>NZ_SLWA01000033.1 GCF_004345565.1 Flavobacterium circumlabens | reverse complement strand
AAAAAAACCATTCGCCGCGGCGAATGGTTTTTTTTTATGGAGTACACAAAGTGTTTGTGTTTTATTGAAATATAACTTTCTTAGTCGTCGTATGATCATTGTCTAAAGTAATTTTTACCAGTAAGACCTGATTGGCAGACTGCAGATTTGCTATTTGCAATTCTGTTGCACCTACTTTCTTTTTGTTGTAAAGCAGTTTTCCGGAAATATCATAAACCGTAACTTCCTTAATGTTTTCTTTTGCGGAAGTCACCTTGATTGCTTTGTTTTTGATGCTGACCAGAATGTTGTTTTCCGTGTTTTCAAAATCACCTGTGCCTAATGTTTTATCCGTATAACGAAGGACCAGACGATCGTCAAAACTTCCGATTTTTGTACTAAAGGTATATTTACCGTCTTTTAAATTATGAATTTTGCCTGCTGTTTTGTCTTCGATGTAAACGGCCTGATTGCTTAAATCTCCTTCTGCATGCTGTATTGAGATGGTAAAATCACCCTCAACGGTACTGCGGTATCCTAAAGGAACGATATCGGTATCTGTAAAAGGAAGGGCGCGTCCCTGGATGACATAATTCAGATCGTTGTTTACGCTGTAAAAATCAAGATACGGGTTGGCATCGAAAGTTTCTCCGTCGTATCTGTTGTCAATACCATTTGTGGCTCCTTCTACATATCCTACGAGCATTTGTTTAAAAGCGCCTCCCTCATTGGTAATATTAAGCCAGATGCGGCTTTTCGCGGCTTCTTTTGCTCCTTTTGCGGGCTTGAAAAACTGACCGTTATTGGCACCTCCCTCTCTCATTTTGTTGGTAAAGGCAATTGTTCCCACATCGTTGGTGCTGGCAAAAAAGGATTGTCCGGCAGCAATGTGACCCTGTGGGATAAAAGGATTATTTCCAGGGGCATCGTCACCACTAGGGGCCGCTTCGGTTGCAACTCCGCCTGTTAGATTAAAAACAGCATAGTCGTCTGAGGAATAATCCCTTACTGTTATGTTTAATGGGGTATTGTGTGTCCAGAAATAAAAGGTTCCGTTTATAAAACTATTTGCCTTCAGGAATTCATTCGCACTCAAAGCCGATGGATACGGATTACCGATCAGGTAAAATTTATCTTTTTCGACTGTTTCTCCGGACAGATTACCATTGTTTGGAATTCCTTTAAAAGAAGCTGTAAAATCAGCTCTTACGGTATTGGAATAGGTTTGCGGACCACGGATGATGTATCCTTTACCTACGGTCATATTGGTGTTTGAACTGGTTATAACCCAGTTGTCCCCATTGTATCCCATATATTTGTCGGCTAGAGTGTACGGTGAAACATCAAATAATTTCTGTGGTGTTACCGGTGTAGACCAATATTCATAATCAGACAGGCGCATGGAACTTATACGTTTGTATATAATTTCTCCTGTATTGACTGCATCACTGTCCTGCATCAAACTTGAGTTGTTCTCAAAAGTCAGCGTGCCTCCGCTGGTAACGTTTAAGGCATTAGTAACTGTAAGAGTA
>NZ_SLWA01000032.1 GCF_004345565.1 Flavobacterium circumlabens | reverse complement strand
TCATGAGTAAATTATGACTATCAAACTTTTAAATATTTTATTTAAATTAGAAACCTGCTTTAAAAAAAATCTCAAAGACTGCCACGTTCCTGCAGTCGGCAAGATGAACGGTTGTTTAACAACCGCTTATCTTGCCACCCTTTACCTCGGAACTCGGTGGTGGGAGAAACTTAAAAGTTATGAGTTTGAAAACCTACAAATGAAGTGTAGCAAATTCACAAATACCTATAAAAACAATTTGAATTAATGAGTAAAATGAAAGATGATGGAAAGAGAAAATTCAAACAGAACACGCAGAATTGCACTGCGACTGACACCAGAAGAGTACACAAAAATTGAGCAGAAATACAAAGCCAGCACTTGCAGAAAGTTAAGTGACTATCTGCGTAAACATCTATTGGACAAATCTATTACAGCCACTTATAGAAATCAGTCACTGGATGATTTTATAGAAGAAACCGTGATACTTCGTAAGGAATTAAATGCCGTAGGAAATAATTTAAATCAGGCAGTAAAAAGACTTCATACCCTGCAACAAATTCCGGAATTCAAAGTCTGGATTATCAGTTTTGAAATAGATAGAAAAATCATAAGCAATAAAATAGACCAGATTGAAAGCCACACCTCAAAAATTACCGACAAATGGTTGCAATCATAAAAACAAGCCATTCTATTCGTAGTGTTTTTTACTACAATGAAAACAAAGTCAAATCTGGAGTTGCAGAGTGTATCTCAGCAGGAAACTATCCTTCGGATGTTGAAAAATTAAGCGATACCATGAAACTCAATCGGTTTATAAAACGAGCGGAATTAAACGAAAATGTAAAGTGCAATACGGTGCATATTTCGCTCAATTTTGACCCATCGGAAAAACATTCCAAAGAAAAACTAATAGCCATTACTGATATGTATATGGAGAAAATAGGATTCTCAGAACAGCCTTATTTAGTATACCAGCATCATGATGCAGGACATGCACATTTGCACGTGGTTTCCATAAATATCCAAAAAGATGGCAAACGTATTGATCTGCATCACTTAGGAATCAGAAAATCAGAACCTGCAAGAAAGGAGATTGAACAGCGCTTTGGGCTCATAAAAGCAGAAGGACAAAAACAGAAAGAAGCATTTACTTTAGAACCTATTTCAATGGGAAGGATTCAATATGGAAAGACTGAATCTAAAAAAGCTATTTTTAATGTTCTGAACACTGTTCTAAACCATTATAAATATTCAAGCCTGGCTGAACTTAATGCAGTACTAAAGCAATACAATGTCCTGGCTGACCGTGGTAATGAAAATTCCAAAATATTTTCAGCAAAAGGATTGGTATACCGCATACTGAATGAGCAAGGCAAACCAATTGGTGTGCCAATAAAATCGAGTAGTTTTTATAACAAACCGACTTTGACATTTTTAGAGCAGAAATTTAAAGATAATCAGGTAAGAAAAACGACGGATAAGTTGCATGTAAAAAATGCAATTAATATGGCGCTCTTCAACGAGAGAGCAATGCCTGTGAGCAAGCTTGCAAAACTATTAGAAAGAGAAGGAATTTATACCGTTTTTAGACGAAGTACAGAAGGTCAGCTTTATGGTATTACTTATATTGACCATACTACAAAAAACGTTTTTAATGGCAGTAGCCTGGGAAAAGAATACAGCGCTAAAGCTATTGAAGAGCGTTGTGGATTAAAGATTACTACTGAAGGAAAAGGAAATCATATTTATGAAAAACTCCCATCTAAAGAATTGCTGATTGATGACCTCCAATATCAAAAAGACACAATAACTATCCCAAATTTGGTCAAGATGTTGGATCTGATTACACGTGCTGAATATTCTTCTGATTATGTAGCAAAACAGTTTAGACAAAAGAAGAAAAGAAGAATCCAAAGGAGGATTTAAAAAGTTAAGGGTATGAAAATAAACCCTTAACATTGTCTCCATTTTTTGTTAGCACATCCAGGCCTGCTTAACATCAGGGAGAAACTCCTCCAATTCAATAGTGAAATACTAAAACTCA
>NZ_SLWA01000031.1 GCF_004345565.1 Flavobacterium circumlabens | reverse complement strand
CTAACAACTTCATTAACTCTTGTGGTTCGAAGCTGATTTTCTGAAATCGTAAATTTTTCAGGATAAATCGAACCAATCAAATCTCGTGATTGTGACCAATCCCCGACATCATAGAATTCATTGAGCTTCAAAAGGTTCCCTACACCTACTTTTAACAAATCATCAATATCATCTTCATCAACATTGATACCTGATAATTTCAATTCCAATCTATTAATTACAGCTCCGTAATCAGACTTCATATCCCTATAATCCGAAGCATCAATCTGCTGGGTCGCTAATAAATCCCTAGCATGTGAAAGCCTTTTTTCATAATCTTTAAGCTGGGCTATTATTTTAAGCTTTTCTTCAGATATTTCTTTGGTCTGCTCTCTATAACACTCTGATAAAACAGTAATATAAAGATTTTTTATCTCAGGTATAGGAACATACTGTTTTAAATCACTTAGAAATATATCATTAGCCGTATCAGAATTTATTCTGTATTTACAGCCTCCACTACAATGATAATAAGGATAATATTTAGTGCGCCCTTTGGAAATACTTGCTGTTAATACCTTTGCACATTCTGGACAGGTAAAAAATCCACGTAGTGGAAACGGCTTAGTAGTAATTGCTTTTGGCAAATATGTTTTTGATCTTCCGTCAAGTATGTCCTGCACTTTATAGAACAAGGTCTGCGATATTAAAGGTTCATGCTGACCTGTTACATAGGTGAGATCTTCATCTTTATATTTTGGAATTACTATCTTACCACAATAAAGAGGATTACGAATAGCTCTCCAAAAATTATTTTTACTTGCTTTAAGACCTTTTTCTTTTGCCATGCAAAGAACCTGTTCTGTATTAAAAATCCCTTTTGAAAGCTCTTCAAAGGCCCATTTCAAAATAGATGCCTCAGGCTGGTCAAATGCAATATACTTAGTCCCGTCTTCTTTAACCTTGTTAACATATCCCGCTGGAGCGTATCCCATATAACGCCCCTCTTTCCTTGCTCTACGCATACCATGAAAAGTATTAAGTGCCCTTCTATCATTCTCTACCTCAGGAGCAGCAAGATAAAAAGCGAGCATCATTTTATTCTCTGGAATAGTCAAATCAAGTGGCTGTTCAATACCTTGCGGCTCTACACCAAGTTTCCTGAGGATATTTATCATTTGATAAGCATCTCCGGCATTACGGCTGAACCTATCCCATTTAGTGAATAAAACAAGATCAATTTTGTTTTTGTGCTTTTTTAAATTTTGCAAAAGCTTATTCCATTTGGGTCTGTTAAAAGTCTTTGCCGAGTGATCTTCATAAATCACGTCTCTTATCTCAATGGAGTTAATTTCACAATATTTACGCAGTACTTCTTCCTGATTTCTTTGAGAATATCCTCTGTCTGCCTGTTCATCTGTACTCACTCTTACATATAAGTCTGCTATCATTTTCATCCTCTTGTTTTTAAATACTTAGTTACTGTAATATTTGCTAATTTACGCAAAAAATCCAAAATATTCCCGGCTTGTTCAAGCGTTACATCCAGTCCCTCAGACCTTAACACTTCCAAGGCTTTCTCCGGTGTGATTTTTCTTGTCTCATTTACCTCTTCATTGACTTCTTTATTTTCCATATTACTTTGCTTAACGTTCATCATCCTTTTCATTTTTCTAATTATCTTGACAACACTAAGATAATGAAATTGTTTTTATAATTTTATATTTTATAAAAACTTTATATGTATATTTATACCGATTTTAAGTATTATAATAATCTATAATCAGCTGCAGTCTAATTTTAAAAGATTAAACTCCAAAATCTCGTAAAAAAAGCATGAACAAACTATCAAAAATAAGCTATAAAACCTACTTCAACGAAAAGCTGAAGCAAGTTCCTTTGGGCAAAATCATGACACATCCCTTGTATGTACAGATAACTTTTGAAAGAAAGACGCTATTTTTTAAGAGTAATTTTTTTGAATTGTTTTCAAAACCAAAGTACATTATAGCTGCTGCGGGACTCGTAGGAAGTCCGTCTCTTGAAAAAATTATTGC
>NZ_SLWA01000030.1 GCF_004345565.1 Flavobacterium circumlabens | reverse complement strand
TATTCCAAAAATGCACAAAACGTTCTTGAAATTATAGAAGAAAATAATTATTATCCTTTTGGTTTAAAACATAAGGGGTATAATGAATATGTAGCGACTGGAAATAAGTATAAATACAACAATAAAGAGCTCCAAGACGAGCTGGGGCTTAACATGTACGACTATGGGGCACGTAATTATGACCCAGCAATTGGTCGTTGGATGAATATTGATCCGTTAGCTGAAAAAGGAAGAAGATGGTCTCCTTATAATTATGCAATGGATAATCCAGTGTATTTTATTGACCCTGATGGAATGTGGCCAGATAACCCAATTACGGGTTTAATTAATAGAGCTACATCTGCAGTTAAAAATTATGTTGCAAATAAAATTAGTACTGTTGTTTCAAATACTAGAAATATTCTTTCTCAAAAAGCTAGTGCAATATTAGATAAAATAACTCCTGATGTTAAAATAGGTAAGGCTGAAAAAGCTCAAAAGGGTTCTGGTTCTGGCGTTAGTTTTGCGACCGAAGGAGGAAAACAAGGTGGGATGACAACCGACCAAGGAGATAGAAAAACAAAACAAGTTGACATGAGTGTAGTTGTTGGATTAACCGATGTTTATGGTGCGCCGACAACGATACCTGGTGTAGCTCCTGATGGAAGCAATCCTTTTGTGAAAAGCCCAGACGGAGGAGATGAAGTAAAATCTGAACCAACAATGAATAATAGTAATAGTGGCGATGACGTTACAATTGAAACAGAAAATTCACGAGCTGTTCCAGCGATCGGTATTAATCCATCACAAGTTCAAACATTTAAAAAAGATACAGTTGTAAAAAGGTCAGATATTAGTAAAGTTCGGACTAATGATGCAAAAGAAAAGAATAAAGCTTATGAAGACGCAAAAAGAAATAATAGTGGCCGTTAGTGCTATGTTTTTAATGATTAGTATTGCTTCCTGTAAGGATAATGCAAATTCTGAAAAAGAGTTGATCAAAAAGAAAGTTGCTGTAAAAAATAAATTTAAAAACAGTTCAGTAGAGTTCAATTTTGATTTTCCAGATACAATTTATGTTAATAAAGAGTATAATGGAAAGATAAATTACAAAAGTGTTTTAGATAGTATTACAACATCATTTGAAGATGATAAGAAAAGTAGATATATTACATTTTATATGAATAAAACCAAAGATCTGAATTATAGAATAGAAGATCTAAAGAAAATGAAACTTGATACCTTTGGAGCATTGAATAACAGATCAATACCTATTTATGGAATAAAGTTTTCTGAAGTAGGGGCGCACTATTTAGATGGTATAATTAATGATCACATATCTATAGATACAAATAAGGGTGAAGATAAAGTTCGTTATATTGAAAATGTTGTAAGAGCATCACATAAAGTAATAGTAATTGAAAGACATAAGTAGAAGACTAAATGAAAATTATATTAGAAAGAAGTATTGAATATAATCAGTTAAAAAATTTATTTTTCATCACATTAATTTTGACGTTTGTTTTTTTTGGAATTTTAAATTCAGAATTAAATGTAATAGTGATGTATGTAGAAGGTGCTCTAGGTGTTTTAATTTTGCTTTTTATTTTTATAATTTTATTGAAAAAAGGCATCGTTATTAATCAAAGAAATATATTTATAGGCTTTTTTTTTTTAGGGCTATTAATAATTAAACGAAAAGTTCAAATTGAAGGAATGCCTTTAATAACTTTGTTAACATATGATAAAAAGAAGAACTATAATTATGTAGTTCGACCTTGGGAACCAAAACTTGAATTTAAAATGAAGTCATTTGAGATTAATTTGTTAAATGTAAAACATACCTCCAAAAAGAAATTGTTAAGATTGGAAAATGAAGAAAGTTCAACTAAAGCTATCGATTTTATAATTAATAATTCTGAATTAAGATTTGAAAATTATAGCCCTAATTTTCTTTGATTTTCGAAATTAAATGGTAGGGTAATGTATCAGATGTGTTGGTGTTTAATAATTCCATCTCACATTTGCAGATAATCAAAGTTTTATATTAATATCGCATAAAAATTAAAACAACCTTCGGGTTGTTTTTTTATTTTATAACGTCTTAAATCTAAAAAAAATGGCTTCAAACCCGACTTGGTGTTGCAGATGTGTTGGTGAAATTAGAAATATGATAAAATATGGAAAAACAAAGTCTGGCGCTCAGAGATATATTTGTAAGCAGTGCAGAAAAACAAGAGTTGAAAAATATATTTATCAAGCTTATAAGTCAGATATGGATAAAAATATTATCCAGTTTACTAAAGA
>NZ_SLWA01000029.1 GCF_004345565.1 Flavobacterium circumlabens | reverse complement strand
TGCCAACTCTTATAAGCAGAGCAATGTAAATTCAGACAGGGATGGTTTTCTAGTGAAGCTTGATCCCCAAGGAAATCGAATTTGGGGAACGTATTTTGGAGGGGCCAAAATAGATTATTTCCACGATCTGGCAATAGACTCAGCCGATAACCTCTACTGTTTTGGTCAAACTCAAAGCACCTCTGGGATGAGCACTCCGGGTGTTTTCCAAGAAAATTACTTTATAAATAATACTGACAACAATGGCTGTGTAATTAAATTCAACTCTCAGGGTTTCAAAACTTGGGGATCCTATTTCTATCCTGAAGTCCTGGGAGGTTCCGTATCAAAAAATGGTGAGGTTTATTTCACAGGACGAGTCAAATTCGGATTCTCCTCTACCCCAAACTCCTATCAGGAATTCCCTGTAAATAATAACCCTGGAACAGACTCGTATCTAGTCAAATTCAATACTACAGGAGAAAGGCAGTGGGCTACTTATTTTGGTGGGGAGGTTGCCGATAATGCCTTGGCAACAGCTGTAGATGATAACCATAATATTTATTTGACCGGCAGTACGCAAAGTTTAACCAACATAGCTACTGCGGGAACCTACCAGCCCAATCATTTTAATAATACTTCTAATAACTCCGGGGACGCATTTCTGGTGAAATTCCAAGATTGTGAATCCGTTGTATCCCTAACAAGCAACTCACCGATCTGTGCGGGAAGTACCTTAGAACTTAAGGCTTCTGGCGGAACAAATTATATGTGGACAGGTCCAAATGGTTTTATATCGACTGATCAAAATCCAATTATTATCAATGCAACACAATTACATAGCGGTAACTACAGTTGTACCATAACCGGAAGTGATATATGCACCAGTGAGCTAAAACTAAATGTTATAGTAGCAGATAATAAAGCTCCTGTGCCTGATGCCCCTATTTTACCGGTTATTATAGGTGATTGTCATACCCTAATAAATGCTATTCCTACTGCAACAGATCTTTGCACAGGATCAATTACAGCCACCACCGTAAATCCTCTATCCTATACATTACCTGGCAGGTATATTATTGTTTGGAATTATAATGATGGTAATGGAAATACGGCGACCCAAAATCAAACCATTATTATTAACAGCCAGCCCTTACCTATTTTAACTGCCCCTCCAAGTTTTTGCGCTACAGAAAATGCAAGTCTAAGGAGCATTGCTCTTACCGGACAAAACATAAAATGGTACGATGCCTTAACATTGGGAGCCTTTTTGCCCGATGACACCTTGCTGGAAGAAGGGAAGACATATTACGCCTCCCAGTCTTTGAATGGATGCGAAAGTGATAGAATCCCTGTTGCAGTCAAAATTCAAAATACACCCATGCCAACCGCTGATGCCAATCAATCTTTTTGTTCGGCAGCAAATCCTACGCTGGAAAATATTGCCATCATAGGGGAAAATATAAAATGGTATGATGGATCAAAAGCCACAGCTCCTTTGCCAAGCCTAACTGTACTGGAAAACGGCAAGATTTATTATGCTTCCCAGACTACTACTTCGTGTGAAAGTGCCCGATTAGCCATTAGGGTTTCCATTACAAATACCCCGGGAATACCTACTGGGAATACCAATCCTGTTTTTTGCAAAAATGAAAATGCCACCCTGAGCAGTATGGCTATCAATGGAATTAATTTAAAATGGTACAGCTCAACTACTTCCATAACTCCTTTAAGCGACACTGCTTTGGTGCAAAACAATACGACCTATTATGTCTCGCAAACTGCAGGCTGCGAAAGCGAACGACTTGCTGTTGTGGCAGTTGTAAACGGTGCGCCCCTGCCAATTGCCGACATGCAGCAGACTTTTTGTAGTGGTGAGAATGCCACTATAACGGATATTGCCATTAAAGGAGAAAACGTAAAATGGTATGATAGCCCCCAGGCAGGTTCTTTTTTAAACGATTCCCAACTGCTTGAAGACCACACTTACTATGCAACCCAGACCATTGCTAATTGCGATAGCCCAAGATTGGCCATTCGTATTAAAATTCAAGATACTCCACCTCCCGCTGCAGATGAAAATCAGAATTTCTGTACTCAACAAAATGCCACTCTAAGTACCATTAAAATAGCCGGTGAAAACATAAAATGGTATGATTCCCCAACCACTCCAGTTAGCTTATCGGAATCGACAGCCCTTGAAAACGCACTTACCTATTATGCTTCACAAACCAGCAATAATTGTGAGAGTGAAAGAATTCCAATAAAGACAAGCATCTTACAGGCGACAACGCCCAATTGTATTGATTTGGTTACGGAAATCCCTTTTGTGAAATTTTTCACTCCAAATAATGATG
>NZ_SLWA01000028.1 GCF_004345565.1 Flavobacterium circumlabens | reverse complement strand
TGCAAATTCTGGCAAAAGTGAGCATCCCATTCCGGTAAAAGAGAGCAATTTGTTCCGGTTTAAAGTGACCACCCTATTCTTGTAAAAGAGATCAGTTGATTCCGGTTCAAAGTGACCACCTCAAAAAGTAGTGTTTATAAAGAATATCTTACTTGTTTTTAAAACAAAAGATATGGCAAATAAACGACTGGATATGAGAAACATTTTGCAATTATTACGTTTATATACTCAAGGAGTAAGTAAGCTCCAAATAAGTAGACAATTAGGCTTATCGCGCAATACTGTAAAGAAATATATTGAATCATTTCATCAAAATTCTTTTACCTATCAAGAATTATCAGGTCTTAGTAATGAAGATCTGGAAGAACTCTTTGATGGCCAGATAAAACCCGTTCCCGAAAAAAACATAGTTTTAGAATCCTTATTTCCCACGATAGAAAAAGAATTAAAGCGAGTTGGTGTTACCCGCCAATTGCTCTGGGAAGAATATAGGGTAAATCATCCTGATGGCTACAGTTATTCTCAGTTTTGCTATCATTATCAAAATTGGCGAGGCAAACTCAAGCCCTCTATGCATATGCATCATAAGGCAGGGGATAAAGTTTTTGTAGACTATACAGGAAAGAAATTATCCGTTATTGACCAGTCTACAGGAGAACTGTGTGAAGTAGAGGTTTTTGTAAGTGTACTGGGAGCAAGCGGACTTACTTTTGTAGAAGCTACCAGAACCCAAAACAAAGAAGACTTTATGGGAAGTCTGGTAAAAATGCTAGACTACTATCAGGGTGTTCCAAGTGCTATTGTAACGGATAATTTAAGAACAGCCGTTAAAAAGAGTGATAAATATGAGCCCTTAGTAACGGAATATTTATTAGACTTTGCATCTCATTACGCAACTACAATACTTCCCACAAGAGCTTATCACCCAAAAGATAAGGCTCTGGTTGAAAATGCAGTAAGAATAATTTATACCAGAATTTTTGCCCCTTTACGCAAAGAAGATTTTTTTACTATAGAAGCCCTTAATGATGCTATTTTACCACTTTTAGAAAAGCATAATACAATGTCTTTTAAAGGCAGGAAATACTCAAGATTAGATTTGTTTAATGAGATAGAAAAAGAAGCACTATCATTTTTACCTGTTAATCCCTATCAGCTCAAAGGTTTTGCTAAAGCAACCGTTCATAAATCCAGCCATGTTTATCTCAATAAAGACAAACACTATTATAGTGTGCCTTTTATTTATATGGGCAAGAAAGTATTGATTATTTACAGCAAAACTACCATTGAGATTTATCATGGGCAGCGCATAATAGCCAGTCATCAGAGGGACTACTCCAAATATCTTTATACAACAAATAAAGAACACATGCCCACATCACATCAGTTTGTGGCAGAGTGGAATCCCGAGAGGTTTATCCAATGGGGAGCTTCTGTTGGAGAATTTTGCAAATCATTTATTATACAAATATTAGATAAAAAACAGCACCCTGAGCAATCTTATAAGTCCTGTACCGGCGTGTTAAGTTTAGCCAAAAAAGTAGGCAATGACAGATTAAATAATGCCTGTAAAAGAGCGATGGATTATGAAAAAATAAATTACCCAATCATCAAATCTATCCTGGAGAAAGGATTAGACTTCATTGATGAAGATCCTGCTATTGAAGATAAAGAAATACCAATACATAATAATATTAGAGGCAAGGAATATTACAAATAACAACCATTAATAAAATAACTATATGAATGATCAAACATTAGAAAAAATGAAACAGTTAAGGCTCTACGGAATGTCCAGAGCCTTTAATACTACTTTAGAGGCAAGTAGTATCGATTACACAAATGATGAACTTATTGCTTATTTAATTAACTCTGAATATGATGACAGAGAAAATCGAAAAGTAGAAAGATTGATCAATACTGCCAAGTTTAGGTATAAAGCTTTTATGGAAGAAATCGATTTTGACAGTTCCAGAGGAGTAGATAAAAACTTGGTAAACAGACTTGAGTTTTGTGATTTTATAAAAAACAAACAAAACATCCTGGTCTGTGGAAGTACGGGTGTTGGCAAAAGCTTTATAGCTACAGCAATTGGTTATAAAGCCTGTATGATGGGCTACAAAGTAATGTATTTTAATATCAATAAACTTTTCTCTAAACTTAAAATGGCTAAAGCTGACGGCTCTTACATAAAAGAAATTAATAAAATAGAAAAGCAGGACCTCATTATACTAGATGATTTTGGGCTTCAATCATTAGATAACTTTAAAAGGCAGGATCTTATGGAGATAATTGAGGACAGGCATGGGAAAAAATCAACTATTATTGCTTCGCAGCTCCCAGTTGAATCCTGGCATGAAGTCATTGCTGAACAAACCATTGCAGATGCAATTTTAGACAGAATCGTTCACAATGCTCTTCGGATAGAATTAAAGGGAGAATCAATGAGAAAAAAGAAAATAGAAAAACAACCAATAGAGTAAAATAATTTTATACTTTTAAACTACTTTTTAGACACCTTTTTGAGTTCATTTATACTGCTCACTTTTATCCAGAATTAGGTGCTCACTTTATCCAGAATATCCA
>NZ_SLWA01000027.1 GCF_004345565.1 Flavobacterium circumlabens | reverse complement strand
CGTTTAATTATTTTTTCACTAGAGAATGCCCAAACTACATTGTTTTTATATGAAATATTTTTGATTGGTTGATCATGAGTGTACTCGAGGGTCCACACGCTTCCACCATTTATTGTTTTGTAGATTTTATTATCTTGAATTGCCCAACCTGTGTTTGCATCTTTAAATGTGAATTTCGTAAATTTTTCTCCATTGTAAACTTGCGACCATAAGTTTCCTCCATTACTGGTTTTATATATCTTAGTATCAAAAGTTATATAGTTTTTTATTAAAAGAAAACCATTTGAAAAATCTGTAAAACAAATTTCCCGAGCATAATAATCTGATGGCTCATTTACAAATTGATATTCTTTCCAGCCATCCGTTGCATTATTTTTGTACAAAATAAAAGGTCGTTCTCCTAATATTCCGTCTTTATCTGCTACTCTTTTATAACCAACAGCCCAAATATGATCATTGTCAAATTCCGCTGAGCTGGCAAGTTCAATATAACTAGAGTGTAGTACCTCGACCTCATAAGTTTTATCAAAATCAATTCCATTTATCGTTGATAATACAATGCCATGTTCTGAAACAATTGTTCCATTTTTCAAATTGGTATCTACATAGATGCAAAAAGGAGTAGGTATTAAATTTGGGTTGTTGTCAAAATTTCCAAATCGTTCAATGCCAAGATATCCTCCTGCAGTTATTTTTGAGATTCCAAAACCGGTATGACACCATCCTTCATCATTTACTGTAGCGTGAAATCCTGCCATACTCGAATTTAAAGCCCACCTTATCCATGTTATACCTCCATCTAAGGTTCTAAAAACATCACCATTGAGACCGGTGTTGTAGTATAAAACCTTATCATTGATCATTTGAATGCGATATATTCCAGTTTCATTTTTCCTGTCAATGGGAATGGTATACCACGCTGCAGATGAAGGAGCTGGGGCAATACCAATGCTGCTGTTGTAATTGTTTTTTACATTGTTTATTATTGTCCTGTTTAGGATGGTTAAAACCAATGTTGGCACTAGTTTTTCTACTGATGGTAACACAAATGATATCTCTGAAGTCGTGGCTGAAAGAATTGTTGCAGGCACACCATCAAATGTTATTTTTATATCACTTACTTGCTCTGTGAAATTTTCTCCTTTCATTGTTACCGTTTCTCCTGTAGTTCCATAATTTTTGCTGTAGGAGATTATTTTCGCTGCTTTTGTAATTTCAGACGGTGGAGCAGGAGTTGATTTGTCTTCTGCATCTGAGCTACAATTACTCAATAATAGTGATAGTTGTATTAAAATGATTAATGCAATTCTTTTTTTCATTTTTAATTTTTGGGTTAATTGTCGAATAGAAAAATATTTATAAGGTGGATTTTTTATTTAGCTATGACGAAATAAATTTAAATTTTAGCTTGTCAAATTTTTTTGTACACATATCAAATAATTTTATTGCAAATCTAGAATATTCTCTTTGTAAAACTTTGCGGGTTCCCGTATTTAAAAAAAAAACTTTAAAATATAGTTTAAGCCGGGCATTATGCAAAGTTTATGGGGAATTTTAATAGTAGATACAAGGAAGTTAATAGCGAAATACGATGCTAATAGCAATTTACTAAAATTAAAATGAACATGAAAAATAATCCTTTTTTCGAAATACGGTAAAGCATGATTTACCAAAACCTGATTGTAAAACTGCTATCAAGTAACTTTTAAAATAAATTTTAATAATGCTTAGTTATAATTGCAAAATGTGCTGATATTGGAAATCAGATAAAAACAAACTGCTATATACAATTACAAGTCGGGAAAAAGAAATACTAATAAAAGTATAGTTTAAATTAACATTTGCAATTTCTGTAGGGACTTCCCACCATTTTATTGAAAATAATTCCTGAAAATTATATCTTGATTATTAAAAATCAGTATTTATTGTAAGTAAAAGTCTAGGTACAAATACGTGATTTGGTTAATGCCAAGGGAAAAGTGAATTTATAATGCGTTAAATTATATAAGGTTGCTTTTATTGCCTGTTGCAGTCTTTATTATATTAAAGTGAATAACTGAAACTTTATTTTTTTTCACCGCTCTATGATTTACATTTGCCACAGTTTAATAGCCCACATAAATTTATGAAAAAACTATACTTTCTAATTTTTTTTACATCTTATTTCGCCCATTCCCAGGATGTCCTTTGGGAAAAGTCCTATGGCGGAAAACATGCCGATTATCTTTTTGATGCCCAGCCAACGGCTGATTATGGTTTTATTCTGGCAGGAAGTTCCCTGTCTGATAAAACCGGAAATAAAACAGACAATAATCTGGGAGACCTGGATTACTGGATCTGGAAAATGGATGAAACGGGAAATCTGGACTGGCAAAAAAGCTTTGGAGGAACCGGTTTCGATTTACTGCAGAGTGTACAATCCACCATCGATGGGGGATTTGTTCTGGCAGGCACCTCAAGCTCGGGAAATGCTTTTCAGAAAAACGAAGACTGCAAAGGCCTTACCGATTTTTGGGTTATCAAATTAACAGCTGCAGGAGTAGAGCAATGGCAAAGAACAATAGGCGGCAGTGGTACGGATGAGTTATTATGCGCCTTTCAGACCAGAGACGGCGGTTATATCTTAGGAGGTTCTTCCAGCTCCAGTGCGTCTGTACTACCCAATACACCAGTACCTGCCGCAAAAGGAACCACCACCACAAAAGCAGACCTGTACAGCAAATCGGAGAAAAGCAGGGGCAATATGGATTACTGGGTGGTAAAACTAAACAAAGACGGGGTGATCGAATGGCAAAAAACCTATGGCGGACAATACGCCGATCTTTTAAAAAGCATGGAACAGACTTCCGATAACGGTTACATTCTGGCCGGTTATTCCAATTCACCCGTATCCGGAGAAAAAACAGCAGCCAACAAAGGCATGGGAGATTACTGGATCCTTAAAATAACAGATACAGGAGAAATTCAGTGGCAGGATACCTACGGAGCAGAGGGTGACGATCAGCCTTATGTCATTCATCAGACCAGTGATGAGGGCTATATTCTGGGCGGAAATTCAAACAGCAGAAACCCGTTAACCTCCCTGGGAGGAATTGTAAGCAATGGTACTGATTGCTGGGTGCTAAAATTAGATAAAGAAGGCGGCGTAGTCTGGAGCAAAACCTATGACTTTGGCAAAACCGATATCCTGACCTCCCTGGTAGTCAATACCGATAAAACCTATTTAATAGGAGGACATGCCAAAACCGAAAGCAAACGCTCTTTGCTGAGCGATCTGGCAGGCAAAGCCGGGATCAGCAAAGAGAAAGACGGAATCAATGATTATATCGCCCTGAAGATAGATGACAAAGGCGAAGAACTCTGGAGTAAAACCATAGGAAGCGGCGGCGAGGACATCCTGAGAAAGCTGATAGAGACCCGCGACGGAGGGTATTTAATGGCCGGAACCTCAGACTCCAATTCCTCTAAAGACAAAAACTCGAACATAGGAGCCAGTGATTTCTGGGTGGTCAAACTAAAGGACAAAACCAAGGCCGAAAAAGTAAAAGCCAGTATGGAAGCCATGCCCAATCCTGCCGCAACGTACACCAATGTTATTATCGGTTATGATTTTAAGGAAGGAACCGCCACGTTGGTCGATATCAGCGGACGCATCCTGCAGCACTTCAGCATCAGCAGCAGGACAGTGCCAATAGATCTGAGTAAATACGCTGAAGGCATCTACATCATCGATATCAAAACCGATGTAAAAAC
>NZ_SLWA01000026.1 GCF_004345565.1 Flavobacterium circumlabens | reverse complement strand
AAAAGTGACTGAAGCAATCTGGCTTACACGGCTTTCAGTATCAAACCCAAAAGTGTTTTTGTGCCAGTTGATATAGTGTGCAATACTTTCCTGATTCCCCACAATCGCTTTCGATTTTCCGGTGGTACCGGAGCTGTAGAAAATATAACTGCTGTTATTTATTGGATAATCAACTGCAACATTTTCTTCACTGTAATTTTCTAAACTGTAATCGGACAATAAATATTCACCTGAGGAACTTGCTTTGTAAACGGCTAAGCCTATACTCAATTCTGATGCTTTAAATACCAAAACATGCGTGAATTCATGATCAATATCCTGACTTTGAAATACAGTCCACGAAGCTTCATCGGTAATTAAAACTTTCATCGCTGTTTCTGAAACAGCCTGCTGCATTCGGGTCAATGAAAAACTATTCGATAGCGGCACATAGGTAATTCCAGTCTTCAAACAAGCCAATAAACTTCCGATTAATTCTTTTCCACCTGGCAATAATACACCCACTGCATTATTAGATGACAAACCTGTCTCCAATAACAAACCACTTAACTGGTTGGCAAAGGAGTTTAAAGCGGCATAACCTGTATGTCCATTATCTTCCACAATTGCGGTATGATCCGGATAAGCAGATACAATTTCCTCGAAGCTTTTGTGAATGTATTTTGAGGCTGTTTTTTGTACCGGCTTTTCAAACCATTTTGAAGTTTCTGATTCTGTCTCTTCTAAGTATTCTATTTCGTTTAATACCTGATTTGGCGCATCGAGAATTGCTGTCAGTAAATTTCCCATATGAGTGGCCATACGTACCATACGTGCCTCATCATATAAGTCTGTATTGTATTCAATACTGCCTTCTATACAATCTTCGCGTTCTATAAATTCAAATCGAAGATCACTTTTACTTGTTTTTAAATCAAAATCTTTTGCATCAATTTCAATCCCTTCCATCTTCAACGATTTCATGAACTGTAAATCTACATTCTGTAAAATAACCACTACGTCAAATAAGGGAGCGCGATTTTTTTCTAGAGAACGGTCTAAATCTTCGACCAAAACATCAAACGGATAGCTTTGGTGATTGAAACCCGAAATGCTAATTTCTTTTACTTTCGATAATAAGTCTTTAAAATTATCTTCCCCGCTAAATTCAGCGCGTAAAGCCAAAGTATTCAGGTATAATCCGATTTGGTTTTCTAAATCGGCATGATTTCTTCCGGCAACCGGTGTTCCTAAAGTGATATCCGATTGTCCGGTGTAACGGTATAATAAGGTATACACCAATGCACTAACACCCATGAATAAGGTACTTCCTGATGCCGAACAGATTGCTTTTAATCCTTCGCTTGCTGCTGTAGAAAAGGAGAAATTATACTGAGATCCGTTATTGCTCATTATGGCCGGACGCGGACGGTCAGAAGCCAGCTCTATTCCCGGTGCGTCTGATAAATGGTTTTTCCAGTAGTTACGTGATAATTCAAATTCGGCACTGCCTGAAGTAGAAGATTGCCAGGCGGCATAATCTTTATATTGAACAGACAATGGTGTTACTGAAACCGCTTCGCTTCGTACTAATGCGTTGTAATAGTTTATTAGATCACGAACCAGAATCTGCATTGACCATTCATCGGAAATGATATGATGTATGGCGAAAAATAATTCCTGATCGTTGGCATTATTTTCTAAAACGGTGGCTTTGAAAAGCGGTCCTTTGCTTAAATCAAAGACATGATTCGTAAATTCAGCAATTACCGACTGACTGTCTTTTGCTGCTCTGTATTCAATAGAAAAATTATATTCTTCCAGTGATACAATCTTCTGGCGAGGCTCTGCTCCTTTTGAAACAAAAACCGTTCTTAAGCTTTCATGACGGCTGATCAACGCGTTAAAAGATTCTTCTAATGCCTTACAATTTAATATTCCTTTTAAATGATAGCTTGTAATTATATTGAATGTCGTTGCTTCCGGTTGTCTTTGCACCTGCAACCAGGTTCTTCGCTGTGCTCTTGATAATTCATACTCCTCCTGTACCGCTGCTTTTGGTATAAAAACTGCTTCTTTTGATGCTATTCCCTTAATTTGTCTGGCCAGGTTTTTTAATACCGGGTTTCTGAAAACAGACTCTATGTTTATTTGTAAGGAAGCCTCATTTCTTAATCTTGTGATGAACTGAATTGCTTTAAGAGAATTCCCTCCTAATTCAAAGAAATTGTCTTCCCTTCCTACTTGTGTTGTTAATAATAATTCGGACCAGATTTCTGCTATCAATTGTTCCGCTTCCGTTTCCGGTGCGCTGTAGGTTTTGGCAGATAATTCTTTTGGAAATGGCAAGGCTGATTTGTCAATCTTACCGCTGGAAGTTAGTGGAAACATCTCTAATTGTACAATGTGAGCAGGTACCATATAAGCCGGCAGTTTGCTTTGAAGTACTGTTTTTAAATGCTCTCTGTCCAGTTTTTCCTTTCCTGTCACATAGGCTAAAAGAAAATCACCTTTTACAATTACAACCGCCTGGTTTACTTGTGCATCCAGTAATAACAACGTTTCTATTTCTCCTAACTCAATACGATATCCTCTAAGTTTAACCTGATTGTCGCTTCTTCCGAGGTAGACCAGATTCCCATTGAAATCCCACTGGCATAAATCACCTGTGTCATAAATGACTTCGTCATTATTAAGAGGATTTTTTATAAACTTTTTCGTTGTTAATTCAGCATCCGTATAGCCTTTTGCAACTCCTGCACCGCCAATAAACAGGTTTCCTATAATTCCCTGAGGCACTACTTGTCCCTGTTTGTCCAATAGGAAAATGGTGGTATTGCAGATTGGTTTTCCTATTGAATATAAATCTTTCACCTCTTTAATCTGCTGAAATGCAGACCAGATCGTGGTTTCCGTCGGTCCATACATATTGTAAAGTGCTCCCGGAATTTCTAATAAACGCGTTCCTAATGAAACCGGTAAAAATTCTCCGGTGCTTATTTTCTTTAAGGGAGTCGAGATTTTCCAACCCGCTTCCAAAAGTACATTCCAGACACTTGGAGTCGCCTGCATAATGGTAATCTCATTTTCCTCAAGCATTGCAGATAGCAATAACGGATCTGTAATTACATGATTTGTGGCGATGATAAGCGAACCTCCCGTACACAAAGGCATGAAAAAATCAAATACAGAAATATCAAACGTAAAAGTTGCCGTTGCCAGTACTTTATCCCTGTTTGAAAAATCAAATACAGGGGTAACCGATTGTAGTAAGTTCACCACGGAACTATGTCTGATCATCACTCCTTTTGGTCTTCCTGTGGAACCTGAAGTATAAATGATATACGCCAGATCTTCTCCGTTTATCGCTATATTTAATCGGGTGTCAGGATAATTCCCTAATTCTTCCTGCAGTTCTGTACTATTTTTGGTGATGACTGCATAGTCCGAAACCTCGGTATCTGTCAGTAAAAATGATACATTTCCATCTGCCAGCATGTATGCGACACGATCTGCGGGATTGTTACGGTCAATTGGCAAATAGGCACCGCCAGCTTTTAATATTCCTAAAATACTGATCAGCAAAAACTCACTTCTGTCCTGCATGACACCAACAATACTTCCTTTACCAATATGGTGTTGGGTTTGTAAATAGTGTGCTAATTGATTTGAACGCGCTTCTAATGCTGCATAACTAAGCGAATTGTTTTCATATTTTACAGCTAAGGCGTTTCCTTGTTGGTCTGCCTGTGCTTCAAAAAGTGAAATCAAAGTGGTATCCGAAGATTGTGCTACTTTCTTTCCCTGATAGTCTTCCAGTAGTGTTTTTCGTTCTTCTGTTTTCAGGAGAAGTAATTGATCTAACGGAGTGGTAGCGTCTGCAATAACACTGTCCAATAGTTTTCCTAAATGAACTGCTAATCGTGTCATGCGATCCTTACTATAGATATCGGTATTGTACTCCAGATGAATGGCGATTTCTCCCGAAGCACCTTCTTTAAACCAAAACGTAAGATCGTATTTACTTACTTTTTTTTCTAAAGGCACTTCTTCAATCGATACCCCTTCAAATTTGGTTGAGTTGTCTTTTCCTTCATCTTCCACCACAACCATCACATCAAATAAGGGTGCTCTTGACGGATCTCTTTGCACGGTTAATTCGTCGACTAATAAATCGAAAGGATAAGACTGATGCTGATAACCTTCCAGGATATTGGTTTTAACATCCTGCAATAATGCCGTAAAACCTGAAGCACCATCAATATTTTGTCTTAAAGCCAGCGTATTGATATAAAAACCAATCTGATGTTCTAAGTCTGCCTGTTTACGTCCCGATACCGGCGCTCCTACAATAATATCATCATTACCGCTATAGCGGTACAATAATGTATAGACCAGAGACATGGCTCCCATGAATAAGGTTGTACCATTTTTTTCCAGCAGTTCGTAAAATTTTTGGCTGTTTTCTTTTGAAATTTGTACGGCAACTTCGTTACCGTTATACGTTTGCAGTGCAGGACGAATGTGATCCGAAACCAGTTCTAAGACCGGCAGTGATCCGTCCAGCTTCTTTAGCCAGTATTGTTGGCTTGCAGTTTCATTTTTTATGTTTTCTAATTCCCAGCTGGCGTAATCCTTGAACTGTATTCTTAAAGGTTCCAGAACTGCTTTTTTATCATTTTTTAATCCGCTGTAAATTGCCATTACATCTTTGACCAAAATATTCATCGACCATTCATCAGAAATGATGTGGTGAATGCATAAGGATAGAAAATACTGTTCCTCTGCCACTTTTATAATCGCCACTTTTAATAACGGATCCTGGTATAAATCAAATTTGGTTTCCGCAATTGCTGTTGCTTTATTTTGTGCGAGGTGATTTGAATTTTCACTATGAGAATAATCTAAGCTTTCAAAAGAAATTCCTTCTGCTGCATTTTCTAATATGTGCTGATACGGCTGGCCATTTTTATCTACAAAACGTGTTCTCAGGATTTCATGTCTCGCAACTAAAATTTCGAACGCCTGTGCGAATAATTTTTCATCAATGGTACCATTCAGTCGATATTGCATCGCCATATTAAAGACGGTTGCCACCTGATCAAACTGATCTAAAACCCAAAGTCTGTTTTGAGAAAAGGATAATGGATAATATTCTTTTTTTGCTGCTACCGGAATTTCAGATACATTTTCTTCAGTTCCTGTCTGTTGCAATAAGGCAATAATTTCCTCTTTGGATTGTTTTAAACGTTCCACAAGATCAGCTGTCAGTACTCCTTCAGGAGCCTGTACTTCTAACTTTCCATTTTTGAGATTTAATTGAACCTCTTTAGATTTTAGTTCTTCTAAAAATGTATATACATTCATAATGTTATTGTATCTTTTTTAATGATAATAGCTCCTGGCGTTTCTGATTTTTTTGCCCATTGAATAATGGAAATTTTGGAAGCGACATCTTCCAATACCGGCGCAATGAAAAGTTCTTTTAATTCCAGTTTAACCCCGAATTCTTTTTTGATTCTCGACACAATCTGAATTCCTTTCAAGGAATGGCCACCGAGTTCGAAAAAGTTGTCTTTGATTCCGATTTGTTCTTTTCCGATTACTTCTTCCCAAATCGA
>NZ_SLWA01000025.1 GCF_004345565.1 Flavobacterium circumlabens | reverse complement strand
AGTGATAACGATAACGCTTCTCCTCCTGTAATGACACGCACTTTCTCGCTTCCTTCCCAGCCTGCATCTACCAGCATCTGCCAGAAACCAGGCGTGGCCTGCATGATACTTGGATCGTGTTTTTCGAACAATTCGATGATGGCTTCGGGTGATTTTAATGATGGCGTTGAGGCGATAATCACGCTTGCACCAACATGCAGCGGCAGGAATAACTCGACCACAGACATGTCAAAAGCATAAGTCGTAACGGCCAGTAACGAATCGGATGCATTTGCTGAAATTTCACTTTCCATCGCATACATTAAGTTGGTAACCGATCTGTGAAGAATTTTTACGCCTTTCGGGGTTCCTGTAGAACCGGAGGTATAAATCATATATGCCAGATCTGCTTCATCAACAGCAACAGAGGCCAACTCACTGCTGTAAGTGGAAATTTCTTCTGTTAGCTCCGGCAGCAGCATTACGTTGATTCCGGATTCATCTGTATATTTTGTATCAGCAATTAATAACGCTGCACGGCCATCTTCTAAGATGTAACTGATTCTGGATGTGGGATAACTTTTATCAATCGGTAAATAAATACCGCCCAGTTTCAGGATACTTAACATCGAGATTAACATCCATTCGCTGCGGTCCATCAGTAAACCGACGCAATCGCCTTGTTGAATATTATACTTGTCTTTCAAATAATTCGACAATTGGTTTACAGCGGCATCCAATGCTTCGTAACTTAATTTTCGATCTGCATAACAAACTGCCACCGCTTGTGGCGTTTTGTTTACATTTTGCTCGTATCGGGTCAGGAAACTGCCGCTTAAAGGATAATCTTTTGCCGTAGCATTGAAATTCTTTAAAATAATAGTACGTTCTGCATCCGATAAATAATTATATTTCCCAATACTGGTCTGCGGAGCCGCTACAACTAATGCCAACAATTCTTCCAGGTGCGAAGCCATTCTTGCAATTCGCGAAGCTGAAAATAACGAAGTGTTGTATTCGATCGTTAAATGTAAATTATCATTTCGTTTACTGAAGTAGAAAGTGATATCGAATTTGCTATTGACGAATGTTTCTGTATCTTCTGTAATTTCTACACTCCCTAAAGTTTCCGATGATTCCTTACCGTCCTCCTGCCAAACAATCATGACATCAAATAATGGGGAATGGCTTAAATCCCTGGACACTTCCAGTTCTTCTACCAACAGGTCGAAAGGATACAATTGATGTTCGTAGGCGTTTAAACAGGTTTCTTTTACCTGCGCCAATAAAGCTTCGTAACTCATATCACCGGATAATTCATCTCTAAGCACTAAGGTGTTCAGATAGAATCCTAACTGTTTCTCCAAATCAGCATGTACTCTGCCGGAAATCGGAGTTCCGATAATGATATCTGAAGTTCCGGTATAGCGATATAGCAGCATTTTTGCCAATGACAGCACGCCCATGAACATTGTATTTCCGGTACCCGTAATTAATTTGTTAAAGTCTTTGAAACTATTTGGTTCAAATTGATACTGATAATGCGCACCTGAAAAAGTTTTTACGGGTGGTCTTGTATAATCCGTTGGTAATTCCAATGGCGTAATTTCTCCCGATAACTGCTCTAACCAATAGGATTTATGAGCTAATAATTTATCATTTTCCAGTTCTTTTGCTTCCCAGGCAGCATAATCTTTGTACTGAATGCTTAGTGGCTGAAGTCCTAAATTTTGCCCTGCCTTGATTTTATTGTATATGTGTTTTATTTCATCGATTAAAATTTCAACAGACCATTCATCCGAAATAATATGATGATTTACCAATACAAAAAGGTATTCGTTTTCGGTAACTTCAAAAACACTTATTTTAATTAATGGTCCATTTTCTAAGTCTAATGGACTTTCTATTAACAAACGCTGTTTTTCTTTTGCTATCTCAGGAGCATTTTCATGAGCCGTCAGGTCAACATAATTTATTTTAAAGAAATTATTCATTTCCATCACTACTTGTCGAACTTCATCATCAATCATCTTAAATACGGTACGCAGAATTTCGTGTCTGTTTATTAATTCAAGAAATGCCTGATTTAATATTTCGATACTTAAGTCTCCATGAAACCAATAGGACATTGAAGTATTATAAGCTACTCTTGCTTCTGTAAACTGATTTAATGTCCACATGCGTTTTTGCGCATACGAAGCAGTGTAATAATCTGCTTGGGGTACATTTTCTATATTGACAAGCGTAGTGGCTTCTTGTTGCTCTATTCGTTTTGCCAATTCTTTTAAACTCCCTGCGGCAAAAATATCTTTCAGTGTTATTTTTACAGACTGCTCTTTGGCTACAATTGAAACTAATCGAACGGCTTTTAGTGAATTTCCACCTAATTCAAAGAAGTTATCTTCTGCACCCACTTGCTGCACCAGCAATAATTCTGACCATATTTTTGCCAGTAATTTTTCTGTGGCTGTTTCCGGTGCGAGGTATGCTTTTGAGGATACTCCTTGTGGTGACGGCAATTTTGACTTGTCTAACTTTCCATTAGTTGTCAATGGAAATTCTTCCATGCCTACATAATAATTAGGCACCATGTACAATGGTAAATGGGCTCCCAGATATGCTTTGATCTCGTTTGCTTTTTGTGCTGCACCAATGTAGTACACAACTAACGATGGAAGTATTCCGTCTGAAACTACCAGCACTTCAAATTGTGCCAGTAAGTTGCTTTCGGCTATTATGCCGCTTAGTTCTCCCAGTTCAATCCTGTGTCCCTGTATTTTTACCTGATCGTCTTTTCTTCCGTGATAGCGTAAATTTCCGGTATTATCCCAACTTACTATATCGCCTGTTTTATAAAGTATTCCCGCTCCGAATGGATTTGGTAAGGTACGTTCTGTGGTTAAAACTTCATTTCCGATATAGCCTTTGAACACACCTGCACCGCCAATATACAATTCACCCTGAACACCAATCGGTGCCAGTTGATTGTTGCGGTCTAAAACATATAATGTTGTATTGCTGATCGGACGGCCAATGGTAATGGTCTTTTCTTCTTCTGCTAGTGCAACGCTGCAACCAACGGTGGTTTCGGTTGGGCCGTATTCGTTGTAGATTTTCATCGAAGGATTCAATCCTTTCAATATCGAAACATGATGGGCCGTTAAACGTTCTCCTCCAACAATGGCTATTGCAATATTGGTGTTTTTCAGTTCTAAACCTGCCAGTACCTGTATGTGCGAAGGAGTTATTTTTACAGTTCGGATGGAATTGCTGCTGAATACTTTTTGTAAGGCCGCAAAATCATCTTCTTTGGAAGATAAAATTTCTAATGCATCACCACGTAACAACCCGCTCCATAAACTGGTAACCGTTAAATCGAATGATAGTGAGGTAAATAAACAACCCGGATAGTTTACTTCGTTTCCGTAATAATTTTCATTCGCCCAATTTAAATAGTTTACCACGGAACTATGCTCAATCATAACGCCTTTTGGTCTTCCCGTAGAACCTGAAGTGTACATTACATATGCCAGATCTTCTCCGCTTAATGCTACATTTAATCGTGTCTTCGGATTATTGGCTAATGCTTCTTTTAGAGTGCCAATATTTACGCTTGTCACTTCATATTCCGTAATTGCTTTATCCGCAAGCAGTAAGGATACGTTTCCATCGCTTACCATATACGCTATACGATCGGATGGATAAGTCGGATCTATAGGCAGGTAGGCAGCTCCGGCTTTCAATACTGCTAAAATACTGATTACCAAATCCTCACTTCGATCCTGCATGATACCAATAATACTTCCTTTACCAATAGTATGCTGGGTTTGTAAATAATGTGCGAATGCATTGGAACGTTCTTCTAATTCCTGATAAGAAAGCGTAACATCTTCGTACTTTAAAGCCACAGCGTTTCCTTTTTGGTCTGCTTGCGATTCAAAAAGTGAAATCAGGGTTTTATCCGAAGATTGTGATACGATTTCTCCCTGATACTCTTCCAGTAATATTCTTCGTTCTTCTGTTTCTATGAGTGGCAATTCATCTAACGAAATGGTACTGTCTGTAACAACACTTTCTATTAGTTTTCCTAAATGAACGCCTAATCGCTTTATGCGTTCCTCACTATAAATGTCGGTGTTGTATTCTATATATCCTCCTATTTCTCCTGAAGTGCTTTCGGTAAACCAAAATGTAAGGTCATACAAACTTGTGTCTACTTTTACCTGTACTGAAGACACCTCTAAACCTTCCATTTCTACCAGCTCTCCCGATAATGCCTGATCATTATCCAATACAACCGCAACATCAAATAAGGGGAAACGGCTCAGGTCTCTTGATAAGTCCAGTTCATCGACTAATAAATCAAATGGGTAGGATTGGTTTTCAAATCCGTCTAAAGAGGTCTGTTTTACTAAATTTAACAGTTTTGTAAAACTGCTACTCCCTTCAAACTGGGTTCGCAATGCGAGGTTGTTGATGTAGAAGCCGACCTGGTTCTCCAAATCCAAATGGTTTCTTCCTGCTATTGGCGTTCCTACAATAATATCTTCCTGACCGCTATATCGGTATAAAAGTGTTTTGATTAGTGAAACAAGTCCCATAAACAAGGTACTGTCCTGCTCTTTTAGGTACGCTTTAAATTTACTGCTGGTAGCTGCCGGGAACGTCACATAGGTTTGGGTACCCTTATAGGTTTTTAATGATGGACGCACATAATCTGACGGCAAGTCCAACACCGGTAATTCTCCGCTTAATTTTGTCAGCCAATATTCACGGGAATTTGCCAGTTCTCCTTCTGATAATCCCTGTAACTGCCAGGCTGCGTAGTCTTTGTATTGAATGGATAATGGCGCTGCTGTTGCTGCTTCACCTTTAACAATCGAATTATAATAGTTTATTAAATCGCGAATCAATACCTGCATCGACCATTCATCAGAAATAATGTGATGAATCGAAAACAACAAGCGATGATGATCGTTTCCTAAATTTAACAGGACCACTTTAAATAAAGGGCCTTTTGCTAAATCAAAGGGTAAAGCTGCCAATTCAGTTAAAACTTCCTGAATTTCGGCCTCTTTATTTTCGCTGTTTGAAAGATCTTTGACAGGAATTTCAAAAGTAACCGCCTCCGTAGCTTTAATTATTTGGCGTGGTTCACCGTCTTTCAAGATAAATATAGTTCGCAAACTTTCGTGACGATCCATAAGTTTTGTAAAGGATTCCGTCAGCGCGATGGTGTTTAATTCACCCTGAATATCATAACTGATTGGACGGCTGTAGGCCGTAAAGTCTTCCTGCAGCTGATCTAAAACCCATAAACGACGCTGCGCATGTGATAAGGCGTAATCCTCGTGTTCTCCTATTTTTTCAATAGCATTGTAGGTATTCCCTTTTGATGCTGCTATTAAGGAAGCCTGCGCTTTTAATACAGCATGGCCGAAGATTTCTCCAATACTTAATTGTACCTCATGGTTTTTATACACTCTGGAGATCAGCTGAATCGCTTTTAAAGACGAACCGCCTAAATCAAAAAACGAATCGTTTCTTCCGATACTGCTTTGCGGAATGCTTAACAGTTCTGCCCAGATATTGCTCAATGAGGTTTCAATCACACCGCTTGGCGCTTCATAGTTGCCTGCACGCAATAATTCTGATGGTTTTGGTAAGGCACGTTTGTCGACTTTACCGTTTAAGGTCAACGGAAATTCTGCTACATA
>NZ_SLWA01000024.1 GCF_004345565.1 Flavobacterium circumlabens | reverse complement strand
AACTCCTTTGCGGGCTTTGCGGTTAAATTCCACGACTCAATATAAAACAAAAAAATCCCCATCAAATACATGATGAGGATTTTAAAAAGAAAGGCGACGACATACTCTCCCACATAACTGCAGTACCATCTGCGCAGGCGGGCTTAACTACTCTGTTCGGGATGGGAAGAGGTGAGCCCCGCCGCAATAACCACCTTAAGAAGTTATAATTGCTTTGGGCAATCGGTTTGCAACTTTTAATTTTTAATTCAAAATTTTTAATTGCAATAATATCTTAACATACTGAGATAAAGAAAGTTTTTTAGTTTAGAAAGTTTCTTCCTCCCCGCCGGGGCGGGGAGGAAAAGGGTGTACATAAGCTTACGGATTATTAGTACTACTCGACTATGACATTACTGCCTTTACATCTATAGCCTATCAACGTGGTCATCTTCCACGATCCTTAAAAGAAATCTCATCTTGTGGTGGGTTTCGCGCTTATATGCTTTCAGCGCTTATCCCTTCCAAACGTAGCTACTCTGCGATGCTCCTGGCGGAACAACAGATACACTAGAGGTTTGTCCAATTCGGTCCTCTCGTACTAGAATCAGATCCACTCAAATTTCTAACGCCCACAGTAGATAGAGACCGAACTGTCTCACGACGTTCTGAACCCAGCTCGCGTGCCACTTTAATGGGCGAACAGCCCAACCCTTGGGACCTTCTCCAGCCCCAGGATGTGACGAGCCGACATCGAGGTGCCAAACCCCCCCGTCGATATGAGCTCTTGGGGGAGATCAGCCTGTTATCCCCGGCGTACCTTTTATCCTTTGAGCGATGGCCCTTCCATGCGGAACCACCGGATCACTATGCTCTACTTTCGTACCTGATCGACCTGTATGTCTCTCAGTCAAGCTCCCTTATGCCATTGCACTCTACGCACGGTTACCAAGCGTACTGAGGGAACCTTTAGAAGCCTCCGTTACTCTTTTGGAGGCGACCACCCCAGTCAAACTACCCACCAAGCAATGTCCCCCACGTTTGTGGGGTTAGGCCTCAGATAAACAAAGGGTTGTATTTCAACAATGACTCCACAACGCCTGGCGACGCCACTTCACAGTCTCCAACCTATCCTACACATCATTTATCCAAGGTCAATACTAAGCTATAGTAAAGGTGCACAGGGTCTTTTCGTCCCACTGCGGGTAAACGGCATCTTCACCGTTACTACAATTTCACCGAGCTCATGGCTGAGACAGTGTCCAGATCGTTACACCATTCGTGCAGGTCGGAACTTACCCGACAAGGAATTTCGCTACCTTAGGACCGTTATAGTTACGGCCGCCGTTTACTGGGGCTTCAATTCAATGCTTCTCCGAAGATAACATCTCCTCTTAACCTTCCAGCACCGGGCAGGTGTCAGGCCCTATACTTCATCTTACGATTTTGCAGAGCCCTGTGTTTTTGATAAACAGTCGCCTGGACCTCTTCACTGCGGCCCTGTATTGCTACAGGGCGACCCTTCTCCCGAAGTTACGGGTCTATTTTGCCTAATTCCTTAGCCATGAATCTCTCGAGCACCTTAGGATTCTCTCCTCAACTACCTGTGTCGGTTTACGGTACTGGTACTAATTACCTGAAGTTTAGAGGTTTTTCTTGGAAGCCCTTAGGCGCACTATCTCTTTGTCCGAAGACTCCGAGTACTATCGTATTTCCCCAAGCCGCGTGGATTTGCCTGCGCAGCTTATAGGTAGGTACTTCAACGAACTATTCCGTCAGTTCGCGGCGCTTTCATCACTCCGTCACCCCATCACAGTAATTAGTAGTACGGGAATATTAACCCGTTAGCCATCGACTGTCCCTTTCGGGTTCGCCTTAGGACCAGACTAACCCACAGCTGATTAGCATAGCTGTGGAAACCTTAGTTTTTCGGTGTGCGGGTTTCTCGCCCGCATTATCGTTACTTATGCCTACATTTTCTTTTCTAACCAGTCCAGCATACCTTACGATACACCTTCAACCCTGTTAGAATGCTCCCCTACCACTTAGAGTAAACTCTAAATCCATAGCTTCGGTAATATACTTATGCCCGATTATTATCCATGCTCGTCCGCTCGACTAGTGAGCTGTTACGCACTCTTTAAATGAATGGCTGCTTCCAAGCCAACATCCTAGCTGTCTGGGCAGACAAACCTCGTTCTTTCAACTTAGTATATATTTGGGGACCTTAGCTGATGGTCTGGGTTCTTTCCCTCTCGGACTTGGACCTTAGCACCCAAGCCCTCACTGTTATCAATCATTATATAGCATTCGGAGTTTGTCAGGAATTGGTAGGCGGTGAAGCCCCCGCATCCAATCAGTAGCTCTACCTCTATATAACTAAAATAACGCTGCACCTAAATGCATTTCGGGGAGTACGAGCTATTTCCGAGTTTGATTGGCCTTTCACCCCTACCCACAGGTCATCCGAAGACTTTTCAACGTCAACCGGTTCGGACCTCCACTGTGTGTTACCACAGCTTCATCCTGCCCATGGGTAGATCACACGGTTTCGCGTCTAACACTACTGACTAAAGCGCCCTATTCAGACTCGCTTTCGCTACGGATCCGTGACTTAACCACTTATCCTTGCCAGCAACGTTAACTCGTAGGCTCATTATGCAAAAGGCACGCCGTCACCCCACGAAAGGGCTCCGACCGCTTGTAAGCGTATGGTTTCAGGATCTATTTCACTCCGTTATTCACGGTTCTTTTCACCTTTCCCTCACGGTACTGGTTCACTATCGGTCTCTCAGGAGTATTTAGCCTTAGCGGATGGTCCCGCCAAATTCAGACAGGGTTTCACGTGCCCCGCCCTACTCAGGATACCACTATCTATTACATTTATTACCCGTACGAGGCTATCACTCTCTATGGCGTTACTTTCCAGTAACTTCCGGTTCTGCATGCATAAAATGTCGTGGTCCTACAACCCCAACATTGCCGTAACAACATTGGTTTGGGCTAATCCGCGTTCGCTCGCCACTACTTACGGAATCACTTTTGTTTTCTTCTCCTCCGCCTACTTAGATGTTTCAGTTCAGCGGGTTTGCCCACCTATCGGTGTACTATGTCTTCAACATAGTGGGTTGCCCCATTCAGGTATCTACGGATCAATCGGTGTGTGCCCGTCCCCGTAGCTTTTCGCAGCTTATCACGCCTTTCATCGCCTCTGAGAGCCAAGGCATCCCCCATACGCCCTTATTTTGCTTATTGTACCAATCATAAAATCAATTATGACCGTTTTTTTTGTCTTTTACTATAAATAGTAAAAAACGCTTTCTACTTTTTATTATTTCTTATCTCAATATGTCAATGAACTTTTATTTACTATATTATAGTAAATCAGTGGAGAATAACGGAGTCGAACCGTTGACCTCCTGCGTGCAAGGCAGGCGCTCTAGCCAGCTGAGCTAATCCCCCTTTTTAATTAAAAATTAAAAATCGTGAATTAAAAATTATGAACTTTTTGATCCTTAATCTTTCAACTTCTAAAATTTCCTTTTTTTAAGTTTAAATAGTTGTCTCGGACAGACTCGAACTGTCGACCCCTACATTATCAGTGTAGTACTCTAACCAGCTGAGCTACGAGACACTCTTATTCCTAAAATTTATTATTTGAACTAACAGCAAGAGTAAAATAGTCTTAAAATTAAAACCTTTAAAGCTTCTTCTTTTTTCCTCAGCGTGCACAAGTGCTAACACTAAGGCTCTAGAAAGGAGGTGTTCCAGCCGCACCTTCCGGTACGGCTACCTTGTTACGACTTAGCCCTAGTTACCAGTTTTACCCTAGGCAGCTCCTTGCGGTCACCGACTTCAGGCACCCCCAGCTTCCATGGCTTGACGGGCGGTGTGTACAAGGCCCGGGAACGTATTCACCGGATCATGGCTGATATCCGATTACTAGCGATTCCAGCTTCACGGAGTCGAGTTGCAGACTCCGATCCGAACTGTGACCGGTTTTATAGATTCGCTCCTGGTCGCCCAGTGGCTGCTCTCTGTACCGGCCATTGTAGCACGTGTGTAGCCCAAGGCGTAAGGGCCGTGATGATTTGACGTCATCCCCACCTTCCTCACAGTTTGCACTGGCAGTCTTGTTAGAGTTCCCGACTTGACTCGCTGGCAACTAACAACAGGGGTTGCGCTCGTTATAGGACTTAACCTGACACCTCACGGCACGAGCTGACGACAACCATGCAGCACCTTGTAAATTGTCTTGCGAAAGATCTGTTTCCAAACCGGTCAATCTACATTTAAGCCTTGGTAAGGTTCCTCGCGTATCATCGAATTAAACCACATGCTCCACCGCTTGTGCGGGCCCCCGTCAATTCCTTTGAGTTTCATTCTTGCGAACGTACTCCCCAGGTGGGATACTTATCACTTTCGCTTAGCCACTGAAATTGCTTCCAACAGCTAGTATCCATCGTTTACGGCGTGGACTACCAGGGTATCTAATCCTGTTCGCTACCCACGCTTTCGTCCATCAGCGTCAATCCATTAGTAGTAACCTGCCTTCGCAATTGGTATTCCATGTAATCTCTAAGCATTTCACCGCTACACTACATATTCTAGTTACTTCCTAATAATTCAAGTTCAGCAGTATCAATGGCCGTTCCACCGTTGAGCGATGGGCTTTCACCACTGACTTACTAAACCGCCTACGGACCCTTTAAACCCAATGATTCCGGATAACGCTTGGATCCTCCGTATTACCGCGGCTGCTGGCACGGAGTTAGCCGATCCTTATTCTTACAGTACCGTCAAGCTGGTTCACGAACCAGTGTTTCTTCCTGTACAAAAGCAGTTTACAATCCATAGGACCGTCATCCTGCACGCGGCATGGCTGGATCAGGCTTGCGCCCATTGTCCAATATTCCTCACTGCTGCCTCCCGTAGGAGTCTGGTCCGTGTCTCAGTACCAGTGTGGGGGATCTCCCTCTCAGGACCCCTACCCATCGTAGCCTTGGTAAGCCGTTACCTTACCAACTAGCTAATGGGACGCATGCTCATCTTTTACCGTTGTGACTTTAATAATATCCCGATGCCGAGTCATTATACTATGAGGTATTAATCCAAATTTCTCTGGGCTATCCCTCTGTAAAAGGTAGATTGCATACGCGTTACGCACCCGTGCGCCGGTCTCTGGTTCCGAAGAACCATACCCCTCGACTTGCATGTGTTAAGCCTGCCGCTAGCGTTCATCCTGAGCCAGGATCAAACTCTTCATCGTATATTGTTGATCTGATCACTCAGATCGTTTTGTTATTCGAATCAGTCTCTATCGGTTCTTTCTAATCTCTCGATTATCTTACTCTTTATTCTTTTGTTCTAACATCTCTGTTAAAACGGCTGTCAATTCAATATGTCTACGAACGTGTATTTCTTTTCTTTCGCTTGTTTCTCAAAGCGGGTGCAAAACTACAACTTCTTTTTTAATTAGCAAGAACTTTTTGAAGATTTTTTTTGAAACTTTTTTCAAGCCCCTAATCCTCCAAATCCCTACCAATCTATCAATGAACTTCCCATGTTTTGCGGGGTGCAAATGTAACATCTGTTTTCAAATCTCACAAGCTTTTTTAAATCTTTTTTTGAAAATTTCTTCTCCCTTTGATTCTAATGCCTGTCAGTATTTCGATGAACGCCCGTCGCTGTTGCGGGTGCAAAAGTAGTCCCTTTATTTACATTTACAAGACTTTT
>NZ_SLWA01000023.1 GCF_004345565.1 Flavobacterium circumlabens | reverse complement strand
CAGCACTTCAGCATCAGCAGCAGGACAGTGCCAATAGATCTGAGTAAATACGCTGAAGGCATCTACATCATCGATATCAAAACCGATGTAAAAACGGAATCGGTTAAAGTCATAAAATCAGTTAATTAAAAAATATATTCTATAATGAACACGCTATTTTTAAAGCATTCCGTAAAAACATTTTTTTTACTGTTTCTTTTATTTGCATCAGCAGCTCTGACCGCACAGACCGATACGGGGAAATTCCTGCCCAATATCACACCGCCTTCGCCCGTGGCAGGGGAGCTCGGGAAATTTGGGAACGTTCCCGTCGGGTTGTTTACCGGAACGGCCAACATTTCTGTTCCGTTGCTAAGTTTTAAGACCAAGGACCTGGAATCCCCCTTATCGCTTTTTTACGGTTCCAACGGCATAAAGGTAGATGAAGTGGCTTCGAATGTCGGGCTGGGCTGGAACCTGAATGTAGGAGGAGTCATTACCCGTACCGTAAGAGATCTGGTAGACGAGCCCATAACAGCAATTTATCCGCCCGATGACCTGCCCAATGCGACCAATGAGCAGCGCCAGCAATTTTATAAGGCTGCCGGACAAGGGAATGCCGATACCGAAAGTGATGTTTATTCTTTCAATTTCAATGGCAACTCCGGCAAATTTGTCTATGATAAAACGGGTGTCCCGGTTTTGATCAACAATCAGAAAATTAAAATAGAAAAAACCGGAGCCGGCAATGCCGATTTTTTACTGACCACCACCAACGGGGTGAAATATTATTTTACAGAAAAAGAAACCACGGCTTTCCGCAATATGGGTGCCGGACATTCTGTGATAAGCGGCAGTGTAACGGCTTGGTACTTAACTAAGATCTTACATCCAAATAAGTCAGAAGTGAATTTTACTTACGAGAATACCGCCATGGATTATACAGCTTCGAATTCCCAAACCTTTACCATGGCCTATCCGCAAATACAGGAAGACTGTAACGGCGGTATCTATTCCAGTGCTCCGGTGCTAAGCGGCATTGTCGCGTACAACATGACCGTGATCGGGAAAAGAATCACCAAAATCTACAGCAACAATGCCACTGACGGTTATGTGACCATTTCCTACAGTGCTGCCGGGGTCAACGAAGAAGTAGAGGGCAACAGTAAAATCGAATCCATCAGTCAGTATAACGCTGAGAATATTTTGATTGAAAAAATAAGTTTCAGTTATCTAAAAACAGCCAATACACGCGTTTTTCTGCAAAATATTACCTTTTTGGACCCGACCAAAAAATATACTTTTGAGTATATCAATGCGACAGGTTTTCCCGCAAGACTCTCCAGGAGTCAGGATCACTGGGGCTATTACAATGGCAAGACTAATACCAATTTAGTCCCTAAAAACATAACCGAATACGATCTTAACGATCTGGATTACAACGGAGCCGATAAAGAACCTGATGTCAATTTTGCCAAAACAGGACTGTTAAGCAAAGTGGTTTATCCGACCAAAGGGTATACCGAACTCGAGTATGAAAGCAATACCTATTGGGGCCCCAAAACCACCTATCCGGCTAAAAAAGTAGATCAATACAGAAGAATACCCGAGGACACAAGTGATTTGCCGGAGATCTATACCCTGACTTCCGCGATCGATCAAAAAATTGTATTTACCGGTTATGTTACTTATGTACGAAATGGACCGCCACTCGCGGAAGGAGAGAGTGATCCTTATGATACCGGTCATGATATTGCCTCTGTAAAGGTAGCCTGTGTGGATACACCGGACCCCTTATGTCCGAAGTTTTATATTAATAGCCGTTTTGGCCCCATTTATGATTCCATTTTTACCTTTATACGAAGACAAACCAATACTTTTTATTTAGACGCCAAAGCGGGCAAAACCTACAAACTGTACTTTTCAAAAGGAGGGCTTCGTACAAATGCAACCTTAGCGGTAGCCTATTATCCTACTGCCCCGGTAGTCACCTATACGAATCTGGAAACCGGCGGGGTACGCATTAAGACTACCAAAGATTTTGCAGATGCTTCGGCCAGGGCCAGCTACAAGCGCTATTATTACGGTCCTAAAGACGATATCAACCATTCTTCGGGAGATAAAGGGAATAACGCCTTTTATACGGATATTTTCAAGCAAAGAAGAATGTGTTCGGGAGGTGGTGGACTAGGAATATGCCAGTTTGTTGACAATACTTTTCTAACGATCAGTTCCAGCAGTATCATCTCTTTGTTTGACACGGGCAGCAGCAACTGTTTTTATAAATATGTAACGGTAAGCGAAGGCGGGGATAACTTTGAGAACGGTGGCGAAAGCAAAGAGTTTATAGTACACCGGGATGCTATCGGAAGTCCAATTTTGGGTGACCTTATTAAGAGTACTCCGCTGACCAATTTCGGATGGGACAACGGCCTGGAAATCAAATCACAGGTATTGCAGAAAAAACAAACCGGATTGCCCTTTGTAGTGGTACAGGAAACGGAAAACAAATACAAGCTAGATCCCGCTTACAGCAAAGAGATCAAATCCTATAATGTCAGGAAAAATTATGAAGAGCCTTGCGCGCTGGCACAATATGTCGAGAATTTAAGCATAGTCGAATACAAAACAAAAGGATACTGGTTTTATGTGGAATCTTCCATCACCAGAAGTTATGATCTTAAAGGGTTAAATCCGGTAGAGACGACCACAACGTATCAGTACAACAATCCGACCCATATTCAGCTGACCTCACAAAGTACAAAGTCATCCCTGAAAGAAACGTTGGAAACCAAATATTACTACCCGCAGGATGCCGTTATGGCAAGTGAACCGCAGGTATCGGAAATGATAACCACCAACCGAATCGACACGCCGCTGAAAACAGAGGTGTTCAGAGCCGGTGTAAAACAGTCTGAGCAGAAAACGGAATACGCCAAAGATGCGGCCACCTCCAACCTGCTGCTGCCGAAATTTATTTATGCCGCCAAATTCCCCAATGCACTGCCGGGCAATGCCCTGGAGAAAAAAATCACTTACGACAAGTACGATGATATGGGCAATATCCTTCAGTATACGCTGGAAAGCGGTATGCCCGTGGCGATTATCTGGGGGTACAATAAAACCAAACCCATTGCCAAGGTAGAGAATGCCACCTACGACCAGGCGCTGGCAGCCTATTCGGTCAGTGATCCGACGTTCAGGGCCAATCTTCCCAATGCCCTGATTACCACCTATAGCTATAAGCCGTTAGTGGGTATCACGACCATCACAGACCCGAAAGGATTTGTGACCACGTACGATTACGACACCTACAACCGACTGAAAACCGTAAAGGACAATCTGGGCAATGTACTGTCAGAGAATCAATATCATTATAAAAATTAAGAAGACGGCATGAAAACATACTTATATAGCATGGTACTGATCCTGATGGTCTCATTGGGATACGCACAGACCAAAGACGTTTTAACAACACCCGAAGCCACTGCTGTGGCAGCCCCTATGGCGGCCCCTCCGGGAGGCGGCGGAGGCGGCGAACCTTCGTACCGCTGGTACGAGGATTATGACAGGGACGGATTCGGAAATCCGACCATAAGCATTTTAAGCCCGACCAAACCTAATGGCTATGTCAGCAACCAGAGCGATCTGGATGACAATAATGCCTACATTACCAATATTACACCCCAGACCTTTTACCAGGATGCCGATAATGATACCTTCGGGAATCCCAATGTTACCGGGTCCTATAGCGTAAAACCTCCGGGCTATGTCACCAACAACTCCGATTACGACGATACCACGGCCAATATTACCAATATCGCGCCGCAGTATTTCTATCAGGATAGTGATGGGGATACCTTTGGAAACCCCAATGTAAAGGTGTATTACAGTGTAAAACCAACCGGTTATGTCACCAACAACAGCGATTACAACGATACCACGGGCAATATTACCAATATCGCGCCGGCCACCTTTTACAGGGATGCCGATAACGATACGTTCGGAAATCCGGCCGTTACGGTCTTTTACAGCGTAAAACCGGCAGGCTATGTGACCAGCAATACCGACTGTAATGATAACGATGTCACCCTGAATCCCAATACAAAATGGTACGCCGATAATGATCTGGATGGTTTGGGTGATCCGGCTGTTTTTGTGTCCCAATGTACCGCTCCGGCAGGCAGCTACGTTAGAAACAATACCGATAATTGCCCGCTGGTCAAAGGCAGCAGTGCAGACTGTTCCAATATACTGATGCCGTCGGATTATAATTATGTGCTGACCAAAAACTATAAAAAAGCCACCACCACCGTTTTGGAATTTCCATCGGTAGATCAGGTACAAACCAGTATCACCTATTTTGACGGATTAGGCAGACCTGTACAGCAAATAGCCAACAAACAGTCGGCTAATGGAAAAGACATTATAACCCCGATGGTCTATGATGCTTTTGGCAGACAGGTTCAGGAATACCTGCCGTATGAAGCCGCTTCGGCCAATATGGCATTTGCACCCGGTGCAGAGACCGCTGCGATAGGTTTCTACAGTACCAGCAAATATGACAATACCGCCAATCCGTTTTCGCAAAAGAAACTCGAGTCTTCCCCTTTAAACCGCGTCCTGAAACAAGCGGCTCCGGGAGCCGTTTGGGCGATGGATCAGGGCCATGAAATCAAACTCGATTACCAGACCAATACCGACACCGAAGTCAAATTATACAAGGCGACGGCAACCTGGACTCCTCTCTTAGGGTTGTATGAAATCGCTTTTGTGGATGCGGGAAATTATGGCGCCAATGAACTCATCAAAACAGTGACCTATGATGAAAATACCACAGCCACTCCAACAGAGACGGCCGGAGCTACGGTAGAATTTAAAAACAAGGAAGGACAGGTCGTTTTAAAAAGAACCTATGAAGCAGGATTAAAACACGATACCTATTACGTATACGACCCTTACGGCAACCTGACCTATGTGATCCCGCCCAAAGCAGACGCAGCGATTTCAGCCGATGTTTTAAACGGCTTGTGCTATCAGTACAAATACGATTACCGCAACCGACTGGTTGAGAAAAAACTGCCCGGCAAACAATGGGAGTTTATCGTGTATGACAAACTCGACAGGCCTGTAGCGACAGGGCCCGCCAATTCGCCTTTTAAGGATGATACAGCAGTAGGCTGGCTCATTACCAAATACGATGTTTTTGGCCGCCCCATCTATACCGGCTGGAACAATGTCAGCAGCACGTCTGCCGCCAGAAAAACATTGCAGGATGCGCAAAATTTGGCTACGGTGTTGTTTGAGAATAAACTGTCCTATACCATTGATGGAGTGGCGGTTAATTACGGCAATACCATAGCCCCTACCACGTTTAAATTGCTGAGTGTCAATTATTATGATACGTATGCTTTTCCGGGTGCCCAGGCAGTGCCGGCCAGTATCGAAAGCCAGACCGTTTTAACCAACGTCAAAACACTGCCTACGGGAACCTGGACCAGGGTACCAACCACCGCCGCCGCTATTCTGGCAGAAGTAAGCACTACGTTTTATGATACCAAAGCGCACCCCATAAGAACCTTTACAGCGAACCATCTGGGAGGATATACCGTTACGGACAGTAAACTGGACACTTTCTCCGGACAATTGCAATACAGTATTACCAAAAACAAACGCAGTTCGACCAATACGGAAGTACTGGTAAGGGAAGATTTTACATACTCACCACAGGACCGTTTACTGACCCATATCCATCAGGTCAACGGAGGAGCAGTTCAGCTGATGGCAGAAAATACCTATGATGCCTTGGGACAGTTAATAAGTAAAAAGACAGGAAACAGTACCGCAGCGCCGTTACAAAAAATCGATTATGCGTATAATGTAAGAGGCTGGCTTACCGAAATCAATAAAACGGCTAACCTGCAGCAGAGCACGGATCCGCTGGATTTGTTTGCTTTTAAGATCAATTACACCACCACAGCAACAGGTATTACAGATGTAAATGCCTT
>NZ_SLWA01000022.1 GCF_004345565.1 Flavobacterium circumlabens | reverse complement strand
CAGCACTTCAGCATCAGCAGCAGGACAGTGCCAATAGATCTGAGTAAATACGCTGAAGGCATCTACATCATCGATATCAAAACCGATGTAAAAACAGAGTCGGTTAAAGTCATAAAATCAGTTAATTAAAGAAATAAAATGAAAAACTTATATAAAAGCACTTGGAGAAGCTACGTGGTTTTCCTGCTGATCATTTTCGCATCTTTGCAAACAGTTGCCCAATCTGATTATAGTAAATTTTTACCCAATATCGTTCCGCCCTCTCCTACAGCCGGGGAATTGGGGAAATATGGAAATGTCCCTGTCGGTTTATTTACCGGTGCAGCAAATGTTTCGATTCCGCTGTTTAGTTTTAAAACGAAGGATTTAGAATCACCATTATCGCTTTTTTATGGCTCTAACGGAATTAAGGTCGATGAAGTTTCCTCGAATGTAGGTTTGGGATGGAACCTTAATTTTGGAGGCGTTATTACCCGTACCGTAAGGGATAAGCCTGATGACGCACAACTGCGTGTGTATCCACCGGACAATTTAGCCGGAGCGACACAAGCAGAAAAAGTACAATTTTATAACGCTGCCGGACAGGATAATGCCGATACCGAAAGTGATATCTATTCTTTTAACTTTAGTGGCAATTCAGGAAAATTTACGTACGATAGAAATGGACTGCCTTTTTTGATCACCAATCAGAAAATTAAAATAGAAAAAACAGGAACCGGCAATGCCGATTTTTTACTTACGGCTACAGATGGAATTAAATATTACTTCACGGAAAAAGAATCAACAACCTTTAGAACTTCGGGAGCAGGCCACTCCGTTCCCAATGGAGGGGTGACAGCCTGGTATTTAGGTAAAATTGTACATCAAAACGGGTCTCAAATTACGTTTACGTATGAGGAATACATCATGGACTATGTTGCTTCTAATTCTCAAACGCTGTCCATGTCCTATTTTACGCAGTTGGCTTGTTCAGGCGTTACGTATGCTAAATTGCCCACCCTTAGCGGAATTATGTCTCAGGATATGACCGTAATCGGTAAAAGGGTGACCAGAATATCCAGTAACAACACTACTGATGGCTATGTAACTTTTACTTACTATGCTTCAGGAATAAACGAGGATATAGACGGCAATAGAAAGATTGACAATATAACGCTCTTTACTGCTGAAAATACGGTTGTCGAAAAGATAAAGTTTGATTATTTAAAAACAGCTAACCAAAGGGTTTTTCTGCAAAATATTACTTTTCTGGACCCAACCAAAAAATACAGTTTTGAATATACTGGTCAGACAGAATTTCCTCAGCGTTTATCTTACAGTCAGGATCATTGGGGGTATTATAATGGAAAGTATAATACAAATTTAGTCGATAAAAATATATCCCAGTATGGAAGTGGACTTGATGATTTTGATTATAAGGGAGCTGATAAAGAACCTAATGCAGATTTTGCTAAAATTGGATTACTAAAAAAGATTATTTATCCCACCAAAGGATATACTGAATTTGAGTATGAAGCGAATACCTATTGGGGACAGAAAACAATATATCCCACTAAGACAAGGATAAGGTTTGAAAGAGGGACAGAAGATAACGATGATATTGCAATCGGTAAATCTTTTACATCACCGACTGACCAAAGAATAGAATTTACAGGATATGTAAATTATGAAAGTCCACTAGGCCCTCCCAGGTATGATAATAATGGTAATCTCATACCAGATCCTTATGATACGGGGCATTATTTAGCTTATGTGCAAATAAGTAACAGAAATTCCCCAAACGATTTTCTTAGCTTATACACCTATACTTACAATGGGGACAAAATTAATACTACAAGTTTTAGATACACACAGAAACTAACCAATACTTTTTACTTTGATGCAAAAGCAGGGAAAACATATGATTTTTTTCTTGGTAAAGGCGGACTCAATGCAAGTGCAAGTGTAGAGGTTAGTTATTATGCGACTGCTCCTACAATTATAAACACAAATATCGAAACCGGCGGCGTACGGATTAAATCCACAAAAGATTTTCCAATCGCTACGGCTGCTCCTGTGTACAAACGTTATTATTATGCGAACAAGGACGATATCAATCATTCTTCAGGTAATACGGGCAGGAAACCCTTTTATATGGATCTTTCTGTTCAGAGACAATCCTGTCCTACAGAATGCCACTATGCAGATCTTTTCGATTTAAATATAAGTTCCAGTAGTATGATGTCCCTGTTTGATACGGGCAGCAGTAACTGTTTTTATAAATATGTAACCGTAAGTGAAGGTGGCGATGCTTTTGAAAATGGCGGAGAAATGAAAGAATTTACGATTCACAGAGATAACTGGGTAGATGATTTTGATAGTAGCGGGAACCCGGTAACTGTCGATCACGAGATTAATGGTATCAGTAGAATTCTTGGAACCTTAGATATTAAAAGCGCACCCTTTACCAATTTTGGCTGGAACAATGGCCTGGAGATCAAATCGCAGGTATTTCAGAAAAAACTGGCCGGGTCTCCCTTTGTCATTGTAGCAGAAACGGAAAACAAGTATAAATTAGACCCTTCCTATACAAAGGAAATCAAGTCTTATGCTGTTCGCAAAAATTATACTGAAATTTGCGTAAATCCGAATGTGGTTGAGAATTTAACTATAGTTGAATACAAAACAAAAGGATACTGGTTTTATGTGGAATCTTCCATCACCAGAAGTTATGATCTTAAAGGGTTAAATCCGGTTGAGACGACCACAACGTATCAGTACAACAATCCGACCCATATACAGCTGACTTCACAAAGTACAAAATCATCATCAAAAGAAACGCTGGAAACCAAATACTATTACCCGCAGGATGCCGTTATGGCAAGCGAACCGCAGGTATCGGAAATGATCACCACCAACCGAATCGACACGCCCTTGAAAACAGAGGTGTTCAGAGCCGGAATAAAACAATCCGAGCAGAAAACAGAGTATGCCAAAGATGCCACCACCTCAAACCTGCTGCTGCCGAAATTTATTTACGCCGCCAAATTCCCCAATATACTGCCGGGAAATGCCTTAGAGAAAAAAATCACCTACGATAAGTACGATGATGTGGGCAATATCCTTCAGTATACGCTGGAAAGCGGGATGCCCGTGGCTATTATTTGGGGATACAATAAAACCAAACCCATTGCCAAGGTAGAAAATGCTACCTATGATCAGGCGCTGGCGGCCTATGCTGCCAATGACACCACCTTCAGGACCAACTTGCCAAGCGCCCTGATTACGACGTATAGCTATAAGCCGTTAGTAGGCATTACCACCCTAACAGACCCAAAAGGATTTGTGACCACGTACGATTATGACACCTACAACCGACTGAAAACCGTAAAAGACAATCTGGGCAACGTACTGTCAGAGAATCAATATCATTATAAAAATTAAGAAGACGGCAATGAAAAAATATCTATATAGTGTACTGATCCTGATAACCACATTGGGATACGGACAAACCAAAGACGTTCCGGTAACACCAGTGGAAGCTCCTGTAGCCGCTCCCATGGCAGCCCCTCCCGGAGGCGGCGGAGGCGGTGAAACCTCCTACCGCTGGTACGAGGATTACGATGGTGATAGCTTCGGAAATCCGACCATAAGCATTTTAAGCCCGACCAAACCTAATGGTTATGTCAGCAACCAGAGCGATCTGGACGACAATAATGCCTACATTACCAATATTACACCCCAGACCTTTTACCAGGATGGCGATAATGATACCTTCGGGAATCCCAATGTTACCGGGTCCTATAGCGTAAAACCTCCGGGCTATGTCACCAACAACTCCGATTACAACGATACCACGGCCAATATTACCAACATCGCGCCGCAGTATTTCTATCAGGATAGTGATGGGGATACCTTTGGAAACCCCAATGTAAAGGTGTATTACAGTGTAAAGCCAACCGGTTATGTCACCAACAACAGCGATTACAACGATACCACGGGCAATATTACCAATATCGCGCCAGCCACCTTTTACAGGGATGCCGATAACGATACGTTCGGAAATCCGGCCGTTACGGTCTTTTACAGCGTAAAACCGGCAGGCTATGTGACCAGCAATACCGACTGTAATGATAACGATGTCACCCTGAATCCCAATACCAAATGGTACGCCGATACGGATCTGGACGGTCTGGGTGATCCGGCTGTTTTTGTGTCCCAATGTACCGCTCCGGCAGGCAGCTACGTTAGAAACAATACCGATAATTGCCCGCTGGTCAAAGGCAGCAGTGCGGACTGTTCCAATATACTGATGCCGTCGGATTATAATTATGTGCTGACCAAAAACTATAAAAAAGCCACCACCACCGTTTTGGAATTTCCATCGGTAGATCAGGTACAAACCAGTATCACCTATTTTGACGGATTAGGCAGACCCGTACAGCAAATAGCCAACAAACAGTCGGCCAATGGAAAAGATATTGTAACACACATCACCTACGATGCCTTTGGCAGACAGGTGCAGGAATACCTGCCGTATGAAGCTGCTTCGGCCAATATCGCATTTGTACCCAACGCACAGACCGGAACAGTAACGTTCTACAATACGGCCAAATACGACAATACGGCCAATCCGTTTTCGCAAAAGGAACTCGAGTCCTCCCCATTGAACCGTGTCTTAAAACAGGCGGCTCCCGGAAATGTATGGGCCATGAATCAGGGACATGAAATCAAACTCGATTACCAGACCAATACCGACACCGAAGTCAAATTATACAAGGCGACGGCAACCTGGACTCCTCTCTTAGGGTTGTATGAAATCGCTTTTGTGGATGCGGGAAATTATGGCGCCAATGAACTCATCAAAACAGTGACCTATGATGAAAATACCACCGCTACTCCAACAGAGACCGCCGGAGCTACGGTAGAATTTAAAAACAAGGAAGGACAGGTCGTTTTAAAAAGAACCTATGAAGCAGGATTAAAACACGATACCTATTACGTATACGACCCTTACGGCAACCTGACCTATGTGATCCCGCCCAAAGCAGACGCAGCGATTTCAGCCGATGTTTTAAATGGCTTGTGCTATCAGTACAAATACGATTACCGCAACCGCCTGGTCGAGAAAAAACTGCCCGGCAAACAATGGGAGTTTATCGTGTATGACAAACTCGACAGGCCTGTAGCGACAGGGCCCGCCAATTCGCCTTTTAAGGATGATACGGCTGTAGGCTGGCTCATTACCAAATACGATGTTTTTGGCCGTCCCATCTATACCGGCTGGAACAATGTCAGCAGTACTGCAGCTGCCAGAAAAACATTGCAGGATGCCCAAAATTCGGCTACGGTGTTGTTTGAAGCCAAAGATTCCAGGAGAACCATTGATGGTTTAGAGGTGGGTTATGCGAACGCCATAGCGCCCACCACTTTTAAATTACTGAGTGTTAATTATTACGATAATTATGGTTTTCCCGGTGCTCAGGCTGTTCCTGGTCTTATTATAGGCCAGACAGTTTTAACCAACGTAAAAGGGCTGCCGACAGGGACCTGGACAAGAGTTTTAAGTACCCCTTCATCCCTTGCAGGAGAAACAACCACTACCTTTTATGATACCAGGGGAAGAGGTATAAGTACCTATATAAAAAACCACTTAACAGGCATAAGCCATACGGATAATGAAATTGATTTTACAGGAAAAACGTTAACCATACAAACCGAGCACCAGCGTTTAGCAGGTGGTGCCAAAATTGCTACGGAGGAAAAATTTACGTACTCGCCTCAGGATCGTTTGCTGACCCACACCCATAAAATCGGCGCAGGTACACCCCAGCTGATGGCAGAAAATAAATACGATGCCCTGGGACAGCTCATGAGTAAAAATGTCGGAAACAGTATAGGGAGTCCTTTACAGAAAATCGATTTTAATTACAACATAAGAGGCTGGCTTACTGAGATTAATAAAACCGCTAACCTGCAGCAGAGCACGGATCCGCTGGATTTGTTTGCTTTTAAGATCAATTACACCACCACAGCAACAGGTATTACAGATGTAAATGCCTTATATAATGGCAATATCGCCGAAACTTTCTGGAGAACCGGTTCTGATAATATCGAACGCGCTTACGGGTACCAATACGATAAACTGAACCGACTGAAAAATGCCATTTACGAGAAAAATGGTCTGACGACCAATGCCTACGATGAGAGTTTAACCTACGACAGAAACGGAAACATCATGTCCCTGAAGCGAAAGGGAGAC
>NZ_SLWA01000021.1 GCF_004345565.1 Flavobacterium circumlabens | reverse complement strand
ACAGCAGATTCTCTACTCTGTTATTATACCGGAACAGAATACGGTTCAGGCGAATTACGTTTGCTTTTATCGGCAACCTTAGACCGCAGCAGTATACCGGATTACTTTATTTATGTAGCAGAATTTCCGTTGACCTTAAACGGTAAAGTCGACAAACGTGCCTTACCAAAACCATCAGAATTATTGCGTGCAGGCAACTATGAAGCACCAAGCGGTGCGATTGAAACCTCACTAAGTAATATCTGGGCAGAACTGCTAAGCATTCCGCAAAGCAGTATCGGAAGAAACGATTCGTTTTTTGATTTAGGCGGTTCGTCTTTAAAAGCGATTCAGCTGATTTCCAGAGTGTATAAAAACCACGAGGTACAATTGAGTATTGCAGAAATCTTCAGTCATTCCACATTAAAACCGCAGGCTTCCTTAATAGCAGCATCAAAAGGCAACACTTACCTTTCTATTCAAAAAGTAGCAGAACAGGACGATTATGCCGTTTCTCACGGACAAGGCAGAATGTGGCTTATTGAGCAGCAGGTAGACAGTGTTTTTCCTTTTAATGGTGTAGATATTTATCGTTTAAAGGGAAATTTAGATATTGAAGCTTTAACCCAATCGTTTAAAAAACTTATCGATCGTCATGAGAGCCTTCGCACTATATTTATCCAAAAGGAAGGCAGACCACGTCAGAAAATACTAAACAGCAGTGATGTTGTGGTTGATATAGAAACCATTGATATCAGTGCAGTTCCGGAGCGCAGAAGCATCTTGATCGAAGAATTAAGAAATGCTGCTTTTGATCTGAGCCAATGGCCTTTATTCCGGGTAAAATTACTATCCTACGGAGCGGATGTCTATGATTTGGTTTATGTAGATCATCATATTATTTCGGATGAATGGTCTTTACAGGTCTTAATCCAAGATTTGGTAACGTATTATAATGCATTCGTTTTAAAACAAGAAGTTGCTTTAGAGCCATTGCCAATTCAATACAAAGATTATGCAGCCTGGCAGTCTTCACTGGTAAACAGTACAGATTTTGAAGTTTCCGCAAAGTATTGGAAAACACATTTACAGGATGCGCCAAGAATAGAATTAGCCTCTGATCGTCCGCGTCCGGCCGTAATTAGCAATCAGGGATCTCAATATAATTTTTCCTTTTCAAAAGAAGCAAGCTCAGGATTAAAAGCAGTTTGTACGGAATCGGGATGTACTTTATTTATGGGGGTAAGTTCTTTAGTATATGCGCTATTATACAGTTATACAGGACAATCCGATATCACTTTGGGAACGCCGGTTGCCGGAAGAAATCATGCCGATTTAGAAAAGCAAATCGGATTCTATATCAACACCCTCGCATTGCGGGCGCAATTTAAAGGCGATGATAGTTTCGAAGAATTATTAGACCATGTCAAACAAGTATGTGTAGCAGGATTCAGTCATCAAAACTATCCGTTTGATATATTAGTCCATGAATTAGACAATAATGTTGCTAACAACCGTTCCCCTTTATTTGATGTCCTGATCGTTCTTCAAAATGTAGATTTACAAGTACTGGAATCTTTAGAGATGGAAGGTCTGGAAGTAACATCCGACGTCGAAGAATTAAAAATCAGCAGAGGCGATTTACGCTTTCAGTTTACGGAGCATGAAGATTTCATACAATGTAATATTGAATACAATACTGATTTATATGATGCAGATCGAATAATTCGTATGCAGAATCACATAGAAAACTTACTGGCAGAAATTGTGAATTCGCCTAAGGTTTCCATGAAAGAGCTTATCTATTTAGGCGAAGAAGAATTGTCTTCGTCGAATTGGTTTGAAAAACCGGTACAAAAAGTACCTTCAAAATACATTCACAAAAGCTTTGAGGATATGGTATTCTCTTATCCGGATCGTACGGCATTAATAGAAGCTAATGGAAGTACAAGTTATAAATCCTTAAACTCCTTTGCCAACCAGTTAAGTGGTTTGTTACTGGACACAGGCTTGTCATCAGATGCTTCGGTAGGTGTATTATTGCATAGCGGAAAAGAACTGGTCGGAAGTTTACTGGCTTGTTTTAAAACAGGAATCACCTATGTGCCTTTATCGAACAGTTTTTCACTGGCACGAATGCAGCAGGCCCTTTCAGAAACCGCCATGAAAGTTTTAATTACCGATGATGTTTCCTGGGCTGTATTTCAAAATCAGGATATTCGTCATGCATTCACTCATGTTTTAGTATTTAAAGCATCAGGTTCTTCCGTTTTGGGAGATTTGGGACTTGGTAATTTTGATTTGATTTCACTTGAGCAGACCACTTTGACAGTATACGAGGTAAGTGCTTCGGGAGAATATACAGTATCGGATTACAGTTTAGAAAGTTACAGTGAAGCCAATGTTGCAGTTGATTATCCAATTACGAACAGCAGTTATATTTTCTACAGTTCGGGTACCACAGGCAAGTCGAAAGCGATTGTCGGGAATCAGGAAAGTATTTCACATTATATCAACTGGCACAAAAACACCTTCGGATTTGACACCGAAAGTCGTGTAAGCCAGATTGCCTCAGTCACTTTTGATGCCAGTTTAAAAGACATCTTAACAAGTTTGATTTCGGGAAGCTGTTTGTGTATTCCAGGTACAAAAATACGGGAGAATATGGTGTTGTTAGGCCAATGGCTTTCAGCAGAAAAAGTAACCATTTTACAGACTGTTCCCTCTTTATTCAGATTATTGACGAACAGTCTGGTGGAACAGAATCTTTCTTTAAGAGATATAAAAGAAGTGGTTCTGGCAGGAGAAAAATTATACGGCCGTGATATTTCTTTATGGCGCTCCCTTTCCGGAAATACGGCCCGCATGAGCAATTTATACGGACTGACCGAAACTACAGTCTTAAAAAGCTGTTACCATATTCCGGAAGGAGATTTAGACGCCGGTACCGTTTTACCTGTTGGAAAAGCTATCGACAACAGCATGATAGCTGTAATCAATGATAGCGGACTCAGCATGTGGGGAGAAATCGGTGAAGTCTATATCAAAAGTCCATATATAAGCAAAGGATACCTGGATCAGGAACTTACAAAAGCCTTATTGGTACAGAATCCACTGGTTAGCGACATAGAAGATCTGGTTTGCAGAACAGGAGATTTGGGCCGTTACGACAGCGATGGAAACTTAGAAATCCTGGGAAGAATCGATGATCAGATCAAATTGCACGGCGTACGTGTAGAACTGGACGGTATTCGCGGTTCTTTGTTGAATTTAGAAGGAGTCGGACAGGTAGAACTGCTGTTACACACGGATGTTTCAGATTCATTACTATGTTATTATACGGGAACAGAATACGGTTCAGGCGAATTACGTTTGCTTTTATCAGCCAAATTAGACCGCAGCAGTATTCCGGATTACTTTATTTATGTGGAAGAATTTCCTTTGACCCTAAACGGCAAAGTCGATAAACGTGCCCTGCCAAAGCCATCAGAATTATTGCGTGGCAGTAACTATGAAGAGCCAATAGGTGCAATCGAAACTTCACTGAGTACTATCTGGGCAGAACTTCTGGGTGTTCCGCAAAGTAGTATTGGAAGAAATAATTCCTTTTTTGATTTAGGCGGTTCCTCACTAAAAGCAATGCAATTAATTACACATGTATATAAAAAACATGATATACAATTAGCTATTGCGGATATCTTCAACTATTCAGAACTAAAGGCACAGGCAACGCTGCTCTCCGATTCTAACCATAAAACAGTCTATCATGCCATACCAAAAATAGCAGAACAATATGATTATGCATTATCACATGCTCAGCGTCGTACGTGGTTGATTGAACAGCAGATAGAAGGATTTTCACCTTTTAACGGAATAGAAGTATATCGATTAAAAGGAAATCTGGACGTAGCTGCCTTAACGCAGGCATTTGCACAACTAATTGACCGACATGAAAGTTTACGCACCATTTTTATCCTGAAAGAAGGCGAACCACGTCAGAAAATAATCAAAAGCAGCGATGTGGTGGTCAACATAGAAACTATAGACATCAGTGAAACTCCTGAACTTAGGAATACAATAACAGAAGACTTACGACACCAACGATTTGATCTTAGCAGCTGGCCGCTTTTTAGGGTAAAAGTACTTTCATACGGAGCCGATGTCTATGATTTAGTTTTTGTAGATCACCATATCATTCTTGATCAATGGTCCATGCAAATTTTAGTACGTGATTTGGTAAGTTATTATAATGGATTGCTGCGAGCAGAGGAATCCTCTTTGGAACCATTATCCATTCAATACAAGGATTATGCAGCCTGGCTGTCTTCGGATATCGGAAGTACGCAATTTGAAGTATCCGGTAAGTATTGGAAAACTCATTTACTCGACGCACCAAAAATAGAATTAGCCTCCGATCGATCACGCCCTCAAACGATAAGCCATCAGGGTTCGCAACAGCATTTTTCATTTTCCAAAGAAGCAAGTGCGGCCTTAAAAGAATTATGTTCTGAAGCCGGCTGTACCCTGTTTATGGGAGTTAGTGCCTTGGTATATACCTTATTATACCGTTACACCGGACAATCAGACATTACGTTGGGAACACCGGTAGCCGGGAGAGATCATACTGATTTAGAAAATCAAATTGGTTTGTATCTGAACACAATAGCACTTCGAGCCAAATTTAGCGGTGAAGATACTTTCAAAGAAGTACTCGCACAGGTAAAACAAATAAGTGTAGCGGGATTCCATCATCAAAGCTATCCATTTGATTTATTAGTCGAGGAATTAGGGATCAATGCCGCTAAAAACCGTTCACCCTTATTTGATGTTGTAGTCATCCTGCAAAATATAGATTTACAACTGGAATCTTTAGAAATGGAAGGATTGGAAGTAACCTCTGACAACGAAGAATTGAAAATTAGTAAAGGCGATTTAAGATTTCAATTTATTGAACGAAAAGAGCATATAGAAGGAGGTCTCGAATACAGCACAGACTTATATGATAGCGATCGTATTGCACGTATGATTACAGATCTGAATAATCTGCTAGCGGGGATTCTTGAAAAGCCAACGACTAAAATTAGAAAATTAAACTTCTTATCCGAAATACAAACGAAAAAACTGGCCGCCAAACGCGCCAGTTTTGCAGATGATTTATTAGAAGACTATTAAAAAAATATAACGAACCACTATTTACAAAACAACCATCACACAGAAAATATGAAAAAAGACAGTATAGAGAAAAGTTACGATATAGAATGGCCGGGATGGTCATTAGACAACAATAATTTCGGAGAAGAGTTTGATGCGGAAGCCAGAATCAGAATGATTGAAACAGGGCGAAAATTACTCCCTTATGTACTGGAATACGCCAACCATTCTTCAAAACAATACTTAGAAATAGGACCTTTTTTTACGCCTTTATTATTTTCTGATGAAGCCATTAATACCTTGCCAAAAGACCGAAAAGTTAGTTTTTTAGAAAATGATCAGAATGTAATCAGTTGGTTAACAGAAAAATTTGATTGTAATATTCTGAATCTTGACATTAACGCGATCACATTTCCGCAGGATTTAAAACAAAAAATGACCTCTCAGTTCGGAGCACACGAAAACTTTTATGATGTGATTACCGTCTCTCAGATTGTTAATTATATAGACTACAAATTATTGCTGACCAATATTTATTCCTCCTTAAAAACAGGAGGACAAATTTTTATAAACAATGTAATTGACTACGGCATTCCGGTATTGTTTTCAGAAAAAAGACCAAAATCGAATCAGGAAATAATAAATACGGCGATCGCTTTGGGATATAAAGTCCTATTGCAGGAAGAGCTTGCAAAAACTTTTAATAAAGAACCTCATCACCGATTAATTCTGATTCTTACCAAATAAAAGAAAACGCTTTACGTCTACAATAAAAATCAAATCAATGATTAAAAAATATATTCACAAAAGTTTCGAGGATATTGTATCCTCTTATCCTGAGCATACGGCATTAGTGGAATCTAATGGCAGTACGAGTTATGCATCATTAAATTCATTTGCCAACCAGTTAAGCGGTTTGTTATTGGAAACGGGCCTGTCATCTGATGATTCGGTTGGGGTATTATTACCTGCCGGAAAAGAACTTATCGGAAGTTTACTGTCTTGTCTGAAGACCGGAATTACGTATGTGCCTTTATCGAATAGCTTTTCGCAGGCAAGATTGCAGCAGGCCGTTTCAGAAACACCGATGAAAGTTTTAATTACGGATAATACTTCCTGGTCCGCCTTTCAAAATCAGGACATCCGTCATGAATTTGGCTTTGTTTTAGTATTTAAAGCATCCGGTTCTTCCCTTTTGGGAGATTTGGGACTTGGAAATTTAGATTTGATTGCATTGGAGCAAACCAGTTTAGCGGTATACCAAAGAAATGCTTCGGGCGAATATGAATTGTCCAATTATAGTTTAGAGCGTTACAGCGAAGCTAATATTGATGCAGAATATCCGGTAGATAACAGCAGTTATATTTTCTACAGTTCCGGTACAACCGGCAAGTCGAAAGCCATTGTTGGGAATCAGGAAAGTATTTCACACTATATCAACTGGCACAAAAATACGTTCGGATTTAACACCGAAAGCCGTGTAAGTCAAATTGCCTCAGTTACTTTTGATGCCAGTTTAAAAGACATCTTAACGAGTTTGACTTCGGGAAGTTCTTTGTGTATTCCGGCTGCGAAAACGCGTGAGAATATGATGTTGTTAGGTACATGGCTTTCAGAAGAAAAAGTGACCATTTTACAGACCGTTCCGTCTTTATTCCGATTGTTGACCAATAGTCTTGCAGAACAGAATATTGCTTTAAAAGATATAAAAGAAGTGGTTTTGGCAGGAGAGAAATTATACGGTCGTGATGTTGCTTTATGGCGCTCCCTTTCCGGAAATACGGCCCGCATGAGTAACTTATACGGAATGACCGAAACGACAGTTTTGAAAAGCTGTTACCATATTCCCGACAATGATGTAGACGCTGGTACGGTTTTACCTGTCGGTAAAGCAATTAGCAATACTTTGATCGCAGTAATTAACGAAAAAGGAATCTGTAACAGGGGAGAAATCGGCGAAGTCTATATCAAAAGTCCGTATGTAAGTAAAGGTTATTTGAATCCGGAACTTACGGTAGCCTTATTTGTACAGAATCCACTGGTTTTGGATCGTGAAGATTTGGTTTGCAGAACAGGTGACCTTGGCCGTTATGACAGCGATGGAAACCTGGAAATTCTGGGAAGAATCGACGATCAGATCAAATTGCACGGCGTACGTGTGGAACTGGACGGTATCAGAAGTTCTTTATTAAATCTGGAAGGAGTAGGTCAGGTAGAGCTACTTTTACATACAGATGTTACAGCAGATTCTTTATTGTGTTATTACAGCGGAACGGAATACGGTCCGGGTGAATTGCGTTTGCTTTTATCCGCAACATTAGACCGCAGCAGCATTCCGGATTACTTTATTTATGTAGCAGAATTTCCGTTGACACTAAACGGTAAAGTCGACAAACGCGCCTTACCGAAACCATCAGAATTGTTGCGTGCAGGCAACTATGAAGCGCCAAGCGGTGCCATTGAAACTTCACTAAGTGCAATCTGGGCAGCACTTTTAAGTGTTCCGCAAAGCAGTATCGGGAGAAACGATTCGTTTTTTGACTTAGGCGGATCTTCTCTAAAAGCGATTCAGTTGATTTCCCGTGTATACAAACAACACGAAGTACAGCTTAACATTGGAGAAATTTTTAATCATTCCCAATTAAAAGCACAGGCTTTATTAATAGCAGAATCAAAAGGAAATGCCTACAATGCTATTGAAAAAGCAGCACAACAGCAGGATTATGCCTTGTCACATGCGCAGCGTCGTACGTGGCTAATCGAACAGCAAATAGAAGGAATTTCACCCTTTAATGGTTCGGAAGTATATCGTTTAAAAGGAAATCTGGACTTAGGCGCCTTAACGAAGGCATTTACACAACTAATTGACCGACACGAAAGTTTACGAACCATTTTTATACTTAAAGAAGGCGAACCACGTCAGAAAATACTAAATAGCAGCGATGTTATCGTAGATATAGAAACCATAGACCTTAGTGCAGCTCCGGAACGCAAAGAGGAACTGGTAGAACAATTGCGAAATGAACGTTTTGACTTGAGTCAATGGCCTTTATTCCGGGTAAAATTATTTTCATACGGAGCCAATACCTACGATTTAGTGTTTGCAGATCATCATATTATTTCAGATGAATGGTCGATGCAGATTTTAGTGCGCGATTTGGTAACCTATTACAATGGATTGATTCGAAATGAATCCGTTTCATTAGCACCATTACCAATTCAGTACAAAGATTATGCTGCGTGGCAATCTTCACTGGTAAGAAGCACTGATTTTGAAGTTTCCGGAAATTACTGGAAAACTCATTTATCAGATGCACCAAGAATAGAATTGGCCTCCGATCGTCCTCGTCCGGAAATAATGAGCCACCAGGGAACACAACATCATTTCTTCTTCTCTGCAGCAGCAAGTGCAGGCTTAAAAGCACTATGTTCTGAAGCAGGCTGTACCCAGTTTATGGGCGTTAGTGCTTTAGTATATGCCTTATTATACCGTTACACCGGACAATCGGACATTACTTTAGGGACACCCGTAGCGGGAAGAGATCATTCCGATTTGGAGAATCAAATCGGATTGTACCTGAACACAATAGCATTACGCGCTGCATTTAACGGAGAAGATAATTTCAAGGAATTATTAGCCCACGTAAAACAAATAAGTGTAGGGGGATTCAATCATCAAACCTATCCCTTTGACTTATTGGTAGAACAACTGGACAGCGATGTTGCGAGTAACCGTTCACCCTTATTTGATGTTGTAGTCATTCTTCAAAATGTAGATTTACAATTGATGGACTCTTTGGAGATGGAAGGTTTGGAAGTCGTATCTGCCAATGAAGAAAAACAAATCAGTAAAGGCGACTTACGTTTTCAGTTTATCGATCGTGAAGATCATTTAGAAGGAAGCATCGAATACAGTACCGACTTATATAACAGTGATCGTATTACACGTATGGTCAATCATTTAGACAAGTTACTTTCGGAAGTTGTTGCGACACCCGAAGCAGCTCTGAAGGATTTAACCTATTTAGCGCAAGACGAGTTGTCAGCAACGGATTGGTTTGAAAAAAATATAGAAAAAACAGCTTCATTATACATTCACAAAAGCTTCGAGGAAATTGTATCTGCTTATCCGGATCATACCGCAATTGTGGAAGATAGTGGACGTACAAGTTATGCCGCCTTAAACTCCTTTGCCAACCAGTTAAGTAGTTTGTTATTGGAGACAGGTTTGTCATCTAATAATGCAGTGGGTGTATTACTGCCAGGCGGAAAAGAATTAATCGGAAGTTTATTGGCGTGTTTGAAGACTGGAATTACCTATGTGCCGCTATCGAATAGTTTTTCATTGACCCGAATGCAGCAGGCTGTTTCAGAAACGGCGATGAAAGTTTTAATTACCGATGAAGGTTCGTGGACTGTATTTCAAAGTCAGGATATTGATCATGAATTCACGCATGTTGTCGTATTTAAACTATCAGATTCGAGCAGAGGTTTAGAAGTGTATCAATTAAATACTTCAGGCGAATATATAGCATCGAATTATCGTTTAGAAAATTACAGTGAAGAAAATGTTGCAGTTGAGTATCCAATAAATAACAGCAGTTATATTTTCTACAGCTCCGGTACCACTGGAAAATCGAAAGCGATTGTGGGGAATCAGGAAAGTATTTCACATTATATCAACTGGCACAAAAACACTTTTGGTTTCAATACCGAAAGCCGAGTAAGCCAGATTGCTTCAGTCACTTTTGATGCCAGTTTAAAAGACATCTTAACGAGTTTGATTTCAGGAAGCTGTTTGTGTATTCCAGGTACGAAAACGCGCGAGAATATGGTGTTGTTAAGCCAATGGCTTTCAGCAGAAAAAGTAACCATTTTACAAACGGTTCCCTCTTTATTCCGATTATTGACGAACAGTCTGGTGGAACAAAATCTTTCTTTACAAGAGATAAAAGAAGTGGTTCTGGCAGGAGAAAAAGTATACGGTCGTGATGTGGCTTTATGGCGCTCCCTTTCCGGAAATACGGCCCGCATGAGCAATTTATACGGACTGACCGAAACTACGGTTTTGAAAAGCTGTTACCATATTCCGGAAGGAGATTTAGACGCCGGTACCGTTTTACCTGTTGGGAAAGCTATCGACAACAGTATGATAGCTGTAATCAATGACAGCGGACTCAGCATGTGGGGAGAAATAGGGGAAGTGTATATCAAAAGTCCATACAT
>NZ_SLWA01000020.1:1195-11808 GCF_004345565.1 Flavobacterium circumlabens | reverse complement strand
TGACTGCATCACTGTCCTGCATCAAACTTGAGTTGTTCTCAAAAGTCAGCGTGCCTCCGCTGGTAACGTTTAAGGCATTAGTAACTGTAAGAGTACGACCCGCAGGAACTAAAAGATTAACTCCTGAATTAATAGTACAGGAACAAGCTTCTAAATCTGATGTTATGGTATAAGCTCCGTTAAAAACAACATTTTTTGTAATATCAGGGTTTCCACCAGACCATATGCTGCCATTCCAGGTTGTTGCTGATTGGTTAGAGATGGGTACAGTTGTTGTTGCCGGTGATTTACAGCCATAACTATTAGTTATTCTAAAAGTATAGTTCCCTACAGCAAGACCGGTAATTGTTGCCGTTGTTCCTGATCCGTTAGTTTTCACTGAACCCGGACTTCTTTCTATAATCCAATTTCCATCTGAAGGTAAATTAGTAAAAACAACACTGCCCAATGAGCTGCATGTAATATTTACTATTTTGTCAATAGTTGGAGGTGCCAGTAAAATGGTTTCAATTGGCAGAGATACATCTTCGACTGTATTTAATGACGGATCGGTACCTGTAACTTTTGGCATATTAACAATCCTGCCTGCAGCCACATCAGCATTTGTGATAACATAGGTTCCTGTTAGTGTAGCTTTTGCACCAACCGCTAAGCTTGCTATCGGATTTCCTGTTATTGTCATTCCGGACATTGGATCGGCAACCTGAATATTGGTTATGGGCACTTCTCCGTTATTAGTAACTTCGTAGGTATAATTTACAGTGTCGCCTAATTTACCACAAGGTATAATGGAAGATGTTGTAACCAATTTTAATTCTGCAATTTTTAATGATTTTGTATTAAAAGCAATGAAAGCACAATCTGAACTACCCGAAAAAGTAACCACAAAACGATCTACCTGCGAAGCATTAGCAGCTGTTATACCAAATGAACTTGTTTCAATACCTAACATTCGGATGTCTCTTGTCGCTGCTGGAGTAAAACCGTAGCTCCCATCCATTTTAAACAAATCCAGACTGTACGTTCCTACAGCGGGAACTGATATGAAAGACACCGATATTTCATTTCCTACTGTGTTTCCTGAGGCATCAATAAATTTAAATTTATCTGCCAGACTCGCACTGCCGGGTTCTGCAACCTGTGTTACAATCAGGTCGGGCGTATCATCATTCAATCCGGTAAGATTAAGGTTGTTTGTACCAATTTTGAATTCAGCGGTACCTGCTTTTATGTTAGCAATTCCTGTTCCCAGTGCTAAACCATTAGGGCCGTCAGTAAGTCTTGAGGCGAGCTCGGCACCAGTTGCTGTCGTTCCAATTAATTTTGGAGTTAAGATGGCTCCGCTAGCAGATTCATCGATCATAGAACCTTGTAATATGTACATACTACCAGGATCTATCCCTATAGTTTGAATTTTTAAAGCTCTGAATTTCTGAGGACTAAAAGTTACAGCATTTGTAGTAAGGGTATTGTCACTAACTCCGGTTGAGTATGTTTTTCCATTTTGTGCCCATGTAAAGGCCAATAAATTATTTTCTCTGTCTGGTCGGTTTCCTACACCCGTTGTCGAATTGGATGTCCAGTACCCTTTCCAGTCGGTATGAATCCTTGTAATTGTATTTTGACTGACTGCGCTAAAAGAAATCAGAAAAAATAGTAGTCTCAAATTTTTTAAAAATAAAGAACGAATTAAAAGTAGTAGTGTTGGGGACATACGTTTTGGTTGGTTTTGATTTGTTTTTTGTTTAAAGTTTATAAGAGATATGTAAAAATTTTAAGCCTGTTATTTGTGATGAATCGTCACTACGCTAAAAAATCCGACAACTTTCGCTGCCGGATTTATAGGTTCAATTAATGATAAAATCAATTAAAAATTATTTTTTTAGATGCAACATGATCGTTCTCTAAAATTACTTTTGTGAATAACACCTGATTTCCTGATTGTAAATTTGATATTTGCAATTCAGTTGCACCAACTTTCTTTTTGTTGTAAAGCAGTTTTCCTGAAATATCATAAATCGTAACTTCTTTGATGTTTTCTGTTGTCGAAGTTACTTTTATCACTTTGTTTTTTACGGATACAATCAGGTCCTTTTCAATATTTTCAAAATCACCAGTTCCTAATGTTTTATTCGTATAACGCAGTATAAAACGATCTGTAAAATTTCCTTTCGTTGTGGTAAATGTATATTTTCCAGCTCGTAAATCTTGTATTTTTCCTGTTGTTTTATCTTCCAGGTAAATTGACTGACCAGCTAAATCACCATCTGCCTGTTCTATCGAAATTGTAAAATCGCCTTCAATAGTAGTTCGATATCCTAAAGGAACAATATCAGTGTCAACAAAAGGTACTGCACGCCCCTGAATTACATAACTGTTTTCATTTTCATAGCTGAAAAAATCTATATAGTCATTACCGTCAAAGGTTAATCCATCAAATCTATTTTCAAAATCATTGGTTGCACCTTCCACATATCCTATCAGAGTTTGTTTAAAAGCACCGCCTTTATTGGTCATATTTAACCACACACGACTTTTTTCTGTCGTAGTAGTTTTTGATGTTTTTGCAGGTTTAAAGAATTGATTGTTATCTCCTGCAGGTCGCATTAAGTTGTTAAACTTAACAATTCCATCTGCATTTGCACTTACAAAGAAGGACTCTCCTGCTGCTACTTTACCTGAAGGAATATTTTTGTTAGCTCCTGGTGCTGAAGAGGGAGCTGTAGCTGTTCCACCCGTCAGATTATAACTTGCATAGTCATTAGAATTGTATTCGTATTTTGCCGTTGTACCAATCAAAGTATTATGTGTCCAGAAATAAAGGGTACCATTTATAAACGTATTTTCACTTAAAAATTTATTGGCATCCAATGCAGATGGATAAGGATTTCCAATCAAATAGTAATTATTTGCTTTAAGTGATTCCCCAGTAATAATTCCATTATTAGGAATCCCGATAAAATTTACAGTTTGAGCATAGGTTGGTCCTGTCCAGTAATCTTTACCGTTTGGATATCCATACCCTGAGGTTGGAACACGAATAATGTATCCTTTTCCAGGCGTCATAACATTATTGCCACTTTCAATTACCCAATTCGTACCACTATAGGACATGTATTTGTCTGCTAATGTATTTGGAGATACGGCATTTAATTTTCGGCCTGCTACCGCTGATGACCAGTAGGTATAATCATAATTCTTCATTGGATATGAAATACGTTCCATATCAAATGAATCTGCAGCTCCGGTATAAGTAGCATTATTATTTGTTTGTACCAAAGAACCGTTATTTTTTATCACAAGTTTACCATTTGTATTTACAATGATATTCTCGTTTACCGTAAGTGTTTTGTTTTCTGGTATCGTCAATGTTTTACCCGTTGCTATTGTACAAGTACAGACTTCTAAATCGTTAGATAAAGTTAAATCACTATTGACCGTAATAGAAGAGCCAGTCGCAGGAGCTACTGATCCGTCATATGTAAAAGGAGTATCAATAAAGTTAATTGCGACATTAGCATTACCGCCATCTTCTCTTAAACGTACTTCTACTTTAGAAGTTTTATTTAAAGGATATGTTCCCGGAATCATTGAAGTAGTATTGGTATAACCGTTTTGTGTAAAAATTTTGGTTCCATCAATATAAACTTCAGCGATGTCATCACAATTTACCAATTGTAGCTGGTAGCGTCCGCAAGCAAATCCCTGACGTTTGTAAGTAATGGCAAACTGATCTACTGGCATTGGAGCACCTTGCCAGCCAGAGTAGGATGAGGGTGATAATGTAGCATTCCAATAGGTTTGTGTATTGATATTTACGCCAGTGGCAACATAAGTTCCGGCATAGCTATTCGCTACCAATGCAATGTCAGGTGAATTAAAACCGTATACATTCCATTTATTATCTCCGAAAGGGAAAGAAGTATCACCTTTTATTTCTCCATATGAAAAGGATACTCTTGATGCTTCTCCATTTTCGTAATATTCTAAAACAAAATTATGAGCTCCTGCCGTAGCAAAAGTATACTGTGTAGAATAACTAGTATAGCTGTGGTCACTCCATGAATTTGAAGGATTAAACGGAACTAAAGTACCATCAATGTATAACCTTACACCGTCGTCTCCTCCGATAGTAAAATTGTATATACCCGCTGTTGTATTAGTCTGCATTAAATAACGAACGAGGAACTTGTCGCTTGGCGCAGTCCCACAAAATGCATTCGCTTCAACACTTGCATCTCCGGTAATTACGGCAGTACCAACATTTCGGTCAAAGATTGGTTTTTCTGCTATTGAACCAACATATGTTGTAGTTGCCGGGGTATTTCCTGTGTAGGTATATACAAAACCTTTCCAGTAGTTGATACCGGCAGTTGGTGTGGCTACACAAAGTGGAGCTGTTCCGGTAACCGTTACTGTTGCTGATGAATAATTGGAGGCCGCATTTTTAAGCGTGTAGGTAAAAGTCGCTGTTCCTGTAAAGCCACTCGCAGGAGTAAAAGTTATATTGTTCAATCCATTAACGGTTACAGTTCCATTTGATGGTTGTGTTACAGTTATAGCTTGTAAAGCACTGCTGCTTCCGATAACGTCATTATCTAAAATCGGAATTGTAACAGCCTGATTTGTTGGTGTAGAAACATAATCATTACTCGCTGTTAACGTGTTTGTGTCTTTTACAATTCCTTTGATATTTGCTGTTGCTCTAAAATGAAACTGATTGTTAGTATTGTACGCATACGCACGAATGTACAAGGTTTCTCCTGCTGATAAAGTATTTAAATCAGATGCAAATGATGGTTCAATTGTGTTCCAGGTACTTGTTGTTGTTCCTGAAAACAGAACTCTTTCAGTACCCGTAAAGGTGCTGCTTTTAGAATAAAGAATTTGCAGCTTCTGTCCTGAGCCCCCCTGACTTCTGTAGGTAAGAAGAAAAGTAGACAGATCAATTTTATGATTTGCATCTGCTTTAATTTTAAATTCTACATATTTGGCAAGATCATAGCCTCCGCCATTTTGACCCGGAGTTGGCCAGCCGCCTGATTGATAAAAAGGATTACTTGCATCTTCACTATTGTTGAAAGATACAGCCGGATTCGCTGCACTTGGAATATCGCTTCCTGTTATGTATGAAGTGTTAACGGTAGGCTTAAATCTGTTAGTGCTTGTTTTTGCATCCCAGATTACTAATCCATCAGCAGTTAAATCGGCAATTGTTACCTGAATATTAGCTGTTGAAGAAGGATCAGTCCCTTTTGTAATCGTGTATTTGAATGTTGATGTTCCCGTAAAGTTTTTAGCAGGATTAAATGTTATCGTTTTATCGGGATTTAGAATTGCCGTTCCTTCTGATGCCGCCGGAGGTGTAGAAATTGTGATTGAAGCTACACTGGAGCCCTGAACATCATTGCTTAATGGCGAAATATTGAGCGCAATTTCTTTTTTAGTCGTTAAATAATCATTTATCGCTAAAATTTTAGAAGAATCAAAAGTAGAAACAGTTCCTTTTAAAATCGCCGGTAAATTACCCGCATTGATTCCTGTTCTGAAATGAAAATTATTATTGCTGTTGTATGCGTATAAACGAACGTAAACTACCTGTCCCGGTAAAACCGGATTTAATTCAGCTGAAAGAAGGGGGTTTATAGTTGTCCAGGTTGTAGCAGTTACTGTTTCCGGAACCAAAACTTTTACCCCGGTTGTAAAAGCCGGATCTTTTGAATATTGTATTTGAAATTTTTGACTTGTACCACTCTGAACCCTGTAGGTAATAGTAAAAGAGCTTAAGTCAATTTTATTACCTGCCTTTGGTGTAATTTTAAATTCAACATATTTTGATGGATCATAACTACCTGTAAACTCCAGTGTAGTAGGCCAGTTTCCCGTACTGAAATAAGGATTATTTACATCATCAGTATTATAATTTAAGCTAACAGACCCATTAACAGTGAAATCCGGAGAGGTACTTGTTCCGGTATATAAAAGATTTGTGTCATAGACCGGAGTGTTTCTATTGCCGGAAGAAGCCGCATTCCATTTTACTAAGTCGCTTTGTGCAAAAACAGCAAAGGGTAAAATTAAAAATAAAAGTAAAGTTTTCATCATGTTAAATGTTTTCTATCAGGTTGTTATGCTAGCATAAAATTTGGCCCGCACAAAGATATATACAAGTACGAGTTCATGACAAAAGGGGTTTTAAGAAAGGCTGTATTATCGATTAAATGTTAAAAATAATCGACAAACTACATGCTGAAAATAGAAGAATTATGTTATTTCTTATAAAACATGAAAATAAAACATAAGAATAATCGCAAATTACAGCTAAAATTCAGGTTTTTTTTGAGAATTTAATCGAAAAAACGCGAGTTTAGCTAAACAATCCGCAAGAAAGTAATAATTTATAACTAGCTATTATTTTGTAATAAATAAGGATTTTAATACAATTGACAATTTGAATACTAAGATTTTACGTAGGAGAAAAAATAAGGTATTTTCTTTTTGAAAAAACAAACTCAGATCTGTTCTAATTCCTTGACTTTATCATAAACAAGATTACTTTCGTAACCTCTTCGCAACATATAATCGCAGAATTTTTTTCTTTTTTTGAGTGTGTTTTTTTCAGAAATGGAATTCCATGATCTTTCAGAAAGTTGTTCAAAAGTTGTTTCATATTCTTCCGGTGAAATTTCTTTCAAAGCGATGGCAATAGTAGTCGAAGAAATTTGTCTGGCTTTTAACTCATTAGTAATTCTGATTCTGCCCCAAAATTTGATACGGTGCTTCCCTCTGGCGAAACTGCACGCAAAACGTGTTTCGTTCAAAAAGTTACTTTCAATGAGCTGAACGACAATAAAATCTATTTCATCTGAAGTCATTTTCAGACTGTATAATTTGGTCACAACTTCGGCATGACAGCGTTCCTGATAGGCACAAAAGTGCTCTAATTTGAGTAAGGCTTCTTTTGGAGTACAAACTGAATTCATGTGTTTTTTCTTTCTTTTTAACTATTATTGCTAAAAATAGTCATTTTGCTGTTAAAATTTGTCTTAATATTTTATAAATTCTCAGAAAGTCTTTTACTTAAATGTTGCACATGTAGAGAATTATGATATTTTTGTACGATTAATTTAGTCGTTTAGCAATGGTTAAACAAAATTGTTTAAACGACTGATTTTAAAGTTTTTAAAACTAATTATAAAAAAATTCCGTAAGTATTTTAGGATGTATAATATATAACCATTCGTATTTTTTTATTCCGTTTTAGCATATAAAAACAAATTTATAATATAAATACCACAACTGATATGATTAAAAAATTACTTTTATTCGTTCGCTTATTGTTTTTGCCCCAATTATCTCTTTTTTCTGTTGATGATTCGCGAAGAAAATTAAGTGTAACTGCAAAGATGTTTTGTTTTGCTTTGCTGTTTTGTGCTTCGTTTGCAAATGCAACTAATTATTATTCTGCGGTTAGTAGCACTGACACTAATAACCTGAATCATTGGTGGGCTAACACTAATGGAACCGGGGGGCATCCTGGAAATTTTACAGGGGCTGATGTTTTTATTGTTCAGACGGGTCATAGCATGGCAACGACTGCAGCCTGGGCAGTATCGGGAAGTTTACAGATTCAAACCGGAGGATCATTAGATGTGACAGGATTTGATATTACAATTTCAGGTACTACCTCTGTCACGGGAACATTAGTTCACAGCAGCAATACAGGTACAAAAACTTATGTTGGTTTAGTAACTATAGTTTCAGGTGGATTGTGGAATAATTCCAGTAATACCGGAGTGATTTTCAGAGGAGGAATTACCAATAATGGGACATTTACCAGTGGTTCAGGAGTACAGACATTCAATACAAACAATCAGTCACTTATTGGAACTCTTTCTATTCCAAGAGTCACGGTTACAGCAGTATCTCTGACTAATACTAATACTTTAACTGTTGCAACTGCATTAGCAGGAAATGGTACTTTAGTCAATTCAGGTACTTTAAACATTAGTGCCGCGACAGTAGGAATTACAACACTTACAGCCACAGGAGCCGGAAATACCGTAAATTATAACGGAGCTGCACAAACAATTAAATCAACATCCTATTACAACCTTACTTTTTCAGGTAGTGGTATCAAAACTTTTGGTGCAACAACTGTAGCAACGTCTAACTTTATTAATGTAGCAAAAGGTATTCAGCTTGATTTATCAGGGAACAATAATCACACAGCCAGAGTATTGATATTAGGAGGCGTTGGTCCGCTTATCAGTTCATGGGGAGCACAGGGATCAGGAGCTGCAAATACAACCAATACTTTTTTTACAACCACACTTTATGGAAGAATAATTGTTAGTGGTTCCGGAACTTTCGATCCGGTAATAGATTCCAATTATGCTTCTTATACTAAAGGTGTAAGCGGTAAAGTAAATGCATCCTATGTAGAAAATGCAACGCCAGTACCCGTATTAACTGCACCAAACGGTACTGTATTTATCAATGCCGATTTTGCGAGTTATGGTACTCCGGCAGGGACTGCTCCAAATTTTACACTAGGAACTTGTAATGCTTTTAATAGTAAAACTGTAGCAACAGACGTTTTTTTAGGAAATACTACTGCTACCATTCCGGCAACAAATGCGACTTTTGGCGATCCATGTGTAAGTATAGTAAAACGTTTAAGCGTTGTAGCCACTTATACAGAACCTATTTGTACCGGTACAAGTCCGGGACTTATAACCGGTTCACCTCCTAGCGGAGGTAATGGTTCCTACACTTATTTATGGGAAGTAAGTACTACAAACGCAACTACAGGTTATGCAGCAGCACCTGGAACAAATAACGCAAAAGATTATACTCCGGGAAATCTAACCGCAACCTCATGGTTCAGAAGAACGGTATACTCAGGACTTTATGCCAGTGAGACAATCGTTATTGTTCAGGTTAATACCGCGCCTGTGGCTCCGACAGCAATTGCAAATACAGCATTTTGTGCAGGAAGCTCCACTACTTTAACAGTTAGTGGAGGAAGTACAGGAGGAAATGGTGGTTATGCACAATGGTATACTGGTTCGTGCGGAGGTACTCTTGTAGGATCAGGTACTTCTATAACCGTAACACCTACAGCACCAACAACCTATTATGTGAGATATCAAAATGGTTGTACTACAACGGCTTGCTTCTCCAAATTAGTAGAAGCTACTGTATCTATTACAGCAGCTTCTGCAGCTACACCGGTATGTTATAATACAGGTATTCAGACCACACCTTTATCCTATAGTGCTACAACTGGTACACCAACCACCTATAGTATTGCGTGGAACTCGACACCAGCCAACAGCTTCGTTGCGGTTCCATACACGACTTTACCTGCAGGCAATATCTCAATTAGCATTCCGGCAGGAACTAATCCGGGGAGTTACACAGGTAAACTTACGGTAAGAGATGCAGCAGCTACTTGCGTAAGTCTTGAAAATATTTTTACGGTAACCGTTAATCCATTACCAACAATTACGGGAACTCCGACTGTTTGTATCGGATCAACGACACAATTAACAGGTTCTGCCACTGCAAATGCCACAACACCGTGGACTTCTGCTACAACATCAGTTGCTACCGTAGATAATACAGGATTAGTAACAGGAGTTGCAGCGGGAACAAGCGTTATCACATACAGAAACAGCAATGGCTGTACACAAACCGTAACGGTAACGGTAAACCCATTACCAACAATCACGGGAACTCCGACTGTTTGTATCGGATCAACAACACAATTAACAGGTTCTGCTACTCCGAACGCCACAACACCATGGTCTTCAGCAACAACATCTGTCGCTACCGTAGACAATGCAGGATTAGTAACAGGAGTTGCAGCGGGAACAAGCGTTATCACATATAGAAACAGCATTGGCTGTACACAAACCATAACGGTAACGGTAAATCCATTACCAACAATCACCGGCACTCCAGCAGTTTGTATCGGATCAACAACACAATTAGCAGGTTCTGCTACTCCAAATGCCACAACACCATGGACTTCTGCAACAACATCAGTTGCTACAGTATCGAATACAGGATTAGTGACAGGAGTTGCGGCGGGAACAAGCGTTATCACATATAGAAACAGCAATGGATGTACACAAACCGTAACGGTAACGGTAAACCCATTACCAACAATCACGGGAACTCCGACTGTTTGTATCGGATCAACGACACAATTAACAGGTTCTGCTACTCCGAACGCCACAACACCATGGACTTCTGCAACAACATCAGTTGCTACAGTATCGAATACGGGATTAGTGACAGGAGTTGCAGCGGGAACAAGCGTTATCACCTATACCAATAACAATGGCTGTACACAAACCGTAACGGTAACGGTAAACCCATTACCAACAATCACCGGAACTCCTGCAGTTTGTATCGGATCAACAACACAATTAACAGGTTCCGCTACTCCAAATGCTACAACACCATGGACTTCTGCAACAACATCAGTTGCTACAGTATCGAATACAGGATTAGTGACAGGAGTTGCAGCGGGAACAAGCGTTATCACCTATACCAATAACAATGGCTGTACACAAACCGTAACGGTAACGGTAAACCCATTA
>NZ_SLWA01000020.1:0-1096 GCF_004345565.1 Flavobacterium circumlabens | reverse complement strand
AATGCTACAACACCATGGACTTCTGCAACAACATCAGTTGCTACAGTATCGAATACAGGATTAGTGACAGGAGTTGCAGCGGGAACAAGCGTTATAACTTATACCAATAACAATGGCTGTACACAAACGGTAACGGTAACGGTAAACCCATTACCAACAATCACGGGAACTCCGACTGTTTGTATCGGATCAACAACACAATTAACAGGTTCTGCTACTCCAAATGGTACAACACCATGGACTTCTGCAACAACATCAGTTGCTACAGTATCAAATACGGGATTAGTGACAGGAGTTGCACCGGGAACAAGCGTTATCACCTATACAAATAACATTGGCTGTACACAAACGGTTACTGTAACGGTAAACCCATTACCAACAATAATAGGACCTCCATCTGTTTGTACAGGATCGATAATACAATTAATTGGCACCGGCACTCCACATGGTACAACACCATGGACGTCGTCAAACCCATCAGTTGCTGTAGTATCCAATACTGGATTAGTAATAGGAGCTGCAGCGGGAACAAGTGCAATTACCTATAGAAACAACAATGATTGTACACAAACAGTTCTTATAACTGTAAACCCACAACCATCAGCTCCGATAGTAGGAACAATAACGCAGCCTACCTGTGCAGTGCCAACGGGATCTGTAGTTTTAAGCGGACTACCTTCTACAGGAACATGGACATTAACAAGATCACCAGGTGCTGTCGTAACTACGGGAACAGGAACAACGATTACAATTACAGGTCTTGCCGCCAATACCACATATACTTATACAGTTGGAAATGGTACCTGTACTTCTGTAGCTTCGAATAATATTGCTATAAATCAATTGCCGTTATTGGCAACCTGGAATGCTGGATGGACAAATGGTCCGCCAACAAGTAATCAGCCTGTCGTTTTTGCAGGAAATTATACATCAGCAGGAGATTTAACTTTTTGCAGCTGTACTGTAAATTCAGGTGTTAATGTTGTAATTAGCGACGGAAATACTCTTACAGTTACTAATGCCTTAAACGTTACCAGCGGAGGCACGCTGACTTTTGAGAACAACTCAAGTTTGATGCAGGACAGTGATGCAGTCA
>NZ_SLWA01000019.1 GCF_004345565.1 Flavobacterium circumlabens | reverse complement strand
ATACTTTTAAACTACTTTTTAGACACCTTTTTGAGTTCATTTATACTGCTCACTTTTATCCAGAATTAGGTGCTCACTTTATCCAGAATATCCAAACTTTTTACAAATACTTTTCTTAAGTTAGTTTTATCCATAGATATTTATGTGTAATTTATTTTCCATACTTAGATATTAATGAGTCAAAAGTTTGTAAAAACATTTTAGTTTCCTCAACATTTTTACCAATCCAAATGTTAATCAATTTATTACAACCTAAACCCCAATATTGCTTTTGATCATTAAACCATAATTTCGCCTTTTCTCTATGAGTACGAATATCTGCAATTGAATAATCTTTAAAACAAATTTGTTTATCGTAACCTGCAAATAGCTTATCCCAAATAATTGAAGAATCAGGTTCAACATATAGCATTTCTGCTAATATTTTCTCAGGAGAATCATTTCCTGGGAGAATCAAGAAATTTTTATGTTTAGTTATTTCTTTCATCATCGCAGGTTTCTGGTTTACGTCTCCATCTAAACAAATTATACTTTCGGGGTAATTAAATCCTTTAATTTTTTTTCTTACTAATTCAATGTAATTATTACATCCCAATGTACACTGTATAAAGTTAAGTGAACTCTTTTTTGACTTCAAGATATTCTTTAGGAAAATTTCTGCTTCCTTATCTTCAGTAAATAACGGAACCTTGTTGGTTTTAATTACATGTGATGACAGACTAACATTTAATTTATTTCTAATAAAATCTATAGTTGCACTATCATTAACTACTATTTCTTTGTCTATTTTTTGCAAGAAAACTACTTTGACCTGATTTTTAAGCTTTATGTCGTTTTGAATTCCACATACTTTTTCTAAAATTGTCAAGGAATGAGTTGTAAAGATTATTTGAATTTTATAATCAGAAGAAAATTTTCGTAGGGCTTCAATTAATTTGATCTGTGATGCAGGATACAAGGTAGTATCAATTTCATCTATTACCAGTATTCCATATTCGTATAATGTTGGAAATTTTTCTTTCAATCTTTTGAAAGATAATATAGCAAGTAAAATTTTACCTAGATTATCTTGTCCAGAAGAATTCATTTTCCAGTCATAATGGTCTGTTGAAACCCCAAGAGTATTTTTTTGTTTACTTGATAGATAATCTACCGAACTAATTTCTAAATTATTAATTATTAATATAGTGTTATGCCATTTATTATAAAATAATAGTTCTTCCGCAGTTAATTGAATAGCTGAATCTGTATCTAATTTATCATCTTCCCCTATCGGCATTAATCGAGACAAGCTAAGATAAATTACTGGATAATTAAGATATCCGGAACCTTTTGTTCTATCTCCTTGCTTCCAAAACCTAATAGAATCCTTATCTCTTGCAATACTTTCAACTGAGAACGATTCGTTACCATTTGTCTCAAGTGTCCATGTATGATGTTTTGGTTTATCAAAAGTTTTAGATAACTTAAATTTTTCAGAAAAGGATGACTTATAATTACCTCCACAAAGTGGTTTTTCATCACTTATAGGATTACTTTTATCATTGATAGAAAAAGGCTGACTTAAAAGTCCAAGTAGAGTAGTTTTTTGTGTTCCATTTTGTCCAGCGATCACTGTAATACTGGTTCCCAATTCAAATTCAATGTTATTGAAACCTCTAAATTTTTCTACATGGATTTTTTTTATCAGCATGAAAATTTTATTTTTATAATTAAGAAATGAAAAATAGAAACTATTTTTTATCGGAATAAATAATCTCTTTACTGTTCTTTTTTTTATGTAGCTTGAATTTTAGAGGACTCCAGTTTTCTATATTTGGACTCAGAATTGTTGGACTAAAGAAAAGGATTTCTTGTCCAACTCTTGATTTATATGCTGTATGCTTGAATGAAAATTCTTTTTTACTACAGTCATCATATAGTATGTTTATTTCGGGTACATTATCATATGAAACTATCCATTTGATGTTTGTAATTCCTTTTATTTTGTTACTTACTAATTCATGATTTTTATCTTCATAATGGTTCATATACAAGCTACTTGCTTTTAAATAGTATGGTGGATCAAAATAAAATATTACATTATCATCTTCTGCCTGTTCTTGGATAATATCAATTAATGCAATAGCATCTTCGTTAAACAGCAAAATATCTTCCTTCCTTGATGCAATAAGCATAATTCTTTCAATTAAATCTTTTTTATTAAATCTACAGTCCATCAGATAATTGCCATTTTGTTCGATTCCTCCAATTAAGCCAGCATTTATTATTCCTGATCGATTAGTTCTGTTTAAATAAAATGTTGAAAAACCCAATTCTAAAAGTCCAACTTCTTCTTTGTTTTGCTGAACATTTCTTTGTTTTCTCCATTCACTAACAGTAAATGTTGAATTTTCAATCAAATCACATAATTCTTTCGTATGATTAAGAACTGAATACCAAAAAGCATAAATAGATCTATCTTTATCATTAAGGGTTATTTTATTTACAAACCCTTCAAAAAGTAGAAATAAAGCAACAGATGCCCCTCCTGAATAAGGCTCTACATAATGTCCATTAATGTTGTTATCAATACAAATTTTTGCAATAAATGCTGATAATTTATTTTTACCTCCAGGGTATCTAAGTGGTGAATAGAACATTAATCTTTATTTAAATTTTCGCTCAAAGTTACAAATAATGGTTCTAAATGTTTCCAAGCTCTTTTATTATGAGTCAAATCTACAAAAGTCTCAATATTATGTACGGCTAAATCCAATTCTTCTTTAACATTATCAAAGTACTTTTTTAAATTTTTTGAAGTTTGAACATCAAAAAAATTATCTAGTTCATAATTTTTAAAATAATCCAACATTATCTTCAAACTAGCATTAGAATAATCTTTTGATGAATTAAATCTTAAGATGTTCATTAAGTTGTCTTTACTGATAGTATCTTGAACTCCATGATTATTTTTTATATAATCAATCACCAGGCTGACCTTTTTTCCACTGTCTTCAATAGTTTTTTTACTTGTTTTATCTGACAAGCTTTCAAAAAGATCATTCGTTTTTAGATAATAATACAAGCTTTGTTCTAGGTAAGTCCTAAGTAATAGAGCAAATGAATAAAATTTTTCATTTGGTAAACTTTTCAATTCGAGAAACAAACTATCTAATTTATCATTATTAAAATAGATATCAGTATCTTTAGGAATCACTCTTTCAAAGAAAGTATTTTTTATTGCCTTTTTTCTTCTTTGATTAATTTTTGCTTTTTCTTCATCTAGATTAGATTTTTGCTTTGTAGCCTTACTCACCACTGATTGCTTTTCAGGAACACTAAGGTTAAAATCAGCATTTGCTTTTAACTTTTTTACAAATTCTTTTTTATCATCTTCTTTATTAAATTCCCTTGAGAATCGTTCAGAATCAATTATAATTTTAAAAATAATAAGAAGTCTTTTGTCAAATTCTTCTCTAGGGATATTAATTATTAATTCTCCATTTTCATCATCAAAATCAATTCCTAAAAGCAATCGTGCTTCATCATAAGAATAAAATCTTTCTAAATTTGTAAAATCAAATTTATCTATTTCAATAATAATATCTTCTTCTTTTTCAAGGAGCTCTTTGCCTTCTAAAAATAAATTGTATGCTTTTAGAGGCTTAACAATTTTAGTAATAGATTCATTTAAAACATCTGCTATATCTTCAATTGATAATCCATCTTCATAATACATGTCAGCTACAAATGCATATTGATTTCCTGTTTTCCATTTTTGCAACGAGTCTCCTTTATGTCTTTCATAAATTATAGGATTAGCTAATAGTCTATTTGGAGCTATATAACACTTTAGTTTTTTTCCAACTGGAAAATTGTTTTTTAAGATATTTTGAAGTAAAATATTTGCTTTCGCTTTTGAAAGATATTTACTCGGGTCTTGCAAAAGCTTTAACGCACCTGTCCTTCTATTTCCTTCGAGGATAATCTTTTTGTCATTTTCTATACATATAATAGGTTCTTCACCAACAAAATATCCTTCTTCTGAAATCTTTTTTGCTAATTCATATACTTTTTCATTTGCAATTAAAAATTTAAGAATTTCAGGTTGATTTAAATTTACCTCCCTATACTTTAATCGTGGATTATTTAAATCTAAATGAAGTGAATTTAAGGAATATTCGTAATGCTCCCATAGTGAATAGTCAATATACATGTAATAAAAGATTTAAGTTAAGATTCTAAAGATATCAATTTAATAATAAAAATTCAGTCAATATTAAATCTTGTAAATTTCTTACCTGATGTAATGTTATTGAACTTCCAATTCTATCTCTGTACACTCTGAAATTTAGTATTTTTACTTTCATTTTTAATGTTTTTTTAAGCCCGCTTTAGATGGCTCCAATCTTATAATTTAGCATGCTTTTGAAGCATAAAATAAAAATTGCATCCACGTCACAAATAACAATAATAAATTCCTTATTGCATTACGGAAAACCGTAACAAGGAAGTGATTCTAAAAATTATACACAATAGGTATTTATACTGTTTTTTGATTTCAGAATTTATTTAGCTTTGTTAGGTGCAAAAAACCTCTGTCTATAGATATTTCTCAATTGGCTATGTTTATTATACTAAAAACCACTTCAAATGAAGTGGTTTTAGTTCTAAAGCTCTTTCGCTAAAATTATAAAAAAGTATTTTCATCTAATTTCCCTGCTATTATCGCCTTTTCAAGATGACCTATTGTAAAAGATTTTCTTTCTTTCTTTTTTTTGTTTGTTAAAAATCTAATAATTGCTGGTAATATAAAATCGCCTTCGGGACTAAAATAATCACTTGCCATAAATCTTGATACATCTACATTAAATCCTTTGCCAAAAGCAACTATGAACTCTACGGCATCCTCACCATAAACCCCTAAATCATTTTCAATTTGTGTTGACCGAGTTATTATTTGATCATTAACCGCAGATTGATTTACCACAAATTCCTTTAACTTATTGAATATTTCTTCATTCATGATATCCTTATTTTTTCAGAGTAGGACTATATTCAGTTATCTCATTTATCTTTTAAAATTTCAATTTGTTTCATCGATAATAAAAGAAAGAAATCTGAACTAATAATAGTGCTATTTTCTGCGTAGGTGACAGTTATATCATTCTCATTTTTACCTTCCCCAAATTTAGTATTATAACTTTCTCTATCAAATTTAAAACTAGAGCTTACCGCATATTCTTTGGCTTTCTCCCATTTCCCATTTCTGTAAATGTATTTAAGAACTTTTGATGTACCTGTTCCATTTTGAAGTATGATATAAGATATTTTGGTGGCTATTTCTCCTGACTCATTAGCTTCAACAATATAAAATTTATCATCCCAATCATTAAGATATTGGTTAAGGAGCTTATACCGTATTGAATTTTTATTCAATTGATTTAAATCTCCCACATCAATATATGATTTGAAAGCTTCTAATCTATTTTTATATAATGATTTCTGATATTCATCATTTATAGATTTTTCCTGTAGCTGCATTGAATTAGCAGTAGCTATATTCCAATTTATAAAAATTTTATCTGTTTTATTTTCACTATTATTTATATAGCGTCCACATGACGATAATGTTATTATCATTAAGCAATAAAAAATATTTTTCATTTTTTTAATTATATGGTTGTTTTCTTTCAACGACTCCTTGTTCCTTACGTATTTGAGAATCGACCGCTCTAACTTGTATTTCGCTTTCGGTCAATGTTCCTTTTGTTCCGTCGTCAGGGTCAATTTTTGTGTCATTTACTTTTACACTGCGGGTTCCTGTAGCATTTTCTTTAGCATGAGCTAATTCATGCCCAAGTCCAATAAAAGCTGGTCTACCTTTTGTTCCATCTGCATTAACGATAGTTTCACCCTTTCCATTTGGATTATATTTTACAGTTGAATCTGTTCCTGGTCCAGGACCTTTCGAAGTAATAAGACTATCCATACCAGAATCTGCTTTTGTACCATTATCACCCCAAGACTGTTCAACTGTAGTAGTTTTAGGTGATTCAATCAAACTAGATATCAAATCTGTTCCAATGGATAGTGTCTTATCTGCATTACTACCTCCTTTTTGTTCAATAGTAACTTTGCCATCCTCCGAAATAGTCAACTTATCATTCGTAAGTTTTTGTAAATCATTTAATGCAGTTTGTTTATATGATGCCGAGCCCCAAATTATGATGTCATTTGGTCCCATTCCATCAGGGTCAGTAAACCTCATAGGATTATTAAATGCATAATTATACGGTGACCACCTTCTCATTTGTTCCGCCAGCGGGTCGATGTTCATCCACCTGCCGATTGCAGGGTCATAATTACGTGCTCCATAATCGTACAAGTTAAGCCCCAGCTCGTCTTGGAGCTCCTTTCCGTTATACTTATACTTATAATTAGATGCCACCATTACATCTGTAGGTCTTTTTTGTTGTAACCCGAAAGGATAATATTGGTTTTCATCCTGAATCGTAAGATTTTTGTCATAGCTCAAACGAATGTTACCCAAATGATCTTTGTATTGGTATGCATATTTATAAGAACTTCCTGAAGCCTCTACATATCCTTCGGCTGTTGGGGAAATTTTTTAGTGCTGCATTTATATATTGGTATCTATCAAAATAATCTGTAGTTATAGCAGGGAGCAGGGGGAATTTACTTTTTAATGTGTAAAAACACCTAATTTGAAACAATATTCTAACAACACACATGATAATTACCGAATATTATTTTACCTTAATCAAAGTGACTTTGCATTTTTTATTTTTCTCTTTATAGTGATAATAAGTTAAGATGATTTGTTTAGAAGTGTAACTTTCAATCTCGTATTCTTCACTATCTAAAATAAATACTGAGTCGTTTTTAACACTCCAGGTTCTCTTATCACTTATTAAGTCCCCATCATTATTAGATAATTCAAAACCATCATTAATGTATTTACTGTATTTATCATACTGTCCATTATTATTAAATTTAAAATAGAGACCACGGCCACCTCCACAGGTGTTTTTGTATTTCCAATATTCATTATTATTTGTTCTAATTATATTCACTATCTCACTTTTTCTATTACAAGAAAGCACTATAAGAACTAATATTCCGAATAATAATAATCTAATTTTTAACTTTTTCATAATCAATTGAGGCCGTACCACCCTTGTAAATTAATTCTAAACTCCAGTTTCCCTTCACTGCAGGACCATAATTTTCTCCTTGACGCTTAATCTGGATTCCTCCTTTGTTGGTATTATTAAAAGTATTTATTTTCTTTAATATATCACTAGATGAAAATTCAGTACTTTGATCCATATTTAATAAATAATTACCAAACGAGCCAGCAATTCCAGTTCTATACTCATCACTAGTGGTACTGAAACCATTATCTTTCATTTGATCAATATAAACATCTGCATGATTTGATAGATCAGATTTAAAATTTTTGTCTTCATTATTTTCTTTATGACCATTTTCATGTTTCATAACACTTTTAAAATCGGAAATATTATCTAGAGATTTGCTAAAACCACCATTTGTATTAATAGAAATAACTTCACCCTTGGTTGAAGCTGGATTGTCACTTGATTTTTTATCACTTGTACCTGTAGTGATGATGGTCCCTGGATCAGTACCGACCTTACCGGCATAATATGCGCCGATTTTGCTTATAGCCCCTCTTGAACCTCGGGAAGTATCTAATTGTGATGGACTATATTGTTTGTCTCCGATTTGAATTTTAACCGAATTTCCTACTTTAGTATCTCTCAAAAAATTACCACGTGCATCAAAGATATGATCGTTTGGCCCCATACCATCCGGATCTTTGAATCGCAAAGGATTATTAAAACAATAGTTATAAGGTGACCATCTTCTCATTTGTTCTGCCAATGGATCAATGCTCATCCAACGCCCTAAAGCAGGGTCATAATTTCTTGCTCCATAATCGTATAAATTCAACTGAAAACCACCAATGTTTTCGTCTTGGAGCTCCTTACCATTGTACCTATACTTATAATTAGATTCAACAATTACATCAGTCTGTCTTTTTTGTAACAGTCCAAAAGGATAATATTGGTTTTCATCCTGAATCGCAAGATTTTTGTCATAGCTCAAACGGATATTACCCAAATGATCTTTGTATTGGTATACATATTTATAAGAACTTCCTGAAACTTCTACATACCCTTCAGCTGTTGGAAAAAACTTAAGCATTGTACTTGTAGCAGGTGTCTTTACATACTGATAACCTGCTAAATAGTCGGTTATTGTTTCATTAGCACCCTCCTTAACAATTTTCTGTACTTTTTGCCCTGCAGCATTGTAAATGTAAGCAATATTCCCTGTGGTGGCAAAAGTTATCTTAGTGGGTAAATTTAAATGGTTGTAAGTAATAGCTGTTATGTTTTTATTGTTGTCTTTGGTCATATTGCCATTGGCATCATAACTGTAATCATCCGTATTGGCGGCACTGTCAGCAAAACCATAAATTTTAGTAGTAGCGGGGGCGCTATCGACTACTTTTAAAAGCTGGTTGGTGGTATTGCTATTGGTATAAGTGTAGACCAAAGCATCAATTTGTGTGGCAGTTTCACTGTTTCCGTTACGACTGAGACTTCCTATTTTTCCATTTTTATCATAGGTCAGGTTCTCACTGTATGCATTGCTAACGGTAGCATCACGTTTATAAAAACTTGTCCTGAGTCGGTTAAGATTATCATATAAATAAGCATATCCTCGTACTACCGGGGTTGCTTCAGAACTACTGATCCAGAAGGTCTCCGCGATATTTCCGTTGTATAGTGCTTTACCACCTGTAATGCCAGGCATATTATTATAATTAATCTTAAAAGCAAACAAATCTTTTGGATCTCCGGTTTTGCTTAAAGCCGTAACATCATTAATGCCCGTCATCCATCCACGAATGTTATAGGTATAATCTACTTTTTGGGTTGGATCCAGAATGGTATTTCCAACTTTTTTAGAAATCAGCTGTCCCAACTCATCATAAGAATTATTGGCAATTACCTCGATTGTACCTCCATTGATCTGGTGGGTCTGGGTTTTCAACCTGTCCTGATCAGAATAGGTAAAAGCGTCTTTGGTGATGATTTCAAGATCAGAGGTCAAAGGTGATCTTTTGTGCTTGGTAATGCTATACTGCAATTGTCCGGAAAAGCTGTCCAGTTTACTGTCGGTAGAGGTATAACCTCCCAGAAAGTTTTTGGTATAGGAACGAACAGGTCTTGCTTTTTCATCATAGAAGGTATAGGTCTGTTCGTTTTTATAGTCGGTACTTACATCAGGAACCCTTGTCCAGGTTGCCGTAGCGAGGTATTCTCCGTAATAAACCGAAAAACACCCTTTATAAATTACTTATAAATTTGCAGGATAATTAATCTATTTATATTTGTTTTTTATCATAGAATGCAGCATGAGGAATGTCACCAACACATCTGATACATTAGCTCTAATCTGAAACACTATTCATCTGATAGATTATCAAAAAAACCTAATCGAAACACTACCAATTTTTATATCTTAATCTAAATCTTCTCTTTTCCATTTATTAATGAAGTAAAATACTAGCCCTATTACAAATAGAGAAGTGATAATGATTGCTATACAATCATTACTGTTTAGATAACCACCTCTTTTAGTATATAATATATATATAGACCATAATAGCCCTAATATTGAAGCTATTGTTAAAATTTTAATTTTGTTTTTTGTATTCATTTTACTCTATTCTTTCAATTTTTAATTTTTCAAATTCTTCTATAATATCTAGTACATCTGATTCCGTCATTCCATCAAATGGATGATACCTTTTATATATTTCTGTTTCATCAAAATATATTTTAAAAACCTCACTACTAGCTAATCTACTTGTTTTTTCTTCTTTAAAAGAATAAGTAATCCTACTCTTTGGATAGGAAATTGTTCTTTTTACAATTAAATAGTTCAAGTATCTAAGTGTAACCATATCATCGTTATTGCTTACTATTATTTCTAATCGAATTAAAATCTTGTTTGTAAATAAAAATAAGATGAAAATAGAAATTGGAACTATTAGAAAAAAAGCATTGAAACCCCAAACGAGGTATATTAAAAATTCAAACAATAAATAAAACTTTAAAAAAAGTAATGCCGAATTATTAATGAAGGTTAAAAAATTTTGTTCAAAAATTAGTATATGTTTCATTTTTTAATTGTTTAAATTTTTCTTTGTCCCAATTGTTCCTTGCCAAAGCGAATTAGTATTCATCGCCGCATCTACTGCTCCCCAGCTCCCCGAAGTCTTCATCGAAGTTGCGCAAATGTCTCTGACTTTGCGCCATTTTAAGCAAATATAATTAAAACAGAAATCTCATAAAGTCTCTGACTTTTAAACTAATTTTCTTAGATTTTATTTGCTATATCAAATCAGTATTCATTAACCAAACTTAAAAAGTCGGGAGACTTTTATCAGGTTTTAATTTTTATGAGAACACAAAAAAATTGCGCAAAGTCAGAGACATTTGCCTTTACTTTGAATTAGATAAAAAACTTAAATTTATTCAAAGGAAAGCAGAGGTGAACTTTAGACGTTTGTAGTAAAAAACTAGGCTGCGCATTAGTCCTCTGCCTTCTCCTTGAATCTCGTTGAATTGCTTCAAATAGAATGATAGACATAGCGGTCTAATAAAGGCTCTAAAGAAGTTCAACATTTTTGTTTATCTAAACTCAAAGTTATGAAAAATTATTTGTTCCATGCAGGCATTGATATTTCAAAAGACAAATTGGATATCAATATTTTAGACTCTTTAACTCTTCAATCACAGCATTTAATTATTAGGAATGATATAAAGAGTATTTCTGATTTGATTAAGATTTTACAAAAGAAGATAGATCTAAATCGTACTCTTTTTTGTTGTGAGAATACTGGAGTTTACACGAATCATTTATCTTTTGTTTTGTTGAATAAGGAGTTGGATCTATGGGTGGTTCCAGCGATTGAAATAAAAAAATCGAAAGGCATTTCAAGAGGAAAAAATGATAAAACCGATTCAAAAGATATATCATATTACAGTTATAGACATTTAGACAAACTAAATCTTTTCACTCTAGCTGATGTTGATGTTCAGAAATTAAAAATTCTCTTTACAGAAAGAGCAAAAATGATCAAAGCACTTTTAATTCCTCAGACATCCAGAGAAAATAAGGAGTTTACCCAAAAAGAAATTTACAAGGAAATATCCGGAGTTAACGGAGCTTTGCTAAAACAAATTAAGAATTCGATTAAGAAAATTGAAATTAGAATCAAAGAAGTTATAAAATCAAATGATCAGTTGAATAAACAAGACCAGCTTGCCCGATCAATTCCTGGAATTGGAGCGCAGACCAGTGCCTATTTGATCATTGCTACGAAAGGTTTTTCATCTTTCGATAATTGGAGGAAATTTGCCTGCTATAGTGGTGTTGCACCTTTTGAATTTAGCTCTGGTACAAGTGTTAGAGGAAAGACAAAAGTAAATCATATGGCAGATAAAAAAATGAAGTCACTATTGCAAATGTGCGTTTTGACAGCAATAAAATATGATCCGCAGTTAAAGGAATATTACAATATAAAAAAAGCTGAAGGAAAAAATTCAATGCTCGTTATGAATAATATAAGATGCAAACTTATAAGCAGAGTTTTTGCTGTCATTAGCAGAGGAACTCCCTATATCAATACTTATAAATTTGCATCATAAATTTTCAATCCATTTACTTGCATTTTATCATAGAATGCGCCATTTTAAGCAAATATAATTAAAACAGAAATCTCATAAAGTCTCTGACTTTAAAACGAATCTACATAGAATTTATGCTATATCAAATCAGTATTCATTAATAACCAAACTTAAAAAGTCGGGAGACTTTTATCAGGTTTTAATTTTCACGAGAACACAAAAAAATGCGCAAAGTCAGAGACATTTGCGCAGCTTTTCATAAAGGAACACATCGAGGAACGGGGCACAGTTTTTCATAAGAACACTTCGAGGAGCGGGGACATTTGCGCAGCTTTTCATAAGGAACTCTTCGGAGAGCGGGTTTTCAAGACCAATCGTTTTTAATCTACACCAAAGCTATGTTACATAATCAGTCATTATAGTGCAGGCCCTGCGGGTACGCTCCGCCCTTCACTATAAACTCATTATGCAAAATAGCACTTTTCCTCAAGACCTCTGCCAGCCCCAACGCTGCTGCCACCGCACTAGGATTTATTTTTTATTGGTTCAATCGCCACAAGGCTAAGCATTTTTTTTGGAAGAATGCCAGGAATATTATTTTTCAGTTCAACTATAAATTTGGCATTCTTCCAAAAAAAACGCAGCTCTCATTTGGAGTTTTTACATATTCTAAAACATAAAAAAAACTCACCAATTGGTGAGGTTTTTAGTTTTTATCTCTTTAATTCTTTACATCAAGAGCGAGACGCTCGCGTCAGCAGAAGGAAACACTACCTGTTCAATTAGTCTCTTACATTCAAATCAAAATACATTTTCAAGTAAAAAAATTGAAAGCAGTAAAGTAATATACTTAATAGAATAAAAAACCTAAACCAATTAGAATCTATATTTTTCTTATTAAGTAATACAGTAATAAGTGAAATGCTATTAAAAACAAATATTGCTATTAAAAATTTCAATAAATTATCCCATAGTATTTTATTCATAAGTAAACTAATCCAAACAAGTAATGTGGCTAGAAAATTAATTATGACTATAATTATTAGTATATTATTCTTTTTTCTCATTGGATTGCTGATTTAAGTATGTTATAACTCTATTTAAAAAATTTTGAATATAATCGTTATCTATTTGTCTATGGGTACTTATAACAGGAACATTAATACCATTAGTTTTAGCTGGATCATTAATTTCAACATCTTCACCTCCGATTGCTGCTCCAAACACCCCACCATTTTTAACATAATAGTTAACAATATTTTTTACATTACTTGGAATATTATCATCATCATAATCATCGGCTGTATCAATTGTCAACATATAATCAATTTTTAAACTCGGATTTTCATTAGCCATTTCAATTAAATTATCTGCTCCTAAGCTATGTCCAACTGCTATTACTCTACCATTTTTATTTTGTGATCTAAAATTTTTAATAGTTGTGGCAATATCTTTTTTAGTACCATCACCTTGAGATGAAGCAAATACTCCAACCTGAGTTCCTGTTTTTTCATTGTCAAGACTTGTAAATTTCCCTAAACCTGAATAATCAATTCCAAGTTCTGAATCCGTTTTACCTGCATTTTGTGCTTGTGAAGCTCCCTTTGGGGCTTCACCTGCGAACCCTTGATTTACTAATATTAAATTTTGAGTTCCTTTTCTAGCTACAATTGGTTCAAGTCCTTCAAGCTCTCTACAATCTACAACTCGGTTTCCACTAAACACATATGGACTCCAGTCCATATATTTTTCTGTTAAAGGATCAATATTTATAAATCTACCAATAGCATAATCATAGTTTCTATACTTAAAGCTATCCCAAGCCAATAATAGCTCGTCCTGACGCTCTTGTCCTTGGTACTTATATTTATTACCAGTTGCTACATATTCATTATACCCCTTATGTTTTAAACCAAAAGGATAATAATTATTTTCTTCTATAATTTCAAGAACGTTTTGTGCATTTTTGGAATA
>NZ_SLWA01000018.1 GCF_004345565.1 Flavobacterium circumlabens | reverse complement strand
CCGACAGGTGACACGAAAAGAAATACAGCCATTAAATAATGGAAAATGGCTTTAAGGAGGTAGGGTGTCATTTAATTGGTTGATGTCTTTTTGAATTTTTTTTTAAAACATTTTAAATTTTAGTGCAATTTTGAGGATAAACTTTTATTTTATTACTCAAATCCAAAAATAGATCTTTAAAACAGCCATAAAAATCACTAAACTTTTACTGAAGCAGATTGTCCTTCGATTTAGTCTTTTGAGATGAGTTCTGAGTGTTAAATTTTTTCTTTCAATATGGTTTGTGCCAAAGCGTTTAACAGAATGCAGTTTCTCATCAATCAGATATCTATAATTTTTTAATCTGTCGGTAAATATCTTTTTAGCATCTGATAATTTTAAAGTATCCAGAACACGAGATAATGTTTTGTTCGTGCGTTTGCCAACATTAAAACTTACCACGTTTTTAGAATCTTTTTCTAAAGCATAAACAACCCAAATAAAATTTCGCTTATTGCTTATGTAAGTACACATTTCATCAACTTCATAAGTTTTTCCTTTGCTAATACTCGGCTGATGAATGTTTCCTGCAATTGAAACAATTCTTTTCAATAATGTTGTAGTTGAAATTTCTAATATTCTTGCAGTACTTCTTATTCCTAATCCTTCTTTAGTAAACTGGATAATATTTTTATCCATATCTGACTTATAAGCTTGATAAATATATTTTTCAACTCTTGTTTTTCTGCACTGCTTACAAATTACAATGTCTAATTTCATGAAGTTTGGGGGTTAAGTTGCCACTAACTAATATATACTACTGACAACATCAGACTTATCACCCCAAAATTGGGTAGATATGTCTGACAAGGGTCAGGGTTTAATTATTATCAAATATATAATAATAAACTTATAAGTAATCAAAAGAACTTTTAATTCGTTGAATGCTTTTCGTGCTGACATGGGTATAAAATTCAGTGGACTTGCTGCTTTATTGAATCAGCACAAATACGATTAATCAATATTAATATTAACGTCGAATCAAAAAATTAAACATCATTTAAAATCTTTAAATCCTCTAATAAATGGTTCGAATTCTGTACCGCCAAGGTCACTATAAAAGTTAAAAGCCTGTGAATGTAGATTATCAGGCTTTTTTTTGGTTCGAAAATTTTCAATATTTTCTTTTAGAGATTGAAAAGGCCTATATTTAAAGGAGATTTTGGTTCGAACCCCATCATGGATTTGTTAAGTTTTACGATCTGTTTTTAGGACTCTAAGTTAAATTTTAGTCTCATTGAACTCTTTTAAGCTATCTAATTCAAATAGAAAAACATTTTCCGTTAAATTAAAGTACTCAAGTTCATTGTAATAGCTGTCACGTAAAAGTTTTATAATTCTATAAAAAGTGTGTCGTTAAAGTGTTCTTTAGCAAAATCCATTGAGAGAATTTCAATAGTTTCGATTTTAAAGTCAGGAATAATTTTACCATCAATAGTAGCACAGTAAATCTTATCTACGAGTTTAACTGGGGGATAAATTACTAAACCGTCAAAAGGATATCTTGTAAAGAAGTTATGATCTAAATCAAAGCCAAAGTTAATCTCTGCTTTTATAAGTTCGCTAATTTTTGAACCAATTCCAAAACCATTTAGTAGTTTTCCTTGGTAACCTTTTTCACAAACCATTGAACTTATTTGACCTGAAAATATGTCTATCTCAATTTTAAATTCATTATTCTTGGTTCTAAGAGTCAGATATAAATATTCATTATCTAATGTATGTTCAATAACTTTCTGATTTTTTTTGTTTAAAAGTTCATTTGTCAATACATATTCAAAGTCAGTCAAAACGTTTTTAAAAGTTACGCCACCTGCACCAATTTCTGGAACGATGTCTGCAGTTATGTCAAATTGAGTTAATCCTTTTATCTTTTCTATGCGTCTACGTGCTTTCATGTCATATAATGTTCTTGTACTAACAGTTACTAGTTGATGATAGGAGGAGGAATAGGAAACATTGTGTCAAACTCGTCAAATTTTACTTTCCTATCTATTGGTTTTAAGTGTTTGTACTTTTGCAAATTATCCATCCACTTTTCAAATATCCAAAACTCTTTAGAACCTTTACCACCATGAAGCATTAATCTTTTTTTGTCAATTGAAAAAGCTATTGTTGTTCCATCTTCTATTTGATTATTTGAAATAACAGAATCCTTGATAGGAAATTTAAGTTCGCAGATTAAACTATCTAATATTTTCTTCTCATTCTGTTCAAGTATAAAATAGTTTAATATCTTTTGTTGAAACGGATTATCGTTTAAATAGTAAACAGTATCTGAAGAATTAAATTTTAATCTATAAATCATTTTTATATTTCCTTTTGAATAAGTAAAGTTTGTATAACAACCCTTCTTTTCCTTTTCACAACCACAGAATAAAACTAAAATTATTATTGAAATAAGTTTTTTCATTTTTGAAATATTGTTTTTAATAAACTGTTTATTTTCTGAACATTTTCTTCTGCATAGTTTTGGCACAGGTCTCCAGTAACGTCAGTCTGTGAAAAAACTAAAATTGCCCTTTTGAGAATCCCGTATTTGAGATTTTTCTCTGGTAGCCCTCAGCCCTCCGAATACTTTCTAAATTTTCAGAGGTTTTTTCACAGCCTGACGTTCTGGCACTACAGCGGGTTTGGGACTAAATTAAGCCCTATTTTCCGATTTGCCAAATCATCTAAAATACAAAACTATCTTTCCATTAAGCCAAATACCCAAATCCGTCGTAGTGGCTACTATGCGAGGTTTTATTCTTATCTCACATACGTCCATTTGTTATTTACCTTTTTTAATAACAAAGCTCCATTATAACCATTTTCTGTAGTATATTCGTTTCCAACCATATATTCAATAACAGCTACTCCATTTTCCATATTATCATCAAAACAAATTCTAGACAGCTTTATTATTTTTAAAACATTTTCATCAGTGACTTTTAAATCAGATTTTTTTGATTGTTTGTAAGGTTTATCAAGTTGTAAATTACCTTTATTAAACTCACGATATTTTAAGTTCTTGAAAGTATTAGAATTTACGATTTGGTAAAATATTATTGAGTCCGAGGGTTTAAATGAATTATTGATAAACATCAATTCATCATCTTCTTTAATCTGTGAAATAGGAATCAATGCATCAGAAATAAAAACATTTTTTTCACCAACATTAATATTTGATTCACGACTATTTTTTAGATAGTCATTGACGATATCATTAATTGCTTTGTCTTCTTCGATTTCATAATTTCTTCCACAATTCAAAAAGACAAAAGAAAAGATTATTAAGATAATGTTTTTCATGAATTAATTAGGTTAATGTTGTGGTCAAAAATCTCGCATAACGTTTTGTCGCTACAAGCAGTTTGGGTTTAAGTATGCGTAATCTTTCGATTAATGACTGTTTTTACTGATAGAAAACCAACTTCAAATTATGCCTAATACTCAAATTGCTTGTAACGACTGTTATGCCTTCGGTTTTTTATTTATTACAATTTTCGGTTTAGTTTGTACACCGCTTTTAAGTCAGAAACATATAAAATATTTGTTATGAAAATAATTATTTTTTTTAAAACGACTTTTATTATTTGTTATGCAGGGCAAAAAATCTGAATCAGATAATAAACGCCTGCAATTAGAGTACCAAGCGCAATTACGATGTTTAAAAAGAGAAGTTGATTCCGATTGCGAGTATCCTGCTTATCTCTTCGGAGTTGGTTATTTTTTTCCTGTGAATAACCACCAAACTTCAAGAACACGATTCCTTCGAAACTCACTTCGTAAGAAATAAATTCAGCTAGAATGTTTGCGCCCATTTCATTAGATAATGTTTCTTTTACTTCTGTTACATATCCATCTTTACGTAGTTTTCTGAATGCACTATAAATAACTTGTTCAGAAATTTCATTTGTATAAGGATATTGTAGCCCTAAAATGTTTTGTATAGAATTAAAATCAGATTTTCTATCTAAGTTAGCAATAACATTTAGTAAATCATCTAGAAGTTTAAATTCCATATTATTATAATTTATAGTTTGGGGTATTCATAAAAACAAAGTTTTCTGAACCTGATTTCATTCCCATCATTTCACGTCCATTTTTAAAAAACACATTTATTTTATCATTTTCATCTGAAGTATATAAATATGAATCCAATCCTTTTAAAACTCCTAAGCTTACTTTATCAGTTAAATTATATTCGTAAGTTTTACCGTTCGGCATATCAACGATTATTTGTAAATCATCATTTTTTCCATCAACAAAAAGTACGTTTGTTTCTGCTTTGACAACATTTCCTTTTGAATATATATAATGATATACTTCAAATTGTTCATCAAGTGTTGGTTCTGATTTTTTTACGACTGCATTTTCATATTTTGTTAAAGTATCAGATTCATATGAATATTGTTCTGAATTTGGGTCGTATTCGTAAGTTGGTTCTGGTGTTACGGTACTTGCTTCTTGTTTACCACAAGAATAAAAACATACGAGTAACATTAATGATATTGTTGCCTTTTTAATCATCTTTTAAATTTAAGTATTATGAAAAATGTTCTTTTTTCTGCATTAGTTCTGTTGAACTGAGGCATAACTTGTATATACTACTGACAACATCAGACTTATCACTCCAAAATTGGGTAGATATGTCTGACAAGGGTCAGGGTTTATTTATTATCAAATATATAATAATAAACTTATAAATAATCAAAATAACTTTTAATTCGTTGAATGCTTTTCGCGCTGACATGCGTATAAAATTCAGAGGACTCGCTGCTTTATTGAATCACCACAAACACGATTAATCAATAATAATATTAACGTCTAATCAAAAAATTAAACATCATTTAAAATTTTCAAATCCGCCATTAAATGGTTCGAATTCTGTACCGTCAAGGTCATTAGAATTGAAAAGTCTACAAGATTAATAGTTGGCAGACTTTTGTTTTTAAATGTGACCTTGACGGTACAGAATTCGAACCATCTTTTAGAAGATTTAAAGATTTTAAATGATGTTTGAATTTAATACCACTATTAGTTTGAATTGTGCTACGTTCAATTCGTCAAAGTAGCAAGGCCATCGAAATTTACACGAAAAGTATCCAATTAATAAAAACACTTTTGATGATTCATGAAATAAAAATCCTATTTTTGAAAACAAGAAAACAATAATATTTGTCCATTGTGAGCAGACTATTAAGGTAGATAAGTCACATGTGTAAAGGTTTGCAGTAATTTTATGAAAATTCAAATAACAACAATATTTTTAGTTCTACTTATAATCACTTTTTGTAAAAAAAAGCAAGACGAAAAAATAATATTGTTAAGTGAATTACAGAATGAAAAAATATACAAAAACTTAGATAGCTTGCCCAAAAATCTAGAGTTGGTTTGTCATGTTGATTTATCAGAAAATGATCTGACTACAATCCCAGAAGTAATCTTCAAACTGTCTAATCTAAAAGAATTAAATCTTTCCGTAAACAATTTAACAGAACTAAATCATTTAGAAGAACTGCAAAACCTTCAAATTTTAAATATTGGAATGAATAATTTTAAAACATTCCCAATTGAAATCACGAAACTCAAAAAACTTAAAACTCTAGATATTTGGTGGAATGACATTAGAACTTTTCCTGAGGAATTTTATGAAAATAATGTAAACCTCGAAGAACTCGACTTAACAAGTATGTTTAAATTTGACTTTACAAGCAACCTATCAAAGATTCATCGATTTAAAAATCTTAAACAATTAAATTTAGGTAATAATCAAATTAAGAATTTAAATATTGAATTTGAGAATCTATCTAATTTAGAAACATTTGGATATATTAGACAGGATAAAATTGATACTAAAAGTATAATTTTAAAGCTTTCTAAATGTAAAAAACTTACAACTATACATTTAAGTGTTAATCATATAAAAGAACTTCCAAGTGAAATTTCATTACTTAATAATTTGGAAGAGTTAAATTTATACGAAAACGAATTGACTAATCTTCCTAGTAATTTACTTAGAATGAAGCGACTAAAATCAATTATATTAGATGGTAACAAAATTGATAAAAAAATAATTTTGGACTTTGAAAACAAAATGCCAAAAACAACTTTTATATACTAACAAAAAACTTCTGCCTATAGCTATTACAACTGATTTAATGGAAAATGGTTTTATATTTAAATGATTTAGTAAATCCAGAGAATCAGCTTAATTTAATCCTAAACCCTCTGTAGTATCAGGACGTTATCGGTAATTGTACCTAAGAAGAAACCATATGACAAAAAAACTACTTATAATATTTATATCAATTTTAATTTATGGCTGTAATAATGCAGACATCAATGACAAAGAAAAAAGAAATGAACATTGGGTATATTGGATAGACACAAAGACTGGTGAAGCATCTTGGGTTCCTGTTGGTGATAAAACAATAGTAGAAGATGGTAGTTTTACATCATTTTATAATAATGGTAATTTTTATCAAAAAGGTAAATTGAAAAATGGTAACCGTATCGACACAATATATGATTATGATCTCAATAATAATCTTTTAGAATATGAAATAGTTAAACCTGATACTTTACTTCATTATTACATTAATAACGGACCTTACATTTCATACCTTCAGAACGGGAAAATTCTAGAAAAAGGAAATGTCGAAAATCATAAGATTGGTAACGAATGGACTAAATATTTTGACAATGGTAAAATTGAATGGACTAAAAAACTTGTAAATGGAACTGGATGGAATCGCTGGTATTATAAAAACGGACAAATCTCAGACATTAATTATCATGTTAACGGAAAGACAAATGGAGAAGTAAAAATTTGGTTTGAAAACGGTCAAATCAAAGAGATTTCTCATTGGAAAAATGGAATTCAAGATGGCACTTGTGAAACATATCACGAAAATGGAAATCCAAAAGAAAAAGCAAATTGGATCAATGATAAACTTGATGGTAAACGTGAAAACTGGTATGAAAACGGTCAGAAAGATCAAGTGGAATTTTATAATAACGGAGTTCGAGAAGGAGATATTTTACAATGGTATTCCAATGGAAACAAAAAAGGTGTCATGAAATTTATTTCTGGAAAAGTAGAAGGACTAGTTACTAGTTACTATGAGAATGGCAAAGTTAAAAGTCAGGGAGATTTTAAAGAGGGGAAACGTAATGGTACATTTTCATGGTATGATGAAAAAGGGAAACTCATAAAACAGCAAACTTTTGCTAATGATGAACTTGTAAGTAACTAGAAATAACTACCGCTAACAACCGTTTGGATAAGCTAAAAACTAGATGAGGTAACTTAAGAGAGAGTTCAAAATGGGAGCTAAACCTTAACTTTAGAACCTAAAAGAGAATTGTAAAACTTAAAAGATCAATGATGGGCTTCGAACCAAAATTCTCTTTAAATATTGGCATTTTCAAAACTAGAGAAAAAATCATCTAAATTTTCGAACCACAAAAAAGCCTGCAAAATATACACTTTGCAGGCTTTTCAAATTTTGTAGTGACCTTGACGGTACAGAATTCGAACCACTTAATGGAGGATTTAAAGATTTTAAATGATGTGTAATCCCCCGTTTGATCGATTACGAAATAAAAATCCTATTTTTGAAAATAAAAGTCCATTGCTATTTGTCAGATATAATCACTTTATATAAGATATGTAAGATGTATATAATGGTAACTCTATGACGAACAGTATAAACAGAACCGAAGTCTAAAATGAAAAATGACAATACAAAGAAATATGAATGTTGGTTTTTAATCAACCAGCATATTTTTGAAAAAGAATTTGAGGTAATTCAACAAAAAGCTATAAATGTATTTCTTGATTTTATTTCCGATAAAAATTATGGTTTAGGTATTAAACTTTTTCGTTTTGATATTTATGTTGAACCAAATATAAATTTTGGCCGACAAACTGATGGTATTTATTCTGCTTGCGCCCACTTGTCTGCCCATATTGACAAACAACTTTTTGACAAAGTAAGTGATGATGAAAAATTGAAGTTAGTTCTTAATGCGTCTTTATTTCTAGTGAAATATTTAGAACAAAAAGTTCCTATGCCAAAAGATTTTAATGTAACCAATTTGTGTACGGACTATAAACAATATTTAAAAAGCCAATCTTTGTTATTAGACCAAACTGAAACTGATCGTGCTATCATCAAATTTTTTGACACCACCCGCTTTCATTTCTTACGGACAGAAACAGCAGAAGTAGATAAAAGCAAAATCCATTTTGATCTTAATGAAGTTCAGGATTTTATAAATAATGAGATTGCTGGCAGAACATTCGGTAAATCTGTTACTACCATAGACTTTGGATTTGAACTTTATGACTTCAATGGTGGCTTTGCAACATTTTTAAAACAAACGGAGAACTATAAAAGATACGGAACTAAATACAAAAACTATCTTGTAGTAAAACACTTTGATTATTCGGTGATAAAAAATCTTGACCAACAGCAACAGTATCAATTATTGAAAGCAAAAATACTCGAGGGCATAAACGATTATGACGACTTAAAAAGAAAGCCAAAGGATTTTAATAAGGAGGTATTTTACAATATAATAGAAAACATATTGACCAACTATGAAAAACAAAAGAGCTACGGCTAACACATAGCACAACGATTTGAGTATTAGACTTAATGGAAAATTACCATACGACTATCCTCAAAAGTATGAAAACGGAGAAATTATTTTAATTTTCGAATAATTAAAGGATTTAAAAATATGATTGGTATAAAATACGATTCGGAATATTTTGAAGGAATAACAGCACCGTATATTGATTGGGTTGCAAGTGGAAACTTTGACGGATACTTGATACAAAAAAGTCTCATATTTAGAGAACTTGACAACAAGATAGAATTACACTCGAAAGTTATTAACGCTAAAAGGTATGATGGAAATGTTTCAGATACAGTATTGACAGGGCAACCGAGAAACTGAAAAAGGAATGCTAACGTTATCTTTTGATAATTTTGAAATGCGAGGAAAAATATTGGGTGATAACGAAGATATAATAGCATTCTCTGTTTGGTACAAAACACTGAAGAAAAACGAAGTATATAAAATAAATGAATAAAAAAACTGGCTACAACACACCAAATCCGATATAGTATCGGAATGTTAGCACTAATTTTATAAAGATGAAAGGACTTTTTATTGTAATAATTTCTCTGATTTTGTTTTCTTGTAATGGTCATCAAGTGAAAAATCAAAACGCAATTGTAAACCCAAAAAATTTAAAAAACGAGAAAATGAAAAGTTATGCTTATTTAAAAGATATGTATGATGATTCATATTTTCCAAAATTTCTCGTTGACAAAGTGAAAACAATTCTTATTGAACTATGCCTTGATATTGAAAAAACATCGCCTAGAGATCTTGACGAACTTTATAAGTTAACACATATAGCAACTATAAAAATTAATGATTTACAAAACGAATTCTTTGAGCATAATAGCGAGATTGAGACTGGTGCTAGAGAATCGATTGGGGCAGACTTTGACTTTATATCTAAAGCATATGGATTCAATGCTGATGGAGAAGAGCTTATTGCTCCTCGAGAATGGTAAAAAACTAGTGCTAATAGCTAGTAGAATGTATTTGGGCATGTTGCGAGCCAAACCTTAACTTTATGGCATTTGAAAGAGAATAATAAAACTTAACAAACCATGATGGAGTTCGAACCAAAACTTCCTTTAAATATTAACATTTATAAAATCTGGAAGAAATTTTATAAGTTTTCGAACCATAAAAAAGCCTGCAAAATATATACTTTGCAGGCTATCATTTTTTTATAGTGACCTTGACGGTACAGAATTCGAACCTTTTATTAGATGATTTAAAGATTCTGAATGATATATAATTTTGGCATTTAAATTTAACGGCATTCATGAAAGTAGCACGACAATCGGAATTTACACTGCCCTTCGCCTGAAATGTATTCAATAAATAAAAGTCCATTTGATGGTTTATGAAATAAAAATCCTATTTTTGAAAACAACAGAATAATGACATTTTTTAGCCATAGCTATCCAATTTAAGGTAGATAGGTCGGAGATCGTCAGACATATATACGAGTTAGCAGATATATCAAAAAAAACGAGACCTAATGAATATTTCACTTAAATTAAAAAACTTCAAAAAAATTTCAAGCCAAATAGAATTAAAAGATTTTGATAGAGTTAATTATTTTGTTGGGAAAAATGGAAGTGGTAAAAGTAGCATTTTAAATGCATTATCCTTTTTAAATGACGAAACAAATGCGACACATTTTTTTAAGATTGATAGTGTAGTAAATCTTCAAATAAATGAAAAAGAACATAAATTAGTTTGGATAAATACAAATCCAAATCATGTTGAAAAAAGAGCATCTCTAAATATTGAGTTATATGTCTTTGATGATAATGGGAATGAAAAAGGAGCAAATGGAATATTTAGACATAAATTCAATTATGATAGTGTTGGAAAAGACCAGCTAAATTTCATTAATGAAACTGCCAATTATTTAGGTTTTACTCCCATAAAAGCCGAAAGAATAATTGATAATAATGACCCTTGGAGTGATGATGTGGGGAAGAGAGTTTTTAAACAAGATGAAGTTTTATTAAACCTTAATTTTTTATCTCAAGGCTTTAAAGCTTTCAATGATATTAGGTCGATAATTTTAAACTTTACTTCGAATATAAATACAAAGCAGATATCTAATACTGATGCAATTTTTGTCATAATAGAAGAACCTGAAAATAATTTACATCCTGAACTTCAAAAGAAAGTTCCAAACTATTTTGACCAAATATTGAATGAAATTCCATTAGAAATCAGAGATAAAATTTTCTTTTTTGTTTCCACTCATAGTCCTTTTTTAATAGGTAGTTCAGCCAATTATGAAAATCAAAAAGTTTACTTAATTTCAGACGGTAGCCCAATGGATTTAGAATTAAAGAAAACTAACATTTCAAGTGGTTATAATGGAATTCAATGTAGTTGGATAGTTGCTCAAATGTTAGGAAGTGACATAACAGATTTTGGTTATCCTGAAAATTACTGCATTTTAGAAGAATATTCACTTCAATTAATTTTGGAAGGTTTAAAATCAAAAAAATTAATTAAGAATATACAATTTGTTTCCGCATCAGGAGCAATGAGAGTTGTTAACTTTTCAGAAACAATAAATGAAATATTAAATTTAAACACATTGGTCAAATGTAATCCATATTACTTTGACAAATATCAAATCATTATAGATAGTTTAGAAGAATTTGCTCCAAAAGAAAAAGAGAGAATTGAAAAAGTAAAATCAAATATAGGGAGTAGATTTATTGAATTAAAAGAGCATTCTTTGGAAGATTATTATAAAAATATTGATGTAGAAATATATAAAAATGCAATTGAAGAAATTGCAACAGCAAAAGGTAGAGAAAAAGGAATTCCAAAATCAAAATATGCTAACCAAATTCTGAACCAAATAAATACAAAAGAAGAATTTTCAAAGTTGTTTAACAATGAATTAAACTTCTTGCTAAAATAAAGATACATCTGCTAACACACGCTACAAGCAATTTGGGTATTAGGCTTAATTTGAAATTGGTTTTGTATTTGGGATGATTTGGCAAATCCGAAAATAGGGTTAATTTAGTACCAAACACGCTCTAGTTAACTACGGATCAGATTCTTAATTATGACGGTAAAATTCCAACAGAAGTAATTATGGAAGACAAAACTGCCATTGAACAAATGAGACTTATTCAGCAACTCGAAGAAGATGATAAGCAAACCATCTTTAAACTCATTGATAAGATGCTGACCAATAAAAAATTTAAAGACTTTTTTGCTAAAAACGTAGCTTCCCTTTAAAAAATCCAATTATGGAAAATATTACTATTACAGCTCTTTTGATTCAGATGTTTTTCTGGATGGTCAAATTTAAAAAAGCACTAAAATTTCTTGTAAAATTTCATGACTCCAAAGCGGGTCAATATTTCTTTAAGACTTTTGCAATTGGCGGGTTTATGAGTTTTACAGTTATTAACTTATTAACCTCTAATTTGATATGGTTAAAGTATGAACTCTGTGTAAAAGGCTTATGGATCAGCTCTGCAACTTTTCTTATTTTAACATGTTTAATAATACCATGTTTTTATCTTATTTTCAAGGACTTGTTTTTCCCTAAAAATAACAACAATCAAAAACCTTTTTCGATTGTATAAAACATAAAAAAACCTCGCCCTGAATGGCGAGGTTTTTTTTTAAATTCTGTTCTTTATTATCTTATAGCAATTCATCAAAGTGATTTTTCAAAAATGTTATTGAACCTTTTTTCTGTTCATCAGCACCATCAAAATCTTTAACAAATTCTATGTTTTTTATAAACTTTAAACTCAATTCTTCTCCTAAAAAACTCTCCAAAACTATATCTCCAACTAATAGCTTTTCATCTTCAGATGATTCATTCAGATTAATCGCTTTGAAAATTATATCAAACGTACCGTCTGAAAATTTATACAGCACATACTCCCAATCTTTTACATCTAGAATCTTTCTTACATTATCCTCCTCATACAACGTAAGTTGAAAATTCCATTTTTTTGCAGGCTTGTAATGATAAAATTCCCAATCTTCAATTTTTGGTGAAAATTCAATAATTTTTTGTGTCGCTGGTAACAATTCAACATCCCCACCAGGAGATATTATAAGCATATAATTCTTTATGAGTCCTTCACGAATTTCCCAACTAAACTTGCCCATTGACAAGATTTTACTATCTAATTGTGATATAAAACTTTCTGTGATTTTTTTAGGGACTAATTCATTTTTATTGATTATAAACCAATTCCAAAATTCATTAATTTCTTTTTGATCATTTACCATTCCCATATTTCTTTTTTAGTTCTTTCATTCTTTCTGGTGAAGCTTCGTTCCTCTTATTATCTAAGCTTTTCACACCACCATTCTTATCGATTGCTTTCTGCTCTTTATAGGCCCCCTGTCCCTTTTTACTTGGGTCGTATGTGTCAATGACTTCTGCATTAGTTCTGTTTCTACCATCTTTTGCATTTTCCCCTCCTCGTTTCTTTGGACTTGATTGTTGTGTACGACCAATATAAGGCTCTCCACTTTTAGTATCTGTTCCGGGAACTTTATATATTTTGCCAGACTCATTTAAATTGCTCATTGCATTCGAAACAATGTTGCTGCCTACAGTTACTTCTAAAGCTCCTTTTGCAATAAGTCCTGTACTAACTACTGCAGCCGGTCCACTTACTTCGATAGCTAATCCTCCTGAGCCAGCAGTTGCAGTAACAGAAGCATCTAAACCTGCCGCTCCCCCTGTCATATCTGCCATTCCCTGACCAGTTAAAATAGAGCCACCAATAATAGACACCATATCAGCAACTTTCGTACCTGTATTGAAGTCACTTCCCCCATATTTACTACGAATATTAGTTCCAGCAACATTATCTATTAAACCCACTAGCAAGCCTTTTAATCCGTCACAACACATTTCTACCTCATTACCATCAGGGTCAACATAAATGACAGGATTATTAACTGCATAATTGTAAGGGGACATTTGTGAAAATTTCTCAGCCATCGCATCAACTGTATACCATCTTCCAGTTGCAGGGTCATAAAATCTAGCTCCATAATCGTATAAGTTTAATGATAGCTCGTCTTGGAGTTCTTTACCGTTATACTTATATTTATTACCAGTTGCTACATATTCATTATACCCCTTATGTTTTAAACCAAAAGGATAATAATTATTTTCTTCTATAATTTCAAGAAC
>NZ_SLWA01000017.1 GCF_004345565.1 Flavobacterium circumlabens | reverse complement strand
CTGATCTCTTTTACAAGAATAGGGTGGTCACTTTAAACCGGAACAAATTGCTCTCTTTTACCGGAATGGGATGCTCACTTTTGCCAGAATTTGCACTATATGGTCATATTCGGTATGTTGTGAGGGTACATGACCATCAAGTTCTTTTGCTAACTGTAAAGCCTTTTGAAGATAATGTTTGTTAAAGTCATTTTTTAAAGATTTTAATAAAAACAAATCAAGGTTGTTTGTTAACTCGTATATTTTTTTTGTTCTTAAAAAAAATGATAAATACATATATTCATCATAGAACTCATTCAATTCACTTTGCATCATTTCACTTTACACATTAAATATTTGTTTTGCTAATTTATCAAAATATTCTAGTATTTGATAAACATTCTAATACAGGAGTTTTATGTAATTATTTTTTATCTTTAAAATAAAATATTGCGGTTTATGTAGCTAAGAACATGGCATAAAAAAAACGCTCCGTTATGAGAGCGTTTTTAAAAATGTGTAGCAAATGCGTAGCAAAATCAACGTTAAGTCAATGAATACAATGCTATTTGTGACCACGGTGGGATTTGAACCCACACGCCCTTACGAGCACCACCCCCTCAAGATGGCAAGTCTACCGTTTCTCCACGTGGCCGTAAATGAAAAAAAGGCCAAGTAATATAAATTACTCGACCTTTTGTGACCCGACTGGGGCTCGAACCCAGGACCCCATCATTAAAAGTGATGTGCTCTACCGACTGAGCTATCGAGTCATTGCTTTCAAGGAATTTAATTTGTTAATCACAAAATTTGTGACCCGACTGGGGCTCGAACCCAGGACCCCATCATTAAAAGTGATGTGCTCTACCGACTGAGCTATCGAGTCATTTAATTCCTTGAATGCGGGTGCAAATATAAGGAGTTATTTTCGAAGTTTCCAAGCATTTTTATTATAAATTTGTCTTTTTTTACGAAAAGTTCACAACGTCTTAGTTTATAAGGTTTTATTAATATGAAAAAAATTGTGTTATTAGGTTATATGGGGTGCGGAAAGTCAACAATTGCCCAAAATTTGTCAAAAATCACAAATATTCCGTTTCTCGATTTGGATAAATGCATCGAAAAAAAAGCAAATTTGTCCATAAATGAAATTTTTGAACAGCATGGTGAGATCTATTTTAGAAAATTAGAGCATGAAATTTTTGTAGAATTGCTTCAGTCTTCAGAAAACAGCATAATTGGTTTAGGCGGAGGAACGCCTTGTTATGCCAATAATCATGAATTATTGAAAAGGGAGGACGTAAGTTCAATTTATTTAAAGGCTTCCATAGAGACTTTATATAACAGACTAATTCATAACAAGAGCAAGCGTCCTTTGATCGCTAATATGAATGAAGAAGAAATGAGGGAATTTATCGCAAAACATTTGTTCGACAGAAGCTTTTATTACAACCAGGCAAAACATAAAGTTTCGGTTGATAATAAGTCCGTCGAAGAAACAGTTCAGGATATTGTAGCGCTGCTAGCTTAAAAAAGCGTAATCATCGCCATTTTCATCAAAAACAACCTGAACGTGCTCTAATAATGAAGTTGAAAGGGAGATTCCTTTAAAATCGGCTTTTACAGGGTACTTCTTATGATTTCTGTCTACAAGTACTGCAGTTTTGAATTTCTTAAGCGGAACGTCTAAGAAATGACGAACTGCATATATTAAAGTCGTGCCGGAGTTTAAGACATCGTCTACAAGTACTAATCCTTTATTCGAATATTCACTGGCTGGTAAAGACGTCTGTATAGGCAACTGAGGATTTTGTTTGTCAACCCTGACTTCACAAAGAGAAACTTTAAGAGTAGATATGTTGCCTAAAGCCAAGGCTATTTTTTGAGCAAAAACAGATCCGTTAGAGGCGATTCCGGCAATAACAACTTCATCTTCATCAACAAAAGTCTCGTAAATTTGGTACGCGATACGTTTTATTTTATGGTCGATTTCCTGATTCGTTAAGATTATATTCTTGTTCATGATTATTTTTTTTTGCTAAAATACAAATTTAGGTTTTTAAATTTCACTATATGAAATTTGAAATTCCAATCCTGTCAAATTCCAAATTCCAATGTCGAGAAAGGAAATTCATATTTAAAAATTGGAATTTGGAATTTTAAATATTGGAATTTACTCCGTTTCCTCTTCGTCAACAATATCATTACCATATTCGTCAATATCTCTTCGGTCTTTTTTGGTGGGTCTTCCTGTTCCGCTTTTGCGATAATGTTCTTTGGAGAGTTTTAATAATTCCAAATGCGCATAAGCTTCAGCCGGAGTTTCGTTTTTTCGGTATATATCAACAAGTTTTGCCCCGACACGACTTTCCGGAATGTCAAGTACGGTTATGATTTGTGTAATCTGATCTTTTCTAAAGGTGATCCTGTCGGTCGGAAAAACCTCTTTTGATGGTTTCGCAACCAGTCCGTTTACAGTAATATGGTTCTTTTTGCAGGCTTCAGTAACCATATTTCTGGTTTTGTAGTAACGTACGCACCACAGGTATTTATCTATTCTCATAATTTTTCTAAAATAGAAGTTAAAATCTTTACAAAAATAAATCAATATTGTATCTTGCGCACCTAAAAAATTAAGAATAATGAACAAATTTAAATATTATTTTATTTTATTACTTGCAGGTATTGCTATAGTTTCTTGTAATAAAAGTGATGACGATGCGGAAATAGTTCCCTTAAGAGATTATAAGGAACAATATAAAGCTGACAGTGATTCAATTATGAAATATTTAAAGAATAATTATATCGAAAGTGTTTCGGCTAATTATGATATTAAGATATCTAAAATTCCAGCAGGAGGCACTCAGGTTTCTATTTTCGATCAGACTCAATATCCTATACAATCAAGAGATGTTTATAGTAATGATGTTACTTATAAAGTGTATTATCTGGTATTAAGACAAGGTACAGGGCAGGCTCCTACTAATTACGATAAAATTTCAGCTTCCTATTCAGGCAATACCTTAAACGGAAAAGTTTTTGATACCTCTTATGGGGTAGCGAGAGATTTTAGCTTAGAACCTTATTTGACTACTTCTGTAATAGAGGGCTGGTCAGAAATTTTTCCTAAGTTTAAAACAGGAACAACGGCAGTAGCAAGCGATGGCAGCGGAACTATAACGTATGATAATTACGGAGCAGGTGTTATGTTTTTACCTTCGGGATTAGCCTACTATGGTTCGGGACAGACTGATATACCGGCTTATTCTTGTCTGGTATTTAGTTTTAAATTATTGGGTCTTCAGCGATTAGATCATGATTTTGATGGCGTTTATGATTTTGAAGAAGATCTGAATAAGGATGGTTATCTTTATGATTTGAGAAATACAACAAAATATCCTAAACCGCCGGCTAATTTAGCTGATGATACAGATGGTGATGGCCTGGCTGATTTTATTGATGTTGACGATGATGGGGATGGATTTACGACTTTACTGGAGATTACTAAACCAAAAGATAAAGTGGGTATTGTTATAGAAGAGGGTGTTTCAGTTAACTACGGAATAAGTAAATATTATCCTTTCACAGCCCCTGTTGCAGATAATCCTAATACTCCAAATACAGATGAAACGGAGCCTAGAGGTATTCCTGCATTTGCAGCAACTGGTGAGCCGGATTATACTTCTCCAAACCGATTAAGACTTCATGTGGATAAAGCGCATCATACGCCTAAGCCGTAATGACTTTTAAATAAAGAAAAATATAGAAAACCCCGAAATCACTTTCGGGGTTTTTTTATGGAGTTGTTTGTCTTGTGTAAAATAGTTAGAAGTTTATTGGCTAAAATTTTAAATCAATAAACGTCTTTGATTTCTGTCGCTGCTTTTTAGCTAATTTGTAAACTAACGGCTGTTGATTTAATTTAGAAAAGGGTACAAAAAAACCTCGAAATCACTTTCGAGGTTTTGTATATAAAGTAAGAAAATTTAAATTATTTTCTTTTAATAACTCTTTCTACAGCTTCAACAATCGCCTGATTGTTTAGTTTGTATTTTTCCATTAGTTGCTCCGGAGTTCCGGACTCACCAAAACTATCGTTTACAGCAACAAATTCCTGTGGAGCAGGAGTGTTTAAAGCTAATACTCTTGAAATGCTTTCTCCAAGACCTCCAAGAATGTTATGCTCTTCTGCAGTTACCACGCATTTTGTTTTAGCTAATGATTTTAGAATCGCTTCTTCGTCAAGTGGTTTAATTGTATGGATGTTGATTACTTCAGCAGAAATTCCTTTAGCTTCCAAAGCTTCAGCAGCGATTAGCGCTTCCCAAACTAAATGCCCTGTTGCTACAATAGTAACATCAGTACCTTCGTTTAGTAAAATTGCTTTTCCAATTACGAAAGGCTCGTCAGCAGGCGTAAAGTTAGCTACTACCGGACGACCGAAACGCAAATAAGCCGGACCATGGTGATCTACCAATGCAAGCGTAGCCGCTTTGGTCTGATTGTAATCGCAAGTATTAATTACAGTCATTCCAGGTAACATTTTCATTAAACCAATATCTTCAAGGATTTGGTGTGTTGCTCCGTCTTCACCAAGTGTTAAACCAGCGTGAGAAGCACATATTTTTACATTTTTATCTGAGTATGCAACAGATTGACGAATCTGATCGTAAACTCTTCCTGTAGAGAAATTAGCGAAGGTCCCTGTAAATGGAATTTTCCCGCCAATGGTTAAACCGGCAGCAATACCAATCATATTGGCTTCAGCGATACCAATCTGGAAAAAACGTTCCGGGTGATTTTTCTTAAACTCATCAAATTTTAATGAACCAATTAAATCGGCACATAAGGCAACAACGTTTTCATTTTTCTGACCTAATTCAGTCATTCCCGCTCCAAAGCCCGAACGGGTATCTTTACTTCCTGTATTTGTATATTTTTTCATTTTTTTTCTTTTGCTGTACGCAATAGGCTGTAGGCAATAGGCATAAAGCTTACTGCTTAAGGCTTATGGCTTTTTTTAATAATCGATTTGATCTGCAGAATAGTTTTGTGCCAGTGCATTTGCCAATTGGTCATCGTTTGGCGCTTTTCCGTGCCAAGCGTGCGTATGCATCATGAAGTCAACTCCGTTACCCATTTCAGTATACAATAAAATACAAACTGGTTTTCCTTTTCCTGTTCTTGATTTGGCATCATTCAGACCTGCAAGGATAGCATCGATATTGTTTCCTTCTTTAATTTCAAGAACATCCCAGTCAAAAGCTTCAAATTTGGCACGAATGCTTCCCATTGGTAAAACTTCGTCAGTTGTTCCGTCAATTTGTTTCCCGTTAAGGTCAATAGTCGAAATAATATTGTCTACTTTTTTAGCAGAAGCATACATGATTGCTTCCCAGTTTTGACCTTCCTGTAATTCACCATCACCGTGCAGGGTATAAACGATATGATTGTCTCCATTTAATTTTTTAGCCTGAGCAGCTCCAAGCGCTACAGATAAACCTTGTCCTAATGAGCCGGAAGCTATACGAACACCAGGTAATCCTTCGTGAGTGGTTGGATGCCCTTGTAAACGAGAATTTAATAATCTAAACGTAGCTAATTCTGAAACAGGGAAATAACCGCTTCGGGCTAAAACGCTATAAAAAACTGGAGAAATATGACCGTTTGAAAGGAAGAAAATATCTTCTCCGATTCCGTCCATATCAAAACCTTCTTTACGGTCCATGATGTTTTGGTATAAGGTTACCAAAAATTCTGTACAACCTAGTGATCCACCCGGGTGGCCTGAGTTTACAGCATGTACCATACGAAGAATATCTCTTCTTACTTGGATAGTTAAATCGCTTAATTGTTGTGTGTTAGGCTTCATTTTATGTGTAAAAGTTAAACTACAGCAAAAGTAATCGTTATTTTGCGGGGAGACAAATGATTTTTTGCTTTAGTTTGTCAGAATTGTTAAATTTTGTTTCTTTTTTTATTGATCTTAAAAAAAGACTGAAGTATTGTTGTAGTGTATAAAAGTTTTGCCACAGATTAAAGGATTCCATTGATTTAAAAAAATCAGTGCTAATCCTTTAATCTGTGGCAAATAAACTTTTGATAAATAATTGTATTGTTATTTTAATTAGTGTCGCTTTCGCTGTAATAATTATTTTCTTCATCTTCAGATCCGATTTCTTCTTGCTGGTCATCCAGTTCAGAACCAGGTACATCAAGATCTTCTCCGGTCTGGTTTTCTTTGTCGATGTTGAAGGAATTCTCATTCCATTCTCCTTCTTTCTCATCAATTGTTTTTCCGTTGGTAATATGATCCGGATCGATGTCTTTTATTTTTTCTTCCTTATTATAAATGTCTTCCGATGCGGGATAATCCAATTGCTCCAGATTTTTTTCAATCTGATCTTCTTTTTGTAAGTCTTTTTCTTCTGAATGTATCATGATTTCTATTTTTTTAATTTTACTTTTCTTTTTTACTAAGTTAAAGAATCAATCTTCTGGTTCTGTTACACTTTTAGTACTTAGATATTGTACTTTTTACATTATTTGAGACATCGATTTATGACACTAAACTTTGATTTATTGATCTTACTATTTTGGGCGTTCCCCAGGGGTCGGGCTATCCGCTATATCTTTTGTTCCCGAAAAAGTATTGTTAATTAAGACCAGACCTGTGTCACAAAAGGATGCCGCTGCTATCCCTAACGCAAATACCAGGTGTAAAATTAGTATCTCATTTTCTAATCGACATATTTTCTAATTCCGTTATTACAGATTTTAGATCATTATCTCATTTTCAAATGGACAAATTCTCCAATTAGAAGCCAGGTTTCAAGACCATCAAAATCATTATCTCATTTTCTAAATGGACAAATTCTCTAATTAATTAGATTTTCCTCAAATTAGCCTATCTTTGCCGACTGAAAAAAGAAACAGATGAAGTTTGATTTATTACAAAAAGATCCGCAATCTAAAGCGAGAGCGGGGAGTATTACTACAGATCATGGCGTAATTGAAACGCCTATTTTTATGCCTGTCGGAACGGTAGCTTCTGTAAAAGGAGTGCATCAGCGTGAACTGAAAGAGGATATCAATCCGGACATTATTCTTGGAAATACCTATCATTTATATTTACGTCCGCAGACTGAAATTCTTGAAAAAGCGGGTGGATTGCATAAATTTATGAACTGGGATCGTAATATTTTGACAGATTCTGGTGGATATCAGGTGTATTCACTTTCGAATAACAGAAAAATTAAGGAAGAAGGGGTGAAATTTAAATCACACATTGATGGATCGTATCACTTTTTTTCACCGGAAAGTGTAATGGAAATTCAGCGTACCATCGGAGCCGATATTATTATGGCTTTTGATGAATGTACACCTTATCCTTGTGATTACAGATACGCACAGCGTTCGATGCACATGACACACCGTTGGCTGGATCGTTGTATCAGTCATTTAGATAAACTGCCTTATAAATACGGATACGAACAAACTTTTTTTCCAATTGTTCAGGGAAGTACATACAAAGATTTGCGTCGTCAGTCGGCAGAATATATTGCAAATTCAGGTCAGCAGGGAAATGCAATTGGAGGTTTGTCAGTAGGGGAGCCTGCCGAAGAAATGTATGCAATGACAGAAGTAGTTTGCGAAATTTTGCCGGAAGATAAACCCCGTTATTTAATGGGAGTAGGAACTCCGATCAATATTCTGGAAAATATTGCGCTGGGAATTGATATGTTCGATTGCGTAATGCCAACGCGTAATGCCAGAAATGGTATGTTGTTTACGGCAAACGGAACGATTAATATTAAAAATAAAAAGTGGGAAGATGATTTTTCTCCAATCGACGAAATGGGGCATACTTTTGTAGATACAGAATATACAAAGGCCTACTTGCGTCATTTGTTCGCAGCGAATGAATATTTAGGAAAACAAATCGCAACGATTCATAATCTTGGTTTTTATATGTGGTTGGTTCGTGAGGCCAGAAAACATATCTTAGCAGGAGATTTCAGACCATGGAAAGAAATGATGGTTAAAAATATGAGTCAAAGACTTTAAAAAAAGTTTCAGGTTATTTTTGTTTCACGTTTCAGGTTCTCTTCAACAGAACCTGAAACGTGAAACATGAAACAAGAAAAACAAAAAAATCTATGTTAACAATAATAGATAAATATATTTTAAAACGCTATTTAGCCACTTTCTCGGTGATGATCATGTTATTTATTCCGATTGGAATTGTAATTGACGTTTCTGAAAAGGTGAATAAGATGTTGGAGAACAAGATTCCGTTTATGGATATTGCCATCTATTATTACAACTTTACCATCTATTTTGCGAACTCGTTATTTCCGATATTTTTGTTTTTATCGGTGATCTGGTTTACTTCAAAACTGGCGAATAATACCGAGATTATTGCGATTCTGAGTTCAGGAATTTCATTTACACGATTTTTAAGACCTTATATTATCGGGGCCAGTATTATTTCGGTTTTTGTATTATTAATGGGTTTTTTCATTGTTCCTGCGGCCAGTGAAGGTTTTAATAATTTCAGGTATACCTATCTGAAAGGAAATGGAAAACAACTCATGCGGGGTGAGAACACCAATGTTTACAGGCAAATTAATGATAATGATTTTATCTTCGTTAATAGTTTCAATGAAGAATCGAAAACAGCATTTAATTTTTCGTTAGAACATTTTGACAAGGATAAGCTGAAGTATAAAATCACGGCGAGCCGCATCAAATGGGATCCAAAGAAAAAAATCTATATACTTTACGATTATACAAAAAGAACAGTTAATGATCTAAATGATGTAATTGAAAAGGTTCCTGAAAAAAACATGGCCTTTAAATTTGAGTTAGAAGATTTAACTCCGGTGGTTTATATTGCTGAAACCTTAAGTTTAGGGAAACTGTATAAATTTATTGAAAAAGAAAGAAAAAGAGGTTCAGGAAATATTAATACTTACTTGGTAGTACTCTACAAAAAATACAGTGTTCCTGTTTCTGCCTTTATCCTTACTATTATTGCCGTTGCGGTTTCTGCTATGAAACGTCGTGGTGGTATGGGAACAAATCTGGCGATAGGAATTGCAATTGCTTTTTCTTTTGTGTTTTTTGATAAAATATTTGGTACTCTTGCCGAAAAATCAACTTTCTCACCTTTATTAGCAGTCTGGTTTCCAAATATTGTTTTTGGAATTTTGGCCATTTACCTCTTACGTAATGCGAAACGATAATTTAAAAAGTTACTTAAATCTTCATTTGATTGTTTTTATCTGGGGATTTACAGCCATTTTGGGTGCTTTAATAACTATTGATGCTGAAAATCTGGTTTGGTACAGAATGCTTCTTGCCGGAATTTTTCTGGGAATTTTTATTGTCTGCAAAAGACAATCGTTTAAGGTTCCCGTGAAAGAATTTTTTAAACTTATTTTTGTCGGACTTCTGATTGCCTTGCATTGGATTTTCTTTTTTAAAGCCATTCACATTTCTAACGTTTCCATTACGCTTTCGATATTTTCGCTGGGGGCATTTTTTGCTTCTTTGTTAGAGCCGATATTTTATGGAAGAAAGATATTGTGGTACGAAGTTTTCTTCGGACTGATCATTATTGGCGGTTTAGGCCTGATTCTGCAAGTGGAAATAAAATACCTTCAGGGCGTTTATTTTGCATTGGCTTCTATTATCCTTGGCGTATTGTTTACGCTTATGAATGGAAAATTAATAGCAGATCATGAACCATCAGTAATTACTTTTTATGAGTTTGGAGCCGGTGTTTTCTTTATTTCGGTCTATTTTTTGTTTCAGGGAAAATTTAATGCGGATTTCTTTTCAATGTCTGTGAATAACTGGGTTTTGCTGCTTGTGCTGGCATCAGTTTGTACGGCCTATGCTTTTACTGCTTCTGTAAAAGTAATGCAGAGATTAACGCCTTATACCGTTATGCTAACCACTAATCTAGAGCCTGTATACGGGATTATCCTGGCCTATTTTATTCTTGGAGGAAAAGAAAAAATGAGCACCGAATTTTATATCGGAGCGGTAATAATTGTCATTACAGTTATTTTAAACGGGGTTTTTAAACATTATCAAAATAAGAAAAAAGTGTAATATTTACCTTATTTTTAAATTGCATTTTTATATATTAAACAACATTTAATTCTGCCAATGATATAATATTTTTATATTTGCGGTTCGATTTACAAACAAAATTCAAAAATCCATGGAATATTTAGATTTTGAGCTTCCAATAAAAGAACTTGAAGAACAATTAGAAAAGTGCGTGATAATTGGAAAAGAATCTGACGTTGATGTTACACCAACTTGTAAGGAAATCAACAAGAAATTAGAACAAACTAAGAAAGAAATATATAAAAACCTTACGGCCTGGCAACGTGTACAATTGTCAAGGCATCCGAACAGGCCTTATACGTTAGATTATATCAGGGCAATATGCGGTGATACTTTTTTAGAACTTCATGGAGACAGAGGTTTTAAAGACGATAAAGCAATGGTTGGTGGTTTAGGAAAAGTAAACGGCCAGTCTTTTATGATTGTGGGTCAGCAAAAAGGATACAATACCAAGACACGTCAATACCGTAATTTCGGTATGGCAAATCCTGAAGGATACCGCAAAGCCCTGCGTTTGATGAAAATGGCAGAGAAATTCGGTATTCCGGTTTTAACTTTAGTAGACACTCCGGGTGCTTATCCGGGTCTGGAAGCTGAAGAAAGAGGACAGGGAGAAGCTATTGCAAGAAATATTTTTGAAATGGTTCGATTAAAAGTGCCAATCATTACCATTATTGTTGGTGAAGGTGCTTCTGGAGGAGCTCTAGGAATAGGGGTAGGAGATAAAGTATATATGTTGGAAAATACATGGTACTCTGTAATCTCTCCGGAATCCTGTTCTTCTATTTTATGGAAAAGCTGGGAATACAAAGAACGTGCAGCGGATGCTTTAAAATTGACATCCTCTGACATGAAAAGACAAAAATTAGTAGATGATGTAATTCCGGAACCACTAGGAGGAGCGCACTATGATCGCGAAACTACTTTTAAGACCGTAGCAGAATATATCACTAAAGGTTATAATGAATTGAAAGACTTATCAACAGCCGACTTAATTGCCCAAAGAATGGACAAGTATAGTAAAATGGGTGAATATAAAGAGTAAATTCTTACAAATTATTTAAAAATCCGAAGCCCTACAGTTTCGGATTTTTTTTTGGTTATCAACAAAAAAAACATATTTATAAACAATTAATAGTTATAACTCGATAGCATTGTTTTTTTAAATTTTGCTACTTTCGCTATATGGAAAATTTCAAAAATGTAAATCCTGTAAAGGTAGATAAAACCACAATTATTAATTTAGAAAGAGGGAAATTACCACCGCAAGTACTTGATTTAGAAGAAGCTGTACTTGGGGCAATGATGATTGATAAAAAAGGGGTAGATGATGTAATTGATATTTTACAGGCCGATGCTTTTTATAAAGATGCTCACAAATTTATTTTTGAAGCGATCGTCCAGCTTTTTACAGAAACGCAGCCAATTGACTTGTTAACCGTTTCGACCCAGCTTAAAAAAAATGGAAAATTAGAACTGGCGGGAGGTGATTTTTATTTAATTCAGCTTACCCAAAAAATAGCGTCTTCCGCGCATATCGAATTTCACTCCCGTATTATTCTTCAAAAGTTTATTCAGAGAAGTTTGATTCGTATTTCAACTGAAATTATCGAAGACTCTTATGATGAAACAACAGACGTATTTGATTTGCTGGACAAAGCCGAATCAAAACTCTATGAGGTAACACAGGGAAATATTAAACGTAGTTCTGAAACTGCCCAGAGTTTAGTACTTCAGGCCAAAAAACGTATTGAAGAAATTGCAAAACAAGAAGGTCTGAGTGGTGTTGAAACCGGTTTTACCAACTTAGATAAGCTGACTTCCGGATGGCAGCCGAGTGATTTAATTATTATTGCGGCCAGACCGGCAATGGGAAAAACGGCGTTTGTACTTTCAATGGCCAGAAATATGGCTATTGATTTTGGACATCCGGTAGCATTGTTCTCTCTGGAGATGGCATCTGTTCAGTTAATCACAAGGTTAATTTCATCAGAAACCGGATTGTCATCAGAGAAATTACGTACAGGTAAATTAGAGCCTCATGAATGGGAGATGCTGAGTACCAAAGTTAAAAACTTAGAGAAAGCACCTTTATTTATTGATGACACGCCTTCGCTTTCTATTTTTGATTTAAGGGCAAAATGTCGTCGTTTGGTTTCACAACACGGTATTAAAATTATCATTGTCGATTATTTGCAATTGATGACTGCGGGAGGAAATAGTAAAGGAGGAGGAAACCGTGAGCAGGAAATTTCTACAATTTCCCGAAACTTAAAGGCTTTGGCAAAAGAGCTAAACGTACCGGTAATTGCACTTTCGCAGCTATCGCGTGCAGTTGAAACGCGTGGTTCCAGTAAACGTCCGTTGCTATCGGATCTTCGTGAATCCGGAGCTATTGAGCAGGATGCTGATATTGTTTCGTTCTTATACCGACCGGAATATTATAAAATTGATGAATGGGATGATGATGAGGCTTCGCCAACCACTGGCCAGGCGGAAATAATGATCGCGAAACACCGTAATGGTGGGATCGAAAACGTTCGATTGAAATTTATCGGACATCTTGGAAAATTTGATAACCTTGATGATTTTTCAGGTAATTATGACGATTTGCCTTCTAAAATGAATCACGAAGAAAATCCGTTTATAACTAAAAATCTCCCTTCGGCAAATGAAGCCTTTGGCAGTAACTTAAATGATGACGATGACGACAGTGATGTTCCGTTTTAAGAAATTGTAAAGCCTTATTTTAAGGCTTTTTTTTTATCTCTTATTGTGAATTTTCTTAATATAATTCTGTAGTTTAGCAATGCAGTTAATAAAATAATTGCATATTAACTTGTAACCAAAAACAAATTATATTATGTTAGAAAAAGAGAATTTAGGAAGTGTAGAAGTTCCTGTGGCGGAAGGTAAAGTATGGGCTGAAAAATACAGAAGAGCATCAGGTCTGGAGGAAGATGGCAAAAACAAAGTTGACGCCTATTTAATTCCGTTAGAAACCCTGAAACAAGTATTAGACCAGGATATTGATGCCGTACGTGCTTACAAAGGAATTAATAATGCAGGTCAGCAGGTTTTAATGTTTGTGGGTACAAAATTAGATGCTAAAACAGGAATCTACAAAGATGTATTCAAAACAGGAGCAACCGCCGCTAAAGATGGTGAAGCTGACGGTGGTGGTGTTGTGTATGATATGACGCAGCCATGTCCTCCAAACGGAGATCCTTCAAGTCCTATGAATCCTTAAAAAATGTATCAACTAATTGCAAATACAGGTTATTTCTTTTTAATACTTAACCTTATTTTATATATCACAGGCTTTTCCAAATTTGGAAAAGCCTATAAAATTTTTACCTGTTACCTGGCTTTATTGGTTACTGTGCAGCTTATTTGCGTCATTTTGCTTTATTGTAAAAAAGTAAATCTTTTCATGTCTCATTTTTACTTTGTCGGACAGTTAATATTATTGGCAATATTCTATTTTTTGCTGGTGAAAGATGTTGTAAAAAAGAAAATAATACTGATTGGAACTTCTGCAGGTTTATTGGTTTTAGCAATTCAGTATCTTTTTGACCCGGGTATGTTTTCTAAGTTTAACTTATTCGAAATTACGATCACTTCTTTACTGGTTGTGTTTTTTGCTCTTTTGCATTTATATGATATGCTGACGGATAAAAAAGAATATTACTTTATCACAGTCGGCATCATAATTTATTTACTGGCAAGCACAATTTTGTTTTTGGTTGGTAATTTAACAATCGGATTAAGTGAAAATCTGAAATTTCTAAGTTGGACATTAAATGCTGTTTTAGTTTTAATAAATCAGCTGTTTATTTTGTACGAATGGAAAAAAAGTTTTTATAAAAAAGCCGCTTTATTAGTTTAAAATTTTTTGTTTAATCGTTGCTGTTATAAAGTGAAATAAATAGGTTTATATGAGTATAAATTCAATTCCTGAAAAAGAGATTGTTGCTATAATATTATACACATCGCTTTTTTTTGTGGTTATGGCTATTGCATTGGTCGTATTTTTCTATTTTTCAAGAAAAAAAATCATTCAGCAAGAACTGGAAAAGAAAGATTTGGTATTACAGTATCAAAAGGAACAATTACATGCTGTTATTGTAACCCAGGAAGAAGAACGTAAACGTATTGCTCAGGATTTACATGATGATATCAGTTCTAAACTGAATATTGTATCCTTAAACAGTCATTTACTAACTGCTCCTAATCTGACTGAAAAAGAGACTTTTGAGATTACAGAAAATATTATAAATCTAACAACTAAAGCTTTAGAGAATTCCAGAAAAATTGCTCATAATTTATTACCGCCTGTCTTTGAAAAATTTGGACTAAACGCTGCTGTTGAAGAACTCTGTGAAGAGTTTGAAAGTTCGAAAGCGGTAAAGGTGTATTATAAAAACGAAGTTGATTTTAATGACAAAGAAACAGATCGCCATTTGCATGTTTTCAGAATCTTGCAGGAACTAATGAATAATTCCATGAGACATGGAAAAGCCACTGAAATCTGGATTGCTTTCAGCAAGGATGATCAGATGAACATCTGCAATTATGAAGATAACGGACTAGGTTTCGATATCGAAAAATCAGGAAACCAAAAGGGACTTGGTATGAAAAATATAGACAGCCGCGTATCTTTTCTGAACGGAACCATTAAAATAAATTCTCAATTAGACAATGGTATTGCTGTAATGTTTACTTTTTAAGGTGTGATTTAAAATAAAAGTCAAATTTTTACTAATAAACAAGGATATTTTTCTTTTTTTTCAAAGCATATTTTGTAATTTCGGCAGACTAAACGACCAAAACCAAATAAAAAATGAGCGGCGCTATTAAAATTGCCTTAGTCGATGACGAAGTTTTATTTCGGAAAGGAATTTCTTTTTTATTGCAAAGAGAAGATAATATCGAAATTATTTTTGAAGCTTCAAACGGAGAAGACCTTATTTCCCGCCTCGAAGACAATGAAATAAAACCGGATATTATTATCATGGATTTAAAGATGCCTGTCCTGAATGGAGTGGAAGCCACAAAAATTATTCGGAAAGCCTATCCGGATATAAAAATAATAGCCCTGACGAGTTACGATACAAAATCGTTCGTTGCTAATATGATTCAGGTTGGAGCTGTCGCTTACCTAATAAAAAATACGACTCCAAAAGATTTAATCCATACTATTAATGAAGTATCCCGAAAAGGGTTTTATTACAGTCAGACTGTTTTAAAAACAATCCAGGATACCATTATTTCCTCAAAAAATAATAAGTGTAACTTAGAAACCGGGTTTCTGTCACCGCGTGAAATAGAAATTCTTCAGCTTATTTGTCAGCAAAAAACAACTTCTGAAATTGCTGATCAGCTTTTTTTAAGTCCAAGGACTGTCGAAGGCCACCGAAATAATCTATTATTAAAAACAGAGTCCAGGAATATTGCCGGATTGGTCGTTTATGCAATTCAAAATGAAATTGCAGTTTTAACCATTTAAATTCAACTTGCCAGAAATTGAATCGATAAAACATAATACACTATTATAGTTAAGACAAGTAAGCAAATACCTATTTTCTGTATTACATTTAATCCCTTTGGTTCATTGTTGCCATCATTGGGTTTCATGATTAAATTTTTCATTGATTTATATAATTGGTTATTAGTTCACAAATTTAATTAGAAAGTGTAGTTGAAATACAGGTGTTTTTACGTGATTTTGCACATTCTTCTGACAAATTTTCCTATTTTACTAACACGGCCTTAATAAAACAGGTATGCAGTTGCATTTTTTACTCCTTCCTTTATATCTTTACTAAAATAATTTTCTGATGAATAAAGGATTGGTTTATATTTTCATACTTCTATTTTCATTAACTGCCAAAGCTTCTTTCCTATTAGTGCCAATGGATGAAACTACACAACAGAATCATCTCAAAGCTTATGGAATTACCTATTGGTGTTTAAGTAAAGATTACAAAGCCAGCTGGCTGCTGAATTACCGCGGAGGTTCATTTTTATTGCCTGATGTAGAGGAAATTAGAAAGGAATGTAAAATCAGGGGAGTTAGTTTTGAAATAATTTCAGATAGTGAAGAAGCTTCTATCTTAAATGATATTTCGAGCCCTTCTCAGAATATGGAATCCGTAGTTCTTGAAAAAGCACCCAAAATTGCCGTTTATACACCAAAAGGAAAACAACCCTGGGATGATGCCGTAACGCTGGTTTTAACGTATGCTGAAATACCTTTCGCCCCAATTTATGATGAAGAAGTTCTGAGTGATCAGTTACTGCTTTACGATTGGCTGCATTTGCATCACGAAGATTTTACGGGCCAGTATGGGAAATTTTATTCCGCTTATAAAAATACGCCCTGGTATATTGACCAAAAAAAGGACGCTGAAGCACTGGCCGCTAAATTAGGCTACGCCAAAGTATCACAGGAGAAAGGTGCGGTTGCAAAAAAAATCAGGGATTTTGTCGTAGGCGGAGGATTCATGTTTGCAATGTGTTCGGCAACGGATAGTTTTGATATTGCACTCGCTGCAGATGGAGTTGATATTTGCGAAGCCATGTTTGATGGAGATGCGAGTGAATCCAATTATCAGTCCAAATTAAATTATGCCAATTCTTTTGCGTTTAAAAATTTCACTTTAGAAAGAAAACCTGAAGTATATGAGTTTTCAGATATTGATATGACTTCAAAACGAAAAATTCAAATGGAAAAAGATTATTTTTCTTTAATGGAATTTTCTGCAAAATGGGATCCAATTCCAAGTATGTTGTGTCAAAATCATACCCAGCTGGTAAAAGGTTTTATGGGACAAACGACCTCTTTTGATTCGGCTTTAATAAAATCCAATGTTTTGGTAATGGGCGTTTGTGAACTTAACGGGGAGTCCAGATACATTCATGGAGAAAAAGGAAAAGGTATGTTTACCTTTTTCGGAGGTCATGATCCCGAAGATTTTCAACATCAGGTAGGAGATCCTCCAACCGTTTTAGATTTGCATCCAAATTCTCCGGGTTACAGGTTAATTCTGAATAATGTATTGTTTCCCGCAGCAAAAAAGAAAAAGCTTAAAACGTAGTTTATCGGATTGAAAATTCAAACCACATAGGAATATGGTCCGATATTTTGCGGGCTTCTTTCAGGGAAGCAAACTTTTTATAGAACGGAATTATGCCGGAATTAAGGTTAGATAAAGAATTTGTTCGATAAAAGATATTATCAAATTCTGAGGCTAAACAATTTTCAGCTATACATTTTTGTTTTAAAGTTGTTTTTTGATTTTGAAAAACGGTAGTATAACCCATTTTTTTCAACGGATTAAAAACGGTATGCGATTGCGGACAATTGTAATCACCAATAAAAACCAAATTTAAAGCGGGGTATTCCTGTGGCAGAAATTTAAAATACTTTATTTCTGTTTCAGGTTGTTTGCTTTTTGTAATCGCATGAAAAGTAACTAAGGTGATTGTTTTTTTACCAATTTCAAAACTTGCAAAATAAGGTTCGCGATCAATTTCGAGCGTATATTTCTTTTCCAGCCAGGGATTTCCCTTCAGTCGTGCTTTATTGGTTTTCCAGATAAAGGCATAACGTTCTTTTTTATAACTGCTGCCACTGGTAGGATCACTTACACGATAATCCCATTTGGAACCTTTTTCATTTAAAATTTCAACAAGTTTTGCTACCGCCTGAGCGCCGCCATGACCTGCTACAACTTCCTGAATGGTTATAATATCATACTCGCAAAGGGTGCCTGCGATAAAGTTTAATTGAGCTTCTGTTTTTGATTTTCCAAAATTCTCTAAGTTCCAGGACAGGACTTTTACCTGGGAAAAAGACTGAAAAGTAAGGAATAGTATTAAAAGACTTAGAATATTTTTCATGCAGTATTTAAAGGATCAAATATAAGCATTTCAAAATTTGCTGCTTCTTCTTGCGAACAAATGGTTTTTTTAACCAGTACTTTAATGTTTCTTATATCTGTTTTTTAAGGCCGTTGTTATAATTATTATTTGTAAAACTAAAAGTGCAGGGATAAAAATAATATTCCAGTCTACCTCTATCCATCCTGTTTTCTCTGATACAAAAGCAAAAGAAATTGAAAGAAAAAGACAGAGTAACATAGCTTTGATGACAATTTTATTTTTAGGCGTATTAATTCTGGACAAAAATTTCCGGCTTTTATTGTTCTCTAAATTAATTCTGGATTTTGGTTTCATTGATGTTTTAATAGATTCTACACAAATTTAAAGTTATAAAAGCTGATTTCCTTACGGAAAACCGTAAGGGGACTAAAACTAAATCAATCCAAAATCCTTTGCAATAGCAATTAAATGAACATTGTTATTGGCTTTAAAATATATTTTTAGTTTATTGATTCTTTTTTCAATACTGCTTGTCCCGTTTGGAGTTATTGAAATGACTTTAAATTCGTTTGAGATGTTTTCTAAAGTATAACCCTTAGCCAAAAGGTTTAAGATAGAGATATCGTAAGATTCAATTTCAATTAAAGCCTTGTCATTAAAAATAAGTGATAAGTCAGAGGATACTATTCTTTCTTCATTTCTAAAAGTTTTCTCAATTGCGGTTTTGAGTTCATCAATACTATTGCGTCCTTTAGTTACGTAGGCATTGATTTTTAAATCATCAAAAGAGATTTTATACGATACGATTTATCTTCTATCGAAAATATAATCTTTTTTAGGGAAGGCTGTACCTTATTTACGGCCCCTATGAGTTCTTCACCCGAAGAAAGCTTTGTTTTTCTGTGATCCGACTTAAATGACAAATCGCTTATTAGTAAGTCATAAGGACTGTTCTCGGTCATTCCTTTTTTTATTTTTAATAACGCATCATCACAATACTTTACATGATCAATTACGGGAATGTTCAGATCTTCAAGAACCTGAATAATTCCTATGCTTATACTATCTAAATCTTCTGCAACTAAAACCTTTTTGAACATACTACTGTTTTTTTATATAGAAAAAGAAAAACTTAATTTAAATCCACTTTGGGAATAAGTGCCAAAATTAATCGTTCCGTTGATAGTTTTTATACGGCTTTCCACATTTTGTAGTCCATTTTTTAAAATAAATGTATTTTTTGTAATCCCAACGCCATTATCAGTGTAATTTACGGATAATTTTTTATTATTTATTTTAAAAGTGATGCTGGCCAAAGTAGCTTCACTATGCGTTTTCATGTTGGCAAATAACTCCTGAATTATTCTGTAAAGAATTATTTTTTTGCTCTTATCAACTTTGTTCCAGTCAATTGTATCCAGACCATTCAGTAAAATATTTACATTCGGAGTTTTAAATCCGGCTATCATTTCTTTTAAAATAAAAACATAATTTTCATCTGTTATAATATAACTGTTCTCTTTTGAAATATTTCTGGTGCGTGAATATATAATTTCTAAATTGTTTAGTAATTGTTCTTTATTTTCGCTTTTTTCGAGATTTTCGTTCTTTACAAAAGTAATAGTATTGTAAATATTGTTTGAAAGTTCACTTTTTAGTTTCTCTGAAATTCGTATTTCACTGTTGTAAATGGCTTCATTCTTTTCTCTTCTTCCTTTTAGCAGGAGATGCAAAGAGAGAAATGATATAAAGATCAGAATGCAGAAAATAATGATATAAGATATTATATTTCGGTTTTTTTGTCGTTCCAGTTGTAATTGGTTTTCTGCCTGTTGCATTTTTAACTGTAGATTTTCCGCCTTGTCCAGTTCTGAATCGTATTTAATCTGGGCAAACGAATTTTTTGCTTTCAGCCTGACTTCTTTAATACTATCAATAAGATGAATGTATTCGAGAGCGTATTTTTTCAGATCTTTTCCGGTACTGCATTTTACTAATATGTTTAAAAAATTTGCTCTTTTTGTAGGGAAATGGTTTTTACGGGATATTTCGTAAGCTATTTTTGCATGTTGATTAGCAAGCTCAGGATGGTTTTTTAGATAATAGAGTGAGATAAATCTGTGATTGAACATTATACCTTCCTGATCATTTATTTGAAGGTTAATTTTCAAGCTTTCATTAAAACACTGTAATGCCTTAAGATTATTAGTTTTATAGTAGCAATACCCCAGATCATTCAACGCTATTGCATGATTTCTTTTGCTGAAATCTAAATTGTTTTTATCTATGTATTTTTTTTTAACCAACGGCAAATATATTTTTATGGCTTCATCGTATTTTTCCTGATTACCGTAAATACCTGCTATATTACTTAAAGTCTGATTCTTTTTTAAAGTAGAAATAGTGTGCTCTAATGCTTTTTTGTGGTATAGGACCGCATTTTTAAAATCGTAAGTATTGTTATAATTATTAGCCATTATAGTGTATACATACCATTTAAATCGGGGTCTAGTTGTTTTGCTTAAATAAGGCATGGTTTTAGTCAGCAGGTACTCACTTTTGATGAAGTCTCCTTCAAGCTGTACCATTTCAGCCATACAGGCTAAAGAATAAACATACTCATCAGGATTTTTTTTGGGTTCAATAATTGCCAGAGCTTTATTAAAGTACTTGTAAGCACTGTCTCTTTTATTATTGTCAAATAAAGCATCTGCAGCATCCATGATTTTTTTAATTTCAGCAGTATGATTTTTTTCCTTAGGTTTAATATGATTATCTCTTCTGCAGGAATGAACAGAAGAAATAATCAATAACAGTATAACTATCTTGACCGGAAAGTATTTGACAGAGGTTTTTTTTAGAAAAAGATTTATATATTTTTTCATTATTGCAACGGAAATTTAATAAAGATTTTAAAGCCTTTTCCTGGATTTGATTCAATATCAATACTTCCCTTTATCGCAAAAATTCGATTTTCTACATTATGAAGTCCATTCTTCAGTACTATTTTGTTAAGATCAATACCCTGTCCATTATCAGTATAATTAATTTGGATGTTAGTATTGATTTTTTTGAAAGTAATTACCACTAATGTTGCCTTACTGTGCTTTTTCATGTTTACAAGTAATTCCTGTATTGTTCTGTAAATCGTTATTTTTTTTGTTTTTTCGATTTCATCCCATGCGATTGTGTCTAAATCATTTACTAAAAGATTAATATTCGTGGTGTAGAATCCCGAAATCATTTGTTTTAATGAAGTTTTATAATCTTCTTCAGTATTGATTGGGCATTTTTCCTTTGAGATGTCACTGGTTCGGGAATAGATAGTATCCAGATTATCTAATAATTGCTTTTTGTTTTCCGGTATTGAGAGGTCTTTATTTTCAGCAAAAACCATGGCATGATACACATCATTAGCGAGTTCATCATGTAATTTTTTCGAAATTCTGGTTTCACTATGATAAGTTGCTTTTAGTTTTTCGCGATTTGCTCTTGAAATTAGATAAAAATACAGAATAATAATGAAGACCAAAGCCAGCAAAATGATAACATAAGAGATTATATTCCGCGTTTCTTGTCTTGCTAACTGCAGTTCGTTTTTGATTTTTTGAGACTTTAATTTTAAGTTCTCTTCTTTTTCTTTTCTCGAATCATATTTAATCTTTGCAAATAGATTTTTTGCTTTTTGCTTTATTTCAAAAATACTATCAGTTAATTGAACATAGGTAATTGAATTTTTTTTTAATTCTGTATCGGAATTGTTTTTGATAAGAAGCGCAAGAGTCCTTAATTGATTGTCAATGCAATTGGTAATCGTATATTTATCGTAACTCAAATTAGCATATTTCGTAGATAAAGCCGGATTGTATTTTTGATAATACTCCGCAAGATAATAGTAGGTTTTGCCTAATTCAGAATCATTTTTCAGTTCAGATTTTATGTCTAAACTTTTGGTGTAGAATGACAAGGCCACCCTGTTTTCGAGTCTAAAATAGCAAAAGCCTGTCTTGTCCAGTATTTTAGAGTAAGTTTCCGGATTCTCCTGAATGTTTTTATTTATACTTAAAGCAAGTAATATTTGTAATGCTTCACTGTATTTTTTCTGTTTTATAAAAACAGAGGCAATATAATTTTTTGTTTTTAGTTTTCTGGTCTCATCTGTTTTTAAAGCTAATGCCTTATTAAAGTAGTAAAGGGCATTGTCATAATTGTAGATATTGGTATTGTTAGTGCCCAGAATAGTATAGATTTTCCAGTCGGCTGAATCTTCTATGTAATTTAAAAACGGCAAAGCTTCCTTGACAGTAGTCTCACTGCCAATAAAGTCATATTGATCTTGCTGTATCTCTGCCATATTGGACAGGCAATGAACATAAGCATCGGTGTTATTTTCGGGATTACAATTTATTTTGGCTTTATTGTAATAATAAAAAGCGCTGTCAAATTGTTTGTTGGTATTAAATTTATCAGCAGTTACAATAAGCTTTTGAATTTCTGTTTTGCTTTTTGTTTCTTTTGGAATGAGAATAGTTTTCTTTTGACAAGAAGAAAAGACAGTGAGAGTGAAAAATATGTAAAGGTAAATTAGTCTTTTTGGTATCATTGCGCCAAAAATAGAAAATTCTATAAAATGGGAGCACGTATAAATACGGTATTTTAGATATTCATTAAAATAAAAATGATGAAATTCTCATATACAGCTATATACAAATAAACCCTCGAAGTTGAGGGTTTGTATTTGTAATTTTTTTGTAAAACTTATCTTTAAAATTATACGGCTCTCATTCCCGTAGCAATTCCAATTCTGTTCCAGGCATTGATGGTAATGATCATCATAATTATTTCCGCAAGGGATTTTTCATCAAAATATTGGGCTGCATTGGCATATGTTTCTTCAGAGACATGGTGGCTAATTAAGGTCACCTCTTCAGTCAATGCCAAAATTGCTTTTTCTTCTTGTGTGTAGATATCAGCTTCACGCCAGGCACTTAATAAATAAATGCGTTGTTCACTTACGCCTAATTTTCGGGCATCTGCAGTATGCATGTTAATACAATAGGCACACCCATTTACTTGCGATGCTCTAATTTTAATGAGTTCCTTATGAACAGGATTTAATGATGTTGAAGCAATGTATTTTTCTAAACTTAACATGGCCTGATAGGCTTCAGGGGCTACTTTCGGGATAACGATTCTTGGTTTCATTGTACTTGTTTTTTAAAGTTTGATACAAAGTTCAGCTATATCTGCTTTCCAAAACTTGAACTACTTCAAGAAATTCCGATTAGATTTTTCCAGCCCTTATTTTACTCATAAACTCAGCCGAAAAATCTAAATAGGAGGCAAGCATGTACTGAGGAACACGTTGTACAAATTCAGGAAACAGGTTATTAATATGATGGTACCTTTCTTCTGCAGACATTGTAAACAAAAACTTAATCCTCATTTGCGCTGCCCCAAATGATTTTTGTGAAACAATTCTAAAGTACCGTTCCAGATTTGGAATCTGAATAAGAATAGACTCAAGGGTTGGTTTTTCGATAGCAATAACCTCGCAGTTTTCTACCGCCTGAATATAAAAATGGGAGGGAGTGTGGTTATGATAACTGAGGTAGTCTGTAATCCACCAATTTTCTATGCCAAATTGAAGTGTTTGTTCGGTTCCTTTTGAATTAATGATATATTGCCTCATGCAGCCTTTTACAATAAAGTAGAGCGTATTGCAGATTTGACCTTCCTGTAATACATGTTCCTTCTTTTTGATTTTAGACAAACTTAAACACGACTCCAAAGTATCAATCTCTGAAGGTTCCAGAGTTATGAATTTTTCTATATGATCGAAAAGTGATTGGTGCATAAAGTGGAATTGCTGCTTTGCAAATGTACTTTTAAATTCAGAAGGTTACATAATTTCATTATAGAAATTAATCTTAAAGGAGCTGTTTACTTTTACACCGCTCGAGATAGCAGCTTTCCATTTTGCATTTTTAATGAAATGAATAAGTTGATTAACTATATCATTATAAAATTTTTGATTTTGCGGATTTTCAAATTCAAGGTTTATCTTGATATCAGAGACTTTATCATCGCGATTTATTGTAAACAGAGTTTTTGCTATAAAATCTCTTTTATCTGTTAGGCGTATAAAACCAACGGGAAATTTGAAATTAGAAAAAAAATCTTTTTTAATTTGAATTTTCTGATCAAGGAAATCTGCAGCTTTTGGATATATCATACAGTAGGCATCTACTTCATTCGGGTAGTCAAAAACATCATTTATTCTGCTTACTACATATAAGCTGTCAGCTGTTTGTTCTATTTTCTTTATGAAATTATTACCGTATTTTACATTTAGTAATTCATTGGATGCTTTGTAATAGCAATTTGTAATTAATGAATATTTTTCATTATTAGTTTCCATCCAAAAGGATGATATCTCGATTTCTTGTGATGCTAAGAACTGGATTCCTTTTTTCTTGAGCAATTCATTTAAAAACGGAAAATGTCTTTTATAATTTATATCAAGATATCCTTCGGGTTCGATATAATAAAACACTTCTTTTGATTTGAAATCTGTTTTGGCTCTATCAATTTCAGCCGCACAATTTAAATCTCGTTTGTCAATTATTCCAATTATTGAACTGATAGCATTTTTTTCATGCTTTTGTTCTTGTGCTTTTATAGCCAAACAGTGTATTATAAATAAAATAAGAAATGATTCTTTCATATTGCAAAGTTATCTTTATCTCATTAAATTAATGTAAAAAATAGCTGTAAAAACAAAAAACCATTCGCGTTAACGAATGGTTTTTCTATGATAAGTAAGTAATCTAAATTGAGTTTATAAAACGTTTATTTTACTTTATTAAGTATTGCTTTGAAAGCTTCAGGGTGGTTCATCGCTAAATCTGCAAGAACTTTACGGTTCAATTCGATTCCGTTAGCTTTAACTTTACCCATGAATTGAGAATAAGACATTCCTTCTAATCTGGCTCCAGCGTTGATACGTTGAATCCATAAAGCACGGAAATTTCTTTTGTTTTGTTTTCTATCGCGGTAAGCGTAGCACATTGCTTTCTCTACTGCATTCTTCGCAACTGTCCAAACGTTTTTACGTCTACCAAAGAAACCTTTGGCTTGCTTCATTATTTTTTTTCTTCTTGCTCTTTTAGCAACTGAATTTACCGATCTTGGCATAATTTTAATGTGTTTTTGTAGCAGGCGTCCTGAATTAAATCAAAGGAACTTAAAAGCCATACTCCAAGGTTATATTTAAATGATTTTTAACCTAAAGAATTATTAGATAATTCTTAATTGTTGTTTGATGCTTTTCATATCTGTAGAGTGAACTAGCGCTGAGTGTGTCAAAGCTAATTTACGTTTTTTAGATTTTTTAGTCAAGATGTGACTTTTAAAAGCATGCTTTCTTTTAATCTTTCCAGAACCAGTAACTTTGAAACGTTTCTTGGCGCTAGATTTTGTTTTCATTTTAGGCATTTTTCCTAGTGTTTTAATTTATTCTTACTTACTTATATTTTTGTTTCAAGTTTAATGTTTCAAGTTCACAACTGAACACTGAGACTTAAAACTGAACACTATTTCTTTTTCTTCGGAGCAATGAACATAATCATTCTCTTTCCTTCTAAAACAGGCATAGCTTCTACTTTACCATGCTCTTCTAAATCAGTTGCCAAACGTAATAATAAAATCTGACCCTGATCTTTATAGATGATAGAACGCCCTTTAAAGAAAACGAAGGCTTTTAGTTTAGCACCTTCTTTCAGGAACTTCTCAGCATTCTTTCTTTTAAATTCGTAATCATGCTCATCCGTTTGAGGACCAAATCTAATTTCCTTTACGACAACTTGCGTTGACTTAGCTTTTAATACCTTATCACGTTTCTTTTGTTCGTAAACAAATTTCTTGTAATCCATGATTTTACAAACCGGCGGCTCAGCGTTTGGTGAAATCTCAACCAAATCCAATTCAAATTGATCCGCTAAACGTAAAGCCTCTGCAAGTTTAAATACACCTGGTTCGATGTTTTCGCCTACTAGTCTTACTTCTTGTACACCACGAATAAGGTTATTTATTCTGTGTGCATCTTTTTTTTCTACTCGAGGTTGGTAACCTCTGTTGCTTCTTATTGCTATGACTTTATAATTTAAGTTAAACTGTAAAAACTTTTAATGTCTTTTTTATTTCTTCGTTTACAATAGCGACAAATTCCTCAATTGTAACTGTAATATTCCCTTTTCCTTCCTGACCGTGACGACGAATTGAAATTGTTCCGTTCTTCTCTTCTTCCTCACCTACAATAAGCATAAACGGTATTTTCTGCATCTCTGCATCTCTAATTTTCTTACCAATAGTCTCGCTTCTGTTGTCAATTAGGGCGCGAATTTCGTGATTTTCTAGCAAATCTAAAACTTTTTTAGCATATATTTCATATTTCTCGCTCAAAGACAAGATTATAGCCTGTTCCGGCATTAGCCAAAGTGGGAAATTTCCTGCAGTGTGTTCCAGTAAAATTGCGATAAAACGTTCCATTGATCCAAAAGGAGCTCTGTGAATCATTACTGGTCTGTGTAATTCGTTATCAGCACCTTTGTAAGTCAATTCAAAACGCTCAGGAAGGTTGTAGTCAACCTGAATTGTTCCTAATTGCCATTGTCTGCCTAAAGCATCTTTTACCATAAAGTCAAGCTTCGGGCCATAAAAAGCAGCTTCGCCATATTCTACAACAGTATTCAGTCCTTTATCGGCAGCAGCATTGATAATGGCATTTTCGGCTTTCTCCCAATTTTCGTCTGTACCAATATATTTGTCTCTGTTTTCTTTATCTCGCAACGAAATTTGAGCAGTAAAGTTTTCAAAACCTAACGATCCGAATACATATAGTACTAAATCAATTACTTTTTTAAACTCTTCATCCAATTGCTCCGGAGTACAAAAAATATGCGCATCATCCTGAGTAAATCCTCTAACACGAGTTAAGCCGTGCAATTCACCGGATTGCTCATATCTGTAAACAGTACCAAATTCAGCATAACGCTTAGGTAAATCTTTATAGGACCATGGTCTTACATTATAGATCTCACAGTGGTGAGGACAGTTCATCGGTTTCAATAAAAACTCTTCACCTTCGGCCGGAGTATTGATGGGTTGAAAACTATCTGCACCGTATTTTGCATAGTGACCGGAAGTTACATAAAGTTCTTTCTGTCCAATATGTGGAGTAACCACTTGCTCGTATCCCGCTTTCTTTTGGGCTTTCTTTAAAAATTGCTCTAAACGATCTCTAAGTGCAGCACCTTTAGGTAACCATAAAGGTAAACCAGCGCCAACTTTCTGAGAGAAAGCAAACAATTCTAATTCTTTTCCAAGTTTACGGTGATCACGACGTTTAGCTTCCTCAAGAAGTTCAAGATATTCAGTTAAATCCTTTTGCTTAGGGAAAGAAGTTCCGTAAACACGAGTCAGCTGTTTGTTTTTCTCGTCACCTCTCCAATAAGCACCGGCAACGCTCATGATTTTAAAGGCTTTTATGATCCCGGTATTCGGAATATGTCCACCTCTGCATAAATCAGTAAAAGTAGCATGATCACAAAATGTGATTGTTCCGTCTTCAAGATTCGAAATCAATTCAGTCTTGTAAACGTTGTCTTTATATAGCTCTAATGCATCTGCCTTGCTAACAGGGCGCATTTTGAATTCATGTTTCCCTCTCGAAATTTCAAGAACGCGATCTTCAATCTTTTTAAAATCAGCATCAGTGATTTTTTGATCTTCAAAATCAACATCATAGTAGAAACCATTAGAAATTGCAGGTCCAAGCGTTAATTTAATTCCCGGATACAATTCCTCAAGGGCTTGTGCCATAACGTGCGAAGTCGAGTGCCAGAAAGCTTTTTTGCCTTCAGCATCATTCCAGGTATATAATATAAGACTACCGTCGGTCGTCAATGGAGTTTCGGTTTCAATTGTTGTACCATTAAAAGATGCAGAAATCACGTTTCTGGCAAATCCTTCGCTAATGCTTTTCGCAACCTCCATCGGAGTTACGCCTGAAGCAAACTCTCTAATTGACCCGTCGGGTAAAGTAATCTTAATCATTGTTTTTAATTTTGTGAATGCAAATATAACGCATTACAAAAATACATACAATACATATCGGCATGTTTATACTATAATATGTAAGAAGAATGTGAATTGTAATAATGTAGGCCGTTTTGTCCTAATATAGTAAGGGTAAAATTCTCCTATATATAAGGTAAGATTTCGGTTCTACACCCCGACAGGTTTTGAAAACCTGTCGGGTTTGTTTTTACGTATTGCAAGAAGGGTATTGGAATTTGGAATTTAGTTATTTGGAATTTAGGTTTAAGAAACATCGAGGCTAGGGGGTGGTTTGAAAAGAGGTATGCTATATATAAGTATTAAAGAATAAACTTTGCGCCTTTGCGTGAGCTAAGACTTTAAAGGCGCCTTTTTAAGGGGCTCCGTAACAATACATAAAAACAAACCCGACAGGTTTTCAAAACCTGTCGGGGTGTAGAACCGAAATCTTACCTTATAT
>NZ_SLWA01000016.1 GCF_004345565.1 Flavobacterium circumlabens | reverse complement strand
CTTCTTTGTCCCATGTAGTAGCGGGAACAGGACTCGAACCTGTGACCTTCGGGTTATGAGCCCGACGAGCTGCCTACTGCTCTATCCCGCGATGTGGGTGCAAATATACGTAGTAAATACAGTTTAGCAAAGGAATTACTGATTTTTTTTATTTAAGCAGTTTTGGTTTTTAATTTTCTGGTGGTTAGTAGTTTAAAAGGAATAATAGGCGAGGAGTCTCTTTAATAAGTTACACCTTTAAAATTTATAGTCCAATAATTCCGTGTAAGGATCGTCTTTTAGCCCTAGCAAAAGACCAAAAGCAGGTTCAGTTTTGTAACCGTTTTGTTTGAGTCGGATAATTTCAAGCCTGAATTTTTCACCTTTTAATTGTAGAATATTGTATTCGATGATCATGTGTCGGTATCCGTTCTGATTTTGAACCGGAATATTTTGTCCGAAGATTTCAATTTCAAAAGCTGCTTTCCTGAAGTTTGCTATAATTGATTCCTGATTATTAATTGTGGTTTCCCGAATCGTAAATTCAGCCTCAGTTCCAAAAATAGCGGTTAGCTTTTCGATAAAATGGGTTTTGTCTTTCCAATAACAAATGATATCGAGATCACTGTTTTCGATAGCAATATTTATGGGAATGGTACCGACTAAAAGCGGATCAAATTCAGCAAGCTGAGACAAAATCTTATTTTGGGTTAAGACTTCGTAAGCACGGATTTGTTTTTGATTTCCGGTTTTTAAATAGTCAAGAGTAGTGAAGTCAGTCATTTTTGGGTTACTTACTATAATCTTTTTCATCCTTGATTTCCTGTTCCAGCCTTTTGTTGATGTTGACTGTCGCATCCGTAAAAACGAAAATAGTTGTTTTGTATTCGCGGGCATAGGGATTGTTTATTGTACCAGCGATCCGGGACGTTTTAAAATACGGACTGGTTTCTTTAAACTCATTGTCCTCTTCTTCGTATTCCTTAACCCTGATGAGGTTTTTGTATGTTATGGTAAGATCAAACCAATTGACATAATCGGCATTAAAAGAAACTGCTTTGATTCCTTTTTTAGTGTAATAATTAATCGCACCGGCCTGTCCGTAATTGTCGCAAAGGACTATCGTTTTGTCCTCATTAGGCAAAGCGGAATAAACAGAATCGGTTTTGCGGGCCAGTTCTTTCCAGCCCAGCATATCAGCGAAATCCTGAGGCAGGGCATGATCTTTTCCGTCTTCCCAGCGTAACATTCCCAGGTTTTTATAGTGTTCCGGATGTTGTACAATATATTCCGGGCTCTTATTGGGAAAAGCAAAATGGTAGATCGGAATAAAAAACAGTACAGGAATCAGTATAAAGACAGGCTGCAAATACCGTTTCCAGCCTGATTTTAAAATATCGGAAAGAAAAACAGATCCGAAAGCAATATAAACGGGATACAAACCAATGGCATAATAGGCTTTGGCTTTGAAATATAAAAAGACAAGTAGTGTGAAAATAATAGTTCCAAAGAACAATTTATATTTCGAGAAAGGTTTATAAAATAATAACGCATAAAGTGCCGCAATAATAACCGGAACAGCGCCGATAAAAAACAAAAGCTGTTCTTTTAAAAACCCCATGCGGTCCACGTTGACCAATTGTGTTTCCGCTAATTCTTTCATATGATGCACAATCGGAAATTGATTGTTGTACTGCCATAAAAGATTCGGAAGGATTAACAGTAGTCCAAGGAGTAAGGCGAAATACACCTTTTTTTGGGCTAAAATCTTTCTTTGAGGAGAAAGCAAAAGAGCAGGCAGAAGGCCGATAAGCAGGAACAAAATGTTGTATTTGTTTAGAAAGCCAAAAGCAAATACGACAGCGCCAATATAAAACCATTTTGTGTTTTCGGTTTTGATGTACAGGATAATAACATAATAAAACGCGGTCCAGCACAATACATCTAATGAATTGGGCTGATACAGCATATTGATCCGAAGCAGCGAGGACAACAAAATACAGATTGCTCCCAGGATTAAAGCATACAGATTTCCTTTTAAAGCTTCAATAGTTTTCCAGACGATAACCAGTGTCAGAACGCCAAATAAGGCAGGGAAAAACTTTACCCAGAAAACAGAATTCCCGAGTAAAAATATCAGATATGAAATCCACGAGGTCACCGGCGGAACCGACAAATACCCCCAGGCCAGGTGATGCGCCTGATTGAGATGCAGGTATTCATCACGGTGCAAATCATATTCGGGACTTAGTAAAACGTATTGTAAAACAAATTTTAAGATAATAAACCCAATTAAAAGTATTGTTTTTCTGGTCATGGAAGTGTTTGGTTTCTCAGATTAGTTATTTTTGCTGTTTCGGCCAAATATTTTAGATCAACTAATTTAAGATATTTGGTTGCTATGTAATTAGTATGCTTTTTCTAATGTCATTTTTCTGGTGCCCATGTCAATTTCCTGTTTCAAAAATTGATTGGTTTCAGAATCAATATAATAGTTATTGATCACTTTGTTTTGGGAAATCCCGTCTGTCACGGTAACGATCCAGACCGATTTGTTCATGTAGATTCCTTTTTTAGTATTGGTTATATTGGCTTTAATAATTCCCGCTTTCGTCATTGGATTATAATCAAAAATAGTGATTTCTGTTTTATAATTTTCTTTTAACGGCAGCCAGCGAATTAATTGCGGATAAAGGTTACTGTCAAAAAAGTCACCATCTGTGTTTTCATTGATTTCTGTTTTTTTGTTCCCGGTTTTATCCAGATAAAAACCGGTGGTCTGTTTCCCAAAATTAAGGGTGATGTCCCTTTGCGTGTTAACAGAAGTGTGTCTTACAGGTTTTAGTTCAGGAAGTTCTGCAATAGTTTCATCGACCCAATCGGGTTTGTCTTTCATTTTCACGGTAGTGGTGACTTTTAGGGTGTTTTTTGTTTTGGAGATTGTAGTAAACACTTTTCCGATTTCAATTTTTACGGTATCACGAAAGGCAAACCAATTCATTTCATACGCTTCATTTTTAATTAGTGACGCCATTATTTCATTGTGCTCCGGAGATTGAATCTTTTCTTGTGCATTTAGAGTCACACACATTACCAAAAAAGAAGAAATTAGAAGCAACGACTTTATAGTTTTCATAGGATATAGTTTTGGTTCATAAAAGTTAGTATACAGAAATTAGTAAAAGTTACAGCTGGGGAATTTTTGAAATCAATTTGTTTCTTTATAAATTATCACAGGAAACTATCTTATAAATAACTTATTGGAAACTTTACGTTTTGCCTTCTTTTTTTATTTCGAAATCCTTAAATCATCAGTTATTTTCAGAAGTAAAATCATCAGTTTATCAATGTTTATGTTGTTTAATCTGAAATATTTTTTTAACAGATTATTTAGCACTTTGTCGACTTATGAGGATTACCTTTCAATTATTAATACATATATTCGCAAAAAATTTTCCGCATGAAAGTAATACTATACTTATCAATTTTTTGTTGTTTTTTTAACGCTTCTGTTTACAGTCAAAATGAAACCAATATCACCTACGGATTAAAGTTTGGTGCATTGCAGTCTAAAATCAGTAATTTGCCGGAAAGCATTAAGGGAAGGGATAATACATTTGATAACAGTGTTATGGAAAGTAAAGGGGCTTATGGTTTAGAAGGCGGTTTCTTTTTAAACTTCAAACTTTATGATACGCGTGTTGCCATTCAGCCGGAAATCTTATTCAGACAATCCGGAGAAAAAGTTACCTATCGCGATGCCGTGGGAAAAGAGTTCGAGTTAGGACTTCATTATTCTTACCTGCAGATCGGGGCTTTGTATAAAGTATACCCCTACCAAGGATTAAATTTAGGTTTTGGTGCTTTTTACGGCATCAGTTTATCTCCGAATAATGTTACATACACCTCCAACGAAGCAGGAGGAATGTACGATGTAGCAACAAGACAGTTCTATCAGGACGGACTTGAGGGTGCAGATGATTTTTCTCTGTGTTTTGCGGCAGGTTATGAACTTCATCAAAGTATTCACTTCGATTTACGTTATTATTTAGGCGTAAAAGATGTGGTAAAAAGTAATGCTTCTTCTTTTCAGTTTATAGAAAATCAAAATAAAAGTGGTGTGATTTGTTTTTCTGTAGGCTATAGTTTTCATCAATGGTAATTTCAATTAAAAAAATGAAAAAATTTATTCTGCTTCTTCTTTTAGTAAGCACAAAAGCTGTTTTGGCACAAGGTGACAGAGAGATCACCTATGGTATTTTTGCCGGAGGTATTCATTCAACATTATCTAATCTTCCTGATGTGATAGTTCCCAAAGGTATTTACGAAGGATATACATTAGAAGAGAAAGGCAAGTTTGGAGGAACCGGCGGCTTCTTTATCAATTGGAAATATCCGTATGCCAAAGTGAGTATTCAAACCGAAGTTTCGTATTCCGGTCAAAGTACCGATTTGAATTATGAAGACACAGAAGGACTGAAATATAAAATGACTTTTGGTTACAGCTATATTAATGTTGGTGCACAATTTAAATATTATCCTGTTGAAGGATTTTATATTGGTGTGGGACCTTACGTTAGTTTTAATATTGCCAGTGACAATATAAAGTACACGTCAAACAGCCAGGAAGTATTTGGCAGTTCGGGTGCTTATTTTGAGCCGGATGCGAATGTGCAGAAAGTCTTAAAGGAATCCTTAACCGGTAAAAATTATTTTTCAGGGATGCTGTCTTTAGGATACGAATTCAGTTCGAATCTATCTGTTGGAGCACGTTATACTTTAGGTCTGACAGATGCTTTGACAACAGAAGAAAACGGACACCGTTACAGCGAAAACAAAAATAAAATCAACAGCATTTCATTGATTATCGGGTATTCATTCGATTTTGACGACCTCGGGAATTTTTAATAAATAATCATCTTAAAAATCATTACCTATTATGAATAAGAAGATTTTTTTACTGGTAATTTTACTATCGGTGTCGACCGGTAATTTGATTTTTTCACAGCAAAAAATCAGGCCCGGAAATGTTCACGAACCTTTTTTCTGGATCAAATCAAGAGCCAATGGCGATGCTTATTATTGGGAAAGCCTCACGAATAAGGAAGCCAAAATACCGGCCAATACGCAAAAAGGAGGCGCTTTTAATTTCAATCCAAGTATTGCTTTCGATAAAGCAAAAGATTCCCTGATCCTGCCTTTGGGTACTGATACAAAAAGAAGACAGACCGTATTTATGGTTTATAAAGTAAAAGACAGTTTGAAAGAACAGCTTTTATGGACGATCAATGATGCGAAAAAAACAGTTTCTGTGGCAACAAATAAACGCCTGGCCGATTTAAATAAATACAATTACCAGTCGTACAGCGAAAAGGTAAAACCACAAAAAGCCAATATTCACTTTTTTCAGCAAAACATCACCGACAGTGTTGCAAAGCCATCATCCCTGACCATTGGTTTGAAATCGAAGTTCGAAAAATTACCGCCGGAAGAATTCAGCGGAAATATAAGTGAAATTCTCGTGTACAACCGTGTTTTATCCGGAGTCGAAACGCAAAAAATTGCGAGCTATCTGGCCGTTAAATACGGTATTTCGCTTTCTCAGTTTGAAATTAAAAATTATCTCAACAGTCTGGGGCAGACGATTTGGGACATTGAAAAGCATAAAGGTTTTGAGTCCTCTATTACCGGAATCGGAAGAGATAATGTAAGTGGCTTATTGCAGGTAAAAAGCAGTAATATGGTCGACGAAGGTTTGCTGACTATGGAACTGAAAAGCAAGAGCAATACAATTCCGGATAATTATTTTGTTTTCTGGAGTGATAACGCAAAAAATCTACTGGTTAAAAAACAGGAACAAGGGGAACCAACAGGTGTTGACAGACAATGGCAGCTTGATTTTGCCCGTACTTCAGATTTAAATCTGGATTGGACTTTTGATCCGAAATTTATAAAAGGAACCCTTCCGAAAGACAGTTATTACTGGCTGCTGGTAGACCATTCCGGAAAAGGAACTTTTGATGAAAATAATTCCGAATACATTAAGTTGGCAAGCACTTCGAGTAAGGAAAAGCTGAATTTAAAAGACTTTAACTGGGACAAACAGCTGTCCGGTACAACCAAATTTACATTGAAAGTAGCACCGCAAATGTTCAGCCGTGTCTGGATTACCCAGGCCAATTGCGCTGTAAATTCTTCAGGAGAATTGAATTATACGATTGAAGGCGGAGAAGCACCGTTTACCGTAACCGTTAAAAAACAAGGAAGTGATACTGTTTTAAAACAGTGGAGCCAAACCGCAAAAAGCAGTTCAGGCGTTCAGCTTTCTTCGGGGAATTACGATTATATCGTTCGCGATACAAGAGGCAATTTATATTCAGAAACGGTTTTTGTGGCCGATAAGGAGGGTACTTTTCCGGATTTAAAACCAGAATATCAATTGACAGACGGAAATGCGCTGATTTTAGATGCCAGCCTTGGCCTGCCGGAAGGGAATTATGAATACGAATGGTATTACGAAGGTAATTTTTTAGATAATAATCCGAAGATTTTAGTAGATCAGCCCGGTACTTATGAAATTAGATTGGCAAGTGACCAAAAGTGTAAAACGTCCAGTAAAATTGCAGTGAAGACAGACGGAAAGGAAAATCCGGATGCTACGGTTTTAATTTTATATCCCAATCCAACAGTCGACGGTCATTTTACAATTGCCATGCAGTTTGCACATCAAACAAATGCAACCGTAACCGTTTACACTCCGACGGGTACTTTGCTTCAGCAGAAACAGTTTACCCAGATAGAGAATTATCTCTATGATGATGTGATAAAAGCGTCATCTGGAATGTATCTCGTTACCGTAAATTCAGATTTCGGAACCAAAACATTTAAAGTAATTGTGAAATAATCCGGTTTTGATAAAATAATAATAAACGATTGCCACATAGTCGATTCCATTACAGTATGAAAAATAAAATTATAATTCTTGTACTTTTAGTAAGCTCATTTTTGTTCGCCGTAAATTTTAAAAACTATGATCTGGTTGCTAAATTTTCGCGTGATTTTTTTGAAGATGAAAACACTGCAGCCGTTTTAGATCCCATTAAGACAGCTCCGCTACCCGCTAAGACCACACAAGTATTTGATGCCGATATTAAAGAAGGTTTTATTGGTCTGAAAGACGAATCGGATACCGATGATGCGTACGATAACGTGTTTCATCTGGCGGTGAATATTCTTCCTTCCGTTTATGAAAGCGCTTTTCTGGAATATGAATTATACGGCTATGATCAGGCCGCTTCCATCTCGCGAAGTTTAAACAATCAGGCCAGTATAGGAGGTCAGTTTTTATCTAAAAATAATAAGTGGACTTCACAATCGGAGTTGCTTTCGGAGCAATCATTACGTCAGGGAGACAACGTTTTATTATTTACCGCACCCGAAGGAATTTCCAATAATTACAAGATAAAAAATGTACGAATTGTATATAAGCCTACACAAGTTGGGGTTTCTTATACCTTATTAAAATCAGAAAATAAACTGTACATCAAAGGGACCAATTTTCCTTCCCATATAAAAAAACTAACGGTTGGCGGTGTTGCTATCGATGTAAATCAGCCCGAATTTGAATTGATTCTGGATCAGAAAGATTTCAGTTCCGGCCAATCTGTTATTGTGACGAAAGAAACTACTACAGGAGTTATAATCACTGAAAAACTTAAAAGTAATGACTTCTTAAAAGTAGACAGCTTCAGGCCGCTTGAAAAGGCAAAGGAAAGTTTTGCAAAGACCATCAATTTCCAAACGGAAAACAGACTGGAATACAAGGAATTTCTTGCCGTTTTTCCAATAGGCGCCTTAAAAGCAAATGTTCACGTTTCGGTAAGCGGTTTACGTAAAATAGATATTGCCCCTTTAAATTCGGCAATGGTGAATGTTACGGGCACTAATGCCGGTTTTAGGTTACTGCCGCATGGGACTATTTTTGAAAAAACAGTCCGTTTATCACTTCCCTTTGACAAAAAAGCCATTCCGGAAGGATACACGGAGAAAGACATCAATGTGTTTTATTTTGATGAAAATAAACGGCTTTGGCAGGAAGTCAGCAAGGATTCCCTGGATATTAAAAAGGGAATTATCATGGCCAAAACCACCCATTTTACTGATTTTATTGCCGGAATTATCAAAATGCCGGAATCTCCGGAAACTTCAGGCTATACGCCAACCAGTATCAAAGATCTAAAAGCGGCAAGTCCGTTAGTAGGAATTCAGTCTATAGCACCTCCATCAGCAAACGGAAAAGGAACCGCCAGTACCGGTTTTGGAATCGTTATTCCAAACGGAAGAGGAGGCATGCAGCCTTCGTTTAGCCTGCAGTACGACAGTGATGGCGGACACAGCTGGGCAGGTACGGGCTGGGATATTTCGGTACCTGCGGTGAGTATTGAAACCCGTTGGGGAGCACCAAGATATGACGCAGCAAATGAAACCGAAACGTATGCAATTGCAGGAGAACAGCTGATTCCAAATTCGCACAGGGCTGCCTGGGTCGGAAGAACAGCCGACAAGCAGTTTTATCCAAGAAGAGAAGGTGCTTTTCAGCAGATTATCAGAAAAGGATCTTCTCCTAAAAATTATTATTGGGTAGTAAGGGATAAATCCGGTGTCGCCAGTTATTACGGAGGAAATGAATCAGGACTGGCTGCAAATGCAGTCTTGCAGGATGCTTCCGGAAATATAGGACATTGGGCACTTTACTTTCAAATCGATTTAAAAGGGAATACCGTACAATACGAATACGATAAAAAAGACGGCGAAATTTATCTTAAGAATGTATACTACACCGGTTTTGGTGCAGAGAAAGGAAACTACAGCGTTTCGTTTATCAACAATGGCGATTTGGGTGAAACCAACAGACCGGATGTTCAGGTTTCGGCCAGACTTGGTTTTAAGCAGTTAAACAATCAGTTGTTGCGAAAAATCGAAGTTCGTTATAAGAATCAGATGATCCGCAGTTACGAGCTGAATTACAAAGAAGGTGCTTTTAAGAAAACATTGCTTAAATCGGTTTCAGAATACGATTCGGAGTCTAAATTGTTTTACACCAATACACTGGATTATTTTGATGATGTTCGGGATGCTTCCGGGAAATACAATCCTTTTGGGCCCGAACAAGTCTGGACTGTTCCGAGTGATAATATCAAGCAGGGATTTACGGGAATAAAAGATTTTGAAAGCAATCATACGCTGGCAGGAAGTACCAACGGAACTTCCACGGGGATCAATTACAGGATAGGGGTGGGATTACCAACACTTGGTTCGTTCAAGAATAACACTATTGGAGCTCATGGAGGAAACAATTGGGGAAAATCAGAAACTTCAATTATACTTGAAGATATTGATGGAGATTCGTATCCGGATAAAATATTTAAGATAGCAAATGATATCTATTACCGTAAAAATTTACATGCTACCCAGCCCAATTCATTTGGAGAAGCCATAAAAATCGAGGGTATAAAAAACCTGGGTATCAACAAAAACAAATCTTTTAGTTGGGGAGTAGATGCCAGTGTTGGCTTTGGTGTAGCGACAGCTAATGTTGGTTATGATGAACAACGTACAACCAATCGAACCCTAAGCTATTTTATGGATTTTAATGGTGACGGGTTAGTGGATTTTGTGAATAACGGAAAGGTTTATTACAATCGAATTGTAAATGGCGTTCCTGTATTTATGCCGTCAAGTGCACAAACACCTTCTCCGGTTTCAGGAGGTGGAGATTTGGCACTTACTATGCCCGACCGTACATTGGAACTACAGCAGTTATTAGATAAAAATCCATTGCATGATGTGGTTCGTGTTTGGCAGGCTCCTGTAAAAGGAACGATCATAGTGAATCAAAATTATCAGCTTCTTGAAGATCTTTCTGAAGAAAGACAGGAATACAAAACGAGAAATGGTTTGGATAAAGCCGATGGAGTACATTTGTATTTTCAAAAAAATAATGGTTTAATCTGGGATGAGGTCATAACGGCTTTAGACTATACTCAAAAATCAAAGCCAGCCCAGACACTTTCTGTAGAAAAAGGAGAGCGTTTGTATTTTAGAATAAGTTCTATAAAGGATGGTAATTACGATAAAGTAATTTGGGATCCTAAAATCGAATATACGCAGGTTGAAAAAAGGACCACAATTTCTACTGCTTTAGAAACAATAAACGCTGCAGCCAAAGATGCGAATTTAATCACGCTGAAAAACTTTCATGCAGCACCGGATTTTTTTGCCAGCCAGGCCAATTCTATTGTAGTGCCAAAAGCAGGAACTATATCATTTTCAGGGACATTTAAAAAACCTGTTACATCAGATCATATTACATTAAAAATTCTCAAAAATGTAATCAATACAGCAGGAACAACCATTCTTTTTGAACGTAAATTTTTAGCATCAGAAGTGGTTAATTTTGATTTACAATCACTTGTTTTTGCAATTCCTGATGATAATACATTTGTTACAACAACCCTTGAATCATCAACAAATATTGATGCTAAACTATTATTTGCAAATCCGTCATTGATTTTACCAAATATACCCAATTCAAGACCAGAAGATAATATTCGTAAGGTTGATGTTGGACATAGCTTTTATTCTAAAATTGATGGTAATTACGTGATCGATGGCGTAAAACCGGACGTTACAGGTAAATTGAAACTCTTTATAAAAACTACGGATTATACATTGACTACCAGTTTGCTTAGATCTAAGTATAACGGAAATGTAATAATAACGGCTAAACAAAATGGGCTATTAGTTGGCCGCGCCACTTATGCTGTTACCAACGGTGTTTTGAGCCTAACTACGCCTACTGCTGATTTGAATTATGCTTATCCGGATACGCAAAAGAATACACCAATAGATTTAGAAGTATATATAAGCGATCCCGTACTCAATGAAGTTTTAACAACATATCCTAAGTTAGGAGCCTTAAACATTAATTACGAAATAACAGATATAATTACAGATCCTGCACTTCCGGTGCTATGGGAAAAAGCGACAAATGATTTCTCAATCTATACTGATTTAAGTGAAACCGAAAATAATTTTGGTTTGCAATATAAAAATTGGGGACGCTTTATTGTAAACGGTAATCTGGCAGGTAATCTGATAGATCAGACCAAACTTAAATTTGAAAATAATAGTGGTATTGACCCTAATAATTTTCCGGATCCTAATACTTTGGACCCTGAGAATATGCCGGGAGAATTTGATACAGGCAAAGAATACTTTTTGCCCATGAGTGCTGTTTATTCAGATAACATTCTATACGGAGGCGAAAAAGCCAGTTTCATCCAGAATGAGTTTATGGGAACCAATCGTTTAGGAGAAGATGATTTTGCGGAATATACTGATTTCTCTTCCCCTTTAACTGATCCGCTGGCAGGAGGCGAAACTGAAGCTCTTGACATGATCAACGAAAGCAAAAGCCGCAGTATTGGTGGTGGTGCAGGAGTTGGCGGTGGTGCAGGAGGTATAAGCGGAGGTTTAACAAAATCGACCGGTGATACTTATGTGGTTCAAACCATGAGTGATTTAAACGGAGATGGTTTTCCGGATTATATCATCGATAATAAAGTACAATACACCTCTCCCATAGGAGGAAAAAGCAGCGATGTTACCAATATAGGAAACTTTAGCCATTCTAAGACCAATAGTACTGGCGGAAGTTTGTCAGGAAGCTATAATCACGGTGCTCCGCAAAGTTCCCTGCAGATGACAGTGAGCAAAGGGAAAGTTAAGTTTACATCAGGTGCAAATGCCAGTATACAAGATGCTCTTAAAGCAGGAGGAACGATCAGTTTAGGAGGTAATGTCGGTAAAGGAGAAGATCGTTCTGAACAGATTTTCTCGGATATTAACGGTGACGGACTTGCGGATAGAATCGAAACAAACGAAACAGTTTCGTTTAATACCGGTTACGGATTTTTGCCGGCTGAGCGTTGGGAAAACATGAACGTAATCAACAAAGGAACTTCTCTGGATATTGGTGGGAGTGCCGGATACAGCGTTATGAACGGATCTTTTTCAGGAGGACTTAATTATTCGAGAAGCACATCAGATAACAGCCATTCATTTTTAGACATCAATGCTGATGGTCTGGCAGATAAAATTGAATATAGAGACAATACCGTTCTGATCGAATTGAATATGGGGAATTCCTTTGCTCCTGCAATTACTTATCCTCGTTACGAAGCGATGACACGAAATACAGGGGTAAGTTACGGAGGAAGTGTTGGAGCATCGTATGATATTCCTTTAATTCCACCATTTATTGTAATGAAATTAACCCCAAGTTTTGGAGGAAGTTTTGGTGCCAGTACCTCTCGTTCTGAAGCTTCTTTTTCAGATATTGACGGTGACGGAAACTTAGATTACATCTTATCAAAAGATGAAGATAATTTAGTAGTACGCCTTTCTAATATCAAAAGGACCAATAAACTAAAAAGTGTAACCAATGGCGCCGGAAACAGTTATGTGGTAGATTACGAACTGTTGAAACCAACTTACGAAAATCCGTCAGCTAAATGGGTTCTACAATCTGTTGATGTTTTTGATGGACATGTGGGGGATGGTATTGACCATTCTATTGCAAAATTCAGATACGAAGATGGATATAAAGATCGTCGTGAAAGAGAATTTTATGGTTTCGGAAAAGTAATTCAGGAACAGATTGATGCGGCCGATAATTCTGTCTTTACCACTACTGTACAGGAATTTTACAATCAGGATTATTTCCGTAAAAATCTTTTAAAGCGTAGCTATACCTTAGATAAAAACAATAAAATGCGTCAGGAATCTGAAAACGAATACAGTTTTACAGATGTAGCAACGCAGGCAAGTGTTCCTGTATCAGATTTGAATTTACCTTTTTGCGATGCCAAACGTATTTTTGTGGGAATGATTCATGCCAATCAAAAAGTATACGAAGGCGGAAGTGATTATCTTGAAACCAATATTTTTAATACCTATGATGCTAACGGAAATATCACACAATACGAAGATTTAGGTAACGGAACGTCAAGTGATAAAGTAACGGCCAAAATAAGCTATTATGAGAGTACAACACCTTATTATGGCGGAATACCAAAACAACTCGAAGTGTTTACAACTGAAGGGTTACGTCGTAAAAGAGCGACCACAATCAACACCACAACAGCCGAAGTTACTCAAATAAAAAATTACAGCGCGGCAGATAAAATAGCACTTACGGATCTTGCCTATGATACGTACGGAAACCTTCAAAAAATAACAGGTCCTGCCAATCATAAAGGGCAGCGTATGACATTGAATTATACTTATGATACGGAGAATCATCAGTTCATGACGGAAATCAAAGATGCTTTTGGATACCAAAACAAAGCAGCATTTGATTATCGTTTTGGTGCCCCAATTAAAACTACCGATCGTAACGATCAGAGTAATATCATGATATTAGACGCAAAAGGACGCGTAGCGATTCTAAAAGGTCCTTACGAAATTGCTTCAGGCAAACCATACACAATAGCCTACGAATATTTTCCGGAAGCCAAAGTACCGTATGCCAAAACCAAAAATTACGATCCCGAACTCGATAAGGATATTGAAACTTTTACCTTTACTGATGGATTAGGGAGAGCTTTGCAGGTAAAGAAAACAGCTAGTTTGTTTACTGCTCCCGGAAGTGCAGATCAGGAAGCGCAAATCGTTTCCGGAAAAATTATTTATGACGGTTTAGGAAGAGCAATAACAAGTTATTATCCAATAACTACTACGACTTTAGACAATAATTTCAGTACTGCCATATCAAATGTTACTCCAACAAAAACAGAATACGATGAAGTAGGGCGTGCTGTAAAAGTAACTTTTCCGGACGGAAGTACAAATACAACCACTTTCGCTCTGGATAATTATGACGGAGTGCCTGCATTGCACACCACAGAAACTGACGCCCTAAATAAAACAAGCCAGACTTATACCGATGCTAAGGGGCAGAATATGGCTAGTATGTTAAATGATTTGGTTACCAAGTTTGAAACCAATGCATTAGGAGAAACCATAAAAGTAACCGATGCTATGGATCATATTACCAAAAGCAGTTATGATTGGTTAGGAAGACGCATCGAGTTTACACATCCGGATGCAGGAACCACAACCTTACAATACGATTTGGCAGGTAATTTGACTTCACGCATTACACAGGATATAAAAAATACGGTACCAAATGGCGGAGCAATACAATACGAATATAATTTTAATAGACTAGAGTCTATAAAATACCCTAAAAACCCGCAAAACAATGTACAATACAATTATGGCAAAGTCGATGGAACTGCATCTCGAAGAGGCAGACTTTGGTTTGTACAGGATGCGAGCGGAGGACAGGAATTTTTCTACGGAAAATTGGGCGAAGTCGAAAAAGAAATTCGCACCCTTCGTATTACACCAACTGATGTACAAACGTATATTTCGCAATTTGAATACGATACCTGGAACAGAATCCAGAAAATGACTTATCCTGATGGCGAAGTTGTTGAATATACTTATAATTGTGCTGGAAATCTGCAAAGTATGCAGGGAAAAAAAGAAAGTCACACCTATAATTATATCAAACAATTAAGTTATGATGAGTTTGAACAGCGTAAGTATTTAAAATACGGAAACGACACCGAAACCAATTACACCTATGATGTAATGAGAAGATTACAACAGTTACAGGTGAAGAGCGGTACCAGACAAGTTATGAATAATAGCTATAGTTATGATTTGGTTGGAAATGTTCTAGGCATAAAAAACACGGCTCCAATCGTAAACAATACTTTGGGCGGAACATCAAATCATGAATACCAATATGATGATTTTTACAGATTAAAATTTGCAAAAGCGACGTATCAGGGCGAGTTTACCAAAGCCGGTTATGAGCTGAATATGAGCTATAATAAAATGCACAATATTACTAAGAAAGATTTAGTACATACAATAAACAACGAGCAAAAAGGGTACGTTCTAGATTATAATTATGATAACGAATTGCATCCCAACGCACCAAATAAAATTGGTGAAATAGGAAAAACTGTTCCTAGAGAATATAGTTATGATGGTAACGGAAATCCAACAAGTTATACTGAAGAAAAGAGTTTCCGAAAAATGACTTGGGACGAAGAAAATCGTTTAATAGGAATAAATGATAATGGAAGAATTTATCAATACACGTATGACGCAAAAGGAACTCGAGTTATTAAAAGTTCAGGAGATTCTCAGAACGTAGCTATCAATGGAGAAACTGCCGCTACGATTGTTCACACTGATGATTATACTGGTTACATAAGTCAATATTTTGTGATTAGCAAAGGAAAATTCACTAAACATTATTTTGAAGGAGCAGGACGAATTGTCAGCAAATTAGGTAACGGAACTTTTGCACAACCTTTAGGAATAACTGCGGGAGGTGTCAATTATACTAAATTAACTGCCGAACAGCAAAAAGCATTAGATAATTACGTCAGAAGTTTAGGTATGCCACCAGGACCACCAACACAACAAGGTATCTATGCAACCCCTGAGTTTACAGGTGACCCTTACCCAAGCGGAGTATTAAAACCTGTTGAGGAAAACCAAGAACCACCGGAAGGTTGGCCACGTAACCCAATTTTTAATGCTCCGGGAGATGTTCCGGGACCACCAGTACAATTTGGACCTCCGATAGAACCTACAACAGTAAAAGCAGGAGAAGGTTTCACAGGAATTGGCATGCCGGAAAATGATATTTTCTATTTTCATCCGGATCATTTAGGAAGTACTTCTTATATTACCAACAAAAATGGTTCAATTTCACAGCATGTAGAATACATTGCTTTTGGTGAGGTTTTGTTTGAAGAGCATGGTTCATCGTTTAGTTCACCTTATTTGTTTAACGGAAAAGAATTAGACCGTGAGACAAATCTTAGCTATTATGGGGCTAGGTATTTGGATATGAAGACTAGCATGTGGTTGAATGTGGATCCAGTAGCGGAGAAATATCCGAATGTTGGAGGTTATGTTTATGCTTTCAACAACCCTGTAAGGTTTATTGATCCTGATGGGAAAGAGCCTATTTTAGGGTGGATAACTGGTGCTATAATTGGCGCAGCAACTGAATACTTAGGAATTATTGGAAATAAAATGCTTTCTGATGGGATGAGTTTTGCAGATGCAAATCGAGATCTAAATAAAGGTGATGCTTGGGATATTAGTGTTGCAACAGTTGTTGGAGCTGCGGAAGGTACAATTGATGAAGGGATTGGTAGATTATTTTCTTTTGTATCGAAAGCTAGAAATCGTAAAATTCTTGAATTTGTTGCTAAAGTTGGAATAGATGCCTTGGAAACAGGATTAAAAGAATATCTTAAAGGTACTAAGTATGAAAATGTTGATATAAAATCAATATTGGCAGGTTCATTTGCTGAAGTTGGTCTTGGTGAACTTTTTAAGGTAGATGTTTTAAAAAAAGAAATAAGTAATGCAGAAAAGAAAATAGCAGACGCAACTCTAAGTAAAAACACTGTTAGAGGTACTACTAAATCAACATTGAAAAACATAAAAAAACAAGAGGCAATTATTAAAAAACAAAAACAGATTATTAATAGCATGAACCAATTGAATAATCCTGGTAATCTTGTTAGAGGTACTGTAGCAAAAACTGGTGGTAATGTTGTTCAAGACGCAACAAAAAATTAAAAGTAAAAATGAAAGAAACTAAATTATTATTAATTGTAAGAATAATTATTGCATGTGCGTTTTCTTTAAGTCTATATTTTAATATTTCAGAAATGAACTCGATTAAGGATAGCAATATTAGAAAATGTGAGATAAAAAAATTATATTTAAGATCAGGGAGAAGAAGTAATTCCTCTATATTAGTTGAATATGCTAATAAAGATTATTTCGTTGGTGTTCCAAGAAACAGGGAAGGTATTTTTGATAGCATAAGTGTAGGTAAACGTTATAATTTTTATTTAAACAAAAACACAGATACTTTGTTTATTAAAGATGAGAACAATTATAAATTAACGATTTTTATTGGATTTATTTTTGCTCTTACCTTTATCCCCAAGAAAACAAGGCGGTAGTACATCAAATGAGTTTGTATGTAAAACTATAATGGATAGTATTGTAATGATATTAAGAAATCTAATAATATTTATAATTATAATGCTAATTTGTTCTTTTGTGGAAAGATTAAGCAACAAAATCGTTTGAAAATTAAATATGACACGATAAAAAACTGCAAAATTAAAACCAATGGTAAAAATGCTTGGTAATAATACCCGATCGCTTGGATATGCGCAACGCTCGCTCGCAAATTCTTTACGTGCCTGCAAAGTGAATCGATAAAATATAATAAATTTAATTATGCAGATGGAACTGCATCACGCAGAGGAAGATTATGGTTTGTACAGGATGCCAGCGGAGGACAGGAATTTTTCTACGGTAAATTAGGCGAAAAAGAAATTCGTACACTTCGTATTACCCCTACAGACGTACAGACCTATATTTCGCAATACGAATACGATACCTGGAACAGAATTCAAAAAATGATTTATCCTGACGGTGAGGTTGTAGAATATACTTATAATCGTGCAGGAAACCTGCAAAACATGCAGGGTAAAAAAGAAAGTCATACTTACGATTATATTAAACAATTAGGTTATGACGAGTTTGAGCAACGCAAGTATCTAAAGTACGGTAATGATACAGAGACCAACTATACTTATGATGCTGTAATGAGAATATTACAACAATTGCAGGTAAAGAGTGGTACCAGACAAGTGATTAACAATTCTTACAGTTATGACTTGGTTGGGAATGTTTTAGGTATTAAAAATGTTGCACCTGTAGTGAACAATACTTTGGGAGGAACTTCGAACCATGAATACCAATACGATGATTTTTACAGATTAAAATCAGCTAAAGCAACCTATCAGGGAGAATTTACGAAGGCCAGTTATGAACTGAACATGAGCTATAACAAAATGCATAATATTACGGGCAAAAATTTAATACATACTCTAAATAATGAACAAAAAGGGTATGTTTTAGATTATAATTACGATAATGAACTGCATCCTAATGCTCCTAATAAAATTACAGAAGCAGGAAAAAGCCAGCCGAGAGAATACGTGTATGATGGTAACGGAAACCCGACAAGTTATACTGAAGATCAGAATTTCAGAAAAATGAACTGGGATGAAGAAAATCGTCTGATGGAAATCAATGATAACGGGCGTATACACCAATACACCTATGATACGGCAGGAGAACGTGTATTAAAAAGCAGTGGTGACAGTCAGAATATAGCCATTAACGGCCAGACAGCTGCAACCGAATTAACTAAAGATGCTGTAAAAGCGACAGGATTAAAGACCGGTGAAGAAACAGTTAAAAAAGTTGGTGACGAAACACAAAAAAAATTGAGAGGCGTTCAAGATTAAATTCAAGTAAATATGACAAGTAAAAAAGCTAAAGAAAATAATAGACTAACAACAGGAGACTGGATTAAATTAATAGGTTTTTTTGTAGTTTACTTTTTCTTTTTAAAATCAAAAGATATTATTATAAATTATCCCTATTGGCTACTCATTACGGTATTTGCAATTGTGGTAGTTATTTGTATAAGTTTACAATTTCGAAGAATAAAAGAAGATTATGTTACGATTGAAAAAAAAGACAAATTTTTATTCTTCGGAATAAATATTCTTCAAATTGCGGTAATTGCTTACTTTATTTCAGGTATAATTTTGATACCATTCAATTATTATAATATTTATAAATCAAAAAGTAATAATTCGATTATTGAAAAATGTGAAATTACAGGTATATCCACTTATTCAAAAAACAGAAGTATATTTTACAATTTTAAAGGAAAATCTAATGTTATTAATGGTTTTAAGCCAATAATGGAAAATATTAAGGATGATGGTAAATTTGAAAATTATTACTTTGTAGCAGAAGTTAGGCAGGGCGTTTGTAATACTTATATTCTTGAGAGTTGGGATATAGTGCAAAAATGAGAACTCCAGTCAGTCTGGAAAAAAAGTAGATTGGGTATATATTGCATGTCAATATAGGAAATAATTATTTGATAGCTAATTAATTAACACCTGTAACATTGAAGTTAAATGAAAAAAATAATTGTTTTTTTAGTTTTAATATTAGTTTTTAAGGGAAATGCACAATCTTTTGAAGGTAAGGTCGAGTATGTAGTAAGTACCGAAATTTTAGGAGATAGTTTATTACATGGAGTAAGTAAAAAGAAATTGGTTGAGAAATTGATAAGTCAGGGTGAAATACCTATAGATACTTTAAATTATATTTATTCCGAAAAAGGGGATTTTGTTTCTATCTGGAAATACGGAAATATTGATATGATCAGTAATTATATAAAAAAAGATAATTTATTATACAACTTTGTAGGAGATCTAAATGTTGTATCTGCAATAGATGTTACAATAGATTTGGAAGAGAAACTAGGAAATCCGCCCGTTTTAAAAGAATTAGAGCAGAAAGAAAAAGTAGGCAATTTAGAGTGTTCGATCGTTGAAGTAAGATGGAAAATGGGTACTTACCGGTATTATTTTTCAAATTCAATATTGAAGATTGATTCCGAATTGTTTAAAGGCTATAATTACGATCAGTTTTACGAATTCTTAAAGATCTCTAATTCGCTTCCAGTAAAAATTGAAAAAATAACGAAAGATTTTTTTAAGTCTACGTACCTATTGCATTCTTATACTACAAAAAAAGTAGATAAATCAGTTTTTACCATTCCAAGAATGAAGGAAGATAAGATGATGAGAAGCATGTATCAAAATAAAAAATTTTTCATTATTAAATAATTCCCCTCTTTCCGAAGTGTTCTCTTAAAAAAGTACGCAAATGTTTCTGAACTGCCCCTGCTCTTGGAAGATTTCGATAAAACGTTTTGTGCGCTATGGATGAAAATAAAAAAGAAGATGGATGACTATAATAATAAATAGAAATATCCCATTAGATTTTTTTGCAATAGGAGCAGATTAAAATATGAAAAAGAAAGGTAAACAAATTCAGAGAAAACCTAAGAGTCAGGTTTTAGAAAAAAAAGAGATTGAGTGGACAAATCTGGGAAGGTTTAAATTATTTCTGGTGTTTTTAGGAATTGTACTGGTTTTTGTTTTTTTTATTAAAAACAGCATGCAAGAGCGTGAAACTGAATATAATCTGGTGAAATCAGATTATAAAATTACAAGGGCAATAATAACTAAAATGTTTGTTTATAAAGGCAAAACAATTAGGGTGCGATTTAAAGTTGCTGGTAAAACATATAGTGGAAGCGATGGTATGTTCAAAAGAAAAAGCAAAGATGTAGGAGATTCAATATATGTTAAGTATTATTTGAAAGACCCTAATCTTTTTATCACGGAGTTGAATAAAAAGTATGATAGCTCTTCAAATTAGATGTGGTATTGATCAGGTGCACTGATATTAAAACAAATGAACAATAAAAAAAGTAATAGTAGTTTTTTAGTAAAATTTAAAAAAAGAATATACCTATTAATTGCCTTAAGTCCAATCTTGTATTTGGCTTTTAGTATAATAAAATGGCCAATTTATAATTCTTTATTAGATAATTATGCTGTTGAAAAAGAAGCAACAATTATTAATGAAAAGAATATTCTTGGAAAGGGAGTAATAACACAAATGTTTACCTACTCATATGAATTTACTGCAAATGGAAAACTATATGATGGTGATTCTAAAAAAAGAGGCTATAAGATAGGCGATAAAATTAAGGTCGAATATTTGGAATCTTTTCCAAGTATTAACAGAGCCAAACAGAAAAAATAATAGTTGAAAGGACCATTTTAAAGCAAGATAATTAATGTTAAAAACAAAGGTACAGTATAATTCTGTGCCTTTTGTTTTTTAAGTTTGCGGGGGAAGACCATTTGATATTAAAAACTAAAACCACAAAAAAGATAATTACAGGTTGCGTGGTTAAAAAAATAAGTTAAGAAACAAACCCGACACAATGATAGAAAAGATATTTGCAAAAAAGTGGATTTTTATAATCATGGCACTTTTATTAATGCTGTTTTTAAAAGAAGACAGAATGATATTAAATGTTCCATTGACTCTAAATGTATCGGTTTTTTTGCTTTCTTTCGGTATCGTATTAATTTTTCTGTACAGATATAATTCAGCCGAAAAAGGAAAGGCAAAGAATAAAAGCAATACCATAATTGATATGTTAGGAATTCTGATTTTAGCATTTTTTATTTTTATCCTGCTGAAATTAGCGATTAACTACTATACCGTAAAAAGTGCAGAAGAAATAGCAACTGAAGAAACAAAAGTACCAATAGACAATTTTGTTTCAGGAAGAACAGATTTACTTTATTTTTATTTTAAAGATAAAAGATACAGTGTGCGCTATAATAATACCAGTCACTTAAGCAAAAAAGAGATAATCGATAACTATACCTTGCATATCGTATACAGCAAATCTATTTTTGACACCTATGTTATCAAAAAATATAGTATTGAAGTCAAATGAAAATAGTTTCCTGCTCGTAGATTGATATTAATGAAATATTATATTAATTCTATCATATTTAAAAATCAAAAGGTACAGTTTAATACTGTGCCTTTTTTATTTGATTTTGCCGCGAAAACTCAAAACTCCAATTTCTTTGAGGAAGCTGCCGGTCTCAATCTGATGAAAATTAAAAACACCAAAAAGAAGTTTTAATAAAAAATTAAGCTTTTTAATTAACAAAATTATTAACTTGTTATAGCAATAGAAATGAATTCCTTGTTTTAGATAATTGCAGTTCCTTATTATTAAAAATAAAAAACAAATTATGCGAGTATCAGTAATACGAAAAAATATAAAATTTACACCAGATTCCAGAAGAGTTGTTGCCCGATATTTTATGAATGGTAACGAACGGACCAAGCAAATGGTAATTCGTATAATGCTGCTCGATGAAAAGCAAGTACTGCAAACTTTAGAGCAGACGCTTCGTGAGTTTGCCAGACGCCATCGAAATATTTCAGCCGTTTTTTTTAAACATTGCGAACAAATTAGACCTGTAATCGAAGACATGCAAATAGATTATGAAGGAATATCCCTCAATCGAAAAATGCTTATAGGTTCTTTTTGTACCATGGAATATGCCATAGAATCGGCCGCTATTTTTAATCCTTCGATTGTAGAAGATTTTGACCAGACTGGTTTGGGAGCAGGCGAAAAACGGGTAGTCATTTCTTTTAGGGCTACGGGTGAAGGTCATATTTCCTCTATTGTTTTCAGAAGGGGAATTCTCGATAAGGATAACAATCTGACGATAATGAAAATTGGAAATCAGATTGATAAAGCGGAGATCGAACACAAGACTTTATTCAACAAGGAACGATTTTTAACCAAATTGGCAGAAATGCATACCGAGGACAAATATATAACTCAGATTATGCAGGATCTGCCGGATGAATTCGAATTTGCGATCCTTAAAAATAGTCTGAAAACCTCTTTAGGCGATCCCTTAATTCGGGAAGAAAGAAAAATGGCGCTGCAGGAAATACTCTGGTTGGCCAATTCATTTTATGATTTGCAGTTTACGCACGATTCAGATATTACAGAACGCGTTATATTTCCAATATCCGAATCGGAAAGCCGCGGTATAGAAGATGCCCGTTTTGTGCGCTTTGTAGACGATGACGATTCCGTTCGCATCATGGCAACCTACACCGCTTATAACGGACATACCATACTGCCTAAACTAATTTCTACCGAAGATTTTTACAGCTTCAGGGTAATGCCGCTGCATGGAGCAGGTGCCCAAAATAAAAACCTGGCCCTGTTTCCCAGAAAAATAAAAGGCAAATACGCCATGCTTGCCCGAATCGATGGAGTAAATAATTACATTATGTATTCGGACAGAGCCACACAATGGAATGACCCTGTTCTTCTTCAGGAACCCCGTTTTTCATGGGAACTGACACAAATAGGAAATTGCGGCTCACCACTTTGGACACCGGAAGGCTGGCTTGTAATTACCCACGGTGTAGGTACAATGAGACGTTATTGCATAGGGGCTTCCTTATTTGATCTTGATGATCCGTCTAAAGAAATAGGAAGACTTTCAGAACCGTTACTTTCTCCTCTAGAAGACGAACGTGAAGGGTATGTGCCAAATGTGGTCTATTCCTGTGGCGCCATCATACACAACAACAGCCTTATCTTACCTTACGCGGTATCCGATTATTCGTCTACTTACGCTACTGTTGATATGGCGGAATTATTAGAGGCGCTGAAGAATAGTAAATAATAAAGCTGATTGTTCAGACTTTAAAACTTAAATTATCTACATAAAAAAAGCTTCAGAGAAATCTGAAGCTTTTTGCTTTTTTAAGAAGTATAAAGAATGTCTTTAAAACTTAGTATTTACTTTTTTAGAACGATCTGCAATGTAGGAGATCAGCCAGATGGTTTGCCCTTCCTTTACAAAATATATTTTCTTTGTGTCTAAATTTGGAATGCTTTCCAGACAGCTCAATAGTATGTTATTGGCTGAAATAAGATATTGCTGGTCATAAGTACTCAAAACTCTGGCTGCTTCCTTATTGGTTTTAGCAAGGTTCGTAAATTTGACAAAATTATTCTTCAATATTGCATCGTAATTGATAACATCTTCCAGGCTTAAAGAAACATAATGTTCTTTAACGTTTTCATTATAATACAGAGTTGCAAACGCCCATACAGCTCCACCGGATAAATACATTTTTTCTTTTTTTAATAAAAGAGGATTGGCGTCCAGCATCACTTTTATCTTCTTACGCAACACCGGGTTAAAATCAAAAGACTTTTCCTGGTAGGTTGCCATATCATTCGCCTGATTTGGATTCGCTACTGTTTTTTTTACGGCATCGGTAAGTGTCATGGTACCGAAATCAAGTTCCAAAGGAATAAACTCTAATTTGTCGTCCTCAAGTTCATCAATGTAACCGCCTTTAGTAGTTTGTGCACCAATATCAAGCAGGAAAGCATTAGCATAATCAACAGGTGGAATAGCTCCTTTAACAAGTGTTTTAGGTTCTTCGTTAACATTAAGCACCTCTACATCTTTGTTGGTAAGAGTCGTGATTTTATTTTTTAGAGCGTCGATATTACGGGCAGCCGAAAAAACGGGAGCCGCAACTATAAATATATGGGCCTCCGGAACTTTAAATTCTGTTCTAATTTTGTTGATCTGCTCCACAATTATCGCAGTAATTTTGTTGACATCGTCCTCAGGAAACTCGCCCTGAGCCGTAACATGGTCGGCAAGACTAATTCTTTCATTCGAAAAATAGAGAATCTTATAATCTGCTTTTCTGATATTACTTACATCCAGAACCGAAGTTTTTATGGCTCTGCGCCCGATTTCAATTCCGGCATACAGATTTTTTTGAGAAAAGGAATTGGTGGAAAAAAATAAACTTAAAAAAATAAAAAGCAGAATTTGGGGTTTGTTTTTCTTAAACATTGGATTTAATTATGATTATAATATAATTTGTTTTTAATAAAGATTTTAAGCTAATGATGTGAAAGGCATAATTTTGAATTCAAAAAAGTGGCTTTCGATACGAGATCGCAAATTTATAAAAACATTTACGAACATAACCGCAGTTATCGGAAAATATAATATTTAATTATTGGGATAGTTTTTCGGAGTTCATAACGTGCGAAAATTAGCTCACTTCCTTTTGCTTTAAAGATTTAATAATGCCTTTTTTATTGTGTGAAAATGAAAATAAAAATCAATTTTCACACACTTTCTGTGTGAAAGTGAAAATAAAAATTAAGTTTCACACAACTGTTGTGGAGAGCAGCTATTGGTTATTCTCCTGAAAAGGATTATAAAACAAAAGCGCAGTAGCAGAACAATTGATCTGATAGGTTTACCTTTTTTAGCTACAAACATTCCGATTATTTCATAAACGCCTCCAAGTATTACAATTATAAAATGGACGCTCCTTACAGCCCATAACTTTGAAACTATCTTTTCGGTTTTACATAGTGCAGATTCATTATCTACAATAGTAAAAACAATCACCTTAAAAGGTGGTCAGTAGAAGAATTGGTTATTGATTATAAAAAAGCAGACATGAAAATTAGTGGTTTGGTAATTACTTTGAATGAAGAAAAAAATATTGGAAAATGTATTGATGCCTTATTGAGAGTTTGTGATGAAATAATTGTAATTGATGCCTTCAGTACAGATAAAACAGTTGAAATAGCCGAAGAAAAAGGAGCGACTGTTATTAAACAATCTTTTTTAGGAGATGGCCCTCAACGTGATTATGGGTTGCCTTATTGTAAAAATGAATGGATTCTTAATCTAGATGCGGATGAATTTTTAGATAAGGATGCGGAAGACTTTATTTTTGCGGAAAAATATTTAGAAGGTAATTATGACGCTTTTAGCTTTAGAATAAAAAACTTTTTAGCGGATGAACTAATCGATTTCTCAGGCTGGTATCCCGATCACACCGTTCGGCTATTTAATAAAAAGACAGCACATCCATCCAATTCAATTGTTCATCAAAGGGTGGTGGCCCATAGAGTTAAAAAGGTGCCGGTACATATTCTGCATTACGCTTGGGATTCTCTTAGTCAGATTATCATAAAAAAGAATCAATATTCTACCTGGCAGGCGCAACAGCTTTTCGATCAGGGTAAAAGAATAAAATTTTACAAGCCCCTTCTTAACGGAACGGTTGCTTTTGTTCGCTGCTATTTTTTTAAGAAAGGTGTTTTTAATGGCATCAATGGGCTAACATTTGCCATGATTCAGAGTTTCTTTTCTTATATGAAATACTTAAAACTTTTGAAAATTCAAAAACAAAACAAGTAGTGCGTTTTAAGATTTTGTCTCATAAATTAAATAATAATAATGTCCCTACTTCCCATTTTAATGTACCATAATATTAGTGAAACTGAAAGCAATAAATTGACTGTTCCTTTGCAAAAATTAGAGCAGCAGTTTCAGTATTTAAAAAATAATAATTTCCAAACATTTCATTTTGAAGAATTGGAGAAAATGAAAGCTATTCCCAAAAAAAGCATTGTAATCACGTTCGATGATGTTACTGAAAATCAACTTATTTATGCTGTTCCGCTATTAGAAAAATACAACTTAAAGGCTAGTTTTTTTATCCCTTTTTTTTATATCGGAAAAACAGATTTATGGATAAATAGTTCAGGGGTTTTCAAAAATAAAATCATGACAATCGAGCAGTTAAAAGAATTAGACAGCGATAGAATAGAGTTAGGTTATCATTCCTATGAGCATAAAAAATACAGTTCATTATCGACTTTAGAAATAGAAAGCGATTTTCTGAAATGTGAAGAAGTAATTGCCAGTAATGACTTAAAAGTATATCCGGTTCTGGCTTACCCACATGGCAATTATCCTAGAAAGGGTAATGAGAATGCACATTTTAAACAAATATTGGCTAAGAACAATATAAAATTTGGCTTAAGAATAGGGAATCGTCCAAATAGTTTCCCTTTTAAAGATCACTACGAAATCAAAAGAATTGATATTAAAGGCCAGGATAACTTGGTTACTTTTAGATTAAAAATAAAATTAGGCAAATTGGGGCTTTTTTAATTATTTTTCCAACATAAGATTCAATGAAGTGCTGGAACAGAATACAGGTGCGACAACTTAGATTTTTAAATAAAAAAAGCTTCAGAGAAATCTGAAGCTTTTTCTTAGTAGCCCGTAGCGGAATCGAACCGCTCTTACATGGATGAAAACCATGCGTCCTAACCGATAGACGAACGGGCCTGTTTTTCTAATGCGGGTGCAAAAATGCAACTATTTTTAAAATACGCAAAAAAATATTTTACTTTTTTTTAGTTATTCTGAAAATATCGTTATCCCTGGCTTTCGTAAGAGTTCTTATGGAAAGCTGGCGAATGTCTCCCGACTTCTCACCCATGAAGAGAATCGACAAGGACAAGTCTGCAAAAATTAGTAACAATCAAAATAGAATATTGGAGAGGGTACGAAGTCAGGAGACTTCGCACATCGGATTTTGTATTTGGAATGATTTGGCAAATCCGTAAATAGAGCTTAATTTAGTCCCAAACCCGCTTTAGTACAAGAATGTTAGCGGTCATTGCAAACTAACTAACACGTCACTTATTCGAAAAATGGAAAGTTTAAGAATTAAGCAAATGATTAAGAAATATTCGGTTTTGATATGTTTGGTCCTTTCTGTGATTTTCATAGTAATCGCGACCTTATTTTATCCGGGCGGCTCATTGCTTGACAAAAAATCTATAGGATTTCAGTGGTCAAAAAATTTCCTAAGTAATTTGTTTGCAGCAAAAGCGATAAATGGTTCAGAAAACCCAGGCAGGATTTTGGCAATTATCGGAATGGCATTCCACTCGGTTGGTTATGGAATTTTTTTCATCAATATGTCAAAAAAAATAGCTGCAGGACAAGTGGCAGCTATTTTAAAATTTATAGGCGCTACCAACATATTATTTATTTTCTTAATTGCAACACCCTTGCATGACCTTGGAACAATATCGATTATTCTAACCTTGCTTGGTTTATTTATTATTACTGTCTTTATCCTCAAGTCAAAACTTCATTTACTTAAATTTTGCTGTATTATTTGCTTATTGACTTTTTACTGTTTCTTTTTCCTGTTTGGGTTTGGTTATTTGGATTTGGCAGTCATAATGCAGAAAGTATATAATGCAAGTGCGATACTATTAGTTTTAGGACTAGAGTATTTTACCAAATATGAAGACTTTACACAAATTAGATCGGAAGGAGAAAGTATATAAACAACGGTAATTCTAGGAGGTAAAATGAAGTGGTTGCAAAACAAAAAAGAGACTTTAAAGTCTCTTTGTGAAATTAATATATCTTATATCAATGATTATTTAGCAATCAATTTTTCAAGCCTTGCCATCATTTCATCTTTTTCTTTCAGCATTCGCTCAAACAAAGCAATCTTTTCTTGGTGAAGTTTTTTGATCTCCTCAATCGGATTGTTATTAAAAACTTCAATTCTATTATTGAACATTGCATTATCCGAGAAATTACACGAAATTAAATTTACTGCCTGTTCCTCATCAAAATTCTGAAAAGCTTCCAAGGGAATTTTTAATGCCTCCGAGATTTGATTAAGTATATCGTCTTCAATTACATCTTTTTGCTCCAGCATAGAAATTTTCTTTTGATTCCAGTCATTTCCAAGATCAAAAGCCAATGCCTCCTGTTTGATGCCAAGCATTTCCCTGAAACGCTTAACGTTTCTTCCCTGATGTATTTTCTGTTCCATAATGAGTATCAATTTTCTAAAGGCTCAAAGATAAAGCCATTTGGATTAAAAATCCTGAGTTTCAAAGAAAAAAAAATATCCTGTAAAATATCTTTTTTGTCAGATATTATACCCACTGTAGTATCAGGACTTTACCAGCAAGTTTAAGGTAAAGTATGAATAAATTACAACATTTCAAAAATATAATTTTCCCCTGATGGAAAGTGCGTCCCTCTCGTGAACACAATGAAACGGTGTCAAATAGTATTAAACAAAAAAAGCTCCAGATTTCTCTGAAGCTTTTTGTCTTGGTAGCCCTAACGGGACAATTTTCGAACCATTTTCTGGATGATTTAAGAAAAATAAACATTCTTAAACATTAAATTTTGCAATTCAAACCATACGATTAGATTACTCGATTATTGCAAATAGCGTTTAATTATTTTTTCACTAGAGAATGCCCAAACTACATTGTTTTTATATGAAATATTTTTGATTGGTTGATCATGAGTGTACTCGAGGGTCCA
>NZ_SLWA01000015.1 GCF_004345565.1 Flavobacterium circumlabens | reverse complement strand
CTGATCTCTTTTACAAGAATAGGGTGGTCACTTTAAACCGGAACAAATTGCTCTCTTTTACCGGAATGGGATGCTCACTTTTGCCAGAATTTGCAAAAAGTTAACCAATCGGACATAACTCACCTTTTTCAATACTTTCTTTAATCCCCATGAGGGCTTCATCTTTCAGTCCAAAAGGAAATTTGATCAAATAATCATCAGCCGTTTTCAGTGTATCATTTATTGAGTGTAATTTTGCTACGTGCATATATAGCCAGAAACAGAAATTACGCTTGTCCTCATCAATAGAGGCATTGAAAGCGATTTCCTTTAAGATTTCATGAAGATCTGCCACCATATTGATGACAAGGAAAATTAAATAATTGAAACTTCCTCTAACTATTCCACCTTCAAGATACGACAATATAATTTCAATTTCATTTCTTCTGAAATACTTCGTCATAAGATTTGAGAGATTTTCTTTTACATCTGGAGATGACAAATATTGAAAATTATTTGAGTGCCAAAAAATGTCCCGGTTTACATAATTACTTAGCAAACCCAAAATATTCTTTCTTATACCTTCTTCCTTAATTTTTGAAAAATTTGAGATGATATAGAACCAAGTTGCAGGCTTTTCACGATGATAAGAATATAGGGCTTTCATTCCTTCGTAACAGATACTTGAATTATCAATGTTAGCAAACCATTCTAAGGCACGCCCAAATTTTTCATAGCTTGAAAATAGCTGTCGAAAAGAGAAGCAATACTCTATAAATGCAGGAAAAGTTGCTTCGGAAAATTCGTTTGCCTTATCAACTCTAATAGTATGATAACTTTGCGTAAAAATGTCAGGTCGAGAAGTCAAATAAGATGTAACATCCACCCAAAAGGCTTTTTTAATTTCCGGATCAAAAACTATTCCTACTGTTAAATTTAACCCCTGATTCCAGTACTCTAAATGGGCTTTATCTGCTGTGAATTTATAGCCTAAGCTGTCCTTATAGCTGTCTCCACTTTTTATTTGAACAAATATCCCATAATTGGTTGCAAGACCATTACGTACAAATTCTATATAACAATCATTGCCTTGGTCATTTTCTCGTGAAAGATTTTGAAAAATGGAATGATTATCTTGAACAACACCCTGAACGAATCTTACTCCTTGAAATTCAGTCTTTATATTGGGATTACGATTAGTCATTATTTAATAGGTTTATATCTGAATCTGATTATTTGCTCAAGTTGTTCATATTTAAACATAGTTCAATGACAAAGGGCAAGTAGATAGGAAAGGATTTGGTAAATTCTGTTAGATATTCCTAATGAGTGGAATAGAATACTTATGCGTCTATTCTAGATTTTCATTTTTTAAGTCAATATCAAAATCTACTAATTTTTTTGGCTGAACTTTAAGTCCCTTAGCAACTTTTAAGAAAGTTCTAAACGTAATATTTGTTTTTCCTAACTCAATTTTATTAAAGTCACTATCGTCAATACCAGTATGAAATTCCATATCCTTTAAAGTTAAGTTCTTAGCTTCCCTTTCTGTTTTTACTTTTTCACCAAAATCTTTCAAAAAATCGTTAAATGTATTATCCATAGCATGTTTTTTTTTTGAAAAGTGAAATTGGTAATATTTAACATAAAACTTATGGGGATATATCCCTATATTTATTTTATTTAGTATATTTGTTTAATCATTACGATTTGTAATGTATTTTTGCGATACTTCATTAAAAATATTTGAAGCATTCGCTTTGAATCTCGCCTTCAAAAACTGGTACTTTTTAAATGGGAACGAGAAGATAAGTGCAAATGCTCACGCCATAAATGGCGTGGGCTCACTTATTGTTCCCGGTATACCAGTACCATGAAGGCAATAAGCTGAGTTCCGCGCCTATTTTTTTGGCTACACCTCAACTTCTCAAAGCTTCTTCACGATATCTTAAAGTGTCGTTACCGCTTGTGTTTAACCATTAACCGGTTGCTTATGGTGTAATCTTTAATTTTTACTTGAGTTGGGGAAGGTTCAGGTTATTATACTATCAGCTTCGCCATTTACAAATATCTGCAAGAGCGCAGATCCGAAACCATTCAACAGCTATTGACTATTTAAGTAACCAAAAACCAACCTATGCCTATGATAAATTAATTAACAAGAAAAAGCCTTCTATTACTTGCGTGGAAACTAGCATAGAAGGCTGGGAAAATCAAACTTTCGTTCAATTTTAATCCTTTCTAAATTTATGAAAAATCTTTCATTTAACAAGGGCAGACCTTCCTGTCTTTGCATATTTATTCTCGCAATACTGCTTTCCAGTCAGATTTATGCCGCCAAACTAACGTTCGGGAGCTACACGAAGCAGTCGCAACATCAAATTACAGGTACAGTTACCGATGCCACTGGACCACTTTCCAGCGTTACAGTCATTGTAAAAGGAACTACCACAAACACCGTAACAGATGAAAAAGGTAATTTTTCAATTACGGCTAATTCTACCGATATCCTTGTCTTTTCGTTTATAGGCTATGCCCCACGGGAAATTCAGGTTGGAAGCCAAACTTCAATAAATATAGTATTGATAGAAGACAGTACGCAGCTTAAGGAGGTTACGATAAACGCTGGGTATTATTCTGTGAAGGAGAAGGAGCGCACCGGAAGCATTGCAAAAATCAAATCAGCCGATCTCGACAAGCAACCCGTAAACAATCCATTAGCTGCAATGCAAGGACGCATGTCTGGTGTAAACATTACACAAAATACGGGATTGCCAGGCGGTGGCTTTAATATCCAGATTCGTGGTATTAACAGTATCCGAGGAGACGGCAATGATCCATTGTACATTGTAAACGGAGTTCCATATTCATCACAATCATTAGGAGATCCTACGGTTTCTGCATCCGCTATTTCCGGTGTGACAAATCCGCTGAACAATTTAAATCCATCAGACATAGAAAGTATTGAGGTATTGAAAGATGCGGATGCAACAGCAATTTATGGCTCGCGGGGGGCAAATGGCGTGGTACTGATTACAACAAAAAAAGGCAAATCAGGAGAAACACGTTTTAATTTCAATGCATTTACTACTGTTGGAAAAGTAGCTCAAAAAATGAACCTGATGAACACAAGCCAATATTTGGCAATGCGCGCAGAAGCATTTGCAAATGATGGGATCACGGAATATCCTGAAGATGCTTATGATATCAATGGCACTTGGGATTCAAATCGCAACACCGATTGGCAGAAGGAATTAATTGGCGGTACATCTTACATCCAGAATTTTCAGGCATCCGTTTCAGGCGGTAATGCTAACACGCAATTTCTATTGAGTGGAACCTATCGCAAAGAAACAACCGTATTTCCTGGTGATTTTCATTACGGAAAGGGTTCAGTAAACAGCAACATTACACACCAATCCGACGATAAACGGTTCACCCTTAATTTTTCGGCCAGTTACTCCGGAGATAAAAACACTTTACCGGGAAGGGATTTGACATCCCGAGCATATACGCTTGCTCCAAACGCTCCGGAGCTTTATAACAGCGATGGCAGCCTCAACTGGGAAAACGGCACATTCAACAATCCATTGGCATTTCTCAACGGAAGATACCTTACCGCAAACCAAAACCTTATTGCAAATGTGCTGTTGTCTTACAATGTGCTTCCTGGTCTTGAGGCTAAGGCTAGTATTGGGTATAACGATACTAGGATAACCCAAAACGTAACCAGCCCTCTAAGTATTTATAGTCCCTTTGACACAAACGAGCACGAATCATCCCTATTTGTGGCTAGTGGCACTGGCAGATCATATATTTTCGAACCACAATTAAACTATCGTAAGGAATTGGATGACATAGAGATAAATTTCTTGGTCGGTACGACATTCCAGAGCCAAAAAACAACAAAATTGGCACAATCTGCATTTGGATTTGCAAGCGATGCGCTGATTAATAGTTTGGCTGCGGCTACTACGGTGACAGTGCTGAACCATGAGGTAACTGAGTACAATTACAATGCATTATTTGGGAGACTCAACATGAACTGGCATAAAAAATACATCGTGAACCTAACAGGTCGCCGTGATGGCTCAAGCCGTTTTGGACCCGATAACCGCTTCGCTAATTTTGGTGCTGCAGGTGCAGCTTGGTTGTTCACTAATGAAGGTATTTTCAAACAGCACAATTCCATACTTAGTTTTGGAAAGTTGCGTGGAAGTTATGGCATTACGGGCAATGACCAGATCGGGGATTACCAGTATCTCGATACCTATCAGGTGTCGCCTTATTTGTATGATGGGGTGGTAGGACTTTTACCGTCACGCCTCTACAATCCCGATTTCGGCTGGGAAACAAATAAAAAACTCGAACTCGCGTTGGAATTGGGATTCTTAAAGGATAATATTTTCCTTTCCGCAGCTTGGTTCCGGAATCGCTCATCCAATCAATTGGTCGGGGTTCCGCTCCCCGGAACAACAGGATTTTCTTCTATCCAATCAAATTTTGATGCTACCGTGGAAAATACCGGTGTCGAAGTGGAACTTCGTACCACCAATGTAAAAAGCAAGGATTTCTCATGGACAACTACAGTAAATCTTACTGTACCAAAAAATAAACTGGTCTCTTTTCCAGGGCTTGAAGGTTCTACATATGCTAACCAACTCATAGTTGGTGAATCACTATTTATCAAGAAGGTCTTCAATTATGCAGGTATCAACCCCGAAACAGGAGCCTACACTTTTCAGGATTTCAACGGCGATGGACAGATAACCTATGAAGACGATCGTCAGGCAATCGTTGATACTTCACCAGAATACTATGGAGGCCTCAGTAACCAATTAACATATAAAAATTGGTCGCTCGATTTTTTGTTCCAATTTGTAAAACAACTCGGCAGGAATTATCTGTACACTTCAGCCTTGCCCGGCTCATTTGTAAATCAGCCTGTAGATATGGGAAATCACTTCCCGCAAGACGGCACCAATGCGGTATCACAACAGTATACTACGGGTCAGAATGGCACATTACTCGAAGGACATTACAATCTGATTGATAGTAATGCAGCATTCAGTGATGCATCTTTCGTGAGACTCAAGAATCTGACCCTTGTGTATGCAATACCATCAACATGGTCAAAAACCTTCACAGGAAAGATTTATGTACAGGGGCAAAACTTATTAACCCTCACTGATTTTCGTGGAGCTGACCCTGAAAACCAGTCTGCTTCGGCACTTCCATCATTGCGCCAGTTTACACTGGGCATTCAGCTAGGCTTTTAACTTAACTATATATCAAATGAAAACAAGATTTAATATTATACAGCCAATTATTTGGACAGCGTTACTTACCCTTTCGGCTTGCGAGAGTTTTACCGAGGTAGGCACGCCACAATCACAACTCACAACTCCTGCCGTTTTCGAAAGTATCAATACTGCCGACGCGGCTATGGGCGACATTTATGCGCGCCTGCGTGAAGACAGCATGGTTGCAGGCACGCTGAACGGTCTGTCGAGTCTTTTATCAAACTATTCAGATGAAATGCAGTACACAGGGTCAAGCATCGAAATTATGCAGTTCAACAACCATACAATTACACCTTCAAACAGCCTGATAACAGGATTATGGAACAGCACCTACAGCCAAATCTATGCTGCGAATCTGATGCTGGAAGGTTTGCAGAATTCAACGGCTTTAACAGATAATGAAAAAGCAAGATTGTCAGGTGAAGCATTGTTTATTCGAGGGTACCTTCATTTCTATCTAATAAACATCTTTGGTGATGTGCCCTACATCACAACGACTGATTACGTCGCAAATTCGGTTACATCAAAAACACCGCATGAACAAGTATGGCAAAATATCATAGCCGACTTGACACAAGCTGAAACGCTGTTGCCAGTTGAATATCCTTCTCAGGAAAAAGTCCGTGTAAACAAGGCTGTTGCCGCTGCGTTTCTCGCACGAATATACTTGTACCGTGAAGATTGGGCAAATGCAGCAGCGAAAGCAACAGCTGTAATTGATAATCCCAATTACATATGGGTCGATGATACTTCACAGGAATTTCTTCGCGAGTCAACAGCGACAATATGGGCATTGCATCCGGGAACACCCGGGCTTAATACTAAAGATGCGCGCACGTTTATCTTTTCAAGCGGACCACCTTCCAAGCCGTCACTGGCTGCTTCGTTTGTAACCGGTTTTGAATCTGGTGATCTGCGCCGTACCCAATGGGTACGAACCGTTTCAAACAGCAGTGGCTCCTGGTATTCATCATACAAATATAAAAAGCCGTTGGGCACAGCCTCATCAGAAGAATACACTATTCTGTTCCGGTTGGCCGAACAATACCTGATTCGTGCGGAAGCCAATGCACATCTGTCAAATATATCTGATTGCCAAGCAGACTTAAACAAAATACGCAACCGCGCCGGTCTATCAAATACTACCGCAAGTACGGAAACCGAATTATTGGAAGCAATCGCAAAAGAACGACGTTTTGAGTTTTTTACAGAGCAGGGACATCGTTGGTTCGATTTAAAGCGTACGGGAAAGGCGACGGAAGTACTAAGTCCAATAAAATCCGGGTGGGAAGATACACAGATCATACTTCCGCTGCCACAATCGGAATTGCTGTTGAATGGAAATCTGCTGCCTCAAAATCCAGGTTACTAAGATGCGGGCGTTTTTCTTCAAGACTGTATTTTTGGCATTGCTGCTACTTGTGGCGGTACCAATCTATGGACAAAAACAAGAAGTAACGACTGCCGATTATGCAAAATGGAGTTCCATACAAGCAGAGACGATATCTCCAAATGGCAAATGGATTTCTTATGTTCTGCACTACGATTACGGTGTCGATACATTGTTTGTACAAAATATAAAATCTACGAGGCGATTGGTATTTCCCAAATGTACTGATGTAGGTTTCAGCAATGATGATAAATGGGTGACGTTTTCAGATCCGGAAAAAGGTTTGGCGTTATATGATCTGAACAATGGTAATACGCAATATTTCAAAGACGCAATTCGTCATGAATTCTGCAAAGAAGAAAATTTTCTGGCAATACTCAACAAGAATGCTGTATCTGACTACTTGACGATAATTGGGCTATCCACTTTCAAAAAATACATTTTTGAAAACGTCAGAGAGTTCAGTATCAACAATTCCGGCATTTTGGCTATAAGTACTGGTTATGAAGTGCGCCTGCTAAAACCAAAGGTAGGATTTGTTGAAAAGACCATTGCACAGGATGATGATGCGGGATTTAAAAAACTATTTTGGAGTAGCAATGGCGAATTTCTTGCTTTTCTTCAAGAGATTAAAGACCAACAGGAAACTACCAAAAATTACAGGATATTTTACCACGATTCAGCAATAGGGACAAATACTATTCTTGATAGCAGGCAAACGGAAATATTGGCTATGGAAAATATAACTACATATGGTGGAAGTTCTGCACTTCGGTTTTCAGATGACGGAAAAAGTGTATTTTTCAATTATATTAGTCCTGAGCTGGAATCAAAGTCTGTCCCTTATGAAATTTGGGACTCTGCAACAGCGTTGGAATATACGCAGAATAAAATGTTTGGAGATGCTTCCCGCTTGCCAAAAATTGCTGCATGGAAGCCCGAAAGTGGTGGGACTCTAAAGATCGGAACAATCGAGAATCCGAAAGCAATCCTTACTGCAAATCGAAAGTACGCGCTGTGTTATAATCTGTTGAAGTATGAACCTCAATATGAGTATTACGCGCCTGCTGATATGTACCTGAAAGATACCCAAACCGGGACACAGCAACTGATTTTAGAAAAGCAGTCAACAGCAGTTGGAATGATGGGTGGCTCTCCTAAAGGAAATTTTATACACTATTTCCGCAATGGGAATTGGTGGGCTTACGACATTGTGAAAATGCAGCATCTCAATCTCACAGCAAGACTGCCAGTCTCCATGATTGATAGTATTCAAAACGATGCGGGTGTTCCTGCACCATATGGTAGTCCAGGCTGGTCATCAGATGAAAAATATTTCATAGCTTATGACCGGTATGATATCTACTTGATTGATAATAATGCAAAACAAACCAGAAGAATTACTGATGGAAGAAAGCAAAAGATTTCCTATCGAATTTGTTTAGACCTTTATCCCGTTATAAAAAAGCCGAGCCAGGATGAATTTCTGATAAGAAAATTTGACCTATCGATGGGTTTGGTTTTGCAGGCCATTGGTGAAGATGGATCTAGCGGGTATTATAAATGGAATTCTAACGGTACTTTAGTAAAATTGGTGTTCGGAAACAGTGGAAACAGCAGGCTGATAAAAGCAAAGAATACCGGGCAATTCATTTACATACAGCAAACCGCTTCCGATGCACCAAAGTTAATAGCTGTTTCAATGCAAAAAAACAAGATGCTCTTCAAATCCAATTCCCATACCCGTAAATTTAATTGGGGAACGGCTGAGATGATCTCATACAAAGATAAAAACGGCAATAATCTAAAAGGTATTCTATATAAGCCTGCTGGGTATATCGAAGGAAAAAAATATCCAATGGTTGTATATATTTATGAAAAACAATCCCAAGAGATTAATAATTACCGTGTACCGACAGAATATGGGCCGATGGGCTTCACTCTGTCCAATTATTTCCTGGATGGCTATCTGGTATTGCTGCCGGATATTCATTATAAGATGGGCGAACCCGGAAAGTCAGCTCTGGACTGTGTGCTAAATGCGGTTGATATAGTGAAACGAATGGGAATTGTTGAAGAAAATCATATTGGGATTATAGGCCATTCCTTTGGAGGTTACGAGACGGCATTTATAATTACCCAGACCAATGATTTTGCAGCAGCTGTATGCGGTTCGGGACTTATGAACACTATAAGCAGCTATTTTGTGCATTCTGCAGGTATACCGCGTTCAAATGCATGGCGGTTTGAATCACAGCAGGGACGTATGCCATTTTCACCTTTTGACAATTGGAAAGCTTATGAGCAAGACGCGCCTTTGCCAAATGCTGTAAATTGTACAACACCGCTTTTGAGCTGGGCAGGAAAAAAAGACCCCACTATTTTCTGGACACAATCTGCCGAATTTCATATGGCACTTCGAAGGCTTGGCAAAAGGAATGTTTTTATTCTTTATGACAATGAGGCGCACACAATTGTTACACCTGAATTACAAAAAGACCTGACAATAAAAACCAAGAACTGGTTTGATTATTATCTGAAAGAACAAAAGGAAACACTTACCAATGGAATCCCTTAAATCATAATTAACAAAGCAGGAGACCGACAATCTCCTGCTTTGTTTTTTAAGGTTAATTGATTTTTCTGTATAACTCGACATTACATTGAGTCGGACTGCTCATGTCGAACAATTGTTGTCCTCCCGCCGTAACTCTACAAACATTAGGGTTTTGTATGTTGCTACATTTTACTGTCGTAACATCACAATCCTCTAAAGGGTTATGCCCCCAAACATCTATCAGCTTTCCTTTTTCAGGGGCCGTTGAAAATGCGAAGGCTGCAAATACAGCAAATGCGATTGCTGAAAATGAAAGCGCTGGTCTTAAAACTTTAGTATTCATAATATTAAAATTTAATGTTAATGGTCTACTCTTTTTCAGGTTTTCGACCTTCCCCTGGACTGTACAGTGTATTTTCAAAAGCATAAATGCTGATATTATCTTGATGCGGTAAAGGGCTTGTAATAATTGGTCTGTAATTTTTCAATTGTTAGACTCCTTCCATTCAATGAAACAATCCGGTCGTTTAAAACAACAAATTCATCCATTGTCCTGCCCGCTATATTGTATACATAAAAACTAAATGCATAGGTGTTTGCACTCAGGTCGTATACATCAATTATCGAAGCCTGCTTCCACATAATTTCAGGTTCGTATTTTCCAATGAGAGCCGCATTTACAAAAAGATAATTGCCAAAAGATGCGGTCAGTTTATTGACCAATTTAGGCTGTTTGCTCAGAGTGGTTACTTTTTTCGATTCTATCCTCGCAACAGAAACCTGTGCACGTGTAGTTGTATCAATAGTATGCCCTGAGGTATGATTGCCTATCTGAGAATCAATCATCAGGAATTCATTTCGATAGGCGTAGGTATAGATTACCTTGTCAAGCTGGGAATTATAAAGCAATGATCCGTCCGTGTCAAATATACCGTCTACCTGCTTCAGCAGAAGTCTGCCGTTAAGCTGTAATGATGCATCATTATTAAAAGTAAAGAGTCCTAGCGTATTTGCTTTTGTTTTAGAATCAATAGCTCGGATAACTGCTGTCTTATCATCGATCGGCTTCAATATGGAAAAATAAGCTTTTCGATACATTTTAAGCTCCGCTTTCCAGTTGGTGGTATCTCCAATAAAAATGCAGGGTACGCTTCCATCGCTAAAATAAAAATAAGGTGATTTTACGGCAAGGCGCGGCACAGTGTAAGGAAATTTATATTTAGGAAGTTCGATGCGAATTGTCTTTTTTTGAACCAGACTGGTATCAAAAATTGTTACGGCCAGCGGTTCAGCCCGATTGCCTAAATAAATCTGTCCTTTGTCATAACCGGCTATATAATATGTTGCTTGTGGAAGCAGGATCGTTTTCTTGCTATTAGTAGGGTGCTTGGGAAATCTTCGCACAAAATTATTACGATGATGGATTATGTCTTCTGATAACATAAACAGCAGGGCAACAATACCAATGCTGAAAAATATCGTCATAGAAAAGGCACTGGCCAGTGCAGCAGGTTTTGAAATAAAATGTGCCTTTGGCACACCCCGGCGCAGTATCAGGATACCTGCTGCGGCCAGCATCATGAAAACAAAATTAAAAATGAAATGTTCCTCCCATCCCATTTTTTCCAAAATTCCTCCACAGGAACAAGGGACAAATGGGCTGTAATTTAAAATAATGAAAATGTATGCGGTAAACATAACCATCATGCACAACGCTCCAAAAAGCCCCATGATTCTCCACCTTTTTGAAAGGATAAGCAATACAATGAATAATTCAAGCATCGGAACCATCCATGCAATGTATCCGGCAAATGCACTTAATAAAGGTGACTGTCCCAATTGAACACGGAAGTTCTCAAAGTCGAGCAATTTGCTTACTGCCGCGTAAACAAAAAGCAGTATATAAAGCAGGCAGATTATGTCGGCTATAGTATTTTTAAAGGATATTGATGTTTTCATGTCATTGCTTTTAACGTTTACAGTATTCCAGTATAATCTCACTTGAGGGCATACCAAACCACCCTCACATATGTAGCTTTTTTTTTGTAAAAATCACGGGGTAAATATTTTATACAGCTAAATTAAAACATAGCTGTCAAAGGATTGTTGACAAAAACGATCCAAAAAATGTAAAAAACGATCCATTTTACTTATAACGTTGGCTAAATTTTATTATAATTGATAACTATATTGTAAAATTCTTTAAAATAAATAATTAACCCTTATCCATTCAGGATTATCTCATATCAAAACGGGAGAGAAAAGGCCGTTTGTGACTTAAAGTTGAATAACAAAATTCAAATTCTAATATTTTGCTTATATCAGCCTATTCAAATAGCAGAATACAAAGCCAGCAGATTATATCGACTATAGTATTTTTAAAAGAGACTTCCATTTTCATGTTTTCTCTTAGCCTCTCTGTGAATCATAGCTTATATGAGATTCGCACATACCAATTCAGCCCAGCTTATACTGCTAAAATTAGCTAGTAATCACATCTTTAGTGTTTTGTAAAGCTAAATTAAAACAATATTCTGGAAGGATTGTTACGAAAAACGAGCCAAAATTTGCAAAAAACGAGCCATTTTACAGGCCTACTAAAAAAGCTAAAACACATAAAAAGGCTAGCAAATACAGACCTTATGGACAAAAAGCAATAGTTTTTTCCTTTAATACCTAAAAAAAACTTAGAATTATGGAGTATAAAAAAACGTCGTAAACCTGAAAGGATGTTTAAAATGATATTGATACTAAAAAAATCAGGTGAACTTATAAAAAGGAAAGCTAACTCTGAAAACATCCGATACAACTAATTTAAAAAACGACTTTGGAGTTTTTTTCTGCTCCCTGCAAGGGCAAGTGGTTTTGAGCTGCGGAAAGTATTTCAAGCAGCTCAGAACACAACTTGCTCCTTTCTGGCGAAAGGAAAACCCGCCCTTTCAGGCGGATTAAAGTTAGCAGGGAAAAACAGCTTCGGGCTGTTTCCTTTTTGAATTGATAGTCCTATTCTTTTTGTCTAAATCCGATAACAAAAAAAATACTTTATAGAATAAATCCCCCTCCCACAAAACAATGTGCTCCACTATTGCGCCAAACAGTGCCTTTGAAAGCCTATATGTGCCATACATCCACAGGCAGACCAATCAATCGCTTTATTTGCCTTATGGTTTTAATGCAGGCAGTAAAAAAGGCAGTCCAACAAGGAAATAAAATGGGTCTATATACAGACAGTCTGCAATAAAAGTACAAAGTTTTAAAAACAGTAAAGCGTTTTGCTTTTTGTAAGGCTTTCCGCTTGCTAAAGTATATCCTTTACAAGGCAAAAATAAATGCAGACGACCCTACATAAAAATGCCCAAAAGGCTATGCAGGAATATCGGGATAAGGGAAAATTCAGACGCACAAATATTCATTCCTGCAAAACAGATAAAAAAAGCAACAATAAATTTTTAAATAATGGAAACAACAAAGAAAACTTTAAAAATCAGCTTCTCCACCCAAAAAGGAGGTGTGGGAAAATCAACGATGACCACTTTGCTGGCAAGTGTGCTTCACTACCGTTTGGGATTTAATGTACTGGTGATGGACTGCGACTTTCCGCAATACAGCCTGACCAATATGAGGGAACGAGATAAGAAGACCATCATGCAGAGTGACTACCATAAGAAGGCGGCAATGAAACAATATCAATCCATTAACAAAAAGGCATATCCGATTATCAGGTGCAAGGCTGAAAATGCTCTGCAGAGTGCTTCGCAATACGTAAGTGAGTTGGCAGTTGTTCCGGACGTTATTTTCTTTGACCTGCCAGGAACAGCCAATACCAAAGGAGTATTGACCACATTAAAAGCAATGGATTTTATTTTCTCGCCCATTACCGCCGACCGTTTGGTCGTGGAAAGCACACTGGGCTTTACCAAGGCATTTCTTGGGCTTCCGCAGACCGATGACGGCAACAAGGAACAAGTTATACGGCTGTTTTGGAATCAGGTGGACGGCAGGGAAAAAACGGGCCTGTATGATGCCTATCAAAGTGTCATCAAGGAACTGGGACTGTCTGTTATGGAAACAAGGATAATGGACAGCAAGCGTTTCCGAAAGGAAACGGACGATACGGGAAGTTATATATTCAGGTCAAGCTTACTGCCAGCCGAACCGCAGTTGCTCAAAGTCGTCAGGATGGATTTGTTTGTCGAGGAATTTTTAAAAACCGTTCATCTATAAAAGATTAAATCATGGATTCAGATAATAAAAACAATGACTTTGAAAAGCCCAATGTTGATGAGGACTACCTTATGAACGTAATCAGCGGTGATAAGCCTGCTTCCCCGCTCGGCAATACTATACAGCAGGAAGCAGCGCTACAAGTGCCACAGGAAACCAAGTCTAGGGAAAAAGCCCGAAGCGTTTCTTCAAAGAAAGCGGACTATGAGGAAACATTTCTGGTCAATCGGTTTCCTTCAGGCAGAAGCGGAAAGGTAGTCTATATACGTCCCGAATATCACGAAAGGCTGCTCCGTATTGTTCAATTGACAAAAGAAGAAAAGACAACGCTCTATTCCTACATTGACAACATCCTTGAACACCACTTCAGGGAGTTCGGGGATGATGTAACCAATTATTTTAACGAACGTTTTAAGCCCATCTTGTAATGGCAGGCAATTACGGACTTAATATATCATTCTATCGTGTGTCTAAAAACTAGATATTTTCAAAAGAAAACAGAAAAACCGAAAAAAAGAAAAAGAAAGCACTTTAAAAGGACGGGCTGTGGGCAGGCCAAAAGGAAACGGAATAAGTCCCGCAAGGGTGGATTGTGAGGCACGAACAAGACATTATGCCGTAAGCTTTTGGTTAGCCAAAACCGCCCGTGCTACCTTCGTTTTCTTTTTATTGTTTCTTGTTTAGAAGAATAAATCAGTACCATACCAGCAGTATTAAAAGTTATGGAAAACAACAGCAAAACCAGTCCTCATAAAGGTGGCAGGCATCCTAAAAATGATCCCGCTGTCCACCGCTATTCTATCAGCCTTACCGCTGAAGAGAATGCCAGCTTCCTGTCCTTATTTGAACAGTCCGGCATGAATGTAAAGGCGCACTTTATTACAGCTTGTATTTTCCAAAAAGGTATCACAACAATAAAGGTCGACAAGGCAGCAATGGAATATTACGTGCGCCTTACTGCCTTATTCGGACAGTTCAGAGCTGTGGGGGTAAATTATAATCAAGTTGTGAAGATCTTGTACCACAATTTTTCCGAAAAGAAAGCTGCAGCGTACCTCTATAAGCTTGAAAAGCAGACAGCAGAATTTGCTGTTTTATCCCAAAAGATAATACAGCTTACAGTGGAATTCGAAACAAACTACCTTAAAAAATAGCATCAGAAATGGTAGCAATAATTAACAGGGGTGAAAATTTAATTGGTGCGCTTTCCTATAACCAGCTTAAAGTTGATAAGGAAAGCGGACAGGTTTTATCTACCCAAAAGATAATTGAAGCACCTGATGGCACCTATTCTATAGCACAGCTATCCCGTTCTTTTGAATTATATTTATTAGCCAATCGCAGGACTGAAAAGCCCGTACTTCATATTTCATTAAACCCTGACCCGAGAGATAAGGTAAGCGATAATGATTTTAGGACTATCGCAGAGGACTACATGCAGGAGATGGGTTACGGGGAACAGCCATTTGTGGTATTCAAGCATACTGATATTGAGCGTGCCCATATCCATATTGTATCGGTCTGTGTGGATGAAGAAGGCAGGAAAATATCTGATAAATTTGAGAAAAGGCGTTCGATGGACGTTTGCCGGGCATTGGAAAAAAAATATAGCTTAGTAGTGGCCACCGAGCACAAACAGAGCTTACAGAGCCATGCATTCAGTCCAATAAATTACAAAGCAGGCGATGTAAAGAGCCAGATGGCTTCTGTACTGCGCCACTTGCCCAACGACTATCAATTCCAAAGTTTTGGGGCATATAATGCCCTGCTTTCTCTATTTAATGTTACGGCAGAAGAAGTCAAAGGGGAATATAACGGAATCCCCAAACATGGAATTGTATATTTTGCATTAAACGAGCAGGGAGACAAAGCCAGTAATCCCTTCAAGGCTTCGCTCTTTGGCAAGACAGCTGGCTACGCAGAGTTGCAATCCCACTACGGGCAAAACAGGATAAAACTAAAAGATAATCCTTCAAAGGCATCAGTCAAAGACAAAATTGAGCTGGCAATGCGGACTACTGAAAACGAAACAGAATTTAAGAAACAGCTAATGGAACGGGGTATCAATACTGTTGTGCTCCGAAATGGTGAAGGACGTATCTACGGCATGACCTTTATCGATCACGAATCGCGCTGCGTATGGAACGGTTCCGAGTTAGGCAAGAACTTTTCGGCCAATGTATTTAATGACTGGTGGAATAACGGAAATAAAACGGAGCGACCTGTACAGGAAATTGCTTCAAAAAACACTGCACCGGTAAGCGGGGAGATTAACCAACCACACGAATTATTCGATTTTTTAGGCAAAGAAGATATGTCTTACAGCCTCCAGGAAAACAACCTTATTGAAGCATTTGGAGGATTATTACCCGAGACTCACGGAGAAGATTATGAGGAAGAGGCATTTGTTAACCGGATGAAACGAAAAGTTAAAAGAAGAAAATTGTAGATTTAAAATGACAGCAGAGAGATACCAGTACCTTAATTGTAGCATTTATTAACCTAAAAGAGTTTATTTAAGAATCCTTCGAAATGCAACATTTATTATCTTTTATTATTTATATCTCACGCCATTATATTTCTTAAATTCACATAAGAACAGAATTTGAACTTTAAGGAATGGAGATACGTAAAATTTACGACCGCGATTTCAGAATAAATGCAGTCAAACTAGCACTTGAATCAAATCGTTTTAAAGTAGCAAAGGAACTTGGTATAGCGACTACGAATATCTATAGATGGCAAGCTGAACTTAAAAAATATGGACCAGACAGTTTTTGTGGAGGTGGTCATTTTAGAAACCCCGAACAAAAAAGATTTTCTGAACTTAAAAGAACACTTAAACAAAAGCTTAAAGATACAGAACTTGAAATTGAAATTTTTAAGAGTGCAAGTAAATATATCCCTCAAGGAAAGCCAATGATTTTTCACTTTATTGAAAACAATTTAGATACATACCCACTTTGGAAAATGTGTAAAGTTTTAGGCATAAGGGAGTTTACATATTATAGATGGAGAGATAAAATACTTTCTCCAAGACAGTGTCAAACAATTTTACTTGAGGAAGAAATATCTTCTATATTTTATGAATATAAAGAGAGATATGGTAATATAAAAATTTCAGCAGAATTGCAAAGTCGCGGTTTCAAATTATCACCTGCTCAAGTTACCTTCTACATGAGAAAACTAGGTTTTATAAGTAAGTTTGGCAGAAGACGTATAATCAAATCTGGTTCACTATTTATTCCTCATAATCCTTGTGTTTTTCCTAATGTTCTAAATCGACAATTTAAAGTTGAAGAACCTTCGCAGGTTTGGGTCTCGGGTATAACTAGTATCGAAATAGCGACTGGACTTTTATTTCTAACAATTATAATGGATTTATTTGACACAAAAATTATTGGATTGAGTCTGAGTGATGGACTAACAATAAAAGAAACTTCTATTCCAGCTTGGGAAATGGCTGTTCATAATCGAAAGACAAAGAAGGGATTAATATTTCATTCTGACAGATCACCTCAATACGCCAATAAGATGTTTACTCGTAAATTAAACTCTTATCAAGATATAAGACGAAGTATGAGCCGACAAGGGAATCATTTAGATAATGCTATTCCTAAAACCTTTTTTACTTCCCTTAAATCTGAGATAGTCGATTTAAATATGCTTCTAACTAAAAAACAAATAGAAGAAAAAATATTTGAATATATTCAAAATCAACAGTGAAAAAACTGCTGTGCTGAAAATTATTAAACTTTATGCTATGAAAACATATGAACGCGCTTTCAAAGAGAATGCTGTTAAGTTAAGTTATGAAAGAGGTAAGAGGCAAATTGCAAGCATTGAAAGGGAGCTGGGAATAACTCCAAGTTGTTTGTATCGCTGGCGACAAGACTTTGAAAAATTTGGAAAAGGAAGTTTTTGCGGAACTGGATACTTAAAATTAATTCCTGAACAAGCTATAATTACAAACCTTGAAAAGAAGGTTAAAGATTCAGAACTTACACTGGAAATTTTAAAAAGTGGGAGTACATATGTCGCTCAAGGAAAATTGATGACTAAACAATTCATTGAGGATAATAAGCATAACTTTTCCATTTTAAAAATGTGTAATGCGCTAGAAGTATCAAGAACTACATATTACAATAGAAAAAAACAAGAGCTTACCGATACAGAATCTCGCATAATTTTACTAAAAGAAGAAATCGTATCTATATTTTATGAGTTTAAAAAGACATACGGATGTATGAAAATTACTAAAGAACTTCAAAGGAGAGGATTTAAAATACAAAGCGCCCAAGTAACGAATTATATGAGAATTTTGGGTCTGCGCAGAAAGGCCAAAAGAAAATTTAAGGCGACAACTGATTCAATTCATAATCATTATGTGTTTCCAAATGTTCTAAATAGAGAGTTTAGAGTTGATGAGCCTTCTAAAGCTTGGGTTTCGGACATTACATATATACAAACAAAAAGAGGTTTTTTATACCTTACAATTATTATGGATTTATTTGACAGAAAAATCATTGGATGGAGTTTAAGCGACACAATGAGCACTAAGTCAACTACTTTATCCGCTTGGGAAATGGCGGTCAATAACAGGAAAATCACTAAAGATTTGATCTTTCATTCTGACAGGGGTGTTCAGTATGCTAATAAAATTTTTACTAATAGATTAGACACTTACAAATTTATTAAGCGTAGTATGAGTCGTAAACAAAATCATAATGACAATGCTGTTTCGGAAAGTTTTTTTAATTGTTTTAAAACTGAATTGATTAATGGAAATAAACTCCTGCCAAGGAAACAAATTAGGTTGGAAGCAACTGAATACATTGAAAACTGGTATAATAAAAAGAGAAGACATTCATTTTTAGGTTATATGACCATCGAAGAATTTGATAAAATTTATTTCAGATAATTTATATACCAGATTATATCTTTGAAATCATTTAGTAGCAATGAGGACAATTGTTTAATTATATATAAACTATATTTATTTAAATAAAGATATCATGAAAACACTTTCAGAACACATTCAAGAAAGTTTTGCACCTTTGAAAGAAGGACAACAAACAGTTATAGAGACACATAACAAAAAAATGGGCACTTAAAAGTAGCCCATATATTCTATAAAAGTAATATTTACAATCTATTTAAGAAGTTTCTCCAAAAGAGCTACTTTATCTTTTTCTGCCTGCAGCAAACGTTCATAAAGCTTTTCTTTTTCTTCAACAGCTTCCATAAGTTTATCTAAGGGATTGAATGTGCAATTACTATTAAATGAAGAATTATCATTAAAATTGTTGAAACTATTAAAATAATTAATAACACCTTCCTCGGAAAAGTTTTTAATAGCCTCTGTTGTTACTCCCAAAACTTTGGCAATTGCGTGTAATTTTTCATCATCAATTGACTCACTTGCCTCAATGCTAGAAACCGATTGCTGGCTCACGCCGATTGCAACTGCTAAAGCTTCTTGTTTCATTCCACGAAGTTCTCTAATACGGCTAATATTTTTGCCAATGTGCCTTGGTTTTGTTGCTGTTTCCATAATTCAAAGATATTCAAAATTCTGTCAAAAAAATCTAACGGGTAAAAAACAAGTCCGTAATTGTAAGATACAACTTCAATTAGTTCGGTACGGTACAATCTATTGCGTACTTGCCGTGTATTAAACAAAAATACAATTTTTATTTATGTTCCACCGCAAATCTTTAATTTATAAGATCAGGTCTCCACCCGCAATTTCCCATTCTTAAGAATTTAATAAAGCTTGCTATCCCTGTTCATTTTTCACTTTTGGCGATAGCCTATTTTCTAGTTTTATTGATTTTACTAGCTTCTGAAAATTAAATTGTCTTAAACATAACGCCATTAGAAGACAAATGGCGCCAGCAACACCACTGTCTGGATAACTTCGAAAATGCATTTTTATATTTGTCAGAAGATAAATAAACGGATTAAAAAGACCATCTAAAAATGGACTTTCACTGTTTAGAGGGCTGGTGAAGAAAGAAGAATGATTTCCTACTACTGGAATTGCTATTAATTAAGTTTTGATAACCGCGATACAGATTGTCAAAGTTTCTACTCAAATAATTCCCTTTATACCTTCCCTAAAATAGCAGAGTCCTGTAACGGCTACAGGCCACCTTACGTCCTGAAAATAATGGAAAACCATTAAATATTTATGAAAAATTTAGAAGGCCTTTTCCGGTCATTTGAAACGGGAATACGAAGTGCGAAGGCTCTAAAGCCCAATGCATACCTCAGGGGTATCGGATTGGATTATTCTGAACTCAGGATAGGCTTTAACTCCGGGCAGTTCCATCACCGCAAACCGCAAAAGGTAAAAGATGAGTTTGAAAGTCTGGGACTGCTAACCAAAAGTTACGCCCCGGTCAGATGGGAGACCGAAATGATCTCCTATACCGTTTTTGGACGTTACGGGCTTATTTTTCCACTGCTGGACAAAGACAATACGATTGTTAATTTTTTTGCCCTGCGGTTTGACCTTGACTCACCAAAAGAAGAATTCCTGAATGATAAAGGCATTTATCCCGCCTACCCGCATCCGCTGACCAAGCGGCTTTATATCGTCTGGTCTGTTATCGACTGTGCTACCCTGCTTCAAAGCAAGGTACTTGACCAAAGGGAAGCAGTCATATCGCTGCATGACGGGGAACTATTGCCACAGCATCAGGAAGCTATCAAAGCATTACATGAATTAGAAGCAATAATAATGATAAAGCGGTAAGACTATGGAGAAGATCAGATTACAAATGCAGCAGCTAAGACCCGATGTGCCCCTGTCAATTGTGGAATTGCCAGAAGGACACAGTCTAAATGACATGTGGGTCAATTATGGAACGGACGGAATACTGAAACTTTTTAAAAATGTGGAAACTGAAAAACCAGGTGTCGCCTTGCAGGTGCACAATGATTACAAAATCAGTTACAAGGGAATAACCGGAACATTTTATGTCGTAGGCAACCTCCCTATGGATTTAGGAAACCTACGGGTATCGCTTCAAATTGTGGAAACCAGCACACAGAAGAAGCACCGCCTTAAAGTAGACCTGTTTGATTTTGGAAACGTACAGAACCAGTGTACGGAACTTTCCGAGAAACAGGGTTTTGATTATCAGGAATTGGAAACGGATTTGGTACAGCTCACGGATTTATTGGAACAGCATCGCGATTTGCTTTTTGAAGCGGAAATAAACCCCGTTACCGATAAGTATTCCCAAAAGGAACTCACACCGCAGGCACATGAAAAAGCAATTGCTTTTCTCTCCAAACCTAATCTTTTGGAAAATATCAATGCCCTTTTGGAACAGAATGGCATTGTCGGGGAAGAGGAAAACAGGCTGTTGCTTTTTGTACTGGCTTCAAGCTATAAAATGCCATACCTCATGCACGGGCTGGTGCAGGGATCAAGCGGTGAGGGAAAAAGCCACCTGATTAATGGGATTGCCCAGTGCATGCCACAGGAAGATGTAATGAACATGACCCGCATTACCAGCAAGTCGCTGTACCATTACAGGGATAAGGAACTAATCAATAAACTGATCGTGATTCAGGATTTTGACGGTCTCGACGAAGAGGCGCAGTATGCCTTTCGGGAAATGCAGTCTGCCAAATTCTTAACCAGTTCCACCGTAGTCAAGGATATCTTCGGAAACAACAGAGGAAGGATGAAACAAGTACAGGCGCACTTTGCGAGCCTTACCACAACGACCAAAGCTGAGGTATATTATGACAATATGAGCCGTTCGGTGATCTTGGGCGTGGATGAAAGCCAGGCACAGACGATGCGGATTATAGAGATTCAAAATAGGAAAATCGCAGGGAAAAGCAACAGTGAGAATCAGCAGCAGGCAACACAGCTGCTTCGAAATGCCATACGGGTTCTGAAATCCTACGAAGTGGTGAATCCATTTGCTGATAAACTTATGCTTCCCCTTGAAGCCAAGATGCTCAGACGGCTTAACAGCCAGTTCCAGAATTTTGTATCACAGATTGCCATCCTGCACCAGTACCAGCGAAAAACCGATGCACAAGGCAGGCTGATTGCCACCAAAGAGGATGTTCGCTTTGCTGTGGATATATTCTTCAATTCCATCATCATCAAAGTGGATGAACTTGACAAAAGCACAAGGCAATTTTTTGAAAACCTCAAAGGCTATGTAAAAAGTCAAAAAAATGGTTCAACACACCGTTTTACCATCAGGGAGATTCGCCACAAGCTTAATATCAGCAAGACATCGGCATTCCGATACATGCAGTTATTACAGGAACTCGAATACATTCAGGCAATTGAAGGTTCTGTAAACAGGGGTTTTAAATACGTAGTGGGCTATTGGGACAATATGGAAAAACTAAAAGACAGGATAAAGAAAGATATGAACAAGCAACTTGAAACGTTTTAAAAACAAGAAAAATGGAACGCCCCGGAACGCCAGCGGAACACTGGAGCCCCTGCAAATACTGGCAATACGATACTGGCGTTCCGCGTTCCACGGAGTGCGCAAGCGACCGTTTAAAAAAAGAACAATTTAACAGCACAAAAAAAATGAAAAAGACCATACAAACACCGGATTTTCAAAAGCTTGCCAAGAGTTTTGACAGCTTTGTAAAAGTGAGGAATTACAAATCAGGAAAAGGGCGCATGTATCAAAATGCCTTGACGGAATTTTTGGCATGGCTGGAAGAGACAGGAATCACTAAAATTAGGGACGTGAGTTCTAAAGAATCAATAAAGTATTTTGAATATCTCATTGCAAGACCCAAACTGCGTGGCGAAGGAACACTGTCGCAAAAAACCATCAAGTTTCATCTTTTTGTACAGGGGCTCTTCCTTTTGAACCTTATGGAAAACAGGGAAATTGAAAACGGGTATTATATCCCTGCCTATAGCGGGGGTATTCAGAAGCCCCGAAATATCCTGAGCGTTGAAGAGGTAAAAATAGTGTACCAGTACTGCGAGAATGACATGGAAAAGGCTTTACTGTCCGTTGCCTATGGGTGCGGCCTTCGCCGTTCAGAAATAAGCGTACTGAATTTAAGGGACATACAGTTAAACATCGGAATGCTCATTGTCAAAAGCGGAAAAGGAAGCAAAAGACGGGAAGTCCCTATGAGCGATACGGTTGTCAAATACCTGAAAAACTATATACAGAACGAACGCAATTTAAAGCTGGTGGGAAAAAGCCAAATAGAAGAGGCTTTTTTTATCAACAGCAAAGGCAAGCGTGCCAGTGGCGAGAACCTGAATGAGATACTAAAAAAAATGATTGAGCAGACTGGGAAATACGAACTGATTCAAAAGGATATTACCCTGCATTGCCTGCGCCACAGTATTGCACACCATCTGGCTGAGAATAACGCAGGGATTGATTTTATAAGAAATTTTCTAGGGCATTCGGATATCAATACAACTTATATCTATGCCATCAAAAACAAGAAGCGAAAATTGATAACCTTTTAAATAATTGGCTTATGGCAAAACAGACATTAGAGCAGTTCCTGCTCCAAAATTACAGCAGACAGACAGTATCAAGCTATTTGTTTGCCATCAATCACTTTTTAAAATTAAATCCCAAAGCAAAACGATACAAGTACCAGAATGTTGTCAAGTATATGGATGAAATCAGCCTGCAGCAGTCCAACAGTAAGTATCGGGTTGTCATTTTATCAGCAATCAAAAAATATTATGATTATCTGGTTATGAGCGGCTACAGAAACGACCATCCATGCAAACGCTTGAATATTAAGGTAAACAGCAATCAGGCGATACAGGTTCAGGACTTGTTCAGCAGCCAGGAACTACAGCTGCTCATGCAGCGCGAAAACCGCTACAAGCATTTGGACGTCAGAAACAATGTTATATTATCACTCTTGATTTATCAGGGACTTACTAGCGATGAAATCATAAGGCTTACTGTTAAGGATATCGACTTGGAAAATGGGACAGTTTACATCAAGGCTTCCGCAGCCTTAAATAAGCGAACGCTGGAACTGGTATCCAAGCAGATGATCTTATTCTCCAACTATATTAACGAAACTCGAACAGAAATGCTGCGATGCAAGACCGAAAAACTCATTATCACAAAACTTGGCAAGCCTATTACAGTAGATAGCATCCATGCCATGATTGACCCGCTCAGGGCATTGTTTCCTGATCGGAAACTCAATCCGCAATCCATCCGTATGAGCGTGATCTGCAACTGGCTCAATGAAAAAAAGATTCCTTTGGAACAGGCTCAGGAACTCGCAGGGCATAAATGGCCAGGAACAACTGAAAAATACATTAAAGTGAACAGCTCACAGCAGCGGGAAATGATTAACCGGTATTTTCCAAGCATTTGAAGCAATAAAAATAAAGGTTAAAATTATACAATATGTATAATTTTTAAGTATATTTGTGTAATGAATTTTAGTAGCGTACGATGGATGTAAAAATATTAAAGATCGCAGGAAATAATTTAGTAGATGCTAAAATTTCAGATTCAAAAATAATAAAGGCAAACCTTCCGTCAATGACTGATGGATGGAGATTTAATTTTAGAAACCACTCCAAAGGCAATGGCTTTGAAACCTATGTTTTGGTATGCGAAGAAACACCTGATAAAATTGAAGGATGTTTGATTTTCGAAATGAAAAAGAAGGTTGAACCTTATATGGCGTTTGTTGAAGTAGCACCTCATAATAAAGGTAAGAATAAAGAATATGAAAATGTAGCAGGTTGTTTAATTGCATTTGCCTGTAGGTTGAGTTTTAAAAACGGGAAAGGCGATTATCTAGGCTATTTAGCATTTGATGTCATGGAGGAAGATAAAGCAGATGAAATAAAATTAATGGCTTTATATTCAACAAAGTATAATGCTTTTAGGTATGGTGAAACCACTATGATTATACCACCTGAAGGGGGACAAAAGTTAATTGATGAATTTTTAAATTAATGGATATGAAAAATAAAGAAATTCAAGTTGAAGATATTTGGAATGATAAAAAGAAAGGGGATTTAAAAAAAATTATCTCATCTCATGCTGCCAAACAATCCAAAGAACGAGTATTGACTAATCAATTACTTTCTATTCAATATAAATTAGAAGACTATATTCAAAGTGAAAGCGATAGTACGGAAGTTCTAAAAATTCTTGACTTTGTCAAGATGTACCTAAAAGCACTTAATCTGACTAAGAAAGAATTGGCTGACTATTTTGAAATGCGCGATAGCAATCTCCATAAATATCTTTCCGGAGAAAGAAAACTAAATGCAAAATTAGTTCTAAAACTAAGTACATTCTCTCATACAAAGCCGGAACAATGGTATAGAGTTGAAGTTAAGAATGAGCTGATCGAACTCAATAAAGAAAAAGCAAACGTAGAATATTACAAAAAATTCGATTACCGTAATCTGGTAGAAGTATAAAAAGTATTTTTTTGCAAGGTACTGTTTAGACAAAAAAGGTTTGCAATATGCTATAAGATAGCATATAAATAACTAGATAATTGCTGTAAAGCTTAATTTATGGAGAATAACAAATCACATTGGGAAAACGTTTTTGCTAGTAAGGGTCCCCAGGACGTAAGCTGGACACAGAAATATCCAAAAACTGCAATGCAGTACTTAGAAAACCTAAACTTACCTAAAACATCCAATATAATTGATGTTGGAGGTGGCGAGAGTAATTTTGTAGATGTACTTCTTGAAAAAGGATTTCAGAATATTTGGGTATTAGATATTTCAGAATTTGCATTAGAAAAGGCTAAAAAACGTTTAGGTAAAAAAGCTGAATTAGTGCATTGGATTGTATCGGATATTACAGAATTTCAACCTGAAGTAACTTTCGATTTTTGGTATGACAGGGCGGTATTTCATTTCTTGACAGAACAGGAAAGTGTCATGAAATATATAACCATCGTTGGGAATTCCATTAATAAAGAAGGTCATTTCCTTTTAGGGACATTTTCAGAAAACGGACCGACAAAATGTAGCGGTCTTGAAATAAAACAATATTCGGAGAGTTCAATGAAACAAACGTTTGCTAAAAGTTTTAACGCAATAAACTGTTTTACTGAAAATCATACTACACCATTTGATACAATTCAGAATTTTCAATTTTGTGGTTTTGAAAAAATATGATATAAATAATTCTTTCAATGAAAAAAGACTTCCGTAAAGGAAGTTTTTTTTTGGAATAAAGAAGCCTATAATTTTATTAGGAAAATAATTAAAGTACATCTACTTTCGTATTATAGAAAAATGTAGCCGGACGTTCTTTATATGGAGATTTTTTGCAAGGGGCTGTTTTATATAAAAAAGGTTTACAGAACCCTATAAGTATAAGTACAATGGAAAAGAGCTTCAAGACGAGCTGGGGCTTGGGGTTTATGATTATGGAGCGAGAAATTACGACCCTTCTTTGGGTAGATTTATGAATATTGACCCTTTGGCTGAACTTACAAGAAGATACAACCCTTATACATATGCTTTAGATAATCCTGTATATTTTATTGACCCTGATGGAATGGCTCCGAGAGCTGGACAGTCAGGAAACTATTATGATTGGGATGAAAAACAGTATAAAAATAAGGACACTGGAGCCACAGTGACAGCGGATGAAGCTATTGCAAGTCATAGTGGTGAATCCGAGGGCGGTGATCCACCAGCAAAGAAAGGAAGATTAGATGACGTTGTTACTGTTAGGGGAAAAAAATATCATAAAAATACAGGAAATCTTTTTGCCAAAATTGGAAATGCAATCAATGGAGCATTAGGTGGTGATTCTAATTATTTCGTTGAACACAAGCCTTACGATCCAGTTGAAGAAGAAATGTTAAATGAAACAATTAATCAAGGTGTCGGTTTTGTAGCTGGTGGGTACGCGATGAAAGGTATAGGAAGGGTTGGAGGAGCACTTCTTACTAGAATGGGAACCAGAGTAGGAATGACAACTGTTGGACGTTGGATGTCATTAGCAGAATATGAAACTATGCAAGCAACGGGTGCAATGGTTGAAGGCGCAGGTGGTCAAACATTTGTCTCTACAGGCGGACCAACTGCTTTTACAGCAGCTGCAAAAGGCTCTGTCTATGTAGAATTTCAAGTAGCTACTAATAATTTATTACAGGGTGGCGTTCAAGGTTGGTTTAAAACGCTTGGTCCAAATGCAGGAAGGGCAATGCAATCACAACTTGCTAAACAAGGAGGACAAGTGATGCCTACTATTCAAAAACTTACACCTATATTACAAGTAAAATAAATAAGATGAAAGAAGCAAAAGATTTATTGTGGTTTAAAATGGATATTGAAGCCGTCTTAAAAGATTATGAAGTTAAGCATCGTTTTTATGATGATGGAGATTTTGGAAGCCTTACCCAAATTGAATTTAACTCCAAAGAAAAAGGAGGAAATGTAGATTTTTGGGGATTGGGATGGCTAGGAGTTTTTCTTTGGGACTATCAAAAAGAAGAAGAAATAATGAATATATTATTGGAGCCAAATAAAGTAGAGGAACAAAAAAAACTACTTATAGAATTAAAATCGTTTTTATAAAAAATAAATCCCCCGAAAATTCGGGGGATTTATTTTTTTAATATGTTGTTGTAAATTGTATAATTTTCATCGTCATAGCAAACAAAAATAATTTCCTTAATGATGTTTAAATTATCTTCGAAAGAATTTACAGTATTTATCGCAATTATGGCAGCTTCTTTTTTAGGAAATTTATAAATACCTGTACTAATATTTGGAAAGGCGATTGTTTCAATATTATTCTGGATAGCTAAATTTAAGGAATTAGTGTAAGCTGAAGTCAAAAGTTCTGTTTCATTTTTAGTACCATTGCTCCAAACTGGGCCAACAGCATGAATTACAAACTTAGCAGGCAAGTTTCCTCCCGTTGTAATAACAGCCTCACCAATTTTACATTTACCTTGTTTATTTCTTATTTTTTGGCAATCTTCAAGTATATCTTTTCCACCTGCTCTATGTATTGCTCCATCCACACCACTCCCTCCAAGTAAAGAAGTATTGGCAGCATTTACTATAGCATCAGCTTCAACTTTAGTGATGTCCCCTTTAATTACTGTAAGAATAATATCCATAATTTACTTTAAAAAATGATTATCTATTTTTATAATTTTTTAATCCTGACCTAAATTTGCATAAAACCATTGAATCTAAAAATATAAAAATTCAAGATTACTACAAACTCAAAATGTTGATAAAAATGAGTAAATTGGATTTAAAATCTTCCATTTATAAGCATTTCGGTGTTATAGCTTTTATGATTATGCTATTGTACTGCGTTTCCAAAATTTATGACACATCCCGTAAGTGATTTACTAAGGTAGTTTAAACTTAAATTTTGAAGATTATCTTTTTCTCTTTTTTTCGAGGGTAAGCTCAATAGATTAAGTAATTCTGTGATGAAATCTTTTTCATTGAGAATCTCTCCGTACATGTGTGTTGAATATCTTCTTTTGAAATAATGGGCTAGTTTCCATATTTCTTCATTGCTAAGATTTTTAATGTTTTTGTAAAATTGCTTAACATTAAATTTTTGAAAAAAAGACATGTACCTTATTTCCTCGTTAGTATCGCTTGTTTTTGTTATAAATAAATTAAAATCTTCAAAAAACAACACTTCTAGTTCTCGAAATTTGGTTTTCTTATTATTGTCATTTATATAATTATTCGTTTTCAAAACGTAATTAATGATCTCCTTAATTTCGTCTTTATACTCAGTACTTTCATCAATGGAAAGATGAAAGTCTAAGTTGGGGGTGAAAATGTAATGTTTCAATCCTTTATCTATTCCTTTCTTAATTCGATTTGTTAATTTTAAAAGATCAAAATGTAGGCGATTATTAAATCTCGATGCATAATGAAATACTGTTGAGTAATCTTTTAGTTGATACTTTCCTTGATCAGCATGTTTTAGCATTTCAAACGTTAAGTTTCTATATTCCTTATTAGATAAGTTTAAACAACCCATGTATCCTAAATCTTGTAAAACTCGTTCGTATTCGGCAACAACACCATTTTCTACAACAAAATATTTTTGCAATTCTGATTTCAATTCTAATTGATCGAACGCTTTTTTTCCTGTTATATAGTCCGTGATAGAACCGAAATAACAATATTTAATATTATGAAAGTATTTTTTATCAAAAATTTCCATGTAAGTTTTGTCCTTCGTTTCAACTTCTGAGGTATTGGAATGATTACTTAATAAATTTTCTAGTGAAACAATTGAAATACCTGTTCTTAAGTTCTGTAAGTCTTCAATATTAGTGCTGTTTAAATGTCCTAATTTATATTCCATAGTAATAGCAAGAGTAAAATCTAATACGGCTTGCTGTTTCTTATCTTTAAGAACACTAAAGTCTGAGTCAAAATCAAATAGAATCTCTAGAGGTTTGAATATAACTTTGAAATGTTCTAGAAAAAAAACAAGATTTCGAAAGTTATTATTGTTAGCTTGTAAAACTTTAATAATTTTTTCGTCATTACTATTCAGAAAACGGAAATAAACACTTTCAGTTGTTTCGTACTTTTCTTTAATTATTTGCCTAAAAACTTCAGGTGTAGGAGGTGTATAATGTACTGTAACACCTATAACTTTTTCCTTTAATTTTGAAGAATATTTTTCATCATTAAGAAGTTCTTCTTCATTAGCAATTATTATAATTTTTGCCCCTTGATTTTCGACTAAGGAATTTATAAAACCTAAGACTTCCTGAATATCTAGATTCGGGCTTTTTCGATCAATATCATCAAAACAAATAACTAATTCGTCAAATTTTATCCAATCAATTGCCTCTGTTTTTAAATCGTCTTGGTAATCAGAAAGATTAACGTCAACAGTACCAAGGCTTTTAATTTTAATAAAACCTTTTATAAGGGCTTTGACAACTCCAACTCCTAATTTTACTTTTTTATCTTTCAAAAGCGGATATAGTTCGGCTAATATTGCTGTTTGTATTTCCTCAAGACTACTGTATCCAAATAAAGAAATATGAATTGGGTCATATACTTTTCCTTCTTTTTTGGGCAGTTGTAAATTAGAAATCATTGGGACTAATTCATTTTTGTAAAAATGGGTTTTTCCTGTTCCATATTTTCCAGAAATTATCATTGCATAATTGCTTTCAATTTTCAGATATTGCTCCACAATTTTTACTTGCTCTTCATTCATACTTAGCTATATTTTTTATTGTATTTTCTATTTTTAAGTGCTCTTCTAAATAGTGATTTTTTGACCTTGTCTAATTTGTAATGTAAGGTTTTTATCTGCGTATTCCAATACAATTACTATTGTTTCTTGTGTAATCCAGCTTGCACCATAAAAATAATCACCTATTTGGTTTGTTTCAAGTTCTGGTGTTCCAAAAAGATTTGATAGCTGGTCACGAACTGAAGTAACTTCATCTATAAAAGTTGCTATTCTATTTATTGAACCGTATTTATGCAGGATAAAATGTTCTAGGTCATTTGTTGGTATTGCAACTAAATTAAAATATTCCAAAATATAAGTATAAGTATAATGGAAAAGAATTGCAAGACGAACTGGGGCTTAACATGTATGACTATGGGGCACATAATTATGACCCTGCACTTGGGCGTTGGATGAACATAGATCCTTTAGCTGCAAAGTATACTAGTTGGAGTGGATATAATTATGCATTGAATAATCCAGTTCTTTTTGTAGATCCAGATGGAAAAGAGATCAAATTAGGTGATTTATTGAAAGATAAAGAGCATGCTAATGCTTTTATACTCTTTGCAAAAACTAAGGAAGGCAAAGCATTTCTTGATCTTTTTGCTTCTAAGGGACAAAAATTAACATATGGAGGAAAAGTTTTTTATGAAGCTGGAAAAGGAGGGAAATTTGATGAGAAAGGTGTAAACTTAAATTATTCAATATCTAAAGATGAAGACAAAGGACAAAGCCAAACAACTTATAATTATTCACTTAAAGCTGACCATGAGTTTGATATTAACGTGGAAGTTGCAAAAGATGGTTTTGGTAGTACAAATAAAACTTTAAATCTGGTTAAAGCTATTTCGCACGAATCATTTTTACATGCAGACAGTTATGCGAATGACTATGATGATGATGGTGATATGAATGCATCTAATTTGCCTTCAAGTTATAGAAAATATGGCGATGATGCAGATCACTATTACACTAGTATGCAGAATTTGGAAAATCCTAATAGTGGTGCAGCTAAATCTTTTGCTGAAAGAACTTTAAGTGTACTTAAACAAGCTTCATCAAGTTTGAATTTAAATAAGTCAAACACACAGCTAAAAACAATGATGTGGAATTTTGGTGGATCACTAATACAAGTAAATCCAAAAACAGGTAATTTAAATTATAAGAAATAAATTATGAGAAAAGTTGTAGTTTTATTAATAGCCATGATAATATTGGGTTGTAGTAAAAATAATGATGAAAAGATTGTACTTACTTGCGGGTTAGGTATGAATCCTGATGCACTGAGATATGGGATTGAAGTTAATCATGATAAAGTTTTTTATTGTGAAGAAATTCCAAAGAAAAAAGGAAAATACAATTACTACCAAGCAAATTTTGATTCGAAAGAATTTTTAAAATTTAAAAAAGATTTTGAAATTTTATTTAAACAGAAAATAGTTTTACGAGATATTGTTGATGGAAAGCCCTATCGTTTAGATATTAGTTTTAATGAAGAAGATAAACGAACAATAAAATTTTATTATTCGTTTTTAAATGATCAAGAAATAGCGCTTGTTAACTCAATTATAAAGTTGAAAAAATTAGAATTTAAACAAATAAAATTCCATGCATTTCCGATGGCATTACTAAATGAAAAATTACCACCCCCACCATTGCCAAGTGGTGGTAATAAATAAATTTTGGAAATTTGGATGTGCTAACAAAAAACAGATGCAAAAGCAAAGGGTGTAAAAAATACACCCTTTACTTTTTAAATACCTCTGTGAATTCTTCTTTTCTTCTTTTTTTTAAGCTGTTTTGGTATATAATCTGAAGAATATTCAGACCGCATAATCACATCCAATGCTTTTACTAAATCAGGAATAGTAATTGTGTCTTTTTGATATTGAAGATCATCGATTAATAATTCTGTAGATGGGATTTTTTGATAAATCAGATTATTTCTTTCTTCAATAGCAACCTTTAATCCGCATCGCTCTTCAATAGCTTTTGCACTGTATTCTTTTCCCAAGCTACTGCCATTAAAAACATTTTTGGTGATAAGGTCAATATAAGTAATACCATAAAGTAAGCCTTCACTACTTCTTCTAAAAACGGTTTGAATGCCTTCTCTTTCCAATAGTTTTGCAAGATGACTTATAGGCATTGCTCGCTCATTAAAGAGTGCCATATTAATAATGTTTTTTATCCGTAATTTGTCAGACATATTTCTTGCTTCATTTTCCTTAAATTTTTCTCCCAAGAATTTCAACGTTGGTTTAAAATAAAAATCACTTGCTTTTATTGGAACACCAATTGGGTTTCCTTTGTCATCCAGTATTCGGTACACCAATCCATTTGCTAAAAAGATTTTTGAATTCTCACTGCCACGATCAGCCAAAACATTATATTGTTTTAGCACTGCATTAAGTTCGGGAAGGCTGGAATATTTATACTCATTAATTATCTTATTTAAAACATTGGTTAGGGCTTTTTTAGATTCAATTTTTCCGTAGCTAACCTTGCCCATCGAAATGGGTTGTAAATTAAACTGCTCTTTTATTTTTCGTCCTTCCGCTTTTACCAGTCCAAAAATCTCTTCTATTTCCTTTCTCGCTGGTTCTGATTTTCGTATGCCTAGATGGTGCATGTCAATCCGCTTGCCGTATCTTTCAATGTTTACAGAAACTACATGCACGTGCGGGTGTCCCGCATCTTGATGCTGGTAAACCAAATAAGGCTGTTTTGCAAAACCGATTTTGTCCATGTAGGTATTTACAATAGCCATCAATTTTTCTTTTGAATGATTTTCTGACGGATCAAAATTGAGCGAAATATGTACGCTGTTCCGTTTGGTATTTTCGTTTAATTCAAGGCGTTTTGTAAAGCGGTTGATCTTTGCAAAATCATTTAATTTATCTACATCAGCGGGATAATTCCCTGCACCAATACATTCTGCCACGCCCTCTTTAACTTTGTTCTCATTATAAGCAAAAATACTGCGGATGGAATGGCTTGTTTTTATGATTGTAACCATTTATTCGAGATTTTATAAATATGATTTTGAATGTCATTTATTTTATTGGAAAGGATTATTCTTTCCACTTCGTAACGTGTAATCCATTCTCTGAATTCCGGAGATTGTTTTAAGGTATGCATCTTTTTTACAACCTGATTTACATTGTTTCCCACAGCACTCAGCTCGTTACGGAGTAGTACGATTTCTTCGATAGAATCGTCTATTGACTGATTTCTGTAATGTGTTGTAATGGGCTTGTTAAATAAATGCTTGCGAATATAATCGCTCAGTTTACGGCACGTACTGTTTTTGTATCGTTGCTCAATTTTCGAATACTCTTCTGGTGTCACGCGCACTGTAATTCTGCGTGATCTGTTTGAATTTTCTCTTTCCATCATCTTTCATTTTCATTATTATCAAACTCTTTTTTCCTTTCAGTGTCACTGATCCCGAGTTCCGAGGATAGATCAGCCAGATAGGCGGTTGTCCGACAACCGTTCATCTGGCCGGCTGCAGGAACGTGGCAGTCTTTGAGATTTTTTTTAAAGCAGGTTTCTAATTTAAATAAAATATTTAAAAGTTTGATAGTCATAATTTACTCATGA
>NZ_SLWA01000014.1 GCF_004345565.1 Flavobacterium circumlabens | reverse complement strand
GTCTCCCTTTCGCTTCAGGGACATGATGTTTCCGTTTCTGTCGTAGGTTAAACTCTCATCGTAGGCATTGGTCGTCAGACCATTTTTCTCGTAAACGGCATTTTTCAGTCGGTTCAGTTTATCATATTGGTAACCATAAGCACGTTCTATATTATCAGAACCGGTTCTCCAGAAAGTCTCGGATATGTTACCGTTAAAAAGTGAAGAAACATTCGGAATACCTGCCTGAACAGTATTGTAATTGATCTTAAAAGCAAACAAATCCAGCGGATCCGTGCTCTGCTGCAGGTTAGCGGTTTTATTGATCTCAGTAAGCCAGCCTCTTATGTTGTAATTAAAATCGATTTTCTGTAAAGGACTCCCTGTACTGTTTCCGACATTTTTACTCATGAGCTGTCCCAGGGCATCGTATTTATTTTCTGCCATCAGCTGGGGTGTACCTGCGCCGATTTTATGGGTATGGGTCAGCAAACGATCCTGAGGCGAGTACGTAAATTTTTCCTCCGTAGCCATTTTGGCACCACCTGCTAAACGCTGATGTTCGGTTTGTATGGTTAACGTTTTTCCTGTAAAATCAATTTCATTATCCGTATGGCTTATGCCTGTTAAGTGGTTTTTTATATAGGTACTTATACCTCTTCCCCTGGTATCATAAAAGGTAGTGGTTGTTTCTCCTGCAAGGGATGAAGGGGTACTTAAAACTCTTGTCCAGGTCCCTGTCGGCAGCCCTTTTACGTTGGTTAAAACTGTCTGGCCTATAATAAGACCAGGAACAGCCTGAGCACCCGGAAAGGTGTAATCATCGTAATAGGTAACCGTCAGGAGTTTAAAACTGGTAGGCGCGATACTGTTATTATAAGCAGTGGCAATACCATCAATAGTTAACGGCAGCTTCTTCTCAAACAAGACCGTAGCCGAATTTTGGGCGTCCTGCAATGTTTTTCTGGCGGCAGACGTGCTGCTGACATTGTTCCAGCCGGTATAGATGGGACGGCCAAAAACATCGTATTTGGTAATGAGCCAGCCTACTGCCGTATCATCCTTAAAAGGCGAATTGGCGGGCCCTGTCGCTACGGGCCTGTCGAGTTTGTCATACACGATAAACTCCCATTGTTTGCCGGGCAGTTTTTTCTCGACCAGTCGGTTGCGGTAATCGTATTTGTACTGATAGCACAAGCCATTTAAAACATCGGCTGAAATCGCTGCGTCTGCTTTGGGCGGGATCACATAGGTCAGGTTGCCGTAAGGGTCGTATACGTAATAGGTATCGTGTTTTAATCCTGCTTCATAGGTTCTTTTTAAAACGACCTGTCCTTCCTTGTTTTTAAATTCTACAACTAAAAACGATAAGAAGTGTGAAGATATATTTTGAAAATGTATTCATGAACTTTATTTATATACGATTCAATTAGTATTTTTTTCTTGAAATTATCATTTTTAATTTGAAGATATTGCGTGACGTAGTAAGTCTCACAAAATAGTATAAGATGCAAAATTTGACGGATCGACAGGCTTAAATAAAAACTGCGAAAACATATACAAACCGTTTTTCCAGACCTTAAAATCATGCACTCCGGGTTCGATATAATAGATGTGCGGAACATCATTTTTATATAAATAATCGTGCGTTCTCTTACTATTTTCGATAAGCCAGTCTTTATCTCCACACGAAATCCAAAGTAATTTTAATTTCTTTTTTGCTATTTCCGGATCAGGAAGTAATTCTTCCGGTATTTTAGTATTTGGAGCCGCTGAGAAAGCACCAACCCAGGCAAATTTATCTAAATTCCCTAATCCGAAATTTAACGATTGCCCGCCTCCCATTGACAATCCGGCGATGGCGCGGTGTTCTCTGTCTTTCAGAACCGGGTATTTTTTTTCGATAAACGGAATCAGGTCGTTTAATAAATCTTTTTCGAAAGCAGCAAAAGCCTGCACTTTATCGGGTGCCATTATGTTGCCGGCTGCACTGTCATCTTTCATTGCCCTTCCGTTTGGCATGACCACAATCATAGGTTCAATTTTTCCTTCTGCGAAAAGATTATCTAATATAACCTGCGGATTTGCTCCGTTTAGCCATTCTTTTTCATCGCCGCCTATTCCGTGCAAAAGATACAATACAGAATATCTTTTCTTTTTAGTGAATCCCGGAGGTGTATAAACCGTTGCTTTTCTTGCAGAACCAACCGTTTTAGATTCATAACTGATCGTTTCTGTTTTTCCTGCCGGAATAGCAACGTTTAGCTGATCAAAACCAAGGGGAGCCTGAACTATAAAAGGCGTTTTTCCGTTAAAGAATTTATATCCCAATAACGAAAGCATTTTATCGGCATAACGGCGTCCTAATTCTCTGTAACCTTCGGCATTAAAATGTAAAAAGTCAGGTTCTGCCGTGCATCCTTTTGATGAAATAACATACGAATTGGGAATCGTTTTTGGTAATGTCGCAATAATTTTATTCATGCTTCCACATTTACCGTTCTGGTCTTCGTTTACGGTTTCCCCCGAAAGCAAAGGCACTTTTTTCGGATCCAGATTTAAATCTTTCATTAAATTATCGTAGACAATTTTGACCTTTTTTGTCCAAAGTGTATCTCCTGTATTCGATTCGCCCTGGTGCAGTAAAATGCCTTTAATGACGCCTTTTTTCTGTGCTATTCTTGCCAGCTCCACCAGTCTTTCATAAGGATTTCCTTCGTATTCCTTAAGAATTCCCTTCATCCAGTCTGGCGCTGTTGCTACATATTCTGCTGTTTTATCTTTGTCAAAAAGTTCAATTTTGCATCCTCCAACGGCTACATTGATAACGCCTACTTTCACATTTTCAGGGAGATTGGACACCAGATTTCTACCAAAATAATCAACCGGTGTTAGTCCCGTATTACAACGACACAATGGCGGTATGGCGGTATACCAATTTCCTTTTTCACGTTTAAGGTCAGGGCAATTGACTGCCTGTAAAATCTGAAAACGATCATCGACGCCCACTTTATCCTGTGTTTCTATTTTGGCATATCCTTCCATATTGGACTGACCAAAACTCAGATAAACATGAAAATCAGGATCTTGAGAATATCCTTTTTGGGCTATTGAAAAAAGAACTACAAATGCGCAAAACCTACTTATTAATTTCATTATTGATCTGTTTTTTTATTATCAAAAAATAATTTAAATCCGGGATTGAAATTGGTAAAGAATTGAAAGAAAAGAAATTATTTAAATAAATCGAGGTTGATTGCCTCTCCCATTTTAACATAACCCGCTTCGTTTGGATGCAAAAAATCGCCGTCATGCAGGCTGGATGAAATCGTTTTGGAACCTTCTTCTGAAACCATTGCTTTATCAAAATCAATTACGGCATCAAAGGCTTTGCTATTTCGAATCCAAGTATTTACAATATCACGAGCTTCTTGTTTGTGTGGAGCATCATAAAATGATTTGGCAAATGGCAAAATGGTACAGCCGTAGACTTTAATTCCTTTTGCATGCGCTTTGTTAATCATTACTTTATACGCTTCAATAAGTTCCTGCGCTTTTATTGGTGCATCTTCGGGATTTTTAATTCCTCCTATATCGTTGATGCCTTCGAGAATGACGAGCCATTTTGTTCCTTTTTGAGATAATACATCTCTGTTAAAACGATTTAAAGCCGTAGGACCTAATCCGCCTTTAACGACACAATTCCCTCCAATACCCAAATTCAAAACACCTTTTTTTTCTGTTTTTTTATTAGCCGATAATCGTGCCGATAAAATATCTGTCCAGCGATTTTGTTTGTTGGTTCCTGAGCCACGGCCGTCTGTAATGGAATTTCCCAAACAAACGATATTCGCAGCATATTTATCCGCCACAACATCCAATCCCATAATAGAATACCAATGATCTGTTTTTATGGCGCCATCAAAAGCTGCATTTTGAATTTGATCCCCTTCAAGAATATAAGAAGTGGTGCGTGAACCGGGATGTCCCGATATTTTTTGGGATGTATTTCCGTAATGAATAGTAATCGCTAAAAGCTGTCCGGATTGTAAGTCAAAATCAAAAGTATCTGAATAAATTTCCTGTTCAGGGCTTATTGTTGTCTCCCGTTTTCCATTAAAACGAAGCTCTTTTTGTGTTTTAAGATCAACAATCGGCGCATTGACAACATTGGCCACGCTAACCGATTTTAAAACCGTTGGCTGATCGCTGAAAATATTAGAAAAACGCAATCTCATACGTTTTCCGCCAATTGAAACCCTGATAATTTGCCGAAGTGTATTTTCTGAAAGTCCCGGAGCGGGCGGCATATTGTTGGGTTCGACCAGCATTTGCGCGCAGGCCCAGGTTCCGACCCAATTCTCCGTTTTTGATTTGTCCTGCGCCATTACCAACGATTGATTGGACTGACAACCCAAAACCAAAAAGAAGAGATGGACAAACAACATCCATTTAAAATGTTCCTTTTTCATATTTTGTTTTTTATTGTGGCTGAGCATCATTTGCAGCCGTTGCATACAATCCAACCAAAGCTCCTGTAAAACCTCCGGCCATGTTTGTTGAAAGAATATCGCCTGAAACACTTTCGCCTAAATTTTTAAAATCAGTGCCGTTTAAAGCATAACTAAATTCGTAATTGTCTCCGTTGGCTTTTACCTGAAGTCGAATGTTTTTTTTGATTTCGATTTTAGCGCTTACAATTATTTTAGATTGTCCTTTTTCTGTTCTTTGTAATAAAATATAAGTGTCTTTTCCTTTTTTTGTGATGCCAAATACATAATTAAAACGCTCGTTTTGCAGACATACAATTCCGGCAAGATCTTTTTCAGATTCTGGCCTGTAATCTATTGTTGTGGCAAAAGAAAACGTGTTGTGCATTTGTCTGTAAAAAAGTGTCGAAGTGGGTTTAACTTCTTTAATATTGACTTCGAAAGGATTAATCTGAAGTCCTTTTTTAGTTACTGAAATAAAATTTTCACGAGGGCCTCTCAATCCGATCCATCGGTAATCTAATTTATCAGAGGTAAAATTTTCGGTAAATGTAAAATTCCCGTTTGGGAAAAATCCGTCTTTGCCTGTTTTGTTTTCGGTAACGCCTTTTGGTATTTTAATTTTTGGTTCTAAAGGCACTAATCCGTTTTCAAAAACGGGAAAAGTTCCTGACCAGTCTACCGGAAGCATAAAAGTTTCACGTCCTGTATTTACTCGGTCTTTATCATTCGGGCGAACGCCTAAAAATACACCATAATATTTATTATCAGGTCCAAGTACTAAATCGGCATGTCCGGCCCAGTCTACTTTATCGGTTCTGTTTTGAGGAAAATATCTTTGGGTAAGAATCGGATTGTTTGATGCCGGTTTAAAAGGCCCTTTCGGACTGTCACTGATAAAAATAACTTCACTATGATTTCCTCCTGTACCGCCTTCGGCACACATTAAATAATAATGACCGTCTTTTTTATACAAATGAGGCGCTTCAATCCAGATTGGTTTTTTCGAAAGATCTACTCCGCCATCTACAATAATTTTATCCGTTCCCGGAATTACCTGATCTTTTTCCAGATCGTATTCCCAAACTTTAATAACACGATGTCCCTGATAGCTTTCTTTTCCTTTATCCGGAGCGTCATTATGAACGATGTATCCTTTTCCGTTATCATCAAAAAAGATACAAGGATCAATTCCGTCAAAACCTAATTTTATCGGACTTCCCCAGCCTTTCATGGGGTCTTTTGTTTTTACTATAATATTGCCCAAACCTCCTGAAAATGCTGTTACAATCATATAGAAAGTATCATTGTGAGGATTATAAGTAATACCAGGAGCATATACACCCTGGCTTATACCGGTATCGTGCGGATTGAATTCTGACACTTTATTTAGTACGCCTCCAAGGTCTGTCCAGTTCACTAAATCTTTAGAATGGAAAATGGGCACGCCCGGAAACATCGCAAATGAGGAACATACCATATAATAATCATCTCCTTTTCTGGTAATGGCCGGATCCGGATAACATCCCTGCAAAACGGGAGAATAAAACTCATCTGGTTTTAATGGATTCTTTTTATAAATGTCATCGTCTCCCTGATAAATAACATTAGAAAAAACAGGCGGCTTTTTGCTTTGTTTTTTTACAAGAGTATCATTTGCACCTATTATTTTGAAAGAGAAAAGAAACAATAATGGTAATAAGAAAAATATTTTTTGCGGCTTCATTTGTAACTGTTCATTAATTATTAAAAGCTCTTAAAAACTAAAATGTAAATTTAAGAGACCTGAATATTGTAACTGAATTCATAATTTAAAAGCCGAGGGAATTCCCCCGGCTTCAAACTAAAGCAAATTTACAAACCAACTTATAAGCTATTCTGTAAAATTAACACCTATAATTACTGTAAAATTTGCTTCTTTCACCAAGATATTAATATCCTGGATTTTGATAAGCAGCCTTCTCTGCTGCTGACATTTCCATACCATCTATCTGACCCTGAGGTATTGGGCGCAAGTAATGATGCGGTTCTATAGTTCTGGTAACAACCTCTGGTGTATGCTGTCCGTAATTTGATCCTCCAATTGAATATTTACCTGCAATTTCATTCCATTTTTGAGTTCTTACTAAATCATACCAACGGTAACCTTCACCATAAAATTCACGCGAACGTTCAGCCAGAATATAATTAATATCAATAATGGCGGGAGTTGAACTTGTTAGTAAAGCGCTATTGTCTGCTGTTTTTGCCACTTTGCCATTATTATCCCAACGCCATTTTCCTGCACGGGCTCTTATTACATTGATAAGAGCTCTGGCACTCATAGTACCAGTTGCTCCTTTTACTGCAGCTTCTGCGGCCACAAAATAGAGTTCTGAAAATTTAGCCACCGGATAAGGTCTTGTGCTTCCTGCATTTGGCTGTCCTAAACCTCCTGCATTATCTGTACGGTATGGTCCTAACTTCCATAAACCAGGGTATACTATTCTGCTTATTCCATTTGGAGAAATTACATAATCTGATCTGCCTGGTAAAACTCCGGCACCCACACCATTATCGCCTGCTCCCGTAGGATATGTAATGGGTGTCGCTGGCTCATCATTAAGAAACGTTACAATGGCATCGCCTGGTTTTACCGACAATCCGTTTGCATTATACAAGGTTGCTACATCTGTTAAACCAGTTCCCTGTAAATTCCAGTTTCCACGATATACGGCTGCAAATGTTCCGTCGTATCTTGAATCGTTTGTTTTATCTGCAAATGTTTTGGTAAAGACTTCGATAGGTGGTACCATTCTCACCCAGGGACGTCCTAAAAACTGATCTGCTGCTCTTTGTACAGTCGAAACTGCAGCTCCCGAAGCATTTTTACTTCTTATCGAAGTGTAATTAAAAGTTCCCATCCAGCCTGCAAAGTTATCAGGCGAACCACCACTTCCGTACGTAAGACTTGCTCCATTGTAATATTCGCTTTCCTCGGTATGGTCTGCGTAAAGCATTACTTCTTTGTTACGATCATTAGATCCCAGGTTTACATCATAATAGTAAGGTAATAATCCATAAGAACCCGGATTATTGATTCCGTCTAAAGCGATGTTGTACGCTTGTTGAAAATACCATTGAGCGTTGTGTCCATCAGGATCTGTTCTTGGTGTATCCGGATAGGTTGGAATATTGTTTGGATTTTCTAACCACCAGGCATATGTTAAATATGCTTTTGATAACATTAAACGAGCCAACGTTTTAGTTGCTGTTCCTGTTAATCTTGAAGCATCTGGCAGTTCGTTTACTGCTGCTACTAAATCTGGAAAAATAGCTTTGGTATAAACCTCAGGTACGGTATTTCGTTTTGAAGATCTCGATGGTCTGCTGTTAAATTTTAACTCGCCCGCTCCTAAATCTAAAGGAACTCCTCCAAAATTTTGTACCAATAAAAAGTAATCAAACGCTCTAAAGAATTTAGATTCTGCAATTAAGTTACTGGCGATACCTACGGCGGCAGCGTTTTCGATAATTCCGCTTGCAGTGTTAATATCGTTATACGAATTATTCCATACCACATCGGCTCTGCTTGAGGTAGCATTTATAACCCCAACTCCGGATAAATCATGATCTTTGAAATTTCCGTCGGCTTGCTGCCCATATGTGTTTTCATCTGTACCGGTTTGAACTGAGTTGTAGTAATAAGCCTGTCCGTAAATCCAGCGTAAATGTGCGTAATGTGACGTTAATCCCTGTAAAACTCCTTGTTCTGTTTTAAAATAACCAGGCTCATAAAAATCATGTGGTTTTTCTTCTAAAATATCAGAGCAGCCCGCAAAGGAGAACAAAGCTACTGATCCTATAATTAATCTTTTAAAAATATATCGTTTCATAGTTCTTTTTGATTAAAATGTAAAATTAAGTCCGAATAAAAAGTTTCTGGTTGAAGGTGTATTGGTTCCAATAACCAAAAACCTGCGTTGGTAAGTACCTGTTACTGCCTGGTTTTCATCTCCAAAAGAATTGGTTTCAGGATCCATCCCTGATTTTCTGTTGTAAGGAGAGAAAAGTACAAACGGATTTTGAGCTGTAAAATAAAGTCTCAGTTTCTGAATCCCTAAATTTCTCATAAATTCCTGATCTAAAGTATATCCAAGCGTTAAGGCTCTAATTTTTACATAAGATGCATCAAAATATCCCATTGTAGAAATGTATTTTGGATTATCACTACTTCTGATACCTCTTGGGTTAGGAAATTCTGCATCTCTGTTATCCGGTGTCCAGTAATCTACATCGACATTACTTCTTCTTCCGTTAAGAAGATTCAGGTAACTGTTCCCTCCGTAAAGTGTACTAATTAAAACACCTCCACTTTTAAAAGCTCCAACAGCAGAAAAATCAAAACCTTTATACGTTAAGTTCGTATTAAAACCTCCCTGAAAATCCGGATCAGTTTCAATGATTTGTCTGTCGGTTGCATTAATAGCACGCGTTGGTGTACCGTCCGGGTTAAAATCTCCTGTATATTTCACTTTGATAGATCCTACTACTGTTCCTTGCTGGTTGATACCAGTTGGTCCAGGTTCTAATGTAGACATGTACGGATCGCCTTCCTGCCAGATTCCTACTTTTTCATAATCGTAAATTGAGTTGATATTATAACCTACAAACCAAGAGTTTGCCTCATCTCTTTGTGCTCCGGAAGCCAGTTTAACTAACTTGTTTTCGTTGGCATAAAAGTTAACTCCAACCGTCCAGCTTAATCCTTTTGGATTATCCAGAATTACTCCGTTTAAAGCAATTTCGTATCCTTTATTTTCAGTTTCACCAACATTACCAACATAACTGCTAACTCCTGATGTTGCCGGAAGATTTACGCGTTGCAGCAAATCTTTTGTATTTGTTTTGTAATATTCGATTGTTCCTGATAAACGATTATTAAGAAATGCGAAATCCAATCCATAATTCCATGTTGTCGAATATTCCCATCCTAAATCCGGATTAGGCAATGTTGTAACATATACACCTGTAGAATTTGTAGTTCCAAAATTATAGGGTCTTGTACTTAAAGCTCCCAAAGTTTGATAAGGATCTACCGCCTGATTGGATGTTTCACCGTATCCTGCACGTAATTTCACTAAATTAACCCATGAAAGTTTTTTCATAAAAGATTCATTTGAGACTGTCCATCCTGCAGAAACCGCCGGATAAGTTACCCATTTATTTCCTTGTGATAATCTTGATGAACCGTCTGAACGAATTGTTCCTGAGATAAAGTATTTATTATCGTAAGAATACATGGCTCTTGCCATATACGAACTTAAACCCCATTGCGTATAATCCTGATCTGCCGGATTTATAACTGCTTCTTCTTCACTCTGCCCTAAGTTATAAAACTGAAAAGCATCAGAAGTGATTCCGTTTCTGGTGATTCTGGAAGTATTTCCCGTAAACTGCTCATTTGAATACAATCCCACAAAATTTACCGTATGTTTTTCGGCAAAAGTTTTATCGTATGAAATCAAATTCTCAATTAACCATTGTGTTGACAATGTATTGGTAATAGACGCATTTGAGATTGTCGTTGGATTTACATCAAAAACACCTTGTCCTTCGTAGTAACCGCCATTCGATAAACGTAAATTTAATCCGGTATTCATTCGGTATTTTAAACCTTCTACCCCCGGTATTTTAACCTCAGCAAAAATATTATTGTAAGAACTAAAAGCTCTGGTTTGATTTACATAAGAATCTCCCAAATTATTGATGGTATTTCTGGCATAAACCCAGTTTTCATCTCCACCCATTCTCACGGTTCTTTTTAAGGATCCGTCCGGATTATAAGGATTTGCCAAAGGAGAAGTTGCTAAGGCTGTACCTGTACCAATGTTATCTCCATTTGTAACGGCGTAGTTACTGTTTGTATTAAATCCCATGCGAAAAGCGCTTCCTAACTGCTGATCTAAACCTGCTCTTAGGCTAAAACGCTCGTATTTTTGACCAGGTAAAACAGATTCTTCTTTATAATATCCTAAACCTGCATTATAAGCTCCGTTCTCACTACCTCCGGAAACACTTACATCATGACTAATCATTTCGCCAGCTCCGTAAAGTGAATCCTGCCAGTCTGTATTGGTGTTTCTCGATTCATCAATACCATCTGTATATAAAGTTGAATAATCACGAAGTGCTGCAAATTTAGCCGCATCCATCATATCGTATTTACCAAAAACCTGCTTAATACCGCTAAATCCGTTGTAATTAAAAGTAGCTTTTTGATTTTTACGTCCTTTATTACTTGTTATCAATATTACCCCGTTGGCTCCACGTGAACCGTAAATAGCCGTTGCAGAAGCATCTTTTAAAACGTCTACCGATTTAATATCTACCGGATTTATATCACCTATTGAACCCGCAAAAGGAACACCATCTAAAACAATTAAAGGATCGTTACTTCCGGTTAAAGATCTTGTACCACGTATACGAATCTGCATTGCTGCTCCCGGTTTTGTAGAAGTTTGTGTTAAGTCGACACCTGCAAGTCTTCCTTGTAAAGCCTGAGTTACGTTTGCAGCCGGAACTTCATTTAATTCCCTTCCTCCAATAGAAGCTACAGATCCTGTTACGGCTTCTTTCCTTTGCGTTCCGTACCCAATAACAACCACTTCTTTTAATTGAGCCGAATCTTCTTCAAGACTTACATTAATTTGGGTTTGTCCATTTACTATTACTTCTTTGTTCCTTAAACCTATAAAGCTAAAAACAAGAACACCGTTAGAAGGTACATTGATAGTATAAGTACCGTCGAAACCGGTGCTTACTCCATTTTTTGTTCCTTTTAAATTTACATTAGCTCCCGGAATTGGGCCATTGGCATCTGATACAGTTCCTGTAACTTTTGTCTGGGCATTTGAATGGAGTGATAACGCAAACATTAAGATCAAAAAACAAAAGCATTTGAGATGCTTTGATTTACTTATAACAAAAGAGTTAGTCATAAAAATTGATTTAGATAGTTAAAATTTAATTTGGTTTAGTTAATAAGTGTATTTAAAACAAATATAAAAAAAAGCAATTAATACACAATCGGTTGTTTGTTATTTTTTTAGATAATCAATAAAAAAAAACAGTTTAAAAAACATTGTAAATAATTATAAGCTTAAAATAATGAAAAATATCTATTATTAGAATTGGTTTTAACCAGAATTTTGATAATATCACCATATTATTTCTATTTAGTTAAAAAAAAGATAAAAGAAAAAAAAGTAAGAAGGTTAACATCAAACATGCAAAAAATGATAGTTTTTAAAGTAAAAATATTATTAAAATAAAAAACAATCGAGGAGTAAACGTGGTATTTGCTTCTGATCACCAAATATTTAGCCACAGAAATCATTAAAAAAGCACTAAAAGCAATCGGTTGTTATAAAAAACAGAAAAACTCCTTTCAAATTTAACTTCAAAAGGAGCTTTAAGATATAATATTTAATAAATCACTAAAATTTAACTTATCAAACTGGTATTAAGAACATTATGATTTTATTTTTTGCATCTTCAATAAATTGATTTAACCCAATATCAGTTACTGTATGTTTTAATAATCCTTTGATAGCAGAAAGAAAGTGGTCCCGTCATAACATCAGAACCTGCTTTTGCACAATTTACAATATGCATCGTATGTCTGATAGAAGCCGACAGAATCTGAGTTTTGTATCTATGATTATCATAATTTCCCGTATGTCTTCAATTAAGTGCCTACCATCTGTTGAGATATCATCGAGCCTTCCTGAAAATGGCGAAACGTAGGTTGCACCTGCTTTTGCGGCTAATACTGCCCGTCCTGCAGAAAATTAAAGCAACATTGGTTTTGATTCCTTTTGATGAAAAATACTTACCTGCTTTTACAAAGCTGTCGTCACTGTGAATAGTTATTGTGTAATCTTTGTCAAAATTTTAAAATTTGACAAAGATTACACACAAAATAGTTATCAAAATCATTATTCAGATTTTAACTTTCTATAACTATCACATCAATTATATATATTGATTAATAATATTCTCAAACAATTCCTGTTTACCGCTTTTTAATGACAATTCACCATTTTGGTTTGCGATATCATACAAATCCTTAAGGTTTAATTTTCCATCTGCAAAATCTTTTCCTTTTCCGGAATCGAACGAACTGTATCTTTCTTTTCTTAATTTTTCATATGGAGAAGAAGTAATAATTTTGTCAGCCGTTAATAATGCTCTTGCAAAAGTATCGGCACCACCAATATGTGCTAAGAAAACATCTTCGAGATCTGTAGAGTTTCTTCTGATTTTTGCATCAAAATTTACTCCACCGCCTTGCAATCCGCCCGCTTTCAAGAAAACCAGCATCGCTTCTGTAGTTTCCTGAATGTTATTTGGGAATTGATCCGTATCCCAACCGTTTTGATAATCACCTCTGTTGGCATCAATACTTCCTAACATCCCTGCTTTTGCAGCCACTTCAAGTTCATGCTGAAAAGTATGCTGCGCCAATGTTGCATGGTTTACTTCAATATTGATTTTAAAATCTTTATCCAGGCCATATTCTTTTAAGAATCCAATGGCTGTTGCCGAATCAAAATCGTATTGGTGTTTTGATGGTTCCATTGGTTTTGGCTCGATAAAGAAAGTTCCTTTAAAACCCTGCGCTCTTGCGTAATCTCTGGACATCGTTAAGAATTGTGCCATATGGTCTAATTCTCTTCCCATGTCGGTATTTAAAAGAGACATATACCCTTCTCTTCCTCCCCAGAATACATAGTTTTCACCGTTTAATGCAATTGTTGCATCCAAAGCTAGTTTTACTTGTCCGCCCGCTCTTGCCACTACATTAAAATCAGGATTTGTAGCGGCTCCGTTCATAAATCTTGGGTTCGAAAAACAGTTTGAAGTCCCCCAAAGTAATTTAATTCCAGATTCTGCTTTTTTCTGTTTTAAATATTCCACAATCGTTGCCAGACGTTTTTCAGATTCTGCGAAAGTTGGTCCTTCAGCGACCAAATCATAATCGTGAAAACAGAAATAATCAAATCCCATTTTACTGATAAATTCAAAAGCAGCATCGGCCTTATCTTTTGCAGCCTGAATTGGATCTGGTGATTGATCCCATGCAAAATTTTGAGTGCCCGGTCCAAATGGGTCACTTCCTTGTCCGCAGAAGGTGTGCCAGTAAGCGATTGCAAACTTAAAATGTTCGCGCATTGTTTTTCCGGCCACAACCTGATCCGGGTTGTAATATTTAAATGCCAGCGGATTATCAGATTCCTTGCCTTCAAATTTTATCTGGCCAATGCCTTTGTAATATTCTTTATTGCCTAAAACTACCATTTCTTTATTTTTTATGTGTTAATATCAATTCTAATTCCTGTTTCCATTTTTGATATGCCTTTGCATAAGGTGCTGCATTTTTTAGTGGTAAAAAGGTCATTACGTGATCGTTGGTCGTAATACTTGAACCAAATTTATTGTAATCTCCATCTTTTAAGCCTACCGCTCTCGCCGCTCCTACGGCTCCTGTTGTATTGTAAATTTCGATTTCGTGACCAATTAAAGTGGCCACCGTATTCGAAAAAATCTCTGAACGAAATAAATTATCATTCCCGGCTCTGATCACATTAATCGTCGCATTATTGTTTTTTAAACATTCCATTCCGTAAACAAAAGAAAAAGCAATTCCTTCAAGAGAAGCCCTAAACAAATGTGCACTGTTGTGAATATTTAAGTTGAGATTCAAAAAATGTGTTCCGATGTTTTTATTATTGAACATACGCTCTGCACCATTGCCAAACGGAATCACGACAACTCCATCAGAACCCACATCAATTTTTGAAGCTTTACGGTTCATCGATTCATAGGTTTCGTCGCCCATATTATTACGCAGCCAGCGATACTGAATTCCGGCACCGTTTATGTTTAAAAGTTTTCCAACTCGTGGTGTTTTTTCTTCGTAATTAACATGAACAAAATTGTTTACCCGTGTACTTTTCCCGGATGACATTTCGCTAACAGCATAAAATACTCCCGAAGTTCCGCCGGTTGCAGCCACTTCTCCCGGATTCAAAACATTTAAAGCCAGTGCATTATTTGGTTGATCTCCGGCTCTGTAAACCACCGGAATACCAACCTGAAGTCCGGATTCTTTAGCACCTTTTTCGCTTAAAACTCCCTGAGTGGTAAAATTCTCAACAATATCTGCCGTTAAGGAGGGATCGATTCCGTAATAATCCAATAACCAGCTCGCTACTTTATTTTCTTTATAATCCCAGAGCATTCCTTCGGATAAACCATTTTTTGTGGTTGTAATTTGTCCTGTCAGTTTAAGCGCAATAAAATCGCCCGGCAACATGTATTTGTAAATCTTATTGTAGATTTCAGGTTCGTTTTCTTTGACCCATTTTAGTTTTGAAGACGTAAAATTTCCCGGTGAATTCAGCAAATGTTCCATGCATTTTTCTTTACCAATTTCAGAGAAAGCCTTGTTCCCAATTTCAACCGCACGGCTGTCGCACCAAATAATCGAGTTTCGCAATGCATTTCCGTCTTTATCCACAATAACCAATCCGTGCATTTGGTATGAAATTCCAACTCCGGTAATTTTTGAAGCCTCGATATTCGCTTCACGAATCGCTCTTTTTGTTGCAATGCAAATGTGTTGCCACCAAATTTCGGGATCCTGTTCCGCCCAATCAGAATGAAGGGCAACAATTTCCATTTCGTTTTGAGGCTCGTTCAAAACAATAATTTTTTTCCCTGTCTCGGCTTCGACTAAAGCTACTTTTACAGACGAACTTCCAATATCATATCCTATATAATACATAACTTATAATGATTCTCTTAAAATTAAATTTTTGAATTCAATTGCTCTCTTTTTAAATCCGCGTTAAAAATTAAAATTGATTTCCCTTTGAGATAAAACTTCGTGCCGCTGCATATTCAGGCTGTAAAATCTTGCGGCTCTGTGCGATACATCTTCTTCTTTTTCATTTGAATCATGTACGATTCCGGTTTGCAAAAGCTTTCTTCTGAAATTTGATTTGTTTATTTCGATTCCAAGGATTTCTTCATACAGGTTTATAACCTGCAACAAGGTGAATTTTTCCGGTAATAAATTAAAACCTACGACGCTTTTGCAAATATTTCGGCGTAATTCTTTTAAACTAAAATCCAGGATTATTTTATGTTTATCGTTTAAACCGGCAATTTCATTAATACCAACCCATTTAACATCAGTATTAAGCATATTATCTTTGCTGTCATCTCTTTTTACTAAAGCATAATAAGCAATCGAAATATCTTCCTGCAACGAAGAAGATGACTGATAACTGAATGCTTTCAGTTGCTCTAAGAAAAATTGATCGTCGCCGATATAATTTTTCAAAATATTATGAGCTGTACTCAATATCGTCTCGCCTTTTTTGATATAATCGCTAGCTAATTTCCAGGATACAATTCCTTCATTGTCTTGCTGTTTCACCAATAAAACCTTTAGAGTGTTGTTTTCAAAATTGAATATTACACAATTAATTTCTATTTTGTTTGTACTATATTGTCTGGCGATTTTTCTACTTTTTTCATCTCCTCTTTTCATAGAAAATAAAATTTAAACCTATTACTGTTCTTCCACTTAATCTTCTGATCTTCTCATGCGTACGGATCTATTGTAATGATTGAACCATCTTCCAGATAATCAATTTTGGTTACTTTCATACTTCGCAAATGCGTTACGCCTTTTGATAAACTCGAATCATGATAAAACAAATACCATTCATCTTCGACTTTACAAACAGAATGGTGCGAGGTCCAGCCTACAACCGGATTTAAAATTCTACCCTGATACGTAAATGGCCCATAAGGATTATCGCCGATTGCGTAACAAATAAAATGCGTGTCACCTGTTGAGTACGAAAAATAATATTTATCATTGTATTTATGTACCCACGAAGCTTCAAAAAAGCGACGATCGTTATCTCCGGCTAATAAAATTTTTCCGTTTTCATCCAGAATTTTAATCTCTTTTGGTTCTTCTGCAAATTCCAGCATATCATCTTTAAGCAATGCTACAATTGGTCCTAAAGCAGATTCATTTGCCAGAGGTTCTTCATGATTTACATCATAATTATTGTTTCTGTATTTTTGAAGCTGGCCGCCCCAAATTCCGCCAAAATAAATATAATGTTTCCCATCTGTATCTTCAAAAACCGCCGGATCAATACTATAACTTCCTTTAATAGCTTCGGGTTCAGGCAAAAACGGTCCAATTGGAGAATCACTTACGGCAACGCCAATCTGGAAAATTCCGTTGGCACGTTTTGCCGGAAAATACAAGTAGAATTTTCCGTTTTTACAGGCTGCATCGGGTGCCCACATTTGTTTTTCGGCCCAGGCCACATCATCGACATGTAAAGCAATTCCGTTATCAACCGTTTCTGCCTTAATATTTTCCATTGAAAATACATGATAATCTTCCATTCCAAAATGGTCGCCATTATCGTTAAACGGAATCCCGGCATCAATATCATGAGACGGATAAATATAAATTTTGCCATTAAAAACATGTGCCGATGGATCTGCGGTGTAAATATGAGAAACCAAAGGCTGAGAGATGGCTTTTTTATTAATTTGCTCGAAATTAATTTGTTCAGTACTATCTTCAGGCATAGTCGTTTTTTTGTTTTATAAAATAATTTAAGTTCTTCTTTCTTTTAAATCTGTTTCGATTTTCACTTCCATATTTTTATCGATTTTATAGAAAAATAATAGCGTAACACCTATCAAAAAGGGTATCGCAGGAAAAACACTTACCAATAATTTGATTCCGTTTATAGCCATATCGGTTTGGCTTAGAGAGTTTGGCACGTAATGAAAATAACCTAAAAATGAAGTGGTTAAAGCGCCGCCAATACTCAATCCTGCTTTTAATCCCACCATCATGGCTGAGAAAATAATGGCAGTTGCACGACGGTTATTCAACCATTCTGAATAATCGGCCACATCTGCAATCATTGCCCACAGAAGTGGAATTGTTATTCCGTAGAAAAACCCATGTAAAATTTGAGAGAAAAACATAAAACTGATTGCCGTTGCCGGAAAGAAATAAAATGCAATAATAAACAAGGTCGAAATGAATAAAAACAATCCGAAAATATTTCGTTTTCCGTATTTATCAGCCAGACTTTTAGACAATGTGATTCCAACAATCATAAAGATAATTCCGCCTGCATTAAACAATCCAAAACCAGCAGAAACAGGATCACTTCCAAAATAATTCAGTTTTAAAGCTGATAGTACCTCTAAAATGGGCTGGATAAAAATTGCAAGTTGGTCTTTGTCTGCATAATTTTCAAAATAATATACATAGGAACCGCCTTTCATTGCCAAAGTAATGAATACTAATGTGGTAAGAATCAGCATAATTACCCAGGGCTTGTTTTTCATTAAATCACTCAAATCTTCTTTAATGCTTGATTTTTGTTCCGGCTTTGGAATAATACGTTCTTTTGTAGTTAAGAATGTGATTAACAGCATGATCGTTCCAATGATTGCTAAAACAGTCATTACTTTTTCGATACCAATGGCTTTGTCACCATTTCCGGCACTTTTAATAATGCCAAGCATAAAAACCTGAACAAAAAACTGCGCAAACATTACGGCCACAAAGCGATAAGATGACATACTGTTTCTTTCGCCCATATCACCTGTTATAACACCGCTTAAAGCAGAATATGGTAAATTATTACTGGCATAAAAAAGCAGCAATAATGTATAAGTGATAACGGCGTAAATTACTTTTCCGTGATAGGAAAAATTTGGTGTTGTAAAAGCCAGTAAAGCAATGACACCAAGTGGAATTGCGGTTATTAAAATCCAAGGCCTGAATTTTCCCCATTTTGTGCGGGTCCTGTCTGCCAAAACACCGATAATTGGATTAAATACAAAAGCAGCAATCAAGCCTACTACCAGCATAATTATAGAAGAATCTGTTGGAGATAATCCGTAGATATCAGTATAAAAATAAGCGAGGTAGGTCATTAATGTCTGAAAAACAAGATTTGCCGCCAAGTCGCCTAAGCTGTATCCGATTTTTTCTTTAATGGATAATTTTTGTGAAATGTAATTCATTATTTAGGTGGTTATTTTGGCTTTAAATTATCTTTCTTTTTCTAATTCCGGATAGTTATGTGATGTTTTAAACCAGTACACGGTAAAACAATCGGTTGTGTAAAATTATATAAAAAAAGAGGATTTGCAAGTCGATTTTTAATTATTTCATTATATAAAACAAAACACACATTCGGTTGTGTACTTCGCAAAAAAAACTTTTTTACGGCACAAATTTTATTGTTTTATTTCTTTTAATTGTATTACACTGTTATATGCTTTTTTGGGTTTTAAGTCTTTATCAAATAACAATGGATAATTTGTTCTTCCTTTTACAGGCCAGTCGTTTAACCACGATTGCCCATCATGAACACCCCAAAATGTTACGCGGCTAATTTTGTCTTTATGTTTTAAAAATAATTTAAAAATAGAAGCATAACGTGCTGCAAGTTTAACCTGTACAGAATCCGGAAGCGTTTTAGGATACGGATTCATTTTAGGATCTCCTTCAAAATTCTGATTTACATCAGCGCCATTTAAATCCTTTGGATTTGGGAGTACAGAAATATCAAGTTCCGTAAAAGCAACTTTAACACCAAGCGCCGAATATTCTAAAATGCTTTTTTCAATTTCTTCTAATGACGGATAAGTCAATTTCCAGTGGGCCTGAATCCCAACACCATCAATCTTACCGCCGGCTGCCTTTATTTTTTTGATCAAATCAACATTTCCAGCTCTTTTGGCCGGTTCTTCATTATTATAATCATTGTAATACAAATCTACTTTTGGATCTGCCGCTGCGGCATATTTAAAAGCATCTGAAAGATATTTTTCGCCAAGTGTATTTAAAAAAATTGATTTTCTTAAAGTTCCGTCTTCGTTTAAAGCTTCATTCACCACATCCCACGAATCTACTTTGCCTTTGTATTTAGAAACAATCGTCGTAATATGATCTTTCATAAAAGCGCGCATTTCTGTGCTGTCTTTAATTTTTTCGATCCATGGTGCAAGCTGACTGTGCCATATTAAAGTATGACCATGAATAAACATCTTGTTTTTTTTACCATACGCCACAAATTTATCTGCAAGAGCAAAATCATATTTGTCTTTTTGCGGATGAATAAACATCGATTTCATGATATTTTCTGCCGTAATCGCATTAAATTCATTCTGGATCAATGAGTCTTCTTTGGCATTTTTTTCTTCAATCTGATCAGCGCTCAGGGCAGTCCCGATATAAAAATCGTTTTTATAGCTGTCTTTTAAAGAAACAGCATTTTTTTCTTTTTCTTTTTTTGCATTACAGCTGCTTAAAATTACAACAGACAAGAGCAGTAAAGAGCGGTTAATTAATCTCATTTTTATTGGTTTAAGGTTAGTAGTAATTATTAATTCCTAAAACAGATAGGCTTATATCAATTCTTTTAGTTTGTAAGCTATACCCGCTTCTAATCCTCTTAATTCGGCAAGACCTTTTAATCTTCCTGTCAAAGAATAACCGGGATAGGTTTCTTTTTCTTTATCCACTTCGTGTAAAAAACCGTGATCAGGACGCATTGGCAAACTTATTTTTCTGGCATTCATTAGCAGTAGAATTTTTTCGACAATCGTTTCCATTTTTGTATCGCCTTTTAAATGTTCTGATTCCCTAAAAATAGTTTCGCTTTCGCGGAAAGTGTTCCGAAGATGCAAAAAGTGAATCCGGTCTCCGCAATCATCAATAATTCTTTCCAGATTATTTTTCGGATTTGCTCCCAAAGAACCTGTACAAAAACACAGTCCATTTGAATTGAATGGAACTGCAAGCAATAGGGTTTTAATATCTTCTTCCGTAGAAACAATTCGGGGCAGACCTAAAACTGAAAACGGCGGATCATCAGGATGTATGGCCAGCTTAGCATCATATGCAGCAGCGACCGGAGCAACTTCTGCTAAAAAGCAGATCAGGTTTTCTCTTAGTTTTTCATTATCAATATTGGCGTAATTATCTAATAAAGAAAGAATTTGTTCTGCTGTAAAGTTGCTTTTACTTCCCGGTAACCCTAATAAAACATTTTTAAATAATAATGCTTTTTCATCTTCTGAAAGTTTATTTCCAAACTGTAATGCATTTTCTTTCTCTTTTGCAGAATAATCATTTTCAGCATTTGGTCTTTTCAACAGGAAAACATCAAAATAAGTAAAAGCATCCTGATTGTATAAAAGTGCCTTACTTCCGTCTTCATTAATAAAATTGTGATCTGTCCGAACCCAGTCTAAAATTGGCATAAAATTATACGTGATGATCTTAATACCGTAATCTGCCAGGTTTCTGATACTTATTTTATAGTTTTCAATGTATTTTAAATAATTTCCGGTGGCGCGTTTGATCTCTTCATGAACCGGCAGACTTTCTACTACTGCCCATTCAAGTCCGGCATTTTTAATAATTTGCTGTCTTTCCTTAATATCTTCAAGTGTCCAGATTTCTCCTACAGCAATCTGATGCAAAGCCGTAACAACTCCAGTTGCTCCGGCTTGTTTTATATCTAATAAACTTACGTTGTCCTGAGGCCCAAACCAACGCATCGTTTGCTGCATTTTTATCATACCATTATTCTTTATTTGTGCTGAATTATTTTAACCACATAGACACATAACTTACTTTGTGATGTGAAAACTTTGACAAAGCTATAATACTCGCCGAGACAATTAGAACCCAATACTATTTCCACCATCAACTGGCAAAACGGTTCCGGTTGTGTATTTTGATTCGCTAAGGGCGAAATAATAAACGGCATCTGCAATGTCTGATGGTTCTCCCAAAAAGCCCATCGGCGTTCTCCCAAGCACTTTATTTTTTCTTTCAGGATCGTTATCAAGTGCCGCAGAAGACATTTTAGTTTTGATAAATCCCGGCGCAATGCAATTGACACGAATACCAAAAGGCGCCAATTCTACGGACATTGCTCTGGTCATCGATTCGATCGCGCCTTTACTGGCCGAGTATGCAATTACTTTTGGAATTCCGTATTGCGATGCCATCGAACTGATATTGACGATACTTCCTCCGTTTTTTTCTTTCATGTTTTTCACAACGGCTTTACTTACAGCAAAAACGCTCAAAAGATTGGTATGAATTACAGATAAAAAATCTTCATCGGTAACATCGGTAAATTCTTTTTTCAGATTGATTCCGGCGTTGTTTACCAAAATATCAATTGGGTTTTCTTTAGTTAACTTTTCAATCATTTCCGGAATTCCGCCCAAATTATTTAGATCATAAATAACCGGAATGGCATTTTCGCCAATTTCTTTGCAAGCCTCTTCTGTTTTTTCTTTTGACCTTCCGATTATATAGGTTTTAATACCGTTATCACATAATTTTTTTGCTGTTGCAAATCCCAAACCCGAATTTCCTCCGGTTACAATTGCTGTTTTTGTACTCATATTTTCTTTAATTTGAATATTAATTTCCTGGTGCAAAAGGAAATTTCAATGATTTAAAATAGTCTAAAGACTGTGTTGCTTTTTCGACCCCTAAAGGTAATTCCCTTTCTGAGTATTGCTGAAAATAGAGCAAACATGCATCCCGCCACCATTTTGCTTCTTTATGCTGAATTTCCAGCAACATCTGAACCTCCGTAAAACGTTCATCATCAACATATTTTTGCGATTTATTCCAGACGTTTTTCATTGCTGCTACCTGATTTACGCCTTCCTGATATTTCAATGCCAAACCATTCCAAAGTGTCTGACCATTTTTTAATTTATAATCCCAGGAAACATGATGAAACCATAACAAATCCTTTTCAGGACAGGTTTCGAGATTATCAAACATTTTTTGAACTTCGGGAGCGTATTGTGCTGTAGCATTGGTTCCGGTTTTGGAGCGGTCGAAACCAATTCCGTTTTTATCGGCTTTGTGATAATAAACGGGATTCCATTCTGGTCTTGACAAATTTGAAACCCACGGCCCGGGACCGTAATGATGTCCCGTATCCATAATGTGATGCAAACCAAGCGGTGTCATATAACTTGCAACGGCTTCCCGTGATTGCATCATCATTTCTTTTACCGGTTTTATAAAATTTACATCGTTAGAAAAAGTGCATCGCAGCCATTCATCAGCAATGGTTTCCGAGTCTAAATACGGATTCCAGGCCAATCTTCCAAAGCCGTACCAATTTGCCTGCGCAAAGGGATGTCCCGTCCAGTTTAAATCATTCCCAATGTTAGAAACTCCGGCAATTCCGGTTAGTTTTGTTTTTGTTAAAGAACCGTCAATAACTTTAGCGACAGTTGTCCCTTTTCCTTTTTGATAGGTATCTGATTCTAAAACTTCGTGAAATAATTTGGGCAGAAAAACCAGATGTGTGCTAAAACCCAAATATTCCTGAGTGATTTGAAATTCCATCATCAAAGGTGTTTTTGGCATCGCGCCAAACATGGGATGAAAAGGTTCACGAGGCTGAAAATCAATTGCTCCGTTTTTTACCTGAACAATTACATTGTCTTTAAATTTTCCATCATAAGGCACAAATTCGGCGTAAGCCTGTTTGGCACGATCGTTTGCATCATGTTCAGAATAGACAAAAGCACGCCACATAATGACACCTCCAAAAGGGGCAACAGCATTGGCCAGCATATTGGCGCCATCTACGTGATCTCTGTTATAATTTTGCGGTCCGGGTTGTCCTTCTGAATTTGCTTTTACCAGAAACCCTCCAAAATCAGGAATTCTTTTATAAATTTCTTTGGCTTTATTTTCCCACCAGGTAATGACTTGCGTATCTTTGGGATCGGCTGTTTTTAAACCTCCAATTTCTATTGGTGCCGAAAATCGTGCGGTTAAATAGACTTTTATTCCGTATGGTCTGAAAACATTAGCCAAAGCTTCAACTTTTTCTAAATATTGAGGCGTCAGGATTAGAGCGTTTGCATTTACATTCGTTAAAACCGTTCCGTTAATCCCGATTGAGGCATTCGCCCTGGCATAATCGATATAGCGCTGATCGATAAAATCAGGCAATTTTTGCCAGTTCCATAACGAAAATCCGGCGTAACCCCGCTCTACAGTTCTGTCTAAATTATCCCAATGATTTAAGATTCTGATGTTTGTTATAGGTGAATCAGTAACGTTTAAATTTTTAATGGATTTGTGGGTTTGAATCAATCTCAGGAAATTGTAAACGCCATATAATACGCCAATATCTTTTTTTCCTGTAATGACAAGTTGTTTTTTGTTTTTTATCGAAATGGATTTAAGGATAAAACCTTCGTCATTTATTTGATCGAAATTCCCGATTTCCTTTTGAATTTCAGGAGTTAGAAATTCTTTTGAACCGATAATAATGTTATGATCTCCCGTAATTACTGAATTATTTTCAAATTTCTTTCCTAACATTTCCTCTAAACCTGATTGCAATTCTGTAAAGACAATTTTTACAGTCCCTGATTTTTCCAGAGAAACAATTTCTTTAATAGCAGCAAGGTATTCTGTTTTTAAATTGGCGTTAGCAACCTTATTGTATTGCAGCCATAATTTATAATCTTTTTGAGCTGATGAAGACCAGCAAACTATAAAAAATAGGGAGATAAATTGGAGAAGTTTATTTTTAAGATGTGCCATTTTGCTTTTCTATCAATTTAATATTAAAGTGCAAATCACAAATTCTATTCAAAATGATTATAATTAGCAAAAAAAGTGCTAAAAAATATAATTTTATAAAAAAATAAGCTAATTGCAATCGGTTGTGCTAAAATACAAAAATATGGGAATAAAAAAATAAAAATTGATTTTTTTAATTCTAATCATCTTATTTATAAATAGAAAATGAAATTCTCAGCAAAAGAATTATAAGAGAATTTGACATAAAAAAACCTGCCAATATTTAAATTAACAGGTTTACAGTATATTTAAAAAGAGAATATTATATTCTCCTGGAGGATTCACGTATAAGAACTTGTGTGTTTAAAAATGTAATTTCTTTAGCATCTTCTTCCTTCACCGATTTTAAATTTTTAATAATAAGTTCTGCTGCCGCTTTCCCCATTTTTTCGGCTGGATGCGTTATAGTAGAGATATTGGGTTCAATAATTTTAGAGATTGGATCGTCGTTAAAACCAATAACAGCAAACTCTTCCGGTATTTTAATTCCTCTTTTTTTAGCTGTCTGTACGGCACTTACAGCCAAAATATCTCCGGGCGCAAAAAGACCATCGGGACGCGTTTTTAAATCAAATAATTGATTACAGGCCTTTACCCCATCTTCATAAGTCATTTCCTTTAGATTTATAATGAGCTTATCGTCGATAGGAAGTTCGTGTTCTAATAAAGCATCGACATATCCCCTTTTTCGCTCATTATAAAGTGTACCAAATTCTGATCCCGCAGTTAAATGTGCAATTCTTTTACAGCCTTGTTCAATAAGATGTTTCGTTGCTTTGTAGCCCGCCAGGTAATTATTTATTACTACACGAAACGTATCATAATCTCTGGGAACTCTGTCTACAAATACAAGGGGAATATTATTATTAGAAAATTGTTTAAAATGAGATGTATCCTTCGTCTCCATGGCAAGAGAGCAGATCACTCCGCTTACTCTGTTACTATATAAAGATTTAGCCAGATTCACTTCCATTTCGTAGGAATCATGCGACTGCATAATAATAACTGAATATTCAGATTTTTGAGCCGTAATTTCGATACCACTGATTAAAGAAGACAAAAAAGGCTGTGTTATGGTTGGAATTAAAATACCAATAGTTTTTGATGTGTTGCCACGCAAACCTGCCGCCAGAGTATTGGGAACAAACCCCATTTCCTTCGCCGTCTGCTTAACTTTTTTAATGGTCTTATCACTAATAGTATGATGATCTTTTAAAGCCCTTGAAATCGTTGATGTCGCAAGATTAAGCTTCTCTGCAATATCATATATCGTTACATGTCTGTGTTCTTCCATCATTATAATACTAAGATCGTAAATGTAATTATTTTAATGATATATTAATACATTCTGTACGGATTTTGCATATTGCAAACCGCTAATTGGTTGCCTGATACAATATCCTTTTTTAAATATTTCACCAAACATAATTTTTTTATTTTAAAAAAAGTTATTTCTTTACACAATCGGTTGTTTTTTTTTACTTAAATTTATAATGCTGCATTTTTAATATTAAAAACTAAAAAGTTTATGAAATCACCAAAATCCAGATACCTTTTATTACTTTTTATCACCTGTTTTTGCTTTGGACAAGAAAAATCAGGAAAATTTTTATTTCAGGATCCTAACCTCTCTTTTGAAGAACGGGTAAATGATCTCGTGGGCCGATTGACACTGGAAGAAAAAGTGTCTCAAATGCTGAACTCAGCTCCTGCAATTCCTCGTTTGGGAATAATTGCCTATGACTGGTGGAATGAAACCTTACATGGTGTAGCCAGAACTCCCTTTAAAACAACAGTTTACCCGCAGGCCATTGCTATGGCGGCAACATTCGATAAAAATGCGCTTTTTAAAATGGCCGATTATTCAGCTTTAGAAGGAAGAGCGATTTATAATAAAGCCTTAGAATTAAACCGAACAAATGAGCGTTATATGGGACTTACCTATTGGACACCGAATATTAATATTTTTCGCGATCCACGCTGGGGACGCGGACAGGAAACCTATGGTGAAGATCCTTATCTAACGAGTATTTTGGGTGATTCATTTGTGAGAGGACTTCAGGGAGACGATCCTAAATATTTAAAAGCAGCGGCATGTGCCAAACATTATGCCGTACACAGCGGTCCGGAATCGTTGCGACATACCTTTGATGTTGACGTAACGCCTTATGAACTTTGGGATACTTATCTTCCTGCTTTTCAAAAATTAATAACAGACTCAAAAGTAGCGGGCGTGATGTGTGCTTACAATGCCTTTAGAACACAGCCGTGCTGCGCCAATGACGTTCTGATGACAGATATTTTACGTAATCAATGGAAATTTGATGGTTACGTAACCTCAGACTGCTGGGCAATTGACGACTTTTTTAAGAACCATAAAACGCACCCTGATGCCGAATCAGCGTCAGCAGATGCTGTTTTTCATGGCACTGATATTGACTGTGGTACAGATGCTTACAAAGCTTTGGTTCAGGCAGTGCAACATGGAAAAATCAGTGAAAAACAAATTGATATTTCTGTTAAAAGGCTCTTTATGATCCGTTTCAGACTCGGAATGTTTGATCCTGTTGCCATGGTTAAATATGCGCAGACACCTGCATCGGTTCTCGAAAGCCCTGAGCATGGTCAGCATGCGTTAAAAATGGCCAGAGAATCAATGGTTTTACTGCGCAATGAAAAAGATATATTGCCGCTGAGCAAAAAATTAAAAAAGATTGTTGTTCTTGGTCCCAATGCAGATAATGTTATTTCAATATTAGGAAATTAAAATGGAACTCCCAGTAAATTGACAACGGTTTTAAATGGCATCAAAGAAAAGCTGGGAAATAATACGGAAGTTGTTTATGAGCAAGCTATTAATTTTACCAATGATACTTTGTTAGTATATCAAAATCTAAAAAATCAATATCATTACGAAGGAAAAGCGGGGTTTAAAGCAGAATATTTTGACAATGTTGATTTGTCCGGAAATCCTGCTGCGGCACGAATTGAACCGGAAATTAATAACTTTTGGCAGGAAGGTGAAGCTGTTCTGAAAAACATTAAGGCCAATCATTTCTCAGCCCGTTATACTACAAATTTTACAGCAGACAATGATGGCTCGATTACATTTGAACTCAGCGCTGACGATGGCTACCGTTTTTTAATTGATGGAAAGGAAGTGATTAACGCATGGAAAAAAACAGATGGGGAGAAAAAACATTTCAATTAACTACCAAAAAAAATACAGTTTATAAGCTAGTTTTAGAATACTGGCAGGGCGAAGGAAAAGCAAACGTAGCCTTACGTACCGGAAATTTTGTAAAAACTGATTTTGCGAAATTAACAGACCGAAACAAAGATGCCGATACTTTTATATTTGTTGGCGGAATATCACCTCAGCTCGAAGGCGAAGAAATGCCGGTTAATTTTCCAGGCTTTTCTGGTGGTGACCGTACCTCTATCCTGCTTCCTGAAGTACAAACTCAATTAATGAAAGCGCTAAAAGTCTCAGGAAAACCAGTCGTTTTTGTAATGATGACAGGAAGTGCCATCGCAATTCCGTGGGAAGCAGAAAACATTCCTGCAGTGCTGAATGCGTGGTACGGAGGTCAGGCAACAGGAACTGCAGTCGCTGATATTCTATTTGGAGATTATAATCCGGCGGGCAGACTACCTGTAACTTTTTACAAAAGCGATTCAGACTTGCCTGCTTTTGTTGATTACAGCATGAACAACAAAACTTATCGCTATTTTAAGGCGAGTCCGCTTTTTGGTTTTGGCTATGGTTTGAGCTATACTTCTTTTAAATATGATCAATTAACTATTCCTTCTAAAATAAAAAAGAATGAAACTGTTCCGGTCTCGGTAAAAATAACCAATACCGGCAAAACAGAAGGCGAAGAAGTGGCCCAATTGTATATCATCAATCAGAATCCGGCTGTAAAAGCATCACTGAAAAGCCTAAAAGGATTTGAACGTTTTAATTTAAAACCAGGCGAAAGCAAGACCGTCACTTTTAATCTTTCTCCCGAAGACCTTTCTTATGTTACTTCCGAAGGAAATTTACAGCAATACGAAGGTAAAGTTAAGCTTGCTATTGGCGGTGCCCAGCCAGATGAAAAAAATCAAATGAAAAGTAACATCCTGTCTCAAATGATTCTGATAGAGAAATAAGCAGGCATAACATCATATTGAAAACTAATTTATAATTTCCAATTGCGTCCGCAATTAAGCTGGACGCAACACAAACTTATATTATCAATTGATAATCAATAAAAAGAGAATTCTATATCGCTTAAAGCATAAAAAACAATTGGACATAACTGCAATTTATACACGTCTCCCGTGAGATTCTTCAATTTTTGACCTTTAATTGGCATACTTTTGTTATTTGAAGATTGTTAATTCATAATTATTATAGCGTGTTAGCACACCGCCATCTACTCTTGTAACTGCTCCGTTGGTTGCTGAGGCTAAATTACTGCAGAGATACACTGCCATGTTAGCGATTTCAGAGGGATTAATAAAACGCTGCAGAAGTGAGGTTGGATTGGTATTTTGTATAATAAGTTCTTTCATTTTGGCCTCTGACAGATGCTGTGCCTTGGCAATCTGCGACACTACCTCCGCAACACCATCGGAATTGGAGTGCATACCGTTTTTGCCACAAAAAGTTAAGGCGGTTTTTAAAGATATTTCACCAATCTAAGTTTTGTGGCAGAATAGTGGCACATGAGTATTTTGAAAACTAGAAATCCAACAAAACCAAAGTCTGGCGAGTTTAGGTTCGAAACTGTATTAAGCTTAGGTTCGAAACTCTATATACGCTGTTTTTATTTTAGCTATTTTATTTTGTTAAAAGGTTCGAGTCCGTTCCCGCTACAAGATAAAAGTAAAAGGCTGAGAAATCTAGATTTCTCAGCCTTTTTTACGATTAGAAAAATCTTGTTTTATTTTTTTTTAATAAAATCAACCTGGTTTTAAAGGAAAGTTGGTTCAGGTACCGTTAAGTTAATCCCAAAACAAGTTAACTTACTAAACTTAAAACCAAAAGTAAATTTTTAAAATAGCAATCAAAACTACCAAACTTTCACTATAACAAATTGTTCGACGGTTTAGTCGTTTAAGATGAGTTCTGAGTGTCAAATTTTTCCTTTCAATATGATTGGTGCCGAAACGTTTTACAGAATATAATTTCTCGTCAATCAAATATCTGCAGTTTTTTAGTCTGTCTGTAAAGATTTTTTTCGCTTCTGATAATTTCAAAGTATCTAAAACACGACTGAGCGTTTTATTGGTTCGTTTTCCAACATTGAAATTTACAATATTTTTAGAATTCTTTTCCAAAGCATAAACCAGCCAGATAAAATTTCGTTAATGTCTTATGTAAGTACACAACTCATCAACTTCATAAGTTTTTCCTTTACTGATAATTGGTTTGGTGACATTTCTGATAATTGACACAATCCTTTTCAATAATGTTGTAGTTGATATTTTTAATATTCTTGCTGTACTTCTTATTCCTAAGCCTTCTTCCGTCAATTGAACGATACTTCCATCTATATGAGGTTTGTAAGCTCGGTAAGCATAATTTTCAACCCTTGTTTTCCTGCAAAACTGACAAATATATCTTTGATTACATGACTTTGTTTTTCCATATTTTATCATGTTTTTTATTTCACCAACACATCTGTAACACTTAGCCCGGTTTAAGTTCATTTTTTTCGATTTAAGACATTATAAAACTAAAAAACAACCCGAAGGTTGTTTAGTTTTTGACTGCGATAATACTATAAATAGTTGGTTTTCTGCGAATCTTAGATGATATAAATTAGTCACCAACACATTTGATACATTACCAAAACTAAGAGGTCGTCTTTTCAGACAACCTCTTAGTTTTTTAATCAACCAATTCAAAAAAGGTCTTTTTATTTTATAATTTTTACAATACCTGATTCTCCGTTGCTGGTTTTTACTTTTACCAATAATACACCATGTTGATTTGATAAATCATCAGAGAACAATGTCACAGTATTATTTGAAACCGTATACATATCTTGCTTTATCAATTTCCCTAATAAATCATAAACCTGAATATTAACCCGAGTTCCGTTTGTATAATCAGGCAGTTCTAATACCACATAATCTTTCATTGGATTAGGATGCGCTTTTACAGAGAATATCTGAGTATCATTCTTAAATTCGTTATCAGAAATCCCAAGATTTGCATCGTTGTCGGTGTAAACAATTCCTCTTCCTACGGTACTCATATAAACCCTGCCAAAAGTATTCATATCACCAATTACAAAATTACCATTTCCTGTTCCGCCAAACTCATAAGCATCATCATTTATACGAAGCCATGTAACACCTTCATCAATAGAACGAAACACACCGGTAACTCCATTTACTGTTCCCCAAATATATATAGAAGGATATGTTTTTCCTGGAGCTGCTTTACCAATACCTATAGCTGACGCAGCTGTTACATTTGCTGAAGGAACAACAAAAGTAAGACCACCATCAATTGAACGTTTTAAACCGCCGCCATTCATTGCAATCCACATGTGTCCTCCATTACCCGGAACAGTTCGAATTAATTGTGAACCTCCTGAACCGGCATTACCTGCAGAAGCAAAATTTACCCCTCCATCAGTACTAATCATCATTAATCCTGTTGATTGATCATAAACATAAAACTTATTATTGGTTACCTGATCAGAAACCGGGATTGCATCACTAACACTTATACCTTTACAGGTTGTCCATGTAGTTCCGTTATCAACAGAACGATATGTACTTTTTGAACCGGCAGGACAATGCAAAATGGTATTACCATCATAAGACAAGCCTGCCCTGCCTTTTTGTCCCATTAAGCCCGATGTAGTTTTGGTCCATGTCGCACCTTGATTTCCAGAATAATACATAAACTCCCCTAACCTCACAATTTTGTTTGTGTTTCCTGCAGCATACGAAATAGAAGTTGAAGTACCCATAGCTGGAGCATGTTGCGGAGCAAAAACAGTTACATCTGTATGTTTAAATCCGTCAAAGTCCCCAATTACACTCATTAACGGACCAGATGGAATACTTATTAAATCTAAAGGAACTGATTCTTCAATACCGATTGCATCAAATTTCCAGGTAGTTTTAACTGCATTAATATCATCGCAAGTAAAAAGCCCGTTTCCTGAAACAATACTTGCCTGAGCTGTATTTGCCGGGTTAAATTTAAAATCTGTTGCCCAGTGTATTGACTGACCGGTAACCCATGTACAGCCATTAGTTTCAAAAGAAAATCCGGAATTACCAACTAAATCCCTCCAATTAGTTCCTCCGTCTGTACTTACATAAAAATGATCACCATATACAGCTTTCCCCCCAGAAGTGGTATATTGGAACGACCATGTGTTTGTCGTTGAAGCGATTAATCGTTGTGGATTTGCCGGATCTACATCAATACCTCCAAACGGCCTTGTAATACCAGCCGGCGTAATATCTGTAAAAATTCCTGTACTGCTTAATTTTGATATTTTTCCTTGGGTTCCGTTCCATGGTCCTTCCAAGTCAGCATAAGTAATCAATAAAGATCGATTTGAATCTAAAACAGCACGCTGCGGCATATAAGATGTTATGGCTCCTGAAACAGCAGTCCAGCTAATTCCGCCATCAAGACTTTTGTATAGATTAGAGGCTCCAACTTGTGAAACCCCCGCATAAATAGTTTGTGTTTTACCTCCTGAAACCGAAGCCGGATCCAAAACAACAAAACATACCCCATTTGCATTTGAAGTTGTCGTAACTGGAAAACCCGACAACTTATTCCAAGTCAAACCGGCATCAATACTTTGAAAAATACCATTGTTTCTTGTTCCGCAATAAATAATATTCGAATTATTTGGATCAACAGCTAAACGTTCACCATTCGAACGCCCCATACCATTACCGTGTGATTTAAATTTAGAAGTCACTTCAATTTCAGTAAATGTATTTCCTTTATTTGTGGATTTTAAAATAGCCGTTTTTCCATTATTAAAATAACTGGTTCCAACCAATAAGTAGACCACATTATTATTTTGTGGATCTATTGCCAATGATTCAACGCCAAAATAACCAACCTGATTTATACTTAGCCAATCCAGCAAAGAGATCCATTTTTTATTCGCAGCATCCCATCTGTAAGCACCGCCAACATCAGTTCTGGCATATTTTAAATCTGCATCATTTTTACTGGTAATTATTCCAGAGACAAAACCCACTCCACCTATCTGAACATTCTTCCATACATTTTGTGTTTTTCCTGACAAGGAAGCCAGAAGCAATAAAAAAAGTAAAAAATAGTTTTTCTTCATTTTAGTAATCATCTAAATTATGGTTTAAGTAAATTCTTAGATCAAAAATATTCTCAATTGACTATCGAAAATATTTCATCCTAACTTATGGTTAAATCGACAACAAGTATACATTTTTATTTTTTAAATAAAAAGAACATTCAAAAACGTAACAATTAAAAAATATAATTTATGCATTTATCAGAGCAAAACTTATATTTTCAAAAATGGATTACAGTAACGAATTCACGGTTCAAAGCTTTACCCTTATTTGAAGAATATTTACGGGTGGGATATTATCCTTTCTATCAGGAAAACTCTAATTTGTATTATAAGCAACTACAGGAAGTAATCAATATGGAATGAGAATGAAATTTACTCCCCTTAACGGAATTTTTGGTCTTAAACACTGGAATACTCTGGAGATACGTTATGGTCATTATACTAGAACTACTAATATGACATCCGACATTATTAACATTAAGTATAAATAGTCAAAACTAAATTAAAATTAACTTTATAAAAAAAAACCACCAAAGACAATGGCTCTTGGTGGTTTATACTTTTTAGGGAATGGTAAGAGTATTTAACCTAATAGCATTTCAATTTCATCTAAAAGGTAAAGCTAAGCTTAAAATATACTGCTTGCAAAATAATAGACTTTGGATAACAATGACCTTTGGTATTCATTTTTCGATGGGTTTAAAATTATAAAGATAAAGTTATTCCCAAATGCGACAGAACCATTGAACCTCCAAAAATGATTTCTCCCTTTTTTCATCCCAATTGATGCTAAAAAAGCGATTAAGAAAAATAAACTTTAACTTAATCGCTTTATTAAAAAAGATTCAAATTTTACTTTTTGATACCCGCTTGAAATACAGTTTTACTGTAATTAAAATTTAGGCAATAAAACTTTGTCAATTGCATGAATTATTCCATTTGAACATTGCACATCTGTAGCAACAATATTACTTACTCTGCCGCTTGCATCTGTAATTTTTGCGCCGCCAGTCAGGCCAATTGTAAAGTTTTGTGCTGCAAAAGTACTTACAACCTGCCCGTTTGTTAAAGCTGATTGCACATTTGCCCCGGCAACAACATGGTATTTTAAAGTTGTTTCCAGAACATTTGCCGGAATAGCAGCAAGTCCTGAAAATCCAGTCTCAGTTAAAAAACTGGTAAAAGCCGCATTTGTAGGAGCAAAAACAGTAAAAGGTGAGCTGGCTGTTCCCGATAATATGCCTGCAAAACCCGATGCAGGATTATAGGTCAGGGCCGCTACCAGAGTTGTAAAATTCTTATTGGCAATGGCATGATTCACAATAGTAGGAAGTCCAATAACGCCGTCAACAATATGAATGACTCCGTTCGAGGCTTCAATGTCTGCAGTTGTTACTGTACCACCCCCATTCGTTTTTCCTCCATTAATATCAACAGCTGTACCTTTTTCAATATACATACTGATTGTATTTGTAGCGGATGCGCCTCCCTTGGCTAAAGTTTTAACATAACCAGTTGTAATTTCAGTTGATTTGACTTTTGTACTTAAAACATGATTGAGTAATATTTCATTTAAAGCCGCTACAGGGACTGCATCAAGATTAGCATAACCTTTAGCAGACAAAAAAGCACTAAAAGCCGTATTAGTAGGTGCAAAAACGGTATAAGAACCGGAGGAATTTAATGTGGCAGTGAGACCTGCTTTTTCCAAAGCAGCAACCAAAGAGCTAAGATTAGGGTTTGCTTTAGCAATTGATGCGATTGTTTGAGGTTGTTGTGATGGGGTATCATCATCATTGTTACATGAAATACTAACTAAAGCAATTAAAGCTAAAAAAATAAGTAATTTAATTTTGATTGTTTTCATAAGATATTTTTTATAATTTATATCGCTAAGTTAATTAATTTTGTTTAACTAAATTTCAAAAAAATTAAACAAAATAAAATTTTAACCTTTTTTTACAATTTTCATACCTGACTAAATTTCAGTTACTTGTATAAAAATAAAAGAAGATCATAATTAAATAAGGGGGGTAAAAGAATAGAAAATGAAGACAAAACAATAAATCAATAAGAGAATAAAATGTATAAAATAGTTGTTGATGATAAGCTTTTCATAATAATTAAAAAATGCAGAGTTATATTCTTCAATTATAGTCTGCACAGAATTTTCAAGCTTTTTAATTTCCTTAAGAGCTGATACAGAGTAGCAGTAATCAAACGCCTGAATACAAATCACATGATTAAATATATCTTATCAAAAAACACAAACTAATCAATATAAATCAGACAATTAATCAAATAAGTGAAAATTATTTAAAAAAATAACATATATTTTTTTGCTGTTTCACTTTTTTTTATACTTTTATGATCTAATAATATCCTTTCTGGTTTTGAAAAGAAAAAACAAAATAATAGCGACAAAATCTCTTTCCTTAAGAGGCCTTCAGCCAATCTTTAATTGCTGAAGATAAAATTCTAAACTTAAACTCACTACTTTGAGTTTTTAGTTACAGAATCGAATTCGTATTATTTTATTTCTTACCAAAAAAACTATGAACCTAACCAATCTATCGCTGTACATAATTGATTGTAAATCTTTTTATCTAAAAGGTCTGCAACCAATTTTTAATTGTTAAACTACATTTTATAATCGTTAATAAATTTCATTAGTATCAATACTTCCCCTATTTCATTTGGTTTAGTAAAGTATACTTATTTATCTCTTGTATAAAAATTTAAACCTTTATAAAATGAAATTCAATAGCAGTATAACATTGTTTTTAGTACTCTTTTGTTGTACATCAACATACGCCCAAAAAACCATTACCGGAACTGTTTTAGAAAAAGAATCTAATCAACCGATGGTTGGGGTAAATATAATTGCAACTAATTCTAATAATAGCACCGTAACTGATTTTGACGGGAAATTTAAATTAGAAATCCCGGCCAACAGCACAACAATTGAGGCCTCCTATGTAGGTCTTAAAACCGTAAAAATTCCTTTAACAAACAATAGCAATTATACAGTCTACCTAAAACAGGGGCAGGACCTGGATGAAGTAGTCATTATTGGGTATGGAACACAAGCTAAAAAAGATGTAAGTTCCAGTATTCAAACTATAAAAACAAAAGATTTACCTCAATCAACATCCTCGAGTTTTGAAAATGCCCTGCAAGGTCAAACACCCGGCGTAAATATCAGTTCCTCATCAGCAACACCCGGTAGTGCTATAAATATCAACATTCGAGGAATCTCCTCTATTTCTGCAAGTAGTCAGCCCTTGTTTATTATTGATGGAGTTCCACTGGTTTCCAGAAATAATTCTTCACTGAACGCAAATATTCAACCGGTAAATCCACTGGCAGATATTAACCCAAGCGATATTGAGTCTTTAACTATTTTGAAAGATGCTGCCGCGGCAGCTATTTACGGATCAAGAGGAGCAAATGGTGTGATATTAATTACTACAAAAACAGGGAAATTAGGAAAAAGCACCTTTGACGTAAATTATTATACGGCACTCTCAGAAATTACAAACTATCCTAAAATGGCAAGTAGTGAGAATTTTAAAAGCTTCTTTAATACTGCCGCAGAATTTGATGGTCTTGGAAAAGACTACTTTGACTGGATTGATACTTCAAAAGGCGTAAATACAAATATTTTTGAAGAAATTTTCAGAGTGGGCATCACACAAAATCTTGATATTAGCCTAAAAGGCGGTTCTGAAAAAACTAAATTCTTTGTAAGCGGAAATTATTATAACCAGGAAGGAATTCAAATTGGACAAGGATTCAAAAGGCTTAGTACCCGGGTAAATCTTGATCACGAAATCAACGATGCCTTCAGGATCGGAACTACATTTTTTGTCAATCGCAGTAATCATCAGAGAACAATTGGAGAGAATGACGAATATGGTGTCGTAATCAATGCGCAAGGTTGGGATCCTACAGCACCGCTATATCAGGAAAATGGAGATTACACCAATCCTTTCAAATACAATACCTGGTGGCCCCTTGAGAATCCTGTATTAATTGCCAACCAATATAAAAATACTTCTCAATCTACGCGTTTGCAAGGTTCTAATTTTGTAGAGTGGAAAATAATTCCGGATTTAAAATTTAAAACAGCCCTATCACTAGAGTATTCCAATTTTGTAGAAGACTCTTTTGTGCCGCCGGGAACCAATAAATCTAAAACCGGTGAAGCTATCTATGCAACCTATGAAGAAACCAGCTGGCAGATGGAAAACACCTTAAATTACACTAAAAAATTTGGAGAAAAACATGATTTTGGAGCCATTCTTGGCTGGACATTACAAGAAACAAAAGCTAAATTTTCTGATCAGTCCGGGGTTGGTTTCGCCACTAACAATTCTTCCAGTATTTCTGCTGCAAGTACGATAATTGCAAGTTCATCAGGAAAAAACCAATATGGTCTGCAATCCTTTTTTGGCCGTGCAAACTATGTTTACAATGACAAATATATTGCATCTTTTACTTTAAGAGCAGACGGATCATCCCGTTTTGGAGAAAATAATCAGTATGGTTACTTCCCTTCCGGATCATTGGCATGGAGAGTAAACAAGGAAGGTTTCTTTAAAATTAATGCAATATCCGACTTCAAAATCAGAACTAGCTACGGAGTTACAGGCAATCAGGAAATAAGTTCAAACTGGACAGGTACTTATACTTTGAATGCTAATTATAATGGTACACCGGGAATCGCACCAAATCGTTTAGAAAACCCTGATTTAGGCTGGGAAAAAACAAAACAATTTAATATAGGTGTGGATTTGGGCTTATTTAAAAACCGAATTAATCTGACCGTTGATTATTTTAATAAGCAAACAGATGATCTCTTGTTACAATCTAAAGTATCGGGACTTACAGGATTTGGAAACGTATTTCAAAACATTGGTGCCATAGAGAACAAAGGTTTTGAATTTAGTTTAAATGCAAGCATTATTAATGGCGAGAATTTTAAATGGAACAGCGGATTCAATCTTTCACTACTGGACAATAAAATTACAAGTCTTTTAAATGATGGAGAAATTATGGGGCGTAATCATATTTTAAAAGAAGGTCAGGCAACAAGCACTTTATATTTAATTAAATTTTTAGGTGTTAACCCTCAAAACGGTGATGCCATATTTGATGACATAAACAAAGACGGAATCATCAACTTTGATGACAGACAAATTGTTGGAGGAGCCGTACCAACCTATTTCGGTGGATGGACAAATAATGTTACCTATAAAAATTTTACTTTGACAGCTAATTTTCAGTTTTCCGGCGGCAACAAAATTTTTAACCAAAGCAGACACGTGTATGAAAATTTTGGTTTAACCAAAAGCGATATTCCATATGCCAATATCAGCCAAAGAGTATATGACAATTACTGGAGAGAGCCGGGACAAATTACAGATGTACCAAGACCATCTACAGGATCGACGCAAATGCAGCGATTTAGTACTCAATTCCTGGAAGATGGTGATTATGTTCGTCTAAAAACCTTAAGTCTTGCTTACAAATTGCCTGCTACCTTTATAAAAACAATTGGCCTCAACAATTTATCATTGTACGTACAGGCTCAAAATTTATTTACAATTACAGATTATTTAGGCTTTGATCCGGAAATTTCTACCAACACTGCAAGTCAGGAAGACCTTAATATTTTACAAGGTGAAGATTTTGGAACCCTTGGCCAGGCCCGTACTTTCACAATAGGATTAAACACAACATTTTAAAATCTAAATCATGAAAAAAATATATATTCCATTTTTGCTATGTGGTTTACTCCTCATTTCTGCAACAAGTTGTGATGATGTACTTGAAACCAAACTAGATGATGAAATTCGCTCCGAACAAGCCATAACAGATTTAATTTCTCTAAAATCTGCAGTAGTTGGCCTCTATGACAAGATGCAAAGCGGTACTTATTATGGCGGCGAATTTATTCTGGCCCAGGAATTAACCGGAGGTATTGCCGATGCCACAGGTTTTCAGGAACGTTTTTCCCAATTAGACAAAGCAATTGTACCTACTTCTAATACCTATATTCAAAATAATTGGGTAGATGTTTATGCCTTGGTAAATGCAAGTAATTTGATTCTGAGCCAGATGGAAGAACTAAATCTTGTGGATAATGATTCAAAAGGAAACGCTTTATTTTTCAGAGCTTTAGGACATTTTGATGCCTTGAGGCAATTTGGAGAATTTACAAAACCCAATTCAAAATTTGGCATTCCGGTTTCCACACAATTTCTTGATGCTAAAACCGCATTGTTACTACCGCGATCATCCGTTGCAGCTTCGTATCAGCAAATTATTAACGATCTTACGCTGGCACAAACTTTATTAAAAAATAATGCCAATAGATTTTTAGTTTCCAAAACAGCTGTTGAGGCTTTGCTGGCAAGAGTATATCTGTACAAAGGAGATTATGACAATGCTATTCTGTATGCGACAAAAGTAATTTCTAATAGCAGCTATCAATTAAATGCCAGATACAATGATATTTATGATACAGAAGGGTCAGGTGAAGCTATTTTTGAATTGCAATTTCTAGGAATTGACGGTAACAGTTTAACTGAATTTTTATCGATATCACCACCAGAAGTTTCTGCAAATTTTAACAGTTATTTCAAGCCTATGAGTATGGATAATGACCCAAGAGCTAATCTTTATTATAATTCCGGCAAAGTAGTTTTTGTTGAAAAATACGGATCGCGCGATAGCGAAATTGATGCCAATGCCATTATTATCAAACTTTCTGAAATATATCTTATCAGAGCCGAAGCACTGGCAAGAAAAAATCAGACAGATCTGACGACTGCTTTAATTGATTTAAATGTAGTTAGAGCCAGAGCGTTACCGGCAAAACCTATCCTTCTGACTGACGTTCCTGATTTTGATTCGTTTGTTACTATTCTTTTAAGCGAAAGAGCGAGAGAATTAGGTTTTGAAGGGCATCGCTGGTTTGATGTTGTACGACTAAACAAAGCGCAAACCATTTTAGGTATTGATACGTTTAGAAATGTTTATCCTATACCCCAAAACGAAATAACGGTATCGAAGGGAATGATAGAACAAAATCCCGGATACTAAAATACACAAAACTGAGGCTACCGATCTGACCTCTATTATTCACAATGCTTAAATCGGTAGTCTCTATTTTATCTTACTATTTAAAATATAAAAATGACAAAACAAACACCATACGCCCTTTGTATACATGGAGGTGCAGGAGTAATAACAGAAGAAAACTTGTCCGAATCAGAAAAAAAACTAATTATAAATGACTTAAAAAACAGTATTGACAAGGGAGAAGCTGTTTTGGCAAAAGGGGGAACTGCAATTGAAGCCGTTTGTGCCGCTGTTGTGGCTTTAGAAAATAGCATTCATTTCAATGCCGGAAAAGGAGCCGTTTATTCCAGATCTGGAAAACATTTACTGGAAGCGTCTATAATGAACGGTGAAACGCTTGAGGCTGGCGCTGTAGCCAATAGTCAAAAAATTAAAAACCCGGTATTATTTGCCAAAACACTACTGTTTAATAAAGATATCGTAATGATCTCAGGAGAAGCAGCCGACCAATTAGCCCGGGAAACAGGACATGAAATGGTCGAAAATAATTATTTTGATACTATTTTTAGAAAAGAACAACTTGAAGAAGCTAAAAAAATATCCGAAACATCAACATTCTTAGATCATACGAATTTAAAAATGGGAACTGTTGGCGCTGTTGCTATTGATCAATATGGGAATATTGCAGCAGCCACCTCTACGGGAGGAATGACCAATAAATTAGACGGACGCATTGGTGATTCTGCCATAATTGGAAGTGGAACGTATGCCAAAAATCAAACCTGTGGTGTTTCCTGTACAGGTGTAGGAGAATTTTTCATTCGGGGAACTGTCGCTTCAAGAATCTCAAATATGATGGAATTCGGAAACATGACTTTGAATGAAGCTACCACCATTACCATAAAAGAGCATTTAACAGGTTTAGGAGGAGATGGCGGTGTTATTGCAATAGACAAAAACGGAGGTATTAGCTTTTCATATAACTCTGAAGGTATGTACAGAGGTTATGTGAGTCAGAAAAATAAGGAGAAAAAAGTTTTTATTTGGGATAAGGAAGAAGAATTTAATCTTTAAAAAAAATGAAAACTGTAAAATTATTATTGATCCTGCTCACCCTGATTGGCCTTTCATGCAAATCAGCTCAGAAAAGTTATGCAACTCAAAACAATTTCAAAAAAGAAAAAAACATAAGAAATACTTCCAAAGGAAAATTATTTATAATTGGGGGTGGAAAAAAATCTAAATTGCTATTACAGGAACTAATAAATGTTAGTGGATTAAAAGAAGATAATTTTATCGCAATACTGCCCATGGCGAGCGAGCAGCCCGATTCTGCCGCATATTACGCTAAAAAAGAATTCGTTGCAATTGGCATAAATCCTGACAAAATAAAATCATTTAATTTTAAAAAAGAATTACAAAGTAAACCTCAAATTGACTCTTTAAAAAAAGCAACATTAATTTACATTACCGGAGGTGATCAAAATTTATTTATGGATAAGGTTCTGTATACTTCAGCTTATAATGCGATACATGAAGCGTATAAAAAAGGAGCTACAATTGCCGGAACAAGTGCAGGCGCAGCCGTAATGAGCCATAAAATGATAACCGGAATTGAGCATAAACACCCCGGTTATACGGGAGAATTCAAGACTATTGAAGCTGAAAATTTTGAGATCAAAGAGGGCCTTGGATTACTCCCGTCTGCAATTATAGACCAACATTTCATCTATCGTATGAGAATGAATAGATTATTGGCTGTTACGCTCGAAAATCCGGATAAAAAAGCCATTGGTATTGATGAATCAACTGCTATAATTGTGCAGGGTGATTCTGCAATGGTAACCGGTCTGTCACAAGTTATTCTTTTAGAAAATCTGAATAAAGAAAGTATTAAAACAAGAAATGGCTTTCTTGGTGGCAAAAATATTAATGTAAATATTCTTCTTCCGGGAGATAAATTTAAACTTTAAAAAAATGAAACTATTCAAAAAATTTCCCGACACACTAACAATAATATTAGTTATCACAGTGATTTTTATTGCATTAACATGGATTATCCCTGCTGGTCAATTTGACAGAGAGACTGTCAATAACACTGAAAAAATAATTGCGGGTTCTTACAAACGTGTTTCACAGCAGCCACAAGGAATACAGGCATTTTTATCCGCTCCTATAAAGGGATTTGTTTTGGCCTCTTTAATCATTGCATTTGTGTTTTTAGTCGGAGGCGCATTTGGAATAATAAATGGTACCGGAGCTATTAATGCCGGTCTTTTTAATATCATCAAATTCAGCGAAAATCGCCCTAAATATAAAGTTTTTATTGTTCCTGCTATTATTACTTTATTCTCATTTGCCGGTGCCACATTCGGGATGAGTGAGGAAATATTAATTTTTATTTTAATTACTGTTCCAATGGCCAAAGCAATGGGCTATGATGCTATAGTAGGAACAGCAATTCCAATAGTAGGCACAGGAGTAGGATTCGGAGGTGCATTCAGTAATCCTTTTACCATTGGAGTGGCTCAGGGAATTGCACAAATACCTATTTTTAGCGGCATGGAATACAGATTATTTGTGTGGTTTACGCTAACTGCGATAGCTTGTTTTGTTATTACCCGGTACGCTATTAAAATTGAAAAAAATCCGGAAAAAAGCTTGTTATATGGAACTACGTCAGAGGATACCAATTCAATGGTAGAAATGGATTATATGGAATTAACCATTCGAAGAAAGCTCATCTTGTTGTCGCTTTTTTTCTCTATAATCATTTTGATTTATGGAGTAAGTGCTTATTCCTGGTATATTACTGAAATTTGTGGATTATTCTTTGCACTTGGCTTAACGGCTGCGATAATTTATCAATTACCTATTTCCAAAGCTATCGATGATTTCACCGAAGGTGCCAAAGAAATGATGCCTGCTGCATTGGTTATAGGCCTAGCCAAAGGACTTTTGATTATTACCCAGGAAGGTAAGATTATTGACACCATTTTAAACTCTATTGTGGCGATAACGGAGGGTACTCCTAAAGTTATTTCTGTGGAATTTATGATGTTTTTTCAATCTTTACTAAACTTTTTCATTCCATCAGGTTCAGGACAAGCTGCATTGACAATGCCAATCTTAATTCCAATAAGTGATATTTTAGGAATCAGCAGACAGATTACAGTTTTGGCATTTCAACTCGGAGATGGCTTAACCAATATTATTCTCCCTACTAGCGGTGTAACAATGGGCGCCCTTACTATAGCTAAAATACCCTATAATACATGGTTTAAGTGGTGCCGGAATTTATTGCTTTTTTTGGTAATCACATCTATGCTTTTGCTGCTGCCACCACTATTATTGTTTGAATGGTAATTTAAGAAAGTAAATAAACAATGTATTATACAATTGATCACCATCTGTATAAGGATTGGAATTTATTTTAAATCTATTCTAATTAATCTACCAAAAAAAGCAGACTGTGTTTATACTACACAGCTGTGTTTAAGACAAATTTAATTTCTTAATCAATTATGATTGATTGATTAAAAATTTGCTAAAACAAACTTAACTGTCTAAAATTAAACAGATATTTAAAAAATGAAAATAGGAATTATTGGTATTGGAATTATAAATATGGAATACGCCCATAGAGCTGCGAAATTAGGCTACGAAGTATTAATCAGCCATACAAAGGAAACGAACTGTTGGAAAGAAGTAATTGAAAATATGGGCGCTAATGTAAAATTGGTTGATATATGCGACGCGGCGATAGCAGAAATTATTCTATTATCTGTCGATTGGGAAGATTTGGAATCATCAATATCCCATTTACCTGATATGTCAAAAAAACTGATATTACATACTAATAATCCTATTTTTAATTTTGAATGTTCAACTTCTTCTCTACCCATTATAATAGAGAAATCTTCTGCTGAAAAAATCGCTTCGCTCCTACCAGATGCACATGTGGTAAAAATCTTTAATAAATTACAACCTTCAACTATAAATGGAAAAAACAAAGAAAAAAATTATGGCGAAACTGATTTTTTTTATATAGTAAAGGATCAAAATGTACAAAATAAGGTGATTTCTTTTTTGAGTGCTTTAGATTTTTCAAGCCTTGCGCTAACAACGGTAATCGAAATTGATTCCCGGAATTAACACAAATGCAGAGAAATCAGTAAATAGGTAATATTAGGAAGCGTATTCATGTGAAAAATAGCTTCCTAATTTGAACATACCTATGTCTGGCACAAATAAAAAGGACGAAATCTACTGATCCCATTACCTGGAAATACTTTAAACCAAAAAAATTATTTTGCTATTATAAATTTAGAGCGTTTTATGACTTCTTGCCCCCTTCGGATATAAAGTAGGTATTGACCCGCCTTTAAATCTGAAACGTTTACCTCTACGTTATTTTGCCCCAGGTTCCCCTTTGCAATGATTGTTTTTACAAGCGAAGCATTCATATCATAAATAGAAACCTGAATATCCTTTTTTTCTGCCAATGCAAAATCAATTTTAAGGATATCTACGGCCGGATTTGGGTAAACAACAATTGCAGTATTAGTCTCTTGCCTACTTTTACTTTCCATAAATTTTGCAGTTCCGCCTGAAACATTCAATGTATAATCTTCTGTTTCTCCATAATTATATGTGCCACAAGAAGATGTAATCGAGTTATAACTCATTATGATTCGCATTCTTATACTAGCAACAGCCGCTGATGATGGTATAGTGATCTGAGGTGTCAGAGTCTGGCTGCTAAAAACAGCATATACCTCTTCTCCTGAATCTGTAAAAAGACCATTATTATTTAAATCTATAAATACTTTCCAATATAATTTTCTCGTTGCGCTAAATCCAGGCGTTAATGTCAAAGTCGTCGCTGTTCCTTTAGAGATATTAGCAACTTGTGAAGAAAAATCAGCATAGCCTCCATTTGAATTACTTAAATTACTAATACTGCCAATGGCCACTTTTTTGATCCATTCCCTACTGACATCACTGCCTTTAGAAGAACAATAGGTCACTGTACCGCCCCCACCAGAAGTTGTGGTGAAATTTAGCGATGCCGCAGTAGAAGAACCACTAGTACAATTACCATAAACTTCAACATTATAACCAGTATTAGCATTTAAACTTGTCAGATTAACAAAAGTCGTTGTTGTCGCGCTAAGTGTTGTCCAGGTTGAGGAACTGTTTGCTTTATATTTTACAGTATAATTTGTTGCTGAACCGGCCCAATTAAGGATTGCAGAATTAGTTGTTATGCTGCCTGCAGTTAAGTTTGCAGGAGTAGGGCAGCCAGATGGTGCAGTACCTAATGTTTCTGTCAAAGTTCCATTAATTACTTTAATCACACCATAACTTGCTTTAGAACCTGAAACTGTCGTCCAGTCGTTTAAATTTAGTGTAGTCGACCCCGTAGTATCTCCTTCAATTTTCATGATCCTGACTCCTTTTCCGGTATTGTTCCAGGTTAAAGCAGAGCCGGAAGTTACCGTTTCTGGTATGGAACTGGTATCAAACTGATAAAAATAAGCATAGTTTGCGCTTGCAGGAGCAAAAACCTTAGCGATACCATTCTGGTCAATACAAACTGCCGTTTTTTCATAAACTCCAATTCCCTTAGCATTCAATCCGGTACCTAAATCTTTCCACATTCTGGCAATAAAAGCGGTTTGTCTTCCTCGGCGATCAGGATTATTGTAGTGTGTATCTGTAATTAGATTAGCCATTATTGGATTGTTTAGAAAATCATTTGCCCCGATGGTCATGTCTGAGTTATACGGATTAGCCAGGGCCTGAGCTGAGGTAACACTTGAATTTGCCGCACTATAATAATATTTACCCTGAATAGCACATCCGGCACTGGTTCCTCCAACAGGTACTTTCTTTGTATTGATAAGATAATTTATGGCATCTTCAACAGGAGTATCTTTCCAATAAGAGACATAAGTAGCCTGATCCCCACCCGCAATAAATAGCGCTTCAGAATTTCTAATTTTTGTTGCAATTTCTGCAATACCAGCCTTTGTCCTGCTATCTATTAGAATTGTTTCTACAGAGTTTACCGCTCCCAATCCATAGATATAATCATTGTAACCTGCTGTACCAGTAGATCTGATAACAACAAAATCTCCACCACCTGATTTTTGTATCATCCATTTTATTGCATCATCATTGTCTGTGCCGCCTCCCATTAAACATGTACCGCCTGTTGTAGTGGCATTAACATCCGAATTGCTTCCGGTTATCCAGCTTGTGTAAGTTTGTGAATATGTAAAATTTATTGCTAATAGGAACAATAAAATTGTCAAACGATTTATATTGATATTGTAAATATTTTTCATAATATGTTTTTTGTTTAATGTTAAAATTTATACACTAACAATAGTCCTAAAATCGTAAATCAAACTTTTGTAAAATGCTTAAAACATATTACAATAGTCATCGCACAATTTTAAATGCTATTGAAAATTATATTTCAATCTTTTAAAATTTAATAAAATGGAATATTACTTCAATACCATTTCTAAAGCAAAAATTAAATATTGAAATCTGTAATCTATGAAGAAAGCTATTTTCAGCAATTGAATATTGGCTGCAATCCTTTTAAATAAAGTGATTTGCAATCAATATAAAGGAGTATTAAGTTATTAGAGCTCATTTATCAGGGTTGAGAAAATTAAAAATAAAATAACTAAATGGCAAATGGGAAGCTTTTAGAAAAGCAAAGTTTCATACCAATTTTCATCAACAATTAAAGATAGGTTGAAGACCTCTTAAAGTAAGAGATTTAGTTTTTAAAATTTTATTTATTTTCCTAGATATCAAAAGAGTAGCTTTTATTTTATCAAAAATATAAAAAAAAATGATTCAACAAAATAAAATTCATAATTTTACTAAATTTAATTCATTGATTTTACTTTTTAGATGAATTAAATTCACCTAAAATCAAATTTTACTGAATAAATAAAAATATATTGTTAATTTATAAAAGACGAAGCTATTTTTAAAAAAATATAAAACTGTATTTTTGCTTATCAAACGTATTGATTAATCAGGGCTAGTCTATGAGACAAAAAATTTACTTTAAACTTTCAACTCCTTCATGAGTAGGAATTACTTGTTTTATTGTTCCGTCCGGGTTAAATTCTAATTTATCGATACAGACTTCACGATGAAAACCGCCGGCATCTCCCATTTTTATTCCATTCGGATAAGAAAATCTGTGATACACAAAGTACCATTCGTCTTTGTTAGGAATTTGTAATACCGAATTATGTCCAGTAGCATAAATTCCAATATCAGGATTTCCTTGTATTACAATATTATTTTCCGGAATTTCAATTGGACCTAATGGCGATTTTGACATTCCATACCTTACTTTATAATTAGGGCTTCTTGTATCATCTTCACTCCACATAAAATAGTAAGTTCCATTTCTGTAAACAACATAAGTACCTTCACGGAAAGTATTATCAACTTTAATTATTTTAGTACTCCCTGACTTTATTGAAACCATATCAGCATTCAATTCGGCTACAGCCATATAACCATTTCCCCAATACAAATAACTTTTACCCGTTTTTGGATCGGTAAAAACATCCGGATCAATTTCCTGTCCCTCTTTTATGCCTTCCGGTCTTGCGCTTATTAATGCTTTACCGCTATCCTTAAAAGGTCCGGCTGGATGATCTGACGAAGCAACACCTACTTTTTGAGCTGCTGTAAAATAGTAGAAATACTTGTATTTTCCTTTTATCTTTTTCTCTACAATACAAGGTGCCCAGGCGTTTCTGTTTGCCCAGCTAACCTCTTTTCTCAGATCAAGAATAATTCCTTCCTCTTTCCAATCCGTTAAATTATCTGATGAAAAGGTTTTAAAATAATTTCCAGACCAACCATCAAACCCATCGCTTGTTGGGTAGATATAGTATTTCTTTGTTTTATTTGAATATAAAATTTCAGGATCAGCGTAATAACCTTCCAAAACTGGATTATTATTTATTTTTGGCAATTTCTCCGGCATTCCCCATTTCACAATAAGCCTTTTCAATTCAGAACGCGTTATCGGTAAGATAGTTCCGTGACGCGGATTAAAATCCATTGAAATCTCGTTATCCATAACTGTGAAATGCTCCAGGTCTTTAGTTTTCGTAAACTGATATTTCCCTTTAGTATAAACATCGTACATCAGGATATATTCATCGGAATTGTTTAGTTTGAAAACACTCGATCCTTCAACACCATCTTTAGTTTGTTGCAGATAATTGTCGTTTTCAATCCATTTCCCTAAAGTTAAATCAGTTGTTGTCGCTACTTTTATTCCCGCTTTCTCCGTTTCAGTTTTATAAAAAAGATGATAAACGCCATCTTTCTCAATAATATCGCCGTCGATACAAGCTCTTTCAGATTTTGGAACAAATAACAATTTTGGAGCACTTTCTAAAGCGGTGAAATCTTTATTGGCATAAGCATAATAAATCTTATCGGGTCCGCCGGCATATTGCAAACTGAAATAAACCAGATATTTTCCTGCTTTTGCATCGTAAATAGTTTGTGGCGCCCAAACCCGTTTCAGGTTTTCATTTTCAGGAAAAGCAGTCTGAATATTAACGACGTTACTCTTCCATTTTACAAGATCTGTACTTGTAAGCAAAATCATCGCACGATTACTGTCCCAGCCTTTTGATGAAGTCATATCGGTCAAAACCATATAAAATGTTTTGCCATCTTCTCCACGTAAAATATGTGGATCACGAACGCCACCAGTTGAACTTATTGCTTTACTATCAATAACAGGTTTATTATTATTGAGATGATAATAATGATAACCATCGGCACTAACAGCATATCGAACGGCTTCTTCCTCGACAGAATTTCCGGTGAAGTAAACGAATATATAAGCTGTTAAATCTTTCTCTGCAATAACAGGCGGAGTTCCTTTTATAATATTCTGTGCTTGTAAGAAATTAAAAATCATTAAAAATAATACAAGACTAAAATGTGTTTTTTTCATTATCTATTCTGTTTATTATGGTTTTCATCTTTCAAAATATAACTTTAAATAGTTGAAAAATTATTTAGTTTTCATACGAATCACAGTAAATGAATAAGCAGGCAATTCTTTTGAAAATGCTGCTGTTACTGTTATAGTGTGAGATATTGGTCTGGCAGTGGTACTCTCGGGAGTTCCTGAAAATGTAGTATAATTTGCTTTTTCAGTCGTCGTTAGATTCGATACATCTATTGACGGAATTACTGCAACCGGAAGCATATTGACCAACTTTACAATCAAATCTCCCGAAGCATTATCCTGAACCACTGAAACACCAATTCGCTTATGAACTTCATTATTTGCATCTGATAATTTTATTTTAGACTGCAAATAAATATCACCCGGATTTTGTCCGTACAATTTCTGTACAAAATAATTTACTGTTGGTTTTACTTCATTTCCTGTAAAATAAATCAAATCAGGATTCCATTGTGTGTGTTTCTCGCGAGCTAATAAAGGCGCATAAGAAGCCATTGTAACTACATCGCCATTTCGCTCAATAGCAGTAAGATATAGCGCCTCGGCTAAAGCATTGTAAAATTTATTGCCACGAGATGCATATTCTCCCAAATACACTTTTGATTCGGAACGGTCGTAGCTGTCATAAAAATTCTGGTTATTAATAAACCAACCCGGACTTTGATAATAATGTTCATCTACAATTGGCAGTTTTAAATCATTGGCAATTGCCCATCCTTCGTTATAATCTGTGCCTTCAAAAAAGGGTCCCACAGTACCAATAATGGTAATTTCCGGATATTTTTTCTGCACGGCTTTTACAATCATTCTATAACGTTCTTCAAAAACATCACTAATCAAATCTTCATTACCAATACCAACATATTTTAAATTAAAAGGTTTAGGATGACCGGCTTCAGCACGTTTTTTACCCCAAACACTTGTCACGGGCCCGTTGGCATATTCAATTAAATCCAGAACATCCTGCACGTATTCATCCATGTCTTCCATCGGAATACCAAATTGTTGTCCGGCACCACCATCAGATGAATTTTGACAAGGAACTCCTGCCGCTAAAACCGGAACAGGAAGCGCGCCCAGATCTTCACAAAACTGAAAATATTCAAAATATCCTAATCCAAGTGATTGATGATATCCCCAAATATTACGCATTGGAGTTCGGCTTTCTAAAGGTCCAATAGTGTTTTTCCAACGGTAAATATTTCCTATTCCATCGCCGTGAGCCACACAACCACCAGGAAAACGAACAAACTTCGGATGCATATCAGCAATGGTTTCAGCCAAATCAGCACGAAGTCCGTTTTTATGATTTTTGAACGTTTTTTGAGGAAAAAGAGATACCATATCAACCGCAACTTCTCCATCAGAACTAATTTCTAAATGAGCATCACTTACCGTTTTTGCTACTTTTAGCACTACCGTGATTTTTTTCCATGAAGTATTTGGTTTTAGTGTGGCTTCCACCAAAGTTTCTCCGTTAGACCCAATTAATTTTACCGTAAATATTGCTCCCTTTGCAAAAACACTAAAATCGTATTTTTCATTCGCTTTAAGCGGAATTCCATCGAAACCTGAATTGCTGATTTTACTCTTTGTGAGTAAAGCATAATGTGAATTATTAGGATGAATTGGATTGGCCTTTTCCACTTTAAAATTTCCACTCCAGGCCATTGTTTCATTCCAGTTTTTATCGCTGCCTTTTTTATCGTGCAGCGAATATTCAAAATCACGATTTTGGATCAATTCAGCATATAAACCACCATCTGCAGCGTAATTAATATCTTCAAAAAACATCCCCGTAAGCATATTGCTTATTTTTTTAGAATTTTTTCCGTCAATGCTAATTTGAGCCGTTACAGGTTTCAGGCCAACAAACAGCAAACTATCACTTTTAGGTGAAACATTGTCTTGCTTGTCTCTAAACTTTGATGATTCCATGCTTTTAATCAACGAATCAATTAAAGTCCAATCGACCTCAGTAATTGTTCCTTTTTGAGTTTCTCCTTGTAATGTAATTTCACTAAATTGAGGAACTTTATTGTCATCAATTATTGCTTTAGAATAGGTTTTAAAATCTTTGGTAACACTGGCATAATTTGCATTATCTACCTTCCAGTGAATGGTATAATCCCCTCCTTTTTTGCTTACTTTTATATTTTGAATAATTGATTTTCCGGATTCTTTTTTCGTCACATTTTTCATTGCCTGAATGTAACTTTGTCTTGTCCAATTCATCAAATCTTTACTTGAAGCAGCTGCAAAAACATCATCCTGCACTCCCCAAAAACAATGAAAAATTCCGTTATCATCTTTAATTAAAAAAGCTTCGGACATTGATTTACCTGTTGGTCCCCAACTCCCATAATCTGATTTTAAAAAAGGATGTTCAGGACCTACACCAAACCAGTTTTTCTGATCTGTACTCCACGCAAAATGAAGCCCGTTTTTTCCATTATTTTTTAATGTTGAGTACGCGAAAAGGTACACCTTGTCCGGTTTGTCTTCTTTTGATTTTAAACCAAATGCAAATGAAATAAAAACGGCAAAAAGTACGATCATTCGATGGTGCAGTAAAAACTTCTTCATTATTTTTTAGCTTTTAATTGAAAAAGCACTGAACTGTGAGGTTTTAATTCTGCTGAAATTGCAGTAGCTGAAACTGTCGATTTCTCCCCTGTCCATAAATTAAAAGCTTCAACATTAACCGAAATTCCAAGATCTGATAAGTTCACTGCTACATTTTCTGAAACGGTATCCGAAATATTGAACAACGCCAGATAAACACTTCCGTCTTTTGGATTTTTTGAAGTCACGGCTATTTTCCCGTCTTTCTGAAAAAGCTGTTTTACACCGGTGCTTTCTTTGTGCATTTTTACCACCTCTTTATTGGTTAATAATGATAAAGTAAAAGCGTCGTTACTTGGCAAATCTCCACCAAAAAACAAAGGCGATTTAAAAATATTAAAGAAAGTAATCAAAGTATATTGTTCGTCTTTTGTCAATCGCGACATTCTGTCTTCGCCACGTTCTCCTCTTAACGAAATACGCCCAAGCGGAATCATATCACAATCCGGCCATGTTCCCGGTGCAATGTATGAATACCATTTTTGAGCTACACTCATCAGATGCGTAATGTGTGGCCATGTATCCCAAACGTCATCTACCATTCTCCACATATTGGCGTGAGTGGTGACGTGTGGCGCGGCATCAATAGGAGTTTCTCCCGGTGAGGTGCTCAATACAATTTTACGTCCGCATTTGTCGATTGCGTTTCTGATCAGGTTGATTTCTCCTTCGTGATACGGTCTCGATAAATCATCGATTTTAATGAAATCAACGCCCCATTGTGCGTACAATTCAAATAATGAATCGTAATATTCCTGTGCTCCCGGTTTATCTGCAACAACAGTATAATTGTCTCTTAACCATTCACATTGCAATGCTGTGGAGTAAATCTGATCGGCTGTAATTCCGTTTGTGCCTTTAATAGGCAATTTGTCTTCAACGGCTTTTTTAGGGATTCCGCGCATGATATGAATCCCGAATTTTAATCCTTTTTTATGAATATAATCTGCTAAAGGTTTAAAACCTTGTCCGTCTTTCGCAGATGGAAAACGATTTAAGGCGGGTTGATATCTTCCATATTGATCGATTACATAACGTGGATCTGTTTGATTGTAGCCTCCTGCTTTGTCGTTTTCTACAAACCATCTGATATCAACAACTATATATTCCCAACCGAATTTTTTCAGGTTTTTTACCATATAATCTGCGTTGGCTTTTACTTCGTGTTCTTCGACTGTAGAACCGTAGCAATCCCAACTGTTCCAACCCATTGGAGGCGTTTGTGCCCATTGTTTGAATTCCTCTTTTTTGAATGTTGTCGTTTGAGCATTTGATGAAACCGATGCTAAAACAATGCCTATTGCCAAAGCAATTGTATTTTTTATTTTCATTTTAATTAAATATGTGTAAATTTTACACTTTAAATATAATAAACTTTTGGATACTATAAAAATAAACCCATCAGCTTAACAAAAAGACTGACAGGTTAATTTTTTTATAACATTGCATTGTTAGACCTACCAGTCCCGAAGCCTCGGGATTAAAAACCTGTTAGGTCTTTGTTGAAACTGATTATTTCACATTAATCGTAACCTCAACTGGTTTTAACCATTGACTTGTAAACGTCACTTTTATAGGCTGAGCTTCTCCCGTTGCCTGAATGTACGCGGCAATATGACCGTGGAAAACTCTTTGAACATTATCTGTATAATCAGTCATGTCGCTGTTGTTTCCAGCCTCAAGTCCTAATAAAACTCCAGGTCCGCTAATAGTACACGTAACTTCATTATCTGAAAGTATAACTGGTAAACCATTTTGATCCTTCACCTGAACCATGATTTTAGCAACTCCTTTGTCTTTTGTAATTTTGATGTTTTTGTCTGCAATTGTTAACTCTACAGGTTGTTGCGTAGTCGAAATAGCATATCTGCTTACTTCTTTGTCATCTTTGCTTAAACCAACTGCTTCTAATTTTCCTGAAGCAAAAGGAATATCCCAATAGATAATTCCGGTTTTTTCGTCGTAAGCTTTTGTTTCTCCTACTACTTTTCCGTTCAATTCTAAACGTGCTTTTGCTGCATTGGTATACACTACTACGCGAATTTTTTCACCTTGAGTGTAATTCCAAATAGCCCAGGCATCTTTAGAAATATCTTTTTCATTTTTCAGCAGATAAGTTCCAATGTAAACCATTGGTTTATCTGACCATAATGACTGGCGGAAATATCCTCTTGGCTTGATAACTCCCGCAAAATCAACTAATCCTGAGTAAAATCCTCTTGAAGGCCATCTTCCGGATTCTCCTAAATAATCAATTCCTGTCCATAAAAATTGTCCGAAAATATATTTGTTATTTTTTACAGCCAGCCAGGGTTCCATATCATGAACATTTTCACTTCCAAAAATTACTCTTTTTGGATATTTTTCGTGATCCGATTGGTATTTACTTTCTGTATAATTGTATCCTGTAATATCCAAAGCTCCGGGATATTCTGTTTCGTTAGACATCGCAACTCCTGCTAAACCAGCTGTGGTAGGACGTGATTTGTCGTATTTTTTTACTGCTGCAACCAAACGTTTTGCGATTACTCCAAGACGCATTGCTTCTGGCGCCTCTTTTTTATAACCTCCGTAAGCTGCTTGTCCAAAACCGTCTTTTCCTTTATCCAAAACCGGATGAGAATACGGATCATTAGGATAATCTACTTCATTACCAATACTCCATGCAAAAACTGATAAATGGTTTCTGTCACGACGTACAAAATCTTCCAAATCTTTCTCTGCATAATCTGCAAAAATGTCAAATGTTCCTTCGAATCCTGGAGTTCCATAATTCCAGCCTTCGAGCCATTTACGTTTTGGAAATTCCCATTCGTCGTAGGCTTCATTTAAAACCAACAATCCCAATTCATCACAAAGCTCGTAAAAAACCGGTGCTTGCGGATTATGACTTGTGCGTATTGCATTTACTCCAATTTCTTTAAGTGTTTTTAATCTGGTTTCCCAAACCTCACGAGGAACAGCTGAACCTAAAACTCCGGCATCATGATGCAAGCAAACCCCTTTCATTTTCATCCATTTTCCGTTTAATGCAAAACCATTGTTAGGATCGAATTTGAAATCTCTGAAACCTGTTTTGGTTACCGTTTCATCAATTTGTTTTCCGTCTTTAAAAACAGTGGTTTTAAGCTGATATAAATTTGGATTCTCTAAATCCCATAATTGAGGATTTTTTACATTTATTTTAGTGGCTATTTTTCCGTTTTTATTTGAAGCAATTTCAACTTTTGAAGAAGATTTTCCAACAGATTTTCCGTCTTTTGAGATTAATTCGTTTACAACAGTAAGACTTGTTTTTGCTGCTGAACTATTTTCAACCTCAACTTCAATATTTAGCGTTCCTGTTCCTTTTTTCACTTCAGGATACGCGTAAACGCCCCATTGTGCAATATGAACCGGATTTGCATAAACTAACCATACATTTCTATAGATTCCTGAACCTGTGTACCATCTTGAATCGGCACTTTGGCTATGATCGACACGAACTGAAATCGTATTTTCTGCTCCGTATTTTATAAACGGAGTTGCATCATAAGCAAAAGAAATATATCCGTTTGGACGTTTTCCTAAAGAATGCCCGTTGATAAAAACTTCACTTCTATTGTAAACGCCTTCAAAATACAGGTAGACTTTCTCCCCTGTCTTACTTTGAGGAATGTTGATTGATTTTCGGTACCAGCCAATTCCACCCGGCAGATAACCCGTACAGCTCGCTAAAGTTGGGCTTAATTGTCCTTTTACACTCCAATCGTGAGGAACATTTACCAATTGCCATTTAGTATCATCGTAAGTTGTTTTTTGAGCGTCCGGAGTATCCTGAAGATTGAATTTCCAATTGTCATTGATTTTTTTTGAATCTCCAAATGATATCTGACTGAATGCAGACAAACACGAGAAGAGTAATACGGGTAGTAAGATCTTTTTTGTAAACATTTTTTTTAAGGTTCTAAGTTGCTGAGAATCTAAGTTTCTAAGCTTTTATGTTATTTTAAATTTGTTATTTTTTTCTTTCAAGTTTTAAGTTTTTAGTCGCCGTTTTCAGTGTTCAAACTGTGACTGAAAACTGAAACTGCGACTGAATACTAAAACGCTAACTCCCCTACAAACGTCACGATTGATTTTGCCGGAATTTCAAGATTATCAATTTTTTGAGTTTCTACTCTTTTTAAATTTGTCGTATCTGAGGTTACATAAGGTGTAAAATCATTATTTTTTACTGTTCCTTTCGATAAATTGAACTTGTATTTCTGAGCTGATTTTCCACAGTTTACAGCCACAATAATTAGCTTTTTGTTTTCGACATCTTTGTACGCGGTTAGCATTACATCGTTTGCTGCTTCCAGATCGTTTTGATTTGGAACATCCACTCTAAGCATTCCCGGACGCACAAATAAAGAGTAGTTTCCTAATGCCCAAAGCAATTTTGAATCATGAAATTCTCCATCGTTTCTAACATAATCCGGGGCTGTTCCTCCATTACTTTTTCCGTCATCGAGATAAATCAAACCATCTTTATAATCAACGCGAGTGATAGATGTCCACCATTGCCATGAAGCGGCATTTGCAACAGCAATATCATTGTGAATTAAACGCGCAACAAATAAAGCGGTCTGCATTCCTAAATCTCTTCCTCCGCCTGAACCTCCGGGAATTTCAGCTTCACCCGGATTTTCTAAAATGCAATACTCCGATTGCCAATATTTTAATCCCGGGTTTTGACTGATACTTGCTGCTATTAATTTTCGGCTTAAAACTTGTCGTTCAACTGGCCATGTTGTAAAATAACTGTGACCTAAAATGACCTTTTTTACATTGGGGAATTTTGAAATATTAGTTTTTGTTTTTCCGAAGAAATACTCCATCTGATTGTCGCGATTTTCTGCATTTACATTTCCATATAAATAATCAATTTGCGCAGCCTCGGCGATCACAATTTCTGTACTCATTTTTTTAGCTTTGAGTTTTTCAGAAAGTGATTTCGTTAAATCATAAATTTCCTGATTGGTCGCCGGTGTTCCTTCCTGACTGTTGGTGTCACCTTGCTTCGGCATCCACTCCCATTGTGGTTCGTTGATGGGGCTTACATAATCGAATTTAATTCCTTCTTTGTTTTCCAGCCCCTGAATACTTTGAACTAGAAAATCGGCAAATTTTGGAATTGCACCATCTTTTAGATTCAGTTTATTCTTTTGAGATGCAAAAGACAATCCGTTAATTGTCATATAAACTGGCGGACTGTTGGTGAAAATCAGAAATTTTTCAACTCCACGTTTTTTAGCCGCCTGCAGGAACCATCTTTGCCCTTCCTGTTTCGAAAAATCGTAAGTCCCATCTGCCTGCAGAAAAGATTCACTTCTTCTCCATTCGTCTGAAACTTTACTTTTTTCACCTTGTTCTGTACTTCCTGCACCAAGATTAAACCTCCAGATCGAAAGCCCGATTCCTTTTGGATTTCCCTGTTTATCAATTTCTTTACTAAAAAGTAAGTCTGCAATAGCATTCTTTTTTTGTTCTGGCCAATTCTTTCCAACGAACTGACATCTCCAGGCATCAGAACCTCCAAAACCGTCCATGGTTTGTACAACATTATCGGTGCTAATGGTTGCGGTTCGCTGTGCAAACGACAGCGAACTCGCGACCAGTAAAAGCGAGATATATACTTTTCTCATTTATTCTTTTTTTTCAGCCTCAAGGGCGCTAAGTTTTCGCAAAGTTCGCAAAGTTTACTATCAGGCTTTGCGAACTTTTTCGGTATTTTCTTTGCGCGCTTTGCGGTTAATTTTTTACTCTTATTTATAAGTTCCTACATAAGTCACAATAGACTTCGCCGGAATTTCAAAACCAGAAGCCTCAACAGCAGTTCCTTTTTTCAGGCTCAAGGCTTCAGAAGTGGTATAAGGTGTTAGTTTATTATCTGTTAAAGCTCCGCCTGCAAGATTCAGTTTGTAGGCTTTAGCCGATTTGCTGATATTTACCGCTACCACAACCAGCTTTTTAGTTGTAGCATCTTTGTATGCCGTTACCATTATATCATTCACGGAAGTGGCATTATCTACGCTAGGAATCTGAACTCTTACCATTCCCGGTTTTACAAAGAACGAAAAATTTCCTAAAGCCCAAAGCGTTTTTGAATCCCTTATATAACCGTCATTTTTGCAATAATCTGCATTTCCGGCTCCGTTGCCTGAACCATCATCAACGTGAATCAATCCGTCTTTATAATCTCCACGACTAATCGCTGTCCACCATTGCCATGACGTAACACCTCCAACTGCAATATCTGTACTGATGATACGGGCTGTCCAGAGTGCTAACTGAATTCCTAAATCTCTTCCAGGGCCTCCTCCACCCGGAAGTTCAGATGTTCCAGGACTTTCTAAAACACAATATTCAGAGGACCAAAGACTTAATCCTGCAACTGACTGCGTTCTTGCCGCAGCAGATTGTCTTGAATAAACCAACTCTGTCAAAGGCCATGCCTGCCAATAGCTATGCGCTGAAATAGTCTTTTTTACGTTGCTTAATCCTGCAATATTTTTAGCCGAATTAACCCCAAAGAAATAATCGATTTGGTTTGATCTGTTTTCTTTTCCCGAAATTGTTTTATATAAAGGTTCATAAGATCCTCCTTCTCCAACAACAATCTTAGCATCAATTCCTTTTGATTGTAATTTTGGAGACAGAATATTTACAAAACTGTAGATATTAGCGTTTGTAGCCGGTGAACCTTCTTGTCCTGAACCGTCCCATTCGTATTGTGGTTCGTTAAACGGACTCACATAATCGATTGTTAAACCGTGTTCCGTTTTTAGTTTGTCTAAAGAAGTGGTCCAGAAATCAGCTAATTCTGACCATTTACTATCTTTTATATTATAAAATTCTTTGATGCTTGCATGCGCTTTTCCGTTTTGTGTTAAGTATACCGGAGCGCTGTTGGCGAAAGCCAGTAATTTCTCTAAACCACGTTCTTTTGCTGCTTTCATAAACCAAACCTGACCGGCTTGCTTGTTCATGTTATAGGTTACTCCATCTGTGGTGAAACATTCGGTACGTCGCCATTCATCTGTAATATCACTTGCATCTCCTTGCTCCGTACTTCCTGAACCAAGGTTAAAACGCCATAATGATAATCCGATTCCTTTTGGATTTCCATCGGCATCAAATTCTTTGCTGAATAATAAATCGGCCATTTTATTTCTTTTATCTGAGGACCAGTTTTTTCCTATAAAATTACATTGCCAGGCATCAGAAGCGCCGAAGCTTTCCATCGTTTGAAGATTCATATCCAGATTCACATTCAATTCGGCGGTAGTTGAAACACCTCCATTTGAATTATCAGCATTTTCAGAATCACAACTAATTAAAAAAGAGTTAGCGAAAAGTAAACCTGCACACAGCAGACTTACTTTATTGTTATTGATAAACTTCATATTAATAGCCAGCGTTTTGAGTAATTAATCCACCACTTAAATCAATTTCTATTTGCGGTATGGGCCACAGTAAATTTTTACCAGGATTAAAATTGATCCCTTTATCTTGTGATTCTCTTAAATTGGCAGTTTCATACGGATCTGTAGAATTCAAATTGTATTGAACAAAAGTTCCGTTTGGCCCCATCAAACTTTCGATAACCGGTCTTCCGGTAGTTGGGTCTTTTTCACGACGAATATCAAACAAACGTAATCCTTCAAAAGCCAATTCTAAACGACGCTCTTTGTAAATTTGTTTTAAAAGTGTTGGTCCGGATAAACCTGTTTTAGGATCTAATTTAACACGCGCTCTAATAATATTAATATCTGCCAAAGCATCTCCTCCTGTATGGTAATTCGCTTCTGCTCTTGTCAAATACATTTCGGCCAGACGAATCAAAGGAATATTTAAGGGTAAGTGTCCGTCTTTTTTATCTAATGCACGGCGCGTAGCTATCGGAATATAATATTTACGACAAATACGCCCGGATTTATTATCGTTTAAACTGAATTTATGGGTCGGGTTTAAAACCTCATCTCCATACGCTGCTTCTCCCCATTTGGTGATCGTACTTCTACGACGAACAACGTCATTTTCAGAAAGATAAGCATTCTCTAAATCGCTCGTTGGCATACACCATCCCCAACCATCAAGAACATCCTGCGCATCATTACTCGGAAAGTTTTTCTTATCCTCTCCTCTTGCTCCGGATAAAGTTGGTAAAGCAGATCCTAAATCTTTATCTTGTACGGATGATGATTGTGCTTCAAGAATTGATTCAACTCCGTTATGATTGTTTACGTTCCAGATATTCAGGAAATCAGACTCCAGTGCAAAAGGGCCTTCCGTAATTACCTTGTTTGAATATTGTTTTGCTTCAGCCCATTTTTCCTGAAATAAAGATACACGAGCCAGTAAAGCATAAGCTGCCCATTTGTTAACTCGTCCGTTTCTTGCCACCGGAACATTTTCTAATTTTGCAGCAGATTCTTTAAGATCAGACTCAATTTGTGCATAAATATCAGCAACAGGGCTACGTTGTAATTTCAAATCAGCAGTTCCAAGAGATTTAGTATATAATGGAACGGATCCGAAATTATTTACGAGCTCATAATAGCAATATGCACGAATGAATAAAGATTCCCCTGCATATTGATTTCTTTGAGCATCAGTAATAGGCGATGCTGCCATTTTCTCTAAACCTAAATTAACCGATTGAATTGTATAATAGTGAGCAGTATAAACACTATTCATATCTCCCATGTTATCAGGCGTAATAATATATTGCGAACAAGGTCTGTGTGCTGAATTATCCTGGCCTGTATTTCCCATCCAGGCGTCATCGGTAGCCATTTCGTTAGTAACTCTTGGCGCAACCAATGTATACCAATCATTAGGTAACAACAGGCGTTTTGTTAATTCGTTAACATAATTCTCGCATTCCTGTGCTGTTTGAAAATAGTTTTCTAAAGTTTGAATTCCTCTTTCGTCTTTTTCAATAAAATCGCTACATGAAACTACACATGCAGAAAAAGCTATTAGGGATAAAATTATTTTTTTCATATCTTTTTATTATTAAAATGCTACATTAAGTCCCATCAGAATTGTTGGCTGAACCGGATAATTCCAGGCTCCAAAACCTGATCCTTTAACCCTGTCGTCTTTGTCCGGATCTCCGCCTGCAACTTCAGGATCAACACCTGTATATTTTGTCCATGTCCATAAATTTTGACCTGATAATGAAATTCTCAATTTATCCAGACCAAATTTATTGTAGAAAGAAAATCCAAGCTGTAAATTCTTCATACGTACATAAGAACCGTCTTCCACATAGAAAGAAGAGAACTTAGTGTAGTTTTCATTGTTGTCATCTTTAGATAAACGAGGAACATAATTAGAAGTTCCTTCTCCGTGCCAGGCCATTTGCTCTAATCCGCTTACTTTATTGGTTAAACTTGCACCGTTATATAAATCCTTAATGTTTTCATTTACGATATCATTTCCAATACTTGAGTAGAAATTAGCTACCAAATCAAATTGTTTATAACCGAAATTTAAATTCAATCCAACATTATAATCAGCCCAGGGAGAACCAATTTTTGTTCTGTCTTTATCGTCTAATTTTCCATCACCGTTAACATCTTTAAAACGAATATCTCCTAATTGTGCATAAGGCTGCAATTTAGTTCCGTGTTCGTCAGTATGTGCATTTATTTGTGTTTGATTTTGGAATAATCCATCAGCCACATATCCATAAAAATATCCCGGTTCTTCACCTTTGACCGTCAAAGTTCGGTTTCCGGCTCCGTAAAGTCTTTCTCCATCAGCTGATAAAGACAACATATCAACATTTACAGTTGTAAAAGTGACATCAACTCCATAAGTGAAATCTCCTTTTTTATCTTTATAGGAAATTAACAAATCGATCCCTTTAGATTGCATTGAACCTACGTTTGTCCAAATGGTTGAATATCCGGGAAAACCGCTATAGGTTGGAAATTGTTTCTTAAACAACATATCTTCCGTTTTCTTTTGATAGTATTCTAACGAACCCGAAAGTTTGTTTTTCCACAATCCAAAATCAATTCCAAAACTGATATCTTCAACTGTTTCCCATTTGATATCTTTGTTAGCCATAGTATCCGGAAACGATGTATCTACAACATTACCACCAATAGGATAAAAACCCTGCTTGATATTTGATTGATAAACTGCAGCCGGTAAATTTTGATTCCCTACTTTTCCCCAACCGGCTCTGAATCTTAAATCGCTAAGAACGCTTTTTGCAGGTTCCATAAATCCTTCATTTAAAATTCTCCATGAAACAGAAGCCGATGGGAAATTAGCCCATTTATTGTTGTCCATGAATTTAGAAGAGCCGTCACGTCTAAAAGTACCGGTGAAATAATATTTCGCATCGTAATTATAGGAAAAACGAGAAATATAAGACATCAAAGAACTGGACCAGCTGTTACCATCACTTCTACGGTTTTTGGTTGCTGCTTTTAATTCTCTCATAGAATCTGAATTGTTAGGAATACCTTCTCCGTAACCCCAAACATCATTGCTATTGTATTCTTCCATGGTATTACCAATCATCAAGGAAGCATTGTGTTTCCCCGCAAATGTTTTTGTATAGGTTACTGTATTTTGCCAGGTCCAGTCGGCATTTGTCGTGTTTTTTCGTTCAACACTATTAATTTCTGCTTTTTCGTGTGCTGCATCAATTACAAAATCCGGTCTAAAAATACTCTGTGTTTTATCTCCAACCTCAATTGACCCCTGTGTACGAATAACCAAACCTTTAATAGGCTGGTATTGCAAATAACCGTTTGTATTTAAATTATACTGATTGGTATAATCATCGTATCTTTTTACGGCTGCAATCGGATTCCATACATAGGAAGGAGAACGTGCGTAAATACTATACTCATTCTCTAACCCTGTTAATTGATCAGCCGGTTTGTAAATTGGCGTAATTGGATCAATTTTATCAAAATCTGCCCAGTTATTTGGCCCTCCCCATTTTTCATAACGAGGATTTAAAGTAATCCCAGCTGAAAATTTATCTGAAAATTTAAAATCATTAGCAATTCTCATGGTTACTCTCTCCCATCCTCCTACTTCGTAAATAGACTCCGAATCATAATAATTCAGACTTACCGCATAAGTATGTGTTTCTGACCCTCCGGAAACACCCAAAGAAGCATTTGTTACGGGAGAACCACCTTTAATCCCGGCTTTCCACCAATCTGTAGTTTTTCCTCTGTATTGAGACGGATTAGACAAATAATCAGCATAACCCGAATTATTATATGCTTTGTTCATAATCGAAGCATAACTCTCCGCATTTGCCATATTATAGGGATTACTCATAAGTTGCATTCCGGAACTCATATCAAAATTGAATCTGGTTTTTCCTGCTTTACCTTTTTTAGTTGTAATCAGAATAACGCCATTAGAAGCACGGGAACCATAAATGGCACTTGCCGATGCATCTTTTAAAACCTCCATCGATTCAATCTCGTTATTACTCAGGAAATTGATACTTGTTCCCATTGGAATACCATCAACCACATAAAGTGGATCTGTGCTCAGGTTTACGGTCGAAATACCTCGAATTAAAACCCTGGGTTGTGCTCCGGGACCACCTTGCCCCGTAATCTGAACACCTGCAACTTTACCTTGTAATGATTCTGCTACATTACCCACTGTCATGGTTTGAAGCTCTTTTCCTTTTATTGAAGAAATTGAACTTGTTACATCGCTCTTTTTAACAGAGGCATAACCTACCACCACAATTTCATCTAAAGCCTGGCTGGATTCTTCCAGAACAATATCTAAAACCGTTTTATCTCCCACCGGTACAACTTTATTGGTAAAACCAACAAATGAGAATTCGATTTGAGCATTTTTATTAGGAACTGAGATAGAGAAATTCCCATCAAAATCTGTTGCAGCAGATGTTCCTGTTCCCTTCACAATCAGGTTAACCCCGGGAATTGGTATAGCACCTTTATCCTTAACAGAACCTTTTACTGTTATTTGCCCAAATGTTGCCATACTGCACAACATGGCAATAAATAACCCTATAAATCTATATTTCATAGTAAGATTTTTTTTAATTAAATGTTATATCTAAACGTATAACAACTTATTTTTTTGTGATAAACACTCTTTCTAACTCTGTATCAAGTACAACTTTGTAGATCCCCGGAGCTGCAGGATATTTTGCATTTCCATTTTCTCCCGGCGACATTGTAGCAATACCATTTTTGATTAATCTCCAGGACGGACTCCACCACTGACCTGTAAAAGTCGCTTCCATAGTTCCTGTCAACGTATATTCTCCAACTAATTGATAAGGGTTATTCGGGTTATTTGCCAAATGCAATCCTGTTTGAACCCAGGCAGTCCATGTGTCCCAGTCAGCACCTTTAATTCCTGCACCACAGACACTCACGAAAGGTCTTCTTTGCGCTTCTACATCGTGCCATAAACCGTTGGCAACATCTGCCCAGACTTTGCTCGAAGGTGTATATTTAGTAACCGTATACACTAATGTATTTGGATTTACTTTTATGCTGTAATACCCTTTTGCAGGTAAGACAATTGGAGCTGAAGCAACATCATCTGTTAAGCTTCCTGATTCATTCAGACCAAAACAATGCGGGGCAAAATCAGATTCCTGTCCTAAGAAATAAACTTCTTTATTGTCTTTATCAGCATAATATTTAAATTCGAAGTCTTGTCCGTTTTTCTCATGGAAGTACATTGGAACACCAACAGCATCAGTTGTAAGATTAGTACCTTTTGGCTGGTCACATAAATAAATCGCCGGATACTCATTTGTAGCCACAATATTTACATTTAAAGTTCCTGTGTTAGGAATTGCAAATTTATCTTTCGCAGTAATTGTTAAAACATAATTAGCAGCAGTTACCGGCAATGTATAGGTTTTATTAAAAGTATACGATTGGGGGCTATTTGATAATTGAATCATCTCATCGATACCTAATTCAGCACATTTTACCTGAACATAATCGATACCTGAATCATCATTAACAACAAAATTTACCGGCATTTCTTTACTCGTAGACAATAGGATAACGGCACCTTCTTTAGGCGAAACCATGCTAATTGCCGGGGCGGCGAATTCTCCGTCTAAACGCAGATTAATATCTTCATCAATTGAATTTCCTGAAACGTCTGTTATTGTCAATTTGATTTTAAAAACTTCCGAAGTTCCTCTATTTGCAGGGATTTCGAAAAAATAACTCAAATCGTACGATTTAAGTAACGGATCTGTAGCAAACGTGATTACTTTATCAAGAGATAATTCAGGAATTTGAATTTGTATACTCTTTAATCCTAAATCATCTGCCAAAGTGGCTTTAATTTCAAATTTTCTGGTTGGTGCTCCATAAATTTCTTTTGTAGCAACAACAACCGTCGGTTTTTCTGAACTGGGAAATCCAGCTTCGTTATTTTGACATCCTGTAAAAAGGACAGCAAAAAGGGCAAGAAAAAATAAAAATATATTTTTTTTCATTTCTTTAATTTTAAGGTTGGTTAGTTAGTTTTTTATTCTAAAAGTGAAAGCTTGTCATTAATTCTGCAGGTTCCTTCTTAAGGGCAATGTCGACAGCTATTCTTTTTTGGGCAAAGAATCATGGCTGGTAAAAATTAATTTTTCGGTTTTTCTCATAATTATTCAGGTTTGGTTAATTGTTAGTCCTTTTTATATTTTCCTTTTTATACTTTTCTCTCTTATTCTTTTTTGTTTCGATATCGAATCTGTTTTTGGTTTTAAACCCGCAGCCTTTTAATCTGCGGGCATGGTAAATAATACATAAAACCAACTTTTACATCTTATCTTAAAGAAGGCTCAATTCTTTAAGCAGACAAAAACTTACCAAAAAATAAAAACTTATAATTTTCCACAGTAATGTAACTTAACCATTACTATAAGTGCAAAGAAATGTTTAATTCAAATTTTCAATGAGGGGTAAAATGGAAAAAAAAGGAGGTCAAAATTGTAATTAACCATTATTTTAGACTAAAAATTAATGAGTACGAAAAAATAACAGCATATTTTTAAACAATACGCAATTATGAATTTAGCCGGCATTTTTTAGCTATAACGATTGAAAGTTTTTTTTAAGAATACTTAATAAAGATAAATATTGCTGCTTTGTCATTTTGAGGAACGGGAAATGACACGTTTGAACTTAAATAAAATGTTTTAAATAATTCGCCAAAGTGCCCGAAAACTTATTTGATAACATTCAAATCGGAGTTAAAAGAACTCTTATATTTTTTAATATATTCTGATGGATTCATTCCAAAAAGCTTAACAAATTGCTGTCTGAAATATTTTGGATCTTCAAAACCAACCTCAGCACTTGCCTGAGTAATATTCATATCTTCCGTTAGCATCAGCATTGCGGCTCTTCGAATCCTAACTGAGCGAATAAAAGAATTTAACGTTTGTCCCGAAATGATTTTAATTTTAGTGTATAACGTTCTATGGCTCATCCCCATTTCGAGGGCAAAGTTTTTAATTGTAAAATCTCTTTTATGAATATTCGCTTCTACGATATCAATACATTTTATTAAGATTTCCTGATATTCAAGCGGAACTTTCTGGGTGTTTTCCTTTAGGGTAATACTGTCCAGGAAGTATTTACGCAAATTACTTCTATTCTTTAATAAAGACTCTACCCGCGCCACGAGTATATCATCATCAAATGGTTTTGTGATATAATCGTCGGCCCCTTCACTAATTCCCTGCAGATGGGTTTCCGGATTTTTTGATGCTGTTAATAAGATTACCGGAATATGCGATAAAGCATTATCTTCTTTAATTTTTCGGCATAATTCCAATCCATCCATTTCCTCCATTGTAATATCGCTTATTACCAAATCGGGCATATGTTTCCTGGTGAGTTTTAAACCTTCTTCTCCGTTTTCAGCACTGTATACAATGTGATTTTCTGAAAACAATTTAACGAGATAGGCTTTTATTTCTACATTATCATCAATAATTAAAACCGTTCTTTTATCTGTAAGCATCATTTTCTGAAAATCACTTTCTGAGATTGACGGAGCTATATTATGCTCTTCTATTTCATCCGGAATCAGCTCATCAAACAATTGACTTCGCTGGGGTACAACATTTGTAATTTCAACATCTTCAAAATGTGCGTTTCCTTTTAGAAAGGTTAGTTTAAATGTACTTCCCTTTCCAATTTCGCTAGTACAACTTACAGTTCCTTTGTGCTTATCTACAAAATATTTCACAATATAAAGTCCAATTCCGAAACCAGTTCCAACAGATACCTTTGAATTGATTTGTTTGAATTTTTCGAATATAACATCAATGTCTTTTTTCTCGATTCCGTCGCCGTTATCAGAAATTTCGAGTTCAACTTCATGCTCATTTTCAGCAAGTTTAAGATTGATTTCTCCTCCAATTGGCGTATACTTAAAAGCATTCGACATTAAATTGAATAAGGAAATTTCAATTTTCTCATAATCGCCTGTCATTTCAATATCATAATCCGGAATATTAAAATTGTAAGAAACATTTTTCTCTTTTGCCTGATTTACAAAACATTGATATACTTCATTACAAAGGCTATTTACATTGATAGTCGACAATCTGAGCGAATCAGCATCATTTTCGGCTTTACGAAAAAGCAACAACTGATCAACCAAACTCAAAAGTCTTCTGGCATTTCGGTGTGCAATCGCTAAATCACTTCCGGAAGAACCATCCTGAACACTTTCTTTTTGAACTGCTTTTTTTAGCGGATTTATAATAAGCGAAAGCGGCGTACGAAATTCGTGCGAGATATAAGTAAACATTGACGACTGTTTCTCTGCAACTTCTTTTTCTTTCTTACTTTCTAATTCTGCAATTTTTACTTTATATTTCAGTTCTTCTTTGTTTTTATTGTACGCTATGTAAGCAAAAACAACTCCGATACCTGCTGCTACATATAATGCATAAGCCCACCAGGTTCTGTACCAGGGCGGCAGGACAAAGACCGTAATCAGACTTTCTTCTTTATTCCAGCCACCTTTAAAATTGGTTGTTTTTACCTTAAAAGTGTATTTTCCTTCCGGCAATCTCGAATAATTTGCTTTTCGGGACTGACCCACAAAATTCCATTGCTCGTCCCAGCCTTCTAAATAGTAAGCATAATTTATTTTGTCGGCATTATTATAATCTAATGCGACAAATTCGAGCGATAAAGTAGTTTGATCGTAAGGCAGACTTACTTCTTTGATTTTCCCCGAATCCCATTCTGAAACTAAATCAGTTTTACTTTCTTCAATTGGTTGATTGTTGACATAAAAATCACTCAGCAATAAATTATTTTCCTGATTAAAACCTTTAATTGCTTCAGGAAAAAAGATGTTAAATCCATTTATTCCTCCGAATAGGAATTCTCCTGTCGATAATTTTAAACCTGCATTAAAACTGAACTGATTGCTTTGAAGTCCGTCATTTACGGAGAAATTCCTAAATGTTTTTCTTTTCTTATCAAATCTGCAAACACCGTTATAAGTACTCATCCATAAATTTCCTTCTTTGTCTTCAAGCAATCTTAAAATAGTATTCGAAGGTAAACCATCGTCGGTGGTAAGTCTTTTAAACGTGTTTGTTTTTCGATCAAATAATAACAATCCTCCTTCTTGTGTGCCCAGCCAGAGATTTTTATCCTTATCTTCATGAATACATCTTACAGGATTTCCGATTGTAATTTTATTGATTTTTTTAGTTCTTTTTTCAATAGAAAATAAGGATGTATAATTTCCTCCCCAAAGTTTTCCGTCGCTTGTTTCAGTAATACATTGCAAATTATTGATTGATGAATCAAAAAGAGTAAAGTTGTTTTTGAGTCTGTCAAAAAGGTAAAAAGAACCTTCGTTGGTAGAACTTGCCCAGATATTTGCTTTAGAATCTTTGTAAACAAACCAAATATTTTTTTCTGTTTGTTTCGTAAACGGATTGTAACAGGAATATTGAGTTACTGTATTATCTTTAGCATTAATCCTGTTTACGCCGCCCGCCCATGTAGACAACCAAATATCATTATTATTGTCTCTTATAATACTGGTAATAAAACTGCTCGAAAGTTTATTGGCATAATTTATATATGAATTGTTTTTTCGATTCCAGTATTTTAACCCTGCACCATCTGTTCCTACCCATAAATTATTTTTTTCGTCTTCGCAAAATGACAAAATAAAGTTTTCTGCAGGATCATTTCCTTTTGCATTATATCGAATACTTTTAAAATATTTAGGCGCATTGCTCAGCATACTTATGCCACCGCGCAAAGTTCCAATCCATTTATTTCCGGTTTTGTCTTCGAATAAACTCCAAACCGAATTACTTTTAACCAATTGATTGTCTTTTACAGCATTATAAGGAATTGCTTTTTTATTTGTTCCAACGACTTTATAAATACCACAGCCATCTGTAGTAATCCACATTTCTTTTTTCTTATCAATAAGAATATCGGTAACGCTGCATTTATTCGAAAAATAATTATCTGAAAGCAAATGTGATTTTGTATCAAAGAGATAAAGTCCTTCATCAGTCCCTAACCAAAGATTGCCATCTTCCGCAAGTTTCATTTTTTTTACTTCCATCGAAAGCGGGAATACTACTTCTAACCTTTTTGACTTGTAAGTGTAGGTACAAATCCCAACGTTACGGACATAAGCCCAACACCCTGTTTTTTTTTGATTTTCCTGAATTGCGGTTGCATCATAATTATTGACACTTCTATTGTTCCGTACTGTTTTCAGGGGAATATGAGTTCCGACAAATGATCCGTTTTCAAAAGCAATTAATCCCAGACTTTGAGAAGCAACCAGAACCAGCTTATTCGATACGGCACATATTTGATGTATGATATCTTTTAATAGCTGCGGTTTTTTATTGGCAAAAGTATATTCTACAGAATGAAATGCGGCTGCGGTTTTGTCATAAATACAAACTCCGTTTGCTCCTCCTAACCAAATATTTTTTTGAGAGTCGCCTTCAATATTGTAAATGGTATTGAACTGTAATGACTTTTTATCATTAATCCTGTTTCGGAATACTTTAAAATTATAACCGTCGTAGCGGTTTAATCCATCATAAGTTCCAAACCACATAAAGCCTTCATTATCCTGGTATATTGTGGTAACAGAATTGTTCGATAAACCATCGGATATATCAAGAAATTTAACTGGATAATCTTGTGAATATCCAGAAGCAGAAAAACATAGAAGTAAGATAAGATAGAGGCGAAAATACTTCAAAATAACTTTTTTTATATTCTTGTAGAAAGTACAATTATAAGGTAATTTTATAAAATTTCAGAAAAATAAGCGTACAAAAGACACATTTTCATTGTTCTTCATAAATACCTGTACTAATGTATTTTTTTTTAACAAAAATAACTTTCCAAAACTATCAGAAAAAAATGGCTCTGTCAGCTGTTTTTATTGAGACAATCGTTTATCCCGGTTTATTAATTGGCCATTAATTCTTTATAACAGTAGCAACACTTTACAATTCCTAAATAGTACAGACTGGCCTATTTTAATATATAGCTGTTATTTACTGAAATAGGAGTACTTTTAATTAAAAAGAGGCATCTATCAAATATCTCTTGTCAAATTTGTAAAATATATCTCTCAAAGTCAGGAGTATACTAAAAAAAACTTTACATTTAAACACTTAAAAACCAATCAAATGATAAAGAACGGTACGATCCTTATAGTGGAAGATGATGAAGATGACAAAGAGATTTTAGAGGATGTGATTATCTCTCTTGGCAATACAAACAAAATCGTATGGAAACTTAACGGAGCAGAAGCACTTTCCTTCCTGTGCAGCAGTGATGAAAAAATGTTGATTATTTTTTGTGATATTAATATGCCGATTATGAATGGACTGGAATTAAAACGTCTTATAGATGCTGACCCGGTTTTAAGAAAAAAAAGTATCCCTTTTATTTTTTATTCTACAGCAGCATCACAGCAAGCCATTGAAGAAGCTTATACTACCCTTAGTATTCAAGGCTTTTTCAAAAAAGAAAATGACTATCAGAAAACAAAATCAATAGTGAATGTAGTAATTGAATACTGGAAAAACTGCGTTCATCCAAATGTATAGAAATTAGTTCCTTTTTTTTGAACCTTATCATGAATTTTACAAGTTCAGATTTCCTAATGAATAATAATTTTATTTTTCTAAAATAGCATTCACTATGCGCAGTGAGGCGGCTTCACAAAAATCCAAACCCGAATAATCAGGATTGAATCCGCCTATATAAGGTACTGCCATAATGTATATGTTTTTATTGAAAGCACCGTATTGGTCAATAATCTGAAAATTGTCATTAATCGCTATTCCGGAAACATTTAGAAAATAATCGTCATTTTCATTTTTCTCCACTGAATACTTTCCTTGCATAGAGGCAACGCTCCCCTCTTTAGGTGATTTAAATTTTAAACGAGCAGGACTTACAGCTTTTTGTGACAGCAGACTCCTGAAGGGAAAATCGTTGTATGCTAAATGTGGTTGTCCGACACAATCAACAAATGTTTGATAATAAACAGACTGATTTTCATCATTTTCATCTCTGAAATGATACAGAATTCCTCCTTCGCTTTGCGGTTCAACTTTACTGTCAGCTCCAACAGGAACGAGATCCAGCACACCAGCCTGATGAAGAGCCAGCAATTCTTCACATGATTTTTGGGGAACAAAGGCAATTACAATTGAAATTAAAGGCATTAGCACTTTTTGGAGCCGCTGCATATCTTCGGCCGAGAAATATTTAGCCGGATGGTTCATCGCAAAACTCAAAACAGCTAGCATTTCTTTCCAGTAAATTGACTCTTTTCTTTTAATAGATTTCTCGGCTTGCACATATTCAGCCTTTAAAAGCTGAAAGGGATCCAGACGTTCCCGCAAGTCCATCATATGTTCTACAAAATCTTCAATAGAAAATCCTTTAATACGCTCATAAAATTCAGGTTCTTTTTCCCGGAAAATCTCTTTAAAATCCTTTTCAAAAATAAAATCAAGCGACAGGAATCCATCGTTATTTTTTCTGTGTTCTTCTATTTCTTCCTGAGTCAATAACGAATCATTAGACAGATGCGAATCTTCTAAATGAAAACGGACCGCAGGCAGCATACCGCTTCTGGAGTGCATCATAATTTTAAAATCAGCACTATCCGGAAATAATTCAAAATTAAGATTTCCGTCTGCTCCTGCTTCAAATATTCCATTATTCCTTGCAAGTGTTCTTATTGCATCTATAGCTGTTAACGAAGAACCCTTTACGGCAATGGGATGATTCAATTTTTGCACCAGTTTTTGAGGCGGATATGGCGCATCATAATAACCCGGTATTTTACCTTCATAACGAATTGGCCAGTTATGACCAGTGCAGATGACAGCATAATCAAATTCTCTATTATTTTGATCTAAAGTTTCAATCCTTACTGTTTCATTTTCTAAATCGTAGCCCATATCTGTAACTGTACTATTAAAATGGACAGTTGTCTTAATTCCGGCCTTTGATCCTGCTTTGCGCAGTATTTCAAATTGCGCTGCCAGATAATGACCAAAAAGCAATCTTGGAACTACCTTATATTCGTTAAACTGATCCGGTTTAATATTAAATCTTTGTAGTAATTCGGCAGGTGCGGTATGTATCCATTCTGCCATAGAGGTAACAATTTGCGGCACTTCATTGTCTGATACATTGGTAATATGTTCATCATTTGCTCCTTCACTGCTGTAAGGCATTCCCGAACCAAGCTCTGACTTCCTCTCGAAAATCTCAACCTCAAAATCATTTGCTCCTGATTCAACCAGTCTCTTATAAATAAAAAGTCCGCTTGGGCCTCCTCCTAAAATTGCAATGCGTTTTTTAGTATTTTTGATATCCATTAGAATTTAATTTATTGAATATTATTTATCTTTTAATTTCAATTAGTAAAGAATTCTGTAACTGTAAGGCTATTGTAAAAAAGATTTATCTGATTAAGCAATAAGTGATCTTCTTAATGTTTTTTATTCTTTAATAAACACAAATATCAGATGCTTTTTTTAGTTGTGGTTTATATCTTTTGCAGAGGAAATTATATAATTAAACCCAACCAATCTCTTATTTTTACTAAAAGCTAAAAAATATTGACTGATTAATTTCATTAGTTAAAAAAAATCACAAACCACCAATCACAATACACTATATACTTGTGAGTTAGAAATATAGTGCATAGCTTTGCTTATGAAAACAGCGATAGTTTGGTTTAAAACAGATTTACGAATAACGGATAATGAAGCATTATTAAAAGCAACTTTACAAAATGAAAGTGTTATTCCGATTTATTGTTTCGACGATTCACATTTTGCAACAACAGGATATGGTTTTAAAAAAACAGGTGATTTCAGGGGCCAGTTCCTTATAGAATCCTTAATTGATCTGGATACCAATTTAAGAGCACTGGGATCAGGTCTGCTCGTCTTAAAAGGAAGGCCTGAAATCGAAATTCCAAAAATTGTAAAGCAATACAAAGCAGGTAAAGTTTATGCCAAACGGGAAGTTGCCTATGAAGAAAAGTATACTGAAAATCTGGTAAAGTCTGAGCTTTGGAAACTTCAATGTGAAATTTTAACCTTCAGCACCAGTACTTTATACCATGCCGAAGATTTGCCTTTTTCAATAAAAAATATACCCGATGTATTTACTGATTTCAGAAAAAAAGTGGAGAAAGATTCAGCAATAAGATTAGCACTGGAAAAACCTGCAAATATAAAGTCGCCTGACATTCCCGAACTTGATCTGCCAAATCTACAGCAACTTGGATTACAGAAAATAAGCATGGATCCAAGAGCCGCTATTCAGTACATTGGAGGAGAATCGCAGGCCATAAAGAGACTGAATCATTATTTTTTTGAATCCCGTTCAATTTCAGCGTATAAGGAGACGCGAAACGGAATGACAGGTCCTGATTATTCTTCCAAGTTTTCTCCGTGGCTTGCCTTGGGATGTATTTCACCAAGGTTTGTTTACCAGGAACTTAAAAAATATGAATCCCTTTATACTGCCAATGAATCGACCTATTGGCTGGTATTTGAATTGTTGTGGCGCGATTATTTTAGATTTATGATGAAGAAATATCACAACAGTTTTTTTCAGAAAAACGGAATTAAAAATACAGATTTCACATCAAAACCAGTCGACTTTGAGCAACTCCAAAACTGGATTGACGGAAAAACAGGAGTAGATTTTATTGATGCTAACATGATCGAACTCAAATTGACTGGTTTTATGAGCAATCGCGGCTGCCAGAATGCAGCAAGTTATTTATGCAACGATCTGGCACTGGACTGGCGCTATGGTGCGGCTTACTTCGAGCAGCAGCTTATAGATTATGATGTGTGCAGCAACTGGGGTAATTGGGCTTATTTAGCCGGTGTAGGGAATGATCCCAGAGGCAATCGTTATTTTAATACAGAAAAACAGGCAGCAGATTATGATAAAAATAAAACGTTTAGAAATTTATGGTTAAAAGATTAGTGCGCCAATTTTTATCACTACCAGGTTTGTAATAATCATCAGATAAAGATGAATTGATCTGTACTAAATTTGTAGCAGACCCAATGAGTCTATTTGGCTGGTACTTATTAGCCTAATTTTTCATTTACTAAAAACAGCAAATACCGGATTGACGCCCGATCTAGATTAGGTCCAAAAAAAACCCGCTTTATACCTATGTATAAAACGGGCCGTCCATAAAAACATAATCTTCCATTTATGCTTCCATATAATCTTAGTGTATTTTTAATTTCAAATCAGAATTTTATTTTGCGGCAGGAATAATGTCAATTATTACCGTACGGTTGTAAAAACGTTCTTCCGGAAGTTTATTCTCAAAAGCAGACATGCTTTCGTCTTCTCCAAAACCGTGTACTTCGAATTTTACATCTTTTCTTCCTGAATTTGACAATGTCTTTTCTATAATACCCTTCACTTCATTGGCTCTTTCTAAAGATAAATTCAAATTATAAGATTCCTCACCAATAATATCAGTGTGGCCATGAATAATAACAACCGAGTTTTTAGGTATTTTAGGTGTCACAACGTCTGTCAAATATTTCTGATACATGGCGATTGCTTTTGATTTATTAAATTCAAAAATAATACTGTATCTAAGACCTTCTTCTGTTTTAGAAGGTGTCCATAACACCATATGTGAAGTGGTTACTTTTTCTTCAATACCGCCGTTTTTGGTTTTTCCAATCATTTTTACTTTATAATCCCCCTCAGAACGGGTTCCCATAATGCTTTTCCCCGGAATACTTACTTTTTCTTTAGTGTAAGGTCCAAAAACTTTTACTTTTCCATCCGGATCTGTTATTTCTAAAGACCATGACGAATATGCTTGTCCTGCGCCAGTCGCATCAACAGTAATATAGCTGTCAATAGGCGCTTCCTGCAATGTAACAAGTTCTAATGGTTTTAATGGCGCATCCGGACCCACTTGATATTCCATGAGTAATTCAGGTGAATTACTTTCAATAGAAACCCTGTGATCTCCTTCGCGAAGCAGCACCAATTCTTTTGTAGCGCCGGGCTGTTCAGATGGAATAGCAGGTTTTAGCTGCCCTTTAGTCATTATTCTTGTGGCGTTTATTTCAAATACATTAACCAAATAGGTTTTGATAGATTCAGCCATCGCTACACCATCATCAGATCCTTTTTCAGAAGAACCAACAAGTGTAACATTGGCAGCTGGATTTTTCACCATTCTGCTTCCAAGAATATTAATTACATTATAATAAACCGTCATTTGGCGTGCAGAACGTCCTGATGCATTTGTACTGGCTGTAATTCCGATCTGATCTTCATTGAAATCTTTTACATCCTCTTTTTTCAATAATTTATAACGACTTGGTATCTTATTGGAATTAAGATCATAAAAAACATAATTTCTTAAAGGAAATACCTCACGTACGTTGCGTTCTCCGGGAATATTTTCAGGTGCATTTACAGAAAACTGCACTTTAGACGCTGTTGTTGTTACTGCAGGAGTTTCCATTGCACTCCCTTGTCCGAATTTAAGTACCATACCTACTCTAAGCGTAGTGACACTCCAGGTTTCTGTTGAGCGCGGATGCTGTCCAAAATAAGGTTGGAAATTTACAAAAGGAGACAAAACAAATTGCGTTTTATGATATTGTGAAGATAACGGAATATCAAAACCTGCTCCAATCTGCATCGAAATAAGGACCTCTTTCATCGCATCAAAATCACCTCTTACAACAGGCATTGTCTCTTGTTCCGGATAAGCCGGATTTGCTCCTAAGGAATACTTAAATGATTTATCCAGATTGAAAGCCAGACGCGGCCCTCCATACAAATAAAAATTAGATTTAAATGGCGCAAAACGAATACTTGGCTCTACCGTAATATAACTTAATTTTACAGATAAGTCTGCGGGGCAGTTACATGCCGTCATTTTTTGATCAAAAGAACCTTTTCTACTGTCATAACCCGCCTGAAACATGAACCCCAATCTTGTATCAGGTTTATGAAATTCAACAAGCGGTGCCAAATAAAGTCCTGCACCTTCTCCATTATGAAAAGTAACGGGAGGAGTCAGATTAGAATTAAGCTGATGTGTCGAACCACGGTAAAAATTATAATTGGTAGCACCTGCCAAACCAAAGAACCAGGTAGGTTTTGTGTAAAAGACTTACTGTGCCCGAAGCGTTGTTTGTGCACTTAAGCATAACAAAGCAAAAATTAAAAATCTGTTTAGCAGCGTTTTATATAAAATTTTACTTATGCCCATATCTGTTTTAAAACTAATGTTAGTTTTCATTTACGTGTATTTAGTTATTGTTTTTTATTGAGAAAAAAATCCCGTCCGAAGACGGGATATACTATTTAGTAAATGCTATTTATGGGACATTAACGGTTGTATTGACCATTGTTACAGATGCGACTAAAGATATCGCTCTTCCGTTCAGCACTGTCTGACTTGCATTTCCTGCAGTAGAGAAAGTAACGCCCGATTTAGCAATTATAGTTCCAACCATAGTTCCGCCTCCGGCACTGTTGATCGTTGCAGCACTTCCCACATACCAAAAAACGTTTTTAGGTAGTCCGCCATTTATCATTATGACACTTTTGGCCCCTGTAGGTCCTGCAATTCCAACTGTTAGTCCTGAAGCAGTTTGAAAAATCCAGGTCGCATTTGGGTCACCCTGCGCATCAAGCGTCAGGTTACCATTGCTTATTTTGAAAGTACCACTTGCTGATTTGTAAACACCAGGAGCTAATGTCAACCCACCTAATTCCCCTGCATTCGGATCTGAACCACCTGGTTTTGCTGCTGGCGAAATACTTAAATAGGCTGCATTTGCATCCAACAATCCTTTTTGTGCAATTGCTAATGAAGTGGCTGTTCCCGGAGCTGGCGGTGCAGTAAATATATCACCGGTAACATTTCCTTTATTTAGAGGAGTCTCGGTATAAACAATAAGACCATCATGAAATCCTGTAACCAGGGTTGAGGCTGCAGTTGTACCTAAACTTCCATTGTTAATTACTGTATTTAAACCTTGGTTGGTAATTCCGGCGTTTCCACCGAATGCTCCGAACATAGCGGCAGTACCCAGATTTACGATTATTGGCGCAGGAGCTACCAGCATAGTGGTAAAATTCCAAACATAATCATTAGCTAATGGAGTTCCCGACGCGCTTTTTGCACCATTTGTAATTGTGGCTGTATAAACTTTTCCCAATACCAGCGAAGTTGTTGGCTTAAACGATGCCGTACTGCCAGAGTAAGAAACCGTACCCGGAACTGTTGTTGTACCTTGTTTCAGTGTAAACGTGGTTCCAGTAATTGTAGCAGCGTCCATTATAGCACTAAAATCAGCAGTTACTGTTTGATTTAAGGCAACATCAATAGCATTATTCATAGGATCTGTCGAAGTCACTGTAGGTATGCTATCTGTCGTAAAACTCCAGGTATAATCTGTTGTCATTGCGGTATCCAGCGTATTTTTTGCACCAGTAGTTATCGTTACAGTATACAATTTATTAGTTAATAAAGGACTAGCAGGAACAAAAGATACTGTTGAACCAGTATAAGAAATGGTTCCCGTTACAGTAGTAACTCCCTGCATTACTTTAAAAGTAGTACTATTTAATGTAGCCGGATTCATAGCCATATTAAATGTTGCCGAAATGGTTTGATTTAGCGGTACTGCAATAGCATTATTGATCGGATCTACAGCCGTAACTACAGGCCTTAAAATTGCGCCCGTCGAAAATACCCATACATATTCAAGCTGCAAAAAATTACCATTTACGTCTTTTGCTTTTGTTGTAATTTTTGCCGTATATGTTGTATTCTCTGCCAGCAAAGTTTGCGGAGTGAAAGAGGCTGTTTTTCCTGAATATGTAATTGTTCCTGCAATAGGAGACGTTCCGGTCACAATAAACGAAGTCGAAGTAATGGAACTCGGATCCATTTCTTCGTTGAATGTTGCGGTAATGACCTGTCCCAATGGAACATTTAGTGCATTACTCAAAGGGGTTGTCGACTCAATAACAGGACATACTCCAACCACTTCTTCGAAATCATCATTTTCGCATCCAGTAACTAGTGCGATACATATTACTGCAAAGGTTAAGAGTAAATTTTTAATTTTCATTTTATTTTGTTTTGTTTAATGTTTAAATTATTTGACGGGGTAAAGGTGATGTTGAATGGTACTTAAATATTACACAATTCTCTTTAACATTTACATTATTAACATTACTTGTTTTTTTAAGGAATACCTCACAAATATTCCACTCACATTGAGTGTAGTGACCGTTCTTATCTATTAATTGGAATACTTGCAGGTAATTATTAAAACATCACAAATTGCTTACTGATCGAAACAATAAGTTTATCCTAATAAAAAATGCTTTTGGGAGTAAATTTTGTTTTGCATTTATATTACGCATCACAACCTAAACAGATTCGTAATAGGTTGCGAATTAAGACCATTACGTTTAATTTCTAAAACCAGAAGTAGCAACCGGGTAACCTTAACGATAACTGGGAATTAAAGTTTTTTGGAAAAAGGATAAAAATTAAGAAGTTAACTGTTTTCAAAATACCCAAAGAGGATGAAGATACTGCCTAATTATTGGGATGCAAAAAGAAAAACTTTCACAAAGTGTATTTTGACAGGTTTTGCGGGATTTTACAATTTCAATTTTAACCGCAAGGCGCGCAGGGAAAAAGCGCAAGGTTCGCAAAGTTTATTATTCTTATGTTTTTTTCGTCACTTTCGTTTTATGGACTATCGGCGTTTATTATTGCGTGAAATTTAATTTTCGTTATCACACAACAGGAAATAAAAAATCGATAAAACAAAAAATTAGTGACAGATCATCTCTTATTCACATTTACTCTTGAATCATATTATTACGAAATCATACACTGTTTCCGTGATCCTGTATCGCTATTTTTACTTTTTACTGATGCAAAGCTGTTGTTGACTTGATTTAGATTGCGGGTAAGAAGTCAGGAGATATTCATAGCTTTCAATAAGAACTCTTAGGAGAGCCGGTTTGGCTATATTGTTGCCAATATTTCCATTGTTTCCTTTTCTTTTACTGATATTGTTTTTAATATTTCTGATGCCTGTTGAATATATTTAAAATCTTTTGTTTCGCTTACTTTTTCAAATAGTTGAGAAACCGAAGTCCAAAGCGCTGCGATTTCTACAAATGCTTCATGTCCCGTTTTTAGTTTGTCAAGTTGTAGTAAGTCGTAACTTTCTTTTAAAAAATCCCGGTACAAATTTCTGAATAATGCTCCGCCTGTTCCTGCTTTTTCCATAAGCATTGCACTTGTTCTGAACTCATTTTCTATGTCTTTACTTGCTTTAAACCACTTAATTATTTCAGCACTTGTTTTAAAAATTCCTTTGTAACCGATATTTGTAATTGGTGGATTTATATGTTCCGTTGCGTTATTTCTAATGGCTGTTATTATTGCCGTTTTTAAATCAAAATTTTTATCTGTTTTACACAATGTGTAATACAAATTTTTAGATGACATTGGCCCTTTTTCCGCTCTTGCTAATGCTAAACTTTTCAAGGTTGTTTTCACTTGTCCGCCTTGTTGCTTTGTATCTACTAAAAATGCATTTTCGTTGTCATAACCATAAAGTGCCGTATAATGACCTGCAAAATGAAATGGTTTCGAAAAATATTGCAAATGAAAACAGTCCAATTTTAAGCCAACGGCTATTCCATTGTCAATTAATTCTTTTACGTTTTCCCAAGCTTTTTGAGGTGATGCCATTTCCTTTACAGTCAGTTTAAGATTTAGATTTCTTGCAATATTTTCAGTTAACAAGTCTGGTTTTACCCGTCCGCCAATGAAAGGAAAATTCATTGATTTCATATTCCAAAAAATAAATCCAAGTCCTTCACCTAAACCAAAAAGCATGGGCTCTGAAAGTTCAATTCCAATTTGCTGCAACAAAGTTCCTGTTGCTGTCGTTTCGCAATGTTGTCCGTCAAAAGGTTTTAAATTTTCTAGTTTCATTTTCTATTGTGATGTTTTTTAGCAGACGGTTAACGTTTCGGGGCTTTGCGTTCGGGCGGGAAATCGAAGCACAAAAGCTGATATTATGACTAAAGTTCAATTAAAAAAACTGCTGTTGAATTTTGCACTTCAGCCAGCCTGACGCAAAACCTTATTAGTAGTAATTTTTCTGTTGGTTAGTTTAGAAATGTAATTATTGCTTCTCCGTTTTTTGCTGCGTCTGCAAAAACATTTTGTAAAGTCGAAAATCCGTCTGCAACATAATCAAATGCATCATCTCCTTCGTCCCAAATTGTTGGATAAACTTCCAATTCATTCATTTTTTCAGGATTGAATTTTTGTTTTAGGTCAGCAATTGTAATTGTTGAAATTTCATTATTTAATTCAGCAACTTGTTCTGATGTCAAATAATGAGCTGGTCCATAACCTAAATCTTGTTCTTCGTCAATAAGTTGTCCACTGAATAAAACTCTTACAAGATTATGTTCCGCCGTTACTAAACTTTGTCCAGTAAGTAAAAAGATAATTCCGTCCCACGATTTGTCAATATCTACTAAATTTTCGTTTTCCGTTTCGTCATCATAGATTTTGTCTTCCAATAATGAACTATCTTTTAAATAATCTTCAAGTTCAGAATTTGTTACTCGAAGCAAATTTCCTATCATACTCATAAGTCAAATATTTTTTTATTTATTTTTTTTTCAATTCCTTTCTGTTAGTGCTTTTTTTTGTAAGGTTGCTGCCAACTTGTATATATGTATAAAGAAATCATACCTTATTTAAATCAAATATATTGATAATTCTTTATAACTTATCGAGATGATTTTTATTAAGCAAAAAACGCAAAGTTCGCAAAGTTTACTATTTAGGCTTTGCGGTTAAACCAGACACCAGGACAGGATTATCCAATAAAAGAGAGGCTGCTTCATAAATATGAAACAGCCTCTTATATTTTGTAAAGAGAACTTTAATTCAACTTCTAGTATAAATAATTCAGTGCGGTAACGTCATTACCATTGAAAGCCCCAGTCTCACTTGAACTGAAACATGCTCTCATATAAGATGTTGAATCATATCCTGAAGGTGTTCCCGGGATCTGAATTGCTCCTACACCAGCTGTTCCTTCGTTTGAATTCTGTCCACAGCTTTGACGGCTGAACCAGTCTGTATGACGTAAACCAATACAGTGGCCTATTTCGTGTGCTGCTACGTGTGCATTTACACCTGTTGAATAAGTATCTAATCCGGAATATAAGGTAACTGAATTATAAGGTGCCCCTCCTGAAGGGAAGCCTGCTACTCCACCGGCAGATCCGCTTTGTCTTCTTACCACAATGTTTGCACCTGAAGTACTTGAACTAAACGTTAGAGTAAAGTTAATAGACAAGCCTAAATTATTGTATCTGTTTATTGCCGATTGTAATCCGGCACGCATATTGGTAGACAGAGCCGATGTACCAGTCCCTGATAATCCAACAACTTTAATCGTTCTTGGGGCAGACACCAAATTAGTAGTGCGGTATTGTTCTGTAGTGATACCTCCGTGAAGATCCATTTTATTTAATTGATCTTGCGTGATGATAATGTCGCCCTCAACCAGGAAAGCATCTTCAATGGTACCATCTAATTTAGTGTGTTTAATCACCTGAACATCTGAGTTATTTAGTGACAATGAACTAATTTTGTTTAACACATCTTGTGTTACTTTAAGAGATTCCTGATTGGATTGGGCTGTAGCTTCCTCTTCTTTGTTACAGGAAAATAGTGTTAGCGCTATAAAAGACAAGGCTAAAATTGATTTAATTTTTTTCATAATAGGTTTTTGTGGGTTGTTAAATAAGTTGCTAAAAGGGGTTTCTTTACAAAATATTGTAATATTTGTTATCAAATTTATATAATTTTTAATCTTAAAATACTTATAAAATTATAATATAACAAAATTAACATTTTTTGTTATATTATTTTATATCGTTTTTTTAATAATACTTATCTGATTATTACGATAAGCCCAGTAAAATCAATAAGTGAATACAAATCAACTTATTAGGCAGTTTTAAAATTTTATTTTTTTAGAGAATGTTAAAAAATGATTTTACCACTTTGAATCATATTCAAATATAAAAAGGATATGAAAGAAGAATAATACTCCTACAGATTTTGAAAAGGCGGACTGAAATAAAAAGACATAAAATTTTTACAAATAATTTAATAACTTTGATTTACTTACAGCGGATAATTATTTAAAATAGAAATCATTACCCATAAATATCCTCTTGGCTTTATCTAAATCAAGAAGTGATAAAAAGCTGCAATAGTCCTTTTTTGCCCGATTGATAAGCATGTTTATAATTGTCCTAACCTCTACCGTAAATGAAGACATCCATTACTTTTCTCCTTTTTATGATCACCACAATCGGTCTCTCCCAAAGTTCTGAAAAATGGAAGCAGTACCTAAAAAAAGAAAACGACAGAAAATTTGAGAAATACTATTTTACGTCTTTAGAAAATGCACATCACCACAAATACGAGGTTGTAAAAAAACTGGACAGTACTTTTTGTATTATTCTAAATGAAAACTTACCATCTCATAAGCCTTTAGAAAAAGTGCTCGCGGTTAATAATTTATGGAAATTACCCTCCAATTTTTCATATCATAAGGAAGACAAGTCCTATATAATAGCCACTGATACGCTGCAGGCATTACTTACTGACCTGAAATCAATGAACATTTCTGATATCAAAATACTGAATAGCCATCTGATAAGTATAAAAAGTGATTCTAAAAAAATTACAGATGCCATTATAGCTTTGAACAGTGTGTCTTCTATTTCGCAGGAATCGCTGCAGCCAATAGGTGAATCTAAAATAACCGATCAAAATTTCACTATCAATTCTATCAATAAAGCTTATAGCCATTTCCCTCTTTTAACAGGCGAAAATCAAATTGTAGCGATCAAAGATGATTTTTTTGATGTAAATGATATTGATTTATTAAATAAGCACATTCCTTCCACAACAGAATCCGTTGTTGTATCCAGCCACGCAACAGCTATGGCAACTATCGTTTCCGGATTAGGAAATAGTTCTGCATTAGGAAAAGGAGTCGCTCCAAAAGCTAAGGTACAATCATCTGACTTTTTGAATATCTATCCTGATGAAGTGGCAACTTTACAAGGTGCTGTCACTCAAAATCATTCCTACGGTACCGTGATTGAGAATTTTTATGGTTCACTCGCTAATGCTTATGACACTCAATTATTCTTAAATACGGAATTGACGCATTGTTTTTCCTCGGGTAATAGTGGCCTTCAGGGTTATCAATCTATTACGGGTAATTTCAAACAATCCAAAAATAGTATTGTAGTGGGTTGTATTGACCAAAACGAAATAATTATGCCTTTTTCTTCAAAAGGCCCGGCCTATGACGGGCGTATAAAACCAGAATTAGTAGCCTTTAGCACACAAGGAACTTCAAATTCTACAGCAGTAGCTACAGGAATTATTACGCTTATGAAACAACATTATCAAACGATATACAATACCTCTTTGACGAATGCCCTGACAAAGGCAATTTTAATTAACAGTGCCAAAGATCTAGGAAACCCGGGACCGGATTTCACCTATGGTTATGGTAACATTGATGCTGATAAAAGTTTGAAAACGATCAGCGAAAACAGCATTATAGTTGGCAATTTGACCTCTGGTGAGACCAATTCACATACTATCACACTTCCCGTAAATGCGAAAAACTTAAAAATCACAGTAGTATGGAACGATTTGCCCGCTGCCATCAACAGTAATATAAGTTTGGTCAACGATTTGGATCTGGAAGTTATTTCGGCTGACAATACCTCTTTTTTACCCTGGATTCTTAATCCTGATGCTCCCCAGCAGCCAGCTGTAAGAGGAAAAGATAAAATAAATACTACAGAGCAGGTGACTATTGAAAACCCCGCATCCGGATCTTATACTATCAATGTTACCGGTTTCTACGTCTCGAATACGTCTCAGGAATACAGCATCGCTTACGAATATGAATTGGAAAATCGATTTGAATGGAATTATCCTGTGAATAGTGATAATTTCCCCTATGATGGTAAGACGATTTCCCCTTTCAAATGGAATTCTTCCTTTTCCGGTATCCCCGGAGAATTGTCTATTAGTTACAATAATGGGCAGACCTGGGAAATTATCGCAGATGGTATAAATCTGGAAACTGAACAATTTACGTATACGCCTGCAGCACAAAAATTTTCAAAAGCACAATTAAAAATGACCATTGGCGGTACCGATTATATCTCTGATAGTTTTACGATTTCTTATGATCTAAATATCAGTACCAGTCTGGTTTGTGATGGCACAACAGAAATTAATTGGGACAAACCTGCCGATGTTGCTTCATTCAATATTTATCAACTGACAGGGGATCAATTGGAATTTAAAGAACAGACCTCAAGCACTACTTATGCCTATACCGATGGAAAAATTCACACTGTTATACCTGTATTTGACAATAGCGAAGGAATCAAAAGCGAATCCACATTACAGTATGCCCAAAACTCCAATTGTTATTTTGAGTTGACTTTGGCTGAAGTTTATGAGGAAAACAAAGTAAAGATTGATGCGAGTCTTTTCAGCTTGTACAACATCAAAAAAATTGAGTTGGTAAAAATAAGTAATACTACCGAAGCTGTTATTGGCACTATAACGGATATCCATTCAAAAACATTTTCTTTTATAGATGCTGCGCCCACAAAAGGCAGCAATAAATATAAAATAAACATCATTTTAGAAAACAATACTGTAATAAGTTCTCTGCTTCTGGATACAAATTATTTAGGCAATGATTTATTTTTTGTCCACCCGACACTATTAGGCAAAAATGAAGAATTAAATATTGAAGCCAAAAAAGAGGAAAACGCTATTTTTTATTTGTACTCCATTAGCGGACAAAATACGATTACTTCCCCTCTACTTTCTAAAACGAGTAACATCAAGCTGAAAAACACTGCCTCAGGAATTTATATTTATAAAATAATTACAAGCTCTGGAGAAATTCAAACAGGGAAAATCGCAGTTTTTTAACCTAATGTTAAAAGATATTTTTTTAGGACGATTGTAGCAACAAACAATTCCTTAACAAGACTTATTTTAACAGATTTTCTATTTTATCAAATTCCTTCTGGCCACCCCTTAATAAAATTTTCCCTTCTGAATCCACTAAAATAAACGTCGGATATGTCTGTATAGCCAGATCACTATATATTTTGTTGTTCTTTCTGCCATCCACAAAGCCGTGTGTCCAGTTCATTTTATTTTTCTTTACACATTGTATGACCGAATTTTTATCCTGATCGTTGGCAATACTAATGATCCCTAATGTAGAAGGGTATTTATTATGCAGATCCACTACTCTTGGTATCATCTCCAGACACGGCCCACACCAGGTGCCCCAAAAATCAATTAGGGTATACTTCTTTTCTTTAATGACGACATCGGTACTAAAATTTCCATTCTCCAAATCTTCAATGATCCTGTTTTCAAAATAGTTCCCGACCCATTGACCGTATTTTTCTTCTTTGCTTTTTATTTTTCTAAGATATAATTTAGATATCTTTCTATTGATGCTGTCTATTTTGTAATAACCGTCACCAAGCGCAATGGTATCTTCTGTGAAGTGCATGAATTGTGCATTAAAAATTTCATCTTTTCTGAAGGAAATGTTTTTTGGCTTAATGTAGATCGCGCCAAATGTATTATCAAGTGCCTGATACGAAAAATCGTAAACAGTATTGTTTAAAATCTGTTCACCCAGCCAATAATCCTTAAACCTAAAACTGGAAAGGTATTTTGCTTCTTTATCTGTAACTATTATTTTTCGGTCATAGATATTCGCACATGGGAATAAAGTAGTTTTTCTTTTATAAGTGTGAATAGTGCCTTTAGAATAGGTTTCATAAGAGTAGTCGCTTTTGGGCAATTTATTAATAATTGCTAAGTTCTCTTCAATCGTTTTATTTCTGAAATTGATATCGAATTCATATTTAATATCATCACTAAAATCCTGATTCCTGTTGAAATCCCCAATAATAAATTGTTTATCTTTATAAAACCCGACAATGGAAATTACGCCCTATTTTAGCGGTTTTTTCGAGAATCTCAAAGTATCGATATGTATTTTGTTTACTAATTCCAGAAATTCCTTTTTATCATATTGCTTAACTTTATATAAATCGTAGAAAAATTGGAGTGGTTCCTGAAAATTACCATAATATTCTATGGAATCATGCGCGGGAACCCCAATATAATTTTTTATTACTTTTTCTTTAAAAATAGGCGTTCTGTCTAATGAAATCAGTTCGGTACTTACATACGAAAAATTGAGATTTAAGGTATCGTTAGTGACCTGTTTCATATCAATTACAAAGTTGGTGTCCGGTTCATACTGATAGCCAAACAATAAAAACAAACCAGATAACAGAACGATTTTCTTCAGCATTTAATACGATTTAAAAAGGTTAAAATTAAATTCAGGCAACTCCAAAAAATCACAATGATATGTGCCGCTGCATATCATTCCAACTATAAATGCTGAACCTCAGCTCTAAAATGAAATAGTAAAAATACAATATAATATCATACAAAAAGCTTCTGTTACCAACAGAAGCTTTAAAATCTAACTACAAAATAAAAACCAAATTATTTCGATTAACACGTTTTCTTATTTTGAAAACTCAACGGTATTCAATTTTTGCCAGCCTCCACGAGTGAAGTCCGGAATTTCAACCGGAGCTGAATTATGGTCCAGCGAGATTTCGGTCAATGGGCTCAGACAAGACCATTCGGCCAGATCGTACACATCCATGTCTAACGGAAGTCCCTGTTGCAGGCAATGAAACATACGGTAATCCATAATAAAATCCATTCCGCCGTGACCTCCTACTTTTTTGGCCATTTCTTCGATATCTTTTACGATCGGGTTTTTGTATTTTTCCATTAATATCTTTTTAACATCTTCGGATACAAATTCTTCTGCATTCAGGTTTTGGTAATTTTTAGAGATTTCCCCCCCTGCTTCTTTGGCATCGATGGCATAGCCTTCAACCGGATATTTATTGGCAAATCCTTTAGTTCCCGATAACTGATACATTCTGCTGTACGGTCTCGGACTGGTCACGTCATGCTGAATCTGGATTGTTTTTCCTTTTTCGGTACGAATCATGGTCATGGTGTGATCCCCGTTTCTGAAATCGGTAACCACTTCTCCTGTTTTTTCTTTGATAAACGCAGGATTTCCGACTGCTTTGGTATCCATCGAAACCAGAAAATTCATTTTATCTCCTCTGTGAATGTTTAGCGCCAAACAGGCCGGTCCCATTCCGTGTGTCGGGTAAACATCGCCTCTGTGTTTGCGGTTGTAATCCATACGCCAGTTGTTCCAGTAATTCCCCCAATACGGCTGAAGTCCATGAATGTATGAACCTTCGGCATGAAGAATTTCTCCAAACAAGCCTTGCTGTGCCATATTTAATGTGGTCAGTTCAAAGAAGTCATAGACACAATTTTCCAGCATCATACAGTGTTTACGGGTTTTTTCTGAAGTGTCTATGATTTCCCATATCTCTTTCATGGTTAAGGCACCCGGAACTTCCACCGCCACATGTTTGCCGTCTTTCATGGCCTGAACAGCAATACTGGCATGATGCTTCCAGTCGGTCACAATATAAACCAGATCCACATTTTTAAGTGCGGTTACTTTTTTCCATGAATCTTCTCCGAAAAACACTTCTGCTTTTGGCTTTCCGTGTTTTACCAAAGTGTCGTTGGCTGCATTTGCTCTTGCTTCCACCATATCGCAAAGTGCCACAATTTCTACTCCCGGAATATGGGTAATACGCTCAACGGCTCCTGTGCCACGCATTCCCAAACCAACAATAGCTACATGAACAACAGGAATTGCCGGCGTAGCCAAACGCAACACATCGGTCTGGCCTTTGTCTCTTTTGGGTGCTTTTGTTTTTATGAGTTGTGCAGATACATTGCCAATTTTCAATAGTAAAAAGGCTATCAATAAAATTTTTAAACTTGAACTTTTCATTTTTTTTGTTTTTTGATACTATATTGAGGTGAGTTACTAGTTATTATTTGTTTGCTTATACTTTTATGTAGGTCTTGTTTTTATGCATGTACCAAAGTATGAAATAAAGGATTCCAAAACCTGCCAAATCACAAAATGCATCATAATAAGCTCCTGTGAATTGTTCGAATCCATAAAAAACCTGTTTGGCTATCAGGGAAAAATTTAAAACATGCGAACCCACATAAGCGGCGATGGCATTAAGGCCAATAACCCGAAACGGATAGGCCCATTTTGTATAGCCTTTTACATCAACAAGCCAGTAGAATAAAGCCAGCAAAACAAAACTTATTCCTGAGGAAAATATAACAAAGGAACTCGTCCATATTTTTTTAATAATGGGATGCCATATCCCTATGATTAACGACAGCGCTATTCCCGCGATACCGATCATAAAAAGATACCTGGCTATTTTTTGTCTTGACAACGAAGACAGCAGCAATTCGCCTGCAAACAATCCGGACATGGTGGTGGCCGTAAATCCTAAGCCGGTTAATAACCATGAATATTGCGTCTGATCGTAAAAACGACCGAAAACCTGCTGATCAATATAAATAGGAAGATTTTTATTGGGCAGTAATTCAAAAGCGTGCCCGAAGAAGCTTGGAATTGACAATAATACTGCATATAAAACCAGACAGCTGATAAAGAAAATATACCTTCCTTTTTTGGATAAATTCAGGTATGCGATACACGAAAATAAATATCCTACCGCAATGGCCTGAAGCGTATTGCTGAATATTTGAAATTTGGAAAGATCCAGAAACAATAAATTGCCCTGAACAATCCACCCTAAAATGAACAGAATCACAAATCGCCTTAAAATATGGCGGTACAATTTGCGGTCTGATCCGGATTCCGTGCTTCTTTTTCCCAATGAAAACGGAATAACAACACCGACCACAAACAGAAACAACGGCATAATAACATCGTATAAATGAAAACCGATCCATTCCGGATGTTCAAACTGGTCTGCCAGGTTCTTTGTGAAATTAGTTTTGGCCGCTGTATTTAGGTTGTAAAAAAAACGGTCTGCCACGATGATCATCAAAAGATCAAATCCACGCAGCACATCTACAGACATCAGTCGGTTATGGGGTATGGTTTTATTCATGTTATATCTTAATTGCTGTATAAATGGCTTTTTATAAAGCAATCCCCAATAGCAAAACATCAGGGATTACTTTTAAAATTATTTTACTCGATAGCATATGCCATTAGATTCAAAAATTAAATCTTCAAAAAACCCTTCTTCTAATGGCACATTTGACCGGCAATCGATGACAAACTAAAGTTCTAATGTTGAAAATTTAGGTGCTTCAGGGAAGTAAGCAACATCAGCCCATGCCCCATTTAATTCGTTAATTCCAATCCCTATAGAACCCGTTAAAGTCCCGAATTGAGTTTTTGAAATACTAAATTCAATAGCATTTGTCGTATCATTAAGACTGACTATTGGTGATGCACTTAAACTGGCACCGGAACCGGCAATAGCAGCCCAACCCCAACCTCCATTTGGATCAGTGTGATTATAAAATTGGCCCCATCCGTTGCTGACAATTGGCCCTTCAAATAAAAATTCTGCTCCTGAACTCTCTGACCACGTGCCGTGTAAAAATCCGGTTTTTGAATTACCATCCGTATTAATATACAATCTTGCTAGTTCCATCAGCATTTTTTTGTTTCCTTCTAAATACACATTCACATTTGGACCACCGGCCCAGATTTTAATTTTCTGGATAGAACCGTTTCCGGAGGTATTCTGATCTGTTACGGCTACATCATCCCAGTCTGTAAATTTCCCGTCGATCTTAATGTCAATGATTATAATTCTAGGTGCGGTGATGACTTTTGTAATAAAGGATTCTTCTCCGGCTTCGTTTGTAACGGTCAGTGAAACTCTGATTTCACCTCCAATTTTATAGGTATAAACAGGATCTTTTTCTGCTGATGTATAATAAAGATCCCCAAAATCCCATCTGTATTTGGTACCGTTTGTAGAAAGGTTGGTAAAGGTAAAAGTGCTTCCATCATTGGTAAATGAAAAATCTGCTACCGGTTTTGATGCCGAATCAGATGATGCATTATCACTGGAGCAGGCTGCCAGTAGTAACAATGCAGCGAGCATTGTGATGTATTGGGTTAGTTTTATTTTTTTCATGGTTTTTTAATTTAAATGTTTTTAATAACTATTTAATGATAACCGTTTGTGATAATTTATTGAAACCCGTTGCAGCTTCCCATACTCCTGTGTTGGCAAGGCGAACCGAATAATCCGGTCTGTCTGCCAGTTTTGATGAATTGTCTTCGATCTTTAAAAGCAGTTCGTAAGTTCCGGCCGGAATTCCGGATAAGGCTACCGATTCTTTCAGGTCGTAGGTCACTTTCGGCACCACTTTTCGAACATCAAAGTTTAATTTTTTCTTATAAACAGTACCGCCGGAAGTGGCTCTCAGGATTAAGAATGTATTTTTTGAATTGTAAATTGGCGCAAAACCTGAATTGTTAAGCAGTGCGTTAAATTCTAAAGTTCCGTTTAAGGCTATTTCTTTTTTGATGCTCGACGATGCAAGTGCCAGTCTGTAACCCAGCTTTCTTTCGAAATCGGTAAAGCAATTGTTGTTTCTCCATTCCTGTAGAACGGGACCGTAATAATCCAGATTTAAATACGTCCATTTTAGCATAGTCATTTCTTTCTCGGCAATACTGCAGCTCGCCACCGGAACATCGGTTGGCGGACAGGTTTCGCCTCCTGTTGGGACAAAAAGGGCTTCATTACTGATATAGGTTTTCTCTGCCGTAACATTAATATATGTACCGTAATCGTCTACACTCGCCATAAAGCAATCGTTATGAAAACCCAAACGCGCTGTATTTGTCGTTCCGTATCCTACCGTTGCATCCATAGCCGTTGTAGTGGCCACGAAGTCCTGTTTGATTTTTGGAGTCCTGACCTGAATTTTTACTTCTTTTGGAAAAGTCGCTAAAAGTTTATCCAGGATTATTTTTTTATTTGCCGGTGTAGTCAGCTGGTTCGTCGTGTAATACCATTCTCCCCAGGCACCTACAAAACCGGCCTGAACAAAAGCAATCACATCTTTATTTTCTTCCAGAATTGGTTTTAACTGATCTAAATGTCCTGAAATAACGGCAACAGAAGCATCTGTACCGTCCTGCGCATCGGTATAGGCAAAACGCAGCACACATTTTAAACCTGATTCTCTCAAGCGTGTAAAATCGGTTTTGATAAGATCTAATTGTGCCTGGCTTAGCGGAGTTGTTTTAAATTTCTCCAAATAATACAAACGCAGAATAAGGCTTACATTTTCTTTTTTAAGATTGTTTAAAGATGCCGCTGTGATTGCTGCACCTTCAGAATTTACCTGCCAGGTATGCATAAAACCACGTTCCGGATTTGTAAACACTTCATTAGAAACTGCATAAGTAACTTTTTCAGGTCCGCTTACGGTTTGCTCTTCAGTATTGCTCCCCCCATCACTCTGACAGCCCGAGGCAATATTTAAGAAAAGAGCAATTACGATTAGTAAATGTTTCATTTTTTATAGAATTAAATTATCTGATTATTTATTTTATTCACCAAGCGTGATGACCGTCTTTTAATTTATATAACCCGTGTTTTGAATGAATTTACCTTTACCTTCACTTATTCTGGCTAATGAAAAAGGGAATAAAGCTTTGTAAGGTTCACTCTGGCTTGCTGCTCCGTTTAAGGCTTTGGCATGCTCTGTAAATTTCCCGTGTCTGATTAAATCGGAACGATATTGTCCGTTTTCACACCAGTATTCATGGGATCTTTCCAGCAGAATCATATCGTTAAACTTGTTGAGCGTTGCGTAATTTACTAACTGTAATTCGCTGATCTTCGCTCTTTTTCTGACCACATTTACTAAATCTATGGCTTCCTGTGTAGGTGTTCCGGTTTTATTTACCAGTGCTTCTGCTTTTGATAATAATACATCCGGATAACGGTATACGATAATATCTACTGTCGTCAAAGCGGTTGTTCTCGCTGCATCCGGATCAATTTTTAACGGAATTGGTCCCAACTGCATATAATTGGCAGGATTTGCCCTGTTGTATGTAACACCATCTGTACCTGTATATTCTGCAATAAGTGCATTTTTTCGAATATCTGTTGCTTCAAAAGAATCATAAAATTTCCACGAACTCTGAATGGTACCGTAACCCCCTCTTCCGGGAAAATTAGCCGGCAAACACATTAACTGCCATTGATTTTCGCTGGTTCCTGCATAATCTGCCGGAACTGCCCAGATTACTTCTCTACTTTCTACCGGTGCTTTCACATCCCAAAGCCCCACATAATCGTCTTCTAATCCGTAGTAATTCATACCAATGATCGCATTGGTTTGTGCTTCTACCTCAGCCCATCTTTTTTCATGTAAGTACAAACGTACCAGAACCATTCTTGCCATTCCGCTGCTTAATCTTCCGTAAGGTGTTTCGGCAGGGGATTTTAAATTTTCAGCGGCCGCTTTTAAATCATTTTCAATAAAACTTACCATTTCTGCATTGGACAGTCTTGCCAAAGGCTCTTCTTTCAATGGATTTTTAAGTACTTCAAGCGGTGCTATCACAAGCGGTCCGTACAAATCAAAAAGTTCATACGCTAATAATCCTCTGGCACATCTGATTTCGGCAATGGCCTGTTTTTTAATCAGCTCGTTTACTTTTGAGTTCTCGATTCTGTCAATGCTCAGCGTCATGCTGCTGATCTTGTTGTAGAACACATCATAAAATCGGGTAAAAGCGGTAGAACTGGCTTTGTAACTGTGCAAAGAAGCTTCCTGCTGTACACCGTAAGGTCCCTGAAGGATTTCGGTTGTGGCATCCAGTATAAACATGAGTCCGTTTTCTGAAGTCGAATGAATTCCGTTTCCGTAAGATCCTCTCAGCGGATAATACGCTGACGCTACTATAGCCTGAATATCTGCTTCTGAACTGGGGAAAATACTCGGGTTAATCTCATCGTAATTAACAGACTCTATATCTTCGGTACATCCTGAGAAAACCAGTAATAGTAAAACTATTGTATAATTTTTTAAATTTTTCATCTCTTTTTTATTAAAACTTAAGATCAATTCCTACTGTGTATGTTTTTACATTTGGATATGCTGCTGCATAACCATCTGTTTCAGGATCTATACCATCATATTTGGTAATGATGAAAAGGTTTTGCCCGTCTACTCTGACAGCTGCTCCCTGCATGTATTTTCCAAACCATCTTTTTGGAAGATTATAACTTAATGATACGCTTTGCAGACGAACAAATGAGGCGTCCTGCAGGAAGAAATCTCCTGAACCGTATTGTGTGTATCCAAAATGTGACGCTGGGCGTGTATTGGTCGGATTATCAGGTGTCCATCTGTCGTATACGCTACGCAGTGCATTTCTTCCGTTTTGTGCTACTCCTACTGCGGTTACACCGTAAGCAAAATCGGTCTGGTCTACGATTTTTCTACCGAACATTCCATTGAAAACAAAATTCAGCTGAAAGTCTCTCCAGGTAATCGTGTTGCTCAAACCTGCTGAAAAATCAGGATCTGCCGAGCCCAGTAAAACCGTATCAGCTTCGTCAATTCTTCCATCCGCTTCACCGGTTCTTAAAAATACTCCGTTTGCATCTGTTACGGGATTTCCTGCTCCGTCTCTCACAAAACCATTGATATCTTTAATTTTGATTTGTCCTGGAAATAAATCAGGCTGGGCCGGTACTACTTCACCAATCTGCATAATTCCGTCAGACAGCTGACTGTATTGTGCACGTAACGGATCGTTATATCCCATGTAAACGGATGGTTTCCAGTCCGGAGCTCTTTCTTTCCAGTTGGTTTTAAATTGGGAGTAGGTAAAAGTGGTATTCCATTTAAAATCAGGGGTACGGACATTTACGGTACTTATGGTAACCTCAACTCCTTTGGTTTGTGTACTTCCGATGTTAGCCCAAACCGTATTTATTTCATGGTAGCTATTGATCGGTTTTTCCATCAACAAGTCTGAAATTACTCTGTCGTATACCTCTACCGAACCTGAAACTCTTCTGTTTAACAATTCGAAATCTACACCAAAATTCTTTTCTGTTGTTGTTTCCCATTTCAAATCAGGATTTTCTAAACGGCTTGCAAATACTCCTGTCCAGATTGATTCGTCAGCGTTTAGATAAGCTGGCTGTGCATAAAATGCACCTTTAGAAAGTCCTGCAGAATTTCCAACTGAACCGTATCCAAATCTAAATTTAAGTTGGGAAACATACTCTGCAATACCAGTCATAAAAGACTCCTGAGAAGCATCCCAGCCTACTGAAATAGACGGAAACAAAGCGTATTTTTTATTGGCAGCAAAAAAACTTACTCCATCACGACGTATCGTAGATGTCAACAGGTATTTGTCTTTATACGAATAGTTTATTCTTGAGAAATACGAGCGATAACTATCTTCGTTTTTAGACGATGTTGTTAGTTTTGTTCCCGCTCCTGCATTCATATTGTTCCATAAAAAAGAATCGGTAATAAAATTACTGTTTCCTAATGTGCTTCTTTCATTTCTAAAGGTAGATTGAGAATAACCCGCCATAAAAGTAAAGGAATTGTTGTCCCCTATTTTTGTATTGTAGGTTAAGATAATATCCAGTAAATCATCATCTTTCTTTTGTGAATTGATAGATGCTTTACCGTTTTCCAATGCACCGTATAAGGTCGTTCTTGGTAAATAGGTATTTCTGCTGGTATTTCCCTGATCAAAACCTGCCTGAAATCTGGCTGTAAGACCTTTCAACGGTTTTATCTCCGCATAAAAATTGGTCATGGTTCTGTCAATCACACCTTCGTCAGAAATAGTTAACAAGGAATAAGGGTTTGGTTCTAAAGCATTATCCGGATTAATTGGATAATTGCCAAGCTCATCAATCGCCACAATGTTTGGTCCCTGCTGAATCGCTGACCTGATAATTCCGGAATTTTCGAACTGATCCCCTCCTAATTGTGAGTTTTGGTTTTTAATGCGGCTTTTGGTCATGTTCATACCAAAATTAATATAGTCTGTCAATTTCTGATCGATACTAAAATGAACCGTGCTTCTTTTTAATCCGGAGTTTTTAACAATTCCTTCCTGATCGAATAAATTTCCCGATAAAAAGTATTTTGTAGATTTGGTTCCGCCTCGCAGGGATAAATTATGCTGCTTTACCATTCCGTCTCTTGTAACCAGTGACAACCAGTCTGTTCCCGCTCCTGCGTTTCTGATCTGCTCGTCAGAATAGACTCTTTTGTACGGAATTCCGTTTACCGGAGCTGCATTTGCCTCTTCCAGAGTTTTGGATGAATACGGATATACCCTGTTGATAAACTCCCAGTTTTCTTTTGAAGCATCGTTTCGCAGCTGCATCCATTCCTGTAAGTTTAAAACGTCATAGCTATCGTTGTATTTCTGGTACGAATAAGAACCGGAATAATCGACTCTTACATCGCCTTCTTTTCCTTTTTTAGTGGTAATCATAATCACCCCATTTGCGGCTCTTGCACCGTATATGGCAGAAGCACTGGCATCTTTTAAAACCTCAATCGATTCGATATCATTGGGGTTAAATGAATTTAGAATACTTTGCGTACCCCCATCGTAACGGTTTCCTGTTCCGGGCTGTTGCAAATTTGTAACGGGAAATCCATCAATAACAACCAAAGGATCATTACTGGCATTAATAGAACCTGCACCACGAATCTGAATATTAAATCCACCACCTGGCTGCGCACTGTTTTGCGTAATCTGCAAACCGGCTACTTTTCCCTGAAGTGCTGTTAAAACAGAAGGTGCCGAAGATAAATTAAGTGTTTCTCCTTTTACGGAAGACATTGCCCCTAATACATTTTTCTTTTTCTGCGTTCCGTACCCTACAATAACAACCTCATTTAAGGTTTTTGAGGACGGAGCCATAGAAATTTTGATATTCGTCTGGTTAGCGATCAAAACTTCTTTGTTCTCATAGCCAACATAAGAGAATACTAAAGCTTCGGTATTGGAAGGAACGATGATTGTAAATGTTCCGTCAAAATCAGTTGTTGTGCCTCTTGGTGATCCTTTCGGGACAATCGTAACACCAATCATGGGCTGTCCCAACTCATCGAGAACAACACCTTTAATCGTAATATCGGCTTCTGATTTTTTATTTCTGATTTCTATTTTTTTGCCGCTATCCGTGGACGATGCGGCATTTACTTTAACAACGGTGACTATCAGAACTAAAACTGTAATTATTGCTTTTAAATTAAATTTTAATTCCTGATAGTTACCGTACAGTAACTTGTTACTTTTTTTCATATTATTCTGGTTAGTTTAATGGTTAATGTGAAAAGCATACTTTGTGGTAAAAAAATGGTTAGGAATTTTTAGAAGACACAAAGCAAAAAGGCTCAGGTTATGTTTCTTTTGGTTTCATATTTTTTTTGGTTTTTAGTTTTTGTTTTTTGTCTTGTTTTTGTTTGGTTATTTATTTTAATCTGCTTTTTTTTCCTTTTAATAATCAGTTGCTTACTGCACTTTTCAATTGTATCTTTTTCAATTTAACATCTGTTTTTCCTTAAAAAAAAATGCCTTAAAAAAGTTATTTTTTAACTTACTATTGGCTAAACTAAATAATATTTTTTAATAAGCAATGGTAAAATCAAGAAAATGTGTTCGTGCACATAAAAAAAGTGTTTTCGAACACATTTTTTAGAAAAAGTATTATTAAATTCCTACTTATTTTTAAATTTCACCATGAAAGAATTTAAATAATTATCAGAAAAAATTAATTTTACTTTAAAAAATATGTCTTTTAATTTGAAATTCATTTAATTAAAAAACGCAATAAAAATTAATATTTCTATATCTAAATCAGGCATTTAATTGTATTTTGAAATGATAATCCTAATTTTAAAAAACGGAATTTATTCCCAATAAGAATTACAGCAACTCTTTGATTTCAACAATGAATTTTTGGGCTAATTCGTCTGCTTTTTTTTGTGAAATGCTCTCGGTGTAAATCCGGATAATGGGTTCCGTATTTGATTTTCTCAGATGTACCCATTCGTGCTCAAAATCAATTTTGATTCCGTCGATGCAATTCGGCTTTTCGGTACTGAATTTCTGAGCTATTTTTTCCAGAATTTCATCCACATTAATTTGCGGCGTCAGTTCAATTTTACTTTTGCTCATGTAATAGTCCGGGTAACTTTCGCGAAGCGTTTTGCACGAAATTCCGGCCTGTGCCAGGTGCGATAAAAACAAAGCAACACCTACCAGCGAATCTCTGCCATAATGGGATGCGGGATAAATGATTCCTCCGTTTCCTTCTCCTCCGATAATGGCATCAGAAGCTTTCATTAATTCAACAACATTGACTTCTCCCACGGCACTGGCCTGATACTTTCCCCCATGTTTTAAAGTAATGTCCCGTAACGCTCTTGAAGAAGATAAATTGGAAACCGTATCGCCCTTAGTTCTTCCTAAAACGTAATCAGCACAGGCTACCAGAGTATATTCCTCGCCAAACATAGACCCGTCTTCGCAAATAATCGCCAATCGGTCAACATCAGGATCCACCACAATTCCAAAATCAGCTTTTTCTTTTACCACTAATTCCGAAATATCGGTAAGATGTTCTTTCAGCGGTTCCGGATTATGCGGAAAATGACCGTTGGGTTCGCAATACAATTTGATACAAGCCACACCCAGTTGCTCCAGCAAAGCCGGAATTGCAATTCCGCCTGTTGAATTAACGGCATCTACAACTACTTTAAATCCCGCTTTTTTAATCGCTTCAACATCTACTAAGGCTAATTTTAAGACTTCTTCAATGTGTCGATTGATATAACCTTCTTTCTTTTCGTATTTTCCCAAGTCATCAACTTCTGCAAATACAAAAGTTTCCTCTTCTGCTATTTTCAGGATTTTTTCTCCTTCAACAGCGTTCAAAAATTCCCCTTTTTCGTTCAGTAATTTTAAGGCATTCCACTCTTTCGGATTATGACTTGCTGTGATGATGATTCCGCCATCCGCCTGATCTAATGTCACCGCAACCTCCACTGTTGGCGTTGTTGACAAACCAATATCTTTTACGTTAATTCCTAAACCTGTCAGTGTATTGGCGACCAGATTGCTGATCATTTCTCCTGAAATTCTGGCATCCCGTCCTAAGATGATGTTTAATGATTCTTTTTGATTTTGTCCTTTTAGCCACATGCCATACGCAGCGGCAAATTTCACGGCATTCACAGGAGTTAAATTCTCATTTACAACTCCCCCGATTGTGCCTCGTATTCCTGAAATTGATTTTATTAATGCCATTTTTATTTAGTATTATTTATGCTGGAAAAAATTTAACCACAAAGTGCGTAAAGGTTTTATGCTGAAGTTTGAGTGGAAAGGACCGCAAAGCTTTCTGATTAAATTAAGTTGTGTGTTTTTTGCCACAGATTAAAGGATTAGAATGATTTTTTTGCCACGAATTGCACGAATTATTACGAATTTAATTTGTGTAGATTTCGCTATAGCTTGTGTTGTGTGAACCAAGCAGTATATAAAATCCCTTTAATCTTTTAATCTGTGGCTAAAGAGCTTAGCCCCTTAGAAACTTAGCATGTTAGAAACTTCTAAAAAATCCATCTTACAAAGGCTTCCATAGCCGCATAACTCGCCAGACCCATTTGTTGGTATACTTGTGCTGTTTCCCTGTTTCGGTCCTCGGCTCTCTGCCAAAATTCCCTGGCGTCCGTTCCCTGAAAAACAACTCCGTCTTTTTGTGACTGGTGTTTGAAAATTCCGTGGCGTTTTGCCAATACCTGATCGGGGCTCATGGGTACTGCCATTTCAACTTCGTCAATTCCCCATTCCTGCCACGCACCACGGTACAGCCACAACCAGCAGTCGTCCATAAAGGGTTTTGGTTTTAAGGCTTTTACAGCTTCAAAAATAGCATCCAGACATACTTTATGGGTTCCGTGTGGATCGGCTAAATCTCCGGCTGCGTATATTTGGTGTGGCTTGATTTTTTCAATCAAATCGATGGTCAATTGGATATCTTCTTTTCCGATTGGTTTTTTCTCGATGGTTCCGGTTTCATAAAACGGAAGTTCCATAAAATGAATCTGATCATCCGTTAACCCAACGAAATGGCTTGTGGCTCTCGCCTCCCCTTTTCGGATCAGTCCTTTGATGTAACGAACTTCGGGAATGTCTATTTCACTGTTCTTTTTATTCTCCAGAAAGGTTTGTGCTTTTTGATAAATCGTATCGGCTTCGG
>NZ_SLWA01000013.1 GCF_004345565.1 Flavobacterium circumlabens | reverse complement strand
TCCCTTTGATTCTAATGCCTGTCAGTATTTCGATGAACGCCCGTCGCTGTTGCGGGTGCAAAAGTAGTCCCTTTATTTACATTTACAAGACTTTTTATAAACTATTTTTAATCTTTTTTCTAAGTTACTGATTTTATGTTTTTTACAAACCGATCTTTTTTCCCTTTTGGTTGATTTTTGATGGTTCTGTCAATTTTGGCCGGATTTGCCATGAAGGTTTCAAGAAGAGAAGTTTGGTTTTTAACCACATTTACCTGCTTTCACGCAAAGTCGCAAAGGCGCAAAGTTTATTCTTTATACTTATATATAGGCATACCTCTTATGAAAACCACTGCCCTAGCCCCGATGGAAGTGGAAATCCTTTTGATTTTTGCTGCCAAAAAGAAAAAGATTGGAACAAACAGCGGGATTAAGCTCCTTATTTAAACTAAATTCCAAATACCTAAATTCCAAATTCCAATACTCTTCATTATATATGTATAAAAACAAACCCGACAGGTTTTCAAAACCTGTCGGGGTGGATATTCGAAATAGTACCTTATATATAAGACTGAGAAAACTGTCCTTAATATATATGTATACTATTTAGTTCATACTGTCTATTACTTCTTTTGTAATACGGATACTTTTTAGTTTTGCCTGATGATCAAAAATTGGACTGGTTGCCATTAGTTCATCTACACGCGAGTAGTTGATGAATTTTTTAAGATCTGTTTCCAGTTGTTCTTTGTTTCCTGTGAAGGTACATGCGGTCATTTGATCGACATGAAAACGTTCTTCTTCGCTCATGATATCATCCAGAGAATCTACGGGAGGCTGCAAACCTTTGCGATCGTTTCTAATTAAGTTGAGAAACATCTGATACAGGCTTGTAGATAGTCTCTCGGCTTCTTCATTTGTCTCGGCTGCAATGATATTGACGCAGGCCATGGTTTTGGGTTTGTCTAAAACTTCGGAAGGCTGAAAGTTTTCGCGGTAAAACTCAAAAGCCTGAATCATTTGGCGTGGTGCAAAATGTCCGGCGAATGCATAGGGTAATCCGTAAGCGGCGGCAAGAGCTGCACTTTCCATACTTGAACCTAAAATCCAGATGGGAACATTAGTACCTTCGGCAGGAAATGCCCTTACTTTTGCGGTTGCATTTTCGGCTGAAAAATAGTCCTGAAGCTTCGTTACATTTTGAGGAAAACGTTGTGCCTGCTCAAAAAAGTCTTTCCGAATGGCTTCGGCTGTTGGCTGATCTGTTCCCGGTGCTCTTCCTAATCCTAAATCGATTCGGTTTGGATAAAGTGTTTGCAGTGTTCCGAATTGCTCGGCTACTATTAAAGGAGAATGGTTCGGTAACATGATTCCGCCTGAACCTACCCGGATATTTTGAGTCTGACTGGCGATGTAGCCAATCAAAACTACTGTTGCAGAACTGGCCACATGTGCCATATTATGATGTTCGGCCAGCCAAAAACGTTTGTATCCTAAGTTATCTGCAAGTTGAGCTATCTCTTTTGTTTTTTGAAATGTTTCGCTTGCGTTGCTATCCTGGGTGATGATAGCTAATTCTAATATTGAGATTGAAATTGGGTTTTTCATATATAATGTAGCTTTTATGCAAAATTACTTCATTTCATACAAAGCCTAAATTCTTTCGTGTTAATAGAATTATAATATTTGTAGCTACAAATGTCACTTAATTCAATTGAAGGTTAATCAATTTATGCTTTGTTTTACCATCACTGGAAATACTGAAATTAGTGGAGTCAGACTCTATTTCGAATTTTGATGGCGTATCAATCCTTAATGAAATGGCACGAGATCTGAAAATTTCCGGAATTTGAGGAAGTTCTATGGTAACGGTAGCTTCTTTATCTTTTTGATCATAAGTGATTTTGATTCTGTCGCGAAGCCAAATATATTCGTATACTTCCTGCCACGGTGCCATCCAGATACTATCATCGCCTTTTGAACCATATTTATCGGCAATAGTGGTCATATAATATTTGAAATCAGGAAAACGCATACTCAATGACCAAAGATTTCCGTTTCCGACTCCGTGCGTATAGGCATTGTACCAAATTGGATCCGGCAATTTTGCAACCGAATCAAAAGTCGCTAAATATCGATCCATTGTTTTAAAACCAATGGTGTCTTTTGAGCTTTCTACAAAAACTCTGGAATAGACCATTTTATCTAAATTTATTTTGTACTTGACATTAATTACCAGTCCTGCACCAACATAAGAGGCAACCGAAAAAGAACCGTTTGCAAGTGCGTCCTTTTCATATTCTAAATGATATCCCGGATCACTTTCGCCTCCCGGAACTACAAATTGAGACATGGTAAAACCTAAATTTTGTTGTATTGAAGTCGTATTCTCCCTTACTTCTGTCAGGAAATTAGTTCCGTGTTTGGTTGCGTGATGAAAACCATGATTCAGAATATCCCAGCCGGCATTGTACATTTCTTTGACTTCTGCCCAGGACAGATGTCCGCGGTAAGCCGAAAAATCATCAATTGCCCCGCCATTAATTGCCAATCCTAACTTAAACGGAATTTTATTCCCTAAACCATCGGAGTAGAAAAGTCCTTTTGAGTTTGTTCCGTCTCCTCCCTGATCATTTTTCCATTCGCTAATCAGTGGTCCGCTTATTTTTCCGCCATTCAATAATGAAAAAGAAGTCAGATAAGCCGATCGATAACCATCATCTAAAGTAAAACTATAGGCTAAATGTTTGTTGAATTTTAAAGATGCCGGCGTTATTCTAACCTTTTCCTTGGATTTTAATTTTATTTTGAACGAAATAATCGAAGTTTTTAAAGTGTCTTTTTGAAGTTTTGAATGATTTCCAAAGCAGAAAACTGTGGTTAAAAGAAATGCTGTGAATAAAAATAGCTTTATTGGTTTTTGTGGTATTTTCATTTAAGGTGTAATTAATAGCTTATAAAGATACATCTCTTTAAAAAAAACAATTCAAAAAGAGGACATTTCAATACTCTAAAATGCTTTTACAAAATTTATGAGGAATACTAAAGTTAAATGATTTAAATCCTAAATTTGTATTTCGAAATACTATTCGATTTTAGCAACATCCTCAAATGACACATAAAATTTTAATTATAGACGACGAAGAAAAACTCAGAAGTCTGTTGGCACGCATTGTAAAATCGGAAGGTTTTGAAGTTCTGGAAGCCAAAGATCTGAAATCGGGTTTTAAAAAACTGGAACAAACCGATATTGATGTTGTTTTGTGTGATGTAAAATTACCTGATGGAAACGGCGTTGCTTTTTTGCAGCAGATAAAAGGAAGTTTCCCTCTTACTGAAGTTATTTTGCTAACGGCGTTCGGGAATATCGCAGATGGGGTTCAGGCCATGAAGAATGGTGCTTTTGATTATATTGTAAAAGGCGATGATAATGACAAGATTATTCCGCTTCTGTATAAAGCTGTCGAAAAAGTACATTTGCAAAAAAAGGTACAGCAGCTTGAGAAACGTATTGGCGATAAATATTCTTTTGATATTATTATAGGGAAATCCAAAGGAATTGAACAGGTTATTGATCTTGCCAAAAAAGTCGCTAAAACTGATTCGACCGTCTTACTCACTGGTGAGACCGGAACAGGAAAAGAGGTTTTTGCACAGGCCATTCATGAAAACAGTAATCGTGTTGGTAAATCTTTTGTCGCTTTAAACTGCAGTACTTTCAGCAAGGAAATTTTGGAAAGCGAACTTTTTGGTCATAAACAAGGTGCTTTTACCGGTGCTCTTAAAGATAAGAAAGGTTTTATTGAAGAAGCCAATGGCGGTACTTTATTTCTGGATGAAATTGGAGAAATGCCAATTGAACTGCAGGCAAAATTATTACGTGTTTTAGAGACCAGCGAATACATTCCGGTTGGTGATACTACTCCAAAAAAATCGAATTTCAGATTAATTGCTGCCACAAACAGGGATTTAAAAACCGAAAGTGATGAACATCGTTTTCGATCTGATTTATATTTTCGTCTGAATATTTTCGAAATTAAACTTCCTCCACTGCGGGAAAGAATTAAAGATATTACCGCATTGACCCTTTCTTTTGTGAAGCAGTTCTCTGAAAAAACAAACAAGAAAACACTCGAAATCTCAGATGACTTTCTTCATAAATTAGAAAATTACTCATGGCCGGGAAATATCCGGGAACTCAAAAATATTATCGAACGCTCTGTTATTTTAAGCGATACTGTTTTAACCGCTGATGTTTTGCCTTATGAAATGCAGCATCAACCTGAAAAACCTACCAAATCGATGTCGGCTTTTTCTATGCAGAGTATCGAAAAACTGCATATTCAGAAGGTTTTAAACTATACGAAAGGCAATAAGGCCGAAACAGCACGTTTACTCGAAATCGGAATTGCGACTTTGTACCGAAAATTAGACGAGTACGGGATTCAATAACAAAGTTAAATTCCAATCCTGATAGCTATCGGGATAAATTCCAAAATTGAAATTCCAAATTCCAATTGAATTTGAATTTGACCTATCATTTTAATAAAAGCTTATCATTTTGATAGGCTTTTTTTGTGCCTTATTTTTGGCACAATACGGCAACACTTTTATTGACAAGACTTTAGCTGTTTTGTCCATTTTTCGGAACAGCTTTTGGCATAAGTGGGAAGAACATAAAAATTCATTCTCATGAAAAATCAAGTCAATTCTATTTACAAACAGGCAGAGCGTTTTGCGGATATCACCAAAAAATCAATTGTTTCCGGTAACATCGTTCGGGCAAAAAAATGCTTGGCACTTGCTGAACGTTTGTTTATTACCGGAAGTATCGAAACTAAAAATGCCATTTCTAATGTGTACATTTTCTCTGTTTCTTCTTTTATGGAAATGCGTCACTGCAACATTTCACATCTTTTTCCTCAGACGCTGAAAGCGGAATATATCAAACAAGTTAATACCTCTGGTGTATAAAATGTTTAATCAGTTAAGCCTCTAAAATCTAATAATCCAACAATCTAATAATCTAAAACCTATGTTAATCACTTTTATTTTACTCGCATTGGCTGTTTTGCTTTTTGCTATTTGTTTTAAATCAGTTGAATTTTTTGAAAAAATCTAAATCATGACTGCACTATTTATTATTTCCATCGCCGTTTTTGGCTATTTGGTTTATGTATTAATTAAACCTGAAAAATTTTAAAAGATGAAAAAGTCACAGTCAAAAAAAATGCTGCTGGTATTTGTTTATGTGGCCTGGACATTAGCTTTTGTAACGCTTGTTATGTTTTTATAAAAGCCGAAAAATTATTTAACTTCTAATAAACAAAATATGAACACAGAGTTATTTGGTGTCATTAGTATTTTCATCATTTCGATAGTTTTAGCCATTCCAATAGGAAAATATATTGCTAAAGTTTATTTGGGTGATAAAACATTTCTTGACCCGATTTTCAATCCAATTGAAAAATTTATTTTTAAAATCAGCGGTATCAATTCCACTGAAGAAATGAACTGGAAACAACACTTAAAAGCCCTTTTAAGTATCAACATGATTTGGTTTTTCCTTTGCTTTTTTGTCTTGTTGTTTCAGGGATCGTTGTTTTTAAATCCTGACAATAATCCCTCAATGTCACCAGATTTGGCGTTTAACACAGCTATTTCATTTGTCGTAAACTGTAATTTACAGCATTATTCAGGTGAAAGCGGTGTTTCTTACCTGTCACAAATGTTCTTAATGTTCCTGCAATTTGTTTCTGCGGGTGTCGGAATGGCTGCTGCGGCAATGATTTTTACGGCAATGAAAGAAAGAACGACAGACAAACTGGGTAATTTTTATGATTATTTCATCAAAAGCTGTACTCGTATTTTATTACCCCTTTCGGTTATTGTTGCTACTGTTTTAGCATTCAGTGGTACACCAATGGACTTTGACAGTAAAGATTCCATCACCACTTTGCAAGGCGATCACGTTGACGTTTCCCGCGGACCCGCTGCTGCCTTTATTGCCATTAAACATATAGGTACAAACGGTGGTGGATTTTTTGGAGCCAACTCGGCACATCCATTAGAAAATCCAACTTATTTTACTAATGGTATTGAATTGTGGGCACAATTAATTATTCCGTTTGCCATGATTTTTGCTTTAGGTTTTTATCTAAAGAAAAAGAAATTATCCTACGTAATTTTCGGAGTAATGACGGTTGGATTCTTATTGCTGGTTGTTCCAACAGTGATGAGCGAAATGAACGGAAATCCGGCTATCGAAAAAATGGGAATTGCCCAAACAACCGGAGCTATGGAAGGAAAAGAGGTTCGGTTTGGACCTGCCATTTCAGGTTTCTGGAGTATTGCCACAACGGTAATTTCTACAGGTTCTGTCAATAGTATGCACGATAGTTCAATGCCCGTTTCCGGTGCTATGGAATTGCTTGCCATGATGGTCAATGCCTTTTATGGCGGTTGCGGGGTTGGTATTCTGAACTTCTACATTTTCATTATTCTGGCTGTATTTATTTCAGGTCTAATGGTAGGCCGAACACCTGAATTCTTAGGCAAGAAAATCGAAGCGCGGGAAGTTAAAATTGCTGCTTTTATTGCCATTCTTCACCCTTTATTAATATTATCAGGTACTGCTTTGGCTTCTTATTTCGCGGCACATGATACTGCAATGGGCTACTGGTTCAGCGGAAACGCAACAGGCTGGTTAAACAATCCGGGGCATCACGGCTTCTCAGAAATGTTATACGAATATACTTCGAGTGCTGCCAACAACGGTTCCGGTTTTGAAGGTTTAGGCGATAACAATCCGTTTTGGAATATCACCACAGGAATTGTGTTGCTATTGAGTCGTTTCATTCCTATCGTTGGGCCCTTGGCAATCGCAGGATTACTGGCTAACAAAAAATACATCCCGGAAAGTGCAGGAACTTTAAAAACCGACACTTCTATTTTTGGTGTAATGGTTTTTGCCGTAATCGCAATTATTGCTGCTTTATCATTCTTCCCGGCGTTGGCTTTAGGTCCATTGGCAGAATATTTTACTTTAAAATAATATACAAAGAAAAATGACAACTAATAAATCCACATCGTTATTTGAAAGCAAACAGGTAAAAGAAGCTTTAGTGCAGTCTTTTGTGAAGCTGAATCCAAAAATGATGATCAAAAATCCGGTAATGTTTACCGTAGAAATAGGAACTGCCATTATGTTTGCGGTTTGTGTTTCCATTTTAATGGGCGCAACCGACCAGGGTAGTTTTACTTATAATCTAATTGTGTTTTTAATTTTACTCGCAACGCTTTTGTTTGCCAATTTTGCTGAAGCCATTGCCGAAGCCAGAGGAAAAGCACAAGCAGATAGTTTAAGAAAAACACGTGAAGAAACTCCTGCCAGACAAATTCTGCCAAATGGAGAAATCAAAAACATCAGTTCATCTGAATTGAAAAAAGGAGATATTTTCGTTTGTGAAGCAGGAGATTTGATTGCAACCGATGGTGAAATTATCGAAGGTTTAGCAACAATTGACGAAAGTGCCATTACCGGAGAAAGTGCTCCTGTAATTCGGGAAGCAGGTGGTGACAAGTCATCTGTAACCGGAGGAACCAAAGTATTGTCTGATAAAATTAAAGTAATTGTAACCTCAGAACCAGGCGAAAGCTTTCTGGATAAAATGATTGCTTTGGTGGAAGGGGCAAGCCGTCAGAAAACACCAAACGAAATTGCCTTAACTATTTTATTAGCGGCGTTTACCTTAATCTTCGTGATTGTTTGCGTTACGCTAAAACCATTTGCCGATTATGCGAATGCACCTATAACCATTGCTGCTTTTATCGCACTGTTCGTTTGTTTGATTCCAACTACAATTGGTGGTTTACTATCTGCGATCGGGATTGCGGGAATGGACAGAGCATTGCGTGCGAACGTGATTACAAAATCCGGAAAAGCGGTTGAAACTGCCGGAGATATTGATGTATTGCTTTTGGATAAAACCGGAACCATCACTATTGGAAACCGAAAAGCAACCAATTTTTATCCTGCAAAAGGCGTATCTGAAGAAGATTTTATTAAATCTGCTGTGTTAAGTTCACTGGCAGATGACACTCCGGAAGGGAAAAGTATCGTGGAACTGGCAGGAGCCGAAACTGCTAATAAATTATCCATTGAAGGTGCTACTTTAATCAAATTTACCGCAGAAACCAGAACTTCCGGAGTTGTTTTAAAAGACGGAACCAATATTAGAAAAGGGGCTCAGGATGCTGCAAAAAACATCTCCCTTCAGGCCGGAAATATTTTCCCTGAAGATACTGCTCAAAAAGTAATCGATATTTCATCTAAAGGAGGAACTCCGCTAGTGGTTATTAAAAACAATCAGGTACAAGGTGTAATTGAATTACAGGATATCATTAAAACCGGAATGAAAGAACGTTTTGACCGTTTGAGAAAAATGGGTGTCAAAACGGTAATGGTTACCGGAGATAATCCGCTTACGGCGAAGTTTATCGCTGAAGCTGCCGGTGTAGATGATTTTATTGCCGAAGCGAAACCTGAGGATAAAATGAACTACATCAAAAACGAGCAAAACCTGGGTAAACTTGTTGCCATGATGGGTGACGGAACCAATGATGCTCCTGCCCTTGCACAAGCCAATGTGGGTGTTGCCATGAACAGCGGAACTCAGGCGGCCAAAGAAGCCGGAAACATGGTCGATCTTGACAATGACCCAACCAAATTAATCGAGATTATTGAAATTGGAAAACAGCTTTTAATGACTCGGGGAACCTTAACCACTTTTTCTATTGCAAATGACGTTGCGAAATATTTTGCTATTGTTCCTGCTCTTTTTATTACTGCGATTCCTGCGCTTGAAGGTTTGAACATCATGCGTTTGCACAGTCCTGAAAGTGCGATTCTGTCAGCCGTTATTTTTAACGCGATTATCATTCCGATATTGATTCCACTGGCTTTGAGAGGTGTTGATTATAAACCAATCGGTGCAAGTGCAATCCTGAAAAGAAACTTACTCATTTACGGTTTAGGCGGATTGATCGTGCCCTTTATCGGAATTAAATTAATTGATTTGTTGGTTGCCTTATTTATGTAAATCTAAGCTTCTGAGATACTAAGTCGCTAAGGTTCTAAGGTTTTTCTCTTAGCATCTTAGAAACTTAGTCCCTTAGAACCTCAAAAAATAAAAAAAATGAAAAATATATTTTCACTATTAAAACTTACACTGCTTACTATAATTTTGTTTGCAGTTATTTATCCCCTTGCAATTTATGGAATTGCACAATTTGCTCCGAATCACGGAAAAGGAGAAACTATTTCGGTTAACGGAAAAGTGGTTGGCTACCAAAAAATCGGTCAGAAATTCGATAAGTCGAATTATTTCTGGGGAAGACCTTCGGCTGTGGATTATAATGCTGCCGGAAGTGCCGGTAGTAATAAAGGTCCAAGCAATGCTGAATATCTGGCTTTGGTTCAGAAAAGAATCGATACGTTTATGATTGTTCATCCTTATTTGAAAAAATCGGAGATTCCATCAGATATGGTGACTGCTTCAGGTAGTGGACTGGATCCGAATATTTCGCCGGAAGGAGCTTTGATTCAGGTGAAACGTGTTGCCAAAGAAAGAAAATTAGCGGAAGATAAAGTAAAAGCTTTGGTTGAATCTAAAATTAATACAGCTGTTGTTGGACCTGAAACCGTTAATGTTTTAGAATTGAATGTGGCTTTGGATCAGCTTTCTAAAAAAGGTTCTGAGATTCTAAGTCGCTAAGGTTCTATGTTTTTAAACCGACAGGTTTGAGAACCTGTCGGGTTTGACAACTATTGTAGCCAGTTTGTGTCATTTCGACGAAGGAGAAATCTCCGTTGCCAGATCGACACAGATTGATATTCTTTGCGGAGTTTCTTGCTAAGATTTCTCCTTCGTCGAAATGACAAACCAGAAGACAAAATAAATTACTGTAAGGTTTGGAAATCTTGCAGGAAAAAACAAAACGCCCTTTTTTACCCCCAAAGGCCTAGCCCCGATAGAAACGAAAATCCTTTTGTCAGCCGTGGCGGACAAAAGATTGTAGTGGATAGCGGGAAATAGCTCCTAAAAAATCTATTAAATAATAAACTAATGAGGATAAAATTCCTTTCGCCCCGCCGAACAGGCCGTCCCTCGAAATGATTAAAAAAATGAAAAAAATAATACTTACTGCTTTAATCGCTTTTGGTTTTAGCAATTTACACGCTCAGGAAGAAACAAAAAGTCCGTTTACATTTTCAGGATATGCAGACGTTTATTATAGTTATGATTTTGCAAAACCTGAAGATCATACACGCCCCGGCTTTTTTTACAATTATAATAAAAGCAATGAAGTGAACCTGAATCTGGGTTTGGCAAAAGTGAATTACAGCAAGGATAATGTTCGTGGAAATTTTGCCTTAATGGCCGGAACGTATGCCGAATACAACATGACTGCCGAGCAGGGTTTATTGAAAAATGTATACGAGGCCAATGTGGGCGTAAAGATTTCGCAAAGTCATAATCTATGGATTGATGCGGGAATTATGCCGGCGCACATCGGTTTTGAAAGTGCGATTGGAAAAGACTGCCAGACTTTAACTCGAAGCATTTTGGCTGAAAACTCTCCGTATTACGAAACGGGAGTTAAAATTGGCTATACTTCTGAATCCGGAGCATGGTACCTGGCCGGAATGTATTTAAACGGCTGGCAGCGCACCCAGAAAGTAGAAGGCAACCATACGCCTGCTTTTGGAACACAGCTTACCTACAAACCATCTGACAGAGTGGTTTTGAACTGGAGTACTTATGTGGGAAATGAACAGCCGGATATTGACAAAAAATGGCGTTATTTTAATAACTTTTACGGGCAGTTTAAAGTAACGGATAAAACAAATATAACGGCTGGTTTTGATGTCGGTTCGCAGCAAGCGGCTAAAAGCAGTAACAAGTACGACACCTGGTTTTCGCCTGTTTTGATTCTGCAATACAAACCAACGGATAAGATTCAGCTTGCGGCACGTGGCGAATATTACAGTGATGAAAAAGGTGTAATTATCGCAACTGAAACGCCAAACGGTTTTAAAACGTACGGATTTTCAGCTAACTTTGATTACTTAGTGACTGATAATGTAATGTTTAGAATAGAAGCCAGAAATCTTTCGAGTAAGGATGAAATATTTACAAAAGACAATCTTCCAACGGATACGAATACGTTTGTAACGACTTCGCTGGCAATTTCTTTCTAGCTTTAAGCTATAGGCTTTAGGCAGTAGACTTTTGAAAGTTCTATTGCTTAAAGCTTACGTCTTACAGCGTAAAGCAAAAAAAATGGAAAAAGAAAATAACGCACAGCACTTTCTCGATTTAATTCAGAAATCACGGAAGGGAAAGTTCAAAGTCTACATTGGAATGAGTGCCGGTGTTGGGAAAACGTATCGCATGCTGCAGGAAGCACATTCGTTGCTGAAGAACGGGATTGATGTGAAAATTGGTTATATCGAAACGCACCTTCGAAAGGAAACCCATGAGTTATTGTTTGGTCTGCCGGTGATTCCGAGGCGAACTATTTTCTATAAAGGAAAAGAACTCGAAGAACTCGATGTACAGGCGATTATCAACCTTAGGCCAGAAGTGGTCATTGTAGATGAATTGGCGCATACGAATGTGGAAGGAAGCAAAAATGAAAAACGCTGGCAGGACGTTTTAGAGATTCTGGAAGCTGGAATCAATGTAATTTCGGCCGTTAATATTCAGCATATTGAGAGTTTAAACGAAGATGTAAAACGCATAACAGGCATTGATGTTCAGGAAAGAATTCCGGATAATGTTTTGCGAATTGCCGATGAAGTCGTTAATATTGATTTGACTGCAGAGGATTTGATTGCCCGTCTGAAAGAAGGTAAAATTTATACGCCCGATAAAATTCAGACTGCTTTAACCAACTTTTTTAAATCGGAACAAATCCTGCAATTGCGTGAATTGGCTTTGAAGGAAGTTGCCAGTCAGGTAGTCCGGAAAGTAGAAAGTGAAGTACCGCAGCTACAGGCTCTGAAACATGAAAAACTATTGGCCTGTATTAGCAGTAACGACAAAACAGCTAAAATTGTAATTCGGAAAGCGGCGCGTCTGGCGAGTTATTACAACGGAAGCTGGTATGTGATGTATGTGGAAACTCCGAAAGAAAGCAGTATCAAAATCGCTTTAGACAAACAGCGTCATTTGATTAATAATTTTAAACTGGCCACACAATTAGGCGCAGAAGTCCTTAAAAAAGAACATAAAAATATTGCTGACGCTATTCTGATGATGGTGGAAGAAAAACATATTACAACTGTTTGCATCGGAAAACCACATTTGAATTTATTTAAAGTAATTTTGTCAACAACGATTTTCAGACGTTTATTAAACAGACTGTCTTTATCGAATGTTGACCTTGTTATTTTGTCCTGAGAAATTAAACCATATAAGTTATATAAGTTCATTTAATAGAGTACGTAAATTTTAAGCAAAGTTTACTTGTATTTTTGTTCGCAAAATCAGAAGACGCAAAGTTTTTTTCTTTACAACTTTGATGCTTTACCTTAACTATGCGCCACCAAACTTATATTTTCTTATATTACTTACATGGTTCAAAAAAATATTATCCTGAGAATTAAACCATATTAGTTATATAAGTTCATTTAATAGAGTACGTGAATTTTAAGCAAAGTTTGCTTAAAAATTTTGTTCGCAAAACCACACTTATATTTCCTTATATTACTTACATGGTTCAAAATAAAATGTTTTAAAACAAACATCATGAGAATTAAAACCAAATTGAATCTGGGTGTTGGATTGTTATTTTTAATGATCATCATACTCTCTTTAGTAAGTGCTTATTCTGTTTTTTTGATAAAAGCAGACACGGAGAATATTCTGAAAGCCAATTATAATACGCTTGAATATTCCAGAAATATGCTTTTGTCGTTAGATGAAATTAGTACTGATGCGGATCATGCGATTATTACTTTTAAAGAAAATCTTCACAAACAAACGCAGAATATCACGGAGTACGGAGAGAAAAAAGTAACCGATAACCTGAAGGGAAGTTTTGCTCTTTTAGAAAAAAACAATCTCGATGAAGCTGCCAAAACACAGATCAGGAGAGACATTTTTGAGATCATGAAACTCAATATGAATGCCATAAAACAAAAAAGTGATATTGCGAAACATACCGCCGAAAATGCCAATTTACTGATTGCCGTTGTGGGTACTTTATGCTTTTTGATTGCCTTTAACTTACTGATCAATCTACCGAATAATATCGCGAACCCGATTAAAGAACTTACGCTGAGTATTAAGGAAATTGCTAATAAAAACTATTCAGAGCGTGTGCATTTTACCAATCATAACGAATATGGTGATCTGGCCAAATCGTTTAATACCATGGCGCAAAAACTTCAGGAATACAACAACAGTAATTTATACAAACTTTTCTTTGAGAAAAAACGACTGGAGACGCTTATCAATAATATGCATGATCCTATTATTGGTTTAGATCATGAAGGCCTGATTTTGTTTGCTAATGATGAAGCGCTGAAAATTATCGGACTGAAAGCTGAGGATGTAATTTCAAAACCTGCCCCTTCCCTCGCTTTATCGAATGACCTGGTACGTTCTTTACTTTTCAAAGAAGCGAATGACAATTCGAAAAAACAGCCTTTGAAAATTTTTGCCAATGGAAAAGAAAGCTATTTTGATAAAGAAAAAATCAATATTACCATAACGCCAACAGGCGAGGAAAAAGAAATCAATATTGGTGATGTTATTATTCTTAGAAATATTACGTCTTTTAAAGAACTTGATTTTGCAAAAACTAATTTTATAGCGACAGTCTCCCATGAATTAAAAACCCCTATTGCCTCTATAAAACTAAGTTTGCAATTACTTCAAAATACCAAAACAGGTAGCATGAATGAAGATCAGAATCAATTGGTGGAAAGCATTAAAGAAGACAGTCAGCGCTTATTGAAAATAACCGGCGAATTACTCAATCTCTCCCAATTAGAAACGGGAAATATTCAACTGAATATCGAAAAAAGCAATCCGTACAACATTGTAAATTATGCAACAGAAGCTGTAAAAGTACAGGCGGATCAAAAGCAAATAAAATTGATTATTGATGCCAATGAAAGTTTACCGGATGTAAAAGCGGACAGTGAAAAAACGGGATGGGTTCTGATTAATTATTTATCAAATGCCATTACGTATTCCTCCGAAAAAAGTACTATTATCATTAGATTGAAAAACGAAAACAATCAAATCTTATTTCAGGTTATCGATACCGGAAAAGGAATTGATGCGCGATACAAAGACAAGGTTTTCGATAAATATTTTCAGATTCCGGGAAGCCAGAAATCAGGAACGGGGTTAGGGCTGGCGATCAGCAAAGAATTCATCGAAGCCCAAAACGGAACCATTGGCGTAGAAAGCAATTTAGGATTGGGAAGTACCTTTTGGTTTGCACTAAACGTATGAAAATCAAGCAGGAGTTAACATTTGCTTAAGGTTGAATTAAGCCAGAAATAGTGGGGCAAATCCTTCGTTATTTTGCTGTATATAACGAGAACCAATTATGATTTACAAAACGATTTCCCTAGTATTTCTATTCAGCATTTTTTCTGCAACAGCACAAAAAACCGATTCTATTGCGGCAATTGACAGCACTGTGGCGCATCATATTAAATTCAATTATAAGCAGCTGATTATTCCGGGTGCATTAATTGGTTACGGTGTAATTGGTCTGGAAAGTGATCAGCTTTTAAATTTTAATTCGCAGATCAAAAAAGAAGTTACAGAAGATATTGACGAGAAAATTACCATTGATGATTTCTCCCAGTATGCGCCCGCAGCCTCTGTTTTTGCGTTGAATGCTTTTGGCGTAAAAGGGAAAAATACGATGCGCGACCGATCTGTAATTTTTGTGACTTCCTATGTTATTATGGCTTCTACTGTTTTGGGTCTAAAGTCGATTGTACATGAAGAAAGGCCTGACGGAAGTTCTAATAATTCTTTTCCGTCCGGACATACCGCCACTGCTTTTGCGGGAGCTGAATTTTTATGGCAGGAATACAAAGACAAATCTATTTGGTACGGAATTGCAGGTTATGCCGTAGCAACAGGAACGGGATTATTCCGGATTTACAACAACCGCCATTGGTTAACCGATGTTGCAGCCGGAGCCGGAATCGGAATTTTGAGCACCAAAATTGCGTATTGGATGAATCCGTATATTACCAAAAAACTATTTAAATCCTCTTCTGAAGGCCATTCAACTTCTATGATTGCTCCTTTCTATAATGGCCAGCAATACGGATTGAGTTTTGTAAAAGTTTTTTAAAGATTCAGTTCCATAATGGGCATAAACCTGTTTTTTATTGAAGTTTCAAATTCCCCAATTTTTTTAAATCCAATTTTCCCGTAGAACTTTTCAGCGTTTGGCTCTGAATCGAGAATGATTTTTTGGCATTTTTCAATTCTCATTCTTTCCAGGAAATCATTCATTAGATAAGTTCCAAATCCTTTTCCGATATATTCCGGTAATATAAATAAGTTATCCAGTTTCACCTGCTGATTTTCTTGTCGGATATAAGAATAATAACCAACAATTTCGTCTTTATCGATTAATTTGAAAACAGGATTATTTTCAATATACAGCATAGTAACCGTTAAATTATTACTCCAGCTCAGAATTTGCTCGTCAGAATATCCCCAATAGGCTTTTGACTTTTTTGTAATTTCCGTTAAACGGATGTTGTCTTCCGGTATGGCTTTTTCAATATTCATTGGATTTCACTATGATTTTTATTAGCTGCCACTCAGTGTATTATTCCTGATTTCCATAACTTCCCGTTTCACCTCCAGCAGCAGATCTTTCATACTCTGGGTTTCTGTTATTTCATGGCGTTTATCGCTGCGGCCGATATTGCACTCGTATTCCCAAATTTCCAGAATATCCGAAGCTTTCACTTCATAATTCGGATAAAAACGATTGTCGGATTCTAATACCAATGCATTCTTTTTGTTTTTGTTCAGACGTTTGTACACCATGCCTTCGTTTTTGGTAATCAGGATATATGTTTTTCCGTCGAGCACCTCTCCCAGCCTTTCTACGTAACGGCCAATGATGATACTTCCATCTTCGTGTGGCGGCATCGAATCTCCTTCTACCGGAAATCCACGGTGTTTTCCAGGTCCTAAAAACGGAAGGGAAACTTGCTGCAGACTCTCGATATATTCCGGATCGGCATATCCGTTTAGGTAACCCGCTTTTGCTTTTTGAGACACAATTTCGATATAATTCTCCCCAAAACTATCGACTTGTATGGGTAAAATAAGTCGGTTGCCTTCTAATTTTATAAGGTTTTCTATATTGATTTTACGGATGTCGACAGACAATAATAAGTCAATACTCATATGAAAATATAAAGCAATCTGCTTTAAAATATCATAAGGTGCTTCGGAGGTTCCATCTTCGTATTTAACGTATCTTCCTCTGGTAATTCTAAGGTTTTCAGCTAATTTCTCCTGAGATATTTTATGCTTAACCCTCAATGCTCTGATGTTATCTGAAAATAGGGACATAATTTAATTTGTTATAATTTGGAACAACAAATATAATCATTTTTGTTACAACCTGCGCTAATTTTGTCACTTACAAAAACAAAAAAATGACACGGGCAATTGTACACATGGATTTGGATACCTTTTTCGTATCCTGTGAAAGGTTAACCAACTCACAATTAGAAGGGATTCCCCTGATAATTGGTGGTGGTGATCGTGGCGTTGTAGCCTCTTGTTCCTATGAAGCCCGCGTTTTTGGAGTTCGCTCTGCCATGCCTATCCATATGGCCATGAAATTATGTCCTGATGCTAAAATCATCAAAGGCGATATGGAATTATATTCGCAATTATCACATGATGTTACGCAGGTTCTACAGGAAAAAGCACCGATACTGGAAAAAGCCAGCATCGATGAATTCTATCTGGATATTACCGGAATGGACAAATTTCACGGAAGTTATAAATGGACAAACGAGCTCGCACAATCGGTAATTAAAGAAACCGGACTTCCGATTAGTTTTTCTTTATCCATCAATAAAACGGTTTCTAAAATAGCCACCGGAGAAGGCAAACCAATAGGGAATCTCGAAATTCCGGAACAGGACGTACAGGCATTTTTAAATCCGCTTTCCATTCAGAAAATACCGATGGTTGGAAATGTGACTTTTCAGCTTTTATCCCGAATCGGAATCCGTACGATCCAAACCCTATCAGAAATGCCTGCCGAAGTGCTGCAGCAGATGATTGGCAAAAACGGTCTGGATATCTGGAAAAAAGCCAACGGAATTGATCATACGCCTGTAGAACCTTATTCGGAAAGAAAATCTATTTCTACCGAACATACTTTTTCTCAGGATACCATCGATATCATCATGCTAAGATCGATATTGGTGGGTATGGTAGAAAAACTCGCTTTTCAGCTGCGATCAGAAGAATGGCTCACCTCAACCATTACCGTTAAAATACGTTACGCCAATTTTGACACCGAAACCAAACAATGCAAAATTGCTTATACCTCAGCCGATCATATTCTAAATAAAAATGTAAACGATTTATTTGATAAACTCTACCAGCGACGCATGCGTATCCGTCTGATCGGTATTCGCTTCAGCGGACTGGTTCGCGGCACGTATCAGATTGATCTTTTCGAAGATACGCAGGAAATGCTGTCGCTTTATGCCGCAATGGATAAAATGAAAAACAGATACGGTTTCGATGCCGTCATGCGTTGCGCCGGAGCTTCTTTTAAACCAAATAACAAAAACGAAATTTTAAAACGTATCAAATAAATCATGTATCTCAACTGTCATTCTTTTCATTCCCTCCGCTACGGCACGATTTCTCTTGATAAACTTATCGGGCAGGCTGTTTCGTGCGGTGTAAAAGCAATGGCCCTGACGGATATTAATACGGTAACAGGAATCTATGATTTTATAAAAGCCTGTGATGTAGCAGGAATAAAACCATTGGTGGGAATCGAATTCCGCTTCGATCATCAATTTAGATATATTGGGCTTGCCAAAAATGCTGAAGGACTGGGCGAAATGAACCGTTTTTTAACGGAACATAATTTCAGTGGAAAGCCTTTGCCTGTAATCGCTCCCGAATTTGAATCGGTTTTTGTGATTTATACTTTAGAAAATGCTCCTGAAATGCTGCGTGAAAATGAATTTATCGGCATTCGTCCGGATGAAATTTCCAAGCTTTTTACTTTAGAATTTAAAAGTAAAATTTCTAAAATGGTGATGCTTCAATCGGTCACTTTCACAAACAAAAGAGAATTTAATCTACACAAAATCCTTCGGGCCATTGATACCAATATTATTTTATCAAAACTGACAGCTAATGATTATTGCAAAACTTCTGAGAAAATGCTGCCCTTGGAAGCCCTTTTGCCGTATTATGAAAACTATCCTGAAATTATAGCCAATACCGGGCACATCATTGCTTCCTGTAATTTTCAATATGATTTTAAATCTAAAAAAAACAAGAAGTTTTTTACTGAAAACCGTCAGAGTGATATTGCCTTATTAACAGAATTGGCACGAAAAGGATTGTTGTGGCGTTATGGAAAAGAGCATGCTCAGGCAAAAGCACGCATCGAAAAAGAACTAAAAGTAATTGACGAATTGGAATTCAGCGGGTACTTTTTAATTACCTGGGATATTATACAATACAGCAATAGTCAGGGATTCATGCACATTGGCCGTGGCAGCGGTGCCAATAGTATCATTGCCTATTGTTTGGGGATTACGGATATCTGTCCCATTGAACTGGATTTGTATTTTGAACGCTTTTTGAATTTAAACCGAAAAAGTCCACCCGATTTTGATATCGACTGGAGCTGGAAAGAGCGCAATACAATTTTAGAATATGTCTTTACTAAATATGGCCGGGATCATGTGGCTTTTTGCGGAACGAATGTCGAATTTAAACACCGTTCTATTTTTAGGGAAGTCGGAAAAGTTTTTGGTCTTCCTAAAGAAGAGCTGGACATGCTGGCCAAAAATCCGATGGCCTTACACGAAACCAATTCTATCGTAAAACTGGTTCAGGAATACAGTATGATGATGGGTAAATACCCGAATCAGCGTAGTATGCATGCTTGTGGAATCATAATTTCTGAAGAACCAATTACCAATTACACGCCGTTGGAAATGCCTCCAAAAGGGTTTCCTATTGTCCTTTTTGATATGCATATTGCTGAAGAAATTGGTTTTGATAAATTCGATATTTTAAGTCAGCGTGGCATTGGGCATATTGACGACAGTGTGAAATTGATTGAGAAAAACAGGGGTATTAAACTTAATATTCGGGACACTTCGATTTCTAAAGACGAAGCGGTTTGTAATGTTTATTTGGCACAAGGCAGGACCATTGGCTGTTTTTATATCGAAAGTCCGGCCATGCGCGGGTTATTACGCCGGCTTAATTGTGACAATTATAAAATTCTGGTGGCGGCTTCTTCTATCATCCGTCCCGGCGTGGCGCAATCGGGAATGATGAAAGAGTATATTTTTCGTCATAACAATCCGGATCAGTTTCAATATTTTCATGATGTCTTCAAGGAACATCTGGGCGAAACGTATGGTATTATGGTGTATCAGGAAGATGTGATTAAAATTGCCCAGCATTACGGAGGGCTTCCGGCCGCCGATGGTGATATTCTGCGTCGCGCCATGTCGGGGAAAGGGCGTTCTAAAGAGGCACTTCAAAAAGTTAAAGATAATTTCTTTGCTTCATGTGCTCAAAAAGGACATCCGTTAGGACTTAGTCAGGAAATTTACCGCCAGATCGAATCGTTTGCCGGATTTTCATTTTGCAAAGCACACTCGGCTTCATATGCTGTGGAGAGTTATCAGAGTTTATATCTGAAGATTAATTACCCTGTGGAATTTATGACAGCGGTAATCAATAATCAGGGTGGTTTTTACAGAACCGAAGTGTATGTGCACGAAGCGCGAATGTCCGGCGGTACGATTCTTAATCCATGTGTAAACAAAAGCGAATATCAAACCACCGTATATGGTACCTGTATTTATCTCGGTTTTATGCACCTGCAGCGTTTAGAATCGAAAACCGCTCATTTAATCGAATCAGAACGGGAGAAAAATGGTGATTTTCTTTCTTTGGAGGATTTCATTAATCGTATTCCGATTGGGATTGAAAGCATGAAAATTTTGATTTTTATAGACGCTTTTCGTTTTACAGGAAAAACTAAAAATCAACTTTTAGTTATTGCGAGTTTACTTTTAAATAATTTCAAACCTGAAAACAGAAGTCTGATGCTGCTACAGGAACCCGTTAAGGAATATAAACTCCCAACTTTGGAACGTTCTGTATTTGAAGATGCTTTTGATGAAATTGAACTTTTAAGTTTTCCTGTTTCCTGTACCGTTTTTGACCTTTTGCAAACCAGGCATCGCGGCGACGTTATGGCAAAAGATTTAGTCGCCCATCATAAAAAACAAGTTCGTATGCTGGCCTATCTGATTTCGAGAAAACAAGTTCCAACCAAAAAAGGAAACATGTATTTCGGAACCTGGATCGATCATGAAGGTACTTATTTTGATACGGCACATTTTCCTGATTGCCTGGTGCAGTATCCTTTTCAGGGCGGAGGCTGTTATTTGCTTTTAGGAACTGTGGAAGTCGATTATCACTTTCCGACAATCACTATTACCAAGATGTCTAAAATGCCTTTTATTCCTGATCCACGGTATATGGATGCTAAAGATCAGTATAAAACACAGCGGTTAATCAGGGAAGATGTTAGCCCTACGCATCGGGAACCTTATCCGCAGGGACACGAAATTAATCTGCCCAGACATCGAATGAAATTTTAGAACAGAGCTATATACTTAAAAAAATACATTATGACACTCTTTAATGATACCGAATTATTTACTTCAGGTCGTAGCGGAAAAACCGTATTTGAACTGCCTGACACCGAATTGATCCTGATTGACAATTTCTTTACCAAAGAAGAATCTGATCATTATTATGAAAAACTGCTTCACCAAACCAAATGGAGAGGATACGAGATGGAAATTTTTGACAAAACCGTTACGGCTCCCAGAATGATCGCCTGGTACGAAGACAAAGATAATCCCGGAGCCGATCTGAATGGTCCCGACTGGACTTATGAACTCCTGACCATCAGAAGCCGCGTAGAAAAAGAAACACAACTGGATTTTAACAGCCTGCTGCTTAATTTATATCGAAACGGAAGTGATAGTGTGGCCTGGCATAGCGATAAAGAGCACAATTCGGGCACAAACCCCATTATAGCATCTGTTACTTTTGGAGAAACAAGAATGTTCCGACTGCGACATAAGTTCAGAAAAGACATTGGTCAGGTTGAAATTCCGCTGCATCATGGTTCTTTTTTATTGATGTCAGGAACTACAAATAGTTTCTGGCAGCATCATGTTCCCAAAACAGCCAAAAAAGTATTGCCGAGAATCAATCTGACCTTCAGAAGGACGAACAGAAAAGCAGAATAAGGTAAAAAACACCTTTTAATTCAAATAATAAAATGAGTTTTCCGTCAGAAAAGAATCTCAAAATCAGCTTTCTAAAATAAAATACAGCCTTCTTGCACATTTTATTAGGCAGCACTTATCTTTTTTAGTATTTTTCAAACTTTTTTCCAATATATTCCACCCCAAATGGCAAAATTAAACAATGATTTAACCCGTTTTTTAGAGGCACAAAACAAACTCTATCTTACAGCTCTTACTGAACTAAAAAGAGGAAAAAAAGAAACCCACTGGATGTGGTTTATTTTTCCTCAGATAAAAGGATTAGGAAGAAGTGAAATGTCCGTATTATATTCCATCGACAATCTTCAGCAGAGTGAGGAATTTCTCTCACATCCGGTTCTTGGAAAACATCTTATTGAAGTTTCTAAAGTACTGCTGGACTTTAAAATGAAATCGGCTGAGGCTATTCTTGGCGATTTAGATGCCCGAAAACTGCATTCCTGCATGACTCTTTTTACCTTAACAAACAATACCGATCCTGTTTTTCAGGAAGTATTGGATGCTTTTTTCTCCGGTAAATTTGATATGCTTACTTTGTCTATTATCAATGAAATGATACATCCGGCCTTGCAGCAAGAAGCTTAAAATATCTAAACAAAAAATTATAAAAAAAGGAAGTTACTCATAAAGTAACTTCCTTTTTTTTCTCCCGCAGATTTTGCAGATTGAGCAAATCTATTCTTTCTGAATCTTAAATATGTACCGTACAAAAAAACAAAAGACTTTGAACCTTTGCCTCTTTGTGCCTTTGCCCCTTACTCCTTAGGCTTCGTCAGATAATAAACCGGAATTCCGGCCAGCATAATTAGAACGCCCCAGCCACAAGTGGAGAATTTTGTAAATAATAACGAAATACAAATTGCGGCAGCGATTATAATGTATAACATTGGTAAATACGGGTAACCAAAAGCTTTATAAGGTCTTTCTGCATCCGGCATTTTTTTACGTAAAATAAAGATTCCGTAGATCGTCAGGATGTAAAAAATCAAAACGATGATAATAACGAAGTCTAATAAATCTCCGTATTTTCCTGTCAGGCACAAAGCCGAAGCCCATACACATTGCGCCCAAAGCGCCCATGCAGGAACACTCGATTCGTTTAAAACAGCCGCTTTTTTGAAAAACAAACCATCTTTTGCCATTGTATAATAAACTCTCGCACCAGCCATAATTAATCCGTTGTTGCAGGCAAAAGTCGAAATCATAATCATAATCGCAATAATCAATGTTCCGATATCTCCAAAAATATAATCTGAAGCTACAACAGCTACACGATCCGATTTTGCAGTTGCAATTTCGTTAAGCGGAATCACAGCCAGATACATCAAATTCGTTAGTACATAAATAACGGTTACAATAAAAGTTCCAAGAAACAAACTGAAACCGACGTTACGTTTTGGATTCTTAATTTCTCCGGCAATAAAAGTAACCCCATTCCAGGCATCACTTGAGAATAAAGACCCTACCATTGCAGCTGAAATTCCGGTGATCAAAGCAGTTCCGCTAATCGGAAGCCAGGAACCAGTTTCAACATTGTAGGAACGTGTGGTCCAGGCATCTGCCCAGTTCGCATCCCAAACTGAAGCTTTTGCAGCAAGTGTTAATCCAAAAACGATTAAGCCTAACAATGATAAAATTTTGATAATGGTTAGAACGGTCTGCAGGATCTTTCCGTTTTTAACGCCACGACTATTAATGTATGTTAATAAAACAATCGTAAAAATCGAGACAATCTGAGCTGCATTAAGCTTAAAAGCTCCCAATTCAAATAGTATATTTTCGTCGCTCAAAGGCTCATAAAGATAAGCTGCAAACTTCGAGAACGCCACACCAACGGCAGCAATTGTTCCGGTCTGGATTACAGCGAAGAAACTCCAGCCGTACAAAAAAGCAATTAATTTGTTATAAGCCTCTTTCAGGTACACATATTGTCCACCAGCTTTTGGAAACATGGCGCTCAATTCGCCATAACTCACCGCGGCGATAATTGTAATCAATCCTGAAATAAGCCATATTAAAGTCAGCCATCCGGCAGAGCCTACCTGTCTGGCGATATCAGCACTTACGATAAAAATTCCGGAGCCGATCATCGAACCTACCACAAGCATGGTTCCGTCTAATAATCCGAGTTCTCTCTTAAAATGTTCCTGGTTGTCTTCCTGCATTATTTTGTATTTTTTGGTTGGTTAAAGATATACTTTTTTCTCAAATTCCAAATCGTGAAACTCCAAATTCCAATAGCTATAAGGTTAAATTCGAAATTCCAAACGCGATAAGGATCATTGTCCTAAAAAATAATTCGTATTTTCGTTTTGCAACTTAAAGACAAAATAGCATGACCTGGGATTCGAAAAAATACAACGAATTTAAAGAAGACCGATATAAACTCTCTGAGGCCTCACAAGCTATATAGTTGACAAACCAAATCTAAAAGTTATTGACTTGGGCTAAGGCGGCAGGGAAATGACCAAAACTGATCCGTATTTTCCAGTCCTCCTCTCTATTTATGCTTTTAAAAGACTGATTATGTACGCCATTTTTTAATGGAATAAATATTCTTTATTAAAGCTATTTTTCTGTAAATTCGTACAATTCAAATAACCCACCAAAACATTATAATCAGTAAAACATGAAGAAAATAGTACTATTGTTAGTGGCTCTTTGCAACTTAACATTTGTAATAGCACAAGATATCACCGGCCAGTGGAACGGAATTTTAAAAGTGCCGGGAGCGCAGCTAGCTGTTGTTTTTAACATCAGCAATAAGGATGATGTGTTTACCGCTACAATGGATAGTCCTGATCAGAAGGCATTCGGGATTCCTACTACTTCAACCAGCTTTGAAAATTCGACTCTAAAAGTTGCATTATCAAACCTTCGAATTGAATACGAGGGTATTTTAGGAAAAGACAATATTATTACAGGAACTTTTAAACAAGGAGGCCAGGCTTTTCCGCTGAATTTATCCAGAGAAAAAATTGAAAAAGAAAAACTGGTACGACCTCAGGAGCCTTTAAAACCGTTCCCTTATTATACTGAAGAGGTCAATTTTGAGAATAAAACCGCCGGAATAAGTTTAGCAGGCACTTTGACATTGCCTAAAAAAGAAGGTGTTTTTCCTGTTGTTATCTTAATCAGTGGAAGCGGTCCGCAAAATAGAGATGAAGAACTACTGGGACACAAACCTTTTCTGGTACTGTCTGATTATTTAACTAAAAATGGCATTGCCGTTTTACGCTTTGATGACAGAGGGACTGCTGCCTCTAAAGGGGATTTTAAATCGGGAACTTCTTTGGATTTTTCTACAGATGTTGAGGCCGGAGTTCAATTTTTACTCTCAAGAAAAGAAATAGACAAAAAGAAAATAGGATTAGTGGGGCATAGCGAAGGAGGATTAATTGCGCCAATTGTTGCAGGTAAGTCTAAGAATATTGCTTTTATCGTATTACTCGCCGGACCAGGAATAGAAGGAGATCAACTCCTTTTATTGCAACAGGAACTGATTGCAAAAGCAAAAGGAAGCAGTGATTCAGCTATTCAAAAAACAAAAGAAATGAATCAGAAGGCTTTTCAAATTGTAAATAAATACAAAGATCCGCAGGAATTAAAAACTCAAATAACAAATTACATCACTGAAATATCGAAAAATGATCCGGACAAACCTGAAAATGTAACGCTGGAAGAGTATGTTAATTTACAAGTAGCTAAAATAACAAATCCATGGATGACTTATTTTTTAAGATATAATCCGGAACCGGTGTTAGAAAAAGTGAAGTGCCCTGTTTTAGCCCTAAACGGGGAGAAAGATTTACAAGTTCCTCCTAAAGAAAATCTGGAAGCAATTAAAAAAGCGTTAACAAAAGGCGGAAATAAAAATATAACCATAAAGGAGATTCCAAATTTAAATCATTTATTTCAGGAATGTAAATCGGGATCTCCTGAGGAATATTCAAAAATTGAACAAACCTTTTCTCCAATTGCAATGAACGAAATTCTGCAATGGATTAAAGTTCAAACAAAGTAACTTAAAATTAAGACAAATAAACTGCAATTTAATAGCTGCAGTTTATTTGGTTCTGACTTCACTACATAATGATAACGCAACATGAACAAATAATCAACAAAATTGCACAAGATAAAATAGCTCAGCTTCCTGAAAATGAAAATAAAAAAACAATAATCTCCTTACTTTGGATTTTTAAAGTGACAGATACGGAAAGAAGAAATACAGAATGCAAAAATGGTTGTGGCCATTTTTGGCATGAATTCGAATAGACATAAAAAACAATCTCAAAAACAGATTCTATTCAAAATAGATTGTTAAACAAAAAAGATGTTTTATTTTTTCTTTAGATTATTTATAATTTTTCTTTGTTTCATATTATTTATTTTTGAACTTAAAAAATAGAACACAAAGCTTTAATTATCAACATTTTAGTAACAAAAAATAATTTAACAAGAAAAAATAGACCATTTGTAAAAACATACCTTTTTTTTGTTAAATTTGATATAAGTGTTCATAATCTTAAAAAAAGAAAGTTTTCATTAACAACTGTTCACTTTTTAGACAGTAAAAAAACAGTTATCCTCAAAAGCTGATTTTTACAGAAATACACGTTACAAGTAAGCAAGCAGTCTATCAGACCTGAGAAACCATTACTAACCTACAAATCTGAAATCATGTCTAAGAGTCCGTTTTTTAGAAGCATACGTTTCCCCAATGTTTTCATTCTTCTGCTAATTGTATTTATTTCCTGCGCGCTGTTAATTTGTATCAATTTTTTTACCATCAAAATATTATCTGCCAACAGAGCTTATGTAAATGGAGAATCACATTACTCCAAAGGGCAAAAAGATGCTTCAAGGCATCTTATTACGTATCTCTACACTCAGGAACCGGAACAATGGAAATTGTATAATGAAGAATTAAAAGTTCCTCAGGGAGATGGCATTGCCCGAAAAACACTCCTCAAAGCAGGCGACAATAAAATGGCACGGAGCGGTTTTTTAACAGGCCGAAATCATCAGGATGACATTAACGATCTTGTTTGGCTATTTGTAAATTTTAAAGAGATTCCTTTTTTAGCAAAAGCCATTCATGAATGGGAACAAGGTGATAAATTAATTGATGAATTATTTATCACGGGAACACAAATCGATGCAAAAATCAAACGCAATATCTTAACAACTTATGATCAGCAAAAATACTTACGACAAATAAGCCATATAAGCGACAAACTCACCATAAACGAACGTAACTTTTCAAATACACTTGGAGAAGGAACAAGGAAAATAAAAACACTCTTAACTATTACGAACATCTTTTTTATCCTGATTATCATCTGCAGCGTAAGTTGGTACTATTCGATAATGGTAAAAAGACTCGTTACTTCTAAAAAAGAAATCGAAGTAAAAAATGAAAATCTGTTACTGGCCAATCACGAGCTTGATCGCTTTGTTTATAGTGCATCACATGATTTGAGATCTCCGATAACTTCATTGCAGGGACTTATTGAGATCACACAATTAGAAGACAATGTGGATCAGATCAGGAACTATTTAAAGCTAATGCACCAAAGCCTTGTCAGGCAGGATCAGTTTATTAGCGACATTATTGATTATTCTAAAAACAAACGCAAACAAATAATTATTGAACCGGTAAGTCTTCGGGAGTTATTTGATGAAGCCATTTCCCAATTGATACACATTGAAAACGCCAACCGAATCGAAATTAAAAAAGAGATATTGATCGATCGTATTCAAAGCGATAATTTGCGCTTAAAAATTATCATTTCAAATTTACTTTCAAACGCAATAAAATATGCGGATAACAGTAAAGAGGAAATGTTTATCTCGATTAAAACTTATATTTCAGATGGTTTTAATCAAATTGAAATATCGGATAACGGAATTGGAATTAAAGAAGAATTCAAAGAACATATTTTTGAAATGTACTTTGGAACCAACAAAAATAAAGGTTCGGGATTAGGTCTTTATATTGTAAAAGAAGCCGTCGAAAATATAAGGGGAAATATTTACGTCTCCTCAGAAAATAGTGTTGGAAGTAAATTTATTGTAACGATACCAAACTTGTATGGAACTTAAACCAGTATTTTTATTAATCGAAGATAATCTGATCGATCAGCTTGTTATTAAGCAATTATTAACAAAGATGCTTGATGTAACAGAAACAGAAGTAAACATTACAAATAATGGCGTGGAAGCCCTGCAATGGCTTTCTACACATCAAAATCTGCAGCAGCTGATTATTTTATTAGACATTCAGATGCCTGTCATGAATGGTTTTGAATTTTTGAATGCTTACGATAAGCTAAATAATGAATTTAAAAAGGTAATTCAAATTTATGTACTTTCCTCGACTTTGGATCAGGATGAAATACAAAAAATAAATGAAAATAATTATGTTACAGGATTTTTAAACAAACCGCTCCCTATTGAAGAGTTAAAAAAAACGATTTATCTAAATACATAACGTACTAAATTATTGCAAAACACGATTTACCTGCGAAAAATTTCTTCCGTAATAAGCTTCTTTAGTCGAAGAAATCATAACTCCGCCATGAGTTGAAGAGTGCACAAATTTGATTTCTCCATCGGCTACTTCTACCACCATACCAACGTGGTTAATATGATGTCTCCCATTTGTTTTAAAGAAAATCAAATCTCCTTTTTGTGCTTCCTCGGCACTGACTTTCATTCCAATTCGCGATTGTTCAATAGAACTTCTGGGCAGCCTGATATCAAAATTACTAAAGGTGCAAATCATTAATCCCGAACAGTCAAAACCTGCTTTAGTAGTACCTCCTGATCGATATCTTGTTCCTATATTTCCGGTTGCACTTTCAATCAGTCGATCAATTAAATACGAATGGTTTTCTACTCTAATAACCGTAGAGGAATCCCTTACAACAGTTGAATTTTCAGCGATCTGCTCCGGAGTTAATGTTGGATCTTTTATTTCAAAGGTTTCTTTTAAAGCCTGTATGGCATCTGCTTTTTCTTTAGAAGTACGTATCGTAAGCACATAACCAACCTTTAATTTTTTCTTTATGACAGGGTTTTGTTTTTCTAATTCCGCCACAGATATTCCGAATTCCTTTGCAATGGAATATTTGGTTTCTTTAGGCTGTACTTCCCTTGATACTTCAACATCTTCTGTTTTGGGGCTCTTTTCAAAAGGATTTTCCTGGTCTGCAATTACATTTGATGGAATATTAATCTGCTGTCCAATTTTCAAACCTTCTGATTCTAAAAGCGGATTTGCTTTTTTTAAGTCTTCTACCGAAACATTATATTTTTTTGAAATTCCCCAGAGTGTTTCTTTTGCCTGAACTTCGTGGGATCCGGGAGTTACAATTGGAGCCGCATTCGCAGCAACAGCTGTAGTTTTGGTAATAAGTGATTTATTCTTATTCGGGATTAGTAAAACCGAATTTAATTTTAAAATCTTTGGAGCATCAGGATTAGCTGTCTGAATGTCTTTCGCTTTTACGCCGTATTTTTTAGCAATTACAGTAAGATTTTCTCCTTTTGATATCTTGTGCTTTATAAAATTTTCCTGAGAAAAAACGCCAACACTGAAAAAAAACAATACTATAATTAATCTAAAAACCATACCTATTAAAGTTTAATGAATACTTTTTTAAGTTAAGACAACAATTTAAGCTCAAAAAAGCAAATATATTACCTAAAAAGCGAATTTAACTTTTTAAACTAAAAGATACACGTTTTTTAACAACTAATTTACCTCCAATTAACCGCTTCGGCATAAAAATTGAGCCAACACTTTGAAAATATGCTTTTTATAAATAATTGCCATTTTTCGACCAAAATCAACTTTAAACCGCAAACTGTGTGAAAAAATTACTTTTACTATTTGTTTTTTGCCCGCTGTTATCAATTGCTCAGAACATAAATGGCACTACGATTTCTCAAAAAACCAATCTTCCTGTGGAAAACACCAATGTATTTGCACTATCAAGCAAAGTCGGAACCACAAGCGATGAAAAGGGTCAATTCTCCTTAAAACTTCTGCCACAATTTAAAGATGATGAAATACTGGAATTCTCCCATATTGGATTTACCAGCTTAAAAATACGCTTAGAAGATCTAAAAAAAAGAAAGTTTATCGTTTTACTTTCAGAAGAAATTGAGGATTTATCCGGATTAACAATTAACGCTAACCACGATTTGAAGTTAAAATCAAAATTGAGTTTTAGTACATTAGCTCCTTTAAAATACCCTCTTTTCTCCTTTGGGTCATTTTTAAAGGACGGTAAGATCTATGTTATTGGCGGAGATGGATCTCGAGAATCTGATGCATGGAAAAAACTCACCAGAGAAAAAGCAGACCCCACCTTAAAAGACCTTCAGGACGAATTGCGACAAAATTCAACATTTCTATTTTATAAAGGAGATTTTTCTACTTATAATATAAAGGCTGATAGTTGGGAAACGTTACCTGTAAAATTCACGAAAAGAGCGTATCACAATATCCATTTGTATGACAATTCAATTTATGTATTAGGCGGAAAAAGAATTTCCGTGAATGGAAAGTTTGAGTATTTACAAGATCAAATTGAAGTTTTAGACCTTAATAACAAAACTATTAAGACAGATAATACAAATCCGCATCAGGCCGCCAATTTTGCTTCCTTTAATTACAAGGATAATATTATTGTAATAGGCGGTTCTGTAAAATCGACTGAAAATGGTAAAAAAGATTTCACGAGTAAGGTTCATTTGTACAACATTACTTCCGGATATTGGTATGAACTTGATTCTATGCCAACAGCGAAAGAAACTACAGGAATTTTAATAGATGATAAAATTTATCTCATTGGTGGAGATGATGGAAAACCTGTATCTAAAATTGAAACTTATAATTTACTAAAACAAAAATGGCAAACCGAAAGCGAATTGTTTTCGGGATTAGAAAGACCCGCCATTACGTATCACGATAATATAATTTACTTTTTTGAGGATCTAAATATGTATGTTTACGATCTAAAAACAAAACAATTAAAAGAATATGCAATTGAATTACCTCTGAAATATTCTGCGATGTATTATTACAACAATAAATTGTATATTTTAGGAGGACGCACTGACAAAAACTATTCTAAAATCCCTTCTTCAAAAGTATATAGCATTGATCTAAATGAATTTGAAATTACAAAACCTGCAAAATCAAAAATTTTATTTCACGAAGTAAATCAGGCTAAAGGTATTGAATAGCTTTTAGTAAAAAAATAGCTGTTTAAATCCCAATATTTTAAAATTCCAAATTCCAATAATGCAATGATATATTGTTAAGATTTAAAACAAAAAAACGCTCTGCGAAAACAGAGCGTTTGGTATAATTGAGAATCTTAAAGATTATGCTTTTCCGGCAGCAATTAAGTTTAATGCTGAACCTGCAACGAACCAGCCAATCTGACCTGCGTTGTAAGTATGGTTGGCCAGGATGATATCTTTAGAACCATCGGCGTGAACGAACTCTAATGTTAATGGTTTTCCGGGAGCGAACTCCGTTAAATCAGTAAAATTGATAGTATCGTTCTCCTGAATTTTATCATAATCAGTTTCGTTAGCGAAAGTCAATCCTAAAAGTCCTTGTTTTTTAAGGTTTGTTTCGTGGATACGGGCAAATGATTTTACCAATACCGCTTTCACACCTAAGAAACGTGGCTCCATTGCAGCATGCTCACGAGAAGAACCTTCACCATAATTGTGATCTCCCACAACGATAGACGGAACTCCAGCCGCTTTATAAGCACGGGCTACAGCAGGAACTGCATCGTAATCTCCGGTTAACTGATTTTTAACTGAATTTGTTTTTTGGTTAAATGCATTTACAGCACCAATCAGCATATTATTAGAAATATTATCTAAATGCCCACGGAAACGTAACCATGGTCCGGCCATAGAAATATGATCCGTAGTACATTTTCCAAATGCTTTGATCAGCAATTTAGCACCTGTAATGTTTTTGCCATCCCAGGCATCAAACGGGGCTAATAATTGTAAACGCTCAGAGGTAGGACTTACAGCAACCTGAACTCCTGAACCATCTGCAGCCGGAGCCTGGAATCCCGGATCTTCAGCATCGAAACCTTTAGGAGGCAATTCGTCTCCTGTTGGAGCATCTAACATTACTTCTTCTCCATCTTCGTTGATTAAAGTATCTGTTAACGGATTGAAACCTAAATCACCTGCAATAGCCATAGCAGTTACCAATTCAGGAGAACCTACGAAAGCTAAAGTGTTTGGGTTACCATCTGCACGTTTAGAGAAGTTACGGTTGAAAGAGTGAACGATAGTATTTCTTTCTTCTTTCTCTGCTCCTTCTCTGTCCCACATACCAATACAAGGTCCGCAGGCATTCGCAAAAACGGTAGCACCAATTTTTTCGAAAGTATCAATAAAACCGTCTCTTTCAATTGTATAACGAACCACTTCAGATCCCGGGGTAATGGTGAACTGAGATTTGGTTTTTAAGTTTTTAGCACTTACTTGTCTCGCCAACGACGCTGCACGGGCAATATCCTCGTAAGAAGAGTTGGTACAAGAACCAATTAAACCAACCTGAATCTGTAATGGCCAGTTGTTTTTGATTGCTTCTTCTTTCATTTTAGAAATTGGAGTTGCTAAATCAGGCGTAAACGGACCGTTTAGGTGTGGCTCTAATTCCGTTAAGTTGATTTCGATAACCTGATCAAAATATTGTTCCGGGTTAGCATATACTTCCGGATCTCCAGTTAAGTAAGAAGCTACTTTGTCCGCAGCATCTGCCACATCAGCCCTGTTGGTAGAACGCAGGTAACGACTCATAGAATCATCATAACCAAAAGTTGAAGTTGTAGCTCCAATTTCAGCACCCATGTTACAAATAGTACCTTTTCCTGTACAAGACATAGAAGTGGCACCTTCACCAAAATATTCAACGATTGCACCAGTACCACCTTTTACAGTAAGGATACCGGCAACTTTAAGGATAACATCTTTAGGGGCAGTCCATCCTGACAATTTACCCGTAAGTTTTACTCCAATTAATTTAGGAAATTTAAGTTCCCAGGCCATACCAGACATAACGTCTACAGCATCAGCTCCACCAACACCAATAGCGACCATACCTAAACCGCCTGCATTTACAGTGTGAGAATCGGTACCAATCATCATTCCTCCGGGGAAAGCATAATTTTCAAGTACTACCTGATGAATAATTCCAGCTCCCGGTTTCCAGAAACCAATTCCATATTTATTTGAAACTGACGATAAGAAATCGAAAACTTCGTTACTTTGTGTTTTTGCCCTGGCCAAATCGGTTACAGCATCTACTTTTGCCTGAATCAGGTGATCACAGTGAACTGTTGTAGGAACTGCTACCTTAGCTTTACCAGCATGCATAAATTGTAATAGTGCCATTTGTGCCGTCGCATCCTGACACGCAACACGGTCCGGTGCAAAATCAACATAATCAACACCTCTTCCAAACGCCTGAGTCGGATTTCCATCCCAAAGGTGATTGTATAAAATTTTCTCCGTTAAAGTAAGTGGACGACCAACAATAGCGCGTGCTTTATCAACACGGCCTGGCATGTTCTCATACACTTTTTTAATCATTTCAATATCAAAAGCCATAAGTTATAATTGTTTTTGTTTTTTTTATTTTGAACATCACAAGATACAAAAAATAGAGAAGCTATAAAAGAAAAAGCCCGAGATTATCTCCCGGGCTTTTGAATTATAATTACATTACCAACTGTTTATTTGAAGGTGCAAACTTAGTCAGATTAATACCGTCTACTGCAGCCGTATATTCCTCCAGTGTCGGAGTTCGTCCAAGGATTGTAGACAAAACTACTACCGGTGTTGATGAAAGTAATGACTCTCCTTTTTTACCTTCAGCATCTTCCACGACTCTTCCCTGAAAAAGACGGGTAGAAGTGGCCATTACAGTATCTCCTTTTGCCGCTTTTTCCTGATTTCCCATACAAAGGTTACATCCCGGACGCTCTAAATATAACATCTTCTCGTATTCAGTACGTGCAGCACCCTTAGGAGCATTATCGTCAAATTCGAAGCCTGAGTATCTTTGTAAAACTTCCCAATCACCTTCTATTTTAAGCTCATCTACGATGTTATAGGTAGGAGGAGCTACTACAAGCGGTGCCTTGAACTCTACCTTACCATGCAGATTTTCTATATTCTTAAGCATTTGAGCCAGAATTTTCATATCTCCTTTATGAACCATACAAGAACCAATAAATCCAAGATCTACTTTTTTCTCTCCTCCATAGAAGGAAAGAGGTCTGATGGTATCGTGCGTGTATCTTTTAGAAACATCAACGTTATTTACGTCAGGATCAGCAATCATTGGCTCTATAATCTGATTAAGATCAACCACAACTTCAGCGTAATATTTAGCATTTGAATCCGGAGTTAATGCTGGTTTCTCAGCTGATTTAATCTCTGCAATTCTCTTATCTGCTTTATTAATCAATCCCTGAAGAACTTGTTTCTGATTGTCCATTCCTTTGTCGATCATAATCTGGATTCTGCCTTTTGCAATCTCCAATGATTCAATCAGGGTGTCATCCTCAGAAATACAGATAGAAGCTTTTGCCTTCATTTCTGCAGTCCAGTCGGTAAATGTAAAGGCCTGGTCAGCATTAAGAGTTCCAAGATGAACTTCAATAATTCTTCCCTGGAATACATTCTCACCACCAAATTTCTTAAGCATCTGAGCTTGTGTAGCGTGAACCACATCACGGAAATCCATGTAGCTCTTCATGTCTCCTGTGAATGTAACTTTCACCGATTCAGGAATTGGCATTGAAGCTTCACCGGTAGCAAGTGCAAGAGCAACTGTTCCGGAGTCAGCACCAAAAGCAACACCTTTAGACATTCTTGTATGAGAGTCACCACCAATAATGATCGCCCACTCGTCTATTGTAATGTCGTTTAGAACTTTGTGAATTACATCGGTCATAGAGTGATAAACACCTTTCGGGTCACGGGCTGTGATTAAACCGAAATCGTTCATGAATTTCATTAGTTTCGGAATGTTTGCCTGCGCTTTTTTATCCCATACTGAAGCGGTGTGACATCCTGATTGGTAAGCACCATCAACGATTGGCGAAATTACAGTAGCAGCAATAGACTCCAATTCCTGAGCCGTCATAAGACCGGTCGTATCTTGTGAACCTACAATATTAACTTCTACACGAACATCTGAACCAGCGTGTAATACTTTACCCGGAGCTATTCCAACAGCATTTCTGTTGAAGATTTTTTCTACTGCGGTAAGACCTTGTCCTTCAATAGAAATCTCTTTTGACGGAGCAAATACAAGAGGAGCTTCAATATCTAAAATTTTCGCTGCCAATGTTTGAAGCTTTTTTCCAAATACAATTGCATATGATCCACCAGCTTTTATAAATTCCATTTTCTGAGGCGTGAATGCCTTAGAAATGTCAATTAGCTCTTTGTCGCCGTTATAAAGTTTCTTCGTTTTTGTGTTTATGGTAAGTACAGTTCCGGTAGCGATAGAGTATGCTTCTTCCAGGATAGGCTCATTATTTTCATTTCGAATAATGTTACCAGCTGCATCCAATTTTTTAACCCAGTTTTTAAGATCTAAACCAATACCACCTGTAACATCAACTGTTGTCAGGAAAATTGGTGAAATACCGTTTGTCCCGGCAACGATTGGAGCAATATTAATGAACGGAACATATGGGCTTGCTTGTTTACCGGTCCAAAGAGCTACGTTGTTTACACCTGACATTCTGGATGAACCTACACCCATTGTACCTTTCTCTGCAATCAACATCACACTTTTATCAGGATGTTGTGCCTGTAACATTTTAATTTCATCTTGTGCCTGAGGAGTAATCATGCATTTACCATGAAGTTCACGGTCTGCTCTTGAGTGAGCCTGATTACCCGGAGAAAGCAAATCTGTCGAAATATCTCCTTCACCGGCTATATAAGTAACTACCTTAATCTCCTCAACTACTTCTGGTAATGAAGTAAAAAATTCTGCCTTTGCGTAACTTTCAAGAATCTCTCTGGCAATTACATTATCATTTTTAAAAGCTTCTTTTAAACGGTCTGTGTCCGCCTCATAAAGATAAACCTGTGTTTTAAGAACATTTGCAGCTTCTTTAGCAATAACAAAATCATCACCTAATGCTAAATCTAACAGCACTTCAATAGAAGGTCCGCCTTTCATGTGTGATAATAACTCAAAAGCAAAAGCAGGCGTGATTTCTTTTACTGCAAATTCACCAAGAATGATTTCTTTTAAAAATTTAGCTTTAATACCTGCAGCGTTAGTTGTCCCTGGTACAACATTATAAATAAAGAATTTAAGAGAATCCTCTCTGTACTCATTATTTACATCTTTAATTTGTTCAATGATGTCGCTTAATAATTCAGCACCATCAATTGGCTTTGGGTGAAGCCCTTGAATTTTTCGTTCTTCAATCTCTTGGATATAATCCTTATAAGTGTTCATAGTAGAAATCTTTTCTAATGTTAAAAAGGCAGGTTTATTTTTTTGATGCAAATTTAAAAATTAAAGACGAGAATTAAAAAGAATATAATAGAAGTCGCCTTTTCAAAAATTATTATTGTTAAAAAACGATTTTGATTGCCGGTTTTTGCCAAAATATTAATTTTGTATTAAAAAAATGATTTATTGGTAATTTAAAATATTTTCTTTAACAAAGTCGTAATTTAATGTTACGAAGGAAGTCGGATTTTACCTCGTTTTTAGCTAAGAACCTTTCTAAATTAGCATTTACAACGTTATAGTTGCTCTTTTTTCTCTCTTATCCCTTCTTAGTTTTAGAAAAGTCCAGCATGCATTTTCAGCTTTATGAACTTCAAAAAAAAATCAAAATTAAAACTTACAATTCAAATTTTCTTATAACTTTGTAACTCAAAGTACTTTTAAAAAAAATACAACTATGAAATACAAAATAGAACACTTAGAATATTACATTCAAAAGCCAGGTGTTACAATTAGTTTAATTGTAACACTTTTTAGCACTATTCTATTAATGGGAACTCTTGTATGCAAAGAATTCCGAATTCAAAATTTTGAATCGGCTGCGATATTAAGTTTGCTATTTGAGGTTCTTTACGGAATTGGTCTATCGTTTATTATTCTTAGAAAAAAAGAAAAATACATTCATCTAACCCCATTCTTAATCCTGAACTGGCTTATTGGTTGTTTTTGCCTAAATACTTTTATTCCTATTTTTCACGACTTACCAATTTGGGTTTATCTGATAACAGCAGCCTTTTGTCTATCTAATTTTTTTATCTATAGAAATTCAGATGAAAGCAGAAACATATCTTTTCCTTTTTTTATTAATGGTTTATCGTTTGCAATCATCTTGTACTTTGCAATATATTTAATTCCGATCATGCCATTATCTTGTTTAGGGATTTTAGCTTTAGGGTTAGGGTTTTATGGTTTGGTTCCCGCATTTGTAATCATTATTCATATAACAACAATTATAAGATATTTCAGCAGGAATAAAAATTACTCTATTTATTTTGGTGCCGGATTTTTAGTGGTCTTATTTGGTTTAATCCTTTTTACAATTGGATTAAGCATTGAAAGCAGAAAAATAGCACAATCAGCGACTATGAAATCATTCGATGAAAATGATGATTTTCCAAGTTATATTTCAATTTCACAAAACTTAAAACCGAATTTTTTTAATGAAATTTTACTTAAAAAAGACATTGTCTACATTCCGCTTCACAATATATTTTCTTTTGAAGGTTTTAATTCCTTTGGCACTAAACAATTTAACGAAAGAAAAACACATAATCCATTTATATCAATTGCATACTTATTTTGCAAAGACCTCAATATTAGTAATGATGACAGAATTAACATTTTGAAATCAAACTTTGACAAACGACTCGAAACTGAAGAACAATTGTGGAGTGGCGAAAATTTATTGACCAAAAGCATAAAAGAAGATGTAAAAATTTATGCTGATGCCAGATTGGCTTACACAGAAGTTACCATGAAGATTGTTTGCGCCGAAGATTCGCGGAGAGACCGGGAAGCTATTTATTCTTTTCAATTACCGGAAGGTTCTGTTGCAACGTCACTTTCGTTATGGGTAAACGGAATTGAAAGAAAAGGCGTTTTAACAACTAAAGAAAAAGCTAAAGCAGCTTACAATCAAATTGTTGGCGTAGAGAGCCGTGATCCGTCGTTGATGCAATGGAGAGAAGGAAACAAAGTTGTAGTTAAAGTTTTTCCTGTAAATTTCAAGAATCCGCGAACCTTTAAATGCGGTTTTACAACTCCGTTAAAAGTTAAAAATAATGAAATGAAATACCAAAGCCTATCTATAAAAGGTCCAAACATTTCGAATGCAGAAACTATTTCAAGAATTCAGACCGTTGGAAATACAAAGATAGAAACCAGTAAAGATTTTGAACTTAAAAATAAGTACTATATTAATGAATCAAAAGGATTAGACAATTGGGAAGCCTATTTGTCTTTAACCAAAGTACCCAGTTCATTTACTTGGAAAAACAAAATTTATGAAGTTAAGGACATTCAGCAAACTGTAATTTCGTTTTCGCCTTCAGAGATTATATTAGATTTAAACAGTAGTTGGACTACGAAACAAATAGAATCTTTTGTAAACCTAAATAAAAAAAACTTCTTTGTTTTTATAAATGGTGAAAAGAAAGAAATCAACAAAGATAATTTTAAAGCTATTGCATTAGATTTTGAAGATTTGCATTATTCTCTATTACCTCTTTATAAAATCTCACAGAATAGTTTAATCATTACGAAATGCGGAAAGTTCTCTGCAAATTTTGAAGAACTTGAAAATTCAAATTATTTAAAGAAAATAAAAACCGGGGCGAAAGAGAGACACTTAAAAGTCATTAATATTTCATCAGATATTAATCCATTTTGGCAGACTGTTAAAGAACAGAAATATGTAAATTATTTTCAGACAAGCCTAAATAACAGTTTAAAACTGATTGATCAAAATCATTTTATTTTATTTAAAACAGCCGCGAATACTGTAAATATTGAACCTGCCAATATTGCTATTACAGAAAGTCCGCTACACAATACCGCAAAAAGTACCGGACCAGATCATATTTACAGGATGTACGCTTTTGGAAAAGTACTGGAAGAACAAGTTAAAATTCAGAATGATTCTTTGGTTCAAAATCAATATGTAGATCTAGCTAAAGATGCCAATATCGTAACACCAATATCGTCTTTGATTGTTCTTGAAACTGATGAAGACTATAAAAATAACGGAATTGAGAAAAACGTTGATACTCTCGGAAACGCTTCTGTCAAAAATGACGGTGCTATTCCAGAGCCACATGAATGGTTGTTAATTATTCTTGGATCGACAATACTTTTCTTTTATTACAGAAAAAACAAAAAGCAAACTATTTAATGAAGCTTATATTTCAATACAAAAACGCAATTGCAATCTTGATTCTAGCATTATTACTGGCCATAAACTCTAATATAGTTTTGTCTGGTCTTGATAGCAATCTTTTCGGAATTCTATTTTCAATCGTATTATTTCTCATCGGGGGTAGAAAAATTTCATTTAACCTGAACTACCCTCTTTTAGGATTCATTTTTCTATTAGAATTTATAAGTTATCGTTTACACACTAAATCTTTGCATTTTTTAGCTTTGGCTTTATTGGCTTGTTTTTTATATTATAGTTTCACTCAAAAATTCTCGTTCATTGCTTTTATCTGTATCTTTTTATTCTCATCAGTATTTAATACTTTTTTTGATTATTTAACTGTCGAAATAAAGCAAACACTTTGTTATAGTGTGTATTTAACTTTAAAAAACTTTATTCCGATTACAAAAATTGAAGGCGTAAATTTTTACATTAATAATGCAAAAGTGACTATTGATACTGCCTGTATGGGATTATCGATGTTTAAGACAGGATTCCTTTTTGGAGCTTTTTTATTGACTCTGGAAGAACGTAAACAACATAAATATTTCAATATCAAACAGATCTTCTTGTTCTGTTTTGTCATAGTTTTGTTAAATATTATTTCGAATTATTTCAGAATTATAATTCTAATTTTATTTAATTGTACCGAAGAAAATACGCTACATTATAGTATTGGTTTACTTTGTTTTGCATTTTATCAAATTATACCCATGTTCTTTTTAATTCGCTTTTTTAAACCTAACTTGGAAGAGACTTCAAACCAAAATTCTAACAATCTTATTTCCCTGCCAATTACAATAGCATTCTTTATAGTATTGATTACCACTTTAGAAATAAAAAAAGAATTGAAATATAATTTACTTGAAAACCTAAGTACAACTTATAATATCGAAAAAGGAATTTGGATTAACACCGAAGTTTTTAAAATTGCAACTCCTGAAAAGCTTATTTACATTAAAACATCATCTCATAATCCTTTAATTTGCTGGACCGGAAATGGCTATAAAGTTATAGAATCAAAAGTGATTAAAAAGAATGGTGAAGAAATATGCTTTGTCCGAATGGAGAAAAATAACATTCAATATTATTCATATTGGTGGTACGAATGTGATCATAAAAAATATACTTCTCTTGTAGAAGTCCTTTTAATAAAGCTTTTCCAAAATAAATCTGTTCGTTTAATAAACGAAACTAGTCGTACAAAATTGATATAAAAAAGCCTGATACAAATTAGTATCAGGCTTTTTTATATCGTTTACATCAGCTTCTGAATGATAATCTCTTCGGTAATTCCTTCAGCATCTGCTTTATAATTTTTAATAATTCTGTGACGCAGGATTCCGGTTGCAACTGCTTTTACATCTTCAATATCCGGAGAAAATTTACCATTAAAAGCGGCATGTGCTTTTGCAGCCAAAATTAAATTTTGTGATGCTCTTGGCCCTGCGCCCCAATCCAGATAATTTTTAACAAAATCTGTCGTCAAAGCATTATCCGGTCTTGTTTTACTCACTAAGGTTACGGCATATTCAATAACATTATCAGCTACAGGAATCCTGCGGATCAAATGTTGGAAATCAATAATTTCCTGACCTGAAAATAAAGGATTTATTTCCGTTTTAACATCAGATGTGGTACGTTTTACAACCTGTACTTCTTCTTCAAAACTAGGATATTCTAATTTTATCGCAAACATAAAACGATCCAATTGCGCTTCAGGCAAAGGGTATGTCCCTTCCTGCTCAATCGGGTTTTGAGTTGCCAATACGAAATAAGGCAAATCTAACTTATGGTTTTCCCCTGCAATTGTTACAGAACGCTCCTGCATTGCCTCCAGTAAAGCTGCCTGCGTTTTAGGCGGTGTTCTATTGATCTCATCAGCCAGAATAATATTAGAGAAAATTGGCCCTTTTATAAATTTAAACTTTCTGTTCTCATCGAGAATTTCACTTCCCAAAATATCCGAAGGCATTAAATCCGGCGTAAACTGAATTCTTTTAAAATCTAACCCTAAAGCCTGTGACAAGGTATTAATTAATAATGTTTTTGCTAATCCCGGCACACCGATTAAAAGTGCATGTCCGCCAGAAAAAATACAAATCAGAATTTGATCAATAACTTCATCCTGGCCTACAATAATTTTCGCTATTTCTGTTTTTAATTCATTTCTTTTCTGAACTAAATTATGAATTGCTGTTACATCAGACATTTAAGTATATTTTAAAATTAAAAAGAGTTAGTTCTATGAATTCATAAAACTAACTCTTTTCTTTATTTAATAAAAATTATTTTTTCAACCAGTTATTAGCAAACGAGCAATCTCTGTATTCGCCAATAATCTTGATATAAGTATCTTTTATTTTTGTATCAAACCATTTAGCGATTGCATTGATTTGTTTTTCTTTTAATGCCAATTCTTTAATCTTGGTGTAATCTTTAGCATAGTCTGCCACATGCTCATCAATTCTGTTGGTAACCGTAATTAATTTGTATGTTTTTTTACCTTTATCATCTGTATTCAAAAGGGGCTGAGAAACTTCATCATCTTTTAAGTTAGAAACCTGACTGTATAAAGTTGGATCCATTTTAGTCAATTCAAAACGAGTATCCTGAGTATTAGGATTTACTAAAGTTCCTCCATTAGCTCTGGTTTCTTTTTCATCAGATTCAGTTCTTGCAGCATCAGCGAAAGAAACTTCCTTGCTTACAATTTTACTTCTGATGTTGGTAATTCTTTCTTTTGCTTCTTTTAAAGCATCTTCAGAAACAGTTGGTGAAATTAAAATATGTCGTAACTCTACTTCCTGACCTTTAATCTTATCTATCATTATAATATGATATCCAAAAGTAGTTTCAAACGGTTCAGAAACCTCCCCTTCCTGCAGACTGAAAGCGACATCTTTAAATTCTTTTACAAAAGGCGTTTTTCTGGTCATTTTATAGTAACCTCCATTTGGTGCAGAACCAGGATCCTGTGAATACAAAACGGCTTTAGTAGCAAAACTTGAACCTTCCAGAACATCTTTCCTGATCGCATTTAATCTGTCAATTACTTTCTGTTTGTCTTCTTTTGATACTTTAGGCTCTATAACAATTTGTGCTACTTCCATCTCAGCTCCAAAAGTTGGCAATTCATCCTTTGGTATTTTCTTGAAAAAATTACGAACTTCTTCTGGTGTAATCTCCACATCTTTAACAATTTTATCTCTCATTTCTGAGGCTAATTTTTGTTCTTTTAAGATATCTGAAAAATAAGTTTTAAATTCTTCAACTGAATTTTTCTTGTAATAAGCCACTACTTTATTAATATCACCTACTTGTTGAAGCATATAATTCAAACGATCGTCCATCATGCTTCTTACTTCAGAATCACTAACAATGATACTATCCTGAATAGCCTGGTGTGCATATAATTTGTCTTCCAAAAGTTTACCCAGCATCTGACATCTAGTAATATCTTTTACAGAACCTCCCTGAGCAGTAATTTCTAAAAATCCTTTGTCAATATCTGAATCCAAAACAATATAGTCTCCAACAGTAGCAATAATTCCATCCACTTTTTGTCTTTGTCCCGAGTGTACTGCTTCAACTGGTTTTTCAGCCACAACATCTTTAATTATTTCCTGTGCAGAAATGACAGAGTTGAAAAAAAGTAAAAAACACATTGTTAACCCAAATCTGTAATCAATTGTTTTTAGCTGTAATTTTTTTAATAACATTATTTTAATTTTAATTTTAATGTAAAGATCTTGCTTTAAAATTTCATTTTCTTCAACCAAATAGTAATTCAGCATACTACTGAATCTTCAGGAAATACCAATTAATTAAAACCTGGTTTCTTCTAACTTATAACGAACAAAAATAACAATTCAATTACATAATACAACTATCAGCTATACTATTAACAAAAAATTATAGGATAGTTTTTAAATCCAACAAATAAAGCGCTGTTTTTGAAGATAAAAACCTTTAAAAAAGGGTCTGAAAAATCAAAATTATTAACGATCCATTACATTTTATCTCACCATTACCCCACAAAAGATAAACTGCTTCTCTACAGCTCAATAAAAAAAAGTTTTCAACACTACAACGTTTTCGTAATATAAATATTTTCCTATAAATAGGATCTATACAAAAAATACATACTTTAGATGCGTAATTAATAATTTATTAGCTTTAAAATTACGGATTTTGCTTTTTTACAGCTAATAATTAGTGATTACAACTTTACTAATCTAAACCAAATCTTATTATGAAAAAAACAACCGGAATTTATTCCTTTTTGGCGATTACAGCTTTTTTTTGGTCCTGTTCTCAAAATGAAATAAATGAAACTGACACAAAAGCTGAAAGCCAGCAATTTAAAATCATCAATGTCACCAATCACGACGGAAAACCTTTTAGCACCGGAGATTCGAAATCATCGCTTACTGGAAAATATGTTGACAATCCGGGTGGCGGAGTAATGATGCAGGCTTTTTACTGGGATGTTCCTGCCGGCGGAAACTGGTGGAATACCATAAACACTAAACTTACAGACTGGTCGAATGCCGGAATTGGATCAATATGGCTTCCTCCTGCTTCAAAAGCACAAAACGGCGCTTTCTCTATGGGCTATGACCCTACTGATTATTTTGATTTTGGAGATTACAATCAAAACGGAACTGTAGAAACCCGATTCGGATCCAAAGCCGAATTGGTAAGTGTAATTACAAAAGCACATGCCGAGAATATGAAAGTGTATGCTGATATTGTGATTAATCACAACAGTGGAGGCCAATCAGAAGCCAATCCATTTACAGGAACAAATACATGGACTAACTTTAACGGAGTTGCTTCTGGAAAATTCAAGCGTACTTATAATGACTTTTACAAAAACAGTTACGGAAATAACGACGAAGGTTCTTTTGGAGGATTTCCGGACCTATGCCATGCTAATCCGTATGTTCAGGACTGGTTGTGGCTAAGAGCTGACGGAGTTGGTAAATATTACAAAAACACCATGAAATTTGATGGCTGGAGATTTGACTATGTAAAAGGTTTTGGTGCCTGGGTCATCAATGCATGGAATGCTAATGTTGGCGGATTTTCTGTCGGAGAATTATGGGATTCGAATGTAAATGTATTAAATGACTGGGCCAATAACGCAAACAGTTCCGTATTTGATTTTGCCTGTTATTACAAAATGAATGATGCTTTTGACGGCAATAATCTTGCCCTGTTAAATGATGACATGATGTGGAAAAGAAACCCATACAGAGCAGTTACTTTTGTCAGCAATCATGATACTGATGAGATTTCAAACAAATTATTAGCGTATTCCTATATTCTGACACACGAAGGATATCCAACAATATTCTACAGAGATTACGAGGAATGGCTGGATAAAAGTAAATTAAATAACCTGATCTGGATCCACAACAACAAAGCGACAGGAACAACTTCTATTTTGTACTCTGATAATGATGAGTATGTTGCGCGAAGAAATGGCTATAATGGAAATCCGGGATTAGTGGTTTACATCAACAACTCCACGACGTGGCAGGAAAGATGGATTCAAACGAATTGGGCTAATACTCAGATCAAGGATTTCACAGGAAATTCGACTTGGTTCCCGACTACGCAGGCAGATAAATGGGTAAAAATACAATGTCCTCCAAAAGGATATTCAGTTTGGTCAGTTAATCAGTAATTTAAAAAATGACTATTCTAAGGCTGTTCTAAAAAAACAGCCTTTTTTTGTGCTAAGAATTTTCTTTTTCTAAAAGAAAGACTTCCAAATTAAGAAGTGAATATTTTTATTACCACTTAATTAATAGTACTTTTGCATCCTATTTATACGAAAATATGAGTTTTTTAAAAGAAATACAACGCAGAAGAACATTCGGAATTATATCGCATCCTGATGCCGGTAAAACAACATTAACAGAAAAATTATTGTTGTTTGGAGGGGCTATTCAGGAAGCCGGTGCCGTAAAAAACAATAAAATAAAAAAGGGAGCAACGAGTGATTTCATGGAAATCGAACGCCAGAGAGGTATTTCGGTTTCAACATCTGTACTTGCTTTTAATTATAAAGACAAAAAAATCAATATTCTTGATACTCCGGGACACAAGGATTTTGCAGAAGATACGTTTAGAACTTTAACCGCTGTTGACAGTGTAATCGTTGTGATTGACGTTGCAAAAGGGGTTGAGGAACAAACTGAAAAACTGGTTGCCGTTTGCCGAATGAGAAACATCCCGATGATTGTTTTCATCAATAAATTAGACCGTGAAGGTAAAGATGCTTTTGACTTAATGGATGAAGTGGAACAGAAACTTGGACTAACGGTTACTCCTTTGAGTTTTCCGATCGGGATGGGTTATGATTTTCAGGGAATTTACAATTTATGGGAGCAAAACATTAATCTTTTTAGTGGAGACAGCCGTAAAAATATCGAAGAAACTATTGCTTTCTCAGATGTCCAAAATCCTGAATTAGAAAAAATTATCGGTCAGAAACCTGCTGACAGGCTTCGTGAAGAATTAGAATTGATCGATGAAGTGTATCCTAAATTTGAGCGTCAGGATTATTTGGATGGAAAAATCCAGCCAGTGTTTTTTGGTTCTGCTTTGAATAATTTTGGAGTTCGGGAGCTTTTAGATTGTTTCGTCGCAATCGCACCTTCGCCAAGAGCCAAAGATTCTGAAACACGATTAGTTGATCCTAAAGAAGAAAAAATGACCGGTTTTGTGTTTAAAATCCATGCCAATATGGATCCGAAACACAGAGATCGTCTAGCCTTTATCAAAATTGTTTCCGGTACTTTCGAAAGAAACAAACCTTATTACCACGTTCGCCAGAAGAAAAATTTAAAATTTTCAAGTCCGAATGCCTTCTTTGCCGAGAAAAAGGAAATCGTAGACATATCCTATCCTGGTGATATTGTAGGTTTACACGATACCGGTAACTTCAAAATCGGAGATACTTTGACGGAAGGGGAAATCATGAGTTTCAAAGGAATTCCGAGCTTCTCCCCGGAACATTTTAGATACATCAATAATGCTGATCCCATGAAAGCCAAACAATTGGACAAAGGTGTTGATCAGTTAATGGATGAAGGTGTTGCGCAGTTATTTACTTTGGAATTGAATAATCGTAAAGTGATCGGAACTGTTGGAGCGCTTCAATATGAGGTAATTCAATATCGTTTAGAGCACGAATATGGCGCCAAATGTACCTACGAAAACTTCCCGGTTCATAAAGCATGCTGGGTAAAACCTGATGATGCAAAGAATGATGAATTTAAAGAATTCAAACGTATCAAACAAAAATTCTTAGCACATGATAAATATGGTCAGCTGGTATTTTTAGCTGATTCTGATTTTACGATTCAAATGACACAAAACAAATATCCAACGGTGAAGTTATTCTTTACATCAGAATTTGATTAATCCCTTCTCTAAGAAGAAAAATACAAAAAGGCTGTTTTAAATATTTTAAACAGCCTTTTTTCTTTATAAATTTAGCAATTCCCTCTATTTATTTCCATTGTAATTGATTCCCAATCCGCCGGCAATATAAATTTTAGTTAGTTCTTCTGCTGCAATAATTATATTTTGGTTTAGTATACTTCCTTTAACTGCTTTTTTAGTGAAAGCAATTTCCTTTGAAAGATAATAATCGCTTCCTGTAATAGTAACCATAAACGTTTTGCTGCTTTCTAAAACTTGCGCCACTATAGAAAAATCCCCTGTTTCCGGATTTATTTTTACTGCATTTTGTGAATCATTTATAGTAAGGTTCAAATTTGGATAGGTTTCTTTATTCAACGGTCTATTGGTTTTGGCTTCTAATAATTTACCTTTTATTGTGATCAAAATCTCTTTTTCAGCAACTTGACTGTAAGCTACTTTCCCTAGCGTATATGAATTTGGTTTCGTACAGGCTATCTCTGTTTTAACTGGTATTTTTTCTTGCGCAGCAATATTTGACGTTATCAAAACAGAGGCTGCTACAGCTGCATATTTAAAATTATTGATTCTGGAGGTTTCATTATATTGAAATTCTTCTTCCAGCTGTGTTACTTTTAATCGGGCACAAATGTTTTTATCTTTAGTTTCTGCCACGAATCTAGCAACTTCTGAATTTGTTTTTCCACTCAAATCAATTACATTTTTCATACAGGAATCGCAAAATGAACCACTTGAATTAGGAATCATTTTATCAAAATTTTCAGAACAAGGGCTTGCTATTTCTAAGGTGAATTTCTTTTTCATACTATACTTTGTTTAAGTTAAAAATCCTTCAGGAAAGGTACTTACTTATATAGAGTATATTTTTTGCAAAAAGGTTGGGAAGAAAATAAAAAATAAATAAATCTAGACTTTAATACGTTCATTTTTAAGCATAAAAAAAGCGCTAATGCAAATAATTAGCGCTTTTTTTTAATGTGAATTAATCAACCTTTACTAAGTCATTATATTCCAAAAAATAAACTTTTCTATTAGGAATCGCCAAATTAGTACAATACGACCGACGAAAGAAATTTAGTCGATGAAAGTAAATAAAATCAGGCAAACTGCACTTTAAGTTAGATTTGCATTTTTTATATAAAAAAAGCCCCATTTCTGGGGCTTTTAAAATTTATGCTTGTCCTGTCGGACCAAAATTAAGTGGTATTGGTGCTTGTTCAGTGTCTTTGATCTCGCCGTGGGCTACTTCAAAACGATGAATATTTTCACCTATTGCCTTAAATAATCTTTTAGCATGTTGTGGTGTCAAAACAATTCTTGACTTTACCTTGGCTTTAGGAATACCCGGCATAATGCTCACAAAATCTAAAACAAACTCTGATGAGGAGTGATTTATAATTGCAAGATTAGAATAAATTCCTTCTGCAATAGTTTCATCTAACTCAATATTAATTTGCTCCTGTTGTTGTTTCGGATTACTCATAGTTTCCTAATTAATAGATATATTCTTCTTTATTAGCCATCATTTCATTGTAATCGTCTTTAGATCCTACGATAGTATTATCGTATTCTCTCATACCAGTTCCCGCAGGAATTCTGTGTCCAACAATTACATTTTCTTTTAATCCTTCCAAATCATCTACTTTACCAGCTACAGCAGCCTCGTTAAGTACTTTTGTTGTTTCCTGGAAGGAAGCAGCAGAGATGAATGATTTAGTTTGTAGCGAAGCTCTTGTAATACCTTGCAGAACTGGTGTTGCTGTTGCAGTAATTACGTCTCTGGCTACAACCAGATTTTTATCATTTCGTTTCAGCAATGAGTTTTCATCACGTAAATCACGAGGTGTAATAATCTGACCTGGTTTTAATACGGCAGAATCTCCAGCGTCTTCAACTACTTTCATACCATATAATTTATCATTTTGAACGATAAAGTCTTTAGTGTGAATTAATTGATCTTCCAGGAATAATGTATCTCCCGGATCCTGAACTCTTACTTTACGCATCATTTGACGAATAACTACCTCAAAGTGCTTGTCATTGATTTTTACCCCTTGTAAACGGTATACCTCCTGAATTTCATTTACCAAATACTGTTGAACAGCAGCTGGTCCCTGAATTCTTAAAATATCATCTGGTGTAATTGCACCGTCAGACAATGGTACTCCTGCTCTTACGAAGTCATTTTCCTGTACTAAGATTTGGCTTGAAAGTTTAACTAAATACTTTTTAATCTCCCCAAATTTAGATTCGATAACAATTTCACGGTTACCTCTTTTGATTTTTCCAAAAGATACAACACCGTCAATTTCAGAAACAACTGCTGGATTAGAAGGGTTACGAGCCTCAAGCAACTCCGTAATTCTTGGTAAACCTCCTGTAATATCTCCTGCTTTAGAAGAACGACGTGGAATTTTAACCAATACTTTACCTGCTTTAATTTTCTCTCCATTCTCAACCATAAGGTGGGCTCCTACTGGTAAGTTATACGAACGAATCAATTCACCTTCTTTACCGTAAACCAATAAAGTTGGAATTAATTTTTTATTTCTGGCTTCAGAAATTACTTTTTCCTGGAATCCTGTCTGCTCATCGATTTCAACCATAAACGATTGTCCTTGCTCTAAATCTTCGTAAGCAATCTTACCTGTAAATTCAGAAACAATTACACCATTATATGGATCCCACTTACAGATAGTAGATCCTTTAGTAACTACTTCACCGTCCTTAACGAAAATACTAGATCCGTAAGGAATATTGTGTGTATTTAAAACGATTCCAGTTTTCTCGTCAACTAATTTTAATTCCGTTGAACGTGATACTACGATATCTACCGCATTACCTTCACTGTCTTCACCTTTTACAGTTTTTAAATCTTCAATCTCAAGTCTACCGTTGAATCTTGTAACAATACTAGACTCTTCAGAGATACCTCCTGCAACCCCTCCAACGTGGAACGTACGAAGTGTTAACTGTGTACCTGGCTCTCCAATAGACTGAGCTGCAATAACTCCTACTGCTTCACCTCTTTGTGTCATTTTACCAGTAGCTAAGTTTCTACCGTAACATTTAGCACAAATACCTTTTAAAGCTTCACAAGTTAATGGAGATCTAACTTCTACTTTTTCAATCGGAGAAGCTTCAATAGCTCTCATAATCGCTTCCGTAATTTGTTGACCTGACTGAGCCATTACTTCATTAGTAAGAGGATTAATAACATCCTGCAATGCAACACGTCCTAAAATTCTTTCTCCTAAAGATTCAACAATTTCTTCATTTTTCTTCAAAGCAGATACTTCAACACCTCTTAAAGTTCCACAATCTTCGATGTTAACAATAACATCTTGTGAAACGTCATGAAGTCTTCTTGTCAAGTATCCGGCATCGGCAGTTTTAAGAGCCGTATCCGCAAGACCTTTACGAGCACCGTGAGTAGAAATGAAATACTCAAGAATCGAAAGACCTTCCTTAAAGTTAGAAAGAATCGGGTTTTCAATAATTTCACCACCACCAGCAGTAGATTTTTTAGGCTTAGCCATCAAACCACGCATACCGGTTAACTGACGAATCTGTTCTTTGGAACCCCTTGCTCCAGAGTCAAGCATCATATATACAGAGTTGAAACCTTGTTGGTCTTCTCTAATATTTTTCATTGCCAACTCTGTCAATTGAGCATTTGCTGAAGTCCATACGTCAATAACCTGGTTGTAACGTTCGTTATTGGTAATAAGACCCATGTTATAATTCACAGAAATACCTTCAACTTGCTCTCTGGCATCTGCAATTAATTTTGTTTTTTGCTCTGGAATTCTAATATCACCAAGAGAGAATGATAAACCTCCTCTAAAGGCAAATTTATAACCCATATCTTTCATATTGTCCAAGAAAGCAGCAGTAGTAGGTACATTGGTCACACTTAAAATGTGTCCAATAATATCTCTAAGGTTTTTCTTAGTCAATACATCATTGATATATCCGGCTGCTTCAGGTACTACTTCGTTAAATAATACACGTCCTGCAGTTGTCTGGATAATTTTGTACACTAATTCTCCGGCTTCATTAAAATCTTTTGCTCTAATTTTCACACGGGCATTCAATTCTAATCTTCCTTCGTTTAATGCAATATTTACTTCTTCAGCAGAATAGAAAATTAAGTCCTGACCTAAAATTACATGTTCTGGTGTAGAGATACGTTCTTTGGTCATATAATATAGACCCAAGACCATATCCTGAGAAGGTACAGTAATTGGCGCACCATTTGCAGGGTTAAGGATATTGTGAGAAGCCAACATTAATAATTGTGCCTCTAGAATAGCCTCTGGTCCTAATGGTAAGTGAACTGCCATCTGATCCCCATCAAAATCGGCGTTGAAAGCCGTACATACTAATGGGTGCAACTGAATTGCTTTTCCTTCAATTAATTTTGGCTGGAAAGCCTGAATACCAAGTCTGTGCAACGTAGGAGCACGGTTAAGTAATACCGGGTGACCTTTAATTACATTTTCAAGGATATCCCAAACTACAGGCTCTTTTTTGTCTATGATTTTCTTAGCAGATTTTACTGTTTTAACAATACCTCTTTCAATCAATTTACGGATTACGAAAGGCTTGTATAATTCAGATGCCATATCTTTTGGCAATCCGCATTCGAATAATTTTAATTCAGGACCAACAACAATTACCGAACGGGCAGAATAATCCACACGTTTTCCAAGTAAGTTTTGACGGAAACGTCCCTGCTTACCTTTTAAGGAATCTGATAATGATTTTAATGGTCTGTTAGATTCTGTTTTAACAGCAGAAGCTTTACGAGTGTTATCAAATAATGAATCTACAGATTCCTGCAACATACGTTTTTCGTTTCTTAAGATAACTTCAGGAGCTTTAATCTCCATTAATCTTTTCAAACGGTTGTTACGGATGATTACACGACGGTATAAGTCATTTAAATCTGAAGTTGCAAAACGACCTCCATCAAGTGGTACAAGCGGACGTAATTCCGGTGGAATAACAGGAACCACTTTCATAATCATCCATTCCGGACGGTTTTCGCGGTTTAAGTTAGACTCACGGAAAGACTCAACAACCTGTAATCTTTTTAGAGCTTCCGTTTTACGTTGTTTAGATGTTTCGTTATTAGCGCTGTGTCTTAGTTGGTAAGATAACTCGTCTAAGTCAATACGTGCCAATAAATCCATAATACATTCTGCTCCCATTTTGGCAACAAATTTATTTGGATCAAAATCATCTAAATATTGGTTTTCCTGTGGAAGAGTATCTAAAATATTTAAATATTCTTCTTCAGTTAAGAAATCTAATCTTTGTAATGATTCTCCATCTGCATTTTTAGCAATACCAGCCTGAATTACTACATATCTTTCGTAGTAAATGATCATATCTAATTTCTTAGACGGAAGACCAAGGATATAACCAATTTTGTTTGGAAGAGAACGGAAATACCAGATATGAGCAATTGGCACAACAAGATTGATGTGTCCTACTCTGTCTCTACGTACTTTTTTCTCAGTAACTTCAACACCACAACGGTCACAGATGATCCCTTTGTAACGAATTCTTTTATATTTACCACAAGCACATTCAAAATCCTTAACAGGTCCGAAGATTCTTTCGCAGAAAAGTCCGTCTCTTTCAGGTTTGTGTGTTCTGTAGTTGATTGTTTCCGGCTTTAAAACCTCTCCTCTTGACTCTTTCAAGATAGATTCAGGTGAAGCTAATCCAATAGAGATTTTGTTAAATCTTTTTACCGGATTCTTATCTTTATTATTATTTCTATTATTCATCATAGTTTTTACTATTGATTTATTTGCAATTAAAAAATTGATTTTCATCTAGTCTAAACTCAAATGTCATAAAATTTTTAAATCACGAATGACTTTCGATTTTTTAACTTTCAAACTTTCGACTTAAACACTACCTCGGATTACTTCTCTAAACTTCAGACTAATTCTGAAGTGCTAATTATAAAACTTAGTTTCAATAAAAAATCGGAACGGGTTACGGGTATAAATCCTAAAAACTTTAATTCTGGTAAACAGTTTGAGTCCCAGTGTTCAGTTTAAACTGAATACTGAGACCGCAACTGATAACTTTTATTTATTCTTCTAAACGAATGTCTAGTCCAAGACCTTTCAATTCGTGCATCAATACATTGAATGATTCCGGCAAACCTGGTTCTGGCATAGACTCTCCCTTAACGATAGCTTCGTAAGTTTTAGCTCTACCAATAACGTCATCCGATTTAACTGTTAAGATTTCACGTAGCGTACTTGATGCTCCATAAGCCTCAAGTGCCCAAACCTCCATCTCTCCAAAACGCTGACCTCCAAATTGCGCTTTACCTCCAAGAGGTTGTTGCGTAATTAATGAGTATGGTCCGATAGAACGTGCGTGCATCTTATCATCAACCATGTGTCCTAATTTAAGCATGTAAATTACACCCACAGTTGCTGCCTGATGGAAACGCTCTCCGGTACCACCATCATAAAGATAGGTGTGTCCGAAACGTGGTACTCCAGCTTCATCAGTTAATTCATTAATTTGATCTAAAGAAGCACCATCAAAAATTGGAGTAGCAAATTTTCTACCTAAATTTTGTCCGGCCCATCCAAGAACAGTTTCATAAATCTGACCAATGTTCATACGTGAAGGTACCCCAAGTGGATTCAATACGATATCAACTGGTGTTCCGTCTTCAAGGAAAGGCATATCTTCATGACGAACGATTCTTGCAACAATACCTTTGTTACCGTGACGTCCTGCCATTTTATCCCCAACTTTCAGTTTACGTTTTTTAGCGATATAAATTTTCGCCAATTTCAGGATTCCGGATGGTAATTCATCACCAACTGTAATAGTGAATTTTTCTCTTCTTAAAGATCCTTGTAAGTCGTTCAGCTTAATTTTATAGTTGTGAATTAAATCATTAACCATTTTATTTGTAGCGTCATCAGCAACCCATTGACCTTTGCTTAAGTGAGCAAAATCTTCTACTGCGTAAAGCATTTTCTGAGTATATTTTTTACCTTTTGGTAAAACTTCTTCACCCAAATCATTCATTACACCCTGAGATGTTTTTCCGTTAACGATCAGGAACAATTTCTCTACCAATCTGTCTTTTAATTCAACAAATTTAGTTTCGAATTCCATTTCTAAAGCGCCCAAAGCATCTTTATCCTGAGTACGTTTACGTTTATCTTTTACGGCCCTTGCAAATAATTTTTTGTCAAGAACTACACCGTGTAAAGATGGAGAAGCTTTTAATGAAGCATCTTTTACATCACCCGCTTTATCCCCGAAGATTGCACGAAGCAATTTCTCTTCCGGAGTTGGATCTGATTCTCCTTTTGGTGTAATTTTTCCGATTAGAATGTCGCCAGGCTTAACCTCTGCTCCAATTCTGATCATACCGTTTTCATCTAAATCTTTAGTAGCTTCTTCAGAAACGTTAGGAATATCGTTTGTTAACTCTTCATTTCCTAACTTAGTATCTCTAACCTCTAATGAATAATCATCAACGTGGATAGAAGTAAAAATATCATCACGAACTACTTTCTCTGAAATTACAATCGCATCCTCAAAGTTATACCCTTTCCATGGCATGAACGCAACTTTTAAGTTTCTACCTAAAGCTAATTCACCATTTTGAGTAGCATATCCTTCTGATAATACCTGACCAAGACTAACTCTGTCACCTTTTCTTACGATTGGCTTCAGGTTGATACTTGTTCCCTGATTGGTTTTTCTAAATTTAATTAAGTTGTAAGTTTTCTCATCAGCATCAAAACTAACCATTCTTTCATCTTCAGTACGGTCGTATTTGATAGTAATGATATTAGCATCTACATATTCTACAGTTCCATCTCCTTCAGCATTAATCAATACTCTGGAGTCTGAAGCCACTTGACGCTCTAAACCTGTACCAACGATTGGTGCTTCCGGACGGATCAAAGGAACCGCCTGACGCATCATGTTAGATCCCATCAAGGCTCTATTCGCATCATCATGTTCCAGGAAAGGAATTAATGAAGCCGAAATCGAAGCAATCTGGTTAGGAGCAACGTCTGTATAATGTACTGCTGATGGCTCAACAACCGGGAAGTCACCTTCCTCACGAGCAATAACATTGCTAGCTGTAATTTTACCTGAAGCATCCATTTCAATGTTCGCCTGAGCAATCATTTTTCCTTCTTCTTCTTCAGCACTTAAATATATAGGAGTACTTTCTAAATCAACTACACCATTTGTAACTTTACGGTATGGAGTTTCGATGAAACCCATTCCGTTAACTTTTGCATAAACACCAAGAGATGAAATCAAACCAATGTTTGGTCCCTCCGGAGTTTCAATCGGACATAAACGACCATAGTGTGTATAGTGAACGTCACGAACCTCGAAACCAGCTCTCTCTCTCGAAAGTCCACCAGGTCCAAGTGCAGATAATCTTCTCTTGTGTGTAATCTCAGCTAATGGATTCGTTTGATCCATAAATTGAGACAACTGGTTCGTACCAAAGAAAGAGTTGATAACCGATGATAATGTTTTAGCATTGATCAAATCGATTGGTGTAAACACCTCGTTATCTCTAACGTTCATTCTCTCACGAATAGTTCTCGCCATACGTGCTAAACCAACACCGAATTGTTGAGACAATTGTTCTCCAACTGTTCTAACACGACGGTTTGATAAGTGATCAATATCATCAATCTCTGCTTTAGAGTTGATCAATTCGATCAAATATTTTACAATGGTAATGATATCTTCTTTGGTAAGCACTTGCTTTTCCATTGGAATATCTAAACCAAGTTTTTTGTTCATTCTGTAACGACCAACTTCACCTAAGTTATAACGTTGATCAGAGAAGAACAATTTATCTATAATACCACGAGCAGTTTCCTCATCAGGCGGTTCAGCGTTACGCAACTGACGGTAAATGTGCTCTACAGCTTCTTTTTCAGAGTTTGTTGGATCTTTTTGTAATGTATTGTGGATAATAGCATAATCTGCCTGGTTATTATCCTCTTTGTGTAACAAAATAGATTTAACGTTAGAATCGATGATTTCTTCAACATTATCTTTGTCGATAATAGTATCACGATCAAGGATGATTTCGTTACGTTCGATAGAAACTACCTCACCGGTATCTTCATCAACGAAATCCTCGTGCCAGGTGTTCAGTACACGTGCAGCAAGTCTTCTTCCAATATATTTTTTAATACCTGTTTTAGAAACTTTAATTTCTTCAGCAAGGTCGAAAATCTCAAGGATATCCTTGTCTCTTTCGAATCCAATTGCACGGAACAAAGTTGTAACCGGTAATTTTTTCTTTCTATCGATATAAGCGTACATTACGCTATTGATATCTGTAGAGAATTCTATCCAGGAACCTTTAAAAGGAATTACTCTGGCAGAATAAAGTTTTGTTCCATTTGCGTGGAATGACTGACCAAAGAAAACCCCAGGAGAACGGTGTAGCTGTGATACTACTACACGCTCAGCACCATTGATAACAAAAGTACCGCTTGGAGTCATATAAGGTATTGTTCCAAGATAAACATCTTGTACAATAGTTTCAAAATCTTCGTGTTCTGGATCAGTACAGTATAGTTTTAACCTGGCTTTTAAAGGCACACTATACGTAAGACCTCTCTCTATACATTCTTGAATTGTATAACGTGGTGGATCAACAAAATAATCTAGGAATTCCAATACAAAGTTGTTTCTTGTATCTGTAATTGGAAAATTTTCCATGAAGGTATTGTACAACCCTTCGTTGCCTCTTTCGTCAGATTTAGTTTCTAATTGAAAAAAATCTTTAAAAGATTTAACCTGAACATCTAAGAAATCCGGATAGTCAGGAATATTTTTTGTAGAGGCAAAATTCAATCTTTCAGTCTGATTTGTTATCATCAATGGACAAAATTTTGATTAAAAAAAAGTAATTTTTTGTGTAAAAACACACTGTTTAATCTATACTTTCTTATTATAATCAATACATCTTTAAAAATAAACCGGTAAAATTCAGTTCAATTTTTTTTCTTCGTATTGATCAAAAACTTTTTCGTATTTTAAACTATTTGATAATAAAACTTGATATATTTTATTATACGAAAAATGGTTTAGGCCATTGAGCGTTCACTCAAGACCTAAACCTAGTTCTTAAAACCGAGTTGAATTATTTAAGCTCAACTACAGCTCCAGCTTCTTCTAATGATTTTTTAAGACCTTCAGCCTCTTCTTTAGAAACACCTTCTTTAACGTTACTTGGAGCACCGTCAACTACATCTTTAGCTTCTTTCAAACCTAAACCTGTAAGTTCTTTAACTAATTTTACAACAGCTAATTTAGAAGCACCAGCTTCTTTTAATACTACTGTAAATTCAGTTTGTGCTTCTTCAGCAGCACCTTCTCCACCACCAGCAGCAACTACTACAGCTGCAGCAGCAGGCTCGATACCATACTCATCTTTTAATATTGTTGCTAATTCGTTAACTTCTTTAACTGTTAGGTTAACTAATTGTTCTGCGAATTGTTTCAAATCTGCCATTTTTTCTATCGTTTAAAATGATTTGTAAAATTATAATTTATTTGTGTGTGCGAATTTATTAACACAAAAGACAACAGTCTTTTATATTATGCTTCCTCAGTTGCTGCTTCTGATTCTTCTCCAGCAAACTTGTTTTGAAGAGCAGAAATAATTCTTTGAGCTGGTGATTGTAACAATCCAATAAGTTCTCCAAGAAGTTCTTCTTTAGATTTAATAGTTGCTAACGCATCTAATTGATCATCTCCAATATAAATTTCAGAATTGATATAAGCTCCTTTTAATAAAGGTTTAGCTGATTTTTTTCTGAAATCTTTAATTATTTTTCCAGGTGCATTTGCAATATCTGAAATAAAAATAGCACTATTACCAGTCAATACTGAAGGTAAATCACCATAGTCATTAGCAGAAGCTTCCATTGCTTTTGCAAGCAAAGTATTTTTTACAACCTCTAATTTAATACCTGCTTTAAAGCAAGCTCTTCTTAAGCTTGAAGTTGTTTCTGCATTTAATCCAGAAATATCAGATACATAAATAATATTTGTACCAGCTAACTGCGCAGTTAAATCTTCAATCGCGATTGATTTTTCTTCTCTAGTCATACTAAAAATTATTAACTACCAATTATACTGCTTTAGGGTCCAATGCAATTGCAGGACTCATAGTGCTTGTAAGGTGAATACCTTTAATATAGGTACCTTTAGCAGCAGTTGGTTTAAGTTTGATTAATGTTTGAATAATTTCGTGTGCATTGTCATAAATTTGCTCAGCTCCAAAAGAAACTTTACCAATTCCTGCATGTACGATACCAGTTTTATCAACTTTAAAGTCAATTTTACCAGCTTTAACCTCTGCAACAGCTTTTGCAACATCCATAGTTACAGTACCTGTTTTAGGGTTTGGCATTAAACCTCTAGGTCCTAAAATACGACCTAATGGACCTAATTTACCCATAACAGCCGGCATAGTGATAATAACATCAACATCTGTCCAACCATCTTTAATTTTTTGTAAATAATCGTCAAGACCTACATAATCAGCTCCAGCTTCTTTAGCTTCAGCTTCTTTATCCGGAGTAACTAATGCTAGTACTTTAACGTCTTTACCTGTTCCGTGAGGTAATGTAACTACACCTCTAACCATTTGATTCGCTTTTCTTGGATCTACACCCAAACGAACTGCGATATCAACAGACTCATCAAATTTTGCAGAAGCTATAACTTTAATCAATGCAGCTGCATCTTTCAAAGAGTATAGTTTGTTCTTTTCAATTTTTGAAGCAGCCTCTTTTTGCTTTTTTGTTAATTTTGCCATTTCTTTCTCTTAATTAAAAAGGAGCATCTCCTGATACAGTTATACCCATAGATCTAGCAGTTCCAGCGATCATGCTCATTGCAGATTCGATTGTGAATGCATTTAGATCTACCATTTTATCTTCAGCAATAGCTTTGATAACGTCCCAAGTAACACTAGCTACTTTTTTACGATTTGGTTCACCTGATCCAGACTTTAGCTTTGCAGCTTCCAATAATTGGACAGCAGCTGGAGGAGTTTTTACAACAAAATCAAATGATTTGTCTTTATACACAGTAATTTGTACTGGGCATATTTTGCCAGGTTTATCTTGTGTTCTAGCATTGAACTGCTTACAGAACTCCATGATATTAACCCCAGCAGCTCCTAAAGCAGGTCCAACCGGTGGCGACGGATTCGCAGCACCTCCCTTAACTTGTAGTTTAACTACCTTACTAATTTCTTTAGCCATTTTTTAAAAAATTTAACACCATAATCATTGGAAGCGACTGTGGTGGTTATTATAGATGTAACAAAAATTATACTTTTTCAACTTGAATAAAACTCAATTCCAATGGTGTTTTTCTTCCGAAAATCTTAACCATTACTTCAAGTTTACGCTTTTCTTCATTGATTTTTTCAACCGTACCATTAAACCCGTTAAAAGGACCATCGATCACTTTAACAGTTTCACCTAAGTTAAACGGAATAGCGCGAGTATCTGTATTTACAGCTAACTCATCTACTTTTCCTAACATACGATTTACTTCAGAAAGCCTCAAAGGAACAGGTTCTCCTCCTTTAATCTCACCTAAAAATCCGATTACACTAGTAATGGACTTAATAATATGAGGTATCTCACCAATCAAGTTGGCTTCGATCATAACATATCCAGGAAAATAAACTTTATCCTTAGACATTTTCTTTCCTTCTTTTACAGTAACTACTTTTTCTGTAGGCACTAAAACTTGGGAAACATAATCACCCATACCTAGTCTGGCAATTTCAGTTTCGATATAAGCTTTGACTTTATTTTCTTGTCCGCTTACAGCTCTAACCACATACCATTTTTTCACATTATTATCTGCCATCACAAAAAAATTATCCTTTTAACCAGTTAAAAAATCCAGCCAAAGCTTTTGCAAAAAATTCGTCTACTCCCCATGTTGCCAAGGCGAATAAAACCGAAAATACAGCCACAACAATTGTCAATTTTTGAACCTCAGCCCAAGCAGGCCAAGTAACATTTGACTTCAACTCTTCGAAAGCCTCTGATAAATAATTAGTAACTTTTGTCATTTGATATATTTTATATTGCACGGGCGGAGGGATTCGAACCCCCATCAACGGTTTTGGAGACCGCTATTCTACCCTTGAACTACGCCCGTAATTAAAAGCCAGTGATTTCAGTTAAGAAAATCAACTGGCTTTTTATAGTTTTTTTTTATAGGATTATCCTACGATTTCAGTCACCTGACCTGCACCTACAGTTCTACCACCTTCACGGATAGCAAAACGTAAACCTACGCTCATTGCGATTGGGCTTAACAAAGCAACATTGATAGTCAAGTTATCTCCTGGCATTACCATCTCTACTCCTTCTGGCAAAGTAATAACTCCTGTTACGTCAGTTGTACGTACGTAGAACTGTGGACGGTAGTTATTATGGAATGGAGTGTGACGTCCACCTTCTTCTTTTTTCAAGATATAAACCTCAGCTTTGAAAGTAGCGTGTGGTTTTACTGATCCTGGCTTAATGATAACCATTCCTCTTTTGATAGATTCTTTATCAACACCTCTTAACAATAAACCTACGTTATCTCCAGCTTCACCTCTGTCAAGGATTTTACGGAACATCTCAACTCCTGTAATAGTAGAAGTTAATTTATCAGCTCCCATACCAATGATTTCAACAGCATCACCTGTATTAGCAATACCAGTTTCGATACGACCTGTAGCAACAGTTCCACGACCAGTAATTGTAAATACATCCTCAACTGGCATCAAGAATGGTTTTGCAGTATCACGAACCGGCTCTTCGATCCAAGAATCTACAGCTTCCATCAATTCAATAATTTTAGGAACCCAAGCAGGATCATTATTCAATCCTCCTAAAGCAGAACCTTGAACAACAGGACCATTATCTCCATCATATTCGTAGAAAGATAATAAATCTCTGATTTCCATTTCAACAAGCTCTAATAACTCAGCGTCATCAACCATGTCTACTTTGTTCATGAAAACTACCATTCTAGGAATACCAACCTGGCGACCTAAAAGGATGTGCTCACGAGTTTGTGGCATTGGACCATCTGTAGCAGCAACTACCAAGATAGCTCCGTCCATTTGAGCAGCACCAGTAACCATGTTCTTTACGTAATCCGCGTGACCTGGACAGTCAACGTGAGCGTAGTGACGATTAGCTGTTTCATACTCTACGTGTGATGTATTAATAGTAATACCTCTTTCTTTCTCCTCTGGAGCGTTATCGATTTGATCAAACGATTTTGCTTGACAGTAACCAGCATCAGACAATACTTTTGTAATTGCTGCAGTTAATGTAGTTTTTCCGTGATCCACGTGTCCAATTGTACCTATGTTTAAGTGCGGTTTGGAACGATTAAAATTCTCCTTTGCCATTTTACTTAATTTTTAATCTTAGTTATATATTAATTTTCAATTTCCTACTTACTTGAGCCAATGTCGGGAATTGAACCCGAGACCTCTTCCTTACCAAGGAAGCACTCTACCCCTGAGCTACACCGGCAGAATCCTTGATTTAAGAGTCTAATTCAGCATTTTGTTTTATTCAAACACAAAATCCGAAAAACACAATCTAAAAATTCATTTTGTGGGGAGAGCAGGATTCGAACCTGCGAAGTTTACACAGCAGATTTACAGTCTGCCCTCGTTGGCCGCTTGAGTATCTCCCCTAATTTTTTAAAATTCCATTATTTTAAAAGAACCTGTTTCAAATCGCATTTGAAACCTTTTTTTGAGCCGGCGGAGGGACTCGAACCCACGACCTGCTGATTACAAATCAGCTGCTCTAGCCAACTGAGCTACGCTGGCAATAACATTAAAAAAGTCCGCTATTTCTAACGGACTGCAAATGTAGCTATTTTATCTTTGAATCAAAACATTTTTTGAAAAAAATTTTAATTATATGTGCGTTCTTATTTTTTCTTTCCTTTTTACCAGCAAACGTTCTAAAGATTCTGCCGAAAGCTCCACCGCTTCTTCAAAAGTTTTGCACTGCTTTTTAACCAAAAAATCATCCCCAGGAACATGAATCTTTATCTCTACCGCCTTATTTTCCTTATCACTCGTTCTTTCAACTTTTAAAAAAACATCTGCCGAAACCACACGATCGTAGTATTTTTCCAATTTATCCATTCTTTCCTGAATAAAATCTACCAACTTTCTGTCAACAGTAAAGTTAACTGCATGAACATCTACCTTCATAATATAAATTTTAGGGTTAAACATTAAGAATTACTATTTATTCCTTGGATGCGCCTTACCGTATACTTTCTTAAGCTCTGCCAGACTATTATGAGTATAAACCTGTGTTGACGCCAAGCTGGAATGCCCTAATAATTCTTTAACTGAATTTAAATCTGCTCCGTTATTCAATAAATGAGTCGCAAAAGTATGCCTGAGGACATGAGGACTTTTTTTTACCTTTTCAGAGACTTTACTAAAGTATGAATTTATTAATCGATACACAAAAGATTCACTTAATTTTAATCCTTTTTTAGAAATAAAAAAATAATCCTCATCAACGATTTTTTCAACAGAAACCCTTTCACTTAAATACAATTTAAACTGCTCCGCAATAACCGGAAGAATCGGAATTATACGCTCCTTATTCCTCTTTCCCAAAACCTTAATTACATTCGACGATAAATCAACATTAGAAACCATTAAATGTATCAGCTCCGCTCTTCGTATTCCTGTTGTATAAAACAAATCAACAATTAATTTATTGCGTATTTCCTCAAAACCAACCGGATTGTCAACCGCTTCCATCAAATCAGTAAGTTCTTTTTCAGAAAACGGAATCTGAATAATTTTAGGCGTTTTTAATGCCTTATGCTTTAACATGGGATTTATTTCTATCTGCTTGATTTTTAAAAGGAATTTGTAATACGCCTTTAATGAAGCCATTTTTCTATTTACAGAAACATTAGCAATATCCTGATCAACCAAAGAAACAATCCAACTCCTGACCTGACTGTAATGCGCCTGCTCTATACCTTCCTGTTCAAAATGAGTTTTATTAAACATTTCAAAAAACAAAATGTCATTTAAATAAGCATGAACGGTATGAGGCGAATACTTCTTCTCCAATTGAAGATAATCCCGAAATGCTTCTTTATTTGTCTTCATAAGAATTCTGTACTTATATATATCATAAACAAAAACACAACCTTGCTCAACACAGTTTAAAAACATTAACACCAGAAAAACACTGCCAATTAAGCATAAAAAAACCGTTAGCATCAAAGTTATAACTTTTTGATGACTAACGGTAATTATTTTGAAAGGCTAATACTAACTTTCTAAACCATCTCTCATGTTTTGAATGTAAGCAGCTTTTTGAATTTGAGCTCTTTTGACAACAGAAGGCTTAATAAAAGCAGTACGTGCTCTTAACTGACGAACAGTTCCTGTTTTATCAAATTTTCTTTTATAGCGCTTTAATGCTCTATCGATATTTTCTCCGTCTTTAATTGGTATAATTAACATAATATAGACACCTCCCTTCGTTAAGGGTGCAAAAGTATATATTAATTTTGAATTATGAGTTATGAATTATGAATTATTTTTTAAGGAATATCGATTATAGAATAAAGAGTATAGATGTTATCCCAAATTCTTACTCTATATTCTTTACTCTTTCAGTAAATTTCTGGATATAACTAATTTCTGAATTTCTGTGGTTCCTTCTCCAATAGTACATAGTTTGGCATCCCTATAGAATTTCTCTACCGGAAAGTCCTTTGTATATCCGTAACCACCATGAATCTGAACTGCCTCATTCGCCACTTTTACACAAACTTCCGAAGCATACATTTTAGCCATTGCCCCCAATGCAGTAACGGGTCTATGTTCTTGCTTCAGGAAAGCAGCTTTATGCAATAACAATTCCGAAGCCTCAATTTCAGTTGCCATATCGGCTAATTTAAATGATATCCCCTGAAAACTACTAATTGGCTGTCCAAACTGATATCTTTCTTTCGAATATTTTAATGCGGCCTCGTAAGCTCCTTTTGCAATTCCTAACGACAATGCTCCAATGGAGATTCTGCCACCATCTAATACTTTCATCGCCTGAATAAAACCCTGCCCCACTTCTCCTAATCTGTTGGCATCCGGCATACGGCAGTTGTCAAAAACCAATTCGGCTGTTTCACTGGCCCGCATTCCCAATTTATTTTCTTTTTTACCCGATGTAAATCCGGGCATTCCTTTTTCAAAAACAAAAGCGGTCATTCCTTTTGAGTCTCCTTTTTCTCCTGTACGCACAATCACCACGGCAACATCACCAGAAATAGCGTGTGTGATAAAATTCTTAGCACCATTTACAACCCAGAAATCACCATCCTTAACGGCAGTAGTATTCATTCCGCCGGCATCAGAACCTGTATTATGTTCTGTTAAACCCCAGGCGCCAATAAATTCAGCTGTGGCTAGTTTCGGCAGCCATTTTTTCTTTTGTTCTTCATTTCCAAAAGTCAAAATATGATTTGTACAAAGTGAGTTATGCGCCGCAACGGATAAACCAATAGAAGGATCTACTTTCGAAATTTCTTCAACAACTGTAATATATTCGTGATATCCTAAACCACTTCCACCGTATTCTTCCGGCACCAAAACTCCCATAAATCCCATTTCGCCTAATTTTTTAAACAAGGGAACCGGAAAGATCTGGGCTTCGTCCCATTCCATTATATGAGGTCTGATATTTTTTTCTGCAAATTCCTTTATCGATTGTGCAATCATCGACTGTGTTTCGTTATAATCAAAATTCATTGTAGTCAGTTTTTTTTTAGAACTCCAAATATAAACTAATTATTTTTGCTTTATCAACAGGAAAACCTTTAATTTTTGCTAAATCCTCAATATTTTTAAAATCTCCGTTCATACTTCTGTAAGTAATGATTTGTTTTGCCAATCCGTATTTGAAATAATGGAACTGCGATAATTCTTTTAAAGACGCGTCATTTATTGGTATCTTTTTAAAATTGGGAAGGGAATAAATCCTGAAATTGGTATTTAATTCATAGAGAACTTCAGGAGAAAGTCCCCAAACTTCACTAAGCTGTTCCATTGAAACAAAACCTCCCAAAATTTCTTTTTGCTTTAATATTCGTAATGACAGGGCTTCACCCACTCCAAATATTTTGACCAAATCTTCCTGTGTAGCCTGATTTATATCTTGTAATGCTTTTTTTTCTTTTTTGACGAAAGGCTGACTTTTGTGCTTTTCATATCCTGCATGCTCCTTTTTATTACTTACTAAGGTTTTTTTATTCGTCACCCATTCCGGGAATTTAAAAAGGGGCGAAATGACATTTAATAAGGAATCTGAAATTTTTGTGACCTGCTGAAACTCTTCTGCCGAATTTACATATTTGTTTTCTTTCCGAAAAGCCATCAATCTGTCAATCTCATCTACAGACATTCCGAGCTTGTAGCCTTTATAATCTGAAATAAAATTCGGATTGAATAAATAAACTTGTGGTTTGTTTTTATATTTTTCTTTTTTCAGAGCATCGATCTCGCTCTGTACTGCCAGCCATTTCTCTTTTTCAGGAAAATATTTTTCTGACGAAGTGAAATTAACAAAAAAATAAATCGCCTGTAAACCCATAATTATTATAAAAAGTGTCAAAATTCCAATTCGTTGTTGTTTTGTAAACTTAAAATAGATTCCTAAAGATTTAAAACTCATGTATATATAATTTTCAACTGTTGTGAGGTCTAAATTAAATTAAAAAAAGATAATTTTATTAAGAAAAGTAGTAAAAAATTATTTTTAACACTTTTTCCAGTCAGTAAATGGGAATAAAAGTGATGAATGATTTCGAGCAATAGCTGTTAGTTTTTCCTTATTAAATATAAATCTTAAACATTTTATAACTTAAAATTATATAATTGTTTTTATTTTTTATAAAAAACAATACATTTGGAACTTAATAACAATAAACCACTATTATAGTATGTCAATTATGCGAGTTAAACCAATATCTGCTTTTGAAGCGGATATGAAAAAAAGTGATTTAAAAAGGGTTCTGGGAAAATGGAGCCTAACTGCCATTGGAGTTGGTGCCATTATTGGTGGAGGAATTTTTGTACTTACTGGTACCGGAGCTTATTATCATGCTGGTCCTGCGTTAGCGCTTTCTTTCATTATTGCAGGTATTGCCTGTGTTTTTGCAGCTCTTTGTTATTCTGAGTTTGCCTCTATTTTACCTGTTGAAGGCTCTGCATATGCATATGCTTATGGTACAATCGGAGAAATTTTTGCGTGGATTATTGGTTGGGGACTTATTCTTGAGTACGCAATGGGATCCATGACGGTAGCGGTATCCTGGTCAGGGTACTTTAACAAACTACTTAAAATGTTTCATATTCACCTTCCTGAATGGCTTACAACTGACCCTGCCAGTTACTCCGGAGAAGGCTTTTCTATGAATTTACCTGCTTTCTGTATTGTTATTTTAGTAATTTCATTACTTATAAAAGGAACAAAAAGCGCTGCCAAAGCAAACAACATGATTGTTATTCTTAAAGTTTCTGCAGTAATATTTGTAATTGTTGCCGGTCTGTTCTTTATAGATACTGCGAACTGGCATCCATTTATTCCGGCTGCAACTCAGATTATTGAAAAAGAAACTACACACAATGCTTACGGAATAGGCGGAGTTGTATCGGGAGCTGCTGCAATTTTCTTTGCTTATGTAGGTTTTGATGCTGTTTCTACTCAAGCTGGGGAGGCTATTAATCCTAAAAAAGATGTTCCTTTCGCTATTATCGCCTCTTTACTAATTTGTACTACTTTATATATTCTTGTGTCTTTAGTATTAACAGGAATGATGAATTATAAAGATTTTAATCCACTAGGAAAATATCCTGAAGCCATAAAAGCACCAGTTGCATACGCATTTGATATTGCAGAACAAGGCTGGGCAGGTTTTATTATCACAATTGCTGCAACTATTGGTTTGGTTTCAGTATTAATGGTAATGATTATGGGACAGTCAAGAATTTTCCTTGGAATGTCTAAAGACGGATTAATTCCTGCTGTATTCTCAAAAGTGAATCCGCTTTCAGGAACTCCAAAAACCAACTTAATGATTTTGGGTGGTATTATTGCTGTAGTTGCTTCTTTTACTCCTATTAATAAGCTGGCGGATATGACTAGTTTCGGAACTTTATTTGCCTTTACAATGGTTTGTATTGCGGTTTGGATCTTAAGAGTAAAACAACCTCAGTTAACCCGAACGTTTAAAGTTCCTGCTTTACCAATAATTGCTGTTTGTGGTATTTCAATCAACACCTATTTAATGATTAATTTGAGCTTAGACGCACAATTACTTTCACTTGGATGGTTGGCTATTGGTATCCTTGTTTATTTTGGGTATAGCAAAAAAAGATCAAGACTTAACAATCAAGAGACCGAATAGTTCTCTTTAGTACTTCATAAAAAAACTCCAAATTTTCATTTGGAGTTTTTTTTTATAAATCAAAAACAGAAGTTCGTTTTGCTCTGATTAAATCTTTTAACCGAATCCAAAAGGCTAAGGTTAAATAAACTCCAAAGCCTAACCCAACGGTTACAAATGAAATGTAGATAAAAAACAATCGTACACTTGTTACCCGCATACCCAGTTTATCTGCTAACCTGGAGGATACGTGAAAACCATATTTTTCCAAAAAGAATTTCAACTTTACAATTGCAGACATACTTAATTTTAGATATTAGATGTTGGACTTTAAGCAAAAGTACAAATATCTAATTAACTAATTTTCTAATTAACTAATTGTTCTTTAATAATTCCATTCCAATGGCGCATTTTAGACAGGCTTTCTGATTACAATATTCATTTTTGAGCTGTAGTAAGACTTGTGTATCAAAAGCGCTTTTTGATATCAATCCGAAAGATTCAAACTTATCGATAATCGAGTTTTTTTCCGGAGCCACTTCCTTCATAAAATCAATTAAATCTTCGAAAACAAGTTCTCCTCTCTTTTGCGCATAAGCAAATTGAAGCGGAATTACGGTATTGAGAATTATTAAATCTATAAATGCTTTTGATAATACTTTTGGTTTTTTATGGCTTTCTTTGTCAAACTGATAATGATTCTGCCAATATAAACCGGCTGAAACGGTAAGCAATTCATAGACTTTTTTAATCGATTTTAATTCCACTATCTTAGAAAATAAATTTTGGTGTTTGTTATATAAAGCAGCCAATTGAGATAGTCTGATCGTTGGAAAATTATCGGGCCGGTGTTTAAAAAACTCAAGCGGATCTGCGTAGGTTTTCGCCAACTGGTATTTATTTAAAAGATAAAAATACCTGATTTTTAAATCTGTAAAGTAAACATCTTCTTTTTCCGCATCTAATAAGCCGGAGCCGCCAAAAAGTAAAGCTTCCAGATTTTCTGTTTCAAAACTTTCTTTTCTGATAATTGAAAACGGGATAGATTGGGCGATTTGAAAAAAAGTATTTCCATTTGTATTTAAACCAAAATTCTTCGCCAGTAAACAAAATAAAACGGCTTCCCAATCCTGATTTGTTTCTTCCAATAAATTAAAAATGAATTTTGATTTGCGTTCTAAGCGTTCAAAAAACAAACGTTCCTGCCAGTTTTTAAAAACAAATGGATTGATTTGAGCAATTTCTTTTTCACAAGATATCCATGATTTTGGCGTCATTAACAAATTATAATTATTAAGTATGTCAGGAGAAATAAAGTCCTTCAAAACCAAAACAGGAATCTCCGTATTGTTTTGCCTGAAAATCTCCGTATCGTGTTCCCAGACTACATGTAAAATTACATTTTCATAAGCCACATCTCTTTCATGACCGTGGATGTACCAATCGGATGATTTTAAATGCATTTCGACATTTCCCGCCCATTTCTGATTTCCAATTATAATCTGAGCATTAAAAAAATCAGGCCCCGAAGACTCTAAATAGTTCCCTGTTTTGATAATTGTGAGGGATTCGTTTTGAGTCGTCTGCAGATTCAGCGTCTCAAACTTCTTAAACTTCCATAAATAATGGAGAAAGTCTTCTTTCATTTTTAAATTTTTATATTAATTCATAAAAGTTTAAAAATAAATAAAATAATACTAATCTTACAAATATATTTATCTAAATTATTTCAACAGGTACAATTTAGCACAGGCACGCGCATCAGAAAGCGCTTCGTGGTGGTTGAGTTTAATATTCATTTCGCGGCAGCAATCACTTAGCTTGGTTGGTTTTAATCCCTTTGCTTTGTAAATTTTGACTGTACATTCCCATTTTGCAGCAATATTCAAATCTTCATACTGCAAGCCATGAAGTGCCATTGATTTGATTAAGACATTTCGATCAAAGCTTTCGTTGTGGGCGACAACTAATTTATTTTTTAATCTTTTTTCGATCTCCGGATATACCTGCAAAAATGACTTTGCATTTACAGTATCACGCGGGTAAATTCCATGTACGCGAATCGTGAAGGGGTTGTATTCGTTATTTGGTGGCTTTATTAAAGTGACAAACTCATCTGTAATTATTCCGTTTTCTACCGTAACGATTCCAACAGAACAGGGATGGTAGGCGGTTGCCGTTTCAAAATCTATGGCTGTAAAATTCATATTCTTCTCCTTTTTAAGCTAAAAAATCCATAAATCTAATTTTCAAAGATTAGATTTATGGATTGCAATTTTATTATCTGTGTTATTATTTTATAGATCCAATAATGTCATATTTAGTTATAATATGGTGATTACCGTTTTCTAATTCAATCAGTACAGCGTCATTTTCTTTGGTAAATAATTTGGAAACTTCTTCAATTGGCGTTCCCATTTTAACAATAGGAAAAGGTTTCCCCATTACTTCTTTGATCGGTTTCTCGGCTACATTTTTATCTGCCACATAACTTCTAAACAAATCTGTTTCATCAACAGAACCTACAAATCCATTGATATCTACAACCGGAATTTGTGAAATTTTATACTTACGCATACGCTCAATAGCATGGGAAACCAATTCTTCGGTACGAACAACAATCAGTTCCTTATCGATATGATCTTTGATGACATCTTCTGCTTTTGTTACATTTTCTTCCAAAAAGCCACGCTCACGCATCCAGTCATCATTGAACATTTTACCTACGTAGCGGCTTCCTGAATCGTGAAAAAGAACTACAACTACATCTTCAGGCTTAAAGTGTTCTTTAAGCTGTAATAGCCCTTTTATACAGGCTCCGGCAGAATTCCCCACAAAAATGGCTTCTTCCAGTGCAATTTTTCTGGTATACACTGCTGCATCTTTATCGGTTACTTTTGTAAATCCGTCGATTAAAGAAAAGTCAACATTTTTAGGCAGGATATCTTCACCAATTCCTTCGGTGATGTACGAGTAAATTTCGTTTTCATCAAAAATTCCGGTTTCGTGGTATTTTTTAAAAACGGAACCATAGGTGTCAATTCCCCAAATTTTAATGTTTGGGTTTTTCTCTTTTAAGTATTTACCAACTCCCGAAATTGTTCCTCCTGTTCCCACTCCTACCACGAAATGAGTAATTTTTCCATCCGTCTGCTTCCAGATTTCAGGTCCCGTCTGCTCATAATGTGCCAAAGAATTTGACATATTATCATATTGATTTACATACCACGAATTAGGTGTTTCTGATGCTAAACGCTTTGAAACTGAATAATAAGAACGTGGATCGGTAGGCTCAACATCCGTAGGGCAAACTACTACCTTTGCACCAACAGCACGCAGGATATCCATTTTTTCTTTTGACTGCTTATCTGATATTACACAAATTAGTTTATATCCTTTGATAATGGCTACAAGTGCTAATCCCATTCCTGTATTTCCGGAAGTACCTTCAATAATAGTTCCTCCTGGCTGCAAACGTCCATCGGCCTCAGCATCTTCAATCATCTTTACGGCCATTCTGTCTTTTACAGAATTTCCGGGATTAAAAGTTTCGACTTTTGCTAATACCAACGCATCAATTTCAGCAACAATTTTGTTGAGTTTTACTAATGGCGTATTACCAATTGTTTCTAAAATATTTTTTGAAAAGTCCATTTTATTTAAATTTAATATTTGGTTTAAAATTGAAACAGATGCTGATTTTTATTGGAAGAAATTCCAAACTAAACCAAATCGGATTGTAAAATCACGGTATGGATTATCAGGAGCTGAGTAATAATTATTTTGTGCAAAAGCGGCATTAAAGTGTTCGGCTTTTAAATAGAATCTGGTCTGGCGAATTCGGCCATTTACAAAGAAATCAAAGTTGGCATAATTTCCAATTTTTTTATCGTTCTGGACAAAAAATTCTCCAACAACGGGATTATATGAATTCCCATAATATTCGGTAAAATAATTAAAGGTAATTCCGGTCTGAATGTATAAGGCTTTCTTAAAAAAGTAACTTGAGTAATAGAATGTATTTCTGGTAACAAAATCAGGAACATTTAAAATTAAATCCGACTGATCTACTTTTTGGTATAAAAGTGTATTGTCTAATGCAAATGGTCCAAATTTAAACTCACGGCTGGCTTTTAAAGACAAATAATTGATCGCATTACCATATTGTGCAGGATTTACAATCTGAGTCTGAGCGGCAACTTCTGTAGGATTAGAAACATCTTCAAAATACAAATGATCTTTTAAAACTGAATATTGTACCTCAGCATTTAACCACGGGGTAAAAACATTCGCACTAATTGAATTTATTTTTTCGTTTTTAAAGTTATTCGACCAATTGTATTTTATAAAACTACTTTGATACAAGTTATAATTATTATTAGGCAGTTTATTAATGTTCTGATATCTAAAATCAAATTTGATTTTATCATTTAAAGTATACCTTAATTTCGCATCTAAATCAGACAATGACTGATTGGTGATTGATCTTGAGTATAAAAATCGACCATTCCATTTGTTTTTCTGATATTCATACTGCCCTCCAACATTATTGATCTGTCTGTAAAGATTATTGGGAATGGCAACAACTCCGTTTGTATCAAGTATGACCCTGTTATATTCATAGTTTGATCTGTAATCGTCTATAAAGAAATTGAATTTCCCTAAAAGTGAATTCTCGTAGGCAAGACCTGCTTTGTTGTATAATTTTTCGAAATGCGTCTGATCGTTTATTCCGCTTGTCAGATACGAATTTCCAAATCGGTTTACAGACCGGTTATCTACAGTAGAAGTAACAGTGGCCTGATTGTATTCGTAAAATTTGTTTTCATAATTAAACTGATGGGTCACATACAAATTATTGTTCCCTTCTTTTGGATTAATTCTGAAGGCATGATCAAAAAATAAACGTCTTCCTTTTAAAAAGGATTTGGCATCTGTTAAATAAACCTGTAATCGCTGACGATTGTTAAAATCCTTATCACCGCTTTCGAAATCTTCGGGTGTTGTTATTCCCCCATTTTCTTCATTTAAAATATCCTGATAGGTGTAATGTGCCTTTAAAACATATCTTCTATCTGTTGTAAAATAACTCGTAGTAAACCTGAAATTTCCTGTACTTGCCAACTGATTGATATAATCTCCCTCCGATCGCAAACCTCTGTAGGCCATAGAAAAATTAAGGTTTTTTGAGGTATTTAACGTAATAAACGAATCTACGTTCTGCCCTTTATTGATTGTTGTATTAAAGAACAGTTCTGTAAAAGGAGTTGCTGCAGAATAATACTGAATCTGGTTCGCCTCGAGAAAATTAAAATGTTTACCCTTAAAACCCAGTTCAGGATAAGGTGAGAAATCGGTTAAACTGTATTGTAAGGTATTATAGGTCTGTCCAATATTAGAAAAGGGCAAAAGTCCGAAATTATCTTTTCTGAGATAATTTTGCTTATAAGCACTTTTTAAGGTTAGTGAGGTATCGGCATAAGTGGTATCATGCTCCAGCGTAATAATCTGATATTGATCTATGGTCGCAATTTTAGCTTTTTTCTTTTTTAGCGTATCGGTAATACTTGAATACTTTGTATTCATATCCAAACTGCTTTTAGGAGTGTTTTTTTCCTGAGAAAACAATACTGCAGGCACTACTAATAGATATAAAAAAAAGAATATTCTCATGTGATGACTTTATAGATAATTATTTCGGCAAAAATTTACTGAGCAAAGGTAAAAGATAAAAACGTATAAAAAAACATATTATAAGTTTGCAATGTAAAGATAGCAGAGAAAAACAAACACTTATAAAGCAAACGACAGACAGTGACGAAATATTTTAAAATATTTCCAAACAATTTTTCAAAAAACAATCTGAATGAGCTGTGGTAACTCCAAAAAAAAGACCGGGCTTGAAGTAAATCAAGCCCGGCTTTTAAAAAAAATTATGTTATTTTTTATCTGTTTGCATTTACAGCATCCTCAATAAATGGGTTAGCATCAATTTCAGCCTGAGGAATTTTTAAGAAAAATTTCTTGTCATCTGCCGTTAAACTACCGGCAGCTCCAATTCTGTGGTTACCCGTTCTGGTAATTCCTCTTCTTAAACGTTTCGCATCAAACCACTCTACGCCATTTTCAGCATAAAGTTCTTTTCTTCTTTCTACCAAAATCTCTTCTATCAGAGCAGCTCCGGTATTAGTCGATTTAACAGCATTTTCATCTCTGTCTAGTTGTAACGTGTAAAGTAAATCATGTGCTCCTGTAAAGTCATTTAATCTTGCTTTTGCCTCAGCTTCAATCAAAATCATTTCAGGAGATCTGATAATTACATTATCTCCTTCAAAAGAGAAAGTAAACTTATTCGTTATCCAATATCTATGATCATTCATATCTGTTATTGAAGCACTCTTTCTTGCGAAATAAGCTCTGACATCCGTAGCAGAAAACAAAGCTACAAAATCTCTATTAACATAAGTTGCATCATAAGGTCCTTTATGATCAATAAAAACGGCTGGTGCATTCCAGTAATAATTAGATTGGTCAGGTGTCTGTGCACTACCCCAAATCCATTCAACATTATCAATATCATCAAATCCGGAACGGTAGCTTTCTGCATCTAATACTGCTTCAGGATCACCTCCATAACAAGCAATTGCAGCATTTTTAGCACCTTCCCAGTTACCCATTACCTGATATACTTGCGCAAGGATTCCATTTGCAACATTTTTATTGATATATGATTTTCCTAATCTGTCTTCGGTTAATGCATCAACAGCGATTGTTAAATCATCTACAATTAACTTATATACTTCACCAACAGTAGACATTGGATTTCCAGTTGAAGAGGTCTCTGTATAAATAGGCGGTGCCGGAAAATTTATATCCGCAGAATAGGTTGGAGCAAATTCCATTACCAATTGATGATAGAAAAACCCTCTTAAGGCATGACCGTATGCAGCTAATTCTTTTTTATCCCCTTCAGATAATGCAGTACTTGCGTTAACACCGTTAATTAAAGTATTTGCCTGATTAATCATGTAGAAACAATAGTTCCAGGTAAACGTCGTTCTCCTGTAGGTTGGTTCACGATTATCATTCGCATAATCAAAACCAAACCAGTTGTCTGTTTCTATTAAGTCATTTCCTTTTACACTTCTTGCAAAGAACATAGAATTCAGACCCGCTGCATCCGTAGAGGTATACTGTCCTCTGAAACGTCTCATTATTCCGGAAATCAAAGCCTCTGTACCTTCTCGAGAGCCAAAAGCAATATCTGCAGAAACGGTATTAGTTGGTTTCGGTTCGTCTAGAAATTCATCACTACAACCCACTAGTATAAACAATGCCGTTATGGCAATGAAAAATTTTGAAATTAAAGTTTTCATATATATATTTTTAAAATTCAATATTAAGACCAAAAGAAATCACCCTAAGATTGTAAGATCTACTATCCGTAGTACCTCCAATATTTTGTTCAGGATCAATTCCTTTATGAGACTGGAACGTCAATAGATTATCACCTTGGAAATATAATCTCAATTTAGAAAGCTTCGTTTTGTCAAGGATACTTTGTGGAAAATTATATCCAAAATTTAATGCTTTAAGCCTAACATAATCATTTTTATACAAGAAACGAGTGGATTGACTATTAAAATCGTTGTTAGAAGCTAAGAATAAAGGAACGTTTGTAACATCCCCAGGCTTTTGCCAACGACCTTCAAGATCCTGACTACCCGCTCTACCAGGAGATTTGAAACCTTCCATTAAACTAGCATAACTGCTATCATACACATACGATCCAACACTAAAGTTAAACAAAATATTCATATCAAGATTTTTATATCTGAAATAGTTTGTAAAACCTCCTGTTACGTCCGGTAAAGATGATTTACCAACATAATATCTTGTAGCCTGAGCATATGTTTTGGTAGTTACTCTTTCGCCTGTTGGTTTTCCATCAGTTCCTAAGACATCTTTGTACCACATTCCATAACCTGTAGCCGGATCTACACCTGCCCAATCTTGTATGTAAAACTCATACAATGAACGACCAACTTCATATCTTTTTGTACCAACAATAATACTTGCCTGAGGCTGTTCTGTAATTTCATTTTTCTCAGTAGAAAAATTCAATCCAGTATTCCATACAAAGTTAGGTGTTTGAACATTTTTACTATTTAATGAAAATTCCCATCCTGAATTTTTAAGTGATCCTAAGTTCGTAATAACACTAGTATTTCCAGTTGAACCAGGTGTAGGCTTATTGTTAATTAAATCAATACTCTTTTTAGAATAATAATCTACTGTACCTGTTATTCTATTATTAAATAAACCAAAATCTACTCCAAAATCCATCGTAGCTGTTGTTTCCCAAGTAAGTAGTTTATCAACCGCACCTCCTAGTACAATCCCTGTATTAGTTAATTCATTCCAACCTGTTTCATAAGCTTGTTGTCCCGGAAAATAATTAGCATTACCAGTAGCAGTATATAGAGTTTTCTGATTTCCTAATTCTCCATAAGATGCTCTTAATTTTAATTCACTAAGAATTGTATTGTCTTTCAAAAAGCTTTCTTCTGATACTAACCAAGATCCTCCAACAGAATAAAAATCACCCCATCTAACATCCCTGTTAAATCTTGTAGAGCCATCTTTTCTATAAGAACCTTCAACGAAATATTTCTCTTTATAGTTATAAGCTAAACGTGCCAAATAACTAGATATTCTTTCTTCAGAAATAGATCCGGACACACTTGTTGGTGTTGTACTACCATCTAAAACTTGTACACCAGGTAAATATCCTTCTCCCTGAGCTCCCAAAGCATCTATTTTAAACTGATATGCTTCCTGGATTAAATCTGCTGATAAATTATGATCTCCAAACGATTTTTTATAGTTTAAACCATTAAAGAAATTGACAGAAGTAGTAATATCTCTATTCTGAGTAACCCTTCCCCCTACACTTGCAGCATTACCAAATTCGTTACTGGAATATTCAAAGTTGTCATATAAATATTTATCATAAGCTAAATTCGTTTTAAAAGTCAAATCTTTGGCTAATGTAAATTCTAAATATGCATTTGCAGTATAATTATCACGCTTATATCCTATTTTGTAGTTATATAGCGCCCCAAGAGCATTTTCAGTACTTAACTGAGGTCTGGTAGCATTTAATAATTGACCTGGTGCTCCTGATCCATAATCATATATAGTATTACCCTTGTCGTCGGTTACTAAATCACCAGCCCCATCTCTTCTGAAAGCCGGGTATATAGATGGAATTGTATAAATCCACTGTACTGCACTTTGAAAACTTGAACCGCTTTGTGTTGGAAAATTCTGATCTGATGTTGAATAAAACATTGTTACACCAGCTTTAAGCCACTCATTAACCTTCGTATCAATACTTAAACGAGTGGTCATACGTTCAAATTTTGAAGTCTTAACATTTCCTTCCTGAGACAAATAATTGGATGTAAAGAAATATCTTGTGTTATCACTACCTCCTGAAAGAGATAACGTATGCTCTTTTCTTACAGCAGCATCGTTCAATAATAAATCTTCCCAATTAGTATCCCATTTTTTATTGGTAGTAACTAAATTTCCATTGGCATCCACAGGTTGAGCAACTGTGTACGGATTATAACCTAATCTGGAAACTAAAGAGTTTGATGCATTTGTACCCGCAAGTGCCGGAGCTTGAAGATTAACATATTGGTTAGTATTTCTGATACCTTCCCATGTATATTTCATATAATCATCAGAGCCTAACAGCTCATGTAACTTAACTGCATTGTCAGCAAATCCAACTTGTGTGGTAAAAGTAACTCTAGGTGCAGAATTCAATTTTCCTCTTTTAGTTGTAATAAGAATTACTCCATTTGATCCTCTTGAACCATATAAAGCTGTTGAAGACGCATCTTTTAAAACACTGATTGTTTCAATTTGATCCGCACTTATTGCGTTTAAATTTCCACCAAAAGGAGCCCCATCCAAAACAACTAAAGGAGAAGTCGAAGCATTGATAGAACCAGTACCTCTAATACGAATTACAGGATTCTCACCCGGCTGTCCACCTGCAGCAATTACGCTTACCCCCGCAACACTACCCTGCAAAGCTGACAAAACACTTGTTGCTTGTTGAGTCTGAAGTACGTCTGAACCTATTGTAGCAATCGAACCAACAATTGCTTTTGCTTTTTGTTTACCATAAGCAACAACTACCACTTCATCTAACGTTTTTTGCGATTCATTTAATGTAACGCTTAATGTAGATGCCGTTCCAACTGTAGCAGTTAAATCTAACATACCTACGTAAGAGAATACAAGAACGTCACCTGTTTTGGCTTTAATAGAGTAACTTCCGTCAAAATCTGTTTGAGCACTGGTTTTTGCTCCCTTGACAACAACGTTTACTCCTGGAATAACTCCTGCATCACCAGAAACAACTCCGGTAATAACTCGTTCTTGTGCAAAAGAAAACTGCACAGACAACACTACTAAGAGTGTATAGATCCATTGTAATTTTAATTTCATTTGAATTTATTTTGAATTAGTATCTAGCAAACTTCTTAATTATTTCTTAAAATAACAAACATTTTCTAGCCTTAAAGTTATTTTTTTTTAATGTAAGCTTAACACTTGATTAATAATTACTGCCTTTCCCTCCCCAAACATATGATATTCATAAAAAAATACCCAAAAAAATATATTTTTTACACTAACAAATTTAACACATTTTAACACTTAAGTCGCTTAATTATTTATGACAAAAAAAAAGAAACTACATTTTACAAAAAACTCAAAATATGGGCACGATTTTAAAATATTGACAAAAACAACACTGTTTTGAAAAGTATTCTGATATTTGTCGTTATAATCACTCCATCAAAGTTATGCTTGAAAGAAATTTCTCAGGATTTGTTTTTGAAACTGGTACAGATGAAGCCGGAAGAGGCTGTTTGGCAGGCCCCGTAACCGCTGCGGCCGTCATTTTACCTCCTGATTTCAGCAATGAATTTTTAAATGACAGTAAACAATTGTCCGAAAAGGTCAGAGAAAAATTAAAACCAATTATAGAACATCATGCCGTTTGTTTTGCCGTTACGCATTTGCATCCGAATGAAATTGATGAAATCAATATCCTAAACGCGTCCATGAAGGGAATGCACGAATGTATCCTGAAATTAAATCAGATTCCTGAATTTATTATTGTTGATGGCAATCGTGCTATAAATGCCAAACTGGGCCTGAAAAATACTTTTGGAAAACAATTTTCTGCAATAGAGATAGAATTATTAAAGTCTATTCCGAGCCAGAGTATCATAAAAGGGGATTCTAAATTCCTGAGTATTGCCGCGGCTTCTGTTTTAGCAAAAACCTATCGCGACGAATACATGGATCAAATTCACGAAGAATTCCCGATGTACAACTGGAAAAAAAACAAAGGTTATCCGACCAAAGAACATCGTGAAGCCATTAAAAAATATGGGCCTACCAAATACCATCGAATGAGTTTCAGGCTGCTTCCCGAGCAACTGAGCTTAGACCTTTAAAAAACAAAAAGACTTATCGAAGGGATAAGTCTTTTTGTTTGGTAACAATAAAAAAAAGCACATCAAGCTGCGAATGCTTTAACTGCTTTTATTATCTTTTACTTTTCAGGAATTCAGCAAATTGTTTTGTATCGAAATAAAAGGATCTGATTGCCGTAATTTTTCCGTTTTTCAAATCAAGATGTTCCGAAATCGGCATTGAAAGTGTTTTTCCTGATTTTTTTGATTTGCACTTCAGGGTAAAATAAATAATTATTTCATTTTTGGAAGAATCGCTAAAATAAACAGGGTCCTTCTCTATTTGCATCTCAAAAAATTCAGCCGATTTGGCATACATTTTAGTCCATTCCTCAAAACCTGTATACGTTCCTCCATAAGGCAGTCCTTCCGCCTGGTTATAAATAGCACCTTGTTCAATTAAGGTTGCCATTGCTGTAAAATCCCTGGTTTTAAAGAGACATTCGTAATATTTTTCGACAACTTTCAAATTATCAGTTTCAAGATTTTTTAAAATATCCGATTCCGATAAAGTGGCTTCCGGATTCCAAAAACCAATTATTTTACTTACCTGACCTTTGCCATTTAACCGGGCAAAATCACGACCGGACATTATAAGTTTATTTTTTGAATCCAAAATTTTCCAGTCCCAGCTTACATAATTGTCCTTTACAACTTTTACACCTGATGTTACTACAGCATCCGGGAACTTTTTATAAAATTCATTTATCACATTATTCAATGCAACTGCCCCTTTTATAGAGGCAGAAGGGTCTTCAAAAGTACTGTCGTCCAGCCAGATTGTTTTTATAATTTTCAACCTTGCATCGCTATTTTGCTCTTGCCACGCTTTTTCATAAACCACAATCGGATTTAATTTATCTTTCTTTTGAGCAAAAAGACTATTAAGCATAAAAAGAAAATAAAGGAAGTAGATTTTTCTCATAAGTCATCAGTTTATTTAGTTAAGCTTGAATTAAAGTACCAATCCAAATTTAACATAAAAAAACCACAAAATGATAACATGGGCGTAATTTGCCAACCACTCAGAGCCCTGCCTCTAAACAATTCATCTTGTATTTTTTTTTCAAAATATCATTTCATCCAAAAAAAGAGACCTGATCATTGCATTTAAAAGCTACTTCAATCTGATCTTTCCAATCTTCAATAGACTCAGCAGAAGCTCTGTCTGCTTTATCGAAATAAAAATGCTGTTGAATTTCTAAGCCGCAATACTTAAAAATACCGGTATCTGAAGTCAAAGCCAAAGCTTTATCCATTCCGCTAGCTTCATATTCTGCATTAGATTTTCCGTGGGAGTTTACAATGATTGCTTTTTTTCCTGTCAGTAAACCTTTTTGAATTCCCTGATCGTATCGGTATGCAAATCCGTAACTAAAAACGCGGTCGATATAACCTTTTATAATAGCCGGCATTCCGGTCCACCAAATCGGATACACAAAAATAATCCGGTCTGCCCAGGCAATAAAATCCTGTTCTGTTTTTACTTCATCAGCCACTTTCCCTATTCGTTGTCCACTCATGTCATTTAAAGAAAGAACCGGATTAAAATTGATCTGATACAAATCACGAACCTCAATTTCCTGATTCGATTCCTGAAGACTTTCAACAATAGTTTGTTTAAAAAAATGATTTAAACTAGCTGAATTTGGGTGTGCATAAATGATTAAATTTTTCATGTTTTTATGTTTTAAAGATTAACAGGACAAATGTAAAACACAGGTTTAAGGCACAATTGTAAGAAAACGAAATACAGAATCCTCCAAAACAAAAAAATCCCTGTCGAAATGATCAGGGATTTTTTTTGAAATTCTAATTTATTAAAAATTTGTTGCAATTGTCATCGCTTTCCACGCTTCCAGGTCAGCTTCAACTTCTTCAATTTTAGCATTTGCCATATTGTAGGCATCTTCACCTAAGAACAAATGCAGTGGCGGATTTTTTTCTTTGCTGATCTGAATTAAAGCCGCAACCGCTTTCTCAGGATCTCCCGGCTGATTTCCATTGATTTCATTTTGATGCGTTAAAACAGACTGACGCGCTTCTTCATAATCTGCAATCGGATTTTTAGGCAATCCCATAGAATCCGAAGACAGGAAACTGGTTCTGAAATAACCTGGATAAACCAACGTTACATTTACTCCGAAAGCTTTTGCCTCTGCTTTTAAACCTTCCGTCAGACCGGAAACGGCAAATTTAGTAGAACAGTAAATTCCCCAACCCGGAAAACCTCCGTGATATCCTCCAATAGAAGAAATATTGAAGAAATGACCTGATCTGTTGGCTCTGAAATATGGCATTGTGTTTCGGATAACATTTAGCAAACCGAAAACATTAACATCAAAATTTTGTCTTGCTTCTTCATCAGAAAGTTCTTCCAATGTACCGATCTGTCCATAACCTGCGTTGTTTACCACAACGTCTATTGTTTTAAAATGACTAATTGTTCTGGCAACCGCCGCGTGAACACTGCTTTCTGTAACCAGATCCATTTCTAAAGGCAAAAACTGGTCTGATGCTGCGCTAACTTCTTTAATTAATGAATTGATATCTCTTGAAGTTGCAGCGACTCTAAAACCTTCTCTTAATAATTTCTGAACTAAGATTAAACCCAAACCTTTTGAGGCTCCTGTTACAAACCATACTTTTTTAGTTTCCATAATTTATATTGTTTTAATTACAAGGCAAAATTAGGCCGGAAGTACAGGTCAGGGATAACGAAATTCAAACCATTACTTACAAAATTCAAACAGTCCGGAATTGTCGGGGTGTAAGCTGAATATTCTTTTTGAAAAAATTATTAAAATGCGTCGGCTCTTCAAATCCTAAGCTATAGGCAATTTCAGCAATATTCCAATCGGTGTGTTTCAAAAGAATTTTGGCTTCCTGTAAAAGACGTTCCGCAATAACTTCTGAAGTGGTTTTTTGAGTGGTTTCTTTTAAAGCCCGATTTAAATGATTCACATGAATCGTTAATTGATTGGCAAAATCTGCTGCTGAACGCAATGTAAAACGCTGTCTTGAATTTTCAATAGGAAACTGTCTTTCCAACAATTCCAGAAACAAGGACGAAATTCGATTTGAAGCATTAGAATGCTGGTTGACGGAAAGATTAGCAGGCTGCATTTTCATCGCACTGTGAATCAATTCAAAAACCAGATTACGTAACACATCGTATTTATAAGCATAATCAGAATTGATTTCTTCTATCATCTGCCTGTAAATCAATTTGATTTTCTCTGTTTGTTCAGTGTCGATCGAATAAATAAAACTCCCGTTTGGTTTAAAAACCGGATATTCTTTCAAATTCCCGAACTGATGGAAAAAAGCTTCCGTAAAAACACAGAAAAAACCGGTCTGGTGTTCTTCTAACTGTTCCCAATTATACGGAATCTGCGGGTTGGCAAAGAACAAGGCATGCTCCTCGATCTCCACAATCTTATCGGCATAATGAACTCTGTTTTTACCAATAATCAAACTGATTTTAAAATAATCCTTACGGCTGTACGGAATTGGTTTTGCACTGCAGCCCATAAAATCATCCAACACAAATACATTAAAATGTCCGATTTCTTTTTTAAGGTTATCGGGCATAAAATTGAGTTTGCTGCGATAAAAATCTTCTATAGTTTCTGTCTTCTCCATTTCACAAAGTTACAAAATTCAAACAAACTAAAAATCTTTAGCCATACAGATATCTTGTTGGAATTTAAGAAATTTTACAGGAGACAAATTCATATAATATTTAAAATCATGGATAAGCTGGCTCTGGTCGTAATAACCACAATCGGCTACAATGGTGAGCCAATCTGTTTTTGCATCGGTCTGCGTATTTTTCTGGATTTGCTCAACAGCTTTTAAAAAGCGCTCATAACGATTCACTTCTTTAATGGTGTAACCAAAAAATTTCTTTTGGTTGAGCTGAATATTCCTTTCTGTCTGATTGGTTCTGGAAGCAATTGCTTTGATCGGATTTAAGCTTTCATCCTTAAAATCAGCCAAAAGTGCCGTGATAGTATTTTGCTCTTTTAAATAAGGTTTACAAAAATCCAGGATGTAATTTACGCGATCCCTGGTGTCCGGAATTATTTTTAATTCTTCCCATAAAGCACTAAAACAATTTTCAGCAAGCAGAGCGTCCGGATGAATCGGCAAAGAATGTGTTAAAAGGGCGTTTCCAAAAAACCTGTAGAAGGCATCTTCTTTAAAATTAGCCACCAGAATTTCAGAATTGGGTTCTAAAGTATAGTCAAAAGCCTGTTTTATTGGACCTAAAACAAGACATTTTTCAGCCTGAAGGACATGATTTTGTTGTGATTTTAAAGATACATTTCCTCCAAAAGTAAAGACCAGTATGGTCTGAAAACTGGGCAATAACGTTTTTACTACAGAAGAATCCGTTTTATTTTCAGCAAAATAGAAATGAGAAAAAACAGATTCAAATTCTGAAGGAACAGCAATTCTGTAATTGTTATTTTCTTCAGAATTTTTCATTCTTTTCTTTTAAATATATTATTCCTGAATAAATTCAGCTTCAAATAAACGGGTAAGGTGTTTCAGAATTTTGGCTTTCACTTCTTCTTCATCCACTTTTTCTACGCCTAATTCTACTTGCAAAGAGGTAACCGCTTTTCCACGAATTCCACAGGGTATGATATTATCAAAATAACCTAAATCTACGTTAACATTTAAGGCAAATCCATGCATGGTTACCCAGCGTGAAGCACGCACACCAAGTGCACAAATTTTTCTCGCAAATGGAGTTCCGACCCCCAGCCACACTCCGGTTTCTCCTTCGCTTCGGCCACATTCCAAACCATATTCCTTCAATGTCAGAATAATAGCTTCTTCCAGAAAACGCAAATATTTATGAATATCGGTAAAGAAGTTTTCCAAATCTAAAATCGGATACCCTACAATTTGCCCGGGGCCGTGATACGTAATGTCACCACCGCGATTGATTTTATAAAAAGTCGCTCCTTTGGCTTCGAGTTGTTTTTCGTTTAAAAGCAAGTTTTCCAAATCACCGCTTTTACCTAAAGTATAAACATGCGGATGCTCTACAAACAGCAAATAATTGGGTGTTGGCAAATCGAGTTCTTCTCTTCTGTTTTTTATTTTTAAGTCGACAATATCCTTGAAAAGTTCTTCCTGATATTCCCAGGTCGATTTATAATCTTTATTTCCTAAATCCTGAAGTTGAATTTTTTTATTCATTTTTATTATTTTTCAAACTCTACTTCAAAGTTGAGTTTGTCAGGATTCTCCATATAATCCGTAAAAGGGTATTGAATTGTAATTGTTTTTCGGTCTTCACTAAACAAAGCGTCCGGATTAGATACCTTTTTAATCTTTTTCGGGAAATGATATTTCAGGATGTAATTGGAAGAGGAAAAAATCATTTTAGACATATCCGCTGTCGTATCTTTTGCTTTTGCAGCCATTTTTTGCTGATCAATTACTGCTGTACGGGTAAATTTCTTTCCGTTGTAGGTATAACTTAGCTTGCTGTTATTATTGCCAAAATTACTTCCAAAAGGACTTGCAGCAGCACTTGCGCCCTGCTCTAATTTCTGAAAAGCACTTAGTGTCTGCAAGATATCCTGCAATTCATTTACGTTTTTAAAATCTGTAGAAAGTGTCATTAAAAACTCTTTCTTTTCACTGCTCATTTTAGTGTGAACTACAAAGTTTTCTATTTTTTTAAGTTCCTTTTGGGCTTCCGGGGAAAGCTTGGCGATACTGTCTTTTTTTGCTGCAAATAATTGTTTGAAGGTAAACGTAGAATCAATATCCTTTTTTGCTTCAGCTCCCATTTGACTTCCAATTTGGTCACCGGCCATTGCCATTAGAGAAGAACCGTCCATATCTACAGAGAATTTCCCGGCTCCGTTATCGTTTACATAAATATTTTCTGTGAAAGTACAGCTTGTAAGTGCTGCGAATAAAAAAGAAAAAGTAAGTAATTTATATAATTTCATCGTGGTTTATTTTTCCCAAAGATACGAAGAGTATTTTTAATTGTTTCGCTACTTTATTCCAAAACTATTTCCAGACTTGTACTTTCAGGATTTTGCAGACAGTCTGAAAGTTGAAATTCTACCACAACTGATTTTTTATCTGAACTTATTACTCCTTTTGGATTTGAAACTGATTTTATTTTTCCGGAAAAATGATACTTTAACGTATAAAGCTGCGTCAGTTTTAACGAAGCATATTTGGGATCAATCTTTTTAAATTCCTCTTTTGCTTTTTGTAATTCAGTTTCATTTGTAATAGAGACCAGACGCTTAAAAACTTTCCCTTCAAAAGCATAAGCAACTTTATAATAATGATTTTCTGCTGTTAAAGCATAGTTGTATTTGATATCATCAGCATAATTCTCGGTTTTATACAAATCCGGAACTTCTGAAATTTTATTGAAGTTCAGCGAAAACACGTCCCGAAATTCTTTTTCGAATGAACTCTTCTTAAGATGTACTTTCACATTGGAATATTGCTGAAATAACTTTTGTTCTTCGGGTGTATATTTTACGAATGTTTCGTTGTATTTTTTGATATACTCACTAAAAATGTAAGTGGTATCCTGAAATTTTTCTTCTTTGGAATAATTCTCACCTGCCAGTTGCATATAACTGTTTTCGTCGCGAAAAGTAACGACTTCAATGGTTCCGCTTCCGTCTGCGTTTAGATGAATCGTTTCGGTAATCTGACAGCTTGTTAGCAGAATTACTAGTATTAGTATTGAATTGTATTTCATTTTTCCTGAAAGGTTCTGAGGTTTTGAATGGCTAAGATAATGAGGTTTTTGCTTAATTTCTTACAAACTATTTTTTAAACACATATCGGTAACCATCCCAACCAAAACGTCTTTTAAAAACTAAAATTTCCTCAATAGTCCCGATAGAAACGGTATCCTTTTTTTGCTTTTTCTACAAAAAAAGATATATAGTCCCGATAGCTATCGGGACGGGACAAAAGGCGATTTAAATACGATAAAATACTGCTGCAAAAAATCTAAAATCTGCATTCTGAAATCTACATTCTTTTGTTTATCTTTGCACACTTAAAAAACAGTATATAATGGCCTTATCTGAACAAGAAATCATTCGAAGAGAGAAACTTCAAAACTTACGCAACTTAGGAATCAATCCTTATCCGGCTAATCTTTTTCCTGTAAATCATACTTCTAAGCAAATTAAGGAGTCTTTCGAAGAAGGTAAGAAGGTGATCGTTGCCGGACGTTTGATGAGTGTGAGAGATCAGGGGAAAGCCTGTTTTGCTGAATTACAGGATAGCGAAGGCCGTATTCAATTGTACGTGAATCGTGATGTTTTGTGTGAAGGTGACGACAAAACTTTATACAATCAGGTTTTTAAAAAATTAACCGATTTAGGCGACTTTATTGGTATTGAAGGTGAATTGTTTACTACAAAAGTGGGTGCACAATGTATTCGCGTGGACGGATTTACTTTTTTAAGCAAAACGTTACGCCCGCTTCCTTTACCAAAAGTAGATGAGGACGGAAATATACACGATGCCTTTAACGATCCTGAGTTACGTTACAGAATGCGCTATGTAGATTTAACGGTTAATCCACAAGTAAAGGAAAACTTCATCAAACGTACGAAGTTGTACACTGCTATGCGTGGCTATTTTAATGATGCAGGATATCTTGAAGTGGAAACTCCGGTTTTACAGTCAATTCCCGGTGGAGCTGCGGCGAGACCTTTTACTACGCATCATAACTCGCTTGATATTCCGCTTTACATGCGTATTGCCAACGAATTGTACTTAAAAAGATTAATTGTTGGTGGTTTTGAAGGTGTTTATGAGTTCTCTAAAAACTTTAGAAATGAAGGAATGGACAGAACGCATAATCCTGAATTTACCGCCATGGAAATATATGTAGCCTACAAAGACTACAACTGGATGATGGAATTTGCAGAAGGTTTGCTTGAACATTGTGCTATTGCCGTAAACGGAACCAGCGAAGCTACTTTTGGTGAGCATCAAATCAACTTTAAAGCACCTTATGCCCGCGTAACAATGACGGATTCTATTAAACATTTTACCGGATTTGATATTTCGGGTAAAACAGAAGAGGAATTGTTTGACGCAGCAAGAGGAATGGGAATTGACGTTGATAAAACAATGGGGAAAGGAAAATTGATTGATGAAATTTTTGGTGCGAAATGCGAAGGAAATTATATTCAGCCTACTTTCATTACCGATTACCCTAAAGAAATGTCACCGTTATGTAAAGAACACCGCGATAATCCGGAGCTTACAGAGCGTTTTGAATTAATGGTTTGTGGAAAAGAAATCGCAAATGCGTATTCTGAACTGAACGATCCAATTGATCAGCGTGAGCGTTTTGAAGACCAGATGCGTCTGGCTGAAAAAGGTGATGATGAAGCAAATGGTATAATCGACGAAGATTTCCTGAGAGCGCTTGAATATGGTATGCCGCCAACTTCCGGAATGGGAATTGGAATGGACCGTCTGATTATGTATTTAACCAATAACGCTTCTATTCAGGAAGTTTTATTGTTCCCGCAAATGCGTCCGGAGAAAAAACAAGCTCAGATTGAATTGTCTGATGAAGAAAAATTTATTGTAGATTTATTGAAAGGAAATGAAAATAAAATGGATCTTCAGCAATTAAAAATTACTGCTAATTTAAGCGGTAAAAAATGGGATGCATCAATGAAAAACTTATCTAAACACGGTTTAACTAAAGTGGCTGTTGAAGGTGAGTTTAAATTTGTGGAATTGGTGGAGTAAATGAATTTCAAATATAATAGTAATAAAAAGAGCTTCAAATTTGAAGCTCTTTTTTTATGTTTTTTGTTTTTCTAAATAAATTACTAATTCATCGACATTAGTAAAAGGATTTAAATTAAAAATTTCCACGCCTTCATTATTTTGAATAACCGCTAATCTGCTTTTTTCAGCATTAGATTTTGCATCTCCTATTTTGTCTTTCAAAATTGAATAATGTTTAAAATTATTTTTCTCATAATTCTCCATTCCTATACATTTTTTCAATTCTCTTTCTAAATCAGCTTCAGAAGAAAAGGCCTTAGTTGAATTTTTATAATGCAGTAAATACCAACCCTCAAAACATATACTTGAAAAAATTACAGTTATACTTTTAGTTTTAGCCAATTTAAAAGCTTCATCTCTTTTAGACTGATTATCATGATCAAAAACAACAAATATTTCTTCAAAGCCATCTCGTTTAGCCTTTTTTATAGCTTCTTCAACAACACCTTTGCAATCAACTTTATTACTTTGAAAAACATTTACAGCAATAGTTTTTGGCAAACCTAAATCTTCTTTTAAAGCATTGAAATAATTCTTCTCAGTCAATCCTTCACATAGAATCAGAACTTTTGATTTAAGTTGTCGTTCCTTAAAATTATTTTGAGGTCTTTTAGCCATAATTATGATTTTATATAATCTATTAATTCATGTCTAAAAGTTTCTTTTGCTATATTCGGAACTGCACCTAACCTTCCTTCAATATACCATTTTTCGAAATTCCCTTCTCTAATTCCTTTGATATCTGACACTGTATATAATTCTGTTTCTCCTTTTGAATTTTTTTCAACTAAATTGATTTGATCTCTTCGTAAATTATTTTCAGGACTTAATAAAGTGGTGTCATGAGTCGCAAATATAAACTGCGCACCTTTTTTACTAACTTCAGGATCATTAAATAAACTCAAAATATATTGAGCAATTTCAGGATGTAAGCTCCTTTCAAATTCATCAACAATTAAAATATGTCCTCCGAATAAAACATGTAATACAAACGGAATAAATGCTATGACTCTTTGTGTTCCTGACGACTCATCTTCAAAATCAAATTCAATTTTTTCATTTTTATCATTCAAATGAAAAGTTTTAACTATATCTTCTTTTTCTTCAAAATCTACAACTTGAGTATCAAATTTTTTAATTAATGATTTTGATAATTTCAATATTTCTCCCCAAGCATCTAAATTTTTAAACATAATTTTACTATACATTCTATTAAATCTATCAGAATGCAATCTATCTGTTGTAAGAATAATCATTGAAACAAATTTTTGAAAAACATCTTTTGCAATTTCAACATTTTCAATTGCAGCTTTACTTAGAAATAACTGATTTTCAGTTGTACGTTGTTTGATATTCTCAAAAATCCCTTCATAACCATTTCCTTTAATAAATTCCTGCCCATTCCTTACAAACACCTTAACTTTCAATCCTTTAGGATAGAAAAAAAGAGATTCTCTAATAACTTCCTTTCGAAAAACTTCAATAGAATAAGTATACAAGACATTTTCAACTAATAAATCTATTGAAAAAAAAGAAGGCTTTTGTAAGCACTCCTTATCCAATCTGAATGGTTCATATAAATCAATTGCTTCATTAGGTTTATTATCCGTTGATTTTATAACAAAATATACAAACTCATTCAAAGCTTTTATAATATTGCTCTTTCCACTTGCATTTGGGCCATAAATAGCTGCGGAAGTTAAAGCATAATAATCTTTATTTTTTGTTGCTTGAATATTTGTCGTCTTGATTACGTTTGTAGGATTTTTTAAATCGCTAGGTATCATAGACAATTCGACCATTTCATTTATGGAACGAAAATTAGCAACTCTAAAGCTTAACAACATCACTTAAGGATTTAATTTGTGAATATTATGCAAATATACACTTTATTTAAGTCCACAATACGAAATTAAAGCTTAATTCTGTAAATTAATTAAAACGAATACGTTTCCAATTTCTTTCCTTGAATATCCAAAACCTTCGTGCTTTCTTTCGTAATATCTCCTTTCCATATTTCCTGAACAGATGGATTTGAAGGATACTTGCCGTTCTTTATTTTTATAAGATGAAATTTCCCTCCAGTCTCAAATATAAGATCATAAAATTTTTCAGTTGCTGAAGTGGTTACATAAATCGGGAAATCAGTTACGGTAAACTTATTGATTACACTTCCGTTATTATTGAGAATATAGCCTGAACAACCTCCGCTTCCGCAGAAATAAGGATTTGAGAAACCTACGAAATATTCGTCTTTTTTATCATTGTTTAAATCAAAAGCATCATAATAAAAAAACCGGTCGTCTTTGGTCATTGCCGGCAAATCTTTCTGCAATAAGACATTTAATTGTTTTCGAATCACCTCGACTGCTTTATCTTCTTTTGGAGGAGCATCACTGACATCAGCAGTTCCCGCAGCTGTCTTGGACAAGGTGTCTTCCGCAATTGTTTTTATTATGCTTTGCTCGTCTTTTTTATCCTTGTTTTGGCATGAAATAATTCCCAGAATCACAAATGCCATTAAAATTGTATTTTTCATAATTTCCTGTTTTAAATTCCCAACATTATGTTTGTTAAATCCGACAGGTTTTAAAAACTGTCGGGTTTGTAATCGTTACAGGTTTTTAGACCAGCAACGCCGCTTTATTCTCGATGTCATTTTGAGTCAATAATGATTTTATATTATTGAAAGTAACCAGGGCAATCTGTGTTAAAGCTTCATTGGTAAAAAAAGCCTGATGGGCCGTAACCAAAACATTCGGAAAACTCATCAGACGCTGAATGGCATCATCCTGAATAATGTCTGCTGAAAGATCTCTGAAGAACAGTTTTTCTTCCTGCTCGTACACATCAATTCCGAGATAACCAATTTTGCCTTCTTTTAATCCTTCAATTACAGCAGCCGTTTCGATCAGTCCTCCTCTGCTGGTATTGATAATCATAACGTGGTCTTTCATCAAAGCAATTGATTCTTCCTTAATTACGTGCTTCGTTTGCTCGTTTAACGGACAATGCAGTGAAATGATATCGCTTTCTTTGAAAACATTATTTAAGGTAGTAAAAACAACACCGTCTTTTTCCATTTCAAGATTGGTTACAATGTCATACGCCAATACTTTGCATCCAAATCCTAAAGCGATTTTAGCAAAAGCTTTCCCGATATTGCCTGTTCCGATGATTCCGATTGTTTTTCCGTATAAATCAAAGCCCAATAATCCGTTTAACGAGAAGTTCTGTTCCCGGACTCTGTTATAGGCTTTATGCGTTTTTCTGTTTAAGGTCAAAATCATGGCCATAGCATGTTCTGCAACTGCCTGAGGCGAATAGGCGGGAACACGGCAAACTTTAAGATTGTATTTTTTAGCAGCTTCTAAATCAACATTATTAAAACCGGCACAACGCAAAGCTATAATCTTTACGTTTTTTTCGGCCAATTGTTTGATTACAGCTTCGTTGACAATATCGTTTACAAAAACGCATACAATACTATACTCCTGAATTAAAGTGACAGTCTGCGGATTGAGCTGTGTTTCGAAAAAGTCCAATTCGAAACCAAACTCATTGTATTGGTTAAAAAAAGTTTTATCGTAAGGCTGTGTTGAAAAAAAAGCAATTTTATTTTCATTTAATGATGCTGCTGAATTCATATATTGTAAGTTTTTATTTGCATTTATAATTTCTTAAATTTAAGGATTAATTCTGAATCTTATCCTAACAAAAATCAGTTAATACCTTAATTAATGATTTTCAACGCGTTAAAAATTTCATAATTACTACTAATCGATTAAACCTAAGGGATTTTACAAAGTCTAACTGACATAAACTTAAAAAACAAAATCATGAAAAAATTATTTATCGCAGCTATGCTATTCGTTGGACTAGCAAGTTTTGCACAAGACATGGATCAAAAACCTGCCCGCGATCAAAAAGAGAGAATGACTCCGGAGCAGCGTAATGAAAAGCATTTAAAGAAAATGACCTCTGAATTAAATCTGGATGCCAATCAGCAAACTCAGATCAAACAATTGTTAGCCGAAAGGAGTGCAAAGGTGGAAAGTCTTAAAGAAGCCCGTAAAGCAAAAAAAGAGAGTAATGTAAAACCTACTGCTGAAGAAAAAGCGGCTTTCAAAAAACAAATGGACGAAGAAGTTGCTTCAAATGATGCTAAAATGAAAGCCATCCTGAACGCTGACCAATATAAAAAATGGACCTCTCTTCAGGAAGAAAAAAGAGATAAGGTCAGAGAAAAAATGAGAGAACGCAAAGACGAAAACAACTAATTATAGTGTACAAAAAGAGGCTTCAATCGCCTCTTTTTTATTTTCTAACTGCATTATGCTTTCCTTAATACTTTCTGTTAATTAAAAGATAAATCTCACAATCTGATTAAACTTAGCAAACTTCTTGAAGTCTAATCAATATAAATCTTTAAAAAACGAATTATGAAAAAATTATTTATAGCAGCTTTATTATTCGTTGGAATAGTAAGTTTTGCACAAGACATCAATCAGAAACCGGCACGTGATCAAAAAGAAAAATTAACTCCGGAACAGCGAAATGAAAAACATTTACAAAAATTAACTACTGAATTGAGTTTAGATAAAAAACAACAGGATCAGGTAAAACAGCTACTGGCAGAAAGAAGTGCTAAAGCAGAAAAATTCAGAGATGCTAAAAAAGACAGTAAAGTAAAACCTACTGCTGAGGAAAGGGAAGCGTTTAAAAAACAAATGGAAACTGAAAAAGCAGCAAACGATGCTAAAATGAAAGCCATTTTAAATACTGATCAATACACCAAATGGACGGCTCTTAAAAAAGAACACAAAGGCGGTCATAAAGGCAAAAGAGATATGAAATCTCCACAAGAACGCGATCAGGCACATTTGCAAAAATTAACAACGGAGCTAAACCTGAATGCCGATCAGCAAAAACAAGTGGGTGAACTTTTATCTGACAGAAGTACCAAGATGGCAATGCTGAAAAAGAGCCGAAAAGAGGCTGGTACAGCACCAACTGCTGCAGAAAAAGACGCCTTGAAAAAACAAATGAAAGAAGATCGCAAAGCTACAGATGCCAAAATGAAAGCTATTCTGAATGCTGAGCAATATAAAGAATGGGCGGTTATTCAAAAAACGCATCAGGACAAAATGAAAGATCACCGAAAAGATAAAATGTAATTGAGATCAAAAAAAGAGGCTTTTAAAGCCTCTTTTTTGTTTTGTATACTTCCTATTTTGGATTAAGTATTAAATCAATTCTTTTCATACAATCTTCATAATGGTATTTTGTTTCTGTATTTACGGGTCTTGCTTTTGCAGAGGCAAGCGTACTTCTTAATGCGCTTAATTCCCCACGAACCAAAGCCCTGACATCAGATTGTGCTACATTGTAATAGATCACTGATCGGTCCGTTGGCTTAATTTCTTCTGTCATCAAAGCGCCCATTCTGTCGATATAACCGCGTTGCAAATTTCTTCTGTATATGGTTACATTCGTTGGCGTTACGGCTTCTTTCCAGATTCCTCTTCGGGTGTCTTTTAATAAATCCAGGGCTTTGTAAGTATCTGCACCCAGAATTTCATTATCCATTAATCGGCCAATGCGACCAATACTTAGTAAACTATTCAAATGTCGCACCTGTAAGCTTCTAAACCTTTCTGAATAACCCGCAAAATCGGTATTTTTTAAGGTATTGACATTTACAATCCACGTTGGCGAAGCAAAAGCATTTGTTTGAAGCCAGTTCATCGCTTCTGTTTGTTTTGCTTTCGGCACTACTTCGTAAACACTTCCCGCCTGATTTGGCTTTTTGGTATTTTCATAAACGCCACCCACATTGGTAACAACATGACCTACATATCTGCTCCAAACTTCCAGCATTTCCTTATACAACTCATCGAGATCTTCATAATTATTGGTTACAGTACTCGTCCATTCATTCAAATGTCCGGCTACATATTCCAGGTTTTTCATTCCGTAAGTGCTTGCTTTCATAGAATTATTTCCAATATCCTCTGTTTGGGAAGTCGGGTCAAAAGCACTGCTTTGTTTTCCGAATTTATATAATGGATTTCCGGCTTTCTCCAGAATCCATTTATCTAAAGTTGCTGCTTCATCCTGAGGAGATTTGGCATTCGGGATCACTCTGTATCCCCAATTTACTGCATACTGATCATAAGCACCCATTTTACGAATAAAACGAATGTTTTTGTCACCGGGTTGTGCGATATAATTAAAACGGGCATAATCCATGATACTTGCCGAGATCCCGTTTTGTTGTGTAAAATCTCCATTTCTGTAACTCTCCACATCATAAGCACAGCTCGCGCCCATATTATGCGGGAATCCCAAAGCATGTCCTACTTCATGAGCGATTACCATTTGCATCATTTCTCCCATTTCCTGATCACTGGTTTGTAATGTTCTCGCGGACGGATTTGCAGCTCCGGTTTCTAACAAATAGCGATTTCTGTAAGAACGCAAATGGTTATGATACCAGATTACATCGCTTTCAATAATTTCTCCGGTTCTGGGATCTGAAACACTTGGTCCAACTGCATTTCGGGTGGTACTTGCTACATAGCGAATCACAGAATAACGAACATCTTCAGGGCTGAAATCCGGATCTTCTTCTTTGGTTGGCGCATCTTTGGCAATAATGGCATTTTTAAATCCGGCAGCTTCAAATGCTTTTTGCCATTCTTCGATTCCCTGCCTGATGTATTTTCTCAACTTCTCCGGTGTTGCAGGATCTAAATAATAAACAATTGGCTTAATCGGTTCAACCAATTCTCCTCGGTTGTACGCTTCAGGATCTTTTGGTTCTAATCTCCAGCGGCGAATGTACGTTTTAAGGTCAGATTTCAATTCATTACTTCCGTAGTCGTATTGACTTACGGTGAACCAGCCTACTCTCGGATCTTCTAATCTGGGTTTCATCGGGACTTCCGGCAACAAAACCATAGACTGATTCATCTGGATGCTTATGGATTCTGTTTCTTCTAACATAGATGGTTTAGAAGCATTGTAAGTCAAATCCTGAATCACTTCGATATTCATCGGAAAACTTTTAATCGTATTGATAAAACTTCTCGAATCATCCAGTCCTTTTACTTTATACGTTTCACGCATTTCTGCCGATATTCCGCTGATGGCTTTTACGTCAGTACTGTAAAACTTCGTTACGTCAATAACCGTATTTGCGGAATCTTTGCTAAAAGCGACAATATCAAAAGCAAATAAGGTTGGTTCGTAATTGTTAGATTTTACCGAAATACTAATCGGCAAAGTATCGTTCGCAACCGCGTTATAAGATTTTGATTTGATTAAAATTTTATCCTGAAAACGCTGCCAGACTATTAATTGCTCATTGGTTTCTGAACCTGCGTTTACATATCCGCCTCCCAGATTAGAAGGCAATTTAGAAAGTCTGCTCACTAAAAGCATATCCTTGTTTAAATACTTATTGGGAATCTCGAAATAATACTTTTTTTCGACTTTATGAACCGTGAAAAGACCCGGATCAGAAACAGCATCTTTCGTAATTACTTTACTGTATTCCTTAATTGCAGATTCTGATTTTTTCTCCGGTGGCGCAACGACAGCTTCGTCTTTTTTAGATTTCTTTTTGTTGGATTGGGCAAATTGATTAGTAGAAAACAGCATAAAAACTGCCATTGTAGTAAAAATGAAAAATTTCTTCATTTATTGTTGGTTTAATGGTTATTTGATAAACAAAAATAATTTTTATTCTAAATATATAGCAAAAAACCTACTTATTAACTTTTCATTAACTAATACCATTCGACATTTCAATCCCATAAAAAAAGGTTCTGCTTTACTAAAAAAGCGGAACCTTAAATTGAAAAATATATATTTTAATTTTTAAAATGTCTTCGAAACCTTATCAATCGCATTAATCGTAAAATCTAAATCCTCATACGTCAATGCATCTGTAATAAACCAGGTTTCATAGGCCGATGGCGCAATATAAATACCTTCCTGCAATAAACCGTGGAAGAATTTTTTGAATGTTTCGTTATCTCCTTTTGCTGCGGTTTGAAAATCCGTAACCGGATTGGCATCAAAATGCACGGAAATCATCGAACCTACTCTGTTAATAGTGAAGACAACATTATTTGCTTTCAAAACCTTATCAATTCCTGCTTCTAAATAGGCTGTTTTTTCTTCTAAACGGGTAAAAATAGCACGATCATTATCTAACGATTGTAGCATCGCTAATCCTGCCGCCATTGCCAAAGGATTTCCTGATAATGTTCCGGCCTGATACACCGGACCAAGTGGTGCCAGATGATTCATAATTTCTTCGCGTGCTGCAAAAGCGCCAACCGGCAATCCTCCGCCAATTACTTTTCCGAAAGTTACGATATCAGCAGTGATATTATACAATTCCTGAACACCGCCGCGAGCCAGACGGAAACCAGTCATCACCTCATCAAAGATTAATAAAATTCCATTTGCAGTACATAAATCTCTCAATCCCTGCAAGAATCCTTTTTGAGGGGGAATACATCCCATATTTCCGGCAACAGGTTCAATAATAATAGCTGCAATTTCGTTTTTGTTGGCTTCGATTAAAGTCTTTACATTCTCTAAATCATTGTATTTGGCCAGCAATGTATCTTTTGCGGTTCCTTCTGTAACCCCTGGACTATTTGGAGATCCGAAAGTTACGGCACCACTTCCTGCCTGAATCAGAAATGAATCTGAATGTCCGTGGTAGCAACCTGCAAATTTGATTATTTTATCTCTTTTTGTAAATCCGCGAGCCAGACGAATCGCACTCATACAAGCTTCTGTACCTGAATTTACAAACCGTATTTTATCGATATTCGGAACCATCGAAACCGCTAAAGCTGCAATTTGAGTTTCCAGTTCTGTCGGCATGCCGAATGAAGTTCCTAATTTGGCTTTTTCGATTACAGCATCAACCACCGGCTGATAAGCGTGACCCAAAACCATTGGCCCCCAGGAATTGATATAATCAATTAATTTATTTCCGTCTTCATCATACAAATAAGCACCTTTGGCACTTTTTACAAAAATAGGAGTTCCGCCAACGGCTTTAAATGCTCGTACTGGCGAATTTACTCCTCCCGGGATTACTTTTTCTGCTTCCGCAAAAAGCTCACTACTTCTTTTATATATCATTTTTGACTTTATATTTTAGAGTTCTGATTTTAGATTATTTACGATTTCACTGAGACTGAGACTAAAAAAACTACATCACCTTCAACTTCTGTCCAACAGAAAGAGCATTGTCTGAAAGATTGTTTTTTCGTTTTAAATCATCAACCAATACATTGAATTTTTTTGAAATTGAATATAAGGTATCTCCTTTTTGAACTTCGTATAGATTGGGATCATTTGAAGCTGGCTCCGAATTTGTTTTTGTATTTGAGGTTCTTGTCGGAGCCGATTTATTAATTGCCGTATAGCTCTTTCCGGTAACCAGACAATCGTACTGATGCAGATTATACCTTTCTATGTAACTAATTAACTTATCCGGATAGTTAGGATCAGTGGCATAACCCGCAGCACGTAAACCTTTTGCCCAGGCTTTGTAATCATCTTTTTCGTAAGTAAATAATGTCGCATATCTGTTCTTGCCTACCAAAAACAAAGCATGATCCCGATAGGAATCTGAAGCTTCTGTATATTTTCGAAAACATTCCTGAGCGGAATCGTCATCATGGCGAACACTTTCGCCCAGCCAGTCCTTATGACATTTTATTCCGAAATGATTATTGGCTTCCAAAGCCAGATCTCCCCTTCCTGCACCGGATTCCAAAATTCCCTGTGCCAGAATAATACTTGCCGGAATGCCATATTTCTGCATATTTCCCATTGCAATATCTTTAAACTGCAAAACATAATTATTGATCAAATCACTTGTAACAACCGTTTTTGAAGTAGACTGAATAACCTCAGTGGTATTATTTGTGGTGGGATATTTACCTATAGGTTTAGAATAGGTCCCTTTTTTAGTCGAAGCTACCCTGGGTTTCTGAATCGCCGCCTGTTTTTTAGTTGTGGCAATAGCAGGCTTACTGGAAGAACAGCCAGCCAATGCTGCGATTATGAAGAGTAGTATTATTTTTTTAAACATTCGTTTTTAGTATTGGTAATTTCTTCTGCATCAACTTTAAATTCATTCCGTCAATTCCCTGCAATCCGCCGGTATGAATGAGCAAAATTTTTGAATGCGCAGGAAAATAGTTTTTACGGATTAAATCTATAACGCCAAAAACCATCTTTCCCGTATAAATTGGGTCTAAAGGCACTTTATTTTCATCAAAAAAAGCGTTGATAAATTCAATTAATTCTAAATTTATCTTTCCGTATCCTCCAAAATGATAGTCAGAAATTAAATCCCAGTTATCTTTTTTTGCAAAAATACGAATTTCATCCTTTAGAAAGTCACCTTTTAACGCCGGAAATCCTAAAATCTTCTGATCCGGATGAGCACTATTTATCAATCCCGAAATAGTTCCGCCGGTTCCGACAGCACAACAAACGTAATTGAAAGCAGCATCTTCTGCAGTCAGAATCTCTTCGCAGCCTTTTACCGCCAGCTCATTTGTCCCTCCTTCGGGTACCAGATAAAAGTCGCCGAATTGCTGCTTTAAATTTTCTAAAAAAGAAATTTCATTTTTAAGCCGATAGTCTTCCCTGGAAACAAATTCCAATTGCATTCCGTTTTCCTGAGCAAATTTCAACGTTGGATTTTCTTCAATTTTACCAAAGAGTTCTTCCCCGCGAATCAGTCCGATGGTTTTAAATCCGTATTCTTTGCCCGCAAAGGCAACCGCTGCAATATGGTTCGAAAAAGCACCGCCAAAAGTCAATACCGTTTTCTTATTTTCCGCTTTTGCCTGAAGCAGATTGTATTTTAGTTTCCGGAATTTATTCCCCGAAATAAAGGGATGGATTAAATCTTCCCGCTTTATGGTCAAAGAAATATTGTTCTGAAAATCGATATGAATTTCCTGGTTCAAAATCTATTTTTGTTTAAGGTTAAGTAGTTCCTGAATTTAAAAAACGGACGGTTTTTCAAATAATCATAATTGGTTTCGTGGGCATAGGCTTCTCTTTCAAAACTAATATTCTGATACGCTATTGCTGCATTTTTATATTGAATCAACCGGAACAGGTATTCTAAAAAATACCAGACAAAAAAAGGGAGGATCAGCATTTCCAGTTGTTGCCGCAAATGAATCTTTTCGTGATTGACAAAAGTCCTGTTGGTTTTATCATCGCTATATTTCATTAGAACAAACGGAAACACGGCCATTCCGCGATATCCATTCGGAATTAAATATTTAGCAACAATTAGAAACATTGACTGTAAAATTTATAAATTTGTAGAGGCAAAATTGTTTGTTTTCATTAAAATAATAATCAAAATTATTGATTTGATTTTAAAAACAAATCGACATTGCCCTTAAACAGGATTATGAAAGAGCAAAGTAATGAAAATAAATTAACCGAGGGCGAAGATTTTTATTATACCCCCGAAGGTTACAAATGCTTTACCGAAAAACACCATTTAAAACGCGGATATTGCTGTAAAAGCGGCTGTCGTCACTGTCCGTATGGATTTGACAAACGAACCGGAGAAATTAAGAAGAAGGTGAATTAGAGAATGTGTCAATTTGATAATTAGATAATTTCTTAACTAACTTATAATTCAACAATCTAAAATCTAAAATTACATATGGATATTCTCTTGCGAAAATTTAGGATTAAAATCCACAAATCCTATCACAGGTCGGATATTCGTTATCCTTAGTTTTAATTAGAAAGTGTGTCCATTTGAAAATGAGATAATTTCTTTTCAAACAAATATAATTTACTTAACTAACTTTTAATTACCACGGCTATTGGATTATTTACCCTTGGAGAAAATCTAAGAAGTCTAATAATCCAATCCTCTAACAATCTAAGAAAAATGACTTTTCAAGAAGAAATACAACAAGGAATACCAAGCATATTACCTCCGAAAAAACAATACGATTTAGCGATTAACCATGCGCCAAAACGAAAAGAAATACTTTCTGCGGAAGAAAAAAAACTGGCTTTAAAAAATGCATTACGTTATTTTGACTCCAAACATCACGCTGAATTAATTACTGAATTTTCAGAAGAATTAGAAAAACACGGCCGAATTTATATGTACCGCTTTCGTCCGGATTACAGAATGTACGCCAGACCCATCGACGAATATCCGGGAAAATCAGTACAGGCCAAAGCCATTATGCACATGATTCAGAACAACCTGGATTATGCCGTAGCACAACATCCGCATGAGTTAATTACGTATGGTGGTAACGGGGCTGTTTTTCAGAACTGGGCACAATATTTACTAACCATGCAATATTTGTCTGAAATGACAGATGAGCAAACGCTGACGATGTATTCAGGACATCCAATGGGATTATTTCCTTCGCATACAGAAGCACCAAGGGTTGTAGTGACGAACGGAATGGTGATCCCCAACTACTCCAAACCGGACGATTGGGAAAAGATGAATGCTCTTGGAGTGTCACAATACGGGCAAATGACTGCCGGAAGTTATATGTATATTGGCCCACAGGGAATTGTACACGGAACGACCATTACGGTTTTGAATGGTTTCAGAAAAATAAAACAAACCCCTGAAGGAAGTTTATTCGTCACTTCAGGATTAGGCGGAATGAGCGGTGCACAGCCAAAAGCAGGGAATATTGCCGGCTGCGTTACCGTTTGTGCCGAGGTAAATCCTAAAATTACCAAAATTCGTCACGAACAAGGCTGGATTAACGAGATCGTAACTTCGACTGAAGAACTGGTGAAAAGAGTGACTTCGGCGAAAGCCAATAAAGAAGTGGTTTCGATTGCATACTTAGGAAATGTCGTTGATGTCTGGGAATGTTTCGATAAAGAAAACATCAAAATCGATTTGGGTTCCGACCAGACCTCGCTTCACAATCCGTGGGCTGGCGGTTATTATCCGGTTGGCATCTCTTTTGAAGAAGCTAACGAAATGATGGCTAATAATCCTGAATTATTCAAAGAAAAAGTACAGGAAACACTACGCCGACATGCGGATGCGATTAACAAACATACCGCAAAAGGGACTTACTTTTTCGATTACGGAAATGCTTTTTTACTGGAAGCTTCCCGCGCCGGTGCAGCGGTAATGGCCGAAAATAATATCGATTTTAAATACCCAAGTTATGTTCAGGACATTATGGGACCAATGTGTTTTGATTACGGATTCGGTCCTTTCAGATGGGTTTGTACTTCCGGAAAACCGGAAGATTTACAAAAGACAGATACCATTGCTTCCCAGGTTTTAGAAGAAATGGCAAAGACGGCTCCAAATGAAATTCAGCAGCAAATGCAGGACAATATCAAATGGATCAAAGGTGCTCAGGAAAACAAACTGGTTGTAGGCTCTCAGGCCCGAATATTATATGCAGATGCCGAAGGGCGTATTAAAATTGCAGAAGCTTTTAACCAGGCGATTGCAAGAGGCGAAATTGGAACGGTTGTTTTGGGCCGTGATCATCATGACGTTTCCGGAACAGATTCGCCTTACCGCGAAACCTCCAACATCTATGATGGTTCCCGTTTTACATCCGATATGGCGATTCAGAATGTGATTGGAGACAGTTTTAGGGGTGCCACCTGGGTTTCTATTCACAATGGCGGCGGAGTTGGCTGGGGAGAGGTTATAAACGGTGGCTTTGGTATGGTTCTTGATGGTTCTAAAGAGGCTTCAAAACGTTTAGCATCAATGCTTTTTTGGGATGTTAACAACGGAATTTCAAGACGAAGCTGGGCACGAAATGACGAAGCTATTTTTGCCATAAAAAGAGCAATGGAATTTCAGCCTTTATTAAAAGTGACTTTACCGAATATTGTCGACGAAAGTTTATTTTAGTATACAGTGTTATCCTGAGCGAAGTCGAAGGCTAATAAAAAAAGGGCTTCCACTTCGCTCAGCGTGACAAAGGAACAAGAACATTAAATTTTTATAAATATGAAAACATTCAAATTACTACCGATTTTTCTGCTTTTAATACTGACTTCCTGCAGTACAGTTAGTGTTTATTCCGATTACGACAAAAGTGTCGATTTTACGCCTTATAAAACATATGCTTTCTTTAAGCCAGGTATTGATAAGGTAGAGATTTCTGATTTGGATAAAAGACGTATTCTGCATGCTATTGAAGCACAAATGCAGGCAAAAGGTTTTACAAAAAGTGAAAATCCTGATATGCTGATCAACATTTTTACCAAATCAAGAGAGCAGGTAGATGTCAACCAATTTAGCGCCGGATGGGGCTACGGTTGGGGATGGGGATGGAATCCTTATATGATGTACGGAGGACAAACTACGGTTTCTACTTCTACACAGGGAACTTTATTTATTGATTTTATCGATGCCAAAAAGAAAGAAATGATCTGGCAGGGCGAAGGAATCGGAACGCTGACTAAAAACGCTGATAAGAAAGATGAAAAAGTAAACGAGTTTGTAACTAAAATTTTAGCGCAATACCCGCCTGTTAAAAAGTAGTTTTCAGTCTCAGTTTTTCAGTCTCTCCGGATGATAGACTATTGGGATCCGTTTTTTTTTAAAACAAGAAAAACTTCTCCGGGTACTTTACAAAATAATTAATACATTTGTTTTTCAAACAACAAAAAATGTCAAACTTAAATAACATTATTATCGTGATTAACATTATTGCAATTCAGCAGTAATGGCGAGGTGTTATATAAAGAAGTAAACAAATACAATTTATCAAACCTCCCAATTCGGGAGGTTTTTTTATTTAAACATAGTGCATTAATTTTTGCCACAGATTTCACAGATTCTCACAGATTAAAATCTTTTTAAATCAATTAATCTGTGGCAAAAAAAAACAAAAATTATGAATTTATTTAACGAAGTCCTTACTGCTAAGAAGCAGCTCGAAAATGTAGTTGCCGCTACTCCACTCACACAAAACCTGAATCTTTCAGACGAATTTAAAGCTACAATTTTATTAAAAAGAGAAGATTTACAAATTGTCCGGTCGTATAAGATCAGGGGTGCTTATAATAAGATTTCTTCGTTAAACGAAAGTGAGAAAGCAACCGGAATTGTGTGTGCAAGTGCTGGAAATCACGCCCAGGGAGTTGCATATTCCTGTAATTTACTCCATATACAAGGCAAAATCTATATGCCGAAAACAACTCCAAAGCAAAAAGTAAAACAGGTACAACTGTTCGGAAAATCATTTGTTGAAATTATTCTTACCGGAGATACTTTTGATGATGCTTATGCGTCAGCGACAGCAGATGCCATCAAAAACCATAAAATTTTCATTCATCCTTTCGATGATATAAAAGTCATGGCTGGTCAGGGAACTGTGGGATTGGAAATCCTTGATACCTTTAAAGAACCCATAGATTACGTTTTCGTTCCAATTGGCGGCGGCGGACTGGCTTCAGGTCTGTCTGAAGTTTTCAAACAACTGAGTCCGGAAACCAAAATTATCGGTGTAGAACCAAAAGGCGCGCCTTCGATGAAAAATTCCATTCAGGAAAACAAAAACACCGCCCTTACCACCATTGATAAATTTGTTGATGGAGCCGCTGTAAAGCAAGTGGGCGATATGACTTTTGAGGTTTGCCGCAAAAACCTGGACGATATTATTCTGGTTCCGGAAGGAAAAGTGTGTACCACAATTTTGAGATTGTACAACGAAGAAGCCATGGTTGTAGAGCCGGCAGGAGCTTTGACCATTGCAGCATTAGATTTTTACAAAGATAAAATTAAAGATAAAAATGTAGTCTGCGTGGTGAGCGGAAGTAATAATGATATCGAAAGAACCGCTGAAATAAAAGAACGTTCTCTCCTGTACGAGGGATTGATGCATTATTTTATGATTCAGTTTCCACAACGCCCCGGTGCTTTAAAGGAATTTGTAAACAATATTTTAGGTCCGGATGATGATATCACTTATTTTCAATTTGCGAAAAAAAACAGCCGCGAAGTTGGGTCTGTTGTAGTTGGTTTGGAATTGAAAAATAAAAAAGACATTCTGGCTATTAAAATGAACATGACCAAAAATGGTTTTGAATTCCAATACCTGAATGACAATCAGGATTTGTTTACGCAGTTAATAGGTTAATTGAATGAAAATAAAAAAGGCTGTCTGATACCAGACAGCCTTTCAAATCAAATAAAATTACTAACTAATTATAGATTTGAATTTTATTGTTTGAGCACTTTTTTAGAATAAGTGCCTTTATCATCATTAATTTTAACGATGTAAAGTCCTCTGCGTAATTTTGAAATTTCTATTTCAGATGGATTTCCTTTCACAAAACTTACGGACTTTCTCAGGACGCTTTGTCCCGAAATGGTGAAAACTTCTACGGAACCGTCACCTTGATGATTGGTGCCAATTTTTAAATAATCATTAGTTGCATTTATAAAAACAGTTCTTTCATTTTGGTCCTCTGTTTCTGCAGTAATGTCCTTTGAAATACCCATTTTTGCTGTGGATTCAATCTGCACAAGTTGCCATTGCTGATTTAAACCTCCTGTGTAAGACCAAACCTGAATATTGGCGCCATTGGCAGTTGAAACATTTTCAACGTCAAGTGATTTCCCGCTGTTTACATTGATGATTTTATAATAGCCTCCACCAAGACTGGTAACGGTCCATTTAAATTCATTTGTAGCAGCGAAAGTTTTTTGCACCACCTTTACGCCATCGCCGGTACCGTTATTTTCGGTTGTCAGATACATTTGAGTCGATTTCACAATAATATAAAAATTACCACTTCCGGCCGACACAAATTTCCAGCGCTGATTATTTCCTCCGCCGTTTGTGATATCGTATTGCTGAATCCTGCTTCCGCTTGTTGTAGCATTATCGGCCACATCCAATCCTTTATTGCTGTTTCTGGAAATAATATTGTAATAGCCCGGATAACCAGTTGGCGGCGGCGTTCCGGCACCCCAGGTAAATGTCACTGCCGAAGATCCGGGAACCGCATAATCAAAAGCAGATGATCCCGAAACGATTCTGATGGTATTAGATGATCCTCCTGAATTATAAACCACAAGTGCAATCGATCCGTCAGGATTTTTGAATCCTGCAGAAACAATACTTCCATTTGTAGTAGAAGATGAAATTCGTAAAGCTCCCGGTTTGACAAATTTTGAGATTTGCCCGATAATATAATAGGCTACATTTTTAGTATAACTGGTACTATTATTCACGGTAATAGCTCCGAGACAAGTGTTACATCCGCCGGGAGTACGTGGTCCTAAACCCGAATTGTTTGCTGCGTTCCATTCCAGGACTGTTTTTGCCCAGTTATTCGTACTTCCGATCACCACATTTTGCATGTGCCAGCCAAAATCTCCGCTAAAACTACCGCCTGATCCGGTGTATTGTTCTGTAAAATAAACGTTTTTATTGGTAGCATTTCGTACTGTTGACATAGCCGAAATATTTCCCAAATACAAATGAAACGCTGCGCCATCAACATACCCGCTATTGTTTAAAACATCAATCGGATAAGCTGTATTGTCGCAATTATGATCAAAAGCTATGATTTTTATATTTCCATAACCTGCCGTTGCCATCTGAGGACCCAATTGTGTATTAATAAAATTCTTTTGTTCTGTCGAATTCATTAACATACTCGGTTCGTTATTTGGATTTTCAGGTTCGTTTTGAGGTGTAATTCCCCAAATCGAAATTCCCTGTGCCTGCATGGCGGCAAAATATTTCACGAAATACCTGGCGTAAGCGGCATAATATTGGGTCTGCAAACTTCCACCAACCCATGAGTTATTGGTTTTCATCCAGCGTGGCGCTGACCATGGAGTGGCTAATATTTTTATATTGGGATTAATAAGCAGGATCTTTTTTAGAATCGGAATTAAATACGTGAGATCGGGTCCGTTCAGACTAAAATTATTCATATTGACATCACCCGAAGTTTCATTGTAACTGTAAGAAGAGCTGCTTAAATCGGATGCTCCGATACTAATTCTCACCACACTGGCATTTAGACCCGTTGTCGGATTGTACAAATCATTTAATAATTGATTTTGCTGAGTGGCTGCCATTCCGCTAATCACCTCACAACTTCCTTCTGTAAGGGTATAACCAAATCCGTCCATGGTCTGGTAAGTCGTTGCCGGGTTAATGGTTACCGTTGAAGGATTACTTCCTGAATTAGCACCAAAATTTACAGTGTTTTGCTGTTGCAATAATTTGGACTGATCTCCTGTAGTCATCCACGGAGTGACAGTCTGGGCATTCGTTTTAACAGTGAACAGTAATAACATAATGATTGGCATCATTATAATACACTTTATTCGGTCTTTGGTTTTTGGGGTAGTTTTGTTCATTTTTTTTAAGGTTTTGATAATTTAATTTTTCTTTATTTTTAAGATTAATTTTATTAATTACCTTCAAATTTATGTTAATTTTTATTAAAACAATAATTTACAAACTTAACAAAAACACATCAAAACAGTCATAAAACCTTACAAAAACATATCTGATTTAAACTCAATATACTGATTAACAATACATTAATGTAAAATAAATATTCTTTCAAAAAGTAAACTATACATCAAGATCTGTTTGGTGCAAAAAGGATAGAAAAAACAGCATTTTAGAAATCAAAAAATGCTGTTAAATGATAAATATCAGAAAATAAACCCTTTGTTATATTGTATTTTTGCAATTGAATTTTACCTTTTACAACATGGCAACTCAGGATATTTCAAGCTTAGGCGATATTAAACTTTTAGTGAATACTTTTTATGCAAAAGTTCAGGATGATGATTTAATCGGCCCCATTTTTAATGAAAAAATGTTAGGCAGATGGCCCGAACATCTGGAAAAGATGTATCGTTTCTGGCAGACTATTTTGTTAGAAGAGCATACATATTCCGGAAGTCCTTTCCCTCCACACAAACACTTACCGGTAAATCAAACTCATTTTGATCGCTGGATGGAGATATTTAACTCGACTGTCGATTTTTTATTTGTGGGTAAATTAGCGGAAGAAGCTAAAATCCGTGCGGCAAATATGGCCTATATGTTCAATTATAAAATCGAATATTTCAGGAATGCCGAAAATCTCTAGCCTGATAAGCAGGACCAAAAAGCTCTTTGCGGTCTGATGGAGTGAACTCACGAAAAATGCAATAAAAAATCATTTCGAACAAAAAAATTGCAATGAATAGCAAAAAATAGCGGGCTAAATTCGTAATTTTACATTCTAATCTACAACGTTTTCGAAATGAATGCCAATATTGAAACAAATCCATTATTAGAAAGATTGCCTAAACATTTAAAGCAATTTATCAAACCTCAGGATTATAGCGATTACACTCCTGTTAATCAGGCCGTTTGGCGTTATGTGATGCGTAAAAATGTAGATTATTTATCTAAAGTGGCCCATCATTCTTATCTGGATGGTTTACGAAAAACGGGAATTGAAATTGATTCTATTCCCAGTATGTATGGTATGAACCGCATTCTGACTGAAATTGGCTGGGCTGCCGTTGCTGTTGACGGATTTATTCCGCCCAATGCTTTTATGGAATTTCAGGCATACAACGTTTTGGTAATCGCGTCAGATATCAGACAATTAGAACATATCGAATACACTCCTGCACCGGACATTATTCACGAAGGTGCCGGCCACGCTCCAATTATTTCCAATCCTGAATATGCAGAATATTTGCGTCGTTTTGGAGAAATTGGCTGTAAAGCTATTTCATCTCATAAAGATTATCAAATGTACGAAGCGATTCGTCTGCTTTCTATTTTGAAAGAAGCGGAAGATACGCCACAGGAAAAAATCGATGAAGCCGAAAAAGCAGTTGCTGATTTACAGAATAATATGGGCGAATTATCTGAAATGGCCCAAATCAGGAACCTGCATTGGTGGACTGTTGAATACGGCCTGATCGGAACTGTTGAAGATCCGAAAATTTACGGTGCCGGATTGCTTTCGTCTATTGGAGAAAGTGCCTGGTGCATGACTGATAACGTGAAGAAAATCCCTTATGATATCTCAGCAGCGAATCAGAATTTTGATATTACGCAATTACAGCCGCAATTGTATGTAACGCCAAATTTCTCTTATCTAAGTTTGATTTTAGAGGAATTTGCCAATAAAATGGCTCTGCGTACCGGAGGTATTTCCGGTATTAATAAATTGATTCATTCGAATGCTTTAGGGACAATTGAATTGAGTACAGGTTTACAGGTTTCGGGTCTTTTTACCAATGTAATTGAAGATGAAGGAAAACCTGTTTATATTCAGACTACCGGAAAAACAGCTTTGGCCTACCGCGAAAAAGAGTTAGTAGGTCATGGAACTTTAACACATCCTGAAGGATTCGGAAGTCCGATTGGGAAACTGAAAGGCTTTAATTTAGCGATTGAAGATATGAGCCCGAAGGATTTACAGGCGTATAATATTGTTGAAAATGAAGCTGTAAAACTGGAATTTGAAGGTAATATTATTGTTGAAGGTGAAATCATTACGGGTTCCAGAAATCTGCACGGAGAAATTATTCTGATCAGTTTCAGAAATTGCACCGTAAAACATGGAGAAACAATATTATTCCAGCCTGAATGGGGGAATTACGACATGGCGATTGGCAAAAAAGTCGTTTCGGCCTTTTCAGGACCAGCTGATGTCAATAGTTTTGACCTGATTAATACTGTTCCGACAACCACAACCATTAAGGCAAAACATACTGACGAACGTGATGAATTAGAAAATTTGTATCAGGCTATTCGTCTGATCAGAGAAAATAAAAATTCCGTTTCAGAAGTAAAATCTGTATTCGAAAAACTTAAAAATAAACATTCTAACGATTGGCTTCTTTCTGTAGAAATTGCTGAACTTCTTAAGGATTCAGATGAAAATCAATTATTTCAGGAAGTTTTAGTTTACCTGGATCAATTGAAAGTAAAACGTCCCGAAGTTGCGCATTTGATTTCCGGCGGATTGGATTTGATTTTTGACAAGAAAGCGGTTTAATTTTTTTTACGAAGACGGAAGCTTTATACTGCTGAATTTTGTCCGCTGATTTAACGGATTTAAACTGGTTTCCACAGATTTTTTTCCCGCAGATTTGGCAGATTGAGCAGATTTTAATTTTTGACGTGCAAAGTTTTTGTCATTTCTACGGAGGAGACCCGAGCGAGAGCGAACAGACGAAGTAAATCACATGCGGTATTCGACAAAGATTTTGGAATTTCTAATGTAATTTCTCCTTCTTCGTCGAAATGACAAGAGTGTGGATTTATCTGTGACAAAAAACCTTAGAACCTTTGTCACTATAAACCTTTGAACCTTTTCCCTACAATTTCAAATCCTCGTTAAAATCGGTATCAGATTCAATGGTTTTTCCTTTGTATTGTAATTTCCAGCCCATTGAATTCGTTACAATCAGAATCTTAGACAACTCACTGATTAATCGGTTTTTAGCGTTTGATTTAAGGGAAGATTTTTCGATTTTTTTAGCCAGATTGGCTTTGACGGATTTATTGATTTTATTGTAATCGTCTCCCGTAAACGGGTTCAGTTTACTTTGTTCGACGTCATAAAACTGAATATCCGGATTGATTGTTATTTCTTCTTTTGGAATATTAAGGATGGTAATCGTTTTGTTTTTTTCGTCGATATCGTATTTCATTTTATGCAAATCATAGGCTACCGTTACGTTTGCGTTTACGACTACAAGGGCTTTCTTCTCGAAAGAAACCATGTCCATCAAGTATTTCTGTTGATTTTTATAGGTTATCACTTCTGAAAAATGTCCTTCGGTTACCACTAATTTCCCAACATTTACGATTTGCTGCTGAATCAGATTGGTGTTATAGTCGATTGTAGAATCATCTTCCTTTTTGAATTGGCAATATTTGAAAGCCAAAATCACAAGAACTACAATTACAGCTACGGATAAAATTCTTTTAAGTAAGTTTTGCATTCTCTTTATTTATTAGACCAATTTACTTCTTTTTTTCAAAAGGCTTCCTGTAAGTTTTATTTTTTTGCCACGAATTACACGAATTTTCACTAATCTATGCTTTTTGTTGATTGATAAATTTCAACAGTTGAAATTCGTGTTAATTTGTGTAATTCGTGGCAAAAAAAATTCGTAGTGAAAAAAACTTTAAAAAGGATATCCAATCGCAATATTCAGAATCAGATTGTCTTTTCTCCAGGGGCCGCTTCCGAAGTTAATATCATCAATCACCCATCGCTGTCCTTCAGGCAAATATGGAATGCGTAACGGAAAAGCCAAATCTGTTCTTAAAACCAGGAAAGACAGATCAAAACGCAATCCCGCTCCTGCTCCAACCGCAATCTGTTTCATGAAATCTTTGGTAATTTCCGCACCTTGCCTGTTTGGATCATTATGCAAGAGCCAGATATTTCCGGCATCGATAAAGAGAGCACCTCTTACAATACTAAAAAGTTTGGCGCGGTATTCGGTATTGAACTCCAGTTTTAAATCGGCGGACTGATCCGGCACGTAATCATTGGAAGTTACTTCTGCCTTATAACTTCCCGGTCCCAGTGATCTTGCCCTGAAAGCACGAATACTGTTAGTTCCTCCAACCACAAATTGTTTGGAGGTCGGAAGCGAATTTGAATTTCCGTACGCATATCCAACGCCAAGAATAACCCTGCTCGCCAATTCGCTTTCTTTTCCTAATTTTAAATAATGCCTGAAATCCGTTTTTACTTTCACATATTGGCTAAACGGAACATCAAATATGTTTTTGACATTGTCTTTTTTAATGTTGGCGCCTGTTACCAATCCGGTAATATTTCCGGCCAAATCAACTTCACCATTAAAATAAAAGGTATTTTTTTTACGCTTTTGCATCGTATTGGTGTAGGTATACGAATAGGTTGGCCCGAAAATCAATTGTTTTTCAATTACTTTTCCTAATGCCTGATCATCTGCTATATCTGCCAGATATTCGTCCGTTACATGATTTGGACTTACATAAGTCACATCGATAACATTTAGCTGATGTTCTTTGCGAATGTTTTCTTTCCACAGATATCCGAACGAAGTATTAAATGAATTCAAAGCATAAAGCTGCGTTCTGTTCTGATATTCATATCGGATTGTAGCTTTGGTTCTCGGGACAAATTCACTGTTTCCTTCAATGTTAAAGGGCGTTACAAATCTTGGCCAGGTCAGACTTGTTTCTGCTCCGAGTTTAAATATATTTTTACCACTGTTCTTTCCTGAAAGCTGAAAATCGGCCCCGCCAAATACAGAGACCGTAAACAATTCAGCCCCGCGAAAGAAGTTTCTGTTGTTCCAGTTGACATTGATTTCTGTTCCGGTATAACTCGCCGAATTAGTTTTCCCCAAAACCTCAACGCGAATAAACTTTTTAGGCAAAAGCGTTAAGTAATAATAGGAATCTAAAGTATTCGGAATACTATCTGATTCCTTGAATTCGTTTTTTACGAAATTAAAAGTTCCAAGATTTACAAAACGGTTTAGGGTCAGATTGTGGTCTTTTCTGTTATACAAATCTCCTTTTTTAAAATAGATCGTTCTGTCAAAAACTCTTGGTTTAAAAGTATCTGCGGTATCTATAATCGTAAAATCATTGTACTGTTTGATATCTCTTTTTCGGTATACAGCACTGTCATTCGACAAGGAATAATTCGGATAAACAAATATATTACCAATCTTATACGCTGTCAATGCTTTTGACGGGGCTTCGTCTTTTATGACCAGTCTGATTTTAACTTCATGATCGCCTTTGCTGCTGTCTACTTTGGCCAGAATATAATCGGGATTAAAATAGTAATACCCTTTTTCTTTCAGTCGTGCATCAATTCGTTCTCTTTCGGCTTTAATAAGATCCAGATCGTACGGTTTGCCTACTTTGAGCAGGCTTGTTCTGGAAGATCTGGCAATAATTTTGGACATTTTCAAGGAATCGTCCGGAAAAGTCACGCTTTTTATAATGTATTGCTTTTTAGGCGTAACGGTATATTCTGCCGTTACCCTTTTGTTTCTGACGGTAGAATCTGCACTTACCCTGGTTTTGAAATAACCACGATTTTCGCTGAAATTTCGTAAAACAGAAGCATTATAATCCAGATCGACTTTACTGAAAAGTACAGGTGGTTCACCAACTTTAGTTCTAAGCCAATATCGGATTCCTTTTTGCTTTTTAGGTTCTCCGGCGATATTGTAAATCCAAAGTTTCGGTTTCAATCCCAATATTTGTTTATTCGGTTTAGGACGAAGCAGGCCTTCCAGTTCTTTCTCGAGTGCTTTTCTTTCTTTCTTTTTGATAATGGAATCTTTTACGGTTACAGAACCTCCTGTATACAGCAAATCACCTTCCGGTAAGTATTTCGTATTACTGCATCCAAAAACAAAAAATAAGGTCAGCCCTATAAAATACCGGATACATCGTGTTTCTATATTGCTATGTTTTTTGCTCATTTCCTTCAATTTGATTTTCCGGTTGGTTTTCTTTCTTTTCCTTTTCTTCTTTCTCTTTCTGTTTTCTTTTCTCCTTACGGACTTTTTCTTCTTTTATCAGTTGTCTTTCGGCTTCAGTGCGATGAAAGAGTTCGCGGAATTTATTGTAACTCATCGTGATTATAAAAGCGACTCCGGTTTCTACCACCTGACCTTCAACTGCTACCTGATATTGGTTTTTCCGATAAGCCCGAACCATATAGCGACCGTCTTTTGTAAGCTGATAATCTAAAGCAACGTCTCCCGCAATATTAGTACTTTCTTCGTTGGCGCGTTCCTGGCCTTCTACTCCGAAACTACTTCCTACGGTAACTTTTAATCTATCGTCGAGTAATTTTTTAGAAACCGCCACATTCAGATCGGTTCTGTTTTCCATGGTTCCGGTCGTATAGTCTTCTGTTGATTCCAGATCAAATTCTAACTGAACTCCTGTAATCAATTCTCCCGCAAGATCATTAAGTTGCTGGGATAAAATTTTGCTCACACTTTGTCTGGCCAGTGTTGCTGCACTTGTACCGCCACTTTCGCTCTCAAACGGATTTTCACCCACAAATCGATTCAGTAATAAAAGGGCAAAAACCTGTTTATTTAATTCGTTCGGATCTTGTTCTAACTGTTTCAGTTTGGTCTGCGTCAGTTCTACCACATTGGAGGCCACATCATAACTTCCGTCCGGCAAAGTGATTCCAAACGAAATTTCCGGTTTCAGTAATTCGCCATTCATCTTTAATAAAGTCTGAAAGGGAAGTTTTTGTTTGAACGTATTTTTTACGGCCGGATCCATACCTGACAATTGGTTGCCAAGCAAATCAATTGGGGCTGTGTTCACTTTATAAATGGCTGTAATATTTAAGGTTGCCATTGTCGGTTCGCCATTCCAGACGATATAACTTCCTTTCTGGATATCAAATTTTCTTCGGATTGCGTTGAAATTCATTTCGTAAGCTCCATCCGTAAATTCATATTTACCGGTCAGGGTTGTTTTTCCAGATTTGTCAATACCGCCAACCAGCTGTGCTTCTCCTTTCAAATTTAAATAATCACCATTTCCTTTGTCAATTACCAAAGTAAGTTCTGCTTCTTTATCGATCGTAATGGCCACATTGACATCCATGCCTTTTAATTCGGCCTGATCGAGTTTATTTTTCATGTCAACCGTTTGTTTCAGATACATATTATCTTCATTCACAAACTCAACAATTCCTTCTCTGTCTGCAAGTGAAGGATCAGACTGTGGTAAAACAACACTGAATTTTGTTTCTTTATTTATTTTGATTGTTCCGTCAATAACCGGACTCTCAAGGTTTCCTTTTATATTTAATTTCGTATCTAAAAATAAATCTCCGTAAAACAAATCATTATCCGGAGCTTTCGAATGAATCGCCCTGAAATCTTCTGCCTGAACGACTAATGCAAAATTAAAATTTCTGAAATCTGCCGACTGAATGGTTCCGTCAACAAATAATTCATTGTCATTTTCATCCAAAAGAGAGAATTTATCAAATGAAATGGTTTCGTTATTGAACGTGATTTTCTCGTTATTGGTTTTAAAATAAGAATTCAGTTGTGTGATTCTGAAACCGGTTTCATTAAAGTTTAATTCACCCGCAATTTTTGGCGCTGATGTATTTCCTGCAATTTTGAAATTCCCGGACAAAAACCCGGTCCCTTCCGTAACATTCCCCATTGTAAAACCCTGAATGCTTTTGATATTCAATTTATCAATAGACACATTAAAATCTAAATCTCCATCACTGATTCTGTAATTTCCGGTAAGGTTTACATCGTTTCCTTCACCACTCAAAACTACATTGGCTGCGAGTGTATTGGCCGTTTTATTATCTACTTTTATGGCAATATCTCCAACAGGTTCGGCCTTAAAAGCAAAATCATCTATTTTTAAATCTGAAGTAAAAACTGGAGATGTCATCACGTTTTCTACTACTGCCTTTCCGTTGATTAAACCCTGCATGAGCAGTTTGTCTTTTTTGACAATATTCAGAATAGTTTCAATTTTGAAGTTTACAAAATCAACTTCAACCGGTGCATTAACCTGATTGTTTTTAGACTGTATTTTAAGTTCGTTTCCGGAATTCGACAGAAAAAATTTATGGATGTAAAGTCGTTTATCGCCAAACTCAATTGCATTTTCAGGATCGATAGCCCATTTATCATAATTCAGTACAAAATTTTCAGGATTGATTTTCAGGATATTCTTAGCATCCTGACGCAGAAATTCTCCGGCAATAACATACTGCTCTTTGTCTTTCGTGTCTTTTACCTGCAACGCATAGGTGAGAATATTGTTCTCAACTTTGCCTGACAAACTGGTAAACGGAACTTTCAATTCACCGCTTTCAATGGTTGCAACGGAAATCTGATATTCCAAAGCATTCTCTTTGCCTTCGATGTTTATTTTTCCGTCGGAAATGGTATTATTCGCGTACACAATTCGCGGAATCGTTCCTTTTATTTCCAAAGAATCGGTTACGTTGTTGTATTTCCCTGTAATTTTAATCGGCTCCAGGCCTGTTAGTTTCGGAACGAGCTTAAATAATATCGGATCGTTATCCACGGTCAGTGTAAAAGCCAGTCGCTGTTCGTCTGATTCGCCGTTTACTTTCGGATTTTTCAAATCCATGTATTTGGAAAGCGATTTTTTTATAGCCGCTGTTAAGGTCGTCAGCTTGTACTTTCCGTCTACTTCAGCTTTTAAAAACTGCGAGCTTAGTTTGATGTTGTTTCTGGTATTATCAGAAAAAGCAATGACCCGAACCGAATCTAAAACAATTGGTTCTGCATCCTGCAAGATCTGAATATTCGAAAGAAATACTTTTCCGTTTAAAAAATCCGGGTTACTGTTGGCGATATCTGCATCAACATTACCACGCAATTTCATAGGGCCGGCATGAAGATTCAGTTTTTCGAGATCGGCAATGTCAAGGTTTAATTTTAATTTTACCGATGGATATTTATCTTTCGTATCGCCACTGGCTACCAGGTCAAAATTCAGATTCGGGTCTTTCATTCCTGATTTCACAGCAAAAGATCCGTTTTCGATATTTCCTTTTAAAGCCAGATTTCTGTACGTGTATCTGTTGAATACTGCTTTCTGAACAATTCCGTCCAATTCCGCCTGAGCCGTTTTAGGATCTAATCCTTTTCCTTTAACTTTTGCTTTCAGCGTAATTTTCCCAATGGAATCATTTTTGATTAATCGTCCTAAATTAAAGTCAAGCAAATAAACCGTTGCATCGTACTTTTCTCTTTTTTTGACACGCTGATCAAATAAGGCATCTACTTTTGCATTTCCGAAACTACTATTGAGCGCCAGATTGGTTTTAAAATTCTGAATGGAACCTTTAAATTTCCCCAATACATTAAACTGCGATGGCAATTGAATATTCTTTGGAATTGTTCCTGCCGGGACAAAAGCGTACACGTCTTTAGAAGTACTGGACAGTTTTTTGATATCCAGATCATAATAGGCTTTTTGGGCATCCGGCAATCCTTTGATTTTGCCCGAAAGAGAAACTCTTGTGGTTCCGATTCCGCTCATTTCGAAATGTGGAATATTCAGATCTTTGATTTTTCCGCTTAAACGGGTATTCAGATATAAAACGGCATTAGGGCTACTTTTAAAAGGATTGGACTTTCGTAAATCAGGAGCAAAAAGCAAAATATCTTTGAAACCAATTTTGGATTGATTCAGACTGGCATCCAGAGTCAGGTTTCCGAGCTCTTTTTTAAGTGCTGCAATTGACGAATAGCCGACCTGAATTTTATTTTGCAAAAGGGTTTGCGGCGTTCTCAGATACAAATCATTCAAGTACGCTTTTTTAGGACCGTAAAAGAAATCTGTTTTTAACGACTGAATGTCTAAACCGCTTTTTTCCTTTACGGCAAGTGTTTGTATGTTTCCGGAAATCGTATCATTTCCATAGTATATTTTTTCTGCTTTCAGATTGAATTTATCCAGATCCAAATGGCTGTAGTCAATTCCTTTTGCATTTGGTTTTGACTGCATATCATCAAACTGAAACGCTATATTCTGAATCGCAACCTCTTTCAGTTTTACTTTCCATCCCGATTGACGAATTGCCGTTGAATCTAAATTCGGAGTTTTTATTTGTTTGTCTTTTGCCCCCAGACGTAAATTTCCTTTCAGATCTTTTAATTCGAAAGAATCAAAATCCAAAAGCTGCTTATTTAAATCGACTTCATTAACAGCAAGTTCTAAATTTCCTAAACGTATTCCCGAATCCAGTTTAGAGTCTTTATTATCATATGAAATATCAATTTTCGAAAGTTTGATTTTACCTAATTTCAATTTAAAATCTTTTCTCTTTGAAATGGTGTCCACGGTTTTTACCGAAACTTCCGCAATCTGCTCTACCACATCCTGATTTAACACTAATTTCAAACCGTTTAATTCGATGTTCGGAATATCAAAATCCATTTTGTCCAAATCGAATTTTTTGAATTTTGTGTCAAAATGGGTAAGGTTTACGCGAATGTCATTTTTAGAAAAGTCATCTTTAAAATTAAATTTCACATGATCGAGATTGACATCTACCACTGATATTTTAAAAGGTTTACTATCGGGATCTTTGGGTTTATCTTCTTTTGATTCGAATGCTTTAATGATGTAATCGAAGTTGAATACACCATCTTTATTTCGGGAGATATTGGCTTTTACATTTTCGAGCGAAACCGAATTGATTTCGAGTTCGCTGCTTATCAGTTTAAATAAATCGACATCCAGCTCTAAACGCTTACCGCTTAACAAAGTATCTTTTTGCTGATCTTCAAAATAGAAACCTTCCAGAACTACCTCTTTGGGAAATTTAATTCCAATTCGGTCGAGGGAAACCTTCGTTTTTATTTTTTTATGCAGATAGGTAATCGCCTTATCTTTTGCGAAATTCTGAATAGCCGGAACCTGAATTAAAATCGTAATAAGAAGTAAAAGTGCAACTATCGAAACCGCGCACCAAAGCAATACGCGTAATGTTTTTTTTAGAAAATGAATGGATTTCTTATTCATACGTCGGTAAAACACGTTTGGATTAAAGTTACGTTACAAAAATTGTGTCTTATACAATTTACAAAATTGTAAAAAATATGTTTCAAAAATTTACACAATTACGCCAAATTGTTCTAAAATTTCACGCGTAAGTAATCCTTTTCTTTCTTTTTATTTAATAAAAAACAGGATTAAAACTTAATATGGGGGAATTTTTCTTCAATAGATTTAATCTTCTGCTGCAATTTTGAGAGGAATTTAAGATGTTGTTCCGAGTCCGGATTAAAACTACGGTGATTGAGTGCTTTTTGAATTTCCGAAATTTCTTTCATAGTCAAAAGACTGTCCTCTGTGATATAGTTTTCGCTGAAGCGCTGCCAGATATAATCGATTGCGATTGGGTTGGGATGCAGCATATCTTCGCCATAAAAACGATAATCCCGAAGCTCATCCATCATGATTTCGTAAGAAGGGAAATAGTTATGAGTTATAAATTGTGAGTTATGAGTTTTTAAAACCTGATGAAGTGCAGTAAACAAATGTGATTTACTTAGCTGGTTTTCTGCAAAACCGTCTTTGACATGTCTGACTGGCGAAATGGTAAAAATGAAATTAATACTTGGATTTAAGGCCTGAGTTAAATCAATGGTATTTTGGATGCTTTTCTGAATGGTCTCAACGGATAATAATTCTTTTGAGAATTGCTTTTGAGGTACTTTGTGGCAATTGGCTACGATTTCGCTGCTTTCTGTATTTCGATAAATCCAGGAAGTTCCGTAGGTGATTATCACATGCGTTGCGTTGCTTAGCTGCTGAACCAGTGTTTTTGCAATCTGATTTAAGTTCTCTAACAATTCTTGTTTATCGGAATTACTCCAATCGGAATGTATGTCAAAACAATGCCAGCGTTCGTTATGAAAGAACACGTCTTTTTCGGTAAATAATTCCTGCTTGAATACCCTTTTTATTATTTTCTCAATCGAAACCGGATTGAAGATAATCCCAAACGGATTGGTATGGTTTTCAAACTTAAAATAGTCCAGTTTCTCGGCCATATTTACAGCAAAACAGGAACCTAAAGATATTACTTTCGAATTATAATCGATTGGATTATTGGTTTTGGAAAGTGGAATTAAGGTTCTGAATTGCATGGCTTATTATTTAAACACGAATTTCACGAATTTCCACCAATAAAAAAACCAAATACTGAAGTATTTGGTTTTTATGAGAAATAGATTCTAATAAGTGTACTCAATTTCATATTCTACTGATCCTCCTCCACTCAATGAGGTGTTCTTGATTGGATAGCCTCTTTCATTATAAATATAACTTGTTAAATAAACAGTCGGATTAGTATTTTCAGATGATGTTTTGGTCTTTTTTATGATATTATTTTTTCCAAATCCATAGATTTCATCTAGTAGTAAATTAAAACCTAAAATATTTTTAAGAGGATTCTGTTTTGTATCATAATCATAAACTGAAGTTGTTGTTATTGAATTTATCTTTTGTTGAAGTTTTACAAGATTGCCATTTTCATAAGTCAAAGTTCCTTCATTAATTAAACTCTCAATTTTAGTTGTTGCATCAACAGAATAATTTAAATAAGAAATCAGATCATTAGTATTCTGAGTATAGACTGTTTTTTGTATATAATCACTACTACCACTTTGTCCGTTAATAATTACCCTATAGATTCTGGTCTTTAATTTTCCATTTTCATATGTATATGCAACCTCTTTAACTATGGTTTGGTTTCCTTGTTTATCCAACTTAAACACCTCTTGCTTTGTAATAAAATCTCCATCGTAGGTAAATACTGTTTTATACCCTTCTTCACTGCTATTTAAAATTTTGTTTCCGCTGTACATCGCACTACTTTTACTATCAACACCTAATAAAAGGGAAGGATATATATAAGAAATAGTTTTGGGTACTACAGAATTATCGTCTTGAGAAGAATTTTCCGGGGAAGAATTTTCATCATTAGAGCAAGATGTCAACACAAATGTTACAGTGCAAAAAAGAAATAAAAGTTTTTTCATGTGATTAGATTTTTTGTGGGGATAAATATAAATTAAATCAAAAACAAAAGTTTAAAATAATTAACATTTTTAATAACAATAAATCAACTTTACAAAGACAAACAATTCACTACTTTTGCATCTCCAATAAATTTAAATTCACTTATGAAATTACTATATTCTTATATAATCAAACACAAAATGCTGTTGCTTTTTGCTTTGATTATGGCTACTATTAATATCTGTTTCAGCTTATCAGATTCAATCATTACCGGTAAATTAATGCAGGACTGCGGGGTTGGACTGGCGAAATACAAAGGAAATGAAATGGGTTTTATCAGGTCTTTAGCCTTCTGGCTGGGACTTTCCCTTGGTGCTGCCATGATTTCAAGAATCACCAAGAATTTTCAGGATTACTTTACCAATATTGTCATTCAGAGAACCGGAGCCCAGATGTATACGGACGGAATTAAAAAATCCCTGGATTTACCGTATGCTGAATTTGAAGACCAGAGAAGTGGTGAAACTTTAAGCAAATTAACCAAAGTACGCTCTGATTCCGAAAAATTAATTACACTTTCCATTTCTTTGATTTTCCAGACTATTATCGGATTTGTCTTTGTGGTTCTTTATGTTTCCCGAATTGATTATCGCATATCGATAATCTTTTTAATTACGGCACCAATTATTGCTTTGGTGAGTTCTTATCTGGGTAAAAAGATTAAAGTTGTTTCCAAAAAAATTGTGAATCAAACCAATGCCTTAGCCGGTTCAACTACAGAAAGTTTAAGAAACATAGAACTTGTAAAAAGTCTCGGATTGACCTATCAGGAAGAAAAACGTCTGAATTTAAATACCTTTAAAATTCTCCAGCTTGAATTGCAAAAAATCCGTTTCATCAGAAGTTTAAGTTTTATTCAGGGAACAACCGTTCATTTTTTAAGAACGTGTGTTGTTTTTACGTTGTATTATTTCTTATTTGGAGGGAAAATTATCGTGGGAGATTTACTGACCATGGTATTTTTTACTTTCTTTATTTTTGGCCCCCTTCAGGAGTTAGGGAATTTTATTATAGCCCTTAACGAGACTAAAGTTTCAATGGAAAACTTCAGGGTTCTTCTAAATGCTCCGAAAGAATTTCGTCCGAAAAGTCCAAAACATGTTGGAGCAATTCAGTCCTTGCTTTTTTCTAATGTAAGTTTCAAGCATAAAACTGCAAAATTTAAAGCTGTAGAAAATATTAATTTTGAAATAAAACAAGGCCAGACTGTGGCTTTCGTTGGCCCATCCGGATCCGGAAAAACTACTTTGGTCAAATTATTGGTCGGATTGTATGTTCCGGCAGAAGGGCAGGTACTTTATAATGATATTGATTCAACTGAAATTGATTTACTGGATTTAAGAAAACAATTAGGTTTTGTTACTCAGGATGCACAATTATTTTCCGGAACGATTCGGGAGAATTTATTGTTTGTAAAACCAAATGCGACTGACGAAGATTTGTATGATGCCCTGAAAAGAGCAAGTTGTGAAAAATTGCTGAAACGTGCCGAAGATGGCTTAAATACGACAATTGGCGAGGGAGGAATTAAAGTTTCAGGCGGAGAGAAACAGCGTTTGTCTATTGCCCGCGCTATTTTAAGAAACCCGAACTTATTGATTTTTGATGAAGCAACTTCTGCGCTGGATTCTATAACGGAAGAAGAAATTAATGCAACCATACGAAACATTTCAGATAAAAACAGAATTACGGTTTTAATCGCCCACAGGTTGTCTACGGTTATGCATGCTGACAGGATTTTTGTCTTAGAGCAGGGTAAAATTATAGAACAGGGTAAACATGAAGATTTAATCGTTGAAAGAGGTTTGTATTACGCAATGTGGCGTCAGCAGATTGGGGAAAGAAAGTAAAATTTTAAGGTGCTGAGTCACTAAGGTGCTAAGTTGCTGAGCTTTTTTAGGCTTGAAATACAAAACCCGACAGATTTTAAAAATCTGTCGGGTTTTTGAATATTAATAAAATTTTAAAGTAAGCAGAGTCAAAGGTTTCTTAAGCTTCGTTGCTTTACTTTAATTGAATGGCTAAGTTTTTGGCGAGTTTTTCAAATGCACCAATTACTCTTTCATACTCATTGATTTCTATTGTTTTTTTCTCCATCCCAATCACTTTTTCAAAATGAACTACAAGTAGTTTTTTCGAATTAATGGTATCGATAAACTCAATTGTTGCAGACAATTTAGCAGGTTCTAATGCATAACCCGGATAAATCCAGGTTAAATTCACCTTCATTAAATAGGGAGAATCAACAACAATTTTACGTTCTCCTTTTTTAAAATAATTATTAAAATAATTTATAAATGCCGGATTATAATACTGATCCCGATTTGAAAACCAATCCCGTCTGAAAGCTGCAGCTTTTTCAGGATTAGCTTTTCTTTTTTCCATTTTTTCTTTTAAAAAGTCTTCTTCTGATTCAAAACCATGAACTTGAATATTTTCATAATTAAACGCTACGTTGAAGGATTTAATATCACTTATGTTTTCAAATCCCCCTTCATATATTTGATATCTTTGAGCATAACTAAATGATGTAAAAACAATTGAAAAAATAATAATTACTTTAATTTTTCTATACATAATTTTTAAGTCTTCAATTTAATATCCTGAAAAAGCTTTCAAATACTCTTTTATTTAATAAACTCAACTGCGTTAACTAAAGCTTCAGCAATTCCGTTAGCATTTTTACCTTTTCCTGATGCAAAAAATGGTTGTCCTCCTCCATTTCCTTCAATATACTTTCCTAATTCCTTAATCACAGCATTTGCATTTAAGCTTTTGCCTGCTACCAATTCTTTAGCAATATAACAGTGAATGTTTGGCAAACCGTCTTCTACTGAAGCCAGGAACACAAACGAATCTGCTTTTGAACTTCCTAAAGCCGAAGCTAAATCTTTTGTCGAAGCCATGCTTAAATCTACTTGTTTGGCAAGGAAATTTACGCCGTTTATTTCCTGAAAATCTCTTTCAAGTTCCGTTTTTAAGGCTCCAACTTTTTCCTTAAGCAGTTGCTCAATTTGTTTTTTCAGTTTCGCATTATCATCCTGCAAAGAAGCCACTGATTTTAAAATATCCTGTGGATTTTTTAATGTTTCTTTTATTTCAGCTAAAATATTCTCCTGATTTTGATAGAAATCTTTTACGGCATCACCTGTAATCGCCTCAATACGACGAATTCCAGCTGCAACTGCACCTTCAGAAATGATTTTGAAATGCCAGATTTCTGCTGTGTTTTTTACGTGAATTCCGCCGCAAAGTTCTTTACTGTCACCAAATTCAATCATACGGACATTATCTCCGTATTTCTCTCCAAATAAAGCCATTGCACCTTTATCCAATGCTTCTTTAATCGGAATATTTCTGTGTTCTACCAATTGTAATTGTGCCTCAATCTGGGCATTTACACTTGCTTCAACCTGATGCAACTCCTCATCTGAAACTTTAGAAAAATGTGAAAAGTCAAAACGTAAATAGTTCGGATTTACCAGGGATCCTTTTTGCTCTACGTGAGTACCTAGAAGGTTTCTCAAAGCCAAATGCATTAAATGCGTAGCCGAGTGATTTTTAGAAGTTGAACCTCTTAAATCGGTATTTACTTTTGCTGTAAAACCAGCTTCAATATTTTCCGGCAATTGTTTTGCAAAATGCAGAATCAGGTTATTTTCTTTCTTTGTGTCAATGATTTCGATAGTCTCATTGGCAGAAACCAACGTTCCTTTATCTCCAACCTGACCTCCGCCTTCCGGATAGAATGGCGTATTGTCTAAAACAATCTGATACAGTATTCCGTCTTTTTTACTGTCAACTTTACGAATTCTGGTAATCTTTACGTCATTGTCCAACTGATCGTAACCCACAAAAGTCTCTACATTTCCCGGAATTAAAACCGACCAGTCTTCCGTTGAAACTTCTGAAGCGGCACGGGAACGATTTTTTTGTTCCTGCATTGATGCATCAAATTCCGCTTCGTTTAAAGACATGTTTTTTTCTTTCAAAATCAAGGCAGTCAAATCTTTTGGAAAACCAAAAGTATCATACAATTCAAATGCTTTTGCTCCTGAAACTTCAGCGCCTTTTGTTTGCGTAATTACATTGTCCAACAACTGTAACCCTTGATCTAAAGTTCTTAAAAAAGAAGCTTCTTCTTCACGGATTACATTTGTAACCAATTGCTGTTGTGCTTTTATTTCCGGGAAAAATTCTCCCATCTGATTGGCTAAAACCTCTACCAATTTATTGATAAACGGCTCTTTGGTGTTTAAAAATGTAAATCCGTAACGAATCGCACGACGCAAAATTCTGCGAATCACATAACCCGCTCCTGTGTTTGATGGCAATTGTCCGTCTGCAATTGCAAACGCTACCGCACGAACGTGATCTACAATTACACGAATGGCAATATTGGTTTTGTTTTGTTCTTCGCTGATGTTTTTAATTTCATCAGAAGTATATTTTAATCCCGTAATTTGTTCTACTTTTTCGATAAGAGGTGTAAAAACATCGGTATCATAATTAGAAGTTTTTCCCTGTAATGCCATACACAAACGCTCAAATCCCATTCCGGTATCAACGTGTTGAGCAGGAAGTTTCTCTAATGAACCATCCGCTTTACGGTTGAATTCCATGAATACATTATTCCAGATTTCAACTACCTGCGGGTGATCATTATTGACAAGGCTTTTTCCTGAAACCTGTGCTTTTTCTTCTTCAGAACGTAAATCAACGTGAATTTCAGAACAAGGTCCGCAAGGTCCCTGATCTCCCATTTCCCAGAAATTGTCTTTTTTATTTCCAAGTATAATACGGTCTTCATCGATTAATGTTTTCCAGATATCCCAGGCTTCCTGATCGAAAGGCACATTATCTTCTTTACTTCCTTCAAAAACAGAAACATAAAGATTTTCTTTTGGAATCTTATAAACTTCTGTAAGTAATTGCCAAGCCCAATTGATCGCTTCTTTTTTGAAATAATCTCCAAAAGACCAGTTACCAAGCATTTCAAACATGGTATGGTGATAGGTATCAAAACCTACATCCTCAAGATCGTTATGTTTTCCTGAAACACGAAGACATTTTTGCGTATCGGCTATTCTTTTACTTTTTGGTGTTCCGTTCCCTAAAAAGTATTCTTTAAACTGGGCCATTCCCGAGTTGTTGAACATAAGGGTTGGATCGTCTTTAAGAACGATTGGAGCAGATGGAACGATTAAGTGTCCGTTGCTCTTGAAAAAGTCTAGAAATTGTTTACGTACGTCTTGTGATTTCATGTTATAATTAGAAAATATGATAATGTGAAAATTTGAAAATTAAAAAATGTGTTAATTTGAAAATGTGATAATTAAATAATTCTTAAATAAAAACTTAGCGTTCACAACAATAAATTTCTGTTTTATGACATTATCTAATGATCAAATTGACACATTATCTAATTATTTTTAATTCTTGAAAAAAAGCGGCGAACAACTGAAACATTTATTAAATTTGTTCGACTAACAATTTTACAAGCTGCAAAAATAGGGTATTTTAAAATATGGCGAAAGTAAAATATTATTACGACTCAGAAAATCTGGCTTATACAAAAATAAAAACCAGAAAGAGAATCAAAATCGGTTATGCATTGTTGTTTTTACTGGCCTCAGCGCTGTTTGGCTTTTTAGTTTTCGTTCTTTTAGTTAACACTCCTTATTTTGAAACTCCAAAAGATCGTCTGCAGTCACGTGAAATTGAAAATTTGAAGTTGCAGTATTCGATTCTGAATAAAAAAATGGATGAGATTAATGAGGTAACGGAAGCGATAGAAGACCGGGACAATAATATTTACAGGGTTTATTTTAACAAAGCCTCAATTCCCGATTCTATAAGAAAATCAGGTTTTAAGGACCTGAAGAGATACAAAGATTTAGAGGGATACAACAATTCGCAATTGGTATTGAATACGACCAAACGGATTGATAGACTCTCGAAACAATTGGCCATTCAGTCCAAATCACTGGATGAGATTTTGAAGCTGGCGAGTGTCAAAGGAAATTTGCTTTTGGCAATTCCTGCCATTCAGCCAGTCCGAAATGAAAATTTAAAACGGGTTGCTTCCGGTTTCGGATATCGAATTGATCCTTTCACGAAGGTGCGAAAAATGCATAACGGAATGGATTTCACAGCCAGTACAGGCTCTCCCGTGTATGCAACCGGTGATGGTGTGGTGGCACGAGCTGATAATACTGCATCAGGTTTTGGAAATCATGTGGTTATCAGGCATGGTTTTGGATATGAAAGTGTGTATGCGCATTTAAGCAAATACAACTGCAGACCCGGACAACATGTAAAAAGAGGCGATGTGATTGGTTATGTTGGAAGCACGGGACGTTCTGAAGGGCCTCATTGTCATTATGAGGTGCATAAAGATGGAAAAGTAGTGAATCCGCTTAATTTTTATTACGGAAATATTTCGGCAGTAGAATACGTTGCCATTTCACATATGGCCAATCAGGAAAACCAGTCATTAGATTAACACTGCAAAAAGTAGTAAGTTTGAAGTAAAAACAGAAAAATATAAATCATGCATATTGAGCTTTCTAAAGATAAAAGATATTTCAGCATTGGCGAAGTTGCAAAAGCCTTTAATGTCAATGCATCTTTGATACGATTTTGGGATAGCGAATTCGATATTCTGAAACCTAAAAAGAATGCAAAAGGCAACAGGATGTTTACACCGGATGATATTACCAATCTACAGTTGATTTATCATTTGGTAAAAGAACGTGGTTTTACACTTGAAGGAGCCAAAACCCATTTGAAGGAAGGACAAAAGAAAACATTAGATAAATTCGAAATAATACGTAAATTAGAGTCCATAAAAACACAATTAACAGAAATCAAAAACGAATTATAACATAATTATTATTAAAATTAGAAACCAACTTAAATCAAACAAATATGAAAAAATGGTTAATCCCCGTAGGAATTATTGTAGTACTAGTTGCTATTATCGCTTTTTGGTCGATTGGAATTAAAAACACCGGATTAAAATACAACCAGGCAGTGAATAAAGAATGGGGAAATGTACAAACGGCATACCAAAGAAGGAATGATCTTATTGGAAATTTAGTAAATACGGTAAAAGGTGCTGCTGATTTCGAAAAATCAACTTTAACAGCAGTTATTGAAGCCCGTGCAAAAGCAACCTCTGTAACAATTGATCCAAGTAATGTAACTCCGGAACAATTAGCACAATTTAATCAGGCTCAAAGTGGAGTTTCTTCCTCTTTATCTAGATTATTGGTTTCTGTAGAGCAATATCCAACATTAAAGGCAAACGAAAATTTCCTTAAATTACAAGACGAATTAGCCAGCACGGAAAATCAGATTCTAACAGCGAGAACACGTTTCAATGAAACAGTTCAGGAATATAACGGTTATATCCTTTCTATACCAAACAAATGGTTCTTAGATTACAAAGAAAAACCATATTTCGAAGCAGTTACAGGAGCTGACAAACCAGTTGAAGTAAAATTCTAAATAAGATTTAATATTTTTGATTAACGATTTAGATTTCAGATTCAGTCTGAAATCTAAAATCTGAAATCTAAACTCTAAAATAATTTCAATGTCAAAAGTAGAAGATTTTTTAACCAAGGATGAAGAACTAATAATTGTTGAAGCGATTCGCGTGGCCGAAAAAAATACTTCTGGCGAAATTAGAGTACACATAGAAAAGACTAGTTCTAAAGCTCCGTTTGAAAGAGCTTTAGAACTTTTTCATGAATTAAAAATGGATGAAACCCAATTACAAAACGGGGTTTTATTTTATTTTGCTGTCGAAGATAAAACCTTTGCCATTTGCGGCGATAAAGGTATAAATGATGTTGTTGCAACCGATTTTTGGGATTGTACCAAAGATGCAATGGCGGAACAATTTAAATCAGGAAATTTTAAACAAGGTATTGTTGACGGCATCCTGAATGCGGGGGAACAACTGAAAAAATATTTCCCTTGGTCTGACGGCGATACAAACGAATTATCTAACGAAATCTCAAAAGGTTAAATAAATGAAAATTTTCCCAAACAAAACATCCAATTCAAAAGGAATTTTTCAATTATCCTTTCTGTTTATAGCCTTTTTTACCTCTACTTGTATTTTTGCACAATTTACAATTCCGGAAAAACCAAGTTTTCAGACGTCAGTTTATGACTATGCCAACGTTTTAAGTAAAACGGAAAAAGCACAATTAGAAGAAAAGCTAATACGGTATTCTGACTCTACTACCACTCAAATAGTTGTCATTACCATTGAGAGCCTAAAGGGTGAAGATGTCAGCCAGTTAGCAACCAAATGGGGACAAACCTGGGGAATTGGAGGAACAGCAAAAGAAGACAACGGGGTTATTATTTTATTGGCTAAAGCCGAAAAGAAAATAGCGATCAATCCCGGCTACGGAGTTGAAGATCGTTTAACAGCCGGACTTGGAGGAACTATAATTCGAAATATAATTATTCCGGAATTTAAAGCCGGAAGTTTTTACAACGGACTGGACAAAGGAACTGATGCTATAATCGATGTTTTTAAAGGAAAATTCAAAGGAGAGCGAAAACAAGCCAAAGGAAAAAGTTTCCCCATATTGCCCTTTATCATAATTGTTGTAATTGTGTTAATTTTACTGTCCCGAAATAAACGTGGCGGAGGAGGAAATTCAGGCAATAATGGCGGAGGTCCGAGCCTGATGGATGTAATTCTGTTAAGTAGTCTTGGCAGAAGCGGAGGCGGTGGCGGATTCGGTGGCTTTGGAGGCGGATCATCAGGTGGTGGCGGTGGAGGCTTCGGCGGTGGTTTTGGCGGTGGAGGTTTCTCAGGTGGAGGCTCTAGCGGAGGCTGGTAGGGTTTTAGTCGCAGTATTCAGTCACGGTTTACAGTCGCAGTCAAAACTTATAATTCATAATTTATAATTCATAATTCAATACAGATGTTATCACATAAAGCAAAATATGCCCTTAAAGCCTTACTTTATTTAGCAGAACAGGACGAAAATCACATTTCTAAAACAATAGAAATTGCGGATGGTGCCAACATTCCCAAAAAGTTTTTAGAGCAGATTTTACTGGATCTGAAACGAGGGCGTTTTGTGAGCAGTAAGCAGGGAAAATTTGGCGGATATTATCTGATAAAATCTAAAAATGATATCACTTTGGCTGAAATTCATCGTTTATTTGACGGTGCAATTGCGCTTTTACCTTGTGCTTCGTTAAACTTTTACGAACCCTGCTCCGATTGTAAAACTGAGTCAGAATGTAGCCTGCATCATGGTTTAGTGCTTATTAGAGACAAAACTTTAAAAGCTATGGAAGGGATCACTATTGCCTCACTGGTGAAGAAATAAAAAAATATTTTCTAAACTATACTATATTTATAGAATTTATATATATTTGCAAAAAAAATTAACAAACAATTCCAAAATTCTAACCTATGAAAGTACATTCCAGTCTGTCAGATGTATCGAAAAATCTTTTGCAAAATAGTCAATTCACAACAGTGAAAAACCATTCTTCTTTAATGTGTATGTGTTGGTAAAAAAAATTTAATTTAAATTATACTAATCACATATACTTAATATAAAATGAAAACGTCTATAAAAAATATATTTACCCTATTATCTCTTTTAGTATTCTCCATCTCATTCGCTCAAAACATAGAAGGTGTAGTAACAACAAATGAAAACATCCCTTTAGAAGCTGCCAATGTTGTAATAAAAGGAACTACTTTCAGTACCATTACAGATGCCAGCGGAAAATTCAGCATCAATACACAAGGAAAGCTTCCTTTAACCCTTTTAATTCAATACACAGGTTACACAACAGCAGAATACAATGTTTCTTCTTTACCGGCAACTCCTTTACTGGTAACTCTTAACGAAGAAAATAAACTGGTAGAAGTAGTCGTTTCTTCAAGACGCCGTATCGAAAAAGTTCAGGATGTGCCAATTGCCGTTTCGGTTATTACGGGTAAACAGGCTGAGCAAACGGGTGCTTTCAACGTAAATCGTATCAAGGAACTGGTACCATCTGTTCAATTGTACTCTTCAAATCCAAGAAATACAGGAATCAATATCAGAAGTTTAGGTTCACCTTTCGGACTTACCAATGACGGAATCGATCCTGGTGTTGGTTTTTATGTTGACGGTGTTTATTATGCCCGTCCGGCTGCCACAACACTTGATTTTATTGATATAGAACAAATTGAAGTATTGCGCGGACCACAAGGATCGTTGTTTGGTAAAAACACGACTTCGGGAGCTTTTAATATTACGACACGCAAACCAAGTTTTACCTCTGGTGCAGACTTTGAAGTGAGTTACGGAAATTATGCTTTTTTACAGGCAAAAGCATCTGTTACAGGAGCTTTGGGTAAAAAAATAGCGGGTCGTTTGTCTTTTTCAGGCACACAACGTGATGGTCTAATTGACAATGTTGCTACAGGAAGAGCTACAAATACACTCAACAATCAGGGAATTAGAGGTCAATTACTTTATACTCCTACAGAAAATACAAATATTATACTGGCAGCAGACATTACAACACAGCGTCCTGACGGATATGCACAGGTTGTTGCGGGTGTTGCTCCTACTCAACGTGCTCCTTACCGTCAATTTAATGCGATTATAGCCGATTTAAATTACCAATTACCAAGTCAGAATGCTTTTGACCGTAAAATTGATCATGATACGCCTTGGCGTTCCGGACAGGATATGGGCGGTATTTCTCTTAACATTGATACTAAAATCGGAAGTGGAACACTTACGTCTACTACGGCCTGGCGTTTTTGGAATTGGGATCCTTCAAATGACAGGGATTTTACAGGATTGCAGGTATTAGCCTTATCTCAAAACCCTACAAGACAGACACAATTTACACAAGAAGTTCGTTATGCAGGTCAGCTTAGCTCCAAATTGAGCGGCGTTGTGGGTGTATTCTTTATTGATCAGACTTCACAAACCAATGGTACGGAAGAATCCGGAAATGCACAATGGAGATTCTCTCAAAGTTCTACAAGCAATTTATGGAAAACTCCGGGTCTTTTTGAAGGATACGGAATCAAAACAGATGCCCGTATAAGAGCATCAAGTGCAGCCGTATTTGGCCAATTGGACTGGGCTATTACAGAACGTTTACATGTACTGCCAGGTTTACGTTATAACTTTGATAAAAAAGATGCAGATTACACCCGTACCACTTACGGAGGATTACAAACAACAGATCCGGCATTACTTGCTTTGAAAAAACAAGTGTACAGCGACCAGGCTTTTGCATCAAATACAGACAATACCGATTTCTCCGGAAACTTAACAGTTTCTTTTAAAGCTACAGACAAAATCAATGCTTATGCTACTTTTGCAAAAAGTTACAAACCGGTTGGTGTCAATGTAGCGGGACTTCCAACCAATTCAGCTGGTGCTCCTTTATTGGAACTTGCCGTAATTAAACCGGAAGAAGTAAATCATTATGAAGTTGGCGTAAAAACGTCTCCTTTTAAAAACTCAATTTTTAATTTAACGTTCTTTAATACGGACATTAAAAATTTCCAAACTAACGTTCAGGCAGCAGAATTAGGTGTCAATCGCGGTTATCTTGCCAATGCTGATAAAGTTCGTGTAAGAGGTGTTGAACTGGATGCGAGTTTTGTTGTGAGCCAGCATTTAACGATCAATGGAGCCGCAACTTATACAGACGGTACATATGTGAAGTTTACCAATGCACCGCTTCCTTTAGAAGAAACAGGAGCTTCAGTAGCGTTTAAAGACGTTTCAGGAACTAATTTACCTGGTGCATCAAGATGGGCAGGATCTTTAGGCGGTGAACTTTCTGATAATGCAAGATTCTTCGGAAATGCAGGGAAAGTTTTCGTAGCAGTTGATTCTTATGCTCGTTCTGAATTTTCATCAAGTCCTTCTGCTTCAAAATATTTAGTAGTTCAGGGATATGCCCTTTTTAATGCGCGTTTAGGTTTCCGTGCTTCTCAGGGATTATCAGTTCAGTTCTGGGGACGTAACCTTCTGAACAAGGATTATTATGAGCAATTATTACCTGCAGGAGGAAATACAGGACAATATGCAGGTGTTTTAGGCGATCAGAGAACCTACGGTATCACTTTAAAATATTCTCTGTAAACAATTTTGTTTTTTTGTTAATAGCAATTAACGGGATGCGTCATCTAAAACGTATCCCGTTTTTTTATAAGAGATCTGTATTGAAAATCACAAAATAGCTTTCAAAACGAATTTAAAAACCTATCTTAATTTCTGTAAATACTATCGGGTTTGCCTATATTCGCAGCCTGAATTTATACAGATTAGATGAAAATCCTCCAAATAGTATTCCTTTTAGGGTTTACAAGTCCCTTTTTGCTGGCTCAGACAAAGACGGATCAACAAACCCTGACCTGGATTCGGTACTACAATATCTTTCCTCTAACTGAAAAATGGGCCATTCACTCTGAGTTTGACAATCGCAGTTTTGTCAATCCTGTTCATGAAAATCTTTTTGTGATACGTATTCAGGGGCGTTACAGAGCCACTAAAATAATAGATTTAGGTGGTGGATTTGCTTATTTTAATGTCAACACACAAGATCCTTATACCGACCCTAATTTTTCAGTTCCGGAATACCGGGGCCAGCAGGATATTACCTTTATTACTGATAAAGCAAAAATCACTTTCCATAACCGTTTACAGCTTGAAGAACGTTTTATTCAAAAAGCGACTAAAACGGAACTACTGGACGATTATTCTTTTTCCTTTCGATTCAGATACCGATTACAGTCGATGTTTACTCTTTGGGAAAAAGACAAACGCAGCATAAAAGGAACTATTTCTGATGAAATTTTATTCAATTACGGGAAAGACAATAAAAGAAATACCTTCGATCAAAACCGCTTTTACATTGCCTTACGCTATCATTTCAATCCCAATATCGGATTAGAACTGGGCTATTTAAAAAGCTTTCAGAGACGTGCAGGCGGTCTTGATTTTTACGATCGTGATATTATCCGATTTACGGTATATCATCGGATTAACCGAAAAACAAAAGCTTAAATTTTTACATTTCCCTTTGTCTTCTTTTTGATTCTTTTTCTTTCGAGGCAAAATTTCCAATTTTATAAGACAAGGAAAACATTACATATCTTTTTAGAACGGTATTCTCTTCATCCCGAATTGAGGTTGCAGAAATGGTTCTTACAGCACTCTGATTTTGATTCAGAATATCATATACTTTTACTTTTGCGTAGATTTTTTTATCAAAAAAGCCATACGACAAACTGGTATTCCATAAGAAAAAATCTTTCTTGAAATCACCTGAAATATTTGAATTGTAATTGTAACCGAAATCATTTCCAAAAATCAGATTGGCCGGCCAGTACGAAGTGGTCTGCAAATTGATTCTGTGTACTACATTTGAGCTTGCATCCCTGGTAAAGTTCTCATATTTGGTTTCATTATAAGATAAACTGTACGATGGCGAAATCGTGAGCAAATCTCCGTATTCGTAAGTCAGGTAAACTCTTGGCGTTACTGCTGTAGATTTAGCCGTATAAATGACTGCATTTGTATATCCTTTATCAAAGGAATAACTTCCGTTGATTCCAAAGCCGTATCTCAAAGCGTGAGCATCTCTTTTTACAGACTGATTCCAATTGGCACCAACGGAAGCAATATAAGTTCCGGAAATATTGGCATAGGTTGTTGTTCTCTTTCCGCTATCATCGTAAATAGAAGTAGAAACTACATCATTATTGTAGTAATCCCCCTTTACATATAAGCTATAACCGGATCGCGTACGGAAATCGAAATTTTTAAAATCGATACTGGCCGTATTTTTTTCAATCGGATCCAGATCTGGGTTACCAATTAAGGTATTTAACGGATTCGTCAGATTCAGCACCGGCATTAACTGAACTGCAGACGGAAGTGCGTTCGAATAATCGTATCTAAATGTCAGGTTTTTTGATCGGCTGAATTTATATCGAAGCTGAAGGTTTCCAAAAGGCAAAGCATATTTTTTATTCAGATCAGTCTCCTTATTTTGGTATAAAGAGTAATTATCATAACCAATAATTGACGTTTTCGAATTCATGTTCAGGGTGAATTTACTTTTCTGCCACGTAATCCCAAATTTAGGACTTATCGAATTTTGACTTGAAGTGGTATAATTCGTCAGCGATTCATTCAAATCCGAATAAGAATCGGTTGCTGCGTTAAAATTGAACGTTTTAGCATCGTTTACGCTACTTGCCCAATCCAGATTAGAACCAAATCTAATTCTGAGCGAATCCGTAACGGGTTCTGTGTATTCCACATCAAAAGAATACGAATCTGAACTGCTGTTATTTTTGCTGTTCTGGTTTCTTTCATCATTGGGTTTGTTGTCCTGATAAAAAATGGTCTCAGAAACATTAAATCCGTTTGAATCACTTCTTGAATTGCTGTTGTTGAAAACCAAACTCAGGTTACGTGCTGCTTTTTCAAAAGTTTTATTGAAATTAATACTATTGGAAAAATTGGTATTTGAGCTTTCGTTGTACGAATCTGCAGTACTTTCGTTTAAAGACTGTCCATTTTCATCTTCCGAAAAAGTGGAAGACGACGACTTGCTGTTAGCATGTGATTCATTTAGTTTCGGAGCCACAACCAGTCGGGTTGTAGGGTTGATTTTATATTCTAATTCAAAATTAGCATTATTCCCGGTGTTTTCATTTCTGGTTTTTGAATCTGCAGCCGTCAGGATATTTCCTGTTGGCAAAAAACTAACCTGATTGGACTTGCTTTCGTTTTTATTAACCGAATTCGAAAAATTATAACTGCTCATAAATTCCAGATCTTCCGTCCAGTCATCTGAATAATTAATTCCGGCCAGATTCGATTGCGTAATTCCTTTCCCGCTTCCGGAACCTGAACCCTTAGAACTGGTCTTACTATTTCTTCCGCCACCCATATTATCAAATACCTCATCCTGCGAAAATCCCGTAGAGTTGATATTATTAGAGGAGGCCAGAACACTTATCTTTTGTTTATTTTTAAAGAAGTTCAGAATCAGACTGCTTTCATAACGATCGTCAGAGCCATATCCGCCGAGGATTTTTCCAAAGAATCCTTTATTTTTCTTTTCGTCGATAGTGATATTAATACTCGAATAATCTGAAGTTGATTCCTGTTTAGAGAGTTCTTCTTTTTTAGTCTTAAAATCCGAAACCTGAATTTTCTTTATGATTTCCGCAGGCAGATTTTTTAAGGCAATGGCGCCATCTTTATCAAAAAAAGTTTTTCCGTTCACCAGAAGCTGTGTCACTTCCCTTCCGTTTACGGTTATTTTACCATCGTTATCCACATCAAATCCGGGCAATTGTTTCAATAAGGTTTCTACATTAGAATCCGGACGTACTTTGTAGGAAGCGGCATTAAATTCTAAAGTATCTTTTTTGATGGTAATGGGAGGTGCTTCTGTTTTGATGACCACATTATCCAGGGCATTTACACTTTCAAGCAGGTATAATTTCCCGAAATCCTTACTTTCCAAAAGTTCCTTTTGTTCTTCAACCAAAGGCTGATATCCCATATAATTCACTTTTAAGAAAACTGGTTTTTCAATTTTTTTAGTATTAATCCTGAAAACGCCATTCTTATCCGTAGTAGCATATTCAAGTACAGTAGAATCTTTTACAGTCGTAAAATACATGGTAGCCATTTCGAGAGGCAATTGTGTATTGATATCAATTATAGTCCCTTTAATAGTAATATCATTTTGAGCACTTGCAGAAAAACAGGCTAGAAAAAAGAAGACAAGGTAAGACAGTCTGGTCATAAGATAATTGATTTGAATAGTAAGACTACAAAAAAAAGAAAAGGTTTAATTATGACTTTAACATTTATTTAATCCTTCTGAAAAGACATTTGAAAAACTCTGCTGAAAATCTTTTTTACCCAAGGCAATTTCAATATAAAAACCTGAAAAACAATATTTTAAATCAAAAAAAAAAGGGGAAAATTGCCCAATTAAAAACGGTATTTAGCCTGATCTCTATTGTATCAAAATACAGAACCTTTGTTATCAATAATTTAAAAAATAAGGAGCGTTCAGAAAATCCTAAAAAGAGTATGACAGAAAAGTCGAAAACTGATTAGAGTAGGCAATTTAAAAACAAATAATTATGAACACTATTTTTAAAGGTTCCTTAAGGGGATATGTTTGCGAAGACTGTCGCGAATTTATATCAAATGTTGACGTTTTATTATACCTGCCGTATAAAGAAACCCGTTTACCAGATTCACCTGCTAATGCAAAAGACGCATTTCATGTAGTTACCAAAGAAGAAGCAGAACAAAGAAAAGGATTACTTATAGACAAAAAAACAACGGATATAAATGGAGATTTTGAGTTTGAAATTAACGAAAGATACCTGAATTCAGATTTCGATATTGATTTTGTCTGTGGTTCCGTTCCGCCAAAACATCCCAAACCAAAAAGAGAGGAACTGGTACAATTTCATATCACTACTTTAGCGATGAAATCAGAGCTTGAAAAACAAGCACAAGACCAAAATTCCAGATGGAATTATACCATTGCTCATAAATGGTGGTGTTACATTAGAGGTCACTTCTTTGATGCGTGGGTTATTTGCGGCCATTTGATGAACTGCAAAACAAATAAACCTATCGCCAATGCAACAGTTACGGCAATGGATGCCGATTTCCTGACCGATGATACTTTAGGAGCTGCAACAACGGATGCTAACGGACATTTTAGAATCGATTATTCGGCTGCAGATTTTAAAAAGACCTTTTTATCTCCGTGGATCAATGTAGAAACCGATCCCAATTTTCTTTCCTTCGAAAGTGGTCCGGATGTTTACTTTAAAGCCGAATTGGCCGGAACTAAATTAATTGACGAAACCAAAGCAGATGCACGCAAAAATGTGGGCTACTGCCTATGTGTCAATTTATGTTCAGAAATAGCGGTGACTCGTCCCGAAGAAACTTTTCCCAGTGCGTGGTCAGGAATTGGAAATGCGTTCAGTTCTTCTTACGGCACAGGTATTCATGATTTTGATGTTAATGGTTTTGCCGGTTCAGGTAAGAACGTTTTATTTTCAACGATACGTTTAACGGGACAGGCAGCTTTAAAATCAGCCTCGGGTTATCCAATCGAATATCGTTTTAGAGTTAGCCATACAACCGATTTAAATACTGCGGCCAGCCTTCCCGAAGCAAATTTTACTAAAACTGTTGGTGTGACCCCTGGCTTGTTTGTTAAAAGCACTGTTTCTAAATTAAGCCGTATCGTTCCTGCTCCTCTTCTTAATGAAATTTTTGTGGAAAGCGATCAAAGTGATTTTGATCCTGAAGGCTGGTTTGATGTCAATCATGCCATTGAGAGAACCTTAATTAGCGTTGGTTTAACGCCCGCAGATTTAGCGCTGTACAATGTTATAGAAGAAGATACATTAATTTCATTAGATACCACTACGTTAACGACGGAGCCAAATGTTCCGAATATTTTTAATGCAGGGCAAATTGTTCCTGATGCAAACAAAATTGATATGGAAAAAATTGCCATACGATTTGAAATCCGTGAGGTAATAAATAAAGCTAGTAATGATTTTGGAGTGATTGGAGGCGATGGAAAAACGCTGAATTCTATTGTAATTAATAATAATCCGATATACAAAAAGCTAGCCATTAAAGAACTGGAAGACAGTACCCTTTGCAGTCCGATTACCGGAATTATACATCTGAAATATACCTTATACCATCCCTATTTATCGACCTGCTCTTTAACAATAAAAAAGAATAGCGATACTGACGAAACCTATATCAATGATGGTGTAATTGATAATCCTGTCCTAGTGGATCAAAGAACCAATGCCAGTTCTGAAATTAACAATCCGCCGACTATGGCACGCTGTACTTACATCGTAAGGCTTTATTCCTCTACCAGAAAACACAATGGTGATTATGGTGATTCTGATGGAAGCTGGCCAGAAGAGCAATTATTCTTTTATAATGGTTAACTGATATGAATGACCTAAAACAAAAAAGCAACATTTTCAAATTTGAAAATGTTGCTTTTTATCTTTCTGAAAGAGAATTTTATTTCTCTCTGATATAAATATCGATTGGCACTCCTGAAAAGTCCCAATTTTCTCTAATCTTATTTTCAAGATATCTCTTATACGGTTCCTTAACGTACTGTGGCATATTGGCGAAAAACACAAACTGAGGAGTCAATGTTGGCAACTGCATACAATATTTAATTTTCACGTACTTTCCTTTTGTTGCCGGCGGCGGATAAGCCTCGATCACTTTCAACATAAATTCGTTGAATTTAGAAGTTGGGATTCTTTGTTTTCTGCTTTCAAAAACCTGAACCGTAGCTTCCAGTGCTTTCAATAAACGCTGTTTCGTCAAAGCTGAGACGAACAAAATTGGCACATCTGTAAAAGGCATTAATTCTTTTTTGATTTTTTCTTCGTAATCACGTGTAGACATGGTATCTTTTTCTACCAAGTCCCATTTGTTTACCAGGATTACAACACCTTTACGGTTTTTCTCTGCCAGCCAGAAAATACTCTGATCCTGACCTTCAAATCCACGGGTTGCATCGATAACCAATATACAAATATCTGCATGCTCAATCGCACGAACCGAACGCATTACAGAATAAAATTCTAAATCTTCCTTCACCTTCGCTTTACGACGGATTCCTGCAGTATCCACTAAGTTAAACTCAAAACCAAAACGGTCAAATTTGGTATCAATTGCATCACGTGTAGTTCCTGCAATATCGGTAACCATAAAACGTTCTTTACCAATTAATGCATTGATAAAACTTGATTTTCCGGCATTTGGACGTCCCACAACAGCAAAACGAGGTAAAACTACTTCTTCCTGAACAGGCTCCGGTTTTACCGGGAAAGATTCAATTAGAGCATCTAATAAATCTCCGGTTCCGCTTCCTGAAATACTCGCAAAAGTAAAATAGTCTCCTAAACCAAGATTGTAAAACTCCAATGCGTCTTTCTCACGCATCGCATTATCTACCTTGTTCACAGCCAATAAAACTGGTTTCGTCACCTTACGCAACAAGCGTGCAACTACATCATCCATTGGTGTAATCCCTTCCTCAACATCTACCACAAAAATAATAACATCTGCTTCATCAATAGCAAGCTCCACTTGTTTACGGATTTCACCTTCAAATACGTCATCACTTCCGCGAACATATCCGCCGGTATCAATTACAGAAAACTCTTTTCCGTTCCACTCGCTTTTACCGTAGTTTCTGTCTCTGGTAACTCCGGAAACTGAATCTACAATAGCTTCTCTTCTTTGTATCAGCCTATTAAAAAGGGTTGATTTCCCTACATTAGGTCTTCCTACTATCGCAACAATGTTATTCATTTTTTTGAATTTTAGATTTTGGATTACAGCTTTTAGATTTTTAGTTCCCTAAAATTCTATCACTTATAAATCCAAAATGCTTTATTTTAATTTTTTGCAAAGGTAGGTAAAAAAGTGGCTAAGTCGCTAAGTTTCTAAGTACCTAAGTTTTTTATTATTTTTCCTGTTATTTTAAGGAGCTCTTTCCAGCTGTCCGCTTTATCTTTTCCTGGCTAAAGAAGCCAGAAAAAGGATGCCGCTTCCATCTGGGCTAGGCCATCAGGTTACAAGAATTTTTTCGTTTATCATTTCACATTTCAAAAACTTGAAACCTGAAACAATTTAACCGGGACAATTTCGCATTTCAACTTGAAACCTGAAACAAATAAAACTATTGATTGTACCCAAATCGTTTCAGCATGTTCGCGTTGCTTCTCCAGTTTTTATTCACTTTTACAACCAATTCAATGTGGATTTGTTTTCCGAAGAATTTTTCCAGATCGGCACGGGCTTCGGTACCTACTTTTTTCAAAGCGGCGCCTTTATGTCCTATGATGATTCCTTTTTGGGTTTCGCGTTCTACCATAATGATTGAACGGATTCTGATAATATTTTCATCTTCAAAAAATTCTTCAGTCACGATTTCAACTGCATATGGAATCTCTTTACTGTAATTCAATAAGATTTTCTCACGGATGGTTTCGTTTACGAAAAAACGTTCCGGTTTGTCTGTTAACTGATCTTTTGGATAATACGCCGGTGATTCCGGTAACAATTCTATGATTCTTCCGAAAACTTCCGGTACATTAAAATTCTGCAAGGCTGAAATTGGAAAAATCTCTGCGTTTGGTACTTTAGCCGTCCAAAAAGCAACCTGCTCTTCCAGTTGTTCCTGATTTGAATTGTCAATTTTATTCAACAATAATAAAACCGGAATTTTAGCGTGGATAATTTTGTTAAAGAAGGCTTCGTCTTTTAAGTCCTGCTCCCCTATCTCTACCATGTAAACCAGGATATCAGCATCTTCAAATGCCGATTTCACGAAGTTCATCATCGATTCCTGCATTTCATAAGCCGGTTTGATGATCCCGGGAGTATCCGATAATATAAGTTGAAAATCCTCGCCATTTACGATTCCAAGAATACGATGGCGTGTTGTTTGTGCTTTTGATGTAATGATTGATAATCTTTCTCCAACAAAGGCGTTCATCAATGTTGATTTTCCAACGTTTGGATTCCCTATGATGTTTACAAAACCTGCTTTATGTGACATTTGCGTAATATTTATTTTTACTCCGTACAATTCGACCTACGGTCTAGGGTGCAAAGGTAATCATATCAACTCAATACAGAAAATAAAACATTTTTTAAAGTTTTCGTTGTTTTTCTCATAAATCGGCGTATCTTTGCACCCGAAACATCGCGGGATAGAGCAGTAGGCAGCTCGTCGGGCTCATAACCCGAAGGTCACAGGTTCGAGTCCTGTTCCCGCTACTACATGGGACAAAGAAGAAAAAGTCTTCTTTGTCCCTTTTTTATTTGTTGATATTCTACTGTTAATGAGATAGATAACGCTAACAACTTCATTAACTCTTGTGGTTCGAAGCTGATTTTCTGAAATCGTAAATTTTTCAGGATAAATCGAACCAATCAAATCTCGTGATTGTGA
>NZ_SLWA01000012.1 GCF_004345565.1 Flavobacterium circumlabens | reverse complement strand
AGCGATATCCTTTTGCGGGGAACGTAAATCTCTTAAAGTCCCCCAAACCAATCCCGCAAAAGATTTAGTGAAGAGCCCGGCCCACAGGGAAACGCTCATAAACAATAAATGAGGATATGATGGAGATGCATTCTGTTAAATTATAATCAATTTTAGGTTTTAAATTATAGTGGGTTAGCCTATCTAAATGTGAATCTGTATTTTTGTAGTAAATATTATAATTTACATATGAAAAAAAGTATTGTATTGTTGACATTATTTGTTATCTCAAATTTAAGTGCTCAACAGCGCCCGAAGCTGGTAGTAGGTATTGTAGTAGATCAAATGAAAATGGAATATTTATATCGATTTTCTGATGATTTTTCTCCAAATGGATTTAAGCGACTGATGAATAATGGATATACTTTTCAAAATATGCATTATAATTATATGCCAACCTATACTGCTCCGGGACACGCTTCTATTTATACAGGCACTACTCCTGCAATACACGGTATTGTTGGGAACGAATGGTTTAGCAGAACACTTGGTAAAGAAATGTATTGTACAGATGATGCATCTGTTAAAATTCTTGGTGACGGTACAATTGAAGAGGGAGCTATGTCTCCTAAAAACCTGCAAGCTACTACTATTACTGACGAAGTAAGAATGGCTACCAATTTTACCGGAAAGGTTATTGGTATTAGTTTAAAAGATCGTGGTGCCATTTTACCTGCAGGGCATTTTGCAAATTGGGCTTTTTGGTATAGTAAAACGGGTTCTTTTATTTCCAGTACTTTTTATGGTGATAAACTACCTGATTGGGTTACTCAATTTAATAATGAGAAGCACTATTTGTCTTATATTAATAAAGGGTGGGATTTATTTAAACCAGCAGGGACATATAACGAGAGTTTACCGGATAATAATCCGTATGAAGGAAAATTATACGGCAGTGCAGCGCCGGTTTTTCCATATGATTTGAAAAAAATGTATGAAAAAAACGATGCCGGTATTTTAAGAGCTACTCCTTATGGGAACGATTTATTGGCAGAGTTCGCTATGAAAGCAATTGAAAGCGAAGGTCTGGGTAAGGATAACGTTACCGATTTCCTGACCGTAAGTTTTTCTTCTACAGATTATGTAGGTCACTTACTAGGACCTCGTTCTATGGAACTTCAGGATACGTATTTGAGATTGGATCAGACTATCGCTGACTTTTTAAATTATCTTGATAAAACTGTTGGAAAAGATAATTACTTACTTTTCCTGACCGCAGATCACGCTGGTGCTGAAAACGTAATCTATTTAAAAGATCATAAATACAATGTTGATAATTATCCTTCAAAAGACGTCAAGAAAAGCATGCAGGATTTTTCAACTTTAACTTTCGGAGTAGATTTAATTTCCAATTATTCTAATTTTAATGTATTCTTCAATAAACAGCTTATTAAAGAAAAAGGATTAGATCTGATAAATGTTAAAAAGGCTTTTAAAGAATTTTTAATTGCACAGCCACAGGTTAAAAAAGTCTATACAGAAGAGGAAATAATGGCTAATTCCGGAAATGATTATTATTTAAACTTTGTTGCAAAAGGTTATGATGTAACTCAAAATGGAGATTTAGTTATTATTGACAAACCTGGAGACATCGAATATTCAACTACAGGAACATCGCACGGAACACCTTATAGCTATGACACCCATGTTCCCGCAATTTTTTACGGATGGCATATCAAAAAGGGAGAATCTTACGATAAAAAAGCGATCACTGAAATTGCACCAACAATTGCTCAAAAAATAAAGGTTGCTTTTCCTAATGGTACTGAAGCTAAAGTACTGCAGGAAATTTTAAATGAAAAAGAAATAATTCCTGCTAAAAAATAGTAAAGCGGTTTTACTAAATAATTTTACTGTAATATAAAAAAGGCTTTTCAATTAAGAAAAGCCTTTTAAATTCAGTGTTTTAGTAAGCACTTATTTAATGTCAGCACTATGCGTTTGCTAACACTAATTCTTCGTTAAAAGGAAGATTCCAAGCTTCTGCAACTCCTTTGTAAAGGATTTTTCCATTAGCAACATTTAATCCTTTTTTCAATTCTTCATTTTCAGCACAAGCTTTTTCCCATCCTTTGTTTGCTAATTGCAATGCGTATGGTAAAGTTGCATTTGTCAAAGCTAAAGTAGATGTATAAGGAACAGCTCCTGGCATATTAGCTACACAGTAGTGAACAATATCATCAATAATAAAAGTAGGGTTCTCGTGAGTTGTCGGGGTACAAGTCTCTATACAACCACCCTGATCTACTGCTACGTCAACAACAACAGTTCCCGGACGCATTAATTTTAGCATATCACGAGTAATTAAGTGAGGCGCTTTTGCTCCTGGGATTAACACAGCACCAACAATCAAATCTGCATCTGCAATTGCTCTGGTGATGTTATAATGATTAGACATTTCTGTACTTACATTCGCTGGCATAATATCATCTAGCTGACGTAAACGTGGCAAACTCAAATCCATAATAGTAACCTGAGCTCCAAGACCAGCAGCCATTTTAGCTGCTTGCGTTCCAACGATTCCGCCACCTAATACTAAAACTTTTGCCGGTGGAACACCCGGAACACCACCTAAAAGAATTCCTCTTCCTTTTAATGGTTTTTCAAGGTATTTAGCTCCTTGCTGAATAGCCATACGACCTGCAACTTCAGACATTGGAACTAATAAAGGTAAACTACGGTCTGCTTTTTCTACAGTTTCATAAGCTAAACACACTGCGCCTTTTTCCAACATGGCATGAGTCAATTCTTCAGAGGAAGCAAAGTGAAAATAGGTGAAAAGTAATTGATCTTTTTTGATTAATGGATATTCAGAAGCAATTGGTTCTTTTACTTTAATGATCATTTCAGCAATAGCATATACTTCTTCGATAGTTGCCAAAACTGTTGCACCTGCCTCTTCATATTCTTTATCAGCAAAACCACTACCTAAACCTGCAGTTGCCTGAACGTAAACTACATGACCGTGTTTTTTCATTTCAGAAACACCGGCTGGAGTTACTGCTACACGATTTTCGTTATTCTTAATTTCTTTTGGAACACCTATTATCATATTGTTATATTTTTTTGTTTTGTGAAATTGTTTTTTACAAATTTACAGTTAGAGAATATATTATTGATAATTCGCTGATAAATAAGAAAATATTATTTTATTTAGTATTTTTACAGAAAATTTTTCTTTTTGAAAGCGCTATTGTCTTCGGAAAGAGAAAAAATGACTTTTTTTCAATCAAAATTTAAAACGTTTTCGTTATGGCTTTAGATGAAACTGACAAAAAAATCCTACGTCTTTTACAGGAAGATGCGCACTACACCTTAAAAGACATTGCAAACAAGATCAATTTATCGTTAACACCGGTTCATGATCGCGTGAAACGTCTTGAAAAAGAGGGAGTTATTGAGAAATATGTATCGATTTTAAACAAGAAAAAATTAGGAAATAATCTCACTGTTTATTGTCAGGTTACCTTAACCAAACAAACCTATGATACTTCTGAAGGTTTTAATCAGTCGATTTTGAATTTGCCTGAAGTGGTAGAATGCAATTATGTTTCCGGGAACTTTGATTATATGCTTAAAATTATTATTCCGGATATGGAAAGCTATCATCATTTTCATCAGAAAAAATTATCTGTTTTACCTGAAGTTTCTCTGATAAATACTGTTTTTGTTATTTCTGAAGTTAAAAGCACGACCGTTTTACCCATCTGATGAAAACAAAAAACCACCAGAATATCTGATGGTTTTAAGCAATAATTGGTTTTGGTTTATATTAATAGTAAGTGAAACGTCTTACTTTGGCAATATATTTGGCTAAACGAATCACCTGGTGACTGTAGCCATATTCATTGTCGTACCAAATATATAACACTATGCTTTTTCCGTCTTTAGAGACAATTGTAGCATTACTGTCATAGATAGATGGTGCTGAAGTCCCAACAATATCAGATGAAACTAATTCGTTGTTTAGGGAATATTTAATCTGCTCTACCAATTCTCCTTCCAGAGCATATTTTTTCATTATTTTATTAATCGCGGCAATACTTGTTCCTTTTTTAACTTCTAAATTCAGAACTACCAACGAACCGTTTGGTACTGGAACTCGTATCGCATTAGACGTTAATTTTCCTTCCAGCGATGGTAATGCTTTTGCTACCGCACTTCCTGCACCAGTTTCTGTAATGACCATATTTAAGGCTGCAGCCCTTCCACGACGGTATTTTTTGTGCATATTATCCACTAAATTCTGATCATTGGTATACGCATGAATGGTTTCTAAATGACCTTTTACAACTCCAAGAGTATCTTCAATAGCTTTTAAAACCGGCGTGATCGCATTTGTAGTGCAAGATGCTGCAGAAAAAATATCGATTTCATCAGGATTGTAATCGTTATGATTTACACCATGAACAATATTAGGGACTCCTTTTCCGGGAGCAGTCAGTAAAACTTTACTAACACCATTTGACGTTAAGTGTCTTTTTAAAGCGGCTTCTGTCGTAAAAACTCCTGTGTTGTCAATAACCAATGCGTCATTGATTCCATATTGTGTGTAATCTATTTCTTCCGGTGAATTTGCGGTAATCATATGAACTGTAGTTCCATTGATGATCAAGGCATTATTTTTGGGATCTGTAGTTACAGAACCCTGAAAGTCTCCGTGAATGGAATCATAACGTAATAAAGAAGCTCTTTTCTCTAAACTATTAGCGTCGTTGGTATCGCGGGTTACAATTGCTCTCAGACGTAATTGATTTCCCTTTCCGGTTTTTGACATTAGCTCTCGTGCTAATAATCGACCTATTCTTCCAAAGCCATACAGAACTACGTCTTTTGGTTGTATTTCCTCTGATGATTTTGCTTTTTTTAATTTGTCCAGAACAAAATATCTGGCATCCGGATATTTTTCATCTTCTAAACGGTACTCGTACGTTAATTTCCCCAAATCTAATTTTGCAGGAGGAAGATCTAATGATAAAATGACCTGAGCTATTTCGACAGAATCAAAAATGGTGATGGGTTTGCCGACAAATTCACCTGCATACTGATGCAAGTTGATAATGTCGCTGACATTTTTATCCAATAATTGATTTTTGAATAAAACCATTTCGATGGATTTGTCATACCATAAATCACTTATGATTTTAATTAATTCGACACCAGCTCTCCTTCGGTCGACTTGAAGTGATACTTCTTTTTGGTACAAAGTTTTTTTGCTCATAATTGAAAATTTGAAAAAATATATAGAGTCCTATTTTAAAATTTTGCGCAAAAGTATCCATTTCAATCGATTTCGTGAACTATTTTAGCATTTATTTTTGAAAATAAAAAAGCCACCTTATTTTTTAAGATGGCTTTTTAGGAGGTGATTTTTGATTCGTTTTCAGTCACAATCTCCGTTTTTAGTCTAAAAAACAAACTGTATACTGTCACTGAAAACTGCGACTATAAATCAAATAATAATTCTAAGGATTTCTCCTCCTTTATTGATCATTTCAATACGTACACTTTGTCCTTCGTCTTTTTGTTTCAAAAGTTTCGAAACAGTTTCAACATTTGTCGCTTTTACATTATCAATACTTAAAATAATATTGCCTTGTAACTCATTTTGATACTGCATCAGATTTTCATTTGTAATACTTCTGATTTTTACTCCATAATCAATTCGGAATTTCTTTTTATCAGCAGCATCAATATTTTCTAATTCGATTCCTTTAAACTCGGTACTGTAAAATTCATTTTTACTTAAAGTTACAGGAACAGTTTTCGTTTTTCCGTCTTTAATATAGGTTACACTTACGACATCATTTGGACGTTTTGTATTGATATATCCTGAAAGATCTGCATAAGTTGAAATATTTTGTTCATCCAGTTTTATAATAATATCTCCTGCTCCAAGTCCTGCTTTTTCAGCTCCTGAATTTTTGGTGACTTTTTTAACATAGAAACCTTGTGTCTGAGTAATTCCCAATTCTTTTGAGGCTGTACTATTTAATTCTCCTCCTTCAACACCTAAAATTCCTCTTTGAACATTTCCGAATTCCATAAGATCCTCGATAATTTTTCTGGCAATATTAGAGGGAACAGCAAAAGAGTATCCAACATAGGAGCCGGTCATTGAAGAAATCATAGTATTAATACCAATTAATTCCCCTCTGGTATTGACCAATGCACCACCGCTGTTTCCAGGGTTTACGGCGGCATCAGTCTGTATAAAGGACTGAATTCCGTTGGTGTCTAAATTTCTGGCTTTCGCCGAAACGATACCGGCTGTTACCGTTGAAGTCAGATTATATGGATTTCCGACTGCCAAAACCCATTCGCCGATTTTTACAGCATCTGAATTTGCAAAAGCGGTATACGGAAGTTTTTCATCAGCATTAATTTTTAATAATGCGATATCCATTTTAGAATCAGTACCTATAAGTTTGGCAGTGTACGATTTTTTATTGTTTAAGGTAATTTCAATTTCTGATGCATCTTTAATTACGTGATTGTTGGTTACAATGTATCCGTCTTCAGAAATAATAACACCGGAACCTGTTCCTACTTGTTCTTGTTGCTGCTGTCCTCCATAACCATAGAAAAATTCCATCATCGGATTACTGACGGTTCGTCGGGAGACATTTTTTACGTGCACGACGGTATGAATTGTTTTGTCCGCTGCAGCTGTAAAATCGACAGTTTCAGCAGACAGCGCCACATTTCTGCCGTATGAATCCGGAGCAATGGTTACAACAGAATTTCCTTTTCCAAAAAAAGAATTGTTGCTTTCAAATAATAACTTGTAAGCGCCAAGAGTAATAGCGCCGCTTAACAATGACACTAAAAATAAGGCTGAAAATCTTTTCATAATTAGAATTTATGTTTAAGTTATTTAACGTAAAATTAATTGAAAAAATTATATTGAAAAATGGTTTAACGCTCTTTAACAATGATTAACATTTCATTAATTAATAGTTTGTACTTTTGTACTTCTTAACAGAATAAAAATGCAAATAGAATTCTATAAATATCAGGGTACAGGCAATGATTTTGTGATGATTGACAATCGTTCGGAATTTTTTCCTAAAGACAATATTAAACTAATTGAGCGTTTGTGTGACAGACGATTTGGAATTGGTGCAGACGGACTTATTTTACTTGAAAATGACACTGAAACCGATTTTAGGATGGTATATTATAATTCAGATGGAAACCAAAGTTCCATGTGTGGAAATGGTGGCCGCTGTCTGGTCGCTTTTGCCAATCAGGTAGGTGTTATTGAAAATAGCGCCACTTTTATTGCCACTGATGGTTTACATCATGCTTCAGTAGGGGATGATGCGATTATTTCATTGCAAATGATTGATGTTGATCAAATTCAGAAGAATGATTCTTATACTTTTTTAAATACAGGTTCTCCACATCACGTACAAATTGTAGACGACTTAGAGCACTATAATGTAAAAGAAAACGGAGCAGCACTTCGTTATGGCGAATTGTATGGCGAGAAAGGAAGTAATATCAATTTTGTAAAAAAAGTGGATGAAGAAACTTTTTCACTTCGTACTTACGAAAGAGGTGTTGAAGACGAAACCCTGGCTTGTGGTACCGGCGCTACAGCTGTTGCAATTGCCATGAATGCCACTGGTCAGACAGATAAAACGTCAATCAACCTGAATGTGGAAGGAGGGAAACTGGTGGTTTCTTTTGATAAAATCGGCGAACATTTTACAAATGTTTTCCTGACCGGACCCGCAAAATTTGTATTTAAAGGAATTATCGAAATCTAAATCAGGACCTAAATGATAACTCTTAAAGGAGATTCCGTTTATTTACGTGCATTAGAACCTAATGACCTGGAGTTTGTCTATGCCATGGAAAACGATCAGAGTATTTGGGAAGTAAGTAATACACAAACACCTTACAGCAGATTTTTGGTGCGTCAATATCTTGAAAATGCGCATCAGGATATTTATGAAGCCAAACAATTGCGACTGGCGATCTGCCAGGATGAAGATTTTCCGGCTATCGGATTAATCGATTTATTTGAATTTGATCCGAAAAATAACAGGGCCGGAATTGGAATTGTCATTCAGAATAAAGACAACAGAAATCAAAAGGTTGGTTCTGAGGCGCTAGGGTTATTAATTAAATACGCATTTCATCATTTAAACCTGCATCAATTATATGCAAATATTAATGTAGGAAATGTAGCTAGTATAGCACTTTTTACTAAATTTGGCTTTAAGGAAATAGGAATTAAAAAAGATTGGATTTTGCAAAACAACCAGTATCAGGACGAAGCAATTTTTCAATTAATCAATAAACAACTTTAAAATTTTAGCTTTGACTATAAAAAAAGTAATCACGTTAACTGCCGTAGCCGTAATTTCAGTTTTAATGATTTACGGATTCATTCTAATTAGTAGAATTTTTAGTTCCAATACTAAATTCGAAGAAAAAGAAGTATATGTATATGTTCCGACCGGAGCTAATTATACGGATGTAAAAAAAATAGTAGCGCCCTACATTAAAAATTTCGACAATTTTGAAATGGTGGCCAATAAAAGAAGCTATCCCGAAAACGTAAAATCAGGCCGTTTTTTACTTAAAAAAGATATGAATAATATTGATTTGGTAAGAGCGATGCGTTCTAATGTTCCCGTAAAATTAGCTTTTAACAATCAGGAACGTTTAGAAAATTTTGCAGGACGAGTGGGTTCTGAAATCGAAGCAGACAGTTTGTCACTCATGAAAGCCATTAAGGATTCTACTTTCTTAAAAGAAAATGGTTTTAATGAAGAGAATGTCTTTGCGATGTTTATTCCGAATACCTATGAAATTTACTGGAATACTTCTGCGGAGAAATTCCGTGATAAAATGATTAAGGAATATCATAATTTCTGGACAGACGACAGAATTGCAAAAGCAAAAGCACAAGGTTTAACTCCGGTTCAGGCTACAATTTTAGCTTCTATCGTACATAAAGAATCTGTTAAGAAAGATGAAAGACCTCGTATAGCAGGTGTTTATCTGAACCGTTTGCGTTTGGCAATGCCATTACAGGCCGATCCAACCGTGATTTATGCCTTAAAATTAAAGTCTAATGATTTTGATCAGGTGATTAAAAGGGTTTTCTATAATGATCTGATCATGAAATCTCCTTATAACACTTACGTAAATGTAGGACTTCCTCCGGGACCAATCGCTATGCCTGATATTACAGCTCTTGAAGCCGTTTTAAATCCGGAAAAACACGATTATATTTACTTCTGTGCAAGTGTAGATCGTTTCGGATATCACGAATTTGCTTCCACTTACGAACAACATACTATAAACGCCAAAAAATATTCAGACTGGATTGCCGGTCAGGGAGTAACAAGATAGTTTTGAATTTAAAAAATGCCCCTATTTTATTGATTTTATTTTTATTGAACTTTCAATCCGTGAAAGCTCAGAGTAAAATCGATACCTTTTTAACGCCTTCAGATACTTTAAATTTAAAAAGACAAAATACAGTTATTGTAACTGAAGCTGCCTTAGCTTCAGCTACTTTAATTGGTTTGAATCAGATTTGGTATGCCGATTATCCGCAGTCTAAATTTCATTTTATAAATGATAATGATGAATGGCTGCAAATGGATAAAGTCGGACATTTCTATTCTGCTTATCATTTAGGAAGATTTGGTGCAGAAGCCCTGAACTGGAGCGGTGCCGATTCTAAAAAGCAATTGGTTTACGGTGCTGGTATTGGTTTTGTTTTTTTAGCTGCCGTTGAAGTTTTCGATGGCTATTCCTCTGAATGGGGAGCTTCTCCGGGAGATATTATAGCCAATACAGCAGGAACTGCCCTGTATGTTTCCCAACAATTACTTTGGAAGGAACAACGTATTACGCCTAAGTTTTCTTTTCACACCACTTCCTACGCCAATAGAAGACCGGATGTATTAGGAAGTTCACTAAATGAACAGATATTAAAAGACTACAACGGACAGACCTATTGGCTTTCTGTAAATCTTCATTCTTTTGCCAAAGAATCAAAAATTCCGAAGTGGTTAAATGTAGCTTTTGGATATGGAGCTGAGGGAATGTTATCCGGAAATGTGCAAAATGAAATTCCGATTTCAGTCGAAAATCCAGAAAGATACCGTCAGTTTTTTCTTAGTTTTGATGTCAATTTAGCTAAAATTAACATAAAATCGCATTTTTTGAAAACTATTTTTTCCGTTTTGAACACGATTAAAATTCCTGCCCCAACTTTGGAATACTCCGTCAATAAAGGGCTTAAAGCACATGCCTTATATTTTTAAAAATGCTAAATGACTGATTTTTAGTATAATTACATTTTTTTTTATCTTTGCACTCGTAGAAATTTCAAAAAGGTGACAGCGTTTTGAAGAAAAACAATTTATGATAAAGAAATGGTACTTTTACTCGAGTTTGATTGTTATTATTACATTTTTAAGCCTGGGTTTTAAACCCTTTAATCTAAAAACCAAACCCTGGTTTTTAATCGAAAAAACGGATGGATCCGAATACTTACTTCCATCACAAGAAAAGGATGATTATCCTAATTTAAATTTAAACATCCCATACACCGGAAATCATCTGATCGGGTTCAAAGAAGCAGTCGCTTTTAAAGAATCCCAGGGAAAATACCGGTTAGTAAATTCCTTAGGGTACATGGGCAAATACCAGTTTGGTTCTAAAGCTTTGAGAGCTATTGGTATTCATAATGACAAAGCTTTCCTGAAAGATCCTGCTTTACAAGAAAAAGCTTTTATTGCGTTACTATCCAAAAACAAATGGATTTTACGCAATGAAATTGAAAAGTATGAGGGAAAAGTTATTAATGGTGTTGAAATTACGGAATCCGGAATTTTAGCAGCTGCACATCTTGGAGGCGCAGGTTCAGTAAAAAACTTCTTTAAAAACAGAGGAAACAGGCGTTTCAGAGATGCCTACGGTACTTCGCTAAGAAGTTACATGAAAGCCTTCGGAGGTTACGATCTTTCTTATATTGAAGCAGATAGTAATGCTACAATTAACGATTAATAAAGTGTAAACTTTATAGAAAAACCTGCTGTAAAAAGCAGGTTTTTTTTATGTTTAAATTTTTTAGTCCATTAAAATATCAAGAATCTTGATAGCCGCCTCACTGATTTTGGTTCCAGGGCCAAAAACGGCAACTGCACCGGCATCAAATAGGTACTGATAATCCTGTGCCGGAATTACTCCTCCGACGATCACCATAATATCTTCGCGTCCGTGTTTTTTAAGTTCTTCAATTACTTGAGGAACTAATGTTTTATGTCCTGCGGCGAGCGATGAAACACCTAATATGTGTACGTCATTTTCTACTGCTTGTTTGGCAGCCTCGGCAGGAGTTTGAAATAACGGACCTATATCTACATCAAAACCGACATCGGCATAACCGGTTGCAACCACTTTTGCACCTCTGTCATGTCCGTCTTGTCCCATTTTGGCAATCATAATTCTCGGACGTCTTCCTTCTTGTTTGGCAAAGGCATCAGCTAGTTGTTTTGCCTTTTCAAAAGTTTCATCGTTTTTTATTGCTGCACTATACACACCGCTAAAGGATTTAATTTGTGCTTTGAACCTACCAAAAATACTTTCCAGAGCATCACTTATTTCGCCTAAGGTTGCTCTGTTTCTTGCCGCTTCGACAGCAATTTCCAGTAAGTTGCCCTGTCCGGTTTTAGCACAAAGGATTAATTTTTCCAGTGATTGATTTACTTTTTCAGTATCTCTGCTTGATTTTATTTCTTCAAGGCGTTCTATTTGTTGTTTACGAACCATCTGGTTGTCGACATCCAGAATATGTAACGGATCTTCTTTTTCTAACCTAAACTTATTTACCCCAACAATTATATCCTGACCACTGTCAATTCGGGCCTGTTTTCTGGCGGCAGCTTCTTCGATTCGCAGTTTTGGAATCCCCGCTTCGATCGCTTTTGTCATTCCGCCCAGTTCTTCCACCTCCTGAATGAGTTTCCAGGTACTTTCTGTAATTTCATTGGTAAGGCTTTCCACATAATAACTTCCTGCCCAGGGATCCACCGTTTTAGTGATTTTAGTTTCTTCCTGTAAAAAAATCTGTGTATTACGCGCTATCCTGGCAGAGAAATCAGTTGGTAAAGCAATGGCTTCGTCGAGTGCGTTGGTATGCAAAGACTGCGTTCCGCCAAAAGCTGCTGCGGTAGCTTCAATGCAGGTACGGGCCACATTGTTAAAAGGATCTTGTTCTGTTAAACTCCAGCCACTTGTCTGACAATGTGTTCTTAAGGCTAAAGATTTGTCACTTTTCGGATTAAATTGCTGTATCAGTTTGGCCCAGATCATTCTTCCGGCTCTCATTTTAGCAATTTCCATAAAATGATTCATTCCGATTGCCCAGAAAAAGGATAAGCGTGGTGCAAACTGGTCAATTGTCATTCCGGTAGAAAGACCGGTTCTGATGTATTCTAAACCATCTGCCAAAGTATACGCCAGTTCAATATCGGCTGTCGCACCTGCTTCCTGCATATGATAACCGGAAATAGAAATAGAGTTGAACTTCGGCATTTTTTTGCTCGTAAATTCAAAAATATCGGCTATTATTTTCATGGAAGGCGTTGGCGGATAAATATAGGTATTACGTACCATGAACTCTTTTAAGATGTCATTCTGGATGGTTCCTGAAAGTTTTTCAATGGCGACTCCCTGTTCTTCTGCTGCTACAATGTAAAAGGCCATAATAGGTAAAACAGCACCATTCATAGTCATGGAAACAGACATCTCATCAAGCGGAATCTGATCAAAAAGTACTTTCATGTCTTCAACAGAATCAATAGCTACGCCGGCTTTACCGACATCACCAACCACACGTTCGTGATCGGAATCGTAACCACGATGTGTAGGGAGATCAAAAGCAATTGACAATCCTTTTTGTCCGGCAGCGAGGTTTCGTCTGTAAAAGGCATTACTTTCTTCTGCTGTAGAAAATCCAGCATATTGACGAATGGTCCAGGGACGTCTCACATACATTGTTGCGTAGGGACCACGTAAATTGGGTGCGTAACCCGCTCCGAAATCCAAAAACTCTAAATCCTCGATATCTTTTTCAGAATAGGTTTTTTTGATCTCAATTCCTTCAGCCGTTATAAAGTTGTACGTACCTAATTGATTTTGTGAATCAACGTCTGACTTCTCACTCTTAACTTCTAGCTTTATATGTTTAAGGTCTTTTCTTATCATGGAAATACTCTTTTGAGTAGTTTTACTAATTACTTTGAAAAATGATTATTCTAATTCTAAACGTTCCTGTTCCAGCTTTTCAGCTAATCTTTTTTCTATAATTGGTGTAATTAATGTTTTTCTGGGTTTTATTTTTACGAAAGGAAACAGTTCTAAATCATGTTTCATTTTGTCGTCTTTATTTGGATATTTATTCGTTCCCAGCAAAACTTCTTTTTTTGAATCGAATAATTCCTGCTCTTTATTGGCGCTTTCCTGAATTTTCTTTTTAATGGTTCCGTCGTTTAGAAGCTTCAGAAAACCTCCATCGGCTTCGATATCTTTGAATAGTTTTAAACTTTTCTCCGCCAGCTGCATCGTTAAACTTTCAATATAATAACTTCCGTCGGCAGGATTATTTACCTTGTCAAAATAACTCTCATGCTTTAAAACCAATAGTTGATTTCTGGCAATCCGGTCTCCAAATTCATTGTCTTTGTGGTATAAGGAGTCATAAGGTAAATTGGCAACGGCATCTGCACCGCCCAGAATTGCCGACATGCATTCGGTTGTTGTACGCAGCATATTGACATTGTAATCATAAATCGTTTTGTTGCGTTTTGTCGGGGTAACCAACAAATGACAGTCTAATTCTGGATCGTATTCAGTAGCAATTAATTTAAAAAGCATTCGTAAGGCACGAAGCTTCGCAATTTCAAAGAAATAATTGGTTCCCACGGAAACCTCAAAAACGATTTGTTTCGGAAGAGTAGGTAAACGGTTCAAATATTCATTAGCATGTGCTAAACTGTAAGCGATTTGTTGCGTAATATTAGCACCGGCATTTTGATATAATCCGGAATCGATACTAATTAACGATAGATTTGTAGTTGATTTTGAAATTAAACCAACAGTTTCAAAATTATTTTTGTCTGATGTGGTAAACCAGTTTCCTTCTCGTGCAAAGTGGCCAATCGGATCGAGATTACAATAAAAAGTGCTCTTTTTCTGAATTGAAATAGTATCTAATATTTTTACGAAATCGATTGAAATAAATTTCAAATTAAAGTATACGATCCTGTTTTCCAAAGGAAGATTTTCTAACAATTGCTGAACATCGGTTTTTTCGTTTTCAATGGTAAAACGAAGACTTTCAGCGCCTCTTTCGATAGTATTTAGAGCTCTTTGAATTGATTTTTCAATATCATAAACAAAGATGTTCTGACAGATTTTAAAATCGGCAGCTTTTGTCTGTACTGCAGCTGTTTTCGAGAATTCGTCTCTGTGGTAAAATGGTTTTACCTGAATATCTTCAGGGGAATGCCAGATTACAGTTTCGTTATAATCAGCTCCATCAAGTTCAAACTGAATCTTTTGTTTCCACTGTTTGGATGAAATTGGACTAAAATCGTCGAATAGGGTAGTCGCCATTTGGTGCTTTTTCTGATTATTCTTTAGTATCTTGAATGGTGTCTCCTTCAAATTGAATGATGTATATGTCTTCGCTGTCTTTTTTCATAAAGTACTTTTCGCGGGCATATTTTTCTATCTGTTCCGGATTTTTCAGTTGTTTGATTTGTTCCTGATCTTTTTTAATTTCCTCCTGATAGTATTTTTTATTGTCTTCGAGTCCGTTGATCTGATTGTCTAAAAAGCGATGATCAAAATAGGAATAGTTGTCTAAAAATAACATCCAAACGACAAAAAACAGTAATACCCAAACATATTTATTGCCCAGGAATCTGAACCAGGATTTGCCTTTATACGGATTTGTTAATTTAATTTTCACTTTAAACGATGATTTCTTTATGGTTTGACTGGTCTTTTAGCCCCGATAGAGCCGATATCCTTTTGCCACTGTGGACCTAAAAAGATAAAGGCGAAAGCGGATCCCGATAGCTATCGGGATTATGGAATAAATTTACAATAAAAATTATGAAATTCTCTGATTTATTACTGCCCGGACTACATCAATGGCAACGGTATTGTATTTGTCATTTGGTATAATGATGTCTGCAAAACCTTTTGATGGCTCTATAAATTGCTCATGCATAGGTTTTAAGGTGTTCTGGTAACGTGTCAGAACTTCATCTATATCACGTCCTCGTTCTGAAATATCACGTTTCAAACGACGGATTAATCTTTCATCAGAATCAGCGTGAACGAATATTTTAATATCAAAAAGATCGCGAAGTTCCGGATTTGTTAAAATTAAAATCCCTTCAACAATCATTACTTTTCTGGGATGTGTAGAAACGGTATCATCGGTTCTGTTGTGTTGTATAAAGGAATATACGGGCTGATCAATTGTTTCTCCGGCTTTTAGCGCTTTTAAATGTTTTACCAATAAGTCAAAATCTATAGCACGCGGATGATCAAAATTAATTAATGCTCTTTCGTCAAATGATAGATTAGTGGTTTCCTTATAGTACGAATCCTGTGAAATCACACCCACTTCTGTGTCCGGTAATTCGTTCATGATTTGGTGTACTACTGTTGTTTTTCCACTTCCTGTTCCTCCTGCAAGTCCAATAATGAGCATAAATTTGTTGTTATATATTTGTTTGGCAAAAATAATAATTTAAGTGGATTGATAATGGAATCCAAACTTTAAAATTGTATTTGCAGTAAGAAGTTTAATGGAAAAAGAAAATTAATAGTTCAAATTGCGAATTATTTAAACCATATGGATCGTTTTGCTGTCATATAAGTGTAATATAAGATAATATAAGTTACTGCATATTTACACCCGCTTAATCTTAAATGAACTTACATAACTTATATGGTAAAAAAATAAAAAAAAATCCCGACAGCAATGCCGTCGGGATTTAGTGCAATCAGTATAGTTTTTTGAAAATATTCTGAATTTAGTAAGCACATTATTTATTTACTTATTCTTTTTTGCTTTTATCATCATTTCAAGCTGATCCCAAAGTTCTTCGGGAATTGCTTCCAATAAATTGAATTGTCCTGCGCCTTTCAGCCATTCACCACCGTCAATTGTAATCACGTCACCGTTTACATAAGCAGAAAAATCAGAAACGAGATAAGCAGCCAGATTGGCCAGCTCCTGATGATCACCTACACGTTTCAATGGCACTTTTTTGGCCATATCGAATTTTTCAGCTAAATCTCCGGGCAACAATCTGTCCCATGCACCTTTTGTCGGGAATGGCCCCGGAGCAATAGCGTTAGAACGGATTCCGTATTTTGCCCATTCTACAGCAAGACTTCTTGTCATGGCCAAAACTCCAGCTTTTGCAGTGGCACTTGGTACTACGTATGCAGAACCGGTCCAGGCATAAGTGGTAACAATATTCAGAATAGTAGCTGATGTCTGTTTGGTGTCGATCCAGTGTTTACCAAAAGCGAGTGTACAGTTTTTAGAACCTTTAAGTACGATATCTATAACAGTATCAAATGCATTTGCAGATAATCGCTCTGTTGGTGAAATGAAATTTCCGGCTGCATTGTTCAAAAGAACATCTACTTTACCAAAAGTTTTCAAAACTTCCTGAAGCATGTTTTCTACTTCTTCATAATGACGGACGTCACATTGAACCGGTAAACATTTCCCGCCAGTTTCACTTTCCAGCTCAGCAGCAGTAGTTTTTAGCTTCTCTAAATCCCTGGAAGTAATCGCTACCTGAGCTCCTAATTCTAAGAAATATTTAGTCATTGCTTTCCCTAAACCACTTCCGCCGCCTGTAACGACAATGACTTTACCCTTTAAAGCGTCATCTCTTAACATTTTATCTGTATAGCTCATATTTTTTTTCTTTTTATTACAATATTAAATAAATAAATAGGATGCACGCATAATAATGTTATAAAATTTTGATAAACTTTATATATTACCTAATTTTTTAGCAGCAGATTCTAGGGTGAAATCGTCTTTGGCAAAGCAAAAACGGATCAATTTCTGATCTTTATGGTCGGAGTAAAAAGTAGAAATGGGAATCGCAGCAACACCATGATCGGTGATTAGTTTTTTACAGAACGTCACATCGTCTTCATTTGAAATATTCGCATAAGAAGCCACCTGAAAATAAGTTCCTTCACATGGTTTCAATTCGAATCGGCTGTTTTGAAGCAGTTTTTGAAAGTAATTCCGTTTTTCCTGATAGAATTTTCCCAGCAGGTTTACATCAACAATCTCTAAATACTGGCTGATGGCAGCCTGCGAAATACTGTTGACACTAAAAACCAAAAACTGATGTACTTTTTTGATTTCTTTCATCAGATATTCCGGGGCAACAGTGTAACCAATTTTCCAGCCTGTAATGTGAAATGATTTTCCAAAAGAAGAAACCATGATACAGCGATCCAAAAGGAAATCTTGGGTATGTGCTGAAATATGTTTTTCTTCGAAAGTGATATATTCGTAAACTTCATCTGATAATACCAGAATTTCAGGATATTTTGAAAGTAATTTTTCCAGTTGCATAAAATCAGCTGCTGTCAAAATTTTCCCCGTTGGATTATGCGGATTATTGATGATAATCATTTTTGTTTTTGACGAGCAGGCTTTTTCGATTGTTTCCCAATTGGGCGTATAATCGTCCTTTAAAGCTACCCGAATCGGTTTTGCATTACAAAGAAGAACGGGAGATTCATAGGAATCGTAACTCGGATCTAAAATAATAACTTCATCACCGGTTTTTACTAAAGCCAAAATCGTGGTAAAAATTCCCTGAGTAGCTCCGGCTGTAACCAGAATTTCGGTTTCAGGTTCAATCGTTCTGTTATAAGAATTCTGAACTAATTTTGCAATCTGATGCATCAATGGTGGAAAACCGGCCATTGGTGTGTATTGATGTACATTTTCTGTGGTTAATTTTGCCAGAATAGCTGTTAGCCTTTCATCAACAGGAAAATTAGGAAATCCCTGCGAAAGATTTATGGCATTGTATTCATTTGCCATTTTTGACATGACCGTAAAAATACTGGTACCGACGTTTGGAAGTTTACTCATGGAAAAGTTTGTTGGTTGAAAACTTGTGAGTGAAATAGGAGAGAGGCTTATTTGATAGTGATAGAACCGCCATTTAAAGTTCGGACTTCTTTGCCATTTTGTTTGCCGGGATTCCATTTTGGAGCTAATTTTAAAACGCGAATCGCTTCGTCTCCTGTTTTGAAACCAAGATCCCTTACTATTTTGATGTCACTTAAGGAACCATCTTTTTCGATAATAAAAGTAAAATGGATTTTCCCTCTTAATTGTGGTTTGTCTGCGGGTTTTATAAAATTCTTTTCCAGAAAGTTGGTGAATTCAATACTGCCGCCGGGAAATTCAGGTTTTACATCTATTCCGTTAGTAGCATAAATGAGATTCTCATTTGCTGTAGTATTTGTTGTCTCTACAGCAGGTTTTCCACGTTCTTTTGTCGTTTGTGAAAATGTAAATTGTGCAAAACAAATCAAAATCAGGAATAGCAACTTTTTCATTACAGATGGTTTTAAGTTAGTTTACATTTTATGAATAATAAAAATAGTTGGTCGATTGTGCAAATCAACTTTCAATTTTTTCCAGTCAGAAACTTTCAGGGTTTTGATGAATTCGGTTGGCAATGTTATATCGGTAGCGATACAAAGATGTGTGGCAGGATTTAGAATCTGCAAAATGTCTTCGACCAATTTGTTGTTTCTATACGGTGTTTCAATAAAAAGCTGAGACTGGTTTTTATCCTGGGATAATTTTTCAAAATATTTTAACGCCGATTTTTTCTCGTCTTTGTCAATAGGTAAATAGCCATTGAAAGTAAAACTTTGCCCGTTCATTCCGGAAGCCATCATCGCCAATAAAATAGACGAAGGCCCAACCAGAGGAATTACCTGAATTCCTTTTTCATGTGCAAGTTTAACGATTACTGCTCCGGGATCTGCAACTCCGGGACATCCGGCTTCACTCATTAATCCCATATTTTTCCCTTCTAATAAAGGTTTTATAAAGTCTAAATGCTCGCTTGGTTCAGTACGTTTATTAAGAATAAAAAGAACTAATTCAGATTGTTTCTTTTCGGGATAAACGGCTTTTATTGATTTTCGGGCCGTTTTGTCGTTTTCAGCAATATAATAATCAATAAGTTCGATGCTTCTTTTTACAGTTTGTGGCAAAACATCCATTGGGTCGCTTTCGCCCATTGTGGTTGGAATTAAATATAGTTTTCCCGGAAGTTTCATGTGCGTTTTTTTAAGTGATAAAACGGATTTTGTAAAAATAGAAATTTCTTTTCACGATTTCTTTAGGAAAAAGATGAAAAGAATTAATTAAGGATGTGTTTTGATTAGTTTTTCGGAAATGATTTCGGCAACTTCATCTAACATTTGGTATACAGTATCAAAACCATTTGCTGCTCCAAAATACGGATCCGGTACGTCTACATTTTCATTCGGAAATAATTCGTTTAAAATAAGATGGACTTTATTTTTGTGCTCCGGAGTTTTGGCCAGATGAATAACATCGCGATAATTGGAGTTATCCATAACATAGATATAATCAAATTCTTCAAAGTCAGCAGTTTTAAACTGTCTTCCTTTTTGATTGTCAATGCATAATCCGTTTTTCTGAGCAACTGCAATCGAACGTTTGTCGGGAGCATGACCTATATGCCACGATCCTGTTCCGGCCGAATCAACAATAAATTTACCCTGAGGTAATTTTGATGCTAAAATTCCTTCGGCTAAAGGTGATCTGCAAATATTACCTAAACAAACCATTAAAATTTTTACTGGCATGACTCGCGTTTACAGCGTTAGTTTTTTATTGATGTCTTCGACAAATTTTTTGAATTGTTTGTCTGTAGAAACTAAATTGTCAACTGTCTTACAAGCATGTAATACGGTAGCGTGATCACGGTCTCCAATTTGTGAACCAATGTTTGCTAAAGAAGCCTTAGTGAATTTCTTTGCAAAAAACATCGCCAGTTGTCTTGCCTGAACAACGTGTCTTTTTCTGGTTTTTGACTGAAGTGTTTCAATATCCAACTGAAAATAGTCGGATACGATTTTTTGAATATAATCGATAGAGATTTCTCTCTTTACATTTTTAACAAATTTCTCTACAACGCTTTTAGCCAACTCAATCGTGACTTCTTTTTTATTGAAAGAAGATTGTGCGATTAAGGAAATAATAGCACCTTCAAGTTCTCTAACGTTGGTTTTGATATTACGAGCCACATATTCAATAATATCTTCCGGAATTTCAACACCATCGCGATACAGAATATTTTTTAAGATTGAAATACGAGTTTCATAATCGGGCTGATGCAATTCAGCAGATAATCCCCATTTGAAACGGGATAATAAACGCTGCTCGATATCCTGCATGTCAACAGGAGCTTTGTCAGACGTTAAGATTACCTGTTTTCCGTTTTGATGCAAATAATTGAAAATATGGAAGAAAACATCCTGAGTTCCTGATTTTCCGGATAAAAACTGAACATCATCAATAATTAAAACATCGATCAATTGGTAAAAGTGAATGAAATCATTACGATTATTCTTTTTTACCGAGTCAATATATTGTTGTGTGAAAATTTCAGCAGAAATATATAAAACCGTTTTTTCAGGGTATTTGTCTTTTACTTCAACACCAATTGCATGCGCTAAGTGTGTTTTTCCCAAACCAACTCCACCAAAAATCAATAATGGGTTAAACGAAGTTCCTCCGGGTTTGTTGGCAACTGCCATACCTGCGGAACGTGCTAAACGATTGGAATCTCCTTCAAGGAAATTGTCAAAACTGTAGTTCGCGTTTAATTGTGACTCAATTTTTAAATTTCTGATTCCGGGAATTACAAACGGATTTTTAAGTTCGGGATTTAAGTTTTTAAACGGCGCATCAACCTCTTGTGGTTTCATCGGCACTCTGTTGGCACTAGGCAGCTGTTCGGTAAACGGCTGTTTATTACCATAAGTGTTTTCCATTTTGATTTTATAGAGTAACTTTGCGTTTTTTCCCAGTTCTTTGGTAAGCGCAACTTTCAATAATTTAACGTAGTGCTCTTCTAGCCATTCGTAGAAAAATTTACTTGGTACTTGAATATATAACGCGTTGTCGGTTAGCTCAACTGATTTGATTGGTTCGAACCAAGTTTTATAGGCTTGATCTTGAATATTGTCTTTTATAAAGGACAAACAGTTTTCCCATACCGATTGAGCAGTTTTAGTCATAGATTCAAATAAATTTTTTATTATTGATAAAGATTCTCCTAATAAAAAAGGAGCGATTTTATTCCGAATTTCGGGATAACAAATATGTGAACAAATTTCTGTAAAAAAAAATAATTTGGCCTCTAATTTTATAAAAAAATGTTGTAAGGAGGCTTTTTTAAACTATTTTTTTTTAATATATAAATAATGAAAAATCATCAAACTCAAGTGCGGGTTCGCTACTCTGAAACAGACCAAATGGGAGTCGTATATCACGGAAATTATGTCCCTTATTTTGAGATAGGACGGGTGGAATGGCTTAGAGATAAAGGGATTTCCTATAAAATCATGGAAGAAAGCGGAATTGGATTGCCAATTGTTTCCATGCAAATTAATTACAAAAAATCGGCACGTTATGATGAACTGTTAACGATTCATACCACTTTCAAAAGTCAATCTTCTGTTAAGATTGAATTCGACTGCGAGATCTATAATGAAGCAGGCGAGTTATTAACAACTGCGGTGTTTATTTTAGTATTTATTTCGTTAAAATCAGGTCGCCCGACTGCCCCTCCGGATTATATTTTGGAGCTATTTAAAACCTTAGTATAATTGTTAAAAATGGAATGGTTTTTATATCAATTTATATGATTTTGATGTCAATTTCAAACATTAAATCAAAAATGCCGAATACTGTTTCGGCATTTTTTTTTCGTGTTTTTATAGTTATTTTGCCAATTGGTAAGCCTGAATTTTCATCAATTTCCATTTCCTGAGAAACGATATCCAGTTTTTTTTCTTTAATAACGCGCATTACCTTATTCATGTTTTTATAATCAAAAGAGATTAAAAACGGAATATCGATTGTTTTTTCGACAATCTCACAAACTTCAAGTGTCATTTGAGCCGTGGTTTTGTAAGCGGTAATCAATCCGCCAACACCCAATTTGACTCCGCCAAAGATCCTGACAACCACAACAAGGATATTAGTTAGTCCAAAAGATTGTATCTGCCCGTAGATTGGAGCGCCTGCGGTGTTGCCGGGTTCCCCGTCATCATTGGCGCGATAAGAAATTTTTGGAGCTACGCCCAATTGATACGCATAACAAAAATGTACGGCGTGCGGATGCTGTTTTTTTAAAGTTTCAACTATGGGTTTTACTTCATCTTCATGTTCTATAAAAAAGGCATAGCCAAAGAATTTACTGCCTTTTTCTTTAAAAAGTACTTCTTCTGATTCAAAAGCTATGGTTTTATAGGTGTCGTTGTATTCCAAAAGTAAATTTTATAAATTATTTTTAATAGCTGGCTAATTAGTTAGCGTAAAAAAAACAGCTAAATATTTTTTTGCCAGAGATTAAAGGATTTGCACAGAGTATTGGCTAAACAAATTAACGATGAACAAAGAATCCTTTTAATCTTTAAATCTGTGGCAAAAATTAAGACTTGCTATAACAGGTGTTTGTCAAACAAGTCCACAACATCTTCTTTTCCTACCTGTAAGTTCCATACTTGGAAACCCAAAGCGGCAGCCGAATCCGTGTTTTCTTTTTTGTCGTCTACAAACAAAGTTCGTTTTGGAGATAACTCATGTTTGTTGATTAAATATTGAAACGCATCAGCATTTGGTTTTCGTTTTCCAATTTCAAATGAAAAATAAACTTTTTCAAAACACTGGTAAAAATCGCTGTAAAAGGAAATGCCGCTTTTGTTTTCGAAAGTTTCAATATGAATGGAATCCGTATTACTCAATAAAAACAATCGGTACTTTTTAGAAAGCATTTGCAGAAATTCTAATCGGTATAACGGAAAATCAGCCAGAACAGCATTCCATGCTTCCAGGATTTCTTCTTTTGAAGCATTCGGAAGTTCTTTTTGGAAACCTTCAATAAAGTCATCGTGCGAAATATCACCCGTTTCAAATAAAAGATTCAGACGGTCCAATTCAGTACTCCATTCTTTCAATCCTAATTTCCGAAATCCTGAAATAGTAGCCTGTTTGTCTAAATTGATAAAGATATCACCAAAGTCAAAAATTATAGTATCAATCATGATTTCTAATTTGTATTAGTTCGTCGTTTTCGATATTGATTTTGCCTGAAATTTTTCCGGATAAAACAGGAGCTTTTGTTCCTTTTCCGAACAAACTCTTTCCTTTGAAAATTCTTGCTTCATCCCAAATATTCTGATCTATAAAAGTTTGCAAAGTCTGCAAGCCACCTTCGATTAGTATAGATTGTATTTGATTTTGATATAAAACGTCCAAAACTTGCGGAATTATATTTTGATTAAAATCAATTACTGCAAAGGTAAGATTTTCTTTTTCGCTGACAATTTCAGATTTTGTAATTACAATCGTTTTAACACTGTTGTCAAAAATAAAACTGTCTTTAGAAATTCGGCTATTCTGATCCAGCACAACCCTAACCGGATTATTGCCGCTCCAATCGCGAACATTCAATTTCGGATTGTCGTCAATAACGGTTTGTGTTCCGACCATAATCGCTTGTTCCTCACTTCTCCATTTGTGTACCAATTGCCTGGAATACGGGTTGGTAATCCAAATCGGTTTTCGGTCCTGCTGTTCTGTTTTTTCAGGTGCTAAAAAACCATCCTCGGTTTTGGCCCATTTGAGGATAATGTAAGGCCGTTTTTTTTGATGAAAAGTAAAAAAGCGTTTGTTGAGTTCGTTGCAATCCTCTTCCAGAACGCCAACGGTAACATTCGCTCCGGCTTCGATAATTTTTTTGATCCCTCTTCCTGCCACTTTTTCATTTGGATCAACAGTTCCGACTACGACATTGGGAATTTTATGTTCAATAATTAAATCACAACACGGCGGTGTTTTTCCAAAATGGCTGCAAGGTTCTAAGCTCACGTAAATAGTTGCCTTTTTTAATAACGCTTTGTCTTTTACAGATCGAATGGCGTTGACCTCCGCATGCGGTTCTCCGGCTTTTTTATGCCAGCCTTCTCCAATAATCCGGCCTTCGTAAACAATTACACTGCCAACCATTGGATTGGGATAGGTTGTTCCAAAGCCATTTTTGGCCAGCTCAATGCAGCGTTTTATGTATTTCTCCTCTATCTTCACCCTGCAAAAGTAGTTATTTTTGAGTTTACCGTCCAGTTAAGAAAACTATCGGAAAAGTATTTTTACTTTTGTAGTTATAAGACGAATAAAGAAAATGGAAAATTGGAGTATCAGAAGAATTGAAAATGAAGACAATCAGGCCGTTGCTAAATTAATAAGAGCTGTTTTTGACGAAATGGAAATTCCGAAAACAGGAACAGCTTATGAGGATCCGTATCTGGATTTAATGTTTGAAGAATATAATAAACCGCAATCTGTTTACCTTGTAGTGGAAAATGAAGGTCGAATTGTGGGTTGTGCCGGAATCGCACCTTTAGAAAATGGATCAGCTGAAATTTGTGAATTGCAAAAAATGTATTTTTTGCCTGAAACCCGCGGTTTGGGAATCGGAAGTGTTATGATGGAAAAATGTTTGCAGCAGGCCAGGGATTTTGGTTTTAAGAAGTGTTATATTGAAACAATGCCCTTTATGCATGCCGCTCAAAAATTATATAAAAAATCAGGTTTTGAATATTTAGATGCCCCGATGGGATGTACCGGGCATAGTTCTTGTCCTGTCTGGATGCTGAAAGATTTACACGATAGAGTGTAACATTTTTTGTTGGTATCGTACTTATTGTAGAATGCATCCGGATTTCGCTCAAAATTAATGCTCAAAAAAACAAAATGAGAATCAAACAATATCGGACTCAGTTTATACAGGAATTATCGCCTTTTTATGATGCATATGAAGCGGAGAGCTTTTTCTATTTAATTTTAGAAAGCAAACACAAACTGCGTCAAATTGACCTGGCACTCAATCATGAGTTAAATTTTAGTATAGCTGATTTAGTGTATTGGAGTTCAATTTTAGAGGAATTAAAAAAAGAAGTTCCAATTCAGTATTTACTGGGGAAAACGAATTTCTACGGAATGGATTTCGAAGTAAACGAAAATGTTTTGATTCCAAGGCCGGAAACGGAAGAATTGGTCGAATGGATTATTAATGAAAATGGAGGAATCGACAAATCCAAACGTTTAAAAATTTTAGATATCGGAACTGGAAGTGGTTGTATCGCAATTTCTCTGGCAAAAAATCTCCCAAATGCGGAAGTTTACGCGATAGATATTTCGAAGAAAGCACTTGAAACAGCCAGAAGAAACGCCATAAATAATAATGTTGAAGTCACTTTTATGTTTAAGAACATTTTAGAACTGGAGAAGCTGGACTTGAATTTTGATATTATTGTATCCAATCCGCCTTATGTCCGGAATTTGGAAAAAGAAGAAATAAAAAAGAATGTGCTGGATTACGAGCCTCATTTGGCGCTTTTTGTGGAAGATAATAATGCATTGATTTTTTACAAAAAAATTGCTGCTTTGGCTCAAAAGAACCTTTTAGAAAACGGACAGTTGTTTTTTGAAATTAATCAATACCTGGGTAAAGAGATGAATAGTTTACTGGAATCAATGAATTTCAGGAATATTGAATTGCGCAGAGATATTTATGACAACGACAGAATGATGAAGGGGAGTCTTTAGTCTCGGTCTCAGTTTTCAGTCTCGGTGAGTATTGAAATAACAATTAACTGCGGCTGAAAACTGCGACTGAAAACTATAAAAAGTTACTCATAGCGTAACGCTTCAATAGGATCCAGTTTCGAAGCTTTGACAGCTGGATATAACCCGGAAACAATGGCAACCATAAAACTTGTTGCAAAAGCGGCAAAAATGGCCATCCACGGAATTACAAAAGCAAAGCCCATTGCTGATGAAAAGGCAAAACCAACTAAAATCCCCAGCACAATTCCTACAAGTCCACCAAGCTGACCAATTAATAATGTTTCGATAAAGAACTGAGTGGCAACTGTTATTCTCTTAGCACCAAGAGCTTTTCGGACTCCAATTTCACGTGTACGTTCTGTAACCGAAACAATCATGATATTCATTAAAGCAATTGATGACCCTAAAATGGTAATGATGCTGATGATCCAGGACGCCCAGCCTAAGTATTTCGTAATTCCAAGAATTCGGTTAATTAAATCATCACTGCGGCCAATACCAAAATTATTGTCACGAACCGGACTTAATTTGCGTACTCTTCGCATAGTACTCGTAGCGTTGTCAACGGCTTCGTCTAAAAGTTCTTTTTTGGAAACCATGACACTCATGGTGTAATTAATATTAGGTGCCGTAAACAAAGAACGCGCTACCTGAATCGGAATTAAAACACGTAAATCCTGACTGTTTCCAAATGTGGATCCTTTTTCTTTTAAAACTCCGATAACTTTAAAACGGGCTCCGCGAATGGAGATTATTTTATCAATCGGATTGATATCTTTCAGTAAACCTTTTTCAAAATCAGATCCTACAATACAGGAATACGTATTGTTCTCAATATCGAACTGATTGAAACTGCGTCCCGAACTAATTTCTAAACCGGAATTGCTTATAAAATGCTCGTCGACCCCTAAAATGCTAATTTCCGGATCTGTTTTCTGATCTGAATATTTTACTTCTGCTTTTGAAGTCGCCGTAAAAGAAAGGGATGTTTCCGAAAAAGGATATTTGTATTTGTTTTTAAAAGCTACAGCCTCAGGATAGGAAATAATCGGATTGATGACTTCACGTTCATTACCTCCACGATTTTTAACCGTGTTTTCATATTGATTAATATTGAAAGTATTGGCCCCCATTGAGGCAAAATTAGTTGAAATGGTATTTTCCAAAGCCGTAACAACCGTCAGGATTCCAACCAAAGCCGTAATTCCGATAGCGATAATTAAAACGGTAAGAATGGTACGTAATAATTGTGTTTTGATGGAACCAAACGCAATCCGGATATTTTCTTTGAATAATTTTAGCATCATGAACAATTTGTCACGAAAATACGTTTTTTGTTACAAGTTTGTTTTCGAACTGGCATTATTTATTTTAAAAAATAAGATATTTGCACTCGATTTAGAATTAGAGAGGGATCTAAAAATCTAAAATTTACAATCTAAAATAATAAACAGAAATGGCTTCAAAACCAACTATACCACAAGGAACAAGAGATTTTTCACCTGCAGAGGTGTCAAAACGTCAATATATTATTCAGGTCATAAAAAATAATTTCGAGAAATTTGGTTTTCAGCCTATCGAAACGCCATCATTCGAAAATTCAGATACCTTAATGGGTAAATACGGTGAAGAAGGGGATCGCCTGATTTTTAAGATTTTGAATTCCGGCAATTTTTTCTTCAATAAAACAAAAATCGAATTGCCTGAATCCCTGGAGCAATTGCAATTGAATTCTGCTGAAACAATTGATCTTAGCCAAAGAATTGAACTGAATAAATTTACCGGAAAAATATCCGAAAAAGCGTTGCGTTACGACCTGACAGTTCCGTTTGCGCGATATGTGGTGCAGCATCAGAATGAAATTGAGTTTCCTTTTAAAAGATATCAGATTCAACCGGTATGGAGAGCCGACCGTCCGCAGAAAGGCCGTTACAGAGAGTTTTTTCAGTGTGATGCCGATGTTGTCGGTTCAAAGTCTTTATGGCAGGAAGTAGAACTGGTTCAGTTGTATGATACCGTTTTTACCGCTTTAGGCCTGGAAGGTGTTACCATAAAAATCAATAACAGAAAAATATTATCCGGAATCGCGGAAGTAATTGGAGCTTCGGATAAATTAATCGATTTTACCGTCGCTTTAGATAAGCTGGATAAAATCGGTGAAGACGGTGTGAAAAAAGAAATGATCGAAAAAGGTATTTCTGAGGAAGCACTAGTAAAAGTACAGCCGCTTTTTAGCTTCAGCGGGACTTTTGCAGATAAAATCAATCAGCTTTCTGCATTACTGGCTTCATCAGAAGAAGGAATGAAAGGAGTGGAAGAATTGAAGTTTATATGTGACAATGTGGCTACTTTAGGATTGTCAACCGCAACTTTGGATCTTGATGTGACGCTGGCCCGTGGATTAAATTATTATACCGGAGCCATTTTTGAAGTGGCAGCACCTAAAACAGTTTCGATTGGTTCTATCGGCGGTGGTGGAAGATACGATGACTTAACCGGTATTTTTGGTTTGAAAAACATGAGTGGTGTTGGAATTTCCTTCGGATTAGATCGTATTTACCTGGTTTTGGAAGAACTTCAATTGTTCCCGGAAACCGTTGCGGCAACTTCTAAAGCGTTGTTTGTCAATTATGGTGATGCGGAAGCTTTGTATGCTTCACAGGCGATTCAGAAACTGAGAAAAGAAAATATAAAAGTAGAATTGTATCCTGACAATGTAAAAGTCGGGAAACAGTTTCAATATGCAGATAAACGTTTGATTCCTTTTGCAGTTATTGCAGGCGATCAGGAAATTGCGGCTAATTTGTACTCGCTTAAAAATCTGGTTTCAGGCGAACAAATTTCAGTTGATTTTGAAGGATTGAAAAATGCTTTGCTGGCCTAGTTGGACGAAACTAACCGCAAGGAACGCTAAGGTTTCGCAAAGTCCTCAATCCTGATAGCTATCGGGATTGTTTTGATTAAAGAAGCCAAATTTTATAAAGCTTTGGAGATGATTGCCTTAATGAATTATTGGCATTCAATCTGTTTAAATCTTTTTAATTCTGCCCTAAATAATTGCTGGGGAAGAAAAAATACTTTTAATTTGCGGCCAAGTTACGGGCGTAGTTCAAGGGTAGAATAGCGGTCTCCAAAACCGTTGATGGGGGTTCGAATCCCTCCGCCCGTGCAATTTTTTTACCGCAAAGAACGCAAAGATTTTTATCTAAGAATACTTTTAAAAACATAAAGTTCGCAAAGCTAAATCAACAGGAAGCTTTGCGAGCTTTTTTATAAAAGCGAAAAGTAAAAAACTTAGCGTTCTTTGCGGTAAAATTTTTTTTTTCTCAAAAAGCATAAAAAAAAGCTTCGTCTGAAAATAGGCGAAGCTTTTTTTAATATAAGGTAAACTTGAATTAATAATTATTTATGAAGCCGAGGCCAACCCTTAAATTCAATTTTGATAGTAATACTATAGTTCCAATTTGGAATCCAAATATAGTTCAAACTAAAACGTAATAGTCTTAAAATTATACTAAATTTTCCAGCGCTGTTTTTTAGTTTTTTAAAGGACTGCATTTTAATAAAGTGACAATTTGACATTTTAAAACATTTGGCAGTACTTTTGCAATCCAACACAAAGAATAAAAAATGAAGTTTAAAAATATTTTTAAAAATAAAAGTAATATGACTACGGAAAATACAGAGTTCGATCAGGAATTAGATGATGTAACGTTAGAGAACAATGCCAACGGTGAGCAGTTAATTGTTGAAGAATTAAGTGTTGAAGAGCAATTGGCTCAGGACTTGGCAAAAGAAAAAGATAAGTTCTTGAGATTATTTGCCGAATTTGAAAATTACAAAAAAAGAACTTCAAAAGAACGAATTGATTTATTTAAAACAGCCAACCAAGAAGTTTTGCTGGCAATGCTTCCTGTTTTGGATGATTTTGACAGAGCTATTGTAGAAATCAATAAGTCTGATGACGAAATCTTATTAAAAGGAGTAGAGTTAATTCATGACAAACTGAAAAGTACTTTAGTAGCTAAAGGTTTAGAGCAGGTTGAAGTTAGAGCAGGTGATGCTTTTAATGCTGATTTTGCGGAAGCCATTACGCAAATCCCTGCACCTTCTGATAAGCTGAAAGGTAAAATTGTTGATGTTATCGAAAAAGGATACAAATTAGGAGACAAAATTATTCGTTTTCCTAAAGTGGTTATCGGAAACTAAGAAATGCAAACAGAAGTTTCAAATACTAATTGTAAAATTGGAATCTGGAATTTATCCCGATCGCTATCGGGGTGGAATTTAACCTAAATTATGAAAAAAGATTTTTACGAAATACTTGGCATTTCAAAAAATGCTGACGCTGCCGAAATTAAAAAAGCATATCGAAAAAGTGCATTGAAATATCACCCTGATAAAAATCCGGGCGACAAAGAGGCAGAAGAAAACTTTAAACTGGCGGCAGAAGCCTATGAAGTTTTAAGTGATCCGAACAAAAAAGCGAAATACGATCAATACGGACATCAGGCATTTGATGGTTCCGGAGGATTTGGCGGTGGTCATGGTGGTATGAATATGGATGACATTTTCAGCCAGTTTGGTGATATTTTTGGAGGTGGATTTGGTGGATTCAGCGGAGGCGGAGGCGGCCCTCGTCGTGCTAAAGGAAGTAATCTTAGAATTAAAGTGAAATTGACTTTAGAAGAGATTGCAAATGGTGTTGAGAAAAAAGTAAAAGTAAAACGTAAGGTTCAGGCCAAAGGCGTTACCTATAAAACGTGTTCGACCTGTAATGGTCAGGGGCAGGTAATGCGTGTGACCAACACTATTTTAGGAAGAATGCAGTCTGCGTCAACTTGTCCTACTTGTGGAGGTTCCGGTCAGATTTTAGATAAAAGACCATCCGAAGCAGATGCACAGGGAATGGTGCAGGAAGACGAAACCGTTTCAATCAAAATTCCTGCAGGTGTTGTAGACGGAATGCAGCTTAAAGTTTCCAACAAAGGAAACGATGCTCCGGGGAACAGTATTCCGGGAGATTTAATTGTTGCGATTGAAGAATTAGAGCACGAATTCCTGAAACGTGAAGGTGAGAATGTTCACTTTGACTTATATATCAGTTTTCCTGAAGCGGTTCTTGGAGTTTCCAAAGATATTGAAGCAATCAACGGAAAAGTTCGTATTAAACTGGAAGAAGGTATCCAATCCGGAAAAATTTTAAGATTAAAAGGAAAAGGTATTCCAAGTATAAACGGTTACGGAAGTGGTGATTTACTGGTTCACGTAAATGTGTGGACACCAAAAACGTTGAACAAAGAGCAAAAACAATTTTTTGAAAATGCTTTAAATGACGAACACTTTGTTCCAAATCCTGAAAAATCAGAAAAATCATTTTTTGAAAAAGTAAAAGATATGTTTTCATAACGACACTTTTTTTTCAAAATGTTTAAATACATATAAAACCCATCCCAATGTAAATATTAGGATGGGTTTTTTGCGTATTAATACGCAGATTCGCTTCGAATTATTTACTTTTACACACGAAGACCACAAAAGATCTAATTGACGCAGAAAATCCTGAAAACAGCATGAGCAACTTACTCGAAGTACATAAAGTCGTAAAACAATACGGTGATTATGTAGCGCTTAACGAAGTTTCATTAAATGTGCCTAAAGGCAGTATTTACGGACTATTAGGTCCTAATGGAGCTGGAAAAACATCTCTTATCCGAATCATCAACCAAATTACACTGCCCGATAGTGGTGAAGTCATTCTGGACGGAGAAAGACTGCAGCCCAAACACGTACAGACTATTGGTTATCTTCCCGAAGAAAGAGGTTTGTATACTTCCATGAAAGTGGGGGAGCAATGTTTGTACCTCGCCCAAATGAAAGGACTTTCTAAAGCCGAAGCCAAAATACAATTGGAATACTGGTTTGACCGCTTAGGAATTCAGGGCTGGTGGAACAAAAAGATTCAGGAGCTTTCGAAAGGAATGGCACAGAAAATTCAATTTGTGGTTTGTGTACTTCATAAACCTAAATTGCTGATTTTTGATGAACCCTTTTCAGGTTTTGACCCTGTTAATGCCAATGTGATTAAGGATGAAATTTTAGCTTTGAAAGAGCAGGGCGCCACCATTATTTTCTCAACGCATCGAATGGAAAGTGTTGAAGAACTTTGTGATCATATTGCTTTAATTCATAAATCAAATAAGTTAATCGAAGGGAAATTGGTCGATGTTAAGCGTCAGTTTAAAACAAACAGTTTCGAAGTTGGAATACTGACGAGCAATGTCGAAGGCCTGATGTATGATATTACACAGAAATTTACCGTTTCGCCGGCAAGTTTTAAATCATTAAATGATGATCTAAAACTCGATATTCAAATAGGAAATGCGACGCCAAATGAATTATTACATCTGCTGACACAACGCGGGCAAGTGACGCATTTTGTAGAGAAAATTCCAAGCGTAAACGATATTTTTATTCAAACAGTAATGGAATAGATCTTTAGATCGTTAGACTTCTTAGATTTTTAGACTAAATCCAGGAAGCAAAAAATCTAACAATCTAAGAAGTCTAAAAATCTAACTAATCTAAAAAATGAGCATCATTTCATTAATTATAAAAAGAGAATTTATTGCCAAAGTCCGCAATAAATCTTTTGTTGTCATGACTTTTTTAAGTCCGATATTGTTTGTGGCAATAGCCGGTTTTATTGGTTATCTGAGTTCAATGAAAGCCGAAACCAAACGAATTGCAATTCATGATGAAACAGGTTTATTTGCAGGCGATTTTGTAAAACAGAACAAGAAAGATGGCGAATATAAATATCTGAATTTATCTGAAATAGAGGTAAAAGCACTGAAAGACAGTATCACCAAAGAAAATTTCAATGGTTTAATTATTATCCCTAAAACCGATAATTTTAAAGAGCTGGAAAACAGGATCGACTATATTTCCAATAACAGTCCGAGTATTTCTTTTATAGAAAACACACAGGATGTCATCGCATCAAAAATCACAAAAATTAATCTGGAGCATGCTAAACTGGATACTTTAGCCATTCAGAAAGCACAGGCAGAAGTCAATATTCATCTGGCGAAATCTTCCGGAGAAGAAAGTCTGAAAGGTCTGAACGAAATAAAAATCGGAATCGGAGGCGCATTCGGATATTTGATTATGATGTTTATTATCATTTATGGAAATATGGTGATGCGAAGTGTCATCGAAGAAAAAACAAACAGGATCATCGAAATCATAATTTCGTCCGTAAAGCCCTTTCAGTTAATGATTGGTAAAATCGTTGGAACTTCACTGGCAGGATTATTACAATTTATGATCTGGGCGATTATTGGACTGGGATTAATGTTTGCCGCTTCTGCGTTTTTTGGCGTAAATGTCGTACCAACCGCCAGAATTTCACCCGAACTAATGCATTCTGCACAACAGGAATTATCAGGACCGGCGCAAATGTATATTGCCGAATTATGGAATTTACCAATTGCCAGTATATTAATTGGTTTTGTGGTTTATTTTATCGGAGGTTATTTTTTATACAGTTCATTTTATGCCGCCATTGGAGCTGCTGTTGACAATCAGACCGATTCTCAACAATTTCTTTTGCCTATTATCATGCCGCTTATTTTGAGTGTTTACATCGGTTTTTTCACTGTCGTGAACGATCCGCACGGAACTATAGCAGTAGTATTTTCAATGATTCCGCTAACCTCACCAATTGTAATGCTGATGCGACTTCCGTTTGGAGTGCCGTGGTGGCAAATTGCGATTTCGGTATCATTATTGTTTGCTACCTTTTTCCTTGTAGTCTGGTTTGCCGCAAAAATTTACCGTGTCGGTATCTTAATTTACGGCAAGAAACCAACCTGGAAGGAATTATACAGATGGCTTAAATATTAATTTTTTTAAAGCTGCTAAGGTTCTGAGGTACTAAGTCGCTAAGTTAGCTTCTTTTTAAAAAAAACTCAGAACCTTAGCAACTCAGAACCTTAGAACCTCAAAAAGAAATGAGTAAAATACTAATTATAGAAGACGAAGCAGCGATCAGAAGAGTTTTGGTGAAGATTTTATCAGAAGAAAACGATACATATCAGGTAGAGGAAGCCGAAGATGGTGTTGCGGGTCTTGAAAAAATAAAAAACAACGACTACGATTTGGTTTTGTGTGATATCAAAATGCCAAAGATGGATGGAGTTGATGTTTTGGAAGAAACCAAAAAAATAAAACCGGAAATTCCGATGGTTATGATTTCAGGTCACGGCGATATGGAAACGGCGATTCATACCATGCGTCTGGGGGCTTTTGATTATATTTCAAAACCACCGGATTTAAACCGTTTATTAAATACGGTTCGTAATGCCTTAGATAAAAAACAACTTGTAGTTGAGAATAAAATCCTGAAGAAAAAAGTCAGTAAGAATTATGAAATGGTGGGGGAAAGCGAGGCAATCAGTCATATTAAAGTAATGATTGATAAGGTAGCGCCAACCGAAGCCAGAGTTTTAATTACAGGTCCAAACGGAACAGGAAAAGAATTAGTAGCACATCAGTTACATGAAAAAAGTGAACGTGCTAATTTTCCTTTGATTGAAGTAAACTGTGCGGCGATTCCAAGTGAGCTCATCGAAAGTGAATTGTTCGGACATGTAAAAGGTGCTTTTACATCGGCAGTGAAAGATCGTGCCGGAAAGTTTGAAGCAGCAGATAAAGGAACTATTTTCTTAGATGAAATTGGCGATATGAGTCTTTCGGCACAAGCCAAGGTTTTAAGGGCTCTTCAGGAAAGTATGATTACCAGAGTCGGAGCCGAAAAAGATATAAAAGTAGATGTCCGCGTGGTTGCAGCAACCAATAAAGATTTAAAAACAGAAATTGCCGAAGGTCGTTTCCGTGAAGATTTATACCACAGACTGGCTGTGATTTTAATTAAAGTTCCCCCATTAAATGAAAGACGTGAAGATATTCCGGCCTTGATTACGCATTTTACAGAGAAAATCGCATCGGAGCAGGGGAATGCTGTCAAAGTGTTTTCTGTGCAGGCCATACAATTATTACAGGAATATGACTGGACAGGAAATATTCGTGAGCTTCGAAATGTAATCGAAAGACTGATTATCCTGGGCGGAAACGAAATCTCAGAAACGGACGTAAAAATGTTTGCCACAAAATAGAAAAAGGGCAATATGCTTTAGGCTATAAGCCATAAGCCAGAAAGTGAAAAAAAATAAAGTAATTGCATGGGGCCTACAGCTTATAGCTTAAAGCCTATAGCATTAAATAATAAATCAATTTGCTTATGGCAAGTAGCTTATAGCCTACAGCCTACAGCTTACAGCATTAAAAAAATGAAACTAAAAAAAATAAACGAGAAGTTACAGGACGCCTTAATAGAAAACGGTCTGACGGAACCTAACATATTACAGAAAGAAACTTTTTCGACTATAAAAAGCGGTTCTGACTGTATTGTTCTTTCCCCGAAAGAAAGTGGAAAATCAACGACAATTGTTTTGAACGTCATTCAGCAATTGGCGGGTCAGGTAGAAGAATCACCAAGAGCTTTAATTATTGTTGAAGACAAAACCAAGGTATTGGAAATGGTGGAGCTTTTTGCGAAATACGGAAAATATACCAACCTTGAAGTATATGGTGTTCATGACAAAGGCGATATGGACTACGATAAAAACTATATTTCTACCGGAGTTGATGTTTTAATCGGAACGCCAAATAAATTGAGCGATATGTTTACGACTGCAGGTTATAACGTAAACCGTCTTAAAATGTTTATTCTGGATGATGCAGATCCAATTCTCAAATTGCGTCATGAAACTAAAATCATGCGTATTTCTAACAGTATCGCAAAAACACAACGTATTATTTTTGCAGAAGAATTAACGGAACGTATCGAAATTTTGGCTGACAAAATGTTACTGGAGCCTTACCTTTTTGATATGGATGAAGAAGGTGAAGAAGAACTGGACGAAGAAGAAGATCAGATTGAAGAAGAGGAATAAGTCTCAAGTCTCAGTCTCAGTTAACAGTGTTGGAATCAAGCGCTGTTATTAAAAAATATACTAATTAATAAAAAAATAAAATGTTATGGGATTAATGAAGGTGTTTTCAGGAAGTGAAGTTTTAGCGATTGCCTTACAGCAAAGATTAGAAGAAGCAGGAGTAGAAACTGCAAAAAAAGATAATATCCAATCGGCAAGATTAGGTGGTTTTGGACAAACCGATTTGGCAGTAGAGGTCTTTATACAAGAAACCGATTTCGCAAAAGCAAATCCTGTTATCGAGGATTTCAGAATGAGTATTTAAATAAGTCTTCAGTCTCAGTTTTCAGTCTCAGTGTAGAAAACAGATTGATATAAAGTAAGTAAAAGTAATCAGTCTCAGTTCACAGTTACAACACTGTCCACTGAGACTGCGACTTAAAACTAAAAAAAACATGCAATATAAAATGCTGGTACTCGACATGGATGATACCTTGTTGAATGACGATCATAAAATTTCGGAATTAAATAAAAAAGTACTTATTGAAGCTCAGGCAAAAGGTGTTTACGTGGTTTTGGCTTCCGGTCGCCCCACTTCTGCAATGACTGCTTATGCCAAAGAATTAGAATTAGATTTAAACGATTCGTTTCTCATTTCATTTAACGGAGCTATTATTAGTACGGTAAAAGACGATCTTATTTTATTTGAGCAAAAGCTAACGATCGAACAGATTCATGAATTGTACGATTATAGTGTGAAGATGAAAACCCACATTATTACTTATCTTGATAATGAAATTATCAGTGAAACCGATTCGGAATATATCGAAATAGAAAAAGAAATAACAGGATTGCCACATCGCAAAGTATCAAGTTTCAAGGATGCCGTAAACAGACCGGCAGTTAAATGTATTTTATTGGAAGAACCTTCTTATTTAAAAAAAGTAGAGCAGGATTTAAAAATAGCAATGCCTCATTTAAGTATTGCCATGTCTAAGCCTTTTTTCCTGGAAGCAGCGCAAAACGGAATCGATAAAGCGGCGAGTCTGAAACTTCTGGCGGCTAAGCTCAATATTCACCAAAGTGAAATTATTGCAGTAGGAAACGCCGGAAACGATCTTACGATGATTGAATATGCCGGACTTGGCGTTTGGGTTGATAATGTAACCCCGGAATTACGCGACAGAGCCAATCTGATTGTTGCTTCCAATAATAATGACGGAGTTGCTGAGGTAGTGCAGCGTTACATTTTAAATTAATTTCTGATGAAAGATCCGATCGAAACGGAACGCTTAATCTTGAGGGAATTTCTTCTTTCGGATGTGGAAGGAATGTTTGAATTGGAATCTAATCCAAATGTGCATACTTATTTAGGAAATAAACCTATTACCCATATTGATGAAAGTCTTGCTTACATTGAGTTTGTTCAGCAGCAATATAAAGATTTTGATACAGGTCGTTGGGCAGTTATCCTAAAAGAAACCAATGAATTTTTGGGCTGGTCGGGAATCAAATTTATAACCACTGAAATCAATAATCATAAAGACTTTTATGAAATAGGCTATCGTTTCATCGAAAAACACTGGAGAAAAGGATATGCTACCGAAGCCGGGAAAGCTTTTATAGATTATGCTTTTAAGGTAATGAAAGCAGAGTCTCTTTATGCGTATGCAAATGCCGGAAATGAGAATTCCAGAAGAATTTTAGAAAAGCTGGGATTGCAATATGTAAATTCTTTCGAATATGAAGGAGAATCGGATGTTTGGTACGAATTAAAAAATCCCAACTTGTAATCCTAAGAAATGCATCCCAAATCTTTTTAAACTTACTCCTGAAGATTTAAAAAGATTTGGAAAACAGCTCGAAGTTTATCTTTCTGAAATATTCAGAACTATTTTTTGGCTACAGAAACAAAATATTTATTTCCGTCACCCATTGTTAATTTTACGCGTTCGTCACAAAGATCAATTGCAAAATTTACACTTTCGTAACAAGTACAAGTTGTGTTTTTGTCTTTAGACATTTCTGTTTTACAATTGTTGTTTTTAAAAGTTGCCAATTGCGGTGTGTACAAACTAACTAAATCAGTAGAAGCAGTTACTAATGAGATAATACTTGCAGAATTATTATTGGTAATTCTGTAAACAATTCTATCCGTATAGTTCACTTCATTTACCATTACTTTGCGGATGTAAGTGTATGCAGTAGATCCTTCTCCTGGTTCTTTTACTTCAAATTTAAACCCCACAGCACGAATTGCAATATCAAACTGTGATTGAGAATTTAAACTGGCCCAGCTTGTTAATGTACTAATTGATGGGAACGGATTAGTAGCCGGAGCAGCAGCAGTTTGCGCTTGCGAACTGAAAATGGTTAAGAACATCAAGCAGATTGTGGGTAAAAATGCTTTCATATAAGTTTGGAGTTTTTAATTTTTGCCTACTCTTTATGGTTTTCGGCTTTCCCATTTTATTTTTATTAAACAAAACAACAACATAACGACAAAATATCAAAATTGTTATGGGAAAATCTGTTGTTAAATTAATTTATTTATGTTAAATTTTTAATTGCTTAACCTTTTGCGTCAAAAGCACTTTTTTCGAAAGTTAAATGTAAGAAAATTTTAATTTAATTTTCAAAAAAATGCATTTAATCGATATTATTTGCATTTAATCGATGTTTTTGTCATTTTATTCCTATTGAAATAAGATTTATGATCTTTTAAAGATAAAACTTATTTTAGATATTACCGGGTTCAATTTATAGTTTTTATGTCAGATTTAAATATTCGATTAATGCAAAATGTTGATATATAGTATATTATTGATTTTATTTTAAAGAATATTGTATGTAAATTTGCAAACTCCTCAATTGAGAATGTAAATATAATATGTTACTACTTAAAACGTAGTGTATTCCTATGGAAAATAGAAAAAAAGTTGCCTTTTATACGCTTGGTTGCAAACTGAACTTTTCAGAAACTTCCACAATCGCCCGAAATTTTAACGATGAAGGTTTTGATCGTGTCGATTTTGAAGAAATAGCAGATATTTATGTTATCAATACCTGTTCGGTTACAGAGAATGCCGATAAGCAATTTAAGCAGGTGGTAAAAAAAGCAATGAAACTTAACGAAAAAGCTTTTGTAGCCGCAGTTGGGTGTTACGCACAATTAAAACCCGAAGAATTAGCAGCTGTCGATGGCGTTGATTTGGTTTTGGGAGCGACCGAAAAATTTAAAATTACCGATTATATTCATGACTTAAGCAAAAACGATATGGGTGAAGTTCACTCATGCGAAATTGCCGAAGCCGATTTTTATGTAGGAAGTTATTCTATCGGTGACCGTACCCGTGCATTTTTGAAAGTACAGGACGGCTGCGATTATAAATGTACGTATTGTACAATTCCACTTGCAAGAGGAATTTCGCGAAGTGATGCCCTTGAGAATGTTTTGCAAAATGCAAAAGAAATATCGACTCAGAACATTAAAGAAATTGTTTTAACCGGAGTAAATATCGGTGATTACGGAAAAGGGGAATTCGGAAATAAAAAACACGAACATACGTTTCTTGATTTAGTTCAGGCTTTAGACAAAGTAGAAGGAATTGAACGTTTGCGAATTTCATCCATTGAACCTAACCTGTTGAAAAACGAAACAATTGATTTCGTATCCAAAAGCAGAACTTTTGTTCCGCATTTTCATATTCCGTTACAATCCGGAAGCAATGATATCTTAAAGTTGATGAAACGCCGTTACTTACGTGAAGTTTATACAGAACGTGTCAATAAAATTCGCGAAGTAATGCCACATGCCTGTATTGGTGTAGATGTTATCGTTGGTTTCCCCGGTGAAACGGATGAGCACTTTTTAGAAACGTACCATTTCCTGAATGAAATGGATATTTCCTATTTACACGTATTTACCTATTCGGAAAGAGATAATACCGAAGCCGCAAATATGCCCGGAATTGTTCCTGCAAACGTAAGAGCAAAACGCAGTAAAATGTTACGTGGTTTATCAGTCAAAAAACGTCGTGCTTTTTATGAAAGCCAAATAGGAACCAACAGGACTGTTTTGTTTGAAAGTGAAAATAAAGAAGGTTACATTCACGGTTTTACCGAAAATTACGTAAAAGTAAAAACACCCTGGAATCCGGAATTAGTGAATACCTTACACGAAATTAATCTGACGAAAATAGACGAAGACGGAAGCGTTCGCCTGGAATTTCTAAATAAATTGGCGGAAGCGTAAAAAACGAATTGCTAGTGTGATTTCTCCCTACGGTCGAAATGACAAAATAAAACAGAAAAGCCCTTTAATAAAGGGCTTTTCTGTTTTATAAAAGGGCATATTATTTCTCCTCTTCCTGAATTACTAATTTCAGGGAATTGATATAATCCGTGTCAAATTCAATTACTCTTATTTTTTGCGGATTAAAGCTTAATTCGCCTCCAAATTTTCCTCTGGTGTCCACGAAGTCAATGGTGAGTTCTTCGTCGGTTAATTCCAGTAATTTACCTAAATAAGCAGATTTAGCAGATTTTTTTGAAATCTGGAAAATACCGTACTTATTAGTGAGGAAATTTACGATAGAAGCCAGATCCCTAATCGGAATAATATCTTCCGCATTTGTTTTTAAACCTTTCATTCGGATTACTTTTTCAGTAAAAGCAAGATCCTGATCTCTGTGAACGGCTTCGATATTTTTGTTTTTTAAAATCACGAAACCATCAAGGATATAGTCAACGGGATTATTCCGCAATAAAATCCAGTCATCGGAATAGTCAATAAGGAATCCGGTAAAAATTTCTTTTTTGTCTGTGAATTCTATCGCAATTAATTGTCTTAGGTATTGTTCCATCCTGTTTTTTTTAAAATTCCAATCTCTGTATTCTGGTAAAAATTCCAAACTCCAAACTCCAAATCTCAAATTCCAAATTCTAATTCAACGAGTAGTTAGACTTTGGAATTTAAAAATTTTGGAATTTATTTTTTAATCTAAGGATTTGTAGACCAGATACTACTGTTTTTAATAAAGACCCTGCGGCTTAATTTAAGTTGGGCAACAATCAATTCGGCGATATCTTCCGGCTGCATTACTTTTTCAGGATTTCCATCCGTTAAATTTAAATCCAATGCCAGATCGGTAGCCACAGTGCTTGGTGTTAATGCGGTTACGCGAATATTATGCTTTCTCATTTCCTGCATTAGGGAATCGGTTAAACCTAAAACGGCAAATTTAGAAGCACTGTAGGCACTTGTCAAGGCATTTCCGTTTAAACCTGCGGTAGACGAAATGTTGATGATGTCACCGGTTTGTCTTTCAATCATATTTGGCAAAACAGCGCGGGTCGTGTAATACGTTCCCATCAAATTGACCTGAATTATTTTCTCCCAGGCAGTTGGTTCTAATTCAAGGAATTTTCCAAAAGCGGCAATACCGGCATTATTAATTAAAATATCAATATTGGTAAACTCGGCCAAAGCTTTTTCTACTGCTGTATTGATGGAAGTAATATCTGAAACATCGGCACTTAAAGCCAGCGCCTTAACCCCTAAACCCGAAATTTCAGCACTTAGTTGATCTACATCGGCCTGGGTTCTTGAAATAAGGATTACGTTTACGCCTTCTTTGGCTAAAGCTATAGCGATGGCTTTTCCGATTCCTTTTCCGGCGCCGGTAATCAGGGCATTTTTATTTTTTAAATCTGTCATGGTCATATTTTTTGAAATGCAGAAAGCATCATTCTTAGTGACACAAAAATAATTCTTTTGATTGCTAAAATGATGCTTTCCGTTGTTTCTTAATCTAAGTTTAACAACTTTCTTATTCTTTCAGAACCATATCAATACACATGACAGCTCCAAGGATTAATTGTCTAAGCGGACTGTCAGCAGGTACATTTTCTTCAATTTGCAGTACATAATTGTCAGCACTGGTAAAAAGCTCTTTCCCCATTCCTGCCCATTTTTTGCTTACCTGAGCCAATTGCCTGTTCTCATGCGAAAATTTAAAATCCCAGCCCGTCCATTTTCCCTGAAGGGTCGCACACGGTCTTTCATTTTTATCCAGAATTTCGAATTTCCCTCCAAAGGAGAAGAATTTTTGCTTGAAAGTTCCAATTAAACGATCTTTTTCATCCAGAACTTCAACAGTTGAACGGAAAACCGCCACGCCACGTCTCACCGTAATTAACTTTTCACCTGAAGCAGTTGTAATTTCAACATCAAACGGAGTCATTCTTTTATAATCAGTAAAACGAAATACTTTTGTGAAAAAGCCCAGGTTGTTTTCGCGGCAATTCATAATGATCTGATTGGTTTCCGGATCATAAACATCATAGTTGTTAGCAGCTTTAAACATACCAACATGCTCTTTTACAAGGAATAAATTCTGATTTAAAATAGGATTCATTAAATTTTATTTAAAGTTAATTTATAAAGGCTTTTATTAAAAAACCAAATGTAGTAAAATAACGACATGAACCCTAAAGCGATTTCAAACACTTTTCAATAATAATTTTTAATCTTTCCGATCTTCTTTTTTGAGAAAAGGAACGGAAGTTTTATTTAAGTCAGTGTCTATTTCTTCCTTTGTAAGATTCTTATAAATTTCGTTTTTTGTAACAATAATAATGGCCCCGTAATAAGCTCTCGGCCCATAGAGAGAAGTAGCCTCGATTTCTTTTAAGACACTAAGATTCTGAATATCATTCGGATTGATTTTTGCTATTTGGCGGGATTGTACAGGAACCCCGTCAACAACATACAGCGGTTCTTTGTTGGATGGAATAGTATCAGGATTTCTGGTTGCAGAATCTTTTAGTGGGAGATACTGTTTCTTGTTTTTTTTATCAGCGATTTCCGGATTATAACCGTAGGTTTCCAGGAGCGGAGGGGCGGCGGTTAATTTTACATTAATAATCTTTTTAGTTCCGACGACTTTTTTTTGTATTTCATACCCCACATAACTAAAAACAAGTGTGTCTCCTTTTTGGGCAGCAATTGTATATTTCCCATCGAAATTGGTAGATGCTTCTTTTCCTGATTGTTTAATTGTAACGTGCGTTCCCGGAAGCAGAACGGAATTGTAATCTGAGACAGTGCCGCTTATCGTTTTTTGCTGCGCAACGGATAGGAAACATACGAGCATAGACAGGACTAATGAAAAAAGTTTTAAACTTTTCATAATAGTAAATTTAAGTTAAGTTTTAGCTAATGCTGCGGAGCTGGTTTTCCTGTTTTGGTAGTGATTATTACCACTCCTTTTTTTCCTTTTTCACCGTACTTTTCGGTGGCTTCAAGATCCTGCAGAATGGTAATTGTTTTTATTTCCTGTTTGTTTAAGGGAGCATAAGGGCTTTTTGGGTTCTTTCCGAATAAATCATTTTCCGAATAGTAATTTCCGTCAATAATGTATAACGGTTCTTCTAATACAACCAGTGATTCTACATTTTCAGGATTTAAGTTTGTAAGTTCTCCCTGCATCATTTTGTCTCTTTTCGCATCATCTGTATGGGAAATTGCTTTTCCGTTCAGGATCACCAGAGGGGCACTTTTTTTAGCCATCTGAGTTTCTTTTTCAGCAACAGCCATTCGATAGGATTCACCTCTTAGGGGTTTTGAAACCGCAGCAGGAGCAAAGGCTTTGTCTTTTTCAACTGAATCTTCTTCGCTTGAATAACCCGAAGTTATAGATGGAGCAGGAGCAGCGGCTTCGTCAGCAGCTATTGCGGGTGCTGTTTCGTAAGCGATTTTATCACTGTTATAACTTTGTATTTCCTGAAGGGCTACTTTTTCCTGTTTTTTAATTTGGTTATTCAGGATTTCCGTGGCTTCTGCTTTTGGGATTATTTCGGAGTCTTCAGAAGTTGCGATTTTATTTTTTCCTAAATCAGTTTCCTGAATCGGCTCTTTTTGAATTTCGTTAGTGACTACCTTAGTTTCTTCAATAGTTGAAGTGTGGTTTGTTTTTATAAATTGAGAACCTATAGAAATAACCAATAACAGAGAAGCGGCGATTGCAATTTTTTTCCATAAGGCAATTGTTTTTTTATCTTCTTTTTTGTCCAGTTTTTCTTCCACGCGGGACCAGACCTTGTCCATTGCAGCAAAATCTTTACTCTCGGCGTTATGCGAAGCTTCTTTTATTTTTTCGAATAATTTATCGTGATTGTCCATGACTATTTTGCTTTTTGATAATACAATTTGTTTACTAATTCCTTGAGCTTGGTTTTTGAAGCATTCAATTGTGATTTTGAGGTGCCTTCAGAAATGTTCAGCATAGCGGCTATTTCTTTGTGTCCGTAACCTTCTATGACAAAAAGGTTAAAGACCGTTTTACAGCCGTCGGGAATATGGTTTAATAAATTGAGTAAATCCTCTTCTTCTAAATGATTGATTTCTTCCGTAAAAGGTTGTGACAGCAATTTGACATCATCAAGATACATGTTGAAGTTTGTATTTTTCTTAATGGTCGCCAAACAATGGTTCACGGTTATTTTTCTGGCCCAGGCCTCAAAAGCCTGAACTTCTTTGAGCTGTTCTATTTTGGTGAATATGGTATAGAAAGCATCGGCCAGAGCTTCTTCTATTTCTTCTTCCTTTTTTAGGTATCGCTTGCAGAGACGATACAGCTTTGGAGCCATATACTCATACACCTGACGCTGCGCATCACGTTGCATTTTTTTGCAGTTGGAAATCTGGGTTTCGTTTATCACAATTGTTGTCTTTATACTAAAGAGGGTTAAAAAGATAAAAAGGTTGGGACGGTGATGATTTTTTTTTAAAGGTTCAAAGGTTCAGAGTTGCAAAGCGACAAAGGTTTATCGTAGAGGGGAGCAGCAGCGGTTCTACCGCTTTAGAGGCGCACAGCAGTGCGTCTTATCTCTCTTCCTTGTTAAAAATATTGAATTTACTTAACCGGTAAGCTCAATTTAAAAATCTTTGTCTCCAAAAGTTCCGTGTCATTGTCCTCGCAAAGCAGAAATTCAATTTTATTGTTTTCTTTTTTGTAGAAAGTCAAACCTTCGAATTTATTGGTGGACGTTATTTTTTGCGTGAAATCGATTTTCATGGTTTTGAGATCGATGCGTCCGATAAAGCTTCCGAGGATTTCTCCGTCGTCGTAAGTAGATTGGGTATCTTCGGCTGTTGAAAGGAAATAGATTTTGTCTTCGACTAAAATCGCATCGGTAAAACTGGAACGGACCCCTTTTATTTTGGGCAGTTTATAGTTGGTGGCTACCAATGCAAATTCTTCCCCTAAATTTTTAGCGTGAATGGTGAAAATGGTGTTTTTATTGGAGATTCCATTTCCGCGATTGAATAAATACCAGTTTTCTCCATCGAAAATAGCACCTTCAAGATTGAAATCTTCCGGTTTTATTTCTCCAAAACTTTGCATCAAACCGTATAAATCGACCAGATTATTTTTTTGTAAAATCGTTTTTGTTTTCAGGTCGAACGCAATCATTTTATTTCTGTTTTCGGTAGAACCCGAGCCAAAAACATATAAGGTGTCGTTGTGGTGGGTAATGGATTCGAAATCCGGTTTCAGGTTTTTAGGAATGTTTTGCGATGGATTATCCATTAAAGGATGGTGGCTTAATTGCTGGTCCTGCAGGTTGTATTCGTATAAGAATCCACTGTTGTCACCAATGATATAAAGGGAATTGTTATTGAAAAACAAGCCTGATGCCGAACCGATTCCGATGATTTGAAATAATATTTCTAAAGTGAATTTTTCCATGAATTTTGTTTTGTAAAAGAGTGCCCAGCCCTGATAGCAATGAAAATACTTTGAGGAGAAATTGTATTTTTTCCGGCAGAACAAAGCGACCAACGGAAGCTCTTGTTATGGCTTGGAAAAAAACAATTTATTGAAAAAGTATTGCAATGAATAGCAGGAATATGCTTCGTAAAAGTACTATATTTACTATTACGATAAAACGGAATGTTATGAAATTACCCTTAATATGCGGTAATAACAGATGAAATACCACTAATACATAAAATTTACAAATATGAAATCGATAGACCCGAATGATTTTAAAGTTGTTAAGAAAATAAGTTTAAAGAGTATTCCGACTTTGCTGGATATAAAGGCGGATGATGAAGAAAAAGAAGAAAAACTGGATAAGGTTCAGGCGAAGCTGAGCGACTTGCAGGACGTTATGTATTCGCACAATAAATACAGCGTTTTGATTTGCCTGCAGGGAATGGATACTTCGGGAAAAGACAGTCTGATTCGGGAAGTTTTTAAGGAATTTAATCCGCGTGGTGTGGTGGTGCACAGTTTTAAAACACCGAATTCATCGGAATTGGAGCACGATTATTTATGGAGACATTATATTGCACTTCCCGAAAAAGGAAAGTTTGCGATTTTCAACAGAACCCATTACGAGAATGTGCTGGTAACACGCGTGCATCCGGAATTTCTTTTAAGTGAAAATCTGCCGGGAATTAATTCGGTAGAAGATATCAAACCAAAATTTTGGAAAAACAGGATTGAGCAAATCAATAATTTCGAAAAACATATTGCCGCAAACGGAACTATTGTAATGAAATTTTTCCTGCATCTGAGCAAGGAAGAACAACGCCAGAGATTATTGCGCCGTCTGGAAGAAGGAAAGCACAATTGGAAATTTTCTCCGGGGGACTTAAAAGAGCGTGAACACTGGGAGGAATACCAGAAATATTATCAACAGGCGATCAATAAAACATCAAAAGAACATGCGCCATGGTATATTGTTCCTGCCGATGATAAGGAAATGGCCCGATATATTGTAGCCAAAATTATCTGGGAAGAAATGCAAAAATATACGGACATTAAAGAACCGGAACTGGATGATGAAATAAAAGCCAATTTTGAATTGTATAAAAAGCAACTGGCGAAATAAAATAAAAAACCCGACAGCCTATGAGCAACTGTCGGGTTTTACCAAAAACAAAAGAATAAAAATAAATGTATTTTTACAAATCAAAACCATACGCTACGCGCAATGCTACCTGATTGGTTCTGAAATCGTGATAGTCTTCATAACGAACACTAAGATCGATGTACTTATTGGCGTACCCGATTCCCGGAGCCCATAAAAATGTTGTGTCGTTGTAACCGTTCGTAACAGCAAAACCTGCACCGACTTCACCTAAAACATAAAATTGGTCTTCCCATACAAAAGCTTTAAAACCTACTTTTGCCGGAATAAATCCAAGATCCTTAGCGTCGTCTCCTTTAAATAAATTCGTAAAACCTGTAGTCAGTGTTAATGACGTTCTTTTGGTTAGGTCATATTGCAGACGTACATCTCCGCCAAGTGCCCAATCATAATCCTTGTCAGTTGGTATTCCGCCATTTATTCCAAATCCTAATCTGAATCCCTGATCGTAATTTTTAATTTCACTGTCCTGAGCGAAAGTTGTGTTGGCGTATAATAAAGTAATAAGTGCAAGGCATAACATTTTTAGATTTCCTGATTTCTTCATGACAATTTTTTTTAATTATTTAATGGTGTAAAAGTAAAATTCATGAGTTGGGAGTTTGTTATACAATTTTTTGCAATTGTTATATAATCTCGTTATTATGAAGCATATTCTTAATATTCGCTTATGTTTTTGATAATAGAAAAGAATTCAAAGCTTCTCAGTATCTTTGCCGACTTAAAAGCAGTAAAATTGAATTTAAAAAATTACACAAAAGAGTTCTCTTATAATCTAAGATTGGCGTATCCTATTATTCTGGGAATGGTCGGACACACTTTAATAGGTATTGTCGATAATATAATGGTAGGGAAATTGGGAAGTACGGAGCTTGCCGCCGTTTCGCTGGGAAATAGTATGATATTTATAGCCCTATCGTTAGGAATAGGATTTTCTACCGCTATCACCCCAATTGTAGCAGAGGCAGATGCGGAAAAGAATCCATCAAAAATTCGTTCTACTTTTCACCACGGATTGTTTTTATGTACCATTTTAGGCGTCTTGCTTTTTGGATTAATCGTGCTGGCAATGCCTTTAATGGAATTACTGCACCAGCCGACAGATGTTATTGTTTTGGCAAAACCGTATCTGGCCTGGGTTGCCTTTTCATTGGTACCGCTTATCATATATCAGGGTTACAAACAATTTGCTGACGGATTATCAATGACCAAATACTCGATGTACGCGATTATTATGGCGAATGTAATTCACGTTGGCATTAACTATATGCTAATTTACGGCGTCTGGATTTTTCCTAAAATGGGAATTGTCGGTGCTGCTTTAGGAACCGTAATTTCAAGGATTATGATGGTGCTGTTTATGCACATTATCTTGTCGAGAAGAGAACAGCTTAAAACTTATTTTGAGAATTTTAGTTTTGAGGAAATCAAAAAAGAAACCCTTAGGAAAATTATAAACTTAGGTCTGCCATCGGCTATGCAGATGCTTTTTGAAGTAGTACTTTTTACCGCTTCCATCTGGCTTTGCGGCAATATCGGAAAAACAAGTCAGGCGGCCAATCAGGTGGCACTAAGCCTTTCTTCCCTGACTTTTATGTTTGCCATGGGACTCAGTGTTGTTTCTATGATTCGTGTCAGTAATCAGAGAGGTCTTATGGATTATAAAAATTTGGTAGTCGTAGCACGATCTGTTTTTTTACTTTCCATTATTCTTGAAGTGGTTTTTGCAGCGGTGTTTATCGCTTTTCATAGTATTTTGCCTTATCTTTTTCTGAATATGGAAAATACATTACAGCTTACAGACAATACGGAAGTAATCGAAATTGCTTCCAAATTACTTTTAATAGCCGCAGTTTTTCAGATTTCAGATGGAATTCAGGTCGTGGTCTTAGGCGCTTTGCGAGGTTTGCAGGACGTGAAGATACCGATGTACATTACGTTTGTGGCGTATTGGGTGATCGGTTTTCCGATTTCGTACTATTTGGCAGCATACACGCCCTGGAAAGCACAGGGAGTCTGGATTGGCCTTTTGGCCGGATTAACTTCTGCCGCAATATTCCTGTACCTTCGTTTTCATTACTTAACCAAAAAATTAATCAATAATTCAGTTGCAAATAACTAAATTTGAAACTTAAAAAAATAAATAAAAATGGAATTACCTAAATTTTTACTCGGAGATAACACTGATTTTCCGGATGATATTTTTATCGTTCACCTTGATTATCCAAGATTTATTATCAACCTTAAAGATGATGAGGTTGAATTTATGGAAGAAGCTGAAGATCTTGATGAAGCCGAACTGAATGCCGAAATGGAAGGCCTGATTGTTCTGGCAAATGAATTTTACGACAGAGAAATAAACCGTTACGAAGAGTAATTTTGTTTTGAATCTATTTTTTAAGCTCTAAATCTTTCTGATGAAAAAATTAAGTTTTTTAAAACCTGTTTTTAATTTTATAGCAATCGGATTGCTAATTACTACTTTAAGTCGAATATTTTTATTTTTTATTTTTAAAGACAGAGTCGTTGAAACGCCAAACTTCTGGTATATTTTTCCAATCGGACTGCGAATGGATTTGATACTGTTATGTTACCTGTCTTTTCTTCCGGCCGTATTGATTACATTTCTTCCGAATAAATGGCTGAAGTTTACCAATAACTTCCTGGTGATTTACAGCTTTTTATTCCTGTTCCTGATTCTTTTTGTAGAATTGGCCTCGCCTGATTTTGTAAAACAATACGACACCCGTCCGAATAAAATTTTCTTAGATTATCTGATTTATCCAAAAGAAGTGGTCGGAATGCTTTTGAAAAGTTACCTGACTTCTATAATTGTTACCTTCCTTATTTTGGGACTTGTCTTGTATTTTGCCTTCAAAAAAGGAAAAAAATTTTTTCATACCACCAGTACAGCTTATAAATTCAAATTGATGGTTTTTCCATTAGTGGCTTTTTTATTGTTTTTTGGAGCACGTTCGAGTCTGACTTCCAAACGTCCAATCAATGCCAGTAATGCTGTTTTTTCTACAGATCAGTTAACCAATACGTTGGGATTGAATTCTTTTTATACCGTTGCATTTGCAGCGTATTCTATTAAAAATGAAGGAAACACCAAGATGTACGGTAAAATGGACGAAGCTGAAGCGATTGCTCGTGTAAAAAAATACATGATCGCCGGACCAACTGATTTTACCTATGCTGAAATTCCGTTTCTTCATGTGCAGCAGCCCGATACAACGGTACAGCAGCCGTATAACCTGGTCATCTTTTTACAGGAAAGCTTAGGTGCGGAATATGTTGGGATTTTAGGCGGAAAACCGTTAACACCTGAATTTGATAAATTATCGAAAGAAGGGTTATTGTTTACCAATTTGTATTGCACGGGAACCCGAAGCGTACGTGGAATCGAAGCTGTTGTGACAGGATTTCTGCCTTCACCATCTGAAAGCGTTGTGAAATTAGGAAACTCCCAACAAGGATTTTTTACCCTGGCCGATGCTTTAAAACAAAAAGGATACGAAACCAGTTTTATTTATGGCGGAATGGCCAATTTTGATAATATGGCTTCTTTTTTCAACGGAAATGGTTTTCAGGATATTGTTGATCAGGAAGATTTTGAATCTGATGGAAATGAATATGCTTTCAAAGGCACCTGGGGCTATTCTGATGAAGATTTAGTGACCAAAGCAAACAATTATTTTAAGGCAAAAGGCAGGAAACCTTTCTTTTCCTTAATGTTTTCGACTTCAAATCACGAACCTTTTGAGTATCCGGCGGGAAGAATAAAACCATTCGATCAGAAACCTGCTACGGTAAATAATGCCATGAAATATGCGGATTTTTCTATTGGGAAATTCTTCGAAATGGCTAAAAAAGAAGCTTATTTTAAAAATACGATTTTTATTGTCATCGCCGATCACAATACAAGAACCTACGGAAAGAATTTAGTACCGATCAATAAATTTCATATTCCGGCATTAATAATCGGACCCGGAGTTCAAAAAGGAGGAGTATACAGTAAACTGGCGAGTCAGATTGATATTCCGCCAACTTTATTGGGTTATTTAGGGATTCCGTTTGAAACTCCTATGGTGGGAAGAAACCTGAATAAATTAGACGTTAAAGTTCAGGGAAGATCTATCATGCAATTTAACGATATCAATGCCTTCAGGGTAGAGAACCAGGTTGTGATTATGCAACCCAATTTGAAACCACTCCAATTTGAAATCAAAAACGACACGACCCTAATCCCTGTAAAACTAAACGAAGAATTAGCAAAAGATGCTTTGGCTCACGTTATTACAGCAGGGAATTTATATAAGGAGAATAAATATAAGCTTAGAAAGAAATAGGTTTAAAGGCTCAAAGTAACAAAGGTTCAAAGGGACAGAGTAAAAATCTTTGTGCCTTTGAACCTTTGTTACTTTGTCCTTTCCTCAAAATACAACTTCAACAAACGCTGAGCAGCTGCAAAAGGTGATAATTCATCGTTTTGCACTGCTTTTTTGTTTTGTTCCAGTTGTGTGATTATTTCGGGTTTATTGTAGAAGTTTAGTTTCAGTTGTTCGTTTATGGTTTCGATCATCCAAAACTGATTCTGGTCTTTTCGTTTTTCCTGAAAATATCCGGTTTCATTGGTCATTTCGAAATAAGAGGAAATAGTATCCCAGATTTCAGGAATTCCATCGTTTGTAATCGCACTGCAAGTGGTAACTTTGGGCTGCCAGGTTGATTTTTTGGGTGGAAATAAATGCAAAGCCCTGTTGAATTCCAGTTTCGCCTGATTGGCTTTTTTTATGTTATCACCATCCGCTTTATTGATGACAATAGCATCGGCCATTTCCATAATACCCCGTTTGATCCCCTGAAGTTCATCGCCTGCACCGGAAATTTTCAATAGCAGAAAAAAGTCAACCATACTGTGCACGGCAGTTTCACTTTGCCCTACACCAACAGTTTCTATAATAATAGTATCGAAACCTGCGGCTTCGCACAAAATAATCGATTCACGGGTTTTTCTCGCTACTCCGCCTAACGTATCTCCGGAAGCGCTGGGTCTTATAAAAGCATTTTCGTCCTTTACCAATTCTTCCATTCTGGTTTTGTCCCCTAAAATACTTCCATGCGACAGCGAACTGCTGGGGTCAACTGCCAATACGGCAACTTTTTTCCCCAAAGCGGTCAGGAATTTTCCAAAAGCTTCTATAAAAGTACTTTTTCCAACACCTGGAACACCGGTAATTCCGATCCGTATCGATCGATTGGCATGCGGAAGACAGCCTTTGATGACGTCATTTGCTTTTTCAGCATGTTCAGGATGGGTGCTTTCTACTAAAGTAATAGCACGGCTTAAAGCAGTTCTGTTTTGATCCAGAATTCCCTTTATTAATTCATCAGAAGAAGGTTGTTTTCTTCTGTTTATCTGAATCTGACTAATAGCAGCACTATTGGTGATTTCAGGAGGTGAAATCCCGGCTTTTTCTTGCAAACTGCCTGATTGTTTTTTTAAACTTGACAAACTGTACTTTTTAGTTTTGTAAAAGTACAGAAAACAAAAACAGTTTCAAAAAGTTAGTTTGCCACGAATTTCACTGATTTTCACGAATTTTTTATTGGAAAGATAAGTTGTGTTTGTCATCCTGACGGAGGAAGGAGCACACGTCTAACTCCGATTGGAAAGCCGCCAGTCTTTGTAAAACTTCTAATGCGATCCTTCCTCCGTCAGGATGACAAAATGGAATAAAAAATTCGTGAAAATCAGTGAAATTCGTGGCAGATTACTTAGAACCTCAGGGCCTCAGGACCTCAGAACCTTTCTCTTAATATCCCGCTGTAAAACGAACCTGGTGGTGTTTTGCATTTTCTGCTTCATCGGCAATAACCACTGCTAAATCTTCCACAGAAAGAATACTTCTTTGTTCATCATTAAAAACCGGGTTTTCTAAACCTAAACGGTATTTTCCTGTTCTGCCGGTTGTAATTCCCTGATGCATTTCAAAAGCCGGACTAAAAAACGCCCAGTCTAACTCTTTTTCTTCTTTAATGATGTTCAGATAATCTCTGGCAGCACTTGCAGCAGTATAGTATTCTTTTGGGAAATCCGGAGTGTCAACAGCCTGTAAACCCGGAGCAACAAATAAACTTCCGCCTCCGCCAATAACGATGAAACGTTTTACACCTGATTTTTTTACCGCTTCCTGAATTGCTTTTGAACCTGCAATAAAGTCATCATAGATATTTGGGTTGGTCCATCCTGCGTTGTAAGCAGAAATGATAACATCGTTTCCTTTTAGAACTTCTGCCAAAGCATCAACATTAAAAATATCCGCAGCAACCCAATTTACATTTGATGCTTCTTTTGGAGTTCTGGCAATCGCTGTGATGTCCTGGTTTCTTGATGCTAATTCGCTTAAGATAGCTGAGCCAACAAATCCTGTAGCTCCAATAATTGCAATTTTCATAATATATAATTTAATTAGTAATAAAAAATGTTACAGTTTAGTGTAAAAAACGGTTTTAAAACTGACTTGAAAAATCTTCCAGTGTAATTTTCTTCAATTGTAAACCTACTTTTTCGTTGATATCGGCATATAGCTCAGACAAATTCTGATTGACTTTTTTGCCAACCGGACAGTCTGGGTTTGGTTGATTTTTGGCATATCCTAAATTAATATTATCGAAAGTAAGTTCGAATATTTCTTTTAAAGTAATATCTGAAGCTTCTTTCAATAATTTTGTACCCCCGTTCTTGCCTTCTTTACTTTCTACAATATGATGTGCTTTCAGATTAGCGATCTCTTTACGAACCAAAACAGGATTTAGGTTCATGCTTCCTGCAATAAATTCGGATGACAAAAAATCATTGGGGAATTTAGTGAGTAAAGTTAAAATGTGAATCGTTATGGCAAATTTACCTGAAATCATACTGTAATAAAATATGTTACAAATGTAAAGCGTTTTATCCATTAAAAAAAGGTTTTAACTAAAAATTAATGTTCTTCAGTGTTTTATAAATTCTTATTTTTGTCAGGAACCTGCATTATGAACAACTTCATTTTAATATTCTTCTTTTTGAGTTTAGGCTTGCTTTTGCAAAGAGTAAAGCAATTTCCGGTGAATATCTACAAGCATTTAAACAAAATTGTCATTTATCTTTGTCTGCCTGCGATTACCTTATACCATATTCCAAAAATAAAATGGAATCCGGAATTGTTATTTCCGATAGGGGCAGGCTGGATTTGTTTTCTGCTGGCTTTTATCTTTTTCCATTTTTTAGGAAGACGAATGGGCTGGTCGAATAAACTTATCGGCTGCATGATTTTAACCGCCGGATTAAGTAATAGTTCTTTTCTTGGTTATCCGATAATTGAAGCTTTATTTGGAAAAAAAGGTTTGGAAACAGCAGTTTTGGTTGATCAGCCGGGAACATTTGTTGTGGTCTCGACGTTGGGCATTTTTGTGGCTGCTTTTTATTCTAAAGGAACTCCGGATGCTTTGGGTATTCTAAAAAAGGTAGCTCTTTTTCCACCATTTCTCACTTTTGTTTTTGCCTGCCTGATGAATGTTTTTCAGTTTGAATTTAAGGAGGACTTGCAACCTATTTTATTGAAAATTGGAAGTTTTGTTACGCCTTTGGCTTTGCTGTCTGTAGGTTTACAGCTTACTTTTGACCGGAAAAGCAGGCATTGGAAATTTTTGCGGCTCGGACTTTTTTATAAATTAATTTTCGCTCCTCTGGTAATCCTTGTTTTATATGTTGTGATATTAAAACAGCATTCTGAGGGGATTAAAATTACCATTATGGAAATGGCAATGGCGCCCATGATAACCGGTGCAATTTTGGCATCCACTTACGGATTAAAACCTAAATTAAGCAGCATGATGATTGGTTTCGGAATACCAGTTTCCTTTGTCACACTGGCCGTTTGGTATTTTATCGTTAGTTTTATATAATTTTTTTTGCGTATCACATTATGAATTCATCTACCCAGACTACTGCAATTGACAGCAGTGCTTTAGCCCAAAAAACAGTTTATTCGGTATTATTTTCAATTGCATTTGCCCATTTGCTAAATGATTTAATGCAATCCGTAATTCCATCAACATATCCGATTCTGAAAGAAAATTTCAACCTGAGTTTTACCCAAATCGGATTGATAACGTTTGTTTTCCAGCTGACAGCCTCTTTATTGCAGCCTTTTGTTGGATTTTATACTGATAAAAAACCAAAACCGTATTCCTTGGTAGCAGCGATGCTTTTTACCATTTTAGGATTAGGGTTATTATCGATTTCAACTTCGTTTGTAATGATATTGGTTTCAGTGGCTTTAGTCGGAATTGGTTCTTCTATTTTTCATCCTGAAGCTTCCAGGGTTGCCTTTTTGGGGTCAGGCGGAAAACGTGGTCTGGCACAGTCTATCTTTCAGTTAGGCGGAAATGCCGGTAGTGCAGTCGGACCTTTATTGGTAGCCGTAGTCGTGGCGCCACATGGACAATCATATGTAATCTGTTTTGTAATTGCAGGCATTATCGGAATTGGCATTTTGTCAAGAATCGCTGTCTGGTACGAAAACCATATGAGTTTAAGAGCTGCCAAAAAAACATCTTTAGAAGAAGAAACGGTTGGCTTATCGAATAGAAAAATTACGATTTCGATTATTGTCTTGTTGCTGCTGATCTTTTCGAAGTTCTTTTATATGGCCAGTATGTCCAGTTATTTTACTTTTTATTTAATGAGTAAATTCTCTTTGGGAATTCAGGAATCACAATATTACTTATTTATTTTCTTAGCTTCTGTAGCGGCAGGAACTTTAATCGGAGGTCCGTTGGGAGATCATTTTGGAAGAAAATATATCATTTGGTTTTCTATATTAGGAGCTGCACCCTTTACGCTGCTTCTGCCTTACGCCAATTTATTCTGGACAGGCGTTCTGGCCATTATTATCGGAATTGTGATTGCTTCTGCATTCTCGGCTATTTTGGTGTATGCACAGGAATTAAAACCCGGAAAAGTCGGAATGATTTCAGGTTTGTTTTTTGGCTTTGCCTTCGGAATGGGCGGTTTGGGTTCTGCTATTTTAGGCTATATCGCTGATAAAACCAGTATCGAATATGTGTATACCATTAGTTCGTACTTACCTTTAATAGGTGTCCTTGCCTATTTTTTACCTAATATTCAACAGAAGAAAAAAAGTTAATTATCTTAATATTGATAGAAAAAGTAGAGTTTAGTTTTTTTAATTATTTTTTTTAAGTAATTTTAGAGGAACTAAAAACTTTAAATTATGTCAACATTAAGATTAGGCGATATAGCTCCGGATTTTCAGGCCGAAACAACAGAAGGAACAATCCATTTTCATGAATGGTTAGGCGATTCGTGGGGCGTTTTATTTTCACATCCTGCAGATTTTACTCCTGTTTGTACAACTGAATTAGGGACAGTTGCCAATTATGTTCCCGAATTTACAAAAAGAAATACAAAGGTAATCGCGTTGAGCGTTGATGGTTTGGAGTCTCATAAAGAGTGGATCAAAGACATTAATGAAACTCAAAATACAACGGTTAATTTTCCGATAATTGCTGACGAGGATAAAAAAATTGCGACTTTATACGATATGTTACATCCAAACGCAAGCGAGAAATTTACAGTGCGTTCTGTTTTTGTTATCGGAGCTGATAAAAAAATTAAACTGACGCTGACTTATCCGGCTTCAACAGGAAGAAATTTTGATGAATTGCTTCGTGTTATTGATAGTTTGCAATTAACAGCCAATTACAGCGTAGCAACTCCTGCAAACTGGAAAGACGGAGAAGATGTGGTTATTACACCTGCAGTTCCCGATAGTGATATTCCCGCAAAATTCCCAAAAGGACATACAGCAATAAAACCTTATCTGCGTATGACTCCGCAACCTAATAAATAAGGTGCTGAGGTGCTGAGTTACTAAGGTTCTAAGTTTTTCTACTTAAAAACTTAGAACCTTATTTTTTATTAGTAATTATTTAAAAAGCCTTAGTTTCTTAGTTCCTCAGCACCTTAGAACCTTAATAAATCAGACATTCTTTTTTTATCTCCAACAACCCAAAGGATGTCGTTTTTCTCTAAGACCAAACTGGATTCCGGATTTAATATCCTGTTTCCGTTTCGCTCGATTCCAACAACCATTCCGTTTGTTTTAGATCTGAACTGTCCAATAGATTTTTGGATGAATTCTTCCTGCGAAACTTCCAGCTGACGCAATACGATATTACTTTCTTCTGCTTTTTCGGGAGCCTCCATTTCATGTTGATTTAGAAACTTTGTAAATTCAGTCACCTGGGCATCAGTGCCAATAACACAAATTTTATCGCCGGGGAACAGACGTTCGTTTTTAGTGGGAATAGGTATCGTAACTTCTCCACGTTTTATATAGGCAATGTTGATGCCTAATTGCTCCCTGATTCTTAATTCTTCCAGGGTTTTACCTGCCAGATTTGATTCTTTCCCAATATCAAAAAATGACATGTGTCCGTCCCAGGGCATTAAGTTAGCATATCTTCTGTCAATTTTTTTGTTTTCACGATCGTTCAGGTTTTTCAAAAAGTGATTTTCTATTTTATGATATTGTTCGTTCAGTTTTTTAGGGAATATCTGATAAACTCCTATGGCAATAACCAAAGCGATCAATGCAATTAAAGGGGAGAAGAAAATATTCAGTAAAAATCCAACAAAGAACAGACCAAGACTCATTCTGATTAGAATCAGCATCAAGAGTGCGCCTCTGTATTTTCGTTCTGCCCACAATTCGTCAACTTCTTCTTCTGCTATACGTCGCAGCGAGAGCGCCCATAAAAACGGCGCAATCACTACCAGAGTAATAAGTGCGGCCAAAGTGTTTCCGAATCGGGTATCAATAACCAGTGGCGCTATGAATTTTGAAGACAATAAAATAACTGCCACGATAATAATAGTATGTAAAACAATCTGAAGAATATAAGCATTCAGGACTTTTTGCCAGGTGCTGACTGATTTTATAGCCTGAGCATTTACACTGTAGCGGTTGATATTTTTAACCCATTTTTTCGGAAGTTTTCGCTCCAGAATTTCTGAAAAAGGAACTGCATATTTTACCATAAACGGAGTGGTAAAAGTAGTAACGGCAGAAACCGCGACCACTACCGGATATAAAAACGAACTGGTAACATTTAAGGTCATTCCGAGTGTGGCGATAATAAATGAGAACTCACCAATCTGAGACAAACTCATTCCGGTTTGTACCGACTGTTTTAAAGGTTGTCCGGCCAATAAAGCTCCAATGGTAGAACTTACAGATTGCCCCACAATTGTTATCAGCGTTAAAATAGCTACCGGAAGGGCATGTTCATAAAGCATTTTTGGGTCTATTAACATTCCGACCGATACAAAAAAAATAGCCCCAAATAAATCCTTAACAGGTTTTATTAAGTGTTCTATATGTTCAGCCTGAGTAGTTGCGGCGATAATGGATCCCATTATAAAAGCACCCAAAGCGGGAGAAAAACCAACATTAGATGCGAAACTTACCATCATTAAACATAGGGCAAGCGAAATAATAAGCAGCATTTCATCTGTCAGTAAATGTTTGGCTTTTTTAAGAAGCGTCGGAATAAAAAAGATACCGCCCACAAACCAGGCCGTTAAAAAGAAAATCAACTTTAGAACCGACATCATTAATTCACTGCCCGAAAATTGCTGACTTACAGCAATTGTAGAAAGTAAAACCATCATTAAAATAGCGACAATGTCCTGCACTATTAAGGATCCGATAACAATTCCGGCAAATTTCTGCGCTTTTACGCCAAGTTCATCAAAGGTTTTTAAAATGATTGTAGTGGAAGAAATAGATAAAATAACACCCAGAAAAATACAGTCCATCTGCGACCAGCCCATCCATTGTCCGGCGAGATAGCCGAGAATAACCATCGTGATAATCTGTGTGATGGCAGTTATAGAGGCTGTTCCGCCGACTTTCATTAATTTTTTAAAACTAAATTCGAGTCCAAGGCTAAAGAGGAGAATAATTACTCCAATCTCGGCCCAGACTTCAACGCTCTTCATTTCTGTAATCGAAGGAAAAAAATCAAAATGGTTTCCAGCCAGAAATCCTGCAATTAGATAGCCTAAAACAAGAGGCTGTTTCATTTTTTTAAATAATAGTACAGCAATTCCGGCGGTAATCAGAATTAATCCGAGGTCGCTAATTAAGGGTTGTAAATGGTGGGTAGTTGCGGCTGCGGCGTTTAAGGTAATCATATAAGAAAGGATTTTTCCAGAAGCTTAATCCAGTTCCATTCCAAGCTTTTACTTAAAATACCTTATTTTTCAATTCCGTTAGAGAAGCTTCCAATGGTCGCTCTGTAACAGCCAAAAAAATATAGTTTTTTTTATAAAAGGCTTTTTATTTTAGTCTGGACTAACTTCCAATTGGATTTAATAAAAAAAGCTATCGTTAAAGATAGCTTTTTTTGAGAGAATATTTTGTGTTTTATTTAGATTCCGACATAATTTGCAGGTGTTATTGCCATTAATTCGGCTCTTACAGCATCAGAAACTTCTAAAGTCGCAATAAAATTATGAATTGCTTTTTTGTCAATTGCTTCGTTTGTTCGGGTCAGACCTTTCAAAGCTTCATATGGATTCGGATATGCTTCACGACGTAAAATGGTCTGAATTGCCTCAGCCACAACGGCCCAGTTTTTTTCTAAATCTTCAGCAAATTTAGCTTCGTTCAGAAGTAATTTGTTCAGACCTTTCAGGGAAGCTTCAAAAGCAATAATAGTGTGACCGATCGGAACGCCAATATTACGTAAAACAGTACTGTCGGTCAAATCACGCTGTAATCTTGAGATGGGTAATTTAGCCGATAAATGTTCAAAAATAGCATTTGCCATTCCCAGGTTTCCTTCAGAGTTTTCAAAATCAATCGGATTTACTTTATGTGGCATGGCAGATGATCCAATTTCGCCTTCCTTGATTTTTTGTTTGAAATAATCCATCGAAACATAGGTCCAGATATCGCGGTCTAAGTCGATAATAATAGTGTTGATTCTTTTTAAAGCATCGAAAAATGCTGCAAAATGATCGTAGTGCTCAATTTGTGTTGTCGGAAAAGAATGGTGTAAACCAAGACCCGTTTCAACAAATTTGCTTCCAAACTGTTTCCAGTCGATTTGCGGATAGGCTACATGATGTGCATTGTAATTTCCTGTTGCTCCTCCAAATTTAGCAGCAAACGGAACATTGAACAACAACCGCAGTTGCTCTTCTAAACGCTCCACGAAAACCAGAATTTCTTTTCCTAAACGGGTAGGAGAAGCCGGTTGTCCGTGTGTACGTGCCAACATCGGAATGGCTGCCCATTCTACGCTTAATTCTTTTAATTTTGAAATTAAAGAAATCAGGGACGGCATATAAACCTGCTCAAAAGCTTCTTTTGTAGAAAGCGGAATTGCAGTATTGTTAATATCCTGAGAGGTTAATCCGAAGTGAATGAACTCTTTGTATTGAGATAAACCCAGTTTTTCAAAAGCATCTTTAATAAAATACTCTACTGCTTTTACATCGTGATTGGTCACTTTCTCCGTTTCTTTGATCCAAAGCGCATCTTCGGTAGAAAAGTTTTTATAGATGTTACGTAAACTGTCAAATAAATTGGAGTTTACGTCTTTTAGTTGTGGTAATGGTACTTCGCACAAGGCAATAAAGTATTCAATTTCAACCAATACACGGTATTTGATTAAGGCTTCTTCAGAGAAAAAAGGCGCTAATGAAAGGGTTTTATTTCTATATCTTCCGTCAATTGGAGAAATAGCATTCAATTCGTTTAAAGTAGTCATTGTTATGTTGTTTGTTCGAAAGGTGCAAATATAAACAGAATTTGGGGATTAGAAGTCATCAAAACGGGCAATTGTACTTTTAAATTGATTTTAACCGGTCTCTTAAAATCGCCACTCCTTCAGAAGCAATTTTAGGAATGATTTCTACTTTATTCTGAAGATTCGGAATTGCAATTGGCTTGGGATCAATATAAAAAACAGGAGTAGTGCTATACGTATAAGATATCAGTCCGGCAGCGGGATAAACCTGTAGCGATGTTCCGATTACAGCAAAATAATCTGCTTCTTCGACCATTTTAATAGCTTCCTCGAGAGCAGGTACTTCTTCGCCAAACCAAACGATATGCGGGCGTAGCTGATGTCCGTTCACATCAAAATCTCCGGTAAACAAATCGTCTTTCCAATCCAAAATCAGATCTCTGTTTTGCGTACTTCTCACTTTTAGCAGTTCGCCATGCAGGTGCAATACATTTGTACTTCCGGCGCGCTCGTGCAAATCGTCAACATTCTGAGTGATAATATATACGTCAAAATCCTGCTCTAATTCGGCTAAAATCTGATGACCTAAATTAGGCTGTACTTCTTTGAGCTGTTGGCGTCTTTTGTTGTAGAAATCCAATACCAATTCCTGGTTTTTGTGCCAGCCTTCTGGAGTTGCGACTTCCATTACATCATGACCTTCCCATAAACCGTCACTGTCGCGAAAGGTTTTGATGCCGCTCTCAGCACTAATTCCGGCACCGGTTAAAACGACTAATTTCTTTTTCATTTTGATTTGATTCTGAAAAATAAAAATAATCAATTCCAAATGAACACAGTCATTGATTTTATAAAAAATGAATGTATTGAAGTAGTTTTTTTAGTATTTTTACTATGAATAATTTGCAAGGCGTTGATTTTTATTGCTTTGCTTTTTAATAAAAAAAGTTAATGATACTAATACAATTTACAGGTTTGTCAGGTTCCGGAAAGACTACATTGGCTAAAAATGTAGAGCATTTGCTGGTAAATGAAGGGCATAAAGTAAAAATAGTAGATGGTGATCTATACCGAAAAACACTCTGTAAAGATCTGGGCTTTTCAAAAGATGACCGGTACGAGAATGTAAGACGTCTTTTTAGTGTAGGACAGGATTTTATTGCGTCCAAAGTTATTGTTCTGATGTCTGTCATAAATCCCTATGAAGATTTAAGAAATGAAATCAGCCGGCATAATTTTGTACGAACGGTCTATCTGGACTGCTCGATAGACAATCTGATTAAAAGAGATCCAAAAGGATTGTACAAAAAAGCACTGTTGCCGGATAACGATAGCAATAAAATCAACAATTTTACCGGAATTAGCGATGTTTACGAAGTTCCTTTAAAAGCTGATTTAACCTTAAAAACAGATTCAGAAGCAGAGTCTGTTTCAACCGGCAAACTGTATTCTTTTATACTGGATAACATAACCAATATGGCTCAGTAAGTATTTTAAAAAAATAAATTTAAACATGGAAAATAGCGATCACCCCCTTTTACATTGGATTCCGAATAAGTTAATTGAAAAAGAGGGAGAGGTCTATTTTGAATGGATTTATTTGGGTGACAAAAGGTATCTGGACCCTTTTTTCGAGGAAACGCTGGTAAAATGCGCAGACCATCCTGACAATTTAAAAAGATTTAAAGTGGTAAGCAGCGCCGATAATCTTATTGACTGGGCTGCCCAATTGGTTTCTGCGGAATTAAAAGCATTTGTATTTCATGTCTCGCGTTGTGGGTCTACTATGCTGGCGCAGTCTTTGGCCGTTTCCCCACAAAATATAGTGATTGCAGAAGCGCCAATTATTGATGCGATCGTAAGAAGTGAACTTTTTGATCTGGATAAAAAAAGAGTTTTAATAAAAGCCGTAATCGCTTTACTGGGACAAAAAAGATTTCCCGATGAAAAGAATTTAATCGTAAAATTAGATTCCTGGCACATCTTTGAAGCAGGCGAATTAAGATCCATTTTTCCTGAATTGCCTTTTGTCCTTTTGTACAGGAATCCCGCCGAAGTATTAAAATCCCATTCCAAACTCAAAGGAATGCATATGATTCCCAATTTACTTCCTTCCAAAATTTTTGGAATTACGAATAAGGAAATCGAAGAAATTGGTTTTCACCAATATAGTGCAGTGGTTCTGGAAAAGTATTTTCAGGCTTATTTTGATTTTCAACAAAAAGATCAGAATGTACTGGTTTACAATTATAAAGACGGAATGCGGGATATTCTCGAAAAGGTTATTGATCTGATAAATGACGATTATTATATCGAAGAAATCGACCAGATGTACGAGCGTTTGAAGAAACATTCTAAAAATGAAACGAACGTCTTTAGCGGTGATTCTTTTATGAATGAAAATTTAGCAATGGATCTCAGCAGGGTGAATCATTTATATGAAAAATTAGAACAGAAATTATCAGGACAGTTGGCCGACAGAAATTGAACACTCCTTTATTAACGATTCTTTTTTTAGTATTTTTGCGGCAAATACAACCCAAATGATTGATTTAGATTACCTCGCCTTTCTTGAAAATATACTGACAGATAACCGAAAAGAAAAATTTCTAAAAGTCCTCGCCAGCCGTACCAAACATTTTACGATTGCTGTGGAAGATGTTTTTCAGATGCACAATACAAGTGCCGTGATGCGCAGCTGCGAAGTTTTCGGAATTCAGGAATTGAATATTATCGAACAGCGTTACGGTAAAAGGATTGATAAGGAAATTGCAATGGGCGCCCAAAAATGGGTAGATATCAATCAATTTGATTCGATTACGAATTGCCTTTCGACTTTAAAAAATCAGGGTTATCAGATCATTGCCACAACACCTCATGAAAATGATTGTTTACTGGAAGATTTTGACATTACAAAACCAAGTGCCCTATTTTTCGGTACCGAACGCGACGGACTTTCACAGGAAATTCTGGACAAGGCGGATGGTTTCCTGAAAATACCAATGGTCGGTTTTACAGAAAGTCTGAATATTTCTGTTTCAGCTGCCATCATCATTCAAAACCTTACCAACAGATTGCGTAATTCGGATATTGCCTGGCAGTTGTCTGAAGATGAAATCCTTGAAAAACGTCTGGCCTGGGCAAAAAGTTCCATTAAAGATATCAAGAGAATCGAAGCGCGTTATTTTGAGGAAAATCCGCGATAAGGTTCTAAGCTACTAAGTCTCTAAGCCACTAAGAAAAAAAACTCAGAAACTTAGAGACTTAGAATCTCAGTACCTATTTTTTCAAAAACAGAATAAATCCCAACACACTAACAATTAAAATAGTCAGTGCTGCCACAACCATGGTTAGATCGCGAATATTTTTTCCTGCCCAGTCCATAAATAAAAATTTATGCAGGATGGCAAACGAATAACCTTCTACTTTATCTGAATTTTTAATAACAGCCGCCAGTCTTGAAGTGGCCGTCTCGATATAATAAGTTGTTTTTTCCGGGGTGTCATAAGTCAGTTTTATGACCGGTAACCTTTTGTTGACAAAACCATATTCCCTGCTTTCAAAGTCAGTTACAATTTTTGATTCCAATAATTTTGTGTTTTCCAAAGAAGGCTGAGGTTCGTCATCAGTACTTTCGATCATTTCGCAACAAGCCTCTCTTGGGGCGCCACCTGTAAAATAATACGCCAAAAATTCCGCATAGTCAAAATCCAGATTAGGCGCTATTTGGTTGGTCACGGCATTGATATAAATTACTTCTGATTTTGGATCTTCTTTTTTGCCCCATTTAGAATTGGCATCTCCTTTTGGTTTTTTGAACTTTTTGGTTTCTTTTTCTGCCAGCTGACAACGATAATAAGTGCTGTCGTTTAAGCTAATGATTCCAATATTTTGAAAACGATTCCAGTCTAAATCTAAGTTGTTATTAGGAAACGGAATTTCTTTGGTTGAAAATGTCGGTTCATAAACCATTTGCGATAATGTATAGGGTGCCCATTTTGTGGTGGCATGATACGCTCCGCTAAAGGCAAATGTCAAAGTGAAAAGCGAAACCCAGATTCCGATTTGGCGATGGTATTTTCTAAGCCCTTTTTTGGGTTGCAAGCTGTCTGTTTTTTTGAATTGTTTCCACAACAGACCATAGATTACTATTCCGCTTAAGGCAGAAAATCCAATGATGGACAATAGAAAAATCATGGTAATGATTCGAATACTATTGTTTGTAATCGCATCGATAAACGACCAGTTATGAAAAGTATCAAAAAACCAGATAAAAGCCTGTCTTGAACTTGGGTTATAAGTGGCCAGTTTGCCTGAAGAGGTTTCCACATATACTTCCATAGCATCAGAGCGATCGAAAGTTATTTTGTAAACCGGTAAATAACGGTTTACATATTTGTATTGTGAAGTGAATTCGGTAACGACTTCACTTTTTTGTACGGGACTTTTCTGATCGTCGAGAAAATAACGCGAAAGCCATTCAGCATATTTCTGGTCTCCGTTTTCGAGCTTTTTAGCATTTGAGGTATCAAAATACAACAAATCTCCCGGAATCATTTTTACCTGATAGAAAGTCGTATTATTAAAAGAAACAATACGGAAATTTTTGAAATCATTAATGCTGTTTCTCCTTAACACCTCCTGAATCGAAAAATGCAGCTGATTTTTATCGATTACTTGCTGTTCGAGTTTGTCATGTGCAATTTCGGGCTTAAAAAAATGCGCCATAAAGGGATGCATCAAACCCGATAATGTCCAGAATAGTACCGGAACAATGGTAATTAATCCGATAACACGATGCCATTTGTACATGTGCTGTTTGACTTTCCTGATGAATTTGGAATCTTTCTTTTTCGAAGATTTTTTATTTATTTCTTTACTCATAATTAGCTTCTGATATTTTTTTTAGCCACAGATTTAAAGGATTTTTTATTTTGATTAGCATTCTAATCAATGTTAATCATTTCAATCTGTGGCAAAAATGTTAGATTACTTTTTTAGTGAAAAATTATATTGAATTCCAAAGACAAAAGTTCTTGGCGCAGCGGCTGTGTAAGTAGGCTGAGCGTTTGTGGTATTGGCTCTTGAAACATTGTAGGCGTATAATTTATCGGTAAGATTCAGTACGTTTCCGTAGATCTCAATTTTTTTCCACTGATAACCAATTCTGGCGTTGAACAAATTGTATCCGCCATATTTTATGGTATTGATCTGATCCTGATAATAACTGCCCACGAGCTGCCATTCGACCGAAGCCCTTAAATCAGGAAGCCAGTCCGGGTAATAACTCACCTCAGAATTTCCGGACCATTTTGGGGCTGCGGGCATTTCTTTTCCGTTTAAATCCTGAACCGGGTCGCTTGGTTTATCAGAGAGCTTAAAATCGATATAAGTGTGTTGTGCATAAGTCCCGCCAAAACGAATATTGAATTGTTTTGATGGACGGTAAGAAGCACCAAACTCGATTCCTTTATGACGCGTTTCTCCGGCGGAACGATAATCGGTTGAGTTGTCTGCCAGTTTGATGTTTAATAATTCATTTTTGCCTTCCATATAATACAAAGCATAATCGAAGTTTAATTTGTTTTCTAAGAAAGAAAACCAGCCTCCAATTTCGTAATTATTGAATGTTGCGGGTTCCAGATTATAGTAGAAATCAGCAGGAACACCCGTTGTTCCTCCGGTTCCGGGTTTAGTCCTGAAGATTGAAGTAATTCCGGGAGGTGCAAAACCTTGTGAATAGTTACCATAAAAACCGGCATATTCAAACGGATTATAATTGGCACCAACCTTAAAAGTCGCTTTGTCATACACTTTGCTTCCGGAAGAAAGATCCAGTGCATTGTCGTAGTTCACTTTCATATTATCGTACCGGCCGCCAAGAGTAAGGATAAATTTTTCGAATGGATTGATGCTTATTTGAGCATATCCCGCTGTATTAAAAATATCTGCAGTATAATCCGCCAGTTTCGAATCCGGATGTTCTGCAATAATCTCATAAGAAGCTACCGTTTGTTTCCCTGCTTCTCCCGGGTTTAGGTTGGCTTTTAAGTCAATGACGTACGACCAATAGGTTACGGGAGAATAATCGTATAAAGCACCTGCAACAATTTTAGTATTCAGGAAATCGAACTTTTGAGTATGCTGCCCAATAGCGCCGTAACTTTTAAAGTTGTTCGAATTTACTTCTCCTTTGGCTGTTGTCGGATTTACGGTTGGACTCCATCGGATTCCGTAAGAAGGATTCTGGCCTAATTTGTTATCTCGCAAATAAGCGGTAATGTAACTGCTTGATTTGTCATTCCAGTCGTGTTCGAGTGTCAATCGCGTTCTTAAAGCGTCAGATTTTCGATAGGTAAAATCGGAACTGCTTTTGTAGGTTCTGTTGTTGAAGGCATCTTCATTAACACTCCCGCTCATGTCGGAATAGTATTTACCGTACATCGTGTTGCTGATCAGTCGGGTAGAAGGAGATATGTTATAATCGATTCGGGCATTCAGGTTGTCTTTGTTATAATCCGAATACGTCATCCAGCCATTTTCCTGAAGGCTTGAAATTCCGGCAATATGAAAACCAACTTTTCCAATTGTGGCACCTCCGGCAGCCTGAAATCTTCTGTAGCCATAATTGTCAGCCTGAACCCCGAATTTAAATTCCGGATCCACAGGTGGCTTTAACGAAATTAAATTGATGGTTCCGCCTACCGCTTCCGGTCCGTACAATGAAGAAACGGGGCCTTTTACCACTTCAATGCTTTGCAAATTAAACTGATTGATTTCTAATAAAGCATTATGATTGAAGATTCCCATTGGACGAATGGGTAAGCCGTCCTCCAGATATAAATAATAAGCATTGGTGGTCATCGGCTGGCGAATCGACATCATGTGCTGCTCGTTTCCTAAATTAACCATTAAAACCCCCGGCGTTTTGTTGATGATCTCGTAAACTGCCGTTGCTTTGGTTTCATTGATCGTTTTCGCGGTTATTTTACTAATGGCGACTGGTGTTTCCTTACGTAAAGTTGCAGTTCGGTTGGCAGTTATAAAGACGTTTTCCAGTTCCTGAGATTTTGTTGTGTCTTGTTCCGTTTTATTTTGTGCAAGAACACATTGCCCTAGGATGAGTAGGGTAAAGTATATTTTTTTCATTTTAAATTATATAAATTTTAAAAGTAACATGTGATTTTCCTGATGTTAAGACAAGAAAAAATCTTTTCAGTTATAAATTGAAAAGAGTAGCTAAAAATTTATATAAAATAGGATGGAGGGTGAAAAGTACTGTTTGAAACCGAAATAGGTTTCTCTGTGAAAGAGGCAAAAAGTGCTAATGCTGATTCGATTGGTGTTACTAATTTGAAATTAGCTGTAGGTGTATTTTGAATGTAAACAATCTCTACTTTTTCTTTTAGATTGTTTTGCATTTTCTTTTCGTTGTCGGCGTATTTTTTTAAACTTTTTTGAAGTTCACATCGGCCGTTACAGGAATTAAAGATCATTTTACGCTGTACGCAAATGGTTTTTGAAATTTCGTCCTGATTTAATTTGAATGAGGTATAAACAAAGAAACTGCCAAATGATGGCACTAAAAGCATAAAGGAAAGTAGTATGATAAAAAACTTCTTCAAGGGCTGATTTCGTTGTTACGACCGCAAAAATACATCTTATTCGTTTTACAATGAATAATTTTTGAACTTTTTCTAAAAAAAAATCCCCACCTACATTTGTAATGGGTATTTTAGAAATGATAAACCCGACAGGTTTAGAAACCTGTCGGATTTAAGTTTTTTAGTCGCAGTCTCATTATTCAGTCTGAGTGTAAAACTGAATACTGAGACTGACACCTGAATACGGTGACTTATTCTTTAACAAGAACCCAGGTTCCTGAAGCTAATAATGTTTCTGCTTTTTTGAATTTCATTGTTTCTGTTTTACCAGTGGCAACTTCCTGAACTGTTACAGTATCATTACGGTTGATTTTTGGCATATCTCTCACAATGGTTTCCGTAACCTGACGTTGTTGCGTTTCTCCGGCTTCGCGGTTGATGTCTTCACTGTTTACAATTTCGTCTTTGCTTAATTTGAAGTTTTCTTTTTGACGAACTTCTTTTGCTTCGTGAATTTCAGGAACGTTCTGAGCTGGTAGATCACCTTTGAATAGGAATGAAATAACCTCTTTGTTTACGTTGTCTAACATTCCTCTGAACAAATTAAAAGCTTCTAATTTGTAGATGAGCAATGGATCTTTTTGTTCGTGAACGGCTAACTGAACGGATTGTTTCAATTCGTCCATTTTACGTAAGTGTTTTTTCCAGGCCTCATCAATAATAGAAAGAGTGATGTTTTTCTCGAAATCAGCAATTAATTGCGCTCCTTCGCTATCGTAAGCTTTTTTCAGGTCAGTAACAACGTTCAGTGTTTTGATTCCATCTGTAAACGGAACTACAATACGCTCAAAATGGTTGTTTGGTTCTTCGTAAACTCCTTTGATGATTGGGAAAGCTTCTCTTGCGCTTCTTTCTGTTTTCTCTGTATAGAATGCCAAAGCTTCTTTGTATACTTTCCCTGTAATTTCAATATCAGTTAATTTCGTAAAATCAGCTTCAGAAATTGGAGAAGTAATTCCGAAATAACGAATTAAATCAAAATCAAATGTTTTAAAATCATTTGCAGCTTTGTTTTGGCTTACAATTAATTCGCAAGTATCATAAAGCATGTTGGCAATATCCAGTTTCAGACGCTCCCCAAACAAGGCGTGACGGCGACGTTTGTATACTACTTCACGTTGGGAGTTCATAACATCATCATATTCTAATAAACGTTTACGAACACCAAAGTTGTTTTCTTCTACTTTTTTCTGAGCACGTTCGATAGATTTGGTCATCATAGAATGCTGAATAACTTCACCTTCCTGTAATCCCATTCTGTCCATTACTTTAGCTACTCTTTCAGAACCAAATAAACGCATTAGGTTGTCTTCAAGAGAAACATAAAACTGTGAACTTCCCGGATCTCCCTGACGTCCTGCACGACCACGTAACTGCCTGTCTACACGACGGGAATCATGACGCTCTGTACCTATGATTGCTAAACCTCCGGCAGCTTTTACTTCCGGGGATAATTTAATATCGGTACCACGACCAGCCATGTTTGTTGCAATGGTTACCACTCCGGCTTTACCTGCTTCTTCAACAATCTGTGCCTCTTGTTTGTGCATTTTCGCATTCAAGACGTTATGTGTAACGCCTCTCATTTTCAACATTCGGCTTAATAATTCTGAAATCTCTACAGAAGTTGTTCCAATTAATACCGGTCTTCCTGCATTCGATAATTCCGTTACATCTTCAATTACAGCGTTGAATTTCTCACGTGTCGTTTTGTAGATATAATCTTCTTTGTCTTGTCTTGACATTGGACGGTTAGTTGGAATTTCAACAACATCCAGTTTATAAATCTGCCATAACTCTCCGGCTTCTGTAACCGCTGTACCCGTCATACCACCCAATTTGCTGTACATTCTGAAATAATTCTGTAAAGTAACAGTTGCAAATGTTTGTGTAGCAGCTTCGATTTTTACATTTTCTTTCGCTTCAATCGCCTGGTGTAAACCGTCAGAATAACGACGGCCATCCATGATACGACCGGTTTGCTCATCGACAATCATAATTTTGTTGTCCATGATCACATACTCCACATCTTTTTCAAATAAAGCATAGGCTTTTAAAAGTTGTGTTAAAGTATGAATACGCTCGCTTTTTACGCCGAAATCCTGGAATAATCTTTCTCTTGCTTCCGCTTCAGAATCTTTGTCTAATTTTTGTCTTTCGATAGCAGCAATTTCAGTTCCAATATCCGGAAGTACAAAAAAGTCAGCGTCTGTATCTCCTGAAAGGTATTGGATACCGTTATCAGTAAGTTCAACCTGATTGTTTTTTTCTTCAATTACAAAATACAAAGCCTCATCGACTTTATGCATTTCGCGATTGTTATCCTGCATGTATTGATTTTCGGTTTTTTGAAGTAATTGTTTAACGCCTTCTTCACTCAAAAATTTAATTAATGCTTTATTTCTTGGTAAACTTCTGTAAGCTCTTAACAATAAGAAACCACCTTCTTTAGTGTTTCCTTCTTTGATTAATCTTTTTGCTTCAGACAAAAATCCGTTTGCCAGCTGACGTTGTTGCGCCACCAGGTTTTCGATTTTTGGTTTCAATTCATTAAATTCATGACGGTCTCCCTGAGGAACCGGTCCTGAAATAATAAGCGGTGTTCTTGCATCATCAATCAATACCGAATCGACCTCATCGACAATCGCATAATTGTGTTTTCTCTGTACTAAATCGCTTGGCGAATGCGCCATATTATCTCTTAAGTAGTCAAAACCAAATTCGTTGTTGGTCCCGTAAGTGATATCAGCGTCGTATGCTTTTTTTCTTTGCTCTGTACTTGGCTGGTGATTGTCAATACAATCCACACTTAAGCCGTGAAATTCGAATAATGGTGCTTTCCAGGTACTATCACGTTTTGCCAAATAATCATTTACTGTTACCAGGTGCACTCCGTTTCCGGTTAAAGCGTTTAAGTAAAGGGGAAGTGTAGCCACCAACGTTTTACCTTCACCCGTTTGCATTTCGGCGACTTTACCTTCATGCAAAACCATTCCGCCGATTAACTGAACATCATAATGAATCATATCCCAGGTAATTTCCTTACCGGCAGCATTCCATTTATTAGCCCAGACTGCTTTATCGCCGTCAATAGTGATATAAGTTTTGTTTGCGGAAAATTCTCTGTCTTTTGGAGTTGCAGTTACTTCGATAAAAGAATTGTCTTTAAAACGACGTGCAGTTTCTTTAACAACAGAAAATGCTTCAGGAAGAATTTCTAATAAAGTTTTCTCCGAGATTTCATAGGCTTCTTTTTCAAGAGCATCAATAGCATCATAAAGATCTTCTCTTTTGTCAATGTCTTCGATGTTTTCAACTTCCGCTTTAAGCGAAACAATTTTAGCATCTTTGTCAGCTCTGGCTTCTTTTATTTTTTCTTTAAAATATGCGGTTCTGGCTCTCAATTCGTCGTGAGACAAACTCATTAAGCTGGTTTCGAATGTTTTAATTTTATTTAAATACGGCTGTAAAGCTTTGACATCTTTCTGTGATTTATCACCTACAAAGACTTTAATAATACTGTTTATGAAACTCATGATTAATTGTATTTCTATTTTATGTAAATGTTGTATTTAGAACCAAAAAAAAAGCCTCTGTGATGAGACTTTTTCCTTTGGTTTATTTTTTAATATTCATCCTCATTCCAAAGATAATCTTCGTCTGTTGGATAATCAGGCCAAATTTCTTCCATTGATTCATATATCTCTCCTTCATCTTCGATAGACTGAAGGTTTTCTACTACTTCTAATGGAGCACCAGCTCTAATGGCGTAGTCTATAAGTTCATCTTTGTTAGCAGGCCATGGCGCATCACTTAAATAAGATGCTAATTCTAATGTCCAATACATCTGTTATCTGTTTAGTTTGTGCAAAAATAAATTTTTTACTGAAAAAGACAAGTAAATTTTGATTTATTTTAAGAAAATTTAAGAACGTCTCCCTGAAATTCCAAAAAATAAATTCCAAATCCCACAAAAGGAACCTGAAATTTCCAATATTTGAACTTTCTGTTATTATTTAAATTCGCAGAATTTTTAAATTATTTCTTTGGAATTTAGGATTTGGAAAATTGGAATTTGCAGAAAATTACTTTCTCGGAATCCATTTCACCTCATCCGCTTTTAAGTCAGAGGACAACTTCCGTGCCAAGACAAAAAGGTAGTCAGAAAGTCGGTTTAAGTACTGTATTGCAATTTCGGGAACCTGTTCATTATGGCTTAAATGCACTGCCAAACGCTCTGCGCGGCGACAAATACATCTCGCAATATGACAATGTGACACGGTAGGATGCCCTCCCGGTAAAACAAAATGCGTCATTTGCGGAAGGCTTTCTTCCATAGTATCAATCTCATTTTCCAATAATTCAATATCCGTATCGATAATTCCCAGATTTTTCAATCGGAGTTCTCCATTTTTGAGGACTTCTTTTTCTGCCGGAGTTGCCAAAATGGCGCCCACAGTAAATAAGCGATCCTGAATTTCGATTAAAATGGTTTTATAATGGGAATCGATTTCCTGATCACGAATGAGTCCTATATAAGAGTTGAGTTCATCAACAGTTCCATAACTGTCAATTCTGATGTGGTCTTTAGGAACGCGGTCGCCTCCAAAGAGAGCAGTTGTTCCTTTATCTCCGGTTTTGGTATATACTTTCATTTTTTTTGAGGTGCTAAGTTTCTAATTTTCTGAGGAACTAAGCTTTTTTTATAAGATGCTTGGCTTCTAAGTTTCTGAGGAGTAAAGTTTTTCTCTTTCCCTATTAAACGGTTCAACAAATAAAGGTTTCAACTATTTAGAAATTATTTTGTGGTGTCGCTTTCGATCAGGCCATCGCGCAAACGAATGATACGGTGTGCGTATGCTGCAATATCCTCTTCGTGTGTTACTAAGATTACAGTATTTCCCTGTTCATGGATATCGCCAAAAAGCTTCATGATTTCTACAGAAGTCTTACTGTCTAAGTTTCCTGTTGGTTCATCGGCCAGAATTATCGAAGGTTTATTGACCAAAGCACGGGCAATTGCGACACGTTGTCGTTGTCCTCCCGAAAGCTGATTGGGCTGATGATCCATTCTGTCGGCAAGATTTACTTGTTTCAGAACTTCTGTGGCCCTTAAAACACGTTCCGACTTAGAATGTCCGGCATATATCATAGGTAAAGCGACATTGTCTAAAGCGGTAGTTCTTGGCAAAAGATTGAAAGTCTGAAAAACGAAACCAATTTCCTTGTTTCTGATTTCGGCCAATTCATCATCACGCATCTTGCTTACATCTTTTCCGTTTAAAACATAATGTCCGGAAGTTGGTGTATCCAGACAGCCAAGCAAATTCATCAAAGTCGATTTTCCGGATCCTGAAGGTCCCATTAAAGCTACATATTCACCTTTGTTGATTTCTAAATCTATACCTTTTAATACATAAACAATTTCGTTGCCCAGGACAAAGTCTCGTTTTATGTTCGTTATTTTAATTAATGGATTTGCCATTTCGTTTTACAATTTTGGTTTTAAAAGTACAAAACACTTTTCAATAATCGATGAGTAGCCTTTAATTGATTTTTGTTACAGAATGCAGTATTTATTAGTAGTGTTTTTTCTTTTTTAAAAAGTATAAAACATTTAAAAAAAATGTTTGTTATATGATTCTAATTTGTTTTTACATAATTATCATATTTTGGAATTTTTATTAAATTATATTTAAAATTAATATTAAATTTTCGCAAATAATTTATAATTATTCAAATATTTAACTATATTTGCTGTATAACATTTAAATAATCAAAATTATGAGAAATATACAAATTGTATCAGGTATTGCATTAATAGCTTTAAGCTTCACATCATGTAAGGATGAAAAACAGGAAAATGCGAAAAAGACAATCGACGCTTATGTGACCTATGTCGATTCAGTAAAGAATGTTGCTGCAGATGATCTGAAAGCGGATTGGAAAGATGTAGATGCTGAATACAACAGAAGAGCAGAAAATGCACAGTTGGCTCTTGCTGATATTAAAGATAACGCAGCAGAAACAGAAAAAATAAACACTAGTAAAGTTAAATACGAAGAGTTTAAAAATGAAATGACCAAAGTTTTGGCACCACCGGCACCAAGCGCTAAACAACAATTGCGTAATGCGTTATTTGGTGAAGGAAAAATCGGTGATGATATGAGTTTTGCCTGGGTAAATGCTCAAAATATTCATAGTGTGTACCAACAATTTGTTCATACAGTAGAAAATAACAAAGACAGTTATTCACGTGAAGACTGGGATGAAATTAAATTGATGTATGAAGCACTTGACAGCCGTAAAAATACAGTTGAAAAAGAAGGTCTTACCTCTGAAGATAACAGAAAAATTGCAGGTTTAAAATTGAAATTTGCACCAATGTATACGCTTAACAGAATGGGAGCTAAATCTGATGAGACAGCAGCTGCTAAAAAATAAAAAATTGTAATAATTAGGGAAATGGCAATCAGAAATGGTTGCCATTTTTTTTATGCCCTGATGATAAAATGTTCTTTTTCCTGTTCACGTCTGAAAAAGACAAATCCCCATTGAAAAGTATCAATCGTTACTTTTACTTTTGGATGATTTTTAATCATTTTCCAGGCTTCCTCCATTTCGGCAGACCAGTGAATGTCATCGAAAATCCAAATGGAATCATTGGTAATCGTTGGTAATAAAAGTTCAAAATACGCCAGAGTTGCTTTTTTAGAATGATTGCCGTCGAAATAGATTAGTTCAAAGTTTTCGGTCTCAGTTTTTAGTCTCAGTTTGATCTCTTGCAGATACTTTTCGAATTCTGTTATAACTGAATTGACATTATTGAAATTGAATTTTTGCAATTGTAATTGAGAGTGGTTTGCGGTTTGAGGACAGCCCTCTAACGTAATTACTTTTGCTTTTGTCCCGAGGCTTTGAGATCCTAAAGCAAGGGCAGAAGTAGCCAAACCCAGCGAAGTTCCTATTTCTAAAATGGTATTCGGCTGAAAATAGCGAACGACACGGAATAGTAATTCTGCACGTTTTGGAGAAATTCCGGCTGTTTGCGCAATTTTGGCAATTTGTCTGGTATTCGATTTAAAAACTTTCGAGCCTGCGCCAAAATCGGTTACTTCAATAAAGTTTTTATTTTCCAAAAGTGATTTCCTGTATTTTTTTAGAATTGCGTATTCCGGCTTTGTTTTTTTGTCGTAAAAACATTTCGTTAGTAAATTGAATACAAACGGAGAGTGAACGGCGTGTTCGTTTTTGGAGTTCCAAAGAAATTTTAGGTATGATTTTATTTGAAATAGCATAGCAACAGTTACAAAGTAGCGACGAAGATACAAATACGAAAGACAATACCCAAAAGACAATAGGTTTTAGGAAGTTTTATTACGCCGCTAAAAGACTATATTTGCGACCTTGAAATAATACCCATTTTATGATGTTGAAGGAAGAATTAGAAGAGAGGAATGTTATAACTCCGGAAGAAATTGAGCGATGCATTGCCATTCTGGCACAATTGAATACGGATACGGATCAGATATTTGATATTCCGAAAGAACAACGAATCGCTTTGATCAAAGAGGCGGGCATGTTCTCCAGACCGGATCGTGGTGAGTTTTCCAGAAGAATTAAGGACGGTAAACAGGCGGCCAAACGCAAAATGGAAAAGAAAGACAAAACGGCGCGTAAAGAAACCGGAATCCGTCATGCGCGTGAAGCAAGTGTATTTGTGGCACCCAAATTATTGGCTTTTAATGATCTGGCTCATAAAGAACAATTAGAATTAGAAACACCGAGAAACTGTTATGTGTGTAAAACAGGCTTTACCAAAATGCATCACTTTTATGATACCATGTGTACCGATTGTGGTGATTTTAATTATGCCAAACGTTTTCAGACCGCTGATGTAAAGGGACAAATTGCTGTTATTACCGGCTCCCGGTTAAAAATCGGCTATCATATTACGCTCATGTTATTACGCGGCGGAGCAACTGTGATTGCAACCACGCGTTTTCCGGTGGACTCTGCCTTGCGTTTTTCTAAAGAAGACGATTTTATGGAGTGGGGACACCGGTTGAAAATTCATGGACTGGATTTACGACATATTCCCAGTGTGGAGATTTTTTGCAATTTTATCGAACAAAAATACGAGCGATTGGATATTCTGATCAATAACGCGGCCCAGACCGTGAGACGTCCTTCGGGTTTTTATACGCATTTAATAGAAAATGAGGAGCGTCCAGTTGCTTCTCTGCCAAAACAGGCTCAGGAATTGTTACTCGACCATGTCAATTGTCTCGATGAATTGAAAATCCTGACCACCGGAGCTTCTTCAAACCAAAATATGCCGGTAACCTGGCACGGACCTGAACCCGGAATTGGGTTGCGGGCCTCGGCTAAATTATCTCAGATTCCGTATTCTTTTGATAATGCTTTAGTTGCCAATGAAGTTTTTCCGGAAGGAGAACTGGATGCCGATTTACAGCAGGTAGATTTGAGGAAGACCAACAGCTGGCGTTTGAGATTGGGGCAAATAGAAACGACTGAAATGATTGAAGTGCAACTGGTAAATTCAGTTGCTCCTTTTGTATTATGCAACCGTCTTTCAGAAGTAATGAAGAAAGACAATACCGGAAAAAAACACATTATAAATGTTTCGGCAATGGAGGGGAAATTCCACCGCTTTTTTAAAGAAGACCGTCATCCGCATACCAATATGGCGAAAGCCGCTTTGAACATGCTGACCCATACTTCTTCGGGAACGCTGGCGAAACATGGCATTTTTATGAATGCTGTCGATACCGGCTGGGTAACTGATGAAGATCCTGCGGAATTGGCCAAAAAGAAACAGGAATTAGAAGATTTTCAACCGCCATTGGATATTGTAGATGGTGCGGCAAGAGTGATGGATCCTTTGTTTGACGGAATAAATACAGGAAAACACTGGTGTGGGAAGTTTTTGAAGGATTATAATCCGATTCCGTGGTAGGTTTTAGTCGCAGTCTCTCCCGATAGCTATCGGGATCAGTCTCAGTCTTCAGTAGGTTTTCAATATAAAAAATCCATAACAAAATAGTTTCTGTTATGGATTTTTTAATTTTTAACCCAAAGAATTTCGACAATTCACTGAAAACTGAAAACTGCCACTGAAAACTAAAATTACCCTTCAATCTTAGCCGAAAGCTCAAACCAACGCTCTTCTTTCTGGTCTATTTTGTTGATGATATTTTGTAATTCGTTTGCTTTTTTCTCGATATCGGCATCTGCTACTTTTCCGTCAGAGAATAATTGTTCGATTTTGATTTTATCAATTTCTAAATCTTTAATTTCTCTTTCCAGTTTTTGATATTCTTTTTGCTCGTTGAAAGTTAAATTTCCTGTCGGATTATTTTGTTTCCAGTCTTTCTTTTCTGCTTTGTTTTCTTCTTTTTGCATAACATCGGCACTATCTTCATAGGCTCTGAAATCAGAATAGTTTCCCGGGAAATTCTCGATTTCACCGTTTCCTCTGAAAACAAATAAATGATCGACAATTTTATCCATGAAATAACGGTCGTGCGATACCACAAGCAAACAGCCCGGGTAATCCAAAAGGAAGCTCTCCAGGACATTCAGCGTTACAATGTCCAGATCGTTTGTTGGCTCATCCAGAATCAGGAAGTTTGGATTCTGAATCAAAACGGTACATAAATACAAACGTTTTAATTCTCCACCACTTAACTTTTCTACGAAATCATATTGTTTTTTAGCATCAAAAAGAAAACGCTCCAGCAATTGTGAAGCTGAAATCATTCTGCCTTTTGCAAGCGGAATAAATTCCCCGTATTCCTTTATAATGTCAATCACACGCTGATTAGGTTTCGGATTGATTCCGCTTTGGGTATAATAACCAATTTTTATGGTGTCCCCTTTGACTACACGTCCGCTATCCAACGGAAGTGTTCCGGTAAGAAGGTTCAGGAAGGTTGATTTTCCGGTTCCGTTTTTACCAATGATTCCGATACGTGCACCACGCTGGAAATCAAAACTAAACTGATCCAGAATTACGTGATCCTTAAATTTTTTGGAGATTTTGTGAAGCTCGATAATCTTGCTTCCCATTCGTTCCATATTGATTTCAAGCTCGACTTTGTTCTCCTGACGTCGGCTTTGTGCTTTTTCCTTGATTAGATAAAAATCATCCTGACGTGATTTCGATTTTGTCGTTCTCGCTTTTGGCTGACGGCGCATCCATTCCAATTCTTTTACGAATAAGTTTTTTGCTTTGTCAACACTTGCGTTTTCAGACGTAATTCGTTCTTCTTTCTTCTCTAAATAATACGAGTAATTTCCTTTGTACTGGTATAATTTTCCGTTATCCAATTCAATGATTTCGTTGCAAACGCGCTCTAAAAAGAAACGGTCATGCGTCACCATAAACAACGTGATATTTTCTTTGGCAAAATAACTTTCAAGCCATTCGATCATCTCCAGATCTAAGTGGTTGGTTGGCTCATCCAGAATCAATAAATCAGGACGATTGATCAATATGATAGCCAAAGAAAGACGCTTCTTTTGTCCACCCGAAAGATTTTTTACTTTTAATTTAAAATCTTCGAGTTTTAATTTGAATAAAATCTGTTTGTATTGGGTTTCAAAATCCCATGCATTATGCTGATCCATTCCGTCAAAAGCTTTTTGATACGCTTCTTCGTCATCCGGATTTTCTAATGCTTTTTCGTAGGCCTCAATTACTTTAAGTGTCTCATTATCTGAAGCGAAAATACTTTCTTCGATAGTCAGTTCTTCCTGCAGTTTGTTGTCCTGTGAAAGAAAAGCCATTCGAATCCCTTTTCGTAAAACGACCTGACCGGTATCCGGTTCATCCAAACCGTTAATAATGCTCATAATGGTTGTTTTTCCAGAACCATTTTTGGCAATAAAAGCAATCTTTTGGTCTTTATTGATTCCGAATGAGATGTTGTCAAATAAGGTTCTTTCCCCAAAAGACTTCGATATGTTTTCTACAGATAAGTAATTCACTTTGTAAATTATGAGTTATAAATTATAAGTTATGAAGGTTTTACAAATCACAACTTTTTTGCAAAAGTAAGTTATTATATTGCGATTTGCGAATTATTTATGGAGATAGAAACCCAATGCCTCGGATATGCGCAACGATAGCGCAGAAATTCTTTTCGTGCCTGTTCCAATAAGACACAAGAAAGGTTAATTTCCAAAACCAAAAAAGAGACTCGAAAGTCTCTTGTGTATTACTATGTCTTATAAATGATTATTTGGCAATTATTTATTGATTAATTTTTCAAGTCGTTGCATCATTTCATCTTTCTCTTTCAGCATACGCTCAAATAATGCAATCTTTTCTTCATGAAGCTTTTTTAATTCTTCCAATGGATTGATATTGAAAATAGGCTTAGCGTTCCCTATATAAGCATCTTTTTCAATATTAAACGTATTCGAAATAATATTCACCGCCTGGTCCTCATCAAAGTTCTGAAAGGCTTCAACAGGAATTTTTAACTTATCTGAGATTTGATTAAGAATATCCTCTTCGATTACATCTTTTTGCTCCAGCAAAGAAATTTTCTTCTGATTCCAGTCATTTCCCAAATCAAAAGCCAATGCTTCCTGTTTGATTCCAAGCATTTCTCTAAAACGTTTTACGTTTCTTCCCTGATGTATTTTTTGTTCCATAATGAATATCAATTTTACGAAGGCTCAAAGATAAAGCCATTTGGATGAAAAAGTATGAATTTCAAAGATAAAAAAATATCATGTAAATATCTTTTTTGTAATACTAAACTTATAGTATCGCGATTTGTGAATTATTTGTCGAGATCGGAATTCAATAAGGCACTCAAATCAAAATAATGAATTTGCTGGGGAACATTTAAAATTGGTTTCCGCACCAGACTTTCATTCGTGATATAATAATGCAGGCCGTCCCGGGTTGCAATGCCTTCAATCTGATGAAAAGGGAGTTTCAGGTCGATTTTCCTTTTGTTTCCGGTTAAGAAATTATGATTTTTAAAATCATACAAAAGATATAAAAAAGTTTTTCCTGTTTTGGAATACCCACAAAGTACAATCCGTTTTTTTGATGCTACATAAGTGGCGCCTGTTACTAAACCTGCTATGTCAAGCGTTTCCTTGTATTGGGCAAGCTGTTTCCCGGGCTGATTGGGTAAAACATAAATGCTGGTTTTAGAAGATGTCCATTGTTTCGAAAATAAATAAATACTATCCCGTGTTACAATAAAAACTTCACAATCAAAATTGGTTGTATTTCCTTTTTGGGCAGTAAAATCGGTTTGGTCTGAGTAGGAGAATGAAATGGTGTCGATAACAGGATTTCCTTTTAAAAAAGATTTTTTTTCAATTTTTAAAAGATGCAAATCGGTTCGGTTTCCCCTCAAATTATTTCCAAAATCACCGATATATAAATGGGTGTCATCCTGCGAAATTTCCTCCCAGTTGTGGTTTCCTGTCTTGAGTATTACTTTTTTTCTAATTTTTCCCAAAGAATCTAATCCGTAAAGCGTGGTGTCGTGATCATCATTGTGTGACCATAACAAACCGTCAAAAGCAATTAATCCGGAAGTTTCTTTTATGGAATCACTTAATCGGATGGAATATTTCGGTTTTATCTTTACAGATTTATACTGGCAACTCCCGTCGTTGATAGTGGCAGCCGGATTGTAATTTTTAGAAAGCGGGTCTGTACAGCCCGAAATCTGACCATAAGAAACTGATATTGTTGTTATAAAGAATAAAAAGAATTTTAGCATTAAAGGTGTTTTAGATTCAAACAGGTTAAAAGTAAAATTTTAAAATAAATTGATTTTAAAATAACGTTAAAAAATATAATTTAAATGTTATTTTGCACCGTCATTGCTTCGGTCAGAATTTTATTCTAAAAAAAGTAGTTCACATAGTTCCCCAAATATGAAAATTTCTGAAAAAATATCACATTACCGTTTTTCCCGCTACTTCAAAATTTTGTTTGTCTGCCTCGATATTCTATTGTTAAATCTGGCAATAAATCTGTCTGCACTTGCCAGATTCGGAGGTTTGAAAGAACTCCTGCTAAAGGAGGAAAAAACGATTGCCTTATTAATGAATTTAATCTGGATTGGTTTGTTGTTGCATAGAAATTCCTATCGAATGATCCGCATTGAACGTATCGAGTCGATATTAAAAAGAACCATCAATAAAATTGTGATCCATGCGGCACTGGTGGCGATTTTTGTTGTTTTTTTAAAATATGCCGATATTTCAAGACTTCGATTGCTGTATTTTTATCTGTTTTTCTTTTTGCTGATCATGATTTCGCGTTATGCATTGATGAAACTTTTAAAAGAAATCAGGGCGAACGGCTTTAATTTTAAAAAAATAATTATTGTCGGGGCTAATGATACGGGAGAAAGAATGCAAAAAATTCTGGCAAAAGATTTAACATACGGTTATCGGTTTTTAGGTTTTTTTGATGATAAAGAAGGGATTACTCCCGGCTTTTCAGGCCCGCTTTTAGGTGGATTTGATCGTATTGAGAGTTTTATCATTGAGGAAAAAATTGACGAGATGTATGTGGCACTTCATATTGATAAAATTGAAGTAATCAATAAGCTCACGAAAATATGTGAACAGAACATGATTCGGATCAAATTTATTCCTGATTTTCAATTGTACACCAAATCAAGTAAAGTTGAGGTTACCTTTTATGGAAATACTCCGGTATTGATGCTTCGTCCTGAACCTTTAGAATTTGCTTCCAACAGGCTTATCAAAAAGGTATTTGATATTTGTTTTTCACTCGGGGTTATTTTATTGATTTTTCCGTGGCTTTTGCCCATAGTAGCCCTTATTATTAAAGTAGAATCCCGTGGGCCGGTTTTTTTCAAACAGGAACGTTCGGGAAGGGACAACCGCTCTTTTATGTGTTTTAAATTCAGGAGCATGTATGTCAATGATCTGGCGCACGATAAGCAAGCCGGAAAAGGAGATAGCAGAATTACCAAATTTGGTGCTTTTATTCGTAAAACCAGTATTGACGAATTGCCACAGTTTTTCAATGTTTTCTGGGGAGATATGTCAGTCGTTGGGCCAAGACCGCACATGGTAAATCTTGCAAAAGAATATAGTGAACTGATTAATAATTATTTGGTACGACAATATGCCAAGCCGGGAATAACGGGCTGGGCGCAGGTGAATGGGTATCGCGGCGAAACGAAAGAGCTTATCGACATGGAAAACAGAGTCGATTACGACATCTGGTATATCGAAAACTGGAGTTTGCTTCTGGATATTAAAATTATTGTCAGAACGATTATTAATATTTTCAAAGGGGAAGAGAACGCCTATTAACTAAAATTTAAAAAATTGATTGTTCGCCATAATTTCCTTTAAAACAGGAATACTTTTTATATTTATTTTTTTATCAAATTCTTTAATATGGGTATGATGATGCACATCAGAACCCACAAAATCATACATTCCTTTTTTGAGTAACTCTTCGCTAATTTTAGTAACTCCGCTGCCATAATATCCAACTACCGCAAGTAAATTCAATTGAAATAAGCAACCGGATTTTTTTAGTTTTTCGTATTCCCTAAAGTTTTGATGATAATACAAATACCTTTCCGGATGTGCCAAAATCGGAATGTATCCCGCCACCTGCAAATCAAAAAGTGTTTTGTGTAATTGTGCCGGCGGACTGATGTACGATATCTCTACCAGTATATAATTGTCTTTTAGGGTTAGTAGCTTTTCAGTTTTAAAATGATTTTCAAACCAGTCGTCCATAAAATATTCGGCAGCTGCATGAAATGGAATTTTAATACCATTCTCTTCCAATACAACTGCAGTTTCTTTCTGGTTGGCAAGAATCGACTGAGCGGAATTGTCCCAAAAATGATGTTTGATATGTGGCGTTGTCACAAACTGAGAAATTCCAATTTCCTGAAATGCAGTTGCCAGTTTTATAGATTGAGCTATAGTTTTTGCTCCGTCATCGAGTCCCGGTAATAGATGCGAATGAATATCGACATAATTATCGGAAAGAAGGTCTTTCAGGAACGGTTTTGATTTTAAGAATGATAACATGCGGCAAAAGTAAAAAAAAGGATGTGTTTTTGAAGAATTTGTTAAATGGAAATTTACCACCCAAAATTAAGGTAACATTGTAACTTACCATTTTGTAATTATATTATATTTGAAGACACTAAAAATGCAATAATTTATGAAAATAAAGGAAAACTTATACAATCAGAGGATCATTTCGATAGATGCCCTGCGCGGTATTACCATTTTTGTAATGATTTTTGTCAATGAACTGGCAAGCGTGAAAAACGTACCACAATGGATGAAACACATGCCCGCAGAAGCAGATGCCATGACTTTTGTAGATGTCGTTTTTCCGGCATTTTTATTTATTGTCGGAATGTCGGTTCCGTTTGCTTTTAATGCCCGATTATTAAAAGGTGATAGCGCCAAAACGATTTGGACACATACCTTAAAAAGAGCCTTGGCCTTAATCGTTATTGGCGTATTTATGGTCAATGCCGAATATGGCTATGACGCCTCAAAAATGATTATCACTCCTGCACTATGGGGACTTCTGGCTTATGCGATGCCCATTCCGATTTGGAATAAGTATGCCAAAGATTTTCCGATCTGGTTAAAAAACACACTTCAATATGGCGGAATGTTAGTATTAGCCGCGCTGTATTTTTTATACGTTCAGGATACCGGAGAAACGGGTATGACGCCAAAATGGTGGGGGATTTTAGGATTAATTGGCTGGGCGTATCTTTTTACAGTAGTGTATTATTGGCTTGTTTCAGGAAAATTAGGAGCCATGATTTTGTTTTTGGTAATTTGTGTCCTTGTCAATTCACTTAATCTAATCGAAGGATCACTGATTCATCAAAATTCTGTACTTAGTTTTATTGCCGGACATTTAACGCATGCTGCTGTTGTAACTGCCGGTGTGATTATTTCGCTATTATTTTTCGATCGAAAAATTGCTCCGAAAATCAATTGGCCTGTGATAGGTTTTGCGGTATTGTTTTTGGTGACCGGATATTTGTTACGAACTTATTTTGGAATCTCAAAAATAAAAGGGACTCCATCCTGGACGATGTTTTCGGCTGCAATTTGTACCGTACTGTTTTACTTTTTGTACTGGCTCATGGAAATTAAAAAAAAAACCAAGTGGAGCGGTTTCTTTATGCCTGCAGCGGCAAATCCGCTTTTGATTTATATTCTGCCGGGCGTTATTTATTATTTTACTCTCGCTTTTAATCTTCATATCATTCCCGATTATTTCCGTGAAGGAGTTCCCGGGATTATCTGGAGTTTGGTTTTTTCAACGATTATGTTACTGGTGATGAAAATCTGCAATAGGTATAAGATTCAGTTGCATTTGTAAAAGTTTTCAGTCTCAGTCACAGTTTTCAGTCACAGTTTCTCACTGCGACTAAAAACTGCGACTTCAATTTTGAACGATAACTGATTTTATTTCCAAAAGTGCACCCGAAACAGGATTGTAATTCACGAAGTTCAATTTACATAAATTATGAATATCCAATAATTTACCATCAGGTAATCCATCCTGTTTGAAATCAGACCATGGAATTTTGATTGTTGTGAATTTTTCCGGAGAAGCCTGCAGATCAACTCTCGGGTGCGATCCGCCGTGCACGCAGCCTGTTCCTTCTTTATTTCCTTCGCGGGCTTGTATTTTGATAAGTTGTGAGGATTTATAAGTGATACTTACGAATTTAGATGTGTCAGATAAATTCGTAGCAGGTCCATCATTCGAGTTAGAAGCTGTAATCATAACATTCAGCTCAATTTCTCCAACAGGTGCATTTTGGGCTGTCACGCGGATAATACCTTCTTTTTGTCGAATTAAATTAATAGTTTCCTGAGTTTCCTTTGCCGGGCCCGCAATAAACCAGGTATTGGATTCTACAAGATTTATGTCCTTATGATTCGGGTTCTTGCTAAGAAAACCACAGGATATAAATAAGACTAAAATTAAAAAAGGGAAACGAATCATACTTAGAAGCCGGTTTAAAGAAGTTGGTTTTAATTTCAAATATAGCTTTTATAAAAATACCGCGAATCAAATTCGCTAAATGAAGCTGGATATCGGAACGTATTCGAATCTGATAAAGCAAATTGAAAACGACTGATTTAGGCATATGTTAGGACATTAGTAAAAACGATGGCTCTTTCCGGCTGGGTTTATCTGAAAATTTCTAACTTTCCGAAAAAATCAAGAGACCCATTTTTTCATGCAGCTATCAGTTATTATTCTTAATTACAATGTGCGTTACTTTCTGGAGCAATGCGTTTTAAGTGTTCAGGAAGCAATTTCAACGATCGATGCCGAAATCATTGTCATTGATAATAATTCGTCGGATGATAGTTGCCTGATGATGCAAGAGCGGTTTCCGGACGTCAAACTGATTCAGAACAAAAAGAATTTCGGTTTTCCAAAAGGCAATAATATTGGAGTCAAAGAGGCACAGGGAAAATACATCTGCATTCTCAATCCCGATACGGTGGTGGCGGAAGATACTTTCAGTAAGATTTTAGCTTTCGCAGAAAAACAAACCAACTTAGGGATTATTGGCTGTAAATTAATAGATGGAACGGGAGAATTTCTGCCTGAAAGCAAACGCGGCATTCCAACGCCCTGGGTTGCTTTTACCAAGATTTTTGGCTTGTATAAAGTTTTTCCAAAGTGGAAGCTCTTCAATCAGTATTATGCACAGCATATTTCGGAAAATGAGACCGGTAAAGTCGCTATTTTGGTAGGTGCTTTTATGTTGATGGAAAGAAATTTATATCTTGAATTAGACGGTTTCGATGAAGATTGTTTTATGTACGCAGACGATATCGATCTTTCGTACCGCGCATTACTGAAGGGGAAGCATAATTATTACTTTCCTGAAACAACCGTTTTGCATTACAAGGGTGAAAGTACCGTGAAAGATGAGAAATATATGAAGCGTTTTCAGGAAGCGATGACTTTTTTTTATCAGAAACATTTCAGGAAATCACTGTTTTTCTCTATTTTTATCAAAATCGGGATTGTGTTTTTTTCGTTTGTTAAAATGTTTCAGGGAAAATCAAAAGACAAACAGATACCCGAAAGTTATGTTTTGTATTCTTCTGATGCGAAATTATCTGAAAAATTGGCTTCTGTTTTTGAAAATAAAGTAGTGGTTTTCGATTTCAAAAAAGAAAAAATGGTAAATTCGTACCTGATTTTGAAGGGTAAAAGAGTAGAGATTATTTTAGATAATCAGCATGTTTCATTCCGAAATTGTATCAAAATCATAGAAACTCTTAGGGATAAGAGTATTACTTTTAAAATTTTCCCCAAAAGTACCAGTTTTATTATTGGAAGTAATTCAAGAAATGACAGGGGGCAAGTGGTAAAAATCGAGTAAAAAATTATATTAAATGTAATTTATATTTAAAATATTCAGTAATTTCGCAATCTGAAAATCAAAATCACCCTTGAGGTTAACAATATGGCAAGATTTGAATTAAAACTTCCCAAAATGGGAGAAAGTGTAGCTGAAGCAACTATCACAAACTGGTTGAAAGAGGTTGGAGACAAAATTGAAGCTGACGAAGCGGTACTCGAAATAGCAACTGACAAAGTTGACAGTGAAGTGCCAAGCGAAGTGTCGGGAATTTTAGTCGAAAAATTATTTGGCAAAGATGATTTAGTTCAGGTAGGACAGACTATTGCAATTATCGAAACAGAAGGCGGCGTTGAAACAGCATCGTCATTTTTAGTAGATAAAGTGGTGGATGATGAAGCTGCTCCGGCCGCAGCAGCTGAAATAGAAAAAACAATCGATGCCGCTAAAGAAACCGTTACGCCTCAGGATTTTTCAACATCGGATAAATTCTTTTCTCCGCTAGTGAAAAATATTGCAAAAGAAGAAGGTGTTTCTGTTGCTGAATTAGAGAATGTTCAGGGTTCAGGAAAAGACGGACGTGTTACAAAAGAAGATATTTTAAAATATGTTGATGATCGCAAATCTGGTGCGGTTGCTGCTCCAAAAGCTGTTGTTGAAACAGTTAGGGAAGTAGTTGCCCCGGTAAAAACGGCACAGCCGGTAGTGGTTCAGAAAAGTCAGCAGGCAGTTCCCGTTTCTGTAAATGGAGGTGATGAAATCATCGAAATGGACAGAATGCGTAAATTGATTTCAGGATATATGGTAGCTTCGGTGCAGACTTCGGCTCACGTACAATCGTTTATTGAAGTTGATGTAACCAATATTGTGAAATGGAGAGATAAAGTAAAAGCTGCTTTCGAGAAAAGAGAAGGCGAGAAACTTACTTTTACGCCAATTATGATGGAAGCCGTTGCAAAAGCACTGAAAGATTTCCCGGGAATGAATATTTCGGTTGATGGTGATTATATCATTAAAAAGAAAAATATAAATTTAGGAATGGCTGCGGCTTTACCAAACGGAAACTTAATCGTTCCGGTTATTAAAAATGCAGATCAGTTAAACCTTGTCGGAATGGCAAAAGCGGTTAATGATTTGGGGAATCGTGCAAAAGCAGGAAAACTGAAGCCGGACGATACACAAGGAGGAACGTATACCGTTACAAACGTTGGGACTTTTGGAAGTGTTTTCGGAACACCGATTATCAATCAGCCGCAAGTTGGAATCTTAGCACTTGGAGCAATTCGTAAAGTGCCTGCAGTTATCGAAACTCCGGAAGGTGATTTTATCGGAATCCGTCAGAAAATGTTCTTGTCTCACTCTTACGATCACAGAGTGGTAGATGGTGCACTTGGAGGAAGTTTTGTAAAGAGAGTTGCCGAATATTTAGAAGCTTTTGATGTAGACAGAGATTTCTAAAAAGAGCTGTTTTATAAATAATTAACCCTTTCCGTGTTTTAAACGTGGAAAGGGTTTTTCTTTTTAGATTATTAAAGTCAGAACAGAAATCGGGAACTTTATGAAAAAAACGAGTGAAATTCAGCTTTAAAATTTATATTTGTAGACTTATAAAATTCAAAAATGGAACTCAAACTCAACAAACCAATTTGCTTTTTCGACCTTGAAACTACAGGTATAGATATCGGAAAAGACAGAATAGTAGAAATTTCAATATTTAAAGTTTTTCCAAACGGAAATAAAGAAAGTAAAACTTGGTTGGTGAATCCGACAATTCCTATTCCGCCTCAGACTACTGCCGTTCATGGTATAACAGATGAAAAAGTAGCGAACGAACCTACTTTTAATGAGTTGGCGTCACAGGTCTATAATATGATTAAAGACAGTGATTTGGCAGGGTTTAATTCAGATCGTTTTGATATTCCGTTATTGGCAGAAGAATTACTTCGCGCCGGAGTTGATTTTGATATGAAAAATAAAGTGTCTGTAGATGTACAGACTATTTTTCATAAAATGGAAGAACGTACCCTGAGTGCCGCTTTGAAGTTTTACTGCGGGAAAAGTCTTGAAAATGCCCATTCGGCAGAAGCAGATACCATGGCGACTTACGAAATTCTGAAAGCGCAATTAGATCGTTATCCGGAATTAGAAAATGATATGAAGTCATTATCTGAATTCACAACACGTAAAAAAATAGCTGATTTCGCCGGAATGATTGCTTTTGATAAAGACAATGAAGAAGTTTTTACTTTCGGAAAACACAAAGGTGCCAAAGTCGGAAAAATATTAGAAACAGAACCGGGCTATTTCAGCTGGATTCAAAATGCTGATTTTCCATTGTATACCAAAAAAGTTTTAACAGCTATTAAGTTAAGAAAGTTAAATACTAAGTAAGGCTCTAAGTCGCTAAGGTTGTGAGGTGCTGAGTTTTTTTGCACATTCTCTCAGAGCCTTAGCGACTTAGTTTCTTAGCAACTCTAAAAGAAATGAAGATAATCTGTATCGGTAGAAATTATGCCAATCATATTGAAGAATTAAAAAACGAGAGACCAACAGAACCTGTTGTTTTTATGAAACCGGATTCTGCGGTTTTATTAAAGCAGCATCCTTTTGTAATCCCCGAATTTTCTGAGGAAATTCATCACGAAATTGAGATAATTGTTAAAATAAATAAAGTAGGGAAGTATATTGAACCTAAGTTTGCGCATAAGTATTATGACGAAATTAGTGTAGGTATCGACTTTACTGCCAGAGATTTACAGGATCAGTTAAAAGCAAAAGGATTGCCTTGGGAAAAAGCCAAAGCCTTTGACGGTTCAGCTGTTATCGGTGATTTTTTACCCAAAACCGATTTTGTTTCTATGGAAAATCTTACTTTTGAATTGACAAATAACTCTAAAACGGTTCAAAAAGGAAACACCGGCTTTATGCTTTGGAAAATTGATGAACTGGTATCGTTTGTGTCGCAGTATTTTACATTAAAAATTGGCGACATTATTTTTACAGGAACACCGGAAGGCGTTGCCTCTGTTAAACCAAACGACGTTTTGGAAGGCTTTTTAGAAGATAAAAAATTATTCAGAATACAAGTAAAATAATGGCTTTAAAGTACAACCTTTCGAAAGTATATGCACTTTCAGATAATGATCCTGAATTTGTAAACGAAATTCTAAAACTATTTGTTACCGAAGTTCCCGAGGATTTGAAACAAATCAAAGAGGGAATTAAAAAGAAAGATCATAAGTATGCTTATTCTTATGCGCACAAGATAAAACCAACATTGGATTTAATGGGGCTAAATGTAGCGTTCGAGGAAATTCTGCAAGTTGAGGCCTGGACAAAAGCCGAAGGCAAGAAAAAAGAAATTATCGAAACTTTTAAAAGTATTAAAATACAAGTGAAAGATGCGATCAAGGAGATCAAAAAAGACTTTGATTTGTAATATATAAGAGCGACCCGGTTTTTGACTTATTTAAAATCGGTCAAAAACTGGGTCGTCCCGATAGCTAGCGGGGTCCCGTATCTTCTGTTCCGGAAATATTTTGCCTAAAACACGTTTCTTTTGTCACAAAGGATACCGTTTCTACCCCGCACGCAAACCGGAATATCAGTAACCTTCTTTTAAATAATGACTTACAATAAGTGAGTAAAAATATCCACAGCTATGAAAGCAACTATCATTACTATTGGAGACGAAATTTTAATCGGTCAGATTGTAGATACAAACTCCGGTTTTATCGCAAAATCGCTGGACCGGATCGGTGTTGAAGTTCATGAAATGATTTCGATAAGCGATGATAAAAAACACATTTTAGACACCTTTGCGCAACTTCAAAACAAAGTTGATGTCGTAGTCATTACAGGCGGATTAGGGCCAACAAAAGATGATATCACCAAAAAAACATTCTGCGAATATTTTAATGATGAGATGGTTGTAAATCCCGAAGTTCTGGCACATGTAACGGAATTGATAGAAGGGTTTTACAAGCGACCGATTTCACAATTAAATAAAGATCAGGCTTTGGTTCCCTCAACCTGTACCGTACTGCATAATAAAGTGGGTACAGCACCGGGAATGTGGATGAAGAAAGAAAATACGGTATTTATTTCGCTTCCGGGAGTTCCGTATGAAATGAAATATTTAGTCGAAAACGAGATAATTCCAAGAATTATTAACGAATACAAGCGGCCGTATATTATCCATAAAACGATTTTAACGTATGGGCAAGGCGAGAGCCTAGTCGCTGAACGTATAGAAGAGTGGGAGAATAATCTGCCTGATTTTATCAAATTAGCCTATCTGCCAAATCCCGGCAGAGTGCGTTTGCGTCTTTCGGCCAGAGGTATCGATAAAGAAGTGCTGGAAGAGGCACTTGAAGCGAATATAAAAGCATTAGATGCTATAATTCATGATATTATAGTAGGTTACGAAGAAAACGAAACAATAGAAGCTGTAGTCGGTAAACTATTGACAAAACAAAATAAAACCATTGCTACGGCTGAAAGTTTTACAGGTGGAAAAATCGCATCGATTTTATCGGCTGTTCCGGGAGCTTCCAACTATTTCAAAGGCAGTGTGGTTTCGTATGCAACAGAGGCTAAGGTTAATGTTCTTGGGGTCTCGCAGGACATAATAGATCAATATTCGGTGGTAAGTGCCGAGGTTGCATCGGCTATGGCTTTGAATGTGAAAGAGATACTTAAAACAGACTACGCAATTGCCACTACCGGGAACGCCGGACCGGCAAAAGGAGATTCAGATGCTGAAATTGGCACTGTTTTTATCGCTTTGGCAACACCGGACGGTATAATTACAGAAGAATTTAACTTTGGCCAACCACGTGAAAAAGTGATAGATAGAGCGACGATTAAGAGTTTAGAAATATTACAGAAAGAAATTTTAAAAATTGTGCAATAATTTTTTGCTACAATGGTTTATTTTTCTTTTCTTTGCACCCTGATTTTGAATAACGATAAAAGATAAGTATAATGTCAAGAGTTTGTGACCTTACAGGTAAAAGAGCGATGGTAGGAAATAACGTTTCTCACGCTATGAACAAAACTAAGAGAAAATTTTCTGTAAACTTAGTTAAAAAGCGTTTTTATCTTCCAGAAGAAGATAGATGGATTACTCTTAGAGTAGCAGCATCTACGATAAAAACAATTAATAAAAATGGAATTTCTGCTGTTTTGAAAAAAGCGCAGTCAGAAGGATTTATCAAATAATCTTTTCCTAAATAAATATATAGCAAGATGGCAAAGAAAGGTAATAGAATCCAGGTAATTTTAGAATGTACAGAACACAAGACTTCTGGTGTTGCAGGTACTTCTAGATATATAACAACTAAGAACAAGAAAAATACTCCGGACAGACTTGAGATTAAGAAATTTAATCCAATCCTGAAACGTGTAACTGTTCATAAAGAAATTAAATAATTAAGTCATGGCAAAGAAAACCGTAGCATCGTTACAAACAGCTTCTAAGAGATTATCAAAAGCCATCAAAATGGTGAAATCTCCAAAAACTGGTGCATATACATTCGTAGAATCTATTATGACTCCTGAAGAAGTTGATAATTTCTTGAAAAAGAAATAATAACATACATCGCATATAGAAAAGCTACTTTCATTCGGAAGTAGCTTTTTTATTTTTTATATTTGTCTAAAATTTACAGAAACAAAATAATATCGTTCTTCATAAAACGTTTCCGATTTTTCTTATAACAAGTGAAATCAATTGCTGAGGTAAGCAGAAAAAGCAGGAAGGTTAATTTATTCTGTAAACATTAAGACTATAGCGTTCAAAAAGCATATAGTCTAGAACTAACAACAAATAAAAAATGAGTTTTTTTAAAAAATTATTCTCTACCGACAAAAAAGAGACTTTAGACAAAAGTCTTGAAAAATCAAAAAATACTTTTTTCTCAAAGTTAAGCAAAGCTGTAGCCGGAAAATCTAAGGTTGATGACGATGTTTTAGATGATCTGGAAGAAATTCTGGTGGCTTCCGATGTTGGGGTAAATACAACATTGAAAATAATTTCAAGAATCGAAAAACGTGTTGCTGACGATAAATATTTAGGAACAGAAGAATTAAACCAGATTCTTCGCGAAGAGATTGGTTCTTTGTTATCTGAAACAAATACAGGGGAAGCTACTGAATTTGAAATTCCGAAAGATAAAAAACCATACGTTTTAATGGTGGTTGGAGTTAACGGAGTTGGTAAAACAACTACAATCGGTAAATTGGCTTATCAGTTTAAAAAAGCGGGTTATAAAGTAGTTTTAGGAGCTGCAGATACTTTTCGTGCCGCTGCTATTGATCAGTTACAGGTTTGGGCAGACAGAGTAGATGTGCCAATCGTAAGACAGAATATGGGAAGTGATCCTGCTTCTGTTGCTTTTGATACTCTGCAATCTGCGGTAGCCCAAGATGCCGATATTGTTATTATTGATACTGCCGGACGTCTTCATAATAAAATCAATCTGATGAACGAACTTACCAAAGTAAAACGCGTGATGCAGAAAGTTGTCGCTGATGCGCCTCATGACGTTCTTTTGGTTTTAGATGGTTCAACCGGTCAGAATGCTTTTGAGCAGGCAAAACAGTTTACGGCAGCTACAGAGGTAACTTCGCTGGCTGTAACTAAATTGGACGGAACTGCTAAAGGTGGTGTGGTGATTGGTATCTCAGATCAATTTCAGATTCCTGTAAAATATATTGGAGTTGGTGAAGGAATTGAAGATTTACAGGTCTTTAATAAATATGAATTCGTAGATAGTTTCTTTAAATAATAGCAGAATGAGTTTTTCTTCTTTAAAAAATATAACGCCTGTTACTTTTTATTTCGCAAGCGTTATAAGTTTTGTTTTAGCAAATGTTTTAAAAGATAAAAGTTTGTCTTTTTATTACATTCTATTGGTTTTAGGTTTGGCTTTCTTTTTTATGGGAATGCTAAAAAGAGTTCGTACAAAGCGATAAATTAAATAAAAAAAAGTTAATTTTTTTAAATCCCAAATTCCAATTTTAATCGTTGGAATTTGGGATTTTTCTATCGGAGTATGAAGCTTCTCTATTGGAATTTGAGATTTCTCTATTGGAATTTATCCAAAACTATTGGTACAAAGCATTAATTTTCTCCCATAAAGTTTTATCAAAGTCCGATAACGCCAGGTTGACATCGTCTGCTGCGTCTCCCATTCTGATCACCACCATATTTTTACTTGGAATAACATATATTTTCTGGTCATTTTTTCCTAATGCAATAAACATATCGTTTGGTGCAGTTGGAATCACGCTTCCTGGAAAAGTAAGTTGTGATTGAGGTAAATGGTAATTGGCTTTTCCGTTTAGCCACCATAAATAACCATATCCTAAATTGATGTTTTGTGAAGTAGTGGTCGCTTCGGTAAAATAACTTTCATTCAGAATGGTGTTATTCTCCCATTTTCCTTTATTGAGCATTAAGAGTCCGAAACGTGCCATGCTTCTTGTTGTGCTGGTGTACACGCTATTTACGCCAAGTTGCACCCAACTTCCGTTCATACCGATTTTGTCTCTTAATTTAGTATTAAAATAATTTTCCCAGGTTTGTTTACTTGCTTTCGCAACGACATCCTGCAATTTTACATATACATTATGATATGCCCAGCGTTTTCCGGCATCGGCTTTGTAAACTAAGCTCGCCGGATCTACATCATCTGTACTGTCATCAAGTCCTGATGTCATGGTGAGTAAATGTTTGCAGGTGATTTGGTTTTCCTGAACCAGTGATTCGCTTGTCCAGCCTGTTCCGATATAATCGGAAACTTTATTGTTGATGTTTAAAAAACCTTCCTGTTGCGCAATTCCGGTCATGGTCGACGTTAACGTTTTTCCTGCGCTTGCCCAATACCAGTTGGTGGTTGCGGAATGGTTGTTGAAATAATTTTCTAAAACAATTCGTCCGTTTACTAAAATAATAAACGATTTGGAATGTTTTAATTCTAGATAATCCAAAAGCGGCTGTACTGCATTTTGATTCCATTTGAGGTCTGAAATGGACTTCGTTTCCCAGGTGCTTCCGGTTAAAGGAGGAAAATACATGTTTTCTGCCGGAGTGGATTGATCATCGGATGATTCTTTGCTGCAACTGATAAAAGTTAAAAGTATCAGCAGCTTAAAAATAGTTTTGGTCATGTTTTTGGTTTTTAGGTTTGGGGTTTGACCAAAAATATGTAAAATAGTTTAATGGGTTTTATGAATTTTTATTTCTTTTGAATTTTTATAAGGTTAACTTTGTAACTCACGAAATATTCTTTTGAAAACGGGAGTCTTAGCCCTGATGGGAGCGGCATCCTTTTATGGCGGTGTTCGCCATAAAAGATATAGCGCACAGCAGGAATCAGCTCCTTATTAATATTATACTTATTATGAAAAACTCTTTTATGATCTTGGTTTTATCTTTTTTGTTTGTGAGCTGCAAACAGGAAATTAAACCAACGGATATTGCAAAACTGAACGGCTACTGGGAAATTACGAAAGTTGTTTTTGATAAAGGAGAAGAGAAGGATTATGGAATGAATGAAACTTTTGATTTTTTTGAAATTAAAAAAAATAAAGGAATCCGAAAGAAAGTGATGCCACAATTTGACGGAACTTTTTTGACAAGTGATTCTTTTGAAAATGTTTCGGTTCGTTTTGCTGATGGAAAGACTTTTCTAGATTATAAAACAAATTATGCCAAGTGGAGTGAGGAATTGATTTCGATTTCAGATGAAGAATTGGTGGTGAAAAACCAGGAAAATAAGGAATATCATTATAAAAAAGCAGGACCCATAAATTTATTAGACGATGGCAAAAAGGTTAAATAATCAAAGTTCAATTGGAGATGTATTGCAACAGATTATTCAGGTGAATAAACTGCAGCCCGGAATGGATCAGATTGATGTAAAAGAAGCCTGGAGGCAGTTGATGGGGAATGGAGTAAATACGTATACCAAAAACGTTGTGCTGAAAGGAAGCACGCTTTATGTAGAACTTGGATCCGCCGTTTTAAGAGAGGAACTGAGCTACGGAAAATCTAAAATTGTAAAGATGATTAATGAAGAATTAGGGCGTGAAGTGGTAAAGGATGTCGTTTTACGTTAAATTTTATTTGGCTTTTAAACGATTTAGATCTTTAGGTTTTAATATTAAAAATAAAATTAACACTTCTACTCTGGAAGTGTTTTTTTTATGATATATTTGACCGATAAGTATTTTTTTTAATACATATTTTTTTAATAATTAAATCCAAAAATAATCCAAAAACAATGAAAAAAGTATTCCTTATTTTAACCGTATTATTAGCTTTAAACAGTTATTCGCAAAAGAAAAAAGTCGCAGTTGTCGGTTTTTACACAGACAAAACTATCAGTCTAGCTGATTTGGGACTAGGTAGTTTGGCTGCGATAGCTGATTTAGGTAATAATCCTGATTTTAATCTTACCCCTATTTTAGAGAAGTATCATAATTCTTTTTTTAATGTTTTTTCTAAACAATTCCCTTTTGATTTACTTCCTGAAAATGAAGTAATCCAAAAACAGGAATATATTGATTTCATTCCTAAATTTGCCAGAGAAGGAGATGCAGGGAAAACAATCATCAATTACCCTGGATACAAATATATTTATGAAGGTATGAATGGTTCTGAAAATGAAGTAGGAACTGCTACCATTTTTAAAGATGTTGCAGATGGTGTTTTATTTACTGAAATACATTTTGCTTTACAAAAAGGATTCGCTGTTGGTGGAACCGGAACGGTTAAAATGAAAGCGTATGCCAGAATTGCATTATATGATAAAACAGGAAAAAAAGTATTTGCGTTTAGTGAAGGAGCAAACTCTAAAAAGACTGGAGCTATCATAGGAGGAATTCCAGTTTTAACTGCTGAAAAAATATTACCAATGTGTGAAAGTGCTTTAGACGAACTTTTGAAAGATTTAGATGAAAAAATAGCTAAAATCGTTAAAAAGACAGACGGTAAACTTTAATCATTTTACAATCAGAATAAAAAAAATCCATTCGCATCGCGAATGGATTTTTTTTTTGTGCTAAACTCTAAAATCTATCCCGATAGCTATCGGGACTAAAATCTAAAATTGCTCTCTTCCAGCAAAGTGGAATGCACCTTCGATAGCAGCATTTTCGTCGCTGTCTGAACCGTGAACTGCATTTTCTCCGATAGAAGTTGCGTATGCTTTACGAATAGTTCCTTCAGCAGCTTCAGCTGGATTTGTAGCTCCAATTAAAGTTCTGAAATCTTCTACTGCGTTTTCTTTTTCTAAAATTGCAGCAACAATTGGTCCGCGTGACATGAATTCAACTAATTCTCCGTAGAAAGGTCTTGCAGCGTGAACAGCATAAAATGCCTCAGCATCAGCTACGGTTAATTGAGTTAATTTTAACGAAACGATTTTGAAACCTCCGTTAGTAATCATTGCTAATATGTTCCCGATGTGTCCGTTTGCTACTGCATCCGGCTTAATCATTGTAAAAGTTCTATTTGTTGCCATTTTCTTGCGTTTTTTAAATTTTGTGCAAAAATAGACTTTTTTATGAATTAATTTTAATTAATTGATAATTAAAACATCATGAAATGTTGTTTTGCTAAAGAAGAGTGCGTTTTTTTACCATATAAGTTATGTAAGTTCATCTAAGTAAAAGCCGATATGTTTAGCGGCAGAAAAAGAAAAAGACGCACTCTTTGTGCGCCTCTCCTTATATTATCTTACATAACTTATGTGGTAAAAGAAAAAACTAAACTTTAAAAATGAGTTTGTTTTTGTAGAATATCCATAGAATAAAAGTCCAGATGGCGACATAAACCAATGCACCCGCGAAAGACGCCATCATTGGATTACCGAAAAATGGAGCAATTCCGTAACCGTATAAATAACTCAGAAGATTAATTTGTTCTCCGGCCTTATGTGGATTTTCAAACTGAATCATAACCAAAGCCTGCGGTATAATCTGAGAGGCAAAAAACACAATCATTGGATTTACACCCCAGATCAAAAATAATTTGAAACCTTTTTTATATGCTGCAATATCAATAATGTAGTAGAGAATAGACAAGACAGTTGTAGCGAGTCCGGTGGTGTATAAGACATAGCTGCTGGTCCAGATCGATTTGTTGATTGGGAAAACGATATTCCAAAGCAGCCCGGCAATAATTAAGACTATTCCGGCTATTATCATTTTTTTTGCAATCTCAGTTTTTGCAATTTTAAGTTGTAATAACTGACCAATCAAAAGACCAATAATTCCATTTACGATAGATGGAATGGTACTCAGAATTCCCTCCGGATCCCAGGTTACAGTGCCACGGTACATATGACCTTTTAGGAGAACACTGTCCAGCCATGCTGCTAAATTGGTTCCTTTGTCAAGATTCGCTTCGCCGATTCCGGGAACCGGTATCAAGGTCATAGCGGTCCAATAACCCAATAATAAAACAACTCCTGTTATGATTTGTGTCTTTTGTGATGTTTTTAGATATAAGAGGGACACAACAAAATATACCACTGCAATTCGCTGTAAAACTCCGGGAAGACGCACATCGTGATAGGCTTCGATTCCGCTGTATGCCAAAAAGAGGTAGATCAGTAAGATCGAAAAAGCAAATATATTTTTTAATTTAGAATTAAAATTCCCCATCAGGGCATATCCAACACCGATTGTAATAATTAGTCGCCCCATAAGTAATGGAATTCCTTCGAGGCCAAAAAGCTGTATTTTTCCGAAATAATTGAAGAAAATCCCCAGGCATAACATTCTTAAGGAACGTACCAGGATTTTATTAAAGGTCGTGCTGTCGTATTTTTTATCCGGCATGGCAAGAGGAACGGCCACTCCCATAATAAATACAAAAAAAGGAAATACTAAGTCGGTTAGCGTACAGCCATTCCATTCGGCATGTAAAAGTGGAGGGAAGACATGGCCCCAATCTCCGGGATTGTTGACAATCGTCATTAATAAAATTGTGAGTCCGCGAAAGACATCTAGCGAAATTAAGCGTTCTTTTACCATTGGTTTTGGGTAAATTGGTTAGTTAATAATTTTAAAAGTCGCTATTTGGTTTAAAAACAATACTTTCAGGATCAGGTGGTTATTTTATCCTGAAATTATTGTGTTAAAGTATAAATTATATGGTTATAATGGAGAAATTGGTGGCTAGAGGTTTTAATTTCTGCGTTAATAATGGAATCAGTTGTTCACCTTTTTCTAAATAAAACTCGGAAAAATTACTCTGGCGTTCCTGTAAGCTGTTATTTGGAAACAATTGACATTGTAAATCCACAACACGCTCTAACTGGTCGTTTAATTTTCTTTTTTGTGCCTTAAGCAAACGTTTCTCCAGATTTTCCAATCCTTTTTTCTGCTTTACTTCCTGGGCTTTTACTGCTCCGGTAAACGATTTGTCCGTTTTTTGAGCTAACTCAGACAGATATTCAAATTGTTTCTCCAGAATTTCTTTTTGAGGAGTCAGGTCAATTGGGAATTCTGAAATTTTATGCGTTACAGCATTGACCAAATCGGCTGGTTTGGTAAATAAATCTTTCCAGCTTAAACCTAACTGATCCGCTTTTTTAGCCTGTTTCTCCGTTGTCAGCAATACGGAATTTCGAACCAGAATCATTGGGAAGGTAATATTTACAGCATCAAAGAAAGATTTTAATTCCAGCCAGTACGCAATTTCCCCGCCTCCGCCGATGTAACATAAATTAGGCAAAATAATTTCCTGATACAACGGTCGCATAATCACATTTGGACTGAATTTTTCAGGATTACTTTCCAGTAAGTTTAAAATTTCTTCTTTTGAAAATGAAGTTTTGGTGTTATTGACCATGAATTTATCATTTTCAAAAACAATGCGTTCACGCAGATTATCTTCAATATAAAACAAATTGATTTCACGAGGATTTACCTGAACCGTATAATTTTTTAATTTTTCAATAGTTTCCTGAACGGTTTTAAAAGAAGTCTGCTCTAACAATTCTTCTTTGATGTAAGGAACAAAGGCGCGTTTTAAATCGGCACTATCAGCATCTATAATGACTAAACCCTGGGAAGAAAATAATCCATTCGCTAAAAAACGGGTAGCATCCGCAAGTGTATTATGTTTTAGGTAAGCGTCTTCAAATAGTTTTTTCAGGATATTGGCATTCGTACTGGATCCTAATTCTAAGGCATAAATTTCGAAAAATTCGGTCAGGCCTTCTGTTGAAAGTCTTCCTACAGGACCAGTACTTTCGGTGTTCCAACGGAATTTTTTTCCTTTAAAATTGAAATAATTAATCTCTTCGAAATCGTGATCCTCGGTCGCCATCCAATAAACAGGTACAAAATTGAAATTAGGATATTTCGATTTCAATTCCTTGGTCAGATTGATGGTCGATATGATTTTATAAAGAAAATATAGCGGCCCGCTAAAAAGATTTAACTGATGCCCGGTCGTCACTGTAAACGTACTTTCGTGCGCTAAAAGCTCAATATTTTGTTGTGTTAAATCTGAAATTTCAAGGGCAGCGTATTGCTCTTTTAAAACAGAAACTAACGGAATTCGGTTTTGATTATTGAAATTCTGCTGTTTTTCAATGATTTGTTTTTCAAAGTTTTCCAGTACTGGAAAATTATTATATAGCGGTTTTAAATCCGGTTTTTGTTCTAAATAATCTTGTATCAAAGTCGAGAAATATCCTGAGTTTTGGTAGCTGATACAGTCGGTTGGCATAATTTTGGGTTTATTTTTTGATAGCTGTAAATTTAAGCAAAATATGTAGTTAAAATTGGTTTTAACGATTGCTTATGATTTGAATTTCATTTTTAAATTTAAACAACTGTAAATCAGTTGTTTTGTCGTATTTCTGAAAAATATTTCGATAATAATTTGTTTATTAGGAAAATATTTCACAAAATTTGCCTCAGAAAAATAAATCATTAATTATTAATAACGAAGACAATGTTTGTATTAAACTTTACCTCTCAAAACATCGCATCAGGATCAGATTCTGTTGGCATGTGTCTTCGTGGCTTTTCTCAATCCTAGTAAATCAATTTTAGATATAAGAAGAAGCCCGAAGGAAATAACTTTCGGGCTTTTTTTATTCTGGACACTTCAAAAAATTCCCGATCAAAGAACTTAATTTATCTGTTTCAGATAAAATGTTTTGCCCTGCATTTTTAAATGTTTGAGTCAGAAATTAATTTAATTTTTTTTTAATGGACAATTCTCTTTTCGACGATTACATTCAATGTAGTCGTTTAAAGAAAAAAAGACGCAAAAAAAGATTGGTTAAAGAGGATTTTGAAAAACATCTTGTTCAATTATCAAAAAGAAAACATGCAATCTATCTGGCAATTAAAGAATTGCCTTTGATAGCATTGAAAGAACCTTATCAAAAAGGATGGGTTCGTTTTTTTGTAGTTCGAAAAGATGTTTTACGCTCAGACGAAGCAATGTTTTATTTGAATGTATTGGAAAAAATAAACACTTTTCAATTTTCGAATCAAAAAACATTCACCAGTCGGAAAAAGCGCTTTGGAAAAAAAACAGAGAATCCAAAGGAGCAATTTCTAGCGAAAATCAATGTCAGCGAATGGAATACGAATAAATTCGAACTAACTGACAAGGAAAAATCCTGCTTTACACGAATCGAAAAATGGTCGGATCGATGCCGTTGTTTTAAGACTTATTATCAATTTACGGAATCCTGGCGTTTTGTATTTAAAATTGAGCCGAATATCATTACACATCAAAAAGCTGTAGACGCAGTGCTTGAAAGTGAATTAAGGCTTATAGAAAATTACATACAAAATCGGGATCTGGGATATAAGATTTATAAAAGCGGTAACAGAGACGCCAGTTATTATTACAGTTTGGAGAAACTAAAAAATAACAATCAAATCAATACTAAAAATCTGAATACGATATACGAAGCGTATCTGGAAGAAAAATATACCTAATGGGAAATAAATTATCCGGAAAGGACCTTATAAAAATAGGCTTTCCAAAAAATAACAGTATCAATATTGCTTTAGGGCAGATCAACAGATACAGAAAAAGAGAAAAAAAAGAGAGCATATTAACCGAAGCCAAAGAAGTTTTGTTGTTTCCGGAAAAATTTACGGGACACGGAACCTGGGGGAAAGTTGCGGAAGGATTGGTAAATCCGGTACAGGTAAGAATGCATCAGCTTAATAATACCCGGGCGCCGTTTTCGATTTTCGGGGAAAATGAAATTGATGAGCAGGCAAAATACCAGTTGTATGATGCTTTAAAATTGCCAATTTCAGTTGCCGGAGCTTTAATGCCTGACGCGCACTCCGGTTACGGATTGCCGATTGGCGGTGTGCTGGCAACAGATAATGCCGTAATTCCGTACGGAGTTGGTGTTGACATCGGATGCCGCATGAGTTTGTCCATTTTTGACATTCCGGCTTCATTTTTCAAAGGAAAAGAACATCAGCTACAGGCCATTTTAAAAGACAATACCAAATTTGGAATGTATGAGACCCACGCCATAAAAGCAGATCATGAATTGTTCAGCCGGAGTGAATTTCAGGATATTCCACTTTTGGAAAATCTTTTGCCTAAAGCATACAAACAGCTTGGGACTTCAGGCGGAGGCAATCATTTTGTAGAATTTGGAATTGCAAAAATTACCGATGCGCTTAATGAATGGAAAATTGGTGTCGGGGAGTATTTTGCCGTGCTGTCACACAGCGGCTCAAGAGGATTGGGAGCCAATATTGCGAAACATTATACGTATCTGGCGACTAAACAATGTCCGTTACCAAAAAATGTACAGCATTTGGCCTGGCTGGATCTGAATACGCATGATGGTCAGGAATACTGGCTGGCGATGAATTTAGCCGGAGATTATGCCAAGGCCTGTCACGATAATATTCACAGAAGAATTGCAAAAGCGATTGGAAAACGAGTGGTAGTCACAATCGAAAATCATCACAATTTTGCCTGGAAGGAAATTGTAAACGGCAAGGAAGCTATTGTACATCGTAAAGGGGCGACCCCTGCAAATGTTGGTGAACTGGGCATTATTCCGGGTTCCATGACGGCTCCGGGATTTATTGTGAAGGGAAAAGGAAATACGGAGAGTTTAAACTCTGCCTCACACGGTGCCGGACGACTTTTCTCCCGAAGAAAGTGCAAAGAATCCTTCACCCAAAGCGAAATTAATAAAGTTCTGAAAGCAAACGATGTCAGTTTAATTGGAGGAAATATAGATGAAGCTCCAATGGCCTACAAAGACATTAATAAAGTAATGGCAAACCAAAACGAACTGGTTGATGTGCTTGGTACATTCACTCCAAAAATCGTTAGAATGGACCGCTAAATGAGTAAGAAATGGAAAAAATAATTCAAATAACATCAGGTCGCGGCCCGGCGGAATGCAGCTGGGTTGTGGCTCAGGTTTTAAAAACCTTTATAGAAGAAGCCAAGGAAAATAATATCAAAACCACAATGCTTCACAGGGAAACCGGAATTGAAAACGGAACGGTAGAAACCGCAACGATTTTACTCGAAAGCGATACGCTGGATACGTTTATCAATTCATGGATTGGTACAATTCAGTGGATTGGGCAAAGTCAGTTCAGGAAATTTCATAAAAGGAAAAATTGGTTTATCGGTATTTTCGAAATAGAAACTTCGACAGCCACTGAAATTTCTGAAAAGGATATTCACTATCAGGCCATGCGAAGTTCCGGAGCCGGAGGGCAGCATGTCAATAAGGTCAGCTCGGCGGTTCGGGCGACACATGTTCCAACCGGAATTAGTGTTGTTGCAATGGATTCGCGATCACAGCATCAGAACAAAAAACTGGCAACCGAAAGATTATTGCAGAAATTTAAAGAAGAAGCCGTAAAACAGTTTAAAGCCGAATTTCAGGCACAATGGATGAATCAGCTGCAAATTCAGAGAGGTAATCCTGTAAGGATCTTTCAGGGTTCTGATTTTAAAAAACAGAAACAGGAAAAAACAAACAAACAGGAAAGACAAAAATTAAAAAGAGAAGATTATTTCGACAGGGAATAATCCCTTTGATTTTTGAATTTCCAAATCAAAACGATTTATGAAAACAGTAGATAAATACATTTTTGAAGCCTTAGACAATTATCCGTATTCGTTGGTGGAAACCATAGAATCACTGGATTATGCTTTGTCTTATGACGATAAAAATACAATGGCATTATGCCTTTATGGCCGCGTTCAGGCCGATCAGTTATTGAAGTATGAAGAAGCCAAGGAATATTTTCAGCAGGCAATTTCAATTAATATCAATGCCATCGAAGTTTATGCGCATTACATCAATACTTTAATCTTGAATGAAGATTATGCGGAAGCGACAAGGCTTATTGATTTTGCTTTGACAATTAAAGGTATTAATAGAGTTGAAATTCTTCTTAAAAAAGTAATGCTTTTAGAAAGCCGGAAAGATTTCAAAAAGGCATTGAAAGCGCTAAAAGAAGCAAGACTTGAAACGTTAAGCAATGAATTTGATTATCTTATCGAAGAAACCGAAAAAAGATTGCATAAAAAAGTAAATAAAAAATCGAAAAAGGAATCTAAAAAAGAAAAATCAGACGGTAAAAAGAATAAGTAATACCAGAAGGGATGTCATTGCGGCATCCTTTTTTATTTTATAAATGAATTGGAATGCGTAGTGTTTTGGTTTTGAATTTTTCACAACGATCTTTTATTTTAACAGATAAATGTTTGTTACTTTCGAAAAATAGATTCATTTTTATACTCTATTTTCTTAAAAAAAATCTATATCAAAACCGAATGAAAAATAACCCTAATCAGAAGAACTCGCTGCGACATGTTCTTTTTGGCAGCTTGATTGGTACCACAATCGAATTTTTTGACTTTTATATTTATGCTAATGCTGCGGTATTGGTTTTTCCGCAATTGTTTTTCCCCGGTTCTGATAAAACTATGGCCACTTTAGAATCACTGGCTACTTTTTCGATAGCCTTTTTATCGCGCCCTTTAGGTTCCGCATTTTTCGGTCATTATGGCGATAAAATCGGACGTAAGTTTACCTTAGTTGCAGCTTTGTTAACGATGGGTATCTCAACCGTAACTATTGGATTTTTACCAAGCTATGCCAGTATTGGTGTCCTGGCTCCTTTATTATTAATGTTGTGCCGATTTGGGCAGGGTGTTGGTTTAGGAGGTGAGTGGGGAGGAGCTGTTCTGCTCGCGATCGAAAATGCACCACCACATAAACGGGCGTGGTATGGTATGTTTCCGCAATTGGGGGCACCAATCGGCTTATTGCTTTCCGGAGGTACTTTCCTGCTGTTAACGGATTCGATGAGTAATGAAGATTTCATGAATTATGGATGGAGAATTCCGTTTATTGCCAGCTCTCTTTTGGTGGTAGTTGGATTTTATATTAGGACTAAAATTACGGAAACACCGTCTTTTGAAAATTCAAAAAACGAACACGAAGAGGTAAAAGTTCCATTCTTTACCTTGATCAAGGAGTATAAAAACCAATTGATTTTTGGAACACTTGCAGCGATTACCACCTTCCTGGTGTTTTACCTGATGACGGTGTTTACCCTGAGTTGGGCCACTTCGGATCTGGGTTACGCCAAAAGGGATTTCCTATTGATTCAGATGTTTTCAGTGTTGTTTTTTGCTGCTTTTATTCCCGTTTCAGCAGTTGTTGCAGATAAAATTGGACGTCGCAAAATATTAATTATAACTACAATTGCTATTGCTGTTTTTGGTTTTTTCTTCTCTCATTTTTTAAATTCAGGAAGTATATTTATGGTAACTTTCTTTGTCTGTTTAGGAATGTCGTTGATGGGATTCACTTACGGACCTTTAGGAACTTTCTTATCCGAATTATTCCCTACCAATGTTCGTTATTCCGGAGCTTCATTAACGTTTAATCTGGCAGGAATCCTTGGCGCAGCCTTTGCTCCAATGATTGCGATTTGGCTGGCCAGTACTTATAGTTTGACCTATGTTGGTTTCTATCTGACTATAGCGGCCTGTATTTCCTTGTTTTCTTTACTGGTAATCAGTAAAAAGGAACATAAGTTTTAAATAAATCTGAAATAAATAATTAAAAAGGTTGTCCGAATTTGATTTGGACAACCTTTTCTGTTTTTAACGTTTCAGGCTAAAATGCCCTCTAAATTCAGTGCCATTTAAACGGGTTACTACAAACCAATAATCGGAGGCAGGTTCGTTTTGGCCTGTGTAAGTTCCGTCCCATGAGCTGTTGGTGGTTAGCTCTTTGATGAATTTACCGTAACGATCAAATATCCTGATTCCTGTACGCGGAGCCAAATAGGCAAAATCAATCGTCCAGGTGTCATTGTGACCATCATTATTCGGCGTAAAGAATTTAGGAAAGGGAAGTTCATCGACATAATTGATACACTCGGCAGTTGTGGCGGCAAAGATTTTTATCGTTACCGGAGTTCTTTCGCTTTCGCATTCATTAACTGTTTGAGAAGCAAAATAGGTAATTCCATTTTCGAGCGGTGTTGATTCAGCTAAAATCATTCCCGCTGTAGCCTGATCGTACCATTTTATATTTTCGCCCTTAATCTTAATTTTTTCTATGGAGCTGTTTTGCTGGATGCAGAATACTTGTGGGGAGTCACTCATCGGACTTTGAGTGTCTTGTATTTTAACGGAAACGGCAAACCTTTCACTTTCGCAATTGTTCAGTGTTTGTGTTACATAATAGATACCGTCTTGTAACAGGGTTGTTTCAGGCAAAATATTTCCATTTGTTGCGGCATCGTACCATTTATTAGCTGTTCCTGTAAAGTTCAGATTAGCGATAGTTGCTTTTTCATCAATACAAAATTGCTGATCCTTATTTCCGGTTGGGAATGGTGTGTCATAGATTTTTACCAATACCGGGACTCTTTCACTTTCACATCCAATAGTTTGTGAAGCATAATAGGTTTTATTGTTTTCCAATAAAGTGGTGTTTGGTAAGTTGCCTGCCGCAATAGTAGAATCGTACCATTTTATATTTTGCCCGTTAAGACCAATATTGTTTAAAGTAGCATTTTCGCTTTTACAAAACTTCGGATTTAAATCTCCTGAAGGTACAGAAGGTGTATTTTGTAGGGAAATTGTAACGGCTAATCTTTTGCTTTCGCATAAATTTAGCGTTTGGGAAACGTAATAGGTTCTTCCGTTTTGCAGACTGGTATTATCCGGCAAGCTGTTTCCATTGGTAAGCGTATCATACCATCTTTTGTCTTCTCCGTTAACAGTAATACTATTTAAAGTCGGATACTGACCGGTACAAAAAGGCTGATTTGTATCTCCAGTGGGTACGGGAGTGTCCTGAATTTTGATGGTTACAGCTATTCTTTCGCTTTCACATCCGTTTATGGTTTGAGAGGCATAATACGTTTTATCATTTTGAAGTACAGTTGTATTCGGTAAAAGTATTCCGGCTGTTATTGCATCGTACCATTTGATGTTTTGGCCATTTGTAATACTGATAGTATTTAAAGTTGCATTTTCCTGAATACAGAAAGTTTGTGGTGAAGCTGCAGTCGGTAAAGGCTGACTGTTAATGGTAACTGTTTGATTTTGATGGGATTTATTTCCGTTTCCATCGTCGTAATTCCATACAATAGTATAGGTTCCGGGAAAATTATAGGATAAAGGATCTGTCGTTGTTCCTGTAATTGTTCCTGCGCAGGCATCGGTTGCTGTTGGAAATGTGGTTATTGTGGTAGTACAATCTCCGGTTATGGTTGGAAGAATTGCTAAATCCGGGACAGGTGCTTCAGTATCGCCAATTACAACAGTAACATTTCCAGTACCATCGCAACCAGCCGTTCCGGTGATTAAACAGCTGTATTTTCCGCTATTCATAATTGTCACATTTGTTATGGTAGGATTTTGTTCTGTTGAGGTAAAACCGTTTGGGCCTGTCCAGAAGTAATTATTTCCTCCGGAAGCTTTTAGTTCGAGTGTTTTGCCTATACAAACGGGAGAGTTGCTTAGAATTTCCGGAGAGATTTGATTAACATCTTCTGAAAACTTCATCAGGAAATAATTTTCATTTCCCAAAACGTTAGATTGGTAAGAATCAGCATCTGCAATGCCATTATTCTCAGATGAAATACCACTGGCAAATATTCCATTATTATTGTCTAATGCTATTTTGGTTGGGTTGTATGAGGAATCGCCACCAATATCTGTGCCCCATATAAAATCTGATTCTTTGGAAAATTTGGCGACATATCTTTCAAAATGTTTATTGAACCTGTACGAACATAAAGTTGTTAATTTTGGATACGAGAATCCAAAATTTGTTGCGCCAAGATATATTGAATTGTTTCTAAAGACAATTGAATAGACGTGAGCTTGCCCTAAATAGGTCCCCCAAAGTCTTTGTCCCATACTATTTAATTTTGCAAAAAAACCTTTGTAAGAAAAGGGATTAGTACTATCAAAACGGTCAGCGGTTGTGATGTTGTTATTACTTGCCGTTTGCCCTCCTATATAAATGTTATCTTCATCGTCAACTTCAACAGCATATATATAATCAATTTGTTCTCCACCATAATAGCTGGCCCATATTCTTTCTCCGTTGAGTGAGAATTTATAAAGAACGCCATCCGGGTGAGTAATCGGATTATGTAATTCCTGAAAAACGCCTACTGTAGAAATATCTTTAAAACTGTATGTTGAACCTCCTATAATTAAATAGTCATTTTTTACTACTATATCACTAAGATCCTCGCGATTTTCGCCTCCTACATAAGAACTCCAGATTAAATTACCTGAAGATCCAAATTTGGTTAGAAATCCATCGATTGTATTAGAGAAAGCTGGATCTTCATTTATATGTGTTTGAAATTTACTATTTACAGCAATTCCAGTTCTACTAGTAGTAAGACCAATTATATAAATGTTATTGTTGTTATCAACATCTACAGCAAAGCCCAAATCCTCATATTCGCCACCAAAATAGGTTCCCCACAACCTAACACCTAAACTATTAAATTTCACCAAAAAAGCATCTGAAGATCCTGATAGATTAGGTTTATATGATTCTGGAGTACTTATACTAGATAAAGATTGGGTACTTCCTGTTACAATAATGTTATTCTGAAAATCTACTTTTATATCTGCGATGTCACTATAATTTTGCCCGCCATAGTAAGTTCCCCATAAACGATTTCCATCAGGACCAAACTTTTCGATTATTCCATTTAAAAATGCAGAAGAAGGAGATGTTTGGTGAGCTCCTGTTGATGCGTATGATGAATTTAAAGAACTTGTGCTTCCCGCTACATATGCATTTCCAAGAGCATCTGTACTTATACTCGATGGTTTGAGAGTAAAATGTATATCGGTCTGATCCCCATAAAAAGTCCCCCAAAGCCTTGTCGGTACTGGATCAATAATTACCGTTTTATCAGAAAGCGACTCCGAACCGGTAAACCCGTAAACGTCTTTTTTAATCTTTCTGTATGCAATGGAAATCTCCTTTTTACCATTTCCATCTTCAATCCAGCTCGCCGGAAGCGTTTCTTCCATTTTTCCAAAACGAACATTCATACGGATTTTGTTATCTGCTAAATCAGTTTCAGCACCCTTAAATTTTAATTGAATATCAGAGATCTTTCCTTTTGGATGAATAACAAAATTGTATTCAACGACTTTTTCAGGATCATTCGGAATCGTAAAAACTACATCTATATTCGGATAGATATTCTTGTACGTGATCTGTTTGTACTGATGTACGCCGATAATTCCCTCAGGTTTGTTTGGGATATTATAATAATTGTCAAAATCCGTTGATTTGTGATCTGTAAGCAATTCCACTTTGGAATTTGAATTGACAAAGTCAATATCTATTCGGTGAAACAGGTATTCTAAAGTATAATCAGGCTGTTCTGTTCTATCTTTGTCCGGTACTCCGGAAGGACTTGTTTTTGAGGTATTGGAGCGTACAATTGGTATCTTTTTTACTTCATAAATGTCATAAGAAAAACCATTTTTCCTTAACTGAACATTCAGTCCTCCTGTATTCAATAAATATTTCACGGCATTGTTGGGCTTGCCTTTCTGGTCTGTAATCTGACCTTTGTTTTCTTTAAAACCTACAGATTGATTTTTGTTTTGTGCCAGGACAGGCATAAAAATCAGCAGCAATAAAAAAAGTAAAATTCGCTTCATAAGTAAGATTTATAGCGTCGCAAATGTAATTAAATATCTACTAAATAAGTCTAAAAGTTTCGGTTTCAAAACACAAACAAACCCTTCTGAATCTTTTCCTGAAAAGATTATAAATATCCCGTATTTTTGCAGAAAATGATTCCCTTTGAAAACCAAGCTTTTTGTAATCACGCCTCCCTTTACTCAACTGAATACTCCGTATCCGGCAACTGCCTATATCAAAGGGTTTCTGAATACCAAAAATGTAGCAGCAGTACAGGCAGATTTGGGTATTGATGTGATTTTGGAATTGTTTTCGAAGAAAGGACTAATAGATTTGTTTCAGGTTTCATGTTCCAAGTTTGAAGTTGTCGGAAATGAAATCTCGGATAATTCGAAGCGTATTTTTGCTTTACAGGACGAATACATCAAAACGATCGATGCTGTCATTCCGTTTTTGCAGGGGAAAAATCCAACTTTGGCATTGCAGATTTGTCAGGAAGATTTTCTCCCGGAAGCTTCGCGATTTGCACAATTGGAAGAACTCGACTGGGCTTTCGGAACCATGGGAACTCAGGACAAAGCGAAACATTTAGCCACTTTATACCTCGAAGATATTTCGGATTTTATTGTGGAATGTGTCGATGAAAATTTTGGCTTCAGCCGATATGCCGAACGTTTAGGACGAAGTGCTAATTCGTTTGATGAATTGTACGAAGCCCTGCAGCAAAAACCGACGTATATTGATGCGATTTTAATTTCCTTGTTGAAAGCTAAAATCGAAGCCGTTCAGCCTACTTTGTTTTTGATCTCCGTCCCCTTTCCCGGGAATTTATACAGTGCTTTTCGATGTGCGCAATGGGTAAAACAAAACCATCCGGAAATTAAAATTTCGATGGGTGGAGGTTTCCCAAATACCGAATTACGTTCTCTTTCGGATGCACGTGTTTTTGAGTTTTTCGATTTTATTACGCTGGATGATGGCGAAGTGCCTATTGAAGAATTAATATTCAATCTGGAAAACCCAAATGCTGTCACTTCGGGCGAAGTCGGGAAGCGCTACAAAAGAACTTTTTTGCTGGAAAACGGAGAAGTAGTTTATAAAAATAATTCCCTAAAACACGATTATAAACAAGCCTACGTAGGAACGCCTGATTATTCCGATTTGCCTTTGGATAAATATATTTCGGTAATCGAAATTGTAAATCCGATGCACCGAATGTGGAGTGACGGACGCTGGAATAAACTCACCATGGCACACGGCTGTTATTGGGGAAAATGTACTTTTTGTGATATTTCTTTAGATTATATAAAAGTATACGAGCCTGTTGCCGCTAATTTGTTGTGTGATCGAATGGAAGACCTGATGCAGCAAACGGGTCAGAATGGTTTTCATTTTGTAGATGAAGCTGCTCCGCCGGCGCTAATGCGTGCTTTGGCTCTCGAAATCTTACGCCGAAAATTAGCCGTTACCTGGTGGACGAATATCCGTTTCGAAAAAAGCTTTTCTGCAGATTTATGTTTGTTGTTGAAAGCTTCAGGCTGTATTGCTGTTTCCGGCGGTCTGGAAGTGGCTTCCGACCGATTATTGAAATTAATTGACAAAGGCGTAACCGTAGAACAGGTCGCAAAAGTAACCCGTAATTTTACCGAAGCCGGAATTATGGTACATGCTTACCTAATGTACGGATATCCGACACAAACGATTCAGGAAACGGTTGACAGCCTGGAAATGGTACGTCAGTTGTTTGAAGCGGGAATTTTACAATCCGGATTCTGGCATCAGTTTGCAATGACGGCTCATAGTCCGGTTGGCTTGTATCCGGAGAAATTTGGTGTAACAAAAGCAACGGAAACGATTGGAACTTTTGCGAATAACGATATTGACTATACCGATGCTACCGGTATCAATCACGATAAATTCAGTTTCGGATTAAAGAAATCACTCTTTAATTTCATGCACGGAATCTGCTTTGACTACGAATTGCAGGATTGGTTCGATTTTAAAATTCCGAAAACCAAAATAGATCCCGATTTTATTTTTAATGCGCTTCAGGAAGGAAATGATTTCACTACAAAACCCAATGCAAAAGTGGTTTGGTTAGGAGGGAAGCCTTCTCTGGAACATTTTACAAAATCTAAAAAAGGACAAACCTGGGAAATGATGATGTTGACTTTTCACGATAAAAAGGAAAGTTTCAACATTCAGACCAATAAGAATGAGGGAGAATGGCTTGTTGAAATCCTGAAAAAAATCACGGTTTCTAATAACAAACATTATATTTTTCAGGAAGTAAAAGCAGATTTTGAAACCCAGTTTGAAGATTTTGAATTGTTCTGGTATTCAAAACCTGTCAACACTTTACGCGAATTTGGGTTGTTGGTTTTGTAGATTTTTAAAATAAATTATGCTATCTTTTAGTTACCCAATAATGAAAATCTCTTTCTAAATCATAAGCCATTCTGTTGACACTCCTTCTTATTACAAAATAAGGAATTACCAGCATTAATGACATATGGATTAATAAAAAAGGAAATATAAAGAAAGGAAAAACATCGCCATTAGAAACACTCCCCAGAAAAAAAACGAGATAGAATAAAAGTATGATAACTACAAAGATTAGCATTCTTTTTCTGAAACCAAAAATTTCAACATTTATGGTTAATTGATCATTCTCTTGGGTTAATTCTCCAATTACTTTTGCAAAAGAATAATTTGTGTCGAAGATTTTTTTTCTCTTTTTTAATTCAAAAGTATTGTTTTGAATGTTGCCTTTATACTCATTTGTACTCGATTGAAAAACTTCAAAAGGCACATAACCCAAATCAGATTCGTCTACATAATTTCTAAATTTTTGTATAAATTCTGTTTTTGTAATTGGTAATTGTATCGTAATATCTTTGATTAAGTTTATTTTTCTTAAGAAATTATCCATGAATTTGGCTTTGATTATAAAATCAAATATAATATTAAAATGGAAATTGTAATTAAATAATAAATTTATTTTCTAAAATAAAAATAATCAATACTCCACACATTCCCCATCATTCGGAACCACAGTTTTTGACATCAGATTATTTTGTATCAAAGCCTGTTTTAGCTCTTCTCGGGTAGTCGGACAATGGTTTAAGGCTTCTAAATGATTGGCGAAAACTTTCCCCGGCGCAAGAACGGCAAATTTCAAAATATCATCCATTCGCATCAATAACGGCTGACCCAAATCTAATCTTGCCGTACCGCAGGCAACTGTTGCAATATCAGGTTTAAGCTCGGTTAGCACTCTTTGTACATGTTCGGTGAAAATCGTATCGGAACTTATGTAAACCGACTTTTCATTTTGAAGCTCGATATGAAAACCCATTACATTTCCCATCAGTTTGGCAATAAACCCATAACCGTGAACGGCCGGTATACCGGTGATTTTACCATCCAGAAAATACTGGGTCTGCCAGTAATCCAAAGTCTGAATAACGGTTAAGCCTCTTTGTGTCAGTGCTTTTTCATCTTTGATACTGCAGATTACCGGAATCGAATTTCTTTTCAGGAAAACTTCGCCGGCCTTATCAATATGATCCGGATGCAAATGTGTTATAAGGCAATGTGTTACCTTGCTTAGTATGTCCCTGCTGTTTTTTGGCAGTGCGGTAAGCGGGTTTCTTTTAGGCTTATAACGAAATAGCGTAAATGGCGCAATAGTTTTTCTTTTCCCCAGCATGGGATCAATTAAAATCACGTGCTTTTCTGTTTCAATAACTAAAGTAGCGTTACGCAAATGATGCAGTCTCATATTCTGTAAGTTTGTCTATGTTAAAAATACAAAATTTTATACTTTTAAGTGTATAAATTACATTGTAAATCGAAAACCGATTCCATGAAGATTTTCAATTGAAATTCCTTTTTCGTTAACCAGAATCTTGCGAAGGCGGGAAATAAAGACATCCAGGCTCCTTCCCATAAAGTAATCATCGTCACCCCATAGTGAAGTTAGGATTTGCTGTCTTTTTAAAACCAGGTTTTTATTGTCGACAAAGAGCTTCAAAAGTTCGGACTCCCGTTGTGTCAGGCTAATTTTTTCTGTTTCATTAAAAAGGATAAAATTTTCGGTATCAAACTGATATTTGCCAATTTCGTAAACCGATTTTTTGATTCCGTTATTTTTTTGTGAACGCTTCAGGAAGATTTCTATTTTCAGCAGCAATTCTTCAATACTAAACGGCTTAACGAGATAATCATCGGCACCTAAACGCAATCCTTTTATGCGGTCTTCTTTTAAAGTTTTGGCAGATAGGAAAATAATAGGAACATCAACATCAATTTTCCTAATCTCAGTTGCCAGTTCAAAACCATCCATTTTTGGCATCATGATATCCAGAATACAAATATCAAAAACTTCCTCTTTAAAAGCTTCTAAACTTAATTTTCCATTAGAACAATGTGTGACATCATAGTTGTTTTGTTCTAAATTATCTTTCGTCAGAAACGCTAATGTTTCATCATCTTCGGCGTATAAAATTTTAAAATGTTTCATTTCTTATATGGAATTGTCAGCGTTATGGTAATACCTTTTTCTGAATTATTGATGGCGTTTATTTTCCAATACTGTAAGTTACAAATTTCTTTTACATAATACAACCCAAGGCCAAAACCATTTACTTCATTACTCTTCTCATTCTGAATGCGATAGAATTTGTCAAAAATAGAAGCGATATTTTTAGGCGAGATTCCAATTCCGTTATCGATGAATTCTAATTTTAAAAATTGATTTTCTTTTGAAATGCGAATCAGGATTTCCGGTTTTTCATTGCAATATTTTACCGCATTGTCCAGTAAATTATAAACTAAATTGGTAAAATGAAAAACATCTGTTTCTATGCTGTAATCAGGAGCATTTGTTTCTGTTTTTATAACGGCTTCCGGATATTTTAACTGAATGTTCGTAATCGTTTCTTCGATAACCGGAACAATTAAAACCGATTCTGTTTTTAATTCCAGAGACGTATGATCCGATTTGGCCACATTCAGGATTTTTTCAATGTGGTTGTTCAGTTTATGACTCTGATTGATAATGATATCGGTATAAGTGTGGAGTTTTTTATCTGCTTTTATGGCATTCTGTTCAATTAGATATTGGGAAGCAATTAAAATAGAAGATAAAGGTGTTTTGAATTCATGCGTCATATTATTGATGAAATCACGCTGCAGTTCGGAGTATTTTTTTTGTTGTAAAAGCGTAAAAATCGAATACACGTAAATCAGTAAAATAAGAATCAGCACGGTGGAAAGTACAAACCAAAAACGCATCGAACTGAATAAATAAGTCGTTTCATTGGGAAAACGAACGGCAAAATAATACACCAGGTTTTTATGCTTTGGAAAGTAAACTGTTTGTTTTGATTTTCCTTTCTGGGACAGCGAAATATAATTACCATACACCATTTCATCGCTCTGGCAGTTGTACATCGCGTATTCAAAATCAGTCGTGATATTCATTTTTTTGAATTCTGATTTTAAATAAAATTCTAAAATATCAGGTTCAAAATCATTTTCGACATTTACGATATAATAATCATTGGCAATTTTCTGAACCGGATTTACAGCCGGCAATTCGTGATTAGTGCCTTCATATAATTTTCTGGCCACTTCCAGTAAAGCAATGTGCGCTTTCTGGCTCAGTTTTTTTTGTTCCAGATTAAAGGCCTCTTTGGTCCAAAGTAATTGTGCGACCAATATGCTGATAATGGCAACAAGTCCAAGAAGGATAATGCTATTGAGTTTGTTTATTTTCAAAAGAAATAGGTTTTACAAGTGTAATATTAGTCAAAATTTAAATGAAAAACACCCATTAACAAGTCGTTAACAAAGATTTGAAACCGCTTAACATGCCATTGGATTCTTACAAACTACCTTTGAAATATAAAATGTAACCATTAACCATTTAAATAAAATACTATGAAAATTATTAAAATTTCAATGTTGGCTTTAGCATTAGGATTAATGTCCTTTTCGGCTATTGCTCCGGTAAAAACATTAGTTTCTAATGTAAAAACAGAAACTACAAAAACTACAGCAACTACAATTGTATGGAAAGCAGAAACAATTGATGTTGGTGAAATTCCACAGGGAACTCCAAAAGCAATTGTTTATGAATTTAAAAATACCGGAAAAACAGCAGTTGTCATTACTAGTGTTCAGGGATCTTGTGGCTGCACAGCAACAGATTATACCAAAGAACCAATTTTACCGGGTAAATCGGCTAAGGTGACTGCAACTTACAATGCGGCTAATAAAGGCGGATTTACAAAAACAGTTACGGTAACAACAAGCGCAGAGACAGCACCAAAAGTCCTTACATTAAAAGGAACGGTGATCTAAAATAAAAGGTTGAGATTATAAAGGGGGAAACTCCGGATATGTAATGTATCCGGAGTTTTTTTGTTCATAATGCTGTTGTTAAGTCCGGATTATTTTTTCTCCAAATAAGGCATTTTTGTAAAAACTTGTTTATTTTTATTAAAAATATGATTATGAAAATTTTGTACCCGCTTGTTACGTTGATGATGCTTTTAACTTTTGTTTCCTGTAATTCTAAATCGGGCGATAAAGAAGAAAAAAGTACTGCAAAGCAAGTAGTTCCGGAACTTAAAATCCCTATTGACAGTGTTGATATTTCTAAATTTTACCAGACCTATCCGAAATTAATTAAATTTCAGGGAGACATTTCAGCGTTGTACAAGAAAAAGAATTCTACTCAGTTATGGCAGGATAATAAAGGAATCGTGGAGTTTGGAAGTACTTTATTCAATAAATATAAAGGCCTGGAAGCAGAAGGTTTAAAAGCCAATTTTCCGTATAATGAAAAAATCAATCCCATTTTTGAACGCATTTCAGACAATAAATTATCTCAGGTCGATACCGATCTGATGATTACAAATTTATATTTCTATTATGCTGAAAAAGTATTTAACGGTGTGGACGAGAAAACGTCAACTTCTTTACAATGGCTTTTACCAAGAAAAAAAGTAAATTATCAGGTGTTTTCGGATTCTATTTTCGAAAATGCTACGATTAATGATGATAATAAAAGTAAAATGTTCAGTCAGTATTACAAACTGCGTGATGTACTTAAAAAATACAGGGAGATTGAGAAAAAAGGAGGCTGGAAAACCATTGAAGCCGGGGAAGATTTCAAAAATTTAAAAGTTGGGGATTCAGCAGCGACCATAGCCCAGATCAGAGAAAGGCTTTCGATAACAGGAGAACTAAAAGAAAATAATAAAAGCGCCGTTTGCGATTCGACCTTAATTGCGGCGATGAAAAACTACGAAATACATCACGGAAAAACGCCTAAAAATATCATTTTAAAGGAACATATCGACGAATTGAATGTTCCCGTTGCCGACAGAATCAAGACGATTATCGTAAACATGGAACGTTGCAGATGGATTGATCCCGAATTGGAAAAGGGAAAGGAATATATCGAAGTCAACATTCCTGAGTTTAGATTATATCTGATCCGCAATCATGAAATTAGTTTTGTTTCAGCCGTTGTGGTGGGAAAAGCAATGACCAAAACAGTTATTTTCAGCGGTATGATGAATAATATTGTTTTCAGTCCGTATTGGAATGTACCTCAGAGTATAATTAATAAGGAGATAAAACCCGGAATGGCTAAAAACAAAAATTATCTGGCAGAAAAACATTTAGAATGGAACAACGGAGCCGTTCGGCAGGCGCCGGGTGTAAATAATTCCCTTGGTCTGGTAAAGTTTTTATTTCCAAATTCAAATAATATCTATTTGCACGATACACCTGCAAAAAGTTTGTTTGAAAGAGAAAACAGAGCTTTTAGTCATGGCTGCGTACGTGTTGCTAAACCAAGAGAATTAGCAATTGAGCTTTTGAAAAACGATCCCAAATGGACACCCGCACGAATTGATAAAGCAATGCATGCCGGCAAAGAAAGCTGGTATACGCTAAAAAAGAAAGTGCCCGTTTATATTGGTTATTTTACCGCCTGGGTAGACCGAGACGGACAATTGAATTTCTACAACGATGTCTACCACAGAGATGAAAGTCTACTGAAATTATTGACTGAAGAATAGAATAAAGGAGAAATAATTGCAAAGGCAAAAAATGCTGTGTCATGATTAAGGGCTTACAGACAAAACATTCAGAATTAATTCGTGTTAATTCGTGTAATCAGTGGCAAAAAAAAGCACTCTACTTCGATAAAACAGTAATACATTTATAAAAACGTTTGGTATAATGTTCCGTGTCTAATGCCGTAATCGTTACACTATTTGCTTTTCCGGAAGAAGCATGTATAAATTTGGAGTGCATGCCATCGGCTTCGCAAATAATGCCGAGATGCCCCACAACTGTTCTGTCTTTATAGCCGTAAAAAACTAAAATATCGCCAACCTTAAAATCTTCAGGAGCCAGCGCAACTCCCAGGTTTTTATAACTATTGGAACTTCTGGGTAAGCTGATATTAAAATTCTTAAAAACATAACTGACAAACCCGGAACAGTCGAATCCTTTTTTGGGGTCACTACTGGCATATAAATAAGGCGTTCCCAGATATTTTTTGGCATAATCAATGATGGAATCCCGGTTAGCGATTTGACTTTTTTGATTTTGTTGAAGAACGGTTTTATTTTCTTTTTCACAAAACGAAAGAAATAAAATTGAAAAGGCAAATACTATATAAATGGGGAATTTCATAAGAAGAGGGGTTTAATCGATAAAGATAGGATGTTGTTCTCTAAAATCAAAGTCATGATGCTAAGTATGATTAGAAACAGAAAATAAGAAAAAGAATATGGTGTTTTTTTATTGCTTTTTGACATTTTAGTATCTTTCTAAACCCTTTACTTCGGGTATCTTTGTGAATCTCATTTATATTTTAACAGATAAATTATGTTTCTTAAAAAAATATCGCTTTTAATTTTGTTTTTGATGATTTGGACTGTTTCGACTTCACAAAACAAAAGCAACACATTTCTTTACGAAGGACGGGTTGATAAACTTCAGGATAATAATGTCATTCTGATTGGAACCGCTTCTTCGGTTTCATTCAATTTTACAGGTACTGCATGTTCGGTTTCTTTGCAAAGTGTTGATGCTTATGAGCACCATAACTACGTTGCCTTGGTTTTGGATGGAAAATATATTGGGAAATTGAGAATTGAAAAAGGTCCTGCACAATCCTTTCCGATAAAAATTACTTCAGCTAAGAAAGTTCATAATCTTACCATTTATAAAAATACCGAAGCACAAAGCGGAAACATTTTATTTGCCGGAACAACAGCGAAACTAACGGGTATTACTTCAAAAAAGAAAAAGAAAATTGAGTTTATTGGGGATTCAATTACCTGTGGTGCAGCGAGTGACGCTTCAGATGTGCCTTGTGATAAAGGAGAATATTTCGATCATCATAATGGTTATTATGCTTACGGGCCGGTTCTTTCCAGAGCAATTGGTGCTGCTTATCTAATGAGTTCTGTTTCGGGAATCGGAATGTACAGAAACTGGAATGACGAAAATAAAGAAGAAGGTATTATGCCCGATTTATATGGGAATTTGTACTTGACAAAAGATCCTTCCAAACCTAAATATGATTTTGCTTTTCAGCCGGATGTTATCAGTATTGCGCTGGGAACTAATGATTTTTCAGGCGGAGACGGTAAGAAAGAGCGCCTGCCGTTTAATGCCCAAAAGTATATTTCGAACTACATTGATTTTATAAAAATGTTGTATACACACAATCCAAAAGCACAAATTGTGATTACCAACAGCCCGATGGTTGGTGGCGAAAAAGGAGTTGTTTTTGAAGATTGCCTGAACAAAATCAAGGATGCTTTTAAAGAAGATAAAACGCATAAACCGATTGTGATTTTCAAATTTAAACCCATGACACCAAAAGGATGTTCCGGACATCCGGATGTTGCCGATCAAAAAGTGATGGCTGATGCCTATGCTCCGTTTTTAAAAAAATTGCTAAATGAAAAATAATATATTTAAGTTTGCTTTCTTTCTGTTGATTTCCAGTACTATGATGGCAAACGTTTCCCTTCCGAATATTTTTGGTGATAATATGGTTTTACAGCGCAATTCCGAAGTTAAAATTTGGGGCTGGGCAAATCCAAAAGAAGAAATCAAATTAATTTCAGGCTGGAACAATCAGGAATATAAAGTTGTGACTAACAATCAGGCACAATGGGAACTGAAAATAAAAACGCCAGAAGCCGGCGGACCTTTCATCATTTCGATAAAAGGATACAACGAAGTGATTTTAAAGAATATCCTGATTGGTGAAGTCTGGGTTTGTTCCGGACAATCGAATATGGAAATGTCGGTTAGCTGGGGAATTGATAATGGCGATGAAGAAGCAAAAAATGCCACGAATCCGAATATTAGATTTTTTACCGTTCCGAAATTAACAGCAACAACTCCACAGAATAATCTATTGGGAAACTGGACCGAATCGACTCCGGAAACCATGAAAAATTTCAGCGCTGTCGGATACTTTTTCGCGAAACGCTTAAGAGAAGATTTAAAAAATGTCCCAATCGGATTAATTTCCTCGAATTGGGGCGGAACTCCCGCAGAAATATGGATACCGGAAGAAGTAATCAATAACGATCCTCTTTTGTTGGAAAATGCCAAAAAACTGAACGAGCAGGAATACGGACCCAGACAGCCCGGACGTGCTTACAATGCCATGATTTATCCTTTTGTCGGATTTAAAATCGCAGGAACACTCTGGTATCAGGGAGAATCGAATGTGGGGTCTGCCGTTTACGACAAAACACTTTCGGCTTTGATCACTTCGTGGAGAAAAGTGTGGCAGGATGATTTTCCGTTTTATTATGTGCAGATTGCGGCTTATAAAACAGGAAGCAATAATTTCTCGAATGTTATGGTAAGAGATTCCCAAAGAAAACTATTGAAAGAAGTTTCGAATACCGGAATGGTGGTCATAAGTGATGTTTCGGATACGATCGATATTCATCCTAAAAATAAAAAGGCGGTTGGAATTCGTCTGGCGAATTTAGCATTGAAAAACACCTATAAAACCAATTCTAATTTGGTTGAGAGTCCGCTTTTTAAAGCTTTTAAAACGGATAAAAATAAAGCGATCCTCTCCTTTGATTATGCGGAAGGATTACATTTTGCCGGTAAAACATCCAATCAATTTGAATTGGCGGGTGCCGATGGTGTTTTTTATACCGCAGAAGCGTTAATTAAGAACGATCAGGTGATTTTGACAAGCAAAAAAGTTTTGGTCCCGCTTAAAGTTCGCTTTGCATGGGGAAATACAATACAATCAGATTTGTTCAATAAAGTCAATTTGCCGGCATCCTGTTTTATTACGGAGTAAGAAGATTTTAGATTTTTGCCCACGGGTTTTACAGGTTTAAACAGATTGGCGCTGGTTTTTTTGTTGTTTTATCGCATTTTTTGTCATTTCGACGGAGGAGAAATCACAGTCATAATTCGACAAGGATTGACGATTATTTGTGAGGAGTTTCTAGTGTGATCCTTCGTTTCTCAGGATGACAAGATTGAGGAAATTGGGATAGCTCTTTAAAAAAACAAAATTATCTCATTACCCATTTGCGTGAGGGATAGCAGTGGAAAGCCCACAGCCTGACGAAGGCAGTGCGAGGACTTGCAGCGGATAGCCCGACCCGGAGGGACACGCCCAAATTATGAAACTATTTGACCATTATACGATCATGAATAATAAAAAAATAATAACAATCGGGGTCTTTACCCTGCTTACCGTTGGAAATATGAATGCACAGAAAAAAGCCTATCTCGATAAAAACAAAACAATTGAACAACGTATTGATTTGCTTCTGCCCTTGATGACGCTGGAGGAGAAAGTGGGACAAATGAATCAGTATAATGGTTTTTGGGATGTTACGGGACCGGCTCCAAAAGGCGGAACGGCTGAGTTGAAATATGAACATTTACGAAAAGGACTGGTCGGTTCGATGCTTACCGTTCGTGGTGTAAAAGAAGTTCGTGCCGTACAGAAAATTGCTGTGGAAGAAACCCGTTTAGGAATTCCGCTGATTATTGGCTTTGATGTCATTCACGGATATAAAACGCTAAGCCCGATTCCACTGGCAGAAGCTGCAAGCTGGGATCTGGAAGCGATTAAGAAATCGGCAGCGATTGCAGCAGACGAAGCTTCGGCGTCCGGAATTAACTGGACTTTTGGCCCCAACGTAGATGTTTCGAACGATGCGCGCTGGGGACGTGTGATGGAAGGAGCAGGGGAAGATCCGTATTTGGGCAGTAAAATTGGCTATGCAAGAGTAAAAGGTTTTCAGGGAGAAACAATTGCCGATTTAGCTAAAGTGAATACCATTGCGGCCTGTGCGAAACACTTCGCAGCATACGGTTATGTTGAAGCGGGATTAGAATATAATATCGTGGACATCAGCAATTCTAAATTGTACAATTCGGTTTTGCCTCCGTTTAAAGCAACTGTAGACGCGGGAGTCCGAACGTTTATGAATTCATTCAATACCTTAAACGGAGTTCCGGCAACAGGAAATGTATTTTTGCAAAGGGATATCCTGAAAGGAAAATGGAAGTTTGACGGTTTTGTGATTTCGGATTATGCTTCTATCCGTGAAATGATCGCACACGGTTATGCCAAAGACGAAGCCGACGCTACTTTGAAAGCAGTTGTGGCGGGATCAGATATGGACATGGAATCGTATTTGTATGTGACAAAATTGGCTGATTTAGTAAAAGAGGGAAAAGTAAAAGAATCTTTGCTGGATGATGCCGTTCGCAGAATATTGCGTGTGAAATTTGAATTGGGTCTTTTTGATGATCCGTATCGATATTGTGATGAAAAACGAGAAAAAGCAGTCGTCGGAAATAAAGCCAATACTGAAGGCGTTCTGGATATGGCGAAAAAGTCGATTGTACTTTTAAAAAATGATAAAAACCTGCTTCCGCTAAAGAAATCCGGACAAAAAATTGCCTTAATCGGAGCACTGGCAAATGATAAAAACAGTCCATTGGGAAGCTGGAGAATTGCTTCTGAGGACAATACGGCCGTTTCGGTTTTGGAAGGAATGCAGCAATATAAAGACAATAAGCTGACTTTTGAAAAAGGAACTGATCTGGTGGTTGGAAAAACGTCTTTCTTAAATGAAGTGGTTTTTAATACAACTGACAGAAGCGGTTTTGAAGCCGCTAAAAAAGCCGCAAAAGAAGCAGATGTTGTCGTAATGGTTTTAGGAGAACACGGTTTTCAGAGTGGGGAAGGGCGCAGCAGAACCAATCTTGATCTGCCGGGTCTGCAACAGGAATTACTGGAGGAAATTTACAAAGTGAATCCGAATATTGTTTTGGTTTTAAATAACGGGCGTCCGTTGACCATTCCGTGGGCAGCTGAACATATTCCGACAATTGTAGAAGCCTGGCATTTAGGAACTCAAACCGGAAATGCCGTAGCGCAGGTTTTATACGGGGATTACAATCCAAGTGGAAAATTGCCAATGTCTTTCCCGAGAAATGTAGGGCAGGTACCGATCTACTACAATAAATACAGCACCGGAAGACCAACAGACAGCGATAAAAATGTATTTTGGTCACATTATTCAGATGTAGAAAAAACACCTCAGTTTCCGTTCGGTTTCGGTTTGAGTTATACAAAATTCGATTATAAAAACCTGAAAGTAAACAAAGCATCTTTTGCAAAAGGAGAAACCGTTGAGGTTTCGGTTGAACTTACGAACTCCGGAAATTATGACGGAAAAGAAGTGGTGCAATTGTATATTCACGATGAATTTGCCAGTATCATCCGACCAGTAAAAGAACTAAAAGGTTTTGAATTAGTGGACTTGAAAAAAGGAGAAACAAAAAAAGTATCATTTACGTTAACCGATGCAACACTTGGTTTTTATGATAATGAAGGAAACTACCTGGTTGAACCGGGAACTTTTAAAATCATGGTGGGAGGATGTTCCGACAAAGGTTTGGAAAGTGGTTTTGAGTTGAAGTAAAAAACAATTTTGCGATATTTAAACCCTACAGGTTTTTAAAACCTGTAGGGTTTATTATTTTACGTTAAAGAAGAAAATATTCTTCTCGCAGATTTTGCAGATTCGGCAGATTTTTTTTGATCTCCGTGATCTGCAAAATCTGCGAGAGTTTTGAAGCTCGTTTTTTACAATAATGAAAAAAAATATCTGATTGAACCGAGAACGTAAACCCTACAGGTTTTAAAAACCTGTCTGGTTTGTTTTTTTAAAAGAAGAAAATATTCTTCTCGCAGATTTTGCAGATTCGGCAGATTTTTTTTGATCTCCATGATCTGTAAAATCTGCGAGAGTTTTTTGTATTTTTAAAACCTAAAAATTTCAAACCATTAAACCAAAAAAATGAAATACAACAGATGTGGAAAAAGCGGGTTATTATTACCTGAAATTTCTTTAGGATTATGGCATAACTTCGGATCAGTAGATAATTTCGAAAATGCTGAAAGTATCGCTAAAGAAGCCTTTGATAAGGGAATAACGCATTTTGATTTAGCGAATAATTACGGACCGGTTCCGGGTTCTGCCGAGGAGAATTTCGGTAAAATTTTATGGCATAATTTTCAGGGAAACCTGCGCGATGAAATCGTAATTTCAACTAAAGCCGGCTACACCATGTGGGACGGACCTTATGGAGACTGGGGTTCCCGCAAATATTTATTGTCAAGCTTAGACCAGAGTTTAAAACGCATGAATGTGGACTATGTAGATATTTTTTATTCACATCGTCCTGATCCCGAAACGCCAATTGAAGAAACAATGATGGCTTTGGATCACACTGTAAGATCCGGAAAAGCATTGTATGTTGGAATCAGTAATTATTCAGCAGAAGAAACCAGAGTTGCCGTTGATGTTTTAAAACAACTGGGAACGCCTTGTTTGATTCACCAGGCCAAATATTCAATGTTAGAGCGTTGGGTAGAAAATGGTCTGCTGGATGTTTTAGAAGAAAAAGGAGTAGGCTGTATCGCGTTTTCCCCTTTGGCACAGGGTCTTTTAACGGATAAATATTTAAACGGAATTCCGGAAAATTCCAGAGCGCATAATCCAAACGGACATTTAAAAGAAGATGAGGTTACACCCGAACGCATTCAGAAATTAGTGCAGTTAAATGAAATTGCGCAGAACAGAAATCAGTCATTGGCCCAAATGGCGCTGGCCTGGTTGCAGAAAGACAAGCGAATTACTTCTGTTTTGATTGGTGCGAGCTCTGTTCGACAATTGAATAATAATATTGATTGCCTGCAAAATCCTGACTTTTCTGCAGACGAAATAAATGCAATCGAAAGCATTCTGCAATAATTTTACCAACGCTCCCATGTTTGAACATCTTAAAAATAAGTTTCCGATAGAAGACCAGAAATGGGAGCGTTACATCAATTGTTTCAACAAATTGGAGGTTCCTTCCAAAACCGTTCTTTTAAACGAAGGCGAAATTTCAGAACGAATATTTTTTATTGAAAAAGGCTGTGTGAGATGTTGGTTTAACAGAGACGGAAAAGACCTCACCCTGCAATTTTTTTTAGAAGGCGGAATGGTGGCTTCCATTGAAAGTTTTAGAAAGAAAATCCCAAGTCCTGTGACCATCGAAACTATCGAACCCAGTGTTTTATGGTATGTGGATAAAAAAGATATGGACAGCATTCTTACCGAATTAATTGAGATTCCGGAAATACGAGAGAAATTTATAGACATTCTTTTTGAGCGTACCTTCGATTATATGAAACACTTCGTTTCTTTTATAAAGGATTCGCCGGAACAGCGCTACCAAAATATTTTAAAAGAAAAGCCACAGCTAATTCAACGTATTCCCCAGCATTATATCGCTTCTTATCTCGGAATAACTTCCGTTCATCTAAGCAGGATAAAAAATAAAATGCTGAAATAACCCCAATCTGCATTTGATAACAAATGTTATCGTCGAACCTTTTACTGCGGGCTAATTTTGCTTCATAAAATTTAAATAACACTTAAAAGTTTAAAAACATGAAAGCAGCAGTAGTTTATAAAAAAGGAGAATTGCCACAATACACTGATTTTCCGGATCCAATTGTCGAAAATGAAAACCAGGTTTTAATCGCTGTTAAAGCCGCCGCAGTTAAAAATTTAGACAAAAATATAGCAAGCGGGAAACATTACTCAGCAGACGAAAAAGAGACAGCAAAAGTGGCAGGAGGAGATGGTGTCGGTCTGCTTGAAGACGGGACCAGAGTTTATGCCTTAGGTGTGACCGGAATGATTGCTGAAAAAGCCATTATAGATAAAAATAAAATGGTAAAAGTTCCGGAAGGTCTTGACGATTGCACAGCAGCGGCATTACCGAATGCAGTTGCAGGTTCTGCCATGGCGTTGCGATTCAGAGCAGATATTCAAAAAGGAGAAACGGTTTTAATCAACGGAGCCACAGGAGTGACAGGAAAAATAGCCATTCAGCTGGCCAGACATTACGGTGCAGAAAAAATAATTGTAACCGGAAGAAAGGAAGAAACATTAAAAACATTGTTAAATTTAGGTGCAGATGAATATGTTGTACTGACGCAGCCGGAAGAAGAATTTATCGCGCAGATAAAAAAGATTCACAGTAATACACCAATCGATATCATAATCGATTATTTATGGGGACCTTCAGCGGAATTGATTCTGAAATCTTTAAAAGGGGATGGTTCATTTACTCCTAAAACCAGATTTGTTTCAGTCGGTTCTCTGTCCGGAGATACAATTCAGTTATCGTCGGAAATTTTAAGAAGTGTCGATCTTCAATTGTCGGGTTCGGGTTTTGGAAGCTGGACAAAAAAGGAAATGATGCAGTTAATAACAGAGATCTTACCTGAAATGTTCGAATTAGTACTATCTGAAAAGTTAGTTATTGAAACGGTTTCTATTGCCATAGAAGACATAGAAAAAGCCTGGGATATGACTGTTCCTGACGGGAAAAGACTGGTAATTACAATTTAAAAGTGTAGTTTTTAATGTAAATAGGTACAAATGTACCGCCTAGAACAATGTATTTCTGCGCGGTACGTTTGTTTTTTAATTTTTTAACTGAATAACAGCAGCCAGTCCGCCACCGTTTGCTAAATGAAATTTTAGTTTTGTGTCAGCATCTACCGTTATGATTTCTCTTTTGTAATCTGTTGCTGCTTTATCAGCATTTAAGCCATCGGAGAAAATTTCAGCTTCGAATTTTTTGCCTTTTTCAAGGAAAGAAAAGTCAATGGTAATGTCTCTGGAATCCCAGTTGGTAATGGCACCTAAATACCAGGTTGTATTTTTTCTTCTCGTTATGGCTACAAACTTTCCAACTTCTCCGTCTAAAGCTGCGGTTTCGTCAAAAGTGGTGGGTGTTTTGGCTATGAAATTGGTGCTTTCCTGTTCCTTCATGTAGGCCGTGGGGCTATCGGCCATCATTTGCAAAGGCGCTTCAAAAATAGTGTACAACGCCAATTGATGACATCTGGTTCCCTGACTCATTGGGTTGGAATGACTGGATTTGAATTCGCTTTTGGTAGCATTTCGCATGGCACCGGGCGTATAATCCATCGGGCCGGCCATCATTCGGATAAACGGAATCGTACAATCATAAGTTGGCACATCATCATTGGGTGTCCATTTGTTGTTTTCTAAACCTTTCACACCTTCAAAATTGAGGATATTGGGAAAAGTACGCTGAATTCCGGTTGGTTTATACATCCCGTGAAAATCCAAAAGCAATTGATGATCGGCTGCTTTCTGAGCAATATCGTAAACAGAATGCACCATTTTGGCATCGTCACGATCCAGGAAATCAACCTTAAATCCTTTAATTCCTAAATCGGCATAATTCTTAAGGATTCCGTCTGTGTTTTTGGTTAAAGCCATCCACGAACTCCACAAAATAATTCCCACATTTCGTTCTTTCCCGTAAGCGATTAAGGCTTCCAGATCAACATTTGGGTTGTGTTGCATAATGTTTTCTTCGAGGCTCCAGCCTTCATCCAGAACCACATATTCCACTTTGTTTTTGGAGGCAAAGTCAATATAGTATTTATACGTTTCCGTATTAATTCCGGCTTTAAAATCAATATTATAAATGTTCCAGTCGTTCCACCAATCCCAGGCTACTTTTCCGGGTTTTATCCAGCTGAGGTCTTTTATTTGGGTCGGTTCCGATAATTTCTGAACCATATCATTATTGGCTAAAGCGCTGTCATTTTCTGAAATCACAACAATTCTCCAAGGGAAATTCCGGGTTCCTTTTGTCTGAACCAAATAATCGGCTCTTTCGGTAATCAATCGGTTAATGTTGTTGAATCCGCCATTTTTTTCCTGTAAAGGATAGTTGGAAAAACGACTTTCAAAGCCGGATTTCGACGGGTTATTGGTTACAAACAACCCTGGATAATCTTCCAGATTGGCTTCCAGAAATACTGCTTTTTTATGATTTTTATAGTCGACTAAAAAGGGTAAAAATGCCAGCGTATCTTTTGCAAATCCGCTGATTTTTTTGTTTTCGTAATGGGCTTCAAAAGAGGAAATATAAGGATCTTTTGGGTTTCTTAAATCGCGGACATACGGCATTAAGGTATTGTAATCCTGATCGAAATTCAAAACCACTTCTTCCGATTTTACAGTGATATCTTTTTTCTTTTTTGTATTAAAACGATAGGCAACGCCATCATCAAAAGCGCGATATTCAATACTGAAATCATTTTTGAAGTTTAAAATCAGTTGATTGTAATTGTTTTTTACCGATTTCTTTTTGTAAAACTGAGATTCAAATGAAGTATTAACCGTTGCTGTCTTTGAATTTAAAACTACCGCCTCTTTTCCTAAAACCTGATTTTCACCCAAAGTCATTGACATTGCCGAAGGAGACAGGATAATATCTTTTTCATGTAAAATCGTCCAGGTAATTTTGTCGTTCACCAGAATTCTGACTTCAATTTTTCCGTTGGGAGATTTCAATGTAAATTCCTGCTTTTTCTGTGAAAAAGAAAGATTTACAATCAGGACAAGAAGTATAATAGATAATTTTTTCATGCTGGATTTTTTTACCATATAAGTGCTATAAGTTCATTTAAAAAGTTTCATCTATAATGTCTTATCTTACTTACGGGGTTTGATTTTTTTAAAATCTAAATTATATTTTTTCACAATCTCCAAAGTTGATTGATCGGTCGAAAAAACGGAATTCAGTCCTTGTGGTTCCTGTGGAGGATCTGTAGTCAGAGGATTTCCGGGATTCCATTTTCCATCTGCGGTAACGGCTTTTCCTTCGCCGCCGAATCCCCAGAAGTTGGCTGCCTGCAACGGACCGTTATTTGCCACACTTTCGGCCACACGGCTAAAGATATAATTGTAAAAAACATCTCTGTTGGCAACAGAAGAACTGCTTAACAGATTTTCGTTTTCCCTCGGCAGGCCAAATTCCTCAATAATAATGGGACGTTTCAGGTCGTTGGCCACTTTTACATGTTTATCGATATAAATTCCGGCATTTTCAAGCGTTGTTGGCAACGTTTTTTCGGCATTATCCGCTTTAAACCAGCCCCAGTTCTTTGGCCAGATGTGCATGGTCAGATAGTCAATATGCGGATTTTGATGGGTTCTTTCAAAAGTTTCCATACTGTCATTCGAACTGTTTAAGCCCTCAGAACCGGTAGAAATCAAATGGTTTTGATCTAAACTATCAATTAAATCAACAATATTATTGAGCCAGACTGTAAATTTGGCTTCGTTTTCGGGTGTAAAAGTACGCGGTTCGTTTCCAACCTGCCACGCCATAATCGTGCTGTCTTCGGTATATTTCTTTTTAGAATATGTATTTGTTCTTCCAATGATAAACTTTACATGATTGTTCAGGCTTTCCATGCAAGGCGCACAACTGTGAAATTGTTCCGTGTACGACATAAATTGTGGCCATGTATTCGGAGCGATATTGGGAACGGGAATCGGGCCTTTTCCATTCCATTCTAAATACTGCGACATTCCGCCCGACCATTCCCAGTTATTAGTCAAATACAAAACCGCATACATCTTGCGTTTGCTCATTTCATGAATCAGAAAATCCAGACCATCAAGCAGATCTTCATCATACTTTCCCTGCTCGTATTGTAAAGCGGGACGAACGGTGAAATCGTATTTTCCGCCGTCTGCACCCACTAAAATTCGCAGATTGTCAATCCCTTCTTTCTTCAGTAAATCAAGTTCACGTAACAGTCTTTTTCGGTCTCCGTTTTTTTTAGAAGCCAAAAGACTGCCGTACCAATAATTGGTTCCAATGTAGGAATAGGGTTTATTGCCTATGTAAAATTGAGTTCCTTTAAAGGTAATTCTTTCCTGCGCCTGGCAGGCTAGTGTCGAAAGAATTAAAACGAAACTCAGTATTTTGAGGAAATTATTTTTCATAATTTATTTTTTTAAGGAGCTTTTCTACTCGTTTTTGTCATTTCTGTAAAAGTTATTTATTTCGGTAACTCGTACATTTTAGGCAAAGAATTGACCAATGCAGCTCTTGTTTTTTTGGTGAAAGTATTGAAATCACCCGCATTCGAAACGGAACCATTCGGAACGTAATAGCCGTCTTTGTTGTTATTCCAAAAAAGCACATAACTCACTTCAACACTATTGGATGTCAGTGCGCTGTACAAGTAAGTAGAAAACCAATCTTTAACCGGAACAATTGATTCCGTAACGCGATAACCGGTCTCGGTCAAAGCAGCAATTTTGACTTTATTTTTAGCTAAATCAGATATCATTTTTAGTTTAGAATTGGCTGTGTTCGCTCCGCTTTGTCCTTTATTGTCGAAGTCGCCATAATTATCCATTCCTAAAATATCTACATATTTATCGCCCGGATAGCGGCTTAGATAATTGCTTTCAGTGGTATAGGAGTTGTCCGGAGAAAAAGCGTAGAGAATATTGTGAACCCCTTTTGTGTTTTTTAAATAATCCACCGTAAACTTATAGGCAGTTTTGTATTCTTCCGGAGTGCAGAAGTTCGCCCCCCACCAGAACCAGCTTCCGTCAAATTCATGAAAAGGCCTGAAGATTATCGGGATTAATTCGCCGTTCGCCGCTTTCAGGTTTGAAACCACGCTGGCTATTTTATCGAGTTTTTTCTTGTACCATTCGTGATTTGCTCCGCCGGGCAAAATGCTTTTGAAGGCGGTCGTTTTTTGTTCCGTTGTCATGTCGGAAACATAAAAAGAATCTTCTTTGTTAGGTTCTCTCAGGTGCCAGCAAAAAGTATTGATCATGCCTTTTGCATAAGCCGCTTTTGTATCATTTACGATTTTTTGTTCCTGTTGGAAAAACCAGTTATCCGGCTGATTGTTGTTGTTTTTGTCCGTAATAAACATAAAATCGGAACCTAAAACGGCAGGATCAAAACCGGTATTTTTTTTAATATCAGAATCCCCGCCTGCATCTCCGTAAAAACTGTTAAAGGCATCTTGCTGACCAATAGCTGTTTTCGTTTTTGCGAGTTTTTTTAAATTATAAAATAAAGCCACAGTTTCTTTGGTAGCAGTTGCATCCACCATATAAGTGCTGACGTTTGTGGTCGTTAAGGGATCGCTTTGCGTTGGCGGATCTATGATGACTTCGTCGCCGGTGTTTTCGTTGTCAGAAGAGCAGCTTATGACTGTCAGCATCGATAAACTTATAAATGCGGTTTTAAGAAAAGTGGTTTTCATGGTTTAGTTTGGTTAGGTTAGGTTTTTATTCTGTGAATAAGTTCTAAACAGGCTCGGCTATTGTGATAGGGACATTTCCAGAAACCAGCCTTATCCTTTTCTATTAAAGAATAATCCCGGTAAATGCCCCAAAACCATTCTCCGTTTTTAGCATCCAGAATGTGGTTTTTAATAAAATCCCAGTTTTTGAAAACAATGTCTGCATAATTTTCATCACCGGTAAGATGATACGCGTTATAAAATCCAATTAAGGCTTCGGCCTGAACCCACCAGTGTTTTTCGGCAACTAATTGGTTCTTTTCAGCATCAAATTCGTACCATAAACCGCCATCGGAATCCAGCCCTTCTTTGGTCACTTCTGCCATCTGAACGGCATGTTTTTTATAAGCGGCAATCAACGACTGATCTTCTGAAATCTCTGCACACTGCAATAAAAGCCAGGCTGCTTCGATATCGTGACCGTAGGAGATAACGTCTGGTTTTTCGATCCAGTTTTCATCAAAAAACAAACGTAAATGCCCGGTTTCGGTATTGATGAAATGTTTTTCTATGGTTTGTAAAAGTTCAATAATATCGTTTTGAAGCGTTTTGTCTTTCCATACTTTGAACAAATTGGCATAGGCTTCTACAATGTGTAAATGCGTGTTCATCGTTTTCTTTTCGTTGGCATCTTTGTCGCTCAGACGCAAATCTTCTATGGGCTGCCAATCTCTTGTAAAAGCCTCAAAATATCCTTTTTTTTCCGGATCGTAACTGTGCTTCTGAATTTCTAAATATAAATTGATGGCTATTTCTAACGCTTTTTCTTCTTTAGAAATAACATAATATTCTGATAATCCGTAAATAGCAAAAGCTAAAGCATAAATTTGGTTTTTAGTATCCTTTGGCGTTTTATCAGCATTGATACTCCAGAATAGACCACCAAATTCGGTATCGTAAAAATGATTCGACAAGTATTCAAAAGCCCTTTGTGCTATTTTTTTATGTTCTTCCTTTTTAGTAACCTGATAGCCTGAAGAAAACGACCAGAGGATTCTGGCATTCAATACAGCACCTTTTTCAGCATTTCCAATTACGTTTTCGTTATGGTCGATTTGTCCGACGAATCCATCATCTTGGATGTCAATCGAGTTTTTGGACCAATAGTCTAAAATGTTTTCAAGCTCTGCTGATAATTCGGTTTTGAGTTGCTTTAGTTGTACTGACACTATCAATTATATTGCGTTATTTTTATCAATTTGACTAATGATTGTGCTTACAGAACCTGCAGAAATAAAGGTATCTTCAGGCGTATTCATTACATAATCAATTAATTTTTCTACAGATGAAACGGCCACATGCATTCTCGTGTCTGATGAAGCGTAATAGATAAATACCGTTCCGTCAGTGTCTTCAATCCAGCCATTTGTAAATAAGACATTGGATACATCGCCGACTCTTTCAATTCCTTCCGGGCCCATAAAATGTCCGGCAGGAACGTGGGTGACTTTGGTAATGTCATGCAAATCTGTCATGAACATATATAAGGTGTAGCGTAAGCCTGCGGCGGTATTTCGAACGCCGTGTGCTAAATGCAGCCATCCTTTTTCTGTTTTGATGGGAGCAGGGCCGGCCCCGTTTTTTAATTCATAGATCGTATGGTATTTTTTTCCGAAGATGATTTTCTCGTCTTTTACAACCGGATTGGTCATATCTTCGATATAACCTAAACCAATTCCGCCGCCATTTCCAACATCAATAAAACCATCTTGCGGACGGGTGTACAAGGCATATTTTCCGTTTACAAATTCAGGATGTAAAACGACATTGCGCTGCTGGCCTGTATTTGAAATTAAATCCGGTAATCTTTCCCAATTCACTAAATCTTTGGAACGAACGATTCCTGCATTGGCTATAGCCGAACTGGTATCCCCTTTTGGTGCTTTCGGATCTTTTCTTTCGGTACAAAAAATGCCGTAGACCCAACCGTCTTCATGGTGAATCAAACGCATATCGTAAACGTTGGTGTCCGGTTCTTCGGTTTGTGGAATCACACATGGTTTTTCCCAAAACTTAAAATGATCCACTCCATTTGGGCTTTCCGCTATTGCGAAGAATGATTTTCTGTCAATTCCTTCTACACGAACGGCAAGCAGGTATTTTCCATTCCATTTTAGGGCACCTGCATTAAAGGCGGCGTTAATTCCGATTCTTTCCTGCAAGAAAGGATTGGTTTCTTCGTTAAGGTCAAAACGCCAGTTTAAAGGGACGTGGGCTGCTGTAACCACAGGATTTTTGTAGCGTTGGTATATACCGTTTCCGATAATGTCCTGAGGAGCATTTTTTTGCTCAATCAGTGTTGTATGTTCTTTTTCTAATGCTACTTTTCTATCCTGAAATGTAGTTGAAGTGGCTATTGCTGTCATAATAATCAATTTCTGTATCTGTATTGGTTTTAATGGGTCTGGTCTCTTTTTTCGTTTAAATCCTGTTCTATCGTTTGTAATTTTTCTTCCGATAAAGGATAAAACAAAATAAAAGCTACTGATATAATGGCTGCGATTGCAGGGAGTATGCTTAACATTAATTGTATTCCGTTTTGGGTAACGGCGGTTTGCTCTACATTAGCCTGAAAGCCATAATAGCCCAAAAGCCATCCGGTTCCCGCACCGCCAATGGTCCAGCCGAATTTTTGTGACATCGAGGAAGCGGAGAATACCAATCCGGTTGCCCTGCGTCCTTGTTTCCATTCCGAATAATCGGCACTGTCAGCGTACATAGACCAGATTAGCGGGAAAATACAGCCTGCACAAATACTGATCAGAACCTGAAAACTCATAATCAGGAGTACATCTTCTTTTCCGAAGAAATAGAAAATTAAACTCAGAAGTGCTGCTAAAGCCATGGCGCCAAAAAAAGTTTTCTTTTTGCCTATTTTGTTGGCAATAGGAGTTGCAATGATTACTCCGATGATATTGGCAGCCTGCCCCAGCACTAAATAAATGGAGGTTGGCGTCATGTGAAAATCAGTTCCAAACAATGAAAAGTCAAAGTTTACACTGCCGCTTACATAATATTTAAAGTAATAGACTGCGGCTCCGTCACGGATTGAATTGAATACCAAGGCACCAATTCCGGCTCCCAATAAAATCCACCAGGGCTTATTTTTAAGTAAATCTCTTAAGTCTTCTTTTAAATCGTTTTTTTCGTCGGTAATTGGTTTTACCCTTTCTTTTGTGAAGAAAAAGCAACCCCAGAAGAAAGCTGTTGTGATCACACCAAATATCGAAATTGTAGCCAGCCATCCCGATTTAGAGTTCAGGCTTCCACCGAAGTAATTTACCAAAGGTTCAATTAGCCAAAGCGCCAAAAGACTCCCGCCAAAGGCAAAAACCATTCGGTAAGAGGAAAGTGTTGTTCTTTCTTTTCGGTCGGACGACATGACACCCAAAAGGGATGCATACGGAACATTGATTAAAGAATAAATCATCATCATTGCCGAGTAGGTTACATAGGCATAGATGATTTTTCCTTTTTCGTCAAAATCAGGGGTGTAAAAAGTCAGTACTCCGATGATGGCAAAAGGCACAGCGACCCATAATAAATAAGGTCTGAATTTTCCCCATTTGCTTTTGGTACGGTCGGCGATGATTCCAACAATCGGATCGAAACAGGAATCCCAGATGCGGGTAATCAGAAACATGGTTCCGACCACAGCCGGTGCCAATCCGAAAACATCGGTGTAGAAAAATAAAAGGTACATGCTGAAAATTTTCCAGAACATGGAAGATGCAGCATCTCCAAGACCGTAACCTACTTTTTCTTTTAAACTAATTTTGTCGTGCATTAGGTTTTTTTTAAAGGTTGTGATTTAATTTGGAGGAATTATTTTAATTTTTTCGGAAGATCTTTTTCGAATAAAGTTTTGTCCAGCTTGTAAAAATTGACAAAATCTTTTTCACTTAGCTGCCCGGAATAAGGAACATAATAATGCATTTTTTGTTCTTTTTCCTGCCAGCCATGGTTTCTCCATAATAAAACATAAGAAATTTTATAATCTCCAATGGCTTTTAATAAAGTTCCTGTCCACCAGTTGGCATCGGGAACGGCTTCATATCCGGCCTCTGCCAGCGCAATAGGTTTGTGTTTCTCTAAGCCGATTTCATTTAAGATTTTAAATTGTGCCTGAACTCCTTCTATAAATTTTTTGCCCTCTTTGTCATCATTGTTCTGGTAGGCATCAAAACTCAGCAGATCGACATAATTATCGCCCGGATAATTCATTAAAAAGTCTTCTTTAGAACCAAAACTGCCGGTATTGTAGCTGTAAATTAAATTATGAACGCCTTTTTTTTGCAGGTATTCGAAAGTAAATTTCCAGGCAGCTTTAAATTCTTCGGGAGTGCAATTGCCTTTTCCCCACCAAAACCATCCGCCGGTAAGTTCATGATACGGTCTGAAAAGAATCGGAATGGCTTTCCCATTTTTATCTTTTAAAGACAAGAAAAAAGTGGCCGCTTTATCCAGCCATGAAGTAAATTTTTGATGATTTTCTGCGCCGGGTAAAACGGTCTTTAATGAATTTGGAGTGTTGTCCCAGGCATTTTTTCCCGTGGCAGGATTGTCAAAATGCCAGCTTATGGTCGAGATTCCGCCTCTTTGATTGGCTTCCTGAATGTATTGTTTCATTTTGGCAAAAGGAACTCCGTCTATATTATTGGTATCGTCTTTTTCTAAACCGGCAATGTCCCATCCGTATACCGCAGGATAATCCCCCGTAACCTCTTTTACATCGCTTCGTCCGTCTTCATATTTCCAATTCACACCGTATGCCAGATCATCCTGATGTCCAAACAGAAAGCCTTTTTGCGTTAACTGATTCAGTTTTTTATATAGTGAAACAGTCTCAGGTGTTGCTTTTTTATCTGAAAGTGACAAATTAGTATTACTGCTAATAGGCTGTGAAGAACAAGAAGTCCCCATGAATACTGAGGTTATAAAGATTAAAATATTTTTTTTCATTACGAATAAGTTTGTTTTCAGTGTAATACGTACCAATCATTAAATTAATACCCAGTCCTGAACTGTTTGTTTTTTCAATCGATAATTCAGTATCGTTTGTCGTTTAAAATTATTAAAACTTTAAAAAGATATTATATTAAAAATGATTAATGTTTATTATCAATGTTCTTTTTATAAAATTGATAATTCTATTTTTCAAAGATAAACGGATGTTTATCGCATAATTAATATTATTTTATCAATTATATATCATATTATTGCAAATAGAAAAATTAAATATCACTTCTAAAAACCGATTTAAGATGAGTAGTTCTAAGAATTTTTACAGAGAAATTGCGCCGCTTTCGGCCGGAGACAGTTTTTTAGTTTTCGACAGAGTAAAAGATAGTTTTGATTTTCCGGTGCATTATCATCCGGAATTTGAGATTAATTTTATCTTAAACGGAAAAGGAGTAAAGCGTGTTGTAGGAGATAACATAGAAGAAATTGACAATGTCGAATTAGTTTTAATTGGTCCTAATTTATATCACGGTTGGGAGTTGAATAAATGTACAAGTAAAAAAATTCATGAAATTACAATTCAGTTTCATAATGATCTTTTTCATGAATCTTTTCTTTCAAGACGTATTATGAATCCGATTCGTGATATGTTTAATCGTTCTATTCATGGTATTTTGTTTTCTAAAAAAGTGGCCGAAGAATTGACACCAAGATTGGTAAGGCTCTCTAAATTAGACGGTATGGATTATTTTTTGGAAATCACCTCTTTATTGTATGATCTGGCGAACTCCAGAAATCAGCGTTTGCTTTCTACCTATACCGTAGATTATGATACGTTTGATGACTATGATAAAATGAAGCTGGTTTATGAATATGTGCAGAAACATTTTGCAGAAAAGATTACACTGGAAGATGTAGCTAATGTTGCCAGTATGTCTATAATTTCATTTAATCGGTTTATAAAAAAACGCACAGGTAAAACTTTTGTCAATTATATAAATGATATCCGTATCGGATATGCGGCCCGTTGGCTGGTAGAAAAGGATATGAGCGTTTCTGAAGTAGCTTTTAAATCGGGCTTTAATAATATTGCGAACTTCAATCGTAGTTTTAAAGCTACTAAAAATTGTACGCCAAGTCAGTATAGGGAAGATTTTTCTGGATTGAAGCGTATTTTATAGTGATACTTTTTTTGCACAAACAAATATTATTTTTAACGAAATCGTTTGCATTTTAAGCGATTCATTAATTTTAATTTATAATTTGTAATCAAATACCTAATGGTGATTGCGAATAATGCAATTTTTAATGACATTTATTTTTATATGTGTTTTTTTAAACCGATGTAGTAAAAATATTATCATCAAATGATATAATACTATCGATTTAATGTTTCCTTCTGTTATAGATTTGTTAAATAATTTAAGAATACAATAACCTACTCTTATTGCTTACTTATAACAATACTAATTTAAACTAACCAAACATTATTATGAAAAAACTAATGACTAATTTCATTCATTGGAATGCTAACCACATAGCGGTTCCTTTGATTTTATTTTTGTTACTGACGAGTAATATAATTACAGCCCAGGTAAAAGTAACAGGAGTGGTTGCCGATGATAAGGGACTTTCTATACCCGGGGCAAACATTACAGTAGTTAGTACTAAAAAAACGACTTCAACAGATTTTGACGGGAAGTACGTAATTGATGCTCCTGCTAATTCGAGCATTTCAGTTTCATTTATTGGATACATTACTCAAACCATCAATGTAAAAAACGGTGGGCCGATTAATGTTGTGCTGAGACTTAACGCTGAAGATTTACGTGAAGTACTTGTAAATGTTGGATATAGAAGTCAGAAGAGAAAAGATATTACAGGTGCAGTTTCTTCTGTGTCATCAAAAGATTTTAAGGATTCCCAACAAGTTACTGTAGAGCAAATGCTGCAAGGTAGAGCTGCGGGGGTTGTCGTGACCAATAATTCAGGGAAACCCGGAGGAAGTGTTTCGGTAAAAATTCGTGGAAATGCTTCTTTAGGAGGCAGTAACGAACCTTTATATATAATCGATGGTATTCCGATATCGGGTGATGCTACCAGTCAGGCCACCGGAGGAACGATCGTGAGTGGTTATATCGGAACAAATACAGGGAGTGTGACCAATAGCCCCCTCGCATTTTTGAATCCGAATGATATTGAAACGATGGATATCTTAAAAGATGCTGCTTCTACTGCTATTTATGGTTCAAGAGCTTCTAATGGAGTGGTTATTATTACGACTAAAAGAGGTAAAAAAGGTGCAGGAAGAATAACATATGATACTGCATTTTCGGTACAGGATGTGACCAGATTGCTTAAAACAATGAATTTAAGTCAGTACGCTACTCAGCAAAATGCATTAGCAGAATATTATGGAGTGGCACCAAGAGACGAATTTGCTGTGCCTTCTGTTTTGGGTAAGGGAACTAATTGGCAGGATGAAATATACAGAACAGCCTTAATGACAAGCCATCAGTTATCTTTTTCAGGAGCTAACGATAATACAAATTATTATGTTTCCGGATCCTATCTGAATCAGGATGGTGTGGTTATCGGATCTGATTTTAAAAGATATACTTTCAAAACCAATTTTGAGTCAAAAGTAAAAGACTGGTTAACAATGGGAGTTAATTTAACAGCGGGGATCACGAATCAGAACATTACCATTGAGGGGTATAGTGATGGTATTATAGGTACAACCATATTATCGACTCCGGATGTTGCCGTGAGAAATTTAGATGGCAGTTATGCCGGACCTCCTCAGGATGGTTCACAGGGTGCGTGGATTAATCCGGTTGCAAGTACTTTGATGAATACCAATTATTTAGTTCAAAAGAATTTTCAGGGGAATTTTTATTCCACTTTTAAATTGGCTAAAGGATTAGAATATCGTTTCGAAGTGGGAGCCAATACTTCTATTCAGAATTTTGAAGCATTTCAGCCCACTTACGTTTGGGGAGCTGCTGTAAATAAAGTAAATCAGCTTCAGGAAAGAGCAAATACCTGGTATCAGTTGAATATGAAAAATATGCTGACGTACCGATTTTCTTTAGGGAAACACAGTTTTAATTTCATTGGTGCTCAGGAAGCTACAGATGCAACCTGGTTTGGAAATAGCCAGTCTGTAGGCGGATTATTGAGTAATGACGTTCATTCGATCAATCTGGGAGATCCGGATACATTAGTAGCAAGCGAATATAAAGGAAGTAATGCGCTGTATTCTTTTTTCGGGACTTTTAATTATAGTTTTGATAACAGATATAGTATTCAGGGTACGATAAGAGCTGATGGCAGTTCTAATTTTGCCAAAGATAAAAGATGGGGTTACTTTCCTGCAATCTCCGGAGCATGGAATCTTTCTAATGAGAAATTCATGGAAAGCACAAAAGATTATATAGACAATATTAAATTCAGAGTAGGTTACGGAGAAACAGGAAATCAGGTTGTTGGCGGAGGATTGTACCTTTCTAATATACAAACGATAAAATCGGCTTTGGGTAATTTCTTTACCGCTGGTAATATTGCAAATCCGGGTCTGACCTGGCAAACTGCAGAAGATACCAACTTAGGACTTGATTTTAGTTTGTTTAAATCAAAACTGAATGCCAGTGTAGACGTTTACAGAAAACAATCTTCAGGATTTTTATTTGTATTGCCGTTGCCAACTTATGTTACAGGTTTAGAACAATATCAGGGTGGTTTAGCCGCTCCTACGGTAAACTTAGGTAGTATGAGAAATCAGGGTATAGAAGCTACATTAAAATATTCTAATAAATTCAGTTCTAATTTTTCCTGGGATGTAACGGCTATTTTCTCTAAAAATAACAACAAACTATTAAGTTTAGCTGAAAATTTTGATTTAATAAAAGAAGTTCAGGTGAACGGGTATACTACCAAAACAGTTACCAAAAGTGAAGTGGGTCAGCCAATAGGTCAGTTCTACGGATATCAGACTGTTGGAATCATCCGTACAAACGAACAACTGGCAAATGCTCCAATACCATTTACAGGTAACAAAGCCACAAAAAGTGTTTTAGGAGATGTTGAATATGTAGATCAGAATAAAGATGGTTTAATTGATGAAAAAGATTTGACTTACATCGGAAACCCAATGCCTGACTTTACGTACGGTCTGAACAATACATTCAAATATAAAAATCTGGACCTTACTATTTTTCTTCAGGGTTCTCAGGGAGGTAAAGTGATGAACTTAACCAGAAGAGCGGCGACAAAAAATCAACGCCTTTACGAAAATCAGCTGGCAGAAGCAGCTGATTTCTGGACACCCGACAATCCGAATGCTAAATATCCAAGACCTGACGGCGGAGACGGACATCCTAATATTGCCATATCAGATCGTTATGTAGAAGATGGTTCTTTTTTAAGAATTTCACAACTGACTTTTGCTTATAACCTGCCATCTGATATTCTTTCTAAAACGAAATTAAGCAAACTAAGATTTTATGCAAGTGTTCAGAATTTGTACACTTTCACCAAATACACCGGTTATGATCCTGAAATTGGAGACTATAATCAGAATGCTTTATTAAGCGGAATTGACTCAGGGCGTTATCCTACCAATCGTACCATTACGTTTGGAATGAATGTTGAATTTTAATAAAAACTATTATGAAAATATATAAAATAAATTTTAAAAGCTTAGCACTAATTGCTTTGCTGGCTTTATCTGCTTCATGTAGTGAGGATTATTTAGACCGACCGACTCAGGACGGATATGTAAGTGATAATTTTTATACATCAGATGAGCAGGTACAACGTACTACTTATGGAATGTATGGAAGAATGTGGGCGCCATTTTTTACAAAATGTTTTTTCGCACTTTCAGAAATGTCTTCTGGGAACTGCTGGTCAAATGTGGATGGAAATGAGGTAATCCAGTTCAAATTAACTTCGGATAGTTTCATTTTATCTGATCCTTGGAGATCTTGTTTTGGTATCGTAGCACAATCAAATGATTTGATCAATAATCTGAATACCAATGCAAAAGCAGGAGTGAGTCCGGATGTGATTAAAAATACAATTGCTGAGGCGCACTTTTTCAGAGCAGTTTCTTATTTCTATCTGGTACGTTTATTTGGTCCTGTGCCTATTATCGAAGATAACTTAGCATTGGCAAAAAATCCAATGGTAAACAACAATAGAATCGAAGATGTATATAAGTTTATCGAAAATGATTTGAAATATGCAGCTGCAAATCTGAAATCAAAAGTGAGGTTAAGAGGTTCAAGTACTGTAAATGTATTTGTGTCACAAGGTACTGCAGAAGCATTTTTGGCAAAAATATACCTGTATAAAAAAGATTATACAAATGCCAGAGCTATGGCAGAAAAAGTAATTAATTCAGGAGAATTTGGACTTTTGCCTAACTATGGAGATTTGTTTCTGACCAGTAAAAATAATAATGAAGAATCTATTTATTCCTGGCAATGGTCGGGGGCTGTAAATGAATATCAGGCAGGAAATCCTTCGAATGTTCAATATGGTCTGGATATTTTAAATGATAATGCATCTTATGGAGCGGTATATACGCCTACTAATGATATTCAGCAGGCTTTTGAAGTTGGTGATGTTAGACGAAAAGAGTCTTACATTATTTATGGTGACACGCTACCAAATATTAAAGCTGCAGACTCATTAGGTTTTGTGGTAAGCAAAAAGAAATTCCCTAATATTTTAGATGCGACTGGTGCTGCCGTTAAAAAATACGTAGTGGGCCAGGCAACAGGAGAAACAGGTCCCGCAGACAAATGGGGCTCTATGAGTAACTGTAATTACATCATGCGTTATGCCGATGTGCTGTTAATTCATGCTGAAGCAATTTTGGCAGGCGCCAATGAAACAAGTGATCCGAATGCAAAAGAGTCATTCAATAAAATCAGAAGAAGAGCGGGTTTAAGTGAATTAAATACGAATACGCCATTAACCAAAAAAGCCTTGTTTCAGGAAAGACGAGTTGAATTTGCTTTTGAGGGAGAATTCTGGTATGACTTAGGAAGATTGCCGAGAGCAGAAGCTATTGATCTCATTTCGAAACAGGACAGAGGTTCCGATTATGAAGGAGTAAAACACTATACACCGGTAGAAACGGATTTTATTTTCCCTAAACCGGCAAATGATGTTAGAAAAAATCCAAAGTTAAAAGAAGCTCCGGTTCCTTATGTTTTTAAATAAACTTTAAAGAGAAACAATTATGAAAAATATAAAAAAAATAATGGTATTGAAGTTTTGTTTTTTAGCTTCAATCTTATTGCTTAGTTCGTGTTCAAACGATGAAGGAAGTTCTTCATCAGGGAAATTAGCCGTAACAGGAATTACGAAATCAGTTATCGATGATCCTTTAGTAGAGGGAGACAGACAAGTAGATGTTCCTACAGATGTGATTAATGCAGGAAACACCTATATTATCAGAGGTTCAGGGTTTTCAACTTTACAATCCATATCCTTTAATGGTTTAGAATCTTCTTTTAATCCGACATTGGTAACCGATAATGTTATTGTGATTTCTGTAGATCAGGACACTCCGTACTTCAATGAAATGGATGAATTGAAGATTGTTACTAAAGTTGGAACATTGAAATATACGGTAAAAGTAAGACCTCCTTCTCCAAATATTTCAGGTTTTCCTATTAACCCAAAGCCGGGAGATATTATTACGATCAAAGGAGAGTATTTCCTGCGACCAATAGTTAATTTTGGAACCACAGCAGTTGAACCAATTTCATCGACCTTAACTGAAATCACAGTAAAAGTACCCGAAGATATATTATATAAAAAATTATCTGTTACCAATGTTTCCGGAACTACAGTGGCAGCACAAACTTTTGGAAGCGCTATTTATGATGATGCTTATACTTCATTAAAAGCTTATGATGGTTTATGGGATGCAACAAATCCTTATAATGTTGCCTATGATAAAGATCCAAGGCAAGGTTCTAAAAGTATTTCATGGAAAGCCGGTCAATGGAACGGATTGTATATCGGAATTGATAACTCAAAATTTGATATCTCTAAATATAAAGGAATCAGAATAAGTCTTAAAGGACAGAATCCAGGTTCAGTAGGTGTATTTATTAACGGAAATGATAAAATAAAACCGGTTATTAATTTTACATCTGAGTGGGCAAATATTGAAATCCTTTTCAATGCGTTGGACAGCCCAACTGAATTAACACAAATCACATTTCAGGAATTTGGAGGTAAAGAAGGAGGGAATACAATTTATATTGATGATTTAGGTCTGATATTAAAATAGTAAGAATTTTTAAAAGAGTCCTTTAAAAGGATTAATGGATTCTTTTAATTCTTTCCATTGAAAAAAACATAAAAAAGAAAACTTATGAAAATAATATATAAACTAAAACAGATAGCAGTATGTGCATTTTTAGTTGCCCTGGCTGCTTCTTGTGATAATGATCTTCCGGGCGTAGGAGGTGCAGAGCAAAATTACAATACAGCTTATGGCCTGATAAAAGCGAATACTAATTTGTTGCTTTTTAATAAAGCAATACAACTAGCAGGTTTGGAAGCTACTTTAAATACAAATGAAGATTTTACTTATTTTGTTCCGGCTGATGCTATTCTGGAGGTTTACCTTGTAAAAAACGGATATGTAAATGCACTGGGTTATCCGGATATCACTTTAGTACCGGTTGCTGATTTAAAACAAATCGTATTGAGCCATGTGGTAAAAGGAGCTAAAAAAAGAGTCGGTAAACTGGCCGGCGTGACTGCTGATTATCTCGAAACAGGCGAATTGACAACATTGGCCAATACCGCCAATCCGGATTTGTATTTGTTAGGTGTAAATGTCACGGATGGAATTTTGAAAGTGAATGGTTCTGATAAACCTGCAACGGGTTTGGATTATTATGCAACAAACGGTTTTGTTAATATTTTAGATAATGTTATATCGTTGTCTCCTCCAACACCTGTTATATCTGTACTTTCTCAGTCTTTTGCATCACCTGGAGATGTGGTTACTATTACAGGGTCGCATTTTGTAAAAGTAAAAAGTGTCAAATTTGGCGAGACAGAGGCAGTATTCAAATCGATATCAAAAACAGCAATAGAAGTAACAGTTCCGGCAGATTTTGGTTCGTATGCCCTTGTAAAAGTGCAAACAGAATATGGGATTTCTAATATCGCAACAATTGGGGTTAAATTTTTAGTGTATGGGGATAATTTTTCCGGTGCGCCGGCTCCTTTATCCGTTGGAGGCTGGGGAGGAACTCAGGATTTTCAAAATACCGAAAACGTAAACAGAGGAACCTATTCCATTAAGCGTACTACCGATAAGTGGAGTGCAATGTACATACAGCATAATCCTGTGAAAATTGCAGACTATGGATATTTAAAGTTATCGATATACGCAACAGTAAGTACCAGAATCTTATTCTCAATCGGAGGAACAAGTGACGATGACGGAAAAGCAATTGATATTAAAGCGGGAGAATGGAATAATATATCTATACCAATATCAGATCTTCACCCTGAAAAACTAGGAACTAATGTTAATTCGTTGTTCGTCAAAGAATATTCAGGATTACCTGGAATCATATATCTTGATGATATTGGATATTTGTAAGAAGGCATTTGTTTTATTTTGAGTTTGTTTGAAGTATTCCCTAATCACTCGTTAGGGAATACTTTTTTATACTAATTAATTGAATTTTTTAAGGATGAAAAAGATAGTTTTAATTCTGGCCTTTAGTTTTTCCTGTTTAGGTTTTAGCCAGGGAAATACGCATACACAAGCTGGTGGTAAATTTGAAGGTTTGGCTATGACGCCTCCAATGGGCTGGAATTCCTGGAATACTTTCGGAACCAGTATCGATGAAAAACTGGTGAAAGAAACGGCAGATATTATGGTTTCATCAGGAATGGCAGCGGCAGGATACAATTATATTGTACTCGACGATGGCTGGATGACCAGAGAACGGGATGCTAATGGGGATTTAATTCCTGATCCGGCTAAATTCCCAGGCGGAATGAAAGCAGTAATTGATTATGTGCACAGCAAAGGGTTAAAATTTGGACTGTACAATTGCGCCGGAACACAAACTTGTGCCGGTTATCCCGGGACTCGCGGTTATGAATACCAGGATGCCCGATTTTATGCTAAATTAGGAATTGATTTCCTAAAGTACGATTGGTGTAATACGCAGGGAATTACTGCCAAAGAAGCCTATACCACAATGAGTAATGCCATAAAAACCGCCGGAAGACCAATGGTTTTCAGCCTTTGTGAATGGGGTGATAATAAGCCGTGGGAGTGGGGGAAACCAGTTGGTAATCTTTGGAGAATTTCCGGAGACATTTACCCTTGTTTTGATTGTGAGTTCAAACATCCGGAAAATTGGTCCTCTTGGGGATTCATGAAAATTGTTGAAATGCGTAAAGACATTCGTAAATATTCCGGTCCTGATCATTGGAACGATTTTGATATGATGGAAGTGGGAAATGAAATGAATGATACAGAAGATAAATCTCATTTTGCGATGTGGTGCATGATGGCCTCACCGCTTGTTGCAGGAAATGATTTTAGAAAAATGTCTAAAGAAACATTGGCAATCCTTACCAATAAGGAACTAATCACAGTCAATCAGGATAAATTAGGAATCCAGGGTTTTAAATATGCAGCAGAAGACGGATTAGAAGTCTGGGTAAAACCTTTATCAGATGGAAATTGGGCTGTTACGTTTTTAAACAGAAGTGATGTCGCTAAAAAAGTCAATTTCGATTGGAAAAAACACACCATTAAAGACACTGATTTTGGTTATGAAGCCGATTTCAGCAAAACTGTTTTTAAACTGAAAGACTTGTGGAAGAACAAAGAAATTGGTTCCACAAAAAAGAATTTTGTTGCAGATCTTGCTCCTCATGATTCAGTTACATTAAGATTAATCCCGTAAACTCCAATAGTTATGAATGTCAAGAATAAATTATTCAGCATTGCTTTATTATTACTGTTTTCTTTTTCAAATGCTCAGGTTAAAACTCATGGGCAGCTTAGCGTTGCGGGAACTCAATTAGTAGACAAATCTAATCAGCCTGTTGTTTTAAGAGGAATGAGTTTTGGCTGGCATAGTATGTGGCCCAGATTTTATAATGAAAAGGCGGTTAAATGGCTGCAAAAAGACTTTAATTGTAATGTTGTCCGCGCGGCTATGGGGATTGAATTGGGGGAGATGTCGTATATGAAGGAGCCTCAGTTCTCAAAAGATAAAATTGAAGCTGTTATTAAAGGAGCCATAAAAGCGGATATATATGTAATTGTGGACTGGCACAGCCACAATATCAACTTAGAAGAAGCTAAAGCCTTTTTTGCGGAGATATCTAAAAAGTATTCGAAATATCCCAATATTATATATGAGATCTTTAATGAACCGGATTATGAAAGCTGGGCTGAGGTTAAAGCATATTCTGAAGAAGTAATTAAGGTGATAAGAGAAAATGATCCGAACAATATTATTCTGGTCGGTTCGCCACATTGGGATCAGGATGTTGATCTTGCAGCTGCTGATCCTATTGTAGGATTTAATAATATAATGTATACCATGCATTTTTATGCAGCAACACACGGTAAGGATTTAAGAGATAAAACAGATGCAGCAATCAGTAAAGGTTTGCCTGTTTTTATATCAGAATCAGCAGGTATGGAGGCTACCGGTGATGGTCCTTTAAATTTAAAAGCCTGGCAGGAATATATAGATTGGATGGAAGCAAAAAAGTTAAGTTGGGTTACATGGTCAGTATCAGATAAAGACGAAACCTGTTCCGTTTTGAAAAAATCCGCAAAATCAGAAGGAAAGTGGAAAACAGAAGATTTAAAAGAATCCGGAATCAAGGCACGTGAATACCTAAGAAAATACAATCCGAAGTAAATCCTGTTTTTAATGTAAATTGAGCTTAATGCTTATTCATAGAGACGCACAATAGTGCGTCTTTTTTTTGGTCCTTAATATAATTTTGACAAATTATTATTTGGTAAGGAGTCGGTCAATCCAGCATTGTAAAAGAGTTTTTGTAAGCTGGTTTTTGTAGGAATTTGGATTATATAACTTTAGGAGGTGTATTTGTTATATAAATGTTTTATTCAATATTTTTTTATTTCTATTTTTGATCTTACCCCCATTTTTTTAGGGGTAAATTTTATTTTTAGTTCTTTTTTGTCTGTTTTAGGTTATTTTTAGTTCGTTATTTTTAGTTAAACCCTATATTTTTAGTTTAAATAGGCTGAAAACGGTTATTAAATTTTCAAAATTAATTCAGTATTAATGTCATATCACGATTATTGTTGAGCTAATTTTTGTAATCCGTAATTCTTTCCCGAAAACATCAAAAAAAGAGTTGGCAGTTCTTCTACTCTCACAAAAGTTAATAAATTCGCTAATGTAAATGAAGAGGTTTGAGGGGGTGAGTTTGAGGTTTTAGAAATGACTTATACTATTAATAGATATATAAAAGATTAACTAACCAGAATCAATTAATAACTAAAAACCAATTAAAACATGAAAAAAGTATTTCACATTTTAGCCGCGATGTTAACCAGTTCTTTTGCTTTTGCACAAGATGATACTGAAGCTTCAGTTTCACCGGCAACCACTTGGGGAGGATCAGCAGACGCTTACTATAAATATGATTTTTCTAAACAAATGAATGGATTAACGAGCTTTACCAACTCACAGGATTCATTCGAGCTTGGAATGGCTTCGATTCAGGCAGGCCATAAATTCGGAAAAGCTTCTGTTTTTGTAGATTTAGGTTTCGGAACCAGAGCAGAAGAGTTTTCATATAATGAAGAAAATACTAAGTTCATCATAAAACAATTATTTTTCACTTATGATGTTACAGATAAATTTAAAGTAGTAGCAGGTAGTTTTGGAACTCATATCGGATATGAATTGCTGGATGCTGTAAGCAATAAAAACTACAGTATGTCGTATGCGTTTTCATATGGACCCTTTTTTAATACAGGGGTGAAAGCACAATATACGGCTGGAAAGTTTACGGCCATGTTCGGGATTACGAACCCTACTGATTTTAAATCGGCGATGGATGCGGGATCTACTCAGAAAACCTATGTGGGCCAGTTAGGATACGTTGCCGAAACAGGGAGTGCCTATTTGAATTTTACATCAGGAAGTACAAATCCGACTCCGGGTACTATAATTCCACCGACGGACGAAAATAAAACACAGATTGATTTTGTAGCCTCAAAAACAATTAGTGATAGTTTCGGACTTGGCTTTAATGCTACTTATGCGAAAGTAACAAATGATTTTAATAGTGACCTGGATGGAGAATGGTTCTCATTGGTAGGATACGCGAATTACGCCTTTAAAGAGTCTTTAAGCCTGGCGTACAGAGTAGAATATTTTGATGCTAAAGATGCTTTGAATTTGGGAGCGCTTAATGGTTCTAGTGTATTTGCGAACACACTTTCACTAAACTATAAAGTTGGAAAATTGACCATAATTCCTGAGCTAAGATACGATGCAGCATCCGAAGATATATTTTTAGACAAAGATGCATTACCAACAGGCGGATCGTTTTTTGGACTAATTGCAACAACATACTCTTTCTAAGAGGTAAAGATTGATATTTTTTTTTTTTTTTGGAGCTGTCGAAACATACTAATGTTTTGGCAGCTTTTTTAATTTTAAATTATTTTTAGTGATAATTCTGTTACGTATTGGCTTATTACTTTAAGCGAATAAAGCTCCCTTAAGATTTGTCAAAAAGCTACTACCTAATCAACAATCATTAACAACCCCCAAAATCTAATATAACAGCCCACACCAACATTAACATCTTACATCTAACATCTTGCATCCAACATCTAACATCCAACATCTAATATCTAACATCTAATATCTAACATCTAATATCTAACATCTAACATCTTGCGTCTAAAATCTTGCATCTAAAATCTTGCATCTTGTATCTAAAATCCGATATCCAGCCAAAAGCAAAAAAAAACCGCATCCCTAAATATAGAAATGCGGTGTCTTATATAAGTAAAAAAATACTACTGTAGTTGTTTTTTGTAAATAGAGTAGATCGTATCTATTGTTTTTCGGTCTAAAGTTGAGGTAGTATCAGTTTGAATATAATGTAACTTAAAAGCCATTATTGCAGCTGATAAATTTTTAGTATTGTAACCAATAATACGCAAAGCCTGCTCTATTTTAAAATCAAAAGGAGCTTCTTCCAAAACTTCATCCGGCCAGATTCCGAATCCTTTTTCTGCCAATGTCTTCCAGGGAAACAAAGCACTTGGATCTTGTTTTCTTCCCGGAGCGATATCTGCATGACCCAATATATTTTGAGTCGGAATGTTGTAATCTTTTTTCAACTTAGTTAAAAGAGCCACTAAGCTGCTAATCTGTGCTTCTGTAAAAGGCTTAAAACCATTATTGTCTAATTCAATACCTATAGAACTGGAGTTAATATCCGTGTTTTTTCCCCACGTAGAGGCTCCGGCATGCCATGCTCTTAGATAATCATTCAGCATCTGAACTACTTTTCCATTTTCAGAAATCACATAATGAGCACTCACTTGTGTTTTTGTTTTTGTAAAAGTATTTATGGTTTGCTGAACAGAATCCTGTGCTGTATGGTGAATAATAATAAAGCTTGGTTTTCTTAAATTGAAATTTACAGTACCGATCCACTCGGTATTAATACCATTCAATAAAATAGTGGATCCTGTTTTTGATAAGGTATCTTTAACAATCCCTAATTGTTGAGCATATGTAGTATCAATAACTACCGGGCTAACCGCAGGTATGTTTTGAGTTTCTTTACTTGTAATTTGATTTTCTAAAGTCTTAAGTTGCTTATCGTAAACTTTTTCAGTGTTTTTGTAAGGATTTGTCGAGCACGAAGTAATAATAATTGCTAAAAGCAGATAGCATAAATGTTTTCTTATCATAATTAATTACATTTTGGAATTAAGTTAAGATAATTATTCTTGAACTTTTCCTGTTTCTGTGTCTTCTTTTATTTCTTTATTTTCCTTATTATCTTTAGAGTCTTTTTTCTTTTTTGACTTGGACTTTTTGATTTCTTTGAAATTAGCCATAAAACTGGTGTATTTTTCGATCTGATCAGGATTAAGAAAAGCAGTTATTTTCTTTGTAGTACTTTCCTGTAAAGCTTTCAATTGCTCCATTTTCACATCCTGGCTGCTGCTTTCATTTTTTAATAGAATACCTTGTTCTCTCATACTGTCAGCAAAAACATTTGTGATTGCTATAGCCTGAAGTTCATCAAGATTTACAACTGGTTTCATTTGCTCTACAAATTTAGCTGCAGTTTCTTCAGCAGGAATTTCTTTAGGTTTGCTCTGGCCTTGCGGTCCAGCCTGCATCATACTTCTGTCCATTCCCATTCCACCGCCTCTTCCGTAACCACCTCCGCCATAACCGCCGCCACCGTAGCCGTTATTATATCCGTTTCCGTATTGAGCAGAAACAGAAGTAATGCACAATAACGTGAAAACTAAAAGAAATAAAGATTGAATAGGTTTCATATAATTGTTTTATCAAAAGTTAGCAAATATCTATTGTAAATTTAAGCAGGTTCTCCGTATAAATCAAATTCTGTTGCTTCAATTATCTTGATATTAACAAAATCTCCTGTTTTTACGTAATGTTTGGCAGCGTCAATCAAGACTTCGTTATCCACATCAGGACTATCAAACTCCGTTCGGCCTACAAAATGCGCTCCTTCTTTTCGGTCAATGATACATTTAAAGACCTTTCCAACTTTTTCCTGGTTTAAATCCCATGAAATTTGAGATTGTAACTCCATGATTTCATTAGCTCTGGCTTGTTTTACATCGTCCGGAACATCATCTTCCAGTAAGTAAGCATGTGTGTTTTCTTCGTGTGAATAAGCAAAACATCCCATTCGGTCAAATTTCATTTCCTGAACAAAATCCTTTAGAATTTCAAAATCTTCCTGAGTTTCGCCCGGATATCCAACAATTAAAGTCGTTCTGATGGCCATTCCCGGAACAGCAGCACGGAAATCTTTTAATAATTGAGTTGTTTTAGCTTGCGTAGTTCCACGACGCATCGATTTTAAGATAGAATCCGAAATGTGCTGCAATGGAATATCAATATAATTACAAATTTTAGGTTCGCGTTTCATGATTTCTAAAACGTCCATTGGGAAACCGGTAGGGAAAGCGTAATGCAGACGGATCCACTCAATACCTTCAACTTTTACTAAAGCTTCCAGAAGTTCGCCAAGATTTCTCTTTTTATAAAGGTCAAGACCATAATAAGTTAAATCCTGAGCAATCAGAATAAGTTCTTTAACCCCGTTTTTAGCCAGGCCTTCTGCTTCTTTAACTAATTTTTCAATAGTTTGCGAAACGTGTTTACCACGCATAAGAGGAATTGCACAGAAACTGCAGGGTCTGTCGCAGCCTTCGGCAATTTTTAAGTAAGCGTAGTTCTTAGGAGTCGTAGTTAGACGCTCTCCTAATAATTCATGTTTATAATCGGCTCCTAATGCTTTCAATAACTGAGGTAGTTCGGTGGTACCGAAATATTGATCAACATTCGGAATTTCTTTTTCTAAATCTGGTCTGTAACGCTCCGATAAACATCCGGTTACAAATACTTTATCAACAAGTCCTTTGTCTTTTTTATCAGCATATTCCAAAATCATGTTTACCGATTCTGCTTTGGCATTATCAATAAAACCACAGGTGTTGATTACAATGATGTTTCCTTCTCGTTCTGCAGGCGCTTCATGTTCAACATCTTTTCCGCTTGCACGAAGCTGCCCCATCAGGACTTCACTGTCATATACATTCTTCGAACACCCAAGAGTGATTACGTTAATTTTGTTCTTTTTTAAAGACTTGGTTCTCATACTTTTATAAATTGGAGTGCAAAATTACACTTTTTTATTCAAACACCGCTTGTTTCCCTTTCTTTTAGCTGTTTTTTATGAAGCTTATTCTAGCTTTCAGAGCTGTTTTACTACCTATTTTTTTCTGACGGAAAATAAGTTAGAAAAGGGTTGTCACTTCTGCAGGACTTAAAAGAATCCGTCAGGTGAAAATTCCTGACAGATTCTCTTGTAATCAATTTAATTTAGTTTTTCATGAGAGTCTTCGAAAAAGTAGTGTTATCTACTTTTAAAAGAAATATTCCAGATTGCAACTTTGAAGTGTTTACTTCTATCAGGTTATTGGATTTTTGATATTTCTCAATGTTTACTGTTTGTCCAAAAGAATCATAAAGTTTGATGGAGTTTATGTTTACTGAACCTTCAATGGAAAAATTGTTTGTGAAGGGATTTGGGTAAATAATTATGTCGTCAATATTATTCTGATCTGATTTCGTTATAGATGGTTTAGAAAAAATGCTGGTACGTCTGCCTTTATTGGGTACTCTGATTGGATTTCCAGAAGATATTATCTTTTCTGGCGAGGTTGATCGTATTACAGTTATACTATTGCTGGCACTTATTATGGCTTCATTTTGAATTATTAGTCTTCTGAATGACGCACTTTCGTTTCCTCTTCCTGCTTCGTATGTAAAAATGTAATTAAAGTTTTGGCTATTAGCATACGGTATATTAATCCATCCCCATGGTTTTTGAGAAATTTGCCATTGGTATGAATTAGAATTATCTATAATGTTTCCTGTAAATGTCGAAGGTTGACTAGTACTATAAGGTAGATTCTGATTACAACAGATATTATTTTCTGGTGAGGCAGTAGTTGAGATAGTAATATATTCACTGTAATCTAGAAGCCCTTCATTGCTTATTGCTATTCTTCGGAATGATGTAGTTTCATTGAATGTATTTGTTGGAGTATAATTTTGAAATGTTGCTCCAATGATGTTTGCCCAATTGTTGTTTGTGGTTTTCTGTTGCCATTGGTATTTTGTAATTTCTACTGTATTCCAAGTGCCTGTTGGGTCTAGACTCATTTTTGCAACAGCTCCTATTATAGGTTTTGATGTGCCACCTATGGGTATAGATTGATTATCAGATATTGTATTGTATAAAATAGGTCTGCTGGTTTTGACAATGGCGCAATTTAAATCTATTGATACTTCTTGAAAGTTAAACCAAATCCTTAGTTTTGTATTTGATGATATATCAGAAGATTTTATTTTTAGATTATTAAACGTCAATGTGCCATTACTAATAATTGGTGTGATCCATTTAGTTAGGCTTGTTGAGCCTAATTTATCACGGGCTATTTGAATTATGCAACCTGCATAATAGCCTTTAGGAAGTTCTGATCCATAAATACATTCATAATTAAAAGACAAGTTAATGCTTCTTGATCCGATTTCATTGCCCTCATAGTCTGGAATAATTATTTTATTATTAATTAATGGGGATCCGTCACTGTAACAAATTTTGGTCAGGTTTATATTTGCAGTTTACGGTTTGTAAGGTTCTTTTCCCGTTCTAGTACCGCCAATAATTTTATAGGTTAATTTATTTGATATATCAGTAGGTAAAGTTGCAGTTCGATATCTGAAAACGAACGAACAACCGTTAGTAAATATGATGTTTTTTTTAAAACGTAATTTTTGTCGGAAAGTATAGCTGTACCCTGATTTAGTAGGTTCTAATGTAATATCTTCATTTTGAAAAAGATATCGCGGATAAACTCCATTGTTATAGTACTGGGCTATTTCATTGTCGAATGAATTCGGTTCGTAATAATAACAGTTTAAAACACCTTTTTCAGTAATCTTGGTATTATTTCCAGTGTAGGAGATTTTAACATCAAATTCGATGTCTAAATCTTCAGCACTTGCGAAGCTAAGAGTATTGTTGGGAAGAAGTAAACCATTAGTTACAATGTTTACTATTTCAATATTTACTTTAGGATCGGCGGTAGTGTTTGAGTGCTCATTTCTTGCATATAAACTGAAATTGAGTAAAAGAAAAGCGATAAGATAGTTTTTTAGTTTCATAGTTTTTGATTTATAAATTATTGAATAAACTAATTTATAAAATAAAACCTACAAATAAAAACCGATTTTCGACTAAATTATAAGCTAATACTTAAAAAAAATCCGTTAAGCAAAATGCTTAACGGATTTTCATTCATTCTATTTACTTTAATTACAACTCAAATAATAAAGTCAACGAAACATTGTTCAGTTTCGATGAGATGTTGACACCATCAGTAAATCCTTGTGCAAAGAAACCCTGATTTGATTTTCTTTCTAAGTAAGAATAAGCTAAATCTACTTTGGTAGTGCCAAAGTTATAGCCTAAACCGCCTGAATAACTGGTTAAATCGCCAATTGTTGTTCCGTCTTTATAAGGGCTCCCCTCAAAACGGTATCCACCACGTAAGCTTAATTGTTTAATTTTATATTCTGCACCAACCCGCAGTTCTCCTGTTGAAGTTAAATCGTCGCTTATCTGGTTGTTTAGGCCTCTGAAGCCTGCGTCACTTGTTGGTTTGTATTTTGTATTTCCATAATCTTTGATAGCATAATCCACACTGATCAAACCGGATTTTCCAAATACATAAGCGGCGCTAAAAGTTGTTTTTCCCGGAGTTTGTAAAGTGTAAGGTTCATAAACATTTACAATTTTTGGATTAACAGTGTTGTTAAAAGATTGTCCTCCGCTGGTTTCCGTTGTTGTGTTTAAACTTTGGGAAATTTCATCATACAGTTCGTACCAGGTGTTAGATTCATAAGCTAACCCAAGGCGAAAGGATTCGGTAACCTTAGCAATAGCCCCTAGTTGAAAAGAGAAGCCGTTACCATACGTATATTGGTCATTGTTGAAACGTAAATTGGATATGGTCTCACCTGCAACTAAGGGATTTCCATTTCTTTCATAAAAACTGCTGGTTCTTCTGTAGTCTGTAACATGTACATTTAAATTGGCTCCTAAATACAAACGGTCTTTGTAGGATGTTGCGATATTGAAACTTACTTTGCTATTGTAGCCTGTTTCGTAAACTTCGTTTTCTTGGTAGTAATTACCTCCGGCTGGAACATTAGTTGTGTATTGCGTGTTATTATCATCGTTTGTAACGGGATTTATTACATAGCCTTCACCACCAAAATATGCTTGTTGCTGTTTGTATGTTTGATCTGTATAAGGCATGTTTTTTATATCCCCCAATCTAACTCCATTGTTTTTTAGAGGGTCTCCATTGGCATAAGCTAAGAAATACTTATCAATCGAATTTGTTGGATTGGTTCCTACCGAAACAGTATTATTGTCAAAATTGTTAGTATTTTCATAAGAAGCTCCAATAGCGATTTTTTTCCAATTGCTGTTTGGGTTTCTGTCGTGAAAAACAAAAACACCGCCAGCCTGATTTAGGAGAAAAGAATTTTTGTTATCACTGGTATGTGTGCCAAAATAGTTAGAGTTGTTTTTAATACTTTGATTACTTAAAGTTACTCCGGTCTGATTGTTGGCAAATATGGCCGATCCTGCAGGGTTTACACTTAAGGAAGAAAGGTCTCCGCCTACCGCTCCGAAAGCTCCTCCCATGGCTCTGAATCGGGCAGTTCCGGTAAGATTGTCTTGTGCATAACGAACAGCATCTGAAACTTCCTGTGAATAGGAGACGCTAAAACATAGTCCTGTTACAAATAGGAATAGTATTTTTTTCATTTGATTGAATTTTAGATGATTGTATTAGGTGTAATGAAACGGGTGAGTGTTTATCTTCTTCCACCACCACCGCCACCGTACGATCTTCCACCGCCGCCACCGCCACCGCCAGATGATCTCATGCTTCCTCCGCCACTGTTCATAGAGCGTGATGGACTAGGAGAATAGCTTCTTGATGGACTGCTGTTTGTTGTGTTGTTATAGTTTCGGGTTGTACTGTTTGATCCTCTGTTAGAGTAATCATAGCTGTTATTTTGACCCTGGGAATAACTTCTTCTGTTTGTATAGGTAGGATTTGTCGTTGTTCTGTCATTCACAGCAGAACTTCTTCTGAAATCTGTATACTCGCGTCTGTTTGTCGTATAGCTATTTCTGTTAGTGGTATAACTTCTGTTGGTAAAGTTTCTATTGGTGTAATTTCTGTTGCTGTAGCTTCTGTTGGTATAATTTCTGTCTGAACTATAATTTCTTCCGCCGTAATAAGAAGCAGAACCTCTTCGGCCATAGTTATACGCATAATTGTGATATCCGTATGCAGGTCTTCCCCAGTATCCGGGATAACCGCCCCATGCATATCCTGGGTAACCTCCCCATCCGTAACCAGGGTAGCCCCATCCGTAATAAGGATATCCTCCCCATCCGTATCCGTAACCAGGGTAACCAAATCCATAATAACCGCCCCATCCCATAGAGATTCCCCATGACCAGGAAGTATCAGGATAATAATTAATGGCTACTTCGGTATTACTGCTTCCCCATGCAGGGTAAGCGGTAGTAGCTACAGTTTCAGTACTGTCGTTAGCAGCATAATTACCATAACTGTCTACATCTGTAAAGATTTCAGTAGGCTGATTATCGTCCTGTAACGATTTGAAGTAATCCTTATATTGATTGTTAGTGTTGGAGGTGGTTGTTTGTGCGTAAGTGTTTCGTGTGTTACCATAAACACCGTCATTGTCATAATAAGATGTATTTTGGTAAGAACCACACGATGCAAGTAGAAAACTCAATAATCCAATTAAGTAAAAATGACTTGAGTTTTGGCGAAGAGAAATAGAAGTTTTCATATCTGTGGTGTTTTTTATTGTTGCACATTACAAAAATAGTTAGTTTTGTCAAACTATTTAGTTAAAATTATTAAAACAAAATTTGTGCCAAACTATTCAATATGAGTAAGAACCTCACTACAAGATCAGAAGATTATTCAAAGTGGTATAACGAGCTGGTTGTTAAAGCAGATCTAGCCGAAAATTCAGGAGTCAGAGGATGTATGGTTATTAAACCCTACGGATATGCTATTTGGGAAAAAATGCAGGCTGAGTTAGACAGGATGTTTAAAGAAACAGGACATCAAAATGCATATTTCCCTTTATTCGTGCCCAAAAGTATGTTTGAGGCGGAAGAAAAAAATGCAGAGGGATTTGCAAAAGAATGTGCTATTGTGACACATTACAGATTAAAGAATGATCCGGATAAACCTGGAAAACTAATGGTTGATCCGAATGCGAAGTTAGAGGAAGAACTTATTGTTCGTCCAACGAGTGAGGCAATAATCTGGTCTACTTATAAAGGATGGGTGCAATCTTACAGAGATTTACCTTTATTAATTAATCAGTGGGCAAACGTTGTTCGTTGGGAAATGCGTACACGTTTGTTTTTGAGAACGGCTGAGTTTTTATGGCAGGAAGGTCATACTGCCCACGCTACAAAAGCGGAAGCTATTGAAGAATCTGAAAAAATGATGAATGTTTATGCTGATTTTGCTGAGAACTTTATGGCAATTCCTGTGGTAAAGGGTATAAAAACGGAAACAGAACGTTTTGCCGGTGCTGATGAAACGTATTGTATTGAAGCATTGATGCAGGATGGAAAAGCATTGCAGGCTGGTACATCACACTTTCTTGGGCAGAATTTTGCAAAAGCTTTTGATGTAAAGTTTGCTAATGCAGAAGGTAAACAGGAACATGTATGGGGTACTTCATGGGGAGTTTCTACTCGTTTGATGGGAGCCCTGGTGATGACGCACTCTGATGATCAGGGGTTGGTTTTACCTCCAAATTTGGCACCAATACAAGTTGTTATTGTTCCTATTCATAAAACGGATGAGCAATTAGAGCAAATTACTACTGCAGTTAATGAATTAGTGGCGAAGCTTAAAAAACTAAAGATTTCGGTTAAATATGATGACAGAACGACTCAAAAGCCTGGATTCAAGTTTGCTGAATGGGAATTGAAAGGAGTTCCGGTTAGAATTGCTGTAGGACCAAAAGATCTGGAGAATGGAACTTTTGAGGTTGCAAGACGCGATACTTTGACAAAAGAGACCGTTTCCGGTGATGGAATCGTAAATTATATAAATGAGCTGTTAGAGCAGATTCAAAGCGATTTATTTAATAAAGCATTGGACTATCGTAATACTCATATTACGGAAGTAAATAGTTTTGAGGAGTTTAAAGAAATTTTAGATGGGAAAGGTGGTTTTGTATCGGCTCATTGGGACGGAACAGCAGCTACTGAAGAGAAAATAAAAGACCTGACAAAAGCAACGATTCGTTGTATTCCTTTGGATGCATTGGAAGAGCCGGGAACCTGTGTATTTACTGGGAATGCCTCGTCTAAAAGAGTGCTTTTTGCGAAGGCATATTAAAAAAAATAATTTTTTTTTGCTTCAGCTATTGTGCATCTTAAAAATAGATGTATCTTTGCATCCGCATTAGAGAAGCAGGCCCGTTCGTCTATCGGTTAGGACGCATGGTTTTCATCCATGTAAGAGCGGTTCGATTCCGCTACGGGCTACTACTTTTACTGCGAATTAAGTTATTAAACTTGATGTCATAATGGCCCGTTCGTCTATCGGTTAGGACGCATGGTTTTCATCCATGTAAGAGCGGTTCGATTCCGCTACGGGCTACAAATTTCAATGATAAAAATTGAAAAAAGAAGGGTGATTGGTCCGTTTGTTTAGGGGTTCAGTTCTCTTACGGACTACGAAAAAGAATTATAAAAAGGTAAAAAAATAATAAAATGGCAAATCATAAGTCAGCTTTAAAAAGAATTAGAAGTAACGAAAAAAGAAGAGTTCTTAACAGATATCAACATAAGACTACTCGTAATGCTATCAAAGCATTAAGATTAGCTACTGAAAAATCTGATGCTTCTTCAAAATTATCAACTGTAATTTCTATGATTGATAAATTAGCTAAAAAGAATATCATTCATGATAATAAAGCTTCTAACTTGAAGTCGAAATTAACGAAACATGTTGCTAAATTGTAGTTAATTACAATTTCCTAAATACAAGAAAAATCCCTCTTTTAGAGGGCTTTTTTTGTTTAAAATAAATTGTTCCGGGCTAATCTTAAAGTCAGTGGAGTTGCAAGATTAAATCAATACGAAATTTAAAATTGAGGTGCGAAACTTAGTCACGATGATAAAGAAACTGTATTCTTTATATCTTATGAATTGAGATATAAATGTTTTTAAATTAAAAGATTTTGCCAAGGTATTTGCGATTCTGTTTCTAAAAACAATTCAATATTTCTTTATGATTATTCATTTTTATTAATGTCTTGTTGAATCATTCTGAATTGGATTAATTAATTTTTCATGTCATTTGAGGCAGTTTGATAAAAGTTGTTATTTGTCAGTTGTTTTCTTGATGATTATATGGTTCCTGAATCGAATTCTTGATTTTGACATGGAGGCAATCTTCGTAATAGTTTTAGTTTTTTAATTTGTTTTAGTTTTTGAAATTCTCAATTTTAAAACCGTGCAGGATAAATAGACTCTTATATATAAGGTAAGATTTCGGTTCTACACCCCGACAGGTTTTCAAAACCTGTCGGGTTTGTTTTTTATACATATTAGGTATATAGGAATTATTCTTTCCAGCTGAGCGCAGTCGAAGCTTTTGGAATTTGGTATTTAAAAAATTGGTTCTTAACAAGGAGCTTAATCCCGCTGTCCGTTCCAATCTTTTGTCCGCCGCGGCGGACAAAAGGATTTCCACTTCCATCGGGGCTATGGCAGTAGTTTTCAAAGGAGGTATGCTATATATAAGTATTAAAGAATAAACTTTGCGCCTTTGCGTGAGCTAAGACTTTAAAG
>NZ_SLWA01000011.1 GCF_004345565.1 Flavobacterium circumlabens | reverse complement strand
AGATTCTTAGATTCTTAGATTCTTAGATTCTTAGATTCTTAGATTCTTAGATTCTTAGATTCTTAGATTCTTAGATTCTTAGATTCTTAGATTCTCCATAAAATCCATTCGTAAACGAATGGATTTTTTGTTGTATGGTTTCCGGCAAAACCTGAAAACTGAAACCCGAAACCTGAAAACTGAAATTTTTCAACCTCTAACTTTTAAGTAACTCTAAAAAAGAGTAGTTTTGATTTTGGAAAAATAAGGAATAACCGTATTTTTGCATCACAAAATAAAAAATCAGTAATGGGAAGAGCGTTCGAATTTAGAAAAGGAAGAAAAATGAAACGTTGGTCTGCAATGGCCAAAACATTTACCCGAATTGGTAAAGACATCGTTATGGCCGTTAAAGAAGGCGGACCTAACCCTGATGCCAATTCCAGATTAAGAGCTGTAATACAAAACGCCAAAGCGGCCAACATGCCTAAGGACAATGTTGAGCGCGCTATAAAAAATGCCAGCAATAAAGATACTGCCAATTATAAAGAAATTTTGTTTGAAGGATATGCTCCTCACGGAATTGCCATTTTGATTGAAACTGCATCTGACAACAATAACAGAACAGTGGCTAATATCCGCAGCTATTTTAATAAATGCAACGGAACGATGGGAACTCAGGGTTCTGTTGAGTTTATGTTTGACCATACTTGTAATTTCCGAATTGCAAAAGGTGCCCTTGATCCTGAAGAATTAGAATTGGAATTAATTGATTTTGGAGCAGAAGAAGTATTTGAAGACGAGGACGGAATCTTAATCTACGCTCCTTTTGGAAGCTTTGGAGCTTTACAAAAAGAATTAGAAAACAGAGGACTTGAAATTTTGTCTTCCGGTTTTGAACGTATTCCTCAAATTACCAAAGAACTGACTGAAGCTCAAATTGCTGATGTAGAGAAATTAATCGAAAAAATTGAAGAGGATGATGACGTAATGAACGTTTATCATACGATGAAAGAAGAATAAAAATACTACCCGTATAAGCAAAGCCCTGAAAATTTTCAGGGCTTTTTTTGCTTTACATTGTTTTTATTTTAATTATGAAAAACCATATTAACTATTATATTTGCAACTGTCCCTATTTTTAATTTAAAAACCGATCCCATGAAAACATCAAAATACACCAAATACGCCGTAATCATTCTGGTAATAGTATTCGTAGTGCTTAGCGTAATTAGCTAAAAAGATCAGAATAAAAATGAAAAAGCCTTCTGAAGTATTAAATCAGAAGGCTTTTTCATTTTTTCAATTAATTGTTTGTTGGTACTTTGAAGTTATTTTTTCGAAGGTGTATTTGTTATCTTGAGCAAATAGGTTCCTTCGGGCAGATCACCAATATTTGTTGCATTGCTTCCCATAATTTTTTTCCCTTGCGAAAAAACCTCAACACTTTTAGATCCCGTATAGGTATCAGCTGAAATTACGGTAGCTGGTGTCTTTACCGGAGTTGTCGCTTTTACAATGACAGGAACAGCTTTTTTTACTGAAGATGAACTAGTTTCAGTTAAAGCCGGAGCAGTTGATTTTGAGCTGTTGTAAGACTCCATTACCTGTTCATCTGTCATTGCTACACTGTATAATCTGAGATCATCAATATCAGCATTAATACCAACTGTTGCGTTTAATTTTCCTATATTCAAAATATACCCTTTCGTTAAGCGCGAAATTCCATCTACTGACTTTAATAATTCACCATTACGGTAAATTTTTGACGCATTTCCATCATACGTAATGCTGTACTGATACCAAACCTCTTTCGCAAGCGGTACTGAAACAATGACATCATTTCCAGTTCCCCAGCCAGCCAGGCTTAAATCGGAATTTCCGTTAGAAGAAGCGTGTTGCAATAATCCAAAATACTGGGCATTTACCGCACCGCCATACCCCAAAATATAATTTGGTGCAGTAATAGTATTAAATTTCACCCAAATTGAAATAGAGCGTGGTTTATTACCTTGAGGAAGATCACCCACTACAGCCTGAAAAGCTTTGTTGGTAAGTCGGAGAGCACTTTTAGGAACTCCCATTCTGTCCGTTACAAAAGCAGGGGTTCCCAAAAAGGAAATTGTATTATCTGTATTATTTAAATTCCCATTGAAATTAAATTCCTGAACAGGATTCTGCGCACTCGTATTTAAAAAAGTTACAAACATTAAAGTGAGTAATAATTTTCTCATATATATAAATTTTAGGGGCCTGTTTTTAACTCACACTAATTTTTAAGTACCTTTTATCCTGGCAAAATAATAACCAAAATGATTGTTTTAAAATATTAATTATATTTATTAATACTTTTTAAAAATCTGTTAAAACTATAAATTTAATTCAATATTACCAAACGCTTCTTACATATAAATAGAGAATTCTCACATAAATAAAAAATAATAACACTACAAAAACAGCAGCATCCATTATTTATAAAAAACACCGCAAAAGCGTTCCATCGCTCTGTTGACGGGGTATCTTAGTATTACTTTTTTTTAAGGAAATGGTAATTTATAAAAATCAAAAAGCCTGCTGATGCTACAATTCAGAAGGCCTTTTTTTTACTATTCAAAATTTAAAACTTAAAACAACATAAAAAACTAACTAATCTATACTAATCAAAATCTTATACTTAATTTGAAGTTATTTTTTTTGAGGCAACATTTGTTATTTTCAATAAATATGTTCCTTCCGGTAAATCATTAATATTCATTCCGTTCCCATTATTTCCTGCTACTTTTTGCCCTTGCGAAAATACCTCAACATTTTTGGAGACATTAATATCCCCGGCAGAACCAATTGTAGTTGAAGGATTTTTTAAAGCTGCTTTAGATTTTGAAGCTTTTACAGCTGCCTTTTCAGCTGTTGTATTTTCTACTATCATAACAACAGAAGGCTTAGAACTTGTATAGGATTGTAAAACCTGTGAATCTGTTAAGGCAACATTATAAATCTTCAGGTCATCAATATCCGCATTAATACCAATTGTAGTATTTATTTCTCCGAGTCTGAAAATATTTCCTTTGGTTTGGCGTGAAACTCCAGTGACCGATTTCAGTAATTCACCGTTACGGTATATCTTAGATACAGTTCCGTCAAAAGTAATGCTATACTGATACCAGACATCTTTTAATAAGGTCGCTGAAACAATAATATCATTGCTTGGTCCCCAGCCTGCGAGACTTAAATCTGAGTTGGAAGAAGCAGTACCTTGCTGTAATAATCCGCAATATTGGGCATTATAAGCTGTCCCGTAACCCCAAATATAATTAGCAGAAGCAATATCATTGAATTTAACCCAAACCGATACTGTTCTGGATTTATTATTTTGTGGGAGATTGTCGATAACAGCTTCCATGGCTTTATTAGCAAGACGCTGTGCTCCTTTGATAACTCCGTTCCTGTCCGTAACGAAATTCCCTGTACCAATAAATGAAGTTGTATTATTGGTATTATTTAAAGTAGCATCGAAATTGAATTCCTGAATTGGTGTTTGCGCATTAACATTCAAATAACTTACAAACAATAATGTAAGTAGTATTTTTTTCATAGTTGTAGGTTTAGGGTATTATAAAACAGTGTGTCATTTTAACATTACTAAACTAAATTATAATGCATTTGGACAGAAATTTTTCCGTTAACGAACCTAAATAATCGTTTAAATAACCAAATTTGATGATTTTGACGATTCAATTATATTTATTTATAACTTAGGTGTTTTTATTAAAATACTAATTTTACTTCAAACAAAAGAATAAAGTCTTACGTATAAATACGGTATTCTCACTTAAACCAAATTATTAACATTTAAAAAAACCGGAACTAAAAGCCATTATTTAGATTTTGATTAAAAAAAAACTCCATCCGCAGAAACGAATGGAGTTTTGTATCTAAAAGTTTTTTAAACTATTTTATAAATTCAATTTTTTGAACTTCTTCTTCATTAACACTGTCAAAGAAGCCTTGTTCGTTCATCCATTCATCACTAAACACTTTACTCATGTAACGTGATCCGTGATCGGGGAAAATAGCAATAATGTTACTGTCCTTTGTAAATTCGCCTTCTTCTGCATATTGCTTAATGGCCTGCATTACCGCTCCTGAAGTATAACCGACAAATAAACCTTCTTTTCTGGTAATCTCCCTTGCTGAGTGGGCACTTTCTTCATCTGTCACCTTGATAAATTTATCAATAATATCGAAATCTGTAGCAGACGGGATTAGGTTTTTACCTAAACCTTCGATACGATAAGGATAAATTTCTTTATTGTCGAACTCTCTTGTTTCGTGGTATTTTTTCAATACGGATCCAAAAGCATCCACACCTAGAATTCTAATATTTGGATTTTGTTCTTTTAAGAATTTTGCTGTTCCGGAGATAGTTCCTCCCGTTCCGCTGCAGGCAACAAGATGTGTGATTTGGCCTTTTGTCTGTTCCCAGATCTCAGGACCAGTAGTGTTGTAGTGCGCATCAATATTTAACTGATTAAAGTATTGATTAATGTAAACCGAACCTTTCGTTTCTTCGTGTAATCGTTTAGCGACATTATAGTAAGATCTTTCATCATCTGCTGAAACGTGCGCCGGGCAGACATATACTTTAGCTCCTAAACTTCTTAGCATGTCAATCTTATCTTTCGATGATTTTGAGCTTACTGCCAAAATACAGTTGTAACCTTTTATAATGCTTACCATTGCTAAGCTAAATCCTGTATTTCCAGATGTTGTTTCAATTATGGTGTCTCCTGGAGAAAGAATTCCTTTTTTCTCGGCTTCTTCAATAATATATAACGCTATTCTATCTTTTGAGGAATGTCCCGGATTAAAAGCTTCGACCTTTGCGTAGAAATTTCCTTCTAACTCTTCGGTGATTTTATTTAGCTTAATAAGTGGGGTGTTACCTATTAACTCTAAAACATTATTATAAGCGTTTATTTCTTCTTTCATAAAAAAATAGTTAATCAAAGGCATTTTTAAATAACCTCGATAGGTTGCAAATTTAACAAAAATTTTCTAATTAGCTTTTAATTTTTTCTAAATCTAATAAAAAACTAAATTCTTTTGCTAAGTCTTTCAGTGCTTCAAATCTTCCTGAAGCACCACCATGTCCGGCGTCCATATTGGTATCTAAAAACAAAAAATTATCATTTGTTTTCAGTTCTCTCAATTTGGCTACCCACTTGGCCGGTTCCCAATATTGCACTTGTGAATCGTGCAATCCTGTAGAAACGTACATATTTGGATAATGTTGTGGCTGTACATTGTCATAGGGCGAATAGGATAACATATAATCATAATATTTTTTATTGTTTGGGTTACCCCATTCATCATATTCTCCTGTTGTTAAGGGTATACTGTCGTCAAGCATTGTCGTAACGACATCAACAAAAGGCACCTGGGCAATAACTCCGTTGTACAATTCCGGGGCTTCATTGATGATAACTCCCATCAATAATCCTCCTGCTGACCCTCCTTCTGCATACAAATGTTTAGAAGAGGTAAACTTTTCGTTAATTACAAATTTAGAGCAATCGATGAAATCTGTAAAGGTATTTTTCTTTTTTAACAGTTTTCCGTCTTCATACCATTGTCTTCCTAAGTCCTCTCCTCCCCTGATATGGGCAATTGCGAAAACAAATCCACGATCTAACAAAGAAAGTCTGGTTGACGAAAAATAAGTATCCATTGTCATTCCGTAAGAACCATAAGCATAAAGCAAAAATGGGTTTTTTCCGTTTTTCTCAAGGCCTTTTCTGTAAATCATAGAGATCGGAACTTTTACCCCGTCTCTGGCAGTAGCCCAAATACGCTCTTCAACGTAATTTTCTTTATCAAACTTTCCTCCTAAAACCTCTTGTTCTTTTAAGATTTCTTTGGTTTTAGTTTTCATATTAAAATCAATAACAGAAGAAGGCGTTGCAAGCGATTGATAGCTGTAACGCAAAATATCTGTATCAAAATCTATATTTGTTGTGGTGTACGCATTATAAGTTTCGCTTCCAAATGGCAAATAATAATCCGGTTCATCATTCCAGGGCATAATACGAATATGATTTAATCCGTTTGAACGCTCTTCAACCACTAAATAATTCCTGAAAATTTCGATATCTTCCAGCAAAACATCTTCGCGATGCGGAATAAGATCTGTCCAGTATTTCTTTCCGGTTTTGTTTTCAGGCGTTTTCATCAACTTAAAGTTCGTCGCCTTATCTTTATTGGTTAAAATGTAAAAGGAGTCTTCATAATGCGAAATACTGTACTCTAAGCCACGTACACGAGGCTGAAACACTTCAAACTCTCCATCCGGATTATCGGAGTTCAGAATTCTGTATTCCGTCGTTAATGTACTTCCTGAACCTATTACAATATATTTTCTTGATTTTTCTTTGCTGACGGAAACATTAAAAGTATCATCGGTTTCATTAAAAACCAATACATCTTCTTTTGAGTCGGTATTTAATTTGTGTCTGAAAACCTTATCAGCTCTTAAAGTAACTTCGTCCTGTTTGGTGTAAAAAATAGTATGATTATCATTGGCCCATACAGATCCTCCTGTAGCATTTTCGATTTTATCTTCAAGGATCTTCCCGGTTTCCAAATTCTTAAACTGAATCGTGTAAATTCTTCTTCCCACAATATCAACACCGAAACTTGCGAATTTATTATCCGGACTGATGCTTAAACCTCCCAGTTTAAAGTAAGCATGACCTTTCGCTAATTCATTACAATTGAATAAAATTTCTTCCGCAGCAGAAAGGCTGCCTTTTTTTCTTGAAAAAATCGGATAATCCTGTCCGGTTTCAAAACGTGTTATATAATAGTAGCCATTATAAAAATAAGGAACAGAAGCATCATCCTCTTTAATTCTTGCTTTCATTTCGTCATACAAAGCATTCTGAAAATCCTTTGTATGTGCTGTCATACTTTCGTAATAAACATTTTCCTTGTTTAGATAATCAATAACCTCAGGATTCTCACGATCATTGAGCCAAAAATAATTATCGATTCGGGTTTCTTTATGTTTCTTTAATTTTTTAGGAATTTGATTGGCTTTTGGAGCAATTATATCGTTTGGCATGAATTAAGCATTAGTTTTTATATAAGAAGGAGCAAAAGTACTATAAACACAATAGAACAGAATTAATATTTTCATAAAATATTATATTGATTTCATACAGCAATATACTAATTTTGTATGAAATAATTTAAAATCAACAAAAATGGATTTAATGGGAATGATGGGCAAACTTAAAGAAACCCAACAAAAAATTGAAGATACAAAAAAGCGCCTTGATACCGTCCTAATCGATGAACAAAGTGCTGATGGATTATTGAAGGTAACCTTAACCGCTAATAGAAAAGTGACAGCCATCTCAATTGATGACTCTTTACTGGAGGACAAAGAACAACTGGAAGATTACTTAATTGTAACGTTAAATAAAGCGATTGAAAAAGCAACAAGTGTAAATGAAAAAGAACTTGATGCCGTTGCAAAAATGGATATGCCAATGATTCCGGGAATGGATGATCTTTTTAAATAAGGTTTAAAAAAGAGACAAAGGTTCAGAGGGACAAAGGCGCAAAGGTCTTGATTTTGTAAACTTTGAACTTTCTAAACAAAAAAAAGACGCACTTTGTGCGTCTTTTTTTTTTAACCCTTTGTACCTCTGAACCTTTGCTTCTTTGTACCTTTTTTTTTAAATTTTCGAAAGTGTCTCAAGCACATACGTATGCATAACCTCCCTGTAATCTAAATGAGTTACAATTCGGAGTTTATTATGACCCATTGAACTTATGGAAATATTTTTCTGTTTTAATTTTTCTATTAAAAGCTGGTCGCTGTAACCTTCCGCGAGCGAAAAAATCAAAATATTCGTTTCAACAGGTTGTACAGCCGATACCCACGGTTTTGTGCTTAGAATTGCTGCGATTTCTTTTGCTCTTCTATGGTCCTCTGCCAGTCTTTCGATATTATGTGCCAGGGCATACAAGCCTCCCGCAGCCATATAACCTATCTGACGCATTCCTCCACCAAGTATTTTTCTGATTCTCAACGCCCTATGAATATCTGCTTTGGTTCCTAATAAAACAGAACCAATCGGAGCCCCTAATCCTTTAGACAAACAAACCGAAATCGTATCGAAAATAGCGCCAAATTCTTTCGGATTTTGTCTTTTAGCCACTAATGCATTCCAGATTCTCGCGCCATCAAGATGAAATTTCAAATTATTGGCATCACAGACTTTTTTTATTTCTCTTAAATCTTCTAATTCATAACAGGCACCACCGCCTTTATTAGTGGTATTTTCCACACAAACCAAACTGGTCAGCGGACTATGATAAGATTCCGGATCATTGATAGCCGCAGCCACCTGGGCCGCATTTATCATTCCACGGTGTCCATCGATCAGACAACAGGAAACACCGCTGTTAAAAGACACTCCGCCACCTTCATAATTATAAATATGTGCGTATTTGTCTGCAATTAATTGCTCTCCGGGCTGCGTGTGTAATTTGATTGCTGTTTGATTGGCCATAGTTCCAGACGGAAAAAAAAGTCCGGCTTCCATTCCAAAAAATTCTGCTACTCTGTTTTCAAGTTCAATGACTGTAGGGTCTTGTTTATATACGTCATCGCCAACCTGGGCGTTAAACATATACTGCAACATTTCGAGTGTAGGTTTGGTAATGGTATCGCTAATTAAATTTATTTCCATATTCTAAAAACTATGTCTTATTTTTGTACAACAAAATTACGTATTACTGATAGTTATTCGAGATAAGTTTTAATAAACTTTAACGTGTGAATATCCCAGAACCAAATTAACGTAATATTTATAAAAAACATATAAAACTAGTATTAATTTATGACAACTACCGAACAAATAAAAGGTATTGTGGAGCGCCTTGGTGCGTTGAGGAGGTATCTTTGACGTTGATGCCAAACTAATCGAAATTGCCAACGAAGAAGAAAAAACCTTCGCTCCTGACTTTTGGAACAATGCCAAAGAAGCTGAAATTATTGTAAAGAACCTTCGAAACAAGAAAAAATGGATCGAAGATTACAATAAAGCCATCGAGCTGACAGATGAATTACAGCTGGCGTATGATTTTTATAAAGAAGGGGAACTTTCTGCTGAAGAATTAGACGAGCATTACAGTAATACACAAACGCATATCGAAAACATAGAATTCAAAAATATGCTTTCTGATGAAGGCGATAGTCTGAGTGCTGTGGTTCAGATTACAGCTGGTGCAGGCGGAACCGAAAGTTGCGACTGGGCCGGAATGCTAATGCGTATGTACATGATGTGGGGAGAAAGCTACGGATTCAAAATAAAAGAACTTAACTTCCAGGCTGGAGAGGTAGCAGGTATCAAAACCGTTACTTTGGAGTTTGAAGGCGATTATTCTTTTGGATACCTAAAAGGAGAAAATGGTGTTCACCGTCTGGTCAGAATCTCACCTTTTGACAGTAACGCCAAACGCCATACCTCATTTGCATCTGTTTATGTATATCCGCTTGTTGACGACAGTATCGAAATTGACATCAATCCGGCTGATATCGAAATTACAACTTCCCGTTCCAGTGGTGCCGGAGGACAAAATGTAAATAAGGTTGAAACCAAAGTACAATTGGTTCATAAACCAACCGGAATTCAGATTCAATGTTCTGAAACCCGTTCACAGCAGGATAACAGACAACGTGCCATGCAAATGTTACGTTCCCAGTTATATGAAATTGAGCTAAAAAAGCAACAGGCTCAACGTGCTGATATTGAGGCCGGAAAAATGAAAATCGAATGGGGCTCGCAAATACGAAATTACGTTATGCAGCCTTATAAACTGGTAAAAGATGTTCGTACAGGCTATGAAACCAGCGATGTTGATGGTGTAATGAACGGAAATATCGATCCTTTCCTGAAAGCATTTCTAATGATGATGGGACAGAGAGAAGAGGAATAAGTGTGCAGTCGCTCCCGATAGCTATCGGGATCAGTCGCAGTACCGTAAGCGTAAACTGAGACCTGAAACCTCAAACTTGAAACTTGAAACTAAAAATAAAGTTATGATAAAATGGGCAGATGTAATTCGTTTTACGAATAAAGGAAATCCGGCTCCTGAAAAAAGAGTGGAAAAAACGGAAGAAGAATGGAAGCAGCTTTTAACCGCTGAAGAATATCAGGTAACCCGTTTAAAAGGAACTGAAAGATCTTTCAGCTCTGAATTATGCAGCTTATTTGATCCCGGAATTTACGAATGTAAATGTTGCGGCACTTTACTTTTTGATGCCAGCGAAAAATTTGAGTCCGGAACAGGATGGCCCTCATTCACGCAGCCAATCAAAGAAAATGCAATTGGATATCATGCAGACAAATCATACGGAATGATTCGTGTTGAAGTAATCTGCAATAGCTGTGATGCACATTTAGGACACGTTTTTCCTGATGGCCCTGAGCCAAGCGGATTACGTTATTGTATTAATGCTATTTCTCTTTCTAAAATAAAAGAGTAATTATAATTAAGTATTCTGAAAAGCGATTCGTTTACAAAGTGAATCGCTTTTTTTGCTTTATCCTGATTTTAAAATCAATTACTAATTAAGAAGAACTTTAAATACTAATCTTGCTGATAACGATACAAAATAAAAATAGCTTCCTTTGTAAATTCATCGTATTAATACTACTATTTTTAAAATAATTTTACTATTGTTAGAAAAAAACATTTAGTCGGTATATTTTTGTTTGATCCTTATTTTGAATGAATTAGAAAAAAACAGAATCTAATTCATTTTAGAATCAAAAATCTGCAGCTTACTTTTCTTATCCTGTCCTGCCTCTTTTATATAGAAAGTGAACAAGCAGACCTCCTGAGATTACCAAACAGCTGAAAAACTTTTAAGATACATATATGATAATCAACGAATAAGGTATTATCTACACATTATTATTACAGTTCTTTTTAAGTTTAAATATCAAATTTATTACAGATTCAAAAACTCTTACAGCCTTTAAAAATTATACATTGCTCAGGAATTTAGTAAGTTTTATGTTAAATTTGTAATATTTAAACTATTATTTAAAGAGTAGCGTAAAAAACTTCAAAATAAGATTAGGTAATTCGAATCAAATTTATTTTATTTGGCAAAAAATAACCCCATAATCAATTAATTAATTCTATGAAATCCTATTCAATTCAAGAGATTAACGAAGTCATACAAGGTGTAATTTACGGCACTACTTCTCAAAGTGTAACAGCAACAGAGCAGTTGGAAAAAGCAACAACTTCTGAAATTTCTTTCATAGGAAATAAAAAATATGAAAAATTATGGGAAGCTTCAAAAGCTCCGATAGCAGTTGTTAACGAAGACATTTCAATTGAACCGGGAGATAATCGTGCTTTTATTAAAGTAAAAAATGCGGACTTGGCCATGTCTCAGATTCTTGCTCTTTTTGCACCACCTACCCCGTTATTTCATAATGACATTCACAAAACAGCAGTGATAGACGAAACCGCTATTATTGGTGAAGGAAGTAAAATTGGTGCTGGCTGTTATATCGGCCCAAAAGTAGAAATTGCAGCAAATGTTACCATCTATCCAAACGTTACTATTTTAGACGAATGTACTATTGGCAAAAACACAGTGATTTGGTCTGGAGCAGTAATTCGTGAGCGTTGTCATATTGGTAACGACTGTATTATTCATCCCAATGCAACAATCGGTGCAGATGGTTTCGGATTCCGTCCCTGCAGCGAAAAAGGTCTGGTAAAAATTCCACAAATCGGAAATGTAATTATAGGAAACGGTGTTGAAATTGGAGCAAATACTTGTGTTGACCGTGGAAAATTCAGTTCTACAATTCTAGGAGATGGCTGTAAAATTGATAATTTAGTTCAGATCGGGCATAACAGTAAATTAGGTAAATTTTGTATCATGGCCGGAAACAGTGGTTTGGCTGGTTCTGTAACTCTTGGAAATGGAGTAATAATTGGTGGAAGCGCCTCTATCAAAGATCATACGACTATAGGTGACGGAGCCATTGTTGGTGCCGGATCAGGAGTTGTCGGAGATATTCCTGCCGGAAAAACCATGCTGGGATATCCTGCTGTAGAAGCTCGTGATGCCTTAAAACAATGGGCAATCCTAAAAAGAATGGTTTGCGATTCTAAAAAATAATTTAAAAAATAGAAAAACATACAAAACAGGAGTTCGCTTCTGTTTTTTTTTGCTCTAAATTGTCAAAACGGTCAAAATTTCAATTGCAAACAATTCAGTTTATTATATTTATTTCAATTGATTTTGTAAATTAGCACACACTATTTTGTAAAAACATCAATAACTTATGGATTTAAACTTCAATAAAAACGAAGATCACAATAAACTATTACTTTCTGATTTAAAACAAAGATTTGCCAAAGTCAAATTAGGCGGAGGCGAAAAACGAATTGCAAAACTTCACGCAGAAGGCAAAATGACTGCCCGCGAACGCATCGATTACTTATTGGACGATAACTCCAAAAGTATCGAAATCGGAGGATTTGTCGGAGATGGAATGTATGCCGAACACGGTGGCTGTCCTTCCGGAGGTGTTGTAATCAAAATAGGATACATAAAAGGAAAACAATGTATTGTTGTCGCCAATGATGCCACTGTAAAGGCCGGAGCATGGTTTCCAATCACAGGAAAGAAAAACCTGCGTGCCCAGGAAATTGCAATGGAAAACAGATTGCCAATTATATATTTGGTAGACAGCGCAGGAGTTTACCTGCCGCTTCAGGATGAAATTTTTCCGGACAAAGAACATTTCGGCCGTATTTTTAGAAATAATGCTCAAATGAGCAGCATGGGAATCACGCAAATAGCCGCTGTAATGGGCAGTTGTGTTGCCGGTGGAGCCTATTTGCCCATTATGAGTGATGAAGCTTTAATCGTTGATAAAACCGGAAGTATTTTTCTTGCCGGAAGCTATTTGGTAAAAGCAGCCATTGGAGAAACGATTGATAATGAAACTTTAGGCGGCGCAACAACGCATTGCGAAATTTCGGGCGTAACCGATTATAAAGCAAAAGATGATGCAGACGCTTTAGATAAAATAAAAAACATTGTAGACAAAATTGGTGATTTTGATAAAGCCGGCTATAGCAGAATTAAAGCCGAAAAACCTGCCTTAGACCCGACAGCTATTTACGGGATTTTACCAAAAGCCAGAAACGAGCAATACGACATGATGGAAATCATCAATCGTCTGGTTGACAATTCTGAATTTGAAGCCTACAAAGAGGGATACGGACAATCACTCATTACCGGTTATGCCAGAATTGACGGCTGGGCTGTAGGTATTGTAGCCAACCAAAGAAAAGTAGTAAAAACCAAAAAAGGCGAAATGCAATTTGGCGGTGTTATTTATTCAGACAGCGCCGATAAAGCAACCCGCTTTATTGCCAATTGCAACCAGAAGAAAATTCCATTGGTTTTTTTACAGGATGTGACCGGTTTTATGGTAGGATCAAAATCCGAACATGGCGGAATCATTAAAGATGGTGCTAAAATGGTAAATGCGGTAAGTAACTCGGTAGTACCTAAATTTACCGTAATTGTTGGTAACTCTTACGGAGCCGGAAATTATGCAATGTGCGGAAAAGCCTATGACCCAAGATTGATTTTTGCCTGGCCAAGCGCAGAACTTGCTGTTATGGGAGGAACTCAGGCCGCAAAAGTACTGGCTCAAATTGAGGCTTCTTCACTTAAAGCGAAAGGAGAAATTGTAGATGAAGCCAAAGAAGCAGAATTATTTGCAAAAATAAAAGCCCGTTACGACGAGCAGACCTCGCCTTATTATGCAGCTTCAAGATTGTGGACAGATGCTATTATTGATCCGTTAGACACCAGAACCTGGATTTCTATGGGTATAGAAGCAGCCAACCACGCTCCTATTCAAAAACAATTTAATCTGGGTGTCATTCAGGTATAATTTTTAAGGGATTCTTAAAATGGGTTAAATAAAAAGTAAAAAACTTATTTTCAGGTACTTAAAATTAAATATATGATTAAAAATTATTAACTTAGTGGGTAATTTTTAATAACGTAGTATCATGGAAAATGTAAAAAGTTTAAATAAATGGGCCAATGCGCACACTTATTTACCAGTAGATTTAGTACGTATTGTATTGGGTGTTTTTTTATTTATGAAAGGGATTTCGTTTGTAACCAACGTTCAGTATCTGCATGATTTAATTTCTCCGATAGACCAGTTTGGAGGCGGAATGTTTCTCTTACATTACATTGCGCCGGCCCACATGATTGGTGGAATTATGATTTTCTTCGGATTACTTACACGCTGGGCAATAGCGGCACAATTACCCATATTATTTGGAGCTGTTCTGGTCAACTCTTTGGGACATATGCACTCTGAAAGTTTAATTCTGGCAGTAATAGTATTGCTGGTTTGTATTTTCTTTTTGTTTTATGGAGGAGGAAAACACTCTGCTGATTATTATTTCAAAATGCAACAATAACATTATTTTATCCTCAATGGTATCAAAAAATCTTTGAGGATAAAATAATAAAGCGTCTTTTGAGCGTTAATTAATTCTATAAAATTTCTTTAATTGTGTTTTATGCGTTAATTTCGCCGCTATGAACTGGATTCGTAAAACCGTTATTTTTGTTTCACTTTTGATTGTAGCTTTCTTCGCTTCTCAGACGAATGAGATTGCTATAGAAAAAATCGAAAGTCAAAAAACGGATACAACGTTCTCTGCTGAAACACCCGATTCTTTAGCTTTTATACAACCTCAGGCAAGTTATCAATTTGCTGCAAATATAAAAACCAACTACCTTGTCGTAGGAAAATGGTTTGATTCTATATTGATGGTCATTCCATCTCATCAGGCGGTACAATCAGTAACCAATTTCTCCAATCAACATTTAAACCAGAGTAAAAGAGTCTTACTTCTGCTCTTTCCTTTCCATTATTTTTGGTAGTTAATTTTTTGAATCTTTAATCGGAAGAATCCTTTCTTTCCAAGTCATTAAACTGTTTTCAAAACGAAAACCGTTTATTATTTCATTCAATTAATACAACAAAAATGGATACAAGTGTAACTATAATTGGTATTGTGATTGCGATCATAGTAGCCATTCCCGTATATTTTTCTGCCAGGACAAGTGCAGTCAACAAAGCAAAAATTTTAGATATAAAAAGAAGATTCAATCCAAATCATCCGCAGGATTTTGATGTAACAGAATCTCAAAGCAACAAAACGCTTACCATAGATCAAAAAAACAGAAAATTTATTTTAATGAATTTCAATCCAAATCAACAGGAATCTATATATGTTGATTTAAAAACGGTTTCATCCTGTAAGCTGGTTTTAACTTCTGACTCGAACTCAGAGACTATACTAAAAATTGATTTTGAATTTCACGAAAAAGAAAGTTCAAAGAAAATCATAATTCCTTTTTATGATTTCGATGACGACCGTATCAAACAAATAAGTGCTTACCAAGATCATATGTTTGCAAAAAAATGGCTTAAAATCATTCAGGATTCTATTTAATGTTAGTTATTTAATTCACCGGAGAGACCCATAATTGGGTCTCTTTTTTTATACCTCTAATATGACAATTATCATTTTATCTGTTCGTCTCAATAAGTATTTTTGATAAATCCAAAAGACACTTTTATGAAAATTTCTCTCACTCAAAAATACAATGTTCCTGGCCCGAGATATACCAGTTATCCAACAGTTCCGTATTGGGATGAAAGTAATTTCACAGAACAAAAATGGGTAGAATCCTTTCAAAAATCATTCGCAGAAAGCAATTCTGAAAACGGAATCAGTTTATACATACATTTGCCTTTTTGCGAAAGTATGTGTACGTTTTGCGGGTGCAATAAACGAATTACAAAAAATCATTCTGTTGAGGAAACTTATATCAAAGCACTTTTAAAAGAGTGGAGTTTATACTGCGGGTTACTTCCGAAAAAACCACTTATAAAAGAAATACATTTGGGCGGAGGTACGCCTACCTTTTTTTCGGTAAATAATTTAGAGCATCTTATAAATGGCATTTTTTGCTTTGCCAATAAAGCGGAGCATTATGAATTTAGTTTTGAAGGCCATCCTAATAACACCACGTATGAACAACTTAAAAAATTATATGATTTAGGTTTCCGCCGGGTAAGTTTTGGTGTTCAGGATTATGCCGAAAAAGTTCAGAAAGCAATTCACAGAATACAGCCTTTTCACAATGTAGCGAAAGTAACTTTTTGGGCAAAAGAAATTGGCTATACTTCTATCGGACACGATCTGATCTTTGGTCTGCCTTTTCAGAATATCGAAAATATAGTGGATACTATTGAGAAAACAAATTCTTTAAAACCGGACCGACTTGCTTTTTACAGCTACGCACACGTACCCTGGATAAAAGGAAATGGCCAGCGTGGTTTCAATGACGAAAACCTTCCTAAAGATATCGAGAAACGAAAACTTTATGAAGTTGGAAAACAATTGCTTTCTAAAAACGGTTATCATGAAATTGGAATGGATCACTTCGCCTTAACTTCTGATAGATTATACAAAGCGTCACAAAATAATAAACTACATAGAAATTTTATGGGTTATAGTGCTTCCAAAACTCAGCTTATGATCGGATTAGGAGTTTCTTCCATTAGTGACAGCTGGTACAGTTTTGCACAAAACACTAAAAATATCGAAGATTATTATCAACTGTTGGAATGGGATAAACTGCCTGTTGTTAAAGGTCATATTCTTACTAATGAAGATCTGATTATTAGAAAACACATCCTAAATTTAACCTGTGAATTTGAAACTTCCTGGACAGACAAAAACCTTTATTTTAATGAACTTCCGGATGTTTTATTAAGTTTAAAAGAAATAGAAAAGGACAATTTAATTTGTATTGAAGAAAATAGAATCAGAATTACAGAAGCCGGAAGACCTTTTGTCCGTAATATTTGTATGGCGTTTGATTTACATCTAAAAAGAAAATCACCGGAAACCAATTTGTTTTCGATGACTATTTAAAAAAAAATTAATGACAATTTGGAGTCTGCTGTACAAATAAACTCATATTGGACGGAGATACATACGGAATTCCCAGACCTAAACCCCTTAATATAAACAGCACTCCAATAATTACAGCTATATAAGGAATTACTTTTTGAATTCTATTTCTAAAAGATGCTGTTATTATGGAATTGATGTATAAAACAATTGTCATTAACGGTACTGTTCCTAATCCGAATAAAAGCATATACAAAACGCCAAAGCCGGCACTTTGCATTGCTATTGCTCCAAACAAAGCGACATATACCATTCCACACGGGAGAAATCCGTTTAGTAAGCCAATTATGAAAAGTGACTTGTAACTCCTGTTTTTAAATTGAGTTCCTAAACCTGATTTTATTTTTGAAATGACTTTATAGACTGGTTTCGAAAAGTTGTATTTTGAAAATATTTTTTCCGGGATCAAAACTACAAGTATCATGGCCAAACCAATAAAAATCGATAGTTTTTGTTGTAAACCAGCCAGGAAAAAAAACCTTCCTAACAACCCGAAAATTAATCCGATAGTTGAATAAGCTGCTAATCTTCCTAAATGATAGGTTACAATTTGGGTTACTTTTTTTGCCTCATTCTGGCGATCGACCGGTAACATCATAGCAATTGGTCCACACATTCCAATGCAGTGAAAACTACTAATCAGTCCAAATATAAAAGCCGAATACAACATTTTGCTCTTTATTAATTTACGTAAATTACTTCCTTAGACAAATATTTTATTCCATTGTATTGCCATTCCATACTGACATCCCAACTTCCTTTAATTAATTTTTCATGAGAAATCAACAAAGAATTGCCTGTCAGGCTAATGGCGGTATTAAAATCAAATTTTTTGTTTGATGGACGATACAACAATACATTCCCTTTTATTTTTTCACTTGCAAATGTATTGGGGAAAGTTATTTTCAAACCTTCAGCCGTATAAACCATAGCAGGTTTATCTTTTAGATCATGTGCATTTTGAATTCGTGCCATCTCTTCCTGAAAATGCGAATCATGTTTGTAATATTCTTCGACAACCAAGTCGTTATCGTATTTACTATTCGATTGTACTTCAAAAACAAAGTACAGAATAAAGGTCATAAATAATCCAAAAGCGATTACTACTCCTGTTCCCCAGTTAATTTTCATGGTATTATTTTTTTAATTAAAACTTCTTGGTCCCAGAAAATTTGTTGTGGAAGTTTCCAGCAACTGTTTCCCGTTATAAATTCCGATTTTCACTTTGGTCTTGTCACTTTCTAAAAGCGCCTGATCAATTTCTATAAAAAGAGTTCCTTGTGAAATTCCTTCTTTCAGTACTTTAAAATGTTGATTTCCTACGTTTTTAATATCGCCTTTCTGCTCTATTAACTCAAAATGAATATCATTGTAGTCTTTCATCGTTTTATTTACAATCTTATACGTATACACATTGCTGATTTTATCTCCTTTGTGTTGAAAAAGTTGGCCCGGCAAACGTAAAATAATAGCCTGAACATCTGTTCTTAAAAACAACATCCCTACAAAAACACTTAACAAAATAAACAAGACTGCTGTGTAACCTTTCATTCGGGCAGTGAATTTAAAAGGTTCTTTTTTCTCGATTTCATCTTCAGAAGCATATCGGATAAGACCTTTTGGCAATCCCACATTTTCCATGATGTCATCGCATTCATCAATACAAGCGGTACAATTGGTGCATTCTAACTGTGTTCCGTTTCTAATATCAATTCCCATTGGACAAACGTGCACACACTGGTTACAATCTATGCAATCCCCTTTTCCTGTTGACGCTCTGTCTTCTTTTTTATTGAATTTTGCGCGACCGGTATTTTTTTCACCCCGAACAAAATCGTAAGCTACATTTATGGATTTATTATCTAAAAGGACGCCTTGTAAACGACCATAGGGACAGGCGATAATACAAACCTGCTCCCGAAACCACACAAAAACAAAATAAAAAACAGCTGTAAAAATAAGCAGTGCCATAAAATTACTAGCCTGTTCAACTGGCCCTTGTTTGATCATTAGGAATAATGTGTCACTTCCGACGAGATAAGCCAGAAAGACATTTGCGATTCCGAAAGAAATTAAAAAAAATACAAACCATTTTAATACTCTTTTACGAATTTTTTCGGTGTCCCATTTTTGCCTAGATAAACGTAATTGTGCTCCACGATCTCCGTCAATCCAATATTCAATTCTTCTGAAAACCATTTCCAAGAAAATGGTTTGGGGACAAATCCATCCACAAAAAATTCTTCCAAAGACAACTGTAAACAAGATGACAAAAACTACTCCCACAAGCATCGATATCACAAAAAGATAAAAATCCTGCGGCCAGAATGGAAACCCAAAAATATTAAACCGACGTTCCAGAACGTTGAACATCATAAACTGGTTCCCGTTTACTTTTATAAATGGGTTCGCAATTAATATGGCAAGCAATACATAACTGACCCATTTTCTGTATTCATAAAACTTACCAGACGGTTTTTTAGGGAAAATAAATTTTCGCTTACCACCTTCATCAATTGTTCCGATAGTATCTCTAAATGCTTCGTCTGGTAAATTTGACATGATTTTCTATTATTTAACTTGAGTACTATCTACCGCTTTATTTGCTGCCGTATCCTTTTTTGGCATGTTTTCATCAACCCAAATTTCACCATCAGCTTCCTTGGGGTCTTTCGGATTACTTCCTTGAAGAGACAAAATATAACTCGCGACTTTTTGAATTTCTTTAGGTTTTAGAGTTCCTTTCCAGGAAATCATTCCTTTTCCGTCACGCCCGCCATTGGTTATGGTATGGAATAGATTTTTAATTCCACCCCCTAATATCCAATGATTATCGGTTAAATTTGGTCCAATTTGCCCGCCTCCGTCAGCACGGTGACAAGCGGCACAATTGGTGGTGAAAATTTCCTTTCCGGCATCTAAACTTGGTGCATCCGTTAATAAAACAACTGTTTTTTCATCCATTAAATCCGGAGCAGTCTTTAGATATTCTTCTACCTCAATTTTTGCCTGCGCCATTTCTTTTTTGAGTTCGATTTCCTGATCATCTCCTCCGAAAACGTCATAACGCGCCACATAAACTACTCCAAAAACAATACAGATGTAGAACAAATAGACCCACCATGGTGGCAAATTGTTGTCTAATTCCTTAATACCATCATAATCATGATCCATTAATAAGTCGCCTTCTCTTTCAATTGGCTGTGTCTTCGTTAGTTTTTGCATCAGGTTTTTATACCAGCTGCTTTCCTTTAAAGTCAGACTGTTTTCGTACTCTAATTTTGCCTTTTCTTCCGGTGTCATCAATTGGTACATCACACGATTAACAGCGCTCAACGTAATTTCGATAGCAATCAGAATAAAAACAAATACAAATAAAAAGACCGAAACCATTGGGTATTTTATAAAAGCAGGCCTGTCACCGGAGTCTATAAAATATTCCATCAAAGCAAAAACGATGAAGAAAATTACAGGGACTCTTACATATATCGGGAAAAATTTTTTCATTTTATTTATCTTTTGAAATTAAACTAATCCTTCATCTAAAGGAATTTCACTCATTTCCTGTATCTTTTCTTTTTTATAAGAGAACACCCAAAAGCCTAAGCCTACGAAAAAGAAAAAGAATATCAGAAGGGAAAGAATCGGGTAAATTTCTATACCCTTGATATTCTCCATATTGTGTTTTATCTGTTCGAACATAGCTTTATTTTTTAGCGGTTTCTTTTACTTTAATATCGGTACCGAGTCTTTGTATGTAAGCGATAAGAGCTACAATCTCCCTTTCGTTCATTGGGGTGAAATTTTCACCTTTAGCAGCTGCTTTTTTCTTACTATCCTCATAGCTTTTTACAAAATCAGGATCACTCTCTAAGTTTTTTTCTATAGCCAATGCCTGAGTTCTTAAGGTCTTTTGTGCGTTTGCTACTTCGAGATCTGTATAAGGAACCCCAAGTGAAACCATTGCTTTCATTTTTCTCTGAGTTAATGAAATATCCATTGGTTTATTATCAAACAACCATTTATAACCCGGCATAATTGAACCTGCCGAAGTACTTTGCGGATTCCAGAAGTGATTAAAATGCCAATTATCATTATATTTTCCTCCCACTCTCAGCAAATCAGGCCCCGTACGTTTTGATCCCCAAAGAAACGGATGATCATAAACAAATTCACCTGCCTTAGATTGTGGTCCGTAACGTTCTACTTCACTTCTAAACGGACGAACTGATTGTGAGTGACAGCCAACGCAGCCTTCACGGATGTATAAATCACGTCCTTCCAGTTCTAATGGTGTATAAGGTTTTACGCTTGAAATGGTTGGAATATTTGATTTGACCATAATTGTTGGTACAATCTGAATTATTCCTCCAATTAAAATAGCGACTGTAGCTAAAATGGTTAACTGAATTGGTCTTCTTTCTAACCAGGAATGGAATTTTTCTCCTTTAAGCCTGTTTGTACTGATTCGTTGTAAAGCGGGAGCCTGAGCTAGTTCGTCTTCCACGGTTTCACCTGCTCTTACTGTCATTATAATATTATAAACTAATATAAGCATACCCACCAAATACAAAGTACCACCGATGGCCCTCATCCAGTACATTGGCATAATCTGAGTTACTGTTTCAAGGAAATTCCCATACGTTAAAGTACCATCCGGGTTAAATTGTTTCCACATGGATGCCTGAAGAAAACCAGCAACATACATTGGTAAAGCATAAAGGATAATTCCTAAAGTTCCGATCCAGAAATGAAAATTGGCCAGTTTATTTGAGAACAATTTAGTTTTGGTCATTCTTGGAACGAGCCAGTAAATAATACCAAATGACATGAATCCGTTCCAGGCTAAAGCCCCAACGTGTACGTGAGCAATAATCCAATCGGTATAATGGGCGATAGCATTTACATTTTTTAAGGAAAGCATCGGGCCTTCAAAAGTGGCCATTCCGTATCCTGTAATTGCTACTACAAAGAATTTCAAAACCGGTTCTTCACGAACTTTATCCCAGGCACCTCTCAACGTTAACAGACCATTAATCATACCTCCCCAGGATGGAGCGATCAGCATTACAGAAAATGCTACTCCTAAATTCTGAGCCCAATTGGGTAAAGCAGAATACAATAAGTGGTGTGGTCCTGCCCAGATATAAATAAAGATTAAGGACCAGAAATGTATAATCGATAAACGATACGAATAAACTGGCCTGTTGGCTACCTTAGGAATGAAATAATACATCAGGCCTAAAAATGGTGTGGTCAGAAAAAAAGCAACGGCATTATGTCCGTACCACCATTGTACTAAGGCATCCTGAACTCCGGCGTAAACGGAGTAACTTTTTAACGCTGAAACCGGCAGTTCGATATTATTAAAAATATGCAAAACGGCAACGGTAACAAATGTGGCCAGATAAAACCAGATAGCCACATACAAGTGACGCTCGCGACGGCGCAATATGGTACCAATCATATTAATACCCATTACCACCCAAATAAGTGCGATTGCAATATCAATCGGCCACTCCAGCTCAGCATATTCTTTTGAAGAGGTATATCCTAAAGGCAACGTAATTGCAGCGGCTACTATAATAAACTGCCATCCCCAAAAATGAAGATTACTTAGAAGGTCGCTAAACATTCTGGCTTTTAGCAAACGCTGCAGCGAATAATACAAACCTGCAAAAAAGGCATTACCAACAAAGGCGAAAATTACAGCGTTTGTATGCAAGGGTCTCAATCTACCATAGCTTAACCACGGAATTCCGTCGGTCATGTTAGGAAAAAGATACATCACTGCTAATGTAAGCCCGACAAGCATTCCGACGACTCCGAATAGGATCGTAGCGTAAATGAATTTTTTTACAATTTTGTTGTCATAATAAAACTGTTCCATTTCCATAATTAGATTTGTTTTTCTTCGTTTGTTGATTTATTTTTTTTGGGAGTAATTTTTGTTTCGTCGTCAAAAAGCATTCTGACCGAAGGCGTATAATCATCATCGTACTGTCCCGATTTGACAGCGATAATAAAAGCAATAAAGAAACCGATTGCTACGAAAATACTTACTGTAATTAATAGATAAATGACACTCATACCTTAAAATTTATGTTAACAAAATTATTGCGTTACAGGCAGATAAAATATGATAATTATCATGACAGAAGATAAATGTTAATTTTTAAAAAATAATCTATTTTCTAATTGCAATCATCCAAATTACTATTGCTGAAATAGTTAGACATAAGTGTTACAAAACTCACAATTGTAATTGTACTTAACGGCATAATAATAGCCGCTATCAAAGGAAGAAGATTACCTGTTACCGCAAAGGATAATCCAACAATATTGTAGAGTAAGGATAAGCCAAAACTCATTTTGATGATAAGGATTGATTTATGCGAAAGTTTTAAGAAATAGTCTAATCGGGAAAACTCTGCAGCATCTAAAATTGCATCACAGGCGGGTGAGAAAACATTGACATTTTCAGAGATCGAAATTCCGACGTTACTTTGGGCCAAAGCTCCTGCATCATTTAGGCCATCTCCCACCATCATTACATTCTGACCTCTTTCCTGCAGGCTTCTGATAAACTCCAGTTTTTGTTCCGGTTTTTGATTGAAGATTAATTCTGTATTTTGAGGAAGTATCGCTTCCAGATTGGCCCTTTCGCCGTCGTTATCACCCGAAAGCACTTTTATCTGATACTTTTTACTTAAAGATAAAAACAGCTCTTCCAGACCATCACGATACTGATTCTGAAAAACGAACCTACCATAATAAACAGAATCTATTTTAATATGCAGGGAAGTTTTTTCTGTTTCTGACCTTTCAGGAACGGGTGCACCAACAAATTCTGAAGAGCCAATACAGATTACTTTATTATCAACAGTAGCCTGAATTCCTTTTCCTGTTATTTCCTGGAAATCATCTGTTTTTATTTTTCTGTTTTCAGGCAGAAAATCATATAACATTCTGCTTAACGGATGATTTGATGCGCGAAGTACATTTTTTATCAGGATATGATTTTCAGCAGAAATTACACTTCCTTCATAATTGATAGTTGCTTTTTTATTGGTTGTAATTGTTCCGGTCTTATCAAAAACTATGGTATCTACTTTTGCTAATTGTTCAATAACCAAAGCATTCTTCAGGTATAATTTCTGTTTTCCCAAAATCCTGAGGATATTTCCAAAAGTAAAAGGTGCTGTCAATGCCAATGCACAAGGGCATGCTACGATAAGTACGGCAGTAAAAACATTAAAAGCTGTATTGGCATCAATAAAAATCCAATATCCAAAACCAGCAAGTGCAATTAATAATAATATAGGAGTAAAATAACGGCTAATAGCATCGGTAATCGTTTTATGCTTTTGCTGTACATTTTTTTGAAAAATCTCATTGCTCCACAACTGTGTCAGATAACTTTGTGAAACGGAATGCAAAACTTCCATTTCGATTACTTTTCCAATCTGTTTTCCTCCGGCAAAAACTTTATCACCGGATTTTTTGGTAATCGGAACAGCTTCACCTGTCACAAAACTGTAATCGATTTCGGCTTTTTCGCTCATTAAAATACCATCAACCGGAATTAATTCCTGATTTCTGATAATTAACCGATCTCCTTTTATGATATCATAGACCGGAACACTTTCTTCGGATGCGTTGGGATTAATGCGGGTAACTGCAATAGGAAAATAGGATTTAAAATCTCTTTCAAAACTTAAAAAACTGTAGGTTTTAATCTGAAACATTTTTCCGAGCAGCATAAAGAAAACCAGACCTGTCAGACTATCAAAAAAGCCAGGGCCATAATTCATTGCAATATCGAAAGTACTTCTGATAAACATCACAATAATTCCCAGGGCGATAGGAATATCAATGTTGAGCATTCCGGCTTTTATACTCTTGTAAGCTGAAACATAATAACCGCTTGCCGCATATAAAAAACTAGGCAGCGACAACATGAAAATCAAAGCCCTGAAGAATGGTTTATAATTATCGAGCCAAAACTCCTTAATTTCAAAATATTCCGGGAATGATAGTAACATGATATTTCCGAAACAGAAAAAGGCGACTCCTAATCTGTAAGTCAGACTTCGGTCTACATTATTTTTACCTGTTTCATAGTTTTCAAGGCTAATATAAGGTTCATAGCCTATGGAGCTTAACAGATAAACAATGGTTTTAAGCGAAACAAGATTCGAATTAAAAGTAATTCTGACTTTCTTCTCCGGAAAATTAACCTGAGAGATACTTATTCCGGATTGAATTTTATTAAGATTTTCTAAAATCCAAATGCAGGAACTACAATGTATGTGCGGAATATTTAAGGAGACAATAGCGGTATTTCCTTCCTGAAACTCCAATACTTTAGATAGTATCGTTTCATTTTCCAGAAAGTCATATTTACCCTGAATATCTTGTGGAGTAGCACCGGGTGATTTTTCAAAATCATAATAGGAAGTTAAATCATGAAGGCTGAAAATTTCATAAACGGTCCTGCAGCCGTTACAGCAAAACCTTTTTTCATCAAAATTGACTTCTTCATTTTTGGCAATAATTAACCCGCAATGAAAACAACTTTGCTCGCTCATAATTTGTTTTTTTTAACTTATGCAAAGTTTATAAATTGTAAAAGATTTTAAATATGACATTTATCATACTCCGATAAATTATAATTTTAAATTTCTTAAAACAAAAAAGATAAAATACAGTTAATAAATTATTTCCTGCATTTTCTGTAATAATTAGGACTTCTAACGCGAATAATGGTTAATTTTGCAGGAAATACTTTTTGCCATGAATAAATGTGATCAATGCATCGTAAGACAGCTTACTTCTCTAAAAGCTCTGAATAAAGAAGAGGTTATTAAATTGGCTAACAGTAAGACAACTTATAGCATAAAAAAAGGGGAAGCCATTTTTGAGGAAGGTGAAATCACTAATGGTGTTTTTTGTGTGAAAGACGGAATTGGAAAACTTTCCAAATTAAGTGCTAACGGAAAAGATCAGATTGTAAAACTCGTTAAATCCGGAGAGCTTTTAGGACAGCGTTCCATGATTAGCAATGAACCGGCTAATTTATCGGCAAAAGCTGTGGCTGACATGGAAGTTTGCTTTATTCCAAAAGCTGAGATCATCCATTTTTTCAACAACAATAATCAGTTTTCAATGAACCTGATGCAAACGGTCTGTGAGGATTTGAAAGAATCTGAAAACGATAAGATTGCACTGGCACAAAAAACAGTAAAACAAAGGCTGGCCGAAACCTTATTGTACCTTCATGCTACTTTTGGCGAGAACACTGATAAAACCTTAAAAGTTCAGCTTACACGAGAAGAATTAGCCGGAATGATTGGTACTGCAACCGAAAGCTGCATCCGGTTATTATCAGATTTCAATAAGCTTGAATTAATTGAATTGGTTGGTAAAAAAATTGTGCTTAAAAATGTAAAAGCCTTAAAGAAACTAGCGGAATAATTATAATTTTTTCGCTTCGTTCCAAAATACGTCCATTTCGGCCAACGTCATATCCATCAGCGGTTTTCCGAGTTCACCTGCTTTGCTTTCGAGGTATTGAAAACGTTTAATAAACTTTTTATTGGTGCGTTCTAAAGCATCTTCGGGGTTTACATTTAAAAATCGGGCGTAATTAATCATGGAAAATAATACATCTCCAAATTCAGCTTCAATCTTATCCTGATCCCCTGCTTTTACTTCTTCCTGTAACTCTTCTAATTCTTCCTGCACCTTATCCCAAACCTGATGTGGTTCTTCCCAGTCGAAACCTACGCCTTTTACTTTGTCCTGAATTCTGCTTGCTTTTACCAAAGCCGGTAAACTTCCCGGAACGCCTTCCAAAACAGATTTTTTTCCTTCTTTAAGTTTCAGTTTTTCCCAGTTTTGCTTTACTTCTTCTTCATCTTTCACGACTGTATCGCTGTAAATATGCGGATGACGATGAATTAGTTTTTCGCAAATTTCATTACAGACATCAGCGATGTCAAAATCGTTGGTTTCGCTGCCTATTTTAGCATAAAAAACAATATGTAATAATAGATCGCCAAGTTCTTTTTTAACTTCATTCAAATCATTGTCCAGAATGGCATCTCCTAATTCATAGGTTTCTTCAATCGTTAAATGTCTCAGCGTTTGTAAAGTCTGTTTTTTATCCCACGGACATTGCTCACGAAGTTCATCCATGATAATTAATAACCTTTCGAAAGCCTGAAGTTGAAGTTCTTTACTCATTTTTGAAGTGTTTTTTGGTTTATGTCCGAATGCTGTAAAAGTAAAAAATCCTGTCAGGAAAACATCTTAACAGGATTATTATATTTTGAATGTAAAACTTACTATTCTTCTTTTTTAGTAGCCTCTTTTTTCACTGGTGCTTTTTTAGCTGCCGGTGCTTTTTTCGGCTTTTCTTCTGCAACCGGAGCTTCTTCTTTAGTTTCAGTAGGAGCCGGAGCCAAATCAGTCACTAAACCTTTTGCCTGAAGTGTATTGTACCAGTTTAATACTTTTTTAATATCAGACGGATATACTCTTTCTTCATCATAATCAGGTAAAACTTCTTTAAAATAAGCAGCCAGAGTTGCGTTATCTTCTTTGTGAGAAATCGCCTGACCTTTGTTTTCTTTAGCAGCAATAAGTTGCATTACTTCAGTCAATGGTTTTTCGCCATCCTGCGTATAAATTGAAATTTCAGACAATAAACTTACATTGCTTTTTAAGCTTACAGTGATTTTTTTTCCATCTGTTAATGATTCAGCTACAAATCCTGTACGAGTCTGTACTTTTAAAGCATATAAACCTGGTTTCCCGGAAACAGCTAATATTTTTTCTAAATTCATGTTTATTATAATTTGTATTAAGAATTTCGTTTATTTTTTATCGTCTATAATATTTGTCAAAAATAATTATCTCCCTTTTTTGGCAGCAGCAAATTTCATTTTGTAATCCTGAAAAGTCTTGCCTTCTGTAATGTTTTTTAATTTCTTCTGAATCAAACGCTTTTTTAAAGAAGATATTTTATCTGTAAATAAAACGCCTTCGATATGATCGTATTCGTGCTGAATGACTCTTGCAATCAAACCGTCAAAAACTTCTGTTTTCATTATAAAGTCTTCTTCGCAATATTCAATTGTAACGGTTGGTTTTCTGTAAACATCCTCACGAACATCAGGAATACTCAGACAGCCTTCGTTAAAACTCCACTCTTCACCTTCTTCTTTAACAATTTTGGCATTGATAAAAGTTTTTTTGAACCCTTTTAATTTATTTTGTTCTTCTGCTGATAAATCTTCATCATCGCTAAAAGGATTTGTATCGATTACGAACAAACGAATTGCCATCCCTACCTGTGGTGCAGCAAGCCCAACGCCATAAGCATTGTACATGGTTTCATACATGTTTGCTAAAATCTCTTTTAAGTTTGGATACTCAGGCGTAATTGCCTCACCTACTTTTCTTAAAACAGGATCACCGTATCCTACAATTGGTAAAATCATTTGTATTTTTTTATGTATTATCTACTGAAAACACTGAATTTTATTTTCATAATTCAGCTGGCAAAAATAGTAAAAAATAGTCAATGAATAATTCTAAACCACATATTAATATCAATTTTGCATGCTTATTAAAAACTCAGCTATAATTGTGCCAAAATAATTCGTACAATTCTTACCTTTGCTTGTAAACCACAATATATGTTTGATCGTGTCACGAAATTCACCAATAGTACCTCTTTTCTAAATGCTTCAAAAGTAACGATTGCCTCCGTTGTTCCGGTTGTAATTTTAAACTTTCTGGGACATTTTGAAATCGGTTTTACGATTGCTTTAGGGGCTTTCTATACTTATCCGAGTGATATTCCGAGCACTTTGGTGCATAAGATAAAAGGTCTTATTGTGGCTTCACTTATCGTTTCGGGAGTTAATTTACTGGTCAATCTTGCCTATCCTTTTCCGCTGTTATTTTATCCTTTTTTAGGTTTACTGCTGTTTTTATGCTGTATGATTTCTGTTTACGGGCAACGAGCGACCTTAGTGTCGTTTTCTGCTTTGCTTTCTATTTCATTATCTTTTGGACATTTGCACGAAGGCTGGGATGCTGTTGAATATTCGGGTTTTATTTTTGTTGGCGGTATTTTATATTTGATTGTATCTCTGGTATTTCATTTTGTACAGCCTTATAAATATGTGGAATTACAAATTGCGGAAGGCATAAAGTTAACAGCCAAATATTTAAAATTAAGAGGCGATTTATGGAGCCCTGAAGCCAATCGTGAAAAGATAACGGAGAAACAACTGGCACTTCAGGTTGAATTGAATTTAATCAATGAGGATCTGAGAAAGGTTTTAATTGGCAACCAGAATACTTCTGCCGCCACAAGTCAGAATCGAAAAATGCTGCTTGTCTTTATTACTTTGATTGAAATTCAGGAATTGGCCTTATATACGTCGTTTGATCATAACAAACTATTGGAAAAGTTTGATAAACATCCCGAAGTGTTGCGAACGTATCAGAATGTAGCTTATAAACTGGCTTCGACTTTAAAAAAACTTTCTAAAAATGTCAATCATATCGCTGCTTACGTAGACAAAAACGACCTGAAAAATGAAATAGATGCGCTTGAATTTGCGATTTTTGATTATGAAAAAAGTCTGGGTAAAGAGGAAGCCGGCGAAGGTGTTCTGATGCTGACCAATATGCTGAAATATGCTAAAAATCAAGTTGGGAAAATCAAGATTATCCAAAGGGCTTTTTCGCTTGCCATGCAGTCTTATAAATTAAAAGACAAGGATAAAGAGCTCGAAAAGTTTTTGACCCCGCAATATTATCCGTTGCGCACACTGACGGAGAACATGAGTTTTTCATCTTCTATTTTCAGACATTCGCTTCGGTTGACGATTACTATTCTGATTGGTTTTTTTATTGGAAAATTTCTTCCTTTTCAGAATGTGTACTGGATTTTACTGACTATCGTTGTCATCATGCGTCCGGGATACGGACTTACAAAAGAGCGCTCTTACAACAGAATCTTCGGAACTGTATTAGGCGGCCTGCTGGCATTCGGGATTGTATCGCTGGTTCAAAACCATATTGCCCTGAGCATCTTTTCTATTATCTGCATGCTTCTAGGTATTTCTTTTACACAGATTAATTATAAAATAAGTGCCACTTTCGTAACGATGTATGTCGTTTTTATTTACGGTATTCTGACTCCGGATATTGTAGAAGTAATTCAGTTCAGGATATTGGATTCGCTCACGGGAGCTATTCTGGCTTTTCTTGCCAACCAGTTTTTATGGCCTGCCTGGGAGTTTATAAATACTCCGATACATATTGAAAATTCGATTCGTGCCAATAGAAATTACCTGAGGGAAATTGCAGATTTTTATAATAAAAAAGGAGAAACGCCCACTTCGTACCGATTATCGAGAAAGAATGCTTTTGTGGAAATTGGCAATTTGATGACCTCGTTTCAGCGTATGATGCAGGAACCGAAATCTAAGCAGAAAACCCTTCCGCTGGTGAATAAACTGGTCGTGCTGAATCATTCCCTGCTTTCTGCCCTGGCTTCGTTATCGACTTATATTCAGTCGCACCAGACAACATCAGCGTCGGAATCCTTTAATTATATTATAAAAACCATATTATTGAATTTAGATCATTCGATTTCAATTTTAAAAAATGAAACCGTTCTCACCGATACTTTTTTTGATAAAGAAGATGTGACTTTACAATTTGAAGAATTGAAACGTATTAATTTCACACGTCTGGCAACAGATGACGAACTGGATAAAGAAACGCGTCAGGCCAAGATGCAGGAAGCGCAAATGGTTATTGAACAATTGATCTGGATGAGTAATCTGGCAGAAAAAATATTAAAAATTACGAAAGATATAAAAGCAACAAATCCAGATTAATTCATCTGGATTTGTTGTTTATAGCGATACGATATGATTCTAATTGTTTAGTTTTAAAACTTCTGCAGTATGTTTTCTGGTTGCTGCTAAAAGTTCCGGATTGTCATTTAAGGTTTTACCGTAAGAAGGAATCATATTCTTCATTTTTTCTTCCCATTCCGGCGTTTTCATCTGATTGGTAAAACATCTGCTTACTAAATCTATCATGATAGAAACCGCTGTAGAGGCTCCCGGGGAAGCTCCTAACAAAACAGCTAAAGTTCCGTCATGCGTATTGATTACTTCTGTACCAAATTCTAAAATCCCGCCTTCTTTTTCGTCTTTCTTGATCACCTGAACACGTTGTCCGGCTCTTTCTAATTTCCAGTCTTTAGAACGTGCCGTTGGCAAGTATTCACGAAGTGCCTGCATTCTGTCTTTCGGAGACTGACGCACCTGATCAATTAGATATTTAGTTAAGGGTATATTATGAAATCCCGCTGATAACATCGGAATTAAATTATTTGCTTTGATAGATAACGGTAAATCCAGGTAAGATCCGTTTTTCAGGAAACGTGTCGAAAATCCTGCGAAAGGCCCAAAAAGAAGTGCTTTTTCGCCATCGATTACACGTGTATCTATATGAGGAACCGACATTGGAGGTGCTCCGACACTTGCTTTTCCGTACACTTTTGCCTGATGTTTTGCAATGACTTCCGGATTGGTACATTTTAACCATTGTCCGCTTACGGGAAAACCTCCGTAGCCATTTCCTTCGGGAACGTTTGCTTTTTCCAATAAGGGCAATGAACCTCCTCCTGCTCCTATAAAAACAAAATTGGTGTATGCTTTTCTTTTTTGACCTGTAGACAAATCGGTGATTTTAATTCTCCATGATTTATCTTCACGCTGATTTAATTTTTTAACCTCATGGTTAAAGTATAAAGAGACACCGTCCAGTTTTTCCAGATAATTAAACATGCTTCTGGTCAGTGCACCAAAATTTACATCGGTACCAATAGACATGTGGGTAGCTGCTAATTTTTCATTATTTTCACGGCCTTCCATTACAAGCGGCATCCATTGTTTTAGCTGTTCAAAATCTGTACTGAAAGACATTTGAGCAAAAATTGGATTGCTTTGTAAAGCTTCAAAACGTGTTTTAAGATATTCAACGTTTTTATCTCCCCAGACAAAACTCATATGAGGAACGCTTTTAATAAAATTTTCCGGAGACGGAACTTTATTTTGCTGTACTAAATACGACCAAAACTGACGGGAAACTTCAAAAGATTCCGCTATACTTATTGCTTTTTTAGGATCAATACTTCCATCAGCTTTTTCGGGAGTGTAATTTAATTCACAAAAGGCAGAGTGTCCGGTTCCTGCATTATTCCATGCATCTGAGCTTTCGGCTGCAGCAACATCTAATCTTTCGTAAATTTCAATCTTAATATCGGGTTGTAACTCCTTCAAAATTAATCCGAGAGTTGCACTCATAATTCCAGCTCCAATAAGCACTACTTCACTATTGGAACGTATTGTATTGTCAGGCATAACAGTAATTTGTTTTTAAAGTGCAAAGGTACTTTTTTCAATCGCAAAAAAAAACTAATTTTTACATGATAAAAGTTAGAAAACTATAATTTTTTCCTAAAAAGTAAAATTAAATCTTATTACAGCTAAAAACGTTTAGAAGAAAGATAGTCCTGAAGCATAATGGTAGCAGAAATTTCATCAATCAGGCCTTTATTCTGGCGTTGTTTTTTACTTAACCCACTATCTATCATGGTCTGGAAAGCCATTTTTGACGTAAATCTTTCATCTACACGAACTACTTTCATCTCCGGAAAAATATTTGAAAAATGGGTAACAAATCCTTTGATTACCGAAGCACTTTCAGACGGAAGTCCGTTCATTTGTTTGGGTTCGCCTATTAATACGGCTTCGACTTTTTCTTTGGCAAAATAGTCTTTCAGGAAGTCTATTAAAGTGTTGGTCGGAACGGTTGTCAATCCCGAAGCTATAATCTGCATTTCGTCTGTAACGGCAATTCCGGTACGTTTTTGTCCGTAATCTATGGAGAGAATTCTTGGCATTTTGTAATTTTTATCAAAGATAGAAAGGAAAATGCACAAACGGGAAAAGAAATATTTCATTTTACAAAAAAAATCCGCTTTGATTTCTCAAAACGGACTTCCACCAAATATTTAAAACCTAAAAAAATGGGATTATCTACCAAATAAACGACCGAAAAAGCCTCTCTCGTCTTCCTCTTCTTCTTCTTCCTGATGAAGGGATTTTGATTGCGCTTTTTCATGTTCTAAGATCAGTTCCTTGATATATTCAACATAAGTTCTTTTCTTTTCTTCCAGAAAACCAATCAGGTATTTTTCGCTAAATTCCATTCCGCTTACACCCTCAATTTGCAGTAGTTTTTTATACAAGGGTTCTATATGCATGGCGATAACTTCCTGAGGTACTGCCTGTCTTCTTCCAAAATAATTGACAATCACGCCATTTTCATCTTTGGCTATTTCAAAATCAGTAATCACCCAATAATATCTGCCTGACTTTGCCAGGTTTTTTACAATGGCATGAAAGTTTTTCCCCGCTTTAAGATTTTCCCAAAGCACCTTAAAAATAACTTTCGGCATATCCGGATGCCTGATAATATTATGAGGCTGTCCCATAAGTTCGTAATCTTCGTATCCGCAAACGTCTATAAAAACCTCATTGGCATATTCTATAATACCAAAGGCATTTGTTTTACTCATGATAACCTGGGTTTTATCCCACGAAACTTCCTTATCAATAATGGTACGGTTCTGAAACTGATTTTCCTGATTCATATCTCAACAGATTAATTTGTTTGTTTGTTTTGGATTGGTAATTGGTATTTGATAATTCCGATTTTTAAGACTCTGAATTATGGAGCAAAACTAACCCGAAGTAAAAATTCAAAATCTGACTTTTATCATATTATGGCAGTAAAAAAACAGATAACGAAAATCATTGTTTTGAGTTTCATTAGTATTGAAGTTTTTATTTATCAAATTAAAAACAAAAAGTTACATCTGTAACATTTTCAAATGGTTTTACTTTTTTGCTTTTAGCCAAATACTATATCTTTGCAAAAAATTAAAACTTATGAATTCTTTACAGACGATAATTGAACAAGCTTGGGAAAACAGAGCTTTATTACAAGAAACTACTACAACTGATGCTATCAGAGAAGTTATAGAATTATTAGACGCAGGAAAATTACGTGTTGCTGAACCGGTTGGTGACGGATGGCAGGTAAACGAATGGGTAAAAAAAGCAGTTGTCATGTATTTCCCAATTCAAAAAATGGAAACGTTAGAATCGGGTATTTTCGAATATCACGATAAAATGTTACTAAAAAGAGGTTACGCTGAAAAAGGAATTCGTGTAGTACCAAATGCTGTAGCGCGTTACGGAGCTTACATTTCAAGTGGTGTTATTTTGATGCCGAGTTATGTAAACATCGGAGCTTATGTTGATGAAGGAACTATGGTTGATACCTGGGCTACTGTTGGTAGTTGTGCACAGATTGGTAAAAATGTTCACTTAAGCGGTGGTGTTGGTATTGGTGGTGTTCTGGAGCCTTTACAAGCTGCTCCTGTAATTATTGAAGACGGTGCTTTTATTGGTTCCCGTTGTATTGTTGTTGAAGGTGTTCACGTTGGTAAAGAAGCAGTTCTTGGCGCTAATGTGTGTCTTACTGCCTCTACTAAAATTATAGACGTTACCGGTGACGAACCTGTTGAAATGAAAGGTTATGTTCCTGCACGTTCTGTTGTAATTCCGGGAAGTTATACAAAGAAATTTGCTGCCGGAGAATTTCAGGTTCCTTGTGCACTGATTATTGGTACCCGTAAACCTTCTACAGATTTAAAAACTTCATTGAATAATGCGCTTCGTGAATACGATGTTGCTGTATAAGTTTTAAAATCCAAATAAAAAAAATTCCAAATCCCAATACTTATCAATTGGAATTTGGAATTTTTTATTTGAAATTTATAGTATTTATTTTTGTTTTTTCTGAAGTTTTAAGAGCTTCGCATATTTCATGTAAGAAAAAAAACTCTGAATCATGGCAATAGACAATCCGTCGATACCATTGAATATTCCTTTCTTAAAAAAGTAGCAGCGAATAAAAGCTACCGTACCGTTAAGAACGGGTTTAAAAGAATTAACCTTTTTTCCCTGATCCAACAGTTGCTGCGCGTGCCAGCCTGAATATTGATTTTTTTTGGCAATAATCTGATCTAAAGAATCCCATCCGTAGTGCAAAATATGAACGGCTACTTTTTTCTCGTTTTGTGCTATTATTTTCTGATGCACTATAGAATCTGAAGGTCTTGCTGTTTGTTTATTAAAAAAACGAACTTTATGGTCCGGATACCAGCCGGAAAAATCGATAAGCTTATCTCCTAAAAAGTTTTTAACCCTGAAACTGAACGCGTCGTAGTTCCCTTCTAAATATTTTTGATTTAATATAAATTCCTCAGCGTCTTTGTCCAGAAATTCATCTGCATCAAGATTCAGAATCCAGTCATTTTTACAATAAGGCAAACCGTGTGTACGCTGTGGTCCGTCTCCTAAAAAAGACTGTTCTATCACTACAGCTCCTTTTTCTCTGGCAATTTCAGCTGTACGGTCTTTACTAAACGAATCTACGATAATTACTTCATCGCAGACTTTTTGTAAAGCATCAATGCATTTACCAATGTTTTTTTCTTCATTGAAAGTAATGACAAGACCGCTAATTTTCATTTTGGGAGGAGTAAATTTGTTTGCTGCAAAAATAGAAATTTTTATTTTAGTTCCCTTATATCTTATCAGGAGTTTGTACACTTGATATAATTATTCGTAATTTCGCACATCAATTGAATTTTAAATTAGATGAGAATATTAGTCATTCAGCAAAAAAGAATTGGAGATGTATTAACCAGTACCATAATTTGTAACAACCTTAAAACAAAGTTTCCGGATGCCGCAATTGATTATATGTGCTATCCAAATTCTGTTGATGTACTAAAAGAAAATCCAAATATTGACACTATTATTCCATTAACGAATAAGGTGAGAAAATCTATTCCTTCCTTATTTAAATTTATTTTCCAGATTCGAAGAAAAAAATACGATGCTGTCATTGATGTGTACTCTAAATTAGAGACTAATCTGATTACCCTATTTTCAGGAGCAAAGTATAAAGTTTCGTATCGTAAATGGTATACCAAAATATTCTATAATTATACTTACGAACGTTTTGATGCTGTAGAATCCGAACACGGACTGGCAATCGAAAACAGGTTGCTGCTTCTTCAGCCTTTTATTTCTGAAAAAATCACAGATGTAAAACCGAAGATTTTCCTGAAAGAATCTGAAATTGAAGAGGCCAAAAATCTTCTCAAAAAGTACAACATCAATACTGAAGACAATCCTCTGATTATGTTTGGAATTTTAGGCAGCGAAGTCTATAAAACCTATCCTTTGGAGGGGATGGCAAAAATCATTGATTTTACGGTTGCCAAAACCAATGCCAAAATTATTTTTAATTATATCCCGGATCAAAAAGAACTGGCCCTTGAAGTATATAATTATTGTGCTGAAGCGACCAAACAACACATCATTTTTGATTTATATTGTACAGAATTACGTCCGTTTCTGGCTTTACTTTCACAATGTGATATGCTGATCGGAAATGAAGGCGGTGCTGTGAATATGGCAAAGGCCCTTGACATCCCTACTTTCTCTATTTTTACACCTTCAGTGCGAAAAGAGACCTGGCAATTATTTGAAAATGAAGCCAAACACTCTTCTATTCACCTAAAAGATTTAAAACCGGAAATATACGAGCAGCATACTGAGCAATATATCAAAGAGCATACTTTTGAGTATTATGATGAATATCCTCTATCATTAATGCTTGAAAAACTGGATACTTATTTTCAGGAATATAAAAATGGAGAACAGTAAAAATCATTAGATGAATACTATTGAAAAGCAAAAGTTATCCGTTTTGATTATTACTCTTAACGAAGAATTGCATATAAAATCACTACTGGAGGATATCGATTTTGCTGACGAAATAATTGTAGTTGATTCTTTTAGCACCGATCAGACCGTGCCCATAATTGAGTCTTTTACTAATGTTCGATTAATCCGGAATCAGTTCCTTAATTATACTTCTCAGCGTAATTTTGCCTTAGACCAGGCCAGAAATTCATGGATATTGTTTATAGATGCCGATGAGCGTTTAACACCTGATCTGAAAACTGAAATTATTTCTACAATCAATAGTAACAGTCCAGCCAGTGCTTATTTAATCTACCGTACTTTTATGTTCAAAAACATGAAATTGCGTTTTAGCGGCTGGCAAACCGATAAGATTTTCAGGCTTTTTAATAAAACAAAATGCCGGTATACCGAAGACCGAATGGTTCATGAAAAGCTAATCGTGGAGGGGGAAATTTCTATTTTAAAAAATAAATTAATTCATTTTTCTTATTCGGGTTACGAGGATTATAAAAAGAAAATGCATCAATATGGCTTGTTAAAGGCCAATGAAAAGCTAAAAAAAGGACAGAAATCATCTCTTTTACTGATGATTTTCCATCCTGTTTATACTTTTTTGTATCAATTTTTAATTCGTCTTGGATTTTTGGACGGCCTGAAAGGAGTTACAATCTGTTATTTAAACGCTTATAGTATTTTTATCCGATATAAAGAATTACAAAAAATTACTGCTTCTTCCAGAATTTAAGTTTCTTTTTCAAACGTTTTTTTCTGTAGAATTGTTGCTGAAAATCAGCGGTGTACTTCCATAAAGTATCAAATGTTTTTTGCTCCGATTCTCCGGACAATTTGGCGTATTCGTTACTCATTACGGCAACCATTTCTTTTACGGGAGTCAGGCGGCACAGATTTTTCATTCGCATTTCAAAGGTCATGGTGTCATGAAACTCCATTCTGTTGAGATCAACCAGAAAAAAATCATACTTGCCTTCTGTACTTTTTTTGATTAGGGTATTTCCGGGTGAATGATCTAAAAATTCAATTCCTTTTTCATGAAGATCAAAACTAAATCGGGTAAATTGCCTTAATATATTTTCATTATCGGGATAATCCGGAATTTCCACCAGTTCTCTGTAAGTCAGTTCTGTCACTAAATGTTCGCTCACATAATAACTGTCTCTAAGCCCAAGCCAGTTAAAATTTTCAAGAAATGCAATAGGCTGCGGCGTTCCGATACCTTTTTCGAGCAAAACAGTAGCATACTCAAAAGATCGTCTTGCTTTTGATTTTCTAAAATATTTATAAGCTACTTTATTGATTAGATTTGGAATTTTAAACGACTTTATATTGATCGTTTTATCATTCCATTCAAATAGCTTTATAATATTACGTTGTCCATTACCAAAGATCGTTCCTGAGGTATTAAATGCCTTAATAATAGCAAGTATCGATGTAGTTTCGTCAGCAAAAATCGGATTTATTTTAAAATTCATTGGGTCTGGTTATAAACCAACAAAAGTACGTATACAATTTAATTCTTCAAATTAATATTGTATTTTCGTAAAAAAAAATAATGCCACATTATCAGAGTGTTTTTTTAGAAACTCATAATATCAATAACAGAGCGGGCGGTTTAGGAACTTTTAACTATGAGTTAATTAAAGGTTTGTCAGCATTGAATTTTGAGAATATGAAACTAACACTCAATGCCAGGGATGTAAAACTTCTTGAAAGTGAATTTGGCGAAAAATTCAATTACCACAAATATACCAGCTTATCCAGATTAGGTTTTTTCAGAACACGAAAAAAATATGATTTATGGCATTCTGTAAATCAAAATACAAAGGTTGAGCCTTTTCACTGCAATAAATACTTACTTACCGTTCATGATATCCACTTTATTGAAGAAGGATCTTCCGATTACAATCAGGAATTAAGCATCCTTTTTGAGGCTAAGTTAAAGAAAGCCTCCGCCATTACCTATATCTCTGAATTTGCAAAAAAACAAACCCATGCTTTTTTTGATGTGCCGAATGTTTCCGAGTATGTTATTTATAATGGTAATCCAATTTCTACGCTGTTAAATACTGCTGCCTATGTGCCCAATGTTCCTGTAGACAAACCTTTTTTCTACACTATTGGGGATTTTATAGAGCGAAAAAATTATGAGTCTATAATTACCATGATGAAATTTATTAAAGATTTCAACTTAATTATATCCGGAAACGATAACAAAAAATACGGCGAAAAGATTAAAAAAATGATTGTGGATAATGGCTTATCGAATCAGGTTTTTCTAACAGGAAAAGTATCTGATGAGGGCAAGCAATATTATATGAAAAACTGTACTGCTTTTCTTTTTCCATCGATTCGGGAAGGTTTTGGCCTTCCTCCTATTGAAGCTATGAGTTTTGGAAAACCTACATTTTTATCAGACCGGACTTCACTTCCTGAAATTGGCGGAAGCGAATCGAATTACTGGACCAATTTTGATCCGGAATACATGAAAGAAGTTTTGTTTACAGGTTTAGAAGAACATGAAAACAATAAAACCGAAAAAGAAACTCTCCTTAAAAAAAGAGCTGCCAGTTTTAACTGGGATACATCGGCTGCCGAATATTTTAATATTTACAAAAAAATATTATACTAAAAATACTGCAATAATGGTGCGGTTTTTGTGTTTGTAAAATCGAAGCAAAATAAAAATTCCAAACAAAATCACAATCCACCTTTTATTGTTAAATTTTTCTTAATTTCGCGTCGTCGTTTCAACAAATTCACATTATGCACATAACCTTAATAAGCCTTGATAATTGGGGATTCAATAATCATATCGCTACTGCCTTAGAACAACAGGGCCATAATGTACACCACATTAATTTTAATAAATACGAGTATAAATACTCGAGTATACTTTACAGAGCTTATAATTTTTTCCTGAAAACATTCCTTAAGAAAAATCTTAAGACCATGTATTTCGGTAAAAAAATAATTGAAAACCTAAAAGAAATTGATAAAATACAGGATGTAATCGTCGTGATTAAAGGAGATTTTATCGATCCGAAGAGTGTTGCGGAATTAAAAAAATACGGAAAAAAAACTATCGCTTATTTTAACGACAACACACATCGCTGTCCAAAGATAATTCGGGTTATTCCGCATTTTGATGAAGTTTTTTCTTTTGAGAAAGAAGACTGCAGAAAATATAATTTAAAATTCGGTACCAATTGGATTTACAACTCGACCTGTGTCAGAAACGAAAAACCATTTGAATATCAGGTTTTCAACATCATATCTAAAGACAAAAGGCTTTCCATTCTCTCTAAAATTGCCAGTGATTTAAAAGCAAAAAATATTACGCATAAGATATTTGTGTATAACAAAAAGTTTCAGAGAAGGACGTCAACGATTGAATTTATTACCAATCATATTCCTTTATCAGAAATAAATGAATACATAAGCCGTTCTCAGGTTTTACTTGATATTAACCGCAAAAAACAAATTGGATTAACCTTCCGCGTATTTGAAAGCATCGGGCTTCAGAAAAAGTTAATCACCACCAATTCAGATATTGTGAATTACGATTTTTACAATCCGAATAACATTTTGGTGATTGATGAAAAAAATCCCGATATCCCGGTTTCCTTTTTCGAAAAAGAATATCAAAAAATACCTGAAGAAATTTTTAATAAATACACTTTAGAGGGTTGGATTAAAAATGTAGTTTATAATAATATCTCCAAATAACTATGTCACAATATATATATATCATCTGTCCTCCCAAAAAAGCTACCGGAGGGCCGGAAGCATTACATCAGTTGGGTTACATTCTTAATTCACTGGGATATAATGCAAAAATGTTATACACCAAATACAAAAAAGATCCTGTTCATCCTTTTTACAAAAATTACAATGTCCCGTATGTAAGAAGAATAAAAGACAGCGTTGATAATGTTATTATCATACCGGAATCAATGACCAATCTTATTGCCAAATATCCTTTGTCGGAGAAAAAAGTATGGTGGTTAAGCCTTGATTTTTATGAGGTTTTAATGAACAGCAGAGAAAAGAAGAAAAACTGGATCAGAAAGATTTTTATTCCTTATAAACATACCGAATATCGCTTTGAACCTAATAAAACGGTAACACACTGGTATCAGTCCCAAAGAACAAAAGAGTTTTTACTGACCAAAAAACTTGACAATGAAATCGCTTACTTATGTGATTATGTGACGGAACTTTTCTTTGACAATCTTCCTGAAACTTTCACAAAAGAAAATATCATTACCTACAATCCTAAAAAAGGACTGGATAAGATCGAAAAATACATGGAACTTCTTCCTCAATACCAATGGACACCATTGTCCGGCATGACGAGAGAGGAAATGAGAGATACTTTACGAAAAACCAAACTTCATATTGATTTTGGTTATTTTCCAGGCCGTGATAAAATTCCCAGAGAAGGACTTGTTTCAGGTGTTTGTTTGCTAACAGGCCGTGATGGTACTTCGGCATTTAAAGAAGATTTGGGAATACCCGAAAAATATAAACTGCATGCCGATGACAGGCAGCCTGAAAAAGTAATTGAATTAATTAATCATACGATGAATAATTATGAAGAAGTTTTTCAGGAATTTTCAGCTTTCAGAACGTTTGTTATGAATGAAAAAAGCAGAATGACCGAAGATGTAAAACAACTTTTTAATAAAAAATAACTTGAATACGATGTTTGTAAGTGTTGTAATGATTACCTATAATCACTCCAGATATATTAAGCAGGCAGTAGAAAGCATCTTGTCTCAGCATACTGATTTTGAATTTGAACTTGTGATTTCTAATGACAATTCAACAGATGACACAGATGCCATTATTAAAGAAACAATCGCCAGTAATCCTAACGGACACAAGGTAAAGTACTACAATAATGAAATTAATCTGGGAATGATGCCGAATTCTGTTGCTGCTCTTGAGAAAGCTTCGGGAAAATATATCGCTTTATGCGAAGGGGATGATTACTGGTGTGACGATCAGAAACTGAGTGTACAGGTTGAATTTTTAGAAGCCAATCCTGATTTTAGTATTTGCTTTCATAATGTGTATCTACTGACCGATACGGAGATGAAAGAAGACAATCCGAGAAAGAGAATTCCGGAGGTTTCCACAATTAAGGATCTTGCCAAAAACAATTATATTCACACACCAAGCGTCGTTTATCGCAACAATCTTTTTGGCGAATTGCCAAAGTATTTCAGTGAAGCTCCTATTGGCGATTACTTTCTGCATATGCTAAATGCCCAGCATGGGAAAATAAAATACATCGATAAACTAATGTCTGTCTACCGTATTCATAACACCTCGTACTGGTCTTCGAAAAAGGATGCCGAGCAAAGGATAATCATGATTAATTTCCTTACGAAACTGAAAACCTATTTTGATTCTGATGTTCAAAAAATATTAAACAAGCAGATCTTAAAGATCCGATCTAAAGATGCTTCGTTTTTTGAAAAACTAAATTATAAAATAAAGGCTCTGTTGCAATAACAGAGCCTTTATTTTATAGTTACATTTTACTTTTCACATTTCTCAACTCACATTAAAAAAACTTAGAACTCCAGTTTTTTAGCAGGAATGCCAAAAACAGTTATTCCTTCTTTTACATTTTTAATAACCAGACTCGACGCCCCGACTGTAGCTCCTTTACGAACAATTACATGAGGCAACACCGTAGCTCTGGTATTTAAGAGCACTTCTTCTTCTAATACTACGAAACCTCCCGTAAAACTATAAGCGCTTAGATGCGACCATTTATCGATTCTCGTATCATGGCCTAAACCTACATAACCTTGTATGGTCACAAAATCGCCAATAGTACAATCGTTACTGATATTGGAATTCATGAAAGCAATCAGACCGGTCCCCACAACAGCATTTGTGTTCAGAGCTGTTGTTGGATGAATTAAATTAATAAACTGAGCTCCCTTATTCAGAATTAGCTCGGTATAATGTTTTTTCCATTTGATACTTCCTAAGGCACAAACGAAAACATCATTTTCTACAATTTCATAATCTTCGACAGATGAAATAATTTCAGGATAATTTTCGAAACCCGCTAAAGCATCTGATTTATCATCTAAAAAACCCTTTATAACGTATTCTATATTAAATCCGGCACATTGTACGGCAAGATCATAAACCTCACGTCCGAAACCTCTTGCTCCTATTATGATTAAATTCTTCATTATTCTACTATTAAATTACAGGCTGCCCAGGAATATCCGACACCAAATCCTGCCAGTATTAGATTTTTGCTGTCAGCTACTTTTCCCTGCTTCTGTGCTTCATATAAGGCAATCGGAATGGTTGAGGAAACTGTATTTCCACACTCTTCCATCGCGATAAAGAATTTCTCTTCCGGGATTTTTATTTTTTTCCTTAAATGATTCAGCATGTATTTATTTGCCTGATGAAAAACAAACAAATCAATATCTTCCTTGGCTAAATTGGACTTTTCTAAAATGGCTTCTGTCAGTTTTGGAACAAATTCACCTGTGAAATTAAAGATTTCAGCGCCATTCATAAACAGATTTTTATCATTTCGGACATTCCCAAATTCATCAACGATATCTTCATTTTGATCGGAAACCGGAAAACGCATTCCACCCTGTTTTACAATCAGGTTTTCAGCACCTTTACCGTCTGTTCCAAAAATAAAGTTCCCAAGAGAACAAAATCCTTTTTCACTCGTAATAAGTGTTGCTGCAGCGGCATCTCCAAAAATGGTTTTATTACTTTTATCTTTGGGATGAATAAATTTCGAGTAGGTTTCTGAAGTAATCAGCAAAACATTTTTCGCCATTTCTCCCGCAATCAATCCTTTGGCCAAACTTAAACCATACACAAAACCGGAACATCCTAAGTTAAAATCCAATGCACCAATTGTCGTTTCCAGACCTAATTTTTCCTGAATGATACAGGCGGTCGTTGGCAAAAAATAATCGGGGCTCTGTGTGCAAAACAATAAAAAATCAATTTCTGATTTGTCGATATTATGCTCCGCGAATAATTTTTCGGCAGCCTTAACCGCCATATCGGATGAAAACTCGTCTTTGGCACTTATATGTCTGGAATTGATTCCTGTTTTTGCACTGATTTTTTCAATACCCCATTCCGGAAATTCCTGATGGATCAGATCATTGGATAAAACTGATTCAGGTAAATAATACGAAATGGCTTTTATATTGGCTTTCATTGTAATTTATATCGTTGAAGTTCTTCCTCCGTCTAAAACTATATTCTGTCCCGTGATCCAGCTGCTGGCTTCAGCCAATAAAAACACAATCGGATTCGCCACCTGAACGGGGTCACCATAGCCTAAAGGATATTTTTTTTCATCTTGCTGAATGACTTCCAAAGATAAATCTTCAATAGATCTTGCTGTTATTTCTGTTTTTACCATTCCCGGCGAAACACAATTTACGCGAATTTTACTGTTGGCAAATTCGCTTGCCCAAACTTTTGAAATCGCAATCAAGGCCCCTTTTCCTGCGGCATAAATTCCGTTTCCTTTCATTCCGAACAAACCTGCAATCGACGAAACCAAAACAATAGAACTTCCTTTGTTTATTTTTTTCTTTTTGAAAATCAGGTTTACAAGATATACAATCGAGTCAAAATTTATGGATCTCATTTCGTTCATTAGGTCTTCCGTATAGAACTTAACCGGGGCTAAGGATACAATTCCTGCAGAATGCACAATGCCGTCAATATTTTCAATAGTATCTACAATAGCCTTAATATCTTCCATTTTAGATAAATCGGCTGCGATAAAACTATTTTCACTTCCGCATTCTTCAATTAATTTTTCGAGAAAATCCTGGCGTCTGGCGATCGCTATAAAGGTTCCTCCCTGTCTTGTAATGGCCAGACAAGTTTCGTAACCAATGCCCGAAGAAGCTCCCGTTACTAGTATTTTTTTTCCTGATAAATCAAATGGATTCATTATATATCGTTTAATTCTTTTTTATTAAAATAGTCATAGAATTTTAAAATCCTGAACTCTTCATCACCGAATAGGGGTGAACTGTCTTTAAAATGAACCAGATTGGTCTGAATATTTTCGACTATTTTTTTGTCTTCATTCAAAACCAAATCCAACGATTCGTTGGAACTGTTGTTAATGAAATCAATAATATTCTGTTGTGATTCGCTTGGTTCTTTTTCAAATTTAGGAGCGAAATAACGCACTCTTAAATTGGTTTTTGAAGGTGATTCCGGAAACATGAATCCAAAATAAAATCCTTTTCCTTCTACTGAACTTATAAATGCATTGGGATAACTGTAAAAATGCAAATAACCCTGTGTTTTGAAAGTTCTGTCGGCTAATGTTTTTTCTATGATTTTATTTGGTTTGATATCTTCTCCTTTTGGAAATTCACACCAGCTGTGCGCCTCAAAAAAATCAAATTTTTCGGGAGCGACCGATCCAAAACCCATTTTTGCAAATGAATTTTCATGAACGGAAGTACAGTGATAACATTCCAGTACATTTTCTACCAAAAGTTTCCAGTTGACTTTATGCTCAATGGTATAATCGATGGTTTTTGCCCCAAAATGATGGCTGATTTCTGCTAAGGGACTGAATACGTTTCCTAAATAATCGCTTAAACTCCTGTCCAGCTCATCGTTTAATTTTATAAAAACAAAATCACCGCAATAATCAATTTCATATTCTTTTAACCTCAATGCATTGATATCGTCTTTCTCGAATGAATTTCGACACATTAATCCGATTACGTTTCCTTTTTTTCCATATGTCCAGTTATGGTATAAACAGGAAGAAACCCTGTTTCCATAAGGTTCTTCATGAATCGTATTAAATCGGTGTAAACAAACATTCTGAAAAGATTTCAGGGTACCATTATAGTTTTGGATAAATATTTTATTTCCAAAATATTCTAAAGTAACAAAATCATTGTTGTTTGCTAATTCATTTTTATGCGCAACTAATATCCATGATTCCTTAAAAAACAAAGATTTTTCTTTTTGAAAAACGGCTTCATCTATATAATTTAGGTTTTTTATCATAGTTCAATTAAGTCTGAAATTACAGCATTTTTCAATGTTATTTTTGCTGTTCCCCAGGATAAACCAACTCCAAATCCGCAAAGGATCAAATCCTGGGTAGCGTTGTTCAGCTTGTCTTTTATGGCTGCTACGATAGTTAACGGAATTGTTGCAGAAGAGGTATTTCCAAATTCTTTTAGGGAATAGGGCACTTTTTCAACCGGTAATTTTAATTTTTTAACGATCATTTTATTCATCATTAAATTGGCCTGATGAAATACAAAATGATCGATTGTTTCCTTATCTATCTCAAATTTTTCAATCAGTTTATTGACCGTTTTCGGGGCTTGCGATATTCCGAAGCTAAAAACGTCCATTCCGTCCAGGATCAACTGGCAGGCATTTCTTTCGATTCCGGGTGAAATAGTCTGATACGTTAATGAATCAGCATTGATTCTGTTTCTGGACCCACCGTCATTTACAATTATTGTTTTGTAACCCGAACCGTCAGTACCTAAGTCAAAAAGTAAATCCGCCGCATCTTCATCGAATTCAAATGCAGTGGCACTGCCTCCGTCTCCAAAAAGCGGAACTGTACTTTTATCCGATTTAGAAAGTAGTTTACTGCTGGTATCTCCGGCCAGAAGCAATCCTTTTTTTAATCCGGTTGCTTTCATCATACCCGCTATTATTGACATTCCGTAAACATATCCTGAACATCCCAAAGGAACATCAAAAGCCATACAGTTGGTAGACAATCCTAATCTGTCCTGAAGTATGGCTGCAGAAACCGGTAAAATATAATCGGCAGTTTGAGAAACAAAAACTAAAATTTCTATTTCGTCTTTTTGCCAGTTCAGGTCTTTGATTAATTTTTCAGCAGCTTCAGCGCACAAATCAGAAGTACAGATTTCCTTAGTTGCAATTCGTCTTTCTTCCACTCCGGTTGCATCAATAAATCTCTGAATTTCTTCCTGTGTCAATATATCTAAATCAATATTGCGCTCCAGATTTTTTGGAACGCAACACGATATACCTTTTATTGCAATATTATTTACTGAAAAAGTAGCCATTCAATTACCCTTTATTTTTTATTATTTCGAAGATATCATTTAATGAATTCGAAGATTTAATATCATCTCCTGTTAATTTTACTGCATATTCTTCATCAGCCATAGCAATCAGTGACAAAGCTGTCAGCGAATCCCATTCTTCCAAATCTCTAAAAACAGTTTCTTGTTTTATTAATGTTGCATCTGTATCATCTAAAAGATCTGCAAAATTTTGCAAAAAAGTGTTGATTTCCATAGTATCCCTAAATTTATTTTGTTTTTATTGTATCTCTTAATTTTATAAAAATTCAAAAGGAAAGGTATTTATTTATCGAGCGAAAACTATTCCTAAAATCTTGTTTTTCAAAGCATCAGGCATCCCAAATAATTGTTCTGTTTTTTATAATTCCCGCTTATGCCAATAAATCAGCATTCTTTTGTTATTTTTACCCCGCAAATATAACAATAGTTTACCCTTAAAGGTTAATTAAACTTACTAAATACATAATTAAATGATTCCAGTAACCAAAACTTTTCTACCTCCGCAAGAAGAATACAATTCTTATGTAAAACGGGCATGGGATAAAGTTTGGCTCACAAATCGCGGTGAACTGACAATAGAATTGGAAGATAAACTTAAAAATTATCTGAATGTTCCTCATATTACTATTACTAATAACGGTACCATACCTTTACAAATTGCCTTAAAACTATTTGGCAAAGGCGGAGAAATAATCACGACTCCTTTTTCCTATGTGGCCACTTCGGCTGCCATTGTATGGGAAAACTGCACACCCGTTTTTGTGGATATCAATCCGGATTACCTGACAATAGACGAAACCAAAATTGAAGCTGCCATTACTTCAAAAACAACGGCAATTCTTGCTACTCACGTTTTCGGGAATCCATGTGCTATTGAAGCTATCGCAGCGATCGCCGAAAAACACAATCTGAAAGTGATTTATGATGCCGCACATTGTTTTGGGGTTACTTACAATAACGAATCGATATTTAAATTTGGAGATGTAAGCACCTGCAGCTTTCACGCCACAAAATTATTTCATACCGGAGAAGGTGGTGCCATGTTTTGTACGGATAAAAAAATACAAGATCAGTTGTTTTATAGTCATAATTTTGGACATAACGGCCCTTTGGCATTTCATGGACTTGGTATCAATGCTAAAATTTCAGAACTACAATCGGCGATGGGACTGGCTCTTTTCCCGTATATGCAACATATTATTGCGGAAAGAAAAAAGGTAACTGATTTTTACAATGACCATTTGAATTTCAATAATCTTAAAAACATAAAAATAAGGGAAAATACCGAGTGGAATTACAGTTATTATCCTTTGGTTTTTGAATCTGAAGCCATTTTACTGAAAGTTCAGGAAGCGCTGGCAAAGGAAAACATACAGCCAAGACGCTATTTTTACCCTTCTTTAAATACGATTACCTATACAAATGGTGCTGAGATGCCGGTATCGGAATCTATAGCTTCAAGAGTAGTGTGTCTTCCTTTATATGTTGGACTTCCTACCATTGATCTGGAAAAAATTGTTGCCATTATAAATAAACTAACATCTTAAAACTACCCAATTATCAAGTTGTTATTAAGTAAAATTCTTCTATTATGAGTCAGGATATCAATCAGGAAATAATCAATGCTTACGAAGTTATCAAAGAAGGCGGAATCATTCTTTACCCTACAGATACGGTTTGGGGAATTGGTTGTGACGCTACCAACCCTGAAGCTGTTGCCAAAATATACAAACTCAAACAACGTGCGGAAACACAAAGCATGATTGTATTGATGAATGGTGAAAAAATGATGTACAACGTCTTCAAAAACATCCCTGAAGTCGCCTGGCAGCTTTTGGATTTATCCGAAAAACCAACTACATTAATTTTAGACGAACCCAGAAATGTGGCTCCAAATATCATTGCAGCCGATAATTCGCTTGGAATACGTCTGGTAAAAGAACCTTTTTGTTTTAAATTACTGGAACGAATGAAAAAACCTTTGGTTTCCACTTCAGCCAATATTTCCGGTCAGCCCACTCCTATCGCCTTCAAGGATATCAGTCCCGAAATCGTAAAAGGTGTTGACTATGTCGTAAAGTTAAATCAGGATAAAGTCGCCGGAAAACCATCTACTATCATCAAATTAACGAATGATTCACAGGTGAAGGTGATTCGCAAGTAAGTTTTTTGTTTCAGGTTTCAGGTTTAAAGTTTCAAGTTTCAGGTTAACCCATTGGAATTTGGAATTTTCACAATTAGATTTTGTTTGCAGGTTTCAGGTTTAATCCGTTGAAATTTGGAATTTTCACAATTGGATTTTGTTTGCAGGTTTCAGGTTCAATCGTTTGGAATTTAAATTTTCATAATTGAATTTTACTTTCCAGTTTCAGCCTAAACAGTTGGAATTTGGAATTTTCAAAATTTGGAATTTCAACTTATGTACCTTTGAACCTCAAAAAAAAAACTAAACCATTTTCAAACTCTCCACCAGCCAGTCGATATCTTCTTTGGTGTTGTAATGACTGAATGAAATTCGAAGATTGGGCAATTTCAAATCCTCCTCTGAAAGCATTTCTTTTAAAACATGCGAAGGTTTTATACTTCCGGACTGACAAGCGCTTCCTCTCGAAACCGCTATTCCTTTCATATCCAGGCTAAACAAAAGCATTGAAGTTTTATCTGAAGAAAAAGGAAGAATGATATTGATGATATTGTAAAAGTCCTCTTTTTTACCGTTAATTCTAAAACCCGGAAAATGAATTCCAAGCTGATCGATAAGGTACATTTTCAAGTCCGAAATATAGTTTCTTTCCTCTTCCAGGTTTTCATACGAAAGTGATAAGGCTTTAGCCATTCCGGCAATTTGATGAACCGCTTCAGTTCCTGCACGAAGTCCTTTCTCCTGTTCTCCGCCAAATATTAGGGGCTGCAAACCTGTATTTTTTCGAATAAAAGCAAAACCTACTCCTTTTGGCCCGTGAAACTTATGTGCACTGGCTACAATAAAGTCAACGGACGTCTTTTGCAGGTCAATTTCTGTTTTTCCAACAGATTGTACCGTATCAGAATGAAACAAGGCATTATACTGCCTGCAAATAACAGCTACCCTGTCCAGGTCCAAAATAGTTCCGGTTTCGTTATTTACATGCATTAAACTCACAATTGTTTTTTTCTCCTGAGCCAGCAAATTCGACAAATGTGTTAAATCGATTGTGCCGTCAGGGTATATATTTACATAGTCCACCTGAATATTATAATCGGATTGTAAAGCCAGAACACTGTACAAAACAGCATGATGCTCTGTTTTCGAAGTTATAATACGCTGTACTTTAAGATCTTCTACGGCCGAGCGAAGAATCCAGTTATCAGCCTCTGTGCCGCCGGAAGTAAAAATAATTTCCTGTGCTGTACAGTTTAAATGTTTCGCAATGCTTTTTCTGGAAAGTTCTAAAATAGTCTTCCCGTTTCGGCCAAAACTATGGGTAGAAGAAGGATTACCAAAATCCTCTGTCATCACTTTTGTGATTTCCTGAATCACTTCAGGACGCAGGGCAGTTGTAGAGGCGTTATCGAGATATACTTTTTTCATTACGGCAAAGTTACGAAATATCAATTGTGAATTCTTAAATATCAATTGCGAAATTTTTCACTATTTTTGACCCAAATAAAATCATGATGAAAAAATATGCATGCCTTCTGTTATTCGCACTTTTATTAAATGGCTGTGATGATGGTGATATAACTGTTGAGACCGTAGACTTTAAAGATGTTACCTCTGACGTTTGTGACCTTACAACCAATCAACTAATTTTCAAACTAAAAAGCCAGGAATCATTACTATTGCAATTGGCACCGGGTACGCTGCTTAATGAACCAACACCTGTAGATGATCCTAGAGAATTTAGCATTAATGACAGTAGTTTCAGACTTGTTTACAGAAGTTACGACGGAGCTGTAGCCAAAACTAATATTTGCAGCCTGATTCCGCCAACCACACCGAATATCATTAGTGAATGGTATGCGAAGTCGGGAACGATTGAAATTACCACTACCGCACAAAAGACAACAAACGAAACTACGGGTGCCATCACCATTACGGGATATACCCATAACATCATTATTAAAAACCTTACGTATTCGATACCAAGTTTAGATGTTACGCAGCCTCAGGTAATTTTTGGTGATTTTAAAACCACGATACCGGATGCTGACAAACTGAACCTGACTTTCACTAAAGAAGTTAAACAATGTGCAAGTGGAGGACAAGTTTACACCTATAATGACAATTCAGCAATGACCATTGACAATATTGACCCTACGCTAATTCAGAATGTTGTAACTCCGGTAAATACTCCACGAACAGGATTAATAGGTACTACTGTAAATAAACTTTTATTTAAGGTTTATACAGGCAGCGCTCTTAATGATAGTTATTTTTGTACAGCCACACCACCAACGACAGCAGTATTAAAAGAGACCTGGGCAGGAGTTGCAGGTGTAGCCAATACCAGTGGAATTATCGAAGTAACCACCACAACCGATGTTCCGAATACATTTAAACATACCATCAGGCTTAGAAATACTACGCTGCAAAAAACAACAAATACAGTTAATTTAGGTACCAGTTACGTATTGGGTGACATCTATACCAAAACGACAAATTAAACCGCTTTAATTTCAGGTTTTCAGAAGTTAAAAAAGCGTTTTTATTCCTACAAAAAAAACATCCGGTTTCAGTCTAATTTAAAATTAAAATTAGTTTTGAAAACGGATGTTTTTTTATGCTTTAAAGGGTACTGTTCGGGATAGCAAAAATCTCTTATTTAATGTTTTGCCTGAAATAAACTTCTGTTGCTCCCAAGCCATATTTTTGATAATTGGCATCCTGAAAATCAATTCCGTCATAACGGCCCAATAAAAAGTCAAGTTCTGCTTTTAGAATTCCTTCACCAACACCATGAATAAAAACAATCTTTGGAATACGATTTCTAATGGCAAATTCAATATGCCTTTTTGCCGTTTCGGTCTGCAAAGTTAAAATATCATAATTCGACATTCCGCGTTTGTTCGGAATCAGTTTTTCGATATGCAAATCAAACTCGGGAGCCGAGATTTCGCGTTTATCTTTACGCTCTTTCACAAAACTCCTTGATTTTGGTTCTGTTTTCTCTTTTGTAACCTGATCTAAATCTATTCTTTTAATAGAATTCATTAAATTACTGGAATCCTGAATTTTAATTAATTCATTGACAAAAAATGTCATCATAAATCCGTCTTCAGTTTCAATTAAAATCTCCTTGTTTTTAACGGAAACCACTACTCCGTTGATGGCTTCATCCAACACGGAAACCTTATCACCTTTAGTTAACATCTTCTTCTTCTTTATCTTGATTCTTACTCGGTGTTTTTGCACTCAACTGCATCATTCCATACATGAAAACTGCAATTGCAATTACCATAATATAGATATTTTTCTCCGGCGATACCTGTTCATATAAGGCCACAGCAATGGCAAGTATCATTATTATAATTTTAAAAGCTTTCATATTTTTAAGTCTAAGTATCCAAAAGTAAGAAACTTTAAAATAGTACTTCTTACCTTCCTGAATTGTTCTCGTCTTTTTTTCGTAAAATTGTAAAAATTATCACCCGTGAATATAGAGAAATTTATGCTGCCCTGTTTATTCAAAACACTGTTCGGAATCGAGTGTTTGGGATGTGGTTTTCAGCGTGCCTTATTCTTACTTTTTCAGGGTCAGTTTTCAGCTGCTTTCCAAATGTATCCGGCTCTTTATTCTACGCTAATTTTTCTGGGTTTTGTCGCTTTATACTTTTTAGACAAATCCAAAAATTATACAAAAGTACTTTGGATTTCCGGAATCATAAATGTTATTTTCATGATCGCCGGATATTGGTACAAACACTTTTAATTTTTGTACGGTTCTTTTTTTTTGCCACAGATTACACAGATTCGCTTAGATTTTTTTTGTAAATCTTTGACTGTTTTTTTCACGCAGATTTAGCAGATAATGCAGATTTTCTATTACTATAAATCCGGGCTGTATTGCTAAAATCATTTTTTGATCTGATTCAGAATGTCATTCATCATTTCTATTTGTACTTTCTGAATTTCGATTAATTCCTGTTGCTGGTGCATAATCAAATGATCTATTTTGTCGTGAATCATCCTGATTTCCAATTCCGATTTTAAGTTAATCATATAATCTTTTTTAGCACGCGTACGGTCTTTTTCTTCCTGACGATTCTGACTCATCATAATGACCGGAGCCTGCAATGCAGCAATACAGGATAAAATCAAATTCAGCAGAATAAAAGGATAAGGGTCAAAACCTTTATTGACCAATATCAAAATATTAGCACTAATCCAGATCACGATAAAAAGCAAAAATGAAATTATAAAAGTCCAGCTTCCGCCAAAATCAGCCACTTTATCGGCTATTTTTTGCCCAAAATCCCTGGTTTCTTCTTCATCTTCCAAAATACTAACAATTGATTTATCTTCCTTAAGAGACGCTACAACATTTTTTTCAAGCTCAGAAAGTGCCCCGATTTCTGTAGATAAATAGTTTGAAATGTATTTCTGACGATACGCATTTAATTCTTTAATACCAATATAATCACTGTCGCAAAAAGAGGGATGATCTTCAATAATAAGTCCCAAAATAGGATCATGAATAGATTTTCCTGAAATTTTTTCTTTTGCAGGAAAAGACAGGTTAGAAATAGCGCTTTTAAAAGTCGGATTATTTTTCATTTGGGATATATTTTACCCGCTAATTTAAGCATTTAACTTCTTATGAATCATATAAATTATTTCTGTTAACAATTCTTTTATTTATTACAAATACAATTCACAAAACAAAATTTCTTTAAGGAAATCGTGTCTTTATTTACAAAAAACACCTTACTTTTAACGCTTCAAAACATTCATTCAATTTTACAATTGTGTCAAAAGATCTTATCATACAAAATATAAAAGCTTTAAAAAGCCATTCCAATATAAACTACGGAATCAAAACTAAAACCGAAGATTTTACCGAAAAGCTTTTTTATACCCTTTTTGATTCGAATGCGGCTTTAGATGAAAGCATCGATGAACTCGAAATACGGTTTAAAGAAATTGCAGTTATGGCCTGCAATAAGCCTGAAAACTTATGTGAATCTATCTGGGACCGCTTCCTTGAAAAATTGCCCGGTGTTTTGGAAAAACTAAATCAGGATGCTGAATATATTCTGGAAAATGATCCGGCCTCCAACAGTATCAATGAAGTTTATTTAGGATACCCCGGTTTTTACGCCATTGCGATTTACAGATTAAGCCACGAGTTATATCTGCTGGATTTATTGCTTTTTTCGAGATTAATGAGCGAATATGCCCATCGGATTACAGGAACCGACATTCACGCAGGTGCAAAAATTGCTTCGCCCTTTTTTATTGATCACGCTACCGGAATTGTAATTGGTGAAACTACCGTAATCGAAAAGCATGTAAAAATTTATCAGGGTGTTACTTTAGGCGCTTTGAGCGTGAGTAAAGACATGAAAAACGCAAAACGACATCCTACAGTTGAGAAAAATGTCTGCATTTATGCGAATGCCACCATTTTGGGAGGAGAAACCGTTATTGGTAAAAACAGTATTGTAGGTGGAAATGCCTGGATTACCAAATCGATTCCGGAAGATTCTATTGTACTCAATACCACCACTACGGAAGTTAAAATAAAAGAAAAAAAATAATATGGGTCCACAGAAACTGCTAAACCTAATTGGAAATACGCCATTGATGGAAACAGTCCATTTGGTAAAAAATAAAAACGTAAAACTTTTACTGAAGCTTGAAGGAAATAATCCGGGAGGAAGTGTCAAAGACAGAGCCGCTTATAATATGATTGCGTCGGCTCTGCAAAGAGGCGATATCAAAAAAGGAGATAAACTTATTGAAGCGACCAGTGGTAATACCGGAATTGCCCTTGCGATGATTGCCCAGTTGTTTCAAATCGAAATAGAACTGGTGTTACCTGAAGATTCTACAAAAGAACGAACCCAGACCATGCGTGCTTATGGTGCTACCGTTATTTTAACGCCCGCCAGCGAAGGAATTATCGGTTCACGTGATTATGCCGACAAAAAAGTCGCTGAAGGCGGTTATCTGATGTTGAATCAGTTTGCAAATGAGGACAACTGGAAAGCGCATTATAAAACGACAGGGCCTGAAATCTGGAACGATACCGAGGGAACTGTAACTCATTTCGTTTCAGCCATGGGAACCACGGGAACGATTATCGGAACTTCGACGTACCTGAAAGAAAAAAATCCAAATATTCAGATTGTAGGCGCACAGCCCAGCGACGGCTCTCAAATTCCCGGAATCAGAAAATGGCCAAAGGAATATTTGCCTAAAATCTTCGATGCTTCAAAAGTAGACACTGTTATTGACATCAGCGAAGAAGAAGCCCGCGAAATGACCAAACGTTTAGCCCTTGAAGAAGGTGTTTTTGCAGGAATGAGCAGCGGAGGCTCCGTTGCCGTAGCCCTGAAAATCGCAGAAAAACTGGAATCCGGAGTTATCGTAGCCATTATATGCGACCGTGGAGATCGTTATCTTTCTTCTGATTTATTTGATTAAGAATAAGGTACTAAGGTTCTGAGTTTCTAAGATTCTAAGTTTTTTTCAAAATAATTACAGATCTTAGTAACTCAGAACCTTAGAGCCTTGAAAAACTTAGTACCTCATAACCTTAGCAACTTAGCACCTAAAAAAAAATGAACTACCGTAAACTAGGCAAAACCAATTTTAATATCTCAGAAATCTCCCTTGGCACCTGGCAGGTTGGAGGAAAATGGGGCTCTGCTTTTGATAATAAAACTGCTGACGAACTTCTAAATACTGCTATTGACAATGGCGTTAATTTTATTGATACCGCCGATGTTTATGAAAATGGACTGAGTGAAACTGCTGTTGGAAGAGTGGTTCGTTCCCGTTCTGAACGTATTTATGTCGCTACAAAATGCGGGCGTCATATTAATCCGCACGTCAATGAAGGATATCAGCCTAAAGTACTTCAGAAATTTGTGGAAGACAGCCTGAAAAGAATGGGACTGGAAACGATTGATCTGATTCAGCTGCACTGTCCTCCTACTGAAGTTTTCTACAGACCTGAAATTTTCGAAATGTTTGACCGTTTAAAAGAGCAGGGGAAAATTTTAAATTTAGGAGTGAGCGTAGAAAAAGTCGAAGAAGCCTTAAAAGCAATCGAATTTTCGAATGTCACTACGGTTCAGATTATTTTCAATTTGTTTCGTCAGCGTCCTTCCCAATTGTTTTTCTCTGAAGCCAGAAAGAAAGACATTGGAATAATTGCCAGAGTTCCTTTAGCAAGCGGACTTTTAACCGGTTTATTTGATTCAAAAACCAGTTTTGATTCACAGGATCATCGTAACTTTAATCGTAACGGAGATGCTTTCGATAAAGGCGAGACCTTTTCAGGAATAGATTATGAGTTGGGTCTTAAAGCAGTACAGGAATTAAAATCCTTATTTCCTGAAGCTTCCAATCTGGCTCCTTACGCTTTACAGTGGATTTTGAGTTTTGAAGACATAAGCTGTATTATTCCGGGCGCGTCAAAAACAAATCACGTCTTATCTAATTTATCGGTATATGATTTACCTAAACTGACTTCAGAGAAAATTGCAGCGATGAATAGCATTTATGAAAAATACATCAAATCTTCCGTGCACCATCTTTGGTAGGTTTTTGTAAGTTTTAAAAAGGTTCAAAGGAACAAAGGTTCATAGCTACAAAGTTTTTTTACCTTTGCCACTTTGCAACTTTGATTCTCTGAATTTTAAAAAAGGTTCAAAAGAACAAAGGTGCAGAGGAACAAAGTTTTTATAAACTTTTCTCGCTAAAAACCTTTGTAACTTTGCATTTCTGAACCTTAAAAAACCTTTGCAACTCTGTAACTTTGCATCTCTGAACCTTAAAAAAAATGCTTACAAAATCAAATTTCAAGGAATGGTTTAACCGATACAAATATGCTGAACTGGCAAGTACGACAGCGGCATTGCTCACTTCTTTTTTCAGTAGAATTTATAGCGGATTAACAACAGCCTATCTGATTACTTTTGCAGAATATCTCGCTTTTTACGGTGTTATTCTGATTTCTTCTTATAGGAAAATAGCAAGACAGAATAAGATTCAAAACAAATCAACAAGTTTTAAGGAAATTCTTTCACTTGTCAAAAATTTGGTTTTGGAATTTGGATATCCGGCCTTTTTAGATTTTTTAGTCGTCCGTCCGTTTTGTATGTACTGGATGCCGGTTTTGTGCGGGAATTATTTTTTCGGAATTATCCTGGGTAAAATCACAGCCGATTCCTGCTTCTATTTTTTCACCATTATCAATTATGAAATTATCAAGAAAAGATCCTGATTAAAGGTCAAAAACTATTTTAAATTCGGCCCCTTTGTTTTTTCCTTCACTGGCAGCACTTAATTCACCGCGGTTTCTTTCTATGATTTTCTTGCACAAATATAAACCAATTCCTGTAGAAGCTTCTTTTGCAGTACCTAATCGGCTCATGGTAGTGAATTTTTTGAATAATTCTTCGATCTGATCTTTGTTAAAACCAATTCCCTTGTCGGCAACAGTGATCACTAATTTATCTTTTTCAAAGTAAATCCGAACTTTAACTTCACTGTCAAAATAAGAGAATTTAATGGCATTACTAATCAGGTTCACCAAAACCTGCACCAATAAACCTTCATCGATTCTTAGCTTGGCTTCGTTTACTTCTAAACTCAGAGACAGCTTTATATTTTTATCAATCAGGCGTTGTTCTACCTGCTCGTTGATAAAAGGCAGAATATTAGGGAATACAATAGTCCTTACTTCCTGGTTGATTTTGGCAATCTGATCCTGCTCATTCAGTAATTTTATAAAATTCTCAATGTATCGAAATTGCAAATTAGTGGATTCACAAATTAATCCCGCCAGATTTTTTACCGAGTCCGATGGATTCTCGCTGATAATTAAATTGGCCAGACCCTGAGGATTTCCGGCAAAATTCTTTAAATCGTGCGAAAGCATATAAATCAAGTCCTGTTTTTCGTTGATATAACTTTCTGCCTCATAAATAGATTCCTGAATATTACACATCAAAAGACCTGCCTCATCGGGATATTCGGTCGGCAAAACAGACAATCTTCTGTTATTCCTGTAATCGTCTAAAGATTTTGAAGCAATTGCAATTGGTTTTATAAGCTGCTTTAAAACTAAAAGAGTTACTACAGTAGCCAATAATGTCATTATCAGGGAAAAAATTAAAATAGAAGCCGGCGAAATTTCAGTATCAAAATAGAGTACAAAGAATAAAATTCCGATTAATGGGATGTGTATACCTATAAAAGCAACAAACAGGAATTTGAAGGCATAACTTTTTTTTAAAAAGCCAATTTGTGAAAGATTGTGATACAACTTCATAAAAAAATAACAAAACGATAGGTTAAAAATGTAGCATTTGGGATTTTGCTAAAACAAAGTTACCTTTTAAACTCAATTAAACTAGCAAATTAAAAAAAATGGTAAAATATTTTAAAAATTAAATTTATAAAAGTTTACAAACCCTTATTTTTGCGCTATGGGAAGAAAAATTACAGACAAAGTTGTCTTTCATCAAATTCAGGTTCTTGATGCCGGAGCAAAGGGAGTATCCGTAGCCAAGGCTCCTGACGGAAAAGTTATCTTTATTCCGAATGTAGTACCTGGTGATGTGGTTGACGTACAGACTTTTAAAAAGAGAAAAGCCTATTATGAAGGTAAAGCCGTAAAATTTCATGAATTATCAGAACATCGCATCGAGCCGATTTGCGATCATTTTGGAGTTTGTGGAGGATGTAAATGGCAAAACATGAAATACAGCCAACAGTTGTATTATAAACAAAACGAAGTAAAAAATCATTTGCAGCGTATTGGAAAAGTTGAACTTCCTGAATTCGAAACTATTTTGGGTTCAGAAAAGCAGTTTTTCTACCGAAATAAAATGGAATTTTCATTTTCTAACAGCCGTTGGTTAACTGAAAAAGAAATTGACAGCACTGAAGATCTAGGAAACAGAAATGCCTTAGGTTTTCATATTCCGAAAATGTGGGATAAAATCCTGGACATCAGCAAATGTTATTTACAGGAAGATCCTTCAAATGCAATCAGAAACGAAATCAGGGATTTTGCAAACGAACATAATTTAGCCTTTTTTAACCCGAGAGAGCAGTCCGGTTTACTTCGAACTTTTATGATTCGTACCGCTTCTACCGGTGAAATAATGGTTTTGATTCAGTTTTTCGAAAATGACAAAAAAAATCGTGAGCTTCTTTTAGATCACCTTTACGAAAAATTCCCTCAAATTACCTCGTTACAATATGTCGTAAATTCAAAACAAAACGATACCATTTACGATCAGAATATTAAACTGTATAAAGGAAGGGATTATATACTGGAAGAAATGGAAGGTTTAAAATTTAGTATTAATGCTAAATCTTTTTACCAGACCAACTCCGATCAGGCTTATGAATTATACAAAATAACACGTGACTTCGCAGGTCTTTCCGGTGATGAAACGGTTTATGATTTATATACAGGAACAGGAACTATTGCACAGTTCGTTTCTAAAAAAGCAAAAAAAGTAATTGGTGTAGAAAGTGTTCCGGAAGCAATTTTAGATGCTAAAGCCAATGCAGAACGCAATAATATTACAAATTGCGAGTTTTTTGTTGGAGATATGAAAGTTGTATTTAACGAAAGCTTCATTGCCCAGCATGGCAAACCGGATGTTATTATTACAGATCCGCCAAGAGACGGTATGCACGCTGCCGTTATTGATCAGATTTTGAAAATTGCTCCTAAAAAAGTAGTTTACGTAAGTTGTAATTCGGCTACACAGGCACGTGATTTGGCTTTGATGGATGAAAAATACAAAGTAACACGCGTTCGTCCGGTAGATATGTTTCCGCAAACGCATCATGTTGAAAATGTTGTACTTTTAGAACTTCGATAACAAAAATTATACATGAAAAAAATAATCTCGTTTTTATTGGTTTTTGCTTTTGGTTTATCCAGTTGCGAGAAAGATGATATTTGTGACCCGGATACCCCAACAACGCCACGATTAGTAATCACTTTTTACGATATAAACAATTCAACCTTACGAAAAAGGGTAAATAATCTTAGGGTAACCGGAAAGGATCAGGAACTGAGTGTTGTTTTTAATGAAAGTGCCCTTGATGATACAAAATACCTAACCAGTGCCGACTCGATTGCTATTCCGCTCAGGACGGATACAGATATAACAACCTATACATTTATTAACAATTATGGCAGTACGAATGCTTCCCTTGTTAATTCTGATGAAATAAATTTCGTTTATTCCCGTCAGAATTCTTATGTTTCCAGAGCTTGTGGCTTTAAAACCATCTTTAATTTAAGTGCTTTTCAAAGAACGGATCCTACCGGTGACGGAGTTTGGATGCAGGACATTTTTATAATAAACCCTAACATTGAACTCGAAAATGAAACACATATTAAAGTATTTTTTTAGTATTCCTTTATTGTTTTCAATGTTTTTGGTTCACGCTCAGGAAACAGTCAAAACAAAAGAAACTGCTCCGGAAAAACCAAAATCAGAAATCAAAAAACCAGCTGGTCAGGAAACTGCCACAGATACTATTCTTCCAAAAACCAATCGATATGGACTTCGGGTTGGTGTTGACTTGTACAAACTGACACGCGGTTTTTACGACAAAGATTATAAAGGCGTTGAATTTGTGGGAGATTTTCGTCTAACGAAAAAGTATTATCTGGCTGCAGAACTTGGTTTTGAGGATAAAACCACAGATGACGACAGATTAAACTCAACAGCCACAGGAACCTACATAAAAGGAGGTTTTGATTACAATACGTATCAGAACTGGCTGGACATGGAGAATCTTATCACGATAGGGCTGCGCGGAGGTTTTAGTACTTTTAGCCAGCAATTGAATACGTACAAGATCTATAATCCAAATCCGTACTGGGGACAGCAAACCCCAATTGTTTCAGGAGAAAAATACAATGGACTTACAGCGGCCTGGCTTGAAGTTGCCATGGGGCTTAAAGCAAAAGTGTTTAATAACGTATTCGTAGGTTTCGGTGTTCAGTTAAAGCTTCTGGTAAGCAACAAAGAACCCGGTAATTTCGAAAATCTTTATATTCCCGGCTTCAACAGAACGTACGACGGAAATTTCGGAGTAGGTTTTAATTATACCGTTTCTTACTTTATTCCACTTTACAAGAAAAAAGTAATTGTTCCGGAACTGAAGAATGTCTCTCCTAAAAAATAGTTTTTTTTTTAAAAGGTGCTAAGTTACTGAGGTTCTAAGTGACTAAGATAAAATTAAAAGCCACAAATTCATCTTTGAATTTGTGGCTTTTAATTTTGTTGTTTGCAGCTTTTTTTTAACATTAGAGCTTTAGAATCTCAACACCTTAGCACCTCTAAGAAACTCTAAGAACCTATTTCCCTAATTCCTTTTAGAAAAATCCATTTCATAAATAGTTTTTCGCCGTCCTTGGTTTTCACAGCCTGAAATTTAGGCGAAATCAAAGTGGCAGCGATAAAAGCCGTCATTGGAATCCAAAGTCCTGTTAATCCGGTATAATTAGCCACCAAATATCGTCCTGCTATAAATAAAATAGCAAAACATCCTAATTGATATAAAAATCCTCTTAATTGTAGTTTAGTCATTTTTTTCTTTTTTAAGGTTCAGAGCTACAAAGGTTCAAAGGTACAAAGAAAAAACTCTGTTCCTTTGAACCTTTGCCTCTTTGTAACTATTCGTTTACCTGAAACTTCGTTCTCTTACTTCCCTCGTACATTTCGTACTTAACCAGACGCGCTTCTAAACTTGCGTTGAAAAGTTTGATTTTTCTGGAAGGTTTCAGGCCTACGAATTTTAGGGCTTCAAGATTGGCCGTGATAAACCAGGCGTTAGTCCCTGGGTAGCTTTTCTTTAAAGTATCTCCAATATTTTTGTAGAATTCTTCCATATGAATGTCCAGACGTTCGTCATAAGGCGGATTGAAAACCATGTGTAACTTTCCTTCGACCGTTTTTTCACTTTCAAAAAAGTTGTTTTCAGAAATGGAAACATAATCCTCCAGATTGGCATTCTTAATATTGTCTTTAGCTTTGTTTACAGCACTTGGCGCTTTATCAAAACCTTTTATCGTATAATGAAATTCCTTTGTTTTTTTCATCAGGCTGTTTACGATGTCATCAAATAAATCGTTATCCCAGTCTTTCCATTTCTCGAATGCAAATTCCTTACGGTTGATGTTTGCCGGGATATTGCAGGCAATCATTGCGGCTTCTGCCAGAAAAGTCCCTGACCCGCACATCGGATCAAGAAAATGGCTCTGCCCTTCCCAACCGGATAACAATAAAATTCCTGCTGCCAAAACTTCGTTAATCGGCGCAATATTCGTGGCTGTTCTGTAACCACGCTGATGCAGTGAATTTCCGGAAGTATCTAAAGCAACCGAAACCTGATCTTTATCAATATGAACGTTAATCCTTAAATCCGGAAACGCTTTATCAATACTCGGACGCTGTCCCGTTCTTTCTCTGAACTGGTCTACAATAGCATCTTTACATTTTTGAGAAACAAACTCGGAATGATTAAAATAAGTCGAATGCACGGTGGCATCAATTACAAAAGTCTGATTGGCGTTCAGCAATTTAGACCAGTTTACTCCGGAAATTCCTTTGTACAAGGCCTGCTCATTATTGGCTCTGAAAGAGTAAATCGGTTTTAAAACTTTAAGGGCAGTACGCAACGATAAATTGGCTTTGTACATAAAACCTTTATCGCCTTTAAAGCTTACCATTCGAACTCCTTTTTCTACATCCTGAGCACCAAGCGCACGCAATTCATTCTCTAATATTTCTTCAAAACCAAAAAAACATTTGGCTATCATTCTAAAATTTTCTTCCATTTTCTTATTTGAATTAAAACAGATTTCCGATCAAAATCGAATCTGCATTAAAAACTTCCCCTTAAACGTAACGATTCATGAGGTATCGTTGCGAAATAGTTATTTTTCGGCAAAAATACACTAAATTTGCGGGACTTTGAATTAATTGAAATAGAATAAATGTCTGACGCATCGAACTCCTCAACACCGAATCAGGAACGTAACACCGAAAATTGGTTTACTTCATGGTTTGACACTCCGTATTATCACATTCTTTATAAAGACAGAAACTACAGGGAAGCCCAGATTTTTATGGATAATCTGACCCATTACCTGAACTTGCCCGAAAAAGCAACAGTATTGGATCTTGCCTGCGGAAAAGGTCGCCATTCTATTTATTTAAACCAATTGGGTTTTAATGTCTTAGGTGCAGATTTATCGGAGAACAGCATCGCTGAAGCAAGCAAAAACAGTAACGAGACACTTCATTTCAAGGTGCACGATATGCGTGAACCTTTCGAAGAAAAATTCGATGCCATATTCAATTTATTTACCAGTTTTGGCTATTTCGAAAGTGATGAAGACAATCTTACCACCCTAAAAGCCATAAAAGACAGCTTATCCGAATATGGTTTTGCCGTAATTGACTTTATGAACGTGAATCAGGTGATCGAAACTTTGGTGCCTGAAGAAGTAAAAACTGTTGATGATATCGATTTTAAAATCAAAAGATACTTGAAGGACGGACATATTATTAAGGAAATAGATTTTGAAGATCAGGGACGACATTTTCATTTCACCGAAAAAGTAAAAGCCCTAACGCTAAAAGATTTTGAAGACTTAATGGCCGAAGCGGGTATTTTCCTGTTAGATATTTTTGGGGATTACAAACTCAAAAAATTCCACAAAACGGAAAGCGAACGATTAATCATGATTTTTAAATAAAATTGGTTAATCGTTTAATTGTGTAACCGTTTAATCGCTTAGACAAAAAAACAATTAACCGATGAAACGAATCAACGATTAAACAAAATACAAATGAACTATTTATTACCCTTATTTTCTGTACTTTTAGGTTATCTTGTAGCTTTGTTTTTAAAACCGAAGAGCAAAACCAATCTAAAATTATTACTTGCTTTTAGTGGTTCTTTTTTATTATCACTGACGGTAATGCATTTATTGCCGGAAGTTTACGAATCCCACAATCACCATATCGGACTCTTCATCATGATCGGGATTTTATTTCAGATCATTCTTGAATTTTTCTCCAAAGGAGCTGAACACGGTCACGTACATGGCCATGCACAAATGTCCCAGATTCCGTGGCTGCTTTTTATCAGTTTATGTATCCACGCTTTCCTGGAAGGTTTTCCTGTGAGTCATCATCACGATTTAGCCCTCGGAATTGCAATCCATCACTTACCGATTGCTATTATCTTAACGACATTTTTCATCAATGCGAATTTAAACAAGAAAGCCATTTTTGTTTTCATGCTTACCTTTGCTGTTATGACTCCGCTGGGGACAATCGCATCCGATTATCTGCCTGTCTTAAGTACATATTACACCGAGATTACCGCCATAGTAATCGGAATTTTATTCCATATTTCCTCTACCATAATTTTTGAAAGCAGCGAAGGACATAAGTTCAATGTCGCCAAAGTTTCCATGATTGTAATCGGAATTCTTCTCGCCTTTTTCCTATAATCAGGACGTGTCCCCATTTACTAAAAGCGCCATGTGACAAACCGCTGACAGGCGCCTTTAGTAAATGCGGTCTGGCTATCCGCTCCGCCGCGGCGCACAGCTCCTGTCCCTCACGCAAAAAACTCCGTCCTTACCACATATTTCGTTGTTAGAAGCCTTAAAACTTTGTAACTTTGAGACCTTGCAACTTAGAACCCAAAAAACACAATGACTTTTACTAAAACCACAGAACAAGCATCCAAATACGAACATTTAGAAAAAATGTCCGTTCACGAACTGCTTACCAATATCAATAACGAAGACAAAACCGTTCCGCATGCCGTAGAAAAAGCTTTACCACAAATTGAAGCCCTTGTGGCACAAGTGGTAAACCAATTAAAATTAGGCGGAAGATTATTTTATATCGGCGCCGGAACCTCAGGACGCCTGGGTGTTGTGGATGCCTCTGAATGCCCTCCTACTTTCGGAGTTCCATTTGATCTGGTTAACGGAATCATTGCAGGTGGCGACACAGCTATTCGTCGTGCAGTAGAAAATGCCGAAGACAATGCCACACAAGCCTGGATTGATTTACAGGCGCATAATATTGACAAAAACGATGTTGTTATAGGCATCGCAGCTTCCGGAACCACTCCGTATGTTATTGGAGGACTGGAAAGCTGTAATCAGAATAATATTGTAACGGGTTCTATTAGCTGTAATGCCGGAAGCCCTTTGTCTTTAACAGCGCAGTTTCCTATTGACGTTGTCGTTGGACCGGAATTCGTTACCGGAAGTTCCAGAATGAAAGCCGGAACAGCCCAGAAATTAGTTTTGAATATGATTTCGACTGCAGCCATGATTAAGCTTGGAAAAGTAAAAGGCAACAAAATGGTCGATATGCAATTAAGTAATGTCAAATTGGTAGATCGTGGCGTGAAGATGATTATGGGAGAAATTCCGGTTTCCTATGAAGAAGCTTCCGATCTGTTGAAAAAACACGGAAGCGTACGAAAAGCGGTAGACAATTATAATTTATAACGAACTGTTTTAACGAACGGCAAAGTTCGCAAACCTGAAACTTGAAACCTGAAACAGCAAAAAAATGGCAACAAATAAAGAATTACTGGGAAAAGGCGTCAGATATCTAACGGGGTCGTTACCTCTTTTGTTTATTGGCCCTTCGCTGATTTATAATGCTTTTATGAACCAGCATACCAATTGGCACTATCTGGTTCTGGGAATTGGAATTGTGGCTTGTCTAAGCGCTATGTTTTTAATTTTTTACGGATTGAAAACCATGATGAAAGGGTTGTTTAATGACTAAACAACTAGCAAACCCGACAGGTTTTAAAAACCTGTCGGGTTTAAATATTCAAAGTTAAAAATTCTTTTATCCAATACAAAAATGGAAAGTTTAATACACATTCAGAAAACATTCGACAAAGTCATTTATATTGACAAAAAAATAAACAACCGGGAGTTTGAAGATTGTGTCTTTAAAAACTGTGATTTTTCCAACAGCAACTTTGCGTACAATACTTTTTTGGATTGCGAATTTATCGATTGCAACCTGTCCATGACCAGCTTGGCGGGAACAAGTTTAAAAAATGTGACTTTCAAAAACTGTAAACTCCTGGGAATTGCATTTAGTGAATGTGATGATTTTTTATTTCAGGTTTATTTTGAAGAAAGCGCTTTGGACTATGCTATCTTTTCGAACAAAAAAATGCCGAAAACCAAATTTATCAATTGTTCGGTGAGAGAAGTTACTTTTATCGGAACCAATCTGACCAGTTCGCTTTTTGATCATTGCAACCTTGAAGGTGCCATTTTTAATGAAACCCAATTAGCCGCTGTTGATTTCAGAACCGCTTATAATTATAAAATTGACCCTGAATTTAATCCGATGCGAAAGGCACAATTTTCGACTCAGGGAATTGAAGGTCTTTTAGATAAGTATGATATTAAAATTGTATAAAAAAGACAACACGTATTTGCGAATTTCTATTTCAGTAAGAAACAATTAATAATTTTAATTTGTGAAATTCGTGGCCAAAAAAACAATCATGGAAGCAACCGACTCGTATTTAGAAAGCGTTAAGAAGCAATTTTTGTATTATAAAACTTTAGGCGAAAAAGCAATGGCCCAACTGGAAGCGGAGCAGCTTTTTACAACCGTAAATGAAGACAGCAACAGTATAGCCACCATTGTAAAACACGTTTCCGGCAATATGTTATCACGCTGGACCGATTTCTTAACGACCGATGGTGAAAAAGAATGGCGTAACCGTGATGCCGAATTTGAAAACGACTTACAGTCAAAAGAAGAAGTTTTAGTACTTTGGAATAAAGGCTGGGATTGTTTCCTCAATACGCTGAACAGTTTAAAAACACAGCAGCTGTCTGAAATAATCTATATCAGAAACGAAGGTCATAGCGTTATAGAAGCAATCAATCGGCAGCTGGCGCATTATCCGTATCACGTTGGACAGATTGTTTTTTATGCGAAACAATTAAAAAAAGACGACTGGAACAGTTTATCGATTCCGAAGAATAAATCAGGAAATTACAACGCTGAAAAGTTCGCTAAGGAAAAAGAAATTAAGAACTTTACCGAAGACGAATTAAAAAGACTAAAATAATCGTTTTTGTCTGTCTGAGCGAATTCGAAGATCTAATGAAATAAAAAGTCCCTTCGGCTTCGCTCAGGGCGACCTGAAAACGAAAGCACTAGCCCTGATTGCAATGGAAATCCTTTTCATTTTTTTCTTTAAAAAATGAAAAGATTGAAATGGAAAGCAGGAATTAGCTCCTAAAAAAAATAACTTACATTAAAATGAAAAAAATTATATTCTTACTTCCGTTATTAGGATTAATGTCTTGCTACGATGCGGAACACAACTGCAAGGACTTTAAAACCGGAAAATTCAAATTTGAATTTGAAGTAAACGGCGTAAAAAAAACAACCGTTTTTGAACGTAAAGACAATATTGAAATTGAAACTTTTGACGGTAAAACCGATACTTCGACCGTACGCTGGGTAAGCGACTGCGAATACATCCTGCAGAAAAAACACCCGAAAAACATGGCAGAGGAAAAAGCAATCAGCATGAAGATTTTAACGACTTCTAAGGATTCTTATACTTTTGAGTTTGGAATGGTGGGTTCTGAGGAAAAACAACGCGGAACTGTTGTTAAAATTGAGTAAATCAGTTTAGGCATTACCTAAACCATATAAAAAGTTCCTTTTGGGAGCTTTTTTTATGCTTTTCTAAAAAATAAACGTTCGTTTTAAATCTTATAAAAAGTTTAAAGGTGTTTCTTTTACATTTCTATTTTAAGTCTTACATTACAACCTAAATCTTACGCATGAAAAATACCATTTCGCATAGAGTTGCCGACTTCCTGAAAAACTATCCGCCTTTTAGTTTTTTGCATCAGGCCGATCTTGAAAAACTATCCGAGCAAATTTCTATTGTTTATAAGGAGAAGGATGCTGTGATCTTTGCAGAAAATGAGAAGACCCATGATTCTTTTTACGTGGTGCACAAAGGTGCCGTGGCTTTAAAGAAAAATCAAAAAAACGTCGTGCTGGACATGTGTGACGAAGGGGACATTTTTGGACTGCGTCCGCTTTTGGCACAGGAAAACTATATCATGGAAGCCGTTGCCCATGAAGAAAGCATCCTGTATGCGATTCCGATAGCGGTTTTCAAACCTTACGCGCTCGAAAACAGAACGGTGGGAAATTTCCTCATTGAAAGTTATGCTTCCAATACCCGAAATCCGTATTCTGATATTCATAAAGACAAACTTTACGGCGACGATCTGGTTTCCGAATCTATGCATTCCGAAAGCCATTCCTTTGACTTACAGCCTATAAAATATTCGAAGAAAATTGTGACCTGCAGTCCGTCAACAACAGCAAGGGACGTCGCTAAAATCATGAATAAGAAAAAAGTCGGAGCGATATTGATTGTTGATGAAATGCTACCGATCGGGATTATTACCGATAAAGATCTTCGAAATAAAATTGTGACGGGTGACTATTCAATCCTGACAACCGCAGAAACTATCATGACCAAACCTGTTGTGACGTATCCTAAAAAAATGACGGTTACAGAGGCCCAGATCGCTATGATGAAAAGCAATATTAGTTATTTGTGCCTGACCAAAGACGGAACCAACAATACAAAAGCGGTTGGCATCCTGTCGAAACATGATGTTATGGTAGCCCTCGGCAATAATCCGGCTGTTTTGATAAAAGCCCTGAAAAGAGCTAAAAAACCCAAAGATATCAAACCCATTCGCGCCCGTATCATGCAGTTACTTCAGGGCTATTTGGACCAGAATATTCCAATGACACTGATTTCAAAAATCATCACCGGATTAAATGAAGCCTGTACAACCCGTGTTATCGAAATGTCAATTGAAAAAATGAGCAGTCCGCCGCCTGTGAAATTTGCCTGGCTGGCTTTGGGAAGTCAGGGACGAAGCGAACAAATGCTGCATACCGATCAGGATAATGCTATTGTTTATGAAAATGTTTCTGAAGTTTTCAGAGAGGAAACAAAGGTATATTTCCTGAAATTTGCCGCACTGGTAAACAAAGGCCTTTTTGAAATTGGTTACGATTATTGCCCTGCCGACATGATGGCTTCGAGTCCGAAATGGTGCATGAGCCTGGACGACTGGAAAAATCAGGTGCATCACTGGATTACGAATCCGGGGAAAAATGAGGTTTTGCTGTCTTTTATCTTTTTTGATTACAGCGTAACCTATGGTGATGCTGAAATAGCCAATGAACTTTCGGATGCTATTTTTGAAAACATAAAAGCAAATCCGATTTTTTATGTGCATCTCGTGAGCGGTGCTTTGCAAAGCCCTTCCCCAACGGGCTTTTTCAGACAGTTTTTAGTTGAACAGGATGGTGCCAACAAAGACAATTTCGATATTAAAAGAAGAGCCTTAATGCCGTTGACGGATGCAGCAAGGGTTTTGATTTTATCACATTCCGTAAAATCTATAAGCAATACCGCCGAACGTTTTGAAAAATTAGCCGACCTTGAACCGAATAACAGGGAATTGTATTTGTCTTGCTCATATTCGTTTAAAGCTTTATTGAAATTCCGAACCAAACAAGGCCTGCTGCACAATGATTCCGGACAATTTATCGCGTTGGAATCCTTATCCAAAATGGAAAAAATAAAGCTCAAAAGAACTTTTAAAACCATAAAGGAACTTCAGGAATTGATTACTGTGCGATTTAATATTTCAAATATCGTTTAAGTATGGGTTTATTTAATTTTTGGAAGAAAGACGAAAATCTATTCGATGCAGCTATTTCGGTTGAAGAAACCCGCTTTGTGGTTTTAGATACGGAGACCACCGGTTTTGATTACGAAACAGATCGGATATTGTGCATCGGCGCTTTAGTTCTTCAAAATGGTATTATCTCAATACAGGACAGTTTCGAAATTTATATCGAACAGGATCATTATGATAAAGCAACGGCTCAGATTCATGGTATCCTAAAAGCTTTCGTCGTTCAACGTCCAACAGAATTAGAAGCCTTACAGCAGTTTCTTTCTTTTCTGGGAGATTCGGTTATTATTGCACATCACACCATTTTTGATGTGACCATGATCAATAAAGCCTTAGAACGAAATGGTTTGCCTTTACTAACCAACAAGCGTTTAGACACTGCTATTTTATATAAAAAGACCTTAATCAAGTCGCATTTGTTTGAGCGAAAAGACCATTATACACTCGATGATCTCGCGGACAAATTTGATATTTCGAAAAAAGACCGGCACACGGCACTCGGAGATGCCTATATTACTGCCATTGCCTTTTTGAAAATTGTCAAAAAACTGAAAGAGAAGAAGGCCATTAATCTGAATTACCTTTTCAAATAGTCATTTTAAGTTTTTTTTTACAAAGCTAAAATTTACAATTAAACACCACAATTTACAATTTAGTAATACATACCTTATTATTTATTAGCAATTATAAAAAATTGGCATAACATATATTTTGTTTTTGAAGGATAGCTTTGTTAAAAATAAAAAACACAAAATACTATGAAATTTAATTTTTTAAAATCAATGGCATTGCTGGGTATTACAGGTCTTTCTGTAATCAGTTGTCAGGATGATGACAACAAGAACCCTTCTAATGATGTAAACGCTGAAATCGATTTTACATCTCATTCAAAAGTTCCTGCTTTTGTATTCGCAATGAATGGTTTCGAAAGTCTAAAAATCAGTACTCTTATTAGTAGTACCGATGTTTTACCACAATCACCTGCATTTGTTTACGGAGCTCAGCCAGATGGTGCCGGATTAATGAAAAATCCAAATGGAGAAGGTTACATTATGATTACCAATCACGAGATATTACAATCTGTTTCCAGAGTTTATCTGGATAAAACTTTCAAACCGGTAAAAGGAGATTACCTTGTTGACGGAATTGGCGGATTAACACGTTTATGTTCTGCAACTTTGGCAACACCTGAAATTCACGGATTCGGACCGATTTTCTTAACTGCCGGAGAAAGTGGTCAGGAAAGTATGGTACACGGAATTAACCCGTTAGGGTTATCTTCTGATAAAAGCAAAACCGACAGAGTTTTACCGGCTTTAGGAAAAGCAAGTATGGAAAACGCAGTTCCGTTACCAAAGGAAGCGTATCAGGGTAAAACCATCATCTTAATCGGAGAAGATCAGTCTTATGCGACTTCACATGTAAGTGCCGGACAATTGATCATGTACATGAGCAACACTGTAGGTGATTTATCAAACGGAAAATTATATGCTTTAAAAAGAACAGACGGAAATCAGGTAGAAACGACTATGACTTTAAACAATTCATACCCAGTTTCCTTTGTTGAAATTCCGGATGCTAAAAACCTGACAGGAGCTGTAATCAATACGACAGTAAATGCATTGGGAGCCATTCGTTTTTCAAGAGTGGAAGATGTTGACTACAGAAAAGGAAGCGCCAGCAACAACAGAGAAGTCTATTTTACGGCAACAGGACAGGCGACATCAAACGCTCCGGTTGACGGATACACCATGTGGGGAAGAGTTTACAAGTTGAAAATGGATGCTGCTGATCCATTAAAAGGAACTTTAGAATTAGCGGTTGAAGGTGACAGTACACCTGGAACGGGAATCATTAATCCTGATAATCTTTGTGTAACGGAAAACTACGTTTACATTCAGGAAGATGGTGACAGTTATTATGCAAATGCAAAACATGATTCTTACATCTGGCAGTATAGTATTGCATCGAAACAAAATAAACCATGGTTAAACATGAACCACAAAAGAACAGATACGGCCTGGAATACTTTATACAACCAGACTGGTGAAATGAGATTCGGAAGCTGGGAATTTGGTGCCATGCAGGATATTTCAGATTTAATTGGTGTTCCAAATACTTTTACGGTAAATATTCACCCTCACACATGGCAGCTTGACGCGTTTAAAAATGCGGATGGTTCCGGTATCAACACCAATAAAGAAGGTGGACAAACTGTTATTATCAGAGACGTACAGCGATAATAATTTCAATCTAAAATAATTTATGACCCTTATTTTTCAATAAGGGTTATTTTCTTTTTAAGTATTATGATACAATTAAAACACTTTACTTCCCTGTTGGTATTACTTTTTCTGGTTTCTTCCTGCAAAGAAAATCAGGCTGTAAAAACGACCGTTAAACAGGATTTAATCATTGATTTAAACAAATTAGATAATGAAATTATACAATTTCAAAAACTGGTTACTGAAAATAAAGCACCGGCAGCAATTGTAGAGCAGTTTAAAAAATCCCGTCTGGCGTATAAAAAAGCAGAATGGGCCATTGAATATTTCATTCCCGAAACGGCCCGTTTTATGAATGGCCCGGCGCTGGATGAAATGGAACTGGAAGAAAACAGATCTTTCGAACCGCATGGTTTTCAGGTAATGGAAGAGCTTATTTATCCGGAATACGACAGCAAAAATAAAGAAGATTTAATTCGGGAATTAAAGATTTTCATGTCGAATATCAAACAGGTAAAAAGCACTTTTGAAGTAATTGCCATCAGTAACGATTATGTACTTGATGGTATTCAACAAAATGTTTTCAGGGTGATTGCTTTGGGAATTACCGGCTTTGACAGTCCGATTTTGCAGTCTTCTATTCCGGAAGCAGGTGCTAGTTTAATTGGCATTCCGAAAGCACTCGAAAAAATCAATGCAGCCAATACAACATTGCCGGACTTAAAAAAACTGACACAGGAAGCACAAAAATATTGTACGGAAAATAATAATTTTAATTCCTTCAACAGAGCTGTTTTTATAACGCAATACCTGAATCCGATTTCAAAAAAAATAAAAGCTTTTCAGCAGGAAGAAAAAATCAAAAATGTAAAGAAAAGCAGTCCGCTTAAGCCCACTGCAATAACTTTGTTTGATAAAGATGCTTTTGATGTAAACGGATTTGTGCTGTCTGAGGATTATAATTATACTACTGATAAAGCCGTTTTGGGAGAAAAATTATTTTATGACAAAAGCCTGTCCAAAAATAGTGACCGAAGCTGTGCTACCTGCCATCATCCCGAAAAGGCTTTTACCGATGGCCTGAAAACAAATGTATCGCTAAACGGCAGTAACCTGATGAGAAACACGCCTACCCTAACCTATGCTTCGTTACAGAATGCACAATTTTGGGATATGCGTCAATTGGATTTAGAAAAACAAAGTGTTGATGTAATCGAAAATACAGACGAAATGCATGGCTCCCTGAAAAACATTCACGCTCAGGTTTTACTGGATGCTGCTTATATCAAACTTTTCAAAAAAGCCTATTCTAAAACGGCCAAACCGGAAGCCTGGCAAATTCAAAATGCCATTGCCAGTTACGTAAGATCGCTAAACGCTTTTGATTCCAGATTTGACGATTATATTAGGGGACGGGAAAACAAACTGACCGATCAGGAAATTGAGGGAATGAATCTTTTTATGGGAAAGGCAAAATGCGCCACTTGTCACTTTACCCCTTTATTTAACGGAACTGTTCCGCCCAATTATGCCAAAACCGAACATGAAGTGATCGGAACTCCGAAAGACGCCTCCGGAAAAGCACTTAGCCCGGATACCGGCCGTTATTTATACAATAAAATGCCGCAGCTAATTGGGGCTTTCAAAACACCAACCGTTCGAAATAGTGCTGTTACAGGACCTTACATGCACAATGGCGTTTTTAAAACTCTTGAGGAAGTAGTTGATTTTTACAATAAAGGTGGAGGAAAAGGTTTAGGATACGCGGTAGACAACCAAACACTACCTTTTGATGCCCTAAAGCTTAATAAAAAAGAAGAGCAGGCACTGGTTGCTTTTATGAAAACCCTGACGGATAAAAGATATCAGAAGAATTAATTTTTTTCTCGCAGATTTTGCAGATTAAGCAGATTTTTTTTAATGATCCGCTGAATCTGCTAAATCTGCGAGAGAATTTAATCGCAAAGTGAAAACAATGACTAATTTTTTCCCGCAGATTGAGCAGATCTGGCAGATTTTTTTTTAAATAGATCCGCTGAATCTGCTAAATCTGCGAGAGACTTTAATCGCAAAGTGAAAACAATGACTAATTTTTTCCCGCAAATTGAGCAGATTTTGCAGATTTTTTTTAAAATGATCCGCTGAATCTGCTAAATCTGCGAGAGAATTTAATCGCAAAGATTTTGAATAGCCTCCTGCTTTAGCTGGAGGTATTGAATTTATTTTCAGATCACTTAATGATTTTTTCCCGCAGATTTAGCAGATTGGGCAGATTTTCTCTTAAAATAGATTTACTGAATCTGCAAAATCTGCGAGAGACTTTTAATCGCAAAACTTTTGTTTATAATAAAGCTATTCCTTAATCAGCCTGCTACTAAAAACCTTGTTCTTATCATCCACAAACTTTAGAATATAAATCCCTTTTTGCAAATTTGAAATATTCACCTCGCCATCAAAATTTTCTGTGATATTTTTTACCACTGTCCCTTTAATGTCATAAATTTTCATTGTCTTGATAGTACCTCTATGTTTTACCCTGAAAGTATCCTTCACAGGATTAGGATAAACAGTTGTGTTACTGGTAAGGTCAAAATCATCAACTCCTAAACTTACGCCACACACAATTTCAACCGGAACCCTTCTTTCAAGTCCCGAAGGAACGCCTAACTGTCTGTAGAAGTTTTGCCCCCATCCCCAGAGAGAGCCATCTTTTTTAATGACAAGTGTATGCACAGAGCCTGTATTAATGCTTTGCCAGTCGTTAGCCTCTTCCAGCTTAGCGGGTACGCGTCCGTAATTTTTTGTTCCATTCCCTAATTGTCCGTAGTAATTATCTCCCCACAACCAAATTGTTCCATCTGTTTTCATTGCAACACCGTGGTAGGCTCCCGCACTAATGCTGCTCCAGTCGGTATCAGTTCCTATCGGAGCAGGTACTCGCCTCGTTTCTACAAGAGTACCATCTCCTAACTCATAGTTAGAATTACTTCCCCAGGCCCAAAGCGTGCCATTGGTTTTTATGGCAAGAGTAAAATAATATCCTCCTGTGACGGTTTGCCAGTCAGTAGCACTTCCTACCTGAAGCGGGAATTTTTGATCTGTATAGGTATTATTCCCCAATTGACCTGCCCAGTTATATCCCCATGTCCAAAGCGTACCATCGGTTTTAATGGCCATCACATGACCATCACCCGTAGAAATAGTTCGCCAATTCGTATCTATCCCCAGCTTTTTGGGTATACTTCCATTAATCGTTGTTCCGTCTCCCAATTGACCGTAATTATTTCTTCCCCATGCACATAAAGTGCCATCTGCTTTAAGTGCAATAGTATGATATGTTCCCGCGCTAACGAAAGTCCAATTGGTATCACTTCCTATTTTTGTGGGTACCGTTACATTCGTGGTTGTGCCATTCCCTAACTGACCATAAGTATTACTTCCCCATGTCCATAATGTGCCATCTTTTTTTATAGCAATAGAATAACTTCCGCCTGCAGCAATTTTCTCCCAATCTGTATCTGTTCTTATTTGTCGCGGTACACTTTTATTTACTATGGTTCCGTCTCCCAATTGGCCTGCCCAGTTATCCCCCCAAGTCCAAAGCGTACCATCATATTTTAAGGCAATAGTATGTCCTACGCCACCATCAATACTTTTCCAGCACTGACCAAAAATTTGCAAACTCAAACAAATAAATAATAGTGTAAATATTCTTTTCATATTTTATATTTAGAGATATCAATCCATTTCAAAACTTCACCAACTTACATGATTATGAAGTCTTAAAAAAAGCTCCTGAAAAGGAGCTCTTCTTTATTATTCTAAAACCAGTCCGATCTGGCCGTCGTCGTCTAATTCGGTTTCCACTGAATCATCCTCTTCTAATTCCGGTTTTTCCGGAACTTCTTCAACGGGTTCTTCATACGGCAATGGATCCAGTAAATTGACTTGTTTTAACTTATCGGCTGTCAGTTGATTTCCTAAAGCCTTAAAGCCTTTTACAGCAATAAAATCCTCCACATCTATATGTAAATCTTCTTTCTGGACTCCTTTTACTTTGGCGAAAATTAATTGCGCCACCGGACGGTAATCTGTCGATACGATTTCTAATTGCGAATTCGGATGTTCTGTAATAAAGCTCTCTTCTTTTTCGGTTTCCACCAGAAAACGTTTCAGGTAATAGCGCTCTTTTTCACCATCAAAATAAATGGCCGAGATTGGTTTCTTCGGATTGAATTTCTCCAGAACAATCATATCTTCATCAAAATGAGTCGATAATTCCGGGATGATAACCTTCAGTTTTCCGCTTTGGTTGATGACTAAGATTTTATCACTTGGCTTAAATTCACCCAATAATTCCCCTCTGGCATCCACATTTAAACGTTTTACGGTATCATCAAACCAGACTTTTCTTGGCAGTAATGTCGAAATTCCTTTTTCTTTCAGTTCGATTTTCTTGATCGGATATTTAGTAACCAGATTTCCTTTTGAAGCACGTCCTTTAATCGCTAATTTGGCGAAATCAATATCGAATTTCAATTTCTTGATCGTTCCGACCTGACGTAATAAAATCGTGATTACTTCTGCTTCTCCATTCGGATTATGCGAAAAATAAACCACTTGCGAACCGGCCGTTTCATTTGTCAGATCATAGGGTTTATCACGTGTTACACCCGAAACATTGAAACGTTTGATATAAGAAGGCCCGGATTTTCCGTCACGGTACATCATGTTGTAAATGGTACGCTTATCGCTTTTATCAAAAATAGCGACATGTATAATATCCTTGCCCACAAACGTTTTGGCATCGACTTTTGTCACCAGCATTTTTCCGTCACGCAAAAACACAATCACATCATCAATATCAGAACAATCGGTCAGGTATTCGTCTTTTTTAAGACTGGTTCCAACGAAACCTTCTTCACGATTAACGTATAGTTTGGTGTTACGCAGCACTACTTTTGTAGCTTCAACATTATCAAAAACACGAAGCTCCGTCTGGCGTTCGCGGCCTTTTCCGTACTTCTCTTTTAATCTGGTAAAATAAGCAATGGCAAAATCTGTTAAATTTGCTAGATGATGCTCTACTTCTTTCATTTCGTCTTCTAACTTCGCGATAAAATCATCGGCTTTGTCAGAGTCAAAACGGGTAATACGAATCATCGGAATCTGAGTCAGTCTTTGTAAATCCTCGTCAATAATTTCTCTTACGAATGATTTTTTGAAAGGCTCAAAGCGGTCATACATGTATTTGTAAAGCGCTTCCCTGTCGGAATACAATTTGAAATCAATATACATTTCTTCACGAATGAAGATTTTCTCTAATGTAGAGAAATGCCATTTGTTTTTTAATTCCTCTAATTGGATTTCTAATTCCTGACGAAGCAAATCAACCGTTCTGTGTGTCGAAATTTTCAACATTTCAGAAACTCCGATAAACAATGGTTTATTGTCTTCAATCACACAGCCTAAAGGCGCAACAGAAGTTTCGCAGGCGGTAAAAGCAAACAAAGCGTCAATTGTTTTGTCCGGAGAAACACCCGGAAAAAGATGGATTAAAATCTCAACATCCGCAGCTGTATTGTCTTCAATTTTCTTTATTTTGATTTTACCTTTATCGTTGGCTTTCAAAATACTGTCAATCAAAGTCGTAGTATTGGTCGAAAACGGAATTTGCGTAATGACCAGTGTATTTTTGTCTAATTGGGCAATTTTAGCACGCACACGCACACGTCCGCCACGAAGTCCGTCATTATAATTAGATACGTCGGCAATACCCTGTGTCATGAAATCAGGATATAGCGTAAAGGCTTTTCCTTTTAAAATCTTGATCGAAGCATCAATTAACTCATTGAAGTTGTGTGGTAAAACTTTAGTCGAAAGTCCCACTGCAATTCCCTCAGCTCCCTGTGCCAGAAGCAACGGAAACTTAACCGGAAGATTGTTGGGTTCTGCACGACGACCATCGTAAGAAACACCCCAATCGGTAATTTTTGGAGAATATAAAACCTCCAGGGCAAATTTAGATAAACGTGCCTCAATGTAACGAGAAGCCGCAGCTCCGTCACCCGTTAAGATATTTCCCCAGTTTCCCTGGCAGTCAATCAATAAATCTTTTTGACCAATTTGTACCATTGCATCTCCAATACTCGCATCTCCGTGTGGGTGATACTGCATGGTGTGACCTACAACATTGGCCACTTTATTATAACGACCATCATCTAATTCTTTCAAAGAGTGCATGATACGACGCTGAACTGGTTTAAAACCGTCCTCAATCGCCGGAACTGCACGTTCTAAAATTACATACGAAGCATAATCTAAGAACCAGTCTTTGTACATACCCGTTACTTTTGTAATAACGTCTTCTCCTTCTTCTTCCTGATTTTCGTAAAAATGCTGTCCTTCAAAATTTTTAGCATCTACGTTGATAATTTCATCATCCTCTCCGTCCTGATTTTCATCAAGTTGATTCTCCTCTGAATTATTTTCGTCGTCGTTTGGAATTATGTTATCGTCTTCTTCGTCTTTCATTTATTTATATTCGAAAATTATAAATTTAAATTTGTTGTAATAAACTTTTATTTAACTCAAGTTTGGTATTTTTAATTCGAATTGTATTGATCTAAAATTGTGTTTTTTAAAATATACGGTTTTAATTCTTCATAACTGAAAAAAATCTCAGGTTCTCCACCTGCAAAACCAACAAGTTCATATGGAGCATAAGAAAAAGTAATCCCTGTTGGCAAAATATAAAAAGTATTGGCCATTTCTATTTTATCTGATAATCCATCACCATACTCTGACTTAATTCTATTTTCATAAAAATCAATAAAATTTTGATTTTTTGTATTTAGAAGATGTTCTATTTCTATTTTTCTTCCGGTACTTACTTCATAATTATCGTATGATGTGCGGTACAAACCGTGTGCTCCGCCCATATAGTTGTACCAATAATGATAAACTACATAAATATTTGAATCAATAAAAATAGGCCAACTGACAAATAAGCTTTCTGACGCATAATTATCTTCATCCTTTACAGCCTTTTTACTATCAAAATTATGTTTCCATTTATCATGATTTTTTATGCTGAGTGAATCGCTAGACAAATACTTTACATTCGAACTTAAAGCCTCAAAGTTTTTATCATTTGATAAAATTTCTCCCAGGAAAGTATAATCCCTTGATGGCATATAATCTCTTCCTTGTCCTTTTTTATAAGCTTCTGTGGTATCAAATAATGTATAATCTATTTTATCAAAACATTTATAAGATGGAAATTTTTTACTTGGATAAATTTTATATGCTTTTTTATTATAGATGCACTCTATAAACATTTCATCAGTAAATAGATTGTATAATTTGAGTTTACAAGTAGTTTTCCCGTTATCATTCTCATCAGAAGATACTTCTCCTGTGTAGAAATCCTCTTTCTCCTTTTTTACTAATCCAAAACCGAAAATTTGATCTTCTCCATCAATATAAAGACGCCCTGATTTCCAATATCCTCCATATTCTTCAGTTAATGCATTAGAAATATGAATTTGAATTTTTTTATTATCATCAAGTGTTCCATCAAAAGAATAAATAAAAGGAGCTTCTATTTTTAATGTATCACCGCCTATTACTATTGTATTGTCTTCAATTTTATAAATTAAGCTATCATTTTTTTCTTCAATTTCAACTTTCGTAATTGGATTTTTAGGAATCAATTCTTTTTTCTCTTCATTTTTTGACTGGCAAGAAATAAATAATAAAATTAATAAAACGAAAAGATATTTTTTCATAAACGAAATTAAGTTACTAATCATTAAAATTTTATCTTAAACATCAGCCTCAACCGCATCCAGTTCCACCTTCAGGTTCTTGATAATAAATTCCTGTCTGTCCGGCGTATTTTTTCCCATATAAAATGACAATAATTGCTCGATAGAAGTATTTTTATCCATCATAATCGGGTCAAGGCGAATGGTTTCTCCAATGAAGTTCTTGAACTCATCCGGTGAAATCTCTCCCAAACCTTTAAATCGGGTTATCTCCGGCTTTGGTTTTAGTTTTTCAATGGCGTCTCTTCGTTCTTCATCGGAATAACAGTAGATCGTTTCTTTTTTATTACGAACCCTGAAAAGCGGTGTCTGCAAAATATACAGATGCCCTTCTTTGATTAATTCCGGGAAAAACTGAAGAAAAAAGGTAATCAGCAACAAACGAATGTGCATACCGTCGACATCGGCATCGGTTGCGATTACAATATTGTTGTAACGCAATTTTTCCAGTCCGTCTTCAATATCTAAAGCAGCTTGTAATAAATTGAATTCCTCATTTTCATACACAATTTTCTTCGTCATTCCGTATGAATTTAAAGGCTTACCACGCAAACTGAAAACGGCTTGAGTATTCACATCACGCGATTTGGTAATCGATCCGGAAGCCGAATCTCCCTCGGTGATAAAAAGTGTGCTTTCTAAGTTTCTCGGGTTTTTGGTATCCGGAAGATGCGCGCGGCAATCTCTTAATTTTTTATTGTGAAGATTAGCTTTCTTGGCACGATCTGTCGCCAGTTTTCTGATTCCTGACAGCTCTTTACGCTCTCTTTCGGCCTGCAAAATTTTACGCAATAAAGCTTCAGCTGTCGGAGGATTTTTATGTAAATAATTGTCTAATTTATTCTTCACGAAATCATTTACAAAAGTACGAACGGACACTGCCGGTGTTCCGTCATCGGATCCCATATCAGTTGAACCCAGTTTGGTTTTGGTCTGTGATTCAAAAACCGGTTCCATCACCTTGATACTAATCGCACTCACAATCGATTTACGAACATCAGAGGCTTCGAAATTTTTGTTGTAAAACTCCCGGATGGTTTTTACGATAGCTTCCCTGTAGGCCGCTAAGTGTGTTCCTCCCTGTGTGGTGTTCTGACCGTTGACAAAAGAGTGGTATTCTTCGCTGTATTGTGTTTTACTGTGGGTTAAAGCGATCTCGATATCATGATCTTTCAGGTGAATGATCGGATATTCTAAATCCTCTGCACTGATGGTTTCTTCCAATAAATCCCTAAGACCATTTTCGGAAATGTATTTTTCGCCATTGAATATAATCGTCAGGCCATTGTTCAGGTAACAATAGTTTTTGACCATTTTAATGACATATTCCATACGGAATTTGTAATTTTTAAAGATCGTTTCATCGGGCGTAAAAGTCACTTTTGTTCCTTTTCGCTTTGTAGTTTCAATTATATCTTCTTCTAAAACTAAATTTCCCGCAGAAAACTCGGCTCCTTTTTGTTTGTCGTCACGAACTGATTCTACCCTAAAATAATTCGATAAGGCATTCACCGCTTTTGTTCCGACACCATTTAAACCCACTGATTTCTGAAAAGCTTTAGAATCGTATTTTCCTCCCGTATTCATTTTCGAAACTACGTCGACTACTTTTCCTAAAGGAATTCCACGTCCGTAATCACGAACTGAAACCGTTTTATCCTTGATAGTCACCTCAATAGTTTTTCCGGAGCCCATTACGAACTCATCGATACAGTTGTCTAAAACCTCTTTTAAAAGAATATAAATACCATCATCCGGCGAAGATCCATCTCCCAATTTCCCGATATACATTCCGGGACGCATACGGATATGTTCTTTCCAATCGAGTGATCGAATATTATCTTCGGTATATTGATTTTGCTCTAGCATAAATGAATTGGATTTTTGGCTAATGTACCATTTCTGCGTAAAAAATAAAAGCGTATTTTTTTTTTGTTATAATTAATAACAGCTTTAAATCTATTTAAATTGATTTTAAAAAAATACAAGCTTTAAAAGTAGAAAAAATCAATTTTAAAACAAAAAAACACTATCTGATTCCGAGTACTTCTTTTGCCAAAGCAATCATTTCGGGCGTTCCCGTATTTTTGTTTTTTTCGTCAGAAAGTTTCACTACACCCTGCCAATGCACATGGTCAGGTTTGGTTTCGATTAGTTTTATGACCATATTCATTGTCGGGAGACCCACATCATTGGTAAAATTAGTTCCGATACCAAATGACATCCTGATTTTATCTTTACAAAAATCGGATATAATTTTTACCTTATCGTAATTGAGGGAATCTGAAAAAACAATACTTTTTGATTTTGGATCGATTCCCATTTTGGTGTAGTGCGCAATTACTTTTTTAGCGAATTCTACCGGATCACCGCTGTCGTGCCGGACTCCATCAAAGAGTTTGGAATATTTTTTATCAAATTGATTGAAAAAGATATCGGTGGTGTAGGTATCTGTAAGGGCAATTCCGAGATCTCCGCCGTAGACCTCTGTCCAATGTTCCAGACTCATAAAATTAGCCATTTTAAAACCATACTGTGCGGCATGAAACATAAACCATTCGTGTGCGTGTGTGCCTAACGGACGCTTATTGTTGACCATCGCAAAATGTACGTTACTGGTTCCGATGAAACTTTGATTTCCGAAATTGTTTAAGGTTTCATTAACCAAAACATGTACATCGTAAGAATGGCGGCGCCTTGTACCAAATTCCAAAACAGCAACGCCCAGTTTATTGTAATTGTCAATTTTGTCTTTCGTATGACTTTTGACCGCTTCATCATTTAAACGGATCAAATGATTTGCTTTATAAAAAAGCTCCGAAATTAAAGCCATCAAAGGAACTTCCCATAAAATGGTGCGGTACCAAAACCCTTCAATGGTGACTTTTATTTCTGATCCTTCCTGTGTTATTTCAACTTCGGAAGGATCATAAGTGTATCCTTGTAAAAAATCTAAATATGTAGGATCGAGATAAGAGCAATGATGCGACAGGTACCGTTTTTCTTCTTTTGTTAATCGCAAATCTGCCATAGAATCGACCGATTTTCGAAGTAATTCAGCAAAGCCCGGCGGAAAAACATGCTTTCCACGATTAATAAAAGCATAACGCACTTTTGCCCTTGGAAAAAGCCTGATCACGGCATGCTGCATCGTAAATTTATAGAAATCATTATCTAAAATTGATTTCAGAAATGTTGCTTCCATCTTATCATTACTATAATATTCTTAATTGATAAAGATACTGCAATTCACTAAAAGAAGAAAATCAGGTCTTTATTAATTACTTCATGATCACTTTAAAAGAGACAATACTGTTTTCACCAAGATAAAAAGTAATAAACTGCCCTATATTTTTATCAAAATTGACCTCAAATTCCAAACTGCCTTTTCTTTCTTTTGGATTTTCAATTTTCACGGGCTGGTTCTTTTTATTCAGATAAAAAAACTGGGCTGTTTTCGAAATATTTTTTATTCTGAAAGTCACATTTTCGCCATTTTTAACCTCAATAAGACCGGAATTAGGAGCTGTAATTTGATGATCGCCATCGATGGTAATGTTATAAATCAGTGGACCGTTCAGAAAATCTTCTTTGCTTAATTTTTGCCCCAGAAAGGTTCCCGAATCCGGAAAATGTTTCGCGAAAAAATAATCCGGATCTGAGTCGAAATAGATTGAAGTAAAGTCCTTTACCATTTTTCCTTTACTGCTGTCATAATATCCCTGACCCCAGGTAACATCTATCAATCTCCATTTTTTATCAATCAAAACAATATTCCACGCGTGGTTGGAAGAGGTATTTTTTCTTCCAATATCTTCCAATATGGTTTTTGAATCTCCCTTTATTATTTCTGATTTTAAGCCTGCTAATTCAGCCAAATGTTGATATAAAGCGGTAAAGCCCTCACAAACTGCTTTTTGAGCAGTAAAGGACTTCTGAATCAGTTTATCATTCAGTTGTTTTATCTTTCTTTGTTTTTCAGCCTCTGTAGAATAACTAAAACCTTGTGTTCGGGGCGGATTTAAAAAAGAGGCATAATCGTATTTGATATTAAAGGCAATCCAACTGTAAATAGCCCGTGCCTTATCCGATTCTGAAGTAAAATCTTTTTGAATTCTTTTTGCCAAATCTTCTGTCGAATTGAAGCGTTTTGGATATTTTAAAACTATTTTATCTACATCATTGTACTTTTGCGAGTAAGATGAATGCAGAAAAATAAAATTTACGAAAAGAAACAGGAACGCAATCTTTTTTATAGTCATCGATTAAAAACTGGATTTTATGGTATCTCTTAATTCTTTATCCAGCTCAGCATTTGAAATTTTATTTTCTTCTAAATTAAAATTCGCATTAAATGCCGGCAACGAAAAAGTAGCTTTTATTTGCGCCCCATATCTTGGCAAAGCATTATTGGCGATTTCTAAAACCGATGCCCCGCCCCTTGCTCCCGGCGAAGTGGCTAGTAACAGCATTGGTTTTTGCTGAAAAACATCTTTGACTATTCTGGAGCTCCAGTCAAAAATATTTTTGAAAGCGGCAGAATAATTTCCGTTATTTTCCGCTAAAGAAACTACCAAAATATTAGCGCCTTCCATTTTTTTCAGAAATGCTTTTGCGATTTCATGCTGACCTATTTCTTTTTCCAGATCAACACTAAATAAAGGCATTGCGTAATCGTTTAAATCCAAAACTTCAACTTGTGCATTTTCAAATAAACCAGCAGCATAAGTCGCTAAATGCTTGTTGATAGAATGCTGACTGTTACTTCCTCCAAAGGCTATGATTTTCATATTTGTTCTTTTTTTACCGGTTCTTTTTTTCCAGGTTTGTCAATCTCAAAAATTTCTTTTTTGATTTCTACCGAGTATTCATTGGGATAAATTTTTCCTCCGTAAGATTTTGCATATACTTTGGTAAATTCTGCTCCAAAATACAGAATAATTGCGGAATAATAGACCCAAACCAGAATAATTATTACAGAGCCTGCTGCTCCATAAACTGAGGCAACTGTAGAGCTTCCCAAATAAAATCCAATGGCGAATTTACCAATCATAAAGAGTATTGCCGTAACCGTTGAGCCTATAAAAGCATCTTTCCATCTTATTTTTCCGTCGGGTAATGTTCTGAAAATAATGGTGAAAAGAAGCGTAATACTGGCCAGTACAATAAAAATATTGACTACGTAAAATAAATAAACCGTGCTTTCCGGGAAGTACATTTTCAAACGTGAACTCACTAAATCGAGCGTTGTATTGACAAAAAGACTGACCAGCATTAAAAAACCAACAGAAGCAATCATTGAAAATGACATCAAACGATTCTGAATGAATTTTTTAACGCCTTTATCCGGTTTGGCGCGGAGTCCCCAAATAAAGTTAATAGAACTCTGTATTTCTGCAAAAACTCCCGAGGCACCAATTAACAGCATCACAATTCCAAACGTAGTGGCGAAGACGTTGTTTCCTGAGAGTTGCACATTTTTTATCGCTTCCTGAATCTGAATGGCGGCACCGTTCCCTACCATACCGTTAATTTGTCCGTACAATTGTCCCGTTACGGCATCTTCACCAAAGAAAAAACCGCAAATGGTAATGATGATAATTAATAATGGAGGTAAAGCGAATATGGTATAATAGGATAAAGCAGCACTAAGCTTGATCGCATTATCATCATTAAATTCTAAGAAGGCGTTCTTGATAAGAAACCAGGATTTGGAGAATATACTTTTAACTTTCACAATACTTTCTGATTTTTAGATAATGGCTCAAATTTAAGGAATAATTAAAAAATCTGAATTCTTGCATTATGGAGAAATTTTACATTTTTACCATGTTATCTTTAAATTTGTGATTTTTATTTTGAAACCTTTTTATATTCCTGATCAGTCCCTAAATGTTTAATTTTTAATATATTTTTAAATTCACGAAGTGTTGATTTGATTAAATAGGAAGCAGAATCCAGCATTTTGCCTTTAATGACCGTTATTGAATCCAGTTTCTTTAAATTTTCCCGCTCATAAATATTTTTCAATTTGATGGTTTTATTTTCTAAAGATAAAATTTCTATTCTCCAGAACACAGAATCTCTTATGCTTAAAACCAATTGATTCTTAATTCTCTTCGCTTTTTGATTATACGAAAATCTAAAAAGAGTATCAATATGGTTAGTTACTAATTCAACAGAATCTCCTTTTGGATAAAAATCAAACTTTTCTTTAGTTTCTCGATTTACTAATTGATTATTAACAACATCATATTCCGTTTTTAAAGAATCCAAAAAGTTTTTATGAATTCTATATTTAAAAAAATATTCTTCTAAAATCCGATCTTCTTCAATTTTTATAAAAGCAGAATCCTTACTCATATATAGACCTTTAAATCTATTTGGGAAACCACGTAATTCGGAAACATTCCTAGGTTGAGGATGCTCAAAATAAAAAGTCACACAATCTTCACATGCCGGAGCATCTTTTTTTTTACACGCTATTAAAATACTAATAACTAATAAAATTAAAATGATTTTTTTCATGGTCCTTTTTTAGTGTAAGGTTAATTTCCTAAAACTAAAATCATACCAAATCTTATGTACTAGACCAAACTGAAATGGAAAGCATTTTTTTGTATGTTTTAATTTTCTCGCAGATTTTGCAGATCAGGCAGATTTATTCTTTTGGAAATGGATGTCAGCCTGAGCGAATTCGAAGGCTCATTACTTTGAAGAGCTTCAACTCCGCTCCCTCTGACAATCATAATTTGGAGCATAAAAAAACTGCTGAATTTCTCCAGCAGTTCAATCTATTCTCTTTATTTTTTATTCTATATTCTTCAAAAAAAAAAATTAAACGTTAAAACGGAAATGCATTACATCACCATCTTTTACGATATATTCTTTTCCTTCTACTTTGAATTTCCCTGCTTCTTTTGCTTTTGCTTCTGAACCGTACTGAACGTAATCTTCGTATGAAATTACCTCTGCACGGATAAAACCTTTCTCGAAATCAGTATGGATAACTCCGGCAGCCTGTGGCGCAGTTGATCCGATATTGATTGTCCAGGCACGTACTTCTTTTACACCGGCGGTAAAGTACGTTTGTTGTTTTAATAATTTGTAAGCAGCACGAATTAAAACGGATGCTCCCGGCTCTGTTAATCCCATATCTTCAAGGAAAACCTGACGCTCTTCGTAACTTTCTAATTCGGTAATATCAGCCTCTGCTCCTACTGAAAGGATGATTACTTCAGCATCTTCGTCTTTTACCAGTTCACGAACCTGATCTACATATTTGTTCCCGTTTACTGCTGAATTTTCATCGACATTACAAACGTATAAAACCGGTTTTGCAGTAATCAATTGAAATGATTCCATTAAAACTTCTTCATCAGTACCCTGAGGTACAATAGTACGAGCCGATTTAGCTTGTAATAAAGACTCTCTGATTCTGTCTAAAAGTGCTTTTTCAGTTTGTGCTTCTTTATTTCCTGTTTTAGCGGCACGGTTTACTTTCTCCAAACGTTTTTCAACAGTTTCCAAATCTTTCAACTGAAGTTCGATATCAATTGTTTCCTTGTCACGAATTGGATTCACATTTCCGTCAACGTGTACAATATTATCATTGTCAAAACAACGCAATACGTGAATAATAGCATTACACTCTCTAATGTTTCCTAAAAATTGGTTTCCAAGACCTTCTCCTTTACTTGCACCTTTTACCAAACCTGCGATATCTACAATATCAACTGTTGCCATTTGTACACGCTCTGGTTTTACCAATTCTTCTAATTTATTGATTCTCGGATCCGGAACGTTTACAACACCAATATTAGGTTCGATAGTACAAAAAGGAAAGTTGGCACTTTGCGCTTTTGCATTAGATAAACAATTAAATAATGTTGATTTTCCAACATTTGGCAATCCTACAATTCCTGCTTTCATCTGTAGATAATTTTTTTTTATTTGATTTCGATCGCCTCAGACACCATTATTATTGAGTTAACCCCCAATTCTTTAGTAATGATTTAATCGTACTATACTTATTTTTTATTCCATCTTAATTTTTGTCAAAATGTTACATTTTAACGCTAAAATTTTGCAAATATAAGATTTAATCGCTCGTAACTAAACAAAAAATGACGATATATACATTTTTAGTACTATTCTTAAAATAAATCAAACTTTTTAATAATATTTTGTTAAATAATACTAATTTTATCACAATATTTAACAAACCACATACAAATTTTTTTAACCAAAACAAGTTTTAACATGAAAAGAATTGCAATTTTATTTTTTCTATTTAACACCGTCATTATTTTTGCACAGCAACAAGTAACAGGTGTAGTAAAAGACAATACGGGTACCCCTCTGCCCGGAGTGAATATTGTTGAAAAAGGAACTAACAACGGCGTATCCACCGATATTGACGGATCGTATAAAATAACAGTTAAAGAAGGCGCATCGCTAATTTTTACGTATGTAGGTTACAACAGCGTTACCAGGCTGGCCAATGCCTCTCAAATTGATGTTGCTTTATCTGAAGAAGGCGGACAAAATCTTGATGAAGTTGTCGTAACAGGATCCAGAACAGCTCAAAGAAGTAATACTACAACTCCGTTACCTATTGATGTTATCTCTTCCAAGGATTTGGCTTCAACTGGACAAGCTTCTTTTGATAAGGCATTACAATACAAAATTCCGTCATTTAATACCGTTCAGACTCCGGTAAATGATGCTACTTCATTATTAGATCCTTATGAAATTAGAAATTTAGGACCAAGCAGAACCTTAATTCTTATTAACGGTAAACGAAAAAACTTAAGTTCTTTGCTTTATGTACAGACTTCTCCGGGACGTGGAGAAACAGGTGCAGATATCTCTGCCATCCCTACAGACGCGATCGAAAGAGTAGAGATTTTACGTGATGGAGCATCTGCTCAATACGGTTCTGATGCAATTGCAGGAGTTATGAACATCATTTTAAAGAAAAACTACAGTGATAGTTCATTAACATTAAGAAGCGGAATTACTTCTGAAGGAGATGGTGAAATGTTGGGTGTAAGTTTAAACAGTGGAACTACTGTTGGCGAAAAAGGTTTTCTAAATTATACTATTGATTTCTCTAAAGTAAATTTAGCAAACAGACCTGGAACTGTAGATGCAGAAGGTGATGCAGGAGATTTTGGTGCTGACATCGCTGATGTTCAGTCTTTTCTTGCTAAACATCCAGATGCAGGAAACATTAACGGTTCTCCAGAAACAGCAGCTGCAAAATTCTTAATCAATGGTGGAAACGACATCAGCGATAATACAAAATTATATTACAACGCTGCTTATGTGTATAAAAAAGTAAATTCTTTTGCAAATTACAGAACTCCATATTGGAGACCTTTGGCAGACGAACCATATCTAAATGATTTTTTCGGAAACGGAAATCCTTTAGACCCATCTTACGAAGGATATGTTCCTACTTTTGAAGGTAACCTTAGTGATTATAACGGTACTTTAGGCTTTAGAAACGTAAAAAATGGATGGAATACTGACGCGAGTGTAACTGTAGGTGGAAATAAACAAACTTATGCAGTTAACAACTCTGTGAACAGATCTAGTATCCTGGATGCTGATGGTAATGAAACTTACAGAGAAAATAGCCCAATTTCTTTTAACCCGGGAGGTACTTCTTTTAATCATGTTGTTGGAAATATCGATGTTTCTAAAATTCTATCAGACAAAATCAGTATTGGATTTGGTTCTGAGTTCAGATCAGAGAATTTTACCGTAATCGAAGGTGATAAAGCATCTTGGGATGGTTTAGGAGCAGATTCTTTTGCAGGTAACAGACCTGAAAACTCCGGAAAATGGAATCGCTACAACGTAGGTGTTTATTTGGATGTTGCTTTTGATATTACAAAAGACTTCTTAATAAACGGTACAGTTCGTCATGAAGAATATAGTGACTTTGGAGGAGCGACAGTTTGGAAAGCAAGTACAAGATATAAATTCCTGGACGATAAAATTACATTGAGAGGATCAGTTTCTACTGGTTTCAGAGCACCTACATTACACCAGATTTATACTCAAAAATCACAATATTCTTTTGTTCCTGGTGAAGGAATTCAAGTAAGTGGAATCATTAATAACGTTTCTCCTCAGGCTCGTAAGCTAGGTGTTAACCAATTACAACCGGAAAAATCTACAAACATTACTGTTGGTCTTGGAGCTAAACCTTTCAACAATTTTAATATAACATTAGATTACTACAATATTAAAATAGAAGACAGAGTAACATTAGGTGACAGACAGTATGAATTTATACAAGTTACTCCAACAGATCAAGAAGTAATTGGTAACGTAGCATATTTTTCTAATGCTTTTGATTCAAGAACTTCTGGACTTGATGTGGTTACAAGTTATAATAACATTGGTATAGGTGAAGGTAAATTAGGCTTTAATTTATCAGGAAACATTACTTTTCAAAACGAAAGAATTTCCGGAATGAAAAACGAAAGTTCATTCAGTGATATTTTAAACTCACTAACTTTTACATCAAGACCTAAAACAAAATGGATTTTAGGAGCAAATTATGAAATTGGTAAATTTGGTTTCTCTCTTAATAATACTTATTTTGGAAAATCTACTTTTAATCAGGATGGTTTAGCTTCTAATGAAGTAACATTTGGAGATTTACCAATCACTGATCCTAATAGCATTACCAATCCTAGCAGCCCTAATTATAATAATACTTCTATTGCTAAAAATTTCGTAAGAGATGCTAATGGAGAGACATTAAGAGATGACTCTGCAAACCTAAAAACAGAGTTCCTTGCTAAAATTGTTACTGATTTAGGTGTTAATTTTAATGCTTCTGAAAAATTAACAATCGCATTAAACATAAATAACTTATTTAATGTTTTACCGGAATGGAAATTTGTTGCTGAAAATGAAGCTGGAGCAGCATTGTTAAATGACGCTGCACTTGTTAAAGGGCAATCTAACTTAATTACATTTAACCAACGTTATTCTAGAATGACTTACGATGGTTCACATTTCAGCCAGTTAGGAACTATGTTTAACTTATCATTAAACTATAAATTCTAAGTTCAGCTTTTTTTAAATAATTAAAAAGGGTTGTCTTATGACAGCCCTTTTTTTATACTTTTATAATTAAAAACCAAATTGTTATGGCAAATTTATATGATGGAAAAATGGCTGCGATTTACGATGCAATGTACCAGACTTTTGTGAATTATGACGAAGAGTATGCTTTTTATAATACTTTAATCCAGGAAAATAATTGCTCCAGTATTCTGGAAATTGGCAGCGGAACGGGAAACCTCGCCAAACGATTCGACGAAAACAAACAAAACTATCAGGGTCTTGATTACAGCGAAAGTATGATCGAAATTGCAAAAGAACGAAACCAAAATTGTTCTTTTATCCAGGGTGATATGCGCGATTTTACACTTGATAATCCCGTCGATGCTATTTTAATAACAGGAAGATCCACGAGTTATCTCATCTCTAATAGTGATATCAACAGGACTTTTGATTCTCTTTATAAAAATAGCAGTGATAATGGCATTATAATTTTTGATTTTATCGATGCGAACCGCTTTATTCCTTTCATTAAGGAAAATTTACTGATCACGCATGAAGCAGACTACGAAAATGTAAATTACAAAAGAGACAGCCATTGGGATATCAATGATTCACAGGAAAACTTCATGTTGGATTGGAGTGCAGAATATTACACTGTTGTAAGCGGCAAAAAAGAAGTTATTGAAAATGATTTTTCGACTGTTCGCGTTTTCACGCTTAACGAAATAGAGCTGTTCCTATATCTAAATAATTTTGAAATACTAAAAGTCATCGACAGGAAAACCTATGCTTACGACACTTATGTTATTGTAGCAAAGAAAAAAGCATAAAAAAAACGGATAGCAAATCAGTATTTTTTTCTACATTTTAAATTCTAAGGAATCGATTAATGTCTTTTCTTCATCAGTCGCGGTAAATCCTGAAATATTCCAGTAATTCGTCAGGATTTTATTTTTTTTATTAAAAAGGGTCTTGTCTTTAAAAACATCACTTTCACTATACGTAAATTTCTGCTTATTGAAATTTGTTGTAATAAAATTATTGCGGACCTGAATATTTTTGACCTGATCTTTCAGTACAAGATCATAAGCGATTTCTTCATTTGAACTCAGTACATAATAATCTGAACCATCCAATCTGTAATTTACCTTTACCAGCGATCTGGTCACATTCTTAGAGCCTACAGCTGCTTTATCTACTGTCGCTGCTAAAGTTCCCGGAGTGATGATAATAGAGAATTCAATTATTAATTTTTTCAAAGGATCGTATACAATTTCGAAATTATCGACTGCTGTTTTAGATTTATCCAACGGCGTAATTTTCATTACATAATAATCTTTATTCACAGGATGTCCTCTGGTTATAAAGTCGTATTCTTTTTTTGCTTTTGGATTTAAAATAGGGTCAAAATAGGTCAAATTCGAATATTTTTCCATGATATCATTCAAATTATATCCTTTTAAATCAGCGCTTATATCCTTTTCCAGCAAACCATAAGACCGGTTTTGCTCTACCAGTAAAGTAGTGGAAATCTTCTTACGACTGACTCCAAACTGAAAATTCACAAGTCCGTCGTTATAATAAGAATATTGGTTGTTAAGCATAAAAAATTCCCTTACATACACTTTTAGCCGATAAGGCATTGCTAGTTTTCCACGCGAATTGAGGACAATTTTCCGAAGGATTTTCTGGGGAGATTCTGTAGACAAAACAATTTCATCTAACTTATTGTTTTTACTTTTTAAATAAACCGTAAATTCATTCTCTTTTAAACTTGCCCAGCGAATGGTTAAATTTTCATAATTTGTTTCAGAAACCTGAACATTGGAGCCTCCGGTTAACATAAAATTCGCTTTACCATCTTCATTACTTAATAAAATTTGTTTGGTTTTCATAATTACAATAGTTGCATTCTCTATAGGAAGCTGTGTTTCTATATCCTTTACAACAATAGAATATTCCGTATTCTGAGCAAAGACACCTCCGCTAAAAAATACAACAAACAAAATTATTAATTCCTTCATAGGCTATTCTTTAAAATTAACAAACAAAGTGTTAAAAAATCAATCAAATTAACAAAAATAAAACATTAAATCCCAATTTAATACGAAATACTTACAAATTGAGACATAAAAAAACCTGAGTTACAATACTCAGGTTCTTTTTTATCTTGATAGAACAAAGCTTATTCGTTATGCAGGAACGCTTGGCGCGCGAGCAAAGTCTCTTCGTCTTCTACGTGATTATCATCTGGTACACAGCAATCTACAGGGCATACCGCAGCACATTGAGGCTCATCATGAAAACCTTTACATTCTGTACATTTTCCAGGAACGATATAATACACTTCATCCGAAATTGGAGTTTGTGCATCATCTGCATCCACTTCAGTTCCGTCTGGTAAAATTATTTTTCCTGAAAGGGCTGTTCCATCTTTATATCTCCAATCATCAGCTCCTTCATAAATTGCTGTATTTGGGCACTCTGGTTCACAAGCTCCGCAGTTAATACATTCGTCGGTTATAATTATCGCCATTTTTATATTATTTTATGCTTTAAGTTTTACACTTTAAGCTATTTCTAAAATATTATTTTTCAAAAATTAAAGCTTATTGCATAAAGCTTACCGCTTACCGCTAAAAAAACTTATTTTTGTGCAAAATTACAATCAAAACTATTCATAAACAAACATTATGACATTAGAAACAAAAAAAAGTGTTTTTGTTGAATTAGGCAAATTCTTAAAACAATTTTCTGAAAACAATACAACTAAAAAATCGGATGTTTTACACAACGATTTATTTTTTGATGATTTCGAAAAGCTGATTCGCTTATCACAATCTCATAATGGATGGTATACTCCTGAACAGGTATACTTTGCACTTCAGTCATGGGCAGACGCTTTAACAGAAGAAAATATTACAAAATGGCTTTCTAATTATTCTTTTGAATTATCTGTGGAAAAAGAAAACGGAAAAAATGTGGCACTGATTTTAGCCGGAAATATTCCGTTAGTCGGTTTTCATGATTTTTTATCTGTTTTAATAAGCGGAAATAATGCAGTCATAAAAACATCTTCAAATGATCAGCATCTGTTACCATTTTTAGCTAAATACATCATTGCCGTCAATCCTGACTTTTCGAATAAAATCAATTTTGTAGAAGGAAAATTAGAAAATTTCAATGCCGTAATCGCCACAGGAAGTAATAATACAGCGCGTTATTTTGAATATTATTTCAAAGACAAACCTTCTATTATCCGTAAAAACAGAAATTCAGTTGCCGTTATAAGCGGAAAAGAAACCAAAGAACAACTGGAAGCCTTAGGGGAAGATATATTTAGATATTTTGGATTAGGCTGTCGAAATGTTTCGAAGCTTTTTGTCCCGAAAGGCTATAAATTTGATGCTTTTTTCGAAGCTATCTTCAAATATCAGGACGTTATTCATTATGAAAAATACGCTAACAATTACGACTATAATAAGGCTGTATTTTTAATGAGTAATTTCAAATTACTCGACAATGGCTTTCTGACTTTAAAAGAAGATCCGAGTTATGCCTCTCCTATTTCGAGTGTTTTTTATGAATTTTATGAAAGCCGCGAAGATCTGGAAAAGCGCCTTGAAGCTGATGCTGAACAAATTCAGTGTATTGTCAGTGCAGATTCTGGAAAAAACAATATTCCGTTTGGACAGACCCAAAATCCGCAATTGTGGGATTATGCAGATAACGTAGATACTATAACGTTTTTGTTAACAACAAAGTAAAAAAATGTTTAATTATTTCGAATAATTTATCGCTTTTTCAGCTCCTATTGCCGAAATTTGCGTTTTTAAAATTTTCGTCTATTAACTATATCATGAAAAAACACAACTACAGCGCAGGACCAAGTATTTTACCACAAGAAGTTTTTGAGAAAGCTTCAAAAGCCATTTTAAATTTCAATGATTCAGGACTATCTATCCTTGAAATTTCGCACCGAAGCAAAGATTTTGTTGCTGTAATGGATGAAGCCCGATCGCTTGCTTTAGAATTATTAGGACTTGAAGGAAAAGGATATCAGGCCTTATTTTTACAAGGTGGTGCCAGTACTGCATTTTTAATGGCGCCGTACAATTTGATGAAAGAAAACGGAAAAGCCGCTTACTTAGATTCGGGAACCTGGGCAACCGCTGCCATAAAAGAAGCTAAAAATTTTGGAGAAACTGTTGTCGTAGCTACTTCAAAAGAAGAAAATTACAATCACATTCCAAAAGGATACGAAATACCAGCTGATGCAGATTATTTTCACTGTACCAGTAATAATACCATTTTTGGAACTCAGATGCATGATTTCCCAACTACAAATATTCCTGTAGTTTGCGATATGAGTTCGGATATTTTTTCACGTAATTTAGATTTTTCTAAATTTGATTTAATCTATGCCGGAGCCCAAAAAAATATGGGACCTGCAGGAACTACTTTAGTCGTTGTCAAAGAAGAAATCCTGGAGAAAAACGGAAGAACTATTCCAAGTATGTTAGATTACGCTAAACATATCAAAGCAGAAAGTATGTACAATACACCTCCTGTTTTTGCAGTATACGTTTCGTTATTAACGCTACAATGGATCAAAAATAACGGTGGTGTTGCAGCAATTGAAAAATTAAACGATGCCAAAGCGGCTTTGCTTTATGCTGAAATCGACAGAAATCCTTTATTCAAAGGAGCTGCCGCAGCTGAAGACCGTTCTAAAATGAATGTTACTTTCTTATTGAACAACCCGGATCACGCCGCAACTTTTGATGCGCTTTGGAAAGAAGCAAATATCTCAGGATTACCGGGACACCGTTCTGTTGGTGGTTACAGAGCTTCTATCTACAACGCCATGCCGATCGAAAGTGTTCAGGTGCTGGTAGATGTAATGAAAGCGTTGGAAGCTAAAGTTTAGTTTGCAGTTTTCAGTCTCAGTTTACAGTTTTCAAACCGAATAATGCAAACTGAGACTGAATTCCTAAATCAAAAAAGAAAAATATAATAGCTGGCTAATCAATTAAACCTTTAAACGAATAAACGATTAACCAAATAAACACATAAACACAAATGAAAGTATTAGCCAATGACGGAATTTCTAAAAGCGGAATTCTAGCTTTAGAAAAAGGTGGATTTGAAGTTATAACAACAAAAGTGGCACAGGAACAAGTGGCTAATTTTGTAAACGAAAACAATGTAAGCGTAGTTTTAGTGCGCAGTGCGACTAAAGTTCGTAAAGATATTATTGATGCCTGCCCGGGGCTTAAAATCATTGGCCGTGGTGGTGTTGGTATGGATAATATCGATGTTGATTATGCCAAAAGCAAAGGAGTACACGTAATTAACACACCGGCTTCATCATCAGAATCTGTTGCTGAACTGGTTTTTGGACACTTATTTTCCGGTGTTCGTTTTTTGCATGACTCTAACCGAAATATGCCTCTTGAAGGAGATTCAAACTTTGACGGTTTGAAAAAAGCCTACGCAAACGGGGTTGAATTAAGAGGAAAAACGCTTGGAATTGTTGGTATCGGACGTATTGGCCAGGCTACTGCAAAAATGGCACTTGGTTTAGGTATGAAAGTGATTGCTGCCGATAGTTTTATTCCGACTGTAGATGTAAAGGTAGCGTTTTTTGACGGTCAGTCTATCACGACAACAATCGTTTCACAATCACTGGAATCTTTATTTAAAGAAGCTGATTTCATTACTCTTCACGTTCCTGCTCAGGATGGTTATATCATTGGAGAGAAAGAATTTGAAATCATGAAAGACGGTGTTGGAATTGTAAATTGTGCCCGCGGTGGTGTGATTGATGAAGTGGCATTGATAAAAGCTTTGGATTCAGGTAAAGTAGCATTTGCAGGACTGGACGTTTTTGAAAGCGAGCCAAAACCGGAAATGACAATCTTAATGCATCCTAAAATTTCATTGACGCCACATATCGGGGCTGCAACGGGAGAAGCACAAGACAGAATTGGTACGGAATTAGCTTCACAAATTATCACTTTGCTGAGCTAATTAACTGTAATTAAATATCTTAAAAGGGATTTATTAACATTGTTTAATAAATCCCTTTTCTTTTTTTATTAAATTTGAACTTACCAATCTAAAAAAATCTAAATCATGTTTGAACAATTAACACAATTAGTGCAACAATATGGAGGCGATGCAATTGTCAACAACAGTGCGGTCCCAAACGAACATAATGAAGCGGTAGTAGCTGAAGCCGGCAACTCCATTTTTTCAGGACTGCAGAAAATTGCTTCAGAGGGTGGTGGTGCAGAACAGTTGGCAGGTTTATTTAACGGAAGTTCTCCAATAGACAATTCTAATCCGGTGGTACAGCAAATAACACAGCAACTCAAAGGTAGTCTTGGTGAGAAATTTGGATTAAGCAATGCAGATTCTTCAGGTGTTGCCTCCGGCATTATTCCACAGGTATTAAATTCATTGGTGAATAAAGCAAAAGATCCAAATGACAGCAGTTTTCAGATTTCAGATATCATTGGAGCCATTTCCGGAAACAGCGGACAGGCATCCGGTATTATGGACACCATCTCTAAATACGGAATGCAGTTTGGCCTGGACCAAAATGCTGATGGAAAAGTTGACGTAGCCGATGTTATGGTCATCACCAAAAGCAAAGGAGGCATCTCAGGCTTTATCGGTAAATTATTTGGAAGATAAGTTTTTTTAAGGTTCAGAGGGACAAAGGTTCAGAGGGACAAAGGTTCAGAGTTGCAAAGGTTTTCTTTGCGATCTTTTTTAATAAAGTCAGCCTTTGTACCTCTGAACCTTTGTCCCCTTTGTCCCTTTGCAGCTCTAAACCTTAGTACCTTTGCAACTTAGTACCTTAGTACCTTTTTTTTCCGTAACTTTAGGTTCAAATTAAAAGTCATGAAAAATTTCGTTTACATTCTTGCGATTTTGTGCACCATTATAGCCTGCTCAACTGCCAAAACAAATGCAATTGAGCCGGTAAAAAATAATGGGGTAGCATTAAACGATACGGTACGAATTGCCAATGACTCTTTAGAATACGAAGTTATCATTATCGACAACGGTTTTAGCACCTGGCTGGCTTCCCGAGCTTTTCCAAGAAATTATCACTCTCAAAGCTATCTGGAGTCGAAAAATATTTTATACGTAAACGAATGGAATAATCGTGTTTTGCAGCCGCAACGTTACAGTCCGAATTTATATGAAATGAATATCAATTATAACCCTGCAATCAATTATGGGTACGAGGTAAATTACCTCATTTATAATTATATGATTTATTTTCAAAATACTTACAAACAAAAACTTTGGGGTTATGTTCCTTCCAGATAATGTTGTTATATTTGTAATCATTACAAATAAAAATGAATAAATTAAAGCAACGCTGGGGAATCTCCTCAAACTTCCAACTCATTATTATATTTATTGTTTTTGCCATCACCGGATCGGCATCGGCTTATTTATCCAAGCCTTTTTGTATTTGGCTGGGAATCAGCAAAGAAGATTTTGGGGGATGGTTTACCTTAATCAGACTGATTATTATCTTCCCTATTTACCAGGTTATATTAGTGGCAATAGGAACCCTGTTCGGACAGTTTCGTTTCTTTTGGAACTTTGAAAAAAAAATGCTCAAAAGTATGGGGCTTGGATTTCTGTTTAAAGATTAATTAGTTTTATTCCTTTCTCTGGATGTAATAGGTGTAAATCCACGTTAGAGTAAACGACGGAATTACATCTGTAAAAGGCAGAATTTCTTCTACAAAAGTCAAAATACCCGCTACTCTCCCTACTCTTCCCTTGTACATATAAGTCATTAAAAAGCCGGCCAGCGGTGCCCAGACAACATCGGCAAATTCCCCAACAAGCGGAATTGTAAAAGTCAACATTCCCATTGCATCAAAAAGCAGACCCAACAACAGCTTTTTCGTTTTTTCGTCTTTCACCATTATTTCTTCTTTCATATTCCTAAATTTAGTACTATTTTATTTAAAAACCAACTGGTTACAAATCAGACTTTTTACATTTATAAAATTGTCCTCAACCTAACAATCAAATATTGTTCCTAAAATTCTGTTAGAACAGCTTACGATTTCAACAGAATCTTTGTTTCTTTGTAAAAACAGTTTCATAAATGATACACGCAAAAAATATACATAAATTCTACGATCAGCTTGAAGTTTTAAAAGGAGTCGATTTGCATATTAAAAAAGGAGAAATTGTTTCAATCGTTGGAGCTTCCGGAGCCGGAAAAACAACATTACTGCAAATTTTAGGAACATTAGACAAACCATCAAAATCACAAACTGAAACTTCATTAATTATAAACGGAGAGAATATACTGGGTTTCAATGATAAAGCATTATCAAAATTCAGAAATTTAAATTTGGGATTTATTTTTCAGTTTCACCAGTTATTACCGGAATTTACAGCCTTGGAAAATGTTTGCATTCCTGCTTATTTAGCCAATAAACCTAAAGCTGAAACCGAAAAAGAAGCTAAAAGGTTATTAGAATATCTTGGTTTGTCGCACAGAATAAATCATAAACCAAGCGAACTTTCGGGCGGGGAACAACAACGTGTCGCTGTTGCCAGAGCCCTGATTAATAAACCTGACGTAATTTTTGCCGATGAACCTTCCGGAAACCTGGATACCCATTCTGCCGAAAATCTGCATCAGTTATTTTTTCAGCTTCGTGATGAATTCGGTCAGACTTTCGTGATCGTGACCCACAACGAAGAATTAGCCAATATGGCCGACAGAAAATTAATCATGGTCGATGGCCAAATTAGTAATTAGGAGCTATTTCCTGCTGTCCGCTCTATCTTTTCCTTGCTAAAAAGCAAGAAAAAGGATGCCGCTCCCATCAGGGCTAGGACACCCGAATAACAAGAACTTTCATTTTAAGCATGAACCAAAAAGAACTCAAAGAATTTCTGGACGAAAAAGTCATTCAATACAACAATCAGGATTTTATTGAAAGTGATCCGGTACAGATTCCGCATTTGTTTACCCAAAAAGAAGACATCGAAATTGCCGGTTTCCTGAGTGCTACAATTGCCTGGGGAAATCGTAAAATGATTATTAAAAATTCGCATACCATGATGGAATTAATGGGCAATACGCCCTACGATTTCGTTATGTCCCATTCTGATGAAGATTTGGCAAGACTGGAGAATTTTGTTCACAGAACCTTTAACGGAAATGATTTTGCCGGTTTTATAAAAGGATTGCAGCACATTTATAAAAACCACAATGGCCTTGAAGCCGTCTTTGCCAAAAATCAGGAAAATGACAGCCTGCAAAAAAGCATTCATGAATTTAAAAAGATCTTTTTTGAAACAGATCACCTTGCGCGGACTCAAAAACACATTTCGGATCCCTTAAACAATTCCGCTGCCAAAAGAATCAACATGTACCTGCGCTGGATGGTACGTCAGGATACAAAAGGAGTCGATTTAGGAATCTGGAAAACGATCTCACCAGCTGCCTTATCCTGCCCTTTAGATGTACATTCCGGCAATGTTGCCCGAAAGCTGGGTATCCTGACCCGAAAACAAAACGATGGAAAAGCTTTAGCTGAATTAGACCAAAAACTAAGGAAAATGGACGCTCAAGACCCTGTAAAATACGATTTTGCCCTTTTTGGCCTTGGTGTTTTTGAAGGATTCTGATATTGATAATCAAGCAATTAAACACCTAAATTTCTCGAATCATCTGGTAATCTAACAATCAAACCGTTATTTTAACGTACATTTGCACAAAATTTAATGTAAATGAGCACTTTCGAAAAATTCAATCTTCCAAAATCACTACAAAAAGCAATCGACGAATTGGGTTTTGTTACACCAACTCCAATTCAGGAAAAATCCTTTGCTGTGATTATGTCAGGTCGCGATATGATGGGAATTGCACAAACCGGTACCGGTAAAACATTTGCCTATTTACTGCCTCTTTTAAAATTATACAAATTTACCCCAACCAATACCCCAAAAATTGTAATTCTGGTTCCTACCCGTGAATTAGTGGTTCAGGTTGTAGAAGAAGTAGAGAAATTAACCAAATACATGTCGGTTAAAACACTTGGTATTTTTGGTGGTGTAAATATCAATACACAGAAAAAAGCCGTTTACGAAGGAGTTGATATCCTGGTTGGAACCCCTGGTCGTACTATGGATTTGGCTTTGGATGCGGTAATTCGTTTTGATGAAACTCAGAAATTAGTAATTGATGAGTTCGATGAAATGCTGAATTTAGGTTTCCGTACGCAATTGACAGCATTGTTGGCGATGATGAAAACCAAACGTCAAAACATTTTATTCTCCGCAACCATGACAGATGAAGTAGATGCTGTTCTGAATGACTTTTTTGATTTTCCGGAAGAAGTCACACTTGCTGCTTCAGGAACTCCACTTGAAAAAATTACACAGATTACCTATAATGTTCCGAACTTTAATACCAAAGTAAACTTACTGAAACATTTATTGGAAACCAATGAAAGCATGGAACGTGTTTTGGTTTTTGTGAATAATAAAAAGATTTCAGACATGCTTCACACACGTATCGAAGAAGATTTCGAAGGTCAGTTTGGAGTAATTCACTCCAATAAATCTCAAAATTACCGTTTGAGTACGATGGCTGAATTTCAGGAAGGAAATCTTCGCGGACTGATTACCACAGACATTATGGCGAGAGGTTTGGATATTTCTAATATTTCGCATGTTATTAACTTTGAGCTTCCGGAATTCCCTGAATTATATATGCACCGAATTGGCCGTACTGGTCGTGCCGATGCTACAGGAACTGCAATCAGTTTTATCACGCCACGTGAAGAAGAATTTAAGGTAGAAGTTGAAGTTTTAATGAATCAGGAACTGGCAATAGCCGATTTTCCTGAAGAAGTCGAAATTTCATCTAAACTGATTGAGCCTGAAAAAGACCGCCAGCCTATTAAGTTTTTAATGAAAAAACAAAAACTCAACGGAGATGGTGCTTTCCATGAAAAAGACAAAAAGAACAAAAAAGTGAATCTTGGAGGTCCATCAAAAACCAAAAAGAAAACTCATGGTTCTGTTAACAGAAATATGTTGAAAACGAGAGATAAGAAGAGAAAAGATAAGAATAAATAGTTTTTTTCTAAAAGATTCAAAGGCTCAAAGGTGCAGAGGTTCAAAGTTTTTTTAACTTATCCTTCTTCACCTTTGAGCCTTTATTTTTTAACCTTTGAACCTTTGTCCCTCTGTACCTTTGAGCCTTAACAACTTATATTTTCGTAAAAACCAGTCCAACCGGCGAACAAAGTTCTATTTTTTTACCAGTATCGGTCAGCTTTCCGGTAGTTTTGTCTCTTTTAAAAATTATGATATCATTCGTATACTGATGTGCTACTAAAAGGTAATTTCCTGTTGGATCCATTGCGAAATCTCTTGGGCCTTTCCCTAAAGTACTTAATTGTTCTACCAGTTCTAATCCTCCGTTTTTAAGAATTTTATAAACCGAAATAGCATTAACATCTACGCGGTCTGATACGTATAAAAATTTTCCGTCAGGCGAAATTTTTATAGCCGCTGCTCCGGTTCCTCCCTTAAAATCTTTTGGAAGAATACTGCTTTCTCCAACAAGTTTTAAACTTCCGTTTTTATCATACGAAAAAGTAGTCAGTGTTCCGTCTAATTCCTGAATCAGATACACAAATTTGCCATCTTTACTGAAAGTTAAATGTCTTGGGCCACTTCCTGCTTTTACAGCAACGCTTTCTTTTAAAGTAAGGATTTCATTTTTAGAATTTGGATTGTATTTATAAATAAAAACCTTGTCTAAACCCAAATCGTTAGATAAAACAAACTTTTTATCAGGAGAAAAACAAACCATATGCACATGCGCTTTTTCCTGACGTCCCGCGTTGATTCCTTTCCCTTCATGCTGAATTAACTGCTGTACTTCGGTAATACTCCCGTTCGGTTTTTTCTTAAAGACAGCGATATTTCCACCTGAATAATTGGCAATTATCACGTTTTTATCATCATTAATTAAATGACACGGATCTGCTCCTAAAGCATCATTTTTATTTAAAAAAGTTAATTTTCCTTTTGCTGCACTATATCCGAAAGCGCTTACTGTACTCTGGGTTCCGTTCTCGTTTACGGCATAAACAAATTTATTATCTGCTGAAACAGACAAATAACTTGGACTTAAAACATTTTCTGAGTTATTTTTCAATTTAAATTCACCTGTAGCTGCATTGAATTCGTACACATAAATCCCCTTACTCTCACAAGTGTTCGTATAAGTTCCCACCAATAAATTGAATTTATTCTGAGCCTGGAAAGTAGTAAAAACTAAAGTTGAAAAAAGAAACATATATAATCTTTTCATATTTTTTGATTTGTTTTTTGAATTAGCTAAAATACTCAATATTCTCTTTTGGAAGTCCATTTTTTATTACAAATGAATTTACAAAAGTTACATTTTTCAAATACCTGCACTTAAACCATATAAGTAGTTGAAGAGATTATAAGTAAATGTTTATTTGTTGTTTGTTCAAAAATTATATGAACTTACATTACTTATACGGTTTAAGCAACATATAACTTAGGGTTTAACCAATATTACGTATTTGGTTTAACTAAAAATTTGTATTTTTGACCAGTATCTTCACGAAAAAACAAACGTAGTGAAGTAAATCAAAGCCAGAATGCATTTTAAACACCCCGAAATTCTATACTTTCTGTTTTTATTGATTGTTCCTATTTTGGTTCATTTGTTTCAATTACGACGTTTTAAAACCTCCTATTTTACGAACGTTCGTTTCTTAAAAGAACTTTCCATTAAAACCCGTAAAAGTTCTAAAATCAAAAAAAGACTATTGCTGGCCACCCGTTTGCTCTTATTGGCTTTCGCTATTTTTGCCTTCGCACAGCCTTTTTTCGAAGCCAAAGACAGTAAAAATGTATCGAACGAAATGTATATTATTCTGGACAATTCCTTTAGTATGCAGGCAAAAGGAAAAAAGGGTGAATTACTAAAACGAGCCGTTCAGGAATTACTGGAAAACACCCCGGAAACTGCTAATTTTTCACTGCTTACCAATACCGAAAACTATTGGAATACCGATATTAAATCTTCCAAAAGTGCTTTACAAAATCTAAAATACAGCGCAACTCCGTTTGAGCTTTCGGCTATAATAGCAAAAATAAAAGCGCATAAATCTGCTCATAAAAAAGACATTGTAGTCATTACTGATGCTGTTGGCCTTACTGAAAAAGATATAAAAAATATTGATCCTGAAGAAAAACCTTATTTTATAATTCCGGAAGCGGAACAAAAAAATAATGTCGCGATTGACAGCGTTTTTGTCAATCAGACCCTGGATCATTTTTATGAAATCAGTGTGAATTTATCGGCTTACGGAGAAGATTTCAAACCAATTTCGATGGCACTTTACAATCAGAACAAACTGATTGCCAAAACCATCATCAATTTTGATAACCGGAAAAAGAAAATCAATTTTACAATTCCGAAAGAAGCTTTTCATGGTTATGTAACGATTGAAGATAATGGCTTGAGTTACGATAACAAGCTTTATTTCAGTATTTCGAAAACGAAGAAAACAAACGTCATTAGTATTGGAGATCCGGAAAAAAGTAACTTTTTGTCGAGAATTTACACGCAATCTGAGTTCAATTACAACAACTACTCGCTCAGCAGTCTGGATTATAATAGTTTAGAAAAACAAAATACTATTATTCTGAATGAACTGGAAGAAGTGCCTCAGGCTTTGCAGACCACTTTAAAAGCATTTGTATCAAAAGGCGGGAATTTAGTAATCATACCTTCTGAAAAAAGTTCGATTAGCAACCTGAATACTTTTCTGGGTAATTTTGGAAGAATTCAATTTAAAAACCTTCAGAATACCAGTAAATTAATTACCAAAATCAACTTTGATCACCCTTTGTTTGCTGGTGTTTTTGAAAATAAAATCACGAATTTTCAATATCCTAAAACCGCTAAGTCATTTGACATTTCGAGTCCGTATCCGGCAGTTTTATCTTATGAAGACCAAAGCGTATTCCTTACAATGGTTCAAAATGCGGTTTCGGGAGTTTCTGTTTTCTCAGCACCTCTTAATGCTGTGAATTCAAACTTTCAGCAATCGCCTTTAATTGTTCCTCTCTTTTACAAAATGGGGCAGAACAACCAAAAAACGGGAGTTAATGCATTGACTATTGGTAATAATCAGCCGTATTTCGTGGATGTTTTATTGACGAAGGATGCTATTTTAGAGATAAAAGGAAATGACGATTCTTTTATTCCGATTCAGCAAATATTGAATAATAAAGTAAAATTAATATTTAACGACTTTCCTGAAACAGCCGGAAATTATAGTGCTTTTGATAAAAAAAACTGGGTAGAAAACCTGAGTTTCAATTACAAACGAAGCGAAAGTGATTTAAGCCAGGCCAATACAAGTTTGGTTTCGGATTTTAAAACTGCCGATACCCTTTCGACTATTTTTAACACCCTGCAAACTGAACGAACTGACAGCCAAATTTGGAAATGGTTTGTTATCTTTGCACTGTTATTTTTAGCATTAGAAATGGCAATTATCAAATTTGTAAAGTAAAGTTTCGTTTTCTTTTAAAGGCTTTTTACTTTTTACAAAAATCATTTTACGGTTTCAGTACAAAATAAATTTATCTACATATGAAAATAATCATCAGAAGCGCCAGAATTATCGACTCAAAAAGTTCTTTTCACAACCAGACCGTTGATCTTTTAATTGCAGATGGTATTATAGAAAAAATAGGACCTTCAATTCTTGATATTGACGATACAACCGAAGTAAAATTCGTTAATCTACATCTCTCACAAGGCTGGTTTGACAGCAGTGTTTCTTTTGGAGAACCAGGTTACGAAGACAGGGAAACCATCGCAAACGGATTGAAAGTTGCAGCCAAAAGTGGTTTTACCGGAATTGCGCTTCAGCCCAACTCCTTCCCTGTTATCGACAATCAATCGCAGATTAATTTTGTAAAAAGCAAAGCAAATGGTTTTGCAACAGAACTTTTCCCAATCGGAGCTTTAACCAAATCCAGTGAAGGAAAGGATATGGCAGAATTATTTGATATGAAAAAATCGGGTGCTGTCGCTTTTGGAGATTATAACAAAAGCCTTGACAATGCCAATCTTCTGAAAATCGCCCTGCAATATGTGCAGGATTTCGATGGTTTGATCATTTCCTATTCGCAAGATACCAACATTAAAGGAAATGGTGTCGTAAACGAGGGAATTGTTTCTACGCGATTAGGTTTAAAAGGAATTCCAAATTTAGCGGAAGAATTACAGATTTCCAGAAACTTGTTTTTATTGGAATATACAGGAGGAAAACTTCATATACCAACCATTTCTACCGCAAAATCGGCTGCCATGATTAAGGAAGCTAAAGCGAAAGGCCTCAACGTAACCTGCAGTGTGGCTGTTCACCATTTGGTTTTAAACGATGAAAAATTAGAAGGTTTTGACACACGCTACAAAGTAACACCGCCATTGCGAAATGAAACGGACAGGATTGCCCTTATCAATGCTGTGCTTGACGGAACAATTGATATGATTACTTCCGATCATAATCCGATTGACATTGAGTTCAAGAAAATGGAATTTGATACGGCTAAAAATGGTACCATTGGACTCGAAAGTGCTTTTGGTGCTTTATTGACTGTTTTACCTTTAGAAACTGTAATCGAAAAACTAACTTCAGGAAAAGCGGTTTTCGGAATACAAGACAATGCAATTACGGAAGGTGCTAAAGCTAATTTTACACTTTTTACCACAGAAGGAAAATCAACTTTTACAAAAGAAAATATTCTTTCCAAATCCAAAAATTCTGCGTTCTTAGGAACAGAAATTCAAGGTGCTGTTTATGGAATTTTAAATCAAAATCAACTTGTTATCACAAAATAATCACATGAATAATTCGATCGAAGAGGGAAAAACTGCTGCAATTACCAGCTACATTTTAATTGTAGGTGTACTTATTGCCATGTCTATGAACTCTGAAAACAAAAATAGTTTCGCTTCCTTTCATATTCGCCAGGCTTTGGGATTATCGCTGGCTTTCATTTCATTTGGAGCTATCATCAGCAATTTTGACAGCTTTTTCATTACTTTCCCGATGTGGATTTGTATCTCCGTTTTATGGAGCTATGGAATATTTAGTGCTATACAGGGGCATACAAAACCGATTCCTTTAGTGGGAGAGCTTTTTCAGAAATGGTTCAAAAGTATTGGTTAGAATAAATTCCAATCCCGAAGCGTTGGGATAAATTCCAAATTCCAAACCTGAAAAACGTTGTCAAGGCGATTTTTTGGTTTTGGCAAAGGGAAAATTTCCAACTCATAACTCATAACTCATAACTCATAACTCATAACTCATAACTCATAACCCAAAACTCACAACTTTTACAAGAAATGAATCTATCTTTAGAATATAAAATACAAGAACCAAAAGTTATCTTAGACAAGAATCCAGTTTTGCTTTTATTACACGGATATGGCAGCAATGAAGCTGATTTGTTTTCATTTGCTTCTGAACTTCCGGACAATTATTACATCATTTCGGCAAGAGCACCTTATGATTTGCAATATGGAGCCTATGCCTGGTACGCCATCAATTTTGACGCAGATCAGAATAAGTTTTCAGATAACGAACAAGCCAAAACTTCAAGAGATACGATCGCTTCTTTTATAGATGAATTGACTGCAAATTATCCAATTGACACCAATGATGTGACTTTAATTGGATTTAGCCAAGGTTCTATTTTAAGTTATTCTGTTGCGCTTTCTTATCCTGAAAAAGTACAACGAGTTGTAGCAATGAGTGGTTATTTTAACGAAGAAATCATAAAAGAAGGTTTTGAGAAAAACGACTTTAAAAACCTAAAAATATTCGCTTCACACGGAACTGTAGATCAGGTTATTCCGATTGAATGGGCAAGAAGAACTCCAGCAATCTTAGAGAAATTAAACATTCCGGTTACGTATAAAGAATACCCGGTTGGTCACGGAGTTGCACCGCAGAATTTCTTTGATTTTAAGAACTGGCTGTCTTTGTAGTATTCAGTTTTCAGTCGCAGTTTTTAGTTTAAATACTCAGACTGAAAACTGCGACTGAAAACTACAAACTTTACTGTCCTGTATAAATAATCTTATCTCCTTTTTTAAGGACATATCCTTTCCAGGGAATCAATTGCAAATCGCTATTAACCCAGGAATCCCCTTCTGATTTTCTTTCTAAAATAATCGCTTCTTTTTGTGTATCCAGAAAAAGTTCGGCTTTATCTCCTTCAAAAATTACATAGGCAACTGTAGAATATGTTTTTCCGTCTTCTGCATGATTCAGCTTTGTTCCGATTTCAAACAATCGTACACATTCGTTCTTAACAACTGACCAGGTATAGCCGGCAGAACCTTTGCATCCATGCGCATCAGCATCACCTCCAGCCACTTCTGGCTTAGTTTCTTCTTTTACAGTATCTTTTTGTAAGGCTTCGGTTTTTGTAACAGTAGTCGTTTCCTGATGGACTTTTTTAGTACACGAAAAAGAAAGTCCAATAATAATTGAAAATAAAAGTAGTTTTTTCATCCTTCTTATAAGTTAGACTGCTGTCAAAAGCAGGATTTTTTTCTTATTTCTGATACAACAAAGACTGGTTTACTTCAAAAGTAATGCTTTCATCATCAGCAACAAAATATTTCAACAACACTTCCCCCCAATATTCGCCATTGCTGTAATCTGCAATAATCCATCTGTGATTCAGTATTTTAACTTTATTGATGATAAATTTTTTACCCTCAATTTTGTCCTGTCCTGTATAAGGATTTCCGTTTGGACTGGAATTGTAATCCAGTAATTTTTCGGTTACCACCGGAATCAGTTTTTCGTAAAGAATAACTTTGCCTCCGGAGGCACTGTTATCAAAATAGTTCTGCGCATTTTCGTTATTTTCCAAAGAAAAATAATTCGATTCTGTCAGTTTTGTTGTCACCAGATTGATACTGTCTCTTAGCTTTTTCGTTGTTTTATCATATCTTTCCTGCCCAAATTTTACTTCACGGCTGTAAAACATGTACGTAAAAACATTCATTAATATCGCAAGGATAAAAAGGTAAAGCATTAAGGATTTTTTCATTTTTGGAATATAATTAAATTGTAATTTCTAAATTATCGTAAGCCAGAAAGACATTTTCAGGAAGTTGCTGCTGCACTTCTTCGTGAAAACCCAATACATGGCTGATGTGTGTTAAATAAGCAACTTCGGGTTTTACCAAGTTGATAAAATCAAGGGCTTCCTGCAGGTTGAAGTGTGTGTCATGAGGCTCTACACGTAAAGCATTCACCACCAAAACTTTCAGGTTTTTAAGCTTTTTAATTTCGGTTTCGTGAATGGTTTTCACGTCTGTGAGATAAGCAAAATCATCTATTCGATATCCAAAAACCTGCAAATCACCATGCATAACATTTACCGGAATTGCCATTTTATCACCAACAGCAAAAGGTGCATCGTTTTTGACTTCGATTGTTTTTACGCTTGGGGCTCCGGGATATTTGTTTACGGTCTCGAAAACATAGTCAAAACGACGTCTGAGATTGTCTATTACCCGCTGATGGGCATAAACAGGAATTTCACCCTGTCTGAAATTAAACGGGCGAATATCGTCTAAACCTGCCGTATGATCTGCATGTTCGTGTGTAAATAAAATAGCATCCAGCTTACGGCATCCGCAGGAAAGCATTTGCTGCCTGAAATCAGGACCGCAATCTATTACATACGAATGTGTGTCCCACGTGATCCAGATGGAGACGCGAAGCCTTTTGTCCTTAGCATCAGTGCTATTACAAACGGGATGATCGACCCCAATAATTGGGATGCCCTGAGAAGTACCGGTACCTAAAAAATAGATCTTCAATTGAACTTAATTTTTTTACAAAAATAGGATTATTTCTCTTTCATTAGAAGCCTAATTTGCTAACTTTGTAACAAATCTATTTAAAATAAAATGGGTACAGAAATAAAACTCAAAGGTGACAAGGTCATCGAACAGATTCCTTCTATAAAAGACAAAGCGTTACGCATTAATTTAAACGAGAATATTTACGGAACATTTGCTGAAATCGGTGCTGGACAAGAAACGGTCAGGCATTTTTTCAGGTCCGGAGGTTCATCGGGAACTATTGCAAAAGCAATGTCTGCCTATGACAAAGATTTTAGTGACGCCGTTTACGGAATTGAAGGTGACGGAAGGTACGTAACCGAAAACCGACTCAAAAAAATGTTAACCTTTGAAGGTGAACTTATCGAAGAGCGTCTGAGCCGTGAAAAACACCCCAACAAGCTTTTCTTTAGTTACGCCAATACCGTTGCAACTATTGACTTTGCCAAACAATTTAAAGGTCACGGCTGGGTTGGAATACGATACCAGATAGAACCGGACGAAGCTTACAACGAAATTATTCTGCACATTCGTTTTAAAGAAACTGACGCAAGACTACAACAGGAAACACTTGGGATTTTAGGTGTAAACTTAATTTACGGTGCTTTTTACAAATACAACGATCCAAAACGATTACTTCGTTATTTATACGATCACTTAGATAAAGACCAGCTTGAAATTGACACTATTAACTTCTCAGGACCCCGTTTTGCAGATGTTGACAATCGTCTGATGAGTTTGCAACTGGTTAAAAACGGAATGACAGATGCCGTAATGTTTAATCCTGAAGGGAAAAATATTTTACCGGCTGCCATTTTATACAAAAAGAACCTTTTGGCCTTTAGGGGAAGTTTTCGTCCGGTTACGAATGTAAACCTTGACATGTACGAGAAATCATTGAAAATGTTTCTGGAAGAAAATAAGGTTGAAAAAGAGAATACATTGGTTGTTTTTGAAATTACACTTTCGAATTTACGTTCTGATGGTGAAATTGATGAACGCGATTTCATGGACAGGGCAGAATTACTTTGTTCGTTAGGACAAACCGTTATGATTTCTAATTTCCAGGAATATTATAAAGTAGTGGAATATTTTGCTAACTATACCAAAGCCCGAATGGGATTGGCGATGGGAGTAAATAACTTAATTGATATTTTTGACGAGAAATATTACCGTCACCTGAGTGGTGGAATCCTGGAAGCTTTTGGAAAATTATTCTACCGCGATATGAAAGTATTTTTATATCCGATGTTGGGTGAAAATGGAGAAATTATTACTTCTGAAAACCTGAAAGTTCATCCTAGAATGAAAGAATTGTATAAATTCTTCAAATTCAACGGAAAGGTAGTGGACATAAAAGATTACAATACGGATATATTGAACGTATTCTCACGCGAAGTTTTAAAAATGATCAGTCAGGGGAAATCGGGCTGGGAACCTATGCTGCCTTCCGGAGTTGCCGAAATTATAAAGGAACATCATTTATTTGGTTATCATCCTGAAACTGAATTGGAGCAAAATATATAACGATTATTTGTTCAGAACAAAAAAAGTCCAAAAGAGAAATAATTTCTTTTTTGGACTTTTTTTGTTTTCAGTCTCGGTCACAGTTTTTCGCAATTTTGTCATTTCGAGGAACGAGAAATCACAAACTGAACGCTAACTTTTTTTTTTTGCAAACAAACGGCTACTTCAAAATTTGCGATGCGTGTTCTTTTGTTTTTACATTTTCAATTACTTCTTCTATAATTCCGTTTTCATCAATTACGAAAGTGGTTCTGTGGATTCCGTCGTATTCTTTTCCCATGAATTTTTTAGGTCCCCAAACACCAAAAGCATTGATTACTGATTTATCTTCGTCGGCAATTAACGGAAAAGGGAATTCATATTTATCTTTGAATTTTCCCTGTGCTTTCTGACTATCGGCACTTACCCCTAAAAGCTCGTAGTTATTGGCTTTAAAACGTTCGAAATTGTCTCTTAAATCACAGGCTTCAGCTGTGCAGCCTGGTGTGCTTGCTTTTGGGTAAAAGAAAACTACCAGTTTTTTTCCGGCATAATCCGCCAATTTATGGATGTTTCCGTCCTGGTCTGTTCCTGAAAATTGCGGGGCTTGATCTCCTTTTTTTAATGTTGTCATTTTTTTTATTTTAGATTGTTGATTTTAGATTTTTAAACCGAATAATAAAGGGGAAAGAGTAAAGATTGTTGAATTGGATTTACATTTGAAACTCATCACTCACAACTTATAACTCATAACTCATAACTCATAACTCCTTACTTTTAACTTATAATTCATTATTTTTACGGGATTAAAAATACGGAAATGAATAAAGAAGCTCGCGTACAATTTGTTATAAATACGTTAAAAGAACTCTACCCTACTATACCTGTTCCTCTTGATCACAAAGATCCTTATACTTTACTGATTGCTGTTTTATTATCGGCACAATGCACAGATGTCCGTGTGAATCAAATTACACCTATACTTTTTGCAAAGGCTGATAATCCTTATGATATGATAAAAATGTCTGTGGAAGAAATTAAGGAAATTATTCGCCCTTGCGGATTATCCCCGATGAAGTCGAAAGGAATTTATGGCTTATCGCATATTCTTATTGATAAACATGACGGAAAAGTACCGCAGAGTTTTGAGGCACTTGAAGAATTACCTGCCGTTGGCCATAAAACAGCAAGTGTGGTCATGTCCCAGGCTTTTGGAGTTCCTGCTTTTCCGGTTGATACACACATTCACCGATTGATGTACAGATGGAATCTTTCGAATGGAAAGAATGTGGTACAGACAGAAAAAGATGCCAAAAGGTTATTCCCACGCGAATTATGGAATGATTTACATCTGCAAATTATCTGGTACGGCCGTGAGTACTCCCCTGCCCGTGGCTGGAGTTTAGAAAAAGATATTATTACGAGAACGATTGGAAAGAAATCTATTATCGATGAAATGAGTAAGGTGAAGTAATTTCAGGCGTTATCAAAAGTGAATTACGGAAAGGTTTACGTTAGGCTTAATTTTATAAAATGTAAAATGCAAAGGTTTAAATAGTGGATTTTATAAATCATAAAACCTAGCTATTCAAACCTTTGCACCTTTGTAACTTTGCACCTTTGTACCTTTGTACCTTTATTTTTAACCTCAGCAACCTACATTCCGGCTTTTAAAGAATTGTATTCCGCAGTCATATCAAGTGATCTGTAAACTCCCAAAAGTGTTTTTGCAACAGATTCATTCTTAGGTTCAATAAGAAGTGCTTTTTTAAGATAAGGAATGGCACTTCTGGCAATATCATCTTTTTTAGCATTTAGTTTATCGTATTGCTGCATTTCTTTTGGACTGGTTCCTAAAGCGGAAATTTCTTCTGTTAAAGCCTTTTTTAATTCTAATTTTAAATAAGCCAGATTAACGTACGCATCAACACAATTTGGATCGATCTCCAAAATACTGTTATAAGTTGTTTCTGCTTTGGCAAAATCTTTTTTCTCCAGATAAGAATAAGCGAGATTTTTATTTACCTCTATCTTTTTCGAAGGAACAGATTCTGTTCTTGGTTTCTCATAAAGACCGGCATCAATAGCTGATTGTCTTGCTTTTGGCGAAATAAAAGTATCTTCTTCTTTTGTCTTTTTATTCGTAGCGTAATAAACAATTCCTTTTCCTGAAAAATTGATTTTCTTTAACTGCTCGTAATATTTAATTGCCGAATCATAATCTTCTGCATTTACAGAAGCTGCCGCTGCATTATACAAATTCAGGGTGTCTTTTTTATCAAACAAATACACCTTAAAACTCTTTTCTGCACTTTCTTTGAACTTACCTGCCTTAAAATCATTCATTGCGCCATTTACGAGATTGGATTTCATTTGTTTTAATGCTGCACCGGCTTTTACACTGTATTTATATTTTCCGGATTCATTTTCATATAACATCACATCCTGATAAGCTTGTGAGGCTAAGGTAAAGTTATTGGCTGCATCTATATCTTTGGTAGCTAAATCCTTTAATACATTTCCTTTCAAAAAATAAAAATCAGATTTGTCTTCATCAGGAGCATTAAGGATCATGTATTCTGTTTTATTCAAAATCGTTATTGCAGCCTGTGAATTACCTTTTTCAAAAATAGATTGCGCTTCTTTAATTTGTGCATTTTGGGCATACACGCTAACATTTATCAATACAATTGATAGTATTAAATATTTCATTTTCATTTGAACTTAGGTTTGATGGTTAAATAAAGTTTTGGTTTTTATTTCCTGAGCAATTTTGGCAGAATGTGCCCGGCTTAAAAGTGGTTATGACTATTTTTAAAAAATATTTTTCATCTCCGGACAAAACAGGATTGTTGTCTGGTTTCTTTTAAGCAAAATTGCATGCACTCTTAATTTCCACTTATGGATTTAAAAGTTTATCAAACTGAACAAATTAATTAGTGTAGTTTTTTATCATATTAAACATTTTAGGGGTTAAAGATTCTTTCATTACTTTTAAAGCATACTTATAAAAAATACATGATTTTAACAATATTTAAACTATAAATACCTTTTTATTAATTATTTGTTACAAACAATTTATTTTTATCTAAAATAAAATTAAAAACTGAATAGACAAATAAAATACAAACAATTTTTTAACCAAAATATAACGTTTCGTGTAAAATAAATAATAACCTACAATTATACAGAATAAAAAATGTTATTTACTACAAAATACCCCTAATACAACGACTTCTACAGTTTAAGACAGTAATTGAAAGTCTTATAATTCTTATATAATTAAACGCAGAAAGGGTTCTGAATTTGATTTAAACAAAAAAAACTCACTATCTGTATTTGCATACAAATAGTGAGCTTTCAACCAAAACGACCATTTGGTTTTTCTTTCGAAATAAACATCCGACCAAGGCAGCGGGCTGTTTAATTAGCTATAATATCAAAACTTTTATCTTTAATCTTCACAACTGTCAACGCTTGTGAGTAATTTAATAAAAAAGAAACGACTTCTTTTTTTGGTTTTAAGTTTTTAAAAGCTAATGCTTTTTTAGAGTAAATTTTCGCCATACCATGAAAGTGTTTTATAATAGTATAACGGGCTAATACTCAAAATAGTATTAGTTGGTTAAAATAATTTGATGTTTATCAATAATTTTTCTCAAATTCATTAAGGCATAACGCATTCTTCCTAATGCGGTATTGATACTTACGCCCGTAAGTTCCGATATTTCCTTGAAGCTCATATCCTGATACATACGCATTACCAAAACCTCTTTTTGATCCTCAGGAAGCTCTTCAATTATTTTTTTAAGATCCACTTCGACCTGATCAAAAATCATCTTATTTTCAATGGTTAAAGAATCATCTGACATCACAGAGAAGATAGAAAACTCTTCTGTTTCTCTGTACATGGGCATTTTTTTGTTTTTACGGAAATGATCTACGATTAGATTATGGGAAATACGCATGACCCAAGGCAGGAATTTACCTTCTTCGTTATATGAATTGCTTTTAAGGGTTTTGATTACCTTGATAAAAGTATCCTGAAAAATGTCGTTTGAAATATCTCTATCAGCAATCTTTGAATATATAAATCCATATATCTTAGACTCATGTCTTTTTATTAATGTCGCTAAAGCATTCTCGTTGCCTTCAACATAATTTTTCACCAATAGAGCGTCTGGAATATGCAGATCAGCCATAATACTACTTTTTTAGTTTCTGTTTAAAATTTGGAGTAATTTTTTCTAAAAAGTAATTTTATATAATAGGCGGATCTTTTTTTGGTTTTGTTAATAATCTGTTCAAATTTAACAAATAATTATTTTAAAAAGCAAATACAAACAACAAATAATTAATAATAAAATGGTAATTAATCTTAATTAAAATTAATAAATCCTGTCAAAGTCTTTAAAATTACCAAATAACAGTAAGGTTTTAACATTTAAAAAAAGAAGACAAACTTACCTAAATCACTTAATTTAAACCAGTTACATCTTCTTTTTTTAATACTATTTATAGTATTTTAATGATTATTCGTAGACGCGAACATAGTCCACATAATATTTTTGTGGCAATACAGTATCGTCTACGTCAGGTCCTCCAAAATTTCCGCCGATTGCCAGATTGACAATAATGTAAAATGGTTTATCAAACGGCCAGGTATTTTCGTCCTTAACTTCAGGATTAAATGTATACACTAAAGTAGTATCTACAAAGAATTCTATTTTATCTTTTGACCACTCTATAGCATAGATATGATATCCTTCTTCAATGGCAGGGAATTCTGTTCTTTTGGTATTAATGGTATTGCCATGGCTGTCCTGGGTATGCAGGGTGGTATATACCATATGCGGATCTCTGCCTATATATTCCAAAATATCGATTTCTCCTGTTTTTGGCCACTTCACCTCATCGATATTGGCTCCTAACATCCAGAATGCGGGCCATAAACCATGTCCGATCGGAAGTTTTGCCCTTGCTTCTATTCTTCCATATTGAAATTGCTTTTTACCTTTGGTTGTAATTTTAGTGGAGGTATATTTAGTTCCTTCTTTTCTGGCCTCTATAATTAAATTTCCGTCTTTTATCTGGTGATTCGTTTTGGTATAAATTTGCCTTTCGTTATTTCCGTAACCACATAAATCCGGGCAACCGTCTCCGAGTTCGAAGTTCCAGAAGGATTCGTTTATTTTCTTTTTATTAAAATTTTCTTCCCAGATAAGCTTTCGATTGGCTTTTTGCGCGAAACAAAAGCTGCTGATCAGTATTAATACAACTACTTTTTTCATAGTATCGTTTTAAAATTACTAAAATTAAGAAGGCCAGCCTTACACTGACCTTCTCATTTCATTCTTACTAATTAATTAACAATCTATTGATATACTCTCACGTAATCAATCTCCATAGAAGATTGCGTAAAAGCAGCATCAATATTTCCTCCAAAATTACCGCCCATTGCTACATTCAAAATCAGGAAGAAGTCCTTATTGAATGGCAGGGAAGCATCATTCGCAACGGAATGAATCAATTCGTCATCTACATAAATTTTTACGGCTGCCGGTGACCAGATCGTTTTATAGACATGAAACTCTGTAGAAACGTTTGGAATGGTTTTAGAGCCTGTATTACCATTTCCGCCTGAATGTCCGGGATAATGAAGTGTGCCGTGAATCAGGTTTTGACTGTTTCCTACATGTTCCATAATATCTATTTCACCACAAGACGGCCAGGCATTAGTTGCATAATTGGCACCAAGCATCCAGATCGCCGGCCAGGTTCCTCCACCTGTTGGAAGTTTGGCACGAATCTCTACTTTACCATAAGTAAAATCATATTTACCTTCTGATTTTAATCGGGCTGATGAATAGTTAAACCCGCCTGAAGCTTCTTTTTTAGCTGTGATTTTTAAATTTCCTCCTTGTACAATTACATTGCTGGCAGAATTGGTATAGTTTTGTTTTTCACTGTTTCCCCAGCCGTTATCACCGTTTCCTAAATCATATACCCATTTTGAGGTATCCGGAGCTCCATCTGTATTAAATTCGTCTGACCATACCAGATTGGTATAATCTGCAGTTGGCGGATTCTGGTTAGGTGGAGTTGTTGTAAAAGTATGATACCACGCTAAAGTTGAGTTTCCTCCCATTACTGCTCTTACGGTCATTCTGTTTTCTGTGATCGATAAAATCTCGTAAGAACTTTGTCCTATATAGTATCCCATAAAACCGCCATCAGAGAAATTCAACATAGTTCCTCTGGTTTGCTGTGCATGATTTGGATTTTTCATCACAGCTGATTCTGAAGGACCCAGTAAAACTGTTTTAGCTCCACCTGTATTGTAAGGCAGACAGGCATCAGAACCTGAGCTTCCGCCTCCAACACTTTCGAAAGAAGCGTTAAAGAAGGTAGCCCCGCCGTTATCCAGTTCAAATTTCAATTGCTCGCCCACTAAAGAGAACGTCAATACATTTTCGTACAAACAGCTGCTTGTCGGAGAAGCTGCTTTTTCAAAAGGTGCCGCTTTATAATAATCCGGAATCCAGTTTTTCTCTTCATTACTGTCATTTGGCCCCACACCTAAATGTGCAGCTTCTGACGCGGCCCAATACCATTTTTTAGAAGTTCCTCCTGTTAAAAACTGTACGGCCTGATCATCTCTAAAGTCACTAAAAACTTCAAGTTCTGTAGTTATATTGGTCGTTACACCACCTTTTCCATAAGCAATAACAGTGACTGTATATTTATTTATTCCTGTCTTGTTAAACCTTTTTTCAGTAATTCCGCTTGGCGCATTATCTGTACCACCATCACTGTAAACGTATTTATAGGAAATCACATTATCAGCAGTTGCTTTAAAATTAACCTTTCCTGATCCGTCTCCAAAGGGAGTGTCTGCTGTTTTACCTACTATATCAAAAGTCACCTTAAGATTGGACGGTGCGTCTAATGATCCGAACGTAAAATCATCTTTTTGACAACCCGTCATCAAGAGAATCGCAAATAAGGATACTATCTTTATGATTATTTTTTTGTTCATGATTTCTTGTTTTAATTGGATTGTTTAATATCGTCAAAGTAATAGCTTGTTCCTGTTCCCCCTTGTCCGAAGTCAGGAAATAAAATTACTCTGTCGTATTTGTTAGCTGTACTAAAACCGGGTGCTGTCGTTAAATCATAAGTCAGCACTTGCCACGCATTGGCTACTGTTGTTGTGGCATGTACTTCTATAAAAACAGTTGGATTTCCATTTCCATCTTTTGGAGATGTTGAAACTTCCATTTTATATAAAATATCGGCTCCGACTTTTGGTGACCACACATTTACTTTTACAGTAGTTCCTTTGGTATAATTTAATGTATTTTCAAGATTTAAACTGGCTCCGCCCCAAACTTCTGCTCCTGCTTTCTTATCCAGTTTCACTACTTTATCAGACAAATTTGCTCCTGTTTTAGATGGATTGGTAACAATTGCTGCATCAACATTTCCAAAACCTCCCCAGGCATACGTTAGGGCAGATGATTCAAAATCAAGCGGTAATGCGATTGACTCAGCCGGTTCTTTGTAGAAATAAATATTATCTATAAAAACAGTTCCTGTAGCCCAAGGCGTTCCAACCAGCTTCAATTGATAGATATCAGCTACAGTGAACCCCGTCTGGCTTGTAAAGGCCGAAATAGGAATATCTATACTTGTCCACTGATTGGCAACAAGGTCTTTAGTAACAGGTCTTTCTCCGTTTGCCAGTGTTTTGCTAATTAATGAAGTTTCTATTTTCTGCGTATCAGCAGTCCAGACATCCAGGTGAATAAAATCCATACCCGAGACATCTATAGACGTATTGGCTGCCAGTGCAATTCCCTGGTAACTCAACTTGATATAATTCAACATCTTATCACCATTCAGATCAAACTCGCCCCAGCTGCTGCCCTGACTTGCCTGACCCCAATCCGGGAAATAATCTGTTCCGGCAACATTCGTGTATTTAGAACCATAAATAGAAATCACATCTGCGGCTTGTCTGGTCGGAGGTGTAGGAGCAGATGCCGTTGGATTTAAAATCAAAATGGCTTCAAACTGCGCAGTATATTCGGTAGTCTGAATAGCTGCGCTTTTAGAAACTACTCTAATGGTATAAACTCCTGCATTCTGATAGATATACGAAACAGATTCACCATTGTTTGCCGAAATCGGATCGGGTTTTCCTGCTTCTCCAAAATAAACATCATAGAACAAAGCAAAATCTGCTTTGGCTTTTACGGTTACTTTTTTAGAGATCGCCAAATCATTTGTAATAACGACTACTAAGTTCTCCGGTGCCCTGAAAGAAACCACAACTTCTTTGTCTGCTACAGTTGTTTTTCCGTTAATTCCCATTGCCGTAATTTTCGCATGGTACACTCCTTCGGCATAAGTATGTAAAATACCTTCTCCCGGTGCTGCATAGGCTGACTCTGGACTACCGTCACCAAAATTGATTTTATATTGCGTTGCGCCGGATCCTTTAGGAACAAAAGTTACTTTACCGGTATTGTCCTGCGTTACTGTTGTTAATGCCGAAACATTGGTTGGCGCACTTACTCCGTCTAAATCAATATCACTACCATCATCGTTTGTGCAGCCTATTAGAGTGGCTAAAACGAAAAGACTTATAATAAAATGTATTTTTTTCATAATTCGTATTTTTTAATATCCTGGATTTTGTGCCCAGTTTCCACCGGCAAACTGAATTTCTTCAATAGGAAGTGGAAATAATTCGTTTTTATTCGCTTTAAAACCAGGTATTGTTCCTGCCGCTTTTCCTGTTCTTACCAAATCAAAGAAACGGTGTCCTTCTCCAAAAAGCTCTACTCTTCTTTCATTTAAAATTACATCAGTCAAAGAAGCTCCGGTAAGGTTTACATCATGATTATTGTCTCCAAAAGCACGTCTTCTTACCTGATTCAGATATTCTTTGGCTTTACCGTCATCAATCGTACCTCTGTTGTAAGCTTCTGCTGCCATTAATAAAACATCAGCGTAACGTATGGCTCTGTAATTATTTGGATTGGTCAGATTCAGGTCACCCTGAGCATTTCCACTTCTTTTTCTTGGAAGATATTTTCTATTGAAGAAACCTGTATCCTCATTCCCTTTTCCAAATTTAATTCCATTACCATTATCATAACTGGCATTGGCCAGCGCCCATGCTTTGATATCCAGTATCGCAACATCTTTACGCTTATCGCCAACCTGAAAAGCATCTGCACTTTCCTGTGTTGGAATATTAAAGCTAAAACCTGATGTAAAAAGTGGTCCGTCATATCCTCTTGCTCCGCTGAAACCTACAGCGACATTTCCTTCACTACATTGTAAACACGTAAAGCCTGCACCTTCAACATCTGTATACTGTACTTCAAAAACAGACTCTTTGCCATTTTCTCCCGCTTCTTCAAATATGGTATTATAATCAGATACGAGTGAATAGGTACCGGAATTAATTACTGCTTGTAAAATATTCGCAGCCGGAACAAATTTATTCTGGTACAAATAAGCTTTACCCAGTAAGGCCTGAGCTGCCCCTTTTGTAACTCTTCCTGTTTGAGAAGCAATTGGAGATAAATTAGCTGCCGCGAAAATTAAGTCAGCTTCAATAGAAGCATAAACTTCTGCAACGGAGGAGCGCGGAATCTTAGTTTCATCTCCAATTTTAAACCTCGCATCCCCTTTCATTGGAATACCACCAAACCATTTTACTAATTCAAATTGGTAGTAAGCCCTAAGAAAACGAGTTTCGGCTATTAGTTGTGTTTTACCCTCAAAATCCAGTTTATTCTGAAATTCAAGGATATAATTAGCTCTTTGAACACCTGCGAACATCCAGTTCCATACATCTTTCAGGTTGCTGTTTACCGGTGTATGAATCATATCGTCTACTTGCTGAAAACCAATAACATCTGTTGCATTTTCTCCACCGCAGAGTGTATTATCTGAAGCAATTTCTCCTAATAAAACATTTACGTAAGAAGACTGAAGCAAATCATAAGCTGCTATTAATGCCTGATCATAATCGGCTTTTGAATTAAAATAATTCTCAGAGTCAATGGAATATGGCGGAGTAGGATCAACAAATTCATCCGAACAGGAAATCGTTACGGCTGAAAATAATGTTAACATTACGATTGTTGTGTAAAAATATTTTTTCATTTTAATTGAAATTAAAAATTAATGTTTAAGCCCAATAAATAGGTTCTTGGAACAGGATAAAACCCATAATCAATTCCGGCACCAATAGGAGATTGAGACACTCCATCTCTATTTTGAGGTCCGGATGAAGCTCCCGGGTCAAAACCTTTATACTTTGTAAAAGTGTATAGGTTGTTTACCCCTGCATAAAGTCTTAACTTTGTTATTCCTGCTTTCAGCGTTACTTTCGGATCAAGTGAATATCCGATTTGTACATTCTGAATTCGTACGTAAGAAGCATCTTCTACAAAATAATCTGAAAAAATATTATTTGCAGTTGCGCCCGTTGTCACTCTTGGAGTCGAATTACTGGTACCTTCTCCTGTCCATCTGTCTAAAACATAATTCAAACGGTTGGTAGCGGTAACTGTTCTCTCGTAGTTTCTTACCATATCGTTTCCAATGGAAGCGAAAGTAAAAACAGCAAAATCGACATTTTTATAATTGAATTGTAAATTGAATCCCATTGTAGCTTCCGGAATAGGATCTCCTATATTCGTTTTATCTTTAGTATCCAGTATACCATCTCCATTTAAATCTGCAAAACGGATATCTCCCGGTGCTGCTTTGGCGCCAAGTCCTAATTGAGAAGGATGTGCATCGACTTCTGCCTGGTTTTGAAAAATTCCATCCATTTTATAGCCATAAAAATAACCTAACGGTTTTCCAACTTCCATACGGGAAGGCGCAGTTTGTCCGACCCCGAAAGCACCTCCTTCAATAAATCCGGTACCGTTGTTTACTGCTAATACTTCATTTTTAATGAACGTTACATTGTACCCCAGACTTAAAGAAAATGAATCTGAAAACTTTTCTTTATAATCAATCGAAAATTCAACTCCCGAGTTTCTAACCGTTCCGGCATTGAGTGTCGGAGGGCTTGCTCCCGGAGCTCCTGTACCGTTAATTCCTGAAACCGGAATATTTGGAATTAATAAATCTTTTCTGGTGTCAATAAAATAATCTGCAACAATAGAAATTTTATCATTAAACAGTTTCATATCTAAACCAGCATCGAATTTTCTGGCTTCTTCCCATTTTAGATCAGGATTTGGTACCTGCCCGGTTGCCTGTCCGCTTGCGAGCGTGCCGCCAAACACATAAGTTGCCTCACCATTTAAAAGGGCGATGTAGCCATAATTTGGAATCTGATCATTTCCTAAAGTACCGTAACTTGCTCTGAATTTCAAAAAATTAAGCGTTTTGGATTCTCCGAAGAAATTTTCATCAGAAACTACCCAACCTCCTGTAAAGGAAGGGAAATAACCCACTTTATTTCCGGGACCGAACTTGGTAGAAGCATCACGTCTGATCATTGCAGAAAACAAATATTTTCCTTTATAATCGTATTGTACTCTTCCGAAATAAGAAAGCCTTCTCTGATCGTAGACATATCCTCCGGTATTCAGCGAAACCGGCACTCCTTTTGTCAGCGTAAGATCTGCATATTCCCAGGAATTGTTCGGAACGTCAAATCCGGTAGCATTAAAACTGTTTCCCCATTGTTTGTAAATAGTATTACCTACTGTAGCTACAACATTATGATTTTCCGCAATTTTTGTTGAATATGTCCCAAAAAGGTCAAACGAATAATCATTATCATTCGTTGCAGTCTGAGTTACGGAACTTCTTAATACATCAAACACTTTATCACTAGGATTATTCCAGTACAAAAGCTTCTTTGCAAAAGATTTTCCTTCACTGTTTGCGGTATTAAAACCAATGGAAGACGATAAGGTAAATCCTTTGAAAATTTTATAATCCAGTCCAAAATTTCCATTGATTTTTTTATAATTATAGTCATTGTAGGTATTTTCAATTTGCGCTAAAGGATTAATAATTTCACCTCCAAATCCATTTACGGGCACTTTGGTAAAATCTCCATTGGCATCATATGGCTTCAGGGTTGCCGGTACATTTAATGCATTAAACAAAACAGATCCCAATCCGTTTTCATTTAATGTTTTCCTGTTGAAATAGGTATAAATAACATTCGTTTTTAATTTGAATTTATCGCTTAAGTCAGCACCAAGTGCTAATCTGGCCGTATTTCTTAAAAATCCTGATTTATCTCCTCCAACAATTCCTTCCTGATCTAAATGGGAACCACTCACAGAATACGTGATTCTTTCTGAACCTCCGGAGATCGTTAAATCATTATTAATAATTGGTGCGCCTTTCTGAAAAACTTCATCCTGCCAATTGGTGCCTTTTCCTAAACCGCTGACATTTGGATAAAGAATGGCTTGTCCTCCATTAGAATAACTTTCGTTGGACAACAAAGCATATTCTGTCGCATTTAAAGTTGGTACTTTTCTGGTCGTTTCCTGAAAACCTGCATAACTGTTAAAGGACACTTTTGTTTTAGAATTCTTTTTACCCATTTTGGTAGTAACGAGAATAACACCATTGGCTCCGATTGTTCCATAAATAGCAGCCTGTGCATCTTTTAAAACTGTAATCGTCTCTATATCGTTTGGATTCAGTATTCCTAAATCCCCAACATAACCATCGATAATTACCGTAGGCGCATTTTGCCCGTTAGTAGCAACACCACGAATACGGATGTCTAAAGGAGCACCCGGTGAACCGGACTGAGTGGTTACATTTACTCCCGAAATAGTTCCCTGTAAGGCTTGTTCTATTCTGGCCGGTTTTAAAAGATCAAGTGTTTTGCTGTCCAGAACGGCGACTGCACCGGTAAGTTCCCTTTTTTTCTGGCTACCGTAACCTATCACGACCACCTCATCTAACGATCGGGCGTCGTCACTCATTTTTACGGTAATTTTGGTACCCGAAACCACAACTTCCTGTGTTCGAAAACCAATGTAACTGAAAACAATTGTAGTTCCTTTTGGGAGACCTGATAATTTAAAAGATCCGTCAAAGTCTGTGGTTGTACTTTGCGATGAACTTTTAACTTTTACATTCACGCCAGGCAATGATAAACCTGAGCCATCCAGTACGGTTCCTGTTACATCAAGATTCTGCGAAAATGCAAAAGATGTAAACAGCAGCAATACCATTAGTAATAATTTAGATTTCATAATTAGTTAGTTTTTATTGAAAGCTAAATTTATCTTATCCTTTTAAGAATAAACTAAAATTAACCTCAACAAAAAACATACATCATAAAAAAAACCGATTAAAATTAAGATATAACAAAACAAGCCTACATTTTATAAGAAATTACTAATGTTAATTTAATTAACATTTAAATGTAAAAAGTACAATAAAACGTTAATGTTGTGGTGATGTATAGGTGTTTTTAATAGAATTTGACTTTCCTATACAGCCAGAATATACTCTACTAAACCGATTTCGTGCTGTAAATCCATTTTTTTACGCAAACGATATCTTTTTATCTCCACACTTCGAACGGAAATATTAAACAAAGGCGCTATTTCTTTCGAAGAAAGATTCAGTCTTAAGTATGCACAAAGGCGTAAATCATTCGGCGTTAATAAAGGATGGATTTGTTTGATTCTTTTTAAGAAATCCTTGTCGGCACTATCGAAGGCTTCCTTGAATATTTTCCACGAATCCTCCTCCGTAATATTATCGTTGATGGTTCTGATAACCGATTTGATATTCTTGCTGTCATCCTGAGTGGTTTTCTTTAAATCTTCCTTAATAAAAGTCAGCAGCTCATTTTTACTGTTTAAACTCATCGTCGAAACCGCCAGCTCCCTGTTTTTATTATCCACATCCTGAGACAATTGTTCGTTGCGAAGTTTCATGAGCTGTTGTTCATTCTCCAGCTCTTTTATCTCTAATAAAAGATTGTTCTCTTCAATTAATTTTTCCTTTTGTTTCTGATAGAAATTACGGTACGACTTGTTGATGAAATAAGCCAGGACAAGAATCAGCAGAAAATAAATAAAACAAGCCAGATTCGTCAGGTACCACGGTTTTAGAACCACAAAGGTATAAACAGCACTATTTTGCAAAATGGTATTGGCATATTTCGCCCTTACTTTGAAAGTGTATTTCCCGGGTGACAGATTTTTAAAATTAACAGACGATTTAGTACTCCATTCACTCCAGTCATTTTGAAATCCTTCCAGAAGATACTGATATTCGGTATTGATGTATTTATTGTACTCGGGAACCGTATAGTTTAAAGTGATATTATTTTCGGTTGATTTAAAACTTCCTTCTTCATTTAAAACAACATCGTTTAAAGTTTCATTTTGTTTATTGATCGAAATTTCAGCAATAGAAACGCTATAGTTCTTAAAGCTTAAATCATCAATGTTAAGAATATAATAGCCATCTGTAGTTCCGATTAAATAAGTTGATTTTGAAATCTGCCTGATATTCTCGAAACCTAGCATCGAATTGGTTAAGGAAGACGGAATCGGGATGATATTTTGTTTTAACTGATTACTAAGTTTGCTGGCAGAGAAATAATGAATGTAGTTCTTGGAAAAAAGCCATATCCGGTTAGCATCATCTACAATCAATTTACCGGATGTATATTCGTCTTTTTCGAAAATAGAGCTCAGCAAGGCATCTTTTTCAAATTGCTTTGAACTTGAATTTAATTTAAAAATTCCTTCTTTACAGGCATAATAAATAGAATTATTAAATTTTATTAAACTTGCATTTTTTCCTTTTTTTGGCGAAGAATAGGCATAGAATTCTTTTGTTTTTAAAAGAGACGGATCCAGTTTTAGCCTGAAAATACCTTTGTATTCATGGCTGACATACACTTCAAGAGTATTGGTGATTTCAAAATAACGGGAAGAATAATCAAAGCCTTTTATTTTATTTTTAAACTTCCATTCGCTTCCTTTTTTTTCCAAAACCGAAATCCCATAATAATTGCCCTGTAACAATTGATTTTCAGCATTAGGAATCCGCTCTAATTTCCAGGTGCCGGAACCCGAAAAAATGCTTTTTGCAGTGGTACGATCAATAATAAAAGTTCCCGAATCATGCCCGCAAAAAAGCGTATGATCGTAAACAAACAAGGACCAGACCTGACCTTTTGTTCCGCTTATAAACTGAAAATCTTCATTGCTTTTGTATTTCCTGCAAAACAACCCCTGATTTGTTCCTACGTATAATATGCCGTTGTATTCAATCGAAGCATATACGGTTCCCAAAACTCCCGTGTCATCTGTAAAACTATGCACCGGCGTCTGTAGGTTGATGCAATTGATTCCATTATCAAGGCCTATCCATACATTTTGGTCTTTATCTTCAAACAAAGACAAGGCTGTGTTGTTACTCAGGCCTTTACTTTGTGAAATGTGGTACTTTAACTGGCCTTGGTCTGATAAAATAAAAACACCGTTCGAAACTGTCCCCAGTGCATAACTCCCATCCTGAAGACGCTGGCTGCTGTACACAAAACTCGATTTTAATTCTGTGTCGACAGCGGTTCTAAATGGCGTTAAAGTTGCTCCCGAGAGTTTATAAAATCCATCCAGTTGGGTTTGAATCAGCAAACCATCGTCAAGGGTAAAAACATTTACAATAGTATATTTTTTTAAAACAGGATGATCAGAAATTAGTTTTCCTTTTCCGGCTTCTATCTCAAAAAGACCTTCATTTATAGTCTGATAATAAATAGAGGTTTTGGTACTAAACGATTTTATAACACCGTTTTTAGGGGAAATAATTTTGAAGCTTTTCGTTTTGGTATCGTAAATATAAATTCTGTTTAAGGACTGAAATAAAATCCACTGATCGTATTTTAAAATGTTCCAGAACTGCTCATCGTCAAGAATTTTAGCTTTGATTGTATCGCTTAGCGAGGTATATTTCAGTTTCCCGTTTGCCTGCCTGGTCCAGTAGCCAAAATTCATATAACATCCCGTGTAAATCTTATTATCGATTACTTTCACGGAACGCATAATCGTTTCATTTGGAGTTGGATATAATTTCCAATTGGTTCCGTTATATTCCAGAAGGCCTTCGTTATTGGCAAAATAGAGATAATTCTGTTCATCCTGCGAGATCATCCAGCTTTGGTTCCCGGCCCCGTAAATAGTCGATGGATATTTTACAATTGGCGGAAGTTCCTGAGAAAACAGGATTACATTCATCAAAAAACAAAGTATAGAAAATTTAGTTTTCAAGTTTAGCCGTAGTATTAATTTATTACAAAAACAGTTCTAAAATAGCTTATTTTATATTGAAACAACGAATTTTTAGTAAAAAAAAGAGCAATGCCGAAAACATGGCAATTTTGGAACAATTAGTTAAAATTTGGAACAATGGGATTAACAAAACTCAATTCAAAATTGATTACTTTTGTAGAAATTGACTTTTTTTATGCAAATTGACCTTTCTACACTCGACCCGAAACATAATATTATCATTAAAGGAGCACAAGTACATAACTTAAAAAATGTAGATGTAGCGATTCCCAGAAATAAACTTGTTGTCATTACAGGGCTTTCCGGATCCGGAAAATCGAGTCTGGCATTTGATACTTTATATGCTGAAGGACAAAGACGTTACGTGGAGAGTCTGTCTTCTTACGCGCGTCAGTTTTTGGGACGTTTAGACAAACCCAAAGTAGAATACATCAAAGGAATCGCTCCGGCGATTGCGATTGAGCAAAAAGTAAATACGACCAATGCAAGATCTACAGTAGGGACTTCGACTGAAATCTACGATTATATGAAACTTTTGTTTGCCAGAATTGGGCGTACTTATTCGCCAATTTCGGGTCAGGAAGTTAAAAAGAATACCGTTTCAGATGTCGTTTCAGATGTAAAAACATTAGAATTAGACAGTAAATGGCTTTTGTTGTCGCCTATTCACCTGGAAGAAGGCCGACAGCTGGAAGACAAACTAAAAGTACTTTTACAACAAGGTTTTGCCCGTATTTTAGTCAATAACGAAATGGTTCGTCTGGATGAATTTGAAGCTGCTGATCTTCATCAGTTAGACAATAAAGATATCCTTCTTATTATAGACCGAATCGTGGTCAAAGAAGAGGAAGAATTCTATAACCGTCTGGCAGATGCCGTACAGACTGCTTTTTTTGAAGGAAAAGGAATTTGTTATTTACAGGAATTAAACTCAGAAAAACGTTTTTCGTATTCTAATAATTTTGAATTGGATGGTATTACGTTTTTAGAACCAAATGTTCATTTATTTAGTTTTAACAATCCATACGGTGCCTGTCCGGTTTGCGAAGGATACGGAAATATTATCGGAATTGATGCTGATCTGGTTGTACCGAATACTTCGCTTTCTGTTTTTGAAAGTGCCGTTTATCCCTGGAGAGGCGACAGCATGAGCTGGTACAAAGACGAACTGGTCAAACATGCCTACAAATTTGATTTCCCGATTCATAAACCTTTTTTTGAATTATCAGAAGAACAAAAAGAGGTGCTCTGGAAAGGAAATCAGTATTTTCAGGGGCTAAATGATTTCTTCAGGGAATTAGAAGAAAAAAATTATAAGATTCAGAATCGGGTGATGCTGTCCCGTTACCGCGGAAAAACAAAATGTCATGCCTGTCGTGGAAAACGCTTACGCGTAGAAGCATCCTATGTAAAAATCAATGGAAAAACAGTTTCCGATTTAGTCGATTTACCGATCAAACACCTGGTTACTTTTTTCCAAAATATCGATTTAAACGTTTACGAACAGCAAATCGCAAAACGTTTAATGATCGAAATCAATAATCGCCTGTCATTTTTGACGGAAGTCGGGTTGGATTATCTTACCCTAAACAGAAACTCTGCCACACTTTCGGGAGGAGAATCACAACGAATCAATCTGGCGACCTCTCTGGGAAGCAGCCTGGTCGGGTCTATGTATATTTTGGATGAACCAAGTATTGGCCTGCATCCAAAAGATTCTGAACGATTGATTAAAGTTTTGCTTTCACTTCGTGATTTAGGCAATACGGTTATCGTGGTAGAACACGACGAAGATATTATGAAAGCGGCTGACATGATTATTGATATAGGCCCGGAAGCCGGTACCTATGGTGGTCATCTTGTCGCTCAGGGTACTTATGATGAAATATTAAAATCGGAGTCCTTAACGGCCAAATATTTAAATGGCGATTTAGAAATAGCGGTTCCCAAAAAGAGAAGAAAATTCAAAAATCATATTGAAATTATCGGTGCCAGGGAAAACAACCTGAAAAATATCAATGTTACTTTCCCTTTGGATGTTTTAACGGTGATCACTGGAGTTTCAGGAAGCGGAAAAAGTACGCTGATCAAAAAAATCCTGTTTCCTGCCATGCAGAAAAAGCTTGAAAACGCAGCAGAAAAAGCAGGTCAGTTTAGCGAAATAAAAGGCTCATTCTCTCAGATAAAACATATCGAATACGTAGATCAGAATCCAATTGGAAGGAGCTCGAGATCTAATCCCGTTACTTATATCAAAGCATATGATGATATCCGTGATTTGTATGCCAAAGAAAAATTATCTAAAATAAGAGGATATCAGGCCAAACATTTTTCTTTTAATGTTGACGGAGGCCGTTGCGAAACCTGTAAAGGAGAAGGCTCTATAAACGTCGAGATGGTCTTTATGGCCGATGTGCAGTTACCTTGTGAAACCTGCGGAGGCAAACGCTTTAAAAAAGAAGTTTTAGAAATTACTTTCGATGATAAAAACATCAATGACATTCTAACGATGACTATTGATGATGCGATTGCTTTTTTCGAAAAAAACAAACAGGCAAAAATCACTCAGAAATTACAGCCGCTTCAGGATGTAGGATTGGGATATGTTCAGTTAGGACAATCCTCTTCTACGCTGTCGGGAGGTGAAGCGCAACGTATCAAACTAGCTTCTTTTTTAGTAAAAGGTGCCACAAAAGACAAAGCCTTGTTTGTATTTGATGAACCTACAACCGGTTTGCATTTTCACGATATCAAAAAACTGCTGGCTTCTTTTGATGCCTTAATAGATAAAGGCCATTCCATTATTGTGATTGAACACAATCTTGATCTTATAAAATGTGCTGACTGGATTATTGATTTAGGCCCTGAAGGCGGAGAAAACGGCGGCCATTTATTAGCCGTAGGAACTCCGGAAGATATTGTGAAGGTAAAAGAATCTGTTACCGGAGTTTATCTGAAGGATAAATTATAATTTCTTTAAACTCATTAAAAAAATAAAGCGGCCAGAATAATAGAATTCTGGCCGCTTTATTTTCTAATAGCTTGTATTAAGCTACTAAACACCTTTCTTCAAAAGGCAATCCATCTTCATCAATTGCAACTAATATTTTTTTCTGCTTTGAGGCTTCTATTGTAAGATAAAGCCAGGCGAATGACCATAATCCTAAAGTCAGACAAAAAATAATAAAATTCAAACCATGATTGACAACCTTCCCTCCTTTTGACAGAACTGCAAAAAGCAATTCGTCATTTCTTTCTTCTAATGTAAACCCCTTGTGAACTTTCTTTGATATCATATTAGAAAATACCTGAAAGCTCTGTTCCTGACTCAGTTTATTGTTTCTCATAATGGGCAGATTAAATTAATCCAAATTGTGATATATAAATGTTAATTATTTCTAATACAGATAGGGATCTCCATATTAAACAAACACGTTAAAATTACTTTTATTGCATTTTCTAAGATATTTTCCATTAGATCTTCATACTAATATCAAATTCTTACATAAATTTAATTTTTATTAATCAAATAACAAAAAAAAAATATGTTAAAATTCAAACGTTAGAGAAGAAAATCAACAACTTAGCTCTTATTTACGACGTCAAAGCAGTTGGATTACAATTCCTTTTTAAATAATTTTCAGGATTGTTGTTGTGTTTTTATCCCTTAACGCTTTATAATGTAGGAAATAATCTCCAGTACTGCGACATTATAATGAATTCTGAAGATTTAATTTGACGAAGAACCTAACCAAAACAATATTGTAAGTTATTTCTTGTGAATATTTTTTCAGAAAAGAAACATACAATCAGCGACAAGTTTTTTGTACAAATGCAAACCTTAAAATTTGAGAATATTGAAGGCAGACATTGCCCAAATCGCGGTAAATGTGGTCAAATCTTATATAAAGTTCTCTAAATTTTAATTCCAACTCTTTTAAAAAGTCCCTGGATCACCTGATTAATCTCCGGAGAGATATTAAATTTATAATTCAGGTAAATATAAAGAATCGTTACTAAAACCGATTTTAAGGCGATGCTGATCAGCTGATAAAACGGAAACTCCCAAAAATAAAACACTAAGAATAAAGCAAATGTGATCAGAATAGAATGCATGGTTTGTTTTGTAAACGGATACAAATGAAGTTTCTTAACCACAAACTGCAATTTGGCTAAACTATATAATGTAATGGACAATAAAGTAGCAAATGCCGAACCTAAAATACCCGAAATTGGAATAAAAATCATATTTAGAACAAAGGTTAAAAACACCAACATCAATCCTAAGTACAGGACCATTCGGTAATATTTAGTATTAAAAATAATAGCATTATTATTTCCTAAAATCAAATCGAAGTATTTGGAAATTCCAATCATAAATACAACCGGAATTCCTCCGCTGTACTCTTTCGGCACCAATTCGTACAATTGATTGATATTTACAAAAATACACAGCATTACAAAACCACCCACAAACTGAAGGTTTATTGAGGTTTTCTTGTATAAACTATTTAATTCGTCGTGTTTGTTTTCATGCATTAATTTTGCAGTAATCGGATATACAATCTGATGCATGGCCCTACTTGGAACCGAAATAACCAACGCAATATAAGTTGCTACCGAATAATAAGCGATGTTCTCAATTTTCATATACTGATTCAGCATCAATTTATCTCCGTCTAAAAGAAGATTCGCTACACTTCCCGATAAAATAATAAAGAAAGTATACTCCATTACACTTTTTACGTTTTCCGGAATTGTAATCTGGAAATTGGGCCTTTTAATATAAAAGGCATAAAACATCGTGATAATAAAGGCAACAAAATAAATTACTGCTGTAACATAAACAAATTGCACCAAATTGATCCAGTGAAAATATAATCCGATCAAAGCAACAGTAGAAAATAACCTTAAACCGACTTCTTTTATAAAATTGCCAAAAACAGAATGCATATGTACTCTAGCCCAGGCATAAAAAATCTCAAAATAGGCCATACAAATCCCAATAAACGGAATGAGGTACATAAATTCCTTAACAACAGGATTTTCTTTCGAAACAAAAGCGGTAATATCATCAAAGAAGAACAAACCGATAATTCCTAACGGAATACACATGAGGATAGGAAACAATGCTGTAAACGACAGAAACTGCTCTCTTTCTTCTTCCGTTTTGTATTGGGAGTAAAACTTGACTAACGTATTTTGCATTCCGATAGCAAAAAGAGGCATAATCACATTTGCCGCAGAAAGAATATAGTTCGTTAAAGCATAATAGGTTGCGCCTAAAAAAACAGGATATAAGTAAAGTGTATTGATAGCCCCAATTCCGAAGCCGATATAAGTAATAATGGTGTTCTTGAAAGACTGATTTAAGACAATACCCATGTTTTTATTGCAGAGTTTAGATTGCAGAGTTTAGATTTTTGATTTTCTACTCTTTAATGATTTTTGAAATTATTATTGCCTTTGAAATGGTTCTCTTAACTAATCAATTCTACCAATTGTCTGGTAAGATTTTTTCTGGAATATTGCTGTAAACCAACACCATTCGCTTGTAATTTCCCTTCCAGAAATTGATTATAAAAGTCCAAAATTACACTTTTTAGCTTCGCTTTTTCAGAATAATCGAAAAATACACCGGTATTTGTTTCTTTTACAATAGCTGCAAAATCAGAACCTTGTGGCCCAATCGCTATTATCGGACGATTTGATACCATGTATTCAAACAATTTTCCGGGAATGATACTTTTGGTATCTTCCGAATTGATTTCGATCAACAGCAAAACCTGTGATTTCTTTTGATGCGCAATAGCTTCATGATGTGAAACATACCCCAAAAGATTCAGATAAGCATTGAGATTAAATTGGGCAATAGCATCCAGTACTTCCTGACTGACGGCACCAATTAATTTGATTTCCAGATGAGCTTTAAAATCCGGAATTTCATTCAGTAACTCTACCAGAGATTCCCATAAAAATTCAGGATTCCTATCGGATAAAAAGGAACCGATATGCGCGAGCGTAAATTTGGTATCTAAAGCCTGTTTTTCTACATTTTCGATATCATAACCATTTGTAATTACCGAAATTGGTTTGTTGGTAATGGCCTGAAACTCTGTTTTGGTCGTTTTACTCGTTACAATTATAGTATCTGCCGAATTCAGTACTTTATGTTCTAATTTTTTATGTCTTTTCGCTGCGTAAGAAGATAAACGCAGTGCTTTGTGATACCCGATTGTTGTCCAGGGATCACGAAAATCTGCCAGCCATTTTAGGTCTAGTTTTTGTTTTAATTCCAAACCAATTAAATGCAGGCTGTGCGGTGGCCCGGAGGTTACAATGGTATCAATATTATTATCTCTAATATATTTTTCAAGATAAACTATCGAAGGTTTTACCCAAAAAACCCTTGCATCCGGAATAAACAGATTACCACGAATCCAAAGAAAGGTTTTATCTAAAAAGGTTTGTTTTTTCTTTTGTGGAAAAATTCCCGAACTGATTTTTTTGGTTTTATTTTTTGAAAAAACAGAGGCCAATTGGTAAGGTTCCCAGATTTTATTTTTCAGGACAATTACCTGATCAGAAATTTCACTGACCAAACCTTCATCCACTATCGGATAAGTTGGGTTTTCAGGAATATAAACAATAGGCTGAACATTAAATTCAGGTAAATATTTGACGAATTTTAACCAACGCTGTACACCGGGACCTCCGGCAGGTGGAAAGTAATAGGTAATTATTAAAAGTTTTTTTTGTTCCATCAGTTTTCTTCTGTTTCACAGAGACTCACAAAGTTCTCACCAAGTTTCGCAAAGATTTTTAAATATTTTTTTGAGAATCTCCTTGAATTCTTTGGGAATCTTTGTGATAGAATCTTTCAAAATAAACCCCGACAATCAGTAACAACAACATTCCTATCGTACTTATCAATGTAATGGTACTTCCGGTTTTTACTACCTGTGGTTCAAATTTAAATTCAATAGTATGTTTTCCTCCCGGAATTTCCATTGCTCGTAAAACATAATCTACAGGGAAATGATCTGTTAATTTACCATCCACATAAGCATTCCAGCCATTTTTATAATACATTTCAGAGAAAACAGCCAAACCGTCTTTTCCGTTATCGGACTGATATTTGATGTAATTGGGCTTATATTCAACCACTTTAATCGTTCCGGTTGTATCCCATTGTTTCTTTAAACGGGCACTTCTGAATTTACCTTCATTTTCACGAACATTAAAAACCGCCACTTTTTTGGTATCCAAATGATCTAAAGCTTTCATGACATCGTCCGGTTTATTGACAAGCCTTACATTGCTTACAAACCATGCATTACCATTCGTATTAGGATTAACGGTCGGGAATTCTTTTCCTTCTTTATCCGTCTGAATAATATATTTCACATTCAGCATATCCAGAACCTCCATATTGTTTTTGGCGATTTGGTAATCAAACAATTGTTGTATTCTTCTTGGTTTTGCTGCATGATACCCGCCTAATGAATGGTGAAAGTAAGAGGCACGTGCACTGGACATATTTCCATTGACTTCAAAAACCCTGTAATGTGTCGTATCTTTTAAAATCTGAGCATCAGAAGGTGTTTCCTGAAATGGGGCTGCAATTTGCACCGGACTCACAAAATCTTTAGCCGAAACATATTTTTTATCTACAAAAAACAAATCAAAAATCATCAAAAGACCTACAATGATTAAAGTTGTGTTTTGTGAAAATTTATTTTTAATAAACAACCATAAAATTCCAAAAGTAACTACGATAAAGAAACCAGAACGCAATAAATCAGCAGAGTACAAACTCATCCTGTCTTCTTTTAAGGCATCAACAAAACTGGGTCCGTAACTTTCCAGAAAATAACTATCGCTGCTTCCTGTAAAATGAAACATACTTTTTGCAAAAACTAAAATCAATAAAACCCCAAGTCCGAAAGCTCCTGTCTGAACCAGGGCTTTTTGCTGTAATTTTGGTTCGTCTTTCGCTTTAAAAAATGATTGTAATCCCATAACAGCCAGTACCGGAAAGCATAATTCAAGAATAACCTGAATCGATGAAACTGCCCTGAATTTATCGTACATCGGAACGTAATCGATAAAAAAGTCGGTTAACAGGGAGAAATTTTTTCCCCATGAAAGTACCAGAGCTACTAATGCCCCTGAAAGGAAAACATATTTTATTTTTCTGTCATCAATAAACAACGCTAAAACGCCTAAAAAGAAAACTACCACCCCAATATAGGCAGGAGCTGCAACAATTGGCTGATCGCCCCAATACGTAGGCATTCCCGATACAAAATCCTGTGCTTGCTCAGATGGAACTCCCTGTTCCGTCATAAACGAATACATACGGCTATCTGTCCCTACATTTTCATGGTTTGAACCACCGAAAAGTCGTGGCGCAATCAGATTAAGGCTTTCTGCTATTCCGTAGCTGTATTCCGTAATATATTCATGGCTCAGCGCATTCTCATTTACCTTTTTAGTTCCGTCCGGATTAAAGGTCAGTTCGCTATTGCTTCGGGTACTAAATTTAGCATATTCACTGGTTGCCAGTAAATTAGTTGCATTGGCTCCGATAGCAAAAATTCCTGCTGCTGCCAGAACACCAAATGAAATTAAAAGTGGCTTATATTCTTTTTCTTTAAGGAAATTAAAAGCAAAATAACCGGAAAGAATCAATAGGAAAATCAATAAATAATAGGTCATTTGAAAGTGGTTGGCATTAATTTCTAATGCAACCGCAAACATGGTGAGCAAGCCTCCCCAAATATATTTTTTCTGAAAAACCAGTATAAATCCGGCAATAACCAAAGGCATATAAGCTATGGCATGCGCTTTAGCATTATGTCCGACTCCTAAAATAATAATTAAATAGGTGGAAAAACCGAAAGCGATCGCTCCGATAAAAGCTTTTAACGGATCTGTTTTTAAAACCAGTAACAAGCCGTAAAAACCCAAGAAGTATAAAAATAAATAATCTGCAGGACGTGGTAAGAAACGCAATGCATCATCTAATTTGCCAACGTAATCGTTAGGATAGTTGGCTCCAAGCTGATAGGTCGGCATTCCGCCAAAAGCAGAGTTTGTCCAATACGGCTCAGCATGTTCTGTGGCTCTAAAATCATTTTGCTCTTTGGCCATTCCGGTATATTGTGCAATATCGGACTGGAAAATTTGTTTCCCTTGTAAAACCGGGTAAAAATAAATTAAAGAAACGAGAATAAAGCCCAATATAACAAGGGCGTGCGGATAGAACTTATTTACTATTTTCAATTTAGGCAGGTTTGGTTAAATGATGAATCCTATTTTATTTAGGACACAAACTTAATCTATTTCTTCGTAATCAACATAATCTCCCACTTTTTTGGTTTCACGGGGATTTTTTGCATTCGCAGTATTGATAATGATTTCATCATTATTGCGTTGCGTTTTTTGCCATGAATTATCCTGGCTATATTGTTGTTGTCTCTGAAAATTCTCTCCTGCTTTTTCTACAGCCTTTTTTACCAATACAGGCAAAAAGATTCTAGCTAAAAATTTAAAAATATAATAAAAAGCCACGATGTAACAAATAGCTTTTATTAAACCTGAAAAAGATGCTTCTTGCATAATTGTATAATTTTTTTCCAAAATTAATAAATCCATTGTTTAAAATTAAAATATCAATCTTAAATAAATAATAAAATATAGTACATTTGAAATGCGTTATTACTTTTTAATCAAAAATTACGTTTATGTTAAAAGCTAAAAACTTATTTATTGCTGCTCTCTTTTTTACACCACAATTCTTTTTCGCACAATATACCGATGTCATCAACTCCAACCGTCCCGGTGAAACCATGTCGGCTTTTGCTGTGGGGAAATCTGTTATTCAGGCAGAAATTGGTATTTACGGGATAAAAGAAAAGCATGATTTATTAAATTATGATGCAAATGGTTTTGGTACTGATTTAACATTCAGATATGGCGCCTTTCTCGAAAAACTGGAATTTATCCTTGATTTACAGTATCAGATGGAAAGTTTTGATACTCCCTACAACAATTATAAAAAAAATAATTTCAGACAAACCGTTTTGGGAGCAAAATATTTAATTTATGATCCTTTTAAAAACTACGAAAAGGCAAAAAACATTTACAGCTATAAAGCCAATCACAGATTTGACTGGCATCAGTTAATACCTGCAGTTTCTGTTTTTGCAGGAGCCAATTTCGTTGGTAAAAACAATCCTTACTCTTTTTCTCCGGAGTCCAGCATTTCTCCAAAAGTGGCCTTAATTACTCAAAATCAGTTTGGAGGCGGAAAATGGGTTTTTGTGACTAATATTATTGCCGATTATATTTCTACAGATTATCCGAGTTATGGTTATGTATTAACTTTAACGCACGGTTTTAATGATAAATGGTCCGGTTTTGTTGAAAACCAAGGTTATAAAAGTAACTATTACAGTGATGCTATCGTTCGTGGCGGAGCAGCCTACCTGCTGAATCCCAATTTACAGGTTGATGCTTCTGTAAGCACTAACTTTAAAGGTACGCCTTCTATATTTTATGGAGGAGTTGGTGTTTCATGGCGCTATGATACCAAGTACAAGGAAACCCAAATGGAGTTTAAGAAACAATCCAGAAAAGACAAGAAAAAAGATCCTAAAGATCCGGAAGGTGTGAAATCCAAAAATGAAAAGGAAACAGATTATCAGGAACAGGAAAGAAAACGTAAATCTAAGTACGAATAAAAATAAATAACCAAATCTCTCTTAGGAGATATTTTACAATACGATTTAATGATTACAATTAAAGAAGCCAAAACAAAAAAGGAATTAACAGAATATATCAAATTTCCGTTTTCATTATACAAAAACAATCCATACTGGGTTCCACCCATAATTGCTGATGAATTAGAGTCATTTGATAAAACCAAAAACCCTGCTTTTGATAATGCGGAAGCTTATTTTTATCTGGCCTATAAAAACAATGAAATTGTTGGAAGAATAACAGCAATCATCAATTGGTCTGAAGTTAACAATCAGCATAAAAGAAAAGTCCGTTTTGGATGGTTTGATGTTGTTGATGACATCGAAGTTACAAAAGCTTTGCTCGAGAAGGTTTACGAATTAGGAAAACAAAACAATCTGGAACATGTTGAAGGACCAATGGGTTTTTCGAACCTGGATAAAGTTGGTGTTCTTACAGAAGGTTACGATCAGATGGGAACAATGATTACGTGGTACAACAACCCGTATTATGTAACTCATTTTGAACAATTAGGCTTTCAGGTAGAGAAAGAATATATTGAAAGTATATTTCCGTTCTCGAATGTGAAACCCGAATTTTTCCTTAAAGCGCAGGAATTAATCAAAAAAAGATACGGCTTGCGATCGTTAACCTTCACCAAAACAAAAGACATTATGCCACATGTGGACAAAATGTTTGATTTGTTTAATGATTCTTATGCCAAACTAGCTTCATTTGTAGCTATTTCAGATGTTCAGAAAGAATATTTCAAAAAAAAATATATCAGTTTCATCAATCCCGAATACATCAAGTTTGTTGTTGATAAAGACGATAATCTGGTGGCTTTTAGTATAGTGATGCCTAGTTTTTCCGAGGCTTTACAGAAAGCAAAAGGTAAACTGTTCCCATTTGGATTTATTCATTTATTACGAGCACGAAAAAAGAGTAAAGATGTCGTTTTTTACTTAATCGGAGTTCATCCGGATTATCAAAACAAAGGAGTTACTGCTATTATTTTTGATGAATATTTTAAAACGTTTTCAGAAAAAGGAATTCAAACCTGCATCAGAACGCCGGAATTAGCAGAAAACACCGCCATTCATTTACTTTGGAAAAATTTTGATCCCAAAATTCACTGTCAGAGAAAAACGTATTTGAAATATCTTTGAAAAAGTATTCAGTCTCAGTCTCAGTTGACAGTATGGTAACCACGTAAACTGAGACTGAGACTATAAAAAAAATCCATTCGCCTCAACGAATGGATTTTTTTATAATGGAAGATTTTTTTATTCTACTTTACAATCAACTTTTGTTAATGTATTTTTTTGATCAAATTTGAGTAATTTTTTATCTTTAAAGGAAACTTTACCATTTGCTTCTACAACATCACCATATCCTTCATAAAGAATTCCCTCTCTTTCAATAAAGGCAACCTCTCTAATAGATGAAACTCCTTCTGACATAAAAGTATAATCGGCAATTAAAGTATCACCTTTCATATTCCCTATCAACGTTCCTTCATTTTTATCTTTTCCAGCTATATTATAGCTTAATTTTCCATTTACTTCCTGATGCGAATTTACATTGTAACTCAGTTCAATTTTACTAGCACCTGTCGATGCAAAACATTGATCTCCTGCTGGCTCAACAATTTCAGCCTCTTTTGGTGCTTTTGGTGTAATTTCTACCGGTTCTGCAACTTGATCTTTTTTACAAGAAGCAAAAACACTTAAAGTAATAATCGTAACGGCTAGTATTTTCTTCATGTTCTTTTGTTTTAAAATTAGTGGATATAAAATTACTTTAAATAAAAAAATCCACTCGTATAACGAATGGATTTTTTTTACATAATTCCCATATTTGGGATATTTTAAAAAGAATTAAGCGTCTAAATCTACTTTAGTTCTGCTTGCAATTTCTTTATAGGTTCCGTTTTCTAATTTTTCACGAATCGCTTCAAAAGCCACCAATGTTTCATCAATATCAGACAAAGTATGGGAAGTGGTCGGAATCATTCTCAACAAAATAATCCCTTTTGGAATTACCGGATAAATTACGATTGATAAGAAGATACCGTAGTTTTCTCTTAAATCATTTACCATTACCATCGCCTCAGGAACACTTCCTTCTAAGTATACCGGGGTTACACAAGTATTGGTATCACCAATATTGAAATTTCTGGAACGCAAACCATTTTGTAATGCATTTACGTTTTCCCAAAGTTTATCCTTTAGTTCCGGGTGATTACGCAGCAATTCCAGACGTTTCAAAGAACCAATAGTCTGAATCATCGGCAATGCTTTCGCAAACATCTGAGAACGCAAATTATATTTTAAATAATCAATAATATCTTTATCTGCCGCTATAAAAGCTCCGATATTAGCCATTGATTTTGCAAAAGTAGAGAAATAAACATCAATTTGATCCTGAACTCCCTGCTCCTCACCTGCTCCGGCTCCTGTTTTCCCAAGAGTACCAAAACCATGTGCATCATCTACTAATAAGCGGAAATTATATTTTTCTTTTAAGGCAACAATTTCTTTTAATTTACCTTGTTGTCCTCGCATTCCAAAAACACCTTCGGTAATAAATAAGATTCCACCACCTGTTTCTGTTGCCATTTTAGTAGCACGCTGCAGGTTTTTTTCCATACTTTCCAAATCATTGTGTTTGTAAGTAAAACGTTTTCCCATGTGCAAACGCACACCATCAATAATACAGGCATGAGAATCTACATCATAAACAATAATATCGTTTTTAGTTACTAAAGCATCAATAGTAGATACCATTCCCTGGTAACCAAAATTCAATAAATAAGCTGATTCTTTCATTACGAAAGCAGCCAGTTCATTTTCCAGTTGTTCGTGATACTTGGTATGACCTGACATCATACGGGCTCCCATTGGGTAAGCTGCACCAAACTGAGCAGCAGCATCAATATCTGCCTGACGCACTTCCGGATGATTTGCAAGACCTAAATAGTCATTTATACTCCAGTTCAAAATATTTTTTCCGCCAAATTGCATTCTCGGACCAAGTTCTCCTTCTAATTTAGGGAATACAAAATACCCCTCAGCTTGTGAAGCCCATTTTCCTAATGGCCCTTTATTGTTTTGAATTCTTTCGAATAAATCTTTTACCATAATATAATGATGTAATAATTTTAATTTTAAACAGCGTGCAAAAATAAATATTTATTCCATGTTATCATAATAATTTAAAAATGAATCGAATTCAAAATCAATATTCGTTAAAATTTTACAAAAAACCAGTTTACACGCCGCTAAAAATCCTACAAAAATTACATCTGAAGTATAAACCCACCTAATTTATACCTGTTATAAATTCTGTGCAAAGAACCGTTATTGTTTATTTTTTACTAATTTTAAATGCTTTTTTAAAAGAAATATCATAAATCATAACACCTTTATATAATGGCTTTAAGCAACTCAAAAGATTTAAAACTAGCCGTTCTTATTGATGCCGATAACGTACCTTACAGTAATGTCAAAGGTATGATGGAAGAAATAACAAAATTTGGCACGCCAACCACTAAACGTATTTATGCCGACTGGACCAAACCAAATTCTAATGGATGGAAAGGAGTTCTGCTCGAACATGCCATTACGCCAATTCAGCAATACAGCTATACGGTGGGTAAAAACTCTTCAGATTCTGCACTTATAATAGATGCAATGGATTTACTTTATTCGGGAAAACTGGATGGGTTTTGCATCGTTTCAAGTGACAGCGATTTTACGCGTCTGGCGATTCGATTACGAGAATCGGGCATGAAAGTAATCGGTATCGGAGAAAAGAAAACTCCCAACTCCTTTATTGTAGCCTGCGACCGGTTTATTTATATTGAAGTTTTAGACGGCGCAATTCAGAAAAAGAAAATCAAAGTGGCCACCGACGTTAAAAAACCTGTTGAAAAACCTGCTGAAAAAGCATTACACAAAATCGACAAACAAACCATTGACCTTATTGAAGCTACAATTGAAGATATCGAAGACGACGACGGCTGGGCATTTTTAGGTGATGTCGGAAATTTAATCGTAAAGAAAAAACCCGAATTTGACCCCAGAAACTATGGTTTCTCCAAACTGACGCCTATGCTGAAATCATTAACTGATATTCTCGAAATTGACGAAAGAGAATCAGATAAAAAAGGAATTAAACACGTTTACGTTCGTTTAAGATTCAACTAATTATTACACTTATCCCCTATTTAATTTTTTAAAAACATGAGAAAAAAATTCTTCATCTACGGATTCTTATTGTTTCTGGTTGTTGCTGCAGTCTATTATTATTCCGGACGCGGTTTTTTACTCGTAATTATTTTACCCATATTACTGGTTGTTGGAATTTATAATGCCATTCAGACCAAACACGCTATTTTAAGAAACTTTCCGGTTTTGGGATATTTCAGATATCTTTTTGAAATGATTGCTCCGGAAATTCAGCAATATTTCATTGAAAGAGCTACTGATGGAAAACCATTTTCCAGAAATCAGCGCTCAATGGTATACCAGAGAGCAAAAAACATCGATTCCAGTACACCATTCGGAACACAGCAAAACTTAAATCAGGACAGTTACGAAGGAATCAAACATTCTATTTTTCCGGCGAAAGTGAATGAAGAACTACCTCGTGTTTTAGTGGGTGGAAAAGATTGCAAACAACCTTATTCTGCTTCTTTATTTAATGTTTCGGCCATGAGTTTTGGTTCGCTGAGTGAAAATGCAGTACGTGCTATTAATTTAGGTGCCAAAAAAGGAAATTTTTATCAAAATACCGGAGAAGGCGGTTTAACCGAATTCCATCTTGCGGGTGGCGGCGATATTACCTGGCAAATTGGAACAGGATATTTTGGATGCAGGGATGCTGAAGGGAATTTTAATCCTGAAAAATTCTCGGAAAAAGCCAATCTTCCAAATGTGAAGATGATCGAAATTAAATTATCCCAAGGTGCAAAACCCGGTCATGGAGGAGTACTTCCGGCGGCGAAAAATACCGAACAAATTGCTAAAATCAGAGGGGTTGAACCGCATACAATGATCCTTTCTCCTCCCGGACATCATGCTTTTTCAGACAGTAAAGGACTGATTCGTTTTATTGCACAATTACGTCAGTTATCCAATGGCAAACCAGTCGGATTTAAATTATGTATCGGAAACACGGCGGAGTTTGAAGCCATCTGCCATGAAATGATTGCAGAAGATACCTATCCGGATTTCATTACCGTTGATGGTGCCGAAGGGGGTACAGGAGCAGCACCCTTAGAATTTGCTGACGGTGTGGGAATGCCTTTTGAACCCGCATTGATATTTGTAAATAAAACCCTGATCGGATTAAATATCCGCGATAAAATACGCATTATTGGCAGTGGAAAAATCCTTTCCGGCTATTCTATTTTACATGCTGTTGCTTTGGGAGCAGATATGTGCAATAGTGCCCGTGGATTTATGTTTTCCTTAGGTTGTATCCAGGCGTTGCGTTGTCACAATAATGAATGTCCGACCGGAGTTGCCACTCAGAACAAAATGCTGATGAAAGGTTTGGTTGTCACCGACAAATCAGATCGTGTCTATCATTTCCATAAAAACACATTACATTCTGCTAACGAACTTCTTGCAGCAGCCGGCAAAAACAGCTTCGCCGATGTAGACATTAATATCTTCATGCGCGGTGATGAATTTAGTAATTTATCCGATTCTTATTTTCCAGATATTTTAACGAATGTTACCAAACGATAAAAAAAAGCCTCTTTGAATAATCCAAAGAGGCTTTTTAACTAATTCAAATTTCAAAATTACAGTTTTGCAGTTACCTTTTTAGATTCACTTGCGCTTTCTAAAACTGCAAATTCATCTTTATCTACTATTTTCTGAGCAAGAATGGCGTTATTATAGGCTAAGAAATAAACATCAAACTTTACTCCTTCATCGATTAACTCTTTAGAAATCTGATCGTTCTTAATCATTTCTTTCAGTAAATCAGGAAAGGACTCTTTGTATGTCAATTTATTGGTATCGTTCTCCTCTAAATTGGTTTCAATTCTAATTTCAATTTTATTGTCATTAAGAAATGCCTTAGCGGTCGTACTGGTAATTCCAGTGCCTTTAATTGACGAAGAATTATTATAGGTATTTACATGTTCCTGAATTTTTTGCTTGGTATTTTTACAACTTACCAATAACAATACAACAACAAAAGCAAATGCGATTTGAGTAATTTTTTTCATAAATATTTAGGTTTTAGGTTATTTTTTAACTCAAACATAATGAACTTTTTAAACAATAACAACTTTAGCCTACAAAAATAAAAAATGTAATTATTTGATTACAAATTAATTATCCAAAATAAAGCAAAAACATACACAGCAAAATTGAAAGGAAGTATTCCATTAAATCCATCCCGTAAAATCATAAAAAAAGCCACTCTGAAAATGATTTAGGTGGCTTTGGTAATTTTAACTTATTTTAGTAAATCTGGTAGTGATTCTGTATTTATGATCTCTTTAAGAAGAACAGTATTGTCACTCGCCAAAAAATAAGTATCAAACTGAACTCCTTCTTCTACAAGTTCTTTAGGGATTTGATTTTTAAGTATCATTTCTTTTAACAACTTAGGAAATGAGGTATTTACTTTTAATTGATTCACTTGTGTTTGTTCTAAATTGGTTTCAAATCGCAACTCAATTTTGTTATCGTTTATATAACCTCTGGCGGTTGTAAGCGTAACATCATCTGCTTTAAAACCTGGCGCAGTGCTATTGTAAGTCGTTACATATTCCTGAAGTTTTTGTTTGGTGTCTTTACAACTGACGATCAGCAGTGCAAAAAAAACTATTAATGGGATCCTGATTAATTTTTTACTCATAATTTTAAATTTAAATTTTTACTTTTTTAATTTCTGAAGCCTTAAAAGCGCTTCCAGATAATAATAATCCGCATAATTTATCGAGCAGTCAATTTCACTTCCGGCAGGTTTATGACCTGTTGAATGAAGTAAAAAAGCCGAATTAAAATCGTGACTCTGATACTGATCTGAAAGCGAAACAATCATCTTTTTAGCTTTTGAAAGATACTCCTTTTTAAGAATTGCTTCTTTGGTGTACGAACTCAATTCGATAAGTGCCGAAGATACAATAGCTGCTGCCGAGGCATCTCTTGGTTCATTTGGAATTCCGGGAGCATTAAAATCCCAATACGGTATCAGATCTTCGGTAGTCAGTTGATCTAAATAGACGCGCGCCAGTTTGTGGGCAAAATCCAAAAACTTCCGGTCTTTGGTTTCCCTGTAAACCATAGTAAATCCGTAAATGGCCCATGCCTGGCCTCTCGCCCACATACTGCCATCACTATAACCCTGTGCCGTAATTCCTTTTATTTTTTTACCGGTTTCATAATCATAAACCAAAACATGATACGAGGTATAATCCGGTCTAAAATGGTTGTTCATTGTCGTTTCGGCATGTTTTAAGGCAATTTCATATAATTTTTTACTGCCGCCGTTTTTAGAAGCCCAAAAAAGCAATTCCAGATTCATCATATTATCGATGATCGTATTGTGCCCACCATATTTATTATGCGGCCACGAAAGAATGGTTCCTACTTTCGGATTAAAAAGCGTTGCCAGCGTATCTGCCGTTTTAAGGATGATTTCTTTGTATGCTGCATTTTTGGTAAGGCGGTATCCATTTCCGAAACTATTAAAAACCTGAAAGCCCAAATCGTGATCAGCCGCTTTGCTTACCGATAAAGGTGTTAGAAAGCGACTAAATTTATCGGCTTCCTTTTCCCATTTTTTATCTCCGGTAGCTTCATATAAATACCATAATTCTCCGGGCCAGAAACCGCTTGTCCAGTCTTTATAGTCAACAAATTTCCATTCTTTGCTTCCTGTCGGAATGCTTCTGGGAGAAGATCCGTTATCCGGAATCACTTCTAATGTCTTTGAAGCCTGTAAAGCGCAATATTCCAATTGTCTTTTTAGATCAAATGTTGTAGTTTCCTTTTTTTCCTGTGCCTGACTCATCGTTACAAAAAACAGAAAAGCAGATAATAAAGAAACAAATTTAGGATTGAGATTCATAGTATTGGTTTTTGAATGCTAAATTTAGAAAATTACAAAAGAACTAAGGCCTTTTTATCTTTTGCACCTACCAAACCTGTACTATTTTCTACCTTTTTATATCTTTGTTTCGTAAAACGCCACAAAAAAAATCAATCGTGCCATTGAAAAAATCAAGAATTTATTACGGTCTGGTATTTTTTTTCGTCATTGGACTCGGCATTCTTTCCAGGAAGATCGCCATAATTCCGTTATGTTTTGGAGATTTACTGTATGCTGTAATGATATATGTACTCGTGAGGATGCTATTCATTGACAAAAAAGCGCTTCAGATTATACTTATTTCTTTCTTAATCTGTTATAGTATTGAATTCTTTCAGCTTTATCAGGACAGCTGGATTATCGAAGTCCGAAAAACCCTTTTTGGAAGATACGTTCTCGGACAGGGCTTTTTATGGAGTGATCTTGCAGCTTATACTTTTGGAGTTGCCATTGCTTTTATAATCGAAAAAATTACCTTAAAATAGTATAGTTATGAATCTGGTTTTCGCCTCAAACAATAAAAATAAAATTAAAGAAATACAAAGCATTCTTCCCGAAAGCGTAAAAATATGGAGTCTTGAAGAAATTGGCTGCCATGAAGAGATTCCGGAAACCGCAGCTACTATTGAAGGCAATGCAATCCTCAAGGCTAATTATGTAACTCAGAAATATGGTTATGATTGTTTCGCCGATGATACGGGACTTGAAGTTACCGCTTTAAACGGTGAACCTGGCGTATATTCAGCTCGATATGCAGGTGAACAGCGTGATGCAAATGATAATATGAATAAACTTTTAGAGGCTTTATCAGACCAATCAGATCGCAGCGCCCAGTTCAAGACCGTTATTGCCTTAAATATAAACGGTGCACAGCATCTTTTTACCGGAATTGCCAAAGGGAACATTACTTTGAATAAAACCGGAAGCCAGGGTTTTGGTTACGACCCTATTTTTCAGCCTGAAAATTATACGGAAACTTTTGCCGAGTTGCCTTTAGAAATTAAAAATAAAATCAGCCATCGCGGAAAAGCAACTCACCAACTGATTGATTTCCTGAACCCCACAAAATAATTGTTTTAAATACAACATTTTAAACGCTAAAGTTTATATTTCACGACGTATTTTTTTTGATTTTTCTCCGTTTTATGATCAAAATGATTTCGTCACAAACATAACTTTTTGATAATCAAATCATAACAAATACATAAATCTTAAAATTGCATTAGTTTATCTGAATAATTAACAGTAATTTTGCACCCTATTTTAAAAATACATATGAATAAATTTGAACAATTAGGATTGAATGAATCGTTACTGAAGGCGATTTTAGATCTAGGATTTGAAAATCCGTCAGAGGTACAGGAAAAGGCGATTCCCCTATTATTGGAAAAAGACACAGATATGGTTGCGTTGGCTCAGACAGGGACAGGGAAAACGGCAGCTTTCGGTTTTCCGCTAATTCAAAAAATTGATGCTGACAACAGGAATACACAAGCATTAGTTTTATCGCCAACACGAGAACTTTGTTTACAGATTACCAACGAACTTAAAAACTACTCAAAATACGAGAAAGGTATTAATGTGGTAGCAGTTTACGGCGGGGCTAGTATTACAGAGCAAGCTAGGGACATTAAAAGAGGAGCACAAATTATTGTAGCTACTCCGGGGAGAATGCAGGACATGATCAACAGAGGTCTGGTAAACATTAAAAATATAGATTACTGTATTTTGGATGAGGCTGACGAAATGTTGAACATGGGGTTTTATGAGGATATCGTGTCTATATTATCAGATACTCCGGACGAAAAAAGTACATGGTTGTTCTCTGCAACTATGCCACAAGAGGTTGCCAGAATTGCAAAACAATTTATGAGTGACCCGGTTGAAATTACTGTTGGAGCTAAGAACTCAGGTTCTGCAACAGTTTCTCACGAATTTTACTTAGTAAATGCCCGTGACCGTTACGAAGCTTTAAAACGTTTAGCCGATGCTAACCCGGATATTTTCTCTGTGGTTTTCTGTCGTACTAAAAGAGATACACAAGCCGTAGCTGAAAAATTAATTGAAGATGGATACAGCGCTGCTGCATTGCACGGAGATTTATCTCAGGCGCAACGTGATGGTGTAATGAAATCTTTCCGTGGAAGACAAATTCAGATGCTTGTTGCAACTGACGTTGCTGCACGTGGTATTGACGTTGATAATATTACTCACGTAGTAAATTACCAACTTCCTGACGAAATTGAAACTTACAATCACCGTTCAGGACGTACAGGTAGAGCAGGAAAATTAGGAACTTCTATTGTAATTGTTACAAAAAGTGAGTTGCGTAAGATTTCTTCTATCGAAAGAATCATCAAACAAAAATTCGAAGAAAAAACAATTCCATCCGGAATCGAAATCTGCGAAATTCAATTATTGCACTTAGCAACTAAAATTAAGGATACTGAGGTTGATCACGAAATTGACAACTATTTACCAGCTATCAATAACGTTCTTGAAGGTTTATCGAAAGAAGAACTGATCAAGAAAATGGTATCTGTAGAATTTAACCGTTTTATTGCTTACTACAAAAAGAACAGAGATATTTCTACGCAATCGGGAGAAAGACGTGAAAGAAGTGATTCTGCTGAGCCAAGAGAATTCAATAATAACGGAGCAGTTCGTTATTTTGTAAACATCGGTTCAAGAGATAATTTCGACTGGATGTCTCTTAAAGATTACCTGAAAGAAACATTAGACTTAGGTCGTGATGATGTTTTCAAAGTAGATGTAAAAGAAGGTTTCTCTTTCTTTAACACTGATCCTGAGCATACTGAAAAAGTAATGGAAGTATTAAACAACGTACAATTAGAAGGACGTCGTATTAATGTTGAAATTTCTAAAAATGATGGTGGCGGAAGACGTGACCATAACGGACGCAGCGGCGGAAGCAGCGGTGGACGTAGTTCTGCTCCAAGACGTGAAGGAAGTTTTGCACCAAGACGTGAAGGTTCTGGTGGTGGTTTCAGAAGCGACAGAAACGCTGCTCCAAAAGAAGGTGGTTTCAGAAGTGACAGAAGTTCATCTGCTCCAAAAAGAGAAGGTGGTTTCAGAAGCTCAGCTCCAAGAAGTGAAGGTGGTTCAGACAGAGCACCAAGACGTTCTGAAAGCTTTGGTGATTCGCCAAGACCAAGAAGACCAAGAAGAGATTAATACTTTAATCTCTTAAAATATAAAATCCCAAATTCCATACATAATTGGAATTTGGGATTTTTTTTATTAAAAATTTCACTTAGAATTGATGAGTGTTGTGATTCAAAAAATTTAATTTAAATCTGTATTATTCCTTTTTCACTTAAATATTAAAAGCAACACTTCTTTCCTTTGTTAATTTTCTGATAATTATATTCGGAGACTGCGAAATATTTAATCCTGATTTACTACTTTTAGTGCTTTAAATCAGGATATGAAATATTTCGCAGTTTTCTTTTTTACATTATTATCTACCATGGGTTTTGCTCAGGACGCTCCGTCTACAATTCCGCAAAGAGTTTCGGGTTATATTATTAATGACAACAGCAAACAGCCTCTTTCGGGTGTTAATGTTATTAATACGAATAAAGTGCGAGGCGCAAAATCTGATGAAAAAGGATATTTTGAAATTGATGTACAGGTAAATGATACGTTACACTTCTCAATTTTAGGATTTCAGTCTCTTAGAATCAGAGTTACCAATGACTGGATAAAAAATAAAGTGACCAGAATTCAGCTTACCGAAAAAGCAATTGCACTTGAAGAAGTGGTGATCGCTCCTTTTAACCTGACCGGTTATCTTGAAGTAGATTCTAAATTAATTCCAACCAGAGAAAATTATCGTTACAGTATTTCCGGCCTTACGCAAGGCTATGAAGCAGGTGAGTATTCTCCAAATGCTTTTGGAAAAGTACTGGGTTCTATATTCAACCCGGCCGATATGCTTTATAACTTCTTTGGAAAGAACGGAAAGGAACTCAAGAAGCTTAAAGAAATGAAGAAAGATGATACAGTTCGAAATCTGTTAGAATCAAAATACGATCGCGAAACCGTTGCTGTGCTATTAGGGATCAGTAAAGATGAAATTCCCGAAATCATGCACCGCTGTAACTATTCAGATGCTTTTATCCAATCTGCTAACGATCTCCAGATTATGGATGCTATAAGCGGCTGTTACGAACAATATAAAGTATTAAAACGAAATTAATTTATTCCCTATAAATCAATCCTCAATTATCTAATTGGGGATTTTTTATTTTAAATGACCTTTAATTATTAACTCAAAATAAAACTATGTCTGCAATACTTTTTCAAACGATTGACTGGAGCCAGGTTGAAAAAACAGAACACAAAGGCGAAACAGGAAAAGCATTTTGGCAAACAATACAATCCGGAGGCTTACGGATTAGAAAAGTCACCTATTCTGAAAATTACATGGCCGATCACTGGTGCCAAAAAGGACATATTGTACATTGCCTTGAAGGTGAATTCATTAGTGAATTAGAGAATGGCGAACAATTTAAACTTACAAAAGGAATGACCTATATGGTTTCTGATAATACAAGTTCCCATCGCTCCCTAACTGCCAAAGGAGTCGAATTATTAATTATAGATGGTGATTTTCTGAAATAATATTGGAAGCAAATTAAAATATTGTGTGTACATTTACTTCTACACAATAGAAACATTTAATTTTAAAAGATATGGCAAAGAGTCAGGATGCAAAAAAGACAGTAAAGAAAGAACCTCTTAAAACTGCAAAAGAAAAAAAAGAAGAAAAGAGAGAAAAGAAAAATTCTCCTAAAAGAGATTAATTTTTAGTATTCAGTCGCAGTCTCAGTTTTCAGTTATGTATACTGAAAACTGTGACTGGCAACTGAGACTATATTACTTAACCGGAATATTCGAAAGAATTTCCAGTACAAATTTCCAATATTTCTGCGCTGAGGAAATACTTGCTCTTTCATCAGGAGAATGTGCTCCGTGAATGGTCGGGCCAAAAGAAATCATATCCATTTCAGGATAATTTGTTCCTAAAATTCCACATTCCAAACCTGCATGACAAGCCACTACTTTAGGCTTTTCGTTGTTTTGTTTTTCGTAAATTTCTTTTAAGACTTCTAATATTTCAGAATTTACATTTGGCGTCCATCCCGGGTAAGAACCAGAAAGTTCAACTTCACAGCCCACTAACTCAAAAGCGGAACGCAATGAATTCGCCAAATCAAATTTTGAAGTTTCTACAGAAGAACGGGTCAGACATCCGATTAAAATCTCCCCGTCTTTTACGATAACACGTGCAATATTATTTGAAGTTTCTACTAAATCTTCCATATCGGCACTCATTCTGTAAACGCCGTTGTGAGCTGCGTAAATCGCTCTGATAATACCTTCCTGAACCCCTAAATCCATTACTTTCTCCGGTAAATCGCATTTTACGATTTCAATTGAAAGATTAGGTTCCGTTGTTTTGTATTCCGTTTTAATGTCGTTGATGATTTCCTGCATGTCAAAAATGTAAGCTTCATCAAACATTTCAGAAATGATCACTTTGGCAACACTTTCTCTTGGAATTGCATTTCTTAAACTTCCACCGTTTATCTCCACTACCTGCAAACCGAAGTTTTCAAAAGCATCAAACAACAAACGGTTCATGATTTTATTAGCATTCCCGAGACCTTTATTGATATCCATCCCTGAATGACCTCCATTTAGCCCTTTTACGGTAATAATATGCCCGACAGAACCTTCCGGAACTTCTTCTTCATGATACGTTCTTGTAGCCGTTACATCAATCCCTCCTGCACAGCCAATATCAATCTCATCATCTTCTTCTGTATCCAGGTTCAGTAAGATCTGCCCCTGAAGAATTCCGCCTTTCAGGTTTAAAGCTCCTGTCATTCCCGTTTCTTCATCAATTGTAAACAAAGCTTCAATAGCAGGATGCGGAATATCTTTGCTTTCCAGGATAGCCATAATAGTAGCCACTCCTAAACCGTTGTCAGCACCAAGTGTAGTGCCACGCGCACGAACCCAGTCCCCATCTACATACATATCGATTCCCTGCGTATCGAAATCAAAAACGGTATCGGCGTTTTTTTGGTGCACCATATCCAGATGCCCCTGCATTACAATCGCTTTACGGTTTTCCATTCCCGGAGTAGCCGGTTTTCTTATAATTACATTTCGAATTTCGTCTTCAAAAGTTTCTAAACCTAAACTGTTTCCAAAGTTCTTCATGAACTCGATTACGCGTTCTTCTTTCTTTGACGGACGCGGAACGGCATTCAAATCGGCGAATTTATTCCATAGCGCTTTAGGTTCCAGATTTCTTATTTCCTGACTCATTATATTTTGTTTGAAGTTTAACAATTAAGAGCACCAAAGTTACAAAGTTTAAATTCTTTTTCAGCGGTAATTCAGATTCATTTATATTTACGTATTCAAAATTTATATCGTGAAAAGAAAATACATTTTACCTTTATTCCTTCTCGTACAGATTATCATCTTAAAAATCCTTCCCTTTTTCCCGGAATTCACTGAACGCTTTTACAGCAACGGATTGTATGTGAAAATTTCTCATTTTTCAAGATTCCTTTTGGGTAAAATTCCGTTTTCTGTTGGTGATTGCTTGTATACTGTTTTGGTTTTATTTCTGATTCGATGGATTTGGAAAACGCGAAAAACATGGAAATTACAATGGAAAGATCATGTACTAAAAATGCTAAGCTGTATTTCTGTGCTTTACTTTTTCTTCCATTTTCTTTGGGCATTTAACTATTACCGGGAGCCGCTTTTTGAAAAAATGAAAATTCAAAGAGAATATACGGATGCCGAATTATTAGCCTTTACTAAAAAACTAATTATTAAAACCAACGAAATTCAGTTTCAGATCACAAAACATGACAGTGCTAAAATTGTTTTCCCTTATTCGCAAAAACAGGCTTTTCAGATGAATTTAAATGGCTATGAGAATCTTTCGAAAGAGCATCCTTATTTTAAATACGAAATACCAAGCGTTAAAAAATCGCTTTTTAGCGTACCCCTGACCTATATGGGTTTTGCCGGTTACTTAAACCCGTTTACAAATGAAGCTCAGGTAAATTATTTACTGCCCATGTATACTTTCCCGCTGACAGCCAATCACGAAATGGCACACCAAATGGGATTTGCCAGTGAAAATGAATGTAATTTTATCGGCGTGCTGGCTTCTGTTAAAAATGAAAATTTATACTATCAATATGCGGGATATAGTTTTGCTTTGCGGTATTGCCTGGGAATCTGGCATTTTAAAAATGAAAAGATCTTCAATCAATTAAAAAAAACGGTACATGCCGGAATATTAAAAAACTATCAGGAAAGCGAAGATTTCTGGACGCAGTACGATACTTTTATTGATAAAGCTTTTCATTTTCTTTATGACAACTTTTTAAAAACAAACAATCAAAAAGACGGAATGGAGAGCTATAGCAAATTTATTGATCTGATGGTGAATTATTACAAGACAAAAGAATTATAGCTTTTTTTGCCACAGATTACATGATGAAAGGGATTAAATCTTTTTAATCTTATAATCTGTGGCAAAAAATAAAAATAAGTGTAACAAAATAGATTTCAATACTACTAATACTTTATGAGCGATAATCTAGAACAGTCATTTGTTGCGCAGTTGCAGGCAAATCAGAATATAATTCACAAGATTTGTAGATTATATACTGCTGACGAAGATGCTCACAAAGACCTGTTTCAGGAAATCACTATTCAATTATGGAAAGCGTTTCCTAAATTCAGGGGCGATAGTAAATTTTCGACCTGGACGTATCGCGTTGCTTTAAATACAGCCATTACCTTATATCGAAAAACCAAAAGGACCATATCTACCGTAGATTATGAAAGCCATCAGCATTTTGTAAAGGATGTGGATTACAATTATGAAGAGGAAGAACAGATTAAACTGATGTATAAAGCCGTTTATCAGCTGAATGACATCGAAAAAGCATTAGTTTTTATGTATTTAGAAGACAAAGATTATCAGGAAATAGCAGAGACCTTAGGAATCAGCGAAGTGAATGCACGTGTGAAAATGAATCGAATTAAAGGGAAACTTAAAAAAATACTAAATCCTTAAAAATTATTATGAAAGAACTGGATTTACTAAAAAAAGACTGGAAAAAGAATGCCGATTCTTTTCAACAAATTTCTGAAAATGAAATTTACAAAATGATTCACAAAAAGTCTTCTTCCATCGTGAAGTGGATTTTGATTATCAGCATTTTGGAAATTTTATTCTGGACGGTTTCAAACCTATTTTTCAGTACGGATGAAATGTTAATCAAGATAAAACATCCTGAAATGATTTTTTATCTGGAGGTTTTAACGTACTTCAATTATGTCGTTGTTTTGATTTTTGTATACTTTTTCTACAAAAATTATAAAACTATTTCTACTATTGAATCTACCAAATTATTAATGAGCAGCATTCTGAAGACCCGAAAAACGGTTCAGTATTATGTCTGGTACAATTTAGGAATGGCAGTTGTCAGTTCGATCATCAGTTTCTTCATCGCTTTTGTATACAATCCGGACATGACCTATTTAAGGGAAAAATTAGCTACAAGCGGTAAAGCAATGTTTGTTACAGGCGGAATATTACTTCTGGTTACATTGGCCTTTCTGGGTATGTTCTGGTGCTTTTACAGATTATTGTACGGAACGCTTTTACGCAGGTTGTACGCTAATTATAAAGAGCTGAAAAAGATTGATTTGTAGTTTTGAGAGGAACTAAGGTTCTGAGGTGCAAAGGTGCAAAGTTTTTTTTGAAAGGTGCTAAGGTTCTGAGATACTAAGCTGCTAAGGTTTTTTTTAAACCTGAAACTTGAAACAATTTCAAAATCTAAAATTTAATAGTCCCATCTTCTCATTTGATTCAGTTCTTCCTGGACTTTTAGTTCTTCTGCCGGGATAACTTTTAAAAATGATGGATGTTGTTCTATGGCAAATTCTACTTTTTCTACGATTTCATCAATGGTATCGTTGTCATAATCAATATCAAGAGGTTCTTTGATGATGAAAGATTGCAGAATACCTTTCTTTTTCATTCGCAATCCTTTTTTATCAAAGGAACGACGGAAGCCGTCAATTACAATTGGGATTACGATAGGCCTGTGCTGTTTTATAATATGGGCGGTTCCTTTACGAACCGGTTTAAACGATTTTGTAGTTCCCTGTGGAAAGGTAATCACCCAGCCATCTTCAAGGGCAATTTTGATATTTTCAGTATCATTTGGATTTATTTCACGTTTTTCGGTAACATCAACACCTTTGGCACGCCAGGTTCTTTCTACTGTAATCGCTCCAACATAAGCCAGAATTCTTGGCAGTAAACCTGCCTGCATGGTTTCTTTGGCGGCCACATAATACAAATTCATTTTGGGCTGCCATAAATAGCCAATATTCTTAATCGTATCCTGACGACCGGACAAACTCGCATTAAAAACATGAAACATCGCTACAACGTCAGCAAAATAGGTCTGGTGATTGGATATAAACAAAACATTAGTATCCGGCAACGTTTTGATGATTTCAGATCCTTCAATCTGTAATTCATTAAAACCTCTATATCTTCGGTGAGTCATGGCTCCCAAAATTCGGATTAACCATTTCTTGATGAATAATATATGTCCGAAAGGATTTCGTTTAAACAATCCCATAGCTGTATATTGTGTTTTTTAGTTAAGTCGCAAACATACAAAAATAATTCATTTGGCAACACTAATAAGTAATTTCTAAGACAAATGGTTATTGTAATGAATATCAAATTGTTAATTTATTGTTTTTGGAGATTTTCTTCAAAAGTTACTTTTAAAACATCCCTTAATTCGCTTAATATCATCGCCGTTGCGCCCCAGACGATATGATTTTGAATATTAAAGGCCGGAACCAAAATATTAGGACCATAAGAAGTTGACAATCTGGCCTCGATGATAATTTCGTCATTTAAAAAAACAGACAGCGGCAATTCGATCACATCTGCCACTTCCCTTGCATCCGGATAAAACGAAAGTTCATCTGAAGAAATTCCCAGAAAAGGATGCACCAGAAAATTACTTGGCGGAATATACATTGGACTAAATTGTTTAATTACTTTAATTTTCTCCGGAGCAACACCCACTTCTTCATGCGTTTCTCTCAGGGCTGTTTCTTCGTAACCTGAATCGGTAGTTTCGTACTTTCCACCAGGAAAGGCAATTTGAGAAGAATGAACTCCATTGTAAGCATTTCGAACAATTAAAACTAAATGCGTTTTTTCATTTTTTGGATAAAACAACATCATCACTGCTGCAATGCGCGGGTTTTCTGCTTTGAAATCTTGATTTTTCAGGGCTTCAATTCGTTCTTTTGGAGCCATTTTTATATGCGCAGAGACTGCCGGCAGTTCAACTGGAATTAAATTTGGAACATATTGCAAAAAATCCTGAAAATCCATAATCAAAGTTTATTTTTGTACTTTCAAATAAAATATAAATATAGTTTAGAAAAGGCGGTTTTACAAACTTTCTAAAATCAAAGCCATAAAAATGTACAGTAAAGAAGAATCACAAAAAATAAAAAGAGAGTTCTGGGTAGCTTTCGCCGAAAAATATCCGCGTAAATGGGTTCTTTACGATACCAAGATTAAAGATTTCTCTTTTAAATTTTATGTAGACAATAAAAAAGCTCAGGTTTTAATCGATATCGAACAGAGAAGCGATGAGAAACGAACTGCTTATTTTGAAAAATTAGAAGCTTTAAAAAACATTCTCGAGGAGGAATTTATTAAAGATTTAGTTTTCGAAAAAAATTATACACTGGAAAGCGGTAAAACCATCAGCCGAATCTGGACTGAAATACAAGGGGTAGGTTTTAGCAACCGCAATAATTGGGACACTATTTTTGATTTCTTTTTCGAAAAAATGAATGCTTTAGAGCTCTTTTATCTGGAGTATGATGATTTTATTAAGGATATTGAGTAGGAAAGGTACTGAGGACCTAAGGTTCTGAGATTCTAAGGTTTTTATATAACAAACCCGACAGGTTTTTTGAAACTTGTCGTACTTATAATTGTCTTAATAATAATCTTACCTTTTTAATGAAAAGTGACCTGTTTTATTAGTACCATTCTCAAATATTATTTGAAACCAATAATCTGATGATGGTAAAGGTTTACCATTAAAATTTCCATCCCAACCGATGTTAGAACTCAAATTTTTTAAAAACTTTCCATATCTATCATAGATATAAATAGTATAACTTTGATCAGTTATTCCATTAACCTCCCATGTGTCATTTATACCGTCCTCATTTGGAGTAAAAAACTTTGGTATAATATACTCTTCCGGTAATTCACAATCTAAACCAAGATTAGAAACATTTAAATATATCTTAGTTTTTACTATACAAGATGTATTTATCTCTGTAACTCTAACCGTTATCTCTTCATGATTTTTAATTGAATTCTTATATATTTCATTTATAGCATTAGTAATATCTTTTTCATTTTCATCAAAATATGAAAAAGTATAAAGCGAGGGTTCAACAACTAAAAGAGAATTAATTTTTGATAGATTGAATATAGCATATCCTGTACCATCAGAATCACATTCATTAAAATCTGGAATTTTATTTAAATTAAGTTTTTAATTCAATCTTGGTTTCTCCATAGCAGCTAGGATTGTTTTTATTTCCAACTCTAACATTAATTATTTCATTAAAAGGATATTTATTAGCATAATTAAGCGGTAAAGGAGAAGGAAGAGGATTCCCCAATTGATCTTTATAAGTAAAAATAAAATTATCTGGATTTTGTACCAAATCTTTTTGCAGAGATGACATATCAAAGCCTGAAGAAAAGCCATTTCCTAAATCAGCACATGATTCCAAAACAGGTACCGAATTCAGAACAGGTTTTTGTGCATTAATATAATCGTAAGTATTAAAAATATAAACAGATCCTGCATAAGCAATATAATTTTGATCATTAGCATCTAAACCATCCCAAAAGGCGCTAATAAATAAATCTTCTTTGAATATAGAAATTGAATTAGCAAACCAATCACTATTATGTTTTATTTTTGATTCAATTATTTGATATTCTTCCCATATATCATTATCCCCTTTTTTAAACATATATACGCGACCAAAAACTTTCGATAAATTGCCATTATTATCATATTCATATTCGGTTCCTCGTATAGCTATTTGATCGCTATAAATTTCCATTCTGTCACCAAAACCGAAATAGTTAACCGAACCATCAGAAGCTCTAATTTTCTGATGCCCAACCCATTCATTGTTCGAATTTTTCTTAAAAATATAAACTGAACCTAACGCCGTTAGAGGACCTCCTCCATCACCGCTTAAGTCAGAATCATAATCGTCTTCTTTTGGAGCCGCAATCATAATTCCATTTTCATTAATCCTAACAATTTCGCCAAATCTATCTTGCAGTGATCTATAATCGTAAGCAACTAGCTTTTTAACTTCATTCCACTTATTCGAATTAATTCCTTTTTCAAATACGTATGCCGCGCCTGCCCAATTACTCCCTTCTTCTACTGCTCCAACTACAATAGTGTTTTCGAAGATAGCAACAGAATGGCCAAAAGTATCTCGTCGTTCTCTATCGCTTGGTACAATTTTTTGTATTAACGACCAAATACCATCAGCATCTCTATGATAAATATATGCTGCTCCGGCATTTTCCATATAATTTGCCAAAGAACTATCAGTACTGTTATAATTTGCACCAACGACCATATAATTATCAGATATCGCAAAATTAGAACCAAAATTATCCGATAAAGCATTTTCAGGCTTAGCTATTTTTTGAGTAAAAACATAAAGATTATTAACATCTCTTTCATAAATATAGATCGCATTTCCTTTATTTGGATTCGCAGAATCACAACCTAGGATAGCAAGCGTTTTTCCTTCCATAAATAGTGTGGAACCAAAGCCACAATTATTATTTGTATCTGAAAGTGTGAGCTCCTGATAAATAGACCATCCATCGCAATCCTGTTTAGCAATATATACTTTACCAGCATTTTCAACTCCTCCTACCTCTACTTGATCAGCACCATAAGCTGCAAAACCATCGTTAGTAAAAACAGAAAAAGCAAAACTATTATCTCTAACTCTTATAGGTTCAACAACTTTAAAATTTTGTTTCCATTGTTGAGAATACAAAGCAATAACGTTAAATAATAGTAATAATATTATTGTAGATTTTTTTTTAAATTTCATAATTAAATATGAGAGAAGTATTAGCATGAATAGCTAAGCACTCACAATATTATAAACAATAATCTGATTGTCGTAATTAATGTAAAGCTGCTTGCGGTAGTCTTGTTTTTTTCGGGTGATGATCGAGAGTTTGCAATCGTTTCCACTATTGTCTTTGCATAAGAAAGAATACACAATGTCAGTATCATTTTCTTCACGTTCGATATATTCGCTAATACTAAAAAGCTGAATTTCCTGGGAATATACCACAATTCGGTGCTTATCGGTATCGAGGATTACAGAGAGATTGACCAGGTCAAGATTAGACCATTCGCCCCATTTCCCTCTTTCATTTTTTTCCAAGACACTAAAACCCGATGTTTTAAAACGATAAGACTGACTGTAAGACTGTTGCAAACCTAGCCCTAAAAAAAGGATTATTATATAGTTACGTAAAGTATTCATGGTGTATTCGGGGCTATTAAAACTCAAATTTAGCTTTTTCCTTGCTTGCAATCTCAAAATCAGCCATCATTTCTTGAATAATTTTTTCTACAGGCAAAATTTCATGAATAATTCCGGCAATTTGTCCAATTTCAAGTTCGCCTTCTTCGAGATCACCTTCAAACATCCCTTTTTTGGCTCTTGCCCTGCCCAGAAGTGCAATCAATTCTTCTTTGGAAGGCCCTTTTGCATAAAGTTCCTGAACATCATTATAAAACTTATTTTTGATCAGTCGAACCGGCGCTAATTCTTTTAATGTCAGTTGCGTATCTCCTTCATTTACATTCAGAATCGTCTGTTTGAAATTATCGTGAGCAGATGATTCTATAGAAGCTGCAAAACGACTCCCCACCTGAACTCCATCGGCTCCCAAAATCAGGGCAGCCAGCATTCCTCTTCCGGTTGCAATTCCTCCGGCAGCAATAATCGGAATGTCGATTTTTTCTTTTACCATCGGAATTAAAGTCAACGTTGTGGTCTCATCTCTACCGTTATGCCCGCCTGCTTCGAAACCTTCGGCAACGATGGCGTCTACACCCGCTTCCTGCGCTTTTAAAGCAAAAATACTGCTGCTCACCACGTGAACTACCGTAATTCCTTTTTCTTTCAGGAAAGAAGTCCATGTTTTAGGATTTCCCGCTGAAGTAAAAACGATTTTAACGCCTTCTTCAATAACAATATTCATAATTTCTTCGATGTTCGGATATAGCATTGGGATATTTACTCCGAAAGGCCTGTCTGTTGCTTTTTTACATTTCTGAATGTGTTCGCGCAATACTTCCGGATACATAGAACCTGCACCAATGAGTCCTAAACCTCCTGAGTTGCTCACGGCACTTGCCAGTTTATAACCGCTGTTCCAAATCATTCCACCTTGGATTATTGGATATTTTATATTAAAAAGCTGTGTGATTTTATTCATGCAAAAATGCTGTTATTGTTTGATAATTTTTCCTGTTTTGTGTATTCCTTCTGCATCAAAAACATAAAAGTAAAGTCCGCTTTTTAAGGACTGTAAAGAAAGAACCGGATTTTGATTTGTAATTTGTTTCTCGATCACTTTTTGCCCTAAAACAGAATAAATGGCTACTGAGGCTGTACTTTGATCCGGAAATGAAAATGAAACCGTAGTTTTAACCGGATTTGGATAGACCGAAAAAACAGGAATTTCAAAATTCTCCACCCCTAAAGTAGTCCCGAAATTTGGAATTCCGTAACCATACGTATTGGTTGGGGCACTATATCGATCTGAAGATTCGAGGATCATTTGTCTGATTTCCTGATTGGTTTTAGAAGGGAAAGCCTGCCACAGACAAGCAATCGTACCGGCCATAATAGGGCACGAAAATGAAGTTCCATCAACTGTAATAATAGAACCGGAAGCATTTGACGCAACTGCTGCCGTTCCCTGTGCCATAACTTCGGGCTTTATGCGATTGTCAAAACTTGGGCCTATCGAACTAAAAGAAGATCTCACTTTTGAAGCTGTAACGGAACCGACTGTAATCACTGAAGCTGCATCTGCCGGCCCACCAATATGAGGCTCTGCCGTATTTCCTTCATTCCCTGCCGAAGCAACCACAATAATTCCTTTGCTAAAAGCAATTTCGGCACCACGGGAAATGAAATTCTTTACACCGTTCATATCATTATAAGTGTGGCTGTAATTGGCATTGTCAAATTCAAAATAGCCTAATGAGGTTGTAATAATATCTACGCCCAAACTGTCGGCTTTTTCTGCTGCTTCCACCCAAAGTGATTCTTCAACCGGATTTTCAGAAGCATCATTTTCTGTAATGAATAAATAATACGAAGCGTCCGGAGCCGTTCCTACCAAAGCATTCTCTTTGTAGCCTCCCATTGTTGAAAGTACCATTGTACCGTGATCATCTCCCGTATAAAAATTTTCATTTCGGGATACAAAATCATAACCTCCAAGGATTCGGTTATTGCTTATAAGATTCTGAAAAGGCTGAGCCGTATCTACTCCCGGAAAACCGGCATCCAAAACAGCAATTATTTTACCGGATCCTGTATAATTTTGCTGATGCAAAACCTGACCGTTCAGCATCTGTATTTGATTTGCCGAAGTTCCGTAGGCATAATTAATAGCCGTTTTGAACTTATCTTTGGTTTGTGCCGTTTTGTTATTTTGTACTTTTTTTGAAGTCGTATTTAAAGTCTTATCCGCAAAAACCACTTTATCCACAAAAGCTAAGTTTTTCAAAGCCGTAATATTCGCCTGAGTTCCGCGAATGTGGAGTGCGTTCAGCCATTTAGATTGCGCCATTATGGTAATTCCCGTACTTAATTTTACCTGGCTGACATACGTTTTTTCTATCGGAGCATCAGTAATACTTAAGGCAATGTTTTGATTGGTACGACGATCTAAAGACCGCTGCGTAAGCATCTGCAAAGGAGTATTCAAATACGTTTGTGCGTTTGGTTTGGCGTTAAAATACACCCAGGCATCTTCTTCCTGTGCAAACATTGCAGAAGAAAGTAACAATAACAAAAAGAGGTAGTTATATTTCATAGTTTACTTTTTAAAGGCAAAAACCTTCTTAAAAAGTATAAAGCTAAGAAATTACTCCCGAACCAACTAATTCATTATCGAAATACCAGGCTGCAAATTGTCCTTCTGTTATGGCAGATTGCGGTTCGTCAAAACGAATATACATTCCGTCTTCAAATTGATATAAAGTTGCTTTTTGCAAAGGCTGACGGTAACGGATTCTCGCCATTACCTCCATACTTTCTCCGACTTTCAAAGCCAGATCAGTGCGAATCCAGTGTACTTCGGATTTTTCTATAAATAGGGCTTTCTTAAATAAACCAGGGTGCTGGCTTGTTAAACCAGTGTAAATCGTATTGGTTTCAACGTTGGTCGCAATTATAAATAACGGGTCGGTGGTTCCTCCAACATTGAGTCCTTTTCTTTGTCCGATAGTAAAATAATGGGCTCCCTGATGTTTCCCTACTACTTTTCCCATTGTCGGAACATAGTTTAGTTTCTGAGCTTCTGCTTTCAATTCTTCTTCTAAAGACAGACCAAGAGGTTTTTCTATAGTATAAATTGGATCGTTTTTGTCAATCTGAACAATTTTACCTTCTTTAGGCTGCAATTTTTGTTGCAGAAATTCCGGTAAACGGACTTTTCCAATGAAACAAAGTCCCTGGGAATCTTTCTTTTCAGCAGTTACCAAGTCCATTTCGGCAGCAATTTCGCGAACTTCCGGTTTGGTTAAAGCACCAATTGGAAATAATGATTTTGCCAATTGTTCCTGAGACAGCTGACATAAAAAATAGGACTGATCCTTATTGTTATCTGCACCTGCTATTAATTGGTAGACCGGTTTTCCGTCAACTTCTATTTCATTTTTTTGACAATAATGCCCTGTTGCTACGTAATCCGCACCAAGACTTAAGGCAATTTTCATAAAAACATCAAATTTGATTTCGCGATTACAAAGTACGTCCGGATTTGGAGTTCTTCCTTTTTCGTATTCGTTGAACATGTAATCAACGATTTTTTCTTTGTACTCTTCACTCAAATCAACGGTCTGAAACGGTATTCCGAGTTTTTCAGCTACTAATAAAGCATCATTACTATCTTCTAACCACGGACATTCATTAGAAATAGTAACCGAGTCATCATGCCAGTTTTTCATAAAAAGGCCAATAACTTCGTATCCCTGCTGTTGCAGCAAATAAGCGGCAACACTAGAATCAACTCCTCCGGAAAGTCCAACAACTACACGTTTCATTTTAACTCGTTTATATTTTTACAAGGGTGCAAAGGTAAGCCAAAATCTATATAATTGTAATTGTTTTGATTAGTTTATATAATCCTGCAGTAGATAAAACTTATTGCTTTTTTTAATTACTTTTAATCAATCAATTACAACACCATGTCAAAACAGGTTTACAGTATTATTTTCTTTATCGTTTTTACCACTCTGAATGCTCAAAATTATACGCCGACCCTACAAAATTATAAGTCGTATAAGGCATTCAAAGGAAAACCACTGTCTGATAAATTCTCCAATATCGAATCGGTAAAAGTGATTTATAATCTGAAAAGCCAAAAAATGTATTATTTTAATAGTAGTCTTATTCGCTTACACTATGATTTTGTTACGGACTATTTAGGCTATACCAAAGGTCTGGATGTTTTTAATGACGATAATTACAGCGACACGGAAAAAGGCAGAGATTTTTTATTGGGAAATCTGAATCATATAAAAGGAACAGAGAAATGGGTTTTCGAACTGGCTGCTTCAGATCACATGCCCATTGTATTGATAGAGCGTTTTTACAATCTGGTTGTTCAGTCTGCTTTTATGGGTAAAGATTTAAAATTCTATCTGAACAATCCGGAAAAACTGCAATGGAATCAGGAAAATAAATTTAAAATCCCCTGCGTCAAATCGAATTATATTTTTGATGAAATCACTTATCAGGAAGTGGTTTCCGGAAGCAATGTTGGGATCTTAAAACAATATAAAATCAAGGAATTAGAAAGTATCACGCCTCATCCGGATGAAATTATTATTCTGGATGGTACGCCGGATATCTTACCCAATGTGAGAGGAATTATTGTAAACGAGCTGCAAACTCCCCTAAGCCATTTAGTCTTATTAGGCAAAAACAGAAAGATTCCAATTATGGCTTATACTACAGTTTTGAAAGATGCCAATATCAAAAAACTACTTTCAAAAAAGGTAGAACTCAAGATTGCTGTTGACACTTTTTATATCAAAGAATCCACCAAAAAAATAACTCAAAAGACAATTAAGAAAAAGAAAAAATTAATTGTTGACAATAGCGTGACTTATTTGGTTGATTTGGATAAAATCCCAAAAAAAGGCGTGAATTACATTGGCTCGAAAGCGCAAAACCTATCCTATTTAATCGCCATTTCAAAAGAAATTCCGTTTAAGACACCCGAAAACGCTCATGCGATTCCGTTTTACTTTTACACCAGTCATATTCAGAAAAAATCTATTTCCCCTTTAATTCAGGAACTTCTGGCTTATCCACACAAAGATTCTGTCCTTTGGATCCATAAACAATTGAAAAAAATACGCGATGCCATAAAGAAAGAACCTATTGATCCTGATTTAATAGCAAAACTGAATCAGACTTTCAAAAATGCTGCTTTCAAAAATTTCAGGTTCCGATCCTCAACAAATGCAGAAGATATGGATGATTTTAATGGTGCAGGATTGTACGATTCTAAAACAGGAATTATAGGTGACAGTATAAAAACTTTTGAAAAAGCTATTAAACAAGTCTGGGCCAGTACCTGGAATGAAGCTTCCTACACGGAAAGAGAGCTCTTTGGAATCGATCAGCAGAGTATTGCCATGGGGGTTCTGGTGCATCGTTCTTTTCCTGATGAACTGGCCAATGGCGTTATCATCACCAAAAATATTTTCAGGGAAAACTTCTCCGGAATTACGGTCAATGTTCAAAAAGGAGAAAACTCTGTTGTAAAACCTAAAAAAGGGGAAATCTGCGAGCAGTTTGTAATCTATCATTTTAATACCGGAACCGGCGCTGACGATTTTGATGTGGATTATACGTCTAATTCAAACCTGAATAAAAACGAACCTCTACTAACGAGAAAAGAGATCAGTACCCTTTTTGTTGTCAGCAATAAAATTGAATCTAAAATGTATCGTTACTGGAGGAAAAACCTTTTCCATCCTGTTGATATTGAATTCAAGATTGTTGGAGAAAATCGAGATTTGTACATCAAACAAGTTCGCCCATTTAATGAATAATTAATAAAAAACCAAAAGATCAATTTCGTTTGAAATGCTATTAATCCTAACAATTTTAAAATCGAAATCGTCAATTTTAATTTTGTCCTGAATAGATTTCCTGATATTTTCAGGAACTAAAACAAAGCTGTTTTCTAACACAATTTTCAACTCAACAGTATTCAGGAATTTAGACGCTTTTTTATTGACCAGTACCGAAGCAATGATATAAAAACCGATGATAATCAACTGAAAAAACAGCAGCACTTCTATTTTTTCATACGGATACATAATATCCAAAATAGAAAGCGTAATGGTAGCAAACAGAAAGATGATGGCATTTACGGTAAAAGACTGTGTCCTGAATCTTAAAATAGAAAAAATAGCAAACAGACCAAAGCCAATTCCTACTCCGATTTCTATTTTGGTAAATAAATAACAGAGCGAAAAAGTACAGAGTCCCACGATAACCATCAAGGGATTTATGGTTTCATTATCTTTTCTGTTCGAAAAAAAGTAAAGAATCAGGATTGAAAAAAACAGCAACAAAAATCTTCCGGAAAGCTCGTTTAAATCCATTTACAGTAAATATTAGTGAATCAAATTTAGAAAAAAGTTTGCCACGAATTTCACTAATTTTTCCGAATTTTTGTAATTTCTGCTTATAATAATATAGTCATACAAAATTCGGGGCAAAAAAAAAGTCCGCATCGCGGACTATTATAAATCTATTCCATCTTAGGCTTCGAGTCCGCCTTATAACTGCTTTTAGGATCACTCATATTAACTTCTTTGGTTAGTTTTCCTTTTAAGTAGAATTTCCAAATTCCTGCTTTTTTTCCATTAAGAAATTTTCCTTCAGAAGCCACTACTCCATCAGAATCATAGAAAACAGCATCACCATTATACTGATTATTTTTATAAGTAGTCTTTTCTAATATAACTCCGTTCTGCCCGTATTTTTTATAAATTCCTTCTTTCTGTCCATTCACATACGTTATCTCTTCCGCTATTTTAGCATTTGGATAAAAAACAGTTCGTACGCCTTCCAACTTCCCATTTTTATAATTTTCAGTTGTCATAAGTACTTTCGAAGCTTTATGATAATATTTCCACTCCCCTTCGTAATTTTTTCCAATTACTTTTCCTTCACTTACTTTATTTTTAGCCTGATCGTAAAAAATATTGTAAGCACTTCCATCGTTAGCACTAAAATCGCGCGTGGCCACTATATCGCCTCTTTTGGTATCATCAAAAAACTTAAATATTCCCGATTCTTTTCCGTGAATAAACGTTCCCTCATATCGGGGACGTTTGGAAACTTCATAAGTACCTTTCCACAGACCGTCTTTTTTACCGTTGGCATCCAGTTTATTAATGTCTGCCTGGGCACTTACCAGGAACGCGTTCAATAGTGCCAGTCCGAATATTATTTTTTTTAAAATCATCTTATGTTCAATTTAAAGATTAAACGAAATTGTACTTTATAAAGTATATCACAGGTATAAAAAAATCCCGATAAATCGAGATTTTTTTAAGAACTTATTTCTTTTTATTCTGAGCTTTTGTAGCTTCCTGTTGTTCCATTACTTCCTGAAGACGTTGTTGAAATTTGCTTTGTTTTTTAGGCTCTTTCAATTTGTTTTCCTGAATCTGAGCGTGGATTTTATCCGTATCCACAATATAATTTTTAATTACAAACATAATTCCGATCGTAATTAAGTTTGATATAAAGTTATACAAACTCAAACCTGCACCATAACTGTTGAAGAAGATCAACATCATTAATGGGGAAACGTAAATCATGATTTTCATCATTTTAGCCATATCCGGCATACCTTCCTGCTGAGGCGCTGCCATTTGCTGATCTCCTGATGTCATTTTCATGTAGAAGAAAATTGCAATTGCTGCCAAAATTGGAAACAAACTGATATGATCTCCGTATAACGGAATATGAAACGGCAATTTTACAACGGCATCAAAAGAAGATAAATCGTCTGCCCAAAGGAAACTTTTTTGTCTTAACTCAAAAGCAGATGGAAAAAACTGGAATGAAGCATACATAAACGGAAGCTGAATCAATGCAGGGATACATCCTGCCATTGGGTTTACGCCCGCTTTGTTGTATAATTTCATTGTTTCCTGTTGCTTCTTCATTGGGTCTTTTTTGAATTTTTCTCCCAACTCTGTAATTTCAGGACGTAAAACTTTCATTTTAGCCTGTGACAGGAATGATTTATAGGTAATTGGCGACATGGCCAATTTAATAATGATTGTAAAGATGATAATCGCAATTCCGTAAGCGATATAAGAGCTTAAGAATCCAAATAATGGAATGAAAATCCATTGATTGATCCATCCGAAAATCCCCCAGCCTAGTGGAATAATTTTTTGGAAATTTTTATCGTAAGATTTTAATGTTTTATAATCAGATGGCCCAAAATACCAGCTCATTTTATAATCAACTTCTCCATTTGTAAAAGCCAATGGAACAGTTGCTTTAAATTGCTTTATAAAAGTAGTATCTATGTTTTCGTCCTTCACTAAATCATCTGATTGCAGTTTCGATTTTTCGAATGGTTTATCAGTAGCTAAAATCGCCGTAAAAAAGTGTTGTTTAAAAGCTATATAACTCACTTTCTCAGGAGTATCTTCTTTACCTTCTCCATGATTTACTGAACTGTATTTTTCATCATCATACTCATACTCAAGTTGGGCATATCGTTTTTCAATAGAAACACTTTTCTCGTTTCTGTACGATTTTAAATCCCATTGCAAATCTAATGGTTTCGAAGAATTTAAAACTTTATTCAAACCTTGGGAACGAATATCAAAACCAACTAAATACTCATTTGGTTTTAAAATATATTTGTATTCCAAAAATTCATTAGCTCCTGCTTTTAAACGCATTGACAAAATCTGATCAGCTCCAACTTTTGTTAATGTTGGCTCAAAAAACAAATCTTTAGAATTTAAAGTCCTGTTATCAGTTGTTTGTAATTGAATATTTAAATTAGCATTATTGTCTTTAATCAATTCTACTAATTGTTTTGAACCTTTTTCAAATCTTTCGAATTCTTTTAATTTAGCTTCCACTATATAACCGCCTTTATTAGCGATTTTAAGTATCATCTTTTCGTTTTCAATTGTAGTAAAAGATTCTTTTGCAGAAGGAAGCGTAGCTGAATAAGCAAAACCACCTAAGGTTTTTTGTAATTGCGCTAACTGAACGGTGTCACCAGGCGTCACTGCAGCAACAGGCAAAACTGCTGTTTTGGTTTTATCTGTTTTAGCCTGAGCTTCTTGTTTCGCTACTAATTCTTTCTTGGCTTTTTCAGCAGCAATTTCTTTATCAGAAGGTTGATTTTGGTACATAATCCAAATCAAAATTCCAAATATCAATACAAAACCAATGATTGAATTAAGGTCAAATTTTTTCTCTTCCATTATATTTAAAAAAGTTATTCGTTAAGGTTATTGGTCTGAGTTTTACTCAAAAGTTACATCCCCTCAGAATATTAATTATTGTTTTTTATGTGAATTTACCGCTGCGGCCACAAAGTTTACGAAAATAGGATGTGGGTTAGCAACTGTACTTTTGTATTCCGGATGGTATTGTACACCAATGAAAAACGGGTGATCTTCAAGCTCTATAATTTCAACTAAACCAGTATCCGGATTTACTCCCGAAGCAATTAAACCTGCTTTTTGTAATTCGTCAGCATATTTATTATTGTACTCATAACGGTGACGGTGACGCTCTGAAATTGTCTTTTGACCGTAAATTTTATGTGCTAAAGTATTAGGCTTAATATCACATTTCCAGGCTCCAAGACGCATTGTTCCGCCTTTGTCTGTAATCGTTTTTTGTTCTTCCATCAAATTCACCACAGGATGTTTTGTATTCTCATTCATCTCCGTAGAATTCGCTTCCGCGTAACCTAAAATATTTCTGGAATATTCGATAATTGACATTTGCATTCCTAAACAAATTCCGAAAAACGGAATTTTATTTTCACGTGCAAAACGAACTGCTTCAATTTTTCCTTCAATACCTCTTTCACCAAAACCAGGTGCAACCAAAACTCCGTCAAGAGCTCCTAATTTTTCTTCAATATTATCAATATTAATGTGTTCCGAATGTATCGAAATTACATTTACTTTAGTTTCGTTTGAAGCTCCGGCATGAATAAATGCTTCCAATATTGATTTGTAACAATCCTGCATTTCAACATATTTTCCAATCAAACCAATATTTACGGTATGTTTTGGATTTTTTAACCGGCGTAAAAAAGTATTCCAGTTTTTTAAATCCGGTGCTGCTTTTTTAGGAAGATCTAATTTTTTTAAAGCCACAACATCTAATCCTTCTTCAAGCATTAAATTAGGAACTTCATATATCGTTGAAGCATCAATAGACTGAATTACTGCTTCTCTTTTTACATTACAAAATAAGGCTAATTTATTACGCAATTCATCTGAAAGTTCATGCTCTGTTCTACAAACCAGAATATCAGCTTTGATACCGCTTTCCATCAATGTTTTTACGGAGTGCTGCGTCGGTTTTGTTTTTAACTCCCCTGCAGCAGCCAAAAATGGCACTAATGTTAAATGAATAACAATTCCGTTGTTTTCTCCCAATTCCCAAACCAGCTGACGAACAGACTCAATGTAAGGCAGGGATTCAATATCACCAACCGTTCCGCCAATTTCAGTAATCACAATATCATAATCGCCGGATTTACCCAACAATTGCATTCTGTCTTTGATTTCGTTTGTAATATGAGGAACAACCTGAACCGTTTTTCCTAAAAATTCTCCTCTTCTTTCTTTTTCAATAACGGAAAGATAAACTCTACCTGTAGTAACGTTATTGGCCTGAGAAGTAGGAACATTAAGAAAACGCTCGTAGTGGCCTAAATCTAAATCAGTTTCAGCACCATCATCAGTCACATAACATTCTCCATGCTCATATGGATTTAACGTACCCGGATCTACATTTATATACGGATCAAATTTTTGAATAGTTGTACGATACCCTCTTCCTTGTAACAATTTTGCTAAAGATGCTGCAATAATTCCTTTTCCTAAAGAAGAAGTCACACCGCCTGTAACAAAAATATATTTTGTCTGATTCATTCTGTTGTTGTTTGTATTGTAGTTGTGTAAAAAACTTGGCAAAAGTACAAATTTAATTGGACAATTTATCAATTACAGAATGAGATAATTTGCAAATTTATAAACAGATCGTTTACTTGTTTCCGTAATCCGTAATTTTGGATTTCAAACAGTCTAATTTTTAATTAATCTGCTTATTTATTTCTAAAATCTTACGTTGATATTGTTAATTAACCAATGAAAAATGATAGCCGTTTATTTTTACGGTTTCGGATATCTTTTCTTAATATTACGGATTAATTCTTCCAAACCGTTTAGTTTTAATTCGTAGATCAATTGTAATTGCTGGCCCAGTTCTCCTTTTGGAAATCCTTTATTCTGGTACCAAACGACATAATATTCGGGTAAATCAATTAAGAAACGTCCCTCGTATTTTCCGAAAGGCATTTTGGTATGGGCTAATTTTATGAGAAGTTTACTGTCTTGTTCCATTTTTTTTTAAAAGAAAAAAGAAGCAAGATGAAAGAATACAGACTCATTCTCTCCTCTTGCTTCTATGTTTACAAAGCTATTGTTATTTTAATAACTTTTCTATTTTTTCGCCAGTTTTAAAATAGTTTCAGTCGCAGTCACAGTTTGCATTTAGAAACAACTGCAAACTGTGACTGTAAACTGAGACTGAAAACGGAAACTTAATAATGCCATCTCACGAAAGCTTCCATTGCGGCATAGGTCGCTAAACCTAATTCCTGATATAAAGCTGCTGTTTCGTGATTTCGGTCCTCGGCTCTCTGCCAAAATTCCCTGGCGTCCGTTCCCTGAAAAACAACTCCGTCTTTTTGAGACTGGTGTTTGAAAATTCCATGGCGTTTGGCCAGCACCTGATCAGGACTCATGGGTACTGCCATTTCGACTTCGTCAATTCCCCATTCCTGCCATGCGCCGCGGTACAGCCACAACCAGCAGTCGTCCATAAAGGGTTTTGGTTTTAAAGCTTTTACCGCTTCAAAAATAGCATCCAGACAAACTTTATGGGTTCCGTGCGGATCGGCTAAATCCCCGGCTGCGTATATTTGGTGTGGCTTGATTTTTTCAATCAAATCGATGGTCAGTTGAATGTCTTCTTTTCCGATTGGTTTTTTCTCGATGGTTCCGGTTTCATAAAACGGAAGTTCCATAAAATGAATCTGATCATCTGTTAACCCAACGAAATGGCTTGTGGCTCTCGCCTCTCCTTTTCTGATTAATCCTTTGATGTAACGAACTTCGGGAATGTCTATTTCACTGTTCTTTTTATTCTCCAGAAAGGTTTGTGCTTTTTGATAAATCGTATCGGCTTCGG
>NZ_SLWA01000010.1:93148-206590 GCF_004345565.1 Flavobacterium circumlabens | reverse complement strand
ATCTAAGAATCTAAGAATCTAAGAATCTAAGAATCTAAGAATCTAAGAATCTAAGAATCTAAGAATCTAAGAATCTAAGAATCTAAGAATCTAACTGATGGCTATCAGGGCTCAACAATCTAAAGTCAATAATCTAAAATCTAAAATTCTAAATGGGTGCTTTTGTAATTAGTAAAAGATTTAATGATGAATATAAATTTGTTTTTACTTCCAGAAAAGGAAAAATCATCTTTACAAGTTTGAGTTATGAATTGAAGTTCGAATGTGAAGAAGATGTTGAAAAATTTAAATTGAGTATAGATCAGGCAAGGTTTTTAAAATTTAAAGGTTCCGGAGGGAAATATTTTTTTAAGCTGATGTTGGGAGAACTTCATTTTGCAACAAGCCGTAAATACACGACAGAGTTGCTTTTGCAGAAAGGAATCAAGGAAATTGTTACTTATGCTGCAAGGTCGGAGATTTTGGATTTCTCGTCCAGTGATTCGATTTTTGAAGATGAGGTAGTCGATGAGGAAGTGTTAGAATAAAAAAAAAGCGTTTTGAAATTTTCAAAACGCTTTTTTTTATGGATTTTATGCAAAATAAAATTTTAACATAAAAAAAAACCATCTCAAGGATGGTTTTAAAATTTTTAGAACTTAGGTTCTAATTATTTTTTTACTTCTTCTACTTTAGCAGCAGCAGAATCAACTTTAGCAGCAGCAGAGTCAACAGTTGCGGCAGCAGAATCAACTACAGCAGCAGCAGAATCAACAGTAACAGCAGTAGAATCTACAGCGTCAGTAGCTGGAGCATCAGCTTTTTTACAAGATACAACAGTTAAAACAGCAACAACAGCTAAACTTAAAAATACTTTTTTCATCTTACTTTATTATAAAAGGTTAATTATTAATTCGTGGCAAAGATATAAATTTTTTAATATGTAAAATATTTTTTTATTTTTTTTTTAAAATATTTTCATTGCTCACGAATATCTTAGTTATCAAATAATATGCCAAAATACTAAAATTATGTTATATTATTGTATTTTTTGTATAAATTATTTTTCATTGAATATTCAATAAGAAAATTAGCTTTTTTGATTCTCTTACCAATGGTTTGTTTTGCTTTTTATTGATTATTCTGCAGGCTTTAAAGGTGCAAATAAGCTCTTTTGAGCGACTTTTTTATAATTTACGACTCAAAACCTGTCATTTGATATTTCGAGTTGTTAAAAAACGATTTTCATAATGCTGTCTGTAGCTCCCGTATTGTCCTGAATAAACGACTTGCATATTTGAGATTTTTCTTTAAAAAACTTTTCATCTGAAAGTAAGCGATCGAGATTTTGTTTGAGTTCCTCTTTGTTGTTAATTACAATGCAGCCTCGAAGTTTTACCAGCGCTGTAGCTTCTGCAAAATGGGAATAATTTGGGCCAATTATAATCGGGATTCCAAAAGTAGCAGGTTCTAAAATATTATGAATTCCCGGATTTCCAAATCCCCCTCCAACGTAGGCTATCGTTCCGTAACTATAGATCTTGGTCAGTAAACCAACGGTGTCGATAATAAAGACCTGGTAGTCTGATAAATCAGCGTTTCCTTTTTCGGAAAATAAAATGCTTGATTTTGTGATTTGAGATTTAAGACTTGCAATTTGATCTCCTTTTATGTTATGCGGTGCAATAATGAATTTTACATTCTCCGGAGCGTGATTGATATATTCGGCTAATAGTGCTTCGTCTTTTGGCCAGGAACTGCCGATAACAATTGTGGTTTGGTTGTTTTTGAAGTTTTCAATAAAATCCAGTGTATTGTCTCTTTCCAAGATTGCATTGACACGGTCGAAACGGGTATCGCCGGAAACAATTACATTGTGGAAACCAATAGCTTCTATTTTTTGTTTTGAACTTTCGTTTTGAACAAAGAAATAAGTGAAAGTTTTTAGTGCTTTTCGGTAAAATCCGCCATACCATTTAAAGAACATCTGGTTTTCCCTGAAAATTCCGGAAATTAAAAAAGTGGGTGTTTCGTTTTTTTTGAGCTCTCCCAAATAGTTAAGCCAAAATTCATATTTAATGAAGAACGCCAATTCCGGATGTGCTAATTTCAAAAACCGTTTAGCATTGCTTTTAGTGTCCAAAGGCAGGTACAAAGTGACATCTGCAACGGTATTGTTTTTACGCACTTCGTATCCGGAAGGGGAAAAAAAAGTAACAATGATTTTATGTAAAGGATATTTTTCTTTGATTTTTTCGATAACCGGTAAACCTTGTTCGTATTCTCCAAGGGAAGCAGCATGAAACCAGATGGTTTTGTCTGTGGGTTTTATTCTTTCTTCCAAAATGGTAAAAACATCTTTCCTTCCGTTGATAAAGAGCTTGATTTTCGTACTAAACAGTGCGATAATTTTCAGAAAAAAGGCAGCAAGATAAACGGCTAAATTGTATAGAAAAAGCATGGGTGTAATTTTGGTGCTAAAATACGTTTCTTTCGATTATTTTCATTGTTTGAAGGTATTAAATAACTATTTTTGTTCTTCGTTTTGAAGATTGAATTCCGAAAACAAATCTTAAGTTTTAAAATAAAGAAAGATAAATGAAAAAAATTCAAATGGTTGACTTAAAGAGTCAATACGAAAAAATAAAAACAACCGTTGACGCTTCAATTCAGGAAGTTTTAGATACAAATACTTATATAAACGGGCCATTGGTTCATCAGTTTCAAAAAAATCTTGAAAATTATTTAGGAGCAAAAAATGTAATTCCGTGTGCCAATGGTACAGATGCCTTACAGATTGCAATGATGGGACTGGATTTAAAGCCTGGTGATGAGGTTATTACTGCTGATTTTACATTTGCAGCAACTGTAGAAGTAATTGCTTTGCTGCAATTAACTCCGGTTTTAGTCGACGTTGATGTTACAAATATGAATATTGACATTGAAGCGATAAAAAAAGCAATCACACCAAAAACAAAAGCAATTGTTCCGGTACATTTATTTGGTCGTGCAGCTAATATGGATGCGATTATGGAAATTGCCGCGGAGCATAATTTATATGTGATTGAAGATAATGCGCAGGCAATAGGGGCTGATTATGTTTCTAAATCAGGGACAAAAAGCAAGGTAGGAGTTATTGGTCATGTGGCTGCAACTTCATTTTTTCCCTCTAAAAACTTAGGTTGTTATGGAGATGGCGGAGCAATTTTCACCAATGATGATAAACTGGCTCATATTATCCGTGGCATCGTGAATCACGGAATGTACGAACGCTACCATCACGATGTAGTAGGGGTAAATTCACGTTTGGACAGTATTCAGGCAGGAGTTTTGAATGCAAAATTACCTTTGCTGGATGAATATAATACGGCACGTCGTTTAGCTGCAACAAAATATAACGCAGCTTTTGCGGGTCATAAAAATATAATTACACCGGAATTTGATGCCAATGCAAATGATCACGTTTTTCATCAATATGTGCTAAGGATTGTTGATGCGGATCGTAATGCGTTAATGCAGCATTTGTTGGATAAAGCAATCCCGTGTGCTATTTATTATCCAATTCCACTGCATTCACAAAAGGCTTATGCTGATGTTCGTTACAAAGAAGAACAATTTCCTGTAACCAATCAATTGGTAAAAGAAGTAATTGCTTTGCCCATGCATACTGAGCTTGATGATGAGCAGATTAAATTTATTACAGACAGTGTAATTGAATTTTTAAAATAAATAAAACTAAAATATTAGCCATAAAACAACCACAAAATGAAAGTATTAGTAACAGGAGGATTAGGATTTATCGGTTCGCATACTGTAGTCGAATTGCAAAATGAAGGCTTTGAAGTTGTGATAATTGATGATCTTTCTAATTCTTCGGAAGATGTTTTAAAAGGAATTGAGAAAATTACAGGAAAACTGCCACTGTTTGAAAAAATAGATTTAAGAGAAAAAACAGCAGTTCAGGATTTTTTTAAAAAACATAACGATGTTACCGGGGTTATTCATTTTGCGGCTTCGAAAGCAGTTGGCGAAAGTGTTGAAAATCCATTGCTATATTATGAAAACAACATTGGTACTTTAGTGTATTTGTTACAGCAATTGCAGCAAAAACCAGAGGCAAGTTTCATTTTTAGTTCATCCTGCACGGTTTACGGCCAGGCTGAAAAAATGCCAATTACAGAAGATGCTCCGGTTCAGGCAGCCATGTCTCCTTACGGAAATACAAAGCAGATCGGGGAGGAAATTATAACAGATACCGCTAAAGTGACTAATATTAGTGCTATTTTATTGCGCTATTTTAATCCGGTTGGAGCGCATTCAAGTACGGAAATTGGAGAATTACCATTAGGAGTTCCTCAAAATCTGGTTCCTTTTATTACGCAAACCGGAATGGGATTGCGTAAGGAATTATCAGTTTTTGGGAATGACTATCCAACGCCGGATGGAACTGCAGTCCGTGATTATATTCATGTTGTAGATTTGGCAAAAGCACACGTTATTGCTTTGCAGCGTTTGTTCAATAAAAAGAATCTGGCTAAAGTCGAGACTTTTAATCTGGGAACGGGAAAAGGAAGTTCTGTTCTTGAGGTCATCAACAGTTTTGAAAAAGTAAGTAATACCAAATTACCCTATAAAATTATGCCACGCCGGGAAGGAGATATCACTGAAGCGTATGCTAATACCGATAAAGCTAATGATGTTTTGGGCTGGAAAGCACAATTAACATTAGATGAAGCAATGGCAAGCGCCTGGAAATGGGAACAAAAAGTACGATCGTAAAGACTCACAGCAGTGCATCTTTACTGCAAACAAAAAATCCCGAATTATAGTAGTATAGTTTGGGATTTTTTATTTAAAAAAGGAATTTAATTATCATGAAACAAAGTTTAGATTATAAATTAATTTTTGCCTTAGCAGCTGTTGGCATCATTTGGGGAACCACATTTTTAGGAATTAGGGTTGCGGTAGAAACAATTCCGCCCTGGTTTGTAACTTCTATACGCCAGGGATTGGCAGGACTGATAGTAATGACTATTTTGTTGTTTAAAAAAGAACTGAAATGGATTGGCTGGAAAAATTTAAAATACCAACTCGTTCCGTCTGTACTAATGATTGTTATTGCTAACGGATTTACAACTATTGCGGAGCAGAGTTTACCAAGCGGATTAGCATCTGTAATAAGTGCCATGTCACCCATACTTATTTTTATTGGCAGTATTTTGTTCGGACTGCAAAAAGCAAGCTTAAAAGGATTTGTAGGAGTAATTATCGGATTTTCGGGCGTTATTTTTATATTTAAAGACGGACTTAGTTCCTTTTTGGATGAGGATTATAAAATTGGAGTATTATTTATGATTTTGGCCATTTTGGCCTGGGCAGCCGGGACGATTTATACAAAAACGCATGCCTATAAATCTAATAATATTGCACTCAATTTATTTTATCAATTTACAATGGCTTCTTGTATTCAGCTTGTTTTAGCTTTTATCTTTTCACCAAATCCGGATTTGAGTTCATGGAGTTCAAGAAGTATTTTTGCTTCTTTGTATTTATCTGTTTTTGGATCTGTGATTGCGTTTTTCTGTTATAATTATGCTTTAAAACGTGTTACGGCAGTACAGGTTTCTATCCTGTCTTATGTAAATACAATTATAGCTGTTTTTCTAGGCTGGTTGCTTTTAAATGAAAAAATTACAGTTGATTTCATCATTGCAACGATACTTATTATTTTAGGCGTTTTTATTATTAATTATAAAAAGAAAGAAAAGAATCTCCTTTAGACACGAACAACAGTATATATTGCGGCTTCAAAAGAAATTCCAAATGATCAGGATGGACTATTTGGAATTTTTTGATTTAACGAAATTGTTGTAAATTCGTTATCTAAAGAATGGGATTATGAATGAGAAGAATGAAAATCAGAAAAAGAATAAGGCAGAAGAACCTGCGGTAGAATACGAAGTTCAGAAACCAAAATTGAAGGGAATTGATCCTGATACTTTTGATTTTGATGCTGAATTTGCAAAAGGATTAACGCCAGAGCAGGCAAAAGCAGAGTCAATTAGAAGAATAAGAGAATGGTGGGGGAAATAGAAGTTATCTTTACATCAGACATTATTCGATATCTTGATGATTTGGTGATTACATTATATAAAAAAGAATATTTTAGTTTTATTGAATCTGCAGAAGAATATGTTTCTAAGATTTACGATGCTGTTCCGGAAAGGATTAAAAAAACACCTCACAAGAAAACTTCGGAAAAACTCCTATATCTGGGTTCAAATTATATTTTTTATAAAGCCAATGCCAAAACGACCTGGTACATATTCTTTGAAAAGAGAAACCAAAATTATCTGATTACCGGAATTATAAATAATTATTGCAAAGAAGCTAAGGAACTATAAAAATAAACCCTCATAATGAAAATTTATGAGGGTTTATTTTTATATAGCTTTTCAACTGAAAACTAAAAACTGCGACTGATTACTAAAATTTAAGCATTAGCCGTAACAGCTTCCTTATCAATTTTATTAATCAAACCGGCTAAAACTTTTCCGGGTCCTACTTCAGTAAACAAAGTTGCGCCATCAGCGATCATTTGTTGTACAGACTGTGTCCATTTTACCGGAGCAGTCAATTGTATAATTAAGTTCTTTTTGATTTCGTTGGCATCAGAAACCGCGCTTGCAGTTACGTTTTGATACACCGGGCAAACAGGAGCTGAAAAAGTTGTTGCTTCAATCGCAGCAGCCAGTTCTTCCCTTGCAGGCTCCATCATTGGCGAGTGAAAAGCTCCTCCAACAGGTAAAATCAAAGCACGTTTTGCTCCGGCAGCTTTCATCGCTTCGCAAGCTTTTTCAACAGCAGTAGTTTCTCCGGAAATCACCAATTGTCCCGGACAGTTATAATTTGCAGCAACGACAACTCCATCAATAGAAGCACAAACTTCTTCAACAATATTATCTGCAAGGCCCAAAACGGCAGCCATTGTAGACGGAGTAATTTCACAAGCTTTTTGCATGGCTAAAGCACGTTGGGAAACTAATTTAAGACCATCTTCAAAAGATAAAGTTCCGTTAGCAACCAATGCTGAAAATTCTCCTAAAGAATGCCCCGCCACCATTTCCGGTTTAAAATCTTCGCCTAAAGTTTTGGCTAAAATAACCGAATGTAAAAAAACGGCCGGCTGTGTAACTTTTGTTTCTTTCAGTTCTTCGGCAGTGCCTTCAAACATAATATCTGTAATTCTAAAACCTAAAATTTCATTGGCTTTTTTGAATAATTCTTTGGCTAAAGCCGATGTTTCATATAAGTCTTTGCCCATTCCTGTAAATTGTGCGCCCTGACCCGGAAATACGTATGCTTTCATTTGTCTAATTTAAGATTGAATTTTTTTGAATTGAAAAATTAGTTTCAATTGAAAGGCAAAAATAACACTTTTTTTAGCTTGTATAATCCTTAAACATATAAATCCACACTAATCTTGAAAATCGGAGATTGAAAGAAGTACATAAAGTAATGACCACCGCAATAATCGGAATGATTCTCAGGTCGAAATTTCTTTCAAAGAAAAACTGAGCGATACAATAGGTTGCAATGCCCTGAGCGACTGTTAATCCGTAATTTACATACATGGCACCAAAGAAATAACCGGGCTCTTTTTGAAACTTGTAATTACAATGACTGCAGTATTCGTTCATTTTTGGAAAGCCGAAATTCAGAAAAATATTCTTGTCTTTAAAAACTTTTCCTTTATGACAATTCGGACATTCATTTTTCAAAATATGGACTAGTGTATTTGACATGACTTTGTTATTTTTTATTTATACAAAGGTATTTTACAATCCATTAAAAGTCTTTTTTATATCTTCGCTACTTATAGCACAATAAAGACATTTGTTATGAAGAAATACCCAATTTATACTGTTCAGAATTTTAGTTGCAATGATATTCATCGTGATTTCTACGTCAATATTTTTAAGGAGCATTTAAAAAGCCACAGTTTTATCGAAGAACCGCATCGGCATGATTCATATTTAATGGTATTTTTTACGAATGGGTCGGGGCAGCATGAAGTAGATTTTGATCAATTCGAAATTAAAAAAGGGAGTCTGTTCGTTTTGCAGCCCGGACAAATGCATCATTGGAGTTTGTCTGAAGATATTGAAGGTTTTGTGGTTATCTTTTCGCAGGAGCTTTATAATCTGTATTTTGGACAGAAAAATATCAATGAGTATAATTTTTATCATTCCATTCACAATCGGCCGGAAATGGTTTTTGAAGAAAAAGAAATTCCGAAGATCCTGCCTTATTTTGATTTACTAATTCACGAAAACAATCAGGATGGTAAATATCAGCTGGATAAAATGCTGAATTTATTAGACTGTATTCATATCGAAATTGCCCGTAAGTATGGAGAAACCTATTCTCATCAGACACATTCCTATAATATAAAGATCAGCGCATTTGAAGTTCTTTTAGAAAAACAGTTTAAAACTCAAAAACTGCCTTCATTTTATGCAGAACAATTGCACATCACCTTAAAACATCTGAATAGAATTTGTAACGAAATTTTACAAAAAACAGCCACAGAGGTAATTATGGATCGTGTAATTCTCGAAATAAAAAGAATGCTTGCCGACAAACAATTAGCCATAAATGAAGTTGCGTATGCCGTTGGTTACGAAGATTATTCGTATTTCTCCAGAGTTTTCAAAAAACAAACCGGATTATCACCAACTGAATTTAGAAATAGGACTATTCGCTAAAGGTTTTTTTGCCACAAATTGCACGAATTTAGACAAATTATTTTTTACTTTTTAGACGTAAAAATTAGCGCAATTCGCGGCAAACTAAAAAAACAAAAGCCTGCACTTTCTAAAAAGTGCAGGCTTTTAAAACCAACCAAATTAAAACCTAATATTCTGATTATGCTTGTTTCGCAAATTGTAATTCTATGTTCAGTTTTACTTCTTCTCCAACTAAAACACCACCGGTTTCAAGAGCAGAGTTCCAGTTTAATCCCCAGTCTTTACGGTTAATTTTCCCTTCAATGCTTAATCCAACTTTTGTATTTCCCCATGGATCAGTCATGATTCCGCTGAAGTCTACCGGAAAAGTTACTGATTTAGAAACACCTTTAATCGTTAAGTCTCCGGTGATTTCATAATCTCCGGCGTCAATTTTTTTGAATGAAGAAGATTTGAAAGTTAATTTAGGATTGTTTTCAGCGTCAAAAAAATCAGCGCTTCTTAAATGACCGTCTCTGTCTGCATTTGCGGTATCGATAGAAGCGATATCACCTGAAAATTCGATTGCAGCGTTTTCGAAGTCATTATCTTCTGTCGTAATTGTTGCATCGTAAGTTCCAAATTTTCCTGAAACATTTGTAAACATCATGTGTTTAACTTTAAAACCAATTTCTGAATGTGTTGGGTCAATTGCCCATTTTGTAGTTGCCATAATTTTATTTTTTAAATAATAATAATTTCATTTTGATAGGACAAAGTTACGTCGGGAGTAATCGAAAGACACTTAACCTAGATTAAGAAATGAAAAACTGTTAATTTGATCCTTATTTTTTTTGCTGCAGATTTACGGATTAAGAATGGTTTTTTGTTTCCCGCAGATTTTGCAGATTGGGCAGATCTATTTGTTAGAGTGCGTTTATAAATGATCTGCGCATGCTGCTTATTTTTCTAAAAAAATCTATCTAAACAAGGAATAAAATCCGCTGAATCTGCAAAATCTGCGAGAGACCTTTTTTTGCCTGCTTTTAGATTTAAAGTCTTCTATTGTCCACTTAAGATAATTTGTGAAATATGTAAGAAAAAAAACGATAACAATCTGATAAACAGATTTATTATCGTTTCCTGAAAAAAAAAGTATGTGTTGTTTATGAATTAATAGTTCATCGGAATATCCATCAATAAAAATTCAGCATCAGTAGTTGCTTTGATATTTAAAGTATCAGTTCCTGAAATTCCAACAGCATCACGAGTGTTTAACTCCTGACCGTTGATTGTTACATTTCCTTTTAAAACGAAAGCGTAAACGCCGTTTCCTTCTTTTTTGATTTTGTATTCTGTTGCAATTCCGGCATCAAAATTCCCCATGTTGAACCAGGCGTCCTGATGAATCCAAACCCCTTCATCGTCTGCATTTGGAGATAAGATTTGAGACAGTTTATTGTGTCTGTCGGATACATTCAGAGTAATTTGCTGGTAACGTGGTGCTACGTTTCTTTTGTTTGGAAACAGCCAGATTTGCAATAATTTAGTTTGCTGATCAGCATTTGGATTAAACTCACTATGTTGAACTCCAGTTCCGGCACTCATAACCTGAATATCACCATTTTTGATGATTTCAGTATTTCCCATGCTGTCTTTGTGGGCTAAATCGCCTTCTAACGGAATGGTAATGATTTCCATATTATCGTGAGGATGCGTGCCGAAACCCATTCCTCCCGCAATTGTGTCATCATTCAAAACGCGAAGTGCTCCAAACTGAATTCTGTCCGGGTTGTACCAGCTTGCAAAACTAAAACTGTGATAAGCGTTAAGCCATCCGTGATTTGCATTTCCTCTTGTTTCCGCTTTATGTAATACTATATTTTCCATGATGATAAGTGTTTTGTTATTTTAATAGTACAAATTTACGATCAACATGCATGAAATGCACTTAACCTAGATTAAGAAAAAAAGGTTCTGAGGTTCATAGTTGCAAAGGTTCAAAGGTACAGAGGTTCAACTGCGTGAATAAGGCTATTATAGTCTAAAAATCTAACAATCCAGGAAATTCAACAATCTAAAAAGTCTAAAGATCTAAGAAGTCTAACAATCTAGCTGTATTGCGAGATATATTGCTGTACAACTGCATCGGTATTTTCGTGACGTTTTTTCTTTTCCAGTGCAATTGGAAGTGCGGCTCTTTCCAGACAATCCTTTACGTCGCAGGTTTCGCAGGTAACACCCACAATTCGTTTTACGAGCGGCTTTCCTTCGATGAATTTGAATTTCTTTTTCATTGTCGGATTGATTAAAATTCCAACTGAAATACTGCGGATATTATTGTTTACAAAAGGATCTTTTGTAGCCGATGAAAAAACCAGATATTCATTTCCACTATGTACATAACTGGAAATCTGAGCATCAAAAAAGTGTGATTTGTTTTGCCTGATGGCTTCATCTATGGTTTTTACTGAAACCCATCTTCTGCAATAATGCTCGTTGGTTTCGTTTGCATGAGGTTCCTGCTGATTGGTAATGTGTAGTTCTTTTTTGATTTGATACACGTCAGAACCAATTCTGTGAGACATTCTTAAAAAGAATAAGTTTTTCAAATGAAAATCTTTGGGCAGCAAATTGGTCAGTCTCTGATAAAAGGATTCGGGAGAAACTTCGAAACTTTCGATCAGAGCGACAAATTCTTCCGGATTTGGCTTTTCATTATGTAAGAAGTCATTGATTTTGCCCACTACCAATTGTCTTGGTAATAATAAAGCGCCGGCAAAATAAGAAGCGTAAAAATTATGCAGGACCTGATCGAAGTTTTCAAATTTGATCCAGCTAAAAGTCAGCAAACGATCGGATATTTTTAAATAATTGTAGGCGATTTCTTTGGCGAGAATAAAAGCTTTCTGTGGATTGTCGATTTCTGTTGAAAGCAGTAAAGTCCTGCTTTTCGGAACATAAATAGATCGTAAATCTTCCAAAGCTTCCTGATCTGTAAAAGCGATTTCTTTTATCGTGTAATCAAATTCCTCTGTAAGAATGGCCTCCAGTTCTTCAATCGTGATTTTAGAATCCAAATTAATCTGGAATGATTTTGAAAAAGCAATCACTTTATCTTCAAGATCTTCAAAATAATTGCTGTGGGCCTCCTGGTAAGATCTTAAGGCAGCCAGAAAAAAACTTTCCCTGCTAAGATTATAATGCTGCGCAATTTCAATTATAGTACTGATAAAGGCATTGACTTTGGCGGGAGCATTGGCAATAATATCTATTAAATCCGCTTCCTGAATGCCGAAAAGCTCTAACGGAATCTCTTTTAAAATTCCGGATTTTAAAATTTCTCCAATCGGAGCAAGGTTGTTATCAAGTTTTAAAGAAACCATTTGGTCGTAAGTAACGTCCAGATGTTCGCACAAAAGCAAAATTTTATCTGTTTTTGGATATTTTTTACCCTTTTCAATTTCGTTTAAGTACGATTTTGAAAGATTTGTCAATTTGGCTAAGCCAAAAAGAGAAAGATTTTTTTGTGTTCTGACTTGCTTGAGTTTTAGCCCAAAGATCAGCTTTATATAGTCTTTTTCGATATCCATAAATCAAATATAGCAATTAAAAAAAAACAATCGCCAAAAAATTATTTTAAATATTTAGCGAACGTTCGCTTGTTTTGTAAAAAACTTTTACCTAACATTGTACTGTGAAACTGATTAGCTATTTGTTCGCTATTGTTAAAAGTGTTTTTAAAAAGGCAGAAATAGCAAATACGAAGGTATCTGATTAATGAAAAATAAAATTTGCAGCTATGAAAAACCAATTAGAGATTACCGACACGGCAATGGAATTTTTAGCCGAAAAGAACCTTTCTTATCCGGAGATCTGGACAGAAGAAGCGATTGTTTTTATAACCGCCTTACATCGAAAATTCGAATCGCAGCGAAAATTGTTGCTGGGGCAACGCAATCAAAAACAAGTTTTGTTTGATAAGGGTGTCATGCCATCTTTTCCTTCAGAAACCAAAACCGTCAGAGAAAGTAATTGGATGGCTGGAGAAATTCCGAAGGATTTGTTGGATCGAAGAGTAGAGATTACCGGACCGGTTGATCGTAAAATGATCATCAATGCTCTTAATTCGGGTGCGAAAACGTTTATGGCTGATTTTGAAGACAGTACTTCTCCGACCTGGCAAAATTTAATGGAGGGACAGCTGAATTTAATTGATGCTGTAAAAAAGACAATTTCTTATACAGATGCCGCTAAAAACAAAAGTTATCAGCTAAATGAAAGAATCGCGACATTGATTGTTCGTCCACGAGGATTGCATTTAACAGAAAAGCATCTTTTAATAGAAGGAAAGGAAGTTTCAGGTTCTTTGGTAGATTTTGGATTGTATGTTTTTCATAATCATAAACAATTATTAGAGAATAATTCGGGACCATATTTCTACATTCCAAAATTAGAGCATTATCTGGAAGCGCGCTGGTGGAATACAGTACTTGATTTTACCGAAGATTATTTGAAATTAGAAAGAGGCACTATCAAAGTGACGGTTTTAATTGAAACCATAACCTCAAGTTTTCAGCTGGATGAGATTATTTACGAATTGAAAGAGCATATTGTTGGCTTGAATTGCGGGCGTTGGGATTATATTTTCTCCTACATCAAAAAATTCCGCAAGAACCCGAAATTCATCGTGCCGGATCGCGATCAGGTAAACATGACTTCGCCTTTTATGAATGCATATTCCAATTTAGTGATTCAGAGATGTCATAAACGAGGAATTCATGCGATAGGCGGAATGGCCGCTCAAATTCCGATTAAGAATAATGAAGAGGCCAATGCTGTTGCTTTCGCCAAAGTAAAAACCGATAAAGAACGCGAAGTTCGAAACGGTCACGACGGAACCTGGGTGGCACATCCGGATTTGGTTGCAATAGCCAAAGAAATTTTTGATAAAGGAATGCCAACTCCAAATCAAATTCACATTAAAAGAGAACATCGCAAAATTACGGAAGCAGATTTGATAGAACCACCAATCGGAATCATAACGGAAAACGGCGTTCGTAAAAACATCAATGTAGGGGTTTTGTATCTGGCTTCGTGGCTGAACGGACAAGGTGCAGCGGCATTGCATAATTTGATGGAAGATGCAGCAACTGCCGAAATTTCGAGATCGCAATTGTGGCAATGGCTTCAGAATAAAGTGATTTTGGACAATGACAAACAGCTGAATGTGGCCTATTATCACGAATTGGCATTAGATGAATTCGATAAAATTAAAACGGAATTAGGAGAAGAGAATTACGAGAAAAGACAATTTCCTCTGGCTGAAAAAGTATTGGAAAGATTGGTTGTAAATACCGATTTTATTGACTTTTTAACTATTCCGTGTTACAAATATTTATAAAAAAGTATACCGATCAATACTTTTTTGAGTCTCAGTTGAAAACTGAAAACTGCGACCGAAAACTATTTACTTACTAACCAACTTAACTATATTATTTATGAAAACAACAGAAGACAGAATTCAGGAATTGATTAACGATTGGATCACGAACCCAAGATGGAAAGGTGTTGAACGTCCTTACACGGCTACAGAAGTGGTTACGCTTCAGGGTTCTTATAAAATTGAGCACTCTATTGCCAAAATGGGAGCGGAGAAATTATGGAGAAAGTTAAAAAGTCAGGATTATGTTGCTGGTTTGGGCGCTTTAACAGGAAATCAGGCGATTCAGGAAGTCGATGCCGGATTAGAAGCGATTTATTTAAGTGGCTGGCAGGTTGCGGCCGACGCAAATCTGGCAGGAGAAATGTATCCGGATCAATCCCTTTATCCGGTAAACAGTGTGCCGATGGTGGTTAAAAAAATTAATAGTGCTTTATTGCGAGCTGATCAGATTCAGGTGGTAAATGAAGTTGAAGATAAAAAAGATTATCTGGTTCCGATTGTGGCTGATGCCGAAGCTGGTTTTGGCGGAAATCTAAATGCTTTCGAATTAATGAAATCGATGATTGAAGCCGGGGCTTCAGGGGTTCATTTTGAAGATCAGTTAAGTTCTGCTAAGAAATGCGGACATTTAGGAGGGAAGGTTTTGGTGCCGACTCAGGAAGCAATCAATAAACTGATTGCAGCACGTTTGGCCGCAGATGTAATGGGGGTTTCAACTTTAATTGTAGCAAGAACCGATGCTGACGCTGCTAATTTACTGACCAGCGATGCTGATCCAAGAGATGCAAAATTTATTACAGGCGAAAAAACCAATGAAGGGTTCTTTTATGTAAACAGCGGTATCGATCAGGGAATTGCCAGAGGTTTGAGTTATGCACCATATGCCGATTTGATCTGGATGGAAACCAGTAATCCTGATCTGGTTTATGCTAAAAAGTTTGCCGATGCCATGAAAAAAGAATTTCCGGATAAAATGCTGGCCTACAATTGTTCACCTTCTTTTAACTGGGCTGCAAAATTATCAGTGGCTGAAATGGAAACATTCAGAGAGGATCTGGCTGCGATGGGGTATAAATTCCAGTTCATCACTCTGGCAGGATTCCATGCTTTAAATACGAGTATGTTCGAATTGTCAAAAGCGTATAAAGAGCGTGGTATGGCGGGTTACTCTGAATTACAGGAAAGAGAATTCGCGCTACAGAAAAACGGATTCCGAGCGGTTAAACACCAGGCTTTTGTAGGGACTTCTTATTTTGATGCCGTTCAGAATACGGTAACCATAGGAAAATCAACCACAACAGCAATGAAACATTCTACGGAGGTGGAGCAATTTTAATTCAATAAAAAACACGGCTGTTTAGCCGTGTTTTTTTTTGCCACAGATTTCACGGATTAAAAGGATTAAAAAAATGTTGCCACGAATTACACGAATTTTCACGAAGCAAAGCAATTAAAAAAAAATTGTGAAAATTCGTGTAATTCGTGGCGAACAAAAAAAATCTGTTTAATCCGTGAAATCTGTGGCAAAAAAAAATTATTTTTTCAAAAGCCTGGCTTTCATTTTGCTGAAAAATTCAGGCGTAACACCAATAAAAGAAGCGATTTGTTTTTGAGGGACTTTATGAACCAGTGTTCCGTATTTGGTACAGAATTTCTCAAATCGCTCTTCTGCAGGCAAGCTCAAATTGTCCATTAAGCGCTGTTGATTGGCCACTAATGAATTTTCGATTAGAATCCTGAAAAAACGTTCTAATTTTGGAATTTCAAGGTATAATTGTTCCTGATTTTCTTTCGATAGTGAAACCACTTCCGCCTCTTCTAAAACTTCTATGAAAAGCTGTCCGGGCTTTTGTGAAAAGAAACTGTACATATCACTCATCCACCATCCGGGACATGAAAATGCCAGAACATGTTCGACAATATTATCGTTGATATTAAAGCTTCTTAAAATTCCGGAATTGACAAAATACGAATGTTTGCATACCTCACCGGCATTTAGTAAAATGGTTTTGGCTTTATAGATTTTTGTCTCTGTTCTGGATAAAAATAGTGCTTGTTCTTCAGGTGTCAGCGAAACGTGTTTTGCTATGTTTTCAAGAATTAACTCCATTATTTTTGTTTTACCAAAGTGAATGATGTGGCTTTGAAACGATTGTTTTCTACTTTTCCGGTAACTTCGGCTTTGCGGATCGCATTACAGAAACCGTCTTTTGCATGCGCATCACCATGTTCATCAATAGTAGTTCCGTCCACAAAATAAGCTTTTCCATCAATTCGAACGGCTAAATTACAGCCATTGCCTTTCATCCCAAATTGACATTCGCCACAAGCGGTTTCAACGATCTGAGGTTTCTCGGTTGTTTTTTTATCCTGAGCCTGAGTGGCAATTCCGATAAACAGGAATAACATAAATAATACTTTTTTCATCTTTTAAGAATTTACGGTGATTAGTTTTGAAGTTGCTTTGGCACGTTCTGTGACTTCTTCAATTGGAGTTGCCAATGAATCATGACTTAAAACAACGCCCATTCGGCGATACGGTCTTGAAGTTGGTTTTCCAAAAATCCTGAAATCGGTTTTTGGTAATGCCGCTACTTTTTCGATTCCGGTAAAGGTTGGATTAGCAGAATCTTCGGATGCTAAAATTACGGCACTTGCTCCGGCTTTTTCGAGTATGATTTCGAAAATCGGTAAGCTTAAAATCGCACGCAAATGCAATTCGAATTCATTAAAGTTCTGGGTTCCGGCTAAAGTAACCATTCCGGTATCGTGCGGACGTGGTGAAAGTTCAGAGAAATAAACACCTTCATCAGTCAGGAAAAATTCAACGCCAAAAAGGCCGGCGCCTCCAAGCGCTTCGGTGATTTTTTCCGCCATATCCTGCGCTTCATATAAATCTTTGTCTGAAACTTTTGCGGGCTGCCAGCTTTCCTGATAATCGCCGCGCTCTTGTCTGTGTCCGATTGGAGCGCAAAAAAGCGTTGGATTGTTATTTTGGGTAATGGTTAAAAGTGTAATTTCTGAATTGAAATCTACAAAAGCTTCTACAATAACTTCAATAACATCGCCACGGGAACCTGCAACGGCATATTGCCATGCTTTTTCGATATCGCTTTCGGTTTTTATTGTCGATTGTCCTTTTCCGGAAGAAGACATTAATGGTTTTACGACACACGGAATTCCAACTTCCTGAACGGCTTTTTGTAACTCTTCAGCGGAAGTTGCGTATTGGTATTTCGCTGTTTTAAGTCCAAGTTCTTTTGACGCTAAATCACGAATGGCTTTACGATTCATGGTAAAGTTGGCGGCTTTGGAAGAAGGAACTACGGTAATGCCTTGCTTTTCGTAGTCGTAAAAACGTTCGGTGCGAATGGCTTCTATTTCGGGAACGATAAAATCGGGTTGGTGTTTGGCTACAATCCGGTCAAGTGCTTCGCCATCCAGCATGTTGATGACTTCAAATCCGTGAGCGACCTGCATGGCCGGAGCATTTTCGTAACTGTCAACAGCGATTATGGTTTGTCCGATTCGTTGTGCGGCAATGACAAATTCTTTGCCTAATTCGCCTGAACCGAGGAGGAGTATTTTCATTTTGGAGTTTTGTAATGTTGGAGTAGTAAAAGTAGCGAAAAATGTTTTTAACCGCAATGTTCGCAAAGATTTACGCTAAGAACGCAAAGTTTTTGATATTAAGTTAAAAGAAAAGGTTCGCAAAGATTTTAAAATAATCTTTGCGAACCTTGCGTATTGCTTTGCGCTCTTTGCGGTTAAAATCCTAATAAAAATGATCTTCTTCTATTTCAAATTCAGCATCTTTTTCCCAGATTTCCATTTCGCAGGGTTTGCAGTTGAATTTTAGTTTGTATTCAAGCTCGCCTTGTTTTAAAACCAATGGTTCTTTTACTTTAACGCCCATAATATCTTTTTGGTGTATCGGACATTTTTTCAATTCGTATTTGATACAATATTTTGTTGTCATTACACGGGATTTTCCGGGGTCCCATTGCAATTCAAATGCTTTTTCGATTTCGGTAACGCCGTGACGTTCGTAGAATTTACGAGCTGTTTTGTTCGAAACATTGTACATGAAATCTAACTTCGTTTCCGGATAAGGATGCGAGGTTTTTACTAACTGATGTTCTTCACGTTTGTAATTGGCCAAACGAATTTCTGATAATTGTTCGTAAACGGTTCTTCTCATTTCGTTGATTTTAGAAATAGGAAGGAACCAGTTTTCAGAGAACATTACATTTATTTCATCGGCACTGTAAGGTGTAAAACCGGTTTTTGCCAATTGAACCTTGATGTTTTCTTCAATCGATTCGTTGTTTTTGGTTCTTTCTTTGGCATGTGCAAGTTTTACAATACTAACATTTTCGTCTTCATCTGTCGCGATTAATTCAAAACCTTCTTCATTTTCTGTAAGCAGCAGCGTAGTGCCAATTTTTCTGATCGCACTGTCTTCTCTTTCTACAATTTTGATAAAAGCAGCGTCGTTATTGCGATAAATAAAGGTTCCGTCTTTTACTTCTTTTAAAACGTTTGGATAAATTTTACCGTTCTCCGCTTTGTTTACATAAATTCCGTCTGCTTCGTTATTTTCGTTGATAAAACAAAGTCCGTCGCCGTTGTTTAATAATTCGCCATTTTCGATTTCGTAAGCATTTCCCACGGTTCGGATTAATTTACCAATATATTGTCCTTTTGATTTTGGGCTTTCCCAGGAACCAATACTGTTATTTCTATCGTTTACGAAATAATCGGTATAACCACGGTTAAAAGTTCTGTTTAAAGTAGAGTCAAAAGTAAAAGTACATTTTCCGGAAGAAGCTTTGGTATATTTATCGCTTCCTTCTAAATAACTGTCTAATTTCTGACGCAGATAAGATACATTATTTTTTACATAAACGATATCTTTCAGACGTCCTTCAATTTTAAAAGAAACAATTCCGGCTTCAATCAAATTTGGAATCTGATCAGAAACATCTAAATCTTTAATCGAAAGTAAGTGACTATTTTTGATTAAAGTTTCTCCGTTTCCGTCGATTAAGTTATAAGGTAAACGGCAGTTTTGAGCACAAGAACCACGATTGGCGCTTCTTTCTCCGTTAGCCACACTCATGTAACAGTTTCCGCTGAAGGATACACATAAGGCTCCGGTTACGAAAAATTCCAGTTCAACATCTGCTTCGTCGTAGATTTCTTTTATTTGATGTAAGTTCAATTCGCGTGCTAAAACCACCCGTTTGATTCCGGCATCTTTAAGGAATTTGATTTTGTCGGCATCGCGATTATTGGCTTGTGTACTGGCGTGAAGAACAATAGGAGGTAATTCCATTTCCATGATCGCCATATCCTGAATAATCAGGGCATCAACACCGATATCATACAATTCGTATATCATTTGACGACAGGTTTCCAATTCATTGTCGTACAAAATAGTATTCATTACTACAAAAACCTGAGCATTAAATAAGTGCGCATATTTGACCAAAGCCGCAACATCTTCAATCGAGTTGGTGGCATTTGAGCGGGCTCCAAATTGTGGGGCACCAATATAAACAGCATCGGCACCACTATTTATGGCGGCCATTCCCTGGATTAAATCTTTAGCAGGAGCTAATATTTCGATCTTCTTCTTCATTTCTAAAACTTTAGGCTTTTGTGGTATTCACGGAAAAAAGTGTGCAAAGTTCTTATAAATAATTCGGGATTACTAATGCTGAAGTGACTTTTTTTGAAATAGTTAAGTAATATGGAATGATGATGGTTAATCTTTTTTAATTTATTGATGTAACTTATTAAATTCGTTTCTTTCTTCATTTGAAAAATAAAATTTAAATCCGGTTTGTTTTATTTTTATATCAAAATCTCGTTTGATTGAAAAACTGGTTTCAAAAACTGTTGCAAATAAGATTTCAACACCCAATAATAGTACTGCAATTACGTAAATGAACCTTAGTAGGTTTCTTTTTATTTTGATTTCAGATATATATATGTTTATCAAAAATAATATTGTCGATAAAAAGGCAAAATAAAAAAGAAAATCAATTAAGAGTTCCATTATAAAATATTGTTCTGCCATAGAAGTATAAAATGCGGGAGATTTATAAATTAGTGGGAATCCATACATAACACCGTCAGTTCCATCTACAACATCAGCAATCCACCATTTTGTAAAAAGAATAAATGTGATGATGCTTAATGGTAAGGCTAAATTTAATATTACTTTTTTGTTTGTCATTTTTTAAGTCAAACGTATAGTTGAGATTTTACAGTAAATTAATCTAAGGGAAAAGTATATCCTACAGCAAATACCCCGGATGATTGTTTAGCTGCCGGATGAAAGTAGCCCGAAACAGCAATTTCAAAATTATTCCTTCGACCAATGGCTAATCCAACATTAAAAGGAATATGCAATAAGATATCGCTTTTGTTAAAATTAACTGCGGGTGTAATGGTTTCGAATTTACCTATTGACGTACCGATACCTCCTTCAATAAAAGGTGCTACCCAAGGAATTGGCGCACACAGACGAAGTTTTCCTCCAAGTAAAAAGGCATTGGTTGTTACTTTGTATTGCGGTTGATTTTGTAAATTTTGATTTTTATCAACGGATGTAAATATGGCTCCTGCGTAAGGACGTAAACTAAGCCATGATTTTATTCCAATGATATATTCTCCCTGAAAATATAAACCACCTCCCATGACATCTATTTCATCCTGACTGCCGTAATTTTCAATGTAATAAGAACTACTTGAGCCAAAACCTATTGACGCTTTTATGGCATTACCCGTTGCCTGGGCTTTTGTTTGGTTAGGAAATAGAATTGTAAGAAGGGTGCAAATAAAAATACTGCGTAAAGTTAATGCCATAAAATTTAGTTTTTATTTTAGAAATTGGTTGCGACGAAAATAAGATTTATTTTTCAGTTTTGGCCAAAAACAAAAAAACTACCCAGTTTAATAAACCGGATAGTTTCATTCTCAAAAAATAGTGTCAATTATTAAGACAATCTTTTCGCTTTAATTTTCGTCAAAGTATTCTCGATACTGTTCAATTGTTTTGAAACAATAGCAATCTGACTAGCTTCAAGTTCATTTTTCGCCAAAGCAGATTTATATTTATCGATTGCTGCTTCTTCCCCCGTTACACAAGCATTGATGATCGCTTCTGTATCACCACTTGTGAAAGAGGATTTAATATCAATCCAGGCACGGTGTATTGCTCCTAACGGACCTCCACCTGCTGTATCAGTTGATTTTCCCAGTTTGTTGATTTCGTCTTGTATTTCTACAATAAACAACGCGCGTTCGCGGGCATATTCTAAAAAGTCGGTTTTAATTGCCGGACTGTCTACATGTTCTGCAGCATTGGTATATCCTAGTTTTCCGTCTTCCAGAATTGAAATTAATCCTTCTAATGTACTAACTGCTTCTTTTGTGGTTTCATCTGTATGTATCATGATCAATAATTTTTAATTAATGTATATTACAAAGTTTGGGTTTTATGAAGCGTTATGTCTTACAGAATTTTGGATGTTATTTATAATATTGTAGAATGGGAATTTTGAAAGTGAGTATTTGTTTTGAAAATAAAATTTCCGTGTTTACCGATTTGGGTTAGGGATAGAAGCGGTATCCTTTTATGAAGAGCAACGAAATAAAAGATATAGCGGATAGCCCGGCCGAAGGCAACCCCATAAAAAAGCCTTAGGATTTCCTAAGGCTTTTGGTGTATAAAACAGAAGTTTGAATTATGCCAAAGCTTCTTTGATTCTTTTTAATGCTTCTTTTAAGATATCGTCGCTTGTGGCGTAAGAGAAACGAATACAATCCGGATTTCCGAAAGCATCTCCGGTTACTGTTGCTACGTTGGCTTCAGCTAAAAGATACATCGAAACATCGTTTGCATTTTTAATTTCAGTACCTCTTAATGTTTTTCCGAAGAAAGAAGAGACGTCAGGAAAAACGTAAAATGCGCCTTCCGGAACGTTGATTTTTACACCTGGAATTTCTTTTAACAGTCCAACCACTAAATCTCTGCGCGTGTGGAAAGCCTGAACCATGTGATTCAATACACTTGGATCGGCATCTACAGCCGTAATTGTAGCGCGTTGTGCCACCGAGTTTGCTCCTGAAGTTACTTGTCCCTGAATTTTTGTACATGCTTTAGCGATAAATTCCGGAGCTCCAATATAACCAATTCTGTATCCTGTCATGGCGAATGCTTTTGCCACTCCGTTTACAGTGATTGTTCTTTCTAACATTCCCGGGATTGAACCGATGCTGCAGAAAGTTCCTGAAAAATTGATGTGCTCGTAGATTTCGTCAGCCACTACATATATATTTGGGTGTTTTTCTAAAACTTTTGCCAAAGCGGTTAGCTCTTCTCTGCTGTAAACAGATCCGGATGGATTACAAGGAGAACTGAACCACATCATTTTTGTTTTTGGTGTGATGGCTGCTTCCAGTTGTTCCGGAGTAATTTTGAAATCAGTATCTACAGACGTTGGAACTTCAACAGGAACTCCGCCGGAAAGTTTTACAATTTCGAAGTAAGAAACCCAGTAAGGTGCCGGTAAAATTACCTCGTCACCATCATTTAACATTACCTGCGCAATGTTGTATAAGGATTGTTTTGCTCCCGTAGAAACTACGATTTGACTTGGTTTGTATTCTAAATTATTATCTCTTTTGAATTTTCTGCAAATTGCTTCTCTTAATTCTAAATAACCTTCTACCGGTGAATAGGTACTGTAATTTTCATCGACTGCTTTTTTAACAGCTTCCTTAATAAAGTCAGGAGTATTAAAATCTGGTTCGCCTAAACTTAAACTGATGATGTCTTTTCCCTGTGCTTTTAATTCGCGTGCTAAGGCAGCCATTGCTAAGGTTTGCGAAGTCGCTAAGTTGTTGATTCTGTCCGAAAGAATATGATTCATTATAAAAATTTTGAATGTCCTTAATTATCTACGCTAACTAAGGAAGGTTAATTATTAATAGATTTTTTTGGTTTATACGGATAATTCAGGTTTCATTCCAAGTTCTTTCAAATGCTTGTAATGTGCAAGAACAGCTCCTCTCATGGTTTTAAATTCATAATAAGGCAGGTTGCATTCTTTTGCAGTCTGTTTTACAATTTCAGCAATTTTAGTGTAGTGAACGTGACTGATATGTGGGAAAATATGGTGCTCAATCTGATGATTTAAACCACCGGTAAACCAATTGACAATTTTGTTTTTAGGAGCAAAATTGGCAGTGGTGTACAATTGGTGAATTGCCCAGGTGTTTTCCATTTCCCCTTCTTCATTCGGAATCGGATTTGAAGTTTCTTCGACTACGTGTGCCAATTGAAACACGATACTTAAAATTAATCCTGCAGTGTAATGCATTACGAAAAACCCAATAACCACTTTCCACCATGTTACGCCTAAAAGCATTGGCAAAGCCATCCAGATCAAAACGTATATTATTTTAGTGATTACTAAAACCGTCCATAGCTTAGCAGGACTCTGAGGTGTTCCGTATGATAATTTTCTTCTCAGATAGTTTTTCATTTGCTTGAAATCGGTTGTTAGCGCCCAATTGAAAGTCAATAATCCGTATAAGAAAAAAGAATAATAATGTTGAAATTTATGAAAACGATGCCATTCTGCATTTTTTGTAAAACGAATAATTCTTCCCGCATCCAGATCTTCATCATGACCGTGAATATTAGTATAAGTATGGTGTAGTACATTGTGTTGTACTTGCCAGTTGTGTACGTTTCCGGCTAAAATATAAATACTTCCTCCCATGATTTTGTTAATCCATGATTTAGAAGAGTATGAACCGTGATTTCCGTCGTGCATCACATTCATTCCAATTCCGGCCATTCCGATTCCCATAAGAATGTTTAATAACAATTGTGCCCAGAAAGGCATGTCAAGTGTTAGTATCAAAAAGTACGGGGTCAGAAAAATGGCAAAAAGAATAATGGCTTTTAAATGCAGCTTCCAGTTTCCGGTTTTCTGAATGTTATTCTCTTTGAAGTAATTGTTTACTCGTGAGTTAAGGGTTCTGAAGAACTTCAGATTGTCTTGCTTGGCAAATGTTGGCGCAGTGTTATTCATAATTGTTTTAAATAGGTCTCAAAGGTAATTATTATAAATTTTCAATTTGCAAAATTGAGTTAAATATTTCAATCGTAAAGTATTACTTTTGTTAAAAAATTAGAGCAATGGACGAGATTCTGAAATATTTTCCTGATTTGACCGATATTCAAATCGAACAATTTCAAAAATTAGACTTTTTATACCACGATTGGAATGAAAAAATCAATGTTATATCCCGTAAAGATATTGATGCCTTATATACAAAACACATCTTGCATTCACTTGGAATCGCAAAAATCATGAAATTTGAACCGGGAGCAACTGTTTTGGATGTTGGAACCGGAGGAGGATTTCCCGGTATTCCGTTAGCCATTCTTTTTCCGGAAACGCGTTTTTACCTGATTGATGTAATTGCCAAAAAAATAAAAGTAGTTCAGGGTGTTGTTGATGCCTTAGAATTGAAAAATGTAAAGGCCGAACAAAAGCGTGCTGAATTGGTAAAAGGTGATTTTGATTTTATTGTAAGCCGTGCCGTAACCAATATGCCTGATTTTGTTTCGTGGATTAAGGATAAAATCAAAAAACAGCACAAGCATACGTTGAAAAACGGAATTCTATATCTTAAAGGTGGAGATTTGACAGAAGAATTAAAAGATTTTCCAAAAGCTACTTTATACGATCTGTCTACCATCTTTGAAGACGAATTTTTCGAAACCAAAAAAGTAGTGCATTTGCCTTTGAAGTTTACTATTTAGGTATTCTCTGGACTATAAAATCTGAAAGATTTAATGAATTAAAAAGCCGAATTTGATTTCAAATTCGGCTTTTACTATTATGTATTAAGAATTGACTTTCAATAAAAAATCTTTTTCGATTTTGAAATTAAAAGACTCAACGTAATAGTTAAATCCAGTCCTTTTAACGATTGTTTATTAAAAATATTTAATTAGCTTTTAGTTCCTTGAATTGCTCAGTATACATATCTTTTACTTCCACTTCGGTATTGTCTTTTAATCTGCGTATTTTATAAGATATTGGGGCTGATGATGAAACTAAATCTGAAGGAGTAGGAGCTTTTAAAAATTCTACAAAACTATTATAATCGGTTACTTTTCCACCTAAAGCTAATGGACCTCCAACAATCATTATTTTTATTTTATTTTGTGCAAATAATTTTTTAAACTCTTCAGAGTAGTTCAGATCCAGACCAATATCTACAACTTTTAAGGCCACCCCGACAGATGCTTTTACCATTGTATTATTATAAGACTCATTTTTAGTTGTCTCAATTAGTATGTAAGCAACCCTTCCATAATCTACATTACTTACATATACAGGTTCGTGTGTTCCAAAATTGTTAGCGCTAATATCTCCATCAATCCAATCGGTGTAATATTTTGGATCGATAGTCATGCTGTACAAACGTTGTCTGACTTTTACCATTACATAAGATTTGGTATTGGTTGAGCCACTATTTTGACTATAGCCGAAATTAGCTTTCACTAAACCTCCCAACACATTTACATTTAAATGCGCATCAAGTGCTTTTTTAAAACTGTCTTCAGTTGTTATTTCATCACTTTGATATTCATAATAAGTGGGAATAGAGGTATAATCAATTAAATTTTTATTTTTACTTATAAGACCGTTAATAACAGTGTTTACTTCACTGGGAGTTGGCAAAGAGTTAGCACTAATTGATAAATCCCCTCTTAAAGACATAGATAAAGTGACTGGTTTAAATGCATTTTTTAGGACAAGAGGATCATAAGTTGCATTTATAAAACTTGAGCCGCGCAAGATACTTCCCGGGTAGATAACGTCTAAATTTGCTTCGTTTATAATAGAAAGCGGTGATAGAGTTGTTTGTTTTTCTACAGTAGTAAGGTATACATACTCATTGTTTCCTGTAGTAGGGTTTAATTCTTGCACTCCTGTTTTTTTTGAGCTGATCGTTTTGTCCGGTTTAGTTGCAAAAGTTACCGGTTGCAAAGAGTTTAAATTGCTCTCTGTGCTGTCTTTACTGTTCTCATTGCTGCAAGCAGTAAATAAAGTTGAACCAATCGCCAATGCTAAAACTATTGTGTGTTTCATTTGCTTTTTCATATTTTGGTTTTTAAGTTACTATTTCTGGATAAGGATTAAATTATTGTAATTAATAATGTTATCAGGTTCATGATTTCTTTTTTGTGTTATTTTAAGTTCGGATAATATCCAGTTCGGTACAACCTGGGCACCTTTCTGCGTGTTTATTTTCTCGCTAAATGTCATTGGCTTATTTATAGAAATACTTCCATTGTATTTATTCCCGTTATATAAGGCCACATATGTATTTTCTTTTGAGTCACTGTTGGTGAGATATGTATCGTTTGTTTGATCTCCATCGTCTATGATAAATTCGTAATAACGGCTGTGCTTCGAATTTGAAAACAGGGTAGAATTGTCCGTTTGTTCGTTCCATGTATACACTTCAATTTTTACAGCAGAAAATAGTATTTCCTGAGTAGATCCTGCAACATACTTGTTTGCTGACATTTTACGTAATTCGTATTGTTGTGTGAAATTCCCGGGATTTAAAATGGAAACAAAAAAGGAGGAATTAGGTCTTTTGATGATGATACTATCCTTAGTTTTCCTAATAAGAATACTGTCTTTTGCAGAAGAAATGATACCAGAAGCGGATACTTTTATTTCTTCCTGAAAATTATAGTCAAGTTTATTGCGCTGATGTTTTGTTACGTCTGTTGTAATTGGTTTAAGGACATATTGTACATCGGGACTAGTGTCAAAATCTTTGATTTTGACATCAAACTTCAGGAGCTCACCGGTTTGAATATTGCTCCAGTCAATTCTTTCAATGTTTTTAGTTAAAATGAAATCAGCTTTATGATTTCGAATTTCTGATTTTGAAGAACGGTCTTCTGTACTACAAGAGAATAGTATTGCTAAATACATAAAATATAAATAGTTTCTCATTTTTTTATTTTTTTTTAAAGAAATAACTATTTATTGTGTTCGATAGACCCGAAAGGACATTAAAATACTATAATAAGACAATTTTAAAAACTGGATGTAGTTGTAATGCTTCGGAGTATTCTATGCTTAAAAAGCAGAAACCCGAAAAGAATAGATATTCTTTCCGGGTTATTTTTTTTCAGTGTCGTTTGAAAATCGACTATTACTGGCAGCTATTTATTCAGTCTGCTTTATTTTAGAATAATTGTCTCTAAATGACTTAGCCAATTTTCTTTGTAACTATTTCCAATGGGAATTTCGATCGTATTTATTTCAACTTCATTTTTAGAATACGCGGTGAGTTTTTTGGTTTGAATAATAAAAGAACGATGAACTCTGACAAAATTAGCATCTAACAATTTCTCAAAAACAGAAATATTTTGTTTGATATGATGTGATTTCCCGTTTTCCAGGTGAATGGTAATATAATCTTTGAGGCTTTCGATGTATAAAATTTCGTCAAATATAATCTTAATGTTTTTACTTCCGCTGGTCACAAAAATATGATTCTCGTTGGTTGGTTTTATTTCCTTTTTTGGAAGCTGTAACTGTTTGAATTTCTCTACTGAAACAAAAAAACGATCAAAAGTAATGGGCTTCAAAAGGTAATCGATCACGTTGAGTTCATATCCTTCAATCGCATATTCTCTGTAGGCGGTCGTAAAAATTACCTTAGGCGGATTTTTTAGTTTTTTCAGGAAATCATTTCCTTTTAATAAGGGCATTTCGATATCCAAAAAAATCAAATCGACTGTATTTGTTTCTAAAAAAGCATAGGCTTTTAAGGCATTTTCGAAAGAATCGACTAATTCAAAACTTTCAAAATTCATCAAATGGGAGGCAATTAATTCTCTGGCTAAAGGTTCATCGTCAACGATAATACATTTGTATTTCATTTAAAAATAAAGGTTTTTTAATGTCTAAAATCTAATTTACTGCATTGGATTGTCTTTTGCCAATCTTTCTAAAACTTCTTTTCCGTTTTTATTTTCAGGATTTAATTCAACAGATTTCCGGTACATTTTTATCGCTTCTTCTTTTTGGTTTGTTTTTAATAAAGCTTCGCCATAACTGTCGTAAGCATTTGCACTTGCTGGGTTTAATGTCAGATTTAATTTAAAAACGGCTGCTGCTTTTTGGGTTTCTTCTTTTCGTAATAAGGCGTAACCCCAGGTATTTAAATCATCTTCTGAATGATAAAAAGCCAGATCTTCCGCTTTTTCTTCATTACAAGCTGTTACAGCATATTGCAGCGCACGTTCCTGAATCTCCGCTTTTTGTTTAGACGTATTGGCATACATTTTTGCTATTGTAGTGATTACCAAAGGTGGATTGCCAACCCAGATCCCATGTCCGCAGTCATTTGCTGTAATGCCAGTAACGTTAGGATGGTTTTCTACATATTTTTTATGGCATTCTTTCCAGCGTTCAATTTCCTCAGGTGCTTTCAAAAAAGGAATTCCGTTTACAAAATCAACAACCGGAATATGCTGTGGAATTTCTATTTTGCTCATTATCCTGACTGTTTCAAGAATAGTGGCCGACATATAATAAGTTCCTTTGTTGTTTTTCTTCCATTCCGGAATCAGCTTTTCCTGTTTCGCTAATTCCTTTTCGATAACACCATCTTCAAAGTAGTTGTGATTCACATCAATAAGTACAATACCTTTCACCAATTTGGGATGTCTGGAAGCATAAAGAGCCGAAAGGTAACCGCCATAAGAATGTGATATCAATACGATTTCCTTATCATATCCCAGTTTTTTTAATCCAATTTCCAGATCTTCAATACTACTCATAATTCCGTGTTTGGAATCATCGGTTTGTAAGGTGTCAATAGTACTTGTCCCAAATCCGGCACGATCGTAGGTGATCAGAGGGGCATTTGTTATGGTAGAAATCTGATCGAGAATAGAATTCCAGACAGCGCCGTTGTTTCCGCCACCGGAATCAAATAGTATTGGTTTCCCTGTACCTTTTACAATCTTAAAATGAATTTTATGATGACCAACATCAACCAGTGTATCTATGACTTTAGATTGACTCCTTGCAGCAAAAGTGCTGAAAATTAAAATAGAAATTAAAAAAAGGTTTTTCATATTAGGTGTTGAGATAAAGTTTGACTTTAAAATTGTTTTGTGTTTCTTCAATTTCCAGCTGATGTTTTTTCGGATACAATAAGTCCAGTTGTTTTCTCACGTTTTCGAGTCCAATTTGAGATTTGTCTGTAAGGAAAGCCGATTCATTTTGAGGTTTTGTGTTTTCAATACAAAATACAATCTGGTTCTTTTTACTTTCCAGATTCAATTGAATTTTGGCTTTTTCGGTTTCGTTTACGACTCCATGTTTAAAGGCATTTTCGATGAAAGTCAAAATTATTAACGGAGATATTGTATTGTTTTCTGAAATGTCTTTTGTAAACGAAATGTTTAATCTGTTTTGGTCATAACGAAGTTTTTCCAGGGCGATATAATTTTCAATTAAAGCAATTTCTTTTTCTATTGAGACATAATCCTCAGTGCAGCGGTAGAGAACAAAATCTAAAATCTCCGATAATTTTGCAATTACTTCAGGGGCTTTATCATCTTTTTTCAACGTCAGTGTGTAAAGATTATTTAAAGTATTGAAAAGAAAATGAGGGTTGAGCTGGTTTTTCAGGAACTTCAATTCCATTGATTTTTTTTCTTCCTCCAGTTTTAAAAGGCGTTGCTGCTTGCGGTTAAAACTGATAAACCCCAGGATGATAATAGGATAGGTGATAAAAGAAAACTCTCTGAAGATTAATTTAAAAGAAGTCAGTCTTTCGGGAACAGTCATTTTCTGACCCAGCCAGCCGTCAAAGAAAGCAGGGAACCTGGGTTGGAGATAGTAATATTTAAAAGTCATTAAAAGAGCAAAAACCAGATAAAGCCAACCCGTTGCGCCTACAATAAAAAGGAGATATTTCTTTTTATTAAGTGTCTGCGGAATAATCCAGTAAATCAATCCGTAGGCAGCGGTAACCTCGGCTAAAATTTTCCACATATAAATAAATGTGAAAACAAAATAAGTGTCTTCTTCAGACTTGCCGGAAATATATAAAAGCAAAAAAGAAATCCAATATACACAATGCATAAGGACTCTTTTTAAATCAAAGTTTTTCAGAAAAATCATATTCGGTTTTAAGTGGCGGCAAGATAATAAAATATAGGAACGGGTCTTCTTCGTCAGGATAAATAAGAGGATTTAGCTTCCGAAAATAACCCTTTAGCATACGAATGAACTATTCTTTGAAAATTTAGTATTTGAATGCTAAAACGGTGTTTTCATTTGCGCATAAAACAGCATAAACATTTGAAGATTATATTCGATTAAAAATAAATAATCATGATTAAAATTATTCTGCTAATAGTCCTTTTTCTGGGAAGTAAACTGAACTAAAAACTGAATTTTAAAAGCCGAAAAACAATTAAAATCGAAACAAGAAAATGACGAAAATAATTAAAAACACAGTTGCTGTTCTGATCTTAATCAGTACGACAAATTTATGGGCACAGAAGGGCAAACAGGAAATTATGTATCGTGAGGATTCAAAATTTATACAACCCACTTTATCTGAAGACCTTATAATACCTATATTGTCTGCCGAAAAAGTAAAAGTGAGCAAAGTTGATGCTGCCCTAAAAGACATGATTCAGAAAAACAATATTATTGGATTGCAATTAGCGATTGTCAGTAATAATAAGATTGTCAAAACAATGAATTATGGTTTGGCTAACATTCAGGATTCTGTCTGGGTTGACAGCAAAACCGTTTTCAGTATTAATTCAATGACCAAAGCGTTTACCGGAGTTGCTCTTATGCAATTGGCAGAAGAGGGAAAACTAAATTTAGATGATCCCATTTCAAAATATTTGGATAGCCTTCCCAATACCTGGAAAAATATCACGATAAAACAATTAGCCGGCCATACTTCAGGAATTCCGGATATTTGGAATTCGGAGCGAAATATGATAACCGAAAATAATCAGATAGCATTGAAAAAAATAAAAGAGCTGCCAATAGTTTTTCAACCCGGAGAGCGCTTTGGTTACAATCAGACGAATTATCTTTTGCTTGGCATGCTCATTGAAAAAATTAGCGGGAAATCATTTGAAAAATATCTCACAGAAAACCAGTTCAATAAGGTTGGAATGAAGAATTCAGCCAAAGCCGGATTGGCAGATTATTACAAAGTAGTTCAGCATTCCGCAAGATCTTACACGCATTTTAGAAACGGCAGTTTAACGAATATGTATGAGGAAATTCCTGAAAATTTAAGAACGGCAGCAGGAATTTATTCCACCGCAACAGAAATAGCGGAATGGATAATAGCTTTACAAAGCCGCCAGTTAGTCAAAGAAGAAAAGAATCTTGAAGCACTTTGGACGCCAATGGTGCTTACTAATGGAAAAACACAGGGAATGAGTGATTTTTTAAACGGATATGCCATTGGTTTTTACACCAGTTCAGGAACAGGAAATTCTGTTATTGCTTCATTAGGCGGCGTGAGATCAGGGATGTACATTTATCCAAAAGACAATATTTCGGTCATAATTTTAACCAACTCACAGGGTTTCCATCCGGAAGACTATCTGGAAGAAATCGCCTGTTTGTATCGTACAGAAAACAAATAGCTCCTGGCTATGCGAGTGCTAAATTTCATTCATCCCCTATTATTTTCCTTTCCTGTACTTTTATTTGTCCAGTCTGTATTAGAGAAATATCTTTACTACAGCACTAACAACTTTTATTTTGAAAACAGGTACAGGAATATCGGCATATTGGAAAATTCAGCTCACAGGATGGATTACGACTTCACTGTATTGGGGCATTTCGGCTTTTTTCAGCGGTAATTTTATTTGGAAAATAGGCATTGCAGATGTAATAATGGACGTATTTGTTGGTATTACACTGACACATATTTACAGGAATTTTGCCTTAAAAAAAGGATGGAATAAAGTAAACCTGAAAACTTTAGTCCCAAAAATGGCAGTTAGTGTTTTAGTACTTTCTTTATTATACATGTTTTTGATTGTAAGCAAGCTTTATCTGATACGCTTGTTTGTTCTACAAAGTAATCCGGTTTCATTTATCACGTTTTTTAAAGTAACACAAGTGCAGCTTTTTATCACGGGTATCAGACTCATGTCTATTTGGATATTGGCGTACCATCTGTACCATTATTCCAGGCTTGAAATACAAACGGTGAAAGAAAATGCACGATTGTCAGTCGCAGTACAAGAAGCACAACTCAATAACCTGAGTGCACAACTGAATCCGCATTTCTTTTTTAATTCTTTGAATACGATAAAATTCCTAATATTAGAAAATCCACATTCAGCCAGAAGAGCGATAGACCTTTTATCTGATTTACTAAGGAATTCCTTAAACGGGAACATTAAAACAGTAGTACCCTTAAATGACGAAATTAATCTTGTCAGAGACTATCTGGAATTAGAAAAAATACGATTTGAAGAGCGTTTGCAAATAGAAATCGAAACAAGCATTGATTTATCGAAACATTTAATCCTGCCTTTGAGTATTCAGTCCCTGGCTGAAAATGCAATAAAACACGGAATTGAAAAAAGAAAAGCCGGCGGATTTATTAGTGTAAAAGTGGACAAAGAAAACAATTTTATAAAAATCAGTGTTCAAAACTCCGGGAAGCTAAATAAAGAAAGTACAGATTCAGGTATCGGACTACATAACCTGAAAGAAAGGCTGTTGTTGCAATATAGCGAAAAGGCTTCTTTTGAAATTAAGGAAATGGAAGACGAAACGGTTTTGGCAACTATTTTAATACCGTCGAAATGAAAAAAATAAAAGTGATAATAGTCGACGATGAACGTTCATCGAGGGAAGAACTCAAAATAGCATTAAAGGCGTATGAAGACTTTGTTCTTACAGGTGAGGCAGAAAATGCCGATGAAGCAAAGGATTTGATTGAAACGACAATGCCTGATCTGATTTTTTTGGATATTGAGATGCCTGAGAAATCCGGTTTCGATTTACTGGAATCTTTGGATAACGTGCCGGCAGTATTATTTATTACAGCTTATAACCAATATGCGGTGCAGGCATTTGAAGTAAATGCACTGGATTATTTAATGAAACCTATACGGAAAGAACGTTTTGCAAAAGCAATTGAAAAAATAAGGAATACCATTACACCAAAATATTCTTTAGAGAATGTAGCAAAAGACCGCAAAATTTTCATTAAGGATGGAGAGAAGCGATTCTTTGTCCGTATAGATGAAATTTACCGGATAGAATCACTTGAAAATTACACCAGACTCTATTTTGAAGGTAAAAAAGCACTGCAAAGACGTTCCCTCCGCCAATGGGAAGAGATGCTGGATGAAACTATTTTTTTCAGAATAAACAGAACCGAAATTGTAAATATTAAATATATACAGGAAGTAAACAGGGCAGTCAGCGGTAGGTTAGAAGTAAAACTAAAGACCGGAGAACTACTGGAAGTATCAAACCGGCAGGCGGTCAAATTCAAAAACCTCAATAGTATTTAATAAATAAATAAAGTATTCAATCTTTATACTGCTTAAGCATAGCTGATAAAGTAAAACCTAATTAGAAAACTCCGAAAAAAGCCGTTCGATGAAACCAATCTTAAATTTTGCATTCCTTATTTTAATACTATCAAACGCATTCGCACAGCAGACCAGTGTAACAAAATCAGAAGATTTAAAAACTGCTTATGATATTCAGGACAGTGTGATGATCAAAACACATGATGGTGCTTTTATATCAGCGATCGTTGTTCGGAAAAAGGGAATAGTTACTCCTAAACCCGTTATACTTCAGTACACGATTTATGTACGGGACAAAGGGAGAGATATTAAATCCCTAAAGGAAGCTGCTGATCATGATTATATAGGTATAATGGCCTATACCAGGGGAAAACGATTCAGTACGGATGAAATATTTCCGTATGAGAATGACGGAAATGATGCTTATGATGTTATTGATTGGATCAGTAAACAAAAATGGTGTAATGGAAGCGTGGGAATGTATGGCGGAAGCTATAACGGATTTACGCAATGGGCAGCCTGTAAAAAAATGCATCCGTCACTTAAAACGATAGTGCCTTATGTGGCCAACAGACCCGGAATGGGGCTGCCGATGGAGAACAATGTTTTTGTAAATCCAAATTACGAATGGTCTTTTTATGTAGGGAACAATAAATATTTAGATACTCTTACAGGAAATGACAGGCAGCGTTTCAGGAAGATGATGTTTAAATGGTGGGAAACCGGAACTGCCTACAAAAAAATGGATAGTATAGACGGTACACCAAACAAGCTTTTCCAGCGATGGCTGGAGCATCCCTCATTTGATGCCTATTGGCAAAAAATGGCTCCTTACGGAAAAGAATTTAGAAAAATAAATATCCCTGTCTTAGCATTTGACGGCTATTATAACGACTCTCAAAATTCAGGTTTGTATTATGTAAGAGAACTGCAAAAATACAATCCGCAAACTCCGGTATATGTAATTATTGGGCCCTACGGTCACTTTGGTACGCAAGTTGGCGGTGAAAGTGAATTGTATGATTACAAAGTTGATTCAATAGCATTATTCAATATAAAAGAAATAACCTATCAGTGGTTTGATTATATTCTAAAAAACGGTACTAAACCGGAAATGCTGAAAGATAAAATCAACTATGAAGTGATGGGAGCGAATGAGTGGAGAAGCGCACCTTCTTTGGATAAAATGCATAATAGTTTCCTGAAGCTGTATTTGACCGATAGCAAATCAGGAAAATTTTACGCCTTGGAGGACAGGAAACCAATTCAAAAAAAATACCTGTACCAGGAGGTTAATTTTGCGGACCGGCAAACACAGAATAATGAATATTATCCGGATCCGATTATTAGGAAAGAAATTGATACCAGTAACGGATTTGTTTTTATAAGTGAACTGCTCAAAGAACCCATGTTGATTAATGGTTCGTTTTTAGGGGAAATAAAAGCAAGTATTAACAAAAGAGATATGGACATTGGCGTTACGCTATATGAAATAATGCCAAATGGAGAATATTTCCATTTGTCTTATTTTTTAGGTCGTGCGAGTTATGCTAAAGATAGTACGAAAAGAAATTTGCTAAAACCAGATACCATAGAATCAGTTCCTTTTTCGAATACGCATCTGATAAGTAAACAACTAAGAAAAGGAAGCCGTTTGGCTGTTGTTATAAATGTCAATAAAAATCCCTTTTCGGAACTCAATTACGGCACTGGAACAGTCGTGGCAGAAGAAACCATAAAGGATGCAAAAGAACCTTTAAAAATAAAATGGTATACGGATAGTTTCGTGAAAATTCCAATTTTAAAATAAATATTAATTCAAAAAAAAAGGAACCCCACCAGTTTTTATACTTGTGGGGTTTTATTGGATTTAATCTTTTAAAAGATATACCCGCATTATATTTTATTGTAGAGTTTATCCATTTATAAACTTTTTGTTTTTGCTGCAAAATAGATTTGCTTCGTAATCTATATTTAAAATAAAATCAGTTAATGCTGATTTTGTTGCTTCATTACAATTGTTAAACATGGGTTCGAAGAAAAAGTCACGACAAATAAGTGCTTCACCGGACGAGTCGTAAACGGCATCTTCAGAAAATGGAACTTCCGGATTTTGGTTTGGAAATTGATTGACAAGCTTATAAATTGTGCCTTCAAACCATTTGTCAAATTTCTTTCTCTTCGGCGCTACATGTCGCACTAATAGCACCAATCCAACCAATTCACTCTGAAGCATAAAGGATCTTTTTTTGTACAAAACATCAATTATCCTGACATTCATAAGCGCAATCCATATCGGGCCGTTTATAAAACCGGAAGCAGGAATGTCTAATTCTGCATCAAAGAGCAGTGGTTTGGTGTTTTCAGGATTTTCAACAGAATACCACAATGATTCAATTCGGTGGCGTATGTCATCAGACATTGTGGTGTAATCTTTAAAATACCAGTAAATCCATTCAAGCAAGGAGGCAGTTAAGCCTATTGCGGCTTTGTGACCAATTTTGTTTAGTATATTGTCCAGTTCATCATTTCCTTCAAAAGGATCCAATAATCCTAACATGATTTTTTCATTCCACTTGTAATCAATAATGTGGTTCATACACTTTGATTTTTGAATTACTTCGGGTACTTTTTCTAAATTTCTCATATTCATACTCATTTGTTAAAATTAATTTCAGTTTATAAACATTGTATAATCCTACACAGATGTTTAGTTTTAGAATCAAGGACAAAATTATCCTTAGTAATCTTTTGAATATGTCTGTAAAAGCTTTTAAAATAATAAAATAAGGTTTTTTTTCGATTATAAATGATTAATATTTAATAAAATAAGAAAAAGATTACATATTAATTAGGGTTAAAAACTAAGTAAGAAATAATTTTAAATAAAAAACCCGCAAATTTCAAATGCATTGAAACTTACGGGTTTGTACTTATTGGTGTTTTCTAGAATATTATCCTAAAAACGGGTATCTGTAATCTTCCGGAGTTACAAATGTTTCTTTGATCGTTCTTGGAGAAGCCCAACGTAATAAGTTCAATGCAGAACCTGCTTTGTCGTTAGTTCCTGAAGCTCTTGCTCCACCAAAAGGCTGCATTCCTACAACAGCTCCTGTTGGCTTATCATTGATGTAGAAGTTACCGGCAGCATTCTGCAATTTGGTAGTTGCTACTTCAATCGCATAACGATCCTGGCTAAATACCGCTCCGGTTAAAGCGTACTCAGAAGTAGTATCAACCAGTTCTAAAGTTTCTTCCCATTTGGCATCTTCGTACACATAAATAGTCATTACAGGCCCGAATAATTCGGTTTCCATTGTAGTATATTTAGGATTTGTAGTGACAATAACCGTTGGCTCAATAAAGTATCCTACAGATTTATCGTAATTTCCTCCAACGATGATTTCGGCATCAGCATCTTTTTTAGCCTGATCAATATAACTGGCCAATTTATCAAAAGAACCTTCGTGAATTACTGCTGTAATAAAGTTTCCGAAATCTTCCGGAGAACCCATTTTAAAAGATTTTACATCAGCAATTAATTGTTCTTTAACAGCTGGCCATAAACTTTGCGGAATATAAGCTCTTGACGCCGCAGAACATTTTTGACCCTGATATTCAAATGCACCACGACTAATTCCGGTTGATACTTGTTTTGCGTTAGCGCTTGGATGTGCAATGATAAAATCTTTACCACCAGTTTCACCAACAATTCTTGGGTATGTTTTATAGTTGTGAATGTTTGCCCCAATTTTAGCCCAGATATCTTTAAATACATGAGTAGAACCTGTAAAGTGAATTCCTGCAAAATCACGACTTGCCAAAACAGTATCAGTAATCATTAAAGCATCACCAAAAACAACGTTGATAACGCCATCCGGAACACCCGCTTCTTTAAAAACTTCGATAATGATTTGTGTAGAAAATACCTGACTGTCACTTGGTTTCCAGATTACCACGTTACCCATCATAGCGGCACTGGCAGGAAGATTTGCAGCAATTGCAGTAAAGTTAAAAGGCGTAATTGCGTAAACAAAACCTTCAAGGGGTCTGTATTCTAAACGATTCCAAACCGTAGAATCTGATTTTGGCTGATCGTTGTAAATTTGCGTCATGAATTCTACGTTGTAACGTAAAAAGTCAATTAATTCGCAAGAGGCATCAATTTCTGCCTGATGAATATTTTTAGACTGACCGATCATGGTTGCAGCATTAATGCGGGCTCTGTAAGGACCGGCGATAAGTTCTGCTGCTTTTAGGAAAATAGCTGCACGTTGTTCCCATGCCATGTTTGCCCAGGCTGTTCTTGATTCAAGAGTATTAGCAATCGCTTTTTCGATATGTTGTTTTTCAGCTAAGTGGTAAGTTCCTACGATATGTTTGTGATCGTGAGGAGCTGATATTGTTTTCGTATTTCCAGTTTTAATTTCTTCACTCCCAATATATAAAGGAACATCAATTTTAGAGTTCCACATTGTAGTGTAAGCTGCCTGAACAGCTGCTTTTTCTGGTGAATTGGGTGCGTATCCTTTTACTGGTTCGTTTACCGCTTTTGGTACATGAAAGAATCCTTTTAGCATGTTATTTAAAATTAGATAATTAGACAATTTAACGGTTAGAAAATTTGATTTGTTACGAATAATCTAACGCTGCACAAAAGTACAAAGGATAAATTAATAATTTGATAGTTTTGTGAATAAGATAACTATAAGAAATATAGTTTTAACTTAGATTTAATTTAAAGCAAACGGAGCACACATCCTGAAGGTAGGAACGATAACTTTGAATGTTTTTGTAGTGGTAAAATTAATCATATTAAAATGACCTTTCATGGCTCCGTAAGGAGATGATAATAAACAACCGGAACTGTAAGTGTGATTTTCTCCAGGTTTTAAAACTGGTTTTTTACCAATAACACCTTCACCGTCAACTACTTCAATGTCATTTAAGGAGTCGAAAATTTCCCAGTGACGAGACGTCAGCTGAACAGAATCTTTACTGTGATTTTCGATTGTGATAACGTAACTAAAGGCAAAATGAATCTTGTAGTTTTTGAAGTAAGTACCTTCAAAACTAGTTAAAACAGATATTTTTATGCCTCGTGTTATCTGAGAAACCATACTAACGTAGTATATATGTGTGTGTTATAGTTGCAAACTTACAAAAAAAAATCCTTTGACCGAAATCCTTTAACAATGTTTTTAATTGGTGATATTGACGGAGTTAGCAGTTCCTTTTCCAATAACTCTTTCATAACGATCCGAACTTTGCTTGTAATAAACCAATATGATGTAGTCATTTTCGGTTTGGTAGAAGTTTCCGTCAATCGCATTTTCATAATCAATAACTCCTTTTTTATCCGCAATCTGATATTCAAAATTGGTAAAACCCTGTTTGATCATCACGGCTTTTTCGTAAACCCCTTTATCGGCATTGTAATCCATTTTGTATTCCGGAGTTAAACTGTAATTGTTAAACATTCCCGTTATGTAAATGTCTTTATTTAATCTAAAAGCAGGGGCAGAAAGTGTAAAATAGACCCACGCATAATCAGCTTCAATCTGGTTATTGGATCCGTTTATATTTTTAACCACAAAGTTTCCGTTTACATCCTGATTCAAAGTATAAATCTGATTGGCTCTTGCCTGATTGGTATATAAGTAAGAATTGTAAATATCACTATTAGAACCCACTTTTCCAACATTGTTGCTTGCTGACCGGATGTCTTTATTCTCAAAATACAGAAATTCATTTCCGGCCCAGAATTGTGTTTCTTTATCGTACTTGTAAACCAATTGGTTTCCAAGGGTGTATTGTGGTACAATGTTTTTAATGGTCGTGTTAAAATCTCCATTTTGCAGCAAAAGCACTTTTACATTTTGCAAAGGATTCTGAAAAACAATATCATTAGAGAGTATGGCAAAATCAAGATTCTGTTTATAATCGATATTGCTGAGGTTTCTTGTCCTTTTTACCTGAGCAGTTACGGTCGAATGCTCTTCATATAAAATGAATTTTCTCGAAAAAACCACATCTTTATCCTCATTCAGGATTTTTAAGATGTAATTGCCTGAAATTCTTAATTGCGTTGTAAACTGGTTGGGGAAAGCAAGCCTGTAATGCGAATAAATCTGAAGCGTATTGAAGGAATTGGAATAATCAGTAATCCTTTGATTATCAAAACCAAGAACATAATCCGTTTTCGGAATATCGCTTGGTTTCCAGTTGTAATCGCAATGGGTGATATCAAAATAATAATTGGCTTCACTGCCAAATAAGTCATCAAACTGGAGTTCAAAAGCAGAACCCAATTCAAATATCGGAATAACATTCGCACCATTCTGAACAAACGAAACCGTTTTAATATTGTAGGGAGGCGGAACTTCATTTTGTACTTCCTGTGCCGTCACCGAAGCAAAAAAGAAAAACAAAAGCAGGTTCTGAAACAAAAATTTAGGCATCTTATTAGGTTGTAAGATTGTAAATATAAGAATTTATGCCACGTAATGAGAGGTGAGCTGCAATTTATTAAGAACCCAGAATGTATTCCAGATTAGCTTCGATTTCATCATTAATATAGCTTTCTTCTAAAAGCGAATCAGACAATAGCTTTTTGTTTTCCTGCAGTTTGATTATTTTTTCTTCGACTGTATTTTTCGAAATAAACCGGACAACATTTACTTTATTTAATTGTCCAATTCGATGCGCCCTTCCAACTCCTTGTTTTTCAGCAAAAGGATTCCACCACGGATCCAGGAACAAAACATAAGACGCTTTGGTGATGTTCAGGCCGACACCACCTGCTTTCAGCGAAATAAAAAACAGTAAAGGCTCTTCGTTTTCCTGAAACAGATTGACCTGCTGCTCTCTTTTTCCGGCAGGAGTGGCACCTGTAATTTCACAAAATGCGATCTTATTTTGTTTGCACCAGTTGGTGTAAAAATTCAAATTAGTAACAAACGAGCTGAAAATGATCGTTTTTTGTTTCTCTTTTACTAAAGTTTCCAAATAATTAGTGACTGCTAGATATTTTCCGGAATCAATTTCCGAATCCTGATCTACCATTTTTGGATGATTGCTCAGTTGTCTTAACTTCATCAGCGTGTTGATGATACTAATTTTGTCAGATGTTGATCCGTCTGTCTTCAGTAAAAAATTCCGTGCTTTAGATTTTTCTTCTTCATATAACTTTTCCTGTTCAGGATCCATATTGCAGTAATAAATCTGTTCAGACAGTTCAGGTAAGTCTTTCAAAACCTGTTCTTTGGTTCTTCTTAAAATATAAGGCTGAATAAGGTTTTTTAATTCAGACAAACTATTTCCGTCCTGCTTTTTCTCAATCGGAATTTTAAAATTTTCTGCAAAAAAGGCATAACTGCCCAAAATATCCGGATTTATAAATTGCATTTGAGACCATAAATCATCCAGTGAGTTTTCGATAGGCGTACCACTCAGCGCCATTTTATGAGCCGTATTTATTTTATTAATGGCTTTGAAAATCTTAGAATTTTTATTTTTGATGTACTGACTTTCATCCAGAATTAGATAGCGGAAATTGTATTTTTCCAAAATTGAAATATCGCGATGAACAATGTTGTAGCTGGTAAAAATTAAATCTGACGCTTCCAGTCTGTTCAGCAATAGTTTCCTGTCGTTACCAATATATTGCATTTTTGAAAAATGCGGTGTAAATTTCAGTGCCTCGTTATACCAGTTGAAAACCAGTGAAGAAGGCAAAACAATCAAAGCTTTTAATGGTTCTCTTTCAATAACAGTTTCGTTTTGAAACAAATCAAAATTTGTAGTTTTAGTTGTAAATGCTAACTGTTCCTGTACGGCAACCAGAACTGCTAAGGTTTGTAATGTTTTTCCAAGCCCCATATCATCAGCCAGACAAGCACCTAAATTCGAGTTAAAATGACCTAAAAGCCATTTTACTCCATCGATCTGATAAGGCCTTAAAGTTGCTTTCAGCAAATCAGAAGAGGTATATTCTGCTTTGTGAATTACATCTTTTTTGATTTCCGGAATTGTATCCAAAGCAGCAAAATTACTTTTACGCAAAAAGAGATTTCCGTTTTCTGTTTTCGCCAGTTTTGCCAATGCGCTATATTTGCTGAGCCATTCTGAAGGAATCAGAAAATAACTTCCGTCAGGTAATAGAAACAGCCTTTCTTTACTTTTTATGTTCGGGATAATTTCACTGAAATTAATCGTGCAATTTCCAATTGTAATGATGATTCGGATGTCAAACCAATCTTCTTTTGTTTCTTCTCTTGAAGCTGAAATGGTATAGTTTTCTGTGCTGATTTTCCTGCTTTCCAGTTTTAAATTCTCTATTGTAAACCCTAAACTTTCCAGTTCTTCCTTATAATCAATAATCCATTGAATATTGGAATAAGGATCATGAATTTCCGCATCAGTATTAGATCCAAATAATTCGTTTTTGACTTTTGTTAAACCAATTTCAAGTAATTTGTCGGTGTATACAATTTCATCAGAACTGCGTTTAAACTGAATTATTTTGGGTTCATTGGCAACGCTGAAATCGACAAACGAATGTGTTTTTTTAGTTTTACCGGCCTCAAATACATAACCGTTATAATCAAAATAAAGGTTGAGGTAATAACAGTTTTTAAAAAAATCATAAACCGGCTGAATCGTGCAGGAAATGATTTTATCCCGATGTTCAATTTCAAAACCGGTGGCTTCGATATCTATTTTTTTGGCTATTTGCGGAATGAAATTTTTAAAATAATCATCGACTAATTTTGAAGGTATTTCGATGGATTGCTTCTTTAAAAAAGGAGAAAGTTTTTTTGAATTAAGCTCTTTTAACTGCCCTAATTTTTTATCGATAATCAACCATCCCGGCTCATCCAGCAGCGCCTCTGCACTACAATTCATGGGAAAGAATGTAGTTTCGTTTTCTTTTAAGGATAAAGTATACGTAATTCCGTCGGCATGTTTGTCAAATTGAATCTGAGGTTCGAAATAAAGTGGATTCGTAGCAACTCTGGAGCGATAAAAATCCTTTTCAGCTCCCATGTTTACAGATAACGGAAACTGTTCCTGTACAATCAGGGTGTAAAACGAATCTAAATTTATTTTTAAATGCTGACGAATTGCAAAATCAATTTTGGAATCTTTTTGCAGGTCAGCAATTGTTTTTGCGGACTTGATTTTTGCACTGAATTTTTTGAAAATAAATTCAGGTTTTAAGGCTTCGCAAATCGTTAGTATTTTTTTTGTATTGGAATCTAAATTTTCAAAAACGATTCCAAAACTTTCCAGCACGTCCGTAGTTGCTTTTTTATTCAAATACTTAATTTCATTGGTGTTTTCAACGATATAAGCGGTTGGCGTATAAACATTCAGATTTTTTTCAAAACTGATGTCAAAACAAAACTGAAATGATTTTGAAAGTTCCAAGGGTAATAATTTAATTCTGTTGGAATTGGAGAAAGTAATTTAGTTTTGTAACCATATAAGTGATATAAGTTTATTTAAATTTGAAGCAGAAAGCTTTAAATCAAATGCTTATAATTTATTGTATCACTTATATGGTTTAAAAAAATCGAATTGTTTTAGTTTTCCTGTTTGAAGCAAAGCGGAATGATTTCGCCTTTTGCCAGACAATATTTTTCTACCAGTTCGGGTGAGATTTTATGCGTATAATCTTCTTCGATTACGATAAAACCAATACTTCTTAATTTGTCAAAATAATCTCGGCCATACACACGAACGTGATCGTATTGTCCGAAAATTGCAGCACGTTCTTTCTGATCTGTGATGGAATCATCAGCAAACGTAGTCGCTCTTGATAAATCCTGCGGAATCTGAAGAATTGCCATTCCGCCCGGTTTCAGTACGCGGTACAATTCCTGCATGGCTTTGGTGTCGTCCGGAATGTGCTCTAAAACGTGATTACATAAAATCACATCGTATTCGTTATCCTTAAAAGGCAAATTACAAATATCTGCTTTTACGTCTGCCAAAGGCGAAAGTAAATCAGTTGTAGTATAATCAAGATTTTTCTGCTTGCGGAATCTTTTATAAAAAGCCTGTTCCGGAGCAAAATGCAGCACTTTTTTTGGAGCTGTAAAAAAATCAGTCTGATCGTTTAAATACAACCAAAGCAAACGATGTCTCTCTAATGACAAGGTGCTTGGCGAAAGTACATTCGGGCGTTGTTTGCCATATCCGTAAGGCAAAAACATCCTGAAACTTTTTCCGTCAATCGGATCAGTATATTTATTCCCTTTTAACGAAAGAGCCAAAATCGGACGGGCCACGTAACTCAAACGAATTAATAATGGACGTGGTATTGTGTTAAGTATTAGTTTAAAAAGTTTTTTCACGGTTAAATAAATTTGAACACGAATTTCACAAATTAACACAAATTAATTGCATGGGTGAAATTTCACGAACCTTGATTGGGGTTAAAGTATTATTCTTTTATATTTAAGGCTATCTTCTCCAAAATTGATTAATAAACCTAGTTTGTTTTTTGATGCAGCTAAATAATTCAGTGTTTGTTTAATTTCACTTGTTGACAGTGCTGCAATTGCTTTTAATTCTAAAATAATTTCGTCATAAATAACAAAGTCGGCAAAATAATAGCTTGGTAGTATAATGTCTTTGTAGGCGATGTTATATTTTAATTCTCTTTTGTAAGGAATTTTATTTCTTTGAAACTCATATTCCAGAGCATCACTATAAACTTTTTCACTATGTCCTTTCCCTAAAATTTTATGGACTTCCATACAAATTCCAATAATTTTATAAGACTCCTCTTTTAAATATAATTCACTCATCATTCTTCTAGTGAAATTTCAACAAAATATTATTTCGTGCTAATTTGTGGAATTTGTGTTATAAAACCAACTGCACTTTTCTAAATTCGTCTTCTTCATTGCTTTCAATACCTAAAGCTTTATAGATATAATAGAAAGTCGATAAAATTTCCGGTTTTCCATCAATTAGGGCAACGTCGTGTTCGAAATGCGCACTTGGTTTTCCGTCAGCAGTCAGGATTGTCCAGCCGTCTTTTAATTGTTTGATGTTTCTTGTTCCCATATTGATCATCGGTTCAATAGCAACTACCATTCCTTCCACGAAAAGTTTTCCACGGCCACGTTTCCCGTAGTTTGGCATCTCTGGTTCTTCGTGCATTTTCTGCCCTAAACCATGACCAACCAATTCGCGAACAACGCCGTAACCATGAGACTCTGTATATTTTTGAATCGCATTTCCAACATCTTCCACGCGATTTCCGGCTTTAAATTCTCTGATACCAACGTAAAGAGATTCTTTGGTAACTTGTAAAAGTTTTTTAGTTTCCGGAGCAACGTCTCCAATTTCAAAACTATAGGCATGATCTCCGTGATATCCATTTTTGTAAGCACCGCAATCTACAGAGATAACATCGCCGCTTTTTAAAGGGGTATTGTTAGGGATTCCGTGTACAACCTGTGCATTCGGACTCATACAAAGTGAATTCGGAAAATCATATAAACCTAAAAAACTAGGTGTTGCACCGTGATCACGAATGAATTCTTCGGCTAATTTGTCAAGATATAATGTGGTAACGCCTTCCTTAATTTCGGAGGCAATCATTCCTAATGTTTTAGAAACGATCAAGGCACTTTCGCGCATTAATTCAATTTCTTCACGTGATTTTACAATAATCATAATTTCGGATTTTCAGTTCGCAAAAGTACAATTTTAATATAAATTTTTCGTCACGAATTTCACGAATTAGCACGAATTGAATATTAATAGAAAAATTGAATTCAGAAATTGCATTGCATTTAAAATTCACACCTTAAATAATTTATTGGAAATTAATGAAATTCGTGACGGACCTTTTTAATTTTCATTACTTTCCTTAAAAACTCAACGCTTTTTCAGCGTATTATTTAACAGAAAAAATGTAAATTAGTAATAAAAACATTTCAATAATGAAAACTACTGTCGATCAGGAAAATATATCCAAAGAAAAAGCTCTTAAAAGCATGAAGAGAAATGCTCTGGCACTTTTGGGAGTTGCCGTACTTCTTTTTATAATTGCTATTTACTTTAAAATTCCGATGCTGCAGGCTTTTAGCGAAGCCGCAATGGTAGGGGGAATTGCCGATTGGTTTGCCGTCGTTGCCTTATTTCGCCATCCGTTGGGAATTCCGATTTGGCATACGGCTATTATTCCCACGAAAAAAAATGAGATTGGGGAGAATCTGGGAAATTTTGTTTCGGAAGAATTCCTGAATCGTGAAAAATTAGAAATTAAACTGGAGGAATTTAACTTTGCTACAAAAGCTTCCGATTGGTTATCGCAGGAAGAGCATGCAAATAAAATTGCTGATTTAGTTGTCGTAAACGTCATTCCCGGCATTCTGAAAACCATAAAAGATGAAGATGTAAAAAGATTTATACAGGTACAGTTTGCTGCAAAACTGGAATCGATAAATTTCGGGAATTGGGTCGCGCTGGCTCTGGAACCTTTGCAGAAAGGAAATGTAAAAGATCAGTTGCTGACCAATCTTCTGGAAGTAATGAGTAGCGAATTGAGTAATAATAAAGACCTGATTCAAAAAAAAGTAAAAGAATCAACCCCTTTTCTGAGTTTTGGCTTGGCTGATAAAAGTATTTCAGAAGGGGTTTTTAATGGATTACAGGATTTCCTGGATGAAGCTAAAAATCCGGAAAGTGACATTAGGATTAAAATAGACGAATACGTTTATAATTTTCTGGATAAAGTTAAAAACTCTGAAGAAATGAGAGTGAAAATCAATACAATGATTATGGATTTTGCCGGAAAAAAAGAAGTTCAGGAGTATGTCAACGGAATTTGGGATGAGATTAAACTATCAATAACGAATGATTTAGAGAAAGGGGATGAGTCTTCCATTAAAAAGAATCTTTCCAGTTTGATTCAAAGCTTTGGAAACGGACTTAAAGAAGACCAAGTGATGATTGACAAAATCAATAATTTCATCAAAAACGATTTGTTGTCGGTTCTTCTGAATAACAAAAAAGTAATTGGAGACCTGATATCCTCTACAGTGAAAAGCTGGGACGGAAAAGAAGTTTCTGAAAAATTAGAATTAGAAATAGGGAAGGATCTTCAGTATATAAGAATCAACGGAACTTTGGTGGGCGGATTAATTGGTATTATCATTTATAGTGTCGAATGGATGTATCACCATTTTTTGGTTTAATACCTTTATTTCAAGACACGAATGTCAGGCTGAGCGAAATCGAAGCCCTTTCTGTGTTAAAAGCCTTCGACTTCGCTCAGGGTGACATAACGTAATGATAGAAACAAAAAAGAGACAAATTATAAAACTTGTCTCTTTTTTTATGCTTCAAAGTATTTTTTACAATAGTGAATGACAAGTCATTGCAGCTGGTTGCTGAACGCCCATTAATTCTAAAATAGTGGGAGCGATATCTCCTAAAACACCATCGTTGATATTTTTCAGTTGCTTGTCAACCAGAATAATAGGTACCGGATTTGTGGTGTGTGCCGTATTTGGGCTCCCGTCAGGGTTAATCATGGTTTCACAATTTCCGTGATCGGCAATAACAATCGTGGTGTAATCATTGGCCAAAGCAGCTTCGATCACTTCTTTTACACAGGCATCAACAGCTTCACAAGCCAGAATTGCGGCACTCATAATTCCCGTATGGCCAACCATGTCACCATTAGCGAAATTCAGACAGACAAAATCAACCTCTCCTTTATTTAATTCAGGAACAAGTGCATCTTTAAGCTCAAAAGCGCTCATTTCCGGCTGTAAATCGTAAGTGGCTACTTTTGGAGAGTTTCTTAAAATCCTTGATTCGCCTTCAAACGGCGTTTCTCTTCCTCCCGAAAAGAAAAATGTCACGTGCGGATATTTTTCTGTTTCAGCAATACGAATCTGTTTTTTACCCGCTTTCTCTAAAACTTCACCCAGCGTTTCGGTAATATTATCTTTATTGTAAACTACTTTTACGTTTTGATACGTTTCGTCGTAGTTGGTAAGCGTAACATAGTACAAGTTTATTTTGTGCATGTTTTGCTCGTGAAAGTCTTGTTGCGATAAAGCTTCTGTAAGTTCGCGCCCTCTGTCAGTCCTGAAATTGAAGAAAATGACAACATCACCTTCAATAATAGTTGCCAATGGTTTTTCCTCCTCATCCACCATTACGATTGGTGCAATGAATTCATCAGTTACATGGTTGGCATAACTGTCAAGAATGCTTGCAACGGCATTGTGAGATGGGGTTCCTTTTGCATTTACCAGCAAATCATAAGCCAGTTTTACACGTTCCCAACGCTTGTCACGGTCCATCGAATAGTAACGGCCAATGATAGAGGCGATTTTTACCGGAGTATCTTTAATATAATCTTCTAAATCATGAATATATTTTGCACCCGATTTCGGGTCAACATCGCGACCATCTGTAAAAGCGTGAACAAAAACATTTTCTAAACCATATTCCTGCGAAGCATCAATTAAGCCACGTAAGTGAGAGGTATGGGAGTGAACGCCTCCGTCTGAAACTAATCCCAAAAAATGTACTTTTTTATTGTTTTCCTTAGCATAGGTAAAAGCATCAACAAGAACCTGTTCTTTGGCAAGTGTCTGGTGTGCTACGGCTAAATTTATTTTGGCTAAATCCTGATATACAATTCTTCCTGCTCCAAGATTCATGTGACCTACTTCGCTATTTCCCATTTGTCCTTCAGGCAGACCAACGTTTAGACCATCAGTTCTAAGTTGGGCGCTGGGATAATTTCGGTAAAGACTGTTTATAAAAGGAACATTTGCATTGTCTATTGCAGATACTTTAGGGTCAGGAGATTTTCCCCAACCATCTAAAATCATAAGGATTACTTTCTTGTTCATTATTTTTTTGTTTTCTACAAAGATAAACCATTTATAAAATGCGCAGGTAAGCACGGGTTACAATTGTATTTAATAAAATGAACTGTATTGAAAAATACTAATTTAATTATAGAAGTCTTTATTTTTTAAAATTAATTCAGACTAAGCTCTGTTTCTAATCTTATTTTTGACAGCATTATAGTCAATAAAATATTTGACACTTACAGAAAAAATATGTTTTAACGCATCGTTATTAAGCAAATTGGTAACGCTTGTTTTGAATTCCTTATCAATAACACGTTCAAAATTAGAAGCATTATTTCGATATAAAACCGAAAGCTGACTTCCGGGAGCAAACCACCAGGAATAAGATAAATCGGTATTCCACGAATAAAAACTCGAGTTTTTGTTTTTGGTATATTCGGTATAAGGTGTTAAAGTTCCGTCCGGCTCCAGTTGCAGAATGTCTTTATTCTCCGCATAAGACCAATACTGGCGTACGGAAAGATTAAGTGTCATGGCGCTGTTTAAAGCATATTTTCCGCCTAATATATTGGAATAGGTAATAACGTTTCTATTAGCAAAAACAATATCCTCCGGCGTATTTTCATTATCGTCATTATCAAAACTGTCAATGTATCCTTTATTGTTGTTTTTTCTGAAAAAGCTAAACGTATACGTTAAGAGCAGTTTGTCGCTAAAACGATATCTCGGGCCAATATCAAAACCATAATTCATTCGTTCGCTTTCGTCAAAAAGAGCAATAGAAGGATTTAGATCCAATGCGAATTTATGATTGTAATTGGTCGAGATACTTCCCCATGCTTCTATTCTTCCCGGAACAATCAGATATCTGTTTTCTGCGCGGGGTTCGTAATAATCATTTCCTTTTGTGTAAACGGTTATTCCGGCTCCATAATAATTATTTTTAACGGTCGTCAGATTAAGGTTGACATTTATATCGCTTTCCTGAACTTTTCCGGATTCTTTATTATACTCAGCATACATATTGTAGTTGAGTTTAAAAGTATTGAAAAGCTTGGTAGGGTTTAGAATCCTGTAATTGGCATTTCCGTAAAAGTTGTAATAATTGGTATAGAAATTAATTCCCAGATCATTGGGGTCAAAATTTTTCGTAACAAAATCAGACCCTACACTATAGCGGTATTTTCCGCTGGTTTCTGCAAAACCAATTGTGGTATAAAGTCCTTTTGTGTCTTCAGTATCATTGATAGTGCTGTACTTGATATTTCCGGATAAATTATAAGTATTTGCTTTTGTGTTTAAATCCCAGGCCAAACCGGACACATTAGAATCCCTGAAATGACCATTTCGGGTGACATTTGTATTGATAAAAGTGACCGATGAGTTTTTACGAAAACGCTGATCCAGGACCAAAACATTATAATTCATTAAAGGCTCGACGATCTCTTTTCTGGTTTCGCCGGTGATAGTGTCTTTTATAGTAGCAAATGTTTTTTCGGTTACGGCATTTAAAATCCCGACTCCAAGTCCCTTTTTGGTTCTTCCGGAGACCTTTAAAGCATTAATAAGGTTTACGCTTTGCGGGTCTTCAATTCTCTCCTCATTCTCCTTTAAATCCGGTTCGACAGAAGGTTTTCCGCCAATTCTTCTCGAGTAAAACATTCCTCCTTTGTTAAAAAGGTCTGTTCCTTCCGTAAAAAAAGCTCTGTTTTCGTTGAATTGTTGTTCAAACGGACCCAGGTTCAAAATCTGATCATCGTATTTGGCTTGTCCAAAATCAGGAATCAGAATAGCATCAAGCGTAAAAGCATCGTTAATGCCGTATTTGATATCCATTCCACCTTTCATAGTGCCATACGTTTTCTGGCCATCAGCAGCGTTCAGGTAATAAGAAGCATAAGGCATAAGAAACAATCGGGTAGGAGGTTTGATGTTTTCAATTCCTTCCAGATTCCCATTTTGCTGTGTAAAAGTGCCAATTTTGGTATCAATTAACGACCAGGTATATTTTTTTCGTTCCCTTTTTATTTCCCTGAAAAAATTAATTCCCCAGGTTTGTTTGTTGCCTTCCGAAAAACGCAAAGCGGCATATGGAATCTTCATTTCTACCGTCCATCCTTTATCTGTAAGTACTGCTTTACTGATCCAGATAGCATCCCAGGAATAATCTTCACCGTTGGAATCCGTCATGATGCAGTCTCCCTGCACATCGGCTGCAGACACAAAAAACTCAAAATTCTGCTGACCGTCATTAAAACCGTTTATAAAAACACCAAAAATATCTGCTGTTCCGAAATTATCCCTTTGTGAAATTTCTTTTAATACTTTATTTGGTTCATCATCGTACATAACGGCGCCAATATAAAGAGCGTCATTATTGTATAAAACTTTCACTTCTGTTTTTCTTCCCTCAGGGATTGGTTTTCCATTATCAGGTTCAAACATGACAAAATCTGAGGCTATAGTTGCATGCTCCCATTCCGGTTCCTCTAATTTCCCATCTATGGAAATACTTTGCAAAATTTGCTGTGCCTGCAAAGTTTTCTTTTGGCTGTAAGAGTACAACGAGGAAAGAAAGAGAGTAAAAAAGACTAATTTTTTCATGTGGTTTTTAAAACGTAATTTTTGGAATAATTTATTGTCGGAGTAATAGACAGTCTTTTTTTATAATTGTTACACTTTAATCTAGAGTATTTCAAGGGAACAAATTTATATTATTTTCAGAAAAAGTTATATAATTAAAATTCCAATTTCACTTTTTGTAAGTAAATATCTGGTAAAAATAACGTTTTCATGCTTTTTTGCTAATTTTTTGTTTTAGAATTGTTAAAGTTTAAACAAAAATGCACTGATTGACAGACTTTTATTTTGTCCCCTGTATTTTTTGTCTATTTTTGTCATGCCCAAATTTTTTATTAACCTAAAGGAATTCAATGATTTACAAAATTTATCCATTATTGGTGTTTTTACTATTGTCTTTTGGTAAAGATTCAAAAAACACAATCGAATTAAAAAAGGTAACATCGAAGAGTATTGCTAAAGTTGAAAAACTTGCAATTGACACAAAAATTGAGAGTGTTTACAGCACTTTAAAAACCAACAATTTTTCGTTACCGGAACTTAGGACTTTCTCAGAAGCTTTAAAAGGTTTTTACTTATTGAAAGAGAAAGGTGTCGTTCAAAAAGATATTTTAACGTTAATTGATTTTAGTTTATCCTCAAACACCAAACGTCTTTGGGTGATTGATTTGTCTACTAATACCATTTTGTTTCATTCTCTGGTTGCGCATGGCAGGAATACAGGAGAAGAATTTGCCTCGGCATTTTCTAATTCAAATTCCTCTTTCAAAAGCAGTTTAGGGTTTTATGCCACTGGTGAGATTTACAAGGGAAAACACGGAGCATCGTTGCGTTTAGACGGCCTGGAAAGAGGTGTTAATGACAATGCCCGCGAAAGAGGTGTCGTGGTTCATGGTGCAGATTATGTGTCGGAATCTTTTATCAATAATAATAAAAGATTAGGAAGAAGTCAGGGATGTCCGGCTCTTCCGGTTGAATTGACTAATAAAATTATTGAAGTTATTAAAAACAAATCGTGTTTGTACATCTACCATCCGTCAAGAAGTTTTGCGATGGAAGAAAAGCTAATTTCTTAATTTAGCATACAAATCCGAATCTAAATTATAAATATCAGCTCTGAAAATGAGCTGATTTTTTTTGCTCCATGCGGTCCAGTACCATTGATATAAGGCGTATTTTTTTGTGATTTTGAAACTCATCGTTTTTTTAGAAGCGATAATAGTATCAATTCTGTCTTGAGGCCAATTTCCTTCTTCATCCAAAATATGCCGCGCCAGTTCTAACGGATTTTCAACACGCACACAACCTGAACTCATAGAACGATTATTTCTTTCAAAATAATTACGATGATTGGTGTCGTGCAGGTATACACTGTGATGGTTTGGAAACAATATTTTCATCAATCCTAACGAATTGTTGTAACCCGGACTTTGTACATAACGGTATTTACCTGGATTTTTTTCATTCCATGCGGCAGGTGCTACTACATTTCCGGAACTGTCATATATGGTAATATTTTTTTTAGCCAGATAATTTCGGTTACGTTTCATTGCCGGAACAACATCTTCCTTTAGGATTGTAGGCGGAACTGTCCAGGTAGGATTAAAAACGACTGTTTTGAGCTTAGAGGTTATGATTGGTGTTTTTCTCTTGCTGGTTCCCACTACCACATTTCGAACCAGGGTAGTGTCTTTGCTTTCAACAACATGTAAACTGTAATCCGGAATATTGATGATAAAATAATTTTCGGCAAATTCATTATTATACCATCTCCAGCGTTCTAAATTAGCAATGATTTGTTCCTTTCTTTTGGTTTTAGAAAAATTTAAAGCGCTTATAGTTCCTGCTCCGATCACGCCATCAGCAGCCAGGCCATGTCTTTCCTGAAATTTTTTAATAGCTTCGAAAGTTTTTTGATCGTAAATTTTGGTCAGGCTATCCTTTCTTCCGGACATGTCTTTCCAGAATAAAAGTCTTTTTTTGATATTTATTAAAGCAGGATTGGTGTCATGGAGTGTTATTTTTTCAGCAGATTCTATCTTGCCAATATTGTCCTCCGGAAAAGTTTTAATGATCTCAAGTGCTTTCAGTAATTGTTTGTAGGTATCTGATTTCGATTGAAGACGATCTGCAATACTGTCCAGTTTGTTTTTATTGAATGCTTTTATCAGTGTATTGTTTACATCAAATGGTTTCTCTGCCAAATCCCAATTGCCGTATAATTTTTTTGGATCTAATTTGCCTTTGTACAAATGGGTTAAGTATAATTCAAAATTATAAGTAAGCAATATGTCATAAGTGGCTAAATCAGCATCGCTCAGGGCACTTATCCTTTTCTCCAGTTTCTCGAGTTTTCCAATTTTATAATCATTTGAATTTAAACCCAGTTCGTCTGATTTTTTCAATAAAGATAAAATGTAGGTTCTTTTTTTAAGATTTCCCCAAACCGTTTTATTTTCAGAAGAATTATAAAATTGTTTCAGTGTTTCGCTTTTAAAAGCATTGATTTTTGCGGTATCGATTTGAACTGTTCTTTCATCAGTAAGTATGATTGCAGGCTGGCTTTTTTTTACAGGAACAGCTTTCGGCTTATCTTTACAGCCGATAAAAATGCATAATACTAATAAAAGATAAAGTTTCTTCATGTTACAATTTTTTAAACATTAAATAATGTTCGCCCACATCTTTGATATCAAATGCTTCGCCAACGGTTTTGTAATTCATTTTTTGATAAAATCCAACAGCAGCTGTTCTGGCGTTAAACCAAATCAGGTCTGTGTTTTTTTGCAGGCAATAGTTTTCGCAATGTTTGACCAAAGCTTCACCAATTCCTTTTTTCTGGTGTTGCTCTAAAACCGCCATTCCGCGGATCTGAGCCTGATTTTTCTGTGCAAAGGTAGTGTTGATTTTCGAGTATAACGAAATAATTCCTATTAATTCACTGTCAAGAAATAGGCCGAAATGATGTGTAGTTTCTAAATCATCCCCCTCGAAGAGGCAACTTTCCAGAGGTTTTCCTTTTCTTAAAACAGGGTGACGAACAATATAAGTTTCTTTTGATTGTATTTCTTGAATGATATTCATGATTTGTTTAAATAAAATAAATGTATAACTTTTTAATTTTAAATAGGTTATGGAAAATTGTTGTTTTTAATTGATTTTTTTTGAAAAAAAGCTTGTTTTGAACTTAACTTATTTTTTATATTTGCACCACAGTAATGCGAAAGTAGCTCAGTTGGTAGAGCTCCAGCCTTCCAAGCTGGTTGTCGCGAGTTCGAGCCTCGTCTTTCGCTCTAAAAAACCGAAACTTAATTGTTTCGGTTTTTTTATCAAAGTTAAAATAATTATTGATTTTTGTTTTTTTAAATGATTTAATTGTTTTACATTTGCACCCTGTTAATGCGAAAGTAGCTCAGTTGGTAGAGCTCCAGCCTTCCAAGCTGGTTGTCGCGAGTTCGAGCCTCGTCTTTCGCTCTTCAAAATCCTCAAGCAAATTGTTTGGGGATTTTTTTTTATGCTTTTTTTTTAAAACCCTATAAGTGATGTAAGTTATTGTAAGTTTTTTGTCAGCCTTACTTAAATGAACTTACATCCCTTATAGGGTTACAAATTAGTTTAGATTGCTCAAATCACTTTCAGTTGCTAATTCCTCCGGATTTTGATTTTTCAAAAATAGACGAGCGGATAGATCTCCCTTTAAAGTAATCCTGCTTCCTTTTACTTCCAGCCAGCTTCCTTCCCGTAATCCTAAAACAGGTATGGAATTGAAGGCATGAAATTCTTTAATCCTTGTTTCGCGTGTTTCTCCCATATGCTTGGACTGTGTTTCGGGATCTAAATAGTGCGGATTTAAATTGAAAGGAATTAATCCTAAAGTTTGAAAACTTGGAGGGTAAACAATAGGCATGTCATTGGTTGTTTGCATCGATAAACCACAAATATTGCTTCCTGCACTGGTTCCTAAATAGGGAGTTCCGTTTTTCACTGTCTCAGAAAGAAGCTTCATGATGTTTTGCTGGTACAATTGTGTTACCAGAAGAAAAGTATTTCCGCCTCCTGTAAAAATACCTTCTGCATTTTTTATGGCGCTTTCTGTATTTTCAAATTCATGAATTCCTTTTACGGCAATATTGATTGTTGCAAAGGCGGCGGCTGCTTTTTCAGTGTATTCGTCGTGTGTGATTCCGCCCGGTCTCGCAAATGGAATAAATAAAATGCTTTTGCAGTTGGCGAAATGTTGTTTTAGTGTAGGTAGTAAGTATTCTAAATAGCTGCCTCCGTGTAGGGTAGAAGTGCTGGCGATAATAATGCTTTTCATAAAATTTTAACTCAGATTGATGTCGTTAAAGATATTAAAAACTCTTTTTTGATGTTGAAATTTCAAACTTTAATTAACATATTTTTACCATGCCGTTAGTATTAAATTTGGAAGACATTAAGATATTTTTACACTTTTAAGAATAAATCTAATTTTTTTATTTTGAGCGATAAGTTTTTATGTCTTTTTATTATTGTTTTGAGCCAGACTATATGGGGGCAAAATCAGGAACGTATCATTATTAATGGAAAGATAACGTCCAATACCTATGATTTGGAAGGTGTTTACGTGGTAAATGCCGAAACAGAAAGTATGGTTACAACAAATGCCGACGGAACTTTTTCGATCAAAGCCAGGGCAGGAGACACACTTGTTTTTTCTTCCATACAATTTAAAGAAAACAGAACCGTATTGACACAGGAAAATTTTTCGGATCTCAATTTTTCCGTAAAATTAAATTTGGTAGTACATCAGTTGCAGGAGGTAATTGTTCGAAATTATAATAATATTAATGCAGTCTCTTTGGGAATTATTCCGCAGGGGCAAAAATCCTATACGGAAGCAGAGAGAAAGTTACATACGGCCAATGCTCTGAATCCAACTGCGAGCGCCGGAGGAATGGCAGGAGGATCAATTTCGGCAGACCCTTTCTTAAATTTTTTATCAGGCAGGACGGCAATGCTGAAGAAAGAAGTGGCAGTAGAGAAAAAAGAATTTTTCATGAAACTTTTGGAAAGCATGTTCAGCCTGGATCATTTTGTGAACAGGCTCTCAATTCCTGCTGAATATGTAAAAGGATTCGAGTATTACGCTGTTGATAATGATAAATTTACGATTGTTTTGAACTCCAAAAATAAAACATCAACTGAATTTTTGCTGGGCGAATTAGCGGTGAAATATAAAGAAATACTAGCGATTGAAAACAAATAATATTTTACTGGCCCTCTTTTTATTCATTGCCGAAATCACTTTTGGCCAGTCGGCTGCGCCAAAAGAAATCCTGGGGCAGATTTTGCAGCAGTCTGTAACAGTTGAAGGAGTGAATATTATCAATAATAACAGTCAGGTTTCAACGGTCTCAGATAAAGACGGTCGATTTTCTATTGTGGCGAAAGAAGGGGATGTGCTGGTTTTTTCGGCCGTTAATTTAGACCCGGTCAAACGTCGCATTACAACAGAAGATTTAAGTGAGGCTGTGCTTCTTATTAAAATGACAGCTAATGAAGTTGAACTGAAAGAAGTAATTGTAAATGAAAATGCCAATATTACTGCCGAAAATTTAGGGATTATTCAATATGGACAAAAAAAATATACGCCGGCTGAAAGAAAAGTGTATACCGCAACTTCAACCTCGGTAGATAACTTGCTGAATAGTATTTCGGGTCGGACTACTATGTTGAAAAAAGAAGCTAATGTAGAGAAAAAAGAAGCTCTTTTCAGAAAAATAGAATATCTTTTTGAAGAGGATTATTATACGAATCGTTTGAGAATTCCGTTGGATGATATAAAAGGATTTCAATTATATTGTGTAGATGATGCCGAATTTGCTGTATCTTTGAATACAAAGAACAAAACAATGAGCATGTTTTTGATCACCGAACTAGCCAGAAAATACTTAATAATTCTAGAAAATGAAAAATAAATTAGGAATACTTATCGCGTGCTTATTTTGTCAAATCGTTTTAGGTCAGAGCAATTCAAGAAAATCATTGCACGGTCAGGTATTAAATGATTTTCTTGCCATAGAAAGTGGTTATGTAATGAATATCAATGCAAATGTCAGAACATTTATCGGAGCTGGCGGATTGTTTGATATTATGGCGAAACCAAAAGATACATTGTTGTTTTCGGGTTTGGCGTTTCAGTCTAAAAAGATTGTTCTTACAGAGAAAGACTGCTCTCAGATACTTTTTTCAGTAAAATTAGATTTGGTAAACAATCAGTTGAAAGAGGTTGTGGTTCATAAAGATTTAAAAGTGAAATCATTGGATGGCGGGTCTCAGAAGTTTGTAGACATGCAATTTGAAGATGATAAACAATCCACCGCAAAAAATACAGCGATGTACTCGGATCAGACCATTAAATACGGAACCGATTTTGTGCGTATTTTTAAGGATGTAAAGAAACTGCTGCGTAAAAAAGAAGATGTACAGGAAGATGTGATTTCTGATATTGCATTTGCAGAATATGCGAAAGATAATTTTACACCAGATTTTTTCAGTAAAACCCTGGATTTGAAACCGGACGAAATTGAGCTGTTTTTAATGTACTGCTCCAACGATGCTGAATCAAAAAAATATTTAAAACCGGACGATAAATTCCAATTGATGGATTTTATGGTCAATAAAAATAAAGAGTTTAAAAAAGCTACTATTATTCAAAAATGAAAAATAAATTAGTTTATCCTTTAATCGGGGTCTTATTTTTATCACTTTCGGCGTTTACATTTCATAAGTTTTACATGGGTGTTTTTCAGGTTAATTATGTGACTGAGAAAAAGATGATCCAGATTACCTCCCGTATTTTTGTTGATGATCTGAATAACGGGATGGAAAAAAAGTACCATAAAAAAACCTTTGTGGGTACAGACAGGGAAACTCAGGCTGATATTGATCTGTTGAAAAAATACCTTGCCGATAATTTTTCTGTAAAGACAGACGGTCAGCTCAAAACGATTACGTTCTTGTCTAAAGAAGTAGAAGCAGGTGACGTTTTAGTTTGTTATTCGCGAATAAAAGACATCGATAAATTCAAAACAATTGAAATTTCGAACTCTGTTTTAGTGGATTGGAATAGCGAACAGCAGAATATTACACATGTTTCAGCATTTGGAATCAAAAAGAGTGTTCTTTTTACAGAATCTTCAAGGAAAGAAGTGTTAAAGTATTAATTGATAGGTAGAATTATCATATTAATTGTTATTTTCACAACCTCAAAAAAAACCAAAAAGCATTTATGAAGAAGCTTTCTTTATTACTACTTTTCCCTGCTATGATGATAGCTCAGGAGAAGTCAGCACCTGTTGCACCCAAACAACAAGGTAAATACGATACGAACAAATTTAGCCAGATGTACGATTTACTGGCAACGCCTAATATGTTTCGTACCGCTTCCGGTGCACCCGGACCTGCTTATTATCAACAACAGGCAGATTACAAAATTGATATTGAATTAGATGATAAGAACTCAAAATTAACGGGTTCTGAAGTTATTACGTATTCAAATAATTCTCCGGATAGTTTAGAATACTTATGGATTCAGTTAGATCAGAACCAGGCTAAAGCAAACACTCAGACTTCTTTGGCTGAAAGCGAAAAAATAAATCAGGTTTTACCACTTGACGGGTTTTCGGGCAAGTATCTGAAAAAAGATTTAGAGCGCGGTTTCAATATCGAACAGGTTAAAGATGCTAAAGGGAATCCAATGTCGTATACCATTAATGAAACCATGATGCGTATTAATCTGGCAACTCCCTTAAAACCGGGTGAAAAAATTGCATTGGCTATAAAATGGTGGTACAATATCAATAATTATAGAAAAGAAGGTGGACGTTCCGGTTATGAATTATTTGAAAAAGACGGAAATAAATTATATGTAATTGCACAGTTCTACCCAAGAATGGCCGTTTACAACGATGTTGAAGGATGGCAAAACATGCAATTCTGGGGAAGCGGAGAGTTTGCGCTGCCTTTCGGAAATTTTGATGTGAACATTACTGTTCCTGCAGATCACGTTATTGATGCTACCGGAGAGTTAACCAACAGAGCCGAAGTTTTTACGGCCGAACAGGTAAAACGTTACGAACAAGCTCAGAAATCATTTGATAAGCCAGTAGTAATTGTAACGCAGGCTGAAGCTGAAGCAACTGAAAAAGGGTTCTCTGAAAAGAAAAAAATATGGAAATTCAGCGCTAAAAACGTACGTGATTTCGGAATTGCCTCTTCAAGAAAATTCATTTACGATGCAATGGCTGTAAAATTAGGGGGTAAAATTGTTATGGCAGAATCCGTTTATCCTAAAGAAGCAAATCCGCTTTGGGGAGAAACTTCAACAATGACAGTGGCACATACTTTAAAAAGTTATTCTTCACATACTTTCGACTATCCTTATCCAAAAGCAGTCTCTGTTTCAGCAGAAGATCAGGGAATGGAATATCCGATGATTTGTTGGAATTTTGGTCGTCCTGACGAAAACGGGGTGACGAGTAAAGAAGTTAAAAACGGAATGATTGGTGTTGTAATTCACGAAGTGGGTCATACTTTCTTCCCGATGATTGTAAATTCAGATGAACGTCAATGGACCTGGATGGACGAAGGTTTAAATTCGTTTTTGGAGTATTTGGCAGAGCAGGAATTAGATCCTAATTTCCCTTCAAGACGTGGACCTGCGAAAAATATTGTTCCTTACATGAGTGGGGATCAAAAGTTTTTAGAGCCAATTATGTCAAACTCTGAAACCATTGCACAGTTTGGTAATAACGCTTACGGAAAACCGGCTACAGGACTTAATATGTTAAGGGAAGTAGTGATGGGACGAGAATTGTTTGATTATGCATTCAGAACGTATGCCAACAGATGGAAATTCAAGCATCCGACTCCTGAAGATTTCTTCAGAACTATGGAAGATGCTTCTGCAGTAGATTTAGACTGGTTTTTCAGAGGATGGTTTTATTCAACAGATTTTGTAGATATCGGAATCAAAGAAGTGAAACAATATTACGTTTCTGATACGCCAACAGCAGATATTAAAGATGTAAAAGTTAGAAAAGGACGTTTCGGATTCGAAAAAGGTCCATTTGTTTACTTAGTGTCCGGAGATAATACCGAAGTAAATACGTCTAAGAAAAAAGCGTTAAAAGTTGAAGATGTTAAGCTATTGGCGGATTACGTGGATCAGACTTTTACAGCGGAAGAGAAGGCAGGTTTGAAATCTCCTAAATATTTCTATGAAGTTGAGTTTAACAAACCAGGCGGAATGATCATGCCAATTTTGGTGGAGATCACTTACGAAGATGGTTCTGTTCAAAACTTTCAATATCCGGCACAAATCTGGAGAAAAAATAATGATACGGCCAAGAAAGTTTATGCAACCGAAAAAGCAATCAAAAGCATTCAGATCGATCCGAAATTAATGACTGCTGATATTGATGTTACCAATAATTCCTGGCCAAAAGTAGAGCAGAAATCAAAATTTGACTAAAAATAAAAGTTAACTACAGGGTTCACAAAGACAATAGGCAGTAATGGAAAAATTTCCTTTGCACACCTTTCCGCATCTTTGTGAACTTTGCGGTTAAAATAAATAGTACTTAGAGCTTCTTTTTAAGTAAATTTTAAAACTCTCGGCTACAAAATTTAATATCTTTGTGGCACATAAAAATAAAAGATATGTTTGGTATAGGAGGAGGAGAACTAGTTTTTATATTGTTTATAGTATTAATGCTTTTTGGTTCAGACAAAGTGCCGGAAATTGCCCGTACAATGGGTAAGGCGATGGCGCAGTTAAAAAATGCAACCAACGATATTAAAAGCGAAATTCAGAAAGGAGCTGAGGCTAATGGTCTTGATGCGAAATCTTTGACCGATATCACCGGAAATATCAATGCCCAGATTAACGATGCAAAAACGAATTTGCTGGGAGATACTACTAATTTATCAAGTAATTTATTGGGTGATACTGCTACAGAAATCAATAAAGTAAAAGAAGACATTGACTCTATTTCCGGACCTGTAAAACGCCAAGGATAATGCTCGAAAAAATACAAGAATTAGATACCAGACTCTTTGTGTATCTTAATGGTTTAGGTTCTGAAAATTACGATAAATTATGGCTGATCATTACAAATCAATTGTATTGGACACCGCTTTTTTTATTCCTGTTTTTTCTTATTTATAAAAAAATTGGAGGAAAACAAACCTTGTATTTATTACTTTTTATTGCCATTCTAATTGCTTTTACAGACCAGACCACCAACTTGTTTAAACATACTTTTGAGCGTCTGCGTCCCTGTAACAATCCTGAAATCAAATCGTTTATCCGAATTGTTCAGGTTAGGACATCCTTTAGTTTTTTCTCAGGTCACGCTGCAAATACAATGGCTGTAGCAACCTTTTTATACTTAGTTTTAAAACGCCATTTTAAATATTTGGGATTCCTGTTCTTGTGGCCCTTAATTTTCGCTTACAGCCGTATTTACCTGGGACTACATTATCCGGGAGATATTCTTACGGGTTATTTCTTCGGAGCACTTTTCGGTTTTTTACTTTATTTAGTTTATAAAAAATTAAAACCACAATATTTTCCGGATACAATTCTGGAAAAAAGCGTCTAGGCTGACGTTGGAAAAACTCAAAGTCTTATTGTATCATTGCCTTAAAATAATTATTTAATTTCGAATAGAATCTTTTTCGCTCCAGTCCAATCCGTCTGGAAGTTGTTGGTTGCTGAATTCGATGTGAATGACGCGCCTTCTTTCGTTATTTGTTGTTTTATTGGAAGCGTGAAAAAGTAAAGGTTTCATAATCATGATGCCCCCTTTTTCAACTTCACAAATGGTTTCATTTTCAATCTCCAGATTTTCGACTCTGAAAATTCCTTTGGAATGGGAATTGTTAATCACTTTTAAAGCACCATTTTCTTTTGTAGTTTTATCCATATGAATTCTTATGGTGAAATTTTTCTCAAGAATTGCAGCAGGAGGCTGAACAGCAAACTGATTTTGTTTTACAGTCCAGTTTTCAAAATTTTCGATTTCAGTTTTTTTATCCACAGAAATCGTTAAATCCTGATGGTAAGCAACAAACCAATTTGATTTTTCAGGTTTATCAAAATAGATTGACTTGGTGATGAAATATCCTTTTCCAAAAGTATTTTCGATAATGTTTTTTAAGTTCTTATTAAAAATAAAAGCTAAAGTTTCAGGAATTTCTTTATGAAACTGCCTGATCGCAAATAAATCCTGAGATTTTCTAAAAGTTGTATTTTCAGTTTTCTTTTCAGTGGTATTTTCAATCAAAGAGATTATCTTCTCAATCTCATCGTCGCTGTAAACATTTTCAATTATTGTAAAACCTTCAGTATTTATTTCGCTTAGATATTTCATTTTGTAATTAATTTTTTATAAAAAGGGAGATATCTAAAGCACCCTGCTAACGGTCAAACCATCACGAATAGGCAATAAAACCGTTTCAACTCTCGGATCATTCTTAAGAAGTAAATTGTACTCCAGAAGCACTTTTGTACTCACATCATTAGGATGTACCGGTTCCAGGATTTTACCGCTCCATAAAACATTGTCAGACAGAATAATTCCGCCCTTATTCATTTTCGGAACAATTAGTTCCCAATAGTTGAGGTAGTTTTCTTTGTCAGCATCAATAAAAACCAAATCAAATTTTACATCCAGCCCCGGAATGATATCGACTGCTTCTCCTAAATGCTGAAAAATTTGATTTCCCCATGGAGATGCATCAAAGTATTTACGTTGAAAATCCATTAATTCTTCCTTGATGTCAATGGTGTGCAGTTGCCCGTTTTCCTGCATTCCTTCACACAGACACAAAGCGGCATAACCTGTATAGGTTCCAATTTCAAGGATGTTTACAGGGCGAATCAGTTTTGATAACATACTTAAAACACGACCTTGAAAATGCCCGCTCAACATTCTCGGCAAAAGTATTTTTTGATACGTTTCCTTATTTAATTTCGCCAATAACTCCGGTTCGTTTTCAGAATGCTGTTCGATGTAATCTTCTAATTCCTGTGATATAAAATGCATGGGATGATCTTCTAAATTTAAAGCACAAAAATACAAAAAATATCGTGTAACTTTTTTGCATAAAAAAACCATTCGTTGTTACGAATGGTTTCAGTTTTGAATTCTAAAAAAAATTATTTTTTCAAAGCTTCATTTACATCTTTAGCTGTTTTTACAGTTCCGTCTTTAGCTGCTTTTGCAGCGGCTTCTACTTTATCAGCCCCTTTTTTAGTGGCATCTTTTGCGTCCTGTACAGCATTTTCTGAAGCTTCTTTAGCTTTAGCGGCAGCATTTTCGGCTTTAACTACAGCACTGTCTTTTACTTCTTCGATATCACTTGTCAGGGTATCGACTTTGTTTCCAAGAGTTAATTCTTCTTCAGGTTTCGTTTCTTTTTTGTTATCGCATGATTGTGCAGTGAATCCCAATAAAGCAATAAGAGCTAAGCTTAAAATTTGTTTTTTCATGATTAATTAAATTTTTAAAGTTGATAAAATATAAAGGTTATAAAGCTGAAAAAATAAAAGTACAAATTTTAAAATGATTGAGCTCTTTGTAAGATTATCTTTCTGTCGACAGAAAGACAATTCTCGTGCCAGAATTTTGTTTTTTAGAGCTGAAGCTTAATTTTTTTTTAAAATAATTTAATTTTAAAAACAGCATAGTTTGTTACTATTTGATTACCAGAACATTTTCATTTTTAGCGTAATCAGTTAAAGTAATATGGAATAAGACGGTTAGTTCTTTGCCTGCTTTAACCACTCCAAGAGCTGCTGTTGGAGGTGTCATTTCAAAATCAAGAAAAGTCATTCGGTTAGAGCCCTGTAATGTAAAAGTGCCATTATCATTGGTTGTTATTTTTATCTGGGTTTTATAATCTTTACTGACACCTGCAATGGTGTAAGTTCCGGTTAACAGCCAGGTGGTTTCGTTTAGTTTTTCAGCAGCTTTTAAAACGTACCTGATGTTTTTGTATGTTTTGGTATCTAAAGCTTCATAAGCCACATCATCCATGCTTGTTTTGCTGCTTTTTATGCTTTCGGCTAATAATGTAATCGTTAAATTTTTAATGTCCGTCAGTTTAGAATCCGTAACCGTAAAAATGGCACTGCCGGTTCCTTCCGTAGATCGCATTACCCAGTCATGTATGTTGGAAGTTCCTGCAACTTCAAAAGTTGATTTTGCAACGCTATATCTTCTTTGTGCGTTTACCTGTAATGACAATGTGATTACTATTGCCCATAAAATTGATTTGATCGTTTTCATCTGTATGTGGTATTTAGTTAATTCAGCTTGTTTTTGAGATGATATAAACAGCTGTCTTTTTCTTGGATCAAATTTATTACGACTGAATAGGAAAAGAGCTGATAAAAATCATGGCCAGGATTTTATTAAAGACTTATAATAAAATCGTAAAGAAGTGTTTTTGGGTCAGTGTTTCTTTCTAAAAAGATATTTCTATAAGTTAAAATACTGATTGTTATAGGTATAATTGTTTTTTATTTGAATAGAGTTTTCTTTTTAATTTTGAGGAATTTTCAAAGTCAAAAAAAAGAACAATCTGGAAAAAAGAAAGTGAGCAGGTAAAGGTTTTAGATTCAATACAGCAGTAGAAATTTTCAAAAAAATAGTTTCCTTCTTTTGGTTTTAACTAAGAATGGTTATAAAAATCAGGAAAAAATAACAAAAGTGATTAACTTTGCACCATGCAAATCGAGAAAAAAGACATACGAGCTTTATCAAAAGATCAATTACGGGATTTTTTTGTCGCCAATAACGACAAAGCTTTCCGTGGTAACCAGGTCTATGAATGGTTATGGAGTAAAGGAGCACACAGTTTTGATGATATGACCAATGTAGCGAAACCTACCAGGGCCATGTTGGAGGATAATTTTGTAATCAACCATATTAAGGTAGATACCATGCAGCGCAGCAGTGACGGAACCGTAAAAAATGCCGTTCGTTTACATGATGGTCTGGTGGTAGAATCTGTTTTGATTCCTACCGAAACCAGAACAACGGCCTGTGTTTCAAGCCAGGTGGGCTGTAGTCTGGATTGTAATTTCTGTGCGACCGCAAGATTAAAAAGAATGCGAAATCTGGAACCGGGAGAAATCTACGATCAGGTTCTGGCAATAGATAAGGAAAGCCGTCTGTATTACAATCATCCGCTTTCCAATATTGTTTTTATGGGAATGGGTGAGCCTTTGATGAATTATAATAATGTCATCAAAGCCATCGATATGATTACCTCACCGGAAGGTTTGGGAATGTCACCAAAACGAATCATGGTGTCAACATCCGGAATTCCGAAGATGATTAAAAAAATGGCCGACGACGATGTGAAATTCAAATTGGCAGTTTCCCTGCACTCTGCGATTGATGAGATTCGTGCCCGGATCATGCCTTTCAGTAAAAATTTCCCTTTAGCGGATTTACGGGAAGCATTGGAGTACTGGTATAGAAAAACAAAAAACAAAATCTCATACGAGTATGTTGTCTGGAAAGGAATCAATGACGATAAAGCTTCCATTGATGCCCTGGTTAAGTTTTGTAAATATGTGCCTTGTAAGGTCAATTTAATCGAATACAACCCAATTGATGACGGTGAGTTTCAACAGGCTTCGGAAGAATCTATTCTGGCGTATATAAAAGCCTTAGATAATATTGGAGTAGTTTGTAAAGTACGCAGAAGTCGCGGAAAAGATATTGATGCTGCCTGCGGACAACTGGCGAATAAGGAAGGATAAATTTTCTAATTTCAAAATAAATAAAAAGCATTAAAAACGAGAGTTATTCTTGTTCTTAATGCTTTTTTGGGCAAAAAAGGATTATTATTGTTCAGCTCTGTTTGTTTCCGTAATAAAGTAGAAGTCAGTTTTGGTATTAAATCAAGAATGCTTTTGGTCTGTTTTCTTAATTATTCTTTAAATTGTTACTATACTAACCTAAAATAGACAACGTTTTTTTATTAAAAATAGTATATTTGGAGTCGAAATGAATATTACTTCTCAAATAAAACAGCCCATCTTTCACGAGATGGAACTTTTTGAAAAAAAGTTCCATGAATCGATGACTTCAAAGGTCGCACTGCTAAACCGTATTACCTATTATATTGTAAACAGGAAAGGAAAACAAATGCGTCCGATGTTTGTTTTTTTAACCTCCAAGATGGTTTCAGGAGGTGTTGTAAACGAAAGAACCTATCGCGGAGCATCCGTAATTGAGCTGATTCATACAGCAACTTTAGTACACGATGATGTTGTGGACGATAGTAACCGCCGTCGCGGATTTTTCTCGATCAATGCACTTTGGAAAAACAAAATTGCGGTTTTGGTTGGAGATTACCTACTTTCAAAAGGACTGCTGCTTTCTATCGATAATGGCGATTTTGATTTGCTTCGAATTATTTCTGTTGCCGTTCGCGAAATGAGTGAAGGAGAATTACTTCAAATCGAAAAAGCCAGAAGACTAGACATTACCGAAGCTATTTATTACGAAATTATCCGAAAAAAAACCGCAACACTTATTGCAGCTTGCTGTGCACTTGGTGCAAAATCGGTAATTGAAGACGATATTCAGGTCGAGAACATGCGCAAGTTTGGAGAGCTTATCGGAATGGCTTTTCAAATTAAAGATGACTTATTCGATTATAGCGAAGAAGCCATCGGAAAACCAACCGGAATTGATATTAAGGAACAAAAAATGACTTTGCCTTTAATTCACGTTTTAAACACCTGCACACCTCAGGAAAAAAAGTGGCTGATTAACTCCATCAAAAACCACAATAAAGACAAAAAACGCGTCAAAGAAGTGATTGCTTTTGTAAAGGATAATAATGGTTTGGCTTACGCCGAAAACAAAATGGTCGAATTCCAGCAGGAAGCACTTGCATTACTCCAGAACTTTGAAGATTCTGAATACAAAGACGCTTTGATTTTGATGGTGAATTATGTTATTGAGCGAAAGAAATAAGGTCAGTTTTTTTTCAGAAATCCTATTCCTTTTGCTTTAAAGTAATTTACGCTTTCAATTGCAGCTTCATCATGATATCCGTCTGTTCATCATTTCCTAATCTGAAAATGTGTTTATCAAATTCTGTAAAACCATTTTTCTTATAGAAACTCAGTGCTCTGTGATTTTCTTCCCAAACACCTAACCATACATAATCTACATTTTTATGTTTGGCCACCTGAATTGCTTTTTCATAAAGAACCTGACCTACACTTTGACCGTGATATTCTTTTGGCACATAAATTCTTTCGATTTCCAATGCTTTGCTGTCCTTCAATTCTGTTTGGGATGCTCCGAAGTTTAGTTTTAAATATCCAATGACAGCAGTATCAAGAACAGCGAAATAAAATTCAGAGTCGGTGTTGTTGAGTTCAGCCGTCAGCTTTTCTATTGAAAAATGCTCCTCTAAATATTTGTTCATGTCCTCTTCAGAATTGTCTCCTGAAAAAGTCTCAGAAAAAGTTTGCTTGCCTATTTGCTGTAATTGATCAATATCGTTTAGGGTTACTTTTCGGATGTCAATATTTTTCATTTTATGCTGAAGTGTTTCTTTATGGGATTTTAGCTGTAATTTCTACAGTTTTATTACATTCAAAAATACCAAATTAGAAGACGGTTTGCAACTCAAAGGATAACTTTCGATTAACTTTGTGTAGGAGTGGCATTATTCCGGTAAAAATAATTACATTTTTTGAATTTTATGAAAACTTGTATTTACTTGTATATCAATACTGTAATGTTGGTATTTGGAATTTTTACAGATAATCATTGGATTTTAAATTTAAATATTTTCCCCTTCATGCAACCATTTTACAACTTCACTCGTCTATGCTAATAGAAGACTATTCCAAAAACAAAACCTGAACGCTTATTAATGAAAATTATTCGTTTACATCAAGAAGAAACCGAAATCATAAAGTTGGCTGTTGAGAATAATCGACAAGCACAGCAACAGATTTATAGTCGGTTTTCATCGAAAATGCTGAGTGTTTGCCGACAATATATAAAAGACATTCAATTGGCCGAAGATGTAATGATAACTGCCTTTATGAAAGTGTTTACCAATTTAAACAAATTTGAAAACAAAGGAAGTTTTGAAGGCTGGATCCGCCGAATCATGGTTAACGAATGTATATCATATTTAAGAGTTCAGAAGAAAGTAAAATTTGCCGAAGATGAGATTTATACGGAAGAAAGTTTTAATGCCATCGACAGCCAGTTTTCGACAGATCAGATTCAGTTTTTAATAGATGCTTTACCGGATGGCTATAAAATGGTTTTCAATTTATACGCTATTGAAGGTTACAAACACAATGAGATCGCAAAGATGTTAGGAATTAATGAAGGAACATCGAAATCACAATTATCGCACGCCAGAAAAATGCTGCAAACACAAATTAATACCTTAAAAAAACAAGATAATGGAACCGAATAATTTTGAAAAGGATTTCCGTGAAAAACTAAATCAGCGCAGGATCGAACCAAGCGAAAAAGCTTGGGACCGATTAGATGCCATGTTGAGTGTCGCCGAAGAAAAGAAACCAAAAAATAAAAATAGATGGTTGTATATCGCCGCCAGTATTGTGGGGTTTTTAATGGTAGGGACTTTCTTTTTTAATCAGGAAAAAAAGGTAGAACTTCAAAAAAATCAAGTGGTTATTGAAGATAATAGTCAAAAAGATTCCGTTGTTAAACTAGGTTTTAAAGAGACAGATGCGAATAAAGACCAAATAGCAGTTTCAGAAAAAGAACCAACTCAGGACGCAGGCGATTCAAAAAAAGAAGAAAAAATTTCAAATCAAAAAGGAATTAAAGTAGTTAAGAATACAGCAAATCCAATAGCGGAGGTTTCAGTCATCAATCAAAAAAATCAACAATCACCATCCCTTAACAATCAAATTACGGCACCTGAAACAGTTAAAAACGAAACGGCAGATCAGTTGCTAAACACTGCAGAAAAAACTGTGGTTGCAGAAAATACGGTTAAACCCAAAGCAAAAATTAAAGTCAATGCCAGCGATTTATTAAATCAGGTCGATGGCGAATTGGAACTTTCGTTTAGAGAAAAAGTAATTACCAAAGTCAATAAAAACTACCAAACCGTAAAAGTCGCGCTGGCAAACAGAAATCAGAAGGAATAAAAAATAAACAATCAACCATAAACGATCAAACAATTAAAAAATATCATCAATCAATTTTAAAAAATCAATCAATCATGAAAAATTTTACTATTTATCTCGTCATCCTTGTTTTCTTATTTGTAAGTAAGGTATTGGGTCAGGAAACTTTTGAGTCAAGAGCAAAGCAAATTGCCAATAAAATCGAGAAAGTCACCAAAGAAGAAAAACAAGCATTAAAAGAAGAAATCGAAGCTGTAAATGTTCAGTTTTCAGAAGGCAAAATCACGCAGGAACAAGCGGATAAACGCAAAAAAGAACTGGCTGAAGCAAGAGCCGTAATTATTGAAGAAAAAGTTACTTTGGCCCAAAACGAACTTAATGATTTGGTACAGCAAAAAGTAGATGGCAAAATCAAAGAAGGAGATTCGATCAGCAAACATACTCTGATTATTCATTGGAACGATAAAGACTGGAGCGGTAAGAAAAGAAGCAAAGATTCTATTCACGGTGAAAAAAGAACCACCTCGCAGTTTGTATTTGCAATGGGTTTGAACAATACAATGATCGATGGAAAACTTCAGGATTCCAGGTATAGTTTTATAGGGTCGCATTTTTACGAATGGGGTTTTACCTATAATTCAAGATTAATGAAAAATGATAATTTGTTACATGCCAAATACGGTCTTTCGGTAATGTATAACAATATTCGTCCAACGGATAACCGCAGTTTTGTGGTAGACGGAAATCAGACTAATCTTGAAGTGAACGCGATAAATATGGATGAATCTCGTTTTAGAAATGTGTATATCGTTTTGCCGGTGCATTTGGAATTTGATTTTACAAGACCAAAAGAAAGTAATGGAAAGACCTATTTCAGAACACATAAAAGTTTCCGTTTCGGGATTGGAGGTTACGCGGGAATCAATGTAAAATCCAAGCAAATCCTAAAATTTGAAGAGGAAGATTTAAAATATAAAACCACTATAAAAGGCGATTATAATGTAAATAATTTTATTTACGGACTGAGTTCCTACGTTGGTTATAAAGAAATGAGTTTGTATTTAAAATATGATTTGAATCCTTTATTTCAGGATAATTTAATCGATGAAAATAATATTTCACTAGGGTTACGATTTGATTTGAATTAAGTATGATTAAGTTTAGGTAGTGAGAAGTGCTTCGGGAGAAGCACTTTTTTTTATTTGAAATCGTTACATTTCAGGGAAGATTTTGTTTACTTTTACAGGCTCTCAACTTTAAAAATATTTTACGTTTTGATTTCACAAAATACAATTGATACTGTTTTTGAAACTGCTCGTGTAGAGGAGGTTATTGGTGATTTTGTCAATTTAAAACGAGCCGGAAGTAATTTCAAGGGATTGAGTCCTTTCTCTGACGAGCGCTCTCCGTCGTTTATGGTGTCGCCTGCCAAAGGAATCTGGAAAGATTTTAGTACCGGAAAAGGAGGGAACTCTGTTAAATTCCTGATGGAGCACTCCCAGTTTACCTATCCGGAAGCCATTCGCTATCTGGCCAGGAAATACAATATTGAGATTGAAGAAACAGAACAAACCGATGCTGAAAAAGCCATGACCGATGTTCGCGAAAGCATGTATCTGGTCTCGGAATTTGCAAAAGAATATTTTCATAAAACACTTTTAAATTCAGAAGAAGGAAAGGCAATCGGACTTTCATATTTTAAGGAAAGAGGGTTTACCAATGAAACCATCAAAAAGTTTTCTTTAGGTTATTCACCGGAAACGTGGGATGCCCTGACCAAAGAAGCTTTGGGTAAAGGATACAAACTGGAATTCCTGGAAAGTACCGGTCTGACAATTGCCAGAGAAGATCGTCCTTTTGACCGTTTTAAAGGTCGTGTGATGTTCCCTATAGAAAGTATGTCCGGACGTGTATTGGGTTTTGGAGGGCGTATTTTAACAAATGATAAAAAAGCAGCAAAATATTTAAACTCGCCGGAAAGTGATATTTACCATAAAAGTAAAGTACTTTACGGAATTTTTCAGGCCAAACAATCCATAGCAAAACAGAACAATTGTTATTTGGTTGAAGGGTATACAGATGTAATTCAGTTTCATCAGGCCGGAATAGAAAATGTTGTGGCTTCATCCGGAACAGCTTTAACGCCGGATCAAATCAGGCTGGTCAATCGACTGACTAAAAACATCACTGTTCTTTTTGATGGAGATGCTGCCGGATTGCGCGCGTCGATCCGTGGAATTGATTTGATTCTGGAGGAAGGAATGAACGTAAGGGTTTGTGCTTTTCCTGACGGAGAAGATCCGGATAGTTTTGCCAGAAAAAATTCGCATGACGATTTAGTGGCTTATCTGGAAGAAAACAGCAAAGATTTTATCCAGTTTAAAGCCTCGCTCTTAATGAAAGATGCTAAAAACGATCCGATAAAGAAAGCCGATTTGATCAGGGATATGGTAACAAGTATTTCTAAAATACCGGATCGTATCCAGCGTGAAATTTATACTCAGGAATGTGCCCGGATTATGGATATTTCCGAGCAGGTATTGGTGAGTACTTTATCTCAGCTGATTCAGAAAGATATTGCGGAAGCGAATAAAAAGCAAAAGCAGGAACAAAAGCCTTTTGAAGTTTTCAGAAACCAAAAGCCAAATAATACAGGATATTCAGGAGGAGATCCGGAAGATCCAAGAAACGGGCCACCAGAGGATTATCCGGGAGAGCCGGGATATACAGCACCACAACAAACCGAAAAGGTTGATATATTATACCGTCTGGAGCGAAAGGTAATAGAAATTTTATTGCTTTACGGAGATAAAACGGAAGTATTTGAAGATGTGCTTTTAAAAAGCAATGAAGAAGGAGAGATCGAAATGATTTCTGAAAAAAGGGAATATAAAGTGCATCAACGAATTTACCTGAGTTTGCAGGAAGATGAGGTAGAGCTTTCGAATAATTTGTTTCGGGATATTTTTACGGATATCATGGCTTTCTATCATCAAAATGAAAAATTCAGTCTGGAGCAATATTTAATGCGTCTGCAGCCAGATTTTGCTCAGGAAGTGACGGATATCTTGATGGAAGATGAAAAAGTGTCACTACACAATTGGGAAGGACAAAATATTTTTGCGAAAGACAAACAAGCGGGTATTGCACAATACGTGACCGAAACCATTATGTCTATGCGCTGGTATCTGGTTGATAAAATCATAGAAGAATTAAAAAGCTCTATACAACCTGATAATTCAGATAATACAGAGCTTTTGTCGATGGTCGTTGATTACTCAAAATTAGTTAATGCATTTTCGAAAAAACTAGGAAGAGTAATGTCGCGATACCATTAAATAATTTCTAAAGTCTTAGCTTTGTTTACTAAGTCAACTAAATTGGTAACGTTTAATTTAGTCAATAATCTTAGTTTGTAAGTACTGATCGTTTTTTCGTTCAGATTTAAGATTTTAGAGATTTCATTGTTTTTCTTACCGTCACTTAAGTAACGTAAAACCTCAATTTCACGATTCGAAAGCTTTCTGTAAAGACGTTCGCTCTTGCTTTGTTTAGCAATAAGGGCCATGTTTTTGCGAACAGTTTCGTTGATAATGATTTTTCCTTCATGTACTTTAATAATAGAAAGACCTAATGTTTCAAGTTTTTCTGTTTTGTGTACATACCCGGAAACTCCTGCTTTAATGGCATTTGGAGCATACATTTGTTCAGCCAGGTCGCTGAAAATCACAATTTTTGTCTTTGGGAAATTCTTCAGGATCGATTTAACTTCAAAGATGCTCGAAAGACCTTCTAACTCTAAGTCTAGAATTAGGATATCAATCTCCTTCGTCTGAAGAATATCTCTAACCATTGAAAAATTGCCGACATTGGCAACAATTGAAATTTGATCGTGGTCTTTAAAATAAGACTTAACGCCAAAGTGCGTAACAGGATGATTGTCTGCTAGACATACTTTAATCATAATTTTACCTTTTTAGAATTGTTCATGTTTTTTGGAACGGTAAAATTAATAAATAAATTCTGTAATTAATTACACACAAATGTTAAAAAGTTTTATTTTAACGTTTTTGGTATTAAACAAACCGGAATTGCATCCATTTTATGCTTGTTGCTGGTGTTTAAACGGTTATAAATTTCAAAGACAGATTTTTCTCTCCCGTTGAAGTCAGCTGGCGTCTTTCCTGACTCCGCGGCCAACATCGCCCATTCAAGTTCATCGTAACTGGCGCCTAATTGGTCTTCATCTGTTCTGTTGTCGCCAAATAATCCATCTGTAGGCGCAGCTGTTAAAATTGAGTCCGGAATCGCTAAAAATGCCCCCAAAGCATACACATCTGACTTCATTAGGTCCGCAATTGGACTTAAATCGACTCCGCCGTCGCCATATTTGGTATAAAATCCTACACCAAAATCCTCTACTTTGTTTCCTGTTCCGGCAACTAAAAGGCCGTTAATTCCTGCTAAATAATACAAAGAAGTCATTCGTAAACGAGCGCGTGTATTCGCTAATGCTAAACTTACTTTAGCATCATCATCTGTTTTGGGTACAGAGGTCTTAAAAGCTTCAAAAACAGCAGTCAGGTCAGTTTGTGTACTCGAAACATTCGGGAAGCGCTTTTTTAATTGTTCAATATGCTCTCTTCCTCTTGAAACCTGATTCTCTGCCTGGTGAATTGGCATTTCAACACATAAAACTTGTAATCCTGTCTGGGCGCATAAGGTAGAAGTAACCGCAGAATCAACTCCGCCTGAAATTCCGATTACAAATCCGTTTACTTTTGCTTTAGTAGCGTAATCTTTTAGCCACTCTACGATGTGAATATTTACTTTTTCTGTTTGAATGGTACTTTTTTTAGTCATAATAGGTCAGGTTTTAAGATACAGGAATGTATATTTGCAGAATTATTTTTTTAAGTATGAACAATACTTGAATTCCAGCAACACAAATCTAATTAAAATAAAATGAAAATTTATCGCTTTATAGTGCTTCTGTGCTTGTTTTTTTTGTCTTGTGATCAAAAAAGCAAAGTCGAAAAAGAAGTTGAAGAAATTCCTGTAGATATTAAAGTGGAACGTTTTGACAAAGTGTTTTTTGAAACCAAACCCGAAGATTTAGCTAAGGTAAAAAGACAATATCCGTTCTTTTTTCCTCCGGGCAATGATGATGCTGTCTGGCTCAAAAAAATGCAGGATCCAATCTGGAGAGAAGTGTATACGGAAGTTCAGAAAAAATACTCGAATTTTGAACCGGTAAGAGAAGAATTTAACAGCTTGTTTCAGCACGTAAAGTATTATTTTCCAGAAGTTAAAATTCCTAAAGTGATCACTGTAATTTCTGAGATGGATTACAATGCCAAAGCAATTTACGCAGATAGTCTGGTTATTGTTTCATTGGAATTGTATCTGGGAAAAGAGCATAAGTTTTATGAGTTTCCCAATTATCTGAAACAAAATTTTGAAGAAAGACAAATTATGCCCGATGTGGTGTCCAGTTTTGCGTTCAGAAAAATTTCAGGCTCATCCGACAGAAGCCTGCTTTCCCAGATGATTTTTGAAGGAAAGCAATTGTATGCAAAAGATTTACTGTTACCAAAATATACAGATGCTGAAAAAATGGGCTTCACACCGGAACAAATTAAGTGGTGTGAAGAAAACGAAAGCTATATGTGGCGTTACTTTATAGAAAATCAACTCTTGTATAGCGATGATCCAAAATTAAATACCCGATTTATAGCACCTGCACCGTTCTCCAAGTTCTTTCTTGAAATCGATAATGATTCTCCGGGAAGAGTCGGATCCTGGATTGGCTGGCAAATGGTACGTTCTTACATGAAAAATAATAAAGCAACCCTTTCGGAATTGCTAAAAACAAATGCAAAAGAGATTTTCGAAAAGTCAAAATATAAACCTAAGAAATAATGTCAGATACAATAAACTCAGAAATTAAATTCAATATAGAATTAGATGAAAACCGTGTTCCGGAAAAACTAACGTGGAGCGCTCAGGACGGAGGGGTTCAGGCGGAAGAAGCCAAAGCCATCATGTTGTCTATTTGGGACAGTAAAGCCAAAGAAACTATGCGTATTGACTTGTGGACAAAAGATATGCCGGTAGATGAAATGAAAATTTTCTTTCACCAGACATTAGTGGCCATGTCAGATACTTTTAAACGTGCTACAGACGACGAGAAGATGTCAGATACAATGAAAGATTTCTGTGATTATTTTGCGGAGAAACTGGAACTAACAAAATAAATTTCCAATCCCGAAGCCTCGGGATAAATTCCCAAGCCTTCGACTTCGCTCAGGGTGACAGAAAGTTTCAAAAAATAAGAAATCCCAAATCACAATCGTAAAATTGGAATTTGGGATTTTTTTATTGGAATTTTTTAAAATGTTGGAATTTGGAATTTATCCCGAGGCTTCGGGATTGGAATTTTATTTTTCTAAAATTGACTGTTGTTTTTAAAAACTTCCTGATTCACTTCGTCAATATAGTTTAAAACCTCGTCTTTTCCGGTTTGCTCTGTGGCGGAAGTCACAAAATAATGCGGCATTTCTTCCCAGTTATTGGCAAACATTTGTTTTTTGTAGGCAGCAATGTGAGAATCAATTTTGGTCTTGCTGATTTTGTCGGCTTTCGTAAAAATGATACAAAACGGAATTTCGCTTTCTCCCATATACGACATAAATTCAATATCGATGTTCTGAGCTTCGTGACGAATGTCAATCAGTACAAAAGCACAAACCAGTTGTTCTCTCGTTTCGAAGTAATCCGTAATAAATTGCTGGAAAACCGATTTTGTTTTTTTGGATACTTTAGCATAACCATAACCGGGTAGATCGACCAAGAACCAATTGTTGTTAATCTTAAAGTGATTAATTAACTGTGTTTTTCCTGGCCTTCCTGAAGTTTTAGCTAAGTTTTTATGATTGGTAAGCATGTTGATCAACGATGACTTACCTACGTTTGAGCGGCCGATAAAAGCATATTCCGGCAAAAAATCCTGTGGACATTTTGCAACTTCAGAATTGCTGATAATAAATTCGGCGGTATTAATTTTCATGATGTTTAATTTTAAAACCTCCTGTAAGAAGAAAGTTGAGTGCTATAAATTCTTTTTAACGAGCCACTCTTCAAGAATATTATTAAATTCCTGAGGATGTTCCATCATAGCAGCATGCCCACATTTGTCTATCCAATACAAAGTTGAATTAGGCAATAATTTATCAAATTCTTCGGCCACATTAGGAGGCGTTACGGCGTCATTTTTACCCCAGATAATACAGGTTTCCACTGTCATTTTTGGTAAATCTTTTGCCATATTATGACGAATTGCACTTTTGGCAATAGTCAGTGTTTTAATCAGTTTGATGCGGTCATTTACAGTAGCATATACTTCATCGATTAATTCCGGAGTAGCTATTTTCGGGTCATAAAAAACATCTTCAGCTTTCTTTTTGATGTATTCGTAGTCACCTCTTTTCGGATAACTGTCTCCCATAGCGCTTTCGTAAAGACCGGAACTTCCTGTTATGACAAGTCCGGCAACTTTCTCAGGATATAATTTTGTGTGATAAAGTGCAATATGTCCGCCTAATGAATTGCCTAATAAAATAACTTCGTCAAAACCTTTGAAAGTGATAAAGTCCTTTACGTATTTCGCAAAACTCTTTACGTTAGTTTTTAAAATGCTCTGAGTGTAGATTGGCAAATCAGGGATAACGACTTTGTATCCTTTTGTTGGAAAATATTGCGCTACAGCATCAAAGTTACTTAGGCCTCCCATTAAGCCATGTAAGATAACGATAGGAGTTCCTTCACCAGCTTCATAATAGCTGTACTTGCCTTCTTTTTTGTAGTGTTTGTCCATTTAATTTAATGCCAATTTCAATTTGGACAAATATAGGGTTAAAAAAATAAAAATGAATTTTTGCCACCCTTTTTTAACTAGATAATTTTTGTCGAATTACTAAGTCCTTAAAAGTCAGCTTTTAGAGGTGGTATTTGACTTCATATTGAATGTTAAAATATTTACATAATTGTTAGTTTTTTAAGAGAAAGGCTATGTATTTTTTGCAATTGTTAAACAATAGTGTCTTCAAAATAATTTATATCTAACGTGTTGATTGTCTATTAATTAATCGTTCAGGGGCGAAAGTGGTTAAACTTATCAACAAAGTGGTATAAAGTGGTAGAATGTGGTATTTTTTTTTATATTTTTGCTGTACAACTATAGTAAAACATTTTCTTGAACACAATTGTAGGAACATATGAGTGTAAGGTCGATGCTAAAGGGAGGCTAATGATGCCTGCGCCTTTGAAAAAGCAATTGGCTTCTTCTCTTCAAAACGGATTTGTTTTGAAGCGCTCTGTTTTTCAACCGTGTCTGGAGTTGTATCCGATGGAAGAATGGGATTTGATGATGCAGAAAATCAACAAACTGAATCGTTTTGTAAAAAAGAACAATGATTTCATCAGAAGATTTACGGCAGGAGTGAAAGTGGTAGAAATTGATGCATTGGGAAGATTACTGGTTCCGAAGGATTTAGTAGCTTTTTCAGGTATTGCTAAAGATGTTGTTTTCTCATCTGCGGTTAATATTGTAGAGATTTGGGATAAAGATTTATACGAAAAATCAATAAGCGGCGAAGATATGGATTTTGCAGATCTGGCCGAAGAAGTAATGGGAAATATTAATGACGACGACAATGGAATATCATAATCCGGTTTTGCTTCATCCGACAGTTGATGGTTTAAATATTAAGCCTGATGGTGTGTATGTAGATGTTACGTTTGGCGGCGGTGGTCATTCGAAAGAAATTTTGAACAGACTGGGGCCAAACGGAAAATTATTTGCTTTCGATCAGGATGAAGATGCGCTGGCAAATGCGTTGCCGGACGAAAGGTTTACCTTAATTAATGAGAACTTCAGATTCATAAAAAGATTTTTGCGTTTTCACGGTGTTAAGTCGGTAGATGGAATTTTAGCCGATTTAGGCGTTTCATCCCATCAGTTTGATGTTCCCGAAAGAGGTTTTTCAACACGTTTTGATGCCGGACTGGATATGAGAATGAGTCAGAAAAATGATTTAAATGCATATCGTGTAGTGAATGAATATGAAGAACAGGATTTACGTCGTGTTTTTTATGATTACGGAGAATTGAAAAACGCTCCGGTTTTGGCAAGAACAATTGTAGAAGCCAGAGAGCATTTACCCATTAAGACGACCGATGAACTGAAAGAAGTGCTGGCCAAATATTTACCGGAAAGAGTCCGAAACAAAATACTGGCGCAGATTTATCAGGCGATTCGAATCGAAGTAAATCAGGAAATGGACGTTCTGAAAGAATTTATAGAGCAATCATTAGAGATTTTGAATCCGGGAGGAAGATTATCTGTGATTTCGTATCATTCTTTAGAGGACAGGCTGGTAAAAAGATTTATTAAAAACGGAATGTTTGAAGGGGAGCCGGAACGTGATTTTTTTGGAAATTTCTCGGTTCCGTTTAAAACAATCGGAAAACTGATTGTTCCTGATGATGATGAAATCAAGATAAACAACAGGGCAAGAAGTGCAAAATTAAGAATTGCTGAAAAGGCATAATGTATAGGTAAGATGAAAGGTGGAGTATTTGGCATATTAAAAGCAAGATTTCTGATTAACGATGACGCAGTAAAAAACTGGAGATTCATTGTTTTTATCATTTTGCTAGCAATAATAATGATTGCTAATACGCAGCGATACGAGCAAAAAGTGTTTGAAATTGCAAAACTGAATAATGATGTAAAAGAATTACGATCAGAATTTGTAGATCGACGTTCAGAGTTAATGAAATTGAAAATGGAGTCAACGATATCGGATAAGATGCTCGAAAAGCAAATTTTCCCATCAACCGTACCTCCTGTGAAAATAGAAGTAAAAAAAGAAGAAGATAAAAGTTTCCTTAAAAGAATATGGCAGTAGACGATAAACATATATCCTACAGAATTTACCTCGTAGCAGTTTTCATCTTTTTGATGGCAATTGCTATTGTTGTTAAATTGACCAATATTCAATGGGTAGAAGGGGATTATTACAGAAAATTGGCAAAACAGCGTACCGTTCGAAATTTTGTAATTCCGGCAAACAAAGGAAATATATATTCGGCAGACGGGAGTTTACTGGCAACCTCTATTCCGAATTACGAAATTCGATTTGATGCCAAAGCGCCAAAAACAGAAACTTTCGAAAAACATGTAAAAGCCTTATCGGATTCTTTGGCGACTGTATTAGACAGGCCGGGAGGTTATTACGAGCAGGAATTAAGAAAAGCCAGAGCCAATAAAAATCGTTATTATTTGATTGCCCGAAATTTGAGTTACACGGATTATGTAAAAATTAAAGGTTTTCCATTATTCAATTTAGGAGCTTTTAAAGGCGGGATTATCATCGAACAGGAAACGGTCAGAAAACATCCAATCGGAAAAATTGCCGAAAGAACTATTGGTTACGACCGAATTGACCCTGCAACAGGAGTAGAAGTCGGTAAAGGAATTGAATGGGCTTTCAAAAGTTACCTGAATGGGACAGACGGTAAAATTTTAAAACAAAAAATTGCAAAAGGACAGTGGAAACCTATTCGTGATGTCAATGAAGTGGATCCTCAGGATGGTTTTGATGTGATTTCGACAATTGATGTTTTCATCCAGGATATCGCGCATCACGCTTTGTTGAAACAACTTCAGGATTATGAAGCAGATCATGGTTGTGTCGTGGTTATGGAAACAGAAACAGGACATGTAAAAGCAATTTCAAATTTAGGAAGAGCAGAAGACGGATCGTATTATGAAACCACAAATTACGCTGTTGCAGAATCTCATGAGCCGGGATCGACTTTTAAATTAGTTGATTTAATGGCGATTTTAGAAGATAAAGTTTCAGATACCAGTACGGTTTACGATAGTCACGGTGGGCAAATAAGATATTATGGGCGTCCTGTTACTGATTCGCACAGAGGAGGTTATGGGAAAGTTTCATTAGCACGTGGTTTCGAACTTTCGTCCAATACAGTAATGGTTCAGGCGGTTTATGAAAATTACAAAAACAATCCATCCAGGTTTGTGAATCACATTAAGAGTTATGGATTAGATAAACCATTAGGATTGCATTTTAAAGGAGAAGGAAGGCCTTATATACCGCAACCCGGAGACAAACATTGGTCGGGAATTTCACTTCCGTGGATGGCTTTTGGATATGAAGTTTCGGTTACACCAATGCAAACACTGGCATTTTACAATTCGGTTGCCAATAACGGCGTAATGGTAAAACCGCAGTTTGTATCTGAAATTAAAGAATGGAACAAAACAATTAAAAAATTCGATACAGAAGTTATTAATCCAAGGATTTGTTCACCGGAAACGATTAAAAAATTAAGAGCTGTTTTATTGAATGTGGTTAAAAAAGGAACGGCTTCTAAATTGTATTCGAAAGATTTTTCGATGGCAGGAAAAACAGGAACGGCCCAGATGAATTATGGAGGAAAAGAAGGAAAATCAGCATTGTATTATGCCTCTTCTTTTGTGGGCTATTTTCCGGCGGATCATCCTAAATATTCTTGTATTGTAGTGGTTCATAAACCCAATACATCAAAAAATAATTATTACGGAGCAGACGTTGCAGGGCCGGTTTTTAAAAGAATCGCTCAAAAAATATTTACAGATGCGCCTTCCACCAATAAAATCAAACAACTGGATTCGAGAATTCCAAAACAGGAAAACAGTTATAACGAATATTACGCCAAGGCGGAAAAGAAGACAAAACAAATTCCGAATTTAAAAGGAATGCCGGGGATGGATGCCATTGCTTTACTGGAGAACTTAGGTTTAAAAGTAAAAGTAAACGGAGTAGGAAAAGTAAAGAAACAGTCGTTGCAGGCTGGACAGCAGATTAGTAAAAACGAAACAATAGTATTAGAATTATCGTGAAAATACTGAAAGACATATTATACAAAGTAGCTATTGAATCTGTAACAGGTTCGACGGATATCGATATACACAAAATTGAGTTTGATTCCAGAAAAATCGAAGAAAAGGATATTTTCGTAGCCATTCGCGGATCACTTTCCAATGGTCATGATTTTATTGAAAAAGCAATTCAATTGGGTGCTGTTGCGATTATTTGTGACGAGCTGCCGGGGAATCTTGAAAAGGGAATTACTTATATAAAAGTTTTAGACACCAATTCGGCTTTGGCTTTTATGGCGGCTAATTATTTCGGAAATCCTTCTGAAAAATTAAAATTAGTGGGCGTAACCGGTACAAACGGAAAAACAACCATTGCTTCCTTATTGTTTCAATTGTTTGAAAAAGCAGGTTTTAAGGTTGGTTTGTTGTCAACGGTAAAAATCATGGTGGATGCAACCGAGTATAAAGCAACACATACTACGCCGGATTCGATCACCATCAATCATTATTTAAATGAAATGATTGAAGCGGGAGTAACACATTGTTTTATGGAAGTGAGTTCACACGGAATTCATCAGAAACGTACTGAAGCTTTGCATTTTGTGGGGGGAATTTTCACAAACCTGTCACACGATCATTTGGATTACCATCCAACTTTTGCAGAATACAGAGATGTGAAAAAGTCATTTTTTGATTCACTGCCCAAAACAGCGTTCGCCTTATCCAATAGTGATGACAAAAACGGAGCGGTAATGTTACAGAATACCGTTGCCAGAAAATTTACCTATGCCCTGAAATCGTATGCTGATTTTAAAGCACAGATTTTAGAAAGTCAGTTATCAGGTTTATTGTTAAAAGTAAATGATAATGAAGTTTGGGTAAAACTAATCGGAACTTTTAATGCATACAACGTTCTGGCAATTTACGGAACTGCCGTAGAATTAGGAATGGACAGTCTCGAGGCATTGCGCTTACTGTCTGATTTAGAAAGTGTTTCGGGCCGTTTCCAGTATATAGTTTCAGAAGGAAACATTACTGCGATTGTGGATTATGCACATACACCGGATGCTTTGGATAATGTTCTAAAGACAATTAATGATATCCGTACCAAAAACGAACAATTGATAACCGTTGTGGGTTGTGGCGGAAACAGAGATAAAACAAAAAGACCCATTATGGCAAAAATTGCTACAGATCTTAGTGACAAAGCAATTTTAACCTCTGACAATCCAAGAAATGAAGATCCGGAGGTAATTTTAGATGAAATGGAAAAAGGAGTTGAGGCTCATAATTATAAAAAAACAGTAAGAATTACCGATCGAAAACAAGCTATTAAAACAGCCTGTCAATTGGCTCAGCCCAATGATATTATCCTGATTGCAGGAAAAGGTCATGAAACCTATCAGGAAATAAATGGTGTTCGCCATCATTTTGACGATATGGAAACCGTGAAAGAAATATTAGATCAACTGGGGAAATAACAAAATAATAATTTCAAATTTCAAAATCCAAAATCCAATTGAAACGTTGGAATTGGAATTTAAAAAATTGGAATTTAAGTTTCAAAAACGAAATTTAAAATAAAAGATATATGCTATACTATTTATTTGAATATTTAGACAAAACATTAGACATACCGGGAACGGGTGTTTTTCAGTACATCACTTTCAGATCGGCTTTGGCATTCTTGCTTTCGTTGCTTTTGTCTACGATTTACGGAAAAAGAATCATCAACTTTTTGCGTAACCAGCAAGTGGGTGAAACGGTTCGTGAGTTAGGTCTTGCAGGTCAGAATGAAAAAGCGGGAACTCCGACAATGGGAGGACTGATTATCATTTTTGCCACACTTGTACCTGTTTTGTTATTTGCACGTCTGCATAATATTTACATCGTCCTGCTGATTGTTACTACCCTTTGGATGGGAACTATTGGTTTTGTAGATGATTATATTAAAATATTCAAAAAAGACAAACAAGGACTTAAAGGGATTTTTAAAGTTATCGGTCAGGTAGGTTTAGGAATTATTGTCGGGGCAGTATTGTATTTCAATCCGGCTGTAACAGTAAGAACAGATACCGGAAAAACAGATATTTATAAAAATGTAAGCACAACAGTAGTTTTGCCTGCACCGGTTGAAGAAAAATCAACGGCAACAACAATTCCTTTTGTTAAAAATAATGAGTTTGATTATGCTGAAATTCTAGCTTTTACAGGTGAAGGATATGAGAAATGGGCCTGGCTTATTTTTATTCCCGTGGTTATTTTTATCATTACGGCTGTTTCTAACGGGGCGAATTTAACAGATGGAATTGACGGACTCGCCGCAGGAACCTCGGCCATCTCCGTTTTGGCACTCGGGATTTTTACGTTTGTATCAGGAAATATATTTTTTTCAAACTATCTCAATATTATGTACATCCCCAATTCGGGAGAAATGACGGTTTTTATATCTGCTTTTGTAGGTGCACTCATCGGATTTCTCTGGTACAATTCTTACCCCGCCTCTGTTTTTATGGGAGATACTGGAAGTTTGACAATTGGAGGAATTATTGCAGTTCTGGCAATTGCAGTTCGTAAAGAATTATTGATCCCGCTTTTATGTGGTATCTTTTTGGTAGAAAATTTCTCAGTGGTTTTGCAGGTAAGTTATTTCAAATTTACCAAAAAACGTTACGGTGAAGGCCGCAGAATTTTCCTGATGTCGCCATTGCACCATCACTATCAGAAAAAGGGATATCACGAAAGTAAAATTGTGACCCGATTTTGGATTGTCGCGATCATGTTAGCCATATTATCAATCGTTACTTTAAAATTAAGATAATGTTCAATGAAAAATTGAGAATTAAAAATTAAAAGTTAACAGTTCTTATAAATGAAAGAAAATATTATTCAGGATAAATCATTTCTTTTTGCGGTTAGAATAATCAATTTGTACAAATATCTAACCACTAAAAAAAAGGAATTTGTCTTGAGTAAACAGATTTTAAGATGTGGAACTTCAATTGGGGCAAACATTGAAGAGTCAATTGGAGGACGTTCTGATAAAGAGTTTTTATTTAAGCTTGAAATTTCATATAAAGAAGCGAGAGAAACAATTTATTGGCTGAAATTGTTAAAAGCAACAGATTATATCTCTGTAAGTGAATTCGACAGCATCTTTGGTGAGGCTGATGAAATCTGCAGAATATTAGCAAAAATTATAATAACCCTAAAAGGAAAATAAGAATTGGATTGAAAGCCTGATTTGAAAAGTTTTTTAATTTTTAATTCTCAATTTTTAATTACATAGCGTATGAGATTAGTTGTTTTAGGAGGTGGAGAAAGTGGTGTAGGTACCGCTATTCTCGGGAAGAAAAAAGGGTACGATGTTTTTGTATCTGATTTTGGAAAAATAAAAGAAAGCTATAAAGAAGTTCTTATCATTAACGGGATTGCATGGGAAGAAGAAAAACATACTGAGGACCTCATTTTAAACGCCGATGTGGTGATGAAAAGTCCGGGAATTCCGGAAAAATCGCCCATAGTAAAAAAACTGATAGCTGCAGGAATTAAAGTAATTTCAGAAATCGAGTTCGCCAAACCTTTTACAGAAGCATTAACTATCGGAATTACGGGTAGTAACGGTAAAACGACAACCACGATGCTAACACATCATTTGTTGAAATCCGCAGGTTTAAATGTTGGTTTAGGAGGAAACATCGGAAAAAGTTTTGCCTGGCAGGTAGCCGAGAATAAATTCGATGCCTACGTGCTCGAGTTAAGCAGTTTTCAGCTCGACGGAATTATAGAATACAGACCTGATATTGCCATAATTACCAATATTAGTCCGGATCATTTGGACCGGTACGAATATAAATATCAAAATTACATCGATTCAAAGTTTCGAATAACAATGAATCAGACCGAAAGCGATTACCTTATTTACGATGCAGACGATGAGGCAATTGCAGAATGGCTAAAAAATAACAAAACAAAAGCAAAATTAATTCCTTTTTCATTGTCAAAAAAATTCGATGAGGGAGCTTCTATAAATAACAACAAAATGGAAATAAAGATCAACCAAGAAGAGTTTACAATGGAAACAGAATACATTGCGTTAGAAGGAAAACATAATACGAAAAACGCAATGGCAGCAAGCTCTGTAGCAAAATTGATGCAAATTAGAAATGCAACAATACGCGAAAGTTTATCTAATTTTCAAGGTGTGGAACACCGTTTGGAAAAAGTATTAAAAATTCAGAACGTACAATATATCAACGATTCAAAAGCAACAAATGTAAACGCTACATTCTTTGCTTTAGATAGTATGAACGTTCCAACAGTCTGGATTGTTGGTGGAGTTGATAAAGGAAACGATTACAACGAGCTGATGTCATTAGTCCGTGAAAAAGTAAAAGCAATTATTTGTTTAGGAGTAGACAACAGAAAAATCATTGAAGCTTTTGGAAATGTGGTTGACATCATGGTGGAAGTAAACAATATGAGCGATGCCGTAAAAACAGCACAGCGTCTAACAGAAAAAGGAGATGCGGTTTTATTATCTCCGGCCTGCGCCAGTTTCGATTTATTCGAAAACTACGAAGACAGAGGGAAGCAGTTTAAGCAAGCGGTACACAACTTGTAGAAAATAGTTTAAAGTTTCAGGTTTCAAGTTACGAGGAACTTGAAACCTGAAACAAGAAAAACCTGAAACAAGAAAAACCTGAAACAAGAAAAACCTGAAACAAGAAAAACCTGAAACAAGAAAAACCTGAAACAAAAAATTATGAAAGAGCTGGTAAACAAACTAAAAGGAGATAGGGTAATATGGTCATTCGTGGCTTTATTAGCGCTGTTTTCGTTTATGCCTGTTTTTAGTGCGAGTAGTAATCTGGCTTATATTGGTCACGGAACCGGAAATACATTAGGTTATCTGGTAAAACATCTGGCACATATTTGTATCGGATTCCTGATTATTTATTGGGTGCATAAAGTACCGTACCATTATTTCAGGGCCATTTCTAAAATAGCATTGCCCGTTGTATGGATTCTGCTGCTTTATACATTACTAAAAGGAACAGTAATTGCAGGAGCAAATGCAAGTCGTTGGATTCAGGTTCCGTTTATCGGGATCACGTTTCAGACGTCAACGCTGGCCTCTATAGTATTGTTCATTTATGTTGCCCGTTATTTGTCAAAAACAAAAGAAGAAAATGAGCCGTTTCAAACGTCATTAGTACAGCTTTGGCTACCGGTTTTTATAACGTTAGCCTTGATTTTACCGGCGAATTTCTCGACCACTGCATTGATTTTTTCAATGGTAATTATGCTGACATTTATCGGAAAATATCCCTTAAAATACATTGCATTCATTATAGGTTCAGGAGTGGCAATGCTGCTGTTTTTCCTTCTCATTGCAAAAGCATTTCCGGAATCGAGATTTTTCAGCAGGGTAGGAACATGGGGAAGTCGTATTGAAAACTTTACGACAGATAAACCGGATGAAGATGATTATCAGATTGAAAAAGCAAAAATTGCTATTGCATCCGGAAGATTTGGAGGTTTAGGACCCGGAAAAAGCGTTCAGAAAAACTTTTTACCGCAATCCTCTTCAGATTTTATCTATGCCATTGTTGTGGAAGAATATGGTTTGGTTGGCGGTGTTTCGATATTGCTTTTGTACTTGTTACTGTTGTTTCGATTTGTGATCGCATCACACAAAGCCAATACACTATTTGGAAAATTAGTAGTCGTCGGACTCGGTTTTCCAATGATCTTTCAGGCGATGATCAATATGGCGGTTGCCGTTGAATTATTACCGGTAACAGGGCAGACACTTCCGTTAATCAGTAGTGGAGGTAGTTCGATCTGGATGACCTGTTTCTCTCTCGGAATTATCATTAGCGTAACCAAGAAAGAGGAAGAAATTGTAGAAGAACAACAGGAAAAAGAAAGAAGAAAAGAAGCACTTCAAAGATTGATTGATAAAGAACTGGCCGAAGAAGATTTGCCTGTTGACGAAAGAGAAGAAATATACGAAGAAGAGCAGCTGTATTCCATTGCAGATAATTCCAGAAATCCAATGAATGCAGTTTTAAATAAATAAGATTACAAAGAATAATTTTTAAAAAGAATAACTTTTAAAAATATGGCAAATTATAAATTCATATTAAGTGGTGGCGGAACAGGAGGGCATATCTATCCTGCAATTGCTATTGCTAATGAATTAAGAACACAATTCCCTGATGCTGAGTTTCTTTTTGTAGGCGCTCAGGATAAAATGGAAATGCAAAAAGTGCCTCAGGCAGGTTATGAGATAAAAGGACTTTGGATTGCGGGATTGCAAAGAAAATTAACCCTGCAAAATTTGATGTTTCCGTTAAAGTTGGCAACAAGTTTGCTAGAGTCAAGACGAATCATCAAACAATTCAAACCTAACGTAGTCATAGGTACGGGTGGTTTTGCCAGCGGGCCTTTATTGCAGGCAGCCGGAGGAGCAGGAATTCCAACCGTAATTCAGGAACAAAATTCATTTCCGGGAATTACCAATAAATTACTGAGCAAGAGAGCGAATGCTATTTGTGTGGCATATGGAAATTTAGAGCGATTTTTCCCTAAAGGAAAAATTGTTTTCACTGGAAATCCGGTTCGTCAGGATTTAATTGATATTGAAAGCAAACGTGACGAAGCAATCACCTTTTACGGTTTAGATCCCGGTAAAAAAACATTGTTGGTTTTAGGCGGAAGTTTAGGAGCCAGAAGAATCAATCAGTTAATCGAGAAAGAATTACAAAATATGCTTTCACAAGATGTTCAGGTCATCTGGCAATGTGGGAAATTATATTTTGAAGATTATAAAAAATACAATCAACAGAACGTAAGGGTCATTGATTTTATTGAAAGAATGGATTTTGTATATGCTGCAGCAGATGTGATTATTTCACGTGCAGGAGCATCATCCGTTTCGGAATTATGTATTGTTGGAAAACCGGTAATTTTTATTCCCTCCCCCAATGTAGCCGAAGATCATCAAACCAAAAATGCCCAGGCAATTGTAGATGTAAAAGGAGCAATTTTGTTGAAAGAATCAGAATTAGACAGTCAGTTTAGTATTGTTTTTGAAGCTTTACTAAAAGATCACGGCAAACAAAAACAGCTCAGTGACAATATCAAAAAGCTGGCAATGCCAAATGCTACAAAAGTTATTGTAGAGGAAATTAAAAAGTTGTTATAATGTAATTTTTTATAATAATTGTAGAACATCAAAGGAATTGAACTATGTTATTTTAGGCATTTTTGATTCATAAACAAAAGAAAATACAAAGGCTTAAAGGTTAGTTTTTTATAAAATATAAAAGTCTGGTTTTAAGTCGAAAACATAAATTGAAATGAATTTAAATCAAATACAAAACGTTTATTTTATTGGTATTGGAGGCATCGGAATGAGTGCCCTGGCCCGTTATTTCAAATACATCGGGAAACAGGTTTCAGGTTACGATAAAACGCCGTCAATGCTTACCAATGAGTTGATTGAAAGTGGTATTGATATTCATTTTGAAGATAATATAAGTTTAATTCCGAGTGATTACTATGTAGAAAATACATTAGTCATTTTTACACCGGCAGTGCCTAAAACGCATTCCGAATGGAATTTTTTCATAGAAAGACATTACGAGGTTAAAAAGCGTGCTGAAGTTTTGGGAATCATTACAAGAGACACTTTTTGTTTCGCTGTTGCCGGAACACACGGAAAAACAACAACATCAAGTATTTTAGGGCATATTCTGCATGAAAGCGGTGCTGATGTAACGGCTTTTGTGGGTGGAATTGTAGAGAACTACAACTCTAATTTAATCGGAAACGGAAAAACCGTTACCGTGGTAGAAGCAGATGAGTTCGACAGATCCTTTTTGCACCTGCACCCCAATATTGCCTGCATAACCTCTATGGATGCGGATCATTTGGATATTTACGGTACCAGTGAGGCTATAGAAGCTTCGTTTGTAGAATTTGCTTCAAAAGTTGAGGATAAAAGTAAACTGTTTATAACTAAGGAATTACCTCTTGAAGGCGTTCAGTGTGCTATAAATGAAGATGCTGTATACAAAGCATTCAATGTTCGTATCGAAAATGCCAATTATGTTTTTGATGTGCAGACACCATCAGAAACGATAGAAAATTTACGTTTCGGATTGCCTGGAAAACACAATTTGATGAATGGACTGATGGCTATTGCAATGGCAAAAACTTTTGGCACCCCGACCGAGTCCATTGCAAGAGCTATTGGCTCATTCAACGGAATCAGAAGACGTTTTTCCTATCAGATCAAGACCGATCAGTTAGTTTATATAGATGATTATGCACATCATCCGACAGAAATAAATGCAGTACATCAGGCGGTTAGGGAATTATATCCGAATCGTAAAGTACTGGCGATTTTTCAGCCGCATTTATTCAGCAGGACAAGAGATTTTGCTGATGGATTTGCCGAAAGCTTATCTGCTTTTGATGAAGTGTTTTTAATGGATATTTACCCGGCACGCGAACTTCCGATGGAAGGGATTACATCAGAGTGGCTGCTAGGTAAAATGACAAATTCAAACAAAAGAATTGTTGCAAAAAGCGATTTATTAGCGTCCATCGAAGCCAGTGATGCGCCAATAATTGTGACAATAGGAGCTGGTGATATCGGTGAAATGGTTCCGTCAATTAAAAAAATGCTAAATGAAAATATTTAATTGGACAAATATTCGGTTAATTCTCATTTTTGGGCTGGTACTTTTTCTGTATTCGTTTGCCCAGCATCGAAACGGGAATCGGAAATTAAAGAAATCTGCTGTTGTTTTTGTAGGAGAAAATACGCTGTTTGTAAAGCCTGAAACGGTTAATAAATTGTTGATAGAAAATAAAACAGACGCTTCCAGTATCCGAAAAGATGAAGTAGATTTGAATAAGATAGAAAAAAACCTCGATACGCAGGACATGATTGAGAAGTCAGACGTTTTTGTAAGTATCGATGGTGTTCTGAAAGCGGTAGTAAAACAGAAGACTCCGATCGCCCGTGTTTACGATGGTGACCGGTCTTTTTATATTGACTATGAGGGAAATAAAATGCCTTTGTCGGACAATTTTACGGCTCGGGTTCCGCTTGTTTCCGGGGCAATAAATGAAAAAAATAACGAAGATTTAGCTACGCTGTTTCGCACAATTTATGACGATGCGTTTTTGAAAAAAAACATCATTGCAATTCAAATTATGCCTAATGGCAGCTTAAAAATGTTTAACAGAAATTATAATTACTTCATCGATTTTGGCAGAACGATGAATGTTGATAAGAAATTCAGAAACTATAAAGCCTTTTTTCAAAAAGCAGTTTTAGATAGTTCGTTATACAATTACAAAAAAATTGACCTTAGGTTTACGGAACAAGTAGTTTGCACAAAATAATAGAAAATGGAAAAAGATAACATTGCAGTAGGTCTAGATATTGGAACGACAAAGATAGTTGCCATGATCGGCAAGAAGAACGAGTATGGAAAGCTGGAAATTTTGGGTATTGGTAAATCCAAAAGTTTAGGAGTTGCGAGAGGAGTTGTAAACAACATCACGCAAACCATTCAATCCATTCAGCAAGCAATACTTGAAGCAGAAAACAATTCAGGTTATAAAATAAAAGATGTAGTTGTTGGTATTGCCGGACAGCACATCAGAAGTATTCAGCATACAGATTATATCAGCCGTAGTAATCCGGAAGAAGTAATCGGCGAAAATGATATTCAGCTTTTAATTGACCAGGTCAATAAATTAGCCATGTTACCGGGAGAAGAAATTATTCACGTTTTGCCACAGGAATTCAAAATCGACGGGCAGTCTGAAATTAAAGAACCTATCGGAATGTACGGTGGAAGACTGGAATCCAGTTTTCACGTAGTAGTAGGGCAGGCCTCTTCTATCAGAAACGTCGGAAGATGTATTCAGAGTTCCGGAATTGAATTGTCAGGATTAACATTAGAACCGTTAGCTTCTGCTGATGCGGTTTTAAGCCAGGAAGAAAAAGAAGCGGGTGTAGCACTTATCGATATCGGTGGCGGAACAACAGATTTGGCCATTTTTAAAGATGGTATCATTCGTCATACTGCCGTAATTCCTTTCGGAGGAAATGTGATTACAGAAGATATCAAGGAAGGATGTTCGATTATAGAAAAGCAGGCAGAGCTTTTAAAAATAAAATTCGGATCAGCATGGCCGGGAGAAAACAGAGACAACGAAATTGTTTCTATTCCGGGTTTAAGAGGAAGAGAGCCGAAAGAGATTTCGCTTAAAAATTTATCTAAAATTATACATGCCCGTGTGGTAGAAATTGTAGAGCAGGTTTTTGCTGAAATTAAAGCATATGGACACGAAGATCCGCGTAAAAAATTAATTGCAGGAATTGTGCTTACTGGCGGTGGTGCTCAGCTGAAACATATTAAACAGTTAGTAGAGTATATCACAGGAATGGATACCAGAATCGGATATCCAAATGAGCATCTGGCAGGGAATTCAAGCGAAGAAATTTCAAGTCCGTTATTTGCAACAGCAGTTGGACTTGTCATGAATAGTATCGAAAATAGTACACAAAGTGCTGTTAGAATGGAACTTGTAAACGAGCAGCCGAAAGTGGTGTACAGAAATGTTAACGCTTCGCCGCAGCAACCTGTACAGCAGCGATACGAAGTGGAGGAAAACTACGTTGAAAGAGTAGAAACTTTCGAGAATCACAGAGAAGTCAGTAATGCCGTGAGCCAGGAAGAATCTACCGAAACAAAAATAAGAAGATCATTTTTTGATCGCTATGTCGATAAAATCAAAGATTTTTTAGATAACGCAGAATAAAAGAATAAGAAACGAAAAGGATTACTTTTTGCCCCAAGTCAAGAAGTAAAAAATGTATTTAATAAGAATTTCAAAACCAAAAAGATGATGAGCAACTCAGAATTTGGAAGTATTTCATTTGATTTACCGAAAAACCAATCAAATGTAATCAAAGTAATAGGTGTAGGCGGAGGCGGAAGTAACGCAATCAACCACATGTTCAAGCAAGGTATTAAAGGGGTAGATTTTATCGTTTGTAATACAGACTCACAAGCACTTCAAAATAGTGCTGTACCAAATAAAATTCAGTTAGGTATGAACTTAACCGAAGGTCTTGGAGCAGGAGCAAATCCTGACGTAGGACAGCAGTCTGCTATTGAAAGTATCGCCGATATCGAAAAAATGTTAGACCGTGGTACTAAGATGGTATTTATTACCGCTGGTATGGGTGGAGGAACAGGTACTGGTGCAGCTCCGGTAATTGCACAACTGGCCAAAGAAAGAGAGATCCTGACTGTTGGTATCGTAACAATTCCTTTTCAGTTTGAAGGGAAAGTGCGTCAGGAACAAGCGCTTTTAGGAATCGAAAAATTGCGTAAGCAGGTCGATTCACTAATTGTAATCAATAATAATAAATTAAGAGAAGTATACGGAAATCTTGGCTTTAAAGCAGGATTCTCAAAAGCAGATGAAGTTTTGGCAACAGCCTCAAGAGGTATTGCTGAAGTGATAACGCACCACTATACTCAAAATATCGATTTACGTGATGCTAAAACTGTTTTGTCAAACAGTGGAACAGCGATCATGGGATCTTCTGTTGCCGAAGGTGAAAACAGAGCAAAAGATGCAATTATTTCTGCATTGGATTCTCCGTTGTTAAACGACAACAAAATTACAGGAGCCAAAAACGTATTGTTGCTTATCGTTTCTGGATCAGATGAGATTACATTGGATGAGATCGGAGAAATCAACGACCACATTCAGGCTGAAGCCGGATTTAACGCTAATATTATCATGGGAGTTGGTGAAGACGAAACTCTTGGTGAAGCTATTGCCGTGACAATTATTGCGACAGGTTTTGATGTTGAACAGCAAAACGAAATTGTAAATACAGAACCTAAAAAAATCATTCATACGTTAGAAGATGAGCAAAGAAGCGTTCATAATTTAACGAACAGAACGCTAACTTCTTTTGATTTAAATGCAGAAACAACTAGTGCTTCATCAGAACAAAAGATTGTTTTTGAGTTGATGGAAGATACGGTTGCTCCCGTAATAGCTCCTCCGGTTACTCCGGTGGCTGTTGCTCCGACAATGAATCAGGAAGAATTAGTGGTAATGTCAGAGTTTATCAAAAACCTTGATGTGACTTTTGAAATTGTTTCGCCAATTACCGACATCGATTTTAAAATTTCTACGCCGGAAGTTCCCGCTTTTCAGGAAATAAAACCTGTTCAGCAAAGAGTTTTCGAAAAAGAAGAACAAACCACTTTTTCATTCGATTTGCCTCTTTTCAGAGCAGAACCGGAAGTGAAAAAAGAACCGGCAGTTTTTGAAGACAATAAGATTCTGTTCGAATTGACAAGTGATACCCGTAATATCAAAGTAAACGATCCGGTACAGTTTGTTCCGGTAACGGAACTTTCGGATAACGGAATCATCAAATATTCGCTGGAAGAATACATGGAAGTTGAAAACGAACTGATCACTTCAAAACCGGCTGAAAAAGTAATTGAAGACGTTGTTCCTGAAGAACTGAATATTACGTTGAAACCAAGAGTTGATTTTGCTCAGGAGCCAGCTTTTACAACAACAGATCATGTTTCCCCGCTGGAATTGACAATCGAAGAAACGTTACGTCTGAGAGCGGAAGAAAGAAGAAAGAAACTAAAAGAATTTAATTATAAATTCCATAATAATGTTTCCAGAATTGATGAACTTGAAAAAGAACCTGCTTACAAAAGATTAGGTATCGATCTTTCAAATACACAGTCAAATACAACCAATTCAAGAATCTCTGTGGGTACTGACAGTAATAATGATTTGCAATTGCGTTCAAATAATTCATTTTTGCACGATAACGTAGATTAATATTAGAATCACAATATCAGGATAACCCGAAAATTGGATTTAATTTTCGGGTTATTTTTTTTATCTTCGCACAGAATTTAGAAATTTGACTTTAAAAGTGTTTATATTTAACAAATATTGTCACCCTGAGCGAAGTCGAAGGTTAATTACCTAAAAAGGCTTCGACTAAGTTTATCCTGAGCAAAGCCGAATGGACTCAGCCAGACAAATGATTAAGGTATTACAGAAGTTATAATTTCAGATAAATAATCAATCGATAAGCGTTGCTGCTTATTTAAATAAAAGAACAAAATGAGTTTACAAATACAAATCATGGATGAGATTAAAACAGCCATGAGAGCAAAAGATACCGTAGCATTAGAAGCATTAAGAGCCATTAAATCTGAAATGTTACTGGCAGCAACGGCTTCCGGATCTAAAGAAGAATTAACGGAAGACGATGAAGTTAAATTATTGCAGCGATTAGTAAAAACACGTAAAGAAAGCGCCAGAATTTTTACAGAACAAAATCGTCCTGACTTAGCAGAACCTGAATTGGCTCAGATTGCTGTAATCGAGAAATTCTTACCTGCACAATTAAGCGAAGAAGAAGTAGAAGCTGTAATTGCTAAAATTATTGCTGAAACCGGAGCTTCAGGAATTGCTTCAATGGGTAAGGTTATGGGATTAGCTTCTGCACAATTAGGCGGAACTGCTGAAGGAAAAACAATTTCTACAATCGTTAAGAAATTATTAGTTTAGTAGAAATTTCAAAAAAATAGAAAAATCCAAATTCCAACTTGGGATTTGGGTTTTAAAAAAATTGAAATTTTCACAATATTGACTGCGTAGTTCAACTGGATAGAATATCAGATTTCGACTCTGAGGGTTGCAGGTTCGAACCCTGTCGCGGTCACTAAAAACCTATTTCGTAATGAAATAGGTTTTTTTTATGGCTTTTTATAAAAGTAATGGTGAATGGTTTTGCGGTTAAATGGGCAGAATTATAAACTCTTTAGAATATTCTCTTTATTGTGCCTTCGGGAATTTTCAATGTAAATGATTGTTTGCGTTTACTCTGGAATCACTTATGAAATTGTTCCAGACATTTAAAGGAATTATATACGATGTCTGATAACTCGTATCAAAAATAAAGGCTTTGTCTTTTACTCTTAAAGTATCAACATTGAACCTTTTTAATCTTTTTTTTTGCTTGAATAAATCGATTATATAATGAGTTTGTGGACAACAGCAATATCCTCCGTTTCTTGTTGAATCAAACAATGAATCAAATTCTTTTATTTTTTTTACATCTAGAATTCTATCTATTCTAACAAGTTTGGTAGTGTCCTGCGAATCAGTATCTTTAATTTTATATAGAGAAATTTCTATTTTATCCATTTCTTTTCGTAACTTTTTAAAGTAGTTTTCATGATAGTGTAGAACTAAATCTCTTTTATTTGTATTATGCTCTTTCTTTGGCTTTACAACTTCATCTTTTTTATTACAAGAGCTGGATAATATGGCAACACCAATAATAATTACTTTTTTAAGTTTAATCATATGTATAAAATTTATGAATTAAAGTTGATTTTTCGTTTTTGTAAGTGCTAATATATAAACTATATTTTTACAAGTAGAATTGTTTTTTTGGACTCAATTATTAAACAACAAATTTCTCTATAGTATGTAAATAAGTTTAAATAAACTTTTAAACCTGAAGTCTCCCACAATTGACATTTAAAACAAATTCTCGTTTTATTTCCTATATTCGTTTTACAAAATCTACAGAACCAAAACTTCAATGAAAGAAAAAATAAAAATCCTGCAGACCATTCATCTTGCCGTCTGTGCAGGAGTGAGCATTGCTTACTTTCTGGTAGAACAGCCTTCTACGGCACATCTGAAAATTCCAACTATTGATTCCTCATCAGTAATCTATCTCATCATACCAATTGCAGCTTTGTTGGCGAGTAATTTTATGTTCAAATTACAATTAAAACAGACCGATCCAGAATTAAAACCCGAAGAAAACTTACCCATTTACCAAACGGCTTCCATTATGCGCTGGGCAATTCTGGAAGGGGCTGCTTTTATCATATTGTTCCTGAAACCTGATTTCCTGCTGGCTGGAATACTATTAATTGTATATCTTATTTCGTTAAGGCCAACGGAAGAAAGAGTGATCAGCGATATCAAAAACAGAGTATAATAAAAAGCAACCGAAAGCACGTTTATCATTATGCCATTCTACATCAACAGCGAACATTTACTTAAAGAAATAGAATATCCCCTGAGATTTCAGCCTGCAAATTTGCTCAAAAGTGCTGTTGTTGTTTTTGTTACGCTCTTGGTTTTTCTTTTGCTGTTTACCCCATTTGGAGTGTATGAACCCGAGCATAAAATGAATTACTTTTTTATCTGTGGTTTGCATGCTTTTTCGCCTGCGTTGCTTTTCGTTGTTTATTTCTCCATTGTCAATTATTTCAGAAAAGGAAAAGATCAATCTCATAACTGGAACTTGCTCAAAGAATATCTCAATATTGGAGGTTTTCTTATTTTATCAGGTTTGGTCAGTTTCTTAATGCGTGATCTGATTTACAATAACTCGGGTAATTGGTCGCTTCGTTATTTATATGAAGAAATCAGAAACTGTTGTATTGCCGGGATCTTCTTTTACTTTTTTCTCAGAGTGGTAAGTTTTTATTTTCAATCACAGAAAGGAGCACCATTTGTGCTTCAATTTCAGCCACTCCAGACAGAGCACGATAAAAAAGAGATTCCAGCCATACTTTTCATCAATACACAAGTAAAGCAAGATGATTTTAGTCTGAATATAGACGATTTATTATTTGTAAAAGCAGACGGAAATTATATCGAATTAACAAAGTCAGTCCATAACAAAATAGAAACGGAATTAAAAAGAATTTCCCTCACCCAATTTGAAACGCAAATTTCGGCCTACCCACATTTTTTCAGATGCCACAGAACCTATTTAGTCAACATGTTCAGTATTCAAAAAGTCACCGGAAATTCACAAGGATATCTGTTATCATTTGCCGATACCAGCGAAAAAATCCCGGTCTCCAGAAAACAGCTGGACAGTTTCAATAGCTGTTAGCAACGCCTCAGACAGCATTATATAGCTTAACCTTGTTGTTCATCACAAAAGCTAGTTGCTGATAACAACCCCGGGTTACAAGCCTTTTTCTTGTTGTACGTTTGCGGCAGTCAACCGATAGCCGGTTGCAAAATAACGGTAAAAGCAAACCATCATGTCATCAGCAATTTCGACTTCCGCTTCATCACACAAATTAGTATACATAGACAATATCAAAATAATACTGACGGTATTGGTCATTCTGCATCATACCGTTATTACCTACGGAGGTTCAGGCGGCTGGTATTGGGTTCAGAAAACAAGCTGTTTTGCAGCACTTGTTCCAATGACCATGTTTGTGAGTATCAACCAGTCCTTTTTCATGGGCTTTTTCTTTCTGCTGGCCGCTTATTTTACCGAGTCCTCCTATCTCAAAAAAGGCACCGCTAGATTCATTACAGACCGATTGGTCAGGCTGGGAATACCGTTATTGTTTTATTCCTTTGTACTTTCTCCGATATTGAGCTATTTGGTGTATTATTTTGCAAAAGGGCATCATATTACCTTTCTTCAATATCTTTCAGGCTACGACAGCTGGATCGATTTTGGGGTAATGTGGTTCGTAGCGGCATTGTTGGTTTTCACGATGCTCTATGTATTCGTGCAGCAGTTTGTCAAAACCGATTTTAAAAAAGCAATTCCCGCTCCAGGAGTATTTAAAATGCTGGCATTTGCAGTTGTATTAGGAACAATCAGTTTTATCGTCAGAATAGTATTTCCGGTTGGATGGGTTTTGGAGCCGGTTGGTTTTCAATTAGGACATTTTACACAATATATTTCCTTGTTTATAATTGGTATACTGGCAGCCAGAAACAATTGGTTAGATCAGATCACAGACCAGACCGGAAAACACCTGAAACAATCAATAGGGTTATTTTTGTTGTTCTTTCCCGTATTTTTCCTGATCCGCGCAAAATTAGACATGCCTGTTTCGTGGTATTCAGGCGGATTTCACTGGCAGTCGCTGTTGTATGCCGTTTGGGAACAATGCATCGGACTTTCAATCATAATCATATTTCTTACAAAAGGAAGAAAAAGCTGGAACCACACCTCCGGGTTACGTACTAAATTATCCCGCAGTAATTTTGTCGTGTATATCTTCCATCCGCTGGTAATTGTAGGCTTAACGTTAATGATCAGAAACTGGCAAATCGATCCGGCCTTCAAATTCATTATCATTGCACCGATAATAGTGATCGCAAGTTATGTTTTGGGAGCATTGCTTTTGCAAATTCCGGGAATTAAAAAAATCCTTTAAAAGATTATCATAATCAGCGAGACAAAGAAGCAGTTTTTTGTCCCCATTTTGTTTAGGAGCTGATTCCGGCCATCCACTGTATCTTTTGTGGCCATCCCGAAGCCTCGGGACCGCCACAAAAGGATGCCGTTCCTGTCCGGGCTAGGGCATCATCGGAACAATTACATTAATTTTGGTTAGAAAAATTACAGGTAATCATCTCTTTCTGGAAAACAAATTCTCTACGACCCAGGCCGGGCCAATCATTAAAAACTGAAGATCTTTCAGGAAGGAAGGTTTTTTACCCTCAATGTTATGGCCGTAGAATTGCCCGATCCAGGCGATTACAAACACGCCGATTGAGAACGCCCATAAAGGTAAAACCTGTCCGATATAATAATTTACAACCAGACAAACAGCAGAAAGAATAGCAATCTTCATCGCCATCGCAACCGATAACCGAATGTAAAAAACAAGTACAAAAAGCAGCACAATAAAAGCCCAGTTTTCTATAATAGGGGCGTTTAATTGTAAAACAGAAGCAATAATACCACTCGGAATGCTCATTAATAAACCAACAATCGAAAAGTAAATCGCCGGAACACAGACATAATGAATCGCCTTGTTTTTTGGATTCTGATGACTTACTGCATATTCTTCAAACCATTGCTCTAATGTTCTCATATTTTTGGATTTAGGTATATAACAAAGCTATTGAATATTTTGCATTTTTATCACTGGGACTGATAAAAGTATGCAACAGGAATTTTGAATGTCTACTCGGACGCAGGAATATTACAGTTCCGCCGGCTATTAAAAAGATCGTAAAACAAAAAATCAGCCTGATTTATTTTTAATAGGTGAACTCTTTTTTTTGTAATTTTATTCCTTCACGCAAAAGAAGTGTCAAACAGTAAAAATATATTAGTTTGATGCGTACAAACAGAAGCTCCACCTAAAACGAAATAGAATGAAACAAAGTCTGATTGTCTTATTATTACTCTTTCTAACCTCCTGCTCCTCTTCAAAAATCATTGAATTGGGAAGTGCAACAGCCTCAAAAGGGATGGATGTCTCACAAAAAGCACAGGGTATTTATGCATCATTATCCGATCAGGCAGGGATCGATAAGTCACAGCAGGATCAGGTAAAAGTGCTTACACATCCAAGTCCGTCAACGATGGCATTACCGGATACCAAAGCCCCGGATTTCTCCAAACAATTAGAACCGCGTATACAGGCTTATCAAAACTTATTTGAAGTGTACAAAGCCTTTGCACTTTTAACAGACCCTAAATTTTCAGACAAAACCAAAGACGCGATGACAGCCCTGCAGGATAGTTACGACGCAATCGAAAAAATGCCCGACTTACCCGCTGATGTCAAAACGAAACTGCCGAATGTTCTGAAAATGGTTGGAGAAGCTGTTCAGGCAAAAGAAGTAAAGAAAAATAATGAAATATTATACGTCCTTTCAGAAGTTTATTTAGAGTTATGGAATGCCGATAAACAAACCTGGAACGACTATATTGATTTGATTTATAATTCTTATGCCGAAGGACTTAATACCGTTGATTCCAAACGATATGACGTCAACAAAATTTCTCAAAGTAATTCCGAGCCTTACAGTGACAACGCGACTATTATTCTAATGTACAGATTGAGGAACCGGGATGACATCATGAAGCAGAAAAATGATTTGAAAAAACAACTGGCCACTTTTGGTCAGGCGCTTGAGGAATTGACCAAAGCTCATGCTGAAATTGCCAAACAAAGCACAAACATGAGTACTGTTATCTCATCCTTAAACAAAATTGAAGAACTTCTAAAAGACAAGTAAAATGCAGGAAGAATTAAAAAAATCATTATCAGAAGCTATTACTCAGTTTAACAACAGAAGAACGCAGCTTTTGCAGGATGCCTTTCAGGAGGGAGGAGAACCTGCCCTTGATAAACTGGTAGAGGAATATGATGCGCTTCGGGATGCGTATTTTGAGATTTTGAAAAGAGAACTGGATAAAAACAACCCTCGCTATACCCAGCTCACAACGGCTACAAAAGCAGAAGCCGACAATTTAGCCAAAAGCTTAAAAAAGCTTAATAATGTAAATGAAATCGTTGCTTTGACCACCTCGGTTATTAACCTGGTCGGAAGAGTTTTAATTGTTTTGGGGATATAACAAAATGGTTCTGTTTGAAAGATAATGAGTTACAGAGTCAATCCTGAAATTCATTCGAAATTGTGAATATCTATTTTGGGAATTGTCGATTTTTTGCCCGTTAAAATCTATCTTTGACATCCTTAAAAATAGAAGAAATGAGCGCAATTTGGTACGAATGCAAAGTAAAATATAGAAAGACCGATGAGACTGGAGGACAAAAAGTTACTACAGAACCGTATTTGGTAGACGCTGTGTCTTATACAGAAGCAGAAAGCAGAATCAATGAAGAAATGGCTGCCTATGTGAGTGAAGAATTTAAAATCACTAATATAAAAGTGGCAAACTATGCCGAGATCCATCCGTTTGAAAATGCTGATCGCTGGTTTAAGTCAAAAGTTACTTTAATGGCTTATGATGAAGAAAGCGGTAAAGAAAGAAAAACCAATATGTATCTTTTGGTACAGGCCAATGATGTAAAAGAAGCCTACGACAATACTATTGCAGTAATGAAAAATACAATGGGAGATTACACCATTCCTGCTATTTCAGAATCTCCGATTATGGATGTTTTCCCATATTTCAGCGGAGAAGAAGGAGAATTAGAACAATTGGAAAGATTCAATGCGCTAAAAGCTTCAAAACCGGAACTGGTTGCTGTTGGTGACATGGGAGAAACCGTAGAAGATCTTATTGAGGTTGAAAATGAATAATTCACAATATTATACAACAAAAAAGAGAACTATTTGGTTCTCTTTTTTGTTTTTTAAATAGGCGTCCCGGGATTTTTATTGATAACGGACTTAGTAAAAAAACTTTTAATAGTTACGAAGAATTACAGTTAACACGATCAAAAATGATAAAGGAAGAAAGTCTGAGACTTGGTCAAATAAGGCAGCTTAAAAATTCTCTTTTTATAATGTTAAGAAATTTCATTTTTAGAGTAATAACTACCAAGAGAGCAATAAAGATGCCTGGCAAATTTTCTCCTACACACTTATAAAATTAATTGAACGTTAATTTATCCCATCAAAGCGCTATTATAGGTTCCTCTGCCTAAGAGCTGATGGAAAGCTTATATCCTTTGCCGCGTATAACAACAATTTTGATGTTCGGATCATATTCCAGTTTTTTTCTTAGTTTTGATATGAACATATCCAGACTACGGCCCACAATAACCCCTTCATCTTCCCATATCTCTTTTTGCAGTCGGCTTCTCTCTATGACTTCGTTGGGAGATAAGGCAAAAATAAGCAATACACGGGTTTCCGTTCCGGTGAGGCCTACTGTCTTTTCATTTATGATCAGCTTACGGTTCTTCGCATCAAAAACCACCGAACCTAAAGCGAACAGATTAGTGTAATCACCCTCAGGCAGCATTACTTTTGGCTTAGCAGCTTTAAGAAAAACAAATCCCACAAAGGCTAATAATGACAAACTGCCCAAAAAATATTCATTTTTTACTTTGTTTATAACCAGTGGTTTAAATTTGATGTTAATCATGTAACATGCTACGGGCTGTTTTCTTCCTATACATGCTACAATATCATCTTTCTTATTTTTTGATATAGCAAATCCATAAGCTGTACTGCCATTGCCGCAGTTTACTACCTTCACAATATATTCACTAGCGAGCAGGTCTTTGGCTAACAAACGCTGAGTAGTATTTACTAAGGAGTCGGTTTGAAAAGTAAGCTCATTCTCAAACGTGATTTGGTACTCATTTTCGGCAATCTTTTTTACCGGTAGCACTCTTGAAGTACTGTCGCCAGATTGTAAAAGCAGTTCATGTCCAATCCTGCGGAGTGAAACTTCCCTCCTGGCAATAGCAAAGTCATCACTGTCCTCTGTATTGAAAGCCACACACATTACAGCCATACATAAGAGTAGTATCAACCCAAACAGGTATTTGTGTTTTCCGAACAGGAGATTTCGACTATCAATCATAGTGTCAAGTTTTTATTTACAAAGTTTACATTTTTATTTACAATCCTGATTACTAAGGCCTAAAAATATCAAAGTAATTTCGTTTAAATAAATTTTACAAATATGAAAAATAAAAGAAATGTTTTGTACAGCCTGCTTATCATGCTGGCAGGAGTGGCCAATTTTGCAGTAGAGGCCCAACAAAAAAATGATGCTCAAGTTACCGTTGAAACCAAAGAAGCATTCAATTCTCATGTACCCAACGGCATCGTTCGCACCATCAAACAAGATACAAAAGGTAATATCTGGATTACTTCATGGGAAGGGGTCTTTAAATATGATGGAAAATCTTTTACCAATGTTACCAGTAAAGTAAGTTCTGCCCGTTTCTTTTCTGTTTTAGAAGATAGAAAAGGGAATTTTTGGTTCGCTAGTATTGGCTCAGGTGTTTATTATTACGATGGGAAATCCTTTCAAAATTTCACCACCAAGGATGGACTTGCCAATGATGTGGTCACTACTATTTATGAAGATAAAGCCGGTACTATTTGGTTCGGCACAGGAAACGGAGCAAGCCGTTATGATGGCAAGTCCTTTCGGAATTTTAAAATGAAAGAAATGCCACCTGCTGCTCAGTCTGATTCTGTTCCTGTTTCAGTTTATCAACATCCGCTTCCGGACCAGGTTGCCTGGATGCATAATGATGTTAATGCTATTGTTGCAGACAAAAGAGGAAAACTTTGGTTTGGCACAAGGGGTTATGTCTATGTTTATGACGGAAAGGAATTTACTCCTGTAACCAATAACGGAAAATCTTTTGCGAATGTTCGTTCTATAATCAAAGATAAAAAAGGCAATATCTGGCTTGGTGGTTATGATGGCCTTTGGCGCTATGACGGCAGTACGTTTACCAATTTTACCCAGGATTTTGTTGGGTATATCTACGAAGATAAAAAAGGTACTATTTGGACCAGCTCAGGAAAGGATAGTAATAACCTGGGCTGGACACTTTCCAGATACGAAGAAAAGACCTTGTTTGACAAAAAGCCAACGGTAACCACAATAGCCAATAAGCCAATGATCTTCGGGATTTTAGGAGATGACAAAGGAAATATTTGGTTTGGCGCCTTAGATGGAGTGTATCGTTATGATGGAAAGACCATAACGGACTTTAAACGTAAAGAAGGGCAGCAATAATGGGTATTGCTTGTTTTAAAACATTTATCAATTATTATGAATCAATATAATTTCTATAGTATGAACAACAAGTTAACAATCAGTTTCTTAATTTTAATTAGTGCTCCTTTCTTTTTTGCCTGCCGTGGACCTGTAAAAGAGGAAAATAAAAATAATGCACCATCAGGCTCCTTATCCTTACATGAAGGGAATAAAAACTATGTTACCATAGATACGAAGGAAAGTGTTGTAACATGGAAAGGTGCTATGCTGATTGGTCCCAACAGCCACACAGGGTTTGTCTCTATATCAAAAGGAGAATTGATGATTGAAAACGATCAACTTATGAATGGTACTGTCGAGGTCGACATGAATACCATTGAAGATGAAAATCATCGAAGTGATAATGGACTTATTGATCATTTAAAAGATCCGGATTTTTTTGATGTTAAAAAATTTCCCATTTCTACAATCGTACTTGCCAGGGCAGCATCAATAAATGGTGAGAACAAGCAAATTACAGGGAACCTAACGATTAAGGGTATCACACACCCGGTTACTTTTCCGGCTACAATAGAAGTTAAGAATGGAATTGTCAAAATGAATGGTAAGCTGGTCATTGATCGGACAAAATGGGATGTCCGTTACAAATCAGGAAAGTTTTATGATCTTTTGGCTGATCAGACTATGTCGGATTCTATTAAATTCCAGGTAAAGATTATAGCAAAAAAATAAACATCTGAATGTTTAAGATTTTAATTAAATTCAGATCAAATTATTATATTCCGATACAATTATGAAAAGAGAACTATTTGGTTCTCTTTTTTGTTTAGTTACTTTATATTAAAAAAGCGAACTTGCGTTTAAAATTGTATTAAACTTATTTCTCATTATACTCAAAAACACTATCCCACAATGCATCAATCTTCACGAGGGCTTTATCCAGAGCGATAACTTCCCATTTTCCGTTTGTTTCTAAACCCAGGCCAATATTTTTTAGCTTGTCTAAAGCATCTTTTACATCAAAATCAAGGTCGGCATGAAACTTAGTCCTGAACCAGGATTCAATTTGATGATCGAGTTCTTCCGCAGTGATCGGATTTGGACTACGGTCTAAAAAAGCATAGGCGAGTATCGTTTCCTTAAGCACTTCTTCTTCCGAAGAATTTAAGAGCGAATAGAAAGCACCGCTGTTGTTTCCGAGATTCTTAAAGTAAAGACTGTCAGAAAGCATTTTTCCGTATTTGATTTTTTTATTGATAAAGTTGCTGTACTGGCGAAACAAGTAGGCAGACAAGATTCCTAAAGCAATTAAACCCTGATTTAGCGAAGCTTTACTGTTTAACAAATCAATTGCTTCACCGGACTGATACGCTGCGTACATACCAATTAAAGCCGGAATTACGGTGGTACTCAATAACGAGATGCCGCCTCCGATTCCAGGAACCCAGAAGAATAGCTTATCTCTGGTAGACATTCTCGGAATGGCATTAGGAAATATCGTTTCAAGATCGTTTTTAGGAACCCTTTTAAAAATCTTTAATCCGATGGACCCCGGATCAACAGGCATTTTTCCTAGTTTTACTTTCTTTTCTTTCAGATAATCGGCTTCGTTATAGTTCAGGTAAATCATGACGCGGTCATAATATTCGACTTGTATTTCCTTTTTCCAGAAAATAAATTTCTTAACCGTTTCTTTCGCTTTATGATGTCCGCGAACGTACAATTCATAATCTTTGAAAGCATTAAAATCTATGGAAAGATTCAGGCCTATCAAATCAGATTCCTTAAAAGCCCTGTCTAAAGTTTCCTGATCTATGCGGGTATAATTTCCATGTTTTAAAACCGTGAGAAGAGTTTCCTTAAACACCGAAAAATCACTTTTACCAATAAACCCTTCACGCTCTTTCGGACTCAGGTCGGGATCGAATAAAGCATAATGCTGCTTCAGATTCCGGTTCAGGTTAAAAGCCTCGTAATGAAAGTAGTGTTCGACAATATCGAAAAGTTTTTTAAAATCATCAACCTTTTTTTTGTCTTCAGAGAACGTGGCTATTTGTTGTTCGAGCAAGAATTCCTTGTTAAAGGGAATATAATTTTCTCGTGTCATATTCAGTTGGGGACTTTAATGGATGGGCTGTGTTTTAAAAATAAGAAGGTACGAATTACAAATCTGAATTATCTGCGTTATCTGTTTTTTCTGAAACTTTTGGTAGTAGTGGTTCCGTATTGACAATTCTAAAACGCCCGGGATATTTTCCCCAGATATTTTTTTTGTTGCCATAATAGTCCATGTATTCTTCACAAACAAAAACGGCATGTGCTGTAGACCAGGCCACAACGCCGCAATATTCACTTCCGGATAGTCGCTTTAAGGGTAGTATTTGTTTGTCTTTTTCGAAACCCAAATATTTATAAATGGTAGGGGTATATACTTCACCATCTTCCAAATCCTCCAAGGCCTTGTCAAAAGTCGACGCCCTGTCGATAATTTGTTTGTATTTCGCCATCACGGCATAGGTCAGTATAGCGTAGTCTTTTATTCTTTTGCTTTCTTCATTCGTTTTGATAAATACAAAACCGGCAGAAAATTGAGCTTTCTCCAGTTCCTCTTTTTTCAGTTGAAAGGAGGCGTGGTTTTTTAAGGTGATATAATGTAAACTGTCGGCTGTTTTTTCGGCTGTAAAAAGATTATCCAGTCCGTAAATATTTAAAGCGGCCTTAATAAAAGCAATCGAAGAACAGTTGGTGCGTTCTCCCTGTTTAAAACTTTCGAATATTTTATCTGAACTCAATTGCGAGTAACAAGTTGAACAGGCAAACGTTAAAAATAAAAATGTTAAAAAAACAGCTTTCATTGTTCTAAGATTTTATAATTTTTTTCCTCCTGATGACTTTCGGAAAATAGATTTTACAAATCTATGAAAATCAACTAATAGTTGGTGGTTTTACTTCTTAATTTTTGAAAGATTACCAATTGATAAAAACCTGAAAAAAAGAGCAGGGACAGAAAAGCGTTTGACACTTTTTTCAGGAGAATTCCACCCAAATTTAGGTTGCATCGAATCAATTAACAACACTTATCAATTGGTTCCCTACAGTTATCAATTGGTGTATCAAACTACAAAAAATATTCTTTTACTTTATAAAAAGAACACCTTTTAAGCCTTAGCTGCAGCAGCTTAAAAGGGCGTTTTTGTTCAGAAAAAATCAAAACAATAACCTAAAAGAATTACATGATGAAAGAAAATTTTAAGAGAGCAGCAGGTGTTATTACTGTTGTGCTGATTGCTGTCTTTTTTACAAGATGTCAGCAGGAAGATGAAGTTGTAAGTGAAGGGAGCGCCACATTGTCTTCCGCCAAAGCATGGTTTAAGGAGTACGAGGCAAAAGGAGATAATTATGTTTACCTCCAGAACCTCCTTTACGATTGGCCGGGGGCGATCGTGAAACAAGCTGAAGACGGGACTGAAACGATTGTGGTCCCGATAAAAGAATTAAAAACAGATCAGGCAGAAATCTGGCAACAGCGCTTATATCTCTATAAATTACCCGATGGCAGCTACAAGGCCTCACTGGTTGAAATCTATCCCGACAAAGCCGCCCCACAAGAGGACCAGTCTATGGAGGGCGGAAATTTTAACGGATATATCAGCGTCTGGGATCTCAAGAAAGGTTTTGTAAAAGCAGCTCAATTTAAAGACAATCACGCTGTGGAAGACGGAATTGTGGAAGTGTTGCCCAGAGAAGATAAGACAACTTACAGGGCACCTTCTCTTAATCCTTGTGGTGATGGCTGCAATGATGGGGCAGGTGGGGGCAACCCAATTCAGGTGCCAAGAATACTACCAACCGAATTAAGAGAAGTTGTTAAGATTAATTCTTATACCGGACCTAAACCTAAATTGGGAACTCCTGTGGCCTACTATGGACCACGTTCTCCTGTAATTGGAGGAACAACTCCCGGGGGTTATACCTCACATGGTGGCGGTAATGGTGGCGGTGGTACTGCTCCCCCTCCCGCGACGGCTGTAAATCCTTGTGATAAATTAAAGACACTCTTGACAAATGCAAATTTTAAAGCCAAAGAAGAGGAACTTAGGAAAAAAACAAATTTGAAAGTGGAAACGGGATATATGCAAAGTAAAAACGGCCCTTTTACACCCCTTACAGGAACTTCAAGTACGGAAAATTCAGATAAGATAAGTCTTGGATCAGATGCGAATACAGTAGGCTATATCCATACCCATCTTGACCCTTATGAAAGAGTAAATGCAGATGGCGAAACACAATCTGTAGAGCCGATAAAAATGTTTTCTCCCGGAGATGTAAAAGCGTTTGTAATTTTGCTTCTAAATAGCAGTAGGAACAGCATTCCTATTGATAATATTTACGGAACAATGGTTTCCAGTTCAGCAACCTATCAACTGAGGTTCTCAGGAAATATAAATGATGTTATTTTAAAAGGCGGCAGTATTAATTGGGTGGGGTTAGATGATCTCTATATAGAAACAATGAAAAACAATAGTCTCGAAAAAGGATTTTTAAAATTTTTAAATGAGCAAATAGGAATCAGCGGGATTGAATTATATAAAATTGAAGCCTCTGGAAATTCTCAAAAAACATTGGATAATACCGGAAAAGTATCAACTATTAATTGTAATTAAAATAAACATGAAAAAAATATTCATATTAGGAATTATTCTGCTATTTACAATGTCTTGTAAAGCGCAAACAATTGTACCAGTCGAAAAATTTATTGACTATAAAAGAGCAGGAGATGGCGTACCAGACAACACTTACCTGAAAGATGTAAATAATTTACTTAACAAGTATGTAGGTACTTGGAAAGGAAATTACCAAGGTAAAAACTACACTTTGTATATTACTAAAATCACTAACACTATTGATAAAGTAACTTTTGATGAATTAAGGATTCATTACTTAATTACATCATCTAACAATAGTACATTGGAAGATACCAGAAATGTACCGGACAACAATACTTATGTCATAAAAGGAAATTATTTCAGCAAGGATTTGGCCGTGTATGCGTTAAATTTTACTGGTAAAAATTCGCTGTGTGGAAATGCAGGAACAGTATTTATTCGTACCAAAAATGCAGCAAATACAATAATTTCATTGGGTTTTGAGCCAAATAAAATCATGATTTCTGAGGAAACCTGTCCCGGTTTTAAATTAGCAGAACTCACATTTCCACGTAACAACTCAATTATGCTTACTAAACAATAGTTTGAATCTAAAATCCTCAAATATTCTTGTATACTTGAGGATTTAAAAAAAATAAGACTATGAAAAAAATATTCATATTAGGATTTATAATATTATCTACAATATCATGCAGAGCGCAAACAATCGTTCCTGTAGAAAAAATGGGAGATTATATTGATGCTGGAGATGGTATACCAGACAACACTTACTTAAAAGATGTAAATAATTTATTAACCAAGTTTGTAGGTACTTGGAAAGGAAATTACCAAGGTAAAGACTATACTTTATATATTAGTAAAACTACTTCTAAGTATGAGACAATAACTCGTGATCGGTTATTAATCCGTTATTTAATCACATCTAGTAATGGCAGTGTTTTAGAAAATACTCAAAGCATTCCCGATAATAGTCCGTATATAATTGCAGGCTCTTATTTTAGCAAGGATTTGGCCGTGTATGCATTAAATTTTGGTGGTAAAAATTCTCTGTGTGGAAATGCAGGAACAGTATTTATTCGTACCAAAAATGCAGCAAATACACTAATGTCATTGGGTTTTGAGCCAAATAAAATCATGATTTCTGAGGATACCTGTCCCGGTTTTAAATTAGCAGAACTCACATTTCCACGTAATAACTCAATAATGCTTACTAAACAATAGTTTGTGTCTAAAATCCTCAAATATTCTTTTATACTTGAGGATTTAAAAAAAATAAGACTATGAAAAAAATAATAATAGGATTAACCATAATTTTAATTACTCTATCATGCAAAGCGCAACAGATCGTAGCTTTAGAGACAAAATTAGATGAAGCCCCGGTAGGAACATATTTTAAGGATAGTAATGGTTTACTTACTAAATATATCGGAACATGGAAAGGTACGTACGAAAATAAAAATTACACTTTTATAGTAACACCATACAAAAAGGAGTTCAGGGGCGTCTTTAGTGATATACTATCAATACGTTATTTAATCACTTCAAATACAGGAGTTATTTTGCAAGATACCAGAAGTTTACCAGATGGCAATAATTTAGTAATAGCAGGCTTATATTTTGGTAAAAATTTTGGTTATTATGTATTAAGTTATATTGGCGAGAATTCACAATGCGGTCAAACTGGCGATCTTTTCATTTCTACTTCAAAAGATAATAAACAAATGAAGTTATACTTAGCAGCTTATCAGGATATAATAGATGGTAGTAAATGCCCTAAAGTAGCAGAGCAAATATTACCAACCAAATCAATGTTATTAAATAAACAATAGCAATAAATAAAAACAGCTTTCAATATTTTGAAAGCTGTTTTATTTACTTTGAAATTATTTTGACTTACCATATCAACCAAAATTATGAAAAATATTTTTTTAGTACTGATTCTTTCTTTGTTTTCATGCATAAATTATGCTCAGAATAAGCCTTTTATTCTTGAAGATTATGCGATCAAAGTAAGAGCGATAAAATCGGATCATAATAAAGTATTATGTACTGATACAACAAATTGTAAACGGATAGGTTTTGTCGCAGATTTTGAGGTAATTAACGATGTTGACATCAAAAGGTTTGGTAATAGAATTTATGCCATCGACATTTGTTATAACTATCCTGGAGATGGTGTTTTTAACCCCGAGCAAATTTGGGATTTAAAAATATCCGAGCAAAAGTATTATTTGAAAGAAATCAAAATAGTTAATGAAGAATTGCTTTTCAAAAATGTTGGCGGCAAAAAATATTACATAAGAGATTTGTCGCGAAAATATATCTTATATGAACCATTAGTAAAAAAGGATAGATAAAGCAGTGATTTTATTTTTAATATATATGGTATTTATTATGTAATAAACTATATGCAGACAAATTATCAAGTGTCATTAATTATATTAATGATTACTCTAAAACATATGACTTAAATAATTATAATTGTAGTGACTTTGCAATAGGTGCTGCAGAAAAAGGAGGGTTAAAATTACTAAAGACTACCGGTTCCTATAATGCGGTTATTGTGAATTTTAAAGGACGTAATCCTGGCGATTTAGGTAAAGATATTAGAAATATGAATACACCTGGTGGTGCAACAAAAAGTGTAACAAAAGGGAATGCCCCGAAAAAGAAAGGAGGATGCTAAAATGAAAATAAATAAATCTATGTTACTAGTTATATTGTTATTGATAACGGTTAGTTCTGTAAGTCAAAACAAAACGGAGGAGAAATTACTTGTAAACGATTTTGTAAAAGCAGTTTTTTTTGAGAAAAACACAGCAAAGTCTATTGCTGACAGTTATATATATTTTGAACCAATCAATAATACAAAGTATTCTCTTTCGCAAAGAGTAAAAATTCTTGATAAACATTTGAAAAAAATAAAGGAGGAAAAAAGCTCATTATTGGATGCTGCAGATTTCTATGTTATAACATACAATGACTATAAAGGCGATAAAATTGTTTTTGAAAAAAGAACAGATAATGTTTTTATTTTAGTAAGCAAGAATAAGCCTATAATGTATTTTTCTTTGATAAATGATAAGATAATTTCCTTCGATTATATTATTAAAGGTAAAGAAGGCTTGTTCATAAGTTACTAGTATTATAACTCAATATTCACGAGCGGGACGCTCGTGCCAGCAGTGGGGATAATTTAACTCCTAAATAAAAAGAAACAATTTATGTATCCTCCGACAGATTTCTGTAAGTATTTTATAATATTTGTTTTAGAAAAAACACATCAAAATACTTTATTTAAATACAAGGTAGATTGGGAGTATAATCTATTTTAACAATAATAAATTTCTATAATTTTAAAAACACATTTCATGAAACTTCTTGTTCATTATTATTTTAGGGCAGTCTGTTTTTTGTTCCTGACGGCAAAAGTATTCGGCCAGGCTCCGGCAACGGAAAATAAGATAACGTATTTAGACGCTGCATGGGCAGAGACAAACAGTGAAAACTATCAGTATATTAGGCTGGTTGAAGATTATTACTCTGATAAAAAACTGTATAAAGTTAAAGATTACTATAAATCAAAGACTTTGCAGATGATCGGTACGTCATCAAGTAGAGATAATATAATTGAGGAAGGACAATTTATCTACTATTATGAAAACGGGAATAAGGAATTAACAGTTAGCTATTTGAATGGAAAGAAAACTGGAAAAGAATTTTCATGGTATGAAAACGGAAATGTAAAATCTGAAATTGAATATTTTGAAAATACAGATGGACAACACCTATTTAAGATAAACAATTACTGGAATCCTCAAAAAGAGCAAAAAGTAACGAATGGTAATGGTGACTATGAATATAGTAAAGGCCATTTTGAGCAAGGAGGAAAAGTAAAAAACGGATATCCTGATGGGATCTGGAAAGGAAAAAATATCGATCAGAAATATAGTTTTACAGAGTCTTATGAAAATGGGAAGCTGGTATCTGGAGTTAGTATTGATAGTCTGAATGTTGAGCATTCTTACAATGTTGTAAATCAGGGTGCAGTCCCCAAAAAAGGTATAGAATCTTTTTATACTTATGTAGCAAGGGAAATGTCAACATACATGATGAACTTTGATGGCTTTAACGGACAAAAAATGCTTTTGAGTTTTATTGTAGCGAAAGACGGCAGCCTGACTGAGCCTAAAATAATACGAGGAGTTCACCCCATGCTGGATGAGAAGGCAATGAAAATAATAAAGAAAGCAAAAAAATGGAACCCTGGACTTGTAAGAGGTATGCCGGTAAAATTTCTTTATTCATTACCGCTAACATTAGGAGAAAGCAAGCCGTAAGGAATAATTTAATTTTAAACATAAAAGAGGATGTCAAATTTGGCATCCTCTTTTTGTATGAGTTAAATCCCTGTATCGTGCAGTTCTGTCATTTCGAGGAACGAGAAATCTCCGCAAGTAACTCCATTTCAGTATGTATAAAACTTTGTCGAGCTTCTAACGGAGATTTCTCCCTTCGGTCGAAATGACAATATTGTGGTTAAGTATTGTTTGTCGTGCAGTTCTGTCATTTCGAGGAACGAGAAATCTTCGCAAGTAACTCGATTTCAGTGGGTATAAAACTTTGTCGAGCTTCTAACGGAGATTTCTCCCTTCGGTCGAAATGACAAATATTGCGGATAAGTATTGTTTGTCGTGCAGTTCTGTCATTTCGAGGAACGAGAAATCTTCGCAAGTAACTCGATTTCAGTGGGTATAAAACTTTGTCGAGCTTCTAA
>NZ_SLWA01000010.1:0-93052 GCF_004345565.1 Flavobacterium circumlabens | reverse complement strand
GGAGATTTCTCCCTTCGGTCGAAATGACAAATATTGCGGATAAGTATTGTTTGTCGTGCAGTTCTGTCATTTCGAGGAACGAGAAATCTTCGCAAGCAACTCCATTTCAGTGGGTATAAAACTTTGTCGAGTTTCTAACGGAGATTTCTCCTTCGTCGAAATGACAAATGCTGCAGTTGAGTATTGTTTGCAGGATGATTTTCTCTTTGGTTAAAATGACAAATGTGAAAGCATCATCAGCGAGGTTTGATAAAGAAGCGATGACGTGAAATCAGTTACCTGACTATCAAAAACAATCATCAATGGCGTTCCCCAACGTATAAGGATACGTTCGGTCAGTCGTGATTGGCATGTAAGCAGTCACGGGTAGGGTGCTGTAAAGGAAGCTTTAGGTTAGGTACGCCAAATTTGAGGTATTTTCATCATCAAACGGGTCATTAGATGTGTCTATTTGTATTGCTGAGGTATAATTTATGCGGCCATACGCCATTGATGCCTGCCGTAACCTAAATGACAGATGACAGAACCTAAAAAATAGATGATGGAATCTCATAGAAGTAACCTCATAAAAAAAACCTTCTGAAATTTAACTTCCGGAAGGTTCTTTATTGTTATTGAATTTCTTTTTCAGGAGGATTTTCTGTTTTAGCAGTACCTGATTTCTTAAAGAACTGTGCCAGTTCGTTTACCTTCACCTGAAAACCAGCGGCTTTTGTGCCGACTTTGTATTTACTGAAATCATAATCGGTAAGTGCGGCCTGATAACAATCGAAATCGTGCAGGATTTTATTGTTCTTAAGGCTGCTGGCCAGGCTTTCTAAACGTGCGATTATACTTTGAACAAATTCTCTCGAGTCCACATCGTTCTGAAATTCGACCCAGTCAATATCGGGACTGCTCAAGGCAGGCTGATTGGTTCTGAAATCTTTTACCTTGTTGATTACAAGTTTGTTTTGCTCGTTTACACTACCGTACTTCGTTCGCTCTTCGGGTGTAAGATTCTTGAATTTTGCGGCAAGAGAACCTTCAATAGTGGCCAGAGCGTTTGCTACAATAGTTTTTTCCTGTGATGTGTAGTGCAGGGAATTTAAATTTTCGATTGCCATAGTTTATGGTTTTAATTAAAAATAATTGAAACAGTAAACTAAAGGTCAATTAAGGAATTGAACAGCCTTAAAAAGGCATATTTATAATAAAATAGGACAAATTAGCAAGATTTAGCAATTATTTGAAAAAACTATCCAGTAAAATCTGGTATTTTCTTCCTACCGGAATAATTTCATTATTACACATCGTTAAGGTTTTGAAAGTGGTAGTGGTCACTTTATTGATGTTTACAATATAAGAACGATGTACCTGAAGAAAATTAGCGCTGTCTATTTCTGCCGAATGCTCGAGAGCGAACCGTAAATAATGAGTGGCAGATTGAGCCTCGCGCTATAGAGTTTCATATAATTGCCAAGGCTTTCGATATACAGAATGTCACTCAGAAGAATATCCGTCATTTGGCCGTTTACACGTTGCGAAAGTATTTTTCCGTTAGGTGTAGTCCCTTTTTTAATCGTATTTCCGGAAAAGTAAATCTTGGCTTTTTCGATGGCTTTGGCAAACTTATCAAACGAAATAGGTTTAAGTAAATAATCGATCGCATCGTTTTGGTAAGCCGAAAGAGCGTAGTCAGAGTATGCCGTCGTGACAATCGTAAGCGGGCGATTGGGCTGTAATTCCATCAATTCAACCCCCGAAATTACGGGCATATTGATATCCAGAAAAATAATATCGTAGTTGTTTTCGTTGAGCATTTTTACCGCTTCCATTCCGCTGAAGGCACTTCCGGAATGTTCCAGTTCGTCGAACTTCGAAATGTGCGATGCGAGCGCCTTGTGTGCCGGCGATTCGTCATCTATTATGAGACAGCGGTAGGTAAGTGCCATATGTTTAATTTTACAATAAAGGTATTTTTTTCTTTTTTACAGCTCAGTTCATGTTTTAGTCCGTACACTTCAAGGCGCCTTTTCAGGTTTTCGATTCCAATTCCGGTGCTTGAAAGCCGCGAACCGGAATCCAGATAATTGTTTTTTATGGTAAAAGATAAATTCTGACATTTTACCTTCAAATCAATATGGATAAAAGGTTCCGGCATTTCTGCCGAAAATTTCACGGCATTTTCTACCAAAGGCAAGAAGAACAAGGGCGGAATATCGATGCTGTCAACAGCGCCTTCAAAATTTTGGGTAATCACAAGCCTTTCATTTCTAAAAGTATAATACTCCACATATTTTTTAATAAAATCGATTTCTTCGTTTAAGAAAACATAATCTTTTTTAGTAGCTTCAATCTGATAGCGCAGCATGTCTGAGAGATTCAGTATTCTGTCCGGCACCTTATCAGGATCAGAAAGCGATTCTCCGTACAAATTATTCATGGCATTCAGCAGAAAATGCGGATTGAGCTGTTGTTTTAAAAAGGAAAGTTCCGACTTGAAGTTCATAATATCTTTGTCGGTTTGCGAAAACTTATTTATAATCAGCGCATGAAGTATGTAGAGGAACGTTCCGTTGCAGATTAACGATAAAATAGACAATGTTTTAATACGTCCAAGGCCTACGTAATCAAAATAATAGCTCATGAAAATGTAATATCCAATCCAGAACGTGAGATAAAACAGCCAAAAAAGCCTGACTCTTTTCTTAAAAAGAAATTTTTTAAGGATGAAAAGATTGCTAAATAATATTCCGAGATAGATTGGAATATATCCGATGCAGATATTCTGCAGCAAAAGAAAACTGTCTCTACCTTTATAATTAATTTCATCATAAATGCAGACAAAAATAATTCCGATAACAAGCGTACTTATGATGAGGTTCCGGATGAAAAAGTTCTGATAAATTTTAAGAATTGTCATAACGGCAAAATTAGGGTAATATTATAGTTTATAGGTATTTGTCTGGTGAAAATTATACGAACGCCATTGGTATAAATAATACGCCACTGGTATAATTATGCTGTTATAATAAAAGGATCTCCATTACTTTTGATCCAGGGTTTCAATCAGCAATCCCGGGAACAATTAAATTTTAAGCCAATTTATGAGAGCAAAAATCATTTCTGTATTATTCGTCTGTACATCGTTGCAAATTATGGCTCAGGAAAAAGAACCGGGTATGAAAACTTTTGCTAAAGCAATAACCGACAAATTCCCGACCACCCGGACTTTTGATGTACAATACGAACAATTAGGCCCGGCCAATTATGATTCGGAGCTTTTTGGGAATGATTTGGAAAGAGGCAGAATTGAAAGCCATAGCCGACTAAAAGCAGCATTTAATATGCCGTTTTACGTATCTGATTCGAAGCGCTTTATTTTAACAGCTTCGCTTCGTTATAAATATGAAACCTACAATTTCGGAACTATTTACAATTATAATACAGCGACATCCTACACCAGGAATCAGCAGGATTTTCATTACCTCGCTGCGGCTGTAAGTGCGACCTATATGTCTACACTTTTTAAGAAGCCTATTATTTACAACGCAACCGCTACGGTAGACGGAAACGAGGAGAATGTGCAACGGGTAAAAGGTTTTGCAACGGCCAGTTTGGTGCTTAAAAGAACGGCCAGTACAACTATAACCATTGGAGCGCTGGCCATGTTAGATCCTTCTGCTATTATCCCGGTTACACCGCTTTTTACGTATAACCATAAGTTCGAAAATTCGAAATGGGATATTGATTTTATTCTTCCGCAGCGTTTGCTGTTCAGGAGGGAGCTTTTAGAAAATGGAAGAATTTCCTTAGGAACGGAGTTAAATTCAGAAAATTTTTACTTAAATTTAAATACCTCAAATTTAAAAGGAATTTATGAGTTAAACCAGCTGGAACTAAAATCGGGTATTACTTATGAATATCACTTCTCACCAAAGGTAATTGGCATGATAAAAGGCGGCGTGAATAACGTTTTAAGCACCAGAATTACCGAAAAGGGAGAGCGCACCAATCGATATGTTTACGATCATAAAGAAGACACCCAGGGGTATTTTAGATTCGGAATATCGTACAACCCTTTTTAGAAAATTAGAATTACGGTTTTTTAGTACTTAAAATAATTGATTATGGCAGTTGAGGTTTTTAAAACAAATGTTCAGAGAGAACTGGACAAAAATTATATCATTGCGGTTATCCAGACTCAGTTTCCACATTATAAAGTCAATTTTGACCTGGAGGACTGTGACAAAATCTTAAGAGTTGAGGGTGTTGCATTAGAACCCAAAAACATAATAGACTATGTCAACTGCCTGGGTTATATCTGTGTGCCTTTAGAATAATATTTATAGCATACCGGAGGTATTTTTCCTGGTCAAAATCAGGGGAAAATACCCGTTTTTATATAAAAGATTAATGATACTTTTGCTGTCATAATTTCTTCACCATACGTTACATTCAAGCCAGAAAAAGGCTTCCAATAAATTATTATATGATTAGTTTTATCCTTTCGGTTGTATTGTTATTATTGAATCAGTTTTAAAAAAGAACGGTTTCTTCCGGATAATAAATTTCCGGACTTTTTCAGTATTGAGAATGTTTGTTCTGTTTATGCGCATAATTTTTTAAATTTGTGCTCTTATGAAAAAAGCGTACTCCCTCTTTGACTTTTCGCAAAAGGTTAATTATAAAAATGAAATTTTAGCAGGGCTAACCGTAGCCATGACCATGATTCCCGAATCCTTATCGTTCGCCATTCTGGCTGGTTTTCCTCCGTTGGTTGGTTTATACGCTGCTTTTATTGCCGGTTTGGTTACCGCTGTTTTTGGCGGCAGACCCGGAATGATTTCGGGTGGGGCAGGAGCAACGGTAATTGTTCTGATCGCCCTGATGAAATCGCATGGAATTGAATATGTGTTTGCAGCGGTCGCACTCGGTGGAATCGTACAAATCTGTATCGGACTTTTTAAACTCGGAAAATTTATCAGACTGGTGCCGCAGCCCGTCATGTTTGGTTTTGTAAACGGACTTGCTGTTGTTATTTTTATGTCGCAGCTGGAACAATTTAAAACGGTTGTAAACGGGCAGGTTTCCTGGCTACAGGGCACACCGCTTTACATTATGTTGGGTTTGGTTGGTTTGACAGTGGGTATTGTTCTTCTTTTTCCTAAAATTACAAAAACAGTTCCGGCTTCTTTGGTTGCCATAATGGTGGTTTTCGCTATTGTACTTTTGTTTCATATTGATACCAAAACAGTAGAAGATATTGCTTCTGTTCAGGGTGGATTTCCGCCTTTTCATATTCCCAATATTCCTTTTTCTTTTGATACGCTTAAAGTAATATTTCCGTATTCGGTAATCGTTGCAGCTGTTGGTTTAACAGAAGGGCTGCTAACCTTAAATCTGGTGGACGAAATTACGGGAACCCGCGGAAACAGCAATCGGGAATGTATTGCCCAGGGAAGTTCGAATATCTTAAACGGTTTCTTCTTTGGAATGGGCGGCTGCCCGATGATTGCACAGACACTGGTGAATCTTTCGGCAGGTTCGAGAGCCAGACTTTCCGGAATAATTGCGTCACTGACCATTTTGATCATCATACTTTTTGGTGCTCCGGTAATCGGAAAATTACCAATGGCGGCTTTGGTTGGGGTGATGATGATGGTGGCAATAACGACTTTCGAATGGGCAAGTTTCAGGATTATAAATAAGATGCCCAAACATGATATTTTTGTTGGAATATTGGTTGCCCTCATTACAATTCTGCTGCATAATCTGGCCTTGGCGGTATTAATTGGAGTTATTATTTCGGCATTGGTTTTTGCCTGGGAAAGTGCCAAAAGAATTCGCGCAAGACATTTCACGGATGAAGAAGGTGTAAAACACTATGAAATTTACGGGCCTTTATTCTTCGGTTCAATAGCTGCTTTTATGGAAAAATTCGATATTCAGAACGATCCCGGTCACGTGATTATTGATTTTAAAGAAAGCCGTATAGCCGATATGTCTGCTATTGAAGCTTTGAATAATCTGACGAAAAAATACAGTCAGTTAAACAAAACGGTCGAACTGACGCATTTGAGCCCTGATTGCATCCTGCTGCTCAAAAATGCCGAAGCAGTAATTAAGGTAAATGTAATTGAAGATCCGACTTATAAAGTGGTGAGTTAGATAATGAGATAATTTGTCAAGGAGATAATTAGAAAATTTTAAACATTATCTCATTTTCTCATTATCTAATTTCCTCATTAACCCCTCCACTTCGCTGAACTTTCCGTCCACTTCATCTATTTTCAATCCTAAGATATGGGCGATTAAAGGATAAACCGAAACGTTCTGAAAAGATCTGACTTCTTTATTCACTTTAAAAGCAGGGCCTTTTGCGTAAAAAATAGCCTGCATGTCTTTGTTTTTATTGTCGTATCCGTGTGTTCCTCCTTTTATCTTTTGGTCTTTATCATTTACTAAACTATATCCTTTCTCGGCTTCAATAACAAAATCATGCACCCGCGGATTCGTGCCATAGTGCAATCTTTTGGGCAATTTTCCGGCTCTCCATAATTTGATATGCGGTACTTTTTTTAAAGCTGCTGCGATGGAATCCTGACAACCGGGTTTGGCCTGCAAGCTCATAATCGGATTAATAACGGCTTTGTACCCTAACCATTCGGGTTTTAGATAGTCTAAAATGGCAACCTTTTTAGCATTGCTGATATCGGCCATTCCGTGATCGGAAACGATGATTAAATTGATTTGTTTCCCGATAGGCAACTGATCCAGTTTTGAAGACAATTGTCCCATAATAGAATCCATCTGAATGATTACTTTTTTGTTTTCAGCAGAAAGCGGACCAAAGTCGTGTCCGGTATGATCGGGCTGGTCAAAGTATAAAGTAATCAGATGAGGTCTTTGTTTTTCAGGAAGCTGCAGCCATTTTATTACGGTGTCCATTCGGCTTTCGTACGATACTTTATCGTCATACTTTTTGTAAATACCAGGTCTTTTCTGATCGGTATTTGATCCCGGCCAGAAAAAAGAAGCTGTTTTTACTCCTTGTTGTTCGGCAACATTCCAAATGGGGTTTCCGCCATAAAATCGGGAATCATTTTTAGCATTCGATGATAAGGAGAAGGATTCGTTAAGTTGAGCATCATAAAAAACGTTATTAATAATACCATGATGATCCGGATACAGTCCTGTTACTATAGAATAATGATTCGGAAAAGTTTTACTTGGATAGGAAGGTTTCATTGATTTTGCATGAACACCCTCTTTGGCAATTTTATCAAGATTCTGAAGTTTGAAATGTTTGGCATAATCCCAACGAAATCCATCCATTGAAACTAAGACTACGTAAGTGTCTTTATTGGTCTGGGCATGTGAAAAAGTGGTAAGAAGTAAAAATGTAAAAAGGAACAGGTGAGTAGTGAATTTTCTCATTTTGTAATTTAATAGAGCTGCAAAGATATTTAAATAGTCGCAGTTTATAGTCTCAGTCGCAGTTTTGCAATCATTAAATTTTTGTAAACAGTTACTGCGGCTGCGACTGAGACTGCAACTGATAAAAAAACGCCAAACAGCAATTTGCTATTTGGCGTTTTATAAAGTAAGAAGTGAAGAACGATTACATCATTCCCGGCATACCGCCACCCATTGGCATTCCGCCTCCGTTTTCTTCTTTAATATCAATTAAGGCACACTCTGTAGTTAAGATCATTCCCGCAACAGAAGCAGCATTTTCTAACGCTACACGAGTTACTTTTTTAGGATCGATAATTCCTGCTTTAAGCATGTCTACATATTCGTCAGTTTTGGCATTGTATCCAAAGTCACCAGAACCTTCACCTACTTTTGCTACCACTACAGAACCTTCAAGACCTGCATTTTCAACAATAGTTCTTAACGGAGATTCAACAGCACGCGCTACAATCTGGATTCCGGTTGCTTCGTCAGCGTTATCGGCTTTAAGGTCTGCTAATGCAGCTTTAGCTCTTAAAAGGGCTACACCACCACCAGCAACGATTCCTTCTTCAACAGCAGCACGAGTTGCGTGTAAAGCATCGTCAACTCTGTCTTTTTTCTCTTTCATTTCAACTTCAGAAGCAGCACCAACATAAAGAACAGCAACACCACCGGCTAATTTAGCCAAACGCTCCTGTAATTTTTCTTTATCATAATCAGATGTTGTAGTTTCCATCTGACCTTTAATTTGGTTTACTCTGTTTTTGATGATATCAGCTTCACCAGCACCACTTACAATTGTAGTGTTGTCTTTATCGATAGAAACTCTTTTTGCAGTTCCTAACATTTCAATTGTAGTGTTTTCTAAAGTGTATCCTCTTTCTTCAGAAATTACAGTACCACCCGTTAAGATGGCAATATCTTCTAACATTGCTTTTCTTCTGTCTCCAAAACCAGGAGCTTTTACAGCAGCAATTTTAAGAGCACCTCTTAATTTATTTACTACAAGAGTAGACAGCGCTTCTCCGTCAACATCTTCAGCAATAATCAATAATGGTTTTCCTGATTGTGCAACCGGCTCTAAAACTGGTAGTAATTCTTTTAAAGAAGATACTTTTTTGTCGTATAATAAGATGTATGGAGAGTCTAATTCAACTTCCATTTTCTCCGGATTTGTAACGAAATATGGGGAAAGATATCCTCTGTCAAACTGCATTCCTTCAACAACATCAACGTAAGTATCTGTTCCTTTAGCCTCTTCAACAGTAATTACCCCTTCTTTACCTACTTTAGCGAAAGCAGTAGCGATCAAATCACCAATCACTTCGTCATTGTTTGCAGAGATAGAAGCAATTTGTTTGATTTTATCAGAATCACTTCCAACAACTTTAGCTTGTTTTGCAAGGTCAGCAACGATAGCTTCAACTGCTTTATCGATACCGCGTTTCAAGTCCATTGGATTTGCTCCTGCAGCAACGTTTTTCAAACCTTCTTTTACAATCGCCTGAGCTAAAACTGTAGCAGTTGTAGTTCCGTCTCCTGCTAAGTCATTGGTTTTAGAAGCAACTTCCTTCACCATTTGTGCACCCATATTTTCTAATGGGTCTTTTAATTCGATTTCTTTTGCAACCGAAACTCCATCTTTGGTAACTGTTGGTCCACCAAATGATTTTCCGATAATTACGTTACGACCTTTTGGTCCAAGAGTTACTTTTACAGCATTTGCCAATGCATCAACACCACGTTTTAATCCGTCACGTGCTTCAATATCAAATTTTATATCTTTTGCCATTCTATTTTTGCTTTAGGCAGGAGGCTTTAAGCTTTAGGCTTTTCCTACTGCTGAATTAGTATTTGTTTTTAATTTGTAAATTTTGCTTTGAGCTTTTTCAAAAGCCTGCAGCTTATAGCTTACAGCAATTTTAGATTATCGCTAAGATATCATCCTCACGCATGATCAGATAATCAGTTCCTTCCAGTTTTAATTCTGTTCCGGCATATTTACCATATAAAACAGTATCGCCAACTTTCACGGTCATGGTGTGATCTTTAGATCCATTTCCTACGGCTACTACAGTTCCTTTTTGTGGTTTCTCTTTGGCAGTGTCCGGAATGAAAATTCCTGAAGCAGTTTTGGTTTCAGCTGCTACAGGCTCAATAAGTACGCGGTCTGAAAGCGGTTTAATATTTAAAGCCATAATTTTATATTATATTAGGTTATACTTTTTTAACGTTCATTAAACTTTCAGAAATTGTGCCATGCTCAAAAAACTGACATTATTTCCTAAAAAAAATGCCAGCTTTGACAGGCTGGCATCTTAATTTTATATCAAAAATATTATTTTGCTGCTGGAGCTGCCGGAGCAGGAGTTCCTTGTGCCGGAGCTGCAGGCGTAGTCGCAGGTGCTTCCGTTTTTTCAATAAGTTTAGAATCTGTATCACTTAATGATCCTGTAAAGCTTAAGCTTGAAAGTAAGATTAATGCAATAAGGATAGTAGCCAACGTCCAGGTACTTTTGTCTAAAAAGTCTGTTGTTTTTTGTACTCCACCTAACATTTGAGTTCCGCTGATAGTAGAAGACAATCCGCCTCCTTTAGGGTTTTGAACCATGATTACTACGATCAATAGAAAGCAAACTATTGTGATTAAAACTAAAAAAATTGAAAATGTGCTCATTGTTTAATTATTATTGTTATTTTGTTGTAAAATCTTTATATCCGAAATACGGTCTGCAAAGAAACTAATTTTTTCTGGATATTTCAAAATTAATATTTCATATGCTTGTATCGCTTTTGTATATTTTTTTTGTTCCAGATATACACGCGCCAAAGTTTCGGTCATTAAATACGAATTGTCCTCGTTTTTGTTGGGGTCCAGCATTACTGTTGGAACAATTGCAGTTGGTTTTATAGGCGGAATTTTCGGATTCGTTTGTATAAATTTATTAATAATCTCTGCTTTTTTCTTTTTTTCTTCTTCAATTGACTCCGTTTCTTCTGTTTCAGCAACAGGCTGAGTTATGGGTTCAGGAGCTTTTTCGGCTTCTTTTACCTTTTCTTTATTTTCTGCAGGACCTTCTTTTGTTCTGTCAATAGGTTCTGTTCGGGCTAGTTGCAGCCATTCCTGGAAAGAATGTTTTTCATTAACAGAAAAATCCAAAGGTTTTCCGATTTCCAGATTTTCCTCGGCATTTTTTACTGTTTCAGAAACTTCAACTTCTTTTGGTACTTCAGTTTCTTTTAAATCTTCAAAAACAACTGTTGTAGCTTGTTTTATAGAATTATATACGGATTCTTCAATCGGTTCAACACGGATATCGGGAGTTTGTTCTCTTTCTTCCTCTATAATTGGTTCTTCCGTAACAATTGGGGTTTCTTCTTCTTCAGAAGCAGACACCGGCTGTTCTACAAAAGAATCAATTGTAATCTCTTCCACTATAATTGGTTCTTCCGTAACAATTGGGGTTTCTTCTACAGAAGTTGAAGCTGGCTGTTCCACAAAAGAATCAATTGTAATCTCTTCTACTCTAATTGGTTCTTCCGTAACAGTTGGGGTTTCTTCTACAGATGTTGAAGCTGGCTGTTCCACAAAAGAATCAATTGTAATCTCTTCTACTCTAATTGGTTCTTCCGTAACAATTGGAGTTTCTTCTTCTACAGAAGTAGGTACTGACTGTTCTACGAAAGAATCGATTGTAATTTCTTCGACTGTAATGGGTTCTTCAATAACAATTGGAACTTCTTCTTTGACAGCAGGAGAAACGATTTGTTCTACAAAAGAGTCTAAAGTGATTTCTTCGATTGCTATTGGTTCTTCTATAAAAACTGGAACTTCTTCTTTTACAGGAGTCAGAACAGGTTGCTCAACAACAACATCAACTGGTTTTTCTTCTGGTTTTTTATGTTCTTCAAAAACTACTGTTGTGGCTTCTCTTATAGAAGACAAAATAGATTGTTCGATCGGATCAATTCTTATTGCAGGAACCTTCTGGATTTCAGGTATTACAACTTCACTTTCAAAAACAGTAATGTTCAAAAGGTCTTTGAGTTTTTGATCGTAATACTCATTTTGAATAGAGACAAAGGTTTCAGAAGTGATAAAGTCAAATAATACGGAACGATCTGTAGTATGAGCTGCCGTAACTTTTAAAGCATAATTATACTTAAAACTATTCTGATTGTAAAGTCCTTTTAATCGCAATGCTCTGGCACTTTGAAAATAAGGAAATTCATTCAGAACATTGCCTAATGCTTCCGTTTGCTTTTCAGTAATAGCATCGGGTTTGTTTATTAGGTGTGTATAATCAGTTACATTCATTTTTGTTTGTTTAATCGTTTATTCGTTTCATTGTTCAATCGTTTGCAAACCGCTTAACGATTTAACAAATCAACATTTTACCATTTAGCCAATGAATCGTTAAAGATATCCTGGGTAATTCTGTCGTAAATCTCTTTAATGGCAGCATTCAGGGAAGAACCTACAAGTTGTTGTGTGCCCGGATAATCTTTATAGAATTCAAATGTTTTTTCGAAATCATCAGATTCCTTGTTCTTATTGGTAAATCTCACCATAATACGGATCGTCAAACGGTTTTGAGCCGCCTGCTGATCTGCAGTCGCTGTCATTGGAGTTGTTCTGTAGTCTACGATTTCTCCTTCATAAACCAAGTCTCCGCCATTGCTGACTAAGTTTAAATTCGTTTGATTCTGAATTAAATCCTGCAGTGCCAAAGTAAAATCCCTGTCGATTCCCGGCTCGATCAAATCGGCATTATTCTGGAAAAAGTTAACCTGAAACGTTTTTGCATCAATTTTCCCTGTTCCTGTAAAGTTATAAACAGAGCAGCCACTTAGCATAAAGAGGCTTATTAAGGCTAATAAAGAATATATTTTTTTCATAAATTGTTGGGGTAATAAAAATTCCAATTTTTTAAATTGCTGCGCCAGTTCGCTAGCGCTCGGGTCCAAATTCCAATTTTAAGAATTGCATTGCAATTCTCCGGTGTTGGGTTTAGTTCCAATTTTTTTCAAATATAGCAATTTGGAATTTGGAATTTATCCCGAGGGCTTCAGGGTTGGAATTTTCTATTAGAGATCGAATTGTTTAATTTTTCGGTATAAAGTTCGTTCTGAAATCCCTAGTTCATCGGCAGCAGCTTTACGTTTTCCTTTATTTTTTTCTAATGATTTTTTGATCATTTCGATTTCTTTTTGTTCCAGGCGTAAAATTTCTTCTTCCTCGATTGTTTCGGCATCCAGATAATTGTTATCATCCTGTATGTGATAATTATCTTCGCGGGTTGCCGGGGCCATGACGGCTGTTCCTGGCTCTTCTTCAAAATCTATTTCGCTCTCATTTTCCTGTGAACCGTATATTTTCTGAATCAGGTTAGGGTTGATATCCTGTACTTTCGAAGAACCGTTTTTCATTAATTCTAAAGTCAGTTTTTTCAAATCATTCAAATCACTTTTCATGTCAAAAAGAACCTTATATAAGATGTCTCTTTCTGTGCTAAAATCGCTTTCTTTTTTCTTATCATTGATTACAGAAGGCAAACTGCTTCCTTCAGTTGGTAAATAAGATTGCAAGGTTGCCAGGGAAATATCGCGATTGGTTTCTAAAACCGAAATTTGTTCCGCCACATTTCGCAACTGACGAATATTTCCGTTCCATCTGAATTTTTGCAGGAGCAGCACCGCATTGTCGTCCAGTCTCAAGGGCGGCATTTTGTATTTGTGTGCAAAATCGGCCACAAATTTTCGAAATAACAAATGAATGTCTTCATTTCTTTCGCGCAGCGGTGGCAATGTAATTTCGACAGTAGTCAGACGATAGTACAAATCCTCACGGAATTTTCCTTTTTCGATGGCATTGAATAAATTGACATTGGTTGCGGCTACGATTCTCACATTCGTTTTCTGAACCTGAGACGAACCTACTTTTATAAATTCTCCGTTCTCCAGTACACGAAGTAAACGAACCTGGGTTGTTAAAGGCAATTCACCTACTTCATCCAGGAAAATTGTTCCGCCGTCAGCCACTTCAAAATATCCTTCGCGTGTGCTGGTTGCACCTGTAAAAGCACCTTTTTCGTGACCAAATAGTTCACTGTCAATTGTTCCTTCCGGAATGGCTCCACAGTTTACTGCAATATATTTACCATGCTTTCTGTGTGAAAGCGAATGAATGATTCTCGGAATATTTTCTTTACCAACACCACTTTCACCGGTTACCATTACCGAAATATCAGTAGGAGCAACCTGAATGGCTTTTTCTATGGCGCGGTTTAATTTCGGGTCATTCCCGATAATCTCAAAACGTTGTTTTATTGCCTGAACTGTTTCCATGTGTTTTTTGTTTCAAGTTTTTATTAAACTCTGGCTTATATTTTTGTTTCAGGTTTCAAGTTTCAGGTTCTTTGCTTAACCTGAAACTTGAAACTTGAAACAATTTTAATTCATGCTGCTCAGTCCAACAGCTTCTCCTTTTAAGGTTCCACTGGTACAGCTTGTGATTTTTACATTTACGAAATCACCAATTTTATAATGCTCCTTTGGAAAAACCACCGTAATACTTTGTGAATTTCTTCCTGAGAATTCCTCTGTTGATTTTTTAGAAACTTTCTCGACTAAAACTTCAACCGTCTGACCCACAAATTCTTCGCTTCTGAACCAGGCGTGTTTTTGTTGTAAGTCGACAATTTCCTGCAATCTTCTGGCTTTGGTTTCTTCCGGAACATCATCTTCCATTTTTCTTCCGGCCAAAGTTCCGGGACGTTCCGAATACGAATACATATAACCGAAATTATATTTCACATATTCCATCAGACTCATGGTGTCCTGGTGATCCTGCTCTGTTTCTGTTGGGAAACCGGCAATCATATCTTGTGAAATCGAAGCATTCGGAATAATAGATCTGATTTTGTCAATCAACGTCAAATATTCTTCACGAGTGTGCAGACGATTCATTTCTTTTAAAATTCGGTCACTTCCGGACTGAACAGGCAAGTGTATATGTTTACAGATATTCGGGTATTTTGCAATAACATGCAAGATGCTTTCGTGCATATCCTGCGGATTAGAAGTCGAAAATCGGATGCGCATTTTAGGAAAACCAACAGCAACCATTTCTAGTAACTGATCGAAATCAACAGCAGTTGCTTTTTGCATGTCGGAAGCATTTACAAAATCCTTTTTCAGGCCGCCTCCGTACCAAAGGTAACTGTCAACGTTTTGTCCTAAAAGTGTAATTTCCTTAAAACCTTTGTCCCATAAATCCTGAATTTCCTTCATGATACTTTGTGGCTCACGGCTGCGTTCACGACCACGTGTAAAAGGTACAACGCAAAACGTACACATATTATCGCAACCACGGGTGATGGAAACCAAAGCTGTAATTCCATTGCTCATTAAACGAACAGGCGAAATATCACCGTACGTTTCTTCTTTCGATAAAATTACGTTAATTGCGTCGCGGCCTTCTTCAACTTCCGCCAGTAAATTGGGTAAATCTTTGTACGCATCAGGTCCTACCACAAGATCGACTATTTTTTCTTCCTCCAGAAACTGACTTTTCAGACGTTCGGCCATACAGCCCAAAACGCCCACTTTCATTTTCGGATTAATACGTTTTACGGCATTATATTTCTCCAGACGCTTACGAATGGTTTGTTCAGCCTTATCGCGGATTGAACAGGTATTAACCAGCACCAGATCGGCTTCTTCTAAAACTGAAGTTGTATTGTAGCCGCCTTCGTATAAAATGGAAGCTACGACTTCACTGTCCGAAAAATTCATCGCACAGCCGTAACTTTCTATAAAAAGCTTTTTAGTATTCTCAGGTTTATTTTCTAAAACAAGATTTTCACCTTGCTTACTTTCTTCAATAATCTTTTCCATTGCGTAATTTCAAAGTGCAAAGATAACGCAAAACCTATAAAGATGACAAGATGTCAGATAAAGAATTAACAATGTTTTCAGAAATGTTGATAGATTTTTAATACAGGTAATTTTAGAGTTCAGGTTTGAGATTTGTTGGGAAAAGTTTTCTTTTCTTTCAATGTTTGTTCTTATTCTGTACTTCTAAAGTGAAGATGTAATTTAGGTTATGGGATTTTAAGTGTTAAAAAAAGCACATTTCCGGAGTATAAACCTTTAAAGGTTATACCTATATATATTATCGACAGGTTTACAGATAAATCTGTAATTTTTAGAAACATATTATCAAAATACTTCAAAAATGCATAAGCAAGGTTGATATTTAAAAAAAATAGATACTTTTGTTGCAGAAATATAGAACAATGGCAAAGAATTTAGTAATAGTGGAATCACCTGCAAAGGCGAAAACGATAGAGAAGTTTCTAGGAAGTGATTTTCAGGTTGAGTCAAGTTATGGACACATAGCCGATTTACCGTCAAAAGAAATAGGAGTAGATGTAGAAAATGGATTTAAACCTAAATATGAAGTTTCTCCGGATAAAAAAGCCTTAGTAAGTAAACTGAAAGCACTATCTAAAAATGCCGAAATGGTTTGGCTGGCAAGTGATGAGGACCGCGAGGGGGAAGCTATTTCATGGCATCTTGCGGAAGAATTAAAACTGGATACTAAAAAAACCAAAAGAATTGTTTTTCACGAAATCACCAAAAGTGCCATTCTTAAAGCAATCGAAAATCCAAGAGAAATCGATTATAATTTGGTAAATGCCCAACAGGCGCGTCGTGTTTTAGACCGTTTAGTGGGGTATGAATTATCACCTGTTTTATGGAGAAAGATTAAAGGCGGTTTGTCTGCTGGCCGTGTGCAATCTGTTTCTGTTCGTTTAATTGTGGAAAGAGAACGTGAAATTCAGAATTTTAATGCAGTTGCGAGTTATTCCGTTGTGGCAGAATTTGTTAATGAAGCCGGAAAAGCATTCAAAGCCAAATTACCAAAAAACTTTACGACTAAAAAAGAAGCCGAAGATTTCTTAACACAAAATATCGGTTCTATATATAAGGTAGCGGATTTAGAAACCAAGCCTACCAAAAAATCTCCAACAGCACCTTTTACGACGTCGACTTTGCAACAGGAAGCGGCCAGAAAATTGTATTTGCCCGTTGGAATCACGATGCAGTTAGCACAACGTTTATATGAAGCCGGACTTATCACTTATATGAGAACGGATAGTGTAAACCTTTCTAAAGATGCTATGGATGCTGCAGAAGCTGAAATTATAAAATCATACGGAAAAGAATTCTCTAAGCCCCGAACTTTTGCTACTAAAAGTAAAGGAGCACAAGAGGCTCACGAAGCAATTCGTCCGACAGACATGTCGCGTCACACTGTAAATATTGATCGTGATCAGGCACGTTTATATGATTTGATCTGGAAAAGGACATTGGCATCTCAAATGAGTGATGCGCAACTGGAAAGAACAAACGTAAAAATTGAAGCCAATAATCACGGTGAAATTTTTACTGCTTCCGGAGAAGTTTTACTTTTTGAAGGTTTCTTAAAAGTATACTTAGAAGGACATGATGATGACGAGGAAGAGCAGGAAGGGATGCTTCCGGCCTTAAAAGTAAATGAAAAATTAGCCAATAATTATATTACGGCTACCGAAAGATATTCAAGACCACCGGCACGTTATACAGAAGCTTCGCTGGTAAAAAAGTTAGAAGAATTAGGAATTGGCCGTCCGTCTACGTATGCACCAACTATTTCGACTATCATCAACAGGAATTATGTTGAAAAAGGAACTCTTGAAGGTCAGGAACGCAACTATACGCAACTTACTTTGCAAAACAGTAAGGTTGGAGAAAAGCTGTTGAAAGAAAATACAGGTTCTGATAAAGGAAAATTGGTTCCAACGGATATCGGTACTATCGTTACAGATTTCCTTGTTAAGAATTTTGGAAACATCCTTGATTATAATTTTACAGCAAAAGTAGAACAGGATTTTGATGAAATTGCAGAAGGGAATATTGACTGGGCGACCATGATGCAGGAATTCTACGATAAATTCCACCCGAATGTAAAAGAAGTTGAGGCTAATGCTGAACGTGAAAGCGGTGAAAGAATTTTAGGGAAGGATGCTGACGGAAGACAGGTTTCTGTTCGTTTAGGAAAATTCGGGCCAATGGCTCAAATTGGAGAAGCAGATGATGAAGATAAAAAATTCGCCAGCTTAATGTCGGATCAGAATATCGGAAACATCACCTTAGAAGACGCACTTAATTTGTTTTTATTGCCGAAGAGTTTAGGGGAATATAAAGGAGAAGAAGTAGAGGTAAGTAATGGTCGTTACGGCCCTTATATACGTCACGGAAGTGCTTTTATTTCTTTGCCGAAAGGAGAAGATCCTTTGGGTGTCTCTAAAGAAAGAGCACAGGAACTGATTGACGAAAAAGCACTTGCAGATGCGCCAATTGCAGTTTATAAAGGAGAAGGAGTTCAGAAAGGTGTGGGGCGTTTTGGTCCATTCATCAAATGGAACGGCCTTTTTGTAAACGTAAGTAAAAAATACAATTTTGATAATTTATCCCAATCTGATGTTGAAGAACTGATTGAGGATAAATTGCAGAAAAATATAGATAAAGTACTCCATAATTGGGAGGATGAAGGGATTTTGGTTGAAAAAGCACGTTGGGGCCGCTCGGTTATTACAAAAGGTAAAATCAAAATTGAACTGAGTAAAGATGTTGATGCTACAAAGCTGACATTGGAAGAAGTTCAGGAAATGATCGCCAAAAAAACACCGGCTAAGAAAACACCAGCGAAAAAAGCAACAACAACTAAAAAAGCCCCAGCTAAAAAAACAGCTGCTAAAAAGAAATAAAAAATGGAATTTGATTTTCTAGAACAAGTTAATGATGGAATTTTAAAATTCATTAGTTCGTTGTCTTCTCAGGAATTGGGCAGTAAAGTTGTTTTTCATACACAGGACCAGTTTCCTGATATTAGTAAAATTACGATCGCAATTGTTGGAGTTTTAGAGGATCGACGCAATACAGATGGTTTCAATGAAGTAAATCTGAATGCGGTCCGAAAGAAATTTTACGGTATGTTCCCCGGTAACTGGGATGCGTCAATTGCCGATTTGGGAGATATACTTGCAGGAGATTCAGTAGAGGATACTTATTTTGCACTTAAGAAAGTAACAGCTGCTTTGATTAAGAATAAAGTAATTCCGATAGTTCTGGGAGGTTCACAGGATCTGACCTATGCTTTGTACCGTGCCTATGATGATTTAGAGCAGATGGTAAATATGGTTTCGGTAGATAATAAATTTGATTTTGGTAAAGAGAATGAACTGGTTTCGGCTAATTCCTATTTAACAAAAATCATAATTGACGAACCTAATAACCTGTTTAACTATTGTAATATCGGTTATCAGACCTATTACAATTCTCAGGAAGAGATTGATTTAATTGAAAAGCTGTTTTTTGATGCCTACCGTTTAGGAGAGATTTCGAATAAAATTGCACTGGCGGAACCGGTTTTCAGGGATGCGGATTTGGTTAGTATTGATTTGAATTCGGTAAAGTCTTCAGATTCAGGAAATAATGTTTCTTTTGAGCCTAATGGTTTTAATGGAAAAGAGATTTGTTCTTTGGCGAGATATGCCGGTATCAGTGATAAAGTTTCCTCATTTGGGATATTTAATCATAATAGTACCGTACAGGAATCAGGTATTATTGCTCAGATCGTCTGGTATTTTATAGAGGGGTACCATTATCGTTCCAAAGAATATCCATTTGGAAGCAGGGCCAATTATTTAAAATATATTGTTCCTTTAGAAGAGGAAGAATTAATTTTTTATAAAAGTGATAAAACAGATCGTTGGTGGATAGAAATTCCTTACGAATCTAACGGCCATAATAAACTGAAAAGAAATACGTTATTACCATGTTCTTATGACGAATATTTGCTCGCTTGTAACCAAGAGCTACCGGAAAGATGGTGGAAAGCGCAGCGAAAAAATGCTTTGTAGAAGGAAATTTTAACAGAAATCAGAATTTTTCAAAATTATTAAAAAAAAGTTAAAAAATATTAGTAAGAAAAGAAGTATATATTATAAAATTTAACGTTTTACGTCGATTTTTTAAGTTAGTTTATCGACAAAATATTTTTTTTTTATTTTATTTAACATTATTTTTGAACGGTGAAATAAATTACGTGAGTAGTATTGTTTTTTAGCTAAATAATAAATACGTTTACGGACTTATAATAATGAATAGATAATCCCAAATTTATATGAAGAAGTTTATTGCATTTGCAGCAATGTTAACCCTAGTTATTGGCTGTGGAAAATCAGGTGATAAAGGTGAGTTAGTTGGTGTTACAGGAGGAAAATGGCATCCTGAAAAACCTTATGGAATGACATTGGTTCCAGGTGGATCTTTTATTATGGGTAAATCAGATGCTGATTTGGCTAATGTAGAAGATGCTCCAACTAAAACAGTAACGGTACGTTCCTTTTATATGGACGAAACTGAAATTACAAACAGCGAGTATCGTCAATTTGTGGAATGGGTAAAAGATTCTACAATGAGAGTTCGTTTGGCTATCTTAGCTGATGAGACAGGGCAAAAAGGAGCAGGTGACGCTAAAGGTAAAAAAGCAGGTAGTATTGCTGATTATGCATTTAACGATTCAGATCCTGAAAAAATGACTGCGTATGACAAATACATGTATGATAACTATTATAGTGTAGGTACTGCAGATGATCCTTATGCAGGAAGAAAATTAAACAAAAAAGTAAAGTTAATCAAAGATACTAAAGCATATCCGGATGAGTATTATACGGAAGTAATGGATTCTATGTATTTGCCAATTGAAGAATCATATAATGGTTTAAGAACAATTGATGTAAATAAATTGAAATTCCGTTATTCCTGGATGGATATTCAGGCTGCTGCAAAAGCGAAAGTTGGAAAAAGAAAAGATTTCGTTAAAACGGAGCAGGTTAGTGTTTATCCTGACACAACAGTTTGGATTAAAGATTTCGCTTACTCTTATAATGAGCCAATGCATAATGACTATTTCTGGCATAAAGCTTACGGAGATTATCCTGTAGTTGGTGTTACGTGGAAACAGGCAAAAGCATTTTGTGCCTGGAGAACTTTAAATAAAAACAGTTATATCAAATCTAAGAAAAAAGGACGTGACTTAGTAAATGCTTTCAGATTGCCAACAGAGGCAGAATGGGAGTATGCTGCAAGAGGAGGTCTGGAATCAGCTACTTACCCTTGGGGAGGTCCTTACACTAAGAGTGACAGAGGATGTTTCCTTGCCAACTTCAAACCAAGCAGAGGAGATTATGCTGCAGATGAGGCTTTATACACAGTTGAAGCAAAATCTTACGATGTAAACGGTTATGGTTTATACAACATGGCTGGTAACGTTTCAGAATGGACAGATTCAGCTTATAATCCAAATGCTTACGAATATGTTTCAACAATGAATCCAAACGTAATTGATGGAAACAATCAAAGAAAAGTAGTGCGTGGAGGATCCTGGAAAGATGTTGCTTACTTCCTTCAGGTTAGTACTCGTGATCACGAATATGCGGATTCAGCAAGAAGTTATATTGGTTTCAGAACTGTACAAGATTACATGGGAACTCAAGTAACCGGAAACAGAAAAAAGTAAATTATATTAAATTCAATAACCAAATCAAATCTATTTCAAATTAAAACCTAAAAAAAAAAGTATTATGGCATTATTAAGTAAAAAAGCAATGAATTTCGCTTATGGTATGGGAGCGGCAGTGGTAATCGTTGGAGCATTATTCAAAATTACGCACTTTGAACTTGGACCATTAACTGGTACAGTTATGCTTTCAGTGGGATTATTAACTGAGGCATTAATTTTTGCTCTTTCTGCTTTCGAACCTGTTGATGAAGAGTTGGACTGGACTCTTGTGTACCCTGAATTAGCTAACGGTCAAGCCAGAACAAAAGCTGACAAAAAAGAAACCCCTTCTGATGCTCAAGGATTATTGTCTCAAAAGTTAGACGTAATGTTAAAAGAAGCTAAAATTGACGGAGAATTAATGTCAAGTTTAGGAAACAGTATTAAAAATTTCGAATCAGCTGCTAAAGGAATTGCTCCTACTGTAGATTCTATCGCTTCTACTAAAAAATACAGCGAAGAATTATCAATGGCTGCTGCTCAAATGGAATCATTAAACAGCTTGTACAAAGTACAATTGGAAAGCGCTGCAAGAAATGCTGACGCTAACAAAGAAATCGCTGATAATGCATCTAAATTAAAAGAACAAATGCAATCAATGACTGCAAACATTGCTTCTTTGAACAATGTTTACGGTGGTATGCTTTCTGCAATGAGTAACAAAGGATAATTAGTTTTTAACTATTATAGTAAATTTATTAATAAGAACTAATTAGAAAAAAATGGCAGGAGGAAAATTAACCCCTAGACAGAAGATGATTAACCTAATGTACTTGGTTTTCATCGCAATGTTAGCAATGAATGTATCGAAAGAAGTAATTTCTGCTTTTGGTCTGATGAACGAAAAGTTTGAAAGTGCAAATACGAATTCAACTGAAACAAATGCAAGTTTATTGATGTCTTTAGATCAAAAAGCTGCTGAAGCAAAAGGAGAATTTGCTATTGCTGCAGTTACTGCTCACAAAGTTGAAACAATCTCAAAAGAATTTTATGATTATATAGCTACTCTAAAAGCTCAGTCTATCAAAGGTTTCGAAGTAGAGAAAGAAACTGGAAAATTACCTTACGAGGCAATGGACAGAGGTGATAATATCGATGACTGGTTTACAGGAGACGGTTACACTAAAAAAGGTAACGAAATTATCGCTAAAATCGAAAAGTACAAAGCAGATATGAAAACTGCTTTAACTGATCCTAAAAATAAATATGGTAATATCATTTCAGAGATTGAAAAGAAATTTGATGTTTCTGATGTAAAAAACAAAGAAGGTATAAAAGAAAAATACTTAGCTTACCACTTTAAAGGTTTCCCTGCAATTGCATCAGCTGCAAAGCTTTCAGCTTGGCAAAATGACGTTAGAAAAGCTGAAACTGATGTTTATAACAGTGCTTTAGGAAAAGCGGCTGTTGCTGCTGCATCTTACAGTAATTATCAGGCGATTGTTGTTTTAGATAAAAATGCTTATTTCCAAGGAGAAAAAGTAACTGGTAAAGTAGTTTTAGGTCGTTATGACGAAAACACAAAACCAACTTCATTCCAAGGTCCGGGGCAAATCGTAAACGGACAAGCTGTTATCTCATTAACTGCAGGTGGTGTTGGAGAGCAGGACATTAATGGTCAATTTACATTCCTTGAAGATGGAAAAAACATCCCTCTTAAATTTGCTGGGAAGTATGTTGTTGTACCAAGACCAAACTCTGCTACAATCTCTGCTGATAAAATGAATGTTGTTTACAGAGGTGTTGTTAACCCAATCTCTGTTTCATTTGCTGGTGTTGATGCTAACAAAATTGTTGCAAGTGCTCCGGGATTAGCTTCTGCTGGTAAACCAGGTAAATATAACATGAGCCCGGGTCAAGGTACTGAAGCTACTATTTCTGTAACTGGTACTTTACCAAACGGAGATAAAGTTACAGATAAGAAAACGTTCAGAATTAAAGGTATTCCTGGACCAACAGGAACAATTAGAGGTGAGATGGGTGTTGTTAAAGGGCCAAAATCGAACTTGGAAATTGCTACAATTGGTGCTAAATTACTTGATTTTGACTTTGAAGTTGGTTTAGATGTTGTTGGATTTAACCTTAAAGTTACCGGACAGCCTACAGTTGTAGTTACTGGTAACAGATTAAATGCACAATGTAAACAAATACTTTCAAGAGCAGGTAAAGGAGATCAGGTTACTATTTCTGAAATTAAAACTAAACTTGTTGGAGCTGGTAGTTACTTATTACCAAGAACTGCTCCGGTAATTTATGAAATACAATAATAAAGTAGGTAAAACTACGTTCAATATCTTATAATGATATCATGATGAAAGTAAGAAATTTTTTAATAGCTATTGTTTCTATCGCCGGAGGTTTTGCTTCTAATGCGCAATCGAATTTGCTTAATGCAAAAACACCAGAACAGATAGGACTTAAAACTCCTGCACAGCTTATCTCAGATAATGATAAACCTTTGGCTTATGGTTATGTGGATGATAGAGATGTATTGATGGGAAAAACTACTTGGGAGATCATTGATTTGAATGAAAAAATCAATTTTCCATTGTACTTTCCAGTAGACACAGCTAATATTGGTTCTGACAGACGTTCTCTTTATGATGTTTTGACGAAAGCTATGAAAAATGGCAAAATAACTGAAGTTTATTCTGATAGTTATTTCAATACTAAAAAATCTTTGAAAGACATCCAGGGATCATTATCACGTATCGATACAACAGATGCAGGTAGAGAATTAATTAACCAATACCCGGACGACTACAAAACTCACGTTGTGAAGAAAAAAGTAGTTACTGGTACTGGTAAAAAGAAAGTAGTAACTTATGTTGATGAAACTGTTGGTGCTACCAGAACTGTTCCTGCTGAATTTATTTTGAAGCAAGATCTTACTTCTGCAGATGTTACGCAGTATAAAATTAAAGGATACTGGTATTTTGACAAACGTCAAAGTGAACTGAAATATCGTTTACTTGGAATTTGTCCTGTAACTCCGGACGTTTATACAATGAACAGTGATGAAAAGGATTATATTGAGTTGTTCTGGATTTTCTATCCAAATTCAAGAGAAGCGTTGCACGAAGCAAAAGCTTTTAATGACAACAATTCAGCTCTTCCAATTTCATTCGATCAGATTTTGAACTCAAGACGTTTTAATGCTGTTGTCTACAAAGAAGAAAACTTGTACGGAGATCGTGAGATCAAAGAATACATGAAAGATAACGCGCAGAATCAGTTGTTAGAATCAGAAAGAGTAAAAGAGAAGATTCGTAACTTCGAGCAGGATATGTGGAACTACTAAGTTTCTAAATTTACATTATAACAAAAACTCTTACTACCTTTGTAGTAAGAGTTTTTTTATTTTACCTATTACTATGATTGATTATCTCATTATCGGATCCGGATTGGCCGGGATTTCTTTTGCAGAAGTTGCTCTTAAAAACAATAAAACTATTTTAGTTGTTGATAATAAATCTCAAAATTCATCGAGAGTAGCGGGAGGTTTGTACAATCCTGTTATTTTAAAACGCTTTAGTGAAGTGTGGAAAGCACAGGAACAATTGGTGCTAATGAATGATTTTTACAATCAGATTGAAGATAAATTGCAGACGAAGTTTAATTTTAAATTGCCGATTTTAAGAAAGTTCTTCTCTGTCGAAGAACAGAATAATTGGTTTGCTGCTTCCGACAAGAAAAACCTGGCGCCCTTTTTATCTACCAAACTCATTACCAAAAAATACAATAGTATTGATTCTCCTTATGATTATGGAGAAGTACTGCATACAGGATATGTCGACACTGCTTTGTTGTTAGATAAGTATACAGCATATTTAAAAGAAAATGAATTATTGCTAGAAGAGTCTTTCCATAGTGCGTTGATAGAATTTTTTGATTACGGAATTCAATATAAAAATATTCAGGCGCGTCACATTATTTTTGTCGAAGGTTTTGGCCTGCATAAAAACCCGTTTTTCAATTATTTGCCATTAGATGGTACAAAAGGAGAGCTATTTATAATAAAAGCTCCGGAGTTAGACCTGGATCTTATTGTCAATACAAGCGTCTTTATATTGCCACTGGGTGATAATCTGTTTAAAGTGGGTGCTACTTACAATTGGCAGGATAAAACAGCTGTACCTACTGAGGAAGGAAAGCAGGAGTTAACGGATCGAATTAAAGAAATTATCACTTGCGATTTCGAAATCGTAAAGCATTTTGGCGGAGTTCGTCCCACTGTTAAAGACAGAAGGCCGTTAATTGGAACACATCACGAGCGTAAATCACTTCATATTCTTAACGGATTAGGAACCCGCGGTGTAATGTTGGGACCTGCAATGGCGAAAGCCCTTTTTGATAAGATTGAAAACGAAATTCCTTTAGATCTTGAAATCGACATTTGGCGATTTCATAAAAGATATTTAAAGACCCTTATTTCTGACCGGCCGTAGGATCATAAGAAACGAACATATTAATATATAAATTTCTGGAGAGTCTTAATACAAATGGAAACAGTACAATCAGACTGATTACTATTATTAAAAACGATTTTTCGATTGTAGTTTTGAAAAAGACAAATGAAATAATGAAAGCTGCGATTCCGACAGCTACATTTAATCCATAACTCACATACATTGCTCCGTAAAAGAAGGAAGGTTCAATCTGATATTTTAATCCACAATGGCTGCAATTTTCGTTCATTTTGAGAACTTTAGTCAAATGAAGCGGATTTTTGTCTGAATACATACTTTCATTTTGACATTTTGGACAACTTCCTGTTAAAATACTATTTAGTTTGGATCCTTTTTTTAACATTTGCAAAAAATTAAATTACCCATTGAGTTGGGAGTGTAAATTTACACAATCAATTAGTTATAAAATAACAATACATGCTTAATATACATAATTTATCGGTTTCTTTTGGGGGTACATATTTATTCGAAGAAGTTACTTTTCGTTTAGGTGCGGGAGACCGTGTTGGACTTGTCGGGAAAAATGGTGCCGGAAAATCTACCATGCTTAAAATCCTTGCGGGTGATTTTAAACCGGACTCCGGGCAGATTGCTACCGAAAAAGAAGTCAGAATGGGATTCTTGCGTCAGGATATTGATTTTGAACAGGGAAGAACCGTTTTGGAAGAAGCTTATGAAGCCTTTACTGATATTAAAATTGTTGAAAAAAAATTAGCACATATCAATCATCAATTGGTCACCAGAACCGATTATGAAAGTGAAGAATACAGTCAGATCATTGAAGACCTTTCTGAGTATACCCATCGTTTTGAACTTTTAGGAGGTTATAATTATGTAGGTGATACCGAGAAAATTCTTTTAGGATTAGGTTTTAAAAGAGAAGTGTTCAATAATCAGACCGAGACCTTTTCGGGTGGCTGGAGAATGCGTATCGAATTGGCGAAACTATTATTACAGGCAAATGATGTATTGCTTCTGGATGAACCTACGAATCACTTAGATATTGAGAGTATCATTTGGCTGGAGAGTTTTCTTCGTAATTATCCCGGAGTTGTGGTAATTGTATCGCACGATAAAATGTTTTTAGATAACGTAACCAATCGTACTATCGAAATTTCATTAGGAAAAGCTTACGATTTTAATAAACCGTATTCCCAGTATTTGGAATTGCGTCATGAGATTCGCGAAAAGCAATTAGCAACTCAGAAAAATCAGGCCAAAAAGATTGAGGAAACAGAGAAATTAATCGAGAAATTCCGTGCAAAAGCGTCTAAAGCTTCGATGGCACAATCGTTAATTAAAAAATTAGATAAAGTAGAAAGAATTGAAGTTGATGAAGACGATAATTCGGTTATGAATATTTCTTTTCCAGTTTCAAAAGAGCCGGGAAGAGTAGTAGTAGAAGCTGATCATGTAACAAAATCATACGGAGATAAAACCATTCTGAAAGATATTAATCTATTGGTGGAACGTGGAAGCAAAATTGCTTTTGTGGGACAGAATGGTCAGGGTAAATCAACTTTTATCAAAGCGATTGTAAACGAATTCGAATATCAGGGAAGCATCAAACTGGGACACAATGTTCAGTTAGGGTATTTTGCCCAAAATCAGGCGGAATATCTGGATGGCGAAATTACGCTGCTTCAGACGATGGAAGATGCAGCAATGGATACCAATCGTTCAAAGGTTCGTGATATGCTTGGATCGTTTTTATTCCGCGGTGATGATGTAGAGAAAAAAGTAAAAGTATTATCCGGAGGCGAACGTAACCGTTTGGCGCTTTGTAAATTATTGCTGCAGCCGATCAATGTTTTACTGATGGATGAGCCTACGAATCACCTGGATATTAAATCTAAGAACGTTTTAAAGGCCGCTCTTCAAAAATTCGGCGGAACTTTACTATTGGTGTCGCACGACAGAGATTTCCTTCAGGGAATGTCTAATATCGTTTATGAATTCAAAGATCAGAAAATCAAAGAATATTTAGGAGATATTAATTATTTCCTGGAACAGCGCAATATGGAAAACATGCGTGAAGTCGAGAAAAAAGATGTTGCCAAAGCTGCTGCTCCAAAAGAAAGCAATAAAGTTTCTTACGAAGACCAGAAAAAAGGCAAAGCACTTCAGAACAAATTGAGCAAAATTGAAAGTCAGATCAAGCAATTAGAAAGAGACATTCAGCATGACGATAAGATGCTGGCTTCCAATTATGACAAACATATCGAAGACGCGTCATTCTTTACCGCTTACAATAAGAAAAAAGCAGATCTTGAACAATTTTTACTGGATTGGGAGATCGTTCAGGAGGAAATAGATAACGCTAATTTGTAAAAAAGTTGTCAGCCGCAGTCTCGCTTTTTACTTTTTTAAAATAATATTCATTCTATAAACCTTTGCCAAAGTTTTGGACTTTCGGCAAAGGTTTTTTTAGTCTTAAATTACTACGTTTTACAGTTTACATCCCACATTTTACAAAAAATCAAAACTACTTGATAATTCCAATCGATTTGGAGTGCATGATGGCTTCGCTGCTGTCTTTAAAGTAACAAACGGAAACATCCAGTGATTCCATGTTTTTGAGGATAGTTTTAGTCGTTTCCTTTTGACTTTTACCGGTTTGTCTGATATAGACAGCCGTTACGGTTACAGGGAATATTTTGCAAATCCGTTCGTACAGAACAGGATCGTGTTGCGAGTCATCTCCCAATAAAACATATTTAAGATTGGGATAAAATTCTAAAACATGCTTTATTTTGTCAAACTTATGATCGTGATTTCCTCTTCCGCTCATAAAAAAATCAGTAATGCCTCTCTTAATGTCTTTCAATAAGATTACCGCTCTCGGTAATTGGTGAATTTTGGTGAATTTTATAATGAAATTGTACAAATTCCATTCGCTGCTTGAGATATAAAAAAAAGCATTTTCTTCTTCCTTATTATTTCTTCCGGCAGAACTCAAAGCCTGATAATGCGGAACAACATCTTTAAAAACTTTTCTGTCGTTGACGTTTTTAAACAAAAGAATATATATTTTTTTGAAGAAATTATGCGTGTGAGAAATCAGAAAAGTATCATCAATGTCAGAGATAATGCCGAGATTTCCCTTGTGAGGCCTGATAAAACTTCCTTTTGAAATAATCACTTCAGAATTGTATTTGAGACTGACTTCATATTCCATCCATCCAAAATTAAATTCTTCTTCAAGTGGAATACAAAATTTAAAATAGCCATCGTCTAATGTTTTGGTGTGGATTTCCTTATCGCCGTATTTGAGATAAATATCAAAATTCTGAATGGTTTTTATTCGAAACTGATTAATTACGGAAGTAGCATTTTTAAAGTTTTTCTTCTGAAAATCATAATCGTACATTCTTTTAAAAACATGCCCCATTACAATTAATTCTTGTTCATTAGCATAACCGCGATATAATTGTAGGATTGGTTTCATTAATTGTGTATTTTTATAAATGTTGTAAATTAATTATTTTAATCGGTTTTAAAAATTAAATTTTGAAAAAGAATATCATTTTTGTTGTAAATCCTATTTCCGGAGATCGGGATAAATCCGATTTAATCGATGCTGTGCATGAGTTTTCGATTACCCATAATTTCAATCTGGTTGTTCATGAGACAACCGGCGAGCAGGATATAAAAGCAATTCATCGACTTTACGATGAGTTTGATCCGGAAAGAATTATTGTAGCCGGCGGGGATGGTACTATAAAAATGGTCGCCGAAGCAATGGAGCAGCATGATGTTGTTATTGGTATTCTGCCGGCTGGCTCTGCCAACGGGCTGTCTGTAGATTTAAATTTACCCGGTACCATAGAAGAGAACCTGAAAATTGCATTTTTAAATTCTTATATAGAAATGGATATGATTTGCATTAACGGCAAAAAAAGCATCCACCTGAGTGACATTGGTATTAATGCCGATCTGGTTAAAAATTATGAAGAAAGTGATCTGAGAGGATTTTGGGGTTATGCCCTGCAGGCCTATACGACGCTGGTAGATTCTAATGAGCCTTTTGTGGCAACGATCACGGCAAATAAAGAAACTATTCAGCATACGGCAAGAATGATCGTAATTGCGAACTCGCAGAAATACGGAACCGGAGTTACAATCAATCCGAATGGAGCTGTAAACGATGGGAAATTTGAATTGGTAATTTTAAAAAGCCTGGATTTATTATTACTCGGAAAAATCATTACCGGAAATATGCCAATTGATTCGGATGATATTGTGATTATCTCCACTGATAAAGCCACTATTGAAACCAATTATGCGGTTAACTTCCAGATTGACGGCGAGTATTGCGGCGCTCAGAACCTTTTAGAAATTCATATTCTGCATAAACAAATGAAGATTGCGGTTCCTTGATTGGAGTTTGTAGTCTTGGTTTACAGTCTCAGTCTCAGTCTCAGTCTCAGTCTCAGTCTCAGTTTGCAGTGACAGTTTACAGTCTCAGTTTAGAACTAACTATTGGTTACAGTTGTTCTTTGAATGGGTTTCGCTCTTTCCAGTCGGTTTTGGGTTCTAGATAATTAAACAGTTTGGCAATGTTGTGATTGATCAAGGCGTTGCTGTGCGTAATTAATCCGTACATTTTTTGTGGTTTTGCGCCTACCGAACTTTTGATTTCCAGTGCCGTTCGTGCAAAAACTATTTGGGAAAATCCCTGATTGATCGAATAGGCAATCATGTCGTACAGCATATTGAGGTATAACATTTTATCGCGCTGAATAGTTTCATCATAACCTAAAAAATAAGTATCCATTACGGTTCCGTTTTTGATGAGCGTATTGAAACCAATAAGTTTTTCATCCAGAAAATAGCCATAAAACAGGAAATCTTCTTTCATTATTTCCTTAAAAAAACTAAAGTGATTGCGCGCCAGGAAAAAAGTATTGAAAGGGGCATTTTTAGCTACATGAAAATACAAATCGTAAATAACGTCTTCATACTGTTTAATTTCAGTCAAAGACATTTTTTGTTTTTTAATCCCTTCGGCTTTTTTTCGGGCACGTTTGTACTGATCCCGATATTTTTTTGACAATGCATCAATGTAATCCTGTTCCGATTTCCAGTTTTTATTGATTTCAAAAATCATATTAGGTTGAGTCGAAAATGTATAATTGTTTTTAAATTCAGCTTGTAATGGCTCAATTTGTGAAGCAGTAAAATCTTTTATACTTGTAATGTGCACTTTCTTTCCGCTTTTTTTCAGGTCTTTCTTGAGCTGGTTAATTGCTTTATGAAGCGTCTGAATTGCTTTAGACTGCTTTACAGACGGATCAAAAGAAAAGGCATTTTGTCCCGTCAGCATATTGTTGCCAACGAATAATACATGCGAAGCGAAATTTTTAAAAGCAAAATTACGAACAGAAGTCTTTAAACACTGATCGCGCTCTCCAAAGGAATCCAGTTTCTCTGCAAATAAAAATTGAGTTACGACAATTCCGGCCAGTTTCTCTTCATTAAAAATTCCAATAAAATGACAAATCATATTTACCGGAGAAGAGTTTTCCAGTACTTCGAGATATTCCCTGGTCAGGAAAATGTTTTCTGCAGCAAGCGAATTCCATTCTAAAGGCAGTAAGGAAACGCGATTGTAAATTTGGAAAGAATAAGTTGTATTCAAAAGTGAAGCTAATTTGTTCAAAATTAGATAATATTTGTAATACTTAAGCGGGTTTAAGTTATTATTAAGAAAAACCCGTTTGAGTTTTTGTTGTCAAACGGGTTTGTAGTATGATATTTAGGCAAATCCGCAGATGATGCCGCCCATCAGAGTCAGAGTTACCATCCAGAATCCTGCATGAATAAAAATGTATTTCCATGATTTTCTTTCAAATAAGGCATTAATTCCAATTACAGGAAAAGCAAAAAACAGGCCTGAGATAAAACCGTGCAGGGCACCATGTTTAAAAGTACGGTATGCTGTTCCGTAATCTGCCATAAAAGCGGCGAAGGAAGGTTTTGCACTTTCAACTAACGGAGGTCCGCCAACCATTCCGATTGCTCCGGACTGATGAATTGTCAGCGACATTAGGGTCATCGTAATCATTAAAGAAAAAATGTACGTGAAACCGAAAATCTTAAGCATATTACCCGTTTTGAGCTGGTCCTGGGTAAGGTTGTTTTCTCTCATCCAGATGGTTCCGAAAACACTCGGATGATACCAGATAAATCCGACTACAAGTGTTACAAGTCCGGCAAGTAGTAATGCAATAAAGTTAAATTCCATAATATGAGGTTTTTAGGATTAGTTGTTCAAATTTAATCAAAAAAACAGAAACTTTCGTTTTTAGCTGTAAGTAGTATAAGTAATGTTAAATATTTACTTATCAACAGTTTATCGACATTCTGTGTATTATAGCCGTAAAATGTATAATTTTACCCTGAAAACAAATCCCCAAATCTGTTATGAAAAGTTTTATCACTCTTTTTTTAGCACTTGTTTTTTCTAATACTATTTTTGCTGATACTGTTTCTGATAAAGAAAAAGATGCCCTTATTAAATTGTACCATGCTACAAATGGATCACAATGGAAAATAAAATGGGATTTATCATCTTCAGTATCAACCTGGTATGGAGTAACAGCTGAAAATGAAAAAGTAGTCGGGCTTAATTTAGCCAACAATAATCTGCAGGGAGAATTACCCGGTGCATTTTATGATTTAGTGAATTTAGTTGCTGTCGATTTGCATAAAAATAATCTGAAAGGGCAGCTTTCTAATACGATTCACAACCTGAAGGAACTTGAAGTTTTTGATGTTTCGATTAATCAGTTATCCGGAACATTGCCGGTTTCTATCTGCGAATTAAAAAAACTCAAAGATTTAGCGCTTTTTGAGAATAAAATTTCAGGCGAATTGCCTCCGGAGATTGGCAAATTAGGAAGCTTAGAAACACTATCGCTGTTTGACAATGAAATACAAGGACAGTTGCCCGTTTCCTTATATAAAATCAGGACCCTGAGAGTACTGCTTTTGAATAATAATAAGATGTCAGGAAATCTAAGTAGTGAAGTGCTAAATTTTTCTGCTCTCGAAAATCTAAGTTTGTTTGATAATAGCTTTGAAGGTGAAATTCCCAAAGGGTTGGAGAAACTGCATCATTTATCGGAAATGAATCTTTCGTATAATAAATTTAAGGGAGTTGTTTCTAAAAATCTGGCACTATTAGATGCGCTGAATATGACTATGTTTGATGAAAACGGAAATCCGGTTTTATTGCAGATTAATACTGAAAAAGAAACTACAATTGTTACCCAAAATTAATCGTGCTTATGAATGAAAATTACTCTCGTTAACAAAGTTGATTAAATATATTTAGTTAATTACTGAAAACCGTACTTCGTTACGGTTTTTTTTATGGCTTTTTTTGAAGGGATTCCCGTTTTATTAAAAGTTGTGCATTGAAAATCCTTTTTTAAAATAATTTTTGAACTAACTTTGTGCCGATTTAATAATTATACATCAGTCTGAATAGGAATTTGATTTTTTTTCATAACTTTATTATTCAATTCAGCAGTAGCGTGCCGAAGTGCCGAAATAATTAATTTTAACTTTTTAATCCTAAAATTATGGTAGTACAGTATAAAGGAGAACAATACGGAAAGTCTACAACGTTTACGATACGAATTATTGGAAATAACCTTTCAAAAAGCAGTTCTAATTACCAGATCGATTTACTGGTAGGGGACAAACAAATCCCTACTTTTACAACAGCAATTCACCAAAGTTTGTCCAATTGCCTGAAAGAAATCTATTTGTTTAGAAAGTATAACGGAATCAAATTTGACGCTTCTTCAGAAAAGATCGCTTCTAAACTGGTGCCTTACGATCAGGTTTTATACAACTATAATAAATACGCTTTGTTTGTGGCTTAAGGCTTTTGCATCGAAAAAAATAAAAAGAGAGACTGTTTGTAAAGGCAGTCTTTTTTTATGCCTGATTTTGAAGAACAGCATCAATTTTCTACTGAAAAGAAAAGCCCCTGATTACTTCGAATAGTACTTAAATTATGAAAAGCCAAAACAAAAAAAGCTTCAGATTTCTCCGAAGCTTTAATTACTAATCCTAAAAGGACAATCTGTGAACTAATTGAAGCAGGATTTAAAAATAATTGTTGGTTGTATGGTGGTACTTATTCGTATTTTAAATGTTTCAGGATATCTGCTCTCGTTGCCTGATACGCTCTTGACAAGACAATTAATAAGGTCAGTGCCAATAAAAGGGCAAATCCGGAAACGAAGGGAAACAGCTCTATGTTGATTCTATAAGCAAAATTTTCGAGCCATTTGGTCAGCAAATAATAAACGGGGAAAGCTGCTATTAAAAACCCGATGATACAATACAAAACATATTGTCCGGAGAGTTCTTTCAGTAAAACATTCGTTTCGGCGCCCAGGGTTTTTCTGATCGCGATTTCCTTCATTCGCCTTTGGATAGAGTAAGACGCCAAAGCAAGCAATCCGAAAAGAGCAATCAGGATCACGACCACATTCAGCAGCGAAAATAAGTTCTTTTGCTTTACATAGGACTCGTAGGTTCTGGCATATTGTTTATCAATAAAATCATACTTAAACGGATATTCGGTATCGACTTTTGTTTTCCAGAATTGCTCTATATCGGCAATTGAATTTTCGATATTATCTGATTTTAGTTTTACGTATACAAGATTGATTCCGTCAGCCATATCTAAAGTCTTGATGTGATAAAAGGTCATTGGCGGAACATGAGCTTCCGGACTTAACAAATTAAAATCTTTGACTACACCAACAATTTTCATCTTTTGATTCCCAATTCTGATTTCCTGATTGATGGGGTCTTTGAGTTTCATTAGTTTTTGCGATGTTTCATTGATCAGAACAGAATTCAGGGTGTCTGAAGCCAATTTCGGACTTAGGTTCCGGCCTTTTACTATTTTTATTTTCAGCAGGTCCAGCAACCCGTAATCTAAGCCAATTGCGGTTTGTTTAAAGAGTTCTTCTTTGTACCAAACCGGCCATAAATCATCGGTAGTGCCATCAAAAGAGAGCAGGCCTGTAGCTACTTGATCTACACCTTTTATTTTTGATAATTCTTGTTTTATGGTAGTGTATCGATTGAAAATCTTTTGGCCAATTTCATCTCCTTCATAATAAGAAGAGGGAAGGTTTAATGAAATTGCCAGCACCTGATCGCCTTTAAAACCTAAATCTTTATGACTTAAATACTTTATTTGTTCATAGACAATGTTAGAACCAATGATGAAAAAGGCAGCAATTGCAAACTGAAAAATCAACATTCCGTTTCGCAGCCAGATACCATTTTTACTTCTTTCAAAATTGCCTTTCAATACTTTCATACTTTCAAAATTTGAAACATAAAACGCCGGAAAAATTCCTGCAGCTACAATAGTAAAAATGAAAATTAAGATAACCTGCAGGTAAAACTGTCCGCCAATAATCATTAGATTTTTGCCTAAAAAGTTATTGTAGCAGGGAAGGGTTAATTCTGCAATTACCAACGCCAGCAAAATGGAAAAAGAAGTAATTAAAAGGGTTTCAAAAATAAACTGGAAAATAATATCTTTTCCTGAAGCTCCCAGAATTTTACGAATACCGACTTCCTTGGCGCGTTTTATCGCATTCGCAGTAGCCATATTGATATAATTGACAATGGACAAAATGAGAATCAAAACAGACAAACCGGCCATAATGAGTAAAAACTGATAATTGCCTCTTCCTTCCGGATATCCGTCAACGATAGAATGCAATCGGGCCTGGGAAAGTGGTTCCATAAAAATTTTAAAGCGACCGATCTTTTTCTCCATTTCTGCGGGCGACATTCCGGCTTCTTTGGAGCTTTTTACAATGATTTCATCGTAGTATACTTTTTCCAGCATTCTTCTGGTGACGTCCACTTTGGAAGGATCTTTTATTTTTAGCAGTATTTTTAAAACAAAAAGGCCTCTGTTTTTATTGAGATCTACCAAATCCTTCATGTGGTTAACAATGACATTGGGAGCAATAGAGGAATTTCCCGGAATGCGATAAACGGCACGAACGGTAAACATCGTGTTCCAGCACTTTATTTGTTTGCCAATCGGATTTTCGTCATTGAATATTCTTTTGGCCATATCTTCAGAAAGCGCAATGCTTGTTCCGTCTTTTAATGCTGAAGCGGCATTTCCCTGTATGATCTGAAAAGGAAAAAGAGAAAAGAAGCCATTTTCTACATTGATGATTTTATCTGCAAATTCTTTTTTCCCTTTGTAAATAATTTTATCCTTTTGATACCAATTGTCTGCGTAAACGATGGTTGTCACATTAGGATCACTTTCCAGATGTGCTTTTAGACGTACTGAATTTTCAGCTACAGCCGGCATGTCACTTAATTGAACTACTACCTGATAAACGTTGTCTTTTTCAGGGTTCCATGCATTATAACTGTGTTCGTCATTCCAGTACAGTAAAGCAAAAATTAATCCTGTAATTCCGATGGATAATCCTAAAACATTCAAAATCGAAAAAATCTTGTTGTTTTTAATATGGTATATAAATATGTTGATCCAGTTTTTGAGCATGTTATTCGTATTTTAAATAATGTAAAACATCAACTTTTGTTACCTGATAGGCTTTTGCCAAAACGATGGTCAGTGTCAGCAATAATAAAGACACCAGGGCGATGATAAACGGCAGCAGCGGAATGTCGATTCGGAAAGCGAAATTTTCGAGCCATTTTTGTAATAACAGATAGGCCGGAATAATTCCGATCACAAAACCAATCAGACAATAGAGCACATATTGTCCGGACAATTCGCGGAGTAAAATAGAGGTTTCTGCACCTAGTGTTTTCCGAATGGCGATCTCGCGTAATCTTCTTTCCATTGAAAAAGACGCTAAAGCAAATAATCCGAAAACGGCAATCAGAATAACGATTACATTTAAGAGCGCAAATAAATCTCTCTGGTCTTCGTATTTTTTATACGTTCTGGCGAAGTTTTTATCTACAAAATTATACTCAAAAGGATAATCGGGATCTACTTTTTCGGACCAGAATTTATTCAGATCAGTAATAGTCTGAGGTACATTCCGGGACGAGATCTTGATAAAAACATGGCGTACATCATCTTTAATTTCACTCACATTTTTTGTGGTCAGATGATAGAAAATCATAGGCAATATATCACTCTCCAGTCCAAAATAATTAAAGTCCTTAACAACACCCACTATTTTGAATTTTCGATCTCTCCAGTCAATTATTTTGTTCAGCGGCTGATTTTCCCCAATTGCCTTAAGAGCGGCTTCGTTCAGTAAGACAGAAGAAATCGTATCAGAAGAAAAGGCAGGACCCAGGCCTCTTCCTTTGCTTAGTTTTATACCTAAAACATCCAGCGTTCCAAAATCAATTCCCATTTCCTGAATCATGATCGCCTTACTGCTTTTATAAGTAAAACTCGACCAGGAATTGTCACGCGTTCCCATAGAGAATAAGGCTCCCGAAACGGCTTCAATACCCTTAATTTTAAGGGCTTCCTGTTGTACTGTTTTATATCTTTCGTATGGACTGATTCCTTTTTTTGCTTTAAAAACAATGTCCAGAACCTGCGCTCCTTTAAAACCTAAGTCTTTGGCGGCCATATAATTTACCTGTTTGTAGACGATAAAAGATCCGGTGATAAAAAAGGCAGCTATTGCAAATTGTAAAATCAGCATTCCGTTGCGCAGCCAGATTCCTTTTTTACTACGGGAAAAATTTCCTTTCAGCACTTTTAAAACTTCAAAATTGGAAACATATACCGCTGGCAAAACTCCGGAAACAAAAATGACTATCAGGGAAATCAGTATTAACTCAATGTAAAACTGAGCCCCGATCAGCAATAGGTTTTTATTTAAAAAGGAATTGTAATAAGGAAGTACAATTTCGACAACTACCAAGGCCAGCAGCACAGAAAAAAAAGTAAGTAAGGCCGTTTCAAATACAAACTGAGCAATAATTTGTCCTTTTCCCGCGCCGGTAATCTTTCTTACACCTACTTCTTTAGCTCTTTTTATGGCATTGGCCGTAGCCAGATTGATATAATTTACTATAGAAAGCAATAAGATTAAGATCGATAAGCTCATTGAAATCAGGAGAAACTGCCTATTTCCGTTTTCTTCCGGGAAAACATAATTTCCGTTATAAAGTCTTGCTTCCGGTAAAGGCAATAAAACAGCTTTAATGAGATCTCCATACGTTTTTACATATTCTTCAAGGGATAATCCGGCTTCTTTTGCCTGTACTTTGGCATTCTTCTCAATATAAATGTCATCCAGGATCTTGATGATCGAGGCAGTTACTTTCGGATTTTTTATTTTTAGCATTAATCCATAACTATAGCCCCATTGCCCTTTGTTTTTTTCTAATTCATCTTCAATGGTGCTTGTAACCGCTTCGGGCATCACGGAAGATTTTTCAGTGATTTGATAGACACCCCGAACGGTAAAGAGCCGATCGAGATGTTTTACAAGTTTGCCCATCGGGTTTTCATTTCCGAATAAACGCAAAGCAGTTTCCTCAGAAAGGGCAATGCTGCTGTTATCCTGAATGGCGGTTTTTCCATTTCCGTAAATAAATTTGAAAGGGAAGAAGGAGAAAAAATTACGCTGCGCCGAAAAGATCTTATTGACTAATTCTTTTTTTCCGTTATAGATTATTGTTTCTTTAGCATAATTGGTAGTAAAGTAACAGTAACTTTCTAAATCAGAAGAAATTGCTTTTAAGGCTGGTGCCGTTGCCGCTGGATTTACCGTCCAGATGCTTCCGCCTCCCATATCATTTAAGACAGCATATACGTTGTCTTTTTCAGGATTCCATTGGTCGTAGGAGTGCTCTTCATTCCAATACAGAATGGCAAAAATTAATGTGGAAATTCCAATACTCAGCCCCAAAACATTCAAAGCGGTAAACAGCTTGTTGTTTTTGGTGTGGTAAATAAAAACGTTTATCCAATTTTTCAGCATGATCCTAGTGGTTAGAATTGGTTACCAAAACATCTACATTTCTATGATTCAGTTTTTCAGAAAGAATAATTCCGTCTTTCATTAAAATTGTTTTTTGAGAAAAAGAAGCATCATAGTCAGAGTGCGTTACCATCAAAATCGTAGCGCCGTTGGTATGCAGATTCGTTAGTAATTCCATTACTTCGTTTCCGTTTTTACTGTCCAGGTTTCCCGTAGGTTCATCGGCAAGAATTATTTTCGGATCATTGATCAGGGCTCTGGCCACCGCGACACGCTGTTGTTGTCCTCCGGAAAGTTGCTGCGGATAATGTTTCAGCCGGTGCGCAATATTTAATTTCGTCGCAATTTCATGCACTTTTGTTTTTCTTTCCGAAGAAGGAACATTATTGTAAATCAGTGGCAATTCGATATTGTCATAAACCGATAATTCATCAATTAAATTGAAATTCTGAAAAATAAATCCAATGTTCTCTTTTCTGGCTTTCGATTTCAATTTCTCCTTTAATCCAATCATTTCCCGGCCAAGCAACAAATAACTGCCAGCTGAAGCGCTGTCCAATAATCCGACAATATTTAATAAAGTGGATTTTCCGCTTCCGGACGGACCCATAATTGAAACAAAATCACCCTGATTAATCGTTAATGAAATTTCTGCTAATGCGTTGGTTTCGATTTCTTCTGTTCTGAAAATTTTGGAAAGTTTTTTAATAGTGATCATAATTGCTGTTTTTTGATTGGATTGATTTCGTAATAATCTTAGTTTTCGAAGTAAAAGAACCATGTCTGAAAATTAAGATAATTAACCATTTTTTAAAGCTATTTATTTTGTTATTTTTACTTTTGAAAGGGGTTAATAATGAATGATTTATCAGGACTAATGTGATTTCCGTGCCAAAAAATTAAACATTATAACTGCCTTATTTTTAAAATCTTAGTATTTGAAAAAAAGAGCCACTGTCCATAATTGGACACCTTTCGTCCAAAACCGAACAAAAATGAAAAAGACCAATGCTTCAATATTAATTATAGACGATCAGGAAGACATCCTTTTTGCGTCGAAATTGTATCTGAAAAAGTATTTTGAGACCATTTATACGCTCAATAATCCCAAAAACATCGTCGAATTACTGGCCAAAAATACTATTGATGTTGTTTTGCTTGACATGAATTACAGGATTGGTTTTGAGGACGGCAAAGAAGGTTTATATCTATTGAAGGAAATAAAAACCCTTTCTCCAAAAACCGTTGTTATTTTAATGACCGCTTTCGGAAAAGTCGAAACTGCCGTTGAAGGCCTGAAAAACGGTGCGTTTGATTATATTCTAAAACCCTGGGAAAATATAAAATTGCTGGAATCGGTCAAACAAGCCGTTGATAAAAGTCGTAAAGAACAGAAAAAAGACAGGAATACTGAAATTAAGGATGAGTTTTTTACAGGCCATTCGCCTATTATAAAAAAAGCCTATTCACTGGCAGACAAAGTAGCCAAAACCGATGCCAACGTTTTAATACTGGGTGAAAACGGAACGGGAAAATTTGTACTGGCCCATCATATTTACAGCCAGTCAGAACGAAAAAACCAGCCTTTTATCGCAGTTGATTTAGGTTCTTTGAATGCCAATATTTTCGAAAGCGAATTGTTCGGTTATGCCAAAGGTGCTTTTACAGACGCCAAAATCGATACTCCGGGACGTTTTGAAATGGCGCAGAACGGAACTATTTTTTTAGATGAAATCGGAAATGTGCCACTGCATCTGCAATCGAAACTGCTGCAGGTGATTCAAAGTAAAATGGTGACCAGACTGGGCGAATCAAAACCAAGGCCTTTGAATGTAAGGATTATCACCGCAACCAATTTAAACCTGAAACTGGAAGTGGCAGATAAAAATTTCAGGGAAGATTTGTATTATCGCATCAATACGATGGAAATTGTACTGCCTCCTTTGCGCGAGCGGAATGAAGACAAAATTCCACTGGCAGCCTATCTTCTTGAAAAAATGATCGAAAAATACGGAAGGGACGAAATCACTTTTGATCCTAAAGTGCCGGAACAAATTGAAAAACACGCATGGAACGGAAACATCCGTGAAATGGAAAACAAAATAGAGCGGGCGGTTATTCTCTGTGAAAACAATATCATTACAATTGCAGATTTAGATCTGGAGCAGATCACGGAATATGAAGACAATCCGGATGATATTCAGCTTTCTACGGTTGAGAAAGCAACTGTTGAAAGAGCCTTACTAAAAAACAACAACAATATCAGTAAAACGGCCGAAGAACTGGGATTGTCACGAGGTTCGCTGTACCGCCGTTTAGAAAAATATAACATCAGCACGAACTAATATGCTTAAATCGTTAAAAACATACAACCTTATTTTCCTGAGACTGCTTTTGATTCTGACGGGGATTGAATTTTCGCTGTACCTGCACAAAATCAAATTTGTTTTTGCGCCTGTTTTTGGTTTTCTGATTGTTCTCTTTCTGCTCATTGAATTGTATTTTTATGTAAAGAGCCTTATTATGGTGTACGACAAAACCATTTCTTCAATCATACAAAATGATTTCACCTCGGATTTTTCCCGGTATCAATCGAATCAGAATGATCTTTTTAAACTCTATGCTATTTTAAAGAGTAAACAAAACGAACAGGTTTCGCGAGATATTATTTATACGTCGATTTTAAACAATATTGAGACCGGAATTATTATTCTGAGAAAAGAAGACAACGAATGGAATGTTTTTTTGATGAACGATTATTTCTCGAAACATTTTGATGTGCCAAAAGTTTCCAAATGGAAATTGCTTAAAAGTCAGCTGCCGTCTTTATGTGAAGTCATCGAGGAACAGGATTTTCAGGAAATCAAAACGTCATTAGAAATCCGTGTCAATGAGCGAAATGCGCAGACATTCGTCATGCAGACTTCGAGAACAGAAATCTGCGAATTGGATTATTTCATCGTTTTGCTGGATTCCATTCAGAATGTAGTCGAGAAAAAAGAAAAAGAAGCCTGGGTCAATTTGATGAAAGTAATTTCGCATGAGCTTTTAAATTCTATCACGCCCATTCGTTCGATTTCCCAAAACCTGCAGGAACTGGTCGAACAGGATTCGATTTCATCCGATGATCTGGAAGACATCAAAGAAGGTGTCGGAACGATGCTGAGGCGAAGTGATCTCCTGCAGAAATTTGTAGAAGGGTACCGGAAATTAGCCATGTTGCCTTCACCCAAAAAAGAAAAAATAGAACTGGGGAAACTCATTGAGAACTGTTTTCAGGTCATGAATCCGTTATTCAAAAACAAACAGATAAAAGTCCTTAATACCATTTTATTTAATCATTTGCTTCTGGTCGACCATCAGCAAATCGAGCAGGTGCTGATCAATCTTTTAACCAATTCCATGCACGCTTTGGAAGACCGGGAAGACAAACAAATTACAATTGCTGCTGAAGTCAAGGAAAACAGGGTTTTTATAAAAATTACCGATAACGGAAACGGAATTGATCCTGAGATCGAAAATAAAATATTCCTTCCGTTTTTCACAACCCGAAAAGAAGGTGCCGGAATTGGCTTGACGCTTTCCAAAAGTATCATTGAAGCGCATGGCGGTTATCTTGATTTTAGAAATCACGAGGATAAAACAACTTTCGTGATTTGTCTGATTGAGGAATAATTTTGTGGATCAATCCCATACAGTTTGTCATTTCGACGAAGGAGAAATCACATTCGTAATTCTACAAAGATTGGCGACTTTAGTTACGGAGTTTCTAGTGCGATTTACTTCGTCTGTTCGCTATCGGGTCTCTTTACGTCGAAGTGACAATGTCGGTAAACCAAAACATAGCAGCCCTGCTCACATCATTTTTCCTTCTTTCGCATATTCCTTTTTAATGCCCTGAATAAGGTGATGGAGATTAATGCTTTCGTTTTCGTCTTCTAATGTTCGCAGGCAGGCGTATTGAATGATGTTGACAATATTTGCACCGGTAATGTCGTATTTTTTTGAAAGCTCGTTAAGATTGACGTCTTCAGCAATTTTAATTCCTTTAGGCAGGTTGTTCTCCCAAAGCTGTAAACGTTCTCCAGACGAAGGCACTTCAAACTCAATGATAGACTGAAATCTTCGGGTGAAAGCCGTATCAATATTCGTTTTAAAATTAGAAGCCAGAATAACCAGTCCGGGATGATTTTCGATACGCTGCAGCAAATACGAAACTTCCTGATTGGCGTATTTATCGTGTGCGTCCCTGACGTTGGTTCTTTTTCCGAAAACGGCATCGGCTTCATCAAAAAAGAGAATCCAGTCTTTGTCAGCCGCTTTGTCAAAAAGAGAAGAAAGGTTTTTCTCGGTTTCCCCGATGTATTTCGAAATCACCATAGACAAATCAATTCGGTACACGTCTCTTTTGGTATATTTTCCCAGAAGTGAAGCCGTAAGCGTTTTTCCGGTTCCGGGTGCGCCGTAAAACATGACTCTGAAACCCGGTTTTATCTTGGCTTTCATGTCCCATTCGTGAAGCAGAATCTCGTTGAATTTGAGCCAGGTTTCGATTTCCCTGATGTTATTTAGCGTAGTAGTATTGAGCACCAAATCGTCCCATTCCAGTGAAGTTTCTATCAATTGTGCCGGAAAGACACTGCTGAGCTGCGGTTTTAAAATTTTTCCGGTGATGAATTTTTCGATGTATTCGTCTTCTAAAATCAGCAGACCGCTCAGTTTCGGCTCGCCATTCGGAACGGAATCTATTTTGATGATTCCTTTATGGTAAAGAAAGGACTGATTGTGCAGGTAATTATAGAACAGAATTCGGTTGTCCAGATCATTTCCGCCAACTAAAAACTGAGCCGTTTCACCAGTTGGTAAAATGCCACGGTGGTTTTTCGTTTTGATGCCGCCAAATTCAGGCAATTCGCCGCCATTGGGTAAATATTCGGCAATAACCGAACTCAGGAAATCCGGTTTTACATGCGGAGCAAGCGCCAGTCCCAATAAAAGAATATCGATTTCAGTCAGACTGTTTTCAATGATGAACTCGTTGATAAATCCGGTTGAATCGATTTGATTCAAAACCGGTTTTTCCATTGGGTTTTCGACCTGAAAAAGGGTGTCCAGCTGAAATGCGAATTGGTTTTTTAAGTAAGTGAATACATTTTCCATTTTATACTACTAAGGATTCAATTGAAAAAAAATCTATTTTGGATTGTTTATAATTCCTGATTCTGTTCATGACCGCGTTTCCGTTATGAGAACCATCAGAATTGGTATTGCCTTCAATAGTCTCAATCAGATCTCCATGAACAGCAGTTACAATTCCGGTATGAAACCAGTCGTTTGTTGTTTTCTGAATCAGAAATACATCTGCCGGTTTTATCAAAGCCGGATTGGTTCGTGCCGTTTGAAAGCGGGTCAATAGTTTTTTCTGAATACCGGTTACGCCAACTGTATCACAGCTGTAGGTTAACGGCATCAGCGTTTTGAAGTTTTTTCCCTGAACAGAAGCCGCCTGGTCAATGATGGCCTGAACAAATCCCATGCACCAAAACCAGTCTGTTCCTTCGTGATTGTCCATGTAACTTCGTACCCAAGGTCCGCTATTACTTTGATTGTTGATTACCAGTTCGAAAGGGTGATTTTTAAGATGGCTTTTGGCTGTATTCACAATCAAATCTCTCAAATTATTGCCAGGTATGGGGTCTTCGAAAGCTTTCTTAAGAGGAGCTGCCAATACATCGAATACTTTTTGATCTACAGTTCCTGTTTGGGACAGGCCGTTGAATTTTTGAAAATTCAGTACGGCTTTTTCTGTGGCCGGTCCAAAATCGCCGTCGATACCCGTTGCAGTTCCTGCGTTTGGGTTTTGAGTGGCAAATAAATTAAGCCAGGACTGAATTTTTTCAATGTCTTTTTTGTTATTATTTAGCCCTTTTCTTTGTTGAGTGGCTTTAATAAGCAGTTCTTTTTGGTAGAATGTTTTTTGCATGACTAAAGTTTTTTGAATTATATCAATTAATTATATGATCAAGATCCTTCTTAATTTTAGTCAGGATTTCAGGAGAAAATAATTCTGACCATGATTCTATTGATTCTTTAATACCTGCCAGAAGTCCTTCGTGTTTATCTAAAGAAAGATTTATATTCGTAAACAGGTATTGCCAACCCCAAAAACCTTTTGTGTAAATTAATTTTTCAATGTATTCTGTTATATTGATCTTCATAGGAACAGGTTCGTAACCTTCTCTGAAAATCCATAAGTTGGGTGTTATTGTTTTACCGGATACTTCAAGGCAAACGCAATGAACATTATCTTTTTCGAAATAATCAAATATTTTCAGATTTTTATAAAATGCAACATCCTTATCTGGAGTTTGCTTTCCCCATATTTCATTTTCCCATAAATTATCATTATTTCCCAGGACCATTTTATAAAAAGGGAGTATGTTAACATATCCTTCCAGTGATTTTTGTTTGACAGGATTGTATTTCCATTCTAATTTAAGACCGTCAAATTCTGAATAGAATTTTTTGACTTCTTCAGAGATTACAAGTGAAAATTCTTCCGAATAATCGGTAAAATCTTCTTCTTTGATTCCAATTCCTTTTTCAAAAGTTACATCGGAAATGTTCGGATTCTCTTTTAATTCAGAAATAAACTGTTCTGTTTTTTTTAAATAATTTTCCATAAGTTCTAATATCCAATTAATTTGTTTGCAGCTACGGCGGCTCTAAACCAAGCCTCTAAAGTTCCTCCCTGTTGGGTATTCGCGGTTTTGAATGCATTTGAATTAGTAAGTTCTGCCCATGTCTGGTAATTTGCGGCTCCTCTGGCATTAACCCAATTTCTAAAAACTGTTCTTGATGGAGCTCCGGAAATGTTTTTTAACTCCAAATCCCAATAACGGGCAGGAACATCGTTTATTGAAGGTATTGTACTGCTGGAGCCCATAGGATCCGGTTTGCTGACCGGGAATACATTATTATAAAGCACTCCGCCAACTCTTGCCCATTCTCCAGAATCATTTTTTTCTTTAAATCCATAACTTACTCTTATTCCTTCAGCAAAATCTGTAAAACCGGCTTCTGATCGATAAGAAGTGACTTCTGCTCTATACCATAAGACTCTATTTTCAGAATGGACTAAATTAACAGCATTTTGTTCTGCCTGATTGTACATCATACCGTTCTCTGATTTTTTTCCCGGCGTTACATTACCGGTATCATTACCTGGTCCACCTAAATCAAAGTGCAAAAGATGTAACCTTACATAAATATCATCATAATCACTAATAGTTTTTATATGGCTGGCCCATCCTAAAGGTTCTGCGGTAACCCTTGGCGGTTTTTTGCTTTCGTTTTTAGTTAATGGATCTGCTTCTGAAAAACTTGCACGGCCTCCACTGCCTCCAACGACTACATGTGTGTCAGGTAATTTTCCTCCAGTGGCTATTCCGGTAATGACCAGGAAAGGTACTATTTCGTTGAATTTAGTATTTAATTGATTTTGTAAATCAGTTTTTCTGGATTGATCCGTTTCTGTAGTTAATAAGTTTTTTATTCTGAGAATGTCATTATTATATATAGTAGTCGCACTATTTAAAGCTCCTTGTTTTCTTGCCTTTGTAGTTGGATTTGTTATTGCAGTAATCTCAGTTTGTTTATTTGTCAAAAATATTGAAAAAGGCATTTCTTCACTTGCTACCCACATTTGTGGTATTCCTCCAACTGCTCTTAAAAATAAATTATGACTCTCACCATCTGCATTAAATTGTTTCCTCAGACCTAACCAATCAAGGATAGCATCTCTTACACTGCCACCCAAAGCCATTGCTCTATCCAACAATGCCATTCCCGTATCCACAGCCTTATTCACTAACCAGGTCAGTGCTTCATCAACCATTTGACGGACAGAAACAATCATTTCACCAACCCTTGCGCCAATTCCGGAAAGTCCGACCTGATTGGCCAGGAACCCGATTACAATTGGCATCGCCTGCCCCATAGTTCTTTCGAGATAATTGGCAGCGGTAGTTACATTTCCTTTTGCGATATCGGCTACACCATTGACAAAGGAGTTGACTACTTCCAGCATTTCACGCAGGTATTTTATAAAACTCTGAATGGCACTGTATAAAGCCATTGCCCCGTTGATCACTGCCATAATTCCGGTGGGGTCTAACATGCTCAGCAGTCGCGCAGTGATGCGGTTGACGATGCGTTCCATGATAAAGTTTTTCACGGCATCAAGAACGGTATTCCATAAATTACTGAGCTGTTCCTGAATTTTATCCCAAATCGCCGCCATACCGCGTTCCTGAACATCTTTGATGAAGGTCCAGATGCCTTCAAGCGTATTGATCATTCCACGGATTCGGGCTACACGGGCAGGACCAATTCTGGGATGGGCAGCCAGTTTCTCCCATATTTTTTCCATGGAGATTCCCAGCACTTCAAGTACCCATGAAATCACCCCTTTTAAAGTAAAATCGGTTAAAACAGGAATATTGGCATCTTTCAATTCACTCATTAACCAGCCTGTAACACCGTCGATTAAATGGGTTACAATATTGTCAAAGAACTGAACAAATCCCTGTTTGATGGCACGCAGTATATTTTTAAGGAAACCAATCGGATCTTTTTTGATGTCATCGATTGCCTGCATGGCCCGGGTTATGATATTTCCGATGAGGTCGAACGGGAAATTCATGATCTCGAGTATGGCCACAATCACAATTCGCACGATTTCTGCCACAAAAGCAATAAGGCGTCCGATAGGTTCTCCGAATTTTTCAATAATACGAACAAAGGCATCAAGAGGATGAATAAGATCATCGATTGTAAACGAGTTCCACAGATCGGTAAAGAGCTGAATAATAGCGGCAGGTGTCATGTTTAAAGTCGCAACAGCTGCTTCAATCTCGCCTGCAATTCGGGCTATGGCGCCCGTTTCAACCATTTGGGCATATTGTTCTTCGCCACCGTCCATCAGGCTCATAAAACCTCTGATGAGATTTGGAATGGATCGCTCAACCGTTTCGTTGGTGAAAGGATCCCGTCCTATAATTACTTTTACAAGGGAGTAACCTCTTACGGTTGCCGCCTGAGAAGACAGCCATCCTAATAAGGACTCTTTTACAAGTTCCAATACTTTGAGTGCCACGCCTGAGGCAAAATCCCAAACTCTTTGCAGGAATCCTCCCGCCTGAGCTGCAAGTGTCGAAAGATTATCGGCAATGTTGGCCAGATTGGAAGGCTGAATGGCATCCCAGGCTGAAGTGATGAGCCCGCGAAGTTCGCCTAACAACGAAGTGAAAGTTCCGACCTGAGTGTCCAGCCAGTCGGCCGTTTTTTGAAGCGTGCCTTTTTCACGCATTTGTTCCAGTTCGGTTTGCTTGTCGATCAGGATTAAGAAATCTTCTAATATTTCTACCGTTGTGGCATTTACTTCTTCGTCTCGTAACGGATCGTATTTGATTATTTTTTTGATTAATGACCAGGCTTTGTTTTCTGCCAGTATAGGTTCTGCCACACCAATCAATGCTTCTTTTATCCAGGTAATTACCTGATCTACCGTGGCGCTTACAAAAGAAGTTATTCTGTTCACTAATTCGTTGAATTTTTCAGTAACCAAATCAATGATATCGGTGTAAGGAAAGGATACTTCGTCCCAGACTTTTTCAACCAGATCTAAAATACTGTCGATGGTTAATCCGAGTTCGCCTAATTTTCCTTCAACCCAGTCAAAAACCTGCTGCAGTATTCCATATTCCTGAAGTTTGTCGAATATGGCTGTTCCAAAAGGAACAAGTCCCATTAATCCTTCTACCAGGTTAATAGGGGTTCGTTCTACATCCACCTCGCGTAAGGGATCATAACCGATAATAACGGTGAAAAGCGTGTAACCGGGAATGTGTCGTGCTTCATTGATGATCCAGTCGGGAACTAAATCCAGGAACGAACCCTGAATCATTTCGGGAGCAGGGGAGATCGTCGGCTCTGGTTTTTTTCTGATGGCTGCCCCTTGCTGAACCGTATGGGTTAATTCGTGCGCAAGCAGGTGCTTGCCCGATTGTGAGTTGGGATTGTATTTTCCTTCGTTAAAATAAATATTGTTTCCGGTGGCAAAGGCTTGCGCGCCCAATTGCTTGTTCATCTGAACGGCGGCGGAGTCATTGTGAATGCGGACATTGCTGAAATCGGCTCCAATACCGGATTCCATTTCGGTTTTTACTTTTCCGGACAGGGGAGAACCACCGCCTTTACTGCTGTTTAAAGTATTTTCAAGATTAGAAGTGTCAGAAGGATTGGCATCTGCACCCGCGCTCATCTGAAGTTCTTTTTCGTCGTCTTTAGCCTGGATTTCCTCTTCTTCTTTGGCCTGGATTTCTTTTTCCGGTTTTGGCTGGATCACTGCTTTAGCGGCTACAGTATTAGTGCTGTTTTCTGCTTTTGGCTGTACTACGGGCGGAGTTACAGTTTCTGCCAATGGCTTTTGCTGTATTTCTGTCTTTTTTTCTTCTTTGGATTTTTCGTCTTTTTTCTGAACCTCTTCTTCCGTTTTAGTCTGGATTTCAGGTTTAAGTTCCACTTTTTTTGTGGGAACCGTTTCTGTTTTTTTGACTTCCTTTTTGTTTTGTGGCGGCTCTTCTTTTTGCTGAACCTTATTTTCAGGTTTATTCTGAATTACTGTTTTTGGTTTAGAAAAATCTTTATTGATTTCACGCTTTTCCGGTTTTTTAGCATCCAGCTTGTTCTGGATTGGATTCTCTTTTAGCTGGACCACCGGAGTGATGGTTTCGGCTACTGTTTTTTGCTGAATTTCCTGGTTTTGATCTTCTTGTTTTTGTACCTCTTCGGCCAGTTTCTTTTGTACTACTGATGAAGGGGAAAAGAAGGTTTCCATATTTGCCGTTTTTTTATTGGCGATTACATGGTCTGCTACCCGGTCTGCCTCGGCCTCATGTTTGTCGTTGGATTTTCCGATATTTAATTTTGCCTGTACCCCAAAAAAAGCGTCCGGCCCCTTATCCTGATGAGAGGAGGAGTGCGGAGAACTTGCTTTTGTTTTGGGTGAAAAGGATGACATTCTTTATCAATATTAAATTGGAATTATACTTGTTTTTGGAATTTCATTAACTCCTATTCTCTTAAATTCTAAAAAGGTTTCTACGTCCTGACTGGTTTCCGAATAAAAAACAATCCACAATCCTTCTTTAAATACCGTTATGTTACTTAAAGACAAAACATACGGACTCGTACTGGTCGCCGGAACTATGGCATAATTTTCTTTTTGAGTGTCAATTTTTGATTTTACAGTCTCTATCGATTGGTTACTTTCCCGGCTTATTTTATTTCTAAAGGCCAACAGCTCTTTTTTATCATGAAAAATAAGAACCAGAATTTCCTCTTTTAAAATTTTGCTGTTCTTAGTATTGATATGTACTTCTTTTAAACTAGGAAAAACAGCTAACACACCTTCAACTCTAAGCGATTGTGACAGGGACGAATCAGCTTTTATGGATAAAGGGTTTGAGTTGTTTTTATAAATCGTGTCACATCCCAGTAAAAAGCAACACATCAAACAGAAAACAGTTGCAAATCCCAAAATTTTAAACTCCCAATTTTTAAATTCCAATTGATCGGCTTGTTTTAAAATTGGAATTTGGAATTTATTCTTATTGAAATTTAGAATTACTAATTTCATAATTGCTGAATTTTTAAAATTGACCACTTCTCATTTCATTTATAAAGGGCTGCAGCGCAGCACCGGAAGCACGTCCTCCTCCGCCATTTAGGGATTTGTAATAATCTTCACATATGGAGGCCTGCTGTTCTCTGTTGAATTCATTAAAATGGGCATGTTTAAAGGTTCCGTCACTATTCATATAATTGTAACCTTCGCCAAAAGCCTGTGCATGTATCGCCTGCGCCATGTATACCGATCCTGCGTGCTCATATTGTGCCACATGTGACAATTCGTGAACCATGGTTGCGGTGTCTTCTCCCGGTGCCGCATGAATGATATGCGCTGTGGTTACGGCTCTGTAGCCTCCTCCGGAAAAATAACCGGAAATGTACGCTACCAGAGAACCTTCATCTACATAGACCTGATCGTACGGAATCATTCCTGCCGGATGAACTTGCAGCGAAGCATTTATTTCTACATCGGTTAATTTTCGCATTCTGAAGATCAGTCCCCATATCAGCTGTAATATTTCAAAGATTCCAAGTAAATCGATAATGTATAATAAAAGTTTTCCTGCCCAGGTAAGTCCGCCCAACACGCCGTCCCATATCCAGGAGGCAAAACCTTTTATTCCCTGCCATGCCCAGACTGCTGCGCCAACGATACCGTTCCAGCCCCATTGGGCAAAGCCGGAAATACCTTTCCCTAGCCAGCCCAAAGTTCCTGTTAAGGCATTCCAGAGTTTGGACAGGCTTGGTGCCGTAATAAAATCGACAGCCCAGTCATACCCGGCAGCTACACCCTCTAAGATCCAGTTTGCTGCTCCCGATATACCGCTTCCCAACCAGCTAAAGACACCTTTTACACCTTCCCATAAATGTCCGGCGGCAGCACTCAGTCCGTCCCAGGCCCAGCCTAATACGCCAGTTATTGCGTCCCAGCCATGAACAAGTATTCTCCATAATCGGGATGGAATATTAGAAATGAAGGACCAGACATTGTTGCCCAGAAGACATAGTTTTTCCCATAAAACAGTACCAATCACTTTAATGATCTCCCAGGCTTTACTTCCAAACCACTTAATTCCGTCCCAGACATAAGAGGCCGCACCCGATAACCAATTGAGCGCATCGCTTCCTAAGGATTTCATACCCTCCCAGACAGCAGTCGCCTGATCTCCGAGGTAAGTAGTAGCCGTATCCCAGGCCGCGCTTACATCACTGGCAAAACCAGAGACCGCCTCCGAAGCTGCCCCGGTTGCGGCATTCCAGCCTTCACTTACAGTATCGGCAAAACCGGAGGCTGCCTCCGAAACGGCTCCGGTTGCCGCATCCCAGCCGTCACTTACGGTATCTGTTGCGCTGTCCCAGGCATCGCCAAGCCAGCTTCTTTGTATTGGAGTCTGTTCTTTCTTTTGAACATTAGAACCTTGTTGTACGGTATGGGTAAGCTCATGTGCGAGCAAATGTTTGCCTTGTTTGCTGTCGGCATCGTATTTTCCGGAGTTAAAATAAATATCATTTCCGTTCGTAAAAGCCTGAGCACCTAAGTCCTGACTCATTTGCATGGCATTGCTGTCGGTATGGATGCGAACCTGACTGAAATCGGTTCCGAAACCGGATTCCATTTCGCTTTTTACCCCTTTAACAAGAGGTGATCCGCCGCCTTTACTGCTTTTTAGATTGTTTTCTATTTTGGTGTCATTTACAGTAGATTCACCAGTATTTGATTTTTTCTGAACAGGCTTCTTTTTATCTTCTTCTTTTTCTTTGCCTTTTTTTTGTATCTTTTTATCTTCGTCTTTATCTGCTTTCTTTTGTATTTTCTTTTTATCGTCCTCTTTTTCCTTACCCTTTTTTTGTGCTTTTTTATCTTCGTCTTTATCCGCCTTCTTTTGAATTTTCTTTTTATCGTCTTCTTTTTCCTTGCCCTTTTTTTGTACTTTTTTGTCCTCTTCCTTATCGGCCTTTTTTTGTACTTTCTTTTTGTCTTCCTCTTTTTCCTTGCCTTTTTTCTGTACCGGTTTTTCTTTCTCTAAATCTTGTTTCTGAACGGTGGATATAGTTTCGGAAATTGGTTTTTTCTGTACGCCTTCTCCTTTGGATTGTATTAATCCGCCACCTTTTTGTTTGTTCACTACCTTATCGGCAACATTATCTGCTTCTACCTCATATTTGTCTCCCACGGTACCAGTCGTTAGTTTTTTTTGGATTTTGGGTCCAAAAAAAGGAGATGAGGTGTGATTGTCCGGCTTTTTATTTTCTAAAGTTCTCATAACTTTATGGTTTTACAATTTGAAACAAATAAGTATTCTTGTTAACCTCAACGGGGTTAATTTTTTCTCAAACAACCTATGCTACCATAGTTTTAGCGTTAGCTTCTTCTTTCGGGATGATCTGATGTTTTTCTAATTCAATCTTTATTTGGGCATACCAGTACGGAAATATTTTAAACAGTCGGTGTTCAATTTCGTCTGTAATGTCTTTTTTGTACTTTTTAATGCCGAAGAGATGGCTATACCCCATTTCATTGGCATAGACGCTTTGCTCCATTATGTTTCTTCCTTTCAGAAGTAGTGTAGGTGTAATGTTATTATGGTCTAATATAGAAGCGAGATTGTATTGTTCGATTACAATACATGGTTCAAATCCTTGTTCTTTTAAGGGAGTAAATTCTTCGCGATGTGCTGTAAAAATTTCTTCCAGCTCATAGTAGGCGTTTACAAATTTCCTGCAAAGCGTGAGATCATTAAAACCCAGTACTCCACAACTATACGAGTGTCCTAAATTGGAATGCCAATAGGGTAAATGCTGCGTATATTGGTTAAAAAAATCAATTTGTTTTTTATAGTGCATTTCATATCCGCATTCTTTTCGTTCCAGGATAATACTATCGAAACTAAAATCGATTTTTCTTTTTATAAATACATCCGTATCCAGATGAACGAATGGTCTGGTCTGTTTTTCGATGGCATGAATTTTAGATTTCATCCAGAGTTCCTTATTTTTTTCATTACTCACTCTGGTAACTCTGCAGGGCAGCATGTATAAAAATTTATAAGCCGTTTCATCTGCATAAAGTTCAATGTCCTTGTACCAAAGATGACTGTATAAAACACTCAAAGCCGTCATGTAGATGGTTTCCTTCAGTTTATTGCCCATCTGCCAGCGGTTATTGATCAGCGGAAAAGCATCCAGACTGTATATAATTCTTGGTTCTTCTTTCATAAAATTATTTTTTAAGTGTTTGGAGCAGCTGCTTTTCTTCTAAATAGGAAATGTTGTTGTATAACGAAGCCTTTTTACTGTGTTTGTAAAGCCTTTTCCACTCGTATTTATGACCCATCGCCTGTGAGGTTACTTCCGGTAACTGCGTATTATGAAATACTTTCATCTCATTAAAAGTGGCATGCCAGACCATTCTGCCCAGTAAGGGTGATTGCGTGAGTTGTATTTTGGAAAAAATTCTTTTGTAATAATCCGTGTGAACATTCTTATTATTGACAAAGAATTCCGAGACTAAAACTTCCCCGACATTTATATTATAAAACCTGCTGAAATACCTTGTTATTCCATCCTGTTCTTCAATAGGCAATAAATCCTCTTCATTTTCATAAATAATATCGATATCATTTACGGGCATATCATAATAACTGCGGAGATTGATATAATCTGCAATTCCGCCTACAAACGCAATTTTTGACAAATCGAGTTTTTCAAAAATATTTTTAAGAGCCTGTTGCTGCTCATAGAAAATGTTTTTTTCATCTTCTTTCAGGAATGTTTTTTCTTCGGTATCCATATTTTTTAAAATTACCAGTCCACAAAAATTACTTTGTTTTTCCATGCCAGTTTTACAATTCCTAAATTCCAGGTAATCTTATCCAGCAGGATGTCCTGTGTTTTTCTTTCGACAAGGATTTTAGGATTATCTCCGGTCAGGATTATTTTCCCGGGTCTTTGTAAATATTCGTTTTGTAATAAGGCGACAGAGGAGTTTTTCATAACAGGCCAGTGGTCTAAAGCCGCCCGAAGCATTTCATTACTATGTTTTTTTAATTCTTCAGACAGTATGATGTTTCTGTTAATGGTTTGGCTGAGAGGAATGTTGCATAATAATTTTTCGAACAGCATTTCATTTTCATAATCCTGTTCTTTCGCTGTGGCGATATAATGTAAAAGATGTGCTGCAACTTCCGGATACTTTATCGTATTGTCTTTGTTCAGTAATTCACAATTCACAAAAAGCTGTTTCAAAAAGGGATGAATCAGTATCAGTCCCGCATTGTTTACATAATGATTGGAAGGAATTTCAGGAACTATTTCTTCCTTTAAAAATAAAGCAGAATCCAAAATTTCAGCCTCTTGGGTTTCTTTAGTATTGAATACCGAATTCATTTCTAAATCCTTTTGAGTACCGGACGCCGGAGCTTCATCGGTTTTAGAATTGGATTGTAACGGTGTGTTGCTGTTTTTTTGAAGTATTTCTAACGCTTTTTGTTCCAGAATGGTGGTTGTCGTCAGGATTTCCTGAGTAAGATTACCCAGTATTTCTAAAACAGATCTGTTGCTGATTTGTGCGTTGAGGTGTTCTAAAACAAATTTTGTCTCGTATTTTCGAACAGCTTCAAAAGAAGTAATCAGGAGAAGTAATTTCTCTTTGATACTACTTTCGGTATGCTTCAATAATTGGGACAGGATGATATCCCAGATTAGATTTCGCTGATGCAATCCTGTCTTAGATTGCGAAAGAACAGCCGTCATATTGGCTTTAATCCTGTCGATATTTTTCGAGGCCGTTTCTTCGGGAGCTGATGCTAAAAGAAATGTGTTTTTTAGAATGGTGTAAATCTGGTCATCCGATAATTGTTTTATAAAGCGGATTCTGATGGATCGGCTCTCTAGTGCAGTTCGTAATTTGAAGCCAAACGTTTTATCGCTGATCATTTTTTCAAATGGATCAGCTGCTGTCAGGTTTGACCTGCTTTTTGAATCAGCCCACCAGGAATGGGATCCGGTTTCTAAAAAACAGAAAAACTCATTGAGGCTTTTTTCTTTATTATCAATGAATTGGTACTGTTTCGTATCAGGAAAGCCCTGTTCCATTTGTTTCTCAATTTGTTTTTGAAATTGATTGATAATTTCGAGTTTTATAATTTCGAAATCAAAAGCAGCAGCAATAGAAAGATCCATGTTTAATTTTTCTATCTGAAGACTGCGGAAGGACATTTTTTTATCAAGCGTATCAAAATACGTTTCTAAAATAGGAAGCAGCTCGTCTTTTAGAAACGTGTCCAGATGGTCTTTGAGGTAATACGCGTTTTCTTTGGAAGGCGTATTCACCTCAACAAATAATTTATTGATAATATGTCGGTTAGCAGCCTGCACCTAGCTTAAATTACTGGATTGTGATTGGATGGCGTCCAAAATATACTGGGTGCCTTTAAACGAAACCATCAGGCCTGACAGGAATTTTTTTAATGTTCCGTTAGGATCGGTATTGTACTTCATTTTCACAAAACCTTTTAACAGCGTATCCATGCGGGTTGTAATCGCTGTAATCTGTTTTTCGAATGCTGTAAAGTTTTCTTTCTTCTGACATTTCAAGATCGTGTAAAACAGTTCGATATGACTTTCGGTGATAAAACTCAGTGCAGTTCTTTCGGAATCGATTTTAGTATTTCGTACAGCCAGTAATAAATTCTCGTAAATACTGTCTCTGAACATTTCGCTTAACTGACCATTAAAATCGCCATTGATGTATTCATTTGTATTTTCACCAACAGTGTTAAATTGATTTTCAATTTCGGTTAGGAGACCAATAGTTTCTTTACTATATGCATTTGCTTCAGGCTGCTGTTTGATATCTTCAAAACCCGGAAGTGTTTTTTTGATAAACAGCGCGGCATTTTTCGGGCAGGTATTTACAGGAACCCTTTCTATGAGGATTACTTCTTTTGCATCTGTACTTTCACCGCATCTTTTATTCATTGCCGTAAGTGATACGGTTATAGATCCGGTGTTATATTTAGAGACAGAGCGTATTATGGGGTCTTTAGATTCTGTTTCTATTACTTCTCCCGAAATATCCCATGTATATATTTCCGCATCTGTAGCATTATTGGTAAGTGTAAGATCATCCTCTTTTATGGCATAATTGAAGCGTGCTAGCGGCGGATTTTGTATGGTAATGACAAGATCTGTAGGTTTGCCATTTGCCAGTATAATGACTTTGTCTACATTTTCAGGAACATCATAACCAATAAAAACATACTGGCCTGAATCATCCTGAGATACACCGTCACCACTTAAGATTACCTTGTTTTTGGATTCGATGGTAAGAACATATGGGGTATCGTCATTTCTGCAGATGTATTTACTTTCAATGCTCACTTTAATATCCGTAATCTCAAAAGTTACCGAATGGTTCACCTGAAAACTGCAATTTCCATTGTCCCCGATAGCGGTTACCGGAAAACTATAGCTGTCTTTAGCCGGTACTTCATAGGTATAAATATGCTGAATTTTTGTCTCTGTAGTAGTGATGCTATCGGTTCCGTCACCAAAATTCCAAACGTATTTCATGCCTTCCTGATTTTCTCCGGTAATGGTAAAATCGGCCGTAACTTCATTCGTTTTCTCTGATTTGGTGATTACAATGGTGAAATCAAATTTTGGTTTTCTGAAAATGGTTACTTCACATTTTGTGTCAAGATTATTAACCGTAAAAGTTATTGTTTTTCCAATGAGTTCTTCGCTGACCAGCTTCGGATCAAAAACAAATTCACCATATTGATTTTTGGTAACTCCTCCGCTTAAATCTTCGTCTATATCGGCCTTTACAAATCCTCCGGTTGGTGTTACATGAAACGGATAATACGGAGTTGCTTCATCAAAACAAAGTTTGTCTACCGGTAATGACAGCGCTATGAAATTATCATCGCAGCACAAATAAGGCAGCGTAAAGTCGGCTATGATTGGATTTAATACAACAGATTCGCCATTATCGCCTTCCTTTTCAAAATCACCTGCAAGGGAATTGCCTCGTGGAAATTCATACGGATAACCATAGCCATAATAATACGGATACTGGTTGTATTCGCCTTCAATATAAATCATGACAAAGGTGCCTCCGGGTGCTACACCTGCTTTATGTTCGTATCCATGATTTTTGTTCAGGTAGTAAGAAGTAAAATTTTCAATAACTTCCTGTGCTTCATAGGCATTGATGCCCAGTACCACGACATTAAATCCTAAGCCGTTCTGACGTCTGATATCCTGAATAATTTTTAAGGCCTCTTTGTAGTTCTTGCCGTGATGTCCTTCAATTCTGTAAAAATCAGAGTCTGCAACCACTTCCAGCGGACGTTTTGTGTTTAAAAAATTGTCGTGATAACTTCTGTTGCTGCGTTGTTTTCCAATAGCTGTTTTTTCGTAATCCCAAAGTTCAATAAGGTGATTTCCCACATTATTATAAAACGGAATCGCTTTTTTACCTAAAACACCTAATTCAAAACTGGGTGTTATTTTTATCGCATTGTAATTCACATTATAGTTGGCCAACAGTTGTACACAGCGTTTTATAAGGCTGTACAATTGCTGCAGGTCCGTGCTTTTTCCGTAGCAGATTTTAATTTCCTTGCCTTCCAGATCGATAACAAATTCGGCAACCGTACCTTCTGCACCCGGTTCCAAAAGCGGGTCATAGGGTAAACGATCGTTGGCTGTACTCAGGTTTTGACCTGTGAGTAAAGGTGATTTGTAAAAAGCATGTCGGTACTCAAAACAAGGCCCGCTTTTTAATACTTCTCCTAACATTAAGTGTTTGGGGAACGATTTGAGGTCCGGGCAGCAAAATTCGCCATCCATAGCAGACAATAAGAGTTTTATCTCCTTGTACGTATCAATTAAATCGTTGAGAAGATCGTATCGGTATTGAAAATCCGGAGGGACATTCGCATCGTTAAAACTATAGATTTCGCCCAGATTTTTTTTAATAGAAGCCAGCATTAGCGGCATTTGCAGACCATTCAATAGTATTTCAAAACCATCACGCAGTTTGTTAACCACATTGTTTTTAAAGAGACCCTTGGTGAATTTCTTTTTAACTTCATTGTAATTGATGAAATTTTCAGGCTGCAGTACGATACGGTTGGATATGACGTCCGGTAATTTATAGTACAGGTTAGCGAAATTGGCGGCCGTAATAATTGTATCGTGGCTGTTAATTTGTGTGGCAACATCCTTACTAACCAATAATGCCTTGTGATTGCCAATAATTTCCAATCCCTGATTATCACACGAAAGGCTGACACAGAGATCCAGATCTTTTTCATACGATTCGATATACAATAACACTACAGCATCATTTACATCTAATCCTGTATTGTCTTTCAGATATTGTATCGGGAAAGTATTGGCATTATCGAGCGCTTGCTGTTCAAACGTTAAGAGTTCGAAGATTTCAAGCTGATCCGTACCGTTATAGAAATAAGGTTTGTATGCGGCCTTTTTATTGTCGTATACTTTATAATGTGTGTATTGTTTGCTTTCAAAATCTATGACTTTTTCACCGTTGGGAATAGTATTATAGAGATGAAAGAGATCACCATCAGTAGATATTCCGCTGCCTTGTGTTATAGAGAGGTTTTTTGCAGCTTCATTATAAGAAACCTGGAAACCGCAAATGATCCCTACGCCACTGAGGCCAATTCTGGAAAGACGGTCCTGATCATCAAAATAATCTACAATCTCGTTAAGATGTCCTTCTGTAAGTACCTGATTTTTTGTAAATTTTCGGTACAGAGTTGTTATGGTTGAAAGTTTTGCTAACATTTTGAATGGTATTTATAGTGATCCTAAATTTGTTTTTCCTAGTATTATTTTTTCGAATTGATTTTCATTTTCGTCGCTGCAATCAAATAGTCTTCCCGTAGGATATAAATTGCTAAGGCTGGATAAGGACTTAATAAAGGGTATAAGTTCTGTTTCCGGTTGTTCCTGGTTCAGTGCCGTTTTAGCAAACAAATAGGCTTTATAAGTGTTTTCCAACTGCAAGAGTTCATTCTCTGCCGGGTTTTCAATTTCATTTTTCCGATGTCCGATCCAGCAGATTTTTGCCAAAACATGTGACGGTAATTCTTCCTTAATTACTTTTTCCATATAATTCCTGAAATCGGTGTTTGCGAAACGCAGGGTGTATCCGGGCAATACAATGCTTACACGATAGGAGTACGGATCTAAAGGTTCGCAGCTTTTGCACTCATCAGTACAAATCGGTAAAAAGGTTGCCGGATTTACCGTAGTCAGATTTACATCCGGACGAAGCATCATATGTTCGACTATAAACATGCCTTCCTCGGTGAAAACTTCTTTCATGAAGTATATTAAATCCAGAATAGACTGTTTTAGTTCCTGTAAAGTGTCATAGTACGTATATCGCTTTGCAATAATGCGGTCGGGATTGTCTTCATCCGTAATTAACGGATTAATGATGTCATACGAATATTTGCCCGAATCGGCCTGATGAATCTGAATGTTATCAATAACTTCAGGATCCGAAATTCCGTTTTTAAAGGCTTCTTCTACATTGTATTCCCGCGTCTGGATAATTTGTAAAACCGCAAAATACAATTCCCTGTTGGCTGCTGAGGTATCATAATACTCATCAGTTGCCGAGAGTATAATATTATTTTCAGTATCCCTGATTCTCCATCGATACACCAGCTGATTGTCGGAATCGGTAAAATGGTATAAATCAACAAAAGAATCTGAAAGGTGTCTTCGGTTGTAATCTTTGATCCCCAGAAGTCTGGAAATCCTCTTTTTTACACCCGAAACATTATCGGTATCCCATAAATTACTGTGCGGTTGCTTGTAATAGTTAAAAGAATTGCCGCGGTTTTTGCTTACGATTTTATAATCTTTCAGAAAGTCTTCTTTGGTTTTTAGGACTACTTCGTCTGTAGCCGTACCGTAAATACTTTTGTTGATGAAAACATATTCGGAAAAACGCTCTGCAAAACGCCCTAAAAGGTGGTCCAGAATATCATTTCTTCTCTCAATGTTATTGTCCAGTTGTTTAAAAAGTATTTCGGTCAGATATGCATCGTTGTTTTCAGGATAATCGCTTACCAGTTCACTAAGTCCGTCGATGTCTTTAATAGCCTGCGTAAAGAATGTTTTGGTGAGATTACCGCTTACCGAAAGCATTTCATTAACCTGACCCAGATGTTTAAAATAGCTGCCCAAAATCTGATCAAAGAATAAAAGATAGCCTTTGAGTTGTTTTGCCTGTGATTTTCGGGCTATTGTAGCTCTGGTAGGCAAACCGGTTTCTCCAATACCATACGTATCCGGAAAATCGTTTTGTATGGTGGTATAGCTGTCTATTTCAAAATAATTGCCGGCAGGTATTTTCAGTTCTTTATTGTGGCTTGAAAAATCGGTCGCCTCGTCTTTTACAGCTTTAATCTCATCAAGATAAACCTGAACCTGCGCTTTGTTGATATTGAGCGGCAGCAAACCTTTGTTATAATTGAAAACACTTTTATAGCATATTACCGGTTTTTGGTATTCCTTGAGACAGAGTAACCATTGATTGGCATCAGGTTCCCCATCGCCGCAATTTCCCAGAGAGATATCTTTGATGGTTATAACGCCCGGAACATTCATTATTAATTTTATAATATCAGACAATCGTACTTCACTGGTGAGTTCCGCTTCCATTAACTCTTTGGTATCTATAAAACCATTTTCCAGAATCGGGCCGTCAAAAATTTCTAAGGAAGAATAGCCTTTCTCTATCATTTGCTGAACCGAATAAAAATTAACGGTAGTCGATAAATAGCCATCCAGTGCCTGTAAGACAAGCGCATGCACCATTTCTTCATCGGCTTGCGTATCGACTTCAATGCTGGCGCAGATTTTTATCGGATATTCCTCTACTTTTATAATATTGATCAGATCCTCGCACAGATTGCGGTTGGCATGGTATTTTGCTCTGATTTTTTCTTTGACACTATTAATTTCGGAAGGCTTTTTGCTTTCAAAATCTACATAAAGATCATACAATCCTTTAAGTTCAAACTGCTTTTTAAAACCTCTCGGAACTTCATTAAAATCTTTATAATCATAAGACAATTCATTATCCTTACAATTGACATAGACTGTTTTTTTATGTTTCGCAGGCCAGCAATTTTTAACGCCGTCAATATCGATAAACAGTTTTCTGTAATCGAGCGCCGTCACCGGACTGGTAGGCAATACTTCCGAGGCTTTAAAAAACTGCGAAGCAATCCCTTTGCTCTTGTCATCGGAAGCCAGAATATTTTCGATAGGAAGATCCATTCGCATTCCAAGATCGGTTATGGCGTAGCAAAGCATCTCCAGCATCGTTATACCCGGATCGTGCGAGTTAAAATCAGTCCATAATTTGCCCCCAAGATCTTCTATATACTGAATACCTTTTTTTCTCAGGTAAAAGAAGTCCAGGTCGTCTCCGGTGGCAACTTTTTTGGGAATAGTGTTATGTGGATTTAATATTGACATGTCTCTGGTGCTTGAATATTAGGGTTTTTACAAGTTTTGATATCGGTAGAAATGATATGGTTTTTTACGGATACAAGAATACGTTTCGGGTTCGATGGCGACACTACCGGTAAAAATTCCAGCGCAGCCTGATAAGCAGGATCATTTACATTTTCGGGTTCCGCAGTATCGTCCAGTTTCGCCATTTCTAATTCTGCCAGATAATCTACATAGTATAATTTTTCGATGTAGTCAATTACAGTGCTTCGGTGCAGTTCAATTCCAAAAAGAATGTCCTGAGAAGTGTCAAATGCCCACGGAGACAAGAATTTTGCGATATCTTCATTGAGCTGTTTTTTATAAAAATTCTCATCATATTCCGGATAGAATCTGACATTTAATTTGACCACCACTTTTTCGTATTCCGGATTTATGACTGCAGCCTCTACATGCATACTGTTTAAGTTGCTGATGTAATTCTGAATCTTATTTAAGGTCGCCGTACTCACTCGCGGCTCATAAATATCAAATACATTTTTGTTGATAATATCCGGAACGACAATAAGCGTTACATCGCCCGGTGAAAGAAAGGAATTGGTGGCATTATTGGTATGGTTCAGGCATTTTACGCGGAATACTTCCGGAAATTCCTGAAGGATCAGATGTTCATAATCCCAAAGTGTTATGGCCCTGTTTTTATGGCGCAGACGCTCGCTTGCACGTTTGTAATACGTATCATCCGATTCCTGGGGTTTTCCGTTAAAAGAATTAAAAGGCTGTGATACACTTTTGATTTGTGTGATACGGCTAATAAGTTTGGAAATCGTTTCGGCAGGCAATCCCTTTTCCAAATGCGACAACTCATTTTCGTTGTTGAAAAATTCGGCTGTAACGACCTGTGTTTTTACATCGATCACTTTGCAGACGGCATCGTACGCTTTATGCATTTTTGCTTTGATCCAGATGAGGTTATCCGGAAATAAAGTATTGGTTTTGGTTGCCTGTTTAGGAATGTTAAACTTCAGGATACCCGACTTTAAAAAATTATCGATGGAATTTCCCAGAATTTCATTTTCAAGATTTTTCCAGTAGTTATCGCAGAGTACAAACCATTCCACTTTTTGTTTCCCGGTAAAGGATTCGGCCAGTGGATTCTCGCTTCCTTCCAGGATCTGAAACAATAAGGCAACCTGCTGTGCTGTTTCTGCCTCGTCAAGTCCGATATAAAATTCGCCTCCATTACAATAATCAGGAACCAGATGGCTTGCAATCGCACTATTTACAGCCAGAACCGCTTTTTGTCTCGCCAGTTTTTTTAAATAAGAATGTTCTTCACTCTGGCCAAAAGGGGCTTCATGAAATAGTTTTATTCGTTCGGTTCGGTATTCTTCTTCGGCTTCATTGGTAAAATCGGTGGTTTCTTCCGCCGTATAATTTAAACTGATCGCTTCTGCAAATGGCGTATAGGCTTCATTTGGAATAAGCGTTTCGGGAATTTTGCTCATGATGGCGAGCGTATATATTTTTGGATACAAAGAATGCAGGAAGGACTGATTTAAAGTCAGTCGAATCGGTCCGCTTTTGTCAATGTCATAGGTATTTCCTGCTACGGAGAATTTGGTTTCATACAGCGTATCTTTCTTTGTAAACAATACGGTGCTGGTATTTTTAGCCTCCCAGTTTTCTTTATTCAATACCGACACAGTCGCTTTAAAATAAGCATCTGAATCTACAATAAGATCCGATGTATTCGAATTTAGTACCAGCTTGCCTTTATCCGGAGTAGTGACCACAATGTTATCTTTCGGCTCTGGATCTTCCGGCTGATTGGCCGATAATTCCTTTACTATTTCTTCCATAAACATTCCCTGGTAAAAAATGTTTTTGCTTATTGTAGTAAGGTATTTGCTTTTGTAAGCGTCATAATGGGTCTGGAAAGAAGTTGGCGTATTTTTCCAATTAATAGTAATGTCAACATTTTTCCATTTTTTCGAAAAGATTTCCGGATAATTGATAAGAAACGAAGAACCTTTAGTGGGTTGTGTCGTAAAAGGGTAGAAAGGTTTGGTCGCATTGAGCAGACCTGTGTCGCTTTCCAGTGCTAAAGATTTAACATCTTTTACATCTACTTTTACCGTAATGTCACTAATGGTTTTGTTGACTAAATTTCGAAACAAAGAATGCCCTTTTTTATTTTCGGTATGAATTAAAAAGCGAACAACAGGCTGCGTAACGGAGAAAGATTCGCCCAGTATTTTTTGATCATAGTTGACAATGGCAGGAGTATCTTTTGAAACCTGAAAGACAAGTCTTAACTGATTTCCTGAAATACTGGAAGCACCAGCTGCACCATTCAGCTTAAAATCACCCAGCCATTCTTTTTCACCACTGCAAAAAATACTGATAGTATCGGTAAGATCATTTGCCGTAAAGGGGCCGGATTTAAAAGTAAAGACTTCTTCAAAATTGATGGTGATGTCAATATTTCTTTCCCCTTCCTGTAATGCCAATAACGGAGAAGCGATTGCAAAACCCAGTTTGGCAGCTTTCAGTTCCGTATATTTTTTTTCAGCAGACGTATATCCGAATGGCAGCCAGTATTTTGATTCCTCTTTAAGGCTTTCTCCATATCCGTCAAGGGAATTAGCCACTTCACTGGATTTTATTTCTCCCAGATTAATGTCATTATATACACTTTTAAGTTGTATGATCTGCGCTTTATTAGCAATGAGTTCTTCGGTGGTTTTATAAATAAGTTTGTTTCCTTCAGCATCTTTTCCGGCATCTAATTGCGTTTGTGGTGCAATTCGTTCTTCGGTACTTTTTTTGGCCAATTCAAAAATGATATGCACTTTATCGGCTTTTGCCGGAAGTTTTCCGATTTGTAAAATGTCTTTATAAAAGAAATCCAGGTGTTTTTTTGTAATTAAATTAAAGCGTGTCTGAGATAATTCCAATAGTTTTAAGAAACATACAAAAAGGGTCATGTGAGGGGTTAGCGTACCTTCAAATTCGATGCTGCTAAGGGTTTTGGATATGTTTTGTTTTAAAACATTATAAGGTTTGTCTTTTCTGTACGGGATATCTTTTGGCAAGCCAAAATGATCAAAAATCTCCTGCCAGTTACCGGCTGCATTTTCGCTATCGTTGGTTTCAAAGAAATTAACTTGTTTGGCGAAATTATAGGTAAAAAGCAACCAGTCTTCCATATCAAAGTCATGGAGCTTCAGATTGTCGGGATCGAGAATAGTATTCAGGCGATCGCCCTGATCTGTGCCATTTCTTTTAAATAATATATCGTTTGTATGGTCGCTGTTGTTACACATAATACTATTAAATATTAACCCTGTTGGGTATTATTCATTAAACGTTTCATTAAAAACTTAGAAGCATAGCTTTACTTTTTTTTCGCAGACCGCAATTTTTTGCCACGCCCGAAAGCTATCAGGACAAAGGATTTAAATGGATTAAAAATCTGCCTGATCTGCTAAATCTGCGGGAAAAAATTACTCTCGCAGATTTGGCAGATTTTGGAGATAAAAAAATCATTCTCATCTCTTTAATTTGTGGCGAAATATTTTAGCATATATTTTGCCTTATGAATTGTCACCCTGAGCGGAGTCAAAGGGCGCTCCAATTGGTACTTGGGCTTCGACTTCGCTCAGCCTGACAATTCGACTTCGCTCAGCCTGACAAATATTGAGTTGCTCAGCCAGCCAGATAGTGATCAAAAAGAATTATCAACCCAAAACTCCTAACTCATAACCCAAAACTCATAACTCATAACTCACAACTCAATACTAAATATTAGTTCCCTCTTCTATATAAAAAGGATAAACCATATTAGTTCTTGAATTGGTTGCCCTTATTTTATAATCTAAAACCACTAACAACTCCCCATTGAGATCATCTCCCTGGCTGATGTCGATTTTCTCCACATCAATACGGGGCTCGTGGTACAAAATGGCGGTCTTTATTAATTCAGATACAAAGGTTTTTAGTGTTCTGTTCAGCGGATTAAAAAGAAGTTCATCCATATTGCAGCCATATTTAGGCAGCATAATGCGTTCTCCTATTTTGGTTGACAATAAAATTTCGAGACTGCTCTTGATGTCTTCCTCATCAGAAATCATTACAACAGATTTTGTTGTTTTCTTAAATTCGGGTGGAAAACTCCATCCGGTTCCCAAAAAAGCTTGTTCACTTTCCATAATTAACCAATTAAAACAGTTGCTAATCCCGCTACTATTGTTCCGCCATGTGCGGTTGAATCTCCCATTCTGGCTGCAGGTTTCCCGCCAATCAAAACCGTTGATGAGCCCATTGCAATGCTGTCGGGCGGACCGCTGCAGGTGGCCATATCGCCAACACAGGCTGCCGGAACTCCGCCAATTAAAACCGTGGGTACGCCGGCAGGTAAAATCGGACCTCCAACATGCGGAACGGTTGCGGTTACCATTGGGCAGACATGCATATCTGAAACTCTTGCGGCTGGTGCTCCCATGATGCTAATTTATTTGTACAATACTTCCTTTTAAGATGGCAGTGGCTCCGGAGGATACTTCCGCACCTGCACTTCCTTCTGCCTTAAATTGTGCGGAGGCACTGATTGAAACATTGGTTCCTTCAATTTTGACATCTCCGGTCGCTTTTATTTCGATGTTTCCGGCACTTTCCATTTTGATGCCCTTGCTGTCGATCGTGATCACGTTCGAATTTTCATCTTCGATAATAATGACCCCTTTGTCTTCATCAAGCGTGATTTTTTTCCCGGCAGGAGTTTCAATTCCGATTGATTTTTTTTCATCGTCAAACAAAACCTTCATTTCGCTGCGGGTTACAATTCCTTTTTGATGATTCGCATCGGCAGCTGTTATCGGGGCAGGTTTTCCGCTGCTGTGCAGCATGCCCAAAACAATGGCATTATTCGGATCTTCATTGATAAAACCGATGATTACTTCATCTTCAATTTCAGGCCTGAAAAAAATCCCTCTGTTTTCTCCTGCATCCGGAGAAGCTACGCGGCACCAGATCCCTTGTTCTTCATTGTTGATGATGGGAATCTTTACTAAAATCCGGTCCTCACCATTGGGATCACTTTCGAGTTGCGTTACAATTCCGGTGTGAAGCCCTTTTATAGCGGGAATGATTCCGGAACCGGTGGGCGTATGAATGTCAAATGTTTCAGAAAACCATTCCGGATTCAATCCGAATTGTGCATCAATGGTCCAGTTTCCTGCTGCTATTTCATGAAAAACTCCGGTGATGTACGCCTTTCCGTTAAACCGGTCACCAACGCCTTCGAGCATAATGATCGTGTTGGGTTTTACGGCAGGGATTCCCTGAAACTTTACTCTTCCGCGGATTTTGGATAATTGCTGAAAGAGCAATTTGGCATCGGCCCAATCCTGAAGTTCCACATCAGATATATTGCCGCCATGACGCAACTCCAGGTTTTCCAATTCGATTGTTCCGGCCAGATCTGATGGCGATAAATTTCCGTTTAAGGAAATAGCCGGATCAGTCGCTTCAATTTCAACCAATTCCTGATTGCTGTAATCCCAACTGTACGAAGACACTTTTGCAAATTGATTCCTGGCATCTATTTCAGCATCAAAATCCAATAAACTGGATCCGAAGGTTACCGTTTCAACAGCTGCTGCTGTTATATTGGGTTTGCTGATGGTGATTTTACCATTCTCCACAAAACAAAGTTTGCCGTTGGCCTGCGCCCGTGACACTATAAAATCCCAGTCGGAGGTATTGTACTGAACCAGTTCTTTATGACTGAAATTCGTGGCTTCTACCTCTTTTTCCAATCCGTAAGCATCAATGATTTCCTCAAAGGCTTCGCTGTCTTTTACATCATAGAAATATTTGCTTTTTCTGCCGATCGTAAGTTTTACAGCTTCGTCTTTGCATTCGATAATCAACAAAGAGGCACCGCTTTTTATTTTGATCGAATGTTTGATGACAATGCCTTTGTAAATCGTTTCTTCATCGTTGTGATAACCGGCCGTTATTTCAATTTTTTTACCCGGAATTAACAGCTCTTCATTGCTTAATTTAAAGTCTCTTTCAGAAGCTTCTCCGTCTGTCAGCACAATTTGGGCCATAGGAATCCGGTTCACCTCATTTTGTACCACAACACTTTTTACCTGATAGGTTTTAGATAACTCTTCTCCCTCAATTAAAATTTTATGCGTTACTAAATCGGCACTTTTACTGGTTTGTATGACTCCGCTGTTGTTCATCAGGATGGTTTTTGTAAGGGTGGAAAAAATAGTTTTTGCCCTGTTTTTAGTTTTCTGAAATTGACAATGTTATTGACCCGGGCGACTTCCAGATAATATTTGGAATCGCCGTAGATCGTAAAGGACATCAGCGGCAAAGTATCACCGTCTGTTACCGTTCTGTAATGCGTTAAATCGGGTGACTTATTGTTTTCTTTGGCAGCCCTTAAATTATCTTCCACAAAACCCTGGAATTTTGCTTTTGCAATCGCCCTGATTGGCGTACCGTCGGGTTTGAAGAGTTTGAATTCCACATTCATTTCGGTCAGTGCGCCTTTAAAGAGCAGGGTTCCCCAGGAAATAATCAGGTAATTGGGCTTGTGTTCGTCACCATTGTAATCCAGGATCACTTTCTTGAATTTCTCAATGTCGTCAATGATTCCATCGTCAGAACTGGCATAGCCGTTAATTACTCCCGACCGGTCAAACACGAAATCGAGTTCCAGATTTTCGGGTAATTTTTTATTGAACTTCGGAGAAACCGTACTCGTGCCGGAAGCCTGAGTTTCATCGGTTTCAATTTTATAATGATAGGTGTACTTTTCCGGATTCATTAAAGTAGAAAATTCACCATCCGCAATTTTGTTGTTAAATTCCGGATCACTATAAGCCACAACTTTAAGTTTTTCTAATTCACCAGCCATATCATCGTTCTTTTTTACGTTCCATAATTTTCATTACCTGTTCCACACATTCGGCTACCGGATCTTCCCCCTTGCTTTTTGAAGCGTCTGCTTTAGCATTTGGTTTTGCTCCTTCATCGACGTTTATCCTGATGTGAAGTTCTTTTATTTCTATCGGCATGACTAACTTTTAATTAAAGTGAAATAATTGTAGGTAAGTTCAAAGTTTTCGACAACGAGCTTACTTTCTTCCGCATTAAAATCCTCAACCGCCCATTTTACAGGGTAGGCATGAACTACATTCCATGAAATCAGGGGCTGATGTTCCTCATCGAGCAATTTGATGGTCAGGTTGACAGGCTTAAACGAAAAGTTTTCGATAGCATCCCGACACCAGTCGATCACGGCAGAATCAATCAGCATTCCCCTCTTTAAAGTCAGGTTTGGATATTTGGTCTTTACCGGAAGTTTATGCTTGAATCGGTTTTCACCACCTTCGGCTATCTCTTCAGTTTCAATATCGACAGATAAACCGGAAACCGATTGAAACTGATGGTCTTTAGTTTGTGAACCAAGACCTTCAAATTCAACTAAAAAGTGAAAACCGACAGGTGGATAATAGTTAGCCATGATTAATCATTTTGAATCGATAAACCTTCATGCACTAATTCCAGCGATTCGATGGCGACTTCGTTTCCGTCGGCTTTTAAATCAGTCGACTGCACTTTGGTGGGCCATGCATTTTTTACTTTCCAGGTAATCACCGGTTCGTGTTCCTCATTCAGCAATTTGATGGTAATGTCCCTTCTTTCGATGGTGTTTAGTTTTACCGTATTCCACCAGGCGTAATATTCATTATCGCTTTTAAAAGTCCCTCTTTTCATCGTAATGTTAGAGAACTTCTGCATACCCGGCATCTTGATTTTGCTGTACTCCGGACTTGCACCCTGACGGTATTCGATCACTTCGGTTTCTACATCTAATCCGGAGACCTCTGTAAAACCTATTTTTGTTCCGCCCCAGTCTACTGAGAAATGAAACTTTGATAATGGATAACTCATGATTTATATTTTTTTAATGTTGATAGTTAAATTAAGATTCCTGCATTTTGTGAGAGAAACGAAGGATGATGAACTCTGCCGGACGAACCACTGCCATTCCGATTTCAATAATCATTCTGCCTTCCAGGATATCCAAAGCCGACATCGTCTGACCCAGTCCAACCCTTACGTAAAAAGCCTGTTCCGGTTTTGCTCCGGCCAAAGCTCCCGCTCTCCACTGAAGGATTAAGAAATTCTCAATCATTGCTCTGACTCTTATCCAGGTATTGGCATCATTAGGTTCAAATACAAATTGTTCGGTTGCTTTCTTGATGGATTCTTCTGCCATGTTAAAGAAGCGTCTCACCGGTACATAACGCCATTCGTTGTCATTACCTGCCAGGGTTCTTGACCCCCAAACCAAGGTCCCTTTACCTGTAAAACTTCTGATGGCGTTGATGGATTTACCGGCTACAGTATCAACATTTAAGTTGTCCTGATCACCATTTGTTATTTTTAGTGTTGGTTTTATCACATAGTTAATACCTACATTGGCAGGAGCTTTCCAAACGCCTCTGTTAGAATCAACACGGGCGTAGATTCCGGCTACGGCGCTGCTTGGAGGCAGTGTAAGAGGAAGCGCTCCGATTTCTGCTTTTATGGCATTGTAAGATTTGTTGTCTAAGCCCTCAATATCACCCAGGTAACGGCCGTTCATGGCACCGTTGTTGGTGTCTTCAGAATTAATAGCATTAATTTCGGTTTTGATATCATTAACCAGTGCAGTTATGGTTTTTCCGGGCACTGGTTTGTTAAAGACGTCCGTTCCAATTGTCAGGGTATCATCCGGTAAATCAAGAATAGAAGCCGGAGCAGAAAATTTAAATAATTTTGCAATCTCAACCACTACATTATCTACCACTGTACCTAATGCTGCAGTTGTTTTGGAAGCAAGTACTTTTGCTCTCAGGTCATCCAGGGCTGTTTTTACACTTTCAATTTTATCAGTACCTTCAAATAAAGTCACAAATTTTGCCAGGGCTGCCACAAGAGGAGCTTCGGCACCGGGATTATCATCTTTAACAGAGGCTATAACCGAATTGGCTGCGTTTTCTACTGTTTTTTTATCGGCAATTAATAAACCTAAATCGGCAGTTAATGTAGTCAGCTTGTCTGCAAACCCATTTTTTAAATTAAGGGCATAATTGGCAGGCCCGGCAGCTACATTAAAACCTGTCGGATTAGGAGAATCTATAAATAAAAGGACATTCGCTATTTTTCCTTCGATAGTATCATCTGCGGGAGTTCCGCCTGCATTACTAATACTGACAATGCTGGAAAGGCTGGTTGGAATTGTTAATAAGGCCTTATCAACATCGTTTGATGCTGTACTTATCGCGTCAGGAACATTCGTGATATGATGGATTAAAATATCATCTTCGTTGTAGCGGTAATCCAATATAGTTTCCAGGTACGGATAGTAAGCAGCGCCGTATTTCAGATAGTCTTTCTCCAGCACGATTTGATCTCTCAAAGCAGCAGCATCATCTTCAATATCATCAGAAGCATAGGTGTCAATGATTGTAAAACGATCCTGCATATCATGGCATTGTGTCAAGGCATCACCATACAGCGCATAAAAATCAGCTTCACTTAAGGCCTTTGCATCCGGAAACAAGATCAGTGTTGGTTCATCTTCCCCTTTTAATAAGTCAAGACCATTTTTTAAGCTTTTTCCATTTAGTAAATCATTAAACAGAACAGTATTTTGATTACCATTCAGATCTTCATATCTGTCGACAGATACAATATAACAAGGTCCGCCGCCATTTGCAAAATACATCTGAAGGGCATAATACATCAAAAAAGGCTTAGGATTGCTGGGTTGATTTACTACAATTTGTCTGTCAGTAAGAACATTGTCAGTGACCACATCTGTAATTTCTACAGCTATAGAATCTTCAGGATACGCGAACCCGAAATACGTTTCATAATCCAGTAAAGAAGTAATTCGGGTAGGAACCCTGTCTAAATCGTTCTCGATTTTTTTAACAGCTTTTTCTGTGTAGCCAATAAAAGCGGGAATTGCTGTTTCGACCTGAGCAACAGAAGGAGGGAACTTTACGATTTCCTCAATATATACGCCAGGTGTTTTGTAAGTTGTTGCCATAATTGATTGTTTTAATTATTAAATAAATATTTCCGAATAATAATCACCATCATTTTTTGTTATTGATTTTACAGATGGATTAGGATATTGAGTGTCTGGTAATTGAGAGGGAGTAAAGTCTGCCGCCGGATCAATTTCAACAAAACCCGAATAGGTTAGGGGCTTGACGGCATTGGTTCTAATTGTGATGGCTGTTTTCCTGTTGATATATCTCCAAAGCGTTTTCCTGTTGTCAAAATGAATCTTAAAATTGGGTGTAATCATTTTGCCCGAATCAGTCACAATGTTTTTTGCAGCAGTATCGGCTTTCATGCTCAGGGACAGGATTCCGAAAACATCTTGTCTTTCTGCGGTATGAAGTTCGGATAGGAATTGCGCTGTTGTTTTTTCAGATACTAAATAGGCATTTGAAATCAGGACATTCTCATTGCTTTTCGAAATGTATTTAAACGTTACCGGCTCAGTGGAAGGCTTGACGTTGCTGAATAAAAACAGTTGATCCGGGACAAATTCCAAATCGGTGTAATTCTCAAACTGATAGTCCTTGACAGACACGATAAAGTCCAGTTTCAAATCAGGAGGAAGACTTATATAGGGATCAGTTTCATCGGCTTCTTTCACTTTAACGTATACCCGGATTCCCGTTTTGGTTGGTTTAAACGCCATTTTGTAGTTTCTTAACCTTGTTTGGGTTTCTACGGTTGGGGTGATAGCGGCAAAGGAATCATAATCGAATTTTTGCAGCATCTTTTCCTTATCCGGTGTCGACATACCGGCATACGTATCTTCACCACTGTTCAGAAAATAATTGTGTAAAAATGTTACTTCAAATAACAATCCGTATGTAAGATTAAAACTCATGATTGCTCTTTTGTTTTGGTTATACCTTTGACCCTGCTGATCAGTTGTCCTTCGCTTTGAGCGATATTGCGTTCAATTTGTATCATGCTCACTTTGTACAAAGCCGACGGAAATTGTTTACCGCCTAACGTTCCCCAGATATAGTTCAGCTCTTCAAAAGTGGGCGTGTAGAGCTCTACCGAGAATCTGAAGTTGTCAATATTGGTCATGGCAACATTATTTCGGTTGTAAATAGTGTTGGCTTGTGTAAAGAGTTTTTTGCCCTGAAAAAAGGCTATGATTTTCGAAATATCATTCAGCGAGTTGATGTATTTATTTCTATTGGCGCTAAAAAGTAAATACAGATTTAAATTAATAACACTGTTTTTATAAATGGTTTTATTGTTTTCAATCGCATGATTCGGAAAGTTCTTTAAGGTAGATTCCTCATCCAGATTGATTAAGGTCAGTGCTACTTTATCTTCTAAATTAGCCGATACGATTTCGTTTTGGGACTCTAAAAAAGCAATATTTTCAGCCACAACGGTTTTATCCAATCCGATTTCGTCGAGATAGTTGTTTACTTGTTCTGTAATTATCTGAATAACTTCAAAAATCATCTTATAATAGGTTTTAATACATTCTATAGTATGGCGAATCAAATAGGTATTTTTATTTTTTAAAATACAATCCCGTTTATGACAGCATAATTTGAATTTGCTAAAGGGATGCGATCTAAGGCTTAGATTTTAAAATAAAGAAGTGGGGGCTTCCGACGTGCTTTCAATTGGTACTAAATCGAGTACTAATTGAATTGTCGAAGTTATACAAAGGAAGAGGTATCAAAAAAGGGGAAAAACACCCTTTTTGTACAGGTTAAAATACTGATTTTTAAATGTTTGTTTGTATAGTGAAGTTTTATTTTCAGGAATATAGGAAGTTAAACAGTTGTAAGACCGTAAGACATTATTCAATAAAAACAAAATGTTCGTTTTTTTAATTTGAGATGAAATATTTTAAATTGCAGCTTTTTTACTAATTCGATTCTGTTATACTTTTGAATTTTCACTTTATAAGTAAGGAGCAAGATTTATTTTCATTGAAGTACGTAATGTTTTTGTAAGTAAACACTTGTTTTATTTTAATAATAGATATCTTTGTCTTGCTAAAATACCTATAAGGGCTAACTTAAAGTCATTATTATGCAAAATGAAAATCAAAAAACATCGCATCAGGATGTAGTGCCATCCGTAGTTCATTTCCTTTCCGACCTTTGGTTTGAAGGAAATTTTAAAGAACAGCCTCTGTATTTGCAGGAAATTTTCGAGTTAATGCTCGAAACCGAATTCGGCAATGATCAGGAGCTCCGACAAAAAATGCTAAGCTGTCTCAGAACCAGCAGGAATCTGGCTGAAACTTTGTCCCCGTTTACAGACAAGCAAATTCAGAAAGCCTGCGTTGCTATTAAAGCTGCGAAAGCAACTTAATTTGTCGGGATTTAAATTTTGCAAATACCACAAAAGCCCCGTTATTGCGGGGCTTTTTTTTTGGTTATGCATTTTCAAGTGTGGGAAAGTTGATTTTATTTTCAGTTTTGCTGTTGTAAAATTTTATTTTGATTTTCATTTTACAACAAAGCTGTTGAAATATTTTTGTTGAATATTTTTTTACAACAAAAGATTTACAACAGAAATTTTTGAAAACATGAAGTTGAGAAAGTTGATTTTAATTTAAATTTTCCAACAATCGGAGTGAGAAGCCGTGCGCTAAACTTAGAAGCACAACATTTCTGTCCTAAACAGCTTCAAAATCTTTTAATAAAAAAGGGTTGCTTTTATGCCCTTATATCCATTTTGATACCTCATTTAGTTAAAAATATTCCTTTTGGTTGATTGAAATATACCGGAAAGAGGGTATTGTGGATGTTTATTTTTTTAGCTTATTTCGTACAATACGATAAGTTTTTATAAAAATAAATCTCACATATGAAAAAAGAAGTCCTGTTTATGATGTTCCTGGTTTCCTTCTTATCAAATGCACAAAGCAATAAAATTGTATTCGAATACGATGCTGCCGGCAATCAGGTAAAAAGATCTTTGTGTTTAAAATGTCCCTCGGCAACGGGCAAAAAAGATCAGACAAAAGAAGTTGAAGCTTTGGCGGAGGAAAAGGGACTACCACTTTCATCGGAAGAGGTTCTTTCTTATTATCCCAATCCGGTCAAAGAAACTTTGTATCTGAAATGGCAACTACAGGAAAATAATGGGGTGACTTCGGTTCAGGTTTTCGCTCTTTCAGGTCAGGTTTTAGGAACCTATCCAGTCGGCTCAGGTGTCAATGAGCTGAACGTCCCTTTTCAAAATTATTCCGCAGGAATCTATGCCATAATGCTGTACTACAGCAATGGTTCTCAAAAAGCTATTAAAATCATCAAACAATAACGATATGAAAAATTTTTATTTTGTCCTTGTTTTTTTAGTTGGCGTATGGGTACATGCCCAGACTGCACCCATTGGTTCATCAATAGAAGTGGGTGTTACCGAAGGTCAGTTAGCAGTGTCTTTAACCGGAGCTGCAAATTATACCATTCCTATTGCGGTACCGCCCGGTATAAACGGAGTAGTACCTCAGATTAGCCTAACCTACAACAGTCAGGGCGGAAACGGCATCGCCGGATATGGGTGGAGTATAGGAGGCATTTCTGCGATTTCCAGAATTCCGTCAACGAAATTTCACGATGGGACTATTGATCCCGTAGACTTTGATGCTTTAGATCGTTTTGCATTGGACGGGCAGCGTTTACTGGTTAAAAACGGCACGAATAAAATATATGGTCTGAACGGCACGGCCTATGAAACGGAAAGCTTTTCGAATATCAAAATTACCTCCTATGGCGTTCATTCTAAAGGAATAAATTATGGACCTGCTTATTTTATTGTAGAATATCCGGATGGTTCGAAGGCGTATTATGGCAGTGCTGCAGATTCCTGCTCCATAACAGACTGGGCCATTACCTATTGGGAAAATCCCCAGGGCGTAAGAATTAGTTATACGTATTTTTTAGCCAATAATACCCTGAATATCTCCACTATTAATTACGGTTCAGGATCAGGGGCGACGCCAATCAATCAAATAAAATTTATTTATAAGCAGAAAGAAAGAGCTGAGCAGGAATATGTGGGTGGTCAGAGTATGCTAAGAAATACTATTTTAGATAAGATCCAGATAACAGGAAATGGTGTGGGGTTTAGAAATTATGCACTCAGTTACGATACTACTTCCTTAGGCTATCAAAGGTTAACTGGTATTACAGAGAAAAATGGAGACAACAGTAAAGAATATAAACCAACAGTGTTTGAATACCATACTGAAGCAGGCGGAGGTGCCCTAAAGGTTAAAAATTCCGGAATACTGGATCTCTCAGGAGTTAGTTTCACAAACGCCGAATATGTTTCGGGTGATTTTGACGGTGATGGCCAGCTGGATCTTATTTTGTATCCTACCAAAGGAGACAATGCAAAAAAGGAGTACAGCCTATATACCGATATTACGACACGAAATGTGAATTTCGGCACCAAACAGTCCGTTGGCTCATTTCAGGAAATTTTTCCGGTAACCTGGCTGGGGTATGATCGTAAAGTAATGCCGGGGCAAGCCTGGGTTGTGGTTAAGGAAAATAGTTTTACCACTTATTTTCAGGGAATTATGGGAATTGTACAATATGATGAAAAGAAGTATGATTTTCCGGTTATAACGTATTTTTCAGAACACCCTTTAAGCTGTGTACAACGTAACAGAAAACCTCGCGAACTTACCGCGCAAATAGCAAAATCTAATTTAAGCGGAGATTTTGACGGAGATGGTATCACCGATATTATTGTTGTCGAAAGAAACACATCCTACTCTTATCTGGGGCCCTGTGATAGTGACGGTCAGGTACTTAATGCCACAAGCACTCATTATGGTACAACTTATTTAGTGAATTTAGATAAGAATGTTACCTCAAATTTTGTAACCGATGCAGGCCGAATCAATGCAGGATCTGTCAGTAAATTAATAGTGGCCGATTTTAACGGAGATGGTAAATCGGATGTCTATGTATTTGATCAGGGAAAGGTTGCTGTTTATGAGCTGAACGATAAAAAACAATTTGAATTATTGTTTGTCAAAACGGACGAAGGGATCGTTTTGGATAAGCAAATTCTCATGGGAGATTATAACGGAGACGGCAAAACAGATTTTGTAATTCCTCAGGCTACTAATACAGATAGCTGGAACTTTTATTTTTCTACAGGAACGACTTTCAGTACATTCAATACGGAGATTGGGCTGGCCTATTATACTTCAAAAGTAGGCTACTATGGTGTTCTTGGCTACCCCTTGGACACCTATAGTCTAAACGAAGGATCTTTTGTAGCAAACGATTTTAATGGCGACGGTAAAACAGATATTTTGTACCAGCAGAACCTTACGGTAGAATATATCCTGTCTGAAAAAAGAAACATTTATGCAAGAAGAGGAGAGTCTCAGGTTACTAAATTGGTTTTGCTTGAAAATACATCCGGTACGGGAAATACAATCACTTTTAATTTGTTGAACACCAATGCGCAGTTTGCAGCGGCAAAAAGATATCCAATTCCCATTTTTACAAACCATAACAAAGTAAATCTAAATCTGGAATATTCCTTAATTAGTGACAACGCTATTCAGTCTTTCAATAGCGCCACAGACCACAGGAAAGATGTACTGTTGGAAAAAGTGACTACAGGCAATGGAGTTACCGAGTCAATTACCTATAGTGCCTTAAAACAGGATCCGTATGAAACCATCTATTCACCGGCACCTTTAACGGAAACCTACCCCAATATTGATATTAAAACCGCTGTTACTTTCAAAGTCGTAAAAATGCTGGAAAAAACCAGTGCTGCAGGTTCTAAAAAACAATCCTTCAATTATTATGGGGCTGTGGCCAATAGTCAGGGATTGGGCTTTTTAGGTTTTCGGGCCGCAATGAGAACCAATTGGTACAAGGACAACTCACAAGTTATCGCTACGATCTCAAGAAATGACGTTGGACTGAGAGGTGCCAATACCGAAAATTATTCGGTATTGGGATTTGTCTCTGCGAATTATCTGTCCGACACCTTCATTACAAAATCGGCGGTTACTTATAATACGGCTGCAGATGCCCTGCAAAGCAATAAGGTATTTAAACTTAAAGCTTTAAAAACAGAACAAGTAAATACTTTGGAAGGTACAGGTACGGAGACGGTTACGGATTATGATGGGTACAACAACCCTCTCAAATCAACAACAGTGGTAAAGGAAGGAAAAACGATTTTACAAAGTACTGTAACTACTATAGCCTATAATGTTCCTTCATCAGCAAATACCTCTTCAGCAACACCTTATATTGTCGGGCAGCCGATCAGTAAAAACCAAAGTATTACCGTTGCCGGAAAAACGATGTCAACCGAAGAACTGTATTCCTATTCCGGGAATCTGCTGACACAGGTTAAAAAGAAAGGAACTAATACAGATTATATAACCGAAGACAACCAATACGATCGCTTTGGCAATATCATCAAAAAGACCATATTGGCAACAGGACTTGCACCGCGTATAACCAGTTATTTGTACGATGCTTCAGGCCGTTTTTTAATCAGAAGTACAGATATAGAAGGCTTGTCTACTAATTTTATTTATAATCAGGGCAACGGATTATTGTTGTCCGAAACAAATCCTTACGGCTTAACCACTTCTTATGACTACGATTCCTGGTTTAAGAAAATCAAAACAACAGATTATCTGGGTAAGAACAATACGTACTCTTATGCGCGCAATGGCGACAAAACCACCATTACCGCAACTGCAGAAGATGGCAGCTCTACAGTGGAAACCTTTGATGATCTTGGCAGAAAAATAAGGGAAGGCAGTAAAAATATTGCGGGAACGTTCTCGTATGTCGATTACGACTATGACATTTACGATCGAAATTATAAAGTAAGTGAACCCTATTTCGGAAACGTTCCAACCCAATGGAACGAAACAAAATATGATATTTACGGCAGGGTCACGGAGCACAGTTCGTTTACCGGAAAGACCACCCGTATCATCTATTCCGGTTTGAGTACCACGGTAAACGACGGTACAAAGTCGAAAACAACGGTTAAGGATGCCATCGGAAATGTAGTAGCTGTCACCGATACTCCGGGAGGTACGATTACCTACACCTATTTCCCAAACGGAAATCTTTACGAATCCAGTTATGCCGGGGTAAAAACCACTATTTCGCAGGATGGCTGGGGAAGAAAAACAGAACTGGTCGATTCCTCTGCGGGTACGTATAGATATGAATACAATGCACTTGGAGAAACTACAAAAGAAACGACTCCCAACGGAACGACCAATTATACACTGGATGCCTTCGGAAAAGTAACGCAAAAAACAATTTTCGGTACGAAAACTGATTCCAAGACGACCTATACTTATGATCCGTCCAGTAAATTGCTGTTGAGCAGTAAATTCGAAGACTTTACTAACGGAGCCCATACCATACTGAATTCGATTATCTACGATGCTTCAAAAAGAATCACCAAAACAACAGAGCAGACGCCTTATGCCGTGTTTACAAAAGAATTCAGCTATGATGGTTTCGGGCGGGTCGCTTCCGAAAAGTCAAGCGCGACGGCAGGAGGAAAGTCAAGTTCCAAAACCATAAAAAACACCTATAAAAACGGAGCGCACTGGCAAATACTGGACAACGATACCAATGCTGTTTTATGGCAGACCAATGCCGTAAACGCAAGAGGGCAACTCACCAGCGCACAAAACGGACCCACTACGGTAACCAATACCTATGGCAGCTCTGGTTTAGTGTCTCAGTTGAAATACGACAGAACTGCCGGCTCTGTCAATATACTGACTTTAAATACGGATTTTGATGCCAAAAAAGGAAATCTGAACAGCCGCACCAATAGTATGTTTAACAGAAATGAAAGTTTTGACTACGATAGCCAGGATCGCCTCACTGACTTTACCAATGGTCAGGGGGTACAGGAGAAACAGGCCTATGATGATCAGGGAAGGATAACACAAAATAATTTAGGAACCTATCAGTACACTCAAAAAGCGAAACCGTATCAGCAGACCTCCATCAATCCGGTGGAAGCAGATGCCTTATCGTATTATGCCAACCGCGAGGGAATTTACAGTGACGGCATGGAAGAAAAGAGCGGTTTCGGATTGGCAAAATACCCGGCTTCAATGGTGTATACGTATGATACTGCAAATGTTCATACGGGTAAAACAGCCCTGAAAATAGCCAATACCACCACAACAGAACAATACCTGCACTCCGATAAATGGATTGCGATTGACAATGCGGTTGCTACTTCCTATACCTATTCGGCATGGGTGTACAGTGACAATCCGCAGGCCGAAATATTCCTGTTCATGAAAAAAGAAAACGAAGCGGGGTATTTCACAGGGATCGATAATGCGGTTTCGGGGATTAAAAAACAATGGACCAAAATTGAAAAAACAGTTCTGGTACCCGCCAATATCAAAAAGCTGAATATCCGTCTGGATAACAATGGCCTGGGCAATGTGTGGTTTGATGATGTTCAGATTCGCAAAACAGGCAATCCGGTTACTGCCGACAGGGAACTGAACATTAGCTGCAATACCTTTAAAAGTCCGGTACAAATAGACGAAACAGGGGTAGATAAAATCAGCTTTACCTACAATGACAGCAACGGCCGAAGTACTATGTTTTATGGAGGTCTGGAGGATGAAATTCTGCTAAGGCCTTTACGAAAATATTATGCAGCCGATGGCAGTATGGAGATTAAGCACAACAGGACAACGGGCACTTTTGAATTCATCACCTACATTGGCGGTGATGGCTACTCAGCACCAATCGTACTCAGAAGCAACGGAACAACATCTGATTATTTATATTTACAACGGGATTACCAGGGATCGATACTATCGATAACCAATCAGGCCGGGGCAGTGATCGAAAAACGCCTGTTTGATGCCTGGGGAAATATTGCAAAGGTACCGGATGGTGCCGGAAATACGCTTACTGGTCTCACCGTTTTAGATCGCGGATACACCGGACACGAGCATTTGCAGAGTGTTGGCCTGATCAATATGAACGGCCGTATCTACGATCCTAAACTGCATCGTTTTTTACAGCCGGATAATTTTGTGCAGGATCCGTTTAATACGCAGAGTTATAACCGATACGGGTATTGCTGGAATAATCCATTGGTTTATACTGATCCTAGTGGGGAAATTGTACCTTTAATCGTAGTTGGTATAATTGTAGTTAGTGCTGCGATTAATGTTTATCAGAACTGGAATGACATAACTGGAGGTACTGGAAAATTCTCAGATATTAACTGGGGTAAATTTGCCGGATTTACAGCATCTGGAGCTATTGCTGGGGCTTTAACGGTATATGGCGGGCCTTATGGAGTAGTTTGGGCTGGTGCAGCGCAGAATTTTTTAAATTCAGCAGTTAAAGGTGATGATTTAATGAGTATTGGAAGAAACACATTAATTGGTGCTGGTACGGGTTTTTTGTCATATGGTATTGGTGTCGGATTTGATAAAGTTCTTCCAGCAGGTATTTTAGGTACAAATACTGTCACAAATTCGATTTTAACTGGAGCAACTAAAGAGGTAGGGTCAAGTTTTGCAGGTAATTTGACAGGTAATATTATGCAGGGAGATAATTTTGAAGATGCATTCAAAAAAGCAACTGATCCTGCGGCTATAGCTAGCAGTTTTGCAAGCGGGGCCTTTGGCGGATATATTTCTTATTCTTCATCAACTACAAACTTATCCTATACAAGATCAGCAACTATGGAATATTTGGAACTTCAGTCAATGCCATATAGGATATTGCCATATCCGGTACTTACAACTACATTTACAATTCAACCTCCAAGATTTCAATTTGTACCACGATCAAGCAGCCCGAGAAATTGGGGGGTCAGACCAAGACTATAGCTATAAACTTATAAAACTATGAAAGAATTCAGTGCTTTAAGCGATCAAACGAAAATATACATATGTTGTATGGTTGTATTTCTTATTTGTAGCAGCTATTATAGCTATAGAAATTACAACAGCATGAACAATCAGCTAAAAATTATACTAATACTCTTAAGTCTTGGATCAATATTTCTAGCTTATGACCGATTTGAAAAAAATAGATCTTTTAATCATCTCATGGGTAATTTTGAAATGACAAGAGGAAAAGTTTTAAAAGTGTTTATTTCAAATAAAACATCATTGCGAGGAGGCTCTGCTCGCAATGATATAACTTATTCTTACTTGGTAGGTAGTGAGCATTATGTTACTAAAAATATAGAGAATGAATACATAGTTATTCCGAATATTACTCCCAAAACCAATTGTGATTACATTGTTATTTATCAAAAAGGCAATCCTAATAATAGTATTTTGCTCCTGAATTATCCCGTGAATTCGTCTGAAGACTTAGAGCGGTACAAAGAAATATTTAAAGATAAAATTCCTGAAGATGCTATTAAACAAGATTAGTATCATTTACAAAGAGGTTATCAAGGATCGATAGTAGCCATAACCAATCAGGCCGGTGCAGTGATCGAAAAACGCCTGTTTGATGCCTGGGGAAATATTGCACAGGTACAGGATGGTGCCGGAAATACGATTACTGGTCTCACCGTTTTAGATCGCGGATACACCGGACACGAACATTTGCAGAGTGTAGGGCTGATCAATATGAACGGCCGTGTCTACGATCCTAAACTGCATCGTTTTTTACAGCCGGATAATTTTGTGCAAGATCCGTATAATACTCAGAGTTATAACCGATACGGGTATTGCTGGAATAATCCTTTAAAATATACGGATCCGAGTGGTGAATGGTTTTGGATGGCTTTTGCTGTTGGGGCAATAGTCGGAGCAGTTTCAGGTGGAGCCGGATATGCTGCACAGGCAATTCAGACAGGTAATTGGAGTTGGGGACAATTCGGTATATCTGTTTTAGGAGGAGCAATCATAGGAGGGGTCAGTGGAGGTTATGCTTCAATGTCTTGTACTGTTACATCAAATGCATTAATAAACGCATTTGCATCGGGTTTGATTGCAGGAATGATGCCTGTTTATGGTGTGCAGGTAGGTGATTGGAGTTTTAGTGTTTCACCAGCGATAGCCTTTGGTACTGGAGGTGCTCCCATTGGTATTGCTGGAGGCGTAGGATATAGTGATGGTAGAAAATGGAGTTTTTCAGTGAATACAACAGCAAGGGTAAGTGCATATACCTTGGGGGGTGGCTTTTCTTATTCTGATGGCACAAATACTTACTCAGCTGGATTTACAAATTTTGGAGGGAAAGATCCACAAAATAATTGGATGGTAGGATATAGTAGCGGAGATTTTAGTTTTAAAATGACAAATGATGCTTTTGTTGGCGGGGATAAAGCAAGAACAGCAGCAGCAGAGATAGGTATTGGAAGTTATTCATACGGTTTTAATTTATATACAACATCACCACCTGATAGTGAATATCATTCAAAAGAACCAAATAGAAAAGGAGGTAATGAGGATTATATCTCTCCAATATGGAGCTCAAGTGCTACTAGCAAGAAAAATCAAGGAAAACCTTTTTATACTTACACTAGTGGCAAAAGAATATTTGCGGGAATGTATATTGGAGTTAGAAGAGGAAATCATATACAAAGATTAGGTTATGATGGGCCAGAAGTACAAGATTTATTTCAAAATGGAATTCATAAAAACGTTGTAAAAGGGCCTTATTTTAATACTAATTTAGGATCATTACCAAGTGTATTTCAACAAAATTTCACATATAATCCATTGACTCTATATTCTAATTAATATGAGAAAGACAATTTATATGCTCATTTTACTATTTATTTCATCTTGTGGAATTGGTCCCGTTAAATGGGAAGGTTTTTCCAATTATGAAAAACCTGTACGGTTTGAAAAATCAGTAAAATTAAAAACAAATGGAGTTTATGTAGTTGACTCTGTAAATGGATATATAAATTCAAAAGAGTGTTATTATCTGTATAATAATGGCCTTTGCTTGCCAAATTCACAGGATAAGAATTTTTGGAAAAATCCAAAATATTATCTGGATGAAGAATATAATCGAATGGTAAAATATCAAGAAAAGTACAAAATAAAACCTGATGTATTTGGTCAATATTCCATTTCAAACGATACAATTTGTTTTCAAGTATTTGGAGCTAATAATAATGAGTTTTTTAGGAGATGGGTTATAGAAGATAAAGGGATAATTGTAAATGATAGTACGATTAAATTATTTTCGTCCTATTCATATTTAAGAAAGATAGAGTTATTAGACAAGCCAAAGACATTACTATTTTATAAAATGGAAATTAAACCTGACAGTACAAAACTATTTTATAAAAATAAAAAATGGTACAAAAAAGGGTTGCATAAAAGCAGGAAGTAATAAATAAATTTTTATTTGAAAATTAGATTCAAAAAAAAAACGCAAGAATCACTAAGCTTAATAAAATAATTATGAAAAAACTCATTATCCTTTTATTACTCATTTCATTTTCATGCAAGATTGGACAAAATGAATATCAAACCAAAAATGAAAACATTACGGTCTATAACATTAATGATCAAGTTCCAATTAATTCAAAAAAAATAAGATCAATTAAGTACAATCGAAATATAATTAAGAAAAATTTGGACTATGATTCATTGATCGAAAAAGCAAAAGAGGAGGCTATAAAAAATAATGGAAATGCAATTAAAATTGTTTACCACAAACCACTAGAAGGTAATCGTAAATCGATACATATTATAAAGTTTGATATTTTAAAAGTAAATTCAAGTCAAATAGATAACAAAAGAGATGTCGATGACTCCATAAAATTTAATGATTATGCCAATATAAATATCTATAGATATGGTGGAGGTTACTTTATTGGTTATGAGTTGCATATCGGTGATTCAGTGGTAAAGATTAGAAACAATTTAAAGATTACTATTAAAGTTAAAAAGGCAGCGAAATATTTAATTTGGGTGAATAATAAAAAGGAAGAAACAGTAGAACTAGACATTCTTTTAGGAAAGGACTATTATATTAAATGCGGCACTAAAGTGGGTTTTTTCGCAGGCATTCCTGAATTTAAAGTAATGGATAATACTTTAGGAAAAAAAGAATTTGATTCTTTTTTTCCTCGCAAGCAGTAGAATATTTAAATGTTTATACTCTCGTACCAGAAGGGTATTTCTAAAATTATTATTCAAGTTGTATTAGCTGAATTGACTAAGTGAAAGATTTTAGTATAATAATCACAATAATATAGAGAAAATGAAGAAGATTTTAATTGTTAGTTTGATCCTGACTTTTATGAGTTGTGGAAGTTACACCATGAGTACTTTTTATGTGAAAAATACTTCAGATAGAGAAGTTAATTTTAGTGCAGCAGTAGTAAAATATAGTCAGATGGGGCCATTTTTGTTAAATGTTCCTTTTACCGTAAAACCAAATGACAGTGTTTTAGCGCGTAAAGTAAAAATGAGAAATGATGTGAGTCCTGAAAATTGGTTTCAAAAATTTGAAATCTTTCCCGTTGATGGCGTAGAATACAATGATCCCAAAGAATCTCAAAATTGGATTAAAACAATAGGAAAGGACGGAAATCCTGTTTATACTTTTAAAATCGTAAAATAATGAAGACAAAAATATTTTTATTTGGAAACTTTTTTTTTCTTTTAACGGCCGTATTTGGACAGGAAAAAGATGATTTTGCAAAACGACTTAAAGCTGTTACTAATCAAACGGCAGTATTTTATAATGTGGATGGAGTTGATTTTTCAAGCCAAACATTTAGTAATGAATTTTCTGAGAAAGGATTAAAAAAAATATACAGAAAGTATTCCATAAAAGAGAGTGATTTAAAGGTTAAAGATGAAAATCTGGCATATAATAATTTATATGTCACAAACACCAGAAAAGTTGCTGAAAATATGGAGCAATTTAATTCTTATTATTTTGTAGAGGATAAAGATAAAAGGGTTACCGTTTTTAGTTTTGGTTATTATGAGAAACCGGATAAAGAATTTGAACACATTTATATAAACCGGATTCTGAATAATGAAATTCCAGATGAGGTTTATGAAGCTACTATAATTGACAGTATTGATTTTGCAGGAAGAAAAATAAAATTGGGAAACAGTTGTTACTGGACTAATGTTAATACGGTTCAATGTCCCTATTATGGAGAAATGAATTGGTCTGTTCATAAAACCCTTGAAAGTGCAAAAAATGCCATTAATAATCAGTTTACTCTAACAAAGAGTGCAAGAGGAGGAAAAGTTATTGCTGAAGAAGAGGTTGATGTAGTATTTGAAGGGAATGAAGCTAAAGCAAAAAGAGTGATATATGGCTTTACAGGAGGTAAATCTTTGCTGGTAGGAATGTCGGGAGGTAAAACGTTGACTATTTATTATGTTGCAAGCAAAGTACGTGAGAATTATGTTAGTTGTTGTATGAGCTTTTGGAATAATGATACCATTACAGAAAATAAATTAGCACCATTATTAGAAAAAGTCATGCAGTTAAAAAAATGATTTATTTGAGCAGACTTCACACAGCAATTTTTAGCTTTTAAAAAAACTTCGGAGAGCCGAATATGAAATTTATTAAAAACAGAATGAACACACCTCAAAAACTTATTCTCTTACGATTACTTCTTTCACCTTTAATTCTACTTATTGCCTGGCAATTGGGTACCAAAGGAGCGGTACTAATTTTATTTCTAATGTATCTGGGTTTAATTAGTGATATTCTGGATGGAATAATTGCCAGAAAACAAAATTGCTCTACTGAAAAATTGCGAAGATTAGATAGTCAGGTCGACATGATATTCTGGGTTTCAATAGGAATAAGTTCATGGTTACTCTATCCTGAATTGATAAGTGAAAACAAATATTATATTTTCACTGTTTTTGCTATGGAAGGATTATGTTATGTAATCAGTATCATAAAATTTCAAAAGGAAACCTGTACGCATGCTTTTTTATCAAAAGTTTGGGGACTTACGCTCTTATTTGCATTTACATCAATGATCGGATTTGGGCATACGGGAATACCTTTTGCCGTTGCAATCATCATGGCTTTTATTTCCCATGCAGATGTTATTCTGATTATTTTGATATTACCAAAGTGGCAACATGATATTCCCAGTTCTTATCACGCCTATTTAATTAGACGTGGAATCGGATTTAAAAAAAATCGTTTTTTTAATAGTTAACTATTTTACTCAGTATTACGAATTAGTATAAAAACAAAAAGCTCCAGATTTCTCTGAAGCTTTGTCTTAGTAGGGGAAGCAGTCAAATAGCTAACCATTTTACAGGGAATTTTTATAAAGCTGCAGCAAGATTTTACTTTTTTTTAGCTTGAATGATAAACTTTAAATTTCACTTTTCTTTTTCGTGTATATTGAAAAGTTAAGTGTTATGTTTGTTCACAGTTCAGCGAAAAATTAAAAAGATGTAATGACAGATAAATTAGAGATTAAAGTTCCTGAAAAACTATATGGGCTTGATCATTTACGGGCTTTAGCTATTATTTTAGTTTTCTTTTTTCATTATTATATTCTAAGTGACGGAGAACCCGAATGGCTTCCTGATGTAGCTTCATTTGGTTGGACAGGAGTTGATTTGTTTTTTGTGTTAAGCGGATTTTTAATTTCTTCTCAACTATTTCTACAAATTAAAAAAGGGCAATTAATTTCATTTAAAGTTTTTTTCATCAAACGATTTTTTAGAATTGTTCCTGCATTTTTAGCAACAGTTGGCATTTATTTTTGCTTCCCGTATTTCAGAGAAAAAGAAGCACTACCTGCAATTTGGAGATTTCTTACTTTTACTCAGAATTTTAATCTTAATTTAAAGGACTACGGAACATTTTCACATTGCTGGTCGCTATGTGTAGAAGAACATTTTTATCTTTTTTTGCCAATTATTTTAATATTTCTACAGACTTCAAAACTGTTCTCTAAATCATATTGGCTATTAATAGGCTTATTTTTATTCGGATTTGCGATTAGATTTTATAGTTTTAATCAGTGGTATCTGCCGAAAATTGGTGAACAAAATAGTTGGATGTACTGGTATAAATTTATTTACTATCCGACTTACAATCGCTTAGACGGACTTTTAGTTGGTGTTTCTATTGCAGGACTTTATCAATTTTCACCAGATGTATGGATTAAACTTTCAAAATATGGGAATCAATTTATTCTATTAAGTTTATGTATTTTGACAGCTGCTTATTTTTTGTGTGAAGACTTACTGACTTTCAAGGCATCTGTTTTTGGATTTCCATTAATTGCACTTGGCTTTGGTTTTATGGTGGCAGGTTCGATTAGTCCTACTAGCTTTTTATATAAAATGAATTCAAAAATCACAACGCTTATAGCTCATCTTTCTTTTTCAATTTATTTGACACATAAAGGAATAATTCATACAACCCACCAGCTATTAAAAGATTATGAAATAGAGAATAATGTAATGCTTCTAATTTGTATAATTACTTGTGTTTTAGGAGCCTACATTCTTCACTTGACAATAGAAAAACCATTTATGAAAATAAGGAACAAAACCATAAAAGAAATATGAATGTTATTCATTAAATGTATGTAAAAACAGTCAACGGATTATTTCTTTATAAGAACCTGTAAGCATCATAAAAAAATCCTTATTCTTTTTTTGAATAAGGATTTTTAGTTTAATTATTTAAGCTTTCTAATTTTTGGTCCCAACCATGGTAAAAAAAGCGATGAAATTATTAAGTTTTAGAAAAAGAAATAACCAACAGATAATTGAAACACTCCGTTTTTATTTTTACTCGAAGAATTATCTAAATTATTAATATCTGTTAGTCCCAGATTATATCTTGCACCAAAATTAAGTCCATTGTCAAGTTTATAGCCTAAGCCAAAATTAACACCAAAATCAAAAGTATTAAACGAATCTTTTACATCAGTCTTATCATTTTTAGCAGAAAGTAAAAAACCTATTTGTGGTCCGGCTTCAAGACTCAATCCTTTTGTTAAATAATATTTTCCCATTAAAGGAATGTTCAGATAATTTAAAGCAATTGTATTATCATTGAAACTATATCCCTGACCAGAATACATTAATTCAGGTTGAAAGGAAAATTTATCGGAAACGGGAATTTCTGATAAAACACCAAAATTAAATGATGTTACGACATCAATACCCTCGGTATTATCTCCGCTGACAGAGGCAAAGTTTAAACCTCCTTTAGCACCAAATTTAATTTTTTGGGCATTAACATTTGTAAATCCTAAAACTGTAACTACAGCTAGTACTAAAAATTTTTTCATAAAAAGTGTTTTGAATTATTTAAATCCAAAATTCGCATAAGAAAAATTAGAAAAGGTTTCAAAAGCTTAAAAATGTATAAATCGGTACTTATTTGGGGGTATTTTTATATTCATTTGGTGTCTGACCGGTAACTTTTTTAAAGGCCTTATAAAAAGTCGTTTTTGAAGTAAAGCCAGATTCTAATCCCATCGCCAGCAAATTATAGTTCTCATATTCAGAATTTGAGATCATCTCCTTGACAGTTTCAACCCGATAGTTATTGATGTAATTGGCAAAGTTATCTCCTGTTATCGTGTTTATAATTTGTGAAACATATCCCGCGCTTATGCCTAATTTTTCAGCAACTTTTTCTCTGTTTAATGTACTGTCCGTATAAATGTGCTGATCTTTGCAAAGAAGTTCCAGTTTTTGAAAATAAAGATTATCTGCCGTGATAGATTCCCTATATTCTTCAGGTTTGTTATTTTCTACAATTTGCAGAGGGGTATAGGAAAGAGCTAAATCTTTATTTAGAAAATTGAAAATAGCATCTTTGTTTTTGGCAAGTTTGTATTTGTAAATGCCTATATAAGCTGTCCAATGAATGATGAATGTTGCAGATAAAGCCAGGACGCTCATCGTAGAAGAAATGTCATATTGAAGAAATAAGCCTGCCAGACAAGTAATAAGCCAGGCAAATAGCAGTGAAGAAACAATTGTTAATAAGGTAATTGTCCATTTTTTTTCCTGTGAATCTTTTAAATGTCTTATCATAAAATGAGAGTAAAGCGGCAGGAATGGGATGAATGTAACGGCTAAAATAAGTTGAATCAGACCAAGTATTTTGATCAGACCGATGCCTGACTCAGGAATAGTATAAATTCCTGCAACACGATCAAGATCGTATGTAATGTTAAGGAAAGCGGAATAGGCAAATGGAATAAAACACAAATAAAATTTTTGTTTGCTTTTTACAGTATCATCAGTCCGGTTTATGATAAACAGGAATAGGAAAGCAGGTATTAGAAATACCCACTCGATGTGGTCAATAAAGCGTAGAAAAGGATAGGGAGTAAAGGCACCTTCAATCTCAAAAACATGATTCAGTAAAATAATTGAAAGTGTAAATAGTAAATATGCCAGATATTTATTTGAATTACTATTGAATAAGGAAGACTTTAAAATAATTAAGCCTAAGATTATTCCCTGAAAAATCGCAATATTTAAAAGTGTTGTGTAAATCAATTTTTTAAGATAAAAGTTGTTTCTAGGATTTGTTTTGGGATATCATGGTAACAGGTCACTCTTTAAAACATAGCTTATTTCATACGGATTGATAAGGCGAATTTATAGTAATACTGATAACTTTCTTAAGGGATTAAGAAATGATTAACTAAAATGACCCGCTCCCCGAAGAGTTCTCATGAAAGCTGTTAGAATGTCTTCGGACTTTGCACCCGCAATCTAAATCAGACATTGTTTTGTAAATTTAAATAAATGAAAAAAGCTCCGGATATAAGTCCAAAAGCTAAGATTTTAAAACAAAAAAGCTCCAGATTTCTCTGAAGCTTTTGTCTTAGTAGCGGGAAACATTCAAATATCTAACCAATTTATAAATGATTTTCATGAAGTTTTAGACGCTTTTAAAAAATATATAAATACTGTAATTAGACTTTTTAATTAAATGTTTAAAATTGTTCGTACTTAAATATTTTAAAATCGATAGCCAACATTCAACATAATTTTATTGACAATATTATGGTCTGTTTTATTTGCATTAAATAAAAGAGCACCGTAACCCATATTGGCTTCAATAAGAAATCCGCCTTTACTGACCCATTTCCAGCCTAAACCTGCACCAAGAGCAAAATCAGTGACATCAGGATTCTCGGTAAATATTGAATGGTCATCAGAATTGTATATTTTTTTTCCATCGATTGAGGTCAGCATCCCAAATCCTTCAACAAAAAAACCAGCAGCATATTTTTTACCGAAATATCTTCTGTAATAAGGCGAAACAGAATAATTCAAATCATCATTTATATTGTTACTAAACACGTATGTAGAAGTAATCCCTAGGGATGATTTTTATTTAAATGTCTTTCAAAAGTTACCTGAATTGTCCCATTCAGAAGTCCAAGTGCATTGAACGTAATTTCATTATTTTTCTCATACAAATTGTCGTTTATTTCATTTTGTGCACTGGCCAGAAATGCAGAAAATAGCATTATAACAGATAAAATTTTTTTCATAAAAAGTTAGTTAATTTATTTGATGTCAAACTTCACTTAAGTAAGAATAACTAAGGTGCCAAAAACTTAAAATTGTATAAATCGGTACTTATTTATTAGAATTTCGATACTCATTTGGTGTTTGACCGGTAGCTTTTTTAAAAGCTTTGTAAAAAGTAGTTTTTGAAGTAAAACCTGATTCTAGTCCCATAGTCAATAGATTATAATTTTCATATTCAGAATTTAAAATCATTTCTTTGACTGCTTCTATTCGATATTGATTGATGTAATTAGCAAAATTATCTCCGGTTGTTGTATTTACTATCTGAGAAAGGTAACCAGCACTTATGCCTAATTTTTCAGCGATTTTTTCTCTGTTCAATGTACAATCGGTATAAATATGATGATCCTTGCAAAGAAGATCAAGTTTTTGAAAGTAAAGATTATCGGATGTAATAGATTCTTTATTTTCTTCTTTCTCATCGTTGTCAATAAGTAAATTATTATTAGGAACTAATAATTCATTTTTTAAGAATTTTTGAATTCCATCTTTGTTGTTTGCTAGGTTATATTTATAAATGCCGATATAGGCAGTCCAATGAATTAGAAATGTTCCAAATAATGCTAGCATTTTCAAAACATAGGAGATGTCATATTGAAAAACTAATCCAATGAATAGGGTGGCATCCCAAGAAAACAAGAGTGCAGCAAAGATTGACCACAAGATATTAAGCCATCTTTTTTCCGGTAAATTTTTCGAATACTTTAGTAATCTATATGAATAGAACAGCATCACAGGGATGAATGTTAAGACTACAAGATATTCAATCAGATCAAGTATATCGATTATTCTATTTGCAAAATTTGGAAACTTAAAAAGACCCAAAACAACATCAAGGTCATGCGTTATATTAAGGATGGCTGAATATCCAAAGGGGACAAATAGCAATAGTGTTTTTTTATTATTTTTTGTAGTATGATCAACACGACGTAAAATAAAAATAAAAAGAAAAACGGGAAGAAGAAATGCCCATTCAACGTCGTCAAGAAGACGTAGAAAAGGTATCGAATTGTATGCTCCCCCCATATCCAGCACAAGATTCAATAAAAGTATTGAAAGAGTAAATATCGCGTAAGCCAAATATTTATTAGATGAACTATTGAATAATGACGATCTTAAAATAATTAAGCCTAAAATTATTCCTTGAAAAATCGCAATGTTTATTAGTGTTAAGTAAATCAAAGTTAAATTTGCAGCTAATATTTTAAAGGGCTTTGTCCGGATTTCGAGAACGAATTTAAATTAACTCTGAAAATTTCCTTACCTAATTAAGAAATGATTAACTAAAAATGAACTTTTACATCGTGGAAATAAATTTTTTTGAATTCCTCAAATAGATTAAAACAAAAAAAGCTCCAGATTTCTCTGAAGCTTTGTCTTAGTAGCCCTAACGGGACAATTCTCGAACCATTTTCTGGATGATTTAAGAAAAATAGACATTATTACATATTAAATTTTGTAATTCAAACCATACTATTAGATTACTCAATTATTGCAAATAACGTTTAATTATTTTTTCACTAGAGAATGCCCAAACTACATTGTTTTTATATGAAATATTTTTGATTGGTTGATCATGAGTGTACTCGAGGGTCCA
>NZ_SLWA01000009.1 GCF_004345565.1 Flavobacterium circumlabens | reverse complement strand
TATTGTTACAGGACCTCCCAAACAACCAACTTTAAAGTCTTAGCTCACGCAAAGGCGCAAAGTTTATTCTTTAATACTTATATATAGCATACCTCCTTTGAAAACTACTGCCATAGCCCCGATGTTTCTTAAACCTAAATTCCAAATTCCAATACTCTTGTTGTAATACGTATAAAAACAAACCCGACAGGTTTTCAAAACCTGTCGGGCTGTGGGAGTGAAATACTACATTATATATAGGAGTCTATTTTTTGTTGAGTGTTTTTGCTTTTGATTCCCAATGATTCATAAGATCGTCATAGTTTACGGGATTTGCAGATTTCTGATTCATTAATCGACCGGACTCAAATGCTCTTACAAGAATGGTTTCTATCAGATAGTCTTCGTTGGATTCATAGGGTTTATATTCCGTTTTTAAACTGATGTCAAATAAATTGGCGGTGGTATTGGATACAAAGGCCTTAAAACCGCTCTTTAATGTACGAATGAGTTCATAGGTGGTGATACCGGTTTGTCGGTGCACGAGCTTTACGAGAATCTGCCCTTGTTTACGGGAAAGTTTCTTTAGCCTTGCTTCGAACTCATTATTAAGGTAGTCTTCTACAATCTTAAAATACTTCTTTTTTTCACGATTGGTTTTTAATCGCGCCATTCCCTGATTTAAAGCTGTTAGTCTATCGGCAGCTAATTTTGCATACGGATACACTTTATAAACCCGGTTTTGAAGAATCAAAAACTGCTTTTGTGCTTCGGGATCTAATTTTTCTTTGGAAATGATAATCTCGGGTAATTCAATTGTATCGTTTAAAATTGAATCCTGTTCGGTCAGTATATAACCCATTTCCTGATTTTGTTTAGGCGTCACCTGTGCCTGACTTGTAAACGAAATCATAATAAAGAATAAAATGCAGTAGGTAAATCTCATTGAATCATAATTTAAGTGTAAAATTATATATTTATACACAACTCTAATACCAAATTTATAAATTAGCAAAAAAATATTTTTATGAGCACAGCATCTATCTTAAAAGATACCTCAATTGCTTTCCTGGAAAGCTACCTAAATAACGCCTCTCCTACCGGCTACGAAAGCGAAGGCCAAAAACTTTGGATGAATTATTTGAAACCTTATGTAGATACTTTTATTACGGACACTTACGGAACGGCTGTAGGAGTTATTAATCCTGATGCACCTTTTAAAGTGGTTATTGAAGGTCATGCCGATGAAATTTCATGGTACGTGAACTACATTACTGATGATGGTTTATTATATGTAATCCGAAATGGTGGTTCTGATCATCAGATTGCACCATCGAAAAGAGTTCATATTCATACCAGAAAAGGAATTGTAAAAGGTGTTTTTGGCTGGCCGGCAATTCATACCCGCTTACGTGATAAGGAAGAGTCTCCGAAAATCAGCAATATTTTTATTGATTTAGGCTGTGAAACCAAAGAGCAGGTTGAAGCAATGGGGGTTCATGTTGGTTGTGTGATAACCTATCCTGATGAATTTATGATTCTGAACGAAAACAAATTTGTTTGTCGTGCCATAGATAACAGAATGGGTGGTTTTATGATTGCTGAAGTGGCTCGTTTACTTCACGAAAATAAGCAAAAATTACCTTTTGGTTTATATATTGTAAATTCGGTTCAGGAAGAAATTGGTTTACGCGGTGCCGAAATGATTGCACATACTATCAAACCAAACGTCGCCATTGTAACTGATGTCTGCCACGACACTACAACACCGATGATTGATAAAAAAGTAGAAGGTGATCTTAAAATGGGGAAAGGCCCTGTTATTGCTTACGCTCCGGCAGTACAAAACAAATTGCGTGATTTAATTGTTGCTACTGCTGAGGAAAATAAAATACCGTTTCAGCGCCATGCAACTTCGCGTGCGACAGGAACTGATACAGATGCTTTTGCCTACAGTAACGGCGGTGTAGCTTCGGCATTGATTTCTCTTCCGCTGCGTTATATGCATACCACTGTTGAAATGGTACACAGAGAAGATGTAGAAAATGTGATTCAGTTGATTTATGAATCACTGTTAAAAATTGAAAATAATGAAACTTTTTCTTATTTCAACTAAGAGAAAATAAAAACGTTGGTTCGGTTATTTGACACGATTAAATAACCGGACTGACCAATACAAAACAGCATGAAGATTTTACTACTCGAAGACGATTTTACTTTATCGAAAGAAATCTCAGCGTTCTTTACCTCAAAGGAATTCGAGTGTTTCCCTTATTACGATGGTTCTTTATTATTGAAAAAATATGCTGCCTATGATTACGATTTAATAATCCTCGATATTAATGTTCCGGGAATAAACGGAATCGAAGTCTGCAAAGGTATTCGGGAAACAGATAAAAAAACACCGATCATTATGCTGACCGCTTTTAGCGAAATTGAAGATAAATTAGCTTCTTTTGACAATGGTGCAGATGATTATCTGGTTAAGCCTTTTCACTTTGAAGAATTATATGCCCGTATTTCCTCTTTATTAAGGAGAAAGGAAATTCCGCAACAAGTTGAAAAGAAAATCATGATTCAGGATCTGGAAATTCAGGAAGAAGAAATGAAAGTATTTCGTTCGGGAGAAGAAATCAAACTAACACCGAAAGAGTTTAAGCTTATTCTAATTCTGGCGCATGCCAGAGGCAAGGTTTTATCGAAACAATTTATTGCCGAAAAGCTCTGGGATTACCACATAGAAACCAATCAGAATACGATTGAAGTTTATATCAATTTTTTACGAAAGAAAATTGATAAAGACCATGAAACAAAATTGATCCGAACCAAAATTGGTTACGGCTATTATTTAAGCGATCAGGAATGACATTAAAAAACAGGATATCACTTTTAGTCAGTTTATTATTTACAATCCTCTTTGGATTGGCTTCTACTGTGATATTCATTTTATATTCCAATTACAGAAAAGAAGAATTCCGCGACCGCTTAGAAATTAAAGCCCTTTCGAACATTAAGCTTTTAGTAAATGTCAAGCAGATAGACAATCAGCTTTTAAAAATCATTGATCAAAACTCGATCAATAAATTGTATGATGAAAAGACCTTAGTTTTTGATTCGAATTACAAACTTATTTACAGCAGTATAGATGATGCTAAAATCAACTGGTCTGTTGATGACCTGAAGTATTTAAAAAAAAACAAAACTTTCTTTAAACAACAGGGAGATTATGAAGTATATGGTGTTTTTTATGATACAAATGATAAAGATTTTTATGCGCTGATCTCCGCAACAGATGATTATGGAAAAAAGAAATTACTTTTTCTGCGTTATACATTAATTTTATCTTACATATTTTTCACCTGTGTATGCTGGGTGGCAACTTCTTTTGCCGTCAGAAAGATAATGAATCCCCTGAATGCTTTTCATCAAAAGATAAAAAACATAAACGAAAACAATCTTGACACGCGTGTTGAGACCAAAAGCAGTAAAAATGAAATTGATCTGATCGCCAATGAATTTAATTTCATGATGGACCGTATTGAGGTTTCGTATCAGAAACAAAAAGAATTTACAGCACATGCCTCGCACGAACTCAGAACACCACTGTCCCGAATTACTTCTCAAATAGAGAATGTAGCCGCAGACCGTAAAACGACTCCTGATAGTAAATCGTTTTTAAAAACGATTTTATCTGATGTCAATCAATTAACGGAACTAATCAACTCTTTGTTGATTTTATCTAAGATCGATACTAAAAATCACGAAAACAATGAAGTGCACCGCATGGATGAAATTCTGTTTTCTGCCATCGAAAATCTGAATAAAAGCTTTCCGGACTTTGTTATTTTATTTGAAATAGAAGAAAATGAAAATCTGGATACTGCATTAGAAATAAAAGGGAATAAAAACCTGCTGGAGATTGCTTTGAGCAATGTCTTAAAAAATGCCTGTGTCTACTCGGATAACAAACAGGCAAAAGTGAAAATAAGCTCCGATGATGAAAAGCTTATTCTTTCCATTTCAAATACAGGTACTACGTTAAATGAGGAAGAGCAAAAAAATCTTTTTCAGCCTTTTATGCGTGGGCAAAATTCAAAAGGAACAACCGGATTTGGCCTTGGACTAAGAATAGTTCAGCGTATATTGACCCTGCACAAAGCAACCATAAGGTACTATGCATCAGACATTAACACGAATTTATTTCAGTTAATTTTTAATTTGTAAGCATTTTTAAGCTAATTTTAAGGTAGATTTTAAGCACTCTTAAAGTCTGCCGATAGCATATTTGTACAAAATAAAAATGATACAATGAGAAAACTATGTTCATTATTACTACTTGTACTGTTCAATCAGGTAGTTTTGGCTCAAAATGCAGTTAAACTTCAGGACTGTGAAAGCCGATTTCTAAAAAACAATCTCTTTTTATTGGCCTCTCAATACAATATTGATGCCTCGAAAGCACTAACCATTCAGGCGCGTATTTGGGACAATCCCACTATTACAGCTGAATTAAATGCCTATAATCCGGAGAGAAATCAATATTTTGATATTGGTAAAGAAGGCCAGAAAGCATTTGGCATCGAGCAATTGATTTATTTAGGCGGAAAAAAACGCAATGAAATAAAATTAGCGCAAACCAATGAAAAACTGGCAGAATTACAATTTAATGATTTGCTAAGGAACTTAAAATTGCAATTGCGAAAAAGCTTTTTTACGGTTTATTACAACACCAAAAGTCTTGAAACTACTGACAGGCAGCTCGTTCATATTGAGGATTTGGTGAATTCTTATTCGATTCAGGCGCAAAAAGGAAATGTTCCTTTGCGGGATGTTGTTCGTTTACAATCGTTGTTTCTAAACTTCAAAAACGAACGTATGGAAGTAGTAAACAGCAATATAGAGGAACAGGCTAACTTGAAATTATTATTGAATACAACAGAAAATGTAGTTCCGGATGTTTCCGGTGATGATTTTAATAAGTACACAAAAACAATTCCCTTTGATCTTAAAAGCTTTGAAACTGACGCTATTGCCAATCGTCCTGATTACTTAGCCAAACAAAAAGATATCGAAGCAAACGAACTGAATGTGAAATGGCAAAAATCGCTATCGATTCCGGATATTACTCTGGGTGCAAACTATGATCAGAGAAGCGGTGCTTTCAATAAAGAAGCGAATCTTACTATTGGAATTCCGCTGCCGTTATGGAACAAAAACAAAGGGAATATTAAATATGCACAAACGATTTTAGAACAGTCAAAAATAGAAAAACAAAATTTTGACCTGCAATTGCAGACTGAAATAACTTCGGCATGGAATAAATGGGATGAATCACGAAAAAACTACATTGTTATAAAACCAACGGTGAACTCAGATTTTGAAGCTGTTTACAATGGTATCCTAACCAATTTCCAGAAAAGAAATATTAGCCTCCTAGAATTTACTGATTTTATGGAAAGCTACAATCAGGCGGCCATTCAGGTAAATGAACTCAAGAAAAAAGTGGTGCTTTCCGGGGAAGAGTTAAATAGTACAATCAACAAAGACTTATTTTAAAATTATATCAAGATGAAATATAAACTAATTATAGGAATCGTTCTTGTGAGTTTATCAATTGCAAGCTGTAAAAAGGAAGTCGAAAATCCTGAAACCAGTACCTCTTTTGCATTAAGTGATGCAATGCTAAAAACGACTACAACTGCCGAAGCTCAGACACAACCGGTAAAAAATGAACTGAATTTTTACGGAAAAATCACAGCTGACAACAATAAAATGATTGATGTTTATCCGCTTGTGGGAGGTAATGTGGTAAAAGTAAATGTAGAACTTGGGGATTACGTGCGTAAGGGACAAGTTCTGGCCACCATAAAAAGTACTGATATCGCCGATTTTGAAAAACAATCTATAGATGCAAAAAGTGATTTACTGGTAGCCAAAAATGGTTTGAAAGTAGCCCAGGAATTATTTGACGGAAAACTAAACTCTGAAAGTGATGTCCTTCAGGCCAAATCGGAAGTAAATAAGGCGCAGTCCCAGTTGAATAAAATTCAGGAAACCTATAAAATCTATAACATCAGAGCGGGTTCTATTTATGAAGTAACCGCTCCGATTAGTGGTTTTATTATTCAAAAAAGTATCAATCAGGATATGCTTTTACGAAATGACCGCTCTGAAAACATTTTTGACATTGCTGAAATCAGTGAAGTCTGGGCATTAGCCAATATTAATGAAATTGACATCAATAAAGTAAAATTAGGCATCGATGCCGATGTAACTACATTAAGTTACCCGGATAAAATCTTTAAGGGAAAAGTAGATAAGATTTTCAATGTAATCGATCCGGAAACGAAAGCCATGCAGGCCCGGATAAAACTAAAAAACACCGATTATTTACTGAAACCGGATATGAATGCAAATATAAAATTATCTTTTAGTGAAGGAAAAAACATGATTGCAATTCCAAGTAAAGCGATTGTTTTCGATAAAAGTAAAAACTTCGTCATGATTTTTAAAGACCGAAACAATATCGAAACGAGACAGGTTGAAGTTTACAGACAGGTTGGTGACACTACTTATATTTCAAGTGGCTTAAAAGAGAATGAAAAAGTCATCACCAACAATCAGTTATTTATTTATCGCGCTTTAAACGAATAAGACATGAACAAATTCATACGAAATATTATTGCTTTTTCGCTAAAGAATAAAGCGTTTACCTTTTTTTGGGTTGGATTACTGGCCGTTGCAGGATTTATTTCTTTTAAGACCATGCCAATTGATGCTTTTCCGGATGTTACGAATACTCAGATTATAATTATTACCCAATGGAACGGAAAGAGTGCTGAAGAAGTAGAACGTTTTGTTACTTCTCCTATTGAAATCTCCATGAACTCGGTGCAAAAAAAGACCAGTGTCCGCAGTATTACGATGTTTGGTTTATCTGTAATTAAAATCATTTTTGATGATGGTGTAGACGATACTTTTGCCCGTTTTCAGGTAAACAACCTGCTTAAAAATGTATCACTTCCCGATGATGTTGAACCGGATGTTCAGCCTCCTTATGGTCCGACGGGTGAAATATTCCGATATATTGTAAAAAGTGACAGCAGGGACAGCAGAGAATTACTGACGTATCAAAACTGGGTCATCGATAAACAACTTCGTGCACTTCCCGGTGTTGCCGATTTGAATGTATTTGGCGGTCAGACCAAAACCTATGAAGTTGGTGTTGACCCTATAAAACTGGCTAAATATAATATTACACCGCTACAGGTTTACAATGCCGTCAATTCGGGAAATCTAAATGTTGGTGGTGATGTTATCGAAAAGAACGGTCAGGCTTTTGTAGTGAGAGGTGTTGGTTTATTAAAATCCATTTCTGATATTGAAAATATTATTGTGGATGACGCTCACGGAAATCCAATTCTGGTTAAAAATTTAGCCAACGTTTACGAAAGCGCCATGCCAAGGGTGGGACAAACAGGAATAGGAAAAAATGATGATGCCGTTGAAGGTATAGTCGTAATGCGTAAAGGAGAAAATCCGCAGGAAACCCTGGCACTGATTAAAGATAAAATAAAAGACCTGAATGAAAATATTCTTCCAAAGGACATTAAAATAGAAACTTTCTATGATCGTGACAATCTGATGAATTTCACGACAGAAACGGTCATGCATAATTTATTTGAAGGTATTATTCTGGTTACCTGCGTAGTATTTCTTTTTATGGCCGACTGGAGAACCACTTTAACCGTTTCAATTGTTATTCCGTTGTCCTTGTTATTTGCCTTTTTGTGCCTGAAAATGATGGGAATGAGTGCCAACTTACTGAGTTTAGGCGCCGTCGATTTCGGAATTATCATCGATGGTGCTGTAGTGATGGTGGAAGGATTGTTTGTGGTTTTAGACCATCGGGCGCATCAATTGGGTATGACGGCTTATAATAAAATTGCCAAAGGCAGCCTGATTAAAAAAACGGGAGCCGAAATGGGTAAAGCCATCTTCTTTTCAAAACTAATTATTATAACTGCTTTGCTGCCTATCTTCTCGTTTCAGAAAGTAGAAGGAAAAATGTTCTCACCCCTCGCCTACACCTTAGGATTTGCTTTAATGGGTGCTTTACTTTTCACCCTGACACTGGTTCCGGTTTTATCGCACATTTTATTAAATAAAAATGTAAAGGAAAAAAACAATCCCTTTGTTAATTTCTGGAATAGAATTGTCGGTAAAGGATTTGCGTGGACATTCAGACATAAAACAAAAACGCTTATTGCTTCAATCGCAATTTTAGTAACGGTCTTTTTTTCAGCTTCCTTTTTAGGGACAGAATTTTTGCCTCAGTTAAATGAAGGTGCATTATGGGTTACTGCAGAGCTTCCTATGAGTACTTCCCTGCCCGAAAGTGTAGAAACTGCCGCCATGATCCGAAAAGACCTGGAAACATTTCCGGAAGTCAAAAATGTCTTATCGCAAACAGGAAGAAGTAACGACGGAACGGATCCGAATGGCTTTGGTTTTATACAGCTTCAGGTCGATTTAAAGCCCAAATCAGAATGGAAAAGAAAAATTTCCATGGATGATTTAATTAACGAAATAGATAAAAAATTAAAAGTCCATCAGGGAATTACCTATAATTATTCACAGCCTGTAATTGATAACGTAGCAGAATCTGTCGCCGGTTTCAAGGCCTCCAATGCAGTAAAAATTTACGGGGATGATCTGGATAAACTTGACGAATTATCAAATGAAGTTTTAAAACAAATAAAAGATATTCCGGGTATTAAAGATGTCGGTATTCTTAGGAATGTCGGTCAGCCGGAAATAAGTGTAATTCTGGACCGGGATAAAATGGCGGCTTACGGAGTGACTCTCAGTGATGCCCAGGCGGTTCTGGAACTTGCTTTCGGTGGAAAAACGGCTACTCAAAAGTATGAAGATGAGAAAAAATTTGATGTCAGGGTCCGTTTTTCTAAAGAGTATCGTAAAGATGAAAATGACATCAGTGAACTTAAAGTCCCTACGATCAGTGGTATAAAAATCCCTTTGAAAGAAATATGTGATATCAAGACGATTACCGGTCCTGCTTTTATTTACAGAGATAACACCAAACGTTTTATCGGGGTTAAATTTTCAGTTCGCGACAGGGATTTAGGAAGCACGATTGCAGAAGCACAGGCAAAAGTGGCCAAAATGAAACTTCCGTCAGGATACACCGTAGGCTGGACAGGAGAATTCGAAAATCAGGTTCGTGCCAGTGCACGTCTGGCGCAAGTCGTTCCAATTAGTTTAATCGGGATTTTTGTCTTATTGTTTATCCTTTTTGGAAATATTAAAGATTCCTTACTCGTTTTAGCCAATGTACCGTTTGCCATAATCGGTGGAATTATTGCTTTACACCTTACACGTATGAATTTCGGAATCTCGGCAGGAGTTGGTTTTATCGCCTTACTTGGAATATGTATCCAGAACGGTGTGATTCTGATATCTGAATTTCATCACAATATGAAGTCCAAATTAACACTGGAGGAATCTATATTTCTGGGGGTTAAAGCCAGAACGAGAGCAGTAGTGATGACAGCCCTTATGGCTTCAATAGGTTTAATGCCGGCCGCCATTTCAACAGGAATTGGTTCTGAATCACAAAAACCACTGGCAATTGTAATTATTGGAGGACTAATTACGGCAACGATTTTAACTTTACTGGTTTTCCCGATTATTTTCTGGGTATTCAACCGTAAAAAAGATGTTCCTATTGAATAAGAATTTTAAAAGAAATTAATTGGTTAAATTAATTTGGTTTGGTTTAAAAAGAAAAAGCATCATTAGTTTATAATGGTGCTTTTTTGATTTTACGAACTTTCAATAGCTACCTATTTGCAGTTCATAAACATTTTTAAACAAAAAAACGGCCTTCTGCTCAAAGAAGGCCGTTTGATTATACTAACTCAAACTCTTTTAAACTAATTCTTATTTTAAATCTTTTAAAATAGCAATAGCATCAGTAGCGTTTGATAATTGTGCATATTTCAAAGCTGTATATCCTTGTTCGTTTTTATCAGAAGGACGAGCGCCACTAGCTAATAAAAGTTTAATAATTTCAACTCTGTTATAACGAGATGCAGTCATTAAAGGAGACATATCGCCTGATTTTTCGTTTACATTAGCTCCGTATTCAATAAATTTTTTCACTACTTCAACATCTCCTTTGCTAACAGCAACATTCAATGGAGTTGAATCGTATAGAGATAGTACAACTTGTTCGTTAACAACTGCTTTTTGATTTGAAGCCATTGAAACATTTGCAAATGTTACTAAAGCTAATCCTAAATAAATAACTGAATTTTTCATAATGGTTTTGTTTTGTTAAAATTGATTGATAAAATATGATTGATGATCTTAAATACTATGCAAATGTAAATTAAAAATCAGTATATTGTATTACAAGGTACTATGTTTTAACCAATTCTTAACGTTTTGTTAATGATTCCTAAATAACACTATGTAATTTTGACTAATTCTGTATAATAGACGATGCAAAGGTAGAAATGTTACACATATTCGAATATTTTTTAAAAATAATCATCAAATATTTTGAAAATTGCAAAACTAAAACATTACTTTTTTAACTTTACTTTAAAGTTATGTTCAAAAAAGAGTTCTTTTTTTAATTAAAACCAAATTTTTGGCCAATAATTCATACTAAAATCATCTAAATTATTTATTTTTAAAAAAGAATAAAAAATAAGAAAATACTTAAAATATCATGATCCGTTTTTATAAAGAAAACGGCTAAAAAAACAAATAAAAGTCATTCTAAACATACAATAAAACATTTTAAGTAACTTTTAAAATCAAAAATATGGAAGTTCTAAAAAAAATTCTGACAGCATTAATCTTAATTGTATCAATTGTATTAATTGCGGCTTACTTTATGCCAAAAAATTATGCTGTAGCAAGAGAAATTATCATAAATAAACCTGCCGACACTATTTTTAATTATGTCCGGTATTTAAGAAATCAAAACGAATTTAGCGTCTGGGCAAATATAGACCCGAAAATGAAATCGACTTATAAAGGAACCGATGGAAAGGTCGGAGCTGTATCGGCCTGGGAGAGCAAAGTAAAAGAAGTTGGTGTGGGCGAACAGGAAATTACAGAAATTACAGAAGGAAAACGCCTGGAGTTCGATCTTCGTTTTAAAGAACCAATGAATGATACCGCCGTTGGTTTTATGTCAACCGAAGCTATAGCAAATAACCAGACTAAAGTAAAATGGGGAATCGAGGGCGTAATGCCTTATCCTATGAACATAATGATGCCCATAATGAACATGGACAAAATGATTGGAAACGATTTACAAAAAGGACTCGAAAATCTCAAAGCAAAAATGGAACACTAATTTAAGCTTATTAAAAAAAGCGCAATTTAAATTGCGCTTTTTTTGTTACCAAATAGTACTGAAAGTTATACTTTTATTTCAGCCCTTTCAAAATAGCGATACATTCTGTAGATTTTGAATATTCTGCAAACTTTAAAGCAGTAAGTCCTTTGTCATTCTCTACCGAAGGTTTAGCGCCGCTTTCCAGCAAAATTTTAACAATTTCCGGATTATTGTAACGAGCTGCAAGCATCAGAGGCGACATGTCTCTTACAATTTTATTTACATCTGCACCGTACTCAATGCATTTTTTAACACCTTCAATATCGCCTTTGCTGATAGCAAAATGCAATGGTGATCCGTTGGAAATTGTGAATTCGATTTGACCTTCTACTGAAGATTTTTGACTTGAAGCCATTGCTACATTTGCAAATGCCAGTAAAGCTACTCCTAAAATAATTACTGATTTTTTCATGATAATTGTTTGTTAAAATGATTGATGATTATGATGATTTAAATATAAACCTGTTTAATTAAATAACGGTTATAATACTATAGACTACTAAAAGGCCAAAGTGTTACAGTTAAATGCAAAAAAAATACAAATAAAAAAAAATGTAACTCATTTCAATCTGAACTACATTTTCTTTATTTGCATCATTAATCATCTGATTTTAAAACTATTACCATAAATATGAACCACATCTTTTTCAAATAAAGTAAAAGGATCATTGTAGAAATTAATAAAATCAGGAACACTAACCTGCCCCGGAAAGGGAGCGTAAAAATGAGTTGGACTGGTTGTATCATTTCTCCAAACCAAAACATAAGCCAATTGCAGGTTCTTGGACTTTAAAGTTTTTAATAAGGTTTGTGTCCACCAATTCGCATCCGGTATTGATTCTAATCCAGTTTCAGTAAAAGCAGCCAGTTTCTTCTTTTTAATTGCTAAAGCTGAGATTATGCTGAGCCTGTTAAGTCCCGCTTCTAGATCATATTTTCCGTCCCTGCCAAAATCACCGTAATCATCAAGACCAAACATATCTACAAAATTATCGCCGGGATAACGTTCTATATATTCTGCTTCAGAATTGAATCTGGTGTCCGGTGAAAATGCATAAATAAAATTGTGCACCTGCAAAGTGTCTCTTAAATAAGCAACTGTAAATTGCCAAACGGCGATAAAATCTTCCCGCGAAGTATATTTCTTTCCCCACCAAAACCAGTCGCCGTCAAACTCATGGAAAGGCCTGAAAATCATTGGTGCCAACGTTCCGTCTTTTCCTTTAACGGAATGCGCAAAATCAGCAATAGTCTTTAAAATCGTTTTGTATTCTTCGTGATGAGAACCACCGGGTTTAATGAATGCCATGGCAGCAACCGAAGAAGAATCTTTCCAGTAAAAACCTTCATTCGAAACGGGATTCCTAAAATGCCAGGAAACCGTGGTAATTCCGCCACGCTCATAAGTCGCAATCACATTCTCTTTTAAAATGGCAGCAGTCTTTGCAATTTCCTCTTTCGAATGACCTGAAAATCCGCTAAAATCAATTCCAACAACAGCCGGATGGGAGCCGGTAACGGATTTTACATCCGACCTGTCCACTTCATTTGACCATCCATGTCCGTATTCCAGTGCATGCTGATGTCCAAAAAGAATATTTTTTTTTGAAATTATTTTAAGATTCCTGTACAAAGCCTTTGTTTCTTTTGTGGCTTCTTTATCAATCTGTGAAAAAAGAAAATGCCCTGCTATCATACATATAAATAGCAGGGCTTCTTTTTTATTGGGTATAAATTTCATGGTTTAAATAGTTAGTTTAAACCCGAAAATTACGCTTTAGCAGAAAGGTAATCTAATACGTTTTTATCAATACGTTGATCAATATTATCAATATCGGCTTTTACAAATTTTTCTCCTAGGATATTCTCGTATAACTCAATATATCTTTCTGAAACAGATTCGATGTAAGCATCTGTCATTTCAGGAATTTGCTGTCCGTCCTGACCCTGAAAACCATTTTCGATTAACCAGCGGCGAACAAATTCTTTTGATAATTGTTTTTGCTCCTCCCCTTTGTGCTGTCTTTCCTGATATCCATCAGCATAAAAATAACGGGAAGAATCCGGTGTATGGATTTCATCAATCAAAACAATAACACCTTCTTTTGTTTTTCCGAATTCGTATTTGGTATCTACCAAAATCAAACCGCGATCAGCAGCGATTTCGGTTCCTCTTTGAAATAAATCTCTTGTAAATTTTTCTAAAACAATATAATCATCTTCAGAAACAATTCCTTTCGCTAAAATAGCCTCACGGGAAATGTCTTCGTCATGAGAACCGTTATCCGCTTTTGTAGTTGGCGTAATAATGGGTTCCGGAAATTTATCGTTTTCTTTTAAACCTTCTGCCATTGTTACACCGCAGATTTGTCTTCTTCCCGCAGCGTACTCACGCGCAGCATGCCCTGAAAGATAACCACGAATGACCATTTCAACTTTAAAAGGCTCACATAAATGTCCCACGGCCACGTTTGGATCCGGCGTAGCAATCAACCAATTTGGTACAATATCTTCTGTCAATTCCATAAATCTTGTAGCAATCTGATTCAGAATCTGGCCTTTGTACGGAATTCCCTTTGGTAGAACTACATCAAAAGCCGACAATCTGTCGGTTGCCACCATTACCAAAAGTTCGTCGTTAATATTATAAACTTCTCTAACTTTTCCGCGGTAAACTGATTTCTGATTCGGGAAATTAAAATCTGTTGTTGTGATTGTATTGCTCATTATGCTTTAGCTGTGTTTTGTTTTATGAATGCAAATTTAAAACTAATTAAAAGAGGAAGCAAAAAAAGTATGCAGTTTTCAGTTTTCAGTGTTCAGTCGCAGTGGTCATTCTCAGTATTCAGTCTCAGTTTGCACACTACGACTGCGACTGAATACTGAGAATGAAAACTTATTTCAAAAGTGTCGAATTAAATAAATTCAGGATTCTGCTGTATTCGTCAATCCACGAATATGTTTCCTTAAAACCATGTGATTCCACAGGGAATGAAGCAAGTGTCCAGTTTTTCTTTTCCAATTCTATAAAACGCTGTGATAGACGTACGATGTCTTTGTATTCCACATTATCGTCAACCATTCCGTGCAGCATTACTAAGTTACCTTTCAGGTTATCTGCATAATAAATAGGAGAACTTTTTTTGTAGGCTTCCGGATCCGTTTCAGGAAAATTCAAAATATTACCTGTGTAGCCATGATTGTAATGCGCCCAATCCGTTACGGAACGTAAAGCTGCACCCGAAGCAAATTCTCCCGGAGTAGTAAGCATACCCATTAAAGTAATAAATCCGCCATATGAACCTCCATAAATTCCTACCCTGTTAGGATCGATACCTAAATTGTTAACTAAATATTTTTTACCATCCAGATGATCAGAAAGGTCTTTTCCGCCCATAAAACGATAAATTCCGGTTCTGAAATCACGTCCGTAACCATCACTTCCTCTGTAATCAATATCCAAAACGGTATAACCCAAATCGGTTAACAAATTATGAAACATATATTCTCTGTAATAATTACTCCAATAATTATGAGCATTTTGCAGATATCCGGCTCCGTGCACAAAAATGATTGCCGCTTTATTGGCATTTTCCGTTTTTGGCGTGTACAATCTTGCATTTACGGGAGTTCCGTCTTCTGCTTTGAAGGTAATAACCTGAGGCTCTCTCCATTGGTATTTTTTAAAATTCTCTGAAGCAGATGATGAAATTTGCTGTAATACGGTATTCTTCTTATTCTCTGCTATATAAAAATCCCAGGGTTTATTTTTATAAGAATAATGTACCAGAAGTGTTTTTTCGTCCGGAGATATTACTACTTCGTGAGCCCCGTCTTTCGTCAAAATGGGCTGTAAAATACCGTCTGCAAGGTTTAATTTATAAAAATTTCTGTTTCCGGGATGTGTGGTATTTGTCGTTAAATAGAATGTTTTTTTATCTTTCGATAGCATCAGATCACGAACTTCCCAATTCCCTTTTGTAAGTTGATTTTTTACTTTCGACTTTAGATTGTAGGTATACAAATGCGAGTATCCTGTTGCTTCCGATTGAAAATAAACAGTTTCATTATCTGCTAAAAAACCAAGAATGCCAGATTCAAAAGAATAAGCCGGGATTCCGGGCCCGCCAATCCAGGCTTCGTCGTGCTGGTGTTCTATTTCTGTAAATGAGCCGTTCTCGAGATTCAGACTTACAATCCATCTGTCTTTATTGTCCTGACTTCTGATTTCTGTAATAGCAAAAGATCCGTCTTCGTTATAAACAGGAGCCAAAGCAACAATGAGCTTATCTTCTTTCTCTTTGTTTTTTAAATTATCATACGATTCATAATATTTAGGAACATCCTGAATATGGCTCAATTTTGAAAAATTGACAAAATAAACAGAATCTTTGGCTACAGAATAAATTCCAAATTGCGTTTTTACCAAATTATCGGTCGATACTTTTTCTTTTGTATCGGGAGTTTGATTATAACCGTCATCCGTTATAAAAACCTCCATTTTTTCCTGTTTTACTTCAATATTCTGAATTAAACTGAAGGTTGCATAATTTCCTTTTGGGCTCGCTTTAAGGCCTGCTAAATTATCTTTCCCATAAAAGTATTCTTTGGCGAAATCGGATTTAACTGCTTTACTTTTAGCCAAATTCCATTGTTTTTTGGCTTCTTTATCTTTTATAAACTGGAATAATTCGTTCTGTTGATTTTTCAGGAAAGTATCTTTTTCCGGAGTTTTTTCTTTTTTAACTCCTTTGCTAAAATTAGTAATCTGGAGCACTGTGCCTTCTTTACTATTGTATTTAAAGATATTTTCTTTTTGTTCAAAAAATACAACTCCCGGTTCATTTCCTAATTCAAGATTAGAAATCGGGTTGTTTTGCTGGTATATTTTTTTTACTGATTTCGAACTAATGGTATAAGCGTACAATGCTCCTTTATCGATATAATAGACAATATCTGATCCTGGTTTTCTTTTAAAATCAAATTTAGAAAAAACAGCTTCTTTCGGTTCAACAAGTACCGGATTTGAAAAACCTTTTTGCCAGGAATAAGTACTCGCTCCCAGTTCATCTTTTGGATTCCATTCGAAATAAACTTTTTTTCCATCAAGAGACCATCTTCCATTTGTTGGCTGATTCCCAATAAAAGATTCTCCTTTCATGATTTCTTCCAATTTTAAAGTTTGACTGGTACCGTTTATGGAAAGAATTAGAAAAGCAAGGATAAAGGTATTTTTAATCATAATTATGGTTTTTTAGTAAAGCAAAAATACACTTTGAAAAGAATTAAAAAAAAGTTTTTATTCTTTGCTTCCCAAATCAGTAAATTATAAATAAAAAAACTGCTAATAATTGATATACAATTTATTAGCAGTTTATAAAATAAAAACATTTCCTGTATTTACAAGAGTTTGATTTCTATTGTGTCAAAATTAGCTTGTCGCAAATTCTTTATCCAGAATTCTTGAGGCAATATATTTGGCTACACCATCTTCTGCATTGGTTTTAATTACTTCTAAGTTGGGTAAGGTTTCTTTTAACAAAGCAGGTGCATTTCCCATGATCAGGCCTTTACCGGTTGCAGACAACATCTGAACATCATTAAAACCATCTCCAAAAGAAACTGCCTGATCCATTGTAAAACCTTCTTTTTCTAAAACTGTCGCAATCGCAACCGCTTTATCGATCGATTTGTCCATAAATTCCAGACAGGTTGGTAAACTGAAAGCATGATGCAATTCACTTGAAGATTTTTCTAAAATAGCATCTTTAAGCGCTACTAATTTTTCATGGTCATCATGAGAAAAGAATATTTTTATAGCTCCGAAATCTTCCAGCGTTTTATAATCCACCAATTCCGGAAGATATTTCAAATCTGCCTGAAAACTATTTAGTTTCTCACTTAATTTATTTGTCTGCCAAACATTTTCCTTGAATAAAACTACTGTAATTTCAGGGTCAATATCTACATTCAAAGCTGCTTTTACAACATCACTGCTTAAATTGAAAGAGAAAAGCGGTTCTTTTTCGGGTGAATGGATTCTTGCTCCGTTTGAACTTACCAGATAAACCGGAACATCAAGCGTTTCTATAATCGCCATAGCATCGAGATGATGGCGGCCTGTAGCAACAACTATAAGGTAATTTTGATTGTGAAGTTCCTGAAAAATGGATTTGGTGTAATCTGATATTTTGTGTTGTGGGTTGAGTAAAGTTCCGTCTAAGTCACTTATTACAACTTTTATATTTTTTAATTTTGTCATATTAAAGATCAAGTATTTATGATGTGCAAATTTAAGGATTTAGCCTCAAAAGAACAAAGATAAAGAGGTTTTAAAGCCCCAAATAAAGGAAGTTTATTATTTATTTAACTATTTGATCAAATACTGCATTTTAAATAATTAATACTTTAATAATTCCCGATTTATACAAATTCAAAGCTTTCTGCAGAATAATTTCAATCTCATTCAGAGGCAAATCTTTTGAAGAATCAAGCATCATAATTTTCATTCTCGAACGCTTTTCCTGAATCAGAAAAGGTTCATCAAAGTATTTTCCTTCTACAATTCCGATATAAGGCTGTTGGAGTTTTTTATGAATCCATAAATAGCAGAACATTTTTCCTTTGTAACAAAAAAAGGGCATTCCGTATTTGAGCACATTTGTAATGTCTTGGTCCTGACGCAGAATAATTTCTTTCAAAGCAAGCAGCACCTCTTTAAAAGTTTGTTCCTGCTTTTCGTAAAAAATCTCTATTTCTTTCATTTGACAAAATTAAATCTAATCGATTAAAATTTGAATCAAAAAAAATATTCGTTTTACGCATTTCTAAAGAATGAATAAAACGAATATTTCATTTTTTTTTGCCACAGATTAAAAGATTAAAATGATTTTATAATCTGTGTGAATCATTCTAATCTGTGGCGAAAATTATTTCACTAAAATCATTTCACAAACTTAATCGTGATTTTCTATTTGTTTATAAGCATCAATTACCTTTTTCACTAATCTGTGACGTACGATATCTTTATCATCCAGATAAATAATTCCGATTCCGTCAACGTCTTTCAGAACCAGAATTGCTTCTTTAAGACCGGAAATAGTTCTTCGTGGTAAATCGACCTGTCCCGGATCACCCGTAATCATAAATTTGGCGTTTTTCCCCATACGGGTTAAAAACATTTTCATTTGCGAATGGGTGGTGTTTTGTGCTTCATCGAGAATTACAAAGGCATTATCAAGTGTACGTCCACGCATAAATGCCAATGGTGCAATCTGAATAATTCCTTTTAAAATGTAATCTTCCAGTTTTTCGTTGGGAAGCATATCACGTAACGCATCATAAAGCGGTTGCATGTAAGGATCCAGTTTTTCTTTCATGTCACCGGGTAAAAAACCAAGATTTTCTCCTGCTTCTACTGCCGGTCTGGTTAATATGATCCTTTTTACTTCTTTGTCTTTAAGTGCTTTAACAGCCATTGCAACACCTGTGTAGGTTTTTCCCGTTCCGGCCGGACCTACTGCAAATACCATATCATTTTTTTTGATGGTATCTACCAGAAGCTGCTGATTGGGCGTCATGGCTTTTATAATTTTACCCCCAACGCCATGAACTAGTATTTTGTCATGATCATATGATCTTTTTTCATCCTGACCATCACTCATGATTACGCGTTCAATTACATTGTCGTCAATGTTGTTGTATCGGGTAAAATGCAACATTAATCTTTGGAATCTTTTTTCGAATTCATCTAAAACTTCTTTTTCGCCAAATGCTTTCAAAGTCGTTCCTCTCGCTACTATTTTAAGCTTTGGATAGTACTTTTTAATGATTTCCAGATGGCTGTCCTGAGCACCCCAAAATTCTTTTGGCGCAATGTCTATTAGCTCGATTATTCTTTCGTTCAAATGAGATAGTTTTAAATTAAAATTAAATCTTTTTTTAAATCAATTGGCTGTCGGGTAATTTATATCGTAAAATGCAATTTGTTTTTTCTTTCTTGCATTTATGACTTTACTATTCTTAGCTTTGCATTTCTCAAATTTAATGAAAATTAGATTTAAAAACTACCAATAGTTATAAACAAAATGATGTCAATAATTACCCTTACTACGGATTACGGCTTAAAAGACCACTTTGTTGGTTCGCTAAAGGGTAAAATATTATCAGAGTTTGCTGAAGCTGTAATTATTGACATTTCACACGACGTTGACCCATTTAACACTGCAGAAGCAAGTTACCTTATTGGAGCCTCTTACCTGAGTTTCCCAAAAGGAACGGTACACTTAATCGGAGTCGATATTGAGCGCAATAAAGAGAACCAGCATATTGCCATGGAATGGAACGATCACTACTTTATTTGTGCCGATAACGGTATCTTAAGTATGCTGACACAGAAAATTGTACCACAGAAAATTGTCGCCATCAATATTCACGATCGCTTTCCGCCAGAATCCAGTGATTTAGATATTTTCATACAGGTTGCCTGCCACATTGCAAAGGGCGGATTACTCAATGTTATTGGAAAAAAAATTCCGTCTGTTAAAGAAGTTACCGAATTGCAGGCTGTTCTGGCCAATGATGGAAATTCCCTGAAAGGATACGTTATTTATATCGACCATTTTGGAAATGTGGTAACCAATATCTCTAAACAGCAATTTATCGAAGTAGCAAAAGGCCGTAAATATGAGATCGTAATGAAACCGAAAAGTATCAAAACAATTCTGCCCGGTTATTCGGCTATCGCAACCTCTGAAAAATATCCGATCAAAACGTATGAAGGGGAAAAACTGGCCATCTTTAACGAAGCTGGTTTTCTGGAAATTGCTATTTTCAGAAGTAATCCTTTAAAAGTAGGTTCTGCCAATAGTTTGTTAGGATTAAATTACAGAGATGTGATTACGGTTACGTTTTCGTAGAGAAATTTAGTTTTAGAGATGCCGGAAATTTGGAATTTGGAATTTCATTATTGGAATTTCATTTTTTTGATAAAAAGAACAATCAATTTTGGTATTTTTGCGCACCTGTAAAATCGTAGAGACTAAAAATCTAAAATCAGCAATCTAAAATCTAAAATTATAAAGATGTTTGTTCGAATTGTAAAAATGAGTTTTCACGAAGACCGGATTCCTGACTTTCTGGAAAATTTCGAAGCCGTCAAAGACAAAATACGAAATGCAAACGGAAATCGTTTTTTAGAATTGTATCAGGACAAAAATGATAAATGCCTGTTTTTTACCTATAGTTATTGGGAAACAGAAGCTGATTTAGAAAATTACAGACAATCGGAACTTTTTAATTCGGTTTGGAATTTTACCAAGACATTATTCAATGCAAAACCGGAAGCCTGGAGTGTGGATAAGCTGGTGAGCCTGGAGTAGTTGGCAGTCGCGGTTTTCAGTCTCAGTTTTGAACATGAAACCTGAAACAATTAAACAAATCAACGATTAAACAAATAAAATCGATTAAACGAATAAACGTCATACATGAAATCAATCATCTTACGGGAAATAAAATCCTTTTTTGGCTCTCCTATTGGCTATTTGGTCATTGCTGTATTCTTAATCAGCAACGGACTATTTTTATGGGTTTTTGAAGGAGATTATAATATTCTGAATACCGGTTATGCGGATTTAACACCGTTTTTCACCTTAGCGCCCTGGATTTTAATTTTCCTGATTCCGGCCGTAACGATGAGAAGTTTTTCTGATGAAAAAAAACAAGGAACTTTAGAATTACTTTTAACCAAGCCTTTATCGATCTGGGAAATTGTAAACGGAAAGTTTTTAGGATCTTTATTTTTAATCGTACTGGCAATTGTTCCAACTTTTATTTATGTAAAAGTGATTTCTAATTTAGGCTTACCGGAAGGCAATATAGATATGGGAAGCACAATTGGTTCCTATTTTGGCTTGTTGTTTTTAATCGCTTCTTATTCAGCAATCGGAATCTTCACTTCTACCCTTTCAGAAAATCAGATTGTGGCTTTTATTATTGCGGTTTTTCTGTGTTTTATCTTTTATTTCGGATTTGAAGGTTTAGCCTCCTTACTACCGGGCTTTGCAGGGATTATTTCGGCATTTGGAATGCAGGATCATTTTAAAAGTATGAGCAGAGGTGTAATCGACACACGGGATGTTATTTATTTCTTAACCATCACCATTTTGTTTTTGTCTTTTACCGTTTATAAATTAAAATCTTTTAAAGCCTAATGAAAGCATCAACTCAACAAAATATCAAAACATTAGGTATTACGGTTTTCGTTTTAATTGTTTTAAATGTACTGGGAAGTTTGTATTTCCAAAGATTTGATTTAACAAAAGACAAACGATATACTTTATCCGAAACCTCCTTAAATATAGTAAAACAAGTCAAAAACCCGTTATCCATCAAGATTTACATGCAGGGAGATCTTCCTGCTGATTTCAGAAGATTACAACAGGAAACCAGACAATTACTGGAAGAATTCCAGGCGTATAACAACAACATCGTTTTTGAATTCGTAAATCCAATGGAAAACGAAGAAGAAAGCATGAGCGTTGTAAAATCCTTGTACCAAAAAGGCCTTACACCAATAAATATAACGGTTGACGATAAAGGGAAACAGTCGCAGGCCATGGTTTTTCCGTGGGCAATTGCGGTTTACAACAATAAAGAAGTTAATATTCCCTTGTTGAAAAACAGAATGGGTGCTTCCACTACACAAAAAGTGATTGGGTCTATTCAGCACTTAGAATATTCGATTGCCGATGCCATCAATAAGATCACCAAAGACAAACAGAAAAAGGTTGCGATTATAAAAGGAAACGGTGAAATAAATGAAATTCATATCGCCAAAATGCTGATGCAGATTCGAGAAAGCTATTACATCGGGCCTTTTACACTGGACTCTGTTGCTAAAAATCCAACAGGAAGTCTGGAAGCTTTAGAAAAATACGATTTAGCTATTATTTCAAAACCAACCCAAACTTTTTCTGATGAAGAAAAGCAGGTTTTGGATCAGTTTATCATGAATGGCGGAAAAACACTCTGGCTAATTGATCAGGTGGCTGCCGATATGGACAGTTTATACAATCAATCAGGTGCAACTCTTGCCTATCCGAGAGATTTAAACCTGAACGATATGTTCTTCAAATACGGATTCAGAATCAATCCTGATTTGGTAAAAGATGAAAACGGAAGTCCGATAAAACTGGCCACCGGAGAACAGGGAAGCGCTACACAATATCAGGATTTTCTCTGGAAATTTGCGCCACTGGTTTATCCTGACAGCCAGCATCCTATTGTTAAAAATTTAGGCGGAATTAAATTCGATTTTGCCAGTCCGATTGATACTTTGAAAAACGGAATTAAGAAAACGGTTTTATTAAAATCATCGCAATATTCAAAAATAATCGGAACACCGGCAGAAATCAGTTTAAGCAGTGTATCCGAAAAAACTTCGCCTCAGGATTATGCTGGCAAAGGAAATTTACCGCTTTCGGTTTTACTGGAAGGCTCGTTCCATTCCGCTTTTGAAAATCGTATTTTACCTTTCAAAGAAAACTCCTTTATCGCAAAAGGAAAACCAACTAAAATGATTGTGATTTCTGATGGCGATCTGGCAAGGAATCAATTGGATAAAAACAGGATGCCGGTAGAATTGGGTTATGATCAGCGTACCGGAAATCTTTATGACAACAAAGATTTTATGATGAATTGTATCAATTATTTACTGGATGATACCGGACTTATTAACATTAGAAGCAAAGATCTTGATTTGCCATTATTGGATAAGGAAAAAGTTTATGAAAATTACAGTTTAACACAATTCATAACTATCGGGCTTCCAATTCTTACTTTATTGGTTTTCGGGCTTGCCTTTACTTACTTCCGTAAAAGGAAATACAGTAAATAGATGTTAATAAAAAAATTACGAAACTAAGATTGTTTACGATATATTTGTAAAATCTATCTTAGTTTTTAAAAGAACTAAAGTATTTTCAAAAAAATAAAACAAAACAGATGAAATTTATAGTATCGAGTTCGTACTTATTAAAACAATTACAAGTTTTAGGTAGTGTAATCAACAGTAATAATACGTTGCCTATCCTGGACAACTTCTTATTTGAACTGGACAATAATGAGTTAACAGTTTCTTCTTCAGACCTTGAAACTACAATGTCGGCTACCTTATCTATCGATTCTACAAGTAAAGGTAGTGTAGCTGTGCCTGCAAAACTTTTGCTTGAAATTTTAAAAACATTCCCGGAACAGCCTTTGACTTTTACGGTTGAAGATAACAATACAGTTGAGATTAGTTCCAACTCAGGAAAATATGCTCTGGCCTATGCTGCCGGAGAAGAATTCCCTAAAGCCGTAAACCTGGAAGACCCATCTGTAACCTTGGTTCCTGCTGAAGTTTTAGCAACTGCAGTAAGCAAAACTATTTTTGCTGCCGGAAATGATGATTTACGTCCTGTAATGTCAGGCGTTTTCTTTCAGTTCTCTCCGGAGGGATTGATCTTTGTAGCTACCGATGCTCACAAATTGGTAAAATATGCCCGTACAGATGTAAAAGCCTCTCAGGTGGCTGATTTTATCATGCCAAAGAAACCTTTGAATATCTTAAAAAGTATTTTAGGAAGTTCAGATGCTGAAGTGAAAATTGAATACAACGACTCAAATGCGACTTTCTCATTTGACAATTATATCCTGATGTGTCGTCTTATTGATGGAAAATACCCAAATTATGAAGCGGTAATTCCAAAAGAAAATCCAAACAAATTAATGATTGATCGTTCTTTATTTTTAAGTTCTGTTCGTCGTGTGGCGATTTTCTCTAACAAAACAACACACCAGATTCGTTTAAAAATCGCAGGAGCTGAATTGAATGTTTCTGCTGAAGATATTGATTACTCCAACAAAGCAGAAGAAAGACTTACTTGTGATTATCAGGGAGATGACTTACAGATTGGCTTTAACTCTCGTTTCTTAACTGAGATGCTGACCAACTTACAATCAGATATGATTATGCTGGAAATGTCATTACCAAACAGAGCCGGGATTTTAACTCCGGTGGATGGTTTAGAAGAAGGCGAAACGGTTACCATGCTGGTAATGCCTGTTATGTTAAATAGTTAACATCAAAACTTCTTTTTGTTACAGGGATGTTTTTTAATTTCAAATTAAAGATATATCATTGTAAAAAAAAATATCGCTATTAACCAACCATTTTTTATACCTAGAAACCGCAATTCCTTTAAAGAGTTGCGGTTTTTTATTTGGAGGTGTTTTTTGTTTCAGGTTTCAGGTTTCAAAGTTTCAGGTTGAAATGCGATTAGGATTATGCGGGTTTTTACGCAAAGTTCGCAAAGTTTTTTTGTGTAGGACTACAAGGTTAAGAACGCAAAGCTTTGCGTTCTTAACCGCAAACACAACTTGAAAAAACTTTGCGAACTTTGCGGTTAATAATATCATCAGTAGCAACCTGAAACTTGAAACCTGAAACAATTAAACCCGACACGTTTGGTTATAAAAAAACTTCAAACCTGAAACTTTAAACCTGAAACATTTTTTTTTAACTTCGCTATATGAAAATAGAAATTTGGTCGGACATCATGTGTCCGTTTTGTTATATCGGAAAAAGACAACTGGAAACAGCTTTAGCTGAATTTCCAAATGATGAATTTGAAATTGAATGGAGAAGTTTCCAGCTTGACCCCACCATTTCACCACAACCGGATAAGGATGTTTATACGTACTTAGCGGAACGAAAAGGTATGTCTGTTGAACAATCTGTAGAAATGCACAAAGGTGTCGCAGAACGCGCAAAAAGTGTTGGTTTGGATTACCATTTTGACAAAGCTATTATCGCAAATTCATTTACAGCCCATCGAATTATTCAGTTGGCCAAAACTAAAAATTTGGGCGACGAAATGGAAGAGGTTTTCTTTAAAGCTTATTTCACGGAAGGAAAGGATTTAAATGACGGTCCAACTTTACTGGAACTGGCTGAAAAAGCCGGTCTGGACAAAAATGAAACGTTAAAAGTCATCGAAAATGAAAAATTGTTTTTAAGCGAAGTTCATACTGATATTATAGAAGGACAGCAAATTGGCGTACAGGGCGTTCCTTTCTTCGTTTTTGATCGAAAATATGCCGTTTCAGGAGCACAACCTGTTGAGACTTTCGTACAGACGATTAAGGAGTTGCTGAAGTGATTATTTGATTTTTAGATTTTTAGAAACAAGATGTAAGATGTAAGATGTAAGATGTAAGATTGGTGTTTTATGTACCATTTGTAATTTAGGCTGATCAATTGATTAGAGTTAGAGTATTATATTCTTTGATTCTTCCCTCTACGCACCTATTAATTCTAAAATCTTGCATCTTGTTTCTAAAAATCTAAAAATCCAACAATCGAATTATCTAAAATCAAATAACTCCCATTTTCTGCATTAAGAAAGTGGCACTTTTATTTTTACAAATGCCGCTACGGAGTTTGTAATCGAAATGTAAATCGTTATTCTGAATTTCGACTTCAAAACATTGGTTGGTTAAGGTTTCCGGATACTCGTTAGTAGTCAGGCAAACTTCAATATCATGCGTTGCAATTGCTCCGATCGCTTTTCTGGCAATTATCTTTTTTACTACTTCAATAGTCCCGTTTCTTTTATCATCGGAATTGGTTCCTCTTAAAATTTCATCCAGTAAAACAAATGCAGGCTGATCTTCCAGGGCGTCCATAATTTGTTTTAAACGCTTGATTTCAGCAAAAAAATACGATTCACTATCGGCTAGTGAATCGGACAGCCGCATTGAAACCAATACTGGCAATGGATGGATATTAGCCTCTGAAGCACACACTACAGAACCGATTCCGCCTAAAACCATATTGACACCCAGACTTCTCAAAAAAGTACTCTTACCTGACATATTAGAACCTGTTAAAATCATAAAGGACTGGGGATAAAAATCGGTATCATTCCCTACCCTGCCCGCGGGATTCAATAAGGGATGTGCTAATTTTTTAAAACTGATTTTATATTCAGAATTTATTTCCGGGAAAACGAAATCAGCATTGTTATAAGCTAAATTGGCCAAACTGTTTAATGCTTCCAATTCCCCAATAATTGAAATCCATTTTTCCAATTCTGCAGTATAATTGTCTTTCCACTTTAAAAGCGCTTTCAGGACATGAAGATTGAACAAGAAAGTCCCGTTGAAAACAATTGCCGTTACAAAATTATTGATAGTATCCATTCGGGAAAACAATTCAGACAACTGTTTCAAATGGGCACTCGCGGTTGCATTCCTGAAAATCAACTGTTGCTGCAGGTCAATTAGCTTTTTGGACTGAAACGTTTCTTTTTCAATTTTCTCTACCAATAAACTGTATTGTTTAATGATTTTATCAACGTTATCCGCTTTTGCGATCTCTGATTGAATTCTTTTAAACGACTGTCCTAAAACGATCATATTAACAATAAAAGCATAAGTAAGATACGATAGCAAAATCGTTTTTGAAGTAAAAAAATAAGCTGTTAGTATTCCAAAAAACAATATAGGCAGTACAATTGATAATACAACTAAAACTTTAGATAAAGAATTATTTTTAAATGAATTCCAATGCATTATGGAATCATATGAACTTTTAGAATCATTACTTATAGCAGCAAGAGCCAGAAACTCCTGTCTCCAGTCGATTTTAGTTTTTAATTCGTTTACAGCTTCCTGATTCGCCAGAATAGTTTCATTTGGAAGCGTATGTAGTAATTGATTCGCCAGCGTTTTTTTTCCGATAAAAGTAGCTGTTCTGTTTAAATTCTGAAATAAGGAATGCTCTCCGAAAATATCCAGATCATAGGCATAAGGGTGATGAAAATCATTAAACTCAATACCATTCTCAAAAGGAAATTTTTTATTATTTAAGAAACCAATTTCATTTTCATTAATCTTTAAAATGGCAGTTGTAAGCTGTTTTCGAAAAGATAAACGGGAATGAATTTTCATTAAAAAAATAAAACCAATAAAAGACAGAAATGCAAAAGCAACGCAGAGAATTTCATTTGTTTTGATATAATAAAACAGTAATAGCAAACAAAGGAAAACGCTTAAAAGACGTAAAATACTAATGCTGTTGTATCTTTTATTGATTTTTTTTAAAAGTTCTGAATATTGTGCAAGCTTATTTTGATAGAAATCCATTTTTATGATTTGATGAAATACAAATATAGGTTTTAGACAGCAAAATCAGCTTCCGAAATTTAGGAAAATTAATCTTCATGCATAATCAAAACCGGGACAGATACTTGTTTGGAAATCTTTTTGGTGAAGCTGGAATCAAATATACTTTCAAAGAAAGAACGTTTATGCGTAATCATTGCCAAAACATCAATTTCTTTGTAGAGCACAAAATCAAGAATTGTTTCTTTTACTTCATCACTTGGCAAGACCAGAAACTCAATATTTTCACCTGCAAATTCTCTTTCCCATTCCTTAACTGTGGTTTCAGAAACATCAGAATCAGAGGTTTTAACGTAAAGACTTTTTACTTTCGCGTTGGTTTTTCTGGCGATATTCAATACTTTTCTCAATTCTTTTTTATCTTTTTCACGATAACGGGTGGTAAACCCTATCATTTTTATTTTTTTGAATTTAGCATCAAGAGGAACACATAAAACCGGAACTTCTACTCCCGAAATTACGGAGCTGGTATTTGATCCGAGGAAAAACTTTGTCCAGTCAGAAACCCCTGTTGTTCCCATAATCACAAAATCGATTTTATCTTCTTCGATAGCATTTTTCAGATTATACAATAAATCACCATCGATCAAACGATGCTTTATAACAATATCATCTAATTTTCGTTCCATGGCGATGGTTCTCAGCTTTGGAATTTCATCCTTGAACATCTCAAACTTCGCTAATTCAATTGAACTGTAAATTGAAGCATAATTTTCCGGAAAAAACTGACTGTCATAAACCGGAATTTCAAAGGTGTGCAACAAAACAAGTTCGGCATTGACAATTTTAGCAAATTCCAGAGCATGTACAAAAGCGTTTGTTGCAGCTTCGGAAAAATCGGTTGGGAATAATATCTTTTTCATTTTGTTTCAGATTTATAAGTTGTTCTCTCAAATTTAATCATTCTAAAATCAAACTAAACTGACAATTATCAGTAATTTAACATTTAATAATTTTCTTTCAAAAGTGTTTCTGCTATAAAAAAACGAGCTGCAAATGCGACAAAGTACAATAACTCTGAGTTCGTAATTTCGAGCCTTTTTTTATACCTTTGCATTATGATAAATCAAGATTCTATAGTTGCCCTGGCGACACCTTCGGGAGCCGGTGCAATTGCCATCATTCGAATTTCAGGTTCCGAAGCCATTACTATCGGAAACTCTGTTTTTAAATCAATCAAAGGCAAAGATTTAACGAAGCAAAAAACGCACACCTTACATTTAGGTCATATTGTAGATGATAATAAAACCCTTGACGAAGTTTTGGTTTCTGTTTTCAAAGGGCCAAATTCCTATACAGGCGAAAATACAATAGAAATCTCCTGCCACGGATCAACTTATATTCAACAGCAAATCATTCAGCTTTTATTGAGAAAGGGCTGTCGAATGGCTGATGCCGGAGAATTCACTCTCAGGGCTTTTCTAAATGGTAAACTTGATTTATCACAGGCAGAAGCCGTGGCCGATTTAATTTCATCAGACAATGAGGCTTCGCACCAAATTGCCATGCAGCAAATGCGTGGTGGTTTTAGTAATGAAATTGCCAAATTGCGCGAAGAGCTTTTGAATTTTGCTTCCTTAATCGAGCTGGAACTTGATTTTGCAGAAGAAGATGTAGAATTTGCAGACAGAAGTCAGTTTCATGAATTACTGAACCGAATTGAGTTTGTCTTAAAACGTTTAATTGATTCGTTTGCGGTTGGTAACGTTATTAAGAACGGAATTCCGGTCGCCATTGTCGGAGAACCCAATGTCGGTAAATCGACTTTACTTAATGCTTTACTTAACGAAGAGCGTGCTATTGTTTCTGATATTGCGGGAACTACCCGTGATACGATAGAAGATGAATTGGTCATTGGCGGAATCGGTTTCAGATTTATAGATACGGCAGGAATTCGTGAAACGAAAGATGTTGTAGAAAGTATCGGAATTAAAAAAACCTTCGAAAAAATAGAACAGGCCCAACTCGTAATCTACTTGATGGATAGTTTGAAGTTTCAGGTCTCAAGTACTTCTTTTATAGTTGAAATTGAAAAAATAAAAAATAAATATCCTTTAAAAGAAATTCTGATTGTCTGCAATAAAATAGACCAGCTTACAGAGGATCAACTTCAGTCCACACGTCAGGAACTTGAAACTTTAAACCTAAAACAGATTTTTCTTAGTGCCAAAGCGAAAATCGGCGTTGAAGATTTAAAAAACCAATTACTTTCTTTTGTAAACACTGGGGCACTTCGTAATAACGAAACAATTATTACCAATACAAGACATTACGATTCTTTATTGAAAGCTTTGGATGAAATACAAAAAGTAAAATTTGGGCTTGAAACTAATCTTTCAAGCGACTTAATGGCTCTTGATATTCGCGAAGCCTTATATCAATTCGGGCTTATTACCGGTCAGGTTTCTAATGATGAGTTACTGGGGAACATTTTTGCTAATTTCTGTATCGGAAAATAGATTTCACAAAACATCACAAAATAAAACAAAGAATCCCAGTTAAAATGTCATAAAACTGTATTTTAACTGGGATTCTTCTTTCTGTTTGTATAGCTTTATTTACAGATAGTTTATTCCTTTTTGTAACCAAAGAATTTGAATCGAATTAATGCAAATAAACTTCGTATATCATACGGTCATTTAAGGAGACAACTATATCATAGTTGGATCTTTATTTAGTATAAATTGAACTGTTGTCAAAATATTTTCGCAGGTGTTTTTGTTTTCAATAGATAACAACAAATCACCTTCATTTGAAAAATCAAGGGTATTGTATAATTCTGTGATGTGGTTAAGTTCGTTTGAAAAGTTCATTGATAAGCAATTTACAGGCAGAATAAATAAAAAGGTAAAAACAAAATCTTGATTAATTTTAAGGGTAGTGGCTATTAGCGCAAAACCATTTCGTTTCAAAGCCGGGAGTTGTTTATGAATATTTCAAAGAATTGCAGCATTGCGGTTCTGCGGTATTTTTACCATCATCTAAATTACTCAAAAAACTCTCCAAGAGCCAATATTTAAAGACAGTCATATTTATCCTTATAATTTTTAAGTTCCTTATCTGTTTTATCCAGCAGTTTCTCGAGCAGGGCAATTTTATCCCTGTAGAGCATCTCTATATGAAAAAGATCATCCTGCTCCACAGACGACGCCTTTAACTTCATAAAATCGCTCTTAAGGTACAGACTGCTTTCAAATTGTATAATGCTAATAAGATCCATTTCAAAAATAGAGACGATCTCTTCCAATTTGTCACAACTGAGCGGAATGGTGCCTGTTTCAATCTTACTGTAGCCCGCCTGGGTCATGTTAAGCCTGAAGGCCATATATTCCTGGGTGTAATCTTTAAGTTCCCTGATGCTTTTTATATTTTCGTTTATTTTTCCCGGCATTTGAATTGGATTTATAAGTTTACATTTTAAACTACATCATCTAGCGCAAATTCATCAAATAACCCTGCACAGCAGCGGCAGGACCGCTTAATGGCCCGAAGATTGCTGCCTTTGCTTTAAATCAGGCAACACTGTAAAAAAGCCCCTTTAAATATTCCTTTCAACCCAAATCTTAGCCCTGTGGTTGTTTTTTCTTCAATGCAAACTTTAAAGGATAGGGGCGAGAAAGCATTGGGAAAACTGTAATGAATTATCATTAAAATCTCTCTTCTACTTTTTTACCATTGTAGTTAATAATCCTCGAGATTCCATTTGGCATTACAATAGTAAATTTTCTGCTGGTTAGCATTCCGGTATATTGTCCTTTCCTATTTGAAATGGTTATTTTTTTTGATGCCTCATTCCACGAAAATTCAATTTCAGAATAAAATCCTTTCTCATAATTGTAATTATCAAACTCATCCTCATAAAGCACAAAAGAACAATCTTTACCCGGATATACTTTTATCTCCAGGCTATCCCACTTTTTCTGGGTTGCAAATTGTACTTTTGGGCCAAAGGGAATAATTGCTCCTTCCCTTACATAAAGAGGCAGCATGTCGATGGATGTTTTCACAATAATTTCCTGACCTCCGTTAATTTTCTCATTGGTCCAGAAGTCGTACCAATCTGTACCAGCGGGCAGATACACATTTCTTGACTTTTTTGCTGTAAAGTCTACAGTTATTTTTTCTGTATTTTTTTTATCACCTTGCTGATCCCAGCCCGTTGATTCGTTAACTTTTACTATTTTCTCGGGAGTATATTGTGCATGAACGACGGGAGCTACCAAAATTGACCTGCCAAACATAAACTGATCTTTAATTTCCCATCCTTTTTTATCAGCTGGAAAATCCATAAATAATGCCCGCATAAAACTGGACTGCTTACTGGTAACTTCCCATGATGTAGAATAAATATAAGGAAGAAGTGCATAACGAAGCGTAATAAATTTCTCTATTGCATCATAGACAGGCTCGCCTTTTGTGCCAAAATTATAAATCTCCCTTGGAACATCGGTGCCATGAGAACGCATCATTGAATTAAAAGTGCCAAATTGGATCCAGCGTACATACAGTTCCTGATAAAGAGGATTTTTGGCTCCTGACCTGTCATTCCATGCTTGCCTGTAGGCTCCAGCAAAAAAACCTCCTATATCTGAATTCCAATGCGGTATGCCGGTAAGGGTAAAATTCAGACCGGCCGGAATCTGATTCCGGAGGGTTTCCCAGCTAGAACCTGTATCACCAGACCATGTATTGGCCCCGTAACGCTGTTGGCCTGCAAAAGCAGATCGGGTTAAAATAAATACACGCTTCTCTGACTTGGTTTTGCGCTGATGGTCATAAACTCCACCCACAGTCATTAAAGGATATGCATTTCGCACTTTTCTAAAAGATCCCAGATATGTTTTTGTGTCATAATCTGCCGGTTTTTCCTCGAAGTGATCTGGCTCTGTAGAATCCATCCACCAGCCGTCAATTCCTTGAGAAAACAGTCCCTTATCGGCATATTTCCAGTAAATATCTCTTGCCTGAGGATTATAAGGGTCATATACTCTAACTCCCGAAGGATAATCTGCATTTGGAGGCCATATTTCTGAACCGGATTGCGGCCAGGTTTTAATATTAAATAACATTCCCTTTTGATCCATTTCCTTATAAGGTTTTGTCTGCGGACCAAAGGAAGACCAAATCGAAATAATCATATGGGCGTTAAGATTATGAACCTCGTCGACCATTTTTTTCGGATCTGAAAATTCAGGATTCAAAAACTCCATTGCATTCCATAAATAATTGTTGCCCCAATATTGCCAGTCTTGTATTATTCCGTCAAGTGGCACTGCTAGTTCACGGTACTTTTTCACTACCTCTACCAATTCATTCTGACTTTTGTATCGCTCCTTACTCTGCCAAAAACCGTAGGTCCACAAAGGAAACATTGGTACTTCTCCAGTTAATTCCCGCATTTTTCCAATTACCCCATCTGCATTACCTCCGTACATGAAATAATAATCAACAGCATCTCCCACAATCGATTTAAAAGAAGTTTCGGTGGCATCATCTGTAAATTCTGTTGGAGAATAGTTATCCCAATAAAGCCCATAGCCTTTTATGGATTGAAAAAAAGTCACGGCATCATCCACATTGCCCTGCTCGAGATGATATTTTTGATTTCGCTGGTTTAAATCTCCTCTTTGATGTTGTCCCAAACCATAAATTGGTTCCTCTTTATCTAAGATAAAAGATTGTGTGACTGTAAAGGTCTTTACTCCTGCATCATCAAAAGGTTCGAATTTCGTTCCTTGAGGTTTTTCTTTTAATAATTCATTTTCAGAGGCTGAAAATGCTATATTTCCTGAAGCAGTATTTACACTAACAATTAATTGATTCGACTTTAAAAAGATAATATTGCCAATGGTTTTGATACTAAAATCAGTTTTGGCAGGCTTTAAAACTACCGAGAGACTTTCTTTTGAAAAATTTTTTATCTCCGGAAATTTAATAACCCTGACAATTGCAGGACTGTAAAACTGTATTTCTATGTTATTGCCATTTGCAATAGTCTTGATTCCCTGAGTGGTTTTCTGGAATTTCTGCGCATTACTATGAAGGCAAAAAAGCAGCACAGTACATAGGGAATATATAATTTTCATTTCAATTGAGTTAGATAGTTTATAGAGTAATAAAAATAACTTTTGTCGTTTTTAAAGCCTTTAAACTATGTTGAAATAATTATAACTCATGTTGAAACCAGATAGTAATCAATTACAAAACACACATAATCAACGTGTTAAAAAAATAATTAATTTATTATATTGAAACATTTTACTCCCTGCTCTGGCTGGGTGTTTTACCAAAAGTGTCATGAAAGCATTTGGTAAAATAAGAAATACTATTAAAACCTACCTGATCAGATACATCTGCAATTGTCAGTTTTTTATCCAATAATAATTCGGCTGCTTTTTTAAGCCGGATAGTACGAATAAAATTTGTGGGAGAATGATCTGTAAGGGCCATAAGTTTTCGATATAAACCAGTACGGTCCATATTCATATCCTCACTGAACTTTTCTACTGTATAATCAGAATTCGACAAATTATCTAAGACACACTTAAAAGTGCGTTTTAAAAACTCCTGATCAACCGGATTATCTGTTAAGGCATCAATTTGCACTTCCTTTTTATTAATGAACGTTTTTCGTCTGGCCTCGTTTATCTCCAATAGTTTATCAATTCGAAGCACCAGCAAATTAATATCAAAGGGCTTTACCATATAAGCATCGACTCCGGCCTTATAACCTTCAAATCGGGCCTCATCAGAGGTTCTTCCCGTTAGCATAATAATAGGAATGTGACTCACGGCAATGGTATTTCGAACCGATTGACTTAATTGCGGGCCATCCATTTGGGGCATGATCATATCTGTTACTATAAGATCCGGAACATGCATTATTGCTTTCTTTAAACCTTCTTCTCCATTATTGGCTGTGATCACATTATAATACTTTTTCAATTCAGCCAGTAGATAACCTCTAAAAATAATGTGATCCTCAACAATAAGTATATTTTTTTTTGTTGATTCTTCCCCTTCTTTAAAAGAGGACACATCGGTTTCTTTACCAACGGATAAGAGTACCTTAAAACAAGTTCCCTGCCCCGGATAACTGGTTACCCTGACCCACCCGCCATGCATTGTTGCGTAATATTTTACCATGTACAGGCCTATACCGCTGCCGGAGGATCCCCCATTTTGATTGTCTGCCTGATAAAAACGATTAAAAATAGTATCTATTTCTATTGTAGAAATTCCGATTCCTGAATCTTCAACCAAAATTATCAGAACTTTATCCTTACTATCAATTACGGCTGAGCATTTAACTGTACCCCCTGAACCGGTAAATTTAAAGGCGTTAGAGAGCAGGTTAATTACTATTCTGGTAATTTTTTGCCTGTCCAGATACAAATCATCGTTTTGCGGGTCGATATCCCAGTTAAAGTCAATTTCTTTTTCTTCTGCTATTGGCTCATAGGCTTTACACAATTCACTGATAAAGGAAAGATTATCATAAAAATTGCGATGTAATATTTCTTCTCCTGTATCAATCTTTTTAAAATCAAGCAACTGATTGACAGTATCTAATAAAAGGTCGCTGCTGGAGCTGATTTGCAGGAGTTCTTTTTTTATTTTCTGATCTTCCACTCTTGCAAGCAGCGATTTTAAAGGTGTTATAATAAGTGTGAGAGGCGTACGCAACTCATGACTCATATTGGTTATAAAATCCGACTTTGCTCTCTCTATAGCATAATCTTGTTGCTTTTTGCGAATTGACGTATTATGCTTTATAATAGCCTTAGAAATTAAAGCAATCCCCACACACAATAATACCAAATAAAGTACTTTGGCAAGAATCGTATTCCATATAGGGGGCTCGATGATAATTAAAAGATTTTTGACTCTGCCGGGCCAGTGCAGACCGTCGGAACTGGCCTGCACCATAAAAATATACTGGCCGGGAGCTATATTGGTATAACTGGCTTCACCTACTCCGGGGGCAGAATTCTCCCTGCGCCAATTCCTATCAATATGCTCGAGTTTATATCTGAAATAAGTGTGTGACTCATTGATATAATTGAGTCCGGAAAAACCAATGCTGAAAAAGTTTTGATCATGTTTCAGCCTTAAGGTATCGGTTGATGTTATAGCATTTTTTAAAACAATCTCTTTGTTTATTTCCTGACCACTTGTCACGTTTTTGCCAAACAATTTGAAGCTAAATAAAATTGGATTAAGAGCATATTGATTTTCTCTGGCATCATTTCTTTTTAGATTATTCATACCGTCTATTCCCCCGATAAACAATCCGTTTTTTGAAGAAATAAGCGCAGCGCGATCAGTAAATGGATATTCCAGCACTCCGGTAAATTTATCATAATTTATGATTCTAAAAGTAAGTCCGCTTGCTGCTCTTTTTGTAATAATATGACTTACACCACGTGAGGTGGTAACCCAAAACGAACGATCTATATCTTCCACTATCGCCTTAATACTATTGTTTACTAAACCTTTATCGGTATTTAATTCATATAACTTTTGATTTTTGTGATCCCAAATGGTCAGGCCATTATAAGTCCCTAACCATAAATCTTGGTTAGAGTCAGATAAAAGACAACTGTATTTATGGTTCTTTTGACTGAACATCGCCATTCTTTTATGCCCTTTTGCTAAAGGCATGATAATTTTATCACCCGCGATATTCATCATAAAAGGACCATTATCAGAAATGCCAATCAATTGGTGATTCCACTGAGTGATTTGAAATACATCAGCAGGAGAATTAATCAAAAAGGACATACCAAAAGACTCCAAAGACTTATTCCACTTGAAAATTCCAGTGTCAGTACAGACCAATATTTCGCCTGGACTGGTTTGGTATACACAACTGGTGGATTGTTTTGTATATTGTTTTATAAAGCCATTTGAACCACATACATACAGTCCTTTATTGGTCGAAATCCATATTTGACCTGTAGAATCTTTTAACAGAGAATGGCAATGCAAATCAGAGAGTAAAACCTTGAATGACTTTGTGTGATTGAGAGGAAGTTCGGCTATATAGAGCCCTTGATTGGTACCGATCAGTAATTTCCCATCACCAGTTTCTTCAAAACAATTTATCTGAAATTCGTCATTGTCTTTTAAGTTGAAATTGCTTTTTTGATAATATTTAAAACGAGAACGATCCTGATGATGATAATAAATCCCCTTATTTAATGTCCCTATCCAAAGCCCTCCCTGATAATCAAATAAAACAGTACTTACTTCGGTTTTTATTTTGTTTTTTTCTGTTAAATTTAACTCCGGATAAAAACTTCCAAAGGTACTGCCACATCTAAAGTACCAAAGCCCTTTGCTGCAGCTAATGAAAAAATCCCCATTCTTATTTGCTGCAAAGGTGTTAAGCCAATAGGTGTGGGTTTGTAATAAGACTATTGACTGCCTGGTCTGAGTATCATACCGAATCAATTGTCCTTTTCTCATTCCGGACCTTACGACATACAGATATTTACCTACTACCGTGGTGTGATTCCAATCATTAAAATCACCCAAATCATCCCTGACAATAAATAGTTTATAAATTTCTTTTGAGGTCAAGCGGTCAAAGCAACGGATTAATCCTGATTTGTAAATTAAATATACTTTCTGCTGATCCGTAACAAGATCGTAAAGTAGTTCCTCCGGGCTTCCCTTTATAAAAATTCTTTTTAAAAAGCAGGCTACCTTTTTTGAATCCTGCTGGTAACAAAGCAGTGCACCTAAATCATTTACTACCCATATATCTTTTTTTTCATCAACAAATAAATCAACCGGAGTGCCTTTAAATCCTAAAAAATGCAGGATTTTAATCGGATCGGCTTCACTCTTTTCCTTAGAGACATTAATCAGGCTGATTTTCCCTTTATACTTAAACCAAATGCGATTGTTTTCTACGTAACTGTGATGAAATCCCTTGTATGATATAAGAGGGGCAGAATTATCATCGTCAATTTGTATTGTCTTAAAATCTGCTCCATCGTATAAGTTCAGCATTCCCTCGGTAAAAACACCTATTCTGCCATCCGGGAGTTCAATAAAATTCCTGATTTTCTCTTCATTGAGCTGGTGCCTGTTTTCAATTGGAGAGAATAGAAGGTCTTGTGAAAAAACGTTACTGCTAAAAGAAAAAAAAATGGTGCAGAGAAAAAAACACCCATGCACAGAGAGTTTCAAAATGCCGTTTTCCTTTTTCAGACCCTGCCGCAAAAATTTAAATAATAATTTAGTCATTTATTCGAAGTTCGTATCTATTAAAAAAAATAGAAATATGAAGTTGTAAATATACTCTCTAATTTAATAATGCTATTATAGATCAGATGAACAGCAATTCTTTATAGATGAATAATTAAAAATAAATTATAATAATCAGGTAGGGGTTCTGTAGCATCTAAAAAAAAGAATTATATTCCAGAATATGACCATAACAAGAGATAAAATGGAGATTAAACATTAATATATAAAAGAGGCTGTTCCTTTACGGAAAGCCTCTTTTTTAAAGTTGTATTTTGAAGAATTGAATTCGAACCATCAGTGCTGGCAACAACACAAATATTTATAATTTTTTCGAAATCTGCTTCCTCCGTTTATCAATTAGATTGGTCTTTTGTAAACGGTAACATCATCTACCCACATCATTACAGATGAAAATAAGTTAATCTTATTAGGGTCTATAAAATTGGAATCTTTTGATCCAACATTTAGATTAAATATAATCGAGTGTGGTCCGAAATTATTTAAATTAAGATTTGCTGCACTACTATTGGTATACGTTGAAACCGTTACATTATCTACCTTTATAGTTACGGTTACGACATTGTCTTTCATTTTCCAAAAGGATTCATATAAATGCCATCCACCATTTCCGTTTATATCAAAATTACCCGGATAGTTTCTCTCGGCAGAATTCCCTATAAGGTTTGTTCCGCTGGAAGTTCCATAGAAAAGATTTGAAGTAAAACGACTGGCATTAGGCGCAAAAGAGTACCCTTCCATGATGTCAATTTCTCCTTTGGTTGGCCAGGCATTTTGCTGCACAGACCAGAAGGCAGGCCAGGCGCCGTAAGTTTGTGTGAAAGATTTGTAAGTTCCGCCATCCATCGCTACTAGTTTAATATTGGCGGAAAGCATATACTCTGTATTATTTTCAGGCTTATATTGATAATTAGAAGAAATGAATCCGGATTGATATTTGTACGTGCTCAATTTTGTTGTCTTGATTTCCAAACATTGTTTTCCATCTCTCCATTGTGTAGTTGGCACTGAACTGGCATAGTCGCAATACCACGAATTATAATCTGCTCGTTGTTCTTTTGTCCATTGTGACAGATTAGAACCTACATTGAATGTATCTTCAAATTGTTTCACCCAGGGTGCACCGGCTATTTTACCTGTACTTTTAGAGTTGTTTACACTTGCCAATTGGTCTTCTGCCAATACAGGACTTGTATTATCTGAGCAGGATGCAAATCCCAAAACACATGATAATGCTAATGATAATAAATTTAATTTTTTCATAATTTTTTGTGGTTAATTAATAGTATAGTAAAGTAATATGCTTTAAAATTTAATCTAAACCTTCGAGAAATCCGGTATGCGAACTTTTGACAGCAAAATTGGAGTCATACAATAAAGGCCAGTCATTTCCAACATGGTTCAGATCTGTACTATATGGAATCCAGGATTCATTATCCTTCATTCCCCAAATCGTTAAAGCGTATTTATTTGCTGCGGGAAGTGCATTATAGATTTTTACGATTTCCTTGTATTTTTCTTTTTGAGCTAACCTTCTTTCATTTGTAAATGTAGAGATGTCATTAAATTGATTGACTTGAATGTCTAATTCTGAAACATGGATTTTCAGCCCCTTTGAGACCGCTCTGTTAATATCTGTTTCAATTTGAGTTTTTGTCGGGCTTAAATAAGTATTATGCATTTGGAAACCAACACCATCAATAAGTTTACTTACTTTTAAATCATCTATAATGCTAAAAACCTTGTCTTGTTTTGGGATATTGGTAGACGTTGCATAATCATTATAAAACAGTAATAAATTTGTATCACCTGCTGCATTTGCTGCATTTCTCGCCCATTGAAAACAATCTTTTACATAATTAGGTCCCATTCGTCTAAGAAAAATAGTATTTCTCATGTTCCCGCCATTATCATCTACAGCTTCATTAACCACATCCCATGATTTTACTTTTCCTGCATAATGCGTTACAACATCCGTAATGTATTTTTTTACTTCTGCGGCAAATTCAGTATCAGTACCTGAAAAATCTGTTAACCATTTTGGTACTGAGTTATGCCATACTAAAGCGTGACCGTGAACATTGATACCATTTGAATTTCCGTAAGCAACAATTTTATCTGCCACTGTCCAGTTATAAACACCGCTTGCAGTAGAAATCTGATCCATTTTCATTTCATATTCGGCAGAAATACTGCTAAATTCATTTTTCAAAATGATATCATAGGGGCTTCCGCTGGTTAATTGTGAGGCCTTTATTGCCATACCAACAAAAAATGGATTTGCTGTCTTATTGACTTTTACTTTTAAAAAAGCAGGATCTTCAGGAATACCACTGGAACCAGTAGTTACAGCACTAATCACATTTGAATAACCCGAAGTTTGCGTCTCTGATTTGGCTCTAATTCTGTAATAATACTGCGTACCTCCTGTTAAACCCACTACAATTTCATTTAAATCAGTTACTTCTTTTGAATTGTAATTGGGCACAAATGCTGTAAAATTTTCGGTTGTAGAAACATCCAAAAGATAGCTTTTAGAATTGGAAACATAATTCCATTTAGCTTTAAAACCATTGTCATTGACATCTTTTGGTGCATTTGCAATAGGTGTTTCTAAAGTTTCAACAGTTTCATTGTCATCTTTAGAACAGGCATTTAAAAAAAAGAAGAGACTGCTGAGCACTAGTAAAAATTTAATTTTCATACTGTTTTTTATTATAGAATATCCTGGAAATACTCTTATTATACTTTATTTATTATTTATGATGTAATTTACTTTGATAAAAGAGGCTGCTTTGATGGCAACCTCTTTTTTAGTTAAAGTGCATACAATCCTCAATTATTGGTAACGAATTTTAATATTGTCAAATTTTATTACGCTGGGATTTGGCGTATCACTCTGTACAATTCCTACCTTAATTTCGGTAACTTTAGACGCATCTATTGTACTGGCAGTATTTGCTCCGAACCCGTAATTATCTTTAAAATCAGCTAAGGATATGGTTTTTGTTTTCCAATTTACATCGGTTACTTTAAAATTATAACCATAGTCTTTACCATCAATAGTGTTCAATTGTATGGCGAATTGAGCGCCTATTACGTTGGCACTTACATCCATATCTATAAAAGTTCTAGTTGCATCTTTACTCGATGCATTTAGAAAACCAGCACCTGTACCGGCGCTGCTTCCGTTATAACCGTTGGCAGTTGAACCAGACCAGGTAAGTGCTGCATAATTACCTGTTGGACCACCTGTAGTATTTGCGTTAAAACTATCGATATCGCCATAAGCGTTCCAGCTTGTTCTGACACCGTTTCCGTCAAAATCAGATACAAGAACTAGTGTGGCAAAATTTATTGTTCTTTTTGCCATACCTCCCGGTGTAGTGATTGTTAATTCTGATCCTGAAACTGCATCTGCAGGTAAACCGATAATAATTGAAGAAGATGATTTTAGCGTATAATTTAGTGCTTTTCCTCCTAAAGTTACCGAAGAAATATTATAAAACCAGGTGCCTTCAATTTCCAGCGGAAATCCCGGAGTTGCTACCGCCGGAATTGTTTTTACAATAGTAGGAGTAGGTTGTAAAATCTCAATTTCTTTTGTGAACGAACCGGCAGCAGTTTCAAATGTAATAGGTTGTACACCAAATCTGCTTCCTAGTTTTTCGTCGAAAGGAATCGTAAAAATAAACGCTTTATCTGAATTATGATTAGGATTAAAACTGATATTAATTTTGTTATCCAGCGTAATCTTTTTTAATCCCGCTAAACCTTCACCTTCGACTCTGACTTTATTTAACGGAAAAGCCTGATTAAGTAAATCTCCGGGTTCAGCAACCATTGCATCTATAGTTGCAGCAGCACTATTATTATCGTCATTTTGGCAAGCTGTAAAAGAAACAAATGCCAAAAGAATTAAAATCCTATATTTTATTTTATTGATCATAGTATAAAAATTAATTGAAGTTAAAAGGAACCGGCGCTTCTAATAATGATGGATTAGTATCAATAGCAGATTGAGGTAATGGCAATTCAAAATAATTATTGCCAGGGGTTATCTTTCTGGAAACCAATTCAGTTCTGGCATCATCAGAATAAAAACCAACTTCCTGCTGTGAAATAATTGCTGTCGCTTCAGCGAGACCTCGGCGTTTTAAATCAAAAAAATACTGTCCTTCAAGTGCAAATTCAACTCTTCTTTCGTTAAACAAATCCTCTCTGGTAAGTATCGTTTTAGCGGGTAATCCGGCTCTTGATCTCACTTCATTAAAAGCGCTTAAAGCAGCTGCCGATGTAGTAGAACCTGCTCCGGCCAAAATCGCTTCGGCATGCATTAATAAAACATCAGAATATCGTAATATAATCGTGTTTTGTGATGTTCTCATAAAAAACACATCGTTTCTTTCGGCTGCAGAACCTACAATGTATTTTCTGAAATTAGCTCCGGTAGAAGAGAGAATTTTTTTGTACGTGAAACCACCCTGATTCTTTAATAATTCAGGATAAAAGTCACCATCTGTCATAATCGTGTTCTTTTTTCTGGTATCCTTGGGGTCAAATCCAGCTTGTAGCGAGATAGAAGGCAGATAAACTCCCCAGCCGTCGCCGCCACCGGTTATTCCTGTACCTCCCGGAACTATATAGGCCTGGTTTGTATTTTGTGTTCCCCATTCGGTAGCAATCGCTTTCCATTGTAGGGCAAACATACTCTCTGCACTATTATTATTTTCAGGGCTGCTAAATAAGTTCCCGTATTCTTGTATTAAATTATATTGATTTCCAATAATTTGCTGGGTTAAAGCAGCACTTTCTCCGTATTCATTTAAGGTTAAATGCACTTTTGCAAGAATACCCATAGCGACAAATTTAGTAACATACCCTTTTTTTACTGATTTTTCAGGTAGATTTTGAACGGCATATTCCAAATCCTGTTTTATGAATTTATAAATATCCGAAACGAGATTCCTTTTTGGCTGTGCAGCAGAACCAGCTTTGCTAATAATAGGTACAGCACCAAACGTTCTCACGAGATAGAAATAGGCATTGGCTCTCATAAATCTGGATATTGCTATAGCATTTTTATAAGAGGCTTCAGGCAATTCGCTTTTTCTCTCTTCAACCAAACTCATTAAATTATTGGATTGATCGACAACCGAAAATAACGAAACGTATCCTTCTGTCAGAATTGGGTTTTGCGAGGTTACCTGGGCGTCTTTAAATTGTGCATAGGCACCATCAAATGAAAAAGCATTTCCCGCATACATATCTCCTACAGCAATCAGGAATTTATCATTAAAAGTAAACCACGGCTTAAAGTATAAACTCTCTGCGATTCCGTCAAAAGCGGTAACGCCTTCGGGTAAGTCTGCCGGAGTTAATTGGTTTTCAGATGGTGCATCCAAAAAATCATCTGAACAGGAAAATAAAGACAGTAATGGTATTAGCATTCCCATCATAAAAAGTTTAAAAAGTTTTTTCATAACTATTTTTTTTATGTTAACGATTATGCATCATTAAGTTAAATGTATTTTTTTATCAATTTTAGAATTCTAAATTCACTCCCATAGAAATTGTTCTTGGTACTGGATAGCGCCCTAAATCAATACCGCTCAGGGTTATATTTTGATCTAAATTTCCAAGGGCAGGATCAAAACCGGAGTATTTAGTAAACGTGTATAAATTTTGAACATTGGCATATATTCTTACTTTAGAGAAAATAGATTTTTCGAATATCTTTTCTGGTAAATCATAGCTCAATGAAACATTCTGAATTCTTAAATAAGAGCCATCTTCTACAAATCGATTTGAAATTCTGCCATTACCGTTTGGATCATTAAGTGTAATTCGGGGTACGTCTGTATTTTCGTTTACTCCAGGTTCAAAAGCACTTAATGCCTCAGTACTAACATTTCCAAAACGATCTCCAAATCCCGGATAAATGCCATCCGTATAATGACGCGTAAAGTTGTAGATCTGGTTGCCCTGACTTCCTGTTAAAACAACAGATAAACTGATATTTTTGTATTTAAAATTATTGGTAAATGCATAAGTAAAATCAGGAATTGCATCTCCTATGGCTGTTTGATCTTTACTATCGATTTTACCATCACTGTTAAGATCTTTAAAACGAATATCTCCAATTCCTGTTCCTGTTTCCTGAGTTGGCCCTGCAGCTAATTCGGCAGCATTTTTAAATAATCCATCAGTAACATATCCATAAAATTGTCCTACCGGCTGTCCTTCTGTAGTTCTGGTAACGTTATATAAATCGAATTGTACTTTTCCTAACAAAGATTTGCCCTGACCCTGAAAACTTGTCAGTTCATTATTGTATTTAGATAAAATAATTGTACTGTCCCATGTAAAATTTTCGGTCACAATATTTCTTGTATTCAATGTAAATTCGACTCCTTTAGTGACAATCTCGCCTGTGTTCAGGTAGTAATTAAGTGCACTTTGATTGGATTCATCGTTGATTTGTTTGGTCAGGAAATCGGAAGAATTTTTAACATAATAATCAAAATCTATTTTTACTCTGTTATTAAATAATCCTAATTCAAAACCAGCATTGAAAGATTTAAGGGATTCCCATTTAATATCCGGATTACCTAAATTATCAATTGTTGGCGATACACCTCCAAAGGGCGATGAAAGTAACGACAGAATGGTTTGATATCTGTTTGCCGGAATATTTTGATTTCCAACAAGACCGTAACCGGCTCTAAACTTTAAATAATTTACAGTATTGGATAAAGGCTCAAAGAACTTTTCGTTACTTACTGTCCATCCTCCTGAGAATGACGGGAAATATCCCCATTTGTTATTAGGTCCAAAATTTGACGAAGCATCAGCTCTTAAAGAAGCTGAAAAAGAATATCGATCAGAAAAGCTATAGTTCAATCTCGAAATATAAGATGCCATCGACCATCTGCCAGAACCATTACCGTTAAGTGCAGTATCAATATCACCTATGTTTAAGTTCGTAAAATCCTTATTGAAAAACTCACCCGTTCTGTAACCGCTTAAATATTCATAACGACTTTCCTGAGCTTCCTGTCCTAATAAGAAAGTAAAAGTGTGTTTTTCATTCAGCGTTTTATTATAAGTCAGATAGTTTTTAATATTCCAATAATAACTTTGATCCTGCTGTTTGAAAGATTTGTTTAAAAGTTCAGACACATTTCCTAAAGTATATTTTGGTACGAAGGTGCTGCTTTTTGAAAAATTCAGGTCATAGCCTAATTCAGATCTAAAAACCAATCCTTTGATAATCGTAAAATCAGCAAATAAATTACCATTAATTTTAAATCTTTCCGTAGTTGAATTATTGTATTCCGACAAAGCTATTGGGTTCGTTGCTTCATTTGCCGAAGATCCTAAGCCACTTGTTGGTCCTGCAAAAGAACCATCGGCGTATCTAACCGGTAATTCCGGTGATTGTCTTAAGGTGTTCATCACTAAACCACCTCTGTCATCGTTTCTTACTACTTGTTGAGACGACTTACTTACAGATAAATTATTACCAATCTTAAGCCAGGATTTAACATTAGAATCTACATTTAATCGCATCGATAATCTGTTGAAATCTGAGTTTAGAACAATTCCTTCCTGATCAAAATAATTTAAAGAGGTATAAAACCGTGTTCCTTCTTTTTCACCGGAGAATGACAGCTGATGGTTGTACATTGTAGCGGTTCTAAAAAGTTCATCCTGCCAGTTTGTTCCATTACCTAATAAATTAGGCTTTTGATATTGATACGGAACAGGCTCACCGTTTAATTTGAAAATTTTTGCCTGATAAGCAGCATATTGTGGTAAGTTTAAAACATCAACGGTATTTGTTACCTGCTGAGTTCCTAAATAGGTTTCATAGGTAAACTTTGATTTTCCTTTTTTTCCTTTTTTGGTTGTAATCAAAACAACACCATTGGCTCCATTGGCTCCATATATAGCCGTTGCTGAGGCATCTTTTAAAATATCTATCGTTTCGATATCCGAAATATTCAGACCGGACAAAGCTGAATTTTTAGTTTGTCCGCTTCCTCCGCCTAATGCGCTGAATGAAAAAGAGTCGTTGTTTTTATCAGCAAAAACGGGTGTTCCGTCAATAACATATAAGGGCTCATTACCGTTAATGGAAGTTATTCCTCTAATTTGAACAGAGATTCCACCTCCGGGAGTACCTGAGTTTTGAGTAACGTTTACACCTGCGGCCTTACCAACAAGGGCCTGATCGATAGAAGTAAACGGTTTGTCCTGAATTTCAGAAGCTTTAATAGAAGAAACAGCACCGTTTATATCTTTTCTTTTTGAAGTTCCGTATCCTATCACAACAACCTCATTTAATTTTTCAAGGTCATTGACCATGACCACCTGCATGACTGCTTTTGCGGGCAGTATTAAATTTTTATATCCTACATAACTAAAAAGCAATGAAGCTGTTGGTTCGACATTGTTTAAGACAAAACTGCCGTCGAAATCGGTAACTGTTGCGTTTTTTGTTCCTTGTACTGCTACACTAACACCCGGCAGACTGATTCCGCCAGATGTTACTTTACCTTTAACAGTTTGAGCAAAGAAAAAATTTCCCCACATACACACTATTAAACACAATAGTTTTTTTAATGTTCTTTTCTGCATAAAATTTGGTTTAGAGTTGAGTTAAATAATTAGTTGTTTTAGTTTGTAAAAAATATTGAACAGGTTGTTTTTTGTCTAGCTCATTGTCTAAGTTTTGATAAAAAAACTATTTCTTAAATATTTCTTAACGAAAGTAAAATCTAGAGCAGTCCAAGTGTAGAACAGATGAAGCAAATCATGCATCATTTGATGCAAAACAGCATTTCAACCCCTTGGATTTAATTAATAAGACATAAAAACTCTTAAACAACCAATGAAGTATTGGCAAAAAATTATACTTTAAAATATATTTTGCGAAATTATATTGTAGTATTTTTATTAAAATAATAAGTTTGAGCAAATTCAAAAAAAGCTTTTCAGAAAGACGCCAAACAAAAAAAGCCCTGATTTAAAATCGGGCTTTCTAAAATTATACGAGCCAATGGACTCTCTTATCTTTATTCTCTATTCTATACTCTTTATTCCATATTCCACATTCTATACTCTTTATTCTTTAGCTCCAGTTTCCTGTGTAGGCAGATGACCGTATTTAATTTTATAACATTTGGCAAAATAAGAAGGGGAAGTAAATCCTACTTTATAACTAATTTCATTGATATTAACCGTATTATTACCTTGCTCAAGCAATTGTTTTGCTTTTTCTAATCGTACATTTCTAATAAACTCATTTACTGAAACACCCGTTAGCGTTTTTATTTTTCGATACAATTGACTCCTGCTCAGGAAAACTTTAGAAGAAAGCAACTCCACACTTAAGTCAGATTCGCTCAGGTTTTCATTAATAAAATGAAGGATTTTCTGAATGAAATCATTGTCTAATGAAGTGGTTTTTTCTTTCCCGTCTTTTGTGATACCGGTATAAAACTTCTTAAACATTATTTGTCTGCTTGTAATAAGCTGTGCCAGACTGGATTTTAAAATATCCAATTCAAATGGTTTGCTCAAATACATATCCGCACCAGAGTCTATTCCTTCAATCCTGTCCTGTACCATTGCCTTTGCAGAGAGCATTAACAACGGAATATGACTTGTTTTTAAATCTCCTTTTATATTTTTACACAACTGCAATCCATCCATTACCGGCATAATAACATCTGTAATTATGATATCGGGCAATTTCTGAACGGCCAGTTCGTAACCTTTTTTACCGTTTTCGGCGGTAATAACTTTATATGATCTGCTCAATTCCGCTTTCAGATAATTTCGTAATTCAAGATTATCCTCGACAATCAAAACAGTATATGCTTTTGCTGTATCTGCTGTAATTTCTTTCGTTGGATCGCTTGTAAGCTCTTCATCATCTGCCTGATATTTATTCGATTCAAACAAAAACTTATTTTTATTTTTTTCTATTTCAAAAACCTCATTCACTACTTCATTTTCCTTATAAAAAGAGTTGCCCAGAGGAAATGTTACCATGAATTTTGTTCCTTCTCCAGGTGTACTTTCAACATCAATTTTTCCTTTATGAAGCTCAACAAATTCTTTAACAACCTCTAAGCCAATTCCGGTGCTGCCGTAGTAATCTTTGTTTAGGTTATTAACCTGATAAAATCTATCAAAAATTCTTTTCAAATCCTCTTTGTAGATTCCTGAACCTGTATCTGTAATTGTTATTGAAAAAGAAGGAACCTTACCTCCATTAATTATTAAGGAACTATTCTCATCTAATTTATCTATAGAAATAGCAATAAAACCATCATCGGGAGTGAATTTAAAAGCGTTTGAGATAATATTGAATATTATTTTTTCCAGCATTTTAGGATCTAGCCAATCTTCAAGCTCTTCAAGTTCTGATTCGAAATCAATAGTTATGTTTCTCGCGGCTGCTTCCTCATCAAAATAACCTATAATTTCTTTTACAAATGCGATCACTTCAATTTTTTTAACCTGAAGGAAAATTTTGTTGAACTCTAATTTATTAAAGTCCATAAGCTCATTGATAAGCCTTGAAAGCCTGTCTGAGCTCTTATGTACAGTTTTTAATTTATTATGTATTTCACGCGATACATTCTTACTTCTTAAAATATCTTCGAGAGGGTTAATAATTAAAGTTAGTGGTGTTCTGAATTCATGTGAAATATTAGTGAAAAACTGTAATTTTTTATTGTTTAACTTCTCTAACTGAATTGTTTTTTCCCGTTCTAAAATTATGGACTGTCTGGCTTTAAAACGATTTTGATAAATTTTGTTGAAATATATTATCAGGAAAACTAAAATTGAGGCGTATATTAAATAAGCCCAAATGGTTTTCCACCAGGGAGGAAGGATTTTTATTATTAGTTCTAACGGAACATTACTCCAGGAACCATCTGCATTGGCCGATTTTACTTTAAAAACATAATTACCGGGCTCCAGATTGGTGTAGGTAGCTGTTCTGTTATTGCCTACATAATTCCAGTCTTTCTCAAAACCTTCAAGATAATAGGCATATTGGTTTTTTTTAGAATAATTATAGCTTATCCCAACATATTCGATCGTAAAAACGGATTGTGCATGATTGAGAATAATTTCTTTAGTCTGTGAAATTACCTTGGTTAACGGCGAACCCTCTTTATTTGGTTTTACAGATCTATTAAATAATTTGAAATCACTAAAATACAACCTTGGCGCTTTTTCTGTTTTTTTAATCTCGTTCGGATTAAAATAGTTTACTCCTTCATAACCACCAAAATACAGTTCTCCATTTCCATCTTTAAAGACCGCATTATTATTAAAATCGTTATCAACAAGACCATCATCTTTATTGAAATTTGTGCTTTGTTTGTTTTTAAAATCGAGTTTTGTTAGCCCGGATCCACCGCTTATCCATAAAGATCCATTATTATCAGAAATTATCGCGCGGACTGATTTTTCTTCAAATCCTGGAAAATCATCATAATCAGAAAAGATCTTATTTTTTTTATTATAACTAAAAAGTCCTTCACCATCTGTACCTATCCATATTTTTTTATCGTTTGACTCATAAATTGATAAAATGGTCTGAATACCTTTATATTTCGTTTTATCCCTGAACATTTCATCCCGCATGTTTATCACACTAAAACCGGAATCGGCATTTAAGTGTACCTGATACAGCCCTAAAATTGTTCCCACCCATAAAATATTATCCGAATCAACAAAAACTTTACGAATAAATGCTTTGTCTAAAGCGTTATCTGCAAATGGTTTAGCATCACAATGAACAAATGTATTGTTCTTATTGTCAAAATAATGAAGTCCTTTTATGAAAGTTCCAATCCAGATTCGACCTCCGGAATCTTCAGAAAAACTAAAAATCCTATTCGATTTCAAGCCGGCTGTATTTGTCGTATTGTAGTTTTTGAATCTGGTAGTTCCATTTTTCAAAAAATAGATTCCACGGTCCCAGCTGCCTACCCAGATATTTTGTTTACTGTCTATGAATATAGTCTGAATATCAACAGCATCAAGACCGGAATAGTAACTTTGATTGTTTTTGTTAACATGGATATAGGTTTTAGCCGAAAGATTATAGATATCAAGTCCGCCGCCTTCATTGCTTATTAACAAATTGCCCTTTTTATCTTTTATAACTGATGTTACATAGCTTGTTTGCAGGGAATTATCATTATTAACAAGCGACTCAAGTGAATTAAATTTATTATTAGGCTTATCAAATACGCCAAGCCCTTTATTGAAATAACCTAGCCAAAGTCTTTTTTCCTTGTCTTCGTATAAGGACCAGACGGAATTCGACTTTAAACTAAAATTATTGTATTTGCTGTGCAGATATTTTTGAAGTACTTCTCCTTTATAATTTACTACTAATAATCCATCATTTTCGGTACCGCAAAGTATATAATCCTGACTGCTTTTTATAATAGATAAGATTTTATTTTTGGTAATAAAAAAATTCTCAAATTGATAGTTATCCGTTTCAGGTTTAATTTTTATCAGGCCATTTTCAGTCGTTCCCAGCCATAAATATCCAAATTTGTCTATAACAAGACTCTCTATATCATCTAATAAAGGTTCTCTTTTAAACTTATCCTTATAAACCTGCTTTACCTTTCCGTTTGCATCGATCTCTAAAAGTCCATAACTGGTTCCTAAATAAATAATTCCCTGCTTATTTTTTACGGAACATTTGATTAAAAAATTTGGTTTTTCCAAAAAATTGGAGTGTACCAGGGATGCTTTTAAAGTTTTTACATTTACTTTAAATAATCCAAAACCATAAGCTCCTAAAAGTATGTCGCCGTTGTTATCCTCAATAATTGTTTTTATAGTAATTGGCTGTTCATAACCTTTTACAATTGCATCCTGAATATTGATTTTAGTAAAATTATCCAGATCCCGATTGTATAAACATAAACCTTCATCTGTCCCAATCCATAAGTTATTTTTAGAATCAATAAAGGTTGCATAGATAAAGTTACTGTTTACTGAACCTGCTTTTTTATCATGTTTATATCCAAAATAATTTACCCCGTCATATCGATATAATCCTGCGCCGTTTGTACCTATCCAAATAAAACCATTTTGATCCTGAATTATAGAAGAAATAGCCCTTTTTGAAGTAGTTTCCTGTATGCTTCTAAATTGGTAGTTTTCAAATTTATCCTGAGAAAACAGACCATTTATAAGCCCAAAGCAGCATAGAAGAATATATTTGATATTTTTCATTTACATTTTAATATTTATCAATTCTATTTGAAATAAAATTTATAATTGATTTTTATTTAATCATATCTAAAACAATATTAATAAAACTAAACAGAACACTTATCTTTTTTATCCAGATTTACGATATTGCTAAAAACCTGAGTAGATTAATAACCTCATAAGGATTAATCGTACTCAGGCTGTAAATTGCTTAAAAATAAATGAAATCCCGAAGATTATCTTTTTGTTTTTAAGTTCATTATTATTTATTCTATCTCAAATTTACTGGTAAGACCTTCATTAGAATTCCAGCCAACCATAACATTAAACAGACCGGTCTCTGTCAAAAAATGCCCATTGTTGTTATAAAATCCAAGTTCCTTATCCGTTAAGGTAAACTGAACAGTTTTAGTTTCTCCTTTTTTTAATGTAATAAGTTCAAAACCTTTTAATTCCTTAACAGGTCTAACCACACTGGCAACAGCATCATTTACATACAATTGAACAACTTCTTTTCCATCAACATTTCCGGTATTGGTAACATCAACACTTAGTTCAATTTTTTCTCCTTTCCGGAAGGAGGTTTTTGCTAATTTCAGGTTTTTATATTCGAAAGAAGTATAGCTTAATCCGTAACCAAACGGATATAATGGTGTTTTTTCGACATCAATATAATGAGACCAAAAAGCGTTTTGGTCTTTATTGGCTGGTCGTCCGGTATTATACAAATTGTAATAGATTGGACATTGCCCAACATTTCTGGGGAATGACATTGTCAGCTTACCACTTGGGTTATAATCTCCGTACAAAACCTGGGCAATTGCATTGCCGGATTGGGTTCCTAACTGCCATGCTTCAACAATAGCAGGAATATTTTCCGCTGCCCACGGCAATGCCAGCGGACGCCCGTTATTTAAAACCAAAATAATATTAGGATTTACTTTGTAAACTTCCTCTAATAATTGCTGCTGATTCCCAGGCAGGCCTAATTCTGTTCTACTGCGTCCCTCACCACTTTGAAAACCAATTTCTCCTAAAACTATTACGACAACTTCTGCTTGTTTGGCTGCATTTTTAGCAGCTTCAAATCCGGAAAAATCGGTTGTATTAATTTTTACTTCATCAACAAATACTTGTTTATTTAAAGCCACATCAGTTCCTTTTTCATAAACTAACGTATTGTTTTTATAGTGCTGCATTCCTTCAAGAACCGACACTGCTGTATTATCATCAGCGGCAATTCTCCAACTTCCGAGCGGACTGGTTTTATCATTTGCCAAAGCACCAATTAAAGCGATTTTTAATCCTTCTTTTTTTAATGGCAACAGTTTTTCATTCCTCCCCTTCGGAAGAGTATTCTTCAATAGCACAATTGATTTTTTGGCCATATCCAGAACAGCGTCATTATTGGCCTTATTTCCAATACTTGATTTTTCACGGGCTTCATCACAATATTTGTATGGATTATCAAACAAACCTAATTCAAATTTTACTCTAAGAATTCTGCGAACAGCATCGTCGATCACACTTTCTTTTACCAATCCTTTTTTTACCAACTGAGCTAATTCTGTTACATAAACATTTGATTCCATATCCATGTCAGAACCGGCAATAGCGGCTTTTTGAGCTGCATCGGCTGCATCTGCTGCGTAACCGTGCGTGATCATTTCGGCTATAGAAGCCCAGTCAGAAACGACAAAACCATTAAATTTCCATGCTCCTTTTAAAATATCTCTTTGCAAAAAGCTATTTCCGGTTGCCGGAACTCCGTTTAATGTATTAAATGAATTCATGAAAGTACGAATTCCGGCATCGACTGCTGCTTTAAAAGGCGGTAATACAGTATTGTACAGCTTAGAATTACTCATATCGACACTATTGTATTCTCTGCCTGCTTCTACAAAACCGTAGGCTGCAAAATGTTTGGCACAAGCAATAATAGAGGTATTAGTACTTAAATTCTCTCCCTGAAATCCTTTAACACGGGCAGTAGCAATTTTGCTGCCCAGATAAGGATCTTCTCCGGCACCTTCCATTACTCGTCCCCATCTTGCATCATTAGAGATATCTACATTAGGCGCAAAAGTCCAGTTTAATCCGGAAGCAGAGGCTTCAACAGCAGCAATATGTGCCGAATTTTTAATGGCTTCCAAATCCCAGCTTGCGGCTTCTGCGAGCGGAATAGGGCTAAGAGTTTTATATCCGTGTATCACATCAAAACCAAAAAGTAACGGAATGCCAAGACGGGTTTCTTCAACTGTTATTTTTTGTACGGCTCTTACTTCTTTAACGCCTCGTACACTTAGCATAGAACCTACCAATCCTTTCTTTATATTATTGTATTTTTCTTCATTAGAACCTGATTCGGGTTTTGGACCTGTAACATCCCATGAACCATTGTATTGATTCATTTGCCCTACTTTTTCTTCTAATGTCATTTCTTTCATCAAGAGTGAAATCCGGTCTTCAATTGGTTTATTACTATCCAGGTGTTTTTTTGATTGAGCGTATCCGTTTCCAAACACAATTAGCATTAGAAATGCATAATTCTTAATTTTTCTTTTTATCATTTTTTTAGTTTTTTGTAGCGTTATTGAAAACATATAATAGAGAGTAGATTGTAACTTTTTATTATAATTTATTTTGTATAATATAATTTTACAAGCTTATTTACATGAAATCATTAAATTCCGAGGTTGTAAATGTAATTTTCCTGAATTCATTAGGGTAGAACATTTGAAGCATTATGTACGACAAATGGTGTATTTACATAAAAAAGCCCGATATCAAAAAATATCAGGCTTAACTTTTAAAAACATAACGACTCATTCAATTGAATACTATTGTTCCCTTTTTAGAACAAAAATTAATTTTTAATTCCAGACATTAATTTTTCAATTTGAGAATACGAAATCTCTGGATTGGCTCCAGGCGCTTCAGCTACTAATGCCCCCATTGCACAGGCAAAATCGATAGCGTATTGAGGTTCTTTTCCGGTAAGTAGTGATGTAATCAAAGCTGCCACAAACGAATCTCCTGCTCCTACTGTATCAGCAACCTGAATAGGATAGCCGCCGTTTTCATAGAGTTGACCTTCCCACATTAACAAAGCTCCATGCTTGCCTCTTGTGACGCACATAGCAGTGACTCCGGTTCTCTCCGCAATTAAGTTCATATTATCTTCCAAACTTTTAAAGGGAGACTTCATAGCTGCAGTGATTTCTAACAACTCCTCATCATTGAATTTAATGAAATTGGCAGCATTCATTAATTGCTCCAGCATTTCATAAGAATAATGTGGTTTTCTTAAATTAACATCAAAAACCTTATATACATTGACATTCAATAACTCTTCTAAAGCCAGCCTTGACACCTCATCCCTGCAGACTAAACTGCCATAAATTAAAACATCAGCTTCCACAACCTTTTTTTTAGCCTGATCATTTGAAACAATTTTATCCCAGGCCGCAGGATATGCAATTTCATAAGTTGCTGATCCACGATCATTTAAAGTAACATTGACCAAACCAGTTGGAAAATCGTCTGAGGTGACAATTGTATTTGTCTCAAGTCCTAAACTTTTTACCTGATCAATTATTGCTTTTCCATTTTCATCATTTCCCACGCAACTAATCATGGCCACCTCGCAGCCTATTGTTTTCATTCGCAAAGCCACATTTAATGGTGCCCCTCCAATCTTTTTTTCATTGGCAAAAACATCCCAAAGCACCTCTCCGTAGGCCACTGCCTTAAGGTTTTTTCCGTTATTCATTCTGAAATTATTTATTATTAATGTTATTCTGGTTGCGTAAGCTGAAGATTTGAAATCACAGTATTCTGTCCTTCTGCAATTAATCCCCATTTATTCTTGTCTCTTCCGTAAATACGGTTTGTAAGTGCTGTTTTGCCGTTAATGTAAATCACTACAACACTTCCTTCTGCAATTATTTCAATATTATATTTAACATTGGCCTGAAATTGAAAGGGTATTCCGGTAGTTTCCTGTGAAGCCGAATTGTACCCTATTACTTTGCCTTTAGCGATATCAAAAGCTATTTTATAGTAACTGCCCGAATCATTGGTATGAAAAACAATTCCTGCAGTACCCGAATTATTTGCTAAGGTAATTTCTGCTTTTATTTTGGCTTTTTTACCGATCGCTTTAAAAGTTACCATTGCTTTTTCTGCAGTACCTGACAAAGTATAATTTCCATTATTTGTTGTCACACTTCCTAAAGTCGCATCAACTTCTGCACTGCTGCTTTTCTTAGAAAATAAATCCACAACGGCTTTTGGCGATTGCATTCCTAAAGTACCATCCGTATTTTGTATCAATTCATGAATGACCATATTTCCTGCCCAATCTTTATTTCCAAGATCGTTCTCGGGAGTTTTTCTGGCATTCCATCCAAAAACATACCTTTTATTTCCATCAGAAGCTGTTTTTCCGGCATAAAAATATTCCCCGTCAATCCTGTCATTTTGTGGTGTTGTCCACGGGCCATTAATTGATGATGCCATTTTGTAATGTGTTCCTTTATTAGCACTCCAGTTTTCAGAAAAAATCAGATACCAATAATTACCCATTTTAAATATGTCGGCACATTCCATCATCAAATAATTTTCCTGAGGTGTTGTCGTATATATCGGGTTTTGAACCTCCCATATTCCTAAAGCCGGATCAGCACTTGTAAAATGCAATAAAACGGCTTTTCTTCCCGGTTCGGTCTGTGTACTGACAATCATGGAATATTTTTTCAATTCTTCATTATAAAACACATGAGGATCTCTGAAATCATAATTATAGTATCCTGCCGGTGCTGTAATTTTAAACGAAGGGATTTTTGTCCAGTTTTTTAAATCCGGGCTTGTTGCGCACAATACGCTCTCTCTGGCATTAGCTTGCAAAAAGGCAGGTAAATCATTATGCCCGGTGTAATAAAAATAATAAAGATTACCGACTTTTACAACTGATCCCGTGCCAACGGCAAAATCAGGATCAGTATTTTCGCCGTATGGAATAGTTTGCCCTTCGTAGGTAAAATGAGCTAAATCTGTACTTAAAAATTCATGAATATCATGAAAGCCTTTTCCGGCTGGTTTATTCTGTGCATCGTGAAGAAAGTAAATGTGAAATTTTCCATTTTCAAAGAATGGCATTATATCACCTGTAAATCCTGCACTGTAATACGGATCGTTTGCTCCCATCCATTGTGCCGGCGGCGCCGGAAAAACACTTGTTATTTCAGACTCCCCACCCGAAATTGAACCTCCGATATAATTTTCATCCTGACTACAGGAAAGAAGCGAAAAAAACAGGAGCGTTATCGTTATTATATTTTTATATTTCATTTTGCTGGTTTCAGAGTGATTAATCTTTAGCTAAATAATTGATACTATTTTGTGTCAAAAGCCTAATATTGGTAATAAATTCATTGGCCTGACTAGGTACTCCGCTACTATTGGTTTCGTTATACCAATCGTAAGCTCCCATCGAAATCACGATCACATTTTTATTAGCTGATGTATTTGGAAACTCTGCAATGGTAACTCTTCCGTCGAGATTATTATCCCATGCTTCACTAGCCAGGTTGGTTCCGCCGGTTTGGTTTCTCCAGCCTTCTCCATTACCATAACCTCCCCATTCCGGCAAAAACCACCATGCAGTATGATTTAGCCTGAAAGTTCCGGCTTGCAACAGATTCGCTTTCCCGCTTTCATAAGTTATCAATCCTTCGAAAACCGGATGACTTTCGTGACCTACAAAAGACATTCCCCATGAGTTTCCATCTACAAATCCGTTGGGAGGAAAATCTCCAAAAACATTATTCGGTCCTTTTCCGGAAGGAACAATTCCTAAAGCATCTACATACTGAGAGGCAAAAGAGGTTAAAAGTAAATTCCCACCATTAGATCTAAAATCCTTTAAAGCTGCTGTTACGGCAGGTTTATAAGCAATTGCCGGCAAATTAGCAGCTGAATCAAAATGCCACCAGATGACATCAATATCGCTTAAATCTGTACCGTTTTCAATGCTGTTAAATGAAATGTATTTCGCTCCGCTAAAAGTGGAAAAGAACCAATCAGCAGCGGCAATTTCATCCATATTTGTAATTTCAGCTCTCGTTGCGGCTGTTCCTAAAAAAGCAACAACCAAACCAGTTACCGGAACACCAACATTTGCCGTATAATTCACACTTTTGCCTTTAGACGTTACTACAAAAGTCACTGGGTTTGAAAAATCAATTGCCATGCCAGATGCAGGTGAAATGGAAACTCCTTCTGTCACTTGAATAATTGGTTTTAAAGCTGTTAAATTTGTACCCTCAGGCAATGTCAGGGTAATGGTCCTGTTTACATCGTTTACCGTTGCTGCAACTCCGTTAATGGTAAAACTCTTAATAGGACTTAAAACCATAGTGGTTACTGTATAATCTTTGTACAAATTGCCATTAATTACTCTAAACTTTACCGGATTTGAATAATTAGCCGTTACCGTTAGATCTAAATTTGATGTTGCGCCTTCTTCTAGTACCATTTCGGGTTTTACAGCTGTGATGTCTGATCCATAAGGCATCGTGACATTTATTTTTCCGGTTTTCTGGTCAATTTCGCCTGCAACTCCATTTATTTTAAATGAAGTTACATTAGACGGTGAATTGACATCAAAACCACCACTCTCAAAACTGTTTTCACAGGCGGTAACCATAAAAAACATTGCCAGTATCAAAGACACTCCGGTCCAATTTTTATATATAAATTTTCTCATGTTGCTGTTCTTAAATAGATTAATAACCCGGGTTTTGTTTGTATAATCCCTGACTGAAATTAATTTGTTTCAAAGGAATCGGGCAATATTCTTCCTTATGCGCATCGAAAAAGGCATCCTGATAATAGGTGCGTTTTGTTTTTTCTCCCGCATAAAAATCATTCATTACCTCATCTGTAACCCCCCAACGAACTAAATCAAAGAAACGATTTCCTTCCATAGCCAATTCTAAACGGCGCTCAAAACGCATCGCTTTACGGGCAAAATCCTGTGTCCAGTTGCAATTAACGCCGTCAACATAAGTATTAATTTTAAAATTATTTACATACGGAAGTCGTCCTGTACTCTGAGCCGCACGTTCTCTAATCTGATTGATTAATGGTAAAGCTTCTGATTGTCTTCCTAGTTCAATCAGGGCTTCGGCACGCATTAAAATCACATTAGCATAACGAATCTGGATTCTATTTTTTGAATTCCCGTAAAACGGATCAATATTTACCACACAGCTACAGTTTGGCGCCACGTTTTCTTTTAATGAAGCAAAATAGCCGTATGTTCCCGGAGATCTTACCCAGGCTTCAACATATAAAAATTCGGGATCATATTTATAAGGCAAACCCGGCATGGCAACCGTGTGATACAATCTTGGATCAACGGTATTGGCATCAATATTTTTATAGTCAAAATCCTGATTGTTATAGGTGTCAAATTCCGGAAGACCATTTGCACCCGTTTTAAAAGCATTTACTAAATTTTGGCTTGGTTTATGAAAATCGCAGCATCCCAAACCCTGAGGAGTTGACAGGACATCCGAAAAATTTAATCTTCCGTATAAAGTTCCATCATTATCTGAAAATTGAATGGAGAAAATCGATTCAGCTCCGTTTTCAAAAGTTCCCGGCAAAAAGTTATTCGCAAAATCAGGTTCCAGGCTTGCTTTTCCGATTACTTTGTCTGTCGCGGCAATTACTTCCTGTAAATGCTGCTGGTTGATTCCTGTTACTTTATAAGTATCATCTTGTGTATAGGCCTGATACAAACGGGTTTTAGCCAGATAAGCATAAGCTGCTTTTTGAGTAGCACGCCCAATCTGTGGCTGAGTTTCCGGTAAAGCATCGGCGGCAGCCTGAAAATCTCCAGCAATTTTATTCCAAAGTTCTTCGTTTGAAAGTGCTTTATTTGAGATCGTCTTATACGCTTCTACCGGAATGTCTTCTGTGATGTAAGGAACGTTCCTGAACATAATTTTCAGCATAAAGTAAAAATGTCCTCTTAAAAAACGCATCTCGGCCATACGTGTTTTCTTTAGCGGATAATCGGCTTCCGAAATTTGTTCTAATGCTTTCAAAGCTTTATTCGCCCTTGAAACCCCCACATAACTGATGTACCAAAAAGAATCTAATTCTCCGAAATCCGGTCTGATATTATTAGAAACTTCAAAAAAGTGAAAATCCTGAATATCATTTGTTCCGCTGCCTCCTTTGTAAGCATCATCAGAACGAACATTTCCAAATGGCCACAAACTATAAGGTGAATCATAATGATCATTGCCCAACTGAGCATAAGCTGCGTTCATAAATCCTTCTACCGATTGTGGTGTTACAATATCTTCTTCAGACAACACACCACGCGGATCATTTTCCAGAAAATCAGAACAGGAACCCAATATTCCCATCACTAAAAATGCTGTTATATATAGTATTTTTTTCATGTTTTTTGATTTAAGCTTTTATTATAAAGTAAAATTAAGACCAGCCGTGAAAGTGGTTGGCTGCGGATATCCAAAACCTGCATTCTCAGGATCAACGCCTGTGAAACTCTTAGCATCAATAATCAATAAATTTTGTCCGCTGATGTATAATCTAAAGCTTTCAAGATTGATTTTTTTCAATAAATCTTTTGGCAAACTGTATCCAAATTGCAAAACACGCAGCTTAAGATAATTACCATTTTCTACATAATAAGTGGAGAATCTTGACTCTCCATTGCTATCAACTGTTGTTAAAGCCGGAATAGTCGAATTTGGATTATCTACAGACCAGGCATTTAATAATCGTGTTCCTTTGTTTGACCCTATGTCATCAACACTCCAGAAATCGGTTTGATATTTGGTATTGTTAATCACGTCAACATCGCTTACTCCTTCCCAGAAAGTAGTGAAATCCCAATTTTTATATCCCAAGCCTAAATTAAATCCGTAAGTCAATCCCGGATTTGGATTTCCTATCCAGGTACGATCTTTAAGATCCGGAGTAATCACTCCGTCTCCGTTTAAATCTTTGTAACGAATACGCCCAAGGCCTTTTCCTTCCTGAATAGGCGAATTATCTACTTCTTCCTGAGTTTTAAATAAACCATCAGCAACGTAACCGTACATAGAGTTAATTGGACGTCCCAGAATATTATCGTTTAGTCCGTCTCCTCCATAATTATTTATTACTTCATCCGGTAATTTTGTAATCTTATTTTTGTTTGCGGAAATATTTCCGGAGATATCATATTTCAATCCAAATGATGTTTCATCGTGATATCCCAGAGTTACTTCCCATCCTTTATTTTCCATCGATGCTCCGTTTACCCAGCGATCTCCACCCTCTCCAATTACTGCTAAATAAGGCGGTAAAACCAGAATATCTTCTGTATTCTTGATATAATAATCAACAGAACCGCTTAATTTTTGCTTGAATAATCCGAAATCCAGTCCAATGTTGGTTTGAGTCGTGGTTTCCCATTTCAAATCATCATTTCCGGATTGGGTCGCGATGAAACCAGAAGGAAGCAAACCGTTTCCGTTTCCTGCAATATCATAAGCAGTTCCGTAAGATGTTGCCCAGGTCGGGCTTCCTCCTGCATAACTGGCCAGGTACAAACTGTAAACAGCTTTATTGCTGATTTCCTGATTTCCGGTCTGTCCCCATCCTGCTCTTAATTTTAGATCAGAAAAAACGGGTGCACTATTTTTAATGAAATTTTCATTAGAAATTCTCCATCCCGCCGAAACTGCAGGGAAGGTTCCAAATTGATTGTTTTTTCCAAAACGAGACGAACCATCACGACGGATTGTAGCGGAAAGCAAGTAACGATTATCGAACTCATAATCTGCTTTTCCAAAATAGGACAGCAGTGAATATACTGTTGAAGTTCCGCTTGTAAACGATTCTCCTGTTCCCGCATCAGGATACATATAGTCAGGCGTTTCGATCAAAAAGTCATTTTTGCGTAAAGTTGTATTCTCAAAAGTATCTTTATACATCTCGGTTCCGGCCATTAAATTCAAATTGCTTTTTCCGAAATTCAAACTATAAATAGCCGTATTGGTCCAGGTCCATTTATCACTTACGGACTGATCCATTGTAATTGATGTCTGATCGTTTTGCAAATAACCGGACTGGTAACTTCTTTGCAGCGTACGCTTTTTATAAAACCCGTAATCGATACCAAAACTGCTTTTGATATGAAGGTTTTTGATAAGCTCTAAATCTGCAGACATATTTCCGAAAAGACGTAAATAATCATATTTATTGTCTTTGTTATATTCTAAAAGTCGTACCGGATTTTGTCTGTCATTCATTCCGCCAACTGGTCCTCCCCATCCTTTTCCGTCAACCGTATGTACCGGAATAATTGGCAAAGCACGGAGTGCCGGATCTAAAACTCCGGGGTCTGTAACTTCGTTGGTACGATTGAAACTAAAGTTTTCCCCAATAACCAATTTACCGCCAAAATACTTATAAGAACTATTCATACGGGCAGAAATTCTTTCAAAATCGGTTGTTTTTACAACTCCCTCATTTCGATAATATCCCAGAGAAAAAACGTAGCTTCCTTTGTCTGATGCATTAGAAACGGATAAATCATACGACTTTGCGATTCCGGTTTGCGAAATTGCATCGTACCAGTCGGTATTCGATGCTTTCAGCGTTTGATTCGCATCTAGATATTCAGGAACCAAAACTTTGTTTAATTGTGGTTTGTTATTATTCACAGACCAGTCAAACTGGTAACGCAAATTATTGTTATTCGGATTTATTCCGTCGTTGATATTGGCCTGCCATAAAGCCTGCCCAAACTGATTGGCATTTAACACCTCAAGCTTTCTCGAATAATCAGAAAAAGACGTATAAGTGCTAAAATTGATTCTCATTTTACCTTCTTTTCCTTTTTTGGTCGTAATGATAATTACTCCGTTTGAAGCTCGGGAACCATAAATACTCGCCGAAGAAGCATCTTTTAAAACCTGAATGGTTTCAATATCATTCGGGTTTAGTTCATGCATTCCTGATTTAGTCGGCATTCCGTCAATTACATACAAAGGATCTGTGTTGTTTAAAGTTCCTACACCACGAATTATCACTTTTGTATTTGCCCCGCTCGGAGATCCGTCAGACGAAACTTTCACCCCTGCTACCCTTCCCTGCAACGCTTTAATTGGGTTTGGTTCGGTCTGTTTCATGACTTCCTTCATGTTTACAACAGCAACCGCTCCGGTAATATCTGTTTTCTTTTGTTTGGAATATCCTGTTACGACAACTTCATTTAGTTGATTGTTGTCTACTTTTAAAGTTACACTTACTGTTTTTTGCCCTTTTACGGAAATGGATTGTGGTGCATATCCGATAAAAGAAACAACAATTACAGCATCTGAATTTATAGTCCCGAAAGAAAAATTCCCGTCAAAATCTGTTACGGTATTGGTATTTGTACCCGAAATCAGTACGGTTGCTCCCGGAAGCGGCATTCCGTCATCTGACGAAATTACGGTTCCTTTAATTCCACTTTCCTGCGCTGTCATCATCAGCACTGGAAAGAAGAAAAATAGAAAATAAATAATTTTACTTTTCATGAGGTTAGTGGTTTTAGTTAGTTTATATTTAATTGGTTAATTACGAGGTTACTCAATTCAATTCCCTCGTTTGAAGAAACGGACAGAGAGGTAAATGGCTGGTTTGAGAAAAAGATTTCCGTGATTACTTTTTCGCCATTGTTGTAAAATATTTCAATAGATGTTTTGTCTAAAATGATTTTAAAAACACCTTCTTTTTGATTTCCTTCTAAAGCTGCTTTGGTAATTGTGGAAGCGAACTTTTCTGAGAAATCATTTTTTCCTGATTTCGAACGATCCACAAATAAATAATGATCTGAATTATTGATGCCAAAAGTCAAAGATTCACCGACTGCGTTTGCAAGTGTAAAATTGTACGTGTCCTGTTTTAAGTTTTTTAAATTAAAGCTGACAATTGCCTGAGTTAAATCAATTTTTCCTGCTTCCGGAATTGAAATTTTTCCTTTTCCTTTTACACTTTTTCCTTTGATGGTTTTAGAAACATATTTATTAATTTCTTTTACCGGATTACTAACCAAACTATAGTTCTCTCCTTTTTTGATTAACTGAATTTCTCGGGCAATGGTAGTGCTGCTTCTCCAGGCATTCGTCGGTACCTGTTGCGCGTAATCCCAGTTGGACATCCATCCAATAAATAATCGTCGCCCGTCAGCACTCGGAATATTATTCCAGGTTACGCCGGCATAATTATCTTTTCCGTAATCCAGCCAAACTGCTTTTTCTGCTTCTACCCTTTTTGCAAAATTTATATCGAGTGTAAAAGTCTTTCCATCAAAATCTCCTATAAAATATTGCGTTCCTGAACCTCCATTAGCTCCGCCGGGATTTAAATTCTGAATTAAAACCCATTTGGTTTCGTTGGTTCCTTCAACTTTTATCTGAAAGAAATACGGGCACTCCCAAACCCCTCCATGGGCGCCAATATTTTTTCCAAACTCAGATAAGTATTCCCATTTTTTAAGATTTTCAGAGGTATAAAACTGAGCACGATCTTGTGCCGCTAAAACCATTATCCATTGTTTATGGGTTTCATCCCAAGTCACTTTTGGATCACGAAAATCACGAATTCCGGGGTTTTTCACGACAGGATTTCCTTCCTCAAATTTCTGCCATGTAAAACCGTTGTTATTCGAATAGGCAATATCCTGCTGCTCCACATCAATTTTACCTTCTTTTTCTTTTGTCATATCATGCAGCGTATAAATTGCTACAATGGGAGCCTTTTTTCCGGTTGCTAAACCTGAAGTATTATATCTGTCTACAACAGCACTTCCTGAAAAAATATATTTGTCTTTGTCAGGATATAGCGCAATTGGCTGCTCCTCCCATTTAATTAAATCTTTACTAATGGCATGTCCCCAATGCATTGGTCCCCAAACACTTTTTTCAGGATAGTACTGGTAAAATAAATGGTAATATCCGTCAGCGTAGAACATTCCGTTAGGATCATTCATCCAGCCTTTTTTTGGTGTAAAATGAAAGTTAGGACGGTACATTTGCTCCTCTGAAGAAGCTGAAACTGAAACAGAAGTATTTTGTGCAACAGCTGAATATGGTTTACAACCTGCTATCGATAGTAGTATAGCACTATAAAATGCCAGCGGTAGATGTTTCTTTGATTTCATTTTTTTTGATATTTTTTTTGGTTAGATTTTCGCTTAATACTTCTAAAGAAATCCCTTTAGTTTCCGGCATCATAAAAATGACAAACAGCAATTGCAGCACCATCATCAAAGTAAAAATTAAGAAGACTACTTCTGGTCCAATTTCTGAGAATAACATCGGAATTAAGGATGGAATAATCGCTGCCAAAACCCAATGTACTGAACTTCCAAAAGCTTGTCCCGAAGCACGAATATGATTTGGGAAAATTTCTGAGATGAAAACCCAGATAACGGCTCCCTGGCCAATAGCATGTGAAGCAATAAATAAAAAAAGGAAAATTGGTACTGATAATCCTCCCCAATTAAAATAAAACGAAGCCGAGACCAATCCTAAAGAAATAATATATCCAACAGAACCAATGTACATTAACAACTTTCTTCCTAATTTGTCAATTAATGCGACTCCGATTAAAGTAAAGATAAGATTCGTAATCCCGATGCCGATGCTGCTTAATAAAGCGGTGTTTTGCCCTAAACCTGCTTCTTCAAAAATTCTGGGTGCATAATACAAAAAGGCATTGATCCCGGAAAACTGATTGAAAAATGCAATTAAAAAAGCCAACATTAACGGAAAACGGTATTTTTTCATGAAGATGTTTTCATGTTTGGTAACGCCATTTTCTCTGGAATCATCCATGATGTCTTTAAGGTCTGCAGATGGATCAATTTTGAATAACACTTTACGTGCTTCTTCATCTCTGTTTTTAGACAATAACCATCTTGGGCTTTCGGGAATAGTAAGTATAAAAAGAATATATATAAAAGAGGGGATTGCCTGAACTCCTACCATCCAACGCCAGGCATTTACTCCGATATCTTTTAAAAAGTAATTGGATATAAAAGCTATTAAAATTCCCAGTACAATATTAAACTGATACAAAGCTACTAATCGTCCGCGTTTATCTGCCGGAGCAATTTCAGAAACATAAGCCGGAGCAGCAATGGTTGAAGCACCAACTCCTAAACCACCAATAAATCTGAAAGCGGCAAAAACAAATGGATCATTTGCAAAAGCTGCACCTATCGCAGAAATAAGATATAAAATCCCAATCCAGAACAGTGTTTTTTTACGACCAATTTTATTGGTTGGAATTCCTCCAAAAATGGCCCCCACAACAGTTCCCCAAAGTGCCATTGCCATAACAACAGATCCATGAAAAGCATCAGATGAATGCCATAAAAGCTGTAATTGTTTATCAGCTCCAGAAATAACTACGGTATCAAAACCGAATAGAAAACCTGCCAGTGCAGCAGTAACAGACCAAATCAATATCTTGTTCATTGTAGATGTATTAAAAACTTATCGCTAAGATATCCGCAAAAAAAACAACTTATTTTTAATGATGTTACAATTTAATTCTATAATAATTGAAGTATTGGCAGTTTAACCGCAAAGCCTTTGTTTACAAGCCTTTATACAATTTAAAATTTATTTACGAAAACCATGTAGTTTCGATTTTGTTACATTAGGTTCAAAATTGATACTTAATTTGTATCCACTTTGAACTTATATTAATTGGAAGATTTGTATTCCTTTGGTGAAATTCCAAATTTATTCTTAAAAGCTGTAGAAAAATAGTTTGGAGAAGAGAATCCAAGAGAGTATGCAATCTCTGAAATATTCATTTCATTTGACTTCAAAAGTTCTGCTGCTTTCTCTAATTTAACATTATTAATATGGTCGCTAATATTGATTCCGATAATAGCCTTTACTTTTCGATACAATTGTACTCTCGAAACTCCTAATTTATCGGCTAAATCTTCTACGGAGAATTTAGGGTTTTCAACATTCTTCTTTATGATATCATTCATTTTAGTAATAAAGGACTGTTCCTGATTGCCAAATTTAGACTCGGGCTCAATGCGGTATATATTATTGGTGTAATAGTATCGAAGTTTCTCCCTGTTGAAAAGCAAACCCGAAATGGATTGTTTTAGAATAGAAAGACTAAACGGTTTTGTAAGATATTGATCAACGCCACTTTGCAGCCCTTTCAAAGTAGATTCTTTATCGCCCTGTGCCGTTAAAATAACAATTGGAATATGGGAGGAACGTAAATCCTTTTTCAATTCTTTGCTAATTTCATAACCGTCCTTGTCTACCAAATTAATATCACAAATGATAATGTCCGGAACAATTTCCATTGCTTTTTCAATAGCGTCGCTTCCGTCAGAGGTATAAACTACATATTCATTCGATAATTTAGCTTTTAAAAATGCGACCAAATCTACATTGTCTTCTATAACTAAAAGCGTATGTTTTTCTGATTCAGAAACCACATTTACTACGTTTAATTCCGTTTCGATAGCTAAATTATCTGATATTAAATTTGGCATAATATCAAGATTTTCAGCCTTATTAATCATTTCAGAAGGCTTTAAATGACTCACTCCTTTTAATAGAATAATTACAAATTCGATTCCTTGTTTTGATTTTAATTCGATTGTTCCGTAATGCAAAAGCACAAATTCTTTTGAGAGGTGAAGTCCAATTCCTGAACTGTTTTTATTATTGTTTGAAGCTCTGAAAAAAGGATTAAAAACATTTGACAATTCATTTTCAGGGATCCCGATTCCGGAATCTTTAAAACTAATTCTAACTGTGTTGTCTTGATTTTCGACAATCGAAATACTGATTTTTCCGTTGTCAGGCGTAAACTTGAAAGCGTTAGAAAGCAAATTGAAATACACTTTATCCATTAATCCTCTATCAATAAACAACTCCAGATTTTTGTTTTTGCAAGTAAGCTGAAAATCAATATTTCTGCGGGCTGCTTCGCCTTTAAAGTTGGTCATTACTTCGTTTGTAAAATCATAGATTTTAGTATTTGAAGCTCTTAACGTAAATTTTTGTTCTTCAATTTTTCTAAAATCCAATAACTGATTTATTAATCGCAACAATCTGTTCGAGTTTTTATGGATCAGCTTTACCTCATCAACGAGCGTTGTACCCTTAATTTTTTCATTTTCAATTAACGACTCTACATAACTCATAATCAAAGTTATGGGAGTTTTAAATTCATGCGAAAGTCCGGTAAAGAAATTCAACTTTGCCTCATTACTTTTTTGGGCAATTTTGGCCATTTCCTGAATTTCATTATTCTGATCAATTACCGTTTGATTAATTTTTTCAAGTTGTTTTTTCTTTCTTGAAATAGAAATAGTAGAATAAATACTGTAAATCGTCAAACTTAAAATGATCACTAAAAAAAAACTAAGTAAGCGAACCAGGTTGTTCTGCGAAGCATATTCTTTTTCCTGTACTTTTATCGCACCTTGTTGTGTCTCAATAACCAATTGTTGCTGATCAACTTTATCCATTTGGTTTTCTATAATTTCAGCATTATTCTGATCGATAACAATTGTATTCAGAATATTATTCTTAGAAATTGGCTCTTTATTATACATTTTCAGAGCCAATTTCAATGCTTCGTTTCCTCCCGTCGGATATAAAATGGTCCCGTCTAAAACACCGCTTTTTACTAATTCTATCCCGCCATTAACAGTGTTCAGTCCATCAACTCCTATAAATTTAATTTTGTTTTCCAAACCTACAGTTTTAGCAGTTTCCCAAGCACTTAAAGCCATACGGTCATTATGGGCAAAAATATATTCTACATTTGGATTTCGTAAAAGAAGAGCCTTTAGCGGTTCCTTAACCGATTCTCCTTCCCAGTCACCCTGAATAGTGTTTTCTATTTTGAAAAGCTTACTTTCATTAATTATCTGACTAAATCCCAGACTGCGCTCATAGGCAGGTGATGAACCATTTGCTCCGGTAATTTCAATGATTTTACCTGAACCTTTACTATGCGAAATGATATATCGGGCAGCAATTCTGCCAATTTCAATATTGTCGGCTCCAAGATAGGCGGTGTAGTTTTCACCCTCAATTTTTCTGTCTACAACAAGGACCGGAATTCCGGCTTTTATTGATTTTTCTACAACAGCTGTTAAAGGTTTAGATTGAATTGGAGATACAACAATAACATCCACCTTATTAGAAATAAATCGCTCTATATCTTCAATCTGTTTATTGATGTTGTTATTGGCATCACTAATTTTTAAATCGACCTCAGGTCGCAATGAAGCTTCAATTTTTATAGAGCTGTTCATTTGCTTGCGCCAATCGTCAGTAGTCATGGCCTGAGAAAACCCGACTTTTATCTTGTCCCCCTGTTTTTGTTTACAGGATATTAAACTTAAGGATGCCAAAAAAAGCATCAAAATATATTTTACAAATTGATACATGAAATTTTGAGTTTTGTAAATAAAAAATAAGCACTTAAAATGCATTCTTTAATTAAACTTGTCTAAATAATTAGGAAGGATTATTTTGTACTGACAAGAAGAAAGTATGTAAAGTTTAAAAGTAAAATTAAACTTTTATTTCATGTACACAAATAAGAAGTGAAATATCTATAATAAAAAATGAAACTGGTCATTTTTATTGTATGTAAAATTGTGGCATAGCCTATTTATCTAAACTTATGGTCTGATACCTAATAGTAATGAATTCGCAATTGATGTTGAAGGTATATAAATACACCATACTTCTCAATACTATCTCCATCAATACAAGCTCTTTCAGATTTTGGAACAAATAACAATTTTAGAGTACTTTCTAAAGCGGTGAAATCTTTATTGGTGTAAGCATAATATTTCAGAAAAGTAAGGTCAAAAAATCCATTTTTATTGTTCGTCAAAAATATCCGTACTTATCTATCTTTAAGAAAATGTCCTTCTAAAAACAATCCGGAAGAGAAATGGTTCTGTCTAATTGGTGAGATAAAAACAATTAAAAAAACAACGAATTTTTATGTCATATACCAAATTCAACTATTCTCCCCCCTGCCTTAAATTTGCAAGCTATTGAAATGGCGTTATTGTATAAGTCATTCCTTTTTGAGTTTCAAATACAGCAGTATAACCAATAGATGATTTCTCACTTTTAATATTAAGTTTTTCAATTATAAATGGCTCTTGCGACCTTACACTGCAAGTACCTCCATTATTAGATAAGATTCTGGTATTGCTCATTTTACCGTTATTCCATTTTATATCTAAAATAAAACTGCCTTTTGCCGTAATACCTTTTATTTCGCCGTCTGTCCAGGCATCTGGCAGAGCGGGCAGAAGATGAATTTCTTTATTCTGACTTTGCATTAACATCTCAATAACGCCAGCGGTTCCGGCAAAATTTCCGTCTATCTGAAAAGGCGGATGTGCATCAAAAAGATTAGGATAACATCCTCCATGTCTATTATATTGTGTGTCATTCTCTTTAGTGAGTCTTAACTGATTTTTAAACAATGTATAAGCATGATTCCCGTCTAAAAGTCTTGCCCACATATTGACTTTCCACGCAAGACTCCACCCTGTACCGTCATCGCCGCGCAATTCTAATGTTTTCTTTGCGGCCATAGCCAATTCCGGGGTTTTTAAAGGCGAAATTAAATTAGCCGGATGTAAAGCATATAAATGGGAAGTATGCCTGTGATGCGGATCTACATCTTCAAAATCTTTATACCATTCCTGAAGTTGTCCTTTGCTTCCTATTTTAAAAGGAAGTAATTGATCTGCAGCCTGACTTACATTTTGCCTGAATTCTAAATCGGTATTGAGTACTTTAGAGGCTTCGATGGTATTTTTAAATAAATCTTTTATAATTCCAATATCCATCGTTGAAGCTGTTGTTACAACACCTTCTTTTTTTCCATTATAATAATATTTATTTTCAGGAGAAGTTGAAGGCATGGTTACCAAATAACCTTTCTTGTCTTTTTGCAACCAGTCTAAACTAAATTCTGCAGCACCTTTTATAATTGGATACACTTTTTTTAGATAGTTCTTATCGCCGGTATATTCATAATGTTCCCATAAATGTCTGCTTAACCAATTGGCACCCATATACCAATTTGCCCACATAGGATCTCCTTTTCCAAAATCGCCTACTGGATTTGTTGTTGCCCATATATCTGAATTATGATGCAATACCCAGCCATTAGCATGGTAAAAACTTTTGGCAGTTTCGGCTCCTGTTACGGAAACATTTTTAATGAATTCGTCAAGCGGAAAAAACAATTCAGACAAACTTCCTGATTCAACAGGCCAGTAATTCATCTGTAAATTAATATTTGTCGTGTAGTTGCTGCTCCAGGGTGCGCGAAGTTTATTGTTCCATATTCCCTGCAAGTTGGCGGGCGTATGATGTGTACGCGAAGACGAAATTAATAAATAGCGTCCATACTGAAAAAACAAAGCCTCTAGTCCGGCATCTTTTTCTCCTTTTTCATATTGTTCTAATCTTGTATCTGTGGGCAGATTAGATTTATTGGTTTCTTTTTCATTGAGTTTTAATGAAACTCTGTTAAAGAACTTCTGAAAATCTGCAATATGCTCTTTTAATAAACGATCGTACTTTTTGGCAACAGCTTTTTTAAGAGGACTTTCAGCCAATTGATGTTCGTCTTTTCCCTGACTGTCCGGACATTTATCAAATCCATTGAAACTGGTTGCTGCTGAAACGAAAAGTACAATTTCAGATGCTTTTTTAATAATTAATTTATTTCCATCATAACTTATCTCACCGTCTTTGATAACTGGTTTAATAATTAATTCAAAACGCATTCCTCTACAGCCTGTTACGTCATCATAAACAATGGGTTCTTTATTGTAATCTATATAACTAGGGTCGGCATGTGAAGGTGCTTTTCCTTTTAAAACCAGTGATTGATTTTGTATTGATTTTTCATTTCTTAAAAGACTTGCGGCATCAATTACCACAGAGAGTTTTTGTATCTGATCTGCCGAAAGTTTAATAACAATACACTGTGCAGGTGCCGAAGCAAATATTTCTCTTTGGTAGTTCACGCCGCCAATATTAAAAGTGGTCACCGCCAATCCGGTTTGTATATCCAGGCTTCTTTTGTATAAATCTGGCTTCTTTCCATCAAAATCCTGTGTCAGGATAAGGTCTCCCAACGGCATAAAACTTTCGCTGTAAGCACCCTGCATATTCTTGGTCAAACCATACGCTTTTTCAAAATTTTCATCCGTTAGTGCTTCCCTGATCAGAGCAAGATTTTTAAAAGCATCCGGATTTACATTTTTCTGCACCGGTCCGCCGCTCCACAAAGTAGCTTCATTCAATTGAATTAATTCAGTATCTGTTCTTCCAAAAACCATTGCGCCAAGTGTACCGTTTCCTATAGGTAAAGCTTCCGTCCATTCAACAGCTGGCTGGTTGTATTGCAATTTTAAATCCTGTTGTGAATAGCAAGAAAATCCTGCTGTCATCAGCAGCAAAAAAAGACTTTTTTTTAGAGAATTGTACCCCATACATTTTTAATTTAATTTGAAAATAAACCTTTAAACCTATTGAATCCTTAAATCATTTTCATTTTTAAGACGGTTACCGAATAAGCCGGAAGATTTAATTGCTGATTTCCTTTTGTAATTTTGTACTCACTTTGTTTTGGAGTTATCTTTTTCGGATCTGCAAATGTATTTTCATCTTGCGTATTTGGACTTACAAGTCTAATAATTGTTTCTTTTGATCCTAATTTTGCTCCTTTTAAATCAAGACTAACATCTTGTGCTGATTCGGCTGTATTTACCAATTTCACAATTATTTCTTTGCTGTCTGCATCTTTTACTGCCGATGCATATAAATCGTTTTGTCCCTTTAAAGGTTTTCCATCTTTTGTAATGCTTAACAAATCTGTTCCTTTATTGGTTGAAAATAATTGCTGCACATAATAATTGGCGGAACCATAGGATTCTAAATTGTTGAACCAAATCATGTCGGGAGTCCACTGCCAGGCATCTTCATGAGCCATTAAAGGTGCGTAAGAAGTTAAATGAACTACTTCTGCATTTCGTTCCAGTCCGGTCATAAAAGCAGCTTCAGAGAATGCGCATTCCCAATTATTTCTGTTATTCGGATTGGCTCCTGACACACTTTGTGCCGCATATTCTCCTGCAAATATTTTAGGGCCTTTTCTGTCATAATTATCATAACGTCCGGCGTTTTCTCTAAACCATTTCGGGCTTTGATAATAATGTTCATCGACAAGTTCCGCATTCAGTTTTTTAAGTTCCTGCATCGCAAAATCAAAATGTTCACCATCCGGAGAAGGTCCGCTTCCTGAAACAATAATGATATCCGGATATTTTGCTTTTATTGCTTTCTCAAAAACTTTATACCTGTCAATGTAATCCGGTCCCCATTGCTCGTTTCCAACTCCAATATATTTTAGATTAAATGATTTTGGATGTCCCATATCTGATCGGATTTTCCCCCAGCTTGTAGTAACAGCACCATTGGCAAATTCAATCAGATCTAAAGCGTCCTGCACATACGGATCAAGTTCATTTAATGGAGCCAATTCTCCTGTATTGTACTGACAAGCCATTCCGCAGCTCAGAATCGGAAGCGGTTCTGCCCCAATATCTTCTGAAAGCTGGAAATATTCAAAAAAGCCTAATCCAAAACTTTGAAAATAATCGGGAGTTTGTTTGTGATTGAATTCTACATTCCAACGGTTCATCATGGTTTTTCTTTCCTCTACATTTCCAACTGATTTTTTCCATTGATAACGGTCTGATAATGTTCTTCCTTCCACAATACAGCCTCCCGGAAAACGTAAAAAACCGGGTTTCATATCATATAAAAGCTGCACCAAATCTTTACGAAGTCCGTTTTTTCTGTTCTTCCAGGTATCTTCAGGAAAAAGTGAAATCATATCTAAATCTATAGTTCCTGTTCCTTCAAAAGTTATTTTAAGCTTTGCTTTTGCTTCGGTTTGAGTCGCTGTCATTTGTGCCGAATAATTACTCCATTGATCTGATTTTGGAACAATGCCCGTTTCTCCAATCACTTTATGATCTTTATCAATAAGCTGAATTATAATCTTTTTAATGGCTGAATTGTGATTGGCCGCTTTTAAAGAAAAATTGTATTTTGCCTCCCTTTTAACGCCCATTCCCCTGAAACCTTCATTTAGCAAAGCAAAACCTTGATCATTATTAATTTCTACCCTGCAAAAATTAGTATTATTTGCCGATAAGCTGATTGGCGTAGCACTACCCGATTCCTTATTCAAAGAAGATCTTTTTGTATTGGGCTGATCCCATCCCATGAAAGGTTTGTCAAATTCAAAAGATCTGTTTTTAATCATTTCAGCATATAATCCGCCATCTGCCGCAAAATTGATATCTTCAAAAAACAACCCGAACATAGTAGGCTGGATTTTGGCAATAGTCTTTGTGGCATCAACTTCTAAGATCGTTGTTTGAGCATTTACACAAAAACTGCTTAATAGTAAACTGCAAATAGTAAATTTTGTACGAATATTATTTTTCATAGTTTTTGAAATGGAACTGATTATTTTTTTACTGCCTCTAATTTAGCGGGAAAAGCTGATTGTCCGTCTAAATTTGTTATGATTAATTCATCTATATTCTTACTTTCGACTGCGTATTTAAAATATTCCGGTTTATTTTTCCCCCATTGTACCGTACAATTCTGCACTTTAATACTTTCTGCCGAATCAAAATAAAATCCCGAAGTACTTCCTTTTACAAAACCTTCGACATTAGAAGGTCGTCTGTCATATACTCCACCCGGAAAAGACGTGATTTTATCAATAAAAACACTCACATTATCAAAAACAATATTCTTGATTTTATCTTTTGATTCTCCGCTTACAAATACGCCATTTTCTCCTGTACACTGAATATTAGAAAAATAGATGTTTTTTATTTCGCCTACTTTTCCTTCTGTTGCTCCTTTTGGAAAACGCCAGTTGGCATCTTTATGATTCCCTTTCGCTCTGCTGAAAGCCGTTACATAAATTGGTTCTGCCTTTCCCCACCAGGTATCTGTCGTCAATTTACTTTCAATAATGATATTAGAAAAAATAACATCACTTACGGTTCCTTCATCTCTATTTTGAATTCCCAAAGCGCGATTGCTGTTTTTAATGATACAATTATTGAAAACCACTTGTCTGATTGCGTCCATATTTTCTGAACCAATTTTAATCGCACAGCTGCTGCTGGTCATCGTACAATTGGTAACTGTAATATTTTCGCAGGCACCAAATTCTTCAAACTCTCTTCTGTTTTTTAAACAGATACAATCATCACCACTTTCGATATAACAATCGCTGATTCTCACATTTTTGGAATGATCCAAATCGATACCGTCACTGTTACGGACTTTTAAACTATTCAATAAAGTAATTCCGCTGATTACGACATCGTTACAGCCAACCAAATGAATGGTCCAATAGGCCGAATTTCCGATATGAACATCTTTGATTCTTATATTTTTTCCTCCTGTAATTGTCAATACGTGAGGTCGTGGATCGAGCACGTTAAAAGGTTTTAAAACATAGGAATCTTCCAGTTCTTCCCCCATAAATGAAATTCCATTTCCATCTATTTTTCCGCTTCCGCTAATGGTAAAATCCACTACATTTTCTCCTCCAATCCAAATTGTCCCTTCACCCGGATTCGTTCTGAAAGCGCTTTTTGTATATAACTTTTCATCCGGACTTGCTAATAATTTAGCACCGGCTTGAATATGCAGATCCACTCTTGATTTTACTTCAATTGGTCCGGCCAAAAAGGTAAACGGCGCCGGAATTAAAACTCTTCCGCCGGTTTTACTACAGGCATCAATTGCTTTTTGAATGGCCGCCGCATCATTGGTTTTGCCATCACCTTTGGCTCCGTATTTTTTAACGTCGTAAACATTCTGTGCCGAAAAGGTCAGGGAAATACAAAAAATCAGGATTGCGATTATAGATTTCTTTTTCATTACTTTTAATTTATTTTTTAATCCCGCCAAAAGGTTGATTAAGATGAATCTCTATGTTTCCTACGTTTGAAACCGCGGGCTATCTTAATATTAGGAAAATTTATTTTATAGGCAATTCAAATTTATTCTGTTCTGGTTCTGTTTTTCTTTTTAAAGATTCACTGTCCAGATTGGTAGATGAAACATCTTTAAAAACAATTTGATTGGTTTTATCCGAAGGAACTTCAATAGCTTTCATTGTAAGATTTTTTACATCATCAAAAACAAAGGCCGGGCGAAAATCTTCTTTCTCCAAAATGAGTTTTATATTCTTCATTTCGATTCCGTTTACGTGACGCACATAAAATCCCCAGGAAGGTAATTCTCCAAACATGGTAAATTCAGGATAACCGTTTATGTTTTCTTTTACATCTTTCAATCGGCTTAAAGGGTGATACGCCATTCCTTTTGAGGCTCTTCCCGGATAGGTAATTTCAATATTTTCTAAAGTCACATTTTCAATAAGATGCCCCGGAATTCCGGCAATAGAAGCCGGAAACGGATTATGGAAATAGTCCACTTCCGGTCCGCGCAAATCATAATCCATATCTGGACGGCCAAAAGGAATCTGTGCTTTTACGTTTTTAATGGATACGTTTTTGATATAACCCGGCTGATCCCCATTTCTGTGACCTAAACGAATCAATATTGCATTTCCTGTATTTACAGCCGTAATGTTAGAAACTTTAATATTCTCAATTTCGGCACCATCTACAGATTCAATTGCAATAGCCGATCGGAAAGTATCAAAAACTTTAATATTTTCAATAGTGACGTTTTTGAAACTGCCATAAGAACCTGTACCAAATTTAACCGCATTGGCACTCGATCTGATCCTGCAGTTAGCGATGTAAATGTTATTATTCTGTAATCCGGGTGACTCCGATTTCAGACAAATACCGTCATCTGCCGCGTTTACATTGCAATTGGTTATTCGGACATTTTCGCAGCCGTCAATGTCAATTCCGTCATTATTCCAATAGGCAGTGCTATTGACTTTCATTGAATCAATTACAATGTTTTTACAATTTGTAAAACACTGTACCCAGCCCGGACTGTCTTTTAAGGTGATATTGATCATGGTGATCGAATCGCATTTTACAAACGAAATCAATTTTCCTCTTCCGTCTTCGGGGCGCATTCTCCTGTAATTGTATTTGGGATCAATTCGAACTCCCGTATGATGCAGACTGTCAATTGCCAATGCCAGTTCTCTTCCTTGTCCATCTATGCTTCCTTTTCCGTTTACTGCAATATTTTTTGCTTCATTGGCTATAATCAAAGCTCTAATTCCTTCATACTTCGGATAATCTTCCGGGTTGGTACTTCCTAACAAAATGGCTCCTTCTTCAAAAAACAATTCCACTCCGCTTTTTAAGACTATACTTCCTGATAAAAATTCACCTTTAGAAAACACAACTTTTCCGCCTTTATTTTTGTTAGCGGCATCAATGGCTTTCTGAATGGCTTTTGTATTTAAAGTTTTACCGTCTCCTACAGCGCCATAGGCAGTCACCAAATAATCTTTTCTTTTAAAAGCATACATTTCTGAATTGAAACTTAACTGTAAAAGAAAAAACAAAATGATGAAACTCCTGAAAATTTGTTTGTTATAAATATCCATAATTATTTCTTTTTAAGATTACCAAAAAACGGTATATAAAGCGACTAATACTCCACTAATAATAAAAGAGCCGACAATAAACTCTGAGGAGACTTTAAACATCGAGTTATCGACTTCTATTTCATGGATTTGAGCCTCTTCTTCAGACACTGGTTTTGCCAGACTAATACCGACCATGATGAATACAATTAAAAAGAAAACCATTGTCATTCTGTCTAAGAAAGGGTAATCAGGAAAGGCTCCATCTGTCCACATAGGCAGGAATTTCAATATAGCAGCGAGCGGTACTGTTAACAATGCTCCGGCAAGTCCAGCCGATGGCGTTGTTTTTTTCCAGAACATTCCCAATAAAAAAACCGCTAAAACTCCGGGTGAAAAGAACCCGACATATTCCTGTATAAATTGATACGCCTGATCTAATGATTTTAATGCCGGCGCTACGATAGCGGCAATGATCATACAGACCACCACACACCATCTTCCGGTACGTACCAGCTTTTTTTCTGTTGCCTGGGAATTAAAATATTTTTTATAAATATCTAAAGAAAAAATAGTCGAAATACTATTTGCTTTTCCAGCCAGAGAAGCTACAATCGCTGCTGTAAGAGCTGCTAAAGCTACACCTTTTAATCCTGCAGGGAGTAAATTCATTAAAGTAGGATACGCATGATCCGGTTTTAAAACTCCGGCAGCATCTGCCATTTCCTGTTGAAACATTCCGTTGGAATGCATCACGAACATCGCAATACCCGGTAAAACAGCAATAATTGGAACTAATAATTTTAGGAAAGCGGCAAATAAAATTCCTTTACGGGCCGTTTTTAAATCGGCTCCCAAAGCTCTCTGAACAATATATTGATTGCACCCCCAATACGCCAGATTATTGATTAACATGCCTCCTATCAAAACAGACATTCCCGGCAGTTCATTATAATGCTGATTTGATTTGTCTAAAATCATGTGCAAATGTCCAGGCGCTTCCTCGGCAATAATAGCCAGTCCTTTTAGAATGTCTTTTCCAAAACCAAACTGATCTGATAGTAAAGTCAGTGCCAAATAAGTTGTTACTAATCCGCCTAAAATTAATACGATAACCTGGAACATATCGGTGTATCCAATTACTTTCATACCGCCCAAAGTTACAATCACAGAGAATAAACTCAGCGCAATAACACAAAACTGAAAGCTGACCGGCGCAATAGATGAAATAGCTAAAGCGCCTAAGTAAATTATAGAAGTAAGATTTACAAATACATAAATTAACAGCCAGATAATGGCCATAATAGTACTTACTGTTCCGCTGTATCTTTTGGCCAGAAACTGCGGCATGGTAAATATTTTATTTTTAAGATAAATCGGTAAAATAAACATCGCCACGATAATTAATGTGGCGGCAGACATCCATTCGTAAGAAGCAATTGCAAGTCCGATGGCGAAACCTGAACCGCTCATGCCAATAAAATGTTCTGCTGAAATATTGGAAGCGATCAATGAGGCTCCAATGGCCCACCAGGTAAGTGATCCTTCGGCTAAAAAATATTCGTTGGAGCTTGTCGCTGCGGTTTTCTTGCTTTTGTATATATACATTCCATAAGCGGTGACTATGACAAAGTAAATAAAGAAAACAATGTAATCTGCGGTTTGTAATACATTCATGATGCGTGGTTATTGTGTGGTTAGTTAGTAAAATGTATTTAAAATTTAATGTCTCTTAAATTTTTAGAAACCATTTCCTTTTATATAAAAAGTACAGTAAAATAAGCTGTACAACTGTTACCGATAAAGCGGCAAATACAGGCTGCCAAATGAGCGGCAGAAAATGTATAAGTCCGCCAAAGACGTAATCTGCTGTATGTTTAAAATCTACTAAGCCCTCAGCAGCGATGTAAATTAAAATAGAATTTGAACCGATTAAGATTAAAGGAAATGCCCATTTACGAAAACCAAAAAGGTCAATTATCAAATAAAAAAAGACAAAAAACAAAATGCTGAATCCGCCGACAAAACACACAAATGAACTTGTCCATAAATGTTTATTGATTGGGAAATTAATATCCCAAATCAAGCCTGCAATAATGAGAAGCACCGCCGTAAGAGTCATTAAAAACAATTTAAATTCTACCGAAAAAGCAACTTTTGCTTTTAAAAATGTTCCTGTAAAGACGCCCAATAAAGCTGTAGCAACTGCAGGTATGGTAGAGAGTATTCCTTCCGGATCATAAACAGTACTGTGCAGTCTGCCCGGTAAAAACAGACGGTCAATATATCCTTCCAGTGATCCTTCTTTGGTCAGAATTCCAGCACCAAAATCGGGTACGGGAATCCATTTCATCGCGACATAGTAACCAATCAAAATACCGAAGAACCAGATTAGCTGTTTTTTAAAATCAAAATTTAAATAGAGGATTCCGGCTAAAAACCAGGCCAGACCAATTCTTCCTAAAACACTTGCAAAACGCGTTTGATCGAAACCGTCAAATCGCAGCAATCCATTTACTACAAATCCCAGAACCAATAAAATACAGGTTCTTTTGAGCATTGATAAGTAAATTTTTCGCTTTTCGTTACCCGGTAATTCTTGTGGTGTTTTTACACCAGCCAGCTGCATTTTCTTTTCAAAAGAATAGGGCATCGATACTCCTGCAACAAACAGAAAGACGGGAAAAATCATATCGTAAAATGTAATCCCATTCCATTCCGCGTGATGCAGTTGCGATGACATCCATATAAAAACAGGAATTGGAGCCGTTTTTGCCAGAGCATGAATGATATGTTCACCGCTCATAATCCAAAACATAACAAATCCGCGAAGCGCATCTAAAGAAACTAATCTTCCATTTGTAGTGTTACTCATTTTTTTAGTATTCAGTGGTCAGTTGATAGTTTTTTTTAGTATTCGGTCGCGGTTTTCAGTCGCAGTTGTCAGTCGTCAGTGCAAATTGAGACTGAGACTGTAAACTGTCAACATGAGACTGTAAACTTTAAAAAATTGGTTTTATAACAAATCCGTAGCTGTATTCGCTTTGCGTCAATACATATTGTTCGTGTGGTGGCAATCCCCAACTGTTGTCTCCTCCCAATCCGCGCTGTGTTAAATCGACACAAACGACAACTTCATTTCGAGGTGTAATATCGCTGGAATGAATATTCTTTTTAGAAATTCCCCCGTCAAAATCAGCCGGATAATTATTCAGAGTACTCATGCCTAAAGGCTGCAGACCTTTTATTTCCAGGCCGTTTCCTGTATTGCTTGACAATTTAAACCAGCGTATATCTGTTTTGTATCCATTTTCCTGTGGGCGTGTATAAGGCACATACTGGTCTGCAACTTTACTGTTATAAATTCCTTTGAATGCAGCTGTTTTTCTATCCGGATAATTTTCTAAAGGTCCTCTTCCATAATAATCCAGGTTTTCTAACGTGTTTTTTAAAGTGAAAATCATTCCGAAACGTGGTAATTCCGGTAACGGATTGCTGCCTTTTTTATAAGACGCCTGTATTTCTAAAGCACCATCGTTTCCTAAAGAATATCTGATTGCATAATCAGAAGCAACATCGTTCAGTTTTAATTTGGCAATCACATATTTTTTTCCGTTTTCCTCCGTCAGCTGAATATTTTCTAAAGTAGTATTCTTACCCGCCGTTCTCCATACGTTTGTTCTAATCTGCATTTTATTTCCAATATCATTATCGGTTGGTGCTCTCCAGAAATTGGGTTCCGGATATTGTTTAAAGTACTCTTCGCCTTTTAAACTATAGAAAGAAATTAATCCGGTTGATTTGCTGATTTTTATAACGACATTGTCTGAAGTCAGTACAAACTGCTCTTTTTCCTCCTGAATTTTAGATGCATTTACCTTTTCTTGTTTTGCAAAATAGTTGGAGTCTTCGATAACAAACTGTTCTTTGGCAATTTCAAAATGCTGAGGCAGTAATTCAGAACCTGTTTTGGTGTAAGCAAAAACATTCAATACATATTCTGTTCCTTCTTTTGACTCTAATTTTGGTAAATCAAGCTTAAACTTCTTTTTTGTTTTCGGCTCTAAAACCACATTGATGGTACCTTCTTTGATTACTTTTCCGTTTTCTAAAATCTCATAGTTAAAGTTGTATTTGCTCAGGTTGGTAAATCCGAAATCGTTTACAATTTCAATTACTCCGTTTTTGATATCCACGGCATTAAATAAAATATCCTGATATACTTTTTTTACTTCAAATGCCCCGGGATGTGGTGTACGATCTGGATAAACCAATCCGTTGTGACAAAAATTTTCGTCATTGAGATAATTCTGGCTTCCCATATCACCGCCATAAGCCCAGTATTTTCTGCCTGCCTCATCAGTCGTTTCAAATCCCTGATCTACCCAGTCCCAGATAAACCCACCCTGCATATTTTTGCTTGCGCGAATAATATCCCAGTATTCCTGAAAATTACCGCTGCTGTTTCCCATGGCGTGTGAATACTCACACATGATATACGGACGACTTACTTCTTTACGCGCCGCATATTCTTTCATGTAAGCAATGGTTGGATACATCGGACATACAATATCTGTGTTTTCGTTTTCTTTTGCCTGTTCAAACTGAACCAGTCTTGTAGTATCTCTTTTTTTGATCCATTTATAAGCCTCATGAAAAACTGGTCCATTGGCACTTTCATTGCCTAATGACCAAATAATTACCGATGGCATATTTTTATCTCTTTCTACCAGGCTGTAAATTCGGTCTAAATGTGCTTCTCTCCATTCCGGAAGATAACCCGGATTAGTTTTTGGATTCATCCAAATTAGAGGCTGTCCCTCCACTCCCATTCCATGGCTTTCGATATTGGCTTCATCCACCAAAAACAAACCGTATTTGTTACATAATTTTACCCATGTAATATTGTTCGGATAGTGACTGCAGCGCACTGAATTAATGTTTAGCTGCTTCATCATCCTGATATCTTTCATCATCGTAGCTTCGTCCTGATAATGTCCTGTTACCGGATTATGTTCATGGATATTAACACCATGAACCATCAATCGAACTCCGTTTACTAATAATTGCCCGCCTTTTAATTCTACTTTTCTGAATCCGATTTGAGAGGAAACACTTTCTACAATATCTCCTTTTGCATTTTTTAAAGTCAAAACCAAAGTGTATAAATTTGGCGTTTCACTGCTCCATAATTTTGGATTGGATACATTCTGAGAAAAATTAATAGTCTGAATTTTTGACGCTTCAAAATTGACATAAAGTTCTTTTGTAAACACATTTTTTCCTGAAGCATCTACCAGTTTTGCAGTCAATTTTTGATTGTTAACCGCTATTGATGTTAGATTTTTTAAACTTACTTCTACATTCAAACTTCCGTTTTTGTACTTCGCATCTAAGTCTGGTCTGGCAAAAAAATCTGAAATGCGAATATTATCTGTGCTATACAAATAAACATTTCTGTCGATTCCGGAAAGTCTCCAGAAATCCTGATCTTCCAGATAAGAGCCATCACTCCATCTGTACACTTCTATTGCTAAATCATTTTTCCCGGGTTTTAAATACCTTGAAATATCAAATTCTGCCGGGCTTTTGGTGTTTTCGGCATACCCTGCTTTTTGACCATTCACCCAAATATACATGGCTGATGTTCCTGCTTCAAAATGAAGAAAAACATGTCGGTTTTTCCAATTTTCAGGCAGTACAAAATCTTTTTTATAAGACCCGACAGGATTATCCCAATGATTTATAAACGGTGGATTTCTTTCGAAAGGATACGTAATATTGGTATAAATTGGTACACCGTAACCATTCAGTTCCCAATTGGATGGCACCTGAAGTTCTTTCCAATGCAACGTACTGAAATCTGTTTTGTAAAAATCCTTTGGTCGCTGATCTGGTGTTGGTGACCAGGAAAATTTCCATTTACCATTTAAAGAAAAATACCAGGGCGAGTTTTCATATTTATCGCTTATAGCCGAAATTTCATCTGCATAAGGAAGAAAAGCAGCGCGCGCCGGCTCTCTGTTAATTTGAAACACCTGAGGATTTTCCCAATCATTACGATCCTTCTCCTGAGCAAAAGCAAAAGTTCCGCAAAGCAGCAGCAGGGGTAATAAAAATATATTGATTTTGATTTTATGCATTATTTTGGTTTTAGATAGCTTTCAAATGAAATTTTTAATATTCTAGAACTTCAATTTCTCAGGTAAATATTTAGTCACCAATTCTTTATAATAAGGAAGCAATTCTTTTACATCTTGCTTAACGGGAGCTTTAGTATACAAATCGTACGGATTGAACTTTTTAACCCAATCAAACATTTCTATGTCTTTTTCATTCATTAAATGGGAATAGGCATTTTCTTTATGCTGTGAATAAAAGGAATGATAGCGAATCATGTATAAAGCCGGATCCGGCAGATAATCTTTCATGATCTGATATAAATATTCGTCATGTCCCCAGCTCATTTTCACATTATCCAGTCCGCAGTTTTGGGTGTAAATACCGAATTTGGTATTGAATCTTTTATCTGTATAATCGGGGTTTTCTTTAAAAAACTCCGAATAAACAATTTTATCTGAATATGCACAGCCCACCGGAAATGTATCGCCGACAACTGCCCACTGAGGCTCTCCAAACAAACATAAAATTTTACCCAGGTCATGAATGAAACCCGTAAGTACAAACCAATCCGGATGACCATCTGCCCGAATTGCTTCTGAAGTCTGTAAGAGGTGCTGTGTCTGATCTAAATCTATATCCGGGTCACTGTCGTCTACGAGTGTGTTTAAAAAATCAACCGCTTCCCAGATTGACATTTCTTTTTTATTGAATTGTAAAAACTCCTGCTCTTTGCTGCATACAAAATCATAAGTCTGATAGGTATGGTTTATTCTGTAAAACTCCTTAACCGTTTCCAGTCTTTCCGAATCAACATAATTTCTGAATTCTTCCTTTTGCTTCTCCGGTATACTTTCTGAAGGATCAGGATATCGTAATAACAAATCATCTTCCCATTCATCTAAATTATTCAATGGATTGTCTGTGTCTATATGCTTTTTCATAATGCTGAAAAGTTTAAAGTTATAAGACAAAAATAGAATTACCTGTACCGTTCAAAATGGATTAATACATCAAAAACATGGATGATTTTTATTATTGTAGGATTTTTGCAATTGTTTAGATGATTATTTTGATGTGTTCCCGAGGTTTCAACCACGGGAGACATAACAGAAGAAAATTAGATTATGGTTATATATTACGTTCCCACGGTTGAAACCACGGGCTGTGTTTTGAATATTAAAATGAAAGATTGGGAATCCAAGTTCAAATATAGCCCGTGGTTTCAACCACGGGAGACATAACAGGAGAAATTAGATTACAGATATACATTACGTTCCCACGGTTGAAACCGCGGGCAATGTTTTGAATATTGAAATGAAAGATTGGGGAATCCAAGTTCAAATATAGCCCGTGGTTTCAACCACGGGGACATAGCAGGAGAAAATTAGATTATGGTTATATATTACGTTCCCACGGCTGAAACCGCGGGCTATGTTTATGTTCAGGATATCTTTGTCAAGGTTTAAAACTTTGACAAAGAATGGTTCAGATAATAGAAAAGGAAAATTAATTGATCAGCTTACTTGGCGGGAAACCAAACTGTTTTTTAAAACATCGACTGAAATATAAAGGATCATTAAAGCCAACTAAATTGGTTACTTCAGAAACATTATACTTTTTACTTTTGAGTAATTCTGCTGACTTTTTTAAACGAATGGTTCTAATAAATTCGTTTGGAGCCAAATCGGTCAGTTCCTTAATTTTTCGATATAATTTTGAAGAGCTCACGCCCAGTTTATCGCATAAAAATTCTGTGGAAAGATCTACTTCACTTAAATTATTATTGATTAAAGTAGTCACTTTTTCCATAAATTCTTCATCAATTGGAGAATGTGTAAGCATGCTAATCTTACCTTCTACTTCTCCGGAGAATTTTTGTTTGAGTTCTAATCTTGACCTGATCATATTTTCAATGACCGTTTTAAGCAATAACGGTTCAAAAGGTTTTACCAAGTAGCTATCAGCTCCCATATCATACCCTTTTACTTTATCCAAATTTTCAGCAAGTGCAGTGAGCATTACAACCGGAATATGACTGATGAATTCATCATTCTTAAGTTCCCTGCAAAATTCCAGTCCGTCCATAACGGGCATCATGACATCTGCAACGCATAAGACGGGTTTAATTTGCCGGCAGATTTTCAAACCTTCTTCACCATTTTCTGCATCGTAAACTTTATAATAATCGGACAAATAGTCGACCAGATATTTTCTAAGCTCACTGTTGTCTTCAATAACCAGTATTTTCTCTTTAAGATCTGTATTCTGAATGATTTTCTTAGCTGCTTTTTCCGGAATAAGCATACTTAGATTGTCATTTTTAAGCGCGTATTCAAACACTTCTTTATGCTCGTAAGAATCACGGTCAACAGGAATTTCTACCCTAAATGTACTTCCCTTTCCCGGTGTGCTTTCTACAGAAATTATTCCTTTATGAATTGCCACTAAAGATTTTACCAAAGACAAACCAATACCCGATCCGGTATTATTGGCTTTACTGTTTGTGGCCTGATAGAAGCGCTTAAAAATTTTATCCTGACTTTTTAACGGAATTCCGATTCCATCGTCGGTTACTTCGATCACTAAAATGTCTTCAACCGTAGCTTTCAGCCTGATGTACAAATCGACATTTCCATTTTTATTCGTAAACTTTAAGGCATTTGATAATAGATTGTATAGAATTTTATCATATTTGTCATTATCCAGCCAGCCGTTTATTTCATCATCTTCAGAAATAAAATTAAGCTTAATCTTTTTATCATAAGCCATTTCTTTAAAGGAGTCAAAAATATTTTTCGAATAAGCCAGAATATCGGTTTTAGTCACTTTAAGTTTTAATTCCCCTGATTGTGCTTTTCTAAAATCCAAAACCTGATTTACCAGATTCAGTAGCCTGCTGGCATTTTGATAAATCAGATTGTATCTGCTTTTTTCATAATCGGTTGCGTTATTGCTTTCATCCAGCAGCTGTTTGGCCGGACCTAAAATAAGCGTTAACGGCGTTCTTAATTCATGCGAAATATTGGTGAAGAAACGTAATTTTTCATTGTTTAGCTTAACATCATGCTCTCTGTTTACTTTCTCTGTCAGCAGTTCCTGTTTTAAACGAATTCTGTTTTTGATTTCTTTTCTAATGAAATAAAAAACACCCAATAAAAGTGCAAAAAACAGTAAAAAAGAGGTCGGCGTCAGCCAAAAGGGCGGCAGAATTTTTATTTTATAAGAAACCGTTTTACTCCAGTATCCGTCACTGTTGCTGGATTTTATTTTAAATACATAATTTCCGGGATAAAGATTGGTATATTGTACTATTCTGGAAGTACTGTTAGCGGTAATCCAATATTTATCAAAACCTTCCAGCATATATTGAAACTTATTCAGCTTTTCATTTGCAAATGAAGGAGCCGAAAACTGAATCGAAAAATTGCGGTTTTTATGAGTAAGTTCTATCTCTTTTCCATAATTCAGATCTTTGGAGAGCGGAATTTCCCCATTGATTTCCATTTCCGGAAATACTTCTTCGTTCTGGATTTTAAATTCGGAAATAACAGGCAACGGCGACCACTTATTTCTTTTCATTGCGGGCGGTGAAAAAGAAATAATACCATTTTTTCCTCCCAGAAAGATATTAGAATTATTAAAGTAAAAAAAACCGCTTGAACTGAAAACGTCCAGTCTGTTACCACTGTTTACGTGATAAATACTAATATCTTTTAAATTAGATTTAACGAAAGCAATATTATTGTTATTGATATTCAGCCATAAATTTCCGTTTGCATCTGATAAGAGATCGGTAATCCATTTACCCGATAGTTCTTTAAGATACTTTACGGGTTCAAATTCGTTCTTTTCCGGATTGTATAAACACAGCCCAAAACGCGTTGACGCCCAGACTTTGCCTTTTGTATCCACCAAAACATCACTTACATTTTCATCATGAGGCACTCCTTTTTCTTTGATAAAAAGGGAAGAATAGGTTTCTATTTTTCCTGAATCGATATTGTATTTTACAACGCCGGTTTCTGTAGCAAACCAAACATTTTTTTTGGCGTCTTTTTCAATCGCATTAATCTGAAAGTCCGGCAAAAGTTTACCCGAAGTTTGTACCTGCAGCGTTTTGGTGTTCAAAATTACTGCGCCTTCTCCAAAAGAACCCACTATCATCGAATCGTCTCCAATCTTTCTAAAGGCAAAACGGGCGATTTTTCAAATCCTGTCTTTATCTCTCTGGAAGAATTTGTGCTGTAATTGTACACTAAAATAGTACCATCCCAAAGACCGCAGTAAAAAATCTTTCCATCATTAGAATAAATACTGGCGATATCTTTTCCTGTATTGTGTAATGGTGTTGAGCCTTTTGTATTAGAAATAAAAAGCCCGTTGTGATAGGTTGCTACAATCACTTTTTCGTCATACGTTTTGGCAAAACCTCTTATACGTGGGGCCTGATTCCCTATGGAACGAGAAATATCTTTGTTTAAAGTAAACTGATTTTCATAAGGATCGTACTTATCCAATCCGTCTTCTGTTCCAATCCATAAGACTCCGGAAGCATCAAAATAAAGGGCTGAAATTAAATTATCTACCAGCGAGGTGTCATCTGATAAAATGGAATAATACCATTTGTAATTTCCTTTTTGAATGTCTTCCAATTGATTGCAAACGAGTAATCCGCCTAAAGTTCCCACCCAGTATTTTCCATCTGAAGCGCGGGCAACGGATAAAAAATAAGGACCTAAAGCACCCCTAACCTGTTTGTTTTCTATATATAAATTAACAAACTGATCGCTGGCTTTGTCCAATTTATATAAACCTTCCCGGGTGCCGACAAAAATATCCGATTTGGCGTCTTCGTAAATGAAATTAAGATATGGATTTTTTATATTTGAATACGGAACAGAAAGCGTATAATTATTAATGCGCACGATTGCTCCTTTTGCATCCATAGTAATTTTTGCTACGGCTGCTTTTTCATAACTTCCAATCCAGATATTCCCTTTTTTATCTTCAAAGATTTCTTTTACGTAATCGAAACCTTTAAGCTTAATTTTTTCGAATCGGTTTTCTTTCAAAAAGAACAAATACACTCCTTTGGTTTTGGTACCAACCCAGACTCTTTTAAATTTATCTACATAAACGGATCTCACCTCATCGTCAGGCAGACTATTCGGATCATTATTTTTATGAAAAAAAGTGGTAAAAACATGGGTATCCATTTTGAAAAGAGTCAGTCCTTTTCGGGTGCCAATCCATAAATGATCTGATTCTTCATCCAGTTCCAAAGCTGTTATGTCATCATTGTACAATTTATTCTTTCCGGGAGTGGCACCCATGTAGTTTTTGAATTGATAACCGTCAAAACGATTTAATCCTGAAAATGTTCCAAACCACATGAACCCTTTTTTATCCTGCACAATATGGCGCACAGAATTATGAGACAATCCGTTATTGTCATTATAATGTGTGAATTTTATATTCTGTGAATAAGAATGATAAAAAAGGACAAAAAACAAGAATAGGATAAAGAATCTTTGTCTCATGGAAATAAATTATAAATGCAATTTAATCTTTTTGATTTAATAAATATCAAAATTATTTAACAGATAAATTATCAATTTTGTTGTTTTTCAAATCAATCTTAAAATGATCAGAAGGCTCTCCATTTCTGGTTTTCAAAAATATTACAGCCCATAAAATCAGTTGTGGATCATTTGATTTTTTTAACTGCCTGCAAACCAACTCATATTCCTTTAATAGCTGATTTCCAATTTCTGAAATTGCCAGTTCATCTGCATTTTTTAAGCGGTAAAAATCGAAAATCATATCAAAACCAGTCCATGATTCAAAATCCGAAAGAGCCAGAGCATTTGATTTCAAATCTTTATCAGTTTCTGAAGCGTTTTTATTTATTTCCAATAAATCCTTACCTGTAAGATTTACAATTGATTTTAAAAATTCTACAGGAAAATCTTCCGGCAAAAACCGTAAACGAACCAGTTCTTTTAAATGCCAGTTTGTAAATTCTTTATACTCTTTTGCCTTTAATATTTCCTTATTCCAAATACCATCATTTTTACTCTTTTGAAGATGCGTATATTCTTCTTCATAAAAAGGAAACAAACTATTAAAATCAACCACATTGCCAACTACAACCGTTTCCACTTCAAGTTCAGAATCAGAATGAATGGTCAATATTTTATAAGCCGGCAGATAAGCGGCCAGCGAAGGTGTCTGGATATTAAACAAAGTGTTCCCTTTTGCGGAAGTTCTTACTCCTGTATCGTTGATATGCATATGTCCGCCAAAATGAACCTGAATTCCGGCATCCGCAAATTGCTGCGCTACTGCTTCATCAGGAACTCTTTGCAATTGCATTTTATCGGCACCAAAAAGCTGTTTTAATTCCGGCGATGCATTATCATTAAATTCAACCATAGGATAATGACTAAAGGCAATCAGGATTTTTCCGTTTTTCCTTGCTTCTGCGGACACCTTTTTAACCCATTTTAATAAATGGCTCTTGTAAATAAGAACATTATTATAACCCGTATTCGCCCCCGAAAAATCATGCGGATTATCTGATTCTCCGGATAATTTGTCGTTCGGAACATAAGCATTCGCATCAATTGCCAAAAGCCAGATTCCTTTTATTGGTTCAACCAGATAACTCGCATCCGGAAGAAACAGATTCGTATTTTTAATGGCATACGTTCTTTGTTCTAAAACAGATTCTTTTTGTGCTTCTTCAAAATTATAGTGCCCGTAAGTGTAGTTTGAAAAAGGCGTTTCCCAATACAAATCAGTCTTTTTTGGAAAAAAACCAAAATCTCTCATTTCGTGAATGGTTTCCTTATAACCCCAGTTTTTTATATCAGCAGTGATAATGGGTTCCAGTTCACTTGTACTTGTATTAAAATTGTATTCAGAACTGCTGATAATCTGCTCTTTTCCGTCTTTACCTAAAAAATCAGTTTTAACGGCATCCTGAGAAAATGGTCTTACAACATCATGATTACCCGTAGTCACAAAAAAAGAAAGACCCTGTTTTTGGGAATATTCGTTGAGTATTTTTCTCAAGCCCCGTACGTGAACGGGCTGTCCGTCGTCACTGAAATCACCCGGAAGTACAACTTGTCTGATACCTCTTTTTACAATGTCATTTAGGGCTTCTAAAAAGGCAAAATAATTTTCATTGAAAATTCTGGTAGAATGCAGCTGGGAATTCATTGTTCTGATATTTGCATATTCGCCCGTAACCGGATTTTTGATTCCCCGATAATTGTTGCCTTCAAATTTGGCAAAAATATCCTGTAAATGAACATCGGCTATAAAAGCGATCTGTACATTTTTCTCCTTGAAATGTTGTTCTGTTTTACACGAAATCAGAATTAAAAGAAGCAATGAACCAAAGATATTTTTGAATGACATTGTTTATTATTTTGATAGTATACTATAGGCCTGACAGGTTTTAAAAACCTGTCAGGCCTGATATCTCTTAACTATTTTTTTAATTTATGGTATCCATTACTTTCACTAAAGTAAAATTTATCCCTAACGGATTCTTAATTATTTTACAGATTAATGGAAACTCAGGATTTTTTACGATCCACATTTCAGTTTCATCGATTTGTGCAATTACGTGTAAAGCATCTACAAATTTTCCGTCAATTGAAACGCTGTCTTTATTTTGGTTTTTATCCAGCACATAAGTTGTATTATTATATACAAAAGAATTGTTTTTGACTAAATCCTCATAAGCCGACTGCGAAATCATAAAAAAAGTTTCTGTTGGTTTTAAGTTTAAAATAGGTGCATATTCTCCCTGATTAAAACTTAAGGCATTACCGTTTTTCACTGCTTCGGAAAGCATCACTATGCTGCTTTTTACCCCCCTTGTTTCCAGTTTGAAAGTCAGCTTATGGTCTGCAATTTCAGCGGTAAGCTGCAAGGTTCTGGTCTGTCCGTGAAGCTTGCAGATATACTGCAGTTCTGTACTGTTTTTTAGTGTTGGAATGTAAGTTTGCGCTGTTCCTGTTTCATAAAATGATAAAAACAGGAATACTAAAATTATATTTTTCATCTTGTTCATCCTTTTATTTTGTGGGTGGTAAAATTAGGGTTCCCCATGCAGAAGGTTTCGAACCCATTTCTAAAATCAATTCTCCTCCATTAGTAATATCCTCATGTAAAATCCATGCTTTATTATACGATTTTCCGTTTAAAAAAGCTGTTTTTATGTATGTATTTTTATCGCTCCATTTTTTAGCGGAAATGGTAAACTTTTTACCGTTTTCCAATTGTATTGTTGTTTCCTTTAGCAAAGGTGTATTAATCAGATAGTAGGGCTGTCCGGCATTTGGATACAGTCCCATCATATGAAAAGCCAGCCACGAAGACATTGCACCCGAATCGTCATTACCGGGAAGTCCTTCTCTTGATATATTAAAATTGTTTTTGATAATTGTTCTGATTCTGTTGCTGCTCAGATAGGGTTTTCCAATCCAGTGATACAGACAAGGCGTTAAAAACGAAGGCTCGTTGGCAACATTATACAAATCTGCAGTAAAGAAGGTATCGAGTCTTTGCTCAAAAGCTTTTTCTCCTCCCGATTTAACAATCAGTTCCGGAACGTCGTGTGGAATGCTAAAGGAATATTTCCAAGAATTTCCTTCGTAAAAAAATACGCACCAATGGCAGACATACCAGGGCGACTCTGTAATTACAGGAGTATACTTAAAAGTAGGTTTCTGGATTTTTGATTCTCCAAAAACAACATCATCCAGCCATTTTCCGTCTTTATCTTTCGGCATAATGAATCCTCTTGCGCCATTATTTTCGTAATCTGAACGCCATAAATTCTGCCAGCTGTCTGCCTGTTTTATGTACTGATTATACAAATCCGTTTTACCTAATCCTTTAGCTACTATGGCTATATTATAATCGTTGTACGAATAATCAATTGTTCGGTTTCCTGCGCGGTCGGTGCCGTACGGAACGTATCCTAATTTTAAATAATCCAGTAGTCCGCCTCTTCCTTCTTTTTCTTCATTTCCTCCTGGTGGAACGGTCGCATCTTTCAGCATTGCCTGCAAAGCCAACTCATAATCTATTCCTTTTAAACCTTTTACAAAAGCATCGGCCAAAACAACCTCAGCGTTAGAACCGCCCTGAGTTCTTCCGTTGTCGTTGCCGCTTCTTCCTTCAGGTAAAAAACCTTCACGTTTATAAATGTTGAGCATCGCATTGATAATTTCGACTTTACGTTTACTGTCAATGAGCGTAATTAAAGGACTTGACGTTCTAAATGTATCCCAAATGGTATAAAAATCATCATAATACGGTTCGTCATTTGTCCATAACGGATTTTCTCCTGTGCGGTCAACAGGCATAATCATGGTATGGTACAAACCGGTGTAGAACATTTTTTTATAGTCTTCGGATGTATCTGAAGAAACCTGGATTCGGCCTAATAAAGCTTCCCATTTATTTTCTAAATTGGACAAAACTTCATTAAAATCCCAATGCGGAATTTCAACTTCAATATTATTTTTCGCTTTTAACTCGCTTAAAAAAGAAACTCCGATTTTGACATTCAGCTCTTCTTTTCCTGTATTTCCGAAAGAAAGTAAAGCTGCAGTTTTCTTTCCGGAATCAAACTGTGCTTTTTGATTATTATAAAATCTACCGTCTTTAAAGGTTACATATTTTGCGATCGGCTGATCAAAAACGGCCCAGAAATAAACGGTGTAAGCACGTCCGTTATTCCACCCGCCCCGAATTCGGCTGTACCCCCGAACTTCGGTATCTGAAACAATTTCGATCTGCGAACCTACAAACTGCTGTGCTTCTCTGGCGTCTGGAATCTTTTCTTCCCCAAGAAAAAATCCCGGATCAATTTTTAATTCTTTGGATTTGTTTTGTGGATAAGTTATACGGTAAAAAGATACTTTTTCGCCCGTAGTTATTTCGGTTTTAATCGTATTCTCCTTGAAAATAGTTTCATAATACCCCAGTTTTACATTTTCTTCAGTTCTAAATGCGGTTTGATCCATTTTATCTAAAGCACCGGAAAATGGCATAATCTGAATATTTCCGTATTTAGGACCTCCGCCTGTTCCGCTTACATGCACCTGACTTAAGCCTGTTACTTCTTTTGGCATGGGCAGCCAGCCGCTGTTCGGGCTCGGGGTACAGTCCGGACTTGGTTTTACCATTCCGTACGGGCAGGACGGACCAATAAAAACCCTGCCTACTCCTTCTGATCCAATCATCGGGTCTACATATTGATGTACGGGCTGCTGGGCACTGATTGTACTTGCAATAAGAAATGATATTTCTAAAAAAAAGATAAGCCTGGTCGATATTTTCATTGTGTATTATTTCTATAGTCTTTATTTTTTTCTTTTTAAATGTTGTCACCTACAACCTTAAGGGTTTGGTTTATTCGACATTTCTAAGATTAGTTCACCTCCGTTAGTAATATCCTGATGTGAAAGACTAAAATTTTGTACTTTTTTATGGTTGAATTTCAGGTCTTTTATGTAAACATTTTCGGTGCTGTTACCGGCGGCCTTAATTACAAATGTTTTGCCTGAATAATATTTCGGATTTAGGTCAATCGAAATTTTATTGAATAAAGGACTTCCTATCTGATACACGGCATCTTTGTCTGTGCCGCCATTCATTTGAAATAATCCGACTTTAAGCAATACATTGAGACTCCCCATTAATCCCTGATCTTCGTCACCGTTATAACCCGTTGCCGGAGATAATCCGCTGAAAGTTTCTTTTACTACGTTTCTTGTCCAGTATTGTGTTAAATCTGGTCTTCCTAACAGGGTAAAAATATTGGATGTCTGCATAGAAGGCTGATTCCCGAAATTGACGGGGATTCTGCTAAATTCCGGATGTAATTCTGCATCGTGTGAAGTACCAGAAATGTAATTTTGGTTTTTAGCTGTTTCAAATTGTGCATTTAATTTTGCGACAGCCTTTTCTTTTCCGCCTATTAAAACTGCCAAACCCTCAATATCATGCGGCACAAACCAGGTTGATTGTGCTCCATTCGATTCTATAAATCCATTTTCATATTGATAGGGATCGTAATTTTCGCGCCATTTCCCTTCCACGTTTTTGGGGCGCATCCATCCTGTGCTGCTGTCAAATACATTTTGGTAATTTTTTGATCTTTTCATGAAATAATTGTAATCTTCTTCATGATCTAGTTTTTTAGCCAGTTGCGCCAAAGTCCAGTCCTGATAGGCATATTCTAAAGTCTGGCTTGCACCGTCTTCATGGCTTCCGAAGTGACCTTCCGGAAGCGGATAAGGGACATATCCTTTTTCTAAATAGTATTTTAATCCGCCGCCGATATTGGTGTTGTGTTCGTATCCTGCCTTTTCCATAATACCGCCAGGCATATGATTTTTTTTGAGTGCAATATAAATCTCTTCTAAATCTTTTTTTACAATTCCTTTTTGAATGGCGCTTACGATAAAAGGCGTTGCCGAAGCTCCTGTCATTACATAGGTATCATTTCCTCCTGCAGGCCCTCGCGGAATTATACCGCCATCTTTATAATATTGCATTAGGGAATATACAAATTCTTCCATAATTTCAGGATACACCAGTCCCCAAAGATTATTTATCGTCCATTGTGCTCCCCAAAAAGCATCTGAATTATAATGATTGAATTTGGGTTTTCCGTCAGCATCTAAAGGTAAATGTCCGACCCTGAATTTGTCTCCTGTATTATCAGGATAAGTTCCATTTGCATCACTGATCATTTTTCTCCCTTGCAGCGCATGCCAGAGATCGGTATAAAATCTTCTTTGATCGGTTTCTGTTCCGCCTTCTATTTTTATTCTTCCTAATAAACTGCTCCATTCTTTTCTGGAATCCGCAACTGTTTTATTAAAATCCCAATGGGCTAATTCGGTTTCAATATTGTTATTGGCACTTTCAATTGAAGTATAAGAAATGCCGACTTTCATCAGTAGCTGTTCGGTTGTTTTATTTAGATTAACCAAATAATTACCGGTTACATTATCCCTTTCGATAAAAGTAACCGGCTTATTTGTTTTAATTTTAAAAAATACGGTTAGTGGTTTTGGACGTCTAAAATTGGTCCCCAAAACTAATGATCCTGAAAGTTCATAATCATTATTTTTTTCTAATTTCCCATTAGTATTTTCACAAGGTCCCAAAATAGTATTCAGATTAAAAAGAATTGCTTTTTGTGCCTTTACAGGAAAAGTATATTTGTGAAAACCAACTCTCAGCGTGCTGGTTAATTCTGCCGTTATCTGATATCTATCCAATTTTACGGAATGGTAGCCCGGTGTAATTGTTTCGTTTTTATGACTGAATCCGGAATAAAAATCTTTAAAAATAGTTTGCTTGTCCTTAGCTGCTAGTGTTACGGGCATTATCGATACACCAGACATCTGCCATTCATGAACATGGCTAAAACCTTTAACGGTATCTGTCGTATATTTATAGCCGCCTCCCCAATCGCTGTTGATTTCTGTATCGGGATTTAAGTTTACCATCCCAAACGGACGGCTTGCTGATGAAAAGTAAAACCATCTTGAATTTTCGGTGTCCAACAACGGATAAACCATATCAGAAAACTGTTTCTTTTTTAAAGAAATAGTTTTCTGAGCATTGCACGACACTAAAAAGATAAGAGTTAAACCTATTCCAATGCGTCCTGTTTTATAGATTTTATTTAATTCCATTATTCTGCTGATTGTGGGGGCAATATTGGTTTGTACAGGATATTTTATACTGATTTATTACTGAAACGAAAATATAAGGCAAAAGATTTACCTGAGAATTATTGGATTATAATGTATTCTGAAAACAGAAATTGAAAAGAATGTTACAAAGCTTAATCTTTCATTGATTTTTGGAACGGCATTCAATTAAGCTTTGTCTTCATTCAAAAAATCAAACTAAACATTCTCGTCAACAACTGAACAAATCAGCTGTTCTTTGTTAAAAAGGGTGATTTTTTTGACTTTTCTCTCCTTTTCCTAATTAAAATTATTTTTAATATCCCTCGTTCTGAGTCAGGGCCGGATTTAAAATCATAGCATTGGTTGGAATTGGGAAAACACGGCGATAAACATCTGTATTGGTTTTGTATCCCCATTGCCCTTCATATTTCCCAAAACGTATCATATCATTTCTATGCCAGGCTTCCCAGGTAAACTCGCGGGATCTTTCTTTGTAAAGTTCTTCTAAAGTTACACCGCTCAAAGCTGAGGATGTTGTTCGGTTAGAACGAACCATATTTACTAATGCATCTGCACTTTGCCCTAAGGTTACTGTTCCTCCCCGAAGAATTGATTCTGCTTTCATTAAAAGAATATCTGAATAACGCAGGAAAGGAACGTCGTTATTCTGGTTACGATTTGTTGAAGTCGCATCCGGGTAGAATTTAATATTTCTATATCCAATGTTCCAGGCAATTTCATCATTTCCAAGATCGAATAAGGTTACACTTTGACGAAGGATAATATCCGGCGTTAAATTTACCTGATAAGTATAGGCCGCACCTCCGTCAGATCCTGTATAAAATTGATCATATCCTTTTTTAGTTGTCGTAACCATCACCGGGGTAACGCCATCATTCATGTACTGCAGGCCTGTAAGCCATTGTTTGTTGCGAATATCATTTACATCATTGAAATTAGCATAGAACTCCGGAAGAGTACTTCTTGGTGCACTTGGCGTATAAGGAAGACCAAACTTAGTTCTTTCAGAACGAGGTACATCATAACGTGCGTGATACATTTGTCCGTTGTAGCCAACTGTAACTGCAGCCGGATCATAAGGAACTGCAAAAATGAATTCCTTCATTTGTGGTCCGTTAGCAGGATAAAACATTTGAAGATAAGTTGCTCTTGGTTCAACAGCATATAAGTTAGAATTAATTACCTCATCACAAGCTGCAATACATTCATTATAACGCTGTGCTCCCGCATATACCTCAGCATTCAAATATAATTTTGCCAGCAAAGCATTAGCAGTCTGTTTGTTTGGTCTGCCATAAGTTGTAATTCCTGATGCAGGATTTAAATTAGGAAGTGCTTTCTTTAATTCTTTTTCAATAAAAACAAAAACATCTTTTCTTGGAGTCTTGGCATGAGAACCAAAATCTCCGTAAACTGTATCGAGCGGCACATCTCCGTAACTATCCATTAACATAAAATAGGAAATAGCACGCATGGTTTTTAATTCGGAAATCAAAGTTGATTTATTGGAACCTTCCGGCATAGTCTGATTCAAAATTGAAATGGCCTGGTTACTGGATCCTATTACTTTAGAAGACCAGTCCCAAAGACTTCCTATGATGCCATTATCTGCATTCCAGTCATGATAATGCATTGCAATGTAATTTCTGTTGTCGAACCAGTTTCCTCCTCTTGAAGGTAAAATCGCCTCATCTGTAGATAAAGACTGCGACCACCACCAGGCAAATGAATACTCGCCGCGAAAAGCTGCATAGACAGGTCCTGTTACCTGAATGTATTGTGTATTGTTTTGAGGAAACACTTCAGGTGTAAGCTGTGTTGTAATTGGCACATCAAGATCTTCACAAGACCATATTATACCGGCCATAAGCATTGGAAGTGCTATATATTTTAATATCTTTTTCATGATTTTTAGAGTTTAATTTTTAGAATATCACGTTTAAACCAAACATATACGTTCTGGTTTTTGGATAGAAGTTATTTGAATCTACACCAGGAGCAGTTCCTCCCTGTTCAACTTCCGGATCAATTCCCGAATATTTAGTAATTACAAACAGATTATTTATCGTTTGATAAATGCGTACACTGCTTATGTATCTGCCTACTTTTCCAAAATTATACCCCAAAGTAATATTGTCTAATCTTAGGTAACTTCCGTCTTCTATAAAACGAGAAGAATACTTGTAAGAGTTAAGGTCGTTTGGCGATTCGTTTCCTGCATCAACTAAAATATTCGTAGTCATTGCGGTACTCGGTCTAAACAAATCGGCACGTGTAGCATTAAAAATTTTATTACCAAACACTCCTCTGAAGAAAATGCTTAAATCAAATTTTTTGTATTGAAAGTTATTTCCCCAGCCTAACAATAGTTTTGGCTGCGCGCTTCCTACATAATGATAATCTACTCCATTTAATGGTGTAGTCGTTAGATTTCCGTTTTTGTCGTAATACTGTGAAACTCCATTTTCATTTTTCCCTGCATATTTAAGGGTAAAAAATTGCCCAAGAGGTCTTCCTTCTTTAAAAATCTGTAAAGTACTTCCTGTTTGTCCGCCTCCGTCAGGCTGTACACGTCGAATTGAATCGCCTCCTATAAAAAAAGGATTGGTTAATTTAACAATCTTATTTTTATTGCTCGCCAGATTCAGATTTGTTGACCAGCTAAAATCTGCTGATTTAATAATAGCTGCGCCTAAGCTAAGTTCGATACCTTTATTCGACATTGCTCCCCCGTTGGCTACAATTGTACCTACAGGCACAAGTACCGGATTAACAGAGTAGTTAAAAATCATATCTGTTGTTTTCTTGTCGTACACATCTACAGAACCTGTTATTTTACCGTTTAAGATTGAGAAATCAACGCCAATATTTGCTGTAGCTGTCTTTTCCCATTTCAAATCAGGATTAGCTGCCTGATTAGGGCCATATGCACCAATTTGCTGTCCGTTATAATAAAGAGTACCTAAACTTCCTGAAATAAACTGAGCCGTGTAAGCATTAAATCCTGATGAATTTCCTGTTATTCCATAACTACCACGGAATTTTAAATCACTGAAAATCTTTTGATTCTGCATAAAGCTCTCTTTGTCTACTCTCCATGCCCCGCCTACAGAAGGAAAGTATCCCCAGCGGTTGTTTACGCCAAACATAGAACCTCCATCTCTTCTGATGGTTCCCTGCAAAAGGTATTTGTCTTTGTAATTGTAGTTTACACGCAAAAATTCACCTATCAGACGCGTTTTTTGATATGCTTTACTGTCTCCAAAATTTACTACATAACCATTTACTGAAGTATAATTACTTAATGCAAGGTTGTTATAGCCCACATTGTTTACGGGAAAATTAGTTGTTGTAGCCTGAAATCCGTCCCCTAATGTATTTTCCTGCCAGGAGTAACCAGCCACAGCTTTTATTTTATGCTCTCCTAATGTTTTATCCCAGGTAAGGAACCTTTCAATGATATTGTTTCTGGTTTCGTAAGAATTTCTCAATGCAGAACCATTTATACCAAAATTAACCAGTGTTTTTGTCAAAGGTGGATCTGGGTTATTGTAAAAGTTGGCACTGTTGTATTGTGAATAATAACTGTCATAAAATTCTCCATGAGACGCAGTTAATCTTTGGTGTGCAACATTTAAATTATACGTAAATCCAAACGGAAGTTTTACTTCTGCAGTAAGGTTACCTACAAGGTTATCCGTTTTAGTTTCATCAGTACCATGTTCAATTAAAGCTACCGGGTTAAAATATCCCGGACTGGTAAAATTTTCAAAAAAACTTCCATCAGCATTTCTTACCGGAGAAACAGGGAGATAACTTGCTGCCTGCAAAAGAACAGTATTTCTCTGTGGTACATTTTGATATTTTGTGCTGGAATTAGTAACGTTTAAACCAAATTTAACCTTATCATCAAAAGCAAATTGTTCAACAGATAAACGGGCAATAATACGAGAAAAGTCACTTTTTAACATTACTCCTTCTTTATTAAGAGAAGTAATACTTGCTGTATAGTTTCCATGATCTCCGCCACCGCTCATCGATAAGTTATGGCTGCTTGATGCTGCACGTCCTGATCTTAAAATTTCTTTTTGCCAGTTTGTTTTAGCACCTTTATCATTTTCCGGAGTAAAATTCAAATTGTTTTTAGTTGTAAAAGCTCTCAGCTGATCTGCATTCATCATGTCAAGATTATTTGAAACTTCTTCCCAACCAACATAACCATTGTATGCAATCTGCGTTTTACCCTTACTTCCTTTTTTTGTGGTTACCATGATAACTCCATTTGCACCACGGTTACCATAAATTGCCGTTGCCGCTGCATCTTTAAGCACGTCGATAGAGGCAATATCATCTGGTGAGATTACAGAGATATCAACTCCCGGAATACCATCAATTACATAAAATGGTCCTTGGGAGCTGTTTAATGTAGAAGCTCCACGCAAAACTACAGAAGCCGTTTTTGTAGGGTCACCGCTTGATGAAATATTCAAACCGGAAACTTTACCCTGTAAAAGCTGTCCAACATCGCTGATTGCTCCTCGATTTAGTTCCTCGCCTTTAATAGAAGTTACAGAGGTAGTAAGGTTTTTTCGAGACCCTTTTCCGTAACCCACTACGACAACTTGTTCTAAATTGGTAGTGTTAGGCTGTAATTTGATCGAATAGTTAGTTTTTGTTCCGTCTAATTTTAAAGTCTGATCATCAAATCCAATATAAGATAGTATTAGCGTGGCATTTTTGTTTGATGCCGAAATTTTAAATTTCCCATCAAAATCTGTTGTTACTGTATTAGTTGTACCTTTCTCGAGTACATTTACGGCAGGCAGTGGAATGCCTTTGTCATCTAAAATTACACCAGACACTTCTGTTTTTTGTGCCCAAGTATTAATTGAGAAGCCAAACAAGAAGGCTAATAATAAAAGTTTAAGTTTTTCCATTGTAAATATTGGTTAATTGGTTAATTAGTATTGACGAAATTACTGGTAAAGAAATGTTAAGAAATGGACAGGTTATTCATAAACATGGATAATTCCTTTAAAGTCAATAATAGCAAGGTTTGACAAGGTTGTTTTTTAAAAAATCTATAGTTAAAAACTTATTAATTAATCGATTTCGTAAAAATTTCATCTCATATATTTCGTATACTTAAGATGATAGTATAAAGATTCGGTAAAGTTTTGTTTAAATACCTATTAATCAAAGTCTCAGTACTTTTTTTTATTTGCTTTTTGACCAGTTAGTTTCCCAATCTTTAATTGATTCTCTTTCTTTGATCTCATCAAATGGAGTAGTATTAACTGCTGACTTTTTTAATGCCTCTAAAAACATTTTCCATCTTGGCCAGTAAAATCCCTTATACATTCCGTGCCAGGATCTGGAAGCATAATCATTCAAATGGCCTTCTCCTCCCCAAAGCGTAATCAGTGTTTTTGCGTTTTTTACGTACAAATTAGATACTTCGGGTGAACTTCCGTAGTCAGAAGCAGATTTTATCCAATAATCCAGACTGTTTAAAGGTTGCTTAGAAATCATATGATCTACATCCAGAGCTTGTTTCTCTATTTTTTTTAATAGTTGATCTCCTTTTGCTATATCTTTTTGCTGATATGCTTTTACACATTCAATTAAATCTTCATCAATACAAAGTGAATGGTAATGTCTTGAAGCATCTATTAAATCGTAATGAATAAAATTCTTTTTATTGTATTTTTTCGCTTCTTTGACTAGAATATCTAAAGCCTCTTTCAGTTTTTTCTTATCTCCAGGGTGTCCTTTAAATTCTGTAACCATCACCGTCGGACGTTTAAACAACAAATACGCTCCAGCCCTATCATTCCACCAACGGGGTTCCCAGTATTTAGTACTGTAAACTGATTCCAGCAACAATTCCCAAGCCTTAAAAACAGTTGCAGAAGTTTTTTGTTCGTATCTGGCATTTAAATATTTAGTTAGCCATTCCTTTACAGGTTCATTTCCCTGGTTCCACGGAAGATCATAAATATATTCATAAACAATTGAATTCGTATTTAAACCTTCCGGCATTACTCCATAACCAACAACATTCCCCTTATTTGGATTTTTCAATAAACTCGTTAATTCATTTTTGTAAAAATTTAAATCTCCATAGACAGGATTCGATCCGCCATAATTATGCACATAACCGTACGTCCATTGTTTTCCATAAAAGGCTTCCTGATTTTCCCATACTTTATATCTGTCATTTGCGTAATCCTGTATCATCAATCTGTCATTTGGCACTTTACTCAGAAATGCGCTGGTAGCTTCTTTTGTCCAGAATTCTTTGTTATCTCCAAAGAGCCATCCCTGCATCACCCAGACTGCACCCGGTGCTGCTTCATTAATAGTTTCATAAATTTCGCTTCCGTAATTTGAAAGTTCTTCATATTTATTATTCTCAGAAACCGGTGGTGTAATCTCGTTAAAAGAATCTGCTAAATAAAAATTAGACTTCCCGTAAATTTTGGTATAAATTTCAATAAAGCGTTTTCCTATTTTTTTAAATAAAGGATCTTTGGAATCCAGAAGAAAAGTACTTTCGAAACCACCTCCGGACCATGATTTTAATTCGCTTATTTTGGCTTCCGGGTATTTTTCAGCAAAAGCTTTGGGTACATAACCACTAAAAGCAGGTACGACAGGATGCATGTCTAATGCTCTCATTCTATCTAAGATTTTCTTTTGAAGCTCTTCCTTTTTACTGAACCATTCCTGCGGCAGTGGCCCTTCAAGACTGTTAATATTTCCCATACGCTGCCATGGTAAAAAGGCAGGTCCTGCAAAATGGGCTTCTAATTGAGTTTCGGTCAATCCGTATTCTTTCCATAACAACTTCCAAACGGTTTCCTGACCTTCCATTGCTGTAGGCAGGTTAATACCGTGAAGAGCCATCCAGTCTATTTCTTTTTCCCAAGATTTCCAATCCCACCATGGTGTGGTATAACCAAATGTACAGGCATTTAAATACTCCCTGTATTGAAATGGCGTGCTTACTTTTTTCGAATACTTAGGCCAGACTTTAGGAAGATTAATTCTGTTTCCTTCCCAACTTACTAAAACAGACCCAATATCTCTAAGAAAGGTATAGGCCCCATAACAGATTGAGGCATTAGATGTCCCTCTGATTTTTATTCTGTTTCCAGTTGTTTCCACCTCAAACGAATCAGAACCAATTTGATCGTTACTTTCAATAATATATAAATCGAAATCTTTCGCACGATCACCAATCAGTCTTTCTAACACGGCTATGGAACTTTTTGTGTTTTCTCCATTTTGACAATACCCTTTGGCTACTAATAAAAATAACAGCACAAAAAAAAGGACTACCGTTTTTGAGGGGTTACCACTTTTAATTTTCAAATTCTCTCTTTCCATATAGTTGTACATTTATTAAATTATCATCCTTTTTTAGTCTACACAAAAAACAAGGGAGATTAATTTTTTTATTAATCTCCCTACAAACAAAAAACAAACAAGAAATCTGTTACTTATAACCAACTATTTTATTCATTGAAGTTCAAACTGCTTTAAAAGGACTATTGAATTGAAAATAAAATTATACCTAATGCATCATTTTAAGATGGACTTATTAATCAAATTCATAGACATATTTTACAAAAAAATAAAATGTATCCTTTTGAGTTACTCTCTTTTTATCCTAAAAACATCAAATCTGCCCGTCTTTGAACGAAAAAAACAGATTGGGAAGAGTTTAAAAATAACCCCTAAAATTAAAAATTTATGCTATCAGATCAGATAAGGAAATTTGCTTTTAGATTCATAAGAAATTGACATTTGTAAACATGATATGCCAAATTAGAAGAATTGTACAAAGTAGAAAAAGTCTTTGCACAACTGCCGGTCGCTTCAGGTGGCATGAGAGATTTGCTTTAAGGCTGCAAAACAATTTGTCCTATAACTTTTAAGCCTCAGTATTGAGCCTAAAAGACATTACCTGTTTTTACGCAACATTAGCACTATAAAAGATCAACTGTTATTTACGAACGTGGTTTAGGTAAGTTTCTGTCGTACATAATAATAGTTCCGGCCACAGCCACATTTAAGCTTTTTTCTGACTTAAACTTCACCAGATGATGGCATTTATCCATTACTTTTTTGGATAGCCCATGATCTTCTGCTCCTAATAAATAAACACAGCGTCTTGGATGTTCAAAGGTCTCTAAATCGGAGGCTTTTTTATCTAATTCAACACCTACCAATCTCGCTCCTTTAGGTAAGTTTTCAAAAAAAGCTTCAAAAGTATCATAATGAAAATAAGGAATTGCTTTTACAGCATCATGAGTATCACAGGCTTGTTTGGCATATCGATTACCTATGGTAAATATAAAAGTAGCGCCTAAGTTTTGAGCCGATCGCCACAAAACACCTAAATTTTCAGGCGTTTTACCATTTTGTATTCCTATCCCAAAATATTCATTTATAAAATTATCATTCATAACGGCAAAAATATAAACTATAAGAACATGAATCAATTTTTTATTGCGTTTAAATGAAGATCAAGTAGTGGTTATAGTACTTAATTTTAAAACATTTGAGATAGAGAAAGAAAAATGGAAAACGTATATCCTGAAGAAATTTTAAAAACGGAAGGTGTTAAGGAAGAAAACTTTTGGTGCGCAAATTGCGCAATTGTCAGATAGTCAAATTTAGATATTTCTAATATTATAAACGGTAACGCAGGGCTGTCTCCTACCATGGCATTGCGGCTTAAAACTTTTTTGGAGGTAAAGCAGATTTTAAGACCGTAATTTTATCCGTTAAGCCCATACAACTATACCTGAATTTTAATTCGTTCAGTAATAAAACACTCATCTTCCGATAGGTCTATTATAAAGTGAAGTAAATCTTTCCTTTCGTAATGTTTTGGAAAAACATATCCATTAATGAACATTGACGGCGTGTAAGCCACATCATTAGCCTGATTCCACAGGAACTGTTCCTTTAGAATTTCCTGTATGCTTATATCATCATGCGGCATTATTCCCGGCCGGTCCATTATTTTTTCATCTTTTGTAGCAAAATCGGTAAACCATTGATGCAGAACATCCCTGAAAGCTTCCTGACCGTAATTGTAATAAACAGACAGTAATTTCTGATGCACTCTTTGGGATCTGGCATCATTATTTACTTCATTAAAATTGAAACGCAGGTCAAAAGATACTAAATCGGAATATTTTGACAAGATTTCTTCGATAACCGTGTGGACTTCGGCGCAAAAACTGCAAAAAGGGCTCGTGACCACTATAATTTTTAACGATGCATCTTTATTTCCTAAAATAATACTGCCTGACTCAATTTCGCTATTAGCTGAAATTTCGGAAGCCAGCAGGTTATTTTTAAAAATTTCATAATTACGTTTAAAGCGATTGCCGGCAATATGAAATTCTTTCAGTTCTTTTTGTTGTCGTAATAGTTTTTTTAGCGAAAACCAAATCAGCGCAACCGTTACAAAAACAAAAGCAGAAATCAGTATCGCCTGAGCTGTAACATTAAAATCAAAATTATAGTAAAACCACACATAACCCAATTCCAAAAGAATGACTGAAATAATAGCCAGACAAACCGGGCACCACATTTTTTCGACAAATTTCTGATAATACAGCGAGATAAAAAGTACCGGAAGGGCAATTGTTAATAAAAGTATTTGTGTTTCAAAATAAGCTTCGGTATTTTCAATAAATAAGAACAACAACAAGCAAATAAACTGGTAAGAGAAAAATACCAGGCTTAAATCACTAAAACTAACCGTTTCAAAAATTTTCCATTTGGCAGATTGCGTTACCTTTTCACAACTTTCAGTAGAAGTCATATTGCAGAAACTGTCCAGTAGCACACTCTTGTGGCTGAACAAATCTCTTAGCGCCGCAAATGAAAAAAAAAGGCCCAATGCAGGCAAAGCCAGGAACAGCTTAGCATTCAGCCCGGCTTTCGATTGAAAAAGAAGAACGAACAATAAAAGTACCGACAAACCAGGCAAAACCCAGTAATTTTTGGCGGTAGTAGCTGGTGGATCAGCATCTGCGCCGGATTTTTCGATCAGCAATACCCTGTTTTTCCAGAAGCGTTGCAATTCCTGCAAGGATAATGCCGTTGCGGTTTTATTATGGCTGTAAAAATAAGTGCTGTCCTTTTTTTCAATAAAAAAGAACTGCGGCTGTCCCTTCTCAATTTCCAGAAATGCCACAAAACGATCGGGCAATAATTCAATTTCAGCTATTCCGACCGAAAGAACACCGTTAGCAATATTAAAGAATGTGAGTGTGTCTGAAACGGCTAAAAATGAAGGATAGTCCGGATGCGATTGAATTTGATACTCAAATTCGACTTTATTGATATAAACCCCTTCCTTGTCTAAATATTGAAAAATATAATTGAAATCGTTGGTCATTTGTTAAATTTATTTGGACATGATTATTTTCTTCAGCCATTATAAAATTGCAGATCGCTCTTTAATTCTCAAATATCACATGGAGAATTGGAAGAGATGAATCAGTGTACTATTCTTATTGCAGCTCTCTGGTAATCTGACTGTAGAGCTTTTTTCCGGTTGATGGTTTTTCAGTATTTTTTAAGACTAATTCCCCTTTTTGATTAAACAAAAGATATCGCGGAATAGCCACCACTTTTTCGTCCAGTAATTTTTTAAGCGAATCCAGTTCTTCGTAAGTAGCAAAATAATGATTCCCACTCAGCTTGAACTGAGAAATATCATGTTGCCATTTTTGGTTAAATTCCCTGGAATCTACCGAGACATAGAGCATTACTATGTTTTTTGTTTCCAAAAAATCGCGTAACTCTTCTGAATACGAGAATTCTGCCTTGCAAGGCGCACAATAAGTTGCCCACAAATCAACAAAAACGGCTTTATTAGGGAAATTTTTAGCAATTAAATCTTTTATTCCCTCATATTTAGTGGTACTTATTACAGCTACATCATCCGATGCAGAAGAATAATGCATTAAGGTGTAAGGTGCCAGTTGCGAACGGTTAAATTCATCATCGAGTTTTTTGAGAACACTCAGATAGGGACTTTTCGGGAATATTTTTTTAAATTTTTCGAACGAGCAGTTGCTCTTTTCAAATCCGAGAAAATTGATATTGTTGGTGATCATCAATTCCTGACTGTCAGAAGGAGCGTAACTGTAATAATCCAGTTCTTTTTTCCAAAGTCCGAGTTCATTCTTAAACTTCTGCTCTAAAATTCCTTTGGATATATTATAACACTTCTGTTCTATAACCACTACCCTATGGGCCCCGTTGCATTCATTGTATTTTTTATCGAATGCATTGTACATTTTATCAGCCTGAACAATTATTTCATTTAAATCTTTATCCGGCCATTTTGATTGGTTTATGAGATCAGTATCTTCTTTCAAGGCTCTGACTTTATCATTAATAACAAATAATAAAGCTAACTCTGTTTCTTTCCTGACGATACTGTAAAAAGACTCCGATATCTTATGCTCCTGATAAAGCAAATCAAATTTCTTTATGGTCTGTAATTGGAATGTACTTATTTTTTCAAAAAATTGGCTTACAGAAGCAGATTCATTGAAAAATTCGGTTATTATCGGCATTAATGTTTTATACCGGAACATCGCAGAAGAATTTAGTTCTTGCAGACCCAGTGCGTTGGTACCTTCAAAACCAACTTTAAAAACGCCACTGTCTTTTTTGAACAGTATTTTGATTTTTGAATCTTTATCAACTATAAGTTCTGTTTTTGGGGTATAGGCAGAATTATTTATTGTTATTGTGCCTGATGTACTAAAGTTAAATTCCCTGCTGAATTTGTTATTCTTTATAAGGGTTTTATCAGCATTCATCCAGTAATTTTTATTATCCAGATCAACTGATTTATTAAATGTAATTTCGACTGAATCTTTTGCTTCTACAAACTCCCCTTCCACTTTTACAATTTGGGCATTTACAACAGTACAAAAAGAAATAAAAAGGAAAGCATAATAAATTTTCATATAAATTTTATTTGAAACAACAGGCCATCGAAATGGCCTGTTGTAAATTCTAAATATTTTTTAACATTTATTCCAGCAGCTGCTTACTGTCTGACATCCATAAGAAGTACCGTTACAAGTACAAGGTGCAGTTCCATCAGGACAACCGCCATATCCTCCCATGATTGTTTTCAACTCTTTTCTGGAAAGCATGTCCGCATTTTTTAAACTTAACTTTTTCATAGTTTTTTGTTTTTATAGTTATAATTTTTTTTCAATTCTTACAATAATGAATTTTACCACTTATGTGCACTTAAGTTTATAAAAGTAAATAAGTAAGAATATTTTGTAAATAAAATTAAAAAAACGTGTTGTTGTTAAAACAGCATCGTTAATCTTTTGTTAAATATATTAATTATCTGACATATCAAAAAAAATAGTGCAAATTTTATATTCAAGTCGCAAAAAAAACACTTACAAAATATCAATTTAACAATTGCTTGTTTTTGTACGTTTTTTAGTACTTTTTGCTTTGTATTTTTTAATGACCTGTTTCGCCTATCCATTTAAATAGTAGTGTCTCAGAGTCGGAATGTAGGAATCCGGAGTAGTTAACGAAACGTTAATTTTTTAGGTTGCATTCTTATTAGTAATGATATTCGCACAGTCTCGTGAAAATTTATTAGTCCTTATTCCAATCGTTTTTTTAAATCAGAAGTATGAAAAAAATAGCTTTAATCAATTGTTATATGGGACCTTTTCCCTGGTTTTTTAAATTTTTCCTAAAATCATGCGAATCCAATCCAACAGTTGATTTTTTTATTTTCACAGATAATGTACTCACTTACAGCGTTCCTGATAATGTTAAAATTATACCGTTAAATCTCATCGATTTTAACCGTCTGGCTTCAGAAAAATTAGGTTTTAACATTGCCGTAGAAAAGCCCTATAAATTGTGTGATTATAAACCGGCATTTGGAATACTATTTTCATCCTATCTGAAAGATTATGATTTTTGGGGCATAACTGATCTGGATGTCATATACGGCAGGATCAGGGAGTTCATGACTGATGACCTACTGGATGAATTTGACGTTATTTGTGTCAGGCACGACTTTATAACGGCATGTTGTATGCTCTTTAAAAATAACGATTACGTCAATAATTTGTTTAAAAAAAGTAAGGATTATCATTTGATTTTTACCTCGCAGAAGAACTATGCATTTGATGAGTCTAATTTTGAGCAGGCCTCTATTTTCGAAAAAGAAGATATTTTTAAACTGCACTGCGAAATTGAAAGCATGCAGCATATCATTCTTAACGAAGAGCGGGAAGGAAACTTAAAATCACATTTTGATTTTTTACTCTGTGAAGGTACAGCCGGAGAGCTAAAATGGGACAATGGATTGTTTGGCTATAAAGGCAAACTGGAAATTATGCTCTACCATCTGCTCAATTACAAGGGGAATATTTTCGCCAATAATACGATAAACTGGGACCAGGTTCCCGACGTCTTTTACATTGATAAATATGATTTTCGTGAAGACAACTCCTGGTTAACGCGCCTTAGGGTGTACAATCAAGACATCCTGCAGCCTTTACTATGGAATCTGTCAAAAAAACTGGATGCATTTGTTTCTACTGCTATTTTAAGAAAACCCGTCGACTGTATTGCCGAAGGCGAGTATTTGTATTACCTGAGCAAAATGAAAATTGAAATATCCGAAACAAAGGATTCGGGAGCTAATTTATTGAAAATCTGGAGCTCCGATTTCCTGCCCATCTATCAGTCTGCTTTTTACAAAAATTACTTTTACGTCAAAAGCCTGCCACTGATTTTCAGATTAGAAGACACTGACAATCAGAAGCGCTCCCGCTTTAACTTATTATCAGAGGTGGGTTATGGTAACGTTTACAACAAAGTAAAGTGAGATAGTATTTATTAATTATAGCGTTTTTATACTGGTCACCTACATTAGAAGAATCTGTTTAATAAACTGTTATTTGTTTGTAAACAAGCGTTTAAAAAAATGGGGCTTTTTCTCTTCAGGAGCTTCTTTCTGCTTGAAATAATTTTTTATATAACTGTCATCAGCCTGATTGGTTACATATAATCCGTTATCGTCACGCTTTACGATTTCCTTTATGTTAGCATTATATTCATTTCTTTCCCTATACTGCCTTTTATCCATGTCGCCGTGCCATAAATGATACAACTCACCCCGGACAAAACCAATTTTCCCTTCTGTAACCTTATAGAAATCAAGGCTCCATAAATTGACCTGTTCAATGTTGCCTTTGAAATCTTCCGTAATGCAAGGATGTGGAATTTGTCCGGCTGCTGCATGGGCTATAACATGATCTGCTCCGCCGATTAAAGCCTTATCAAACAATGGCACGGCTTCCAATATCGCTCTTTTTGCACCCCAGGCAAGTCCCACATGCCCGTGCTTATTATACATTTTATGTTTCCAAAGTTCCGTATCGGTGTAGTTAGCTGCAAAACTGCGCCACACTTTATTGTGGACTGCATTTGGCAAATAGGTTTCCTTTATATCATCCATATTAAAAGACGGCTTTAGTTGGTCTTTTTCAAGAAACACACCATATTCAAAAGGCTGAATTATAGTATTATCCTGCAGTGCTTCTACCCCTTCCACTATCCAGTTTGGGTTGGTAAACAGGACGTCGGCATCTACCCAGAAAATGTATTGGTATTGTACCGATAATTCACTTATAATCTTATTTAATAAAGACTCTTTATGCCAAAGCAAATTCTCAGTATATACTCTTGTAATATGTTCGCTCTCTTCCAGCTGTGGTAACGTATTGCCAATGACGCATTCGATGACAGAATGGTTGACTTGTTTGATACTTTCATAAAACAGTTGGAAAGCCTTAATGCGGTAGGGAGAGTTCTGAGGGTTAAAAAAACACGTTATAATCATTGCCTCAGGGTGCGGCCTGTAGGCGTTTTTAGTTTCAGAATTCCTTTTTATCAGATTAAACATTTCTTATTTACTATTAGAATTTGCAGCTTCATTTTCCTATAAACATACAAATAAATCATTTATTTTAACCTTATATTTCTGATTCAGTTATCCTTTTTTTTCTACTGTTATTCTTTTTTATTGCTTTAGGAACGGATAATGCCGGAGTTGTGATTGTTTAATTATGATACCGTGGAATTTTCCCGTCCCTAACTATAGTTTTATTTCAAATACAGTATAAAAGTATATATTTCATGCGAATATTCTGAAAGAATTTTGATACATTTACGTATTCGGGTATCCCTCCTGATTATTATTTTCAAAACCGGAATTGCCGCTATTCGGATACTTTTTGACGAGATTTAAGCACCTGTTAACTATGACCAAAGAATATAATTACGTTTATCAATATTTAGAAAAAGAAGGAATTTGTATTGATAAAAACGAATTCGAAATTCAAATTCAATCCCATCCGCAATATCCTTATCTGTTAGCTATTACCGATACTTTAAGTTTTTTTAATATCCAAAATGGTGTTATCCGGGCAGAATTTTCAGAAATCGAACTTTTGCCTCACAATTTTGCTGTACTACTAAAAGAGGAAGGCAAGGAATCACAATTTTATTTCATTAAAAAAAATAAAAGAAATTACACTTACTATAGGGACAATACAACCGTTGAAGTCTCTGAAAAACAATTAAAGTCGTTGTGGTGCAATACCGTATTTCTTATCGAAAAACCAGAATCGACAAACAAGGAAAATCTCTGTAAACCGTGCCTTTTTGTTTCCCTGTTATTTTTAATTGAAATTTGTTATGCGCTGTTGTATGGCAGCACTTCAACCCTATATTCTTTTCAATCCCTTTTTTTCTTGGTTCTTATACTCCTTACAGGTAGTCATGGGTCAGTATGAAAAGTTTTTTTATAAAATATCAGGTAATGCAGGACTCATTATTGAAAAGCAATCAGTTTATTGACCATTATGAGACTTTTAAAAGTGTTTTGCTTTTGTCGGAAAAAGTAAAACAAAACTTGCCTTCTTCATCTGTCCTAGCGCTTGGAAACAGGAACGCAAAATTAAAAATCACACTCATTGTCAATCCCTTTAGTGCTAAAAGCAGGAATGCCCATTTCATTATGGAGCAGATTTTGGAAAATTATCATGATTTGGTTTGTGTAGAAGTTCGTTTCCATTTTAATCATGCAGACTATGGATATAAAAAATCAAAAACAGTTCATGAGCAACTCGTGTATCTTTATCTGAGTGAAGGCCCGCAAGCTTTCATAACGGGACTATACAATTGGTTTACCTATACTGATGAAAGAAAACTACCTACAACCCCGATAACAAGGGAAAATGAAATTGTGATAAAAGAAATTCTGAGTAAACAGTTCACTTGCAATATAGAAAACCATTTATTTTTCGCGCCGATATTTAGTATTAACCAATACCTTTATCCTAAACAATACGACTATAAAAAACTAATTAATTTTATAGAAGAACTTTCAGACGATCCCGAATTTCACAATTAAATAATGCTCACAATTTCTGCATCACCGAACAAATATTGCCTGTGATACTTTAAGTTCTCGTGTACAGTCCTATAGATTAGTCGATCATCACCTTCTGTAATTTATCTAAACAAAGTAATCGTTTCGGCAAGATTCTCTTTATTTATGAATTCTGTGATAAATTCACGTACCTCAGTACTGCTTTCAACCGACGTTTCAAAAGAATTGATGTGAAATTCTTCATCCTGATCCAAAATATGGATGATCTCTGTGTAGCCTCTCGAAATTAATGTCCCTTTTAATTTAATAATATTCAACTGCTGCTGACTATCTAATTCCTTGCGGACCTTTAGTTTTATAGCTTTATCCATGATAAATATCTTTAAATTAATAATATGTAAACAATATCAAATATAAATATTAAATAAGGTATAACACTAGATATAAATAGTTAAAAAAAAATATTATTTCATCAATTTATAACAGCAGACTAATTATAAATTATTTCACTGGAGCCATTTTTTTCGTTTAAACCAAATCAATGGTACAATAAAACAAATAAGGATCAATGCTATGGCATAAAAATAGCCGTACTCCCACTCCAGTTCAGGCATATTTTTAAAATTCATGCCATAAATTCCAGCTACAAGCATTGGTAATGAAATACACATGGTTATAATCGTTAATGTTTTAAAGATTCGATTTTGCTCCAGATCAATTTTGGTAGCGATATAATCTTTCAGATCATCTAAACGCTCAAAATTATTTTGTACATATTCATTAATTACGGTTAAATCGCTTAATTCCAGTAAAATTGTTTCTTTGATTTCAGGGCTAAGCTTCGTGCTTTTTCTAAGCAGATGCAAAATTCTTCTAAATTCATTCAGTGATTCCTTAACCAGCAGGTTGTTAAATTTCAGCGCCGTTATTTCATTTAAACCATACTCCGAAAAATCATTTTCTTTCTGCAGACTGGAATACATTGTTTTAATATTTTTTGAGATGATTTCAGTTAAATCTGCAAAATAATCGGGAACGATTCCAATCATCATTAAGAGAAAAGTATTGATCGTAAACGGCAGGTTTTTTATTTTATCAAAATGTTCCTGTCTCTTATTTTCCGGTATAAATTGCTCAAAATTAATATCCATAAACGAAAACATAATTTCCTCCTTCAGAATAAAAGACACAATTACTTCTTCAATTTTATTATGAGCTGTAAAATAGGGAAATGAAAAATTGAAAGCCAACTGGCTTTCTTTTTCTAAATAATGCGAACTTATTTCGATATCATCACTATTGCTCAATATCGTTGTGTCAATAGTAAAAAGTTTTTCAAAAGTGGCAATATCCGACTTTTTATAATTAATAATTTGCAGACTGTTTATATTACTCAGGTCTTCAGGTATTTCATCAATACTTTTTAACTGTATAATGTTTTTATCTTTATCTAACAATTCAATTATCATGGATGGTCTTTTTTAATAAATAGTAGTACGGAACTTAAGTAAATTTATTCAAATAAAAAAACAGCCTGTTTACTCTGTTGTCGATTTAAATTGTGAGATGCATTTTTTTAGATCTTTTTCTTCATATTTAACGAGTTTTAGGTATTTTTAGAAAATCTATAAACTCATTTTACAAGCCTAAAAAATTGCTTTCATATGGATCAACTAATCAGCTTCTTTGTTGCGGGAACAACCTTATTGCTGGCATTTTTAATCTTTGCAAACAATAACCAATTAAGCGGCAGGGTTCATCTATGGTTTGGTTCTTTTATTTTGTGTATTTTTCTTATTCAGTTTAATGATCTCCTGGAAAAAACGGGATTCCTGAAAACAAGAATGTTCATAAACGATGTGCTGGGTTTAGTAGATTTTATAGTAGCTCCTGTTTTTTATTTTAGTGTGATTTATTTTGTTCGACCCAATAGAAAATGGCGGGTAAAAGATAATTTTCATTTTGCATTTGCTTTTTTGATGCTGCTTTTACTTTTACTTTCACTACTCATCAACGTAAATCACCATCCTACAGCTGCCGACAAAGAAAATGAATCTATCGTTATTACTGTTTTTAATTTCATTTTTTGTTTTCAGGTTATTTCCTATTGCATTATGTCTTACAGAGCAATCACTATCTATCAAAAAAACTTGTTTTTATATGCTTCTAACATTGATGCAATCAATTTAAAATGGTTACAGAAAGTGGTAATTTGTGTGTTATTAATCACAGGACTCTGGTTAATTGACATTGTCTTTACATTAGCAAAAACCAATATCTTATTTGACCATTTTGCCAGTCTGATTTATCTTGTCGGAATTTTTTTTATTGCTTATTCTTCTTTAAAACAAAAAGAAATTTTACAGCCTGATCAACAGGAAAAAATAGAAATTGACAGCATCATAACTCAGACTTCCAGTTTGGAAAACAACCAGAAAAAAGTCATTTCTGATATTGCTTTACAAGAAATGAAATCCATTTTAATTCAAATCATGGACGATAAAAAACCTTTCTTAGATCCTGAATTGAGCTTGTTTAAATTGAGTTCGCAATTGGATGTTTCATCGCATCAGCTTTCGTATATTATAAATAAAGGCTTTGATGAAAATTTTTATCAATTCATCAACAGGTATCGAATCGAAGAAGCAAAAAAGAAAATTCTGGATCCCAAAATGCAGCACTTGAGTTTAATTGGAATTGCTTTTGAAGTTGGCTTTAATTCTAAAACAGTCTTTAATACCACCTTTAAGAAAAGTACCAGTCAAACTCCTTCTGAATTTAAAAAAGCTACTACAGCTTCAGTATAGTTCATGTATGCCGTTTTTTGCCTGCAAATAGTGAATTTACGGTTTGCAGCTGTTTTAAAATAGGTTCGGATTCATAAATCAGAACTTTGGGAGGGTAAATAATACTAATATTTGTATCGAATTTACTCTAAAAAACTAAAGCAGTACTGATGATCTTAAAAAAAACAACAAGAAAACCAAATCTAAACATGTCGGGCATAATGAGACTATTATGTCTTTTCACAATTACTATTGCTGCTGTCTCTTTAGTCTCGTGCTCAGACGATGATAAAAAACATACTCCCGAATATCCGGGTTCTACAGTAGATTTAGGCACTCATAAACTGATGGCATACACGGTATCAAAAAAATCAAAGTATCTGGTTGTTTTTGAATCCGGTCATGGGAATGATCACACGTCCTGGTACAGTACCGGAAAATCCTCAGAGATTTTATCAATCTCTGATTTTTTAGATTCGGATGTTTTACTATATGACAGAGCCGGTTATGGCCAATCAGGAGTTAACACTGAACCCAGAAATATCAATAAATTAACGAGCGAGCTGGGAAAAGTCGTGGATAAATTTGCAGACGGCAGGAAAGTAGTACTTGTTGGGCATTCTTTAGGAGGCTTGATTATTAGGGATTATGCTATAAAAAATCCTGAAAAAATCGGTGCCTTACTGTTTGTTGATGCTTCTCACGAAAAGTACAACTATTTTACGCAAAATCAGATAGACTCCTTTTATACTACCTATAAAACTACTTATGGTGCAAATTCAGGCATAGCACTAGAAACCCTGCAACTAATCGATGATTTTAAATATGCCGCAGGATTGCCAAATTTACCTGACGTTCCGGTAATCGCAATAACAAGTATGAAAATTGATTCTGAGCATAATGCGACGGATAGAAAGCTTTGGTTCGATTCTAAGGAATTCCTTAAAGTCGGGGTTACTGATTTTACACATATTACGACAGTAAAGTCCGGACATTTTATTCAACTGGAAGAGCCTGAACTTGTTTTAAAGAATATCAGGTTATTATTGTCCAAACTCGCTATGTAGCTCCGTAAGAACAGTATTTTGTGAATTGTTGAAATTATTATTTTTCAAGACTATCCCCAATAATAAATCATAGTCGTCAGAAGAAATAAAACGATACGTCCTCAGTTAAAAAAAATCACTATTTTTAACAAACATTCATTCTTTTACTATGACCGATAAATCAAAACTACGAAGTTCTATTTTCAGACATCTTGACGGCTTAGCTGTTGCTCCGGTAGCAATAGCACTGAGGAACAAAGCCGTTTTGGAGTTTATACTGGACAAAAAACAAATACAATTAACCGAGCTTGCAACTGTTTTTAAAGCAAACGAAGGCTATCTGAATGTTGGTTTGAGAATTTTGGCTTCCCAGGGCTTTTTAGATTACGAAGTCGATAACCATACACAGGAAATTACGATTTTAGTCAATAAAAAGACAGCAATAGCCTTTTCGATGTTTCATCTCTATGAAGACGTAGTTGATTTGCTTCAGTTCTCTGTCCGGTTTCACCCGCGTCTCTTTGAGGAGCAACCATTTGAAAAACTCAATACTATTTTTGAAAAATATAAAAAGAAATACGGAATTGCACCCTCCGTCGATCCGCTGACCAACACGATTCAGGAGCAGATTTTAAAACATATAGAAGGTTATCTGATTGGCCCAACGATAGTGCGTCTGGCCATGAACGGCATGTTTCACAAGTATTTTATGGAGACCTCTTTTAAACCGGAAGAGTTTCATAAATCTCCTGAGAATTTCAAAAAAATATTAGACTTTTTTGTACATCTTGGATGGTTCACGGAAAAAAAAGGTAATTACCAATTTACAGAAACAGGTTTGTTTTTTGCAAAAAGAGCGAGTGCCTATGGCGTTACCGTTTCCTATTTACCCACATTTGCCCGAATTGAAGAATTAATTTTTGGCGATCCGGCCGTGTTACGAATGGTAGCCGATGGCGAAAACGAAATTCATGTTGATCGTGAAATGAATGTATGGGGAAGCGGCGGTGCTCACGATACTTATTTTAAAGTTATCGATGAAATTATCGTCAAACTTTTTAACCTCCCTATTGAAGAACAGCCTAAAGGAATTCTGGATATGGGCTGTGGTAATGGCGCATTCCTGCAACACATTTTTGAAGTAATCGACAGACAAACCTTAAGAGGAAAAATGCTCGATGAGTATCCGTTGTTTCTGGTTGGGGCAGATTATAACCAGGCAGCCCTGAAAGTAACCAGAGCCAATCTTATAAAGGCCGATATTTGGGCAAAAGTTATTTGGGGCGATATCGGACGCCCGGATATACTTTCGGAAGACCTGAAAGAAAACTATAATATTGACCTGAAAGATTTACTTAACGTAAGGACTTTTTTGGATCACAATCGAATTTGGACAGATCCGAAACACATCAACACAAACAGGATCAGCAAGTCTACCGGTGCATTTGCCTATAGGGGAAAAAGAATCAGTAACAATCTCGTAGAAGATAACCTGCTGGAACATTTACAAAAATGGTCGCCGTATGTCCGTAAGTTTGGTTTGCTTCTGATTGAATTGCATACCATAAATCCAAAACTTGCCGCAGGCAATTTAGGGAAAACGCCTGCAACGGCTTATGATGCCACTCACGGTTTTTCCGACCAGTATATTGTGGAGGTAGAGGTTTTCAATACTGTAGCGGCAGAAGCAGGATTGTTTCCGGATCAATTCATTTTCAAACGATTTCCGGAAGCTGATATTGCTACGGTAAGTATCAATCTATTGAAAGGAAACGGAGCATAATCCTTAGTGATAAGACTATTTATCCGCAATATCGGATTATAATAAAATTACAAACCAAAAAAGCCTGGATAGTACAAGTGTCTTACCTGAAAATACTTTTTATTGTTGTGATAAATTTAATTTCAATTTTAGACTTATCACAGAAAATGTGATAAGTTTTATTTATGTTTTTACTTTATCACAGAAAGCGTGATAATTTATTTTCCATTATAATTTTATCACAACAATAAAATGTATCTTGTAAATACCAGTGATTGAAAGTATTGTTAATTTTTCAAAGCATTATTTTTATCGCTAATCCCAAGGATAATAATCTTTGGGATTAGAATCACCCAGATTATAAAGATACAGAATGAAATTTAGTTTTTAAAAACCATTTTCTTTAGACGTGCCTTTTGTAGCCGGAATTGACTTAACTGATCCCTTCTCGTGTTTACCATTTGGCCCGGTTGGAATTTTACTACTTGGAATCGACTGCGTCTTTATTACTTTTTTTCCTTTGCCCCTGTTTTCCTTCGGGTACCTGGCAAGGTGCTTTTGGTGATACTTATAGGGACTATTACCATTATAATCGTTTATAATAACTTTATAACCTTCATAAAGATTATATTCTCTGCATCGCGAAGGGAGTGACTTCTCACGAATCCATTTCCCTTTTTTATCATAGATAAACTCACTCGTGACAGTATCATAATAAATATCGATATCAGGTAAATAGTAGTATCTGAAATCGGTACTGCTTATAGGTCCCCAACTGGGTTTGGAGACTGCTTTTTTATGGGTTGCAACTTGAGCATTAGAAAAAACATTCGTTAAAAACAGACAGGCAAGGATTATTTTTTTCATCTTTTTTTGTGTTAATTAATTGAATTTGATCAATATATACCACAATTTAGAGACATTATTTGAGCTGTAATCATTTTTTATACCGAATGATAAATAGTATCGACTAATGCCAATTTTAGTCCGATTACAATAAAAGCAGACGATTACTGGTCCAGCCAGTTCTTAAATTCAGAAACTTTATTCTTACTGATAATAACATCCATTTTCAGTTCAGGTTTTATAATTAGTTTCAGCTGATTTTTTCCGTAAAGCAATATACTGTTAATAGCCCTGATATTAACGATGAACTGCCTGTTGGCTCTGTAAAAAGTAGTCGAATCGAGTCCTTTCATGATCTCATCCAGACTGTTATTGCTGTTGAATTGGCGATTGTCGAAAGTATAAATACAGGTAATTCCGGTATCCAGCAAGATGTACGCAATATCATTTGTATCCAGTTTTATCAGTTCGTCTTTATGATAGGTAAGTATTCTCTTTTTTGCGATTTCGGACTCTTTTGATGCATCGTTAAGTAAAGCACTGTCCGGCAGGTTTTGTAATTTCTGCTGATTTGAATTTAATTGTAAATTCAAGACCTGCAGCTCATTGACTTTGTCATTCAGGTCCTTCTTTTCCAGGTCTGAAGCGGTTTCGTACTTCCTGTAGATAAGTCGTATGATTATATAGCAGCAGCCACTGATGAATAGTATACTTAAAAGCATACTCAGAACAAATTGAAGATACAAATCAGATAATTGCTCTTCTAAAACAGCTAAATTGGCGTGTGAAGCTACGATCCAGTTTGTTCCTGCAACGGGATTTATATTTACGATTTCCGAATTTCTTTTTGGATTATTAGGAAATGTACGCATACCCGCCGTTTTTTCTCCTTGCTCTAAAACGGAACTTAACGTTTTTATTTTTTTATCTGCTATTCCTCTTACCTGAGAATTACCTTCCTGAATTTTTTGCCCGATAAATGCCGGGTTAGGATGGCAGAGTTCAATTCCTTCCTGATTGTACATACAGATAAAATCACTCTTTATATCGGTGTTCTCGATGCTTAGCTGTAAATTATGTATGACCTGATCTTTAGACAATCCGCTATGAAGCTGCTGTTCTAAAAGACGGGAAATTTCCCTGGCTTCGCGCTCACCGGATTCTAATTTACTATTCCATAATTTTTCTTTGGCGGAAGAATAGAGATAAGCAGAAGATATCAAACTAACAATCAGAACAACGATACTAATGCCTGCAAGTGTCAAAATATAAAGCCGGGCTTTTTCATGTGTTTTTATAATTCTTAAAATGGAGCTAATGTAGAAAATCTATCATTTAAGGCTAAAGTAAACAATTTATTTAGCTTTTAATATTCGGCTTTAAGCTCTAAAAATGCCCTTTGAACGAGTTAATGGATTTACGACACTTGAATTATCTCTAATTTTGATTTCATAATCTATTATCTCTAAAAATAAAACGAATGAAAAAGGGAATTAAAATAATCGTAATTATGTTGTTGGCATTTATTGCTTTACAATTCTGGAAACCTGCCGAAATTGAGTATAGCACCCCAACAAAAAACTTAACAAATGTTCCTGATGAAGTGAATACTATTTTAAGGAACTCGTGTTTTGATTGTCATTCCAATACCACAAATTTAAGCTGGTTTGACAAAATAACTCCTGCCAATTTTATAGTTAGTTCTCATATCACGGATGGCCGAAAAGCACTGAATTTTTCTAATTGGGACGATTTAGACAAGCAAAAGCAAAATTCGATACTTTTTTACGCTTTCAACAAAATACTGTCGGGTGAAATGCCGCTTAAAAGTTACACAGCTCTTCATCCATCTGCAAAATTAGACGATCGGTCTGTAGCTGTACTAAAAAATTATGTAACATCAATAGCAGCCCGAAAAACAAATCCTCAAAAACCGCTTCCTTCTAATGCAAAGGACAATGACAATATAGTATTGAATAATACCATATCAGATTATTCTAAAGTTAAGCCTTCGCCCAATAAAATTTCATACATCCCTAATTTTAGAAATTGGAAAGCTGTTAGTACTTCTGACCGTTTTGACAATGTCAGCATGCGTATTATTTTCGGAAACAGCATTGCGGTAAAAGCTATTGAAGAACATCAGACCAATCCCTGGCCCGATGGTGCTATTTTTGCAAAAACTGCCTGGAAACAAAAAACAGAAACCGACGGAACTGTATCTGCCGGAGAATTCATTCAGGTCGAATTCATGATCAAAGATGCCAAAAAATATAAATCAACAAAAGGATGGGGATGGGCAAGATGGAAAGGGAATAATCTAAAGCCGTATGGAGATAACGCCAACTTTGATCAGGAGTGCATCGCCTGTCATAATCCCGTTAAAAATAATGATTATGTTTTTACTACTCCTTTGCATCTTGATTCCAATACATTTAATATCTACACTAAAAGTAAATAAATATGAAACCACTTCACTATATTTTCATCGTCTCTGTCGTTATACTGTCAGGCTGTAACCGAAATAACAAACACAACCTTAATGAAAAAGCTTCTGTATCAGCAGTAGATGAGCTGCCGGAAAATCCTCTGTTACTGTCGCCTATCACATTTTCTATTAATCCACGTGAGGCTGCCATGGCAACTTTATATGGTAATTCAATTGCTTTTCAGCATGCCGCAACCAAAGCAAATAGTTCTTACCCAGAGGGAGCTGTATTGTATGAAGTGACCTGGAGCCAGAAAGCAGATTCGCTATGGTACGGTGCTAATATTCCCAATCAAATTATTCAGGTGGAACGTTTAACATTCTCAGGAGACTCACTTCCAAAATACGAATTGTATGCCGGACATCCTCTAAAGAAAGTACCTTTTAAAGCTGAAAATAAAAGAATTGCTTTTGTTATTGCTCAACGTATGGCTAATAATCCCTGATAAATTGCGGGAATTTACCAGAATAAGTATAATGATTATTATTGTAGTGATAAAGTTGTTTTGTTTTCCGCCCTATCGCAGAAATAGTGTCAGGCTTAATTTTGTTTTGGATTTGGTATACTAATAAAACATGGTACTAATTTTCAGTCTTTTAAAAAGCAATTCCAAATTGAAAACCTACTGTAAAAGTACCCGGATGATCATTCCCAAAACGAACCGGAAGCGGTACAGCTATATAATAACTGCTGCTGGCATTTTTCTTTATTGTTTTGTTAAACACAGGCGTAACACCATATCTGCCACTTGTTTCAAAAGCCAGTCTTCCGGCAAAGGTATATCCGTTGCCCAAAGCAATAAGAACTCCGGGATGAAATAATAAATTGGTCACTTTACTAGTACCCTGATCATCCTTGATGTTAGGTACTATTTCAAAAGAAAAACCGATCTTTTCACTTTTCCAGATGTTAATTCCCGTTGGAAAACCAACTGCATAATAATCCCTGAAATTTACGGTCGTCTCCTCTCGATTAAAAGAGACTATCGGATGCATGATACCGAAGTATCCGGTAATTTTTGGATAGGTTGTCTGCGAAAAGGCCGTAAAGGCTGATACCAGTATCGTAAAAAGAAAAGTATATTTTAAGGACATTGTTTTTATTTTTAGAATAAAAACAAAAGTAGAAGCCTAAGATTACTAAAAATAGAATCCTATTTACCTTTTGTATCTGGATTACTTTTTTGAATTTTTCTTCTGTAGGAAGACGGGTTTTTTCCGGTGTGCAGTTTAAAAATTCTCGTAAAATGACTTTGATCTGAAAAGCCTGTCATATAGGCTATTTCGGTTAATGTATAAGTCGAATTTTCAATCAGGCTAATGGCTTTTTCTATGCGAAGTTTTCGAACATAATCGCCAAAATTTAAATCTTCAAAGTACTTGGAAAATTCCCTTGACAGATATGATGGATTTAAATCCAGTTCATTTGAAATTTTCTTCAGATCAAAAGAAAACTGAGTGTCAATCTGATCCTGAATAATTTCTTTTAAGTCTTTAACCCACGAAGGGGTTTTGTTTGCAGGTTTTTTATCTTTTAAGAATTTATTATAGACCTCATGCAGCAAATTTTCAAAAGGGCTGTTTTGTAAATGATTCTGCTGGTATAAATGGGTAGCCCAGCTGTACAACGCGTCATAGAGAATCATGCCCGTTTCCAATAATTTAGAATCATCAGTAATATTATAGGAAAGTCCCGCCGAAATAGCCCAAAGTCCTGCCGATTCCCGGGAAATATCATGTCTGTCTGTGTCTGCTCCGCGAACAATTCCGGCTATTATTGCAATAGCAGGATCATCGATCTGATGTTTTTTTACAATATAGTCAAAGGTAGTTTCGCCATCGTAATGCGTATATTCCACATTTGGAATATCAAAAGGTATTGCATTTAATTCGGCAGCTTTATCTCCCACAGCAGCATAGGGAACATAAATAAATTCGGCCTCGCTGTCGACAAATTTGCTAATAAGCCATGGACATGCAATTCGATCTATTTTTGGCCTTTCTCTTGTAATCCATTTCATTGGAAATAATATATTGGAATTTTGCTTTTCAAATATAGCGCTAATCTCCATTTATTTAGGTTTCAAACTATAATTTCCGTATTCCTGTAAACTTTAATCGCACTGCTATAAAAGCCATTCTTTTAAATGAAAAACTTTTTTTACAGCACTGTCAGGACTTTTCTTATTACTTTTGTTTTCAAATTTGACCGTCTGTTTTTATAACCTTTCTGATAGAAGATGATTAAGGATAAATTTTATAGTAGTAAACACTCCAATTCTATTCACTTATGAATAAAGTATTATTAGTGGAAGACGATCCGAGAGTCGCATCTTTTATTACAAGAGGACTTGAAGAACATCTTTATGAAGTCAAGACGATCACAAAAGGTTTTGAAGCCATAAAAGAGGTTATGGAGAACGAGTACAATCTTATTATTCTCGACATCATGCTTCCGGACATTACAGGATTTGAGGTTTGTGAAGTTTTAAGAAGCAGAAAAATAATTGTTCCGATACTTATTCTAAGCGCACTCGATACGCCGCAGGAAAAAGTAAAAGGTTTACAGGCGGGAGCCGATGATTATCTGGCCAAGCCTTTTTTGTTTGAGGAATTGCTGGCACGGATAAATGCGCAGCTTCAGCGTGCGGAATTTAGCAGCGGAATTCTGGATTTTCAGTCATATGCCGGAGTCGAAATTAACATGAAAGAACAAAGTGCTTCCAGAGACGGAAAAGAATTAAATCTTTCGTCAAGAGAACTCAAGCTTCTGATCTTTTTTATGAAAAACCGCGAGAAAGCCTTATCCCCAATTGAGATTGCACAAGCAGTTTGGAATATTGATTTTGACACTACATCAAACACCGTAGATGTTTACATTAACTATTTGCGAAACAAAATAGACAAGAACTTCCCCACTCCGCTCATTCATACCATTAAAGGAACAGGATATATGCTCAAACAAAAGAGTTATGAATCTTAAGAATAAGTTAGCGGTTAATTCTACTTTGCTGTTTGCTTTTATAGCCGGGCTTCTTATGGCTGGGTCTTTTCTGCTGTTCAGAAGTCATATGAAAGATCTGTACTTTGATAATCTGGAAGATCATGCCATGACAACCGCACTTTTTTATTTTGAAAAAGATGAGATCAAAGAAATTAGCAGTGAACGTTACCGTCAGATTGAACTTCAGTACAACAGAATCAATAACGAATCGATACGGGTTTATGACGCCAAAACCAAAAACCTTTTTGTACAGGATAATATTGACATCCCTTTAAGTGACCACTATTTAAATGCGATCACAAAAAACAAAATCCTAACCTTTACAATTAACCACAGACAATTTGTTGGACTATTTTATAAGGACAATCAGGGCGACTTTATCATTGTGGTTTCAGGAATCGATCGCACCGGTAACCGACAACTGGAGATGCTTGGTCTTATGTTTATTTTGTTTTACCTGGCGGGAATTCCTTTAAATTATCTTTTAGGAACGTTTTTAGCCAGACAGACTTTCCGTCCTTTTACAGACGTTATTGCGAAAGTAAATACGATAACAACCGAAAACCTGCATTCGAGATTAGAAGTACCGCAAACCAGCGACAAAGACGAAATCAAGGAATTAGTTACTACTTTTAATTATCTGTTAGAAAGATTAGAAAGCGGAATCATGATTCAGAATAACTTTTTGAAAAATGCGTCTCACGAATTAAAAACGCCGCTCACTATTATTATTGGAGACCTTGATGTCTCGTTGCAGCAACCCAGAACAAACGAACAATACGAAGAAATATTAAAATCACTTCGAAAAGATACTTTACATCTCAAAGCAACTCTCGAAGGACTTTTGGTTTTATCCGGACTGGAGCTTTCAGAACCGCAACAAATGGAAACGGTCAGAATAGACGAAATATTATGGAATGTTCTCGAAAAGAAAGCGATTGAATATCCGGAAGCTAAAGTTTCGGTAGACCTGAACGCGATTGCAGAGCATGAAGATTTACTTTCTGTTTACGCCAATAAACACATGCTTTTTATTGCGTTGTATAATATTTTAGACAATGCCATAAAATTTTCATTTCCGGAACAAGTGGCCGTTGCTGCTCTTTCGAAAGAAGGTAAACTGGTCATCAAAATTACAGATCAGGGACCCGGAATCTCAGAAAATGATCAGCAATCTATTTTCAACCTCTTTTTCAGAAGCGATCATACACGTCATATTCAGGGACAGGGATTGGGTCTCTTTATCACCACGCAAATTCTCAAACTTCACGATATTCAGTTAATCGTAGATTCTGAACTCGGAAAAGGAACTTCCTTCTCTCTAATATTTCCTTAGAGAATAAACGTATTGAATATTTACTAAAAGCTATGTTTTTAAATAATAGCCACAGATCAAAAGGATTAAACAGATTAAAAAATAAAGCTTTCAGAATCTGTGGAAAAAATATTTAAGTAGTCTCCGGCTTTAGCTGGAGGTTAAAAACGGAAAAGAAAGAGGCTTTAGCCAAACTGATCATTAGGCTAAAGCCTTTCTATCCTACTTTATTTTCCATCCAACTAAAGTTGGAGACTATTCATCATACAGCAAAGAATTCCATTTTCTGAATTGTAACGTGAATATTAAGGTTATCTGTTTTTGCAATCGGTAACAATGGCTTAACATTCTAATCTTTTTTTAATCTACTTTAAATACAACTCTAATCTACTTATTTTTAGAATTTTACACAAGTGATTGGTTTTAAAGAGTTAAATAAATTGCATATAAATAACACGTTCCTAATTTTAAGATAACACTAAATTGTTTTATGATTTTAAGTTAACAAAAGCGTTAAATGGGATCGAAACAAAGGCAGTTTCTTTGTCAAATAAAAACTAAAATAACATGACAAAACTAAAACTCTTTTTTTCGGCTTTAATGCTTCTTGTTATGGGGAACATTTTTGCTCAAATTACAACCTCGTCCTTATCTGCAAAAGTTAATGATGGTACAAGCGTTCTTACTGATGCCGAGGTTACATTAACACATTTACCTACCAACTCCGTTTACAGAGCTGTAACAGATAAACAAGGTAGGTTTAGTTTCGAAAATTTAAATGCCGGCGGACCTTACGAACTGGAAATTAAAAGTAAGGATACCAAAGATTACTCCAACGCACAAATATTTTTAGCCCTTGGTGATAATGATTTACCAACAATCGTAGTTGCGAAAGCAGACAATAATGTATTGGAAGAAGTTGTGATTACCAGTTCTAAACCTTCTTCTAAAAATAACGGAACCAATATTAACGAAAAGCAGGTAAATGGTCTTCCGTTAATCAACAGAGGGATTCAGGATGTTACCAAACTGGTTCCGCAAAGTTCCAACAACTCTTTCGCAGGAACCAATTTCAGATACAATAACGTAACCATTGACGGTTCAATAAACAATGATGCTATTGGATTTAGTCCGTCTTTAGGTGGGCAATCCGGAACTTCAGGTATGCCGGGAAGCAGCACACGTTCCAATTCGATAAGTTTGGATGCGATACAGGATATTCAGGTTTATATTGCTCCTTACGATATTAAATTAGGAAACTTTTTAGGAGGAAGCGTCAATGCCGTAACCCGCAGCGGTACCAATACAGTGAGCGGCTCTATTTACAGTTATGGCCGAAGTGCAGCCATTACAGGCCCGAATAACGCTGGTGACGGTTCTAAGATGCCCAATTCTTTTGGTGATTACCAAGTGGGTTTCCGATTGGGTTTGCCAATTATAAAAGACAAATTATTCTTCTTTACCAATATGGAATATGCAGAGCGAACTGATCCGTTATTTTACAATGCAGGACAGACCAATTCTGCCGGAAAACTTACTTCATTGGTAGATAACGCTACAGCAGAACAAATTTCGAATTTCGTTAAAACAAATTACGGATTTGACCCGGGAAGTTATGGTGCCTACAACAACTTTGCAAAAAGCCAGAAATTCTTCAATAAATTAGACTGGAAAATTAATGACAAACATTCCCTATCGTTAAGAAACAATACTGTTATCTCTGAAACGTCAAACTTAGAGCGTGATGCAGCAAATTTCAGGTTTTCAAGTATGGATTTTACGCAGAAAAACCAATCCATCAGTACCGTTTTAGAATTAAAAAGCCATTTCAACAGCCAATGGTCGAACTCCTTTATTGCCAGTTATTCAGCCATTAAAGATTATCGTGATCCAAAATCAGGCAATATTATGTTTCCCCAGACAGAAATTGGATATAACGGAGGTACTATTTTCTTAGGAAACGACCGTGAAGCCACTGTTTTTAATATGAAACAAAATACGGCTGAAATCACAGACAACCTAACTTACAAAACCGGAAACCATACTTTGTTGTTTGGTACGCACAATGAGTTCTACGACATCAATTACGGATTCGTAAATGCCCTAAACGGAAGAGTTTCATATAAATCCCTGGCAGATTTCTACAATAAATTACCTTCTCGTGTCCGTGGAACGTATCCGTTTGACGGTTCTACCAGAGATGAAATTTTTAATGACCCGTATGCTAAATTCAAAGTAAACCTTTATAGTTTTTATGTACAGGATGAAATCAGAATTGGTAACAAATTAAAAGTTACTCCGGGTGTGAGAGTAGATTACACCGATTTGCCTACAAAACCAAATCTGAGTGCACAAGTGCAAAACTCTCCTGCCGATCCTAATTATGGTACAACGTACAGTTATACGCCATTGAACCAGATTAAAAACAACTTTTTCAGTACTGCTTTAGTTTCTCCAAGAATAGGATTTACGTATAATGTAGACGAAGACAAAACACTTGTTGTAAGAGGCGGATCAGGCGTATTTACAGGGAGAATTCCATTTGCCTGGTTAGGATATGCCTATTACAATGATGGCGTAGGTTACGGAAGTTACGACAAAAACAACCTTACTGCAGCACAGGTTTCAGCAGCGGGAGATCCTTTGGCAAACAATGGATTAAACGGATATCACGATGCAACTCCAAAAGTACAGGCGGATTTGGTAGACAATAAATTTAAAATGCCAGCCGTTTTAAGAAACTCCCTGGCTATCGATAAAATCATCGACGGATATAAATTTACAACTGAAGGTATTTACACCAAAGTAATTCGTGATCTTGAATTTCAACAGGTAAATAAGACAGATAACCCTACTTATTTCTCTTATGACACGAATCATCAGATGCCAATTTATGCGGCTAACATCAATCCTGCTTTTTCAAATGCTTACCTTCTTTCCAATACGAATAAAGGATACAGATACAGCATTACGGAAATGGTTTCTAAAACATATGATTTTGGTTTAAATTTCATGGTCGCTTATACGTACGGAAATTCGCGTGATGTTACCAACGGAATTCGTAACTCTATGGAAAGTAACTTCCAGATGAACCAATCCTTAACCCCTAATGATCCGCAACTGGCAACTTCTAACTTTAACATCAAACACAGAATCGTTTCTAATGTTGGATATGCGGTAAAAGTGGCTGATAACAATACTTTGTCTGCCAATGTATATTTTAATGCACAATCCGGAAATCCGTTTTCATGGGGATTTGTAAACTCAACCATTGCCGGAACAGGACAAGCAGCAGGATTGGCTTATATCTTTAAAGATGCAACAGAAGCCGCTAAATATATCGGAGTAAGTCCAACCGGAGTTCCATCAGCTACAGCAGCACAACAAGTAGCAGATTACGAAGCTTTCGTTAATGGAAATGATTATTTGAAAAACAGAAGAGGAAATTTCACAGAAAGAAATGGCGATACTACTCCATGGAACATCCAGGCTGATTTGAAATTAATGGATGAAATCAAAGTTGCTAAAGTAGGTACTTTCCAGATTTCATTTAGTATGGCCAATATTGGAAACCTTATCAATAAAGATTGGGGAAGAAGTTATTTCGTTCCAAACACTTATAATTCAACAGCCAACTTAGGTTTAACAAAATCAGGAAACTTAGGCGGAGTTGCTACCGGCGACCCAACTTATACTTTCCAGAAACCGAGTTCATCACCTTACACTGTAGATCAATTAGCCTCAAGATTCCAAGGACAATTTGGAGTTAGGTATTCGTTCTAGAGATTGTGTTTTTATTTTATTTTTTAATTGTCACCCGGTTTCAAACCTTATGAAACTGGGTGACTTTTTTATAGCTAATTCCACGATTGAAATAAAAAATCCACCTATTAAATGTTTTTTTTCCATTGAGCTATCTGCAAGTCAATGTAGCGGCACATTACTTGAATACTATTTTTTGTCAATTATTTCTAATTATAAATTTACTAATCTTATTTATTATGAAAGTAACGTACTACGGTCATTCTTGTTTTTCTGTATATGCCAATGGAAAACATATTCTTTTTGATCCTTTTATAACCCCCAATGAACTTGCCAGAGATGTGGATGTAGATGCCATAAAAGCAGATTACATTTTTATTTCCCATGCGCATTATGATCATATTCTGGATGTGGAGCGTATTGCCAAAAATACCGGAGCGAAAGTGCTTGGGAATTTTGAAATCTACAACTGGCTTTTAAAAAATGGGATCGAAAATGCACATCCCATCAATCCCGGCGGTAAATATGATTTTGATTTTGGAACTGTAAAATGTGTTACAGCACAGCATTCAAGCAGCTTCATGGATGGCTCTTACGGTGGTATCGCCAGCGGTTTTGTTCTGACCACTATTGACGGTAATTTTTACTACAGCGGAGATACTGCCCTGACTCTCGACATGCAGCTGATACCAAAATTTACTTCCCTTGATTTTGCTGTTTTCCCAATCGGAGACGGACTTACAATGGGTATAGAAGAGGCGGTTGAAGCATCAAAACTGGTGGGGGTCACTAAAATATTAGGCGTTCACTATGATACGTTTGGCTTTATCGTAATGGATCATCAGAAAGCATATGACGGATTTAAAAATGCCGGACTGGAACTTTATCTCCCGGAAATTGACAGTACAATACTGCTTTAATCAGCGTATTTTAACCGGGTCTGCTTTCTATATTTCGTAAAAACATATTTTTTTAGCGACATTTAAGAAAAAATATCAAGGCACTATGAATCCTTAGGCGATTCGGGAATAAATATTAAAAAAATCGATACCTGAACCAGTTGGAAAGATCAGAATCAGGTTAACATGAAATACCTCTCCAAATTCGTAATAAACGAAACGGAGAGGTTTTCCTTTTTAGACTATTTCTTTTTTTCCTCTTCCAATCTTATTTTATTTTCACAGCTGAGCTTATAACGTTCAGAAACATTCTGCTTCAGGGAAAAAGAAACTATAATTGTTAAAATCAAAACAATCAGTATCAGCACAGCAAGTATCGCTGCAATTGTGAAATAAAAATTACAAGCCTCTATGCTCTGAGAGTTTACATCCATATCTATACAATAGTGCTGCCGTCAAAAAACATCGCAGCATATTCAGTAAATTTAATTTCATGCAGTACTATCTTGTTTCAAATGAATCGGTAATTTCAAACAAACCTTCTTCTGTTGCTTCTTTATTGCGCCAGAAAAGTTTTTATATATCCGGCAGTCAATATGGGTTCCTGATGCTGCGGGGCGTGGCCAGCGTGAGGAAGTATAATAATATGTACGGTAGGAAGCTCCCGAAGCAGCGGAAACCAGTTTTCTACGGCGGCGCTAATATCGTTGTCTCCTGATATTACCAAAATTGGAACAGCCGTTTCTTTAAGTTTGTCTCTGAGTCCTTCCTTGTCTTCCGCAGCTGCTCCACCTGCCTGAAAATAAAGCTGAAAAACATCCATAGTAGAAGGAATTTTAGATACGTCAAGCCTTTTGCGGATTCTTTCATAAGAAATTTCAGCAGCCGCTATTGATTTCCGGGACTTTGGTTCATAAAAAAGAATAATTTCATCCTCAAAATCATTCAATGGCTTTACCGCAGCCTGAAGGAAAGCGGGTTCTATATCTACTGTTCTTTCCCCCACCGGCACTGATCCGATAATTACAGCGTGTGTGATAAGTTCCGGATATTCAAGTGTTGCCGCCTGAGCAATCAGTCCTCCCCAGGACCATCCAAGTACAGCTGTTTTCTCCAGTTTTAAATAAGCAGCCAAATCCTTTATGTCTTTTGCTACAGAGACCGCATCAGTCGGCAGAGTTCCCGTCGAGTAGCCGATTCCCGAATAATCGAAGGTGATAACCCGAAAATTCTCGGAAAGTGTATCTAAAAATAATGGATCCCAGGTATCAAGAGTACCTCTGAAACGATTGCTTAAAATTAGGGGTGCTCCGTTTCCAATGGAACGGTATGCCAGTTTTCTTCCGGCCAATTCTGCATATTGAGTTTCACTGCCATGCGCCGTATCCTGTGCGTTTTTACCTGTTATTGTGGTCAGGATTACTACATTTGAAGTCTTTGTTTTCATACTATAAATTTTAATTTTTGGATTATAAATTCATTTTCTTATTAATTTAAATCAGCCTTTTCGATAATTACTTTCGCTACAAATGTGACTGATAAAGATCACTTCTCTTCAGACCAGGTTAGATTACCTATGTCAATACCTAAAGCTTTTGCAACACCTCGCCCATAATCCGGATCGGCTTTATAACAATTTTGAATGTGCCGTACCTGAATAAATTCCTCTGCGCTGCCAACTGCTCTGGCTGTATTTGAAAAAAGCAGTTCTTTCTTATCAGGTGTCAGTAGCCTGAAAAGATTACCCGGCTGAGAAAAATAATCATTGTCTTCCCGATGGTCCCACTGCCATGCATCATCAAATAAAGCCTGAGGTGGTTCCTTGTACTCGGGCTGCTGCTGCCATTCTCCAAAACTGTTTGGCTCATAACCTTTGGCAGCTCCATAATTCCCGTCCACACGCATGGCTCCATCCCTGTGAAAGGCGTGATAAGGACATTTTGCAGCATTGACGGGAATCTGTGAATTGTTGACACCTAAACGGTAACGCTGGGCATCTCCATAAGAAAAAAGGCGGCCCTGAAGCATTTTGTCGGGAGAAAATCCGATGCCGGGAACAATATTGGCGGGGTTAAAAGCAGCCTGCTCTACTTCTGCAAAGTAATTTTCCGGATTTCTGTTCAGTACAAATTTTCCGGTCTCGATAAGAGGGAACTCCCCATGTGGCCATACTTTTGTCAGATCAAAAGGATTTTGGGAATAATTGTAAGCCTGCTCTTCACTCATAATCTGAATATAGAACTTCCACTCCGGCAGATTTCCTTTTTCAATATTTTCAAACAGATCCCTCTGATGACTTTCCCTGTCATCGCCTATAATCGCTGCTGCCTCAGCATCGGAAATATTTTCTATACCCTGCTGTGTTCTGAAATGAAATTTAACCCAGAATCTTTCCTTCTGTGCATTTATAAAACTATAGGTATGACTACCGAATCCATGCATATTTCTATAGGATTTAGGAATGCCCCTGTCGGTCATGTTAATTGTAATCTGATGCAGTGCTTCGGGAAGCAGCGTCCAGTAATCCCAGTTATTATCTGCGCTTCGCAGGTTAGTTTTGGGGTCGCGTTTCACCGCATGATTCAGATCCGGGAATTTTAAGGGATCCCTGAGGAAAAATACGGGAGTATTATTGCCTACAAGATCCCAGTTCCCCTGCTGCGTATAAAACTTAAGTGCAAAACCGCGAATGTCACGCTCCGCATCGGCCGCACCGCGTTCTCCGGCAACAGTCGAAAATCTTACAAACATCGGAGTAGTTTTTCCAATTTCTGAAAATAGATCGGCTTTAGTAAAACGTGTTATATCCTGTGTAACAATAAATTCCCCATATGCGCCTGATCCCTTTGCATGCATGCGCCTCTCCGGTATTACTTCTCTGTCAAAGTGAGCCATTTTTTCCAAAAACCAGACGTCCTGAAGCAGTGCCGGTCCCCTTTTGCCTGCTGTCTGAATGTTTTGATTATCCGCAACCGGCGTTCCCGTAGAAGTAGTCAATTTGTTATTTTCCATAATTGTATTTATTTTGGTTTAGTATTAGAATTCTGATCTTTAATAAAGCTTTGAAATAACGTTATACCAGGGCAGCATATTAATTACATTTAGATCGGATCGATCCACTGTACATAAAATCTATCCGGTTAAGAAGATATTTTAATCCGTTGCTTCTTATCAAACAATTCAAATACCAAAAACCAAACAACTGATTAACAGTGGTTTTCTGTTTTTTCATACTGCTTTTTTGTTTTATATTTCGCGAGCCTCGCAGGTAGATTTGCGAAATATGATGAAAACATTGGCTGTACATTGTAAATTCAGATTCTTCAGCAATACGATCGCCAGCAAAGGGAATTCCGGAGCTTTAAACAAAAAGATAAACGAGGAAGTCGTATTATTAAAAACACAAATCCATGAATAAATCTGGTCCGGAACCGGCTTCTTATTCATGGATTTGATTTATATGATGTTTAGGAACATCATTGAAAGTGTAAATGAGATATTCATAAATTGATTATACTTCAGCGAAACTCCTGAACTATCTGTTTTTTTTAAAGTCTATTAAATGTCAAAATTATGATCTGGTTTCTTCAGGTACTTTTTATCGAGAGGGTGCTCCGGTTTAAACTCAAGTTTTAAGATAGTCCCATTGTTGTTTTCCATGATAAATTTCCCCTCTAAATCCTCACTCAGACCTTTTATTAAACTCATACCAAAAGAGTCTGTTTTACTATTGCTTAAAGTAGTATCAATTCCGATTCCGTTATCTGAAATAGTCAGCAGATAGTAATCTGCTTCTGTTTTTTCCAGTAGTACACGAACTAATCCGATGCTGTTATCCGGAAAAGCATATTTAATTGAATTGGTAATGGCTTCATTCAGGATAAGACCAATCGGAATTGCCTGTGCGACATCTAACTCCAGTGGTTCAACTGTAATTTCAAAGCGGATTCGCTGTCCGGTAGAAAAAGAATCTTTTAAATATTCAACCAAATCTTTGATATAGTTAGACATATGAATGGTTGCAATATTGTCTGACTTATATAGTTTTTGATGAATTAATGACATCGAATGTATTCTGTGCTGGCTGTTTTTGATTGCAGACAAAGCCATATCATTATTTAAATAAGCCGCTTGTGAACTTAAAAGGCTTATTACGGTTTGCAAATTATTTTTTACCCGATGATGAACTTCCTTCAACAGCCATTCTTTTTCATCCAGTAAATGTCTCAAATTAATGTTCTTTTGGTTAATTTCTCTTTCCTTGATCTCCAGTTTGCTGTGATTTCGTTGTTTTAAGCGATAACGGTTATACAACAATCCAATTATGATCAGCAAAAGAATTAAACTTCCAATGGAAACATTATTTAAAAGTTTAGATTTTTGCAATTCGCTTTCCCGTAATTTTGATTGATTATTTAAAAATTTAATTTCCTGTTCTTTATTTTTAGTTTCATAGGCAATTTTCAGTTCATCAATCTGCTTGTTTCTGGAAACTCCATGAATGGAATCGTTTATTCTTTTATAATCCTGAAAATGAGCTAAAGCTCCTTTGAAATTTCCGTTGATGGAATCTGTTTTATACAGTAACATTTGAAAAACATCTGAATTGGAAGTTTTACTGCTGACATTACCAAGTGCCAAAACTTTATCTGTGTAAGGCTGCGCTTTTTGCGGTCTGTTTGTGTTAATGTAAAATAAGGCCATCATAGTATATTGATGGGCGATTTCTCTGGATGTTTCCGGCCCGTGGAGCTGCTGGGCATAATAGTCCATTTCCTTAAAATATTTTTCAGCCTGAACATTATTCTTTAATGCCTCGTAACAATTTGCCCTGATAAAGGCAACCGACATTTTATCGAAAGTACTTTTCGGAGGGTATTTTGCTGTCATGGAATTAATATAAGCAATGGCTTCTTTATTCTTTCCTTTTAGCGATAAAGCGGCAACAGCACTAAAAAAACTTTTATACCAGGTGCCGGTATCCAGATCGTTACGTCCGATTTCAATACTTTTTTTGTATAATTCCAATGCTTCCTCATTATGGCCGTATATATTATAAACGTCGCCGAGGCGCATGTAAAAAATATCTGCAAAAGTATAATCCTTCTCCGTTTCCATTCTTTTCACGCTTTTTAGCGCATAGTACAAAGCGTCTTTTATGTTGTGCTGGTGCAATTCGACATAGACGATTGTTGTTTCTGTAAATTGCTGGTGTCTGAAACCAATTTTACGCAAATCAATTAAACTTTGATACAGTCTCTTTTTTGCTTCCTGCATTCTTCCTGACCAAAAATAAATGGTCGTAATCTTGCTGTAATTCTCAATTCTTTTTTCTTCTAATCCTAAAGATGCATAAAGTGAAATTACTTCCAGCAGGATTTTTTCTTTTTCAGGGTCTAAATTAGATAATGCATCTCCCTGCGCTTCTAAACCCTGAGCTAAACCTAGTTTATCATTACTTTTGCGACATTCGTTTATAACCTGTAAAAAACATTTTTTACTTTCAGACTGATTATTTGCCTGATAATAATATTTACCAAGCAGCAACAGACTTTGATGCTGCCATTTTACAACTTTTAATTTATTACTCTCTGCAAATGCCTGATCCATATAAAGCTTTGCCTTTTGAAGATCGTCTGGTTTTACACCCGGTTTAAAAAGGTAAAAGCTCCCTAGTTGAAGTAATATTTTAATTTTTTCCAGACCTGTTGATTTAGCAATCAGCTTTTGTATCCCTTTACTATTTCCTTTCTCCATTAAATCACTTCCAATTAATGATTCCTCATTAAAACCTTCATCATACGCCAGCCTTAAAGGCAATTTATAAGCTGTAGCGGCTAAAACAACTGAACTGTCTACATCTATGGCACCCTGATTAGAATTATACAAATAAGTTGAACAAAACTGAAGTAGTAATCTTTTTTTAGGGAGATCATATCTGGCAATTGCAGGCGATACCTGAGCTAATGCTGAGCAAGTTATTAATAAGATGCAATAGAAATACAGATTTTTTTTCATAATTAACTACAAATCAGGTTTTTGAAATTGGTTTTAGTTAAAAACAAATATAAAAATAAACCAGAAGCATGTTTGAAAAATATCAGGAAAATTCACATTAAATATGATTTTTTTTTATTAAAATTCAGAGAAAACAATAATATTAATGGGGATAATTAACTATTTTTATGGTAATAAATCATAAGTTTATAAACTCAATAATATTATATATGGGAACGTTGTCTGATGAAAACCCACAATCTGAAAACCTGGTAAAAAAAAGCATCCTTATTGTTGAAGACCAATTTGTTGAAGCACATGATCTGCAGCTAATTGTAGAAAAAGCAAATTATGAAGTGCTCGGCATTGCGCGTTCTGTAGATCAGGCTCTGGAAAAACTCCGGACTCAGACACCTGATCTGGTATTTCTTGATATTATGCTTAAAGGGGACAAAAACGGAATAGATCTGGCTCATATATTAAAGAATAGAAATATTGCGTTTATATTTATTTCAGCGAATTCAAGTAAATTAATTTTAAATGAAGCCAAAATAACATGTCCCTACGGGTTTATCATTAAACCCTTTAGAGAACAGGATATTCTGACTACTCTTGAAATTGCTTTTTACAGGCAAACCTATAGTCTGGAATCTCAACTGATGCATCAGTTTCAACTTAAAAATAATATAAGTGAATTACTAAATTCAAATCTGAATCCCGAAGACGGTTTGATCTCCTTTGCACAAATAATTCAGACTTTTATCTCTTTCGATTATCTGGAAGCCGGATTTAATGCTGCAGACCAGTATTCTAATATTGGTATTGTGCGCAAAAACATAGAGGAATATCAAACTATTACAGTATCAAAACTTTCTAAAATAGCTGAAATTTCAATTAAGGAATTAGATGAAACTTATAAAAAATCCCAGATCGACATACTTCCTGCTATTTACAGCCAGGAATCATTAATCAATAATTTTCAGACATCCCCTATAAAAGGAATAATAGCCCATAATTTCGGTATCAGATCGTACCTGGTTTTCCCTTTTAGCGCAGGAGATTCCCAGCAGTTTTGCTTCACTTTCTACAGCAGAAACTTTAATACTTATTCTGATGAAAATTTGCTTCTTTTAAAGCAATTACAAAGCACACTTTCCGGGCTGATAACTCATCTTTTTTTAGATAAAAAAGCAATCGAGCCAACAACAATAAAAACTGCTCCTCCAAAAAAAGAACAAGCAGAAAGTACAAAATCAGGTTTTGAAGGAATAATTGGAAATAGTTCCCAGATGGCAACGGTTTTTAACTATATCAAAAAAGTGGCACCGTCGCAGACTTCTGTTTTGATACTGGGTGAAAGTGGCACCGGAAAAGAAAAAATTGCCCAAAGTATTCATGCATTATCACCACGAAAAGAAAAACCTTTAATTATTGTAAACTGCGGTGCAATACCCGAAAATCTGGCTGAGTCTATACTTTTTGGTCATGAAAAAGGGGCTTTTACCGGAGCACTGGAAAAACGCATAGGAAAGTTTGAATTAGCTGATGGCGGTACCCTGTTTCTGGATGAAATTGGAGAAATGCCAATGACACTTCAAGTTAAATTATTACGTGTTTTGCAGGAAAAAGACATAGAACGTGTTGGTGGACTTGTACCGCTGAAAATTGATGTCCGAATTATAGCAGCAACCAATAAGGATCTTGAACATGAGGTTGCAGCCGGGCGTTTCAGAATGGATTTGTATTACAGACTTTATGTTTTTCCAATTTTAGTACCATCCCTTAGAACCAGAAAAGAAGATATCCCTGAACTGGCAGATCATTTTATAAAAATGTACAGTGAGAATATGAGTATAAAACCTCCATTACTTTCTAATATAGCCTTACAACAGCTAATCAATTATAATTGGCCGGGCAATATTAGAGAACTCGAACATATTATACAACGTACGATTTTGCTTAATGAAGAAAGCACCATTAAAACAATTGAATTTTCACCTTCATCAGCCTTTAAACCAGAACAGAATGCGGAATCATTCTCTATTAAAACGATCTTAGACAATGAACGTGATTATATTCTTTATATTCTTAAAAAATGTAATGGAAAAGTTTCCGGAGCTGGCGGGGCGGCAGAAATTCTAAATATTAATCCTTCAACCTTAACTTCAAGAATTAAAAAACTTCAAATCAATAAAGAAGTCAGCTAAAGATTTTTTTTAGCCATTGGGAACTATGCTGAGCCGTTTCTTCCCATTGGCAATCAAGTATCACAAAATGGCTTTTATTCCGGACTTCTCTATAACAGGTTAGCGAATGGAAGTTTTTGTACTTTCTGAAGTTCCAGTACACTAGTTTTGAAGAAATGATTTTGTCTTCTGAAGCCGAAATAAAGAAAAGAGGAACATGTTTTCTTTTAAAGTTTATAGTTGTATTTTCTAAAAATAAATCCCTAAAGGCTCTTTTTGATTCGGGAATCAGGAATTTCTCATAAGTAGTTTTCTGTTTTTCAGCTGAATTGGTATTGAAGTAAACATGCTGCCATTTCTTAAAGGATAAAAAAAATGTCTTTTTATCAGAAAAAAGACTGTAGGAAAACCTAAAAATATTTTTATAAAAAGAACATTTTGAAACGGTACAACCTGCAGGCGGAAATGAGTTGATACAGATTCCTGCCGAAGCTAAATCCTGTTGAATTAATAACTGCACTATAAGCCCGCCGTAGGAATGTCCGATCAAAATTGGTTTTTCAGGAAGTATTTCAATTATTTCCTTGTAATAACACAAAAGCTCAGATAAGCGGATTGCTCCTGTTTTAGAGTTTAAATTTTGTTTTCTGAGATTTTCGGCAGTATCATTTTTATGAAGCCACGGTGGTGCTACTGCTTTATACCCTTTACTTTCGAAAAAAACAATCCATTGCTCCCAATAATGATGACTCACAAATGCTCCTGAAATAAATACAATCGTTTTAGTATTGGATCGATACATAAAAGCTTTTTTAAGTTAATTATGAAACATTTCAGCTCCGGACACTATTGGTTAATCTGGCCTGCCGTGATTGAAATTTTGCTCAGTGGTCAGGATAAAAAAAAATATTCAGGGTTGCGGCAGTCCCTGCAATTATTTTATAAAAAAGTAAGTCCTGAAAAGAGCTGGATTCCTGTTCTGGAAGAAATTAACAAACCGGAAAAAGCATATTTAAAAAAAGACATTCAGAAATTTCTAAATAAAATAAATCTCTGAACATCTTATTTTTTTCGACCCAAAACAAAGCTGTTTTTTAAAAAGCTGCTAAACACTCTCCCTAAACCAATCTCTAACTCATAACCTCTGTCTCCTCCATAATTTCTGTTGCTACAGTAATCAGGGCTGTTGTGCTGCTTCCTGAGATGATTTCCATTATTTCAGGATTGAGGACTGTTTATAAATTCTTCAGTGGTCAACATTGCATGTCCATAGTTTGGAAAAGTAATTTCGACAGTAACCCGGATTTCTTCCCAGTTAAAGGCTGCTATTCCGTCTTTAATCAGCGTCACATGATAACCGAGTTCGACGCCATATCTTGCAGTAGAATCAATACAGGTATTCGCTCTCATTCCTGCGATTATAATATGGTCAATGTTATGTGCTCTTAATAAAAAATCCAAATCGGTATTGGCAAAGCCACTGCCGGTCCAATGATTTTGAGCGATTAAATCACCTGGCTGTGGTTGAATTTCAGGATGAAATTCAACCACAGCTATTTTTTTCAAATAAAACTATATTCTTACTGCCCTGATGTGAAGGTGCCAGAAATTTCCAATTTAAATAATCCTCTTTCGTTGTGTGATGGTGCGGCGCATAAATTACCTGTATTTTACGCTCTCGCGCTCCTTCGATTAATTTTTTAAGATTTTGAACCAGAGAAATACCTTCCACAGTTTCTTTTGTGACGGAATATAGCTTTCCCCCTTCAGACAGAAAGTCATTGAAAGGGTCAATTATGATCAGGGCTGTTTTTGAATATATACTTGCATCCATTTTGTATTTTTTTTATTTATATAATTTAACCGCTAAAAAAATAATACAGAAAATCCGGAATAAACATTTCAGGATTTAATAAAAGCTAAAATATCTGAATTAACAGTTTCAGCATCTGTTGTCGGCATTCCGTGACAAAGTCCCGGATAAGTGATCAATTTCCCGTTTTTTACCAGTTTAATAGCTCTTAACGCAGTAACATTATAAGGAACTATCTGATCGTCCTCGCCATGTAATATAAGTACAGGGAAATCAACACTTTTTAGGTCTTCAGTAAAATCTGTTTCAGAGAATGCTTTTATGCAGTCATAATGTGCCTTAATACCGCCCATCATTCCCTGGCGCCACCAATTATCCTGAATTCCTTTTTTGATAGCTGCCCCTTCCCTGTTATAGCCATAAAACGGAAAAGTGATATCCTGATAAAATTGTTGCCTGTTATTGGCGGTATTAAAACGGATATCATCAAATACCGCAATTGGCACACCTTCCGGATTGTTTTCATCATGAACCATATATGGTGTTACTGCGCTTATAAGAATTACCTTTGAAACGCGGTTTTTACCATATTTTGCAGCATATCGAATTGCTTCACCACCACCGGTGGAATGCCCAATATGTATCGCGTCCTTTAAGTCCAGAAATGTGGTAAGCTCCGCTACATCAGCGGCGTAAGTATCCATTTCATTACCGGTATCCGTTTGCGTAGATCTTCCATGTCCTCTCCTGTCATGTGCAATAACTCTAAAGCCCTGATCCAGGAAAAAAAGCAGCTGCGCATCCCAATCATCTGCTGACAATGGCCAGCCATGATGAAAAAAAAGAGGTGTTCCTGTTCCCCAATCTTTATAATAAATTTCTGTTCCGTCTTTTACTGTAATTTTAGCCATTTTACTTTCTTTTAAATTGTTACTAATAATTTGAATTCATTTTAGTTCATTTATCATTTTAAACCAGATATTTTCATGAACCAATCTGAAAGGTGTCCTACAACCGACAGCTTTTTTACTTTTTATAATTTCTCGTACCAGTCTGTTATATAATCTGCTACTATTTCCCAACCCGTCTCTCCACAGATAAAATGACTTTTACCCTGAAAAATCTTCAAATCAACACGGCTGTTGCTGTCTTTATACTTTTTTGCCAGTTTTGTAGTAAGAGAAGCCGGAAAAATAGCATCACTGCCTCCCCCAATAAATAAAATAGGGTTGTGTGCTTTACCAAAATCAATATTAGAAAAAGAGTTCAGTACCAGTTCACGATTCACCTTATAACTTTCAGGGACTGCAATACTGTCAAAAGTACGCGCTCTTTCACTTTCGGGCAATGTGTTAAAAAAACATTTGTCATACCAGTCACGGCTCCCCATAAAATACTTTGTAGCCGAAAAAAAACCAAATGCAGGCAACACTGCCTTTAATGTTGAGAAAGGAGGAAAAACATTCTTTGGAGGAGCACCATCAATACTTACTGCAGCGGCTGCTTTGCCCAGTTCCAGTAGTTTCATTGCTGCCATTCCTGCCATTGAATGCCCGATAATTAATGGCTTTTCCGGAAGACTGTCTACAAGCCTTACAATGTTGTTCACCACGTCTGTAAAACCTGTTTTAATAAGATCGGGATGAACCTGTTTTCTCAAATCAGAGGGATTACCTCCATGACCCGGATTAGCCGGTGTATAGACCTTATAGCCTTTTTGTTCATAACGTTCTTTCCACTTTGCCCAGGTGGTGTCGTTTACAAAATTCCCGTGTATGAGAATAATGGATTTCGATTTTGTCATAAGATTTATTATTTAAATTAGTAATAGCGCTTTACAGATACAGCTCAGTTAAACTCAGCAGATTAAATGATAGGGATTCAATTTTACTTCAGGCTTTTAAAATAAAAGAGTCCCTGACTTGATGTCCGTTTTTGTAATTGAATCCCATAGGCCAATACCGAAAACAATAACTATACTAAAGTAATAAACTATTAAATATCAACTAAATAGATATTATATTAATTTTCTTATTGACTATATTTCGCAAATTAATGCCAGTGTCGTGAAATATAAAAAATTATAATATTGATGAATAAGCGGCCAACAGTATTAAATTTGCAGGATTATCAGACTATTTAAAAACAGAATGAAAAATGAGTCAGGCTTACTTTTTTTCTTTAGGTGCTTTCGACCATTTTGGCTTTCTGTTTTCCCAATTTAATTTCGGTATTAATTACCCTAATTTAGATATACTCTTTATCTTTGGTTTTACTTATAAAGAAAAATAATTACAATCATTTAAATAGCAATTATGGAAAATTTAAAAAAAGCATATATAGCAGGGGGCTGCTTCTGGGGAATGGAAGACCTGTTTCGCGTACGTCCCGGAGTAAAAGACACTCAGGTAGGCTACATTGGCGGAAGCAACGACAACCCTACTTACCCTAACCATCCCGGACATGCAGAAGGAATAGAAATTACGTACGATCCCAATGAAACATCGTATCGTAAACTTCTGGATTATTTTTTCAGGATGCATGACCCTTCGACTGTCGATCAGCAGGGTAATGACAGGGGATCCAGTTACAGATCGGCTCTATTTATTCAGGACGAACAGGAGGAAGAAACGGCCAGGGAGATCATTAAAATTGTCGATGATGCTGCACGCTGGCCGGGTAAAGTGGTCACCACACTCGAACCTTACACAAAATTCTGGCCTGCGGAAGAATATCATCAGGATTACCTTCTAAAGAATCCTAACGGTTATACCTGCCATTTTGAAAGGTTTGGTACTTTCCTGTAAAGCGCAATTATTCAGGCTTCCCTAAAAGCCTTTTTATTTGTGCCACTCATTTTATAATATAATGAATACCGCACTTTTGAGAAGGTTTCAGGTAAGCTGCCATTCGAAATACCAGTGCACCCTAAACTTATAGTTGGATTAAAGAGAAAAAACAATGACCACAAATAAAGAAGAAAACAAGCCCAATTTATTTTACATGAGTAGTGTAACGGTTTTAACTTTTGTTATTCCCGTAGTCGGTTTTTTATCAGACCATTTCTGGAACAGCCACGCTTTAACTTTTGAACTTTTTAGTAAATGGTTTATTTTTTCAGCAGTCGGGCTTCGTTTATTTTTGGCTGGAATCAAACAAGTAAAAAATCCAGAATTTACGGCAAAAGTCATTTTTGAACTGGAGAGTACTGAAAGTTTTCCGATTCTTCGGGAATTAGGTTTTGCAAATATTTGTTTCGGTCTTGTGGGTATTGTGTCCCTGTACAAACCTGAATGGAGAATTGTAAGTGCTTTTGCAAGCGGAATTTATTATGGAATTGCAGGTCTTCAGCACGCAATAAAAAAGACTTCCAACACCAATGAAAAAGTTGCTTTGGTTACCGATCTTACCATCTTCGTAATCCTTTTCATCTACTTTGTAAGATTCGTATAATAAAGACAGAACAATAAAAATGCAGCTGACACGTTAAACTTCGGAATTTATCGGCAATATAATTGTAAATACAGCACCTTCACCAAATTGGCTCTCAGCAGTTATATCACCTCCGTGATTTTGAACGATCTTTTTACACATTGCGAGTCCTATACCGGTTCCTTCATAATCGGATTTGCTGTGCAGACGCTGGAAGATATTAAAAATACGTTCAAAGTATTCAGCTTCGAAACCTATTCCATTATCCGTTATCTGAATTTTGCAAAATTCAGCATTTGAATGAGTAGTATGGATTTTATCAATGTCATGCGGCTCCAGTGGTAAAGCTTTTATTGAAATGATCGGATCCCTGTCTTTTTTAGTGAATTTTAAAGCGTTGCCAATCAGATTTCTAAACAACTGTGCCATTTGCATCGGATTTGCCTGTATAACCGGCAGGTCTTCTAAATAAATTTTAGCCTTTTTCTGCTCAATCAGCAGGTCATAATCCATTATAAGATTTTGAACAATTTCGTTGAGATTGACTTCCTTGAACTGTTCTTCAGATTTGGCAAGCTGTGAATAATTGAGAACATCACTGATCAGGCTTCGCATTCGCATAGACGAATTCAGAATTTTGCTCATATAATTCTTTGCATTTGGAGCTGCGTGCTCACCGAGACTTGTTTCAAGCAAATTAGAAAACGTAATAATTTTTCGCAGCGGTTCCTGAAGATCATGTGAAGCAATATAGGCAAACTGAGCCAGCTCTTCATTAGACTGAACCAGGCGCAGATTGGATTTTTCGAGATTTTCGTTTGTTTTTCCTAATTCATCAGCCGTTGCTGCGAGTTCCTCTGTACGTATCAGAACCTGCTGTTCCAGTGCCGTTTGCAATTCATGCTGTATGGTCACATCCTGTGCGGTACCATGCATCCGAATTGGGTTTCCTGCCAAATCAAATACCGTTTTTCCCTGAGCGTGCAGGATTCTCTTATGACCCGTTATGGGATGAATTACCTTATATACTTCATCATAAATACCTCCTGATTCAGGTTTAAGCGCCCAGGCCACTGCCTTTGCTACTCTTTCCTGGTCTTCGTCTTCCAGTATAGGGATCACTTTATTATAATCCTGATCCTTAGGATCATATCCAAACCATTCTATAAGACGATCGGAGTAAGTAAGTCCGTTTGTGGCTACATCGATACTCCAGGTACCCAGCTGTGCTAATTCAACAGCACCTCTTAAACGCGCTTCTGCCTCCAACTCTTTTTGCCTGGCATATACCTGATCTGTTACTTCCACGGCAATGCAGATCATACCATAGGCCGCACCATTGTCATCCATCAGCGCTTTATAGGTATAATCATAATATCCCGAATGCGGAATTCCATCTTTAATAAGGTCAATGCGCTGGGCAGATACCTGGTACGTTTCTCCGGTGGCTAAGATCTCATTGTATTTTTCAAACAAATCAGTCTTTCTCAATTCAGGAATAGTTTCCAGTATCGGTTTTCCTATTATGGAAGCATCACGTCCGAAAATTTCGAGCATCTTTTCATTAGCTTCCCTCAATATCATATTTTTTCCAACATAGACCAAATTAGCTACGGGAGAGTTATAGAATATTTTACGTATAAATTCCTGATTTTCCTCCAGAAGCAGTTTTGCTTTAACCTGAGAGGTTACATCTACAACCACATCTAAAATAGCATATATACTGCCATTGGAATCAAATAAGGGTTTGTAGGTGAAATCTAAGTACGACGTTTTGAGCTTACCGTCGATCATAATATCGGCCCTGGCTCCTTTTTGCTCGTACTGCTTTCCGGTTTTGTAAACCTTTTTTAATATTTCAGGAAAAGGCTGGTTTTTCACCTCAGGAAAAACGTCTATCATGTTTTTGCCAATTACTTCAGGACCTCTGCCCCACTGATCCATAATAATTTTGTTGGCAATTTCAATGCGCATGTCCGGCCCGACATATAAACAGGTACCTACAGGCGCCTCTTCAATCAAGGAACGAAAACGTTTTTCGCTCTCTTCAATCTTCTTTCTGGATAAGAGCATTTCGGTTACATCAACTGCCATATGAAGTACAGCAGAATTCCCTGAAGGTTCCTGAATACAGTCATAAGAAAAATTAAAATAACGTCGCTCGAGTCTGCCGTTAATTACTAAATCAACGGGCTGATCATCTCCTCTAAAAGAAATTCCCGTTTTTTGAACCTCAATAACGGTTTGCAGTGCCTGCTGGCCTGAAAGTTCCGGCAGTGTCTCAATCATTTTTTTCCCAATCACCTCATCGGCAGAACTTTTGTTCATAAACTGGAGCATTGGCTTATTAATGCTCTCGATGACAACATCTTCACCACGGGACAACAATATAGCCACAGGTGCCTGCTCAATCATATTTCGAAAGCGCGTTTCACTTTGTTGCAGTTTTTCCTCGGCCTGTTTTATATCGGTAATATCACGGGTTGTTCCTGCAACAGCTTCAACCTCTCCGCGCTCATTTAAGACCGGGACAAGGATATAGTCGTAAATACGGCTGCCCAGCTCAGCATGAGGAAAGGAAACGGTACCTCTGACTGTTTTTTTCACAGCAGCCACTTCATCAATTTCCCTTTCGTGCATCTGGGCATGCCACTCTTCATAACCGTTTTCTCTTAAGCCTCTTCCGATAGCCTCTTCCGCCGATTTGCCCCACATATTCAATAATGCTTTATTGGCATAAATAAAATTGTAACTGAGATCAAATACATAGACCAGATCGGGCGTGTTGTTTGTAATGGAATCGTACAGCCGTCTTTGTTTCTCTGCGGCCTCGAGTGCCCTGTTCAGGGCAATTTCTGTCTGTTTGCTCTGAGTAATATCATCTGTAGTTACCACCAGCAAATCTTCCTGCCTAACTGCAGTAAACCGAAACCAATGATTCATCCCTTCCCCCTCATACCACTGTTCAAAACGGGCCGTAATACCTGTTTCGGCAGTTTCAATAAATTTCTGCAGAATTCCCGTTTGTTTTACCGTTGGAAATAACTCGCTGTACAGCCTGCCTTTATAAGGTTTATCACCGATCCAATTCAAGGTATAAGCATTAAACAGCAGTACAGAGAAATCCTTTACCTTGTTATTATCATCGTAAACAGCCTGCATAACGGCAATACCGTTTGAGGCAGAGTCAAATACGGTCTGAAAGAGATCATTATTTATTAAATCCATAGGCGGGGTATAATATTATCCGACAGCAGACTGCTCTGCTGTTTATGTGATTATTAATAGTATTGAAATACTGCACATCATTGACACCGGTTTGTGATGCTTTTATTCCACATACAAACTTCCGGTGCTTCCCAGGTTAAGACTGGTACAGAAAAACTAAAGCAGTTGCTGAACCAAAATACATATCTAAATAAATAAAATAAATGCAGATATGCAACGAAATAAAAATAAAAGTCGCCGGTATGGGATTTAGTAATACATTCAGCAAACTGTTACATACTACTATAAGAAAAGACTTGTTGCAAAATTTGAAATTATAATGGAGTGTACAGCTAATGGAGTGCTGTCAATTTTCGATTTCAAGCTAAAAAAGCCCATTTCTAACGAAATGAGCTTTTAGATATTTTAGCCATTGCCCGAACCGGAAATGTTCCGACTCCTTTAAATTTGGGAGGAATCGCACTAAAAGTAAAATCTTCCTGAGGTAAAAGAGAGAGATTACAAAGATGTTCTACTATAAGTATTTCTGCCTGCAAAAGTGTGGTATGTACCGGTCTGCTTTTGCCTGCTGTATTATCGATATTATGAGAATCAATGCCAACCAGCTTTACATTGCAGTCTCTTAAATAGAGGGCAGCTCCTTCTGTGAGATAAGGATGGTTCTCATAATATTTTTCCGTATTCCAGTAACTATCCCATCCTGTATGAATCAAAACGGCTTTATTTCTAATTTCACGATTTTTCAAATGTGCTTCGGTAATTGCCCGTGTTTCTGAAAAAGGAATACGGATTACCACAGCATCAAGGTCTGTAAAACATTCCAAACCTATTTCCGACAGGTCTTTTCCATCTTCAAATCTATGAAACGGGCAGTCAATATAAGTTCCTGTATTGGTGACCATCTCAATTTTGCCTATTTGAAACTGAGTACCTTCCTCATAAAACTGTTTAGAATCTTCCCTGCTTAAATAGTCGCATACAATGGGTGCCGGCAAACCTTTATACGTTACAAGCCCGTGTTCGATCGTATGGCTTAAATCGATTAATAAATCAGGTTCCGTTTTGGTAGAAATCGGTTTTCTTTTGTGGGTTTCATCAAAAATTTCTTTATTCAGAATTTTGACTTCCCCTACCATAAGCAGTCGCAAATCGTTTACAATATAATCCGCAAGTTCCTGATCGGAAATGGTGTTGCCCTCAATATCCAGACGAAAGTCCTCACCTTTTATACTCCCGCCATTGGTGAAATATATTTCAAAGTCAAATTTTACTCTTTTATCCATATTTTCAGTTTTAAATGTTGGCTTAAACTAAATCAAATAATTTTTCGGTATCAATTACCTGCGAAAATTCATTGTGCAAACTTGCTAAAGAGATCTGATGAATTAATTCCGAATCGAACTTTTCTCCCTTTATTCCGATCCTGTCAAAAGTAGCCGTAGCATCTGAAATTACCCAATTGTCAAATCCTAAATTGCCGGCCATTCGTGCTGTCGTTGAAACGCAGTGGTTGGTTGTTAATCCTACAAGGACCAGTTTGTTAATTTTCCGGTGATCCAGTCGCTCTTTTAAATCAGTTCCTATAAAAGCACTGTTTACATTTTTTACAAGGATAGTTTCACCTTCAATTGGCTTTACTTCCTCCTTAATTTCAAATCCGGGATTTGATTCGTGTAATTTAGAGTCCGGGTGTACCGAACTGTGAACAATATGAAATACCGGGAGTTTAAGAGACCTCCATTTTTCAAGAATCTGTGCTATTTTTACTTCCGCATCCTTGTTATTTCTATTGCCGCCCCAATAATTTTCGTCATTAAAACCTTTTTGCACATCTATGATCATCAAAGCTGTATTGTGTTCTCTAAGTTTCATGTTTTTAGTGATTTAATTCGTTATACAAATGTATCCGCTAATTGAGTATGCAAACAAGGACAAAAGATAGTCGTTTTAAGACAGCCTGTTTTTAATTTCCGTAGGTAATTCATGAAGGTGTGTCTCCAGAACAACCCGTAATTGCTTTGAGGTTTTGTATCCGCATAAATGGGCAATATTTTCTATTTTATAATCCGAATGGATCAACAGGCTTTTTGCTTTTTCGATTCTCAGTTTTGTCCGGTACTCCGCGATCGTGATTCCGGTTTTTTTCTTAAAAATCCGGGTCAGGTTTCTGGGACCAATATGAACCAGATCGGCCAGAAAATCAATAGTAGACGTTTTTTCCAGATTGTAAATAATCCAATCCTGAACTATGTGGATTTTTTCGTCGCAATGATTTCTATTTTGCAGATAGACACTTTCCTGCTGATCGCTGCCTTGTCTTCTCTTGTATACCACTAATTCTCTGGCAATGGTTACAGCCACCTCTTTACCATGTCGTTCTTCTATAAGAAACAGGGCCAGATCAATCCCCGTTACGATACCTGCACTGGTATATAAATTGTCTGCTTTGGTATATAGCATATTGCTTTGTACTTTTAAAAGAGGGAAATCTTTTTTAAATTTTTCGATTAATTTCCAGTGCGTAGTACATTCTTTAAAATCCAATAACCCGGATTTAGCAAGAATAAATGCCCCGTTACAAATGCTTGCTATTGTAGTCTGAAGTGAATTTGCTTTCTCAAGCCATTCGAAAAAGGAGATATCTTCTGCTATTTTATTGATTTGACCGGAACTGAATCCGGAGATAACTATAATATCATTTTCTTTCGGATGTGCTTTTGAAAAGTGTGTAAAGGATGAAAGTTCTAATCCGGATGAAGAAGTAATTACAGGGTTACTGCTGATAAATTTTAACGTATAGGGAAGTCCTAAATTTTTAGCTTCCTGAAAAACTTCTAAAACGCCGGCTAAGTCCAGTATGGTAACTTGTTTCGGAATATAAAAATAAATTGTTGCTGCTGCCATTTTGGATTGTCTCTTATTAAATTTTCAAATTCATTTCAAATTTAAAATAAAAATAATCATTCGGCAGCGGCTTCCAACAAAAAGCCTGTAATGATTTCATTACAGGCTTTCCACTTAAAACACAAAACATCAAAATACAGCATTTAGTTTTGCGTTTTACTTGCCTTTTTTTTAATGGTATCCCTATTTACGTTATTTTTAGGATCGGAAGAAGGGGCATAAGCAGAGCCGTCTTTTGCACTCGGTCCGGGACCACTTCCTGTTCCGGTACCTTTCGTATTATTATTTCCGGATCCGGTATTACCGGAACTGGAAACTCCGGATTGAGAACCTGTAGATTGAGCGCCCGCCGCCTGGGCACCTGTCATTGGGGCATTCGCATCCGTATTATGTATACCCGCACTATCGCTTACTGTTCCGTTTGTAGTATCAACAGGAGTTTGGGTCGTTTGAACTTCATCGCTGTATCCGTCCTGTTTTTTACAGGAAAATAGAAGTCCTGTTAGAATAAGGCCTAACATGATTATTGATTTAATGAACTTTTTCATACTATGGAAATTTAGTTTGTAGGATTCAAATATAAAATAGGGACTACTTTTTTTCTTACACAATTATCCTTTTATGTTATAATCTTACTTCCAATAGTATAGACGGAATCAAAACAACTGATTGAAATCAAAGCAGTTGATTCACCGGGTAATGCAAAAGTTATAAGATTGCAATTCTAATTCTGTAAGCAGAAGATAATTCCATAGTCGAAATTTGTTTTAATGATAGTGAATTGAACTGCAGGAAAATACGATTCAACTGTACCACAATTAAAAAGGGAGAAGTTTATCAAATGGAAAGCACTAAATAACAACTAAAAATAATTTTAAAATATAGTATCATGAATAGAGACGAAAGAGAAAATTACGGTCAGGAAGATCAGGGTTTTCAAAGTAACGAAAGAAGATATGAAGGTCAGGAAGTAGAAAATCTTTCCGCAGATCATTCCATTACCAGCAATGCAGAACCGGATTACGGAAATGATCTCAATATCGAAAAACTTGATAATGAGAATCTCGGTAACAACGAATTCAATACACCTGAACTCGATATCGAACAACTGGACGAAGAACTCAGTAACGAAGAGGACAGTAATGAACTGGGAGGTGAAAATTTTGATAACGAAGGCCTTGATGGTATCGATGACGATGATGAAATTAATACGGATCGTCCGTTGTAAACTATTTAAAAACCGTCTGTTTCCAGACGGTTTTTTTTATATCATCTTTATATATACAACTTTTTGAGAATTGGAGAATAACAAGGTAGCTCTACAATCACAATCCGTAATTATGAAAATAAATCCCTTGCAATACTTTTTCTTGCGGGAATCAAAAGTTATAGCTGTTTATTTTCATTTTCAGCGGTCTTTTCTCAATATAAAAAAACAGAAGAAAAAAAAATTCAGAGCTGTTTTTTTCATTACTCTTTCTACTCCTTCCTTATAAAAAATACTTTGTCCGGACACCAAGGATTAAAAAAGACGAACAATGCAATAAAGTAATTCAATCGTTATAGTAAGTGCTAAAAAAACCTGCCAGTAAGCAGATCTATAGGAACGATTCGGAAATAGAAGACTACAGTAAGAGGATAAAATCAAAAGATTCCGGCAGCCCAACTGCCTTTCCGGTTCCGAAACCTAAATATATCGCTGCTATTCCTAAAATTTTAACGGATTGCGACAAATACTTTAACATAGTAATAAGGGGAACAGTATATTTGCAGGCAAGATTAATTATTTAGCTGATGGCACCTATTCATTATAAACCATTTTTATAACCAAACCAATGCTTAAAGATTTCCCTTTTTATCTCGGTATATTAATTGTCATTTTATTGCTGATTATGCTGGCCAATAAAATAAAAGTAGCGTACCCTATACTGTTGGTACTGGCCGGACTGATTATAAGTTTTATTCCCGGAATCCCTGTTATCAATATAGAACCGGATCTTATCTTTTTTATTTTTTTGCCCCCGTTGCTTTACGAAGCCGCATGGAAAGTCTCGTGGAAAGAATTATGGCGCTGGCGGAGAATTATTACCAGTTTTGCCTTTGTAGTTGTTTTTCTCTCTGCACTTTCCGTGGCGCTGGTCGCCAATTATTTTATTCCGGGATTTTCCTTGGCATTAGGTTTTGTATTGGGTGGTATTGTATCTCCGCCGGATGCTGTTAGTGCCGGTGCCATTTTAAAGTTTGTTAAAGTACCCAAAGCGATTTCGTCTATATTAGAAGGCGAAAGTTTATTGAACGATGCTTCCTCACTGATCATTTTCAGATTTGCGATGATCGCCGTTGCCACTGAGCAATTTTTATTCTACAAAGCGGCAACAAGTTTTGGCTGGATGATTATTGGCGGTGTCTCCATTGGTTTATTGATTGGATGGGTTTTCATGAAAGCCCATAAATACCTTCCTACCGATAACAATGCAGATATCGTACTGTCCCTACTCACCCCTTATATTATATACCTGTCTGCTGAGCAGGTACACTGCTCGGGTGTATTGGCCGTTGTGAGCGGCGGATTGCTGTTGTCTAATAACAGGCACCGTTTCCTGACCAGCAAATCCCGTTTGCAGGGCATAAATGTGTGGGAAAGTTTTTGTTTTATATTGAACGGTTTTGTTTTTATGCTAATCGGACTTGATCTTCCGCAAATTACCCGCGGACTCGAAGGGGTCAGTCTTTTATCAGCCATCGGGTATGGTATTATGATTACCCTGGTTTTAATCATCAGCAGAATATTATCTTCCTACGGTGCTGTGGTCATCACCATGATTGCACGTAATTTCATAACCGTAGCCGACAGCAAAAATCCGGGCTTAAAAGCACCCTTTATACTCGGCTGGACCGGAATGAGAGGCGTTGTTTCCTTAGCCGCCGCTTTATCGATACCGGTTTACCTGAACAATGGTAATGGCTTTCCGCAGCGGAACCTTATTTTGTTCATCACTTTTATTGTTATTCTTCTTACCCTGCTCATTCAGGGCTTAACACTTCCCTACTTTATCAGAAAAATTAATTTTACTACTCTTGACGATTCTTTGTCACGGGATGAAGTTTATAAAAACATACGACAAGAACTGGCGGAGTATGCCGTAAATTATTTAAAAATAAATTATAGTGACCAGGTAGAAAACAATGCGGCCTTACAGCATCTCATTCTAAAATGGGAACAATACAGTAACGGAATAGAGGATGAATCCATAGGAAACGAACTAAAAGTTATTTATCTCGATTTATTAAACCAACAACGGCAATGGCTACTTGAAAAAAACAGGAGCGATCTGAATATAGACGAGTCCATTATCAGAAGGCAAATGCATTCTTTAGATATCGAAGAAGAAAAATTACGGTTTCTATAGGGTACAGCCCAAATTAAATCAGAGATCAGTACTGTATTTAAAATCCGGTAATAGAGCGAGATGGTAATTATACAATTAATCTCATCCAGCCTGTAATAAAAGGCAATTGCTAAAGAGCACCTTTGATAAGCTGACTACATCTGGTTTACCGGAGTACAATTGAATCTAATCGCTGACTTTGAATAGTGCATTTTTTTGCAGTATAGTAAAATGAACGCTTTAAAATAGAATTCCACTGCATACGGCAGGCTCTGCTGTTAAAGATTTTTGAGTAAACATAAAATGGAAGATTATGTTTATGGACGCCCGTCTCGTACTTAAGAGTACAGACGGGTTTTCCATTTAAATTTTTTAATTGTTCCTGATTTTGCGTCAGAAACAACTTGATCTATCAGAAAAAAAAGTTGTTTTTGCTTTTTTTTCTACAGCATGCCTTTAAAAATCCTGATGTAAGGTGCTAAAACAAATCATCTAAAAAATTGATTATTAATTATTTATACCACTAAATGTATAATAATTAAAGTTAATTGTGTAAATGGATTCCTACCCCAAGTACTATATTTGAATATACAGTTAGAGCCATTTTATTCCCACTTATACCTGTTGAAGCACAGTTATTACTTTTCATTAATTTCCGCATCCCATATCAAAGTATTGCTGTAATTTCTATTTTGTGATTTACGTTTTATTATTACAATAAAAACCTACAAATCAGTACGTTAAAAATAGTGTTGATCTATTAATGTATCGTTTGAATTTACAAACACCAAAAAAGCGTATGAGTCCTATAAATGCCATAGTCATATCCCAGGAAAAAGAGACACTGCTGATTTTAAAAAAATTTGGAGAAGACAACGCCATGATTATGGAAATAATCGGTGATGCCCATTGCATCAGTGACGGAACCACGCTTATAAAAGCAAAAAAACCGGATCTTATTTTTCTGGATATTGTATTTAAGGATGATCTTTTTTTTGAAATGCTGGAACAATTAGACTTTAGCATTCCAAAACTGGTCTTTATATCAGCAGAAAAAGAGTACGCAATTAAGGCATTTAAACACAATGCAATTGATTTTTTATTGAAACCAACTGATTTTAATGCCATCATTCTAGCCGTTTATAAAGTAATCAAAAGAAGGGAAATGGAGCGCTCCTATCAGAATCATAAAATCAATAGTATTAATATCCTCAACTCTGCCAGTCAATCCAATGATTATGTAGCCGTCGCGTTTTTAGAAAAAATAGAACTCATACCCATGGCCGAAATTATTTTTTGCAAAGCAGACGGAAAATATACTGTTTTTGTTCTTTCCAACGGAAGCAATATCATGTCAAGCAGAAATCTGGGAGAATACACCACTATTCTGGACAACAGCCATTTTTTCAGAATACATCATTCCTATATCATCAATCTTCGTCATATCGTTAAAATTTCAAAAAAAGACGGCTATTTCTGTGAACTTTCGAATGGCGTAATTTTACCGGTTGCGAAAAGACGACAAGATGATTTTAATAAATTTATAAAACTGAAAGAATAAAAAACGGCTTCCTGTTTTAAGGTAATTCGAACTAATACAGACTGAATGACAGCTATGAAAACAAAAATATTAATTGCTGAGCAAAACCCCGCTGCTATTGAGTGGATTCAACACGAGTTGAAGACCGGCATTATCAATTGTATCGTCGAAATTGTTTCCTCAAAAAAGGCGTATGAAGCGGCACTTCATCATTTCAAACCAGACCTTATTCTTTCGAATGATACGTTCCCGTCCTTCGACGGAATGGCACTTTTTAGAATGAAGCAAAAACTGACACCGCAAACCCCTTTTATTTTTGTGGTACCAGCCATTACGGTAGAAAAAGCCATAGCGCTTATACAAATCGGAGTAAACGACATCGTATTCAAAACAGACCTGAATAGTTTAACGTCAAAAGTAAACAGTGCGCTAAAAAAAAGCAGGAAGACCCGCGAAACTTACCAAACGGAAGCAGAAAGAACCATAATGCCGCGCTATAGTATAACAGAAAGCAAAACAACAAAAGAAAAATCTGATCCTATCACGGCTTCGCAGGAATCCTTACAGGATCTGGGCAAAATTCTGGATTTTTCAATGGACCTGATCTGTTCTTGTGATGAAAACGGAAAATTTATTTGGGTGAATAAAGCCTCGGAGCGTATTTTAGGCTACCGGCCCGAAGAATTAATCGGCAGACTATATATCGATCTCCTGTTTCCTGAAGATGCTGAAACTAGCGTACATACCGATTTCGATAGCAGCAACGGGGGCCAGTTGCCTATATTTGAAAACAGGTTCAGACACAGCAACGGCAGTACGGTTTATTTGCAATGGTCTGCAGTATGGGATGATGTAAAAAAAATGAGCTATTATACAGGCAGAGATATTACCGCGAAAAAAAACGTCGAAAAAGCTTTTGAAATCGAAAGGCGGCGGTTCTCTAATCTGTTTTCTCACGCACCTTCCTCAATGGCCATTTTAAAAGGTCCCAACCATGTGTTTGAATTGGCAAATGAACTTTATTTACAATTAATCGATACAAAAGATATTATAGGCAAACCCGTAAAAGAAGTATTGCCCGAACTTGAAACCCAGGGAATTTTTGAAATATTAGATACGGTCTATAAAACAGGGGAAACCTTTTCAGCTAATGAGATGCTCATAGAATTTAATCGGTCCGGTAACGAAAAACCGGAAGATTCCTATTTAAATTTCATTTGCCAGGCCCATAGGGACACCGATAACAATATTGATGGTATTCTTGTCTTTGCCAATGATGTAACAGAGCAGGTACTATCCCGTAAAAAAATCGAAGAACGGGAAAAAATGTATAAGGAGCTCATCTACAAATTACCCGTTGCAACCTATTCCTGCGATCACAAAGGACGAATCGTAATTTATAATAAGGCTGCAGTGGCTTTATGGGGAAGAAAACCGGAAATAGGCAAAGATTTATGGTACGATTCCTGGAAGAGTAACGCTGCTAAAAATAACCCTGAACCGCTGAGTTTCTGTTCGCTTTCCACAGCACTGACAGAAGAGGATTCAAACCCCAGCAAGCAGATCATTATCGAACGTCCCAACGGAGATAAACGCTATGTACTGCCTTACCCGGTTCCTTTCCGTGATGCTGAAGGCCAGATCACAGGAGCGGTTATTGTGCTTGCTGATATCACAGAAATGAAACTGGCACAAAAAGAGCTGAAGAAAAGCGAAAAAAAATACAGGTATCTCTTTGATAACAATCCGATGCCCATGTGGGTGATCGATTTGGTCACTTTTAAATTTCTGGATGTCAACAAAATGGCCATCCTGCAATATGGATACAGCCGAGACGAATTCCTTTCCATGACTGCTTTAGACATAAGACCCAGTAATGATAAGAACCATTTTATCAAATGCAGCGATCCTTCAGAAATTAACAGATCCAATTACAACAGGGGAAAATGGAATCACCTCAGAAAGGACGGATCTGTTTTTCCGGTGGAGATTATAGCGCATGATATTATGTATGAAGGATCCCGGGCGCGGCTAATTCTTTCGAATGATATCTCCGATCGGACCAAAGCGGAAATAAATCTGGAAAAAAGAAATAAGGAACTCCTCAAAACCAATTCAGAACTGGATAAATTTGTGTACAGCGTTTCCCATGATTTACGTTCTCCCCTAACCTCTATCCTTGGTCTGCTCTCTTTTATTGAAACAGAAAGCCGGGAGCCTGATACCGTGACGCATGCTGAAATGATACATTCCAGCATCAATCGTCTGGATGACTTTATTAAAAACATTTTAAGCTACTCGCGAAACAAGCGAACCGGACTTGAAGTCGAAAAAATTTCGATTAAGGAGACCTTGTCTGAGGTAGTCAATTCGCTTCAGAGTACTAGAGATGCAAAGGGAATTCATTATGAAATTGCAGTTCAGGAACAGCAGCCGTTTTATACAGACCGGCTGCGTTTTAATACCATCCTGGAAAACCTTATCTCCAATGCCATCAAATACCAGAAGAAAGAAGAATCCGGGAGATCAGTAAAAATAGCCGGACATTCAGACCCGGAAAACCTTCATTTAACCATAACCGATAACGGGATCGGAATTGCTCCGGCCTATCATCAAAAAATATATGACATGTTTTTTCGGCTTTCAGGCAAAAAAGAGGGCTCGGGTATCGGCTTGTATATCGTAAAGGATGCCATAGAAATATTGCAGGGTTCTATAGCCATACAATCGGAAGAAGGCATTGGAACCACATTTATTATCACACTAAAAAATTTGAAACCATGATAGAAGCATTAACCCCAAAATTTGATACCGTAATGATTATTGATGATAACGTCATAGATCTTTACATCGCATCCCGTATGATCACTCAGAATAATTTTGGCAAAAAAGTGTTGCTTTATTCAGAAGCGGAAGAGGCCATGAAATATCTTCAGGACAATCAGGACAATATCTCTGAATTACCTCAGGTACTGTTTGTGGATATCTACATGCCTTTAATGTCCGGATTTGAATTTCTGGAGGCGTATGAGAAACTATCCGCTGCTGTAAAAAAGCATTGTAAGGCCTATATTATATCATCAACAATAGACAATGAAGACATAGCCCGATCTAACAGTAATAAGAATGTAATTTCTTTTCACGTTAAACCCATAACCAAGGAATTTCTGGACCGTATTGTCTAGCAACGCTTATTCTTTTAAAATTTACTCCCCGATCACTTTAAAATTCAATTTAAAGTTTAGATTTTTTGTGCCATCACCTCAGCAAATCAGGCGAAATTTCCACCAGACCTTTAAAAATTATTTAAATCTGTTTTTGTTTTTCTGCCTTTTGCACAAAAAGCACACAAAAAGACACTCTATTCCTATCGCATTCCCTTCCTATGGCAACATCATGCTAAACGACTCCCTACTATGGCGTAAAGCTGTGCTGTAAAAGCATTTCAGAATCAACCACTTGCCTATTTGCAATACAGTTACAGGCATACCGGGCCACTTCTTTAAAAATCTGTCCATTTTTGGCAAACAGTTATTCCCTATTAAAGTCAGTTATTACTTCTCCCTTTTAACTTAAAGGCCATTCCGCTTAATTTGCCTTAGTATTCAACCGGAAATCCTCCTGTAATTTTTACCAATTCTATTATCACTTTACGTAACTGTAATCCAAAATAATGAAAAAACTCGCCTACTGTTTCCTTTTTCTTATGCCCCTGCTGGCTTTTTCAGCAAATCCCCCTCCACCTGGTTTGCCGGATGAACCTGTAGTAGTGCCTATTGATTCCATGCTCTTTCTATTAGCAACCGCAGGTGTTGTATTGGGAGGTTATAGTAGTATCAAAAGGAAATAGAGTTACCCTTTAAATAGAAACGGTCTCACCTGTCTAATAATTAAACCAAAAGCAATATGAAAAAAACTTTACTCTTATTAACTGTTTTCATTTCTTGTCAGAGCTTTTCCCAAATAGCAATAGGGGCCAATACACCCGTGTACGTAAAAGCTCAGGTATTGTATGTGGGTCAGAATATAAATTTAGCTGCCAATTCAAATCTTTACTTAAGAAACAATTCCCAATTGGTACAGGGTACAACAGGCCTTTCGGCCAATACCGGAACAGGAAATATGTCTGTCTATCAGGAGGGAACTTCTGATCATTTTGATTATAACTATTGGTGTTCACCCGTAGGAAATACGGCCGCCTCCGCCATCAATAATAATTTCGGAATTACGCAGCTGTATCAGCCTGTAACTTCAACCGCATCATCCAGTGCTGCCTTGTTGCCTGTTGGAAGTTACAATGGCCTGGCCAGTCCCCTTAGCATAGCCACACATTGGATTTACAAACTGACAATTGCCAATAACTATTCGCAGTGGATACCTGTGGGAAGTACCACTGCACTTGCACCGGGCGAAGGTTTTACGATGAAGGGAACGAGCGGGTCTGACCAAACAGATCCTGAGGGAACCGGAATCGTAAACAACCCGGGCACGGGCCGTCAGAGATATGATTTCAGAGGAAAACCAAACGACGGAGATATTATAGTGGCTGTAGGAGCTAACAATGCGGCAACACTAACGGGAAATCCCTACCCGTCTGCCTTACATCTCAATGCTTTTCTTTTAGATCCCGCCAATACTGCCGCAACGGGTGTGGCCTATTTCTGGCAGCAGGACAAAAATGTAAACTCTCATTATCTGTCTGCTTACAAAGGCGGTTATGCTGCGTACTCACCTGTCAGCATAGAATCCAACGGTATCTACACGGCTGCAACATTCAGATCGTACAACAGTAACGGAACGGTAAATAATGATCCTCCAACCGGAACAAGTCCCGTTGTATCCCGAAAATACCTTCCAATCGGTCAGGGATTTCTAATCAATGGTATTACAAACGGAACCGTTACCTTTAGAAATGCACACCGGATTTTTTATAAGGAAGACAATAGCGTGTCACAATTCGAAAAACCGGCCAAAAATACAAGTGCTATTAAAAACGGTCCACCCGTTCCCCCTTCTCCCATTCCTTATTTTAAGCTGAATACCATCATCAATAAAGAGTTTACCAGACAGCTTGCCTTAGCCTTAGTTTCCGGAGCAACTGACGGCGTTGACAGGGGCATTGATGCCAAAAATATGGATGAAGATCTTCCTAATGACGTAGCTTTCTGGATTGAAAACGGAAATTATGTGATTGAGGGTGTTGCTTTCGATTTATCTAAAAAAATTCCGCTGTCGGTAAAAGCCGCCACCAGTACCACCTTTCAGTTTTATATTCCTGAAATGGTAGATTTTGATTTTTCACAGGCCGTTTATCTTTACGATTCACTGGATAATTCTTATCATGAAATTACAAAGAGTACCTACGAAGTTACCGTTGCTCCCGGAACCTATACCGACCGTTTTAAAATAAGCTTTACCAATCAGACACTGGGCAAAAAGGAAGATAGTAAAACTAATTTCTTTATTACTCAGGACAATGCCAGTAAAGTTTTAAAAGCGATGAATCCCGATAATCAAATCATGAAATCATTTGTGCTTTATGATATCCTTGGAAGGGCTGTGCTTTCTAAAGAGCCTTTAGAAGCCGAACCAAACTATAGTTTCTCGACTTCGGGAATAAGTTCCGGTGTTTATATCGCCACCTTCCTGACCGCGGAGAATGTAAAAATTACCCAAAAAGTAATCATCTCGAATTCCGGCAGATAATACCCATTTCATCAGGATCAAAAAGCCCCCTTTTATTTAATCCATTTTCAATTCATAACTAAATTATGGTAATAACCTTTACTCGTCAGAATACTAAAATTCTCCTATTACTGTTTTTCTTTTTCCTGACCCTTTCGGGCAATGCACAAGTTGGTATTGGTACTGTTACGCCCAATGCAAGTTCGGTTTTAGATATATCTTCTACCACGCAGGGTATGCTTGCTCCCCGTATGACAACCGCTCAGAGGATCGCTATCCCTGCACCCGCTGACGGATTACTGGTTTACGATACCGATTTAAAATCATTTTATTATTACAGTACTACCGTCTGGGCCGCTCTTAATAGCAGTCAAACGTCAAGATTAAATTTTAAACGTATCAAATCAACAGATAATTTAGCCGTCGTACTCGCAACAGAACTGGCTGCCGGTGGCGGTGCGAAATATGTACTGACTTCCAACACCTTATATGAAATAAATGGTATGGTGACTTTTAATTTTCCGATAGACCTCAATAATGCTTATATACAAGGTCTGGACGCCAACGAAGATATTATGTATAAAACATCCGGAGTGCTGTTCGACGGGACCACTGGCGGCAGCATTAGGAGCGTTAGCATTTTAGCCCCGGGTGCAACTGTTTTTAATTTAAATGCGGCTTTAGCAACGGCAACCTTTTTACTTCGGGATACTATAATTGCCAATGCTGCCAGTATCGGAACGGTATCCGGTTATGGATTGGTTTTCCTGAGTATTGTCAATTTTTCAGGAAATACAACTGGCATTACCTACAATAATATAGGTCAGTTACTATTAAGCAATCAGGCTTGGTTTGTTAATAATGGCGGAACCTACGAAAAATTTACAGGCAACTTTACGCTGATCGAAAAACAAGGAGGTTTCTCTAATGTGGGTCCGGGAGCATATGGTCTTGATGTTGCTACGGCCGGTCTGGCCATTAGTGGTGATGCTGTTTTAGAATCTGTAGTTTTTACAGGCGCTACACCGGCTAATTATGTTAAGCCTTATGCAGCTGCAGCTACGTATATCGGCTACAATTTTAGTAATGCCTGGACCGTCAGGGCTGCCGGGATTCCGAATGAAGCCGATACCAATGCAACCGGAGATTTTTCTATGGATGCCGAAACCGGAGGTGCTATACCCCTTAACTTAAGCGCCACTACTCCCAGCACCAATTTACGAATCTATTCAGCGTCAATTCCTACGGTATCGGGCAATTTATTCCGATTTTCAACAGATGCCACTTACAACAGGTTAAAATATGTGGGTAAAAAGAAAAGGATCTTTCAGGTATCCGGAGCTGTCAATTTTCAGGTTCCGTCAGCAGGTACCTATATTGTACACCTGTACAAAAATGGCGTGGCAATGCCGCAATTTAAATTTTACGGCCGCGGAAATGCGGCCAGTGATATTGTAACTCTCCCCATTAATGCCTCTATTGAATTAAATACCAGTGATTATATTGATTTTTACCTGCAGCGTTACAGCGGCAACGACGGGGCCGATGTTCTGGTTTCGAATATGACTATAATTATAAAATAATGCAGTTACTGAAAAAACGAATGTTACTGGCAGTTAAGCAGTAAGACCTTCAATACAAAAGATACTACAAAAAAAGGCTCCGGAGGAAAAATCCGGAGCTTTTTATTAATACAATATGCTTTACGCACTAAAATAAACTATTAGAGATTAATTCCTTAAATGATATCCTGCAAATGCATATCAATAAAGCCTTGCAAAGCCCTGGATGTCGTTTTGTCTTTTCTGTATACTAACAAAGTAGTCATTGTTCCTAATTGTTTGTTCAAAGGATAAGTGCAAATTTTTCTTCCCTCATAATATTTAGATATCACCTCTTCCGGTAATAGACTAATCCCTAAACCTGCTTCAACAAAGTTTATAATTCCTTCAATAGAGTTGAGCTCAATGCTTTTGTAATTATGAATCCCTTTATGGCTAAACCAAGATTCTAAGCGCTCTCTAAAAATACAGCCATTATCAAATACTATAGATTTTAATGCTTCTTTTGTTACTAAATTATTTAAAGATGATTCCTTTGAAGAGGCTAAAATTACAAGTTGTTCTTCTTTTATCTTTATTTTTTCCAGTCCGTTTACATTTAGAGGAGCCGAAACAAAAGCAGCGTCAAGTTTATAATTTAAAACATCTGAAATAAGCATATCCCTGTCATCAGATTTAAATTCTAATTCCACAGCAGGATATTTCTCTCCAAAAGCCAATAAAATTTCGGGCGCTTTTAATGCCATCGTAGTTTCCATACACCCTATGACCAAATGTCCGTTAACTGTATCACTACTTTTAATTTCATTTTTAGCTTCTTCCACTAAATACTGAATTTGTTTAGCATATTTCATCAATAATTGCCCCTCATCCGTCAGCTCTACCTTACGGGAGGTACGGGAAAAAAGTTTTGTATCGAATTCTTCTTCAAGACTCTTGATCCTTGCTGTAACATTAGATTGTACCGTAAACATTCTATCTGCAGCTTTAGTAAAGCTACCGCTCTCTGCAACTGCTTCAAATATTTTTAAATCATTTGTATTCATATTAATATCACTTTTTATGATTTATACAATCACAATTAATCGTTTTTAGTAATCAAATGTATGATTTATCTTTGACAATCAAAATAATTAAGATGAAAAAAACAATTACACAAACCATAGCAAGCTTATCGCTAACGCTATTTATTAGTAACAGTGCAATGGCACAATCGCAGCAAAATTTAATTTTAAAAAATCAAAACATGGACAATCATTCAATTCACTATCAAAACATTAAAGTAAATGGATTAAATATATTCTATAGAGAATCAGGAGATGCAACTAAACCAACCCTACTGCTATTACATGGATATCCAACATCGTCTCATATGTTTAGAAACTTAATTCCAATTCTAAGCAAAGACTATCACATCATAGCACCTGATTTACCGGGATTTGGCTTTTCAGATTCTCCGGATCATAAGGAGTTTAATTACACATTTGAAAACTTAGCTACAACAATGCAAGCCTTCATTGATCAGCTAAAAATGAAACGTTTTGCCATTTATGTATTTGATTATGGAGCTCCTGTTGGATTTAGATTAGCGATGAACAATCCTGAAAAGATCACAGGAATTATTTCTCAGAATGGAAATGCTTACAAGGAAGGGCTTAGTAATGAGTGGGATCCTATTCAAAGATATTGGAATGAATCTACTCCGGAAAACAGAATAGCCTTAAAGGATTTTGTTTCCAAGGAAGCAACATGGTTTCAATACCATCATGGGGTATCCGATCCATCCTTAATAGCACCTGAGACTTATACACTTGATCAGAAATTTTTAGACAGAGAAGGAAATATTGAAGTCCAATTGGACCTGGTTAAAGACTACAGAACAAATGTAGCATTATATCCGAAATTTCATGAATACTTTAAAAAATACCAGCCAAAGACTTTATTAGTCTGGGGAAATAAGGATCCTTATTTCTTACCTCAGGGGGCAGAGGCTTACAAAAAAGATTTACCTAAGGCTAAACTTATATTCTACAATACAGGTCATTTTGCATTAGAAACCCATGTAACAGAGATTGCAGCAGAGATTCTTGAATTTATGGCAACCTTATCTAAATAATTAGCAGCCTGAAACAGTATTAAGTAGAAATCAAAATTTCTCAAAACAGTATTTTTTCAGCCTTCTAATGAAACCTCTAACTTAAATATAGTATATGAAAGCAGCAATATTAAATGAATTCGGGTCTTTTGAAAATTTTAAAATTACAGAAACACCAACACCCCAACCAACATCTAAAGAAGTTTTAGTAAAGGTTCTGGCCTCTTCCGTCAATCCTTTGGATTTTCAAGTCCGTCGTGGAGATTATAAAAATGAATTAACCCTGCCTGTTATTACAGGACACGATATCTCAGGTGTGATTGTGGAAATTGGCCCCGGGGTTGAAAATTTTAAAATAGGCGATGAAGTTTATTATTCCCCCGAAATTTTTAATGGACAAGGAAGCTATGCACAATATCACTGTGCTCCCGAATCTATCATCGGTCTAAAACCTAAAAACATAAGTCATTTAGAAGCTGCAACGCTTCCATTAGCTGCTGGTACTGCGTGGGAAATGCTTGTTACAAGAGCACAACTTAAAATTAACCAGACGATATTGATTCACGGAGGTGCAGGTGGAGTGGGAATACCCACTATTCAAATTGCTAAAGCTATGGGAGCAACTGTATTTACAACAGCGAGAAAAGTTCACCACCCGTTTCTTCTTGAGTTGGGGGCAGATTATGTCATTGATTACGAAAATGAAGACTACCTTCAGGCGATTAATCGATTAACGAACAATAAAGGAATAGATGTAATCATTGATACTATCGGTGGTAACACTCTTTCTGATAGTGGAAAAATACTTAGTCAGTTAGGACAAGTAGTTACTTTGGTTGATATTGAGAAGCCACAAAACCTTGTTGCGGCCTGGGGGAAAAATGCAACCTATCATTTTGTTTTTACAAGGCAAAGCAGAAATAAACTAGATGAACTGACTAAACTCGTAGAAAGTAAAAAACTAAAACCTGTTTTAACCAAAATTTTTCCTTTATCAGATATTGGTAAAGCTCATAAACTTTTGGAAACAAAAGCCGGTGATGAAAATTTCTACGGTAAAATTGCAATAGAAGTTGAACATTAAATGCTTTATTTCTAATGATAGTCATTAGGGCAATGCGATATCCTATTCGTGTCAGATGTAATTTTACACAGATCAACTCAAAAAAATCATTACTATCATTTTCTCATTTCTAATAAAAAATGCCCTCAAAAAGTGTCTAATTTTTTGAGGGCATTTCAACAGAGAGCTAAATAGCTAAAACGTTTAAAATTATTATTTTACTACAGTAGCTTCCAACTCTACATTCAGTGTTTCATTCAAAGCAACTACCTGTAGCAGAGTAAGTGCCTGTTTCATTCCGTGTTTTGCTACGAAATCCCGGAATATGTCAAAGCAATTTTCAATAAACTCTTTTGAGGAAGTCGAGTAAATAGTTAACCTAACGATATTTTTAGGGTCATAACCCGCCTCGCTGATTACTTTTTCAAGGTTCTGTAGTGCCAGTCCAAGTTGGGTACGCATATCGGCATTACTGGAGGTGCCATCGCTATGCACTGCTGCCTGACCAGAAACATATAAGGTACTCTGTACATTTTTTACCTCAACAGCCTGTACATAGCTGAGCTCGTCCTGCCATTTCCACGGACTGAATTCTCTTTTTTCCATTTGTTTTTCTTTTTTATTTTGCGCCGCAACAGGTGCAACAGTTAATAATGTAAGTACTAAAACTTTAGCAAATCTTTCCATAATCAGATGTTTTAAATTAATAAGACAAAGTTCATAAAAAGCCTAATTTATTAATCGTGACAAATCTCACAATTATCATGTAACAAACATTATTGTGCTGTAAGCCTGCTGAGTGTCTCCCGGGTTACACCAAGATAAGAGGCGATAAGGGTATGGGAGACGCGCTGGAAAAGTACCGGATATCGATTCAGGAGCTTATCATAGCGCTCTTTGGCATTCGTGCTTATTAATTCCAGTATTCGCTGCTGAGAGCTAATGTGCCCCTTGTTGGCTTTCTCAAGAAAGAAGTAGGCCATTTTGTGAAACTCCCTGCATAAAGTATTATAACTATCAAGAGTCATACAAAGCACCTGGGTATCTTCAAGTGCCTGTAGGGACATTGTTGCTGAACTTTGGTTAAAGAATGCATAATAATCCCCTTCCCACCAGTCTTCCATAGCAAAAGCTACGACATGATTCTTATCTGCGTCATCTACATAATTCAGCTTTAAAAGCCCTGAAATTACCCAGAAAACATAGGTAACCTTTTCGCCTTTTCTAACAAGAAAATCACGTCTCTTAAAATTCATTACTGAAAAATGAGACTTTATATACTCAAACTCTTCATCGGTTAGTGTAATTATTTTTTCCAGATGAGCTCTAAATAATTTCTCCATAGTTTGCAGGTTTTTTTTGGGTGTAAGCTATTTTCACAACTCATTTTAAACTATTTTTTTGACATTTGATTTTCAGAATTTTAACGCATTACCCATGTAAAACCACAGTTAACTTGTTAGGTAAGCAATACAAAAGAACTAATTGTTTGTGATGAAATAAATTTTAATCTGTACAACTGATCTATGTCATTACATTCTTAGCTGGGTGGAGATAAATCTAATAGTTTTATTTAAAAAGAAAAATTTTATTTACTGCTGATTTAAATTCTCCATCTTTGAAATAATTTTGTTGAATTTGACAAAGCCCTTAAAACTTTCTTACCTCTTTTTAAATGATCTACTATTTTAATTGTAAAATGTACGAGCTAATGTAACCTAAAAAAAAAATCATCGTCTTAAATAAGATAACCACCAAAACTATTAAAGATGAGAACAGTTTATTACATCGCATTGCTATTATTTTTTTCCGGAATTCCGACTGACGCTCAAAATAAAATTTTGATTGATTCAAAACCATCTTCCATTTTTATAGAGCAAAGTGACACTAAACAAATTCTCAATTTTGATTTTTTAATTTCAAATCAATCTACAGACACACTGACTTTACAACGTATTAAAGTTTTGGTTTTTGACAATCAAAATCATTTGATTCACACAAGATTTCTTGATAATAATGGTACTGCTCCCAGTATTTTATTGGTACCAACCCGCAACTGGAATGGGAAGGAAAGTCATTTGGTATTTAATCCTTTTTCCGAATTTGATAATTCATTTACTTTGGCAAAATTAGAATTCGAATGGATTTTTAGTGATCCGAAAGAGAATGAAACCGTTGTAAAAACTAGTGTTATACCTAAAAAATATCAACAAAAAATAACGTATAAATTACCCTTAAAAGGTCGTGTCCTTGTATATGATGCGCATGATTGTAACTCGCATCACCGAAGATTCGACTATACTTTCGAGCCTGTCAGATTGCTGGATTTAAAATCAAATTTCATGCGTTATGCCTATGATTTTGTAATACTTGATTCTAACAACAATCAATTTAAAAACAAAGGAAAAAACAATTCTGATTATTTTGGTTTTGGAAATTCAGTTTATGCAGCTGCTGATGGAAAAATACTCTATGCGACAGGCGATCACAAAGACGATAAAAATTTTGACATCCCTAAGCTTAAAGAAAACCCTTTGGAATTGTATGGGAATTGTATTGCAATGGAGCATAAAGATGGTTCAGTAAGTATTTATGGCCATTTAAAAGAAAACAGTTTAAAGTATAAAAAGGGAGATTGGGTAAAATCCGGACAGGAAATTGCACAAATTGGTGTTTCAGGCAGCTCCTTTTTTCCACACCTTCATTTTGAGATTAGAACTGATATAACTAATGCTGCTGAAGGTCTTCCCTCCTATTTTTCGAATATTAATCTGGTAATTGGAAAAACAGTTCAAAAAGTAAAATCCGGCTTGGCTGAAACTGGAAATATTATTGAAACCAAATAATATCCGACAGTAGATTAGGCAAAGAAATATGACAAAAAATTAAAATTTTGAGTTTTGTGGGTAAAATCGCGGCACATGGTTTTTTACAATATTCAGTATTGTTAATTGTCCTGAGTTATATTCTTTTCAGAAACAAAAAATATATTTTTTATAGGATTGATTAAAGCTTTCGACCAGTGGAGCATGAATACTTTTTTAAGAATCAGAATAAAGCCCGTAAAGGAATTTAGTTTTTGTATAAAGAGGTTTGCCCCATTATTAAAAGTATCTTCAATATCTTTAGGGTGATTGGAAGTGGAGAGCATAACTGCAGGGATTTCTTTCAGTTCTTCATCGCTTTTTATTTCTGCCAGTGCCTCCTTACCTCCTTTGATTGGCATATTAATATCGATAAAAATCATATCAGGTTTCGGTTCGCCCCCACCTTTCAGGGTGTCAACCAATTCCTTCCCGTTTTCTACCGTAATTACTTCAGAAGGAACTTTTGTTGCATTAAGAGCTTCCATAAATAATTCCTGATCATCTTTATCATCCTCAGCCAAAATTATTTTTACCGGCTCTTTCTCTTTTATGTCTTTAGAAGTTTCGAATGAATTTTCAGAACTTATCATGTTGAAGTGATTTAATTTTTTTCAAAAGTACTATATAAATACTTAATAAGGTTTTTACAAATCAATAATATTAAAGTCTATAACAAAATTTAGCATTTAACGCACGCCGGCCTGTAGCGGTAAAAATTTTATAAGCTGTTATTTAAAACTATTACACTTTAATTAAGCGTGCTTTTATTCCCTTTTTCTTCAAAATTCATTTGTAAATTAAACCGTAATATGGAAGAATTCTCATGAATGAAAGTATCGCTAAGGAACTAATCGAAATGGTACAGCATGATCTGCAGGTGCAGGAAAAACTTTTATTTCTTATAACATATTAATTGCTAATTACATATATAAGATTAAATAACTCACTCCTACAATAGAATTGTTTTACTAGTGCGACTGAAGTATATTTTTAATTATTTAAAATTTTCACTTTTCTGATGGAACCTATAGAGGACCCTTTTTTGAGCGATTTACAATTTACCGTAAGTAGAGGACTTATAAAGGATTCGGGACCGTAATAAAATCTGCTCTAAATTAGGAATGTTACAACTCTAAAAACATTTATCTAATTTTAAATAGTATAACAAACACATATTAATACTTTTCCAATGGGTAAAAACCCCTAAAATAATCGGGTGTTTTTACCCGTTACTACTCTCCTTTTTATTTTTAAATTTACTTTTTATTTTATTATCCAAAATAAAGCACTGATTATTAAACTGTTGACCAAAAAAAACTTTTAAGACAGCTATCTGATAATAAAATCTGATCAACTACTATCCAAAACAGGGGTAAGACGGAAAATTTTTATTCTCTAAGAAAACAGGCGTAAAAATTACAGTAAAACAGGTGCCGCTTTTTTCATGATGTTCAGATTGGAAGTGCATACTTTTATCGCCATACACTAAACATCTCCATTAGATTAACAACCAAAAACAACCATAATCCAATGACAAATCCTGAAAAAATCTATTACATCAACGTCGGACAGGGCGGAACATTTAAAAAATCCGGAGACTACGACAGTGATCCCTCCGATATCGACAACCTGTTCAAACACCTGGACGATAACGACATCGAAAGATTGCTCGTATACTTTCACGGCGGACTTGTGAATGAAACCAGCGGAATGGGATCGGCAGAAGTGATGCGTGCCAACTTCGCAGATGCTCCTTCCAAAACACATGCTGTTACGTTCGTCTGGGAAACAGGACTCTGGGAAACCATAGTAGAAAACCTCAGCTTAAAGAGTACAGAAAGCCAATTCCGGAAAGTACTGAATTTTGTCATCAAACTTGTTGGCAAAAGGCTGGGTGTTGACTCCAGGGGTGGTGGTGAAACGCTGGACACTGCTACTATCGAAACAGAAAAACTAAAAGAATATCCGTTTGCCGAACTGAACGATCAACTCAAAAATAGTGAAGACAGGGGCAGCAGAGGCGGAAGTATTCTATTTGATGAAGAAGATGAAACAGGCTTTTTTGCCGATCTTAAAAAGGATAGCGACAGGATGATCCGCGCAGAAAGTGAAATAGAGGAAGAAGAAATTGAAGTAGCAGCAGCTGATCCTGATGGGGGCGATTCAAAGGGGTTATTGCTGACAATAGGCACGCTTGTAGCCAAAATTGCGTTTGCTGTTCTTAAACGTTACGCAAAAGAAACCCATCATGATTTCTACCCCACTATTGTAGAAGAAACCTTCAGGAAAATATATATAGACCGCATTGGCAAATGGGGCTGGTCTGAAATGAAAGAAAAAGCCCAACAAATGTTTGCGGATAACGAAGGACTATCTGGTGCCGATTTACATGCCGGAACCTATTTCCTTAAGCTTCTGGAAAGACATTACGAAAAAAGACAAACCGCCGGTAAAAAATTCACGATTGAACTTGTAGGCCATAGTGCAGGCTCTATCGCGATCTGCAATATGCTGGCCGCAACATCCGAAAACTTCAGGCAGCTAAAATACAACAATGTCGTTTTTCTCGCACCTGCCTGCAGAACCGACCTGTTTATCGCAAAAGGGATCCCTGCAAAAGAAAACGGGGTCTTTAAAAAATTCAAAATGTTTACCATGGAGGAACAGTATGAGAAAAAAGATTACTGTGTCAAATACCTCTACACCTACTCCCTGCTCTATCTTGTATCGGGCTTGTTTGAAGACGAAACAGATGCAAAAATAATGGGGCTTCATGAGCAGTTCAAGGCTGAAGGACGTTACGCTAAATTTGACGAACTGAAAGTAATAAACAGCTTTATTACAAACAACAAACTGGCACTGTCAAAGGATATTGCAAATGCAGATAACAGCATGTGGACCGATTCTTTGCGACACGGCGATTTTGACAACAACAGTGCCACGTTAAAATCAATCCTTTCCACTATAAATATCATTTAATTATGAATTATGCTATTGTTATAGGAATCGACCATTACGAGAAGAAACCGCTGTCGGGTGCCGTAGCAGATGCCAAAGCTTTTGCCAATTGGCTGGAAACAAAAGGCGGTGTACAAAAGGAAAACCTCAAACTGTTTGTATCAAACAGCGAAGACATGCTCGTGAGCGGTCCCGAAATTGACATAGCCATCGATAAGATCAACCGTGCTGCCAGAAACAACAACGAAACAAACAGGCTGTATTTTTATTTCTCCGGACATGGCATAGGCGTCACTTTCGACAATACAGCCCTTTGCCTCCGCCTTTGGCCGGCCCTGATCAACCATTGTATTTCCGGTCTGGATTACCGCACCTGGTTTACCAATGCAGGAGCGTTTGACGAGGTACTGATTTTCTTCGATTGCTGCCGTGAACATGATACCCTGATTAAAGGCAATTCGCCTGCCGGTTCCTGGAACCTTCCAATTGGGAACAGAAATCCCAGAGTACTTATTTGTAACTCTACTGCCTATGGCAAATTGAGTTATGAGGTGCTAATGGATCCCGTAAGTGAAAGCAATCCAGATCGTGGGGCAGAAACCGATGCACTGCCTAAAGAATCAGAGTCTGACAAAAAAAGGGGCGCCTTTACCACTTTTCTTATTGACAGCCTGAATGGCGATGCAGACAGTGACGGCACCGGGCAAATTACCGCACTGGCACTTAAAGATCATATCCGTAACAATTTTAAAAGCCATGCCGAAAAATTCAAAAAAACACAGGATGCTTCTGCAGATACACTAAACGGCGGAGATCAGATTCTGATCTGTACCGTCCCTGTGATATTGCCTGAATATAATTGTATAATCACCTTTGAGCGCAATTCAAATATCACGCTTTACGGCCCGAATTTCGAAAGTGTCTGGCAAGGCGACGTGGTAGCCGGACAGATTTTGAAACTACCGGAACTGGCCAAAGGTTTTCATCAGTTAAAGGACAACCTGGATACAACAGTACCGCCTAAAACATTTATCAATTATTCCCCAAAAACAATCAGTTATGAACGATTCTGATACTAAATATACCATTCATATTTCTTTCAGACAGTCCTTAGAGGGATTGCAGCTCGTACTCGTCGACGGCAGTCTGAACAAAATTGTGGAGGAAGAAACACAGAGCCTTGAACTTTCATTGTCCAAAGGAATTTACCAGCTAAAAGCTTCTTTTATAGACTACTTCGAAGAATACTTCCTCACTGTCAGTCAAAATGAGTCTTTCATCCTGGATTACCATTATCCGATGACTTCACCCAGTATGGAATTTGCGACCACACACGAATATTTTTCAGTTCCTGCCGAAATAGGGAGCAGAAAATGTACATCAGGCGATCAGAATAAGATTCCAAATTTCTTTTTTTTTGCAGCCGCCTTTGACAAAGATGCCCCGTATAAAGAGGAAATAATTACCGATCTTGTTGAAAATTTTTCCCTGTTCGATCCAAAAGGAAAACTAAATATCCGTTTCGACTACGACAATTCGTTTGTAGATCCTGAAGCTGCAGTTGTTATTTTTTCTGCCCGGCTCAGAAATGGCCTGTACTTTCTTAAGTACAGAAAAAAAGGAAAACGCAGGATTTTTCCCTTTTACATTTATAACGGGTATCAAACCCAGTTTTTATTGCGTTACAAGCAAGCACCCGATTTTTATAACAGTTTTTTCTACTATGACAACAAATTTGGATTTAACAGGCAGGACAGCCAATACCTGCTGCTCGACAAAATCCAATATGCTTACAAAGATTACAATAACTATAAACTGCTCACCGCTTCAGACCGCACTGCCATAAAAGAGCACCCCTATCTGGCCGCATTGGTACACATCCTTCATTTGGTTACGGAAAATGAACAGGATAACGTCGAATTTAGCAATACCCCAATACTGGAACTGCCCGACATTGCAATGCTCAAAGCCTTAAAAGACAGTGAGCAGCAGATCAATTCAGAAGAACTGCCCATCGTCTCGGCTATAATGGCCAAGTGTATGATAACGGTGGGTAAAAAGATGGAGTTCAAACCCGGTTCCATCATGGATCGCGTCGTAGACAGTCTGAGTTTTGATATCTTCTGGAACAATTTCTCTGAAGTAGAAAACCTCTCGCGTATGGCAGACTTGTATAAAGACCTGTTGCAAAAATCAAAGTATTATGGTACAAACCTAAAAGACAATGCCATCGCTAAAGTTAGAAAACTGATTGTCAATTCAGTCCGTACCACACCCGAAACGTTCAAGGAAGAACGCCTCAATATATTTTTAGGAAATAACCTCACAGACACTCCGGAAGATACGACCAGATTTACAGATGCCATAAACAGTGTCGGCAACGTGTCCGAAATTGCCAGTAAATTTAATCTCCCGCCTACCACTGTCCTGCGCAACTATGAAAAGTATAATGAAATGTACAAAAAAATGAATCTCAAATAATATAAAAAGAGAAATCATATAGCGTAGCAGGTAGTCGTTTTTCATTTGAAAACGAATAAAGCCTGCTTGTTTTTTAGGTGTCAATTTAAAACCGATAATTAAAAAAGGCTCCGGATAAAATCAGGAGCCTTTTTATTTGCTGTCAACTTATTTACAATTTTCCAGCAGCTTCAAACTTCACTAAAGCTAGCAATCCCGAAACAGAATTTTTAATATTCTTTATTCAGTCCTCCGATGATATATGGCGTATATCTGCTGGAGAAGTGAAAACCTCTGCTTTACGAATGGTATATTTCAAAGCTCAAGATTCATCAGACGATTAATTATATATTACTGGAGATAAAAAAATAAATCAGATGATTTCTAAACAACTCAACGTTGTTGAATCCTTAATCAATAAAAATTACTGGTTCAACTGGCTTGGACTAAGCCGGACCATTATCGCATCAGCGCTGATACTCACGCTGCTCTGCAACAGTAAATATGCCTTTTTTTTTACCGGTTACCAGAATGAAAATTGTCATAAGTTCGGACAGTATGAGTTTAATTTTTTTTCTTTTTTCAATGATTTTCAAACCGGTATATACTTTGCACTAGCGGGACTTCTGCTTGTTGCCAGTGGAATTTTTCCCAGATATACCTGTGTGCTGCACTGGTTCATCTCCTATAGTTTCAGCATTACTTCCTCCTGTACGGACGGCGGGTATCAAGTGGCTTCGATACTGACAATGCTGTTAATTCCTATCTGTATTTTTGATAAAAGAAGATGGCACTGGTCGGAAGATACCTTTACGCATTCCTATTTCTCAAAAGTAACGGTTACCTTTGCTTTTTATATGATTTCCCTGCAGGTGTTTACGATTTACTTTTTTGCCTCTGTAGGCAAATTTAAAGTAGAAGAATGGAAAAACGGAACTGCTCTTTATTACTGGTTTACCCAGCCACTATTCGGGGGAACCATTTTTTTCAAGCCTTTTATTGATCTGCTGTTAAGCAGTCCTGTTGCGGCTACTTTGCTGAACTGGTCGGTTTTGGTTATTGAATTATTAATTGCTTTGAGTATCTTTATCCTTGATGCCAGGAAGAAGAAAGTAATAATTTCCCTTGGTATTTTATTTCATTTTTTCATTGGATTGTTTATGGGTATTGTCAGTTTTTCCTTTGTGATGTGCTCTGCCCTATTGATCCTAATTTCTAACAATGTTAATTATGAGTTCAGAATTTTTAATTTCCCTGTTGCTTCTTTTAATTTCAGTAGTTTATTATTACTTACAGCCAAAAAAAATAAATAGGTTTTACGGTTACAGAAGCAGCAAATCGATGAAGAATCTTACCAATTGGCAATATTCCAATAAACTGGCTGCTGTAATGCTGTTCAGGATTTCGGTATTTAATTCCGTTGTTTTCCTTATAATCTCTCTGGTTTATGGGGATTTAAATAAAAATATTTTTGGTATATTTTTATTTATCCAGTTTATAGCCATGTTTATTTACGTAGAGAAAAAGACCGCTGAAAATGAAAAAAAGCAGTTATAAATAAAAGCAGCAAAAAATACATCATCGCTAAGAGCGGTGCCCAAACCTCCAACATCAGATGATTTGGAGGTTTTTTTACGAATAATAATGGTACAAACTTTTACTTTAACTCCCATAGAGAGCGCAAGGGTATCCGTTCCTAACGGGTGCATAAACTTTATAGCTGAATAATGGCAACACAGCCTGTAAAAATACACTACAAAAAAAGGATTGTCCCACCAGGACAACCCTCTTTCTTCTACAAAACGAATAGTTACAAATTTTGAGAGCCTGTCGTACTTTTCGCATTCCTTCAGGAAAGGTTTGGAATGTCGCCTACTAAACTTAACGATACGCGTTATCCAAAGTGATATCAAAAATTTTAAAGACGGTATACAGCAACCTGTATTATTTCTTTGGTCGATTTAATACTATACTTTGGAATGGAATTTTTATTATTTCAAAAAATTCATAACAAGCTCAAGTACTTTTAGAGGTTTTTCCTCAATCATATAATGTCCACTATCCATAATTCCCTCTACTTTACAGTTAATTGCCAAATAAGGCAGCCCCATCTTTATATAGTTATAACTGGAGTTACTGCCTATACCTAATACGGGCATAGTTAGAGGCTTATAGCTTTTTGAATCCTCTATGTCCTGTGTAAAACTTTGGTACCAGGCATTTGATGCCTTTATATTTTCGGGCTTGTTATATACTGATGCATACACTTCCCTTTCAAAATCCGTCATTTTGGTATCATCCAGCATGACGTAGGAAAACAGGTAATCAAGCAGGTATCTGAACCTATCTTGTAATATTTTTTCAGGAAGATCCTTAACCTGATTAAAAGCCATCCACCACACATACGGCATGTTAACATCCATTTTGTCAGTAAACGATCCTTTTGTCGGTATCAGTGGCATTTGCAGCATACCTTCAGTAGGATGTGCACCATCCATAAGTACTAACTTATCTACTGCTTCCGGATAATTAAAAGCAAAACTCATTGCCACCATACCTCCAATATCATGCCCCAAAAGATTCACCTTTTCAAACCCGAGGTGCTTTACAAGATCATAAATATCTTTAGACATTGTTTTTTTGTCATAACCATCTTCCGGTTTTCCGGAAGTCCCCATACCTCTAATATCAACAACAATAACCCTATAGCTTTCTGCAAGCTGCGGTGCGATTTTATGAAACGAATACCAGGTTTGCGGCCATCCGGGCAGGCACAATAGTGGAATGCCGCTACCGCCTTCTACATAATGCAATTGTACACCATTAACCACTGTATACTTATTTTCAAATCCGGGCCAGCTTTTAATAAGCTCTTCATCAGAGTATTGTTTTGGGCCATTTACTTTATGTTCAATATTCATAACTATAACTGTTAAATATTATTTTCAACTTTAGACCATACTAAATCGGGATACCTGCTGTTATCAAGTTCTTCATGATGCACTAAAAACATACTGTACAGGTATTGTGCCTGCTGCCATTTTGGGTATAGCTGCTCTTCTCCTTCAGGATCTTTTAGGCGTTGTATTTTATTGTAAGCCGAGAATCCTTCCATAGAACCCCTATCCACAAGTTCAAATTTTTTGTCCTTATACTGCTCGCTTAAAGCAACCAAATCATCAGGGCTAACCCTGAAACTGGCAATTCGTAAAAACCTGGGTGTAATAATATCAAGTATAGCTTCGGCTGTAAAGGCAGCTGTATCGTCCATCGTCGTAAAATCAATTTGCCAATCCGTTTTATTGTCATAATAGGCAACCGTTTTTGTTTTTACATCAAATAGTGGGGTATTATACCTTAAAATATCAGCGAAGCAGCCATTAAAAATGGATGTTGCCTGGATAGGGCTGTTATCCAGGAGTGCCTGGAACTCTTTCCTTAAATCAAAATTCCTGTTTTCACCTTTAGGGATACCTGTAAAGTCAGAAGAGAAATCCGAAGGCATAAAACGTGGTACACCCGCTGCAATGGCTGCATTTAATAATTCTGACTGGGTATTTATAATTACATCACGTAATCCTGTAACCGCAGAAACAACACCTGTAGCACCTTTACATGCAACAGTAAGTTCATCCTTATTAAATAGTTTAACTTCAATAATCTCAACCCCCATTTTTCTAAGCGAAGCGACTTTCTCAGGGTCGCTGCTCCTGCGCACAATTGCTTTAACGTGAGCCTCCTTTTTAATTAATTCCCTGCAAATACGATAGCCTAAATTACCGGTAGCGCCAGCTACTACAATAGTATTTTTCATTGTCATTATTTTTTATAATGCAAAGTTAAAACGCTATTGGCTTTTAAAAAGCTACCATTTGGTAGGTAATTGTTATTTGATGTTTTTTCGTATCCTGCTTAATGCATTTGGAGTTATACCAAGGTAAGAGGCAATCTGTTTTACGGGTACTCTCTTCATCAGTTCCTTATCCTGTATAAATTCCAAATAGCGATCCTGAGCCGATAAGGTTTGGAAACTAATGATTTGGTTTATCATCCTGATAGACATGTTTTCCCAGGTAATCCTGCCAAATTCCTGCCAGGCCGGAATTTGCTTATACAACATTTCCATAGCATCTTTATTAATGCAAAACAATTCCGTTTTTTCAATAGCTTCAATATTAAAACGTGTGGGGAGCTGGGGATTTAGGCTAGATATTTCGGTGAAAAATTCATTTTTAACAATTACCCATGCTGTTAACTGCTCTTCATAGTCTCCGTAATAAAAACGTAAAGCCCCTGATTTGATAAAATAATAGTGGTTAGCAATTTGGCCAGTTTTTAAAATAAATTGACCTTTTTCAAGTATCATTTCTTGAAAATTAGACAAAATAATCTCCAAATTATCCGCTCTAATTTCTACTTTAGTCTTAATAAAATCAATTAATTGCTGCATTGGATATAATTAAAAATTAGGCTAAGATACAATTGTCCCGTTACATCTTTTAATTATTGAGAAATAGTGACTTTTTTTTGTTCCTGGAAGAGAAAAATTTGCGTTCACGAGCGGAACGCCCGGCAGCAGGGAAAGTTAGAAGCAATAATTTTAAGTCATTATATTTTTTTTTCAGACATTTCAGGCATAATTATCTTTTGTAGCGACTTAAAAACCTTTATAAAGTTCGTATGTTTCTTTAAAAAATGCACTCTCTTGAATTTGGTCATCGCTTCCTGTAGCATACGTCCGGAATTTCGGGAATAAAGTACAACCGGAATTCTTTTTAAACCTTTAATATCCCGAAGTAATTTAAGAAATCCATCTCCGTCAAGATGCAGCATATTATAATCCAGGAAAATAATGTCGGGGGATAACTTTGAAGCCTTGAGCTTTTTTAGAGCTTCAAGTGCGCTACCTTCTACTGATGATCTAATTTTATGATTAATTGCATTCAGGACTAATACAAAAGTCTCTGCATCATCATTTATATCGTTGACTAGTAATATATTTTTGTATTTCATTCCCAACTAAATTTTTGAGCGGAAAAAGTTGCTGTTTAGGGCAAATATTGCCTTTAAATTCAGTGCAATTTTATAACAAAATAAAACTATTTCAAAGAGCAATAATGCTAATTTGTAATAACTCTGAAAAACTTTGTAATAACTTACTGAGGTGCAGAGGTATCAGCATAATTCAGGATACTGCGAATGCTGATTATCCTGATATTCCTATAAATGCCCTGAATCAAATGAAGCCGGAGCAGCAGATATTATATTTTTTTTTACTTCGTGGCTTTCTGACTATCTAATAAATCATTCATTATCAATTCAGGGTGAATATCCGGATTTTGATCACACTGCGCTACATATAAGGCCAAAACAGATTCAGCATCAGGTTTTAAATGTTCCGGTAAGCTTTCCCGAATTCTTGGGAGCACTTTCTCTTTAATTTCTTTTTCTCTCAAACCTATTCCGTTGTTACCCGGAAGCACAACATCAGGTGTTGTATAATCGAGACGGTCTCTGATAATGACAAAAAAACTTTAAATTATACCATACAGGCTTTATCCGAAATCTGTGGCTATAATAGTGTACAGACCTTTACAAGAGCTTTTACCGCTTATACCAAAATGAAACCCTCCGATTTTATTAAAGAACTAAAAGTAAATAGTAAATAAAGAAGTAATCTATAAAAGAAAAATGAGGAGACTTTTGCCAAATTTATAAGTTCTAAAAAGGCAAAAAATCCGCAAAGAGTCAGAAGACTTTTACGGAGGTTTTATTAGAAATATTTCTGTGAGTATTGAAAAATACTAATTTTATTGGGAATAAGATCTTCTGTCAATTGGCTACAGACAACTTTATAAGCCAATATGCTCTTATCTTTTTCTATTATTTTATAATGCGCCTTCTTATCACCAGTATTTTTTTTAATCTCATTTAATTATAATAAAAATCATTTATCTTTTCATTTATAGATCTCAGAAGGATCGTATTTTTTTATGGGGGGGAAGTCAGAAATTGTCGAAACAAAATCTTCTAAAATTATGGCATAGCTCAAATATTTATTAAAATCTTTATAAGTGATCCACGACAAACCATTGCTTCCAAAGGATTTATAATTGTTTTTAATTAGTAACGATCCGCCGTTTAAGGTATCATCAAATCCAACGACACAAATAGCGTGGTTCGATTCTTTATAATCGTTTTTAGCATCTATTTCCGGCTTGATCTGATAGATCAAATCTTTATTGTTTCGAAGGGATTCTGTTTGAGCGATGGCACAGATTACAGGTTCTTTTTTAAGCAGATATGGTTTAATCACATCCATCAGCTTAGCGAAATCTTCTCGTGAAGTATCAATTTTTATTATTGTTGTATAACCTTTAATTGCATAATTAGCTGCTAAGGTCAGTTCCGCTTTTGGAATCGTATAACAGCATAGTTGATTGCTAACCGGAACCGCACCGTACTTCACAAGAACAGCTGCTGCTTTTTCAATATTGCCTCCTATGCTGCAAGAAGTAAACAACCGTTTAAAAAAGTTTTTCTCAGATTGTATACGGGAGGCCGTAAATGCAGATGAAAAAGCATTAAGATTAATATCCTGTGCAGAGTTTATTTCCATCTTTATCGCAAATTTAATAGTAAGTGCCGTATAGGTAGCCGCATAAGCAAAACAAGTACCTTTATTCTGGTCTAAACTGGTAGGAGTAAATGCCGAAAAGTTTATTTTATCCTGACAGTAAACATTTGTTACTGTCATAAATATTGCCAAGAGTATTAAATAGTTTCTCATCTTGTATTAATGTTTACTCGTAAATATATAAATTGGAATATCAACTGAGATCCCTGCAGTTAACCTCCATACACTTGCGTCCTCAACGGTTATAGATTCTGTACTAATATCACGTAATTGAGGGGCATATTGGTAACCCACTTTTAGTGCCAGAGGACTATTCTTTATCCCATAAACAAAATGAACTCCGGGAGCAAAAATTTGCGCTAAAGTAATCTTATCCGGTATATCGGTAGTAGTATTTTCAGAGCGATAGCTTAAGGCAGCACCAATATCCAAAATACTAAGGAAGGCTGTTATTGATGAACTGTCTCTATCGCTGTTCCCTGATCCAAAAGCTAAACCTATTGGGGCGGTCACCCCATACGTGAAATTTGAAAACAATTTCGTTTTCGTTTGGTTATTTGACTCTGTACCACAGTAAAGTCCCGGATAAGCGCTTAGTGCTGCCGAGAAATACGATTTCCGTATTACTTTATAGGATTGTACAGGTTCAGCATAATTTGCAATCACTGCTTTTATCTCATCTGAAGTTTTCGCAGCAACTACATCATTAGTAAAAGCCAGTATATTTTTAAGCGGCTTAATCCATTTATTATCTTTTTCTGAACCAACAACAGTTGTAATAAGTGAAATGGTTGCATTGGTTGCCCGTGGAAAATTATTTGATCGTACAGCTTTTGCTATATCTATGGCATCGGTTAATCCTGAAATGATCATACTATACTTTTCATCATATAAATCGTCACGATTAACAACAGAAAAAGTTGTCTTAACCAGGTCTGTCAGCGCATCCGAATTACTTAAAAAGAAATCAAGAGCTACTTCCTTTCTTTCAGCAGCTGTGCTATTGCCCGGCGTTTCTTTCATTTTCTTAAATTCATTGATACGCTGGTCGATATTTTGGGCTAATATGACAAAATTATAAATAGCATTGAAGCGTTGGTTAATATCTGAATTATCAGCTAGCTCACTCAGTTTACGAGACAAATGACTAGCCTCAAACAAATCAGGGTATTTATCATAGAGTAAGGCGAAAAAAATACGGATAATATCAGGATTTAGTTTTTCTACGGTTTTAAGTTCAATCCAGTGATCACCTGTTTTGGCTAGTAAGTTCTGCGAAAGCATATCCGTAATAGCTATAATGTAAGTACTGGTTAGCGGTGTTGTTAAGTCGTAAGGGTTTTGCAAGGCTATGGTATGCAGGGCTGTTGAAGGATGGTCTCCTTTAGCCATTTGATTTATAAAAGAATACATGGCGCTCCCCACAATAAAGGCATTTTTGTTTCCATTTATCATACTGTTAAAATGATGGCGTTTCACATAGATGATAAAATTATCCGGAAGGCTTGCTAAGTCAGCAGCAAAAGCATCTTTATAGGTAGCACCCATACTCGGTAAATTAAAGATATCATTATCTTTAAACGTCGCCCAGGTTTTAGGGAGTAACTCTCTTATTTCCTTATTTTTTTCAAGAGTCTGCTTAAATTTCTCGAGATAGGCGATGGTAAGTTCTTGTTTAATGCGGTCTCTTAAAAAATCTGCAAAAGCCTGAACGTATTTAGTAACATCCATTCCGCCTATTGCACTGCCCATACCTGAATAAAGTTCTCCTTTTGGTGCAGGATAAAGCTTGGCATACTCCATATCTTTAACAAAAGGGTTTGTATTTTTCCATTTATTGTAATCACCTCCATAAACATTGCTTAGGCGTTTAGCATCAATATATCTGGACAGAATCTTCTGTAGCTCTTCCTTTTTTATGTTTGCCGTCGCAGTATGATGATAATAAAGATAAGCATCCATTTCAAAAGCAGCCCATAAAGCCCTATTCAAATCATCACTATCATGTATTTTGGAATAATCTGTCACAGGAGGCACCACGATCTGACTTCCACCACCACCACCAGATATTGTAACATCATAATCATTGGAAGAGTTATTATCAATTTTGAACGTCAATTGTGTTGCTCCTAATGGTATAATAAAAGTTTTGTTGAAATTTATTACACCATTAGGACTCTTAGTACCATTTATTGGGTTGCCACCGTTATAGTTAATCTGCAGTTCGTCTGCAATATTGCTTGAAGGGATTTTTTCCACTATAAGAACGTCACCACCAGAAAGTGAAGGCAGAATTTTATATATCACATCATTGTAGTCTGCCTTTTTGGATTGCCCGTAACAAAGAACAGTAGAGAAATAAAGCAAGATAAGAGTAAATAATTGTTTCATAATTTTATAGCTTAAGTGAGAAAGTATTAAAAATTCGCTGTATCGGAATAACATAGCTAAAAAGACCATCTGAACCAATAAGCAATCCTATAATTTGCTGATTGAATACTACAGGGCAGCCTGAGTCGCCATGTTCACTATAATTAGTAATCTGTATAAGATTTTCTTTATAATATTCCATGGAACCCAGCTGAAATCTTTGTGAAGCATTTACAGACTGGATATTACCTTCCTGCCTTCCACTTGTTGCACCGAAAAGTATAACTGATTTGCCCTGATGATCCGGATCATTGAAAACATTAAGATGTCCCGTAATTATTGTTCCGTCAAAAGTAGTATTGGTTAAAATTAGATTAGGTCTTAGAAGTATTAACGCCACATCGTGCCATTCATTAAAAATACCACTATGAAGTCTACCTATTCTATTTGGGGAACCAAATTGGTTGTTCCATGATGGCATACTGCAAAATCTTATTTGTTTTTCATCTTTAAGAGAATAAGTAAGAATATTAGCATTCAAAAAATCAGCCGCTGCAACATGGTAGTTGGTCAATAAATAATCACCTGCATTGTTTACCAAAGCACCACGAACCCTAATCCCGCTACTCCCCCATTCTTGTTGGCCTTCGCGCGAAATACTGCTCCCAAGTGAAAAATGAAACTCACTTTTCGGGGCTATCACCATATTTGTAGGGATTGCAAATCCTTTAAAATAAAGTATAGTGGGTATAGCTAAATTTTGCAGGTTCAAATATTGAAAAACGAGTGAAAAAACATCATTATATTCTATTGTTACACCTGTAAGTTCAGATATTCCATTCCTATACTTTCTCCAAAAATAGTCCTTTGCCTCAGCCATTATTAGCATCGATTTTTTACGGTCTGAACCAAGTGAGGTATCTTTTATGGCAAACTCAGTTTCATCAATACCTCCGCTCCAATAATAACAAAGATCTTCGCTGTTATGATACCATATTGCATTACCTTCAATGTCGTCTCCGATAACTACTGAATCAATATCAATAAGTTCGCCCGGACTTTTATAAGTCCGGATTTTTGCGTTTACTGAGGCAGTACCAATTCGTGCATTTAGATATTTACTTACAAGAGTTTTCATTAGCCAACAGGTTTAACGGGTGGTGAAGTCTTATCTGTACCAGTTGCAGTTTTATCATCGGGTTTACCGCCTGTTCCGCGTATCTGCATCAACTTGTTTAACAAGTCAAACCAAAATGAAGATCCAAAGGAAATAGCAAGTGCTGTAAGCAAGTAACCCCAGGAAAACAGGCTGGCTTGTGGCAAATTACTACAGGCTGGCTCATACTTTTTAATGAGTAACGAAAGCTCGGCCTGTTGGTTTTTATTCTTTTTAAAAATGGATGAAGTACTATCTTTCTTTTTAATCAGTTTATTTTCTGTCTCAACAAGAAGTGCTCTTTGTTTCTGGAAAATATGACAAACCTGGCAACTGTCGTTATCGGCTGCTTTTACCGAGAGTATTTGTCCAGCCTGATCGATATCGGCCTGAACGGCTTTACTGGCTTCTCTGAGCATTTTATCATCTGCCTGGGCATTTGGTGTGATCTGTTGGGAGCCACGACTAACGGCAAGCTTTACCATGTTGTTTCGGGCGTTATCATCTTTGGCCAAAAGACGATAAATAGCAATACAGTCTACTTGGCAATTAAATGCAATTATCAATCCTATAACAAACAGCATAATTTTGGTCTGTTTTAAGTACCAACCCGAAACGCGGTCCATAGTCCGGTTGAACCAGGTTTCCAGATTAACACGGAACTGATTAATATCTCCTTGGGCATCATTCCAGAGCCTGCCAAGATGCTCACAGGTTTCTTTATCGATATCAACTTGTTTGCCATCCACTCCGCGAACATTTTTACAGGTAAAAAGAACATGTTTTATTTGTTCTGCAGCGTTAGCATTACCGCTTCCCTGACTCCCCTGAAGCAGGTATACTATCGTTTCGGAAAAATTGGACGCATCAATATAAGAGGGTTTGCTGTTCCAACTGCTCTCTGCAAGATATTTGATAGTTGGATAGTTATAAAATATTTTGAAAAAAGAGTGTTCTTTTCCTGAAAAGGGCACAAAAAAACGAACAATGTTGTTCCAGATTTCCAGTGGAATTTTTATGATAGTCAATTTATAGGTAACATTTTCATCCTGAAGCATTCGTCTTATACCTTTCTGAAGCATTCTTGCACGCAAGTTCAACCATCGGGCTACTATTTCTTGTATAATAGTGGCTAATAAACTATAAAGGAGGAAAACAAACACCAAACCGATAAAAACATTAAGTGCTACGCTGTCAAACATAATAACGGTATTAAAGTTGAAATTGTTTAATTAAATAAAATCGTCTAATATAAATACGCAGAGACCTTGTTAGGGTTAAAAAATTGCCTCTATCAAATTGTTGTAATGAACTTAATGGCTATTTTATTACAATAAAATCTTACCAAATCTAATTATTATATCCTGCAAAATTCTAGGTAGAATTACCTGATTTTAACTTTATGATCCATTATGAGTTTACCTTAAATGCACACAAATCAATTTGATATAATTGTCTACCAGTTAAATACGTAAGAAAATAGCTCCGATATATTAATTACGGTAAATGAAGTCAGCACTAATTATTTATTTTCATAGAACTACATTCGATATAAAACACCCACAAAAAAAAAGGGCTGTCCAATCAGGACAACCCTCTTTCTTTTACAAACGAATAGCTTACAAAGTCGCTTTATGAGCCGTTAGTGCGGCTATAAAACCGTCTACTTCTTCGATCTCGTTTTCGATACGCTGAACGTCCAGCTCTTTTTGCAGTAAAGCTACAAGACCGTAGCTCTCTTTGCGGTTTTCGAGTAAGAATTTTTTGTATTCTAACTTTACTTTCTTTTTAGCCGCGTCTACTTTAGACGGCCCTTCCGGCAGTACACCCAATACGACATCCAACGCCGATAGTTCGGCTAATACACCCTGTAAGATCGGTTGTACTTCGATGGATGAAGTCTCAAACTTATTGGTTAAACGACCTTCAGAAAGCATTTGAAAATCTAAATCTGCTTTCTCTTTTGCTGCCCATGTCAATAAGACATCACAGTCTGCTGCTTGTGTAATTCTCTTAATGGAATAACTCATAATGTTTCGGTATTTAAATTAATGGTGCAATACTATTAAAAATTAATATTGCTTATTAAATATCAGAAATAATTTACAATAATTTTAACAAATTGTAAGAAAAAAGATATTTATAGTAAATTTTAGAAAGAATAAATATACAATTGATATATCGTAGATAAGGGCTAACATTATCATTTTGTTAAATGTGAATAAAATTTCATGTCTGGTAAAAATCCTGTTAAAAAAAATACAATATTTACAAAAATTTTTATGTCTTTTTTTTACTTAATATTTTAATCTATGAAAAAATTTCTATCAATTATTTTATTCTGCACTTGCTTTCTGGCTAAGGCTCAGGAACCAACACTAACATTTACATACGATCCATTGACAGGAAATCAGACGGTCAGGGAATTTTGTCAAAGCTGCGGGATTGCCAAACCGGCAAGAGAAAGCAAAGAAACGGAGACCTTAACAGATGAAGATCTGACTAAAATTTCATCAGATAATACCATCTCCTATTATCCAAATCCTGTTAAAGAGGAACTTTTTCTTAAATGGGAACTTATTGATGAAAATCAGGTGGTTTCAATACAGGTGGTTGAAATGAGTGGACAAGCAGTCGCTTCCTATAGGAACCTGAATGCTATAAACACTCAGACTATATCATTTAGAACCTTTCCTACCGGAGTATATCTTGTTACGCTGTCCTATAGAAATGGCCAACAAAAAACAATAAAAATTATTAAACAATAATAATATGAAACAATTCTACTTTTCAGTTTTATTTTTTAGTTTAAGTCTTTTTACTTTTGCACAAGTAAATCCTACGGGAGTACAACGTGATCCTGGCATCACTGATGGTGATTTGTCTGTAAGTTTATCAGGAGGAGCTTCTTACTCTATTCCTATTGCAGCACCTCCCGGCATCAATGGAGTTGTGCCTGAAATCAGTTTGTCCTACAATAGCCAGGGAGGAAACGGTCCTGCAGGATATGGCTGGAATATCTCCGGGATATCCACAATCTCAAGAATTCCGGCCACTAAATTTCACGACGGGAAAATCGATGCTGTCGATTTTAATATACTGGATCGTTTTGCCATAGACGGTCAGCGACTGATCATAAAAAATGGGCCTCCCGAAACGTACGGACTAAATGGAACTGTATATGAAACGGAGAACTTTTCGAATTTAAAAGTGACATCATACGGTGTTCATCCCAATGGAGCTAATTTTGGACCTGCCTATTTTCTTGTAGAATACCCTGATGGTTCTAAGGCGTATTATGGCAATTCAACAGATTCCCGATCTATTACGGAATGGTCCGTTACCTATTGGGAAAATGCCCAGGGTATCCGCATCAGCTACAATTATAGCCTGTCAAATAATCTTTTAGAAATTGCTTCCATAAAATATGGAACCAAAACAACTACTACTCCCATTAATGAAATTCAATTTACCTATGAAGCAAAAAACAGATTTGAAGACTACTATGTAGGAGGTCTGCTTGTTAAAAGGGTAAATCGGCTAAAAGAAATCAAATCAAAAAGTAATAGTGTAGGTTTCAGAAGTTATGTGCTCGAATATGCAATGGCACAAACTTCAGAGAAATACGACCGAGTATTTTCAATTACAGAAAAAAGCGGTGACAACACCAAAAGTTATAATCCTACGGTGTTTTCATATAACAATACAGATACGGCCATTTCTTATGTCACTAATCCAAATGTGTTAAATGTTGAAAATGCATCTTCAACAAATGCTTCCGCTGTATCCGGAGATTTTGATGGCGATGGAAATATGGATTTTATTCTTTATCCTACTACAGGATCAAGTGCAAAAGCGAAATACTGGCTCTTTTCAGGTATTAGTGCCAATACCGGAGCTCAGACCATTCCAAATATGGGTCTTGCTATTCAGGAGGGACTTTTCGAAGAAATATTGCCTGTTACGTGGTTAAGCTGGAATAACAAATTAATGTATAATCAAGGATGGACCGTTGTAAAAACTAATACCACAACCAATGTTACATCCTTGAAAACATACTCTACGGACCCCTCCACTTTTATATATCCGCAAGACGAAAAATTATACACTTTTCCTAAATTTACGTATTATTCTGAGCATCCGCTTAGCTGCACGCAAAACAGGCCTCCTACTGTGCATACGGTGTCCGTTCCAAAACGCTATATCACCGGTGATTTTAATGGTGATGGTTTAAGTGACGTTATCGCTATAGAAGTCAATTTCACCTATTCGTATTTAGCTCCCTGTGACGCCAACAATCAGCCCCTTAGTGTCACTGATACTTACTTTGGAAATTCTTATTTTATTAATTTAGACAGAAGAATAACTTCAAACTTTGCAAACATTGCCGGAAATTTAAATGTTTTTCCTACCAGCAAAGTATATGTCGCAGATTTTAACGGAGACGGAAAATCCGACATCTACATTTTTGATGCCGGAAAAGTAAGGGTTTATTCTGTTAATGACAATAAGTTGTTTGTGCTGTTGTATCAGTCCCCGGCTTCAGATTCGACCATTGTAGTAAATAAACCCATTGTTATGGGAGATTACAATGGTGACGGAAAATATGATTTTATGATACCGCAGGATTCCAATGTTGGCTGGTACCGTTATATGTCAACAGGCGTTTCTTTCGTTAAGGAAGCGCGAAATATAACTTCCGTAATGGGTAACGATTCCAACAATAGCTATAATTATATTGCTACTGACTACGATAATGACGGTAAGAATGATTTAACAATTATAAAAAACAGTGTAAACAGCTCTACCGGCTTAGGAACTATTCAGGTTACGGCAATCACAGAAATGGGTCCAACTTCTTTTAATGTACCCACAGCTACTACAGCTGCAAGAGCTGACATCAATATATATGCACTGCCAATTGCATTGCCTACTGGCGACAAACAGCGTCCCCGCTTTGAGATAGCATTTATAAATAATAATAAATTACATTTTTTTAATTCGAAAAAAGATGCAAACAAAGACCGTTTACTTACCTCTATTACAACAGGTAACGGTGTCCAGCAATTTATATCCTATCAGCCTCTGGATCAAATTTATGAGATGTATAATAATTCTATTTACACACCAAGTCAGGGTACAGAACTCTATCCTTATTTTGACATAGTAGCATTTCCTGATTTTCAAATTGTAACTAAACTCGAGAAAAAGAGTGCTACTGTTTCTAAAATGAAACTGTATGGCTACTATGGTGCTGTGACCAATTATGAAGGTTTAGGATTTATGGGCTTCAGATCCATAATGGAATCAAACTGGCATGACAGTAACAATCCGGCTTTATGTACGGTAACCAATCGGGACTTTAAGAAAAGAGGCGCTGTAACCGAAAGCTATTTTCTGCCCTATTTAACTTATCCCTATAGTGTTAGTCCGTCCAGTTACACTACAAAATCTGTTTTTTCTTATACTCCTGTTAACGAGCAGGATGCCTTACAGTCCAATAAGGTATTTAAACTGCAGAATACAGGTATTGTTCAGTATAATGATTTAGAAAATACTAGTACTGAGACAACAACTTCATATAATGAAAATAATAACCCACTGCTTACTCAAAAAATCACTAAGGAAGGTTCTACTGTAATCGAGACCGAAATGGAAGGTATTGAGTATGAAAATCCGAATCCGACAACTCCATATATAATTGACAGGCCATACTCCAAAGGTGTATCAAAACAAAGAGGCAGTACTATATCCGGCTATGCTGAGATGTATCAATATAACGCTTCCAATCTCCTTGAGTTTAGCGAAAATTATGCTTATGGAACTCAGGCATCTGATAATGACACATTTTCAGAAATTTTTAATTATGATTCTTTTGGAAATCTAACAAAAAAAACAATTACCGGGCCTTACAGCAGCCCCAGAGAAACGAGTTATGAATATGATCTATCAGGTCGCTTCATGACAAAAGTGACAGATAATGATAATCTATCCGCGACATATGAATATGACATAAATAACGGAATGTTAAAAAAAGAAACAAATAAGTACGGCTTATCTAAATCTTATACTTATGACGTTTGGTTTAAACCCCTTACAGTAAAAGATGATCAGTTAAATAAAACTATATCCTACGCCTACACCAATACATATTCAGGAGCTGCAGGTTCAGAAACCACCGTTACAGCTACCACTGATGCTGTTGATGGTAGTGCTACGGAGGAAAAATTTGACGATTTAGGCAGAAGAACAAAATTCGGGGTAAAAGATGTTAATGGTACATACTCTTATGTCTCTTATTTGTATGACATATATGATCGAATTTACAAAACCAGCGAACCTTACTTCGGTTCTTCACCATCAAAATGGAATGAAACTAAATTTGATATTTACAGCAGACCTACACAAAATATATTATTTAACAACAGATCTGTTTTGGCATCCTACAATGGACTGACAAGTACTATTACAGATGGTCAAATAGTTAAAAGCATAACCAAAAATGCTGTCGGAGACGTTGTTTCAACTAATGAAACAACTGGAGGAACTATAAATATGGAATATTTCCCAGGAGGAAACTTAAAAAAAACATCTTATAATGGTATCAGTATTAATGTAGAGCAGAACGGTTGGGGGAAAAAAACAAAACAAATAGATCCTTCAGCAGGCACATTTACTTATAAATACAATGACTTTGGTGAGCTAATTGAAGATACTTCTCAAAATGGCAATGTAAAAACAACTATTGTGCGTGACAACAGCGGCAGACCCATTCAAAAAACTGTAGTAGGCGGCGGAACGAATAACGAGACTTTCTATACCTACAATAGTGACAAACTGCCCTCTACTATTTCCTTTGAAGATAAAAATGAACCTGTCGGAACCAATAAAATCATAACTACAATTGCCTATGACAATACTAAAAGAGTCATGAGTGTTGAAGAAAATAAAATTGGGGTTTCGAAATTTACTAAATCATTTACTTATGATGCTATAGGCCGAGTTGCAACAGAAACAAAACTCGCGGAAATAGCAGGTAAAAGTAGCTCTGTAACAACAAAAAATGCATATAAATTTGGTAGTTTATACCAAATTTTAGATTCAAATAACAGAGTGATATGGCAGGCTAATACAGTTAATGCTAAAGGACAGCTCCTGGAAAGTATTACCGGCAACGGAGTAAAAACAACCAATGCTTACAATACAGATGGATACTTAACTAGTAAACAGTTTGATAAAACAACTGGCTCATTAGCAAATTTATTGACCTTAACTACTGCTTTTGACAAGAATACTGATAATTTAGACAGCAGGACTAACAGCGGTTTTAATAATTTTATAGAATCTTTTAAATACGATGAGATAAAAAGACTTACAGAATATACAAATAAACAAGGTCTGCAGCAGGTACAAACATACGCGGCGTCAGGAAATATTTTACAAAATAATCTGGGAAGTTTCAAATATGATCCTGTCTTAAAATACCAGAATACCAGTATTGATCCTAGTTCAGAAACACGAGCTTATTTTATCAGCAGAGATGGTATATTTTATGATGATCTGAGATTTACAACGGGCTGGAACTTAAACCCGCATAATCCTCAGTGTATTTCAACTGATGGAATCGGTGTTAAATTTAGCATGAATCTCGCAGGTGATGGTGTTTGCTATGTACAATCTGACGCAGCAGTACAAATAGACAATGCCGTTGATACAGAATATACCTTTGAAGGCTATGTTACGGCAGAGAATACTACCGGGCAGCTGACACTTTTTCAATACAATGCAAATGAAACCGGATATTATTCATACGTCAGCAGCGCAAGTTCTGCAGTCCAAAACGGTTCGAGTAAAATTCAAATGACTGTTTTAGTTCCTGCCAGCGTTAAATCTCTGAGACTGCGATTAGATGGAATAGGCTCAGGAACACTGCGGTTTTCAAATGTCAAAATAAAGAAAACGGGCGAGCCTTCAGAAGTGAGTGTTAAAAAACTCACCGTTACCTATAATGGTCTTAAGACACCAAACCAAATTGAAGAAATTGGTCTTGATAAAATCAGCTTTACTTATAATAATGATAATCAAAGAAGCACCATGTACTATGGGGGCTTTCAGCAAAATAAAATACTAAGACCACTACGAAAACACTATTCGGCAGATGGCACAATGGAAATCAAAGAAAACATTGCTACAGGTTCAGTAGAATTTGTAACTTATGTTGGGGGTGATGGTTATGATGCTCCTATCGCTGTTAAAAGCAATGGTACCAGCGCCAACCAATTTTTATATCTTCACAGAGATTATCAGGGAAGCATAGTTGCTATCAGTGATGACACAGGTTCAGTAGTAGAAAAACGTTTATTTGATGCCTGGGGAAGTATATTAAAAGTAACTGACGGAGCTGGAAATGCGTTATATGGATTAACGGTTTTAGACAGAGGCTATACCGGACATGAACATTTGCAGAGTGTAGGACTTATAAATATGAATGCAAGATTGTATGATCCTAAACTTCACAGATTCCTTCAGGCCGACAACTATATACAAGATGTTACTAATTCGCAAAATTACAATCAATATGGTTATGTATATAATAATCCCCTAACAAATACCGATTTAAGCGGAGATACCTGCGATTGTCCAGGTGGCGGCGGGGGCGGGGGCAGCATCGGTGTTGGTCCCGGAACAGAGACAGGTTCTAGTTTTGATTGGAAGCAATTTGATAAAGATTACAGAATAAGCGAATGGTTCAAAAAAAATATTAATGGAGATCAATGGAGTGATGCTTTTAAAGACGCCGGCAATTTTTTAAGCAATAATTTTAAATCGGTAGGAAATTCTATAAGTAATGCATTTAAATCTGTATTCGGTCATAAAAGTAAAAGTACGGGACCGCCACCAAATATGAGCAAAATGGTGGAGCTCACAAAAGGCATCAATATAAGAAAAGAAGACTTTTCATATACTTCTACTCATCAAACCGGGCAAAAGGGTCAATTTAATTCAGGTGTCGGAGATCAGCTTAAAATTAAAACCTACATCGGGCTTAGGATTGGACAGCAGAGCATGTTTGAAGTAAATGATACTTTCTTTAACCGCATTGATGAAGGAAGAAATTACCAATTTAATCTCGGACGATACAGTTTGAATTTCAGACCAAAAGATTATCGTGTGAGGTACATGTATCCGGATAGCAAGAATGTTTCACAAGGCTTTAGCCTTGGAAATGATGGTGTAGGATGGCACTATAATGTACGAAACGGTAATGGCCGAAACGGTGGTTATGATGTTGCTTTTAAACCGGGAGGATACACAATGATGCTTGTAGGCGGAATTATTTTATCTATATTGCAGCCCGAAGCAGCTCCCGCCGTTACAAGAGCTACGGAAGAAATAATAGCGCACTCCTATCAACTTGCCTATTAATTGACGAAATGATACACCCATTACTAATAAATTCTATTATGAAAATAATCTGTGTGATATTGCTAATAGTTTTGGCTATAAGCTGTAAAAAATATGTCATCAATGATGATCTTACTTTTGTACCGGAAAAAAGCATGAGTATAAAAAACATTACTTTATTAAAAAAAGATGCTGTTTGTATCGGAAGCTATACACTAGGGAGCGACACTGTTGTCTCACAATTTAAGATTCAGTCAAAATACTCTTTAATTACTATTAAGCTGGGGAATGTATCATCTGCCTTTACTTTTAAAAATCATGAAAAAGCTGACTGCCCTACCCCCGGTTATTTTTCAATAGTAGATGAAGGGCTGTTTGAGGTTAAGATGCGTCCGAAAATTTTTGATGTAAAAGAAAAAATAAATTCAATTGATTTTTTCTCCGATACAAAAATAAACTATCAGATAAATAATGACAGCATAAAAAACTTTACTGTCAACTTTAAAAAATTCGTACTTAAGATTAACAATGACGACAATAAAATACTATATAGCACTATTGAATATTACGGATTAAAAAATTTAGACGCTGAAATTGTTTCATACAAGTCTGAAAATCAGATTTATCTCTTTATTTTGACTCCTGTAAAAGAAAATATAATTTTAGAAAAAGACTTTTTACATAACTATCTTTTTAATTAAGATAATTATACAATTGGATATAAGAAATAAAAAGACAGCATTTTAGACTGCACCCAAAAGTTGAGACAAATGTATAATTAAGTTTGATAATAATGAGCCCGATATTTTATCGGGCTCATTCCTTTTAGATTAAGTTTTATGCTGTCATTAGTATCATAATTAATATATCCGCTACTACACCAAATTATCCGGAATACTGCATCGATTTTGGTATTTTATGTTTTTTAATTAGTGCTTATTTTGTCTTTCAGCAACTGTTCCTCGTATTGTAATAACCGGATTTTAAATTCATACTGTTCCTGTAGCTCCGGGTTATTTTTCTGCATTGCAGCTTCTGCCCTGTCCCTGATATTTTGCAAATGTTTCTCCTGCCATTTTGGTCTTTCCTCCTCCTCCTGGGTTTCCAGAAAGTCAATAAGGTGCCAGGCGATAAAACCTTTTTTATATTTTGCCCTGCACGTTTCGAGTCTGGCTATTGCAAGTTTTAATTTACGTTGATTAGTAATGCTCCGCTCTTCCCAAAAATTATTTATTTCTGATTCCGTCTGCCGGACAGGGGGCATACGAAAGAGCTCTTCTTTATCTAATTTATCAACAAAGGCCAGCATTTTAGCCAGCTTTAGTTGCGCTGCTTCCGGCAAATTGCGTTTTCCTGATGCATACATTGACCATTGACTGGCCGTTATGACCAATAGCATCGCCATCTCTTCCTGCTGTATTCCTAATAAATCCCCAATAGTATTACCTTTTTTCATCATACTCGTTTTATAGATTACTTCGCTTTTAATGTTGTGTGAAACTTGATTTTTATTTTCATTTTCACACAGAAAGTGTGTGAAACTTAATTTTTATTTTCACTTTCACACAAAAAGTGTGTGAAACTTGATTTTTATTTTCACTTTCACACAGAAAGTGTGTGAAACTTAATTTTTATTTTGACTTCCCAACAGAATGTGTAGGCACTTGATTTTAATTTTCGTTTTCACACAGCGTTATAAGAAAATTATTATTTTTATTTTTGCCTTTAAGGATATTTAAAAAATAAAAGAATGAAAATAAGGTCTCAAATAGTGCTGCTGTTTTTTACCGCTATCATCGTAAGCAGTTGTAGTCCTGCTATAACAGAAAAAGAGGTAACCGGCTGCTGGAAAGCAGCTGATGGTGCTTTTATTCTGCTGAATAAAAATGGTACGTTTAGCGCAAGCCGGATCAGTTATTTCTATTTCTCTGACGATGATGCCTTCAAAAGCCGAAAAATCGATCTGTCGGGAAAATGGGTGATGGGTACTATCGGGAATCCCGCTACCCAAACGGTGGAATTAAAAAGCAATCAGACCTATAAAGATTTTGGCATTGCTAAAACCTATACAAACAGAAACGGAGTTGAGCGGCCCTATAAAATCAATTGCACCTTGGAAATTATGGGATCAGGTCCCTTTACTACCAGTACCTCATATAATTTAGTCCGAGTGATCGATGATCCTGACGATATGAATTTTTATACATTTAAAAAGCAATAAGCAAACAAAAGCTCCGGAGTTATCCGGAGCTTTTTTATTTAAAATGATACCGTATCGAAAATCGTATTCCGTTTGCTGTTCAGCAACAATAGAATACCTAATTCCCTATTCCTTCGATAATGCCTCTAACAATTCGCTCCTCAACACAATCTCTTCATTTCGCAGGGTAAGCAGCTTATTGGTTAATTTCTCGCGCAACACGATACCATATTTCTTCCTGGTAGCTTCTGCTTTTCTTTTTATTCCTGATAAACGTTCTACTTCCGATTTTTCCATTTCATTTACTTCCTCGTCTAAATAAGTAATGAGCTTCTTAGCAATAAGAGCCTCCTCGTATTTTAGCTGACATTTTTCAAGTTTTATGGATAAAACCATTTGGTTATGTTCGTTAGTAAACAACTTCTCTTCTATAAGCTGCCGGGATTTTGTTCCTGGCTCCGCTATCGGAATAACATCTTTTTTATTTTGTGTGCCTGAAAGTGATTTAGTTATCATGTGAGTAAGTTCTAGCTGTGCTACTGTTGGCAATTTGCGATCACCGGTTACATGCATTCCGCAAGTACTACACTTGAGATGCGCAAAATTGGACATGTCTTCTAATTGTGCACCCCATACTTTTCCATTTTTTTCTTCTTCTTCCATCATTATTGTTTTATTGATTATTAAATTTCGTTGTATTCTCGTAATTTGTTTTTTATTCCAGACAGGATAGGTAGCTGTGCTGTAAAAGGTATTTTGCTAATAACAGTTCCTCCTGTTCCAGTACCAATAGTTGAAAGGTGTACTGTTCTTGCAATGCCAAGCCATTTTTCTCCAGGGCAGCTGCAGCTTTCTTTTTAATTCCCGGCAATACCTCTTTCGATTTCGCGCTGTAATTCGGTCGATCGGCCAAAAAATCAACCAGATGAAATGCAATAAAAGCCCCCTCAAATTTCTCCTTACCCCTTTTGAGTTGAGCCGCTATAGTACTTTGCATTAGTAGATTATGGTTCCTCTTATTTTCAAACCATTCTTGTGTTTGTTATTCCTGTCTGCTTAAATAAGGACTTATATGATCCGGTGTATTTACCTTTTTTGCAAAGGCAACCATTTCGTTCACTTTTATTTGGGCTTCTTTGGGCAATTTACGCCTGCCCGATACATACATGGACCAGTTGCCACGAGTCACCTCCAGCAGTTTGGCCATTTCTTCTTGTTGGATTCCTAATAGTCTTCCAACGTTTTTCTCTTTTTTTCATCACCACTATTTTATCGATTATTCTGTTTTATGAAGGTGTTCTAATTTGGTTTTAGGAACATTGCAAGAGGAATCTTGTAATAGCTAAAACAGATTTGATTAATTAAGTCCAGATTTATTTTAACAAATAAAAGATGACGAATATAAAAGGAATTTTATTTCAATACAAATTATTTAACAGAAAAAGATTACAAAAATATAGAAATATAGTATTAATATAGTAACAACGGATAGAGGAATTCCCGCTTACAAAGCTGTAGTGAAATGAAACTTTACGATACGTATATTTTTTCAGGAAATCTTTCTACTTAAAAAAGATGCGTTCGAAATATATCTTATATTCGTTTGAAGAAAGGCAAAATAAGAGGGCATAAAATACAATTCAATACGAGACCGATGGCAATAGCCAAAACCACTAAGTCAAAAACAATAAAAGGAAATGCAAAAGAGTTTTATACTATCGATACTATTTAGTTTTTTTAGTCTTTTTAGTCTTTTTGCCAACAGTAAAACCAAAGGGATACCAACAAATACTTTCTATGTTATTGACACTACCTGTTCCGCTAACAACGTAACAATAAAAACCCAACGGACAGAGAAAGACCGAAAATTTCTATTTTGGAAATTACCGCACAAAAAAATTATTGTGCGTGATCAGGTAACGGATGCTAAAGGAAATAGCATCCTGAAGGGAATCTCGATAGATATTTGTTCAACAGATGCCTGTGACGGCATAAGATACCGCCGTATAAAAATTACAGCCAATGAGATATTGCTTTTTTATTACAATAGAAATCCTGAAAAGGCCATTATAAAACGTTACGATTTTTGCGGTAACTATCTCGGAAAGAAAATTTGGGATAAAGAAGTTTTTTATGAATAACCCGTTGTGCTTACTCTTGATAAAGACGATGTACATTAAAGATAAATAGCGATGTCTTCATCCTCTCGCAGATGTAGTGAGCGAACTTTTTTATTTTGTCGTAATGAACTCATTAATCGTAATCTCAGAAAACGAATCGTCATCAATGCTTCTCTGTACCAAAATGGAAATCAAAATAGGTTATTTAAGAACTTGATGTTTTCATATCTTCATCAACATAACATTCCGGGGTATCTAATTCCGAACCGAAATATTCAATATCCGTTCAACGTCGATTAAGTAAATTGGTAACGAAATCAACTGCTACCCCGTCAGGAATTGCAACCTGTGCTGTTGATAACATGAGTGTGTAGTTGTTTATATCTTTAATCTTTATATGGTTGATTAGCTTTCGTATTAATTTAAAAGCGATTATTTACAATTGGGATGGGTGTAAACATAATATGTTAAACAAAGTGCTAGAAATGCTATTGTTAGAGATGCTAATTTAGTGATTCTATCGACCCAGTAATTAGAATTTGCTCTCTTGTATTCTCTTCTGAATCCACCAGTATTTATTTTGTTCAACCCTTTTGATGTTATTTCTACGGTAATATATTCATGTTGTTTCATTGGAATATAATTAACTAAACCGTCACCTTTTAAGTAATACAAAGCATTAGAAATCAATTCAGAATTATGATTATCTTTAAATATGTCTACTATAAAACTATCAAATTCGCGTTCCTTTCTTTTTGTGAACACAAAATTATTAAATGATTTTAAATATTCATGCGCATTTTTTGAGTCTGAAAGAGCATTTTCAGTTAAATCTTTAAATGTAACAGATCTATGAGCGTTTTTTGAAAGGAATTTTAAAATTGCATCAAAAATAACAAAGTGATTTTGGTTCATTATTTTTATTTAAAGGGTTGTGTTGATTAGGCTTTTTAAAATAAGTGAATTATGTATTTTTTTATAGATATTAACAACCAAATTTAGTGTTTAATAACATTTAAAAATAGGTATAAATACCTGTTTATATTAAAAATTTAGATAACAGAAATATTTATATTATGTTTACTTAATCAAAAAGATACCAATTAACGACATACATTTAATATTATGGAATTCCCGTTTGACATTGAAATAAATCTTAGCGAATCAGGTATAACCGGGGTTTCTAATCCTATCATTACAATTAATGGTGGATTAACAACTTTTCTTGGTCCAAACGGATCGGGCAAGACACAGCTTCTTAAAGGTCTAAAAAAATCATTGTCAAATCATGCTAATGGAAAAAATATAAAATACATTTCTGCTGGAAGATTAGGAATGATAGAAGCATATAGGTCAAATCATAATGGTAATACAAATCTGCCTCAATATGATTATGCGGAATTTGGAGACAAATATTACGTAAAGAACAGGTATCAAAACGAAACTGTGGGTGGTGATTTTGCAACTTTATCCGAAAGGCCAGATATCCTTATTAAAGTTCAAGAGAGGTTAAGAAAACTATTTCATAGGGATATTATAATAGAGTGGGATGCAGGACAGCTAAAAGTTTACTTTGCCAAAATAGACGATGAAGAACACAAAAACTACAATTCAGCACGTGAAGCAAGTGGACTGCTTCATTTGGCGTCTTTACTAACTTCTATTTACGATGACGAAATTAGTTGTTTGCTTATAGATGAACCAGAAGTTTCTTTACACCCACAGCTGCAATCATTTCTTCTAAACGAAATAAAGAAGGTAGCTGGTAACAATACGCAAAAAGGGAAGAAGTTAATATTTATATCGACACACTCAACGGAATTTATAGAAATAAGCTCTGTTGCCCAATTTTCATCCATAATTTTCTGTAAAGACATTAAGACGAGACCTTTCCAAATTTCTCAAAACGACGGTCACTTTCAAGGTAAAAAACTTCAAGCATTATTAACTAGGCTTGGTCAGGAGCATAAATTAGCACTTTTTTGCACGACGCCTCTTTTGGTAGAAGGTCCAAGCGATGAAATAATTTGTTTGGCTTTGAGTCGAAAACTTGAGTTACATATAGAAGCGGCTGGTTGTCAAATTCTACCTGTTACCGGAAAAGGTCAATTTCCAGTTGTAGTTGAGTTATTCAGACTCATTGGTAAAGCTCCTGCTTTAATAGGCGACGCTGATGCCATAACTGATAGCCTCGATATTATAGGAGTATTTACAAAACTTCCAGAATCATCAGATCTTGCACAAAACCTAGGTCACAAAGATGCCGCTAAATTTGCGAAAGATATATACACTGATTTTTGTCAATTAGTGATTAAAGAATGGGATCAAATTAAGGATAAGGCTGAAAAGCACTATTATTGGATTCATCGTGATATTAAAAAAGATGAAATAATTGCAAAAAGAAGAAGTACTTTTTGCTATCTATTTAATAATTCTAATGAAGAAATCAAACTTACAAGCAATGATTTGTTAAATATTAAAATTCGTTTAACAACACTTTTAGCTTTCCTTGAAACACTGGGTTGCTTTATACTACGAAGAGGCACTATCGAGTCATATTACCAGCATTCTACAACTTTAACTGTCGATGAAAAGCCCAATGCTGCATCTTACGAAGTCAATGAGCTTATGGGTGAGAGTGTGCCGAGTGTTCAAGAATCATACGGTGACATTATTCGAGCGATGAAATATTGCTCAAAAACAAAGATCATAAATGAGGGCGAAGCATTGAGGAACTTGCTTCTTGCTGTTGTTTCTCCTATACTTGCTGCATTAAAAAAGGAAACAACAGATCTAGATTTAAGATTACTTGCCACCAGCAGTTTAGGAAACAAATCACGTTTATTTAAACTTACAAAGTTGACTGATGAAAAAGATGTTTATCTTGAAGTAGGTCTAGAAAGCGATATTTTAGAGGTATCAGGCTTTCCTATTATATTCAAGAAAGGTTCGAATCCAATTGAAATTGTAAATAATGCACTAAATCTGGATTAAAGTTGAAATGAACAATAAACATTTAAGGGCTGTATTTTTTATATTTAATAAAAAGAAAACACAAAAAATGTAATTATAAAATTGATTTTGTTGAGATTCATCCGGAGAAACTTCGATTTATTCCGGTTTGGATTCAAAGCGCTTGTTGAGATAATCTATCATTGATTGGATTAATTTTTGGTGATCTGGATAAAAGAACCATAGTACCGCTATTTCCCTAAAACGAAGACTTAAAATTTTTATAGCTTTCGTAGGTGATTTTGTTTAAAATCTTAAGCTGAAAAAAATTGTGTCAATGTCGTAATCAATTAGATTAAGATGGGGCTTTAGTCAAATATACCCGTGCGCTTCGATCACAACATGGACGCTAAAACCTTTTTTAAAGTTCAAATAAAATGGCACCCATTTCAATCAAATACCAAAATATCTACATTATCGTAATTTAAAAAACTATCACCATGCAAAACGGTCTAATAGATTTAAGATATTATTTATCCAGCAGATCTTATAATTCCATAATAAAAAATTTCTACCTACATAAAACTTTAATCACGTATCGTTTTGATGAATTCAAAGATCTACAGTTGAATACCTCATATGGTAAAAAATCGTACTTTGAGAAAATAGAACTTCTTGTTGATCAGGGATTTTTGAAGGTAGGTACTATTGCTGAACTCAATGCTATTTCTATATCAAAAGCAAATGAAAATAATTATTTTCAAATCACTGATTTGTTGAATTCCGAATATGAAAAGTATGAATTTCTACAAAAAAACGCCAATTCTCCGGAAAGTCATTTACTCGCCTCGAATGCAAATTTTCAATTATTGGCATTAGAAGAAAGACTTTTTGCATTGCTTCATCAAGAAAAGTACGGTGACGATGTACTTCCTGTTTCTTCTCTTCTTTCATATGAAACATTAGATTTATCATTTCCAAAAGCTAATGTGTACAGGGTTTTAATTGATAACTTCCCTATTCCGGATGAAACTGTACCCCTCCTTGACATCGTTCAATATAGAGATGAAGAATCCAATAGATTAAATTTTTTAAGGCTTCGTAGATGGGCTAACAACATTTCTGAAAAAAATCTTAGCGAAAAAGAAATTGCAGAAGAAATTGAATATTTAATTACAGAATTTAAACGTGAAATGGAATTGGCAGGTATGAAATATAAATTTTCAAAATTTGAATTCCTTTTTAAACTTCTTCCCAATTCAGTAGAAAAAGTTATAAAATTAAGCTTAAGTGAAATACTTGATCCTTTGTTTCAACTACGAAAAGAAAAAATAAGTCTATTAGAAATTGAAAATAAAGCTACGGGAAACGAATTAGCCTACGTTATTAAAGCTTAAAAATGAACGAAGTTATTTTAAAAAAATCAGAAAGATATTTCTTAATTACTTTAGGGTTTCCTCATTACACTTTGGTATATATTCGATACTTTAGCAATGTAATTACTAGATACAAATTTTTATAAAAGATAAAGTCTTTAAACAATATATCCTAGAAGCATAATTTCACATATCATCCTTATTAATAATAGGGATTGTTAAATTTGATATAAACCACGTATTATATTATGAAAAAGTTTAATAAAGTCATAAAAGAATTAATTCAATTTAGGGATGAAAGGGATTGGAAACAATTTCATGACTCTAAAAATTTAGCCTTAGCAATTTCAATTGAAGCTGCTGAACTGAATGAAATTTTCTTGTGGAAAACAGGAGATGAAGTCGAAAACATTAATAAAGATCGATTAAAAGAAGAACTTTCGGATATTTTATCTTATGCTTTTTTACTTGCCGAAAAACATAACCTCGATGTTTTTGACATAATTTCAGAAAAAATTCAAAAGAACGCATTAAAATACCCTGTCGACAAAGCCAAAGGCACTGCAAAAAAATATAATGAACTATGAATCAGCCCCCCCTGTTCACAATTAAAAAATTTGATTTTGATTCGACTCTTGTTAATGAACTTAATAATCTACATTACGTAAAAGATTTATGGCCTGTTGTCTATATTTTAAGCGATGGTAATGTGATGGAAGCATATGTTGGTGAAACTACAGATGCATATGCCAGAATGATTAGTCACTTAAGAAATAACATAAAAAATAAACTAGTTGGTGTCCATTTGATTTCAAGTGAAAAGTTTAATAAATCTGCAACATTAGATATAGAATCTAATCTCATTAAATATATTTCCGGCGATGGGCAATATAAATTAATTAATGGAAATGTTGGATTAGCCAATCATAACTATTACCAAAAGAAAGAAGTGTATTGGGATATTTTCAAATCCATCTGGGACAACTTAAGATCCGTTGGAATAGCTAAGCATCCTATCGATTATATTAATAATTCTGACTTATTTAAATATTCACCATACAAAACTTTAAGTTTTGAACAAAAAAGTGGGCTTTTGGTTATTATGAAAAACCTCCTGGATAATAATTATAAAAGTATTATTATTGAAGGGGGAGCCTGCACCGGCAAAACAATTTTAGCCATATTCTTATTTAAGTTACTTAATACTACTAATGAGGATTTTAATTTTGAAGAATTCGGAAATGATGAATTTGAATTCATGGAACTTGTTTTTGAATTAAAGAAAAAATATCCAAACCCGAAAATGGCATTAGTTGTCCCAATGTCATCTTTTAGAACTACTTTAAAAAAAGTTTTTAAAAATATAAAAGGATTGAATTCCAATATGGTAATTGGCCCGGCAGAAATCGTAAAAGACACCTTTGATATTGTTATTGTGGACGAATCACATCGATTAAGGAGACGTGTTAATTTAGGTGCTTATTTCAGGGCATCTGATATTGTTTGTGAAAAATTAAATCTAGACAAATATACCTGTAATGAATTGGATTGGATCATGAAACAATCCGAAAGTGCTATATATTTTTATGATGAAAATCAATCTATAAAACCATCTGATGTTAAGAAGGAAGATTTTGATAAATTAAAAAGAAATAGTTTAACCAAAATTGAATATTTAAAATCTCAATTTAGATCTAAAGGAGGCAATGATTATGTTAAATATGTTGATAATCTTCTAAAATGTAACTTGAATAATTCGGATGTTATTTTTAACTCCAAAGAATATGAGCTTATCCTTTTTGATTCTATTGAAGACATCATCAATGAAATAAAATCCAGAGATATAGAAAATGGCTTATCAAGATTAGTTGCCGGATATTCCTGGCCATGGATCACCAATAAAAAAGACTCCAAGCAAGATTATGACATTGAAATTGAGAATGTCAGGCTAAAGTGGAACAGTACAAATATTGATTGGGTTAATTCTGAAAACTCCCGAGAGGAAGTGGGCTGTATTCATACTACGCAAGGATACGATTTAAATTACACAGGAATCATTTTTGGGAATGAAATTACTTTTGATAAGACAACAAATCAAATTAAAATTATAAAAGAAAATTATTTTGATGTAAATGGAAAACAATCTATTGTTGATCCTGAAGAGTTAAAAGATTTTATTTTAAACATATACAAAACAATAATGCTAAGGGGTATTAAAGGAACCTATGTATATGTTTGTGATAAAAACCTAAGAGATTATTTTTCCCAATTTATCCCTAAATTCAAGACTGAAAAAGAGACACCTATTTTACAAGAAGATGAAGTCATTCCTTATGTAAATAGCATTCCGATATATGATTTAAAGGTCGCAGCAGGTAATTTTAGTGAATTACAAACTATTACTGATTGTCAGTGGATTGCACTACCTAAAGCTTATAAGCCATCACATGATTTATTTGCTTGCAAAGTTATTGGTAAGTCAATGAACAAAATAATTCCTAATGATTCAATTTGTATGTTTAGAAAATATACGGGAGGTTCTCGAGATGGCAAAATTGTATTAGTAGAACATACAAATATTCAAGATCCTGATTTTGGATCTGGTTATACCGTAAAAGAATATAGAAGCAAAAAAAATATTATAAACGAAAGCTGGGCGCACGATACAATCACATTAAAGCCTCTTTCTCATGATACAAAATATTATGATATTGAATTGGTTGAAAATGAACTGGAAAGCTTGAAAGTTATTGGGGTTTTTGAATGTGTTTTATAAAAATATCTAATTGAAAAGCAATATAAAATAGTATAAATAATCTAAAACAAAAAAATTAAGTCATGAAAGAAGCATTGATAATAAAGGATATTCAAAGAAAACGCTCGAGATTGCCCCATCTATAGGAGGCTATAATTTACTGGTTGACAATGTATTTCTAATGATGAGCATTGGTATGAAAATTCAACAATGCAGTTTTTCAGAAGAACAAGAAGTAAAAGTGAAAAACAATAATTTTTTGACTGGATATACATATGAAAAAGGGTTGTACGATAGATTAATTTGGGAATATGAAGAAATAACTAGTAAAAATGGAAAAAGAGTAACTTTAAAAAAGTGGTAATTAAAGTTTCGTTGCTGCTAATTCTTTCAATCATGGTTATTAATTTATACAAAGTTACATCTCTCAAAATTTCACATTTTCAACCAAACTTGTATGAAAAATTGTACTTTTGTTTCAAGACCAAAAAAGTGAAGCGCATCACTAAATGATGTATTTTACCAAAACTATATTATTTTTATTCGTAATTATTATCTTTGAGCTATGAGCACACAAACCAAACCAAATCACATCGGGCGAAAAATAAGCCGTATTCGCGAACTAAAAGACATGAAGCAGGAAGCATTGGCACAGGCCATGGGAACCAATCAGCAGGCGGTTTCGATTATCGAAAACAGCGAGACGATTGACGAAGAAAAGTTGATTGAAGTAGCAAAAGCTTTGGGTGTGAGTGTGGAGGCCATTAAGAACTTTTCGGAAGAAGGTGTCATTAATTACTTCAACAGTTTTAACGACACGAAAAATAGCAACGTAAATTTTGGACACAATTGTACTTTCAACCCTTTGGATAAGTTAGTTGAATCCTATGAGGAAAACAAAAAACTCTACGAACGTTTATTACAAGCCGAAAAAGATAAAATTGAATATTTGGAAAAATTAGTAAAAGGAAAATAAACTTTTACAAGATAGAGCAAAACAAAAAGAGAGACCGGGAAGTCTCTCTTTTTTGTTATATATATTTAGCATCTTTCGCTTCTTCCCTATTCTATTTATTTTTTCTCAAAATAAAGATAACTCGTCCCAGTCCCCACATTACGTAATCGGATCAGTGAATTGTTAAACTCAAACAATTTCCAGTTCGTATTCAATTTGGAAAGTTCGGGGGAGCTGAACATCAGCTGTACTTCCCGCACCCCATATTGTACCGTACTTTGCCACTGCCCTGTTTCGGTCACGGCTCCTTTGGTGGCTACTACCGAGTAGTCATTTTTAAAAACAAACGAATAACCACTATAAGAAGCCGTTTTATCGGAATCGGCAAAATAATACGGAATTTCCCAGGAACCGCTGGTCAGAGTTGCGGTGAAATCGAGCGGTGTAATGTTGTTTTCGGGGCAGTAATCGATCGCATATTTGATGGCGTTTTCGAAGTCGAGATTGTTGGTAATCGATTTTGTCTGATTGTTGTAATCGGTAACCGAGATCGGGTATTGCAGGGCGATGTACTGGCTGGCGTTCAGGTTTTTGATAAAATTAAAAAAGGCCTGATCGCTGGCAATCGACACCGAACCGGCAATCTGATTGGCGCTGTTATAGGTATTGATCGTAATCGGATAGTTGATGTTGAGTCCGTTGATTTTAGACAACAGGTCCGGGTACATGTTCCAATAATCGATTAGGTCCTTAAAATCCGTTTCGTTCGGGATCACTTTCTGGATGTAGTTGTAGTACACCATGGTGACCGGAAAAGTGATCCTAACAATATCATCATCGTAATTGTTCGCTTTGATATTGTCGACTACTTTTTGATAATCGGCAGTGGTGTTAACGGCAATGGTGGCACTATTGACCGTCACGGTATACGGGAGTTTTATGGTACAGTACGTAGAGCCGTCAATGACATTGTCCTGCACGGTGGGTACCATGGCCACCCTTTGCAGATAGGTCGTAAGCGGAGACGTACTGGTAACGGTTCCCTGTACATAATCGTTCTGCTCTTCTGAATCGCTCTGACAGCCAAACAAGAACAGTACAAGGACAATGGATAGATATTTTTGGAAAGGCAACATAGTGATATTTTTACAAATGTAATAAAATTTAAGAAACTGTTTTTTAATAAATTCGTCTTCAAAGGTTTCTGTCCCCTGGTGTGTACTAATTTATCAAAAGGGAATAGTATTTATACTCCTATAGAACAATCTTATTTGCTTTTACCCTACTTATACTAAAAACAAATACTTTTGCAGCATACCAATTGAAAATTGAAATGCCAGATCAAAACCAATCCAACACTTGTGATGAAATTGTTTTTTCGTCTTTCTTTAAAAGTCACGTCAAAGCGCTTCGGAATTTTCTTTTTTATAAATTTGGCAATAGCGACCAGGCCGAAGATGTCACCCAGGAAGCTTTTGTAAAGCTCTGGCAAAACTGTGCCTCGGTACCGCTGGAAAAGGCGAAGTCGTATCTGTACACCATTGCCAACAACAGCAGCCTGAATGCCATTGCCCACCAGAAAGTGGTTTTGCGCTATGAAAAAGACTTTACCGGCCTCGATAAAACCAATGAAAACCCCGAATACCTGCTGGAGGAAAAACAGTTTCAGGCTAAACTCCTGAAAGCGATTGAAAACCTGAACGAAAAACAGCGCGTTGCTTTTCTGATGCACCGGATTGACGGAAAAAAATACAGTGAAATAGCCCTGGAGCTCAACCTTAGCGTCAAGGCCGTAGAAAAACGCATTCACCTGGCTTTGTTAAGCCTGCGTAAAGAAATTGATTTATAAAAAAGTAGGGTAAATTGAATTCTAATTGTTTTAATGATATAATACAGTACAATGAAAAAGAATCGCTTATTGGCCCAATGGCTGAACAATGATTTAACACCTGAGGAACTGGCGGAATTTGAAGCCAGTCCCGATTTTGAAAAATATAAAAAGATAAAACACTATACCGATCACCTGGAGGTAGCGGACTGGGATGAAAACGCGATGTTGTCGAACATCCTGCAACAGCCCAAAGTGACTCCGAAAGTAGTTCCTTTATATCAAAAATGGGCGTTTCGTGCCGCGGCTATTTTTGTGCTGGCGCTTGGCATTACCTTTGCGCTGAAAATGCTGGTACAGCAGACGGAGACGGCCGGTTTTGGCGAAAAAACTATTTTTTCGTTACCGGATCATTCTGAGGTAGTACTGAATTCAGGTTCTGAAATACAGTATAAAAAATGGAACTGGGACAACAACAGGCATCTGGAACTTAAAGGAGAAGCCTATTTTAAAGTTGCGAAAGGCCGACGCTTTGAGGTGCAGACGAATCTGGGGAAAGTAACGGTTTTAGGAACGCAGTTTAACGTGAAGGCCCGTAAAAACAGCTTTGATATCGTTTGTTACGAAGGACGTGTTAAGGTCAATTACGGCAATACCCAAATTCTATTGACACACGGACAGGGGGTACGTTTTGAAAACGGAAAACAGCTTAATAGAAAAATACAAACCTCGCAGCCGGAATGGATGGACAACGAGATTAGTTTTTATCAGGAAAACATCAAAAGCCTTTTAGACGAAGTACAAAGGCAATACAACATTACTATCGAATTAAACACCAAAGATACAACGGCCTTGTTTACCGGGAAATTACCCGCCCATGACCTGGAGGTAGCCTTGCAGATTATTAGTACCACCTATCATTTAGAGGCCCGAAAAGTCTCCAACCATAAAATAATTTTTGACGAAAAATAAATGTTGCTCCCCAAACAATTTCATTTTTTGTTTCTCTTCTTTTTCCTTGTCCTGCCCCTATCTGCGCAGGACAAGGGAAAAGTCATGCCGTTTAAAAAAATCCTCGTGGCTATTGAAAAACAGCATCAGGTTAGTTTTAACTATACCGAGGATATTATTGCGGGGCTGCAATGCAATCCGCCCAAAAGATCGCTTTCGTTAGCACAGAAACTGCAGTTCCTGTCCCAAAAAACGCAGTTGTCTTTTGAGAATATTGGCAACCGGTTTATTAATATTTATAAAAAAGAAAATAGGACTCCCCTGATCTGTGGCTATGTTTTTGGGGCTACGGATCATAAGCCGATTGAAAACGCCAATATCAGCTTACCCGATCATACACAGATTGCCACGGATTTTAACGGATATTTTGAGTTGGAACAAGGGCCTGCCACCCTATTTTTGATTAGTCATGTGGGATTTATCACCCAGAGAATCACGACGGATCATTTGGACACTGCTAATTGTCTTCAGATCGTAATGGCACCTGAAATTACGCAGCTCGAAGAAATCAAAGCGAGTGCGGTGCTGGCTTCGGGAATTTCCAAAAACACCGATGGCGCCTTTGAAATTAAACCCAAGAAGTTCGGAATCCTGCCGGGACTTATTGAACCCGATGCTTTGCAGACCATGCAGCAGATTCCGGGCGTGAACAGTCTTGACGAAAGTGTTTCGAGCATCAACGTGCGCGGCGGTACACACGATCAGAATTTGTTTTTGTGGAACGGGATCCGCATGTTTCAGACCGGACATTTTTTTGGTCTGATCTCGGTTTTTAATCCCAATCTGGCACATACGATTTCGATTTATAAAAACGGAAGTTCGGCTTTTTACGGGGAAAGTGTTTCGAGTGTCGTGGCGATTTCTTCGACTCCGGAAACCGCGGAAAAAAATTCCTTTAGTGCCGGAATCAATATGATCAATGCCGATGTGTACGCGAAGTACAATCTCTCGAAAAAGAGCTTTATTGAAATATCTGCCCGTAAATCGATTACTGATTTTGTCGAAACCCCTACGTATAAGGAATATTTTAATAAAGTATTTCAAAACACGACCATCACTGATTTTGCCCAAAACCAGAATGTCGATTACCAAAGTGATAAAAAATTCGGTTTCTATGATGCTACCCTGAAATATGTCCAAAAAATAGGTACTAAAGACCAGATTGTACTGGATTTAATTACGATCAAAGACAATCTGGAAGTTTTTCAGAGTGCGACCGTTTACGACATCAACCGATCGGAAAACAATGTGTTACGCCAGCAAAACTATGGCGGGAATTTGTCCTGGAAAAGAAACTGGAATGCCTTTAATACGACTAAAATTAATATCTACAACTCTGCGTATGAACTTTTGGGCAACCAGAAAACGACTAATGCTAATCAGGTCGTGCTTCAGGAAAACACGGTGAACAATAATGGACTTACTATAGAGAACAACCATACGCTTACGGCTAAATGGAGTTTTAACAACGGGTATCAGTTTAACGAAATGGGGATTACCAATTTAGAGCAGGTCACGAATCCTGATTTCTATCGCAGGGTCAAAGACGTGCTGCGAACCCATGCCTTAATTCTGGAAGGGAAATACAACGACACCCTTTCGAGAATCTATCTGAAGGCCGGAGTCCGTATGAATTATATTGAAAAATTTAAAAAATACAGTGTAGAACCGCGACTGCAACTGGGTTATGGCATCAGTAAAAGTGTCAATGTAGAATTGCTGGGGGAACTGAAAAGTCAAAACTCCCAACAGATTATTGATTTGCAGAAAGATTATTTCGGCATTGAAAAAAGGCGCTGGATCATCTCCAATAACACCAACATTCCTATTCAGAGAAGTAAACAGCTCTCTTTAAATGTCTTCTACAAAGAGAACGACTGGCTGCTGGGTATGGAAAATTTTTATAAAAAAGTAAACGGCATCACCACTTCGAGCCAGGGTTTTCAGAACCAGCTGGAGTTTGTGCGAACCACAGGCGATTATGAAGTATTGGGAACGGAAATCCTGATTCAGAAAAAAATAAACCATTTTCTGACGTGGCTCAGTTATACCTACAATAAAAACAATTATCATTTTCCGGATTATGAATACCCGAGTTTTCCCAACAACTTTGAGTTAACTCATACGTTATCCTGGGCTGCCATTTACGAGAAAAACAATTTCAAGATTGCTTTGGGCACCAAATGGTCTTCGGGCAGGCCCAAAACTTCTCCTGATGTTTCGCAAATAGACCTTTCAGATCCGGTACTGATCTACAACAAACCAAACAATACCAACCTGCATATCTTTTCGCAGGTAAATATCTCTTCTACATACAAGTGGGAAACCGACAATGGCATTCAGTACAAAGTAGGCCTCTCGATCCTGAATATCCTGAACCGCAAAAACGAAATCAGCGAATATTACCGCATCAGTTCCCTAACGAATTCTATCGAGGAAGTGGAAACTTTCGCCCTGCAAAGAACTCCAAATGTGAGTTTCAGAATTTCCTTATAAGCTTGTATTTCAATCTTTTGTAAAGCTTTACTTCCCTTTTTTTACTTTTTTTTTAATAAAATATCAATTCTTTGGTAGGGTAATCTGCGTCAAGGCTGTTTTAGTATTAGTTGTGAGTTCTTAGTCCTTAGTTATGAGTTATGAGTTTTGAGTTTGACCGGGACTGATCCCGATAGCTATCGGGAGAGACTGAAAACTAAAAACTAAAGACTAAGGACTAACAACCGTTAAAAAATCAATTAAAATTTAAAACCCATGAAATCAAAACAAATTACATTCGCATTCGTTGCTCTTATCGCAACAGCCTTTTTTGCAAGCTGCAGCAGTGACAGTGATACTCCTACCACTACGCCGCCTGTGGTCGAAGCCAAAAAAGAAATTAGTCTTTCTACCAGTGCTACTTTAGGTGCTTACCTTTCGGATAAGGACGGAAGGTCTTTGTATTTTTTCGCCACAGATGCGAACGGAAAACCTTCCTGTACCGGAGGATGTGAAGCGGTATGGCCTGCTTTTAATGTGGATAACCTAACTGCCGACAAATTAGGTGCCGGACTTACCTTAGCTGATTTTGGAACGGTTACTACTGCTTCTGCCAAAAAACAATTGACGTATAAAGGCTGGCCATTGTATTACTATGCACCACTTTCTTCGGGTGACGGGTATGGCGGTGCCGGAACGAATGTACCGGAAGCGGCCGGAAAAACAACCGGTGACGGAGTTGGCGGGGTTTGGTTTATTGCCAAACCGGATTATTCTGTCCTGTTGGTCAGAAGCCAGCTGGTAGGACATGATGGTAAAAACTACAAATCTGATTACACGGTTGGAGATGGTGTAACGACCTACTTTACCGATGCGAAAGGGATCACCCTGTATACCTTCAAAAATGATAATTTTAAGAAAAACAATTTTACAAAGTCCGATTTCTCCAACAATGCGGTTTGGCCTATCTACGAGACCGACAAAATTGTAGTTCCTTCTACTCTCGACAAAACCAAATTTTCTGTGATTACCGTATTTGGTAAATCGCAACTGGTGTACAACGGCTGGCCTTTGTATTATTTTGGACAGGATGCCAGCGTAAGAGGTGCCAACAAAGGCATCAGTTTCCCTGCTCCGGGCGTTTGGCCCGTACCGGTAAAAGATTCGCCGCTCGCGATCTAAGCACCCGAATTTCCAATAAACACTATAGCACTGCTCTCTATTTCAAATTAGTCCCCTGAAAACCGGACTAATTTGAAATAAACAGAGCCTTACTGCTACCTGAAATTAAAACAAAAATATGAAAAGAAAAAGAACAGCCTTTGTACTTGCGGCTTTACTGATCGTGGCTGCTGCGGGTATTTATTTTTATTACGGGTTTCTTTTTAAGGGAGCGCGTGATATCGCCTCAGAAAAAGCGGATTTCAATATCACCGCAACAAAATTACTGGAAGCGTATAATGAAGATCCCAAAAAGGCAGATGTCCTGTATCTCAATAAAACCATTGAAATCACCGGTGCAGTAACCAAAGAAACCGATTCTGTAATCACACTTGAAAATACTGTTTTTTGTCTGTTTACCCAGAAAATAAAAGAGAAACATCTCGATCATAAGGTAAGCGTTAAAGGCAAATGTATTGGATATGACGAGCTGTTTCAGGAAGTTAAATTAGACCAGTGTACCCTTAATCAACCCCACAATTAAAACGTATTATGAAGAAATTTTTAGTCCCAATCTGCCTTTTTCTGGCCACTATGGCCTATTCGCAGGATGATCTGCTGAAGGACCTGGATTCTACTCAGGTAGAAGACAGCTATTCGACCGCTACTTTTAAAGCCTTACAGCTGGTTACTTTACAGACCACCAAAATGGCTGCCAAAAAAGAATTCTATTTTGTAGTCTCGCACCGTTTCGGTACTGTGAAAGACGGTTTTGACAGTTTTTTCGGCCTTGATAACGCTACTACCAAACTGGGTGGTATTTACGGCGTTACCGATTGGTTGTCCGTAAGCCTTTCCAGACATACGCTGAACAAAATGTACGAGACCGGGGTAAAATACCGAATGGCCAGACAGGATGCCAGTTTCCCGGTAGATATTGTCGGGTACAGTGTGGCGGATATCAATACTTTTTTAGAAGAAGATCAGTATCCGGGCTTGGAATTCAAACATCGCATGACGTATGTGCAGCAGTTGCTGGTATCGCGAAAAGTGAGTGAAAAACTATCGTTAGAGTTAGTGCCCTCTTTTATTCATAGAAACCTGTACAATCCGGCCATCGAAAACGACAATCAGTTTTCTTTTGGAGGAGGCGGCCGTTATAAAATCACCAAAAGATTATCGGTGAATTTAGAGTACATGCACAACTTTGACACGCCTGACTTTTACAAAAATCCATTGTCCGTAGGCCTGGATGTCGAAACCGGAGGACATGTCTTTCAGCTGATCTTTACCAATTCACAATCGATGAGTGAGAGCGGGTATCTTACCAATGCTACCGGTGACTGGGGTAAAGGGGATTTCTTCTTTGGATTTAACTTGTACAGGGTGTTTTAAGAAGAATTAGATAATTGGATAATTTGATAATGTGATAATTTGAGAATGTGGGAATTTGAAAATGAGAGATTTACAAATGCCTAACACTTAACATCTAACCCCAAACAAATAACTCATAACACATAATTCATAACTCATAACCTAAATAAAAAACAACAACTATGAAAAAACTAATAGCCCTTACCCTACTTATGGCCGCATTTGCAAGCTGTAGTGATTCTGATACGTATCAGGATATTGAAACGCCACCGACAACAGGAACTCCAAATCCGGATCCTGTAGCTGTCAGCAGTTATACTAAAAATGCAAAATCAATTATTGATGCCAATTGTATCGGCTGTCACCAAAGTGGAAGGTCTGCGGCTTTCAGGCCTCTGACTACTTATGCGGAGGTTAAAGCGGCAGTTGAAAACGGTGGTTTATTGAACCGAATTCAGTTGCAGACCGGACAGCAGGGCATCATGCCTCAGGCAGGAAGAATGTCTCAGGCCAATATTGATGTGATTGTAAAATGGAATACGGACGGACTTAAAGAAAACTAGGATCATGAAAAAATCAATTATTCATTTCTTCGTATTGGTGTTGCTTATTACGGTAAGTACAGACGCATGGGCGCAAAAGCTGATCACCAAAACGGGGAATATCAAATTTCAGGCTTCTACACCTTCCAATGAAGAAGTGGCTGCCGAAAATAAAAGTGTCTCTGCGGTTTTAGAGCCCTCTACCGGGGATTTCGCGGCTTTGGTCCTGATCAAAGGTTTTCGGTTTAAGGTGGCTTTAATGGAGGAACATTTTAATGAAAATTATATGGAATCTGAAAAGTTTTCAAAAGCCACTTTAAAAGGTAAAATGGAAGATTTTGATCTTTCGAAAGTGACCAGTACGGCTAAAAATTTTACTTTAAAAGGAGACCTTACGCTTCACGGCGTAACCAAACCGATAACCGTAACGGTAAAAGTTTCGAAAGCAGCCAACGGTGTTATGGCGATGGGTTCTTTTGAGGTGAAACCGGAAGATTATGGTATCGAAATACCCAACCTGGTACGAAAAAAAATTGCGGATAAAATAAAAGTTAATTACAATTTTTTACTGGTTAAATAAATAGTGCCCTGAGGTCAGTTGATCCCGACTGACCTCTTTTTTTACGAATCCTAAACTAAAATGAAATGATCTGCAAAAATTATGTTGTTTCGGGAGAAGATGTCAATGACTTTATGGTTATGGAAACCAGTGCGTACCTTTCCTATACGCTTCGCCTATTGTATCGTTTTTTATTTGCCAACGGATTTTCAAAAGAGCGGCTCCATGCCTTGCAGCTGGGTCTGCAGGAAAGAAAGGATATATTGGTTTCGTATCAGGACCTGATGTTTACCGAACCTTTTTTTGTGGAAATGAAACAGTGTTGTATCGGCGACAAAATCACGGTTGAAAGTTACTTTTTCAACTCCAGAAACGAATGCTGTGCGGCAGTGACCAAAGAAGTCGAATGGTTTGACCCTGTTCGCAGCAAAGTAATCGCAGCACCCAAACACATCCTGCGCCATTTTAATGCGATTAACAGAGCGTAAGCCCGAACTACAACTTTACTTTATAAAAAGTTCTTTTAAGTTATTTCTGAAAGAACAGCAGTCCTGCCCTTTCCTTTTTTTCCTTTTGCTTTTTTTCCTTTTTTCCACCAGATGATAAATCCGGTTACCGGAAGAGAGGCGCCAATCAGGCTGACCAGACTCCACAGTATTTTTCCGGCCAGTCCGAAGAAAGTGCCTGTATGCAGGTCATGATTGCTCGCTTCGTATACATCTGCGGCATTGTTGTCTTTGTACAATTTGGTCCGTAACAGCTGCCCGGTTTTTCCATCAAAAAAGAGAACATTCTGATTTCTGGCACTTGCCCAGGTATTGGGATAAATCATTCTTACCCTAAGCTCTCCGGTTTTTCGAACCGAAAAACTTATGGACGCTGCTCCCGGATATTGGGCGTTTACCGTTTCATAGATTGTATTGTACCGAACGGGAACGGTCGTGGAATCTATTTTGGTGGTGTTTACAGCCTCTGTTCCTTTATTTAAAGGCGCTCCGGTAACGAAACTCACGGCTTTTTTGGCGGTTTCGAACTTAAAATAAAGTCCGGAAAAAGCGATCAGCAGCAGCACGAAAGCCGCATAAAATCCTAAAACCTGGTGCAGGTCATAGTTGACCCTTTTAAACGAACCGCCCCATTTTATTTGGAGCGACTGTTTCAGCTGACGGATTTGATTCGGAAACCATAAGATCAATCCGGTGATAAGCATGATCATAAAAATTACCACGGACCAGCCCTGAATAAATTCCCCAACGTCTCCTAATAAAAGGGTACGGTGTATTTCTAAAACCGTATTGAGCCAGTCTGCTCCTTTTTCATTGACCAGACTTCCGTCGTAGGGATTGAAGTAGTAGGTCTTTTTCTTTTTGGTGGAAAGCTGAACCGTTGCGTTAGCTTCCTCCTTATTGACTTTAAAAGCCGTTATTTTCTGTTTGGGCTCGAGGTGCCGGTAGTTTGCCATTATAGCAGCAAGCCCTATAAAAGGTTTTTGCTGAACAGGTACATGCAGGTATTCCTGTTGTGTCGCCTCCCGGATCTCTTCTTCAAAAACAGACAAAAATCCGGTTATACTAACGATAAAAACAATAAGGCCCGATGCTAAACCGAGCCATAAATGTATTTGTCGTACTGCTTTTTTAAATCCTTTTGTCATACTGTATCGTAAAGTCCAAATATAGAGAATCTGCTTTTAAAATGATGGACCCGATTGCCTAGAATTTTATGGTAATATTACCCGTCACTCTTGTCGGATTTTGCGCCGCTAAACGGTACGACCAGTATTTTTCGTTGGTCAGGTTATCGACTTTCAACCCCAATCTGTATTTTGGCCTGTCGTAGAAAACGGAAGCATCAAGAACAGTATACGAAGGAATACTAAACTTAAAGTTTGCGGTGTTGGTCTGGTAATATTCACTTCCGTAAATTCCTCCAAAACCGACTCCCAATCCCGAAAGCGATCCTTCCGCCAGACGGTAACTGGCCCAAAGGTTGGCGGTTCTTGGCGAACCTGCCGTGGTGGGGCGTAATCCGTTGATCGTCGCGTTGGCTTTGGTATATTTACTGTCATTATAGGTATAGCCTGCCACGATATTTAAACCGCGTATCGGGTTGGCAATCAGTTCGGCTTCCAGTCCTTTACTGAGCTGCGTACCGTCCTGAAGCTGAAAGTTGGCGTTATCCGGATCATCACGGGTGATGTTCGTGACCTGGATATCGTAATAACTTAAAGTCGCGCTGATTTTATTAAAGTCAAACTTCACTCCTCCTTCTACCTGATTTGCCTGATTGGGTTTGAATGTATTTCCGTTAAAATCCGATCCGCCCACATTATTGAATCCGTTCATGTAATTGGCAAATACGGATACCTTTTCTTTTACAAGCTGATAGACGGCCCCGAATCTTGGCGAAAATGCTGTCTGATTGTAACTTCCTACCAGAGAGTCACGGCTTGGGTAATAGACGCCTTTATTGATATAACGGTCTACCCTTACTCCCGCCATTACAATTAATTTATCCGTAACATTCAATACGTCGGACACATACGCACTGTACGTTCTCTCGTTATTGGAGACATAATTACTGAATTTAACATTCTCCGGTAAAAACAAAGGATCTATTTTAACGGCAGTGAAATTATTGTACGCATCCCCCGGTTTTCTATAGTCGAGCGGTTTCATGTTTACGGTCGCATCATTACGGGTGGCACGAAGGCTGTAAAAATCGAAACCGGCCACAACGCGGTTACGTAGTTTTCCTATTTTGAAATCACCGTTGAAGTTTTGCTGGATATCGGTTCCGTAATACGGATTATCCTGTTTGGTAACCGCCTGTCTCAGGGTTGTATTGCTCAAAGCGGTTAAAGCGACCGTATAGCCTTCTGCTGAAGACCGGGTACGTGATACAATAGTCTGCGACGTCCATGCGTCTGATATTTTATACTTTAACTGGGCAAATATATTGTATTGCTGTCCGGTATAATTTACGGTATTGTTGGCGAAAGAAAGTTTGTACGGAATTCCCATTTCGGTGATACTTTTGGCTGTCGCATCTTTTCCGGTATAAGGTGCCAGTCGGGTTGGCGAAGTTCCTTTTGAGGTGCTGAATTCTGCATCAATCAATAAAGTCAGTCTTTCGTTTACGGCATACGAGAAACTTGGTGCTATAAAAAAGCTTTTATTAAATCCGGCATCCTGAAAACTTCTCTCACTATGCAAAGCGGTATTGATTCTGAAAAGTGCCGTTTTGTCTTCGTTAAGCGGTGTATTAATATCGGCAGTAAAACGGTTTAGATCCCAGTCAGCCGCTGAATAGGAAACCTCGCCCTTAAAGAAATCAAAAGGTTTTTTGGTTACCCTGTTAAACAAACCTCCGAAAGAAGAAATGGTACTTCCGAACAACGTAGCCGATGGCCCTTTAATGACTTCAATGCGCTCCAGATTCGCCGGATCTATTGCATTGTACGTAAAACTTCCTACTCCGTTTCTGACCAGTTGCGGCGTGGCAAAACCTCTCGAAATATTGGTGGTTCTTCCCTGATTCCGAACTTCGGCAATACCGGCTCCAGGAACGTTTTTAAACGCACTGTTGTAATCGGTTATGACCTGCTCTTTCATCAGTTCCTTGCTTACGATGGTGTATACCTGAGGGTTTTCCATGTTTTTGAGTTTCATCTTAGAAACTTCTTCGCTTTCTTTTCTGGCAAATCGGTTTCCTCCGGAACTTACAATGACTTCCTCTAATTTCTGTGAGGTATAAAGAAGCTCAAAATCCAATTGGACAGCCGTATTATTTTGATCGATTACTACGGAAGCGGGAGATGAATCATAGCCATTCATAACTACTTCGACTATATAAGTCCCAAACGGAATATTTTTCAATTCATAAGAACCGTCCGCATCCGTGATGGCTGTTTTATTCAGCTCATCAATTTTGACCTTTGAACCTTGTACAGAATTTCCGTCTTTTACATTTACCTTCCCTGAGATTGTTCCGGTATTGGATTGCGAAAAAGCGGTAAAAGACCCCAAAAGAAGGAGTAGAATGGACAGTACTATTTTAGCTAAAACAGTATTTATAAGCGTATTACTATTTATTTTCATGTGAACTATAATCGTTATTTTTATTTAGAATCATTACAAATATAAAATAAAGTTAATTTCTGCAAAATAAAAACGGCAAAATCACGCACAAAAAGATACCGTTTTAAAGTTGCATGAAGAGACACCTATTCGTTTAATCTCTTTTGAATGGCAGTACCAAATTGTATAACATTTAAGGGGAATACTATAAGCCTTTTTACCGATGAAAATCTAAATTTAAACTTGCCTGAGATTATAAAAGAAGCCTGGTGGATTCAAGAAACTGATCCGACACCTGAAATCTAAAAAATACCGCTTTTTTTATACCTTTTGGCTTGAAAAAAAGGTACAATCTGTATTCTGTTACTAGATTTATATCTAACTTGCTTATATGAAAACAAACACGGATGTACTGATCATTGGCGGCGGACTGGCAGGTCTGGCAAGTGCGATTCATTTGTCCGGACAGGGAATGCAGGTAACACTGGTTGAAAAATCCGGCTATCCCCGACATAAGGTTTGCGGCGAATATATTTCTAATGAAATTCTACCGTATTTAATATGGCTTGGTGCAGCCGTTTCTGAATTGCATCCTACCGCTATTTCCCAATTTGAGTTCACGACAACAAACGGCAGAAGTGCAAAAGCCCGGCTTCCGTTGGGCGGTTTTGGTGTGAGCCGCTATGCCCTGGATCATTTTCTCTTTGAAAAAGCGATAGCCAATGGCTGCCAGATCCTGCAGGAAACGGTTACCGGTATTGCTTTCGATCAGGACGTATTCAGTGTCAGCACCTCCCATCAGACGTTAACCTCCAAAATTGTATTGGGCGCTTATGGCAAACGCTCGAATATCGATCAGGTTTTAGCACGGGATTTTATTCATAAAAAGTCGTCGTGGCTGGCTGTTAAAGCCCATTATTCGGGTGATTTCCCTGATGATCTGGTGGCTTTGCACAACTTTAACGGCGGTTATTGCGGCGTTTCCAAAGTAGAGCACAACCGGATCAATATTTGTTATCTGGCCGATTATGCGACTTTCAAACGATATAAAAATATAGAAGAGTACCAAAATCAGGTCCTGTATCAAAACAAAAACCTTAAAACAGTTTTTGAAAACAGCACGCTTCTTTTTGAAAAACCCATCACCATCAGTCAGATATCATTTGACCCCAAACAACCGGTAGAACAGCATGTTCTCATGATCGGCGATACAGCCGGTCTGATCCATCCGTTATGCGGCAACGGGATGGCCATTGCTTTACACAGTGCTAAAATAGCAGCCGAACTGGTACTGGATTTTCAAAACGGAAGGATTTCACGTGACCTTTTAGAAAAGACTTATACCCAAAGATGGAAAACGCATTTTGGCAGACGGATGCTGATGGGACGCCTGCTCGCCAAAATATTAAGCCGGAAAAAACTGGCCGCTATTCTTATTTCGATCGTTGCCTCCTTACCCGGCCTGTTGCCGCTTATTATTAAACAAACACACGGTAAACCCATAGTAATCGATTAAATGACGATAAACACCCAATACAGAACACAGGAAACCGAGATCATGGATGATTTTTCGCTTACGGGCGAGGAATTACGATCTGCGCTTGATCAGATTGCCCGTATCAACCGGTTGTTAGGCGGTAATCAACTGACGCTGCAAGCTACCAGACAATTGTTGAACCAACCTATTGGTACTGAACCCATCGTCATAGCCGATATAGGCTGCGGTAACGGTGATATGCTGCGAATGCTGGCGGATTACGGCGCTGCCCATGATCTTAATTTTAAACTGATAGGCATTGATGCCAATGCATTTACGATCAATTATGCCGAATCATTATCGAGCCGGTTTTCGAATATTGAATATATATGTATAGATATTTTTAGTGAGGAATTCAAATCGCTGCAATACGATATTGTGCTGTGTACGCTGACCCTGCACCATTTTACAAATGAGCAGATCCTGTCTATAATGCGTATCTTTAATACCAATGCGACAATTGGCACTGTAATAAATGATTTGCATCGCAGTGCACTGGCATATCGCCTTTTTGAATTGATTGGCTTTGTTTTCCGGCTGAATAAAATGTCGCGGGAAGATGGCCAGGTCTCCATATTAAGAGGTTTTAAAAAAAACGAACTGGAAGAATTTTCTAAAAAACTGAATTTAAAAAACTATACCATAAACTGGAAATGGGCTTTCCGCTACCAATTGATAATCGCTAAAAGATGAGTGTAAAAATAACAACAGTTGCCAAGCAGCTACCCCAGTATTCCCGTACCACAGCAGAGATTCTTCCTTTTCTGGATGAATGGCTCGCCGGACAGGACGAGCGTTTTATCAAAAAAGTAAAAAAGATATTTGAAGCGGCGGCCGTAGACAAACGCTATTCTGTCATGGACCCCGTCGAGGTCTTTACAGCTACTTCCTTTGAAGATAAAAACGATATTTACAGCCGTGAAGTGATTATTTTGGGCGAACAGGTGCTCGAAAAAGCACTTCGCAACGCCAACTGGGAGCCCGAAACACTGGATTATATTATTACGGTGAGCTGCACCGGAATTATGATTCCTTCGCTGGATGCGTACCTGATCAACAAAATGAAACTGAGGCAGGACATTGTGCGCCTGCCCGTTACCGAAATGGGCTGTGCCGCAGGAATATCGGGTATTATCTATGCCAAAAACTTCCTGAAGGCCAATCCCGGAAAACGTGCTGCCGTTATAGCGGTAGAATCGCCAACGGCCACTTTTCAGCTCGATGATTTTTCGATGCCCAATATTGTTAGTGCGGCTATTTTTGGCGATGGCGCTGCCTGTTGCCTGTTATCCTCTTATAAAGAGGATGCTGGTCCTGAGATTATCGATGAGGAGATGTATCATTTTTATGATGCTGAACATATGATGGGTTTTAAAGTGACGAACAACGGACTGCAGATGGTACTGGATATTGAAGTTCCGGATACGATTGCGTCCCACTTCAGCGACATTATCCATCCGTTTTTACAGAAAAACAATTTAGAAATCAAGGATCTCGACCATATGATCTTTCATCCGGGCGGAAAAAAAATTGTGACCACGGTGGAGGCTTTGTTCTCGGGATTAGGAAAAAATATTGATGCTACCAAAGAAGTACTGAAACAATACGGCAATATGTCGAGCGCAACGGTGCTGTATGTTCTCGAAAGTATTATGGAGGATCAGCCAAAAGCCGGAGAAAAAGGACTGATGCTCAGTTTTGGTCCGGGATTTTCGGCACAACGTGTTTTATTACAATGGTAAGTACTGTTTAAAAAAAGAACCATGGAACTACAAAATATTATAGCGCAGCTGCCCTACACCCCACCTTTTTTGTTTGTGGATGAACTGCTTCACGTCGATGAAAACGGCATTAGCGGAACCTATACTTTTCAGGAAGATCTTGCTTTTTATAAAGGGCATTTTAAGGATAATCCGGTCACCCCGGGGGTGATCCTAACGGAAACGATGGCACAGATCGGGATGGTTTGCCTGGGTATTTATTTACTGGGAAATGAATTGAAAAAAGATACCGTAGTCGCTTTTACCTCGGCGGATATGCAATTTTTAAAACCCGTATATCCCAATGAAAAAGTAACGGTGAGTTCAAAGAAACTATTTTTCCGGTTTGGGAAACTGAAGTGTGAAGCGATTATGAAAAACGAAGCCGGACAAGAAGTCTGCAAAGGCACCATTGCCGGCATGATTACTACAAAACTATGAAAAAGCGCGTTGTGATAACAGGTCTTGGAGTCGTCGCTCCCAACGGAGTTGGCATTGCGGCGTTTACCCATGCGTTAAAAAACGGAATTTCAGGTATACGTCATGATGCGCAATTACAGGAGCTGCAGTTTTCCTGCCAGATTGCCGGACAGCCCCAGATTTCGGAGGAACTTAAAGCGCAGTATTTTACAGAACTGGAACTCCGCGGTTTTAACAGCACCGGTATTTTATACGGGGTTATTGCGGGTATGGAAGCCTGGAAAAATGCCGGATTACCGATAGAAAAAAACGAAGAACCCGATTGGGACAGCGGAACTATTTTTGGATCCGGTACCTCGGGAATTGACAAATTTCGCGAAAGCATTTATAAAATAGACGATTTGCAGACACGCAGGCTGGGCAGTACGGTTGTCGCCCAAACCATGAACAGTGGCGTAAGCGCTTATCTGGGCGGTAAACTCGGATTGGGGAATCAGGTTACGACCAATTCTTCTGCCTGTTCTACCGGCACGGAAGCGATTATACTGGCGTACGACCGCATCCAATCCGGACAGGCAAAACGGGTGCTGGCGGGCAGTACCGGAGACAGCGGACCTTATATCTGGGCCGGATTTGATGCTTTGCGCGTCTGCAGTTCCAAATACAATGATAACCCTGAAGACGGTTCGCGTCCTATGAGTGCCTCAGCGGCAGGTTTTGTCCCGGGCAGCGGTGCCGGAGCCTTAGTTGTGGAGGAACTGGACAGTGCTTTGGAACGCGGTGCTACCATTTATGCCGAAATACTGGGCGGTCATGTCAACTCCGGCGGACAGCGCGGCAGCGGCAGTATGACAGCACCCAACAGTACGGCCGTACAAAAATGTATTACGAACGCTCTGCACAATGCCGGAATCTCGGCGAATGAGGTGGATGCCATCAACGGCCATCTTACCGCCACCACAAAAGACAGTCTGGAAATCGAGAACTGGACAAAAGCCCTGGGACGAAAGGGTACTGATTTTCCGTACATCAATTCCTTAAAAAGCCTGACGGGGCATTGCCTGAGCGCCGCAGGAAGTATTGAAAGCGTTGCCACGGTGCTGCAGCTTCATGAAGGTTTTATCTTTGGCAATACCAATTGTGCCGATCTTCATCCTGAAATTACTTCTCTTATTGATGCCTCGAAAATTCCATTGCAAACCTTAGAAAAAAGCGCTGCTATCATTGCCAAAGCGAGTTTTGGTTTTGGCGATGTAAATGCCTGCCTCCTCTTTAAAAAATTTCAAAAATAATACTATGAACAAACAAGAACTTATACTGAAACTAAAAGCGATCATCAAGCCCTACACGACCAATACGGAAGCTTTTGACAACCTTACGGAAGAGACTGATTTTATCAACGATCTGAATATCAACTCTGCCAATCTGGTCGATATTGTGCTGGATATCGAAGAAACTTTTGATGTGGTTATTGACAATGTCGATATGGAACGCATGCTGGATGTAAAAACCGCCGTAGCAATTATTGAAACCAAACTGGCCGCAAAATGATCGGTAATGATGTGATCGATCTCATACAAACCCGCCAGGAAAGCAACTGGCAGCGTAAAGGTTTTTTAGAGAAACTTTTTACCGCTGAAGAACAGTCACTTATCGCTCAGCAGCTAAATCCGGAAAGGATGGTGTGGGTATTTTGGAGCATGAAAGAGGCCGCCTATAAAATTTATAACCGACAGACCAGAATAAGGGCGTATATGCCTCTAAAGCTGGTCTGCAGTTTAGATTCGGAAAGTAGTGACTGCATTTCCGGAAAAGTGAGCTGCTGCGGAAATCTGTATTTTACCCAAACGATTTTTACTCCAGATTGCCTTCATACCATAGCTGTTACTACTCCCCATCAGTGGAGCACTGTAACGGAAATTGAAAAAAAGAACATTGAGAAAGACGAATATGGTATTCCGTTTTTATTCTCTCCCCTATCTCCAAATGGACAGGCTGTTTCTATTAGCCATCATGGCCGTTTTGAAAAAGTAGTTTGCCTTTCTGCTTAAACGGAACAGCAATTCTACATGAGGTTCGGGTTTACGTAAGCTTCCTGACAGTGGTATTTTATAACTTTAATAAAGGATTATATAACCCTGCTGTCCTGGCATTTAAGTAATTTTAGTACAACTTTAAAATGTACTATTATGAAAACAAATAATCAAAATCCGGATACTACTAAGAACAACACTGAGAATCGAAATGACAGAAATGACATGAGAAAACATCAGTATAAAGATCATGATGAAGTGCTGACCAACGATGAAAATTATGATGTGGACACACATAAATTTAAAGGGGAAGCACCTGATTTCGATGATCAGCTGGACAATGAAGAAAAAAAATAAAAATAAAACCCCTTCCATCTTAAAAGCAGATGGAAGGGGTTTTAAAGATTTAGCTTCTTTATGGGAAGGCTTATTCCACTACCTGACCCACCTGGATATTGGCAATAAGCTTAATGTCTTCACTTAATCCCAAACCGCCTGAATCCGTAATTTTATTCCAGGTCATTCCAAATTCTTTTCGGTTTACGATTCCGGTTACCTCAAATCCATGTTTTAGATTGCCCTGCCCATCCTTTTCAGAACCGCCATATGCTACATGTAGTTCAATAGGTCTCGTTACCCCTTTCAAAGTCAGATTACCCGTCATTTTATAAGTACTGTCCCCACTGTTTACAAAAGACGTCGATTCAAAATTGATTTGCGGATAGGCCGGCGCATCAAAAAAGTCACCGTTTTGTAAATGCTCATCCCGTTGCGGCTGATTGGTATCAATACTTTTTACATCCAGTACGATAGCCACTTTTGCATTGGTAAAATCAGTTCCTTCCGTAATGATATTCCCTTCAAATTTTTTGAAGGAACCGGTTACGGTAGAAATTACCAAATGCCTGATTTTAAAAAAAACTTCGGAGTGCAATGGGTCTATTGCCCATATTGTTGAATTTGACATATTTATTTTTTTACTGTTATTACAAGACCAAAATTACCTAAGTTTGCTATACAAAATATAGTAGTTACCTTTGAGTAAGTAGTTACCTTCAGGTGAGTTTACTTTAAATCAGATCATTATGAGTCAAAAAGATGAAGTCTGCCAACATCGGTTACTGGTTGCCAGGGATACTTTAGAAGTTATTCAGGGAAAATGGCGCTTACCCATTATTATTTCCTTAACGCATGGCAACAAACGCTTTGGGGAAATCCAGAGAGATATTTCAGATATTTCACCCAAAATGCTGTCGCAGGAACTCAAAGCTTTAGAAACCAATAAAATCATTGCCCGTACGCTCTACGACAGCATGCCGGTAACGGTGGAATATTCGCTAACGCCTTTAGGTTTGACGATGAAAAAATTGCTGGACGAGATTCTAAACTGGGGGGTTCTTTTTAGAAAAGAAATTCTGGAAAAATAGCAGGTTACTTGCAATTTCAGATTAGTTATAGCCTAATGCCGCTCGAATCAGCGTATTTAGAAACCAAAAACTGTTCTTAATAAAACGCTCCTTAAAAAGTAATGTTTCAAGTCGCGGTATTTGGTATTTAACAGCTTTGAACAGAAGCTATTTTATAAAGTACAATTGTAAGCAGCTGATAATTAAATAACTATTCCTGAAAATTATATAACAATTTGATTACCTGTAATTCTACTTTAGCCAAACTTTAGACCTTGCACTAACTATCAATTAATCTCTTTACTAAAAATTGAAATCATGAACACTGCAAACCCAACAAACTCAGGAAGCTATACAGAATTACAAAAAGGGGAACACCTTTATTGTGCCTACAGAACGATCAAAGAACAATTATTAAATTGGGGTGAAGATCCAAAATATCCCGAAAACGAACTCTCGCATGATTTTAACAAGCATTTGAGTGAGGAAGATGATCTCGATAATGTTGATTCTTATGGAGATTTCGAACAAAAAGAATCCTGAACAGGATATAATTGATACATAATAAGAAGAGCATTTTTAATACTCTTTTGTAAAAACCGTCAGTGAGAACTGATGGTTTTTCTATTGATCCCGCTTTCCTTCCTTTATAATCACAACTAACTGTTAATATTATAAGTACTGACCATCAATGTTATAAGGCAGGCGCTATCTTAGTGGCTCTATTTGTAATTTAACTGTAAAAATATAATCATGACTTCTTCCCATCACAAAAATAATGTTTCCAGTGCCCGAACTTCAGATAAAAAAACGGAAGCAAAGTCGACCTCTTCCAGACACAATGAAAAAGCCTCTGTTGAAGTAAAAAAATCAATATTGATGAAAAATAAGTTCTAAAACTTTAAAATCTTATTTAATTTTATAGGCGTTACTAAACGTTACTTCCATAAAAGATATGAGTACAACTGCTTCCGAACAAAACAGTGCGACTACCAAAAAAATACTACCGATTATCCTGGCTACTTCCATCTTCATGCAGATGCTTGACTCCACCATTCTCAATACGTCGATAACTTCGATTGCAAGAGATTTAAGGGAGTCTCCGCTGGAAATGCAGAATGCCATTATTAGTTATGTTTTGACGCTGGCCCTTTTTATGCCTGTCAGCGGTTTTTTGTCGGATAAATTCGGAACTAAAAAAGTATTTATTTTTGCTTTATTTTTATTTAGCCTGGGATCCTTGTTTTGTTCGCTTTCCCAAAATCTTACCCATTTGGTTTTCGCCCGTGTGCTGCAGGGAATCGGCGGAAGTTTAATGACGCCCGTTGGAAAACTGGCACTGATCCGGACATTTCCTAAAAAAGAGCTCCTGAAAGCCATGAATTTCGCCATTATTCCTGCCTTGATTGGCCCGGTATTGGGTCCTTTGGTCGGAGGTTATATGGTGGACTATTTATCCTGGCACTGGATTTTTCTCATCAATATCCCTTTTGGAATTATAGGTATTCTCATGAGCCTGAAGTACATGCCTGATTACAAATCGCCCCTAATTGATTTCGATTTAAAGGGTTTCCTGATTTTTGCAGCAGCCTCACTCCTTTTGTCCGTGGCCCTGGAATTATTCGGCAACACTGTTCGGGTATCAGCCGTTTTAGCCCTTTTTATGTCGGGCTTTTTAATGCTGTACTGGTACTACCGCCATGCGGTGACGGACAATAATCCTCTTTTTCCTTTGAATTTATTTCAGGTGCGAACCTTTCGCGTGGGCATCATTGGAAATCTGGCTACCCGATTGGGGTTTAGTTCCATTCCGTTACTGCTCCCGATGATGATTCAGATTGCGTACGGAAAGTCGGCTGTTACCTCGGGATGGATTGTTGCTCCGATGGCACTAACGGCCATGTTTGGGAAATCGGCTGTAATCGGCATCTTAAACACTTTTGGGTACCGAAAAACTTTAATGGTCAACACCTTTATTATTGGTGCCCTGATTTGCGCTCTGGCCATTCCGTCTATACATACTTCGATTTATTGGTATGTTCCGATTATCGCGGTATTGGGTTTCTTTAACTCTATACAGTTTACGTCCATGAATTCCATTTCTATTGCCGATTTACGTGTATACCACACCAGCAGCGGCAACTCACTGGTTTCTGTAAATCAGCAGCTGGCTATTGGTTTTGGTATCGCTTTCGGACTGTTGGTGCTGAAAATTTTTCAGGGCGATGTAAAACTCATTCACCATGAAATTCACAATGCTTTTCGTTATACCTTTTTAGTGGTTGGTTTTTTAACCATTTTATCCGGCTTCGTTTTCAGAAGACTGCATTTTAAAGATGGTGACAATCTGAAATCTTCGGTTTAAAAATGATCGGTGAAACGCTGTGAAAAAATATAGTTTTACTATGTATGTAAAATGATAAACCTCCAAAATCAAATGACTTTGAAGGTTTTCTATGTTTGCTTCTTTTTTTACAAACAAAATTTACAGTTCCGTATAAAATGTTACTTCCCCTGTTGTAATGTCATGGGTACCTCCAACAATGCCAATTTCTCCGTTTTGAATCATTTCTTTCAGGATTGGACTGCGTTCCATTATTGATTTTACGGTGCGCTTCACATTTATTACGGATACATTTTCCACAAAAACAGGATTGCCTGAATTACGGTTTTCTTTGGTTTCAGTCTCATCGTCTACAGCCGGTCTTATTTTTGTTAGCAGTGCTGTAAGATTCCCCATTTCAACATGATCGCAAGCGCCTTTTACAGCTCCGCATTTCGTGTGTCCTAATACTACGATAATTTTTGAACCCGCCACTTTACAGCCAAATTCCATACTGCCTAAAATGTCTTCATTGATAATATTTCCGGCAATACGCACACTAAAAACGTCACCAAGTCCCTGGTCAAATATTAATTCTGCAGAGGTTCTGCTGTCAATACAACTCAGGATTACAGCAAAAGGATGCTGCCCGTCTGACGTTTCATTGGCCTGCTGTAAAAGATTACGATTTATTTTCAGGTTGCTCACAAACCTTTGGTTTCCCTCCTTTAATAATTCTAAAGCTTTGGAAGGCGTAATAGCAGCTTGCATTTCTTTTGTTAATGTTTTCATTTTTTATTGATTTTAAAAGTTTATGATAAATAAAAATTTTCCGGCTGAAGTGGTTTTGGAACCTCTGTTTCTTTTAATAACTGTTTGATATTTATTTCAATCGTTCTTGCAATCGCGGTTACCGGAGTATCTGTAGGACGATTTCTAAAAGGATCCTGCATGTGCGTAGCCGATTTTTCCAAAAGAAAAAACATGGTTGAAATGGTCAGTAACAATGGAATTTCGAAATAACTTTCTATATCCCTTAACGCAATCGAGAGCGTAACGATAAAAATATAGATGAAGAAATGTAGAAAAATACGATAGGTGATGGGAAAAATGGTGCCTTTAATACGCTCCGCCATTCCCATAGCATTTGAAAAGTTAACTAAAGTGTTATTCAACTGAATTTGTGAAAAAATACTCATGGCTCTTTTTTCTTTCAATTTCAGTATCTGAAGTGTATTCAGCTGTAATAAGGCTAATGGTTTATTGCTTTGTTTCTCTATTTCCGCTATGTCTTCTTTAGAAATAAAGTGCTCCAGATTTTCAACAGCATTAAGATCGCGTAAACTTTGCCCCAGGCTATAACACCAGGCAATATGCCTGAAAGCAATTTCCCTGATTTCGTTCTGATTTTCTCCGGCCACAAAGGATTGCAGCTGCAGCACAAAACTACGGCTGTCATTTACGATACTTCCCCAGATTTTACGGGCTTCCCACCAACGGTCATACGACTGATTGAGTTTGAACGAAAGCAGAACAGAAATGGCTGTTCCGATAAAGGCCGGTATTGTGATGGGCATCTCCGGAATGAGATTTTCAAACTGCGTCGTGAGATAATGAACTAATACCGCAATAACTAATACGAATATAATTTCATACTTAACTTTATTGAAAAGATAGGAAACCGGAATTTTAGTATTGATTAACATCTGCTTTTAATTTGAATTACCCCGTAAAAGTAATAAAACTATTTTTAATGATAGTAATACTATTATAAATAAATTTTTATAATAGTATTACTATCAAACAATAAATCTTTACTACATTTGCCAAAACAGTTATCCCTATGGAATTTCAAGTAAAATTTGATATAAACGAAAAGATATTCTTACGAAATCCTGAAAGCAGTGAAGTAGGTAAATTGATGGTCAAAAAATCCATAGATCTTATTTATGACCTGGGCTTTGAACAATTTACTTTTAAGAAACTGGCCCTGGAAATAAACAGTACGGAAGCAACCATTTACCGCTATTTTGAAAATAAACACAGGCTTTTACTTTATATTCTGAATTGGTATTGGTGCTATATGGAATTTTTAGTGACGTTTAAACTGGAAAACGTCGTTGACAAAAAAGAAAGGTTAAAAATAATTGTGCATTTACTGACGCACGAATTTGCAGAAAGCACGAATCAATTTGACTATAATAAAAAGTTACTGAATCAAATTGTTATTGCAGAAAGCAGTAAAGTGTATTTGGTAAAGGAAGTTACGGAAATCAATAAAAATGAGGTCTTTAAGCCTTATAAGGATTTGTGTGGGAAAATAGCAGAAGTCATATCTGCGTACAATTCCAAATATAAATATCCCCGCTCCTTAAGCACTACGCTGATTGAGACTTCGCATCATCAGCAGTACTTTAGTGTTAATTTACCCAAACTAACGGATGTTTCCTCCAAAAACAACTCCGAGTTTACCAATCAGTTTATTGAAGATTTTTTGTTTAAAATTTTAGATTAGTTATCGGAGCATGGTACTGATAATTTAACCTACCCGCAAACTTTAAGGGTCTGTTTCGTCGTTGAATTAAATTAGTGCGATTAGAATTGCCACAGACATCTTATCAGGATCAATCTTGTATAGCCTCTCCGGACTGAGTATGATGTACTTTATTCCTTGCAGCATCTTTCTGCCTGTTCTTCAAAATTGGTATTGGTAGTATCGGTAGATGCCAATATTCCTTGTATTAAAAATAATTCCCTTGTTCTTACTTATTAGTAAGAACTCTTAACCTGCTGCTGTGGCCAGGGTTTGTCAAAATTTTTGTTTTGCTGCGGCAACACAATTTCATATCCGGGTTTTTCGTCTATACTTATTTTTATTTTTGCAGATGATAAAGTTCCGGAAACCAAATGCCCTCCGAATGTCTTATCGTATGAAATAAAATGAAAATGAAAAGGAGATAAATCTACAGCTGCAAAAGAAGGCGGATTATAAAAACCAACCATCATGCCCGAAACAGGCTTTTTTTGGTATAAAGGCCTTGTTTTCATTAATTCTGCTATGCCTGTAGTATCTTTCTCTTCCAATTTCGTTGCACCACCCGTTACAATGGATTCAAAAGAGCATTCAATACGCAGGGCATACGGTTTATTGGCAGAAGGAAGCCTGCTTAGAATCTCTTTTTGAAGCATCTCTATAGTTGTAATACCGCTGATTTCATATTCCTTATCGGCACTAAATACAACTAAGGAAGCAAATGGAACTTCCCGTTCAGGCTCTGCTTTAGTAACCTGACCACTGGAGGCTATTCGGTAAAAAATTCCGTCCAAAACGATCATTTCACCATCAAGAAAGTTATAAGTCCCTAAACCAAAGTTTCCTTTTTCCCGAAGTGTTTTTACCGTGATATCGCCTTGGTAAACCCCATTGCGCATGGCATCCATTACTGAATAATGGTAAATTAGTTTCTCTTGCTGAACTTGTCCATTTACTGATAAAATACCGACTATCGCAATCAGGAAAGTTAGTAGGGTGTGTGTTTTTCTCATTTTATCTTTTTTTATTCTTTTACTGATTTTTTATGCCACTTTTCCCAAAATGGTTTTACTCCCCTTTTAAAAAGTATAAAACCTTCAGTAAAATTGAAATCAAAAGTAGCAGGGATCCGGGAAATAGGTTATGACTTTTAAACGATGCGTTAAATAAGGGAATAGCCGGAAACAACAAAGTAATATCCGGAAAAGAGGAGGATGTATTAATGGAGTGATTTAGAGTGACACACCGTGAGGTATCTTCTCCTCCTGCTGTACAGAAATTAAAATTAAATAACTATTTCCTGAAATTATATAAAAACTTTTGGCGGGCGTCTTTTTAAATTTGATTCCAAAGTTTTACGGCAGGTTTTCTTTTATTCAAAAATAAATCCTAATCCGTTAAAAAACTTCAGACAAAAATCAGATTGTTTCTAAACTATACCTCTTAAAACATTTTATATGAAAACAGCTAATTACACCAACAACATGCAACAAGTACCAATACCCAAAGACTCTCCCATGTATATGGAAGCGTACGAACGCAATCATATGGAGCAGGTCTATCCCCCTAAAAAGGAGCAACTTTTGTGCTAGGGTCCGGAATCCAATTACCTCGACGGTGAATTTTCCACTGCATTGGAAAGAAAAGATCAGGGGAATTATTTGTACTAAAAAGAGCATCGTAATGGTCTCCTTTTAAAGGATGTAATTTCTATTTCGAGTGTGCTGTAAGCAGGTTCTTAACCGTCAGACTTATGCTAACGGTTTTGTGCTTATCCGGTCCTGTTTTATTTCACACAAGGCGGTAGCTGAAGGACGTTGGCCCCTAATGGAAATTCTACTTTTCGTTCCAGTTTCTGCTTGTTAAGCGTGATGTAAACTTCTATTGAACCGGTTCCTACTTTTAAGGCCAGAATATGCCCGCCATAGGCATCAAATTGATCATCTGTTACCACTCCGTGCATATGAATGGAAGGTTTTGCATCACTCCAGGCAATAGAACCTGTCAGACTTCCCATTTCTACTTTACGGAAGGTTTTGGGATTAAATTTCTTTTCGTTAAAATCATAAAAGCCAAAAGTAACTTCCTGCGCAAAACCAATTCCTGTAAAATTTCCTGACGGAATCTGTTTTTCCAGTACCAGATTTTCAATTGCAGCAAGTACATCAGCGCCTTCACGCAGCACTATTACATATCCGCTGGCCGTTTTTATATAGTTACAATTTTCGTTCTTTTCTTTCTGTTGTGCCAGCATTGCATTTGCCGACCAGCAAAACAGTAGTGTCATTATAATTTTTTTAGTGCCGTTCATGATATTACATTTACTAGTTAGAATTTTAGTTTATTACGAGCTGTAGCAATTCTATAGCTGTTCCTGGTTAAATATAAAAAATCGGGAGTATTTAATTTTACACTATTACTATTTAATACATTAAAATTTTACTCCGTTCCTTATCCATTCTTTTGTTTTTTTAGCGCCCTAATGTATAAGTGTGTCTTATTATTAAATAGCTGGTAGGTTTCATGAAACAATTGCTGCTCCTAAATATCATATCTAACTAAATATTAAGCATTTAAAAAATAAAACAATATCTATTTAATATTTATTTTCTTAAATTTGATCACTAACAAGAATTATCTCATTGCTTTTCAATTCATTTTTTACGCATTCACCCACTATTCTTAAAGTTAAAAAGTAGAGCCATGAAAAAAAAATTACTACTGCCTTTATTACTATTCCCTTTTATCGCATTCAGTCAACTTGGTATTGGTACTATTTTACCCAATACCTCTTCTCAGCTTGACGTTGTGGCTACTGACAAAGGAGTACTCATTCCCCGGGTTGCTTTGACAGGAACTACGGATAACGTTACCATCAGTAATGGAAATGTAAATAGTTTACTGGTCTTTAACACTGCCATAACTACTGATATTGTTCCGGGCTATTACTACTGGTTTAATAACAAATGGAACAAGCTAAAAGCTCCCGAAACCGGAAGCGGAGCTCCCGTTTCAACCGGCTTACGGGGAGATCTCTATGTGGACTTAAACACCGGTAAGCTATACGTCTATAACGGAACTGCCTGGATGGCCAGTGCTTCACAAAATGAAACCCTGACTTCTGTTTCCTTAAACCCTGTAAGCGGTATTTTGACCTATACGGATGAAAAGGGAACGGCCAATACGATCAATCTGGCTGCAATCATTCCAAACTTTGAAACGGTAACCGGTATTTCTCAGGACCTTACGGCGGGAACCATTACGTATACAGACGAAAAAGGAGTTGCTACGGTATTAAATATCAAAAACTTAATTGCGGCATATTCATGAAATAAAAGGCGGGTTTAAATAAAAAATGGTAATGAGAGCCTACCCTAATAATCCCATAATTCAGTACGAAAACCAATTTATTCTCTGTCCAAAAAACTATTATACTTTTTGAATAAGCCGTTAAGTTGTATGAAACCCTAAACAACATTTAAAAACATAAAGCAAAATAAGGATAGTTAATTGCTACATTTAAAAACATTCGCGTATTTTATATAAAATAAATGAGGAGCAAAAAGCTCCTCATTTACTATAAGAATTATAATTAAACTCCTCAATAATGATATTACAAGTACCTAAAATTTATAATTAAGTCCGGCCGTTGCAATACCTTTATAACCGTATCCCACCTCTACAAATGCGCCAAACTTTTTACCTACTCTCAAACCGGCAGGATTGATTTGGTAGGCAAATCCAACTTCATTACTGGAGTACGAGCTTCCGGTTTCTTTTGTCGCTCCTGATAGTATCCCCAGACCTCCTGAACCATAGAAATTCAGCAAAGGAGTCCTGATGTAACTAAATTCACCCGTTACCAGCCCCATGATGTAATTGGTGTTCCGAGTAACGCTCTTGGCATTTGCAGTCTTTGCCTGAAACGTGTCCTCTGATTTCAGATAACTAATATCTGCACCAACTTTCAGACGCTCATTAATCGTATAGCGATAACCCGCTTCAAACATCCCCATGGTTTTATTTTTGGCGTCTTTGTATTTTACTCCGCTAAGACCCGAAACAATGGCAGTGCTAAATGCATCAGCAAAACCATTACCAAGCCTAATGAATGTTGCATCGCTATACCCAACTCTTATTTCATTTTTTTCTGTATCCTGAGCTTTTGCAATCGTTGCACACAATAATAGTACTGATAAAACAATAACTTTTTTCATAATCTGTAAATATTAAAAATTAAACATATTGAAGTTTACATACCTGACAAGTATTAAAATGATGCATCATTAATCTGGCGATAAACTTACTCTTACAAAAGTATGGTTGTAGTATAACTTAATCTATCGTATTTAAGCCACTTGTCCAGCTATGCAATAACTGGACACATTAAGGCAATATGTGGTAAAATGTGAATGCTATAAATGATTTTTTTAATACTATGGGTTCTTAGCCTATTTTCAAATTGATTATAAAATATTCCCTGCGCCCGAAGCGCTTGATGTCCCTAATTGCCCTTACTGCAATTCCTTATTTAGAGGATTAAAAAACACCCTATATATTTAAAAAAACAGATCCTTAAAAATTATAGCGCATAAAAAAAACGTCCCAAGGGAACGTTTTTTTTTAGTATTCTTAATTAATAAATTCAACGTTTTGCTTTTGATCCAAACGGACAGCGTTTCACCAGATAATTAATTGTGCCCACGTAGGCATCCAAGTCACTTCCGAAAGAATTCCTGGATACTGCATATACATTTGCTCCCGTATCATTAAAAATACTCAAGCTGATTTTAGTATCATAATTGGTGGTCGTTGTTACGGTGTTTGAACTGTATTCAGTAGCATATAAACTGGCATTTTCTCTTTTTCCGTCTTTCTTACTTGTTGCCGTCACATTATCGCTGGCAAAGCCATTCTGTTGCGTGGAATTACCCGAATTTCTGATATTAGCGGCTCCGTACACCACCATTTCAACACCCAATAATTCTGCCATTTCTTTGGGACTTATCACTTTTAAATTGGAGTACAGCAGTCTGTTTTTCGCCAGTAAATTGTTTGTTGTGATGGGGTCCTGCAGTTCCAGCCCCATGGTATATTTCTTTATGGAAAGATAACTGTCTGCCTGCAGCTGTTCTCCCAATAAATTCACATCCAGACTTGGGTCATTAGACATAAATTCAAAAGGGAGTACCGCTATTTTTCCTTTACGTTCGGACGGGAGTGATGGCCTGGCAGCGGGTTCGGAATTCCCGAAATAATTTATAATTTCTGTCCTGCCGGAGGCAAATATAATTTTATTAATGTCTGCTTTTTCATAGTCATATTCGAGAGTTTCGCCTGTATAAATGAATTTAACAGTATTACCCCTTATCGAAAGTATTTTGCCTTCTTTCTTTTCTCCATTCGTCATAAAGAGGATGTCCTGCTCTTTTTGTGCACTTTGGGCAACAGCAAAAATGCTGTTACAAAAAATGATGATGCAAAGCACTTGCTTTAGTTTGTTTACTAATTTTGTCATTGTTATTGCTGAATTTTATCTTTTTTTAATTTTATACAGAATAAAAGTTTCTTACTGTCCTGTTATAATTCTCAGGTATTTTTGTGCCAGGTCTGTCATTAAAAACATGATATTGTCCCTGTCTTTTGTCTGTAATGTTTTTACAAACTGAGTATCTTCAATACAGTAGATTTTAAAATCCCTGATATAATCATTTGGAATGTGCAGTCTTTCTGTGTAATAGCTATCCTCAAAGAGGTATTCGATTTTTGCATACAAACGCTCTTTCTCCTCGACCTTTAATTCCTTTTCTAACATGTCGGCTCGTCCGGAAAACATATTGAGCAATGCATCTCCTCCGGAAGATGCGGTATATAATTTTCTTTCGGCAGGGGTATATTTTTTCATTCCGTATGGAATAATACCCATGCTTTCTGCAGTTATATTGGGGTGTTTGTTTATGGCTACTTCTTTTAATTCAATGCTTTTGATTGCCATTTTTATAAATACTACATTTCCTTTAAGATCTTCTGCCGTTACTATTCGGCGTACTGCCTCCAGATTTACTGCCGAAAAAAACAATACATCCCCTTCCTTTGCAAAAATTGAAAACGTTCCCTTTTCATCGGTTACCGAAGTCGTCTGACTGGAGCTATTTAAGATGGTAACAGACTGAGGAAGCAGGGCATTAGAACCTTCTATTAGAATTTTACCCGAAATTTTCTTCGGCATGCCGGCCTGCCCGTAGGTGACCTCAACAACTAAACAAGTTAGCAGCAGGAAAAAGAACAATAAAGGTGCTTTCATTTTTTAGGGGTTTAGAATTTAATTTATTATAAAAAAATCAGACACAAGAGATAGATCAAATCACTAATGACTTACTGGCCGATTACTACTTTTTCGCACGATAAAGCCGGCAAATTAAGTGCATCGGAAATACAATAATAGCTGCTATTAAACAAAAACCATGTTCCGTGATATAACTGGTATCAGTTGAGAAAAAACTGGTTATCGCCATAAAATAGTACAAAACAAAAAACCGGATTGAAATACTTATGATCAGTATTTCAATCCGGTTTTTTGTTTTTACCCTTTAAATTGCAGTTTTCAGTCGCAGTCGCAGTGACTTGAAGGTGAAAATCGCAGTCTTACATTCTTACATTTCTCATTTCTCATTTCTCATTTCTCATTCTCAGATTTTCACATTATACCATTCTCACATTTTCGCATTTTAGTAAACCTATTATTCCAAAAAAAAAAGAGACCTTAATAGATCTCCTTCTTTGCATTCCTTTCTGTTTTTGCTTTTTTGTTCTTTAAAAGATGGTCGGAATTAAATACTCCTCCATGATTTTATCGACCTGTTTCTCTCCATATGGCGTATTGTAGGCTTCTGAAGTGATGACAATTACAATTGGTTTGTCTTTGAAAATAAAAATTCTGTTCCCGCCATTTCCGCTTGAATAGCAGACTTCGTATTCAACGTCTTTTATTTTATAAGTTTTATTCCAAAACAGGTAACCGTAGTATTCTCCTTCGCCTATCTCCATTTGTCGGGATAAACTTTTTGTTACCCATTCTTGTGACAGGATTTGTTTACCATTCCAGCTTCCTTTATTTTGGTATAATTGTCCATACTTCGCGTAGTCCAGCGAACGCAATTGTAAACTACCTGCTGTATTGGCAACTTTTTGAGGGGTCAACTGCCATTTATAGTCTGTGATTCCGAGTGGCTGAAATAATTTTTCGTCGGCATATTTCTCTAAACCATTTGGAACCGATTTGTGAATAATGTCACCCAAAAGTACCACGCCGGCGGTAAAGTAATCCCATCGCTTCTTTGCTGTTTTTGTTTTGTCAATGGAAAGATTTAAGGTGAAGTCCACCCAATTCTCCGCGGTATACATTTTTTCTTCATTACCCGGTGATTCCTGATTCATATCAGAACCGTCGAAAGCGGAACTCATGGTGAGTAAACTTTGTAATGTAATACTGTCTTTTGATGGGGAATAGTTTTGAAAGGTGCTGAGATTGTAAAAATCTTTTAGGGTTTGCGCTTCGCTTTTTATATAACCGCCTTTGATTGCGATTCCCATAAGTGTTGATGCAAACGATTTTCCGACAGATCTGGTGTCGTGAAGTGAATTTCTGTTTTCTTCGTTAAAATACTCTTCAATCAAAAGCTTTCCGTCTTTTATGACAACAACACTTGTGATATTTTTATAGGCATTTGTTAAGATTTTTCGATTGAGCTCTTCCAGCTTAACGTTATCAATTTTTTCTGTTGAAACCTGCCAGTCCGTAAGTTGTTCAATATTCTGAACCTTTACTAATTTCTCGTCTATTATAATTTGTGGAACTATAATTTTTATCTCGCCTTCTGCAATAATTTCACCCGTCAGCACTTCTGTTGTGTTCAGGTAAGGTCTGATTTCGATTTTAAGAAGATGTTCTCCGTCTGTCAATGCTTCCTGTCCGCCATTCGCCAGAAATCTGTTCCAAAGAAATTTACCCCACGAATCTTCATTGGCAGCACTAATTAACGGAACTCTTACCATTTTTTTCTTGTTTTTACTTTCCTTGCTTCCTGCATTGTTATTCAGATTCTCCACATAAACCTTTTTGCCGTCCAGGAAAAATGAAAATTGGTAGTTGCCATTTTTAACAAGTTCCTCAGCGGATGACTTTGGAGAAAGTACATGAAGGCTGTTGGTCAGCGAATTTTTGAGAAAAAACCTGATATCAAGATTACTTTTATCTTTTAATTCATAGGTTGTTAAAAAGTCGGACTGCTTAAATTTTTCGATGGGAATGTTCTCCCGCATGAAAGCAATTTTTCCAACGTTTGCCTTGTGAACGGGGTACGTTATTTTGTCGCTTTTTACAAAGTCTGCTTTCTGTCCGAACAGGCTGCAGGTTGTCAGGAAAATGGTAGTTAAAAGACCAAACTGTCTTATCATATTTTTATTCTTTACTATTTGCATTGTTGTATTTTTAAAAATGAAATATGACGTAAGTTATGAAGTTCCATTATTAAAAAGTACGGTAAATACGTAAATGTATCCTATTCTTTACCAATTATCGGGTTAGCGGAATGGACGCAGTAGTATAATGTTCTGCTTCAGCCAGTTCCATAAAAAGGGCTATTGTCGTTTTGACGATATCGCTCATAAATTTATAGTTGAATTTTAAATAACTACTGCTATCTTTGATGGTATGAAGGTTCGGATTTCTGGTTGCTCCTCCTTCACCGATATGTAAAGCCGGATTTTTATTGTACCAAAAGCTGGCATGATCACTTTCTGCCAATGAAGGTGTGCTTTCACCATTACCTTCTACAAGGAGCGATACTATTTTCAACTCTTCCACATACTTTTTTCCTGAGTTTATAAAAGATTCGCTCAACTTTGTCGAATTTTCATTAGACGTATTTATTACAAAATCTCCCTTGTATTGATTCTTTGCTACTTCTTTGCAGACTTCAGGATACAATTGATCAAATCCTTCCGGTACGATCTGTGATCCGGGTTTATCGGAAGAAATGCCGATCATGTCGAAATTGATGACACCGCCAATTTTTTCCGATTTTTTTATACCTCCTGCAAAAACATACGAAAGACTTCCTATCAGGCCGTCTTCTTCTTTGTCAAATGCCATAAATTTTATCGTATGGGCAAAGTTATATTGGGAAAGGATCCGCATGGCTTCTAGAAGACCAATTATACCGGAACCATTATCATCCATTCCTAAACTGCCCGGATAGGAGTCGTAATGCGCTGATAAAATAAACGTTTCTGCTTCTTCACTCTGCCCCGCTATGCTGCCTACCACATTTTTTACATTGTGTTTTTTGTCACCTGCCGGAACGATCTCGTTAGACCCTGTTTTGGCATTCGAAATTTGATTAAGTTCTGAATTGGAAATTTTAAAGGTATCATAATAAGCATTTAGACCGTTGTCTTTAAAAGAATTTTTAAGATACTCTCCCACACTTCTTAAGTGTTCTTCCGATTTACTATTGCTGCTATTACGTTCTCCCATAACATACTGCAAATCTTTTATCATACGAACCGTATCGACTTCTTTAAGGAGCTGTGTGATTTCTATTTTGTATTGGTCATCTGCTACCAGCTTTATGCTGCATTTTTTAGGATTAAAGGTATTCTTGTCATAGGTCCATATAATTCTTCTTTTTTTGCCGGTGGCTACCGGAAATCCGATGTCTCCTTCTGTATTATTTTTGTTTATTGTATAGCTAAGACCCTTTTCATCGGTGAGTTTTAACCACACCTCTATCTGATTCTCTTCTTTATCTGAAAGATCATAAACGATGGTTACCTTATGATTTTTCTCATCTATAGTCCCTTTCAGGTTTGATATTATGGCCGGATTATTGGCGTTACACAACAGGATGGAGAAGAAAAATAAGAGGGGTATTATTTTTTGTGTTTTCATTTAAAATTTATTTTCACATTAAGAGGTGTGGATTAAAAACGACTGATTTACTTTGACATATCCTGCCTGCTATTGCACCAAAGAAATAATATCTCCGGTATAAAAAAGAAGTTCAAACCGGTTATAAATCAACTGATAATTAATTTGGTTTAAGGATAAGGAAGCTTCTACATAGTTTCGTTGTGCTACCCCTAAGTCAAGAGGGCTTCCCTGTCCCAGATAGTAACGTTCTTTTTCCAGTTCATAAGCTCTGCTGGCTGATTCTGTCTGGTCTTGTCTGTAGGTTACCTTTTTTTCGTTTGCAGCAATGGTAGACATTAAGTTTTTCAACTCCACATAGATATTACTTTTGGTTTGTACGACATCGAGTTCGGCATTCTTAAAATCCTGTCTGGCTTTGTACACCACATTTCTGGTCTGCAATCCGTTGAATATGGGAACCTGAACAGAAAGTCCAATAGTTGTCGTGATATTGTCCTTATAAAACTGATCGTTAAATCTTCTGGTCTGAAAGGAGGAATATCGCGAACCATAGTCATAGTAAATAGAGACCGAAGGAATAAATTTAGAGCGCTGTAAAGCCAATTCATACTTTTTTACCATTGATTTTGCTTCAATTTGCTGGTAATCTTTACGGCTCACCAATGCTTTTTGATACAGACTGTCAATGTTCATTTTACCTTTAAACAATCCTTCTCCGAGAATACTGTCCAGTTGTGTTTCTTTGGACGGATCTAATCGTAAAAGCAGGATCAATTCGTTTTTCTTGGCATTCATCACATTGAGATTGTCTTCTCTCAGGGATTTTAAACGGCTCCATTCTGCATTTTGCGTATAAAAATCCTGTCCGGGCAAGGACCCCACTTTTATGAGTTCATCAGTTCTTCTGAGTTGTTCTTCCTGCACATCACAAAACTTATTGAAAATCACGTCTTGTTTCATTGCCTGCAGGGTTTCCAGATATCTTCCTACTACTTTTAACAGTATGAATTCTTTTGTGTAGGCCAATTGCGCTTTCTGACTTTCATAATTGGAATTGGAAAGCTTCAGATCGGAAAGTTTATTGGCCACATTCAAAATATCCCAGCTTGCCGTTACAGATCCGTTTACATACTGTCCAGTTTCTGTTCGTAACATTCCGGTCAACTGATCAAAATTGGTTCCGGTGGATTCGAATACATTTCCGAAACCGTTTACACTTGGCAACAGGGAAAAATAGGCTCTTTTTTTATCATATTTGGTACTGGCTTCGTCATTTTTATTTTTAGCAATCTCTACATTATTTTCTAATGCCAGTTTTAACGCCTGATCCAGACTCAGTTTTTCCTGTGCCGTCAGAGCGAAACTGTTTATTAGAAATAGAATTAAAAAACATAGCTTATTCATTATTAATAGTAAGTTTTAGTTCTCGTGGCTGATTAATGTTTTCCGTTACTATTTTGCCATCCAGTAAGTTAATGATGCGATCTGCATATTTGGCATCTTCCGGCGAGTGCGTTACCATTACGATCGTTGTTCCGGACTGGTTTAATTCCTTTAATAAGTTCATGACCTCTATTCCGTTTGCAGAATCAAGATTCCCCGTTGGCTCATCGGCAAGAATTACTTTTGGATTGGTTACAATTGCCCTTGCAATAGCCACCCTTTGCTGCTGCCCTCCTGAGAGCTGTTGCGGGAAATGGCCTTTTCTGTGCATAATTCCCATTCGTTCCAGCCCCTGATTTATTTTTTCAGCACGTTCGGCACTTGTCATTTTCAGGTAGAGAAGCGGTAATTCCACGTTTTCGTATACCGTTAATTCGTCTATAAGGTTGAAACTCTGGAAAACAAATCCGATGTTTCCTTTTCTCAGATTGGCTCTGTCCTTTTCTACATATTTGACTACCTCTTCATCTCCAAACCAATATTCTCCGCCGGAAGCATTATCCAGCAAACCAAGAATGTTCAGTAAGGATGATTTCCCGCATCCGCTGGGGCCCATTATGGCTATAAATTCTCCTTTTTTAATGTTTAAACTTATTTCGTTTACGGCTGTGGTTTCGATGTCTTCGCTCGTATATACTTTTAATAATTTATTTAGCTTTATCATGTCTTTTTTGTTCTGTTTTAATAATTCAGTTACCATACTAATTCTTCATTATCTCCAAAAGTGCTGTAAGAGGAAATAATAACGCGATCTCCCGGATTCAGTCCTTCGATGACTTCGTAGTTTGCCACATTTCGCCTTCCTAATTTAATTTGCCTTTTTACAGCCTTATTGGTCCCGTCTGCTACGTAAATCCAGTTTCCTCCGGTACTCTGATAAAATCCGCCAACCGGAATTAACGTGGCAATTGAAGGATTTCCTAAATCAATTTTTAAACGCAGTGACTGTCCTCTTGTAATGTCTTTTGGAATGGTTTTCATAAACTGCATGTCTACATCAAATCTTCCGTCTTTGATATTGGGATAGACGTAGGTAATTTGCAGTTCGTAGGTTTTATTGGCAATTTCGGTAGTGGCACGAAGTCCCTGTTTGATTTTTGAGAGATACAATTCGTCTATGGGCACTCTTACTTTATAAACCCCCGTAATATCGACCTGGCCAATACGTTCTCCTTTGTTAATGTTCTGGCCTTCCTGCAGCTGTGGCGACGTTAGTTGTCCGTCAATTGGTGCTCTTATGGTCAGGTAATCCAGGATTTTCCGAACGCCGTCCAGGTTTTCCATCATGCTTAATTCTGAAGTGTGCAATTGTCTTATTTGTACGGCACGGGAAACAGAATCACTTTCAAACGCTTTGAGTGTAAAAACTTTTCTTTTGATGTTGTATCTGTAATCTGCTTCTGTTCTTTCAAAAACCTGTTTTGAAATCAATTGCTTTTTAAATAATATGCTATCTCTTCTAAACTGTGGTTTTAAAATCTGCAGTTGATTTTCAATCTGAGCTAACTGTTGTTTATTGGCTAAAAAGTTTTGATCTAATTCAAGCCTCGTCGTACGAATCCTGTTGATTTGCTCACTTAACGAATTCTCCTGACCCAAAACGCTAAGCCTGAGATTGATGTTTTCCAACTCCACAATCTTATCGCCTTTTTTGATCTGAACACCGCTTTCCTTGAAGATTTTGGTGATATTTCCACCTTCAACCGCATCTAAAAAATAGGTTCTTCCGGACACTACTTCTCCCTGCTGAACGATATATTCCTGAAAATCGCCTTGTTCAACATTTGAAAATGCAACTTTTGAGGGATCTATTTTTAACGTAGATTTATTTTGATAGGCTACCAGAAAATACACTACAAAAATTGCAAAGAAAGTACCGATTGCGACGTAACTTATTTTTTTATAGGTCCACTTCTTTTTAGAGATTTTTTTATCCATTCTTTTATACTATTAAATTTTACTGCTTTTTAGCAATAATCATTTCCTTCTTTTTACTGAGGCTTCAAGAGCCGTAATAATCTCAGTTCTGTGTTTTGGCATTGCTTTTTCATAGAACTGAGATTTAAATTAATAATTCATTATTTCTGATTTTATTTCCTGTAAATCACCAATCCACATTGGTTTTGGACTGATAGACTGCGCTGTGAACACTTTAAATGTTTTGCTGTCATCTCTGTGCTTCACGTAACGTAAGGTGTACAGGTCATCTTTAACCCCTAAAATTTCTACTTTTCCGTGGGTCATGGACATTACAGGCCCTTTTGCCGTAGAGGCTAAACCGGTACAATTTCGTATGGCCTCTGTATAAATTTCATGTGCCCTTTCTAAGGTTTCTGCAAAATAATGCTGTGCTCCCGTGTCTCTTGGCAAAAACATATAGTAAGGAATACAATTCAGCTGTACTTGTTTTTCCCACATTTTCGTCCATGTTTCCGGGCTGTTATTGATAAATCTCAATAACGGAGATTGTGTTCTGATCGTGGCGCCAATTTTTATCAGGTTATCGATAGCTTCTTTTACTACAGGCGGTTCTAACTCTACCGGATGATTAAAATGTGCCATAAAACCCAGATGTTTTCCTGCTTTGGTCACTTTTGCCAATACGTTCAGCATTCCTTCTGCGTCTTCATCTGTCGTAAATTTGTATGGCCAGTAACTCAACGCTTTTGTTCCTATACGTATGGTTTTTATGCTGTCTACTTTGAGTAATGGTTCTATATAAGAATCCAATACACGGGAATTCATAATCATTGGATCTCCTCCGGTAAACAGTACTTCTGAAATCTGTGGGTTTTCATGCAGGTATTCTAAAAGCGGGCCAATTTCTTTGGACTGAATTTTAAAATCCAGATCATTTATAAATTGCGGCCATCGGAAACAAAAAGTACAATATGCATGACAGGTCTGACTCTGACTAGGAAAAAAAAGCAGAATATCCCTGTATTTATGCTGGATTCCTTCCAGTTTATCGTCATTGATATACGCGCTGTTCAAATCTACCTGTCCTGCAGGATGCGGATTTAATCTCATTCGGATATTGTAAATCACTTCCTTAATTTCTTCATCAGTACCCGTAGCCCTGATCTGCTTTAGCTGCTCAAAATCTTCTGTTAGCAACATTTCCTTGTGCGGAAAATTGAGCCTGAAAATCGGGTCATCCGGAATGTTGTTCCAATCGATGAGTTTTTCCAATACGTAGTTATTGGTTTTGAAAGGATATATGGAGCTGACAATTTTAATTTCTTCTATCTGCTCTTCACTAAGTCCGCTTAATTGAGGTATTTTATCAAGTTGACCTAATGTATATGATTTAAATTTTTCCATTTTTACTTTATTTAATTATAATTATTTTCTAGTACCATTTAAAACCCGGGTTTAAGATATCGCGCATCCGATTATCTGTTTTTGATCCCGGATTATCCCATCGAGGCTAAAATTTTTCGAGGGCCCGTAAAGGGTAATCTTCCATGTAAGGCAGTCATATTGTCTACCATTAACAAATCTCCTTTTTGCCACGGAACTGGTATAGTAATGTCGTCCAGTACTTTAATTATATTTTCAATGTATTCTTTCTTGATTTCTGTTCCGTCTGCAAAACGGGAAAACATCGGCAGGGCATCTTTTTCTCCGCCGTTGATTTCTAACAGGGTTTCATAAATTTCCTCTCCATAAATAGCCGGAAAAAATTGATCTACCTGATTGAACCACAAACGGTCTCCTGTCACCGGATGTTTCCTGATGGCTGGTCTGCGCTGTGTTAATCGTACAATTCCGTTTGCTTTCCAGCTTACTTCTATACCATTTTCTTTACAGTATTCTTCCATAAAGTTTTTGTCTTCTGTTTCAAACGCTTCCTGCCAGGATGGTCCTAAACCGCCTCCGGAATGTAAGTTTCGGATATAGAGAATTTCTTTTTCATCAAAAGCTTTTACTACTTCCGGCTCTATTAATTCCAATGCTTTTTTGCAATCCCCAACAGTAGTTTGTCCTCCGGTTGCTGCCGGGTTCTGGCAACAGAAAAATATTTTCTTAGGATATACATTGGAGTATGAAAATTCGGTATGCAGCCTTACAATTGAAGCTTCGTCGTATTCGGAAGCATTGTATACATTGGAGGAGTATTTTCCTCTTGAGGAGTTACCATCCAGAAAGTCCGGCGCTTTCGGGCATAAATTTTTCATTAAAGTCCCGAATTTATCTACGTTATCAATGTTAATTCCCACTACGTGAATGGCACCTACATTTCTTAATCGATCTTCAATAAATTCCTTATTTTCTTCGTAGTAAGCTAAAAATTTATCCATGCTGCCGTCTTTAAAGGTGATTGTCATTGGATATTTGTTTTCCTCTACCAGTATGTCTTCGTGTAATGATAATGTTTTCATTTTTTCAAGTTTTTTTTATTTGGTTACTTAATTATTAGTCAATTTCGTAGTGTAATTCCTTTTCTCCGTACAGGCGTTCGGCCTTGATATTATTTTCTGCACAGTGGCTGATCAGGTTGTTGGATGCGATTATCGGATGTGCTGCTTCATCGAAACGAACGCTGCTGATAAATTCTACCCAGGGCTCTAATCCCATAGCGTACACATAGAGTTCTTTTGGCTTAAATGATTTGACCAGCCCTTTTCCTCTTTCGAAGTTGGATCCGGCAAGTCGTCTGCCATTATCCATGTCCCGGTCAACTTCTCCTTCGATTAAGGGGCCGTAAACCCAGGAAAAAGGAGCGCCGTCACATTCCATTCCTAAAAAGATAACGTCTATGTCGCCCACCTGCCTGGCCACCAAATCATAGAGTTTCGGTTCGATATTACAGGAGTCTGCCATAAATATCATTGAATTCGTTCCTATGTTGACGTGGTAACAAATTTTTGCCTGAATATCTAAATCACCATGTTCTCCAAGGAAAGGGATTCCGGTTATTTTGCATTCTTTGTCTTCAATGGTTTCCATATCCTGTAACTCGATCACATTTTTAAAACCAATGGTTTGCAGCATGATTTTTAAGTTCGGATCCTGAAGATTTCCCGTGGTACCTTTCGGGACTATAATATTTTTGACCATATGGCGTAAACTCAGCATGGTTTCAAAAAGGATATGATCCTGATGATTGTGTGTTATCAGTACGTAATCAATTTCATCCGGCAGGTCCTGCATCGAATATCTGTTTACTTCGTTTTGATAGCCGTAATAGCTGATTACCGGATCTACCAATATCGAAATGTCTTTGGTTTCGATTAAGATACAGGCATGACCATAGTAACGCATCCTGATTTTATCTCCCGTGTATTTTTGATATTTTATTGGTTTTTCTGTTGTAAAAAACGATTCAAACAGTTCTTTCTGATCTTCACTGATCCTGAAATCTCTGATCAGGTTTTCCAGCGTATCTGCTTCGTTACGCATGCTGCACATTTTATCAATGGCTTCGTGTGCAAAGGGAATGTTGATTTCCAGGCAATTTTTTTCAGGCAGTCTTGCCGTACTCAATACGAAAGGGCGTTCATCATTTTCAGTTAACCAAAGCGTAATACTCTGTGTGTCTGTATTGTAATATTCACTTTTGTACATCAGACTTTCAAATATCCGAAAGGAAGGATTTCCGTTAAGATCGTAATTGAGTTCTACGTAGCCTTTCAGGATTTCCGGTACTTTTTCGTACAGCGGTTCAAGGGAGTGTCCGTTTCCGTGTTTTTTTAATAAACGGGTCAGTTCATGAATCGCTTCTGCGAGCTCAAACATTGGCTTTCGTTCTTCAAAAGCATGTGTAATAAGTCCCTGCACCTCTTCTTTCCTGTTGGACTCGTAATTCATAAAAGGACCGCCCAGCATTTTAGGGTTTCGCGTTGCAGCCATATGAATATTCGGGGCCTGCACATAGGAATTCATGATTTTTAAATGCCTCGATTTTATATTCATCGCTGCCGTGGGCGGATAAATTAAATGTGTCCAAGCATACCATTTATCTATTAATGGCTCTAAAATGACATTGGGTTTTAGATATACTTTTTCATTTTTCATAGGAATAGTTTTGATCGTAGTTATCTGATCCGCTATTGCAGCAGACAAAATATATTATTAAATAAGTGATTGGTTTATGACTGAATTGCAGCGCCTAATAACTCCTGAGCTATGATTTCGATATTCTTTGTTAACTGAATGGCGTCATAGTGATTTCCCTGAAGGTAGACATGGTCAAATTTTCCTGTTGTGAATTTTTCCCATTCTTTCATGTTCAGGAATTTGTTACTGATATTATTTTTGGCTTTGAATGCTATAATATCTCCTTTTACTTTCCCTCTTTGTTTGTATTTGTTATTGAGTTCAATGTTGTTTCTCCACAATTTTCGGATACGGTTGATCTGCTCTTCGTTGTATTCAAAACCACTTAACCACCCTTCTAAATAACGCAGCTCATTTTCATTCGCTTTTTTCACTTCGTCGGTTAGTTTTGGTTTTCTTCGGCTAATATTTCTGTCGATCAGGATTAAGCGTGTTTCAAATCCTTTGTCTTCTAATATTCTGGCCGTTTCAAACGCTAAGCTTGCTCCTAACGAGAAACCAACTAAGGTCAGCTTTCCTTGTGAACGGTCTTTCATGATTTGTCGTGCAAAATTCCAGGCTTTGTCTTCCAGGTTTTTATCAAACGGTTCGTCAAAATCAAAGCCATTATCCTGAATTCCGTAACAATTAAAGTCGTTTTTCAGCATTTTTACAATTCCCATATAAGCTAATGAAGTTCCCATTAACGGCGGGAAGAAAAAGGCATCTTCTTCTTTTTCTGCACTATCGGACAGGGTAATTATGTTATTGAAATCACGCTGGTAATTGTTTATTAATTCTACCAGATCTTTGATGTATGGGGCAATGATAACGTTTCCAAGATTTATTCTTAAATCCATTTCAGCATTTACTCTGGAAACCATCTGAAGTGCTTTCATCGAATGTCCGCCAATCTCAAAAAAGTTATCCTCGATACCTACTTCTTCACGCTCCAGAATTTTTTTCCAGATTTCGACCATTCTGACTTCATTTTCATTTCTTGGTGCTACGTATCTGAATTTAGAGATTTCCGTTGGCATCGGTAATGCTTTTTTATCCATTTTTCCATTCAGCGTAAGCGGGAATTTATCTAACTGAATAAAATGTTCCGGAATCATATAGGCCGGCAGGAAGTCTCTCAGATATTCTTTGAGATCGTTCTTTTCGAGTACTTCATCAGAGATAAAATACGCGATTAGGTATTCATCTTCCTCCACTGCGTGTACACTTATCAATACTTGATGTATTAACGGATGTGACAGCAGGTTGCTTTCTATTTCGCCTAATTCTATACGAAGTCCGCGGATGTTTACCTGTGCATCATTTCGCCCTATAAATTCGATGTTTCCGTCTTCGAGCCATTTCCCTACATCTCCCGTTTTGTATAAACGTCCTTCTCCAAACGGATTCGGAATGAATGCCGCATTTGTCAATTCTTCTTTGTTGATATATCCTCTTGCTATACCGGCTCCTCCAATATACAGTTCGCCTTCAAAACCTACCGGAAGCGGATTAAGCTTAGCATCCAATATGTAAATTACTTTATTGTCTATTGGTTTTCCAATGGGTACTTGTTTGTCTTCGTGTGCTTTATCTACTTTATAAACCGTACTCACCACAACAGCTTCTGTCGGGCCGTAGTTGTTATAAAGCGTAAAAGGAACTTTACCTAAATTTCCTAGTGTGTCTCCTCCTGTCAGAATTTTTATGTTCGGATTAATTTCTTTTCCGGACTGTATCAGGAATTTACAGGCAGCTGTTGGCAGGAATACCTGATCGATTTCTTTTTCATGAATCCAGTCGATCAGATTATCAAAACCGGTTTCTTGTTTTTCAGCAGCCATATATACGGCAGCTCCTTGTAATATTGCCGGCCAGAATTCCCAAACACTGGCATCAAAACTGATACTGGCAAACATACTGACCCTGCTTTTGTGCGTTAGTCCATAGTAGGCTGTATGCCATTCACAAAGGTTTATTAATCCTGCCTGTTCAATCATTACGCCTTTTGGTTTTCCTGTTGAACCGGAGGTGTATATTACATACGCCAGGTTACTGGTATTGGCCTTGTTTTTAAAGTTGGTAACCGGATAGTGTTCCAACTGATACCATTCCTGAGGCACTTTGAAAGTTTCTGCTTTTAATTTTTCTTCAAAATAATCGGTCAATACCAATTTAACACCGGCATCTTCCAGTTGATAATTGATACGGTCTATTGGCGATTTTGAATTCATCGGTAAATAGGCCGCTCCGGTTTTTGCAACGGCGAGAATACTGATAACCAGCCATTGATTGTGTTCGGCAATAATTCCGATTACATCTTCCGGTTTTGCATCGTAAGTATTTTTCAGGTATTGCGCTAACTGATTGGCTTTTTCGTTCAGCTCTTTGTAGGTCATTTCATAAACACCGTCCACTACTGCTGTGCGATCCCCGTTTATGATTACTTGTTTTTCAAATAATTCACTAAGGGTTTCATCCGGAATATTGATCGTTCCTTTTCCGGCAAATTTTGATAACAGTACCTGTTTTTCTTCTTTTTGAAGATAATTCAATTCGTAAATTTCTTCAATTGGATTCTCTACGATGGAAGCTAACAATTGCATCACATGGCTTCCCATTTTTTCAATTCGATCTTTAAAAAATATATCGGTATCGTATTCAATGGTCATGATTAATTCTCCGTCACGCTCTCTGAAATAATACGATAAATCGAATTTACTAATAGGCATTCGCACATTCGTTTCTGCAATGTTCATTCCGTTTAACGTCAGTATACTTTCGTTATCTGCGTTGGCATCCTGTAATACCACCATGATATCGATCAAGAGTGATCTGCTTAAATCCCGTACTAATTTTAAGTCATCGACTAATTTATCGAATGGATAAATTCTATGGTCAAATGCTTCCAGAACCGTAGTTTTTACCGTTTGCAGGTAGCTTAAGAAGGAATCTTTTTCCTTATACTGGCTTTTAAATGCCAAGGTATTGGAGTAGAATCCGATCTGATCTTCTAAGTCCGTATGACTTCTTCCTGTAATGGCTGTTCCAATGATCAGTTCTTCGTTTCCTGTGTAGCGAATCATCATTGCTTTGACCAGGGTTAATAATCCCATGAATAAAGTACTGTTTTCTTTGGCCAGTAATTTTTGGAATTTTTTAGTGGTTTCAGCATCTATGGTAAAGTACAGTCGGTCTCCGTTAAATTTACGGGACAATGGGCGTACCAAATCGGTAGTGATGTCCAGTGGCACTAAATCACCTCCCATTTTTTCGTTCCAGTAGTCTTTGTGACGTTGTAAATTTTCTCCACTCAGTTCCTTCTGCTGCCACGTTGCAAAGTCTTTGTACTGGATATTTAATACCGGTAACTGATGCTCTTCTCCTTTAGAATAGGCATTGTATATGGCAATGATTTCTTTGTTTAAAATTTGTAAAGACCACTCGTCTCCTATAATATGATGAATATTAAATAAGAACAGGTATTCATCATCAGCCGTTTGGTATAAACTTACTTTTACCAGAAGATCTTCTCCGAGGTCAAATATTTCCTGAGAAGCATTTTGTGCCAACGCGACGGCAAAACTTTTTGGTTCCTCCTCGTTTCTTAAATCAACAAAATCAATATCAAAATCAATGTCTTTAAACGGTACAATTTTCTGACGTGGTTCTTCCATCGTTTCTACGAAAACCGTTCTGAAAACTTCATGTCGTTCTATGATGGTTTCAAAAGTTCGTTTTAAGATCTCTCTATCGAGATTTCCGGTCAGCCAAAACGTATTAGGCATGTTGTATACTTCTCCCGAGGCTTCAAATTTTTCTAATATCCAGATACGCTTCTGCGGGTAGGATGGCGGATAATATTCCTGTTCTGCCGTTTTTGTTATTGGCGTGTATTCCTCAAAATCTTCATTGATAATCAGGTTTGCCAAATCACCCAATACGGGATACATGAAAATATTTTTTAATTCTATTCTCTTCGAAAGAATCTTATAAATTCTGGATACAATCTGAATTCCTTTCAAGGAATGGCCACCGAGTTCGAAAAAGTTGTCTTTGATTCCGATTTGTTCTTTTCCGATTACTTCTTCCCAAATCGAGATTAAGACGCGTTCGGTTTCATTGGTCGCTGCGACATATTCCCTTACGATTCCTTCTGTTGGGTTGGGTAAGGCACGTTTGTCTATTTTTCCGTTTGGTGTTAAAGGGAATTTTTCGATACCGGTCAGATATGTTGGAATCATGTATTCCGGCAGACAGCCTGCTAAGTGTTTTCTCAGCGAATTGCTTTCTACCTCTTCTCCGGTATAATAACCTGCCAGATGTTTCTCGCCATCGATTTCCAATCCTACCACTACACTTTGCTGTAAACCTTCAAAGCTTAACATCGCCGAGATGATCTCTTCCAATTCAATTCGGTAACCGCGGATTTTTATCTGATG
>NZ_SLWA01000008.1 GCF_004345565.1 Flavobacterium circumlabens | reverse complement strand
TCCCTTTGATTCTAATGCCTGTCAGTATTTCGATGAACGCCCGTCGCTGTTGCGGGTGCAAAAGTAGTCCCTTTATTTACATTTACAAGACTTTTACTTATATAATTTCAACCTTTTTCAAAACTTTTTCTTAACTCACTGATAACAGAGTTTTTACAAATTTACCTTTTTTAGGTTTTGTAAGGAATTTCAACAGCTCTCTGCGATTAATCTAACGAACACTTTGTCTCAGCCTCCCTTTTTAGCGGGTCTTCCAATTCTAAAGCGTTTTTCTGCTCTTTTAACAAATAACCTCTTTTGTCTTTCTTTGGGGGTAAACGGGGGTTATCATGCCTGTATTGTTACAGGACCTCCCAAACAACCAACTTTAAAGTCTTAGCTCACGCAAAGGCGCAAAGTTTATTCTTTAATACTTATATATAGCATACCTCTTTTCAAACCACCCCCCTAGCCTTGATGTTTCTTAAACCTAAATTCCAAATAACTAAATTCCAAATTCCAATACCCTTCTTGTAATACGTAAAAACAAACCCGACAGGTTTTAAAAACCTGTCGGGGTGGATATTCGAAATAGTATGTTATATATAGAAATAGAAACTAATCAAAACGAATGGCTTTCACCGGAGATATTTTAGTAATTATATAGGACGGAATTAACAGCACCAGAAAACAGACGGTGATGGTTAGTAAATTTAGCAGCACTACATATACCCAGTTAATATATACCGGTGCTTGGTTGACGTAGTAATTTTCAGGATTCAATTTAATGATTCCAAAATACTGTTGTACTAACAATAATGAGATTCCGATTAGGTTACCCCAGAAAAGCCCTCTTATAATAAGATAAAATGCATTGTGTAGAAATATCTTTCTCACCGCCCAGTTGTTTGCACCCAATGCTTTTAATATTCCAATCATTTGTGTGCGCTCTAAAATAAGAACCAATAAAGCAACTACCATATTAATTGTAGCCACTATGATCATGATCGCAAGAATAACAATAATATTAAAATCAAAAAGTTGAAGCCAGTCAAAAATATAACTGTATTTCTCTATCATCGTTTTAGTATCTAGACTTGAGGATGTCTGCTCGTAGATTTTATCTCCTGTTTCTTTAATTTCATCAAAATCTTTTACAAAAACCTCGAAAGCTCCAACCTGATCTGGATTCCATTTGTTAATCCTCTGGATGTGGCGTATATCTCCAATTATATAAGTTGCGTCAAAACTCTGAAAACCGGAATTGAAAATTCCTGTTATTTTGAAACGACGACTGTTTGGCATCTTGCCCTGCTCCTCTTTTATAAAAAAGGTATTGAAATTATCTCCGACTTTAAGACCTAATCGATCAGCAAGAAATCTGGAAATGATCACTTCCTCGTTTATACCTTTATAATAATCAGGCAATTTACCTTCTACCAGATATTCTTTTATCTTATTCCAATCGTAATCCAAACCAACTCCTTTGAAAATGATCCCCTCAAAAGAACTTTCTGTTCTTATGATTCCGGCTTTACTTGCAATTGCCTGTATGTGGCTCACTTCAGGAACGGATTTGAAATTGGGATAAAAATCCTGTTTTTTAGAAATTGGAATTATGGTTACTTCGGAATTATTGTTATCATAATTCGAAATAACAATCTGACCGTTAAACGCAGAAACCTTTTCACGGATTTTTTGCTGCAGACCAATACCTGTTGCTACCGAAACCAACATCATAATAATACCAATGGCAATAGCCGAAATAGCAATTTTTATAATTGGGGCCGAAATACTGCTTTTAAAATCTCTTGCAGTAATAAGTCTTTTAGCAATAAAATATTCTAGATTCAATTTTTAGTTATCTTTTATTAGTGTTTCGCTTTCGTCTGAGTCAAAAATACATTTAAAAAAGCAAACATGAATTGTTCCGAAAAACAATTATACTATATTTAAGTCCGGAAAAAAATTATTTATAACGGAAGTCGTTTCTTCATCTCCTCCACAATATTATATGCTGCCGGACAAACCGCAACATTTTTTAAAGTAAGATCTGAAATCTGATGAAACTTTTTACGATCCGTATGCGGAAACTCTCTGCATGCTTTTGGACGTACCTCGTAAATCATACAATAGTTTTCACTATCCAGAAAAGTACAAGGAACACTATTTAGCACATAATCCTTATCTTCATCCACGCGAAGGTATTGTTCGATAAACTGCTGCGGTTTTTGCCTGAAAGATTTCGAAATCCTTTCGATATCAGCCAGGGTAAACAAAGGACCTGTTGTTTTACAACAATTCGCACATTGCAGACAGTCTGTTTTCTTAAACTCCTTATCGTGCAATTCCTGCATAACATAGTCTAAGTTTTTAGGCTGTTTCTTTTTAAGCTTATCAAAATACTTTTTGTTTTCGATATGCTTATCTTTGGCTAACTTATTTAAGCTATTTAAAATTTGTTTCAAGTTTAAAATTTAAAGTTGATTTGCAAAATTAAACAACTTTAAACTTGAAACCGTAAACTTTGAACTAAAATACAATGAAAGATCTTTTTGGAAAGGCAATGTTCGACTTTCAAACCAATAATTCGCCGGAAAATATTATTACAGAAACTTCGATCTCTGAAGAAGACGAAATGAGTGTTGATTATTTATTTCGTTCTTATGATGAAATGCCAAAAATAGAGCAAAAAGCGTTACAATTGGCGAGTGGAAAAATCCTAGATGTAGGCTGCGGAGCCGGAAGCCACAGTTTATCATTACAAAACGACCGTAATCTGGACGTCACTTCTATTGATATTTCAGAAAAAGCAATAGAGACCTGCAAACTTCGAGGTGTAAAAAATGCTAAGGTTCAAAACCTATTAGATTTTGAGGAAGAAAAATTTGATACAATCGTATTATTAATGAATGGTGTCGGCATTTTTGGAAAGATGGAAAATTGCAATCAATACTTATCAAAATTAAAATCACTATTACAACCAGGCGGACAAATTCTATTAGACAGCTCGGATATTATTTATATGTTTGATGAAGATGAAGACGGTGGAAAATGGATTCCGTCCAGTACCGATTATTACGGCGAACTTGTTTTTAATATTTCTTATAAAGGAGAAAAAGAAGAACCTTTCAATTGGCTGTACTTAGACTACAATACGCTTCAAAATGCAGCTGTTGCGAATGGGTTAAAATGTGAACTTATTTTAGAAGCTGAACATTATGATTATTTAGCCAGACTTTCTATTTAATATTAGATTTTTAATTTATGGAAAATTCAGATTTAGAAAAATTAAAATATCCGATAGGGAAATTCATTGCTCCTTCAGCCTATTCAAAAGAATATCTTTCAGGAAAAATGGAGGAAATTGCACAATTCCCGGAAAAACTAAAACAGGAAACGTTTTCTTTATCAGACGAACAACTTGACACGCCGTATCGTCCAGGCGGATGGACGGTCAGACAAGTAATTCATCATTGTGCCGAAAGTCATATGAACTGTTTTATAAGAATCAAATGGGCTCTGACTGAAAACAATCCTGTAATAAAAGCATATGATGAAGTTTTATGGTCTGCATTACAAGATAATTTAGCGATGCCAATACAACCTACTTTATATTTATTGGAAGGATTACATTTGAGATTGGCTTATCTACTAAAGAGTTTATCTGAAACAGACCTCGAAAGAAGCTTTATACATCCGGAAAGTAATTCTGAAATTAAGATAAAACAAATGATCGCTACTTATGCCTGGCATGGAAATCATCATTTGGCTCATATCACTACTCTGAAAAAAGATAAAAACTGGAAATAAACAGCAATTGTTTCATTTTTACACATTGTGTATACTTCTAAAAACAAAAAGCGCTTCCATGGAAGCGCTTTTTGTTTTGTCTGATTTAAGGAATATTCAAATATTTATGTGTTTGGAGCGAAACTCTCCATTTTGGATGATTCATTACATAGTCTACAATCAATGGGGTCATTTCTTCTTTTTTGCTCCATTCCGGCTGAAGAAATAAAATAGCATTATCATTTACCAATTCAGCTTGTTCCTCTGCAAATATAAAATCATGTTTATTGTATATAATCACTTTTAATTCATGCGCATTATCATATACTGTCTGAGTTGGCAATTTATTCTTTTTAGGAGAAAGACAAATCCAATCCCAGGTTCCGGATAACGGATAAGCACCAGAAGTTTCAATGTGAACTTTTAAATTCCTGTCTTTTAATTGTTGCGTCAACAAAGTCATGTCCCAAGTTAAGGGTTCTCCACCAGTAATTACGACAGTATCTGCGTAGACCGAAGCATTTTTTACAATCAAATCAACACTTGTTGGCGGATGTAATTCTGCATTCCAGCTTTCCTTCACATCACACCAGTGACAACCAACATCGCAACCTCCAATTCTTATAAAGTAAGCAGCAGTTCCTGTATGAAAACCTTCTCCCTGAATCGTATAAAACTCTTCCATCAAAGGCAACATAGCGCCTTTATTCACTTCTAATTGTATTTCTTTAGCTAACATTATTTTATTTTAAAGTGCAAAGATAGTCAATTAAATACGGAACATAAAAAAACCGATAGTTCAAAGCGAACTATCGGTTTTTTATTTAGTATAATAAGAGCTCAGACTATTTCAAAGCTTTTACAGATTGTGCAGCATAAGTATTTGCAGGATCCAAAGCTAAACTTTTATTGAAATACTCAACCGCTTTAGCTTTATCAGTATTAGCATAACTAGCACCAATACTATTGTAAGCTTCCACTATTTTCTTAACTGTTGCAGGTTTTGCCAATTCTTCAGCACCTTTAGCAGTTGTTCTGGTTACATACTCTTCGTAATTTTTAATAATTAAATCATCTTTTTCAAGTACGTTATTGATTCTTCCTTTGTACAAGTAAGCTTCATCGTAAGTAGGAGAAGCAACCAAAACTCTGTCGAAAGCAGCTTCTGCCTTCGCTAATGCTTCAGCATTTGGAGCAGCACCGGCAGCTTTATTTACATTAGCATAATAAAGTGAAATACCATAATAAACATTATCATCTAAATAATTTTTAGATTCACTGTTATTAACAGCAAGTTCAAAAATAGTAGCAGCTTGTGCAAACTGTTTTTTACCAAATAATGCTTTTCCTAAATCAGCAAGTTCTTCTACTACTAGAGGCTCTAGTTCAATTGCTTTTTTGATATCAGCTACACCGGCATCAAAAGCAGCCTGATCAACAACACCTTCAGCGTTAGTTCCTTTTTTAATTTTAGATAAACCTAAATACAAATAGTCTCTACCGATTACTTTGTTTGAAGGTACTTTGATAAAATCTTCAATAGATTTAATTGCTACATCAACATTTCCGTTTTCGTAAGCAGCATATCCCAAATATCTGTAAATTCTTGGATTAACTTTATCCTCAGCAATCATCTTATTTGCAACAGTTTCTAACGTTTTATAATCTTTCACTAAGATTAAGAAATCCGCATGACGCATTTTAGAATCTAAAGAGTAATCTGTAAGACTTAAATACTTCTCATAATTTGTAATTGCATTTTGCATATTAACTTTGGCAGTAGATGTTTTATTTCTTCCCCATTTGTAATATGTTTCAGCTAATTCTCTGTAAACAGGACCATAATTAGGGTTTAACGCAATAACTTCATTAAAAGCTTTAATTGCTTCTTCGTATGATTTAGCTCCTTTTAATAAAACTCCCAATTGCATTTTTGCTCTTAAAAGTTTTGGATCTGCTGTAAACGCATCACGATATGCTTTATAAGCATCATTTTGATTACTTGCCCCATAATAAGCATCACCGATTGCCAAAAGTGCAGAAGGATTTTGAGGTTCGATTGCTAAAGCTTTTTGTAAGCTGGTAATGGCACTTTTATAATCAGGATTTACTGAATTCATATAAGCTCTACCAATGTAAATAAATTCATTTACATCCTTACGTTTAATATCTTTTGTTGCTAAAGCAAAATTAGCCTGAGCTCCGGCTGCATTTTTACTATCAAGATCTAATTGACCTAGTCCAATGTAGTTTAAATTTTTCTTGTCAGATGCTTCTAATCCATTTAGGTAATAGATTTTAGCTGAATCCACGACAGATTGATTTAAGTATACATTACCCAACACAAAATTTGCCTCACCGTCAGATGGTTTTGCTTTAATAATTGATTTCAGCAACGATTTTGCTTTTTGAAATTGTTCAGCATCAATTGCTTTTTTAGCTTCGTTGATGTCTTGCGCTTTTGCAACAGAAGCTGATGCAACTAAGGCAAGACTAAAAATTTTAAATTTATTCATCTTTATAGTAATTAATTTATTCTTTATCTTTTATAATTTCTTTTCTAATACTAAGTTTTCTAACCGGAGTTCTAACAGGCAACAATCCCGATTTTAGAACAATACGCTGTCCAATGTCTCCAGATATAAATGAGGCCAGTCCCATTCCTAAACCAGTATAACCCTGACAGTTTATAATATACAAATCACGTGCCAAAGGGTATTTCAATTCAGCAAGATCATTTTGAGTCGGGCTATAGTACTTATCACTATTTAGACCTTTAACACTCAAAACATTTATATTCTTTAATACATCATCCATATTTGGCGATGGTTGTGAAAGCCAATTCATGCCAATAATTCCAATCATACCATCATTCTCCGAAACGAATTTAATCACTTCGTCGTTAGTTTTAAAAGAAAAAACACCTTTTGCCGGCAAATCTTTTACTTTGGCCAATTCTTTCATATAACGTACTGTACTTGAATTTGGATTATCAAATACAAGACCGTCAAATCTGGGATCAGCTTTACCCTGCATAAAATCGATTACTGTCTTCAACGCAATTAATGTGTCATTATTACTTTTGTTTGAAATAAAAGCAATAGCATCTGTTCCGAAAGGCGTAACCCTAGGCTGAATTTTACTTTTCTTAAATCTTGTCAATTCTTCTTTTGTAAGATTTCTGGCAGTAACTACAACTTTTGTACGTTGATTTAATAAATCATTTATTAATTCTGATTCAGACTTAGGAGTTATTGAAATTTTCGAACCATAGTAAGTTCCCTCAAAAACAGCTACCTGATCTTCAATAATCGGTTTTACTGTCTCATCTACGGTAATATCAAGTGACCCTTTTAAAATTGTCTCTTTATCAGCTTCATTTTTACTTTTTTGGTTGCACATGGCAAACAAAAAAACAAAAACAACCAAACCTGCAACTTTGCTATATTTCAACATACTTATTCTGCGTTTGAATTAATTAATCTCAAAAAACGAATTCCCGAATAAACGATCAGCAATCCGCCAAAAGCATATCTATATTTGGGTTCCATATCCAATGGAAGTTTCTTCCAGAACATAATCATTAAACCCAGTACAAGATATATTAAAAAAAACAGTATTCCTAAAACAAGAAGAAATCGCTCTTTGAGCGATTTCTTCTGAATATTATTAAGCATATCTTTTAACATTATTCTGCAGATTGAATAGTAATAGGAAGAGAGTAAAGTACCCTAACTTTTTTACCATTTTGCTCGCCGGGAGTCCATTTTGGACATTTTTTAAGAACACGAATTGCTTCTGCTCCTGTACCGTAACCGATATCCCTTAAAACTTTAATGTCGGTTAATGAACCGTCTTTTTCAACTACAAAAGTAACATATACTTTACCTTTTAAACCTTCTTCTTCAGGAGTTTTATAATTGTTTCCTACGAATTTGTAGAATTTTTCAATACCTCCCGGGAAATCAGGTTTTACCTCGATACCAGCTGTATTATAAACATTATTATCTTCCTGTATGATTTCAGTTACCGGTCCTTTACCAACTGGTTCATCTACAGTTAAAACTGCATCCGGATCTCCTTTGATAGTTTCGTTACCTACTTTCTTATCCTTAAGATCCACAATTTTTGGTGGGTCTTCAGTAATTTCATTTGCTTTAGCAACTACCGGTTTCACAAATTTAACCTGATCCACTTTTGGTGGTGGTGGTGGTGGTGGTGGTTGATTTGGCTTAATCTCCTCTTTTTTAGGAGCAATCTTTACTGTCGCAATTTTAATATCGTTATTCACTACCTCTTCCTCAGAATCTGGTAATAAGCTTGCAATAAGAGGAGCCGCAACAGCAAAGCTAAAAATAAGCGAACCAATAACAAGCGCCTTTACAGTCGTCTTACGGTTCGATTTTCTTAACTCATATGCACCATAGATCTTATTACGCCCTTCGAATACGATATCAAGCCACTGATTTTTAATTATATCTAATTTCATTTTTCTTGAGTATTAGGGTATCAACAAAACAAGATTGCTCTTATTTTTTTTCTACCAATTTTGTTTCTTCAGGTGAAAACTCAGGAACGATAGCATAAGTTTCAACTCCGGTGATAGCCATTTCATCCAAGATATCAACCAAATTACGGTAATTTGATTTTTTAGTTGGCTTAATAATAACTATAATTCCATTTTTAGGTTTTCCTAAAGCTGTAGAATAAGCCAGAACTGCTCTTTTTTGAGTCAATAAAACTTTACGAATTCCGTTTTTACCATAAGTGATATCTTTTGGTCCAACTTTAGGAGTTGCAAGCAATCCCATATAATAAACCATCTTATTATCACCCGCCAGCATTACAGTCATCGTACGGTTCTCATCTACTTTGGTATCCTTCGTATCTTTCTGATTAGGATCTTTATCTGGCAGAGACAAATCCATCGATTGAGGTTTTGACAACGATGTGGTTAACATAAAGAATGTGATCAATAAGAATGCCAAATCCACCATTGCCGTTAAATCGACCTTAGAATTCTGCTTTTTACTTCTTACTTTACCACCTTTTCCGCCACCACCGTCGCCGGTATTTAATTCAGCCATTTTAGTGTATCTTTTTTAATTAAAAGTTTTTATCTCTCATACCAGTAACTAAGTTAAAGGAATTGATTTTCTGATCTTGTAAAATATCCATGATCTTTCTGATTTGTGGATATTCTTCTTTAGCATCACCTTTTATTGCAATTTGCAATTCTTTGTTATCAATATCAATCGCAGCTCTTCTTGAAACCAAAAGCCAGTCTTTTAATTGATTGTTTAAAGAATCCATTGGGATTCCAGGTTGATTAGCTTTAGTTCTATCAGACGCTTTCATGTCGATGATTTGCTTTAAATTTGCTAATGGCACACCAAAGTCATCCATTAAAGCAAATTTAGTTTTATCTTCTTCTGAGAAATTCACACCTAATTTTGCTCCCATTCCTTCAAGAGTTCTTTTACGAATCTCTCTTCCTTTAATGTCAAAGAACACTTTACTTTTTCCATCTGCGCCTTTACCTATTGTAATAATAGCTAAATCCGTATCAGGCAATTTAGTTTGAGCAACAGAAGAAGGCATATCTACAGGAAGTGCTTCCGGCACTTTAGCTGTAGCGGTCAAAATAAAGAACGTAAGCAAAAGGAACGCAACATCACACATGGCAGTCATATCTGTCGATGTTGACTTTTTTTTCATTTTTAATTTAGCCATTCTCTTTTATTTTATTATTTTGATAATTAATATCAAAAATTAATTATTGTTTCAAACTTCCTCTGAATCTTCTGTAAGTGTTTACGATTGTAGTACCAGCCTCATCGATAGAGTAAGTTAAATCATCAATTTTAGCTGTAAAGAAGTTGTAAGATACAATTGCAAGGATTGAAGTAGAGATACCTGTTGCAGTGTTGATAAGTGCTTCAGAAATACCTGTTGCAAGAGCAGCCTGGTCTGGAGTTCCAGCAGAAGCTAACGCACCAAACGCTTTAATCATACCAGATACAGTTCCTAATAATCCTCCTAAAGTTCCTAATGATACTAAAGTAGAGATGATAGTCATATTTTTTTCTAACATTGGCATTTCTAATGAAGTTGCCTCTTCGATTTCTTTGTGGATTACTTCTGAAGCTTCTTCACTGTTGAATCCTTCTTTTTTAACGTCCTGGTATTTAATTAAAGCAGATTTAATTGCATTTGCAACTGAACCTTGTTGTTTGTCACATGAAGCGATTGCAGCTTCGATGTTACCTTCTTTAATACTTCCCTGAACGCTTTTCATGAATTTATCTAAATTAGCTTTTCCAGCTGCTTTTCCGATAACGATAAATCTTTCAATTGAAAATACAACAACCATTAAAAACATACCTAACAAAACTGGTACAATGAATCCTCCTTTATATACCTGACCTAATGTATTGATTGGATGTCCAGTTTCAGGATTCCCTCCCTCGAAGTTAGCAGCATCTCCCATGATTACTTTCCAAATAAAGACCCCAACCAAAATACACGCAACAATAATGATTCCAGTAATCATTCCTCCTCCATTTGAAGTACTTTCTTTTTTAACTTTAACGTTTGCCATTTTTTTTAATTTTAATAGTTTTAAATAATTTTTATTTTTTAGTTATATTTAACTTGTAGAGGAGCAAATTTATACGTTTAGTTTAAATAAAAAAACTTTTTTTAATTTTATTGAAGGAAATTTAACGTCAATTTAAAAAATATCTCATTAAATTGCCACCGTTGTTTTTTAGATAAAACAAAAAACAGGATGATTTCTGGGAAAATTACAACGTTTTAGTAAATATTCAAACATTCCGTTGATATCTTCTTAAAAAGTTGCGAAATTATTTTTTGTTTTATTTTTAACAGCGAAAAGCTTTTTCCTACTAAAAAAAACTAGGCCAAATTGTTAAAAAACAAAGCAAAACTCTTATAATCATCTAAATTACAAATAAAATCATGAATAAAAAAGATAATTTCATTCAGGAAATAAACAATGGCTATTCATCAAAAGGGGACAGTATTATTCTGGGAGGCGCCATTCTTGACGGAGAACCACTTGCTGAAGCGCATGTCAAAATTCCTTTAAAAACCTTAAACAGACACGGATTAATAGCAGGTGCAACCGGTACCGGGAAAACGAAAACTATTCAGGTTTTTTCAGAACAATTATCGAATGCCGGAATTCCTGTTTTAATGATGGACATAAAAGGTGATTTTAGCGGAATTGCAAAAGAAGGAAAAGAAGAAGGCTTTATTACAGAACGACATAGTAAAATAAATATACCTTATAATATAGCTGCATTTCCGGTTGAACTGATGTCCTTATCCAAACAAAACGGAGTCCGTTTACGTGCTACTGTTTCAGAATTCGGACCTGTATTATTTTCCCGAATTTTGGATCTGAATGATACGCAGGCCGGCGTGGTATCGGTAATCTTCAAATATTGCGATGACAATCAGATGCCTTTGCTGGATTTGAAAGACATCAAAAAAGTCATCAATTTTATTACGGAAGAAGGAAAAGATGAAATTACGGCTTCTTACGGCAAAATTTCAACTGCTACGACCGGAACTATTCTGAGAAAAATAATTGAATTGGAGCAACAGGGAGGAGATTTGTTTTTCGGTGAATTATCTTTCGAAATTGATGATTTGATGCGAATTGATGAAAATGGAAAAGGTTATGTAAATATCATTCGTTTAACGGATATTCAGGATAAGCCTAAGTTATTCTCTACTTTTATGCTGAGCTTACTGGCCGAAATTTATCAGCAAATGCCTGAAAAAGGAGATGCCGATCAGCCTGAACTGGTCATTTTTATTGATGAAGCACATTTAATTTTTAATGAAGCCAGCAAGGCTCTTTTAGAACAAATTGAAACGATTGTAAAACTGATTCGTTCTAAAGGAGTTGGCGTTTATTTCGTAACCCAAAACCCAATGGATGTTCCGAGTGGTGTTCTGGCACAATTGGGATTAAAAATCCAGCATGCGCTAAGAGCCTTTACTGCCAATGACAGACAGGCTATTAAAAAAACAGCAGACAACTACCCTACTTCCGTCTATTACAAAACAGATGAATTACTGACCAATCTGGGAATTGGAGAAGCACTGGTAACCGCATTGAATGAAAAAGGAATTCCAACACCGCTTGTAGCCACCATGATGCGTGCCCCAATGAGCCGAATGGATGTTTTGTCTGCCGATGAAATTGAAGCCATCAACAACAAATCGAAATTGGTAAAAAAATACAGTGAGGAAATGGATCGTGAAAGTGCCTATGAAATCCTGACTAAAAAAATCCAAAGCTCCAATCAGGCTGCTGAACAGGAAGAACAAGCTCCGGCAAGTTCTTCAAAATCAGAACAAAGTACAGCAAGTGTTGTTACTAAATCTGTTTTAAAAGTGGTTACAAGTGCTACTTTTATCAGAGGTGTTTTTGGAGTTCTTTCGAAAATATTCAAGAAGTAAAAAAACTAACCATATAAGTTATATAAGTTCATTTAATCTACACGCACGATTTTTATATGAACTTATATAACTTACATGTTTTAAAACATTACGCTTTTTGCAACAACTCCAGAATTTTATTTTCGATTTCCGGGCTGTTCCAAATATTTTCTATATTGTCCAACTTTAAAATCTCTTCCATAATTCCGTTTTGGAAATCACCAATGGCCAAAGCTTCTGCGTAGGGGCGGTCGCTAAAGGTTACTCGGCTGTATAACGGAATCCATTTGTCTGGGTATTTATCTGAAAATGCTTTTTCGATTTTCTTTTGCAGCAAGAATTTTTCATCTGCCGTTTTTGTGCTCATTTCCATAAAATTACGATACGAAAGTTCCGCAATTGCATCAGCATTGGGTTTACGTGAAATCTGATATTCGGAGAACACTTTTTTCCAGTCATCGCCGTACTTTTCAATCATTTCATTTAAAACCGTAATATCTTCAAAACCTGCATTCATTCCTTGTCCGTAAAACGGAACAATAGCGTGACAGGCATCTCCGATTAAGGCAATTTTATCTTCGTATGTCCACGGAAAACATTTCATGGTAACCAGAGTACTGGTTGGATTTTTAAAGAAATCTTCTGCCAGTTCGGGAATTACTTCTATTGAATCCGGGAAGTTTTTCTCGAAGAAATCTTCTACCATTTTGCGGTCTGTTAAGGAGGCGAATGAATTTTCACCCTCAAAAGGCATAAACAACGTACAGGTAAAACTGCCATCAAGATTGGGAAGCGCGATTAACATGTATTCGCCGCGCGGCCAGATATGAAAAGAGTTTTTATCTAATTTATGTGAAGCATCTGAATTTGCCGGAATATTTAATTCTTTATAACCCATATTCAAAAATTCCTGCGAATAATTGAACATGCTCTGGCGTTGCATTCGGTGTCTGATTCTGGAAAAAGCGCCATCGGCACCAAAAACCATATCAAATTTCTTCTCCTCCCACTCTCCTCTTTCGGTTTCGCCAATATGAAGCGTTGCATCACTCAGCGTCACATCCCAGATTTTCTGATCGAAGAAAAATTCTGCTCCGGCTTGTTCTGCCAGGTCGATCATCTTCCTGTTCAGCGTTCCTCGTGAAATCGAATAAATCGATTCCCCTTCCTGACCGTAATTCTGAAAATTGAGTTTATCAACCAAATGAATGGCGCGTTTGTCCATGGGAATTGCGATTTCTCGAACCGAATCACCAACTCCAACACCATCCAGCGCTTTCCAGCCTCTGTTAGACATCGCCAGATTGATGGAACGTCCCGAAAAATTTATTTGACGGATATCGGGACTACGATCATAAACATGAACGGTGTGACCTGCTTTTTTAAGATAAATTGCCAAAAGTGATCCTACCAATCCAGAACCGACAACAGCAATTTTAAGTGGAGTTTGCATCAAAAATAATCTAAATAATAAGATCGTAAAAATAAGTAATAATTCTACAAGAGCTTAAAAATAAAGGAAATATTTATGATTTATATGAGCATGACCTGGCGAAAAAAGCGGGTCGGGCTATCCACTGTATCTTTTGTGGCTGAAAATAGCACCGCGCATTGCCACAAAAGGATGCCGTTTCAAATGAAATTCACTGAACTCCAATTAAAATAAAATTATGTGAAGTAATCCCTCATGCAACTCTGTTTTTCATAACAAATTCTCGTTTTTAATGATTTATTTGCCATTTGGAAAAGACTATTTTCGCTAAAGAAATAATCTCGCAAAGGCGCAAAGCTTTTTGCTATTTCGACCGAAGGAAGAAATCACAAAAGAAATTAGACAAAGATTGTTGACTTTCTTTAAGGAGTTTCTAATGCAATTTCTCCCTTCGGTCGAAATGACAGCACGCTTTGAAAACTTTGCGACTTTGCGTCTTTGCGAGGAAATTCCAACCAAAAAAAACTTATGAGAACAGAATTATTACAAACAAATATTATTTTAGAAAACGAGAAAGTCCTGCTGCTTCCTTTTGAAAATGAAAGAAACATCGAACTCAAAGCTATCATTTTTGATGACGAAATATGGAAATACATGGGGATGTATGTCCGAAATGATCTTGATTTTGAAAATTATACTACAAATACGTTAAAACAAAAAGCAGCCGGAATCTGTTATCCGTTTTTGATTATCGACAAAACCACCAACAAAGTGGCCGGAAGCACCAGATACGGCTACTTAAATCAGGCGAGTCAAAAATGTGAAATTGGCTGGATCTGGTACGCAAAAGAATTTCAGGGAACGGGCTTAAACAAAGCCTGTAAGTTTGAATTATTGAATTTTGGCTTTGAAAATATTCAATTCAGAAGAATACAATTTAGTGCTGATCTTGAAAATGAAAGGTCTCAAAGTGCGATTGAAAAACTCGGTGCCTTAAAAGAAGGAATATTTAGAAATAATTATGTTGATTCTGAGGGAAAAAGCAAAGATGATGTTTACTACAGTATCATTGCTGAAGAATGGGCTGCGACTAAAAGAAATTATTTTCCGGAATTCCTTTAAAAAACGAATCTTTTTCTATTGGTCAGCCTTTTGCTAGGTGGTATTTTATGCAAGTGAACAAAAACCTCTGCACCTTTGTACCTTTGACACTCTGAACCTAAAAAAAATGAACCTATACTCTGAACATTATGTGAGTGAAAAGTGCGAAAGATTCGTTACTAAAATCTGGTGTCTGGATAATAGCACGGGCCAGACTTTAATCGAAAACAAACTGGTTTTGCCCAATGGCTGTTTCAATCTCGCGATTATTAATGGAAATTTCATAGAAGTTCATACGAGTAAAAAGAAGTACGAAATGAACGAAGGGTTTTATTTCTGCTCGCAAATGACGAATAAGGTTTTAGTCAATATTCAGCCTGAAACTAAAGTTACGATCATTCAACTACACGCCTGGACACTTTCGATGTTTCCGAATTATGATTTAAGTGATTTCTCTGATTCTATTATTAAAGTTGACTCAAAAGAACTGCCCTTTTCAACTAAAACCGATGCTGATTTAAACAGCGATATTTCTTTATTATTAAATATCGTTAATTCCTATTTTGAAGAATTAAATACTGCTAATCCAAATAAAAATTTGGTCGAAAAAATCTGTGAAATCATCAAACATCATGATGAAGAAATTTCGGTTTCGGAAATTGGAAAAATCTTAGACCTTTCTCAGCGGTTATTGCAAATTAAGTTTAAAACTGCGACGGGACTAACGATCAAAAAATACATTCAGATTCTGAAATTCAGGAAATCGGTAGACCAGATGCTCACGATGAGCCAGGAAAAACTAAGCCTGACCGATGTTGCCCTTTACAACAAATACTTTGACCAGTCACATTTTATAAAAAAGTTTAAAGATGTGACGAAAACAACTCCCAAAATGTTCAATTCAAGTTTGTATTTTCTTTCCCAAAAAAGGTAATATTCGCATTTGTACAATTTTGTAAACTCCGATTGAGGTATTTTTGTAAATCATTAATCATCAATCAATCACAAAATGAAAATCAACAAATCAATTTTCCGGTTAAAAGCAATTTTAATTGGAATACTACTTTTTCAGTTCCATATTGGATTTTCCCAGGAAGAAAAAACCTCAGCATTGTACCAGACTATTATGTCCCGAGACAGCCTTCTGTTTAATGTTGGCTTCAATACTTGCGACATCTCACAATTTGAAAACCTATTAAGCGACAACTTTGAGTTTTATCACGACAAAGACAGTATTTCTGACAAAGCTTTATTCCTGAAAAATCTTAAAAAAGGTTTGTGTGGCTCAGTCGGAACTTATCAATCCAGAAGATACTTAGTGCCAAACAGTACCGAAGTTTTCCCGTTATACAAAAAAGGTGTTTTGTATGGCGCTTTACAAAACGGAATTCATCAGTTTTATGAAAAATCAGCAGGCAAAAATGAATCTCTGGCGAATGCAAAAGAACATTTTGGCAGCACAGCAAGATTTACCCACGTTTGGCTATTAGAAAACGGTGTATGGAAACTGAGACGTTCTTTTAGTTACGATCATCAGAGCGAAAATACGGCCGGAACTAAAGCAAGCATTTTTGACAATGATCCCGAAATTGAAAAATGGCTGAAACAAAATAATATTCCAACACTTGGGATCGGCGTTATCAACAACGGAAAACTGCAGGAAATAAAAGTATATGGCGAACTCAAAAAAGGAGTTCCGGCACCGTATAACACGATTTGGAATTTAGCTTCATTAACCAAGCCCATAACAGCAATCGTAGCATTAAAACTGGTCAGTTCAGGAAAATGGGATTTAGACGAACCTGTTTACAAATACTGGACAGATCCTGATATCGCCAATGACCCGAATAACAGATTACTGACGACGAGGCTTATTTTAAGTCACCAGACAGGTTTTCCGAATTGGAGATTTATGAACGAATCGGGTAAACTGGATTTTAAATTCAAACCCGGAACAAAATATCAATATTCTGGTGAAGGTTTGGAATATTTGAGAAAAGCGCTGGAAAGTAAATTTCACAAAACATTAAATCAACTGGCTTCTGAACTGATATTCGAACCTCTTAAAATGACAGATACCCAGTATTCCTGGGATAAAAAAACCGATGAATCCAGATTTGCAACCGGATACGACAACAAGGGAAATGCGTATGAAACCCATAAAAATAAAACAGCAAATGCTGCGGATGATTTACTGACTACGATTGAAGATTACGGAACATTTTTATGCAGCGTAATGAATGGCGACGGTTTGAGCAAAAAGATTTTTGATGAAATGACGACCAATCAGGTCGAAACAGAAAAAGGCAAACATTTTGGATTAGGTTTTGAAAAATATGATCTAGAAAACGGGGAATATGCTTTATCTCACGGGGGTTCTGATAAAGGCGCTCAGACTCTTGTTTTTATATTACCCAAAACCAAACAAGGCTTACTTATTTTTACGAATGTTGATGATGGCTATAAAGTTTACGAAAAATTACTTTTACACTACTTAGGTAAAAACGGAAAACGACTGATTGATATTGAAACTAAGTAATTGAAGTACTAAAAATTTAAATATGCTACCAATGATAAACATACTAGTTCTCTTTATGCTGTTTTTAAGCAGGGAAGCATTAGCCCAGACAAAGAGTGAAGATTTAAAAACAGATCAGTTAAAAACTGAAATTATCAAAATGGACAGCCTGCTTTTTGATGTGGCCTTCAATCAGTGTGATGCTGCTCTTTTTAAAAAGATAATAGGCGATGATGTCGAATTTTATGATGACCGATACGGATTTAATATCCCTTATGGCAACGAAATAAAAGCTTTGTCGGGAAATTACACCCGAGCCGAAAAAGTAACGCGGAAATTAGACCGCTGCACTATTGATAAATTAGGCGATTTTGGCGCCGTACAAGTCGGAGAACATACTTTTTTTACCAATGATATTCCGGAAGGAACCGGAAAATTCATTCATATCTGGGAGCGAAAAGGCAAAGACTGGAAATTGAAACGAATCGTTACTTACGAGAACAGGCCTTATAAAAACAACCTTAGTTAACCTCTGACAGGTATTCATTAAAAAAAGAAGAAAAAAAGGATTAATATTGAAACGAAATAAAAATTTGGTCGTCTAACAGATTAGCCTACAAGAATAAATTATTAATCTTTACAACTAATCATCAATCATTATGAAAAAACAATCAAACCGTTCTTTATTAAAATCAATTGCCGTTTGTGCGATTGCATTTTTTACCATCACACTGTCTTTTGCTCAGGACAAAGCAAAGCAAATTGACCAGTTAATGAGCCTTTACAATACTTATGGACAACTTAACGGATCAGTACTGGTTTCTGAACATGGAAAAGTAATTTTCAAAAAAGGATACGGTCTCGCTAATATGGAATGGAATATTCCAAACCAGCCCAATACCAAATTCAGGCTGGGTTCTATCAGCAAACAATTTACGGCGCTTTTAATTGTGAAGTTAGCAGAAGAAGGCAAACTAAAATTAGATGTGCCCATTACCACTTACTTATCGGATTATCCGAAAGCAACCGGCGATAAAATCACCATCCATCATTTGCTTACCCACACGTCGGGCATACCAAATTATACTTCTTTCCCTAATTTTTTCAAAGATCAGAGCCGAAATCCCTTTACTCCGGCAGATTTTGTAAAGACATTCCAAAACTTACCACTTGAATTTACGCCGGGTGAAAAATTTAATTACAGCAATTCCGGGTATTTCTTACTGGGTTATATTGTTGAAAAAATTACTGGCAAATCATACGAGCAGTATTTGCAGGAAACGATCCTGACCCCATTGAAAATGACCAACACGGGTTATGACCACAGTGATATTATACTAAAAAACAGAGCGGCAGGTTATGAAAAAAGAGGCAAAACGATCACTAATGCTTCGTATATTGACATGAGTATTCCGTACGCTGCAGGTTCTTTGTACAGTACTGTTGAGGATTTATACCTTTGGGATCAGGCACTTTATAAGAATAAATTACTTTCGCCAGCATCAATGGATTTGCTATATAAACCGTATATCCGCACAGGTGACGAGGCTTACGGATACGGATGGTTTATCGGAGAGTTTGCAAACGGAGGTAAGGACAAATTAAAGGTGATCGAACATGGCGGCGGTATCAACGGGTTTAATACTATTATATCGCGTCTTCCGGCAGATAAAAACATGGTTGTCATCTTAAACAACACAGGAGGAACTGTTTTAGGAGAAATGAATGAGGCGATTAGAGCCATTTTATACAATCAGCCGTATCAACAGCCAAAAAAATCCACGGCTTTTGAATTGTTGGATGTGTTTGCAACAAAAGGGCTGACAGCCGGAATTGATACGTATCAAAAAGTAAAAAACGATCCTACTTACGGGATCAAGGAAGGTGACATGAATAACGTGGGATATCAACTTCTGCAAACCGGGAAAACGAAAGAAGCTATCGAAATATTTAAAATAAATGTTGCCACTTTTCCTAAATCCGGAAATGTGTATGACAGTTTAGGAGAAGCTTACCTGAAAGATGGAAACACTAAACTGGCAATCGAAAATTATAAAAAATCAATAGAACTGGATCCAACAAATGAAAGCGGAAAAAAAGCTCTGGAAGAAATTTCCAAAAAATAATAAGACCAATATTCGTTAATTAGTAAACTCCGATAGCAGAAATTAAGAATCTGTTATCGGAGTTTTTATCTGAAAATCATTATTTTAGCATTGCTATATTTATCCTTTATACCTAAATAAGATGAAAGTTCACACCACAAACTACGAAAACACTTTTATTGAAGTTGCAGAAGATTGTCCTGCGGTGAGTGGTGAGATCCCCAAACAAAAAGGAGAGGCAAAGACTATTGCCGGTATTACATTTGAAATGATCAGCAAGCATCCGTATGAATATTCTTCAGATGATGTTTTATTTCAGGTTTTTGCAGACAAAAATGATTTAACGGAATCTGAATATGAGGAAGCCCGTGAAAAATTCTTTTCAAAAGGACAAGCCTGCCTGCGTGCTTCTCCATTAACCAAGCGTTATGGCTGGGGCGTACATCATAATGAAAACGGAAAAATTGCCCTTTTGGGAAGGGAAACCGAAGCGTATCAAAAACTGCTAAAAGATAAAAAACTCAAAATTGTGAAGGCAATGCGGTCTTCCCGAAAATAATACAAAAAATCAACATCCAATTACGGGTAATCATAATCTTACGAACTCTGACACTACAAAATTAAAAAGGTATGGTCGGAGTTTTTTTGTCTGAAAGTCATTTTTCTATTGACCATTTACAATAAAAAATACTATTTTAGCCGTGCCCGAAAAAAAGATCTTGTAATCCCAAATCAACCTGATTTACAGTAAAAAAAAGCTGTGGACAATTTTGAAAAAACCTATGAAAAATTTAAAAATACTTTCCTTTTTTATTTTAGTATTAGCAATGTTTGTGCCGTCTGTCTGCATTTCTCAGACTGCTTCTACGCATGTGCCGCTGCCTTCTCAACAAAATACCATTATAGTCAACAAAATTATTGAAGCTACCAATTACAAAACTTATTTTGTTGATTATTGCCTTGGCAAAATAAACGAAACCGCTTCTAAAGAGAAATGGAACGACCAGAAAACCATGGCCATAACGGAAACCATCAATTTTAAAAACTTCAGGGAAGCCGTTTATAATATGTTTGCTTTTTATGATGAAGTCGAATTAGAGACGTTATTAAAAACATACGAAAAAGACAGTGCGTACCAAACTACAAATGCCATGACGACCAATAAAGTCCTGCTTAATAATCTGGATATTTATGCCCGGGATATTGTTAAGGGTAAATATCTACTTTCTAAGTAAAAAAAACGGGAGATAAAAGTTTAAAACTTTTATCTCCCGTTTTTTTTAGGTTCTGAGGGGCAAAGGAGCAAAGGTTCTGAGGTTTTAAACTTGAAACCTTTATTTCCGCGGTTTTAATACCAGTTTGGTTGACGTTTTTATGATTTCCTCTTTGTTCATTTTCATTTTTCTGAATTTACCGGCGTTATACATTTCGGCCTGATCGTTATAGTGTTTGCCGAACTGATTTCCCGATTGCCCTGTTGGCAAAATACTCCAGCTGTTTTCAATATCGGAAAAATCAACAATTCTTCTGGTTGAAGGTCCGCCTTTTACATCATATTTTCCGTCACTGCTAAAACTAAAAAACTGATTATTGATTACCTCATTCGATCCAGGATCTGCAAAAGGCCCGACATTAAACAGTTTGCGCAACGCCCCAATTTTCCCCAACGGATGTTCGTGCTCAACGGTATGTACTTTTCCCCAATTCCAATCTGAAACCTGATTGCCTAACTGTTTTTGAAGCGCTGCAATAGCCTCATGAAATGATTTTGAAACAATATCACTTCTGGTTTCTTTGGTGTTTGTTTTGATGTTATCCCACCAGACTGAATTTTCATTTTTGATTTGTTTCGCAATAATCTGCTTTGCTAAATGCATTCCGACAAACAAATTGAAATTATCCTCGCCCATTTCGTCTTCAAAAGTATTCTTCAAATAGAGATAAATCCACTTATTGTAAATGGTTGGGGCAACATCTGCCACATTATGACTTCCTTTCCAGGACTTCAAAACTGTAATGGCCTGTTTTTCTTCCGCGGAAAGTGAATTAGTATTGACATTCGCAATTAGATTTTCAACGGTAGCGGGAACAACTGCAGACGTATTATCATAAATCATTTTACTGATCGTTTCTTTATCCCAGTCTGATTTTGGGTCTAATAATCCTGAAATTCTTTTCGCACGATCTTCCGGCAGATAATACCCGGGGTACAAATAGCCGTCAACTGCTTCCGGTTGATTATTGGCAGAATAAACATATCCCCAATTCGGATTTTCAGCAGATGGATTTTTTGAAAAATCCAGATATTCCGTAATGTCATCTTTACCACTGGCACCGTCCAGGATAAAAAATGAATTTACCCCTTTATTGTGCTTATACAATTTACCAGTTGCCCACCAGGCCACATTTCCCTTGGCATCGCCATACATCACATTCAGTCCCGGAGCGGCAACCAATTGAACTGCTTTTCTGAAATCATCTTTGCTTTTAGCATGGGAAAGTCCGTAAATAGCATCCAGAATCTGAATTGGCTGCTGTGTATAAACCCAGGACATCGCAATCGGATTTTTGCCTTCTAAATGTTCCAGCACATCATTCATAACAGGTCCGTGTCGACTTGATTTAAACGTCAAAACCACATCTGATGTATCTTTTACTTTTATGGTTTTTTTTATGGTTTCATAGTTACTAAAACCCGTTGGCGTCTGATATTGATCCGGGTCTCCTTTCTTGTTGGTTTCCTGATAAAAATCGATATCATCATTTTCGAACATCGTCAGGCCATAAGCATAATCGCGGTTGTGCGCTAACAAAGGAAACGGGGTTCCCGCAAGATAACAGCCATATATTTCATACTTTGGCGTTACCAGATGTGCTTCATACCAGGTTCCCGGCTGCGAAAACCCAATATGCGGATCGTTCGCAAAAATAACTTTTCCGCTTTTTGTTTTATGGGGTCCGACCACCCAACTGTTACTGCCAACGAATGGAGGAATCGGAGATTTTTCTAACAAAGCCGCTACCGATTTTGCAATCGAAGTATATTCCCCTAAATTTTCTTTAGAACTTTTAATCTGCGTGGTATTAAATTCGCCTTCAATTCCTAAATCTTTCAGATATGCCGCACCATATTTACTGCGGATATCGGTCAGGAACGGATCCGTTTTTTGAGCCATTGCAAAACTAAAAGACATATAACCGAAAATGTTATAAATGTCTTTTATGGTAAATTTTTCTTTTTTCACACCCACTAATGTAAATTCAAGCGGTGTGGTACCTTCTTCTAAATACTGATTAATTCCGTCCAGATAAGCCATCGCCAACTGATAACTCTGACTGTTCTTGTCTAATTTGGAAATCGCTTTGTCCGAAGCTTCTTCAATACCAATTCCGGAGAAAAAAGTATCATTTTTAAGTGCTACCGATCCGAAAATTTCAGATAATCTTCCCGGGGCAATTCGGCGCAACAATTCCATTTGCCATAATCTTTCCTGTGCATGCACGTAACCCAAAGCTGTCATCGCATCTTTTTCTGAATCGGCATAAATATGAGGAACTCCAAAATCATCAAAATAGACTGTTGTTTCCTTCTGGAGATTTTTTAATTCCAATTCTCCGCCATATTTAGGCTTCAGATGAAATATATAGGCAAATAAACCAATTCCGACAGCCACAATTAAGACCAATAAAACCAACAGTATTTTTTTAATTTTTCTCATATTTAAAAAAGTATAAACAAATGGACGATTCATAAATGATGTAACTTAAAGGAAAAATCATGTAAGAAACCTTCCTTTTAAAAACCTAAATTTATGTATTAAAACCATTACTTTACTATGTCAATCTATAAAAAAATAGCAATCGGTGTAATTTCCGTCTTCCTTTTTGTGATTTTAATCAATATTGGCCTCAATTATTGGATAAAAAAACAGTTGCCCATTATTATTGACGAGAAAAACAATACGGCCTATAATATCAATTATGAAAAAATAGAGGTCTCACTGCTATCCCGAAATATCTTTGCGACGACCTTATTGGTGCATCCTAAAAATGAACCTAAAGACAGTAAAAACGGGCTTTATGCCAAAATTGAATCTGTTACGATCAAACATTTTAATATTTGGGATCTGGCTTTTCGCGATATTATCCAGGCCGAAAGTATTGTGATAGATCAACCACGCGTAATCTTATATAAAAAAGGAGAAAAACTGCTGAATAACAACAAAAGTATTCAGACACAAATTATTGAGCCTTTCCGAAAAATAATAGCTGTAAAGAATATTTATCTAAATGACGGTGCGGTAGATGTTGTTTCCCTGAACACCAACAAACCGATTCTGAATGTCAAAAAAATCATTCTGAAACTGGAGGGCATTTTGATTACGGACGCTACTTTAAAAGAAAAAATTCCACTTCAATATGAAAAGTACACTTTAGTTTGTGATAGCCTTTATTACAAACCGAATTCTTTTTACCGAATTGGTATTGGCAAAATTATTACCGAAAACAACTTTATAAAAATCAATAAATTTTCACTTTTACCTGAATATTCGAGAAAAGTTTTCGTTCAGAAACTGGAAAAGGAAAAAGACATTTACACCTTAAAAGTCGATTCTGCCAATATTAACAATCTGAAATGGGGTTTCAAGAACGATCGTTTTTTCCTTAATGCTTCTTCTGTTGTTATGGATCATTTTGATGCTAATATTTACCGCAGTAAAATGCCTAAAGACGATTTAAGCAAAAAAGAGCTTTATAATGCTTTATTGAGAAAAATCAAATTTCCAATGAAAATTGATTCCTTGCAGATCCGAAAATCGAAATTGGTTTATGAGGAAGAAATTGATTTCTCTAAAGGCCCGGGAATTCTGACTTTCGATCATTTTAATCTTCAGGCCAATAATCTTCAAAGTGGTTTTGGACTAAAAAAAGCGGAGGATGTGAAAATTGCTATTAATTGCAGGTTTATGAAAACATCGCCTTTTCACGTGAACTGGAATTTTAATGTACTGGATGTAAAAGACAGTTTTCATATTCAGGGAAAAATTTCCAATTTTGATGTAGCTGCCATGGCAAAATTTACCAAACCTTATATCAATACTTCTTTTACAGGAACTTTTAAAACTTATACTTTTGATTTTTATGGAAATGATGCTGCCGCAAAAGGAAATGCAGCATTGGTTTATGATGATCTGAAAGTGAAATTTTACAAAAAGAAAAATCCGGAAAAGGAAGCTAAATTAAAAAGTGCTGTTGCCAATTTATTAGTAAAAAACGACTCGGATAACAAAGCCAAAAAAGCCGATGTTGAATTGGAACGAATTCCCGAAAAGTCCTTTTACAATTTTTTATGGCGCAGTGTAGCCGAATCGCTGAAGAAAATTTTGATTTAAAATTTCAAATCATTCAAAACCTGACATATATCAGGTTTTGAATGATTTTTTTTGCCAACATTTGCTCTTTCAACTCAAAAGAAAATGGCAAAAAATAATTTACACACTTTTCATATCCCGGTCATGGGACTTGCTTATACAATTGACAGTCCGATTCGGGTGGCGCATTATGGTATTTCATCTGTAATCTCGATTGCTGACGATGAGTTAATTGAAAAAATGAGACTTTTTTACAGTACCAAATTCAATCAGCCTTATCAGGAAATCAGCCAGAAAATACAGGATTATCGTGCTGAACGCATTACTTCTTATCTGAATTTAGTCGATAAAATCGTAAAACAAAAATTTGAAAGTTTTAAAACAGAATTAGCCGAGAGCAAAACTGCTTTAGAAAATTTCATGGCGATGTTACCCAATACTTCCGATATCAAGAAAGGCTTCCAAAACCTGTTGGATGATGGAATTTCTTTTAAGGATAACATTCAGAATTATATCGAATCACAGCTTTCACCGGGTGCCATTGATGTCAATATCATGACCAAACTTGACAAAGATAATTTTGACAAAAACATACAACTCCCTATTGCCTTTAATGATGCTCATGCCGCCTTAAGAGGTTTTGCAAAAAGCAACCTTAATTCTTCGGTTGTTCTTTCTGCCGGAATGAATCCAAGGCTTTATAGTTACTTTGAAAATTTCAGTGATTTTTATCCGGATGAAAACAATGTACTGAAAAAGAAAATCATTCTAAAAGTAAGTGATTTTCGTTCTGCGATGATTCAGGGAAACTTTCTGGCGAAGAAAGGACTTTGGGTTTCAGAATACCGAATAGAATCCGGACTGAACTGCGGCGGGCATGCCTTTGCTACGGAAGGATTACTTCTGGGCGCCATTTTAGAGGAATTCAGACAAAAAAAAGAACAATTAGTACAATCGTCACACGAATTGATGGTTAAGTCACTACAGCTAAAAAATACTGCCTTCCCCACAGAACCGTTAACTACAAAAATTACCGTTCAAGGAGGAGTTGGAACTGCAGAAGAACACGAATTTTTGTTAGACACTTATAAAGTAAATTCTATTGGATGGGGAACGCCTTTTTTACTGGTTCCGGAAGCAACTTCCGTAGATCCGGAAACGAGAAAATTATTGATAAATGCCAAAGAAGAAGATTTATATTTAAGCCACATTTCGCCTTTAGGAGTTCCATTTAATTCTGTGAAAGGCACCTCTAATGAAATTCTGAAACAAAAACGAATTCAGGAAAACAAAGCCGGCAGTTCTTGTCCGAAACGCTTTTTGGCTTTAAGCAAAGAATATGATCCAAATGGAATTTGTACGGCAGCAAAAAAATATCAGGATATAAAACTGGCAGCATTAGAAAAGACAAAAGATACTGTCTCTGATGCTGTTTATGAGAAATCAAAAACTAAAATTACCGAGAAATCATGTTTGTGTGTCGGTTTGGCCAATGCTGCTTATTTAGAAAATGATATCAAAATAAAAGGACAGGCTCAGGGCGTGGTTATCTGCCCGGGACCTAATATGGCTTATTTTGATCAGGAAGTTTCACTGAAGGAAATGGTACAGCATATTTATGGAAACAATTCTGTTTTAAGAACTGTAGACCGCCCTAATATATTCGTGAAAGAATTAAAAATGTATCTGGATTATTTCAGGAATGAAATCGAAAATAGTTCAGGGGAAGTCACTTCAAATCAATTAAAAAAATGGACTGTTTTTAAATCTAATCTTTTTGAAGGCATTGCCTATTATCAAAATTTATTTGAGTCGACTTTATTTTTCAAAGCAGATTTAGATAAAATCAGAGAACAATTCAATTCCTGTAAATCAGAATTAACCGAAATTAAAGTCCCTGAATATTGCTAAAAACGAAAAACCCCGGATTAAAATTTAATCCGGGGTTTTATATTTAAACTAATTTAGTTTAGATTTATTTCTTTCTGGAATCTATAATAGCGCCTGTTCCGGCTCCAACTCCGGCTCCGGCCAATCCTCCTATTATAGCACCCTGACCTTTTTTCTTACTAACAGCTGCTCCGGTAATGGCTCCGACTCCGGCACCAATTACAGCACCTTTAGCTGCAGAACTCCAACCTTTCTTTTTGGCTGGTGCAGCGGTCGCAGTTCCTTCAGTCTGGTGATTTACGACAACTACTTTTTGAGCTTCGGCTTGGGCTTCAGTTTTTTCTTTTTCCATTTTAGCCATTTCCACTTTCATTGAATCAATAACTTTTTGTTTATCAATTTCAACTTTCATCGAATCGATGCTAGCTTGTTTCGCTTTATTAATATCCATCTTATCCTGATTCTGACAAGAAACGATACTTAAGGCTGCTATTATTACAAATATTGCTTTCATGATTTTTTTGGCATTTAAATTATACTGTACAAATTAAAGAGGTATCAATTAAGGTTATGTTACATAATTTCAACAAAATATTACATAATTACCTATTATCTTACTTTTCAAGAATTCCTTTTTTAAGGATTTGTCCGAAATCATACATGTCTTCATAAGAACAATATAAAGGAACTGGCGCCAGACGAATTACATTGGGTTCACGCCAGTCTGTAATCACTCCGTTTTTCATTAAATAATCGAATAAATTTCTTCCTTCTCCGTGTAAAAAAACAGATAATTGAGAAGCTCTTTCTTCCGGATTGGAAGGGGTAATAATTTCAAAATTACCCTTAACTTCTTTATCTATTTCATGCAAAATGAATTCTAAATAGGAAGTGATGCGATCTCTTTTAGCAATTAAAGCATCCATTCCAACCTCAGCAAACATTTCAACAGAAGCCAGATAGGGCGCTAATGCAAGTACCGGTAAATTGCTAATTTGCCATCCTCCCGCTCCATGAACCGGATTAAAGACAGGCTCCATTTTAAAACGGCGTTCTTTATTGTGTCCCCACCATCCTGCAAAGCGAGGCAGGCTGGAATCGTTGTGATGTTTTTCGTGAACGAAACAACCGGATGCATTTCCTGGTCCTGAATTCATATATTTATAGCTGCACCAGGCTGCGAAATCGACATTCCAGTCGTGAAGCTGCAACTTGATATTTCCGGCTGCATGTGCCAAATCCCAACCTACTTTTGCACCGGCTTTTTGTCCCGCTGCGGTGATTGTTTTTATATCAAAAACCTGTCCTGTATAATAGTTTACTCCGCCAATTAAAACCAGGGCAAGTTCGTCTCCAACTTCTTCGATTTTAGCCCGAACGTCTTCCAGACGAATGTTGTGTTCCCCTTCACGGCGTTTAATTTCTACAATGGCATCTTCCGGTTTATAGCCGTGAAAGTCAACCTGACTCTGAAACATATACTGATCGGAAGGAAATGCTTTTTCTTCGCAGATAATTTTATAACGTGTTGCTGTTGGCTGATAGAATGAAACCATCAGTAAATGAAGATTTACGGTCAAAGTATTCATCACTGTGACTTCTGAAGGCAAAGCACCAACAATTTTACTTAGCGGTTCTGCAAATCTTTCCTGATAATCCCACCATGGTTTTTGCGCATAAAAATGACCTTCAACAGCAAGTTCTGCCCAGTCGTTCATTACTTCATCAATGTACGCTTTGGTACGTTTTGGTTGTAATCCCAGAGAGTTTCCCGTAAAATAAATTACGCGTTTGTCATTTACTTTAGGAAAAATAAACTGATTCTGATACTGATTTAAGGTATCTTCTGAATCCAGTTGTTTCGCGAATTCGCGTGTATTTAGAAAAGTCATTGTTTTTTGTTTTGAAGCGTAAAAATAACAAGTTTTAAGATATTCTATCGAAAATTAACAAGTTTTAGGCATTCAGTTGTAGTTTTCAGTCGCAGTTTTCAGTTTTCAAAACTGGGACTTTAACTGAATACTGATTGAAAACTGGGACTGGGACTGAAATGACAAGCCATAAAAAAACCCGTCATCTCTGACAGGTTTTTATATTTGATTCGAAATATCTAATTAGATGATTAACATCGCATCTCCGTAAGAATAGAATTTGTATTCTTCTTTGATGGCTTCTTCGTAGGCTCTTTTCATTAAATCATGACCACAGAAAGCAGAAATCATCATTAATAATGTTGATTTTGGTGTGTGGAAATTCGTAATCATGCAATTTGCAATACTAAAATCGTGAGGAGGGAAAATAAATTTATTGGTCCAGCCTTCGTAAGGATTTAAAGTATTCTGAGAGGAAACTGAACTTTCGATAGCACGCATCGAAGTTGTTCCAACAGCGCAAATACGTTTTTTGTTTACTTTAGCAGCATTTACAATATCGCAAGCTTCCTGTTTGATAATCAATTCTTCAGAATCCATTTTGTGTTTCGATAAATCTTCAACCTCAACCGGATTGAAAGTTCCCAAACCAACATGAAGTGTAACTTCAGCAAAATTGATTCCTTTGATTTCTAATTTTTTCAAAAGGTGTTTAGAGAAGTGCAAACCAGCAGTTGGTGCCGCTACAGCTCCTTCTTCCTTTGCGTAAATAGTCTGGTATCTTTCAGCATCTTCTGCCGTAACCTCTCTGTTGATGTATTTTGGAATTGGAGTTTCTCCAAGTTCTGTCAATTTATTTCTGAATTCTTCGTAAGAACCATCGTATAAGAAACGTAAAGTTCTGCCGCGAGAAGTCGTATTGTCAATTACCTCAGCGACCAACGAGTCATCATCACCAAAATAAAGTTTGTTACCAATTCTGATTTTACGGGCCGGATCAACCAAAACGTCCCAAAGACGTTGTTCTGAATTTAATTCTCTTAATAAGAAAACCTCAATTCTTGCTCCTGTTTTTTCTTTGTTTCCGTACAAACGTGCAGGGAAAACTTTAGTATTATTAAGAATCAAAACATCTCCGTCATCAAAATAATTGATAACATCTTTAAACATTTTGTGCTCTATAGTTTGTTTTTGACGATCGATTACCATTAAACGAGATTCGTCTCTGTTTTCTGCCGGGAATTCCGCTAAAAGTTCTTTCGGTAAATTAAATTGAAAATGTGATAATTTCATTTGAGAAAGTTATGAGTTATAGATTTCGATCAGGATTATTTGGACACCTGATTTTTAATCGTGTGCAAATATACGACTGTGAGATAGGCGTTGTCAAGTGTTTTGCTGTTTATTTTCAAAAGCCGTTGATTTAGTGGAGTTTCAGTAACACCAAAAAGACGTTTTTAAACCATATAAGTTGTATAAGTTCATTTAATTTGGATGCTGCAAAAAATTGATCGTGTTTTAATTTGGCTAAAGCCGAAAATTTAAACGCAAAAAAACCTCCAGTTAAAACTGGAGGCTATGCAAATTATGCTCATTTATTTAAATGAACTTATACAACTTATATGGTTCAATTTCTTTTACAATTCTGAAATTTCGAAATTCAATTGTTTCAGATCATTCCAGAAATCAGGATATGATTTTGAAACTACTTCGGCATCTTCGATTATAATTGGAACTTTAAGAGCCAACGGAGCAAAGGCCATTGCCATACGGTGATCGTTGTAAGTCGCAATTTTCACGTTGTGATTTATATTTTGAGAAGCAACCAAAGTCAGGCTATCGTTAGTTACTGAAATGTTTGCCCCTAATTTTGTAAGTTCAATTCGAAGCGCTTCCAGTCTGTCTGTTTCTTTAATTTTTAACGTATGAAGGCCTGTTAAATGACAACCTATTCCTAAACCTAAACAGGTTACTACAATAGTTTGTGCAATGTCAGGTGTATTGTTCAATTCAAAATTTACCGTTTCAAATTTAAAGTTCTCTTGTTTTACCAATGTCATTTGATTGTCCTGAAACGTAGTATGAACGCCCATTTTTTCATACAAAGAAACCAAAGCCGAATCGCCCTGCAGACTGTCTTTTTTATAACTGCTCAAGGTGATTGAAGCCGTCTCTGCCAAAGCCACTAAACTAAAAAAGTAAGAAGCGGAACTCCAATCTGATTCTACTACCATTTCTTTAGATTCAACCTCAGCTTTTGGATAGACTTTGATTACGTTTCCTTCAAAACTGGTCTGAATATTCAAATCATTTAGCAAAGCCAAAGTCATTTTGATGTATGGAACCGAAGTGATTTCTCCTTCTAAAGTAAGCTCTAAACCATTTTCCAGTTTTGAAGCTACTAATAAAAGTGCCGAAATATACTGACTGCTTACATTGGCAGCTAAAGTAACTTTTGAAGCTGTAACTTTTTTCCCTTTGATTCTTATTGGCGGATATCCTTCTTCTTTCTGGTAGGAGATTTCAACACCTAATTGTGCCAAAGCCTCTACCAAAATCTTGATTGGACGCTCCTGCATTCTATGCGAACCTGTCATGACTACTTCGCGACCTTCCTTTACAGCAAAATAAGCAGTTAAAAAACGCATCGCTGTTCCGGCGTGGTGAATATCTACAATTTCATCATTTCCAATCAAGGCTTTTTGCATTACTTCGCTGTCATCGGAGTTTGAAGTATTCGCCAAGGTGATATTGGGAAACAATGCTTTGAGCAATAACAAACGATTGGTTTCGCTTTTTGATCCTGTTACTGCAATTTGTCCTTGTAAATTATGTTGCGTCGTCTGAAGTAGTAAATTCATTTTTTTAATTGTAAGTTGTAAATTATGAATTACGAATGATTAGAAACGTGATTCAGCCACGCAATTTACCACTCCCCGTTCATAATTCAAAATTCAAAACTCATAATTCAAAGCTTATGAGTGATATTTCACAATTATTTTAGTTTATCGTTGTTTTTGTGACGGTCTTTATCCCGAACTGATTTTAAATCCATTTTTTTATCGAAAGCGGCTTGTAAATCGATTCCGGTTTGATTGGCCAGACATAAAACGACAAATACAACATCTGCCAATTCCTCTCCTAAATCTTTGTTTTTATCACTTTCTTTTTCTGATTGTTCGCCATAACGTCTGGCTATAATTCGAGCCACTTCACCTACTTCTTCTGTGAGTTGTGCCATATTGGTCAATTCATTAAAATAGCGAACACCGTGCTCTTTTATCCAGGTATCGACGTCTAATTGCGCGTTTTTCAAATCCATCTTATATTCTTTTTAAAACTATTTTTTCCGTTTCTTTAGCAATCATCTTTTGATAATATTCTTTCAGCATTTCATATTTTTCAACTGAAACAATAGCTTCGTTTATTTGATGAAGAATTGATAATTGCAGTGAATTTCCATTTTCAGCAATATTAAATTTGAATGTTCCCAAATTATCTTCCATTGCCAATATTGACGGTGCCGGCAAAGTTTCTACAGCGAACCCTTCAGGAATTTTAATGGTAATATTGAATTTATCTACAAAAGGGAATCCGAAATCTACCGGATATTCGCGGACTTCCTGCTTGAAAGAGTTTTCTGTTTTGGTATAAAACAACATTGGGTTGATATAGATTTTACCTCCAATGACTTCCGCTAAATTATCTCCTTTAAAAGAATAGCTTTCTATCGTTGGCAGTAAAACTTCTTTTTCGTTTGTTCTGCTGTATTCGCTAATTTCTATTTTATTATTATCATTTTCAAGTTTTTCAAGATATACATCTTCTTTTACCCCGTCTACTTCATTTCTGTACGACATGGCATTATAGTCTGTACATTGTCTTCTCACTTTACCATTTACTTTACCTTCGGCATCAATCTCATAATTGATAAAAATATTATCATTGGATGCTTTTTTAGGCATTAAATCAATCGCTTCAGAAGTTCCGTCCTTACGAATCAGTCTTCCCTGCCAGTTTAAAGCTCTAAAAGGCAAAATATTAGGAGACGAATATTTACTTGTTGCATCTAACAGAATAACTCCGTTTGGTGTTTCTACGGCAGCAATCACATAATTAAAGGCCGTTCTGTTAGGAAACAAAGCAATCCCGTTCGAACGTGTACTTACTAAAACCGGATTTGCCGTAAGGCCTGCGTTGCGCAACATAGCTGTTAACATCAGGTTGATATCTGCAGAATTTCCCGTTTTTTCTTTATAAGCTTTACGTACCCCTACATCACATCCATAGCTGCTGTTACCATCCCATTTAACGGTTGATTTTACATAATTCAAAACAGTCAGTACTATTTCGTCAGTTGTTGTAATTCCGGTCAGAAGCTTTTTTAAATCATCTTCAAAATAACCTGTTTTATTTAGTTCCGGTCCGAAATCATCATAATCGTAAATTGTTTTCACTACTGAATTCCAATCTGAAGAAAATGTTTTAATAGGACTGTTTGGCCATTTAACAGCAGACAATTCAAAAGATAAAATTGATGTATAATTATCGATATTATTCACAAAAGATTCGTCTTTTATTGCTGGTAAATCTTCAATCGAATATGTTGTTTTAGTTTCAAAATAATCTGTTTTGTCTGTCGAAAAATTAGTTTGAGTTACTCTGCCCTCGCTTCGTTCTTTCGTTGTCGATACTATTGTTTTTGACTTGGTTTCAACAGTTTTATTAGGAAAAATATATCCTTTTTGCATTACGTTGTACACATAATACTCCGGAATAGAGGTTGAAAATTCTGATTTATTTACGGGAATGTCATATTGAAATCTCCAGTCTCTCATCCAGCTTACAAAAGGAGCTCTTATCGTATATTTGAATTCAATAACAGAACCTTCTTTTACATTAGGCAATGAGATTTTCTTTCTTCCGTAAGATTTACTCACCGGTTCGTCAAATATTCCATCACTTTTTAATTTTGTTTTTTCAACTTTCCCGCCCACTAAGTTAAATGTATTAGCATCTGATATCTGAACATTTTCTTTTGAGTTTCCTGAAATAGAATAACCGATAGTCTGATTGGCAAAATCGTAACCTTCTTTCTTATATATTTTGATACGCGTTTCAACTTCCGTTGTTAAGACGAAACCGTTAATCTCATTATAATCAAAGTAGGAAACTCCCTTTTTGTATAAAACAGCAGCAACTGCAGCGGTATCTTTAGGATGTTTTTTCTCCTCTAATTCGGCAACTGAAACTTTTCCAAGTTTAAATTCCTGAGCAGTCAGCTGAAGAAAGGAAAAAAGGAAAAAGAATAAAATAATAGATAGTTGTTTGATTTTCATTCGTTTGATTAATTCTTTGTTAGTATAATTTTGGCATTATCATTTTTTGACACCTGTTCCATAAAGAGACGGTATTCATCATATTCTTTATTCGAATATTTTCCTTTATTTAAAAGCATTGAACGCTTGTAAGTCAGCTTGTTATTTTCTTTTTTGACGATTTCAGTTTTGTATTCCCCAAATTTCCCTTTCAATTCGAAATTTGCTGGCAGAAATTCCACAGTAAAACCGGCTGGAAGATTAATTTCGATTTCATCAGAATCGAGATATCCACGCTGAATCTGAAATGGATTTTTTCTGTTTCGGATTCGTTTTACATTTCCGTTATTCCTATTGAATGCATCAACAGCAAAAATCATTTTATTGGCAGAAATAGTCGCATAATTTATGGCACTGATTTCAATATTCTCCGTAAAACGAATATTTTCCTTATCGTTTGTAAAGGTTATTTTTCCTAATTTCAAATTATTGATATTATCCCAATATTCTTTGTAATGCGCTTCTTTTTCAGTTGGCTGTAAATGTTCTACTCTTGCTTTTGAGTTGTATTGAGAACCACCGGATATTATAGAAACTGAACCCGAAAAATTACCGTTTTCATCTATGGTGTAAATTCCTTTGTCGATTTGCTCATTGCCTTTGTCGTCGTATATTTTAGTTCTTACAATTACTCCGCCTTCAGGCTTCACCACCAGAACATCCCTGTCATCTGTAAATGTTCCCTGATAACCAAAAGGATCATCCTGACTCGTACATTCAAGCCATGTGTAATTATCTCCGGTTGGGATTGCCAATATCATATGGTTGCCCTGCATAGAAACAAAATCAGATTGTATGTTTCTTTTATAACTATCCCCGTATAAAATAGTATTGTATGATGGAACGCCGACAGTTTCCAGAAGTGCTTTTGTATAATTGGTCAAGGCTTTACAATCGCCATATCCTAAACGGTCTACATCAGTAGCAAACATTGGTTTCCATCCTCCGATACCAATCGCAATATTTACATATCTTGATTTTTTCTGCACATAATCATAAATAATTTTTGCTTTCTTAACGGGATCTTTTTCATTCCCAACCAGCGCTTTTATTTTTACTTTAGTTTCTTCCGGCAAAACAGTAGTTCCGTTTAGAATCTTATCGCTGTACCATTTGCCAAATGTTTCCCATGTTTTTGCTGTCCCGTCTACACCTTCTAAATGAAAATTTTCCAAACCCATCATTACCCTTGGAAAAAGATCCGAAGAAGAAGGACTGTAATCTTCCGGTTTCTGAGCTAAAATATTAACCCCGACATAAGACAATTTTGTATCCGTATCTGTAGTTTTTTTGATGTTCAGGTCGGCAAACTGAAATTCTTTCTTTTTAAATCCGAGGTCGTTCGGGAAAGTCACATTTAAGATGCATTTCTGCACGCTTACATTATATCCTCCTAAAAAATACCATTGCGGTATAAAGGCCGTATTTGAAGTTTCTATTTCACTGGTGTAAACCACCGTAAACGGATAGGAAACCGGAGTATATTCCAGAAAAACTACACGACTGTCTGAAAAAAGAGTGCTTCCTCCTACAGTGCTTTGATCTTTAAAATCTTTTCGTTTTATTTTTTTGATTTCTTTACCAAAAGCATCATAAACTATGGCTTCAATATTTTTTACTGAAGTTGTTTTGTCATAGTTCTGATAAGCATCAATGTCATTTAATCCTTTCTCATTAAAAACCGAGACCACTCTCTGCGTTTTGATGTTCATACTGCGTTGCGATTCAATGGTAATATCCAGTTGATCTAAACGAACGACTGCATCCGCATTTTCTTTGAGAGTGTCTGAAATAGAAGTAGTATTATATTCGCTCTTTTGAGCAAAAGAAAGGAAGGAAAATAAGAAAAAAAACAGCGCACAATAAAGCTTTTTCATTAACAGGGAATTTCGCCAAATATATATTATTTTCAGAAATCCTTAACAAATCTTTAAGAATATTTATTCTCTGTTTTTGCTGTCTATTAAAATAGTAACAGGGCCATCATTCAAAAGCCTTACCTTCATATCTGCCCCAAAAATCCCGGCTTGTATTTTTTTATCAAACTCCTTTTCCAAAGATGCTATGAAGTTCTCATAAACCGGAATGGCAACATCTGGTTTTGAAGCTTTTATATACGAAGGTCGGTTTCCTTTTTTGGTAGAAGCGTGTAATGTAAACTGGCTTACGACTATGATATCGCCATTGATATCCTGAACGGAGCAGTTCATGACCTCATTTTCATCACCGAAAATCCTCATTTTAATGATTTTTCCAACCAGCCAGTCAATATCTTCCTGTATATCTGCATCTTCAATTCCGACTAAAACCAATAACCCTTTTTGAATATCAGCTACTTTTTGCTGATCTACAGTTACTGATGCCTCTGAAACTCTTTGAAGAACTACTTTCATTTTTAAGTTTTATATAAATTTGATTTTATTAGTCACAGATTACAAGGATTAAGCAGATTTTTAAAATTATGCCTGAAAGGTGCAAAAACAGTGTTTGGAATTTGGAATTTTTAAATATTGGAATTTAAATTTATTTTCTCAATTCATCACTAGCTTTTCGGTCTTCGTCATAAGAATCGGTACGATAATTTTCATCATCGCCTTCTAAGATTTTTAAATAACTATTGTAACGGGACCAGGCGATTTCGTCTTTTTCTAAAGCAGCTTTAATCGCGCAATGCGGTTCTTCTTTATGCAGGCAGTTGTTAAACTTACATTGGTCCTTTAATTTAAAGAATTCAGGAAAGTAACCACTGATTTCTTCTTTTTCCATGTCTACAATCCCAAAACCTTTGATTCCGGGTGTATCAATAATTCTTGCATTAAAAGACAAGTCATACATCTCTGCAAAAGTTGTCGTGTGCTGACCTTGTTTACTGGCTTCAGAAATGGTTTTGGTTTTAAGATGCAGGGAAGGTTCCATCGCATTGACCAACGTTGATTTTCCAACTCCGGAATGTCCTGAAAACATACTTACTTTACCAATCATCATTTCTTTTAATTCCTCAATACCTTTCATTTCGGTAGAAGAAACACGAAGGCATTTGTAGCCAATCTGCTGATAAACATATTGCATATACAATTGATCTTCCAGCGTTGGCTCATCAAAAGTATCTATTTTATTAAAAACCAAAATCGTTTCAATGTTATATGCTTCAGCTGTTACCAAAAAACGGTCTATGAAATTGAAAGTTGTAGGTGGATTATTAATGGTAATCAATAAAAAAACACGATCAATATTCGATGCGATAATATGCATTTGATGCGATAAATTAACCGATTTACGAACGATGTAATTCTTTCTTTCGTGAATATTAAAAATAGTTCCGGTTACAGCATCAGAAGTTTCTTCGAGTTCATAATCGACAATATCGCCTACAGCAATAGGATTGGTACTTTTGATCCCTTTCATCCTGAACTTTCCTTTCATACGGCATTCTATAAAATCGCCTTTTTCAGATTTTACGGTATACCAGCTTCCTGTAGATTTATAAACGAGTCCTGTCATTCAAATAATAGATTGTTTATTTTAGAATTCAGATTATACTGAAAACTAAAAAATATTAAAAGGCAAAATTACGTTTTTAGAATTGAACAACGCAACTTCGCCTTTTAAAATTAAAAAACAGATCCTAAAATTGGTTCGTTTACCAAATAATTTCGGCTAAGATTTCATTTTCCTTAATTTTTCCTAATTGAATTGTTTTTAAAGTTTTGGAAGTTTTTCCGGCTCTGGTGGTATAAATTTCTACCATAACAGTCGCCGGGCCGCTTTCGGTTAATTCTCTTTCGCCAAAATAATTGGTTTTGATTTGATATTTTCCTTTTATAGCATTTCGAATTAAATATTGTTCCGGTCCGTAACCTTGCGTAAAATCTTTAGAAAATCTCGCTCCGGCTTGTGTACTTCTGTGCCCGTAATAACATTCTTCCCCATTTGGTTCAATAATATGCAAATCTAAATCGACATCCATCAGGTTCCAGTTCATAATGATTCTGATTTCAACCGGCATTTTATCCAGGTATTTTTTATCCAGTTTACCCGTTTTCAGCTCTTTGTGTTCAATCATCAAACGATTAATGTCCATCAGGATAATATCTTCGACACCTTCATATTGTCCGCTCATTTCTCCGTAATAATTCACTTCTAATGCTTTAATCAATTGGTCAAAAGCATCCTGATATTTTCCGGCATCTTCCAATGCCAAAGCATAATCCCTGAGGCTTTGTGGTTCATGTGCTCTCCATTTTGCAATTTGTCTTGCCGTAAACACGGCATCATCAAAATCCTTCCATTGACGCAGCGTGTATGTCAAAGTTTTATAAAGCTGATGGTTCTCTAATCCTAAATCGGCAATATTGCTAATGACCTGCAATGCTTTTTTGACATCACCCTGATTATAAAAAAAGTGAGCCACATCAAAATAGAAAGCAGGATTTCTTTCCTGTGCATCTCTTAATTCAAAATACAATTCGTATTGTTTTTCTTTTGGAGCCGAAGCAAGAGCCTTTAAATACAAGCGATCCGGGTTCCAGGTTTTAGGCTGATTTTCGATTCCATTTGATTCTGCATATTGCACGTCTTCATCTTCATCTTCGATATCTGAATCTTTTTTAGAATCAGAATTGGTTTCGTCCTCACTACTGATCATTTTATCACTGGTTACCGATGGCGCTATTTGAACTCCGGCCACTTTACCTACAAGCGCTTGTGGCATACCAGCATTATTAGAAATACTTTCTTGTGAAACAACCTGAGTAGAGTACCCAACTGATTTTCGCTCTCTCCTAACACCTTGTGCCGTTACCACAACTTCACTTAGCGACTGTGAAGACTCTCTTAGTTGTACTCTAAGCTGATTATTTCTTCCCACATTTACCTGAGAAGATTCATATCCAATGAAGCCAACATTCAGATTGCTGTTTTCGGCAGCCTGTATAGTAAACTTACCCTCAAAATCAGTATTCACTCCTCCCCTTACTCCATTTACACTAACAACAGCTCCCGGTAATGGTAACCCTTGAGGATCGATAACAACTCCCGAAATAAATCCGGGCGGAACTGTTCTGCTTCTGCTGGAACTCACATTTGATACCCTGTTATTTGTAGTTCGGGGATTTTTAACTTTTGGTTTTGGCAGCTGTTTTGGAGCCGTATATTTAAGATCTTGTTTCCACCAGGAATTTAAGGCTGTAAAATAAGTATCAATACTTTCCCAATTATTCTTTTGTCTGGCTAAATTAGTATCCTGTTCCTGTTTCTTAATCCTGTCAAACTCTGCGCGCAATTCTGCAGGCGGTACAATATCATACGCTATATAATCGCGGATATCTTCCAGAACAATCAGGGAGGTATTTTTGGTAATGATTCCGTATTTCTTTCCGAGCAGTTCAATTTCATCCGCATTTTTATCATACTGCAAATCCAGATTGGCTATTTTTTTCTGGGCCCAGAGTTTTTCAATATTTACATCTGTTGTGTTTTGGGTCCCGGCATCCAGAGTGATTTTTCGCTCCAGTACTGTATTATGGTAACCAAACAACAAGGTGATTTCGCTTTTCGGATTTAAGGAAATCCCTGAAAAACTGAAACTTCCTGAAACCGAAGTGCCTTTCATCGGAAACAACTCTGTAATGGTGTAATTTTCTTTTATTCCCAGAAATTTCAAATTATTATTCACCAGTTTATCTAAAGCATTTGCGAGATTCAATTGGTTCAGATTGATAAAATTACCGCCGGTTTTCATGGCAGCAAAATTCAGGAAAGCAAAATCTGAAGAAACGGAAGAGGTAATCGTATAAATTGGACTATTCGTTTTAGGCAAAGTGTTTTCGCTTAAAGAAGATAATCCATCCGAAAAAAACAAAAATTCATCATGATTTGGGAAATTTATTTGCGAAAAACGGGTACCGCCATCATACTTTGTGTTTTTCAAAACAGATTGTAATTCAGTCCAGTTACCGTCTGAAATCACAAATTCCTTTTGTCTTTCGAAAGTATAATTTAAAAAGTATAAAGTTACTTTCGTGTTTTTTATTTTTTGAAAATAGGCGTCCAGTAAATTCAATTCCTTTTTTAAATCACGTGTTTTACAGCTCAAAGAATTATCCCAAACCAAACCAATGGAGGCCGGTACTTTTTTAGCTGTTTTATTTCCTTCAACAAATGTATTTCCATAAAAATAATATTGCCCTCCCAAATTCTGCATCAGAACACTTGGTGCATTTTCCTGAATCGGAATGTTAAAAACTAATTTTTCGGAAGGCTGATAATTTTCTTTTTTCAGTGAAGTCTGAAAAGATTGATTCCATTTTGAAAAGACGATTTGCTCCCCTGAATTTTCATTAACAGTTGGCGAAGCAGCAGTTCCCAAAACCGAAACATTAATTTCAAATTTATCTAACTTTTTCGGATAACGGCTCACCAGCTGATACGCCAGATTATTTTTATCGAAAGCAGAAAGCTCTTCTTCGTAGCCAATAATGACGATTCGTTCGCCATTTGGCATCAACGGATAAATTCTCGTTCTAAAGTTATTCCCATCTACTTTCTCCAGTAATCCCGGATCAACGCGACGATGTTCGATGGCTTCAAAAACCTGTTTCCCTTTATTCTTATTTACAGGAACAGCTTCTCGCATTTTTCCGTTGATATCGATGGCATATCTGGAAACCGAAACATTTTCCGGCAATGGAAAAATAAGTTCCGCCTCCATCTGACGGCTGCCTGAATTAAAAAAATGCATTTCAGCAGTGGTGTAAGCAACATTCCCAACCACTTTTACATTGACAATAAGCTGGCTCATTCTGACACTTTCAGCAGCATCTCCCTTTACAGTCAATTCAGGACTCTGTGCAAAAGTTTTTGTTCCTGCGAACAATAAAACAAAAAGGAATAATTTCAGGATTCCCTGAAAAATTTCCGGCTTAGATAAACAGATTTTCGATTTCATAACATAGAAGTTAAGGTTGTATACTTCTATAGAGCGAAAAAGACTTGCAAAGGTTGGGAGCACCTCCAATTTATTTCAAAAAAAATCTCACAAGCTTAAAAAAGCAGTACCGATTTAAAGTTTCAACATATAAGTAGTATAAGTTCATTTAAGCGCAATGTTTGTAAAACTTAAATGAACTTATACTACTTATATGGTTTAAAAAATAACAGGCCTTGAAGATTTTTTCCTGCTGACTAATACTTGTATTGTGAATTGCTTTGAATATTCCCAAAACAAACTGTAACATTCGAAACATTTTAAAATTATTTCAAAAAAAATCTCCAGAGCCTTACAGCCATGGAGATTTTAATTTTTTTTACCATATAAGTGATATAAGAAAATTTAAGCTATGCGCTTGCAAAAATTAAAAAAAACTTATAACACTTATATAATTTATATGTTTTAGAAAAAATTATGCATTAAATATTTTTTCCTGGTGACCAATACTTTCCTGGTGAATGGCTTTGAACATTCTCAAAACAAACTCTTCAGTAAGACCTTTTTTCTCCCCTTCCAAAATCATTTTTCCTAAGATTTCGTTCCAACGATTGTTTTGAAGGATCGCTACGTTTGCGTCTTTTTTCACCTGACCGATTTCGTCAGCTACTTTCATACGTTTTCCTAATAACTCTAATAAGTTAGCATCCAAAACATCGATGTTAGCTCTTAGTTTCGTCATTTTTGAACTGTACTCGTCTGTAGTATCGTCTGTTTTTCTGATGGTTAAATCTTTGATGATTTTTTTCAAAGCATCCGGAGTAACTTGTTGTGCAGCATCAGACCAGGCATTGTCCGGATCGTAGTGCGTTTCGATAATCATACCATCGTAATTCAAATCCAATGCTTCCTGCGTTACTTCGAAAATCATTTTGCGATCTCCTGTAATGTGGGATGGATCGATGATTAATGGTAAATCAGGAAATTTATTTTGCAATTCGATCGCAATCTGCCATTCCGGGATATTTCTGTATTTTGTTTTTTCGTAAGTCGAGAAACCTCTGTGAATCACTCCTAATTTCTCGATTCCGGCCATATATAAACGCTCTACACCACCTAACCATAAAGCTAAATCAGGGTTTACAGGGTTTTTAACCAAAACGATTTTATCAGTTCCTTTCAATGTATCCGCAATTTCCTGAACTGCGAATGGATTTGCAGTAGTACGGGCACCAACCCATAAAACGTCGATATCATGTTCTAAAGCCAGTTTACAGTGAGCTGCAGTCGCAACTTCAGTTCCCATTAATAAACCAGTTTCTTTTTTAGCTTTTTGCAGCCATTTCAATCCAATTTCCCCAACACCTTCAAATCCTCCCGGACGTGTTCTTGGTTTCCATATTCCGGCTCTGAATACACTAACTTTTGAATCTTTCAATTCATGAGCAATTTTCAAAACCTGATCTTCCGTTTCTGCACTACATGGTCCGGCTATCACAAGTGGGTGATTTAAATTGAAATCTTCTAACCACTTTCTCATTTCTTTCTTATTTTCCATCTTAATTTTTAGTTTATTTTTTAGTTTATTTTTTAATTGTTAATCCGTTTAATATCTCTTTAATCTTATTGGTACTTTCCATTTCTTCAAAAATGGCATTGTAATTTTCTTCTTTTAACAAATCCCTAAACCGACTGAGATTTGAAATGTATTCTTCTAATGTTTCAATGACGTGTTCTTTGTTTTGCTTAAAAATTGGCGTCCACATTGCGGGTGAACTTTTTGCCAAACGAACGGTACTTTCGAATCCACTTCCTGCCATATCAAAAATATCCTGCTCGTCTTTTTCCTTATTCATCACCGTTTTTCCGAGCATAAACGAACTAATGTGCGACAAATGCGAAACGTAAGCAATGTGTTTGTCGTGCGAAGTCGGATCCATATACCGAATCCGCATTCCGATTTCGCTGAAAAGCTTCAATGCCTTTTCCTGTAATTTGAAAGTGGTTTTTTCCACTTCACAAATAATATTCGTTTTCCCCTGAAACAATCCTTTTATCGCCGCCGATGGTCCGGAAAATTCTGTTCCTGCAATTGGGTGCGTGGCGATAAAATTTCTTCTTTTCGGATGACTGGCAACTGCATCACAAATGGGCTTTTTTGTAGATCCTACTTCAAAAACAATGGTTTGATCGCCAACTGAATCCAGTACTTTAGGCAAAATCGTCAGGGCAACATCTACAGGAACCGAAACAATCACAAAATCAGCTTCAGCCAATTCTTCAAAGCTTCCTGCCTGATCAATAACGCCTAAATCAATCGCTTCCTGCAAGTGTTTTTCGTTACTGTCTATTCCGAAAATAGTCGCGTCCGGATGTTTTTCTTTGATGTCCAGCACCATCGAACCCCCTATTAACCCTATTCCTATTACGTATACTTTCATATTTATATTTATTAGAAGCTAATTCCTGCTATCCGCTATATCTTTTCCGCCGAACCCCGGCGCAAAAGGATGCCGCTTCTATCAGGGCTAGGACCTCTTGTTTTTTAAGACCTTTTATTACTTTCTGTCTTTTTTGTCATTTCGACGAAGCAGAAATCTTCACAAGTAACTCCACAATCAAAATGACCAATCTTTGTCAAAAATCTTTATTCTTTATTCTTTATTCTAAAATCTTAATCCTTAAAATCTGTCAATCGCTTCCTGTACTTTTTCTTCTTTCACACACAAGGAGAATCGGATATATCCTTCACCATTACTTCCGAAGATGGTTCCCGGGGTGATAAAAATGTGTTTCTCGTATAATATTTCGTCAATAAACTTTTCTGCTGATGCTATTCCTTCGGGTAATTTTGCCCATACAAATAATCCAACACCTTCTTTATACACTTTGCAGCCCAATTTCTCTGCTAACTTCTCTGTTAATTCCCGACGGCGTCTGTAAATTTTATTCTGCTCTTCGAACCATGACTTATCACAATTTAAAGCAGCGATTGCTCCTTTCTGAATGCCATAGAACATTCCGCTGTCCATATTGCTTTTTACTTTAAGGACTGCATCGATAATTTCAGGATTTCCTAAAACCATTCCGACTCTCCAGCCTGCCATATTGAATGTTTTGCTTAATGAATTCAATTCCAGAGCCACCTCTTTTGCCCCTTCCACCTGCAATAAACTCATCGGATTATCATTCAGAACAAAACTATACGGATTATCGTTTACCAGTAATATGTTGTGTTTTTTAGCAAAAGCAACCAATTTTTCAAATAACGCTAAGCTTCCTCTGGCACCGGTTGGCATGTGCGGATATCCCAGCCACATGATTTTTACTTTCGAAAGATCTAATTTCTCCAGCGCTTCGAAATCCGGTTCCCAGGCATTCACTTCTTTCAGATCATAATAAACCGGAACAGCTCCAACCAGATTGGTTACCGAAGTATAAGTCGGATAACCCGGATTCGGAATTAAAACGTGATCACCTTCATTCAGAAATGCCAGTGAAATATGCATAATTCCTTCTTTAGAACCCATCAGAGGCAAAATCTCATTATTCGGATTTAAGGCAACACCAAACTGATCCTGATAAAAATCTGCCATCCCTTTTCTCAATTCCGGCAATCCCTGATAGCTTTGATAACCATGCCCGTTTTCATCCAGAATTGCTGCAGCTACTGCTTCAATTACTGCTTTCGACGGACTCAAATCAGGGCTTCCGATTCCCATGTTGATGATCGATTTTCCTTCCGACTGCAGTTGACGAACTTCTCTCAATTTTGAGGAGAAGTAGTATTCTTCAACTGTATCTAATCGTTTTGCTGTTGTAATCATTTCTATTTTTTATTAAAAATGCTTTAGGCTTTAGGCCTTAAGCTTTATGCTTTTTTTTTACTTATAACTTTAAAACTTCTGTCACCCTGAGCAAAGTCGAAGACTTTTGAAAACTAAAGAGGCTTCAACTCCGCTCAGCCTGACAATTGTTTCGTCCCGAAGCCTCGGGATTGGAATTTCAAAATTAGAATTTCCTTTAGGGCTTTGTGTTTTTGTATTCTCCCAGAACCTTTAAATATTCTGCCATAATATTCAGTAATGCTTTGGCTTTTGCAAAGTCTTCGTATTTCTCGAATGTCACATCTACGAAAAACGAATATTTCCAGGGTGTCTCGATTTTTGGAAGCGACTGGATTTTTGTTAAATTCAGTTTGCAATCGCTCATTACATTGAGAACTGCTGCCAGGCTTCCTCTTTTATGATCTAATTCAAATTTGATGGAAGCTCTGTTGATTTCGTTTTCCGGCAAAAATGAATTCTGTTTTTTAATAATCACGAAACGGGTCATGTTATTTTTAATCGTTTGAATTTCCGGTGCCAGAATTTCCAAATCGTACATTTCAGAAGCCGTTTTACTCGCGATTGCAGCAATTCCGGTTAATTGTTTTTCCTGAATTCTTCTGGCGGTTTCGGCTGTATCTTTATCTTCAACCAATTTAATGTTTGGATATTTTTTTAAGAAATCCATACATTGCAAGATAGCCATCGGGTGTGAATGAACTTCTTTTATATCTTCCATTTTCTGACCTTTCAGGGCCATTAAATTTTGGTGAATGCTCAAATAATGTTCTCCGATAATGTGCAAATTATTCTTGTCAATCAACGCATAATTCGGAATAATTGGCCCTGCAATCGAGTTTTCAATTGCCATAACGGCCTGATCCGATTTTCCGGAAAGCAGGCTGTCAATTAATTCTTCAAAAGACAAACACTCATCAATAGCCACATTTTCAGAGAAATACTCCTTTACAACCTGATGGTGAAAAGAACCTTTTATACCTTGTATTGCAATTTTCGTTGTCATATATTCAAAAAAAAATCCTGATTTTCATCAGGATTGTATATTAGTTTTATTTGTCTTTTTTAATTTTCTCAAATAACCATAGCACAATCCTTACTTCTACTAAAGAAGAAATAAAAAGAGTTGCTAAAATAAAAACGGTTATTGGACATTTTGTTTGTGTTTTTCAATAAATTCTCTGCGAATGTATAAATTATTTTCACTGCACCAAAAAAAATATTGCATTTTATGAAACAAAAAAGAATTTCTTAACAAATTACCTGCCTTTTGTAAGATAATTAAATAAATCAGCCTTAAAATGCGATTTAAGCAAGTAGTTTTTAGGGAGGTACTGAAATTTTAAGCATTAAGGTACTGAGAGCTGAGGGTAAAATTTGTTTAAAATTGACCATTATAAATCAAAAAAGCAGCTATCATTACAATAACTGCTTTCTATTATAAGAATAATTCTATTCTCTTTATTCTAAAAAAATTAAGACCCGCACATTTCGCAATCCTCAGGATCTGCGGCTTGTGCTTTTAGCAACATTGCTTTGTAGTCTTCAACACTTATTGGCTCTGTTTCCGGAACTAAAGTTGCTGATGCTGGTGTTGCTTCTTCTTTTTTATCGTTGTTTAACGTGAATTTAATCGCATCTACCGCAGATTTTGTTCTTAGGTAATACATTCCTGTTTTCAAACCGGATTGCCATGCATAGAAGTGCATAGAAGTTAGTTTAGAGAAATTAGCATCCTGCATAAACAAATTCAATGACTGCGACTGGTCAATAAAATAACCTCTCTGACGTGACATATCCAAAATATCTTTCATTGACATCTCCCAAACTGTTTTGTACAATTCTTTAATATCATCCGGAATTCCTTTAATGTTTTGAACAGATCCGTTATGACGCATAATTTCCTGCTTCAAAGATTCATTCCAGATTCCTAATTTCACTAAGTCTTCCAGTAAATGTTTGTTTACCACGATGAATTCTCCGGAAAGCGTTCTTCTGGTGTAGATATTAGAAGTGTAAGGCTCGAAAGCTTCGTTGTTTCCTAAAATCTGAGAAGTTGATGCTGTTGGCATCGGTGCCACTAATAAGGAGTTACGAACTCCGTGTTCTACAACTTCTTTACGTAATGAAGCCCAGTCCCAACGTCCTGATAATTCTTCGTCTTTCATTCCCCACATATTGTATTGGAATTCTCCCTGAGACATTGGAGATCCTTCAAATGTAGAATACGGTCCTTCTACTTTTGCCAGTTCCATAGAAGCAGTAACAGCAGCAAAGTATAACGTTTCGAAAATTTCGTGGTTCAGCTGTTTCGCTTCGTCACTTGTAAAAGGCATTCTTAACATGATAAAAGCATCTGCAAGACCTTGCACTCCCAAACCAATTGGTCTGTGGCGTACATTGGAGTTTTCAGCTTCTTTTACAGGGTAATAGTTTCTGTCAATTACTTTATTTAAGTTGAATGTCACACGTTTTGTAACATCAAATAATTTTTGGTGATCAAATTTACCGTTCTCCACAAACATTGGCAATGAAATCGAAGCCAGGTTACAAACCGCAACTTCATCCGGAGACGTGTACTCGATAATTTCAGTACATAAATTGGACGAACGGATTGTTCCTAAATTCTTTTGGTTCGATTTACGGTTTGCCGCATCTTTGTACAACATGTACGGAAGTCCTGTCTCTACCTGAGATTCCAGGATTTTTTCCCAGATTTCTCTCGCTTTAATGGTTTTTCTTCCTTTTCCTTCTGCTTCATAACCTAAATACAAAGCATCAAATTCTTCACTGTGCACTTCTGATAATCCAGGGCATTCGTTAGGGCACATCAAAGTCCATGTGGAATCTTCCTGAACTCTTTTCATGAATAAATCCGGAATCCACATTCCAAGAAATAAATCACGGGTTCTCATTTCTTCCTTACCATGGTTTTTTCTTAAGTCAAGGAAATCAAAAATATCAGCATGCCAGGGCTCGATATACATGGCAAAACTTCCTTTACGTTTTCCTCCACCCTGATCTACATAACGGGCTGTCATGTCGTATACACGAAGCATTGGAACAATTCCGTTAGAAGTTCCGTTAGTTCCACTGATATAAGAACCGGTAGCTCTTACATTGTGAATAGCCAAACCAATTCCTCCAGCAGACTGCGAAATTTTAGCCGTTTGCTTTAAGGTATCATAAATACCGTCAATACTGTCATCTTTCATGGTTAACAAGAAACAAGATGACATTTGAGGTTTTGGAGTTCCTGCGTTAAATAATGTTGGTGTAGCGTGCGTAAAGAATTTCTTAGACATCAACTCATACGTTTCAATCGCAGAGGCAATATCGTCTTTATGAATTCCGATAGAAACACGCATCAGCATATGTTGTGGTCGCTCTACAATCTTTCCGTTTATTTTTAGCAAATAAGAACGTTCCAATGTTTTAAATCCAAAATAATCGTAGTTAAAATCACGATTATAGATAATAGTTGAATCCAGAACCTGAGAGTTATTCTTAATTACTTCGTAAACATCATCTGCCAACAAAGGAGCTTCTTTCCCTGTTCTTGGATTAACATAATGATACATATCCGACATCGTTTCTGAGAACGATTTTGTTGTATTAGAATGTAAGTTAGAGATAGCAATACGAGCGGCTAATTGAGCATAATCAGGGTGTGCAATAGTCATAGAAGCAGCTGTTTCAGCAGCAAGATTATCCAACTCTGAAGTAGAAACACCATCATACAATCCCTCAATAACGCGCATGGCGACTTTTACAGGATCTACAAGTTCATTAAAACCGTAACACAATTTTTTGATTCTGTCTGTAATCTTATCAAACATTACCGGCTCTTTGCGTCCATCTCTTTTTATTACATACATAAGCTTACTTTTTTATTGTTATTGAAAAAATGAAAGACACTGGAATAACGGATTCCAGTACTTAAACATTGTGTGTTTTATTGTTTTTATTTTGAGAATTACAGGATTCTCAATAGTTACCTACTTCAAATTTGAAAAACAAATTGAAAATGAATTAAAATAATTGAATCCGCGATTTGGGAAGAGATTCAATCTCAAAAATATTGTGTTATAAAATTTATTCTTTTTAGTGTTTTTTGGGGGAATCACTAAAATATTCTTATGCGCTAAAAATCTGCATCAAAGCTGATTTTCTGAGAATCACTATCTCCGCCTGAGCCACTGTTCATTACTCCGGCTTTTTGATATTCGGAAACTCTTTTTTCAAAGAAATTGGTTTTTCCCTGTAAGGATATCATATCCATAAAGTCAAATGGGTTTGCGGATCCGTAAACACGGTCGCACTCTAACTCTACCAGTAATCTGTCTGCAACAAACTCCAGATATTGCGTCATTAAAACTGCATTCATGCCGATTAAACTTACCGGAAGAGATTCTGTAACAAATTCCCTTTCAATATTTAAGGCATCAACAATGATTTCTTTAATTCTTTCTTTCGGAACTTTATTTATTAAATGGTGATTATGTAAATGCACTGCAAAATCACAATGTACCCCTTCGTCACGGGAAATTAATTCGTTAGAAAACGTCAAACCTGGCATCAGACCACGTTTTTTCAACCAGAAAATAGAACAGAAAGCACCTGAGAAAAATATTCCTTCAACAGCTGCAAAAGCAATAAGTCTTTCTGCAAACGAATCAGATTCAATCCACTTCAAAGCCCATTCTGCTTTTTTGGCAATCGCAGGAAAAACTTCCAGCGCATTAAACAATTCCGCTTTTTCTGCTTCATCTTTAACATAGGTGTCGATTAGAAGAGAATACGTTTCACTGTGAATATTTTCCATCATGATTTGAAAACCATAGAAAAATTTCGCTTCTGCATATTGCACTTCATTTACAAAGTTCTCTGCAAGGTTTTCATTTACAATTCCGTCAGAAGCAGCAAAAAATGCTAAAATGTGTTTTACAAAATAACGCTCCTCTTCTGACAGTTTATTATTCCAGTCATTCAAATCCTGATGCAAGTCAATTTCTTCTGCAGTCCAAAAGCTCGCTTCCATCTTCTTATACCAATCCCAAATATCGTGGTGTTTGATAGGAAAAATTACGAAACGATTCTTATTTTCTTGTAAAATTGGCTCAACTTGTGACATGGCTTTTATGTTTATTTTTTGTATTGAATTTTTGCTGATTCAGTAGAGTACAAAGATTGTCATTTGTTGGCGAAAATAAAAGCCAAACTTATTCACAATTGGTCGTAGTTTTTAACAACGCAGGAAAAATGAGATATTTTTCAGACAATAATTAAATATTTGTAAATGAGACATTTAATATTGTCATTCACACCTTAAGTCCCCGTAGAATATAGACTTTTTACAATAAAAAGCAAGAAATTATTAATTGTTTTTAAAAGTTTTTAAAAGTTTATTTTTTGAGTTAAAAGTTTATTTTTTGAGTTAAAATATCCCCTTTTAAAGTGGTAACTAAAGCGCCTGGATTTTACGATTTTTTGAGTTCTTCGGCCACTTTTTCGAGCTCTAAATACCAATCCTGCCCAAAGCGGCGAATTAACGCTTCTTTTACAAATTTATAAACCGGAACTTCTAATTCTTTACCTAAAGAACAGGCATCATCACAAATTTCCCACTTATCGTAATTGACTGCAGCAAACTCCGTAAAGTCTTTTACACGGATCGGATACAAATGACAGGAAACTGGTTTTTTCCAATCTACGATTCCCTGATTGTACGCTTGCTCGATTCCGCAAAGCGCCGTTTTGCCGTCAAAAATAACGTAAGCACAATCCTTATTATCAATTAATGGTGTTTCAAGATCACCATCCGTCCCGTTTACCCAGGTTCCCTGCGCTTCAATAGCTGCAATTCCTTCTTTTCGCAAAAAAGGTTTGACTTTGGGATAAATCTCTTCCATGATTTTAGTTTCCGCCTCACTCAAAGGTGCACCGGCATCTCCGTCAACACAGCAGGCTCCTTTACAAGCTGACAAATTGCACACAAATTCTTTTTCAAGAATATCTTCTGAAATAATGGTTTTTCCTAATTGAAACATGATACTAAAATACTGTAATTTATAAAGTGCAAAGATAGACAAAGAAAACAGATGAAAGGAGATTAAATTCCGAGTGCATCATCGTTGCTGTCTAACCGCTAAGAGCGCAAAGTTTTTCGCAAAGATTCGCGAAGTTTTATCATCAACAGAAACTGAAAAACAAACCGTTGTTTAAAATCCTTATAAAAGCTACCCACTATTTCCGCCCACAACACTGCGATCTTTGCGAAAGATCTTTGCGAATCTTTGCGGTGAGGAGAATGTTTTGTTATAAAAATCATTATTTTAATCCATAATACATATTTTTATAACAAAAATACACGACGGCTGATTTTATCAAAAAAAGGCCTAACTTTATTATCTACCTTTGCACATCTTTAAACACTAAATAGAAAAAAGTATGTTAGAAATTGATTTTAAGGAAATTATCACTGTTGGGATGGTACTTTTTGCAGTAATTGATATCGTTGGATCTATTCCTATCATCGTAAATCTAAGAGCAAAGGTTGGCCACATCGATTCTGAAAAAGCTTCAATTGTTGCCGGACTGATTATGATTGTTTTTCTTTTTGTCGGAGAAGGTTTCTTAACCCTGATCGGGATCGACGTACATTCGTTTGCCGTTGCCGGTTCGTTTGTTTTATTTTTCCTGGCCTTGGAAATGATTTTAGGAATTAGAATATATCGCGATGAAGAACCGGGATCAGCTTCTATAGTTCCGTTAGCGTTTCCGTTAATTGCCGGAGCAGGAACCATGACCACTTTACTTTCCCTTCGCTCCCAGTTTCACACCATTAATATTATCATTGCTATTTTACTGAACATTATTCTGGTCTATGTAGTTTTGAAATCATCTAAAAAAATTGAAACTTTATTAGGAGAAAACGGACTTGGTGTTGTTCGCAAGACATTTGGAGTAATACTTTTAGCGATTGCTGTTAAATTATTCGCTGCTAATGTTAAAGGTTTGTTTGTCTAACAGATATTTTTATAAATTTACCTCATAAAATTTAAAAAATTCAATTTTGCGGTAATCCCTGCCGGAGAATTTTACTTTACTATTTTAGACAAACAAACAGCCATATGAAAATTTTCACTTCAATCTTAGTGCTTTTAGCATTAGCTTTAATTGTTTTTAATATTACGTTGCTAGACTTCAAAAACCCTTTTCAGGGTGACAGTGCAGTAGCTTTTATTGGAATAGCTGCTTCCTTTTGCGCCGTTTTGATTCTTTTGATTTTTAGAATTTCGAAAAAGATCGAAGAAAAAACCAACGGTCGATAATATGTTTGATACTTTAATTATCGGCGGAGGCGTTTCAGGCATGTCCTGTGCTCTCGTTTTAGGTTCAGCCAAAAACAAAACTTTTGCAAGCGATAAAAAAATCGGGATTTTTACCCACCAGAAAAATTCTTCGTTACAGGAGGCTATTTTCTACAATGCTTACGGTATAACACCAGGCAAACTGGGTTCGGAATTACTTTCTGAAAGCACACAGGATCTGGCATTAACGTATCCGCATATTACGCAGATCCCAAATGAAAAAGTAATCAAAGTAGAAGGATCCTTTCCTGAATTTACCGTTACTACTAACAAAAACTCCTATCAGACTAAAAGCATCGTTATCGGAATTGGTTCTGCTAATACTTTTGACATTGAAGGTTTAATGCACTATATTGAACCTCATAAAAAAGCACTACCGGAAAAGCAGCGTATTCAGCTTAAAAATGACGACCATAAAGTAGTAGATGGCATTTATGTGATTGGAACTCTGGCTGGCTGGAGAAGCCAACTGGCAATTGCTGCCGGAAGTGGTGCCGCTGTAGCAACAGACATTCTTACTTTATGGAACAATGGTGTGCAGACTCATGCACACGACAGTATTCGATAACAAACATTTATATATTTAAAAACCATTAAGAGATTAAGGTCGTTAAGTTTTAAAGCTTAATTTTCTTAATCTCTTAATGGTTTTTAAATTTTCTAAGATTTATTTCACTGAAACAATCTCTTTTACCTTGATATGTTTCTCCGTATCTGTTTTCCAGAATTCTCCTTTTAAAGAAACCTCATCACCTTGTTTTAACACTTTATAATGCTCCGGTCCGCCAACATTTACAATACTGATGGTTGCAAAATAAACCTCATTCTTATCTGTATTAATTTTAGCCGTGTAACCGTCCTTTCCAAATTCAACAGATTCTACTTTTCCTGAAATGGTGTTTTTATCTTTCATGCAAGCACAAGAAATTACAAAAGTCATTAAAACAATCAGAGCACTTATTCTTTTTAGATTTTTCATATTATAATTATTATTTTAACTGTAAAATTCGCTACTGTTAAGCAAAATTTGTTACATCCTGTTTTAAAAAATTATTATTATTTGGCTGTAGTTTTTATTTCAGTTCCGCACAACTGCCTGCAATTACTTTCAGGCCTTCGTCAAATTGTTTCCAAACGCGAATATAACGTAGAGCTCCGTCTATCCGATTATTATCGTAATTGCCTTTTAATAAAACCGTAACACTCACAATTGCTGTATCTCCGATACAATTGATGATTTGATCTGAGGCTTCAAGGAAATCAATCTTCATTTTTCCGGAACGATACATATTCAGATCAAATTCTTTGGTGATCGTTTGCCCGTCGGGTAAGTTAAAAAGTAAATCATCATGCAGCATTTTTTCCAATACTGAAACGTCTGCATATTTAATTGCAGTAAGAAGTTCTATTTCTGCATTTACAACGTTGCTTTTTTCCATTATAAAAAAGTTAAAATTACTTTTTTGGATTCAAAACTGCTTTAACCATCGCATCCTCTTTCAGGATTACATCGTAGTAATACAATTCACCATACAATTGTCTGGCAAATTCAGCATTGATATAGCGATTAACCAAAGCTTTGGTTTTATCTAATTTCAAGTCTAAACCGGTCATTAAAATATAGTTCCTGAATTTTTTGAAATACTCATCCGAGTTTTTCATCTTAGCCTGAAATGCACTAAAATGAAGTCCGTCAAATGCATTTCTGTTTTTGTCCAGCTCTTCAAAAACAAAATGCCCCACAATTCCGGTCTGCATCAGATAGGCCACATTTTCATTTCCGTGTTCTGCTTCCATTGGCACAAAAACATCCGGAACGATTCCGCCTCCGCCGTAGACGATTTTTCCTTTTGGCGTTTTAAATTTTAGAGAATCTGCTACTTTTATACTGTCTTTTGCATAAAGTTCCCCTGATTTAATGCGGTCTTCAGATTCTTTATAATATTCTTCGTTCCCTTTTTTATACGGTTTCTGAATCGATCTTCCGGTTGGGGTGTAGTATCTTGCAACCGTCAGTCTTACCGCTGATCCGTCGTTGAAATCCATTTCTCGCTGCACGAGTCCTTTTCCAAAAGAACGGCGTCCTACAATAGTTCCGCGGTCGTTATCCTGAAGCGCTCCGGCCAGGATTTCACTTGCCGATGCACTGTTTTCATTAATCAGAACATATACTTTTCCGTTTTCAAAACTTCCGCCTTTATTGGCATAGGTTTTATCGGTAGTTCCATTCTTGCTTTTGGTAAAAACGATCAGTTGTTTGTCTTTTAGAAATTCATCTGCAATAGCAACAGCCTCTTCCATGTAGCCTCCTCCATTATCACGAAGGTCAATAATCAACGACTGCATTCCTTTTTTTTGCAAACGGGTTAAACCTGTTTTGAATTCCTTATATGTGGTTTCCGCAAAACGGTTTATTTTTATATAACCCGTATTATTCCCTAATAATAAAGACGCATCAACGCTCTTTATCGGAATAATATCTCTTTTAATTTTAAACTTCAGTTTCTTCTGTTCTGATTTTCTAAAAACAGTAAGTTCTATTTCAGAACCTTTTATTCCTTTTAATCTGGAGAACAGGCTGTCTGAAGGTAATTTCCTGCCGAACAATTTGGTTTTTCCGGCAAATAAAATTCGGTCTCCGGATTTCAATCCAGCTTTCGCCGAAGGACCATTTTCAACAGGCCTTATGATTGCTACGGAATCTTTGTACATGTAAAAATTGATTCCGATTCCTACGAAGTCCCCTTTCATACTTTCGGCAACCTCTGCCTGTTCTGTGGGTGGAATATAAACGGAATGCGGATCTAATTTAGACAGTATATTGTCTACTGTCAAATTTACAATTGAATCCGTATTCACGCTGTCCACGTATTCGTTATTGATAAAATCAATGAGTTTGTTCAGTTTTGTCTTGGAGTAATTTTTAGCCAAAAGCTGATCGTCAACGGGAGCATTCATCAGGCTTCCGAGGACTGTGCCAAGAGCAAAAACGGCTCCTATGACAAGGGGTAAATATTTTGAGTTTAATTTCATTTACTCTTCTAGATCGGGAATATGTGATACTTCAATGCCTGCTTTTATTAAAAACTGAATTCCCGAATCGTCTCTGTATCCATTCTGATACACGACTCTTTTTATCCCTGACTGATGTATTAATTTACTGCACTCTTTGCAGGGTGAAAGTGTAATATACAAAGTCGCTCCTTCACAGGATTGTGTTGATCTTGCTACTTTCAGGATTGCATTTGCCTCGGCATGTAAAACATCCCAGCGCGTCAATCCGTCTTCGTCTTCACAGCAATTCTCAAATCCCGACGGTGTTCCATTATAACCATCAGAAATAATCATTCGGTCTTTTACGATAATGGCGCCTACCTGTTTCCGCTTACAATAAGAAAGCAAACTCCATTCTTTGGCAATTCGCAAATACGCTTTATCGTATTTATTTATTTTATTTACTTCCATTTATTTTATCTGTTCCAAATAGGGCTTTCAATAATCATAGGAATGACAACTCCAATGATAAAAGCCGACATTACAAGTGCCCAATCACGTTTAGAAAAACGAAAAACGGTCTGCACTATATATGACAATAATAAAGCCACAAATACTACTACCAGCTGCGCTACTTCAATTCCTAATGCAAATTCTCCCAAAGGTAGTAATTTTGAGGTTGCAGTACCGCCTAATATTGTCTTGAAATAATTTGAAAATCCAAGTCCGTGTATAATTCCAAAAAACAAGGTCACAAAAAAGATCAGATTCACTCCGTCATTTTTAGATGCTTTGCCTGCTGTAAACAAATGATACAAAGCCGTTATTAAAATGGTAATCGGAATTAAGAACTCCACAATATTCACTTTTACCGCTATAATTCCAAAAACAGAAAGCACCAAAGCCACCGTATGCCCAATTGTAAAAACGGAAACCAGCAATAAAATACGTTTCCAGTCTTTGAAAGTGTAAGGAACTGTCAATGCGATTAAAAAAAGAACGTGATCATAGGCATGAATGTCTAAAACATGCTTTAATCCTATTTGAAAATAAATCCAAAATTGTGACATATAGGTACTGGTATTAATTGATTAAGGGGTTGTAAACTTACGATTAATTTTGAAAATTCAAGAAAACCCTGCCTTAAAACAACGAAGAAAAATAAGTTAAATTTTATGAGAACTTTAAAATTAATAATTTAAAATAAAAATTATCTTTGCACCATAAAAAAACATAATTATGTCATTTTCAGATTTATTTGATAGCGAATTCAAACAAAGAAACAAAGGTCACTTTTCAGCTATTGTTCGCGTAGCATTAGCCGATGGAATTGTACATCCTGAGGAAAAAAAATTCTTAGATAAATTAGCTGCACGTTTAGAGATTTCAGAAACTGAATACGAAGAAATTCTTAACGACCCATTAAAATATCCAATTAATCCACCTTATTTACATGTACAGCGTTTAGAGCGTTTATATGATCTGACAAGAATGGTACACGTTGATCACCACCTTGAAGACCAACAAGAAGTAATGTTAAGAAAATTAGGTATTGCTTTAGGTTTTACCCCAAGCAACGTAAACTATATTATTGCAAAAGCATTATCATTAGTTGATAAAAAAGTAGACGGTGATACTTTTGTTTACGAAATGCAACATATGCATAAATAGAAAGTATTCAGTTTACAGTCGCAGCTTAGAGTTTCAAACTGCCACTAAAAACTGACACTGATAATAGAAACCCGACAGATCTAAGATTTGTCGGGTTTACTTTTTATATCCATAAACCCGAAAAGTTTTAAAAACCTGTCGGGTTTGGTACTGTGACTGAAAACTGAGACTGAGACCTACTTAGCCTCTGCCATAAACTGTTCGGCTTTTTCAACCATATTATAACTGCCGCAGAAGAAAGGAACTCTCTGGTGCAGTTCAGTTGGCTGAATTTCCATAATTCTTCCGAAACCATCTGTTGCTTTTCCTCCCGCCTGTTCTGCAATAAACGCCATTGGATTACATTCATACAGCAAACGTAATTTTCCTTTAGGTGCTTTTGAACTGGTTGGATACAAATAAATTCCGCCTTTGATCATATTTCGATGAAAATCAGACACCAGGCTTCCGATATATCGGGAAGTATACGGTCTGTCTTCTTCTTCTCTCTGACAATATTTGATGTAGTTTTTTACGCCCTGAGGGAAATGCACATAATTACCTTCGTTTACCGAATAGATATTTCCGTCACGCGGAAATTTCATATTAGGATGTGAAAGGTAAAATGTTCCGATAGCAGGATTTAAAGTAAATCCGTTTACGCCATGACCTGTTGTGTAGACTAACATCGTTGATGTTCCGTAAATCACATATCCGGCAGCAACCTGATTTACGCCCGGCTGCAGAAAATCTTCGCTGGTCACCGGAGTTCCAATTGGCGTAATTCTTCTAAAAACAGAGAAGATCGTTCCCAAAGAAACATTGACATCAATGTTTGAAGATCCGTCTAAAGGGTCCATTAAGATCACGTACTTATTATTATGACTGTTGTCGCTCCCCTGAACAGTAATAAAATCGTCGTTTTCTTCAGAAGCAATACCACAGACAATCTCACGGTTTATTAACGTCTGGATAAATACTTCGTTTGCATAGACATCTAACTTTTGCTGATCTTCTCCCTGAATATTTTGCTCGCCTGCTGCGCCAATGATATCCACCAAACCTGCTTTGTTTACTTTATAGTTTACAACTTTCGCCGCCAAACGTATAGAGTTGATAATTCGGGATAACTCTCCTGATGAGTATTGAAATGCTTTTTGGTTCTCAATAATAAACTCTCCTAGTGTTTTATTGCGTTCTTCCATTACTAAATCGTTGTAGTTTTAATTTTAAGTCACAAATATCGTTTTTTTTGTGAGAATGGTTTAAAAATTATTTCGTTAGTTTGCTACTATTGTACATTTGGTAATCAAAAGCAAAAATTGAGTATTAAAACCATACTATTTTAGCCAATAAACGCTTAATAATAAGAATATATGAATATTAGAAAAGGAAATCCGGAAGACATGGAATCGGTTTTAGGATTAATACAGGAGCTGGCAATATTCGAAAAAGAACCCGATGCAGTCGTAATAACAGTAGATGATTTACTGCGTGACGGTTTTGGCGAGAAACCGTTATTTCATGTATTTGTAGCAGAGGAAAAGGAAGAAATTGTTGGAATAGCCTTATATTATTACCGTTATTCTACCTGGAAAGGAAAAACGATTCACCTAGAAGATTTAATTGTAAAGGATAAAATGCGCGGTTCCGGTGTAGGGTCTGCCCTATACGCTGAAATCATGAAGCAGGGAAAGAAAGACAACGTAAGAAGAATCGAATGGAATGTGCTGGCCTGGAATACGCCAGCTGTGAAATTTTACGAGAATTCCGGCGCAAGAATTCTTGAAGACTGGCAAGTAGTTCAAATGGACGAAGCGGGAATTAATTCTTTCCTGGAAAAATTGTAAAAAAATCGTTTGCCACAGATTATTAAGATTAAAATGATTTTAAAACTTGCTTGAGTTTGCCGCGAATTTCACAAATTGGCACGAATTAATTAGTGAAAAATTCGTGAAATTCGTGGCGAGAAAAACCAACGAAAATCATTAATCTGTAGCAAAAAGACGCATTGCTGTGCGTCTCTACGATCCAATCAATTGGAATTTGGAATTTATAAAAAACAGAAAAAGACAGCCACAGATTACAGAATTAAAGAAATTAAAATCCTTTCTGATTGAAATAAGCTGTGGCAGAAAAATAATAAAATACTAGATTTCATTTCAATCTGAAATCTAAAATTAAAAATCTAAAATTAAGAATGAGAGTATTTAAATTTGGAGGAGCATCCGTAAAAGATGCCGACGGGATCAAAAACGTATATGACGTTTTACAAAAAGTGGGTTATGAAGATGTGATTCTGGTTGTTTCGGCAATGGGAAAAACTACCAACGCACTTGAAGTGGTGATCAAAAATTACTTTGATAAATCGGAGCAATTGAATTCATCTGTACAGGAAATAAAAAAATACCACAATCAAATATTACTGGACTTATTCGAAGATGAAAAACACGATGTTTTTGCAGCGGTAACAGCACAATTTTCTGATTTGGAATATTTTTTAGCACATAATAAATCCCCAAACTACAATTTTGTTTATGATCAGGTGGTAAGTTTCGGAGAATTGATTTCGACTACGATTTTGAGTCATTTCATGAATTTTATGGGCATCAAAACACAATGGCTGGATGTTCGTGAATTTATAAAAACCGATTCCAACTACCGTGATGCTGAAGTGGACTGGGAGGCAACCCAAAAAAATATAAGCAAAAATGTACCGCGAAAAATATTGAACATCACTCAGGGATTTTTGGGTGCTGACGAGAATAATTTCACCACCACTTTAGGTCGTGAAGGTTCAGATTACACCGCAGGAATTTTTGCTTATTGCCTGAATGCCGAAAACGTAACGATCTGGAAAGATGTTCCCGGTGTTATGAATGCCGATCCACGTTATTTTGAAAATGCAAGCTTACTGAATCAGATTTCGTACCGTGAAGCTATCGAATTGGCTTTTTACGGCGCAACGGTAATTCACCCGAAAACTTTACAGCCATTGCAGAAAAAAGAAATTCCGTTGTACGTTAAATCGTTTATTAATCCTTTACTAAAAGGAACCTGCGTATCAAAAGGAGTTGACTTAGAACCGCAATATCCGTGTTTTATCGTGAAAAGAAACCAGCTTCTGATTTCGCTTTCCTCGATTGATTTCTCTTTTATCATGGAGGAAAACATCAGCGAAATTTTTGCTCTTTTTCACGAATTCAAAATCAAGGTAAACCTAATTCAGAATTCTGCGATTAGTTTTTCTGTTTGTGTAGAAGATAAATTTGGGAATTTCAATGATCTGAATGCCATACTTTCAAAGAAATTCAAAGTGGATTATAACGAAAATGTGACTTTATATACGATTCGTCATTTCACCGAACAAGCAGCACAAACTGTTGAAGAAAACAAAGCCGTTTTACTGAAACAGGTAAGCCGTGAGACGATGCAGATTGTAACTAAAGAAATCAATTAAGCTTTCTTTATAAAGTTAATTATATAAATTCAGCCTATTCAAAAGGTTTCACTTAACGGTGGAACCTTTTTTTTGTACTGTTTATTCCTTGCTTCTTTTTAAATCTTCGATTATTGCTTTTAACACGATAATTTGCCCTTCATACTTTTCTAATATTTTTCTATAGGCGTTGAGCAGTGCGCTTTGAGTTTCGTATTCAATATTTACAAAATCTTCTTTTTCATTTAGAACTCCCTCATTCTTAACTAATTCCTCAGGAGTAATTTCGAAGACCTCACAAATTCGATTAAAATGACTTGCCCATGAAGTACTTTCCCCTCTTTCCATTCTTGCATAGGCAGATAATGATATATGTAAAAAATCTGCCACTTGCTCTTGTGACAGATTTTTAGACTGACGCAATATTTTTAGCTTATTTCCTATAATTTTATTCATAATTCACATTTTTACAAATATAAACATAAGAAATGTTTTATAATTATTCGGATTCAGGTTTTAAATAACCGATTTTCGAATAAGACTCTTTTGAAAAGTAATATAAATTTGCTGAGTGAAAGTTCAACAATTTATAATAATAAACCTGCTTTTTTATGAAAATAAACATTAAATTACTTATATTAGTCCTGGTATCATTTCTTACTTTTTTATCCTGTACAAGGGATGAAGTGATTAACAAAAACGGAGAAATCTCTAAAGAATTAACAAAAGATCCACTATTTGAGTCAATGGATAAGGCCTATAGCAAGTACTTAGAAGATATGATAAAATATCCCAGAGACAATGTAAATCAAATCTCAGATAAAAAATTCAAAAAAGACTTAGAACTAAATAAATTTAAAAGTTTCAATGATTATGCGAAAGCCAAGGAAAAAGCAGGATACGTTGATTTTGGAAAAAGAATCCGCAATTTAATTGCTTTCAAAGCAGCTGAAGAAAAACTTTTTCAAAAATACCCCGAACTGAAAGTCAACAAGAAGAAATTTTATTCCTTTTTCATAAAAACCCGACGATCTCAGATCGGAGATGAAAGAATGAAACAATTGTTATTAGGAAGAAAAGAAATACAGTTAAAAAAGATCTAATAAACTAAAAAATGAAAAAGATTATCACAACAATAGGTTTATTAATTTTATTAATACCGACATCCAAAGCGCAAAAAAGAGAATGTCAATATTCATGTCATGATGAATATACCTACAATATAAATGCTTTACAGGAATATTTTTTTTATGCGACAGCTCAGGAATGCACTCCATTTCTCAATAATAATCAGGGAGACTATGCAATACTTGAATCATACATTGAAGGTGTAGATCTATTTTTACCTCCCTCAGCTTTAAATACCATTGAGCAATACTTTGACTGTCTCAGAGAATTAAATTATATACATGGAGAGGCAATGAACATAATCGCTGACACTTATTTTAATTGTATTGAGCTTTGTTAAAAGCATTGACTGATAGTTCTCTTCATAGATCGTATCTCTAAAAATTTGTAAGTTAAATCACATGGTTTAATAACATTCTTTTTCTCCATGACTTCCGCACTCATTCTTTATTTAGACAGTGAAAATTATATTATTAAAATTTTAAAAACAAAACTTAAAGTTTTAAATTATGGCAACAAATAATAAACCAAGTAAAGAAACCAAAAATGAATGGCATCATGATCCAAAAAACTGGAAATGGAGAATTTTTATTACAATCCAAAAGATAAAAGATTATTTCCACCTAAAAGAATAAAACAGTTAGGATGGACCATAAATTTCGCCAATCTAACTCAATATTATTTATATTAACTATAATCGCAACTATTTATCTCTTAACAAAATATACCAGATAATTTCTAAAAAAAATTTAATTTTTATTTAATTAAATCTACATCACATCCCGTAATCATGCAGTAAAAATTTGTGAAAGCTATTGATTATGCTACCTTAAATAATGAGATTGATAAATTTTATAGAATAACTTATGAAACCCAACAATATAAAAAAACTTCTTTTTATTAATAACTATATTATTAGCCCTATTTACATCCTTATAATCTTTTGGTTATTTTTTTTTTAATGGAGATACTTTTTTTATAACACAGATAATAGCTCATAAATATGATCCAAGAATATATTTTGCGATTATTTGGGCTATTATTAGTCTTATCCTACTGCGATGGGGAATGAAATTACCAAGAAATAAATTATAATAAAACACTTCAGACTGCTTTTAAATAACAAGCAAATGAATTTCATAAAAAAACATAAACGAATAATCTTAACTGTAATTCTTTATTTTGGCTGTTTCAAAAAATAAAAGCAAATTGTGCTATCTTTTTCATTTCACATCGCCTCAATATGCTTAAAAATGTTGCAGATAAGATTTATGTATTAGACAACAAAACCATAACTCATTTTGGAAACCATCAGAGCTTAATGCAATCACCAAATTTTTATAGTAATTACTGGGCAATAGAATCGTAAAATGAGGTTTCACCAAAAAATCAAGCCTTTTTTGTTTTAGCAAACTGCCCTTTCATTTTACCACTATTAAATACTACTTTTGACTTTTTGCAGTTAAAGTCTTTATGTTGAAAAAATTACTTTTTTTGATGGTGTTTGTTTTTTATTCCGGGCTTCAGGCGCAGGAAAGCAATTCACTGTACAAAACAAAAAAGATAGCGATTTCAAAAGACACGATTCAACTGGAAAAATTCAGTATCAATTCAGGTTTTTTCCAACTTTTAAATTCAAAAAACGAACCGGTTGATTCTACTTTTTATAAGGTTGATTTCGCTAAGGGGAGTTTAATTTTAAAGGAAAATTTTACTTCAGGCATCGACACTTTAATTGTAAACTATTTAAACTATCCCGATTTTCTAACCAAAGAATACAGTTTGTATAACGAAAGCCAGGTCGTGAGCAATGATGTTACCACCGACAAATTGTATAAAATTGAGAATTCCACCAAAAAAGTCATTCCGTTTGACGGATTGAACACCTCAGGAAGCATAGCACGTGGCGTCACCGTCGGAAATAATCAGAATACCGTTTTAAACTCTAATTTAGATTTACAAATCACCGGAAAAATATCCGACAAAGTAAGTTTAAGAGTCTCGCTGCAGGACAGTAATATTCCGCTGCAGGATGGCGGCTATTCTCAAAAACTGGATCAGTTTGATAATATTTTCATGGAACTTTTCAGCGATGACTGGAACATACGGGCTGGCGATGTCTTTTTGGAAAACAGGAAAACACAATTTTTAAGCTTCAATAAAAAAGTTCAGGGAATTGCCGCAAGCTTTGATTTTGATACCGAAGAAAGCAAAACCAATATTTTTGCATCGGTTGCTTTTGTAAAAGGGCAATACGCCAAAAGTACTTTTGTAGGCCAGGAAGGCAATCAGGGGCCGTATAAATTAAAAGGACAAAATGGGGAATTGTATGTTCTGGTCATTTCGGGTTCGGAACGGGTCTACGTAAATGGTGTTTTACTGAAACGCGGCGAAAACAATGATTATATAATTGATTATAATGCGGGTGAAATTGTTTTTACGTCCCTATTTACAATCACTTCAGAAATGCGTATCAATATTGAATACCAATATTCAGATCGAAATTACAATCGCTTAGTGACGTATGCCGGAGCAACTCATGAAAATAAAAACTGGAGTTTTGGAGGTTATTTATATTCTGAAAGCGATTTGAAAAATCAGCCTTTACAACAGAATCTTTCTACCGCACAAGTCCAGATTCTGAGTCAGGCCGGAGACGACCAAAATCGGATGACTGCTCCTTCTGCGTACGAAGATGCTTATGCCGACAATAAAATTTTATACAAAAAAATAATTCTTAACGGACTTGACGTTTATGAATATTCGAATAATTCAACTGATGTTTTATACAATGTAAAATTCAGTCTTGTCGGAAATAATCTTGGGAATTATGTCATTCAGAATAACAATTCGGTCGAGCGTATTTACGAATATGTTCCTCCCGTAAATGGTATTTTGCAGGGAAATTATGAGCCGATTGTAAAACTAACGGCTCCCATGAAAATTCAGGTGGCTACGTTTTTAGGGAAATACAATCCGGATGAAAAAACGCTGGCAGATTTTGAAATTGCCATAAGTGATAACGATAAAAACCTGTTTTCAACTCTTGATGATTCTAATAACGAAGGTGTTGCTGTAAAAACGAATATCAAAAAACGTCTTTTTACCAGAGACTGGACATTGGATGCTTTTGCCAACTATCAGTTTGTACAGGAAGATTTCAAATCTGTAGAGCGTTTGTACAATATTGAATTCAATCGGGACTGGAACTTAAATTCGACACTTTTAGGCAATCAGAGTCTGCTGGTTACAGGGTTGAATTTTGATTTATTTTCTAAAAAAGAAACCACAAATATTGGTTTGTTTACGTATCAATTCGAAAAATTAGATTTTACGGAGAGCTATTCCGGGTCACGCCATACGGCCAATGCTTTCTTTAAGCTGAACAAATGGACAATTGAAAATCGGGGTAGTTTCCTGAATTCTGATGCCACCACTTCAAGTTCTAAATTTATCAGAAACCTTACGAAAACCAAATATCATTTTGGAAAAAACTGGATTGGCGGAAGTGTTCAGATCGAAGATAATCAGGAAAAAGACAAAGTCTCCAATCAGTTTTCGACGCTGAGCCAGAGATTTTCGGAATATGGCGTTTTTGTTGGACGAGGCGACAGTACAAAAGTTTTTGTAGAACTGGGCTATTTACAACGCCGTAATGACAGTTTACAAAATGGTTTCCTGCAGCATGTGAATGATTCAAAAATGTATGTTTTGAAATCCAAATTAATTCAGAACAAAAAAACAGATTTATCGGTTTATGCGAGTTACAGGACTTTAGATTTTACAGATCCCTCACGCAAAAGTGAACCTTCACTAAATTCCAGAATTCTCTACAATGATCGTTTTTTCAATCAGTTGATGCAAATCGGAACGGCTTACGAAACCAGTTCCGGAACTATTGCCCAACAGGAATTCACGTATATAGAAGTTCCAACCGGACAGGGAGTTTATACCTGGAACGATTATAATGGCAATGGAATTCAGGAATTGGAAGAGTTTGAAATTGCTCCTTTTCCGGATCAGGCTAAATTTATACGCATCTTTCTATCCAATCAGATTTATATAAAAACCAATCAGAATAAGTTCTCGCAATCGGTGACTCTGAATCCGCTGCAATGGCAAAACGAAAAAGGTTTTAAAAAGCTGGTGTCTTATTTTTACAACCAGACTTCTTTTATCATGGATCGAAAAGTAAAAAATGACGGTGGTCATTTTGAACTGAATCCATTTAATTCTTCTGATGAAAATATGCTGGGATTAAATTCCAGTTTCAGAAACAGCCTTTATTATAATCGGGGGAAACAAAACCATTCGGTAACCTATTCTTACCTTATGAATAAAGGAAAAAATTTACTTTCGATTGGTTCACAAGAGGTAAAAAACAATTCACATCAACTGCAATACACCCATTTATATCAAAAAAGCTGGTTGTTTAACTGGTTTACCAAAACAATCAAAACCACCTTAGTTTCAGAAGACTTTACAGAAAAAAATTATGATTTGGAAGGCTATCAGATTGCCCCGAAAATCAGCTATTTGTTTTCGAAAAATACCAGCCTGGATTTCTTTTATGAATTACAAAACAAAAAAAATCAGACCGGAAACTTAGAAACTTTAGCTCAAAACCGAATCGGAACTTCTTTTTCCTATGCCGGTGAAAAAAAAGTAACTATCAGCGGAGAGTTTTCATTTTATGAAAATAAATTTACGGGAAATGAATTTTCATCTGTTGGATTTCAAATGTTAGAAGGGCTTCAGGCGGGGCAGAATTTAGTCTGGAAACTTCTTTTGCAGAAAAACATAACCCAATTTCTGGATGTCAATTTAAACTATCAGGGCCGTAAAAGCGAAACCGGAAATACCATTCATACCGGAAATATTCAGCTTCGCGCTTATTTTTAACACTTTACGGCAAACATTCACATAAATTGATTAATTTTAATTGAAATTCTAACACCTTAACTTATGAAAAAATTATTCTTATTCTGCTTCATGTTGATTTTGTCTGGAAATTTTTACGCTCAGGAAACCACAAAAACAGCTAAAGCAAAAAGTGAAACGACTGCTAAAAAGAAAAAAGCAGCTGCTGATAAAGAAGTAGCAGACGCCAAAAAAGAAACGGCCAAAGCTAAAAAAGCAACTGCAGACCAAGCCTCGGCAGATGCCAGGAAAGAAGCTACAAAAGCAAAAAAGGCAGCAGACAAGGCCACCGACGCATCAACAAAAGCCAAAGCTGATGCTGCAAAAACAAAAAGCGATGCTGCAAAAGCCAAAAAAGCTGCAAAAGAAGAAAGTACGAAAGCGGACTTGAAAAAAACAGAAGCTAAAACCGATGCCAAAGTCAAAGCGGTGAAAAAAGATGGTACGGCAACGAAAAAAACGGCTGCTAAAACATTAAAAGAAACCAACGAAAAGGCACCAAAAGTTGCAGATAAAATTACCGGAGAGTACAATGGTAAAAAAGTGTACACAGGACCAAGAGGAGGTAAATATTACATTAACTCAAACGGTAACAAAACGTACATTCAGGACTAAATATAATTTTACTTCTATAGAAAAAGGAACTATTTAAATGGTTCCTTTTTTTGTGCCCAAACGTTTCAAAATCAAATCGGCAGTTAACATATAAATAACCTTGTCCTCTAAATTCTGCTATTATTTATCCCTTTTAACTGAAAAATGAGGCTTCACTTGAATTATAGAGTTAATAATTTAGTAATACGCCTGAAATAGCACAAAAAACATATTTATCTATCTTCGTTTCAAAAAGCGTTAAACCATGAGCATTGAATATTCTGCGAACAAAACTATTTTAGTAGCTCCATTAAACTGGGGTTTAGGACATGCGACAAGATGTATCCCTATCATAAAAGCGCTCCAGGAAAACAAGTATATCCCAATAATAGCTTCTGACGGAGTTGCATTGGCCTTATTACGTAAAGAATTCCCATACATAGAAACATTAGAATTACCTTCTTACCATATCGAATATGCTAAAAATGGTAAAAACTTCAAATGGAAACTGATTAAAAATTTACCTAAAATGATTACGGCCATTTTAGATGAGAAGAAAATGGTGAAGTCACTGATTAAAAAACACGGAATTGACGGAATCATCTCAGACAACAGACTGGGCGTTTTCAGCAGAAAGATTCCATCTGTCTTTATGACACATCAACTGAATGTAATGACCGGAAACACAACCTGGTTTACAAGCAAATGCCATCAGCATATCATAAAAAAATATTCAGAATGCTGGGTTCCGGATACGAATGACACCGTAAATCTAACGGGTGATCTGGGGCATCTTAAAACAAACGAATTAAATTTGAAATACATAGGGCCATTAAGCAGAATGCGTAAAAAAGATACGCCTAAAGTGTATGACCTGATGGTGATTCTTTCGGGACCGGAACCTCAGCGTACTTATTTAGATGAAAAATTACAGGAAGAAGTGAAACGTTTTGACGGAAAGGTCGTTTTTGTAAAAGGGGTTGTCGAGAAAACACAAACAAAAGAGGAAATTGGAGACGTGACCTATTACAATTTCATGAACTCCAAACAGCTGGAACAAACTTTTAATGAAAGTGAATTAGTGCTGTGCCGTTCCGGATATACGACCGTAATGGATTTGGCAAAATTAGGCAAAAAAGCTTTTTTCATTCCAACTCCGGGGCAATACGAGCAGGAATACCTGGCCATAAAACTTCAGGACGAAAACTTAGTGCCTTATGCAACGCAAAACGACTTTACAATTGAAGATCTTTCAAAAGTAAAATCGTTTAAAGGTTTCGCTCAATTTAAAAATAACATCGACTGGGATTCGTTATTTTCTATATTTGAAGATAAGGTTTAGAAATTAAACTGTGCCTGTAATCTCAATAAGTTCCCTTGCTGTCTGTTGATGGGAAGGGCACTGTCTACAAAGGTTCTGTCGGCCACAACATATTCTGCTGTAAGTTCAAAAGCCTTTAGCGGCTGCCATTCTACTCCAAATTCGTAATCTCTCACGACGTAACTTCTGGCATCTTTTTCATATTTTTTTCCTCCGTCATAATACTGAAATTTTGCAAAAGGATATAAACGTTGTTTTTTCAGGTCCCATTTGTAATTCAACAAAACATATCCTCCATCTAAATCTGTTACATCAACGGTTTTTGTTACCGTATTGTAGCGTGGTCCGGTTCCGATATTATATTCCGTTTGAATTCCGAAAGGTTTTGGATACAAAACAAAGGTTGCTCCTACTCTCTGGTCTTTTATATATTGCGGATCATTAACAATTACGCCGGATGAAATTTCTCCTGTGAATGCCCATTTTCCAGTATATGCCTGAATCCCTGGCTCAATAATCTGATTACCAATCACAAATGGATAGGTAACTCTTGCCACAACATTCAGATCTCTGTTTCCGTCTATTTTATTTGCAATCTGTCCGTTGTAAACACCTAACGCAAATACACCAAAATCGCCCGAACCTTTATAACCATCTTTTACCAGCATTTCAAAACGCTTTCTGATTTCGGCTGGTGCCCAGTAAAAGAACATTCCTAAATCACGTTCATTTGCTATTGAACTGTTTATACCATCGGCCCGGTCTAAAGTCAAACGCTGTGAACTTGACTGCATGTTTTCGAATCCGTAAGGAATTTTACTTTGCCCTACACGAAGACGGTATTCTTTTTTCTTATCAAAAGAAAGGTCAAAATACAAATCCCTGATCTGAACAAAGTTCTGAATTCCGGTGCTTGGTGAACTCGCAAAATCGGGTTGAAAATAGAAAAATACATTTGGGTGAACCTGTCCTGAGAATACCAAACGCGCACGTCGGATAAAAAGACCATTATTTGCTTTTGCATCCGGATCTGTAGACGTTGTTCCCCATGATTTATCACATTGATCGCAGGAAACCTTATCATTTGTAGAAAACAAACCATTGTATCTTATTTGAGCATAACCTCGAAGTGAGATTCTGTCGTACCAATGTTCGTCATTACTGACTCCGGATTTTGTATCGGGAAGTTTTGATTTGTTTATAGAATCGAGAAGACGAATCACTTCTTTTTTTACGTCCTCTTTTTTTAAATCCTGCGCATTTGCTACCGAAGCAATCAGCAATAAAACTGCAATTATTTTTCTTTTTATCATCTTTTCTGTATTGCACTACAATTCAAGATGCAAAGATGTATCACCAATGTTAAGAAATCATTAACAAGATGTTACCATAATAAGAAGATTTGTTTCCAAATTGTTAGGTAATTATGACGAAGCTTGTCAGATTAAGCTATATAGGGGCTTGCAAAAATAGACATTACAATAACTTAACTTCAGCTTTTTGTGCTTTATGTGCTTTTTCCAGTGTAAATGAAAACTCAGAACCAATTCCGAACTCACTTTCTACATATACTTTTTCTTTATGCGCTTCAATAATATGTTTTACAATTGCCAATCCAAGTCCGGAGCCACCTTCAGAACGTGTTCCGCTTTTATCAACTCTGTAAAAACGCTCAAAAAGTCTTGGAATATTTTGTTTTTCAACTCCTTCTCCATTATCACTAATACGAATCAGTACTTTTTTCTTTGTTAAGTTGACTACACCAACCTCCGTTAAACCTTCATCCTTACCATATTTGATAGAGTTTACAATGAGGTTTTCAAGAACCTGCTGAATTCTGTCCTGGTCTCCGCGAACAAAGAGCGATTTAATATTTTTACTTTCAAAAGCAAGCTTAATTTTCTTTTTATCAGCTTTCATTTCTAACAAATCGAAAACATTTTCAATTAGTTCTACGATATCAAAATCGGTAATCAGCAAATCCAAATCCCCCGATTCGAGTTTGGTAATCATGTCAAGGTCTTCTACGATATAGATCAGGCGCTCTACCCCTTTTTCGGCACGCTTCAGATATTTTTTACGGATATTTTTATCATCCATGGCACCATCCAGCAAAGTTGAAACATAACCCTGAACCGTAAACAAAGGTGTTTTAAGTTCGTGGGAAACATTACCCAGAAACTCTCTTCGGTATTGTTCCCGAATTTCGAGCATTTCTATTTCCAGTTTTTTATCAGTGGCAAACTTTTTCACTTCACGTGAAAGCGTTTCCATATCTGTAGTGATGGGCTGATTGATAAGTGTAGTTGATTCTAATAAAGAAACCTCATCGTATATTTTTTTTACTCTCCTGTATATAAAACGTTCAACACGATACTGCAAAACCAAAAAGGAGAAAATGTAAACGGAAATAATAAAAATTAAGGCAAATGCAATTTGATGTTTTAGCTGATTTTTATAAAACAAAGACATCAGCATCATTACAAATCCAGTTGTAAAAAGGCTTATGTATAATGCCGACTTTATAGCAAATTTGTATGTTTTTTTGAAATTAATTTTCATTGATAGTTTTAATCATTAAGAGATTAAGAAAAATTAGGTTTAACTCAAAAACCATATAAGAAACTGAAGATCACTACACTATATGACCTTCAGTTTCTTATATGGTTTAAATTTATGGAATATTTTTAAAACAACTTGAATCGGTATAAATCTTAACTAAAATTCCACATTAATTCTTAGCAAAAAATTTAAACTTCAAATTTATAACCAACACCTTTTATGGTTTTAAAAAGATCTTCCCCGATCTTTTCGCGTAACTTTCTGATATGCACATCGATTGTTCTTCCTCCAACAACAACTTCGTTACCCCAGACTTTATCAAGAATTTCGTCTCTTTTAAAAACTTTGCCGGGTTTTGATGCTAATAAGTAAAACAATTCGAATTCTTTTCTTGGTAAAGCGATCTCTACATTACCTTTAATAATCTTATATTCTTCACGGTTAATCTCGATTCCGCCAACATTTAAGGTATCACTAACAACTTCTTGTTCTTTTAACCTTCTTAACAAAGCCTTTACTTTGCTTACCAATAATTTTGGTTTTATGGGTTTGGTTATGTAATCATCTGCACCTGCATCAAAACCAGCCACTTGAGAGTAATCTTCGCTTCTTGCTGTTAAAAATGTTATGATTACATTATTTAATTCTGGTATTTTTCTAATGTGTTCGCAAGCTTCCATTCCGTCCATTTCAGCCATCATCACATCCATAATAATTAAATCCGGTAATTCTTTCTGAGCTTTTGCGATAGCGTCTTTTCCATTTGAGGCAGTTACAATCTGGTAGCCTTCCTGAGCAAGGTTATAGCCAACGATTTCAAGGATATCCGGTTCATCATCAACTAATAAGATCTTGGTTTGTGTTTTTTTCATAAAGTAGCAAAAATTGAGTTTTCTCATCAAATTTTATTTTTGAAAATCTGATGGTTTTTAATTGCGATGGTAAATATAATAATAAATCAACAGTCAAAAATCCCTGTTAACGGTAATTTAATCTGGTAACAATTTGATAATCTACAGCACACAAAAACATAACAAGTGCGTAACATGAACTTTACAGGGCGGTTCTTTCTTTGCAAAAAAATAAATTAAACACAACTCAAATGAAATTCAATCTTAAATTTCTATTAATCACATTATTTATCTGCACGATTTCGATCGCTCAGAACAAAGGTACGATTTCTGGGGTATTAACCGACAAGGAATCTAATAATCAAGCATTACCATTTGCCAATGTTTTAATTAAGGGAACAAACATTAGCGCAAACACTGACATTGACGGAAAATATACACTAAGTATAAACCCGGGAAGTTACACTATTATTTTCAGTTTTGTAGGTTACGAATCTGTAGAAAAACCGGTAACCGTTAAAGCAAATGAAACTATTACCGTAGACCAGGTGCTTTCTTCAGGTGGCTATACATTGAAAGATGTTGTTGTAAAATCATCTGCAGTAAACAGACAAAAAGAATCAGCTTTACTTTTAGAGCAAAAAAATGCAGTAGATATTAAACAATCCATTGGAGCGCAAGAATTATCCCGTAAAGGAGTAAGTGATGTATCCGGTGCTGTTACTAAAACTACAGGTATTACCAAACAAGAAGGCACAGGTGCAATTTTTGTGAGAGGCTTAGGAGATCGTTACAACTCTACGACCATGAATGGTTTACCTATTCCATCAAATGATGCTGAAAAGAAAAACATCAATTTAGATATTTTTTCAACAGATATTATTGAATATGTTTCTATTGATAAAGTATACAACAGCAAATTCTTCGGAGATTTCGCCGGAGGAAATGTAGATATTGTTTCTAAAGACTATAAAGGAAATGGTTTCTTTAAAATTGATGCTGAATCAAAAATAAATACTAACGCTGTCAGTGAAAAAAACTTTACGTTACAGGAGGGACCAAATGCATTTGGATTTAGCAAAACAAGCATTCCCAACAATTCATTAACAGAATACAATTTCAATACTTTACAATTAAGCAAAAAAACACCTCTGGCTGCTTCATTCGGACTATCTGCCGGAGACACTTACAAAGTAGGTGAAGAGGGGAAAATCAGTTTATTCGGAACAGCATCTTTCAGCAATGATTATGCATCCAGAACAAACGGAATTGCAAAAGGAAGTGTAAATGCATCTGGTGTAGCAGGTAAAAATCTAGATTACAATTATCAATCATACAATACAAACACAACTGGTATGTTAAATGCTGGTTACAAAATAAATAACAATAACAAAATTAGCTTCAACTCTTTATATATCAATACTTCTTCACAAAAGAAAGAAGAATCAAACGGGTACATAGTTGACTTAGCAAATGATGGGAATGGTTACATTCGCAGAAATGACTACGAAAAATCTGATTTGTGGGTAAATCAATTATTAGGACAACACAAATTAGGTGACAGAACAAACTTTAATTGGGGAGGATCTTACAATATCATCAATCAAAATACTCCGGACAGAACTTACAATACCATGAACAAACTGGCTGAAGGTTATGTAATCAACTCGCAGTCGGCACCAAATAACAGTCGTTATTTTCAAGATTTAAAAGAAACTGAAACGGCTGCTAATTTATCTTTAGATTATAAATTTAAAAAAGATGGAAACGGTATTTACAAAGGAAAAATTACAGCTGGTTACAACGGAAGATTTAAAAAGAGAGATTTTGAAGCCACTCAATTTAACTTCAAAACTACAACTAGTCCAGTTTCACATACAGGAGACGTTGTTGACCCAAATAATTTAGATTTGTTTTATAATCAAACCAATTTCAACAACAACTTTTTTACAATTTCTACATTTCGTGGCGGATACCAAGTAGAAGATGCACTAGATCCACAAGTATACAGTGGTGATTTAACAATCAATGGTGGTTTTGTAAATACTGAATACAAATTCAACAAACTAACTGCAGTTTTAGGTTTAAGAGGAGAATATATTCTTCAAAATGTAGCCTGGAATACTTCTTTAGATCCAACAGGAGACAATAACGAATTAAAGAAAACAGCTTTTTTGCCTAGTTTAGTTTTAAAATACGAATTAAACGACAAACAAAATTTACGTTTAGGATTAAGCAAAACCTACACTTTACCTCAGTTTAAAGAAAGAGCAAAATTTGTTTATGAAGAATTTTTACAAGCAAAATTTGGTAACCCGTATTTATATGCTTCCGACGATTATAACTTAGATTTAAAATGGGAAATGTTCCCTAAAAGCGATGAGTTAATTTCAGTAACAGCATTTGGTAAATACATCTTGAATCCAATTAATGAAACTACCGTAAACTCTTCTACCAATGATATTTCATGGGCTAATACTGGTGATTACGGTTATGCAGCAGGTGCAGAAGTTGAGTATAGAAAAACCCTTTGGGCAATGGATACTGAAAATTCAAAAAAATTAACTGGTGGCCTAAATGTATCTTATCTGTATAGCAACCAGGAATTAAATGATGCAAAAGTATTGAAAGAAACCCACGGCACTATCCCTACGAATTTCACGAATAAAACGGGTAAATTCACAGGAGCTTCTGATTTATTACTAAATGCAGATTTATCTTTCTTTAATGAATGGAATGACAAAAAAAGCAACTTAACAACAACTATTGCTTATAACTATTTTTCAGACAGAGTTAATGCAATTGGGACACAAGAAAAAGGAGACTTAGTTGACAAAGCAGTTGGAACATTAGATTTTATTGCACGATCAAAACTGAGCAAACATTTCGGACTAGGTCTTATTGCTAAAAATTTATTAGATCCAACTGTAAAAACTGTTCAGGAAAATACAAGCGGAGATGTAGTAATAAGAAGCTACAAAAAAGGACTTAATTTAAATCTAGCCTTTAGTTACGAATTTTAAAAAGACTTTACTTAATAACTAAGACAGCTTTCGGGCTGTCTTTTTTTTGACTAAATATGGTCAAAAAACAGCTTGTTTCAGAAATTATTATGTCTGGATAACATTTAGGTAATATAGTAAAAGCTTTAATTTAAAGTAACATTGACATTCAGTTAACACATAAAAGAGAATTCCAACTCATCTTTGCATGAATAAAATTAAACACAATTAAACACAAAATTATTAAACGACAATGAAAAAATCAATCGTACAATTAATGGCAATTGTTACTTTATCTGCAGGTTTATTTACAAGCTGTTCAAGTGATAATGATAATAATTCTGATGACCCAAAGTCTTCTTTCGTTGCAAATCCAGACAATTTTACCGGAGTAATTACTGATGGAGAAGTAGTACTTGATGCTAGTAAAACATACAAGCTTACTGGAAAAATTCAAGTAAATAACGGAGCTACTTTGACTATTCCTGCAGGAACAGTTATTCAGGGTACAGGTGGAACTAAAGCTTACATTGCTGTTGCGCAAGGAGGAAAAATTAATGTAAATGGTACTGCTGCTAAACCAGTAGTTATGACATCTGGACTAGCTACTAAAGCTGCTGGAGACTGGGGTGGTTTAGTTATTTGTGGAAAAGCATCTATAAACCGTGATAATGGTAAAACTACAACAGCAGTTTCAGAAGTTGCTGAATTGACTTATGGTGGAGCAAATGATACAGATAGTTCTGGTTCTATCAAATATTTAAGAATAGAATATGCTGGTGCTGCTTTTAACAGTGAAAAAGAATTCAACGGAATTTCTTTCTTCGGAGTTGGTTCTGGTACTACTGTTGATTACGTTGAAGCTATCCACGGTGCTGATGACGGATTTGAATTCTTCGGAGGAACTGTAAATACTTCAAACATGATCTCTATTGGTAACGAGGATGATCAATTTGACTGGACTGAAGGATGGAGAGGTACAAATACAAACTGGTACGGAAAATTAGATTTCGGAAAAGGAAATAGAGGTATTGAAGCTGATAACTTCGAATTTGGATATGCTTTTGCTCCAATTTCTAACCCTACTATCACAAATATTACTTTAGTTGGCCCTGGAAGTACTGCTGCTACTGCAAACTTTGCTGAAAACCAAGGTATCAAATTAAGAAGAGGAACTAAAGCAATCATTACAAACGTAGTTTTAAGCTCTTGGGCAACTGGTATCGATGTTGAAAACGACGAAACTATCGCTTTCGTTGGAACAGCTTTAAAAGTTTCAAATACACTATTTGTTACTGATGTACCTGTAAAAACTAAAGGAAAGAAAACTGCTGTTGCTCCAGCTACAAGTGGAGTAAGTGCTGATGTATCGGCTATCTTAACCGAATCTGCTACTGCTACAGGAGCTGGAAGTGGAGTTGCACAACCATCTTGGGCAACAGGTTGGTCTACAGGATTCTAATCCAGAAATAAAAAATATATTAAAAACACTCTAAATTTAGAGTGTTTTTTTTTGCTTTTTCTAAAATCAGGTAACAATAATAAAGACTACTTTCATACAACTCAATAATCGTTTTTTTATTTAATGTAAGTTTTTGGTGAAGAAAGGAAACAAAATCATAAACAATTAATTAGTTTATAAATAGCTCTAATATAAAATGTTAAAAACATCCTAAAATTTTAGGATGTTTTTTTTTGGCGTCATTTTTGTAATTTTTTTTGTATATTTACTTATCTAAAAAAATGCGATGGTGAAAAACTACTTTTATATTATAATCTTAATGGCTTTTTTCTTTACCGTAAGTGCTTCAGCACAAGACAGTAAACAAACGTCAAGACCTCAGGATGGAAATACTATAGAGGGACTAAGCCTGTATCCTAACCCGGTTTTAAATGGTAAAGTATATATCTCCTCTAAGAACGATTTAGAGAAGGAAATTATTGTGTTTGATCTCTTAGGCAAAAAAGTGATTCAGACCCATCTGACTTCAAAAGAATTAAATGTCGCTGATTTAGCTCCCGGCGTTTACATCATAAAAATTAGCGAAGATAATGCTACCGCAACGCGAAAGCTGATTATTCGATAGTACTACAAAAAAAGGCTCCAATGAACATTGGAGCCTTTTTTTGTAGTTTTCAGTTTTCAGTCGCAGTTTTCAGTGAAATGCGGACCAGGACTAAAAACTGAGACTGAAAACTGTAACCGCAAACCATGACTGAAAACCATGACTGAAAACTGCAAACTATTTACAATTATAATTACCTTTGCACAAAAAAAGTTTTGATTACAGCCAACGATATATTTACCATTTCAGGTCAGAAACAATTTGAAAAAACAGCACTAAAAGTGTTTCGTTTTCAGCATGAGAATAATAAAGTATATCGTGATTTTTGTGATTTCTTAAAAGTAAACCCACAACAGATAAAATCAATACAGCAAATTCCATTTTTGCCTATCCAGTTTTTTAAAAGCCACAATGTGGTTTCTAATACAAATCCAGCCGAGGTTACTTTTACCAGCAGCGGTACCACCGGAATGATCACTAGCAGACATTTGGTAACTGAGGTTTCATTATATGAAGAAAGCTACCGAAAAGGATTTTCTCAGTTTTACGGCAATATTGAGGATTACGTTGTTTTAGCCCTTTTGCCGTCTTATCTCGAACGCGAAGGCTCATCGTTAATCTACATGGTCGAAGACCTGATAAAACTATCCAATCAGCCTGAAAGCGGGTTTTATTTACACAACCACGATGAACTTATCCAAAAGCTTACTGAATTAGACCAATCAGGCCAAAATACTATTCTGATTGGCGTTACTTATGCCTTATTGGACTTAATCGAAAAACATCAGTTTCAACTTCAAAACACCATTATTATGGAAACCGGAGGGATGAAAGGCAAACGTAAGGAAATGATCCGGGAGGAATTACACGAGCAGCTTTGCAAAGGCTTTGGGGTTCAGGCCATTCATTCTGAATACGGAATGACAGAGCTTTTAGGACAAGCCTATTCTTTAGGAGAAGGCGTTTTTGAATGTCCTTCCTGGATGAATATCCTGATCCGGGATCCGGAAGATGCGCTCACTTACGTAAAAGATGGAAAAACCGGCGGAATCAACGTAATTGATTTAGCCAATATCAATTCGTGTTCTTTTATCGCTACACAAGACTTAGGCAAAAAAAATCCCAACAATTCTTTCGAAGTACTGGGACGTTTTGATAATTCGGATATTCGAGGGTGCAACTTGATGGTTTTATAAAAGTTTAATCGTTGATTTGTTTCATTGGTTAACCTAAAAACTTCCAAAAAAAGAATTGTTTTTAATTTTCATCAACTGCAATACCAATACTTTCTATTTCATCTTGATTCAAAAGCTCTTTTTCTTTTTTATTCTTCTTTTCCAGATATTTATAAATACCATAGCATCCAAATCCTCCCACTATTGCACAAATAAAATCCAAACTTGAATTATAATTACTATCATCATCTAATGACTCGATTCCATAAACAATTGCAAGCCCGAAAACATAAAGTAGTGCCGCCAAAAAATTAGCACCAAAATACGAACCTAATCCAATAAAAAAATATTTCCATTTGTTTTTATTGTATTCAATAGCCAGATTGCTGAATGCCTTCCAAATCCAATAAAGAAATAATATTCCAATCATTTGTTTTAGTTTTAGGGGATAAACTTAGTAAATAAAAAACTTATTCAGTTCTAATCAAAAAAAATCCCAACGCTCTTTCGAAGCATTGGGACATTTTATAATTCTGATATTCTCGGCTGTTACCTAAATGCAGTGTCAACAACGTCTAATTGTCTTTTAAATCCTATTAAACAATTAACCGATTAAAAAACTAAACAATCCTCAACACAAAATAATTTCTCCTACCACTTTGCAGCAGCACAAACTGATTGTTGATTAAATCATTTGCCGTCAGCACAAAATCCTCTTTGATTTTCTCTCTGTTTACCGAAATTGAATTTGCCGTCAAAGCACGTCTTGCTTCTCCGTTTGATTTAAAGAAACCTGTTTTTTCGTTTAAAACCGTGACGATATCCAATCCGTTTTCTAAATCTGCTTTTGCAATTTCAGCTTGTGGAACTCCGTCAAAAACTTCTAAAAAAGTCGCTTCGTCCAATTGTTTTAAATCATCCGCAGTTGAATTTCCAAACAGGATATTTGATGCCTGAATCGCTTTTTCCAATTCTTCTTTACTGTGAACGAAGATTGTAATTTCTTCCGCCAGTTTCTTTTGTAAAACTCTCAAATGAGGAGCGGCTTTATGCTCTTCAATCAAAGTGTCGATTTCTTCCTTTTCTAAGAAAGTAAAAATCTTTATATATTTTTCAGCATCAACATCTGTAGCATTTACCCAAAACTGGTAAAATTTATAAACTGAAGTTTTATCAGCATCCAGCCAAACGTTTCCTCCTTCAGATTTTCCGAATTTAGAGCCGTCTGCTTTTGTAATCAAAGGAGTTGTCAAGGCAAAAGCTTTTGAACTTTCTCCTCCCATTCTGCGAACTAATTCTGTACCGGTGGTAATATTCCCCCATTGATCAGAACCTCCCATTTGCAGAATACAATTGTTGTTTTTATATAAATGATAAAAATCGTATCCCTGAATTAACTGATAGGTAAATTCGGTAAAAGACATTCCCTCTCCTTCTCCGCTCAGTCTCTTTTTTACAGAATCTTTCGCCATCATGTAATTCACGGTAATACGTTTTCCAACTTCGCGCGCAAAATCAATAAACGAAAATTCTTTCATCCAATCGTAGTTATTCACCATTACCGGAGCATTTTTATCGGTCGAATTAAAGTCCAGAAAACGAGACAAAACACTTTTTATTCCGGCTACATTTTTAGCGAGGGTTTCTTCGTTTAATAAATTTCTTTCATCTGATTTACCAGACGGATCACCAATCATTCCGGTTGCACCTCCAACCAAAGCGATCGGCTGGTGGCCAAAATTCTTTAAATGAACCAGTAAAATAATCTGAACCATGCTTCCAATATGAAGTGAATCTGCTGTTGGATCAAAACCAATATACGCTGTTGTTACTTCTTTCAGTAATTGTTCTTCCGTTCCAGGCATACTGTCGTGATATAACCCGCGCCATTTTAATTCTTCAACTAGATTTTTCATTTTTTTAAATAATTTGTGCAAATATAATCAATGGCAATGGCAATGGCAAAAAGCAATTTCAATATCAGTATCAAAAAGCAATTTCAACATCAAAATTCTAAACAAAAAAGAGAAAATTTTGATTGCTGACAGCAAAATAAAACCTTTGTAACTTTGAACCTTTGTCTCTTTGCTGCTTTAAACCAAAAAAGTTATCTTTACAAAATGGTATTAGTTACAGGAGGAACAGGTTTAGTCGGCTCGCATTTATTACTTCATTTGATTGAAAATGGAGAAACGGTGAGGGCGATTTACAGAAATCAGAATAACATCCGGAAAACAAGATTAGTCTTTGAATTATATAAAAAGGCTGATCTATTTGAAAAAATCGAATGGCTGGAAGCTGACATTCTTGATGTTCCTACTCTGGAAATTGCTTTTACAGGTATTGAATATGTTTATCATTGCGCTGCATTTATTTCGCTTGATCCCAAGGACGAAGATAAATTAAGAAAAACCAATATTGAAGGAACAGCCAATCTGGTTAACTTTTCTATCGCAAAGCAAGTAAAAAAATTCTGTTTTGTGAGTTCGATTGCTGCTTTAGGAGATTTGGCTCCCCACGAAACCATTATAACAGAAGAAACCGAATGGAATCCTGAAAAACCACATAGTGATTATGCCATTTCTAAATATGGTGCGGAAATGGAAGTCTGGAGAGGACTGCAGGAAGGTTTAGATGTCATTATTATAAATCCGGGAGTAATTTTGGGCCCTATTCCGAAAACAAAAACCTGCGAACAGGGCAGTGCTGAATTTTATGTAAGAGTAGCTAACGGCCTTTCCTTCTACACACTTGGAAGTACCGGATTCATAAGCGTAAATGACGTCGTGAAAATTGCTTTTGAATTAATGAAAAGTGATATAAAAAATGAACGTTTTACACTGATTGCAGAAAATATAGTATTCCGCGATATCCTCAATACAATCGCCGATACCCTGAAAGTAAAAAGACCAGGCATTCATGCCAAGCCTTTTCTATTAAATTTTGCGTGGATTGCTGATGGAATTTTTTCGACTTTGTTCTTTCAAAAGAGAAGAATTACCAAAGCCACTGCAAAAGCTTCTTATTCTAAAAATTTGTATTCTAACCAAAAAATAAAAACCGCTCTGGGAACGGTTTTTTTAGATGTACATCAGTATGTAAGAGACGTTTCAAAATTATAAGCTATTACTTTTGAATTGCCTTTTTCATTTGCATTGTCCTTCTGATCGAATCAACATTGACCTTCACCAATTTTGTTCTGTCTATTTGAGGAGCTTGCCCTGAGATTTTTTCCTTCTCTTTTTTAGCTTTGGCCGCTTTTTTCTCATCGATTTTAGATAATGAATCTGCCGCTCTTTGATTTTTCTCCAATCGTTTGGCAATTTCATCAAACATATCTTTATAACCTTCGTAATCAGCGGCATAATAAATATTGCTTTGTGCAAACTGCAGACTGTCGACTTTGTATTTCTGCAAAACAAATCTTTTTTGACTTGTATCACTTGAATCCAATGATAACGGATTTTGATATTTAATAGCATCCAGAAGAGACAAATCATACATGATATCAATCATCTTTCCTTTCTCAATAAGTCGTTTGGGCTGTTTTACCAACTCTTTTTTACAACTTACAGAAAGAAACAAAACCAATACTATACATACAAAATTCTTCATCTGTGCTTTTTTTTATCTATCGAACAATAATCTCTTTCCGTTACGAATATCTTTTACCTTAAAGTTATTGTAAACCAATTCTCCATTTACAAAAGTATGCGTGATTCTGGATCTGAAAGCAAAACCTTCAAATGGAGACCATCCGCATTTTGATAAAATATTATCCGGATTAACACTCCACGGTAAGCTTGGATTTACGATAACCAAATCAGCAAAATAACCTTCTTTAATAAAACCTCGCTTTTCGATTTTGAAAATCTTAGCCGGATTATGGCACATTTTCTCCACGATTTTTTCAATTGAAATTTTACCCTGGTGATGCGCTTCAAACATGGCTACAACAGCATGCTGCACCAATGGCCCGCCGGACGGAGCATTTAGGTAAGATTGTTTCTTTTCTTCTTTGGTATGCGGCGCGTGATCTGTAGCAATTACATCAATACGGCCATCATTCAAAGCGTCCCAAAGTGCTTTTCTGTCACTTGCCGTTTTAACGGCCGGATTCCATTTAATGAAATTTCCTTTGGTCTTGTAATCTTCATCCGTAAACCAAAGATGATGCACACAAACCTCAGCGGTAATTTTTTTATCCTCTAATGGAATTTTATTCGTAAACAACTCCATTTCTTTCGCAGTAGAAAGATGAAAAATATGCAGACGGGCACCCGTCTTTTTAGCCAGCGCCACTGCTTTGGAAGATGAAATATAACACGCTTCCGTGCTTCTGATTAAATGATGTGCCGTTACAGGAACATCATCACCATATTGCTCTTTAAACAAAGCCAGATTATTACGGATAGTCGTTTCGTCTTCGCAGTGTACCGCAATTAACATAGGCGTACTTGAAAATATTTTTTCTAAAGTCGCTTCGTTATCCACCAGCATATTTCCGGTTGAAGAACCTAAAAAGATTTTGATTCCCGCAACATTCCTGGGATTCGTTTTTAGAACTTCTTCTAAATTATCATTGGTTGCCCCCATCATAAACGAATAATTCGCAAATGATTTTACGGCTGCAATTTGGTATTTATCTTCTAAAATTTCCTGGGTAACGGCATTAGGCACCGTATTAGGCTGCTCGATAAAAGAAGTGATTCCTCCGGCAACAGCTGCTCTGGATTCTGATTCAATATCACCCTTATGCGTTAATCCCGGCTCCCTGAAATGCACCTGATCATCAATAGCACCAGGGATTAAGTAATTCCCTTCGGCATCAATTACTTTACAATCGGATGTTTTTAAGCTGATACTATCTGAAATTTCAACAATTAAGTCATTTTCAATCAATACATCGCCTTCAAAAATTGATCCTTCGTTTACAATTTTAGCGTTCTTTATTAAAATTCTATTCATGACGGTAGCTTTTTTATAAGGTATTGAATAATTTTTTCAATCGAAGTGCTATTACACCCAGAATCGCTTCTTTAATAATAGCATTACTCATTTTCGAAACTCCTTTGGTGCGATCCGTAAAAATAATCGGAACCTCGGAGATTTCAAATTTACCGCAATACGTTCTGTATTTCATTTCGATTTGAAAAGCATAGCCAACAAATTTAATTTTATTGAGGTTGATCTTCTCCAGGACTTCTCTTTTATAACAGACGAAACCTGCGGTCGCATCATGAATTTTCATTCCGGTAATGAATTTTACGTAAACCGAAGCAAAATAAGACATCAGAACGCGGCTTAATGGCCAATTTACAACATTTACGCCGGTTACATAACGTGATCCGATTGCTAAATCGGCACCTCCGAAGTGACAGGCATCGAACAATTTTTCAAGATCATTTGGATTATGGGAAAAATCGGCATCCATCTCAAAAATGAAATCGTATTTTCGTTCTAAAGCCCATTTAAAACCATGAACATAAGCTGTTCCCAAACCGGATTTTTTAGCTCTTATTTCTAAAAACAATCTTTCCGGAAATTCCTCCTGTAATGCAATTACTTTATTAGCAGTGTGATCCGGAGAATTATCATCAATTATTAAAAGATGAAAAGGTTTATGTTGAGAAAGTACAGCTCTAACTATACTTTCTATGTTTTCTATTTCGTTATAAGTGGGAATTATGACAATACAATCATTCATTTTGCTGGGTAATTTCACCGCAAAAGTAAACTTTTTATGGCATTTGATTCATAATAAATTTATAATAAAAGTATTGATATAAAAAATTACTAATTTTGCAGCGTTATGATTGAACAACTTCATCCCCGTATTTTCGAAAACAAAGATTGGGCGACACTTTTATTTGTGTTGGCCTTTGGCCTTGTTGCCGTTACTAAATCAGCATACGAAGCTAGATTTAGCGAATTTAGCAAGCTTATTTTTTCAGATAAATACGCTAAAATCTATCGTGACACCAGTAATCTGAAAGGCAGTTTCATCGTAGGTTTGTTTTTTGTACAAATTATTTCGTTTTCCTTTTTCATTCAGCTTACGATGCATATTTTTGGATATGCCTCAAAAACAGACTGGATTTTGTTTATTCAGATTGCCACATTTTTACTTTATTTTATTCTAGCAAAATATTTAATCGAAAAAATCGTTGCAACTTCATTCAACATTGAAGAATTTATAGACCTTCTTAACTTACAAAAAGCAACATACAGAACCTATATTGGCGTTTTAATCCTTCCTTTTAATGCTGTTTTGTTTTATTATGACAATATTCCGAAAAGTGTACCGCTAGCAATCATCGGTGTTTCACTATGTATAAGTCTATTCTCATACTTTATTTCGATTAAAACGTATCAAAATGTAATAATCAGTAAGTTATTTTATTTTATTTTATATCTTTGCGCTCTTGAAATAGCCCCTTATTATTTCATGTATTATTGGATTACAAAAGAGGCGGCTTAGTAAAAGTTTTATAATATGAAAGTGAAAACAATTTTGGTGTCACAGCCTGAACCTAAAGTGGAAAATTCTCCTTACTTTGAGCTCCAACAAAAACACAAAATAAAAATTGATTTCAGACCATTTATTCATGTGGAGGGGGTTAACGCAAAAGAGATTCGATTACAAAAAATCGATATTAATCATTACACTGCGATTATTTTGACAAGCAGAAATGCAGTAGATCATTTTTTCAGAGTGGCGGATGAAATGCGCTATAAAGTACCTGAAGGATTGAAATATTTTTGCCAATCTGAAGCAGTTGCCTTTTACCTGCAGAAATATGTAGTGTACAGAAAGCGTAAAATTTATGTAGGTGCAAAAGATTTTGCAGATTTATCTCCATTAATTAAAAAATACAAAGACGAAAAGTTCTTGCTTCCCGCTTCTGATCAGTTAAATGCAGATGCTCCTATTACTTTAAATAATTTGAAAGTAGACTGGACTCAGGCCATTTTTTACAAAACCGTAATGAGTGACTTATCAGATTTGGCAGATGTTTATTATGATGTCTTAGCCTTTTTTAGTCCAACAGGAATAAAATCTTTGTTTAAGAATTTCCCGGATTTCAAACAAAACGAAACCCGAATTGCTGTTTTTGGAAGCACCACTCAAAAAGAAGCTTTAGATTATGGATTAAGAATAGATATTCTTGCTCCAACTCCTGAAACTCCTTCCATGACCATGGCTTTGGAAAAATACATCAGTGAAGCCAATAAAGGAAAATAATCCTTTTAGAAAATACATCCCGATAGCTATCGGGATTAAAATTCCAAATTCCAACTTTAACTGTTGGGATTTGGAATTTTTGATTTAAAGCAATTCCTCTGTATACCGTTCTCCATCTTTGTCAAAGTTTAAAACTTTGACAAAGATTTAAAAGAGGCAACTTCCTATTCAATTAAAAGTTTTATCCTTAAATTTGATTTCTATTCTAAACCAAATTACCAGAATTAGTTTCAAATATCAACTCTTATGAAAATCAACTCTCTTCTGATCGAAATTGACGGTATCGATAAGGAAATCCTTCGTTATTTAATGGATGATGCCCGAAAACCTATTTTACAAATTGCCAATAAAATAGGCATTTCAGGAGCCGCGATTCATCAGCGTCTGAAGAAACTGGAACAATCAGGTGTAATTTCAGGTTCTAAATTTACGGTTAACCCAAAAGTTTTAGGATACAACACCATGGCTTTCATTGGCGTTTACCTGGACAAAGCTTCCCGAAACTCTGAAGCCGTAAAAGACCTGAAAAAAATCCCCGAGGTTTTAGAATGTCATTACACCACAGGAAACTGGTCTGTTCTGATAAAAATTATCTGTCGCGACAACGAACACTTAATGCAGCTTTTAAACACCAAAATACAAGCTATAGAAGGCGTTTCACGAACAGAAACCTTTATCTCGCTGGATCAGCAGATTGACAGGCAGATTCAGCTTTAAAATTTGATAATGGGATAATTAGATAATGTGTCAATGAGATAATTTAGACAATGAGTCCATTAGATAGTCCTTAAACAAAAAAATCCGACAGGCTGCAAAACCTGTCGGATTAAAATTATCAAAATATCTAATTATCTAATTGACACATTATCTAATTATCTAATTAATTCCTCCTGCTTCCTGAATAAATCGAAATATAGTACAACAACGTGGCAATCGATCCGATGGCAGCCACAACATACGTCCTTGCAGCCCATTTTAAAGCATCTTTTGCTCCTGCCTGTTCTTCCTGTGTCAGCATGTGTTTATTTTCGAGCCAGGCGAGCGCACGATTACTGGCATCGTACTCTACGGGTAAAGTAATTATAGAAAACAAAGTCGTTGCCGCAAAAATAACGATCCCGATAAGCAGCAATTGTGGAAAAGTACGGATCATCAGAATTCCTGCTAATAAAATCCATTGCATGTAGCTGGAGGCTACATTTACAATTGGCACTAATTTAGAACGCATTGTCAGCCATTCATACCCTATCGAATGCTGTACGGCATGACCACATTCGTGTGCGGCGACCGCAGCCGCAGCGGCATTACGATGATTATAAACTGCCTCACTTAAATTTACCGTTTTATCTCCCGGATTATAATGATCCGTTAACTGTCCCGGAGTCGAAATAACACGCACATCCGTAATTCCGTTATCAGCGAGCATTTTTTCTGCAATTTCGGCACCGCTCATACCGTTTTTCAATTGCAATTTAGAATATAATTCGAATTTACTTTTTAGCTTTGAACTTACCATCCAGCTGAATAACATAATAGCTCCGGCAAGAATTAAATATTCACCTCCCATATCTTTATTTTTTTGATTGAATTTAAAGTTACGAAACAAACAGCAATTTCTGAACCACTTTAACAAAATGCCAAAATGACATTTCAGATCCAGGTAACTTGAAGCTAAAAGACTGGTTTTAAAACTCCATTATTTAACTTTTATAAAGTTGTTCAGATGTTTAAAATAAAAATCTTTATCATCATACATAATAAAATGCAATCCTTTAGTCGCGTATTGAAGATTGGCAGGTTTTAATTTTTTATACTGCTCTTCGATGGCAGGTTTAAGGTTTACAAAATAAGATTCCAGCAAAACCAAGGCCGGACATTTTACCGTTGCGATCTTATCCCTTAAATCGGTATTGGAGAAATCGCAGTACATTTCACCAAAAGTTTTTCGGTCTGATTTTGTACTCCATCCCAGCAATAATTCATGCTTAGTAGCATCTGCGGTCAGTTTAGGGAGATATTTCTTTTGATTGTCATGAAATTCCTGATCGGTCAGACTCATCATTGCAGCAATCATCGGTGCACAATCATTATTTTCTTTTGCTTTGAAAGAAGAATCCATCAGCGCAGCCAGGCACGGCACCGCATCTACTACAACAATTCGATCAGCCAAATCCGGATAATCTGCAGCAATTGCCAGGGCCAGTCCGCCACCCATACTATGTCCGATAATAATTGGTTTTACGATTTTATGATCCTGAATATAGCTAACAATCGCCTCTTCCCAATTTTTAAAAGAAGCATTGGCTTGTGGAGGTACTCCGGCAAAACCAGCCATTGTTAAAGTATAACAGGTAAAACTTTTTTCGAAATTGGCTTTTGTATCATTCCAGACCTCCCCAGAAGAGGCAAAACCAGGAATAAATAAAATAGATTGTTTTCCTTTTCCTGATTTAACAACCTCAAACGGATATGATTTTGTCTGCGCAAAAACATTTAAACACAGCGCTGAAAATAATAATGCGACAACTAAGAAGATATGCTTTTTCATTTTTGATAATTTTAAATGGTTACTGAATCAAATTCGCCTTTTGGATGCCGGAAGAATCAAAATATTACAAATTTCAACTCTTTTTCAATTAAGTGCGTAAATATATAGCGCGTCTTTCAAATACATTGAATTCAGGCATACAATTAAACATAGATTTAACAAATAACCCGTAAAGTTCGGGTATTCGAAGTGTAAAAATTATAAACAAAAAAAATCCAAATCCCAACAAGAATTGGAATTTGGATTTTTTTATTTGAACTGTATTCGGTTACCCTACTAAATTGATGATTTTTCCGGGAACGATAATCACTTTGTTCGGTGTTTTTCCATCTAACTGACGTAACGTTCTTTCATCTTTCATAATGATTTCCTCGATTTGTGCCGCGGTTAAATCCAAAGGCAATTCGATGGTGAAACGCATTTTTCCGTTGAAAGAAACCGGATATTCTTTATTGGTTTCTACTAAATGTTTCGCTTCAAAAACTGGAAAATCAACCGTAGCAATTGAAGTTGTATGTCCCAATTGTGACCATAATTCTTCTGCAATATGAGGTGCATAAGGAGAAACCAAAATCACCAATGGTTCTAAGATCGCTTTTGAATGACAGTTTTGAGCCGACAATTCATTTACACAAATCATAAACTGGGACACTGAGGTATTGAAAGAAAAACTCTCAATATCTTCCGCCACTTTTTTGATGGTTTTGTGTAATGATTTTAAGTTGTCTTTTGTAGGCTCGTCGTTGTTTACGATCAAACCTTTATTCTCATCCACATACAAACGCCACAACTTTTTCAGGAAACCAAAAACTCCGGAAATTCCGGCTGTATTCCAGGGTTTAGCTTGTTCTAATGGCCCTAAGAACATTTCGTACAAACGCAATGTATCGGCTCCGTATTCATTACAAATATCATCCGGAGTGACCACATTGTATTTTGATTTCGACATTTTTTCGACCTCACGGCCTACAATATATTTTCCGTTTTCTTCTGTAATAAAAACTGCATCAGCATAATCTTCTCTCCAAACTCTAAATTTCTCGATATCTAATTCATCTGAAGAATTCACAAAAGAAACATCTGTGTGCAATTTATTGAATGATTGTTCATCAATCGTAATTCTTGTAGTATTTGCAGTAGTTTTAGCAAATAATAAATTTGACAATTCTTTTAGAATTTCACTTTCTTCGTTAAACATAACAACTTTACTACCTCTTTCTAGATATACTTTAAATTCAGAATTAGAATTACCATAATTTTTTATAAGTTCAGAATACTCCTTAGAGTTATAATATAAATCTCTGTATTTTACAAACTCCTTATAATACTTCAAACTAACATAAACAGATTTACCATAAAGATCATCTCCAACAGTATCTTGTCCAAAATTATCTCTTCCTCCCGAAACACTTGTGATATTTAACCTATAAACAAAAGCACTCGTACCCAAAATCATTCCCTGATTGATCAGTTTTTTGAAGGGTTCTTCGGTTGGGGCAAAACCTTTGTCTTTTAAGAATTTATTCCAGAAACGGGAATACAATAAATGTCCGGTCGCGTGTTCGCTTCCTCCAATATACAAATCGACGCTTTCCCAATAGGCTAGCGCTTCTTTGCTTGCAAATTCGTTTTCGTTGTGCGCATCCATATAACGCATCCAGTACCACGAGCTTCCCGCCCAACCTGGCATTGTATTCAATTCAAGTGGAAAAATAGTGACATTGTCGATCAACTGAGTACTAACAACTGAACACTGAACACTGTCCCATGCCCAGACAGTTGCATTTCCTAAAGGAGGCAGACCGTCTTCGGTTGGCAAATATTTTTCTACTTCCGGTAAAATAATCGGTAAATGTTTTGCATCGATCATTTTTGGAAGACCGTTTACATAATACACCGGGAAAGGTTCTCCCCAATAACGCTGACGTGAAAATACCGCATCACGCAAACGGTAATTGGTTTTTCCGGCTCCCTGCCCTATTTTTTCTAATTCCTGAATAACAGCTTTAGTAGCCGTTTTATAGTTTAGACCGTTTAAGAAATCCGAATTGGCAATTTCTAGATTATCTTTAGAACCATAAGCCGCTTCAGAAATATCAACATTGGCGAAGATATTTTTGATTTCCGGCATTCCTCCCGAAGTCTCGGGATGACTTTTAAAGAAATTAGCAAAAGCATAATCTCTTTCGTCTCCGCAAGGAACTGCCATTACAGCTCCAGTCCCGTAACCTGCCAAAACGTAATCGCCAATCCAAACCGGAATTGGTTCTTTCGTAAAAGGATGTTCGGCATACGCTCCCGTAAATACACCTGAAATTGTTTTTACATCAGCCATACGCTCACGCTCTGAACGTTTTGCTGTTTTTTCGATATAGGCTTCTACAGCCGCTTTTTGTGCCGGAGTTGTAATTTTAGCTACCAGATCGTGTTCCGGTGCCAAAGTCATAAAAGTTACGCCAAAAATTGTATCAGGACGCGTGGTGAATACTTCTATAAAAAGTTCCGAATCGCTAAGTTTAAACTTAACCATTGCGCCAACCGATTTTCCAATCCAGTTTCTTTGAGATTCTTTTATAGATTCACTCCAGTCAATATCATTAAGACCTTGCAGCAAACGTTCTGCATAGGCAGAAATACGCATGCTCCATTGGGTCATTTTTTTACGAATTACAGGATAACCGCCGCGCTCGGAAACGCCGTTTACGATTTCGTCATTTGCCAAAACAGTTCCTAAACCGGGACACCAGTTTACTTCTGTTTCTGCCAGATACGTCATTCTGTATTGCAATAGTATTTTTTCTTTTTGATCCTCGGAATAAGAATTCCATTCTTCTGCCGTAAAAACCGCAACATTGTCGTCGCAGACTGCTTCAACCAGAACGTTTCCTTCTTCTGAAAAAACCTGGATTAAAGTCTCAATATTAAAAGCTTTTCCTTGTTTCTTGCAATACCATGAATTAAATAACTGGATAAAAATCCATTGTGTATGTTTGTAATAATCCGGATTTGAAGTACGTACTTCACGGCTCCAGTCAAATGAAAATCCAATTTTATCCAATTGCTTTCTGTATCCGGCAATTTCTTTTCCTTCTTTATCTGTTCCTCCGTCAATATTTACGCGTGTAGTATCCTCGGGACGCTGTCCGGTCTGGATGGCATATTGTTCTGCCGGCAATCCGAAACTGTCGTAACCCATTGGGTGCAAAACATTGAAACCCTGATGTCTTTTGAAACGTGAATATACGTCTGAAGCAATATACCCAAGTGGATGCCCAACGTGTAATCCCGCACCAGACGGATACGGAAACATATCCAGTACGTAGTGTTTTGGTTTTTCAGAATTGTTTTCGGCTGCAAAAGTTTGATGATCTGCCCAATATTTTTGCCATTTGGCTTCTATTTCGTTCGGATTGTATTTCATTCCTTGTTTATATTTTTATTTTTTACGGAGTCACGCTTTCGCTTCCTCAAGTCATTTTTTTTAAAGGTACAAAGTTGCAAAGTGACAAAGGTTCTAAGGTTTATCACTTCAATCAATTGAGTGCAAATTTACATTTATTACAGATTGTACCAAAGGTATTTCGTTGGCAAACAAATAAAATAATGAAATCGGTATTCAAATTAAGTAAAAACAACTGTATTGAATCTTTAATTAACACCCGATTTTATGAAAATCAAAAACTACATTCTCATTTTAATAATTGCATTTTCGTGTACAATGTGTGATGCTCCGAAAAACAAAAAGAGGACTCTGCCGGAGAATTTAACCGCAAGGCTCGCTACGATTTTTTATTTAAGTAGTGCGCTCAAAACCTGAAGTCCGCAAAGCTTTATCTGCACAAAATTTTGCGAACTTTGTTCAATATTTTTAGTAACAGATTAAAGAGGTTAAAATGATTTTTAAAATCTGTGTAAATCCATTAATCTGTGGTTATTCTCTTTTTACTTTGTGAACCTTGCGAAAGCCTTAGCGAACTTTGCGGTTAAATTACCATTACTATTCAATATCAAATTGTACATTTATAGATAAAAGTTCGTTATTAACTTTAAATAAAGAAATTCTTTATTATTTTTACCACATAATTTAAGCAAACTATGAGTTCTAACTTTGATAAATTTCAAAAGCGCAGGTTAATTTCCTCTTATTTTTCGGTTGTATTAAGTGTTTTTCTGGTGCTATTCCTTTTGGGAGTACTGGGATTATTCATTATAAATTCTAAAAAACTGGCTGATGATTTTAAAGAAAAAATCGCCATGACGGTTTTCTTTAAAAATGAAGCCAATGACAGCGTGATAAAAGCGTTCAATACCGAATTAAAAAGAGCTCCTTATGCGAGATCGTTTGTTTACGTTACCAAAGAAAAAGCAGCCAAGGAACATACCGATATTATCGGAGAAGATTTCCTTACTTTTTTAGGAGAAAATCCTTTACTGAACTCTTATGACATTCACCTAAAAGCAGATTATGTTGAAAGGGACAGTATTTTACAAATTGAAAGTAATTTGCGTAAAAATGCCATGATTTCAGACATTGTTTACGACAAACAACTGGTAAATCTGGTAAATGACAATATCAAGAAAGTTAGTATGTGGATCCTTATTATCAGTGGTTTTCTAACAGTAATAGCCGTTTTGCTGATCAATAGTTCACTGCGTTTATCCATACATTCCAATCGTTTTATTATCAAAACCATGCAAATGGTTGGTGCTACAAAATCGTTTATCCGTAAACCATTTGTAACGCGAAGTGTAAAATTAGGTCTGTTAGGATCTGGATTGGCTATAATTGCCCTTATTGCACTTTTACTTTACGTAGATACGAATTTCCCCGGATTGGGAATTTTAGAAGACAAAATCTTAATCGCATTGGTACTACTGGCCGTTTTAGGATTAGGGATTTTGATTACCTGGTTAAGTACGCACTTTGCAACACAACGTTTCCTGAATTTAAGAACCGACGATCTTTATTAATAAAAGTAAACATTCACAGTTTTTAGTTTACAGCAAACCTTATAAAAGAATTTAATTAGCAATGAAAAATAATAACGAAGAACAAAAACAACAATTCCTTTTTGACGGCATCAATTATAAAATTCTTTTAATCGGAATTGCGGTTATTGCTTTGGGATTTATTTTAATGTCTGGTGGCGGAAGTGATAATCCGAATGTTTTCAACGAAGATGTTTTTAGCTTCAGACGTATCCGATTGGCTCCAACGACTGTTTTGATAGGTTTTGGAATCACGATTTATTCTATATTCAAAAAATCCAAATAGACTACTTAGATTATTAGAATATTAGATTGGTTAGATTCTTTCTAAAAAAATCTGAGAAATCTAAAAATCCAAAAGTCTAAAAATCCAATAATCTAAATAAATGAATACATTACAAGCCATTATCCTTGCGATAATTGAAGGAATTACAGAATTTTTACCTGTTTCTTCAACTGGACATATGATTATTGCCTCTTCTTTTTTTGGAATTGCCCACGACAACTTTACAAAGCTTTTTACCATTGTGATCCAGCTTGGTGCCATACTTTCTGTGGTTGTTTTATATTTCAGACGTTTTTTTCAGACACTTGATTTTTACTTTAAACTTCTGGTTGCTTTTATTCCTGCTGTAGTTTTAGGACTATTGCTAAGTGATATTATAGACGGATTATTGGAAAATCCCGTTACAGTTGCGGTTTCTCTTTTGATTGGCGGTTTAATTTTATTGAAAGTTGATGAGTGGTTCAACCAGCCGGAAACGGGCGAAATTGCTCAGGAGATTACCTATTTACAGGCTTTTAAAATCGGATTATTTCAATGTATTGCCATGATTCCGGGAGTTTCAAGAAGCGGTGCCAGTATTGTTGGCGGTATGTCCCAAAAGCTTTCCAGAACTACTGCAGCTGAATTCTCCTTCTTTTTGGCCGTTCCGACTATGTTGGGTGCAACGGTAAAAAAATGTTACGATTATTATAAAGACGGCTTCGAATTATCTCACGATCAAATCAACTTTTTGATTATTGGAAATGTCGTTGCTTTTATTGTAGCGCTTTTGGCTATAAAAACTTTCATCGGTTTTTTGACTAAAAACGGATTCAAGGTTTTTGGTTATTACCGAATAATAGCAGGGATTATCCTGTTATTAATTCACTTTTTCATTCACCCGCTTACCATTATATAATGACGACTGAAGAATATTTAAACGGACAAGTTTTACTGATAGACAAACCACTAAAATGGAGTTCGTTTCAAGCAGTCAACAAATTAAAGTATCTTTTAATCAATAAAGTCGGACTTCCCAAGAAGTTCAAAATTGGTCATGCAGGAACTTTAGATCCATTGGCGACTGGATTATTATTGATCTGCACCGGAAAATTCACCAAAACAATTTCCGAATTGCAGGGTCAGGCTAAAGAATATACCGGAACTTTTTATATTGGTGCTACTACTCCATCTTATGATTTAGAGACTGAAATCGACGAGACATTCCCAACGGAACATATCGATGAAGCTTTAATTCACGAAACCGTAAAACAGTTTTTAGGGGAAATCGATCAGAGACCGCCTATTTTTTCGGCCATTAAAAAAGACGGTGTACGCCTTTATGAACATGCGCGCGCCGGAGAAACGGTTGAAATTGCCAGCAGAAAAACGACCATTCATGAATTTGAAATCACCCGGATTGCATTACCTGAAATTGATTTCAGAGTAGTTTGCAGCAAAGGCACTTATATTCGCTCTTTGGCTTTTGATTTTGGAAAAGCAATGCATTCAGGATCTCACTTAACCGTTTTACGCCGGACTAAAATTGGTGATTATGATGTGAAAAATGCAATTGATATTACTTTGTTTGAGCAAAGTCTCCAATAAAGAATAATTCGCATTTCCCTCTTACTTTTTTAAAGTATAGCGTTAGCTGTAGGTCTTGACATTTCTGTGATTTAATTTTTAAGAGTAGTTCTTTAAAAAAAACTTTATTGAAATTATTGACAATAAATAAGCACATTACACAATGGGGTATTGTAATGTGCCAACTCCTAAGTAATGTTACTTCATACTTGTTTTCCTGTGATTAATAGTGAGAAACGCTTTTCCCTCCAAACAAGAATGATGAAAAATAGTCGTAAAACCTTTCGAATAACTTTTTCATAATAGTGCAGTTTTTAATAGTTAACATTAAATAAACACCAATAATAGAGTAAATCAAAAAGTAGATAATAGAAGTGGGATTCTTTTACTAAGATATAAAAAATTTAAATAAAAAACACATATTAAAATTGCAATTAGCTTATTTTAAACGTTTTAACAAAAATATAACATTTTTTAAATTATCCAGTTCAAAAATTACAAACGGTTGTACTGAATGTTTTCCATGATTTCAAGCAATTCTTCCTGAACCGAAACCCCTTTATCGGCGAGATACCACAATTGCAAATCGGTTTTGATTTTTTCATCAATTACTCCAAACTCCTTTTTATAATTAGCCATAAGTTCGGTTGCGCCTTTTGGTCTTGACCCCCAATCGGTACGGACAATTCCCGCTTCCTTGCAAATAACGATAACTTTAGGAATAGCTCTTCCGCCGTTTGTTAAATATTGACTCATTAATTCCTCGTTTGCATCACGCAAAACAATTCGCAGGTCTACTTTTTTATCAGAACCCTGAGCCATTTTATTGATAATGGGAAGTATTTGTGCCGCATCGCCGCACCAGCCTTCAGAAATCACGAGCCAGATATAGTGGTTCTCCAGTTTTTGCAGCTTTTCGATCGTGTCTTCAGCGATTTTTATGGTTTTCTCGAGGCGGTTCATTCGCGCTTCATTCAGACTTGTATAATGCGTGAGGCTTTCGGATTGCACATCACCTGTAGATTTTCCTTCGGACAATAAATCGGTAACTAATTTTCGATATTCAGAATAAGAGTAACTGTTGAATAATGCTTTGGCTACAATACTTTTCATATTTGAATTTTTTAGGATGCGATAAAAATACAAATTTTAGAAAGACGCGGGAATGACTTTTGTCACATTAAGAAGAAAATGAATCTAAAAAAGTATGTTGAATTAAAAAACAGAGCGCAAAATTATTTTTTCAAAACATTATTTTTAAAAATCAGAATATGTCTATATTTGCACCAATTAACGCAACACACAAATGAAATATAAAAGAATTCTTCTAAAACTAAGTGGCGAGGCCTTAATGGGTGATTTACAATACGGAATTGACCCAAAAAGATTAGCCGAATATGCCGAGGAAATTAAGCAAATTCACAGCAAAGGAGTCGAAATTGCTATTGTTATTGGAGGAGGAAATATTTTTAGGGGCGTTGCAGGTGCAAGTGCCGGTATGGATAGAGTACAAGGCGATTATATGGGAATGCTGGCAACCGTAATTAACGGAATGGCATTACAGGGTGCGCTGGAAGACAAGGGAATGAAAACGCGTTTGCAGACTGCTTTGAAAATGGAATCTATTGCTGAGCCCTACATCAAAAGAAGAGCAGATCGCCACCTTGAGAAAGGAAGAATTGTAATTTTTGGTGCAGGAACCGGAAATCCTTATTTCACCACTGATACAGCAGCTGTTTTAAGAGGAATCGAAATCAATGCTGACGTAATCCTGAAAGGAACCCGCGTTGATGGTGTTTACGATTCCGATCCGGAGAAAAATGCTTCGGCAGTAAAATTCGACTTCATCTCTTTTGATGATGTACTGAAAAAAGGATTAAATGTAATGGACACAACCGCTTTCACCCTAAGCCAGGAAAATAAATTACCAATCGTTGTTTTTGATATGAACAAAATTGGAAATTTATTGAAAATCTGTGAAGGAGACAACATAGGAACCGTAGTAAATATTTAGACTACTTAGATTGTTGGAATTTTAGATTATCAGATTTCAATAATCGCTTAATATTCAAAAAACAAAAAAACATATTAGTTAGTAAATTAGGTGCCAAAATTTTTAGAACTCTAAAAATCGAACCATCTGAAAATCTAAAAATCTAAAAAAAATGACTGAAGAAATAGAATTTATATTAGATAGTACTGAAGAATCCATGAATGGTTCGATAGCGCATTTAGAGAAAGAATTTCTTAACATTCGCGCAGGAAAAGCTTCTCCGGCTATGCTTGGAAGTGTTTTTGTAGATTATTACGGATCTGCAACACCGCTTTCCCAGGTATCAAAAATCAGTGTTCCTGATGCAAGAACAATTACTTTACAGCCGTTTGAAAAAAACATGCTGCAAACCATTGAAAAAGCCATTATGATTGCCAATATTGGTTTCAACCCAATGAATAACGGAGACGTTATCATTATCAGTGTTCCGCCTTTGACAGAAGAGCGCCGTCGAGATTTGGCCAAACAGGCAAAATCTGAGGCAGAAGATGCTAAAATCGGTGTGCGTAACGTACGTAAGGATGCCAATTCTGATATCAAAAAATTAGAAAAAGAAGGAACTTCTGAAGATGTCTGCAAATCTGCTGAAGAAGAAGTTCAGAACTTAACGAATACATACATTAAAAAAATTGATGAATTATTGGCTGCAAAAGAAGCTGAAATCATGAAAGTGTAATCTTATTCCACACAAAATAAAAATCCGTTTAGTTAAATTGTACTGGACGGATTTTTTTATTGTTATTTTTGTGTACCAAAAATTAATTGTTTTCATTTTTGAAACTAGAATCCTCTGTATGAAGCTATTTTGTTTTCTGACTTTGTTTTTTACACTTACCATTCAGGCGCAATTTCAAATAAGCGGAATTGTAAATGACTCCAGCAACAAACCACTTCCGTTTGCTACCATTAAATCATCAGAGAACTTTAGTGCCATAACAGATATTGATGGAAAATTTACGTTTACAGCTTCATCTGACATTCCTTTTTATACGGTCTCTTATGTTGGTTTTGAAACTAAAACCATAACGGTAATACAAAACAAAAAATTCTATACAGTTTCCCTTTCCCAGAAAACAGACGATTTAAAAGAAGTGGTGGTTTCAAATGAAAATCCGGCTTTAGCGATTTTAAGAAAAGTAATTTCAAATAAAAACACAAACAATCCGCAGAAAAAACTCAGCAGTTTTGAGTATAAAACGTACAACAAGCTTATTGTCACCGCCAATCCTGATTCTATTGACGGCCGTATTGACTCCTTAGCCTCTTATAAAGATTTAGACAAAAAGAAAATCAATATTGATTCTTCCGATTATAAATTCAAGGAAATCATCAGCAGGCAGCATTTGTTTCAGACTGAAAAAGTGTCGCAATATCAATTTGGCAATAATAAACTTAAGGAAACGGTTTTAGGTACAAAAATGGCAGGTTTCAAACAACCTGTTTATGAGATTATCGCTTTCAACTTACAATCTATTTCTATTTACGATCCCAAATATGAATTATTGGAAACCAAATACGAAAGTCCAATTTCAAATAACGCCCTTAAAGATTACAATTACAAACTGCTTGATACGGTAAACATAAAAGGTCGCGATACCTATATGATTTATTTTAAAAACAAACACAAAAGAAAAACTTCAGGATTGGAAGGTGTTTTGTATATCGATCAGGAGAATTTTGCCGTCGCCAAAGCAGTCATGCGTATAAAAGGCGTTTTGGATATTAGCGGAATTCATGAGTTTGAATATGCTCCAAGCGAAAAAATATGGTTTCAAAGCAATACCACTTTCAAAATTGTAAAAGGTAAAAACGAGGAGGATATTAAGATTTTGGGCGGAACCATTCAGTTTGATGCAGATGCGGAAGAAAATTTCGAGCCGAGAAAAAAGGTAGCTTCAGACTTCACTTATTTACTTTCCGAAAGCAACAACTTCGACATTCATTACAACACCAATCCTCCGATAAAAAACCCGTCTCTTTATATCGAAATTAAAGACGATGCCAGCAAAAAACCGGAAACTTTCTGGGAAGGTTACCGAAAAGAAAATCTGGATCTAAGAAGCCAGAAAACCTATTTGTTACTGGACAGCCTTTCGATCAAAAAGAGGGTAGAAAAGCGCCTGGGAATCGGCCGTAAAATCATTAATGGTTTCTACCCGGTCGGGCCTGTTGATCTTGACCTGAAGAAAATTATAAGCTACAATAATTACGAAGGTTTCAGATTGGGTCTTGGCGGCATTACCAATGATCGTTTCTCTAAAAATTTCCGCATTGAAGGATATACGGCATACGGAACTAAAGATGGTGCTTTTAAATACAGTATCGGTACGGGAGTTCTGCTTGACAAAAGTACCAATACGTGGGTTAATGGTTATTATATGGATGATGTACGGGAAATTGCAAGTACCGTTTTTGCCGTTGACAAGCGGGTTTTTAAAATTTACGATCCACGTCCGATAAACATTAGTACCTTTTATCAGTATACCGGATGGAGAGCCAATGTTCAATCTAAAATTATCCCGAAAACGGAAGCTGTTTTAGAAGTATCAAGAAACTTAATCGAACCAAAATTTGATTATCTTTTTAATCTGAACGGAAAATTGTATTCGAGTTACATTATGACAACAGCAATGTTATCTATTGTTTGGGCACCATTTAGTGAATTTATGCAAACCCCAACCGGAAGACTTGAATCGGATAAAAGGTTTCCGAGATTCACTTTCCAGTATACGCAATCGCTGCCCAATGTTCTGGAAAACGATTTTAACTTTGGTAAAATCGATTTTAAGGCCGAATATGAAAAACAATATTTAAATCGCCAGAAAACAAGTTTACTGCTGCAGGGAGGGTATGCTTTTGGAGATGTTCCTATCACGCATCTCTACAATACGGCTCCAAATAACTTAACCAAAGAGACCATCGTTCAGCGTGTTACTTTTTCGGGACGAAACAGTTTTGAAACGATGTTTTTTAATGAGTTTTTCTCCAGTGAATATGTGATGTTTCAGATCAAACATGGTTTCGACCGAATCAAAATCATGAGAAAAGTTCGTCCTTCACTGGTATTGGTTACCAGAATGGCCTGGGGAAATATGGAAAATCCGCAGCAACATGTCGGTCCTGCCTACAAAACACTGGACAAAGGTTTTTTTGAATCCGGAATTGAATTAAACAAAATCTACAAAGGGATTGGCTTAGGCGGATTTTACAGATATGGCCCTAATCAGTTACCGCGATTTGACGATAATATTGCCGTTAAGATTTCTTATGTACTTGATTTGGGACTCTGAGTTTAAATTTAAAAAAAAAAATTAAATTCCAAATTCCAACTTTAACGGTGTGGATTCAGCAAATGTGATTTCTCCTCACGTCGAAATGACAAAGTTTAAAGAGGAACAACATTATACACCAAACAAAAATCCCAAATCCCAATCGTAAAATTGGGATTTGGGATTTTAAATTATTGGAATTTCTTTCCGTTTATGGCTTCAAAATCAAAACCGATGGAGTGTTATTTAACCATGTACTTTGCGATTCTATCAGTTTTTTCCAGCTGTCTAAGCTAATGATCATCAGATTCTGATTTTCCAGAAATTCTTTCTTAATAGTCCTGTCGTGCATGATCATAATATGGTTGGGAGCAATCTGTTCTATCGAACGAATTGTTTCCTGAATATCACGTGTGTTTTTCACTTCACCGCTTGCGTCCAGAACCGTAATCTGAGAACCATTATTATTGATTAATTTTTTAGCGTATTCAATTAAAAAAGAATCTTCTTTACTGAAAATTGGCATAAAAACCTGATTTACTTCTTCTAAGTCTTTATCGATAAAAATTCCGACAGGCATTTTGCTTTTGGCAATAATATGACGTGTTCTTTCATCAAAAGGAGAATTTTCGAACAGACCTTCTTTTCCGGTAAACTTATCGATCAAACGATCCGGATTTACGATCCGGGTGGTGAAACCAAGAATTTTTCCTAATAAAGTCCCGTCAAAAATAGATTGTCCCAATCCCACTAACAATAAGTCATATTCGCCTTGGTTGGCCGTGTCGATAATATCGGTATCGATATCATTCGTCACTTTAAAAACACTTATCATGTTTTGTTCCAAACGTTCTGATTCCTGAATAACAGGGACTAACATTTTTCGCTCGTGATCTTTTACATCAAACGAATGTATCTCGGTACTTAATGATAAATGCATTGCGGTAACGATAGAATTATCACCTTGTTTTTTAACCAGACTGTTCGCGATTCTCAATAATTTTTTACCTCTTTCCGGGGTTGCAAACGAAAGTAAAATCTTGTATTTACTTTTATTTCCAATTTCCTGCGGAATGGCGGTTATCTTATCTTTAAAAATAAAACCGATAAAGTCTAAGGCCGGACCCGTCATAAAAGTCGTAAGCAGAGCCATAATGACCATCATGGTAAAAATCTCGGTAGAAAGAACGCCTAAATCGTAACCAATATTTAAAACCACCAGCTCCATTAAACCACGCGTATTCATTAAGGCTCCAATAGCCAAGCTGTCTTTCCAGCTTTGTCCGACAAATTTGGCAGCAAAAGCACTTCCTAAGAATTTTCCGGCTACGGCTACTGCGATAATTACCGCGGTAACTTTCCATAAATAAGGATCGTTCAGCAAACCAATTTGCGTACGTAAACCTGTGAATACGAAGAATAGCGGCAGTAAAACGATAATGGAAACGTCTTCTACTTTTTCAATAAAAATATTTCTGAATTTGTTATTTTCCGGCATAATGGCTCCTGCTAAGAAAGCTCCAAACAAAGCGTGAATTCCAATTAATTCAGCCGCATACGCAGAGAATAAAAGTGTCAGGAAGAAAATAGCCACCACAGGTTTATTCAGACTTTCGCGGGTTGAATTTAAGTCTCCGACACGTTTCAGGAACGGACGAACTATTTTCAGCATGACAATTACATACAAAATAGCCAAACCGATTACGTACAAAGCACTCGTAAACGAACCTGCTTTTACAATAGCAATTACAACTGCAAGAATACACCAGGCCGTAATATCATCGGCTGCGGCACAAGTTATGGCAATGGTTCCGAGTTTCGTTTTCTGCATGCCTCGCTCCTGCACAATTCTGGCCAATACCGGAAATGCCGTAATACTCATCGCAATTCCCATGAATAATCCAAAAGAGGCAAACTCCACTCCAACCGGAGCAAACGTATGATAAATAAAATAAGCCAATGACAACCCTAATGCAAACGGAATCACAATACTGGCGTGACTGATGACAACAGCGTCATGTGCTTTATTTTTAAGCACTTTCAAATCCAGTTCCATTCCGATTACAAACATAAAAAGAATCAGACCAATCTGACTTAAAAACTGTAAGTTCCCTAATGATTCTTTTGGAAATAAAGCGGCTGAAAATTCAGGAAAATACATACCGACCAAAGAGGGTCCTAAAACAATACCTGCAATCATTTCTCCAATTACAGATGGCTGCCCTATTTTTCTGAAAACCCATCCAAACAAACGCGCTACCAAAATAATAGTCACGATCTGCGCCAGTAAAATAGCCAGAGGATGCTGCAGATTTTCTACCATGGAATGTAAAAAATCATTCCAGTGATTGCTTTCTATTTTTTTCTGAACGATTCCGCGCCCTACTTCGAGCGAGGCACCTTTTGAAATTACCCAATATATCAGAGTTGTAAAACCACCAATAACCGTAATGTAAAATAAGGAGTTTTTAATATTATTCATAACTCTTTTTTTTGATTTTAATGGTGCAAATATCAACACTGAACAGGAAGTGAAAAAGGTTTTTTTTACTTAATTTCAAATGTATGTAACAAGTCTGAAAAACTTTGTAATAAGTTATACTATCTCGCATTAAAACGCTGTCATCATGAGCGAAGTCGAAGGCTTACATTACGTAAAAAGGGCTTCGACTCCGCTCAGCCTTATATTTGGTTTCACCTCAGACAGAAAAATAGTTTATATTAGATTTTTACCTTTTTCAAAAAGTCAGAACGGTAGGTTTCGCTCAAAATCAAGGTGCTGTTTTTGTCCTTTTTTTCTAAATGATGCAAAACAATTTCGTTGTGATTAAAAAACTTAATCGCTTTTACCGCCACAATTTCTTTCTTGTTTACACGGCAGAAATCAGCTTCCGGCAATTCGTTTAAAAGCGTATCGAATTTAACGTTTTTCAAATTCAGAAAACTTCCGTCAGTCAGAAGAACTGTTTTATCGCGACTGTCACTAATTGCGGTTTTGATATACTGAATCTGATTAAAATACAACAAAGTTTTTCCTTTGTCTGTATTGAGCTGAATGAACTTTTTAGCCGCATCCGGTTTGTGAAAACGTTCAAAAGCTTTTGAGATCGCTTTTTGCAGACGGTCGAGTTTTACCGGTTTTGTAATATAATCTACCGCATCAATATTAAAAGCATCCGCCGCATATTCTTTATACGCTGTACAGAAAATCACCAATTTATTATCGAGCATTTCGGCCAGATGCAAACCATCAATTCCGGGCATTTCGATATCTGATATCAGCAAATCAAAATCGAGATTTGGAATATCAGCAAGGAGTTTCTCCGGATTATTAAACGTTTTTACGATTTCTACTTCGGAAATTTGTTCGCAAAGCATTTTCAGGTACGTTAATCCCGGCAACTCATCGTCCAGCAGCAAGCATTTCAGTTTTGTATTCAAGTAAGTCAATTTTTAGATGGGCTATATAAATATCGTTTTCTACAAACCTTTCCAGTTTGAAGTTGTTTTTATAAATAATTCGCAAACGGTGTTCCAAAGTCGCATGGCCAAAACCGCTGCGTTCTTTTTTTAATACTTTTTTATCGGAGATTTTATTCGAAACAGTCATAAAAAAAGCATTATCCCTAAACTCAAAAACAACCGAGATAAAAGCATCAGCACTTTGCAAATCAGCATGTTTAAAGGCATTTTCAATTAAATCAATAGAAATTAGCGGTGCTAACAACGGCTGTTCATACAATTTATCTTCTTTATTGATATTGGTTTTGATCTTCAGCTCAAAAAGCGGGCTGATCTTGATTTTATTGATTTCGATTAAATTCAAAGCAAAATCAATTTCTTCTTTTGCCGTGACGAATTTCTTTTTGCTTTCGTATAAAATATAATCCAGCACATTCGCCAGTTTATCCAGAGCAAAATAGGTTTGATACGCGTGGGACTGAATTGAATTCAGGATGTTTTTAAACAAATGCGGATTCAGTTTTGACTCCAGCGTTTCCAGCTGCAAATCATTCACTTTCATTTCGAGTGCATAAAAACTTTTTTCGGCATCATCTTTTGCTTTTTTGAATTGCAGCAGTTGATACATCAAAAAGCAGATAATGCCAATCAGCAATAAAAGAATTGCGAGAAATATAAAAGTGATGGTGTTGTTTTCCTGCATTTTTATTTAACGTTTAAAAGATTTTTTGCCACGACCCGAGCGATAGCGAACAGGCGAAGCAATTTCACTAATTACACAAATTTAAAATCCTGCTGTCTGCTTAATCCGCACAATCTGCGGGAACTTTTTTGCCACAGATTAAAAAGATTTTCACAGATTAAAATTTAAAAAAAAAATCATTAAAATCTTTTTAATCTGTGGCATTTATTTTTTAATGACTGGAAACAAACTTCAACCCGATAATAGAAGCTATTAAAGTAGAAAGAAAAAAGATTCTCCAGAAAGTTGCCGGTTCCTTAAAAACCAGAATGCCTACCAAAACAGTTCCAACAGCGCCAATTCCTGTCCAGACGGCGTAAGCTGTACCAATAGGCAAAACCTGAGTCGCTTTGTACAATAAAATCATACTGATCGAAAGGCAGACAAAAAAACCTGCCATCCAATAAGTTGAGATCATTCCGGTGGTTTCTTTGGCTTTTCCTAAGCAGGATGCGAATCCAACTTCAAAAAGTCCGGCGATAATCAATAAAATCCAGTTCATTTTCGTTTCCTTTTTTAAATTTGAATACAAATATGAGAAAAGGCTGTGGAGAAACCATCAAAAGAACCCAATATTATTGCAAAAGCAATATCGCCATTTGTGTTAACAAAAAGTAAAAACGAGGTCGATTAATTATGATTTAGAGCGCTTTTCACTACATTTGCAACCATTTTAAAGATTTTATGAAAAACACAATTCAAGTTGGATTTTGGGAAAAAATAGCCCGACTCATACTTAAAAACAGAATAACAATTCTGATTATTCTTACTGCTTTAACAGTATTCCTTGCTTTCCAATGGAAAAATCTGGCTATGACTTATACCGAAGCCAATTTACTTCCTAAGGATCATATTGCAAATAAAGAGTATCAGAAGTTTTTAGATAAGTTTGGTGAAGAAGGAAATCTTGTTGTTATTGGTTTTAAAGATCCCAACTTTTTTACACCCAAAAATTACGCTGCCTGGAATGAATTAATGACAGGCTTAAAAAATTCGAAAGAAGTTGATTTGGTTGTTTCATTAAATGATTTAAAGAAATTAGAAAAGGATACGGTTAACGAAAAATTCGTTTTGTCGCCTTTTATCAATCAAAGTAAAACGCATGATCCTGCTTATTTAAAAAGCGTTCAGTACGACTTGTTTCACAATTTACCTTTTTACGAAGGATTGTTGTTTAACAAAGAAAGCGGTAGTGTGAGATCTGCGGTTTACATCAATAAAGCACTGGTAAACACCGCCGAAAGAAAAACTTTCATCCTTGAAAATCTAGTCCCGAAAATCGATAAATTCGAAAAAACTACGGGAGTTGATCTTCGTGTTTCAGGAATGCCATACATCCGAACCATCAATGCAGATAACATGAAAGGCGAGATTGGGCTTTTTATCGGAGCAGCCTTGTTTACCGTTTCTTTAATTTTCTTTTTCTTTTTCCGTTCCTTCAGGGCTACATTTATTTCCATCTGTATTTTAATAGTGGGTGTCATCTGGTCGTTTGGAACGCTAGGATTGTTTCATTATAAAATCACGGTTTTAACGGCTATTATTCCGCCATTGATTATCGTAATCGGAATTACAAACTGTATTTTCCTGATCAATAAATACCAGCAGGAAATCAAACTCCACAGCAATCAGGCAAAAGCTTTGCAACGGATTATTTCTAAAATTGGCGTTTCGACTTTAATGACGAATTTAACCACTGCGATTGGTTTTGCGACTTTTATGATCACAGGTAACGATTTACTTTTTGAATTTGGACTTGTGACTTCCATCAATGTAATTTCGGTTTATTTACTGACCCTTTTGATTGTGCCAATTGTGTACAGTTTTATGTCAATGCCGAATGAAAAACATTTGTATCATTTGACCAAAACATACATTTCAACTTTACTTGACTTTGTTGAAAATGTGGTAAAAAACAAACGAAAAGTCATTTATACCCTTTACGGATTGCTTTTGGTTTTTAGTGTTATCGGAGTTTCGCAAATGAAAGTTTCCGGTAGTCTGATTGGTGAAATGCCTAAAAGCGCTTCCTTTTTTAAAGATATTTTATTCTACGAAAAAGAATTCAACGGCGTAATGCCACTCGAAATAATGATTGACACCAAACACAAAAAAGGGGTTATGAAATTATCGACCATGCGCAAAATGGATGAATTGCAAAATACGATTGCAGCAATGCCGGAATTATCAAAACCGGTTTCGGTAGTGAATCTGGTTAAATATTCGAAACAGGCTTTTTATAACGGAAATCCGGAATATTACCAATTGCCGACTTCGCAGGAACAGACTTTTATTTTGTCGTATGCTAAAAATGCAACAAAAAACAGCAAAGATAATTTAATGAAAAGTTATGTGGATTCGACAGGACAATATGCCCGAATCACGACTTTCATGAGAGATATTGGTACGGATGAAATGGCGAAAGTGGAGAAAAAACTGCACGCCAAAATCGATGAGATTTTCCCAGGCGATCGTTATGAAGTGACCATTACCGGAAAAGCTTTGGTTTTCCAGAAAGGAACATCGTATCTGGTAGACAACTTAATTGAATCTTTGATTTTTGCTATTTTGGTAATTGCAGCTTTGATGTTGTATTTATTCCGTTCGTTTAAAATGGTTTTTGCTTCTGTTATTACGAATATTTTGCCGCTGTGTATTACATCCGGGTTAATGGGTTATTTCGGGATTCCGTTGAAACCATCGACGATTTTAGTATTTAGTATTGCGTTTGGAATTTCGGTTGATAACGCGATTCAGTTTATGGCAAAATACAAACATGATTTATTGCAGAACAACGGTAAAGTAAAAAAATCTGTTTTTAGTGCCTTAAGAGAAACCGGAATCAGTACTTTTTATACTTCGGTAGTTTTGATTTTAGGTTTTGCTACTTTCACGCTTTCGAGCTTTAGCGGAACAATTGCGCTTGGCGGATTAATTTCCTGCACACTTGCCTTTGCTATGTTTGCCAATTTATTGGTTTTACCTGCTTTAGTTCTGACTTTTGAGAAGAAAAAAGCGAAGAAGGAGGATTTGGAGAATTTGGAGGGTTAGTTTTTTTTGCCACGAATTGCACGAATTAGCACGAATTGATAAAACACTGCTTGTCATTTCGACGAAGGAGAAATCACACTAGTGCATCCACGATCGTTGCTCTCGGAATGTGATTTCTCCTTCGTCGAAATGACATAGTAGAGCTCTTATGAAAACCGGAGCCCTAGCCCCGATAGCAGCGGTATCCTTTTTCTGGCTCCTTTAGACAGAAAAAGATACAAGCGGATAGCGGGAAATAGCTTCTAATTTTAATTATTATCGTTTATATTTGCAGTATTACACAACAAATAATTTAATTTCAACCTTATATATAAAATGAAACACACAAAAGTTAAAGACTTATTAAACAGTACTACGACGCTTCAGGAAGTTAATGCAAAAGGATGGGTGAGAACTTTTAGAAATAATCAGTTCATCGCGCTAAACGACGGTTCTACCATTAATAATATACAATGTGTTGTTGATTTTGAAAATACACCGGAGGAAACCCTGAAAAGAGTTACAACCGGAGCTGCAGTTTCTGTAACCGGAACTTTGGTGGAGAGCAAAGGCGCTGGTCAGAAATATGAAATTCAGGTTAAAACTCTGGAAATTCTTGGAGATTCAGATGCGGAGAAATTCCCAATGCAGCCTAAAAAACATTCCCTTGAATTTTTACGTGAAAATGCGCATTTACGTGTACGTACGAATGCTTTTGGCGCTATTATGCGTGTGCGTTCGGTATTGTCATTTGCGGTGCACAAATATTTCCAGGAAAAAGGTTTTGTGTATGTAAATACGCCAATCATTACCGGTTCTGATGCGGAAGGTGCAGGAGAAATGTTTAAAGTGACCGCTTTGCCATTTGACAACACTCCAAGAACAGAAGACGGAAAAGTAAATTATAAAGAAGATTTCTTCGGGAAAGAAACAAACTTAACGGTTTCAGGGCAATTAGAAGGGGAAACTTTCGCTATGGCTTTGGGACAGATTTATACGTTTGGACCAACTTTCAGAGCTGAAAACTCCAACACTTCCCGTCACCTGGCAGAGTTCTGGATGATCGAGCCTGAAGTGGCGTTCAATGATCTGGATGACAACATGGATTTGGCTGAAGATTTTATTCAGTACGTAATCAAATATGCTTTGGACAATTGCGGTGATGATTTGAAATTTCTGGAAGGAAGACTTTTAGAAGAAGAAAAATCAAAACCACAGGCTGACAGAAGCGAAATGCCATTGCTGGAAAAACTGAATTTCGTTTTGGAGAATAACTTCAAACGTGTTTCTTATACGGAAGCCATTGACATTCTGAGAGATTCCACTCCGAACAAAAAGAAAAAATTCAACTATATCATTAACGAATGGGGCGCTGATTTACAGTCAGAGCACGAGCGTTATTTAGTAGAAAAACACTTTAAATGTCCGGTAATTTTATTTGATTACCCGGCCAACATCAAAGCATTTTACATGCGTCTGAATGAAGACGGAAAAACAGTTCGCGCCATGGACATCCTTTTCCCGGGAATTGGAGAAATCGTAGGTGGTTCTGAAAGAGAAGAGCGTTACGATGTTTTAATTGAAAAAATGAAAGCCCTGGAAATCGACGAAGAAGAATTATCCTGGTATTTAGACACCAGAAGATTCGGATCGGCAACGCACGCAGGTTTCGGCCTTGGATTTGAGCGTCTGGTATTGTTTGTAACAGGAATGACAAACATCAGAGACGTAATTCCTTTCCCGAGAACTCCGGGGAATGCAGAGTTTTAAAAAAAAGTTATAAAATTTGTTTCAGGTTTCAAGTTTCAGGTTGTTGTACGTTCAGCAAACCTGAAACCTGAAACTTGAAACTTTTAACAAATATCAATGCTAAAGCAATTTTTAAATTTAAAATTATCCCAAAAATTATCTCCACAGCAAATTCAGCTGATGAAGTTAATTCAATTGCCTACGCAAGCTTTTGAACAACGTTTATTAGAAGAAATGAACGAAAATCCGGCTTTAGAAGCCGGAAAAGAAGACGAATACGAAGCAGACGAATTTGCGAATGAAGAATACGACGATTATGACGATGCAGAATCGGACAGAATTGAAGCAGACGACATTAACATAGACGAATACTTAAGCGACGACGATACCCCGGATTACAAAACGCAGGTTAACAATTACGGAGACGAAGAAGAACGCGAAACTCCTTTTGCTTCTCCGATTAGTTTTCATCAGGATTTAATCAATCAGCTGAATACTTTTATTCTGAATGATGAAGAGCGCGAAATCGCTGAATTCCTCGTAGGAAGTATTGATGACATGGGATACATCCGCAGAAGTGTTGCCGACATTGTAGACGACATGGCTTTTACACAGGGTATTTATACCGATGATGTGATGGTTGAAAAAATGCTGCATGTAATTCACGAACTGGAACCTTCGGGAGTCGGGGCACGTGATTTACAGGAATGTTTATTATTGCAGTTAAAGCACAAAACACCAACCGAATATGTTGATTTGGCCATTGATATTATCGAAAATCAGTTTGATGCTTTTACCAAGAAACATTACGATAAACTATTGCAGAAATACAGTGTTTCTAACGAACAGCTTAAAAAAGCGATTCACGAAATTGAAAGACTAAACCCAAAACCGGGAGGATCTTACACCGGAAACAATAAAGTGACAGAAAACGTAGTTCCGGATTTTGCGATCCGAATTACAGACGGCGAGCTGGAACTGACCTTAAACGGAAGAAATGCCCCTTCCCTGCACGTTTCCAAGGATTATCAGGAAATGATGCAGACGTATAAAGATTCCCGTGATAAATCGAGTGCTCAAAAAGATGCCGTTCAGTTTATCAAACAAAAGCTGGATTCTGCCAAATGGTTTATAGACGCGATAAGACAGCGTCAGGAGACGCTTTTTGTGACCATGAATGCCATTATGCATTATCAGGAGGAATACTTCCTGGATGGCGACGAAACGAAGCTAAAACCAATGATCTTAAAAGACATTGCAGATATGGTTGGATTGGACATTTCAACGATTTCCCGTGTGGCCAACAGCAAATATGTAGAAACACCTTACGGAACAAAACTGATTAAGGAATTCTTCTCTGAGGCCATGAAAAATGATCAGGGTGAAGATGTTTCAACTTTAGAGATCAAAAAAATACTTCAGAATACGATTGAAGAAGAAGACAAAAAGAAACCTCTTCCGGACGATCAACTGGCTGATATACTAAAAGAAAAAGGCTATCCGATTGCGAGAAGAACAATCGCCAAATATCGCGAACAGCTTGATATTCCGGTGGCAAGGATGCGAAAGAAAATTTAACTTTTCTTTTAACTTTTTAAAATATTAAACCCGACCGATTTTTAAAAACCGGTCGGGTTTAATATTTTTACGAGTATAAAACGTTCCAATTATTTATATTGATCCGGTGCTATGGTAATTTTAAACAAAAAGACTTTGTTTTGGTCACTGTAACTGTAAAACAATGCAAAATCATTATCCCTGAAAGCCTGAAGACCCGGATTTGCTTTCGCAGTACTGACCAGACTTTTTTCAATTTCTTTTTGTATCAGACTTATATCTGCAGTTTTCTTTTCTACATGCAGCAGGGTTAAGTTATACTGAGCAGCTTTGTTATCGGGTAAACTTACACTGTCCAGACGAATCCCTTCCTGGATTATTAAGGGGCAATTTTTATTATACTTCGCTACCAATTCCGTTATTTCACTATCTAATGCGTTGGTACCCTGATAGAAATAAAACTGACTTAAAACCACTAAAATCAATGCAATTGCAATTGCAATCAATAAACGTATATTCTGTTTTCTTTTATTTTCTTTTTCCTGCATGGTTAATTTTGGCTTAAATATTCTTTAGAAAATCAAAAGAGAAATCTATTTTTCCTGATTTTTTTTCATGGCATTATAATACGCTGCACGGCTAAGCGGTTCATATTCTTCCGTTTCACCAAGCATAACCAATTTATCATTATCGGTTTTCCTAAAACTGTAGTTCGCTAAATTTCCGGTTCTGGTACAAACCGCATGAACTTTGGTCACATACTCAGCAGTTGCCATAAGTGCCGGCATCGGGCCAAAGGGATTTCCTTTAAAATCCATATCCAGTCCGGCTACAATTACACGAATTCCCTGATTGGCCAAATCATTACAAACAGTAACAATTTCATCATCAAAAAACTGTGCTTCATCAATACCGATTACATCACAGCCTTGTGCCAGAATAGCAATATTGGCAGCGGCAGGTACCGGAGTGGAACGAATTTCGTTGGCATCGTGAGATACCACCATTTCATCATGATAGCGGGTATCAATAGCGGGTTTAAAAATTTCGACTTTTTGTTTGGCAAATTGAGCGCGTTTTAATCTGCGGATTAACTCCTCGGTTTTACCCGAAAACATTGATCCACAAATAACTTCAATCCAACCAAACTGTTCTTTGTGATTTACTGTATTTTCGAGAAACATTTTGTATTTTTCTGCCTTTTAAAATGAATAGTTTTTATTACTTTGTACTGGTAATAAATTAATGTAAAAATTTGATGTTTTACATTTTTTCAAAAGTAGAAAATTTTTATCGAAATTGAAGATTCGCAAAGCCTTATTAACAGAAATAAAAATAATACCACGCGAAATTCCATCAGGAATTAAAGACATTCAAAAAAATTACAAAATATCTTAAAATACCGTATTCACTATAATTTCAACAGTTATGAAAAAAAAATTGGAAGCCGATTTAATCAGCATTGCACATCGAATTTTAAAACTAAAAAATAAATCCGATATCAATCAATTGTATCTTGAAACACAGAAATTATATGAAAAACTGGCGGTTTTGAAATTTGTAGATGAAAATTTTGATACGTTAAAACCAACAATCGGACGCAGCGAAATCGAATCTACAATCGAAACTGTTTTTGAAAAAGAAGAAATAAATATTCCGGATACGAGTAAAGCTGAAGAAGAAACTCCCCCTCCTGTTGAAGAAATTGTAACTGAAACAACACCTGAACCTGAAGTTACGGAAGAAATAAAAGAAGAAATTGTTGCTGAAATTCCCGAAGAAATACTTCCGGAACCAGTAGCGGAAACTGTTGAAGAACCTGTCGCCGCAGCGGAACCTGTTGAAGCAGTTGAAGAAACAGTAATTGAAAATGAAAAAGAACCTGAAACCACTGAAGAATTCTCTTTTAGAACGGTTAATGATTTAAAACCAATTCCTGACTTCAAACCCTCGTTTGAATTAGAAACAGAAGAAAAAATAGAAGACGAACAACCGAAAATTGAAGTTCCTGCCAGGTCAGATGCGGTTCATATTTCGTTTGAAGATATATTGGGCGTTAATTATGCTGATGCCCAATTTGTAAAAGTGGACAGTTTCGAAAATATAGCCTCCGCTCCAACTCCAACCATAAACGAATTGAAAGAAGAGGAAGTAAAAACTGCCATTCTGGAATCGGCAAAACCGAAAGCCGTTCCGTTAAACGAGAAATTAGGAAAAGGTTTTCATATTGATCTGAATGATCGAATTGCATTCACCAAAAATCTTTTCGCAGGCAGTACCGAAGATTACAGTCGTGTTTTAAATCAATTACTGACTTTTGATTCTTACGGTGAAGCTGTTAATTTTATCGAAAACATGGTAAAACCGGATTACAACAATTGGGAAGGAAAAGACGATTACGCACAACGTTTTCTGGAAATTGTAGAAAAGAAATTCTCCTAAAAAGTAAAAACAGCTGCAATCTCTGTGAATTTTTGAAATTCGTGTTATAATATAAAAAACTATGTCGAAATTATATATCGTTCCAACACCAATAGGCAACCTTGAAGACATGACTTTTCGTGCCATTCGCATTCTGAAAGAAGTCGACTTGATCTTAGCCGAAGATACCCGAACGAGTGGAAAGCTTTTAAAGCATTTTGAAATTGGCACCCACATGTACAGCCATCACATGCACAATGAGCACAAGACGACCGAGAATCTGATTGCCCGTTTAAAAGCCGGTGAAACCATCGCACTAATTTCTGATGCCGGAACACCTGCCATTTCAGATCCGGGCTTTTTACTGACGCGTGCCTGCGTCGAAAATAAGATAGAAGTAGAATGTTTACCCGGCGCAACCGCATTTGTTCCCGCTTTGGTCAACAGCGGACTACCCAATGACCGCTTTATTTTTGAAGGTTTCCTTCCGGAAAAAAAAGGGCGTCAAACCCGATTTTTAGCCCTTGCCGAAGAAACCAGAACGATGATCCTGTATGTTTCCCCGCACAAGTTGCTAAAAACTTTAGTGGAATTTGTGACCTATTTCGGCGAAGACAGACAGATTTGTGTTTGCAGGGAATTATCAAAATTACACGAAGAAAATGTCCGCGGAACCGCCAAAGAAGTTTTAACGCACTTTGAAAAAACAGCCCCACGCGGTGAAATTGTCGTAGTGGTTGCCGGAAAAACCATAACAAAAGAACCTAAGAAAAGCAAGTTTTCTAAGGATGAAAAAGAAGAAGAAGAAGAAGAAGAAGAAGAAGAAGATTAAAATTATTCAAGCCACTCCCGATAGCTATCGGGATAAAAAGAATTCTTGCAGATTAATAAAATAGTCTGCCACTAATTACACAAATTCCCACTAATTAAATTCGCGATAATTTGTGTAATTCGTGGCAAAAAAACAAAGCCAATACTTATGAATATACAAGCCTTTTTAGAAAAAGTAAAGCAGACTCCAAATGACGTAGCTTTCGCCGAAACAATTGCAACTGTAGAAGAAAATTACAACTTCACTCCAACCGCTTTTCAGAACGGAACACAACACAATGCAGCAGGAGAAAACTCCGGTTCCTGCAAATTATTTTCTTTCGCCAAATTGCAAAACTTAACCAAAGACGAAACTTTGGCTTGTTTTGGTGCTATTTATTTTGATGAAGTTTTGGGAGATCCAAACGGAACCAATCATCAAAACATTCGAAATTTCATCAACACAGGCTGGGACGGAATTCAGTTTGAAGGAAACGCTTTGGAATTGAAATAAATATATTTTTAATTTGATTAAGGAGAGATGGAGGAAAGATTAAAAGAAATCCCGGTGATACTATTTCTAATTATAGTTGTAATTCCTTTATCTATATTATTTCTTCCTCTAATTTTTATTTATTTAATCTTTGATTTTTTTCAAAGAAAACGATTCAAAAAAAGATATAGTAATTATTTAATATCTATTGAAGGAAAAAAATTCTTTTGCTATACGAATCGAAAAAACAATCATCATTATATTCAAAAGAATATTATTCCAAATCTTACAAATGATATTAAACCTGTTTTTCTTGAAGGTAAACGTATTAAAGATGAAGAGAATCGAGAATTTATTTTACATATGCTATTAAACGTTTCTGATCGAAAAGGATTCCCACATCTAATCAAAATTAACGATGGAAAAGCGTTAGACAGATCAATGAACCATGAATTTCACCACTTCAAAAGTCAAAATAAAAATCCTGAAGATTTACTAATTTTAATAAACAGCAGTTTTGATAATCTAAAATCATCACTCTAAAATCTACAATAAAAAAATGCGTTGGACATTAAAACCAAAACCTTCCGAAGATAAAGTCAAACATTTGGCTCAGGCCTTAAATGTAGAAGATTTTGTAGCAACGCTTTTGATTCAGCGTGGCATTGAAACTTTTGAGGATGCGAAGAATTTCTTTCGCCCTTCATTAGAACATCTGCATGATCCGTTCTTAATGAAAGATATGGATAAAGCAGTTGCCCGAATTGAATCGGCAATCGAAAATCAGGAAAACATATTGGTTTTCGGTGATTACGATGTCGACGGAACAACAGCTGTTTCGCTGGTTTCTTCTTATTTAAAATCACATTATCCGAATATTGCGACTTATATTCCGGATCGTTATGAAGAAGGTTACGGAATTTCTTTTAAAGGAATTGACTTCGCTGACGATAACGGTTTTTCGTTAATTATTGCACTCGATTGTGGTATAAAATCAATTGACCACATCGCTTACGCGAAAGAAAAAAACATCGACTTTATCATTTGCGATCACCACAGACCCGGAGAATTTCTTCCCGATGCTGTTGCGATTTTAGATCCGAAAAGAGAAGACTGCTCGTATCCGTATGACGAGTTATGCGGTTGCGGAGTTGGTTTTAAACTGATTCAGGCTTTAGGAAAAAACAGAAATGAAACTACAGCAGATTTAGTTCCGTATCTTGATTTGGTCGCTACGGCAATTGCGGCAGATATTGTTCCGATTACAGGGGAAAACAGGGTTTTGGCGTATTTTGGATTAAAGGTCATCAACAGTGATCCTAGACCGGGAATTAAAGCTTTGGTACACCAGATAAAAAAGAAAGTTTTAGATATTAGCGATGTTGTTTTTATTATTTCACCTAGAATAAATGCAGCCGGAAGAATCAAACACGGGAATCATGCGGTTGAATTACTGACCGAATTTGATTTTGAGCAGGCACAGCAATTTGCATCAGAAATTGAGCAATACAATGCGGATCGTAAAGATTTAGACAAAAAAATCACTAAAGAAGCTTTTCAGCAAATTATAGCAAACAACGAAGAAGAACGATTTTCTACCGTTGTTTTTCAGGAAGACTGGCACAAAGGCGTGATCGGAATTGTAGCTTCAAGGTTAATCGAAACGTATTATCGCCCAACCTTGGTGTTTACCAAAAGCGGTGACAAATATGCCGCTTCTGCACGATCTGTAAAAGGCTTTGACGTTTACAATGCACTTGATGCCTGCGCCCATCATCTCGAGCAATTTGGAGGCCATATGTATGCAGCGGGAATGACCTTAAAAGCAGAAAACTATAACATCTTTAAAGATGCCTTTGAAAAACAGGTTTCAGCAACCATCTTACCGGAAATGCGAACTCCGGAAATTGAGATTGATGCCGAAATAGACTTCACGGACATTACGCCAAAACTGATCCGGATTTTAAAGCAATTCGAGCCTTTTGGCCCGCTGAATATGACGCCCGTTTTTATGACATCAGAGGTAACAGACACCGGTTACGCCAAAACTCTGGGAGCAGACGAAGAACATCTGAGACTGTTCGTCAAACAACCCGGAAGCACAGACGGAATTGCCGCCATTGGTTTTGGACTCGGAAAAAAAATAGAACTTACAAAAAATCAAAAACCCTTTCAGCTCGCCTACTGTATTGCTGAAAATGAGTGGAACAATACCGTTTCTACTCAGCTTATGCTAAAAGACATCAGAACAAATGACAGATAAACTAAAAAAAGCCGATCCGTATCAGGCGCTTCGTTACAGAGAATTTAATGTGTTTTTGTTATTGCGTTTTGCCATGGTTTTTGCCTGGTCGATGCAGTTTATTGTAATTGAATGGGAAGTGTACAGTTTAACCAAAAACCCGCTTTCTTTGGGAATTATTGGTTTGATGGAAGTTATTCCTGCCGTTTCGATGGCTTTGTTTGCGGGACACATTGTCGATCAGCGAGAGAAAAAAGGCTTACTGGTAAAATGTATTTTAGGATTTTCAGTAATTAGTTTTGGGTTATTTTTATTGACATGGCCCAAAATTGTTGGCGAATGGTCACCCACTGTTATTTTGTATTCTATTTACGCTTTGGTCTTTTTAGGCGGCTTGGTTCGCGCATTTCTTGGGCCAACTATCTTCTCGCTTTTATCCTTAATTGTTCCGAAGAAAGTATATCCGAATGCTGCTACCTGGAGCAGTTCGGTGTGGCAGATTGGTTCGGTTTTAGGACCTGCCGTAGCCGGTTTTTCAATTAACTGGATGGGGGTTCACTGGTCCATGTGTCTCGTGGTCGGGTTTTCTGTTTTTTCATTAATGGCTTTATCACAAATCGAGAAAAAACCAATTATGAATCCAAAAATTGGGGAGCCGGTTATGGAAAGTTTAAAAGAAGGAATCAAATTTGTATTCAACAATAAAACCATCTTAGGCGTACTTTCCCTTGATATGGTTGCGGTTCTTTTTGGAGGAGCGGTAGCTTTATTACCCGTATTTGCACAGGATATTTTAAAAGTCGGACCGGAAGGTTTTGGCGTATTACGAGCTGCTCCTGCCATTGGTGCTTTTATCACGATGCTAATTTCTGCTTACGTTCCGTTATACAAAAAAGCCGGAATGAAACTTTTAGTTGCCATTTTTGTTTTTGGATTGTGCATCATCTTATTTGGCGTTTCCACCCTTTTCTGGCTCTCTGTTGTTGCTTTATTTCTGAGTGGCGTTGCCGACGGAATTTCAGTTGTAATCCGCCAGACCATTTTACAGCTTAAAACGCCCGATCACATGCGCGGAAGAGTTGCGGCTGTAAATTCTATGTTTGTTGGTTCATCAAACGAATTAGGGGCTTTTGAAAGCGGTTTAACAGCCAAACTGATGGGAACTGTAACTTCTGTTGTTTTCGGAGGAAGTATGACCCTTTTAACGGTTCTTGGATTTGGAATAAAATCTCCCACTTTCAGAAACTTAGACCTTCGAAAAGATATGGAAGAACATCAAAACATGGAATAACGAAACATATCTTGTTGGCTTTCTGTTTTGTAATTTCCTGTTTTGTAAACGGGCAAAAGCTTTACATCAAAACATACGGTGATAAAACAAAGAAAGCCCTGATTTTTATTCATGGAGGTCCAAGTGGAAATGCAACTTTATTTGAAGCTACAACGGCTCAAAAACTGGCTAACTTAGGTTTTTATGTAATTGCTTATGACCGAAGAGGCGAAGGAAGATCTGCTGATCCTGATGCAAAATTTACTTACGAAGAAGCTTTTCAGGATTTAAATACTATTTACAAAAAATATAATTTAAAAAAAGCGGTGCTTCTTTCCCATAGTTTTGGCGGTTTGGTCGCGACTCTTTACACTGAAAAATATCCTCAGAATGTTAGTGCACTGGTATTGGCTGGTGCTCTGTTTTCGCAGCAGGAAACTTACGATCATATTTTAAATTCTCTAAAAATAAGTCACAAAGGTGATTCTAAAACTCTTAATAAAATAGCTTACGTAGAAAAACTGGATAAAAATTCCGCAGGGTACCGAAAGCATTGTTTTGACCTGGCGGGTGATAATGATTATTTCAAAATACCAAATCCTACCAAAGCTTCTAAAAAACTATATGCCGATTACGAAGAGGGTATTTTTAACAAAACCAATATCCGAAATAAGAACGCTCCGTTGCTTTTTTATCAAAACGAAAAGCGCAGGAACATAGACACCCGATTATCTTTAAAAAAGATAAAAGCCGAAGGAATTCCCATTTACGCCATCTACGGAAAAGAAGATGGTATTTTTTCCAGCTCCCAAATCAGTTCGATTAAAAATTTGGCGGGTAAAAATCACTTTGCTCTTTTAGATAATTGTTCGCATTATTTATTTGCAGATCAGCAGAAACAATTTCTATCTTATATAAAAAAATGGCTTCAATAAATTATACTTCAGTAAATTGTTAAATAAAATTTGTCTTATTTTATGATTTTTTTATTTAGAATTAATATAAATAATATTTATATTTGTTGAAATAAAAGATTTACAATGAGAGAAATTGAACAAATTTACCACAACAATTTTGGAATAGCTTTTTACTGGAAGAACGGAAAAGAAGTGATATCAGAGAAAATACAATTGGTTTTTAAAGAAACCGGTTTCTATTTTACGGTTGCAGAATTGAATCAGTTTTGTGAATTGATTGAGGACAGTCTGATTGAAAATGCGTGTTGTGAATCTTGCGAACTAAAAAACTCCTGTCATAAATTTTTGCTCAAAACACCCTGCGCACAAATTGATTTAGCGGTTTCAATGAAAGAATTAAATTCCATTAAAGATCTGGTGGAAGGCTCTTTATTCAAAATTGAACTGGAAGAATACGTTTACGGCGCTGGCTTAAATTAAGACGCATTCGAAATTATTTAACACTTATTTTTCATTATAAAAATATATTTTAGATTTAAACTAAAAAAAGTATATTTACTACAATGAAAAAAATAAGGTTTCTTTTTGCCATTGTTGTTCTGGCAGTATTACTCACAAACTGCACCAACAAATCTGACGAATACATTGATCCGCGCGGAACCGACTATGCAGGTTCAGAAAACTGCATACAATGTCATCAGACGCAATATGAATCTGCTTTTCACAGTTCCCATTTCAAAGCTTCCGCACCCGCAACCAAAGAAAATATTCTGGGTCATTTTACCAATGGCAAAAACACTTTTGTGTATGACAAAAACACCAAACTGGTCATGGAAGAACGCAACGACACTCTTTATCAGGTTTTGTATAAAAATGGAAAAGAAGCAAAAGCGTATCCCTTTGAGATTCTTTTTGGAACCAAACATGCGCAGACAAGTGCCTATTGGAAAAATCATTTTACTTACGAATTACCAATTTCCTATTATAAATCTATAAACAGCTGGGCAACAAGTCCGGGATATTCGGCCGTGAATCCTAATTTTGAGCGGAAAATAGACAAAGAATGTTTTGCCTGTCATAGCTCCAACATTGGAAGCAGATATATCACTACCAGCTCAGACAGCATTACTTTTATGACAATGGAAGTGGAAGAATTTATGAGCAAAAAAACATTAATTTATGGAATAGATTGCGAACGCTGCCACGGCCCCGCCAAAAAACACGTTCAGACCCATTTAAAGTTTCCGGATTTAAAAATCGCCCAGAATATTACAGGCTTCAAAAACCTGAACAGGCAGCAAAAAATAGACGCCTGCGCTTTATGCCATTCCGGGAATGACAAAATGAAACTAAAATCCAGATTTCAATTCAGGCCCGGAGAAAGCCTTACGGACTATTTCAGGGAGAGACCGGGTACACCGGACACCCTAAATTATGATGTGCATGGAAATCAGCTTGGTTTGCTTTCGCAGAGTAAGTGTTTCAGGAAAAGTCCGACAATGGATTGCATGTCCTGTCACAATCCGCATCAGGATGCCTCGCAGAATCTTGCCTCTTATTCCAAAATTTGCATGAGCTGTCATCAGCAAACCAAACATAAGGCAACAACCATAAAAACACTTTCAAAATCTATGCTGGAGAATAAATGTGTGGAATGCCATATGCCGAAGCAGGATTCGAAAGCCATTCATTTTCAACAATCCAATAAAGCTCCGATTACCAGTTATTCTTTACGAACTCATAAAATTGGGATTTATCCGCCAGGCAAAAAGTAATTATTTTTCGAATTTCTGAAGTTCAAAAGTTTCACCATCAAAAACACCATAGGTAAAATATCCGATCCAGTCACCCAGATTTACATAATTGGAGTTTTCCCCAACCGGAATAATCATTGGCAAATGGCGATGACCAAAAATAAAGTAATTATAATGTTTCGTTTCTAGTTTACGTTTGGCATACAAAACCAGCCATTCGTTTTCTTCCCCTAAAAATTTCACATCTTCATCACCCGAAATAAGTTTGTTTTTAACCGATAAATATTGGGCTAAACTTACTCCAACATCAGGATGTAACCAACGGAAAAGCCATTTGGAAAAAGGATTTGTAAACACCTTTTTCATTCTTTTATAGCCTTTGTCTCCCGGACCTTTCCCGTCTCCGTGGCCAATTAAGAATGTTTTTCCGTTAAAAGTGAATTCTTTATTGTCGTGATAAACTGGAATATTTAATTCCGTTTGAAAGTAATCATGCATCCATAAATCGTGATTCCCAACAAAGAAATAGATTGGAATTCCGCTATCCCGAATTTCAGCCAGTTTTCCTAAAACACGCACAAAACCTTTTGGTACAACCGTTTTATATTCAAACCAAAAATCAAACAAATCCCCTAATAAAAAGATTGCTTCGGCATCCTGTTTTACTTCATCTAACCACGCCACAAATTTTTGTTCGCGGGGAAGACTCAGCTCCGGAGTCGGAGCACCAAAATGCTGATCAGAAGCGAAATATACTTTCTTCATTAAGTTGTGAGTTATTAATTATGAGTTATGAGTTGCGAACGTTTGGAATTTGGAATTTTATTATTGGAATTTAAACATTATCACTCGCAAACCATTCGGCGAATGAAGATTCGGTTTCCTGAAGTTTAAGGGAAAAAAGAGAAATTCCGGCAGGCAGACGCGCAATAATTCTATCTGAAAAATCGACTACCATGTTTTCGCTTGTCGGCTGATAATCCACTAGAATAACGTGATGACCGCGATTTTTCAATTCATTTGCCAATTCGATATGTGGTGTAGTTTCATTAAAAACAGTCGCATGATCAAACTGATCGACGATTTCTTCTTTTACAATTTTCTTTAGATCCGAAAAATCGATAACCATTCCGTATTTCACATTAGACCGGTCTGTGATTGGTGAACCAATAACTGTTACCGATAATTTATAACTGTGCCCGTGAACGTTTTTACATTTTCCGTCGTAACCGTACAAAGCGTGACCGGTTTCGAAACTAAATTGTTTTGTAATTCTGATATTACTCATCGATTTGAATTTTAGGTTGCAAATTTACAAATTAATAACCGTTTTTGGGTGTTTTTTTAGCTTTGTTCTATCTGCCACAGATTTCCCGGATTTAAAGGATCAATCCTTAATAATTTTAAAATCTGCGGCAAAAAAATAAACTTACAAAAACATCCATTTTTCTGATGAAGAATGAGACTGAGACTAACACATTTATTTCTTAAACTGTGTCAAAGCCTTTCTGGTAAAATCAGACAAAACCAGTTTTCCGGTAATCGCAGCACGTTCCACGAGTAATGTTTCCCAGTTTTCAGTTCCTTCCCAAATGATCTTTTTCATTTCGAATAAAGCCTGCGGATTATAGGAACTTAATTTTTGTGCAAAATCCTCGACAGCTGCATCAAGTTCATTAGCCCCATGAATCGCCGAAAAAAGTCCGTTTTGTAACGCCCAGTCTGCCGATTTCCATTCGTGGGCAGCCAGTGTCATTTCGGCCATCGCCATTTTTCCAATTTTACGCGAAACAGCGGGTTCAATTACAAAAGGTCCGATACCAATGGCAAGTTCAGAAAGTTTTACGGCACTTTCCGGCGTTGCCAAAGTATAATCGCAAGCGGCTATAATACCGACACCTCCGCCAACGGCTTTTCCCTGAACACGGCCCATAATGATTTTCGAACATTTCCTCATCGCATTTAATAAATGAGCAAAACCAGAGAAAAATGCTTTGCCCTGCTCCTCATTTTCCACTGCAAGAAGTTCATCAAAAGACGCGCCTGAACAAAAAACCTTATTTCCCTCACTTTGAAGAACGATTACGGAGATTGTTTCATTATTACTTAACCAATTAATTTCGGAAGTAAGCCGATCCAATAATTGTCTTGGAAAAGAATTACTGGCCGGATGACCAAATTGTACCGTTGCAACGGCATTTTGAATAGTAGTCTGCAAAGATCCGCTTTGATATTCTGAACTCATAAATATAAATTTGATTGTAAAGTTACGGTTTTGGTAATTATTTTCGTCCGAACCTGTTTTGAAATTTGCTTTTTGAAAAATAATTGACTTTATTTGCTCTCGCATTGGGGGATTAGCTCATTTGGCTAGAGTGCTTGCCTGGCAGGCAAGAGGTGACCGGTTCGAATCCGGTATTCTCCACATCATTTAAAAACCCTTGTAAAACTAGTTTTACAAGGGTTTCTTTTTTTCTTCCTTTAGGAGCAGCTAGCGTTCATTTGCCGTGTTATCAACATCCGGTTCATCTTTTTCTGCTTTCTTAAAATCATTGTTTAAAAATTCCGTCAATTTCTTTTTCTCCTTTTGATTCTTTCTAATCACGAATACGATTAAAACAATTAAAACCGCAGCCACAATTCCTAATATTGTCCAGTTGATTTCCATAACTATAGTGTTTTCATTAAAAGTAAAGTTTTTATGTGTCCGGGAATATTATCAAAAGATTAAGCCTGTGATTCTAAAATCAGAAGTGATCATGGTTTTGAAAAATTCATTATTGTTCCATTTTAAAACATCTGCAAGAGTTGTGTGTTTTCTATTATAAATTTATTGAGATTTTTCTTCACAAAGTTACTATTACTTAATTTGAATATTGTTTTTAGATAAAAATTTACATTATAACTTATAAATTTAACCTGTAATTGACAATTTATTAAAACATCTCTTCGTACTTTTGCAAAAAATTTAAGGCACATAACAGCATATTGTTGCTTAAATCCATACAATTCTGTTTAGGCACTTAAAGTTTAACTCCTGTAGTAATTAATTATTGCAGTATCAATTAATCTAAAAATATAACAGACGTAAATGGAAACAATCCATTCGTCATCAAAAAAGTAATAAGTATTTGTTTTCTGAATTTTAGTATCATTTTTAAATATTTCTGAATTAGTACACTGAAATTAAAGCATACAACATTCAAACATAAAACACGTACTAAAAGCCGTAATCTCAGGATTACGGCTTTTTTTATTTACCTAAATGTAAACTATGGATATATCCTAAAAAGATAGTACATTGTCTTTTCACAATCCTGTTTCCTTAATAAAAGGTATATAGGTTAAGAGCGTTACGAGACTATTTCAATTTAAACTTCAGATCACACAAAATAAAACGGACTTAAAACATATTTTATTTTGCATTCCTTCCCTTTTAGAATTATCCGCATCAGTTGTCTTTTGCCTTTCAATTTTCAGACAACGTCAAACCGAAATATTTATTGCATGAGCCACTTACAACGCAACACATTCATAATTATTGTGTTATAAAAAACCATGTAGGTAAAACGTTACAATATAATGCCATTTTTTATTAATTTATTGAATTAAACACAATAAATTTCACAAGAAAGTTCAAATATTTCATGATTTAACAAAAGTAAAATGGGAATTTTCTTTGATAAGAAAAATAAAATTATATTTTTACGAAAAAATTAACAAGTCTTTCTGTGATAAAAAAAAAGGAATTGTAGAAAAGTGAATCTTTCGGTTTTTCTACATCTTTTAACGCTGTTTTTAAACCTTGTGTCTGCTCAAATATTTTTTCAAAATCAGGATTTATTTCCGGCAATCGAATATCCGAAATGGTAATTTTTCCGTTATTGGTAAGTTTGTTTGGACTATTGTTAATATAAGCCGCGTCGATAAAAGTGGAAGGTAATTCGCTGTTTCCCGTTAATGTAACGGTTCCCGAATAGGTAAGCGATTTGGAAATGCTGGTTAAATAAATAGCGGTTTTGTCCGTAACGTAACTTCCAACAAAATGGGCTGAGGTTACGGTGTCATTTCCTACTGATGATTGGGCCAGTAACAGCGTGAGCAAACCGTAAGATTTAGTTTTGTAATTTCCTTCGATACCGGAGTTTTCGTCTTTCTGAATTTCTTGTGGAATAATTTTATTTCCCAGTGCAAAATTAACAGCAATCAGTGTTTTCATACCGGATACAAAGGAAGAACGGCTATTTATGAAGTGCTGACCATTGATTCCGTTATTACCGAAGCCATAAAAAACAATACCGTTACGAAGTTATTCAGTAACGATGAAAATTATAAATCACTATCAGAAAAAGCTTTTGATATTTTGGCCGAAGGAGAAACGGCTTTAGAAGAAATATATTCTATTTTAATTAACTTATAAATAAATGTTTAAAAAATTAGGTTACATAATTATGGTACTGTTTTTTACAAATAGTATTATTGCACAACAAGACATCAACGAACTAAGCAAGAAACTGGACGACCTTTCCATCCAGAAAAAGGGACTTAATGAATCCATTAAAATAGACGTTTCAGGATTAACACTTCATGATTTCATTTCTTCTATAGCCGAAGAACACCAGCTGAACATTGATGTGGATACCGAATTAAATCAGCCGGTATCCAACAACTTTTTTGATGTAACCGTAAAAGATGTATTCATTCACCTGGTACAGAAATACGATCTGGAAGTTACATTTACGAACAATATCATTATTTTCAAAAAAAGGAAAACGGTAACCATCGTAGAGAAAAAAGTACCGAAGGTTATTGATGTCAGCTACAACTCCCAAAACGATTTCTTATCGGTTAAATTAGAGAACGACACCTTGTCGGCTGTTGCAAAAGCGATTATTGACAAATCAGGTAAAAATTTAGTTTTATCTCCTGACGTAAAAAGTCTTCGCGTTTCTTCCTATATCCTGAACCGTCCTTTTGATCAGGTGATCGAAATGATGTCTAAATCGAATGATCTGATTGCGACCAAAGACGAAAACGGATTTTACTTCATCGAAAAAAACAAAGACGGAGCCGTTACCGTGAACGGTGCTACACAAAAAGCAAAACAGGCTAAATCGAGTGCCGGAGTTCCCGGTTATTATGAAGTAACTGTAAATAAAAACGGCTTGTTGTCTGTAAAGGCCTATATCGCTGACGCTTCCGATTTACTAACAGAAGCAGCCGAGAAACTACACGTTAATTATTTCCTGTACAACAAAACCGGATAACGAAAAAACAACGCTTTCTGCCGACAACATCACCTTTGACGAATTGTTATTTCATATTTTCAAAGGGAAAAAATACACCTTTAAAAAACAGGATAATTTATATTTAATCGGAGATGAAGGTGCCGAAGGATTGAGAGCTACCGAAATCATTCAACTGGAAAACAGATCGATCGAACTGGTACTGGCTTCGCTGCCAAAAGTATTTTCGGAGAAACTGGAAATCAAGGAATTTGTCGAATTGAATGGTCTGGTGGCTTCGGGATCGAAATCGATACTCGAAGAATTAAAGATCTACATCAAACAGATTGACAAAGTGGTACCGATGGTACAGATTGAAGTGATCATTGTACAATACAATAAATCGCATGATGTGCAGACCGGAATGAAAGCCGGACTCGATAAAATCAACAAACAAGTGACGGGCGGAACCTTATTTCCTTCGACAGATGTAACGGTCAATTCAACTTCGGTAAACAGTCTGATCGAGGCCTTTAATGGTTTCGGAATCTTCAAACTCGGAAAAGTAACAGAGGCTTTTTACCTGAATCTGAAATTACTGGAAAACAACTCAATTGTAAAGGTAGAATCAACTCCGAAAATTGCGACCATCAGTGGTCATGAGGCAAAATTATCTATTGGGGAAACCAGTTATTATTTCGAACAAAGCAACCGATTAATAAACAGCAACATTGGGAATGACATCTTAAATTCAGGTACGTGGAAATCTACAGATGCCAATTTAAGTCTTTCCATAAAACCTTTTGTTTCAATAGACGAAAATGTAACGCTTACCATTGTGGTCGAAAAAAGTTCTTTCCTTGGAAGAGCCGGAGAAACAGCACCTCCCGGAAAAGCAACACAGAAATTTGAATCTCTGGTTCGTGTCAAAAATGGCGAAATGATATTATTGGGCGGTCTGGATGAACTGAAAAAAGAAGATGCCGGATCAGGAACTCCTTTATTATCGAGAATACCGATTATTAAATGGTTTTTCAGCAGCAGGAAAAAAGCAAAAACCAATTCGAAATTGCACATTTTTATTAAACCAACAGTGGTATATTAATGATTACATTTTTATCTAAAATAATAAAGCTAAACAACTTACATGTAATTGGAATCATCAAAAAAGAGGATGAGGAAAGTTATAATGTACTTACTGTGAAGAAAAAAGGAAACAAAATAGATATTGTAAGCAGTACTTCTTTCGATACTTTTGAAAAAGTTGCCCAAAATATCGATCTTAAGATTCCGGTGCTTCTGGCTCTTGACGGAAAAGGTATTTTAAATAAAGAAATAGATTTCAATACGGAAAGTGATGTTAACTGGTACAAAAACATTGATTTTGAATCGATTTACCATACCAGCATCATTGGCTCGGACAGTAATTTCATGAGTTTTTGCAGGAAAAACATCGTCAATGAAATTACGGATAAATTCCTTAAAAAAGGTTTTCAGGTAGCGGATATTTACATCGGTTCTTTTTTAGCGGCATTGTTATATGATGCGGTAAAAAAAGAGACGCTAACGTCAAACGATTTACTGTTAGAATTTGACAATGGCAAGCTTGTTCAATTTACCAAACAGGCAGAACCGGTACAAAAACAGAACTATACGATTGGGAAAGAAGTTATTTCAAATCAATTTCTTCCGCTCTACGGAATTATCGTTCACTTTTTTATTCAGCAGAAAGAAGTTTCGAAAACAACTAACGAAACTTTAAGCACAGAGGAAATTATTTATAAAAAAGCATTCCATATCCTGGGGATTACCATGCTAGTCGGTTTTTTATCGAGTCTTCTTTTGAGTTATCTGCTGATCCAATATTACGGTTCCAAAAATGCGGAGCTCAATCTTCAGAACGTATATTCCAGTCAATCGTATCAACTGATCCTGGATCTGGAAAAACAAAAAGAAAACAAACAACAGCTGTTAAATGAGTCGGGATTTTTATCCTCGAAGTTTCTGTCTTTTTACAGTTATGAAATTATAAAAGGAATTCCGGGTGACATTTCTTTGACGGGTCTGAATATTATTCCGGTCAGCAAAGAAGTAAAAGCCACTCAGAAAATTAGTTTTGAAGCCAAATCAATTGTCATCAAAGGCGAGACTTTTAATGAAACTTCGTTCAACAACTGGATGGAAAAATTAAAAAAGATGAGCTGGCTTAAAAATTTTGAAATCATCAGTTTCAAAAAAGACAAGAAAAATAAATCTCAATTTGAAATAAAAATCACGATAAAAGATGTTTGAGAAATATTCCTATAAAAAGAAATTTACGGCACTGGCACTGGTCTTTGTGATGCTCCTGATAACGGCCTACAAAAGATCATTTCATACTTTATTTCAGGTCATCACCGAATACAGGACTCTGTCTGAAAAAACGAATGAGATCAACAAAAAAGCCAATAACACAGAGGGTTTAACCAAAGAAATCAAGTATCTGGATCGTGTCATCGGAAAAGAAGGGATCACAAAAGAGATGGTACAGCAGGGCATCATAAGTTTTGCTTCTACCGAAAACCCTAAGGTCTCTATCAATGATTTGCAGCCGACACATGTTTTTTCTGATGAAAATTACCGGATCATCAGCAACCAGCTTGACGTTACCGGAAATTGCAACCAGCTGCTGGCCTTAGGCTATGATTTTGAGAAAAAATTTGATTTTTCGAGAATGGTCAGCATGAATTTTTACACCGTTAAAAAAAACAATACTTCTGAAGTTTTACATTTAAAAATGATTTTTCAAAATTATGAAAACACTAAATAAAATTATACCGTTCCTTTTCGTTCTCCTTCTAGTGTCCTGCGAAGATGTTTTTGAAGAAGACATTTCAGATGATATCATTGAAGTGGTATCTCCAAAAGACGACACTACGATTGAAAGTAATGTCGTTAATTTTCAATGGAATGAACTTGACGGAGCCAAAAAATACCGCTTGCAGGTATTGGACCTCAATGAAACTATTGTTGTAGACTCTTTAGTAGCCAAAACCAGCCTGAATATTCCTTTGTTAACCGGAAGTTATCAATGGAAAGTAAGAGGGGAAAACTTTGCGTACGAATCCAACTATTCCGCACTTTCCAACTTTTCTATGGTCACAACCGATGACTTAAGCAATCAGCAGGTTGTATTAACAAGTCCGGACAACAATGTGTATAAAAACAGTACAGACCTGACGATCAAATGGCAAAACCTGGCAGCTGCTACCAGCTATTCTGTTGAAGTCATTAACACGACCACCAGCGAATCAGTCTATAAAGCCGAAAGCACTACCGAAACATCCGTTGTTTTAAACAGCACCAATTTAACCAAAGACGCCAATTACCAATGGAAGGTACGAGGAATTAACAGCACGAGTCAGACTGCTCAGTTCTCTTCGAGGAATTTCTTCATCGATACCGTTGTACCGGCTGTGCCTGTCAATTCCCTTCCGGCTGTTAATGCTATTATTACCAATAATGTGTCGACTACTTTTACCTGGATTTCTCCTACGGATACCGGAACAATCCAGTCTCCTCTTTTGTACACGATAGAATTTTCCAACACCAGTACTTTTACGACCATTCTTTTCCCGACTAATAATGCGAGTACATCCTATCAGCGTATTTTTACCACATTAGGAGATTATTACTGGAGAATTAAAACGACAGATGCGGCCGGAAATGTAAGTGCCTATAGCGTACCCTTTAAGTTCACCGTAATTTAGTACAGAGATGGTCAAGAAAAAAATAAATATAATTTTAATCGTCGTTGTCCTAGGGCTATGGGGTTCTGTTTTTTACAAAACGATCAACCGTTTTTTTACTTCTAAAGAATTAGCGGTTAACAATTCCGCGGGATCCGCTACAGTAAAATTCAACCAGATTAATAAAGATACTTTTGCCTTAGAAAACGTATCCAGAGACCCTTTCCTGAACAAGCAGGTTCAGGAAGTGGTTGCCCGTCCGCAAAGACAATATGTCCCGAATCCTAACCATTCGGGGGCTGTAGTTAAAAAAGCGACAGCCGCACCAACAATGAAACATTTGATTGTATGGCCTGCTATCTCTTATCACGGCTATATAAAAGATTCGCGTGGAGAAATGGTCATCCTGAAAATTGATTCGAAAATGTTTCGCCTGAGAAAAAACGATCTTGTGGACGGACTGATGATCAAAAAAATATCCAGTGATTCTCTGGAGGTAGATTTTAACAAGGAGAAGAAAATAATTAAACGATTTAAAATTTAATCCCTCTTTCCCATATTAAAAAAAGGGCTAGTTCAACAGATACGAAAGACGGATCGAGCCATAAAAAGAGCCTGTTATTTCATGGCTGTCCAATTCTCTTCCGTGGTAAATAAAAGCGTACGAAAAATTGAAGTTATCGTGACGGTATTTCAGGCCAAACTCAGCATTGAAACGAAGCGGCTCCAAATCAAAAGTCACAGGACTTTCGTTATTGAATAAGCTTCCTTCGATTGTAGCATCGTAAAACTGATAATTAACACTCGGTATCGCATAAAAATAAAATTCTCTCACCGTATACGGCAGTACAGCACTCACTGACGCGTCATGTAAATTAGAATCATACAGCGGAAGCAATTTCTTAAAACCAATCCGGGTCAGAAAACCGGTGGAAACACCTGTAAAAATAGTCCCCAGATTTCCTTCCGACTGAAAATGGAGATCAATAAAATCGTTATGGCGTCTTGGAAATAATTTCTTCGAATACAGCGCATGTGCCTGGACACCCAAAGCATTATGAATCTGATTTTCCCAACCATACACATTTTTATATCCAATGACATGGTGGAAAGCTTCCTGCATTTCCTTCCCCAAAGAATTTTGTCCCACAAAACCCAACTGAAAATCTGTTTTTAAAACCGACTCACTGTTATAGAAAAAACTCCGGCCGGCCTCGGCAAAAAGATAACCGGCAAAAGGGCGATTGTTATTATTCCGGGCTTCAATATTAATGTATCTCGGATTGTAAATATACTGACCCACCCGAAACTCCGTTATTTTCTTATTGATTTTCGAATTCCCATTTTTTGACAAAAAGCGATAAAACAGCTCTAAACCATTGGTATAATACATATCATTTTTAGAAGATGTATATAAATCATTGTCTGTGATAAAACCGATTTCACTCGTTTTTCCCTGTCCAAAAGTGAATACCGATGTCAATAGCAGCAGTACAAAAAGCGCTTTTTTATTTCCCATTGTAATTTATTTTTCCAACGGCGCGCATTTCACGAACTATTCTTTCTTTACGTCTGTTGATATAACTGGACGATCCTGTTGCTTTAAATTTTCTTGGATTGGGCAATATAGCTGCAATTCCGGCAGCCTGCATGGCTGTTAAACTCGAAGCATCACGTCGGTACCAATGTTCCGTAGCGGCATAGGCGCCATAAACCCCATCACCCATTTCGATACTGTTCAGGTACACTTCCATGATCCGTTCTTTGCCCCAGATGACTTCTATTAAAACGGTAAAATAAGCTTCTAAACCTTTACGGAAATAACTTTTTCCCTGCCATAAAAACACATTTTTGGCCGTTTGTTGTGAGATGGTGCTTCCACCGCGAATCCTGCGGCCACGCTCATTGCTTTTATAGGCTTTTTGAAGTGCCTTAAAATCAAAACCATTGTGGTATAAAAAAGTGCCGTCTTCACTGGCAATAACCGCTTTCTGCAAATTCATCGAAATCTTGTCAATCGGTTCCCAGTCATGATCAAAGTATACTTCTTTCCCACCCATTTTATTTTCGATTGCCCGAATTACCATCAATGGCGTAAAAGGTACGGGTACATATTTAAAAAAGATGACCGACCCAATGGAGAGTCCGAAGAACCATAGAAATAATTTGATAAAAAACCATTTCACTTTTTCTCCTAAAGAACGATTTGATTTCTTTGAAGCTGTTCTAGGCTTCGGTTTACTTGCGGTTGTTTTTTTTGGTGCTGGTTTTTTGACTGCCATTATATTAAATCTGCTAATTCTGTTCCTATTAAACTTCCTATTGCTACCCCCATCCCGCCTAAACGCACTCCACAAAACACGTTTTCAGTCAGTTGTGTAACCACAGGCGTTTTACTGTTTCCGACGCCCATAATACCGCTCCAACGGTGGGCAATCTGAAATTCCTGATTTGGTAAAATTACATTTTTAAGTAAATCCTCCAATTTATTTTGCACAATTTTGGTCTGACCAAATTCGGTTGTGGTTTCGGTCTCAAAATCAAGGTTGCGCCCTCCTCCCAGTAAAATACGATCGCCGATGTTCCTGAAATAATAATACCCCCGATCCAGATGAAAAGTCCCCCTGATATCTAAGTTCGGAATAGGCTCTGTAATTAAAACCTGAGCCCTTGCCGGTTGCACGGCTCCTTTTGTTAACGTATTGGCGAACCCATTTGTTGCAAAAAGTATCTTTTTGGACGTAAAACTAAAATCACCCAATACCACTTCGACATCATTACCTGTATCCAGATAAGAGGTTACCGTTTGCTGATTCAAAATCAGAATATTGGCGGCAACAGCCTGTTTCAGCAATTCCTGCATCATGTTTCCGGTATCGAGCTGCGCTTCAAACGGATTAAAAACCAAATAGTCCTGAATGTTTTCAAAACCAAAACGATCTACTTCCTTGCTAAAAACATCCGCTTTAAAAAGTGGTTTTAGTATCTCGTTTATAAAGGGCAATTTACTCAGACAATCTGTGAAACCTCTTTCATCTTCCTTCAGAAAAATTTCATATCCGCCATGTGGCTTAAAATCCATTGCAGCATCTCCCAATCTTTTTCGAAGCAGCTGCAAACCCTGCCAGCGTTTTTCAACCAGCTGGACCACATCTTCTTCTGAATGCGTTTTCAGATCCTCCATAATTTCAGAAAGGCTTCCGAAACAGGCGAAACCCGCATTTTTTGTACTGGCACCCTGCGGCAGCATGCCTCTTTCTAAAACCAGGATTTTTGCTGTTGGGAATCTTTCGCGTAAGCGCAGGCCTGCATGCAAACCCACTATGCCGCTGCCCACGATCGTATAATCCACATCCGTGAACCAATTTTTAAGCTCCCAGTAACTTAATTCCATGAATCAATTTTTTATAAAAATACAGATTTTTTGTTTTACCATATAAGTAATGGAAGTTCATTTAAGAGTTTTTTTTAAAACAGATGTCAGGCTGAGCGGAGTCGAAGCCCCTTTTATTTCCACAAGCTTTCGACTCCGCTCAGGGTCACAATCTCAATAACTATCAAAACAAACAAACCTCATGCTTAAATGAAACTTACATCACTTATATGGTTTTAAACACATGTCAGGCTAAGCGAAGTAGAAGCCCCTTTTATTTCCAGAAGCCTTTGACTCCGCTCAGGGTGACAGAACAATTAAAAGTTTTAACAATAATTGGAATTTGGAATTTATCCCGAGGCTTCGGGATTGGAATTTAAAATTCGTACTTTTAGCTCCTCAAAAATTAGATTATCAATTATGAAAAAAGTATTATTCACAACCTTAATAATGATGAGTTTAAACGCTATCGGACAGAATGTAATGTCACCGGAATTGTTATGGAAATTAGGAAGAGTGACACCGCTTGGCCTTTCGAAAGACGAAAAAAATGTTGTTTTTAAGGTTACTACCCCTTCGATCGAGGAAAACAAATCGCATTCTAAATTTTACACTTTACCCGTAAATGGCGGAAATGCAACTGAAATCAAAGACACTAAAGACGTGTTGAAAGACAAAAATGTTTCGCCTGACGGAAAATTTTTGGTGTACAATGAAGAGGTGAAAATTGATAAAGTTTTAGGAAAAGATTTTTATCCAAACCTTGACAAATCTGATGCTCAGATTTACGATGGTTTGGATTACCGCCACTGGGATACCTGGAATGAAGGTAAATTCAATCACGTTTTTTACAAGGAAAACAAAGAAGGCGCGGCCGGAATTGATATTTTAAGAGAAGAGACTTTTGACAGTCCGCAGAAACCATTTGGCGGCGACGAAGATTATATCTGGTCTCCTGATGGGAAAAGCATTTTGTATGTGTGCAAGAAAAAAGCGGGAACTGCCTACGCCATTTCTACCAACACCAACATTTACGAGTACAATTTAGAGACTCAGAAAACAGTCAACAGAACCGAGGACAACTTAGGTTACGATATGGCTCCGCAATTTTCCCCAACGGGAAATCTGACCTGGCTGCAAATGAAACGCGATGGTTATGAAGCAGACAAAAACGATATTATTGTCGATTTTAAAGGAATCAAAACAAACCTGACGGCAAACTGGGATGGCACTGTAGACCATTTCATCTGGAGTAAAGATGGGAAAAATGTATTTTTTGTGGCACCGGTTGATGGTACCAAACAGCTTTTTACGGTTAATTTCCCTGGTTTGACAAGAATTGCCATTACGGTGCGTCAGTTAACGAATGGTGATTTTGACGTGAATGATTTGGTTGGTTTTTCCGGTGATGATATTATTGTGACCAGAACGGATATGAATCATGCGGCTGAGATTTTTTCTTATAATTTAAAGAAAAATACCTGGAAACAATTGTCGAACGTCAATACAGAAACTTATAAAACACTTACTTTAAGCAAAACAGAGAAACGTTATGTAACGACTACGGACGGCAAGAAAATGTTGGTTTGGGTAATTTTACCACCCAATTTTGATGCCACCAAAAAATATCCAACCCTATTGTATTGTCAGGGTGGGCCACAGTCTGCATTGACACAATCGTATTCGTACCGTTGGAATTTCTCCTTAATGGCAGCTAAAGGATATGTGGTCGTGGCTCCCAACCGTCGCGGAATGCCGGGACACGGAGTAGAATGGAACGAGCAAATCAGTAAAGACTGGGGTGGACAGGTGATGGACGATTATTTGTCTGCCATTGATGATGTTGCCAAAGAAAGCTATGTTGACAAAAGCCGTTTAGGTTGTGTCGGGGCGAGTTACGGAGGATATTCTGTGTTTTATTTAGCCGGAATTCACAACAAACGTTTCAAGACTTTTATCGCGCATGATGGTGTTTTCAATACACAAAGTATGTTCGGAACGACAGAAGAAGTTTTCTTTAACAACTGGGATTTCGGTGGTGCTTACTGGGAAAAAGACAATGCTGTGGCACAAAAAACATATACTACTTTCAACCCTGCAAGTCTGGCACAAAACTGGAATACGCCCATTTTAATTGTTCAGGGAGGAAAAGATTTCCGTGTACCAATCGGACAGGGACAAGAAGCTTTTCAGGCAGCCCAGTTAAGAGGAATTAAAAGTCGTTTGCTTTATTTCCCGGAAGAAAATCACTGGGTTTTAAAACCTCAGAATGCTCAGGTTTGGCAAGGTGAATTCTTTAAATGGTTAAAAGAAACCCTTTAGTCAGATTTCAATTGAAACCCTGAATTTTAAGTGATTTCTAAACGATAATACAATTTAGATGTATTTTCATCCAAATAGCTGTAGATTTATATAATCTGCAGCTATTTTGTTTTCCACAACTTTTAATTATATAAAATATTAGTCTAAAATATATTTCTAAAAAGGGAAAAATTTAAATAAATTGCGAGAGTTTCAATTACATAAAACATTCAACACCTACGCGCTATCATTTATGGAGAGTAAAAAAAGTTACATGCCGTTCAAAGTACTCTTCAGTTATATTGCATTGCTGGGACTAGTAGTTACTGTTGGATGGTTTTTATATTCTGAAAATGCTGTTTACAATAAACTGGAAGATAAAATCGCCTTGGAAAAAACGAAAATCCTACGAGTGAGTAAGCTTTTTTCGAATGTATACAAAACGGAAAGTCTGGCCCGAAAAACGATTCAGACCAACTCTGAAAATGATTTTAAAAGTTACCTGATCGAAACGGATTCCTTAAAATCCAGAATAGATACCTTAAAACAAATTGTCACTACCGAATATCAGAAAGTATTATTAGATAGTGTCACGTATTTCTTATCTGAAAAAACAGATAATATAAAACAGTTAAAAGCCATAAAAAGCAAAGCCGAGGATGAAGTTTCGGTGAATACGGCTATTAACGAAATTACTAAAATGGAGTTTAAACTGCGTAAATTAGAACTACGGGATTTTAACAAAAATCCGAATGATTTAGGCAGTTACCAACGAAATGTGCTCCAGAAATATGTCGATTACCTGAATCAGAATATTCCGGACGACAGCACTAATACGCTGAGCAAACAAGCCTCTGACTCTATTCTGGCCAATTCGAAAAAGCTGTTGAGCAACGTAAAACTAAAGGCAGAAAAGAAAAAGGAATCCCTGAATTTCGAAGAAAACAAACTGCTTAAAAATGAAATTGCCATATCGGAACAACTCCGGAAAGTACTTCGTATTATTGAAAGAGAAATTATCATTAACTCGATAAAAAACAATTTACTAAAAGAAAAATCACTTAAAAAAGTCAACGAAATTGTAACGGTTTCTGCTATTATCGGGCTGTTTTTAACGGTATTCTTCTCTATCTTAATTGTGAGTGATTACTCCAAATCACAGCTTTACAAAAAACAGCTGGAAATTGCGAACTTCAAAACCAAAAACCTGCTTAAAAGCCGGGAACAGCTAATTTCGACCGTGAGCCATGATTTAAAAACACCTTTGAGCACCATTGTAGGTTACACCGAACTTTTGGGCAATTCGGATGTCAATACCAAACAATCGTATTTCGTTAAAAACATAAAAAACTCCTCTGAATATATTTCACAGTTAGTTCAGGATTTACTGGATTTTTCTCAAATCGAAGCCGGAAAAATCAGCATCGAAAAAGTACCTTTCGTGTTACCGGAAGTGATTGAGGATGCAGCCAGAAATATACAGACTGTTTATAAAAACAAAAACATCGATCTTATTATTAATGTTGATGAAAAACTGAACAGCAAGATTGTCGGAGATCCGTTTCGTCTGAAACAGATCCTGACCAACCTTGTGGGAAATGCATATAAATTTACAGAAGAAGGTTTTATAAAAATCAGTTCTTATGTGAGTGATGATGCTTTTTTTGTGATTACCATAGAAGACACCGGAATCGGAATTGAAAAAGCAAATCAACAACTGGTCTTTGAGGAATTTGCCCAGGCCAACGAAAACATCGAAAAAAAATATGGAGGAACCGGTCTTGGTCTTTCGATCTGTCAAAAAATAATAACAATTCTGGGAGGAAATCTAACCCTTGAAAGTACTTTTGGAGAAGGAAGTACTTTTGAAATCAGACTTCCCTTATTATTTGACAATAGTCCCTATACTCCTCCAGAAATTAAAAAGCAGCCCGTTTTCACTAAGATGAAAAAACAGACTTTTATTGTAATTGATGATGATATTAATCTACTGAATTTAACGAGCGGGGTTTTAAAACAGGAAAAACATCATGTTTTATCTTTCAACAGGGCATCGAAAGCATTAGACACTATTGCTACTACCAATTTCGATTTTATCATTACCGATATTCAGATGCCGGAAATGGATGGCTTTATGTTTATTGAAAAATTAAAAAGCACCAATACTACTACATTCAAAAACCAACCGGTTATTGCACTGACGGGACGAACCGATCTGGATTTTTCTGTTTACAGCAATGCCGGGTTTACAAGTGTTATTAAAAAACCCTATTCGCCAAAAGTGTTATTGGAAACAATTCATCAAATTTTAGCGCACAATCCTCTTCCAATGGATGCAATTAAACCTATTGAAGAAATTTCCTATACACAACTTTATTCCTTAGAAACCCTGAAAGAGTTTTTAGGAAATGACAATGAATCCTTAAAGGATGTTATAAACTCCTTTATTGAGAGTACAGAAGAAAATCTGGTTTATTTAGACACTGCTATTATTGAAAACAACACCGCGCAAATTGGTGCTATTGCCCACAGAATTGCGCCCATGTTTAAGCAGATTCAGTCGAATGAAATTGCGAATATTCTAAAAGCGTTAGAGAAAGAGGAATATAAAAAGGAGGATCTGAAAGGTGTTTTGGAAAAATTAAAAACCAAAACGGAGATCCTGTTCACCTCTTTAAAACAGGAAATCGTTTAATCTATATTGTACTGCTTTAATTTATTGTAAAGTGTTTTTCTGGTAATTTTAAGCATTTTTGCGGCTTCGGATTTATTGTTCTGTGCTTTTGATAACGCATGAATGATAGTTTCTTTCTCGTTATCGGACAAGGAGAAATTCCCTGTCGCAGTTTGCTGCTTCTGAATCTGAAAAAATTCGGCCGGCAATACGTCACTTTCAATAAAATCGCCTCGAGACAATAAAGTGGCACGTTTTACGCAATTCTGAAGTTCACGTAAATTTCCGGGCCAGCTGTAGTTCTGAAAAATCTGGACTACTTCCGGTGCAAAACCGATAATTTCCTTATTTAATTGCTGATTGGCTTTCTCCAGAAAATAATCGGCGAAAACCATCAAATCTTCTCCTCTGTCGGTCAGTGAAGGAGACTGAATCGAAAACTCATTAATCCTGTGGTATAAATCTTCACGGAAATCACCATTTTTGACTGCTTCGCGTAAATCTTCATTAGTTGCCGTAATGATTCTGATATCGACGTTTATTTCTTTATTACTTCCAACGGGTTTAATCTTTCTTTCCTGAAGTGCTCTTAGCAGCTGTATCTGATTTTCATAAGAAAGATTCCCTATTTCATCCAGGAAAAGAGTTCCTCCGTTAGCGGCTTCAAAATAGCCCATTTTATCGCTGATTGCTCCGGTAAAAGATCCTTTCAGGTGTCCGAAAAATTCGCTTGCCGCCAGTTCTTTCGGAATGGCACCACAATCAACAGCAATAAAATTATTGTTTTTTCTGTTACTTTGCTCATGAATACTTTTCGCGATGATTTCTTTACCTGTCCCACTTTCTCCAATAATCAAAACCGACATATCGGTAGGGCTGACCAATTGAATGTGGTCCAATAGTTTTTTGGAAGCAATAGAAATTCCTTTTACAAATTCGTTTTCGCTTGTATTATTTGGTTTCCTAATTGGTTTCTTTTCTTTGGCGGGAGCTTCTGTCTGCGGAGTCTGTAACGCATTTGTAATTACCAGCAAAACCTCATCCGGATTAAACGGTTTGGAAATATAGTCGGCAGCACCGTTTTTGATCGCTTTTACCGCCGTATTTACATCCGAATAGCCTGTCATCAATATTACAGGTGTTTCAGGGTTGGAGGCCTTAAATTCAGCCATCAGTCCAATGCCATCAGAATCAGGCAAACGAAGATCCGTCAAAATCAAATCAAAAGATTGATTTTTAATTGCTAACCGGGCTTCTGCTGCTGAAAAAGCAACAATAACTTCATACTCTTTTTTTATCAGAAACTTCTCTAATAATTTGCAGAATGAAATATCATCTTCTATTAGTAATATCTTTGGCATTTGCTTTTTGGTACTTTTTTGCTAAAATAATACTATTAAACTTGTATTTTCACAAAATTTTGCAAAAAAAAAGAGATTGTTATTTAAACAATCTCTTTTTCACCAAAAACATAAATCTAATTCACCTAATTATATTTTCAACCAATTGCCATTGACATCTGAGTAAACAGTAGCCTTTTGGTCACCAACTGCTATATCTAATTTGTATTCTTTTTTATCGTTTACGTAAGCTTTAACCAATTTAGCACCCGGGTAAGCAGTCTCCAGTGCTTTTTTGACTGGCACCGGAACAGTATCTGCTCCGATCTCCGTATATTCAGTCTGGTACTCTGCCTCAATTTTTACTTCTTCTGAATGTACCATTGATGTGGCGTAAATAGACAAACTTCCTAAAACGATTGCTGCTGATAAAACTATCTTTTTCATCTTATTTATTTTTTAATGATGTTTCCTGCAGCATCTGTGAATACGGTGTATTTTTTATCTCCTTTAGAGATTTCAAGTTTATACTCTTTCTTCTCGTTTACATACGCTTTTTCAAGTTTTGTACCCGGAAAAGATTTTTCAACTGTTGACTTTACGGCTGCCGGAACAGCATCTGCACTAACCTCAGTAAACTCATCCTGAATTGTTACCGATTGATTCACTGAAGTTTTTATTACCGGAGCTGTAGCTGCGTTAACAGTTAAACTTCCTAAAACGATTGCTGTTGATACTAGTAACTTTTTCATAATGATTGTTTTGTGGGTTATTGATAATTAGTTTATTTTTTAAGAATATTTCCTTTGGCATCCGTGTAAACAGTAGATTTTTCTTCTCTTACAATAATGTCAATTTTGTATTCTTTCTTTTCGTTAACATAAGCTTTCTCCAGCTTTACTCCAGGGTAAGCATTATCTAAAGCTGTTTTAATAGCTGCCGGAACAGCATCAATTTCTTTATATTCGTCCTGTGTGATTTCTGACTGAATAACAGCACTTTTAACATAAGTGTTTCCAGCCTGCATTGACATAGTTCCCAGAACTATTGCCGCAGATAAAATTAATTTTTTCATAATCTATAGTTTTTTAGTTAAGTTGGTTATTTTTTGATCCAGGATCCGTCTGCATTTGCAAAAAGAGATCCTACTTTATCACCAACTGTAACGTCTAGTTTGTATTGCGAACTTGCATTTTTATATGCTTTGGAAAGTACTGCATCCGGATATGCTTTTTTAAGAGCATCAGTAATTGCTGCCGGAACTTCCTCTAATTTGATTTCAGTATATTCTTCCTGAATCGAGATTGTTTTTACGATTGTATTTGTGATTGGCGAGGTTGAGGCAAATGATGTTAAACCTCCCAAAACGATTGCGGCTGATAAAAATAAATTTTTCATGGTAGTTATATTTTAATATTGTTAATTTGATCTTAGTATTCTTGATTTGAATTTTCACGGGAACACTAAATTATTTTTTAATCCAGGTTCCGTCTGCGTTAGCGAAAAGATTACCTGTTTTGTCTCCTACGGTAACGTCCAGTTTGTATTCTGATTTTGCATTTTTGTATGCTTTAGAAAGTACTGCATCCGGGTATGCTTTTTTCAAAGCTTCTGTAACTGCAGCTGGCAATTCTTCTAATTTGATTTCAGTATATTCATCCTGAACTGAGATTGTTTTTACGATTGTAGTAGTTATCGGAGAAGTTGAAGCAAATGAAGTTAAACCTCCCAAAACGATTGCGGCTGATAAAAATAAATTTTTCATAATGTATATATTTAAATTATTTAATAGTTGTTTTACGCTTTAGATAATGAAATTATTGTGCCGCAACTTCAAAATCGCCCAACAAACCCCTTAAGCCCTTTAAAACAAAGCATTAAGCTAAATGTGCCAAAATTTAGAACTGTAAAAAACTGTATACTATTACGAAATAGTGTGTAAAAAGTATACACAAAAAGTGTTTACTTCGGTATTTACGATCAGAAACCCGACAGGTTTTAAAACCTGTCGGGTTTAAAAAAAAGGCTGTAAACGAAAAAAGGCTGTCGAAATCGACAGCCTTTATCTTTATTCTATTGGATTCATTTTAAAAGTATCCATAAATGCAGTGGTATAATCTCCTGCAATATATCTCGGATCATCCATTAATTGTCTATGGAAAGGTATTGTAGTTTTCACCCCTTCGATAACGAATTCATCTAAAGCTCTTCGCATTTTGCTAATGGCTTCTTCACGTGATTGTGCTGTTGTAATTAACTTCGCAATCATCGAATCGTAATTTGGCGGAATCGTATAACCTGAATAAACGTGTGTATCTAAACGTACTCCATGACCTCCCGGCATATGAAGCGTAGTAATTTTTCCCGGTGAAGGGCGAAAATCGTTATAAGGATCCTCAGCATTAATACGACATTCGATAGCGTGTAGTTCCGGTAAGTAGTTTTTTCCTGAAATTGGAATTCCGGCTGCTACCATAATCTGCTCACGGATCAAATCATAATCAATAACTTGTTCTGTAATCGGATGCTCTACCTGAATACGGGTATTCATTTCCATGAAATAGAAGTTTCTGTGTTTGTCAACCAAAAATTCTACTGTTCCGGCTCCTTCGTATTTAATGAACTCAGCTGCTTTTACGGCTGCTGCTCCCATTGCATTACGCAATTCATCGGTCATGAAAGGGGAAGGAGTTTCTTCAGTAAGTTTTTGGTGACGACGTTGTACCGAGCAGTCTCTTTCTGAAAGGTGACATGCTTTTCCGTATGAATCTCCAACCACCTGAATTTCGATATGACGTGGTTCTTCAATAAGTTTCTCCATGTACATTCCGTCATTTCCAAATGCTGCGGAAGCTTCCTGACGTGCACTTTCCCAGGCTTTCAAAAGCTCTTCTTCTTTCCAGACAGCACGCATTCCTTTTCCACCACCACCTGCAGTAGCTTTAAGCATCACCGGGTAACCGAATTCTTTAGCTAATTTTTGTGTCTGTTCGAAAGATTCTAATAATCCTTCGGAACCTGGTACACATGGAACTCCTGCAGCTTTCATCGTAGCCTTGGCAGAAGCTTTATCACCCATTTTATCAATCATTTCCGGTGCAGCACCAATAAATTTGATTCCGTGTTCCTGACAAATTTTTGAGAATTTAGCATTCTCAGAAAGAAATCCATAACCCGGGTGTATTGCGTCTGCATTGGTAATTTCTGCAGCAGCAATGATATTTGACATTTTCAAATACGATAAGTTACTTGGAGGAGGTCCAATACAAACCGCTTCGTCAGCAAACTTAACATGTAGACTTTCAGCATCGGCTGTAGAGTAAATTGCTACAGTTTTAATTCCCATCTCTTTACATGTACGAATTACACGAAGTGCAATTTCTCCTCTATTCGCAATTAATATTTTTTTAAACATCTTATTTTAATTAGATAATTAGACAATTTGATAATTAGATAATTCTAGATGATTAACAAATTTTTGATTGTGAATCCTTCTAAAACCTAAAATCTAAAATCTAAATTTATTTATGATGGATCAACTAAAAATAAAGGTTGGTCAAATTCTACAGGAGACATATCGTCTACCAGAATTTTTACAATTTTACCTGAAACTTCTGATTCGATTTCGTTGAATAATTTCATTGCTTCAATTACACATAGAACATCACCTTTTGCAATAGTACTTCCCACTTCAGTGAAAACGGATTTGTCCGGAGAAGGTTTTCTATAAAAAGTTCCAATTATTGGAGATTTTATAGTTATATATTTAGAATCCTCTGACACAGCTGGTGCTTCAGTGTTAACATTTACAACAACCGGAGCTGTTTGCTGAGGGGCAACTGCTTGCTGCAATGCAGGCTGAGCAGGTAATTGTTGCACGTAAGTAGCTTCTGTTACATTTGTTTCCAATGTTGTTCTGATAGTGATTTTTACATCATCCATTTCCAACTTCACTTCTGCAACTCCCGAATTTGCAACAAATTTGATTAGGTTTTGAATTTCTTTTAAATCCATAATGATTCGATTTTAGTTTAATTTATTTTTTATCGTAAGCCCATTTTAGGTAAATAGATCCCCAAGTGAATCCACCACCAAAAGCGGCGAAAATAATATTATCTCCTTTTTTAAACAAGTGTTCAAAGTCGCTTAATACTAATGGCAATGTAGCTGAAGTTGTATTACCATATCTTTCGATATTCATTAATACTTTAGAATCTTCCAATTCCATTCTGCTTGCCGTCGCATCAATAATACGTTTGTTAGCCTGATGCGGCACTAGCCAATTTACATCTTCATTAGTCAAATTGTTTCTTTTCAGAATCAATTCGCTGGCATCTGCCATATTAGTCACTGCGTATTTAAAAACAGTTTTTCCGTCCTGAATGATATTGTGCTGTTTGTTCTGAACTGTTTCTAATGTAGTCGGGATCAGAGAACCTCCGGCAGAGATTTTCAGAAAATCGCGTCCTACACCATCACTTCTTAAATATTCATCCTGTAAACCTAAACCTTCATAATTTGGTTCGAATAAAACGGCTCCGCCTCCATCACCAAAGATAATACAAGTTGCCCTGTCTGTATAATCTACAATTGACGACATTTTATCAGCACCAATTAACAGTACTTTTTTATAACGTCCTGATTGTATATAAGCTGCAGCGGTAGACATACCGTATAAAAAACTGGAACATGCAGCCTGTAAATCGTATGCAAATGCATTTGTAGCGCCAATTTCTGTTGCAACAAAAACTCCTGTAGAGGCTACCGGCATATCTGCTGTGGCTGTTGCCATTATAACCATATCAATCTCTAACGGATCAATGTTAGCTTTCGCTATTAAATCCTGTGCTGCTTTTATGGCAAGAAAAGATGTTCCTTTATCAGCATCTTTAAGAATTCTTCTTTCTTTTATTCCGGTACGAGTGGTAATCCATTCGTCATTGGTATCAACCATTGTTTCCAATACTTTGTTTGAAAGCACAAAGTCAGGAACATAAGCTCCAACAGCGGTAATTGCGGCTGTGATTGTATTCATTATATTCTATTATTTCCTTTCAAATATTTCTATTTGAAAAATTTTTAAAAGACTTGAAAATTACAAAAAAAAACAAAGCGAATTTGTATCTGTTTTCTTAAAAAACGAAAGTTATAACCAACAAAAAAAACTCTCACTATGTGAGAGTTCCAGTATTATTTACAAAAACGTATTAAGCAACCGCTACAGATTTATCGATAACAACTTGCCCTCTGTAATACATTTTACCTTCATGCCAGTAAGCTCTGTGGTATAAATGTGCTTCTCCAGTAATTGGACATGTAGCGATTTGAGCTACAGTAGCTTTATAATGTGTTCTTCTCTTATCTCTTCTTGTTTTCGAGATTTTTCTCTTAGGATGTGCCATTTTACTATATTATTTATCCGTTAATAGTTTTTTTAATTTGTCCCAACGCGGGTCAATATCTTCTTCTTGTTTACTCTCTTGTTTTTGTTCTTTTACTGTTAGTTCGTTCAGTTTTGTCAAGGCTTCGGTTTGTAAACTTCCGTCTTTTACTCCTGGATGAACCCGTTTTAGCGGCACCGAAAGTGCAATCATTTCATAAATGTATTGTACTACATCTATTTCATGCTCTCCGTGTGGCAAAATCAACAACTCTTCATTATCATTGTTGAACTCATCTCCAAAGCGAACAATCAATTTCATTTTTCCTTTTAAGGGCAAATCAAAATCTTCGCTTGTCAGATCACAAGGCACATTTACTGTTCCTTTGTGTTTGAAATCCAACTCCATCATGTTGCTTTTCTTATCTAAAACTAAATTTACTTTGATATCCGAACTTTGAAATTCGTCGTAATCAAAGTTCTCAAAGAACGCATTACTTATTTGATACTCAAAATGGTGTTTTCCCAGCTTTAATCCTGCGAAAGGAATTAAAAATTCTTTTGTTTTGCTCATTTCAACATCAATTTGTCCAATCGCTATCTAAAACTCAGATACCTGAATTGGGGTGCAAAGATATAAAATTATTATAAAACTAATAATCTTATTCACCTTTTTTTGTTTATAACTGTTTTTCTTTTATTTTAAGAGGTTTTTGACTAATCTCCTCATACAGATTACGAGAGCGAAAAATATCAATTGCCAGATAAACGGCCTCCTTAAATGAATTATAATCTGCGATGTCTTTCCCAGCAATATCATAGGCTGTACCGTGATCCGGCGAAGTTCTGATCTTGTTTAAACCTGCTGTATAATTCACCCCTTTTCCGAATGATAATGTTTTAAAAGGAATAAGTCCCTGATCATGATAAGCTGCCACGACAGCATCATATTTTTCATATTGGCCGCTTCCAAAAAAGCCATCTGCCGGAAATGGACCAAAAACCATGGTTCCTTTTTCAAATATTTTTTTCAGGACAGGCTTTAGAATCAAATCATCTTCTTTACCGATTACACCACCATCTCCTGCATGTGGATTTAATCCCAAAACAGCGATTTTTGGCTTTACAATACTAAAATCCTCTATTAGGGACTTTCTTACCGTTTCTATTTTTCGCGTAATCAATTCTTCTGTCAAATGTGATGAAACTTCATTCAGAGGCACATGATCCGTAAGCAGACCCACCCTAAGATTATCCTGAACCATCATCATCAGCGCATTTCCTTCCAGTTCCTGATCCAGATAATCAGTATGCCCCGGAAATTTAAATTCTTCAGACTGAATATTATACTTATTTACAGGAGCCGTAACCAAAACATCAATCTGTCCCTCTTTTAAGGCTTTGGTTGCCGCCACAAAAGATTTTATCGCATATTCCCCCGTTTTCACATCATTGACTCCAAAGTTAACATCAACACCTTCTTTCCAAAGATTAAAGACATTGACTTTTCCGGGCACAACCTGATCTAATTTATCCACTCCGTGAAACTGAATGGCAGAGGTAACACTTTTTTTTACGAACGAAAGTATTTTGGCATTTGCAAAAATAACCGGAGTACACAGTTCTAACATGCGGGAATCTTCGAATGTTTTCAGTATAACTTCGCTTCCAATACCGTTTAAATCTCCTATTGAAATTCCAACAATAATATTTTCTGCTTTTTTATTCATGTGCTCAGTTTATTTATTACTAATTTTGATGTGCAAATTTAGTAAAATAAAACAACAATGTTTACAGGAATTATAGAAACCCTAGGAAGGATTCACGAAATACAAAAAGAACAAAGCAACCTTCATGTCACCGTTGAATCTTCTTTCACTAATGAATTAAAAATTGATCAAAGCGTATCACATAACGGAATCTGCCTTACAGTTGTTGCTATAAAAGACAACTTTTATACCGTAACGGCAATTGATGAAACGATCCTGAAAACCAATATAGGCGACTGGAAAGTCAATGATATTGTAAATCTGGAAAGAGGAATGAAACTCGGAGATCGTCTTGACGGACATATTGTACAAGGCCACGTAGACCAGACAGGAACCTGTAGTAACATCCAGGAAGCCAACGGAAGCTGGAATTACACTTTCGAATACGACAAAAACTTAAATAACATCACTATAGAAAAAGGATCTATAACGGTAAACGGAGTAAGTCTTACGGTCGTAAATTCAAAAACAAATGAATTTAGCGTGTCCATAATTCCTTACACTTTTGAAAATACCAACTTCAAAGATTTTAAAATCGGAACTAAAATTAATTTAGAATTTGATGTCGTAGGAAAATACATTTCCAGACTCTATTCTATAAACAAATAGTTACAAAATTCTATTAAAAAGAAAAGCTTCAGTTTAAACTGAAGCTTTTCTTTTTAAATTATATTGGTATAAAGTATAGGTTCCGAATAATAATGCAGCCATTATCAGAAATGTTAAACTCTGATCAATAGGAACACCAGGCGGTTTTGGTGTAGCTGCCGATTTAGCCATTACTGGCTTAGGAGGGGCATTAGTACCTGCAGTAACACTTGAAACACTAATCAAGGTTATAAAAAACACAAAAAAAATAGTTTTTGATATCTTCATAATTTTTAATTTGCTGAAAAACAGCATAATATATTATTAAAATCATTTTCCTTATTACAATTCTCACAAAAACAACGCTTTATGCTCAAATTCTTGACAAATGTATAAGATTTTCATTCAAATGCAAGTTTTAAAACAAAAAAAATAAAGTTTTAAAACAAAACACTTTAACGAAATCGTATTAGTTAAACATACGGCAATTTTACTTATTTGGTTTCAGAAAAAAATACAGTTTTAGCAAATTTAATAAAAATTTAATATGGTTGAAAAGCGTCCATTGAAAGAAATAAAATCAGCAGAATTTAAAAAGTATAAGATAACTTGATACCAAAATTTTCGTCTTGAAAATAAAAAAGCCTTACAAACAAAATGTTTATAAGGCTTCTGAAGAATTGACTGTGGTCCCACCTGGGCTCGAACCAGGGACCACCTGATTATGAGTCAGTTTTAAGTTATTTTAGAATAATTTATTTTTGCTTATTATATCTGTAAATCAGTGTTTTATGAAAATTAAATTATAAAATATATCATTATAAATGATAATATTTGTAGATTTGTTCGTCGATTGTTCGTCGATTTTTTACATGTTTTTCTAGTATTATAAGGCAATTTATCTTCAAATATTCGTCAAATTTATAAATTAAACCTTAAAACAAGATGATTTCTTACAAATTTATAATAAAAGCTACTACAAATACACAAGCAGAATACTCAATTAATCTCGCCTTTGTTAAAGATCGGGTAAACTCTACTTTATCAATTAATAAAAAATGTAAATATGAAGATTGGTCTTTTGACACCCAACGACTAAAAAAAACGCACAAAGAATACAAACAGATTAATGAACTAATAGAGAAGTATTCCAATCGAATTAACGAAATAATTTATGATTTTGAATCGGACGAAACTCCATTTACAATAAAAGATATCATAACTGAATTCAAAAAGAAATCAGGTAAACAGAAAGCTTTGAGTTATACTTATTTTCATGAGAATTTAATTGAAGAAATTAAAAATGAAGGAAAGCTGTCAACTAGTAGCATTGAAAAGGATACACTAAAATCAATACAACGCTTTTTGGGCAGAACCGAGATCACTTTTAGAGATTTATCTGTAGATACAATCTATAAATACCAATCCTTTTTAAATGCCAATAAAAATAGCCAGAGCACCATTGGTATAAGAATTCGAACTCTAAGATCGGTTTTTAATAAAGCAATTAAGAGGGAAATCATTCCTGCTTCTATGTATCCTTTTACTAAATTCAAAGTATCAAAGATTAAGGAAAGTGGTAAAAAAGAATACTTGTCTGAAGAAGAACTCGATTTACTGAAAAAAGCAAATTTATCTGAAAACAATGATATTATTGCTAGAGATATGTTTTTACTAAGCTATTATGGAAGAGGCATTAATTTCATTGACCTTATACAATTAAAGAAAAGGGACTTGTATAAAGAGACTATTACTTATAAAAGAAGTAAAACAGGAGTAATTGTAAATTTTAAATTAAATGATTTCTGGAAACAAAAAATTAGAGAATATGCCTCTCCTGTTGACTCTTTATATATATTCAATATCATTCACAATAATCAAGATTCTAAAACCTATATAAATAACAGAAAGGAAAAATTCCTAAAACTTTATATAAACAAGCCTATTAAAAAAATCATCAACGACTTGGGTATTCACAAAAACATCACTTACTATTGTGCAAGACATACATTTGCTACAATACTGAAATTTAATAATATCTCTGTAGATATTATTAAAGAAGCTTTGGGTCATAAAGATATTAAATCCACTATGTCTTACTTAAATACACTTCCAAGTAACACTTTAGATAAAATGATTGATGATATTATTTTTTAAATAAATGTCTTGTTTTTTATTTTTTTTTAAAAAATCGATTATTAAAATCATAAATGATAACATTATTCAAAACTTCAAATTTCATTAATTTACAAATGTTAAGTTATTTTGTATATTTTTACAATAAAGAAATTGAAGACTTTCTTTACATCTTTTATTAATTACATTATGTTCTTTCATATATTAACTATTCCAGCAAAAATATCACCCTTCTTTTGGAATGCTGGTACCAAACCGTCATGAAAGCTCGAAAGAGTATCGCTATGGTTTTAATGGAAAGGAAAAAGATGATGAAATTAAAGGGGGAGGATTACAGTATGACTACGGATTCAGAGTTTATGATCCTAGAATTGGAAAATTCTTGTCACAAGATCCTCTAACTAAAGATTATCCATTTTATAGTCCTTATCAATTTGCCGGAAACTCTCCAATTATGGCTATAGACTTGGATGGACTAGAGATGAAAATATCAACTACTGTATCAAGTTCTGAAAAAATAAATAGCACTTCATCAAAAATAACGATGGTTTTTAACACAGATATTCATTTTAAGGTTCTGAATGCAACAGGTGTTAAGGTAGAAGGCTTTGAAAAAGTAATAGAACAAGCTCAGCTCAACATTATGAAAACATATTCTGATCTCACAGGAACAGGAACACAATTAGGATTGACGAATTTCAAAGGCAAAAAAGTTAATGTAAATAAAGGAGGGATTTTTTATAATTATACAGTAACTAGTAAAGTAAAAACTTCCTATGAAATGATTACATCATTAGGGCAAATAAAAGCAAATGATTACGTTATAATACTTGGGGACGATAGATTAAAAGCTGTAACATATAAGGGGACTAATATTAACCCACCAGCTTATACTGATTTGGAAGGCCAAGTGATGATACTAGACATTAAAAATTTGGGTGCTAAATTGAACAGTAATGGAAGATACGATTTTAACGGTGGAGGAGAGGCTGTCAGAAGAATAAGTAATGTCATTAATCATGAGTTAGGTCATCAATTCAGTTTAGAAGATCAGTATACAGGTACTGGCATTCCTAATAAAGGATTTGAAAAGAATACCATGGGAAATTCCAATTATAAAAGTATAAATTTTGGTCAAAAAAATCAATTTCTCGCTTTCCTATTTAGATTTGCTGATAAATATAACATAGACAATACTTACCACTCATCTGAAAGTGCGAAAACATCAACAACAGCCAAGTTAAGCTCAAATAGTATAGCAACTCCTAAACTATAAATATTTATGAAAATTTTATTTTATTTAAATTTGTTTTTTGTTTTGTTTTTAATTAGCTGTTCAAACAGTGAGGAAAAATTAAAGTCACCTATTGAAAAAGTTAAAATTAAAAATAATAGCGGTGTACTATTGCTATCTGGTCAAATGAAAAACGATACATTACCATACGGGCTGTGGACGTTCTATAATGATAAGGAAAAATTAATTTTAGAGTTAGAGTTTAACGATTCCAATAACTTGTCAATTAAACAATATAGCAGGAATGGTAAGATAATTTATGATGCATATTACATAAACGGAAAACTGTTAGAAGAAAAAAAGTGTGCTGATTTTGAAAAAATAAATTATGATAATGGAAGATATTTATTTAACAAATATTTGGATCCTTATTTTAATAGTGAATTTGGGAAAATAAAAAAAGAAAGTTTAAGTGATCTGAAAATAAAAATTGATTTTCTTAGATCTAAATACAAAAATATTCCCATTTTTAACGATAATGAAATGAAAGCAATTGTATGTTTTTTCAATCCTAATGGAGCTAATATAAGATTATGATTTACTAGCTAAAAACAGCAATTTTCCGAAAGGTCTTTACAAATATTAAATTTATCGCATGCGCTGTGAATGTCTCTTGACTTCGCACACGCAACACTGATCCGAAGACAGCATCGATCCTAATAAAAAAACCTGGTATCAGATATGATTCTGGCACCAGGTTTTTCTTTTTTAACTCTTTATAACTCCTTAAACCTTAACCAAAAGAAAACTCATACTAAAAGTTATAGAGAGGGGGGAACGACAAATCATGATTTTTAACCTTAATTCTGGCAGTTTGACATTATTTTCGAACCCGTCATTTCTCCGTCACCGTACCGTCACTCTTCCGTCACTCCTCCGTCCAAACTTTTTTTGAGATTTTTAGAGCATTTGCTCTTTTTCAGTCAGATTGTCAGTCAAATCAGTAGCCTGAATTGTGATTTTATCACCGGTTAAATCGTCATTTTCTTTATTAGCAGTATTAGGTCCAATTAATAACTTTCCAGTTTACTATGCACTTTTTCAATCTCTTTGTCCATATAAGCCTGCGCATAATGTACGTATCTATTAAAAGAAGTGCTGGCATGACTGTGTCCGCTAATTTTTCGCACCAAATGTTCCGGCATCCCTAAAATTAATAAAGTGGTAATGGCAGTTCGCCGCATCATGTGGGAACTCATTTTATCGCAAAACCTATTTTTAACCAGATCTGTTTTTTTGTAATACGTTGTGTTTTACCTTGTTTTTCGCGGGAAACTTCTATTGGCGCTGTAAAGCCGGCTAGTTCCCCAATTTGTTTTAGGCTTTTATTAAAATTGAATAAACTGGTATTTCCAAAAAGCGGCGTTTTATTGTTGGTCGTTGCATAATGCTGAAAAATAGTTACGGCATAAGCAGAAAGTTTGATAAAACTAAAGGTTTTGGTTTTCTTGGATTTAAGCTTCAGGTACCAATCGTCTTCCATTTTTTCGAAGTTTTTATTGGTCAGTAAAAAAATATCGGAATACCGTAAACCAGTGGTACAACCAAACACAAAGATGTCTTTGATTCGTTTGTAACTCGGAATAAGGGTTTGTTCAAATTCTTTGTCGTGAATTAAAAACTTAAGTTGTTCCGGTGATAAAACAAAGATTTCGATTTCTTCTTTTCTTACATAAAACAGACGCTGAAAATCACCCGTATTTAAATCCTTGTCGTTTTTCAGGTAATTAAAAAAGACCCGGATCACTTTTATATTAGCCCCCACATAATTGTCGTGACAGCCCTTTTTATAAAGGAAATCAGTAAACTTCTGATAGAATTTTTTCCAATAGCTTTTCTCGGAAGTTAGTTCCCTTTTATCCAGTTTTGCGGCATCACAAATACGCAGTTCAAACTTAGTGTCACTCGAAAACTGAATTAAATTTTGTAAGACATATTTATAATTATCTATCGAACTGGATTTTATTTTTTCACCATTTTTTTTGAGTGGCTTACCCGTTTCCGTTTCTCTGATGAACTGTTTGAAAAGCGGAATAATGGGACTCGTTTTTTTCATGGTTGTGGTTTTGTGGTTTGTGCCAAAAATACAATTTTAGGTGAAAGTGAAACTATGGATACGCATAAATAAAAAAACTACAACTTTTTTAGGGTTGTAGTTTTTATTGTTTTCTTGTTTTAATCAATGCCTTTTGAGTATTATCGTTGCGGGTGCGAAGTCAGGAGACATTCGCACAGCCACACGATAAATTTATTATTTTTAAAGAACTCTTCAAACATTGGGGTGACATTTACCACACACAAGACAAGATTTGTTATTTAACTCTTCGGACATCGAGTAATTCTTTATAATATGAACACCAATCTATTCCTAGATCACTTAAGTATTCAAGTTCACCTTTATTCATATTACTCCATTCCAAAAAATCCTTATTTGTTCCAATAAAAAAAGTAATGACTTTTATGTCAGAATCTACACATTTAGAACTAATAGTATTATTTGTTAATTGAAAAATATAACGATGTGAATCCCTCAAATCTGTTTTTGAACCAATGGGCACACATTCAATTTCTACCTTATTTTGTATAAAAATAAAATTCTTATTCATGTCTGTTTCTGATATATGAGAAAGACCATCATTATTAATTTTAACAAGTTCAGTATTTGTTAAATCGTCAAATATAAAGACCGCACATACACCCGTAAAATCTTTATTAATAGAATATACAAGTATTTCAGAGTTACACGAACTCAGGAGTAGTAATATTATAACTCCTAAAACATTATTTTTTTTTCTCTTTATAATCCTCTCTATCATCTTGTTTATTCCATACTTTTTTATCCTCGAATTGCTTATTCCAATCGTCTAATGATTGTAATTTTTGTTGACCATTTTTATCTTGAGTGAAAACTCCTAAAAAATTACCATCTTTATCTGTTGAAATAAGCAATGATCTTTTACTTAAAATATTATCCTTTCCATCACCATAAACATCTGTTAATGGACCTCCATTTGCAGTCGAAGTTCCTAAGAAAAGACCATTTCCAACTGAATCAAAAATAATAGTTTCTTGAGCTGGAAACACGTTGCCTGTGATGGTGGCATCAATTTTAACATTATTCGAATTATCAATTTTATTAATTTCAATTTTAAATTGGATATCAATAGGAGGTCCAACATTCATCCCATTTTTAGCTTTATAAGATCCTTGAACCATCATGTTTTTAGATTTCTTATTGCCATACCCCTTAGCTTCAATACTTTGATTAGTTATTTCCCATTTACTACCACCAATAGAAGCAGTGGAGGCTTGTGAACTAATTTCCTTTCCTAATGTAAATTTATCTAAATCAATATCTAATTTAACATGAATTCTTGCAGAGATTTTTTTATAATTTGCTATTTGAAATTTGGTTCTATCATCCGCTTTACCTTCAAAAAGTATTGATCCTTCAAATGATCCCCGAGGAGCAAAACTACGACCAACAACACTATATTTCTCTAAACCTTCTAATTCAATAAATGCTATAACACTATTTTCACTAAATGCGTATGGCGAATTATGAGGATATTTTTTAAACAAAGGGTCCACTGCAAAGAAACGTCCAATCCTTGGATCATGCATTCTAAAAGTATAATTAATTGAATTCCCTTCCCCTTTTAGTTCCTTGTCTTTCTCCTGCCCCTGGAACCCATAACGGTATTCTTCGGTGTCGGCATGACGATTGGGTACCAGCATTCCAAAAGGATAATAAACTAATCAGCCTCTACCCAACAAACATAAGAACTTTTACGAAATAAATATAACTTAAAAATGCATCTTTTAAGCATTTTATGAGATATTAACTTAATAAAAAAAGTTCTTTCCTATTCATTAAGACTAAAATCTTAATAAGTTATATTAATAATCATTAAAAAAATCACTTATTGACTATTATTTATTTTCTAATGAGTTTATATAAGCTTTTTTCATAAGTTTTTTAGTTTCTTTATTGTTATTATCATACATATACTCCCAAGCTTTTCTTAACCTATCATTTTGAATTTGTTGTATTTCAATTTCTTTGTTATTGTCGCTATAATGTATTCCCCAGTTATAAAGATTGCTTAGGGCTACCATTATAGCAAGCCATAAAAACCACCTGCTGAAAACAATTTTATAAAACAATTTCGCATCCTGTTCCGGAAATAACAAAATCTGGAATTTCTTAACGATATTTTTTGGCTGCCTGCCAATCATATATTTTATGTCTAGAAAACCTTTTTGAAGAATAGCTTCAATTTGCTTAATATCCAATTGTTCTGAAACATTTTTTTCTATTCTATGTTCCTTTTTAAACACATCGATTTTATCCTCTACATTCTTAACTGCAGTAATAAGCGCCTCAATATGCTGATTGTTTGTTTTCTGTTCCAGTGTAAATTCCTCCAGTACTAATTGTAAGGTCTCTCTTTCTATATGTCCTTTGTCTGTATTTGAATTTGTTTCCATATTTTTTATCTTTTAATATCATCTCCTTAATGCTGATTTCTTCTTTTTCTTTTGAGGAATTCTCTGTAATTCAGGATCGATATAATCCGGCTCATATTCAGAATTCATTAATTGTCCTATAGCTCCTAAAACCTCTTTAACAACTGTTTCTCCTGGTCTATCTAAACTATAGCTTTGCTTTTCTTTGTTTTGTTTTTCAGTGTTAAAAGAATTAGATATTGACTGACTATCTCTATCATAATTTTTTTCTTCACCAGCATTTCTGATGGCATAATGTTGTTTCTGATGTAATATCTTTTCAATTTTCATCAATGAAAAACCAACTTCGCTTCCTTTTATTTTTACTTTTTTATCATCTATAAAAGAAATTCCCCTGCCCTTAAGAACTTTATAACCCAACTCCCTCATATGTATTTCAAATTCTAAATAGGAACTGGCATATTTTAATGTCTGTTGAATATTTTCTTTAAGTTTTTCTTTCCTGCTGTCATGGCGAGGCAGTAGTCTATCTTTAGGAGAAAGGAATGCTCTTGGACTCAATACTTCTTGAAGATCGTATTTTTTTTCAAGCCGACGACAAAGTTCAGCCATGCGTTTATAGCTATTGCTATCATTGGCAACCTTACCATCAAAGCCAACTCGATTGGCTGCAATGTGAATATGCTGTTCTTTGGTATCCTTATGTAGCACACAAATATATTGGTTGTCTGCTATACCAAACTCCTTGGCGCATTCTCTTCCAACTTCTCTTAATTGTTCTTTGGTCAATATATCTTCCGGGGCTAGACGTAAGGTGAGATGCAACATTGGTTTTTCAACACGCCTGCTTAATCTCCTAACATCTTTAAACTGCTCTGTAAGCTCATACTTGTTGCCAAAGCATTTATTATATTCTAATACTTCTGCTCGTTCTTTATGCTGCAAATGGTCTTGCATTGCAAGTCCAAGTTTTTTCTCCTCAGACAATTCTTTTTTATCTTCCAGACAGTAGCTAATGCAATGATAAAAAGAGCTGCCTATGCTTACATGACCTATCATGATATAAAGTTTTTAATTTGGACAGCAAGATCTTTAACCTGACCTGACTGTACTTTTAATTCTGCCCGTTCAAGGGGGTTTAATTCATCGTTACTGTTTCTCTTTTTAGCGATTTGGTTCAGGTTGGCAGCCATGTGGTTGAGCATTCCTGTAAAACTTAGAATTTCTTTTGGAAGGGCTTTATTTTTATAATCAATCTTTCCCGTGAGTCCAATTTCACGAAGGTATTCGGAAACGGTTAGATTTACTTTTTTAGCTTTAGATTCAATTATTTTACGCTCGTAGAGTGTACATTTAATTGCCATAAGTTGGTCTCTTTTTATCGCCTTTTTCGGTCTGCCTCCTGTATTTTTTTTAGTTTCATTCTGTTGTTCCATAATCTTTCATCATTTATTTTTTGAATGCGGCAGCATGAAAAAAATCCTCTCAACGAATGCGATAGCATGAGGGGAGCCAGCGTTTTGGTTTTACCAAAACATAGCTGGCTACCACTCGAACGTCATATAGATCGCCTAAAACTATGACCTCGTTTAACTTGCTGTTTCTGGTTTAACCATTCGTTTAAATCTTTCTTTTTCTCATATAATAAACTTTGGTCGATATATTTTGCAGAATCTCTTTGTAGGGCTTCGCAAGTACATTTTATACCTCCCGTATCTCTGTCTAAATAGAGATCAACTGTCTCATGTTTTTCCATTAATTCTAGAGACTTCTTAAAAAAAGATAGAGAATTTAGTATCAGGAAATTTGTTTGTAGGTTAACCGATTTTTGATTCATCATTTTATAAGAGAGGTAGTCAAAAAAGCCCTCGAAAACGGCTACTGATTTTGCTTGCCTATCTATGAAAGTGATATCTTTTGGTGAGCTGCTGCCTTTAAAATATTCATTTCTGAGTTCGTATCCTCCTGAAATATTCTGAAATCCAATAGCAGTATACTTTCGATTATTTAAACAAAAATCAACTTCTTTACAATGTTGTCTTGCTATCTCATGCGAAATGCTTCGGCTATTTAAATAAGCCATAAGGAACTTATTTTCTAATGTGCGTACATCAACAATAACAATTTTGTCATGGACATTAGCTTTTTTGTCATTTACAATTCTTTGATTTGAAGATTGTCGATTCTCATTCTTAGAAGATAAACTTATCCCTGAGGAAATACTACTGCCATTTAAAAGCTGTAAAAATTCAGAAACTGTACATCTAAAATATTCAATTCCAAAATCAACTACATTTCCTCCCTTGCCTAATCCATGGTCATACCATAAATTAAGTTTTTGATTCACTTTGAAAGAGGGTGTATTTTCATTTCGAAATGGCGATAGATACCAATGATCCTGATTTTTTATTTTTGATGGCTCATGTCCTAATGTTTCAAGATAATTGACCAAATCAATTTGATTTGCAATTTTACAATTGAACTTTTCCATAATTGCTTTTTTTAATAAATCTTCTATTTGATTTCGAACAAGTTTGTTCATTTGCTGATGAAAAAAAATAACTATAATTTTTGCTTTTTTTGATATTTTGATGCAAATATCATCTAACTGACTGACTACGTTAACATTAAATCGCATCAATAACTGCATCAGTGCATCACTTTATTTTTGTCCTGCATCAGTTTTGCATCAAAAAAGATTGTTTTTTAGTTTGATGCAAGCTTTGATGCAGATCTGTTTAGCTCAATTACAAGACTTTACACTAATTTCGCATCAAAGCATCAAATATTTTATAAAACAAAATCTTTTTAATGGTATAAAAGCGCCCTCTTCGATCTATTTTTATATACTCACCATGCGACAATAATTCAATTCCACAATAAGACTTCGTATTGTCTTCAGGCGTAAAACCCCATCGTTTGAGAATATTTCTTATTTCATTAGCAGAAATATCCATTCTGTTATTTTGCTTTCTCAGTAGAATAAAAAGATCATTAGGAGCTAATTTCAACTCATCATCTTCCATTTTTTCAAAACATTCATGAATCAATTCAAGCATTAGTATTTCTTCTTTATTTCGATTTACAAGCTTTAATAGAGAGGGTGTCATAATCTGCTCGGGTTTAAACCACATTCTAGTTTTTTGCTCGGAAAAATAATTTCTCATTTGCAGATACTTTAAGAAATACGGAATTTCTTTGTTCAGTTTTTTAAGAAAGAATACATCTTCTGTATTTATAGTGCGAATCTTACGAATCCAAAAACGGATTTCTTCTTCGTCGATTTGGATAAAATTGTCTTCATTATTAGAACAAAGGATAAATTTTGCAAAGAATTCGATTTCTTGCCGATCCTTTCCTTTTGCTTCTACTTTATCTTTGTCGGTTGTTGAAAGATATTTTAAACGTTCTGTAATTTCTTTTTTATCAAAAAAGACTTCATCAATTGCCACAAGTAACATACTTGCCCAATCAGAATTAAACTGCGAGCCAAATGAATCCCCTTTTATGTAAGTCATATTCATTCCAAAAATTGATTTTAACCACTTTATGAAAGAACTTTTTCCAGTCGATCGCTCTTTGCTTACTAAACAGAGAATTGGTAACGTTTGCGTAGGTTTTTCATATAAAAGCTTTACATAGTCTAAGCCCAATTCACTTTGTTCTCCAAAAATATGGTGGATAAACTTCAAAGAATTCGGAATTAATTTTTCCAATTCATCTATTGAAAAATCTTTATCTATTGGTTGATTTGGCAGTTCATGATAGGTATTATAAAAATCAGCTACGATTTGTTCGTATCCAAAATGGTTAGGGATACAACAAAAGCCATCTAATTTGGATATATCGTTTAAAAATGATTTTCCGTGATCGGTAATGATTGTTTCCCGATTCCATCGAACCATTACTTTTACTTTATCACCTGAAATCAAAGGCTTGTCTATAATTTTGAAGTAGGAAGTCCCTACTCGGATATAAGGAATATCTAGGTTCATAAGATTCAAATTACAATCCTTCCAGTTTTGTCGTAAGGATTTGATTAAAAGACAACAAATTTTTATGCGTTTTATTTGTGAGAGTTAAACGCATTATTTTTTCCAAAAAGCAGCATTTTTATTTTCAAGATCTTCGGTAGTATTTATGATTTCTCCGTTTAAATAATCCAGAAGATCCTCTTTTCTAAAATAGATTTTCTTCTGACCTTTTTTCTTGGAATATCTAATTTTTCGTTGGTGGGTGAGTTGATAAATGTATTTGACCTCAATCGATAAAAACTCGGCAGCTTCTTCAGAGGAATAAACATCTTTACTATTTAAAGATAATTTCATTAATGCTTTCTTAATAAAAGCATCTTGTTTGTTCGCTAGTTCCTGTACGATCAATTCTAATCGATCAATTTTTGAAGTAAAATTACTTGTGTCCATGATTCTATTTTTTGAATTAAGAGACAAGTGTACAGAGGTTTGATGAAGTAAAAAATCGTGTAAAAACATTTTACACATCTAAAATAAACCATACTGATTAATACCCAAGTAGGGTAAATCATTATAACTTACTTTATTTGAAAAATCAGATTGCAGTAATAAAATTTTACAATTAGGTTAGTCTAATTTTTCAAATAATCGGGTAAAATCATTACTGTGTAATATTTTCTCTTTTTGGTTTATTATGATAAACATATTCAGAAAATCAATGATTTTGGTATTGGATCTATCTTTTATTTGAGAATTCCAGTTCTTCTGAATATTGAAAAGTGAAGCTAATATTTCAACTATATTCTGTTTGGAATTTCTTTTGTTGTCAATTTTTATAGCAATTGATCCTTCTTTTATTTTTATTCCATTACAAAGTTTATAAAGATTATCAATCGAAAATTGGTCTTGAAAAACATCCTTATGTTTTTCTATAATCAATTCAAATTCTCTTGAGTCAATCTGTTTAATAATATCTCCATTAGATAAATTTATCACATCTTTAAAACTGACACCATTTTGAATTGACGAAATAGCTTTGCTTTCTTCAAAAACTACTTTCCTTTCTTTAAATATTTCTTTAGGGTTTAGAATATACTCATTTAAAATTTTTAAAATATGTACTGGAGTTTTTATTTCAAACAGATAAAGCAAAATGAATTGAATCAAAACAAGTAGAAAGGTATAAAATGTTTGATTATAAATATCTGAATTCTTCGAAATTTCATTTCCAAAGACGATTCCTAAAAAACAAGATAACAGGAAAAGTGAACACAAGATTATCAATCTACTTTTATTAATTCCGATATAATAAGTAAATTTTTCTTCAGCGTATAAATTTATCAAAAGAGGTTTGACAATGAAAAATAATCTAAAAAGTAAGAACACGGGAAAACCAATCTTTGCAAAAAATAACACAAACGTTATGATGTAGATATAAATTTCCATGTTCAATTAGTTAGCTTCGATAAAAATAAGCAAAACTAATTAAAAATAAAGCAAGTCTTTTTTTACATCATTTTTTAAAAATGTTCGTCAAATGTTCGTCGATTAAAACAAAAAAGCCTTCACATATTTGCGAAGGCTTGATTTTACTAGTGGTCCCACCTGGGCTCGAACCAGGGACCACCTGATTATGAGTCAGGTGCTCTAACCAGCTGAGCTATAGGACCGGTTTGAGGATGCAATATTACTACTATTTTTTATTCACTGCAAATATTTTACAGTATGATTTTTATTTAATTTCAAATAGGCCGGCGTATTTTCAAGAACACAATTGATTTTCAACACCTTATTTAATGTGGGAAAAAGGTTTTTTTTATTTAATTTCCTGACAAAGCTCCACTAAAACTCCATTTGTATTCTTTGGATGCAAAAAAACAACCAGTTTGTTGTCTGCGCCCCTTTTCGGAACTTCGTTTATCAATACAAAACCCTCATTTTTCAGGCGGGTAATCTCCGCCCGAATATCTTCGACATCAAAAGCGATGTGATGAATTCCTTCTCCTTTTTTCTCTAAAAATTTTGCAATCGGACTTTCCGGATTAGTTGCCATCAGCAGCTCGATTTTATTGGTTCCGGTTTGAAAAAACGAAGTCAGGACTCCTTCACTTTCGACCGATTCCATTTTGTAAGACGGAACGCCTAATAATTTTTCGAACAGCACATTGGCGTCCTCCATGTTTTTAACTGCAATTCCGATATGTTCTATTTTATTTACCATTTCTCTTAATTCAATTATAATTATTGACTCACATACGTATTGAAATAACCACATTCAGCAATTACGTCCTGATAGTATTTGGTATCCGAATATTCTTTTTTCAGGGTTTTAAAACCGTTCCAGGCAATAAAATTGATTTTATCGTCATCAGCTTCCCACCAATTTTTCAAATTGTTGTACTTGTTATTATAATAGGCATTGCGTTCGCATTTCGCTATCATGTAAATACATTTCGCCTTTTGTTCTTTTGTTGTGGCAGCCTCGAATGCTTTTTGATAATACATTTTTGGAATATCACAATTGGTGATCATCTTTTTCATGGAGTCCCTGAACGTATACGGACTGGAACCAGAACCTACAATACTTGTTTCGTAAAAAGTCCTGCCGTTCCCAAAATGAGTGATATTATAGAAGGCATTCCCAAGCAGCAAACTATTGGTGTAAACATCCTCTTTCTGAGCGAGTTTATCCTGCATGGACTTTACGGTAGTTAGAAAATCAATTTGAGAATATTTCTTTTTCTGATACGCCACATGATCACAATCGTGACAATCTTTTATACTTCCGTTAAACGGATTTCCCAAGAATTGACTATACTGAACAGAATCTGTTTGCTGTAAAAAAGCAATTGCTTCCGGAATTTTATTTTTGAAAGTCGCCTGAACCGCCTGAAAATTATTAATATCTTTTAATTTCAGACTATAGACTCCTGCGCCAATATTCTCAATTTCCGTTTTATTAGGTTTGACTAAAAATGCTTTCATATCCAACAAAACCTTTTCATTATCATAAAAAGCATTTCCTTCGTTCCAATAACTATAGCGGGATTCGCCAAATATCTCAGCCATGACCGGATTTCCTTTTTCCTTGTAAAGGGTCGACAAATAACTTCTGCTCCACGAGACTGCATTTTGGTATCGAAATTCCTGTCCTTTATAGGTTTTTGGAAGTTCGTAATACAGCCAGTTCAGATCGGCCAGGATTGTCTTTTCGTTTTTATCGGTGAGTTTGTCAATTTTACTCATGTTATTTACAAAACGAAGCAACCTCAACTGATACCCTGCCAATTCTGTTTTTGGCAGGATTTTTTCGGCTTTGTCAAAATTCTTGTCAGCGTTTGCATAATCACCTTTTAAAGTCTGTAAATATCCCAGCACTAAATCCCACACGTACGGACGCTCTGTATTTCCTGCAGCCGAAATTTTCGAAATTAAGTCAAAAGCACTTTTATTCAGCTTAGCCTGGTTCTCCGATTTGTTCTCTGCAATGGTCTGCTGTTTCAACGGAACATTCTCTTCTGCCTTTTGCTGAAAAGAATTATTGATTTCCTGCTCTTGTTTGTTTACCAATCGTGTGACCAGATAATTCAGATGTTCGCTTTTCGGATCTAATTCGTAAATCTTCTCGATCGCTTGTTTCTCATCCTTATAATAGCCGTGAATGGCCCAAAGCGCGGCTTTTTCTTTATTGTTTTTGGCCATTGCCAGAGATTTATTCCAGTCTGCATCGTTTTGCGGATGAAAACTATACGCAGTCACCACTCGCATTGCAGGGCATTTATCAAACACCTGAGCGTATAAATAATTGGAAACTGCATATTTTTTTTGCTTGTAATTGATTCCGGCCACATACGAAAGTGCCCTGTAATACAAGGTGTTTTTAGGAACTGAAGCCTCGGTTTTATTAAAAAACAAAACTGCCTTTTGCTTGTCATTACTGTAAAAACGCGCTTTTACGGTCAGGAACCAATATCTGTTTTTCAGGAAGGGATCTGAGGTTGTATTATAAACATTTTCAATAGACTGAATCAGCTTTGGATCATCGAATGTTTTTGCGACCACAGGATCATAACTCCAGTAATCATCACCGATAGAAACGGTTTCTATTTTTTGCGCCAGGTATAGAAATTCAATGAAATTTTTGATTTTATCGTCTTTCAGGCTGATTTTTTTACCCCATTTCAACGAAGTCTTATTTTCTTTTTTAGTTTTATAAAAAACATGAAGCTGTTCTATTTCGGGTTTATTTTCCGGGGTTTTACCTCTGTCTTCATAAGAAGCTGGCTGATCCGGACCAATCAGGAAATAATTTACCGTTGCCGCAGCTGCTTTTCCTTTCAGATAAGTTTGCCAGTCTGTTTTTATATCTTCATTAAAACGGGAATTATGTTGTGTATCATAATCAATTCCGTAAAATATTCCGCCTGATAAAAAAAGTGGCGTATAGGATTTATCTGCAAATGTTTCCGGCGTAAAATTCGAATTGTAACCAAAATAATCCCAATCGTCTCCGCCTCCACAGGCGTAAATTATTCCGTATACAAAAAGTAAAGAGGCACTAGAAACAAGAAATAACTTGTTCAAAAATATTCTTTTCATAGTTTTTTAAATTGAATTCGTCTAAATCGTAAAATATAATTTCTTTTGGCTGTTGCACTATGTTCTCCTGCAGCTCTTTGCCCATTTGTTTTAAATCTTCTGCCCTGATTGCCTCAATTTTCAGCAGGTCATTTTCTTCGTAAAAGATCCCGTTTTTATAATTGGAATGTTTGGCCTTAAAAAATACAGCACTCGTTTGTTCAAAATTTTTATCGTTCTTCAGTCCATTCACATTCATTTTCGAACGCAGGCCAATTACCTTTTGATTCCTGATATGAACGCCCCAGGAATAGACCGGCAAAGCAAAATCAAGAGGGAGCGGATAGTTTTTCAGACTCTTCAAATATCGTGCTGCGATTTTGGAATCGTATACCGAGTTTAGCGAATCAGGTGCAATTGAACCCATGTTGTAATACATCAAAACTCCGGAATCGACGTTTGGAATTTTTGTCTTTTTAAAATATTTCACCTGATGCAGCCGAATCGTAGCCGAAAGTTTCTTTTGTGAACGCTTTTTAAATTTTTCAATAAATTTCAGATAATTGTCTTTACTCGAAAGTGTCCAGTCACAATCGATCTGGATTTCCTGACAATCCATTTTGTTTTTTTTATTGATTTCGGCAATCAGTCGAAATGTTTTTTCAACCAGATCATCAATATCGAGATTCTGTTTTAACAGGACTTTATTTTTGATAAAAACGACCGGAACGACCGTAAAACGGCTCGCATTTTCCTGAAAACGAATGGGGGAAATCGGAATGGGCTCCTGATTCTGAGGATGTAAACCAATATCGAAATAACGAATATAAAGTTTACGGACATCATTGTCCTTTAAAACTTCTTTTTCTGTTTCGGATAATTTAAAAATGGTTTTCCAATAATAAAAAGAGACAACCGGCGCTTCTTTTTTACTACAGGACAGCAGCAAAAAAAACACGAAACCCACTATAATATTCTTTTTCAAAACCAGTTAAATTAAAAACAAAACCAAAAGTAAGAAATTATAACGCATTTTCGGATCTGCAGGCAAAGAAACCGTGAAAGATAAAAACTGTAAATACTAATAAAGGCATAAAAAATTTCTATTAAAGCAAATATAATTGTTATTTTGTGGAATAAAATTCAAAACCTGTTATGTTGAAAAACACACTGAAATATATTTCATTTTTATTGTTGTTACTAATGATGAGCTGCGCCAAGAGGGGCAGTATTACTGGTGGATTAAAAGATACTCTTGCTCCGGTTCTGATCTCCAGTTCCCCTAAAAACCTTAGTACTGATTTTAAAGGAGATGAAATCACTTTGACATTTGATGAATATATAAAGCTTAAAAACATAAATAAGCAGCTGATTATTTCACCTCCAATGAAACATGAGCCGCTGATTACTCCAACAAATGTCAGCAGATTTATCACAATTAAACTGAGAGATACTTTACAGCCGAACACGACCTACAGTCTGAACTTTGGCCAGGGCATCACAGATAATAATGAAGGAAATGCTTATAACCAGTTCAAATATGTTTTCTCGACAGGATCTTACATCGACTCGCTTAGCCTTAACGGAAAAATCAAAGATGCTTACGAAAAAAATGTAGACAATTTTGTTTCGGTAATGCTTTATGAGGTGAATGACAAATTTAAAGATTCGGTTATTTACAAAGAAAACCCAAGATATATTACGAATACATTAGACAGTATGAGAACTTTTAAATTTGAAAATTTAAAAGCCGGAAAATATCTTTTGCTTGCCTTAAAGGACAAGGGGAGCAACAATAAATTTAATCCGAAGGATGATAAAATCGGATTTCTTAAAAGTTACATCACTGTGCCCAACGACTCGGTTTTTGAGGTAGAATTATTTAAGGAAACCCTTCCGTTAAAAACCTTCAAACCCATACAGGCTTCCGGTAACAGATTGTTGCTTCCGTATGAAGGCAAACAAAACTTTAAGAATTCGAAACCAAAAATTGTCCTGAAGAACAATACTGAAGTTCTCGAGACTATCGTAACCCAATTTCCAAAAAAAGATTCGTTACAGGTTTGGTATAAACCCCTAAAAGCCGACTCCTTATCTTTAGAAGTAGAAAGAGAAAGTTATAAAAAGAGGTTTACTGTTAAAATTAAAGACCAGAAAAAAGACACCTTAAACATAAAGGCCGTACAAAACGGAATTATCAATTTCAGGGACCGTTTCACTTTAGAGACCGAAACGCCTTTGGTGAAATTTGATAAATCTAAAATCAAATTAGTCAATAAAGATTCCGTAGCCGTAGATTTCACAACAGAGTACGATGAATTTGACCAAAAAATGTATGTTGATTTCAAGAAAGAGCCTTTAGAAAAATATCATTTTACCTTTTTTCCGGGCGCTTTAACGGATTTTTACGAAAAGGCAAACGATACGTTATCGTATAAGCTAACTACAAAAGAACTGGCGGATTACGGAAATTTAATATTGAATCTGAAAAATGTAAAACGTTTTCCTATAATTGTACAATTGACCAATAAAAAAGGAGACATCATATTGGCGGAGGCTTATTCTGAAGGCGAGACCAAAATTGAATTCAATCTGATAGAGCCTAATGCGTTTACAATTCGCGTTATTTACGATGATAACAAAAACAAAATATACGATCCCGGAAGTTTTCTGGAAAAAAGACTTGCCGAGGAAGTTTACTATTATCAGCAGGAATTTGATGTCCGAGCCAATTGGGACCGAAATGAAACAGTAGATTTAAGCATTCCTTTCAGCCCTGAAGTGGAGAAAAAACTGGAAGACAAAAAGAAAAAAGAGGACGCCAAGAAAAGGAAAGCTTTTTAAACCGTAAAAATGGATAATGATGTAGTTCAAAAAGAAAGCTGGATAAAGAAAAACTGGAAATGGTTTTCAGCGGGATGCCTTTTTGTACTGTTTATAGTTTCAATATCTGTAAATTCCGGAAAAGGGATTAGTGATATGGCTCAGGCCTATACAGAAAACTCACTTTATAAAAATGCAATACATCAGGCAAACTCAAATACCAGAATCCTTGAAGTTATGGGCGAAATCAAGCAAATTGATAAATTAGCCATTATAGAAGGAAATGCTTCCTATTCCAACAATAATAATTCTGTTGATTTATCTGTTAGAATAGAGGGTTCAAAAGGCAGAGGGAAATTAAATATTTCCGCTATCAAAAAAGGGACTGAATGGGAGTACAAAAAAATTACCGTTCGTACCAAAAACTCAAAAGAAGAAATTACAGTTTTAAAATCTAATTTATAGTATTTTAATTTCAAACTGATCCCTGTCACTTAAAAAATCCAGCTTTTTACGCGTTTCCAGCATTGGTTTTTTATCGATTTCAACTATAAAAACACCTTCGTTTTCCTGGGGATCCAAAACTGGATTTCCAAGAAAATCAACAACCTGCGAATGACCAATATGCTCATACGCATTCGCATCCAGTCCGACCCTGTTTACGGCGACTACATAACTCAGGTTTTCAATGGCACGCGCTTTCAGCAAAGCATCCCAGGCATTCGTGCGAACTTTCGGCCAATTGGCTACGTATAAAAGCAAGTCATAATTTTCTACATTTCTTGCAAAAACAGGAAATCTTAAATCATAACAAATCTGAAGACAGATTTTCCAGTCTAAATACTCCACGATTACTTTCTGAGTTCCGGCCTCGTAGTACTTATCTTCTCCGGCCAGTGAAAACAAATGGCGTTTATTATACTGTTGTATTTGTCCATTCGGAAAAACAAACAGCATGCGGTTGTAATACTTCTCCTCTTCTGAAATAATGACACTGCCCGCAATGGCCATTTTTTTCTGCCTTGCCAAAGACTGCATCCAAAGCACCGTTTCTCCCTGCATGGTTTCGGCTACTTCGCTGGCATTCATGGTAAAACCAGTGGAAAACATTTCAGGAAGCACCACTAAATTCACTTCTGAATCGAGTTGATTTATTTTCGATTCGAAGTTATTTCTATTCTTAGAAGCGTCTTCCCAATAAAGATCGGATTGAATAAGTGCAATTTTCATACTTCAAAAATACGAATTTTCAGCCAAAATTTATTTTTGCAATACTAAAACACTTTATGCAAAAAAATCTCAAAATACCTTCAAAAACAGTACTTCTTTTAGAATTTAAAAATACTTCAGCAAAAAATATTGCAAAAAATATGCATTTTGTGCAAAAAAAATGCAAACGTGAAAAATAAATATTTATATTTGATCGCCAACAAAAACCAAAAAAACATGAAAACCAAAGAATTATGAAAACAAAGCTAATTTCATTCGTGCTTATGGGAGGGATAATCCTTTCCGCAAGCGCAAAAGAGACTGCAATTAAAAAGCCTCTTTTTGAACAAACAAGCAATCAGGTCGAAATTTCAGGTCAGGTATTAGGCCAGGATGACGGAATGCCAATTGCCGGAGCTACTATTTATGCGGAAAGCAATAATAAATTAGTAACAATTTCTGACGAAAACGGAAAATTTAAATTAAATGTTCCTGAAAACGAAGTCCACATTATTGTAACCTATATGGGCTACGAAACTTTATCATTTGCTTTAATTAAAACTACAAGTTTAACGATTAGACTAAAACCGGCAGAAAATGTTCTGGATCAGGTTGTAGTAACGGCACTTGGTGTTAAAAAAAGCAGTAAATCAATTGCATACGCAGTAACGGAACTTAAAGGAACAGAATTTACAAAGGCGAAAGAAACCAATATCGCCAATGCGCTGGTAGGTAAAATTGCCGGTGTAAATGTAAGCAGTACCTCAACGGGTCCAAACGGATCAACCCGCGTCGTGATTCGTGGTAATGGCTCCCTTAATGGAAACAACCAGCCGATGTATGTGGTAAATGATTTACCAATAGACAATACCCAGCTTAATTTACCGGGAATTGGTAACGGAGCGGGATCCACCAGAATCAATGTAGACCGAGGTGACGGAACTTCTGTCATCAACCCTGATGATATTAAAACCATTACCGTTCTTAAAGGAGGAACAGCAGCCGCGCTTTACGGTGCAAGTGCTGCCAATGGAGTTATTCTGATTCAGACCAAAAGAGGTGCCGCCCAAAAAGGTATTGGGGTAGATTACAACTCCTCCTTTACTTTCGAAACTCCGTCTATTACACCGGACTGGCAGTACGAATACGGTTCAGGCTCACTAGGCAAAAAACCAACCACACAAGCCGAAGCTATAGCCGCCGGACGTTGGTCCTGGGGAGCCAAAATGGATGGTACAGATGTGATTCAGTTTGACGGAGTGGCAAGACCGTACTCTCCTCAAAAAAACAACATTAAAAACTTTTATCAGACCGGAACCACTTACATTAACTCTATCGCTTTATCCGGAGGAACAGAAAAAGCAACAGGGCGTCTTTCTTTCATGAACATGGATAACGAAGGTGTTGTACCGAATTCAGATTTTAATCGTAAAAGTGTAAACATTGCAACAAACGTCAACTTAACCAACTGGTTAAAATTTGATGTAGTCGCGCAGTACAACATTGACAAAGCAAACAACAGGGTAACCGTTTCTGATGCAGAAGCCAATCCAAACTGGGGAACTTATATGATTGGTAATACGGTCGATATTAGAAATCTTGCTCCGGGTTATGATGCCAACGGCATTGAACAAGCATGGAATCCTGTTGCAGTGGCTACAAATCCTTATTATGTGATCAATAAAATTAAAAACAGCGATACCAAAAACCGTTTCATCGGAATGTTGAACGTAAAATTGAACTTCACACCGGACTTGTTCCTTCAGGGACGAATCGGACAAGATTATACGAATTATGATTTCTTCGGATATATTCCAAAAACAACTTTAAACAATCCGGTTGGATACGCACAAGGTTCTAAAGTAAAATTACAAAACCTGAATTCGGAAGCAATTCTGAATTATACCAAGAAAAACATTTTCCAGGATTTCTCTTTAAATGCTCTGGTTGGAGTCAATTCCCGCACGACTTTAAGAGACGAAACCAAAGTGGAAGGATCGAATTTTGTGTTAGATGATTTCTATGCCTTAAGCAATTTATCTACCCTGACGTATACGTATCCCTACGGAAAAACCAAAACAAACTCCGTTTACGGTGCAGTAGATTTAGATTACAAAAACATTATTTTCTTAAACTTAACGGGACGTCAGGATTGGTTTTCTACCTTATCTAAAGAAAACAACACCGTATTTTATCCTTCGATCGGAACCAGTATCATCCTTTCGGATATCATAAAAATGCCGGAATGGGTTTCTTTCACCAAACTAAGAACTTCATGGGCTCAGGTAGGTGGAGCCACTCCGGATCCGTATGCCCTGAACCCGTCTTATTCCATGATTCAGGGCGGACATAACGGACAACAATTACAGGGACCCACAAGTTCAAGAGTACCAAATGCGACTTTAAGTCCGTTAACTTCCACTACATTTGAAATTGGTACCGATTTAGGCTTTTTCAACAATCGCCTGAATCTTGATGTGGCCTGGTACAACCGCGCTACCACCAATGATATTGTTGAAACTACAATCTCTAACGCTTCAGGAGCAAACACGGCTTTACTGAATCTTGGAAAGATGAGAAATAAAGGAATTGAGCTTTTGCTTAGCGGAAAAATAATCAACAATGAAAATTTCTCCTGGGAAGCCAGCTTCAACGGATCCTACAATGAAAATACAGTTGAAGCCCTTACCGATCAGCTAAACTCGATTACAATGGCAACTTCTGTAAATGGTTACGTTACGATTACCAGTGATGTTGGTCGTCCGTACAGCATTATAAAAGGATACAAACCCCGTAAAGATGCCAATGGCAATACGGTTTACAACGTAAGCGGCGGATCGGCCACTATCGCACAAGGTCCTCTTGAGGAATTGGGTCAGGGAGTTCACCCATGGTCAGCGGGTATTAGCAATGAATTTAAATACAAAGCTTTATCCTTCAGCTTTTTAATTGACGGAAAATTTGGCGGAAGCTTATATTCCGGAACCGATTTGTACGGAACGCGTATGGGATTAACAAAACTTACCCTGGAAGGTCGTGAAAACGGATTACCGATTTCAGGTGTAGATACCAACGGAAATCCGGTTAACATGGTTATTGCCCCGGAAAACCTGAGAACCTACTATGACGGATTAAGAAACATATCGTCAACGTTTGTTTATGATGCGAGTTTTGTAAAACTAAGACAGGTAATTTTTGGTTATCAGCTGCCAATCGAAAAAATAAGAGGATTATCTAAACTTCAGGGAGCTTCTGTTTCATTTGTGGCAAGAAACTTATTCATTCTTTACAAGAAAACACCAAACGTAGATCCGGAATCTGTATTTAGTGCCGGAAATGCTCAGGGTGTAGAACAATTCGGAGTGCCAAAAACAAGAAGTTTTGGTTTAAGTTTAAACGTTAAATTTTAAATTAAAAGACATGAAAAAGAGAACCATATTATATATCACAGGAATACTTTTAGCAAGTATGACCGCCTGTACCAAGGATTTCGAAGAAATAAATACGAATCCGAATGTTGTTGAGAAACCCACTCCGAATTTTATTTTCAGCAAATCGCAATTAGACGGTTTAAACAATAATTATTTTGCCACCAATATTCTGGAATGCGGCGGAATGCTGCAACATTATGCAACCTACAAAGAAGCTTCGGGTGCCGGTGATAAATACCTGAGCAATGAAGTGTATTATTCCGCTTATTTTAACCAGGCCTATCCAACCGGTGTAAATGAAGTTGAAATTGTAATTGAGACCCTGAAAAATAGTCCTAATGAAAGCAACAAATTTAATATTGCCCGAATCTGGAAAGCGTACTTGTACCACCGAATTACTGATTTGTACGGAGACATTCCTTATTTTGAAGCTGCGAAAGCAAATAGTACGCAGGTTTTTCTTCCGAAATATGATTCTCAGGAAGCGATTTATAAAGACCTGTTAAAAGAACTGGATGAAGCTGCAACTGCACTTGATGCTTCTAAACCAAGTTTTGGCAAAGCCGATTTCATTTATGACGGCGATATCACAAAATGGAAAAAATTCTCGTATTCGTTAATGCTTCGTCTTGGATTAAGATTATCAAAAGTAGACGCTAATCTTTCCAAAACATGGGTAACCAAAGCGATTGCCGGTGGAGTAATCCTAAACGGCACCGATAATGCGATCATGAAATACACAGACGGTCCGAATGATTTCAACAGAAATCCGGTTGGACTTGATTCCAGAAGACAAGACTTTACCCAGGGATCATTTGGTCAGAAAAATGTGGAAGGCGGAAAACTGGCTAAAACGTTCATTGATTTATTGCAAGCCACCGCAGATCCAAGAATTAGTGTTTATGCCGGAGTTTGGCAGGGAACAGCCCAAAACACAACACTGGCGGTACAAAAAGGTTTCCCGAACGGACTTAAAACAGCACCTACTCCAACGGAGCAGGCTAAGTATTCGGAACCCAACCAAAGTACCGTTTTTAAATACGATGCGCCACTGGTACTGATTAGCAACGCAGAAACCAATCTGTACCTGGCGGAAGCTGCAGCAAGAAGATGGTATACAACGGAAACCGATAAAGATTTATATGAGAAAGGCGTAAAAGCATCCTTCCTGAATATGGGAATTTACGGAGCAGGTTACACCATTGCCGATGCTACGCCTTATTTAACGGCAAATCCTTTTAATGCTGCCGGATCATTAGACCAAAAAATGAATCAGATACACACGCAGATTTGGATTGCTTTATTTGTAGACGAGCAGGAAGTGTATGCCAACTGGAGAAGAACAGGTTATCCGGTTTTGATTCCTGTAAACTTCCCTGGGAATGTTACAAACGGCACAATTCCAAGACGTTTCAAATATCCGACAAGCGAATATTCAGTGAATTCCGCTAACTTAGCTGAAGCGATCAAACGCCAAGGCCAGGATACTTTCACCACAAAAATCTGGTGGGATAAATAAAACACAAGAGATAAATGAGCATTTTAATTCTTACTGCATGCATTGCTTTTTTAATCCTGCAAATAGCCTGGTTTAAAATCAATCCTTTTATTGCATTCATCATAACAGCTTTATTAGCAGGTCTTTTTTTAGGCCTGCCGATAAACACTTTGTCACAAACCGTGCAAAAAGGGCTGGGCGAAATGCTGGGTTCTATTACACTGATTATTGTTTTTGGAACCTGCATTGGTAAACTTACCGTTTCGTCCGGAGCAGCAAATGTTATTGCGAAAACAGTGATGGGATGGACGGGCAAAAAATACGTTCGCTTAGGCCTTATGATTACCGGGTTTATTGTTGGGATACCACTGTTTTACAGTGTTGGATTTGTTTTGTTAGTACCGCTGATCTTTTCAGTAGCCCATCAATTTAAACTGTCAAAGGTATATTTGGGAATTCCTATGCTGGCGTCGCTTTCAGTGGCACACGGTTTTTTGCCCCCGCATCCGTCTCCAATGGCATTGAGCAGTATTTTAAATGCCGATATCGGACTGGTGCTGGTTTATGGAATTATCATCGCCATACCGACTATTTTTATCGCGGGTTTATTATTTTCGAATTTGCTTAAAAATATCAAAACCGAATCGAATCATGAAATTTTAAATGTAGAAGAAATCGCTAATCCGGGCACACTTCCAAGTTTTTCGATTAGCTTATTCTCTGCCTTATTTCCTGTTTTTGGTTTAACCCTAACATCCTTATTGCCCCTGATTTCAACAAATGAAACGTTACTAAAGCTCTGTAAAACAGTTGGTGAACCCAGTATGATTATGCTCATTTCGTTGCTTATTTGTACCTACACTTTAGGCATACGAATGAACCGAAGCCTGACTTCTGTTATGGATGATTATGCGATCGCGATTAAAGACGTGGCACTGATTGTTTTGATTGTCGGCGGAGCGGGAAGCCTGAAAGAAGTGATGATTGTAAGCGGTGTAAACGAAACTATCGTAGCGACTTTAACACAGACGAACATTCACCCTTATTTGCTGGCCTGGATAATGGCCGCGATAATTCGGGTTTGTGTGGGCTCTGCAACCGCTGCCGGATTAATGACTGCCAGCGTTTTACTACCTTTACTACAAACTAACGGACTCGACCCCAATCTGTTAGTTTTAGCTGTAGGAGCCGGAAGTCTGATGTGCTCCCACGTAAACGATCCGAGTTTCTGGATGTTTAAAGAATATTTTAATATCAGCCTGAAAGATACTTTTAAATCATGGACCGTCATGGAATCTTTAGTATCGGTTTTAGGAATCATTTTCGTTTTTATTTTAAACTCAATTATACATTAATATCATGAATTTATTACCACAGGAAAAATTTGAAACATTAGGTTTATCACTACCTCCGGCACCCCAACCGCTTGGTATCTACAAACCTTATTTAGTTGATGGTAAATATTTATACCTGTCGGGACACGGCCCTGTTCGGGATGACAAATCCTTAATCATCGGAAGAATCGGTGATGACATGGATATTGAAGAAGGAAAACTAGCCGCAAGACAAGTTGGACTGACCATGCTTTCTACCATCGTAACCAATTTTGGAAGCCTGGACAAAGTAAAAAGAGTTGTAAAAGTACTGGGAATGGTAAATTGTAATGGTGATTTCCTGAGACATCCCTACGTAATCAACGGCTGCAGTGAATTGTTTGCCGAAGTTTGGGGACAGGAAAACGGAATCGGCGTACGAAGCGCCGTTGGAATGGGCTCACTACCGGACAATATTCCTGTTGAAGTAGAAGCCGTTTTTGAATTATATTAAAAAGTTATGCCACGGATTACAGGATTGAAATGATTTTCTTGCGATAAATTGCACGAATTTACACGAATCAGCTCGCTTAACCGTTTTGGAATTATTTAAAAAAGTTCTGCCACAGATTGCACAGATTAAAATGATTTTTTTAGCCACGAATTTATGCGAATCAGTGCGTAAAGAAATTCGTGAAAATTCGTGTAATTGCTTCGCCTATTCGCTATCGCTCGAGTCGTGGCAAAAAACACAACGTTTATAAATCTCTATAATCTGTGGCAAAAAAAAACACAACAATGAATACAAAAACCTCAAAAACCAGAATTGCAACTTTTGGCGAATTATTACTTCGAATGAATGTTATCGATGGCTATCGCTTTACGCAAGCCAGTGAAATGCGCGTTCATGTAGGCGGAGCCGAAGCCAATGTTTGTGTATTACTTTCCCAACTTGGCATTCAGACTGATTATATTACGAGATTACCGGAAAATGATCTGGCGCAACTGGCGTTAAACGAACTTCAGAAATACAAAGTAAGTACCTCAAAATGTGTGTATGGCGGAGAACGTCTGGGATTGTATTTTGTCGAAGCCGGAAATCAGATCAGGCAGTCGCAGGTGATTTACGACCGAAGTAATTCTTCTTTCGCCACCATACAAAAAGATCAGATTAACTGGGATTTGGCTTTGGCCGATGTCACGCATTTTCACTGGTCAGGAATAAGCCCGGGCGTATCACTTGAAGCAGGTTTAGCTTGTAAAGAAGCAATCCTTTCCGCACACAAAAAAGGAATTCCTATTTCTTCTGATTTTAATTTCAGATCTAAATTATGGCAATACGGAAAACATCCTTCCGAAATCATGCCCGATTTGCTTCAGTACAGCACCATCACGGTCGCGGATTTAGATGCCGTAGCCATTTATTTCGGAATCACGACTGATGCAAAAGAATCCGATACCAATCGTTTTCAGCAAACATTCGAATTATTAAAAATAAAAATGCCTTCTCTAAAAACACTGGCCATGAGTTTTAGAAAATCAGACGGACCGGCACATTTATACAAAGGATTGCTTTTGCATGAAGGCAATTTTCATGAAACAAAAGAACAAAAAATACATCTGGTAACGGATCAGATTGGTTCCGGTGATGCTTTTACAGCAGGTTTGCTTTACGGATTGGCCCATACCTTTTCAGGCCAGGAATGTATCGATTGGGCCACAGCCTGCGGGGTGATCAAACAGAGTATTCCCGGAGACTTTGCGATCAGCAATCCAGCAGAAATAAGTCATTTTATCAAAAATGGCTCCAGTAACAGAATTAACAGATAAATTTCCCCAAATATGTACAGCATTTTAAAAGCACAAGGCGTACTTCCGTTAGTCACTCAAATCAACATTCAAACTGCCGAAATCATATTGAAATCAGCTGCGGCAACTGGTATTAAAATCATTGAGTTTGCAGCGCGCTCCAATGATGCAAAGGAAGTTTTCAGCCAGATGATTGCGTTTAGAAATGCTAATAAATTAGATATAAAAATTGCGGTTGGCTCTATTTTAACCGTTACTGATGCGGAAGCTTACCATCAATTGGGAGCCGACTGCATCGTTTGTCCGCATACCGATTTAGAAATAGGCAATTATTGTTTTAAGAATAATGTGTACTGGATTCCCGGAGCAGCTACTCTAAACGAGGTGCTGCATGCCAATAAATTAGGCGCAGAAGTTGTCAAATTGTTCCCTGCCGATAAAATTGGCGGACCCGGATATGTAAAAGCGATCAAAGCCCCTTTTCCGAATTTAAAATTAATGCCAACCGGAGGCGTGACTCTAGAAGAAAGCAACTTAAGATCCTGGTTTAAAGTTGGTGTGGTTTGTGTCGGAATCGGATCTAATTTATTTTCAAAGGAACTGTTGGCCCAACTGACGTTTGAAAAATCAGTTGAAGCTTTTCAGAATTTAATTGAAGTTGTTGAAAAAACCAAAAACTAGAGTATGCAAAAAGATTGGTGGAAAATTAATTCCGAAACCCTTATTGACACTCCTTTTTTAGCTGTTTACGAAGATCGTATCCAGTCGAATATTGAGCGTCTGATTGAATTCGTAAATGGTGATGTTCAAAAATTAAGACCCCATATCAAGACACATAAAATTGGTGAGATCCTCGATTTATTTAAAACCTACGGCATCCAAAAAATAAAATGCGCCACTATTGCCGAAGCGGAATTGGCAGCGATACACGAAATTTCAGATGTACTTCTCGCCTATCAGCCTGTCGGAGTTAAAAAAGAGAGATGGATTTCATTACTAAAAAAATATCCCAGCACTGCTTTTTCGACGATTGTTGACAATATCGAATCAGCAAAAGCTTTGAATGAAATTGCGCAGCAAAACAGTTTACAACTTACGGTTTATCTGGACCTGAATACCGGAATGAATCGAACGGGAGTCTCCATTTCTAAAAACTGGATAGCTTTAATAGAAGAAATTGTTACCTTAAAAAACATTCATTTCGCCGGAATTCATATTTACGATGGTCATTTGAAAGGTGATTTAGAACACCGCGTTGCTGCCGCTTCCAACTTGTTTTTCAGTATCAATGAAGCAGTCGAAACCCTTCAGGAAAAGCTGGGTTACGCACTAAAAATTGTTGCCGGCGGATCGAATACATTTCCGTTTTATGCCACTCAGAACAACTTAGAATGCAGTCCCGGAACTTTTGTTTTTTGGGATTCGAATTACCAGATTCATTTACCCGAACAAAATTTTGAGCCTGCTCTGGTTATTGTCGGAACTATTATTTCAAAACCTACAAGTACCACATTTTGTATTGATATCGGATACAAAGCCGTAGCTTCCGAAAACCCGATCGACAAAAGATTAGTGCTTTTAAATGATGAAAACCTAATCCCGACGGCACATTCAGAAGAGCACTTAATTATAGAAAACAGAGGAAAAAACGAGTATGCTATCGGCGATACGATTTACGCCCAGCCCTATCATGTCTGCCCCACCTGCGCGCTTTACGATTCGGTTCAGGTTGTAAATGCAGCCCATGAAATTTGCGATCAATGGCAGGTGGCGGCCCGCAGCAGAAAAATTAATATCTAGCAGCAGAAAAAGGAGAATAAAGAAAAAAGAATAGAAAAAAGAGCGAAGAAGAAAGAGAATAGACCTCATAATAACACTTGTCTAGAGAACCTCTGAGCCTTTGACCTTTGTGCCTTAAAAAAAAATACTATGTTTATAATAGACGCCCATTTAGACCTGAGCATGAATGCGATGGAATGGAACAGAGATTTAAGAAATGATGTAAAAACATTGCGCCATTTAGAAAAAGGAATGACTGACAAACCAGACCGCGAGCGCGCCACGGTTTCGTTTCCTGATTTGCGAAGAGGCAATATTGGTATTGTGGTAGCGACTCAGATCGCGCGTTTTGTAAAACCGGGCAGTATCATTCCGGGCTGGAATTCTCCCGAACAGGCCTGGGCACAAACGCAGGGACAACTGACATGGTACAAAACCATGGAAGAAGCCGGAGAAATAGTGGCGATTACCGATAAAAAATCACTCCAAAAACAAATTGAGGTATTGAATGACGGAACTCCAAACGATAAAAAGCCAATTGGTTATATTTTAAGTTTAGAAGGCGCCGATTCGATAGTTGATATTTCCTATTTAGAAAAAGCCTATAATTACGGTTTACGAGCGATCGGCCCTGCCCACTATGGTCCCGGACGTTACGCAAACGGAACAGATGCCACCGGAAAAATGAATCAGAATGGTCTTGATTTATTGAAAGAAATGGAGCGCCTGAATATTATTCTGGATGCCACACATTTATGCGACGATGCTTTTTGGCAGGCTTTAGATCACTATAACGGCCCCGTTTGGGCGAGCCATAACAATTGCAGAAGTCTTGTCGATCATAACAGACAGTACAGCGACGAAATGATTAAGGCCTTAATTTCGAGAGGAGCTGTCATTGGTGGTGCTTTAGATGCCTGGATGCTGGTTCCGAACTGGGAAAGAGGCGTTTCGACACCTTTGGGGACACAATGTAATCTGGAAACGGTTTTCAAACACATGGATCACATTTGCCAGTTGGCCGGAAATGCCAGTCATATTGGTATAGGTTCCGATCTGGATGGTGCTTTTGGCACAGAACAAGGTCCGTATGATTTAGATACGATTGCAGATTTACAAAAATTGGTGTTGATTTTTAAAAACAACGGTTATTCGGATGAAGATTTAAAAAGTATCTTTCATCAGAACTGGATTAATTTTTTAATGAAAAACTGGCATTAAATAAAAACTAAACTTGGAACTGCCTTCTTATACGATTGTAATTTTTCGTGATCGGGATTAACTTCGGTAACCACATAATCAACCTCGGATAAGCTGGCAATTTTCATTTTCAAAACGGTATCCAGTTTTTCGGAAATAGTCAGAATGGCTGTTTTTTCGGAAGCCTGAATCATTGCTTTTTTTACCTGAACGGTTTCCCAGTCAGAATCAGAGAAGCCACCTTCGATATCTAAAGCATTGGTTCCTAAAATCAGTAAGTCAACTTTAATGTTGGCCAGTTGATTGTAAACATCGCCGCTCACGCACATTTGGCTGTAAGAAGAAATGCTGCCGCCAATCATGATAATTTTAACATTGGGTTTGTCCAGAAGTTCTACTGCGGAAAGAACGGTAACCGTAAAAATAGTAAGATTTAAATCATTTGGAATCAAGCGTATGAACTCTCTGATGGTCGTTCCGCCGCCAATTAACAAAACCATGCCATCATGAAGTAAACCTAACGTTTTTTGTGCAATAACCTGTTTCGCTTCGCCTGCATAAGTCTGATTTGATGAAGAATGGTGATAGGCTTTTGTCATCGCACCACCCTTTACTTTAATCAATAAAGATTCTGATTCAAGTTCATTAATATCACGTCTGACCGTATCTTCTGAAACAAACAATTTGGCCGAAAGCGTTTCAAAACTTACACGGGTGTGCAAGTTAATCTCTTTTAAAATAAGATTTTTACGTTCTTCCTTAGTGTAATTAACCACTTCATTATCATTACTCATGCAAGTTCAATTTTGTTAGGAGCAAATGTAAACAATAAATGCAATATTATTGCGAAACAAATTATAACACAAAGTAATAAAAAAGTTAATTCATCTATTTTAAAGACATTTAAACACCAAACTCTTTTGCAAAAAAAATGCAAAGTAATTTACAAATCCTAAATTTGTTCAACAAACCAAAAAAACAACCATGCAAAAAAGTCTATTCCTCTTTTTAATATTTTGTTTTTCTTTCGGAAATGCCCAAACTTTTTCTGAAAACAATTCGATCATTCCTGCTCCAAACTCCTACAAAGCAACAGGAGACAGCATTCGTTTCAACGGAAGGATAAAAGTTGTTTTTGAAAATAATAAATTCAGTGCGCAAGAACTTAAAACGGCACAAATTTTTGAAGCTGCCGTTAATGGAAATCTACCTTCAAAAAAAGGAACTGTTGAAGTGGTGTTTATTGCTAAAAATCCTTCAGCCTCATTCAATAAAGAAGCGTACAAAATCAATATTACTTTCAAAAAAATCACCGTTACAGGTACTGAAGAAGGATTATTTTATGCTGTTCAGAGTCTGCTGCAGCTGCTGCCGAATAAAACAAAATATCAGGAAATAAAAATGCCTTGCGTAACCATCGAAGACGAGCCCAGATACAGCTACCGCGGGCTTCATCTGGATGTTTGCCGTCATTTTTTTCCGGTTGATGTTATAAAAGATTTTATCACACAAATGTCCAGTTATAAGCTAAACAACTTTCACTGGCACCTGACAGACGATCAGGGCTGGAGAATTGAAATCAAAAAATATCCAAAATTAACTGAAGTCGGTTCTAAAAGAGCGCAGACTTTAGTTGGAAATAAATTTGAACGATCGCCAATGTTCTTTGATGGAAATCCGTACGGAGGTTTTTATACACAGGAAGAAATTAAGGACGTTGTAAGATTTGCCGAGGAACATTACGTAAATATCATTCCTGAAATTGAAATGCCCGGCCATGCAACGGCAGCCGTTACTGCTTACCCCAATTTATCCTGTTTTCCGGATCGTCCGTATAAGGTTATTGAATCATGGGGTGTTTTTGAAGATATTTTCTGTGCCGGAAAAGAAGAGACTTTTACTTTTCTGGAAGATGTTTTAACAGAAGTTATCGCTTTATTCCCCAGTAAATATATTCATATCGGAGGCGATGAATGTCCGAAAGCAAGATGGAAAGCCTGCCCGAATTGCCAGAAAAGAATTGCAGCTTTAGGCTTAAAAGACGAGCACCAACTACAAAGCTACCTCACCACTCGAATAGAGAAATTCCTGAATGCCAATGGAAGGCAAATTCTGGGCTGGGATGAAATGCTGGAAGGCGGACTCGCTCCAAATGCTGCTGTAATGTCCTGGCGCGGAGAAGCCGGAGGAATTAGTGCCGCGAAACAAAAGCATTTTGTGATCATGAATCCGGAACAGGTTTTATATTTAGATTACAATCAGGGCTATTCGCCAAATGAACCTTTAACCGTTGGAAGGTTAATTACAGTAGACAAAATATACCATTACAATCCAACTCCTGTTGACAGTTTAACGGTTGACGAGCAAAAATATATCATGGGCGTTCAATCTAATCTTTGGTCGGAATACCTCACAAGCCCCGCTAAATTGAATTATCAACTGTATCCAAGGGTATTTGCTTTGGCAGAAATTGCCTGGACGCAGCCTCAAAATAAAAATTACAACAATTTTGTCCTTAACAGAATGCCGCATCATTTGGAAAAACTGGAAGCACAAAAAAGATTGTATAAAGTTCCAACTCCTTTTGGTTCTGATGAAACCGCTTTGATTGCCTCAAAATATGTTTTAGATTTAAAACCAACGATCAAAAACGGACAGATTTTTTATACCATCGATGGTTACAATCCGGATGAAACGGCAGAACTTTATGAAAAGCCAGTAACTATAAATATTCCGAAAGGAGAATACCGAACTATCAAAACGGTTCAGATTAGCCCAAGCGGAAGAAAAAGTTCTATCAATAAAATATTGGTTAAAAATCCGGATTTAAAAGCAGCATTAGCAGTAAACCCAACCAAACAAGGTTTAAAATATGAGTATTTCACTGGAAAATTATTTCAGCAGGTTCAGGATTTAGAACTGGCAAAACCTGTGAATTCAGGAATTTTTGAAGGAGCGGTCAGCAGTGAAAAATGGAAATCGAAAACAGAGCGTTATATTGGCTTAAAATTCGACGGATACCTCTATATTCCGGAAACGGGAAACTATACCATTTCGACGCTTTCAGATGACGGATCGAAGCTTTTTATCGATAATGAATTAATCGTCAATAATGACGGCATTCATTGGCTTAACGAAGCGTATGGTGTTGCAAAACTTGAAAAAGGTTTTCATAAAATCAACATTAACTATTTTGATCAGATTGGCGGTACTACTTTAAGTTGTTTTATACAACAGGAAGGAAAAGGGAAACAGGAAATAAAGGCTTCTCAATTGTATTACGAGTAAACGCCCGGAATAAAAAGCATTTCTATGACATTGATCCTCGCGAGAATTTACAGCGCTTGTATAATATAGTTTTGTGGCAAATGTGATTTTTCTTTTTTTTTGCCACAAAAAGCGTGGCATTTTTTTTAAAATTTTCTTTTTGCCACGGAAAGTGTGGCAAATTTAATTTAATTTCAATTTTGCCACATTGCAGAATTAAAACCTTTTTATCAAAAGAAAATCTTAGGCCTTTACAATTTTATCTTTCTTAAGTTTAATTTGTGAGATTTCCTTGCCAAAGGCAGTATCTCGAAACGGTATAAACAAAAAAAATGGGGTCCTAAAACCCCATTTTTCTATTTAAAACTATTTTCTTAAAATTATCCTTTTAAGCTTGCCGCTAAATACTCACGGTTCATACGTGCGATATTTTCAAGAGAAATTCCTTTAGGACATTCTATTTCACAAGCTCCGGTGTTGGTACAGTTACCAAAGCCTTCTAAATCCATTTGGTGCACCATGTTTAAAACACGATCAACAGCTTCAACTTTACCCTGAGGCAATAATGCATATTGAGATACTTTAGCCCCAACGAACAACATAGCCGATGAGTTTTTACAAGTTGCTACACAAGCTCCGCAACCAATACACGCAGCAGCATCAAAAGATTTATCTGCATCATGTTTGTTAATCGGAATGGTATTGGCATCAATGGTATTTCCTGAAGTATTTACAGAAACAAATCCTCCTGCATGCTGAATTCTGTCGAAAGAACTTCTATCAACCACTAAATCTTTAATTACCGGGAAAGCTTTAGCTCTGAATGGCTCGATAAAAATCGTATCACCATCTTTAAACATACGCATGTGTAACTGACAAGTAGTAACTCCTCTGTCCGGTCCGTGTGCTTCTCCGTTGATGAATAATGAACACATTCCGCAGATTCCTTCACGACAATCGTGGTCAAATGCTACAGGCTCTTCTCCTTTATTGATCAATTGTTCGTTAAGAACATCAAGCATTTCAAGGAAAGACATATCTGGTTCGATTCCGTCAATTGGGTAATCAACGATTCCTCCTTTATCCTGGGCGTTTTTCTGACGCCATATTTTTAATGTAAGTTTCATTTTGTATAAGTTTTAAGCATTAAAGCAAGTATCAAGACTTCTTTAAATACTATTTGTAGCTTCTTTGAACTAATTTAATGTTTTCGTAAACCAGAGGTTCTTTGTGTAATACGGCATCACTTGGTTTTCCTTTGTATTCCCAGGCTGCAACGTAAGCAAAGTTTTCGTCATCACGAAGTGCTTCTCCTTCTTCTGTTTGGTATTCTTCACGGAAGTGACCTCCACAAGACTCATTACGGTGTAATGCATCTTTCGCGAACAACTCTCCTAACTCTAAGAAATCGGCAACACGTGTCGCTTTCTCTAATTCCTGATTAAATTCGTTAGCACTTCCCGGCACTTTTACATCTCTGTAAAACTCTTCACGTAAAGCAGCAATTTCTTCGATAGCCTCATTTAAACCTTTAGCATTACGAGCCATACCTACTTTATCCCACATGATTTTCCCTAATTTCTTATGGAAATAATCTACAGAATGAGTTCCTTTATTATTGATAAATCTGTCGATTTGATCTTTTACATTTTTCTCTGCTTCCACGAATTCCGGTAAGTCTGTAGAAATTTCACCCATTTTAATATCCGGAGCTAAATAATCTCCGATAGTGTAAGGTAATACGAAATATCCATCAGCTAAACCTTGCATCAAAGCAGAAGCTCCTAGTCTGTTTGCTCCGTGATCAGAGAAGTTAGATTCTCCGATTGAGAAACATCCCGGGATGGTAGTCATTAAGTTATAATCTACCCATGTTCCACCCATAGTGTAGTGAACCGCAGGATAAATCATCATTGGTGTTACATAAGGATCTTCATCAACGATTTTCAAGTACATTTGGAATAAGTTTCCGTATTTACTTTTTACGATATCAGTTCCTAATTTAGTTACTAAAGCAGTATCATTTGCATCCAGACCTTTTACATAAGCTTCTTCCGTTCCGTAACGTTTAATTGCAGCTGCGAAATCCAAATAAACGGCTTCACCTGTTTTATTAACACCAAAACCGGCATCACATCTTTCTTTTGCAGCACGTGAAGCGACGTCACGAGGTACTAAGTTACCAAAAGCAGGATATCTTCTTTCTAAGAAATAATCTCTTTCCGCTTCCGATAAATCAGTTGCTTTTTTCTTTCCTTCACGAATTGCCTGAGCATCTTCCAGTTTGGCAGGAACCCAGATACGACCGTCGTTACGTAACGACTCAGACATCAAAGTCAGTTTTGACTGGTGATCTCCTGAAACCGGAATACAGGTTGGGTGAATTTGTGTATAACAAGGATTGGCGAAAAACGCTCCTTTTTTATGAATTTTCCAGGCTGCTGTTGCGTTACTTCCCATAGCATTTGTAGAAAGGAAAAATACGTTTCCGTATCCTCCTGAACCAATAACTACAGCATGAGCAGAGTGTCTTTCTATTTCTCCGGTAACTAGATTACGGGCGATAATACCTCTTGCTTTTCCGTTAACGATTACTAAATCAAGCATTTCGTGACGGTTGTACATTTTTATTTTACCACGGCCAATCTGACGGTTCATTGCAGAATAAGCTCCCAGCAATAATTGTTGTCCGGTTTGTCCTTGTGCATAAAAAGTACGGGAAACCAAAGTTCCTCCAAAAGAACGGTTATCTAAAAGTCCGCCATATTCACGAGCCAATGGAACTCCCTGAGCCACACACTGGTCGATAATATTAGCCGAAACTTCAGCCAAACGGTGAACGTTTGCCTCACGGGCGCGGTAATCTCCACCTTTTACAGTATCATAAAACAATCTGTAAACCGAGTCACCGTCTCCTTTATAATTTTTTGCAGCATTGATACCACCTTGTGCCGCGATAGAGTGTGCACGTCTTGGTGAATCCTGAAAACAAAATGCTTTTACGTTATATCCTAATTCAGCCAAAGTAGCCGCAGCAGAACCTCCAGCTAAACCTGTTCCAACGATAATAATATCTAAATTACGTTTATTAGCAGGGTTTACTAAATTAATGTGATCTTTATAATCTGTCCATTTGTCCGAGATTGGACCTTTTGGGATTTTTGAATCTAATGCCATTATAATTGATATTAATTATTGAAATGATGAACTAAAGCGATTAGGATGAAAAGTGCCGGTACTACAACCGCAAATCCATAACCGATTTTACTTAAGAATCGAGAGTATTTATTGTGCATCCCAACTGATTGCAGAGAAGACGCAAATCCGTGCCAAAGGTGGAAACCTAAAAGAACGAAAGCTACACAATAAATTCCGGTACGAATTGGATCGTGAAATTTATGAACTAACTCTCCATAATATCTTGTGGCATTTGGTGCCTCACCAACTATGTATTTATAGTTTACTTCAGGAAACCAAAAATCATAAAAATGCAATCCTAAGAATGCCAAAATAACCAATCCAGAAATAATCATATTTCTTGACGACCAGGAAGCGTTAGCTGCTCCGTTGTATTTTGCGTATGCAATTGGTCTTGCCGCGCTATTCTGAGCTGTTAGTATAAATCCCATTATAAAGTGGAAAATTACACCAATTGCCAAAACAGGCTGCATTACATATTGTATTAGCGGATTGTATCCCATAAAGTGAGAAGCCTCATTAAAGACATCTTCACTAATTATAGAAATAAAATTTAAGGAAACATGCAGCGCTAAAAACGTGATTAAGAATATTCCCGAAAGGGCCATAGCCACTTTCTTTAAGATGGAAGCATTCAATAGTGCAGATTGTGCCATAAGAGTTTAAGTAGTTTGTTTTAAAAAATTATACAAAAATAAAGCAATTACAAATGAACTACAACCATTTCGTTGTTATTTATAATCATTTTAAAGAGCTTTCCGTGACTTTATTGCAAATTATTTAAAAACAAGAAAATAGAAATTTTTCACAAGCGATTTTAACGTAATCCTGACTTTTATATAATTACCAAATTGCTATTTTTTAGGACTTTTTGAGTTGTTTTCCTCAAAAGTAAAGACATCATGAATTTTATTGACCGAAAACAAGTGAATTTTAACAGCATAATTTTACCTTTATCGGCTTCAAAAAAAATCAGAATGAAAACAGGAATTGACGCTATTTCTTTTGACGTGGCCAACATACATTTACCCATAAAAACTTTGGCAACTGCCAGAAACATAGAACCCGAAAAATTGGAAAAAGGTCTTGGATTAATTAAAATGACTCTGCCCGATGTACATCAGGACGCAGTCGTTTTTGGAGCCAACGCTTTAACCAAACTGATTACTGAGAATCAAATAAACCTAAACGAAATCAGCCGGATTTATGTCGGAACCGAAAGCGGCATCGACAGTTCAAAACCGATTAGTTCTTTCCTAATCAGTTTGATGGAACAAAAATTTGGCGAAGATACCCTGGCGGAATGTGACGTTGTCGATTTTACGTTTGCCTGCATTGGCGGTGTTGATGCTTTGCAAAACTGTATTGATTTTGTAAAACTGAATCCTGCCAAAAAAGCAATTGTGGTGACCACCGATTTTGCGAAATACGACTTAAACTCCACCGGAGAATATACACAAGGTGCCGGAGCTTTGGCAATGTTAGTAACTTCCAACCCAAGAATTATTGCTTTTGATGAAAATTGGGCTACCAGTACCAAAGGTGTTTTCGACTTTTTTAAACCTTACAGAACTATCACGAAAGAAGCCATTACACAAAACGAAAACAATGATCCGTGGTTTGACAACTTAGAAGCCGAAATCGAAATTCATAAGGATCAGCCGGTTTTTGACGGTCAGTATTCGAACCAGTGTTATATGGATCGTACTCGAAATGCTTACTTCTCTTTCAAAAAATTAAAAAACACAACCGAAACTTTATACAATTCCTGGAACAGCATTATCATGCACCTTCCATACTCTTTTCAGGGACGCAGAATGTTGTCTGAGATTTATGCTTTAGACCATGCCGATAAAATTATTTCAGAAAATATCGAATCGGCAGATTATCAATCTAAAATTAAAGAAGTTGGTAAATCAGACGAATATAAAAAGTTTGTAACCGAAAAATTGCAGCCTGCAGAACTGGCTTCCTCTTTAATTGGAAATCTTTACACCGGATCCATTTTCATGGGATTATTATCGACTTTGGCTCATTATTACGACACTAAGCAAGAAATTTCCGGAACTACATTCGGATTTTTGGCCTACGGAAGCGGATCGAAATCGAAAGTTTTTGAAGGAACCATTCAAGCCGAATGGCAATCGGCTTTAGCCAAAACCAAACTTTTTGAAAACCTGAAAGAAAGTGTTGAAATTGATTTTAAAACTTACGAAAGCCTTCACAAAAAAGAACAAAAAGAAAGCATCCGAACGCCTAAAAACGAATGGGTTTTAGACCGAATCGAAAAAGAAATCCCTAATTTGATTGGGGCGAGATATTATAAATGGGTGGAATAAAATTTTAAATTCCAATAAAAAAATTCCAAATTAAATAAAAAAACCGAAGCATTTCTGCTTCGGTTTTTTTACCTCTGATTATTCCTTGCCTTCTAACTCTATGCTAAAATGCCAAGGGTGCTCAAACATGACTTTTGAATCTTCAATATTTGTATTTTCACTAACTTTAGATTCACCGGAGTAGCCAGAGTTAAAACAGAATCCAGATCCGCTTTTATTATTACCTGGACTACTCGCGGTAATTCCTAATTTTTCTCCATCCACTAGATACCAATAAAAAACATATGTTTTATTAGCCTCTAAAAGAAGGTTCAATTTTTGCAAATCAAAAGGAATAAATCCTCCACTAAACCCTCCTGAGACACCTGTAGTAGTAGTTGCTAATACATTAAGACTTGCATCTCTTATAATTAATTTCAGAACTACAGGCTGATTATAATCTTTACTATTTTCATAATAATAAAAACCTTCACGAAGGTTCACACTAAAAACAGATGGAACTAAATCTTTATCAAGGATAATTGTCTGACCAGTCGATACATTTCTATCATACGGCAAAAGATCCGGTGCATCAGTTCTGTCATCTCCACCAAACCATTTCCATGCATTGGCTTCTGTACAGGATCTTGTTCTGTTGACATCCATACGCTCTAATTTTACCTGATAAATTTTTTCTATTCCCGATTCAGATTTAACAGTAAAATTTACAGGAGATGAATAATCCTTAATACTTGCAGGATCTGGTGAAATAGAAGCATACTTTGAATATTTCAAGTCAACACTTAAATTTTTTAAATCAACGAATTCAGGTAGCCTCCTTGTTACTAGTCCAGTTTCTTTATTAATACTCGCATTCATTAAGTCTGGAGTTTTAATATTGAATTCTAAAATAAAATTATCAACACTTGGCTCTCTATTTATATTTACATTATAAGTTTTCTTATCACCATTTTCGGCTGTAACTACCAAAGTAAATGAACCATTAATGGATTTAATTGTATTTGGTTCAGGGCTTATTGTTGCACCTGTAGGAATTAAGACTGATAAGCTTAGATCATTTAATTCAAAGGTACTTTCTACTTTACCAGTAATTGAATTATCGACAACTGTAAAATCTTTAGTAACGCCTCCTTTACTTATACTAAAAGATTGAATAGTGTTTTCAGCACTCAACTTTTCCTCAGAGACACAGGAGAACATTAAAAGAGAAAAAAATAATAACGTTGGAAAAAGGTATTTTTTTGTTTTCATAGATAAATCTTGGTTTTTGGTGTTTTTTTTTGAGTGGACGAATGTAAGAAATTTAAAAATCGATATCTTATTTAAAAAAAATAAAAAACAACCAAATCAATCCTTTTTTTGTTGCTCCGTATAATTTTGTTTTATTTTAATGGTTTGATCTTCCACGTTCATTCCGTTTGCCATTCCTAACATGAAAGCCGTGATTATTACAACTATTTTTCTTTTTATCCAATGAAGTGGTCGTTTAGATCGCTCTAAACGTGTTTTATTTTTGTGTTTATACATTTTGAAAATAATAAATGATTAGACATTATTTTATCATAGAATGCGTTGAAACGCATAAATGCTTAGAAAAATCTCTAAGCGCTGTATAAACTTTTGTAGAAATTGTTTGAAGTAATTATTTCATTTACAAAAACAGATTGATTTATAAATGAAGTTAGTTTTTGGTACAGCAAATCTTGCTGTTTAAGCAGTTTCTTAACTTGAAAAGTAAAAATATTTTCTATTTTAAGAAAACTTAAAACAATTGAAAATCTTGTTTTACTGAAAGAGGCGACTTCACCAAATTTGTAAAAAAAAGAACTTTTAAGATTTAATTCTCTCCTTAAAACAACAAACGAAGACTGATAATAAGCTGCCGATTTGGATTGAGAATCTAAAGTACAGTCGCCCGCAATCACGACAAAAGCCAGAAAGAGTGCGATTAGGTATTTTAAATGTTTATTCAATCCTGATTATTTAAAGTTGATTATAGCAAAGTCATTAAGCTAAAAAATACCTTAACTTATATCTGCTAATCTAATAATTTTATTATTCGAAAATTCAAAAACAGACTTTCCTTTCAAATTTAATTCTTGTCCTTTTTGCATTCCGTTGGGAAAGTCCATTGCCAGAACGGCGCGGTAATCAATAGCAATTTCGCTTTGGTTTTCTGAATGGCTGAATAATGTAATTGTTTGTTCTCTTTCCGAGAAGTACTTTTTCGCTTCCTCTGCCTGATTTCTAAATTCCTTCAGTCCTGACAAAGTCATGTTTACTTCGGCATTTTGAATATTCTCAAAAACAATTTTGTCATCAAAATCAGCCATCATTTTATCAATATCAAATTGATTGTAACCGGCAATATAGTTTTCTATTATTTTTTCTCTGTCAATCATACTGTCAAAAATAGATATTTATTCTTTATAAATCGTAAACTTATTATGGCTTAAGGTAAAACCAAGATTTTCATAAATCAGGACATTTTCTACTCTTCTTCGGTTGGTGGTTACTTCTATGCTTTTCAAATTATTCTGCTCTGAAAAAAATTTTATTTCATTAATTAGTAAACGACCCACGCCCTGACCCCGGTACTTTTGATGCATAAAAAACTCCTGAATTTCACCAACCAAACCACAATGATGCAGAAGATTCTGCGTATGAAAACTAATAAAACCTGCACCTTCTTTTTCGTTTTCGTTTTCAGCGATCAAATAAACATTCTTAGGGTTAGCAATATTTTCATTGAATATCGCCGCAAAGACTTCAAAATCTAATTCTTCATTTTCAAGTTCACAAATTGACTTGTACACAAAATCTAAATCCTGCTTTTCGACTTTTCTAATTTTTATTTTTGATTGCATAATTCACTTTAAAAATATTCATTCAACCCAAGACGTTCAAATTTAACCTTATATTTTTGAACATATTTATTCCACTCCTCCTGACTTTTATAAACAGAAAAAGCATATTCGGCTGTTTCTTTACTGAAATGATTTCCAAAAATGTTATCCAAATATTCTATTCCCGAATCAATTACTCGTTTTAAAATCAATAATTTATCTTTTCCATTTTCTTTGCAAACCTTATCCAGCCATAACCCTTTGCCTATTTTCACATATTCTACCAATAAGATATCCGTAATAAATATAGCAGGAACGTCGGTAATATTAGGTTCATGTTTGCCATTTTTAAAAGTCGTTATGATTAATTCTTCAGAATAAAACTCAGTGGGAATGCATGAAATCAATGTTCCGCTTTGAGCTGCTTTCCAGCAAAGTTCTTCTGTTATAAACTGATCGGGAATTTCGCGAATTGCAAAACCATCTTTCTCCACTAACTTTCTACAGAGTTCAGGCGTAATAAAATCCTTGTTCACAAATGGCAGGGCATAATATGTAATATCTAACGCCAGATTACAAAGCTCTTCGGTTTTAAATTCTTTCGGAACCAATTTAAGATCTCTATAATTTCCTAAAACACGACCGCGCCAATATTCATAAGTTTTTGCCGGTGGATGGTTTTGTTTTAAAACTAACTCGCCTCTTGCCAAATCACGCTCTAATTCTTCAAAAGTCTCAATTAGCGGATTATCAAGTAATTTTCGAAGTTCGTTTGATATAATTTCGTCGCCAGTTTCATCATCATATTCACATTCATTTTTCGGATCAACATCATCACCATTATCATTATAATAAAACAAATCATTTTTTCTTTCTGAAAATACTGTATTATGATCATTAATAATAAAAACCGGCGCTTCCACACATCCGGAACATTTAAAATTACCATGATTGTAATAGGTCATCACCACTTCCTGCGCCCGCACATTGCCTTCTATTTCAACATACGAACCTCCCAACAACATACTTTGGCAGCTTACATTTCCTTTAATAAAAACATAAGGCCCGTAATCGCCTTCGGCATTTATGATGGTTCCGCTTACAGAGAGATTTCCATTAATTAAAATCCCGACGATTCTTATATCTTCCATTTCTTTTAGTGGAAGATTCAAGACCGTGGAAAGCCATTTTTTCTCTTTATCTTCATAAAGATCCAGGTAAAAATTACCTTCAAAACTCACATTTTCTGCTGCAACCAAAAAGAAATCCTCCTCTTCCCACTCTTCAAAATAATCGAAACCTTCGCGATCGATTAAAAAAGAATATTGATTTTTAACTTCTTTGATTGTAATTAATTTAAAAACTGAATTATGCATTTTTATTTTTTTATTGAATCGAACTGCTTTTTGCCACAGACACTAAAGTGGATTTCGTCTAATTGCGGGAACGAAATGGTTGTCTTCTATTATCATGATTATAAAAATCTACAATCAGAATTAAAAATAGTAAGAAAAATTGTATGTTTACAAAATTAAGAAACCAATTTACAAAATCCACCCCACAAACAAAGATCCGTTTTTAATCAAAACCAAAAAACATAAAAGAATTTTAAATATCTTTGAACTATGAGCACAGCACCAAAACCAAGACACATCGGGCGAAACATAAGCCGAATCAGAGAGCTTCGCGACATGAAGCAGGAAGCACTTGCTATTGCGATTGGCGTTAGCCAGCAAACTGTTTCAAGCATTGAAGGAAGTGAAAATGTTGATGATGAAAAACTAAAAGCAATCGCAGAGGCTTTAGGAGTAACATCTGACGTAATAAAAAACTTTTCTGAAGATGCTGTTTTTAATATTATTGGGAACACTTTCGACATTGACAACAACAATGGTTCTTCAGTTATTAGTTATGGCTGTACTTTTAATCCGTTTGATAAAATGTTTGAAGCTTTTGATAAGAATGAAAAACTTTACGAACGATTGGTTGAAGCTGAAAGAGAAAAAGTTGCTCTTTTGGAGAAGTTGTTGAGTGAGAAAAAATAAATTATACGAAAGATATATTTATAGAAAAAACCGAAGTTTTCAAATTGGAAACTTCGGTTTTTTTATATAAAAGTGATTGATTAAACTGAAAAATTATGACTTTTCTTTACTCATATATTCTTCTAGTTGGCTTTTAGTTTTTGCAAAAACATGATCATCAGCATAATGATATATATGATCATTTAGTTCTTTCACGTTTTTTTTGTCAATAAAAATATGCTCATATTTATTTTCTTGATTTTTTAAATGTATAAGAATAGCAATTCTAGCATTAATAGGATAATAAAATTCAAATTCTAGAGTCTTTCCATTCTTATCTTTATCATTAAATTTTAAGTTCATTAGTGGTTGATCAGAAGTTATAAAATTAAGATCTGTTTTATTTTCATAAAAAACATATCTCACATCTTTATTGTCTGCAAGTGAAACCGCAAGTGAATTTGCAAAAACTAAAGAAATTATATTTATAAATTTTGGGATTATTAATTCATTTTTTTCACACAATAACTCTAATTTTTTCTTCATTTTTTTTGTTCTTAAAAATTGAGAACATAAAAAAATGAAGAAAAAAAATAGATTATCCCCATCGTCAAACATCCTAATCTCTTCAAAACTTTTTATTTTAATTATTCTACTACCGTAGTTTTCAATTATTGTATGAAATTCTTCAAATAGATTTGACTTAATTAATTTTGTTATTTTATCAAGTTTTTCTTGTTGAGTTTCTGAATCAATTACAAATGCATTCTCTTTTTGAAACCTAAGAATTTTAGAGTAAATAATAAAGGATTCATATAATTCTAAATTAAGGTCAACCACAGCTTCATTGCTACAAGCTTTAACGATTTCTTTTAACTTTATTTCTTCTTCAAGAGTAAATTCTTCAAGGGCATAAAAATATTTTTCCATAGCAACTCCCATTAAATTAGAAGTAAATATTTTATTTTGCCTTTTTGAATATGTAAAAACATATTCACCTGAACTCCAAGAACGTAAATAATCCCGCCAAACATAATGATGTTTTTTTTTCTCCATTTATAAATTTTAAAAAGCATTTTTAAAAAGGCTCGTCTCAAAGATATTTATTATTTTCACAAAACTTCATTTCTCACAAAAACGAGTTTCGCGTGAGGCATAGAGGCGATATCCTTTTGTGAAGTGAAACTGAATAAAAAATATAGCCGAATCCCGATAGCTATCGCGAAAAGCCAGAGGGATACGCCCCAAAACTTATCAATCTTTGTAGAGCTACTTGCTGAGATTTACTTCGTCTGTTCGCTATCGCTCGAGTCTCCTTCGTCGAAATGACAAGATTGTGTAAAAGCTTTGTGTACTTGCGTAAACCCTAGTGTTCTTTAGGGCTAAAAAACATTATTAAGATCAAAAGAAAAAATCTGCTTAATCCGCCAAATCTGCGAGAGAAAAAATCCCAAACAAATAAGAAAACTTTAATAAATCAATTATACGCCACTTCTGTAAAAAAATGTAATTTTGAAATTCGAAGTTCAAAAACGAAATTATTATGAAATATCATCAAATAAACAGCGCTCTTTTTGTAAAAAACCGCAGAAAATTCACGGCAGAAATGAAACCTAACAGTGTTGCCGTTTTCAATTCCAATGACATTTACCCCGTTAGTGCCGACAGTACTTTGCCGTTTGCACAACACAGAGACATTTTTTATCTGAGCGGTGTCGATCAGGAAGAAAGTATTTTGCTTTTGTTTCCGGATGCGCCTTACGAGAACCAAAAAGAGATTCTTTTCCTGAAAGAAACCAACGATCATATTGCAGTTTGGGAAGGTGAAAAGCTAAGTAAAGAACGCGCTTTTCAGGTTTCAGGAATCAGAACGGTGTATTGGTTACAGGATTTTCATAAAATTTTGAACGAAATGATGACGTATGCCGACACGATGTACATCAACACCAACGAACATTACCGTGCTACCGTGGAAACAGAAACCCGTGAAGCCCGTTTCGTAAAATGGTGGAAAGAACGTTATCCGGCACACAACGTATCGAAAAGCAACCCAATCTTGCAACGCATACGTTCTGTAAAAGAAAGCGAAGAAATCGATTTGATTCAGCAGGCATGTGATATTACCGAGAAAGGTTTCCGAAGATTATTATCGTTTGTAAAACCAAATGTGACCGAATATGAAATCGAAGCTGAACTGATTCACGAATTCATTCGCAACCGTTCTAAAGGTTTTGCTTACACCCCAATTATTGCATCAGGAAACAGTGCAAACGTTTTGCATTATATCGAAAACAACCAGCAATGTAAAGCCGGTGATTTGATTTTACTGGATGTAGCGGCTGAATATGCTAACTATTCTAGCGATATGACCAGAACAATTCCGGTTTCAGGGAGATATTCCGAAAGACAAAAAGCAGTTTACAATGCGGTTCTAAAAGTAAAAAACGAAGCCACCAAAATGCTGACTCCGGGAACACTTTGGAAACAATACCATATTGAAGTAGGTAAAATCATGACTTCTGAATTACTGGGTCTGGGCTTAATTGACAAAGCCGATGTTCAGAACGAAAATCCGGAATGGCCAGCCTACAAAAAATATTTCATGCACGGAACTTCCCACCACATGGGACTGGACACGCACGATTACGGATTGCTGCACGAACCCATGAAAGCCAATATGGTTTTTACGGTTGAACCAGGAATCTACATTCCGGCAGAAGGTTTCGGAATCCGTTTGGAAGACAACGTTGTGGTGCAGGAAAAAGGAGAGCCATTTAACCTGATGCGCAATATTCCGATTGAAGCAGATGAAATCGAGAGTTTAATGAATTCATAAGCATTGCAATGAAAAAGCTTTTTCTAATTACCTGTCTGATCTTTCTTGGTAAGGCTTTCGCTCAAACGGAAGGCTATGCTAAGAACAGTGATTCCAGCCTGACGTACTATAAAACATTCGGAAAAGGTGAACCGCTTTTAATTATTAATGGCGGACCGGGAATGAACAGTAATGGTTTTGAAGACATGGCCAAAAAGCTGTCTGAAAATCAGGAAACCATTATTTACGACCAAAGGGGAACGGGAAAATCAAAATTGACAAATTTAAACGCTAAGACTATTTCGATGCAATTAATGGCTGGTGATATCGAGTCATTGAGAAAACATCTTAAAATCAAAAAATGGAACATTCTCGGGCATTCTTTTGGAGGAATGCTGGCTTCTTATTATGCGACCCTTTATCCGGAAAGTATCGACAAATTAATTTTATCGTCTTCCGGAGGTGTTGATCTGACTTTGCTGAAAAGCGCCAACCTTATAGAAGCGGGCCTGAATCAGTCTCAAAAAGATTCCCTGAATTACTGGAATACTAAAATCGAAAAAGGCGATACTTCATACACAGCAAGAATCGGAAGAGGAAGAGCTATGGCACCTGCCTATGTTTACGATCAGCAATATGCCCCAATAATCGCCGAAAGATTAACACAAGGCAATTCGACTATAAACGGGCTGTTATGGGGTGATATGCAGAAAATGAATTTTGACTGCAAAACGAAATTGAAACAATTCAGAAATCCGGTGCTGATCATTCAGGGAAAAGAAGATATTATCAGTAACGAAATTGGAGAACTGGCACATCAGACACTTCCCAATTCAAAACTGGTTTTCCTCGAACATTCCAAACATTATGGATGGCTGGATGCTCGGGAAAAGTTTTTCCTAGAAATAAATTCCTTTTTGAAATCATAAAAAACAAACGGCTTTCAGAAATGCGAGCCGTTTTAATTTTACTGCCGTTTTAAAATAATACCTTAATTTTATACTTAAATCAAACGTCTTGAAAACGCTATTATACAAAAACACCAAAATATCTTATACCGATTCCGGCCAAGGAACAGCAATTGTGTTGCTGCACGGTTTTCTGGAAAACAAAACAATGTGGCAGGAATATGTTGCTCTTTTTTCTGAAGAATACCGAGTTGTCACAATCGATTTATTAGGCCACGGAGAATCGGATTCTTTGGGCTATGTACATTCTATGGAAGATAATGCCCATGTTGTCCAGGAAGTTTTAGAACATTTAAAAATCGGAAAAGCAATTGTTGCAGGACATTCTATGGGAGGTTATGTTGCTTTGGCTCTGGCTGAATTATATCCGGCCAGCATTAAGAAATTAGTTTTATTAAATTCTACTGCCAAAGAAGACAGCGCCGAGAAAAAATTAAACAGAACCCGCGCCATTAAAGCGGTGAAACAAAATTATGTAGCCTTTGTAAGCCTCGCTATAGCGAATTTGTTTAGTGAAAACAACAGAACAAAATTAGCAGCAGAAATTGAGAAAGTTAAAATTCAGGCCTTAAAGACTCCATTACAGGGAATTGTAGCTTCTTTAGAAGGAATGAAAATCAGAAAAGACAGGGAGGCACTATTACGCGGAAATCTTTTTCCGGTTTTATTGGTTTTAGGCAGGAAAGATCCGGTTTTAAACTACGAAGAAAACATAACACAAATAGAAGATACAACTGCAGAACTTGTTTCTTTTGACGATGGACATATGAGTCAGATTGAAAACAAAGAAGAATTGAAAGTAATATTAGCTGATTTCTTTAAATAAATCACAACCTGCAAAAGCAAAAAAGGCTGTTCAAAAAATTTTGAAACAGCCTTTTTCTCATTATTGGGGGCAAAATTACATTATAATTTTGAGATAATATCCTTTTTGAATTTCGCCAAAGTTGCTCTTGTTAATCCAAGATTTGCTTTGGTAGCATCAACCGCAAGGTAAATAAAATATTTACCATCTTCAGAAACATCTATAATGTGTATCTGATCTGTTAGTGTAATTAAGATATCATTGATTTTTTGATCTAATCCTAAAGCTTTGATGGCATTCAATTTTGCTTTTACGACTTCTAAATTATAAGCGGATGCTAATTCAGGGTCAAAATTTGGATTTAAAGAAAGTGAACAATAAGACATTCCTGTTTCAACCTCAGTTACTGAAACGGCAATAAATCCATTAATATTCTCTTTTAAATCGTTTTGAAAATTCTGTAAAAAATCTGACATGTTTTAATTGTATTTAATTAATTGTTGAAAACGGTATCCATTCTGCGTAACAGAAGTCCCATTTTACTAATATCTTTAGAAAGCAGCGCAACACAATTATCGTCCGAATTCTTATTCGCTACCACGATACCGTCGTTATTCTTAATCATTACTTGTTTCAAATCTCCATTATTCACATCTTCCGTCATTTCCAAACACATCTTCAATATCATCCCTATCATTGCCGCTACATTCCCGTCATATTCAAGATTAACAGACTCCATCAAAATTCCATCTATATTAAAAACCAATCCGGATTCCGCTCCGGTTTCCTCCACCAGTGTATTTAAATCAATCATATTGCTGTTGTAAAAAAATTTAAGAATCTTCAAAGATATTTTCAATAAACAGAATTGTGCGCTAAACACTTGTTAAAAAAACAGCCCTTCTAATTACCTGAGTTACTTTTATTTATCCTTTAATTTTTAACTATTTTTAAAATAAATTCTGCAAAAAAAATTAACAGAAAAAAGAAATTTAACTATAATTACAACAATCTGTTCAATAAAATTCAAATGACGTGATTAACCTTTGGTGTAAGCGGGTTTACGGGAAGTTTTTCATAAATTTGCAAAAAAATTATCCAGATGAAAACGGTAGACGAATTACGCTTTGACCTAAATGTAAAACTGATGAAGTTTAGAAGATTTCGTTTTGAGAACGGAAGTATAAACAATACTATAACGGAGGAACAGAAAAAGAAAGGCTTCTTTAAAAAAATATTCAGCTAAAAACTACTTACAAAAAAAGCGGAAATTGTTCTCTAACAATTTCCGCTTTTTTACTTACAGCATGCAACTTACCATTTTTGCATAAAATTAACCGGGTTGAAATCATGATTACATTTTCACAATTTGAATTGATAATAATCAGGCCCTGAAATTTTGAATTTTCCGTGACCCGTTCATTGAACCAGTCAATCCTGGCAAGTGATAATGAGTCGCAAGTTTCTTCTGATGAAACAAATTTTGAATGATTAAAAAGAACTGTTTTAATTTCAAAGTGGCATAATTTACCATCGCACACCTCTTTTATTTTTTTGTTGAAAACGAATTGAATATGCTTTTCTTTACAAAAACTGTTTATCCTTTACTTTTCAACCGGTAATAAAATCGTCTTTTTACAGCTTAGTGATCTAATTTATTTTTTCCTCGAATGGAATAGCGGCATCAAAAATTTCCTTTAGCAGTAAAGCCACTTCTTCTAAATAACTGTTCAGAATTTCTTTTGTAACCGTAATATCCAATTCTTTCTCTTCTTTAAACCCAAACGGAAGAAATCCTGATTTTAAATTTTTGAAGGAAATAATGCCGGCTTCCATAGGAATAGCACCAGCTTCTTCCTCAAACATAAACGCATAAGCCAGAACCTGAATGATTTTATCGTTTTTAAGCTCCTGAGTCAATCCATTCCACGACTTCAGTACTACATTTGTTTTTTCTACTTTTCCGGTCTTATAATCGATAATTCTTACTTTCCCGTTTCGCATCTCGATTCTGTCCACATTTCCCTTAATTAAGACAGGAAATGGCAAATCAGGATGGTTGAAGTGACGCTCAAATGTTTTTTCCAAAGCAATGATTTTAATGGCGTCTCCGTTTACAATCGACTCCAGTTCCATTTTCAGGAAGTTAGAAACATTTCGTTTGGCTACTTCAAAAGCCAGAAGATTTCGTCCTTTTTTAATTTCCCCTTCTTTATACACCAGTTTAAATTGCCTTAATACTTCGTCATCCAACAGCTTAAAGCAATTTTTTATATCCGATTCAGAAATAAATTTGTCCACAAAAGGATCGTATAAGGCTTTTAAAGTTTCATGAATAATAGTTCCCAGCGTATTTAAGGCAATATTTTCTTCGACCTCTTCCACTTCGCGGATTCGAAGGATTTTCTGAAAATAAAATTCAATCGGATTCCGTATATAACTTGTTAAAGCTGACGGAGAAAAACCAGTTACGGCAATTTCTTTTAATCGCTCCATAACCGCTTCAGATTTTGGAATCACCATTGGCTGGTAAGCCGTTGTTGGCAAAACAGGATTATAGATATCAAAAGTAAGGTTATGTTTTACTTGCTTTTCGACTTCCAGCTGCGTAATAAAACGACTGCGCTCTCCGGCATCTAAACCATCATTTTCGGTATTATAAATCAGGTAAATATTTTTTGCCCTTTGCAGCAGATGATAAAAGTGATACGTATAAATAGCATCTTTTTCTTTAAAAGTCGGCAAATCTAATTCTCTTTTTACATCATACGGAATAAATGAATTTTGGGACTTCCCGGCAGGAAATTTCCCTTCGTTCATAGAAGTTACGATTATAGTATCAAAATCCAGAACACGACTTTCGAGGACTCCCATAATTTGCAGTCCTTTCAGAGGCTCACCTTCAAAAGAAACTTCAGCGACATCAATAACCTGTTTGTAAATTGCATACAGCGTATCAATATTGTCGATATGTTTATGTTTGGAATAATAATTTATCAGCTTATTGATTACTTTGAAAATGGCAAAGACAAAAGCTTTGGCAATTTTTTCCTCTTCATTGTCGTTGCTGAAATTTTCTTTTATGACTAGCAAAAGAGTTGAAATATTTTCGAGAACTGCCACCGATCCGTTCTCCCACTTTTGAAAAAGCAACTTAAAAAGATCCGATACATTCGAATTGAGTTCGAACAATCTGTTGTGGGTAATAAAAGTATAATTATTCTCTTTTATAATCTTAACCAGATTACCGGCACCTGCATAAGGTTCCACTAACGGATGCGTTAAAATATCCAGTACGTCTTTATAATAGAAAACATAGCTTTCGCCTTTTCTGGAGAGCGCATTGGTATGCATTTTAAATAATTTCGCAATCAATATTTGCGATGGATTATTTTTACTGGAATATCCCATAGTAATATTCAAAGCTCCAACCGAAGAAGGCAAAGCATATAAAACAGGCATTAGTAAATTCTCTTCACCCAAAACAATGGCTACTTTATCCAGGGAGGTTAAAGGGTTTTCAGCTACTATTTTTTCGATAATACTTCCGGCTAGTTTAGCCTGGCCAATCGTTTTTGGAGTTCCGATTACCTGAATGTTTTTTGATTGTGAAAAGTCATCAACAATCCACTCAAAAGGATTTGTTTTATAGTGTTTCCAGTTTTCTTTAAAGCGACGCACAAAAAGACCTGCATCATGATAAGGGTCATTAAGAAAAGTCTGATCCACATCCCAATAAATTTTAGCCTGATCTAAGGCCAAAAGATGCTGCACGATTTTTTCTTCAGCGGCATTCAAGGCATTGAAACCTGCAAAAACAAAGGTACGTCCTGAGATTGTATTCGAAAAATGATTTAAATTATGAACCGCTTCCCGATAAATCAAACCCTGATACCCTATTCCTTTATGAAGCAAATGATTGTATAAAGACTCATAATACAAAGGGAGAAGTTTCCAGAACTCAATATAATTTTCTAAAAGTTTTGTTTTATTTTCAACCTCTATTCCCCATTTTTTAATGTCTTCGATATCTTTCAGATAAGACAAAACGTGGGAAGGTTCTAATAAGTAGCGATCAATTTCATTAAAATCCTGTAGAAGCGTTTTTGCCCAATTGGCAAATAATTCGAATGATTGTTGGTTTTGTTTTTCTGTAACAGAGAGATATACTTCGTAAAATTCAAATAGAAGTTCAATTGAATCAACAGCACGAATGGACGCGACATCCTGTACAAAATCCTCTATACTAATTATATCAGGAGAAAGAATCGTGTGAGTCGTTTCTTTTTTTAAAGCTTCAATTAAAAAAACCTTTGCTCTTTTATTTGGCAGGATAATAGTTGTTTCAGCAAGTTTACCTGAATAATCCTGAATTATAACAGTTGCTATTTTTCCGAGAAAAGAAGTATTTATCATTTTATAAAAATAAAAAAAGCCATTCAATTAAGAATGGCTTTTAGAATTTATTTAGAAAGTAAATTACAATTTACCTTCGTATTTAGAACCGATGTGTTTGATTTCAGTTCTTCTGTTTTGTGCTTTACCTGCAGGAGTTTTGTTACTCGCTACTGGTTGAGACTCACCAAAACCTTTAGATACTAAGTTATCAACATTTACTCCTCTTTCGATCAAAGCGTTCATTACAGCAGCAGCTCTGTCTTCAGAAAGTTTTTGGTTCAATTTGTCAGAACCATCGCTATCTGTGTGACCTTCAATGCTGAATTTCGCGTTTGGATAGTTTTTAAGGATTTCTTTAATAGCATCTAATCTAGCTGGAGTTTCTTTGTCTCCTGATTTGAAAGTAGCTTTACCTGAGTTAAAGTAGATTGCTCTAGCTTGAACTTTAAGGTCTTCTAACGCCTCAGAAGTAACTTCTGGACATCCTCTGTTACTAGCAGGACCAGCAACTGTAGGACAATCATCATCTTTATCTAAAACACCATCTTTATCAGCGTCTAAGAAAGGACAACCACCATTTTCTTTTGGACCAGCAACTGTAGGACATTTGTCATCTTTATCAGCAATACCATCACCGTCAGCATCTGGACAACCTCTTAAAGCAGCTAAACCAGCAACATCTGGACAAGCATCATCTTTATCAGCAATTCCGTCTCCGTCAGTATCAGGACAACCGTTTAATGCAGCTAAACCAAAAACATCTGGACAAGCATCACTAGCGTCAACGATTCCGTCTCCGTCAGTATCAGGACATCCGTTGAATTGTTTTAAACCAGCAACATCTGGACAAGCATCGTCTTTGTCATAAATTCCGTCTCCGTCAGTATCTTTACCTCCGAATTTGAAAACTAAACCAGCAGTGTGTTGGAAGTGAGATGGAGCATCTGGAACACCAGCTGCATCTTCTCTGTCTCCAGAAACAGACCATTTGTATTTAGTAGCAAGCTCTAAACCGATAGCATCAGTAAACCAGAAAGTTATTCCAGCACCTGGGTTAACTGTTCCGTAGCTGCTGTCTCCGAAGAAAACATAACCACCACCAACAGATAACGAAGGATCGATTACTTTAGATTTGATTAATTCCTGGAAGCTGTACTTGATAGTAGCATCAATCCCGTAATACATCAAATCACCTGGATTTTCAACAATCATTCCTCTTGCATCATGCCCTGGAGCATTTGGAGCAAAACGAACATATTTGTCAATTTTATTCACAGACCCTTGTAAACCAACAGAAAATCCTGAACCTACATATCTAGACACTCCAATGTAAGATAAAGATGGAAGGATATTCCAGTTGTCTTTTACAGCGAATGGCTGAGAGAAATGCGCCGGAAAAAAGTCAACATGTTCTGGACTTGCACTAGTTCTAGTGTCAACGGCATTAACTCCAAAAGAGATAGCCCATGGATTGTTACTGTCTTGCGCGTGAGAAGCTAACCCCATCACCATCATTACAGCAACTAAAAGTTTGTTAAGATGTTTCATACTTAATTTTTTTAATTACAATTTAGTTAATTACAAGCAAAAGTAACACCAAATTTTTTAAATACAAAATGAAATGTTAAAAAAAACCTACAAAAATTCAATAAAATGGGAATTATATAACTTTTAACATTTTACCAACTGATACAAAAGCACTTATCGCCTTGTCCAAATGTTCTTTTGTATGCGCTGCTGACAGCTGTACGCGAATTCTTGCCTTCTCTTTCGGCACAACAGGAAAAAAGAAACCGATCACATAAATCCCTTCTTTCAAAAGTTCATTTGCCATTGTTTGTGATAATTTTGCATCGTACAACATAACCGGAACAATTGCAGAATCACCGTCTATAATATCAAATCCGGCATTTTTCATACCTTCTTTAAAGTAGTTCGTATTCCATTCTAATTTATCCCTTAAAGAAGTGTCTTTTTCCAATAATTCAAAAACCTTAATAGAAGCGCCAACAATTGCCGGTGCCAGCGAGTTCGAAAACAAATAAGGTCTTGATCTTTGACGCAACAATTCAATAATTTCTTTCTTTGCTGTTGTGTAACCACCCATAGCGCCACCTAATGCTTTACCAAGTGTACCTGTGATAATATCAACTCTCCCCATAACCCCTTTTGCTTCAAGTGTCCCTTTACCGGTTGCACCAATAAATCCGGCAGCATGACATTCATCGACCATCACCAAAGCATCGTATTTATCAGCCAGATCACAGATTTTATCTAGTGGAGCAACAACACCGTCCATAGAGAAAACACCATCGGTCACAATTAATTTAAAACGAACACCTGCTTCAGTAGCCTTAATTAACTGCTGTTCCAGATCCTCCATGTTACTATTCTCATAACGATAACGGGCTGCTTTACACAAACGCACACCATCAATAATAGAAGCATGATTTAAACTATCAGAAATGATAGCGTCATTTTCGCCCAGCAATGGCTCAAAAACACCTCCATTAGCATCAAAAGCGGCTGCATATAAAATAGTATCCTCTGTACCATAAAAGTCCGCAATCTTTTTTTCTAATGTTTTATGAATATCCTGTGTACCACAAATAAAACGAACAGACGACATTCCAAAACCATGTGTATCCATAGCGTCTTTAGCAGCCTGAACTACTTCGGGATGCGATGAAAGTCCTAAATAATTATTGGCACAGAAATTTAAAACTTTCTCTCCGGTTGAAATCGTAATTTCAGCATCTTGTGCCGACGTTATAATACGTTCTTTTTTAAAAATTCCGTTTTCTTCAATAGTTTGCAACTCACTTTGCAAATGATCTTTAATTTTACCGTACATTTTTATTTATTTAATATGTTAAAAATTAACAACTTACAGAAGTCAACCTCTTAACATCTGATTAATTTCATCACAAATTTACCACATCGACATCTGTTCCTATATACACTAAAGCTCTTTTTAACACTTTGTACCCTAAATCTTCAATAGCATCCTGATATTCCTGAATTTGTTTCGTGTATTTTGCATTACTGACACCCGTTTTATAATCCAGCAGATACGCTTCTTTATTTTTGGTCAGAACAATGCGATCCGGTTTTAAGATTTTGCCTTCTTTCTGAACAATGGTTTGCTCATTCAGAATTTTATCATTTCCATTAAAACACATACTTAATTCCGGATGATTTACAATTTCATGAAGTGTTGCCAAAACCTTTTCTGTCTGATCAAAAGTAATCAGTCCATTTTCAAGTGCTTTTGTAACAGCCAAATCCACATCCGTTTTATCTTTCACGAGGGCTAAGATTTCATGAATTACATTTCCGTACGAAATCGCTTCCTGTTGATGAGTACCCCACATTAAAGCTTCCCGCTGTGCAATTTTTATATTTTTCGGATTTAAAACTTCCGCAACCATTGGAATTACTTTAACTAAATCTGTCTTTTTTGTCGGCGGAGAGAGCTTCCTTTTGTTTCCAAAATCATATTCTGTCTTTTCCGGATCATAAATTCCTTTATGTATCAAATATTTAATAAAGAAAGAAGCCATATTATTCGGAAATTCTCCGTCTTTTCGCTCTTTCAAAGATTGTGAAATAACATACAATTGTTCTTCAGCACGCGTTAGCGCTACATATAGAACATTAATATTATCGAGCAGTTCTTCTTGTTTTTTCAAATTAAAAACTGCCGATGCACTTTCACCGAAACCCTCAACTGCACTACTATTATCAATTAGAGCTTTCGGAACACCCAAATCAGCTTCTTCCGTATCCAGCCAGAGTTTATCTTTTGGTTTCCTGTTGTAATCTTCTTCAGCGAAGGGCATAATAACTACAGGAAACTCGAGCCCTTTCGATTTATGAATGGTCATAATGCGAACTGCATTATTTCCTTCCGGAGACGGGATGCTGAATTTCTCTGCGTTTTTATCCCAATAACCGAGAAAATCCGCAATACCTGCCTGATTTCTGATGTCACGCTCCAAAACGATATCCAGAAAAAACTGCACATAAGCATTTCCTTCTGACGGAAGAATGAATTTTGCAATGATTATTTCAACAGCTTCATACAAAGACTTCTTTCTGATATCTTCAAAAGAAAGCGATACATCAAACGTTAAAAGCCAATTCTCGAAATCACTTTCGAACCTTTGGGCCATTCCGTTTGCGATAAAATCATGAATCGGAATTTCAGTTTCTAAAGTTGTTCCTAAAAAATGCAAAAAATTAGCTTTCGACTCCAAATCGGCACTGTTATTCAGATATTTCAGCAAATGAACAATCAACCGAACTTCTGTAGCATTCTGAATCATAAGCGTTTCTGAAGAAAGAAGCGGGATATTTTGTTCGGTTAAATAATTGGCAATATCGATTCCCTGACCTCTTTTACGGGTCAAAATTACAATATCCTTATACTCAAAACCTTCCCGAACTACTTTTAGAATCGTATTTAAAGTCGCCAGAACATACAAATCTGATTTCTCTGCCACCTCTTCTTCATCTGCGAAATCATTTTTTTCTATTATGGGAAGAAAAGAAATATTGACATACCCGCCTTTTTTAGAATTTGGATTCTGAAAGCTATGATTTTCATATAAATCCTTATAATCTTCATTTGAAAATTCTGTAGAAATCAGCTTAAAAAAAGCATTATTAAAATCAATTACTTCGCTATAGCTTCTGTAATTTGTATTTAAATGCTCCAGTTTTTTATCCGGATTAGCAAAAGGATTTGCTTCTTTACTTAATTCAATAAATTGCTCGGCCTTTCCTCCTCTCCAGCGATAAATGGATTGTTTGGGATCACCAACAATCATAAGAGTTCCTTTATTTCCAAAATCATCCTGACCCGAAAGCGCATTATCAATTAGAGGAATCAGGTTTTGCCATTGCATTTCTGACGTATCCTGAAATTCATCAATAAAAAAGTGACGGTAACGTTCTCCCAAGCGCTCATAAATAAAGGGCGCCGGCTGATTTTGAATTTCACGATGAATAATGGCATTGAATTCTGAAATCGATAAGATATTTTGTTCCGATTGAATTTTTGCCAGTTCATTACTAACCGTATTGAGTAGAGAAAGCGGTGTTATATTTTTCAGAAAGGCTTTATAAAAATCCCTTTTTTCAAAGTTTTTATAAATTTTAGCCAGGGTAAGAAGCAATTCGGGAATAAGATTTTCAATTAAAGCCCTGTCGCTTGCGGTTTTATTGATTGCAATATCCTCAAATTCATGAAACGTTTTATTTCTTGGATTGAATTTTCCATCACGAATACTTTCGAGATGATTCGGAAAAGTTCCCCTTGAAAATGATTTTAAATCGATACCGTTTTTATCGATTAGCTCCAGAGTCTGTATAGCAAATCCGGTATTTTCTTTTTCTAAATCGGCACACAAAACCGACATTTTCTTTTTTATCGCCACAAATTCCTCAATGGATTTATCCTGAAAATGAGAAATTTCATTCCTATTATTTTCATTCAGAACCAATCTTCCGGTTTCAAGAATCTCACGCGAAACATCCCAACTTTTATCGTCGTCGGTTTTTTCCATCGTAAAATCAATCAGTAATTTGGTCAGCGTTTCGTCCTGTCCCGCCTGAGCAATAATAGCATCAACGGCTTCTACCAATAAATTCTCGGTATCCAGCGTAACTTCAAAGGTCATGGGTAAATTCAGGTCATGTGCAAAAGCACGAATTACCTTATGTGTGAATTTATCAATGGTAGAAATATCAAAAGCAGCATAATTATGAATAAGATGCTTAATTATACTTTGAGATTTTGTCTTGATTTTTATTATCGAAAGACCTGTTTCACGGGACAAATCTTCCATTAAATCCATAGCTTTTGCAGAAGGTTCGTCTTTTGTAAATTCAGAAAGACTTCCCACAATACGGCTTTTCATTTCATGAACCGCTTTATTGGTAAACGTTATTGCCAGAATATTGCGGTAGGCATCATTTTTGGGTGATGAAAGAATAATTTTAAGATATTCCTTAACCAAAGTGTAGGTCTTTCCCGAACCCGCAGATGCATCATAGATAGAAAAAGACGGACTTTGCATAGGTTTGATTTTTGTATCGTAAAAATAGCACAATAAATATTAATCCCAAAAATGTAAAATTTTCAATAAAAAAAAATCCAAATTCCAATTAACATGCTATAACATGCAGCTATTGAAATTTGGAATTTTTTTATTGGTGTTTTTTCTAATTTTTAGGTATGTTTCGGGAATGCTCTTTTATTAAACACCAACAGGATACCAACACCTGTAGAAATCGCCATATCGGCAACATTGAAAATAGCATTAAAAAACATAAAATGTTTACCTCCAAAGAAAGGCAGCCAGCTTGGCAAATTACCATCCCAGATTGGAAAATAAAACATATCTACTACCAAACCATGAAACCACGTTCCGTATGGAGTTGGTGAAAAGAGTGTCGCAAGATTATGGGTACTGTCGTCAAAAATTACTCCGTAAAAAACAGAATCCAGTATATTTCCGGCAGCTCCGGCAAAAATTAAGGCAATGGAAACGATCAAATAAGTAGAATGACGTTTTTTAATCGCATCAGCCAGCCAATATCCGATTCCGAATACAGCAAAAATTCTAAAAACGGTCAGAATTAATTTTCCATATTCGCCGGGAATTTTTGTTCCCCAGGCCATTCCTTCATTTTCTATAAAATGAATTCTGAACCAATCCGCAATAACCACTTCTTCACCTAAGACAAAGTTTGTTTTTACATAGATTTTAGAAAGCTGATCGATAAGTAAAACTAAAAATATGAGGAAGTACGATTTTCGTAATGACATTTTATAAAATTTTGATGGGCAAAAGTAATAATTTAATCAAAAAGAACGCCCCTTAAGGAGCGTTAATTGTTTTATAATAAAATAAACAGGTCTAAAATAACTTTTGACCCGCTTCGTAAAAGCTATTTCTTAACACTTGAATTTGTTGGTGTTTTAGGGGCATCGGTAAAAAATTCGGAAATAGATTTAAACAAACCTTTTCCCTCTTTTCCTGCAGCGTTTTTTTTAGCGGCATCCTTTGCGATCTGGGACTTTAATTTAATTCGCATTTTCTCGAATTCTTTCATTCTATTTTCAACATCCGAGTTCACATCTTTAAATTTCAACACTTTATTCATAATGTAAGTTTTTTATAGTAAAAAAAATAAAATTATTTTGATTCGGCAATACAATAATACATAAAATAATTTATATTTGTTAGAAAAATTAACAGTTGTTTAGTCATAATACATCCCGATACTTTAAAAATTTTATCAATATCAATATATTTTAACAACTCCTTAAATCCTTCCAAAATGAATGAAATCACGACCATCCTGAACGATTTTCTGGTTAACACTAAATCTACATCAGCGCTAATTTTAAACGGAAAAGGAAAACTAATCACATCATTACACTTAGATTACGGAGACAGTGTAGCGGCAATGAGCGCTGCGATTTTATCTATGAGTGAAAAATTTTTAGCTGATCTGGATAAAGGTTCCCTGAAACAGTTGTTTTTAAAAACAGCAGACGGAGTTGTAATTGGAAATAAGATCAGTGGCTCAAACTTTGTAGTGGCTTTTTCAAAAGACGGGAGCAACCTCGGATTATTGATGCGTACAACAGAGGAACTTTCGACAGAATTAAGCAAAAATTCCCTATTGAAATAACATAAATCTATTAACCACAAATACCACAAAACCATGAGTAACGACTTTTTAAACGTGTTTTTAAATGAAATGAAAACAAATGTAAACGGTTTTATTGCTATTGCCGTAACCGAAATTGAATCAGGATTAAGCTTTGGTAATTTAAGTTTAGACCCTTCTTTTGATCCTGAATTGGCAGCTGCTTACAATCTTGAAGTTGTAAAAGCAAAATTAAACGCCGTGAAAGCTTTGAATTTAAATCAGGATATTGAAGATATCTTAATTACGCTTTCTACACAAATTCACATTATTGACATTTCACCCAACAAAAAATTTATGATTTACCTGGCTGCAGACTCCAGCAAAGCCAATTTAGGAATGACAAGAGCCATCCTGAAAAAACATAAATTAGAACTCGAAAAGAATTTAGCTTAATGCAATTCACCATTGCTTAATTAGAACTGTTTATAATCGGGACAGTTCTAATTAATGCAATATTTTTCAATCCTGTTAACTGCCGCATCTTCTTTCAAAGCAGAGCACGGATTAAGGAATCACTTCACATTTTTATATATAAAAAAACGCCCCAAAAGGAGCGTTTCATAATTTAGTATATCTTATCGTTGCAGATTTTTTGCTTCGATACTCATTGTAGCGTGAGGTACAATTTTCAGTCTTTCTTTACCGATTAATTTACCTGTTACTTTGCAGATACCATATGTTTTATTTTCTACACGGAATAATGCGTTTTTCAAATCACGAATAAACTTTTCCTGTCTGATAGCCAACTGTGAGTTTGCTTCTTTTGACATTGTTTCGCTTCCTTCTTCAAAGGCTTTGAAAGTTGGAGAGGTATCATCTGTTCCGTTATTCAAATCATTCATGTAAGCACTTTTTATTAAATCCAGATCGGCTTGTGCTTTTTGTATTTTATTTTGGATTATTTCTTTGAACTCCGCCAAATCAGCGTCAGAGTATCTTGTAATTTCATCTACCATTTTTATATTATTTTGAAATTAATATCATTGTTTTAATATCATCAAACTCAATTTCTATGCCGCTTTCCAAAGCATCTGTAAAAACCAAATTATCTGTTAATGTCTCAGACTTAATATAGTCTTCATTTTTTAAAATAGCTTCCTCTAAAAGGCCGGTTCTTTTAATTTGCACTTTAATCTTATCAGTAACCTCAAATCCTGAATCTTTACGGATGTTCTGAATTCTGTTTACTACTTCCCTTGCGATACCTTCTTTTTTCAAATCTTCGGTGATTGTTATATCAAGCGCAACTGTGATTCCGTTTGAATTTGCAACGAGCCATCCTTCGATATCCTGAGACGTTATTTCGACATCTTCTAATGATAAAGTTACATTATTTCCAGCAATAACAATATCTAACGTCCCCTGCTTGTCCAACTGATTGATCTGATCGGAAGAAAAACTTTGTATTTGCTTAGAAATCAAGCCCATATCTTTTCCAAAGCGTGGCCCTAAAGTCTTAAAATTAGGTTTAATCTGTTTTACCAAAACACCTGAAGCATCGTCTAAAAGCATGATTTCTTTCACGTTTACTTCCGCTTTTATAAGCTCGGAAATAGCTTCGATTTCAGCACGTTGATTATCGTCAAGTACCGGAATCATTACCTTTTGTAAAGGCTGACGCACCTTGATCATTTCCTTTTTACGGAGTGATAAAACCAATGATGAGATGGTTTGCGCCTTCTGCATTTTGCTTTCTAACGTTTTATTAACAAAGTTTTCGACAAATTTTGGGAACTCTGCCAAGTGAACACTGGCAAAACCCTCAGTCCCTGTTGAAACTGTTAAATCCCGGTACAATTTATCCATGAAAAAAGGAGCGACCGGAGCACTCAATTTGCTTATTGTTAGTAAACAAGTATAAAGTGTTTGGTAAGCTGCAATTTTATCAGGAGCGTATTCGCCTTTCCAGAAACGACGACGGCATAAACGAACGTACCAGTTACTCAGGTTCTCCTGAACAAAGTCAGAAATTGCTCTTGTAGCTTTTGTTGGTTCATAATCTGCATAACATTCGTCAACAAATTTTATCAGCGTGTGCAATTCAGACATAATCCACTGATCGATTTCGGGTCTTTCGTTTAACGGAATTTCCGCTTCAGCATATTTAAATCCGTCGATATTGGCATACAGCGAAAAGAATGAATAGGTGTTGTATAATGTTCCGAAGAATTTACGGCGAACCTCAGCAATTCCATCTAAATCAAATTTCAGGTTATCCCATGGATTTGCATTCATAATCATGTACCAGCGAGTGGCATCAGGACCATATTCTTCGATGGTTTTAAAAGGGTCTATCGTATTCCCTTTACTTTTAGACATTTTTATTCCGTCTTTATCTAAAACCAGACCATTCGAAACTACATTTTTATAGGCAACTTTATCAAAAACTAAAGTGGCTATTGCATGTAAAGTATAAAACCATCCACGAGTCTGATCGACACCTTCTGCAATGAAATTCGCAGGGAAATCTTTATTCTCATCGATTTTGTCTTTGTTTTCGAAAGGATAATGCCATTGTGCATAAGGCATCGCTCCGGAATCAAACCAAACGTCAATTAAATCGCTTTCGCGTTTCATTGGTTGTCCGGAAGCAGAAACTAAAATTATCTGATCGACAACATTTTTGTGTAAATCAATTAAATCATAATTTGCTTCAGACATGTTTCCGATTTCAAAACCTTTGAATGGGTTTTCTTTTTGAAAACCGGCTTCGACAGATTTTTCGATCGCGTTGTATAATTCTTCAACAGAGCCAATAAGAACTTCTTCTTTTTTGTCTTCGGTTCTCCAAATTGGCAACGGAATACCCCAATATCTAGAACGAGATAAGTTCCAGTCGTTGGCATTTTTCAGCCAGTTTCCAAAACGTCCTTCACCAGTAGACTTAGGTTTCCAATTGATAGTTTCGTTCAGGTCGAACATTCTATCTTTTACATCGGTTACTTTAATGAACCAAGAGTCTAGGGGATAATATAATAACGGCTCATCAGTTCTCCAGCTGTGTGGATAACTATGTACGTATTTTTCAACCTTAAAGGCTTTATTTTCTTCTTTTAATCGAATAGCAATTTCAACATCAACAGAACGCTCTGGCGCTTGTCCTTCGTCATAATATTCGTTTTTCACATATTTACCGGCAAGATCACCTAAGTGTGAAGTGAATTTCCCTTGTAAATCAACCAAAGGAACTGCTGTTCCGGTTTCATCTAAAACCAACATTGGCGGAATTTCCGGTTTTGCTTCTTTTGCTACTTTAGCATCATCTGCACCAAAAGTTGGAGCGGTATGTACAATTCCGGTTCCGTCTTCGGTAGTTACGAAATCTCCGGCAATTACTCTAAAGGCGTTTTCCGCATTTTGGTAAGGCAATACGTATTGCAATAATTGCTCGTAACGGATTTCAACTAAGTCAGCACCTTTCGCTTCCGCTAAAATTTTATACGGAAGTTGCTTGTCGCCATTTTTCACTTTGTCGAAATCAGCATCGTCTTCACTGGCAAAAAATCCTTTCCCGAACTGTTTTCCAACTAAATTTTTAGCCAGAATAACATTTACAGGTTCAAAAGTATATTGATTAAAAGTTTTTACTAAAACGTAGTCAATTTTTGGCCCAACGGTCAAGGCGGTATTCGAAGGCAATGTCCACGGAGTTGTCGTCCAGGCTAAGATGTGAATATCTCCAAAACCTTTTAAAAAGTTTGGCAATGTTTCCGGCAATGTTTTAAACTGCGCTACAATCGTTGTATCTGTAACATCACGGTAAGCTCCGGGCTGATTTACTTCGTGAGAAGACAATCCTGTTCCTGCTTTCGGAGAATACGGCTGAATTGTGTATCCTTTGTACAACAAACCTTTATCGTAGATTTGTTTCAAAAGCCACCAGACAGACTCCATATATTTGGGTTTGTAAGTCACATACGGATCTTCCATATCTACCCAATATCCCATTTTTTCGGTCAGATCATTCCATACGTCGGTATAACGCATTACGGTTTTTTTACACGCTTCGTTATATTCTTCGATAGAAATGGTTTTCCCAATATCTTCTTTTGTGATTCCAAGTTCTTTCTCAGTACCTAATTCTACAGGCAATCCGTGCGTATCCCAACCGGCTTTTCTTTTTACCTGAAAACCTTTTTGAGTTTTATATCTGCAAAAAATATCTTTAATCGCACGTGCCATCACGTGGTGAATTCCCGGTAAACCGTTAGCTGAAGGCGGACCTTCAAAAAATACGTAAGGCTCAGCACCTTCGCGAGTGGTTACACTCTTTTCAAATATATTTTCTTTCTTCCAAAAATCAAGTACTTCTGACGCTACTGTTGGCAAGTCAAGTCCTTTGTATTCAGTAAATTTTGTGCTCATTTTATCCTTTTCTTAATCGAGGTGCGAAAGTAAGGAATTTTGAGGTAAATAGATAAAAGATGACAGAAAAAAGAGTGCTGCCCTTGAATTTCAGGTAGATTCCGCAAAAAACAGCCCCAATTTGCAAAATTTAAGAGAAAACTTCTTTTAAAACCTCTAAAGATTTTGGTTTTTTGAATCCATCCAAATGAAAACTGTAGTAGTCGATCAGAATTTTAAGGAGTATTTGTCTTTCAATAACATGAAAAACTTTTTGATCGTTGTCAAATTTTAAATCAATTAACTTTTTAAACAAGTTACTTTCATGTTCCGTCAGCGAACCCATACCATGGAAAAGGGTAAAAACCCCATCGTACATTTCAAAAAAAGGCAAATCCATTTCTGAAACATCCGGATAAAAACCCAAATATTTGGTTGTTTCCAGAAGAAGGATTAAATGGAAGTTAGAAATCTCATCGTGATGATCCAGCCAGGTCAAAGCAGTCTCTAAAAACACAAAAAGAGGCTCGTTTTTTTCTTCTTCCTGAATCGAATAATGAAGCATTTCAGACAGAAACATCACCATCGTACTTTTTACAATATCGGTATGGATACTTTGGAAGGGAACGGCTGTTTTTATTTCCTTGAAATTCTCTAAAGTACCTTTGTTTTTATGTACAGCCTCGATTTCGAGAATGGACAAAGGCTGAAAATAAGCAATTTTCTGACTGGCTTTCCGGCTCGAAAAAGCATCACGCACAAAATAAGATTTCAGGCCGTTTGAAAGCGTAAAACATTTTACGATCAGGCTTTTTTCCTGAAATTTTAAGGATGAGATTACGATTGCTTTTGTTTTGACTAACATACAGTCGGAATGTGCTTTTGATTGTTCTTTTTATATCTATCCAAAAATCTTCGTTCTATAAAAAACCACGAAAGGACAGCAAAGAACAAAGTAATCAAAATTACGGCAACTGCCATTAAATAAGCATTGTATTTTTCGAATAAGTCATATTGCCTGAAAATCTGAATGACAGGAAAATGGTAGATATAAAGTCCATAGGTAAAATCGCCATACTTTCCGAAATTATTCAAAAAAGGAAGATTGTAGGCGGTAATAATGACAATACAGCCAAATGCTGCAGGATACAGCCAATCTGTTTGCAGGCTTAAAATGTAATAACCCATTAAGAGTAAAACTGAAAATGTCAAAATTATTTTTTTGTATTTCATAATGAAATCAAAATTCAAAAAGAGAAAAATTCCCGTTACGAAATAAGACAAATAACCCGGTAATTGCTTTGCTAATAATGGCTTATCCAGATAATCCATAGTAAACCAATATAGTAACGACAAAATATAAAGACTTGCGAGTACTAAAAAAGTCCTTCTGGTTTTTTTGATTACGTAAAAAATCAGAGGCAAAACAATATAAAAACCTTCTTCTACTTTTAAGGTCCATAAAGCTCCATTTACAGCGCAATGAAGATTATTCACAAAAAGTCCCGGCAGGCAAGGCTGCATGAAATTTAGAAAAACCAAATTCCATCCCAGATATTTATAGGTATTGATATCTGAAAAATAGTCCGAAAAATTATGGCTGCTAAAGAACGCAAAAATCAGAACTGAAAAAAGAATAACTACAATATAAGCCGGTAAAATTCTTTTGGCCCGTTTAACGAAGTATTCTTTTAATGAAGGTGTATTCACATAACTTTTGGCAACCAGAAAACCACTTATTACAAAGAAACCTTTTATCGCAATTATTGCATTAGAGAAATAAGACAAAAAAGCCAGATTACTATTTTGAGAAAGTTCGCAGAGGTGTGCCAATAGAATATTTGCTGCAAAGAAAAACCGTAAAAAGTCAAAACAATTTTTATTATTCATAGTGCTGACAGACATGTAATAAAACGGCGGGTATCAAACTACCTGATAATCATTACTTTTTTAACCTTAGTTTCAACGCCGTCCTGAGCGGAGATAAAAATCATATAAACTCCGGACGCGACTTTATATCTGCCAAACGCAGTTGTATCCCACTCTATTGTTCCGCCTTGGGAGGTCGTTTCAAAAACAAGATTTCCTTCAATATCTGTAATTTTTATATTCGCTTTATCCAGTAATCCTGCGACTTTTACAGTTCCCGCATAATTGGGACGAACTGGATTTGGATATACAAATACCTCATTCAAATCTTCATTCGCAGCGGTTGAAACTCCTTTAAAAGAAACAAGCCCTTTGTCTGTTGCTATAAAAACTTCCCCTGTTGCACTGTTAATATCAATGTCATTTACAGTATTACTGGGTAAGGGAGAATTATTTATTGTAAAATGATATTTGGTTTCCTGCCCATTAGGAGAAACTAAAAAAACGCCGGAATCAGCAGTTGCAATCCATTTGTTGTTAGATCCGTCAACCACAATATCTGTAATAAACTGCTCGTACAACAATTCCTGCGCTAAGCCATCTTCCAGAATAATGATTGCTTTTGTGGTTAACTGGCTATCTGTTAAAAAACTATTGACATTAGAAAGAATTCTCAATCCTTTTGTTGTCCCTATCCAAAGCTGATTGTTATTATCCGGAGTTGCTACACGTGCATCAATAAAAGGAAGATTTCCGGCATCACTACCCATTGTTATTTTCTTGAACACATTTCCTTTTTCGTTAAATCCGACAATACCATTATTGTAGGTTGCCATCCATTTTGTTCCGTTTTTATCAATAGCCATTCGGCCAAAAGCACAACTCGCAACATTCGTAATTATTGATTTTGTCGAATAAACCTGCCAGTCTCCATTTGGTTTCAGCACTTTGATTCCATCGTCTACTAAGCTGTTGTTCATCCACAAATTTCCAGCTTTATCAAACACGGTTCCATTAACCCATACATCTGTCGTACCCGAAATAGCGTCTAACGAACTATTTCCTGTTCCGTAAAGATAAGAGGGTACATTATTTTCAACCTTTAGCAAACCTGCATCATAAGAACCGATGTATACTTTATTCTCATTATTTGGATCTACCGCTATTCTTACTAACGATTTAGCGCCTAAAACTTCTTCATAAGGAATGTCCAGCCATTGATCCTTACTGAATTTACTTATTCCATAATTATCTTTTGGATATGGATTGTAGACACCGGAATAATCTCCAAAAACTGTCCATAATGAAGTTGTCGTAGCCTGAAGCGCAAAAACACTATTTCGTAAAGGTCCTTTTGGTGTACTGTTCTCAAAAACAGAAGCTCCTGAAAGTGTTGACGAGAATAAGCCATTCTCCTTTGTTCCAATGTAAATTAAATCTCCAACAGTCGTCGCACAGCTAAAACTCAGTCTATCATTCAGCACCTGCGTATTGCTAATCTGACGACTCAAGGTCATTTGATTGTTATAAACATAAACAGTTGTAGCGGTTGTAATAAACAAATTATTATTTTTGGCCCGCATGTCTACGGAAGACTGTGGAAGCTGAACAAACCCAACAAATGTACTGGAATTATATCTGTGAATGTATCCCGCAGTATTGATTGCTATAAGTGCTGTATCAAACGTTTCAACACTGGACCAATCTCCTGAATTAACCACACTCCACTGATTGAAATCGATTAAATTCGCATTTGCAAGATCCGCTCTCCTGATTCCACTGGAAGTTGCCGCATAAATAAACCCGTTAAAAAAAGAAGTTTGTCTGACACTTATTTCAGCACCATTATCACCAATAAAATAGGTATCGCCAAATTGCAATGTTTTCAGGTTAAACTGCACAATTCCAAAATCACAAGAAACATAAACGAGACCGTCACGCTCCATAAAGTGATTGATTTTCTTTAGATTAGGCGCTAACTGTTTATTAATAATATCTACTTTTTTTGAAATGCTTCCATCGGTTTCATTCACAATAGCCAGCAAACCGTTTTCGTATCCTATTAAAGTTTTTTTAGCAGTCTCACTATAATATAACGCAGAAATGGTTTGTCCTGAAAGTCCGTCAACAGTAGTAGTTGTTTTAATAGTGTTGTTTGCCTGGTTTTTAGAAAATACTGCATTTTCTGAAGCGGCAAAAACAGTTGTTGCACTTTCTGAAATATCTTTTATTTCATTAAACGAAAAATAGCCCTGCCAGGACAATTTATTCTGTGCGACCGCGAATTGCATGAGCAATAAAAACAAAATGTACAAAAACCTTCTCTTCATTATCAAATATGTTCGGATAGACAAATATACTACAAACGTAACTATTTGAATTTTGTTCTCTTCATAAATAATTCACGTTATTTTTACCACGATCCGACCGATATAAACAGACGGAGTAATTTCCGAATTTTATTGTTTAAAAATAGCGAAAAAAAAATGCCTTCATTCCTGATAACAGAAACGAAGGCATTTATAAAACTGTAATTAAAATTACACTACACCCTGCGCAAGCATAGCATCTGCAACTTTAACGAATCCGGCAATGTTCGCTCCTTTTACATAATTTACGTAACCATCTTCACCAGCACCGTATTTTTTACATTGGTTGTGAATTCCAACCATGATATCTTTCAATCTTAAATCTACTTCTTCACTAGTCCAGTTCAGACGAATTGAATTTTGGGTCATTTCTAATCCGGATGCAGCAACTCCACCGGCATTTGCAGCTTTCCCCGGAGCGAATAATACTTTATTGTCTAAGAATAATTTGATGGCATCTAATGTTGAAGGCATATTTGCAGCTTCAGTTACACACAATACCCCATTATCAATTAGTTTTTTGGCATCATCACCGTTTAGTTCGTTTTGAGTAGCACACGGAATCGCGATATCCACTTTTACTTCCCATGGGCTTTTCCCTTTATGGAAAACAGCGTTTGGATATTTTTTAGTATAAACTTCAGCTCTGTTATCGCCGGTAGCTCTCATTTCTACCATGTGCTCGATTTTCTCTCCTGAAATTCCTTCTTCATCATAAATATAACCATCAGGTCCGGAAATCGTAACTACTTTTCCTCCTAATTCGTTTATTTTTAGCGCCACACCCCAGGCAACATTTCCGAAACCTGAAATGGCAACTCTTTTTCCTTTAATATCATGCCCGATAGTACGCAACATTTGATCTGTGAAATAAACAACACCATATCCGGTAGCCTCAGGACGTATCAATGAACCTCCGTAAGCAATTCCTTTTCCGGTTAAAACACCTGTAAATTCATTTCTGATTCTTTTGTACTGACCAAATAAATAACCGATTTCTCTTGCACCCACACCAATATCTCCGGCAGGAACATCTAAATCAGGACCAATATGACGGCATAATTCTGTCATGAAAGACTGGCAAAAACGCATAATTTCACCATCAGATTTTCCTTCAGGATCAAAATCAGAACCTCCTTTTCCACCTCCCATAGGAAGTGTTGTCAGACTGTTTTTAAAAACTTGTTCGAAAGCAAGAAATTTTAATACAGACAGGTTTACGGTATGGTGAAATCTGATTCCGCCTTTGTAAGGTCCGATTGCGGAGTTCATCTGAATTCTAAAACCTCTGTTTACAATTATCTCTCCATTATCATCTACCCATGGAACTCTAAAAATTATAGAACGTTCTGGCTCGGCAATTCTAAGAAGTAAGTTTTTTCCATCATACTTTTTTCTTTCTGCAATAAATGGAATTACCGTTTCTGCAAATTCTCTAACGGCTTGAAGAAATTCTGGCTCGTTTGGATTTTTTGACTCTACAAGAGCCATAAATTCATTTATTTTTTGTTCCATTTCTAAATAAATTATTCTAGTAAATTATTTTATTTTTGACTCTTTTAATCTTAGAAAACACGTTTAAGAAAACGTTTTCGTTTTGACACACAAAGATATAGTAAAATGATAATTCAATGTTATTTTTTTTTGTTTCAATCACCGAATTGTAAATTTTTCAAACAATCCTAAAAATAGCATTTTACAGTTCTAAATTTACATCAAAACAACCGAATTAAAGTTAGCAAATTAAGTATTTTGCTACTTATTTTCTAATAGGACAATATTATATTTTGAATCGTACATGTTTTTTATATATTTGCTCAAGATTTGAAAGCCCAAACTCATGCTTAAACCTATAGTACTCACATTATTCGCCTTATTAGGAATTTCAACTACTGCAAATGCCCAGTCTATTGCACAAGAAGTAGGAATAATATTCGGCCCCGTATCTTTTCAATCCGATTATGGACAAAGACACGATTTTAAAACGAATGTCGGAAATACCGGATTTGGAGTAGGAATCGTTCACTTTATCAACTTTTCGTCGAACAGTAACAGAGATCGTTTTTTTTCAGAACATTTCAAAGTAAGATCGGAATTATCATTCAACAAAACCGATTTAAAACATTTTGGAGAAGATGTTGACAGAAATCCGCCTAAGATTACAACAGAACAACTGAAAGCCATGACCGGCAGTTCTACGTTATTAAATCTGGGTACCCAATTGGAATTTTCCCCATTTATGAAAATACATGATTATGAAAACACCATTGGCAGTTTTAGTCCTTACGTAAGTTTAGGACTTCAGGTTAGTTATTATTCAACAAAAGTAGGTTCGTCATTAGGTCCTTTGGGAACTTCGGCCACCACTTATCCAAAATACTTAACCCCTTCGGATGGTCGTCAATTTGGATTTTCTACCGAAACTGGTGTAGTTTTATCTCTTGTAACCGGTGTAGGTGTTCATTACAAGTTATCAGAAATGAGCGATTTAATGCTTGATATCCGTTATCAGGGTTTTAGCTCTGACTGGGTTGACGGATTAAACCCTAACAAAGACATGTACAAAGAAAACAAGTCTAATGATTCACAAGTATGGGTTAACGCAGGTTACATCTTCTATCTGGATTTCTAGAATTTACAAAATAAATATAAAGCAAAAAACCCCAACTCTTTCGAATTGGGGTTTTGTTTTTTTAGGCTAGTGCCTGTTCTAAATCGGCTATTAAATCTTCTGCATCCTCAATTCCAACACTCAATCGAACTAAATCATCAGTGATACCAACCTCAGCTCTTTTATCCGCAGGAATAGAAGCGTGTGTCATTAAAGCAGGATGATTGGCCAATGATTCTACTCCACCCAATGATTCTGCCAGGGTGAAAACTTTAAGTTTTTCCAAAAATGCAATTGAATCTTCTTTTTTACCTGAATTAAAAGTAAAAGAAACCATTCCTCCAAAACCTTTCATTTGTTTTTTGGCAATTTCATGAAAAGGATGACTTGGCAATCCAGGGTAATAAACTGTTTTTATTTTTGGATGTTTCGTGAGGTACTCCACCACTTTTTCTCCATTTTCGCAATGTCTTTGTACTCTTAATGAAAGCGTTTTAATTCCTCTCAAAACCAAAAAACTATCCATTGGTCCAAGTGTCGCTCCGGTTGCAAATTGTTGAAAATGCAGTTGTTCTCCTAAAGCCTCATCCTTTACGATCAAGGCTCCTGCAATAACATCAGAGTGACCACCTAAATATTTTGTAGCAGAGTGCATCACGATATCAGCACCCAGATCAAGAGGTTTTTGCAGATAAGGTGTTGCAAACGTATTATCGACAGCTAACCAGATTTTATGCTCTTTGGTGATTTTTGAAATTTCCTGGATATCTGCCAGTTTCATTAATGGATTTGTTGGGGTTTCAACCCAAATCAATTTTGTATTCTCATTGATTAAGGACTTCAGTTTTGCAATATCGGTCATATCAACAAAATGAAACTTAATCCCTGAATCTTTATAAATTCTGGAAAACATTCTATAGGTTCCGCCATATAAATCATCCATCGCGATTACCTCGTCTCCGGCTTTAAACCCTCTCAAAATACAATCTGTCGCTGCCAGACCAGATGAAAAAGCCAATCCGCGTGTACCATTCTCAATACTCGCCAAAGCGTTTTCTAATGCCGTACGGGTAGGATTTGCAGCCCTGCTATATTCATAATCCCCCAAAGGCTGTCCCGGACTTGTCTGAACATAAGTTGAAGTTTGATATACAGGAGGCATAACAGCTCCTGTACTTGGATCATGATGCTGACCACCATGTATTACTTTTGTGTTGAATTTCATATAGTTACGTTTTTTAGACCTAATTTAACAGTACAAATTTACCGTTTAATTTATTTTAATCCAGCCACAACTTCTTACCTTTGTATATAATTAACACTTTTAGACATGAAACAGTATACTTTTTTAGTCTTTTTGTTTCTGATATGCATTAGTTGTAACAAAGAGCTTTCATTTGAGAATGAAACATTTGAAAAAAAAACCACCCTGCCCTGCGATAAAGATTGCCCCTATATTAAAATCGATATTCCAATTGCAAAAAACAGTAAGATCATTGCGGACAGCATTAATAAAAAAATATATTCGACAGTAAAGGAAATTGTTTATTTTGAAGAAAAACCATTAAAAGCATCCGACTATATTACATTAGCTTCCTCATTTATTGCTTCTTATGAAGAAATGCATAAAAAATTCCCGAGTGAAACTTATGGCTGGGAAGCCAAAATTACGGGCAATATCGAATTTCAATCGGAACAAGTCCTGAATATAAAAATTGATCATTACACTTTTACCGGAGGAGCTCACGGTTATCAGGGTTTCCGCTCTTTATTATTCAATCCAAAAACCGGAAAAACACTTTTTAACGATCAGATTTTCAAAAATCCAAAAGAGTTTAAGGTTTTTGCCGAAAAAGAATTCCGTGCCAAATACAATATACCGGAAAAAGCCAATATCAACGCTACCGGACTAATGTTTGAAAACGATCAATTTCAACTGCCGCAGAATATTTTTTATACAGAAGACGGATTGCTATTATATTACAATTCCTATGAAGCAGCTTCTTATGCAGAAGGAGCCAAGGAAATTCTTTTCCCGTACGACAAAGTCAGTACATATTTACGCTACCAATAAATTTTCCCGCTTGAGTTTCTGCAACTTTAAACTTTCCTACTGAACGTCGTATTTCATTTTACGCAAAATTCGCAATGCTTCTTTAAAAGATAAATATACCTGCCCGTAAGGTTTTAAAAGTGGTTTAGAATCTATTAATTTTTGCCTGGCATCATCAAACCCATTCAGATAGCAAATCATAAAAGTAGAGGGAAGATTTTCTAAATCAAACATTTCGCGTTCAGAAAGCGTAAATCCCTTTTGTAATTTCTGAAGCAATGTGACATTTGAATTGTAAATATGGTACAGCATTCTTCGGTTGAATTCCGGTGGCTGAAAAAGCATTTTGCGATCAATCTTATAATAGCCGTTATCAAAAAACCGGATGGTTTGTTCCTCTAAAGGGTAATAACTCGTTTTATCATTCAAGCCTAACGGAACATACTCCGTAATGGTAAAACTATCATCATCAAAAACAATGGTAACTACATCCTGAGCCGAATAAAAAAGTTTAATCTGTTCGTTGATTAATTCGATATCTACCCGCGACAAAAAAGTTTTATCTCTGGATTTTTTAGGAACTCCGGCCCAACAGATCACAAACAATTCTTTAAAAACATTGTATTTCGGCGACATATCTTTATGCCTGAAATTCATAAAATCGATAACGCCGTCCAGTGTATACTGAATACTGTTTCGGGAATTGTTTTCGATTCCAATAACGGTTTCCGTATTTTGGTAATTCTTTTCAATCTCCCCTTCAACAGGAACCGAATTGCTGCCACGCCTCACAAAAACACTATTGGCAACAATGGTATGTATTCCTTTCTTAAAGTAAGATATCTTATTTTTGGGTTTAATGGTCACCAGACCGATCACTTTATCTTTTGGAAGATTCGGAAAAGGCACATTCTCGTATTGAATTTTAGGCGGATTTTCTAAAAAAGCATTCACCAGATTCTGAATCCGGCTGTCATCAAAGAAATCATCCCCGACAATTTCATTATCCTGATCTTCAACACCAACAACGATATACGAATTATTGGTAGGATTTGAATTGGATAAGGCACAAATGTGTTTCAGAAACTTTCCCTTTCCTTCACGGGTGTGCAGGTTCAACTGTCTTTTTTTGTCATAAAAACTGCTCTCGTCATTATGAGCGAGTAAATTTTTTATTAAAAGACGTTTGTTGATCATTTAGTTTAGACTTCTTAGATGTTAGATTTTTAGACTTCTTAGACGTTGGACTTCTTAAATTTTTAGATTTAACAATTTTAAATCTCGCTGTCTAAGCTAGTCTAAAATCTAAGAAGTCCAACGTCAAATAATCTAAACATTCTTCTTGACAATTGTTGCCGAGGCTTGCGCCGTCGGATATACAATTAAATCCGCAATGTTTACATGGTATTTTCTCGAAACCACAAAATGAATAATATCCGCAATATCTTCCGCTTGTAAAGCATCCAAACCTTTATAAACATTCGACGCTCTATCTGCATCGCCTTTAAAACGAACTTCACTAAATTCGGTTTCAACCATTCCCGGATGAATTGCTCCTACTCTAATTCCGTATGGATTCAAGTCCATTCGCATTCCGTTATTAATAGCATCAACAGCATGTTTTGAGGCGCAATAAACATTTCCATTCGGATAAACTTCTTTACCCGCAATAGAACCAATATTGATAATATGTCCCGCTTTTCTTTCGATCATTTGTGGAATAATAGCCTTTGAAACATACAAAAGTCCTTTCACATTAATATCGATCATAGCATCCCAATCGTCAGTATTTCCATTTTGAATTGGATCCAGACCATGAGCATTTCCGGCATTATTAATTAAAACATCAATTTGCGAAAATTCTGTTGGCAATGAGTTTATAGTTGAAAAAACTGTCTCTTTATCACGAACATCAAAAGAAAGCGAATGGACTTCCGTAAAAGCAGAAAGTTCTTTTTCAAGTTCGTCCAAACGTTCTTTACGTCTTCCGCAAAGGATAATTTTATAGTTATTTCTGGCCAGTATCTGAGCGGTTGCTTTTCCAATCCCGCTTGTGGCTCCAGTAATTAAAACTGTTTTTTTCATGCTGCTTTTTATTTTTTTTGCCACAGATTAAATGATCTTAAATCTGTGAAAATCTAATAATCTGTGGCTATTATTTTATGTTCAAAACATATTACAACCTCTATGGCTGAATACTGAATACTGACAGTGAAAACTAGGCTACATCGTCGCCCATACTTTCAGTCCAGATGGCAAACCAGTCTTCTTTATCCATTTCTAATTCGACTGCTTTCATTAAAGATTGAATTCTGGCAATGTTTACTGTTCCGGCGATGGGAATAACTTTTGCGGGATGTTTTAAAATCCAGGAAAGCAGAAGTGTATCCGAACCAAAATGGTATTTTTCTACTAAAGTGGAAAGCAATTTCTTCAAACGACGTGTTTTCTTGGTATCTTCCCTAAAGACAGTTCCAAGCGGATTCCATGACAAGGGTCTGATTCCGTGCGTTTGCATATAATCTAAACTTCCGTCCTTCATCGGTTCAAAATGTGTTGCCGAAAACTGCACCTGATTGTAACTTACTTCTGTTTTCTGGCGAATCAACTCCGTTTGGGAACTGGTAAAATTGGAAAGTCCAAAATCTATGATTTTCCCTTCAGTCTTTAATTTCTCGACCGCTTCGGCAATTTCATCAGCCTGCATCAACGGACTTGGTCTGTGCAATAAAAAAACATCAACATAATCTGTTTTTAATTTTTTCAACGATTCTTCAGCAGACCCTATAATATATTCTTTGGAATAGTCATAATGCTTAATTTTATTTTCGGGACGATTTTCAGCAATCATGCGGATTCCGCATTTGGTGATAAGCTGTAATTTTTCACGGTCAATTTTACTGGAGTGAAAAGCTTTTCCAAAGTCGGCTTCCGTGGTATAAGATCCGTAAATATCGGCGTGATCAAAAGTGGTGATTTTATTTTCGATACAGATTTGTATCATGTTTTCCATTTCCTTAGATGTAAGGTTTTTGTCCCATACCCCCCAATTCATAGTGCCCGAAATTATAGGCGATAATGTTGTTTTGCTCATGGTAATATTGCGTTATTTTTGGTATTAAATATGCTTTTCTACAGCATAATCACCAAAGTTCTTAAAAATATAAAAATAGATTCACAATTCGTCCTTAAAATTAGGTCATTGGTCGAAGTTTTAACCATTCTTTAACATCTTACTTCTCAAAAAATATTCAATTTGCACTCTCAAAAGTTAGGCACATAAATCAACGTCTTAAAAAGGTTTTAAAAATATTTATATGGAAGAAAATACAACGACTTTAGACATTAGAGCGATAAATGAAAAAATTGAAAGAGAAAGTGCTTTTATAGACCTTCTTACAATGGAGATGAACAAAGTTATTGTGGGCCAGAAACATATGGTCGAGCGTTTATTAATTGGTCTTTTAGGACAGGGTCATATTTTATTGGAAGGTGTTCCGGGACTGGCCAAAACTTTAGCCATTAATACTTTGTCACAAGCTGTTCAGGGTTCTTTCAGCCGTATTCAGTTTACACCTGACTTATTACCTGCCGATGTAGTCGGAACAATGATTTACAACATCAAAGCAAACGAATTTTCTATTAAGAAAGGGCCAATCTTCGCCAATTTCGTGCTTGCCGATGAGATTAACCGTGCTCCCGCGAAAGTACAATCAGCACTTTTGGAGGCGATGCAGGAAAAACAAGTTACTATTGGCGATACTACTTTCAAACTAGACCGCCCGTTTTTAGTACTTGCTACACAAAACCCTGTTGAACAAGAAGGAACATACCAGCTTCCTGAAGCACAGGTCGATCGTTTTATGTTGAAAACGGTAATTGACTACCCAAAAATCGACGAAGAGCGTTTTGTAATTCGTCAAAACCTGAAAGGAAGTTACGAAAAAGTAAATGCTGTAGTTTCCGTTGAACAAATTTTACGCGCACAGGAAGCTGTCCGTGAAGTTTACATGGACGAAAAAATCGAAAAATATATCTTAGATATCATCTTTGCTACCCGTTATCCGGAGAAGTACAAACTGGCAGACTTAAAACCTCTTATTAGTTTTGGAGCATCACCACGTGGAAGTATCAATTTAGCCAATGCAGCAAAATGTTACGCTTTCATCAAACGCCGTGGTTATGTAATTCCTGAGGATGTTCGTGCTGTTGTGCATGATGTTTTACGTCACAGAGTTGGAATCACCTACGAGGCTGAAGCCGAAAACATTACTTCTGTAGACATTATCAACAAAATCGTAAACGAGATTGAAGTACCTTAAAAATTTGTTTCAGGTTTCAGGTTTCAGGTTGTTGTAAAGCAAACCTGAAACCTGAAATTTTTAAACTTTAAACAAATCAAATGGATACAAAAGAGCTTTTAAAAAAAGTACGGAAAATAGAAATCAAAACCAAAAGGCTGAGTAATCATATCTTTTCGGGAGAATACCACTCTTCATTTAAGGGACGCGGGATGACTTTTAGTGAAGTGCGTCAATACCAATATGGCGATGATATCCGTAACATCGACTGGAATGTGACTGCGCGTTATAACGAAGCTCACGTAAAAGTTTTTGAAGAAGAGCGAGAGCTGACCATGGTTTTAATGGTTGATATTTCGGGTTCTGAAGGTTTTGGATCAAAAAATCAGTTTAAAAAAGACATCGTAACCGAAATAGCGGCAACGATGGCTTTTTCGGCTACACAAAATAACGATAAGATTGGTTTAATTCTTTTTTCGGACAATGTAGAATTGTATATTCCGCCAAAAAAGGGTCGTTCCCATGTTTTAAGGATTATTCGCGAATTGATCGAGTTTGAACCTAAAAGTCAAAAAACAGACATTGCACAGGCTTTGAAGTTTTTATCAGGAACTCAGAAAAAGAAAGCGATTGTTTTTGTAATTTCTGATTTTATGTCTGAAAATTACGAGCAGACTTTAAAAATTGCTTCCAAAAAACACGACATAACAGGTGTCCGTGTTTACGATATCCGCGAAGAAAAAATCCCTAATTTAGGAATGGTCAGCATGCTTGACGCCGAAACCGGAAAAGTTCAATTGGTTGACACAGGCTCAAAATCGGTGCGAATGAATTACGAAAAACATTATCAGGAACGAGTAAATTATTTCAAGGATATTTTTAGCAAATCCGGCGCAGGTGTTGTGAACACAAGAGTCGATGAGAATTACGTAACTAAATTACTGGGGTATTTCAAGTCAAGATAATTTAGAATATCAGACTTCTTAGATTGTTAGAATATTAGATTTTAAAGAATATCAAACATCCAGATAAAAAAATTCGCTTAAATCTGCGTCATCAGCGTTCCATTTTTAAGCACATTTTAGACTAAAATCTGAAATCAAAAAAATCAAATGAAATTAAAGTTTTACATATTCTTATTTTTGCTTTCCTCGTCTATTTTTGCACAGCAAAAACAGGTAGAAACGAGCATTGATACTACGAAAAACAAAATTGGAGCCGAATTTAAGTTAACGCTTAAAACGGTGGTGAGTTCAAAATCTAAAGTCGTTTTTCCTAAACTAAAAAACATTGGTCCGCTTGAGGTAATTCAATCGTACCCAATTGATACGGTTAAGAAAAATGACACTTACGAACTGATCAAAAAATACGGTTTAACACAGTTTGATTCGGGAAAATATACGATTCCGGGTGTTCAGATTCTGATTGACAAAAAACCTTTTTTAAGTGATTCTATCCGTGTTGAAGTCGCTAACGTAAAAGTGGATACTTTACAGCAAAAAATGTACGACATCAAAGATATAACTGCTGGTGACAGCGGCATTAGCGATTGGTGGCTTTACCTTTTGATTGGAGTTGTACTTATCGGAATTGGAATTTTTGTCTACTGGTTTGTCAAAAAACGCCAACAGAAGAAAATTGAAGAAGAAGTTTATAAAACACCTATCGAAAAGGCCACCAGCTTACTGAACAACCTGGAGCAGAAAGAATTGGTTCAAAAGGGTGAAATTAAAGAATATTACAGTGAATTAACGGATATTGCCCGTAACTATATTGAAGAAGCCATTCACATTCCGGCAATGGAAAGCACGACTTCCGAATTGATTCAGGCCATCAGAACTGCTTCTACTAAAAAGAAAATGGCTTTGACACCTGAAACTGTTGAAAATTTAGAACGTGTTTTACGTCAGGCTGATTTAGTAAAATTTGCAAAATCAAAGCCTTTGGATTTTGAAATTACCGAGGATAGAAATAAAATCCAGAAAGTAATCTTAACGCTTGATAACGCGATTCCGACAGAAGTTCCGAATGAAGAGGACGAATTACTGAATGAAGCGCAAAGACAAAAACAAATCAAGATTCAGTTACGAAAAAAACGCAACAAACGCATTGCAATTGCCGTAGGATCTGTTTTTCTCTTACTAGCCCTTACCACAGCGGTTTTTATTGCAAATAAAGGTTTCACTTATGTGAAAGATACCCTTTTAATGAATCCGACGAAGCGGCTTTTAGAAGGAGAATGGGTAAAAAGCGAGTATGGAAATCCGGGTGTTTTAATTGAAACTCCAAAAGTTTTAAAACGTATGGATGCCCAAAAAGTGCTGCCAAAAGAAACAATGGCCCTGATTAAGGAAATGCAGCTTTTTACATACGGAAGTATGATTGATAATTTCTTTATTACGGTTTCTACCAGTAAATTCAAAAAACCTGTTGAGCTGGATTTAGCCAAAACTTTAGAAGGTTCTTTAAAAGTAATTGAAGCTCAGGGCGGACAAAATATAATTGTAAAACAAGAAGATTTCCAAACCAACGAAGGTGTTCAGGGATTAAAAGGCTACGGAACAATGACCATCTTAAACCCTCTTGATAAAACAAGTGCAAAAGCGTATTACGAAATTTTGCTTTTCAAACAAGATCAGGGCTTACAGCAAATCATGATTTTGCATGAAGAAGGTGATTCGTACGCAAATGATATCACAACAAGGATTTTAAATTCTGTTGAACTTAGAAAAGCAGGTAACTAATGAGTAAGATAACTTTTTTAAATCCGGAATTTTTTTGGTTGTTTCTATTAATTCCAATTGCGATCATTTGGTTTTTACTGAAACGCAATCAACAGTCGGCTACCCTAAAAATGAGTTCAACACAGGGTTTTAAAAATAGTGAATCACTATTGACAAAACTAAAACCGTGTTTGTATGTTTTCAGAACTATTGCCCTATCTTCTTTAATTATTGCATTAGCAAGACCAAGAACCGTAGATATCAGCAATCAGACGAAAACAACGAAAGGAATTGATATTGTTATTGCAATTGACGTTTCAGGAAGTATGCTGGCGAAAGATTTAAAGCCAAACCGTATGGAGGCTTTAAAAAGAGTAGCGGCAGATTTCGTTGAAGAGAGACCAAATGACAGAGTCGGATTAGTACTGTATGCTTCCGAAGCGTATACAAAAACACCTGTTACAAGTGACAAAGCGATTATCTTAGAAGCCATAAAGGGAATTAAATACGATACGGCTTTACAGGACGGAACCGGAATTGGAATGGGACTGGCAACTGCTGTAAACCGTCTTAAGGACAGTAAAGCAAAAAGCCGTGTTATTATCCTGATGACAGATGGTGTAAATAACGCCGGTTTTATTGAACCCGAAACAGCTGCTGATATCGCAAAACAATACGGAATAAAAGTATATACCATTGGTCTTGGAAGTAACGGAATGGCAGAATCGCCATACGCTTACGGACCAAATGGAGGATTTTTATTTAAAATGCAAAAAGTGGAAATCGATGAGCAATTGATGAAAAACATTGCCCGAAAAACTGATGGAACTTATTTCAGAGCAACAAGCAACGACAGATTGGCACAGATTTATAAATCGATCAATAAACTGGAAACAACAGAAATCCAGGAATTGAAGTTCTATGATTACGACGAAAAATACAGAGTTTTTGTTTTACTCGCAGCATTTTTATTATTGCTGGAAATTGGTTTAAGAAATACCGTTTACAGAAGCTTCATTTGATTTTTCAAATCAAAAAAATTCAATTTTAAAATTCCAATTTCCAATTTGAATTGGAATTGGATTTAAAAATTGAAGATAAAGGCAAAAAGTTGGAATTTGGAATTTATCCCCGCAACGATGAGGATTGAAATTTTAAAACATTTATGGAATTAGACGAAAAAAAATATTTATACCTTTTATTCTTACTCCCAATTGTGGTGTGTGTTTTTCTTTTCAATATGTATTGGAAAAGAAAAAAACAACGTGAATTTGGTGATCTGGAAATAGTAAAAAGACTGAGCCCGGAAAGTTCTGTTTTCAAACCTGTATTAAAAATATCGGTAATGCTTTTGGCTCTTGCCTTTTTAATTATTGGATTAGTGAATCCGAAGATTGGAACCAAAATGGAAACAGTAAAACGTGAAGGTATCGACATTGTTTTTGCCGTTGACGTTTCTAAAAGTATGCTGGCCGAAGATGTGGCACCAAGCCGTTTAGAAAAAAGCAAACAATTGGTTTCACAGATTATCAACAATCTGGGAAGTGACAGGATTGGAATTGTAGCTTATGCGGGAAGTGCTTTCCCGGTTTTACCAATTACGTCTGACTACAGTGTAGCCAAAATGTTCCTGCAAAGTATGACTCCTGATATGGTTTCGTCTCAGGGAACTTCCCTTGACGACGCAATCAGATTGTCTTCTACTTATTTTGATGAAAAAAGCAAAACCAGTAAATTACTGATTCTGATTTCTGACGGGGAAGATCACTCGGAAGGAGCTTCTGCTGCAGCCGAAGAAGCCAATAAACTGGGAATGAAAATCATCACCATTGGTGTTGGAACTGAAAAAGGAGGAACAATTCCGTTGAAAGAAGATGGTGTTGTCAAAAGCTACCAAAAAGATCAAAATGGAGGAACTGTTATTACCAAACTAAATCAGGAAGGCTTAAAAGCTATTGCTAAAGCTACTAAAGGCGGTTATGTGTATGGCGGAAATACAAAGGAAGTTTTAGAATATGTGAAAAATGCGCTGAACAACATTCAGAAAACAGAATTTGAAGCCACACAAATGGCCGATTTTCAGTCGCAATTTCAATGGTTTATCGGCTTTGCATTCCTGTTGTTGTTTTTGGATATTTTCCTTTTGGAAAGAAAAACAAACTGGATAAAAGAGTTGAATTTATTTAACGAAAAGAAACAATAAGATTAGCCACTAATTACTCGAATTTACACAAAAAGAGAGCGTTTTTAATTTTCTCTTTTTGAAATTCAAATAAAAAAAATCTAATTAGTGAAAATTGGTGCCTTTCATGGCAAATAAAAAAATAAATAAATTAGAATGAAAAATTTACTTCTTTATATTTTACTAACGTTTTCTTTAGCAGTTTCGGCTCAGGAGAAAGACAAGACATTGCCTGATGCCAATGAAGAATATAAGCAGAATAAATTTGTTGATGCTGAAGCAAATTATAGAATTTCGGAATCAAAATTCCCGAAACGCGGTATTGCTTCTTATAATTTAGGAAATACCATTTACAGACAAAATCAGGCTTCTGAAGCCAAACTGGCGTATGTCAAAGCCATAAAAAATGCCAAGACGAGACCTGACAAACACAAGGCTTTTCACAATTTAGGAAATGTTTTCATGAAAGAGAAAGATTATACGCAGGCGGTGGAAGCTTACAAACAAGCGTTGCGTAATGACCCAACTGATGATGAAACGCGCTACAACTATGCATACGCCAAACAAAAACTAAAAGAAAATCCTCCGAAAAACGATAAAAACAAAGACAAAAACAAGGATAAGGATAAAGACAAAAACAAAGATAAGGACAAGGATAAGGATAAAAACAAGGATAAGGATAAAGATAAAAAAGACGACAAAGGCGATAAAGACAAGGATAAAAAAGACGGTAAAAACGATCCGAAGAAAGATGACAAATCAGACAATAAAGGAGAGCCAAAACCAATGCCCGGAGGAATTTCAAAAGAACGTGTTCAGAATTTATTAGACGCCGTTAATAACGAAGAAAAGAAAATTCAGGATAAAGTCAACGCTCAAAAAGTAAAGGGAAGTCCTAAAAAAACAGAAAAAGACTGGTAGCTTTCCGGGTTATCTACCGTTTAACTGTTTATTCCAATAAACAATAAAACTTAAAAAAAACCGATTAAACTAACTAATAATTAAACAGTTCAATAAAAACTGAAATAATTTAATGAAAAGATATTTAATTCTATTACTATTCACTTTTCAGGGGCTTATGGCTCAGGTTCAATTTGAAGCCAAAGTAACTAAAACTACGCTTGGAGTAAATGAAAGACTTCGAATTGACTTTATCATGAATGTTGATGGAGATAATTTTGAGCAGCCTGCATTTGAAGGATTCAGAGTTGTTGCAGGACCAAGTCAGCAGGTAAGTCAATCCTGGATAAACGGACGTAGTTCTTTTCAGAAAGCATATTCCTATATTTTACAACCCGCACAAAAAGGAACTGTTACCATCAGACAGGCCTCTATAGAATTTAATGGACAGGTCTACAAAACAGCTCCCATAAAGATAGTGGTTACCAATGCTGTTGCCCAGGAAAGAGATCCTAATGACAGACCACAGGGCGCCGGAAGCGAAACACTGGATCTTGTTGCGGAAATTTCAAAAACAAATCCGTATCTGAATGAACCCATAACAGTTGTTTACAAATTATACTTTAATAATATTGGTGTTACCGGCTTTAAAGAACTGGCAAAACCAAAATACAATGATTTCTGGAACCAAAATATAGAAATCCAACGACTGACTACAGAAGAAGGAACTCATAATGGACAAAGATGTTATTTCGTAATCCTGAAAAAAACGATTTTATATCCTCAGAAATCAGGAAAGCTTACTATTGAACCGCTTTCATTAGATATTGGAGTGCAATTGCCAACCAATCGTCGCGACATGTTTGGTCAGATGATACTATCAGAAGACAACAAAATTGTTTCGGCCGGAGCTAAAACAATTAATGTAAAACCACTTCCTGAAACCAGCAAACCGGAAGGATTCAGTGGTGCCGTAGGTAAATTCAGCTTTACCGTTACGCCATCTAAAACGACATTGAAAAACGGAGAAAGCCTGGACTTATTTGTAAGTGCTACAGGATCCGGAAACATGAAATTGTTTACTTTACCAAAACCGGTTGTACCTAATGCATTAGAAATGTATGATCCGGTACATGACGAAAAAGTAACGACTTCATTAGCCGGAATGTCCGGAAGAATCTCAGATAAGTATACTATTATTCCGCAGTATAAAGGAAAATATGCTATCAAGCCAATGCAGTTTTCTTATTTCGATCTGAATACAGGTTCTTATAAAACCATTACTTCTCAGGAAATTATGGTTGATGTTTTAGACGGACCAATGCAGACTGAGGCAAATACTGCTGCAAACGCATCAAAAAATGTTGTATCGAAAACAGAACAATTTAAATATATAAGAACTAAAACAACATTACTTTCGATAGCCACAAACGATTTCTATGGTTCTGACCTGTATTACGGATTGTTGTTACTGCCTTTTATAATTATTCCAATTATCATTTTGGCTAAGAAGAAAAAAGAGGCAATTGACAGTGATGTGACTGGAAACAGAATTAAAATGAACAATAAACTGGCTAAAAAATATTTATCTGAAGCTAAAAAACAGCTTAATAATAAAGAGCCTTTTTACATTGCACTCGAAAAAGCGATGCATAATTTCCTGAAAGCCAAATTACACATTGAAACTTCAGAAATGAGCAAAGACAATATCCGCGAATTGTTGTTATCCAGAAATGCTAATCCGGAAACCGTTCAGAGTTTTATCGATTTAACTGAAAACTGTGAGTTTGCGCGTTATGCTCCGGCATCAAGTGCATCAATTCAGCAGGATTATGACAAAGCTGTTTCGATTATTTCGGAATTAGAAAAGCAGATCGTTTAAATTTAAATTCTAAAATCAAACCTGACAGGTATCAAAAATCTTTCAGGTTTAAAGAAAATAAAATGAAAAATATACTATATCTCTTTTTATTAATTTCTCAGGTTTTCTTTGCTCAAAGCAGCTTTGAAAAAGGGAACGATTTATACTTAAAAGGACAATATCAGCAGGCAGTTGAGGAATATGAAAATATTATAAAAGAAGACAAACAGCAATCGGCTGAGTTGTATTACAATCTGGGGAATTGTTACTACAAACTCAATAAGGTTGCGCCTTCTATTTACAATTATGAGAAAGCTTTGGTTTTAAAACCTAATGATTCTCAAACCTTAAACAATTTAAAATTCGCTAAAAAACTGACGATTGACGAAATAAAGGAAGTTCCAAAAGTTGGTTTTGCAAAACTAATCCAGAATTTCACAGGGATCTTTGATTATAATACCTGGGCAAAAATTTCTGTCGCAATTGGTTTTATTTTTTTGCTGAGCTTTATTGGATACTATTTCTCGCAACACACCCTCATGAAAAGAATTTATTTTATCGGAATGTTTATTATTCTGGTTGCCCTGCTTTTAAGCGTTGCTGCAGGAATGTCTGAAAAAGATCATTTTAATAATGATCGCCCGGCAATTGTTTTTGCTGAGATCAGTGAAGTGAGAAGCGAACCTCAGAAAGCAGGTTCAGCTATTATTTTATTACACGAAGGTGCAAAAGTTTATGTAACCGAGACGCTGGACAAATGGAAAAAAATCGAATTAACAGACGGAACAGAAGGCTGGATTGATGCTTCCACTATCAAGGAAGTAAAATAATTAGATTATCTTTTTAAACAACAAATCCCAAATTCCAAAATTTAAGATCGGAATTTGGGATTTGTTGTTTGGGATTTAATCAAAACGCATACGTTTTTTCAGGCGTCACACAATAATCTAATTTTATATCCAATTCAAAAACATCTTCAATTTGGCTTTCCGCTTCAAAAAAAGAAAGTCCGATTTTGATGGTTTCCGGTTTACATTCTGCTAAGAATTTATCGTAGAAACCTTTTCCGTAACCCACTCGATTTCCTAAAATATCAAAAGCCAGCAGTGGCACAAAAACAAGTTCAATCATTTGAGATGCAACCGGCAATCCGTTTACAGGTTCCGGAATGTTATACTCGTTTTTCTTTATTTTCGTATTATCAGTCAATAAAAAATGAGCCATCGCGCGGGTTTCAAAATCACTTTTAGAAACCACAATTTCCTTATCCTTTCCGGAAAGCAAATGCAGTACATATTCTGTATTGATTTCTTTTTGCTCTTCGATAGGAAGAAAAAGATGATAGTAGGTTTTATTCCAAATCGGCAACTGTAGTAAATTGTTGGCAATCATCAGGCTTTTTTCTTCGATGTCATCAGCCGACAATTCTTTTCTGAGATGCTTATATTGTAGTCGTAATTCTTTTTTATTCGTCGGCATTTTCGAGAGCATTTTCGGGAGCGTTTTCGGGAGCGTTTTTAGAAATATGATAAATCGCATCGCCTTCGTAGACGATCGGCGAATGATTGGCATTAATAACAAAGCCATCATGAGGCGCTTTTACTTTCTGCTCAAATTTACCAAACGGATCTGTAATTATAGCCAGAATAGTTCCTTTGGTTACAAATCTTCCAATCATATTAAAATCATGCAATAAACCGGAACATTTGGCCCTTAACCAAATCGAATTTTTGATATAGATGGACGGATCTTCTGCCTCGTCAACAACTTGTTTGGGATCCAGCATATTCAAATAATGCAACAAACGCTTTACTCCCATCACGGCTTCATTGGCAATATCATTATTGATATCCAATGATTTTCCTCCTTCAAAAAGCAGCATTTTTACATTTGCCTTTTCGGATGTGTTTCTAAAAGAACCATTAATATTTTTAGAGTACAAGGTAAACGGCGCATTAAAAACATCCGCCAAAAGTTTCAGTTCCGGATTATTTTCGGTGATTCTGATCTGAGGGGCATTAAATCTGCTCGCACCACCGGCATGAAAATCGACTGCATAATCTAAAATGGGCAAAACTTCCGCAACAATATGAAAAGCAAAACGGCTTGCCAGAGAACCTTTTTTACTTCCGGGAAAGACACGATTTAAATCTCTTCCGTCAGGGAACTCCCTGGATTTATTTACAAAACCATAAATATTAATAATCGGAATACAAATAATCGTCCCTCTAGTGGGCCTGTTGATCTTTTTGCTAATAAGCTGACGTACAATCTCAATTCCGTTTATTTCGTCTCCGTGAATTCCGGCCGAGAATAAAACTACCGGGCCTTCTAGTTTGGAACGACGCACAATAACAGGAATATTGAGTTTTGTAGTGGTATGTAATCTGGCAATTTCGACGTTTATGGTTCTATTTTCTCCCGGCAAAATCGACTCGCCAAAAATAATCATGGTTTTGTTATTTTTCATATAGAATTATAAAATCTAAATATAGAAATTATTCTTTTGATTTCGTAAATTTGAAACTAAATCACTGTTAAGCTTATTATCAAAATCAGAATCGTTTTTGAAAAAGCTTTTTCAGTCTCTTCAGAAACAAAACAGAATGTCAAAACCGTCTTTAGAACTCCAAATTCAAACCTTACCGGACAATCCCGGTGTGTATCAATATTATGACAAAGACGATAAAATATTGTATGTCGGAAAAGCAAAAAATTTAAAAAAAAGAGTCTCTTCCTACTTCAATAAAATTCACGATACGAGAAAAACAAATGTTCTGGTCAGGAAAATCGTAACCATAAAACATATTGTAGTTCCTACTGAAACCGATGCACTTTTGCTGGAAAACAACCTAATCAAAACTTTGCAGCCCCGCTACAACGTTTTATTGCGTGACGACAAAAGTTATCCCTGGATCTGTATTAAAAGAGAGCCTTTTTCAAGAATATTTTCGACGCGAAGAATGGTCAAAGACGGCTCTGAATATTTCGGCCCTTATACGAGTTTTAAAACCGTGCATACGATTCTGGATTTAATCAAAGAATTGTATCCGCTCCGTACCTGCAACTACGACTTAAACCAGCCCAATATCAATTCAGGAAAATTTAAAGTTTGCCTCGAATATCATATTGGCAATTGCAAAGGTCCGTGCGAAGGTCTGGAATCCCTGGAAGACTATCAGAAACAAGTGGATGCGATCCGTGAAATCCTGAAAGGAAATTTCAAGGAAAGCATGAAAGATTTCAAGCGGTTAATGACAAAATATGCTCAGGATTTGCATTTTGAAGAAGCCCAGAAAATAAAAGAAAAGATAGAAGTTCTGGAAAATTACCAGTCGAGATCCACTATTGTAAATCCGAAAATCACCAATATTGATGTCTTTTCGATTGTATCCGACGAAAGCGCTGCCTATGTCAACTTTCTACAGATTTCTCACGGATCGATTATTCGTTCGCATACTTTAGAAATAAAGAAAAAACTGGACGAAAGCGACGAGGAATTACTCGAACTTGCGATAATAGAACTTCGGGAACGTTTTCATTTATTGTCAAAAGAAATTATTGTTCCGTTTGAAATTGATTTGGGAGAAAATATCAAAACAACGGTACCACAGCTTGGAGACAAAAAACAGATTCTGGACTTATCGATTCGAAACGCAAAATTTTACCGCATAGAACAACTCAAACAATTGCAGATTGTAGATCCCGATCGCCATACCAATCGTATTATGGCACAGATGCAGAAAGATTTGCGATTGCCGGTAGAACCGCGTCATATAGAATGTTTTGACAACTCGAACATTCAGGGTACAAATCCTGTTGCGGCCTGTGTTGTTTTTAAAGACGGAAAAGCCAGTAAAAAAGATTACCGCCATTTTAATGTAAAAACGGTGGAAGGCCCTGATGATTTTGCTTCGATGACCGAAATCGTTTATCGTCGTTACAAACGGTTATTAGACGAAAAAGAACCTTTGCCACAGCTTATTATTATTGACGGTGGTAAAGGACAATTATCTGCCGCTTTAAAAAGTATAGATGAATTGGGACTGCGCGGCAAAATTGCCATCATCGGAATTGCAAAACGCCTTGAAGAGTTATTTTATCCCGGAGATTCGATTCCGTTATACCTCGATAAAAAATCGGAGACACTAAAAGTAATCCAGCAATTACGAAATGAAGCGCATCGATTTGGAATTACTTTTCATCGCGACAAACGCAGCAAGGCAGCACTCAATTCTTCTGTGGAAAGCATTCCCGGAATTGGTGAAAAAACGATGCTGACCTTAATCCAGCATTTCAAAAGTGTTAAAAGATTAAAATTAGCCTCGGAAAAAGAAATATCGGATGTAGTAGGTCCGTCCAAAGCAAAAAAAATTGTTTCCTTTTACAGTAACAATCAATCCTAATCAGATGAAAATATTCTTTTTAAGCCTCATGATATTCTTTTCCTGCCATTGTTATTGTCAGAAGAATATTGAATTTCATCAGAAAGACCAAACACAAATAAAAATTAAAGTTGTCAATAATTTTGAAAAATTAGAAATCACCAATTCTAAAAATACTAAAACACAAAATATTGATTATATCGAAACATCCATTACCGATAAAGAGATGCATTTTGTAACAGAAGATTACAATTTTGATGGTTATAAAGATTTTGCAGTATACAGAACAGATGACGGAATGGGCGTTTACACCATATATCAAATATTTATCTACAACCCTGCAAATCAACAATTCAAAAAATTAAAAATGCCTTTAAACTATAATCCGGAATGTGATGAATTTTGTGATGTACAAATAAATAAAAAAAGAAAAACATTTCAATCCAGTTGTAGAGGTGGTGCAAAATGGCATACCGATATCTGGAAATTTGACAAAAAACAAAATCTGATATTAACGAAGAAATAATGTTATTAAAAACAAAATTGACCTGTAAAGTTCAATAATATTTCCGACTTTTACAGAACAAACCAGCTAATTCTATGAGCCTTATCCAGCTGTCCTTTCCAAACATACGATTAAAAGATTTTTTTCTCTCCAATTTTTCTATTTCCTCCCGGGGTGTAAACACAGCTGTTTTACTATTGGTTATGCTGTTTTCGCTACATTCCTTTTCACAAGACAAAAAACAAGACAGTATTAAAAGACCCAAAATTGGTTTGGTTTTAAGTGGCGGAGGCGCTAAAGGATTTGCTCATATTGGAGTTTTAAAGGTATTGGAAGAAGCCGGGATAAAAATAGATTACATCGGCGGAACCAGCATGGGATCTGTTATTGGCGGACTTTATGCTTCCGGTTACAATGCTTCCCAAATTGATTCTATTTTCAAGAAAACCAATTTCGACGAATTAATAAACGATTACATTCCGCGTTCCTCGAAAAACTTTTATGGCAAAAGAAATGATGAGTTATATGCTATCGTTTTGCCTTTCAGCAATTTCAGAATTGGCATTCCGGAAGCACTTTCAAAAGGAATGTACAACTACAATTTATTGAGCAGTCTGACCCGAAACGTACGTCATGTTCGTGATTTCAATAAACTACCAACTCCGTTTTTGTGTATTGGAACCAATATAGAAACAGGAGAAGAAGTTTTGCTTAACAAAGGCAATCTCGTTCAGGCCATGATGGCAAGTGCTGCTTTTCCATCGTTGTTTACTCCCGTAGAAATTGATGGGAAATTACTGGTTGATGGCGGGGTTGTGAACAATTATCCGATAAAAGAGGTTCGAAATCTGGGTGCAGACATCATAATTGGTGTCGATGTACAGGATGATTTATTAAATCGAAAAGGTCTTAAAAATGCTACCCGAATACTGGTACAGATTACCAATCTGCAGTCGATTGATAAGATGAAAAGCAAGGTAAAAGATACCGATGTTTATATAAAACCCGACATTCGGGATTACGGGGTAATTTCATTTGATAAAGGGGAAGAAATAATCCGAAAAGGTGAAGAAGCCGCTTTTGCCGTCTATGAGAAAATTAAATCATTGACAGATGAAGAGCATTTTTATAAAAAACCAAAACTAAAGATAAGTACGGATACCATTGAGATTAAAAAAATAAACAGTGATCCGTTAGATAATTATACCAGAGAATATATTCGTGGTAAACTTCGTTTTAAACCCGGAAGCACTATAACATATGAGGATCTGAGAACCGGAATAAATAATCTGAATGCTACACAAAACTTTAGTACTATATCCTATTGCCTGCAGCCTGATGGCAATCAGGATAATTTAGACCTTGTATTGCAGGAAAATCCGACACAGACTTTTTTAAAACTTGGATTGCATTACGACGGTCTTTACAAAAGCGGAATTTTATTAAACCTTACCCATAAAAAAACATTCTTAAAAAATGACATAACCTCACTTGACATTATTTTAGGGGATAATTTCAGATACGATTTAAACTATTATGTCGAAAATGGTTTTAACATCAGCTTCGGGTTTCAGTCAAAATTAAGTAAGTTTAACAGAAATGTTACGACCAACATCAGTAATTTCGACACTGAAAATGTAAATCTCATTAATGTTGATTTTTTAGATTTAACCAATCAGGCCTATTTCCAGACCATATTTGTGCAAAAATTTCTTATGGGTGGCGGGCTTGAATACAAGTACTTAAAAATAGATTCGCCAACACTTTCCGACACGGAGAACATTATTGAAAGAAGCAGTTATTTCAGCGTTTTTGGTTATTTAAAATATGATTCCTTTGACAGCAAAAGTTTTCCCCGTTCGGGATTGTATTTTTCATCCGGTTTACAAACTTATTTAGCTTCATCGGATTACACCAAACAATTTAAGCCTTTCTCAATTGCAAAGGCGGAAATTGCATTTGCGGGCAAACTTTTCAGAAAAGCAACATTCAAAATCGGAGCCGATGCAGGATTTAATATAGGAAGCGACAGTGTTCCGTTTTTTAATTTCATACTCGGAGGATATGGTTACAGCAAAATAAACAATTTCAATTATTTTTACGGATACGACTTTTTAAGTATTGCAGGAAACAGCTATATTAAATCAGACATTACACTGGATTACGAGATCTTCAAAAAAAATCACGTCAATATATCTGCCAATTATGCCAACCTTGGTGATGATATTTTCACCACAGTAGACTGGATCTCAATGCCTAAATATTCGGGATATGCCGTAGGTTACGGACTGGAAACGATTATTGGACCAATTGAAGTTAAACATTCCTGGTCTCCGGAAATGTCAAAAAGTTTTACCTGGTTTAGTATCGGATTTTTATTTTAATTTGTAATTTAAATCAATAAAAATTACGACATTTGTTATAATGAAAACAAAATGGACAGGTTTATTGGAGTATCTTCAATTTCTCATTAAGAGAAACCCGGAGTAATGCTATCGAATTGAATAATTAGCCAACTTAGAAAATGAGCTAATTATCTGTTCACAATTCACATTTTCTAATTATCTAATTTATAAATTATCTAATTGAAAAGCCATGCCATTATATCATAAACTTGGAGATTTTCCTCAAAAAAGACACACCCAGTTCGAGAAACCAAACGGAGGTTTTTACTACGAACAATTATTTGGAACCGAAGGTTTTCACGGACATTCGTCATTGTCCTATCATGTTCACAGACCTACACAAGTTAAGGAAATTATAAACTCCTATTCGGTTGAGCCTAAAATTGCAATCGGAAAAAACATAAAATCATTATTATTTAAAGGTTTTGAACTAAAACCGGAGAATGATTTTTTAGACAGCCGTAAAGCAATGATGGTCAACAAAGACTGTATTATTGGTTTGGCAGCACCTAAGGAATCCCTTCGAAATTATTTCTATAAAAATGCCGATGCCGACGAAATGCTTTTTATCCATAAAGGGAAAGGAAAATTACGTACCATGCTGGGTAATATTCCTTTTGAATATGGTGATTACCTGATTATTCCAAGAGGAATTATCTACCAAATCGAATTTGAAACAGAAGACAACAGACTCTTTTACGTCGAATCTTATTCTCCTTTTTATACTCCGAAACGTTACAAGAACGAATCCGGTCAGCATTTAGAACATTCTCCTTTTTGTGAGCGCGATTTTATTCTGCCGGGCGAATTGGAAACGCACGACGAAAAAGGTGATTTTTTAATTAAAATCAAAAAAGAAGGAATGATTCACGAAGTCGTTTACGCCACACACCCTTTTGATGTTGTTGGCTGGGACGGCTATAATTTTCCATACGGATTCTCGATTCATAATTTCGAACCTATAACCGGACGCGTACACCAACCACCACCGGTACACCAAACTTTTGAAACGGCAACTTTTGTTGTTTGTTCTTTCTGCCCACGACTTTACGATTATCACCCAAAAGCAATTCCGGCACCTTATAACCACAGCAATATTGATTCGGACGAAGTACTGTATTATGTTGATGGTGATTTTATGAGCCGTAACAATATAGAGCAGGGACATATCACTTTACATCCCAAAGGAATTCCGCATGGTCCGGCACCCGGCGCAATGGAACGTAGTATTGGTCATAAAGAAACTCACGAATTAGCCGTTATGGTAGATACTTTCCGTCCACTTATGGTGACGGAAGAAGCAATGGGTCTTGATGATGGACAGTATTATAAATCCTGGACGGAGTAAAGAATTAGTCAATGTGCCAATTTGATAATTAGATAATTTATCAATTAGAAAATGTGGCAATCGATAATCAGACAATTTCTAACGAGATTAAAAAGTAGTCCTTGGACTACAAAATATTATCTTTGACAAGTATAAAAGATTATCTCATTAACGCATTTTCTAATTATCTAATTAAAACATGACTTTCAACGAACAATACAAAGACAACGCTCTTTTAATAAAAACTTTCAATTTTGCATTAAATATCATTGACTACAAAAGCGATCTATAAGAACAAAAAAAGTTTGTAATTGCCAATCAATTATTAAAAAGTGGAACATCAATTGGAGCAAATTCAAAAGAATCCCAAAACGCAGAAAGTAAAGCAGATTTTATTCATAAATTAAAAATTGCAATTAAAGAAGCAGACGAAACAGAATATTGGTTGTTTCTCTGCGACGCTCATAAAAGCTATCCGGATTGCAAAGATTTATTATATGAATTATCAGAAATTTTAAAAATTTTAAATAAAATAATATCAACATCTAAGATGAGGAATTAGAAAATTGATCCAATTAAAACATTTCAAAATTATCTCATTTTCTCATTGTCAAATTATCTAATTATTATGAAAGAAGTAAAATCAGTAGAATACGGATTAGAAAAAATATTTGAAGGAGCACAGGATTTCCTTCCGTTATTAGGAACAGATTATGTAGAATTCTACGTAGGAAATGCAAAACAATCTGCACATTATTACAAAACCGCTTTCGGATATCAGTCATTAGCCTATGCGGGATTAGAAACCGGAGTAAAAGACAAAGCCTCTTATGTTCTGAAACAGGACAAAATCAGAATTGTTTTGACCACTCCATTAACACAGGATTCACCAATTCATGAACATCTTAAAAAACATGGGGACGGTGTAAAAGTGGCAGCTCTTTGGGTTGAAGATGCGAGAAGTGCTTACGAAGAAACTATGAAACGTGGTGCTCGTTCGTTTATGGAACCAACTGTAGAATCAGATGAATTTGGAGAAGTAGTACGTTCCGGAATTTACACTTACGGAGAAACGGTTCATATTTTTGTAGAAAGAAAAAATTACAACGGTGTTTTCTTACCGGGTTACAAAGAATGGAAATCAGATTACAATCCGGAACCAACAGGATTAAAATATATAGACCACATGGTAGGAAACGTGGGCTGGAACGAAATGAACATCTGGGTAAAATTTTACGAAGACGTGATGGGCTTTGTGAATTTCCTTTCATTTGATGACAAACAAATCAATACAGAATATTCGGCTTTGATGAGTAAAGTAATGTCAAACGGAAACGGAAGAATCAAATTCCCAATCAACGAACCGGCAGAAGGAAAGAAAAAATCACAAATTGAAGAATACCTGGATTTTTACGGAGGACCCGGAATTCAGCATATCGCTATTGCTACTGATGATATAATCAAAACTGTTTCGGACTTAAAAGCGAGAGGTGTTGAATTTTTATCTGCTCCGCCGCATACTTACTATCAGGCAATTCCCGAAAGATTAGGCGTTCATATGGAAATGATGAAAGAAGATTTAAATGAAATTGAAAAATTAGCCATCATGGTCGATGCCGATGAGGATGGTTACTTATTACAAATATTTACAAAACCTGTTCAGGACAGACCAACCTTATTTTTCGAAATTATTCAAAGAATGGGTGCAAAAGGTTTTGGCGCGGGTAACTTTAAAGCACTTTTTGAGTCCATCGAGAGAGAACAGGAATTGAGAGGAACATTGTAAAAACGTCTTTTTTTTACATTATGTAGAAAAATTCTCTGTAAAAAACTGCTTTTAATGCAAATGATATGTTAAACTCACTTTTTGCTATTTATTTTCTGAACTTTGTATCTATCTTTGCACTCGCAAATCAGGAAGGGGTGGTTTCCTTCCGAATTGATATAAATTTCATAATTTATAGTTTTTTGGTTAGTTAATAGCATAAAAACTCAGTCATTACTTGACTGAGTTTTTTTGTTTTGGTACATTTGGAATAGAATTTGCTTTTATCTTTATAACATAACTGTCAAAATAGTCCTATGAAAAAAATAATTCTCACTATATTAATCCTCACGACACTTAGCTTTGATTCTTTTAAGGAAGATGCATTTGACGTAGGGGAATATTTCAAATTCCGCATTCACTATGGAATTGTAAACGCCGGTTACGCTACTCTTGAAGTAAAAGATGCCACCATAAACAATAAGAAAGTTTTTCACGCTGTGGGTAAAGGTTACACAACCGGGATGTCAAAGTTTTTCTTCAAAGTAGAAGATATATACGAAAGTTATTTTGACAAAGAAACCGGAAGTCCTTACCGTTACATCAGAAAAATTGACGAAGGTGGTTATACCAAGAATCAGGAAGGTATTTTTAATCAAAATGAAAACAGGGTTTTAGTAAAAGACTACAAACGTAAATCAGAAAAAACAATAGTAACCTCTGATGCGGTACAAGACATTATTTCTTCGTTTTATTATTTAAGAAACCATCCCAATATAGACAAACTGAAATCGGGCGAAGCGATTACTATAGACATGTTTTTTGATGATGAAATCACAAAATTTAAGTTAAAATATATAGGCCGTCAGGATATTACAACTAAATTTGGCACCGTTTCTACCATGATGTTTAAACCCTTGGTACAAACCGGAAGAGTTTTTAAAGAAAAAGAAAGCGTAACGCTTTGGATAACAGACGACGACAACAAAGTTCCCGTCAGAATAAAAGCAGATCTTGCCGTAGGTTCACTAAAAGCAGATCTTGACGAATACAAAGGATTAAAAAGCCCCCTTAAAGTAAAAAAATAATGAACACCACAGATAATTCTGAATCGATCCTAAAAGAAATTGATCTTAAATTTCAAGCCATAAACCAAAAAACTGACGTTCAGCTTGAAGGCTTACTTTGGTCAAAACCAATTACCTATTGGGATTATATTCAGACGGATGCTCTTTTAAACCTTCAAATACAACGCACTACGCTTCCTGACGAAATGGTATTTATTATGTACCATCAGGTAAATGAATTGATTTTCAAAATGATTCTTTGGGAAATTGATCAGATTGCCGACACCGAAAACATTCAGGTTGATTTTTTTAGCGAAAGATTATCCCGAATTACCCGTTATTTTGATATGCTGACCAATTCGTTCAGCATTATGGAAAACGGAATGGAAGTCGATCAATATATGAAATTTAGAAATACCCTGACTCCGGCAAGTGGTTTTCAGAGTGCACAATACCGATTAATTGAATTTGCCTCTACAGATGTCATTAACTTAACAGACCGCAGATACAAAGCAGACTTTGACGAAAATACAGCTTTAGAAACCAGTTTCGAACATTTGTATTGGCAGGCAGCAGGAAAGGACTATCAAACCGGGAAAAAGTCATATTTGCTTCAGGAGTTTGAAAACAAGTATAAAGATCAGTTTTTGCGTCAGATCAGCACGTTCAAGACAAAAAATATCTGGCAAAAATTTACACAGCTGCCGGAAAAAGATCAATTGAATGAAGTATTAATCACAGCAATGCGTCATTATGACCATACTGTAAATATTACCTGGGTGATGCAACACCTCAATACTGCAAGAAAATACATCTTAGAAAGCGGGAAAGGAAACGGCGAAGCCACCGGGGGAAGCGACTGGCAAAAATATATGCATCCAAAATACCAAAGACGCATCTTTTTTCCTAAATTGTGGACCGAAGAAGAATTGTCCAATTGGGGAAACGAAACCACCGTTTAATTTCTCAACAAAAATTTAAAAGTTTGAAAAAAGCAGTTGTAATTATTATAATATTGTTTTCAATATTTTCATGTAAAAAAACAGAAGAAAAAGTCGAAATCAAAATTACAAAACCAAAAACTAAAAAAGTAGAATTTGGTTTTAATTACGCAGATTTTAATGTTTTACAGGACACTATCCAGAAAGGCGATTCCTTTGGATCCATCTTTCAAAGCCAGAATATTGGAGACAAAAAGGTTTATGACATTGTAGAGCAGGTAAAAGATTCTTTTGACGTAAGGTCTATTCGCTACAACAAGCCTTACACGCTTCTTCGATCAAAAAACAAAACAAACAAACTTCAGGTTTTTATTTATCAGCCCGACGCATTAACTTATTATGTAGTCGATTTCAGGGACAGTACTGCTAAAGCTTATAAAAAAGTAAAACCTGTTACCTTTAAACGTAAAATTATTGGCGGCGTTTTAAAAAGTTCCCTATCTGAAACTTTAGGAAATGAAAGTGTGGAAACCGCACTTGCCAACAGAATTACCAAAGTATTTTCGTGGTCTATTGACTTTTTTAAACTTAAGAAAGGCGACCGTTACGGACTAATTTTTACAGAACGTTTTATAAACAACAAAGTGTATGACGGGGTTGAAGATCTGGAAGCGGCATTTTTTGAATACAAAGGAAAAATCATTTATGCCTTCCCCTTTGAAAAAGACTCCCTTTCCGGGAAAATAGAATATTATGATGACCAGGGAAGAACGCTGAAAAACTTTTTCTTAAAAACACCAATCAAATTTAGCCGAATCACTTCCCGTTTTACGATGAACAGATTTCATCCTGTACAACATACCTGGAAAGCACATAAAGGAACAGATTATGCTGCCCCGACCGGAACTCCAATTTCTACAACTGCATCCGGAGTTGTGGAAGCAACAGGATACACAGCAGGAAACGGGAATTTTGTAAAAGTAAAACACAACGGCACCTACTCTACTCAATATTTACACATGTCCAGAATTTTAGTACGACGCGGACAACGTGTTACACAAGGACAAAAAATAGGACTGGTAGGAAGTACCGGACTGGCATCAGGACCTCACGTTTGTTACCGTTTCTGGAAAAACGGAGTTCAGGTAGACGCCCTTCGACTTAATTTGCCAACCGGAGAATCTTTAGGAGGAAATGACAGAACGCGTTTCTTAAATCAAATTGAACCTTTGAAAAGAGAACTGGACAGTATTGGGAATTTGTAAAGGTTTAAACCCGGAAGATTCATAAGAATTTACATTCTTCATTTTTCTTCTAATTTGTTATATAATTGTGAAGCGGCAGACTTTTAAAACTAATTTCAGTATTTTTGCGTCATAACCACTTTTATAATTAGACAACAAAATGGCTTTAAACACAACAAACCCAACCGGGACTGAAGCGTGGAAAAATCTGCAAAATCACTATAACGCAATTCACGAAACTACCATACAGGAATTATTTCAACAGGATAACGCACGTGTTGAAAAATTTAATTTACAATGGAATGACTTTTTGGTAGACTACTCTAAAAACAATATTAGCCAGGAGACTATATCTCTTCTATTAGAACTGGCCAACTCAATCGGATTAAAAAATGCAATTGCGGATTATTTTAACGGAGAGATCATTAACAAAACCGAAAACAGAGCCGTTTTACATACTGCTTTGCGTGCACCGGAATCAGCGACTATTAAGGTTGACAGAGAAAATGTAATTCCGGAAGTTTACGAAGTAAAAAACAAAATCAAAAACTTCACACAGGAAGTCATTTCAGGACAAAGAAAAGGTTTTACAGGAAAAGCATTTACTGATATCGTAAATATTGGTATCGGAGGTTCTGACCTTGGTCCGGTCATGGCAGTTGAAGCCTTGCAGTTCTACAAAAATCATTTAACTACGCATTTCGTTTCCAATGTTGACGGAGATCACGTAAATGAAATCATTAAAAAATTAGATCCTGAAACAACCCTTTTCGTCATTGTTTCCAAAACCTTTACCACACAGGAAACTTTAACCAATTCTGAAACGATTAAAGAATGGTTTTTAAAATCGGCTACTCAGGCGGATATTGCAAAACACTTCGTTGCTGTTTCTACCAATATCCAGAAAGTAACAGAATTCGGCATTAATCCGGACAACGTTTTCCCGATGTGGGATTGGGTTGGAGGAAGATTCTCACTGTGGAGTGCCGTTGGTTTAAGCATTGCGCTTGCCGTTGGTTTTGATAATTATAATGAATTACTAAAAGGCGCCAATGAAATGGACGAGCATTTCAAATCGGCAGAATTTGACGAAAACATTCCGGTGATCTTAGCCTTATTAAGCGTTTGGTATAATAATTTCTACGGGGCCGAAAGCGAAGCTTTGATCCCCTATACGCAATACTTGCAAAAATTAGCTCCGTACCTGCAACAGGCCTTTATGGAAAGCAACGGAAAAAGTGTTGGCCGTGACGGAAAACCGGTAAACTATCAAACAGGAACGATTATCTGGGGAGAGCCCGGAACCAATTCCCAACATGCTTTTTTTCAATTGATCCACCAGGGAACTAAACTGATCCCAACAGATTTTATCGGATTTGTAAAACCTTTGTATGGAAATGAAGATCACCACGATAAATTAATGTCCAACTTTTTTGCCCAAACCGAAGCTTTACTGCATGGAAAAACTGCTGCACAGGTTCAGGCAGAATTCGACAAACAAGGTCTTGCTGCAGAACAGGCCTCTTATCTATTGCCTTTTAAAGTTTTCACAGGAAACAAACCGACTAATACGATTCTGATTCAGAAACTGACTCCAAAAAGCTTAGGATCACTGATCGCTTTATATGAGCACAAAATTTTTGTTCAGGGAGTTATCTGGAATATTTTTAGCTTTGATCAATGGGGAGTGGAACTAGGGAAACAACTGGCAAATTCCATCTTAGAAGAAATAAATACCAAAACAGTGAGAAATCACGATAGCTCAACTTCATTTTTATTGAATCATTTTTTGAAAAACAAATAATTTAATTTTTCACAACATATTGAAACGTCTTAATTTAACACAAATTAAGGCGTTTTTTCGTATAAACCTCCTAACAAATGAAGACCCAACCTTCGTATTTGAGCGTTTAAGGCTACAGCACTGTTCAAATTATTATGTTTTTAACAAAATATAGGCCTCTAAAATCAGGAAAACATCATTTTATTTAACACAAAAAAGAAAAATCATTTTAATGCGCAATGAATTAAGCAAAATTAGTTTTTCTTAACATTTTGATAACATTATCTGATTTTAATGTTATAATTTTGCCAAAAACAATAAACTAAATAAACAAATGAAGACAATGAAAAATTGGTTACTAACTGGACTATTGTTCATGGTAGTTTCAACCGTATTTTCTCAAGGAAAAGTTACCGGTACTATTACCGATGCCTCAGGTGCAACTTTACCTGGTGCAAACGTAGCTGTTAAAGGTTCACCAAGTGGAACTTCAACAGATTTCGATGGTAAATTTACAATCGATGCTAAAACTAGTACTGGAGAATTGGTTATTACTTACCTAGGATACGATTCCAAAACTTTACAATTTTCAGTTTCAAATGGTGGAACAACAAATTTAGGCGAAATCGTTTTGTCTGCTAACTCAAACGAATTAAGCGAGATTGTCGTAAAAAGCAGCATCGTAGATATTGCAAAAGACAGAAAAACTCCTGTAGCTGTATCAACTATTAAAGCTGCAGAAATCAGAGAAAAATTAGGAACTCAGGAATTTCCTGAAATCTTAAGAAACACTCCTTCAGTTTATGTTACTAAATCAGGTGGTGGATTTGGAGATTCCAGAATTAACATTCGTGGTTTTAACCAAAACAACATTGCTGTTATGATTAACGGTATGCCAGTAAACGACATGGAAAATGGTTCTGTATACTGGAGTAACTGGGCTGGTTTATCAGATGTAACATCTGCTATGCAGGTTCAAAGAGGTTTAGGTTCTTCTAAATTGGCTACTCCTTCTGTTGGAGGTACTATCAATATTGTTACTAAATCTTCTGACATGAAAGAAGGCGGATCTTTTTCTTCTGGATTTGGAAATGCTAGAAACTTTAAAATCCAAGGATCTTACAATACAGGAAAATTAAGTAACGGATTATCTGCTTCTGTTTTATTATCTCAAACAATGGGAGATGGATATATCAATGGTACTCAATTCGAAGGATCTAACTATTTTATCGCTTTAGGATATGGAACTAAAGATGACAAACACAACTTTCAAATTACAGTAACAGGAGCGCCACAATGGCACAACCAAAGATCTACTGTTTCTACAATTGCTACATACCAAAAATATGGTTCTTTAACTGATCCAAATATCAGATATAATGCTGATGCAGGATATTTAAATGGTGAAGAGTATAATATCAGAAAAAATTACTATCACAAACCGGTTGCCTCTTTTAACTGGGATTATAAAATTAACGAAACTACAAAACTATCTTCTGTTCTTTACGCTTCTATGGGTCGTGGAGCTGGTGCTGGTGCAACAGGTGGTGTAGGAGGAAATTTATACAATGGTTCTGCTTTTGTATTGCCAAACGGAATGGTTGATTACGACAAAATCCAAGCATGGAACTCTGGTCAAGGACAAGTTTTCTTTAATGGAGCAAACAGAACAAGAACAATGATTGGTGGTGTTTACCAAAACAGTTCTAACACAGGTAGATCTGGAGCCGGAACAACAGCATCTCCATATGTATACAATACTACGGCAGGTATCTCACAAACTTCTTCTATCAACTCTCATGACTGGTTTGGAGCTGTTATCAATTTAAATAAAAAACTAAGTAACACGTTGACTTTAGATTTTGGTATTGATGCCAGAACTTACACAGGATACCACTTTACAGTAGTAAATGATTTACTAGGTGGAGGTGAATTCTACGACAACACTGTTGCTAGCCTTAAACCAGCTGGAAGACATATTACAGCAACTTACCCTACAGATGTTCAATGGAATGTTTTCGACAAGAAAAATTACGAAAAAATCTCATTTAACAGTACTGGAAAAGTTAGATGGTATGGTGCATTTACTCAATTAGAATACTCTAAAGATAACTTAACTGCATTTGTACAGGGAGCGATCTCTCAACAAGGATTCAAAAGAGAAGATGATTTTGTTTACTTACCAACTGATCCATTAACATCTACTGATTATGAAAACATATTAGGTGGAAACGTAAAAGGTGGTGCTAACTACAACCTTAACGAGAAAAACAATGTTTATGTTAATGCTGGTTACTACTCAAGACAACCATTCTTTAACTCAGTTTACCCTAACAACAGATCAACTGTAAACCCTAACCTTACTAACGAGAAAATTATTGGATTTGAAGCTGGATATGGTTTCCGTTCAAGATTCTTTAATGCTACAGTAAACGTTTACAACACAACTTGGAATGACAGATATTTAAAAGGTAATGCATTACCATCTGATGCAACTACTTATACAGAATACTTAGGTCTAAACGAGGTACACTCTGGATTTGAATTAGAAGCAAATTCTAACATCACAGAAAAATTAAAAGTTAACGCTATGTTCTCTTATGGAATCTGGGAGTACAAAGGAAACGCAACTGTTAATGCTTACTATCAGGCAGACAACACGCCTGTTGTAGGATATACTGCATCTCCTGTGTACATGGACAAAGTAAAAGTAGGTGATGCTGCTCAAATGACGGCTTCTTTAGGAGCTTCTTATGAAGTTTTGACAAGAGTAACTGTTGATGCTAATTATAACTTTAACGACAAATTATATGCTGGATTAAGCCCGATTAACTTTTCAGATCCAAACAACAAAGGAGCATTACAATTGCCTTCTTACGGTTTAGTTGATGCAGGTTTCTCTTATAAAATGTTAGTTGGTAAAGACAAAGACAAATCTGTTAATTTCAGATTAAACGTAAACAACTTATTTGACAAAATTTACATTGCTGAATCAAGAACTAATACTTTTGCAGATGACAACTTACCAGTAGCTACAGGACAAACTGCTGGATCTAAGGGAACATATGCTTCAAATGGCATGCTTTACAATGGTGTAGCAAATGTTAACCAGGTTTTCTTCGGATTTGGAAGAACATGGAACTTTGCTCTACGTTACGATTTCTAATATTTAGAATCTGAATAAATACCAAAAACGGCATTGACTTTTAGTCTAATGCCGTTTTTTTATGGCCTTTTTTGTTATATTTGTTTTAATAAAAAAACAACCTTATGTACTCTTTTTTACAAAAATTCCACTCTGGCTGGGCTTATTTAGCCTTACTACTTTTATTAATTGCAGTTGTAAACGCCATCATTGGTCTTACTTCTAAAAAAGACTTTACAGCTAAAGATCGAAAAATAGCATTGTTTGCCTTAATTGGAACCCATACGCAATTATTGATTGGTTTAATTCTTTATTTTGTATCTCCTCTTGGAAAAGCAGCATTTGGACAAATGTCTAATGCAGAATTAAGGCTAACTTCGTTAGAACACCCTTTAATCAACCTGATCGCTATCGCACTGATTACTATCGGATGGTCAAAACATAAAAAACTAATTAATAGCGAAGCTAAATTTAAAACTTTTGCTATTTATTACGGAATTGGATTATTACTTATTTTAAGTAGAATCCCATGGAACCTATGGTTCTAAAAACCAATTAAAGCCCTAGGAAAATAGGGCTTTTTTTATCTCGGCATATTATTTGTACAAACTCCCCAAGTCTGAAAAAAAAATAACCTATGAGAAGTAAAAAACACATTCTACTGACTACACTTACAATAACTTTTTTAAGTTGTTTTACTTATGTTATAAGTCAAACAAAACCAACAACAGAACCTAAAATTACCCAAGATACTGTAAAAGCCACAAAACCTGACCTGCTTGCCATTCCAACAGATTCGATATTTACAGATAAAGGTTTAAAATTAAAATTATACAAAAAAACGGCGCATGCTTCTTATTATGCAGACCGATTTAACGGAAAAAAGACAGCTGACGGAAGCAGATTCAACAATAGTAAATACACCGCAGCACACAAAAAACTTCCGTTTGGAACCAGAGTAAAAGTCACCAATGAAGCCAACGGCAAGTTTGTAATCGTAAAAATTACAGATCGGGGTCCGTTTGTAAAAACCCGTGAAATAGACCTCTCCAAAAGAGCTTTTATGGACATTACCAAAAGCAAAGGTGCCGGAGCTATGAAAGTTACAATTGAAGTGATAATGAATTAAAAAAAATCCCGCAATTGCGGGATTTTTATTTAAACAAACTTTCTAATACTCATGACAATTCCGGTATGAATACCTTCATGATAATTAACGAAATTAAATGCATCCTCAACAGTATTTAAATCAAATCCCATACTTGTTTTATAGGCATTGTAAGCAACGAAAGTTCCCGATTCAAAATCTTTTATAGTTTGATTTAAAGTAGAAGAAAGCAACTCTCTAACTTCATCGACTTCAGCTTGTGTAACATCTCCTTCCGGCTTGGTGCCCTTTGAATACTTTGCTACAAATTCGTTTGAAACCTGCATCTTTAAACCGGACAATTTATAAACCAAAACCTGTTGCGATGCGATGCAATGTGCAATATTCCAAATCAGATTATTACTAAATCCTTCAGGAATTGTATTCAATTGCTCTAACGAATGATTATCCAAAACCTTTAGGAGAATATTCCTGATGGTTTTTTGCACTTCAAAAACTGAATCCATAATTTTAATTTTTTTATAAAATTAACCTTTTTTATATTTCAAATGGATTTTCTTTGTACTCAAATAAATTCAGAGATCATGAACAAAATATACTACCTCGCTTCTTGCGATACTTGCAGAAAAATCATCAAAAGTTTACCGAAAGACCATAATTTGGTTTTTCATGACATTAAGCAAAACCCAATCACCGAAGCAGAATTAGAAGAAATGTATCAGCTTGCGGGAAGTTATGAAGCTTTGTTCAGTAAAAAAGCACAGTTGTACAAATCAATGGATTTAAAAGATAAAAATCTTACTGAAGCCGATTTTAAAAAATACATTCTGGAACATTACACTTTCATCAGCCGTCCGGTTTTTATTATTGATGAAAAAATTTATATTGGTAATACGCAGCCTGTTACATTGCAGGTTATGAAAGCATTATCTTAAAAAAAGTTAGCCACAAATTACACTAATTAGCACAAATTATTTGTTTAGCTTAACAACGCCAAAGATTAAAAGATTCTTACAGATTGTAAAAATCCATACAATCATTTTAATCTGTGGCAAAAGAAAAACCATTAATTCACACTAATTAAATTCGTGCTAATTAGTGTAATTCGTGGCGATAAAACTTTAAGTCACTCAGTACACAACTGATTAGTGATTTAAAACCCAAGACTGCAAACTTTTATTTATCTTTGCGCCTTTATACTCAATTATATGATACAATCTATGACAGGGTTTGGCAAAGCTTCTTTGCAATTGCCTACAAAAAAAATTACCGTCGAAGTAAAATCCTTAAATAGTAAAGGTTTAGATCTAAACGTAAGAATGCCGTCGCTTTATCGCGAAATGGAATTAGGTTTACGAACTTTTATCTCTACAAAACTCGAAAGAGGAAAGATTGATTTTGCAATTTACATTGAAAGCACTGCTGAACAAACTTCGACTAAGGTAAATGTTCCTGTTGTAAAAAACTATATCGCCCAACTTCAGGAAGTTTATCCTGATGCAGACGAAACGGAATTAATGAAAATGGCGATTCGTATGCCGGACACCTTAAAAACGGAACGTGAGGAAATTGATGAAAATGACTGGGAACAAATTCAGGTTATCATTGAAGAGGCACTTCAAAATATCTTAAACTTCAGAAAAGACGAAGGCGAATCACTTGAAAAAGAATTCAACCTGAGAATCGGAAACATCCGTCAATATATGACTGATGCCCTGGCTCTTGATCCGGAACGCGTTCAGGCTATCAAAGATCGTTTGCAAACCGCTATTTCTGAATTGAAAGTGAATGTTGATGAAAACCGTTTTGAGCAGGAATTAATCTATTATCTTGAAAAATTAGATATCACAGAGGAAAAAGTACGCCTTACGAATCATTTGGATTACTTTTTAGAAACAATTAAAGGAACGGAAGCCAATGGTCGCAAATTAGGTTTTATAACGCAGGAAATGGGTCGTGAGATCAATACAATGGGTTCTAAATCAAATCACGCGCAAATGCAGAAACTGGTTGTGATGATGAAAGATGAATTGGAGAAAATTAAGGAACAGGTTTTAAATGTGTTGTAAACGCAATAAGCTTTAAGCTGTAGGCTATAGGCAGAAAAACGAAACGAATAAAGCTGAAAGCATATCGCCCAAAGCCTAAAGCATATATTTAATGAACAAAGGAAAATTAATTGTCTTTTCGGCACCTTCGGGATCAGGAAAAACAACTATAGTAAGGCATTTACTGGGGAAAGAGGATTTAAATTTAGAATTTTCGATCTCAGCAGCTTCCCGCGACCCTCGCGGAGAAGAAGAACACGGAAAAGATTATTATTTTATTTCGCTGGAAGAATTCAAAAAACACATTAAAGCCGAAGAGTTCCTGGAATGGGAAGAAGTCTATCGTGACAACTTTTACGGTACTTTAAAATCCGAAATTGAGCGTATCTGGGCTTTAGGAAAAAATGTGATTTTTGATATTGATGTTGCGGGTGGATTGCGTATCAAACACAAGTTTCCGGAGCAGACTTTAGCTGTTTTTGTAAAACCTCCAAGCGTAGACGAACTAAAACGCAGATTAAAAGAGCGTTCTACTGAAAGTGATGACAAAATCAATATGCGAATTGCTAAAGCCTCTGTTGAATTAGCAACCGCACCGCAATTTGATACGATTATAAAAAACTACGATTTAGATACGGCTAAAGAAGAAGCTTATCAATTGGTGAAAGCTTTTGTCAATGCTTAAATTATAACACAAAGCCGCACAAAGGAAAATAAATTACTTTGTGAATCTCTGTGAAACAAAACAACTATGAAAATAGGCCTTTATTTCGGAACGTATAATCCCATTCATGTTGGTCACCTGATCATTGCCAATCATATGGCTGAATTTGCCGACTTAGATCAGGTTTGGATGGTTGTAACGCCACATAATCCGCTGAAGAAGAAAGCAACTTTATTAGAGGATTACCAACGTTTACAAATGGTTTTTCTGGCGACGGAAGATTATCCAAAAATTAAACCTTCTGACGTTGAGTTTAAATTACCGCAACCCAATTACACGGTAAATACCCTGATTCATTTGCATGAAAAATATCCAACTCATGATTTTTCATTAATTATGGGGGAAGACAATCTGAAAACGCTTCATAAGTGGAAAAACTACGAAGTCATTTTAGATCATTATGACATATACGTTTATCCCCGTATTTCAGAAGAAGAGGAAAGTATTGAATTAAAATCGCACCCAAAAGTTCATATTATTGATGCTCCAATTGTGGAGATTTCTTCTACTTTTATCCGAAACAGCATCAAGGAAGGTAAAAATATACAACCGCTTTTACCGCCAAAAGTCTGGGAATATATCGATCATAATAATTTTTATAAGAAATAAAAAAGTTTCATTTTACACAATCTTGTCATTTCGACCGAAGGGAGAAATCACATAAAGTAAAGACACACAGTACGTCGCTCTCTGGATGTGATTTCTCACTTCGGTCGAAATGACAGACCGGAATAAAAAAAGCCTGAATTTAAAATTCAGGCTTTCTAGTTTTTATGCTTCAAGGTTTATCTCGCTTTTTACGCGATTTCGAATCTCACTTAGCGACTGATCAACCAAAAGTTTTCCATCCCTGAAAACTTCTTTAAGTTCTCCTTTTTGCTCCTCTTCCCAGGAAACATTATCCGTTAGATGATAAACTCCATCGACTAAATCAATTTTCATTAATCCTTTGGCTGATTTTTTAGTTCCGTCATCCGTGATCGGATCTTTAAAAATGGCTCTGCCTGCTCCGTTTACTTCACCATATGTAGCTTTCATTGCAAAACCAAAAGTATCTCGCGTATTGTACTGATAGGTGAATGAACCAATTCCAAGAACAACATTAGTGGATGCAAATCCTTTTAATTTTAATTTTTCGCAGATTTGAGTAGCTCTGGCAACCGTAATACTATCACCGTAAATGGCACCAATCTGTGGTACCAATTCTTTGAACCCTTTAGCATTTACAGTTCCGCCAAAAACATCCCAAAGCAATTCGATTACACCTTTCTTTTCCTTTTCCGTTTTACCATTTGGGTTTCCGCAGATAATATCTACCGGATCACCACTGTCAGGACGAATTACGACTTTACCTTCTCTTGAAACTATTTCTTCTTTTAGTCGCGGCAGATAATCGGTTAATACTTTCCACAAATCCCAGGTATCCGAAACGATAGAAACAATTCCTTTTGGATACACTTCAGAAATCAATCTTTTGAAAGTTTCATATTCACCCTCTGTCGTTCCCATGCACATTACAGAGTGCTCTGTAGCCGCTACCGAACCCGCGACTAATTCAACATCTGAATTGGCATTGTAATATTCTTCCAGGAAATCGATCGCCGGAATAGTATCAGATCCTGTAAAACTTAATAAATGTCCGGCTGAAGACGTTACCGAAGCTTCGATTCCACCCATTCCTCTCATAGAGAAATCATGCGCCTGCCAGTCTACAAATTCCGGAACTGAAGACGTTTCCCCTGCATGTTTATCCAGTACTTTTCTGTACTCTTTTGCGATTGTAGCGGAATTACAAGGAAGCCAGACTACGGCAGAAAGCAAGGTTTCAAAATAATTAGTCAGCCAGAAAAACTCCGGAAGTGTGTTGAACATGGTAAACATTGGCACGCGAATCGGCACACTCGTGCCTTCTGGCAATGCTTTAAAGACCATCGGAATATATCCTAAATCATGCAAATCTTCGATATGTTTAGTTCCAACCAGGTTTTCGCCTAAATAATTATTGATTCTTCGGGCATATTTTTTTACCACTTCTTCTTTCGGCTGTTTGAAAAAATGCAATTCAAAATCCTGAATAATATACTTTTTGATAAAATATTGCAATCCGAAAAACACCACTTCTTCTACACCTTCAATTCTTGATTTTCTTGGTGTCCAGTTAGAATATACTAGTGTTGTGCCTGTTGGATATTGTCTTCTGTGGTCTACTTTGTAACCGTCTGTTAATAATAGTGGGTTCATATATTTTATGGGTTAATTTTTTAATTATTACGAAATCAAAATTCAATATATTTTGCGGGAACTTCCTCTGTCAGCCAAACATTATTTTCAGACAAATAAAATTTAAATCCGTCTTTGAACATTTCTCCGCTTTTTATTGTTAGGATCTGAGGAACTCCTCTTCTACTTCCAACCTTTGTCGCCGTTTCTCTATCTTTGGAAAGATGAACATGTTGACGGCTCATTTTCTGCAAACCATCTTTTTTAATGCTTTCTATAAATTTTCCAACCGTTCCGTGAAATAAAAATTCCGAAGGCTCTGCTTCACTCAGGTTTAATTCAACCGAAATAGAATGTCCTTGACTCGCCCTTATTTTGGTTTTATCTTCATTAAAAGCAAAACGTTTTTTATCATTGTTTTCTACCACATAATCCAGAAGTTCCGTAGTTAATGTATTTAATGAATTTCCGTTTTTAGAGCATTTTTCAATTAATTCTTCAACATCTGCCCACCCGTTTTCATCTAATTTTAATCCGATGGTTTCCGGTGAATGTCTAAGAACCAAGCTTAGAAACTTGCTTACGTTTTTTGCTGTTTTTTCATTCATGATTTCCGGAAATTTTTAATTTTTTATTCAGTTCTTCATCCTTAAAAACGAATGGCTTTTCGGCAGGAACTATTAACTTTTCTAATTGTCCGTTTTGAACAAACGAATATTGCTCTTTTACAAATTCTGAAATATCTTCAATTAGCAAAATATCTTCTTTAGCAAAAGACTTTATAAAATCATCTCTTAAACCAATTTGAATGGCTCTTCTTTCTAACTTATTTCCGTAAGGATCATGATCCGGATCCCATTGCAATCTTACTGATGATGTTTTTACTTGTTCCTGCCATTCTTCGCGACTTATTTCAAATGACGCATCGTAAGAGGAATACACTGCATTTTGCAAATATTTATTGAATGCTGAAATTTGAAGATGAATTGCCAATACTACTTCTTGTCCTTCTTTCGTTCCCCAGCCGTTTCTGTACATCATCCAAAGAAAGTTTGGCTTGATCCAGGTCATTCTGGTAAGGCTAAATTCTCCACCAAAAAACTGATTCTTTGCTGCAAATTCTCCTATATCTTTTCGATACGATTGATAAACTATTATTTCTTCCTCATCATATTGAGCCATAATATGATAACCTGATTTTGGCCATACTGTTCTTTGCTCATCATATTTTTTTAATTCTATTTTCATTTATTTTGTACACAATATCTTCATTGTGCGTTTATTTTATTTTAATTAAAACAGTTTATCTAAAAATCATAAACTGTTACTTCTATGTTATTATCAGAAAGTGTTTTTAAGATAATCGGTTCTATCATCTCCCACTTTCCTCCTGCTAAACCACAGCCAATTCTTGGCATATGAATACTAGCTTTGTTTTCTTCTGCAAAAAGAGCAACTTGTTTTAAGCCTTCTTCAATTGCATCATATCTAATTGGCGCATTTCCGTTCTCATCTTTGTTAATTTTATGTTGACCAATTAAATTAGCCACCCAAAGATCTTCTTCAACCCGAACGAATTGAACTTTTCCCAATTCAAAATCATCTTTTGACTTAAACCATTCTCTATATTGATTTTCCGGTTTTTTCCATCTTTTGGAAATTGCCATTACAAATCCTTTTCCCCAACCTCCAATATCATTACAGACATGAACAATGATTTTATTATTTTCTGATTGAGGAGATGTTGCGTCTCCTTTTATGTATTTAATATCTTTCATAAAGTTCTAAAATCACTTTTTAAATCTATTTAGCTTATCTCTTAGTTCGCTATTTTCAGATATAAAAGAAAGTTCTGTAAAATAAACATTAACGACTTGTATTCCATTCACTATATTGAAATTAAACTCGCCTAAATCTTCAGATGGAATCCAAAGTTCATTATGATTTTTGTCTCCTACATTTTGAACTTCATATTTTTCTAAAAAGGCATTTTTAACTTCAAAAGCTGTAACAACTCCAATAAAACCGGAAAACTCATCAACCGTATTCCACTCAAAGGCAATTTGTTCAGCATATTCCTGATTCGTTACCGGATAAAAAATAGGTTGCCAATCTAATCTTGGAGGAAATAATTTGTAATCGGTCTCTGCAATTAGTTCCATTTCTTTCAATCCTACCGGACGATATAATCTTGTTGTTTCCATAATTTAATCATTTCAATTCATCCCTAACCTCCATCAAAGCAAAACCTAAAAGATTTAATCCCTTCCATTTTTCGGGATTATGAATATCCGTATGATCGGCTGCCATTCCAATTCCCCAAATAGGATCAACAGGACTCGCTTCAACCAGAATTCTTTCGTTGGTATGAATAAGAAATTCTTTTAAAGCTGCATTCTGACTGAACTTGTAAAGATTCCCTTGTCGAACAATTTCAAACCTGTTTTCCAACCAAACCGTATCTACATAGTTTTTAACTTCACGGCCAAGTTTTTTAGCTTCAGCCGGAGAATTGGCGTGGATTATTTTTTCGAAAATTGCTTTGTCACCAAACAATTCGGCTTTCTTAGCCATCATCCAGTGTTCGGCAGTTTTATACGTTACATTATCAACTTCAAAAGGACTTAACCACCACTGGCTGAAACAGGTTTTAGAAATACTTCCGTCTTTGTTGGGATGATGACCCCAGAAAAATAAAAACTTACTTTCCGCAGTTATATTTTCTATCTTATATTTCATTTTTTATTTTTTAAAAGCATCTTCGAAATGCCTGAAATTTGATTTTTTTTCAGAAGTGTCCAATACTGCAAAAACTATTTTTTTAAAAGCCCCTGCATATTTTTCTGAAATAACTTCTTTGAATAAATGTGCTACATCTTTTGGTTCATTTCTAAAAACACCGCATCCCCAGGCTCCCAAAATCAATGAGTCGATTTTTTGCTTTGAAGCAATGGCCAATACTTCGTCCATTCTCTTTCTAAAAACCTTTTCTATTTGTTCGATTTCTTCTTTCCTGTTATGTTGCAGCATCGCGCCTTTATTTGGTGCCGGCGATGTGATTATGTCTGCAACTAATGGTTTTTCAAGATAATTTCCGCTATCATCGTTCCAAAACAAAACATTGGGACTATAAATCATGTAATCTGAATATAAAAATGAAGATTGATTTTTATTAAAATCATACATCTTTTTATCTTTGATTTGCGTTTCATAAAGATTTGAGGACCTCGCCAAACTTTCTTCCTGAGCGGAAGCACCTCCTAAAAATCCACCGCCGGGATTTTTTGCAGAAGCGAAATTCAAGACACCAATTTTGCCATTTTCCTCTTGAAATATTGCTTCAATTGTCGAACAATTCTTTGAAACAATTTCTGTCTCAAACTTATTTTCAATTGGGATTTTCAATATTGCATCCCAATCTTCTGGCATAATTGTAAACGTATTTCCTATGGATTGTTTGAGTTCTTTTTCTATGTCAATCTTTTTCCCACTAAACTCATAAAAACCATTTTTCACAATTTCTAAGGTTTTATTGGCTATTTCTACTCTATAATTTTTATTCATAATTTCAATTTTACGACCTCCACCTTTTCTTCGTCAAAATCTTTAAAAGAATTCGTTGTGAATATTTTTTCAAAACAATCTAAAACTTCAAGACCTTTGTTGAAAATTCCGTGGCTTACTGCCAGATATAGTTTTCCTGCATTTTTGCTTTTTAATTCTTCCGCTAAACCAACAAATGTTCCTCCTCCGTCGCAAATATCATCGACAATCAAACAATCGATGCCCTGTAAATCGTCTTCATAGACCTTAAAACCAGATAGTTTTCCTGTTTTTACATCACGGCTTTTGCTGCACTCTACAACGTCAACACCACCTAGAAATTCAGAAACTTTGTAGATTTTTTTCAAAGCTCCTCCGTCGGGAGAAATTAATTTTACATCGTTGCCAATTGTCTTTATAACCGTTTGAATGAAAGTATGGTTTGGAATCACTTCGCAATTGTTAACCAATGCCGGTGTAACTTCAGAATGCGCATCAAAAACAAAAACTTTTTCTAACTGCATTCCGTTTATGATATCGGCATAGACTTTTACAGATAAAGGTTCCCCTTTGATCATTACTCTGTCCTGACGCGCTGCCGGAAAGTACGGAATAAAAAGACTTATCACTTTCACCTCCATCCGTCTTAAAGCATCTACTGTCAGGCACAATAACCCTAAATCATTGAATGAATTTAAACGATGTGTAATGGTTACAGCCTGATTAACATCAAAATCAGGATTAATTTTGATGTGTGGTTCTCCGCCTGAAAAAATAAAATTTTTAAATTCTATTTCTTTCTGACCTGTAAATGGTTTAAAATTGGGGTCTAAATTAAGTATCATAATCTTTAGTTTGCGTTAATTATACGCAAATATACATTTAATATTTTGTTGGACAATTGTTTTGTGTAAAAATTACGCAAACTTTATTTCAAAATGAAAGCCCTTTTCAATTAATTCATTGTATTTCAATTTATTAAATCTGAAAAGTTTTGCCGGACGACCGCTTTTTATCGGAGAAAAGTGCTCCGTTTGATCTAAAAAGCCGTAACTGAGTATTTTTTTCCTGAAGTTTCGACGGTCAATTTCCTTTTCCAGAATGGTGCAATAGAGGTTTTCAAGATCCGAAAACAGAAATTCATCCGGAAGTAAATCGAAACCAATGGGTTCGTAAGTCAGTTTTCCTTTTAGTCTTGCGATTGCACTTTTTACTATTAAATTATGATCAAAAGCCAAAGAAGGAATTCCATCTATTTTAAACCATTGCACTTTTTCGGCATCAGTATCTGCCTTAATTTCCAGATTTGAAGCATCTACCAGTGCATAATAAGCTACCGAAATAACACGGTTTCTGGAATCTCTTTTAATATCATCCCCAAAAGTGTAAAGCTGCTCCATGAAAGTCAGCTGTACATTGGTTTCTTCATGCAATTCTCTTATAACAGCATCGCTTAAAGACTCTTCCGATTTTACTAATCCTCCCGGTAAAGCCCAATATTTCTCGGCTGAACCAAATTTCTGTTCGATTAAAAGCACATACAAATTGTTGTTTTTATATCCAAAAACAATGGCGTCAACAGCAATTCGAATATTTTGAAAATTTTCCATAATTAAAAAATCATATCTCACAAATATAACGAATGAGAGTCAATTTCATAATTAATGCTTGTGCAATAAATCATGAAATTGACTCTCCTGTACATTTTGTTTTTCTATCTGCTTCTAGTCCACCGTCACCGTTCTCTTTAGCGTGGAAGTACATTCCGAACCCTCTTTTTTAATAGTTACATCGGCCTTAGCCTCATAGGTTCCAGCTGCAGTATACATATGGGCAACGACCGTACCCGCTCCGGTGGTTCCATCACCAAAGTTCCATTTTACTTCAGCTAAAGTTCCAGTTCCGGTATATTCAACGGAGTAATTCATTAGCTTTGGAAAATTGGTATCCGTCGAATTATGCAATTTAATATAAATTGATGCGGCCAGGCAATCAAATATTGCCTCATCCTCATGTTTACTACAGGAATTAATCCCGAAAAACACCAGCGTACTCATTAAAATCATTGTAAGCTTTTTCATCATTGGAAAGTTTAGTTAGTCTATCAAAATTATCCTTTTCAAACGATACACTCAAAAGAAAAAGAAGATTTTTTTACCTGTTTTAAAATTACAATCTGTTGCCAAAAAACAGCTTTAATTCTTTAGAAATACTGTCAAAAAAGGAATTCAAATTGTTGTTTTTGGCAGCGAGTACATACACAAACTCCTCCGGCACATGGAAGCTATTCCACAACAACTGCAGCTTATTTTCCTTAATATATCTTCTTGCATTACAATTCCAGGTTATAGCAACCCCAGAGTTTCTGGACAACATTTCGAGCATTTCAGATTCTGACGGAATAATATAATTAGGAACCATTGAGGGTCTTTTTTTATTAAACGCATGCAGCCAGAATAATTTTATATGCGAAATTCTCGCGTCATGGCAATACCATTTTTGTTCATTAAGCCATTGTTCCGTTTCTGTATAATTATCTGTTTTTAAGATCTGACGGAATTTTTCTGCATCTAAATTTAGTGGTGCCACCATGACCAGTTTAATTTTTCCGACGATTTCATATATAGTATCAAAAGTTTCAAATTGCTTCGTTAATATTGCAAAATCCAGTTTTTTAGCATCGACCAGGGCGAAAAGCGCATCATTATCTCCAAACGTAAAATCTATAAAGTCAAATTTTGAAATTAAAGTACTTCCCACACTATTAAATAAATCTTTTGAAACTCCAACAGAAATTAATCGCACCGAATCCTGGGCTTTTGCTCTAAAAGTAGTTTCGACATTTTCAAGGCGATCCAGTGCATCAATAATTAAATTATTGAGTAACTTACCGTACTCGGTAGCTTCTACGCCTTTTGATTTTCGATTAAATAATTTATTTCCAACATGCGCCTCCAGCATAGCAATCTGCTGACTTACAGCGGGCTGACTCATAAACAATTCTTTGGCGGCAATAGAAAAATTACCATTTTTATAAACCGATTTAAAAGTTCTGTACCATTCGAGATTTACCATGACATAAATATATTTATAACAAACATAGTTTATTTTATTTTTACCAATATCACTAATGGCGTAAATTTGTTTAAAATTAATGAACATGAAAAAAATAGCATTACTTGCGATCATAGCATTCACAGCCGTAAGCTTTTCCGCTACAGCTCAAAAATCAAATAAAAAAGGTATGAAAAAAGTATTATTTGTTGTAACCAGTAATGATAAACTGGGCAACACAGGAGAAAAAACAGGATTTTGGTCAGAAGAATTTGCTGCACCTTATTATGAGTTATTAGATCAGGGAATCGAAATTACAATTGCTTCTCCACTTGGAGGTCAGCCCCCAATTGATCCTAAAAGTGCGGATCCTTCTTCTGCGACCGAAGACACCAAACGTTTCGATGCCGATAAAACATTACAGGAAAAACTAAAAAACACGCATAAGCTTTCCACTATCAACCAGAAAGATTACGATGCTGTATTCTATCCGGGAGGTCACGGACCGCTTTGGGATTTAGTGGAAGATAAAAATTCAATTGCTTTGATCGAATCTTTTTACACGCACAATAAACCCGTTGCTTTTGTTTGTCACGCTCCTGCAGTGTTGAAAAATGTAAAAGTAAAAGGCGAATATTTGGTTAAGGGTAAAAAAGTGACCGGTTTTACCAATGAAGAGGAAGAAGCAGTGGGCCTAACCAAAGTTGTTCCTTTCTTACTTGAAGATGCTTTAACTCAAAATGGCGCAAAATTCTCTAAAATAGGAAACTGGCAGCCTTACGCTGTTGAAGACGGGCTTTTAATTACAGGACAAAATCCGGCTTCGTCTAAATTAGTAGCAGGTAAATTATTACAACAATTAAATAAATAAGGTACTAAGATTCTAAGTTGCTAAGGTTCTAAGTAAAAACACTTAAATCTTAGCAACTTAGTAACTCAGAACCTTAGCACCTAAAAAAAAACACTATGCTAAACTTTGAATTATACAATCCGACGAATTTGATTTTCGGAAAAGGGCAAATTGAAAAACTTTCAACTTTAGTTCCAAAAGAGGCAAAAATTCTTTTGGCTTATGGTGGTGGAAGTATTTTTAAGAACGGAATTCACGAACAGGTCATCAACAACTTAAAAGGTTTTGACATTGTGGAATTTGGGGGAATTGAACCCAACCCACATTTTGAAACTCTGATGAAAGCTGTTGAAGTTATTAAAGCCGAAAAAATCGATTTTATTCTGGCTGTTGGCGGTGGTTCTGTTATTGACGGCGTGAAATTTATTTCGGCTGCCGTAAATTTTGAAGGAAATCCGATTGATATTTTACAAAAACGTTTGCTGATTAAGGAAAATGCAGTGCCATTTGGAACTATTTTGACATTGCCTGCAACGGGAAGCGAAATGAATTCCGGATATGTCGTAACAATTAAAGCAACTCAGGAAAAATTAGCTTCTGGTGGAAGTGCTTTATTTCCAAAATTCTCTATTTGTGATCCAACGGTTATTGAATCTTTGCCAAAAAGACAAATTCAAAACGGTGTTGTTGACGCTTATACACACGTAATGGAACAATATTTAACGTATCCGCACGAAGGTTTTTTACAAGACAGAATTGCCGAAGGAATTTTACAGACGTTAATTGAAGTTGGTCCAAAAGTGGTTGAGAATCCAACGGATTATGCTTTGGCTTCGAACTTTATGTGGAGCTGTACGATGGCTTTAAACGGTTTGATTCAAAAAGGAGTTCCTTCTGATTGGGCAACTCACATGATTGGTCACGAATTGACAGCTTTGTACGGTATTGATCATGCCCGTACTCTGGCGATTATAGGCCCAAGTTTGTACAAAGTAATGTTCGATACCAAAAAAGAAAAATTAGCCCAGTACGGAAGACGTATTTTCAACTTAACAGGTTCTGATGACGAAGTGGCCAGGGAAGCGATCAATCACACTGTGGCTTTCTTTCATACTATGGGAATGGACACCAAATTATCGCAATACACCAACGACTATGATAAAACTGCTGATTTCATTGTAAATCGTTTTGATGAAAGAGGCTGGAAAGGTTTGGGAGAAAAACAACTGATTACTTTAGATAAAGTAAAAGCTATTGTAGAGATGAGTTATTAATTCTCAGTCGCAGTTTACAGTCTCAATTGAATACCGCACTGTACACTGAATACTGAGACTGTAAACTGCGACTCAAAAGATAAGACACAAAAAAAGGCGTTCTTAATTTATTTAGGAACGCCTTTTTAAAATACTAAAACAAAACTAACTAACTCAATTTTTGCTAAACTCATTAAAATTCTAATTTGTAAACACTTAGAACGTACGGATTACAATTTTATTGTGTTCCTGTTAAAATATTTTCATCTTTATTTTAAAGTCCCTGAAAACCATTGCAATTAAAGGACGTTTTTAAATTTCTTAAATCAGATTTTGTATTATTACTACATTATTAAGTACTTTTGTTTTAAATTATTAAAATAATGAGCGAAAATTTAAAATTTGCAGTAATTGGAGGAGGAAGTTGGGCTACGGCAATTGCAAAAATGCTTTGTGTAAATCTTTCCGAAATTGCGTGGTACATGCGCAACGATGCTGCCATAGAACACATTGAAAAATACAAACACAATCCAAATTATTTAAGTTCGGTTGAATTTGACACCAAAAAACTTAAACTGACCAACAATATAAATGAAGCTGTTGAATATGCAGATTATGTAATTTTTGCTATTCCTTCTGCTTTCCTGGATGCAGAACTTAAAAACCTAACGGTTTCTTTAGCTGATAAAATTATTTTTTCTGCTATTAAAGGTATTGTTCCGGAAACCAGTTTAATCGTTGGGGAACATTTCCACATTCAATACGACATTCCTTATTATAACATTGGTGTAATTACAGGTCCCTGTCACGCTGAAGAAGTAGCATTAGAAAGACTTTCTTATCTGACCATTGCCTGTGGCGATCCTGATAAAGCCAGTATTGTGGCCAAATCACTTTCCGGAAATTACATTAAAGCCAAAATTTCAGATGATATTATCGGTACTGAATATGCTGCAATGCTTAAAAACATTTACGCTATTGCTGCCGGAATTGCACATGGTTTAGGCTATGGAGATAATTTTCAATCGGTTATGATGAGTAACGGAATTCGCGAAATGAAGAAATTCATCAGAAAAGTACATAAAATGAAACGTAACATCAATGATTCTGCTTATTTGGGCGATTTATTGGTTACGGGCTATTCTGTATTTTCGAGAAACAGAATGTTCGGAAACATGATCGGAAAAGGGTATACGGTAAAAAGCGCCATGATGGAAATGAGCATGGTGGCCGAAGGGTATTACGCCACCAAAAGTGCCTATAAACTAAATCAGGGTTATGGTGCCAAAACGCCAATTATAGATGCCGTTTACAGCATTTTATATGAAGGTAAAGATGCTAAATCGGTTTTCAAAAAACTAACGGAATCCTTAGATTAGTGTTCAGTCGCGGTTTACAGTCTCAGTTTGTAGTGCCGGTAAACTTTGAAAAATAAAAAAAAAGGAGTCAAAATAACTAAGTTATTTTGACTCCTTTTTTACTTAAAATGTCATCATTCAGACTGTCAACTGTGACTAAGATTGCGACTGAAGACTGAAAACCGCGACTGAAAACTAAAAAAATCACTTCACCATAATCCCATCCACAAACAAAATCGGCACTTCTTCCGTATTGTTATCGTTGATTAGATTTGATTTGAAGATGAATTTCTTGTCGTATAACGTATTTCCGATAAAAAATGTTACCATGAATTCGTTATTTAACACCAAAAGGCTTTTTTCAATCATTTCGATTTTCACTACAGAAACAGCAGGAACTTCAACAAAAGCATGACGTAAAACAGACGTTTTTTTCATTTCGCCGTCTATTGTTCCAAATGCTTTAGAAACGACCATTACGCTGTCTAAATTAAAGTCGCTGTCGTTGATCAGATAAGCGTACCATACTTTTTCCATAAAATCATCGCTCCATTCCTGAACGGCAGCAAGGAATACATTTTCTACTTCCGGGATTGTTATGTCTTTTTTCATTTTTGTTAAAAGCTTTAAAACCTTTGTCAAAGTCTAAACTTCAACAAAGGTTTATTGTATTGTAATTAATACTGATTTACGGCTTTAAATCTTCCAGATTAATCTGAAATATAAAGTCTTCCATCTAATATCTGGAATTATATATTCGATTTAAATTGCTCTAGGAAACGAACGTCATTTTCGTAAAACATACGGATATCGCCAATTTGATACAACAACATCGCGATACGCTCTACTCCCATTCCGAAAGCAAAACCGTTGTATTCATCCGGATTGATATCACAGTTTTTAAGAACGTTTGGATCTACCATTCCACATCCTCCAATTTCCAGCCAGCCTGTTCCTTTTGTGATACGATAATCGGTTTCGGTTTTTAAACCCCAGTAAATATCAATTTCGGCACTTGGTTCTGTAAACGGGAAATAAGACGGACGTAAACGGATTTTTGATTTTCCGAACATTTCTTTTGTGAAATAAAGCAAAGTCTGCTTTAAATCTGCGAATGAAACGTCTTTATCAATGTACAATCCTTCTACCTGATGGAAAATACAGTGCGAACGTGAAGAAATAGCTTCGTTACGAAAAACACGTCCCGGAGAAATCGTACGGATTGGCGGTTTGTTATTTTCCATGTAGCGCACCTGTACAGATGAGGTATGCGTACGCAACAACACGTCAGGATTGGTCTGAATGAAAAAGGTATCCTGCATATCACGTGCCGGATGGTATTCCGGTAAGTTTAAAGCGGTAAAGTTATGCCAGTCGTCTTCGATTTCCGGTCCTTCGGAAACGTTGAATCCGATGTTCGCGAAAATATCTATAATCTGATTTTTAACTATCGAAATAGGATGACGTGAACCTATAATTACCGGTTCAGCCGCACGTGTTAAATCACCAAAAATCCCTTTAGACTCTTCTTTGCTTTCTAATGCGTCAACAATTGCTTTTACTTTATCTTCAGCGGTTGTTTTTAATGCATTTATAACTTGTCCGAATTCTTTCTTCTGATCGTTTGGTACGTTTTTAAATTCAGCAAAAAAGTCATTCAAAACGCCTTTTTTTCCTAAGAATTTAATACGGAATGCTTCCAGCTCTGCAGCATTTTCTGTTGAAAAAGCTTCTGCTTCGCCAATATAGTCTTTTATCTTATCTATCATTTTCCTTCAATAATTGAGAATACAAATTTACATAATTTGTTTCAAGTTTAAAGTCTAAAGTTTAAAGTTTCCTTTGCAAGCCATGATATTCATTCATAACTATTTTATCAGACTTATTTTGCTTTCTATTTCCTGCACTTTTTTGAGCCAAAAATCTATTCCATCCTGATTCTTAACAATCTCTTTTCTAAAGTTTGATGAAATAGTACCTAAGTTTACCCAGTTTCTCTGATTTTCTTTATCGTGCTCCGCTTTAGTGGTGGGTTCTATTCTCATTCTCCAAAAATCAATATTTTTAAGATACTTCGTTTTTAAATATTCAAAATATTCAATTAATTTTTCTTTTGAATTAGGAATGTATCCCGGACCGCTGCAGCCGCAAGAATGAAAAGCAATTCCAACAGAATATAAACTTTTCAAATGTTCCCATTTTTTAAGATCATCCTTTTTTGGTGATTCAAAATCAAGACCCATATTGGCCATTAAATCCCCGCATTGTGGGCACTTTGCTTCGAGAACCGATTTCTCGCCTCTTTCTATATCATTCATCAATCTTCTCTTAAATGTCTTACGACAATTAAAACAAGCATAATGTGGTTTATAGGAAACCATTGCATATCTACACATCTTTTTTTAAATTTTAAAGTCACGCTTTCAGTTTACAATTAACAGGCACTGAAAACTGAGACTATGACTGAGACTGAGACCGAGACTAAAACCTACTCAATAACTTCTCTTTCTAAAAAATAATTTACAATCGCTTCTTTCATTAAAACCGATTGCTCCCCTGCTTTTAGTGGCGGTAGTTCTTCTTTTACCTTATAATGCGGCCAGCCTTCTTCATCAAAAAATTCGAATTCATAAAAACCATACGGCTCCAATAATCGGCAAATCGCAATGTGCATCAAATTAAGTTTTTCATCTTTTTTGAATTCACGATGTACTTTTCCGAGTTCCTGAACGCCAATCAGGTAAATAATGGCATCTAAATCAAGGTCTTCGCCTTGTGAGAATTGATTTGAAAGTATGTTGACGAGCTTTTCCCAACGCTCTTTTAGTTGTGTATCTCTGGACATTTTTATTTTATTTTAGATTTTAGATTTTAGACTGCGCAATGATTTAATGATTATTTAAATCTAAAAGCAACAATCTGAACCCTAAAATTTTTAGTGCAAAGATAGGAACTTCAATCCAAAGACCTAGAATTAACTGTTTGTACTATTGTATTGAATAAATTATCCACTGATTTAGCGGGTTTAACGGATTAACACCGGTTATTTTTGGTTTATGTATTCTTTTAAATAAAAGGCATACAAAATCAAACCTATGAACCTTTGTATCTCTGAACCTTTGTCCCTTAAAAATTGGATAATTCTTTTATATTTGCGCCTCAGTAAAACAAAGGAAATATGAGTTTTTTAGATATTATTTTAGGGGCACTTTTGGCTTTTAGCTTATACAAAGGGATTAAAAACGGACTTTTTGTCGAAATCGCTTCTTTTGTTTCTTTGCTGCTGGGAATTTATCTAGCGATAAAATTCTCTTCTTTCATGAAAGACCTGATTGCAAAACATGTCAGCTGGAATCCGACCAATATTCAGATTACGGCTTTTATCCTGACTTTCATCCTGGTTGTGATTGGCGTTTATTTACTGGCCAAATTCCTAACCGGAATTGCTGATTTTGCGATGCTGGGATGGGCGAATAAATTAGGCGGCGGTTTTTTCAGGGTTTTGAGAACAATCCTGATTCTGAGTATTGTAATTGCTCTTTTTGAAAAAATAAACTTCAACAATATTTTCGCCAAAAAAGAAACTCTAGATAAATCAGTCTTTTACAATCCGATTAAGAAAGTAGCGGCTTACGTTTATCCTTCGATTGAAAAATGGTACGAGGTTTTTAAAGAAAGTCAAAAGAAAAACGATAAAGAAAAAGAAACTGAAGCTTCTGCAAAAGAATAATATCCGTAACGATTAAACCCGACAGGTTTTAAAATCTGTCGGGTTTACTTTTTTTATCAGGCGTTTTCAAAAGCAGTATCTACCAGTTTATTTCCAGTTGCTGTCCTTTTTTCAAAACGACATTTTCTTTTTTATCTCCGTTAATCAGGGTTGTTTTCCCTCCTGTTTTGGAAGAAACTGAAACTTTTTTCAGCATTTTATTCTCCCATTGCATTTCAATTTCAAATCCGCCACGGGCACAGATTCCTTTTAAAGAACCGCTTTCCCAGGCGTCAGGTAAGGCCGGCAATAACCTGATTTCGTTTTCATCCGATTGCACCAGCATTTCTGCAACTGCAGCCGCACCGCCAAAATTCCCGTCGATCTGAAAAGGCGGGTGCGCATCGAATAAATTAGGATACGTTCCTCCTCCTCTTCTTGGTGTTTTTGTTTTTTTACCATCCGGATCTACGTATCGCAATAATTCCCGGAACATTTTGTACGCGCGATTGCCATCCCACAGTCTTGCCCAGAGATTAATACGCCAGCCTTTTGACCAGCCTGTCGTTTCATCTCCTTTTATTTCGAGCGTCTGTCTGGAAGCATTCGCTAAATCCGGTGTTTTTAATGGCGTGATATGATCGCCCGGAAAAAGTCCGAACAATTGGGATTGATGACGGTGCTTGGGGTCTTCGTCATTCCAGTCGAAATACCATTCCTGCAGATTTCCTTTTTTACCAATTTGATACGGGTGCAATCTAGAAAGTGCCGTTTCGAGCTTTGTCCTGAAATCGGCATCGGTATTTAAAACTTTTGCTGCTTTAATGGTTTTCTCAAAACATTCGCGGATCATGGCCAGATCGGCTGTTCCGCCATACATCGTTGATCCGATAAAACCATCGGGGGCGATGTATTTATTTTCGGGAGACGTAGATGGCGATGTTATTAATTTACCGTTTTTATCGGTAATCATCCATTCCAAAAAGAATTCTGATGCACCTTTCATAATTGGATACCCTTCTTTTTTCAGGTATTCTTTGTCCTGCGTAAAAACATAATGTTCCCAGATATGCGTACTGAGCCACGCACCCGATAATGGCCAGCAGGCCCAGCTTGTATCTTCTTTTCCAAATTGCCCCACAGGATTTGACATTGCCCAGATATCTGAGTTATGAGCTGCTGCCCAGCCTTTGTTTACTCCATAAAAAGTCTTTGCCGTCACTTTTCCGGTTACGGAAAGGTTTTTTATAAAGCTCAAAAGCGGCAAATGCATTTCTGAAAGATTGGTGTTTTCGGCCAGCCAGTAATTTTCCTCCAGATTGATATTCATCGTATAATTACTGCTCCAGGGCGGATTAAGATAAGGATTCCAGATGCCTTGCAAATTGGCCGGAACACCCATTGTCCTTGAACTGCTGATGAGCAGATAACGCCCGTACTGAAAATACAGGATTTCTAAGTTTTTATCTTCTTTTCCGTCAGCGTAGCGCAATAAACGCTCGTCTGTCGGAAGATCCGGCGCTGTTGTTTTTCCTAAATCCAGATTTACCCGATTGTAAAATTTCTGATAATCTGCAATGTGATTTTCTTTTACTTTATCGAATGGTTTAGCAAAGGTTTTATTCAGGTTTTGCAATGCAATGGCGACATCGTCTACCCCTTCGGTGGCCGGATTTTTGTCAAAACCATTGAAACTTGTGGCCACAGAAACATAAATAATAGCTTCGGTTGCCTCTTTCAGGCTTAAAGTTTCTCTGGAATTTGTAATTTTTCCGTCTGTTTTTTTAATTTGAATTAAAGTGGTAAATCGCGTCCCTCTTTCTTTTACGTCTTTGTATTTTGGCAGAAGCGTGTATCCTGCATTTTCATGAATGGGCGCAAAACCAGTCATGACCAGAATATTATTTCTGACCTCAACGTTTGAATTTAATAAACTCTTTAAATTTATATCGAAATTCAGCCCTCCTTTTTCACTGCTGGTTAATTTGATAACCATGATCTGATCCGGTGCCGAAACAAAATATTCACGGGTAAATTTTACACCGTCCATTTCGTAACTTACTTTGGATATGGCATTCGAAATATCCAGTTCGCGGTGATAATTGACGGCTTTTCCTTTCTCGGAGTTATTAATTTCCAACGTTCCCAAAGGCGCAAACGACTCGGAGTTTTTACCCTGAATTTTTTTATTTAATTCTTCGGCCAGTTTGTAGTTTTCATTTTTTAATGCTTCCCGAATCGCCGGAATATTTTTATAGGCCTCAGGGTTCATATTTGCATTTACAGGTTCTCCGGACCAAAGTGTAGCATCGTTCAGATAGATTTTATCGGAATTGGCACCTCCAAAAACGGTTGCTCCCAATTTTCCGTTTCCTAAAACCAGGCTTTCTTCGAAGAATTCGGCCGGCTGATTGTACCACAAAACATGACTGGACTGAGCTGTTGCTTTGATACAGAAAGAAGTGAGCAGTAAAATGAAAAATGTTTTTTTTATGATGGTTAGATTCATAAGTTGGTGTTTTTTTGCTTTTTGATATATTTTTCGTTGAAGGACAAAAAACGATTTTTCTCCCTTTGTCCGCGTGAGGGATAGGAGCAATCCGCCGCGGCGGAGCGGATAGCCCGACCGCATCCCGATAAGAGGGCGCATGTACACCCTGTATGTTTGCCCTCTTATCGGGATGTGGTCACGCCCAAATATCTATTTACTGACTTTATATTTCTCGTTGACTGTTATCATTTCCCAATTATCGGTTCTGAATGGTGATGCCGGAAATTTTTCTTTATTGAAAAGATTGATTTCGGTATCGTCGTCTGCCCAGCCGTAATGAACGGAAACGGGATTTGGAACTTCAGGAGCGGAAACGATTATTTTGTTGTTTTGTATAATGGCTTTCGCCGGATGAAATACTTTGTCAGCACCAGCAATTTCGAAACCTTTTACATTTTCTGAATGATCGGAGGCCGTTAATCCGGATCCGGTATGATCGAAAGTGAGGACGATTTCGTTTCCTTTTGTTTCCATTGATTTATACATTGGACCACTAAAAACCTGTTTTTTACCATATACATTGTTCAGCGCGATCGCTGCCAAACGTAAACCAACATCCTGTTTGTTGGTCGGGTGAATGTCTTTTGCATTTCCGATATCGGTCGTTACGGCCATTCCGGTGTTGGGTAGTTTTAACGTTTCGGTTTGTGCTTCGCGAAGTTCAGCCCAACGGCTTCCTTTCTGACTGTTGCCTCCAAACTCGTTGAAAGTTGCTAACTGTACGAAATAGAAAGGGAAATTCCCCTGATTCCATTTTGTTCTCCAGTCTGTGATCATCAGAGGGAATGCTTTTTTGTACTGGCTCGCTCTCGTTACATTCGCTTCACCCTGATACCATAAAACACCTTCGAACGCATATGGAACAAGGGGATTTATCATGGCATTGTACAATAAGGACGGATAACTATTGGGAGATAAAGCTGTTTTCACGACAATTACTTTGAATTTCCAGTTTCCGTCAAGCGGAATTATTTTGGAACCGACTGTTAGTTTTAAATCTTCTTTTTCTCCGTAAATTCCGCCACCGCCGCTGTTGTCAACGATTCTTATGGCTATTACATTGATTCCTTCTTTTAAAACATTTGCCGGAATTTCATATACTCTTCTGGCATCCCAGGCTTTGTTTGTTCCCACTTCGATTCCGTTTACATAGGTGATGTCTTCATCGTCGATTTTAGCCAGGCTTATAACGGCTTTGTTTTTAATATCTTCTGCCGAAAGAGTAATGGTCTTACGCATCCAGACTACACCGTCTAAGTCTCCTAATGGCTGATTTTCCCATAGGCCAGGTGTGTTTAGTTCTCCCCAGCTTTTATCATTAAAGGCTGGATCTTTGAATGTGTTTTCGTTTGTAGTCGTGACTTCGGTTCCCTGAATTCTTTCTACTCTTTCCTTCATTTTGGCGGCGTACAATTTCGAAATTGAATCCATATTCAGAACCGGAACATCGGCAATAATAGCTTTGAATTCATCACTTTTCTGAAAGGCTTCGCGACTTGTCCAGGTTTCTACATTGGTTCCGCCCCAGGACGTATTGATGATTCCGATCGGGATTTTTAATTCGGCATATAGTTTTTTAGCGAAATAATACCCGACGGCCGTAAAATTACCAACCGTTTCTTTACTGGTGATTTCCCATTTTCCTTGTTTTAAATCGTTTTTTGGCGAACCGCTTAAATCTTGCGCTACTCCAAAATGACGAATCATTGGATAATTGGAATCGTTGATTTCCTTCTCGGCATTCACGGTTTTAAAAACCTGAAATTCCATGTTGGATTGTCCGCTGCAAATCCATACTTCGCCGACCAAAACATCTTTGATGGTGATTTTATTTTTTCCTGTAATGTTTAGTTCAAAAGGTCCGCCCGCTTTCTCAGGGTTTAAACTAACGGTCCATTTACCGTTTTTGTCGGTCTGAACTGTTTTGGTTTGTTTGTTAAAATGAATTTCTACTTTTTCTCCGGGATCTGCCCAGCCCCAAACCGGAATTGGTTTATTGCGCTGCAGCACCATTCCGTCAGAAAACAATAAAGGCATCCTGACATTTGCGTTGGCCATTATGCTGAAAACCAGAAAGAGAAAGATGATATTTTTCTTCATTTTTTTTATTTTAAAATTAAGTATAAAATATTTTACCGCAAAGTTCGCTATAGTTTGCGCTCCTTGCGGTAATCCTTGCGAACTTTGCGGTAAAATATTTTTATTGTAATCCTTCAATCAATGCGTTTAAGGCTTTGGTATCGAAAACCGTATTATTGGATCTGTTGAAGATTCCGAAACCCTTGTCTCCGGTGCTTCCTTCATCCCAATAAAAAGGTAATAATCCATTTGCTTTTGCTTGTTTTACAACTGTTTTCAGGTAGTAGGCTCTTGAATTCAAATGTAAGGTCAAAGCGTCTCCTGTTAAAGAAGTTCTGCGGATTGCTCCAAACTCTCCTAACAAAACAGGAATTCCCTTGTCTACAAACTGCGTTTTCATCAGTTTAAAATTATTCGCCAAGTCTGTTTCTTCTCCCCAGGTGGCATTACGATCCGGATCTGTTGCCGAATGAAATCCGGTTCCCCAGTAATAGAACATTTTTCCCCAGCTTTCATCTTTGGTTAAACCGGCAAAATTCCACGGAGAATAATAATGCACCTCCACCATCATGCGGTTGGCGATTTTATCTACAGGCAAATTAAGCATCAGTTTGTTTGTTTTTTCGATATCGGTTGCCGGCCCCTGAACTACGAGAGTTCGGTAAGCATTTTTTCCTCCGGTCGAACGAACGGCATCAATAAATGTCTGGTGATAAGAGGTTAAAACAGCCATTTGTACAGCATCTTCAACATTTGGTTCGTTGGCACTGGCAAAAAGCAAATGCTCATCAAATCCTCTGAAGTGTGTGGCTATCTGTTCCCAAAAAGCTTTTTGTCTGGCATTATTTTCTGCTTTTTTGGCTTCTGTGATATTATTTTCCAGCCATCCGCCGTCCCAGTGAATGTTAATGACCACATACATATCATTATCGACACAATATTGCACGACTTCTTTGACCCTGTTTAACCAGTCTATTTTTATTTGTGCTGTTGCCGTATTGGCTACATACTGATTCCAGGAACAAGGAATTCTAATCGCATTAAAACCATTTGCTTTTACAGCATCTATTAATGCTTTTGTCACTTTAGGATTTCCCCATGCTGTCTCTCCATTGGTTGCTTCCATCGTATTTCCAATATTCCAGCCCAGTTTTATTTTTGCTGCCAATTGTGCTGCGGTACTGCTCATTCCTGAAGCATCGGCTGCAATTGGATTGGTATTGTAATTCGGATACAAACCCGTTTCTACAACAGCCGTACCAGCCTGTGAAACCGAAACCTGTAACGGTGCCGCTTCTCCAGAACTGATTGTGATTGTAGCTGTTCTGGTGTCCTTTGTTTTGTTTTCTAAAGCTGTAATGGTTACAAGACTGGTTCCTTTAATTCCGGAAGTTTTACTCAACTTAATCCATGTGGCATCTGAAGCGCTTATCGTCCATGAGGTAACCTCTGCCGCGATGACAACATTTGTTTCGCTTTCTTTGGCTTCAAAATCAATTTTATTTGTATTTACCGTAAGCGTTTTTTGGATAGTGTTTTCCGACACTTCTTTTTCTGAACTACAGGCGAAAACACCGCTCACAACAATAAAAAGTGTGGCAGTAATAAGATAATTTTTTATTCTCTTTTCCATTTTATATAAATCAAAATTAGTTAAGGGAGCCGCTGACCCTCAGCCAACTCATTTCTACTTCATTCATTAAAACATTTCAAACTATTCGATTGAAATACCATATAAGTCATATAAGTATTTAAGTAAAACTTATATTTCCTCACATTACTTATATGGTCAAAACCGCTTTCCTGTTTTTTTTACTTAATGCTAATGGTAATTTCTTTTTTAATATCTCTCGAAGAATTTCCTACTTTCAAAATATATTTCCCTGGTTCAACAGTCCATTTTTTTGCCGTTACATCATAGTACGCCAATTCTTTCACCGGAACTTTAATGGTTACGGTATTGGAACTTCCTGTCTTAACGGCTGTTTTTTGAAACCCTTTTAATTCCTGTGCAGCACGTGTAATTTTCGAATCTGTTTTAGAAGCATATACTTGTACGACTTCTTTACCGTCGACTTTTCCTGTGTTTTTCACCTCAACAGAAACAGTAATTGTTTCGTTTAAGGCATACTCCGATTTATCTGATTTTGCGTTATCGAAAGCAAAAGTGGTGTAGGACAATCCGAATCCGAAAGGATATAAGGGCGCAATATTTTTAGTATCAAACCAACGGTATCCTATTAAAATCCCCTCTGCATAGGTAACCGTTTTTCCTCCGGGGAAACTGTTTGTCGCGTGTGCAGGGGAATCCATGATTTTTTTAGGCATTGTCCATGGTAATTTTCCCGATGGGTTTACTTTTCCAAGCAATACATCTGCCAACGCATTTCCACCTTCGGAACCATTAAACCAGCTCCACACCAAAGCGGACGTTTTTTTGCTGACAGCATCAATATCGAAAGGAGCCCCGGCCACCATAACCACAATAGTCTTTGGGTTTACAGCCAATACTTTCTGAATTAATTCTTCCTGACCGAATGGCAGGTTTAAGTTTCTTCGGTCAGAAGCTTCGGTTTCGTAATCACGGTTGGAACCTGCAAATATGATGGCAACATCTGATTTTTTAGCGGCTTCGATGGCTTCCTGCAATTTAGCCGGATCTAACTGGTCTATAGTAACCGGTCCATTTGAGGTAATGTTTCCCAGGTTTCCTTTATTTTTTTCATCGTAACGCTCTAAATAGCCTTCTGCATAATTTATTTTGATAGATGAAGGCAGTCTGTTTTTCAAGCCTTCTAGAGGAGTAACTTCTCTTTTGGTTTTTACACCGGCTCCGAATCCGCCTAAAGCATTTTTCTTCGTGGCATTGTTTCCAATTACTGCGATAGATTTTACACCGTCAAGTTTTAATGGAAGTGCGTTATTTTCATTTTTCAGTAATACTATATCTTCTGCTGCAATTTTGTAGGCATCCTGGTAATGTGCTTCTGTTGCAATACTTCCTTTAGCGCGTTCTCCGCCGCCCATTGCTTTGACCTGAAACAACATTCTTAAAATACGTTTTACATGCAGGTTAATTTCAGCTTCAGAAACCTCTCCGGACTTCACGGCAGCAATTAATTTGTCTGCCAGGAAAAATTCATTGAAAGGTTTTGGCGTTCCCATTTCAATATCCAGACCATTTTTTAATGATTTTGCTGTTGAATGCACCGCAGCCCAATCTGAAACTACAATTCCTTTGAATCCCCATTCGTCACGAAGGATTTTATTCAGCATATAATCATTTTCACATAAATATTCGCCTCTGAATTTGTTGTAGGCTCCCATTATACCGTATGATTTTCCTTCTTTTACAGCAGCTTCAAATGCCGGTAAATAAATTTCACGAAGCGCGCGTTCGTCAATTTGTACATCGACAAAATCACGGTTGGTTTCCTGATTGTTTGCTGCGAAATGTTTTACGCAGGCCATCACATCTTTTTCCTGTAAACCAACAATTAAGGGCACTGCAATTTTTTTGTTCAAAAACGGATCTTCAGACATGTATTCGTATGTTCTTCCTCCAAGCGGTGTTCGTACCATATTGATGGCTGGCGAAAGCAGCATGTCTTTATCCCTGGCGCGTAATTCTTCTCCTAAACTGCTTCCGAAAGTATGTGCCATCTCTGTATTCCAGGTAGCGGCCAAACCTCCTCCGGCAGGATAATAGGTTGCAAAATCGTTGGTTAAACCAGCGGGTGCCCAATTGTCACGAGAAATCTCTTCACGAACTCCGAGCGGTCCGTCGGCCATTTTTAATTCCGGAATACCCAGACGCTTTACACCACCGGTACTAAACATACTGTTCCCGTGCAGCATTCCGATTTTTTCTTCGATTGTCATTTGAGCAATCAGTTTATCTATTTCGGCATCATGTTCTGTGCCTATTTCTTTTCCTTGATATTCTTCCGTCTGAACCGATTCTGAACCTGAACTTTGTGTATCGTTTTTACAGGAACTAAATGCTATAAAAGCCAAAGCTGCCGACAGGAATATTATTTTATTTTTCATGCTTACTAAATTTATGGTGGTTTTTTGTGTTCGTTATTTAGGCGTTTATTGTTTGACAAGGTTCAGCAGAAAAACATCATTTTCATTTATGCTGAAATCCTTACTATAAGTTCCTTTTGAATCAATTATTACTTTTTCTGATGCCAGTAAAGCTCCACTGTTTTTCTCTTTAATTTGATGCACCTGCGCTACTGTTAATTGTTTTGGTCTTCCCATCGAGAGATAGTCTGCGTAAGCGTCATTGACTTTATAGCCTACTTTATAAATCTCTAAAATGTATTTTCCTTTCTGCAGTCCGTCGATTTCAATTTTTACTTTTCCTTTTTCCTTAGATGGTAAATCCTGAATGTAATAGTTCTGATTCAACACTTTATCTCCGGGATGCGTATTGGTGAAATCCCAAAATAAAAGCTGAACATCTCCTTTTGAATTTTTACAAACCCATGATGAAGTATCTTTATTTTCAAGTTCTGTTTCGCCTAATTTATTCAGAAAAGAATAGGAGAAATAAGCCGGTTTTTTAATCCCCTGAAGATTCAGCAATCCGAAGCCGCCATGAAAAGGTGTATATCTCGGGCCTGCTTCTTCGAAAATATCGGTAAAAACCCAATACGACATTGAGTTTGCAGCATTTCCAACCTGTTTTAGTTTCTGCAGAATATAAGCTGCCGAGTGATAACTATCATGAATGGGATCTGCGGGGGTATAGGAAGAACTCCATTCTGTATAATGCAATTCAAGATTTGGCTTAGCCGAATTCGCAATCTGCTGACGTGAATTCAGAACATCACCACTTACACTGGTATCTTCTTTATTTAAGATGGTTCCCGAAGTTCCGAATTCATCTAAGTAGCCACTTTTTACACCGTAGGTATGAGTCGAAATAAAATCTATCGGCACCTTATTTTTAGCACAAAAATCAATTGTTTCGGGAACCCATGCCGCTCCTGCTGTTGCAGGGCCACCAACTTTGTAAGCTGTGTTTACGCTTTTTATGCCGCGCGCTGCATACTCATATAGTTTAAAATAATCTTGCTGAGTACCTGTCCAGAATCCCGGCGAAAGGTTAGGTTCATTCCAAACTTCAAAATACCAGGTCTTAACTTCTTCTGCTCCGTAACGTTCGGTGAAATGAACCGTTAGATGTTGTATGAAGTCTTCCCATTTTTTATAATCTTTGGGAGGTGTAACATTTCCTTTCCACCAAAAAATGGTCTGTTTTCCACTAGCCAATCCTGAAGGCATAAAACCTAATTCTACAAAAGGTTTCATTTTGATACTCACAATAAAATCGAACAAAGCATCTACATACTGGTAATTGTATTGTGAATTTCCTTTTTCATCTTCATAATAAACAGCCATATCATCTGATAATAAACCGTGCATTCTGATGTATTTAAAATCACAATCTTTTTTAAGCATTGTTAATTGCTGCTGCCAGTCTGCCCTTAATCCTTCATTTGCTCTTCCGGCTCCGACGCATTCTTTAAACATGGTATTGAATGCTCCTGCCGATTTATTATAATCGACTTTTATAATCCGGTCTTCAGAAGATTTCTGAGCACCGGAATTCTGCGCGAACAATTGACCATTAATCAGGCTTATTAAAACAAAGAGTACGATTAAATTTCTTTTCATAATCTATTATTTATTCCGCTGTAATTACAATGGTAGCCGGTTTTAATCCGTTTGCTTTGGAAGTTAGTTCCAGTCTTCCGCTTGTATCACCGGACTGAATTACGACCAGGCATTTTCCGTTGAGTGCCGTATGTTTTGTTCCTTTATACGATTCGTGACTTACGGGATCTCCGCTGCAAACGCCGACAATTTTTCCGTTTCCTTTTAGGGAGAAATTGATTTCGTTATTTGCATTTGGTGCCAAAACTCCTTTTTCGTCTAAAATATCAACCGTTACAAAGGACAAATCATTTCCATCGGCATTGATGGTACTTCTGTCTGCCGTCAGTTTTAAATTGGATGGATTTCCGGCTGTTTTGATTTCGGTTTCTAAAACAATTTTCCCGTTTTTACGCGAAACTGCTTTTAGTGTTCCTGCCTGAAACGGAATTCTCCACATCACATGCAGATCTTCTCCTTTTTTACTTCTGATTCCGACTGATTTTCCGTTAAGGAAAAGTTCAACCTCATCAGCCTTATTGTAGTATGCCCAGACATCCACATTTTGTCCTGCTTTCCAGTTCCAGTGTGGCAGGATATGAAGAACCGTTTTGTCTGTCCATTCGCTTTGGTACATATAATAAACGTCTTTTGGGAAACCGGCTAAATCTACAATTCCGAAATACGAACTGATAGACGGCCATTCGTACGGCGTTGGTTCTCCGATATAATCGAATCCGGTCCAGATGTACATCCCCGAAAGGAAATCGTGTTTTTTGATGACTTTCCAGGTGGCTTCGTGCGTAGAGCCCCATGGCGCCTGTACCTGATCATAAGCAGAAACTGTATTACCCGGATTTCCTCCTGTAAATTTAAGATCCCATCGTACCGGCCATTTTTTAATGGTGTCTGAAACAGCATCATAATAACCACGGGTTTGTAAACCCGAAGTGGTTTCTGTTGCGATAAAAGGAATTCCGGGGAAATTCTTTTTATGATATTCATAGGTTTGATGCGCATAATTGTATCCGATAATATCCAGAGCTCCGGAAGCTGCAATTTTATTGTATTGAACCGCTGCTTTTTCAAATTGGAGATTAACACCATCAAGGTTCATATTGACCGGCGGATTCATTGCGGCTGTAATCGGACGCGTTTTATCGTATTGACGGGTAATAGCTGCTAACTCTTTGGCAATTGTCACTCCGTTTTCATTCCATTGTTCCGGAATTTCGTTTCCGATACTCCACATAAAAATACTTGGATGGTTGCGGTCACGCAGTAATTGATCTGTCAGATCTTTTTTATGCCATTTGTCCCAGTCATTGCCATAGTCATATTTGGTTTTGTTTTGTTTCCACATATCGAAAGCTTCATCCATGACAATGAAACCCATTTTGTCGCAAAGCTCCAAAAGTTCCGGCGCGGGAGGATTGTGAGAAGTTCTGATTCCGTTTACACCCATTTCTTTCAGGATTTCCAACTGGCGTTCGATCGCTCTGGTATTGATTGCCGATCCTAATGGCCCCAAATCATGGTGCATGCAGACGCCTTTGATTTTTACTTGTTTTCCATTCAGGATAAAACCTTTATCGGTATCAAATTTAAAATCCCTGATTCCGAAATTGGTTTTATACGAATCGATCAGGGCACCGTCAAGCGAAATTTCCGTAACTGCCGTATACAATTCAGGCTTCTCTACAGACCATAACACGGGCGTTTCAACTTGTGCTTCCTGTTGAATCGTTTGATTGGTATTTGCAGCAATTGTTATATTTTGAGTAAACGATGTTACTTTAGAGTCGTCTTTAAAAATAGTAGTTGTTACGGTTGCTTTTTTTGATTCTGAATATTGATTCTGAATCGTAGTTTCAACTTTTACCGAAGCTTTTTCGGCGGTAACTTTTGGAGTGGTTATATAAGTTCCCCATTGTCCAACATGTAGTTTGTCGGTAGTTTCGATCCAGACATTTCTGAAAATTCCGGAACCTGAATACCAGCGTGAATTCGGTTGTTTTGAATTGTCAACCTTAACAATTATTTCGTTGTTTTGATCTCCGTAGTTTAGATAGGGCGACATCTCATACTGAAAACCAATGTACCCGTTTGGGCGTTTTCCTAAATAATGTCCGTTTATCCAGACTTCGCTGTTTTTGTAGACTCCGTCAAAAGTAATCGATGTTACTTTGCTGCTGTCTGCGGCTGCAACTCTGAATGTTTTTTTATACCAGCCTAAACCTCCGTTTAGCGCTCCGCCTCCATATCCGGCAGGGCTTTTTTCATCAAACTTTCCTTCGATACTCCAATCGTGGGGTACATTTAAAGTTCTCCACTTTGTTGAAGTTCCGATGGTATCTTTATCTGTAATACTATCATTTAAATGAAAGCTCCAATCTGAATTAAAAGAGACTTTTCGGTTAACAAAAGTATCTTCTTTTTTGCTGCAGGAGCCCAATAAGATAATTCCGACTAGCATTAATAATGGCAATCCGTTATTGAAGTATTTTCTTTTATTCATTTGAAAGGGATTTTAATATTTAAAAACAAATATAAACATACCGATAGGCGACTTTGTAAATCCCCTACCGGTTGTTTTATACTTTTAAATAATGTGGTTTTTAGTTCTGAAAAACCGTAATTATTTAAGGAATGATGTAATGGAAAACAAACCATTCATCCTTAGTCGCATCATAAGATGTTCCCAGCCAGATCCCTTTTTGAAGATAGTCTTTATTGAATGCTTTCACTACTTTGATCACATTCGTAGTAGGATTCATCCAGCTTGTTGAATTTTGAAGCAATGTATTTGTTCCTAAATTAATTTCGTTGGTTGCTGCATTTATGGTAAATAAACCCGTAGTAACCACTCCGTTTTGGCTTCGGGTATAGTTCAGTTTACCTTCCCACTGATCAAAACGTATCCATGAATTACCGGCGATTGCTGCCCAATCATCGTTCCATCCCCAGTTATAAGAATCATTAGGTCCTTTAGTCCAGCCTATCCCTTTTCCAACCCAGTCTATCGGGTTTCCTGCAGCGTCGAGTTTCCATACTCTTCCTGCACCGGCTCCACCAGTTAACATGGTCAACAATTCTCCCGGGGCAAAAGTAGGATTGAAACCTTCGTCAAGAACAGGTTCTGTAACTACAGGAACGTAGTTGTCTGCATATTCTTTAGAAACGAAATTCCAGATATACCACCATGGACCTTCACTGTTGGTTCTCTTAATAGCAATTCGTAACTGATTGTCAGTAAGTATTAATACTTTAATATCAGTGTTCCAATTACTTGCATTTGCAATGTAATTATCCGGTCTAAGAATTGTTGCTCCTGTTGTGGTTAAAGTATGCGCATTAATATCCAGGAAATAAGATCCACTTTCAATACTGGTTCCGTTTGCTTCATGGACAGTCATAAAAGGTCCTCCGTCAAGGCTGAATGTCATGTATCTTCCCCAATGCATATCTGCATCTGTACTTGAATTGGCATTTCCTGCAGGTTCCCAGTTTGGAGAAAATTTACCCCATTCTACTACCGTGTTTGGATCTGCAAAAGACATGGCACCCGGAGCTAAACCATACTTCCCGTTATCAAGGATCCATGATTTCTTGTGACCAACTCCACCTGATAATGCCGTCCAAAGAGGATCATTAACATAATTTAAGTTGTCCTTACTAACTGTAATGGTTACCGGATCTAACTCAACGATCCCGCCATCGGTTACAGCTGAAATTTTAATAGTATAGTTCCCTTTAAAAGCATATTGCACTTTTTGTTCTGCCTTATTAGATTTTCCGGTAACATAATCCCAGTTTAATACCACTCCGGGAGTTGTATTTTTTAATAGTACTGTATTTCCTCCCGGATCGGTAACTAAATCCTGAGTAATTTCAAAATGTATATCCGATTTAGCCATCGGCTCTTCCAGAGAATAGGTGTCCGGAGAACAAGAGGATATCAGCAATGCTGCTAACATCACAAATGATGTCATTAATAATTTAATATTTTTCATTTCTTTTCCTTTTAAGTTAAAATTACCAACCCGCATTTTGCTTCAATACTCCACCTGATAATGTGATCTGAGTATTTGGAATTTGTATCAGTCCTTTTGTTTCCTGAATCTTACCTGCAGAAATTGTTTTTGTTGCAGGTACTCCTCCATTTAGCAAAGTTGTTGTTTCTGCAATTGTAGAAGAAGCTTTTCCAACACCCTGACGTAATAAATCGTAGTATCTTATCCCTTCAAGAGCAAACTCCAGACGTCTTTCATTCATAATATTTTCAGGATTTACCGGTAATGCTACAAAATTCTCTTTGTACGCTCTTTCTCTAACTTCATCAAAGTAAAGCTGAGCACTTCCGCTTCCCAATTCTGCAGCCATCAATAAAACGTCTGAATATCTTAGGACTACATAATCCTGAAATTGACTGATGTCCCAAAACTGGCTTCCCAACGCAATTGGAAGATCTACTCCGTCTTTATTCACCATTGGAGAATATTTTTTGTTGTAATATCCAGTGTATTCTCTCTGGCTGTTCTTTTTATCAAATTTGATCTTTTCTTCATCAATTCCAATTATACTTGCTGTACGTCTCGTATCTGTTGCACTGTAAGCATTCCATAACTTTGAATTTACGGTAACACCCCAACCACGGCCATACGGATACGAGGAGAATTCTCTCATTCCAAACATTACCATCCATTGGTTACTATCTGTATTTCCGTTATAATCACTTGTATACGTGTATTTAATAGAAAAAACAAATTCTTTATTGGCTTCGCCTGCATACTTTTCTACTGAAGATGCCGGCCATAAAGTAGAAAAATCAGCTACTAAACCATGACGACTGGAAGCAATAACATCTTCTAAATGTGCTAAGGCCTGAGTTTTGTTTACTACACCGGCCAAATCCGTTTTTCCGTAATATCCTGTGTAATATAAATAAACACGTCCCAGTAAAGATTTTGCTGCCCATTTTGTAATGCGTCCGTTTGGTTTCGCATTATAAGCTTCTGTAGGTAAATTGTTTGAAGCAAATACTAAATCTTGTGCAATTACTTTATAAATTTCTTCCGGAGTTGCCTGTGGTACGTTCTCAGAAGAAGGTGCTGTTAACAAAGGCACACTGCCCCACAAACGAGCCATTTCAAAATAAAGATACGCTCTGATAAATTTAGTTTCTGATTCGTATGTATTTCTTAATGCGGTATCACCTCCCCATTCAATCTGATCCATTTTGGACAATAACATATTACAACGATAAATTCCTTTGTAATAAGCGATCCAGTTGGTGTTAAGCAAATCAACATCTGCAGGAGATCGTGTAATATCGAACTCATCTATGGCTGCATAATTGTAACCATCTGAATTTCCGGTACCTCCAAAACAATCATCAGACATTACTTCACTTAATACCGGAACTCCCATTCCTGCACCACCTGTTGCCACCTGCATTCCGTCATAACAACCTACTAATGCTACATAAGCATCTTCTTTGGTTTTATAAAAACTTGTATCTATTGGTGTCATCGGCTCTGTTTCTAAACTACAAGAACCCAGAGATAATAAACTCAAACAGAAAATATATAAATATGTATTTTTCATCTTTTTATTATTAAAGTTTAACATTTAATCCCATCATGAATGTTCTTGGTCGTGGATAATATCCAACATCTACACCTGATGAAAATTTTTGGTCATCGTTGGAAGAGCCAAATCCAATTTCAGGATCCATACCGTTATACTTTGTAAAAGTGTACAGATTTAATACTGAAAAGTAAAGTCTGAACTGGCTTGCAAAAAACGGTTTAGATTGTTTCATTTTTGCCAAATCAAATCCTACTGTCACCGTACTGATTCTTAAGAAATCCCCATCCTGAACATATAAATCTGAAAACTGTGTAAAGTTCCTGTTGTCTTCTGTTACTCTTGGTGTTGTGTTCGAAGAACCTTCTCCATGCCAACGATCTAATATGGCAGAAGTATAATTTCCGTAAGCACCGGATTGGTTTCTGTAGGATTGTACAATTTGGTTTCCTGCTACACCATTCGCCAAAACCGAAAAGTCAAATGCTTTGTAACTACCTGATAAGGAGAACCCATAAGTAAAGTCCGGATTAGGGTTTCCGATACTGGTTTTATCAGTAGCGTCAATTTTATCATCTCCGTTTGTGTTGACATAAATAAGATCCCCTGGAGCTGCAGTAGGCTGTAATACTACACCGTTTGCCGATTTATAATTGTCAATTTGTGCCTGGTTTTGAAAAACACCTCCGGTTTTATATCCCCAGAAATAGCCTAACGGGTATCCGTTTTGTGCTCTGTAGAATTCACTTGAATTGTCATAAAGTTCATTAGGCAATCCATGAATGATTCCGTCTGCTGTAGGTATTGCACCCACTGTATTTTTGTTATAAGCGCCATTTGCACTCACACTGTATTTAAAATCTCCAATATTGTTTTGGTAATTCAAACTTACCTCAACCCCTTTATTGACAACATTTCCTCCGTTAATAAATGGTGCATCAGCACCTGCAGTTGCTAAAATTGGTGCTAATATTAACCAGTCTTTGTTAGTTTTCTTATAAAAATCAACTGTAAAATTTAATGCATTGTCTAAAAATCTGGCATCCAGACCAAGGTCAATCTGCTCTGAAGTTTCCCATTTTAAATCCAGATTAGATAATCTGTTTGGGTAGGCTCCCGGAGTAAGAGCTCCTTCTTCTCCAAAATTGTAATTAGTATCGTCTACTTTTATGGGTGATAAGTACTGAAAAGCTCTTGCATTCTGATTCCCAACTTGCCCCCAGGATGCTCTCAATTTAAGAAAATTGATCACTTTTGAATCTTTTAAAAATGCTTCGTTGGAAGCAATCCAGCCTCCGGAAACAGATGGGAAATAGCCCCACTCATTTTGCTTGGCAAAAATGGAAGATCCATCGACTCTAAAAGTGGCATTTAACAAATAAGTTTCTTTAAAACTATAATTTAATCTTCCGAAATAAGACATTCTTTTAGTCTGTTGCTTGATACCATTTAAGGCTATTTTGGCGCCGTCCTTATTGGTTGTATTGTCTAACCAGGCATGTTCCAGATCACTAAAAAATGAATCTGCATTAGAAGCCTGTATCGTAGTTCCGTCAAAATTAATAGATGATGTTCCGACCATGGTCTCAAAACGGTGCGTTTCTGCAACATTAAACTTATAAGTCAATAAGTTATCCCAGGTAAGTGTTTTACCTTTGTTCATGTTTTGAGTTACTTTATCTGCAACACTGTTGGCATAAATCGATAATTGATATTTAGGGAGGTAAGAATGTCCTTCACCTGCGTAATAATCAAGTCCTAAAGTAGTTTTGAACGTTAAGTTTTTTATTGGTTCTATTTGTAAGTACACATTTCCAAGCAATTTTTGGTTATTGCTTTCATTCTGATTATTATACACCATTAATGCATAAGGATTTGCCTGACCTGCCAACCAGGGTTCACTGTTTTTGGTACTATCATAATAATTACCATTGGCATCGTACATTGGTAATAATGGTGATACCTGAAAAGCACTTCTTAAAGAATTGCTGTACTGATTTCCAACTCCGATTCCGTTTTTATTGATGTAAGCAAAACTTAAGTTCTGACCAAAAGTCACTACATCTTTGTATAATTTATGTTCTGAATTGAATCTGAAATTATAACGCTCATAGTTCGATAAATCTTTACCTCCTACAACTCCTTCCTGTCCTAAATAAGACAAAGATGACGAATAAACAGAAGTATCTGAACCACCGGAAGCACCAAATGAGAAGTTTTTAGTAGCTGCATTATCAACCAACATTTTATCCATCCAGTTTGTTCCGGAACCCATTCCGGCAATTTGAGCATTAGTAAAATAGGGCGTATTGCCAGAATTTACTCTCGCCTCATTTAGTATAGTCGCATATTCAGTGGCATTTAACAAATCTACTTTTCTCGATACTGATTGTACACCATAATACTGATCAAAAGTCATTTGTCCTGCAGAACCTCTTTTTCCTTTTTTAGTGGTTACCAAAACAACTCCGTTAGAAGCCTGCGAACCATAAATTGCAGCAGATGCAGCATCTTTTAATACAGAAATAGATTCTATATCTGAATTACTTAAATAGGAAATATCAGTAGTAAGTATTCCATCAACAACATATAACGGACTACTTCCTGCTGTTGAACCAACCCCTCTGATCACCACATTTAAACCTTCTCCCGGTTGCCCTGAAGTAGAAGTAATCTGGATTCCTGCTGCCTGACCCTGAAGTGCCTGAAGTGCATTTGTTGTATTGGTTCTGGCAAGATTTTCTCCACTAACCTGAGTAACAGCATTCGTTACCAGTGTTTTTTTCTGTGAACCATATCCTATCACGACAACTTCCTTAAGATCTGCCGCTTCAGTCTGTAAAGTGACAGCAATCGTCTTTTGAGTTCCAACGGTTACACGCTGTGTTTTAAATCCCATAAAACTGATCACAAGTACATTGCCTGTTTTTACTTCCAGTTTGAAGTTTCCGTCAAAATCTGTTGAGGTTGCTGTTTTCGTTCCTTCAATTCCAACGGTCGCACCGGGAACTCCCATACCGTCTTCTGCCGATTTTACATTTCCGCTTACAAATTGGGATTGCTCCTGTGCAAAACCAGATTGTATCGTAAAAACGCTCAGCAGCAGCGCTATACAAAACGGAAGCATTGTTGTTTTTATACAATATTTGCTTTTCATAATAATTAAGAATTGGTTAAATTTATAGTTAGTTACCTTATAATTTAATTTAGTATGCATTCGAAATAATCTGTTCGAATAATTCCTGTCTGCCGCTTAAGGGCTGAGGTTCTCCACTTGCACGGGCAATTTTACTAAGATCTTCCAGAGACAATTCTCCGTTTTCGAACTTGGCTCCGTTACCACTGTCAAAGGAACTGTAACGCTGCGTGCGTAATTTTCTGTAATCTGTATTTTGTAGTATGTGATCTGCACAGATTAATCCTCTTGCGAAAACATCCATTCCTGAAATGTGTGCAATAAATTTATCTTCCAAATCGATTGAATTTCTTCTCACTTTTGCATCAAAGTTTACGCCGCCACCCTGAATTCCGCCACCTTCTAAAATCACCAGCATCGCCTGAGTAACTTCCTGAAGATTAATCGGGAATTGATCGGTGTCCCAGCCATTTTGGTAATCCCCTCTGTTGGCATCAATGCTTCCTAACATTCCGGCATCAACGGCAACTTGTAATTCGTGTTCGAAAGAGTGTCCGGCAAGAGTTGCATGATTTACTTCAAGATTTAATTTGAAATCATTTTGAAGTCCGTATTTATGAATGAATCCTAACGAAGTCGTTGCATCAAAATCGTATTGATGTTTGGTCGGTTCCATTGGTTTTGGTTCGATTAAAAAGGTTCCTTTAAAACCTTCTTTGCGGGCATAATCTTTACAGGTATTCAGGAATCTTCCTAAGTGGTCCTGTTCTCTTTTCATGTCTGTATTCAAAAGACTCATGTATCCTTCACGGCCTCCCCAGAAAACATAATTTTCACCACCAAGAGCAATAGTAGCATCAATTGCAATTTTTGCCTGAGCACCCGCATAAGCCAAAACATCAAAGTTCGGATTCGTCGCAGCACCATTCATATAGCGGGGATTACTGAATAAGTTTGAAGTTCCCCACAACAATTTAATCCCTGATTCCTGTTGCTTTTGTTTAGCGTATTCCACCATAGTCTGAATACGGGTTTCAAATTCTGCCAGAGTCGGTGCATCATCCACTACATCAACATCATGAAAACAATAATACGGCAAACCAAGCTTGGTCATAAATTCAAAAGCCGCATCCATTTTGTCTTTTGCTCTCAGAATTGCATTTTCATTTTTATCCCATGAAAAAGTCTCCGTCGAAGCTCCAAACGGATCTCCTCCCGTGTTACATAGCGTATGCCAGTAAGCCATTGAAAAACGCAAATGCTCTTTTAATGTTTTACCCGCAACGACACGATTTTCATCGTACCATTTAAACGCCAGTGGATTATCACTTTCTCTTCCTTCGAATTTAATCGTGTCTATGTTTTTGAAATAAGTTTGTTTTGTTGTGCTCATTATTGTTGTTCGATTTTAATGTGATTTTTCCATTCCTGATATAAATCCTGGTATTGACTGGTCAGGATTTTATTGGGTTCAATTCGATCCAGACATTGCAATCCCTGAAAAGCTTCTTCCAGCGAACTGTAATATCCGTAACCGTAAGCAGCGCCTCTTGCGGCACCTTCAGCTCCTGAAGTATTGTATAATTCTAAAGTCGTTTGTGTCGTATTGGTAAAGATTTCCCTGAAAACCGGACTTAAAAAGAGATTTGAATTTCCGGCTCTCACCACCGTTCCCGAAACTCCGACTTCTTTCATAACATCAAAACCGTAGTTCATCGCAAACACGATTCCTTCGCAGGCCGCGCGCACCAAATGGGACGGCTGATGAATATTGAAGTTTAAATTCTGAATTCCCGAAGTCGCATTTTTATTATTAAAAATACGTTCGACACCATTTCCGAAAGGATAAAAACGAAGTCCGTTACTTCCGGCTTCCACCTTTGCCGCTTCGGCATTTAATGTTTCATAAGCAATCAGTTCCGCTTTGTCTACCGACATGATTTTACGTAACCACTGGTATAAAATTCCCGAACCGTTAATACACAACATTACGCCGTTGCGTTTCTCGGCTTCTGTATTATTGACATGTAAAAAAGTATTGATTCTGTTTTGTTTGTCATAGGCATCCTGATCACTCACGGCATACACTACTGCCGAAGTTCCGGCTGTTGTCGCAATTTCTCCGGGTTTCAAAACGTTCAGTGATAAGGCATTGTTAGGCTGGTCTCCCGCGCGATAGGTAATTTTTACAGCTGGATTTAATCCCAGTTCCTGGGCGATTTCAGCGTGAACGGTCGCCTGAATTCCGAAATTGGAAACAATCTCAGGAACAATGGCTTCCGGTAATCCCATTTGGGAAAGAATTTCAGTGGCCAGTTTTCCTTCTGAGAAATTCCATAAAGCCGCTTCCGATAGTCCTGAAGTACTGATTTGTGCTGTTTTTGATAATTTCGCAGCAATAAAATCGCCCGGAAGCATCATGTATTTTGCTTTTTCAAAAACCTGTGGCTCATTCTCTTTTACCCATTTCAATTTTGAAGCCGTAAAATTTCCCGGACTCCCTAAAATTTGCTGCTGACAATTCTCAGCACCCATTTTATCGTAAATCTCATCTCCGATAATGGCCGCACGGCTATCGCACCAAATAATGGAAGAGCGAACGGGATTCAGATTTTCATCGGTTAAAACCAGACCATGCATTTGATAAGCAATCCCGATTCCGGCAATCTTTTTTAAATCAATATTCGATTTTAAACCTAATTGCTGTATGCCGTCTTTTACAAATTGCCACCAGGATTCGGGATCTTGTTCCGCCCAGCCAAATTTTTGGGCAATAATTGGCATTTCAAAATCAGGAACACTAACCGCTCCAATTGTTGACCCTTTTTCCGGATCAAAAACAGAGAGTTTTACAGAGGAGCTTCCTAAATCAATTCCTAAAAATAACATCAGCTATATTTTATTTAATTAAAGAATTATTGTTGTTTTGCAAACTAATAGTCAAATTGAACTTATCTTATGGTAAATTTGACTACAAGTGTAAAACATTTTTTCTATATTAACAAAATATTAGATATTTTTTTTGGCTATTCCGATTAATGCACATTGATTTTTATCAATACACTAAAAACGGAGACGAAAGTGAAATAAAAATTATTAAAAAAATATCGAATCAGCGATTTGACAATCAGACGTTTAAGAAAAAATAAATTAAAAGGAAATAATCGACAATAAAACAACCTCCTGATTATCAGAAAATTGTTACGTTAAAAAAAATATAAAAGATTTATAACGCCAACTATTCATTTTATTTATTTAATTTGTCAAAATTTAAAGTAGGTTATGGTTAAAAATGAAGATGAGGACTCTCTTTTAAAAAGCGAACAGACCGCGATGAATGCAATCACAATTGACTGTGTCATTTTTGGTTTTGACAAAGGAAGTCTGGAAGTGCTTTTGGTACAGCACGGGGAAGGAATCAGTAAAGGAAAATGGGGACTTCCGGGAGGATGGATTTATAAAAAAGAAAGTACCGATTCTGCTGCCCATCGTTTATTGAATGAGCTGACCGGCCTTGACAATATCTACTTAGAGCAATTAAAAGCATTTGGCGATCCGGATCGTTTCCCGCTTCGACGTGTTATCACCATTGGCTATTATGCTTTGGTAAAACGCGAAGACTATAATATTAAAGCCGGTTTTACCGCTGCTGATGCCAAATGGTATAAAATAAACAACATCCCCGATTTAATTTACGATCACAACGAAATATTAGGGTACAGTCTGAAACATCTTCGCAACAGGGTTCGCCAGGCGCCGTTAGGATTCAATCTTCTTCCTGAGAAATTTACTTTGCTGCAACTCATGCATCTGTATGAAGAAATTCTGGGTGTAGAAATGGACAAATCAAATTTCAGGCGTAAAATCCTTCACATGAAATTACTGGTTGCTCTTGACGAAAAACAACAGGATGTTTCGCACCGGGCTGCAAAATTATATAAATTTGACCCGGACATTTACAGGAAACTTACTGAAAAAGGATTTAATTTTGAGTTTTAATGACTTCTTCCTTTTCTAAAAACATTCCGAAAATTAATACTCCTGTAACTGCTGATTCCAAATCTTTTATAGAGGGCATTTCGATTGACTGCGTTATTTTTTCTTTTGATAAAAAAAATCTTGAAGTTCTTTTAGTTCATCACGCCATAGGAGAAAGCGCCGGCAGATGGGGCGTTCTTGGTGGAAATCCGGAACTGGACGAAAGTATTGATAATGCTGCACTGCGAATATTATATGAACTCACGAGTCTTGACAATATCTATCTGGAGCAATTAAAAGCTTTTACAGATCCTGATCGTGTAAAGAGCGAGAGAGTTATAACTATTGGATATTACACTTTAGTAAACCGTGAAGATTATAATATTAAGGCCAGCGTTTCAGTATTTGAAGCCAAATGGTTTAAAATTAATGAGGTTCCGGATTTAATCTTTGATCATAACGAAATCCTTTCATATAGTTTAAAACAACTTCAAAACCGGGTTCGTCAGGCTCCTATTGGTTTTAATCTTTTACCTGAAAAATTTACTTTATTACAATTAATGCATTTGTATGAAGAAATTCTGGGAATCGAAATGGACAAATCAAATTTCCGCAGAAAGATTCTTCATATGAAATTATTAGTTGAACTTGACGAAAAGCAAAAAGATGTTTCACACAGAGCGGCAAAATTGTACAAATTTGATCCCGAAATCTATAAAAAACTGACTGAAAAAGGATTTAATTTTGAATTTTAAGGCTCAATTTATATTCCAGAATCTAACTATCGGACAACTACATTCCAGAATCCAAAACTTTCCGCTATCTTTGCGCCTTAATAACACGCTCTGCAGCAATTGCTGCAGCGTAAAATTATACCCGGAAATACCTAAAAACTCGCATAGAGAATTGACATATAAAAAATGAAGAAGATACGTAACTTTTGCATTATTGCACACATTGACCACGGTAAAAGTACATTGGCAGACCGATTATTGGGCGCTACACAAACCGTTACAGCCCGTGAAGAAAAAGCACAATTGCTTGACAACATGGACCTGGAGCGTGAGCGTGGAATCACCATAAAAAGTCACGCCATTCAGATGGAATACACTTATAAAGGAGAAGAATATATTTTAAATTTAATTGACACTCCCGGTCACGTCGATTTTTCATACGAAGTTTCCCGATCTATTGCTGCCTGCGAAGGTGCACTTTTGATTGTTGATGCTGCACAGAGCATTCAGGCACAAACGATTTCTAACTTATATCTGGCTTTAGAAAATGACCTGGAAATTATTCCGGTTTTGAATAAAGTAGATTTACCAAGTGCTAATCCTGAAGAAGTTAGTGATGATATTATTGATTTATTAGGGTGCAAACTGGAAGATATTATTCATGCTTCCGGAAAAACAGGTTTTGGTGTTGAGAATATCTTAGCTGCCATTATCGAAAAAATCCCACCTCCATCAGGAAATGTTGATGAGCCATTACAGGCTTTGATTTTCGATTCCCATTACAATCCGTTTCGTGGAATTGAGGTTATTTTCCGTGTGAAAAACGGGCAGATTAAAAAAGGGCAAAAAATTAAATTCATGGCCACAGGAAATGAATATTTTGCCGATGAAATTGGAACTTTAAAATTAAATCAGGTTCCTAAAAGTGTGATTTCTGCAGGTGATGTTGGCTATTTGATTTCTGGAATTAAAGAAGCCAAAGATGTAAAAGTTGGAGATACTCTAACGGATGCTAAAACGCCTACTACCAATATGATTACAGGTTTTGAGGATGTAAAACCAATGGTATTTGCCGGAATTTACCCTGTTGATACAGAAGATTATGAAGATTTGCGTTCTTCTATGGAAAAACTGCAGTTGAATGATGCTTCGTTAGTTTTTACACCTGAAAGTTCTGCGGCGTTAGGATTTGGTTTCCGTTGCGGATTCTTAGGAATGCTTCACATGGAAATTATTCAGGAACGTTTAGAGCGTGAGTTTGATATGACTGTAATTACTACGGTTCCTAACGTTTCGTATTTGGCGTATACCAAAAAAGATCCTGAAACACCATTTGTGGTAAACAATCCTTCTGACTTACCGGAACCTTCTCGTTTAGACCGGGTTGAAGAACCGTATATTAAAGCAACAATCATTACAAAAGCTGACTTTGTTGGAAATGTAATGAGTCTTTGTATCGAAAAACGTGGCGTAATTACCAATCAAACCTACTTAACGACAGAAAGAGTTGAATTGAATTTTGATATGCCTCTGGCCGAGATTGTATTCGATTTTTACGATCGTCTTAAAACGGTTTCTAAAGGATATGCTTCTTTTGACTACTCTCCAATCGGAATGAGAACTTCAAAATTAGTAAAACTGGATGTTCTACTGAATGCCCAAACGGTTGATGCACTTTCTGCTTTGATTCACGAAGACAACGCCTACAACATCGGTAAAAAAATGACCGAGAAATTACGTGAATTGATTCCGAGACAGCAATTTGATATTCCGATTCAGGCGGCAATTGGTGCTAAAATCATTGCCCGTGAAACCATTAAAGCACTTCGTAAAGACGTTACCGCAAAATGTTACGGTGGGGATATCTCCCGTAAACGTAAACTTTTGGAAAAACAGAAAAAAGGTAAAAAACGTATGAGACAGGTAGGAAATGTTGAAATACCTCAGGAAGCGTTTATGGCTGTTTTGAAATTGAACGACTAAGTCTTTTTTAGAAGAAGGAATAAAGAGAATAGAATATAGATTGAAACCCGATGACGAAAGTTGTTGGGTTTTTTGTTTTTAAAACCTACAGGAGAAACATTATATTATATTCTCAAAGTATATTGTAGAGGTGCATAGCTTTGCGTCTACGACAAATGCAAATTTCGGATAATGTTTTCAACCCATAAATCTGTCCTAATTTGGAACCAATTTTTTACTTCTCTAAACGCTGAACCTTTGTATCTTTGAACCATTGTAACCAGAAAAAAAACTCAGAACCTCAGCCACTCAAAACCTTAGTAACTCAGCACCTTCAAAAGAAAAAAAAATGGACGAAACCCCAAAACGATTTGACCGAATTGTCGCTATTCTGATTCAATTACAATCCAAGAAAATTGTAAAAGCACAGGAATTGGCTGATCGTTTTGAAGTTAGTTTGCGAACTATTTATCGGGACATCCGAACTTTGGAAGCTTCCGGAGTTCCCATTTACAGTGAAGCCGGAGTGGGTTATGCGTTGATGGAAGGTTATCGATTGCCTCCGGTTATGTTTACACGCGAAGAAGTGAGCAGTTTTATTGCGGCCGAAAAACTGATGCAGAAATTCACCGATCCGTCTCTTGGATCACATTATGCATCAGCGATGTTTAAATTGAAATCGGTTTTGAGAAGTACCGATAAGGACTGGCTTTCGAACATTGAATCACGAGTCGTAATGCAATCGGCAGACCCGTTATTTCACGACAAATCACCCAATACGCTGGCGCTTTTGTTTGAAAGTATTGCCGAGAAAAAACAAATCATTTTATCTTATAAAACATTAGAAGCTGAACAACCGACCCATAGAAATATCGAACCTGTCGGCGTTTTTCATGATCATAACAATTGGTATTTTCTGGGGTATTGCCATCTGCGAAAGGATTATCGTCAATTTAGAACCGACAGAATTCAGGGTATTCAAAAAACAGAATTTGATTTTACAATAGAACATGATTCTTTGGACACCTATTTAAACAAAACCGAAACAATTCCGACGACCAAAATCAGAATCCTGATTGAGAAAAAAATTGCCCGATACCTGGAATTCGAGAGAAAATATCATGGTTTTGTTTCTGAAAAAGAAATCGACGGACAAATAGAAATGACCTTCATGTGCCGGGATATCGAAAGTGGCTTCCCGCGTTGGTTTTTAATGTTTGGGGATTACGCTACAATTCTGGAACCGGAGAGTCTCAAAGTCCGAACTTTAGAATTACTGGAACTCAACAGAAAAAGACTTTTATAAAAAAACTCCTTAAAGTGAATTTAGCGTTCACTTTAAGGAGTTTTTTTATTTGGCCAATCTTCAGGAATGCTATCTTTCCCAGAAAAAAGGCGGATCAATACCTAAGGCTCTCAGATACACATAACCTTGTCCGCGGTGGTGCACTTCGTTATCTACAAAATATAGGATATTCTGAATTACAGGAAATTCATATTGTCCAAAAAGATTAAAGGTTTCATTAAAATCTTCAATTGATAATTTTTCCCAATACTGATTAATTTCTGAAGTTGCTTCATCCCATTTTTCAAGATATTGTGCTTTAAAAATCAGTTTATCCGATTCTTCGGCGAATCCTTTCACTTCTTTATTTACAATTCCTTTTAAACCCGGAGCAGCAATAGCTAAAAGCTCATCTACTAATTTTGAAAAGGTTCTCATACCTCCTATCGAAAATTCAAAAAAATCTTTTTCAGGAAAAAGCTCAATTACACGACGGGTCAGCGCGCGGTGTCCTTGCCAGTGTTTCAACAAATCTTCGGGAGTAATTACTTGGGCAGCTAATGTTTTCATAGTTTTAAAGTTTTAATTATTTTAATACTTCAAAATTATTAAGGGCCGGTGACAACAGTTTGTCAGCAGAGAAAAAAATAAATTGTTTTTTTTCAGTAAACCCTACAGTTTTTAAAAACCTGTCCGGTTTAAAGCATTTCCATTAAAATTAGACAAAACCTTTACAACTTTGTACCTTTGCAACTTAAAAACATTGGAACATAGAAAAAATGATCGAAGATAAAAATCCACAACGTACCAGTATAGCGCAATTAGGAGAATTTGGCCTGATTGAACATTTGACCAAAAACTTTGATGTTACTCAGGAATCTACTTTAAAAAGTATTGGAGATGATGCAGCTGTTCTTGATTTTAAAGACAAAAAAGTAGTCGTTTCTACGGATTTACTGATTGAAGGCGTACATTTTGATCTGGCTTATATGCCCTTAAAACATTTAGGATATAAATCTGTTGTTGTAAACCTATCTGACATTTGCGCGATGAATGCCAGACCAACTCAAATAACGGTCTCTGTGGCTGTTTCTAATCGTTTTCCACTGGAAGCCTTAGAAGAATTATTTGAAGGAATTACGCACGCTGCAAAAGAATATAAAGTGGATGTTATTGGCGGAGATACTACCTCATCGCAAAAAGGCTTAATTATTAGCATTACTGCCATTGGGGAAGCGAATGAAGAAGAGCTTGTCTACCGAAATGGTGCCAAACAAACCGATTTGCTTGTTGTTACCGGAGATATCGGTGCTGCTTATATGGGATTACAGGTTTTGGAACGTGAGAAACAGGTTTTTCAGGTAAACCCAAACAGCCAGCCGGATTTAGATATGTACAGTTATTTGATCGAGCGTCAGTTGAAACCTGAAGCGCGAAAAGATGTCCGTACTTTATTGCATGCTCTTGAAATCAAGCCAACTTCAATGATTGATATTTCGGACGGATTATCATCTGAAATTATTCATCTGTGCAAACAGTCCAAAGTGGGTTGTAATTTATACGAAGACAAACTTCCGTTGGATCCGCAATTTATATCGACTTGTGAAGAATTTAATATTGACAGTACTACGGTTGCCATTAATGGCGGGGAAGATTATGAATTGTTATTTACGATTGACATTAATGATTTCGATAAAATAAAAGGAAATCCAAATTTCTCTGTTATTGGTCATATGGCAGATGAAAGTGAAGGAATCCATTTAGTGACGCGTGCGAATACTAAAATTGCCTTAAAAGCCCGTGGATGGGATGCTTTGAGTGAATAAATTTAAAAAAAATCAAATAAAAAATTCCAAATTCCAATAATGCTGTCATTGGAATTTGGAATTTTTTATTTGGAATTTTGCATTAGAAAAGTGCTTTACTTTTGGCTTCCTTTAGCAGATCCTCGTCAGATCCTGATTTTATTTTGAGAAGTTCTTTCAAATTGGTTCTTCTCTTTTCTATGGCATTTAAAGAAATTGGAATGTACTGCGGCATATCGGCTACTGAAGTTCCTTTTGACAAATGAAATAAAATCTGTTTGTCGAATTCATCAATTTCTATCGAATTATGCGGCGCCTGACTCAACATTTTCTGAACCGACTGGCTGTAGTATTTTTCATTTTTCATTACCCTGTCGAATGCAAAAAGCAGTTCATCAAAGGTCAGATCGTTTTTAATAATTAAACCATTCGGGCTTATGGTCCTGATTATTGTTTTAATTTTCAGCAATTCGGTATACATCGTCAATAAAATGATTTTGCAGCGCGGCATTTTTTTTGAGATTAATTTGGCCAGATCTTCTCCTGAAAAAATATCCTTTTCTTCATAGGATGGCATACTGATATCTAAAAAAGCAATATCAAAATCCGGCGTTGCTTCATCTTGTATCAAATCATATCCGGATCTGCAATCGTAGGCCTGCGAAATCACAAATTCGTATTGTTTCGTATTGTAACGCGTAATCGCATTTTTGTATCCTTCAATAATAAAAGGATGATCATCTACAATTAATATATTTTGCTTTATTAATTGTGAAACTAAAGTGTTGGGGTCAACTGTCATTTCTTCTGTAGGTTAATTTTTTGATCGATGGGTATTTTTACTAAAAGCAGGGTTCCTTCTCCTTTGGCAGATTTAATGGTTACGGTACCCTTACATTCTGCAGCTCTGTATTCGATATTATGCAATCCTATCCCGTTTTTTGTTCTTTGGGGATTAAATCCAGCCCCGTCATCAAAAACAGATAAAACCAGGTAATTTATTTCACTCTTAAATTCGACCTTTATCGTTTTGGCTTTTGCGTACTTATTACAATTCTGCAATGCTTCCTGAACAATCCTGTATAAATTAATCTTAACTGCATTACTAACCAGTTCCCATTTAATCTGAGAATCAAAAGCAGTGATGAGTTGAGAAGGATAGGTGTTTTGTTGATTATCAAACAATTTGTTCAGAATCAAAACAAAATTATTAATTAATTCTGATTTTTCCCTATTTAGATCGTGTGAAATTTCGCGTATATCTTCCTCTATATTTTTTAGTTCCGTTAAATATTTTTTCCTTTTTAAGGCAGCTTCCGCTTCATCGATCTTATCCAAACTGTCCAGACTGATCCGTACCCCAAACATTCTTCCCAAAACACCATCATGCAGTTCCTGAGCCACTTTTTTCTTTTCCCTGATACGGGTCATTTCGATATCATTCTGTTGGGAAATCATCAGGTTATAAATATCTTCATTGGCAATTTGCTGCTGTTGCTTAAAAAGTAATTCCCTGTTTTTGGCCTGCTGGGTTTTGTACACATAAAAAAACAAACCCACCAAAGTACAAATACTAAAAACATACACCAGGGTTTTATTCTTTTCCTGCAGATTCGAGTTTTGGTCTTTTATCTCATTCGTTTCATATTCAATACGGGAGAATTTTTCGCCCATTTTACGCTCTGCTTTCAGCATTTTATCGTTGAGCCGGATATATTCCCGTGAATAAACAGAAGCATTTGCATGATCAACAACGGCAATTTGTTTAAGAGCTTCTAATATGTTCCTTATTTTATTTGAATTTTTAGATAAAACTAATGCTTGTTTTGAATACTGAATGGCCTTGAAAGTATCTTTCTTAAAAGCATAATATTCAGATAAATGTATTTTATTTAATACAACTCCTGATTTTAGTCCAAGACTATCTCTTATTTTCAAAGCTTCAAAGAATTGTTTTGGCAACCCGTCAGATTCCTTTAATTTGAACTTCGAATAAGCTAAATTGTCTAATACGATAGCATATAAAGTAGTATTTTCTTCGAATAAATTTTTTTGATTTAAGCTTTTTTGAAAGTATAATTTGGCTTTCCTGTAATTTTGCATTCTTAAATAAACAAATCCTATATTATTTAATGACGTTGCTTCCAATTGATAATCGGCTGGAATAGATTTGTCTGCAAGGGTATTTAAGGCAATTTTGTGCAGTTGAAGAGCCTTATCGAATTCCTCTTGTTCATTGTACAATATTCCGAGTAAATTATAGCAGTCAAAGAGCACATCATTAACATTATTTTCTTTTTTCAGAATACGAAGCGCTTTAAAAACACTGATTTCACTTTCAAAGTAATCACCTCCATTATATTGAAGATTTGCTTTATCCAGAAAGGTTTTAGCCAGATTATTTCGATCATTGATCTTCAGATAAATTTTTTCAGCTTTAAAATAATTCAGAAATGAACTGTCTGATATAGATTGAGATCTGTAATAGTCTCCCAAATAGCTATATGCTTTAGCCATGTGGATGGAGTCGCGGGAATTCGTTGCCCTTTCTAAAATTAATTTTGTGGTTTGCAGATAAGATTTCCAATCGTTCATGTTATAATATCGATTGGCGACTTTAAAAAGATTTACTTTATTAATAGAATCGTCTTTTTGCTCTATAATTGTGCTTAAAGCTTTTTTATTATATTGCTGCCTGTAGTTAAAAGGCAGATTTATATCACTTGCTAATGACAAGTACGTAGCGAGGCTATCTTTTGACAAGCTTACATTTTTATCTCTTTGATTTTTTTGGGTACAACCATAAAAAACAACACATAAAAAGAATAATATTAAATAGTTATTTTTCAACAGCTTTCTTGAATTTTACCAAAAATAGTAAAACTAAAGACGAAAAAAAAAGGCTGTCAAAAAATTGACAGCCTTTTCTTAAATTTTTAACTTTTATCTGATTAATCCATTTTGACATTCATCCTTAAAGACTGACCATCAGCGCTTAATTTACTTGAATGATTATTATTTAAATCTGATTGATTTACAGTTCGTGTAAAATCGTGCTTTTGTCTGCCATCTCTTGTACCCTGACCATCAATTGGTGTTATGATACTTAATTCGTCATTAGCGATATTCTTTGTAGTGTCAGGAGTAGTAAAAGAAGTTGTTACCATTACTAAAGAAAATAATCCGATTGTTAAAGCTGCTTTTTTCATGTTTTTTGGGGTGTTTGTTTGTGATTTATTTGGGGTATACGACTGCTTTATTGCAATCATGGGACAAATCTACGTGGAGAACCAAAAAATATTGTACGAAAAAATCAGTTTGTGGTAGAACATACCCAATTGATAGTCAATGAGCGTGAATTGTATGTAATTACTTAATTTTTAGACTTCTAAGTAATTACCTTCAGAAAAATTAGCAATAATTAAGTCTACATTTGATTTGTAGGTTTTTGAGAAAGGAATTTTTTTTGAAGAGTTTTTGATGTAACAAACTGAGTTACCGCTATGAATACGTGCTACATAATTTCGATTAATAATGTAACTGTTATGAATTCGGAAAAAAGGATAGGAAAGTACATTCTCAAAATACTTGAGTGTTTTAAAAGCAGTAACCATTTCACCGGAATTAAGATAAATATCGGTTGAATTATTATCTGCCTGAAAATAACTGATTTCAGATGCATTAAGATAGCGATAATCACCGTACGACTTTATACAGATAACCAGAGGTTTTTCGGTATTCGTGGTTCTTTTAATAAAGGGAATAGCAGCAGTACTATAATCGTCCGCTCTTTTAAGAAATCGTGCCTCCAGGGCTATTTTATCTAATTTTAAAATAGTTTTAAGCAAATCCGTTTCCAAAACGGGTTTTAGCAAATAATCAAAAACACCATATTGAATCGCATCGTAAGCCAATTCTTTTTTTAAGGTCGTAACAATAATTTTGGGCAGGACCGACAAATACCGGTACAGTTCACTAATGAAGGAAAGCGATAAATCGCCTGATGTATTTTTGGAATCAATTTCTAAAAAAACAAGTGACGGCTGGTGCTGTAAAATCAAAGTTAATCCCTGTTGCCCATTCGAAGCTGACGCCACAAAAGTTAACTCTGAAAAACCTTCTGCAACAGTTTTGGTCTTCAGACTACTTTCAGCATCATCATCAATAATAATATACGAATACTTTTTCAATATGGGAAGGTCTTGATTTTATCTACCACTAAAATTACGAATAACAATTATTTAAAAATTTAATTGTTGATACATTACAGGCAAATGTTAACATAAAAAGACAAAACACAAAAACATCTGATCAATGTATCGCCTAAATTAAAATAATCCCAAACTCCTAAGACGGAATTTGGGATTATTTATTATTTTTCTGTAAAAAAAATTACATTTTCATTAACCAGTTTTTCATCGAAACTTCGTTTTCAATAATGTCTTTTAATTCCGCTATTTTTACACGGTCCTGTTTCATTGAATCTCTGTGACGAATGGTTACTGTTTCGTCTTCGATTGTTTGGTGATCTACTGTAATACAAAACGGAGTTCCAAGAGCATCCTGTCTTCTGTAACGACGTCCTACCGCATCTTTTTCATCATAAGCAACATTAAAATCCCATTTTAAATCTTCGATGATTTTTTTGGAAATTTCAGGTAATCCGTCTCTTTTAATTAATGGCAGAACGGCTGCTTTTGTTGGCGCCAGAACTGATGGTAATTTTAAAACTGTTCTTGTTGAACCGTCTTCTAATGTTTCTTCCTGCAAAGAAGTGGCGAAAACAGACAGGAACATACGATCTAAACCTACTGAAGTTTCTACTACGTATGGCACATAGTTTTCATTCAGTTCAGGATCAAAATATTGTAATTTTCTTCCTGAATATTCTTCGTGTGCTTTTAAGTCGAAATCCGTACGCGAGTGAATACCTTCTAATTCTTTGAATCCAAAAGGAAAATTAAACTCGATATCTGCTGCTGCATTGGCATAATGCGCTAATTTTTCATGATCATGAAAACGGTAATTTTCTTTTCCTAAACCTAACGACAAATGCCATTTTAAACGTGTTTCTTTCCAGTAGTGGTACCATTTCATTTCTTCACCCGGACGAACGAAAAATTGCATTTCCATTTGTTCGAATTCACGCATACGGAAAATAAATTGTCTTGCCACAATCTCATTTCTAAACGCTTTACCAGTTTGGGCAATTCCAAAAGGAATTTTCATACGACCTGATTTTTGTACATTCAGGAAATTCACAAAAATACCCTGCGCCGTTTCCGGACGTAAATATAAATCCATTGCAGAGTCTGCAGAAGCTCCAAGTTTAGTACCAAACATTAAGTTGAATTGCTTTACGTCTGTCCAGTTTCTTGAACCTGTTTCAGGATCAGCAATTTCTAATTCTTCGATTAGCGCTTTTACATCCTGAAGATCTTCGCTCATACCTTTTGCAAGTCTTTCCAGAATTTCTCTCTCTTTGGCTAAATATTCAACTACACGAGCATTTGTCGTAATAAATTCTTGTTCGTTGAATGCATCACCAAAACGAGCTTTTGCTTTTTCGATTTCTTTTTTAGCTTTTAGATTTAACTTTTCAGCATAATCTTCCACTAAAACGTCAGCTCTGTATCTTTTTTTCGAATCTTTATTGTCAATTAACGGATCATTGAATGCATCCACGTGACCTGAAGCTTTCCAGGTAGTCGGATGCATTAATATTGCAGCATCAAGGCCAACAATATTTTCATTCATCTGAACCATTGATTTCCACCAATATTCACGGATATTCTTTTTTAACTCGACGCCATTTTGTGCATAATCATACACTGCACTTAATCCATCGTATATTTCGCTTGACGGAAAAATAAATCCGTACTCTTTTGCGTGCGAAACCACATTCTTAAATATATCTTCTTGTTTTGCCATAGTGATGCAAAAATATAAAAAGTACGTTTAAAAAAAAGAAAAATAATAAAGATTGAAGCGTTGATTTCGTTATTTTTGTAACCAAATTCTTTCTATTTGTGTTTAATTATATTATTGACCTGTTTTTTCCTAAAGTTTGCGCCGGATGCCATACAGTTTTAATGACTTATGAAACGGTCTTGTGCAGTACATGTCGACATGAAATGCCTTTGACGCAATATTACCTGGATTCCAAAAATGAAGCTGTCAAAAAGTTTTATGGAAAAATTGACATTGAGCATGCGTCTGCCTTTTTATACTTTAATAAAAAAGGTATTGTTCAGGAACTCATTCACAACCTAAAATACAAAGCCCGGGAGGAAATCGGAACTATTTTAGGAAACTGGTATGTGGAAGATTTAAAAAAACTAAAATTAGAAACTCCTTTTGATGTTGTAATTCCGGTTCCGCTCCATAAAAGAAAATTTAAAGAAAGAGGTTATAATCAGGTCAGTACTTTTGGAAAAGCCTTAGCTCAAGGTTTACACATTACTTATGATGATGCTGTTTTATATCGAAAAATATATTCGAAAACACAATCAAAAAAGAATCTTTTAGGAAGATCCGAAAATATAGAAAATATATTTGACGTCACTTTCTCAGCAGAAAACCATCATAAACATTTTTTAATTGTCGATGATGTTCTGACTACCGGAGCCACACTCGAAGCTTGTTCACGCGCCCTGCTAAAAATTCCGGGAGCAAAAATCAGTATCGTTTGTATGGCAATGGCGCACTAAAATTTTACAAATTAGTTAATTACTATCTTCTTAACTGTTTTTCGGTTACCATCAATAACGCTTACCAGATAAATTCCTGAAGTCACATTAGAAAGCTGAATGTTTTCATTAAAATCAGCTGACGGTTCAAAAGCGTGTGAATAAATCGTTCTTCCCAAAATATCAGATACCAAAACTTGAACTCCCGAATTGGATTCCGGTGTAAACTGAATCGTAAAACTTCCTTTATTTGGATTTGGAAAAAGAGCAAAATCAAGAGCTGTTTCAACTTCATCAGTACCTAAAGTATACTTTTGAGCCTGAATTGTAATCGATGCCGAGTTTATAGTTCCTCCTTGTCCGGCATCAATATCGCGAACCATTAAGGTCCAGTCACCGTAAGGGCTTTCATTATTAAACGCACTTAATTTACCCGCCGGGGAAACGGTTTGCAACGTTGTTTCAGCACAAGAGATTGCAGTTCCCGCATCATCATATTTTAAAGACAACGTATTTGAAGCACTGCCACAACTTCCGTCAAACAAATTAACAATAGTTCCTTCAGGACTCATAATACTAATCTGAACATCTGATAAATAAGTATGTGTAAAATTAATATTCAGATCTACATCACTAATAGCGGTTCCATCTTCAGCAACTGCATTTTTTGCCGTTTTCTGAGCATCACTCATGCTTGCCGTAATGCTGTTTTTTGCTGTACTACTAAAAGGAGCAGTCACCGTAATTATTCTTGTTGTATAAGTTAAATTTCCATCGGGAATTGCGATTGGAGTATTGAAGGTGTACGTATTCGAATTTGTTGAAACGGTGTAACCAATCGCAAACTGATTGCTGTTTACAGCGTAATAAATATTAGCCGTTGGCTCAATCAATAGCCTGCAGGTCGTTGCTTTAATGTCAGCCGGAACAGTGATAATTTCCGAACCGTCATTTGGTGTGCCGGATACTAATGTGATTGGAAATGTTAAACCACCATCTGTAGAAAGTTTAATATTTACGTTAGCAGAACCTGCTAAAGCAGTGGTATTATTAACACTCCAGGAAATCGTTTGCTGGCTTCCATTTGCCCAGCCAATATTATCTGTGTTTTGAGAAGTAACTGCAAATGGTCCTGCATTTGCATTCACCACCACGACCATAGCATCTGTTCTGGTCTGCGCTGTTCCCTGAGCAGCATTGTCACGTCCCGTTAAAGTAAAATTCAAAGTTCTGGCAATGTTTGAAACAGACTCCCAGGTAGATGATAATTTATTCTGCAGCACAGCATCTAATTGTGGCATATATCTAATCGGCGAACTAACCGGCAGAAAAGAACGGAACAATGCTCCGTCCGGTTTTGTCGGATACGCTTTACTGGTTTCCCCGGATGTGCTTGTTGCATTATCGTTTTCTTCCCAGCAATAAGTTATTGTATTTCCTTCGGCATCAGAGCCTGTTCCTTTTAGCACAAAAGCAGTTCCTTTTGGAATTGTATAATCCGGACCTGCACTTATGGTTGGCGGGTTATTGGTTAAAGTCGTACTTACAGGACAGCTCACACTTGAAAGTGTATTTTGAATTTGTAAAATACTAACATAGGCAAAATAATCGTCTGAGTTATTTTGTACGTCATAATCCTCAGAAATTCCGGCATATCCCATAATGGTAGAACCACTTCCCGGCTCCACATTTACATTTGTTCTTTCACTGCCATCATATGAAAATGTATGATTGGCTCCTAATTGATGTCCAAATTCGTGAATCACGAAATCAATATCAAAAGTATCTCCTTCCGGTTTTGCATTAGAAGGCGAGGTATAACCACTTCCTTTTCCGTCAGGTTCGGAAGCTGTCGGATTCACGCAAATACAACCTATACATCCTGCATTTCCTCCTCCGCCTGAAGCACCAAATAAATGTCCGATATCATACGCACTATTTCCAATTACGTTTGTCAGAGTAGTTTGAACTTCCTGATTCCAGGCGCCATCCGTTCCTTCAGAAGCATTAGAATAGGGATCAGTAGCTGCATTGGTATAAATAAGGGCGTCATTATTTGCAATCAAAACTAATTTGATCGCAAGATCTCTGTTAAAAATTCCATTTACTCTGGTCAATGTGGAATTCATTGCAGCCAGTGCTCCTGCTTTAGTTCCGCCAAAATAAGCTGTATATTCTCCTGTACAAGACAGGGCCAGTCTCAAAGTTTTAAAAACTTTATTGTTGGAGGCTTCTTTGGCGGCAAGGACGTTTTTTGCTGCTTTTTGATTATTTGAAACTTCTTTTGTAGAACAATTTAATGTTGCTTTTGCAAGAGTACTTTTAGAAGCAAAAACCACATACTGCGCTTTATCATCAGGATTGCTTTCTATAAATTCCGGGCTTTTATCTACGCGAAGTACCATAGATTGCAATCCGGCCGGCGAAAGGCTAAAATGAATTTTTGCCGATTTATCGTCAATCCCTGCTCCTTCATACGCTCTGATATCCGGGTATTTCGCCTGTAATTCCGGGTCAAAATTAGAGGACTCCCAAATAGTGAATCGCTCTAAAACTCCATTTGTGTTAGGGACAGTAATTTCTGAAGTATTACTTTTTGATTTTTTATCCGTTGCCGCTGTCAGTTTTTCTTTCAGGAAATCTGCGTTTAATTTAAAATACAACTTTTCTGAATCTTCAGCAGTTACTTTTCTATTAAAAACAGAAGTTGCGTTCACTTTTTGCCACAAAGCATCGTTTTGAGCATTCACATTGGCGCAAGAGAAAATAATTGCTATAAAAAGTAATAGTTTTTTCATAAATCAGTGGTATTTGAAGCCATCAAAAATAAACCAATTAAATTAAATTCTTACATATGTTAGACATTTAATTGCTTTTCATCGACGAGTGGCCTGTTTTTAACAAAAAGAAACTAAATTTCATTAAAAATCAATTCAGCTGAGCATCAATTTTAAAATAGATAGTATAAATTTGCACCATCTTAAATAATTTGCTTTGAAGCTTTTTCATTCTATAAACGATTTTCGGTCAACCAAGAAAACTATTTTAACTCTTGGCACCTTTGATGGTGTGCATATTGGTCATAAAAAAATTCTGGAGCGAATTACGCAAAACACTGAAAACGGCAAATACGAAAGTCTGGTTCTTACTTTTTTCCCGCATCCGAGAATGGTCCTCCAGGAAAAATCAGAAATAAAACTTTTAAATACGATTTCCGAAAAAACAAAACTTCTCGAACAAACCGGAATTGAAAATCTTGTTATTCATCCGTTTAACGAAAGTTTTTCAAGATTAACTGCCGAAGAGTTTGTGCATTCTATTTTGGTAGATCAATTTCACATTCAAAAAATAATTATTGGTCATGATCACCGTTTTGGCAGAAACAGAACTGCTGATATTAATGATTTAATTGCTTTTGGAAAAGAATATGGTTTTGAGGTGGAGCAAATTTCAGCTGAAGAGATCCAGGATGTTTCTGTAAGTTCTACTAAAATCAGAAAAGCTTTAGACGAAGGAAATATTGCTCTGGCCAATGATTATTTAGGTTATGCTTATTTCCTGAGTGGTGAAGTGGTAAAAGGAAAACAACTTGGGCGCACTATAGGTTTTCCAACGGCCAACATTCAGATTGAAGAAGACTATAAAAAAATTCCAAAAAATGGCGTTTACGTCGTTCACACCCTGATAAATGGAAAAGAGGTTTTCGGAATGATGAATATTGGTTTCAACCCAACTGTAAATGGAGAAAGACAAACCATAGAAGTACACCTTTTTGATTTTGATGCTGATATTTACGGGCACAAAATTGAAGTTTCTTTATTGAATTATCTTCGTGAAGAACAAAAATTTGGTTCTGTTGAGCTGCTGAAAGAGCAATTAAATCAGGATAAAAAAACGGCAATGGCTTTTATTGGTCAGCTTTAGAAAACTCCACAGCGTACTTTTTGTTATTTTTTAAATCATCGTAGTTATTTTTTTAGTAAATTTGATATACAGCACTGTTTGTCAATTGTTTACTATTAACTTCTCTAAAAATAACCATTATGAAACTACCTAAAGAAATCACCAACGGTTTTTTAATATTCCTTGGAATTGGCATCTATTTTTTACTGATGAATGTATTAGGGCTTGCCGATTTGTTTTACCTGCGTACCCTCAATGTTTTTTTTATATTTTATGGTGTAAATAAAACCATGCGAATGAACCTGCAGGAAGGTGAAACCAATTTTGTTTCAAATGCCGTTTCTGCAATGGCAACTTCTGTGGTTGGTGTGGCATTGAGTGTATTCGGATTACTGGTTTACAGTTATGCAAGAGGCGGTGATGCGTATGTAAAAACACTTTCGTCGACTTTTATGTTTGGCGGAGATCCTTCTGTACCAACCTATTGCATCTGTTTATTATTTGAAGGAATAGCATCATCGGTAATTGTCACTTTAATGATGATGTTGTATTGGAATAATAAATATGTAGCGGATTAGTTTTTCAAAATAAAACCAACAATTTAGCACTCTAAAATCATAAAAAAATATAATTCTATGATTTTAGAGTGTTTCTTTTTTGAAAAAACCTGCTAAATATTCATTTACAGAATACATCATTGGTTGATTAGAACAATTTAACTACTTTTGAAGCATCAAAAAATTGTATCAATGAGCATTACAAAACACAACTGGACAAAAGACGAAATAATCGCCATATATAATAAACCTATGATGGACCTGCTTTATGAAGCAGCAACGATTCACAGAGAAAAACACGATCCGAACGTAGTACAGGTTTCTACGCTGTTATCGATAAAAACCGGAGGATGCCCTGAAGATTGCGGTTATTGCCCACAAGCTGCCCGATACAATACAGGTGTTGAAGGAAATGATTTAATGAGCGTAAGCCAGGTAAAAGCTCAGGCTTTGCGTGCAAAATCCAGCGGATCATCTCGTGTTTGCATGGGAGCTGCGTGGAGAAACGTAAAAGACGGAGAGGAATTTGATCAGGTTTTAGAGATGGTTCGTACCATCAACAAACTCGATATGGAGGTGTGCTGTACGCTGGGAATGATTACCGAAAACCAGGCACAACGTTTGGCAGAAGCAGGATTATATGCTTACAATCACAATTTAGATACTTCTGAAGATTATTATAAAGATGTAATTTCGACACGTGCTTTTGAAGACCGTTTAGAAACAATTGAAAACGTTCGTAAAACCAATGTTACGGTTTGCAGCGGAGGAATTATCGGAATGGGAGAAAGTATCGAAGACAGAGCAGGAATGCTTGTAGCTCTTTCTACATTAAACCCGCAGCCGGAATCAGTACCTATTAATGCATTAGTGGCTGTTGAAGGAACTCCTCTGGCAGAAGAAAAACCAGTTGAAATCTGGGAAATGATCCGTATGGTTGCTACCACAAGAATTATAATGCCGGATACGCAGGTTCGTTTGTCTGCCGGAAGAACCAATATGAGCCGTGAAGGACAGGCCATGTGCTTTTTTGCAGGAGCCAATTCTATTTTTGCGGGAGACAAACTATTGACTACTCCGAATCCGGATGTACAGGAAGACATGAAAATGTTTGAGTTATTGGGATTGAATCCGCAGAAACCATTTACTAAGGTTTCACAGCCAAAAACCGTTGAAGCAGGAGATTCTCAATTTGCTCCGTTAGGTGAAAAACCAAAATGGTCAAGACCGGGACATTCAATTGAAAGAAATCTTGAGGCTTCGATTAAATCAAAAAATTAATTAAAAGAGTTAATAAATCTCTACCAATATTTTTAAATTGCTTGTAACACAGAGTTATAAGCAATTTTTTTATTTAAGAGATGAAGTTAAAAGAAATCGAAAGGGTCAATAAAATCTCAAAAACTGATTTTATTTCCCAATACGTCAAAAAACAAATTCCCGTTGTTATTGAACAGCTGACCGAAGACTGGCCGGCTTATGATAAATGGAAACTTTCCTACATAAAAGAAATCGCCGGTAATACAATTGTTCCCTTATACGACAACAGGCCCGTAAATCACAAGGATGGCTTTAACGAAGCTCATACCAAGATGAAAATGAGCGATTATATTGATCTTTTAGAACAAAGACCTACCAATTACCGTATTTTTCTTTATAATTTAATGAAGCAGGTGCCAGCCTTAAACAAGGATTTTCTATGGCCCGATATCGGCTTAAAATTAGTCCGGCAAATGCCTATGTTGTTTTTTGGAGGGCAAAATTCGAAAGTCTTTATGCATTACGATATTGACTATTCCAATATTTTACATTTTCATTTTCATGGAGAAAAACAATGTATGTTGTTTGCTCCCGAACAATCAAAATATATGTACAAAGTTCCGCATGCACTAATTTCAAGAGAAGACATCGATTTTGATAATCCTGATTACGAAAAATGGCCGGCACTCCAAAATGCAGAAGGGTATATTACAAATCTCAAACATGGTGAAATGTTGTACATGCCGGAAGGCTATTGGCATTACATGAAATATCTGACACCCGGATTTTCCATGAGTCTCCGTTCTTTCCCAACAAATATCTCGAATTTATTAAAAGCATTTTATAATGTTTTCATCATGCGTCATTTTGATATTATGATGCGGAAATTCAAAGGCCAAAAATGGATTGATTACAAAAATGAAAAAGCAATCCGGAATACTCATGAAAATTTGCACCAGACTTCTTTAAACAGATCCTAAAAAAAAGGCAGTTTTACCAAATAGTAAAACTGCCTTTTTACAAGTATTTTTTAAAATCTAAAATATAACTTTCCGAGTGCTTATCGTATTGTCGGCTAACTTCACCTTCACCAGAAGAACCTGATTTTGAGATCTTAAATTTACAATTTGAAAGGCAGGATCGTTAAGATCTGATTTTTTATAGATCATGTTCCCTGTTACGTCATAAATAAGAATCTCATTAATTATTTTTTCAGGAGCATAAATGCTGATTGTTTTATCTTTCGTACTTATTATCATTTCTTTTCCGGAGTTTTCAAAATCATCTATTCCCAACGATGTATCCTTGTAACGCAATATAAAGCGATTGTCAAAAACTCCTATCGTACTTGAAAAGGTATAATTACTGTCCCTTAAGTTATGTACCAGTCCTGTTACTTTATCTTCGATGTAAATAGCCTGATTTACTAAATTACCATCCGAATCATCAATTGAAATTGTAAAATCACTTAAAATAGCAGAACGATACCCCAAGGGAACCGTATCGGTATCTGAGAAAGGCAGTGCGCGACCCTGAATAACATATTTGTAAGTACCGTTTATACTATAAAAATCAAGAAACGGATTGGCATCAAGGGTTATTCCGTCAAATCTATTGTCGAAACCATTTGTCGCTTCTTCTATATAACCCACTAACAATTGTTTAAAAGCCCCTCCTTCGTTTGTCATATTAAGCCATAAACGATGTCTCTCCAAATCTGCTTTTTTTGATGTGTTTGCTGTTTTAAAGAATTGATTATTACTTGTACCTCCTAATCTCATCGTATTATTAAAAACAGGTGTTCCGGAATTAATAGTTGTTGCAAAAAAAGACTGCCCCGCAGCAATTTTGCCGGTTGGTTTTACTCCGGCATCTGTTGCCGGATTATCTGTATGTCCGGGAGAACTTTTTGCAGATATCCCAACACCTCCACTCCTATTGTAACTGGCATAATCATCGTCGCTATATTCGTATTGGGCCGATGTTCCTACAGGAGTATTGTGAGTCCAAAAAAAGATGGTTCCGTCTAAAAATAAATTTGCATCCAGCGCAGAAGGGTATGGATTCCCGATTAAATAGGACTTACCAGCATCCATAATCTCGCCAGACAGCGTCCCATTGTTCGGAACACCATTAAAAGAAGCAGTATAATCTTCTCTTGTTCCATTTGAATATGTTTGCGGTCCGCGAATAATATAGCCTTTACCAACAACCATCGTAGTATTTCCGGGAGTAATCACCCAATTTGTTCCATTATAGCCAAAGTATTTATCCGCCAAAGTAAAAGGAGATACATCAAATAATGTTTGCGGGCTTACTGGTGTCGACCAGTATACAAAATCAGCCAAAAGAATTTGTTTCGCAGTACGTTTGTAAGTGATAGCACCGGAATTTATGCCTGGATTATTATTGATTTGAATTAAACTCGAATTATTTTCAAATATTAATTCTGTTCCTAATGCTGAATCAACAATTAAACCATTGTTTACCGTTAAAGTATTTAGTGCCGTTACGGTTATTTTTATTCCCGGATTCACCTTACAGGTACAACTGTTTAAATCTCCCGTTATGGCATAATTGTCCGCAAAAATAACATTCTGATTTATGGTAGGTGTTCCGTTTGACCAGCCTCCGGCGATAGTGTAGGTATTCGTTATAAGCGGATTTATTGTAATATTAGATAAGGACGATGAAACACAACTGCCGGTATACTGAACAGTAAAATTATATGTTCCGGCCGCAAGTCCCGTAACGGTGTAGGTTGTTGGATCGGGACCACTGCCTCCATTGTAAGTGTTCGAAGAAAAACCACTTTGCACGATCGTATAATTGCTAATGTTGGGTAATCCTGTTAAAACTATAGTACCTGTTTGTAGGGCACATGTTGGCTGTGTAATTCCACCGTTAATCGGAGTAGCCGGTATGGGATTAATTGTAATTGTTGCAGCACCACCTGTAAATCCTGAACTTCGGACACAACTATTAGATCCTGTAACAGAAACCAAAGTGTAGGTTGTTGAAGCAATAACCGGAGTTGTAAATGTTGCAAAAGGAGTTCCACTGGTAATATTGGTTGCAGTACGATCGGCTCCTCCGTTTTCTTTGTAAACTATCGTGTAAGGACCTGTTCCAGCCGTTGCTGTAAAGGTTAATTGTCCTGATCCTGTTGCACAAAAGGGACCATTAGCCGTTAAACTGCCCTGTGGCAGCGGATTTATGGTTATAGTGGCAGAACCTCCGGCAAATGCAGAACTTCGGACACAACTATTCGAGCCCGTAACAGAAACCAAAGTATAGGTTGTGGAAGCAATAACCGGAGTTGTAAATGTTGCAAAAGGAGTACCGCTCGTAACATTTGTGGCAGTACGATCGGCTCCGCCATTTTCTTTGTAGACTATGGTGTAAGGGCCCGTTCCTGCAGTTGCTGTAAAGGTTAATTGTCCTGCTCCTGTTTCACAAAAGGGACCATTCGCAGTCAAACTTCCCTGTGGCAGCGGATTTATGGTTATAGTGGCAGAACCTCCGGTAAATGCAGAACTTCGCACACAAGTATTTGCTCCTGTTACAGAAACCAAGGTATAAGTTGTGGAAGCAATAACCGGAGTTGTAAATGTTGCAAAAGGAGTTCCGCTGGTAATATTGGTTGCAGTACGATCGGCTCCTCCGTTCTCTTTGTAAACTATGGTATAGGGACCTGTTCCGGCTGTTGCTGTAAAGGTTAATTGTCCTGCTCCTGTTGCACATAAGGGACCATTAGCGGTTAAACTTCCTTGTGGCAGCGGATTTATGGTTATAGTGGCAGAACCTCCGGTAAATGCAGAACTTTGGACACAACTATTCGAGCCCGTAACAGAAACCAAAGTATAGGTTGTGGAAGCAATAACCGGAGTTGTAAATGTTGCAAAAGGAGTTCCGCTGGTAATATTGGTTGCAGTACGATCGGCTCCTCCGTTCTCTTTGTAAACTATGGTATAGGGACCTGTTCCGGCTGTTGCTGTAAAGGTTAATTGTCCTGCTCCTGTTGCACAAAAGGGACCATTAGCGGTTAAACTTCCCTGTGGCAGCGGATTTACGGTTATCGTTACAGGAGTTGAAGGTGTGGAAGTACAGGGTCCATTTTGAACGATCGCTCTAAATTGAGTAGTAGCAGTAAGAGGCCCAGAAGTGTAAGTTGTAGTTGTATTACTAATATTTGTCCAGGTTGAAAATGGGCTAATTGATGACTCCCAATTTAAGATTGTTCCGGTATGACCACTTAAGGTTAACAAACCACTCGTTGCCCCGGAACAAATTGGTGAGGTACCAGTTACAGCTCCTCCAGCTGTTGGGCCGAAAACTGTTAAGTTAGCTACATTATTAGAACTAATAGTTGATGTACATTCACCCGAAGCCAGATTTGTAACCGTAATAGTAGATGCACCGGCAGCACTTAAACCGATTGCTGTAAAAGTCCCCGTTCCCGCCACAGCAACAGTTAAAGTTGCGGTAAGTGCGGTGCCAGTTGGATTAGTTCGATTATAGGTTACGGTATAGGTACCTACCGGTAAAGAAGCAGCACTTCCTGTTACTGTGACCAGGGAAGTGCCTGTTGAGTTACAAGCATTTGCTGCTGAAATTCCGGTAATACTGTAAGTCGGACAAGTATAATCAATTTTAATTTGCCCATGAGCACCTGCACCTCCAGCCAATGGTCCCGTTGTACCTGCCGTCATTGCACCACCACCACCACCGCCAGGGCCGGTTCCATCATTACCCACACTATTTACACCTAAAATTACACTAGCAATAGCAGCTCCCCCCGCACCACCACCAGGTGTACCGCCAGTTCCTCCTTTACCGGATGAAAACAAAAGACTCAACAGTGAAGTTCCTCCAGGATCACCGTTACTACCCGAAGTCTTTGTACCGGGATTACCAAATGAGGCAGAAGCCTGACCTCCCGTACCGCCAGCTGGACTACCACCTGTAGTATTTGCTGTACCACCTGATCCTCCAGCTGCTAAAATTACAGTTTCAAAACCTGTAATTGTTGAGCTGGCTCCATTTGCACCATTACCAGTTGTACCGGCTGTTTGTGCCCCTACAACTACACTTATATTGGTATTGGTTAGGGTAGAAACTGATATCGTAGCTGTTGCGTATGCGCCACCACCACCGCCGGCTCCTCCTCTTCCAAAACCAGATCCGGGAACACTGGAACCTCCTCCGGCGCCTCCGGCTCCCCATGCCTGAACAGTCATCGTACTCAATCCCGGAGGTACGAATACTGAAGTATTTGTTGTGTAGGTATGTGATATGGTCTGCGCTACTGAGGAGGCAAAAACAAATAAAAAAAGAAAAGAAAGTTTTGCCTTAAAAAACGGAATTTCTAAATAATGCAAATTAGCTTGAGAAGAATAATGCATTGAAAACGAAAACAGAAAAGATGGTAATTTTTTTTTCATCAGACTAGTTTTTAAGTTAAAAGAAAAAATAAAAACCAAACACTGGGGGAAGTCTGGTAACATTAAATTCTAAATACCATAAAAAGTAATACTGATTACAAAACCCATCTTATTAATAAAACTACTAAAATGCTGTTTTTATTTAGTGGTATTTAAAATAGCAATCTATATTTCGGCAGATAAAAAAGAAACAATTTTCGTAACACAAAATGTCCCTGATTGGCTTATAAATACGTTGATTATGAAAGTATTACAACAAGGTACGATTTTATTTACACAGTGGTCAAATATTTCAAATTAAATTGTAAGAATTTAACACTAACCATATTTACATACCACTCAAAAAGAACTTATTAGCCTTTAAAATAAGAGTTTGTCGACGAAATGCATTTTTGAAATGAGGTGAATCTTTTGTCCTAAAAAACAGCAAAATCTTCAATTTTGAATATAAAAAGAAATATATTTTAACATTTAGACATCCGTAAAAGTTGCTTTTTTTTGTCTAAAATGATTTTTTTTTAAGAAGTAATACGATGCCTTATTAGTGCAGAACAATTTTTCGGGTTATTTTGTAATTATTTTCTAACATAATTTTTAACAGCAAAATCTGTTTCCCCAGTTGTAAATTTGGCAACTGAAACTCTCCTTCATTAATTGTTTTTTTAGTATAAATCAACTTACCTGAAATATCAAAAACAGCAATTTCGTGAATTTTTTCTTTTGTCGATTGTACTTTTATTATTCTGTCTTTTACTGCGATCAAAACCAAATCGTCAGGTTTTCCAAAGCTTATATTTTTTAAACTCCTGTCGCTATAGCGTATTATAAAACGTTCCTTAAAAGTACCTTCGGAAGTTTTAAATAAGTAGGGGCCATTTTTTAAATTATGGATTACTTTCAACGTTTTATCCTCGAGATAAACATTCAAATTTTCGAATAGTCCATCCATGTGATCTGTTCTGATAGTAAAATCCCCATCAACAGTTGTATGATACCCGATTGAAACAGAATCTGACATAGTAAAAGGCGCACTGGAGCCTTGAATGACAAGATTTCTATTTTCAAGAATAGTGAAAAAATCTACATATTCATTCCCATTAAGTGATTCAGCGTTATACTTATCATTATCTGCTGTCAAATCAGATGTTCCCTGAATATACCCAATCAAAATTTGTTTAAAAACGCCTTTTGTATTCTCAAGGTTCAGCCAAATACGATGTTTTTCGATTCCTGATTTTTCTGTGTTTTTAAGGTTTGTATCTGACTTAAAAAAAATCGAATTCCTGCCGATAATTCGCATACTATTATTAAACTCAACAGTTCCACTATTTTTACTCAGCGCAAAAAAGGCCTGCCCGGAAGCAATTCTTCCGTCCGGTATTGTTTCATTTATGCCTGAAGATAATGCTGGTCTTGTCCCTACACCTCCCAGTAAGTTATAAACGGCATAGTCATCTGAAGAATATTCATAGTTGGTAATTGGAGTGTTATGTGTCCAGAAATAAAGAGTTCCTTTAATGTTTTCACTGTTTTTATCTAAAAATAAATCTGCATTAATAGCCGATGGGTACGGATTTCCAATCAAATTAAAAGTATCCGCTTCTCCCCAATCTAACGTAATTTTTCCATTATTGGGAATCCCTTTAAAGAGGGCTTCGAATCTGGAAGCTACTGTTGTGGAGAAATCCTGAGGGGCCCGAATAATATATCCTTTTCCTAAAACCATACTGTTTGATGGATTTTCGACATCCCAGTCTTTGAGTAGATAATTATAGGAGAAAAATTTGTCGGCCAATGTATTTGGAGAAACATCAATTAACTTTTGATTTTCTACAGGAGACGACCAATAGGTGTAATCAAATTTTAAAACAGGAGACGATTTTCTAATAACCCGGACAATTCCCTTATTTATGATTTCATCATCATCCTGATACAAACTGGCTGTATCATTTAAGATCAAAGTTCCTGAACCATTATAATCGAATTCAATTTTTAAAGTATTTCCACTTAAAAGTGTGACCGTTTTTCCTTCATTAATTGTACAACTGCAGGTATTAGCCGTTGTTAAATTTGAATAGTCTTCTGTAAAAGTAACTTCTTTGCCTCCCGACGGAAAGCCATTAGACCAGGAAATACCATCCCAGACTGTCTTTTCAAGGCAAATTTTTAAACGTGCAATTCTATGTTTGGACAGTCCGGAAACAGAATTGAAATCTCCTCCAATCATCAGTTTATGATCAGATGTAAAAGTCATGGTGTGCAACTTATTATTTAAAGCAGCCTGAAAATTACTATCGTATTCTCCTGTCTTTAGTAACCTTATCATTCTTAAGGAGGATTTCGTTTTATAAGTTCCCGAAAAAGTTCCCCCTAACAAAATGCGATCATCAGGCTGTATGAGAATGGCTAAAACATTTCCTTTACTAAATCCTGATCCTGAATCAAATGTAGTGTCTAAATCTCCGTTTGGGTTCAATCTGAGAATCCGTTTTTGAGAAACACCGTTGTACATTAGGAAAGATCCCCCAACAATTATTTTCTGATCTGACTGCAAGGCTAATGCATAAACATTTTTATCAAAACCGGCTCCTGTACTGAAACTGGAATCTATACTTCCGTTACTGTTCAGGCGTACTAAACCCGGAAATAGATGACTATTAAAAGAAGTAAATCGACCTCCAACCAAAATTTTTCCATCGGGCTGAATGATAATAACGTCAATAATCGCGTTAGCACCCAAACCAACATTAAAACTGAAATTACCCCCCACAATAATCTTTTGATCCGGCTGAATCGCCATCGCATATACCTGATTATTGAATCCTGAACCTAAATTGAATGTTGCATCAACTGCTCCATCAGATAAGATGCGTGCAATTCTATTAGAAGTCAATCCATTGTATTTTGTAAAATTTCCAGCAAAAACAATTTTACCATCCTCTTGCAAAACCGCTGTTTTTATAACATTATTGGCACCCTGTTGCGCCAAATTAAAAGTATCATCCACTGTTCCGTTTTCCAGAAGCCTCGCAATTTTTGAAGTTAATTTTCCATTGAATTTATTGAAATTCCCAAACACCATAGTCTGTTTATTTTCTAATGCCAGAACTTTTAAAACAGAATTATTAAAACCAATTCCTGCTGATAAATAAGCTGTATCATATTCTCCATCAGCATTAATTCTAGCCAGTCTGCCCTGATTGAGACCATCGAAAACGGAGAACGATCCTCCGACATACCAAGATCCATCTGCATTATTTTCTAAAGCCAGAACGGAAGCAGAACCAGGCCCTGATTCTGTATAAAAATCACTTTTCAGAGTCCCATCCGGATTTAAAAAAAATAACCGGTTGACCTCACTATCATCATAGAAACCGTTAAATGATCCACCAATCGCAATAGTACCTGAAGCATCAACTTTAATAATATGAACTGCGTCTTTATTCAAACCTAAGCCTGAAAAAAAGGTATTATCAAGGGTTCCGTCCTCATTTAACCGAATAATTCTGTTGGCTATAATTCCGTTATACGCTGTAAATTTTCCGCCTGCGATAATTTTACCATCCGGCTGTACTGCAATGGCATTTACATCATCATTAAAAGCTGTTCCGATATTAAAACTCTGATCAACTCTCCCATCAGGATACAGGCGAACAATTCTGTTGGTTGAAATTCCATTAAAAGCAGTAAAATTTCCAGTCAGAAGAATTTTATCATCGTTTAAAATTTCAGCATTGGTAACAGTTAAGGGAGAACCAGTTCCTGTAGTAAAAGAAGTATCTAATTCCCCATTGGGTAAAAGGCGTGCAATTCTGTTTACGGTAACATTATTGTATTTGGTAAAACTGCCAACAATGAGAATTTTTCCATCCGTTTGCTGGCAGACTTTATATATGATTCCGTTTGTTGCTCCAATCGTTGTATTGAATGATGGATCCTGTGAGCCATCGCTATTTAAACGAATCAGCCTTCCTGAACTTGTGCCATTATAAGCTGTAAAACTTCCTCCAATGATAATTTTACCATCTAACTGAACATAAGAGCTGTAAACTTTTCCATTTAAACCCTTTCCTGTGTTAAAACTTTCATCAATTGAACCATCGGCATTCAAACGGGTTAAATACGGCGATGGTATTCCGTTTAGATTTAAATAATCTCCGCCAATAATGAGCTTTTCATCCCATTGTAAAAATAAAGTTCTTACACTATTATCAAATCCATCACCGATTACTCCATCGTCAGCTGTATTAAAGGTTCGGTCTACTTTTCCTTGTTGTGCATATACTTCTGTTCTATTAAAGAAACTGATTACCATTACTAAAAAGAATAATTTTTTAATCACAGTGAAATATGTTTAATTACTAATTATAAGATTTTACTGCAATTTAATATTCTTGCACAAATGTTGCAATACCAACTTCAGGGGATATTTGCCGTTATTTAAATGAGAAGAAAGAGCATAAAAAAAACCATTCGCCGCGGCGAATGGTTTTTTTTTATGGAGTACACAAAGTGTTTGTGTTTTATTGAAATATAACTTTCTTAGTCGTCGTATGA
>NZ_SLWA01000007.1 GCF_004345565.1 Flavobacterium circumlabens | reverse complement strand
TCTACCGGACGTCCGATGTATGGAATGTCCTGGGTTTCTTTTACTTTTTTATAAGTCGAATACACCGTGGTTTCCGTTGGTCCGTACATGTTCCAGATTGTTTCTGAGCGGTTGATCAGTGCTTCTCCCAGTGATAACGATAACGCTTCTCCTCCTGTAATGACACGCACTTTCTCGCTTCCTTCCCAGCCTGCATCTACCAGCATCTGCCAGAAACCAGGCGTTGCCTGCATGATACTCGGATTGTGTTTTTCAAACAATTCGATGATGGCTTCCGGTGATTTTAATGATGGCGTTGAGGCGATAATCACGCTTGCACCAACATGCAGGGGCAGGAATAACTCTACCACAGACATATCAAAAGCATAGGTGGTAACAGCCAGTAACGAATCGGATGCGTTTGCTGAAATTTCACTTTCCATCGCATACATTAAATTGGTAACGGATCTGTGAAGAATTTTTACGCCTTTCGGGGTTCCTGTAGAACCGGAGGTATAAATCATATACGCCAGATCTGCTTCATCAACAACAACAGAGGCCAGTTCACTGCTGTAAGTGGAAATTTCTTCTGTTAGCTCCGGCAGCAGCATTACTTTGATTCCGGATTCATCTGTATATTTTGTATCAGCAATCAATAACGCTGCACGGCCATCTTCTAAGATGTAACTGATTCTGGATGTGGGATAACTTTTATCAATCGGTAAATAAATACCGCCCAGTTTCAGGATACTTAACATCGAGATTAACATCCATTCGCTGCGATCCATCAGTAAACCGACGCAATCGCCTTGCTGAATATTATAATTGTCTTTCAGATAATTCGACAATTGGTTTACAGCGGCATCCAATGCTTCGTAACTCAATTTTCGATCTGCATAACAAACTGCCACCGCTTGTGGCGTTTTGTTTACATTTTGCTCGTATCGGGTCAGGAAACTGCCGCTTAATGGATAATCTTTTGCCGTAGCATTGAAATTCTTTAAAATAGTAGTACGTTCTGCATCCGATAAATAATTATATTTCCCAATACTGGTCTGCGGAGCTGCAACGACTAAGGCCAACAATTCTTCCAGGTGCGAAGCCATTCTTGCAATTCGCGAAGCTGAAAATAACGAAGTGTTATATTCGATCGTTAAATGTAAATTGTCATTTCGTTTACTGAAGTAAAAAGTGATATCGAATTTGCTTGTTTCTTCATCCACATATTCTCCTTCAATCGTGATATCTGAAAAGGAAAGTTTTTTATCATAACGTTCCATGTCTTCCAAAACCACCATTACATCAAATAATGGGGAACGACTCAAATCACGGGCAGCATCCAACTCTTCGACCAACAAATCAAACGGATACGATTGATGTTCATACGCGTCTAAACAGGTTTGTTTTACCTGCGTTAGTAAAGCTTCGTAACTCATATCACCGGATAATTCATCCCTAAGGGCTAAAGTATTGAGATAGAATCCAACCTGATTTTCTAAATCGGGATGTACCCTGCCGGATATCGGAGTTCCTATAATGATGTCCTGAGTTCCGGTGTAGCGATATAAAAGTGTTTTCACTAAAGAAAGCACCCCCATAAACAGCGATGACTGTTGTTGCTCTAACAACGAATGAAACTTTGCACTTATTTCCTTTCCAAACGTGTGTTTTATGCGTTTTCCATTGAAGGTTTGCTCTATGCCTCTTGGAAAACATGTTGGAAGATTCAACGGAGTAATTTCACTTGATAATTTTTCTAACCAATAGGATTTATGACTAATTTCTTGCTGCTCTTTCGACACTTGCTGCCAAACCGCAAAATCTTTGTACTGAACTTTTAAATCTTTTAAAACTATCTGGTTTCCGTTAATTTTCGCGTTGTATAATTCCTGCAGTTCTGCAATTAGTATCTGAACCGAAATTTCATCTGCAATAATGTGATGTATGTTGATGAACAGAAAATGCTTTTCTGCTGAACGTCTGAACGCGTGTACTTTTAACAACGGCCCTTTCGATAAATTAAAAGCAGTATTGTATTCTTTGAAAATAGTATTCACTATCGTTTCATCGTCGTCTTTTGCCTTTTCCCAATCGATACTTTCTACTTCAAAATCAATAGTTTCAGAAGCTTTTACGTATTGTTTGACTTCTTCGTCTTTCCATCTGAAAACCGTTCTTAAGCTTTCATGTCTTTTTATTAAGGCATTGAAAGCATACGACAAGGCTTTTATATCTAAGGGTCCCTGCAGCCAATGTCCGAAGGTAACGTTGTAGGCAATGGACGATTCATTTAATTGATCCAAAAACCATAATCTTCTTTGTGCATAGGATAACGGATATCCGTCCTGAACAGCTGCCACCGGAATCGGTTCGTATACTGATTCCTCCAAAGCAGCCAATAGATCGGACTGGTCTTGCAATACCGGATATAAGAATATTTCTTTCAGGCCAATGGCTACAGAGAATTCTTCCTGTATTCTGTTGGCAATCTGAACGGCTTTTAAGGAATGGCCACCCAGCTCAAAGAAATTATCGGTGATTCCGATTTTGTCTGTTTGTAATACGGTTTTCCAAATAGTTATTAGCTGCTCGTCTCTTTCATTTCTGGCGGGCTGATATTCTTTTGCGGAAACCAGTATGGGATCCGGTAATTTGTCGATGGCTATTTTTCCGTTGGCTGTCATTGGGAAAGATTCCATTGCAATTAAATAGGTTGGAACCATATAATCTGGCAACTCATTGCGTAAATAGTCACGTAAAGCGGTTTCGGTACTTTTTCCGGTATAATAGCCCACTAAATGTTGTATGCCATGAGCGTTAAAGCCCGTCACATAACTGTCTGTAACACCTTCAAAGGCAATAATCGCTTTGGCTACTTCCATTGTTTCCACACGATAACCGCGAACTTTTAGCTGATGGTCTTTTCGACCCATAAAATGAATATTTCCTGAGGCATCCCAATAGCCTAAATCACCTGTTTTATATAGTTTGTCCTTCCCAAAAGGGTTTTCAATAAAACGTTCTGCTGTTTGTGTCGGCTGATTGTGATATCCTGCTGCAATCCCGCTTCCTCCCAGATACAATTCCCCAATTACAAATTGTGGCTGTATTTCTAATTGGCTGTTGCAGATGTAGATTTCCCTGTTAAAAATAGGAGCTCCGATACAGTTGGAAACGCTGCTGTTGTCTATTTCATAATAACTGGTACAAACCGTTGCTTCTGTTGGGCCGTAGGTATTGTACAGTTTTACTTTTTCTGAAAAGTTGGAAATATATTCTAATCGTAAGGCATCTCCCCCGCTGATTAAGATTCGCAACGACGGTATGTTGCTGTTGCGCGCTGCCAGTAATTCGTTGATACTTTGTAGCACCAAGGGTGTACTGCTTAAAAGCGTAACATTATGTTTTGCTGTTAGATTTAATAAGACTTCGACGTCTTTTCCGCCCGAAGGGGTTAATATCAATTCGCCGCCGACACTTAGTACCGGATAAATTTCTTCTACACTGGTATCAAAACTGAATGAGGATTGCTGAATAACAACATCATTGGCTGTAAGTCCAAAATAGTTTACAAAAGTCTGCGTATAATCCAATAGTGAATTATGGGTAATCATCACTCCTTTTGGTTTTCCTGTGGTGCCTGAGGTGTACATGACATACGCCAGATCGTCTTTTGATGCTGTGATTCCCTTATAATTATTATCGTATTTTGATAATTGGTCAATATGGAGTTCTAATTTTGAAACTGCTGCTTCAACTTCTACATTTTGGCTCACAATGAGTACGTCTAATCCGCTGTCTTCTATCAGGTAATTTTGGCGTGCAACGGGATAGTCTTTATCGATAGGAAGATACGCTGCCCCGGATTTTAAAACCCCTAGCATTCCGATAATCATATCAAAATCACGATGGGTCATTAATCCGATGATTGCTCCGGTTTTTACCTGATACTCGTTTACCAATTGATCGGCCAGTTGATTTGAAAGTGCTTCTACCTGCTCATAGCTAAGGCTTTTGCCTTCATAGGTTAAACAGTTGGAATCGGGTGTTTTGGCTGCCTGTTTTCTGAATAGTTCTACTATCGATCCTGATTCATAGGATTTGGTTGCTCCTTTGCTGAATTGTAGAATTGTAGCTTTTTCTGTTTCTGACAGGATGTTATATTTTTCAATAGCCTGCGCCGGATGGGCTATTACTCTGGATAATATATTTTCGAAAGAGGTTATGAAAACTTCCAATTGTTCGGCCTTGTAAAGGACTGTATTGTAACGAATGGTGAGTGATAAGGTATCGTTGCTTTCTTTGAATTCCAATAATAAATCATTCAGGCTTGTCGGGGTTTCGATCGTTTCACTGCTAATGGAAACGTCTTCGATTAAATCGTTAAAACCTAATGCATTTTCGAAGTTTTGAAACAATACCAAAACATCCAATAGTGGAAGTTTACCCATAATTCTTGGTAATCCCAATTCGGAGATCAGGGTATCAAACGGGTACGACTGATGGCTGTATCCTGCCAATAGTTCCTGATGTACTGTCGATAATAATTCCGTAAAACTGTTTTCAGCTGAAAAACCGATTCGAATCGGAAGTAAATTCAAATAATACCCTACCTGATTTTCCAGATCCTGGTGTATTCTGCCGGCTGTATCGGTTCCGATAATAAGGTCTGTTTGTCCGGTAAGCTGATAAAATACACTGCTGAGCACACTCATGATGCCCGTAAAGGTGGTTACCTGATGTGCCGCGCAAAGTGTTTTTAATGCTGTACTGATCTCGCGGCTGAAACTATGGTGTAAATATGCTCCTGAAAAAGACAGGGAATCCCCGCCATTTTTAGAGAAAGGCAATTCCAAACTCGGCAGTTCGCCTGAAAAACGATTCAGCCAATAGGTACGGGAAGCTTCATAGGAAGCGGTCGCAGCATACGAATTGTACCAGGCAACGTAATCTTTGTATTGTAAACGCAGCGGCGAAAGTACAGCTTCGTTTCCTAAACTATACGATTTATAGAATGATTGTAATTCTTTGCTAATGACATCAATAGACCAGCCATCGCTGATAATGTGATGGATGACGAAAATAAAATAATATTGAGATTCGGATATTTTTATAAGCTCTACTCGAAGTAACGGGCCTTTCGATAAATCAAAACTGCTGTTGGCCACTTCATAGGCGCGTGATTTGGCCAGGACGTCCGGTGCTGGTTTCGTACTGAAATCCAATTGGCCAACTTCAAAGTCAAAAGAAGTCGTCGGAATGACTTGTTGGACTATTTCTCCGGCTTCGCTTTTGAAAATGGTACGTAAACTGTCATGACGGTTTACAATCGTTTTCATGGCATTGCTGAAAGCGGTTGGGTTGAATACTTTGTTTCCTAATTCAATATTACATAACCAGCATAAATTGAAGGATTGTTTAGCGATTCCCAATTGATCCAAAAACCATAATCTTCTTTGTGCGTAGGATAACGGATATCCGTCCTGAACAGCTGCCACCGGAATCGGTTCGTATACTGATTCCTCCAAAGCAGCCAATAGATCGGACTGGTCTTGCAATACCGGATATAAGAATATTTCTTTCAGGCCAATGGCTACAGAGAATTCTTCCTGTATTCTGTTGGCAATCTGAACGGCTTTTAAGGAATGGCCACCCAGCTCAAAGAAATTATCGGTGATTCCGATTTTGTCTGTTTGTAATACGGTTTTCCAAATGGCAATCAGCTGCTCGTCTCTTTCGTTTCGGGCGGGCTGATGTTCTTTTGCGGAAACCAGTATGGGATCCGGTAATTTGTCGATGGCTATTTTTCCGTTGGCCGTCATTGGGAAAGATTCCATTGCAATTAAATAGGTTGGAACCATATAATCCGGCAACTCATTGCGTAAATAGTCACGTAAAGCGGTTTCGGTACTTTTTCCGGTATAATAGCCCACTAAATGTTGTATGCCATGAGCGTTAAAGCCCGTCACATAACTGTCCGTAACACCTTCAAAGCCGATAATCGCTTTGGCCACTTCCATTGTTTCCACGCGATAACCGCGAACTTTCATCTGATGGTCTTTTCGACCCATAAAATGAATATTTCCTGAGGCATCCCAATAGCCTAAATCGCCTGTTTTATATAGTTTGTTTTTCCCAAAAGGATTTTCAATAAAACGTTCTGCTGTTTGTGCGGGCTGGTTGTGATATCCTGCTGCAATCCCGCTTCCTCCCAGATACAATTCCCCAATTACAAATTGTGGCTGTATTTCCAGATCGTTATTACAGATGTAGATTTCCCTGTTGAAAATAGGGGCACCGATACAGTTGGAAACGCTGCTGTTGTCTATTTCATAATAACTGGTACAAACCGTTGCTTCTGTTGGGCCGTAGGTATTGTACAGTTTTACTTTTTCTGAAAAGTTGGAAATGTATTCTAATCTTAGAGCATCTCCTCCACTGATTACTGTTCTTAAGGATGGTATGTTGCTGTTGCGCGCTGCCAGTAATTCGTTGATGCTTTGTAGCACCAATGGCGTACTGCTTAAAAGCGTAACATTATGTTTTGCTGTTAGATTTAATAACGCTTCGACGTCTTTTCCGCCCGAAGGGGTTAATATCAATGCGCCGCCGACACTTAGTACCGGATAAATTTCTTCTACACTGGTATCAAAACTGAATGAGGATTGCTGAATAACAACATCATTGGCTGTAAGTCCAAAATAGTTTACAAAAGTCTGTGTATAATCCAATAGTGAATTATGGGTAATCATCACTCCTTTTGGTTTTCCTGTGGTGCCTGAAGTATACATGACATACCCCAGATCGTCTTTTGATGCTGTGATTCCCTTATAATTATTATCGTATTTTGATAATTGGTCAATATGGAGTTCTAATTTTGAAACCGCTGCTTCAACTTCCACATTGTGGCTCACAATGAGTACGTCTAATCCGCTGTCTGCTATCAGGTAATTTTGGCGTGCAACGGGATAGTCTTTATCGATAGGAAGATACGCTGCCCCGGATTTTAAAACCCCTAGCATTCCGATAATCATATCAAAATCACGATGGGTCATTAATCCGATGATTGCTCCGGTTTTTACCTGATACTCGTTTACCAATTGATCGGCCAGTTGATTCGAAAGTGCTTCTACTTGCTCATAGCTAAGGCTTTTGCCTTCATAGGTTAAACAGTTGGACTCGGGTGTTTTGGCTGCCTGTTTTCTGAATAGTTCTAGTATCGATCCTGATTCATATAATTTGGTTGCTCCTTTGCTGAATTGTAGAATTGTAGCTTTTTCTGCTTCTGACAGAATGCCTGATTTTTCAATTGACTGCGTTGGATTTTCGAGTATTGCTTTTACTATATTTTCGAAAGAGGTTATGAAAACTTCCAATTGTTCGGCCTTGTAAAGGGCTGTATTGTAACGAATTGTGAGTGATAAGGTATCGTTGGTTTCTTTGAATTCCAATAATAAATCATTCAGGCTTGTCGGGGTTTCGATCGTTTCACTGCTAATGGAAACGTCTTCGATTAAATCGTTAAAACCTAATGCATTTTCGAAGTTTTGAAACAATACCAGTACATCCAATAGTGGAAGTTTACCCATAATTCTTGGTAATCCCAATTCGGAGATCAGGGTATCAAACGGGTACGACTGATGGCTGTACCCTGCCAATAGTTCCTGATGTACTACAGAAAGTAATTCCGTAAAACTGTTTTCAGCTGAAAAACCGATTCGAATCGGAAGTAAATTTAAATAATACCCTACCTGATTTTCCAGATCCTGGTGTATTCTGCCGGCTGTATCGGTTCCGATAATAAGGTCTGTTTGTCCGGTAAGCTGATAAAATACACTGCTGAGCACACTCATGATACCCGTAAAAGTGGTTACCTGATGTGCCGCGCAAAGTGTTTTTAATGCTGTACTGATCTCGCGGCTGAAACTATGGTGTAAATACGCTCCTGAAAAAGACAGGGAATCCCCGCCATTTTTAGAGAAAGGCAATTCCAAACTCGGCAGTTCGCCTGAAAAACGATTCAGCCAATAGGTACGGGAAGCTTCATACGAAGCGGTCGCAGCATACGAATTGTACCAGGCAACGTAATCTTTGTATTGTAAACGCAGCGGCGAAAGTACAGCTTCGTTTCCTAAACTATACGATTTATAGAATGATTGTAATTCTTTACTAATGACATCAATGGACCAGCCATCGCTGATAATGTGATGGATGACGAAAATAAAATAATATTGAGATTCGGATATTTTTATAAGTTCTACTCGAAGTAACGGGCCTTTCGATAAATCAAAACTGCTGTTGGCCACTTCATAGGCGCGTGATTTGGCCAGGGCTTCCGGTGCTGGTTTCGTACTGAAATCCAATTGGCTAACTTCAAAGTCAAAAGAAGTCGCCGGAATGACTTGTTGGACTATTTCTCCGGCTTCGCTTTTGAAAATGGTACGCAAACTGTCATGACGGTTTACAATCGTTTTCATGGCATTGCTGAAAGCGGTTGGGTTGAAATTTCCTTTGATACGGCTTACACTTGTAATGTGTGCCGCAGTACTTTGATTGAATTGGTGCAACATCCAAAATCGCTTTTGTCCCGCAGTCAATGGATAATTATTGCTTGTTTCCGCAACTTCAATTGCTGCAATCTGAACTTGTTCCTGATTTTGGAGATATTGGCTTAATGCTGCTACACTGGCATTTTTGAAAAGTGTTTCTATCGATATCTGGTAGCCCAATTGCTGAATTCGCGATAGTAATGCTGTCGCCTTTAAGCTATTGAATTGATCGGTAAAGAAATTTTGCGAAAATTCTAAGGTATCATTCTTAAGGATGTGCCTGGCGAGGGACCACAATTTATCATCTAAAGAATTCGTTTTATCGTCTTCTTTGTCTGTTAATTGTTCTTCTAATTCCGTTGTTTTCAGAATTTGAGTTTCATAATCTCCTGCAAGATATTGCTGTACCAATTGGTAATGCTGTACTTTTCCGCTTGTTGTTTTAGGGATACTTTTTACGGCTATCACCTGTTTTACTTCCAGATTTAATTCATTTAGAACTTCTCTCTTTATATCCCAAATTGTCTGAATAAAATCTTCCGATATCGACCGTTGCTGTACAAAAATCAGTAATTCTTCGGAATGATTTACATCTTTCCTGGCGCTGCAGGCTACGACAGTTTCCGGTTTTAAATGAAGTTTTTTATGAAGAATTTCTTCAATATCCTGCGGATAAATATTTTGTCCGTTAATAATAATCAGGTTTTTGGCACGTCCGGTGATGACCAAAGCACCTTCGTACATAAAACCTAAATCTCCTGTTCTGTGCCAGTAATCGTCTGTTTTACAGGCTGCACTTATTTCGGGATCATTATAATATCCTGTGGTCACATTCGCCCCTTTGATCTGAATATGTCCTATGTGCTTGTCCGCCAATACTTCATCATTATCATTTGCTATTCGTACGGGACATTGGTCCAATGGTCTTCCAACTTCTACGAATGAAGTACTGTTGGCGCTATTTTCGTTGGCCACTTCTACTATTTTTTCTCCGATTTTCAAATGATTACGGTCTACAAAATAACATTTGAAAGGATTCCCTACAATTGGAAGGGTCACCGCCACGCATGCTTCTGCCAGTCCGTAACCCGGATACAGAATGGATGAAGGCAATTGAAACTGTGCCATTTCTTCCAGGAACTGATTACACAGTTTCCATGAGATCGGCTCAGCACCATTGTACATGATCCTTACCTTCGAAAGATTCCAGTCCATCGGATTTTTTGCCGTATTTATTGCCGATAAGATGTATTGACATCCAAAATTTGGAGAATACAGCAAACTTGCCTGATGCTCACTTGCCTTTTCCATCCAAAGTAAAGGCCTTCTGATAAAAAGTGTTGTTGGCAATAAAAATTGCTGAATTTTTCTTAGTGTACACGAGAGATGAAAACAAATAAGTCCCATATCATGTGTCAGTGGCAGCCAGCTTAGAGATCGGTCTGCTGCTGTAATTTGCGAACGATTTGCAATATCAACAATGTTTGCTACTAAATTAGCATGTGTTAATTCCACTCCTTTTGGATTTCCTGTAGAACCGGATGAAAACTGAATGTAGGCAATATCTTCGGCACGTATATCGGTGTTGCTAATGCCCTGGGATTTCTCCACTACAGCATCTGTTGAAAATAGTGTCGTTTTTGCAATTTTCTGATACGCTGCTTCGGTTACCTCATCACTTTTGTAAGTGAACATTTCATCCAACAGGCCTTTGTCACAGACTAAAAAAGGATTATTTAATTTTTTCCAAATGTTATATAGTTTATGCTTGTGTCCTTCCTGTCTTCCGATTGCGACCGGAACAGGAATGATTTTCCCCAGTATACATGCCCAGAAAACCTGTAAAAATTCTGCGTTATCATTTATTTGTATAATGACCTCATCGCCGGAGCGCACTCCAAATTCCTGAAGATTATGGAGCGTATACAATGCTTTACTAAGCAATTCCCGGTAAGAATACGTTACTTCCTCACTAGAGGAACGAATAAACGTAATTCCGGTTTGCTCTTGTGCGGCATTTTCTAAAACATCAACTAAAGTATTACTAATAAGCATATTAAGACATTATTAACTTTCACCGCTAAGAAAGCGGCAAAAAATATATTCTTTAAAGAATTCGGTTTTTTTTCTGAGAATGTTCGAATTGTAAATAAGTGATTGTTCAGCTTATTAAAATTCTTTTTGTATGACAACTATGGGGTCACCATACGGCTCTTTGGCAGCCATATGCACTATATATTTTTCCGAAAATGGAATTTCTTTTACATACCAGTTTCCATGATGGGCAACGGTTGCCAGATCACCATTAATTTCGATGTCTGTCAACGGAATGTTTAATCCGTTTCCGATTGCTTTGACTACAGCTTCTTTTTTAGTCCAATGGCTGTAAAAGGTTTTGTAATCGTCCGGATCGTCATAGATTGCTTTCACCTCCGTTGGAGTCCAGCAATTATAAAAATCCATTTTGTTGATGGGTTTCACGACTTCTGCATCTATCCCGATAGTTCCGCTTGTGGCAATCGCACAGAGTACCAAAGTTCCGGAATGTGAAATATTAAAATCTATTATTCCCGGAATCGAAGGCCTTCCGTATTGATTGTACGTGAGTAAAGAAAGGTCGGTTTTTTGAACCCCTCTGTCCTGCAGGGCCTGTATCAGTAATAACTTGCCCAGCAAAGAAGTGTGGGCGTCTTCCCAATTCTTGTAACGGCCAATTTTTTGCTGAATAAAAGGCGGCATTTGGTCCAGATACCTTTTAAAATCAACGTCGTTTAACGGCTGGGTTATAATAGCATAATAAACTTGCATGATTTTTTTCCGGCAATGCAGAATGTATCAAAGAGTTTTCCCGGATACATTCCTGCCTTATTTAGGTTTAGTTATGGATTATCTAAAACGTTGTGCGATTACTTGCTCACTTTTGTAAGCTTAAACGATGGTCCGTCTCCTCCGGCAGAATTAACAATAAAAGGTAAATCTCTGTTGTTTAAAATCCAGTATTTTGAATCTCCGCCTTTTTCAGCGATGTAGATAGCGTCAATTTCTTTACCGTCTACTATAATTTCTTTTCCTTTTGGTATCTCTTTCAATTCGAAAGTTTTATCATCATACTTTGCTGTTTTTTTGCTTTTTATTTCATCCAGAAACTTTTTTGAAACACAAAAAATAGTCTGGTCTTTAGGCAGTATTCTAACTTCTGAAGGATTTAATGCCTGCCAGTTAAAGTATTTTCCTGACTCAAGTCCTTTTGGTGAAATCACCCATTCTCCGGAAATTTTCTTATCTCCGTTAATCATAGAATATTCCAAAACTATTTTTTTATCATTCAATTCTTTAATTTCCAATGGCAGTAACACTTCATTTCCCTTAGGATCTTTCGCGGAATAGGTTAAAACTAAATTCGGTTTAATGTTCAGATTTGTTTTCTTTTGTGCTGTTACGGAAGAAACAACAAATAACATTAGTAGTGCGATTGATACTGTTTTCATTTTTAAGTTCATGGTTTTAATTTTTAATAGTTATTTAATAAGTTTTTTGTATTGATATAGTATTTAAATAAAGCTGTAATTTCTTGTTTGTGTTGGAATATAAAAAAATGATTCCCTTCAAACTCCTTCACATCAATAGGATGTATGCTTTCTTCTCCCCAGGCTTTTGCGTCTTCCCAACTGACTTTGTCTTTGTTTCCTATAAAAACCGTAAGCCTCATTTTTAATGGATCTTTCTTTTCGTAGGTAAAGGTTTCAATGGTTTTAAAATCTGCCCTTAACGAAGGTTCAAAAAGTGCCATGAGTTCGTCGTTCCCTAAAATTTCTTCCGGACATCCGCCCATATCCCTGATTTTATTGACAAATTCGTCTTTAGGCAAATCATGGTAAAAAGGAGCTTCTCTCCTAATTTTCGGAGGCTTGCAACCGGAAACAAATAAATGAATCGGACGTTGGAAGTCATTTTCCTCAATTTTATGTGCCAGTAAATAAGTCAGGATTGCCCCCATACTATGCCCGAAAATCGCATAGGGCCTGGATACGTTTTGCTTTAACTGTTCGAACAAATCATCTACTATAAGATGAATATCTGTAAGCAGGGGTTCATGAAATCTTTTGCCTCTTCCGGGAAGTTCCAGCGTAATTAAATTGATATTTTTATCTAAAAATTCTTCCAGGGGATAGAAGGAATATTTGTTTCCTCCTGCAAAATGTAAACAAATTAGATCCATCATGTCAAATCACTTTTTCTTAGTTAATCAGGCGTTTTATATCAGCCGTAAAATCTGACACACTACTTTTATCGCTTACAATTTTTCCGAAATTAAACTTGATCACTCGGGTCGCCCTGTCAAAATATTCATCATCGTGCGTGATGGCGATAATTGTTTTTCCCTGCTCTTTAAGTTGTGGCAATATTTCTTCATAGAAATATTTTCTAAATCCGGGATCTTGTTCTGCTGCCCATTCATCTAAGATGATGATCTCTTTCTCTTCTAATAAAGCATAGATCATTGCCAGTCTTTTTTGTTGCCCTTTGGATAAATTTTTATCAAACACATTTCGTTCTTCATCGAGGTGAAGTACTTCCTGCATTTTCATCATGTCGATATGTGCTTTTAATTCGCCTGTGTTTTCTTTCAATTCAAATTCATCATAGTTTTCACTGAAGATGTAGTTCGTTGTAAAAACGGCTGCAATTTTATCGCTGTAATACATTAACTGACCTGAATCAATTTTTTGATCATTAAAGTATATGGAACCTTCGTAGGGTTTGTACAATCCGGTAAGCAGGTTTCCGAAAGTACTTTTACCGCTGCCGTTTCCACCGGTGATAAAAATGATTTCTCCTTTTTTGATCGTAAGATTTACGGGTTGCAGGTAAAACTTCTGATTTCGCTCTTCATCATTATAGAAGTACGTAACATTTTCCAGTCTGATTTCTTCAAATGGCTCTGCGTTCGCTAATTTGCTTGGAACGATTCTATCCTGAATAGGATCCAGCATTTGTTCGATCAGGTTTAAACGCTCCACTGAAATTTTAACCATGGTGTAGGTTGGAATTAGTGTAATTAAAACCGCCACAGGCCCTATAAGATATAGGATTGTTACCAGAAAAGCTGTTGTTTTTTCAGTGCTGATATTGAAATAAACCGGCAGTACAAACATGACGATTCCCAGAATAATGTACCAGCTGTAATAGCCCGTTAATTCATTATCCATATATTTTATGGAAGTATGTATCGAAATATCTTTTCCTTTTACCCTGTTTTTTACCAGAAATTTACTCAGGATATTATTGCTTCTTGTAATGCCCATTTTAAGTTCTTTGAAACCATGAAGCATATCGGCTAAATACTGATAATAAGAATTCTGCAAGTCTCTTTTTTCGTTTAAATCCTTTTCGATGGCATTGTTTCTTAGTAAGTAAAAGACCAGTAAAAGGACCATTGCCACCACCACCAAACCTGCTCCAACCGGAGAGATATAAAATAAATATCCGAAACAGCACAAGATTACGATCAGGGAATTAAACGCATTCATGAATACTTCAGGAATACTTCCCAATACTTTGGTATCATTAATAGCGGTGTATATTTTTTCGTTTCCTATTTCTTCAAAATCCTGATAGGAAGCCATACGCAGTTTTTTTAGAATCATGATTTCAAAATCAAACAATAAGTTATTCGTCAGCTTAATCATATAGGTTTGAAAGAAACGGGAACAGACCAACGAAGCCAGGATGATTGCTATAAAAAGGGCCCAGTCATATTTCGGAAAGAATGGAATCGGTTCTTTTATGATGGTATTATTGATAAAAATTAATAATCCCGCGTTAAGAATACTGTTGAAGATTCCTAATATGAGCATAAATCCCAAGGCCTTTTTTGATTTGCTTAATAGGGTTTTGATAAATTTCATTTAGTATTGGTTTTAAGAAGAAGAATTAATTTATTAAACATTCGGTACATCAAAAATGTCAAGAAACATATTGAAAGTCAATACGATAATCAGCAAGTCTAAATCGTAAGGGGGATTTAATATAAACCCGTCTCTACTGTACATTTTTTTAAGACGTTCTATGGTATCCGGATCGAAATACCCTTGTCTTTTGATCCGATCGTAAGACAATAAATCATTGATCCATTCGCTGTTTGTTTTCAGTAAGTGCGGACTTCCCGGTGCTACGAATCCAAATTTTTCGCGATTAATGATCTGAGACGGTACATACTTTTGCGCTACTTTTTTAAGGATGTACTTTTCTTCCATATTCTTCACCATTAAAGAAGGAGGTACTGTTTTTACAAAGTTGATCAGGTCTACATCTAAAAAAGGATAACGGCCTTCTACATTGTTCGCCAGCGTCATACGGTCTCCGTGATCGGCTATTAAGTGTCCGCCCAGACGTAATTTGAAATCAACGTAGGAACGCTGATGAAAATGATGCCTGTTTTTAATACGTCCGTGATCGATAGCCGGTTCTTTCAGGCAGTCAAAATCTTTATACGATTCGTTTAAAAGCGGGGAATAAATCGCTTGTTTGGTTTCGCGGAAAACATTTTCATTTTTTTCATAAATGAAATCCGGATTTCCCCAAAGTTGTTTTCGAATCTCATCTTCCCTTAAATGCTCTAAATCTTTGTAGCCGATATTTCCTTCACGCCTTCCGTCAAATTTGTAGCCTGCATAGCCGCCAAATAATTCATCTGCTCCCTCTCCGGAAAGGACTACTTTTATTTTTTCGCGTTTCGCTCTTTCAGATAAAGCAATCGAACAAATATTGTAAGTTTCTTTTAGCGGAGATTCAGAATAATAAATCACATCGCGAAGTTTGCTTTCAAAATCATTCCACTCAAATTCTATTTCATTGTGTTTTGATTTTATCTGCTCACTTAATAGCCGTTGAAAACGCTGCTCGTTGATGTCTTTGTTTTCTGTGTTAGAGAAACAAATAGAGAATGAGTTGAATTCCTTATCCTTATCCAAATGTCGCATCATGCCTCCAATCATAGAAGAATCCAGTCCGCCACTTAAATAAAAACCAACGGGAACATCTGCATTTAAACGATAGTTTACCGACTTTAAGAGTAAGTCATTCAGGTTTTCTACGTAATATTCTTCCGATTTCTGACCGTAATCATAATCTGAGGTTGGATAATCAAGATTCCAGTATTCTTTTATTTCCAGTTTATTGTTATGCAATATGGCATAATGTCCCGGCTCTAAACTTTTTACATCATCAAAAAAGGTGATGGGAGCAATATTGGCCGGAAATGTAAAAATCTGATCCAGTCCCTTATAATCAATTCTTCTGGAAACGTCAGGATGTTCCAAAACTGCTTTTATCTCTGAACCATATACCAAAGCGTGATCCAGTTTGGCATAGAATAAGGGACAAATCCCGAAATGATCCCTGGCCATGAAGAGTATATCCTTCTTTTTATCGTAGAGACAAAAAGCAAACTGGCCGTTGATCATATTTAAGAAATCCACCCCGTACTCCATGTACAGATAAACCAGGACTTCGATGTCACAATTGGTATTAAAGTTGTATCCTTTGTCTTCCATTTTGTGACGTAACTCCTTGTAATTATAGATTTCTCCATTACAGGTTAATACGATCGATTTATCAGGACTAAAAAAGGGCTGCATTCCATGACTTAAATCAATAATACTTAGTCGTACAAATCCAAGTCCCACATGACCGTCTATATAACAAGACGAATCATCCGGTCCGCGATGCTGAATTTTATTGGTCATAGCCACAATGATATCCTCTCTGGCTACAGATTCTCTATCGAAATTATAAATTCCACTTATTCCACACATATTTTTATAAATTGGTACGTCTTGCTGTTATGACACTTCATACAATGCTGATAAGTGATTTACTTTTTTAATTGTATGTTCAGCAGACTTAGAAACGTTGTTTTAAACACTTTTAATTGGTTCTCTTTTTAAGAATCTGGTTAGGATAAAAATTATACTCCTGAAACTGTCATGCTGCCAATTTCCCCGAAAACGCGAAAAGCAGCATCCAGTATTGCCGTAGAAGAATCTTTATCCTGCAGCGCTCTGCTGGTAGCCACTATTGGCCATTTTATTCTGAATACATTCAATCCGTTTTGAAGAAAACCGACCGGAATTTCTATCGAATGGGTTTGCCATTTACTGCCAACAGACAATTTTGTTACTTCGGTATCATTCACATATAAGGTTGCTGTATCATGGTTTTCACTGATGATTCCGGGTATTCTGAAGGATACGGATAACAACGCTTTTGTTTTGGCATCTGCTATGACAAAAAAATCAGATTTGCTGTCTCTTGCCTGTAAAAAAGCAGTTTTTTGCCCCTGATATTCATCGTAAGAAGTCGCGTGGTAATAATTTTGCAACAGATTGATACGTCTGTTTTTGATACTATGATCGTCTAAGCGAATTTTCAGTAAGTAATTCGTAATATCAATTCCGTTTGACTTTAACACGGTTGTCATGGCATCTACCAGTTCCAGTTCCATGTTTTTCATGTTTCTTGCAGGAACCAGCGCATGTACATATCGGTCCAGTTTTGTATTGTCTTCCAATATTTTCTCGAGTGATTTACACACATTATTGGCTGCTCCCCTGCTAATCATATCACAGTAATAGACCATTGTTTTGGCTATATCCTTCCATTTTGACAAGGATTCGGAACAGTGATACAACAAAATGTCATACGATTGTCCCCAGTGTGCATTGTGTATGGCGGCAAAAAAGTGTCCTAACGCCAATACTTCGTTTGACGGAATGATTGTTTTTACATCCTTATGTGTTTTTCTAAGATCATCAAATTCCTGAAGCACTTTTTTGTAAACAGCATCCATAGCTACCTGAATTCCCGTAACGCTAAAGTGACAATAATCTAAGAACAACTCTTTTCCCGGTACTTTACCGTCTAAGTGTGCTTTAAAAACCGCCGGTAAATCAATTACTTCAATTCCATAGCTTGCTGCTTTGGACAGTATGGTTTGCTGAATTACTTTAAAGGTTCTCGGTTTACTATTGGTCCTGCAAAAAAGAGCGGTATCCCTTGCCATTTCCAAATAGTGTCTGGCTTCTTTGTACTGTTCGTTTTTGATGCAGCAATCTGCCAATAGCTCAAATCCGTAGGGATGACTCGGGTCAATTTCTATCATTTGCTGTGCTTGTATGCTACACGTTTCGGTATCACCTGAAGCCAGGCTTTCTTCTGCGCTTTCTTTGGCTTCAATCCAGCTTTTTAATTTTTCATACGGCAATTCAGAAACAACGCGCTCTCCCGGTGTACTTCTGCAATCCAACAGGTTAAATTCGGGAATTGCAAACAGTACCGGAACTCCGTTTTTCTTCGAAACGGTTCCTACATACGCTAAAAAGTCATCTACAATCGTACTGAAGTAATCTTCGATTAACGGTTTTGCTATGGCAATTCCGTCCTCACCCAGTGTTAATTCCTGTAAGGCCGTTTGCTTTTTCTGACTGTTGCCAATCGTGCTTAATAATTCTTCACGCCAATTGTTTCCGGCTAAAAAAACCACCATATCCGGCTCTAGCGCCATGCACTCGGTATATCTTTGTCTGATTCCTGCCATTCCCAGATTGGTCTCGGCTAAATCAATTATTTCGTATCCATACAGTTCTTTATTTGAATTTAAAAGCTGGTCTAATACAATTGCCGGCGTATATTCCGGGTCTAATAAAAATCCTCTGGTTACGGATTCTCCCAATAATACCACACGTTTTTTATCCGATTTTGGCGGAATGGTTTGTATGTCTGCGAAGAAACTCCAGGTTTCTTTGAACAGAATATCTCTTTGATAGTATTTTTTACCGTCTTTGATATCTGGTTTGTAGATTCCTATGTGTGATTTGAATGGATTTTCAGCAACAGTTTCTTCTTCGGATGTTTGTGGATTGGTATAACCCAGCTTTTCCATTAAATCCAAAAAAGTTTGTTGATTTTCTGGTGTAACAGGTAATAATGCTGCTAAGTCAATAGCAAGTTCTTTATGTAATTCTGAAGGTCTTGACATGATTTTTTCTCTTTTAAGGATTAAATGAATGTGTATACGTTTGGATTTAGCTCGAAACGTCCTCTTTCCGTAAAGTTGTTATTAATCATTTCAAGCATTGTAATTTCATTTCCTTCTTTACTGATAATGAAATCTTCCAGCACTAAACAATCGATATCAGTAGTTATAAAACAGACCAAAGCGTCTTCGGGTGTACAAACTATTGGTTCATCTTTGATATTAAAAGAGGTATTCAGCAAAATCGGACAATTGGTAAGTTTGTCAAATTCACGAAGTAATTGTGCAAATCTTGGATTATCAGTATCATTAACCGATTGAATCCTGGCCGAATTGTCTACGTGTGTAATGGCCGGCATGTCTATTGTCGATTTTACCTGACAGGTTTCCAGCATAAAAGGAGAGGCATGATCGATATCAAAATGCTCAAACATCTTTTTTTCCAGAACTGCCGGTGCAAAAGGCCTGAAACCTTCTCTCTTTTTTACCATGGCGTTGATTCGGTCTCTCATATCCAAAACTCTTGGATCTCCTAAAATAGAACGTGCTCCCAAGGATCTTGGTCCAAATTCCATTCTTCCGTTGAACCAGCCAATTACTTTTCCTTCTGCCAGTTTCTGCGCTACTCTTTGAAGTGTATCTCCGTCTTCCCTGCAGTCTTCATAGTTTAAGGAGGTTGCGCTTAACAGGTTTTCGACGTCTTTTCCTGTGTAGGAAGGTCCTAAATACACATTGGTAAGCGGTTCTATTTTATCCTCCGGATATAGTTCTGTGTAAGCCAGTGCGGCCGCTCCCAATGAACAACCTGAATCCCCTGAAGCCGGTTGTACATACATCCTTTTGAAAGGGGAATTTTTTAATATTTTACCATTGGCGACACAGTTTAAAGCCACTCCGCCTGCCATGCACAAATTTTCTTCTCCTGTTTTTTCATACAGGTAGTTGGCCATTTTTATCAGTGTTTCTTCCAGGAAAGTCTGTAAACTTTTGGCAATATCCATATAATGCTGCCCCATTTCCGCATCTTTCTCTCGTACCGGTAATCCGAATAGTTTTGGCAATTCGTCAGAATACATGCGTTCTCCGCGCAAAAAGTCAAAATATTTTAAGTTCAGGGTATATTTTCCGTCTTCCTCCAGCGTCAGCAACTGATGCATTTGCTCCAGGTACTTGTTTTCTCCGTAAGGTGCCAGTCCCATTACTTTGTATTCTCCACCATTTACTTCGAATCCTAAATAACTGGTGATGGTGCTGTAAAGCAGTCCAATTGAATCCGGGAATGTCACTTCTCCAAATAGTTCTACTTTGTTATTTTTTCCAATTCCATAAGTGGTGGTAGCCCATTCTCCTACTCCATCTACCGTTAAAATAGCCGCTGAATCAAAGCCTGAGAAATAAAAAGTACTTGCAGCATGCGACTGGTGATGTTCGTAGAATTTAATTGGACCATCATATCCTAATTCTTTACGAATCTGCCTGATGACATGTTGGGGATCTATATCGTAAATGGGATCCGTAGAAACCTGATTGCTTATACTCCACAATTGGCGTTCCGACTTTTTAACCGGATCTTCATAATAAGCGATACAATCAATATCGGAAATACTTATTCCCGCCTGATCTAAGCAATACATAAAAGCATTTACGGGTAAATCCGGATCATTTTTTTTTCTTGAAAATCGCTCTTCTTCTACCGCAGCGATTAATTTTCCGTTTTGAATTATGCAACACGCTGAATCATGGTAAAAAGCAGAGATGCCAATAATGTTTCTATTCATTAGATTGAGTTTTAATGTTAGTTGATTATTAATTAAGTTAGAAGTCTGTACTGATATCAGAACCGAAAAAATCGGAAGCCAGCTGTTCTTGTTGGCGTTCTGTATCAGTTAAAAAATCAAATTCTATTAGGGAACGTTGTGAATCTGTAACCACAAGAGCTACTAAACTGTTCATATGCGCTATGAGTTGTTCTATACGTTCTTTTTTAAATAAACTGGTATTGTATTCGATGGTTCCCACTATTGTATTTCCTAAATCAGCAAACTGGAATCGAAGATCACTTTTACTGATATTCATAGGTTCTTTGATAGGATTTATGGTAATGCCGTTCATTTCCAGATCCGACTCTCTGTGTAAATCCACATTCTGAAGAATCATTACAACGTCGAATAAGGGAGACCGGCTTAAGTCTTTCTTTAAATTTAAGTCTTCAATAAGCGTATCAAATGGATATTCCTGATGTTCAAAAGCCGCTATTGCCGTATTCTTTACCTCTGAAAGGAAATCAACAAATTTCAGTGCAGGATCAAATGTACTGCGCAGTGCCAGGGTGTTCAGGTAATATCCTATTTGTCCTTCCAGATCCGGATGTTCTCTTCCGGCGATTGGTGTTCCGACGATGATGTCTTCCTGACCGGAATAGTGATACAGTATCGTTTTTACCACGCACAATAACCCCATAAATAAGGTGGCATTCTGTTCCTGCAGGAGTTGCTTAAACGGAGCTGCCGTATCTTCAGCAAACTCAAAATGCAGTTCTGATCCATTGAAAGTCTGAATTGGCGGTCGTGGAAAATCAGTCGGCAGGTATAAAACAGGAATGTCTCCCTGTAATTTTTTCAACCAAAACTCCCGATGATTTACAAGTCCGTTGTTTGACAATTCGTTTTCTTTCCAGGCCACATAGTCTTTATACTGAACGGTTAATGGTGTCAGATTATGTTCCTTATTTTCTGATAAAGCATTGTAAATCGACAATACTTCTTTCACAAAAATTTGTAAAGACCATTCGTCTGAAATGATATGATGCTTGACAAACAATAACATATGATTTTCAGCATCCAGTTTTAAAAGTTTTACTTTCATCAACGGTCCGTTTTGAAGATCAAAAGGATGGTAAGCAAGGTTTTGAACCTCTTTATCAATAATTACCTGCTGTTCTTTGATTCCCTGAAGATCTTCAAATTCCAATTCAAAAGATTGCTCCTGCATGGATTGGATTTTTTGTCTTGGTTCTCCATTTTTTAAAACAAAGATGGTTCGCAAACTTTCGTGACGGTTTATAATCTGGTCAAAGGCTTCCTGTAGTATTTCTATCTGAAGTTTACCCTCCATTTGGTAACGCATAAAGATATTAAAGGTGCTTTCCCCGTTTTGCTGTTGTGTTTCCTGTACCCATAAACGACGCTGTGCATGTGACAAGGCATAATCATCCTGCTCTGCCGCCTGTTTAATCGAACTGTATACGGTATCTCCTTTTGATGCAGCTATTAAGGAAGCCTGTGCTTTTAATGCGGAGTGATTGAAAATTTCTCCGATGCTTAATTGTACCTCGTGATTTTTATACACTCTGGAAATCAATTGAATCGCTTTTAAAGACGAACCGCCTAAATCAAAAAACGAATCGTTTCTTCCGATACTGCTTTGCGGAATGCTTAACAATTCTGCCCAGATATTGCTTAGTGACGTTTCAATCGAACCACTCGGCATTTCATAATTACTGCCTCGCAATAATTCTGATGGTTTTGGTAAGGCACGTTTGTCGACTTTACCGTTTAAGGTCAACGGAAATTCTGCTACGTAAATAAAGTAATCCGGAATACTGCTGCGGTCTAACTCGGCTGATAAAAGCAAACGTAATTCGCCTGAGCCGTATTCTGTTCCGGTATAATAACATAGTAGAGAATCTGCTGTCGCATCATTGTGCAACAAAAGTTCAACCTGACTAACTCCTTCTAAATTTAGTAAAGAACTGCGAATACCATCCAGTTCTACACGTATGCCGTGCAATTTGATCTGATCGTCAATTCTTCCCAGAATTTCCAGGTTTCCGTCGCTGTCATAACGACCCAAATCGCCTGTCCTGCAAACTAAATCTTCACGATCGCTAACCAACGGATTTTGTACCAATAATGCTGCCGTAAGTTCCTGATCCAAATAGCCTTTACTGATGTATGGACTTCTGATATAGACTTCACCAATTTCTCCCCACATGCTAAGTCCGTTATCGTTGATTACAGCGATCATACTGTTATTGATGGCTTGTCCCACCGGTAAAACGGTTCCGGGATCTAAATCTCCAGATGGAATGTGGTAACAGCTTTTCAAAACCGTAGTTTCGGTAAGTCCGTACAAGTTGCTCATGCGGCCTGTGTGTCCGGAAAGCGAGCGCCATAAAGCAACATCACGACCGTATAATTTCTCTCCGGCCAGAACCACTTCTTTTATCTCTTCTAAAGCAATATTCTGTTCCACCAGACTGTTCGTCAATAATCGGAATAAAGAGGGAACGGTCTGCAAAATGGTTACTTTTTCTGCTGAAAGCCATTGGCTTAACAACACCATATTCTCGCGCGTTTTCGGAGCCGGAATACAAAGACAGCTTCCTGAAATCAAACTCGTTAAGATGTCTTTTAAACTGGCATCAAAAGTGACTGAAGCAATCTGGCTTACACGGCTTTCAGTATCAAACCCAAAAGTGTTTTTGTGCCAGTTGATATAGTGTGCAATACTTTCCTGATCTCCAACAATGGCTTTCGATTTTCCGGTGGTACCGGAGCTGTAGAAAATATAACTGCTGTTATTAATAGAATACTCAACTGCAACATTTTCTTCACTGTAATTTGCTAAACTATAATCGGATGCTACAAACTCGCCTGAAGCATTACGTTCCTGAACGGTTAGTATTCCCTCTTCAGAAAATAATATTATTTTTTCCAGTCTTGTATGTGAAAGATCAGTTGTATTATTTAAGGTATTATAGGCTTTTTCAGCGGCTATCAAAGTGGTCATTTTCGTATCTGAAAATACCTGCTCTGTTCGGTTTTTTGAAAATTCAGCAGCCATCGGAACATAAGTGGCACCGGTTTTGAAACACGCCATCAACGTTGCTGTTAATTCTTTCCCTGACGGCAATAATACGCCGACAGCATTTTCCGGCTGTACCTTAAGATCCAGTAATAAACGGGCTATTTGATTCGTAAACCCATTGATTTGCTGATACGTAAACGATTTTTCTTCAAGTGCTACGGCTTCCTTTTCAGGATATGCTGTTACAATTGCTTCAAAAGCTTTGTGTACGTATTGTGGCTGTTCTTTTTGTATTATTTTTTCAAACCAGTCTAAATTTTCCGATTCTGTATTTTCTAAATACTGAATTTCTTTTAAAGGCTGTTCCGGAGTTTCTACTATGATTGTCAACAGGTTTTTCATATGGGTTACCATACGGGAAATACGTGCTTCATCGTATAATTCGGTACTGTATTCGATACTTCCTTCGAGAAAAGTTCCCTGATCCATAAATTGGAATCTCAAATCACCTTTACTGATTTTTAAGTCTTCTCCCTGCGCTGAAACTTCCAGGCCTTGCATTTCAACTCCTTCCAAAAGGTCCAGCTGTACATTTTGCAATATGACCACAACATCAAATAGAGCGCCTCTGTTTTTTGGCGGATAGACATCTAAATCTTCAATAAGCATATCTAAAGGATAAACCTGATGCGTGAATCCGTCTAAACTTACTTTTTTGACTTCGCTTAGTAAGGTATTGAATCCTTCTTCTCCGGAAAATCTTGATCGCAGTGCTAATGTGTTTAGGTACAACCCAATCTGATCTTCTAAATCCGGATGTTGTCTTCCCGCCACAGGAGTTCCGATTATAATATCCTGATTTCCGGTGTATTTATAGAACAACGCTTTTACCAAAGAAGTTACGCCCATAAATAAGGTCGCACCCTGATTTTTGGCTAATTCTTTTAGTTTTTGGCTTACTGTCTCCTCCAGTCTGAAAGAATATTGTGCTCCTTCATGGTTCATGATTTCCGGACGTTGCCTGTCGGAAGCGAGTTCCAGCACCGGAATGTCTCCTTTAAATTGTTCCAGCCAATATTCCTTGTGTCCTACTAGTTTATCGCCGCTTAGTTCTGCCAGCTGCCACGCAGTATAATCTTTATACTGAATTGGCAAAGGCTCCAAATTACTCGTGATTCCATTTACAGCAGCATTGTAAAATAACACCAGGTCTTTTACCATCACCTGCATCGACCATTCATCTGAAATAATATGATGCATGGCAAATAGCAGTTCATGCTTGTTTTCTTCGTGCCTTAAAATATCAATATTGAATAATGGCGCTGTATCTAAATGAAATACTTTCGATGAAAGTTCTGCTTTTTGCGCTTGTTTTACGGCTTCACTATTTTTAGAAATATCAGTATAATTAATTGCAATGGTAAAATCCGAAGCGTCTATAATACGTTGTCTTGGTGATCCGTTTACCAATTCGAATACGGTACGCAAACTTTCATGACGGGCAATTACTTGTTGAAAAGCAAATTCAAAAGCCTCTTTATGGAAGTGTCCGGTAAGCATATAACTCGTCAGTACATTATGGGTAATGGAATTTTTGGATTGCTCTACCTGCAACCAGGTTCTTAACTGTGTTGCGGATAGCGGATAGTTATCTTCCTCTTCCACTTTCGGAATGGAAATGTAATTTGTGGTATCCGAATTCGAAATCAAAAACGCCTGCTCTATTAAAGTCGGTTTACTAAAGATGTCTCCAATGTTCAGCTGTACCTGATGTTCTTTGTAAATTTTAGTAATTAACTGAATGGCTCTTAGGGAATGCCCGCCTGATTCGAAGAAATTATCTTCAATTCCGATATTTTCTTTATTTAAGACTTCTCCCCAAATAATCGCCAGACTTTCTTCTATGGCATTTCGTGGTGCTGCATAAGTCGTATTTAATTTGATTTCCGGTTCCGGTAATTTTCTTTTATCAATTTTACCACTTGCGTTTAGTGGAAAATCTGATAATTGAATCAGATACGGAGGAATCATATAATTAGGCAGGAAGGTTTTCATAAAATCCTTCACCAGGGTCGGACTAATTTCTGCTGTAGCCGTGTAATACGCGACCAAAGCAATATCTCCGTCAGTGCTGTATGTGGTCACTAAAGTCTCAATTATCAGAGCATGTGACTGGATTACTTTTTCAATTTCATTTAGTTCGATACGATACCCTCTGATTTTTACCTGATTGTCGATACGTCCTAAGAAATCAATAGTTCCGTCCGCTAAACGTACTCCTTTGTCTCCTGTTCGGTACATCATTCCTGCACCAAACGGATTCTTTATAAATTTTTCATTCGAAAGTTCTTCTCTGTTTAAATAGCCTTTGGCAATTGCTACTTCACTCGAAATACAGATTTCTCCATGAATTCCTTCCCCGACTAAATTTAGCACCTGATCCAGAATATGTACCTGAACATTTGCGATTCCTTCTCCGATTGGCAGTCTGACTCTTTGGCTGTCTTCCGGTTTTATTTTATAAAGACTGGTACAAACCGCACATTCTGTCGGGCCATAACCATTGTACGTATCCGTAACCGCGCTGCATTTTATTGCCTGATCTTTGTTGATCGCGTCTCCGACTGAAAGTAATTTTCTTAAGAATTTCAAATCGTCAACAGCAACCAAAGAAAAATAAGCCGCCGGTAAAATTGCAATTGTCACCTCTTTGGCAGCCATGTACTTTACCAGTTCGACAGCATCTTTGATAATGTTGTTTTTTGCGATTAATAAACGGGCTCCGTTAGCCAATGCTAAAAAGAATTCAAATACAGACCCGTCAAAAATTAAGGACGAGAACTGAATGATGCAATCGTTTGTTGTTACGTTAAACTGCTCTCTCTGATTGTACACCATATGCACCCCGTTGCGATGCTGAAGCATCACTCCTTTGGGCTGTCCGGTAGATCCTGAAGTATAATAAATATAAGACAAATCTAAGGCGTCGTTTACTTTTACAGGGTTTTCGATTGCTGTTTCCAACAAATCAAACTCTATATCAATCGCAAACAGGCTTCCTTTGAAGTCGCCAACATTAAAAATATTTACGGATTCTGTGATGAGGACTTTGGCATTGGCATCTGACAGCATAAAATTATTTCGCTCTGTCGAATTGCCTGAATCGATTGGCAGATAAACCCCTCCGGATTTTAAAATCCCCAGGAATCCAATGATGAGCCATTCGTTTCGTTCTACCATCAACGCAATCGTTTCTCCTTTTGTTACCTGATATTCCTCACGTAAATGATGCGCCAATTGATTTGCCTGTTCATTAAGCTGCTGGTAAGTAAACGTTTTGTTTTCAAATTCAAGCGCTATATTGTCAGGTGTTGCTGCTGCCTGCTGTTCAAAAATATCGACTAGAGTCTGGTTTTTATCATAGGTCACTACTTTTTGGTTCAGCTCCTTCAGCAGCCAGTTTTGTTCTCTTGCTGATAAATAATTTAGTTTGCTTACAGCTGTTGCAGGACCTTCGATTACTGAATGCATTAAAGCGCTTACATGCCCTAATAGATTTTCCATTCGATGTTTGCTGTAGATATCCGTATTGTACTCTAACGTCAGCGAAATATTGGATTCGTTTTCTATAAAGTAGAAACGCAGATCGACTTTGCTAATCGGTACATCTAACTGATTATCTGTAACAGAAAGACCTTCAAATTCAGGAATTTCATTTTTATCGATCAGGTTTTCCAAAACAACTACGACATCAAATAACGGCGAACGGCTCATGTCACGTTCTACCTGCAGTTCGTTTACCAATAAGTCAAAAGGATATACCTGATGTTTGAAGGCATTCAGCACATTGTTTTTTACTTTTTTAGCAAGAGAATTGAAGGTTTCCTCCTCGTTAAATTTAGTTCGCAGAACCAGTGTATTGATAAAGAATCCGATTTGATCTCTTAAATCCGGGTGTTCCCTGCCTGCCGATGGCGAACCAATAATGATATCATTTTGTCCGGTGTAACGGTGCAGTAATAATTTTACAAGCGTTACCAAGCCCATATAAAGCGTTGTTTCCTGCGCTTCTAAACAAGCTCTGAATGCGGTACTTATTTCCGGGCTCAGGCTTAAGTGAACCTGATCACCGTGAAAGGTCTGTACAGGAGGTCTTGGAAAATCTGTCGGTAAGTCTAATACTTCTATTTCTTCTTCAAACTGACTTAACCAATAGGCTCTGTGTACCGATAATCGTTCCGTATGCAATTCTTTTTCCTGCCAGGCTGCATAGTCTTTGTATTGAATTGGCAATGCCGGCCATACAGGTGTTGTATGATTTAAAAATGCCTGGTATGCTTCTATTATTTCTTTCACGAAAACATGAACAGATCTCTCGTCAAAAATAATATGGTGAACGCACAGAAAGAAAAGGTATTCATCAGCAGCAACTTTAATGATATGTGCTTTTACCAAAGGCGCTTTTTCCAGATTGAATGGAATTAAGGATAATTCCAAGGCTTTGTTTTGCGCATATTCTTTAGGGTTTGATACCGTTGTGGCATCTTCCTGCGTCACTTCAAATGAATATTCTTCTGCTGTTAGTATTTTTTGATACGCTTCTCCCTGCTCTGTGATAAAGGAAGTTCGCAAACTTTCATGTCTTTCAATTACAAATTGAAAAGCATTGTTTAAGGCCTCCGTATTTAAATCTCCCTGAAGCCAATAGCTGACAGGAATACTGTTTACAGCTTCTGTTTCATCTTCAAACTGTTCCAGCAGCCATAATCTCAGTTGCGCATAGGAAAGTTTGTAGAGCGGCTGCCCGGTAACTTTTTCTATTTTCTGATAACTTGTTTTAGCGGAAGCTTTTAAGACGTTTACCTGATCCCCGAAAACCGGATTTATAAAAATATCTTCCAGTTCCAGTTTAATTTCCAGTTTTTTAAATAATTGCGCCATCAATTGAATGGCACGCAGCGAATGTCCTCCGATAGAAAAGAAATTATGCTGCATGGCAATTTCCTGAACTCCCAACACATTTTGCCATACTTCCAGTAATCCGGCTTCTATAGGGTCTTTGGGAACTACTATTTCTTTTACTGCCGTTTCTAAATAATCCGGTAGTGCTTTTTTATCAATTTTACCACTGTTATTTTTTGGCAGCTGCTCTAAATAAACGATGTACGAAGGCAGCATATAATCCGGCAAGAAGTTTTTCAGGTGATCCTGAATAGCGGTAAGCGGAAGGGCATTTTCTCCTTCATAGTAGGCAATTAAAAGCTTGTCATTCCCTTCTCCTTTGGTAATTACCGCAGAATTGGCAATTTGCGAATGATTATTCAATACGCTTTCAATTTCTCCCAGTTCTATTCTGTAACCTCTTATTTTTACCTGTGTATCTACACGGCCTAAAAAGTCAATATTTCCGTCTGAATACCAGGAAGCCAAATCCCCGGTTTTATATATTTTACCCGTACCGAAAGGGTTTTCCAAAAAGCTTTTTTCAGTCAACTCCTTTTTTCCTAAATAGCCCTGGGTTACACCAACACCGCCAATGTACATTTCACCGGGAACTCCTATAGGCTGCGGCTGAAGGGATTCATTTAAAATATAAATCTGAAGATTGCCGATTGGTTTTCCGATGGGCAATCTTTGATAATCAAGGTCAGAAGCTTCCACCTGATGTATGGTGGCCCATACTGCACATTCTGTAGGACCGTAACAATTCATATAGGTTAATTCCCTGCTGTAATCTATCGCCAGCTGTTTGTTGGCAACATCACCGGCCGTAATTATCAATCGTAAAAAGGAAAGTTCTGTTACCGGTATTGCTGCTAAATACGCTGGAGGAAGAATCACGACAGATACTTTCTTCTCTTTTAAATAACGGGTTAAAGCCGTAAGATCTTTTAAGGTTTTATTAGTTGCCAAAACTAAGCCGGCACCCGAAGTAATCGCCATAAAAATTTCAGCAATCGAAGCATCAAAAGAGGGAGAAGCAAATTGCAACACCCTGTCTTCCGTAGACGGATTGAATATGTGATGCTCATTTTTAACCATATTCACACAGTTTTTATGAGAGACCAATACTCCTTTTGGATGTCCTGTAGAACCTGACGTATAAATTACATAAGCCAAATCGTCTGCCGAATAATTCGGTATCAGATTTTGTTCGTGTTTCTCAATACCTTCAAAAATGTCGTCTATACGTAAAGCATTCGCAGTAAAACCGGAAAAACCGTTTATTATGCTGCTTTCCGTAATTAATAACGAAATGTTTGCATCCGATAAAATATATTGTATTCGTTCTGCCGGACTGGAGAAATCTATAGGGATGTAAACTGCCCCGGCTTTTAAAATAGAAAGCATTCCAATAATCAACCATTCATTTCTATCGGTCATTAAACCTACATGCAGCCCCTTAGTAACATTTGAAATTTCCTGTAAAGATTTTGCAAATGTATTGACAGCGCCATTCAATTCTTCGTACGTCCATGATTTTGTCGAAGTCTCAAGTGCTATTGCATGAGGGGTTTTATCAACCTGCTTTTCAAATAACTGAACTAAAGTTAATTTTTCATCATAGTCAAAAGATTCCTGATTAAAATCGTATAATAATTGCTGACGTTCCTGAGCCGTAATGTAATTGAGTTCTTTTATTTTTTGGGAAGGTACTTCAACAACTGCGCGGATTAATTCTTCAAAATGCCTGCACAATCTTTGCATTCTTTCTTCCCCGAAAAGATCGGTATTGTATTCCAGATTCAGGTTAATTTCGTTCTCGTTTTCTACAAAAAACAATTTCAAATCTACTTTACTCTTTTCATTGATAAGCAGATGATCTTCAATAGTCACCCCTTCCATTTCTGGCAATTTGTTACTGTTTTCGTTGTTTTGAATTAAAACGACAATATCAAATAAAGGAGATCGGCTCAAATCCCTGTTTAAACCTAAGTCCTCTATCAATAAATCGAACGGATAAATCTGATGGTCAAATGCTTCCACCACCACATTTTTTACCTTCTTTAAAAAGTCAGCAAATGTTTCTTCTGCATGAAGCTGTGTTCTTAAAGGCAATGCGTTGATATAAAACCCGATTTGATCTTCTAAATCAGAATGGTCTCTTCCTGCCGCCGGTGTTCCGAGTATAATATCTTTTTCACCTGTATATTTATGAACCAGTATTTTGGTTACCGCCATAAGTCCGGCAAACAAAGTGGCTTTTTCACCGGCTAATAACGATCTGAATTTTGCAACCAATTGTGGTTCAAAAGAATATTTAAGCTGTGTGCTGTTGAATGTTTTTACAGCAGGTCTTGGCGCATCTGTTGGTAAATCTATTACAGGAATATCGCCTTCTAATTTATGAAGCCAATAGTTTCTGTGCGTCTGTAGAGCTTCACCTGATAACTCTTGTAATTGCCATGCCGCGTAATCTTTGTATTGAATGGAAAGCGGCTGTAAGCTGATTGCTGTTTTTTGCTTTAAAGCATTGTATATCGTTAAAAACTCAGTAATTAAGTTTTTAATAGACCATTCATCTGTAATGATATGGTGCATACTCAGCATGAATAAGTATCTTTCGTCTTCCACTTTACTGATCTGTACTCTTAGTAATGCATCGCTTGTTAAATTGAAAGAAGTAAAAGCGGCTTTTTCTGACAAAGCAATTGCTGCTGCTATTGGGCTTTCGTGACTGGACAGATCCTGATAATCAACGCTGAAATCGATCTTATCGGCATCACTGATAAACTGATACGGGATTCCGTCAATTTCTTTGAAATTGGTTCTTAGAATTTCATGACGTTCAATAAGACGTCTGAACGCTTCTGTTACATAACCGATATTTAAGCTGCCGTTCAGCCAATAACTCATTGGTATGTTGTAAGCCGTTGAGCCTAAGGATTCAAATTGTTCTAAGATCCATAATCTGCGTTGTGCATGTGATAATTCATAAGTAGCACTAACTTTTACCGGATTGATGGTTTTATATTGACTTACGTTTAATTGATCGGTATATGCCGCTAAATCAATCAGTTTTGGATATTCGAAAACATCTTTTAAGCGAATCTGTACATTTAATTTTTTATGTATGTTCAGTATTAACTGAATGGCTTTTAAGGAATGTCCGCCAACTTCAAAGAAATCATCCGTCGTACTTATTTCAGTAACACCCAGTATCGACTGCCATAATTCCGTCAATACTTCTTCCGTACTGGTTTGTGGAGCTGTAAGTGTTCTTTCTGTTAATTCAATACCTCTTTCCGCTAGTTTTTTCCTGCTGATTTTACCATTATGTGTTAACGGGAAATCTTCTAATTGCTGAATGTGAGCAGGTACCATATAGGCTGGCAGTTTGCTTCTGAGCAGTGTTTTTAAAGTATTGACATCTACATTCTCTTTTCCGGTAACATAAGCCAACAGATCATTGCCTTTGACGATTACCACAGCCTGGTTTACTTTTGAATCTGCTTCTAACAACGATTCAATTTCGCCCAATTCAATACGATATCCTCTCAGTTTTACCTGACCATCACCTCTTCCCAGGTAGATTAATCTTCCCTTGAAATCCCATTGGCATAAATCTCCGGTATCATAAATAACTTCGTCGCCATTAAAAGGGTTTTTAATAAACTTTTTCGTTGTCAGTTCAGGATCCGTATATCCTTTTGCTACTCCTGCCCCACCAATAAACAATTTTCCGGTAACTCCGTGCGGTACTAATTGCCCCAGTTCATCCAGTATGTAAAGTGTTGTATTGTAGATGGGTTTCCCGATTGAATTTAAATCTCTCTCATTTTGAATGTATTGTGAGGTAGACCATATGGTGGTTTCTGTCGGGCCAAACATATTGTAAAGTTCGCCCGGCATTGCTAACAAACGTGTGCCTAATGAAAGTGGTAAAAATTCTCCTCCGGATATTTTTTTCAACAAACTTGTTGCTTGCCATCCTGTTTCTAAAAGCAAGTTCCATACACTTGGAGTGGCTTGTACAATAGTGACTCCACTTTCATCGATCATTTCAGATAACAATCGTGGATCGGTGATTACTGCACCTGGAGCAATAATAACGGAACCACCAACACTCAATGTAGTGAAGAATTCCAGTACGGAAATATCAAACGTAAAAGTAGTAATCGCCAGTAATTGGTCGTTATTTGAAACATCCAGAATATCTACTACCGATTTCAATAAATTGATAATAGCATTGTGTCTGATCATAACGCCTTTTGGTCTTCCGGTAGAACCTGAAGTGTAAATTACATACGCAAGGTCTTCTCCACTTAACGCTACATTTAATCGCGTCTTTGGATGGTTTTCTAATTCCTGTTTCAGATCGCCAATATTTACGCTTGCCACTTCATATTCCGTTATCGCTGCATCAGCAAGCAATAAGGATACATTTCCATCGCCTAGCATATACGCTACACGATCGGATGGATAGCCCGGATCTATTGGCAGATATGCGCCGCCGGCTTTTAATACTCCTAAAATACTGATCAGCAAATACTCACTTCTGTCCTGCATAACTCCGACCACACTTCCATTTCCAATAGCATGCTGTGTTTGTAAATAATGAGCCAATGCATTGGAACGTTCTTCTAATTCCCTGTAACTAAGTGTAACATCTTCGTATTTTAAAGCTAAGGCCTCTTTTCTTCGGTCTGCCTGTTTTTCAAAAAGCGAAACCACCGTGCTCGCTGAAAACCGGGAAACGATTTCTCCCTGGTATTGTTCCAGTAATATTTTTTGTTCTGCTGCTTCTATTAAAGGTAATTGATTCAACGAAATGGTGCTATCGGTAACGATACTCTCCATTAGTTTTCCTAAATGAACGCCTAATCGCTTAATGCGTTCAGCACTATAGATATCGGTGTTGTATTCAATATAAAGACTGATTTGTCCCGAAATGCCTTCTCCAAACCAAAAGGTAAGATCGTATAAACTCGTGTCTACTGCTACACGTACGTTAGAAACATCTACGCCTTCCATTGCGATCGCATTTTCCAACAGTACCTCATCACTTTCTAAGACAACCGCTACATCATACAACGGAAAACGACTTAAGTCTCTGGAAAGCTGTAATTCATCTACCAATAAATCAAACGGATACGATTGATTTTCGTAACCTTTTAAACAGGTTTCTTTGACTAATTGTAACAGACTTGTAAAACTCTCAGTTCCCTGAAATCTGGTTCGTAAGGCAAGGTTGTTGATATAAAACCCAATCTGATTTTCTAAATCAGAATGCTCTCTTCCTGCAACCGGTGTTCCCACAATAAGGTCTTCCTGTCCGCTGTATCGGTATAAAAGTACTTTGACCAGTGACACAAATCCCATAAACGGTGTACTGTCCTGTTCTTTTATATAGTGTCTGAAAGCATGGCTTAACTGTTCTGAAAAATTAACATATACCTGTGCTCCGTTATAGGTTTGTACCGATGGACGCACATAATCCGATGGCAGGTCCAAAACCGGTAATTCTCCGCCCAGTTGTGCCAGCCAGTATTTGCGGGAATCCGCCAACGCTCCTTTGGAAAGTTCCTCTAACTGCCACGCTGCATAATCTTTGTATTGAATTGGTAATGCATTTAACGATTTTTCTTCTGCTTTAACAATCGAGTTGTAATAGCTTATTAAATCGCGCACCAATACCTGCATCGACCACGCATCTGAAATAATATGATGAATAGAAAATAACAAACGATGCTGATCGTTTCCTAAGTTTACTACTCTGGTTCTGAATAAAGGCCCCTTGGATAAATCAAAAGGCAAAACGGCCAGTTTCGCTAAAACCTCTTCAATAGCCCCTTCTTTGTTTTCGCTGTTGGATACATCCGTTACAGGAATTTCAAAATGAATACTTTCCAGAGGTTGTATCAACTGACGCGGTTCACCGTCTTTTAAAATAAAAATCGTTCGTAAACTTTCATGACGTTCGATTAATTTTCTAAAGGACTTCGTTAAGGCATCAAGGTTTAATTCACCATGAATATCATAACTGATTGGACGGCTATAGGCTGTAAAATCTTCCTGTAACTGATCTAAAACCCATAAACGACGCTGTGCATGAGAAAGAGCGTAATCTTCCTGCTCTGCTGTCTTTTTAATCGCACTGTAAACTTTTTCTCCTTTTGATGCCGCTATTAATAAAGCCTGCGCTTTTAATGCGGAGTGATTGAAGATTTCTCCAATACTCAATTGTACTTCGTGTTGTTTGTATACTCTGGAAATTAACTGAATGGCTTTTAAAGAGGACCCTCCCAAATCAAAAAACAAATCATTTCTTCCGATACTGTTTTGCGGAACACTCAAAAGTTCTGACCAAATAGTACTTAATGAAATTTCAATCGCACCATTCGGCACTTCATAGTTGATGCCACGCAATAACTCTGATGGTTTAGGTAAGGCACGTTTGTCGACTTTACCGTTTAAGGTCAACGGAAATTCTGCTATATAAATAAAGTAATCCGGAATACTGCTGCGGTCTAATATTTTGGATAAAAGCAAGCGTAATTCACCTGAACCGTACTCTGTTCCGCTGTAATAGCATAGTAGGGAATCTGCTGTAGCGTCTGTATGTAACAGTAACTCTACCTGCCCAATTCCTTCCAGATTTAATAAAGAACTGCGAATGCCGTCCAGTTCTACACGTACGCCGTGAAGTTTGATCTGATCGTCAATTCTTCCCAGAATTTCTAAGTTTCCATCGCCGTCATAACGGCCCAAATCACCGGTTCTGCAAACCAAATCTTCACGATCCAAAACCAGTGGATTCTGTACAAATAATGCTGCCGTAAGTTCCTGATCCAAATAGCCTTTGCTGACAAAACGACTTTTGATGTACACTTCGCCGATTTCTTCGTCGTTACAAATTTCGTCTTTATTAATGACTGCTATCAGTGTATTGCTGATCGCTTTACCAACAGGTAAAACGGTGCCGGCATCTAAATCTCTATCCGGAATGTGGTAACAGCTTTTTAAGACTGTAGTTTCCGTCAATCCATATAAGTTGCTCATGCGGGCAGTATGTCCTGAAAGCGAACGCCATAAAGCCACATCACGACCGTATAATTTCTCTCCGGCCAAAACCACTTCTTTGATCTCTTTTAAAGCAAGATCCTGTTCGACCAGACTGTTGGTCAATAATCTAAATAAAGAGGGAACAGTCTGCAAAATGGTTACTTTTTCTGCTGAAAGCCATTTGCCTAACAGCACCATATTCTCACGCGTTTTCGCAGCCGGAATACACAAACAGCTTCCCGAAATCAAACTCGTTAAAATGTCTTTTAAACTGGCATCAAAAGTGACTGAAGCAATTTGGCTTACACGGGTTTCGGTGTCAAATCCGAAGGTGTTTTTGTGCCAGTTGATATAATGTGCAATACTTTCCTGATTTCCTACAATCGCTTTCGATTTTCCTGTTGTACCCGAACTGTAAAAGATATAACTGCTGTTATCAACCGGATATTCCACCTCAATATTAGCGTCACTGTAACGTGCTAAATTGTAATCGGACAATATATATTTGCCTTCAGTACTTCTTTTATATACTTCTAAACTGGTCTGTTCCAGTGAAATTAAATCTAAATTCCCTAGTCCCAAATTTCCCAAAAGAGAAGAACCTGATGCTTTAAATACTAAAACAGAAACAAATTCATGATCAATATCCTGATTTTGAAATACGGACCACGAGACATCATCCGTGATCAGCACTTTCATAGCGGTTTCTGAAACAGCCTGCTGCAATCTTGCGTGCGAAAAACTATTCGATAAAGGAACATACGTAATTCCGGTCTTCAGGCAGGACAGCAAACTACCGATAAGTTCTTTTCCGCCAGGTAATAATACACCAACTGAATCGTCGGATGACAGTCCTGTATCCAGTAACAAACCACTTAACTGGTTCGCAAATGAATTTAAGGACGCGTAAGTCGTATCGCCATTAGCCTCAACTAATGCCGTATGGTCAGGATAAGAGGATACAATATCCTCAAATGTTTTGTATAAGAATTTGTCTTTCACAACGGAAAATGTTTAAGTAATTTCTAAAAAGGAACTTTATGAAAATTCAGAAGTATTGCAGGCTGGTTTATTTTGAAATAAACAGGTTGAAACAACTATTATTCCTGCTTGATAGCTTTTAAAGGATTGTTTTTATTGATCTTCCAGGACTGCGCTCCAATGATGACAAACGCAATGGAAATGACGATGAATGTTGCCAGAATAAAAAACACGAAATTAATTCCAATTCTGGTCGAATATCCCTGCAGCCACTGCTCTAATCCCCACCAGGATAGTGCCCAGGCAATTGCACTGGCAAATAATATAAGTTTCAGGAAGTCTTTGATGAGCAGCATTAACAAACTAAAAACAGAAGCTCCGAATACTTTTCGTATCGCGATTTCTTTGGCTTTCTGAAAACTGGTAAACAGCGTTAATCCAAAAAGACCCAGACAGGTTATAAAGATGGCCAATCCGGCAAAAACCGTAAATATCTGACCAAATTGCTGATCTACTTTGTATTGTTTGTTAAAAAACTCATCTAAGAAGAAATATTCAAAAGGACTTGCAGGAAAATTTTCTTTGAATGATTTTTCGATACGGCTGATAGAGGCCGGAATATTTTGAGAAGAAACTTTCACAGCGTAGTATTCTATACTGGAACCGTCTTCTAACCTGAATACAATAGGCGTAAGTGTTTCTTTTAATGATTTTTGATTGAAGTTTTTAATGACACCGATAATTTCATATTCAAACTCAACCCCGGATCCATTACTGTCCGTTAAGAATTCTCCAACCGCTTTTTCGGCACTCTCAAAACCGAACGCATTTACTGCAGCTTCATTTATCAGGATTGGCGTATTTCCGGTTGGCATCTGATTTATGGAAATCATATCCCGGCTAAATTTTTTCCCTGCAACGATACCAATTTTAAATTGATCGATAAATTCAGGACCTATGGAAAAAGTGGCGTACAGATTATTCTTGTTGACAGCGTTCTTTCGTTTGTAAGGCCTTGTCCAGTTGAGATCAATTCCCGGAATGGAAGATGCAGATGTGACACTTTCGATTTCAGGATACTCCTCTAAGCTTGCTCGGAACGATTGCATTTTCTGATAGAAATTACGTCCGCCCATTTGCGATTCAAAATTATTAGAGGGAGCAGGCACAATAATATTTCTTTCTAAATTGATGCCTATATCTTTTTTACGCATATATTCCAGCTGATTGTATATCGTAAATGTCCCGATAATTAAGGAAATCGAAATGACAAATTGAAAGAGAACCAGACATTTTCGCATAAAAATTCCGGAACCTCCAATGGGTAATTTTCCCTTAAGAATCTGTACCGGATTGTAAGACGATAAGAGATAGGCCGGATATAAACTGGATAGAAAACTTCCTAATACCAGTATGGTAAGCAACGGCAGCCATATTTTATAATCGGTCCAGAAAAAAGCGGTTACTTTTATTCCCGTCAACCCTTCAAAACCGCCTCTAAAAAGCAATACAAGGATAATGGCAATGATAATTCCGATAAAACTCAGGATCAGGGATTCCAGGAAAAACTGCATAATAAGTGCTATTTTCTGAGAACCAAAAGTTCTGCGCAGCCCTACTTCCTTCGCTCTGTCCATAGACTTAATCGTAGACAGGTTGATGTAATTTACATAGGCAATAATTAAGATCAAAGACGCAATTAACAACATGAACCATACAAATTTACCGTTTCCATTCACAGAAATCTCTTTGGTAAGATCAGAATATAAGTGTATACTTTCTAAAGGTTGAAAGGCGAGTTGAATATTCGTAATCCCATCCGAATAATCACCAAGATATTTATTGGTGTAACCTGATAATTTCGAATTTGAATTGTTTACGTTGGTCCCCGGTACAAATTTCACATACGCATATTCATCAATAAAATGCCAGGAACCCAGTGTTTCAGTAGTAGTGACAAGGCAGGTAAATTGCAGGTGTGAATTTGCGGGAACATCTTCCATTATGGCACGAACAACCAGTTCTAAATTGGTTCCCTGATTAAAGTTTACAATTCGTATTGTTTTTCCCATAGGGTCTTCTTTCCCAAATAGTTTTTTGGCTAAACTTTTAGTTAAAAAGATTGAATTCGGCAGTTTTAGGGCCTTTTTCCCTCCTCTTAAAAGAGGAAAGTTAAAGACATCCAAAAAGTTTTGATCTACAAAATAGACCTCGTTCTCTTTGTACGATTTGATGTCTCCGTAAGTGCCGTCTACAGAAACAATACAATCTTGTTTCCCCAGACTGGTAGCGGCCTTAATTTCGGGAAAATAGCGTTTAATTGTAGGTCCTATAGCCGAAAAATTCATTGATGAATTTTCAACCAGCATATTGTTTTCAAAACGACTTTGGGTAACACGATAAATTAAATCTGAATCTTTGTGAAATTTATCAAAATCAGACTCAAAAAATACATATTGCACTATGAATAAACAGCTTGCAATTCCAATGCCTATACCTGTGATGTTGATTATGGTAAAATATTTATTTTTCAATAAAGTTCTCCAGGCAAGTTTTAGATAGTTTTTAAACATTTTTGAGTTCTTTTAGAATGAGTAAATGATAACGGTTTATAGTAAAAAATAAGGGTATGCAAAAAGCTGCTGTTTTATAAAAAACAGGAGCTTTTCAATTTCGATAAATAAAATAGGGAATGCTTATTCAGCATTTAAGAGGAAGCTGATTCTCTGATCCGCAATATCCTAATCAGCTAAGTAGCCTGACGGAATTGTTGCGATTATATTTTTCTTTAGGGAATCAATTCTGACAATAATTTTATTGCTGCTGCTGATTTCTAAAACCTGACACTCCAATCCGCTTAACGGACCGTATGAAATAGTTTTAAGGTCTCCAACTTTAAAATTTTCAGTATTTGTTTCAACTTCCGTAAGGTCATTGCTTTGTAACAGGAGTTCAATATTTTTTATTTCCTTGTCACTTACTTTTGCATATTCCATTCCAAAACGAATGTACATACACGCTCCGTTAACGGATAGGGTTCTGTGAAAATCCATTGAAGAATTGATCTTTACAAAAACATAAGACGGAAAAAGCAATTTATGAATCATTTTCCTTCTGTCTGTACGTGTACTCTGAACCTGAACTGTTGGCGAAAAAGCCTTTATTTCTAAATTATTCAGCCCTTCAGATACTTTTCTCTCATGATGACTTTTAACATATAGAACATACCAACCATTTTGAATTGATTTCATAAATAATGATAAAAATAGGGGTTTTTAAATAGCTACGCTGTTCTCTGTTACGAGAATACTAATCCTAAATGCTGGTTTTGAATATTGGAAAACGCATTAGATTTATCGCTAAATTAGCAGTAGCATTCATATAAAAATTACGGACTTTCAGCAGAAAAACTACGGACTCTGATATAAAAAACACAAAACACTGATAATAAAGCAAATAACTATTACATTTACCATAAAAAAGAAGGTTTTTCGAGAACATAAAAAGCATAATCACTTCATTTAAATAAATAGAGACCAATTTGCCCTTCACTTTAAAGATTGTAATGCTGCTTTTTTTATAAGCTTTACTGGAGCAACACTATAAAAAAGCGGAACCTTTATTTTAGGAAATTAAAAAAAGCAGTAATATACTTTTATAAAGAGGGAGGAATCCCCTTTTATTGAAGAGTAAAATTTGACCGGTGATAATCTTTCAATATACAAATTTCACGTAATTGAAACAATGAAATTGAAGTATCTCTAATCCTGGGCAACTGAATTAAGATAAAATATAATTTGAATTTTTGTTCCCATTCCAATTTTTGATACAATTGTAAAGTGACCTTTTAGTAAGTTCGCTCTTTCTTTCATATTGAGTAAACCAATACCATTTTTTTTATTTTCAACATCAAATCCTTCTCCGTCATCCGTAATACAAAGTTTTAAGCGGTTGTTGCTTTTTCTCTGAATTATGATATCGCAATTCTTTGCATTTGCATATTTATTGATATTTAAAATAGCTTCCTGAATGATCCGATATAAATTTATTTTATAGATGTTCTGAATCGTAGACCAGTCCAGTTTTTCATCGTTTCGATATTTAAAACGGGTTGTACTGATCTCTTTTTGATTATCTATTAAGGCCAGTAGCAATACATTAAAATCGTTACCTTCAAAAAAAGAACCCCGACTTAAATCATGCGATATAGTCCTGATCTCATTTTCAATATTTTGCAGCTCAGAAATATACTCTTTCCTTTTTTCGACAATTTCACTCTCTGACTTGGCATTAAAAAAGCCTAAATTCATGCGGACACCGTAAATCTTATTCATGATACCATCATGTAATTCTTTGGCGATTTTGGCTTTCTCATTATCTCTTGCCACATTTATATTTTCATGCTGATCCGTAAGTAATAAATAGATTTCTTCATTTGCTTTTTGCTGCATTTTCAAAAATTTAAGCTCTTTGTTTTTGTATTTAAAGTATCTTAAAACAAAAACAATAACCAACAACAGAATCAGTACAAACGAAATAATTAAAATATTAAAGTTCTTATTGGTCAAAATTTTATTTTCATCCTCTATTCTCGAGGTTTCATATTCAATTCTGGCGTATTTTTCGTGCGCATTTTTCTGAACAATATTAATACTGTCACTTAATTTGATATATTCATTTGAATAATAGAGACTTTGTTTTTTATCTAAACCGGAAAGAAGTCTTAAGGAGGTGAGGATTTCATTACTATTCTTAAGCCTAATGGCCAGCTGATTAGCTTCTCTTAGAATTTTAATTGCTTTGACAGTGTCTTTTTGCGTTAGGAAATATTCACCAATATGAATTTTTTTATACAAAACGTCCAGCTCGTCTCCGCTTTTTTCTACCATTTCCAATGATTTGGAAAACATTACATAAACATTGTGGTATTGTTTATTCTTCATTTTAGAATACGCCAGATTGCTGAGAACATTGGCATATAATCGGGGAGATTTTTCTTTAAATTCTTTTGAAAGCAGACCTTTTAATTTTTTTATGGACTTTGAATATTCTCCTTTCAGGTCATACAGATTACAAATATTAATAATCGATGTGATATTATAATCACTTATCTCCTTTTTATCAATATCGTTAAGTTTCATTTTTTCCAAACTATTCAAAGCCAATTGGTGGTACCATAATGCCTTATCATAATTATCCAGCTTCTCTAAACAATTACCCATTAAGGTATTACAGGAATAAATTAACCGCAGGTCTTTAGATTCTTTCAGATACTTCAGTGCCTTAGAAATTTCAACTTCACATTCTATATAGTTTCCATCGTAAAATAAAACATAGGCTTTATTAAACAGCATCTTTGACATATTATCATAATCTGATAATTGATAATACAATTTTTCCGCCTGTACATAATAAAAATAGGCACTGTCCTTTTTTATATTTCCATAACTGTCACCAACATAAAAAAGTGCTTTTGCTATGCCTTCCTTATCATTTACTTCTTTTGATAAATGGAGGGCTACTAAACTCGTACTTAAAGATTTTTCGAGGTTGTTGTTGTAATAGTATTCCGTAGAGATCTTAAAATACAAATTTCTAATGGTGGAATCATTTTTCTGAAGTTTTAATAAAGCAACTATCGAATCTAAATACTGCTCTTTCTTTTTGCCTTCTAAATTATTACGATCAAATGAAATAACTGTATTAAATTCAGAACCAGTCAGTTCTGTTTTTTTACAGGAAAAAATTACGAGCACTAGAAATAAAAAAAATATTCTGAAAGATGTTACCAAAGTCGAAGTGTTATTTTACTTCTCAAATATAGTATTTTGAAATAAAAAGACTATAAAATTTACGAATAAATCCTATAGTCTTTTTATTTCAAAATAAAGAGGTACTAATCTTTTCTTGGTGGTTTTGGATTACTTGGATCACCTTCCGCAGTATTATTTGCATCTGAAATGATAGTAGTTGAGTCAATAGCTTTGACATTTATATCTTTATGCAAATAATTTTTCACCTCTTTTTCAGAAGTAATCTTTAAAGTTTTAGTCTCAGTCTGTTCATCAATATCATCTGTTGAACAGGAGAAAATAGAAAAAGAAAGTAAAATAAATGAAGCAATACATAATCTAGTTTTCATAATAATTTGATTTAATATCATTTATACAAAAAAAAGACTACAATTGTATTTCATTTTACGGTATATCCGTAAACTTAAAGTTACATTATAAAGAATTCAGGAAAAATAGGACTAAATCAAAAATGGTAGTGAATTGTAAAATTTTAATTACAAATATAAAGACTTGAATGTCTCTTTTTACTAAAAACATATTATGATAGCATTATTAATACTAAATTTTAGTAAAGTTTTAGTAAAAATATACAAAAACCAGAATTATTGCACACAAAATCCTTTTTTTTTAAACCACAAAAAAAACTCTATGATTACTTAACTGTCTATTAAACAGCTAACCACTCATAGAGTTTTTAACCTATTCTATTTCAACTATATTTTACTATAGCAAATCAAAACGATCAAGATTCATCACTTTAGTCCACGCCTGGACAAAATCGGTAACAAACTTTGCTTCTGAATCGGCACTTGCATATACTTCAGCTATAGCCCTAAGTTCTGAATTAGATCCAAATAAAAGATCGGCACGTGTACCTGTCCACTTTACTTCACCTGTATTGCGATCATGTCCGGCATATTCTTCTTTATCGTCTGAAACTGCTTTCCAGGCGATTCCCATGTCCAGTAAATTCACAAAGAAATCATTCGATAATATTTGCGGACGGTTTGTGAAAATTCCTTTTGATGATCCGTCAAAATTAGCATTCAAAGCGCGCATACCTCCAACCAAAACTGTTAGTTCAGGTGCTGTAAGGGTTAGCAGCTGCGCTTTATCAATTAAAAGAGCTTCTGTAGCCACCGAATATTTAGCCTTTTTATAATTTCTAAAACCGTCTGCAATAGGTTCCAGAAATGAAAAAGATTCTACATCTGTTTTTTCCTGCAGTGCATCTGTACGACCCGGTGTAAAAGGAACCGTAATCCCATTTCCGCCTTCTTTACCTGCTTTCTCAATTGCGGCTCCTCCGGCCAGAACAATTAAATCAGCAAGAGAAACTTTTTTAGTTGATTGCCCTGCATTAAATGCGCTCTGAATATCTTCCAAAACCGCAATTACTTTTTGCAGCTGAACAGGATTATTAACCGCCCAGTCCTTTTGAGGGGCCAGTCTGATGCGGGCACCATTAGCACCACCACGTTTATCGGAACCTCTGAATGTAGAAGCTGAAGCCCAGGCGGTTGAAACAAGCTCGGCAACAGTTAATCCCGAATTCAGGATTTTTACTTTCAGTGCTGCAATATCCGCTTCGTCTATTAATTGATGGTCGACTGCCGGAATTGGATCCTGCCAAAGCAATTCTTCTGCCGGAACATCGGGTCCAAGATACAAGGTACGAGGTCCCATATCACGATGCGTTAGTTTAAACCAGGCTCTGGCAAATGCATCAGCAAACTGATCCGGATTTTCCAGAAAACGACGTGATATTTTCTCATATTCAGGATCCAGTCGCAAAGAAAGATCGGTAGTCAGCATCGTTGGCAGGTGTTTTTTTGAAGAATCAAAAGCATCAGGGATAATGGCCTCAGCATTTTTCGCTACCCATTGATGTGCCCCTGCCGGACTTTTGGAAAGTTCCCATTCAAAACCGAAAAGGTTTTCAAAGAAATTATTGCTCCATTGCGTTGGTGTGGTGGTCCAGGTTACTTCCAAACCACTGGTGATCGCATCTTTACCTTTTCCGGAACCATATTTATTATGCCACCCCAAGCCCTGTTGTTCAAGATCTCCACCTTCAGGCTCTACGCCTACGTTGTCAGATGGAGCAGCTCCGTGCGTTTTACCAAAAGTGTGTCCTCCGGCAATTAGTGCTACAGTCTCTTCATCATTCATGGCCATACGTCCAAAAGTATCACGAATGTCTTTAGCGGCAGCTATAGGATCCGGATTACCGTCAGGTCCTTCGGGATTAACATAAATTAAACCCATCTGAACAGCCGCAAGAGGTTTTTCCAAATCACGGGTATGAATATCCCCATCTGCATTATCATCAGAAGAAACGACAGCATGTTTCGCTACGCCTTCAGAACCATGTGCATATCGCTCATCACCGCCCAGCCATACTTTTTCTGATCCCCAGTAGATATCCTGTTCCGGTTCCCATACATCTTCGCGTCCACCGGCAAAACCAAATGTTTTAAAACCCATTGATTCAAGTGCAACATTTCCGGTCAGTATCATTAAATCGGCCCATGAAATTTTTCTTCCATACTTTTGCTTGATTGGCCAAAGCAGTCTTCTCGCTTTATCTAAACTTACATTGTCCGGCCAGCTGTTAAGCGGCGCGAAACGCTGCTGTCCTGCACCTGCTCCTCCACGGCCATCCCCTACACGATAGGTTCCTGCACTGTGCCATGCCATACGGATAAAAAGACCTCCATAGTGACCAAAGTCAGCCGGCCACCAATCCTGTGAATCCGTCATAAGTGCGTGAAGGTCTTTTTTAAGAGCCTCCAGATCCAGGCTTTTAAAAGCTTCAGCGTAGTTAAAGTCTTTATCCATCGGGTTGGATAAAGAAGAATGCTGGCGAAGTACATTCACCTTTAATTGATTGGGCCACCAGTCCTGGTTTTTTGTACCGGCATTTACTGCAGTAGCCTGCTTTGTACTTCCGTTATGGAATGGGCATTTACTGATGTCATTTGAATTGTTTTCCATTTTTTTAAATGAGTTTATTGTTAATAATCAAATTTTATAAACCATGCATGTTATTAAAAAATCAGATTAACGATGCCTGAAAAAAGCACCAGAAATACGAATCCTTTATTTTTAGTTGTATGAACGACATAAAATAAAGAAGTATAAAAGTATTAAAATTACGCAAATTCCTATTTATAGTAAACCTGATATTTTCTATTAATAAATAGTTAAAACTTATCGTATTTAAATAACAATCGAAAAACCTTATATCATTCAAACTCCTAGTTACCTCATTTTTACTGTTTAAAAAAGGAGATAATTTAAATTTTACTGTAATGAAACACCAAAAAAAAGAGTTGAAATATTGCTATTTTCAACTCTTTTTACTTTTACTTTATTTTGAATACTTACTGTTTCGGCAAGTCAACCGAAAGTTTAAACCCTATTATTTCCATTTTGTCCAGTTAGAATCCGGTCTTTTAAAGGTTTCCGATAAAAATTTATAGGCAATTTCATTAAATAATACCGGATTGGAGGCAGGCGCAAAATGTGTTTCTCCGGGCATTATGCACAATTGTGCTTTGGGGATATTTTCATAAATTTCTAAACTGTGTTTGTTTTTAATGATATCCTCATCACCTGCCATTATTAATACTTTTGCCTTTATTTTTGATAAATCCTTAGTGGGAATATTAGGCTGATCTCCCAAAAGTCCCAGCATTTGCTTTTCTGTTTTCCAGTTATGGCTGATGTCTTTCTCCTTAATTTTCAATACAACCTCTTTTTTGTGTTTCGCAACCTCGTTGACAGCCCAGCCATTAACAGCTGTTGAATCCGGTCTTAAATTGGCACCCATTGCGACAATTTTCTTTATTTTTGCTTTACCGGAGATCCCCATTTCCAATCCAACAATTCCACCGTCACTCCAGCCAATAATGCTGATTGAATCTAATTTTAAATGATTCACCAACCCTTCCCAGTCTTTTGTGATTTGCACATAGGTCAGCGAATCTGTTTTCATCTCTGATTTTCCCTGGCCTCTGCTATCCGCTATAATGACCCTGTATTTCGTTTTAAAATAATCAATCTGATTTCCCATTGAATTAATACTTCCACCATTTCCATGAATGAGCAGTAAAGGTTCTCCTTTTCCATATTCCTCGTAATAGATTTTAGCACCATTTATTTCAGCATATTTCCCGACCGCTTTATTGTCGCCATAAGGTGTTTCAAATTTAAAGTTCATATGAACCTGGGCATGTGCCCCGACAACAATTGAAAACACCATAAATAGTACTAACAGTTTAATTCTTCTTTTCATAAAGGTTGGTTTGGTTTCGTTAATGTCCTGTGGCTTCGTGAGTCAGCGCCATTAGAACAGCGTATTTTTCTGACGAAACGAATATAGGAAATAAAACAGTAATTGCACTAAAATCCTGATTTGACTTAATAGCTATTACCCCCGCGTCCCCATTATTGCTTCTTCATTTTCTGTATTACTTTTTTACCCATAATATAAAAACCGATCAGGAATAAAAAGTGAATTAAATACGATTTAGGTTCACTGTTTCCGTTTACTACAGAAAAAATACGATTCCACCTTATCTTATTAATTCCACTGCCATTCGTATTCCAGCTGAACCAGATAAATACGGGCTTACCCACTACGTGATCAAAAGGCACATAACCCCAGAACCTGGCATCTAAAGAATTTTGGCGGTTATCTCCCATCATCCAGTAATAATCCTGTTTAAAGGTATATGTGGTGCTTACTTTTCCATTGATTATAATTTCATCGCCCTTAATTTTTAAACTGTTCTTTTCATATTCCTGTATAATCCTTTTGTAAAAAGGAAGTGTTTTTACGGTTAATGGAATAGTAGCTCCTTTTTTAGGAATATAAATCGGTCCGAAATTATCGATATTCCAACCCAAAGAACGAATGTGAGGAAATACGTCCCCGTCTATTCCTTTTGGAGCTAAATATTTTTTTACGCTTTTTACGGTTGGGTTATTCGCCAATAAGGCCGCTTCTTTGTCTGTCAGTGTCAAAAAATATTCCCCTTTATTGGTTAGGGCAAAATCTCCGTTTTCATACTTTAAGCCTTCCCTGGCCCCATATCGGTTGACAAGGGCATCCTGACTAATGGCTTCTCCTTTTGTATCTACCAGAAAATTAAACTGAGGTTTTGCGCTTTCCGGTAATTGGCTCAGTTTCCCGTTAATGTAAATATCCCCATCCCTGATTTCCAGAGAATCTCCGGGTATTCCAACACATCGTTTTACCAGATTTGTTTTTTTATCAATAGGTTTATAATAATTCCGGTCCGGTTTGAAATTATCCATATCGCGCAAGGTGTCTGCAGGCTGGTTAAACACTACAATTTCATTACGCTCAATTTTTTCTATAGCGGGAAATCTAAAATACGGTAACTGAAACTTGTTTAACAGCGAGGTTTCTTTTTTAGTAACATCATCACTAAACAGATACGATTTCACCCCTAAAAAAGGAATCGAATCATGCACCATCGGCAAGGTAACAGTAGTCATAGGAGTTCTTGGACCAAAGTTAATTTTACTCACGAATAAAAAATCTCCAATTAATAATGTTTTTTCCAATGAGGAAGATGGAATCGTAAAAGGCTGTATGACATAAGTATGCACCAATGTCGCTACAATAATGGCAAATAAAAGAGAACTTACCGTGTCTCCCGATTTTGTCTGGGACTTTAGATTTCTATTCTCAATGTAGGTTAGTTTTTCAGAAGTATAGTTTAAAAAAGTAATATAGAAGCCTAATGTCAGTACCACCAATATCGTATCCAAAGTAGTATTCTTTCCAAAACTTCTAATAGTCTCTACCCAGATGACCGGAATCATAATGAGATTAATAATCGGTATAAAAAGTAAAAAAGCCCACCAACGCGGACGATTTATAATTTTCATAAGAATTACAAAATTGTAAATCGGTATAAATGCTTCAACAGCCTTTCTGCCCGCTTTTACATAAAGTTTCCAGGTAGACAGTCCATGAATAATTTGCATGATTAAAATAAAAACAAGCCATTCTGATAAATTCATATTTTATTTTTTTAGTTATTAGTATAAAAATTTGAGTTCCGGGTATTTGAAAAATTATGCGGTAAAAATTACACCATCTTCTATAGGTAGTTTTTTAACCAAATATGTTACACAATAAGTCAACAGGATTTGAGCCAAATCGCTAAACAGCACGCAGCTTTCAAAATAAATCAGTTAAAAAAAACTCATAACCTCAGCAACTTACCCCCTAAGTACCTTAAAAAAAAGCCTTACGATTTTATAAGATTTAACTTTTTAAGTGTAAGCAGGGAAATGGAGTGTTGCTTAAATTTATTTATAATATAAAAGACATAAAATGATACAATTAATACAAGATAGCCCCAATAATATTGCCGCTTTTCGCGCAACGGGAGAAGTTACCCAGGAACATTTCCAGAATATTATAATTCCGGAAGTAGATCGTGTGATCCAACAAGTTAAACACATCAATTTCCTTTTGGTTTTAGACACTGAATTAGAAAATTTTACCACGGGCGCCTGGGTTCAGGATGCAATGTTGGGCCTTAAAAACATTGGAAAATGGAACAGGGCAGCAATCGTTACTGATTCTGATACTATCATTTCTTTTACCAATGGCTTTAGTTACCTGATTCCGGGTGAATTTAAAGGTTTTAAAAAAGAACAATACGACGAAGCCCTGACGTGGGTTTCTGAAGAGACACTTTAATGTTAAATACGGGCACGCTCTTGTGATATGGCAAAAATTAAAATTTCTTTTATCACAACTTTCGTGATAAGAAGTAAAATAAAATTAAAAATATTACAAGGTCCGTAATAAGACAAAAAATAAATTAAAAATTATCACAGCGATAGTACGCTGGCTCTGATGTGCTTTAATTGCTTATCTCAGTACAGCGTCTTACGGGTAAAACAATTTTAAAATTGAGGATTATGAGAGCGATATGGACAGGTGCAATTAGTTTTGGGTTAATCAATATTCCCGTAAAATTATTTTCTGCCGTACAGGAAAGTACATTAGACATGGATATGCTGGACAAAAATGACCATTCGAATATTAAATTCAAAAGAGTCAATGAAACTACGGGAAAGGAAGTGGCGTACGGCAATATCGTAAAAGGGTACAAAATAGACGATAAATATGTGATCCTGGAAGAGGAAGATTTTGAAGCCGCCGATGCCGAAAAAACAAAAACCATTGACATTCTAAACTTTACGCTCGAAAAAGAAATTGACAGCCTTTATTATGAGCAGCCTTATTATCTAGAACCGGACAAAGGCGCCATGAAAGCGTATGCGTTATTGCGCGATGCCCTGGAAGCTTCAGGAAAGGTAGGCGTAACCAGTTTTGTCATGCGAAATAAGGAAGGTTTAGCGATCTTAAAACCGTATAAAAATGTGATCGTGTTAAACAGAATCCGTTTTGAGCAGGAAATCAGAGATACTTCTGAATTAAAACTCCCGGCTGTTTCTAAAACAAAAGTCAAAGAAATGGAGATGGCCAATAAACTGGTAGAACAGCTTACCGAAAAATTTGACATTTCCAGCTATAAAGATGAGTATACCGATAAACTTCTGAAAATCATCAAGGACAAAGCCAAAGGCAAAAAACAAGCTGCCCCAAAACTAAAAGTCGTTCATAAACAAAACGATGATTTAATGGAAATGCTGAAAGCAAGTCTTGAAAACAAAAAAAAGAAAAGTTCCTAAGAACTTTTCTTTAGTATTGCTTTTATATCGGCCCCTTTTCCTAAAACCGGCTGCCAAAGATCCCCTTTCTTCTCAAATCGTTTTAATACATTTTTGATGGTAAATTGAGAAGGCGATAATTTTGCATTTACCTCACTCCACTCCAATGGCGTAGAAACTGTGGCTCCCGGTTTTGGCCGCACGGAATACGGAGCTGCAAGCGTCTGCCCTTTTCGGTTTTGCAGGTAATCCAGGTAGATTTTGTGATTTCTTTTTTTGATCGAACGTTCTAAACTCGTTGTTTCGGGTAATCTGGAATGGACTTCGTGCGCAATAAGTTCCGCAAATATTTTTACGGAATCATAGTCATATTTTGCTCCAAGAGGAATATAGACATGAAGTCCGGAAGCACCGGAAGTTTTACAGTAACATGCTGTTTCAAATTCATCCATCACCTCTTTTACCATGAGTGCGGTTTTTACAACTTCCTTAAAGTCATCCTTTTCGGGATCAATATCAATCACGACCCAGTCCGGATTTTCGATATGTTTGATCGTAGAGTTCCACGGATTAATGTCAATACAGCCCAGATTGGCCATGTACAGCAAAGTCGCTTTGTCATTGCAAATCAGGTAATCGACATTAGCATTGGTAGATTCCGAAAAAATCTTTTTGGTTTTAAGCCAGGACGGAATTTTATCATCATCGACATCTTTCTGATAAAAACCGGATTGTTCGATTCCATTCGGGAAACGGTACATGGATTCCGGACGGTCTTTTAGATAAGGTAAAATCAAATCGGCAACCTCATTGTAATAATTGACAATGTCCCCTTTGGTTATGCCGTCAGCCGGAAAATAAATTTTATTCTGATTGGTTAAATGCAGGGTTGTTTTCCCTGCCTTTAAATCAAAATTACCCTCTTTTTCAGGAGCTGATTTACTTTCTAATGTAGTGGTCTTTTCCATTTTTTCTTTTCCTTTAATGTTATCCTTTCCGGTAAAAAGTACTTCTTTTACATTTTTATCTATTCTCAAGCCAAGATATACGGGCTGACGCAGATGATTATCCTGAGTCCACTCCGCAAATTTAACCTGACAAATCAATTTTGGTTTGATCCATTGAATAGTATCCCGCAGCGGTACTTTTTCTTCCAAAGGAGATTTATCTGTAAAATAAGGAGCCAATTTAAGGTGCAGTTCTTTCAGTACTTCCTGCGTAAAACCGGTTCCGCATTTACCAATAAATTGTAATATGCCCTCCTTATATTGTCCCAGTAGTAAAGCTCCAAAATAGGTACGTGAATTTTTAGGCTCCGTAATTCCGATTATAATCGCTTCTTCCTGTTGGGATAATTTTATTTTAAGCCAGTCTCCTGTTCTTTTTCCAATAGTATACGGACTGTCTGCTTTTTTAGCGATGATTCCTTCACTTTCTTTTTTAGCGGCAACTTCCAGAAATGCGATCCCTTTTTCGGGAACATGTTGGGAATACAGAATATTCGAAAATTTAGATTTAGACACTAACATTTCCAGCAGCTCTTTTCGTTCCAGTAAAGTCAAATGAGTCGTATCATTTCCGTCCAGGTTCAAAATATCAAAAACATAAAATTTTAATTTTCCTTTTCCTGTTTTTAAATAATTTTGCAGTAGTTGAAAATCCGATTTTCCTGCTTCATTTTCAACCACCACTTCCCCATCGAGAATGGCTTCGTGGTTTATTTTTTTTAATTCGTCGGTTATCGGTTGAAAATTTTTAGTGAAAGAAATCTGATTTCTGCTAAAAAGTTCTGTACCGCCTTCCTTTATAACAGCGAGCGTGCGATAACCATCAAATTTATTTTCGAAAATCCAATCCGGGTCATCAAAAGCTTTGTCGGTCAGACTGGCGAGCATTGGTTTTTTAAATATAATAGCGGTTTTTTTAGTCTCTTTGTTTTTTTTCTCAGCAATTGTGGCTGACTTTATATCAGTCGTTTTTTTTTTAGCTAATGCTTTTTCTTTGGCAGATTTCTTTTCTAAAACATCCAGGCTAAGTTTAGAAATAACCGATTTATCTTTTTTAAGAATATCTTCGGTAGTGGCATATTTATCTTCTTTTTTAATCAGAAGCCAGGCGTTTTCCTGTTTGCCTTTTAATTGTACCAAAGAAAAATTTCCTTTAAGTTTTTTACCTTTTAAAGTAAAACTGATATGGCCTTTTTTAAGATCTGCCTGCAATTTATCTTCGGCAGTACCTTTATAATCTGAATCAGCCGGAAGGTAGGTTCCGTTATCCCAGACAATCACGTTTCCGGCCCCATAATTTCCTTCGGGAATAGACCCTTCAAAATCTTTATAGTTGTACGGATGATCTTCTACCATCATCGCCAAACGTTTTATTTCAGGATCTAGCGAAGGCCCTTTAGGAACTGCCCAGCTTTTCAGGACGCCATCCATTTCCAATCGAAAATCATAATGCAAATGGGAAGCAGCATGCTTTTGAATCACAAAAATTAATTCATTTTCAGATCGTCCCACCTGCCCTTTCGGTTCAGCTGTATCGCTAAAGTTTCTCTTTTCGTTGTATTTTAGAAGTGACATACCTTTTATTTGATTAATTAAACTTCTGGTGCATTAAAAATCCTGACTCAATTGAGGACGTAATTGGATCTATCAAATTTAAAAAGGCTTACAAACAAGCACTTACACAATTACAAACGAATTTTATAACATTAGAAGGAACAAAATATCCTTGCACTTTTTAGCATTAACATTGGGAGATCTGCAATTTAATTCTTTCCTTATTAAAATAGTATAAAATTTTACGGAAGTTATGTAAAGAAATTTCCGGATTAGAATTGCAACTTTGTAAAAGACATCTTTTAATACCATTAGCATCACGATTGAGATTTGGATTAGAAAAATGTCTACCTAAATACAAACGAAAAATTGAACATTAACTTAAAAAATAATAATCATGGAATCAGGTAAATTAGCAGTCACATTACTTGCTGGTGTAGCAATTGGAGCAGCAATCGGAGTTTTATTCGCTCCGGAAAAAGGAGAAGATTTAAGAAATAAATTAGCAGATCTTAAATCGGATTATTTAGGCAACTTAAAAGACAAAATAACCGATTTTACAGGAGATCTTACAGGAAAAAATACGCCGAACAGCGGTTCTGCCAATCAGCCTGTATAAAACAACATACTTTATTAGAAAATCCCCAGTACCTGAAAATTTTCAGGTACTGGGGATTTTTATATTTAATAATAATTCCCACTAATCGGGAAGTTCCCCAATGGCAACCGGTTCCATTCTTGGTTGCGCATTCATATGATGTCTGTATTTGCTTGACGTTTCATACGCTAGTTTTCGAACTCTCATTATATTTCCCAACGGACGATGTTCCGGCAGACAGTGAAAAGGATTAAAACTCAAAACATCATCTGCGTAAACCCTGCGTTCCGGACTAAACGTATTTTGGGGTAAGATGGTCAATTTAGCAATTGGCTGATAAGGGCTTTGTTCTTCGGGCCATTGCACCGAGCCATCTTCAACCGGCATTGTTTCAAGATTGGTACAAAGTTGTGCACTCATCTCAAATTCAGCTGTATTAGATTCAAAAAAGCCGGATATCAGCTTTGTTAAAAAAGCATTTTCATCGGCTTCTATTTCTTCTTTGTCTATTTTCTTTCCTGATACTTCTTTCAGATTATCTGAAAGAGGTTTTACATTTATTTTTGCCACGTAATCGCCATAGCGAATTGCTGCCATACTAAAATAAGTGTCCCCTAAAATATGAGGCCCCGGCGCACTCAATATATTCGTATCGTCTGCGAGGCCAACGGCAGCGAGGACATTTTGTACCCCTACAGCAACCTTCTGTTCTATCTTTTGAAACAATTCGCCACTGTCTGCCTGTTTTTCCAATCCTTCCTGCAGTTTCAGATATTCGTTTATCGTACCGGTAGGTATAATGGGATAATTGACCAGTAGAAAATCCTGCGTCATGGCATGGGCTAAATCAGGAAGGAATTTTTCTCCTTCAACTCCAATGATTTTGATGGCCATACCCCGAAAAGCCGACATCTTATCGGGAACTATTGCGCCTTGTGCCGTCGAATATCGAATAATAACCGGATAAGTTTTAGGCTGGCTGAATACTCCCTGCGCCAAATGTTCCGGAAGGTTGTCGTAAATTTTCAATTCCCCTTTCAGAATTCCGTGGCTTTTTGCATGTGCATCGCGAATCGCATGACGGTATTTTTCAAACATCAGTCGGTTTACCCTTGCCATAGAGTCAACAATTTTCTGATTGATTTCGTCTTCGTTGGGCTGTTTAACTTCGATATTTTCGCTGTAACGTATATAATTTGTTGACGCTTCCATAGTTTATTTTTTTTAATTGATTCTCATTTACTTACTGTTGACAATCACAATTTCATCCATCGCAATTGCGTAAATTAAATCGCCCTGTTCCGGCCGCATCATATGTTTCCCTGTAAATTCTCCAAAAGCAGGCAGAATCATCTGATTTTCCTTCTGGAAAAAGCAGGGTAATTTTAAAGACTGTCCTCCCAAACCTCTTAAGGTAACTCCGGGATGAATGTGGCCCGAAAAGTTAAACCAGCCTTTATTTTCCTTGGGATGATGCGTTAACAAAAAGCCATCAACTTCAAGGAATTGCAGTACTTCTATATGAATATCGGTATAATGTTTTTTATTAATAATATCGTGATTTCCGGCAATAAGGGTAATTTCGCTGACACAACAGGAAACCCATTCTTCAAATAAATCCCATTCCTGATTGATAGAACTGTGAAATAAATCGCCCAGAAAAATTACTTTTTCAGGACTGAAAAATTCGGCCACTTTGGTCAGCCTGCTGAAGTTTTCTAAAATCGCATTATTGGGAACGGCTACGCCATGTTTCCTAAAATGTGACACTTTACCCAAATGCACATCAGAAATCAGCAGCCATTTTTTGTCTTCCCAAAATAAAGCACCGGTTGGATGTAAAACGAAAGTCTGATCTTGTATTGTTATCTTCATAATTATTTCATGTAAGAAGCTGTCATTTTTTTGATTCGTTCTGCTAATGTTTCGCTCGAAAGCTTTTCTCTTAATCTGTCGGTAATTAACGGAAAGCTGAATGGTGTTGGTTTTACACAGGATTTCCAGACTATTTCCTGCTTTTGAATTCGTTCCAGGGCCATAATCAGACGGCCTTCTTCCATCTGATGTTCAAAAGTTTCCCGATACGCCTGCTGGAATAATAAATTATCGGGTTCGTAATCCCGAAAGACTTCAAACAGCAATTGTGAGCCGCTTTGCAAATGTTTTGTTTTGACCATTTTTCCGGGAAATCCCGTAAAAACCAATCCCGAAATCACGGCAATATCCCTGAATTTTCGTCTGGCCATTTCGGTAGCATTCAGGCTTTTTTGCAAATCATCATGTACGTAGGCAGTCGAAAATAAATTATTATCCAGCACTTCCTGCATATTCATTTCCTGATCCGAAAGCAATTCAAATCCATAATCATTATAGGCCAGTGAGAAGCTGATCGGGCCTAATAAACTGATTCTGTAGGCCAGTAAACTTGCCAGTGCTTCGTGTACAAAACGGCCTTCAAACGGATAAAAAATAGCATGATATCCTTCTCTTGTCTTAAAAGTTTCAATTAAAAACTCATCTGCATTGGGTACAATAGATTCCTTTCGCTGTCTGATAAATAAAGGATGAAGCGCTTTTAGTTCCGGTGAAAGATCATCGGTATTCGCGCGGTATAATTCCTGGCGCAGCAGTTCGCTCATTTGTGCCGAAAGTGCCATACGTCCGCCCATCCAGCTCACAATTTTTGATGTTTTTTTGGGGTCTGCCTTTCGTACCAGAACCTGCATGTTCCGGATCTTAAATAATTCGAGTTTTTTACCGGCAAAAATAAAAGTGTCTCCCGGTTTTAATTTGGTGATAAACCATTCTTCAATCGTTCCGATATAACCGCCGCTCATGTATTTCACATTCAAAACCGAATCACCAATGATGGTTCCAATCTGCATTCTGTGGTGCATGGCGATCAGACGGCTGTTAATTTTAAAGCGGCCGTCTTCCTCTACATCCACTTTTTTATATTCGTCATAGGCCTGTAAACTCTGACTTCCGTTTGAAATAAAATTCAGAATCCAGTTCCAGTTCTCTTTGGTCATGGCCTGATAGCAGAATGTTCCTTTTACTTCTTCAAAAATTTCGTCAGGGAAAAACCCATCCGAAACGGCAAGCGTATTCAGATATTGTACCAAAACATCCCAGCTGTTCAGATACGGAACCCGGTCTTCGATAACATTATTTTCGACTGCCTTTTTTAAGGCCGAAGCTTCTATTAACTCAATTGCATGCGTGGCCAGAAAGTAAATGACACTTTCTTTGCCGGGCTGGTGTCCGCTTCGTCCTGCTCTTTGTAAAAAACGGGCAACGCCTTTTGGTCCACCGACCTGAATAATCGTTTCAACGGGCGCAAAATCAACGCCAAGATCCAGGCTTGAGGTACAAACGACGACTTTCAGTTCTTCATTTCGAATCGCATCCTCCACCCAAAGGCGGGTTTCACGGCTTATACTTCCGTGATGCATGGCCATTTCCCCTGCAAACTCCGGATATTTTTCGAGTAAACGCTGAAACCAGATTTCACAGGCCGAGCGTACATTCGTAAAAATGAGTGTTGTTTTACTGGCTTTAATAATCTTCGCCACTTCGTCAATCAGATGCAGCCCCATGTGCCCGCGCCAAGGATAGGTTTCCATCTTATCGGGAATGATCGAAATGACTTTTATCTTTTTGTGAATGACCGCTTTAATCAAAACCGAATTGTGATACGCTTCTGAATCCACTCCGAGTAGAACTTCCTGCGCCTGCTGCAAATTGCCGATCGTCGCAGAAATTCCCCAAATACGCATATTGGGCGCTATTTTTTTCAGTCTGGACAAAGCCAATTCGGTTTGTACGCCTCTTTTGGTACCCAGCAATTCATGCCATTCATCGATTACAATCGCTTCGCAATTACCAAAAATTTTATCGTAGCCTTTAGTCGCCAGTAGTAATTGCAGGCTTTCGGGAGTAGTGACCAGTAAATCGGGCATTTTCCCTTTTTGTTTCGCCCTCTCACTTGCAGACGTATCTCCCGAACGGATTCCGACCGTCATTTTAGTCTCCAGATCCAGCACAACACGTTCTGCAGCCTGTTTGATTTCTACCGAAAGAGATCGCAGGGGCGTGATCCAGATGGCTTTTAGTCCGGGTGTATGTTTCGTTTTATAATTTGGATTTTTCCTGATGTAGTTTAAAACAATCGGCAGCCAGAGTGCATAGGTTTTTCCACTTCCTGTCGGGGCATTCAGAAGACCGTTTTTACCCTGCAAAAAAGCCGTCCAGGTTTGCGTCTGAAACGGAAAAGGTTTCCATCCCTGTTGCTGAAACCAATCATTTGCCACAGTAAAAAGCTGCTCTCTGTTCATTTTATTTTAATCCTTTAAATTATTTTATAGTCATAATCCTGTCCTTTCAATGCAGGAGACTCGAGCGATAGCGAAGAAACGAAGTCAGTCGCATTCGTAATTCGACAAAGATTGGCTACTCTGGTTGCGGAGTTTCTCGTGTGATTTCTCCTGCATCGAAATGACAAAAAATGCAAAAAATCCGTTCTTAATCCGTGTTTTCGTTTTAGTGAATCCGTGTCATCCGCGTACTATTTTACAGCTATACAATCATACTTTTTAAATCTTCAATCGAATTCGCATCCTCCATTTTTTTATCGTGACGCCATCTCAGAATCCTTGGAAATCGTGTCGCAATCCCACTTTTATGTCTTTTCGAAAGTGCTATTCCTTCAAACCCAATTTCGAAAACCAGCTGCGGTGTTACGCTTCGCACGGGACCAAATCGCTCCAGTGTATTTTTCTTAATCCAGTCATCGACCATTCGGAACTCTGCATCCGTCAAACCGGAATAAGCTTTTGCGAAAGTGACTAATTCGCGTTCGTTATTTTCATTCTGCTGCCATAAGGCAAACGTATAATCGGTAAATAAATTCGAACGCCGTCCGTGTCCGCGCATGGCGTAGGTCAGCACGGCATCGATGACTAAAGGTTCTATTTTCCACTTCCACCAGTCCCCTTTTTTTCTTCCCACGAGATAGGGAGAATCTTTACGCTTCAGCATCAGGCCTTCGCTTTTCATTTCGCGCGAACGTACTCGTTCTGCTGTCAATTCTTCCCAGTTTGAAAATTGTACTCTTTCGGAAAGCTGTAACGGAATGTTATGGTGTTTTATATCTTCATACAATTGTTCTAACAAGATACGGCGTTCCTCAAAAGAAAGATTCCTGATGTCTTCGCCTTTCCATTCCAGCAAGTCATACGCTTTTATAATCACGGGGGCTTTTTTCAGGATGGCAGCAGAAACCGTTTTGCGTCCAATTCTCGTCTGAAGATCATTAAATGTTCCTATTTCATTGTCTATAAAGGGAAGGATTTCACCGTCGATGACGGTTCCGTCGGGAATAACGCCGATAAAAGAAGCGAATTCGGGATATTTATCTGTCACCAATTCCTCGCCGCGACTCCAGACATAAATTTCGTTTTCACGGATAATCGTCTGGGAACGAATACCGTCCCATTTATGTTCGGCGCTCCAGTCTTCAGCATTTCCCAGATTCGAAGGTTCTCCTTCCACAGGATACGCCAGATAAAACGGATACGGTTTCGATAAATAGTCGCTGCTTTTTTCGTCCAGAATCAATTCCTGAAAGGTAATTTTATTAGGATTCCAATCGCCCATTAATTTATAAGCTAACGCATCTTCCTCAATATTTTCTGCTTTCGAAAGCGCCCTCGTCATTAACTTCTGACTCACACCAATCCGGAAACTTCCCGTAATGAGTTTGGTAAAAACAAAACGTTCGTAGTAATTTAAAGCAAGCCAGTTGGTTTGGAGATATTCTTTTTTCTCAACATCGGTTTTCTTTTTTAAGGCTATAATTTCCTGTAAAAATTCGGTCAGACTTCGGTCAGAATGTTCTTTTGTGGTTGGAATCACGAGTGCAATCGTTTCGGCAAGATCGCCCACAATATGGTAACTTTCCTCAAAAAGCCAAAGCGGAATACCTGCCAATTCATTGGCCCATAATCGCAATAAAGTAGTATTAACCGGTCTTGGCGGACGCCGGTGCGAAAGAATTGCAATGGTCCAGACTTTATCTTCATCACTCGCATTGCGAAAATAATTCGTTAAAGCATCCACTTTTACCGAAGTTTTATTAGAACTGTCCAGTGTTTTTATAAGTTCGGCAAAGTTTTTCATTTTTTTTTATTTTTTTGGAGGAAGAGGTGAGATGAAAGATGTAAGAGTCAAGATGTAAGAGTCAAGATCTGGTGCTCTATACTCTTGTTTATATACTCTTGTTTATATACTCTTGTTTATATGCTCTTGTTTATATACTCTTTATTCTTGACTCTTTCATCTTGCTTCTATTCTCTATTCTCTTCCTCATTCTCTTTTTTACTATCCATTTCCCCTGATTCTCCTTCGTATTGTGTATGAGCAGTTCGGGCGTCATAGCCTAACTCCTGAAGGTAGTTCGAAAAAATATCCGAATAACCGTGAGTTGAAATTACCTTTTCGGCACCGGTTGCTTTAATACTTTCGAGTAAACCTGTCCAGTCGCAATGATCGCTTAGAACGAATCCGCGATCGACTGCACGGCGGCGTCTTGCACCTCGAAAAGCCATCCAGCCACTGGCAGAGCCGGTAACAAAAGGGGTCATTTTTCTAATCCACGTACTACCGTGGGCACTTGGCGGAGCAAGCACTATACTGCCCAATAAATCTTCTTTTTTTACTTCGGAAGTTATTCGGGTAGTTGGCGGAAAATCGACCATTGGCCGTAAGACATTGGTCATGTTTTCTATAGCGCCATGGGTATATATTTTTCCGATGTCGGTATCCAGGTATTTTAATAACCTTTGTGCTTTTCCTAAAGAATAGCCAAAGAGCACAGAGGTTTTTCCTTCGGCGCGATTTTCTGCCCACCAATTGTTGATGTCTGTCATTACTTCGGCTTGCGGTGTCCATTTAAAAGCGGGCAATCCGAAAGTGCATTCTGTGATAAAAGAATGACATTTAACCACTTCATAGGGAACCGAAATGCCGTCATCTTCTGTTTTATAGTCCCCGGTAAAAACCCAGATTTCACCTTTATATTCTACCCTGATCTGAGCAGACCCGATGATATGTCCGGCAGGATGGAGTGAAAATTTAACGCCATTTATCGTAAAAGTTTCATTCCAGTCTTTTCCTGTAACATTGATCTCTCCCAGGCGGTGTATGATAATGGGTACATTGGTATGATGTGTTATATAATTTTTATGTCCCCAGCGCGAGTGATCGGCATGGCCATGGGTAATGATGGCATTGGTTACGGGACGCCAGGGATCGAGATACACATCGGCCTGCTGGCAGTATATCCCTTTGTCGTTAAATGCTAGTAATGGAGGATTCATCTTTTATTAATTTTCTGAATTCTTTCACTTTCAGAATCTTAAAATTAGTGTATTTAACTTTATAAAATTTTACACGATTCATACTTGTTATTACAAAACTTCAATAAACATTACTTTATAAAAAAAGCAGCCCGAAGGCTGCTTTTCAAAGTAGGTCAAAAGAAAGGCAAATTATTTTTTAATGATTTTTTTGGTAGTTACTATTCCGCTTTCAGAAGTAAACTGAACAATATAAATTCCCGGGATTTGTTTGGCAATATTGACATGGAATTCTTTTTGTTTATTGTTTTTTTCTTCAAAAACTACTCCGTTGTATATATTGATTATTTTTAAGGTTCCCTGTTCCCCATTGCTTACATTTATCGTAAAGATACCATCTGTAGGATTAGGATAAATGGTAATTACTCCTGATTCAGCTGCTTCTTTAAGTACAATTTCATTTGACTCCTTTTTAGGTTTATCTGCTTTTACCAGGGCAAAACGCTCCCCTCCTTCAAGTTCCCCTTTTTGGGCATCTTCCTGAACAAGGTCTAAAGTGATTTGCTGATCTTCCGGAAAATCCTGTGCTACCCTAAAATCGAATGTCATGGTAAAAGTTTCCCCAATACCGATTGGTAAATTAGCAATTGATGCTTCTCTGGAAGTGATCAGGATTTTATTTTTATCCAGGATTTTTACACCTTTCAGACTTCCGTTGGATTGTGCTCTTTCGAATAAACGTTCGTCCAGAGTGGCTTCAATTGTACCGCCTAATTCAAAGAAATTATTTTTAAGTTCTTCATTAAATCCTTTATCGACAAATTTTATATTGATTAATTTAGATTTTATTCCTCTTATAAAAACTGCCGTTGGTGCGACAACATCTGTTGTATTTAAATTATAAACACTCAGGTTTTTCCATGCAATGTTGTTGTTGTTCTTGGCATTGGCAGCAATTGAGATATTATTTACTTCATTCGCCATTGGGTCTCTCGGTGATTCTATTCTGGCAGTTAGGCAAAAATGGTGTATATCAGTTGCAAAATCTGCCGGATTTGGCGGATACCACGGAACCATGACAATTGTACTGCTGCCCGGCAATATTGACGGGATACTTACTTCTCCGATTTCATCGCCATGTTTTACAGTTCCTATACTGAAATTTACAAAATTAGTCGGCCATGTTAATCCGGATGAAGCTTTAGCAAAATAGAGTTTTACTTTTGCTGATGAACTCGGATTTGTTCCTTTATTATAAACTCTTATGTATACTGCGTTAGGGGAACTTGTTTTATATTCCGGATTTTCATGTGTTAGTCCGGCATCAATATTTTGTCTTACCCAAATATCATCACTGATCCACATCGGGCCTGAATCCGGATTTGGTTCTGCTCCTGTGTCAAACGGTCTGTCCTTAACGTATAAATCAGCAATAGGTACTGTTATACCAGTCACAATTACAGAATATTTCTGGAGGTTGTTTACCAAAGTACCTTTATGGCTTATTGTTACTGTGTAATTACCTGCGGCTCCGTTAATCGCAATGCGCTCAAAAGGATCTCTGGTATTATCACCCAGTCCGTTTACTGTAGCAGACAGCAATCTGTACGGAAGAGCTGTACCTGATGAATTTGTTACTCTTATATCCAGATCATTTACAAGTCTGGCTGTACTTACATTTACAATACTTCCCAAATTGGCTGTTCCGGCAGGATCTGTCCAGGATATAGAAGCAATTAATGGATTTACACCATCTGAGGTTACAGGAAAACTGTAGCTACTTCCGTTTGGTAAGGTATGTTCCTGAATAATGGCAAATGTTCCGTTTTTTGTAATGGTTTCTGCTGCAAATTTGGCATTCAGTAAACCCCAGCCAAATATAGCATCAGGTCCTGTTGCCCCGGCATCATCTGCAGTGTGTAAAGCCAATCCTTTTAGTGTTGCTGCACGCATAAAATTCCCTTTCAGATTTTTATAATGCTGCTGTAATAAAAGTAAAGTCCCTGTAACATTTGGAGAGGCCATAGAAGTTCCCGTTGCATTCCCGTAACTGCTGTTAGTCAAAGGTGTTGGTGTTGCTGTCAGTGTAGCTGTTGAATATACTGAAGTTCCGTTTCCTGTAAGATCCGGTTTTATTCTTAAGTCATCTGTTGGCCCCTGACTGCTTGAGGTGTTAATAGTTACGCTTGTTAATGCCCCTGTAGTAGCATTAATAACAGCATCATTGGCATTGGCAATAACCAGATTGTTTTTGGCAGTGGCATATCCTGTAAGTTTATCATAACTGGCATTACCTCCTAACGGGCTGGTATTTGCCGTATTATCGGTACCATCATTACCTGCCGCTTTTATCATTAAATAATAAGGAGCATTAAACATTAGGTTATCCCAATCTCTTGCAAATGTTTCATAGGCTCCAAACCTCCAGGGTGCCATAATAACAGCACCTGAAGCATTTCTTAAGCCCCATCCATACGAATGATTGGATAATAACATTCCGTTTGTAGCGGCTGTACCAGCCTCAGCTAAGTCGTTATTCCATTCATTGGTTTTTGCATTTGCCTGATTGGCCATTCCTTTTGCTGCTGCAACAGCACCTGCTGCTACAATAGTTCCGGTCACGTGATTGGCGTGCTGGCTATTATTATTGGCTGTGAGAAGAGTAACACCATCCAGAATAGAAACCCTTCCCCCAAATTCATTATGAGTAGGAAGTGTAGCGCCGCCATCCCAGACGTAGGCAGTCATGGATTGCCCATTAAGGTTGAGTCCCAATCCGCCGCCTGAATTCAAAAAGTTTGCTCTGGTAGATTTGGCGGCATTTACATTATCCGGTGTAAAATAAATTGGTGATTTGCCGTCCGGAGAAACGCCCATTAACTCGCTCACAGTTCCATCCTTATTGGTAAATGTCACACTCCAGCCGTTCGTTTTGGCCAAACTTAAAGCTAATGCTTTGTTTCTCTCGGCTTCGGCCTTATATTTTAAACTTAACGATTCCAGTTCTGATAAATTACTGTTAGACCTGATCGTTTCGATATCGTTTTGAGTTTGCGAATAGGTTATTCCGCATACACAAAGGAAAATAAATTGGTATAATTTTTTCATGTGATTTAGATTTAATGGTTTGTATTTTTAAATTTTAAAATCTGATAAAAAATGGGGAGGGCTTCTGGTCGTAAACATTCCAAAGAACGGAATGCGTGCTTTTTTGTTCATTTTCATAATTCTGGTTTTTAAAGGGTTAATAAAGTTTAATGGTGGTCAACCGCTATTTTCTGAGATTGAATTTTGCTCCATTTTATTTACAAAAAATAATCTCGTTTGTAAGATTAATTTTAAGTATGCTAAAATTCGTAAAAGAAGAGGATTTAAAATAGCGTATAAATACCTGATTTAAAACACATTACATATTTTAGAAGAAAATTCTTAATTTTAACTAAAATACTTTAGAATTATTAAAAAAACAGTCGTAATTGAGGGTGAATTCAAATAATTAATTAATTTTTAAAAAGCCTTAACGACACAAATGTTGTACAGATTCTCTTACCGGAAGGTATAATTCGAATTGGACCGTCAACTGACTCCAAATTTTATTTAAAAACGATACTTAAAATTTCAGGTTTTGAATAAAATATCAAATGAGCAGCTTTTGACACGGGATTTTCGTTTAAGGGGAATCGTATTTAATTTAAGAAAAGATTATGCTAAAAAAGCCAAAAGGCTGGCTTCTATTTTAACTTCGGAGTACAAAATATCTTACTGCAATTCACTATTAAATCTTTTGAGAGTATCGGATCAATTACAGTTTTAAATTTTGGGTATAAAAAAAGGACAGTACTTATGTATAAAAATCAACATTACTTGTGAAAATTCAATTCCTTTACAATCAGGCAGTAACATATCGAAAACAGTTCTAAATGTTATCTCTAATATTACAAATCCATAACATTGGAAAAAACACTTATTTAATTTGAATTAAATTGAAAAGCCCTTATTTTACAGCATATAATGCTATAAATTATACTTTTATCTTTAGAATATCAATTTAAATTCACAATAATTTAAAGAAAAAAAATAAAGAAGATTTATTTTAATTGTACGGTTTATCCGTAATATTTAGTTAGATTTGCTATAAATAATTAAATAAATATGATTTTTAGCATTTTGATAGTTGACGATCACCCCATGACCGTTGACAGTTATATTAACCTACTATCTGAAAATAATTATCAAAACAAAACACCTGATTTTATAAAGAGCTACAATTGTGAAGATGCATACAATAAAATAAATTTCTATCTGAAACAAGATATAACTATAGATTTTGCTTTATTGGATATTAATCTGCCTTCTTACAAAAAGGCCAATATCAATAATGGTACTGATCTGGCTTTATTACTCCGGCAAAGATTTCCCAACTGTAAGATCGTACTTCTTACTATGCACAGTGAGCCTTTGACGGTAGATAAGATCATCAAAAGCTTAAAGCCGGAAGGATTTATAGCCAAAAGTGATATCAATTTTGAACTATTTCCAATTATTTGTAAAAAAATTATGGAAGGAGAGATATTCCGGAGTCAGACGATAATTGAATCGCAAAGAGAATTATTCAAAAAAAATATAAACTGGGACAACCACGATAATCACATTTTGATTTTGATCTCTGAAGGTGTTAAAACAGTTAATCTTCCCGATTATATTCCGCTTTCCATGAGTGCCATAGAAAAGAGAAAAGCAAGCATAAAAGATCAGCTTTTACAAGGAAAAGGAAGTGATAAGGATTTAATAGAAAAAGCAAAAAAACTAGGATTGTTATAGAATAAAAAAACTACTCTCTTACACTTCATAAAATTACTAACAGGCAAGATAGTGCTTCAAATACAGAAATGCCCCGATCTGTGTGCTCTTATCTTCCTACTGCCTTTTAGGAATTTTATTTAAAATTGACCTCCAGAAAATGATCCGTGTCATTCTGAATTGTTTTCAGAGGAATTACTTTTACAGAAGAAAAAGTACTTTGTTTAGCAGCCGATACCCCGTTCAGTGCCCGATTCATTAAAGTTTCCCTGGTATCTCCAAGCGGAAATATTTCCAGATTTTGTATTTCATTTAGTACAACAGAAGGTGTTATGCCATTGCTGTAATTGCCTTCGTCGCTGGCATTTGCTAGTTTATAAATAACCGGATAGAGTGTCCATCCCTGCTGACCCGAAATCCTGTTGTCTTCTATAGCAAAACCTGCCACATCTTTTCCTGTTGTTTTCTCCCCTATGGAAATGACTTTCATGAAGGGTTTTAAATTATTTATAATTATTTCAGAAGCCGATGCAGTATGGCTTCCACATAAAACATATACTTCCTCAATGGCCGGATGTGCCGCCCGTAAGGCTTCATAGCTAACAGTAGGTTCATTCATTTCCAGCGCTTCCTTAAACGATTTGTTGACCAGGCCTCCATTTTTATTTCCTTTGAACTTTATAAACAAATCATTCGGTTTAATATCAGGCGCCAGAATAATACTTAATGCTGCAGCCGATGAAACATCTCCTCCTCCGTTATATCTTAGATCAATAATAACTTTGGTAACCGATTGATTTTTAAAATCCTGAAAAACCTGCAATAAGGGTGATGCAAGTCCAATATCAAAATGAGGAATGGCGAGATAGCCTGTTTTTTCGGTATTGTTTAGAATAACCTTATGAATCATAGGCTGGGAAAAAGTAAAACCACGCCCTAACTCTATTTCTTTTACTGCTGAAAAGCCTGTTTGTGCAGCATATTCTGTTAACTGTATTTTTGCCTGATCCGAATGGGCTAAATCGACATACAGCTTCTCAAAATTCTGACTGTTGAATAAGGTACCATTAATGGCTTTGATGAGCTGGCCTCTTTTCATGCCATTTCGTTCGGCAGGGGAATCTGAAAGTACAAATAAAACCATTCCGTAGACTTTTCCCTCGTATTCTATAACAGCCATATCAAATCCATAGCTGCTTCTGATACTTTTGGGAAATGTATCCGGTGACGACGCTTGGGTAGCATAAGAAAACCGGTCGTCTGCCTGCAATAATTTCTTAAAATATTCTTTTGAATCTAAAGACAAATTGGTACGATCCGATATGTTTTCACTCCATAGATAATACTTTTTCATCTGTTCGTACATCCAGCTGTTTACATATTCGGTACTGCCTTCTTTGTAAACAATGGGTTCATCCTCACTCTGGCAGGAAACCGCGAGGGAAAAAAGAATAAAAAGAAGACCTTTAAAAATAAAATGATATTTTTTCATGGATACTGCAGCATTCAAATTGGTTCTTTAAAAATTTAAAAAGAAAAATAATCGGTTAAATTAATTGTTCCTTCTACTCCTGAAAAAACACCATTTGCATCTGCTTTTTCTTCCAAAACGATTAATTTGGATTTATTGGTTTGCATAATGGTCTGAAAAGTAACTTTTTTTCCAGGTATATATGATTCACTGGTTCCGTGTTTCACAAGCTCAACATTTATGATCGGTGGTGAACTGAAAGGAAATTCCAAAAAAGTACTAAAACTGTTTTTCGTTATATTCTGAACTACCCCGATTTCCTGTCCGTTTGCTTTTGTGATGATCGCATCCAAAGTACCGGTATAGCTGCTTTTTGCATACAGATTGAAATTTGGAAAAATGAATCTGTATCCAGTGTGTTTTGTTGTACTTAAAGTTCCGGGTTTCTGCGACAGTACATTTTCAATCCAGATATTTTCTTTGGCATAGAATGAAAGTGTATCCACTGGTTTAGCGGTAGTAAAGGTGTAGGAATGCAGTATTTGCTTTGTTTTTTTATTGATAATGGCTATTGTTTTAATACTATTATCATAAAATACAAATTCGTATGTTTTTTCTACTTTTTTCACAAAAGCATCATGCTTGTCAATAAGCAGCAATTTGCCATCTAATGAAACCTGAATAGAATCGGGCATTGCATTATATCCTTTTATGACCACTTTTCCTGCCTTTTGCTCCTGATTGATCGGAATTAAATTATCATTGGTACAAGAGGAAAGACAAATAGTGGTGATTAAAAAAGCAATTACTACTTTAACTAAATTATCCATGCGTTTAATTGTAAATTATTAAAAATGATTGTTTTATTGATGCCTTAATTGTTTTCTGCGGGTACAAATGATTTCCTGAACAGTGTGTAAAAAAGGAGTGCTTATTCTTTTATAAATTTGATTTTTTCAACTTTTTCACCGTCTTCAAGAACAAGATAATACACACCGGCTGACAGATTATCAAGTAATATCCCTGAATCGTTATACTTGGCATCTTTAACCAATGTACCTGCTGTATTGTATATTTTTACAGCAATATCTTCTGCATTTAAAGCATCGCTTAACTGCAACTGCAAATAATTTTTTACAGGATTTTGTTTTAATACTGTTGCTTTTTTTCCTTGTATGTCCTCCAATCCTAATGAAGCGGCTGTAATTGAAATTTTGTCTATTTCGTAACCAATAGCAAGATCCGGTGCGCTTACAAGAGCGAAATATACTTGTGACTTACCTGCGAACTGAGAAATATCTACTGTGAAATCTTTAAATTCAGTAGCTAACATATCCTCTCTTTTTATTTCTACAGTGGCGATCTGAGTAAAAGAACCCGGAGCTGTATCGGTGACAGAAGCGTAAACGTACAAGTTATTAGTGACGTCAAATATTGCTTTTTGTGCATTTATGATTAATTGCATGCCGCCGCTGTAAAAAGACAAATCGACTGCCGGAGCAATGGCCCAGTTATTTTGTGTACGCCCAAGAGACTCCAGCGTTTCCGTATTGATATTATACGTCCCTAAGATCTTATTAGTACCTTCTATCACAGCATAATTTTCATCTACCTGAAGATTGGTACGAGCAAGCCAATTAACGGCATCCCCGTCTGTATCTAATAAAGTCCAGTCAGACACATCTGAATCCTCAAAATCATCTTCCCATATGGTAAATTGTGCAGATGCAATTCCGGAAACGAGCATAAAAGCGAATACAAGTAATTTTTTTTTCATTTTTTTTTGTTTAAAACAAGGGCTGCCTAAAAAGTAAGGACAGATGCATACCAACACTGCATACGAACATATCCTCCTTTTTAGTAAAAAAACAATAAACACACCTTTTAGACAGCCCTGTTAAATTATTTAAATAATTATAGTATTAATTAGAAATTAATAAACTTTGTCCAGGTGTTTGTCCAGTTTTGTTCTGTCTTAAATGCACCTGTAGCTCCTGCTAAGTTTAATGTAGCAATATTAAAAAATGGTTGTGTTAAAGCCCATGAATCTGCAATTGTAGCAGTAGACGCTGGTGAACTTCCTGCACCTAAAGATGTTCCAACCGGCAATATAGGATCAGTGAAAGCATGTACGGATAAAAAGCTTCTTGCAGAACTTGCAGGTAATGAAGGAGACTCAAATCTGATTCCTGTAACATATCCTGTAACAGTAGCATTTGTAAGGCTTATTTGTCCTAATCTGCGTACGTGGATTGCATTTTCATAAAGAGCTCCACCTGCAATTGAATTTGCACCAATGATTGATAATTCAGAAATTACCGGTCTTGTGATAATTGTAGTCGAAGTACCAGTCGCGTTATTATCTAATTCGATACCGTTTGAATCCGGGTTTCCACCGCTTAAACTATGTGTCGAGTTTGTATCAGCAATAGCGATTGCTTTATTGATCGTTCCTGTGTAACCAAAGTCAAAATCGAAATTGTCATCATCCGGAGCAAAAGAAACTAAATGGCTTGCTTTTACTGTTCCTCCGAAGAATTCGAATGAATCATCTCTTCCGTAAGATACCTGAACGTGATCAATAACAGTACCGCTACCAACACCACCACAAGTTAAACCATTGATTTCAACACCTGTAGCTGCATCTAAAATACGACCTGCATACTCGATACGAACATAGTTTAAAGCTCCGGCGCTGTGTGTATTGTTTGTTCCTCCGTAATAAAAATCAGATGGTGTTGGCTGATCTCCTAAACCTTCGATAATATTGGTAGTTAAACCTGTATTTACCTGAGCATCTCCTAAAAGAACAAGTCCTCCAAAATCTCCGGGAGTTGCTTTTGTAGTAGCATTTCCGTCTAACAAATTATAACTTGTAAAGATAACAGGTGCTGTTGCAGTACCCTGAGCATCGATCTGACCTGTTTTAGTAATTACCACTACACCTGTAGCTCCACTGGCTAATACTTTAGCTTTAATGAAAGTTCCTGGTTGTATGGTTAATTTTGCTCCTATTACACGAACAACTCCGCTAACTTCCCAAACTCTGTCGTTTGTCCAGGTAGTGTTAGTAGTAATGTTACCACTTACAGTTTGTACTGTAGCAGGATAACCTGAATAATCTGCGCTGGCAGATTTCATTGCAAATGAAGAATCAGCACTTGCTTCATCATTTTGACAAGAATTGAAGAAAATAATTGCAATCGCGAACAAAAAAACTTTTTTCATGATAACTGAATTTTGATTAACTTTGCTGCTTATATTTTACACTTGAGGTCTTTGGGGAGAGCAGCAAATTTTCTTCCCTCTGACCTTTCCTTTTTTGGTAAAGTTTTTTAATAAGCTTTCCGTTTACCACCGGAGACTTATCCCTGCATATTCTTCTTTCACTTTCAGGGCACAGGCGAAAGGTCATTTCTCTTCTAACCGGAAACAAATACAACCGCAAATATTAGAGAACGTGAAAATCTATTTTACCATTCTGATCCGTTTTCCGGTCTGGTTTTTTTTGCAGATTATGTACGTCTGAAATGTTTAGTAACTACTTGCAACCTTTTTTCAAAGAAATTAATTTGGAAACCGATTTTATTGATATTAAAAAATCTATGGTCCTTTATATACATTAGATTTCAACAGAGTAAAAAATCACGTGAAAATTTATCCTTAACGTTTTCTTAATTTTAGTAGTCTTTTATTACTGAAATCAGCAATTCAATGTTACTAAAAAGAATAATTCATAGAAAAGCTTATGGTTCTTCCGCTCCAGGCTTTAAACTTTTTTTGATCGATAAAAGGATCGTATTTATCTGTGGCTCCAGCACCAAGTCCTCTTTGATCTCTTGGATTGGATCCGAATTCGACATCATTAATCTTTGAATAACTATTGAAATTATTGTATGTCTCAATAGCCGTGTCAAAAAGATTTTTAACTCCTAACTTTATTTCTAAATTCTTTTCTTTAAACAACTTGTAGCTGACCTGAACATCTGTAACTGCATAAGGCATGCGTATTTCTTCTGCATCATAATCAAATCCTACTAAAATATACTGATCGCCTATTGCATTGTGTCTAATACTGAACCCTGCGCGTTCCCCAATATAATCCAGACCTAAATTGTAATTATAAGGTGCCTGACCATATAATGGTCGGTTTGCTTCATAAAGTCCCCCGGTACCATCTATTTTTACATATCCCGTAACCTTGGTATCATTGAATGCTGCATTCCCGCACAGAAATATTTTCTTTAAAAGATCTCCTTCACCCAGAAAGGATAAATTTTTATAAATTTCAAATTCAACTCCAAAAAGTTTAGCACTATCGGAATTCATGTTATAAATATATCTCGTGCCCCCATCTGCTCCTATCTGTGTAACACCTTCAATTGGTTTTTTAATATTTTTATGATAAATACCAAAAGAAATAATTTCACCCGGAGCTGGAAACCATTCCGTCTTAAAATCAAAACTATCTACTAAAGTCGAAACAATTCCTCCAGTGTAATTTAAAACCTGTGCATTACGTACCGGATCATAATAGGGCATGTTCAGACGCTCTGCAAACTGAGGACGCAGGACCGATTTGTTATAACCGAGTCTCACATTCATTTTGTTTGTCGGGCTTATCGTTAAATTTGCCGAAGGAAGATATTGCCAGACATCATCGTCTAATTGTGCGGTTTCAAAACTGCCTGAATTATCAGACTGGCTGGCAATCTGAGTATACACATAACTCTCGGCGCGCATTCCCCATACCAATCTTATGTATGGATTGATTTTATTATCGAGCATTAAAAAAGGAGAATGAATTTTAACATCTCCTATATATTCATTGCCATAAGTAGTGATTCTGTTCCATCCGAAACCACCCCACTTATAATAGGAGCCATCGAGTAATTGGGAGTAAGGAAAATCAACAACAGCAGTTTCAGTTGGCTGTCCTAAAGTAACCATTGCTGCTGTTTCCTGCTGATTAGTTGCTTTTTTATAGGTACCGAAATAACCTGCTTTGATATTGTTTTTAATCGATTCCCCAATATCAAAAGCATAGTTAAAATTAATTCCTACATTATAATCTTTTTCACTATTGGTAAAATTTGATCTCTTAAAATTATCCGGCGAGCTATTGTAAATTTCCTGATATAAAAGCACATCGTCTCCAACTTTTTTTCTACGCTGTGTCAAAAAAGTAGCATCCTTAGTGTCTTTTGATGTAGTTGTAAAAGCACCAAACCAGTTAATTTCAAAATTTTCAAAACGATGATTACCTTCAATTTTGTTTTGTATAAATTTTTGGTAGACAGGATAACTTGTTTCCTGTGTAAACGGTAAAAAGCTTCCTTCTACTATTTGCTCTAAATTACCATTATATAAATTCCAACCCGTAATTTGAGTCAATTGACTGTCGTACATGTGCATGTAGGTATTTCGGGTTGTAATTTTATGCTTTCCCAACTGAATTCCCGCATTAAACATTCCCCCCAGTGTTGAATTGAAATTATAAGCGGCACCTGAATTTTTAAATCCATATTTTTTAAAAGTCGAATAACCATTTTCCGGTCCGGCTGTAAATTCCGTATTAGGCATGTAAGATCCTCTCTCTGTATGATCAATTTTTAACTGATCCTGTGTGTTTTTGAAGATCAGCGAACCTACAAAACCAAATTTGTTATTGTCTTTTAGTTCATAAACACGGCCTACGGCAAATTGCATTGAAGTTCCCGGAGCGGCATATGTTTTATACGTTGTAAAATTATCCTGGGTAAACCTTTTGGATTGTTCTAAAAAAGGCCCTGATGCTGCTTCGGTAGTAGGTACAGCGATATTTACCAAACCGGAAGGGTAACTTCTCGTACCATCATCGAATCCGATATAATCGCTTTCTCCCTCTTGTTTCGTCAGGCGATCCTTAAAAGTGCTTCGGCTGTTATAGGAAGTTCCTATGCTGAATGTCATAAAATTTTTCTTCGGAATATCTTTGGTTTTTACCTCTACATAACCACCGGCAAAATTGGCATTCATATCCGGAGTGGCATTTTTACTGACAATAACACTTTCTACCATCGCGGTAGGGATAATGTCAAAATTAAACTGTTGCTGGTTCGGATCGGTACTCGGAAGATTCACTCCGTCCATTACCGCCTGATTCCAACGCTCCCCCATAGAACGCACGACTACATATTTATCATCAATTGTAGTGACGCCCGTGATTCTTTTTAAGGTACTTCCAACATCTTTATCCGGAGTTCGGGCAATTTGTTCGGCAGAAATACCATCTGAAAACTGAGCCGCTTTCTTTTGCTGCAGCAGCATTCCTTCGGTAGAAGCAGTCGCTTTTTGGTAAGTTTGGGTAATCACCACTTCATTCAGGGATTCTGCATCATCTTTTAGCACTACATTCAATACGGCATCAGATTCCCCGGATACCTTTATGTCTGTAATTTTCTGAGTTTGAAAGGAGACATAACTGATCTCCAATGCATAAGTTCCCTCTTCCAGACTAAAGGAATAATTTCCATCAAAATCTGAAACCGTAGTATTTCCGGTCTCTACTACTTTTAGGGAGGCACCCGGTAAAGCAAGACCGTTTTTATCGACGACTTTTCCCGAAATGTTTCCTACTTTTTTGGTGGAAGCCGTTTTTTTATTGACCGCAATATTGGTGTTGTTTCTTCTGAAATTTAAATTGGTCAGCACCTGAAGTTCCTGTAATATAACATCGATACTAACATTGTCTTTTTTTAGCGTCACAAGCGGTTTACTAAAATCGATGTCTTTTTGATAAACAAAGCGATAGGGAGTCCGGGATTCTAAATTTTCAAAAATATCTTTTGGCGAAGCATTTTTAAAATCTACTGACACGGTGCCAGATTGTGCATATATACTCGCTGTACCGAGAAACAGGCTGAAAAACAGAATTTGTACAGCAATTGAAAATTGCCTGAAAAAATCGCTCATAAGTCAATAATTTGTTTTAGGTGTGTATTTGTTTATTATAGTTTGATATTGTTGTCTTGTCAGGAAATTGCATCTCTATTTGCTGACCATATAAGTATTGTCACCAATAGGTTTTATCGTTACTTCTAAAGCGAAAGCAATAGTCTGTATTATTTCCGGGATTCCCTGTCTGGTATCCAGGGTTCCTTTTATCTGCAATAATTTTAAATCTTCACTGGCGTATTTCAGGGTGAAATTGTGATCTGCCTGCAGCTTTTGGATAACGGTTACCAGACTTAATCCGTCAACATCGAGGAGTGCTTTTTTCCATTCCGGTTCCAAAACTGTTATTCTGTGTTTTTTGAGGGTCTTATTTTCGGGACTAAGCAGCGCCGCATCTCCTCTTTCTAAAAAAACAGTATTTTGGGAGCTTTCTACTTTTACTTTACCTGTACGTACATTTACTTCCGCTATTTTTCCGTACGCTTTCACATCAAAAGAAGTACCCAAAACGGTCGTTTTGATGTCACCGGAACTAATGATAAAAGGCCTCGTGGTATCTCGTGCCACTTCAAAAAAAGCTTCTCCTTTTAATTTTACAATTCGTTCGTTGGCTGCAAAATGTTCCGGATACTCAATTTGGGTATTTTCATTCACCCATACTTTTGTTCCGTCAGATAAACGCAATAATCGGATATCCTGAGGAAAGGTGTGAGTGACCACTTTAGGAGTTGTAACAAAATCTAAGGCAGAAAAAGACTGATATCCTGCAATAGAAATAAAAAGAATAATACAGGCCGCAATTGCTTTTTGATAAATACGTTTGCGTTTTTTAATTGTGGCATTTTGAATAGTATTCCACATCCTGAATTTTATTTCATCAGAAAATATTCCTTTTTGCGGCAACTCATCCCATTCTTCACGTAGTCTGTTCGATTTCATTATGTATCAGTAAAATTAATTGTACCAGGAAAAATCGCGAATATCTCCTGTTTATGTACATTAGATTATTCTGCTTCAAAAAATCACGGGGGTATGCGACACTTAACCTTTTGTTAATGCTCTAAAAAAACAAACAACAACAAAACACTAACAAACAGTTAGTTAGCTAAAACAGCTAAAAAATAAGTTACATTTAATTTACATAGGAGTTCTGATCCTGACCATTGTCTGATGCCTCCTGCAGTAATAACCTATAAAACTGAAATGAAAAATAAGCGCCTAGTAGTGATTGATGAATACCAGGGCAAACCAATACAGTTCATAGCTTTTTACGGAATTCTTTTTAAGGTATTGCAGTGTTTTGGAAATCTGGTTGGCAACAGCACTTTGAGACATGCCCATTTCCAGTGCAATTTCCTTATAACTCATTTCTTCAAACTTATGCAGTGTAAAAATTTTTCTCCTTTTTTCAGGGATTTGCTGCAACAGCATTTCTAATTTTTCCAGCTTGAGCGAAATGTTCTCGTCCACTTCATCAGCACTATCCAGTTCTTTTATCAATTGAACGTATTCGACCGAGAGAACTTTATTTTGCTTTTTATACCATTTTGAAATTTCCTGTTTACTGCTCTTAAACAAAACGGCATCCAGCGCTATTCCCGGTTCAATTTTAGTGCGGTACTTCCAGAGGTGAATAAAAACATTTTGGGTGATATCTTCGGCATCTGCAAGCTGGGCCGTATATTTTTTGACAAAACAAAATACTTTGAAATGATATAGCTCATAGATTTCCTTAAAAGAAGAATCATCTCCGTCGCGCAATCTGGTGATCAAAATAGTATTCATAATGCAGTTTTAAAATAGGTAAACAATCCTTACAAAATTATCTTAAACTAACATCCGTTATTTTACGCGCTTCGTCATTTAATGATTTATTAATATTTGATCTACAACCTGAAGTGATTTTATAACACAAAAATAATTTACCCGCCCTCTGAAAAAGGCACTTCGGAAAGAGATCCCTTTTATGCGACTTTTCCTTTAATTTTGTTCGTATGTCAAGTTTATTTGGCAAAGATTTAAAGGCTGGGCTTAATTGTTTAATATTCCAACCTTTTTGTCTAATTTAGCACGACATAAGCAATACAGCGTATTTTCTTGCAGTATTGTGAACAACAGCACACTAATAATTTAGTTAATTTGAAAAACTATGAACACATTTGATTTTGGCATTGTCGGTCTCGGCGTAATGGGCCGTAACTTACTTTTAAACATTGCCAGCCAAAAATTTGCCGCAGCAGGATTAGATTTAGATCCGGAAAAGGTCAACTCTCTTCAAAAGGAAGCTGATGCGGAACATACACTCGAAGCAACAACAGACGTTAAACATTTTGTCGGATTAATTCAGCGTCCAAGAGCGATCATGCTATTGGTACCTGCCGGAAAACCTGTCGACAGCGCCATTCAAAGCCTGCTTCCACATCTTGACGAAGGAGATATTATCATTGATGGCGGTAATACGTATTTTACCGATACCGACCGAAGATTTGTCGAATTATCGGCTAAAGGAATCCACTTCTTTGGTATGGGAATTTCCGGAGGCGAAAAAGGAGCCCGATTCGGTCCGAGCATGATGCCCGGAGGAGATAAAAAAGCCTATGAAAGACTTCGCCCTATTTTTGAAGCGATAGCAGCAAAAGTTGAAGGAGAACCTTGTGTGGAATACTTAGGAAACGGATCCGCCGGAAACTACGTTAAAATGGTTCACAACGGAATCGAATACGGAATTATGCAGCTCATTTCTGAAATCTATGACCTCATGAAACGTGGTTATAATCTCGATGAAGATACCATTCAGAAAGCTTTTGAAGAGTGGAACGAGACTGATCTTAAATCCTACCTGATTGAAATAACAGGCCATATCCTGAAACAAAAAGACGAAAACGGCCTGAGACTTATCAACCAAATATCAGACTGGGCCAAATCGAAAGGAACAGGCAAATGGACTTCCCAGAATGCCATGGACCTGCAGGTTCCGGTTCCGACCATTGATGCTGCGGTAGTGATGCGCGATATGTCTAAAAGCAAACCCGAAAGAATTGAGGCAGCCACGAAACTGATCTGGAATAACGATCCGGCAGCTGTAAATGCCGCCGAAGCCATTGCTTCACTAAAGTCAACCTTATATTTTGCTATTCTGATTACTTATGCGCAGGGACTGGCTCAGCTGAGAACTGCTTCTAAGGAATACAATTACGAATTGAATCTGGAGACTGTTACCAAAATATGGCGTGGAGGCTGTATCATTCGTGCAAATGTGCTGGAAGATTTCAGAAAAGCATTTGCCACAGACGCCAACTTACCGAACATCCTTTTAGATGCCGATATTGCCGCAAAACTTAATGAGAGTCAGAACGGAATCAGAACCGTGATTCAGTTTGCCGTACAGAAGGGATTACCGGTTGCAGGACTTATGAATTCTCTGGCTTATTTTGATGCTTACCGATCTGAAAATCTTCCTACCAACCTAATTCAGGCACAGCGCGACTATTTTGGAGCGCACACCTACGAACGTATTGATGCCCCTGGTGTCTTTCATACGGAATGGAATGATTAAGAACCTTTAAGCGACGCAAAAATGAGTACTGTAAAAAATATCAACCCAACTATTATCGTAATTTTTGGAGCTTCGGGTGACCTGGCAAAAAGAAAGCTCTTTCCTGCCTTTCAAAATCTGTTTCTGGATTGCCGAATGCCGGAAAAATTTCAGATCATAGCACTTGGAAGGGCTGAAAAAAGTGATGCCGAATTTCGCAATTACGTCCTTGAAAATTTAAAAACGTTTTCAAGAAAATCAGATGTATCCAGTGCAGAAACGAAGGACTTCATCTCCCGTATAACGTATTTAAGGCATGATATTGACAAAGAAGAATCTTATCATGAATTAAATTCAAAATTAACCAGTATTGATCAGACTTTCGGGATTCGTGCCAATCGACTTTTTTACCTGTCAATTGCACCTTCCTTCATCACTACTATTTCAGTTTATATTAAAAAAATAGGGCTTACGCCTAATGTCGGGCAAGACCGGATTATTATTGAAAAACCTTTTGGTTACGATAAGGCTTCAGCGATTGAACTCAATGAAATGCTCTCACAAACCTTTAAGGAAGAACAGATTTACCGCATCGATCATTATTTAGGCAAAGAAACTGTTCAGAATATACTGGCTTTCCGTTTTGGTAATTCGATGTTTGAGCCTTTATGGAACCGCAATTTCATTGATTTTGTCCAGATTACGGTGGCCGAAGAAGTGGGGGTTGAAGAGCGCGGCGGATTTTATGAAGGAGTCGGCGCTTTGAAGGATATGATACAAAACCACCTGCTTCAGATTTTATGCATGACGGCTATGGAGGCACCGGCTTCACTGGGGGCGGATGATATCCGAAACCGTAAAGCAGATGTACTGCGCTCTATTCGCCGCATCAAACCGGAAGAAGTGGATCATTATACCGTAAGAGGGCAATACGATGCCGGTTTTATAAAGGGCAGTCCTGTTGCGGGATATCGCCAGGATAAAGGAATTGCACCGGACTCCAATACGGAAACGTATGTGGCCATGAAAATATATCTGGACAACTGGAGATGGCAGGGTGTTCCGTTTTATCTGCGTTCCGGAAAAAGAATGCAGGAAAAACAATCTTCTATTATCATTCAGTTTAAACCGGTACCACACTCCTCCTTTTCATATGGCAATGAAGGAATGACGCCTAACCGACTTATTATCAATATTCAGCCGGCAATGGATATCAAGCTGCAATTTATGACCAAAAAACCGGGTCTGTCACTTTCATTACGACCTGCAGAAATGGTATTTGATTATTTTCAGTGTTCTACGATGTCACCGGAAGCTTATGAAACACTGCTTTCTGATGCTTTGGTGGGAGACCCTACCCTGTTTATGCGTTGGGATCAGGTAGAACAGGCCTGGGATGCCATTGATACGATTCAGGAATTCTGGAAAAATAATGCACCAGCCAATTTTCCGAATTACAAAGCCGGAAGCTGGGGACCTGAAGCTGCAGATGAATTATTGGCAAGACAAGGACATGCCTGGGTTCCTAATACACCAACTGAAAACGAAAAAGTTTAAAATGATACAGATATTTGATACTATAGAAGCTATTAATAGTACAGCGGCGGACATTTTTGTAACAGCCGCCCAAAAAGCAATAACGGAGAAAGGGCAATTTTCGGCTGTACTTACCGGCGGTTCATCGCCTGCGGGTATTTACCGCCTATTGGCTTCAACTGAATATAAAACCAAAATTGACTGGAGTAAAGTTTATATTTTTTGGGGTGATGAGCGCTGGGTTCCGCTTGACGACAACCTGAGTAATGCGAAAATGTCTTTCGAGGCGCTTCTAAGCCATGTTCCGATTCCTGAAAAAAATATTTTTACCATGTATGAAGATGGTATTTCAGCTGAAGATTATGCGGTGAAATACGAACAATCCGTAAAAAGTATTTTGGGACCGGACGGAAAATTTGACCTTATTTTACTGGGAATGGGAGATGATGGCCATACCGCCTCCCTTTTTCCGGGAGAAGCCGTTTTAAACGAAAAAGAAAAATGGGTAGCCGCCTATCGTCTTGAATCCCAGAACATGCACCGTATCACTTTGACTGCTCCGCTGATTAACAAAGCAGAGAAGATTGTCGTAGTCGCTTTTGGTGAAAAGAAAGCACCTGCCCTGAAGGAAGTATTGCATGGAGATTACAATCCCGCTACCTATCCGATGCAGTTGATAAAACCTGTTTCAGGAGAATTGCTGTTTCTTGTAGATAAAAGCGCTGCGGGGAAAGCTTAATACGCTTCTTCTGCATTGAAAAACAGCAGATATACATTATAAAAAACGAGTTAATTATCCTGATTAAGATATTTAACTCGTTTTTGATTTTACGTTGATTTTTTTATTTGATTAAGTTTAGAATTTCTTTGAAGACTTCATTTTTCGAACTTTTAACAAGCTCATAAAGACACATTTCAACAGTCGTTACATCAGCGCCTTTATGCTGTAATTTTTTCAAGGCCAGATCAATATTTTCTTTTGCACGCGAAGAAACGCAATCGGCTACAATTTCAACTTCAAAATTATGCGATAACAATCCTAAGACCGTCTGGTAGACACAAATATGGGCTTCAATTCCGCAAATAAGCCATTGCTTTCTGCCTGAATCAATGATTGCCTTTTTAAAGCTTTCATTCTCCATCGCATTGAAAGAATACTTTTCCAAAGGCTGTTGATTTTTTAACAGTCCTGCTAATTCGGGTACTGTAGCTCCAAGTCCCTGCGGATTTTGTTCGATCCAGATTATGGGCAATTCCAGTATTTGACCCCCACGAATAATTTTCTCAAGATTGAAAATTAATTTTTCGCTTTCATTTACGATACGCGCCAATTTGCCCTGAACATCAATTAGAATCAATCCTGTGTTTTCCTGTATCAGCATAAGTCCTTATTTACTACTATTTTTTAACGATGTAACTTTTAATACATCCGGTAAAGTTAAGAATTCATCTTAAGGATTTAGAATTACCTGATGAATAAATTCTAACGAATTATGCCGTTATTATCCGCTACATTTAGATTTTCTTATCATGGCCTGTTTAGCGTTTTTCTTCCCAAAAAAACTTATCTTAGCCCTACTAAAAAGACGATTCGTTAGCTGAAATTGAGAACCCCTAAATCTTAAAACCATGCCCACTAAAAAATCAGATATACAAAAAGAAGCAGAAAATGAACTGGTGCTGTCTTATCTGACCATGAGAAATTTAATTGGCTTTTCGGGAATACTGCTTCCTCTTATTTTAGTTTTGACCACCAAAACGGCAAGCGGCGAAAAACTCATCGAACCCTCCATCAGTGATTATTATTACACCAGCAATGGAGATGTACTGGTTGTATTGTTGAGTGTACTGGGCGTATTTCTATTTACGTATAATGGATACAATAGTATAGAAAAAGGATTAACGACCCTTGCTGCCCTTTGCGGTATTGGTGTTGCCTTTAGTCCAACAGCCACCACCAGCGCCCGCTCTACTACTATACATGTTGCCAATGAAGCTGTTCCGATTGTTTTTGGAATTGAAAGGCATTTTATCTTTGCCGGTTTATTTTTTATTGCTCTGGCGATCATATCATTAGTCTATTTTCCAAAGTTAAAAGACGACCAACAGGTGGTTACCCCTCAAAAAAAGAAACGAAATGTGATCTACATTATTTGCGGCTGGGTTATTATTGCCTGCATTGTACTGCTTGGCGTGTATTTTGTTTTTAAGCCCTCGTTTTTAAAAAATGTTCCGGTGGTATTTATTCTCGAAGCTGTAGCCATAGAAGCTTTCGGATTATCCTGGATTACCAAAGGACAAACTTTATGGCCGGATTGTGAACATTATTTAGAAAAAGGGTATCACGATCTCAAAGATGCTCTGAAATAAACCTAAAAAAACATCTGACCTACGTATTGTATGCCAGATGTAATTACAAATCAACCTTCAATTAAAAATTTTATTTCACTACATATGAAACCGCATCTGCTTCACAAAGTCGGAAATAACCGAAAGCAAAATTATCGGCATCAGTGGTATTGACAATATTACCTCTGACATTTCCCGGAGGAATAGAGAAAGGGTTTCCGCCATACCCTTCTAAAAGTAAATTCATATAATTATAAAAGTTTTTAGAAATGCCGCGATGCATAATCTCAACGGTGTTTCCGGGCTTCATATCTTCATCTGAGAATCTTGTGCTTATTTCATTTCCATTAAATAAGTCATCATCGCTTAGTTCATACTCCGGGTAAAGGAGGAATGCACTTTTATAATCCGTAAGATAAAAATTGACCTGATCAGCAGGATCTTTATAATAAAAAGTCAGTTCGATTACATCTTCTCCTCCAAAATCCGGAACCATCTTTTGCTCTACTTTATCAATTGGCGTCACCGAAGTCAGTTTTTCGACGGCTTTAAAACTGTGTCCTTCTGCGGTTACAAAAAGGGTATAATCTGTATTGAGAACCGGAACAAAATTAGTACAGACATAAGAACCGGGTTCGGTTTCGTTAAAAGTAAAAACAGTACCAGCGCTATTTTCAACTCGTACCTGTGCTCCGGAAACTTTTGGCGTAGTGGTATTATAGTACGGAGCCGTTTTACTGATTTTGATGACCTGCTCACTACCCGTTGTTCCTTTTTTCCAGATGATCTCGGCATCTATTACTATTTTGGGTGCACCACTTTCTAAATCAAGTGTTACTACATCTTCACAAGATGAAAAAAACAGCATAAAAAGAAGGCTGAATAAAGTAAGTGCTTTACTTTTAAAAATATCGTTTTGAATCCTTTGCATGTTCATTAAAATTTAAAATTATAGGAAATACCAGGCACTATCCCAAAAATTGACAGTCTTCTGGTCTCATTGGCTCCTGTATCTTCATTTGTAGCAAATGTCATGGAAGCGGCATTTTTTCTGTTATAGACATTATAGATGCTAAATACCCAATAGCTCTGCCATCCTTTCTTTTTATCGGGTTTAGGCGTATAAGTCGCTGCCAGATCTAAGTGATGAAAGAGCGGCAGCCTGTTTTCATTTCTAAGGGAATAATTCGGAATATTGATCCCTCCAAATTCATAATACTCATTGGCGTAAGTCACCGGCTGACCGGACTGCAGGGAAAAGTTAGCATTAAAAGACCATTTTGGGTTATATTCATAACTCCCTACAATGCTCAGATTATGCAGTTTGTCATACCCTGACAAATACCAGTCACCATTTGCTATTCCGGGTTCTTCTGTGGTTCTTCCGGGCGTTTTTTGTTCTGCCCTCGATAAGGTGTAGGAAACCCATCCTGTAAAATTTCCGGTGTTTTTTCTAAACAATAATTCCATACCGTACGATCTGGCTTTACCATTTAAAATAACCTGTTCTATATCATTGTTTGCCAGTATATCTGCCCCGTCAATATAATCGATACGGTTTTGGATTTTCTTATAAAATAATTCTCCTTCAAAAGAATAATCACCATCCTTAAAATTTCTAAAATATCCCGCAGCATACTGATCCAGCAGCTGTGGTTTTGTAAAAGGGCCGCTTGGTGTCCAGATTGTCGTTGGCAGCGGAGACTGGGTATTCGACAACATGTGAATGTACTGCGCCATTCTGTTGTAACTGGCCTTTACCGAATTATCATCATTAAAAGCGTACGATAATGCCACTCTTGGTTCCAGGTTATTAAATTTACTGATTGTTTTTCCCTTTCCATAAGCTATACTTCCGGTTGGAGTTCCTTCCTGGTAAATATGGTATAACGGGTTATAGACTACGGCATTTCCGTTTTCGTACGTATTGATATTTTCATCCCCTAAACGATAAAACATACTGTAACGAAGTCCGTAGCGAAGATTCAGTTTCTTCGTAATCTGATGCTCGAAATCCAGATAGGCAGAAGATTCTAAGGCATATTTTTTATCGAGCTGTTTGTAATTAAACTGCGAATCAGAACTTGTAGGCTGTACGGTACCGGGATTAAAATTATAATACTGACCATCAATTCCGTAGTTTAGTTTTAACTTTTCTGAAACCGAATAATTCCAGGCATACTTAAGTCCGTAACTTGTAATTTTGTTGTTCCACTCAAAGTTTTCGGTCTGTATACCAAGATTAAATTTATAATCACTGTAGAAAACGGACAAATTGGTGTTAACCTGATCCGAAAATTTATGTTTCCAGCTTACGATTCCCATTGTGTTTCCGTACGTGCTGGAAAAACGATCGTTGATATCAAAAACATCGTTTCCGAAATACCCCGAAAAAGCAATGGTGTTATTGGCACCTAAACGGTAATTCAGTTTCGCATTCAAATCATAAAACATAGCAGAATTTTTATTATCTGCCAGCTTTAAAAATAGATGGGCATAAGAAGCACGTCCTGCAATAATAAAAGATCCTTTCTCTTTCTGGATTGGTCCCTGCACCAGTAATCGGCTAGAAATTAAACCAATACCTCCGTTTACTTTGTAGTTTTCAAAATCCCCGGTTTGCTGGGTTACATCCAGAACAGAAGAAACACGTCCTCCAAATTTAGAAGGAATACCGCCTTTATACAAATCCAAACTATTTACAACATCTGCATTAAAAATCGAGAAAAATCCAAACATATGAGAGTCGCCATATACCGGAGCACCATCTAAAAGAATCAAATTCTGATCGGCTGCTCCTCCACGAACATTAAAACCGGAAGAGGCTTCTCCTGCATTGGTAACACCCGGCAATGTTAATAGTGACTTTAAAGGATCCGGCTCCCCCATAGCTACCGGAATCCTTTTGATTTCCTCCATAGAAAGTTTGTTGACACTCATCTGGGTATTTCTGATATCAACAGCCTTACTGTTGGTGATAATTACCTGTTCCAGTTCCTGACTGTCTGAATCCATGTAAAAATTGATCCTGGCATCGTCAGCAACCGTAATTTGTTTTTCTTTATTTTTTAAACCCAGATAACTAATCTGAACAGTATAATTTCCTTTATCCACTTCTACTGAGAACTTACCATCCGCATCGGTTGTTGCCCCGACAGAAAGTTCCTTTATAAAAATATTAGCACCAATAACGGGCTGCTTACTTTCATCAAAAACCTGACCGCTCAGCTTATTTTTTTTTTTAGCGGCTTTTGTTACTTTTTGTTTGACAAAAATATTATTACCTACAATTGAAAATTGAACAGACGAGATTTTGTTCAGCTCTCCGATCAGTTTCTCTACTTCGATTTGCTTAAAGGTCTTGTTTTCTTTAAAATATTTTTGGCTTGCATCGATCTGATCGGTAAAGGCAAATTTAAAGTCGGACTGATTCTCAATTTGCTTGAATACTTCTTTTAAGGTCACCGTTTGATCTACAGTTACGGTTACCTTTTGGGAAAACATACTAAAACTGAGTAAAAAAAAGCATGCTGAAATTATATGCTTCATGAAATTTTGTATTTTTGAATATTATTAAATGGGAAAGCGCTATGCTTTCCTGACTATGAGGAGGATGTGTAGTTTCGCGGCTAGTGCATCCTTTTCTTTTCTACTGAAAAGTAATCTGTTTTAATGCTTCATTTACTTCAAAGTTTAGGTTATACATTTCTGATATTAATTGGACAATTGTTTTTAAGTCTTCTTTTTTGTTGATTCGCAATGTGATTCGCTTGTCATGATAAGTCTCGGGAAGGATTAGTTGATAGCCGTAATTGCTTTCTACATAAGCTGTAACAGCATTGAGTTTTTCGTTGTCAAAATCCATAAATCTTTCGAAATCAGCCACTGTAACAGCACCGTCTCCATACGTGAATTTTTCACCCGGTTTCAGTATCCAGTTTTTCTCCTGCCCTTTTACATTCATCTGAACGCTGCCTTCATACAATTCCACCACTACTCCTTTTTGATCGTATTCTTTTACGATGAAAGAAGTTCCCAGAACGGTTGTGGTCGTCTCTTTGCAAAAAACCTGAAAGGGATGTTTCTTGTCTTTTTTTACTTTAAAATAAGCTTCCCCTTCTAATGCAATCTTTCTGTTGACAGAGAAATCAGCTGTATATTCAATTTTGGAAGCCGGACTCAATTCGACCCTGGAACTATCGGGCAAGAATATCGTTTTTACTTTCGAAGTGGTATTTTCGATCACATTTCCTGCAATTGAAATATCCGTTTTCAGTGGCTCTTTTATAAAGTAAAGACCAGTGCCAATGAACATTACTATCACAGCAGCCGCAGCGGCATACTTACGCCATGCCACATTTTTTTTCTTGGAAGAAAAGGCCCGGGAACGGAATTCTTCCCAGGAATCTTCTTTTGTATGATCAGAATGTATCATGGGTTTCTCCTCCCATATTTTTTTTAATTCCTCATCCAGTTTATTCTCGTCCATATCTTTGGGGCATTACATTTTTTGACATTGAAATCCTTGCTTATTAAAAACACCACAGACCATTTCCTTGATATCTCTGTTGGTCTCAATTTTAAGAATATGATAACCTTCTGTATCAAAATTCATGATACAATCAGAAATAACAAATTGCAGGAGCTTTACAAGATAACTTGCCTCTTCTTTTGTTCTGACATCCGTTTTGTAAACCTCTATATCCATTTCTATGGTTTGTTTTTATAGATAACAAACGAGAATGGAAAAGTTCCTAATGGTTTTCTATTTTTTTCGAATAAATTTACTGGCAAGATAAATATGATTGGCAATGGTCTTCTCAGAAAGATCCGTAATTGCTGCAATCTCCTTATAGCTAAGGTTTTCCAGTTTGTGTAAGGTAAATATTTTTTGCTGCTGCTCGGGAAGCAAATTGATGAAACTGTATAATTTTTCTTTTCTTTCTTCAAAGTCACCTGTATCAGTTTCTTCATCTGCCATTTCAGCCTTTGAAGGATCAAGCTGAATGATTTTATTTTCCCTGTTAACGTGATTGATAATAATATTCCTGCAGATGGTAAACAATTGTTTATCCAATAAAACGTCTTCATGAAGTAATTCCCTTTTGTCGTAGAGTCTTAAAAAGGTTTCCTGAACAAAATCCTGTGGGGTAAGAACCGAAAAATCAAAGCGTCTGGCAATGTGGATCAGTTTATCATAGTAATTGAGATAGACCTCTTTGAAGGCTTCTTCATTACCTTTTTTTAAACGTAAGATAAACTTTCTATTGTCCATAACTTAAATACGATGACTACTCTAAAACTTAATGTCTTCAATATTATTGTATTTTAAAATTCAAAATTGCGAAATTTAAAACAAGGAATTTTTTGAATCACTATGTCCAATTCAATATTGTAGTAAAGTGCAAAGAACAGTAATTTAATTCTATATTTTAAGGATGCTGCGATAAAATTATAGCAATTACAGCTATTGAAACACTTTTGATTAGTAGCAAAATTTAAAAATATGTTACAGACGAAAAAGAAAGAATTGGCAAAAAATAAGGAAATAATTTCTTAAACTGTTTTGACACAAGTGTATTACAAATACAAGAAACCTATTTTTATTTATTTTGTCCACAATACCGCATTCGCGTGGGCTTCCAGCTTGATTGTTTCACCTAAAGCCTTAACTTGTACACCATGCGCACCTGCCGGCAAATTCGCAGGTTTTTCGATTCTCCATAAATGCGTGCTGATGGTTTCCGGTTTTGGAAATTTGGATATTTTCATACTGTCATATCTTCCCTGACTTTGCAGGTAATACTGCTTTTGAACGCTGGGAGCAATCCCTTCGTATTTTGTCATTTCGATCCAGTTTCCTTTATCAAAACGGATATACACTTTTGTAAATTCATCTGCTGCAAATACATTGGCGTAAATAAAAGTATCGTTCAGGATGTTGAGTGTCGTATCCCATTCGTTTGTTTTTGGGACTGTGATATCTATTTGTTTCGTGGCCGGGGCTCCGGAAACTTTATAATCGTAAGTATAACCATCGGTATTAATTCCGACAGTCCAATACCCTTTTGGAGTGCCGTCGTACATTAAGGCAAAAGGAATCTGATCGAGATCATGCGGTCCTTCCCACCACGAACCGCAAACCGCTCCTGCCACTAACTCATGAATGGGCTGTCCCGTTTCCCTTGCAAAATACTTATGGTATTGGGTATGGGTATGTCCGGCACTGATTAACACATTTTCAAAAGGTGCTAAGGATTGGATCACCCAGTCTTTGTCTTCCATTTCCTCGAGCGGAATGTGCATGAATAAATGGATCGATTTAAAATTATCTTTTCTGGCCGCAATCAGATTGGTGATGAATTCCTTTTGCGTTTCATCAAGGCGGCCTGTATATCCTTTTTCATTGACGGGATAAATATTATTCAGTACCAAAAACAATTGATTTCCGTACTCAAAGGCATAATAAGAGGGGCCAAAAACGCTTTCGAAACTCTTATCCCTGTCCTGAAAAGCAGTTTCTTTAAAATTCAGATCATGATTTCCAATCGTATAAAAAACGGGAGCTCCGATAAGTCCCAAAGTTTCCGACAATGGTTTAAAAATATTCAGATTATCAAAAGAAAGATCACCGAGAGGCACTATAAAATCAATTTCTTTATTCATTAATTCTTCCGTTACCAATTTCCCGACATGATGAATGTCGTCCATAACATCGACCTGAGTGTCTCCTAACAAAACAACTTTTAAATCTTTCTTTTCTGCATTAGGAAGAAGCGGAAAATTATAATTTTTCAGCTCTTTTATTTTATCAAAGGGAACATAAAACTGTACACTGTTTTGCTGGTTTTTCTTAGAAATATAGTTTTCAGGTTTAATGACAAAAACGGTATTTCCTTCTATTTTCGAAAGCGTGTATTTTCCTTTTGAATTTGTTTTTACTACATCTTTTCCATTAGATACCAGAATATTAGACAACATCACCTCATCTTTATCAGGAATGTCATTTTTGTTCGTATCGACAAAAACCACTCCTGATATTTTGTTGTTTTGTCCAAAAATAAACGTACCACATAAGGATACCACTAAAGTTAAAATTATTTTATTCATGGTTGCTTTTTAAAGGAAATTACAAATCACTAAAAAACCGCAGTTTTATAATTTTCATTGTAAAACTGCAGTTCCTGTCTTTTTTCAAAAGGTGTTATTTTGTTGCTAACAATTGCATTATTTTGCTGTAAATCTCGGTGTTCTGATACACGCCCATAAAATTCTGGGCTCCCGGGCCGTAAGCAAAAACAGGTACCGTTACCGAGGTGTGGTCGTTGGTACTGAAACTTCCGTGTACATATCCTTTTTCGGTACTGCCGTCTATTAAGGAAAGTCCGCCGGTTTCGTGGTCAGCCGTTACAATCAATAACGTTTCCGGGTTTTTGTCTACAAACTCCATGGCCTGTCCTACCAAACGGTCAAAATCGAGTAATTCACGCACGACATATTCTACATTATTGCTATGACCGCCGTAATCAATCTGGGCTCCTTCGGCCATTATAAAAAACGGATTTGATGTTTTGGAAAAGGTAGCTGTAGCTTTTGATAATGATTTCGCTAAAAAATCACCCCTTCCGTCCTTTCTCGAAACTACCGAAGCATTGTCCAATACCACAAAACGAGCATTAGTGATAGTATCTAAAGTGCTGAAGTGATCCGAAAAAGTATAACCTTTTTGCTGTAAGGCTTCCGCCAGATTTTTACCGTCTTTTCGGGATTTGAATTGATTACTTCCTCCTCCGATTAAAATATCAGACGGATTCGATAAAAAATCTTCAGCAATCGCTTCATTATAGCTTCTGTCGAACTGATGTGCATAAAAAGCGGCCGGTGTAGCGTCTGTAATATCACCACACGAAATAATAGCGGTTTTATACTTTTTCTTAGCCAGTAATTGGGTTATGGATTCCAGTGGTTTTCCTTTTTCATCAACACCGATAAACCGGTTACTGGTTTTGTGCCCGGAAGCCATAGCCGTTGCTCCAGCTGCCGAATCGGTGATGTAACTATCCGAAGCTTTGGTAATCGAAAATCCTTCTGTCGGAATATTGAACATGTTTAATCTTCCTTTATTAGCCGTATAACCCGCATAAATCTGCGTCAGTCCCATTCCGTCACCAATAAGAAGAATCACATTCTTTGGACGTTTATTTTTGGGAAATACCGCACCGTTTTTAGGTACATAGGTTTCATAAAACTCCGTATTCTGATAAAAAGTAGATTTAATGTTTTTGATAAATTGCGTTAATGCCGAAGTATTATCCGTAGCAATATAATCCACATGCAGGTTCATTAAAGTCATCCAGGTATTGACATTATCCTGCGTAGACCAGAATCGGATTTTTTTATTTTCATCGTGCACTTTTTTAATTATGGCTTGTATTTTTTCTGAATCGGGCTGGGTCAATACTCCTTTCCCGTTCCAAACCGTCAATTCTTTGAGATCTTCACTGATCATTTCTACTCTTGACAATTCCTCTGCCGTATAGGTTTCGTTAAGTCTTCCGTCAAAAGATATAAACGCCGGATAGTCCTTCCATTTTGCCGGAGATGGCCTGTTGCCGGAAATAATAACTTTAAAGTTTTTGTTTGAAATGAGCTCCGGATACGTGTTCAACTGCTCAGCAATTACTTTTAAAGTAGCCTCTGCATCCGACTTGATATCAATCATTAAAATTAAAGGTTTGTCGCTTTTGTAAGCTTTGCAGCCCAGCGCTTTAAATTTCAATAAAAGCGGCTCCAGGTAAAGATTTCGAAGCGAATTAGCAGGGTTGATTTCCTGCGAAGTATGGGCAACAGCCAGGTTGTTTTTCACCAGAAAAACATCGGCTTCAATTACACCCGTTTCATTGGCATAGGCTTCATAAAAAGGAAGCGGGCTTGCATAATCATTATGCGAATGAATATTAACAGAACTGTATTCCTGTGCCTGAACGAAAAGGCAAAAATGGAGGCCAAAAAGGGCAATTATTTTTTTCATCTGTACTATGATTTATTCTTTCCAAAAGCTGGAGGTAAACTTTAACAAAAAGAATATAAGTTATTGATATTAATAAAAATACATTTCAATTCTTACACTAAAAATGTGTCGTATTTCGTATTCTGAAAATATAAACCAGCCTTTTACTAAAAGACTGGTTTATGAAGTTATCTATAAATTATTTATTCCTTGTTTACAACTGCAGACTCCTCTAAAGCCTGCAGCGTAAAAAAAAACAAACTAACTGAAAAACTATTATTTCCACCCTTCATTCTGAAATAAAGCTCCTTTGCTTACTGCAATCTCATCTGGTGGTATTGGCCATACATGGTGAATGGCAGGATTGAAATTACGGGCAGGATAAATCACTTTTCCGTCATAATGGTGCAATGGTTTTGCGTAAGCAGCCTGCGCATCGCCCCAGCGTACTAAATCGTAATGACGGTCTGTCCATTCTCCGGCTAACTCGCAACGTCTTTCTCTTTTCAAATCGGTCATTGTGGCTCCGGAAATACTGGCCAGACCCGCGCGATTGCGAATCATGTTTATTTCGGTATCTGCATTTTGTCCTTTCATTAATTTAGATTCCGCCAGCATCAGGATCACATCGGCATAACGTAAAAGCGGTACATTCAACGCTGTAGAAGGTTTGTCACCGTTGGCATTTACATAACGAATGTCAATTCCTCCCGAAGTCGTTTTGGCATAACCGAACGGCTCCATATATTTTTTAAACTGATAACCTGTTCTGTTACTTGAACTCACTACATATTTGCCCACGTTAAAAGTGGCTAATTCACCAAAATACATAAACTGATCTCCTTTTTGTAAAATAGTAGCACTACGTCTTTTATCAGCAGGATCATAAGCGTCAAATAATTCTTTGGTCGGGTAGAAATTTCCCCAGCCGTTGTAAATTCCCCAGCCTTTGTCTTCCAGGCAAACTCCCGGAAAAATAGAACCCAATGAGGTATTCTCGGCACTTGAAGTTACCGACCAGATGTATTCTGATGACCAGTTATTCTTGATTTTAAATACATCTTCAAAATTAGGAAGCAAGGAGTGTTTTCCGCTGTTCACGATCATATTGGCATATTTGATCGCGTTGTCCCAGTCTTTTGCATACAAATACGTACGGACCAAATACGCCCATGCCGCAGTTTTATGCGCACGTCCGTAATTGTCTGTTGTAAGTTCATTAAAATAAGGCAGCAAATCGGCCGCTTTTTGTAAATCGGCCGCGATGTAGGCGTAATTTTCGGCTACATTTTTGGTACGCGGCACGTATACATTGGTCGGGTCATTTCGATCCTGAATCGGAATTCCGGCGCGATTATCGCCATAGTGATAGGCTAATTCCAAATGCATTACAGCATGGTTGAAATACGCTTCGCCCAACATCATGTTTCTCGTTTTTTCGTCTAACGGAATGTTTGGAATATTACGAATCACGTCATTACAGCGTTTCATAACTTCGTAATGAAGCCTCCAGATATCCTTTGTATCCGATTCTGATCCGTCTACGATGAAGTTTTTGATACGTTCTGCATTTTGTCTTGTCTTGGTTCCGATATCATCACTGGCATTATTCAGCCAGAAAAAACCGCGTCCATACATATTATCATCCGAATACAACGCATAAACAGCATTTACTCCTGCTTTTGCATCTGCGGGTGTTTTCCAGAAATTTCCACTCGAAGGAGCTCCCTGCGGTACCAGATCAAGTTCGCTTTCGCAAGCTGTAGTGCCTAACAGCATGGTAAAACTCAATAATAAAATACTTATTTTTTTCATTTTGTTTGTTTTAATATTTTTTAAAAAGTTGCGTTTATACCGGTCATGTAAATTCTGGAAAGCGGATATTTACCTAAATCCAGACCGAAATTATTCAGTCCTACTTCCGGATCCATTCCGGAGTATTTGGTAATCGTGAAAAGGTTTTGAGCGGAGATAAAGAATCTAAGATTTGCTTTTCCGTTTAACCAGCTGTCTTTAACGGTATACCCAATGGCCACATTTTTCAATCTCAGGTAATCCGCCTTTTCAATATAGAAATCAGAGATTCTTCCGAAGTTATTGTTGTTGTCCGTTGCAGAAAGTACCGGTATCTTAGTGTCTGTATTCTGTGGTGACCAGGCATCTTTCGATTCTGCCAGCAAATTGTACCCCGGGAAAGAACCATTCAGACCGGTATATTTTACAGCATTGAAAACACTGTTACCGGCTGCACCGCTTAAAAAGATATTCATATCAAATCCTTTGTACCTGAAATTGGTATTTAAGCTGAAGGTTGTTTTTGGAAAAGGATTTCCTAATACTACTCTGTCATTGTTATTGATGACACCGTCTCCGTTTACATCTTTAAACTTCATGTCTCCGGCAACGGCATTAGGCTGATACACGACACCTGTACTGTTTACATACGCTTTTGCTTCTGCATTACTTTGAAACAATCCGTCTGTTGCATATCCGTAAAACGCTCCAACAGGGCTTCCTACCTGATAGATATTCGCTAAAGGCAAACTACGAACCCTGCTCAGGTTAAGCGGCTCCAGGGAAGTTAAATCATCTTTGATAGAAACAATTTTGTTATGTAAAAAAGCGGCATTTGCCGTAACATCAAATTTAAACTGTCCGCGTGTTTTCTGATACGTAAGACTTGCTTCAAGACCTTTATTTTCTACATCACCGGAATTTACGATGCGTCCTAATGGTGTTCCTGCCACTCCGGGTAACTGATCACGAACCAACATATCTTTGTTCGTTTTTTTATAAACATCTACAGATCCCGTAAGTGTATTATTGAAAAGGCTAAAATCTAAACCTAAGTTGGTTTGTTCCGAACTTTCCCATTTTAAAGCAGGATTTGACAATTCACTTTCTGAATAACCATAATTAATCACCGGAGTCGATCCGATTAAAGCGGATGTCTGATTTAACGGCACACTAAACTGGTACGGCCCAAGGTTTCCTAAATTTCCAATTTCTCCCCAGCTCGCACGCAGTTTTAAATTGTTTACTGTTGAAGCGATGTTTTTCATAAATCCTTCCTCAGAAATCAGCCATCCTGCAGAAACAGAAGGATATACTCTCCAACGATTTGCCGAAGTCAATTTTGAAGTACCGTCACGACGAACAATTCCGGAGAACAAATACTTTTGATTAAAATCGTAATTCAACCTTCCCACATAAGAAGAAATAATCTCTTCTGACATTCCTGCTCCTAACTGCTGAATTAATTTCGCATTTAGCAGATAACGTTGTGAAGGATCTTCATTATCAAAGCCTGTACCCGATACACTGTAAAAATCTCTTTTGGTATCCTGATACGTATATCCTGCCAAAGCTTTAAAATTATGTTTCCCGAATGATTTATCGTAAGAAAGCGTCTGCTCCCCTAATAAATCGGTTGTGGTAGAAGTTGTCTGCGTTAATCTGTTAAAGTCAAACACTTTACCCGGTTCTGTGATCTTAACCGTAAAGTCTTTGTAATCATTCTGGATTCTGGTATAGCCCCAGTTTGATTTGATTTTTAAGCCTTTAACAATTTCCCATTCCGCATAAGGATTAATCAGTATCGTAGAAATTGGATTGCTGTTATCCAGTCTTTTCAGATACGCCACCGGATTGATCACGTCACCATACGACCCAATATATTTCTCCGGAACGCCTCCAAAAAGTCCGGAACCGTCTTCTCTGTATACCGTTGCATTTGGCGGATATAAAATAGCTCCTAAAATCGCTCCTGTATAAGCACTTGAAGTGTTGGCGCTCTGACCATTCGTTAAGGAATACGTCAGGTTTTCACCTATGGTAAAGTTGGGCGCCAGTTTAAAAGAAGAATTGGCTCTGGCAGTATAACGGCTTGCATCTGTATTTAACAGGATTCCTTCGTTTTTACGGTAACTTCCTGACAGGAAGAAATTCGATTTTTCTGTTTTACCATTTACCGAAATAGACAAATCCTGAATCTCGCCTGTCTGGAAAATTTCATCCATCCAGTCTGTTTTTGTGATTCTGGCTGTAGGTTCAAATGCGGGATCAAAAGCAGGTATTCTTGGTAATCCTGCGTTATCCCTGGCCGTATTCATTGCATCTGCATATTCTGCGGCATTGAGCACTTTTAATTTTTTGGCTACACTCTGAAAACCTCCCTGGTAATTCACATTTACGTTCAGACGCTCCGAAGTACCTTTTTTAGAGGTAATTAAAATCACACCTCCCGAAGCCCTTGCTCCATAGATTGCCGCCGAAGCCGCATCTTTCAAAACACTGATCGAAGCAATATCATTTGGATTAATCGTATTCAGTGAACCACTGTAAATAATTCCGTCCAGAACAATTAAAGGCGTTTCTGCATTTAGAGAACCAATACCACGAATGTTGATGGTAGGTTCTCCTGTCGGATCACCTCCATTATTAATAACCGTAACACCTGCTACTGTACCCTGAAGTAAATCGGCAGCGGAATTATACGTTCTGCTGGATGTTTCTTTCATTGAAACAGATCCTACAGCGCCTAAAACTTCATTCTTTTTGACACTTCCGTATCCCATTACTACTACTTCCTGTAATTGTTTTACATCTGCAGCTAATTTGATATTCAGGTTCTTCTGTGTCTCCGTAACTTTGATTTCCTGAGTAACATAACCCACATAAGAGAAAACCAATACAGCTTCAGCGGAATTAATTTCCATCGTAAACGTTCCGTCAAAATCTGTCGTTGCCGTTGCACTTGATCCTTTATCTTTAATGCCTACTCCCGGCAACGGCATTCCGTCATCACCGCCAAAAACAGTTCCCGAGATCGTAATTTTGTTTTGTCCGGCATCCGTTATTTTCTGATTTCTCTTAATTACGATGTTGTTGCTTATAATTTCATACTTCAGAAAAAAACTGCTGCAGATCTTATCCAGAGCGTATTCCAGCGTTACATCATTCAGTTTTAAACTTGCTTTTTGATTGGTATTGATCTGATTGGCTTCGTACATAAAATGCACATCAACCTGATTTTCAATTTTTTGAAGAATATTTTTTATATTTTCATTTTCTACTTTTAATGTTATTCTTTTATCCATATCCACATTTCCGGCTTTTGCCGTTAATCCGATAAAAAATAAAGCAATGAACAGGATCAATTGGGGCATAAAGCCTTTTTTAATACTTTGACAATTTGCGACATACCGCATTTGTTTTTCATTCATAATGGTGTTGTTTTGATTGTTTTTTTTCTTGTTTTTGTTTCTTGTTATATATGGGTTCTGCGTTTATTGAATTCTGTAAACTCCCGATTCAATTTTATAATTGGCATTGATGATATTACACACCAATCCGATTACCTGATCCGCCGGAAGTTCTTTGAAGTAGGCACTTATCCTGAGATTATTCAGGTTCTTATTTTCAACAGAAATGGCAATATTATAATTGCGGTTGATCGTCGCGATTACTTCCGGTAAAGGAGTATCTTCAAAAACGATAATATTTTTTCTCCAAAGTGAGATGGAGTTCATCGGAATATTACTGAAAGCATGCAGACTGCTGTTTTTCGCTTTAAAAACGGCTTTTTGACCCGGCGTTACATAGACATTCTCATCCGTTACCGTCGATTTTACATTTACTCTTCCCGTCAGGACAGAAACTTCCTGAGTGGCCTGACCCGGATACGCCTGTACATTAAAACTGGTCCCCAGTACTTTGGTATCCATTTTATCTGTATGAATGATAAAAGGGTGTTTTTTATCTTTGGTAACATCAAAAAAAGCTTCACCGGTTAAATATACTTCACGGGTGTCTCCGTTAAACTTACTCGGGTATTTTAAAAGACTTCCTGCATTAAGCCAGATCTGAGTTCCGTCACTTAGTGTTATTTTGGTGTGTTCTCCGGGTTTTGCCGCATATTCTCTGGTCGTAATGGTTTCAGATGACCAAAAGAAGAAACCTGTTAATCCGGCTACCAGTAAAAGAGAAGCCGCCATCATCCAGTTTCTGTTGTTCAGCAAAAAGACTTTATCTGATTTTTTGATTGCTCTGATTTCCTTTTTTAATTTTGAAATATCTGATGCGATAACAATTTCGTCTACGGATATTTTTTCCGGATTGTCGTACCAGTTGTTCCACATTTCTTTTCCCTTTGAGGAAGGCTTACCTTCTAAAAAAGATTTTATATTTTGATGTAATTGCTCAGGCATTATAATTTTTTATAGCTTTAATAATAAGTCTTGGGAATTCCGATTTCAGGTAGGCGCTCCACGTTACGCTTGTGTTAAGAAAACAAAACAAGGTTTGGAGCTGAAATCGCGCATTAGTTAAATTCACCCAAATAAAGTCGCATGAATTTTAAAGCATAGCTAATATGATACTTCACGGTCTCATGTGAAACGTTAAGTTCTTCTGCTATTTCTTTGTTGGAATATTGTTTGAAACGGCTCAGGATAAAAACCTCCTTGGCTTTTTTAGGCAATAAGGAAGTCGCTTTGTCTAAAGCTTCCTGAAGTTCATCGTGATAGATCGACTCTTCGGTAGTATTATTACATTCTTCAAGGGAAGAATTTCGATCGAAAACTTCTTTAATATATTGATCATTAATCATATTGGACTTGATATAATCCAGCGTCACATAACGTACTGAAGTATACATATAGGCCGAAAACTTTTTCTGAATGACCAGCGTTTTGCGTCGTTCCCAAATAGTGGTAAAAACTTCCTGAACAATCTCTTCCGAAATTGGAATCGATTTCATTCTCTGGTAAACAAAGCGGACGAGCACATCTCTGTATCGAAAATACAATTCATCAAAAGCTCTGTCTTTTCCTTGCTTCAATAATTCCACAAGTTCTTCGTCACTATATTTTTTATACATGATACATCACTTTTGCAGCGGTTGCCAAATAAACAGTGTTTCCTAAAAAACGGGATTCGATTGTTTTTCTGCGATGTATTCCTAATCTAAAAAACGACATATATACAAGTATTGGGTTCTTATAATATGTCTCCAAAATTAGAGCTCAGGGTAGGTCAAAAAGGTTACGTTTACATTAATAAAAGGGTCGGATTACTAAACATATTATTAACATTCGGCATGGGATGTTATCCCAATGTAGCGGGCTGGAAAGAATAAACTTACGGAAGAATGAAGTTTGGCCCGTTGTTTAAAATCTGTGTATAGGAAAAGCAAAAATTAAATAAAAAAAAAAGGGCATTCATAAAAAATTATGAATGCCCTTTTTTAGTACTATTTTTTTTATTTGCCCCAGGTCAGGTAGCAGCTTCCAAAAGTAAACCCGGCACCGAATGCAGTAAGCAATAATCGGTCTCCTGATTTGAAATCATTTTGAAAATCCCACAGACATAAAGGTATTGTCGCGGCTGTTGTATTGCCATATCGCTCTATGTTTACTTTTACCTTTTCCATGGGTACATTTAGGTTATTGGCCACTGCATTTATGATTCGGATATTGGCCTGATGTGGTATTACCCAGTCAATATCGGTCACTGCTAAATCGTTGCGCTCCAGAATTTCATTGCAGGTACTGGTCATGCTTTCTATAGCATGTTTAAAAACAGTCTTTCCGTCCTGTTTTACAAATTGTTCGCGATTTTCTATGGTGTCTTTATGAAAAGGTTTAAGGGAACCTCCTCCTGAAACGGATAGAAATTCACTTCCCATTCCATTTGTTTTTAAGACAAAATCTTTTAGTCCGTTGTTTTCTGAAGGCTCCAGTAATATGGCACCGGCACCATCCCCAAACAAGATACAGGTATTACGGTCTGTATAATCTATAATACGGCTCATGGTATCTACACCAACCACAATTATTTTTTTATGTCTTCCTGATTCTATTAAGGATGCAGCTGTTGATAAAGAATATAAGAAACCACTACAAGCTCCGTTAAGATCAAAACCCCAGGCATTTGTAAGTCCTGCTTTATGACAAACTACAGGAGCAGTTGGCGCAAGTAATTTATCCGGTGTTGCTGTTGCCAGTATTAAACAATCGATTTCTGCAGGATCTGTCCCGGAATTTTTAAGCAGGTCATTTATCGCTTCTATAGCCATATCTGAAGTTGCTTTTTCAGGATCAGTCAAAATGCGTCTTTCTTTTATTCCGGTTCTCGATATAATCCATTCATTGGAAGTATCGACCATTTTTTCAATTTGATAATTATCAAGTACAGTGCTGGGAACATAGCCACCTACGGCAGTAATGGCTGCTAAATTATTTCTTGTCATTGCTAACGAATGTTATTTTTTTTCTTGCAGAAGTCTGCAGATGTAAAATTGCCCATGCCGTTTTTCTTAACATTTTCAGAATTCATAATAGCGCTTTTATGAAGAACCTTATTATTCCTACTTTAAAATTTTAACAGCTAATTTTTATTTACAAAATTTAATGTTGATATAAAAGCCGAAAGCATTTTTGCAGAGTTACCGGGAGAGTAATAACTCACAAAGGTATAAAAAAAGTTGATTAAGCCCTATTTTTTTATGGCTTAATCAACTAAAACGAAATAGGCTTTGTCGAAGGCATTCACCTGAGTTCAATTACTACGTTTGATATCAATTAGAAACCCGATTAATACGAACAACATTTACGGGATCTGCTAAAAGTTCATCAGTCATTTTTGCAAAATTCTGAAAATGATCCGATTGGATGTGTGCATCAAATGCTGCTTCATTTTCAAATTCTTCACTCATGTAAAAAATTCCTTCTGTAGCGTGGTCTTCATAAAGTATGTACTCCAGACATCCCGGTTCATTTCTGGTAGGTTCTATTAAGGCAAGCAATGCCTCTTTTAATGCTTGATTTTTACCGTTGTTTGCTTTTAAATGGGCTATGGCCCTAAATGTATTTTTCATGATTATTAATTTTATTTTCTATCCTAAAAGTGCTGTTCCGCCTGCCAATCTTTCCAACAAAGCATAACAGCAAATGAGACTGATTATGATGTAAACAATTGCCAGTAAAATCAGGCAGCTGAAAATGGAAGGCCAGTATTTTAAGCCAATATGCTGTTCCTGGTTTAGTACATAAACAGTGGCAATCTTTTGGTTAAGCGTAATCCAAAACCAAACTAACAACGATGCAATTCCTGTAAAAAATAAATTGATCAGTAGAAATCTAATTTCGTAACCGGCCATTAATAAATCAACAATAAAAACAATACCGATGATCACTGAGCTGATAACAGCTAGTATACTTGTTATCTTAAAGATTTTAAACATGGGTTCTGTTTTTAAAATTAAAAGTTCCGTATCAAATTATTTATTGTATTGCTCCTCCGAATTATCGATTGGGGTATTCGGGTCATTCTGCACCAGTCTGGCAATATCATCTTTTCGCATGTAAACTACACCGGGCTTTGTTTTGGTATATTTTATAAACTGTTCCATGACATTTACAACAGCCGGAGACCCTCCAATACGATCATGAAAACTAACAGACATCATTCTTCGTTTCGTGGCACCTTCTTTATAAAGCTGATCAAACTCTAATTTTAACTGATTTAAAAATTGATCCGGACTCCAGTGTTTCCCTTCAATATTTACGATATCGTTGTTACGCAATGTATACGGAATGACAACAAATCTTTTTCCATTTACCAGGGTGATAAAGGGTTCATCATGGCTGAGATCATCTATATGGTATAAAAAACCAAGTTCCTGAAGTACTTTTAAGGTATTGGGACCTCTTCTCAACCAATTACTATTATATCCTACTCCCCTTTTTCCTGTAATGGCTTCCACAGTATCGATTCCCTTTTTTACAAATGACAATTCATCCGCATAACTTTTATTCCATTGGTTGTCCCATGTCATACCGTGTGCTGCGATCTCATGACCCTGATCGGCAATTGCTTTTGCTACTTCCGGATATTTTACCGCTGCTTGTCCCACCACATGAGAAGTTACTTTGATATCGTATTTTTTCCATAAATCAAGCATACGATAGATGCCTTCTTTTCCTCCGTACCGGAACCAGCTGTCTGCGGCTAAATCGGGCTGTCCTTTGGGTAATGGGTTTCCTGAAAAAGGGCTTTCTGCGCCTTCCGGCTGTCCTCCTGTTTCAAATTGCATCGATACTGAAATTACTAACCGGGCACCATTCGGCCAATAACTTTTAGCCTTTTCTTTCGTCTGGCTGATTCCTTTAAAAGAGGCTAACAACAAAACCATTGCCAACAAACCTCTGACAGATACATATTTTTTCATTTCTTTTTTTTTTATTTGTAAGACAAAATTAGAATTACGAGGTCAACTATTCAGGTACAAATCGATTGTTATTTTGTATAAATCAATTTTCATTAATCCGGAAATATTAAAATAAAAGCTTCAAAAATAAACTTCATGTCAGCCACTTTTATTCCGGGATTCTTAACTGGACTGATAAGCCATACCCGGACTTACTCCTCTGTACTTTTTATACAGCTTATTGAAATGACTCGCATCTGTAAAACCTAGTTTAGCGGCTATTTCATTAATGTTCAGGCGGCTGTTCTTCAGCAATTGATCTGCTGATCTCAGCTTCGTTTGTATAATGTGCTGCTGAATCGAAACACCGCTGTGCTTCTTTACATAAATACTGATATAATTCGGCGACATTATAAAATGCTTTGCAATATTTTCGACACGCATTTTTTCTGCATCCAACGCATACAATCGCAGATAACCTAATATCTGATTCAGTCTGTCCAGCTCGGTATTACCCGGACATTTTTCGCCATATGCAGTTGTCGAATGGCTTCTGGCGAGCATCATCATTATGGCACCAAAAAGTTCAATCACCAGTTCGCGGCTGTAGGTGCAGGTTTTTGTAAATTCAACTACTAAAATCTGCAATAAATAACTAAGGTGTTTTTTATCCTGAACGTCCTCTACTAAACTACCGTTCACAGAAGATGCATTTTGCAGCAGCGTTTTGATCACCTCCATCCATTTTGCCGTTTTTCCGCCTTCTAATTTTTCTATAAAAAGTTGTTCTGTGAACTTTATAAATATAAAATGCGTTTGCTCTTCCAGCTTGAAATAATGGAAATCTTCCGGTCTTAATAAAAAAACATCCCCTTCCTTGTAAGTAAAAGATCCCTCATTCAGAAAGTGTTGCCCGCTTCCTTTTTCAATAAAAATAAACTCATAAAAGTTATGTTTATGAACCGGAAATTCCCATCGGTCGAGTTCCAGTCGAAACACATTTAAAGAATAATAACTATTAAAACGTTTCATATGCTGTAATAAATTTTTACAAAAATATAATGAAATTATACAACAACATTCCCTCAGGTTATATTTGTTTTTTGTTCGCGATAATCAAAAAATTAAAATTGCAGCCGCTCTGTTACTTCAGTAAAAATCTTTTCCTTACCGACATAGGAATTACATCTCCGTTGCTCATTTTCAGGGTAGCTACTTTCCTTGATGCGATTTCATTTTTAGCGACCAGGTGCGAATAATGTATCCTTATAAAGTTATACCCCTCCAATAAGTCTTCATAATATTTAATGTTTCTAGATACTGTAAAAGACTTATCTTTCAAAATAAATATGGTATAAGCACTATCTGCCTCGAGTCTGATAATATCTTCAATATTGACATACAGAGTTTCATTTAAAACACTAAGGGCCAAACGGGGCTTATCATTGCTCCTGTTCGTTAAAAAATATTCGATCAGAACACGGCTGCTTAACTTTTCTTTTGCCCTGACTATTGCTTTTGCGAGTTCCTCAGGATCAATAGGTTTTAAAATATAATCAATAGCATTAAATTTAAAGGCCTTTATCGCATGAGTGTCATAAGCGGTAATGAAAATAATTGAAAAATTGAGATGCGGAATTTTCGCCAATAATTCAAAGCAATCCCCGTCTGACAGCTGAATATCCATAAAAACAAGGTCGACGTTAGTCTCTCTAAAAAAGATCAGACTTTCAAAGACACTTGGAATTTTAGCACAGATTTTAAAATCCGGTTCTAAAATAGAAATCATCTTTTCCAAAGCTGCAGCTGCCGCAGTTTCATCTTCTATTATGGCTACTTTATACATTTTTTTACGGTGTATTTAAATTCTATTTTAGTTCCTTCAAAATCCGGTCTTGATACTATTGTGAAACTATTCAGGTCGTTGGTATTATGTAGGGAAAGCCGTGCTTTAAAAATCTCCGTGGAATGTAATTTATCATCTTTAACCACCTTAAAACCCACCCCGTTGTCTGTAATGCGAAAACCTATTTTTTTCTTTGAAACAGTAAATATTTCTATTTTCAGAATCCCAAATTTGTTAATTCCTTTAAATCCGCTTTCAATCGCATTTTCTACAAAAGGCTGTAATAATAAAGGCGGAATTAATATGCTCTCGATTTCAACGTCTCCATACGCTATAAAACAGTCAAATTTTTGCTGAAATCGCATTTTCTGAACGGATATATAATTTTGAAGCGCATCCAGATCTTCTTCTAAAGTGACATATTCTTTTTGCGTAAAATCAAAATTCTGCCGGATCAGTTTTGCGAATTTTGCCACATGAGAAGCTGATTCTAAAATATTGTTGTCCATCATTGAATTCTGAATGGCCACAAGCGCGTTAAATATAAAATGTGGGTTCATCTGTGATCTCAGTACTTTCTGCTCTAATTGTAAAGCGGCCTGCTCCTGTCTCAAAATATTTTTACGGTAGTACCCATATAAAATAAGTGCGATCAATAACAGTATTACAAATACAATGATTCGCTCACTCTGAAACAATTCCTTTTCTAATTGGTTCTTATCCCTGAGAAGCCGGATCGCCTCGCCCTGAAATTTAATCTTAGCCTGCTGCGTCGTTTTATCGACCAAATCTTTTTTTTCTAAAAACTGAACACTCTTTAATTCCTTTAATTCTAGTTTTCGATAATACAGCGCACTGTCAGTTGCATTTTTTCTAATAAAAACAAGTGCCATCCTTTTATTTATGGTCGCTTTGAGCCCCAACAAATCGGTATTTAAAACATAGCCCTTTGCGGCATATTTTTTCGCTTTCTTTAAATAAAAATAGGCACTGTCATAATTTTTTAAATCAATAAATACAGCCGCAATATTGCTGTAAGTGGCAGCATGTAAACTAAATTTTTTATGCAGATCGTCATTTTTAATTGATTTCTTAAAATATTTCAGAGCCTCCTGTGACTTTTTCTGCCGTCGCAATATTCGTCCAAGTTGATTGTAAACTTTTGATAAATTGACATTGTATTTAATTTTTCCGGAATGTTGAATTGTTTTCTTCAGATAGTCTTTTGCTTTTTCGTAAAAATCTAAATTGTTATAATATTTTGCCGTCTGAAGATAGCTGTCTGATAAAACTTTTGAAGAAGGGGACCATTTTTCGAGTTCCAGATTGTTTTGAAGAATTATTTCCAGCGCCATTACAATTTTATCATGCTTAAAATAGTATTCCGCATTGATCATATTAACAATGCCTTTCTCGGGATAACACTGCTCACCTTTACACATACGAATCGCCTCGTTCATCTCTGCCTCAGCCTGAGCATCAAATCTCCTGGATGCCATAAATTCTGCCGATTTTGCGTAAACAACCTGCCCCGTCTTTGGAAATCCCCTGTATCTCTTTTTGAGCAGCTCAAGCTGGTCTTTACACCAGGAATACCGATCTGTCTGATGCCCTTCAATAACACTATCAACTGGTTCAAAATTTAAATCAGATTGGCTGTATCTCATTTTAGGCAGTAAAAAGAGTAGGATGAAAAACAGAAAAACGATAGCCTTATTTCTTATCATATTCGGAAATATTAGCATGTACTGGAAAACCTCTTAAACATATTACTTTTCAACATTAAAACATTGATATACAATAATTTATATGACAAAAAAACCGAATTTTCAATTCTTATACTTAACTTTGGTTTATCTTCAATACAAACCTTTACGAAGTTCCTACACTAATTATGTTTTTAGTATTTGCGAAAGCAAGAATAAACAAGAGGCTTTCTCTCCATAAAACTTTTTTTACAAAGAAAGGGCGAAACAAACATTTAATACAAAGCGATTGATAACTGTAGGGATTCAATTGATAATTGTATTTTTTTTTGATAGATCGGTTTTAAAATTAAATTATGCCTTTTAATCACTCTTTTAGTATAGAGTAATTCAAAAGTTGCGCTGTTTCTCATGAGGATTCTTTTATTTCCTATAATGAATAGCACAATGGAGTTACAATAAAACGTTAGCAAATAAAATCATTTATAAAAAATAAAGAGGATGTCTCTTATGCAATGCTGATTTCGTAAGAATACCACAACCTACTTATACATCACTACATAAAGAGAATCCTCCTTAAAGAGACCATTGCTGCTATCAAAATGCAAGGTCGGGTACTAGTAATAACAATTTTTTTTCTCCCAATACTTTTATTTTAAAAACTATGGCTATCTATCAATTATCATTTCAAAGTCACTTTGAAGAAAGTGATTGTTACTACTATTTTATTCTTTTTATACGAAAAAGCAAGTTCAATGGTTCTCTAAAAATACTCATGACCTGTTTTTTATTTTAAAATCACTGTTGATTGTTTACCTGATTTTTTAAATTATTACCAATCAGACCTCAACATACGTGTAGAGGTAAATTTGGAACTCATTTACAAGTGACTGTTTACATTTTGATGTATTTATTACATTAATATCCGTGATACTTTCAAATTGATGCAACAACTCTTCATTAAAACTACAAACTACCAATGGCACTCCTTTTCTGTAAATTTTCATAAAATCAAATAAATTCTTTTCCGAATAAAGCACAAAAAAGGCCAGCAAATATTCGTTTTCAAAACTGTCAAAATCGAAATTATTGTCAAATTTTTTAAATATTTTAAAGTCGTATACCTCTCCAAATATTTTGGTTAAAAATCGTGAAAAACCATGCTGATTGTCGTAAACCAATACTTTATTATCCATATTGAAGTTTTTATATTATTTATTTTCTTTAAAACTCTAAAAAACGGTGTGCAGAAATTTTTTTAACAAAGGTAAATATGAGTTTTCACAACACCGGACACCAATTAATATCTGGGGAATTTCAATTCATATTTGTGCGATCTGGCAAACATTCGGATGCCGTAGTACAGTATCAAGCTAATAAAAGAACTAATTCTGCCTAATAATTGATCAGGAACCTGCCTGTTAATGATACCCCCCAATATCAAAAACAAGCAGAAAACCTGATGCAATAAAAAATGAAGAAGTTGAAATTATGCCGTCATCAATAAAACACAACAAAAAATATCATTCGACATATACCAAACGATTTTGATTTCTCCAAAAACACAAACTTTTTATTCGTATTTTTATAATAGTCCGGCATAATTTCAACCTTTCATTTTAACCTTTTATTCATTTGAATAAAATGGTTTGCTTATCAGAAATTTAAACTTATATTAGCTGTATCAGTTATCCGATTTTTTGCCAGTACGTTCACTTCTCTGCAATACTGTTGCGAAAATACAACTCAATAAAAGTAATTTCCAAAACCGATTGATAACTGTAGGGTTTCAATTGATATCTGAAGATTTTATAGTCAAATTATCGATTTTGAGCAGTTAAAATCCAAAAATATGACTTACACTACACCTCTGAAAAAGCAAAAGACAACTTCTTTTAAACACTTCCTGAATTGAAAATGCAGTCTGCTGATGCAATAAATACTATAATAAAATGTTATATAAATTGGGTATTACGGCATTTCGCTATACTACCTGATTGTTTTTATTTATTAATTATTTAGAGAATTATGAAAAGGATATTGTTTTTAATTATATTGATTGGCGTTTCACTGCAAGGACAGGCGCAGGATGAATTGAATACTAAATTTAAGTCGATTCCGGCTAAGGAATCGCCTGTTAAAGAAGTGATTCCTCCCAAAGAAATTTCCCCAAAAGTCAATCCGCCGGCTGTTGTGGAAAAACCGGATCCATTGAAGATCGATCCGAAAGAACTTTTTAAGGATACTACTATTTATAAGCCGGATTCCAATACGAATGAAATCGCTTACAGACGAAATCAGTATTTAGGAGGTTTCAGGACGAAATCATTTACGTCTACCGTTCGATATCGCGATGCTGCTTTTGTAGACGGCGATAAGATTAAAGTGTATTTAAATGATAAAGTAATTGAACCTGAAGTTGGTTTGGATGGAGAATTTAAAGGATTCAAAATAACTTTAGTCGAAGGAATGAATAAAATAGATTTTGAGGCTCTAAATGAAGGATTTGCTTCGCCTAATACCGCGCAATTTGAAGTGTATGATGATAAAGGCGCTGTTATTTATTCCAGCCAATGGAATGTGGGTACCGGATATAAAGCTACCATTCTACTGCTTAAAGAATAAAATTTGCTAAATCGTATCGGGATTATTAAAAAAGGGGAAGTGATAATAAATCACTTTCCCTTTTTCTATGTAAACTAATCTTTAAATTTATTTAGCAACTTTTTTAAATCTCATCATGGGAACATCACCTACAAGTAAATTAAGTTTTCCATCCTTATCAATAGCATAGCTTGTGATTTTTTTTATTTGCAGTAAAAATTGCTGCTCTCCTCCTCCATCACAAAACATCATTGTTGTCGGGCCCGGTTCTCCAAAAGTCAATGCTGTTCCGTTTAAGGTATAAGATGCGCTGTATCCGTTACAGCCATTGTTTCCAAAAACTTTTGTCTCTTTCTGGTCAAAAGTAATTTGTGGTTTTTTATTCGGATACAATCCTTCAAAGGCAATTCTTGGTCCTGAAATGTATTCCAGTTCCCAGGTTGTATCAAAAAGGCCGGCTGCACTTTTAGTCTCTTTTGATGCCATACAGGAATTAAATAATAAAGTTGAAATTGAAACGATTGCGATTATGTAGTTTCTCATAAAAATGTGTTTTTAAATTAATAATTTTTGTTTTTTGAAGATTAAAATCAGGTTAGAAAATTCTAAAAAGTATTTTCTAAGAATTACTTTCTCAATATTCGTGCCCGATTGTACTCATAATTCATTCTTGCAATATTTAATACTGAAATATTTTGCGGACACTCTATCTGACAGGCTTCTGTATTCGAACAATTTCCAAAACCTTCTTCATCCATTTGTTTCACCATATTGAAAACGCGAAGGGTTCGTTCTTCCCTGCCTTGTGGCAGCTGAGCCAATTGGGAGATTTTCGCAGCAGTAAAAAGTACAGCGCTTCCGTTTTTACAAGTGGCTACACAGGCCCCACAACCAATACAGGCCGCGGAATCAAAAGCTGCTTCAGTAGTATCATGCGTTATTCTGGTTGTATTGGCTTCGGGAGCCTGGCCTGTATTGACGGAAACAAAACCTCCGGCCGAAATAATACGATCGAATGCGCTTCTGTCTACTTTAAGATCTTTTCTAACCGAAAAAACGGCTGTTTGAAAAGGTTCGATAAAAATCTTATCTCCGTCCTTAAACTCCCGCATGTGTAATTGGCAGGTAGTGGTGTTTTTCAATGGTCCGTGCGCTATTCCGTTAATCATTATACCGCATTGCCCACAAATGCCTTCGCGGCAATCGTGATCAAATTCCACCGGTTCATCGTCGGCTAAAATCAATTTTTCATTGAGATGATCCAGCATTTCAAGAAAAGACATGTGCGGATTTACATCTTCTACCGTATAATCAACTAATTTACCTGTAGTTTCAGCATTCTTTTGTCTCCATATTTTAAGATGTAGTTTCATTGCTGTTGTTATTTATAACTGCGAACAGTTGGTTGCACGGTTTCAAAAATTAAAGCTTCCTTATGAAGGATTGGCTCGGTAGTATCTCCTTTCCATTCCCAGGCGGAAATAAACTGATATTCAGCATCATTTCGCAAAGCTTCTCCGTCGGCTGTCTGGTATTCTTCCCTAAAATGGGCTCCACAGGATTCCTTTCTCGTTAGTGCATCAAAACACATCAGTTCTCCTATTTCAAAATAATCTGCCATTCTTCCGGCTTTTTCGAGTTCCGCATTCATTTGACTACCATTTCCTGGCACTTTTACGTTTTGATAAAAATCTTCCTTCAGTTTTCGTATTTCTTCTATGGCATATAAAAGACCTGCTTCTTTGCGCGCCAATCCGCAATAATCGTATAAAATCTTACCAAGCGTTTTATGATAATTGTCTACAGTACGGTTTCCATTTATGTCAATTAATTGCTGAATTTGTTTTTTTACGGCCTCCTCCGCTTCCTGAAAGGCCGGATGATCTGTACTTATTTTACCCGTTTTAACTTCATCTGACAGGTAATTGGCGATCGTGTAAGGCGCAATAAAATAACCATCGACCGAAGCCTGCAAAAGTGAATTGGCCCCTAACCTGTTCGCGCCATGGTCTGCAAAATTTGCTTCCCCTAAGGCAAATAAACCCGGAATGGTAGTCATGAGCTCATAATCAACCCAAAGACCTCCCATAGAAAAATGTGCCGATGGCGAAATCATCATGGGTTCCTGATAGGCATCGTAACCTGTTATCTTATAATACATATCAAACAGATTTCCATATTTTTCCTTAATATTATCTTTTCCGAGATTGTGTATTGCTTTTGAAAAATCCAGATAGACGGCATTTTTTAACGGGCCAATTCCGAAACCGGCATCAATGCGTTCTTTTGCGGCTCGTGAAGCAATATCCCGCGGCGCCAGATTACCGAAAGAAGGATATCGTCTTTCGAGGTAATAATCTCTTTCTGCTTCCGGAATATCATTTGGTTTTCGGGTATCATCTGCTTTGAGCGGTACCCAGATTCGTCCGTCATTTCTTAGGGATTCCGACATCAGTGTCAATTTAGACTGGTAATCTCCGGATTGCGGCAAAGATGTCGGGTGAATCTGTATCCAGCTCGGACTAGCCATTAAAGCTCCTTTTTTGTGCGCTCTCCAGATTGCCGATCCGTTGCATCCCATTGCCAATGTCGAAAGAAAATATATTTTACCATAACCTCCGGTTGCCAGTACAACTGCATGGGCGGCATGACTTTCAATTGCTCCTGTATCTAAATTTCGAATAATGACACCTCTCGCTTTTCCTTCTATTAAAACCACATCTAATAATTCGTGTTTTGCCGCAAGGTTTACAGTTCCTTTACTGACTTGTCTCATCAAGGCCTGATAAGCGCCCAATAACAGCTGCTGCCCTGTTTGTCCTCTCGAATAAAAGGTACGGCTTACCTGAACGCCGCCAAATGAACGGTTATTGAGATATCCGCCATATTCCCTTCCGAACGGAACGCCCTGGGCTACCGCCTGATCGATAAGATTTAGGGAACATTCTGCCATTCTGTAGACATTGCCTTCCCTTGCTCTAAAATCACCGCCTTTGATTGTATCCATAAACATTCTGTAAACGCTGTCTCCGTCATTTTTGTAATTTTTAGCGGCATTTACACCGCCCTGTGCTGCAACAGAATGTGCTCTTCTGGCACTATCCTGAAAACAAAATGATTTTACATTGTACCCCATTTCTCCTAAGGAAGCGGCAACTGAACTTCCGGCAAGACCTGTACCAATAACAATGACATCGAGCTTTTTTCGATTTGCCGGATTTACAATTTTAGCTGTTCTCTTATAAACAGACCATTTCTCTTCCAGTGGCCCTTCCGGTATTTTAGCGTCCAATTTCATAGCAACTGATTTTAATAAGTGAAATAGATATAAATTGGCATTAAAGCAAAACCCAAACAAATAACAACAGCATAAAGCACTCCTGTTTTCTGTATCCAGCGAACATATTTTGGATGAAAAACTCCCAGCGTACGGGTTGCACTATGCACACCATGCACCAGATGATAAAACAGTGCTAACATTGATAGTACATAAATAAGTACAATCCACCATTGCTGAAAAGAAATCACGACCAGAGTATACAAATCTTTATTTCCGGACTGATCCAGAGACAAGGATCCAAACTTGTAGTAGTACCAAAAGTTTTGAAAATGCAATACCAGAAAAAGTAAAATCACAAAGCCTAAAATTCCCATATTACGGGTATACCACTTGCTGGCGCGATCGCGTTTATCGTGTTTAAAGGCCCCTCCGGATTTTTTGTTTTGAATTGTAATGTACAGTGCATCCAAAGCGTGCGCGATAATGCAGGCATAAAGTCCGTACGATATGATTTTTATAAAAGGGTTTCCCGAAAGAAAGTGCGAATAGGCATTAAAACTCTTCTGAGCTTCTTCAGCGGGCAAAAAGAGCTGCAGGTTCCCTAAAAAATGGATAATGAGAAAAAAGCAGAGAAACAAACCGGTAAGACACATTATAATCTTCCTTGTTAATGTATTCATATCCAGTAATTTTTAAAATTAACAGCTTTATATTCTGTTCTAAATTTTTATTTAGAATAACATGATCTATATAGGGAATTATTCAAGTTTAAGGCAACTATTAAACGCTGGCAAAAAACTACTTTTTCATCATTCCAAATTAGGATCGTCTGGTTAATTGAGATTTTTCTTATGTACAAGGTACATTATTTTTTATTAAAACTCTATTAATGAAAATATTATATAAGATTTATTTTATAATTGAGTCGCTCTGGTATTTTCTTAAGCAGTAAAGTTGCTGTTGTTTTGTTCCATTCCGTAATTATGCAAATGTGCCACAGTTATAAGGCAATCTAAATTTTGAAAATTGCTAAAATGAATGTGATTGTTATTTTTTTAGTTTACCACGACCTCTAATATTTTCTCAATTTCTTCACTTTTAAGTCGCTCCCTCTGTCTTTTTTTTTCATTCGAAAAAGTACTTCCTGCTTATTGTAAGGGTCGCGTAAAAATATAGGAAAAAAATTAATAAAAAAAAATATTAAAAACGGACTGAACTCATTTAGAATCAATTAACTTTAAACTAAATTATTCTAAAGGCCAATTTGACTACAAAAACAGGTATTTCTACGTGCTCTTAAAAGTGGTCAATAAGGTAGATTTGTTACATAAACTAAACAAAACTATTATTAATTAATTTAATCAATTTTTATTATGGAAGAATTCATAGGAGTTGTAAAACTTTTTGCAGGAAATTTCGCACCAAGAGGCTGGGCGCTTTGTAACGGACAAATAATGTCTATTGCTCAGAATAGTGCTTTATTTTCAATTTTAGGTACTACGTACGGAGGAAATGGACAAACTACATTTGCATTACCGAATTTACAGGGATCAGTAGCTATTGGTTCAGGAAATGGTGGTGGGTCAAATTATGTTTTGGGTGAGGTTGCAGGTACTCCAACTGTAAGTCTTTTAACAAGCAATTTGCCAGCTCACGTTCATGCCGGTCCTGGTACTTTAGCAGTAAGCAGTGCGAATTCAACTGATGCGGTACCGATAGCAGGAGCTTCTATAGCTACACCCGGATCAATAGTAGCAAGAGCTTTTGCACCTACTTTAGGTTTTGCTACATCTACTCCGAATGTTAATCTGACAACCAGCATTGTTACCGGTGCAACAGGAAATAATATACCGGTATCCATAATGCAGCCTTATTTGGCTTTAACTTATATTATTTGTCTTGAAGGTATTTTTCCAACCAGAAACTAAACCTCACGCTCTTTCTTTTAAGTTATATGACCATTGTGGAATTTCACTATAATCATAGACTAACTGAATTTCAGAGTAAGCACTAAGACCATACATTGATACAACACAAAAGGGATTTGTGATATAGGATTCGGCAGTTTTTAACTCCATATCCTCAAATATCTTAATCTCTGTAAAAATGCATACGTCAGGGTGGTTACTAAAATTGTCCGGCAGTTTATAAAAGCAGCTTTCAAATTTTGAGCTACTCTCTTTTCTGTCAAAATGTTCTTTGTTTATTGTAAATAATCTATCAACAAATACATGATCAGTATAGGGCTGCATTTCGTTGCGGCCCTTTACTTCTAGAGTATTTTTAAGATACGGCTCATAAGCAAAAAAGGTATAGACGAGATCAATTCTTATTTCTTCGGGAATCAGGATGGCATCAGAAGTCAATTGTCTGACTATGTTTTTTGTAATGGCGACCTGAGGCTCACGGGTAAGTGCATAATGCATGGTTTCTGTAATAGCAAGATCGATCACAAAATCTGTTGGTTTGGTGTAAGTAATAGCATTTGCTTCTATTAGCTGCAAATCATACTCCTCGAGACCGATAATGGATAAGAGATTATGTACCGATTGTATGGATTCGGCGTTGATGTCTATTAAAACAGCCTTAATTCTATCTTTATTCAATAATGGAAGCAAAGGCAGAATTAATGTTGCGTAGGGGCCACATCCTGCATAAAGGATATTAATGCTTCTCTCCGGAAAATCTAAACTCAATTTCGTTAAAGCTTTGTAAATGCCTTTTATAAAGAAAATGGTACGCAAATAATCATCAACACAATCGGCAGCGCCCGAACTGGATAAAGCAAAACCACCTTTTATAAGGGTTTCATTATTTTCCGGATTCTTATTTGTCGCCGTTTTTTTGTAAAAAACAGAAAGCTGTTCCGCCCACTTTACATGTTCATGAATAGTCTCTGATGCGATGATAGATTTAACAATAAATGCAAGTTCCTCTTTATACATACTTTACAACTTTAAGAATCTCTTTTTTTTAAGGGAGAAATATAAGTTAAAAATATAATGCAACAATACTATCCGATCAATTTAATCTCAATGAATTATGAAAAAACTTTACTTATTATTCATCTTTCTGTTTTTTGCGATCCCGCATATTTGGGCCCAAACTACCGAAACATTTGAAACTGCGACTAATAATGCCAGCAGTTTTACAAATGGTACTAAAACGTTTAATTTAACCAGCAGTTACGTTAGCTTTAAAGTCTACCCTCTTGCAAGTGGAGGTTATAATGGCTCAGGCAAATTTATTCAGGTTCAAGACTCTGCGGGACCCGAAGGTTTTGGTCAGTCTGGTACTATCAGTGATGCTACTGGCAGCTTTAAGCTTAGCAGTCTTTGGATTTATGTAGCCGGTAATGCTGCTTTTACTCCAGGTGTTACCGGTGATGGCCTGCCTGGTTCTATTACTTTTAAAGGTAAACTGGCCGGTACTACACAATTTACGGTTGTCAAAAGTACAACTGGTGCTAATATTGGAACTGCCCTTCCGGGTAATGGTTTTATACAAATCAACTTCGCTACCGAAGGGGGATCAGACAATACAGCTGTAATCATAGATCAGCTTGAAATTCAATTAAGCACTAACTATGATTATTTTGCTGTTGATGATTTTAGATTTGCAAATGGCGCATCAGCACCAACTGTTACAACGGCTGCAGCCTCAAACGTAGGAGCAGTAAAAGCAACACTTGGCGGTAATGTAACCGCCGACGGCGGTGATCCTACTATAGAAAGAGGAATTGTTTGGGCAACCACAACAAACCCTACGATACTAAGTAATAAAATCCAAATCGGTACTGGTACCGGAATCTTTTCCAATACGGTTGGATTATTTCCTGCCTCTACTCTAATTTACTATAAAGCTTATGCCAAAAACTCCGGAGGAACGGGTTATGGCGCTGAACAAACCTTTACAACCGGAGCCGCTTTAAGTACTTCGTCGACACCACAAACTAACGTTTCGTGTAATGGAGGATCAAATGGAACAGCTACAGTAAATGTAACGGGAGGAAAAACTTCTTACTCTTATTCCTGGTCACCATCAGGAGGAACGGGAGCAAGTGCTACAGGACTAACTGTGGGTAATTACACTGTAACCGTTACAGATGCTGAAGGAACTCAGATAACAAGACCTTTTAATATAACACAACCACCAGCTATTAGTCTGGCTACAGGAGCAAGTACAAATGTATCGTGCAACGGAGGATCAAATGGTACGGCCACGGTTATCCCATCCGGAGGAACAGGTACTGGTACGTATACGTACTCATGGAGCCCATCTGGCGGTACAGGAGCAACTGCTTCAGGATTGGCTGCGGGTGCTTATACCGTAACTGTTACAGACGCAAATAGCTGTCAGGCAACCAGAACATTTACAATTACACAACCTCTTGTAGCTCTTAATGCTACTGCAGGGACTCAAACTAATGTTTCCTGTTTTAATGGTACTAATGGTACAGCTACTGTTAGTCCAACAGGAGGAACTCCTACCTATACCTATTCCTGGTCACCATCAGGAGGAAGTGCTGCAACAGCTTCAGGATTAGCGGCAGGAACCTATACGGTAACTGTCACAGATGCGAACAGCTGTCAGGCCACTAAAACTTTTACCATTACACAACCTTTATCAGCTCTTGTAGCTTCGGCTTCAGCCCAAACCAATGTATCCTGTAATTCAGGAACTAACGGTTCAGCAACCGTAAGTGCAACGGGAGGAACTCCTTCTTATACGTATTCCTGGTCCCCATCTGGCGGAACGGCTGCAACAGCTTCAGGACTAGCCGCAGGAACGTATACCGCTACCGTTACAGATGCTAACGGATGTACTGCTACACAAGTTTTTACGATTACACAACCTGCTACTGCTCTTGTAGCTTCGGCTTCAGCCCAAACCAATGTATCCTGCAATGGAGGTACTAACGGTTCGGCAACGGTAAGTGCAACAGGAGGAACAGCAGGATATACCTATTCCTGGTCACCTTCTGGCGGAACGGCTGCGACAGCTTCAGGATTAGCCGCTGGTACTTATACCGCGACTGTTACAGATGCCAACGGATGTACTGCAACACAAACTTTTACCATTACTGAGCCGAGTGTTCTGATAGCCTCACCAGCTGCCCAAACCAATGTATCCTGCAATGGAGGTACTAACGGTTCAGCAACGGTAAGTGCAACAGGAGGAACAGCCGGATATACCTATTCCTGGTCGCCATCTGGCGGAACGGCTGCAACAGCTTCAGGATTAGCCGCTGGTACTTATACTGCGACTGTGACAGATTCTAAAGGATGTACTGCAACTCAAACTTTTACGATTACAGAACCAGCTGTTCTGGTTGCTTCAGCCGCAGCTCAAACCAATGTGTCCTGTAATTCAGGTTCTAACGGTTCAGCTACAGTAAGTGCAATTGGTGGAACTGCAGGATATAGCTATTCCTGGTCACCTGCCGGTGGAACTGCTGCGACAGCTTCAGGCCTAACTGCCGGTACCTATACAGCAACTGTTACAGATGCTAAAGGGTGTACTGCAACTCAAAGTTTTACGATTACAGAACCGGCTACAGCTCTTACAGCTTCGCCAACAGCACAAACCAATATATCCTGCAATGGAGGTACTAACGGTTCAGCTACAGTAAGTGGAACTGGTGGAACCGGAACTTATACCTATTCATGGGCACCTGCCGGAGGAACTGCTGCTACGGCATCGGGACTAACTGCGGGAACGTATACCGTAACCATCACGGATGCCAACGGATGTACTACAACACAAACCTTTACCCTTACAGAACCAACTGTTTTAGTAGCTTCACCCGCAGCTCAAACCAATGTTTCCTGTAATTCAGGATCAAATGGTTCTGCTACGGTAAGTGCAACAGGTGGAACTATTGGATATACCTATTCCTGGTCACCTTCAGGAGGAACTGCTGCAACAGCTTCAGGACTAACTGCAGGTACCTACACCGCAACGGTTACAGATGCCAACGGATGTACTGCAACTCAAAGTTTTACGATTACAGAACCAACTGTTCTTGTTGCTTCTGCCTCGGCTCAAACCAATGTATCCTGTAATTCAGGATCAAATGGTTCTGCTACGGTAAGTGCAACAGGTGGAACTGCAGGGTACACTTATTCATGGTCACCTTCCGGTGGAACTGCTGCAACAGCTTCAGGACTGACTGCAGGAACCTATACCGCAACGGTTACAGATGCCAACGGATGTACTGCAACACAAAGCTTTACCCTTACAGAACCAACTATTTTAGTAGCTTCACCCGCAGCTCAAACCAATGTGTCCTGTAATTCAGGATCGAACGGATCTGCTACGGTAAGTGCAACAGGCGGAACTGGTACCTATACCTATTCCTGGTCACCTTCAGGAGGAACTGCTGCTACAGCTTCAGGATTAACCGCAGGAACGTATACCGTAACGGTTACCGATGCAAACTCATGTATTGCAACACAAACTTTTACGATCACAGAACCAGCAACAGCCCTTACAGCTGTGCCTGTAGCTCAAACGAATATCGCTTGTAATTCAGGAGCAACAGGGTCTGCTACGGTAAGTGCAACCGGTGGAACTCCCGGATATACCTATTCATGGTCACCTTCAGGAGGAACTGCTGCTACGGCAACGGGATTAACTGCCGGAACGTACATAGCAACAATTACAGATGCTAACGGATGTACTGCAACACAAAGTTTTACTATTACAGAACCTGCTACTGCTCTTACGGCTTCAGCCGCAGCTCAGACTAATGTATCTTGTAATTCAGGATCTAACGGTTCTGCGACAGTAAGTGCAACAGGCGGAACTGCCGGATATACCTATTCCTGGTCACCTTCAGGAGGAACTGCTGCAACAGCATCAGGATTAACTGCAGGAACATACATCGCAACCGTTACAGATGCTAACGGATGTACGGCAACACAAACTTTTACCATTACAGAACCAACTGTCCTAATAGCTTCAGCCGCAGCCCAGACCAATGTTTCTTGTAATTCAGGATCTAACGGGTCTGCGACAGTAAGTACAACAGGCGGAACTGCCGGATATACCTATTCATGGGCACCTTCAGGAGGAACTGCCGACACGGCATCAGGTTTAACTGCAGGAACGTATACCGTAACGGTTACCGATGCCAACGGATGTACTGCAACGCAAAGTTTTACCATTACAGAACCAACTATTTTAGTAGCTTCAGCAGCAGCTCAAACCAATGTATCTTGTAATTCAGGATCCAATGGGTCTGCGACAGTAAGTGCAACCGGAGGAACTGGTACCTACACGTATGTATGGTCACCTTCAGGTGGAACTGCCGATACAGCTTCGGGATTAACTGCCGGAACATATACTGCAACGGTTACAGATGCTAACGGATGTACTGCAACGCAAACTTTTACCATTACAGAACCTGCTACTGCTCTTACAGCTTTGCCGGTAGCTCAAACCAATGTATCTTGTAATTCAGGATCTAATGGTTCGGCTACAGTAAGTGCAACAGGCGGAACTCCCGGATATACCTATTCATGGTCACCTTCAGGTGGAACTGCCGACACGGCAACAGGACTGACTGCCGGAACATATACCGCAACTATTACGGATGCCAATGGATGTACTGCAACACAAAGCTTTACCATCACAGAACCGGCTACTGCTCTTACAGCTTCGCCAGTAGCACAAACCAATGTTTCCTGTAATTCAGGATCTAACGGATCCGCTACAGTAAGTGCAACGGGCGGAACTCCGGGATATACCTATTCCTGGTCACCATCAGGTGGAACTGCCGATACGGCAACAGGATTAACTGCAGGAACGTACACAGCAACGGTTACGGATGCTAACGGATGTACTGCTACACAAAGTTTTACCATTACAGAACCAACTGTCCTAATAGCTTCAGCCGGAGCACAAACCAATGTATCCTGTAACTCAGGATCTAACGGATCTGCAACGGTAATCGCAACTGGTGGAACTAGTGGATATACGTATTCATGGTCACCATCAGGAGGAACTGCCGATACTGCAACAGGATTAACTGCAGGAACGTACACCGCAACGGTTACAGATGCCAACGGATGTACGGCTACTCAAAGTTTTACCATTACAGAACCAACTGTTTTAATCGCTTCACCTGTAGCGCAGACCAATGTATCCTGTAATTCAGGATCGAATGGATCTGCTACAGTAAGTGCAACAGGAGGAACGGCTGGATATACTTATTTATGGTCACCTTCAGGTGAAACTGCCGACACGGCAACTGGTTTAACAGCAGGAACCTACACAGCAACCGTTACAGATGCTAACGGATGTACTGCAACACAAACTTTTACCATTACAGAACCAGCAACTGCTCTTACGGCTTCGCCAGTAGCACAAACCAATGCATCCTGCAATGGAGGTACTAACGGTTCTGCTACGGTAAGTGCAACTGGTGGAACTGCCGGATATACCTATTCATGGTCACCTTCAGGAGGAACTGCTGCTACGGCAACAGGTTTAACTGCCGGAACGTACACCGCAACGGTTACAGATGCCAACGGATGTACTGCAACGCAAAGTTTTACCATTACAGAACCAACTGTTTTAATCGCTTCACCTGTAGCGCAGACCAATGTATCCTGTAATTCAGGATCGAATGGATCTGCTACAGTAAGTGCAGCTGGCGGAACTAGCGGATATACCTATTCATGGGCACCTGCCGGTGGAACGGCTGACACGGCTACGGGGTTATCTTCAGGAACCTACACGGCAACTGTTACGGATGCCAACGGATGTACTGCTACACAAAGTTTTACCATTACAGAACCAGGTGTTCTTACGGCTTCTGCGGGAGCTCAAACCAATGTATCCTGTAATTCAGGATCGAATGGATCTGCAACGGTAATCGCAGCGGGTGGAACTACTGGATATACCTATTCATGGTCACCTTCAGGCGGAACTGCCGACACGGCAACAGGACTAAGTGCAGGAACTTATACAGTGATTGTTACGGATGCCAACGGATGTACCGCAACTCAAAGTTTTACGATTACAGAACCAAGTGTTCTTACTGCTTCTGCAGGAACTCAGATTAACGTATCCTGTAATTCAGGAGCTAACGGATCTGCAACGGTAATCGCAGCGGGTGGAACTACTGGATATACCTATTCATGGTCACCTTCAGGCGGAACTGCAGACACGGCAACAGGACTAAGTGCAGGAACTTATACAGCGACTGTTACGGATGCCAACGGATGTACTGCAACACAAACTTTTACTATTACAGAGCCAAATGTGCTAACAGCAGCAGACGGTGGACAAACCAATGTGACTTGTAATTCAGGATCAAATGGTTCTGCGACAGTGATCGCAGCCGGCGGAACTGGTACTTATACGTACGCATGGTCACCATCTGGCGGAACTGCTGCTACTGCAACAGGATTAAGTGAGGGAACGTATACCGTAACCGTAACAGATGCAAACGGATGTACTGCAATACAAAGCTTTACGATTACACAGCCTCAGGCTCTTCTTGCTACTCCTTTAATACAAACTAATGTGAGCTGCAACGGAGGCACAAATGGATCAGCTTCAGTGCTTGCGTCCAGAGGAACTGGTGGATATACGTATTCATGGGCCCCTTACGGAGGAACCGCTGCTACGGCAACAGGTCTTGTCGCAGGAACGTATACCATAACAGTAACGGATGCTGTTGGATGTACGGCTACTCAAAGTTTTACCATCACAGAACCTCAGCCACTTACAGCTACATTTACACAAACTAATGTTAGTTGTGTTGGAGGAGCGGACGCTTCGGCAACTGTTATTCCGGCAGGTGGAGCCACTCCATATACCTATGCATGGTCACCTTCAGGCGGAACTGCAGCTACGGCTTCAGGATTGGCTGCGGGAACGTATACCGTAACCGTTACGGATGGAAACGGATGTACTGCGACAAACATAATAGTGATCTCAACTAATCCAGACACCACTGCTCCGGTACCTAACGTAGCAAATCTTCCGGCGATTACTAATTCTTGTGCTGTTTTAGCAGCCGAAATAGCTGTTCCGACAGCAACTGATAATTGTGCAGGCACGATCACCGCGACGACATCCTCACCTTTAAATTATACTTCAGCCGGTACTTATGTGATTATCTGGAGTTATGATGATGGTCACGGAAATATTGCAACACAAAATCAAACCGTTACGGTAACTGCTTCACCTTTAGATCAGGTTACTTTTACAGATACAGCGGTTACTTATAACGGAAGTCTTCAAACGCTTGCCGTTGCAGGTCTTCCGATTGGAGCTACGGTATCGTATTCAATGACACCGGCAACAGGAAATGCAAACAGCGCAATTGATGCAGGTGTTTACACGATCACTGCTGTGGTATCTCCGGCACCGGGAATGGTAAATTGTTCTCCTGTTACCTTAACAGCAGAACTAACGATCAACAAAGCTGCACAAACCATCACTTTTGCTCCTATACCTGTTAAAACACTGGGAGCGAATAACACTTTCAATCTGGGCGCTACTGCAAGTTCAGGTTTACCGGTAACGTATTCTTTCACCTATACTTCTGCGTTGCCACCGGCGACTGTTACTCCTGCAGGTTTAGTAACCATGCTGAGAACGGGTCAGGGAATTATTACGGCAAACCAGGCTGGTGACGCTAATTATCTGCCGGCAGTGGGTGTTGCACAAACGTTGACCATTCTGAACAGCAATGCTGATATCACACAAATCACTATTGGCGGCGTGGTGTACAACAATCCACCACTAGTAATAAATTATTTATTAGAGTGTGGTGAACAAAATCTTACTGTAGCTATTGTAAACGATGCCAATGCAACGATTACGCCAAGTGCTAATTTTACCATTCCGATGCCTAAAGCCGGAATTTACAATCAGCCAATTACAGTAACATCAGAAGACGGAAGTGTGGTTAAAAATTACATGCTGGTAATCGAAAAACCTTTTGGTTTCTATGACATTGTCAAAATGAAATTCAACAATACCCTTTTAGTCAATAACAATCCTTTAACCAATGGTGGTTACGAGTTTGTTGCCTACGAATGGTACAAAAATGGTGTACTGATAGGAACCGGTCAATATTATTCAGCCGGTAACAGTCAAAACAACACCTTAGACCCAACTGCGGATTATAAAGTAAAAGTGACGACTAAAGATGGAAAAGTACTGCAAACCTGTTCAGACAAAATTGTATTACAAAATTCATTTCAGGCAAAACTTTACCCTAATCCAATTGAAAAAGGAAAAGTGGTTACTGTTGAAGCAGATTTCCCTGAAGACGAAATAAAAGATATGCAAATCAGCTTATACTCTGTTTCAGGCCAATTGGTAAAAACATTGAAATCATCAACAGTAAAAACCGAAGTGCAACTACCGGAAAACTCAGATGGTAACATGTTTGTTGTTGTGATTGAAACTGCAAGCTTCAGGAAAACACTAAAAGTACTTGTAAAATAAATAAAATCTGCCAGTGCTGTTTTTTAAACCGCACTGGCATAATATAATTTCAATATGAAAAAATATATCACAAACCATATAGCCTCTTTATCAATGGTCACTGCGCTTTTAGGCACTTGCTTAAGTAGTTACGGTCAGGATAAAAAGTATGAAATTTCCATTGCTGTTGCCGGCCCGTCATCCTTTATTAAATTTGATTCACCAGGCGTTGACTTAGTTGAAGGAAACGGATTTAGTGCAGGACTTCGTTATTCGTATTATTTAAATGAAGGACTAAGTATTGGAATTGGTGCCGAGTACCAGTCTTATCAATCGGATGCCAAATTTCAGTCTATCGCAGGGCAATACAACACTGTTGATGCTGAAAATGACTCCTTTCAATTCAGATACAGGGCTACAAATTTAAGGGAAAACCAGAAATTAGGCTACATCAATATCCCTATTAATATTCAGTTTGAAACTCCGGGAACCACTCAGTTGTATCTTGCCGCAGGTGCCAAAGTGGGTTTTGCCATAAATGGTTCTTATGAATCAACGATAGACAATCTGACTACCAGCGGTTACTATCCACAGTACAACGTAGAATTGTTTGCTCCGGCTTTTGCAGGTTTTGCAAGTACAAATAATATCAAAGTCGGCAAAGAAGATCTTAATACCGAAATTTCCTATTCCGCTACTTTTGAAACAGGTGTAAAACAAAAATTTGGTGACAAAAGTTCCGTCTACATTGGTGCTTACATTGATTATGGACTAAACAATATTTACGACAAAGAAGATAATAAAAATCTGGTCGAGTATAATGCTGCCTTACCGGTTCAGTTAGGACACAACACGGTACTGAATTCCCAAGACGTAAATCAGGTGAGATTGGTTTCTTACGGAATCCGATTACGATTTGCAATGCATTAAATACCTAATTATAGTAAAAACAAAGGCATACTTAACCGTATGCCTTTTTTTATGGGCCATATTTTAAAATAGCACCTAAGTATTATTTTCATTACACCTTACTGATCGCATCCACAAAATAGGGAGAATCGTTCCATCTGATTTTTCGGTAACTGACATTGGTTTTTATAGCATCCGGAAGACAGCTCCAGATCGCTTCATTCATTTTTTCCAGTAATAATTTTTTCGAAAAAGTATCTGAAACCACAAAACTGATTTCACGCACTGGTTTTGGATCTTTAAAAGGTTTAAAAAGTTCTTTTTCTTTTTCATTCAAGGTAGAAAGCTCCGGAATAATCGCAAATCCCAATTCGGCACGAACGAGGTTTTTTAAAGTTTCGATAGAACTGATATCGTAACTAAACTGGTCTTTTATAGGCCCCGGCGCTTTCAGTCCGCAAATATCCAGCAATTGCGCATTATAACAATATTCATTCTGAAGCAGCAATAACATGGGTTTATCTCCGGGCTGAATTTCATAAAAATTTTCCTTTGCCATCGGATGTTCCTTATTCAGGTAGGCCACAAAAGGTTCCTGAAAAACCGGATGCTCAATAAGGTTTTTATTTCCGGTTGGCGTAGCCATAATCGCAACATCAATTGCCCCGGTTTCCACGTCGTGCATTAATTGTCCGGTGTTGGCTTCTTTAATGATAAAATGAACCTTTGGCGTAATCTCTTTCATTACTTTAATAAAAAGCGGAATCAAGTACGGAGATAAAGTCGAAATTACACCAATTTTCAACTCCCCTTCCAGTGTATTTTTTTCATTCACCACAAAATCACGGATTTCATTCGTCTCACGCAAAATCTTTCTGGCTCTGTTGATAATTTCTTTTCCGAGTACCGTTGGCGTTAAAGGAACCTTTGTCCGGTCAAAAATTTTAATTCCGATTTCTTCTTCCAGATTTTTTAACTGAATCGTCAAACCGGGCTGGGAAACCATACAAACCTCGGCAGCCTTAGCAAAATGGCGTTCTTCATCGAGAGCGACGATATATTTTAATTGTTGAATGGTCATGATTATAATTTTAATTTATAAAGGTACAAAATTATTAATTTGATTTATAAACATACCCGTCCTAAATTTGTCCCATCAAATCAGAACAACGATTTGGAAAACATAAAAATTTAAAACAACAAATAAAAAATTAAGATCATGAAATTTACAAGAACAGCAAACGCAAATTGGAAAGGTACAGGAATGGAAGGAAACGGAACCATCAGTACACAAAGCACCACATTAAACAATGCACAATTATCTTTTAAAACCCGTTTTGCAGAAGGCGTTGGAACCAATCCGGAAGAACTAATCGCTGCGGCACATTCAGGATGTTTTACGATGCAGTTAAGCTTTTTATTGTCTGAAGCAGGTTTTGTACCGGAAGATTTAAATACAAAAGCAAAAGTAACTTTAGAAGACGGTACCATTACCTTAATTCAATTGGAACTGGAAGGAAAAGTTCCCGGAATCGCTGAAGAACAGCTTCAGGAACTGGCTCAGAAAGCAAAAGCCATCTGTCCAATTTCTAAATTACTGAACACAGAAATCACATTATCAGTCGTATTAACAGCTTAATTATCAATTATCAACTATCAATTATCAACTATCAATTATAAATTAAATTCAAACCTTATGAAAACAATCACTATAAAAGAACAATTGAATTCGTATTTCATGTTCGCCGTATTATTTTTCTCTTTCTTCTTTTCGACTACTATTGCCACTGCACAAAATGCACCAGCTGTCAAAAATGTAGTTTTAGTTCATGGTGCTTTCGCGGATGGTTCAGGCTGGAGAGGATTATATGATATTTTATCTAAAAAAGGGTATCATGTAACGATCGTTCAAAACCCGCTTTCTTCCCTTGAAGACGATGTAAGAGTCACCAACTTAGCCCTTGACAAACAGGACGGACCAACCATTTTAGTGGGACATTCATGGGGTGGAACTGTAATCACAGAAGCCGGAAATCATCCAAAAGTTGTGGCTTTAGTGTATGTGGCAGCCTTCCAGCCTGATAATGGGGAAAACTCTGTACAATGGCTGCAAACGGCACCTCCGGCTCCGGAAAATGGTGTTTTGGCTCCCGACGACAAAGGAATCGCGTATTACGATGAGGCAAAATTCCACGCAGGATTTGCCGGAGATCTTCCGAAAGACCTTTCTGATTTTATGTTTGCCTCACAAGGTGCCTTTTATGCAAAAGGTTTTGGAACTCCGATTACCAAAGCAGCCTGGAGAGACAAACCCGCTTACGGAATTGTGGCTACAGAAGATAAAAGTATCAATCCCGATATCGAGCGTGCCATGTACAAACGTTCTAAAACAAAAATAACAGAAATAAAAGGAAGTCACGTAGTGTTTATTTCTCAGCCAAAAGCAGTGGCAGAAGTGATTAATACAGCTTCAAAAGAAGTGGCTAAAAAATAATTCTTCTAATATAAAGGCTAATCAGACTCCGGCAATTTGTCGGAGTTTTTTTATTTGTATTCACAAAGCATTCTGGCGGCATTTTTAGCCAGTCGCATCGTATTGGCACTTCGTGTCACTTTACTACGGATAATAGCGCCTTCAAAAAGCATCATAATCTGAACGGCCAGTTCGTTATAGTCCAGTATATTCCCTTCTTTCAGAGTGGCTTCAATGAGCTGCTGGATTCCTGCCGTATACTGATCACAGCTGGCCTCAATTTCAGTGCCCTTGTTGGTATATTCCGTTTTGGCATTCATAACAAAACAGCCATTGTAGTGTCCTTCTTCTGCCTTTTCGATTAAAAAATCAAAAATACGCAGCATTTTATCCACAGGCTGAGCGTTCGGATTACTATTGATATATCCTAAAATAATTTCGAGCATGTTGGTTCGATAATAATCGATGGTGGCGAGAATCAGGCCTTCTTTTGAGCCAAAATGTTTGTATAAAGTTCGTTTAGAGATACCTGTACCTTCCATAACAGTGTCCACACCAGTCGCATGGAAGCCGTTTTTGTAAAAAGTATCAAAAGCAAACTTTACCATTTCTTCCCGTTTTAGGGACTTCGCAGCGCTTTCTGAATTATTTTTCATTTTTTATTCGTTTTCTTTTGCAAATGTAAACAGTTCTGTATACATTTGCAAATGTAAACAGATTAGTTTACATCTAATTTGAATTTAAAAAGATCAAAATAAAAAACATCTAAAGTAAAAAATCATGAAAACAAGCAATGAATTAGGTACTGCAGTGGTAACTGGAGCATCATCAGGATTAGGAAAAGTATTTGCAGAGAAACTGGCAGCACGCGGTTACAATTTGAAACTGGTAGCCAGACGCGAAGAAAAATTAATTGAGCTTGCCGAAAAACTTCGCGCCGCTTACGGTGTGACTGTTACCAATTTAGTGGCCGATTTAAGTGCGGCTTCAGATCTGGAAAAAGTGGCCAGCGACATTCAAAAAGATACCAATATCACTTTACTGATTAATAATGCCGGAACTTCTACCATGGCACCGATAGCCAAGACTTCCATTGAAAAACAAAAAGAAATGGTAGACGTCAACATTACTTCACTAATGGTATTAACCCATGCCATCCTTCCGTCATTTATCGAACGTAACGAAGGAACTATTATCAATATTGGTTCCGTTTTAGGTGCTTTTACTTTACCGATAAGCAGCGTGTATAGCGGAACAAAAGGTTTTGTGGTGCAATATACAAGAGGATTACAGGAAGAAGTAAAAGGAACCAATATCAAAGTGCAACTGGTGAATCCTTCTATTACAGCGACTGAAATCTGGGAAGTTGGCGGAGTGCCTTTATCTGCACTGGATCAGGCTGCAATTATGACCACAGAAGATTGTGTAGATGCAGCTCTTGCCGGATTAGAAGCAGGTGAATTAGCTACTTTTCCATCAGTTCACAATCAGGAATTAATTGAGGCGTACGAAGATGCCCGCATCAAATTATTCACAGGTTCACAAACTGGAAAACCTGCTGAACGTTATTTACAAAACTAATTCATTCTTTTTCATATAAATTTAAACCGGAAGTGGGTCGCTTCCGGTTTTTTGTTTTAGTCATTCCGAGGAACGAAGGAATCACAAATGCTAAATCCATACAGTATGTTAAGCTCCGGATGCGATTTACTCCTTCTGTTCGCTATCGCTCGAGTCTCCTTCGCAGAAATGACACTATTGCGGGATATTGGTTCAATAATAAAAAGGCAATGATTATAAAACAAAAGAAAGTTTTAATATCTTCGAAAGACATAAATGCGAATCTATGAACTGTCAAACAACGTAAAAAGAACTTTTAAACAAAGTAATTTATTGCTGTAAAAGTGAAATTTGCAGACAGAAAAACATATTCATACTAATTTGTTAAAAGAAAATCATGAAAGTAATTATTACAGGGGCGACAGGAATGGTGGGCGAAGGTGTATTATTAGAATGTCTGGACAACTACGCGGTCAAAAAAGTACTGATGATCAATCGTAAACCATCGGCTATTAAACATCCGAAACTGCAGGAATTAATTGTGCTGGATTTCATGCAGCTAAGCCGGTATTCCGATGACCTGAAAGATTACGATGCCTGTTTTTACTGCGCCGGTGTAAGTTCTGTGGGAACGAATGAAATAAAATACACCTATGTCACTTACGATACGACTTTGGCTTTTGCCAGAGCATTATCGGAAATCAATCCCAAGATGGTTTTTAATTTTGTAACCGGAAGCCATACCGATACATCAGAAAACGGAAAAATTATGTGGGCTCGTGTAAAAGGAAAAACCGAAAATGATCTGATGAAATTGCCTTTCAGGGGACAATATAATTTCCGTCCCGGATTTATGAAACCTTTTAAGGAACAGAAAAATGTCAAAACTTTTTTCAAAATTATGATTCCGCTTTTCCCGCTTTTATTTCCTAAAAAATCCCTGACTTTAAAAGATGTCGGACAGGCTATGATTAATACCGTAAAAGAAGGTTATCCAAAGCAAATATTGGAGATTGAGGATATTAAGGCTTTGGCGGAACTTTAAGACGCTTTTTTTTCGATAGCTGTATTTAACCGCAACGCACGCAAGGTTTTTTAGTATTGGAACTTTGTAAAAACGCTATGTTCGCAAAGCTGTATCTATAATAACTTTGCGGCACGATATTTATCGGGATGCATGATTAAAAATCTGTGAAAATCAGTGTAATCTGTTGCAGAAAAACTTTGCGAACATAGCGTAGCCCCTTGCGTGCGTTGCGGTTAAAAGCCCACAACTTTTTCAAACAAATATTTCGCCGATTAAATTTCGACAATCATTTAATTTGTAATTTCGTTTTATCAAATTCAAAACAAATGCAAGCCAAAGCCCTCCTAAAAGAACACGTCTTAAAAATTGCGTCAATTACAGACGAAGAATTTGATTATTTCTTCTCGCATTTTAAACCGGAAACTTTTAAAAAAGGGCAAAGCATTATTAGTGAAGGAGATGTCGTCGACAAAGAATATTTTGTGATTGACGGCTGCCTAAAAGCTTTTTTTGTCAATGACGAGGTCAAAATGTACATCCTGCAATTTGCCATGCCTACCTGGTGGGCGTCTGATTATGCGGCGCTTTACAATAAAACGAAAGCGACCATAAACGTCGATTGTGTTTCGGATGCAGCAATACTTTCCCTTTCTAACAGTGACCGCGAAAAAATCTGCAGCGAATTGCATCAGGCGGAACACTTCTTTAGATGGAGAACTAATAAAGGCTATGTCGCTGCGCAAAAAAGATTACTTTCTTTTATGAACAATGATACCAAAACCAGATATGAAGAACTTTTGGTACTCTACCCTGCGCTCTACAATACCGTACCCAAACATTTAATCGCCGCTTATCTGGGCGTTTCCCGGGAAACGTTAAGCCGATTGTATAATTCTTCCAAATAGCCTTTTTACGAATGTGATCTACATCACGTAATGAATTTTGAGAATCGCCATTCCTTTGTACTATAAATTAATAACAATTTAAAAATACAATATTATGGAAACTCAAAATTTTAAAATTTCAAACGCTCAAAGCAATGTAAACTGGACCGGTAAAAAAGTAACCGGAGCACACAATGGAACAATAGACATTCAGGAAGGTAACTTCACTTTCACGAATGGAGATCTTACCGGAGGAACTGTAGTGATAGACACTACTTCTATTGTAATTCTTGACGTAACTGATCCGGCAACGAACCAACAATTTGCCGGACACCTTGCTTCTGATGATTTTTTCTCAACAGAAAAATTCCACACCGCTTCTTTAGTTATCACTTCAGCAGCCCAACAATCTGCTACGAACTATTTTGTAGAAGGTAAACTGACCATCAAAGCCATTACGCATCCGATTGGATTCAATTTAGAAGTAAAAACCAACGGAGACGAACTGAAAGCTTCCGGTAAAATTATCGTTGACCGTACCAAATATGATATGAAATTCCGCTCCGGAAATTTCTTCACTAATCTTGGAGACACACTGATCTACAATGAGTTTGAACTGGACGTAGACGTTACAGCTAAACTTGCTTAAATTCTGGAAATCATGCCGTACGTAAAAATAGAAGTCACACGCGAAGGCGTTACAAGAGAACAAAAACAACAGCTTATAGCCGGAATTACGAATCTTATAACTGATGTTTTAGATAAAGATCCAAGCCTTACACATATTGTCATTCAGGAAATAGAATTAGACGACTGGGGTTTTGCAGGAGAACAGGTTTCTGTGCTTCGTGAAAAAGGAATTACCGCACAGAAAAAATAATTAGTTACAAAAAAAATAAAAAGTATAATGAAAACAATAATCATAACCGGTGCTTCTACCGGAATCGGAAAATCAATCGCTCAGTTATTTCTGGAAAAAGGACATAATCTCGTGATCAACTCAGCGAATTCAGCTAACCTTGAAGCTACTTATCAGGAACTAGGAAATCCGGAGAAAGTAGCGATGGTAGCTGGAGATATCAGTCTTACTGCAACAGGAAAAAAACTGGTTGAAACTGCCATAGCCCGTTTTGGCGGTGTAGATGTACTGATCAATAATGCAGGAATCTTTGAGCCAAAATCTTTTCTGGAGGTAGAAGAAAAAGACCTGGACCGTTTGTTAAGCATCAATCTTAAAGGAACATTTTTTACCAGTCAGGCGGCTGTAAAACAAATGCTGCAGCAAGGTCAGGGTTCTATTATCAATATCGGAACGGTATTGGTAGATCACGCCATTGATGGTTTCCCGGCAACGGCACCAATTTCGAGCAAAGGCGGTATTCACGCCCTTACCAGACAACTTGCCGCTGAATTCGGAAAAAACAATATTCGTGTCAATGCCATCGCTCCCGGTATCATCAGAAGCCCGCTACAGGCCAAAACCGGAGTAGACAATGCAGATACCTTAGCAGGTTTACACTTACTAAATCGTATCGGTGAAACCAGCGATGTGGCTCAATTAGCACTATATCTGGCTGAAAGCAATTTTGTTACCGGAGAAATTATTAATTTAGATGGCGGACACGTTGCCGGTCACAGTATACTTTAATTTTTAATCACTTAAGCCTGTCGGGTGGAATTCAAAAACAGTAGTTGTAATCAATTACACCCGGCCGGTTTATTTAAATCCAAAAATTATGGACAATTTTAGTACCAGTGCAGCTTTAATTACTGCACTAATTATGAATTACTTCAATGGTATTTACAATGGTGATGCTGCTTTACTCGAAAAGACTTTTCACCCAAAAGCGTTAATCGTTGGAGACATTAAGGGAATGCCTTATTTTAAAACGCTGGATCAATATCTGGAAGGAGTAAAAGGCCGTAAGAGTCCTCACGAACTCGGAGAAAAATTCAACATGGAAATCATATCTTTAGAAGTCATCAATAATACGGCTGTAGCTAAAGTGAAAGTTCCCATTTTTGAATATAACTATTATGATCAGCTGAGTCTTGCTGTTGTTGATGGCAAATGGGTGATTGTAAACAAACTACTAACACACGTAAATTAATCGGTGATGTGGAATTCAACTAAAATAACACAATTACTAGGCATACCATATCCCATTCTGCAGGGTCCGATGGGCGCTGGTTTTTCAACTGCCGCTTTATTGGCTGCTGTCAGCAATGCCGGGGGATTAGGAAGCTATGGTGCCTATACGCTGACTCCCGAAGAAATTCTGGAAGCCGGAAAAGCCATAAAAGAACTGACCAATAAACCTTATAATATCAATTTATGGGTCAATGATGTGGATAAAACGCTTGTCAATTATCCACCTGAAAAATTAGAAAAAATCAAACTGCTTTTTAAACCTTATTTTGATGAATTAGGAATTCCGTTACCGGATCTTTCTGCTGACATTCCGTCGAAGTTTGAAAAACAAGTAGATACTTTATTCGAAATTAAACCTGCTGTTTTCAGTTTTATTTTTGGAATTCCTTCGAAAGAAATACTGAACGAAAGCCGAAGATTAGGCATCAAAACGATTGGGGCTGCCACCACTTTAGAAGAAGCCCTTGCTCTGGAAGAAGCTCAGGTAGATGCTATTGTGGCCTCAGGATTTGAAGCCGGCGGACACAGACCTTCGTTTTTAAGACCTGCCCAGGATTCTTTCACGGGACTGTTCACCCTTTTGCAACAGCTAAAAGCGAAAACAAAAACGCCCATTATCGCAGCCGGTGGTATTATCGATGCGAAAGGTATTGCAGCCGCGATGACTTTGGGCGCCGATGCCGTGCAATTGGGTACTGCGTTTATGGTGACAGAGGAATCAGGAGCAACACCACTTCACAAACAAGTGCTGTTATCCGGTACAGCCAATCCTACTACAGTTTCGAAATCGCTTACGGGAAGAATGGGACGCCTGTTAAGCAACCGGATATCGGATGCTGTTCCTTTTGAGACAGAAGTTTTACCTTTTCCGTTGCAGACGAAGTTAATTGCACCTTTAAAAGCAGCCGCTCTCTCGCAGGGAAAAACAGAAATGATCAGTTTCTGGTCCGGCCAAAATACAAGTGGCTTAAAACACTATAGTGCAGACGGACTTATGAAGGCACTGATTACCGAAACCGGGGCATTGCTCTGAGTGTTTTTTACCGCAAAGTTTTTTTTACCGCAATCCCGATTGCTATCGGGAGCAGAGTTTTTTTATAATAGGAAGTGTGTAAAACGCGAAGATCGCAAAGCTGTATCTATAATAACTTTGCGTCCCGATAGCTATCGGGATTGCGTAAATTCTTTTTTAGCCACACATCAAAGGATTAAAATCTGTGTAAATCAAAGTAATCTGTGGCAAGAAAACTTTGCGGTAAAACTACAAAGCAAGCATTGTCTGTTTCGAAGTTCAATTTGTCCGGTTGGGCATGATTTCAATATTTTTTTCAACGGGTAAGTCACAATTTTGTCCCGTTAAATAACCTAAAATATAAAAATCATGAACTCAAAAACAACAAAAATTATTTATTGGACAGGAATTGTATTAACCTCTTTATGGTTTGGAGCCAGTGGCTTCTTCGAACTGACTACAAACCCAATTGTCTGGGGAATTACAGAGCAGTTGGGTTATCCTTCTCATTTTATTTATTTGCTTGGCGTATTTAAACTAGCCGGAGTTATCGTCTTATTAATTCCGAACAAATTACTCCGATTAAAAGAATGGGTATTTGCCGGTGTCTTTTTCGATATCACTTTTGCCTTCATATCCAAAATTTGTGTGCTTGGTTTTCCGGCGACCATCGATGCTATTGTTGCATTTGTAATGGTCAGCGTAACCTATCTGATGTTTCGCAAAATATATACGGCGACTTACACTAACACCATTCAGGCGAACTAACTTTCAAATATCAAAAAGAAAATTGCCTAAGATTGATTCTTAGGCAATTTATATTTTATTAATCTTACTCTTTAAACGATCCAGATGAAAAAAATCATTCTAATCTTAAGCGTTATATTATCAGCTCTTTTCTTTTTGAGCTGTTTTATGTTTCCGGAATTGTAAATTCTTTAGTCATCACTATAACCTGTTAATTTGTCCTTTTTGTGAATGAATTAACGGGTTATCGGTTTTCCAGCCAGCTTAAAAAAGCGGTTGCTTTTTCTTTCCCGATCAATAATTTTTCTTCTGTCGGAATCGTTAATTTGATGATCAGTTTGCGCGAAAAATAATGCTCCGCCTCCCTGATGGCTGAAAAATTCACCAGATATTGCCTGTTGATCCTGAAGAATTGTGTTGGCGACAACAACTTATGAACCTCATCTAACGATTGTGTAATCTGATATTCATTTTTATCCAGCGTCATGATCGTTGGCGTTTCACATTTGATATAAAAAAACGCAATGTTTTCAGTTTGTAACGTCTGGTATTTGTTGTTTTTAAAAACCAGGAAGCTGCTTTTTCCTGTATTCTCGCCTGTTCGGGTCAGTAAATATTCAAAATCAGGCATCATCTTTTTATTACGCTGAAAAAAGTTTTTCAATTCTCCGGCTTTCTTAATGGCCTGGGCAATACTTTCTCTCGAAAAAGGTTTTAATACATAATCGATTCCGTTTGATTTGAATGCCTCAATCGCATAATCATCAAAAGCGGTACAGAATATTACAGGTGACAGCACTTCAACATTTTTAAAAATTTCAAAACACTGACCGTCTGCCAGCTGAATATCCATAAAAATAAGATCAGGCTGATCGTTTTCCTGCAGGTAACTGACCGCACCGTCAATACTTTGTATGTAGGACAAAATCTGAGCATCGGGCCTGATACTCAAAATAAGCTGACCAAGGGCTTTAGCCGTTTTTACCTCGTCTTCAATTATTATGATAGTCATAGATCATTGGTATTTTTACTTTAAAAATAGTTTCATTTTTATCAATTTCAATCTCTTTATGGATTAAATGCTGGAAGCGCTGATTGATATTGTCGAGTCCGACTCCGGTCGATAAAGCGCCTCTTTTCAGCTGAATCTGGTTTTCAACGACCAGGAAATCCCCTTCGCTATACAATTTAATGACCAGTGGTTTATCCAACGATACAATATTGTGTTTGATACAATTCTCGATCAGTAACTGCAGGGTAAAAGGCGGGACAGCTGAATCATATTGTTTCGGATCTACTTCATTCACCAAAACAAATCCATCCTCAAATCGGGCTTTCAGCAGATAAACATACGAATCCAAAATCTGCAGTTCTTCTCTCAACGGAATCAGATCCATCTTTCTGCTTTCGAGTGTAAAGCGATAAAAATCAGAAAGTTTTAAGATAAAATCAGAGCTCATCGGATCATTAATATCGACCATTGATTTCAAGGTATTCAGGCTGTTAAACAAAAAATGCGGATTTACCTGTTGTTTCAGTAATTCGTATTGTGCACCCAGGTTTACCGATTTTGTGCGCTCTAACTCCACGCCCAGCTGTTGGGTCTGATAGTTCTGAAAAAGCAAATGCAGGAACATATAAACAATCAGATTGATCAAAACCCCTCTCAATTCGAACATAATCGGAGCATCCATTTTTGAGACCTCAAAAAGTTCCTGATGGGCAATCACCAATATGACCATCATTAGAATACCTAAAAGCACACTGAGAAGAAGTTTTCCGTTAAACAGGGTTTTAGGGGTGCGTTGTGACGAAAATTTCGGCAGGCTGTAAATGTTGTAATACCATATAAAAATCGAAAACAACAGTGTAATAGAGGAATTAATGACAATATCCCCCGGTGTCGAAAAAGAATCAAATAATTTAGGTATCGAAGCCAGAATGGCCAGCGATATGGAACTTCCCCAGATCACCTTTCCGGATACTTCAAAGCGTTTTTTTTGTTTTTCCATTGTAGTATAAATCATTAAAGCCTACCCAAAGGTAAGCTTATTTTGAAAATGTATTAGTGTTAAATTGATTTCTCAATTAGTTGTTTTCGGCTCTTGCAGCGCCCAAAATGGCTCCGGAATTTACATCCTGAACAAAACCAATTACTTCGAAATCCCTTGCCGAAAAATCTTTGGGTGCAGCAATAGTGGAAGTTCCGCTTCCGTTATTTTTTAAAGCAATACTTTGCAGCTGTTTTACAATCTGATAGTGTGACAAAATCCGATTGGCATTCTCTCCTCTTTTCACATTACTTTTGGCTGATTTCTGTACCAATGCAAGCAGCAAAAGGCTGTTTTTTGAAATACCATTTATGTTATATTTTACATTCAGTTTGTTATTGACTGGAGTTGCTTCCAAAGCTAATTCGGCAGCTGCAGGTTTAGAAAGCGCATTTTTAATTGCGTTTCGTACTGCAGTTTCATCAGAACCGATATAATCTTTTTTACCGTTTACAATAACCTGAGGCGTATAAATGGGTTCTTTTCCCAGCCATTTGGCATAATCGTATTGTCTTTTTGTATAGTCCGGATTACTGAAAATATCTTTCCAGCCCTGTCTGTCCCAATAATCGACGTGATACGAAAGCACATAGACCTGACCGTCTTTATTTTCATTTTGAATCTTCCCCAGCAGCTCATCTGCCGGCGGACAACTGGAGCAGCCTTCCGAGGTAAATAATTCTAAAACAGCAATTCCTTTTGTGGTCTTTATATCCCGATTATTTTGGGCACAACTGCTCATTCCGATTAGCAGCAGCAAGCTTGCAAAAAGGGAAGATGTTTTTATTTTTTTCATGATTTCTAAATTAGGATAAATAAAAAGAAACCCCTTCGATAGAAGGGATTTTCTTTTAGGAAATTAAAGAATAGTAATCTCCACATTAATATTTCCTCTTGTCGCTTTAGAATACGGACAAGTCTTGTGCGCTTCGGCAGCAATTGTTTTGGCCACTTCAGGTTCTAATCCCGGAAGACTGATATTTAAACGCGCCTGTAAAGAGTATTCTCCGGCTGTTACCGCCAAATCTACTTCGGTATCTACAGCCGTTTCTGCCGGCAGTTTGATGTTCATTTTTCCGGCTGCAATTCCCATGGCACCAATAAAGCAGGCCGACCATCCGGCAGCAAATAATTGTTCCGGATTTGTTCCCGGTCTTGAAGAACCCGGAGAGGTCAGTTTCACATTCAGGTTATCATCTGAACTTCTGGAAGCCCCTTCGCGTCCTCCTGTGGTATGTGTTTTTCCGGTATAAAGAATTTTTTCCGGTTGTGGGATGTTTGAATTTTCCATGATTGTAATTTTTTAAATTGTTTATTGTCTATTGTTTATCGTTGATTCTATATTCTTTACTCTTTACTCCTAACTCCTAACTCATAACTCTTAACTCTTAACTCTTAACTCTTAACTCTTAACTCTTAACTCTTAACTCTTAACTCTTAACTCTTAACTCTTAACTCTTCATTTCGCAAATCCGTCTGCATCAATAATTGCCTGTGCAAATGCTTTCGGATCTTCCTGAGGCACATTGTGTCCGATTCCTTTTAAGATGCGGTGTTCATATTTCCCTTTGAATTTGTTCGCATACGCTTTTCCATCCGCGAAAGCGCCATCAAAATCACTTCCGATTGTAATTGCCGGAACTGTAATTTCAGGTCTTGCTGCTAATCGTTTTTCCAGGCTATCGTATTTAGATTCTCCCGCTTCAAGAGACTGACGCCATCTGTAATTGTGAATTACAATGGCCACATGATCCGGATTATCAAAAGACTGTGCCGTCTGATCGTAAGTTGCTTTATCGAAATTCCAGATTGGGGAAGCCAGTTTCCAGATCAGTTTATTGAATTCGTAGGTGTTGTGAGTGTATCCGGTTTTTCCTCTTTCCGTAGCAAAATAATACTGATACCACCAACCATATTCCGCTGTTGGAGGCAACGGTTTTAAGTTCGCTTCCAAATTCACTACAATATAACCGCTTACCGAAACCAGTCCGTTTACGCGTTCCGGCCAGAGTGCTGCCACGGCTACGGCGGTTCTGGCTCCCCAATCAAATCCGCCAATAGTTGCCTTTTTAATTTTCAGCGCATCCATCAAAGCAATAACATCGCTTGCCAAAGCAGCCTGTTGTCCGTTTCTAAAAGTAGCATCCGACAGGAAACGTGTTGTACCAAAACCTCTTAAATAAGGCGTAATTACCCTGTAGCCTTTCGCCACTAAAATTGGCACCACTTCCTTGTAACTGTGAATATCGTAAGGCCAGCCGTGAAGCAAAATGATCGGACTTCCTGTTGAAGGACCTGCTTCGGTATACCCCACATTCAATAGTCCGGCGTTAATTTGTTTTAAGGTCCCCAAGGAACTGCTTACCCCGATTGTATTCGTTTGTTTTTCTGATTGTGCCTGACTGAAATTCGCACTTAGGAAAAGCACTGCAATCAGAACGATTTTGTTTAGTATAGTTTTCATATTCTTTTGATTTTAAAAGTATTGATTCGTTAATTTCTTTGTCAAAGATATCCTGACAATGATCGTTTTACAATCAGAAAAAAGGTCAAACGGACAAAGTAAGGGTTGAATTGGACAGTGTTGAATTTGAATTTATTTCCGTAATGACTTAAAAGCGGTACGAAGTTCAAGGGTAAAAATTTGTGGCTCTTCCCATGAAGCAAAATGACCGCCTTTGTTTACTTCATTAAAATAACTTAGGTTTTTATACGCTCTTTCCGCCCAGCTTTTGGGTGCCTGATAGATTTCTCCGGGAAATACGGTTACGGCAACCGGAATTTTGATGTCCTGTGTTTTTTGTTCCACCACATTAAAGTTGTTGGTGTTGTTTTCCCAATACAATTGTGCGGATGAATTAGCCGTATTGGTAAACCAGTACAGGGAAATATCATCCAGCATTTCGTTTTTGGTCAGTGATTTTTCGGCATTTCCGCCACTGTACGTCCATTCGTTGAATTTATCCAGGAAAAACGAAGCCAGTCCAACCGGAGAATCTGTAAGTCCGTATCCTAGAGTCTGAGGGCGTGTGACCATCATTCCGGCATACCCTCCGCCTCTGGTGTACAATTTATTCAGCGAAGCAAAAGCCGCTTTTTCCTTAACCGATAATCCTGCCGGTGCCGGATCTCCGTTTTTTAAGGCTTGGGCAACATCTGCCGGAACTGTGGCAGGCATATTCACATGAATTCCCAACAATCCTTCCGGAGCCTGACGTGCCATGGCATCTGCAACCACAGAACCCCAGTCACCTCCTTGCGAAACATAGTGTTTGTACCCCAGACGTTTCATTAAAACATCCCAGGCAGTACCAATTTTTTCAGGTCCCCAGCCGGTTCCTGTTGGTTTTTCAGAGAAACCATAACCGGGCATTGACGGAATGACAAGATCAAAAGCATCTTCAGCTTTTCCTCCGTAAGCGGTAGGATCTGTTAAAGGTCCGATCACTTTTAAAAGTTCAAAGAAAGAGCCCGGCCAGCCGTGGGTAATGATTAACGGTAAGGCATTTTTATGTTTCGAACGGATATGAATGAACTGAATGTCCAGGCCGTCTATGGTAGTAATAAATTGTGGCAATGCATTCAGTTTCGTTTCGGTTTTGTGCCAGTCGTAATCGGTTCCCCAGTATTTTACCAAACCCTGAATCTGGGCTAATTTCACTCCCTGCGACTGATCCGTCACGGTTTCCTGTGCAGGCCATCTGGTCGCATTGACACGGTTGCGAAGATCTGTAATCGCTTCTTCCGAAACACTAATGTGATACGGGCGAATGGCTGCTGCATCCGCTGTATTTTTTTGTTGTGCAAATCCTGTGGCAGCAATCAAAATAAGCGCGCCTGTCGCTATTACATTCGATAAGCTGTGTCTGTTGGTTCTATTTGTTTTCATTTTTTTTTTGATATTAAATTGTGATTATCTGTTCATTTCTTTGTCAAAAGTATTTCGATAATCCACGTATTTAAATCAGAAAACAGCCCAAACGGACAAAGAGCAGGTTGAAATGGACAGCTGGTATTTTAACCACAATCCCAATAGCCATCGCGACGTTAAGATTTCAAGGATCAGAAGTGATTAAAAAATTATGGCCACAGATTACACAGATTAACACAGATTGTAAAAATCCTTTTAATACCAAAATCTGTGGCAAGAAAACTTTACGTCCCGATAGCTATCGGGATTGCGTAACCCTTAGCTCTCGATAGCTATCAGGATTGCGGTTAAAAAAATGTAAATAAAATATTACTATTTTTTATATATTTGTAACCTCTAAATACAAAAATGCCACCGAAAAAAATTGCCCGTGCAGTATGATGGCGGTATTGGAAACAACCGCAACGCACTTTGTAACGTAGGAACACCTTAGCTGTGCGGGTTCTTTTTCCTAAACACAAAGATTATGAGTACCAACACCCTTTCAAAAGAAGCTGAAACAAAGCTGATTGCTTTTTTCAACGACAGAGTTGATCCAAATGCTATTGCTAAAGCATTGAGGCAAGTAAATTTCACACTCGCATTTGGCGTTATGAGTAAAGTCGAACTCCTTCAAAGCGAAACCCCCCAACTGGGTAACAGCTTTTACTGGCTCAATGAACTGGCCGAGATTTTAGATCCGTATCTGGAGGTAGAATAGGTTTTCTATTCTCTTTTGAAAAATTAAAACCCTCAATCTTTAAAAGATCGGGGGTTTTGTTTTTATCTGCTATTTGAAATACCGTATAAATACGTATTGTGGTGTTTATGTAATTCGTTTACACTTGTTGGTATAAATATTAGTGGGGTTATGGATTTCCGTAAAATACATTATAACTAAAATTTAATCTTTGTTTGTATAAATATCATATGGGCAGTTAATTAAATAAACTATTCCAAATCAAAAAAAACATCTTATGCCAAAAATAGCAAATCTCTGTAGCCAAATTATAAACGAGATTAATATTATTACTGGAACAAAAATATTTGAAGACTGGTTAGAAAATGAGAACTTATCATCTACAGCAAGTCAATTCATAGCTTTTAATAATTCATTTATTTTTCGAGATAATATCAAGACTATAAAAAGCCAAAAATATCTCGCTTTTGATGTTTCTAATACCGGAAAGTTTACTACAAAAAAAATATACGTCATCGAAGGAATTAATTTTCATTCTCATTTTAAAATTTTCACTTTAGCAAATACTCACAAAAAAACTAGTTTAAGCGATGCTGTCAAAATCGAAATAAAAGAAATTGGAGAAGTTATTTATACAATTGTAGGTGAAATACAAGACATTAATATCATATCAGAAAGCATAGGAGATAGTCGTATTAAGAAAATCACTTTAGATCCTAATTCTATCAATAATTTTGAAATAAAAGATGAAGAAATTATTATCAAAGATTATGTCAATCGCGAATGGATTTGGAGTGAAATTAAGCAACATTATGATGCAAATAATTGGCCTATTACAGATAATTTGCCTGGTCTAGTAGATAAAGCAATCACAAACTTTCAAAGTAATGCGTATTCAACCTTGATTATTCCAAAAACCTTTAGTCCAGCTAATTTATATTTATTGGATAAAATTTCACTAGTTATTAATGATCATTTGAAAACATATCAAAAAAATATATTAAACATTGACAATGATAGTCAGGCTATGATAGAAATTCTTCGAATATCTTACAATTTTGTTAGCGATGTCAATAAATTACTATCTCTTGTTATAAACTTATGTGACTTAAAACCAATTATTTTATGGCTAACAATATCTAAATATATTACTCTGGATAATACATTTAAAGATTTACCATTTGGATTTTCAAAAAAGAAAGCTTCACTATTAGATTACGAAAGAGTTATAAAAAATGCACGAAACAAGTCTTTTCACCAATTATTTCCATTTAACAAATCTCTAAAATTTGAACTAGAATCATTAAAAGAGGTAAGCGTAACTATCTTTTCAAATTTCACAAAAAAAGATGGAAATAAAATGACTTATAAAGACCAAGAACTATATGATTTATTACGAGGATTTACCCGAGTAAATGAAGAAGTGGTCAGTAGCAATTTTTGGATTAAAAACGAATACGTAATGCAAGCTGTATATGAGTTGATTGATGCTACATCTCAAAGTATTAAAAATACAAAATAAGTGTATTCTTCCCTTCTAAATCTCAATTGGAATAATGTTACTATTTTATTTTGATTTTTAAACCAAACTAATTAGAAAATTAAATTATGATAAATTTTGAAGTCTTAATTAATGACGCTTTCTCTGTAATTACAAATGATTTAACTTTAAATCCTATTGACAATAAAAGAGTCATTAGTTTAGTAAATACTTTTGAGGATGGGTACTGGAATTATAGTAAATTCCAAAAATTTATTTGGAACAATATAAAAGAAACCGCATTAAGTTATAGAGAAAGACAATCTTTGTCACTTGAAGGAGAAGACTCAATGTTGACAGAAGCAGCAATAAATCTGCGGCTTTCTGAAAATGAAGATGATTTCTGCAGAGGTAGCGAAATATCTGAAATTTTACTTTATGGAATAATGAAAAATTTCTATAAAGCATTGCCAATAGTACCTAAAATTTTTTATAAACAAAACAGTCAAGATAATGCAAAAGGTGCAGATAGTGTGCATATAGTTGTTGAAAGTGAAAATGAATTTTCATTATGGTTCGGTGAATCAAAATTTTATAAATCAATTGAAAATGCTAGACTAGATACAATTATTGATTCTGTTAAAGATTCTTTAACCTTAAGAAAAATAAAAAAAGAAAATAAATTAATAACAAACTTATCAGATATAAATGATTTCGCTGAAATTTCACCTGAACTACGCAGCAAAATAATTGAATCCCTTTCTCAAGAACGCTCGGTAGACTCGATAAAGCCAATTTTGAATATACCTATTTTGTTGCTACATGAATGCAGTATTACAAGTGCAGCAACTCATTTTACAGATAATTACAAAATTGAAATAGTAAATTTTCATAAAGAAAGAGCTACAGAGTATTTTAAAAGACAAATCAATAAGTGCAATGATGTTGATTTATATTCTGAAATCAAATTTCATATAATTCTTTTTCCAGTCCCAGAAAAGAAACCAATAGTAGACAAATTTATTGCAAAAGCACAAATATATAGAGGTTAATTATGGAAAATATAATATTTGATCGTTGTTATAAAATAAATGAATTACTAACTTCAAAAAAAGATAATGAAGCTAGGGAAGAATTAATTAAACTTTTAGATTTTCATAATTCTGAAAAACTTGAATATGTTCCGCTGGTAAATCATTTGATTAGAGAAACTGGATTATTTCCTTACTTACAACAAGAAACATCTAGTTGGGAAGAAAGATATATTTACGAAATTTTTAAAGTAAATATTGGAGAAGAAAAGCCTGTTACATTACATCGAGAACAATCCTTTTTACTAAAAAAACTTTTGGAAGGCAAAAATATTGCTGTAAGTGCGCCAACAAGCTTTGGGAAAAGTTTTGTTATAGATGCTTTTATCAAAATTAAAAAGCCCAAAAATGTAATAATAATTGTCCCTACAATAGCACTTACTGATGAAACAAGAAGAAGGCTTTACAAAAAATTTGCTAACGAATATAAAATTATAACCACAACCGAAGTTGAACCTGCTGAAAAGAATATTTTTATTTTCCCACAGGAAAGAGCAATAAACTATTTAGAAAAAGTAGATTATTTTGACATAATGATTATTGATGAATTTTATAAGGCAAGTACTCTTTTTGACAAAACTAGATCGCCAAGTTTGGTAAAAGCAATAATAAAAATAGGTGCTAAATCTAAACAAAAATACTTTTTAGCACCTAATATTTCAACCTTGGAAGAAAATCCTTTTACTGCTGATATGGAATTTATTCATTTAGACTTTAATACCGTTTTCTTAGAAAAACATGACCTTTATAAAGAAATAAATAAGAATAGTGAACTCAAAAGCAATGCTTTAATAAATATATTAAAGACTAAAGATACCAAATCATTGATTTATGCTGGTACGTATACAAATATTGAAAATGTATCAAATCTCATTTTATTAAAATTTCCAGAAAAAAATAGTGATTTATTAAACCAATTTGCAAATTGGTTAGGTAACAATTATGACTATAATTGGAGTTTGACAAATTTAATAAAGAGAGGCACAGGGATTCATAATGGAAGACTTCATAGATCATTAAGTCAAATACAAATTAAATTATTTGAAGATGAGAATGGAATCAGCAATATAATTTCCACATCTTCAATTATAGAAGGAGTGAATACATCTGCAGAAAATGTTATCATTTGGATGAATAAAAATGGTAATTCAAACCTTAATGATTTTACATATAGAAATATTATTGGAAGAGGCGGCAGAATGTTTAAACACTTTATTGGTAAGGTTTATATTTTAGATAAGCCACCTGCAAATACTCAAACAACTTTAAATATTGAATTTCCTGAAGAAATCTTAGGGGACTTAGATAGCAAAAAATATGATAATCTTTTGACGAGAGAACAACTTGCTAGATTAATTCTTTATCAAGAAGAAATGGGAGACATTCTTGGAGTTGAAGTTTATAATAGGTTAAAAGCTGAATCATTATTTCAATCAAGTAATTCAGAATTAATTAAATCAATTGCCATCGATATGTCAGTAAATCCGGAAAGTTGGAATGGTCTAAATTACCTAAACTCGACAAAAAGAAATCAGTGGGATAAATCTTTATATAAAATAATTAATTTACAGCCTGGAAACTGGGAAACTAAAAACAGCACTTTTGTAGAATTCATTAAAATTTTAAGAAATAATTGGTTTAAATCTATTCCTGATTTATTGAAAGATTTAGAATCTTGTGATATTGGCATTGATGAGTTTTTTAAACTTGAAAAAAATGTAACATTTAAATTTGCATCACTTTTAAAAGATGTAAATATTCTACAAAGAGAATTACTTAAGGAAAAAAATTATGATATCTCTCAATTTATTGCCTATATCTCACATGCTTTTTTACCTTCTGTTGTTTTTCAACTTGAAGAATATGGTCTCCCAAGAATGATTTCGAAAAAAATTCATAAATCTGAAGTTATAGATTTTTATGATCAAGAGTTGACAATACATAGTGTGATAGAAAAATTTAATCTTATAGGAATAAATAAAATAAAACAAAATGTTGAATTAGATGAATTTGACAATTATATATTAGATTATTTTTTTGACGGAATAAAAATTAATTAAAAGGATGAATTTAATAGCGTAAAGTACAATCTTTGCGCTATTATTTTATATAAAAATCGCTTCAAATCCTTTAATTTTGCTACCAATCCACGATATACAAAATTAAACCCCAATGCAAAGAAACCAGAAAGAAGAAGTCTAGGCCTTATAAGACACCATATACGTTTTAGGTGGAAAATGGAAACTGCCGATCATCAATTCAATTTGTAATGGCAACCATCGGTTTACGGAAATTCAGCAGAGTATTCCGGGGATTACGTCGCGTATGTTGTCGAAGGAATTAAAGGATATGGAACTTAATAATCTGGTCAAAGAATAGAAGACCGCGATGCCAAAGTGGCAATTCTTTACGAGTCCACCCCGTATTGCCAATCGTTCGGGCCAATTATAACGGAAATGATCAATTGGGGGAAATCCCACTGTGAATACATCAAAAAGCAGCAGGAAAAAGCCTGACAATTTTACCAAAATTTTAGAATTTTCAAAACAATTTCGTAACCGTAAAAAAACTGAATTTAGTATCTTTACGTCATGATCGAAATAGGAATAGACAGTTTTGCGTCGGCGATGTACGGCGATAACAACACACTTAGCAGTGTAGAGGCCATGGAGCAACTGCTTCAGCGAATTGAGTTTGCCGATCAGGTCGGACTTGACGTTTTCGGAATTGGCGAACACCACAAAAAAGAGTTTTTAGATTCGGCTACGGCTGTAATCCTGAGTGCTGCTGCAGCACGAACGAAACAAATCAGGCTTACGAGTGCTGTGAGCGTCCTGAGCGCCGCAGATCCGGTGCGGGTCTACCAAAGTTTTGCAACACTGGACCTGATTTCCAAAGGAAGGGCAGAAATTGTCGTAGGCCGTGGCTCTTCGATTGAAGCCTATCCCCTTTTTGGTTTTGAACTGAACGATTACGATAAACTTTTCAAGGAAAAACTCGAACTGTTGCTGCAAGTCCGCGATAATGAATTTGTCACCTGGTCCGGAAAATTCCGTGCGCCTTTAAATAATTTACCCGTTTACCCGAGAGCGATACAGGAAAAATTACCTGTTTGGCTGGGTGTTGGCGGAAGCCCGGAATCTTTTGTGAGAGCCGGAACTTTAGGTTTGCCTTTAATGGTAGCCGTGATTGGCGGACAAACGCACCGTTTTCGCCCTTTAATCGATTTGTACCGCGAAGCCGGACAAGCCAACGGTTTCAAACCCGAAGAATTAAGAGTCGGTTTACATTCGCCCGGTTATGTTTCAGCTACCAATGAAAGTGCTGTAGCAGAATACTATCCCGGTTACGCCGAACTCTGGACCAAATTAGGACTGGAACGTGGCTGGCCGCCCGTAACCAAAGAGAAATTTGATTATCTGGCAGACGAAAAAGGAGTGCTCGTTCTTGGAAATCCGGAGCAGGTCGCCGAGAAAATTTTACGTCACAGCGATGCACTGGGCGGAATCTCGAGATTTACTTTCCAAATGGACAATGCAGGCCTCACCCATTCACAATTGATGAACGCCATCGAACTTATAGGCACAAAAGTAAAACCTCTGATTCAGTAAGACATCAGAGGTTTTGTTTATCATTAGTTTTCGTAAATTTCCATCCACAGACGGCTTTCTTCGAGATCCAGTTCTTTTTCGATTTTGCGGAAAATTTCCTCGTTTACGGAACCTTTTTTGTGCATGACTTCGAGTTTGGAACGCTCTACATTCAGAAGGTCAATTTGCAGTTTAGTAAAATCATTGAAGATTTCGCCGCCCATCACGTTTCCTTTTCCGAAGAAATTGGCCGGTAATTCGGTTTTCTGCAAACGGTTGAATTTCACCTCGTATTTGCTTTTTATATTATGCAGCAGATCATCATTCAATAAGGAAAAATGATCTTCAATATGGGCAATCGTTTCCGAAACAATTATATTCCGGATTCCATACTCTTCTGCCAGAATCGAATAAGGTTCTAATTTTAGTTTACGGATCATCCAAGGCAGTGTAAGCCCCTGAATGACCAGTGTAGACAAGATCACACAAAACACCAGATAAATGATCAGGTTCCGCAACGGAAACGCTTCATTATCATTGATGGTCAGCGGCAAAGCCAAAGCGGCCGCCATGGAGACCACGCCACGCATGCCGGACCATCCGAAAACAATCATATTGCGATAATCAAATTCTTCTTTCTCGCGGATTTTTTTACTTAAAAACCTCGGAACCAATGTTGCCGGCACCACCCACAAAAACCGGACTACAATGACCACAATACTTACCGTTGCCCCCCACACAAACAAAGACATTCCCGAATAATCTCCTATGCCTTCGATAATCTGACGCAGCTGCAGCCCAATCAGAATAAAGATTAAACCGTTTAAAATACTCGTAAGAACGCTCCAGATGGTTCCGGTCATCATACGGCTTTCGTGCGTAAAAAGTGTGCCCGATCGTGCCGAAAGATACAAACCTGTTGTGACTACCGCCAAAACACCGGAGCATTCGAAATGCTCGGCAATCAGGTACGATGCAAAAGGCGTCAGAAGCGTAAAAGTGGCTTCGATAATATCGTCACAAACAAATTTTTTATGTATAAAACTCATGACAAAACCAACGGCCAGACCAATGGCTATGCCGAGGGTAGACATGATAAAGAAATTCAATCCCGCCTGCCAGAGTACAAAATTACCGGCAGTAATCGCTGTTAACGCATATTTATACGCCACAAGACCGCTCGCGTCATTGAGCAGGCTTTCTCCTTCAAGGATCGCAATAAGCCGTGGATGCAGTCCTAAACCTTTTGTGATAGAAGTCGCTGAAACAGCATCGGGAGGTGAAACTATTGCGCCCAGTAAAAAGGCCAAAGGCCACGAAATATCATCTATGAGTAAATGGGCTGCCCAGGCTACCGCTACGGTGGTAAACAGCACCAGACCAACAGCCGCCAGTGTAATCGGGCGCACGGTTTGCTTAAAATCGGCCCAACTGGTGTACCAGGCAGCATGGTATAAAAGCGGTGGCAAAAAGATAATAAAAACCACTTCCGGACTTAAGGCAATGACAGGAAGACCCGGAACAATACTGATGACAACCCCGCACAAAACGAGCACGATTGGAATTGGAAAATTATATCTTTTACTTAGAAGGCTCAGGAAAGCAACCCCGAACAACAACATAATGATTACTGTAATATTTTCCATCTCCGTTTATTTTGGCTTTATTTTTAAAATTGGCAGCAGGTTTTTTAAGGGTACTAATATAATATTTTATGATAATCCCTGCGGTATAAACCGTTTGCTTTTAAAACAAAAAAAACGCCTCAAAAATTTGAGACGTTTTTTAACCAAAATTAATTAACGATGATGATGGTGCGTTTTTTAATTAAAAAAAATTACTTCCATCCGCCACCTAAAGCACGGTACAGGTTAACCAGCGCTTGTAACTTCTGCAGATTATCATTTACACCGCTTAATTGCGCCGACAACAGATTTTGTTCTGACGTTAATACATCTGTATAATTGGTTGCAGAACTGTATTCTAAAAGTTGTTGTGTATAATCCACTGCTTTTTCTAATGATTCAATTTGTTTGGCTCTCGAATCCTGTTTTTCAACTGCCATCTGATAGGCGTATAAGGAATTCGAAACTTCCTGACCTGCCACTAAAAGACTCTGTTGAAAATTATTCAGTGCCTGTAACTGTTTCGATTGTGCTGTGGTCAGTCTGGCTTTGTTAAGTCCCTGATTGAAAAGCGGCTGTGTCAGTCCTCCGATAAGGGAATAGAAAATAGAATTACTGAAAAAATCTTTTATTTCTAAATTCGAAAAACCGCCACTGGCCGTAAGCGTCAGGCTCGGATAGAAATAAGTACGCGCTAAATTGGTACTTTCAAAAGCAGTCCTGAAATTAAATTCCGCCTGACGGACATCAGGACGATTTTGCAGTAACTGGGAAGATACACCCACCTTAATGTTTTCAGGAATTACCTGATCTTCCAATATACCTCTTTCGATGGTTCCGGGAGCTTGTCCCATTAAAATATTCAGGGCATTTTCGGTTTCGCGAATGCTTTGTTTTAAATCCGGAATCAGCACTTCCGCGGCATAACGATTGGCTTCACTCTGTACCACAGCGGCACCGGTAACGATGGCTCCTTCTTTTAGGGATTTAATCGTTTCTACGTTTTTAATACGGCTTTCCAGTGTTTTTTGTGTAATCTCCAATTGTTTGTCCAAAGACAATAACAGGAAATAATTATTGGCAATATCCGAAATCAATTGTGTCTGAACCGCTTGTTTGGCAGCATCTGTAGCCAGGTAGCTGGACAGTGCAGCTCTTTTGGAACTGCTCAGTTTTCCCCAGATATCGGCTTCCCAGGACGTACTCAGTGCTAACTTGTACGTCGTTGTCAGCGTATTGATGTTGATCCCTGCCGGAAAGTTAAGACCTGCTTCCGATTGTTTGGTACGCGTTACATTCGCATCCAGATTCAGGGTTGGATAATAGGCCAGTTTACTCTGACGCAAAGTCGCCTGTGCCTGAATGATATTTTCAATTGCGTTTTTCAGGTTCAGGTTCTGATCGAGTCCTTTCTGAATCAGGGCATTTAGTTTTGCATCCTTAAAAACACTCTGCCAGGGCATCGCTGCCAGTGTCGTGGTATCGGCGGAAGTCTCATCACGAAACAACTTTTCGGTCGAAACACTTGCGGGGCGTTCGTATTTTTTGGTCACGGAGCACGCAGTTAAAAGTGCCGCTGCCAGGACCAGAAGTATATATTTATTGGAACTATGAGTCATCTTTTTTCTTAATTTAATTATTACTCCTTGTGAGCGTCTAATAGTGGTACTTCCTCATCATCGTCTTCGTCATAACCGTCTTTGGCCGGACCACTCACTTTTTCCTGTAAAGTCTGGAAAACGATAAACAAGACCGGAATAACGAATACTCCTAAGATGGTTCCGATTAACATCCCCCCAACAGCTCCTGTTCCGATCGATTTATTACCGACGGCACCGGCTCCCGAAGCAAACATTAAAGGAACAAGTCCTAAAATAAAGGCAAAAGAGGTCATTAGAATTGGTCGCAGACGGGCTACGGCTCCTTCAACAGCGGCCTGAACGATCGGCAATCCTTTTCTTCTTCGTTCTAAGGCAAATTCCACAATCAAAATTCCGTTCTTGGCCAGCAATCCGATCAGCATGATTAAGGAAATCTGCAGGTAAATATTACTGTTTAACTTGAATATGATCGAGAACAAATAAGCACCGGCCAATCCAAAAGGAATGGAAAATAATACCGCAAACGGCAAAATATAACTTTCGTATTGGGCACTTAACAGGAAATACACAAACACCAGACACAGGATAAAAATGAAAATCGTTTCACTTCCTGAAGCCAATTCTTCACGAGTCAGTCCGGAGAATTCATAGCCATAACCTGCCGGAAGATTTTCGGCCGCCACTTCCTGAATCGCTTTAATCGCGTCTCCTGAACTGAATCCCGGATTTGGCGCTCCCGTAATCGCAATCGACGTAAATAAGTTAAACCTTGAAATGGATTCCGGTCCGAAAACCCTTGTCATTTTTACAAATTCTGTTATCGGTGCCATGGTTCCGGAACTGTTTCGGACAAAAATCTTATTCAGTCCTTCTGTATTGGTACGGAATTCCGGCGAAGCCTGGATCATTACACGGTATTGTTTTCCGAATTTATTAAAATTCGAAGCATACAATCCGCCGTAATAGCCCTGCATCGTTGACAGAATGGAATTGATGGAAACTCCTGCATCTTTTGCCTTAGCCAGATTAATTTCCATCATATATTGTGGAAAGCCGGGATTAAAGGGTGTTGTTGCATATTGTATTTCAGGACGTTTGGACAACTTTTCCAAAAAGTCCGTATTTACTTTAAAAAATTCTGCTGTCGAATGCCCTCCTTTGTCCTGCAATTGGAATTCGAATCCACCACTTTGTCCAAATCCCTGAATCGTTGGCGGGGAAATGAAGAAGATATTGGCTTCGCGAATACCGCTTGTTTTGGCAAAAAGCTGACCAATTACGTCATTCACACTTAACTCACGTTTGTCCCAGGTTTCCAGTTTTACGATAACCATACTGTAGGCACTACCCGCTCCTGCGGTAAAGTTTTGTCCCACAATACGAAGGGTGTTCTTCACTCCCGGAATGGTTTTCGCAATACTGTCTACTTTCTTGGCGATAACGTCGGAACGTTCCATAGAAGCCGATGGCGGTAAACTGATGTTCGCAAAAACAGTTCCCTGATCTTCTGCTGGCACGAAAGCGGACGGGGTCGTTTTCATCATGTAAAATAAGGCTGCACCGGCAATAAGAATCGCCGCTAATACAATCCATTTTTTTACCGAAAGGAAACTTACCGAACGTTTGTAGCGTTCCGTTACATTGTCAAAGGCAACGTTGAAGGAGGTGTAAAATCTTTGAATAAAACTTTTATGTTTGTGATCGTCAGCGTGTGGTTTTAAAAGTAAAGCACACAAGGCCGGACTTAAAGTCAGGGCATTGATCGCCGAAAGGATAATTGCTACGGCTAATGTAATACCAAATTGTTTGTAGAAAACCCCGGTAGATCCATTGATAAAGGTCACCGGAATAAATACCGCCGCCATTACGAGTGTGATCGAAATAATCGCTCCGGAAATTTCGCTCATCGCGTCAATCGTTGCTTTTTTAGACGATTTATAACCGTGATCGAGTTTGGCATGCACCGCCTCGACGACGACAATCGCATCATCGACCACAATACCAATCGCCAGTACCATCGCAAAAAGCGTTAATAAGTTTATCGTAAATCCGAATAAATTCAGGAAGAAGAACGTACCCACAATCGCTACCGGAACGGCAATTGCCGGAATCAGCGTGGATCTGAAATCCTGAAGGAAAATAAATACGACGATAAAAACCAGGATAAAAGCTTCGATCAAAGTATGAATTACCTTTTCGATAGAAGCATCCAGATTTTCGTTAACATCTACCAGAATCGTATATTTCACTCCTTTTGGAAAGTTTTTTGCCGCTTCTTCGATCAGTTTTTTAGAGTTGATGATTACGTCACGCGCATTAGATCCCGGAGTCTGGCTAATCGCCATCGCTGCCGATTCTACACCGTTTGTTTTAATCGTCGACGTATAACTTAGCGACCCCAATTCTACTTTAGCCACATCTTTCAGGCGCAGCATTTGTCCGTTTCCAACCGATTTGATGATGATGTCCCCAAATTCCGTGGCACTGGTCAGACGTCCTTTGTATTTGATTACGTATTGAAAAGCCTGATTCCCGTTCTCACCAAATTTACCCGGTGCAGCTTCGATATTCTGTTCTGCCAGAGCAGCCGAAATATCACTCGGAATCAGTTTGTATTGCTGCATGACATCCGGTTTCAGCCAGATTCTCATGGAGTAATCTTTTGCCCCAAAAACGGTTACGTCTCCTACCCCGACCACACGCTGGATTTGCGGTACCAGGTTGATCTTCGCGTAATTTTGAAGGAAAGTCTGATCGTAGGCTTTATTGTCACTGTATAAAGAGAAAATCAACAAGTTACTACTCTGGCTCTTTGTTACCGTAACACCCGCCTGAGTTACCTCTACAGGCAATAAACTGGTAGCTCTGGAAACCCTGTTCTGAACGTTTACCGCTGCCAGATCGGGATTTGTTCCTACTTTAAAAAAGATTTTTATAGAAGCATTTCCGTCATTGGTCGCAGAAGAAGTCATGTAGGTCATGTTTTCTACACCGTTGATTTGTTCTTCCAGCGGAATCACAATACTTTTAAGGACTACATCTGCATTGGCACCTGTATAACTCGCAGAAACGTTTACTGTGGGCGGCGCGATATCCGGATATTGGGAAATAGGGAGCTCGATAAGCCCTAAAACACCCAGAATGACAATAATAACCGATATTACTGTCGAAAGTACAGGTCTTTGTATGAATATTTTAAACATTTTATTTTCTTATTTTAAGTCAGCGTAAACTGTTTCTGCACTTACATTATGTGTTTTAATCTGAGATCCGTCTTTAAGGGAGGCAACTCCTTCTAAAACAATCTGATCGCCGGGCTTTAATCCGATCGTAACAACATAATAATTTCCGGCAGCACTGTTGTCTAACACTGTAATATTGGTATTTTTAGTTTTTCCGTCTTTTCCAACCACGACTGCAAAAAGTTTATCCTGAAGTTCAAAAGTGGCACTCTGCGGAATTAATAATCCCTCGTTTATGGCTTTCGGAATTCGTACGGTTACACTGCTTCCGCTTCTGATAATTCCCTGTGGATTTGGGAAACGGGCCCTGATGTTTACCGAACCTGTTTCTGTATTGATTAATCCGTTTATGGTTTCGATACGTCCTTTTTGGTCATAGGCTGAACCGTCTGAAAGCACTAAGGAAACTTCCGGTAATTTTTTGATTTTCTGCGCTAAGGAGACTCCCGAATCGGTATCGGTAAAATTTAGAAGTAATTTTTCATTCATCGCAAAATAGGCATACACATTCCCGATACTGGAAACCGTCGTTAAAGGCTCCGCTGTAGCAGAACCGACTAAACTTCCCAAACGAAATGGAATGGAACCGACTACTCCGTTTACCGGACTTGTCACTGTGGTATACCCCAGATTGGTTTTGGCATTGACCAGACTTGCATTGGCCTGAGCCAGTGTTGCCATGGCGGATTCGTAGTTGAACTGAGCAGATTCTAATTCGTATTTGCTGATAATTCCTTTTTCTACTAATGGTTTTACTTTTTGTACCGCTAATTTTGCTGTACTTACCGCTGCCTGGGCGCTTTTTATACTTGCTGCTGCTGTACGGACTTGTTGTTCGTACTCCGGAGCACTGATTTTAAACAAGGCTTGCCCGGTTTTTACAACGGCACCTTCATCAACATATATTTTTTCAATATAACCTTCCACTCTTGGACGGATTTCTATATTTTCCTGCCCCTGAATACTTGCAGGATAATCTGTATTTAAAGTGGCTGATTTTGACTCCAAAACGAGTGTTTTATATTCTTTAACGGGCTGTGCACCTCCGGCCTGAGCTGACTTATCATCTTTATTACCACATGATGCGATAAAAACGGATACTGCGAGAATGCTTAAAAAGGATTGCTTATTCATTGGAAATAATAGGTAAATTATCGATTATACAGAACAAAAGAACTAAAATATAGCATGCAAAAAAGGACCAATAGACGGAGAGCAATAAACTATCGATAGACACAACATAACACCCGATGGAAATTATTAAAAACTAAACAAGTGTTTAAATTCTGTCTCATCGGCTCTAAAATGGTTTTTAAGGATTCTGATTCTGTATTGAGCGATTGGTTAAAAATAGCATTGATATAAAATGTAATATTGTCTTAAAAATAATCAATTAAAATGAAAACAAACTTCTTTAGACCCTATTTATTTCCCGGAATACATATTCTCAGCTGGTTTTTACTTGGGTTTATCATGCTGTTTTACACGCCTTTAAGCTGGAATATTACAATGCCGACCTTCTTTTGGCTGTGGCAGGCAATCGTACTTTTCTTTATGATTGTTATTTTTTATTCGAATGCTAAAATAATTGTTCCCAAAACTATTATTAAAGGCAATATGGCAACTTATCTCATCTGGGCTTTTTTAGTCATTTTTGCCATGCAGCTTATCGCTTATTTTTATACGTCACAAACCGATCTTCACAATAAAATTGCTGCCCTTTTGGGATTCAAAAAATATCGAAGTGATTATTTTGACAATTGGGTCTTCACCTTCACCCTGTTAGTTTTAGGAATCAGTACCAGTTGGGCAATGTTACAGTATTGGCAGAAAGCAGCGCAGCACAAACAAAAGCTGGAGCAGGACAAAACGATGGCTGAACTGGCGATGCTGAAAGCACAGATTAATCCACATTTTTTCTTCAATTCCCTGAATAGTATTTATTCGTTAACGTACAGTAATATTGAGGATTCGCGTAATGCGCTTCATACGCTGAGCCGCATGATGCGTTACCTCCTGTACAGCACGGAAGGAGAAAGGACTAGCTTATTCAAAGAAGTCGAATTCCTGAAAGATTTTATCGCGTTAATGCGACTTCGTGCCAATAGCAAATTAACGATTACCACTGCTATTCCGGAACAACTTATTGATTATCCGATCGTTCCCATGCTTTTACTGCCATTGGTTGAAAATGCGTTTAAACATGGGGTACATGCAACAGATAAAAGCGAAATTATCATTACCTTGAAGCAAAAAGAAACCGATCTTGAATTTGAAGTAGTGAATACTTTTTTCGAAAAAACAGCAAACTCTGATCCGGGAGGAATTGGTTTAACGAATACAAAACGCAGATTACAGCTTATTTATCCGAACCAATACTCGATGGATTGTGGTGTGAACCAGGACGGTAAATATGAAGTAAACCTGAAAATAACTTTAGAAAAATGATCGTATTGAAATGTATAGCAGTAGATGATGAGCCATTGGCCTTAAGACTGGTGGAAACTTTTATTAAGCAAACCCCATTTCTGGAATTAACCTGCAGCTGTGACAATGCCGTCGAAGCCATGAGCCTCATTCGGGAGAAACAGCCTGATGTGGTTTTTCTGGACATCAACATGCCCAACTTAACGGGAATGGAACTCGCCAGACTTTTGCAGGAACAACCGGGCCCGTTGCCTAAAATTGTTTTTACAACCGCTTACAATCATTATGCGATCGAAGGGTACAGAGTGAATGCTGTTGATTACCTTTTAAAACCTTTTAGCTATGAAGAATTTTTAAGGGCAGCCAACAAGGTTTTGGAATTATGCGAAGAAACTTCCCATCTGCCGAATGTTATTGACGATGAGTTCATTTTCTTAAAAGTAGAATACCAATGGATCAGGGTTAGCCTGAAGGATGTTTTATATTTTGAAAGCCTAAAAGATTATGTAAAAGTACATTTGGAAGCGCCACAAAAAGCGTTACTGTCTTTGATTTCCTTAAAAGCATTAGAAGAGAAATTACCTTCTTCAAAATTCATGAGAATACATCGTTCCTATATTGCCTCCCTCGATAAAATAAGTGCCATCAGCAAAAACTCCATCTTTATTGACAAGACAGAAATAACGGTTGGAGAACAGTATAAGGAAACCTTTAAGGCTATCGTGGATAAATGGATTAAATAGTTATGAGTTATGAGTTATGAGTTATGAGTTGTTAGTCGCAGTGTTCAGTCTCAGTTTTCAGTCTCAGTCGCAGTATTCAGTCACAGTATTCAGTCGCAGTATTCAGTCACAGTGTTCAGTTGGATTTTTCAGTTTTCACTTCTTGCTTCTTGCATCTTGCTTCTTGCTTCTTGCTTCTTGCTTCTTGCTTCTTGCTTCTTGCATCTCATAACCCACAACTCATAACTCATAACCCATAACTCATAACTCCTAACCCATAACTCATAACTAATAACTCATAACTAATAACTCATAACTCATAACTCATAACTCATAACCCATAACTCATAACTCATAACCCATAACTCATAACTCATAACTCCTAAAAAAATCTCATAACAAAATTGAGTTTAGTACGTAAAAAAATGTTAAATTTGACTACCCACATCACTAAACCTACTAAACAATTATGAGAAAAAAATTATGTTTTAGCTTAGAAAATGTACGATTAAAGACCTCTTTCCTCTATTTTTTCTTTTTATTTATCTCCTGGCAGGCCAACTGTCAGTACCTCACCGAAACCCTTGCCCCTACGGCAGTTATCAAAGAAGGGCTTTCATTAGAACAATCTTCCGACGGGCGAATTTTTATTGCCGAAAGAGCCGGTATTGTAAAAGTTTTCCAGAATAATGCCGTCTCAACTGTCTTTACTGTAACTACCGTTACCGATAACGAACAAGGATTACTTGGTTTGACCTTGCATCCCGATTTTGCTACAAATGGTTACATCTATGTCTTCTACGCGATCAATGACGGAGCGGTCATCAGACACCGAATCGAACGTGTTCAGATCGACAATACCAATCAGGTGGTAGCCAGACAGGAAATTCTGTTACTGGAACCCATTGGCGGCGGATTTCACAATGGCGGGGATCTAAAATTCTTTAACGGATTCCTATACGTTACCGTTGGAGACAGCCAGCAAAATACCAATTCCCAGGATTTGGATACCTATAAAGGAAAAATATTACGTCTTACCGAAAACGGACTTCCTGCTCCGGGCAATCCTTTCTTCGGAAGCGGTTCGATACAAAAACAAAGTATCTGGGTGTATGGATTCCGAAATCCGTGGAGGCTTGTTCCCAACGTAAAAGCCAATAAATTATTTGTTCTGGACGTTGGAACTTCCTGGGAAGAAATAAACGAAATCAGCAACCCGACCATCCGCAATTATGCCTGGGGACATCCTCAGGGAGGTGACGGAAAGCAAACGGAAACCAATTTATTTACCAATCCTATTTTTACTTATGCAACGGGAAGTATCGGAAATGCTTTGACCAATGGTCTTTTGTACAATCCTACCACTCCGCGTTATCCGAATCTGGAAGGGAAATTTATCATTAAAGATTTCGTAAGAAATGCAATCCGTTCTTTCGATCCGAATATTGCAGATCCGGTTTCTACAGAATTTTACAGTGCTCCACAGCAGATGGCACTAGGTATGATGCTAGGAAACGACGGCTATATTTATTATTGTGCTTATGGAAACAACGGCTCTTTAATCCGACTGAATTATATTGAAACTGCAGCTCCGACTATAGTCAACCATCCGGTATCCAAAACGATAATGGAGACGTATCCTGTTACTTTTAATGTAACGGCAAGTGGTGTTGGATTAAGCTATCAATGGCAATTTAATAATGCCGACATTCCGGGTGCAACAGCTTCAAGTTATACGATTCCCAATGTTACCAATGCAAATGCAGGAGCTTATCGTGTGGTTGTAACCAATACGGCAGGTAATGTAACGAGTAATCCGGCTACGCTTACTGTTACACCATTCAGCAATGCGCCTACAGTAACACTGGTTTCTCCTTTACCAACCTTAAAATGGAATGCGGATGATATTATCAATTATGCCGCCACAGCAACCGATATAGAAGACGGTGTATTGCCGGCAAGTGCTTTCTCATGGAGTATGGATTTATTTCATGAAGATATTCCCGGTGCAGGACATTCACATCCCGGAGCAAGTCCGCAAGGGGTCTCATCAGGAACATTTCTGGCCTCTAACCAGGGTGAAAAAACACCGAATGTCTGGTACAGGTTCACGGTTAAAGTAACGGACAGTAATGGCCTGACAGCTTCCACTTATGTAGATGTTTACCCGAATCTTGTCGATGTTACTACAACCAGTTCTCCGGTTTTATTGAATTTAGAATTCAATCAAAAACCTATTGTGGCACCGGCTACTAAAAAAGTGGTTGCCAATGCCAATTTGCAAACCCTTAATGCCCCTACTCCGCAATATGTTGGAAATATACGATACGATTTTGATCACTGGAGCCAGGGAGGAACAGTCAACCAGAATTTTAAGGCACCGGCAACAGGAACGATTACGTATACGGCTTTTTATACGGCAACTACTTTAGGAAATGCTCCTTATCTGGGAACTATTGCCCAGATTCCGGGTACTATTGAAGCCGAAAATTATGATGTGGGCCCAACTGCCTTTCTGGATACGAATGGCGGCGGAGATACACCATACAGAACCGGTGATGGTGTAGGAACGGAAGCCTGTAGTGAAGGAGGTTTTAATATTGCCTACGTGGCCAAAAACGAATGGCTTAAATATACCGCGAAGGCAAATACTACCGGAAATTATGATATTAAATTAAGGATTTCAACTCCGTACGAAAACAGAAAAGTACATCTTGAAGTCGATGGTGTAAATGTAACCGGAGTGATTACTATTCCCAATACAACCGGTTTTCAGAACTGGCAGACTGTAAACATACCCAATATCCCTTTAACACAGAGCGTTCACACCATCACTTTATTTTTTGATGAAGCTGACATTAACATTAATAAACTTGAATTTTCGTTATCCGGAAATGCGACCACTCCGGTAGCCGATTTTGAAGTCAGTTCTTCAATGGGATGTTTAAATACGCCTGTTAGTTTTACCTCCGTTTCGATCGGAACAATAGATACGTATAACTGGAGTTTTGGAGAAGGCGCACAACCTGCAACCGCAACAGGAATTGGTCCTCATTCTGTAGTGTATGGTACGGAAGGTGACAAAACCGTTTCCTTAACCGTGACCAATACGGCAGGAAATAATAAAAAAGAAATCACCTATATGGTTCATAATTGCAATCTTGGTATTGAAATTCCAACCGAAGAATCAAAAAAGATTGTGGTCTATCCGAATCCGTCAAAAGGAATTTTCTATTTGTCAAAAGAATTAGAATGGAGCGTTTATGCTGCCTCAGGAGCTAAAATAAAACAAGGTTCCGGAACCGTGATCAATATCTCTGAACAGGCAAACGGAATTTATTTGATTAAAAACAATGAAAGCAGTAAAGCGATATCTATTATGAAACAATAAATAAGCTCAGTTTAAAGCACAAAAAGGAGGCATACGGTAAAACGTATGCCTCTTTTTTATGGAATAGATTCTGTTGCACACAGTTTGTTACTCTTGTGTTTTAGACACCGTCTGTCATTCCGAGGAACGAAGGAATCGCATCCAGTATTCGACAACAGTGTGATTAGCATATGTGATTAGCATGTGTGATTCCTCGTTCCTCGGAATGACAAATGCCTGAGGTCACTGCGTTTTATTTCTTGCATTTTAAACACCGCTTGTCATTCCAATTGTGTGAAAACGAAAATAAAAATTCACTTTCACACACTTTTTGTGTGAAAACTTTTGTTGAAAACAGCAATACAACAAAAACATTACAACGACTTTGTTGCACAATCAGAATCAAAATAAAATTTATACCTCTGCAGCTGAAAATCCAACCTTTATACATAAAAAACCAGTCAGGAAAAGCTGACTGGTTCATAGAATTTTTATTGTAAAACTGTCTGCCTGTTTTAGGAAGACTCAATAAATCAATTGGCGTATAAAGAATATCTTTTTTAGAATTTATAAGTTACTCCAACTCTGAAGTTTCTTGGCTGTTCGGTCTGCCAGTAATACGTATTCACATTTCTTGAAGCGTAGTAAGAACCACTGTATAAATATTTATCAAGAATATTAAACACATTGGCTGTGAATTTCATTTTCCCCTTTTCATAAGATAAACCTCCGTCAAGTTTGAAATATTCCGGAAGTTTCTCCAATCCCACTGCCCAGGAATCTGTTTGTCTTCCGGCAAGATACGTTCCTCCTATAGAAGCTCCGAATCCTTTTAATTTACCGGACGGAAGGGTATAATTTAACCAGGCATTGGCAACATGTTTTGAAAATCCTGTTAAAGCACTTCCTTCAGCAATAGATTTTAAATTAGACTCTGTTACAATTGCTTCCGTAAAGGCGTAATTCGCAATTAGGTTAAGACCATCCAGGATTTTTCCTCTTACATCAAATTCAACACCCTGTGCTCTTTTTTCACCTAATACTACTTTAAAGATGTCAGTTGGTCCATTTTCAGGATCGGCTGTTAGTTCGTTTTCCTTAATGATTCTGTAAGCCGAAACGGTAGTACTCCACGATCCATCAAACCAGTCTTTTTTGATACCAAACTCAATATTATTACCCGTAAGCGGTTTTATCGCTTCTCCGCTTTTTATAATACCCGATTGCGGTGTAAAAGCCTGATCGTATAATCCGTAAACAGATGTGGTTGGTGTTACAGAATAACTAACTCCTACACGTGGTGTAATGTGACTGTCTTCCTGAACATCTCCCCAGCCTGACTGGTTCACCCAGGTGTATCTTGCAGCAAGAGTCACTCTCAGTTTATTCTCAAAAAAACCAAGTTCATCCTGAATATAACCTGCCGCATATTTTGAAGTTATCCCTCCAAAAGATCTTTGTTTAAGGGGCTTACTGCGATCAAAATTCGGCAATCCGTTAGACGGGGTTCCGTAATTGGGTTCAAAAACATTAAACGGATTATCGTAAGTATCTAAATTATGGGACTGATAAAAGTCGGCCAAATATTCTTTATTCCCTAAATCAACACCACCTAAAACTTTGTGGGTTACTGCTCCGGTATTAAATTTTCCATTCACAAAAATTTGTCCCAGATACATATTACTTTCAGCATCCCAGATCCCTACACTACGCACCACCTGACCATATCCAAGTTGCTCATCAGCGATATCATCTTCGTCCAGATAAACAGGCCCCGGACCAACAGCTGTCGGCCAGGAACTGTATCCTTCCTGCAGGTATTTAAAATAAGAAGTTTGTGCCGTAAGTTTCCAGTTATCATCAAACTTATGTTCAAAAGTGAAGTATCCGCTGTGATCATTCATTTTAGTATCCGGCAAACCAGGCTGTGTCATCGTAAAATTTCTTGGCATGGTTGCATATCCGCCGCCGTCAGCACCAAACACATAATAAGAACCTACTTCAGACATATTGGCGTGCTGGTAGTTGTACTCCAGTGTAATTTTAGTTTTATCATCGATCTGGTACGAAAGTACCGGAGCAATTACATAACGGTCATTATGTTCGAATGGCCTGTGAGAACCTTTCTTTTGTAAAGCCCCGTTGAATCTGTATAAAAATTTACCTTTTTTGTCCAGTTTTCCATCAAGGTCAATACTTGCTCTGTAGAAATCATAACTTCCTGCCATTACGGTAGCCTCTCCTTTTGTGATTCCGGTTGGTTTTTTAGTCACCACATTATAAAGTCCGCTTGGATCTCCATTGGAAAGCATAAACCCGGCAGGACCTTTTACAAATTCAATATGGTCTACAAAACTCATGTCTTCCGTAAGAGGCCCCCAGAAAGACGAAACTACGTTAAAACCATTACGGAAAGCCTGAATCTGAGAACCACGCATGGTAATGTTGGTATACATATCACCCCAGTGCTCTACACGAACAGCACCACTCACATTGCGAATCACTCCGTCACTCATACTGATAATCTGTTGGTCTTTTAAAGTCTGACCACTTACAATCTGAATGTTTTGAGGAATTTCAAGAACCGGAGTCTGTAGACGCAACGACAAAGAAGGTTTGTCCTGCTTGTATTTGTTTTTTGTAATCACAACTTCATCCAAATCTTCCTGATTTTCTGCAAGTGCGAAATTTTTAGTGGTCGTTTGCTTTGCTGTCACTACAACATTATCCTCAACAGGCTGAATTCCTACAGCGTGAATACTAATCGTATAAGTGGCAGGTTTAACGTTTTTGATCTCATATTGCCCTTTTTCATTCGTTACGGCATTATGTTTTGTTCCCTTAAGCGTAACAGCAATATTTTCTGCCGGAGTATTGCCGCTTAAAGTCACTTTTCCGACTATTTTTCCCGTTTCCTGACCCATTATATTTAAGGAAATCAGAAACAATAAACTAAACAGCACTTTTGTAATGGTTGATATATTCATGTTGGTATGGAGTTTAAAATCAGGGGCAAAAGTAACTGCTAAAACACTTCAATCCAAATTATTCTTAATCATTCTAAATAAAAATTACCCGCAGATTTATAAAAACAGGCTTTACTAAAAATGAGTTTTAAAATTTATTATATTGATTTAAAACACTTTATACCTAAAATAAACCTATCCAAAAAGAGGAATTGCTTCTATTCTTTTTCTTAAAATTTTAACAAAAAAAGAGTAATTGAACATTTTATGACAAGTCGTGAATAAAAAAATAAAATCAAACTAACCTAATTTGTTATTTAGATTTCTATATTTGCAACCAAGTTGCGTTAAATTAAGCCCTAAAACCCGCTCAAAAAAAAAACCAACTCTTTAGTAATCAGGAATGAAGGAAAAAGTAGTTTTAATCAATCTTTTGATGTCTTTTACCGTATTGTTCGCAATGCTGTTTCAGACGCTGCATTCTTATGAGCATATTTATAAGCAACTCACAGAGAAACATTGCGATCATCACTATGCCGCCCATCAAAAACAAATCACGCACAGTCATACTGTAGAGAACAATTGTTCTGTCTGTCATTTTGCCTTTAGTACATTTATTCCCAATCATTTTCAGCCCTTATCATTTCATACTATAATTGTTGAAAATCCAATTGCCTTTACTTTTACAAAAGCTGCATCCACCTTTTTTAAGGGCAGCCTTTTTGCGCTGAGAGCTCCCCCGGCCTTAGTCTAGTTTACTATCCTTATTTTTTGAATATGAAATATCTTTCGCCAATTTTTCTGGCTGAAAGCGTGTCTTGTTTATTACTTTATTTGAGCTTTTGCAGAAATAAAAACTCAAGACTCATTTCTGTTTCAAACTAAAATACGTATTGCATTTCCTAAACCATAGTAAGCTATTCTTTATTTTTTTTCGAAATAAAAAACGAAGCTGTTGTTCGAAAGGACAGCAGGAGTTTACTATTTCTATTCTTTACAATCCAACAAATTCAAATCCATACCATTATGCTTACAGCAGAAAACCTGACCAAAAAATATGGCGACCATATCGCTTTAAATGCCCTGAACCTAACCATTAAAAAAGGAGAAATTTTTGCCCTTCTAGGACAAAACGGTGCAGGAAAAACAACTACAATCAATCTTTTTTTAGGCTTTATACCACCCAGTGGCGGAACACTGGAAATAAACGGAATTTCAGTCACAGAAAATCCGCAGGAAACCAAAAAACACGTGGCTTACATCCCTGAAACCGTTATGTTATATCCGAATCTGACAGGACTGGAAAACCTGAAATTCTTTTCTTCCCTCGCAGGATTCCAATATTCAAATGGTGAACTGACTTATTTTCTAACCAAAGCAGGTTTACAAACCAAAGCGCACGATCAGTATCTTGGCGGTTATTCCAAAGGAATGCGTCAGAAAGTCGGGATTGCCATTGCCATTGCAAAACAGGCAAAAGTATTATTGCTGGACGAACCGACCAGTGGCCTGGATCCCAAAGCTTCGAATGAATTCTCTCAAATCTTAAAAGAACTTTCCGCAGACGGAACAGCCATTTTAATGGCCACCCACGATATTTTCAGAGCACGGGAAGTAGCGACCCATATCGGAATCATGAAACAGGGAAATCTGGTTACGATTATTGAAGCCGCTAAAATTTCGGCTAACGAATTAGAAAACTTGTATTTACAAACCGTATAAAAGGAAATAAAATTTTCCATTCACTATAAACATGAAACATTTATTAGCCCTTTTATTTTCAGTACTTGCCCTGCATCAGGGACATTCCCAAACTATTACTGGTAAAATCATTGATCGTACTACAAAAGAAGCTGTCGTTGGAGCATACATACAACTGCTGAATTCGGATAAAGAAACCACCGCAAACCAGGACGGAAATTTTAGTCTGGAGGGTGAAGGAATTCTTCAGATCAGTTTTGCGGGTTACAAAACGCAGCAAATGACAGCGACGAATGCATTTCTTACGATCGAATTAGAAACTACGCTGAACGAATTGCAGACGGTAGAAATTGTAGGCCGTTCCGTCAAAAAATACAACAGTGATTATTCTTTTGCAGCAACAAAAACAGCATCGCTTAACAAGGATATTCCACAATCTATTTCGACCGTAACCAAGGAATTAATTGCCGACAAAGGTGCTTTTTATCTTGCTGATGCCGTAAAAATGGCCAGTGGCGTTATTCCGGCGAGTTATTACAATCAATACACCATTCGCGGCATAAGTCAGAACGAGGAAGGACAGATTATCAACGGAATGAGAACCCGTCAATATTATTTCCTGCAGCCTATTACGAGCAATATCGAACGCGTTGAAGTCATCAAAGGCCCTTCGAGTGCTACTTTCTCTTCTGTTGATCCGGGCGGAAGCATCAATCTGGTGACCAAAAAACCTCTGACTGCTGACCGAAAAGAGGTGAGTTTAAGTGTTGGTAGTTTCAGCACTTTACGAGGAACCTTAGATTTTACGGGGCCTTTAAACGAATCCAAAACACTTTTATACCGCGTTAACGGAGCTTATCAGGAAGCGAAATCATTTCGTGATCTGGTAGGCAATAAATCGTTTTTGATCTCTCCTTCTTTCAGTTACATACCAAATGAAAAAACAGCCATCAATACCGAATTAATACTGAGCAACATGACCGGAGTTCTGGATCGCGGTCAGCCTATATTTGGCGCGGTTGCCGGTGTGACGCATCTGAATCAGACGCCCATTAGTTTAAATTTAGGCGCTTCAGGTGATTTTTTCAAATCAAAAGAAATGATCCTGACCACCAATTTTGCCCATAAATTTACGTCTAAAATTGGCTTTAATGCCGCTTATATGAAGCAGACCTGGACAGAAGACCTGCAGGAACACAGAACGACAAATGGTTTTGCGGTGGATATCAACAACAAGCCCGTGACCAGTCTGGCCATGATGCAGTTTGTACAGCGTCAGCAATATTGGGATGTTGACAATCTTAGTGCTTATTTCAATTTTGATTTCAAAACCGGTAAACTCCATCATAAATTGTTAACCGGATACGATTTAAGCAGCTGGAATAAAAACAAAGGCGGTGCACAAAATGCGGCAAGGGGTTATTTATTAAAGAACGGAACCGTTGCTCCTTCGTTTGTTTTGGCGAATGCCGATCAATACCAGACTATAACGATCAACGGTGTGGTTTTACCAAAACCCAATGTCAGTTTTTTTGATTTGAACAATCCATCTTATGCGATGAGAAGCCCGGGAGATTACATTCTCAATGTCAGGACTGCCCTGCCTTCGGCACTGACGACTACAAATGCTGTTTATATTCAGGATCAGATACAGTGGGATAAATTCACTTTTTTATTAGGTTTAAGAAACGAATGGTTTGAAGACATTACCAATTACGAAACCCACAACGAACTGACCGTAAAAAAAACGGCTTTACTGCCCCGTGTTGGTGTGACGTATGCGGTTAATACTGCCGTTAATGTGTATTCGACTTATCTGGAAGGGTACCAACCCCAATCGAATACCGTTACTTTAATGCCCCAGACCGGAAGTTTAGCCGCCGGAAGTCAGTTTGATCCATTGGAAAGTAATCTGAAAGAATTCGGACTGAAAGCTACTTTTCTGAACAACACGATGAGTTTTAATGCTGCTGTTTATGAAATCAATCAGCGCAATATTTTAATGAATGCCAACGATCCTGTAAATCCTGATTTATTAGTGACCAGAGGAGCGGAACGCAGCCGCGGTTTCGAATGTGATCTGGCGGGTTACCTGACGCCTGACTGGCAGATCAATGCGTCTTACAGTTATATTGATGCGAAAATTACCAACGACCGTGATCTTTCTCTGATTGGTGCCAGAAAACAGAATACGCCAAAAAACAGTGCCAATTTATGGACGCGTTACAATTTTGCTGCTGATTCTGCTTTGAAAGATTTAGGAATTGGTATTGGAATGCAGTACCAAAGCAGTAAAATTCCCTGGTTTACCCGCGATTTTACACTTCCTGATTTTACCGTTTTTGATGCTGCTCTTTATTATAAACCCAACATCAGTAACATTCAGATTGCATTGAATGCAGGCAATTTACTGAATAAAACCTATTGGTTAGGCGCTCAGAATTACCTGAGGTTATTTCCCGGTGCGCCCCGAAATTTCAGCCTTACCGTAACTTATAAATTTTAAGCTGTATGAAGTCCTTTCACGTCGAAATTTTAATCGCCAAACATTTTAAAAAATCAGTTTTTCAGAATAAAGCTGTATTTATTATTACCCTTTTTATTGGTGTTTTATTGCTGTACGCCGCTTTTTCAGGCTGGGAAAATTATACCCGTCAAAATGAAACCAGCGAAAAATACCAACACGAATCCAGAAAAGACTGGCTGAATAATCCGGATAAAAATCCGCACAGAATGGCGCATTACGGAAACTTTGCCTTTAGAAAAAGTACTTCGCTGAGTGTTTTCGAATTTGGAATGGAACCCTTTTTCGGAAACGCCATATTCCTCGAAGCCCATAAACAAAACACAGCCAATTTCTCTGAAGCCGGATTTTCTAACAGTATGCTTCGTTTTGGCGAAATAAGTAGTGCGATGATTGTACAGGTTTTATTGCCTTTATTGATTTTCTTCTTAGGTTTTAATGCGGTCGCAGCCGAAAGGGAAAACGGAACCTTAAAACTGCTTTTAAGTCAGGGAATCAGCTGGAAACAATTGCTGGCAGGCAAAATACTGGGAGTCGCTTCTGTCATTATGCTGCTTTTTGTTCCGACAATCATTATTCTGGTTTTGATTTGGCTCCTACTGCAGCACTTTAGTATTTCGCCCGATGAAATACTGAAATTGCTCTTGTTCCTCCTCTTTCATTTTGTTTATTTACTATTCTTCTGCGCCATTGCCGTTTTGGTTTCTGCTGCCAGTACAACTTCCAAAAAAGCATTGATTTCCCTGATCGGAATCTGGCTGGTGTGTACCATCATTTTACCGAGAACGACACAGGCAATGGGTGCTTATTTGTATAAAGCACCTTCGAAAATACAATTCAACAGCGACATTGAAAAAGACATTCTCAAACAGGGAGACAGTCATAATCCGAATGATTTGCATTATAAGGCGATTAAGGATTCATTACTTCTGGCTTACAAAGTCGATTCTGTTCAGCAGCTTCCGTTCAACTATTCCGGTTTCATTATGACGGAAGGCGAAAAAATAAGTTCGCGTATTTACAACAAACACCTCGAAGCGCTTTTGAAAATTTACGACCAACAAAACAGTTTCTCAAAAGCAGTTTCTTTTATCAATCCGTATATCGCGATGAAAAACATATCGATGGGGTTATCGAATACGGACTATGATTCTTATATCGATTTTCAGAAACAAGCCGAAGCATATCGCTACAACATGGCTCAGAAAATGAATGGTCTGCAAATCAAATTCATCAGTAATAAGAAGCCCGGAGCAACAGACAAACCGCTTACCATCGATAAAGAACACTGGGCAGAGGTAGCCGAATTTCATTATGAACCAAAAGGCATCCGGGCTGTTTTAAAAAGCGAAATCAGCTCTGTTATTTCCATTATGCTCTGGATCAGCCTGCTCTTTATTTTAATTCGCCTTGCCGCTAAAAAACTAAAAGCCATTTAATATGTTAGTATTACTCTTTAAAAATTTCATACGATCGAAAGGAACCAAAATCGGTCTGCTTTTCCTGTTACTAATTGGATTTCTTAGTCTTCTCATCGGAAAACAATTTCAGGAAAAGCAGCAGCATACCATCGCCGAAGCCATCCATTACCAGCAGGAACATATTGCCCGGAATGCAGCTTTCCATAAAGATGAAATGGGTCTGTTGCTCTATTACATCAAGTTTTCCCTGGTCAATAAAACGGTTCCGGTTAACAGTCTGGCGATTGGTCAGCGTGATGTCAATCCGTCGGTTCAGAGCGTGACGATTCGCGGTCTGGAAGCACAGCAATACGATGCCGAACTCAATAATCCGAATAATTTATTATCCGGAAATATCGATTTCAGTTTTGTGCTGGTGTATCTTTTTCCGCTTTTAATTATTGCTTTTACGTACAATATCATCTCAGAAGAAAAAGAAAGCGGTACCTGGAAAATCGTGGCTACCCAAAGTCAGAATACTTTTTTATACATCCTGAAATTGTTTTATATCCGGATTTTAAGTTTAATCGTCCTTCTTTCCCTGGTACTGATTGCAGCGGTTTTGTTTTTGAGTATTCCGATCGATCAATCCTTTTTAGCGTTCTATGGCCTTGGAATTCTGTACCTTCTTTTTTGGTTTGCCGTTTGTTTTTATATTGTTTCACTGCAAAAGAATTCTAATTTTAATGCGGTTCTTTTATTAACGATCTGGCTGTTTCTGATTATCGTTTTACCGGCCACCATAAATACCTATATCGTCAGCCAATATCCGGTTCCCGAAGCTTTGGAATTGACTCTGAAACAAAGAAATGCCTACCATGAAAAATGGGACATGGATAAAAAAATAACGATCGATAAATTCTACAGTCATTATCCGCAATTTAAAAATTATCCTTTACCCGAAACCGAATTCAGCTGGCTGTGGTATTATGCAATGCAGCAGGCCGGTGACGATGATTCGTCCGTACAATCAAAAGAATTACAGAGTAAACTGAAGCAGCGAAATGAAGCCAGCGCTTTTATCGCCCTTTTTATTCCGACTTTGCACACGCAGCTGCAACTGAATGAAATAGCTAAATCTGATTTAGAAAATCAGCTTTTGTTTCTAAAGGCCACCCGACAATTTCATGAAAAACTACGCTTGCATTTTTACCCTAAAATATTTGGTAATGAAGCAGTAAACCAGCAAAAATGGGGTCAGTTTAAGGTAGAAACTTTTGAAGATACATCAGCCGTAAAACTTTCGAAAGCATTTTTACCCTTATTCCTGTTCAACTTATTCTTTATAGTTTTAGGCTGGAGGAATTTTAGGAACCATAAATTACAGACTTTTTGATCAAAAGGCCCAATCTTAAACGGTTGGGCTATTTTTTTTAAAACCTGTGGCCTTTTTTCATACGAATTGGCTATGCTGCCATCGAAGTATAAAATAGCGAACTGTTTTAAATACTTTTATCGTTTTTTAAATTTGTCTGAAACGAAAAGAAGTTTTGATCTTATTTAAAAAATTACGATTATGAAATTAGAACACATACAGATTATAACCGACAATATTGGGAGCACTACAGCATTTTACAGCCATACTTTAGGACTTTCAATACTAGAGCATAATAAGGAATCCGTTAGTTTTCAGGCCGGAAATTCTGTTTTACAATTCACTGAAAACTCAAAATTTGACTCCATTTATCATTTCGCTTTTAATATTCCGGAAAACAAATTGGAGGAAGCCATTGCATGGTGTACAGACAAAGTGGCTTTAATTCGCATTGAAGAGCAGAATGTAATTGCAAATTTTGAAAACTGGAACGCCAATGCCGTTTATTTCTACGACAACAATGGAAATTTATTAGAATTTATTGCCAGACACGATCTTCATAATTCCCAAACCGAAAAATTCAGTTCCAAATCAATTCTGAATATCAGTGAAATTGGAATCGTCACTGAAAACCCATTGGAATTAGGGAATAAACTCAGACAAGAACATGGACTGGAGTTCTTTAACAAAAATGATAACAGTGAACTTTTTGCTGCAGTTGGAGACGATGAAGGCTTATTGATCATGGTAAAATCCAATCGAAACTGGTATCCGACCCAAACTCCTTCCGAAAGCAATCCGACTGCCATTAGCATCAAAAACAACGGCGCTGTAATGGAACTGCAATTTTAGTATTTCACTTCAACCCTATTTTATAAAACAAAAAAAAGGCTGCCGTAAATGGCAGCCTTTCTCTTTATCATGAAAACTTATTTCTTTATAAAACGTTTGACCGTCCTTTTGCCGTCCTGCTCCAGAACAATCAGATAAATTCCGGTTTTCAAACCCGAAACGTTCAGGCTGTTATCAGTAATTTTCTGTGCAGCAACCAGAGTTCCGGTCTGAGAATCAACAACACTAATATTTCCTCCCGTTACAGCAGTTGTAAAAAACAATACATCTGTCGCCGGATTTGGATATACATTCAGGGCAACTGTTTCCGGTGCTTCGGCAACAATTGTCGAGGCCGGAGCTCCCGCACCCACTTTTGTAATTCTGATCCAGTTGATATTCATTCCCGTGTTCTGAATGTAAATACCGAAATTATAAGTTCCTGCATTTACATTTACCGTTTGGGTTACCGTTTGCCAGTTTTGCCAGCCTCCGGTATTTGGTACATCTACATTTCCTAACAAAATTGTTCCGCCATTCAGGTCGGAAGATAATTTCCCTCCTGCTACACCGCTTGCTACTCTGTATTCTATCAGGTAAGAGCCTGTGGTTGGGAAATTGATGTTGTTGTAAGCGATCCAGTCCCCTGTCTCGGTATAACCCACATTGGATCCACCTCCGGCATCTGTGGTAGCTTCCACCTGAATTCCGCTCATAGCCGAATAATCCTCGGCCTGAATCAGAGTTGTAGTTTGTGCCGTTGTTGTTGCAATCAATTTCCATTGTCCGCAAGTCTGGTTGTTATTGTCCCATTGCTGTACGTTGGCGCCGTTGGCTGTACTTGCATTGGTAACCTCAACAATCCTTCCGCTGTGACGGGCAACAATTTTATAAAATCCATCACCTGTAGCCACCAGAATAAACTGTTGGTTTGTCGTTCCGTTGTACGGATATTGCTCTACATTGGCACCATTGGCGGTATTGAAACCATTTACATCTAAAGACTGACCGCTGTGATTGGCGATGATTTTGTACAATCCATCACCTAAGTGCGTAAACGTAAATTTCTGATTGTTTCCGGTATTGGCAGTTCCCTGCGCTACATTGGCTCCATTCGACAAACTGGCACCCCAGACATCCATGTTTAAATTACTGTTTCTGTTTTGCAGAAAGAAGGTTTGGTTTCCTAAACTTGTCGTTCCGTTTGCCAGAATTCGGATAGAAGTCACTTTATCATTCCACGTGGCATTCAGACAGGAATTATCAGAATTGATTACCGTTGAGGCTCCCGTAAAATTATCATCCTGATACAAGATAGCCTGAAATCCCTGCGTAATTCTAAGGGAAGAAATATCGTCATTTAAAACGCCTAAAGAATTCAAACGCGCCATATTGTAATCTCCGATGGTCAGTCCGCCTGAAAATCCGGTATAATTACAATCTTTATAAACCGTGATCACATCTGTTGAAGAAGCTATATTTCCTCCGGGCGGAATGGTACCTGTAATCGAATAACTACCGATAGAACCATAAGCCGAATAGCCGCCATAACCGGCATTTCCGGCTCCGTTACCATCAACACCAATAAAATATTTACCGGCCGGAAGGTTCACATTCATAGACGCATTCAAAGCAAAAGGATCGGAATTCCAATAGGTTCCCATCTCCGCTCCGGCTGCATTGTATAGTCTCATTAAAAGATGTAGATTTCCGTCTCTTCCAACTGTATTGGCATTAATCGAAACATTTCCTCCTCCGGTTGTAAACGTAAAAAAGTCATAATCGGCTTCACTTGAAATTATTCCATTTTTTTGATTAACGGCACCGCTTCCGTTATAATCTAAATTTGCCGCAGAACCCGTAGTATTTCCGTAATCATCGCCGCGGTATCCTACACCAAACTTGGCACTTGCAATAGTGGCTACATCATCCTGAGTATTGTTGGCATAATTGTATTCTCCTTTGCTCCATTGTACCACAGGTCTGTAATAGCCTGCGCCCATAATAGGTGCCCATGAAGTTCCGTCGATTCCAAGAAAATAGCCTTCTGCCGGATTAGTACGTCCGTCATGACCTAAGTCAAAAGTATGGCCAACTTCATGCGCTGAGGCATCTCCACCAGATTTACCCGAAGTAATAAATACCCAACATGGTACATCATTGTCCCAATTAAAGGAGCCAATATAAGCAACGCCTCCCGCCCCCGGGGCCGCAGTATTGGTTGGAGTTACCACCACGCGCATTCTTCTGTTTCTTGGATAGGAATTAAAAACTGCTTCACTTGTTGTTACATTTACGCTGAACGGTATGTAATCTTCTGAAACAACTTCCCAATGTTGCTGCACATCTGCATCGCTCATTCCTGATGGTGCTGCATTGATCGGATTTCCATTATTCCAAAGATTTCCGGCCGGCATGTTATAACCATCAAAATCCAGCATGACACAGCCTGCTGCTCCCGGCAAACTTTGTAAATTCAGTAAAGCCGGTGCAATTGCCGCAGCAGCCGCTTTACTGGTTGTCTTAGCTGTATTCGCAGGAATATTTTTATAGTCGATACAAATCAGCTTATTGATGTCAACTTTTTCAACATACGCATTTCCCTGAGCATCCGAATAGTATTTATAGGCTTCTTTGGACTTCTTGAAAATGATATGCCCTTCCAGCGATTTGTCCATTACCTTCAGGTAAAAAGAGGATTCTGCCACATTTTTAATTTCTCCGATCAAAAACTCGCTGGAAGATTTTGACTCTTTGAAATTAATTTTTCCATTGAAGCTTTTGGAATTGGAAACCTGAAGTAAAACTGTTTTTTCGGTACTTTTTGAGGTAGCGGAATTTACCAGTTCTTTCTTTAAATTGTTTAGAAATGTTTTACTCGAACCTAAAGAAGTCTGTGCAATTGCAAAAGTGCTAAAAGCAAGAAATAAGAGTAAACTTAACTGAAATCTGTACTTGTTTTTCATATAATATTTGAGGTTTGGGGTTACTATTAATATGTTGCGCGTTTTTTAAAAACCTAGAAACATAGGATTTTGAAAAAATGTGTTAAATGTTTTTCTCACGCGGATTTGGCAGATTGAGCAGATTTTTCATTCTTATTTTTGTCATCCTGATGGAGGAAGGATCGCACTTGAAACTCCTCAAAGAAATAGGCAAACTTTGTCGAAATGACAAATTAAATTCAATCACAACAATGAAAAATCTGCTCAATCTGCAAAATCTGCGAGAAATAAAAAATCTTTTACATCCTTTATCCCGATAGCTATCGGGAGTGGCTAATAAAAAGTACTATTCCTTCTTTCTATTAAAAGGAAGAAATAGCACTTTTATAAAAACTTATTTTTTAATAAAACGTCTTACCGTTTTGACTCCGTCTTTTTCTACTAAAATCAGATAGATTCCGCTTTTTAAACGTGCCACATCAATGCTGTTTCCATTGGCTTTTTGTGATACTACCGTAGCACCATCCTGAGAATTGATAATACTCACGTTTGCTTCGGAAACATCAGTAGTAAAGAAAAGTTCGTTGTCTGTCGGACTTGGATAAACGGTCAGACTTTCAATCTTATCTGCAGAAGCTGACTTTGCTGCTAAAGTTGCGCCTGATTTTGTAATTCGGATCCAATTCAGATTCACACCTGAACTTTGAATGTATATTCCGAAATTATAGGTTCCGGCATTGACATTTACGGTCTGACTTACCGTTTGCCAGTTTTGCCAGCCCCCGGTATTCGGAATAGTAACAGCGCCTAACTGAATTGTTCCTGCACTTAAATCAGAAGAAATGACTGCTCCATTGACACCACTGGCAACTCTGTACTCAATCAGATAAGAACCGGATGTTGGAAAATTAATCGCACTATACGACATCCAATCACCCGTATCTGCATAACCCACATTTAATCCGCCACCGGTATCTGTAGTTGCTTCGGTTTGAATTCCGCTCATGCTGGCATAACTCTCCGCTTCAATCAATACTGAAGAAGAATTTGTGATTGCTCTAACTCTTACAGAAGTAGTGACATCATTGAAACTATTGTCTACCAAACAAGTATCATCTGCAGCAATAATTGCAGCAGAACCAGAAAAGTTATCATTTGCATAAAGCAGAACTTCATAACCATTTTGTACTTTAAGTGAAGAAATATCATTATCTAAAATTCCTTTGGCCTGCAAATCACCTAAAGTATAATTACCGGTTGGTAAACTAACAGCAGATCCACCATAATTACAATCCTTATAAACAATGGCAACACCAGTTTGAGGTGTATCATAAAATGTTTGTCCTGCCAGATTTCTTCTTTTTAATCCTTGTGCTTTATAATTGGCAACCAAAGTATTAATCTGGGTCAGATCTAATGCTGTATTCTTATAATATAAAACCCAATCTGTCATGAAAGTATTCTCTCTGTTACCAGTGCCTGTACCTAATACATTATTCCAAATCCAATTGGCGAATGCCACCTGCATCGTACTTCTGGGATAAACCGGGAGACCTGCCTGCGTTTCATTATCCGTAACAGAATGAGTTGCAATAAGTGTGTTATCCATATAATATCTGATATTCACACCATCTGTGCAGGTAGCAATAAAAGTATGCCACCCGGCTAATGATTTTTGCTGGGTGGAATAGGTTTTCCAGGGCTTCCACGGATTTGCAATATATTTGTGATAGGAAGTTGTATATCCCACTCTGTTGTCCGGAGAAACTCCCCATTTATCAGCAGCCATATACTCTATGATATCCATTTCACTATATTTTGCACCATCCTGCGCAAGACTCGAACTTACAATGGTAAAAAAGGTCTGTATGTTGGCATCTTTAGTTGTAAATGATTCATCTGATAAATAGACTCTTGATGCATAAGTTCCTTCAAAATATTCGTAAGAACTTTCTATTCTCGAATGTGTTACAGCTTTTGACTGACCATTAACCGTTGTTTTCAATGTCATCAATTTATTCGTTGCATCATTCGGGTCTGTAATAAAAGCTACATTATTTCTGTTGTAGGTGGCTCCTTCCGGTGGTCCGCTTACTCCATTAACAATTTGCCATTTATTAAATGATGCCAATTGTGGATCATTATTGCCTGAATAATTAAAATCATCAAACATGATCACCTGAGCATGACCGCTTAAGCCAAAGAAAATAAATGCCAATAAAAGTAGTTTTGAATGAATTAAAACTATTATATATTTTTTCATGACAGTTTATTTCTTAATGAAACGCCTTACTGTTTTGATTCCGTCTTTTTCTACTAAAATCAAATAGATTCCGCTTTTTAAACCGGCAACATCAACACTGTTGTTCGTGGCTTTTTGCTGTGAAATCGTAGCGCCTCCCTGAGAATTGATAATACTCACATTGGCTCCGGAAACTTCCGTACTAAAGAAAAGCGTTTCTTCTGTCGGATTCGGATAAATGGTCAGACCGGCAATATCGGTTGATTTTGCCATTTCTGTCGAAGCTGTTTTTGCTGCTAAAGCTGCGCCAGATTTTGTGATTCGGAACCAATTCAGATTCACACCTGAACTTTGAATGTATATTCCGAAATTATAGGTTCCGGCATTTACATTTACGGTTTGGGTTACCGTTTGCCAGTTTTGCCATCCTCCGGTATTCGGTACATTTACGGCACCAAGCTGAATAGTTCCTGCACTTAAATCAGAAGAAATTCTGGCTCCCGAAACGGCACTAGCCACTCGGTACTCAATTACATAACTACCCGAAGTTGGAAAATTAACATTGTAATACGCCATCCAGTCGCCTGTATCTGCGTAACCTACATTTAAACCTCCTCCTGTATCGGTAGTAGCTTCCGTCTGAACACCACTCATAGAAGAGTAACTTTCGGCCTGAATTAAAGTACCGCCTCCTACTGGTGGCTGACCTCCTGTAATTACCTGATTGACGGCTGTTAATAATGATTTTGAGCCCACAGCATCCTGTGACAATTCCCAAATCATAACGCCACCGGCATTCTGAATCGCAAATGTTGTTTTTGCTTTGATGGTTGGAATTCCGTTGTAATAAATCGTATTCCCTACCTGATCCTGATTTTCTGAACCCGGATATTGGGCTATGATATTAGCATAAGAAATTCCCTGATTGGCTGAAGCTCCAAAACCATATCCGTAAAACGGAAGACCTATTATGGCTTTGCTTGCCGGTAAACCTCTGCCTGTCCAGTAATTAAACTGGTTCACGGCCATACTGTATGGCGAATGCTGTCCCGGACTGTTTGGTGCCCATGGGCCTGTTGCATCATATGCCATGATATTGATCCAGTCGTAAGCGGCAAAAGTAGATGCAGGTACATTGGCACCACCATATCCTTCTGAAAGCGCGGCTGAGATCAGTTTACCATTAGCGTGTAATTTGGCAGCCAAAGCAATTACGAAACCTCCGTAATCCCCATTGATAGCCGGACCTTCCAAATCGACGTCTACACCGTCAAAATTGTGGGCTATCACATAATCATAGATTTTCTGGATGAAAGCCGTTCTGTTTCCGGGTGTGATCAGATTGAAATAATTGTCCCGAATGGCACCGCCTTCAGAAACAGAACCTCCGCCCAGGGAAACAAAAACTTTTACGTTTTGCGCATGTGCCGCATTGATAATGGTGTTACTTCCGGAATTGAAAGTCAGATAACCGTTGGCATCTGGATTTTCGAACGCAATATTGATGTGCGTTAATTTACTGTACTGGACACTACTCGAAAAGGAATTTAGGTCAATCCAGTTTGGGATGTAAGCGATTACTTTTTTTTGGGCCATTGCTAAATTAAAAACACCCAGAACGAAAATCAGGATCCATTTCAGCTGGATCGCTTTGTAATTGTTTTTCATAATAATTTTTTAATAGATTAATATTTATAAATTTTGGGGGAGAATTTAAAAAACCTCAAAGGATCGATTTTAAATTTTAAATTTCAGATTGATTACTGTTAATCACGCTTGAAGTCACAGATTGGAATTTGAAATTTTTAAATTTGAAATTTATCCTTTGGGGCTTTAATCATTTAAAACTATTTTTTAATAAAACGTTTCACCGTTTTCTGGCCGTCTTTTTCTAATACAATCAGATAAACTCCAGCTCTTAAATGTGAAACATCTACACTGTTATTCGTTACTTTTTGTCCGGAAACTACTGCTCCGGTCTGAGAATCTACGATGCTTACATTTCCTGAAACTTCTGTAGTAAAGAAAAGTGTCGTATCTGCCGGACTCGGATAAACGTTTAAGGCCACAGGAGCTGCTTTTTCTTCTACTGTTTTTACCTCAGCTATTTTTGCTGCGGCACCTGTTTTTGTGATTTTAATCCAGTTGATGTTCATTCCTGTATTTTGGATGTAGATACCAAAATTATACGTTCCCGCATTTACGTTTACTGTTTGTGAAACGGTCTGCCAGTTTTGCCATCCTCCGGTATTTGGAATATCAACTGTACCAAGTACAATAGTTCCTCCGTTTAAATCAGAAGACAATTTACCTCCTGTTACTCCACTGGCTACTCTGTATTCGATTAAGTAAGAACCTGTAGTTGGGAAATTAATGCTGTTGTATGCCAACCAGTCACCTGTTTCAGTGTAGCCAACATTCGAACCTCCTCCGGTATCTGTTGTAGCTTCCACCTGAATTCCGTTCATAGCCGAATAATCTTCTGCCTGAATTAAAACGGAAGTCTGAGAAGTGGTAGCCGGAATCAGTTTCCATTGTCCGCAAGTCTGGTTGTTATTGTCCCATTGCTGTACGTTGGCACCATTGGCTGTACTCGCTCCTGCAACCTCAACAATTCTTCCGCTGTGACGGGCTACAATTTTGTAAAATCCGTCTCCGGTAGCAACCAATATAAATTGTTGGTTTGTCGTAGCATTGTATGGATATTGCTCTACATTGGCACCGTTCGCTTTATTGAAATTATTCACGTCTAATGACTGTCCACTATGATTGGCAATAATTTTATACAAACCATCTCCTAAATGCGTAAACGTAAATTTCTGATTGTTTCCTGAGTTTACAGTTCCCTGCGCTACATTGGCACCGTTTGCTGTACTCGCATTCCAGACATCCATATTTAGTCCGCTGTTTCTGTTTTGCAGGAAGAAAGTCTGATTTCCTAATGTTGTCGTTCCGTTTGCCAGAATTCTGATTGAAGTTACTTTATCATTCCAGGTTGTATTTAGACAGGAATTATCAGAATTAATTACGGTTGAAGTACCTGTAAAATTATCGTCCTGATACAAAATCGCCTGAAAACCGGGAGTGATTTTAAGTGAAGAAACATCATCGTTTAAAATCCCTAACGTATTCAAACGTGCCAGGTTATAATCTCCAATGGTCAGTCCGCCTGAAAATCCGGTGTAGTTACAATCTTTATAAACCGTAATCACATCTGTAGTAGCGGGTACTGAAGGAACTGTTCCGGCATACGCTCCAAAAGTGGCAATTACTTTGGTAGGTTGTGGCGAATGAAGCGATGGCGACTGATCGGCCACGTCATCATAAGCAAAACCGTACGCCAGATTGTCTACGCTAATGCCCGGCAAATGCCAGAATTTAGAATAATGATTCGTTGGATTCACCTGATAAAATTTTGAAGCATCGTACCAGTTTTGCTGTCCCGGATTTGGAGTTGTAGTATTCACAACATGTCTGTTAATGGCAGCTGTTAATTGCGCCTGAATCACAAGATCCAGATCGCCGTCAACTAATCTTCTGTCCAGCACACCTTTTCCTTCCAGGGCTTCCTGAGTCGAAGGCCTGTTTTGTACACGACCTGTGCGGCCTGTAAAACCTCCCGATTGCCCGACCATTTCCAGTTGTTCACCAATCACTCTTCCTTTAAAAACTCCGGCATCTCCGGCATAAAATATTAAATCTTCATTTTTATATTTATTCCAGATGGCATCAATATAAGATTTCAGATAATTGGCCTGAGGCCCAACTGAAGTTCCTCCCGTTCCGTCTGCAAAAGCAGGTGTTTTGGAGGGTGCTGTAATTTCTCCTGTTGTATTATTCACACAACCCTGAAATTCTGAAGGTACATTGGCTTTGAAAGCCGCAATGATATCAGCATGTTTCTTTAATTCGCCTACACGTTTTTGGTATCCGTTTGCACCGAATAATTCCAATCCCATTGGGTATTTATACGAATCTACTCTCGAAGGATTTCCAAAGAAACCGTATTGGTTATTGGTCAGTTCGATGATTTCGTACAGAATTCCCTGATTCGGGTCTGTTGCATTTAAAGGGTTTGGCGAAGTATATCCTGACGGAGCACCACTGGCACCAAAGAAGTAAAAATACAATTGCTGTCCTTTCGATATAAAAACCCTGCATCCTGCAATCTGTGGTAAAGTAAAAGTCTTGTTTGGAATTTCACTCAGTTTTGTAAAACAGTTGGCATATTTTGAGTTTTGTCCCGGTCCGGTGTTTCCGCCAATTGTTGGTCCGGTAACGGTATTGTAAGAAGCACTCATGGGTAAAACCTGACTTGTTTTGGCGTTTACCCAAACGTGATTTCCGGTGTTATAATCAATACCAACAATGGCTATATATAACTCGTTGTCATTGTAAGTTGAAGTATTACTGATGGTAAAAGGGATCGGACCCTGACCATGCATCCAATTTGAAAACACCAGAAACAGTGTTATCAGAAAAGAAATTCTTTTAAGTTTAATTATTCTCATATGTAAAATTTTATGGGGTTACTAAATAAAATTTGAAACACTGCAATCAGTTTGTTTGAAAATGATTGTATTAACCCGTCAGGTGCAATTATGAGGTGCTATCCTTAAATTTAAACTCCGGTATATGGAAACCGTTACTTTATATATTTAATCAAATCACACCCAACGGATTTTTATTATTTTTTTTAGACTGCCTTTGACTATAGCAAAGCGAAATCAGCCACTCCCGATAGCTATCGGCATAAAAGATTCGCACAGATTTTTAAATCTGTGAAATCAGTGGCAAAAAAATGCATGCTGCCTTTTGCGGACTGTCCTGCTTATTTTTTAATCAGCTTCTTCGTCCAGCTCTTTTCATCCGAACTAAAATTCAGGATATAGATTCCTTTTGGAAGTCGGCTAATATCAATAATGCTTTGATCTGCGGTAGTATTAATTTTGCTTTTCACTACCAGATTACCGGCCAAATCATGAATCGTAACTTCCTTATTCTTCAGATTACCGGACACCGAAAGCTCAATATAATCACTTGCCGGATTTGGATAAATAGTTAAATCTGCTGCTGTTTCGGGAGCTGCTTCTTTCGAAGCTAATGCTTGTTTGGCTGCCGATGCAGTTCCGTACGCTTCGATTTCAAACAGGGAATATCCGTAAGGAGCCAACGCTTTTGCCGTACATAAAATTCGGATGTATCTTCCGGTTCCGCTTACCACCAGGTCATCTGTTCCTCCATCGCTGGCGGTTTGTGTGTTTACCGTTTCGTTTTCGGTGAAAACATTATCAGTTGAAATCTGCACTTTGTATTGTGTTGCAAAAGCAGCTTCCCATTTCAAAACCACCCGATTAATATTATAAGTACTTTGTAAATCGACATAAATCCATTCGCTGGCATTGGCAAAACTACTTGCCCATCTTGAAGCTGCGGCATCTCCATCAGTGGCTTTAGAAGCCGAAAGGGTTGCATTTTCTTCTGTAGAGGCTGTGGCGGTTTTCGCTAAAGCTAAATTTACATTGTTGGTTGGAGGCGTAATATTTCTAACCGTCACATCGCTAAAAACTCCTGTAGCTAATGTTCCGTTTGCATGAGAAGTAACGGCCAATCCGGCGTAAATTGTATTTGCCATGGCTATAGTTCTTGGCGTATCGATTTGTGTCCATGTCGTTCCGTTATCCGAAGAATAAGACGTAAATACATTTCCGGATCTTACGATTCGAAGCCATTTTGGAGTAGTTCCGGCGGCTCCCTGACCAATCGTTGGTACGGAAACGGCATCTCTGGATAAAAATTCTACTCCTGCCGCGGCAGTAATATTGGTCATCGCATGTTTAGAAGTTGGCGTAAGCGTTTCACGGAACATCACTCCCGCTTTTGCGTACGTATTGGTATTCGTTAGTGAATTTACTTTCGCAATAATTTCAGCATCACCCGTGATAGACTGATTGACATATTGAAACTGATCGCTTGATTCCCAAATATCAGTTCCCGATCCTTTTACGGTAAACGTTCCGCCGGAATAAGCGGCCACTCCAGCCGGAGTTACAGCACCTAAATCGGTACTTACCCACGGAGAAGGCAAAGTGTTGGTTGGATTTTCTGTAGTAACCAGATTTATACTTCTGATATTGTCAAAATAGTACGTATTTCCGGAGCTTGTTCCCGGTTCAAACAAGAAAACAAAACGATTTACTTCGCTGTCTAATGTTGAGGCATCCGGTGAACTGGCGTACGTAAAAGTTACCGTATGCCATGTATTGGTTTGTTTTACAACGCCCTGATATACGCTGTGTCTTCCCACGGGAAAATTAGACGGAATTGAAGCGCTGCTTTCTGCCTGCCAGGAGATTACAGATCCAACCGGAGCTGAAGTGTAAACATCCATAGCGAATTTTTTGGTTCCGCTTTTGAAATCCCCCACATTTGTGATCGTCGTATTGAAGGAGAAGTTATCGTATAATTCGGTTGCTTTTCTAACGTATCTGCCCACGTTTGCAGAAGTATTGATTCCGCTAGCACTCGGGTTTGCAGCATTGGCTGTATAGGTTCCGATCGCATCCCTGAAAGTGATATTACGAATGGTCTGATAGTCTTCATAAACAACTCCCGGTGTAAAAGTATCCGGTAATTTAGTTGCACCAATTCTGATATTGTCAAAATAATACGTGTCGCTGGTATAAGAACCGGAATTAAATAACAATACCATCTGGTTAACAGCCAAATTCGAAGTTCCGGCGTCAGGGCTTGAATTGTAATAGAACGTCAGCGTTTCCCATTGATTTTGTTTGGTGGTTATCGCGACATAATTACTGTTTCTTCCTGTTGGAAAATTCGCCGGAAGAGAAGTGGCACTATTTTCTAAATTCAGACTCACCACAGTTCCAATCGGAGCCGAAGTATACACATCGATCATGATTTTATTGGTCTGGTTTTTTAATAAACCGGCATCTTCAATCGAACTTTGCGTATTGAAAAACAAGACGTCATATTGTTCGGTTACATTTCTAACATACCTCGCTACATTCGCGGAAGCATTCACTGAGTTTGTACCGGGATTCGCTACCACTGAATAAGTTCCTGTAGTGGTGCCTTTTATAATTTTGTTGATTCCATCATAATTCTGCAGCACATCTGTAGCAATAACGGGTTTTTCGGGAGCTGCTTTGGTCAGTAAATTATCAAAATAATACGTAGCACCGGAATTGGAGTTAGACTCAAAAAGGAACACTACATTATTGATTGACAAAGCGCTTGTATTGGGATCGATTACTTTTTCGAATTCAAATTCTATGGTTTCCCATTTGTTTTGTACGGTTGTAGTCGCTTTGTAACCGCTATGTCTTCCCGAAGGATAATTGATCGCTGTTGTTACCAGGCTATTTTCTAATTGCATGGATATTTTAGTTCCCACCGGAGCCGAAGTATAAATATCGAAAGAGAGTTTCTTTCTTCCGTATACATAATCATTAGCGTTTGAAATGGTTACGTTTTTAATGTTTAAAACATCATACAATTCAGAAGCGTTACGAACATATTTCCCTACCAAAGCAGATGTATTCACACCTGTAGCCGAAGGATTCGCGACAGCTTCTGTCAAAACACCCGTTTTTAGCGGATACAGCACATTCCTGTTGCTTTGAAAATCTTCATGGACTTTCTCCACCGATAATGGAACTTCTGTTGTTACAGCCAGTTTATAAGTCGTGGCCGTACAGCCGGAAACAGTGGCCACAGCCGAAACATCGCCCCCTGTAGTTCCCCAGTTAACGGTAATGGTATTGGTTCCCTGTCCTGAAGTAATGGTTGCTCCTGATGGAACTGTCCAATTGTAACTTGCGCCTGCAATTGCTTTCAGCGTATAGGTTTTACCGGTTTCGTTGTGATACACTTTTGCATCCCCGATTACGCCATTTGCAAAACTCCCGTCGTATACACGTACATAATCCACTTGCAATTTCGCCGGAAAATCACCCGGAATGGGTTCCACTCCTGCTCCGTTTACACTGGTGTACGGCGTTCCCAAACTACCCACTGCCAGATTCAGAATGATGTAAAACTGCTGATCGTTAAAAGGCCATCCGCCATTTACTGTAGTACTCGGTGTAGCTGTATGAAATAAGTTTCCATCAATAAACCATTTGATGCTGTTGGGTCCCCATTCTACAGCATATACGTGAAATTCTGTAGATAAATCGGTTGGAGAAGTATAACTTCTTCCTGTATAATGGTAACCGCCTCCGTCGTAGTGAATGGTTCCATCTACCGATTTTGGATTTCTGTGTTTGGCTTCCATGATATCAATTTCGCCTGTAAACGGCCAATTGGATACGCCTGCCGGCAACATCCAGAAGGCCGGCCACGCGCCCATTCCCGAAGATAACTTCATACGGGCTTCTACCCTTCCGTATTTCAGGGCGTATTTCCCTTCCGTAGTCAGTTTTGCTGAGGAATACGGCTGTTGCGGGAAGGCTGCATTAGGCTCGTACTTTGCCTGAATGTTCAGGTAACTGTTTGTTCCTTCTTTGACAATAGTAGCCTGATTCGGATCGTAACGCTGCGCTTCTGCATTTCCGAAGCCGCAAAGCGAAGGACAGCCGTTTCCGGAAATACTCTGCCATTTGGTTGCATCAACTATAGTACCGTTGAACTCGTCTGCCCAAACAAGTGTATTACATTGTGCCTGTAGTTTTAGAAAAGGAGACAATACAATCATTGTCATAATAAAAAACCTTTTCAGATCATTGTAATTGCTTTTCGGTGGTCGGCCGAAAAAAGAGTCTTTTTGATTCATTTTTTTTGTTTTTTGTTAGTAAAGCTTATTACGAAATCGAAAAGTCAATTTGTAAAGAATGGACTGTTATTTTCCGTAATAAGGAACAATATTAACAAATAAACCACGTAGAAAGTCAATTTAGGGATACGGTTTGACTACGGTACAGGTAAAAAAAATGTAGTAAATAGGCGTCAAACCGCGTAAATACCCCTAGGATTATACTGAATAATAAAAATTTAAAAATTAAGAATAAACTCTGTAATATTCGCTTCCGAGGAAAGTTGTAATTTTTTACGAATGCGATATCGGGTATCTTCAACACCCCTTACCGAAATTCCTAAAAGTGGTGCAATTTCTTTTGTATTGAAATTCATTCGCAGGTACGCACACAATCGCATGTCGCGTGGCGTTAATTCCGGAAAACTTGTTTTTAGGCGTTGCATGAAATTATCATGAAGCTGATTGAAGATTTCTTCAAACTCATTCCAATGCTGATCACCTTGCAGTTCGTGATCGATAATCCGGTTTATTTTGGTCAGTATATTTAAATTCGCTGCTGAATCCTTCTCTTTTTTGATCTCCGTAATAAGCTCTTTTATAGACAGTAAAATTTCATTTAAATGAATAAGATTCACTGTATTCGAAGCTACTTTGGCATTTTTAAGATTAATGGTCGCTTCCAGATTCTCCTTTTCCAGCAGCAATTTCTGTTCATTAAACTCCGCACGGGTAAACAGCAGTTCTTTTTCCTGATTGATAATCAGCTGGGAACGTTTGCGCTCTGCCTGATTTTTTTGATATTTAATAATGGTGTAAATCAAAATGCCGAAAAGTGACAGATACAAAATATAAGCCCAGCTCGTTCGGTACCAGGGTGGTGAAACTTCAAATCTGAAAACAGCTTCCTCACTCACCACATCGTAAATATTTTTGGCCCTTACGTGAAAAACATATTCGTTTTCAGGAAGGTTCGTATATTCTTTTTCGGTCTGCAGGCTCCAATCGGACCATTTTGGTTCAAAACCTTCCAGCCAGTATTCGTATTTGGTAGCATCTGCCTCATCATAACACAATGCCGCAAAAGAAAAATGCAGCGAGTTATTGGAATATGATAAAACCGGAGAGAGTCTTTCATGCGGAGAATCCATATTGGTGGGAAGCACATCATAGCGGCTGGAAAACAAGAGACTATCTTTGGGAAAAATACATTTTACTTCGGAAATAATCGATTTGTATCTGGTTTGGTAGGTCTTTCTTTTGGTGCTGTTGTAATGAATTAAACCGTCCTGCGTTCCAAAAAACACATCACCGCTTGCCGTGGTCTGAATGTTTTCGAAACCCGGAATGTATAAGTATCTTAATTTTCTAAAAGGTAATTCTTCTAAATGAAGATTTCCCTGCTTCTTCTGATTTATTTTTCCGGTATTTTCGCCCGAAACATACCAGATGTTATTTTGATGGTCTGCTTTAAGCAAACGAATATGGCTTTCCATTCCCAGATATTTCCTAAAAACAGGATCGGGAACCATTTTCTTTGAAGTTGCCTCTTGTTTATAAACGCCTTTTGTTGTTCCGAAAAGAATCTGATTATTGATTTTGAACGTATTTAAAAACAAACTCGACGGAAAACCATCTGCCTGATTATAAAATACAATGTTTGAAACTGCCTCAAAGGTTTTATTAAACTTTAGTTTGTATATTCCTTTATAACCGTGGGCAATCCAGATATTTCCGGCTGCATCCGTTACAATAATCCTGCTGCTTTCCTCAAATCCTTTTATTTTATGCTGATATACCCAGGCATTATTTATTTTCTTCATCAGATACAATCCGGTATAACCGCCCACGAGCAATAAATCCGGATGATTCGGAATAAGCACACCTTGCCAGGCGCCATCTACTTTCGCCAGTAATTTTGCTGAAGCGCCATTGATTTCGAAGATTCCGTTTTTCTCAAAAGCCAGAAGCGAATTCCCGAAGACGCCAATATTCCATACATTTTCAGACATTCCGGAAATATGCTGAAAATGTGCATTTTCTCTTTTGCCGTTTTTATACGCTTGCCAGTCGAGCCAGAATAAACCATTATCGGTTGCGATATACAATTTGTCCTGATAAATCTGACTGCAGTATATTTTGGTTTCAGCATTGGAGGTGTCCAATATTCTCGACAATGGCGAAGAAATCTGGATCAGGGAAATCCCTTCTTTGAGTGTGACCCACAAATTGCCTTCTTTATCGGTTTTGAGATTCGTTACATATTCATTTTGCAATCCCATTTGCTTGTTAATATGCTGAATCAATTGTCCTTCACTATCCAGGACTACCAACCCTGTCTGACGCGTCCCGATACCGAAATACCCATCAGAAAGCAAGACTCCGGTGGTGATTTGATTTTGCTTTAATAAATAATCTGCTTCCGTTACAAAAGCTTTTAACTGACTGTTTTTATACGTAAAAAGTCCGTTTTTCTGTGTGAGCAGCAGCAAGCCATTTTTGGTTTCAAAGATTTTTCGAATCTTCATTCCCATTAATTGTTCACTATCCGGAATGGGTACCAAGACATCGTTTTCCAGTTTCAATAAACCTTTTGTATTATCAGAAACATAAATTTCGGGACCGACTTCAAAAAACTCATCAAAATTAACTGCTGATTTTAGTACTTTGATTTTGTTATGCTTATAAATGAATATTCTTTCAACAGAGAAAAAAACCACTTCATCTTTGCGAATAACGGTATGCAGTACATCTCCGAAATTCCGGTCCGAAGCCGGAAGTAAATTCACCAGAGAAGTATATTTATATTGTCCGTTGCACAACTGGACCACGTAGCCAAAATCGCCTTGCGCCCCAACATACATTTTGTCTTTTTTATCGATGGCAAGGGAACGAACCATACTTTTGTTGTCCGGCTGGGTTACAATATTCCATCGTACGCCATCAAACTGCATGATTCCAAAATGATTGGCAAAAAACATCATTCCCCTGGAATCCTGCAAAACATCCCAATTCTCGGAAGCAGCTTTATAACTTTTCGGATTGTAATTGGTGATGAAAGGAACCCCTGTTTTTTTAATCTGGGCAATACTGATATAGGGCAAAAAGAATATCGATACCACTAAAAGTCTACGTATATATTTCGTCATTTTATTTTGGTCTGTAGGTTATTTGATGGTTATGACAACCACAATCGCAAAACAATCCTTTGGGCGAAGTCGTTTTTACGTAAAATAAATCGTTTATTTATTAACACTAATATTGACAATATAGTATTTTAAGTCGTAAAAAAAACGAATATCTAAATTCAAATATATAAAAATTTATTTTATTGTAACAAATTACATTCATATATCAATTGGGTAATGAGAGAATTAGAAAATGTGATGATGAGATAATTTTTGGAATGTGTGGGTGTAAAATGTGGGATGTGATATTTAAGGTTTGAAATGGACTAGCTGACCTAAACTTTCCAAAGCCAAATTATTTTAAAGAAATCACAATGTTTTATGGTCAATTGTGTCATTTCGACCGAAGGGAGAAATCACAGTCATAATTCGACAAAGATTTTTGACTGTTGGTACGGAGCTTCTAGTGTGATTTCTCCCTTCGGTCGAAATGACAAAGCTACCGCACAAACTGAAAACTGAGACTGAGACTGAGACTGAGACTGTAAACCTGAAACTTGAAACTTGAAACTTGAAAACCTGAAAACCTGAAAACCTGAAACCTAAACTCCAATCAGAGTCCCTAACTCCTCATAACTACTAAAAAGTATCGCACCTTCCTTTTGTAAATCTTCATCGTTATAGCCATTCGCAAAACCGTAGACCTTAAAACCTCCTTTATTTCCTGCCGCTACTCCTGCTTTGCTGTCTTCGACTACAATACAATCTTCTACTTCAAAACCCATTTCTTTTGCGGCGTGCAGAAATATTCCCGGATCAGGTTTCCAGCTGTTAATCTCGTAAGAACTGAATATTTTATTTTCGAATTTATCCAATAATCCTGCAACTTCAAGGTTCAGTCTGATTTTATCTACCGGACCGCTGGACGCCACACAATATGGGATTTTCAAGCTATTCAGAAACGAAAGTACGCCTTCCATAGGTTTTACCTGTGTTCTGAAGGCTTCAAAGCTTCTTTGACGGTATTCATTTTCAAAATTTTCAGGTAGTTTTTTTGCAATGGCACTTTCTATATGTAAAAAACATTCTTTTAAATTCCGTCCGTTAAAATCACGATACGCATCTTCTAATTTCATTTCAAAACCATGTTCAGCTGCCATTTCAAGTAAAATTCCATTACCTATTTTTTCAGTATCTACCAGAACGCCGTCACAGTCGAAAATTATACATTTAACTTCCATATTTTTTATTTACCTTTTTAATTAATCTGCTCCCTTTCATCAGAAAACAAGAATGTAATTTACAAAAAATATTCTCTATGGCGGGTAAATATTAGAGTGAAGAAGAAATTTTTGAAACTATCTGTATTATAAAATCAGCCTGTGCGGGGTTTACTTTCTGTAATGCTTCGTCGGTTTGAAACCATTCCGCTTTATCAATTTCCGGAAAGTTATTTATAGTTCCGGATTTGGGAGGCCATTCCATTTCGAATTCATTGCTTTTTACCAAAGTGACATCAATGTCAAATTCTAAAGCCCATGCAAAAACCATTTTACCTGATTTGAGTTTTACCGATTCCAGAACAATAAAATCGTCTGATTCACCTTCCAGTTCAAAACCGGTTTCTTCCTTAAATTCACGCTTGGCAGCAAGCAAGGGATCTTCATCGGCTGAAAATTCACCTTTCGGAATTGACCAGCTTTCTAAATCCTTATTCTTCCAAAATGGACCTCCCGGATGAACCAATAAAAAATAAATGGTTTTATCTATGAATTTGTAGAGTAATATGCCGGCGCTTTGTTTCATGGAGATTATTGTTCAATTTTCACTTACATAAAGATAAATACTTTATCTTTCATAAATTACAATTACAAACTTTTTAATCTTAATACTTTCATTTCGGGTTTTCTGTACATTTTTACCCCAATTTTGTATTTCTTTCTACTAATTGATTTGTAAATTTATAATTCATAAAACAATTGCCTTTTAAATAAATTAAAACAATACTATTTTGAAAAAACACCTTTTATTCACCGCGATTCTGGCAAGTAGTTTTGTCCTTCATTCTCAAAATAAAATTATTACGGTTACCAATTCCCTCCCTGTAGATCGTGAATTTGAAACTGTCGAATTAACCAAAAAATCACTTGGACTCCCTTCTTCTGCTAAACTTGAAAATTATGCGGTGAAAGAAAAAAAGTCCGGTTTATCTCTGGAAAGTCAATCTGTCGATAATGACGGAGACGGAATCGCTGATGTTTTCTTGTTTCAGCCCAAAATAGATGCTTCTTCTGAAAAAGAGTATGAAATTGTGCCATCGGATGCTGCGGACTCCAAAAACATTAATTGCTATTCGAGATTTGTTCCGGAACGCACCGACGATTATGCCTGGGAAAACAACAAAGTGGCTTTCAGGACTTACGGTCCCGTGGCGCAAAAAATGGTGGAAGACAAAATTCCGGGTGGAACACTTACCAGTGGAATTGATGCCTGGCTAAAAAGAGTCGACTATCCGATTATCAATAAATGGTACGAAAAAGCAACTTTAGGAACCGGAACCTACCACAAAGATACTGGTGAAGGTTTAGATAACTTTCATGTGGGAGACAGCCGCGGAATTGGAGGAATTGCTGTAAATGCAAAAGGAAAATATTATTTCTCTAAAAATTTCATCAGCTGGAAAACCATTACAACAGGCCCGATAAGAACCAGTTTTATATTGACTTATGCCAAGTGGGATGCAAATGGGCATAAAATAACTGAATCTAAATTAATCAGCCTGGATTACGGAAGTTATCTTTCCCGTTTTGAAATTTCTATTAAGGGTACCAAAAACATCGCTGCCGGAATAACACTTCACGATAAAAAAGGCACGATTGGAACGAATATAGAAGAAGGCTGGCTGAGCCATTGGGAACCTATCGACGACTCTGAAATCGGAACTGGTCTTGTGGCTCCACAAGGTACTCTGACTGCTTTCGACAATCATCTTACGGAGGAAACAGATTTGAGTAATCTGTATGGAAATTTAAACGTAAAAAAACATAAAGTAGTTTACTACGCGGGTTTTGGATGGAAAAAAGGAAGCCCTTTCAAGACGAAACAAGATTGGGAAACGTACTTAAGTTCGTTTGCTAAAAAAATAAATAATCCGTTGGTTTTTAAAGTGAAGGAATAATTTAAACCCGACAGGTTTTAAAAAACCTGTCGGGTTTAATTAAATTAAGATAAAACCGTGCTAAACTGTTTTCTTCGCAGGAAAATAATTCTCTTTTAAAATGATTTCCAGCGGAATATAATGGGTGCTTTCTACTGTTTCCTGCAAGACCCTTTTTCTGTACAAATGATTGATTCCCATATACCCCTGTTCTTCAGGTCTTTGATTGATTAAAAAATCAATTATTCCTTTATTTAAATATTCGATATTTTCTTTGAGTAAATCGTAACCAATAATACGAATACCCTTTATATTGTTTTTTTCTAAAAACCGGGCTACAATATAAGCTCTTGAGTTAGGTACAAAAACACTGTTAACACCCGAAAATAGCTCCATATTCAATTGATCAATTCCGGAATCTTTAATCGTCACTTCTGAGAACTTAAAATTATTCAGTTCCCCGTGATCCTTAAAAAAAGAATAAAATCCGTCGATACGCTGCAGATAAACCGAAGTGCTTTCAATTTCCCGGGTAATTTTAAAAATCAGCACCTGTCTTTCGTTTTTCACCGCAAAGCTAATCAGTCTTCCGGCCAGATAACCACTCTGAAAAGCGTCCTGCCCAACATAAGCATGCTGCTGATTACTGTCAATATTAGAATCTATCATGACCACCGGAATATTCTTTTTTTCAAATTCCTTTAAAAAACGAATAGATTCTTCGTAAAATATAGGCGCAAACAATAATCCGTCGCATTCAAAATTTAATAGCTTTTGGACAGATTCCTTAAAAGAAGCGATGTCAAAATCGTAGAAAAAATAATCCAGTACAACGCCGAATTTCCGAAATTCAATTGCCGCTTTTTCGATTCCGACAATCTGGCTTTTCCAATATTCGAGATTTTCGTACTTGGGTAAAAAGACGGCAAAATGAAATTTTTTATTCAATGCCAGATTACTCGCCAGGATATTGCGTTTGTAGCCGTATTTTTCAATGATCGCATTTACTTTATCGACATTGTCCTGCGTCACCTGCCCCCGATTATGAATAATCCTGTCAACCGTTCCCGGAGAAACATTGGCCAATTCTGCTATTTTTTTAATCGTTATGATATTCTTTGTATTTAAGTTAAAAAAGTTTGGTAAGCGTGTAAATTTAATTTTTTTTATCAAAGATAAGTGGTTTGAGTTTAGTTTTTACATACATTTGTAAAAAACCGTGTGCGTACACGAGAAAAACACAAAACCCCGGCTTTAAAACAGAAAATCCGTTTTAATCACTACATAAACAACAAACTATAAACAAACAAAATGATAATAGATTCCCTACATAACGCCAAAAAATATTACAGCCTGCATCCGAATTTTAAAAAAGCTTTTGATTACGCAGAACAAAACGATCTCTCTAAATTGGAAGAAGGCGCTTTTCAAATTACGGAAGGCCTGAAAATAATTGTAATTGCAGGCGAAGGAACCCCCAGAGAAGAAAGTATAAAAGGTTTTGAATGCCACGATCAAAATATCGACATTCAGATTTCTGTAAAAGGACCTGAAACTTTTGCCTGGAAACCGAGAGAAAAATGTACCAGTCCAAACGGAGATTACAGTGACGAAAAGGACGTTCGTTTTTTTCATGATGCACCCGATATGTTTTTCCAATTGCAGGAAAAACAGTTTACCATCCTGTTTCCGGAAGATGTACACGCCGCCATGATTGGCGAAGGATTATTAAAAAAAGTTGTTTTTAAAGTAAAAATATAAGCTATGAATACTATTCAAAATACCATAGATGTTATTGTGCGGCAAGGAATTCTCCCTTTGTATTTCAATACCGATGAAAATAAAAGTATCGAAGTACTGCGTGTACTTTACAAATCCGGAATCAAGGCTGTCGAATACACCAACAGGGGCCCGGAAGCAGCGTCCAATTTCCGGAAAATGGTCGAAATCCGAAATGCCGAAATGCCGGGAATGCTTTTAGGAATCGGTACGATAAAAAATATCGAACAGGCAGAAGAATTTCATACGATCGGAGCAGATTTTTTTATAAGTCCCGGATTTGTTGCTGAAGTATCCGATTTCCTAAGAAGCAAAGAAGTTCTGTACGCACCGGGCTGTATGACGCCAACTGAAATTATAACGGCAGAAAATGCCGGAATTAAATTCATTAAACTTTTCCCCGGAAACATCTTAGGCCCGGATTTCCTGAGTGGTATAAAGGATATTTTTCCAAACCTTATTTTTATGCCTACCGGCGGTGTAGAAACCACGCTGCAAAGTATTCAAAGCTGGTTTACAGCAGGAGTTTCGGCAGTTGGAATGGGAAGCAAACTAATCAGTAAAAAAGTAATGGAACACGAAGCTTACGATACCATCGAAAAGGAAACTTTAAGGGTGTTGTCTTTGATTGAAACCATCAGAAAAAAATAAAACAACAGTTACTCAATATGGATTCAATATTTAACCTTAAAGGGAAAATTGCACTTATTACAGGCGGTGCCGGCGTACTCGGAAGCAATATGGCAAACGTACTGGCCAAACAAGGCGTTATTACAGGAATCGTATCCCAGTCCATTGAAAAAGCCAACATTACCGTTGCTGCAATTGAAAAAAATGGTGGAAAAGCATTTGCGATCCAGGCCAATGTATTAGACAAAGAAGACTTAGAAAAAGCAAAAGATTTAATAGTAGAAAAATACGGTCGTCTGGACATTCTGATTAATGCTGCCGGCGGAAATATGCCCGGTGCAACGATCAGTCCGGATCAGGCCATTTATGATTTAAAAACCGAAGATCTGCAAAAGGTGGTTGATTTGAACATCATTGGAACGATGCTTCCGTCGCAGGTATTCTCTGCACTTTTCGCAAAACAGAAAGAAGGAATTATTATCAATATTTCATCAGCGTCGGCACAAAGGCCTTTGACGCGGGTGGTGGGTTACTCCGCTTCAAAAGCAGCAATCGACAATTTCACGCAGTGGATGTCGGTGGAACTGGCTTCCAAATATGGCGAAGGAATTAGGGTCAATGCGATTTCACCCGGCTTTTTTATCGGAGAACAAAATCGTGCCTTATTACTGACCCCCGAGGGAAAACTGACTCCTAGAGGTGAAAAAATCATCGAACATACTCCAATGGGACGATTTGGAACCCCTCAGGATATAGACGGGGCGTTGCTGTTTTTATGCAGTGACATGTCAAAATTTGTAACAGGAACCATACTGAAAGTCGATGGAGGATTTGCCGCTACAAGTATTTAAAATAACTACCAAATAATAAAATGGAATGGAACAAACGTTAAGATGGTTCGGACCAAACGATCCGGTTTCCCTACAGGATATTTTACAAACCGGAGCAACCGGAATTGTAACAGCACTACATCATATTCCGAATGGGGAAGTATGGCAAATAGAGGAAATAATAAAACGTAAAGTCGAAATTGAACATAAAAACGGAGATCCCAAAGAAGGCCCTTCAGGTTTAGTTTGGTCTGTTGTGGAAAGTATTCCGGTGCATGAAGACATTAAAAAACAAACCGGAAAATACCTGCAGTACATTGAAAATTATAAAGAAAGCATCCGAAATCTCGCCTTGTGCGGCATAAAATGCATCTGTTATAATTTTATGCCCGTTTTAGACTGGTCCAGAACCGATTTGTCTTATGAAATGCCGGACGGATCAAAAGCGCTGCGTTTTGATAGTAATGCCTTTGCTGCCTTTGAATTGTTTATTTTGAAAAGACCGGGAGCCTCAGCAATATATTCACAGGCACAGATTGAAAAAGCAACCAAATACTTCGAAGCAATGAGTGATGCTGATAAGATAAAATTACAGCAGAACATTCTGGCCGGGCTTCCGGGGGCAGAAGAAGCATATTCAGTGGAAGATTTTCTGGTAACGCTAAGTGGATATAATCATATTGACAGACAAAAACTAAAGGATAATCTTTTCTTCTTTTTAAGAGAAATTATTCCCATTGCAGAAAAAGCAGGCGTTCTTATGGCTATTCATCCGGACGATCCGCCCTACCCGATTTTAGGATTACCGAGAGTTGTGAGTACCGAAGAGGATCTGATAGAACTTATGGCAGCAATAGATTCGAAATCAAACGGATTTACAATGTGTACCGGTTCTTATGGTGTAAGAGCTGATAACGATTTGCCAGGAATAGTAAGACGTCATGGTGACAAAATGAATTTTATTCACTTAAGAAGTACCGAAAGAGACGAAGAAGGCAGTTTCTACGAAGCCAATCACCTGGAAGGGAATGTCGATATGTACGAAGTGGTCAAAGCCATTCTGGAAGTTGAAAAAAGAAACGGCAGTAATTTACCGATGCGCCCGGATCACGGCCATCAGATGCTGGACGATTTACATAAAAAAACGAATCCCGGATATTCGGGAATTGGGCGTTTAAGAGGACTTGCCGAATTGAGAGGTCTTGAAATGGGGATTAAAAGAAGTATTTAATTTTTTTTTAGCCACAGATTGCACAGAATAAAAGGATTTTTTATGGATGAAATTTTCTCCCGAAGCCTCTGGAGCAAAGTTCATCGATATTCTTGTCATTCTGACAACGAAGGATCAAACTCGAAACGCTACAAAGATTGGCAACTTTATGTGTAAATTTTCTAGTGTGATTTCTCCTTAAGTCGAAATGACAAAATGCTTGGCCTTTATGAATATATTGCCAAAGATTTCACAGATTAAATAGATTTTTTTTAGCGGAAACACCTTTGTTAAAGGTTTAACCAAACTGACATAAACAACATAAAAAACTTTGCTCCCGAAGCTTCGGGATTGCGCCTTTGCGTGAAACATAACCACAGAATACCAGCTTTTACTAACTACCACAAAAAAACCACAAAAACATGACCCGCCACACCATCCTCATATGTTGCAGTCTTTTTATTTATAGCATTGTAACAGCTCAGCAAATCCCTAAAATACTTACGGATTCAAAAACAAATTACTTACCCGATTTTAGCTATGCAGGCTATCATTTTGGAGAAAGCAATCTTCCTGAATCCAAAGACAAAATTATTAATGCGACAGATTTTGGCGTAAAAGCCAATGATGATTTAGACGACTCAAAAGCCCTGTTAAAAGCAATCAACGCAGCCAATGCCGTTGAAGGAAATGTAATCCTGCAATTGCCGGCCGGAAGAATCATACTGAGTGCTGTTTTATATCTCGAAAGAAGTAATTTTGTACTTCGCGGTGCGGGTTCGGGTGCTAACGGCACAGAGATTTACTGCCCAAGACCCATGATGTATTTAAAAGATCCTGAGTCACTGGCGGAATTAAGAGAATACCTGACCACTTTCGATAAAAGACAGCGGGAGAATGAGAACAATATCGATTTGCCTTTTTCACAATATGCCTGGTCCGGAGGTTTTATCTGGACTCAGATTCCGGGGGAACGTGTAAAATCGTATCTGGATAAATATGAGCCTGCTCCGACAAGTTTAGCGAAAGTCAGTAACGGAACTATGGGCGAACACACCATAACTGTCTCCGACGTCAATGGACTAAAAGTCGGTGACATTGTAGAATTGCAATTGTTCAATAAAGACGGAGAAAACGGTGAAATTATCAAAGATTTATACAAAGGCGCTCCTGTAAAACCGGGTTCACACCACTGGAAATTTCCAAAATTACCAATTGTAAGACAGCAGGTTGAAATTACCAAGATTTCAGGCTCGAAAATTACCTTAAAAACACCTTTGACAATCTCCATTAAAGCCGGTTATCAGGCACAATTAACAGAATGGAAACATCTGAGCGAAGTGGGTATCGAACAGCTGCGTTTTACCTTTCCGGACATTCCGAGAGTGGCACATCATGTTGAACCGGGAAACAATGCTATTTTCTTAACGCGGGTTTTTAACAGCTGGGTCAGAGATGTTGTGATCACCAACGCAGACAGCGGAATTCTGGCAGAAGAAATTGCTAATGTAACGATTCAGGATATTGTAACCGACGGAAATCACATGGCGCATTATACGGTAACTCTGGGTGGTGTTCATAATGTTTTGGTTAAGAATTTAAAGATTTATAATAAAGCCGTTCATCCGTTAAGCTTCAATACTTTTGCGACTAAAAATGTGTACCAGAATTGTGAAATCTTCGCCGATCCGCTTTTAGATCAGCATTCCGGTGCCAATCATCAGAATTTGTTCGATCATATTACCGTCCATATCACTCCGGAAAGCAATAGCAGCTATGCCCTATTTGGTGGTGGCGGTGCCGATTACTGGAAACCTTCACACGGGCCTTACAGCACTTTTTGGAATCTGAATGTGCAAGTGATAAATCCGGAAGAAATTCAAAAACCCGTTTTGCTTTATGGTATGAAAGACGGCCCGTTTGCGAGAATCATTGGTGTAAACGGAAATGCCAAATTCGAAGTAAAATACGAACCGGATCCTTATGTCGAATTTTTAAATCAGTCCATGGAAAAAGTGCCTTCCTTGTATGACTATCAATTAGAAAAGCGCCTAAAATGAAGTCAGGTTCAAAGATGCAAAGGGACAAAGGGACAGAGTAACAAAGTTTCAGAGATGCAGTGATTATTACAAAAAATCGATTACATAAACTTCAACACTTTGATCCTCTAAAACTTAGCAACTAAGAACCTTTGAACCTCTCAACCTTTGCACCTAAAAAAAATGCTATGAAATACAAAATAGCTTTTCTGGTTTTACTTTTTATTTCAGGAAATGTATTTTCCCAGAATAAATACCGTCTCAAAAATATCTCTACAACCGACGGGCTTTCGCAAAGTTCCGTTATTGCCATACATCAGGATAAACTGGGGCAAATGTGGTTCGGAACACGGGACGGACTCAACAAATATGACGGCAGTAAGTTTACTGTTTTTAGAAATGATGTTACTGATAAAACAACCATCAGTAACAATGATATTCTGGCAATCGAAGAAGATAATTCCGGGAAATTATGGGTGGGAACGTACAACGGACTGAATTGCTATGATCCGGTTTCGAATACGTTCAAAAGATACCTGCACAACAAAACCAATCACACCATCAGCAGTAATGCCGTATGGTGTATCAGGGAAATAGGAGAAGAACTTTGGTTTGGCACTTCAAAAGGATTGAGTATTTTCAATAAAAAAACGAAGCTTTTTACTTCTGTTTTTCATTCCGATACGGATACTTCCACATTGGCGAGCAACAATATTCTTAGTATTTTAAAAACCAAAAAAGGAGAAATCTGGGTTGGAACCACCAAAGGTTTATGCAAACTGATCAGCCGGAAAAACGGAAAATTATCCTTTAAAAACTATCCATTAAACCAAACGGTTCTCCTGAATGTTCAAGCCATTGCAGAAGATGCAGAAGGTAATTTGTGGATTGGTAACAAAAACAAAGGACTCTTAAAAATGGATCAGGCGACCAAAAGGTTTGTTTCTTTTTTACCGGATGAAAAATACAGGGAAATCCATACCGACATTCGTTCTCTGGCCATTGACAATGAAGGTGCTTTGTGGATTGGCGCCTATGACGGAATTTATATTTACGGCAAAGACAAAAGTCTGGAGAAAATCAATAACACGAATAACAACAACGGAATTGATAAGGTAAAATCGGTTTTTGTCGATAAAAAAGGTTCCGTCTGGATTGGCTGTTATTACAAAGGCGTAAATATTTGGGATATTTCCAATGTCAATTTTTCGAATTACAACCAGAACTCCAAAAAGATTCCGATGAGTTTTGACGTCGTCAGTTCGATCATCACCGACAAAAATAAAAACATCTATTTTGGAACCGAAGGCGGCGGAATAACCATTTACAACCAAAATACATCGGCTACCAGTTACATCAACAGTAAAACGGGACACAACAATAAAAACGATATCAAATCAATGTCGCTTTCTCCCGATAATATACTGTGGATTGGGACATTTTCTAAAGGATTATCCGCTTACAATACGCTTTCCAAAAGAATTGAAGATAGTCGAATTAGTCTGGAATTACAGGAATTATTAAAAGAAACCGGCGTTTATTCGATCAAAACCGAAGCCAATGGAATCGTTTGGATTGGCACTTTCGGAAAAGGGCTGATCCGATACAATTCGATTGACAAAACCTTTGCAATTATTGGAAACGATACTTCGAAAGCCAATTTCCTGACCAACAATATCATTCGAACCCTGTTGATCGATAAAAAAAATGTGCTTTGGATAGGTACTCAAAATGGCCTGAATTGTATTTCACTGAATACTTTCAAACCCAGTCAATATGCCGTAAAACATTACTTTTTTGACAATCCGTCTTTATCTGGAGACGATATTCTGACCTTGTTTCAGGACAGCCAAAACAAAATCTGGGTCGGCACAAAAGCAAAAGGACTGCATTATTTTGATGGTAAAAAATTTAACCGGATCAATTTAAGAGCCGGAAATACGATTATTACTTCTATACATTCCATCTTAGAAGATGACGATAAAAATTTATGGATCAGCACCAATCAGGGCATTATAAAATATAGCATCACGCAGCAAAAAGTGGTTTTATACGATCAGAAAGATGGTTTGGCGAGTAATGAATTTAATGACAATTCTTCCTTAAAGCTGGACTCGAATAAATTCTACTTCGGAAGCCCGTCGGGTGCGACTTATTTTGATGCAAAAAAACTATCGATTAACCGATATTCTCCTCAGGTTTTAATCACCAATCTGAAAATTAAAAATCAGACGATTCATCCCAATGATTCGGCAAAAATATTAGAGAAAAGCATTGGGTATACCAAAGACATCACGCTGGATTATGATAAAGCCAATTTTTCGATCAGTTTTGCCATTCCAAATTACATTCGATCCAAAAACAATCAGTACAGTTATCGTCTGACTGGTCTGGAAAATAACTGGACAACCACCAAAAACAGCGAAGCGATCTTTGCCATTCAGAATCCGGGAACCTATGTTTTTGAAGTCAAAGGCGCCAACAATGACGGGGTTTGGAACTCCACTCCCACTATACTCACGGTTACCGTAAATCCGGCTCCATGGCGCAGTATCTGGGCCTTTTTATTGTATGGAATATTGATTGGTCTGGGCTTGTATGGTTTGATTTGGATTATCAAATCGAAAGCCAGACTGAAACAAAAATTAGAACTGGAATATCTTGAAACCAAACGTATCGAAGAAAACAATCGTGCCAAACTGGATTTCTTTACCAATATTTCGCATGAGTTCAGGACACCATTAACGCTGATTCTTGGGCCTTTACAACAAATATTAGCCGATTATAACGGGACAAATGAAATGTACAAAAAGCTGCTGGTGATCGAAGGAAGCGCCAATCATCTTTTAAGTCTCATCAACCGATTGATGGATTTCAGGAAACTCGAAAATCATCAGGTGGCGCTCGAATCTGCCAACGGAAATATTGTCAAATTTACCAGGGAGATCTTTTTGTCTTTTATTGAATATGCCAAAGACGGAGGCTACGAATATACTTTTGAAGCGGAAGAAGAGGAAATTCTGGTGTACTTTGACCGCTATAAATTAGAACGTGTTTTCTATAATCTGATTTCAAATGCTTTCCGGTATACGCCAAAAGGCGGCAATATCCATATCAAAATACATCACGATCACGAGAACCTGTTTATTGCGGTAGAAGATTCCGGAGTTGGAATTGCAGCACAGCATATTGATAAAATTTTCGATTTGTTTTTTGAAATTCCGATGCACAACAACGTTCAGAAGAACTACAATAAAGGAACCGGAATTGGTTTGTCGATCGTAAAAAACATTGTCAAGCTGCACAAAGGAACCATCGATGTTGTCAATAAAAAATCCGAAGGCGTAATTTTTACCGTGACCCTTCCGATGGGCAGAGCACATCTGCAGGAAGAAGAAATTATCAAGGATTTCAGAATAAGTGATGATATCGAACAATATACTGCTCAACTGGAAACCGTTGGAACCACTGAACCCGAAGATATTGATGATTTTGTAGTGAATGCCGAAAAACCATCCATTCTACTTGTGGAAGATCATAAGGTATTGCGGAACTTTATGAAAAATCTCCTCAAAAAAGACTACAATATTATTGTGGCCGACAACGGAAAAACAGCTTTGGAAAAAGCCTTACAACATGTTCCTAATTTAATTATCACCGATGTCATTATGCCGGAAATGGTGGGTACAGAATTGTGCTCCAGAATAAAAGAAAATCTAAAAACCAGTCATATTCCGGTCATCTTACTGACTTCGAGATCTTCCCTTGTATATAAATTTGAAGGCCTTGAAAGCGGTGCTGACGATTATATCAGTAAACCTTTCAACCTGACTGAATTTAAGCTCCGTGTTAAAAACCTGCTGAATTCCACAGAAAGATTAAAAGCCAGGTTTTCAAGTGAAGACAATTTTGTGCCGTCAGAAATAACGGTTTCTTCACTGGATGAGGAATTATTAAAAAAAGCATTCAAAATTGTAGAAGACAACATCTCTAACGAACAATTTGACATTCCGTTTTTCTGTTCTGAATTGGGCGTTAGCCGCACGATGTTATTTTTAAAAGTAAAAGCCTGGACGAATTTTACGCCAAACGAATTCATTCATGAAATACGATTAAAACGTGCCGCTCAGTTATTAGAACAAAATAAATTAAACGTTTCGGAAGTAAGTTATAAAGTCGGTTTCAACAATCCGAAATACTTTAGTAAATGTTTCCAGAAAAGATACGGGGAAACTCCGTCACAATTTGCTGACAAATTTTCAAAACCACTCTCCGTACTATAAAAAATCCACTGTTTTCAAGGCTTAAAAAAGGGTATCTGTATTTTTAGATACCCTTTTTTGTACTTCTATATCGTTTGCGCCTTATACATTTGTCGTATGAAATTCAAAAAAACAAAATTCATATTACTGCAGTTTCTGTTTATGATTCTGATAATCGGAATGAGTTTATTGCTTTTTTATTTTATCTAACATTAACCTTAAACCAAAAAATGAATGTTTACAAACCAAAAAATTAAGTCGCTTAAATGGTGTTTTCTGGTAGTCTTTTTACTTGGAAACATTATTGTGAATGCACAGGAGAAAAAAGTCACCGGAAAAATTACTTCCAGTGAAGACTTGCTCGGACTTCCCGGTGCCAATGTTTATGTCAAAGGATCCTCTGTTGGAGGCACATCAGATATGGACGGAAATTACTCTGTTTTTGTTTCAGAAAAAAATGCTGTCCTTGTTTTTAACTTTGTTGGATACCAGACGGTAGAAATTCCGGTTGGAAACAAAACGGTGGTGAATATCAGCCTGAAACCCGATACCAAAAACCTGGAAGAAGTGATTGTAGTGGGTTACGGTACGCGTAAAAAGAGTGATATCACGGGTTCTGTGTCTTCTGTAACGGCAAAAGAACTTACCGCTTACCCTTTATTAAATGCAGAACAGGCTTTGCAGGGACGTGCTGCAGGTGTAGCCGTTCAGTCTAACAACGGTGGTGAACCGGGCGCTCCGGTAAAAATCAGGGTTCGTGGAGGAACGTCTATCAATGCCAGTGGGGATGCCCTTATTGTAGTCGATGGTTTTGCAGGTGTTTCGATGCCGGCACCCCAGGATATTGCTTCTATTGAAGTTTTAAAAGATGCTTCGGCCACTGCTATCTACGGATCAAGAGGATCAAACGGAGTAATTATGGTGACGACCAAAAAAGGAAAACCGGGAAAACCGGTCATTGAATTCAGTAATTCGACTTCGACACAATCGGTGAACAACAAATTGCATTTGCTGAATGCGGATCAATTTGCTGCGTACCGAAAAAGTTTTACGACGCACACACAAGGACCGGCAGATACCGACTGGCAGGATGTTATTTATCGTGACGGACTGGTTTCGAATACTTCCCTGTCTTTTTCGGGCGGATCCGATAAAATAAAATATTATGTATCCGGGAATTATTTCAATCAGAACGGAGTGGTAATCAATTCCGGAATAGACAAATACACCATTGTAAGCAATCTGGAAGCTGACTTAACGGACAGGCTTAAAGTGGGACTGAATACTTTTCAAAGCAAACAAAACAAAGAAGGAATTATTTCCCAAACGGGTGCCGGTGGTACGGGAGCAGCAGGTGTTATTGCTGCAGCATATCGTTTTATGCCTGATTTAGGAATTTACAAAGCAGACGGCAGCTACACATCTACTGCCCCAATCGGGGATGATATCGATAATCCGTATGCAACAGCGATGGATAATATATTGGAAACGGTTTCGGTAGTCAGCAGAAACAATTTCTTTGCCAACTATAAATTCACAAAAGATCTTGAATTCAAAACTACTTTAGGCTTATCCGATTCTAATTCACAGACCGGAAGATTTCTTCCGTCGACTTTAATTGCCGGAAAAAATATCAAAGGAGAAGCTTCTGTAAACAACAACAGAAATTCGTCTTTCCTGACAGAAAATTATCTGACGTACAAAAAAGAAATTATCTCAAAAGGAATCCTGACGGTTCTTGGAGGGTATTCCTATCAGAAGAATAAAAACGAAAGCTCTTACGCTGCGTCAAGAGGATTTTTAACCAATACCAATTCGTATCATAATTTAGGAGCCGGAACTGTTTTCTTAAAACCGGATTCTTCTTTATCAGAAACAGAACTGATTTCTGCTTTCGGAAGGTTAAACTTTGATTACGACGACAAATATTTACTAACGTTTACAGCCAGACGGGATGGTTCTTCCAGCTTTAGTGAAAACTATAAATACGGAACTTTCCCTTCGGGAGCGATTGGCTGGAATATCAGCAAAGAGCAATTTTTAAAAGACAGTAAAATCATTTCAAACCTGAAATTGAGAGCCAGTTATGGTGCCACCGGAAATCCTTCCATCGGAGCCTATTCTACCCTTTCCAGATTTTCTGAAATTTACGATGTGAGCGGTGACGTCATTGTAAATGCGGTTCAGCTGACTTCATTAGACAATCCAAACCTGAAATGGGAAACTTCCTATCAGCAGGATTATGGAATCGATCTGGGCTTGTTTGATAACAGAATAAGCGTAACGGCCGATTATTACAAAACAATTACCAAAGATTTATTGTTCAACAGACCTTTACCGGGCGTTTCCGGAATTGGATCCCAGCTTCAGAATGTGGGAGAATTAGAAAACAAAGGCTGGGAATTAGGCATTAATTCGAAAAACTTTATTGGGGCAGATTTCACCTGGTCCACCAGTTTTAATATCTCTTCCAACAAAAACAAAGTATTGAAATTGGCCGATAACAAAGACCTTCTCATCAACTCCACACCGGGACATTTCCTCGCAACAGAATCTCAAATCCTGAGAGTGGGACAACCCGTTGGTTCTTTCTTCGGATTTATTTATGACGGTGTGCTACAACAAGGGGAAACAGCTCTTCCGGGTAACTTCGAAACCGTTGCGGGTGGAGAAAAATTCAAAGACGTAAACGGTGACGTAAAATTAGATTCCAATGATAAAACGATTATTGGTAATCCGAATCCTGATTTCATTTTTGGTCTGAATAATGATTTCACGTATAAAAATATAGATCTAAATATCTTCTTCCAGGGTTCAGAAGGCAATCAGGTATTAAATTATACGCTGATGGAACTGGCTTCCGGAAACAATAATGCTACAACAGAAGTTTTAGACGCCTGGACGCCAACCAACACCGACACCAACGTTCCTGCCAACGCTGCAAGAACCAAAAGAGTTACTTCAAGATTTGTGTACGATGCCAGTTACATCCGCCTGAAAAATATCTCTGTCGGATACAGTTTAAATGAGAAGATTGTTTCTAAAATGGGACTGAGCAAAGTTCGTTTTTACATCAGTGCACAAAACATCTGGACGATTACCGATTATCCGGGATCAGATCCGGAGACCAGTTATCTGAATGACAGTAATGCCAGAAGTAATACGAATCTAGGTTTGGAATATGGAAGTTATCCCAATGTGAAAACTTTTACATTCGGATTTAATATTAAATTTTAGTCTAACACAACACATTATGAAAAAATATATCACTTTTCTTTTCTTGGGAATATTCACCTTTGGATGCTCTGATTTAGAAGAACATCCGGTTGGAATCATTCGTCCCGATAACTTTTTTAACAATACAGACGATTTACAGGCTGCTGTAAACGGAAGTTTTGCCAACATTGCCCACAATAACTACTGGGGAAGGGAATTTACAATTGCACTGATGCTAAGAGATGACATGTCCGATATTGGAGACAGAACGACTCAGGCAGCGAGAATTGATGTTAATGACTTTAAAATGAATGATACCAATGCGCTTGTGGCGAACTTCTGGCCACAGTCCTATATCATTATTGCAGCGGCCAATCAGGCCATTGAAGGCGCCAAAAAAACGCCGGGTGATCCTGCAAAAGTAAACGCGATCGTAGCGCAGGCCTATTTTGCAAGAGCTTTTACGTACTATCATCTGGTTCGCATCTTTGGAGATGTTCCTTATATTGATTTTGCCGTAAATGAAGTTTCACAGGTCGATAAATTAAGCCGGACCAAAGAGGCTGTGGTCTATGCCAAAATAATTGAAGACCTGGAATTTGCAAAAAAATGGCTGGACGACAAACCAAAAGTAAAAGCCGTTCCGGGAAAAGGAACAGCGGCAGGTTATCTGGCTTCTGTATACCTGACCTTAGGGCAATACCAGAAAGCGTACGATGAAGCGAAATACGTTATTACCAACGAAGCAAAATTCGGTTTAGGACTCGATGCTGATTTTCAGGATTTGTTTAATGCTAATAAAGCAGCGGCATTAAAAGAGCCGTTATTCACTATTGATTTCAACAACTTAGTATCCGGAAACTACGGCCAGGATTATACGGCATTTTTTACGGGTTCTTTAAAAGATGATAGTTACAGCTATGGTCAGGGGTTTTCTGTAGCTGTACCGTCTTTGAAAGTTTTTAACGACTGGGATCAGAGAGATTACAGAAGAGCGGTAAGCTTTGATACGATTATCAGAAAGAAAACAGGTCCGGGCGGTTCTTTGCAGATTTATCCGTCAAGCGATAATGAAAAAGCACCCCGTCCGCATATTGCCAAATACTTTCGTTTTCCTGGGAAAGCCGGTGCCAACGGAAGAACTTCGCAACACAATTACATCACCATGCGTTACGCCGAAGTATTGCTGACGGCTGCCGAAGCCTTAAACGAAATTACTCCGGGAACTTCTGAAGCAGACGGTTATGTAAACAGAGTTTTGGCAAGAGCCCGAAACAAAGCCGGAAAACAAGTTTCTTTTCCTGCGAATGTAACTCCGGGATTATCCCAGGTGGATTTCAGAAAAATGGTGATCAATGAAAGAAGGCTCGAATTTGCCTTTGAATACATCAGATGGTATGACATTAAAAGACTGAAAAACGGTCCTGAAGTATTTGGTCCGGCTGGTTTTGAGCCTCATGCCAATTTTGATCCGAACAGGGATTACCTTTTTGCCTTACCGGGAACGGAGCTGGCCATCAATCCTAATTTAAAACCAAACAATCCGGGTTACTAAACATTAGATTAATTAGTATGAATAAAGTTAGTTTTTTTACTTTAATTCTTGGGTTTGCATTGCTGGCAACAGCGTGCAAATCCGGAATTAATTCCCAAACAAAAAATACGCCTGCAACCGCCAGCACTCTTCTTGAAACCCGTTACAAAATGCTGTTGGAATATCCTGTTGATTCCCTGTCCATGCCGCGCAGCATGAACCTGAAATCCAATCTCATAAAGAAAGTACCTTCGCGAGATTGGACCAGCGGTTTTTTTGCCGGAAACTTATGGCAGCTGTATCGATTGACAGGCAATTCCGAATACAAAAAACAGGCTGAAAAGTGGACGCCTTTCAGTAAAAAAGAAAGCGTGAACAGCGGTTCTCATGATGTTGGATTTAAAGTATACTGCGCTTTTGGCGAAGGCTTAAAAGTCGAAAACAAACCGGAATACCAAGACGTGATCATCAAAGGAGCCGAAACGTTGTGCACCCGCTTTAATGAAAAAACCGGAGCGATTCGTTCCTGGGATTTCAACAAAGACATTTGGGAATATCCGGTGATTATTGATAATATGATGAACCTTGAATTACTTTTTGAGGCGACCAAATTATCCGGCAATAAAAAATATCAGGAGATCGCGGTAAAGCATGCCAATACCACATTGAAAAATCAATTCAGGACAGATAACAGTTGTTATCACGTCATCGATTATAATCCTGATTCCGGAGCTGTCAGAAAGAAAACCACGCTTCAGGGATATAATGACGATTCCGTCTGGGCACGAGGACAAGCCTGGGCCGTTTACGGTTTTACCATGTCGTACCGATATACTAAAGATCCGGCCTATCTGAAGCAGGCCGAAGCAACAGCACAATTTTTCATTACAAGCAAAGACCTGCCGGAAGATGGAATTCCGTATTGGGATTTTAAAGATCCGTCGATTCCAAATGCCGCACGTGATGTTTCTGCCGCAACCGTTATGGCTTCTGCATTATATGAATTGTACGGCTATACCCAAAATAAAAGTTACCTGACTTATGCGGACAAGGTAATCAGGACTTTAGAGTCGGACAACTATATTGTAAACCCTAAAATCAATGCGCCTTTTATTTTAGATCACAGCACAGGAAACTGGCCTAAGAAAGACGAAATTGATGAACCTATCATCTATGCCGATTACTATTTCCTGGAAGCATTATTAAGAAAAAAAGACTTATAACTTATGAGAAAACAATCGTACCACTATAGCTCTTTTTTTACTTTCATTTTTGTTTTTCAGTTTTGCCTGGGCAGTCTTTTTGCTCAGGCAACTACTGATTTGCGTACCCAAACAAATATCAATGACAACTGGCTTTATTTAGAAAACAATACTCCAAACCTGAACGATGCCCAAAAAGCAGCGAACTGGACGGGAATAAATCTGCCGCACAGCTGGAACAGCGAAGACGCCACCGACTTAAATCCCGGTTACAGGCGTGATGCAAGCTGGTATCAGAAACAGCTCAACATTGCACAAATAGATCCAAACCAACGCTATTTTTTATATTTTGAAGGTGCTAATGTCACCACCAAAGTATATGTCAATGGCAAAGAAGCCGGAGGTCATATTGGCGGATATATTGGCTTTACCATCGATATTACGAACTTTATCAAAGAAGGAAACAATGCTGTTTTTGTTCGGGTGGACAATAGTTATGATATTGAAATTATTCCCTCCCAAAAAAGTGATTTCTTTATTTATGGCGGCATTACGCGCGATGTCTGGCTGGTTTCCAAATACAAAAACAATATCGATAACCTGAAAATTACCACTCCGCAAGTTTCCGCGAAAAAAGCCTCTTTACAGATTATCGCATCCACAGTAAATCCGGAAAATGCAAAAGATCTTTCCCTGACTGTCATTCTTAATAATCCGAAAGGAAAAAAAGTGGCCGGGAAAACGGTTTCGGTTAGCGGGAAAACAACCCATATAACATTCGAAAATATCAAAAATCCGGAATTGTGGGATACCCAAAAGCCTAATTTATATACGGTAACGGCTGTTTTGTCCGAAAAAAACAAAGCAAAAGACAGTATCAATGAGAAGGTCGGTTTTAGATGGTTTGAATTTAAAGATCATGGTCCATTTTACCTGAACGGAAAAAGGCTCTTGCTTCGCGGTACACACCGACACGAAGAACAAGCTGGCGTTGGCGCTGCCATGAGCAATGCACAACATCGTGCCGATATGGAATCCATAAAAAAGATGGGAGCCAATTTTGTCCGTCTGGCGCATTATCCGCAAGATCCGGAAGTCTATAAAGCCTGTGATGAACTCGGCCTTTTGGTTTGGGATGAATTACCCTGGTGCCGTGGCGGAATTGGCGACGAACTCTGGAAAACCAATACCAGAAACATGCTGGCCGAAATCATCAATCAGAACTACAACCATCCGAGTATCATTATCTGGTCTTTGGGAAATGAAATGAACTGGCTTCCCGACTTTCCTGACGGAGACAATACCGAAAAGACAAATGCTTTTCTGACCGAGCTGAACACTATCGCCCATAAAATGGGTCCGAACCGAAAAACAGCGATCCGAAAATACTATGAAGGTTCGCAGATTGTAGACGTCTTCTCCCCTTCTATCTGGTCCGGCTGGTATTCGGGGAGTTATAAAAGCTATCAAAAAGCAATTGATGTTTACAAGAAAGAATACAAACATTTTATCCATGCCGAATATGGCGGCGACAGTCATGTGGGCCGTCACAGCGAAAATCCGGTTACAGGCGAAAACATCATAAAAGCAGAAGGCTGGGAAGAAGCCATTGTACAGACCAAAGTGGCCAATATTGCCCAGATTGGGGACTGGAGCGAAAATTATATTGTCGATTTATTCGACTGGCATTTGCATATATCCGAGAATGATCCAACATTTGTGGGTAATGTTCAATGGGCATTCAAGGATTTTGCAACGCCGTTGCGTCCCGAAGATGATATCCCGTACATGAACCAAAAAGGACTGACAGACAGAAACGGAACTCCAAAAGATGCTTATTATGTTTTTAAAAGTTACTGGAGCGATGAACCCTTTACCTACATCGAATCGCATACCTGGACAGAACGTCAGGGTCCTGAAAACACACCCCGAGTCCTAAGTGTTTTCAGTAATTGCGAAAAAGTGACTTTATATCACGAAGGAAAATCCCTGGGTGAAAAACAACGAAATATTGCCAGTTATCCGGCCTGTGGCTTAACCTGGGACGTTACTTTCAAAAAAGGTGAAAACGCTTTAATCGCCATTGGAAAAAATAAAGATGGTAAAACGGTTTCGGATACGTTAAAAGTAAATTATCGCTTTACTAAAAATGAATCTGCAGTTTCCTTACAATTATCTTCGGAAAAATTAAAGAACGGAAATTACCTTGTCACCGCTATTGCGATAGATAACAACAATTTACGTTGTTTAGATTATGAAGAAAGCGTATATTTCCAATGCCTTAAAGGGGGCAAAACAATGAAAAGCCAGGGAACACCAACCGGAAGCGAATCCATCCGGATGGCAAACGGAAAAGCTTCGATTGAAGTTATTCCTGATGGTTTAAATATTCCAATAGAAATGACGGTGCTGAACTAGAATTTTAAAGGGGAATATTTACGAATACAGATTGAATAAAAAGCTATTTAAACTGAAATGAATTAGTCCCGCAGAGTGGCATTTTTTTTTGTGTCTCGCAGATTTGGCAGATTAAGCAGATTATTTATTTACAAAGCTTTAAAAAATTAAATCTGCTCAATCTGCGAGAAAAAATCATTTTAATCCGTGGCAAAAAAACCTTGCGACTCTGTGACTTTGCGAGAGATAAATACAAAAGCTGCGGCTTTGATACTAAATAAAACAAACTTTACCAATGAAAAAACTACTAACCACATTGCTCCTAACCTTTTCCATTCTCGGACAATCGCAAAATCAAAACCTGATCTCCAATGTTCCGAACCGAAATACCACTTCATTAAACGGTGTCTGGAATTATATCGTTGATCCTTATGAAACAGGGTATTACAGTTTTCACCATGATGTTTACGACAAGCAGGCCAAGCCTTCCAACGCTGCTTATTTTAATAACTATCATGCCGTTAACAAACAGGAACTGGTAGAATACGATTTTGATAAATCACCCAAAATAAACATTCCGGGAGACTGGAATTCACAAGTTCCCGAGCTTAAATATTACGAAGGAAATGTATGGTTCAAAAAATCCTTTGACTATGACCTGAAGGCCCAAAAACGTCTTTTTGTCTACATCGGCGCCATCAATTACAAAGCAGATGTCTATTTAAACGGAAAGAAATTAGGAACGCATGAAGGTGGTTTTACACCGTTTAACTATGAAGTGACTTCGATCGTAAAACCAAAAGACAATTATCTGGTGATTAAAGTAGATAATACGCGTCACAAAGAAGATGTTCCGACACTTAATACGGATTGGTGGAATTATGGCGGAATTACACGCGATGTTACTTTAATCGAAGAATCAGCCTCTTTTGTGGAAGATTATACCATTCAACTGGATAAAAAAGATAAAAACAAAATTTCAGGCTTTATCAAAATCAATAATTTGAATCCGGCACAGAATGCTGTAGCAATCGCCATTCCGGAATTAAAAATTAATTACAAAGGAAAAGTGGGTGCTGATGGTATTTTGAAATTTGAAATTGCAGCTAAAAACATCTCGTACTGGTCACCGGAAAATCCAAAATTATATGCGGTTACGATTGATTTCAACGGAGAGAAATTAAAAGATACGATCGGTTTCAGAACTATTGAAACGCAGGAGGATAAAATTTTACTGAACGGAAAACAAATCTTCTTACGCGGAATTTCCATTCATGAAGAAAATGCCAAAGGCGGGCGCGCCAATTCTGAAGAAGATGCTTTACGCCTGCTGAACTGGGCAAAGGAATTAGGCTGCAACTACGTACGTCTGGCGCATTATCCGCATAACGAAAATATTATCCGAATGGCTGATCAATTAGGCTTAATGGTCTGGGAAGAAATTCCGGTGTACTGGACGGTTGAATTTACCAGAAAAGAAACGTATACCAATGCCCAGGATCAGTTGACTGCAGCGGTTACGAGAGATAAAAACAGGGCCTGTATTATTATTTGGTCCATGGCCAACGAAACTCCGATCTCTGATGCCAGAAATAATTTCATCAAAGATCTGGTAGCTCATACCAAATCACTGGACACGACCCGATTAATCAGTGCGGCATTATTAACGCAAAGCGGAGATGGATTTGGAACTATAAATGATGAAATCGGACAGTATTTAGATATCATTGCATTTAATCAGTATTTAGGCTGGTATGGCGGTAATCTGGAAGATGCTGAAAAGATACGCTGGAAAACCAAATACAATAAACCCGTGATTGTTTCTGAATTTGGAGGTGATGCAAAAGCAGGTTTGCACGGAGAAAAAAACGAACGCTGGACAGAAGAATACCAGGAATACTTATACATTCAGAACCTGAAAATGATCGAAAATATTCCACACCTGAGTGGATTAAGCCCTTGGATTCTGGTAGATTTCAGATCCCCAAGAAGACTATTGCCAGGGATTCAGGACGAATACAACAGAAAAGGGCTGATCTCCAACGATGGCCAGAAAAAGAAAGCCTTTTATATCATGCACGACTGGTATGAAAAAAAGAAAAACGAGTAAAAATTTAATCTCTTCCTATTCTTTATTCTCTTATTTTTGTATGAATCATATTAAAAATACTACGTTATGAAAAATTTTAGTTTACTGACCCTTCTTTTATTGTTTGTCTTTTCTGTTAATGCCCAGGAAGTTAAATTCGCGCCTTTGGACGCCAGTCCGGCTGATATTGCTTATTTTCCGAATAAATCCGTGAAATTTAAAAAAACAGACACACCTTCACCTGCAATCAAAGTTATTTATTCAAGACCCTCTGCAAAAGGAAGAGCGATTTTCGGAGAATTAATTCCGTTTGGTGAAGTATGGCGTGTGGGTGCTAACGAAAACACGGAAATCAAATTTTACAAACCTGCAACGATCAATGGTGTTGCGGTTCCTGCGGGAACTTATAGTCTTTTTGCTATTCCTGAAAAAGACAAATGGACCGTTATCATCAATAAAGAAGTTGATTTATGGGGTGCATACGCTTATGATTCCAGCAAGGATCTGGTAAAAATTGTTGTTCCGGTTAAACCAATCTCAACTCCTGTAGAAGCTTTATCGATTGCTTTTACCACTCAGGGTGCTGTTACTAATTTAGTAATCGGCTGGGACAAAACAACAGTTGAAGTTCCGATTAGCATTAAATAGCATATTTAAAAATATACACCAATAAAAAAAGAGACACTAATTTATTATTAGGTGTCTCTTTTTTTTATAACTTTCCTTAATTAACTAACGAACAATCTTTTAAAACCAAAAAAGAATGAAAAAAAACCATTTGCTTCTGTTATTTTTAGTGGGGATTTATTCCGGTTATTCACAACAAAAATTCAAAATTACCTACGAACAATTAAAAGAATATGAAGGTGTTTATGAATATGTAAATAAAGGTTCTCTTAAAATAGCGGCTTCACCAAAAGACACTGTTTTGTTCGCCATTATCAACGAAAGCAAATATAAATTAAAAGCAATTGACAAAGATGTTTTTGAAAATATGTCAAATGAAAAGGTAACTTTTAACAGAAAGGCGGGAATTATTACCGGTTATACTTCTGACGGAAGTGGTTTCAATCTAGTTTCCAAAAAAGTAGCATTTCCAAAAGAAATGTGGTACCCGAGACTCAATCCAAAAGATTTTAAATATGTTTATCAACAACCCAAACAAGATGTCGACGGAATTTTGACCGGAAGTATCGATAAAACCGTTTTAGATAAAGCATTATTGAGTGAAATGATGCAAAAAATCGTAGACGGTACATTGCCTAACGTTCATAGTGTTTTGATTATTAAAGACGGAAAGCTTGTATTTGAGGAATATTTTTATGAATACAATAAAGCCAAATTACACGAACTGCGATCTGCCACAAAGAGTTTTGTTTCGGCGCTTACCGGAATTGCCATTGATAAAGGGTTTATAAAAAGTAAAGACGAAACCGTTTTATCCTTTTTTCCCGAATATACTTTTAAAAATCTTACGGAAGACAAAAGGCTAATTTCGATTAAAAACCTTCTAACCAACCAAAGCGGTCTGGATTGTGATGTGAGTAATCCAAAATCGGAAGGCAACGAGACCACCATGAATAATTCGGCCGACTGGATACAATTTACACTGGACTTACCCATGATTGACGTACCGGGAGGAAAAGGAATGTACTGCTCCGGAAATCCGATAACACTGGGCAGGATAATTGAAAAAGCGACAAAAATGCCACTGCCCGATTTTGCAAAACAAACTCTTTTTAAAGACATTGGAATTAAAAATTTTGTCTGGAATTTTAAACCGGATGCTTCGAGTTCAGAAACCTTCTGCCAGGTTTATTTAAGTTCAAGAGACATGGGGAAATTAGGTTTGCTTTATCTGAATAAGGGAGTTTGGAATGGCAAACAGGTGATATCGAAAGACTGGGTAAAAGAATCCCTGACCAAACAATCTGTGGTGCAGGGCGTTAATTACGGTTATTTGTGGTGGCTTAAATATCTGGATGTAAACGGAGTGCGCTATAATGGAAAAGCTGCACAGGGAAACGGCGGACAGAAGATTTACATTTGGGAAGAACAAGATATGGTTACGATTATTACCGGTGGAAATTACAATTCACAATCGCCAAGTGATGAAATTATTCAGAAGTATATCCTGCCTGCTTTTAACAAAAAATAGTAAATTTTCCGTTATATCGGGGTTATTTTTTATGCGTATATCATTTGTAAGACTAAGTTTTGTACTTTTATAAATATCAAAATAAGGAATGCCTAACTTAAAAAAACCGAAAATTTATGGGAAAATTTGTAATTACTACAAGATCAAATGGTGAATTTCAATTTAATTTAAAAGCCGGAAATGGCCAGACTATCTTAACCAGCGAAGGTTATTCTACAAAATCTGCCTGTACAAACGGAATCGAATCTGTCAAAACAAACTCGCAGGACGACAGCAGATATGATAAAAAAGAATCCAGCAGCGGCAAACCTTATTTCAATCTCAAAGCCGGAAATGGCCAGATCATCGGTGCAAGTGAAATGTACGAAAGTACTTCTGCCAGAGACAATGGAATAGCTTCAGTAAAAACAAACGCTCCCGATGCCACTACAGAGGATCAGACAGCATAAATTATAACAAATAAAAAAACGAGGCTTCAACCTCGTTTTTTTGTTGCTACAGCTGACCGAATTTCTTTTTATAGCGGTTTAATTCTTCTTCTGTTTTACTGAGTAATTTTTCCAGAAGCATTATTTTATCTTCATAAAGTTCTTTTAAAGCGGTACTGTTATCCGGATTAATCTGAATGCTGCCATTATTATTTCCTTTGACTTTATTAAAATTATTGAAATACCGCTGACTATCGAAACTAAGTATATCTTCTACACTGACTTCTAAAATACGGGCTATTTCTACTAATTTAACAAACGAAAGAACAGTTTTTCCTTTTTCTATTTTACTATAACCCGCCTGGGTAACGCCTAGTTGATCTGCCATATATTCCTGAGTATAATTTTTTAACTCTCTGATGCTTTTAATTTTATTTTTTATTGAAGTGGTCATAAGCTCTTTGTGGGGGATCTTGTACAGCTAACAGTTCACTATTAAATGTAGGGGTACTGTAACTATACCTTTTAATACTTGATCTGATACAACTTCAATATTAGGTTAATGAAGCTGCATTTCTATTTTCTTTTGGTCGTAATAATAAAACCATACACTACGGCAACGACAATAAAAGTAAGGTCGTAGCCAAAAGTTTCGTTTGATAACATCGAATTATTTTTGAGTGTTGGATTTTTGTTTATGTACCATCCGATCGAACTCGAGATTTAAGTACTGATCTATTTGTTTGCCTATGACAGGCCGGTCTAAATTTTTTATTTTTACCCGGATTTCCTTTTTATAAACATCTTTTACGATAACATAATATTCGGCATCGATGCTGGCATGAAATCTGGAAATAATGATAATAGTATAGCATAATAAAGTAGGTACGATATAGTACATCTCCATTAAATTTGAAAAAACCATGCAATAATAAGCTATAGCGGTAATGGCAATGAAAGCACCATTTTCAAGAAGGTAAGACTTCTTTTTTTTAAGTAATCCGAGCTCCACAATTTCATTAAAACTGTATTGCCAGCGTTTTGATCCATAACAAAATTGTATCTGGTCATGAGTGAGAGTAAAGAACATAATTAATTAATAGTTATTTTAGAGATTTGGGGAAATTTTAAAGAAAGTGATGGTCAAAAAATCATTTCATATTCAAAAATGATAAGGAAATGCTGAAATTTCAAACAAAACTTCCTATCGCAATATTACGGATAATCCTGTTTTTTTTCTTACAAAGCGCCTTATAGAATATAACTATGAGTTGTAATTAAATCCAAAATATAAATCTTTACCTATTATTTATTTTGAGATCTAATGATTTTACTTATATATTTTTTTTACGTAAAAAACATATATTTTGCACTTGTAGCCCTGCGAAAGCTAAGCAAAAAAGCAATACATAATCCGGTTTATGAAAAACTTAATCTATCATAAAAAAAGCAGCTGATTCCAGAACAGAATCAGCCGCTTTTGACTAAAAATTAATGCTGTAAATTACCTCAACTTACCTATTGTTTAAGGATATTAATCTTCCAATATCTCACAGACAAAACCCAAATTTATGATTTCGTTTTTAATGGTTGCTATTTGTATGCTTTCGATATGATCGACCCGTAAAATCTTGTCGCAATCCTCCAAATCAAAAATAAAAGAAGCGTTTGGAAATATCCTTTTAAGCATTTTTAAAATCCTGCCGGATTGTCTTTTTGAATTTACATTGGTTTTGAAAATCTCAATCATGATTGTTCTGGTTTATATTTTCCTAAATTGGTTTACAAACTTTGTTATTTATCTTCAATTTCGATTTACGCAAAATTTTATGATCAATATAAAAGGTCCCAAAAGGAATAATACAGGCCAGAAGAACTTTGGAAGTTGTCGTTTTAAATTTCCAGTTTTGTTCTACACCAACACTCAGGGCATTGAATATAAAAAGCAGAAATAAGGCACCATGAATCGGTCCCATCATTTTTGTCAGCGACGGGTTATCGAAAATATATTTAAGAGGAACCGCAATAAAAATTAAAATCAATAAAGATAAGCCTTCCAGAAAACCAAGAATTCTTAATCGCCCGATGTTTGTTTTGAAAAAATTTGTCATAATTATCTAAAATAAGGTCTGTTGGCAAGAGGAGAAAAAGGCCACGGAATGGCTATGAAAATAAGCAGTAAGGCAATAGAAAACCAGATAAACATCGTTTTGAATTTATCGGAATAAAGTGTCTTGCGCTTTGCTGCTGCCGAACCAATCGTTATGATTATAATCGCCGCCAGCATTAAAATAAGATGGATTAAACCAAAGAAAAGTGTGCTTAGATCCTTTGAAGCTTCCGCAAAATTATTCCAGAAGTATTTAATTAAGGCACTCTGCGAATACAACACTATACCCAGCATTAACTGAAGATGAGCAAGAGTCGCCGTCCAGTGGCGGACTACGTTATCTATTTTAGAAAAAGAAAATTTGTTTTGGTATCCCCGATATGCCCTAATAATAGAATAAAATAAACTCAAAAGCACCAGCCATCTCACGGTGGAATGCAAAAGTAATAGTGTTAGATACATTGTTATTTGTTTTAAAATAATAATGCAAATATAAATAAAACATACTAAGTAGTATGTTTTTGAAATTAGTTTTTTTCCAAATTCTTCAAATACGACTTAAGTTCCTCTAAATAAACAATATAACAATCATTATCATCCGAAAGTTTACCAAAATTCCGAATGCCCCAATAACCCGATAATACAAAAAGCGCTACCTGCTCCTCGTTTATCCCGGATTTTATACTTCCTGAATCTTTACCTTTTTTTAAGGCAATTTGCATCGCTTCTTTTAGTTCTGTAGTCAGTTTAGAAAGTGCCTGGCTAAACAGTTGGTTTACCGGAGACATTTCCTGCGTTAGATTCCCGGCCGGGCAGCCGTATTTTTTTAGCAAAAACTCATTTTCCAAAAGTAAATAATGCATCATTTTATAAATATCATGTACGGGATCGTTTGAACTCAAAAGTGGTTTTACGAAATCAGCATACATCAACGGATACATAATTTCGTTAATAACGGCGAGCCCCATTTCGTCCTTATTTTTAAAATGATAAAAAAATGCACCTTTGGTTACGTTGGTTGTCGCAATAATAGTATCAATACTGGTAGCCTGATACCCGTGCGTATAGATTAATTCAAATGATTTCTGAAGAATGGAAAGTCGTGTCGAAACTGCTTTTTTCATAAAAGATACCGATTAGTATTCTTTACAAAGTAATATAAAATACGGGAAGTATACAAATCCAGACCGTATACGTAAAAAAGCAGACGGCGCAGGATTTCTCACTGCGCCGTCGGTTATACATATATTTAAATCCTAAATCTTATCGATTTGTTTTTTATTCTTATAATTCCATGAAACATAAAATAGAAACAAAATTAGCCAGACTACTAAAATGACCGTAAAGAAAATCATCATTATCGACGGATGTAAATAGTTCGGTTCATAAAACAATTTCTCCAGCGTATTAAATTTATCTTTCAGGGCAACTCTGTCGTAGGTATTTCTAATTCCGTTTAAAGGTGCTCTGTTATTATCCCTGTAATAAAAGGCATCCTTCGTTAGCAATTTTGGCTGAATCTGTGTTTCGATATTGTATTTTTTCAATAAAGTATCCAGCTTTTGAAAAGAGTATAATAAAGAATCCGGTTTGTATTTATAAAGAAGTTTATATCTTTCTACAGCATTCTGATACTGTTGTTTTTCAACAGGGATACCGTGTATTGGTGCGTACAATTTTTTATTCTGCAGAAATATGCAAATATCCCCGTCATAGTCCAGATTGACTTCTCTTCCTTTGAAAACAATTTCGGTACTGTCTTTAATCACTTTTTTTGAGATGATTCTTTTCGTCAGTTCTTCTTTATCAAATCCTAAAATATTAAAAACAGAATCTGCTTTATTATTTACTTTCTCATATGTCGAAGTCAGCAGTTTCAGTGTATCGATACTGAAATAACGGTGTTCTTCGATTGCATATTCGCTCCCGTTTGAATCGTAATTGATGGACTCTGTTCCTTTTATTACCGGATAGGGTTTTGGATATAAAATGTTTTCGGGATTGAATAATTTCTCAGAACTATAAGAGGTATAATTGTATAAAAACGGATTTAAAACATTGAGTAAAGCCTTGTCGGTATTGAAATCTGTTTCCGGTAATTCTGTTTTTAGTTTTGCATTCAGACCAAAACTATAACTGATAAAAAAGGAAAAAGAAAGAAATGAAATCAACAAAATCACTCCGCCAATTTTGACCAGATTTAAAGTCGAATATGCTTGTCTGGTATGATTTCGCAATAAAAAAATTAAAAACAGCAATAATAATAAACCACTCACGAAGAAATGAGAAATGGAAACATCATCATAAAATTTGAATCTGTAGAATTCTGTATAAATATTGATGTTCTTTATACCTGCAAACTGAAAATATCCGTAGATAAAATAAGCTAAATGAATCAGCAGCAACACGACAATTGATTTAATCCCGAATTGTTTTAACTTTTTGTCCATTTAGATTGTTTTTGAAACTATTCTATGAAAGTAAGCAATTTCTTTAGTTTGTGAAAGCCGGAATAGAATTAAACCGAAAAATAATGATGGCAAAGTATTACGTACCGGTAAATTGTATGATTAGAGCAGTAGCATTAATTTCGTTATAACGTAAAAATAATTGCAGCCTTAAAGAAGCTATAGAAATCCTAAAATAATTTCCATAAAAAAACCTCGTTTAAATACTTAAACGAGGTTTTGTTTCTGAATACAAATATTATTTTTTTGATTCTTCGATAGAAACTTTTCTAAACTCTTTTAAAAGTTTTTCAATTTCCAAAGTTGATTTACGTGCTCTTGGTCCAGCAGCTTTTACACCTTTTTCAGTTAGTGATTCAGCTTCTGCTTTGAATGTGTCGATTTCGGCGTTGATTTTTACTAATAGATCTTTCATGCTTATACTTGTTAAATTAAGGCGCAAAAATAAAAGTTTGCTTGATAGATAACGCATCTTTAATGTTAAAATTATACCCGTTTTTGCCTGACCTCTTAATATTAAATTAACCGACACTCTTCGGGTCTTATAATCAAACAATTACAAAAAAAGTCTTCTCTGTTTTTATTTTTTATTTTTTTGCCCTGACCTGTTATAACACCTTATTGAAGTAAATTCTTAAGCTTTAGGAACCCATTTTAAGGAGGTAGAAAGCGTGTAAAAGCTTTAAACCTTTGCTCTTTTCGATAGTGGTTAGGATAAAAAAACAGCTTTCAATTTATATTCATCAGATGAACTGCCAATCTCTTACATTTTAGTAATGTGCATGACATGACGTTCTACAAATGTGATCAGGTCCGTCATATTCCTGTGACAGCCGGATTTATTTGAAATAGAAATAATGTGCTGATCTTTATCCTTAACATATAAAAAGAAAAAATCCTTAGTGAGAACTGCTTTATCAATCTGACTCCAGGTGTGAGCAAAAGCACCTAATGGAGAATTTACATAAATATAAGAACTGGTGAAGTTGAGTTTATATCTCCCGGTAAGACTGCTGTACCCGACAAGTTTTCTCATGAACTTAAAAAAGAACTTGCATGTTGCATTTACAAATGAATAATGAAACATAAAAAACGAGACAATCAAAATTAAACTCTGTAACTGCCATTTCATAAAATCTTCCTGGCTTTCTAAATTTAAAAAGTCAAAAAAGAGGAAAGCGACTAAAATAAGTATAAAAAAGACCCTAACCCGTCCTTTGTACAAACGTTTAAAATACATCTTATTTAGTTTTTGTATTTCATTAATATTCAACTCAAACTCTGCAGAAAATTTCGAAGTATTCATCCTTATCGTATTAATTAATTTAGTTCATTCATTTTATTAGTCCTCTAATGAAAAAAGCAAAATTAAGTGGAATAGTACTTACAGGATAGCCCACTTAAGACATAAAAATGTCAGAATAAAGTTTTCATCCATTTTAGAACATAAAGTTACTTTTTCATGCATTTTCCGACTTCAAAATCGATGAAAAAATACAGTTATCAATTGAATCCCTACAGTTATAAAACGGTTAAAAAAGCCAAGCTTTTTTAAAGTAAATTACCTCCGAAAAAGCAAATTTAATTCAAATTCTTACAAGATATAATTTACAGAACGGAACAAACAGGAGCGTATTAAATCCTTCCTAACCAGTAAAATTAAAGCAGTAAAACTTTTGTAATATAATAAATGCCACATGAAAATAATTGAACATTCCTATTGTGCTGACCTAAGCTGGACAGAACCTCTTGCAAAACAGCTCAAAGGAAAAATAGATGGAAATTTTATAGTTGTTCCCGAAGAGGTACAATCCGGAACGAGGTATTTTCTGGAATGTGAAGAAGGGATTGTCGCCTATTATATCAATGTAAAATATTATAAAAACCTTCATTTTATTCAAAAAAATACAAAAGATGATTTTATTGGATTCTACTATGACCTTACTGATGGTGAAGCCCGTCTGGTGACCAATACTGCCATTTGTGATTTAGGGCGATGGAAATATAATTTAGCGGTGATTGACGGCAGCTTAAAAACCAATTACCAGGTAAAATCAGGGAGCCATACTTATGCACTTTGCATATTCATACAAAAAAATAAGCTTGCCGCTTTTATTAAGGATGATACTGTTCTTTTCTCCGATCTGCAGCAAATAACTGATCCAAAAAAAAATACGATCATCAAATTTGACAGAATCAGTAATGAGAGCTTTCATATACTCAATGATCTGCGCAAATTAAAAGTGGGCGGCCCGGTTTTCGATTTAAATCTCAAGGCTACAGTACATATGCTGATGTCTAATTATTTAAAGAAAATAGCGCGTAACAGGACGATCATTCAAACCATTAGAGAAACGGATATCAAAAATATAATAGCCATGCAAATGTTTCTGATTGAAAATATTGAAGGCCCTTTTCCAAGCATTTCATTAATGGCAAAAAAGATTGAAATGTCTGAATCAAAGTTTAAAAATTTGTTTAAAAAAATAACGGGCTTAACACCTAATTCTTTTTTTATGGACAATAAACTGGCCCTTGCAAAAGAACTTCTTGAAGACAAACAACTCACAATATCCCAGATTGCAAACCGGCTTCATTATAGTAATAATTCTCATTTTACTTTAAACTTTAAGGAACATTTTGGGATCTCGCCAAAAAATTTTATCAAACAATTATAATTCTAAACACTACACTTATGAAAAAGATCAATCATTTCTATAGTCTGACACCGGATTGGCAAGAACAATTAGTTCAGGAAATAAAAGGGGAGCTTATTGATGATAAAATAATTGTTATACCGGAAACTCTTGGTAAAGGCCACTCCTATTTCACACCCATAGCTGAGGGAATTTCTGCATTGTTTGTCGATTTTGTTTTGGCGGAGCCGGTTGAAATAAATCGGTTGAAATCTGAAACTGAATCCTATATTTTTCATTTCGATTTAAGTGATTCCGTGAATTTTATAAAAATTGATACGGTAGACTACAAAATTGGTTCCCGCGAAAATCCAGGTCTTGCCATTATAGACAATCAGACGGAAAGTTCTTTTAAGCCTTCATTTCACGAGCGAACACTGGCATTACGACTTCTTGTTGATAAAAAATTACTGAATGAACTTTTAGAAACAAACTCTATCGAAGAATATCATAACGAAAAAAACAAATATCAGGGAAAATCGCTTTATTATTATGACCATATCGACAGCAACAGTATTTTACTCATCAGATCCCTTATGGATAAATCTGTTTTTGATGTTTCATTTGATTCTTATTTAAAAGGAATTTCATTAAAACTATTGGGCAATTTTCTGAATCGATATGAAAATTTATCCGTCAAAAAAAATGAAATTACACAAACAGAACTTGAGGCCGTTATCAAAACACAGGATTATTTTTTAAAAGACCTGTGCAGTCCCTTCCCAACGATAAATTTCTTATCGGAAATGGCTGGTATGTCTTCTACCAAATATAAAATATTGTTTAAGAAGCACTTTAATGATACCCCGAAAAAAGTTTTTCTGAATGAAAAAATGCTTTTAGCCAAAAAGCTGCTTCAGAGTGGCAATTACCATACACTAATCGAAATTGTATATGAATTAAGTTATGCCAAAATGAATCATTTCCATTCCAAATACTATGCGGTTTTTCAAAGAAAACCATCACAGGATTTTGTAAAAAGACCTTTCAAAAAAGGGTCTCCTGTCCTTCTGAAAGTATAATTTAAAAATAGAAAAGTTAATTTAGTATCCAGATTTTACAACAATTATAAAGCAATACAAATCGTTATTTAATTTCTTTTTTAAGTTTATCAAGAGAAGTATCTTCCAGAAGTTTGATTTGAGCAATTACAATTTTGGCAATTTCCGTAGCTCCTTTTAAAGAAAGATGCGTATCATCATTTTTATCTTCTTTATAATAGGGAACTTCTCCGGCTTTAAAATGCAAATGAAGCAACTTCGATTTGTCCGGTCCATAGGATTGCTCCAGTAATTCTGTATAATATTCTAAATCAATAAAAGGAACCTTATATTCCTGCGCCACTAATCTTGTTTCTAAAGGATAATCGCCATGAGTTGGCACCAATACTCCTTGTTCGTTGAAATTTCGTCTGGCGATGGAGGTCAGTAAAATTGGAATTGCTCCTTTTTCCCTGCTTTCCTTTACGAACCGGATTAAGTTGTATCGATAACTTGTATGCGGATTGGTGTATCGGGCAGAATCTGTTATTTTTTCGTCATTATGGCCAAATTCGATAAAAACATAATCCCCCTTTTTGAGTTTTGTACAGATGGAATCCCAGCGTTTTTCATTGATAAAACTTTTGGTACTGCGTCCGTTTACTGCCTTATTTTCTACGATAATATTTTCCGTGAAAAAAGGCTGTAAAACCTGCGCCCATCCGTGCTCCGGATTTTTATCGGGATCTTTTTTAGTAGCCATAGTCGAATCACCAATGCAATACAGGGTTGTTTTCTGTGCCCAACAGCTGATGGAAATTAAAAACAAAATGGAAAGGAAGTATTTCATTTTTTGGATTATTAGATTTTTGATTATTAGATTTTTGATTATTAGATTTGAAAGTTAATGCTAACCGTAAGGTTCGCAGAACTTTGTTCCTTTGTTCCTCTGAACCTTTGCTCCTTTGAATCTTTGCTCCTTTGAATCTTTGCTCCTTTGAATCTTTGCTCCTTTGAACCTAAAAAATCTCAGAATATCAAAACCTCATAACCTTAGACACTTAGAACCTCCAAAGAAAAACCTATTTAGCTGCCGAGGGAACAGTCGCCCGTTGACCAATAAAAACATCTGTCATGAGCACATTCTCGGCATTTTCATTTGACAAAGCATTTTTTGCCGATTTTATTTCAATGTTTTTTAAAGAGATGTTTCTGATTTTTTTCTCCGGAAATCCCTGGATCACAATTCCCGATGCTGTGGCTTTGTTACAGGAAATATTCGAAAAATAAACATTTGATATGTCCGATTGAAAACCGCTACCCTCACCGTGATAATTGGCTGTTATGTAAAGGCAGTCTTCAACTTCATCCAATTGCAGGTTATTCACAAAGATGTTTTTTATAAAACCTCCACGATCTGCATTGGTCTTTATATAAATTCCTCTTTTCAGATAACCGGTGGTTTTACAATTTTCTACATAAACATTCTGAATTCCGGCGGACATTTCACTGCCCAAAACCACTCCGTGGAGTCCTTTGAAATTACAGTTTCTAATTATGATATTTTCACTTGGAGTACCCGAATTCGCTCTGCCTTCATGATCCCGGCCTGCTTTAATCGCCACATTGTCATCTCCATTATCGAAGGTTACATTTTCAATTAAAACATCTTTCGCATATTCCGGATCAATTCCGTCATTATTGTAATTCAATGATTTATAACTTACTCCGCGAACAGTGATACTTTCTGATTTTAATACATGCAGACACCAGAATGGGGAATTTTCAATCCGTATATTTTCAACCATGATATTTTTACAATTAAAAAACTGAATCATTTGCGGACGTAAAAAATAACCTTCTCCAAACTTTCTGTCACTCACGGGAACACTGTTATGATTCATTTCACGGCTACGCATTTTGCCGTCGTTTTCTTTGGCTTTAAAGCTTTTCCAAATATTACCACCTTCACCGTCGATTGTTCCTTCACCGGTTATGGCAATATTGGAACAATCATAAGCATAAATTAACGGGCTGTAATTGTAAAGCATCGTTCCTTCCCAACTGGTCAGTACCATTGGTAAGTAATCTTTTGGATCATCACTAAACTTAATTTTGGCGCCTTTTTCTATTTTAAGATTGACATTGCTCACAAAGTGAATGGGACCGTTTATTTTATAAATGCCTTTAGGTACAATTATAGTTCCGCCTTTGTTCTTTTTGCATAAGGCCATTGCTTTGTCGAAAAAGGATTTATTATTGGTTACAGAATCCCCTTTTGCCCCAAGTTTCAGAACATTGATCTGATACGAAGGAAAAACAGGCAACTGAATCCTATTTACAATCGAATCTACCTTTGCCGTTGGAAATTCAGTTTTCTGAGCAAAAGAACTCCATGAAATGACTACAAAAAGAAGGACTCTAAAATTCATATTTTTTGTTTTTTGTGAAAACTATTTTTGTTTCAAAAACCAGTTGGGTGCGCTGTCCTTAAGAATATTTTCCGTTGTATACTTTTCCGCTTCTTTTTTTGAAAGCTGGTGTGACCATGACACTCTTTTAGCAGGCTGATATCCTTCGCCTTTACAATTGTATTCGGCATAAAAAGCATTCTTTTCTGCTTCCGGTTTAGACCAGTTCTCCCAGCCTTCGGGTTGTATCTGTTTTCACATGTCACAATTGATATAAACGGTTTTGGCATAAATCCTCCAGGGCCTTCCCAGATAAACTGCTGTTGCGGCAGGATCGGCGGTCAGTTTACAATTTTTAAAAACAAATCCAAATTCACTTCCCTGCGGAGTTGAAGCTGCTGTGATGTAGGAGCTTTTTATGCTGTGAATTACACAGTTTTCGAATAAAACTGTAGCGCTTCCAAAGATAAAATCGGTTGTTCCTTCGATATAACAATCCTTAAAATATTGTCTGGATTCTTTTCCTGACAGGTATAAAGTATCCTGATTTCCTACTATGATACAATTTGAAATTTGTACACGATTGGCCACCACCGACAATGCAATTGCCTGACCCTTATCTCCTGAAGTATTCTTAATCGTTAAATTGGAGGCAGAAAAATCATCTCCTTCAACCAAAACCGTGTAGGTATGAAAAGTGCTGTTTCGCCCTAGATTTATTTTCGAAAAATTATCATCAAAAGTAATAATGGTGTTTTCTTTACTTTCCCCAATCAGTTCCAGCTGCGTATTCCATTCCGGGATTCTGACTTTTTCTGTGTAGGTTCCGTTTTTGATGCGTATGGTTACTTTTTCATACGGGAATGACGGAGACGCATTTATGGCATCCTGAATTTTTGTAAAATCTCCCGAACCATCCTGAGCCACAATAGTCTCCTTATTCGTACCCGTTTTATTCTTGTTCTGGCCGATTGCTGCAAAACCTGTAACGACTAAAACAAGCAGCACTATTTTTTTAAATGGAATCATCTTATTTTATTTCGTTATTCTAAACCAATCCACGGCGACATTTCCGGAATCATTGGTCACTTTCTGGCTTAAAGCAAAGAGTCCTAATTTGGCGCCAATCCATTTTCCTTCTTTTGCAGTAAAATTAGCACCAATGGGCTGATATTTTACATCATCCAAGCTGTAAAAAAAGCTGCAGATTCCTCCTTTTCTAACTGTAACTCTCAAATATATGGTGTTGTTTTCTACTAAAACAGGTTTTGTTTCTGTTTGTGAAATTGTTTTGTCAAAAGTTCCCGTTTTCTGATTTAAATATAATTTGCCATTATTATTTTTCAGACATAAATAACTGTAATCTAAACCCATGATCAAAAGTCCCGTAGTTTCTCCGTCTAATCTTGCATTAAAAGTTAGTTTGGCCGTAGCCGTAAATTCTTCGGCGGGAAATTTTTGCAGTAACAGATTCGGGGCGTCAGAGATTTTCTTTTCGTCTTTAATACTGTTGATACAAAACAAGTTAAAATATCCGGAACTGGTTGGAAATCCCCAATGAATCTGAGAATTCGCCTGCCATTGCCATTGCAGTCCTACTTTATATGAATTAAACTCATCTGATGCTGCAGGGGCTTCTATGGGATATTTTTTTCCAACATTCGGTTTTTTGAAAGTGGTTACCGGTTCTCCGATACCGTTTTTATCAAAATCCTGTCCCATTACAGGCCAGTCGTTTTCCCATTTCATGGGCTGAAGGTGCACAATCCTGCCGTAAGCGCCTTTGTCCTGAAAATGAATAAACCAGTCTTCACCCGTTTGGGTTTGTACCCACGCTCCCTGATGAGGGCCGTTTATATTGGTTTTTCCCTGTTCTAAAACTTTTTTCTTCTCATAAGGACCCCAAACATTTTTAGATCTTAAAACGGTTTGCCAGCCGGTAGAAACTCCTCCAGCCGGAGCAAAAACGTAATAGTAATTATTTCGTTTATAAAACTTCGGCCCTTCAATTGTGCCTTCACTTTCGTGTCCGTCAATAATCATTACTTCATCATTGTTCGCAACAGTTCCTTCAGCATTCATGGTACAAATTACCAACAAACTCTTAATCTGGGCGCGGCTTCCCGCAAAGGCATGAACCATGTACACCTTTCCATCGTCATCCCATAAAGGACTCGGATCGATAAGTCCAAGGCCTGCTTTAACCAAAAGCGGTTCCGACCAGGGGCCTTCGGCTTTTTTTGACTTTATCATATAAATTCCAAAATCGGGATCTGGGTAATAGATGTAAAATTCATTGTTATGAAAAGTAATACTCGGTGCCCAGACTCCGTTACCATGCTGTACTGTATTGTACGTTTCAAATGGAGGCTGTTTGGCAAGCGCGTAGCTTACAATTTTCCAGTTTACCAAATCTTTGGAATGTAAAATCGGTAATCCCGGAATACAATTGAAAGACGAAGCGGTCATATAAAAATCATCTCCCACCCGAACCGCATCCGGATCTGAATAATCGGCGTGAATAATCGGATTGGTATACGTTCCGTCTCCATTGTCAGCAACCCATGCCTGAGCGAAAAATTGCTATGCGGTAAAAATCGAAAGGAGAGAAAAGATGATTTTTATATTTTTCATTTAAAGAAAATTTAACTTTCTGATTAGACCTGACAGGTTTTAAAAAGCTGTCAGGTTGTTGATTTACATTATCTGTTCAATTCTAATGCGGCCAGAATAAAAGGCCCTGTTGCTTTAGGATCGTTGTCTTTTTTTCTTTCGTTTACATAATATTCGTAAGAGCCGTCACGATAAGGGTTTCCGCCTAAACCTGCTACCTGACAAGCCTGAGTTAGTGTGATTCCGCCATCTGCATCAACTTTTGTAATCAGTTGTGTGGTTAATCCGTCAAAGGCTTTGTTGGCCAGTTTTTTATATTTTGCAGGCAAATACCCTTTGTTGGCTCCTTTTGCAAAAGCATAAGCAAACATAGACGATCCCGAAGCTTCCAGATAATTTCCTTCTTTTCCGCCTTTGTCGGTTACCTGATACCATAAACCTGATTTGTCCTGATATTTGGCCAAACTGGCTGAAACGTTATTTAAATATTTTACAAGTTCTTTTTGTTTGGGATGTTCTTTTGGGAAATAATCCAATACATCAACCAAAGCCATTGCGTACCATCCTAAGGCTCTTGACCAGAAATTGGGTGAATTTCCTGTTTCTTTGTTTGCCCATGGCATTGCTTTACTTTCATCCCAGCCGTGGTATAACAATCCTGTTTTCGGATCGGTTGCATGCAATTGAATCTGTTCAAATTGTTTAGCGATATCATCAAGGCTTTTTCCGTTCTCAAATGTAACGGTATATTGTGCATAAAAGGGCTCTCCCATATACAGCCCATCCAGCCACATTTGGTTCGGATAGATTTGTTTGTGCCAGAATCCACCGCTTTTTGTACGGGGCTGTTCTGCAAGCTGTTTGCGAATCAATTGTAATGCGATAAGGTATTTTTCTTCTTTTGACGTAGCATAAATATCAAAAAGAAGACGTCCAGGTACCACTAAATCAATATTATACTTATCGAATTCATAGGTTTTAATACTACCATCATTTTGCACCAATGTGTCAACATAACGTCTTATGTAGGCTTTGTATCTTGGGTCCGGATTTTTTTTATATAATTCTTCAATGGAATGTAAAACCAGGGCGTGAACATAATCCCATTTTGGTGTTTTTGAATCGTCAATCATATAGGCTTCCGGGTGACGTTTCATCAAAGTCAAAGCCATTTTATCAGACCATTTTAAATCTTTAGAAATAACGATATCCTTACTTGCAGGCTCCTGAGAAGTTACTTTGCAGCTTGTAAAAACCATAAGTCCAATTAATACAACCGATATAAATCCTTTTTTTCTGTTATTTTTCATTTCAAAATATATTTAAATTCTGTTATTTTTTTAATTCTAATGCGGCCAGAATAAAAGGCCCCAGTCCATGAGAATTGTCTGTTTTTATTTTCTCTTTTATGTAATATTCATAAGAACCATCGCGATACGGATTCCCTCCTAATCCGGCACTTGCACAAACCTGTGTGATATGAATTTCGCCATCGGCATCAACCGTAATTAGTTTCGTGATTATGCCGTTAAAACCTTTTTCTGCCAATTTTTTATAGCTGGCAGGCAGATAGCCCTGATTTACCCCTTTTGCAAAAGCGTAAACAAACATTTCAGATCCTGATGCTTCGAGGTAATTGCCTTCTTTGTTTCCGGCATCTGTAACCTGATACCATAGTCCTGTAGAATCCTGATATTTGGCAACAGCTTTGGCAATCTCATTTAAGTACTGAATCAATTCTTTCCGCTTCGGATGGTCTTTTGGCATATAGTCCAAAACATCCACCAAAGCCATCATGTACCAGCCAATAGAACGCGACCAGAAATTTGGTGAAGTTCCGGTTACTTTATTCGCCCAGTCCATTTGTTTGCTTTCATCCCAGGCATGAAAAAGAAGACCGGTTTTTTGATCCAGTGTATGAAGATGAATTTGTTCGAACTGTTTTGCAATGTCGTCAAAATGCTGCCCTCCCTCAAATTCTGCGGTGTAACGCGCATAAAACGGTGTTCCCATATAAAGACCGTCGAGCCACATTTGGTTGGGATATATTTTTTTGTGCCAGAATCCACCGGAATTTGTTCTCGGATGCGTTTCTAACTGTTTTCTAAGCGTTTTTATTGCTGTAAGATATCGCTCTTCTTTTGTTCTGGCATAAAGATCAAAAAGCATTTTTCCGGCATTGATATTGTCGATATTGTAATCTTCCAGTTTGTAATTCAAAATTTTCCCTGAGCTGTTAATAACCGTTTCAGCGTAGTCTTTTATGTAATTGGCATACAACGGATTATTGGTTTCTTTGTAAAGTTTATCGAAAGAAGTCATAACCAATCCTAACTTATAGTCCCATTTGGTTTTTTCGTTATTATCGATCTGCCATGCTTTGGTATCCCGTTTCAGTATCGAAAGTGCCATTCTTTCGGACCATTTTAAATCTTTGGAAATGACAATTGCAGGATTTGAAGTTTCCTGAGCTGTTATTTTACTGCACGAAAAAAGGATCAGACCTATCAGCAGGACGGCAATAAAATGATCTTTCTTTCTATAATGTACCATTTTGAAGATGTATTACGGTTATTTGTTCAATTCAATTGCGCTTAATAAAAATGCTCCAATACCTATTGCGCCATTCTCTTTTGTCTTTGCAGTGAGGTAATAATCATTGGTGCCATCGCGAAAAGGTTTCCCTCCTAAACCAACATTGGAAGAAACATTGAGAATCGTTATTTCTCCTTTATTGTCTACTTTTACAAATTCTTTTACGAAACTGTCAAATGATTTCTGAGCGGTTCTTTTGTAGGCGGAAGGTAAATATCCTCTATCTGCCCCTTTAGCAAAAGCATAAATAATCATTCCTGAAGCAGATGGTTCTACATAATTCCCAAACAACTGTGGTTTATCTGCTACCTGATACCACAAACCTTCCGGGCTTTTGTATTCATTTACATTTTTTGCAATCAAATTTAGATACCCGATCAGAACTTTATATTTGGGATGTGATTTAGGAAAATAGTCCAGCGTTTCCACCAAAGCCATCATATACCAGCCAATCCCGCGTCCCCAGATCGTTGGTGAGGTTCCGGTTTGTTTGTTGGCCCAGCCAATTACTTTGCTTTCATCCCAGGCCTGGTATACTAAACCTGTATTTTTGTCCGTAATATTATTTTGTGCCAGTTCAAATTGTCTGGCAATATCGTCTAAGCTTTTTCCTTTTTCATATTTTACGGTAAATTGCGTGTAGAAAGGTTCGGCCATATAAAGACCATCAATCCACATTTGATCGGGATAAATCTGTTTGTGCCAAAATCCTCCGCCTGGCGTTCTCGGCTGGGTTTCCAGTTGATTTCTTAATTGCCCTGTGATCTTCAGATAGCGAGCGTCTTTTGTTATATCGTATAAATTAAACAGCAGTTTTCCCGGATTTAAGCAATCGATATTGTATTCTTTGAGATCATATTTTTTAATGTTTCCAGTGCTGTCGATCATTTCATCGACATAGTCTTTTATATAATTGAGATATTTTTTATGATTTGTCTTCTGATATAATTTTTCAAAACCGGACAATACAAAACCCATTTTATAGTCCCATTTTGGTTTGTCGTTTCCATCCAGCTGCCAGGCATTCGGATATTGGTTTAAAATAGAAAGTGCTGTTCTTTCCGACCATTTTAACTGATAAGAAATATTAGCTTTTTCTGAATTTTCCAGCTGCTGTGCGCTTGCTTTACCACTAACAATAAGCAGTACAACAAGAAGGTATTTTATAAAATTGGTTTTTGTACAGACAGATTTAGACATACAATTACATTTTACCTTTTTTGTTTAGTACTTCTAATTTATCGTTCAGGTATTTTACAAATTCTTCCTGTGTTTTAATTCCGTTTACTTCTTGTTCCCAGGCACCCAAAAGGTAAAATGAAGTCGATTTGGTGGTGGGTTTGAAAACTAGCAAATAGTCTAAATCTGTATCTTCAATAGTCTCTATTGTCTTTACTTCATAAAAAATCGCCATGCCAAGTTTATCCGGAACCAACGATTGCTGACCGTAAGTGGCTAAGTAGGCCCATTTTTTATTCTTGCTATCTTTTTTAAGCAATTCGGTATTTTTCTGTTTGACAATTCCGGTACAAATTCCCTGAATTGCTTTTGATGCCTTAATGGTATGCTGTGTGTAAAGCTGATCTGGTTTGATCGTCAATTCTGATGTGAAATTGATTTTATCAGACGCAGTTTTCCATCCGAAATAATCGATTTTTACAACCGATTCGTTGGTTTTATTGCTCACATAGGCAATCGTTGAATCGACTTCACGGAAGTGTAATTTTTCCTTGTTCAGGTAACGATCGATAGACCCGATTCCGATTCCTTTTCCGGCTTTCAGGATATCTGCTCCCCAATCGCTCATTTCGTGATAGGAATCAAAATTGTCCTGCCCTACTTTTGGTAAAATATTCTCTGAAGTTTTCTTTCCGAAAATATCAATCGCATTTCTCCAGTCTAAATACAAACGATATCCGATTCTGTTATTTTCCCATCCCGGTCCTTCATAACGAATATCAAAGGAGTGATCAGTATGTTCGGGAGACAGTTTTAGTTTGTCGACATTTTTAAAAGCTGTACCACCAATATATTTTCGGCCTTCCCATTTCCCGTCTGTTTTTGCTGAAATTTCAGCATAGGTTTTAGCTGTTTTTACGTCGTATTTCTGGGCATTTGTAGCAGAAAAACCCAATAGGAATAAGGCTGCTATTTTAATTTTTGCTTTCATTATATCGTAATTATTTAAAAATTTTATCTAAAAACTGTGTGGTGTATCCAATCATTGCATCAAACCAGGGCTGAAAAAACCAAAAGGAATGTGGTGAATTCTCAATTGTTTTCACATCACTGTAAATCTTATGCTGATTTAAAAGAACAATCATATCGTCTCTCCCGGCATGAAATCTTTCGAAACTGCTGTTTATAAAAAGTACCGGTGGTGTATTTTTGTCTGCATGGCTTAAAGCCGAGGCATTTTTCCAGTTTTCCGGATTTTCTTCATAAGTGCCCTTCAGCCAAAAAGCGGCCATTTCTCCTTCCTTTGATTCCGGATGCTTAAAAGCCAGAATGCCGTCTATATCGATAATTGCGTTTACTTTTGAAGAGGATTTACTTGTATTCGCTGCATCTTCAAAAGCCGAATTTCCATTTGTTGTACCGATCAAAGCTGCCATTTGTCCGCCCGAAGAGCATCCTAAAACCGCAATTTTATCCGGATCTACACGGAATTTTTTGGCATTATCTTTTATAAACCGGATCACATTTTTCACATCATAAATCCCTTCCGGATATTTTGCCTCGAGTGATAATCTGTATTCAATGGCAAAACAAGAATACCCTTTTGAAGCTATTTCCTGTGCCATTTCCTGCATTTGATTTTTATTTCCGGATCTCCAGCCTCCACCATGAATGAGGATTACAGCGGGATTTAATTTTTTATTTGTATTTAAAAAAGCATCAAAATGTAAGTCCCGGTTTTTTTGCTGGTTATAAACAACGTCATTAACCTGATCTACATTTGGATTTTTTTTCGCCTTGGCAATTGTTATAAAAGGATATTTATCTATTAATTTGGTATAGGTACTTTTTACGGTATAGGAAGTATCTGTCCTGTATTGACTGCTGGCAGCAATGACTTTTAAAAACAAGACTAAAAGTACCAGTATTTTTTTCATTTCCCATTCTTTACTTTCAGTTAAGAAAGGAGCCTGACCATGTTCAGACTCCTTTTTAACTGCTTCAAAAAAAAAACTAATATTTCAAAATTACCAATTACTAATATCCCGGATTTTGAGGGAAATCTTTATTTTGGTTTAAGTCCAGTGCCGTTTGAGGGATTGGTCTTAAAATTTTTAACTGTCCGTCTACTCCAACAAAATTAGCAGCCTTGATTTTATAATTATGAGCCGAAGCTCTGGCCACTAATGTTCCGGTACGTTTTAAATCGAACCAACGTTTGTATTCTCCCACTAATTCTCTTCCTCTTTCATCTAAAATGTAATCGATATTGAATTGTCCAATTGTTGCATTGGCAACTCCGGCTCTTCTTCTAACTTCATTTAAACGATCTAAACCAATTGTTGGTACACCTGCTTTTAAATAGGCTTCTGCAGCAATTAAATACGTTTCACCCAGTCTTGCCAGGATAATATCTCTTGTACTTACAGGACCTGTACTTGCTGGCGTATTTGGATTTGGATCATCAAATTTCTTTACCGGAATCGTATAGCAGTCACGGTTATCGATTAAGGTATGCGCTGCATCATATTCTCCCCACGGGTGATACACAAAAGTGGCTGCTTTTCTGGATGCATTTGCCGTTTCCCAGGCTAATCTGTCTGCCGGTGTAAACCATTTTGGCTCGTAAAAATGTCTTACTTTCAAAGCTGCCGGATTAGTGCTTCTGTAGTAAGGAAAATAAAGAACCGTTTTAGTCTGTCCATTTGTGGTTTCCGGGCCTTCCAATATTTCGGTCATAAAAGTAGCTTCCCATCTTTTATCTCCTTTCTCGTATAAACTCAAAGCATAGGCTGTCGGACATAAGTTGTAGCTTCTTAATGGTGCACCCGTTTCAGCTCCTCCTAAATACGGACCAAAATAGTAAAACTGGTTGTTTCCTAATTTGGTAGGATCAGTGCTTGTTGATGCTTTATCGTATTGAACAGAAAAAATAGTTTCTGCATTTAAATCGTTATCACCGGTTGCAGTAGCAGTGAATAATTGACTAAAAGGAATATTTAATGCCTGACCAGCAATAGCAGCGTCAGCATAAGCTGCGGCTTTTGTGAAATCATCTGTTTTACCATAAGTTTCATATCCTCTGGTTAAATAAACTTTAGCCAATAAATCATTTACAGCTCTTTTATTCACTTTTCCGGATGTAGCATATGCACTAGTTCCAACGCTTGCTAAAGCAGCGTCTAAGTCTCCTATAATCTGCGTATACACTTCTTCGGCAGTATTTCTGTGAAAAGATAAAACAGGGCTTGTAACATGCTCATTTACGATTGGAACACCGCCATACGTCTGCACCAGCAAAAAATAAGCCTGTGCTCTTAAAAATCGGGCTTCACCTACTAAAGTATTTAAGTTTGAAGTCTGCTCTGTTACACCTGAATAATAAATAGTTTTATTTACCGACTGAATTAACTGATAACAAGGACGGTACAAATCAGCTACATTATCTGATGTGGGAATTAAAAGCGCGTATTGGCTCAGACCTGCCGGTTCCGGTGTTCTTCCCTCAGCGTACATGTCTGTTCCTGATTCAAACAACCACGGATTTCCACCGTAAATACTTTTTAGCCAGGCGTAATTTGAATTTACCAATAACTGAAATCCTGATGCGGTTTTATAGGTTTCATCTGCCTGTACATTCGAAAGGCTTTCTTCTTCGATATAATCGCTGCAAGAGCTTAAAGCCGTGATAATAATTCCTAGTAATATAATTATTTTTTTCATTTGATGTCTTAATTAAAATTTAACACTTATTCCCAATTGCGTCGTAACTGATGCAGGACGATTAACTCCAAAAGGAGATGCAGCCCATTCCGGATCATATCCATCGAAATTTGTAAATACGAATGGATCTAAAACATTTACATACAATCTTAAATTACTCATTCTAAGTCTTTTTAATAATTCGGAATTAAATGTGTACCCTAAAGATATATTTTTAATTTTTACATAAGAAACATCTCTGTAATATCCGAATAAAGAACCCCAGTAAGCCCCTGCACCAGTGGCAACCGGCCCTGGTCTTGGGTTTGTATTATTGGCATTCGACTCAATACCTGCTCCGTTTGTCGGAATAAAGTAATCCATTGCGATCTTTTGACGGCCTCTGTCACTTACATCAGCAAAATTTTGGTGAAAAGTACTCAAAACAGTTTGCCCCTGACTGGTTAATACCGAAAAGTTAAAATCAAAGTTCCCTACCGTTAATTTAGAATATAAACTACTCTGCCATTCCGGATTTACGTTTCCGATTACAGTTCTGTCATCACTATTAAATTTACCATCATTATTCAGGTCTTTTGGTTTTGCCTGACCAGGCAGCATATTATAAGTTGCTGCTTCTGCCTTCTGACTTTCCTGCCAAACACCATCGTATACATAATTGTAATTAGGATTTAACTCTGATCCCAAAATTAATTTATTTCCAATATCATTCACTTTGTCCTGGTTGTAAATGGATTCTAATTTATTTACGTTTTTAGTGAACGTTAAAGTAGTTTCCCAGTTTACAAATTCACTTTTAATAATTTTAGTCGTTAATAAAACCTCGACACCTTTATTGCTTACAGAACCCACGTTGGCAAAAGTATTTTTATATCCTGCTTCAAGAGGTAATTCCTGCTTGTAAATTAACTTGTCTGATAATCTGTCGTAAACATCAACACTACCTGAAATCCTGTTTTTTAAGAAACCGAAATCAAGTCCAAAATTAAGTTCTCTTGTTTTTTCCCAGGTCAGCTCCTGATTGGCTAAATTTTCGGTCTGCCAGCCGGAAACTACATTCGCTCCGTTCGCATAAAAAGTCTGCTGGTTTAATAAAGCCTGAGAAGTATACGGTGCTACGTTATCATTTCCGGTATACCCTAAACTGGCTCGCAGTTTTAGGTCTGAAATTACAGTGCTGTTTTCTAAGAAAGATTCTTTGTTGATTTTCCATCCTAAGGCTACAGAAGGGAAACTCTGCCATTTATTTCCTTCAGACAAAACAGAAGATCCATCCCATCTGGAAGAAGCCGTTAATAAATATTTGTCTCTAAACGTATAATTTAAACGAACGGCATAAGAACTCAATGTATTTTTCTGATAACCTGAACTTACGTTATAACTGGTTTGAATCCCGGATCCCAAATTATTAGACCCTGTATTAAAAGGCTGATTGTTAGAATACAAATAAGAAGTTTCATCTGTATTAGAATACAAACTTTGTAATAACAATACGCTGAAATCATGCACATCAGCAAAAGTTTTTTTCAAATCAATCTGGTTATCCCAGGTGTAATTAAAATTATTGAAGTTTTTAATTGATGCTGAATTTTTCCCATTTAAGGTAACACCTGCATTGGTTTGTGCGCCATAGGCTAAGCTTGTAACCGTATTTTCTATTCCGGCCGCAAATGTTGTTTTAAAGGAAAGCCATTTTAAGGGCTGGTATTGAAAGAATACGTTACCAACACTCTGCCATGTTTTTTCTGTTTGAGAAGAATTGGCGATTTCCATTAACGGGTTGATATTACTGGTCTTATTAATTGCCCACGAACCATCAGGATAGGTTAATTTACCCGGAAGGAAGAATAAATTTCCTACTTGTTCATTTCCGGCAGCATCAACAGCCCATGGAGACATTAGCGGACTAAGTCTGAAAGCATCCTGCATGGCAAGATCACTTCCTAATTGTGTATCAACTCTTGCAATAGTGATGTTAGCACCAGTTGTAAATTTGTCATTTATCTTGTGATTTAACCCTAATTTAAAAGAATATTTATCTGTTGAATCATTGTCGATAAGCCCTTCGTCGCTTTGCACTCCAAAACCTAAATTATAGCTTAAACCGGAATCAGAACGACCGGAAACATTCAAATAATTATTTTGAGTCATCCCTGTTTTAAGAACTGCATCTGCCCAGTCGAAATTGTAACCGCTTTTAGCTCTTGACACTAATAACGGACTTTGATTTCCGGATAAGGTCGCAAGCTGTGCCGGAGTCTGATTTGCAGGTGTTGCGTTCATGTAAGCCACCTGGTGAAATTTCCACCATTCTTCACCGCTCATCATTTTAGGAAGCCTTGCAGCTTCTCTTGTTCCATAAGAAGAATCAAAAGTTACATTGATTCCGGATTTTACGTTTGCACCGCTTTTTGTAGTTACAATAATAACACCGCTCGCTCCTCTTGAACCGTAAATAGCTGCAGAAGAGGCATCTTTTAAAACGTCCATTCTTGAAATATCCTGTGGATTAAGGAAATCAATATTATCAACGGGTACACCGTCTACAACGTATAAAGGAGAAGATCCCACTAAAGAGTTATTTCCTCTGATGACCACTTTAAATCCGTCACCGGAACGTCCTGAAGAAGATGTAATAGTAACCCCAGGCGTACTTCCCTGAATGGCTTCTAAGGCACTTGTTGTATTTCTTTCAGTAATTGTTGCCGCGTTTATTGTACTTACCGAACCTGTTAAATCTGTCTTTTTTACCGTTCCATATCCCACAACAACCACTTCATTTAAGGAGTTTGACTGCTCAGCAAGGCTAACATTTACTTTAGATTTCCCGGCCACACTTACTTCCTGTGTCTGAAAACCTAAATAAGTGATTACCAATATCGCTTTGTTACTGGCTACATTTAATTTAAAACTCCCTTCAAAATCTGTTGAAGTTCCGTTTTTAGTCCCTTTTTCCTGAATATTTACTCCCGGAAGTGATAATCCTGCTGCATCTGTAATTTTCCCCTCAATCACAGTAGACTGAGCACTAACTGTATTGCTCAAAAGGAAATTCAGGAAAAATAAAAATACCACATTGTATTTTATTTTTTTCTTTGATAGTTCTTTAATGTTCATAGCTTATTTAATAGTTTGGTTAATTGATAGTTTTTTTTTAGTTTTTAATTGATTCTACTTTTTTTCCATTGATGTAAGTATTTATAAAATTTAAATTTTTAACATTTTTAAGTGAATAGACCGAATCTACTTTTTCAATTACGACATCTTTAAACGTAATATTTTCTATCGGGGATTCTTTGTAACCATCTGCCAGAATCCCATATTTTCCACCGTTTTTGACTTTGATATTTTCAAGGCTTATATTTCTGATGGCAGGTATAAAGTTTCCTTTTTGGGCTCCATATACGTCATAGGTCATCGTTGCTCTCAAAACACATTCCCTCACTGTTCCTACCTGAATATTCCTTACATATATATCTTCTGTTGTCCCGCCGCGTTTCGAATTGGTTTTGATCCTGATGGCCCTGTCCAGATTTGGACTGTCCATAATGCAATTTTCAACGAAAACATTATTGACTCCAGCTGATATTTCACTGCCCATAACCACTCCGCCGTGACCATCTATCATTTTACAATTTTGAACAATGATATTTTTACTTGGAATGGCAACTCTTCTTCCGTCTGCATCTCTTCCTGACTTGATTGCGATACAATCGTCTCCTGTATTAAAGGTGCAGTTTCTGATAATTATATTCTGGGAATATTCGGGATCACAGCCGTCATTATTTGGTCCGTGACTGTTTACGGTTACGCCGTCAATGATCATGTCTTTTGATTTTATAGGATGCATAACCCAAAAAGGCGCATTGATAATGGTAACATCTTTAATTAAAACCGTATTACATTCGAAGAATTCGATGAAAGTAGGTCGTAAATAACGCCCTTCTCCGAAAACCCTTTCTGAAACCGGAACCCCTTTTTCAGCCATATCGATTAATACATCGCGATTTGTCGGATCATTTTGCGACGGAATTCCTTTTTGCCATCCGTAGTTTTTACCTCCTGACCAAATCCACCAGTTGGTGCTGTTAGCCTGACCGTTAAGAGTGCCTTTACCGGTTATTGCAACATTTGTTTTGTTTTTTGCATAGATAAGAGGAGAATAATTCATCAGCTCCGTTCCTTCCCAGGAGGTATGCACCAAAGGATATTCTTTTGCATCTATACTAAAAAGAATCTCTGCCTGATCTTCTAAATGTAAATTCACATTACTCTCTAAATGAATCGGCCCTGTCAGGTATTTTCCGTTTGGAACAAGTACTTGACCACCACCGTTTTTGGCACATTCTTTAATTGCTTTTTCAAAAGCAAGCGTATTAGAAGTTTTTCCGTCTGATACGGCACCAAAATCCTTTACATTATAAGTCTTATCAGAAAAATGGGTTCCAGGCATGCTTTTTATGATTAAATCCATTTTTTTCCAGGGGTTAGCTTCAGAAATACCGGAAACTTGTTTACCACACGACAAAAAAAGCAGGAATACAAAACCAAAAAGAGTTGTATTTTTTAATGTTAGAGACTTACTTGTAATCATTTATATACTATTTTAAGAGTGGAGGCCAGCAAATGCAACCTTTTATGTAATCGATTACACGAAAGTAAAAAAATAGTTTGATTGCACCAAATTTATTTAGAAAAAATTTATATATTTAATTTTTATTATCTAGTATATTTACACTTAATGTAAAAAAACAGATAATTTATTATGATTGTAACATTGAAAACGTTTGAGATATCAATTATGGTAATCGATAACAATTTTTATTTGTTATAAAAAAAAAAATGTACTTTTGTCCAGTAATTAACTTGAAAACCTTTTGAATGAGCGAAAAAATAACCATTTATGATATTGCCAAGAAATTGAATATCACTGCTGCTACAGTTTCCCGGGCGTTAAATAACAATCCGAAAATAAAAGAGAGCACCCGTGAATTGGTAATCAAAACGGCAGCTTCAATGAATTACAAGCAAAATAAACTTGCTTTGGCGTTAAAAAGTGGTCGCAGTAACAATATAGGTGTTATCGTTCCGCGTATTGACAGCAACTTTTTTGCATCTGTCATCAGAGGAATTGAAGAAGAATTACACCCACACGGCTACCAGGTTATTATTTGCCAGACCCATGAAGATCCAAAAAGAGAAAATGAAAACCTATATACTTTAATTGATGCGCAGGTCGATGGCATATTAATGTCTGTTACGGATGTGGCCAACGAAAACACGGGGGCTTTTCATTATGTATTAGAAAAAAATGTACCTCTGGTGTTTTTTGACAGAAGTAAACATATTGATGGTGTCAGTTCAGTTACAATCAATGACTTTAAGGGAGGTTATATTACCACGAAACACCTGATTGATGAAGGCTGCAGTAAAATTGCTCATTTTTCAGGGGATCAGTCTCTTGAAATTTTCAAAAACAGGTTTTTAGGTTACAAACAAGCTCTATTGGATAACGGAATGACGTTTAATGAAGAATATGTGATTCGCACCAAAAGTAGTGTAGAGTCGGGAAAAGAGGCCGTGAATGTTTTACTACAGCTTAAAACTCCGCCTGATGCTATTTTTTCATCGAGTGATTTTGCTGCTTTGGGAGCTATTCAGGAATTGAAAGATAAAAACATCAGTATTCCTAAACAGTTTTGTGTGGCAGGTTTCAGTAACGAGCCTTTCACAAAATTCATGGAATTGTCGATTACTTCTGTAGATCAGTCTCCTCTTGAAATGGGGAAAATGGCAGCACGCGTTTTTCTGGAACAAGTTGATAAAACCGACACTATTAAAATCGAAAAAAAGGTAGTGCTCGCACCGGAATTACACATTCGTAAATCGTCTTCGAGAACTACTATTTAAATTATTTCTTTACCACATAAGTGATGTAAGTTCATTTTAGCTTTGGGTATTTTTACTGGAGCTTCTAATTCACTTAAACAATATTATGAGACGCACTGCTGTGCGTCTTTTTTTTGCCACTCCCGATAGCTATCGGGATAAAAAATTAAAATAGATTTTTTTACCACGAATTATTAGAGTAAGATTCGTGTAAAATCGTGTAATTCGTGGCAACCTTTATTTTTAAATCATTTACATCACTACAATCTGTGGCTTATATTTTCTTACATCACTTACATGGTAAAACAAGAAAAGATGCACTGCTGTGCGTCTTTTTTTTGCCACTCCCGATAGCTATCGGGATAAAAGATTAAATAGATTTTTTTGCCACGAATTAAACCAATTTACACGAATTATTAGAGTTAGATTCTTGTAAAATCGTATAATTCGTGGCAACTTTTTTTTTAAAATCATTTACATCACTACAATCTGTGGCTTATATTTTCTTCTAATGACTTATATGGTAAAACAACAAAACACGCACTGCTTTGTGTCTTTTTTTTTGCCACTCCCGATAGCTATCGGGATAAAAGATTGAATAGATTTTTTTTCACGAATTTCGTCGAATCTATTACCATATAAGTGATGTAAGTAAATATAAGCCGAATGGATTATGCGCAACGCTAAAATGAACTTACATCACTTACATGGTAAACAAAAAAAAGACGCACAGCGGTGCGTCTCTACATTATATTATGTTGAAAATCTTAAAGTGAAACGCCTCTTTTCCACGGAATAAAATCATTTTGGTTTAAGATTGCTGCTTTGGTTTTAATGGTACCACTTGCAACATCAATAATGAATTCCAGCATTTCATCAGCCATTTCGTCTATGGATTTTTCACCTGTAATAATTCCTCCTGTGTCAATATCAATAATATCGGACATTTTTCTGGCTAACTCACTATTAGACGAAATTTTTACAACCGGTGCAATCGGGTTTCCTGTCGGAGTTCCTAAACCTGTAGTAAACAAAACCATATTGGCTCCGGAACCTACCATTGCAGTGGTACATTCAACGTCATTCCCGGGCGTACAAAGTAACGTTAATCCTGGTTTTGTGATGTATTCCCCATAATCAAAAACACCCGTAATTGGTGAAGTTCCACCTTTTTTAGCAGCTCCTGCAGACTTCATCGCATCGGTAATTAAACCGTCTTTAATATTTCCCGGAGATGGATTCATATCAAATCCTGAACCGGCATCAACAACTGTTTTTTCATACCATTGCATTAAATCCAGAAAACGCTTTCCGCTTTCATCTTCCACACAACGGTTGACCAGTTCCTGCTCTACCCCGCATAATTCAGGAAACTCAGAAAGAATGGTTGTTCCTCCTAAAGCGGCCAGTAAATCTGAAGTTACGCCTAAGGTAGGATTAGCCGAAATTCCCGAGAAACCGTCAGAACCACCGCACTCCAGACCAATGGTTAATTTAGACAAAGGCGCAGGAGTCCTTTGGATGTCGTTTGCTTTTTTAATAGCTTCGAAGGTGTCTTTTACAACACTGCTCAACATGGTTTCAATAGTTCCTATTTGCTGCTGATCGTAAATTAAAACAGGTTTTTTACTGTTTGGATTTATCGCATCCAAAGCATCTTTAAAAATCTGAATCTGAAGATTTTGACAACCCAAACTTAAAACCGTAGCTCCCGCAACATTTGGATTGTTGACATATCCCGCCAGTAATTTGGCCAGACTATGCGAATCCTGACGGATTCCGCCACAACCGCCCTGGTGCGTAATAAATTTTACCTCAATATTATTGAATAAATTAGAATCATTGGAAGCCGCCTCATTACTGGCACCACCGCTTTCTGATTTCACTAAAGAACGAAGCAATAACTGATAATCATTTTCTTTAGGCTTCATTAACTCTTTTTCGAAGATATCTTTTAAGATTTCGATGTTTCTGTTTTCACAAAAAACCAAAGGAAAAAACAACCATACATTTTCAGTACCGACTTGTCCGTCTTCTCTGTGATAGCCCAGAAAAGTCCGGTCTTTCCATTTATCGATATTGGGTTTTGTCCACCCAATAGTTTCCGTTTTACCGGTCACTTTATCACTTTCGTGTTTGACATTTACCGTAGAAAGCAATCCGCCTTTTTCGATTCTGGCACTTGATTTTCCAACCAAAACGCCGTACATAATAATTCTGTCTCCGATTTCTAAAGGAAGTAAAGCAATTTTATGCTTCATTTTTACATCAGATTCAATTGTAATAGCTTCACCTTCAAAGTTAATCACCTCTCCAGCCAACAGATCTACTAAAGCTACCGCTACATTATCAGTAGGATTAACTTTTATTAATTTTTTTTGCGTTTCCATAACTATTGTATGTGAGTTACTGAATTTATTTTTTTAAAATTGGCAAAACCTTGTTCTACACCATTTTCATCAATTTCTTTTAATGCTTTTGCAATAGCTTCCGTTAAAGAAGGAACAGCCGTTAAATCGGCATCCCAGAAATTTTTATTCTGCAAGGTAAGTGTCGCTATTTTATTATAATCATTTGATTTCCAAACTTCATTAAAAAAAGCAATAATATCTTCGCTGTCGTTCAGGGGCAAAGTTTCACCTTTCCATGTTCCCTGGTAAAAACGAATTAAACAGGCAAAGGCAAATGTCAGATGAACCGGCAATTTTTTATGAATGGCAACATATTCCGTCAAACTTGGCAAAACACGTACTTTGAATTTCGAAATTGAATTTAAAGCAATGGAAGACAATAAGTGCTTGATAAAAGGATTTCTGAAACGGTCCAGAATTTCTTCAGCAAAACTGGTTAATTCTGCTTTGTCCATATTCAGTGTGTCATTGATTTCATCAAAAACAGCTTTGTTTACGAAATCTCCTGTAAATGAATTATCAACGGTTTCTTTAACGGTTTCATTTCCATAAAGCAATGAAAAAGGAACCATAGCGGTATGTGCCCCATTTAAAATTCGAACTTTTCGGGTACGATAGGGCTGCATATCCTCCACTATTTTTACATCTAAATCTGTTTTTTCAAACGGAAGTTTTGCTTTTAAGGCATCGTCACCTTCAATCACCCACAAAAAGAAACTTTCTGCACTTACAATCAAATCATCTTTATACGACAATTGACTGTTGTATTCTTCAATCTGATCTTTTGGATATCCCGGAACAATTCTGTCTACTAAAGTATTGTGAAATGAACAACTGTTTAAAAGCCAGAAAATAAAGTCCTGACCCAGTTTCCATTCTGTTGCATATTTTAAAATAATTTCTTTTAAAGTATCTGAATTATAATTAATGAGCTCACAAGGAATAATGGTTAATCCTTTGGATTCATCTCCGTTAAAATGCTTAAATCGTTCTTGTAAAAGTACCGTTAATTTTGCCGGAAAAGAAACCGGAGGCTGCATTGTCGGAAGGTCTGATGATATATACTCAATACCTGCTTCTGTCGTATTTGATATAATGAAAGCCAACTCTTCTTCTTTGGCCAAAGCCAGATATTCCTGAAAAGAGGCATAAGGATCAATTGCTCTTACAATATTGGTAATCAATTCTTTTTCCTGAATTTCCTGTCCTTTCTTCACCCCTTTCATAAACAAAGTGTACAAACCATCCTGAGCATTGATCATATTCACCAGGCCTTTATCGATCGGCTGTACGACAGCAATTCCTGCATTGAAACCGGCTTCCTTATTTAATTTCTGAATAGCATATTCTACAAAAGCCCTCAAGAAATTACCTTCTCCAAATTGTACAATTTTTATTGGAAGCTTATTTGAAAACTCCGAATTTGATCTGTTTATTTTTTCCATTATAAATTCTTTAAAGCATTATAAACAATCATAGTAAAGACTTATTTAGCTTTATTTTTTTTAATTGTAAAAGAAGCATTACACCTGAATGAGTAAAATAAAATTTGCTGTGAGGAGTGACAAGATTTATTTTGCAAGCGTAATGCTCTGTTACAATATCTAAAAACTTTTAAAAAAATTGCAAGCCAAATAAGGAACAGGTATGATTATTCCTTTATTTATTTTTAATATTTTTGATGATCTCCAGCACCTGACTCACTTTCGTTTTCAAGCCGTCAAAATCATTGTTATCGAGTATCTCTTTTGAAATTAATTGCGAACCCAAGCCCACACAAAATGCGCCTGCGCCAATCCAGGAAGTAAGACTTTCTACAGTGGGTAAAACACCTCCTGTTGGCATAATACTCGTCCACGGGCAAGGTCCTTTTACGGCTTTTATAAACTCCGGGCCATAAATATCCCCGGGGAATAATTTTACGATTTCACAACCTAACTCTTCTGCTCTGGCAATTTCCGTCAGCGTTCCGCAGCCTGGTGACCACAATACTTTACGACGGTTACAGGCAATTGCAATATCTTCCCTAAACACGGGGGTTACAATAAAATTGGCTCCCAACTGCATGTATAAAGACGCAGCAGCAGCATCTGTCACTGATCCTACACCTAACATCATTCCCGGTAATTCAGTCAAAGCGTATTTATTTAAAGCTCCGAATACTTCAAAAGCAAAATCACCTCGGCTCGTAAATTCCATTAATCTGGAACCTCCGTCATAACAGGCCTTCAGTACTTTTTTGCTCACTTCGATATCAGAATGAAAAAACAACGGAACCATTCCGTTTTCTTTCATTTGCGAAGCCACTTCAATTCTTGAATATTTTGCCATTTTATACTTATTATCTTGATACCAGTCCGGCAGAATCGCCATCCAGCATATTTTCAACTTCTTTTAGTGTCACCAAATTGTAATCCCCGGCAATGGTATGTTTTAAACAACAAGCTGCAACCGCAAAATCTAAAGCTCTCTGGTTATTATTCTCATATTCTGACAAACCATAAATCAATCCGCCCATAAAAGCATCACCACTGCCTACACGGTCTATGACCGGAGTAACTTCTTTTACAGCAGCCTGATAAATTGCTTTTCCGTCAAACAAAACGCCACCGATTCGTTGGTGCGAGGCACTTACAGAATAACGAAGCGTTGAGGCCGCAATTTTTAAATTCGGAATCAGTTCGAATAATTTAGTGTACAAAACCGGAAGTGATTTTTCGTCCTGATAATTGGGATTTACTTTCGGAATTCCCAACATAAAATACGCCGTATCAATATCCCCAAGAATTACATTACTGTATTGCAGCATTTCGGGCATTACATCGCTTGGTGTTTTGCCATATTGCCATAATTTTGATCGGTAATTTAAGTCACATGAAATGGTGATTCCCTTTTTGTGGGCTACTTTTATAGCTTCCAGGCAAGCTTCGGCAGCACTCTCTGAAATCGCCGGAGTGATTCCGCTCCAGTGAAACCAGCTGGCCCCTTCTAAAACTTTTTCCCAGTCAATACTTCCTTTCTGAATAGTTGCCATAGAACTGTGCGCACGGTCGTAAACCACATTACTGCCGCGTGTTCCTGCTCCGGTTTCCAGAAAATAGATTCCTAAACGTTCGCCTCCAAAAACAATGTTTTTAGACTCTACGTTCATTTTTCGCATTTCCTTTAAGGCAGAAGCCCCAATTTCGTTTTCAGGCAATCTGGTCACAAACTCTGCATTTATACCATAATTTGCCAGTGAAACACAAACGTTAAATTCGCCGCCTCCATAAGAAGCCCCAAACTCTTTTGCCTGTGAAAAACGCAGGTGTCTCTCTGTCGAAAGACGCAACATAATTTCGCCGAATGCAACTACTTTATTCATACTAATTTGTTTGTTTTTACCAGTAAGAGATTAAGAAAATTATACTTGAATCTTAGTGGTTATTTTTTATTTTGCCACTCCCAATAGCTATCGGGATAAAAGATTAAAAGGATTCTTAAAATTAAATCTGCTCAATCTGCCAGATCTGCGGGCTTAAAATTCTTTCTTCTCTATTCTTTCTTCTTATTAAAACTTGAAATATTCTTTTGCGTTATTATAGGATATATCCTGAACCAGTTTTCCGATCCATTCCATATCGTTTGGAAGCTCGCCTCTTTGAATTTCGTCTCCCAGAAGATTACAAAGAATTCGTCTGAAATATTCGTGTCTCGGGAAAGATAGAAAGCTTCTCGAATCCGTCAGCATTCCAACAAAACAGCTGATTAATCCCATGTTGGAAAGCGCGTTTAATTGTTTTGTCATTCCGTCTTTCTGGTCTAAAAACCACCATCCGGAGCCGAACTGTACTTTTCCCCTGACGCTTCCATCATTGAAATTTCCAATCATGGTCGCCATTACTTCATTGTCAGCCGGATTTAAGTTATAAATAATTGTTTTGGTCAATTTATCTTTACTGTCCAAAGCGTTTAAAAATGACGATAGTTTTTGTGCCTGCGGATAATCTCCAATAGAATCCCAGCCTGTATCAGGTCCTAAAATTAGGTGCATACGAGCGTTATTATTACGCAACGCTCCTAAGTGAAATTGTTGTACCCAGCCTTTTTCATGATAGGTTTCGGATAAAAACAACAATATGGAACTTTGGAATTTCAAAGCTTCTTCAGGAGTTATAATTCTGTTTTCTCTTTTCTTTTTGAAAATCACATTGACTTCAGCTTCCGTAAACTCTTCAAAATAAATCTGATCTAAACCATGGTCGCTTAATTTACAGCCATTTTGAGCAAAGAATTCTATTCTGTTTTTCAAGGCGTCGCATAAATCAGAATAGGCATGAATCGCAATTCCCGATATCTCCCCTAAGGTGTCCAGATAGGCATTATATCCGTCATTTGAAATCAAAATAGCTTTGTCAGGCCTGAAAGCAGTACTCACTTTTGTTCCGAAAGGGTTTTTAGCAATTTTTTGATGATGCTCTAAATTGTCTATCGGATCTTCAGTCGTACAGACCAATTCCGCATTTACTTTTTTAAGAAGATTTTGCGTGCTGTAGGCTTCTGAGTTAATTTTCTCCGAAGTTTCGATATAGATTTTCTCTGCTGATTTTTCATTCAACAAATCATAAATATCAAAATAACGTGCCAGTTCCAGATGTGTCCAGTGATACAAAGGGTTACGCATCGTGTACGGAACCGTTTTTCCCCAGTTTAAGAATTTGTCTTTATCGGAACCGCTTCCGGTAACAAACTGCTCGCTGATACCCAACGTACGCATGGCGCGCCATTTGTAGTGATCCCCGTTTATCCAAACCTGTGTAATATTGTCAAAGATTTTATCTTCGGCAATAAACTGAGGATTTAAATGATTGTGGTAATCTATAATAGGCTGATTTTTAGAATAATTGTGATACAACTCTTCAGCATATTTATTTTCCAGTAAAAAATTATCGTTTATGAAGGTCTGATTAGCGCTCATGTCTTTTAAAATATAAGTTGAGAATTATTCTTCGTTTGAAGGTTTTCCAATGGTTGCAAGGATTCCGCCATCAACATATAAAATATGACCGTTGACAAAATCACTGGCTTTTGAAGATAAAAATATCGCTGCTCCGGCCAGATCACCGGGATCTCCCCATTTTGCAGCCGGCGTTCTGCTGATTATAAAATCATTAAACGGATGTCCGTCTACCCGGATTGGTTTGGTTTGTTCTGTAGCAAAATACCCCGGACCGATTCCGTTGATCTGAACATTGTATTTTGCCCATTCCGTAGCCATATTTTTCGTCAGCATTTTCAAACCGCCTTTTGCGGCAGCATAAGCTCCTACTGTATTTCGGCCTAATTCGCTCATCATCGAGCAAATGTTGATTATTTTTCCCTGTCTTCTTTCAATCATTCCTTTGGCAACATGCTTTGAAACAATAAAAGGGCTTACCAGGTCAATATCGATTACTTCTTTAAAATCAGCCACTTCCATTTCAATTAGCGGAATTCTTTTAATGATTCCGGCATTGTTAATTAAAATAGCAATTGGTCCGACTTCACTTTGAATTTTCTCAACCGCAGCCATCACTTCCTGCTCGTCTGTTACATTAAATTTATAACCAACCGCATTGATTCCTTCGTTTTGAAGTTCTTTTACGGCATCATCAATTTTTTGCTGAGAAGAGTTGCCATTGACCACAATTATCGCTCCCGCCTGCCCCAGTCCTTTTGCCATTGCCATTCCCAGCCCGTGTGTGCTTCCTGTGATAAGGGCAATTTTTCCGTTTATATCAAATAATGAATTTGTCATCTTATCTTAAATCTGTGATTTTACAAACATCCATATCTCCGTAATCTAAATTTTCACCTGCCATTCCCCAGATAAAAGTATAATTACTGGTTCCTGAACCGGAATGAATAGACCAGGGCGGAGAAATTACAGCCTGATGATTGTTCATCCAGATATGTCTCGTTTCCTGAGGCTGTCCCATAAAATGACAAACTGCCTGATTTTCCGGAATATCCAGATAGAAATAAACTTCCATTCTGCGATCGTGAACATGTGCCGGCATCGTATTCCAGACACTTCCCGGTCTCAATTCTGTCATTCCCATCTGCAATTGGCAAGTGGTTACAACACTTCCTATAATCATTTGGTTCACGGTACGGTGATTTGCCGTTTCCATTGTACCCAATTCTAATTTATTGGCTTCTGCCAGACTCACTTTTACCGTTGGGTAACTGGTATGAGCCGGTGCAGAGTTGATGTAATACTTAGCAGGATTATTGCTGTCGCTACTTTTAAAAACGACTTCTTTATTACCGCTGCCGACATATAAAGCATCTTTAAATCCTAGTTCATATGATTTTCCTTCCACGATAACGGAACCACTTCCTCCAACATTGATAATTCCAATTTCTCTTCGTTCCAAAAAATACGGAGCTTTAAGAGGATCAATAGTCTCTAATATTAATTCACTTTTTACCGGAACTGCTGAACCCGCAATATATCGGTCATAATGAGAGTAGACTAATACAATTTCGTCCTCCTTCATTAAATCATCAATTAAGAATTCATCTCTTAATTGTTGTGTATCATATTTTTTGACCGCTTCCGGACTTGATGCGTATCTTGAGCTATATTTTGTCATAATTCTTCATTTAATGTAATCGATTGCACAAAATTATATTTTTATATTTAAAAACCATAATTCTAACTAAAATTTATTTTAATTTTAGCATTTAATGAATTATAATTCAACCTTCTTCATTCTCGGAACCAGCAAATGCATGATGAGCCATGCCAGCAAATAAGATGCACCACAAATACAAAACATGATAAAATATCCCGTTTCTATCTGGCCGATTTTCGTATAATAAACGAACATATTTTTCTGAACCACCAAAGTCAGCAGAATTCCGCCCAGCGCTCCAAACATACCACCGATTCCTGTTACGGAAGCAGTTGCTTTTTTCGGAAACATATCTGATACCGTTGTAAAGATATTTGCCGACCATGCCTGATGTGCCGAAACTGCAAAACCTATTACCAAAACGGCCAGCCACATATTGATTGCGCCTAAATACTGGGAAAATAATACCGGTAAAACAGCAAAGGCATAAAGCAGCATACTGATTTTACGGGCTTTATAAGCCGGCCAGTTGTTATTGATTAATTTTAACGGAAGCCAGCCTCCTCCAATACTGCCAATACTGCCAATCATGTAAACTAAAGCACAAGGCCAGATGATTTCGGTAGAAGAGAGTTTGTATTGTTTCATTAAGAAATCCGGCAACCAGAACAAATAAAACCACCAAACCGGATCTGTCAATAATTTCCCAATGGCAAAAGCCCAAGTCTGACGAAAAGACAATAACTTTCTCCAGGATACTTTTTCGGTATCTTCCGATTCAGTAGTTTCTACTTTATCAGAAGTGATATAATTTAGTTCCGCCTGAGACAAACGTTTTTGTTTTTGAGGGATTTCATAAAGAAGAAACCACAAAACCAACCAGACAAAACCAACAATTCCTGTTAGGATAAAAGCCCATTGCCAGCCATAATTTTCGGCGATAAAAGGCACGGTCAACGGAACAATTATGGCTCCTATATTACTGCCTGAATTAAATATTCCTGTGGCTAATGCTCTTTCTTTTTGTGGAAACCATTCTGCCGTAGCTTTTATGGCTGCAGGAAAATTTCCTGCTTCTGTGATTCCTAAAAACACACGGGCTATCAAAAATCCTCCCGTACCAGTTGCCAGTGCATGGCCTATAGCAGCCAGACTCCACAGACCAGTAGCAATTGCATAGCCTAATTTGGTACCCAATTTATCTATAATGCCTCCGGCAACCAGCATACCCAATGCATATGCGATTTTAAAAGCCAATTCAATATTAGAATAATCAATAACTTCCTGTTCCGGAGTCCAATGAAAAGCCTCTGCCAAAAAAGGGCGTAAATAACTAATTACATTTCGATCTAAATAATTTACGGTCGTAGCAAAAAATACTAAACCACATATTGTCCAGCGATACTTTCCGATTGCTGCATTAGCCTGATTCATATTTAATTGGTTTGGTTGGTTGATTAGTTAGTTGGTTGGTTAAATCTCTTAAAGATCAGTAATCGGTCTGTATTTAGGAACCAGTGATTTCATTACGATCCAGCCAGTTAAATAACACACGGCACAAATAGAGAAAATGATAAAATATCCCGATTCAATTCCATGAAAACCCATGAAAGTCATATTGGTTTCCTTGGCATGATCAAATAATAATCCCGAACCTTTGTTGATTATAGTAGAACCCACTCCTCCTGCCAAACCACCAATTCCGGTAATGGTTGCAATTGCTTTTTTAGGAAACATATCTCCCACAGTGGTAAAAATATTTGCCGACCAGGATTGATGCGCTGCCCCGGCAATTCCAATAATAATTACCGGAATCCAGTAACTTATATATCCTAAAGGCTGAGCGATTAAGGCTAATAATGGAAAAAAAGCAAAGATCAGCATGGCTCTCATTCTTCCTTCGTAGGGGTTCATTCCTTTTTTCTCTACAAAATAAGTGGGCAGCCAGCCTCCGATAATAGAAAGCAGCGTAATCATGTATAAAACAAATAATGGCAGAGCTGCTTCTGTAGAATCCATTCCGTAAACAGAACTCAGGTAAGCCGGAGTCCAGAATAAGAAAAACCACCAGACACCATCTGTCATGAATTTACCAAAAGCAAATGCCCATGTTTGTTTGTATTTAAAGCAATCTACAAAAGACACTTTTGTCGAAGTATCAGGCACGTAACCCACTATTTTAGCATCAGCAATATCATCCTGCTGAATGTATTCTAATTCTGCGGCACTAACTCTTTTATGTCTTTCCGGTTTATCATACATAAAAACCCAGAATCCCATCCAGACAAAACCTAAAGCTCCAATGATAATAAAAGCCATTTCCCACCCGAAAGATTTTGCAATAAACGGAATTGAGATGGGAGCTGCTAAAGCCCCAACTGTTGCTCCGGCATTAAATATACTGGTAGAAAAAGCCCTGTCTTTTTTAGGAAAATATTCTGCTGTAGTTTTTATGGCTGCCGGAAAATTTCCTGCCTCTCCCACCGCCAATACAAAACGGGCAAATATGAATAAAGCCACACTTACATTAATCACCAAACCTGTATCTTTTACTAAATGAATAATTTCTCTAGCACCTTCAAAACCAACAAACCAATTCCCTGTCATTATTCCTGCCGTTGCAATTCCGCAAAAAGCATGTAAACAAGCTCCGAGAGACCAGATCCCGATGGCCCACAGAAATCCTTTTTTAGTATCCAGCCAATCCACAAACCTTCCGGCGAACAAGAGTGATACTGCATAAAAAATAGAAAATAATGCGGTAATATTTCCGTAATCATTATTGGTCCAGTGAAACTCAGGCGCAATAAAATCATTCCAGGTCAAAGAAAGTACTTGTCTGTCCAAATAATTGATGGTAGTGGCAAAAAACAACAAGGCACATATACTCCAACGATATTTCCCTACGGAGGTGTTTTTCTGACTGATAGTAACTGAATTGGTCTGGTTCATAGTAAAGGTTTTTTGGTATAATTTATATTTCCGGTAAACAATTTCAATAAATTAAATTAGCTTCTTGCAGTATTCATAATCAACATTAAATGCAACAAAAAATCAAATAATGTAATCGATTGCACAAATATAGTTTTAAATCTTTATAATCCAAATAAATTGCATATAAAATTATTTTATTATGATAAATAAACACATCGCACAAAAAACAGAATGCTAAATTACATATTAAACAATATATTTGTTAAATAACAATAGCTAAAAAAAATCCGTTTAACGTGTCAAAATTGTCCTGAAATTACTCCATTTGTAACATTTTCCATGTGTTTTTTAGTGTAAAAACTACAGTTGTTTGTAAATTGGGATAAAAGGGAAACAATAAAACCTTAAATTTGAATTTCATGTACGAAAGCAAACCTTACAAAACTCTCATAAAATTGAAAAAATTAAAAAACCTTATCTTAAAAAATGCACTCCTGAATCTGCTTTTATTGTTGGGAATGCTAAATCAATTACAGGCACAAAATCAGATTATACCGCTTTGGAATAAGATACCGGGAGAGATCAAAGCTCAGGATTACACCGAAAAAGAAACTGTAAAAGACGGTAAAGTACAGAGTACAACTTTAGTTACAACACCAACGCTAACCGTTTTTTTACCCAAAGAAAGCAAGCCCAGTCAAACCGCTGTCGTTATTTTTCCGGGTGGCGGATACATGCATTTGGCCATTGATAAAGAAGGTACAAAAGTCGCTGAATGGTTTAATAGTCTGGGAATCGTGGCTTTTGTACTAAAATACCGATTACCGAGTGATTTAATAATGAAAGACAAAACGATCGGACCATTGCAGGACGCGCAGGAATCGATACGTTATATCAGACAAAATGCCTCTAAATGGAATATTGACCCGAATAAAGTTGGAGTTCTGGGTTTCTCTGCAGGCGGACATCTGGCTTCTACGCTAGCTACCCATTATGATGATAAAGTATATGAAACTACCTCTAAAGTAAGTGCACGCCCTGATTTTGCTCTTTTGATTTATCCCGTAATTTCTATGCAAAATGAAATCACCCATAAAGGTTCACAAACTAACTTACTGGGGCAAAATCCTTCTTCGGAATTAATTGATTCTTTTTCTAATGAAAAAAAGGTAACCGCTCAGACTCCTCCAACATTTCTGATACACGCTACAGATGATGGCGCCGTTTTACCTGAAAACAGCATTAATTACTATCTGGCACTTAAAAAAAATAAAGTTACAGCCGAGTTACATTTATATGAAAATGGCGGCCACGGCTTCGGATTGGGCATTGGAGACACCAATAAATACTGGACTAAACAATGTGAAGACTGGCTAAAAAGCAATAAGTTCTAAAACTGATCATTCTAAAATAAAGCCATAACAAATGAGGCTGTCTGTAAATGTGGCTATAAAGAGGTATCCCATTTTTCGGCAGCTTTTAAAAATTACTATGGTTGTTCACCTCAAAAATTTAAAATCAACCGGGACGTCATCCAATTATGGATTAAAAGACCGCTCTTATTAAAATAAAAAAAAGTCTATAGATCCGGCTAAACAAATAACCAAATCTATAGACCATAGAAAAACAGACTTTATTGTATTATTACAAAGCAACCACGATCAAATGAATCTATCCAATTTTTCTTTTAACTAAATTGTTTTTCTCCAAAAAAACAGTAACACAGAAGCCTCAATACTGACTGAAAAGGCAAAAAACATAGATCACATTCCGCTTCTGTGATACAAATTTACATGGTCTGATATAGAAATAATTACGGTTTCCCACATTCTAACAAAATCTTTTCAATAATTTATAATTTTACAATTGTAGTTCCTTGTATCAGATCAAGTTAGCAATCCATCCAAAGACATAAATTTGTCAAATATTTTTTTACCACTGAACATTTGAGACTGAACATTTGAGACTGAGACTGAGACTTAAAAAAAAATCTTAATCCAGGTTAAGTTGAAATTATTATTAATCCAATAAATTTGTCAAACAAACTACTGATTATGAAAACACTTGAATTCTTAATACTCGGAAAAAACGAAGCCATTTTAACCATTCTGCTAAGACTTGTCAATGCTAATGAAAACTGGAATGCTGTTGGTTTTAGTGACGAAAATGAAGCACAGGACTATTTTCTGGCAAACAAAATTGATATGGTCTTGTTAAGTTCTGCCATCGAGGATCATGTCGAAAAAGAGTTCACTTCATTTTGTTTAAAACACCATCCGGAAGTAGAAGTAATAGAACATTTTGGCGGCGGAAGCGGATTATTGCAATCTGAAATCTACCACAGGTTGCACTTAAAAGGAAAACTATAGAACTGATCTTGAGTTTCAGGTTTAAGGTTTCCAAATTCTCTCATTTTCACATTATCCAATTATCTAATTACCATTATTAACTCTAAATTTGTCTCAACCAAAACTGATGAAATGGAGAAAAAGTATTCTGTTGCCATTTATCCCTCGCAAGATGTAATCGTTGCGATCAAAACCCTTAAAGATTATCTGGAAACCAAAATTGGCTGGTACAACAGTAAAAATTCGACCGCCCATATCACAATTTGTGAATTTACCATTGATGATTCTCAAATAGAAATATACAAACAAAAGGTTTTTAGAATCTGCGATACATTTACTCCTTTTCCCGTTTATCTGGATCATTTTGGGTCTTACGAAAATAGCGGTGCCTTTTTTATTGCTCCGAATGAAGATTCCAAAAACAATTTAAAGCCGATCATGAAAAAAACACATGAAGTTTTAAAACCTTTAAAACTAAAAAAGAGCGAAGATCCACACCTGTCTATTGGCCGAAGATTAACTCCCGAAAATCTTAAAATAGCATCGCAGCTTTTTACTACAATAGCTATTGATTTTTTATGTTGTGAAATTGTTTTGCGCGAATTAGATCCTGTTAAGAGACAGTTTTTTGTTATTGATACTTTTTCTTTTGGCAGTAATCCGCAAGCGGAATTAGTCCAGGGAAGTTTGTTTTGAAATTTGAAAATTTGAAAATTAGATAATGAGAATTAGATAATGAGAGAATTTTGAAACTTGAAACTTCAAACTTGAAGCCTCAAACTTGAAGCCTCAAACTTGAAGCCTCAAACTTGAAACCCAAAACAAATTTCGTATATTTGAATTTTACAATTCTTTTATGAAATCACTAGACTCATTTTACCAGGACATTACTGAAGGTTCATCTGTTGAACCGAGTTCGTTATTACCCAACGACATTAAAAAGGAAATTGGTCATTTTAATGTGTTTGACATTAAAGAACTTTTAGACAGGCTCCAGGGGAAATCCATTATGCCGTATGACCGGAGGGCTTATTATAAAATAAGTCTGATAAAAGGAAAAAACAGGGCTGAATATGCAGACAAAATCATTGAAATAGAGCAGCATGCGCTCTTATTTGCAACTCCCAAAATCCCCTATAATTATCTTCCCCAGGACACGAATCAATCCGGGCAGTTTTGCGTGTTTACGAGTGAATTTCTTTCCAAAAACAAAAGCGGAATTGACCTTGACGAACTGCCTATTTTTGCAACGGACGGTTATCCTGTTTTTCAGTTATCTGATGAAGAAGTTATCGAAGTAGAACTGATATTCAACAAAATACAAAAAGAAATCAATTCCGATTACGTTTACAAGTATGATTTGATTCGGAATTATGTTGCCGAATTAATTCACTTTGGACAAAAGCTTCAGCCTCTAACAGCCTTATATTCGAAGCACAATTCTGCTGCCAGGGTTTCTTCTTTATTTGCCGAATTATTAGAAAGACAATTCCCCATAGAATCTCCGCATCAGAGACTTATGCTCAGAACAGCAAAGGATTTTGCCGAAAGGTTATCCGTGCATGTCAATCACCTGAATAAGGTTTTAAAAGAAAATACCGGAAAAACGACCACTGAATTAATCAGCAGCCGATTAACCAGCGAAGCCAAAATTCTTTTAAAACAAACCGACTGGAACATTTCTGAAATTGCGTATTCTTTAGGTTTTGAAGAACTGGCGCATTTTTCTAATTTCTTTAAAAAACAAACCACCTTTACCCCTTTAGCTTTTAGAAGCTGATTTTAGGTTTGGAATTTGGAATTTGGAATTTGGAGTTTGAAATTTAGCTTTTAAATATTCATGATTTGAATTTTGCAAATAACGGTTTGATATTTACAATTCCCCAATACTACTTCACTCCTACCTTTGTCTTATCAATTTAAAAGATCGAAAAGATGAATTTATCAAACAACAAAATTTTAATCACCGGTGGTGCAACCGGTATTGGTCTGGGACTTACACAACGATTTATTGAAGAAAATAATACTGTAATTATTTGTGGTCGAAGAGAATCGGTTTTGAATGAAGTTAAGGCTCAGTTTCCGGCTGTACTAACCAAAGTATGTGATTTGTCTGTTGAGGCAGAGCGTGTAGCGCTTTACGAATGGATTAACGAAAATCACAGCGACTTAAATGTATTAATCAACAATGCAGGAATTCAGAAATGGGTTTCGGTTACGGATGCTGATTTTTACGAAAGCGCTAAAGCCGAAATCAATACGAATATTGAAGCACCATTGCATTTGACTTCTTTATTTATGAATTTAAAATCACTTACGACGGTGATGAATGTGACGTCGGGGCTGGCTTTTTCACCTTTTGCAAAAATTCCGGTATACTCGGCCACAAAAGCTTTTTTCCGTTCGTTTACGCTTTCACTTCGTCATATCCTGAAATCAAAAAATATTGAAGTGATCGAAATTATTCCACCGGCACTAAACACGAATCTTGGCGGAACCGGTCTTCACGATGCGCATCCGAGTGTGAGCAGTTTTATCGAATCTATTTTTGAGCAATTGAAAGACGGAAGGAGCGAACTTACTTTTGGAACCAGCGAAACACGATTAAACGCAAGTGCTGAAGATTTGAGAAATCATTTTAATGCAATGCATTCTAATTAAGATAACACTTCTCTATGTTTTTCTTTCTCTCGCAGATTTAGCAGATTTAGGGGATTTTTTAAATTTTAAATCTACTAATCCGCGATAGCATTTCAATACAAATAATCAAAATTTAAAAACAACTAAAAATGGCAGTAAATACAAAAATCGCCTTAGTAACAGGCGGAAGCAGAGGTTTAGGGAAAAATATGGCATTGGCTATAGCAAAAAAAGGAATTAACGTTATTCTGACATACAACAGTAAAAAAGAAGAAGCGGAAGATACGGTAAAAGAAATCGAAAATTTAGGGCAGAAAGCGGTTGCCATTCAATTGAATGTGGCGCAATCCGATACTTTTGCTACTTTTTTAGGAAGCGTACAAACAGCTTTAAAAACTACTTTTAACGCTGATAAATTCGATTTTCTGGTGAACAATGCCGGAATCGGAATTCATAAACCGTACATGGAAACTACGGAAGCAGACTTTGATGAGTTGAGTAATATTCAGCTTAAAGGCCCGTTTTTTCTAACTCAAAAAGCATTAACCATCATGAATGACGGTGGTGGAATTATCAATATATCTACCGGTTTGGCGAGATTTTCGTTCCCTGGTTATTCTGCTTATGCATCTATGAAAGGCGGAATCGAAACGCTGACTAAATATCAGGCAAAAGAGTTGGGAGATCGAAAAATAAAAGTAAATGTTGTTGCTCCCGGTGCTATTGAAACTGATTTTGGTCACGGAGCCGTTAGAGACAATGAGCAGCTTAACCAGCATATCGCTTCTTTAACCGCTTTAGGAAGGGTTGGATTACCGGATGATATTGGTGGTGTGGTTGCCTTTTTATGTACCGAAGATGCCCGTTGGGTAAATGCACAGCGTATAGAGGTTTCCGGTGGTATGATGTTGTAATTGTTAGATATTAGATGTTAGATGTTAGATGTTAGATGTCTTCTATTTAAACCTGTCGGGTTTGACAATCTAAATCCATTTTTTCGTATCCTGATTATAAAACAAAACCCGACAGGTTTAAAACCTGTCGGGTTTGTCATTGAAATATATTGAGTTAGTAAGAATTCTTGTTTTTAATCTTTTTGAATGATGACATCAAAACCTCCATTTTTATCGAAGACCACATCATAAAATTTGTTCTCTTTTTCTATTCCGACTTCGTAGGTTGTTTTGTTTTTATAATCGACAACTACTGCAATTTCCCGAATTGCCTGAGCGGAATAGTTATTTTTCAGGTACGCCTGCGCTTTTTGGGGAAGCTGGCTCAGCGGAATCTGTAATTCATAGGCCTTTAGATTTCCCAGATTATCGTAGACAGCCAGTGCTTTTGTATTATTATCAGCATTGAACTTCGCTTCATATCTGATTTCATCATTATCATCTCCCACGTATTCTATCGACCAGACCGGAACTTTTTTCGGATACTCTTTTTCAAAAGTAAATCTGACTTTTTCTGGCGGAGTGATTACTCCTGTTGGCATAATTCCGTTTTGTGCCATCAAAAAACTGCTGCAAAAACAAGCGAAAGCTAAAATTAAGTTTTTCATGATTTCAATATTTAAATTAAACCATCTTTAAAATGCGTAATAAAACTACTACTATTAAATGAATTTAAAATGAATTTCTGTAAAACTTTTTATTTTTTTAGCCGATCCGATAGTTCCCGCTTGTAGGTAATTCCGATTGGTAATTTCTCTTTTTTTATAACGATAAAATCCTTCTCCGTAGCTTCAATTTTATCTAAGGCCACAATATAGGATTTATGAATGCGCATAAAGTTTTTCTCCGGAAGGCATTTCTCGAGTTCACTGGTTGTAATCGAAGCCAGATACGTCCGTTTGGTGGTATATAATTTCACATAATTTCCAAAACTCTGTGCAAACAAAAGCTGGTCTAATTTTATATCAATTACATAGCTATCTACTTTTACACTAACCGAATTGACTACCACTTCATCTTGTTTCGCTTTTACATTTTCAGTGGCAAAAAAACGATCTATTGCTTTAAGAAATCTGGGAAAATAAATGGGTTTCAAAAGATAGTCAATGACACCATAATCATAACTTTCGAGTGCAAATTCAGAATAAGCAGTCGTTAAGATCGTTTTAGGATGTACAGGAAGAATCTTGAGCAGTTCCATACCTGAAATCTCCGGCATATTAATATCCAGAAACATCAGGTCAACTTTGTTTTCCCGAAGATAATTCATGGCTTCAATACCATTATACCCCTGAAAAACAAGTTCCAAATTTGGATTTTGCTTTATATAATTGGCCAGCACATAATGCGCTGCCGGCTCATCATCAACAATAATACATTTTTTAGATTCTGTCATTATACGAACTTTTTCAGTTGTAATTTCAAATCAACTATATACGTATTTTTATCGTCCTGAATATTCAGTTTATAGTCTTTTCCATAAATCAGGTTCAGACGTTCAATCGTGTTTTTCAAACCAATCTTTGTCGAAACAACATCTGTTTTCTTGGTTGGAATTGAATTGACAACATGCAAATGCAACAAGCCGTTTTCTACCGTAACGATAATACGTACAAAACATTTTTCGATCGCGCAGGTTCCGTGTTTAAAGGCATTTTCAATAAAAGCAATCAACAGCATGGGTGATACTTTATAGGCATTTTCGTTGTCGATTTTACAATCATACGTAATGTCACAACGATATCCTACCCTTTCTTTTTCAAGCTGTACATAACTGTTTATAAATTCCAGTTCGTCTTCTAAAGATACACATTGTTTATTATTACTTTCCAGCTGATAGCGCATAAGTTGCGAAACTTTCATAATCAGATCCGGCGTTCTGTCCGGAAATTCGAGACTTATTCCGTACAGCGTATTGAAAGTATTGAATAAGAAATGCGGATTCAATTGTCCTTTCAAAGAATTCAGCTGCATCTGATTGAACAATAAAGTTTCATCGGTTTGTTTTCTGTGAATTCTGTAGAACTTGAAAACAATGATCGGGCTCAGTATACAAACCAGTGTTCCTAAAACGCTGGCGAGCTGATAGACATAACTTCTCTGATGTGAATTTTGGTACAAACGGCAATTGCTGAACATATCCAGCATCGTTATTTCATATAAGACAATTGAAAACACAAACACCCCAAACAGCGTCAGTAAGATATAGGTTACGGGTCTTCTGGTTTTGAAAAGTATGGGCAACAGTAAAAAACGGTTGAACTGGGCGTGCATGTATAAAATAAAATAGAAAAAAACCCCCATTAATATGGAAGTAAAAGAACTAAATAACATCCAGTCATTTTTTAACGTGTAGATCGTAAATGAAAAGGCAACAACGGCAATCTCCTGCCACCATTTGTTATCCAATATGTTATCAAATTTTTTATTCATTTTTTAAACTTAAAATAGTTTACAAATTAACCACTTATTTTTATTTAATTTTTCCATTAAATGACCAATTCAATTCGTCATTTTTAATCGTATTACATCATTTAAGATGACAAAAATCATTGGAAGTAAAATAATTTTGTTTCATAATTTGATACCACGAATTTTATGTATTTCAAAAAAATTACTTTACTATTTTTCTTGATTTTTGCCACTCTTGGTTATTCACAAACCCTGTCTTTAAAAGAAGCTATAAAAACGGGGCTTGAAAACTACGGTTCAATCAGAGCAAAAAACAACTACACCAATGCATCGCGGGAGACGCTGAAACAATCAAAACGCGATTATTTACCCAACCTGAACTTGTCGGCTCAACAGGATTACGGAACCATCAACGGCCAAAACGGTGCTTTGTATGGTTTCAATGGTTTGGGAACGGCTTCTTCCGGACCGGCTTTACCGGATCAGAACTGGAATTCTGCTTTTGGAGCGCTTTATTTAGTCAATATGAATTGGGATTTTTTCACTTTCGGAAAAGCGAAAGAAAAAATCAATTTGGCTAAAATGGACGTTCAGACGAAAGAAACCGATTTAAAGCAAGAAATGTTCCAGCAGGAAATCCGGATTTCTGCCGCTTATCTTAATTTGCTGGCAAGTCAGCGTTTATTGATTTCACAGCAAAAGAATTTAAGTCGTGCTGAAGTTTTCAAAAGAACTGCTGCTGCGAGGGTAAAAAACGGATTATTGGCCGGAGTAGATTCCACTTTAGCGACAGCCGAAGTTTCGAAAGCTAAAATTGCGCTGAATCTGGCCCGGAATTTCGTCAAGGAACAGAACAATAAATTAGTCGATCTAATGGGCGTTGCCCCTCAGGATTTTGCTGTTGATACGCTTTTTGTCAATAATGTTCCGAAAGCATTATTAGTGGCTGAAAAAACGACTGATAGTCTGCATCCGTTACTTCAATTGTACAAAGCCCGAATGGATTACAGCAATCAGCAGGCTAAATTATACAAACATTTTTATTACCCGACCATGACCGCTTTTGGTGTCCTGCAGACCAGAGCATCAGGATTTCAATCTGATTATATTACCGATCAGACCGCTTTTACCAGAAACTACTGGGATGGCGTAAATCCGGATCGCACCAATTATCTGGTTGGAATTGGAATTAGCTGGAACCTGACTACTCCGTTCCGAATGAGCAAACAGGTAAGCGCTCAGAAGTTTGTTTCACAGGCTTTACAGGAAGAATACAATCAGGCAGACCGGGAACTGAAATCGCAAATGAATTTTGCCGATGATAAGATCAAAATCACTTTGGACAATTATGCCGAAGCACCTATTCAGGTTGATGCTGCCAAAAAAGCTTACCTGCAAAAATCGACTTTATACAAAAACGGATTAACGGATCTGACCGATTTAACACAAATCATGTATACGTTAAACCGTGCCGAAATTGATCGTGATATTACCAATAACAATGTGTGGCAATCGTATTTGCTAAAAGTGGCCGCAACCGGCAATTTTGACTTATTTATAAATGAATTTTAATTATAGATCGTAATGAATTTAATACGTTTCGCACTCCGCAAACCCATCTCCATCCTGGTAATGGTTGCTGGTTTATTTTTCTTCGGAATTGGTGCCATCAAGGACATTAAGGTAGACATTCTTCCTAAAATGAACCTGCCGGTAATTTATATTGCGCATCCTTTCGGAGGGTATACCCCCGACCAGATGGAGGCTTATTTTGCTAAAACTTATGTCAACATTTTACCTTTTGCCAATGGTGTAAAATCAGTTGAAACCAAAAATATTCAGGGGTTAATGATCATGAAGTTAACCTATTATGAAAACACCAACATGGCGCAGGCAGCAGCCGAACTGAGTTCCCTTTCGAACAGGATTCAGGCGGCATTTCCTCCGGGGACGCAACCTCCGTTTATCATTCGTTTCGATGCTTCTTCCCTACCGATCGGACAATTGGTTTTGAGCAGTAAAATCAGATCGAATAACGAACTGCAGGATTTAGCCAACGTTTACGTGCGTGCCTCGTTTACTTCGATTCCCGGTTTATTATCTCCGGCTCCTTTCGGCGGAAGCCCAAGAACAATTGAGGTTAACGTTGATCCCGATTTATTACGTTCGCACAATATGACTCCGGATCAGGTGGTTGAGGCGATCCGTATCAACAATCAGACGGCTCCTTCAGGGAATGTCAGAATGGGCGATGTCAATTATATTACACCTACCAACAATACAATTAAAGAAGTTAAGGATTTTGAGCAGATTCCTTTGTTTAAAGGCGGGGTTCAAAACTTAAAACTGGGTGATGTTGCCACGGTAAAAGATGGTGCCGATATTACGGCCGGTTATGCTTTGGTCAACGGAAAACGTTCGGTTTATATCAGTATTGCAAAAGCGGGAGATGCTTCGACCTGGGATGTGGTTCAGAAATTGAAAGCGGAATTGCCTAAAATTCAAAGTACATTACCGGAAGACGTAAAATTATCCTACGAATTTGACCAGTCGGTTTATGTAATCAACTCGGTTAAAAGTTTGATTACCGAAGGAATTATCGGAGCGGTTTTAACCGGATTAATGGTGTTACTTTTTCTTGGTGACAGACGTGCGGCGCTGATCGTAATCTTAACCATTCCGATTTCGATTATTTCAGGGGTTTTATTCCTTAAATTATTCGGACAAACGATCAACTTAATGTCTTTAAGCGGACTGGCTCTGGCGATTGGAATCTTGGTAGATGAAAGTACGGTTACAATCGAAAACATTCACCAGCATCTCGATATGGGCAAACCCAAGGCACTCGCCATTTGGGACGCCTGTCAGGAAATTGCCTTGCCTAAATTATTGATTTTACTTTGTATTCTGGCGGTATTTGCTCCGGCATTTACCATGGTGGGTATTCCGGGAGCGTTGTTTTTGCCTTTGGCTTTAGCAATCGGATTCTCAATGGTTATTTCGTTTTTACTGTCACAGACTTTTGTTCCCGTAATGGCGAACTGGCTGATGAAAGCGCACCCGAAGCACGAACATGGTCCGGCGATTACAGATGATGAAGCAGAATTTAACGCCTGCGGCCTGACACCTGAATCGGAGAAAGACCTGATCACGCAGAAAAAAGGATATGTTGAAAAAACAGATACGGACAATAACGGGAAAATTGGTGCTTTCGAACGCTTCAGAATCCGTTTTATGAGAACTTTGGATCGTTTGTTTCCTTATAAAAAAATAACCGCCTTAGTGTATCTTATCGGAATTACGGTGCTTGCTGTAGTTTTTATTTCTTTTATCGGAAAAGATGTTTTTCCTAAAGTAAACTCAAGTCAGTTCCAGTTAAGAATGCGTGCTCCCGACGGAACCCGTTTAGAACGTACCGAAGAGAAAGCGATTATTGTATTGAAGGAATTGCAAAAAATGGTGGGCAAGGAACATATCGGAATCTCTTCTGTTTATGTGGGACAACATCCATCGTTATTCTCGATCAACCCGATTTATTTGTTCATGGCAGGTTCGCATGAAGCCGTTTTTCAGGTGAGTTTAAAAGAATACCATACCGATATGGATGACTTTAAAGACGACTTCAGAGCCCGAATTAAAAAAGTCCTTCCGGATGTAAAACTTTCTTTTGAACCAATCGAACTGACCGATAAAGTATTGAGCCAGGGTTCCCCTACTCCAATCGAAGTCCGTATTGCCGGAAAAGACAAAAAACGCAATGAATTATATGCCAATCAAATCGTAGAGAAACTGAAAAAATTCTCTTATTTCAGAGATGTACAAATTGGTCAACCCATTCATTATCCGGCCATGAATATTGATATTGACAGAACGCGTGCCGCTGAATTAGGCGTAGATATGAATGATATTTCAAGATCATTGGTCGCTTCAACTTCATCATCCAGATATACAGAGAAAAACACCTGGGTCGACGAAAGAGCCGGATTATCGTATAACGTTCAGGTGCAGGTGCCTTTGAACAAAATGAAAAGCAAAACCGATATTGGAGAAATTCCGGTATTGAAAAACTCGCTTCGTCCTGTATTAAGTGACGTTGCCAAAATTACACCCGGATTTGTAAGTGGTGAAAATGACAATTTAGGGGCTATGCCATACATTACCGTTACAGCCAACATTAGCCAGACCGATTTAGGAACGGCCGTAAAAGATGTGGATGCAACAATAAACGCATTGGGAGAATTACCGAGGGGGTTATTCATTACGCCAATTGGTTTAAGTAAAGTATTAAGCGAAACATTAAGCAGTTTACAGGTAGGATTATTGGTTGCCATATTTGTAATCTTCTTAATGTTGTCCGCTAATTTTCAATCGTTCAAAGTGTCGCTGGTTATCTTAACCACAGTTCCGGCGGTTGTTTTAGGAGCGTTATTGATGCTGACGCTGACAGGTTCAACGTTAAACTTGCAATCGTATATGGGAATCATTATGTCGGTTGGGGTTTCGATTGCCAATGCCGTTTTACTGGTCACCAACGCAGAACAATTGCGAAAACGAAACGGGAATGCCTTAGAATCGGCCCGTGAAGCAGCGGCCTTACGTCTTCGTCCGATTATCATGACTTCTGTCGCGATGATTGCGGGAATGTTGCCAATGGCAATTGGACACGGAGAAGGCGGCGATCAGGTTTCACCGTTGGGTAGAGCCGTTATTGGCGGATTATTATTCTCGACCTTTGCCGTTTTACTAATCCTGCCACTTATCTTTGCCTGGGCACAGGAACATACCACAACACAGTCGGTTTCCTTAGATCCTGAAGACGAAGAAAGCATCCATTATATCTCATCCTTAAAATCAGAAAATGAAATCACCACTAAAAACTAATTTGTTGAAAACAAATACCAATAAATTAAAAGGTGATAACATAAATGACCTTTCTAAAATAACTTTCACATTTATGAAAAATAAAATTATACAATCGACCGCATTATTTTTTACAGCTGTATTTTTTCTAGCCAGTTGTAATTCAAAGAAAGAAGAAACGGTTACTCCGGAACTGGAGCCTAAAACAGAAACTTTCCTTTTACAAAAAGAAAAGCTAACGACAGAATTGCGTTTGCCTGCCGAATTAACCGGTTTTCAACAAGTAGATTTATATGCCAAAGTAAGCAGTTTCGTGAAATTACTAAAAGTAGATATTGGTACTCAGGTAAAAAAAGGACAACTTCTGATTGTTTTGGAAGCACCCGAAATCAGTTCACAACTGGCGGCAGCCGAATCGAGATTAAAATCGATGGAAGCCATTTACGCTACCAGCAAAAGTACCTACAACCGTTTGTATGAAACGAGCAAAGTGGAAGGAACAATTTCTAAAAATGATCTGGAAATGGCCAACGGAAAGAAAAACTCCGATTACGCCCAATATCAGGCGGCAGTGGCAGCCCACAAAGAAGTGTCGATCATGAGAGGGTATCTTGAAATCCGTGCGCCTTTTGACGGTGTTGTGGCAGCAAGAAATGTGAATCTTGGAACCTTTGTAGGCCCAGCCGGAAAAGGATCAGATTTGCCTTTACTGACGATTCAGCAACAAAACAAATTACGTTTGGCCGTTTCGGTTCCGGAATTGTATACGGGATATTTACACAATGGCGACGAAATGAGTTTTAATGTAAAATCGTTACCGGAAACGTTTAAAGCAACCATTACCAGAATGTCGGGAGCTTTAGATTTGAAACTTCGTTCGGAACGTGTAGAAATGGATGTTCAGAATACTAAGAAAAATTTATTACCGGGAATGGTGGCCGAAGTGCTTTTACCGCTTAACGCTAAAGACAGCACGTTTGTAATCCCGAAATCAGCACTTGTCAATTCTGCCGAAGGTACTTTTGTAATCAAAGTCCTGAATCATAAAGCAACACGGGTAGACGTAAAAAGGGGAAGAGAAATCGACGATAAAATTGAAATTTTCGGCGATTTGAACCCGCAAGATAAACTGGTGAAAATTGCCAGTGAAGAAACTAAGGAAGGCGACATTATAAACGAATAACCTGCGTTTTAGTCTCCTTATAGTAGATTACCAAAAATCTGTACCATTTGCCTAAAGGACAGCACATACAAAAGTGCTGTCCTTTTTTTATCATAGAAGGCTTCTTCTTTCAAGTTTCCTGCAAGGTTTTTTCTAACCTTGAAGGTAATAACTTGGCTGATGAAATTGGCTTGCAAAGACAGAATCCCGAGGCTTCGGGAGCAAAGTTTTTATGCTCTTTTTTTTCAAAACTTTTAATTAAAGAAAACCTTAAGGTTTTTAAGTAGCTATTTCCTGCTATCGTACTCCTCTTTTTTAATGCTTTTCCTATAAAAAATATTCTCCTTTCAGTAAGTAAAAAAAAATCGAATATCGATTTGAAATTTAATTTTTTAATAGACATTCCATTGTAAGTAAACTTTGTATAAATTGTATAATTAACATTTTTTTATAATGTTAAAATTTCTAAATTGCGCTACAAATTAATCCTTAAAATTTTTTCTATGAAAATGAAAATTACTCTTTCTACATTTCTTTTACTGGCAATTTCAGCAGTACAATCGCAAAACATTACAATTCCGGATGTAAAATTCAAAGCCTTTTTAGTTGGAAAAACGGAGATTAACACAGATGGTGATGCTGAAATAAGCAAAACCGAAGCGGAAGCTTTCACAGGATACATGGATTGTAGCTGGCAATCAATCAAAAATTTATCCGGAATTGAAGCTTTTATAAACCTTACCGGATTAAATGCTAACTATAACGATTTAATAACAGTAGATCTAAGTAGCAATACCAAGTTAGATGGATTATACGTTGTTGGAAATGATTTAACAGCGTTGAATACATCAGCACTTGTAAATTTAGAAACGCTGGAGTGTGGTACTAATAAGATCCCATCATTAAACCTTTCTAACAATACTAAACTGGAAAGATTAAGAACAGGATCAAACCTGCTTACTGCATTAGACTTGTCTAAAAATCTAGTGCTTTACGACCTTGGCTGCGAGAATAATAAAATTGTGGATATAGACATTAGTTTAAATGTGAAACTGACCTCTATAGATTGCAGAGCTAATAAACTTAGGTCTTTGAACTTAAATAACGGAAAAACACTTTTCTTTAATTTAATGAAAGCCAGTTTAAACCCGGATTTAAGCTGTATACAAGTTGATGACCTTAATAGTGTTCGAACTACAACATGGGTTTACGATAAAACAGTAACTTTTAGCATCAATTGTCAATATAATTTGGGTCTGAATGATGTTGTTTTAAATAATACAATCAAAGTTTATCCAAACCCTGCAAGTCATACGGTTTCTATTAGTTCTCCGGATCCTATAGATGCAGTAAAAATTTATTCTTCTACAGGTGCATTAGTAAAAACTATAGCAAATCCTACTCAGGTAGAAGTATCTAGCTGGTCAAAAGGAGTTTACTTTTTTGTTTTCCAGGTAGGAAATCAATATTTAAACAAAGAAATTATTGTAAAATAATTCATTCTGATAGCTACATTTTAAAGCTAATTTTAAAATGTAGATAAAATATCTTAAAGGACGATACATTATAAAGTATCGTCCTTTTTTTATGGAAGATTTAGTGGCGATTCACAAAGTTTTTAGATTATTCTTAAATCCTCTAATTGTCATCCTGAACGTCCCGAAGCTTCGGGACAAGGCTTATGAAAATAAAAATAATCCCGCAAAGACGCAAAGTTTTTATTTTCACTTTCTGTCATTTCGACGAAGGAGAAATCTTAGCAAGTGGTTCGACAAAGATTTAATTCTCGTTGCGGATTTACTAGTAAAGTTTTTTCTACCATATAAGTCATACAAGAAAATTTTATTTTTATTTTTTCAGGCTTTCCTGCAAGGTTTTTAAAACCTTGTACGTATTGTAATAAGCAACAGAAAATCTCTCACAAAGACGCAATCGCGATCCCGAAACTTTGGGACGAGAGCAAACTTTAATTCTTTTTTTAAGTTTCAAAAGGTTGAATAGCCTCCTGCTTTAGCTGGAGGAATTTCGTATTATAAGATTTTGGCTTTAGCCGAATGTTTATTTTTGGCTAAAGCCCTTTTACTATTCTATTATAAACCTCCAGCTAAAGCAGGAGGCTATTGTATATTTATTAAACCAAAAAACCTCGACCTTTTCCAAGATCGAGGTTTCTCATTTTAAAAATAATACCAAAGAAAAAACTTATTCCACTTCTAAATAAGGATTTAAAATTTCGGCCAATTCATTCAGCCAGTAAAAGTTGTTTTCTATTCCGTTTTGGGGAGTTTCCTTTTCCCGCATCACACCTAAGGCCATTGTATAATTTACCTGTCGGATTACCTTCGCCATATCCTCCGGGGCTATGATGTGGTTAAAAAAATCAATTAATCTTGTTTCAGTTTCTTTTGAAAAAGTGTTTGTACTCATATCTTCCATTTTTAGTGAATATAAAACCTGTTCCCAGGCAATTTTAATACGTTCTTAATGTGAAGATTTAAGAGCTGCAAAAATAAGAAAAAACTTTCATTTTTTAAAAGATTTTTCTTACTTTTTTTATCTATCGCACTGTTGACTTTGTTACAAAAATTGTTTCAAAATTTATGTTTCTTTTTTTTGAAACAGAAATTTTGAAACACAAATGGTTACAAATTTATTCATTTTGTATTTTGCAACAACTTTGAGCTGCCGTGTGAGCCTTCTGCTTGAATATACATAGAATGGCAACACCATTATTTTTAAGAAAGCTAGTAATACGTTATGAAGTACTACTTAATGCTTTTTTAAACTCAGAGGGAGAAATTCCGGTGCTTCGCATTATGAATTTATTAAAATGGCTGCTGTCGATAAAGCCCAGATCGTTGCTGATTTCTGAGAAAGTCAGATTGCTTTTGCTTAATTTCTCTGTGACAACTTTAAGCTTTGTCTGCTCGATATAGTCTCTTAAAGTAATATTTAAATGCGTTTTAAAATACTCGCCAATATAATTGACCGAAACATTAAAATGATTGGCGATTTCTTTTTTCCTTAACAAATGCGGATTGGCAATATTAGAGCGAATGTAACTCAAAATAGTATCTATCTTTAATACCTGAGTCGTTTGCAGGTTTAAATTTCTTTCACTGATACTGGCGTTTCTTCGAATGATTTGAATCAGCGACATCATCAAAGTCTTGATTATAATTTCGTTTTGTTCTTTTTGCTTTGCTATTTCATCCAGTATTTTTACAATAAGCAATTCGCAAAAGGCTTTATCGTCTTCAGGGAAAACCAAATTACCGTTGGTTTGATTGTGGTAGTAAAACAACTTCTCGATTTCTTCGATTTCTTTTTTATTCGAAAAAAAACCGGGCAGAAAACGCAAACAGTGAAATTTTGTAGGGTCCAGTGTCTTAAAAGAGTGATAATCTTTTGGGGTAAGCAAATAAATATCGTGCTTTTTATACTGGTGCGGAATCGAATTTAAAGTATGATTTCCCGTTCCGTATTCAATATACAATAATTCGAAAAAGTTATGCCTGTGAACTTCCTTTTTCCAGGTAAGTTCTTCTACCGAATAAATTTCGAAATCTTTGTATATAAAAAACGTGTCTTTCATAATCCTTAATTTTTACAAATATAACCTATATTTTTACATCAATTAATGATTATGAACCTATTTACTTTGCATTACGAATTTAAACCCAAAATACTACAATATGAACTCAGATACAATAAAAATAGGAATTATCGGAATTGGTGGAATCGGCGGATTTGTTGGCGCTCCGTTAGCAAAAAAGTACAAGGACAGTACGACCAAAATTATATTCATTTGTAGAGGCGATACTAAAAAAGCGATTCAAAACGAAGGTTTACTATTTGAATCTAAAGGCACTAAAGAAACTATATTTCCGGATTTAGTATCAGATAATCCAACCGAAATTGGAATTCTGGATGTGCTGATTCTTACTTGTAAGTCCTATTCTATAAGCAGTATATTAGCCACTTATCAAGATTGTATCAATGACGAAACAGTCATAATCACCTTGCAAAATGTAGTGAATGCCAGAGAAATAATCCGTGAGACTTTACCCAAGACCGGAAAAATTATGGAAGGTTGTATTTATGTTGCTTCAAATGTTAAGAAGCCCGGACATATTCAGCATGTTGGGGGTCCCGGGAAAATTTTTGTTGGAGGAAACGAAGACCAATCGATACTTAATTTATTGGCAGCAGGTGGATTAGACATTACACATGTGGCTAACATCAACGAAATTTTATGGAAAAAATACTTATTCGTTGCACCTGTTGCCGCAATCACTTCTGCCTATAAAGTCACTTTCGGGCAACTTCTGGAAGACTCAAATCTAATGGAGATTCTTGAAAATATGATGATGGAAATTCAGTCCCTTGCCAGTAAAAACAATATTAATTTGACAAACGAAGACATTAAAACTTCAAAAGAGTTACTGACTAAGTTTCCATTCGAATCCAAATCATCTCTGCAATTGGATTTCGAAAACCAAAATCAAACCGAGAAACCATTTTTGGTAGATTATGTGATTGAAAAAGCGGCTCAATACGGAATTGAAACTCCATTTTATAACCGAATCAATAGCCTGCTGCTTTAGCTTGAAGCTATTTAAAAACAGTGAAGTTTGAGGTCTGTTTTTAAGTTTTTCCTAACATTTAAGTTATATAAGAAAATTTAAGTTTTTGGGCTAAAAACTTTGGTTTACCATAACTTACTTTGATTGCCTCCTGCTTTAGGTGGAGGGATTTTGTATTTGTAAGAATCCTGGCTTTAGCCGAATAGGCGTATTTGGCTAAAGCCTTTTTAGTTCCGGAGAATTCTAAAAATGCTTCCGGATCTTCTTTTTAAATTAAAAATGAAGTGTCTCCATAATTATAAAAGATTGCTTACCGGATTAAAATAAACTATCTTTACCAAAAACTAAAAATGAACAAGGGCGGCCCCATTATTATTATTGAAGACGATTTAGATGATCAGGAAATTTTAACTGATATATTTGAAGAGCTTAATTATAAAAATGAAATCATCTTTTTTACTGAGGGCGAAAAAGCTTTAGAGTACCTAACCTCTACAGAAATTGAGCCTTTCATTATCTTCTCTGATATCAATATGCCCAAGTTAAGTGGTATGGAATTACGTGCAAAAATTCATGAAAATGAAGATTTAAGACTGAAATCTATTCCGTATTTATTCTTTTCTACCAGTGCCGAACAAAAACATGTTATCGATGCTTATTCGAAATCAATTCAGGGCTTTTTTGTTAAACCTACAGCGTATAACGATATTAAAGAAACCATCAAAACAATTGTAAGTTATTGGGAAGCATGTGTGTCACCAAATTATGTTAAATAGATAACTATTGAATTACAATTATCTCTCATAACCTTCTTAATCTTATCACCAGATTTTTTAATCCTTTATAACTCTACCGCCAAAAGTTCTCTACCCAGATTGTGTAAAGCATTTTCTATTTTCAAACGTTGTTCTGCTCTTGGATTACGATGACCAGATGCGTAATGTTGTATTTGCTTTTGATTTATTCCAGTAATTCTTTCAAGTGCCGAATTGCTAAATATTCCTTTATAATAGCTTAATAAACTAGCTGTATCAAATTTATAAACTAGCCCATACTCTTTTTCCAGAAAAGCTGGTTTACTAGCTGTATTTAAATCTTTTAAAGTTTCAATACAATCCAATATATCTTGTTTACATTCCTGCACCGTATCTCCTCCGCCAACAATTGCTTTTTCATTTTCTGCATATCCCCAAAAACCATCTTCGTTTCTTTCGATTATAATTCTAATTGTTTTCATACTTTTTCATTATTTACAAAAAATTAAAGTCCCATTTCTTTCCTCAGTTTTTGTTCTAGCCCCCTTTCCTATCTCTTTTGCTCCATGATTGGGAATTGCAACCTGCTTTCCCTGCTTTTTATAAATTTCATGACTTCCTTTACCTTGTCTTAAGAATACCCATCCATTTCGCACAGCTTCCCTAATAAATTCTCTTGACTTCATTTTACAATGGCTTTACAAAGATAGTAAAACTACTATCTTTAGATTTTAGTTTTCAACACTTTTTAATTTTAAAAACTAAGATAGTATAAGAAGAATTAAAAAGTAAGAAAATAATTATAATTATGTTTTTTTTGCGGTCTTTTTTCTAAGTGGTAAGAAATGAAAATAATACCAGAAGGAATACTGTTAGATCTTGCGCCCTACTTAACTTTCCAATTTGCTTTTTACGTAAATTCATTGTTTTTAAAAGTTATTCAACTAATATTGCTGTTACAAAGTCCTGAAACTTCTTAAGAGTTAGTTATAAATACTCCATAAATGCTAAACCGCCGATAATGAAAAGATTTAAAATATTTTTTATCCTTCTAAACTTATTTTTATTAGGTTGTAGTAACTCAGAGAAAAAGAAAGTTAACATCCAGAAAACTAACACAATGACTCAAAAAACTTTAGTAAATCACGTTGAACTTGCCATAAATCCAAAATTTAAGGATTGGGTTTAATTTAAAAACGGAACATATATAATCTTTGACAGTGCAGACACAATTCCAAATTTGGAAAGTGAAGCAATAAAATTAATGAAAGAATTTGGGCCTGTTTATCCAGGTGGGCCAGCTGGAGATTTTGGAGTTACACATTTAAATAAAACTGATGGTTGGGTTATCTCCGGCCATGGCTATGGAATGTATACCTATGTAAATCCAAACGAATTAAAATCAGAAAGCCCGGATGATACTGAAATTGGTTTATTTGGTCGCAATAAAAGAGGTTTGGATGGTAAAAATCCAATTATCATATACGTCAATCGAAAAAAGTAAAGTAATTTAAGGATAACAAAAGCCCTTTTTTAGTTAGCTGTCTGATTAAAATAAATTATGATGATCAACATGAAAGTTAGACTTTTGTATTAACTTTGTTTATCAACTTTAGTAAATTTTAAATCATGCAAGCAATCAACATCACGGCATATACAAAAGATGCTTCTCAGATAGAAGCTGTTAAAGATTTCATGAAATCACTAAAGATAAAATTTGAGATCGAAAATGTAAAACCTTATAAATTATCTGATAAGCAGCAAGAAATTTTGGACAGTCAGGTTAACCCCGATGAAAAATTATATACAGACGCTGAATCACTTTATACAGATCTAAAAAAGAAGTATGAGTTATAAGATTATCGTTTCTCCTATTGCATTAAAGAATATTGAAAAAGCTCTTGAATATTATATTGCAAAAGCGAGTAAAAAAGTAGCTTTAGATTTTCTTAATGATTACAAAAAAACTTATAAAGCTTTACAAATAAACCCTTTTTATCAAATTCACGATAATAATTATAGTTTTTTGCCCTTCAAAAAATTTCCTTACATAGCTTTTTATATGGTAGATGAACCTTCAAAAACTGTTTTTCTAAACGCTATTTTTCATACGTCACAAAATCCCGATAATTATCCAATAAAATAAAGAATTATAATTACTGAATCATTAAAAAAGATAAATTATTATGCAGGCGATAAAAAAATGCACACTTATTAAGCGATCAAATACGAAAAAACTGGTTCTTAAAAATAATTTTTAAATAAGAAACCCTTATAAATAAGGACTTCCGGCATTTTTTTACAGTACTCTATACTACAATAAGAAAATATTATAATGAAATTATATGATAATCAGAAAAACCGTCCTACATTTGCCTAACGGTGTTAAACAATTTAATACTTAATCAAAATGGCAAGTAAAGATCGTATTTTAAGACAAAAAGAAGAGACAAGAACTAATATTCTTGAGGCTGCTTACGCTATCGTCAAAGAAGAAGGATGGCAAGGTCTGAGTATGAGAAAGATTGCTGATAAGATTGAATATACGGCTCCTATTATCTATGAATACTTTTCTAACAAGGATGCTATTTTAAGGGAATTAACCGGTAAAGGTTTTATGAAATTGGGCAGGGAACTTGAAAGTGCCAAAGCTAAATTTGAAAAACCGGAAGAGCAGATAGAAGCTATGTGGATGGCCTATTGGGATTTCGCCTTTACGGATACCGAAATGTATCAGGTCATGTTTGGGGTTCAAATGAACTGTTGTTCGGAACAATGTGATGCTTCTAAAACACCTTATAAATTATTTACTTCTGTAATTGCTGAAATTATGAAAAGCAGTAATCCAACGGAAGAGGTTATCAAACAAAAATATTTTACTTTCTTTTCTGTTATTCATGGTTTGATTGCCATTAACATCATTAATAAAAGTGATATCATGGCAACCATAAATGCCCAAATCTTAAAAGATGCGATTGGTGGTATTATAAAATCAATACAATAAAAAAAATTTCATTTTTACTTAACAGTGATAAATGATTTAATAGGTAATTTAGCAACTATTTTTTTACTACTTTACTTAACAGTGTTAGAAAATTTAATAGAGTAATATAGAGGCTTTTTTTTCTGTGCTACTTAACGGTGATAAATAATTTAATACCAATTATGAAATAGATTTGGCAACCATGATTATATAGACTTTTACACTTATTTACTTAACAACGTTAGAAAATTTAATAACCATAAGATGAATTCAGATAATACCCAAAATAAATATTTAAAAAACGAGAATGTCCAACAAATTAAAACCAATATTAAAATGAAAAATGTAATTATAACCAGCTTTATTCTGGCACTTGTGCTGATAAGTTGTGCTGATAAATCTCAGGCACCAGCTGCAGCTCCGGCACCACTTTTACCTGTTTCGGTAATCACAAGTGCTAACACGACGACTGATGCTGAATATCCTGCTTCTATACAAGGAACTGTAGATGTTGAGATCCGTCCACAGGTAAGTGGAAATTTAGATCGCGTTCTGGTAGACGAAGGAGCGTATGTTTCTAAAGGCCAGTCGCTTTTCAAAATAAACGAACGTCCTTTCCGTGAGCAGTTAAACAATGCCCTGGCAAGTCTTCACGCTTCTGAAGCTGCTTTGATCAACGCTCAGTTAGAAGTAGACAAATTAACTCCGCTCGTACAAAACAAAGTAGTATCTGACCATCAGCTGAAAACGGCTAAAGCTTCCCAGAAAATTGCCGCTGCCAATATTGAGCAGGCAAAAGCAATGGTAGCATCAGCAAGAATCAATTTAGGCTATACCAATGTTACTGCTCCTGTAAGTGGTTATATCGGAAGATTACCAAAAAAACAAGGAAGCCTCGTTTCTGCAACAGATGTTGAAGCTTTAACAACACTTTCCGATGTACATGAAGTTTTTGCTTACTTCTCTTTAAGTGAAACTGATTTCATCAACTTTAAATCGCAATATGCCGGAAACAGCATTGGAGACAAAATAAAAAAATTACCTCCGGTTTCTTTAATATTAGCCGATAATAATGCCTATCCGCAAACCGGAAAAATTGATATGGTTGACGGTCAGTTTGATAAAACTACCGGAGCTATTACGTTAAGAGCCACTTTCCCAAATGCAAACGGAACTTTACGTTCAGGTAACACCGGTAAAATACGTTTAGGTCTTCAGCATGATGACGCTATTTTGGTTCCGCAATCGGCTACGATTGAAATGCAGGATAAAGTTTTTGTCTTTACTGTAGGAACTGACAATAAAGTAACCAAAATGCCAATTACTGTAATCGGTAAAAGCGGTACCAATTATCTTATTAAGGATGGTGTAAAATCGGGTGACCAAATTGTATTAAGCGGTATCGACAAACTTCAGGAAGGTCAGTTGATTCAGCCTGAGAAAGCTGCTACTGCCAAGGTTGCACAAATAACTAACAAAAAATAATTTTTACGAAAATGTTCAAAATATTTATACAAAGACCCGTACTGGCAACCGTTATCTCCATCTTGTTGGTGATCCTCGGAGTACTTGGACTTACAAAATTACCTTTACAACAGTTTCCTGATATTGCGCCGCCATCGGTTTTGGTAACGGCAGTTTATCCGGGAGCTAACGCAGAAACGGTTTTACGTTCTGTTGCCCCTTCTCTGGAAGAGTCTATAAATGGTGTTGAGAACATGACTTACATGAGTTCAACAGCCAGTAATGACGGTACTTTAGCGATTACTGTTTTCTTTAAATTGGGTACAGATGCCGATCAGGCTGCTGTAAACGTTCAGAACAGGGTGGCACAGGCTACAAGTCAGCTGCCTTCAGAGGTGGTACAGCAAGGTGTAATCACAGCCAAACAACAAAACAGTTTTATTATGGCAATCGGTATGTATACCGAAGATGAAGCGAAATACGACCAGACTTTTGTTGCCAACTATGCACAAATCAATATTATCTCTGAAATCAAACGTATTCCGGGTGTAGGTTCGGCTGCTATTTTTGGTGGTACCAAAGATTACTCCATGCGTGTGTGGTTAAACCCAACACAAATGTCTACTCATAATGTTACGCCAAATGAAGTTATGGCCGCTATTCAGGACAAAAGTTTAGAGGCTGCTCCGGGTAAATTTGGAGAAAGAAGTAAAGAGGTTTTTGAATACGTTATTAAATACAAAGGAAAACTGACCAAACCCGAAGATTATCAAAACATCGCCATTCGTTCTAATGCAGATGGTTCTGTACTTCGATTGAAAGATGTGGCGAGAGTAGAACTTGGTGCTTATTCTTATAACAGTTTAACACGTCTTAATGGTAAAAAAGGAGTTGTAATTGGTATTATCCAGTTAGCGGGTTCGAACTCCAATGATATTCAGGTTGCGATCAACAAATTGATGGTTAAAGCCTCAAAAGATTTCCCTGCGGGAATAAAACACAATATTTTCTATAGTACAAAAGTTTCTTTAGACCAGTCTATTGAGCAGGTTGAACATACTTTGATTGAAGCTTTTATATTGGTATTTATTGTGGTATTTATTTTCCTTCAGGATTTTAGATCGACATTAATCCCGGCGATTGCTGTTCCCGTAGCAATTTTAGGAACGTTCTTTTTCATGCAGTTATTCGGATTCTCGATTAACCTTCTTACGCTTTTCGCTTTAATCTTAGCGATTGGTATTGTGGTCGATGATGCGATTGTCGTCGTCGAGGCCGTGCATGCGAAAATGGAGCACAAACATCTGTCTCCAAAAGCAGCAACTCATGAAGCAATGCACGAAATTACGGGTGCTATTATCTCGATTACGCTGGTAATGGCTGCTGTATTCCTGCCGGTAGGTTTTATGGAAGGTTCAACCGGGGTTTTCTACCGCCAGTTTGCTTTCACAATGGCAATTGCAATTGTAATTTCAGCTGTAAACGCCCTTACTTTAAGCCCTGCCCTTGCCGCTTTATTCTTAAAAGATAATCATGCAGCACACGACGGAGAAACTCCATACGTTAAACAAGGGTTTAAAGAAAAATTCTTTGCCGGATTTAACAATAGTTTCAATGCTTTAACCAACCGTTATGTGGGTGGATTAAAATTCTTAATCCGTAACAAATGGGTGAGTTTAGGTGGTTTGGCTTTAATTACTTTCGCTACGGTTGTAATGGTTAAAACAACTCCTGCAGGATTTATTCCGACAGAAGATCAGGGATTTATTGCCATTGCGGTAAATACGCCTTCAGGAACATCATTGGATGGAACTCAGAAAGTAATGACGCAGGCAGAAAATACGTTAAGAGGTCTTGATGCTTCAAGATTTGTAACGGCAATCTCCGGTTTCAACTTATTGACGAACTCTACCAGTCCTTCTTCAGCAGTTGTTTTCGTATTGCTTAAACCAAATGAAGAGCGTGGGGATATCAAAAATATCGACGAAATCATGAATCAGGTTCGTGGCAAATTAGGCGCGATTTCAGGAGGAAGTTTCTTCGTATTCAGTTTCCCGACTGTACCGGGTTTTAGTAATGTTGAGGCATTGGATTTAGTATTACAGGATAAAACCGGTGGTAAACTGGATAAATTTAGCGGCATCTCACAAACCTTCATTGGAGAATTAATGAAACGTCCGGAAATTGCCGTAGCCTTTACGAGTTTCAAAGCCGATTATCCACAATTACAATTGGATATCAACGATGAGAAAGCCGATCAGTTAGGCGTAAAAGTCAAAGATATACTGCAGACGATGCAGGCTTATTTTGGTAGTGCTCAGGCCTCCGATTTTAACCGATTTGGTAAATATTACAGAGTCGTGGTTCAGGCCGATATTGCCGACAGAGCAGATCCGTCCGCTATTGACCGTGTGTTTGTAAAAAACAAAAATGGCGAAATGGTTCCGATAAATACTTTAGTAAAACTAACCCGTATTTATGGTTCAGAAACCGCTTCGAGATACAACTTATTCAACTCTATTTCGATTAATGCGATTCCAAAACCGGGATTTAGTTCGGGAGATGCTATCAAAGCGATTGAAGAAGTTGCAGCACAGCAATTACCTGCAGGTTACAGTTATGAGTTTTCAGGACAAACCCGTGAGGAGATTTCTTCCGGAGGGCAATCGGCAACAATTTTCTTATTGTGTCTGATATTCATCTATTTCTTACTTGCTGCACAATATGAAAGTTACATTTTGCCACTGGCCGTAATCTTTTCAATACCTGCAGGTATATTTGGAGTATTCGTAGCGATTGGTTTAACAGGAATCGAAAATAACATTTATGTACAGGTTGCACTGGTAATGCTTATCGGATTGCTCGCCAAAAATGCGATTCTGATCGTCGAGTTCGCGGTACAAAAAAGAAAATCAGGTCAGGCATTGGTCAAAGCTTCCATCGATGCTGCCAAACTGCGTTTACGTCCGATTATCATGACGTCACTGGCTTTCGTTGTTGGATTGATTCCGATGATGAGTGCCAAAGGTCCATCGGCTCAGGGTAACCACTCTATTAGTATTGGTGCCGCCGGAGGAATGATTTCGGGAGTAATTCTGGGCTTGTTTATCATCCCTGTTTTATTCATCGTATTCCAATATTTACAAGAAAAAGTTACCGGAAAACCGGTAGCCGTAATTCATAACGAAGAAAAATAAAAATGGAAAATTATATAACGACAATACTGGTGACCATTATTACGGGCATCGCTTACATATCCTATAAAATTTCAAGAGATCTTGACACGAGAAAAGATACTTGTAAAGAAATTTAATGACAACCTATAAAATGAAAAAGTATATAACCAAAATCGTGATGGCCACTATTCTGATCATCACATTCATATCCTGTAAAGTTTCTAAGGATATTGAAACTCCAAAAGATGCATTTCCTGAAAATTTCAGGAGTGCATCGGTTTCAAAGGATACGACAAGTATCGGGGATCTGGAGTGGAAAAATTTCTTTACAGAAAGTGACATTATTCAATTGATTGATAGTGCAGTGGCGAGAAATAATGATTTACAAATCGCTACGAAAAACATTGAAATCGCACAATACCGATTTACACAGTCAAAATGGGGAAATATTCCTCAGATTAATTTAAATGTAACCGCAAGCACGAGTAATCCGTCTGACAATAGTTTTACGGGCATGAACCTGAATCAGGCTTTAGGTCAAAAACACATTGACGATTATTCTGCCGGAGCATCACTATCCTGGGAAGCTGATATTTGGGGTAAAATCCGTAATCAGAAAAAAGGCGCTTATGCCGGATATCTTCAATCTGCAGAAGTAAAAAAAGCATTGCAGACTACTATCGTAGCCAATGTTTCGAAAGGATATTACAATCTTTTAATGCTGGATGCACAATTGGAAATCGCTAAGAAAAATTTACAGTTAAACGACAGTACGACCAACATCATTAAATTAAAATACGATGCGGGTCAGGTTACTACACTGGCGATTCAACAATCTGAAGCACAGAAATTGGTTGCAGAACAATTGATTCCGCAATTGGAACAAAACATTGCTGTTCAGGAAAATGCTTTAAGTGTTTTAACAGGATCTTTTCCAAATTCAAAAACCAGAACGACCCGTTTAAGCGTTCTTGAAGTTAAAAATAACAATGCAATCGGAATTCCGTCTTCTTTAGTAAGCCGCAGACCGGATGTAAAAAGTGCCGAACTGGCCTTAAAAGTAGCCAATGCAAACGTCGGAATTACAAAAGCCGATTTGTATCCGTCGCTTAAAATTACTGCTCAGGGCGGCGTAAATTCATTCGAAACCAGTAATTGGTTCAACATTCCTGCTTCCTTATTCGGAACTGTTGCAGGAGGTTTGACACAACCTTTACTGAATAATAAAAAGGTAAGAACACAATACAATATTGCAGTTGCCGAAAGAGAAAAAGCCGTTTTAAGCTTTAGACAAGCTGTTCTGGTAGCCATTAGTGAAGTAGCTGATGCTTTGGTAAAAGTGGAGAAATTAGAGCTTCAGAAATCTTTCCTTGAGCAGCGTGTAAAAACATTACAGCAAGCCATTAAAAACGCCAATTTGTTATTCAAAAACGGAATGGCAGAATATCTTGAAGTTATCACGGCGCAGTCCAATTTATTGCAAAGTGAGTTAGAACTGGCTAATTTGAAAAGAGAACAACTATCTGCCAATACCGAGTTATATCGCGCATTGGGCGGAGGTTGGAGATAATACCCGTTTTTTAATTATTTATTTGAGTGACGCTGCAGGATTTCGATTCTGCAGCGTTTTTTTTGTTTGTGTGAACAAAGAGTAAAGAAAAAACGCTAGACCTCTGCACCTTTGCACCTTTGTACCTCTGCACCTTTGAACCTCTGCACCTTTGAACCTTCACAAAACAAAAAAAATAAATACTTTTGATAAGCAATAAAAAATCTTTTCTAAGCCATGACAATTGATAAAAACAAATATCTCAGCGAATTACAGTTAAATTTTCAAAATTATGCTCCGATCACTTCTGAATCCTGGCAGTCAATAGAAGCCATTACTGCATTTCAATCGGTAAAAAAAGGAGATATTTTACTTAGAAATGGTCAGGTAGCCAAAGAACTTTATTTCATCTGCAAAGGCATTTTAAGAGCTTATATTACCGACAAAGAAGGCACTATTTACAACAAAAATATTTTTACCGAAGGCTCTTTTGCAGGTTCAACAGCTTCTTCCCTACAGCAAACCCCTTCTGATTTTTCTATAGAGGCACTCGAAGATTCAATTGTGATCCGCATCAATTACCAAAAATACCGGGAACTGATTTTCCGGAATGATGATCTTAAAAATTTCTACATCGCTTATCTGGAAAAAAACTGGGTGATTGAAAAAGAACAAAGGGAAATCTCCTTAGTCATGGAAAACGCCACCGAAAGATATTTGCAATTTATCTCCAGACATCCCGATATTTCGAACCGGATTCCCCTGCTCCACATCGCTTCACATTTAGGGATTACGCCTACACAATTAAGCCGGATCAGAAAAAGTCTTGAAAAAGACCTGTAATCAACATATGTAAAGGTTTTGACTAAAAACGAAACTTACCTTTGTTGTATAATTTATTACGAAATGAAAAATAGCAATCTGATCCGCGACAATATTGATAATCTTACCGGTTTATGGAAAACCGTCGGAACTCCTTTTGAATCTTATCATAAAAAAGAAAATTCGGAATACTGCAAAATCGAAAATTCAGGCTGGCCCAACAAATTATGGTTTCGAACGGATATTTCTGAAACTGATGCTGAAACTGCAATACAAATCATGCAGGCCAATTCAGGTTTAGTTCTTCCGTATTTTGATATTCACCACAGCAATTCAAACGAAATTCTGGAAGCCAAAGGTTTAACGGTTAAAACAGAACAAGTCGCAATGGCGTTGCGATTGGAACAAAAATTCAAATACGAAACCAATCTGCATTTCAAACGGGTTACCAATGAACAGGACGCCAAAATCTGGGCTGATTTATATCCGGAAGCTTTTGGTTATGAAATCAGTAAAGAAATCCTGATCCGGAATTACAATCAGGTTTCTTTTTATTTATTTTCGTTGGAAAATCAACCTATAGGGACCTGCATGTTATTTCAAACCGGAAATAATATCGGAATTCACGGCGTTGGAGTAATCCCGGAAATGAGACGAAAAGGTTTTGCCGAAGCAATCATGAAATTTGCTCTTAATCGCTCCATAGATTTAAAAGCCGAATATGCCTTATTGCAGGCCTCTGCAATGGGAAAAGATATTTACACCCGATTGGGTTTTGCCGATTTGTTTGTCATCAAAAATTATATTCTTTAATTAAATTCCAATTTTTCAAATTCCAAATTCCAACTCAGCACCTCTCAACCTTTGAACCTTTGCAACTTTGTACCTAAAAAAAAATCTGTCGTAAATGACCCTAAAAAAGTCGCAAATACGTATTCAATAAAGGAATAACAATGGTAGATTTGTATTAAATATTCAACTTAACTATTTAAAAAACAAACCAATGAAGAAAGCAAAAATTATTTTCTGGATCACCACTATTATTATTTTTCTATTCGAAGGCGTTATGCCTGCATTGACTTCACAGACCGAACTGGCCAAAGAAGGCATCAGACATTTAGGCTATCCTGAATATTTCGGTAACGCTTTGGTCGTTTTTAAAGTGTTGGGCGTTCTGGCACTGGTGATTCCGCAAGTACCAAACAGAATAAAGGAGTGGGCTTACGCCGGCTTTACTTTTGACTTTTTATTTGCTTCCATAAGCCATTTTGCAGTGGACGGATTCGGATTTCAGTCTTTTTTCCCATTAATCATTTTGGTGATCCTGCTGATTTCTTATTTCTATTATCATAAAATTGAGCGACATAAAAATATCGCGTTATAAACTTCAAAACAATGATCGAAGTTTTTAAAACAAATGTTCAGGAAACGGAGCAGTCAAAAATGATTGTAATGAAGCTTCTTGAACATTTTCCTGACAGTGTCATTAATTTTGACCTTGAAGATTGTGATAAGATTTTGAGAATTCATGCAGTATCAATTTCAAACCGAACAATAATAGCCCTTCTTAACTCCTACGGATATCACTGTGAAGTATTAGCATAACTATACGGAAGTACTTTTTAAAATATTCATTCTACAGCATTAATTGTTACTAATTGTTAAATACTATAACGATGAAATTACCTGCCGGCCATCAGACCATAATGCCCTATTTAATTTTAGACGGAGCATTACAATTTATAGCTTTTACCCAAAATGTTTTTAATGCCGAAACCTCCGATCCGCAATCGTTTCGGGACGACGGAACTGTAATGCATGCCGAAATACGTATTGACGGAAGCACCATCATGGTTACAGATGAATCTAAAGACTGGAAAAAACAAACAGCAAACTTATTTGTATATGTCCCGGATGCCGATGCAACTTTTGAAAAAGCAGTTCAGGCCGGTGCAACCGTTCTGATGCCGCCAAGCGACCAGGATTACGGCAGAGCCTGTGGTGTAACAGATCCTTTTGGTAATGTCTGGTGGATTACAGCTGTAAAAAAATAATTTCTAAATCAGAAAAAATGAAGACAGAAATTCAAAAAAAAATAGTCGAAACCTTTAAGGAGTTAAATCATAAACTCACTTCTTTTTCTGAAACAGAACTAAATACCGTTCCGTTTGAAGGAAGCTGGACTGCCGGACAAGTTATACAGCATTTGATTATGGGATGTTCCGGGTTTCCTGAAATGTTTGCAGGAAAGACCGGGAAAACGTCCAGAAAGCCAGACGAAAAAGTGAAAGACATAGAAGCTCTTTTCTTTAATTACGATATAAAAATGAAATCTCCGGAAGCTATAATTCCGTCAAATATAACTTACAACAAAAACTCATTAGCATTATCCCTTTTAAAAATTGAAAAGGAACTATTAAATGTTTCCGAAAACTATGATTTAACCTTAACCTGCCTCGATTTCGAAATTCCCGGCTTCGGCAAATTCACCATTTACGAATGGGTTAGTTTTGCACTCATCCACATCCGGAGACATCTGAGTCAGTTGCAGACGATTGGTAAAGTTGTGACAGAAAATAAAGCAGGCACAGTGACAGTCTCAGTCTCAGGGGTGGTCGAAAAAGCAGTGGCAGTCGCCGTCGCACATTCTCACATTTTTACATTCTCTCATTTTTACATTTTCTTATTATCTCATTTTCACATTCTCTCATTCTCTCATTCTCTCATTCTCTCATTATCACATTCTCTCATTATCTCATTCTCTCATTATCTCATTTTCACAATAAAAAAAGCGTCTTAAGTAATACACTTGCGACGCTTTTAATTTATAAGTTAATGAATGATCACTACACTTTTGTTCTTCCGCTTATTAATGAGATAACGAATAACACTAAAAATATGAAGAATAAAACTTTTGCAATACTAGCTGCTCCGGCGGCAATTCCACCAAAGCCAAATATTCCGGCTATTATAGCAAGAATAATAAAAATGACTGTCCAACGTAACATAATATTTGATTTTTTAGTTTATAAAATGACTTATAAGGTCTGATTTGTTATTTCAAATTTCTTTTTAAAAAACAGCTTCTTTTAACTCAATCCATTTTTTTTTTAGCGCAATCGAGTACATAACACAATAATGCTGAAAATCCAGCAGAACTATCAGAATTTCAATTTATGTCTTACAGAATTCCCACGTAAATCCTTTAGAGTTAATTTTTTAGCGGATTGGATTAATCGTGGCCTTATGTTAGTTCTAATTTTAAACATTATAAAAATAAACACTGAAAAAGATGAAATTGGCTACAAAAAATAGCAGTCCTTTTAGAAAAAGATGACAAACCAACAATTGAATCTGTGTCCTTACTAAATATTAAACGAATTAAAAAATAATCGCCATGAAAGCACTATCAAGTAAATTAAAAATAGTTTTTCTATCTACTTTCCCACCAACGCAATGTGGAATAGCTACTTATACGCAGGATACAATCAAAGGAATTACCGATGTTTATGGTAAATCTGTCACTTGTGAAATTTGTGAACTGGTCGATAAACCAAAAGCAAAACCAACACAGGCCTTTACCTTAAACACAAAAAACAGAGAAGATTATACGCGCGTTGCGGAAGAAATGAATGCGGATGAAAGTATTAAGCTCGTTCATATTCAACATGAATTTGGTTTGTTTTCAGGAAACTACGGCGATCATTTATTAGATTTCTTAAATGTGATCAAAAAACCCGTAACGTTTACCTTTCATACTGTACTTCCCGGTCCTAATAACGAATTAAGAACATTTGTAAAATTATTGCTGAATTACAGTAATTCTGTATTTGTAATGACAAACAGATCCGAAGAAATATTGATTAATGATTATGATATTCCAAAAGAATTTATCACCACTATTTCTCACGGAACACACGTTGTTGTTTACGAGGCACCGGAAACAGCGAAAGCAAAATTAGGATTTGAAGACCGAACTGTTTTATCTACTTTTGGACTTTTAGGAGAAGGAAAAAATATTGAAACCGGTTTGAGAGCTTTAGGTAAAATTGTAGAAAACACACCAAATGCACTTTATTTAATTATTGGAAGAACACATCCAAACTTAATTATTGACGGCGTTGATACATACCGTGAAAAACTTGAAGGTATTGTCAATGAATTGGACTTACATGATAATGTTCGTTTTATCAACCAATATCTTGAAACAGATCAGCTTTTAGAATATTTACAGGCAACAGATATTTATATGTTTACCTCAAAAGATCCGAATCAGGCTGTAAGCGGCACTTTTTCTTACGCCATGAGTTGTGCCTGCCCGATTGTAGCATCCAAAATTCCGCATACCAAAGAAGTGCTAACAGAAGATTCAGGAATTTTAGTTGATATTGGAGATGAAAATCAGTTTGCCGCAGCTGCCATTAAACTACTTAATGATGAAAATCTAAGAGAAGAAATGGGGAAAAACGCTTTCAGAAAAACAAGAGCTTCTTCCTGGGAAAATGTTGGGATTACGCATATGAATACTTACAAAAAGCTGATGGATAAAACATATGAAATCAAATATAGCTATCCTTCCATTCAGTTGGCCCACGTTAAAAAAATGACTACCGAACTTGGTATCATTCAGTTTAGCAAAATTTCTGTTCCCGATATTTCTTCCGGTTATACGCTGGATGACAATGCAAGAGCCCTGGTTGCGATTTGTATGCATTATAAACTAACACAAGACAAAGATGATTTGCCTTATATTTTGATTTATTTAGATTTCATTGAACGTTGCCAGAAACCAAAAGGTAATTTCATGAATTATGTAGATCAGCACAATCGGGAACATATTGAGCAAAATGAAGAAGTTAATTTAGAAGATTCTAATGCACGCGGCATCTGGGCTTTAGGAACTGTTGTTTCTCTTGGCAGCCTGTTGCCGGAATCTATAACTAAAAAAGCGGCAAAATGTTTATTGAACTCTTTAAAATGGGCAGAAAGTATTCAGTCGCCACGCTCTATTGGTTTTGCAACAAAAGGTTTGTATTTGTATCACAGTGCTGTTCCTAATTTATATGTGGCTGCAATTATCAATAAACTGAATGCCAAATTATTGTCTAATTATGAAATTTCTTCAACGAAAGACTGGAAATGGTTCGAAAATTATATGACTTACGGAAACGGAATTTTACCGGAGTCTATGTTGTACGCTTATTTAGTAACCAATAAACCTATCTATAAAAAAGTAGCTCTAGAATCGTTGGATTTCTTGATTTCGAAAACTTATAAAGGCGATAATTTCAAAGTAATTTCAAACAACGGCTGGTACCACAAAGATTCAGAGCCGCATGAATATGGCGAACAGCCAATTGATGTTTCGTACATGATTCAAACACTGAACTCTTTTTACAGCGCCTTTAAAAATCCGGAATACAAACAAAAGATGAAAATTGCCTTTAACTGGTTTTTAGGGAAAAATCACCTCAATCAAATTATGTATAATCCGATTAGCGGAGGAGGATATGACGGTCTGGAAAAAGAAAATGTAAACCTGAATCAGGGATCAGAATCTACGGTTTGTTATCTAACGGCAAGATTAATTATGGAAAATCTAAAGTTATCAGAAAGCAAGGTGATTCCGCTAATGAAAGCTAAAACCGGCGTTGCTATTAATCAATAATTTAACCACTTACTCTATATTTCAAAAAACTGAATTTTCTACTACTACTTTAAAAATCCCTTTATCGCAAAGGGATTTTTTGTTTTTCAGAATTTTTGAAGAAACGTTAACTTGCTAAAATTATTGTACTGTTATGTAAATTATATAAACATCATAAAAAGTTGTGTAAGAATTTTTGTTAACTAATAGGGTAATTTTATTCAGAAATAACAAAGGAAAATTCAGATATGTTAAAATATTGATTTTCAAAAATTTAAACTAACTAAAACAGTAGTATTTTGATTCTCACTTTAAAAAATACATTCGAAGAGATTGGTAATGCAACCTTGTTTGCAAAGCAGTTTTTTAAGGAAGTTTTTGTACCTCCTTATGAGGCAAAACAATTCGTGAAGCAATGCTATATTATAGGATATAAATCATTGCCGCTTGTCGCTATAACAGGTTTCATTATGGGATTGGTTCTTACACTGCAATCAAGGCCGACTTTGGTAAAATTCGGAGCCGAATCCTGGTTACCGGGAATGGTGGCACTTTCTTTAATTCGTGAAATTGCTCCCGTAATTACCGCTCTGATTTGTGCCGGAAAAATATCGTCAGGAATTGGTGCTGAATTAGGTTCTATGAAAGTAACAGAGCAAATTGATGCTATGGAAGTTTCGGCTATTAATCCGTACAATTATCTGGTAGTAACGCGCATTTTAGCCTGTACGTTAATGGTTCCGATATTGGTGTTTTTTGCTGATGCAGTAGGAATTGTCGGCGGATATATTGGTATTAATATTCACGGGGATGTCAATTTTTATCGTTATCTGACACAAATTCTCCAATCATTAGAATTTCTGGATTTATTTCCGGCCACAATAAAGACTTTTTTCTTTGGCTTTTTTATCGGAATGATTGGATGTTACAAAGGATTTAATGCTTCTAATGGAACTGAAAGTGTTGGAAAAGCAGCAAACTCTGCTGTGGTAACCGCCTCTTTAGCCATTTTTATAATTGATATGGTAGCCGTTCAAATAACTGACTTATTTTTTTAAAGATGATTAAAGAAGAAAAAAATATAGAGAAAGAACCGAAAGCAAAAAGTAAAACTCCAATAATCGAGATTAAAAATCTGCACAAAACATTTGGCAAAAATAATACGATTTTAAAAGGAGTCAATCTTACTGTAAATAAAGGGGAAGACCTGGTGATTCTAGGCCGTTCCGGTTCGGGAAAATCAGTAACCATAAAATGCATCGTAGGCTTAATTGAACCTGACAAAGGCGAAATAAAAGTATTCGACGAAAATGTGCTGAACCTGAGTAAAAAAGACCTGAATGAAATCAGGGTAAGAATTGGTTTTTTATTTCAAAGTGGTGCTTTGTACGATTCGATGTCAGTTCGCGAAAATTTGGCTTTTACACTGAGAAAACACAAAAGGGATTTAACACCGGAAGAAGTAGAAGCCGAAGTTCTGGAAGCACTTGATAATGTAGGGTTGAGCGATGCGATAGATAAAATGCCTTCTGAATTATCTGGCGGAATGCAAAAAAGAATTGGTCTGGCCAGAACTTTAATTCTTAAACCTGAAATTATTTTATACGACGAACCAACAACCGGTTTAGATACGATCACATCGAGAGAAATCAGCGAGTTGATCCTAGAAATAAAACACAAACGCAAAACAACATCAATCATTATTACACATGATATGGCCTGCGCAAAACTTACTGCAGACCGCATTATGGTTTTAAAAGACGGTGTAATACATGCTGAAGGAACTTACGAAGAACTAGAAAAAAGTGAAGACGAGTGGGTATGCTCTTTTTTTGAATAAACTTAAAAATAAAATTAGAAATCATGGATAAGCAATCTGGATATACTTGGAAATTAGGAATGTTTGTAACAGTTGGATTGTTGCTTTTTATAATGGCAATTTACTTCATCGGAAAACAAAAAAATCTATTTGGATCAACCTTTCATATCACCTCACAATTTAAAACGGTCAGCGGTTTAGAAGTGGGAAATAATGTCCGTTTTTCAGGAATTAATATCGGAACAGTCGAAGAAATCAGGTTGATAAACGATTCCTCTGTTGTGGTTTCGATGGTTATAAAAGATGATGTTCGCGAATTCATTAAAACAGATGCCCGTGCCAGTATTGGTTCTGATGGTTTAATGGGCGATAAAGTCCTGACTATTTCTCCGGGAGTGAAATCTACTAAAGTAATCGAAAATAACGGTGCAATTGCTTCTCTTAACGGAATTGAGATGCAGGATTTAATGAAAAGCGTTAAGAAAAGTGTTGACAATGCTGCCGTCATAACCGATGAACTGGCAATTTTCAGCCACAGTATGAATAACGGAAACGGAGCCCTGGCCCGATTGGTCCGAGATGATAAAATGGCCAACAGCGTTTCTAATACACTCTCTAATCTCGAAAGCGGAACCAAAGGTTTTAGTCAAAATATGGAAGCTGCAAAAAGTAATTTCCTGTTGAGAGGATATTACAAGAAAAAAGAAAAACAAAAAGAGAAAAAACAGGAAGAAATAAAAGAGAAAAAAGAAGAACAACAGGAAAAAGCTGAAAAAGAAAAAGAGAAAAAGGAGAAAGAACAAAAAGAAAAAGAGGAAAAACAAAAAGAGGAAGACGCTAAAAAAGCAGAAGCCCAAAAAGAGAAAAAATAAGTAGTTGCAAACTGTTATTTGCAAAATGTAAAATGTATCAAAACGCTGCTTTTTTCCGCCTTTTCAAAATTAAAATCTTCACCTTTATGTGTTGAATAATTTTTAAATCTATTGTACATGCCATTTTCATTCCAACATACCGCCCTTAAATTTTTAAAAATAACAGGAATAATAACAGCAGCAATCCTGCTGTTATTATTCCTGATTCCGCTTTTATTTCCCGGAAAAGTCGCTTCTGAAGTAAAAAAAATTGCCAATGAACGGCTGGATACTAAACTTGATTTTACGAAATCAAGACTTTCTTTTTTTACACATTTCCCTTCTTTAACTGTTTCCTTAGATGATTTATCGATGACCGGCTCCGCTCCTTTCGGCAATGATACTTTGATAAAAGCCGAGCAGGTTGCTTTTGGAATCAACCTCAAAAGGCTGATTTTCGACAATGAAGTTAAAATCAACAAATTATATATTTCCAAAGCCTTAATAAATGTAATGGTCAACCAAAAAGGACAGGCCAATTATAACATTTATATCGCTCCCGAAGATAAAAAAAATCAAAAAGAAGATGCCGAAGAAGGAACTGCGCTCAGACTGGAACGAATTGACCTTGAAGACTGTCACGTAAAATACAACGATCGCTCTGCCAAAATTCTGATAGATGCCAAAGGCTTCAATTATATTGGAAAAGGAAATTTAAGTGAAGATATTTTTGATTTAAATACAGATGCAAAAATTGACAGCGTTGATTTCTATTACAACAGAACCGCTTACCTCAGAAAGAAAGAAGTCCGTGCTGATTTAATTACCAGAATCAATACGCATGCGCTTTCTTTTATTCTTCAGAAAAATGAATTAAAAATCAATAAACTACCACTGAAATTTACCGGTTTACTGACCATTTTAAGAGATGGGTATAAAATCAATATCAAAGCGGCATCAGAGAAAACAACCTTAAAAGATTTATTTTCCGTAATGCCTCCGGAATATTTAACCTGGATGAACGAAACCGAAATTTCCGGGAACAGTGATTTGCTTTTTACGTTTAAAGGAGATTATAATGTCGCCAAAAAACTAAAACCGGATCTTGCTTTTAACCTTAAAATTGAAAAAGGCGCAATCAATTATCAAAACGCCCCTGCTCCACTGACAGATTTTCAAATGAACCTCAATGCCATTATGCCTTCGCTTGATATTGAAAAACTGCTCATTAATTTAAATACCCTTAAATTTAAAGTTGGTGAAAAAGATTATTTCACAGCGTACCTGCACAGCAAAGGTTTTACTGAAATGGATGTCAATGCCAGTGTAAAAGGGGCGCTGGATCTCGCAACAGTTGATGCTGCTTTGGGTTTGACTTCACTTGAATTAAAAGGAATCTTAAAAACGAATCTTCAGGCAAGAGGAACTTTCAGTACCACGAAAAAATTATTTCCTAAAACGATTGGTGGAATCTCACTGCGAAACGGCTGGCTCAAAACAGAATCTTATCCAAATCCGATTACCGATATTACTTTGGTAGCCAATGTACTCAACAAAGCCGGAACATTTAAGGATTTGATTGTTTCTGTGGCACCTGCCTCTTTTGCTTTTGAAGGAAATCCTGTGTATGTAAATGCGACACTTTCCGACTTTAGTGATTTGGCTTATAATGCAAAAGTCAAGGGAGAATTGAATGTAGGACGTATTTACAAAGTCTTTTCCCGAAAAGGTGTTGATATAACCGGTTATGCAAAAGCTGATCTTTCCCTGAAAGGAAAACAAAGTTATGCAACCAACGGACAATATGACAAATTAGACAATAAAGGAACGATCATCCTTAAAAACATAAAAGCGACATCTGAACTTTTCCCAAAAGCCTTTTTTATCAAACAGGGTAATTTTCGTTTTCAAAATGAGAAGATGTGGTTTGAAAAATTTGATGCTTCTTATGGAAAATCAGATTTTGCCATTAACGGATATCTCCTCAATACCATTAATTACTTCCTGGAATCAAACGGAACGCTGAGCGGAGATTTTAATATGAAATCAAAACTGATCAATGTTGATGAGTTTATGGCACTTAAGCAAGGAGAAAATAAAGATCGGAATATTGACGTAGAATACGCCAAAGAAGACCATCCGAAAATGAGCGGCGTGGTCATTATTCCTAAAAATTTAAATGTCGGACTGAAAACAAACGTGGATAAAGTAGAATACAATGGTTTGGTTTTCAATAAACTTGCGGGAAAAGTGGGAATTACAAAAGGTAATTTTTATTTAGAAAAAACCACTTTCAACATTATTGACTGCCTTTTGGGTATTGATGCCAACTACAAAGATGAATCACCAACCTCAGCCCATTTTGACGCTCATTTTACAGCCAAAGATTTCAGTGTACAAAGGGCTTACAAAGAAATTCCAATGTTTCATAACATGGTTAGTGCTGCCGAAAAAGCGCAGGGAATCATTTCTGTGGACTATAATATAAAAGGGGATCTGAACGGTAATATGGGTCCAATTTATGAATCTCTTGAAGGTGGCGGAATACTGAATTTACGTGATGTACAGGTAAAAGGCATGAAATTATTTGACGGAATAAGTTCACAGACAGGCCAAAAAGGCTTAAGCAATCCGGATATGAAAGGCATCGAAATTGTCTCCACTATTGATAACAACCTGATTCATATTGAGCCCTTTACTTTTACGGTAGCAGGTTTTAAACCCACTATAAAAGGAACCACCAGTTTTGACGGCTTATTGGATTTACGAATGCGTTTAGGCCTTCCGCTGTTTGGCCTTATCGGGTTCCCAATTGTGATTACAGGTACGCATGATGATCCGAAAATTAAGATTTTCAGTAAGACAGGACAAAAGATAAACGATGCTGTCTATGACGAAAAAAACAATAAAGTGATTAAGGAAGAAAAAGTCAGCAAACGTAAACGTTAAATTGAAATGAAAAAGAAAAAACAGAATACTACCGGTGCATTCGAAAAATTCGCTACACACGTTTCTAAGGCAGCAGGAAGTACAACTGCTTTTATAAGTGCTTTTTTAATTGTTGTCGTGTGGGCTGCTTCAGGCCCCATTTTCAACTACTCTGAAACCTGGCAACTGGTAATCAATACCGGAACGACAATTATTACTTTTCTAATGGTCTTTTTAATTCAGAAAGCACAGAATAAAGATTCTCTGGCTATTCAATTGAAATTAAATGAATTAGTTGCTTCAAATGAATATTCAAGCAATACTCTGGTTGATATTGAAAGTATGACTGAAGAAGAGATGATTATCGTACAGAAATATTACCACAGACTTAGTGAGCTTGCCAAAAAAGACGAAAGTGTGAGAACATCGCATTCTATTGCTGAAGCAGATGAGCAACATGAACGGAAAGATAAAAACAGGACAAAAACACGTACCAAAAACATCACAAAAAAATGAAGCTACGTTCAACAGAAACCTTCTGGCCATTAAAGTATGCCATGGAAGTAAGTTATCCGTCAATAGATTCAGATTTAGAGACAGAAATCCTAATTATCGGCGCAGGAATTACCGGAGCACTGACCGCCTATAAACTCATAAACGAAGGAAAAAAAGTAATTATGGTGGATCGCCGTGATATTTGCAACGGGAGTACCGCCGCAAGTACCGCATTACTTCAGTATGAAATAGACATATCTTTACATGAATTAATAAAAATCAGAGGATTACAATGTGCTGTTGACAGTTACAGAAATGGAAAAAAAGCCATTTTTGACCTGCGAAATATAATCGATACCATAAAAAGCGACTGCCAGTTTGAATTCAAAAAAAGCATTTATTTCTGTTCCTTAAAAAAGGATCTTCCTTTCCTGAAGGCCGAATTTAAATCCAGAAAAGAAAATGGTTTCGATGTAAGCTGGCTGGAAAAGTGGGATCTTGAAAAATTAGGACTCAATGCCCTTGCTGCCATAGAATCTAAAACAGCAGCTGTTATGGATCCGTATAAACTGGCTCAGGATCTAATACAGTATTGTGAGAAAAAAGGAATGCAAATTCTGGACCGTACCAATATTACATCCACTCAGGACCATAAAGGAAAAGTTATTGCATACACAGATACCAAATTTAAAGTGACCACCGATCATGTCATACACTGCAGCGGTTATGAAAGTACCGAAACACTCACAGAGAAAGTTGTTGACCTGAAAAGCACGTTTGTAATTACTTCCGAGAGTCTTCCGGATTTACCTAAAGCTTTTAAAAATGCGGTCTTTTGGGACACCTCTTCTCCGTATTTATATTTCCGCGGAACGCAGGACAACCGAATCATTGCGGGAGGCGGTGACGAAGAATTTAAAGATTCTAAGAAGCGTGATAAAATATTGCCAAAAAAAGAACAATTTCTATTAAAAAAATTCCAAAGGAAATTCCCAAATATCGACTTCAAAATTGATTATTCCTGGGCAGGTACCTTTGGTGAAACCAAGGATGGTTTACCCTATTTAGGAAAACCGGATCCAAATAAAAACGAACATTACGTTTTAGGCTTCGGAGGAAACGGAATTACCTTCAGTGTCATTGGAATGAATTCGATTTTATGTTCGATCGAAGGTAAAAAACATGTTGATTTAGAGTATTACAGATTTCATCGCTGAGGTCTTTTTTAAGGTTCTAAGGTTCTGAGTTCCTAAGACACTAAGTCTTCTCTTAGAAACTTAGCAACTCAGAACCTTAGCAACTTTATGCAATAACCAACTCCATCTGAATATTACAACGTTTATAAGGTGTCGCGAGACCCGAAACTTTCTGGAATCCTAATTTATGATACAGGTTGATAGCGGGCTTAAGGATCGTATTACTCTCCAGGTATATTTTCTTTGCTCCTTGTTCTTTTGCACTGTTTACAATAGCCTGACCCAATAGCCAGCCTATGTTTTTCCCTTGTGCTTTTGGTGAAACAGCCATTTTTGCCATTTCAAAATCATAGTTTTCATCCTTCATTTTGATTAACGCACAGACACCAACCGGTTCATCATGGTATAAAGCCACAAAGATTTTACCGCCTTTGTCCAGAATATATTCCTGCGGATTGTCTAATGCTTTATAATCTGCTGCTTCCATTTCAAAATAAGTCGAAATCCATTCTACGTTAAGGGCTTTAAAAGCGTCAAGGTATTTTGGTTCAAAGGCTACAATCTGCACGTCCTGGCTTTCGCGTATTTTTTTGTTTTCAATCACTCTTTTCAGCAGTGATTTTTGTTCCAGCAAAAACTCCCATTCTTCCAGTGCAGCCCACAGGTTATGGTTTGATTCTGTTATTAAAGACTCAACAGCAGCCTCAACATCGACCCATTGTAGTTTTAATTCTTTCGAAACCACTATCCCCTGGCTGGTCAAAGCAACACTATTTCTGCGTTTATCGGTTGTTTTCAGATTTTCCTGAACGAGCCCCGCCGTCGTCATTTCCTGAATAATTTTACTCACTGAAGGTTGCGAATGTCCAATTTCATTGGCAATTTCAGTGATGGTAATTTCTCTTTCTTCGGTCAGCATATAAAAAACCGGAAACCATTTGGGCATAAAACTGATCCCGTACAACTCGTATATTTTAGCTGCATCATCTGTAATCGCAGCGGTCATCAATCGAAGACGGCTTCCTAAAGCTACCTTGCCTACTTTATCAAAAAAATTCATAATATAGTTAATTACATAATTAGTTATGCAAATATATATGTTTTTTAGATACTGAGGTGCTGAGCTTCTAAGTTTCTAAGTTTTTTTTATTAGATCCTTATCACCTTAAGAACTTAAATCCTCATAAATCAAGCTCTAATAGCCAAAGGATTCAATTGATTTTTAGATACGAAGCTACTGAATGACTAAGATTCTGATTTTCCTCAGAGCCTTAGTACCTTAGCAGCTTAGAAACTTTAAATAAATTAAGCTGTAATAGCCAAAGGATTCAAATTGAATTTATATTCTTTTGGACTGCAATTGAATTTTTGTTTGAAGATTTTGGAGAAGTAACTTCTGCTTGTAAAACCAATACAGTAAACGATTTCCGAGATGTTTAAATCGGAAGTTCTGATTAGGATTTCAGCTTTTAAAACTCTCATATGTGTTATGTAATCGTTAACGGTACGATTGTGAATCATCTTAAACCCTTCCTGCAGTTTATTCGGAGACAGGCCGGATTTTTTACTTAATGATTTTATGGTGAAAGCCTCTTCAGGATTTGCTTTTATAGCTTCTGAAAGTTCTCTAATTTCTTCCATTTCTTTTAAGGTAAGACAATTGGTATCTTTTGAGGTAGCCGCTAAATCGTCTGTATGCTGCTGAATTTCCATAGCCAGGATAATTCTTAAAATACCTTCTTTCAGTAAATTACGAACAATACCCGTTTGGGTTACAGCATTTAATTGTTCTATTTTTTCACCAATTCTTAAATTATAAGAACCCAGATAAAAGAAATCTTCGCGTGCGCTGTTTTCAAAAAATGTTTCCTTTACTTTTGCATTCAGCGAATTGGTCTGATTTTGTTCGGAAAGGTGAGTTCCAACAATAATCAATGTAAATTTGGTTTTGATGCCTTTTTCAAAAAACAAAACGTTTTCATTTTCTTTTTTGGAAGAAAGTATCGCAGTCTGAAAGGTTTTTAGTTTTCTTTCCTCGCCTAAAATTCCGAAACTATGAGACAAATTTCCTTTAGAGCAATAGGCAAAATAGACAGGAGATGATTTTGGATTTGCAATATTCATCTGTACGTCAGCAGAAAAAGTCATATCAAACTGAACATAGGAAATAGCATCATTAAAAGAGGATCCAATAATCGACCCCTTAGCAAAACTATTATTAAACTCTAAAGTATATTCGTCTAAATCAAAAGTTGCTTTACCTCCAATATTTAAAGCCAAAGCTTCAAAAATATCTTTAATTTTCTCTGTATTTATAGTAACTACTTTCATTTTACCTGTATTTAAATTTGATAATCTGCTACTTATAGATGTAATAAAGAACGTTTCTTTTATAGAAAAATTCCTTAAAAATATCTAGTTCAAAGTTGCAATAATCAACAGCGAAAAGTGTTATATAATTTTTGTAAATTGTTTTATAATTAACTCTAAATGATTTAAGCTGTACAGCACCTTTCACCTTAATAAAAAAGCATGAAAAGTTTCTCTTTCTCTCCTATAAGCGCCAAAGACGCTAACCTGTTGATATTGGGCACAATGCCCGGGACAAAATCTTTGGAATTGAATCAATACTATGGCCACGCCCAGAATAATTTCTGGAAGTTTATTTTTACCATCTTACAAGAAGATAGTACGTCTGATTATGACACTAAAAAAACAATCCTGATGAAGCATAAAATTGCTGTATGGGATGTTTTACAATTTTGCGACAGAGTCGGAAGTTTAGACAGTGCCATAAAAAATGAAATTGCAAATGACTTTGAGACATTTTTAGCAGAGCATCCCAACATCACAACCATTTTGTTTAACGGACAAAAAGCAGCGGCATTTTTTAAAAAATACGTTTCTATCGACAAAACATTCCAACTCATAACTTTACCGTCATCTAGTCCTGCAAATGCGAGTAAGTCATTTGAGTCAAAATTAAAGGAATGGAAAGTTATAACTACACTTTAAAAAAAAAAAGATGATTGATATTTGAATTGTATAAGATTATGATTTTAAAATGTAACAGCTTCTTTAGGTAATCCAATAATTTTACCAAAAGGTTTTAAGGTATTGAAATAATTTAAACTCTTTGTATTTATAAAAACTCACTCTTATAAATTACATTCAAAGATTTAAATTATAAAATATTGGTTGTTAGTTTATTTTGAAAAAAAAGCTATTCTTTTATTAGAATAGCTTTTATACTTTTACCACATATCTCATAAACCAAATCATTATGAAAATTCAAACGTACCAAAATCATATTCGGTTTTATCCTCCACACCATTTTGTATACTATCCAATTCTGATTGCATTTTTGATTAGCAGTATTTATTTTGCTTTTACCGAAGATGAAAAGTTAATCTGGGCCTTTATCAGTGTTGGTTTTATCTTTTTGTTTTGCCTTGCTTTTATGTTGCGCCAGCATTATGCCTTAACGCTACAAAACAGAATTGTCAGACTGGAGCTTCGGTACCGGTATTTTACAGTTTCAGGAAAAAGATTCGAAGAATTTGAATACAAATTAACCGACGATCAGCTATTTGCCCTGCGATTTGCACCGGACGATGAGTTGTTACCCCTTGTAGAAGACACCCTTAAAAACAGCCTGACCGGAGCCGCCATCAAAAAAGCAATTGTTCATTGGAAAGCGGATTATAACAGGGTTTAGATGAAAGAAAATAGATGAAAGATGAAAGATGAAAGATGAAAGATGAAAGATGAAAGAGAATAGAAATTTTGGCTAAAGCCCTTTCTAGCATCATCCTTTTACCTCTAACTAAAGCTGCATGCAATTAAAAACCGTGGTCTTCCTACATCCTTAATTTTACACTTTTAAACGCTTATATCTTTCATCTTTGAACCTTTGTAACTCTGAACCTTTGTACCTCAGAATCTCAGAATCTAAGAACCTCAAAAAACAAACCCGACCTCTTCTCAGAAATCGGGTTTGTTGCTCAACTTAACTCAAATAAACTCAACCAACTTATTTTTCTATTGGAGTAAACTTTATGGCTGTTCCTCCGCCAGCTGCCAGTTTTATATCTAAAACTGTTTTGTTATTTACTTTTTGTTTCGAAATAGTAACCGGATACGGATTTGTTTTATAATTGGCTCCCACTCCATCTGCGTATATTTCTGCTTCGTACTCTTTGTTTTGATCTAAAAATGACAGCGTTACTTTCAGGTCACGGGCATTACTGTTGGTAATAGAACCCAGATACCAATTTTTTTCATTCCAGTCTTTACGGACAATTGTAGTATATTCTCCAATTTTGGAATCTAAAACCTTCGTATCAGACCATGTACACGGAACGTCTTTAATAAATTGAAATTCCGGCTTTCCTACGTAATTTTCAGGTAAGTCTGAAGCCATTTGCAGCGGACTGAAAATAATTACATACAAGGCAAGCTGATTGGCTAAGGTAGTCTGTACCCTGGCTCCTGAAGGCGTTTTATAATCAAAATTGAAATTACCCGGAGTATAATCAAAAGGACCGGATAACATTCTGGTAAAAGGCAAAGTCGTCAGATGCTCGGGAGTATTTCCGCCATCTGCGGACCACGCGTTGTATTCCTGCCCTCTTCCGCCCTCCTGCGACATGAAGTTTGGATACGTACGTTGTATTCCCGTTCCTTTCATCGGTTCGTGATTATCGATCATGATATGATATTTCGCAGCTGTTTCGATTACTTTTCTGTAATGGCGCGCTCCGTATTGGCTGTCGTGCCATTCTTTTTTATCTAAATATTTGTTTACATAACCGGTCTTTACGGAATTTACTCCCATTTTCTGATACAGTTTAAAAGCATCTTCCAGCTGGCTTTCGTAATTTTTAGTAGCTCCGGCCGTTTCATGATGTCCGATTAAACGAACATTTTTCATGGCTGCATATTTGGTAATTTCTTCCAGATTAAAATCAGGATATGCTTTTACAAAACTGAAAGCAGATCCGTCGGCAGTCCAGTCGCCGTCCCAGCCTTCGTTCCAGCCTTCCACCAGAACGCCGTCAAAATTGTTTTTCGCAGCAAAATCAATGTATTCTTTGGTATTCTTAGTCGTAGCACCGTGTTTTGGGCCTTGCCCCCAAGTGAATTTTTCTAAATGCATTCCCCACCAGATTCCAATATACTTAGAAGGGGTGATCCAGGATAAATCTTCAATTTTGGAAGGCTCATTTAAATTTAGCATAATGGTTGAAGTAGCGACATCTCCGGGTGTTTTACCAACCACAATTGTTCTCCAGGGTGTTTTAAAAGGCGTTTCCGCATAGACTTTTACACCATCTGCCCAGGCCACCAGATCACTTTTGTATTGCTTGTCGGAAGTTTTTAATAAAGTCATTGACGCAAAGTCTGTCAGATTCGCTTCATGAATGGCAACATACAATTTGTCTTTCGTTTCAAAAGTTGCCGGTGTATTGATCGTATCCGTTTTACTCATTAACGTTTTGCGATAGGTGCTTTCGTAATAGCTGTTTTCGCGATGTACGGGAATCCACCAAACGTCATTATTATCTTTGAACGTAAATTGGGTAACTTCATTTGAGATTTTTACTTTCCCTAAATGGGGCTGTTTCGGAAATTCATACCGAAATCCTAAACCGTCATCAAAAACCCTGAAAATAATATCAACCAAACGCTCTTCGCCTTCAGATTCTTTCAGGTGAACAATCATTTCGGTATGGTGATCCCTTACTTTTTTGAATTCTCCCCAGGGCTGTTCCCAGGTTTCATCAGCCGTTTTTTCTTCGGTTGAAACGACCTCAAAATGATCGGTCATTTTCTGGATTCCCTGAAATTCAAATCCCAGCAAAGAAGGTTCTATAACCGATTTCCCATTCGAAGAAAAGCTGTATTGAGGCTGGCCTGACGCTGTTAATTCAAAAACTAATGTAGCATTTTTATCAGGTGAACTTATGGTATATGTTTTTTTAGTACTGCAGGCAAAAATCAGCATGGATGCTAAAGTAATCAGGCAATAGCTATATCTTATGTTTTTCATTATCTAATTGTATTAATTACAACTCTTATTTAATTTCATTAAGTAATTCTTTTGCTTTAGCGGACTGCATAGAAACAAAATAATTGAAAGCCTGGTCTAATTTTTTCTGGGCATCGGCATTCCCTTTCTTTTGTATGCGTAAATTGTATAACTGGCTAATATCAGGGAATACATTTTCGGCACTTTTAACTCCGGCAAAGGCTTTTACTTTTTCGATATAGGTGTATCCAAATTCCACTGTGGGTTCGAACATCGTACCTTCTCCAAAGTCATTCCATGTAATTAATTGCAGATAATTTAGATTGGCATTTTTAGCCATCGCAAGTGTTTCATCGAGTGTAGCTCCGTTATTAGGCTCGATTGTCCATCCAATTGCTGCTCCGCCGCCTCCCTGGGCATAAAAATCTTTAAAACCGGGATAAGCACTTCCTATTGCTACCGAAAGTTTTGGTTTTGTATTCGTATAAAAATTAGTCAGATAGGTGCTGTTTTTATACACCCAGGCATATTCTCCTGACGCATTTTCTCCGGCTTCAATCGATTGGTCCCAAAGGGTTATAAAAGTTGGTTTTACGGTCAGGGTATTAAAAACATTGGTCCATTCTGCCGGTGTTTGCAAAACGATTGGTCCGAAATTCAGCAGCAAAGGTTTTCCATTGATTTTGATATAATTTTTATCGTCGAAATAATTTTTTTCCATGTACGCTAAATCGGTTTTTGCGGCGCTGGTAACAGAAATGGCTTTTCCGGCATCGACAGCACTTTTTGTTACCCGGTCTTCATAAACAATAGCATATTCCAATCCAACTTTGTCCAGCATAGCAATAAGCTGTTCTGTATTTTCTTTTACCATTCTGTAATCGAAAACATCATAAGTACCGTACCAATCAATCAAAACACCATCAATTCCTGAATATTTCATCAGTAATAAATGGTTTTCAATCACATTTTTATCGCCTGAATGATAAGGACCGATAAGCGGGTAATAATACGATGCAATTTCCCTGCGGTTATTTGCATCTATAGTATTTGGATTTTTGTTGGCCATTGTCCAGTGATATCCCCATTTTTTATCGGCACTACTTTCATTGGTTTCAAACCACGGCATGTAGTGCACATAAATTTTGGTGCTGTTTGTTTTTTCAATGGCAACCGGCGCAATTGTTTCCGGCGTTACAGGTGTATCTGAATTTTTATCGTCGCTGCTACAACCGAGTGCCACTAAAAAATTCACAATTACACAAAATAATAATGTGATGTATTTTTTCATTTTAATTGATATTTGTTTTTATAACTCGTCTTTCACTGTAATTAAAAATATTTGTAAAATTTAATATTCTCTTTTTTTTACCAGTCCCGATAGCTATCGGGATCAGAGATTAAAAAAGATTTTATGTACTGTTTTCTTAACTTTAGAATCTGTGAGAATCTTTTTAATCTGTGGCTAAAAATATTTTTTTTGGAAAGTGAGTATTTAAAAATATGTCAGCCTTCCGCGACTAACCAACAGGGAAGACTGACATTCCAGAATCTAATTTACAGGATACCCGGGATTCTGAACCAGATTTTTATTGGTCGTTAAAACACTGCTTGGGATCGGAAAAATAGCCCTGGTTTTAGGAGTTGCTCCTTTTTCCCACCATGGTAAAAAGAAAGTTCCAAAACGGATGTTATCTGTTCTTCTTCTTCCTTCAAAAGTAAATTCCTTAAGTAATTCCTGATCAATGAAATTAAGATCGATTGTTGCCGGCATTTCTTCTCCCGCACGTGCTGTTATTTGTTGTAAAAATGGTTTTGCTAAATCTGCGGAACCTAAACGTACATAACATTCTGCCTGCATCATTAGGATTTCGGCATAACGAATGAGTACAAAATCATGGTCACGTTCCCAGTTTTCTCCGGCTTTCATTTCATATTTACCTAAACGGATTCCTTCATTTTCTTTAGCATCGGCTAAACTTGTCAGGTTCTCTGTGTAAGTAAGCGGTTCTCCGTTATCCATAATAATGACAGAGCCAGTTGCCAGATTGATCTGATCACCTGCAACCATACATTTTTTTCTTTTATCGGTATCGGCAAAGGCAGAATAAACTCCCGGTTGTGCACACATTCCGTTGGCACTCCACGGATAATTTCCTGTTGGCGAAAGCGTTAGTTTGTGCAAATAATGACAAGACATGGAACTCATATAATTCCCTACTGTTCCCGCTTTTGAATCGTACGGAATGGCAAAAATAATTTCAGTCGAAGTTTGATTTTCTGTTGCAAAATTGGCGAAGAAATCCGGTGTCAAAGTATAACCTGTAACTTTCTGGCACATGGACAGGCAATCCTGCCAACGCGCTGTCCCGATGAATGCTTCTGAATTAAGATACAACCTGGCCAAAATAGAATAGGCCACATTTTTGGTCAGTTTAGAATATACAATGTTAGAATTCAAATACGGAATGGCATCCAGCAATTCTTTCTCTACAAAATCATACACCTGTTTTCTTGTCGAATTAGACGGTAAATCCAGGTCTTCAAAATTGGTTACGATTGGCACATTACCAAACATATCCAAAAGATTGTAATAGTAGTAGGCTCTTAACGCTTTTAACTCCGCATAAATCGGTGTTTTTGCCTGAGTGGTCAGGGAAGATTTGTCAATTTGATAAATGATCGCATTGATTTTGGCAATTCCGGTGTAATTATAACGCCAGGCCGAAAGGATCATTCTGTTGTCTGCTTTCCAGGTATGTTTTTGTGCGTCCTGATATTGTCCGCCGTCATACCAGTTGGTTCCTCTGGTTGGAATGGTAGCTTCATCAGACACCACTTCATTCAAAAAGAAAACATATTCGCAAGTTGGATAATTATTGGATATCCCGTCTGCAAATCCTCTTAACGAAGAATAGGCTCCACCTACCAGCGCATCAATTTCTTTTGGAGTGTTTCCAAAATTTCCGTCTTCTACTTTATCATACAGATCTTCATTCAAATTTGTACATGACACCGTAAAAAGCATGCTTAAAAGTATCGCTGCTGTTATTTTGATTTTCATTTTTAATATTTTATGGTTATCAATTCGCTTAGTTATTCAGCGTAAAATTTAATCCAACAGAAATCGTTGTTGGTCGTGGATAATTGTTGTATCGGTCAATTCCAGGCGAGGCTAATCCGGTTTGGTCTGCACCATCCTGTGCATTTAAACCAATTTCCGGATCCACTCCTTTATAATTTGTAAATACAGCAAGGTTTTCTCCCATTAGATAAATTCTGAGCTTAGAGCTTTTGTATTTCAAGGGTAATGTATACCCAACAGAAAGGGTCTGAAGCCTGAAGAAAGAAGCATCCTCTATCCAGTAGCTGGAGTATTTCGGCGCTGAAGTGATTCCGCTTGACAGGAAATCATCCGGAACGTTGAAAGCCGGTAATCTGTTCGGATCGTTCAGCATCATATTGGTCGCATTTAAGGCTTTTTGTCCAAACATTCCGTATCCTGAAATACCAAGATCAAAATTTCCGTAGGTAAAGTTCATTCCGATTCCTAAAGTCAGATCCGGCTGTACATTTCCTAAATCTTTTTTATCTGCATCCACCAAAGCACTCTCTGCTACCGTCTCCCCTGCGGCATTGTAGTATAACATTTTTCCATCGGCATCCAGTCCTGCACTTTGAAAACCCCAGAAAGTTCCAACCGGATATCCTTCAGCAATAACCTGCGAATATTGTCCGGACATCCCTGCTAATCCGTGTAAAGAGCCGCTGTAGATGACATCTGTTTTATACGTTGGATTTGATAATTTTTCAATTTTCTGAATGTTGTGCCCTAAAGTCAGATTCGCATCCCAGGTAAACTTATCGCCTTTGATGATGTTGGCATTCAAAGTAAGTTCCACACCTTTATTGGACATTTCACCCACGTTGGCCAGCATTGTTCCTACTAAATAAGGAGGCTGTGGTACTTCGTAGGTATATAATAAATCTTTTGTCGTTTTGGAATACCATTCGAATGAACCCGTAATTCTGTTGAATAAACCGAAATCTACCCCAATATTAATTTGTTGCGTGGATTCCCATTTCAGATCAGCATTCGGGTTTTGTTTCGGAGAATAAGCTAAACTCCATGTCTTCGTAACCGGATCGTAATAACTGTCGTTTCCAACTCCTAAAATAGAAAGTGATTTGTATTCCCCAATTCCGTCCTGATTACCGGTAACTCCGTAACCTACTCTTAGTTTCAGGTTATCCAGCCAGCCTTTGGAAGAACTCATAAATTCTTCACCTGAAATTTTCCAGGCAGCAGAAGCAGACGGGAAAGTTCCCCATTTGTTGTTTTCTCCAAAGCGGCTTGAACCGTCACGTCTTACCGTAGCAGTCAGAAGATATTTTCCGTCGTAAGAATAATTCGCACGCGCAAAAAACGAAACCAGGTTTGATTTCCCTTTATAGGAATACACATCGCCCAAACGATAATTGTAACCGGCACCTAAGTTATTATAGCCAAAAGCATCTGTTACAAAACCACTTCTTTGTGCTCCGAAACCTTCATATATATTTTCAAAATAGGAATATCCGGCTAAGGCTCCAATCGTATGTTTGTCTAAAGTTTTGTTGTAATTCACAAAGATTTCACCCTGCGCGTTGGTGTATTCTGCATAGGTTCTTTGTGCGTAGCCATCTTCTGTTCTCCCTTCCATAACGGCGTAGGATGGTTTGTATGTTCCACCTTTTACGGCATTATGTTCCAGGGAAATATTAGCTGAAGCTGTAAAATCGCTCAGGAATTTAACTTCCGTTTTAAAATATCCCAAAAGTCTGTGTCTCTCATTATCAACAGTTCTGTTGGTTAGAATTTCAACCGGGTTTTCATAGATATTTCCACTCACAGAAGAAAAATTTCCATTGGCGTCATAGACCGGAATCGTTGGATTTAAATTGTAAGCACGTTCAAAAATCCTGTAATCGATAGGATTCCATTTATCGATATTGGCAAACAATCCCATATCAAATTTCACGTCTTTGTTATCGCCAAGATATTGGTAAGCGCTAACGTTTCCGCTGATTCTTTCCAGGCCGGATTTTTTTATAACCCCTTCATTATTCAAATACGAAATCGAAGTTCTGAAACCGCTGTCTGCTTTTCCGGAATTGATACTTAAAGTGTGGGATTGTGAAATAGCGGTCTGTTCGATGGCTTTCTGCCAGTTGGTATTTCCACCATAATCAACAGCATCCGTATTTCCGGTATCACGTACATAACCTCTCCATTGATTGGCAGATAAAAGATCTAAATTATCTGCAACGTAACCAATACTCGATAAGCCGCTGTAAACGACAGAAACTCCTTTTGTCCCTGATTTGGTTGTAATCATGATGACTCCGTTGGCACCTCTTGAACCGTAAATAGCCGTTGCCGAAGCATCTTTTAAAACGTCTACCGATTTGATATCGGAAGGCTGAACCACATTAATATCAACTCCTGCAATACCATCAACCACGATCAACGGACTGTTACTTGCTGTAAGCGAAGTTCCCCCACGCAAACGGATTGTAGCACCTGCAGCCGGATCACCGGAGGGACGAATAATATTCAATCCCGCTACTTTTCCCTGCAAAACCTGCTCGGTTGAAGAGATGGTTCCTTTTACTAAATCATCTGCTCCAACGGTAGAAATGGCACCTGTTAAGTCTGATTTTTTTACTTTTCCGTATCCCACAGAAACGACCTGAACTTCTGCCAGTGTATAACCGTCATTTTGCAGACGAACATCAAGATTAGCAGTTGTTCCGGTGATCTGAACTTTTTGGGTTGTGGAGCCTATAAATGACACTTCGATGGCACTTCCTACCGCTACCTGCAAAGTAAATTTTCCGTCAAAGTCTGTAGTTGTTCCGTTTTTGGTTCCCACCTCAATAACAGAAGCTCCCGGCAATACACTTCCGGTATTGTCGTAAACGGTTCCTGATACCTGCTTTTTTCCCTGGGCAAAAACTCCTGCCGAAAGAAAAAGCATGAATATCATCAATACCGCCGATTTAGTAGTCCACATCAGATGCAGGACTCCTTTTATATTTTTACTATTCATTAGAATTGGTGTTTAATTTGATAGTGAATTATTTGTCTAAAGTTTTAAGGGGAATCGACGTATCCGAAATTGTTTTGTCTTTGTTATCTTTTACCAGGACATGAATTTCAGTTAAATTCGGAACTCCGTTTAGTTCTGAAACTAAATTGACAAATCCTTTGATCTCAGCAGTTCCTCCCGAAAACTCACCAGAAAAGGTTTTACTGCCGGCTGTAATGGTGTAAATCAATTTGTTTACCCCCGATTCATTGTTTTTTCTTGACATTCCCAAAAAGTCTTTCTGACTGATCTGTAAAGGGAAAAAAGCAAAAACAGGCGGCGGTGGCGGCACAAATTCGCCTGCATATATAATCTGATCACCGGAATTAGTGGTCCAGTCTTTTGCTACCATTAAAAACGTAATGTTTTCCATAACAAAACCAGGTTCCGTATTATAATATTCCTGTGGAATCAAATCCATTCTGTAAAAACCATTTCCTAAATCCTTTAGTTTTGTTTTTTCAGAAACTTCCGGAAGCCACGCCTGATATTCCTGCAAAACAGCCCAGTTGTTTAAACCACTATGGAAGTGAACACTTGGAACTCCGGCGAAACCGTCTTTTAAATTCGAATTAAATAAAATACTTACCGGTTTATCAATTGTTGGTTTGGCCGGATAGGATCTGATTAATTCGTTTGCTGTATAAAAGGAGGAAAAATCAGTATACGTCATGTTGGCAACATCACTTTGCTTCGATCCGTTTTTGTTTTTTAAACGGAACCAAAAACCTGCACTTGCTGCGATTTCCTCGGGAGTTTTACCAAAATACGCCGTTGGGGTCAGCTTAAAACTCCAGATTTTATCACCTTCGTATTTTAGTTTGGCAAAATCAGAAGAGTTTTCCCAGTTGCCCGCATCAGGCTCAGATGGGGACCAAATCCAGATGTAAAGATCTTCAGTTTCTGCAAACGTGGTTCCTGAAAGATCAAAATACCAGGTTACTGCTTCATCATATTTGTACACTACCGGATAGGATGACATTGGTCCCACAGCACCGGCATTTTCCTGGGCCGTTAGAAAATTCGGAGCCATCAACAGGGCAAGTAAAATTGTATATATAAACTTTTTCATATTACTTTTTAATTAATAGCATTTAATTTGAATACATAAGACACAAAATCCACTCCGCCGGAAGTACGCATCAGCTGAAGCTGCATTTCTTCATTTTTACCCGGAACTGAAATTATCCTGAGTTCATCTGTTTTTTGAGTTTTCTGAGCATCGCTGTACAAATAGATTCGTATTGCACTGGCATTGGTCTGCTGAAAATCTGAGCTTAATGCCCAATATCCTTTGGGAGCAAATAATGGAGGAACATTTCCGGTAACTTCATAACTTGTAGGCCTGTTTTGTGCGTCTGCTACGAAGTTGATTTTAAAATCTTCGTAATTAAAATAGGTACTCAAGTTTTCTTCGTTTGGTTCGATTTTACTTGCTTTCGCAAATTCATCAACCATTTTCAGATTTGTTAATCCCCAGTTGCCGTTTACTTTTTCATAAATGGTAATGGGATCAACGTGGCTTCCGTCGTCAGTGTTATCACAGCCAATGGCTGTTAAACTCATCACAACAGCCAACCAATAAATACTTTTACATCTCATAAATTTGTGGTTTGATTGTTAGTTTTTTTATTCCTAAAGGACAGAGCGAAGCTATACGTTAAATAAATCTTAAAAAAAATATCTGAGAAAAATCAAGATAAAAATCAAACAAAAAACATAACAACTATTTAATAATCAATTATTTAAGATATTTTTACAAGAGCAAAAATCAAGACATTGTTTAGATAAAAAATGGCATTTGATTAATGGTATAAATGACAATATCAAAATTAAAGTGTATATTTTTTTCACTATGCATATATATAATTGCTTTTTATTGTATAATTGCAAATTATTAAACTACTTTTAACATTTAGAGCCCGTTTTTAAATAAACTAACCCTTGTTTTTAAATGTGTTACGTCTCAATTTTCTAAATTCTAAAAGTTATCAGGTCTGAGCTCTCAGGCTTATGTTGAATTAAAAACGAATTAACTCACACCAACCAAAAACTATTTTTATCCTAAACCAAAACATGACTATGCAAAGAATATTAATTCTGTATTTTTTCATTGCAGGTTTTTCTCTCACTGCGAAAGAGACAGATCCTGTTCTGGAAGAATTAGATAAAGTGCTCCTTAAAAAGGAAGTATATCTCAAAAAGAAATATCAGAAGATAGAAGCACTAAAAAAAAATGTATCCAAATTTACACTGAGCCAGAACAACACCGCCCTTTATAATTGCTATATGTCGCTGTTTGAAGAATACAAATCTTTTAAATATGATTCCGCTTATTATTATTTAGAAGAAGCAAAGATTAAGGCGATTGTGCTGAAAGATCCCAAATACCTGGCCAAAAGCCGAATTAAAGAAGGTTTCGTACTCCTTTCCTCCGGTTTATTTAAAGAAGCTATTGATACTTTGAATGTCGTTGACGACAAAAAACTGGACTCACAAAACAAATTTGAGTATTACAATATAAAAGCGCGTGCTTATTATGATTTAGCCGATTATAACCGTGATCAGCGTTTTAACATTCACTATGTACAACAGGGAAATCATTTTCTGAAAAAGGCATTAGAATTAATCGGAACGAACACCAACGAATATTGGGCCGCCGAAAGTCTGAAAAGACTCAAGCAGCAGGATTGGCGTGGTGCCGAATTTGCCTTCAGCTATTGGATTAATAATTATGATCTGCCTCCCGATTATTACGGAATTGCAACTTCAAGTCTGGGTTACATTTACTCAGAAAGAGGATACACCAAAAAAGCCGTTCATTACCTGGCACTTGCTGCTATTGCTGACGTAAAAAATGCGACCAAAGAAACCGTCGCCTTGCGAAATCTGGCCAATGAACTCTTTAAAATGGGGTATCTCGACAAAGCCAACGAATACATTAATATTGCTATGGATGATGCTACTTTTTACAACGCCAGACACCGCAAAATTGAGATTTCGTCTATTTTGCCAATCATCGAAAAAGCACAACTGAATAATGTAAAAGAAAAGAATGATAAACTGGAAAGAATTATTATTCTGTTAACGATACTGACCGTGATTATCATTTTGTTTTCGATCATTATTTTCAAGCAACTAAAAGAAAGAAATAAGGCGAGAAAAATAATGGCTTCTTCATATAGTCAGCTGCAGGAGATGAACATCAGCCTGAGCGAGGCCAATGCTATTAAGGAAGAATACATTACCTATTTTATCAAAGCAACATCGGCATTCATTAATAAAATAGATCATATTCAGAAAAGTACGCTTCATAAGATCATTACAAAGAAAACAGATGAAGTGATTGCGAGTTTAAAACGCTATAATGTAAAGGAAGAACGCGAGAATTTATTCCATCAGTTTGATGAAATCTTCCTGAAGTTATTCCCGACTTTTGTGACCGATTTCAATCATTTATTTCCGAATGACCATAAATGCATTGTAAAAAAAGGCGAACTCTTAAACACCGAGCTTCGAATTTTCGCATTGTATCGACTGGGAATTCAGGACAGCAGCCAAATGGCTGAATTTCTGGAACTTTCCGTAGCTACAATCTATACGTACAAAACAAGAATCAAAAGCAAATCCGACTTTAAAGATACTTTTGAAGAGAAAATCATGGCGATTAAAACCATATAATTTTAAAAAAAAGCCACAGATTGCACAGATTCACATAGATTAAAAAATCTTTTAAAATCCGTAAATCAGTGGCAAAAAAAAAAAAAAAAAACGACACCCTTTCAAATACCGCTTTTTTCTATACTTTTCACACCTCACTTCTCACTTCTATTCAGTCCGAAGATTCCAACTGAAGCACCACATTCTGATACCGTTTACCCAAGGAGAATAATTGTTCAGCGAAAATCATAATTCCTAGTGGGATAAAGAAAAAGGTGATTAAATTTTCTTCGTACAGGAAATAGACCGCGATCATGTAAATTCGGGCATATTCGAGATAATAAATCCATTTTCGCTGTTCCAGTAAAGCACCACAATTAATTAGCGTAATCAATATAATCGACAGCACAAAAACCTTATCAAAACCATTTAAAAATTCAAAATAATAGGTAAAAACCGTTAGCAAAAAAGTCGAAATTCCCAACTGGATATAAAGATAATTTTTAAATCGAAGTCGCTGATTCGGATTCGCTTTATCCTGTAAAAACCGTTTTTCCAGCAGGGGCCGAATGTCCTGATCCATATGTGCGGGGCTTCCAAAAACTGCTTTCCATTTTTCTTTGAAATGTGTGGAGCGTTTCATCAATTCATAAATTTCAAAGTAATAGTGAAAATGCTGCCATAAGAAACTGTAGCTTTTCAACGGATGCGTCAATCCATATTTTGGTTTTTCCTCTTCCGTCTGGAAAGTCCCGAAAAGTCGGTCCCAGAAAGTAAACATATCCCCATAGTTTTTATCCAGATATTTCTCATCGGAGGCGTGATGGACTCCATGAACAGAAGGCGTAACAAAAACATATTCCAGCCACTTTATTTTTCCGATAAGCTGTGTATGCGTAAAAAAAGAATAAGCACCATGAACAATCAGCATTGTTATGACCATTGTTGGATGAAACCCTACAAACGGAAGAACACACCAAAATCCAGTCCGGATAACAGCCTGAAAAGTAGTAATTCTCGCTGCAGCGGTAAAATTAAATTCTTCACTATGATGATGCACAATATGAGCTGCCCAGAAAAAATTGACTTCATGTCCTAACCTGTGGTACCAATACCAGACAAAATCGGTTGCGAGAATTAAGGCAGACCAGACAAAAAAATTCGATGGAATATCAAAAATCCGATAATTATTATAAATGAAATAATAGGACTGATAGAAACTCGCCGCTTTAAACAGGTTAATTAATCTTTCGGCAATACCAATACTAATATTCGAAACAGAGCTTTCGTAATTAAAAATTTCCGGTCTTTTTTTTCGTTGCGCTATCTTAAATTCAATAAATAAAAAAAGAAAAAAGGCAGGCATTGCGAAAGCAAGAAAATTAATATGTTCCATTTTTAAAAATTACTTTGTTGTATTATAAATATGTCAGGAAGAAGATATTTTCATCAATTGATACCATCCCATTCACAGAAAAGTATCAATTGATGAAAATTATCCAGGTCTAATTTTAGAGTAAATTTTTAATTCTGTTTATACTTTGGACTATCTGCCGCCACTTCTTTTACAGACTGCGTTTCAGCCACTTTTTTCAATGCAATAATATAAGCCGCAATACGAGGCGTTACATCATATTTTGCTGCAACTCTAAAAACGGTATCAAAACCTTTTTCCAATATATCTTCCAGACGCTTGTTGATCTGGTGAATTCTCCGGTATCCTTTTATTGATTTATTATTCAGATTGTAATACAATATCAGTTCCGGGATATTGAGTCCGTCCGGATTATAAAAAGCTTCAGAAACATCACTTACGGCGACAATTTTCAATCCTTTTTCGAATAAAAACAAAGCCGAATGCAAACCAACATTCCCAAAACCCTGAATCGCAGCCGTAGCTCTTGCAGGTCTGATTTTTAGCTTTTGAAGCGCCAGAATACTGATGATGCTTACACCGCGCCCTGTTGCTTCTACTCTTCCCAAAGAACCTCCGGAATGCAGGTGTTTTCCGGTCACTACGGCATGAATCGTTTTGCCGTGTACCAATGAAAATTCATCCATGAGCCAGCCCATTTCGTCAGGTCCGGTTCCCATATCGGGAGCAGGAACATCTTTTTCAGGTCCGAAGATATCAGCTAATGCTTTGGTATAGGCTCTGGTTATTTTTTCCAATTCTGTTTTGGAAAGGGTTCTCGGATCACAAATGATTCCGCCCTTTGCACCTCCAAAAGGAATTCCTGTTACAGCAGATTTCCAGGTCATCCAGGCAGCCAGTGCTTTGACTTCATCCAGATTAACACCTGTATCGTAACGAATTCCGCCTTTTGACGGTCCAAGTGCCGTATTGTGAATGACGCGGTATCCTTCAAAATTTTGAATTGTTCCATTGTCTAAGGTTATAGCGAAATTCACAACGATTTGCTTTTCCGGACGCTGCAATTTCTGCCTGATGGATTCCTCTAAATTAAGAATATCAGCGGCGATATTAAAGCGATCAATCATAGATTGAAAGGGATTCTGTTTTATTATTTCTGCACTCATTTTATATATCTTTTAAATTGGGGTTGTTTATTTTTGTTCAGCTTTTCTAATTGTTTCAACGGATACAACATGGTATTTTTATCAGACAGCACTGCATCATTATGTTGGTATTTCTATTTGATCGCATCTTATAATTTTTTAATAATTCCAAAAAAAGCCTTTCATGGTGCATGAAAGGCTAAAAAAAAAATAACTAACAAGTCCATTTTCTATTAAGGCCATTTCATTACAGCGTTCATCATGCAACACATCGTGAAGCTGCACATAAACGGAATGCTATTTTGGCTATAGTTTTTCATTGTCATTGCAAATCTATATAAATTACTTTATATATTCTATGGAATTAGTAGAATTAATTTTAAACAAAATGAATTCTACTACAAAAAAGCCTGTAAATAAAGACTTTATACAAGTAAAAAAATTACTTCAATTGTGAAAAAACAATAAAAATAATGGAAATTAGAGCTAAAATGATTCCGACGAAGTTAATTTTGGACAGTTTTTCTTTAAAAAAAAGAAGACCAACCACGCTGCCAAGAATGATAACTCCCATGTTCATTCCTGCAAAAACAGTCGAAGGATTCTCAGAGAATGCTTTATGTGCTTTCAGATAAAACAAAATATTTCCGAAATTAAAAAGGCCTACCAAAGCTCCAAAAAGAATATTTTTAGATTCGAATCTGGCTTTTTTAATGACAAACTCATAAGCAGCAATAAATACCGCAACAAGCAATGCAATTGCAAAAACTACAAATAGTGAAGTAGTATAAGGTAAAGTCGTGTAAAGAGCAATTTGTTTAAAAAGGATATCAATAACACCAAAGCCAAACAAAACAATTGCCGGATACATCCACTTGTTCCCCGTATTTGTGGCTTGTTTTTTTAAGATGAATAAAAGTGCCAGAAAACCCGTCAGAAGCCCAATTACTTTATAACTGTTGAATTCTTCCTTAAAAATAAACCAGGCAGCCAAAATAGGGATAAATAACGACAATCTTTGGGCCGCATCTGTCTTTACGATTCCCATATGTTTTATAGAAGCTACTAAAAACAGAAAAACAGCAGGCAGCAAAACACCAATGGCGATATAAATGATCCAGGGCGAATTAACAGTAACTTCCTTAAGATCCGGACTAAAAGTAAAATAACAAAGCAGCATTGCAAACACATAATTGAAAGCGACAATCTGGGTTGGATTCGTATTGTATTTTCTGGTGATTTTAAAAATAACGCCCACCACAACACTGCAAATAATACTTAAAACGAGAAATAACATAAGGTTCTTTTTGAATGCAAAAATAACGTTTATCTCTTTTATAACTTCTAAAAAAAAAGAATATTAATCACTCTTAAGCCAGCCTGTAATACTCATTCGCGTATTCTGAGTCACTAAAACTTCGTGTACCAGTTCGTCACTTTTAAAAAAAACAGTTTTACCCTGTGTTGGTGAAATCTTCTGATTATTATTCACCTGATGAATCAGCAATTCTCCGCCATCGGCTTCCTGCCAATTGCTGTTGAGATAACTGATCATGGAATATTTACGACTGGGATTATTTTTGAACTGATCCAAATGTTTCAGGTAAAAATCTCCTTTTTCGTATAAGGCATAATGAAACTCGTAACCTGTAATTCCGGTATAGCAGCTTTCATTAAGGTATAGTATAAAAGCATCAATTTTGGCAAAAAATTCATTCTCGAAAACATTATTGTGATTTTTATCCAGCCAGTAAATCGAGTCGCTTCTGATGGCACCGTCATACGACAGTTTATCCGAGTTTCCAATTCCGGCGCTTAACAATAAATTTTTCTGATTTAAATCGAGTAAATTTTGTTTTAAATGATTTGCTAATTCAGGGGTTAAAAAATGCTCCGCTATACCTACTTTATTTTCGATGTACGAAGCGATCAAATCTTCAAAACTATCTTCCATTATATTTTTAGGAAAGACTGCAATTACAGTCAACGGAACAAGGTAGTTGATTTTAAAGTGGTAAAGGGATTTTTAGAAATAATAAACTGTTGAAACATAATTTACTAAGTTTAAAAAACAAACCCGACAGGTTTTAAAAACGTGTCAGGTTTTGAAATTCTTTAATATCACAAGTATTTACAACTTACTGATGTAACTTCCATACATATCTTTGAACTGGTGTCCTTTTGCAAAACGATCCTTGCTCAATTTTTTATATTCAACCAGTGCCCATAAAATAAATTCTTTCATGAAATACTGATCTTTTTTATCCAGTTGAGGCTGGTACTTTTTCAATAAAACATCTAAAGGCGTAACTTCGTCTAAGATATCCTGATATTCTTTATCCGAGCAATCGTCTAACAATTCGAAACCACTTTCTGCAAAGAACCATTCGATCAAATCAGAATAAGGAGTTTTTTCTCCGGGTTTTTCTAATTTTTCAATTTTAGGAAAATGCTCCGAAAACAAAGTTCTGACGGCCAAACCTATCAGAGTCTGAGCTACGGAAGCTGCTCCCTCCTGCTCTCCTTCGTAAACCAATTCGACTTTTCCGGTAATAGCAGGAATGATTCCGATAAAATCTGACAAACGCAAGGTGGTTTTATCTGCTCCGGCTATCAAAGCACGACGTTCTGCGGTACTAATTAAATTTTCGAAAGCCGTAATACTCATTCTGGCACTGACACCACTTTTATTGTCAATATATTCGCTGTCACGCGCTTCAAAACTTATTTGCTCTAATATATCTTTAGCCAGACTTGGAACATAGACGGTTTCACTTTGATTTTGATCTAATTTGGCTTCCTGCTCAGTAATTGTTCTGGCAATTTTTACAGTTTCAGGATAATGCGTTAAGATTTGAGAACCAATTCTATCCTTCAACGGAGTAACAATACTTCCTCTGTTGGTGTAATCTTCAGGATTTGCAGTGAAAACAAACTGCATATCAAGCGGCATTCTCAATTTGAAACCTCTGATCTGAATATCGCCTTCCTGCAAAATATTAAACAAAGCCACCTGAATTCTGGCTTGTAAATCCGGTAATTCGTTAATTACAAAAATACAGCGATTGGCCCTTGGAATCATTCCGAAATGAATCACGCGGTCGTCTGCATACGATAATTTCAAATTTGCCGCTTTAATCGGATCGACATCGCCAATTAAATCGGCCACTGTTACATCCGGAGTAGCCAGTTTTTCGAAAAATCGTTCACTTCTGTGCAACCATAAAATTGGAGTTTCATCTCCTTTTTCCGCAATTAGATCTTTTGCAAAACGGGAAATCGGATTTAAAGGATCGTCATTGATTTCAGAACCCGAAACAAACGGAATATACTCGTCTAACAATTCAATCATTTTTCGGGCCAGACGCGTTTTTGCCTGTCCGCGAAGTCCTAATAAATTGATATTGTGGCGTGATAAAATGGCTCTCTCCAATTCCGGGATTACTGTATTTTCGAAACCATGTACCTCTTCAAAAACAGCTTGTCCGGATTTGATTTTCTCCCGAAGATTATTTCGTAATTCGTCTTTGATACCTATACTTTTATATCCTGAGGCTTTTAACTGACCTAATGTATTTATATTGTTTATTTCCATTTTTATTGAAATATCTATTTTGTTATTTATCATTTTTTTTGTGCAAATGCACCTGCTGCGAATTAACTTTGAAAAGACGCACTGCTGTGCTCCTCTGCGTTGAAACCTTTATCCATTTAAAAATGCTTCGACTCTGCTCAGCATGACAACTGAAAACTGAGACTGACACTGAAAACTACCGAACCCTCTTCTTCCTATTCGTTTCGTAATCTTCAAAAATCATTTCGCCTAAACCTTTAAGTCCGGTATAAAATGCTTTTCCCTGATTGGCTTCTGTAAAATGATTGACAAAACGCTGTAAGTAAGGATCGTTGGCAATCATAAAAGTCGTAATCGGAATGTGTAATTTTCGGGCTTGCTGTGCCTGTGTGTAACATTTGTCTACAATATAGTCGTCAAGACCGTTGCTGTTCATGTAATACGAACCATCCCGTTCGCGAACGCAGCTTGGTTTCCCGTCGGTAATCATAAAAATTTGTTTGTTGGTATTTCGCTTTCTGCGTAAAATATCCATTGCAAGCTGAAGTCCCGCAACCGTATTGGTATGATAAGGTCCCACTTGCAAATACGGTAAGTCTTTAATCGGAATTGTCCACGCATCGTTTCCGAAAACCAGAATGTCCAATGTATCTTTCGGATAACGTGTCGTGATTAATTCGGCTAAAGCCATGGCTACTTTCTTGGCCGGGGTGATTCGGTCTTCTCCATACAAAATCATACTGTGGCTGATATCGATCATCAGAACCGTACTCATTTGTGCTTTGTACTGCGTTTCTTCTACCACCAAATCGTTTTCGGTAAGCATAAAGCTTTCCACTCCATTGTTGATTTGGGCGTTTCTCAAGCTTTCTGTTAAAGAAATACGCTCTAAACCGTCTCCAAAATTAAACTCACGGAATTCTCCTGTATGCTCATCACCATTTCCGGCATGTTTGGTTTTGTGATTTCCGCTTCCGGAACGTTTCAAATTACCAAAAATCTGATCTAAGGCCTGCTGCCTTATTGCACGTTCTGTTTTAGCAGTGATTCCAAATCCTGGCGTACCATCGTCTTTGGCTTCGTCTTTTATGTAACCTTTCTTTTTTAAATCTTCGATAAAATCATCGATTGTGTAGTTTTCATCGGTAAGTTTATACTCGATATCCAGCTCCCTGAGCCAGTCTATGGCTTCATCAAAATCGCCCGAAGTATGGGTGATCAGCTCTTTGAAAATGCCAAAAAGTTTTTCAAACGGAGACTGAAACGGTGCTTCGTAAGTCTTAAAGTAAAAACCTTTTTTAAATTCGTTTTTCATAATTCTAAAATTACGGTTTTTTAGAATTACGAAAAAAGAAACGTTTATTAATTTTTAGTTAAAAAAACACCATGAAATAGACGGAAATTACTCCTAAATTATAAATTATTCAAACTTTCCATCCACATAAAACCAACCCTCCTTTTCGAATCTGAAAGTCGAAAATTCGTAATGTGTCTGAGGTTGTCGATCTGCATTTAAAAAATAAGCCTTAAATTCAACCGTATCTTCAGACGAACTTAAAATTTCTAATTTTTGCCACTGGTTACTGGTTGCCCATTTCAGGATCTCAGTTTTTGAATAATATTGCCTTTCTGAAACATGTGTCGTTTCCAGAAGATAATCGGCATTGTGAGTCGCATAAGCCGAATATCGGGAGCGCATTAAAGCTAATGCAGTTGGCGCTTTTTGATTTTGCTCCAGGTACAATCCACAACAAGCATTAAACGATAAGCCCGTATCGCAAAAACATTTTTTACTCTCCATCAACCTCTTCTTCACCATTGATTTTCACATGCAGCTGGTTCAGTAAAACCTGATACCTGCTGATTTCTCTTAAATCTTCGTCTTCCTCGGCGTGATCCAACAGTTCATCTAAAGTTTCATTTACTTCCAGTAATTTATTATTGGCTTCTTTGTCATTTTTCGCTGCAATCAGGTCAATTATCTCCTGCACACTTACTTTTAAGTCTTCGAATTTTGTATTCATATCTACTTTGTTTTTTTGTTTCAGGTTTCAAGTTCCAGGTTTCACTTCTCCCTTTTTACTTTTCACTTGAAACTACTTTTTCTATTCTTCCTTTTTATCTTCGTTAAACTTTCTCACAATTTCTTTTAGCTTTTCTTTTCGTGAGATTACAGCCTGTTTGGCTTTGTCTTGCGCTTTATGGAGCTTATCATTGTGTTTTTTAATATTTCTTTCGTTGTTGCGTCCCATTATATTTCTCTTTTAATTTCGTCTAATGTTTTTTCGGTAAAAATCAATTCGGTGATTATCTTCTCTCTCAAAATATCGATGTCTTCCTCAAAATATTTCGCCCAGGAAGTTAATTGCTGCAAATTCCTGATTTGCTTGATTCGTTTTGTGGTTTCGAAACCCGTTCTTAAAACTGCTTTTTTATCATAATCCGGATTATTTCGGTGCTGATAATTAACCGTGTTTTTTTCGAAATCTGCCTGAATATAATACAATTTATCAGTAGCATTGTCCGGATAGAATTCATTCCAGGCAGCAAAACCAATTTTAGTTTTCGATGGCGTTTCCGGTTCCATTGCGACCAGACGCCATTTACTGTTGGCTAGTCTTCCCCAATGATTCGAAACCCTGTACATCCCTTTTTCGGTATAATAATAGGTGCTTCCGGCTTTACTTTCGAACTGGATTTTTAAACCTGTTACAGCATCCGGTGAAACTTCATTAAAAACACAAAATGTATTTTTGAAAGAATTCGGATGGGGTCTAAAGTTTTTTTGCATGTGCAAATATACTGAGATTGTCTTAAACTGCCCAAACCAAACGATATATTGATTAACTTTGCAGCTTCAATTCTAAAAATAAAAAAGTCATGTCGAAAGGATCACACGAAAAAATGTTGCAAAAAGGAGTTTATACCGGCATCATTGAGAAAGATGAAAACAATAATTATTTTTGTGGAGAATATCTTTTAGATTACAAATTAGCGCATTCCAATTTTAATGTAGGCGATATGATCACCATTAAATCTGTTATTGAAAATCCAAGCGATATCAGCTACGACAAATATCCTAAAAAGTCTAAAAACTTCGATAAGGCCAATTACAAGCCGGAACAGAAGTAGTTTTTAGTTTTCAGTCGCAGCCGTGGTCATGTTTTACCTGTATGTTAAAACTGAAACTGTAAACTGAGACTGAAGACTGAGACTGAGACTATAAAAATTACGAATATTTTTTCCTTCAAAACTAAAAAGTTAAAAAAAAGTGTACCTTTGCAAAAAATTTGTCGTTTTGAAGTATTAAATACACATTTCAAACTAATAGACAATAAGTTACCTTTTATTTATGAAAAAAATAGTTGAATACCGTAAGTTATTAAATGTAGAAAAAACTGCAGAACTAAAAGATTTAAAAACCATCTATCGTAATGCGATGAAAGAATCACATCCTGATAAATTTCAAGGTGATGATGCTGGTTTGAAAGCTGCGGAAGAAAAAAGTAAAGCGATCATTGAGGCTTATCACTTTTTGGTAAGCATTAATCCTGAAACGATTAAAGCTAACTTACCGGAATACACGGAAACAATTTCGACTTGTTCAATTACAGATTATAAATTTGTTGATGGTCGTTTAATTATCGATTTCTCTAACGGTAGCGTTTACGAATACATCAGTGTTCCTAAAGCTACTTATGTAAAAATGGTAAATGCAGATTCTCCAGGAAGATTTGCTAAAAGACATATTCTCAACTCTTTTACGTGGAGAAAAAAAACAAATCAGGAATAGATTTATATCCAAATTATCTATAAAAGCATTCTGGCAACAGGATGCTTTTTTTATGCTTTAAAATTAAAATTTTATGCTTTTAGCGCCACAATTATACTATTATTAAAATTTTTTAGTTAAATTTCACAGATAAATACTCTGATAACATGCTAATTAAGCACAAAAAAACTATAACAAAATTTTAGGCAACAAAATTCTTTATATTTTATATTTTTAGATACTTTTGTTGCACAAATCAATTAACTAATTAATTTTTTATAATGAAAAAAATATTTTTTTTACTTACTGCTTCTATAGCAATCATTTCATGCAGCAAAGTTAAAGACGGAGAGTACCTAATTACAGGAACTGCAAAAGGAATCGAAAACGGAAAAACTATCATTCTTCAAGGTCAGGATCCTACTACAAAAATGGCAGTAGCGCTTGATACTGTAAAAGTTGAAAACGGAAAATTTGAAATAAAAGGAAAAGTAACTGAACCAGCTTTCCATACGTTAATCCTTCAGGGTGCTAACGGACCAATCCCTTTTATCTTAGAAACCGGAGAAATCAATATTGCTATTGACAAAGACAGTATCCATAAATCTAAAATTTCCGGAACTTACAATAACGATGAGTATGTAAAATTCAATGACGAACTTACTAAAACTCAAAAAAGACTAGCTGATTTTCAGAAAAACAATACTCAGAAAATGCAAGCAGCTCAACAAGCTCAGGATACTGCAACTATCAATGGTTTGATGAAACAATACGTGACTATTCAAACTGAAGTACAAGCTGATTCTAAAAAGAAATATGTAGCTTACGCTGAAACTCACCCAAAATCATTTATTTCTGCTTTGATCATTCAGGGTATGTTGGGAGATCCTTCTACTGATGCTAAAAAAGCGGAGGCTTTATACAATTCTTTAGATGAGTCATTAAAAAATACTGCTCCTGGTAAAGAAATCAAAACAAAAATCGGTCAAGCAAAAATGCCTGCAGTTGGTGCAACAGCTCCTCCTGCTGGTGACGCTAAATGAAGATCAGATTTTTCTGCGCCTAATCCCGAAGGGAAAGTAATTTCTCTTAAACAGAGTTTAGGTAAAGTAACAATTGTTGATTTCTGGGCTTCATGGTGTGGACCGTGCAGAAAAGAAAATCCTAACGTTGTCGCTATTTATAAAGAGCTACATGCAAAAGGACTCAATATTGTTGGTGTTTCTTTAGACAAAGAAGCTGGTGCCTGGAAAGAAGCTATCGCAAAAGATGGCTTAACATGGACACAGGTTTCTAACTTAAAATACTGGGACGAACCAATCGCTAAACAATACAATGTTGAATCGATTCCCGCAACTTTTATACTTGATGCAACAGGAAAAGTAGTTGCCCAAGACTTAAGAGGTCCTGAATTAAGAGCAAAAATCTTAGAGCTTTTAGCTAAATAATACCAATATTCAGCATAAAATAAAAAAATCTCCCTGGTGGAGATTTTTTTATTTTATTCAATACCAACCAATTAAAAAATATCTTGAAAATAACTTAAAATTAAGTGTGATTTTAGTTTGTAAACATCAAAAACGTTTATATATTTGCAACCGCTTAGCACAACAAAGCGCATCAATACAAGCTTCGGGGAGATACTCAAGCGGCCAACGAGGGCAGACTGTAAATCTGCTGTGTAAACTTCGCAGGTTCGAATCCTGCTCTCCCCACGGAAAGGCCGAAAAGCCGGAAAACTTAAAGTTTTCAATCTTTTCAAAAAGCCTTAAAAAATGTCTTAAAGCCAGTAAATCCGATGATTTACTGGCTTTTTTGCTTTATTGCCTGTTTTCAATATTTATAAATGCTCGCAAAATTAAAGGTGCAGAATCGGTGCACTTTCCGGCTCACAGAAAAGTGCACCAGAAACAGCAAAAATCCCTTACTTTATAGGGGTTAACGAGATTAACGACTTGATTTGAAAGTGATATTATTCTACATTTATTAATTTAAAAAGTAGGATTATGTTGGAAAGCAGTTTTGGTTTGGGATTCTTTTTAAAAAGACCCAAAATAGAAAGTAGAGAATGGATCGTATATTTCAGAATAACTGTTGACGGTATCCGTAAGGAAGGTTCAACTAAGAGAAGATGGGATAATACACGATGGGATCAAAGGTTCGAAAGAGCGGTCGGATCAAAGGAAGATGCAAAGTCGTTGAACTTCTTTTTGGATTCGCTGACTTTAAAAATCAATGAAATCAAAACCGAAATGATGTACAGCGGCAAAACCATAACCGCTGAGAAAATTATGGACGAGGTTCTGGGAAGGACAGGGCCAAAGATTAAGGTGCTCGAAGAATTTCAAAAGCATAACGATGAAATGGAGGCGCTTCTTGGAAAAGGCTATGCAAAAGGCACCCTTGACCGGTTTACCATTACTAAAAACCATTTAACAGCTTTTATCAAATTCAAGCTTAAAAAGCACGATCTTGAATTTGCGGATTTGAATCTTGAGTTTGTAAAGGACTTCGAGTTTTACCTTAGAACTGTACGCGACTGCAGCAACAACACAACCCTAAAGTATATTGCAAATTTCAAAAAGATTGTAATCCGCGCCATTGATAAGGAATTAATCACCAAGGACCCATTTAAGAACTTTAAGGGACGTAAAACAAAACTGGTAAAAAAACCACTCACCGCACAGGAATTGTACGAACTTGAAAGTCATTATTTCACGACTGACAGGCTTAATGTCGTAAGGGATGTATTTGTCTTCCAATGCTACACCGGACTGGCTTACATCGATGCATACCAATTAAAAAAGACTGATATCAAAAAAGGTATTGACGGAAACCTGTGGATTATGTCTGAAAGGCAGAAAACCAATTCTTCATTTAATGTCCCTCTGCTTCCTCAGGCACTAAAAATAATTGAAAAGTATAAAGACCACCCGCTCTGTATTCAGTGTGGCACGGTACTGCCTGTTTCTTCAAATCAGAAAATGAACGAATATCTGAAAGAAGTTGCAGTTTTATGCGGATTTCCTTTTACGCTCAACACGCATATGGCCCGCCGAACTTTTGGAAGCACGGTAACTCTCAATAACAATGTTCCAATAAATGTCGTAAAGGAACTACTCGGCCATGCATCGGTAAAACAGACCGAGGCCTATGCCATAACAGAGCAGGCAACAATCGGACGTGAAATGTCCATTCTGAATAAAAAACTCAACAAAACCGCTTCAAAGATTTCAAAACCCGATTTAGCGGTTCTGGGAAGACTTGAAAAAGAAATCCAGGCAATCAAAAAGAAATACAACATTTCTTCGTGATAAATAATTTCAAAATATATTTAAACTTAAAAGAGACTACCTCAAATATTTTGAGATAGTCTCTTTTTATATAGTTTAACTTCACTTTTATAACCTGGATGATAAGATGGGGTGTACTTAATGTATCCTAAATCCTGAAGCTGTTTAAAATACTTATGATAAGTTGGCAGTGTATTCACATGTGAGAGTTCCATAATTTTACTGCGGCTGACTTTAATCCTTCTTCTCTGCCCCTGCCTGTACCCTAATCCTAATATTGCTATTAAAATCGACAAATGCCAGACATTTAGTTTAGGATCATTACTATACATTGACAGATAACTCATTATATAGCTTTCTTTTAATCTTTTAGTGTTTATCATCATCAAAAAGTTTTCGAAGATCTTCTTTATTGTAATAATACGAGCCAAGCACTTTTTTAAATCGGACTTTTTGGCTTGTTCTAAGATTCTGAACTGAACCTGCTGAAATATCAAGCAGTTTTCTCACAGACTTACTTTTAATCCACTCTGGTTCCAAAGTTTCTTTCCGTTCAGAATCCTTATCTTTAAATACAGCCTGTATTTTATCAACTAGAAGAAGACCAAACTGTCTCAGATCTTCCTTGGTTACAATTTCATTCATAATACAATTTCATAAAATTATTAATTGCAGAACCTTTAATTGTCCGCATCAGCTAAAAACAAAAAATATACTTCACTGCCACGATTTTTTTTAAAAGATGGTCTATACTTTATGTATCCATACTGATGAAGTTCCTGGACACATTTATGATACGTATTTGCTGAAGAAACTTTAGCAATAACAATAATCTCCGAGCTAAAGACAAAAATTGGATTAATGAAGCCCTTAACGGATCTAAATTGTAATAGAGCTGCATAAATGGCAATATGCATCGGACTAATCCGGTAATCATTCTCTATTGCGGTAAAAAAATCCGATAAAGGCTTTATTTTTTCCATAACTTTTAAAGTGAAGGAGTTTTTCTTTTCTTTACTTTATTATCTTTCCTCCCTGAATCACCTTCATCAGAATCTAGATTTTTTTTTTGATCTTTAGATACTGATTCTTTTTGAGATTCAGCCTTTTTTTCTTCCTTGCTCTCTCGATGATTAATTCTTTGTAAATTTTCATCATAAACATTAACAGTCTTAAACTGGGGATTTGCCTCCACAAACATTTTACTTTCAGTACCGCCGACAACAAAAGTCGCCGACTGAAGGTTTCCTTTTTTAAGGGAATTTAAAAGGTCTTCTTTATACTGCGGAGTATTGAGCTCTTTGATTGAATGTTTTGCCAGACTTGCTTCCAAATCATACCCATAATTCTGATGGTATTGGTTCAGCTTAAAATTACCATTGTCAGATTGTTTAAAGTCGATTTTCAGCCAAAAATCATAAATAATAAGATAGACCAGATTGAAAGCCATACCTCAAAAATTACCTACAAATGGTTGCAATCATAAAAACAAGTCATTCCATTCGTAGTGTTTTTTACTACAATGAGAACAAAGTCAAAGCTGGGGTTGCCGAGTGTATCACAGCAGGAAACTATCCTTCGGATGTTGAAAAATTGAGCGATACCATGAAACTCAATCGGTTTATAAAACGTGCGGAATTAAACGAAAATGTAAAGTGCAATACAGTTCATATTTCCTTGAATTTTGACCCATCGGAAAAACATTCCAAAGAAAAACTAATAGCCATTGCCGATATGTATATGGAGAAAATAGGATTCTCAGAACAGCCTTATTTAGTATACCAGCATCATGATGCAGGACATGCGCATTTGCATGTGGTTTCCATAAATATCCAAAAAGATGGCAAACGTATTGATCTGCATCACTTAGGAATCAGAAAATCAGAACCTGCAAGAAAGGAGATTGAAGAACAATTTGGGCTCATAAAAGCAGAAGGACAAAAACAGAAAGAAGCATTTACTTTAGAGCCTATTTCAATGGGAAGGATTCAATATGGAAAGACTGAATCTAAAAAAGCTATTCTTAATGTTCTGAACACTGTTTTGAACCATTATAAGTATTCAAGCCTAGCTGAACTTAATGCAGTACTAAAGCAATACAATGTTCTGGCTGACCGTGGTAATGAAAATTCCAAAATATTTTCAGCAAAAGGATTGGTATACCGCATACTAAATGAGCAAGGCAAACCAATTGGTGTTCCAATAAAATCGAGTAGTTTTTATAACAAACCGACTTTGAAATTTTTAGAGCAGAAATTTAAAGATAATCAGATAAGAAAAACGACGGATAAGTTGCATGTAAAAAATGCTATTAATACGGCGCTCTTGAACGAGAAAGCAATGCCTGTGAGCAAACTTGCAAAGCTATTGGAAAAAGAGGGGATTTATGCCATTTTTAGACGAAGTATGGAAGGTCAGCTTTATGGCATTACTTTTATTGACCATATAACAAAAAACGTTTTTAATGGCAGTAGCCTGGGAAAAGAATACAGTGCAAAAGCTATAGAAGAGCGATGCGGAATGAATATTGCTGGTGAAGGAAAAGTAAATCAGATTTATGATAAACTCCCATCTAAAGAATTGTTGATTGATGACCTTCAATATCAAAAAGACACAATTACTATCCCAAATTTGGTCAAGCTGTTGGATCTGATTACACGTGCTGAATATTCTTCAGATTATATAGCAAAGCAGTTTAAACAAAAGAAGAAAAGAAGAAAAGAAGAATCCAAAGGAGGATTTAAAAAGTTAAGGGTATGAAAATAACCCCTTAACATTGTCTCCATTTTTTGTTAGCACATCCAGGCCTGCTTAACATCAGGGAGAAACTCCTCCAATTCAATAGTGAAATACTAAAACTCA
>NZ_SLWA01000006.1 GCF_004345565.1 Flavobacterium circumlabens | reverse complement strand
CTGATCTCTTTTACAAGAATAGGGTGGTCACTTTAAACCGGAACAAATTGCTCTCTTTTACCGGAATGGGATGCTCACTTTTGCCAGAATTTGCAGCCAGGCCGTTATGGCAGCGCAGGGTAGCGTAGCGGCTTCTTCATAAGAAAGATAATCAGGAATTTTAATTACTGCATTCTCTTTTAAAACCACAAATTCCTGTAACATTCCGTCACTGGCACTTCCGCCAAGAGAATTTAATAATTTCTCAGCAGATAAATTTCCATCCATCCAGTTAGGAAAAAAGAGACCCGCAACACGATCATTTAAAGCTACTTCTGTTACCTGATTTCCAATTTCAACCACAATTCCTACACCATCAGAAACAGGTATCCTGCCCACCGGAGGTTTCCACTTATCTGTACCTTTAATAACAAGTAAATCCCTGTAATTTAAAGACACCGCTTTGATTTGGACTAAAATTTCGTTTGGCAACAGTTTAGTATAGCTTTTCTCAACTTGTTTTAAAGTTTCGATGCTATAATTTTCAGATATTTGATATGCTTTCATAGTACTACAAATGCATTGGGGAAAGACCAGGAGCAGTTATTTGACGCTCTTTTTTTAATAAAATTAAGACCAAGTGGCCCAATGACAGTACAAATGTATTACTTAATTATAGCAGTTAATGAGACGTGGTCCCATTGTGAGTTACTCATAAATTAAGGAGTATGTACCATTACAGTCTTTCCGGATGGCTATTTCATTTTTTTAGTGTAAGAAGTGGGCTGAATGCGAATTTCATAAGGAATATTTTCTTTACCCCAGTCACAGAGTTCGTGTAGTACTTTAACCAACGAAAGTCCGCTATCCGTAATCCGATATTCCACCCGAAGAGGCACTTCATTGAAAATTTCTTTCTCAATCAATTTGGCTGTTACCAATTCATTTAAAACATTAGAAAGTACATTGTCTGAAATACCGTTTAAAGATTCTTTTAAATTAGAAAACCTTGAAACGTCTAGTTTTACCAGTACTAAAATTTCCGATACCCATCTCTTTCCCACTATACGAAGCACCTTGTTTAGCGTACATCTTTCATCAAGATAATATTCATTTAGAGTATTAGTGGAGTTCAGTTTCTTTTTGCTCATATTTATTTAGTTAATAGCAGTCAAAATTTCTGCTGTCCGGGTAATGATTAAAGAGGCTAAAAATATAAACTAAATGTTGAGATGCCAAAAAAGCGACTGAATAAATCAATTACTTTTAGGCCTTACATTGATAGTTCAGTTTTTGAAACTACCTTGTTTTCCATTCACACAGCAGACCCGATTTTAAAAAGAATGCTACATAAAAAAAGGAAACAGAATAAACTTCTGTTTCCTTTTTTATTAATTTTTATGCGAAATACCCGGGATCTATTTACCGCTTGAGGCTGTAATTTTTCCTAATTGAAGTCTGTAATCCGGTCTTTTTACATTATTCAGGTCAACAAAAGTTTCTTTGTTCTCTGTGTGGGAATACACATTAAAAAACATGCTGTTACCGTACCAGTTTTCTAAATCTGTATTGTCAGCATTGTTTTCTGTAAAGATATTGCCGCTGCATTGATTGAAGAACATCTCTTCAAATTTGATCTTTTTCAGGTTAACCTCATTGATTTGAGTTTTGCTGTCTATTAGCACCGCAGGATTAAAACCGGAAACTACGCTTCTTTTTAATTCCAAAGAGGCATTTTCGGCAACATAAACAGCTTCTTTAACCAAACCTGCCTGAATGTCTGCTGTAATATTTTCACTGTCGTTTAGCATTGTCATGTTGGAAGCACTAACGAATGTGGCTTTTTTGGTGAAGTCAGTTTCGTTTTTCTTTTCATAACTTTTTACCTCCAGACATCTGGATCCATCTTTATTGCTCGATAAGTAAGAGGATCTCACCGCCAATGAATTAAATAATCGGCATTGGATTCCCTGTGTAAATTTAAAATCATCATTGATAGATTTGTAGGATACTAATTGAGCTGTGTTTACATCACCTCCGTAGAAAGCAAATGAATCACCGCCGGAGTAACTTACCATGATATTCTCTAAAACGGTTTTATTTCCCACTCCTGCAATAGTCAATCCATTAAAGGAATCCATTCCTTTAACTTTTTTACCGGCAAATTCAATTCGTACATATTTTAATACTCCTGAATTTGAAGCGGGGTTGTTCCCTCCATATACCGTAAGGGCAGGATCAAGATCCATACTGTAAGAACCGGCACTGCCGAATTTATTTATTGGAGCATCACCAAGAATTACTACGCCTCCCCAGTCACCTGCTTTTTTCATGCTTTGGTTTGAGGTAAAGATAATAGGGTCTGTTTCCATTCCTGCTGCCATAATTTGGGCTCCTTTTGTGATGACAAGAGTACCTTTTGTAACAGCGTCTCCAATAATTACGGTACCAGGCTCAATAGTGAGCACTGCATTATTGGTTACATATACATTTCCCTGAAGGATATATACATTTCTTTTCAGCAGTTTTGTGTTTTCAGTAATATTTCCGGCTAAAATTTGATTAGCATCTTTGGAATCGGACTTTTGAGGCTTAAATTCTGTCCAGTTATCCAGCCAGTTGCTGTATCCTATAATTCCTTTTTCCTGCTGTGCACTTGCGCCGGCAGCTGTAAGCAACAGGCAAATCATTAGAGTAATTTTTTTCATAGTTTGGGGCTATTAGGTATTATATGGTCTCTAGACATCCAGAAAACAAAGTATATAAATTAACAACATTTTTTTCAATCTTCAACAATAAATCTCAAAAATTATATAATTAAAAAAAGGATAGCACAAATTGCCCTGATGTCTGTTACAAATATAGATAAACAAGTTAGAGTCCGCAGTGGGTTTACTCCTATTTAACATCAGAAAGGGAAAACTTAACATTGCAGCTACTAATTACTTTCAACTTGTAATAAGTGCGGGTCCTGAAAACCTGCCAGCTTAAGGATGCGGAGTGTAATAAGTCCCTGCTATCGACATTAATATCTCGCTTTTACTGTACTAGATAACGGCTTATAATTCGAACTTTTGTAAGTGGCACCTCTAACAAAAACTTTAGAATTGAAAACCGAATTCGTATATTGCTTTGCTAAAATTAACTTGCCAGGGATATAGATTTTAAAATACCTGCTTTCAAACGTTTTTAAGTTCATTTGTATCGAAATCATTTAGATTATGAAAAACTCATTAGTACTCTTCATTACATTCTTAGCTTTTACAGCCTGTTCAAAACATCAGGAGAAAAAAAATATTGCTATCACTGGCATAGATTCCACATTGCGGCCTGGTGATGATTTTTTTAAATATGTAAATGGCAAATGGTATGATTCTGTATCAATACCTGCATCTCAGGCCGGAGTTGGTGCCTATATGTTTATGAATTACCCGCAACGAATGCGCCTGCAGGGAATATTGGACAGTCTTTCGCAAAGTACGAATTCAGCAGGGAGTATAGCACAAAAGGTAGGCGACTTTTATGCATCCGGTATGGATACGGTAACCATTGATAAACGCGGTTATGCACCTATTAAACCCTTACTTTCCAAAATTGAAGCCATTAGCGATTTACCGTCCTTAATGAACTTTGTAGTGAATGAAGTAAAAGTGAACAATTCTTCTATTATAGCTTTTGGAGTATCACCCGATGAAAAAAACAGCAGTATGAATATTGCCCAAATTTATCAAACAGGTATTGGTTTGCCGGACAGGGACTATTATTTCAAATCAGATTCATCAACGGTTGCTATACAGGAAGCGTACAAAAAATACCTTACTACTTTATTTCAACAAACAGGCAGCAATGCCATAGAGGCTAAAAAGAATGCTAATGTGGTTTACGATATTGACAAACAACTCGCCGTTTCGCATAAAACAAAAGTTGAACTTCGGGATGTACAGGCCAATTATAATAAAATGGCTGTGTCGGATCTTGCTAAAAGACATCCCAACATAGGCTGGACTACTTTTTTAAATAAGTTAGGTGCTCCAACCGATTCTATTAATACAGGCCAGACTGCCTATTATGATGCCCTGAATAAGCTTTTAAAAACCATTCCTATTCCTAATTGGAAAATTTACCTCAAGGCAAATTCTATAGAAAGATATGCAGATGATTTAAGTAAACCTTTTGGCGATGCCTTATTTGAGTATACTAAAGTGCTTTCCGGTCAGGCTGTTCAAAAATCACGTGGCGAAAAAATGGCTAATGTCGTTGACAATTATTTAGGCGAGGCGTTGGGTGAATTGTATGTAAAGAAATATTTTTCTGAAGATGCCAAAAAACGGATGTTAACCCTCGTGAATAATCTGCAAAAAGCGTATGCCACAAGAATTGACCAATTGGAATGGATGAGTCAAAGTACGAAACAAAAAGCGAAAGAAAAATTGGCAGCCATGACTAAGAAAATAGGATATCCGGATAAATGGAAAGACTATAGCAAGGTACAAATAGCCAGGAATACCTATTTTGAGAATATGGTATCGGCCGCTTCAGCTGCCTATCAATTTCAATTGGCAAAATTGGGCAAACCGGTCGATAAATCAGAATGGTATACAACAGTTCCAACAGTTACGGCATATAATAATCCTACTGCAAATGAAATTGTTTTTCCTGCAGGTATTTTACAACCCCCATATTTTGATAATAATGCCGATGATGCACTGAACTATGGAGGTATCGGAATGGTTATAGGTCACGAAATAACCCATACTTTTGATGATCAGGGGGCTCAGTATGACAAGGATGGCAACTTAAAAAACTGGTGGACCAAAGAGGATTATGCCAAGTTTAAGTCAAGAATACAACAGGTGATCAATTTGTACAGTACCTATACCGTTTTAGGCGATCTGCACATTAATGGCGCAATGACAGTTGGCGAAAATACGGCAGATATCGCCGGAATAGCAGTTGCTTATGATGCTTTTAAAATGACCCAGCAAGGACAAGGCAATACAAAAATTGGCGGTTTTACTCCGGACCAACGCTTTTTTATTTCTATAGCCAAAATATGGAGAGTAAAAATGAAAGACGAGTTCCTGCGTTTGTGGATTAACAATAATCCGCATTCTCCACCAAATTGGCGTGTTAATGGTCCTCTAATGAATACGACACCTTTTTACGAAGCTTTTAATATACAAGCTGGAGATAAAATGTTTTTGCCTAAGAAAGACAGGATAACAATTTGGTAATGTCGCTTTTCGAAGTGTGACCATGAAAAGCTGCGCAATCCCGAAAAGCCTTCGGGACTGACTTTGCGCAGTTTTTTTGTTCCTTAGAAATTATAAACCTGATAAAAGTCTCCCGACTTTTTACGTTTTAGCTTAAAACAAAAAAGCTTCAGATTTCTCTGAAGCTTTTTCTCTTAGCAGTGGGAACAGCACCCGAACCGGAATTAATCATTGCTATTTCCTATATACCTTTGATGGGGCTATTCCAAACTCTTTGCTAAATGAACGTGAAAAATGAGAGATATCTTCAAATCCCACCTCCAGGTAAACCTCAGATGGTTTTTGGCCCCTTTTAGTTATTAGATAGTAAGCTTCCTGCAACCTTTTTTGCAGAAGCCATCTTCCCGGTGCCATTTTAAAAATCTTTTTAAAATCACGTTTGAAAGTTGTTAAACTTCTGCCACTCATATATCCAAAACGTTCCATTGAGATATTAAATTGAAAATTCAGGTTCATAAAAGCTTCGAGATCTATTTTTCCGGGCTCGCTAAAATCAAACAGTACATTTTTGAGTTCAGGATTTGTTTTAAGCATCAGCAACACGGCTTCTTTTGTTTTGATAAGGAGCATCTGTTCGTTTTTACCATCCGTAGTAAGATCGAAGTAGGGAGTAAGCGACTGAATATAAGTAAGCAGAATTGGTTGAGATTGAATGTTTATAACGGCATCATTGGTAGCTGGCATGTCTGCAGTATACCCATATTCTTTACTGAAATTTTTTAAAAAGGTCTGATCAAGACGTACTGATATGGTTTTGTATTCTCCATTTTGTGGCGGAATTTTAATATACCTGGCGAGACGGTTTCTTCTGGCCAGACAGAATTCACCGGTCTGTACTGAATATTCTTTTTCAGCATCGTTGATAATCAGCGATCCTGAAAACTGATACAGAAAAATATGTTCGGGAATAAATTGCTCGTTTGATAAATTTCGTGTTACATAACAGGAATACAGAATGTTGGGACTTATCATTTTATAAATGTTTTTTTGTACAAAATAGAAGCAGAATTGAAAAATGCTAAAGTTTCAATTCTGCCCTGTTAAATTAAGCTCGATCTATTATTTATCGTTATTAAATAGATGAAATAATAGCTCTTCTTGTATTACAATGCAATCACTTTTGGTTCTACATATTCTTCAATACCGTATGCCCATGAAGTTCTGCCTATACCGGACTGTTTAAATCCTCCAAAGGGAGCTTTGGATTCCCTATTTACGGCCGTATTGATCAATACTCGTCCAGAGATAATTTGGCGTGCGATCTGTTTCGCTTTTTCAGCATTACCTGAGCTGATATAGGCTGAAAGACCATAAATTGTATCGTTGGCTATATTTATGGCTTCCTCTTCTGTTTTATAGGTAATAACACAAAGAACCGGGCCAAAAATTTCTTCTTTGGCAATGATCATATTGGACTCTACATTCACAAACACTGTTGGCTTAGCATAAAATCCTCCAAGACCTTCGGGATGACCCAGTCCTCCTACAAGAATTTCAGCACCCTGATCCCAGCCGGACTGAATATAGCGCTGTACAGTGTCATACTGTTTTTGACTTACCATCGGGCCAATGTAAGACTCCGCGCTCCATAAATCCCCAATCTTAATATTTTTCATATTTTCTACAATCAGCTTTTTGATTTCTTCCAATTTGCTTTCCGGAACAATAATCCGTGTTCCTGCATGGCAGGCCTGACCGCTGTTGCTGAAACCTATTGCTAATGCCAAAGGAATGGCTTTCTGAAGATCCGCATCCTCCAATATTATATTGGGTGATTTACCGCCCAGTTCCAGAGTAACTCTTTTCATAGTTTCTGCTGCCTTGCTGCCAATCAGCCTGCCAATTTGAGTAGATCCGGTAAAGGTTACAGCTGCAATGTCCGGGTGAGCAGTCATTACAGCTCCGACTACGGGACCGGTTCCGTTTACAATATTGATGACACCATTAGGAACACCAGCCTGATCAAAACACTCCGTAAGGATTTGCGTCTGAATGGCACTCAATTCACTGGGCTTAATCACAATCGTACATCCCGCTGCAATCGCCGGGGCAAGTTTTCCGCAGATGTGTGTATAATCTGCATTCCAGGGAGTGATTGCTGCTATTACACCCAAAGGTTCATTTACTATAGTGGCATATTCCAGTTGTTTTTCAAATTCAAATCCTTCCATGGCAGCTTTCGTATCGAGAAATATCTGCGCAGCATATCGTGTTCTTCCTTTGGTTGCTGAAATTGGAGATCCGTATTCTTCTACTGCCGCATTATTAAGGGCTTCTTCATTGGCAAGAATGGCATCGTGCAGACGCTGCAGTATTTCGCCACGTTCCTTCAGGGTTGATTTTGAAAAAGTCAGGAAAGCTGTTTTTGCGGACTCTATTGCCTGATCGGTATCAATTTGATCGCCTAAATGTACGATACCAATTTTCTCTCCTGTTGCAGGATTGTAAAGATCCTGAGTTTCTGTTCCGTGTGGTGCTGTAAATTGACCGTTAACGTAAATTTTATCTATTATTTTCATGTTGTATTATTTAATTTAACAATGCAAAATTAGAGTGAAAACAGAGGAGCGACTTGACTCAGAAGTTCAAATTTGTTGTCTCTAAAGCTCACTGTGATTTGATGTTTTGTAATTTATTTATTTGCAATTGGCATTGCTACTCCTGATTCTCGAACAAACGAAAGTAATTTTCTGGCGTGGCTGTAGGTCCACACATCAGTGCCTGAAAGTTTGTCTTTCCATTTTAATTCTACTTTTTCGGAAGTAAATTTTGCTACTGCATCAAAATAAGTTTCCATCAGCAGATTGATGTTGCCATGGTCTGTTTTTGCCACAGTACTTCCGAAATCTACTTTTGCAAAGGCTTCCTGCAGGCCGGAGATTATATCAGAGATGTAATTTTTATTATCCATAACATCTTGTCTGTTTCCAAGTTTTGACCAGTGACCGGCAACAAGCGTATCAAAATCAAGCTGCAGCAAATAATTGTGAAGATCCAGATATCCGTCAATATTTTGTGCGTATGCCACTTGTTCGAAAGGCACCCATCCGGGGAATACAATATCCACTGCCATAACTATCTTTTCCTTTGGGAGAAAGACAATCAGATCATCGGCACTGTGAGCCGTTTGCCCGGTATGAAGAATTTTAATAATTCGCTTGCCAACAGTCAGCGTCAGGCTTTCTTTAAATGTTTTAGTTGGTGCAGGGACCGGTTTTCCTCCAACAAAAACACCAAAAGGCAGCTGGTTTTTGGCTTCATTATGTTTTTTTAATTCATTGGCAGATTCTACGCTGGAAATATACTGGGCATCTGCCGGATAGAGACTTGCAGCTCCAATATGATCCGGATGGCTGTGAGAATATAGTACATATTTCACGGGCAGATCTGTGACTTCTTTAATGGCCCGAAGAATATTTGCGCCAATAGAAGGGGGAGCATCAACGGCGACAACGCCTTCACTGGTGACAATAAACATCATTTGGTAAATCCCATCGGTTACATAATACACTTTGTCTTTGATTTCTGAAACCAAATATCCCTTTGTTGGATCAATTGGTAAAGAGGAATTGGGTAGTGTGGGTAAAGCAGATTGGTTCGTTCTTACGTTGATCTGCGCTGCTGTGAAATTATAAATAAATAATACGGCAATAGTTAAAAATGGGAATACAGTACTACGTTTTGTTCTTAAAGGGAATATAGTTTTCATAGGAATTGGTTTTAGGAACTGAATGTTTTCCAGTCGGTTAATATTAAATGTAAAATTGCGACATGCCTTTACATTTAAGCTTAGCATCTTTTCCTGAATCGTTAACTATTCTTCCCATGGTGTAATAACCGGGTCCCTATCATTGAGATTTGTCAATTGATTTCTTATTATATGTCAATTTCGAAATCAATATCCCGGCCTAATTTTGTAACGCAATTAATGGTTAACTTTTTTACAGTTTAAAGTTAATTGCAAATAATAAAATAGAATTTTTAACCTATTTAAATTAGATAAAAATGAGTACTAAAACAGCTAAAGAACTGCTGGTCGGTTATCTTGAAAATATCAACAATCCAGATACAGTAATAGAATTATTTGCAGACGATGCCGCTATTGAACTTCCCTATCTTAAAAGTCTGGGGATGCCATGGCAAATGAAAGGTAAAGATGTCCTATTAGAATTTCTTCAAAATCTTCCCAATATGTTTCCTGGTTTTAAATTTGAAAATGTTCAAATTCTTATCGATACGCCAGACCAGGTATTCGGAGAATATGACGTTCATTGTATCAATGGAATAACGGGGCTTCCATATAATCAGTCTTATATGGGCAGGCTGGTGGCCGATAACGGAAAAATTAAACTGCTTCGCGAAGCTTTAAACATGGCTGAAGTTACGAAAAGCTTCTTCCCGGAAGCGGCAAATCATCTGCCTTTTCAATAATAGTGGCCTGTTACAGGATTGTAAATTTTCTGCTGTAAAATTAAATCGTAACACTTCTATAATATCTTAATTAAGGAGTTATGCTCTTTTTATAGTACCTCTCAAAACACAAATATTTTAACATACAAATACAGTACAATGGACAATAAATTATTTTCTGAATACAAATTGGGAGACCTTACTTTGAAAAATCGTATAGTGATGGCACCAATGACAAGAGGCCGTGCCACCAATCCCGAACTTATGGCGACTGACCTAATGGCTATCTATTATAAACAACGCGCATCAGCAGGTCTTATTATTACAGAAGGATGCTGGGTAAGCCCGGATGCTATTGGATATATAAATGTACCGGGTATCTACAGTGATAAACAAACCAAAGCCTGGAGTCATGTTGTTGATGCGGTACATGATGCAGGAGGTAAAATATTTCTTCAGATTTCGCATGTGGGTTCTGTTAGTCATCCGGATCATCTCAACGGGAAACTGCCTCTTGGACCATCTGCTATTAATCCGAATGAACAAACATTTACACCTGACGGGTTTAAAGATACTCTTGTACCGCGCGAAATGACCATTGAGGACATTAAAGGTATTATCGAAGATTTTCGCACCGCAAGCCTGAACGCAAAAAAGGCCGGTTTTGACGGAGTAGAAATTCACGGAGCTCATGTGTATCTTTTTCCTGAATTTTTGAGTTCAGAGACAAACAAGAGAACAGATTCTTATGGTGGTTCTGTAGCAAACAGAAGCCGTTTTGTAATCGAACTTCTGGAAGCCGTAACCAGCGTTTGGGGAAAAGGAAGAGTTGGATTGAAAATTAGCCCTGCGACAAGTTCAGGAACATTAAAACCTAATGTGGATACTGAGCCTACTTTCCGTTATTTAGCCCAGGCGCTAAATCAATTTGACCTGGCTTATCTTCATGTTTTGGGACTGGAATCGGTTGTGGGTACTCCGGCAGAAGCATTTCAGGATGTTGCTTCTTATTTTCGACCATTGTATAATGGTACTCTTATGATTGGCGGCGGACTTGATTCCGAAAAAGGAGAAGCACTTTTAAGCTCAAAAAATGCTGATCTTATTGCGTTTGGTTTGCCGTTTGTTGCTAACCCTGATTTGGTAGAAAGATATCGTACAGGAGCTGCATTGTCTCTTCCTAATACAGATCTTCTTTATACGGGTGGGGCTGAAGGTTATACTGATTACGAGACCTTCAGGGAAAATTAAGTAGTATTATATTTTTTAAAACGAAGTAAAACTCTTAAACTATTTAAGAGTTTTTTTATTTAGGAAAGTTAAGTAGCATTTATCATTGCCTGTTTCTACCAAAAGAAGATTAGGAAAAATGGTTAACATATCAGGAATATATGCCAAACATTTAATTGTGTAGGATTTGCAACTTTGTATCGTCAAAAATGACAATTAGAATTTAAAAAGTAAAAGATATGAAAATGTTTAAATTTAAATCGTTAAAAAGCTTAGCTGCGATTGCAGTTTTAGCTTTAAGTTTCCTTAGTGCTCAAACTACCTTTGCACAGGAACAAATCAGTAAAAATGTGGTTTTGGTACATGGCGCTTTTGCCGATGGATCAGGATACAAGCAGGTTTATGAAATACTGACCGCTAAAGGTTATAATGTACGCATAGTACAGCTTCCTTTAACGGGTCTTGCTGACGATGTTGCAGCGGTAAATAGAGTTTTAGACAAGTTAGAAGGGCCAACAGTATTAGTAGGACATTCCTGGGCGGGAGCAGTAATAGCTGAAGCTGGAACCGACCCAAAAGTAGCAAGTTTGGTTTTTATCGCCGCTTTTGTTCCGGACGCGGGAGAAACGGTAGCGCAATGGGCTTCGACTTATCCTGCAACTCCTGAAAATGGAATTACAGGCCCGGACCAATATGGCTACTTGTTTTACAGCAAAGCTAAATACCATATAGGTTTTGCAGCAGATATCAGTAAAAAAGAAAGTGATTTTATGGAGGCTTCGCAGGTTCCTATACTGGCAGCTTCATTCGGAACAAAACTTTCAAATGCAGCATGGAAAACTAAACCCAGTTTTGCTATTGTAACGCTGGAAGATAAAAATATTCATCCTGACCTGCAACGCAAAATGTATAAGCGTGCAAATGCGACAGTAATGGAGATTAAATCGAGTCATGTGGTTTATATATCGCATGCTGCAGAAGTAGCTGATTTAATTGTAAAAGCTTCAAATACAAAAAAATAAGATTGTGAATGATTTCAGGATTTACTGATGAGAAGCAGGATTTTTGTAATGATTTATTACTTAAAAACTAAGATTCATGTTATAAGTAATTCAAATTTTGACCCTATTTTTATCAGTAAATCCATTTGGTAATTGTTTTATCTTTACGCTTTAATTAACCTGTATTTTAATTAAGATTTATATGTTTGAGATTTTTGCTCAATACTTGCAAAGTAAAATAGAACTCAGCGATCAGGAACTAAAAATGATCGAGGAGGTTTGCGTGGTACGAAAACTCAGAAGAAATCAGTACCTGTTGCAAGAGGGGGATATTTGGCGTTATAACGCCTTTATAACCAAAGGATGTCTGAGGACTTATAGCGTAGACGATCGGTCAATGGAGCATGTTCTGAATTTTGCTATTGAAAATTATTGGATAGGTGACAGGGAAAGTCTTCTAAATGGCACGCCATCCCGCTTTAATATTGATGCCATAGAAGATAGTACTTTGTTATTAATCAGCAAGGAAAATTTTGCCGGACTTATGAAAAGCATACCTCAATTTCAGGATCTGGTTAATTTAATAATTGAGCGAAGTTTTGTGGCAATCCAGGATCGTATCAATAACAGTATCAGCCTTAATGCAGAAGAAAAGTATATTCGCTTTATTGAGAAACAGCCGCAGATTGCGTTAAGGGTCCCACAGCACATGATTGCTTCCTATTTAGGAATGACACCCGAAACGTTAAGCAGAATAAGAAAACAGAGTTCGAAAAAACAATAGGGAAATACAATTCCAACCATCAGGCACTTGATATATATCAAGTGCTTTTTTATTTTATATCAATTGTTTACGGCGTTATTGAAATTATTTTTGTGTACTGCTAATTTTAAAATTTCACTAATATAATAATTTGATGGAAGCGACAAAAATATCTGAAGGGAATATGGAAAGGAGCATTATTTATCAGGCATGGCTCTTACAGAACAGGAAGATTAGCGATCTTGTTCACAAACTTAATGATGAAGACTTAAAAAAGGATGTTGCTTTTGGCAGAAACAGCGGACTTTATCTTTTAGGACATTTAATTGCCAGTAATGATCTCTTGCTGCCTCTTTTTGGTTTTGGAGCAAAAATGTACCCCGAGTATGAGAAAATTTTCTTGTGCTGTCCTGACAAATGCGCTCAAAATTTTCCAGCTGTCAAAGCGGTAAAATCGCATTGGTTTGCCTTAAATGAACACCTGAATCTGAAATTTTCCTCGCTAAATGAAAAACAATGGAGTACAGAGGACGATAATTCTAATCACCAATTTAAAACCATGCTAAGTATTGTGAATCATCAGTGTTATCACCTGGGGCAGCTTGCTTTTCTCTTGTAGTACTATTGTTATACATAAATGATGAAGCCTTGATATTTTATCAGGGCTTTTTATTTTATACAATATTTAGATTTGATTTTTGCATTATTATGCAGTGGCATAATAGCTTAAAGCAGACTTTTTAATTCCATAACATTTTTGAGTACTATGTAAATAATAATGCTAAATTTATATCTTTAAATTATCCCTTTAAATCCTGCTAAATTTTAAGTTGATTAATAATTCTTAAATTTATAAAAATGAAGGTAACTTATTTTGGGCATTCCTGTTTTTTAGTGACTGCCGGTGGAAAGAACATTTTATTTGATCCTTTTATTACTCCAAATGAATTAGCTAAAGACATTGATGTAGACCAGATTCAGGCCGACTACATTTTTTTATCTCACGCGCATTACGATCATATTACCGATGTAGTCAGAATAGCCAAAAATACAGGCGCTATGGTACTTGGAAATTTTGAAATTTATAACTGGCTTCTGAAAAGCGGAATTGAAAATTCTTTCCCTATAAATCCAGGCGGTAAAAAAGAGTTGGAGTTTGGTTCTGTTAAGTGTGTTGTTGCACAGCATTCCAGCAGTTTCAGCGATGGAAGTTACGGAGGAATTGCCTGTGGTTTCGTCCTTACCACGCCAGATGGAAATTTTTATTACAGCGGCGATACAGCACTCACAAACGATATGGCAATTATTCCTAAATTCACTAAACTTGATTTTGCTGTTTTTCCTATTGGTGACGGACTCACCATGGGCATTGAAGAGGCTGTTGAAGCTTCTAAAATCGTTGGCGTTGCTAAAATATTAGGTGTTCATTACGATACCTTCGGTTTTATTGTAATGGATCATCAAAAAGCAACTCAAAGTTTTAATGAGGCAGGATTACAACTCTATTTGCCGGCTATTGGAAGCACCATAGCATTATAACTTTCTTTTATTTTATATTATTTCAAAATCTAATATCTGCAGACATGATTTATAGTGGAGACAGCAAAGAGTTACTAATTCTGGAGGAATTGGATAACATAAATAAAGATATACTGTATAAAAGCGGTGATACCGATATGACCTTACTTTGGAACAAAGGAGAGGAAATGAAAATTATGATCGATAAAGTTGAATATAATTTAAACAGGAACGATGTTGTTTTTCTGACTGAATATCACAAAATTGACAGCTTAGATTTAGATTCGGTTCGATTTCTCCGCTGGAATCAATCCTTCTTTTGTCCCATTAATCATGATAACGAAGTCGGCAGCAAAGGACTCCTGTTTTTTGGTGCGACAGGTGTACCGATTGTAAATATCATAGAAAATGAAATTAAATTTCTTGAAAATTATTGGGAAAACTTTTCAAATGAGATGTCTGCCAAAGACAACCTTCAGAAAGACATGCTGCAGTCTATACTGAAGCAGATTTTGATTTTTTGTGCCAGAAGCTTAAAGAAGTCTGCCAATTACGACCGCTTAGAAAAAAGCCAGGTAGATATTATTCGCGAATTTAACTTTTTAGTGGAGGGGCATTTCTCCAAGCATCACGATGTTGCTTTTTATGCTTCAAAGTTAAATAAGTCTCCTAAGACACTTTCCAATCTTTTTGCACTGGCTTCCAATCGTCCTCCCATAAGTATCATTCACGACAGGATTATGCTGCATGCCAGAAGACAAATCAATTATACCAATTTATCCATAAAGGAAATTGCCTATGATTTGGGTTATGAAGACATTCAGACTTTCAGTCGGTTTTTTAAAAACAAAGAAGGTGTTTCACCCATTCAGTATCGCGAAAAATTAAAGTTAAATTAGCCAACATCAAACTAATTATAAAAGTGCTCCACTCAGGGCACTTTTTTTTTGCCTCATTTTAAATTCAATTTTAAATCAATTATAATCTGCTCAATCTCTCAAATCTGCGAGAAATAACTTTTGCATAAAAAAGTCTCACGCAGATTTGGCAGATTGAGCAGGTTTTTTTGTAAAAGTTTAATCTCCTTACAATTACAAAACGCTGTTTTTGCGAATTTTCGAGGTTATTACCATCTATAAAAGTGCTCCACTCAGGGCACTTTTTTTGTGCCTCATTTAAAATCATTATAATCTGCTCAATCTGCCAAATCTGCGAGAAATAACTTTTGCGTAAAAAAGTCTCACGCAGATTGAGCAGATTTTTTTGTAAAAGTTTAATCTCCTTACAATTACAAAACGCTGTTTTTGCGAATTTTCGAGGTTATTATTATCCGTTAAGACCTTATTTCTCCCTATTTCTGCTATTTGGGAAAAAAGGTTAACTCATCGGGAAAATGTGACTAACTCCTGCCATTGTAAGTGTTGCAACTTTGTACTGTCAATAACGACAATCAAAACTATTATAAATTTAATATTTAATATCATGGCACGATTAACAGCTTTAGACCCGGATCAGACAAATGGGAAATCAAAAGAATTATTTACTGCAATAAAAGGTAAAATGGGCATGGTTCCCAATATGATGAGAACGATGGGAAATTCACCCGCGGTACTAAACGGGTATCTTGGATTGAGTACTGCACTTAACAGTTCTTCACTTACACCAAAAACAAGAGAACTAATTTCATTAATGGTCGCAAATGAAAATGGATGTGACTATTGTAATTCGGCACACAGTTTCATTGGAGGAAAAATTGGAATTGATGCTGATGCTCTGGCTCAGGCAAGAATTGGAGTTTCATCAGATGAAAAAACAAACGCAGCCTTAGAATTTGCAAAAGCAGTACTTGATACAAAAGGAAATGTATCTGATGATGCTATAGCAAAATTTAAAGGCACAGGTTATGAAGAAGAGCAGATTGCAGAAATAGTAGCTGCTGTTGCATTGAGCATTTTTACAAATTACTTTAACAATACCGCCAAAACAGATATTGATTTTCCGAAACTGGCACCAATTCACCAAAACTAATAGTAAACCAAAATAATAAAATTATGAAAACAACTTACCACACAAGAAAAATCAACGGAGTTGAAATTTTTTACCGCGAAGCAGGAGACAAAAACAAACCGACTCTGGTACTACTGCACGGTTACCCAACATCTTCTCATATGTTTAGAAATCTGATTGTAGATTTATCAGACAAATATCATCTTATTGCCCCGGATTATCCCGGATACGGAAGAAGCGAGCAGCCACCAATGAAAGACTTTGATTATACTTTCGAAAATATGGCCAGTATAGTAACTACGCTGTTGAGTGAGCTTGACATACAAAAATACAGCCTTTATCTAATGGACTACGGAGCGCCAATCGGGTTTAGAATTGCAAGTGCAAGTCCGGAGAAAATAGATACTTTAATAATTCAAAATGGCTGTGCTTACGATGAAGGTCTGGAAACATTTTGGGATCCTATTAAGGCCTACTGGAAAAACATCGATGATAAAGAGGCCGAGGCTACGCTTAAAACTTTTCATTCTCCTGACGGATTAAAATGGCAATATACGCATAGCGTACCTGATGAAAGTGCCATATCTCCTGATAACTGGGAGATCGATTTAAGACATTTGGAACGTCCTGAAAACGGAGCGATTCAGCTTGCTATGTTTTATGATTATCAGACCAATGTGGTATTGTATCCAAAATGGCAGCAGTATTTTAGAGATCATCAGCCTGAAACTCTGATCGTATATGGTAAAGATGATTATATCTTTCCCGGCGTAGGAGCAGAGGCTTTCAAAAAAGATTTAAAAAATCTGGAATTTCACTTATTCCCAACCGGTCACTTTGCTTTGGAGAGCTACGGAAAAGAAATCGGAGAACTGATCAGTGATTTCCTTGACAGAAAAGTAAACAAATAAGCATAAAATTCATTCTGCAATACTCATGAGAATATTGCAGAATGAAATTATCATAAGAAACCGGGAAATCATTAAATCAAGAATCATGGAAAAAAAATATCCTTTACCGCCTTTTACCCTTGAAACAGCAAAAGAAAAAATTCAGCTTGCAGAAGATGCCTGGAACAGTATGGATCCTAAACGAGTTTCAGAAGCTTACACCAAAGACAGTGAATGGCGTAACAGAACTGAGTTTGTAAATGGCACGGAAGAAATTATAGCACTTCTGACCCGAAAATGGCAAAAGGAAAAAAATTACAAATTAAAAAAAGAATACTGGGCACATCATGAAAACAGAATCGCGGTGCGTTTTGAATATGAATATGAGTCAGCAGATGGCAAATGGTTCAGAGCTTACGGCAATGAAAATTGGGAATATGATGACAACGGCCTGATGCAAAAAAGATATGCCAGTATCAACGATCTCGAAATTCAGGAAAAAGACAGAAAGTTTAGAAAATAAGAATAAATCTCAAATTGTAAACCCTTTAAAAGTATTTATCATGACAACAGCTATAAATTATAACCAGGAAGACATTGATTATAATGTTTACTACCAATATGTTACTGTAGAAGGAATCCAGATTGGATATAGAGAGGCAGGTTTGTCAAATCAAAATGTACTGTTTTTGCTTCATGGTTATCCAAGTTCGTCTGTCATGTTCAAAATGATTATTCCCGTTTTGGCGAAGCATTTCAGAGTTATTGCCTTAGACTTGCCGGCCTTTGGATTCAGCGATATTCCGAGTGAGGACGATTTTGATTATACTTTTAAAAATTATGGTGAATTAATCTCGGCCTTTATGCTACAAATGGAAATTAGCAAAGCAAGTTTTTATCTTTTTGATTATGGAGCTCCAATATTGATGCACAGCATAGTTGAAAATCCGGATAGGGTTGAGATGCTGATTTTTCAGAATAGAAACATTTACACAGAAGGAGTTGGAGACAAATTAAAGGAAATAAAAAAATTGTATGATGACAATACCAATGAAAGTGCTTTACAATTAAATAAATTTTTTGAATTGGATTATACCAAGTGGGAATATCTGAATGGTGTGACAAATAAAAACAGGATTATGCCCGAAACGTATCTTTTAGATCAATTTCTATTGGAGAGAGAAGGCGTAAAGAACATTCAAATCAATTTGAAAAGGGATTATAGAACCAATATTGAACTGTATCCACTTTGGCAGGAGACACTTAAAAAAATCCAGCCCCCTACTTTAATAGCATGGGGAGAAAATGATGAATTTTTCAAAAGAGAAGGCGCAGAACTGCTGCACAGGGATATACCTAATTCCAAGCTGATTTTTTATCCTACCGGACATTTTGCGCTTGAAGAATTTGGATTAGAAATAGCCAATGAAATCATCGCATTCTGGCAATTAAATTTTAAAGATTAAATCATGGAACAATATGCTTTTGAGATTCTGCTATTCTTTGCCGCATTGGCCGGAAGCGTGCTCAACGCCGTTGCAGGCGGAGGAGGGTTTATCGCTTTTCCGAGTCTTGTTTTTGCAGGGGCTTCTCCCGTAAATGCAAATGCAATTAGTACAGTAGCACTCTGGCCGGGCAATATCGCAAGTGCAAAAGCATTTCAGAACGATATAAAAGCTTCCAAAAGAACCTTGATCTACCTCCTTTCAATATCCGGATTGGGAGGCTTTTTGGGAGCTATGCTTTTAATTTTTGCTTCCTCTAAAGCTTTTGAATTTTTAGTACCTTACTTTCTTTTGTTTTCATGGCTGCTGTTTTCTTTCAGTTCGAAAATTTTGGCGTATTTTAATTCCAGGAAAGAGGCTCAGAAAAGTTTTAACTACGATCATAAAAAATTGGTTCCACTTTTAATATTGGGTATTTACGGAGGTTATTTTGGCGCAGGCCTGGGAATGATGGTTTTGACCGTATTTACTTTCTACGGAATGAAAAACCTAAATGAAATGAACGGATTAAAAGTACTAATGGTCGCAGTAAACAATGGTGTCGCAGCGTTTACACTTTTATTCTCGGGACTTATAGACTGGCATTTTACCCTAATTATGATTGCAGGAGCGCTTATCGGCGGCTATTATGGGGCTTCGGTAACACGAAAAATAAATCAGGACATATTAAAAAAAATAATAATCGTAATAGGGGGATTAATAACCCTTTATTTCTTTATCGTTAAATAATTTAAAAAATAAATAAGATGAAAAAAATTGCAATTAATGGTTTCGGCAGAATTGGGAGAGCGTCTTTAAAAGTAATATTGGAATCTCCGGATCTGGAACTGGTAGGAATTAACGATCTGATGAGTATTGAAAATGCTGTTTACCTTTTAAAATATGACAGTATCTACGGTAAGTACGATAAAAAAGTAACTTTTGAGGGTAATAATATTGTAATAGATGACCGCAAAATAAGATATACCTCGATAAAAGATCCTTTGGAACTGCCCTGGAAAGAACTGTGGGTGGATGCAGTTATTGAAAGTACAGGTTTGTTTACCAATAAAACGGATGCTGAAAAGCATATTACAGCGGGAGCTAAATTTGTTGTAATTTCAGGTCCTACTAAGGATACCCCGACAATAGTACATGGGGTCAATACAGCGGAAGGTAAAGTTTCCATTTTCTCCTGCGCCAGCTGTACCACTAACAATATTAGTCCACTAATAGAGATTTTAGGCCGCAGGATAGGAATAAAGAAAGCTATTTTAAATACCATACATGCCTATACTGCTTCTCAAACCTTAGTAGATGCTCCTTCTAAAAGAGAGCCAAGAATGGGAAGAACTGCAGGTATAAACCTTGCTCCGGCGGCTACAGGCGCTGCAATTGCTACAACCAAAGCGCTGCCCGAATATGCCGGCAAATTTGACGGTGTAGCGGTAAGGGTTCCGGTTCCGGTGGGATCTATCTCTGACATTACTTTTGTGACAGAAAGAAATACGACAGCCGAGGAGATCAACGCGATATTGTCGGAAGAAGCTTTAACAGAGCGCTATGTGAAAGTGGTAGCGGTTACAGATGAACCACTGGTATCAACTGATATTATTAAAAGCCCGTATGCAGCAACAGTTGATCTGGAAATGACAAGAGTGGTAGATGGGGATCTGGTAAAAGTTATGGCATGGTATGATAATGAGTGGGGATTTACCAACCAAATGATCAGACAGATTCAGGAATTATAAAATAAGTATTTGAATCCTAAAAAATGATGCCTCATCATCATTTTTTAGGATTTGCCATGCATTACAATTTGCCTGTACTATAAAATTCTAACAACTTAAATCTTTACTTATGAATTATGCACAATTAGCTTTTACAGATGCTGTTAAAGACCTGCAGGAAAAACAGGGAAGCAGAAATGGTTATGACAGAATGGAAAGAATGTCAGTGGTTGACGGACTTACCGATAATGAAATTTATTTTATAGAGGATCGTGACAGTTTTTATATGGCAAGTTTCGGAGAGAATGAATATCCCTATATACAACATCGCGGAGGACCTAAGGGCTTTGTAAAAGTCATTGATAATAAAACCATTGGAATTGTCGATTTTGTGGGAAATAAACAATATATATCTACTGGAAATATTGCGACCAATAATAATGTGGCTATTATTATGATCTCCTATCCGCACCGTGCCAGACTAAAACTTTATGCCAAGGCAAAGATTGTAGAATTGGAGGAGGATCAAAAATTATACGATATGCTGAAACCGGAAGACTATAAGTTCCGTCCCGAGAGAATGATGGTATTCGAAATTCAGGCCTATGACTGGAACTGTCCACAGCATATAACGCCACGTTATACAACCCAGGAGATCGATGAGGCACTGATGCCCCAAAAAGAATATATCGTAAGCCTGGAGAATAAAGTAAAAGCACTGGAAGAAAAACTGGGAATTAAAGAAGAGTAAGGATATGAGTATTGACATTTTAGCATTCGGTGCACATCCTGATGATGTGGAATGTGCGGCTGCAGGAGTTATTTTAAAAACCATAAGCAAGGCAGGAAAAGTGGTTATTGCGGATCTCACCAGAGGAGAGCTCGGCAGCTTTGGCGATGAGCACTCCAGAAATAGGGAAGCTGCAGCAGCCTCAAAAAAGCTTGGCCTATTTGCTAGGGAGCAATTAAACCTTATGGACGGCAATATAGAAAATACCCATGAGAACAGGCTGAAAGTAATTCAGCTTATTCGAAAATATCAGCCTAAAATTATTTTAGCCAACGCTATTTTTGACCGTCACAGTGATCATAAAAAAGCAGCCGATCTTATCAGTGAAGCTTCATTTTTATCCGGATTAAGGAAAATAGAAACTTATAATGACGGACAATTACAGCATAAATGGAGACCTGGTGCTGTTTATCATTATATACAGGACTATTTTATTAAGCCGGACGTTGTAGTTGATATCAGTGATTTTTTTAATCAAAAAACAGAAGTGATCAGGGCTTATGATACCCAGTTTGTTTCTGCAGCGGATGCAAGTGCCGCAGGTATACTCAATCTACTCAAACAAATTGAAAGCACCAATCAGATTTTCGGCCGTGCAATAGGGGTGAAATATGCAGAAGGATTTACATGCGAGCGTTATATCGGCACAAAAGATTTAATGGATCTTATATAATACATCTTTAGAAGATGTCTTATTTTAAAGAGTTTATCCTCGGTTGCAGTACAAAATTCCGATATTTTCAGTAGCTTGCGCCAGATCAATTTTCCCGAAGGCATAACTTTTTTCCTTAATTTGTACAAGCAAAAAAAAGGATCCACAGAATATTTTCCATAGATCCTTACTATTTTTTAGCTGTTGCCTGCTCCGGAAAGATTCAGTATTTCTCAGCGTGCGGTTATCAATTTTGTCTTTTTATTTTTAAGATAAAGGGCGGCCGACTCGCTCATCGTAATGATGGAAGCACCCATGATCACTACATCTTTTAAAACAAGACGTCCTCTGCCGGATAAAAACGGAAATCCATACTGCTGATCCGTTAAATGAGGAACCCAGCTCTCGGGAGTTGTAATCAGAAATGACAGTGTTCCAAGTGTAAGCAGGAATACAAGGATGCTTCCAAACATGCTCTCCAGCGGTGCCCAGCGGTGAATGCCTACCAGAATACCAAGAGCAATTAATAATATCCCTAATTCATTGGCAAAACCATAGGTATTGTTTTCGATATTCCACTGGCGGTTTTCAGGAATCAATTCACCTTCCTTATTTACATGATCTTTATATTCCTGCGGGTTATTGTATAAAGCGGACATAAAAGGGCTGTTGGCCACAAAGGGTACAATCCCGTCCGCTTCGTATGGAACAAATTTAAGAGCTCCGATCCAAAGGAAAACAATCACTATTCCGGCTCGAATGACTGATTTTCCAGCCTTGTCGAGATTTGCTATTGTAGTTAAAAAGGTATTTTTCATTGCTTTGTTTTTTAAATTATGTTTTGATAATTAACACTACAAAGCTACGGTGCGTGGGGTTCTGCTGAAATGGATAAATAATGCTTTTAGATAGACAAATCTGCCACTATAGAGATCCCTGTGGTATTCCTGAAGGTCTGCGGAGAAATTTTAGTCATCTTTTTAAATACTCTGCTGAAATAATATTCATCCTGAAACTTAAGTGCAAAGGCAATTTCCTTTATGCTTAGTCTTGTGAGATGCAGCTGTTTTTTTGCCTCAAGGATTAACCTTTCCTGAATCAGCTGAGAAGGAGTTTTATTAAAACGTCTGGTACATTGTTTAGTAAAATTATTTGGCGTCATTGCCAGCAGTGAAGCATAGTCGCTGGGTTTGTGAAGGGTAAGAAAGTTTTCTTCAAGAAGCTGTTTGAATAAATCCATTTTTTCATCCTTGAATACTTTTTGTTTTTCAATACTTTTTATTTTTATGCTGCTGGATTTGGCAAGGAAAAGCTGAAGGTAAGCCCTCAGTACGATATCTGATGGATCCGGCTGTTTGAACTCATCATTGATCTGACGGATTAACTGCAGATAGGAGTCAAGCTCTCCTTGCGATAGTTTCAGAGAAGGTTCTATATAAATGTTATTAAAAAGCAGTCCATTGCAGGCTACTTCATTTCTATGATATTCGATACAGTAAAAATCGCTGTGAAATTGCAGCATAACATATTTTACAGGTTTGGTTTCTTTAATGTAAATGGACTGCTGAGGTGTCGAAAAAAGTATAACAGGAGAAGTAAAAGGAAAAGAGGCAAAGTCTGCATGAAATATACCTTCACCTTCTGTAATGAGAATGACTGTGTACTCGGCAAATTGCGCAGGTGAAGCTAATGTATTATCTTCAGGGTGGTCGAGCCCTAAAAGTACATTTCCTGTATCTGAAAATACTTTGTTCATACGCTGGGAATTATTTTTATTACTGATGTAAAAATAAACAGTTTAATTTATGAATTTTAATTTTCAGTTCCTTTTTGCTGAAAGGTAACAGCAATTTTATCCATCCTGATATAAAAGGGATAAAATATCAAAGCTGCAGCATTTACTGCTACAGCTCTTAAAACATTAAGCTTAATAACTAATTTGTTTTTATTGACCAATAATAGTATCAGTCTGGAAAATATTTATCTTATTTCCATCTACATCCTGGATCATGGTACAAAGCATTTTATCGCCGGCGATATAAAGTTCACGCCAAACAAATGTCACTCCTTTTTCTTCAAGTTCTTGTGAAGCCACTGCAAGGTCATCTACCTGCAGCACAATAGATTTATTCCCGATTGGAGTAAGATGATGAGGTGCTTCTGCAAAAAGCTCTTCAATTCGTTTTGCATTTGGCACCTGCAAAAGTTCAAGACGAAGTTCTCCGGCTTTTATTATTGCAGTTTCTGCAGATCCGGCAGGAATAGTAAAAGTCACCCGGCTTACAAGCTCAAAACCGAAAATAGATTTGTACCACGCGATAGACTGATCTAAGTCGGCAACGGTAAAAGCAACATTGTAAAGAGAAAAAGAGGCCAGGCCATTTTTATTTAGTGAAGTAGTTTCCATGTTTAAAAAAATTAAAAGTTGATATTTAAGCACCTGTAAAGTGTATTATTTAAAGTGCAAATTTCCGGCAAAAGATCTTTTTACTGATTGACATTTGATAGGAAAAGAATTGATTTATATCAAGATTCATACACAAAAACAGCTTCATCACCTACAGCTGCCGGTCTATATTCTTCCTCTTTTTTGGATGCTACTGTATAGCGAGCTTGTATATTTTTGAGTTTTTATCGGGAAAAACATACTTTTCAGGCAAATTCAGTTTATCAGTCTGCTGAAAGCCGTTTTTCTCATAAAACCGGTGTGATGCAGCTGCAATTCCAGGGGTATCAAGCCAAATCACCTTCAGGTTAATATGTAGTGAAAAAGCAATCAATGCCTCAAAAAGCACCTGCGCAATCTTCAGTTCAGTACCTCTGTAATCTTGTCGTACAAACATTTTGCGCAGTACTCCGTTATGATTGTCGAGATTTTGAAGTCCTATTGTACCCACAATTTCCCCGTTGATCCTGGCTGTCCAAAAATTCCCTTTGTGATAAAATTTTGCTGTATCAATAAGGTCAGGCTGATCTGATTCTGTAAATCCCAGATTAAATTCACCGTTTTGTATATTGAGTACAAATTCGCGTACCAGACTCTGGTCAACCGCCTTAAATTCTATAATTTCAACCATCTATTTACTGTAATTTTTATGAGTTTTATAATTCTTTTGTATTGGTTCGAAATTACGAAGTTATAAAAAATTAAGAGGATATATCTTTATCGATTTCATTCGTATTTATAATTTGAACGCTGAAGACGTCCTTATTTCCGTGATACTTCTCAAGTGTTTAATTAAAGATATCCTATAAGCATATCTTTATTAAATTACAGTAAAAATCAATTGCATTTTAAAATATACTATTCCATCTGATCCCAAAGAAATTAACGCGAGAGCTTAACAGATGTTTTATTTATTAAGAGGTACACAGTTCCCAAAAGTACAGCTGCTGTTATTCCTGTGCTAAGTGCGAAATAAACATGAGAATAAGAAGGCAGAACCATCGGAAGCATTGCCATCGCATACACAGGAGGCATTTTCATTTTCAAATAATGCAGCATAATGGTTACCGCAATCAAATTTACAAAGGCAGCGAGCAGAAAATTGTCTAAAAAATAAAAGCTCTGCGCTCCAATAAAAGCGGCCAGCATCAAAGCGGCAACCTGTTTGTACAACATCGTAAAACTGTACATCTTCTTGTCGATCAATTCGTAACCCATTACAATTACAGGAGGAAGCGCAGCTATCTGCATAGTACCTAAGACAGAGCAGATTATTACCCATACTATCAAAACAGCCAGAAATACCAAAATTGCAAGAATCGATTTTGGTTCCTCCACTACAGCAGCCCCGGAAACTTCAGGCTTAAAAAATACAGCTGTAAGAATTGCGAGCAATCCCATAGCAAGAACTATGGAAATTAGAAAGATATAAGAATTACAATTTGTCACGATTGGAAGTAATCCCGTTGCGAGTGCAGGTGCCAGATTGCTTTTAATTGAGTACAGAACGGCCAGCATCACTATCATAATCACTACAATTTTGGCAGCCATATTAATCTCTAGCTGATTAATAAAAAAACCAATAAATGCCGTGATAGAGGGAAGCAGAAACAAGTGCAGGGGCTTGGCAGTCCATGTGTTTTTTTTGTATATGAAACATCCGATTGACAAGGCAGCCAGTTCCGGCAAAATAATTTCCTTATCCTTAAAGTGGAATGCCGCTGCAGTCATCAGCAATATAAGTCCGTATGCTATAGTATAAAATTTAATTTGATATTGTGAGGTAATCTGTAGGGTATCGTTATAAAAAGTTTTCATTTGATTATTTATTTAAATACAACACAAATTTCCAATATAAAAAAGATGTTTGAAATGGATTTTTCGGGTTATTTAATGGACTATTTATTCCTGTTTTTAATTTACTCTTTATCTGGAAACTAGGTAAAGAAATTGATCAATTATTAGTTTTTAACAACAGCCAGAATATTTTTTTCAAGAATTTACAACGGATTAATAAAGTTTCGAACCAAAAGTTCTTAGAGCCTTATTTTGCTGGTTTTCCATTTTTAAAAATACTACTGCGCCATGATTTTTCCAGAATTTATAAAGGAAAGATTTGAAATAAAATCAATGAAACCTAGCTCAACGGCAGCGGAAGATTTTCGTAATAATGAAATGATAAACCATTTTGTAAATGAGATTTCATTATTTGCCTTTGAACAGCAATTGAAACAATTTAGGATAATATAGAGACTTTATTTCTGTGGCATTCTAGGTGTTCGAATCCTGTTAGGTTATCACACACTAAATTTTAAATTGGTCTTATTTTTCATGAAAATACGTATTCTTTTGCAGTTTGCTTTTTTATTTTAGTGTGATTCTAAAAAAAGAAAATAAAAGCAAAAATCAGCAAACTTACTTATTTAATAGGGTATATGAAAAAAAGACGCCAATTGTCCTCAATTGGCGCCTTTTGGCTGTGGTGATCTCTGCGGGACAAATTTTAAACTATTTTCTCCAAGATTTAAAGAAATGACTTAATTTTAAGTGAATTTGTAAGATAATTATTTGTTTTTTAAGCACATTCTGTAATTTAGGAACTTAACTTTTTACTTTAAATTTATTTCACTTAAGCTAATTGAAACTAAAAGAGGCGCAGGTAAGAGCGGTGTATTATCTTCCAATCTAATATATACTTTTCTTTTGGTGGGAATTTTAATGCCTTGAACTTCTATGTAATCTGATAGATAATGAGCAGCTGAAGAATTTCCTAAAATCTCGGCATTGTAGTCGTGTCTTGCTATAAGTCCTTCGTTGTTAATATAAAAGGTTTGGATTTGATTATGGGTGGCTATCTCAGGCGGAAATTCGACTTGTAACCTTCTGAATATTTCTCCATTTTCTTCCCATGGCTCCAATTCTTTGACTTTATAATTTGAGTTTGTAAAAATGAAAGGTGCATTGAGATAGGTCCACATTGCATATCCTGCGAAATAGGCAAGTTGCAATTTTGACCATGGTGTTTCTCTCTCATGCCCTATAAATGATTCTCCAGGGTTAAACAGTTCCTCAATTATTTCCCCTTTATGATTTTCTATGGCAATACGTCCTGGATCAAAAGAAGTATGCCAGTCTTTCTCTATAAAAGGATAGTGCGTTGTGAATTCTTTTTTTGTATTGGAAGTAACATAGATATCATCAAGAATGCCTGCTTGCTGCTTCATTGGAAATAATACTCCACCAGTGATAAGTTTTGCGCTGATGGTTTCAAATTTGTTCCATGTTTTAATGCCTCCATGAGCATTGATTGTAAACTCTAATAAATCGTTCATTTTGTTGTAATTTTTAATTGATATTGTTTAATTATACTGTTGAATAGAAAGTTGTTACTTTAATCTTTATGTACTTTTTTGTCCAATGAAAGGTGACGTGCAGATTGTGTATTGGCAGCCGAATCGGTAACGTCCAAAATTACAAGTGTAGACCTATCAATGATCACTCACCTGTCGTTATTTGCCCATCGATAAGCAAGAAAGGACCTTCTTTTACTTTAATAGTTCCGTTGTGTGCTCCCGTTACTTTCTTCCAATCCAATCGATGCGACTAAGTGCGCTTTCGATTTCCATTTTTTTTACTTTCATTTTATTTGTTTTTAAATTGTGATGTTTGTAATTTTGATACAAAGGTGTGACTATGTTCCTTTTTTTTAAGCTTTTAAATAGTTCAAGCAGTCAAATTTGACATTCAAATGGACATCCCCAAACTTGAAAATTTAAATGCCGGACTTATCTTCATTGTTTTGCCTATATAAGAATTTGCCCTACTTATAAAGATGTGATCTTCTAATTAATATTTAGTTGATTTATCATTTTCAATTTTAAATGGAATAGTCCATGCATGCCCCTCTTCTAGTTATAAAAAGAAATACATAATACCAGTAATGTGTTGATTAATAGAGTGTATTTCGATTTTTGGAAGGTCTAACATCATTCAACATTCGAAATGCCGGTTTTAACTACCTTTTAGTCTGTTTCCCGATTTAGTGCTTTCCCGGAGTCAGATCGCGAAATACTTTTGTCTCATAATTTACAACCACATAAAAATGAAAACATTAAAAATGATTAAAAGTGACCTTCATTCAACAATAGTGTCCGGGGTATTTATTTTGCTAGCGGCTGGCAGCGGATTTGCCCAAAACGCGATTACAACTAATGTGAAACCATCAGAATCAATACGTCCATATACCGTTGCTGTTTCTGATGTTACATTAAAGGATCTTCGCCAGCGTGTGCTGTCAACAAAATGGCCGGAAAAAGAAACCGTTTTGGACCAGTCGCAAGGAGTACAACTTGCAAAATTGAAAGGTTTAGCGCAATATTGGAGTACCAATTATGACTGGAGAAAAGCAGAGGCTAAGCTAAATTCTTACCCACAATTTCTAACAAAGATAGACGGAGTCGATATTCACTTCATCCACGTTCGTTCTAAAGAACCTAATGCTATGCCGGTTATTTTAACACATGGATGGCCAGGTTCAGTATTTGAATTTATTAAAGTCATTGGTCCACTAACTGATCCAGTGGCGTATGGTGGAAAACCAGAGGATGCTTTTGATGTTATTATACCTTCATTGCCAGGTTTTGGTTTTTCAGGAAAACCAACCGAGGCAGGATGGGATATTGACCGAATAGGAAAAGCTTGGACAGTATTAGTAAATCGTCTTGGATATAAAAATTATGTAGCTCAAGGTGGAGATTGGGGAGCTGGAGTTGTTAACTCAATGGCTTTGCAGGCACCTGAAGGATTATTGGGTATTCACAGTAACTTTCCTGCAACATTACCTGCAGAAGGAGTAAAAGCAATTGGAAGCGGAATAGCACCAGAGGAATTTTCTGCTCAGGAAAAAGCCGCTTTCGATTACCGCATTAAATTGAACAAAGGAGGATATTTTACCTATAAGGCGACGATGACTGCACGTCCACAAGCGATTGGTTACGGATTGAACGACTCTCCAGTTGGTCTTGCCGCATGGCTTCTTTTGCACCCTGGTTTTTCAAATTGGTCTTACGGAACTGATCCGGAACAATCTCCGACAAAAGATGAGGTACTGGATGATATTACACTTTATTGGTTAACCAATTCCGGGACTTCTTCGGCACGAATTTACTGGGAAAACAGAAATAAAGACAATATTAATGCAGGTGCAATGAAAACCGATCAAATCAAATTACCGGTTGCTATTACCGTATTTCCTGATGATGTATTTACATCTTCGGAATCATGGGCACATCGTGCTTTTAAAAACCTGATTTATTTCCATCAAGTGGATAGAGGAGGGCATTTTGCAGCATGGGAGCAACCGCAATTATTTACACAGGAATTGCGGGCTGCATTTAAATCACTTCGATAATTAGGGTAAGCAGCTCTCAATTAAAGGTTCTTTTGTACTATCTGACGAATTTAAAATGCTCGATTTGTAGGATTTGAAAGCCAAGATCTACGTATAGATAAAATAGAAGGACAAGTATATACTCGGTTGTAATAAAATATCCGTTCAGGTAAAATAAAAATTTAAAATGGAAAATAGAGAAAAAAATAATATTCAAAGTGCTTTAAAAATGCATAAAGGATATTCACAAGTGTTTCAGCCCAACAAACTGACTTTTGGTTTTATTGCGCCGATAGCGGGATATCCAAATGGACCTATACCCAATATGAGCATTTTTGAAAAAGTAGTCCGTCAAGCTGATGAAAGTGGAATAGACGCAATATGGTTAAGAGATGTTCCTTTTTTAGATCCTGCATTTGGTGATGCAGGACAAGTATATGATCCGATGGTTTATGGAGGATTGTTAGCAGGAATGACAAAACGCATTGCAATTGGTACCGCCGGTATTGTATTGCCGTTGCGAGATCCAATAATTGTCGCCAAACAAGCAGCAACACTGGATCAATTATCAGGAGGGCGTTTTATTTTAGGGCTTTCATCGGGAGATCGCCAAGGTGAATATCCGGCTTTTGGAAGCAATTTTGAGAATCGTGCTGAGCGATATCGTGAGGCAAGGGGAATTATTCGAAGTTTGACCGAGGAAAGCTTCCCCAGCTATACTTCGGAATATTATGGTAATCTCAACGGTTCACTAGACCTTATTCCTAAGCCTCTTGTAAATCATATACCAACAATTGCCATAGGCAGGGCAGGGCAGACCGTGGAATGGATCGGAGAAAACATGGATGGATGGATATGGCATGGGGAACCCGCAAGGCATATTTCTTTACGAATGAAACATTGGAATGAGGCTAATAATGGTATTTATAAGCCTTATGGATATGCTCACTTCTTTGACCTTTCAGAGAATCCGGAAGATCCTTTAACCTTTGGTCCTAATTACCTGGGCGGAGGTCGAAAAGCTCTAATTGACTTTTGGAATCAACAGCAAAAGGGAGGTCTGTCCCATGCTGTACTTAATCCTAAACCCACACTTCGTCCCGCACATGAAATGATTCAGGAATTTGGTGAATATATAGTACCTCAGTTTAGATAGAGATCCTTGAGGATGCGGTTGTTATGATGACTGGAATTAATGGCAGTGGCACAGCAATGAAAATAGTTGCAAAGCTTTTGAAACAAGATTGTAGCTAAAGAGATATACTGTATTGAAAAGGAGAAAGTATTTTTTTAAAGACTGTTTGATCATTTTAAAAACAGAGAAAAACAGGGACTTCATCAAGGCGGTAGAATTTTTTTCTACTGAATACTATTTAAAATATTTCGCTTTCAGCATTGTCTATTTCACCCCTTATTTTGTCCTGTTCACCAATTTCTTGGTAGCATAAAATTTGGTATCGTACTAATTTTGATCCATAATAAAATTGATTATTAAAAAAAAAGACACAATGAAAAATAATAAAAATTCAGAAACAACTAAAGTCATAAAAGTTGCTGCTGTACAAATCAGCCCGGTTTTATATAGTCGTGAAGAGACTGTTCAAAAGGTAGTAAACAAGATCCTTGAGTTAGGGAAGAAAGGGGTTCAATTTGCCACTTTTCCAGAAACCATAGTGCCTTATTATCCTTATTTCTCCTTTGTACAGGCACCTTATATGATGGGGAAAGAACACCAACAACTATTAGAGCAATCGGTGACAGTTCCATCTGCCGCGACTGATGCGATAGGAGAAGCAGCCAGAGAAACTAACATGGTTGTATCTATTGGTGTCAATGAGCGCGATGGAGGTACTATTTATAATACGCAACTCCTTTTTGATGCTGACGGCACTTTGATTCAAAGACGCCGAAAGCTGACACCAACTTATCATGAGAAAATGCTTTGGGGACAGGGTGACGCTTCGGGATTACGTGCTACAGAAAGCGCTGTTGGGCGTATTGGTCAGCTGGCTTGTTGGGAGCATTATAATCCATTATTCCGTTATGCGCTGATTGCTGATGGGGAACAAATTCATTCGGCTATGTATCCAGGGTCTATTTTCGGTCCCTTGTTCAGTGAGCAAACTGAAGTTAATGTACGTCAACACGCATTAGAATCTGCCTGTTTTGTTGTTTGTGCCACCGGCTGGCTTGATGCTGAGCAGCAAGCTCAAATTGCAAAAGATACAGGAGCACCTATTGGACCAATTTCAGGAGGATGTTTTACTGCTATAGTAGGGCCTGACGGACAACTTATTGGTGAGCCAATTAAATCGGGAGAAGGCGAAGTGATTGCTGATATTGATTTTGCCCAAATAGATGCGCGCAAAAGATTAATGGATGCCAGTGGACACTACAGCAGACCTGAATTATTGAGTTTGTTGATTGACCGCACACCGACTGCCCATGTGCACGAACGTAAGGTATATAATCAATCAGGTCTAATTGCGGATCAATTTTCAGCAGAGTAATTTGGAATAAATAGTAAAGAGTAAAAACAAAGAACAAAGAACAAAGAACAAAGAACAAAGAGCAAAGAACAAAGAACAAAGAACAAAGAACAAAGAACAAAGAATAGAGAGTAAAAACAAAGAGTAAAAAGTTAAAAATAAAAACAATGAAAAATTCAACAACGATTATCACTCGTGCATTTTGGACAGGAGTGTTAGCTTTACAATTGACAGCTGCTTCAGCACAAGGAGGGTTAAAAAAAATGGATGTAAAAAATGATGAGGCTATCCGTCCTTATACAGTAGCAATCTCAAATGCCGATTTAAAAGATTTGCGTGAACGTGTATTGGCTACAAAATGGCCTAGTAAAGAAACTGTTGCAGACCAGTCACAAGGGGCGCAGCTTTCTAAATTGCAGGATTTGGTACACTACTGGGGTACCAAGTACGATTGGAGAAAAGCGGAAGCAAAACTAAATGCTTATCCACAATTTATTACTAAAATTGACGGGGTGGATATTCACTTCATCCATGTTAAGTCGAAAAATAAAAATGCCATGCCGCTTATCTTAAGCCATGGATGGCCCGGATCAGTATTTGAATTTATGAAAGTTATCGATCCGTTAACCAACCCAACTGCTTATGGAGGAAAAGCTGAAGATGCTTTTGATGTAATCATACCTTCTTTGCCAGGTTTTGGATTCTCAGGAAAGCCAGCTCAAGCAGGTTGGGATACACCACATATTGCAAAAGCATGGGACGTATTGATGAAGCGATTGGGTTACAAGCAATATGTAGCTCAAGGTGGTGATTGGGGAGCAGCTATAGTCCATTTTATGGCTCTGCAAGCACCGACAGGATTACAAGCTATTCATAGTAATTTACCTGCTACTTTGCCAAATGAAGCTGGGATGGCATTGGGAACAGGTGTAGTGCCTGAAACGTTTACTGCCAAGGAACGTGCTTCTTTTACGCAACTGAGAAATGCGATTGTAAGTGGTGGATTTATCTATAAATCTACTATGGAAGCCCGTCCACAAGGCGTGAGTTATGGCTTGACTGATTCACCTGCGGGTCTTGCTGCATGGCTTCTTTTGCATCCTGGTTTTGCTACTTGGGCATACGGAAACGATGCTAAACAATCGCTAAGCAAAGATGATGTACTTGACGACATTTCGCTATACTGGCTTACCAATTCAGCGGCATCTGCTTCAAGAATTTATTGGGAGAGTCAAAAAATAAACCTTATTAGTGCTGGATCAATGCAGTCTGATAAGATTACCATTCCGGTAGCTGTTACCACATTTCCAGAAGATGTTTATGCATCACCTGAAAGCTGGGCACGTAAAGCTTACAAAAATCTAATCTATTTTAATGAAGTTGACAGAGGTGGGCATTTTGCTGCCTGGGAACAACCGCAATTATTCACACAAGAATTGCGTGCTGCCTTTAAATCACTGCGTTAATCCTTACGAAGGGCAATGCACATTGGTTGCCCTTTTCAAATAAAAAATAAAAAATTATGGAAAAGAGAAAAAAAAATATACTTCTTGTAAGTATTATCATGGGGCTGGTAGTGCTCCTGTTCCCAGGCAATGCCTTAGTACAGCAGTCGGGAATACATCGTACAGACCTGCAACGTCATGATCTTAGTGTTTCAGGACACGAGTCTATTCAGGTACGCGTTGACTTTGAAGCTGGTTCCGCTTTCGGAATGCATTCACATCCGGGTGAAGAGATCATTTATGTGCTGGATGGTTCTCTGGAGTATGAAATCGAAGGTGAACAGCCGGTAATTCTCCATGCCGGAGACGTACTCTTTATTCCGGCAGGAAAGAACCATGCCGCTAAAAATGTGGGCAAGGTTAAAGGTTCCGAACTGGCTACTTATATTGTCGAAAAGGGCAGACCACTTTTGGTTATGAAAAAACAATAAAACGTATAAAATAAAAATTAATTTAAATAAATTTCAAAATGGAAACAAACAATGAAAAAGTGCTTTACACAGCATTTACAAAAACAACAGGCGGAAGAACAGGTACATCTAAAAGTTCTGATGGTGAATTAGACATCATTCTTTCATCGCCGGGAAGTAACAGACCAGGTACTAATCCTGAACAATTATTTGCAGCTGGATGGTCAGCTTGCTTTATTGGCGCAATGGGTAAAGCTGCCAGTAATTTAGAAATTAAATTACCTGCTGATCACTATGTAGACACTGAGATTGATTTAGTGTTAACCGATGACGGCTATGAATTGAAAGCCCGTTTGAATATCAGCTTACCGGGTATCGACCGCGAAGTAGCTCAAAAAGTTATAGAAGGGGCTAGTTTGACCTGTCCTTATTCTAAAGCTATCAAAGGTAACGTTAAGACGGAGTATAATCTTATCTAAGATTTTCGTATAAATTGGTTCCGGTGCCTGTTAAGGGTATTGGAATCAATTTTATTTAAAGCATTACAGTATTGAACTTTCTTGGCTGTTATATAAAGCCAGAGACTTCTTCTACTTGCTGCGGAAGAAGATCTTCAGAATTACCTGCCAAGAATCTCTGTGCCGACAACTGCCATTTGAGAAGTTTAAACGATTTTTATAAAAAGGCCGGATAGATAATATATGTGGTTGTGGTAGCTAAGACAGAAAGCAAGACCATTTTTTCTATCAATACATTAACAAATAATTAAACAAAAATGAAACAGAAAATAGCTGCCGCTTTTATTATGGGCTTTATTTCTACAGGTCTTATTTCATTTATAATAATCAGCACTAATGCAGGCTTTAGCGAAAATTTCTTTAGCAAATGGTGTAGATCATGGATGACTGCCTTTACGATCATTGTTCCGACGATTCTATTTTTTGGTCCGAAAGTGAAGAGATTTGTAGACTATTTGTTCCCAAAAAAGTAAGATTCTGGACTTGCCATTCTTGGTAAAACATTTGCCTATATTATTGATCTGCCGACAGAAACATTTTAAAGATTCCTCTTTATTATTCGTTTTTTTGTGGCAGCTTTTTGCGTATCACTGTTTTTTAAGCGGCTTTACAGGCCGTTACTTTGGTTAAAAAATTATATAGTACGTTAACCTTTTCCATTCTTCATCATCCATCGCTTTTTTATTGAATGAGGGCAGCTTTTCTGATTCAGAATATTTTTTACTATTAATTTTTTTATTAATTCTTACTTTTTGTTCAGAAGTTAGTTTACTGGCAATCTGCTTCCATACATCTGATATTGGATTTTTAATAACTAGTTGAGATAATATTTCAATTTCGTTATCACTTAAGTTTCTGGGAAATTCATCAGGATTAAAGTCTTTCATAAATAATTACTTCATTTTTTAACTTTGTTATCAAAATTGTTCTTCGTTTTTTCCGCCAATATTATGTTTCATTTTCTGTCCCATATTGCTTGTCACATAGCTGGCAACACTTTCTTCTTTCTTTTGTCCGTTGGATAAATAGTCAATGCCTATTGAACAATCACCGGTTATGTCAACCCAAACCGTTTCACTTTCTCCACTTTCTAATTTGTCAATGTGTCCGCCGCCGCAACCAACGACATTTATGTTTGTCAAAGTTGTTGGTGTCGGGTTTGTGAAAGTAATTCTCATTGTGCCCAGCAAAATTATAGCTGCCCAGCAGTAAAAAAACATTAGAGGAATATTGAGCAGCATAAGTCCGCAAGCCGTAAATAATTTTGTTCTATTGTCTTTGTCTTTACTGGCTTTAAATAAAATTGAAATTAAAACTCCAAGATTTATCAAACCTGCCAGTGCGATAAAACCATAGCCAAGAGAAAGCAGTTCAAAGGAAGAAGTAAAGAAGTAAAGTCCAAAAATAGCAGTCCCGAGCAGGAATGAAATGAGTGCGGTTTGTCGTCCGAGTTTTATGTGTTGTTCTGTCTTCATATGATTGGTGCCACTGTTGGCTGTTATTTACATTTTTACTTCAATATCTTTTGAAATTCCGTAAACTCGAGAAAATAAAATAAAATTATTTTTAAACGGGAAATCATTGACAATGGCATAATAAAAGCCATTCACTTTCATTTTTTGTAATTTCTCTAACGGTAATTCTTTTTTTAATTCCTCTTTTGTTATGTTTGAATTTTTATTATAGATATCATATATGTCTTTATAAATTGGATATTTTCCAGTGGATGGACTTTTTATAACGTTTTCCTTTTTATCCAAATTTATTGCAGTAATATCAAAATTTTCATCTATCGTAATCCCGTCAACAATTATAATATTGTTCGTTGCATTTATTAATGTAATCTTTTTATTATTTAATAAGAAAGATTTTCCAAAATCGGTTTTGCTAAGTTTTATACTTGGATAATCAGTTAAGATTTTTACATCGTAGACTACACTTCCAATTAACGGCCCTGTTTTACTGCCTATGCTGTTTTTGATTTCAATAGTTTTATATGTTTGTTCTTTTTCAACTTCATTTACTTTTGTGTAATCTCTTAAGGTTCCGAAATTTGCGATATGATTTTTATTAATTCTAACTTTACTTTTATTTTTATCTAAAAGTTTATTCTCTTTAATCGATATTGACACACTATTCACTCCATCTGCTTCTTCCATATATATTGACAAACTTGATTTTAGGACAATAAAATTTTGTAAGGAATCTTTTTCCAGTTCCAAAGTTGCATTTTGCTTAAAAGACATTAAACCTTTTTCAGTTATTGACCCAGAGAGTAGAGTTTTATTATAAATTTTATTTTCTTTTAATGATTCGGTTACATATTTTGTTTTGTTTATTGAATTAAATTCCAAGGTCATATCATAAATAGCATCATAAATATCACTTAAATTTTCTTTATTGATTTTTTCGCTTTCGGCTTTAAAAAATATAGACATTCTATCTTCAAAGCTAAGTTGAGCGTTCATTAAACAACTATACAATAATATTATAATTGTTATTTTCATTTTTTTCATTTCGTTTTTTTTTTTTAATATCTGCAGACGTTTTGGCGCTTGGTGAGGTTGGGGAATAAAAGATGCGAGATTATTCGGTTAAACACAAATTTCCCAAATGCACAACCAACTTTCCATTAAGCCTAAAATCCCAATCTTGCCAAACGGCTGTCACCAGCAGTTGTTTTTAGATTTTTCTTTTATTATAGTTTTTACCTTTATTCAAGGGATATAACTTCAATATTTATTTCTTGACCATCTTTTAAATATCCTGGGTAATACATTTCTGGTCCAAATGCCTTAAATCCTAAAACAAAGATTTTGTATAGTTTAGTAGTATCAATTTTAATTTTAACAGAACCCATAGAATCCATTATATATTTTTTTTCTACAGGAAAAGTTTTTGTTAAGTAACCAAATTTTTCCTTCCTAACTTCTACAGTGTCGAACAAATTAACTCTGCGTTGTTTAGACTTACTATCAATTGAGTTTATTTTTATAGTAATTTGGTTTTCTGAATCAGTTTTTCTGCTGCAATTTGAAATTAACAAAGCAAATATAGCAATACAAACTACTATTTTAGTTTTATGGATGTTTAATTGCATATTGATTAAAAATTGCGTTAGATTCTTGATTCTGCGTTACAATTGCTGGTAAGGTTCTGGTACTGCAGCGGGTTTGGTACTAAATTAAGCCCCATTTTCGGATTTGCTAAATCTTTCTGATACAAAACCAACTTCAAATCAAGCTAGTTGCCAAATCCGTTGTTATGCGTTCGGTTTTTTATTTATCAGCCATCGTTTCGTTATAATCCTTATATTTTTCATCAGTTCCCATGTATTTTGCTCTAATGAAATTTGTGCAATCTTTTTCAAATTCATTGCAGGAGTCAAATAAAATTACGCTCCCATTTTCCGTTCGGTTTTGTTTTAATATTTTAAAAATTTCAACGCCTCCAAACGGGTCAACACCAACTAAATCTATTATAATGTTTTTTGTAAATGTCAATGTTTTATACAATGATAGCAATCTTCTATATCTGCCCGCAATTGAATTAACTTTGATTTTAGGCTTAATCCATTCAATCTCGTATATTTTATTCTTGTAAATTGAATTTTCATTGCATCCTTTTAAATATCCACCAATTGTTACTGGAAACAATTTATTTAAAAATGAATTTTCTTTAAAATGTTCTGCATACTTGATCTCTGAACATAATTCGGTTATAATTTCAATTAATCTTAATGAGATTTTTTGAAATTCAACACCGTTAGGAATTTCAATAATAACAATTTCGCCCTCGTTTAAAGTAAATGAGGGAATTAGAAAATCTTCAATAATTTGCTCCTTAAACCTTAATAACATTTTTATTTAAAGTTTGTAAATTTCTATTTTTTTTGGTACTCTGTTGCAGTAAACTGACGCCTAACGTTCTCGTGCTACTGCTGGTTTGGACTAAATTAAGCCCCATGCTTATTATTTGCCAATCATTTAGAAAGCCAGCTTCCCATTAAGCCAATTGCACACATCCGTTGCTGTAGCTGTTACCAGATGTTTTATTATTTCATACTTGGTGGCCGACCAATTTTTGGTAAATAATTAGATTTTTTATGTTCAATCAGAACTCGCTTTTCTATTTCTTTAAGTCTGAATTTTGGATTATCAATTTCTGTATTTTCAGATTGTTTTAATATTATATCTTCTAATTGATTAAAAATAAGATTAAATGCTTTTGACATATATGGTTCTACAAAACACAATTGTTCATTGTCGAAAGCAATAAAATTATAACCTCCCGCATAATGTTTTCCAGGGGCCATTTTAGTTTTAACCAATTGTTTTTTTAAAGAATCTTTACCAATCATTAGTGAATTAATTTGGCTCATAAGTTCATTTGATAATTGGTACCGGTAAAATTTTAATCCATTGTTACCATTTAAATGAACAGTAACAATTCCGTATTCATTTATTTGTGCATAATCTGTAACGTTAATTTTTGATGGGTTTCCATTTACTTCATAATATGCTAGTTCAATTCTTTTAAAATTAAGTTTTACATTCTGTTGCGCATTTAAAATGTTAAATGATAAAATAGTTAAGAAAACGAAGATTAGTAATTTTAATGATTTCATATAAATCAGTTCTTGTTCGAATTAAGTTTTTTTCACAATAGCTGCGAACGTCTTGGTACTGCAGCGGGTTTGGTACTAAATTAAGCCCTATTTTCGGATTTGCCACCCGAGCAAAGCGAATAGACGAAGTAAATCATCCCAAATGCAAAACCAATTTTCTATTAAGCCTATTGCCCAAATCCGTGGTAGTGGCTGTTATGCGTCATGTTTTTATTTATTCCAATCTTACCAATAGTGTCTTCCAATTCCAAGTTCACTAAAAAAATGAAGATAAGTAAAAATAAGTATTGGAAAGATTAGTGCGGAAATAACTAAATTTAAAACACTTTCATTTCCATCTCGTAAAATTGATGTCAGTAAAATTCCAAATGTCGGAAACAATCCAATGAACAATAACATGTGAACCCATAATTGTCCTTCAATATCATGAGAACCTCCACCATATAATTTTATTCCAATATCATGTAATGCGACAAGTCCAAAAGTCAAAATGCTTTTCCATATAGGTTTAATTTTATAGGTCTGGAAAGCTATTAGAAATGAAACTATGATTAAAATTATAGGAGTCAATATCAATCCTATTGGAGCGAATAGATGGTCTATAATAATATTCAGAATTACAATTCCAAATGCAATTAATAGAGTATTTCCGTTAGTCATTTCTATTTTTATTTCTTTATTATAGTTAGTCCAACATGACGCATAACCTCTTGGTACTACAGCGGGTTTGGGAGCAATTAAGCCCTGTTTTCGGATTTGCCACCCGAGCAAAGCGAATAGACGAAGTAAATCTTCCCAAATACAAAACCATTTCCCATTAAGCCAATTGCCCAAATTGCTTGTAACGTTTGTTAGTAGCCTTTTTTTATATTGTCCACGCTGATGTTATATAATATTTATTCTTTATTTTTTCTAAAGAAAAGAAGTGTTGTCGACCTTCTGAAATTTTAGAAGGCTCTATTGAACCATATCCGAAATTTAAAATACATTTTTTTCCTGTAGCATCGCAAGTCTCTATCAAAATTGAAAATATATCTTGAGTATTATTTATTCGTTTAATTAATTTGGGGTCAAGAAAAATTTCAAAATACTTTTTCTCAAATTGGTTTTTTAAAATTTTTACATTAAGTTGTTTTGATCCAACCCCTTGGCAATAATCGCAAATTAGAGGGAACTTTATTAAAGAAGAAAGTGCGACTTTATCTTTTGTGTTTACAGCGTTTTTAAAATTAATCCAATACTCACTGAGGAGTTGCTTATCTTCATTCTTTAATTTCCCTATGTCAAAATTATCATTCTGCGCGCAAAGAAATTGTGCATTTAGGATGAAAGTAAATAATACAATTCTTGCTAAGTTGATTCTCATTTCTTGAGTTTAAAATGGCTACTAATTAATTTATAACAGCCATAAAATGGCACCAATAGGACTTTTTTTAGTTTGGCTTTATGCACTTCGCAAGATTTTTTAAGCGAATATAAGAATAATATGCCAAATCTCTTAATTGTGAAGCACTGTGAATCAGTTATTGTACTTGTCCTCCTGCGGTTTTTACTATATTTGAAAATCAGCTAATTGCCTGTAGCTTTTTAAAGTATTTTTCTGCAGAGCTAAGATGCAGCGGCCTTTAACTTGCAGGGCCATCTTTTGGAATTCATCCCCGGGGTTGCCTGTTTTTTCTTCCTGACTGCTGTTATCCACAGTATGTCAATTGCTTCCCTTTATCTTTTCTGATCAAAATCCCGTATGCTTTTGTCTTATTTCAGGAGCAAAGGTAACTCCGTGTTCTTAACGCCATAGCAAGGCTGTGGTCTTTCAGGTCCTGCCAAAAAATCTCCACCCGTCCGGGTTGTATTTTTAAGCAGAGCCTTGCTTTTGCCGGACACTCACTTTTTTATACTCATGAAACAAAACATAGCATACTGCGGCTCTTTAGACGAATAAAAAAATGTCAGAAATGAACCTTGAAATATTGAAAACGGCCCTAATGAAACAAAAAAGCACCTGCTCTCATTGCCGAATAAAATTTCAAAAAAAGAGTAAAAAATAAAAATGCGAATTTTCAATAGCCATCAACGACAGCAACAGAAATAGGGAAGGGGGAACGAATAAAGCAAATTACCTATTTCGAATCCGGATACTGGCACTAGCCTTACCAAATCTTTCGATTACAACAGATGATTGTTGTTTTACGGTAAAAAATGAAGACATAAAAATGAAGAATCCAAATACTAAATGGTGTTCATGGTGATATTAATTTAGATTTTATTAATTTTTAAAAATACGAATAATATAATGAGATTAAGTACTTATTAATTTCTCTACATGATTTTCTCTGTTAAATTTTATTCTACATTTGGCTTAAATTTTAATCCAAAACAAAATTTATGAAAAGAATACTACTTTGTCTTTCCTTATTTACTTCTACTTATTTGTCTGCGCAAACTGTTATTGTTGAGGAACAGTATGAAAAGAAAAATGAGCCTACGGGATTTAGATATCTTCCTAACTCAAAAAAGTTTGTAATTTTTAAAGGGGAAACATTGCCTATAGGTGTTGTGGATTATGAAACCATCTTTTTTATGACAAAATCTGCTTATAGTTTTGATGAAAACGGCACTAAATCTACTTTGTTTGAAAGTGAAAAATTAGCCAATTGTACATTTTCGGTAACTGAAAATTCTTTTAAAGCCTATGGAGGAGATAAAATATCAACTAAATCAGATCTAAAATATTATTTAGATAATGTTTATAATGGTAGTATTAAGAAGGATGACATTAAAAATAGTAACAGCAATTATTTTGGATTTATAAATAGTAATAATAATTTTACAGCTAGAGCTTGGGAGTCTTTTGATCGTCTTTTTTTTAATAGCCTTTTTTTTAGTTCTTTTAATGATTTTTATGATTTGGGTTTTACAAATCAGAAAGGTAAGGACAAGATTAATTTTGAGAAAGATGAACTTTATTTAGAGGTTTTTGATTTAAAATCCAACCAAAAAAACAGAGTAAAATTAGAAACTCCTAAATTAGATTTGTTAAAAGGAAATTCATTAATAGAATCAATGCATGGAGTGACTTTTAGTTGTCGGCTAAAAGCGAATGATACTTTTGATATGGTCACAAAATCACTTTCAACAGAACAAAATGAAACTACTATTTATAAAACTACTTATGATATTCAAGGTAAGAAGATAAAGGATGTAGCGCTGAAATTAAATTTAAAGGACAACTTTTTTGTTTTATCTTCCTGTGGTGCTGGTTATGTTGACAATTTTGTTTGGGATGTACAGGCAGTCAATAATTATTACGAAGATTCTAATAATGGTGATATGTATGTGTATGGAATCTATACCAACAAAAAATCTAAAATTCATAAAGGTTTTGACCCTGTTGGATTTTATATTTTTAAGTTTGATAAAGACGGAAATAAAATATGGGAATCTATTAATCCACTCAAAGATAAATATTTTGAAGATGTATGTTGTGGTTTGAGCTTCAAGCTTAATTTATTTGGATACAATGGAAAACTTCTTTTTACTAATTCTGTAAATGAAGCTACTGAGTTTTCTAATTATGCTGTCATTGATAAAACTTCTGGTAATGTATTAAAAATGAATAGAGTAAATTATAATAATACGACAAGTTTTGCTAGAACGAGGGCGTTTGTTAATAATACATATGACAAAGAAGGTTTGAAGAATAAAGCATTTTCACCTGTTTCATTTGTTGCGATGGATCTTAGTCCAACGATGGATAGCTATTTAAAAACTATTCCAAGTAAGGGAAATGCAGTTTATTTTGAAACCATTTTTTCTGATCAGGGAATATGGTTGGTAGAAACTGATAACAAAGAATATTACAAAGTTCTTTTATTTAAAGAATAAAAAAAGCTCCCAATCTGGTAGTCATGGTCGGAAGATTTTTTCTTCCGGCTTTTTTTGTATATCCGAAAAAAGTATATCTGTATTACAAAAAACCCGCTCTTCGAAGTGTTCTCATGAAAAGCTGCGCAATCCCGAAAGCCTTCGGGGCTGACTTTGTGTAATTTTTTTGTTTCTTAGAAATTATAAACCTGATAAAAGTCTCCCGACTTTTTACGTTTAGTTCTTATTATTATCTTGGATTTTTTACATTCAGGAAAAATATTCTAAGAAAATTAGTTTTAAAGTCAGAGACTTTATGAAATCTCTTTTTTCAATTATATTTGTTAAAATGGCGCAAAGTCACAGACATTTGCCCAGCGTAAAGAAGAACACTTCGGAGAGCGGGGTAAGGGAACTTATGCTTAAAAGTGATAGAAAACACTAAAAAACCAAGTAGAAACTACTTCCAAAAAAAAAGAGGCGCAATAGCCTCTTGTAATTCTTATAACTCATTTATCGAAAAACCCATAGTTGCGGAATCTCAGCGGTTCCGTTCAACAAGGGCTTCATTGTTCGTGCTGCGCACGGCAACGAATCCCTTAGCTGTTGCAGGCTGTTTTTTTAACTTTTCTTGAAAATTTTGTATTTTGGTTTTTCGTAATCAGTTATGTCCAAAATAATATCATAAACGCCTGCTAAAATTTCTATACTATTTCCTTTTGGCATTATTCCGTCGCTCCTATCTTTTCCAAAATTTAAAGTCCAATCGTCATTAAAACGAAATTTAAGCTCTCCTGTTTTTAAAGTCACATTTTTAATTGTCCAGATTCCTTTTGTTTCAGTTTCAAAAAGTTTTGCATCAGGACCTTCCCAGCCTTTTTCCGTGGCAGTTCCTACAATTCCCCAGGAAGGAAATATTTTTTTTGCTTTTTTTAGTTCTTTTCCTACATGAAAATTTAATGACTCTATTTGTGAAGTCTCGTTTCTTTCAAAAATTACATCACCCATTAATTCTTCAGCATAAAATAAATTTTCTTTTACAGGATATAGAATAGTTGTGGGCCCGTTTCCACTTTGCAATTTTAATTTATTGTTTTCAATTGTAAGGTAAACTACAAAATTGTTTTCTACCTGATAAGTTCCCGCATATTGCTTTAAAGTTTCTGAGCTTATGTTGGCTACAATTGGAATTTTATAATCTTTATTATACAAATTATACAAAGTTTTCATAATAGCATAAGTGGCCGTGTCTAAACCTCTTTCTGTATTTGTAAGCAGTATAATGCAGATATCATCTTCGGGAATTTGAACAAAATTGCTACAAAAACCAGCCCCATAACCACTATGACCAACTGTCATTTTTCCAAACATTTTCTTTGTGATCCAACCATAACCATAATTGTTTTTGAAAGGTGTATATGCTTTTTCTAAAGTTTTTTTGGAGATAATTTTGTAATTTTTTAGTCCATTATAATATTTGTTTAAATCTTCAACAGTTGAGTATATTCCGCCAGCTGCAAAAGGCATAGGCGGATCATAAACAATCGATGGTTTTTGTTCTTTTTCAGAAAAAATCTCATAGCCAGTGACTTTATTTTTACTTTTTAGATTTTTAAAAGCAAAACCACTTTGCTTCATTTTCAATGGTTTAAATATGTATTTTTCCACTGCTTTTTCGTAACTTATTCCAATAACTTTTTGAATTATATAACCTAGAAAATAATATCCCGAGTTAGAATAACTCCAGTCAGTTCCAACTGGAAAATCCAAAGGTTTTGTTTTTTGAAATTCAATAAATGATTTTTCCGTTTGGTCTTTCATATCATTTCCTCTGGTATAGTCATATACTCCAGAGGTATGGGTTAACAAACTTTCAATTGAAATAGCACTTGCATCGGGATAATCCGGATAGAACTTTGAAAGTTTATCCTGTAATGAAAGTTTTTTTTCTTCTACTAATTTTAAAATTACCGTTGCTGTAAAAGTTTTTGTAATGGAATATATTTGAAAAATACTGTTAGCGTTATTTTCCTTTTTTAACTCTACATTTGATAATCCATAACCTTTATTTAGTAAAGTTTCTCCTTTTTCAGAAATAAAAACAGAACCGTTAAATAGATTTTGTTGATTGTAAAATTCAAAAAGTTGTTCTAATTTTTCTTTCTTACTTTGTGCAAAACCTAATTGTGTTATAAATAATAAAATAAAAGTGATTGATTGAATTGATTTCATATTTTTTTTTTTGATTTTTTATTGAATTCTAACTAACGGTTTGCCCTTTGACAGTTGCGTAAATTTATAATAAAAGATTACAAATAAAAATTCCTAACTGAATTTTCAAGCAAAATTCAGCGCACAGGCTAAGCTAACAATTGTTGGCAACTGGCTTTTACTTTTTCAAATTCCATGCGGTTATTTGTTCCAAAAATTAGTTTGTCTCCATTTAGAATAAACTTCTGTGGTTTTATTTTCTCAATCTGATTCCAAAATCTTTCGGTATCCTTTAATGTAAGCATTTCCCGAGATTCGTTTAAGTCGATTGAAAAGCCACTATAATTAACAAAAATATCCATTGATTTAAATCTCTGCTTAGTATCAAAAAGCAACCATTGGTCATAAATATCAAAAAGGGAGTTTTGTGATAATTCAAATGCAGTTACTTTGTCGAAATAAGCGATTTCATCTTCGTAAACCCAACCTCTTTGTAATTCATCATCAGTTGGTACGAACGAGTCGCTATCGAATGAAACAATAGAAAGATATTTATCAATAATAAATTCAGGAAACAGTAAAATAAGAGAATCCATATTATAACTATCAGATACTATTTCAATCCAATAGTATTCACTATATTTTCCAGAGTTTATCATTTTGTTTGTTAAAAAGTTCTCGCGATTCTAGACGTTTACAAGTTATGAAAACGAATATTTTCGGCTGAACGAAAATACGATAAAAACGGTAATTCCACTAAAATGTATAGAAACGTGTGTTGCTGGCTGGCTTTTAGTTATCCGAATGTAAACTAAATCAGATATCTGATCCTCCAACTTTATTTACTTTATAGTTTCTTAATTCTATTCCGAGTCCGTGTTCATCTTCAAATGTACATATAAAACAAATTCCAAAATATCCTTCATTTATTTTGCCAGCTCTGCAAAGTGTTGTTTATTTATAAAATATGCTGATCGCTGTGCGAAGTCCCCAGCTCTGCAAAGTGTTGTTTATTTATAAATTATGCTGATCGTTGTGCGAAGTCTCCCGACTTCGTAACTCAGCTATGCGAAGTGTTCTTTATTTATAAAATATGCTGATCGCTGTGCGAAGTCTCCCGACTTCGTACCAGCTCCAGTGATCCACAAAAAGAATGAAAAAAAATTGGAACGGAATGTAGCAACGGGTACGAAGTCGGGAGACTTCGCACAGCAAGGGTTCTCCGGGTCATAGCGGCTGCTGTTTTCTGCTGTGCTTTTTGGGTCTTTGATTTGGTTTTGAGAATTACGGTGGTCCTTGTCGTAATTTTTGGTTGTATGGGAATTTTTCGTTTTATTTTTTGAATTAAATTAGTACTGTCGATTTTTTAAAAGACTCAGTTTTTAGATTTAATATTATTTTTTAGGAGCTATTCCCGCTATACGTTTCAATCTTTTGTGCCGAACCCCGGCACAATAGGATTTCCACTGCTATCGAGGCTAGAGTGGGGAACCCATTTGCATTTTTTGAAACTCTCCACAATCTGTTCTGGCATTTATAGAGGGTTGTAACTAAATTAAGCTCTATTCTTGGATTTTCTTCCTGAGCGATAGCGAAACAGATCAAGCGTCCGACAGCGAACAGGCGAAGTAAATCATCCCAAATACAAAACTAATTTTCCATTAAGCCTATTGCCCAAATCCGTTGTAGCTGTTATGCCTAATTTATTTTATGCTTACATAGCTCCATTTATTATTCTTCTTTTTTATAAGCAAAGCCATATTATAACCATTTGTATATCCGCTTTCATTTCCAATTAAATAATTTATTACTACAATTCCATTTTCCATTTTCTCATCGAAGCAAACTCTAGAAAAAAGTATTTTTGAATAATCATCTTCTGGCTTAGCATCTTCGTTAAATTGTTTATATGGTTTTATAAGCTTTATTTTTGATTTATCATATTCACGATATTCAAGATCTTTAAATTTTTTTGAATTCATAATGCCATAAAAAATGATTGAATCAGATTTGATAAAATCATTATTTTTAAACATCCACTTATTGTCTTCTCGTATTTGGTTTATAGGCATTAAAGCATCTGATAAATATACTTTAAAATCAAGTTTGTCAATATTTGCTTTAGGTGTTGGTTTTCCAAAAAAATCTGGTGGATTTAAATAATATTTGTCTAAATGATTTTTTTTAAGATAATCATTTGTAATGTCTTCAATTGCTTTGACTTCTTCTTTTTCATATGATTTTTGACAACCAAAAAAAAATAGTATTATGAATATTGAAGTTGTTATTTTCATAGTTGGTTGTTAAATTAGGCATAACGTCCCGGGGCTTTATGAAATTGGGAATTTTGTTCCCGAACCATTCCGAAAAGACTGAAGCCAAATATACAAAAAGCTCCTTCGATTAAACACCCAAACCCCAATTTCATTAAACCGCTGTTGTGTGCCGTTATTTTATCGGTTTACCTTTAAGTTTATATTCGCCTACTTTTTGTATCGTGTAATTATAAATAATGTACTTGTCCTTTCTTTTAATTTTAGAAAATCCTAAGTCACTTTTTAATTCTGCGATATGTGGAACTAGGTCTTGACAATTATATTCCCAAAATGGTTTTAGGGTGTCAGCTTTAACTTTTTTAGCAATTGTGTCTATATGATTAGATATTGAAAGAGATATCCTTTCATTAGGAACAAGCTTGTCCTTAGAAAAAAAATATCTTTTTTTAAAAAAATAATCTCCGTCAAGAGAGTCAACTAGTTTGAAACTGTTTTCTGGAATGAAATGTAAGCTACTAATATCATAAACGTCTATTGCTAGGATTAAGTTAGTTGCAGTTTTGTTACTATTGTTGAAAATCTGATAGTTTGTTGAAACGTGAGGTGTACCAGTCATCATATTTTCTCCTTCTTCAACTTCAATATCTGGCTGATTATAAATATCAAGAAAATATGGAGAGGTTATTATAAGTTGAGCAACACTTGTTACTAAAGCAAGAATTGAAATCAAAAGAGCAATATCAATTTTTCTTTTACTCTTTTGAATTTCTGCATCCTGATTTATATCTGTGGCAGCCTTTTCGTCTTCTCCTATGTGTTCTTTGTTTTCTTCTGACATAATTTTTGTTATAATGGTACACAACGTTCTCGCGCTACAAGCAGTTTGGGATTAAATTAGCGTTATCTTTCGGATTTGTCAAATCTTCCAAATACAAAACTAATTTCAAATTAAGCCTAATACCCAAATTGCTTGTAGTGTGTGTTGGTGGCTGTGCTTTTTATTTAGTCTTGATGTCCGTATCCTAATTCTTCATTTTTATCCCAAAATGCCATAAAAAGTTCAGCTGGTGTTCCTTTATTGATTGTCCAATCTGCAACTATTTTAATAGCTTCTTCTAAATCTTCTACGTAAGCCATTCTACCATCGCTTCCTCTAATTCCTTTTTCATCTTTTTTTGCGCCTCGATTAATAAGAATGTTCTTTTCATCATAAACAATTCTTCTTACGTCTTCAAAAGATTTACCTTTTGGTAAGCTGTCTTTTACAAGTTTTGATAGTCCCTGATAATATAATTGAAACTTTTGTACAGGGTCATCTATTTTCTGTCCAAGTAATTGTTCGGCCTGATTTTCTATAACAAGTTCAGAATCCAAATTAATCGAAAGTTGTTCACCTTTTACCTCTTCAGATTTTTGTAATATGTCTAACCTTTCCACATCTTCTTTGGAAAGCTTTCGTTCGACCTTGTTTATATTGGTTTTTTTGTCGCTCATTATTATGATTTTATACTGTTAATAATTGTTTTATTTTTATTGCTGTTTCTTTTATTGACTCATTATCCCAATTTGAAACATTCAATTTTTTTGTTATACCTTTTATGTTTGGGAAATATTCTTTAAAAGCGCCCCAATAATCATTTCCTTTTTCAGATTGCCTCCATTGATATTGTGAATAAATTATGCAAGGATGGATCTGGCATTCCTTTGCAAATTTTTCTACCATAAATTTATTGTGAATCATCTTTTCAATGTATCTCATTTTCTCTGATGATATTAAGTATTCGGAAGCAAATTCATTTGCTTTATCTTCTTGAATTAAAAACAAATCTGGTTCACCAGATAAATGATATTTTGTTTTTTCAATTGTTTCCAGGTCAAATAAAACGTGGTGAAGTTCGTGAATTAGGGCAAACCAAATTGTAGCATAATTTTTATTGAAATCTGTAATTACGATACAAGGTCTGTCATTGATTAGAAATGTCGCTCCACGAATTTGATTTTTAGGTAAAGAAGGCTGGAATACAATTGTAATTCCGATGTTAAACAAGGCTTGGAAAACAGTTAGTAAACCTGTTTCAGTATTTTGTGTATAGGGTTTAATTTTAGGAATCAGATCAATAAGATTCTGTCTTTTATACTCATTCGGGTTATCGATTAATTCAAAATATTTATAGCTTGATTTAATCCAAAAATCTTTCATTTTGTCACTAAATGTTTTCTTTGTTCTACTATAAAAAGCTTCGTTTAATTCTCTTTCATATTCATAAATACTACTGATATCAAAGAATTTACAGATCCTTTCTTTTAGTATTTCCAAAGAATCGTTTTTATTAATAAATCCTAAACTTATTAAAGTTTTAAGGTCAAAGAATTTATTTATAAAGGTGATGTCCATTGAAGATTGAAGTTCTTTTATTTCCTCAACAGGTCTGTCTTTAAAATGGACAATTAGAGCCTCATTAAAATCTATTTCTAAAAATTCAGCAAGTTTTAATAGCTTGATAATATCAGTCTGTTTGGATGTTTTATCAAGTATAGCGTCTAAACTTCTTCTTTCCATTCCTGATAATTTTTCAAATTGAGTTTTAGTTAACCCAGATTCATCAAGTTTCTCTTTTAATAATTCTTCAAGAGATGGACCGTTATATTGGAAGCTTTTATTTAAAATATCGTCTATCATAATAGTTTGAGGTAAATATACCGCAAATATAGTAAAATGTTTTAAATAAATCAAAAAACAGAGGTAAATTTACCTTTTATGATTTTTTAAGCATATATAAAAGATAAAAATTTTTGTTCTAGCAATGATTTTCATTCGTAATGATAGCATTGCTATCAACTAATTTAGATCTCCCATAAAATGGCATCAATGCAAATTTTTTGTAGTTGGCTTTAGGTCATAAGTAAGCTTTTTTAAGTGAATATAAGAATAGTAACCAAATCTTTTTAGGTGTTGAATTCATTCCAAAGCCCGCTTCTTTTCTTCCTTTAATACTGTTATCTCCAGTATCCCAATTACTTCCCTTTTACTTTTTATACAAGACCCTGTATGCTTTTGTTTTATTTCACGAGCAAAGTTAACTCAGTGTCCTTATCCCAAAGGCAAGGCCAAGCCTTTCAGGTCTTGTCAAAAAATCTCCACCCATACGGGTTGTATTTTTTTACAGATCCTTGCTTTTGCCGGACACTCACCTTTTTATGCTCATAAAACAAAACATAACATCGGCTGCACAGGTGACTTTTTTAGCTGAAACAAAATAATTAAAAAAATATTTCGTTTCTAAAATCGGAACAAAAATAAAATAATAAAAATTTGTTCTAGGTTTTGAAACAAATAAAAAATAAGCTAAATTTGTTTCATTAGATAAAATAGAGTAACCAAAAAGCAGAAGAATGAAAAAAGAAGAAAATCTTGGAGCGCTATTAGGAATACCCCAGGAAGAAATGGCTTTGTTATTAGAGGTGAATCGCGTTCATTGGGCGCTGTTTCTGACCGGAAGGCGTAGTTTGCCTACAGCAGCGCTACTCAAATTGACCGAAATGCTTACTCTTTTAAAAGAGTCTGATACCGAAGAACCAGATGCTGCTGTCCTAAAGGAAGAGCAGGAACAAATAAAACAATACATAGAAGAGGAGATCATTATTAACCAACGCAACCAACGCGTTGCAGCAGATGAGCTCGAGAGGTGCAAAAAAAGATACCAGTCGGCTCAAAATGCGGTAAAGCTTACTGATGCCCTGATTGCCAAAGGACAGCAAATCGGAAAAGGGCAGCAAGAACTATTGCCGGGTATAAAAAGTACCGCCCAAAACGTCCTGCAGAAAAACAGCCTACTGGTACAAGAGCAATACACTATAAAACTACTCGTACTGCAGCAGAAAGAAACGGTATTGAGACAACGGTTGTTGAGTAAGTAAACATTTTACCGTTCACAGCTTATCAACTAAAAAATGTGACCATTATATATTTGAATAAAATAATATCTTTATAAATAATTATTTATTGATTAATTTTTCAAGCCTTGCCATCATTTCATCTTTCTCTTTCAACATACGCTCGTACAACGCAATTTTTTCTTCGTGCATCTTTAGCACTTGATCTATAGGATTAAAAGTAGGATTATCATTTCTCTGATATCCAATACTATTATCGCCAAATGTATTAGAAATAATATTTATCGCCTGCTCCTCATCAAAATTCTGAAAAGCTTCCACAGGAATTTTTAATACAGCTGAAATTTGTTTCAGCAGGCTGTCTTCAATTACATCTTTTTGCTCCAGCATCGAAATTTTCTTTTGGTTCCAGTCTGCGCCCAGATCATAAGCTAATGCTTCCTGCTTTATGTTAAGCATTTCTCTGAAACGTTTTACGTTTTTTCCCTGATGTATTTTCTGTTCCATAATGCGTATCAATTTTTCTAAAGGCTCAAAGATAAAGCGATTTTGATTAAAAATCCTGAATTTCAAAGATAAAAAAATATCCAGTAAAACATCCTTTTTTGTCAGATATTATATCCGTTTTCCGAATAGCAAAAAAAATGGAAGGTGAAAGAATCTGTACGCTGCGAAACTGTTTTTCATTTTTCTTTTCCTGACTTTGTGAGGAATAGTAAACCGTTATCTTGCAGGGAAATACACGTATGCGACATAACCGCAATAAATTGATTTAATATTTTTTTTACTTAATTGGAAAGTATATTTTTGTTAAAAAATCAGATTTAATTATGAAAAAAGTTTTACTTTTTATTTTACTTCCTTTATTGAGTATCGGACAATCACAAATTGGAGTAGCTATTCCTGGAGAAGCTGCTAATGATAATAGTTCCAGTGTTTCCCTTTCCAGTGATGGGACTACTCTGGCTATTGGAGCTCCTTTTAATGATGGAAATGGTACCAATTCGGGTTCAGTTCGGGTGTATAAGAATGTATCTGGAACCTGGACACAAATTGGATTAGATATAGATGGAGAAGCTGCCAATGATCAAAGTGGCTGCAGTGTTTCTCTTTCCAGCAATGGATCTGTTTTAGCTATTGGAGCCCTATATAATGGTGGAAATGGCAGATATTCGGGCTCAGTACGTGTGTATGAAAATAGATCTGGTACCTGGACAAAAATAGGTGCTGATATTGATGGAGAAGCCGCTGCTAATTATAGTGGTAAAAGTGTTTCTCTTTCTAGTGATGGCAGTATTTTAGCTATTGGAGCTGAAGGTAATACCAAAAGGGGGTATGCTTCAGGAACAGTATATGTATATAAAAATATTTCGGGTACCTGGACGCAAATAGGAGCAGACATATACGGAGTTGCAACTTATCCTGCTCTGGGGAATAATGTTTCCCTTTCTGGTGATGGAGGTATTGTTGCTATTGGCCTTCCATCAGAGCATGGAGTTGTAAGTGGTTCAGGAAAAGGTGTAGTGCGGGTGTTTAAAAATATTTCAGGGACTTGGACACAAATAGGAGTAGATATAGAAGGAGAAGCGAATGGTGATAACAGTGGCTGGAGTATTTCCCTTTCCAGCAATGGTACTATTTTAGCTATTGGATCAATATTTAATGGTGCAAATGGTTCAGGTTCAGGTTCAGTACGTGTATTTAAAAATATATCTGATACATGGACACAGATAGGTACTGATATTAATGGAGTAACCACTGATGATTTTAGTGGTAGAAGTATTTCTATTTCTGGTGATGGAAGTATTCTGGTTATTGGAGCTGATGGAAATAATCATTCAGGATCAGTTCGTATATATAAAAATGTGTCAGGTATCTGGACTAAAGTAGGAATAGATATAAATGGTGAAGCGGCTTATGATCAAAGTGGTTTTAATGTTTCTCTTTCCGGTAATGGATCTGTTTTAGCTATCGGAGCTCCATATAATGATGGAAATGGTGTATATTCAGGATCCGTTCGGGTATATGATTTGTCAGCTGCTCTGGCAGCTGTTTTGAGTTCAGATAGTTTTGTATTGGCTAAATTTTCGGTTTTTCCTAATCCAGCTTCAGAAGTTGTTACTATTAGCTTGCAGGAAGATTTAAAATTAGAAAAAGTAAATATTTACAACACTTTTGGACAATTGGTGAAAACAGAAAAGAAAACTGTTATTACTGTCAATTCTTTAGCAAAAGGAATATATTTTTTTGAGGTAATTACCAATAAAGGAAAAGCTACTAAACAGATTATTGTAAAATAACCGTAATTAAAAGCTAGTATTAAAAGATCACGGGGCTTTCGCGTTTGGGAATAACTTTATCTTTATAATTTTAGCCCCCGCTGGCGTGAGTTTCTGGATCATGAACGCTTACGTTGAAAGCGATAATACATAAAATATCCTAAAAGCAAAATAGTAAAAATAATATACTAAAAGGTAAAGAAAAAGCATAAAAAAAATCCCATTCGCCGCGGCGAATGGGATTGTAGTTTTGTGACCTCGACTGGATTCAAACCAGTAACCTCTTGAGCCGTAATCAAGTGCGCTATTCAGTTGCGCCACGAGGCCTTTTTTTTTTTCATTAAGCTAATTTTCGTAGCTTTGGTGAACGCTGTTTGCGGGTGCAAAGATAGAGATAAATGTGAGATAAACAAGGGAAAAATAACATAAAAATAAAAAAAAATGAAGATTGAAAATTATATACGTGATATTCAGGACTTTCCTAAAGAAGGAATTTTGTTTAAAGACATTACTTCGTTATTAAATGACCCCATTGCGAGGAAAGAATGCCTGTCGATTTTAGTTACGTCTTTAAATGGTCAGCCTATTGATAAGGTAGTAGGAGCGGAAAGCCGGGGTTTTTTCTTCGGAATGTTACTGGCTCAGGAATTAAATGCGGGCTTTGTCCCGGTTCGTAAACCTAAAAAACTGCCGTATAGTACGATTTCGGCTTCTTACGATTTAGAATATGGTACCGATACGCTGGAGATTCATACAGACGCGATTCAAAAAGGAGACCGGGTTTTGATCCACGATGATGTTTTGGCCACCGGAGGGACCGCAAAAGCCCTTGGCGAATTGGTTGAGAAACTTGGCGGAGAAATCATTCAGTTTAATTTTCTGATGGAGCTTTCTTTTCTGAACGGAAGAAATAAAATTGAAGGTCATCCGATTTTTGCCGCCATAACTTATTAACTTTACTTTTCAAAACCGCTTAACTAAACGCCACAATGAGATATTTTCTTTTAGCATCACTTCTGTTATTATTTTCGTGTACGGATAAAAAAGTTTCAGTTCCAAAAGAATCAAATGACAGTTCCGGGATTCCTTCTAAAGAAATTGACGTGACTCCTGAAGAAGTCAATGTTTTTAGCGCCATCAGACCTGATGAAAGACTGAATAAAGGAGAACAATACTCTGATGAAGTAGAATATGTGGGCTATGATGCGAATGGTGATTATACTTTATTTACGATAAAGAAAGGTTCAGAGGTAGTGGCACTGCAAACTAATTTTGAGGGGGCTGATCAATTCCTGCGAGGCGACATTTTAAAAATTACCTGGAAAATGGATTCTACTTATATAGCAGGTGAGGGGGAAAAACTTGATTTTACCGAATGGCTGATTAATGCTGAAAAAGTAAAGGACGGAAGCGTTAGTTTGTTTAGGAAAAAATACAATAAACCGCTTAAGTATTCCTGGACAGAAAAGGAAGAATATTCAAAAGACTTTAAAGATTATCTTTACACGCTGGTAGAATATTATTTGGCAAATTCGAAAAAAGAGCTTGTAAAGGCACACCTTCAGAATACGGATACCGAATTTGTTTTTTCGATAGAAGACCGCCAAAAAGACGGACGTGCATATACCGTTTTGGGAATTGCAAACGAATTCGAAAATCACACCAGCATCATTCAATGGCTTTATTTAGACAGCGAAACCAGAAAACTATACGAGTATGATTTACCGAATGACAAACTGATTGAATTTAAGTAATGATTGCTTTACACCAGGACAATTTTGTGTTTGATGGCATATAAAACCAAACCGATCCGGGTTTTAATTTCGAGTTTATCAAATAAACACTCCCTGTAGCCGTCAATCGTTTTGGGGCTGAGGCACATTTCAGAGGCGATTTCCTTGTATGTTTTTTCGCTGCAGGCATGTCGTATAAAAACAATTTCTTTTTCTTTTAAATTGATTTTTTTAGAATCGTCATTCGCTTTTTTGACCAGCATTCCCGAAACCAGTTCGGTAAAATAAAAACCTTTTTCAATCACACAGGACATGGCTTCCTTAAATATTTCCGGCGAAGTGTCTTTCAGCAGATAACCTTTGGCACCATTGGCGATCATCTTGATAATGATTTCTTCATCATCATTGACAGACAGCGCAATCACTTTGAGGAAAGGCCTGTTTTCCTTAATCCATTTCATTGTCTCAACACCGTCCATAACGGGCATATTGACATCTAGTAAAATTAAATCGACGTCTGAATCGGTATTTTCCTGAAGGTAGGTTATAAAAACTTTACCGTTTTCAAAACGGTTTATCACTTCAAATTCTTTAAAACTATTGATCAAAAGCTGTAAGGACTGTGAGAATAGCAAGTGATCATCAACAATAATAATTTTATTCCTGGCTATTGGTTTCATCTGATGGGGTTAATGGATATTCTAATAGTAAACTTGTTCCGGATGGGTTTGATTCTATAATTAGCGTGGCGCCAATTAGTTTAGCTCTCAGTTTCATGTTGCTTAATCCGATACCCGAATTGATTTTTTTAGTATCGTAACCAATTCCAAAATCTTTCATTTTCAACTGGAAAAGTTTTGCATTTGTCGTAATATTCACCTCATATAAATCGCTGTGTGAATGTTTCAGACTATTGTGCAGGGCCTCCTGGAAAATGCGGTAAATAAACAAATCATGACCTTCGTTAATCTTTGGTATTCTTCCTTTAAAATTATAATTGTATTGAATGTGTTTTAGCTTTTTTACGCGTTCCAGATCTTGTTTTATGGCTTCTATAAAATTGGTTTGAAGTAGATTATCCTTATTTATAATTCGGGATAAAATCCTGATTTCGTCTAGTGATTTTGCTAAAACATTTTTAAGATCGGTAAGCTCTCTGGTCTGAATAGATTTATCGTCCTGTATGTACATATTAAGCTGCATTATACCTACCGAAACAATCTGGCCAATATTGTCATGCAGTTCTTTGCTTATTTCAGAAAGGGTCTGATCTTTTATTTCTATTCTGGTCTTTACTAACTCGGACTGAAAGTACATTTCAGATTCCATTTTTTCGACCAGATAATGGTTCTTTTTCTTCAAAAAATAAAAAAAAATGACAAGCAGCGTCATCAGTAAAGTAAAAAAAACAATACCTAACGAAATGACTAATAATTGTATTTCTTTTCGCTCCATACAAATCCGATTATATAACAACTATGTGCTAAAAAATTTAAAATAAACAGGACCAGACTGAATACAGATTCATCCTGTTTAATTAGGAACCATTTTATGGCGAGCATAAATGGCAGAACGGGAACGTGAAAAACAAGTATACCTAAGATATACCAGAAAAACACCGATTTTTTAAAATTTAAGATCTTGTTTGAATTGAAAATCTCGACCAGATACAGACAAGAAAGCATCATAACCACTATAACGCCAACGGCGAAACTGTATGTAAAAGAGTGATTTATGTCTTTTTTGTAATATAAAATATTCAGAAAAAAGGAAATGATAAATAACATTAAAAACAGTACAGCCGAAATTCTGTTGGTTTGTTTCTGGAGAAGACTTCGAAGGAGTAATATATAGGCGGAAAAACTAACGAACATATAAAAATTATACACATAATAATTTAACAAGCCCGTCCATTGTGTAAAAAAATAGCCAACAACTTCAGTTAATGCTGAAAACCAGATTAAAAGTACTAAAAACTTAGCTTTATTACCGGGAAGTTTATGCAGGGAAATCAATCCGATGCTTCCTGATAATATCGCGAGATAGATGATATACGATCTTAAAAATTCAAACATAATTTGTTTAGTATATAATGCTAGGAGGTCTTCCTATGTTGCCATAATTCATTGGGTCAAGGCTTTCGATATCAGCAGAAGAATCTTCTTTTGCCATTACAAAACTTTGTATCTGATTTGCATTTTCTTCTGCTGATAATGTCTTTTTTCCTGTTGCAGCCAAAAATAAAGTGGTTAAACCTGCTTTTTCGCCATGCTTTTCATCATCCGGGTATACGCCAAAATAAAATCGGATGCCGTCCACTTCATATCCCGTATCGGCTCCATGGGTCTTAATATAATTAATGTAGCTTTCTAAAGCTTCCAGTGAATACCAAATGGCATTTGCATCTTCTTTTTTGGTTGACTTGTGAATTAGTTTTCCTCTTTTATGAGTGTAATTCAAATTCAGCTCTTTGGCGAATTCTTTTGTAATCAACTGACTTGGTTTTTCGGAAAGGTTTTTCATGATTTTTTTTAGTTTAAAAATAATTAGTTAAAATTTATTTGTGGTTTTGAAAATGTTCCTGACAAAATTATTTTAAAAGATAAAAGTGTACAAGGGTAAATTCACCCTTTTTTAGTAAGTAAAATTATTGAAAAAAAGGAGTCAAAGTACTGTTTTATAATAATTTATAAAAATTTAATTTTATATCGTTCATTTTTGTCGATAAATAAGCGACACTAAACTTTAAAAATATATCTGACAAAATGTGAACCTTTAAAGGATACCACAACTAACGATACTAAAATTAAAAAGCAATGAAAACTTTAAAATCCGGAGTAAAATCAAGCGAAGTATATTATTTAAATGAATTACTTGCAAAACTAAATTACAGCGTTGTTGTTTCTGACTATTTCGGAGTTGCAACCGATAAAGCTGTTCAGGATTTCCAACTAAAAAACAATTTGGTAGTGGATGGTATTGTAGGGCTAAAGACCTGGTCTGCTCTTATGGAGAAAAGTGCAGCCGGTTTTTTATCCAATCCTAAATTGCTCTCAGAACAAAACCTGATTGATTTTTCGAATCATCATACTATTGAACTGGCGATCGTGAAGGCCGTAAATTTGGTGGAAAGCAACGGTAAAGGTTTTCTTTTAGACGGAAGACCAAAAATTTTGTTTGAAGGTCATGTTTTCTGGAGAGAGCTTGAACAGAGAGGTATTCATTGCGAAAATTATGTAAATGCAAATACGGAAAATATCCTTTTTAGGAAGTTTACCAGAAAATATTATGTGGGCGGCGCTGCTGAATATGTACGGTTGGAAAAATCAATTCATTTAAATCCGGACAAAAGTTTTACTGATGCCGCCAATTGTGCAGCTTCGTGGGGACTTTTTCAGATTATGGGTTTCAATGCAGTTTCTATCGGATATCAGAATATAGACGAATTTGTGCAGAAAATGGACCTCAATGAAGGAGAGCACCTAAAAGCATTTGGATTATTCCTCGAAAAAAAGAAGCTGATTACTGTTTTAAGAAATAAAAATTGGGCAGAATTTGCACTGAAATATAATGGTGAAGGTTATAAGACCAATCGATATGATGAGAAGCTGAAAAATGCTTATTTGAAATTTTCGTCGTGAAAGAGTTTTCAGTCGCAGTTTTCAGTCACAGGTTTGAATTCCCATGTCACAATTTTTCACATCTCACAAGACAATAAATAATTAAACCCGACAGGTTTTAAAAACCTGTCGGGTTTATAACTCATAACTCATAACTCATAACTCATAACTCATAACTCATAACTCATAACTCACAACTAACTTTTTACCTCAAACTAGCTCCAAGTTCACTCTCAAAAGTATGTTGCAGTTTCGACATGATTTTATCGATTTGAGCATCGGTTAGGGTTTTTGTATTATCCTGGATAGTAAAACTCAAAGCGTATGATTTTTTACCTTCCGGAAGGTTTTTACCTTCATATACATCAAACAGGTTTACATCTTTTAAAAGCGTTTTTTCTGTTTGTTTCGCCAGATTGTAAATACTTTCGTAAGTCGTTTTCTGATCAATCAACAAAGCTAAATCTCTGCGGACTTCCGGGTATTTAGGGATTTCGCTGTATTTAATTTTTCCCGAGATAATTTTTAGAATCAGATCCCAGTTAAAATCAGCAAAATAAACATCTTGTTTGATTCCGAAATGTTTCAGGATTGATTTTTTAACAACGCCCATTTCCACCAAAGTATCATTATTATAGGAAATTGACGTTCCCTCAGAGAAAATATCAGATTGCACGGGAGCGTTAGATACTTTATCAATTCCTAAACGGGACAAAATAGCTTTTACATATCCTTTCAGTAAAAAGAAATCACTTGGTTTTTGCGGATTGGTCCAGCTTTCTTTGTTTCTGTCTCCTGAAACAGATAAGGTCAAATGTTTGTGCTCTTCGAAACCATTCAGGTATTTATGGTATGTTTTTCCAAATTCAAATAATTTCAGGTCAGAATTTCTTCTGTTGATGTTGTATGAAACTGCTTCTAAAGCAGAGAATAACAAAGACTGACGCATTGTTGCCAAATCACCGCTTAACGGGTTTAGCATCGTAACATTATGCTCTTCTTTTAAAACCGTTGATAATTTTGCATAAGCAGCTGTTGTTAAGGAATTCGCCATCATTTCATGAAAACCCTGTGAGTTTAATTGAGAGGCGATGATATTTTGTACTTTATAATCTTCAGTTCTTGGAGAGTTGGCAACAGTTGCATTAAACTTTTTAGAGAATTCAATGTTGTTGTAACCGTAAACTCTTAAAATTTCTTCAATTACATCAATTTCACGCTGTACATCAACACGGTAAGCCGGAATTGTTAATCCAAGACCCGATTCGGAAACACTGTTTACTTTGATGTCTAAGGAAACCAATATCTTTTTAATGGTATCTTTTGGAATTTCCTGTCCGATGATTTTAGAAACATGGCTAAAGTTTAACAGAACAGAAAAATCTTCTACTTTTTTAGGATAAATTTCTACTACATCAGAAGTGATTTTTCCGCCGGCCACTTCCTGAATTAAAAGTGCGGCACGCTTTAAGGCATATTCCGTAATAGTAGGATCAATTCCTCTTTCGAATCTAAAAGAAGCATCTGTATTTAACTGATGTCTTTTGGCCGTTTTACGAACGCTGACCGCATCAAAATAGGCACTTTCTAAGAAAATGGAAGTAGTTCCTTCTGAAACTCCAGATTTTTTCCCGCCAAAAACACCTGCAATACAAAGAGGTCCTTTTTCGTCGCAAATCATTAGATCCTCTGCATGCAATGTTCTCTCAACATCGTCAAGAGTGGTAAATTTGGTACCTTCCGGTACTGTTTTTACAATTATTTTCCCGTTGATTTTTGCAGCGTCGAAAGCGTGCAAAGGTTGTCCTAATTCATGTAACACATAATTCGTAACGTCAACGATATTATTTTTTGGAGTCAGACCGATCGCTTTCAAACGATCCTGTAACCATGCAGGAGATTCTTCAACAGAAATTCCTGAAATGGTCAGACCGCAGTATCTTGGGGCTAAAATAGGCTCTTCTACCGTAACATCAATTTTTAAGGTACGCATCTCTACTCTGAAATTACTTACCGATGGCGTAATTAATTCGATGTTTACACCACGCTGCAGCATTCCGGCTCTAAGATCACGTGCAGTACCATAGTGACTCATGGCATCGGCGCGATTAGGCGTTAATCCAATTTCGAAAACTTCATCACTTACAATATCAAACACTTTTGAAGCCGGAGTTCCGGGTGCTAAGTTTTCGTCTAATATCATAATTCCGTCATGGCTTGTACCCAGACCTAATTCGTCTTCTGCGCAAATCATTCCGTGACTTTCCTGTCCGCGAATTTTTCCTTTTTTAATGGTAAATTCCCCGCCATCTTTATCGTACAAAACCGTTCCGATAGTGGCAACCGGTACTTTTTGGCCTGCAGCAACATTGGCAGCACCACAAACAATTTGTATAGGAGTTTCCTGTCCGATATTAACGGTTGTAATATTTAATCTGTCGGCATCAGGGTGTTTTTCACAAGTCAGTACGTGTCCTACAACAACTCCTTCTAAACCGCCTTTTACTGATTCATATTTCTCAACAACTTCTACTTCCAGACCTAAATCTGTCAGTAATTCCGAAGTTTGTTCAGATGTCCAGTCTGTTTTAATGAATTGTTTTAACCAGTTGTAAGATATTTTCATGTTAACTTTTTTGTTCTTGAATAAGGATACAAATATAAGGATTGCGTATTGTAGAAAGAAACAATTTATTTGCTTTTTTCTAACTGTTTCTATTTTTGTACAGAAGTCTGTAATAATGAGTAATTTGTTCTTTTAACAGGGCAATTCACTAAATTAATTCTTCTACGTGTTTTTTAATGTTTTCTGATATTTTTTTTATTGGCAAATCGTTTTCATCATCGCCAAACGGATCTTCAATTTCTTCCGCAATTAATTCTAAACTGGCTAATACATAAAAGATAAAAACGACTACCGGAGCCACATAATATCCTAAACTCAACGAATAACCAAAAGGCAGGGTCATAATGTAAAAAAAGATAAATTTTTTGATAAAAGCACTGTAGGAGTAGGGAATAGGCGTGTTTTTGATACGCTCGCAAGCCCCGCAAATATCGGTAAAGGCAACTAATTCGGCATTTAAAATAATAAGCTGATCGCCGGTAATTTTTTTGGCCTCATACAGATCATTGATTTTATGCGACATCATTCGTTTTACCTGATTCGGTTTGTGTTTATGATGATCCAGTTCTAAATCTACATCGTCAAAAAGCTGTTTGGCAGTTTCAGAATTATTTAAATGTTTGTATAAAACCGAAGCGTAAGCGGGAATGAATTTCCTGAAAAATTTACGATCATTTTCGTCTTTCAACATGCAGGAAAGCTTGATGGCAAAATTACGGCTGTTGTTGACTAAGGCTCCCCATAACTTTCTTGCTTCCCACCAGCGGTCGTAAGCGGTATTGGTTCTGAATACTAATAACATTGAAATTACAAAACCTAATATTCCGTGCATCATCGGAATATTTTTGATGTAATGATTTTCATCGAGTCCTAAATAAATTACTTCAAAATAACCGACTACTGAAGCATAAACTCCAATGGCAAGCATCACCGGAAAAAGTTGTCTGACCGTATCGGATTTATGAAAATGAAAAATAAAAGAAAACCAGTCTTTAGTATTGTATGAGATCATTTAATTTTGTTTTGAAAACAAAATTAACTTAAAAATTAATATTTCCCGCCAATTCTTTTAAGGCAATTTCAGATAATTTTGCCTCATATTGCGCATTGCTGTAACGTACTTTAGCATTCACATAATTCAGCTGCGCAGTCCTGAAATCGATAGTTGTTATGGTTCCGATTTTAAATTTATCTAAGGTAATTTGAAGATTTTGTCTCGCAATGGCCTCATTATCCTCTTCTAAATCAATTAATTCCAAATTGGTTAAATAGGTTTGAAAAGCAATACTTAACTGTGAATTTAAAATCATGTTTTGCTGTTCGATTGCGATTTGCGAATTCTCAATTTGAAGCTTTGCCACCTTTTCATTTCGATGCTGATTGAAACCGTCAAAAATATTTAAGGTAGCATTGAAACCGTAATTTAAACCTCTTGACGAGGTAGCACTGGTAAAACCCAGACTCGATTCACTTTCGGCAAAATTATAGCCTGAACTCAGCCTCACAACTGGATAACGATCTGCCTTAACCTGTTTCAGCTGCAATTCCGCAACGCGTTTGTTGATGATCTGCGTTTCCAAAGCCTGATTTTGCTTTTGTGCCAAATTGATTAAATCAGCCAGAACTAATTTGCTGTCAACCGTTACCTGATCTGTTACTTTAAAATCTATTTTCGGATCACGCGCCAGATATTGGTTCAATAGGATTTTGGCATTGGCATACGATTCTTTTTGTCTTAATAAAGCCACCTGATCTGAATTTAAATCCACCTGAGCATTTAAAACTTCTAATTTGGATGCCTTACCAATAGTGAAACGATTTTTTGCAAGCGTAAGCCTTTGATTGGAAATTACAATGGTAGTATCCAGTGCAGCCAATTGCTGTTGCTGCTGAAATAAATCATAATAGGCAGAATTAACCTGACCAATTTTAAATAAAATGGTTCTTTTTAACTCCGAATCACCCAGTTTTTGAAGTTCTTTTAACTGATCGTGTCTGGCGAACATTTTCATTCCGTCAAAAATAGTCCAGCCGATACTTACGCCGTAATTCAAACTGTTATTTTTGGCGTTGTCCAACGAGGTCGAAGTTCCGTCCTGACGGGTTTGATCCGAATTCTGAATGCTGTTGTTATCGGTAACCGAAGCGGTTGCAACAGGCAGCATTCCGGCGTTTCCAATGGTTACGTTAGTCTCGCTTATCTTTGAATTGTTTTTTGCAATCTTGATTTCAAAATTGTTCTCCAAAGCGATTTTCATAGCATCTTCAATGGTTAAGACTTCCTGAGCCTGCATTTTTGCGAGGCAGAAGAAGCATAAAAAGATACTGCTGAATAGAATTTTAGTATTCATATTTGTTTTTCTTTTGGCAGGAATTCATCCATTATAATTCATTGAATTCCAGACTCCTAAATTATTTACTTTCTTTTTCGTATTCTTCAATATGGTCAAATTCCGGATAATGTTTTCGGGCTTTCGACCACATCAGGTAAATAGCCGGAATTACAAAAAGGGTTAAGGCCAAAGAGAAAATAGTTCCTCCGACAATAACAACTCCCATTCCGATTCTGCTGGTAGAAGCAGCTCCAAGCGACATTGCAATCGGCAGCGCCCCTAAAGCAATAGCTAAACTGGTCATTAAAATCGGACGTAAACGCGCTTCTGAAGCTTCCAGAATGGCTTCCATTTTTGGTTTTCCCTGTTCTCTTAACTGATTGGCAAATTCAACAATCAAAATACCATTTTTCGTCACCAGTCCGATAAGCATTACCGTTCCGATCTGGCTGAAAATATTCCAGGTCTGATTGAACAACCATAAGGAGAATAAAGCTCCGGCAACCGCCATCGGTACCGTTAAGATAATAATAAACGGGTCTATAAAACTCTCAAACTGAGCGGCAAGAATTAAAAATATTAATAATAAAGCCAATCCGAAAGCGAAAGAGGTATTCGAACTACTTTCAACAAAATCCCGTGATTCACCACTTAAATCCGTTGTAAAACTTTCATCCAGCACTTTAGCCTTAATCTGATTCATCGCTTCAATACCATCACTGATGCTTTTGCCCGGCGCCAAACCTGCAGAAACAGTGGCAGACATATAGCGGTTGTTGTGATATAATTGTGGCGGGTTACTTTGTTCTTCTATATTCACCACGTTATCCATCTGAATCAGTTCTCCGTTTTTATTTTTAACAAACATAGAAGTTAAATCCAACGGTTTAGAGCGGTCTTTTTGATCAAATTGCCCGATTACCTGATACTGTTTTCCGTTTTTAATGAAATAGCCAAAGCGCTGACCGCTTAACGAAAGCTGTAAAGTCTGGGCAATGTCTATAATAGAGATCCCTAAACTTTCAGCTTTTGCACGATCGATGCTTACGTTGATTTCCGGCTTGTTAAATTTCAAATTCACATCGGTAACCGAGAAAACATCGCTTTTACCCACTTCATCCATAAAAAGCGGAATTTTTTCTCTTAATTTTTCAAAAGTAGGAGCCTGAATAATGTATTGAATCGGTAAACCTCCACGTCTGTTTACCGCAATTGTAGGCTGCTGAATGACAGAGGTTTTAGCATCCGGATACTTTTTTGTCCACTTGGTTAATTTGTCGGCAATATCTTTTTGGGATGTTTTTCTTTCGTCCGGTTCTTTTAACGAAAGCCTGATAAAACCGGAATTGGTTGCTGAACCTCCGGAACCTCCCGCAGTAATTACTAAACTCACTTTTTTCTCCGGAATAGAGTCATCCACCAATTTTGATATTTCCTGCATAAAACGGCTGGTGTATTCATAAGAAGAACCTTCTGGAGTAGTCATACGCATGGTTACCGAACTACGGTCATCGTAAGGAGCCGTTTCTTTTGGCAGTATCGTAAAAAACAAATAAATCAATCCGAAACAGGCAATCAGAATCGGAAAACTGATCCATTTTTTTGCCATAAAACGATTTAAGGCATCTGCATAACCGCTGTTTAATTTCTCGAAAAAAGGCTCTGTTTTGATATAAAACTTCGATTTTTTCTGTTCTCCGCCTTTCATTAAATACGCATTCAGCATAGGCGTTAAAGTCAGGGATACAAAGGCAGAAATTAATACCGCAGCACCAATGACGACACCAAATTCCCGAAACAGACGGCCTACGAAACCTTCCAGGAAAATTACCGGTAAAAATACGGCTGCTAACGTTACTGAAATCGAAATTACTGCATAAAAGATTTCGTTGGAACCTTTGATTGCCGCTTCAATTGGCGACATTCCTTCTTCTACTTTCTTAAATATATTTTCGGTTACCACAATTCCATCATCTACTACCAGTCCCGTCGCCAAAACAATAGCCAGAAGGGTCAGTACATTGATGGAAAACCCGAAAAGCCACATGACAAAAAAGGTTGCAATTAGCGATACGGGAATATCAATCAAAGGTCTGAAGGCAATGGCCCAGTCCCTGAAGAACAGATAAATAATAATGATTACTAAAAGAATTGAAATTCCGAGAGTTTCGGCAACTTCAAGTACCGATTTTTTAACAAAAAGTGTATTGTCAAGCGCGATATTAAGCTTGATATCTTTGGGTAAATCCTTTTTTAAGGCTTCGTATTTTTTATAAAATTCAGACGAAATATCCAAATAATTCGCTCCGGGCATCGGTACAATAGCCAGACCAATCATAGGAAGTCCCGAAGATGTTAAGGACGTTTCGATATTTTCAGGTCCTAATTCAGCACTGCCGACATCACTAAAACGAACGATTTTATCTCCGTCTGTACGAATGATAATATTATTAAATTCTTCGGGTTTGGAAAGGTTTCCAATGGTTTTTACCGTCAGTTCGGTATTGTTTCCGGTAAGTTTTCCGGAAGGGAGTTCGACATTTTGCGCATTCAGTGCCGCGCGGACTTCTGCAACCGTACAGCCGTATGCTGCAAGTTTTACAGGGTCAATCCATAAACGCATGGCGTACCGTTTTTGTCCCCAAATTTGCACACCGCTTACACCCGGAATGGTTTCTAATCGTTGTGAGATAACATTTTCGGCATAATCACTTAATTCTAAAGAGCTTCGCGTATCACTCTGAACCGTCATTGAAATAATAGATTCACTATCAGCATCGGCTTTGGAAACTACGGGCGGCGCATCAATATCCTGTGGTAAACTTCTAACGGCCTGTGAAACTTTATCACGGACATCATTGGCAGCTTCTTCTAAATCTTTATCTAAATTAAATTCGATAGTAATGCTGCTGCTTCCCTGATTACTGGACGAAGTTATATTTCTGATTCCGTCGATCGCATTTACTGCTTTTTCTAAGGGTTCGGTAATTTGTGACTCAATAATATCGGCATTAGCTCCGGTGTAGTTGGTTCTTATCGAAACCTGCGCAGGGTCAATGGATGGGAATTCCCGAACACCTAAAAAGGTATACCCAATGAAACCGAACAAAATAATCAAAAGATTCAGTACAATGGTTAAAACGGGTCTTCGTATACTTGTGGTGGATAAACTCATAGGAGATTTTATATTTTAGATTTCAGATTTTAGAAGTATTGAATTCGCTTTCGCAATTCATAACGCATAATCCAAAAATCATAACTTAAAGATTATTTTTTTACTTTAACTTTTATCGGAGCTTCATTTTTCAAGGACATAACACCGCTTGTGATTAGCGTATCTCCAGCTTTCAATCCGGATAAAACCAAAATAGACGCATCAGTTCTGGTAGTGGCATCCACCATAATTTCTTTGGCTTTGCCCATATTGGCGATATATACTTTTTTGCCGCTTTGTACAGGAACAATAGCTTGCGACGGAACTACTATGGCATCTTTGATGATGTTTAAAGGTAATTTTACATCGGCAAAAGTACCCGGGAAAAGTTTGCCATCCATGTTATCGGCAATGGCACGAACCTGTAAAGTACGTGTTGCTACAGCCACTTCGGGCTCAATCGCATATATGGTTGCTTTGTAAACCTTATCGGAACCGGACACCCCAAAATCGATAACAGATCCTGATTTTACCTCAGAAGCATATTTTTCGGGAATAGAAAATGTAATTTTCAGTTTTCCGGTGTTGACTAATTTTGCTACGAGAACAGCAGGAGTAATGTAAGTTCCGGGAGAAATAGACCTCAAACCAATTTTCCCTGAGAAAGGGGCTTTTACAGAAGTTTTGGCAATCTGAGCCCTGATGAGTTGCGTTTGTGCCTGCATGGAGGCATAATCTGCGTTGGCAACATCAAATTCTTCCTGACTAATCGCTTCTTTCTGAAGTAATAATTTGGCTCTTCTTTGATTTTCACCTGCTAAACCTTCTTTCGTAACAGCCTGTCTTAATTGTGCTCTTAATTCAATATCGTTTACCTTAAACAGCACCTGACCTTTATTTACATTAGTGCCTTCCGTAAAGTAAATACCTTCTACAATCCCTGAGACTTCACTGTGAATTTCTACTTGTTCATTGGCTTCAATAGAGCCTGATAAGGAAAGGTTATTATCAAATGTTGAAGTTTTAACCACAATTCCTGTTACGGTTGTAGGTTTGTCTTTGTCCCCGGACTTTTTAGAATCTTCGTTTTTACCTTTATTAGAGATGACTCTGTAGGCAATAAATCCTCCGAGTCCGATAATCAGAAGGGCGTAAATCAGGTTTTTTAGTTTCATAGAATTGAGGTAGATGTAATTTTGGTGTGTATTTTTAGCAAGTGTACAAATTTAACTTTTTGGAATGAATCCAAATGATGTTATCTTTTATTTAACATTTGTATGTACAAATCTTTATAATGTGTTTAAATGTTTTACAATCAATTGTTTATGTTTTTTATGAATGAAGTTTTTATGAATTTGAGCTCTTTTTTTAATCATTTTATTAAGCATATCGAATACTGCTAAGTAATTTTAGACTTTCCTTCTGCTATTTGGTTTAATGCCTTGTCTTGATTTTAGTTCTTTTTAACAAAATTTTTAGATAATAGGTTAAAATTGTCATGTTTTTGTCTGTTTATACGCACGTAGTTTTACTTATAATAATCCTTTAAAAGGAGATAATTCCTACTTAAAAGTAATTATATGTATTTAATCCGATTTTTTTTGCACTTTATCGATTTTATTTGTAATATTGATAAGCTTAAACAAAATGATAGTTTTTTTGTGAGAATAGTAATGTTTTTGGAGGTTAAGCGTTAAAATGTGTAAGGTTTTTATTTTCTTTTAAGTTAAAATTATTGATTTATAAAATTAATTAATTAACAATCGTTTATACATTATTCGTGTAACATACCAAAAACTTCTCTTTATGGCGAAAAAAATACTTTTGGGCTTATGGTTTTCATTATTACTCTTCGCCATTTTGGTTTTGTTCTGGCAAAACGAATTCAAATACAGTTTGCCGACTCCGATTCCACAAAATTACCATGCGGTTGCCATGGGGTCCAGAATTGATTTAGGAAAATGCTGGACTACGAATAATAAACCTGTTTTTATTCATTTTTTTAATCCGGATTGCCCTTGCTCCCGTTTTAATGTACCTCACGTAAGCGGATTGATTAAAAAGTATGGTGACCGGATTAATTTTAAAATTGTGGTGCTGAACCAACAGAAAAATTTTACGATTGAAGAAATCCAGAAAAAATTCGGCGCAGCTGTACCTGTTTATTTTGACAGTGCCATGGCCAGCAAGTGTGGTGTTTTCTCGACTCCGCAAGCCGTTATAATTGATCCTTCCCACCATTTATACTATAGAGGAAACTACAATAAAACCAGATATTGCACCAATGCTGACAGTAATTATGCGCAGATGGCAATTGATTCTTTGCTAAAACAAACCCAGTCCCCCTCATTTGATGCTTTAGCGCTGAGAGCTTACGGATGTTCGTTACCAAAATGCACTAAATAAATCTAACCATTAACCTAATTACCAGAAACTATGAAAACAAAAGCAAGTTTAAATGAACAAGATTACCTGCACAATTTTATGTCTACCATGACACAAAAATCGGATACTATTATTAATTATGTTCTGGCCTTCTATTTTCTTCTCGGAATTGCTTTGGCTTTTAAATACGACACCTTTGAAATTGGAGTGGGTGTGGGAACCATTAATTTATTATTGTATTATTCTGCAAAATTCTTCCTTAAAAAATCAAATTTTTACCAGTACGTTTTATCTGTAGTACTTGCTGTTTTTATGGCGCAGTATATTTATCAGATGCATGGTTTGTTCGAAATGCATTTTACGGTTTTTATTGCCAGTACGATTTTGATTATTTATCAGAACTGGAAACTTCAAATTCCGCTTACGCTTTTGGTAGTGCTGCATCATGGTGCACTGGCTTATATGCAAAATTTCGTTTATACAGATCCGAAAGGGCTGCAATTGTATTTTTCCCAGGTCAATTTTGATTTAGAAACCTTTATCATCCACGTTGTTTTGGCAGCAGTTGTATTTCTTATGAATGGGTATTGGGCTTACTATTTTAAAGAACACAGTCAGAATCATATCTCTAAAATATCTGATGAGTATGAATTGGAAAATATCAAATTGGCATCAGCGAAATACAGTTCATTATCGGCCAATAACGAGTTTAATGTTTTTGTTTACAGAACGGCACAGGACTTAAAATCACCGGTTAATTCAGTATTGAAACTTATTGATGTTTCAAAAGGCCATACAGACAATGATAAATTGTTAAGCTATTTAGAGATGATGAGAGAAAGTGCCAAGAAAATTGATGATTTGGTGAACGATATTCATGGCAAATCGGCAAACAGGGTTTCGAATTAAGTTTAAGTAGTATTTGAAAATTTATTAAATCAATTCAATTATAACTAAAAATTTATTTTATGCCGAAGCATGATTTTGAAGCCACAAATATAATGCTGGATTCTTTAAAAAAATCTTTTGATTTCTTCCTGAAAAATGAGGCGACTTCAAATTCAATTGAAAAAATAGAGTCCGAAACAGAATTTGGAAAAGAAGTTGCAAAAATTTTTAGCACGTACGGAGATAATCCCCTTGCGAAGAATTTAGATTTTCAATATAAAAAGATGATCCAGATAGCCAGGGATATCCAACATCTGAAATTAGCCAACGATGCCACTTTACCGGATTGGCTGGAAGATGAGTTAGAGGTTATTTTTAAGAAAATAAAGGACCTGCTGGCACAACTAAAAGAAGAATGAAATAGCATATTTTTAAGAAACAGAGACCATTTTATGCACAGTGTGAGAACGGCATATTAATTTTAAAATACAAGATTTATGGATACCAGAATTACCCGCCCGACCCCGTCAGACAGAGAAGTTGATTGGAATAAAACGAAAGTACTATTAAGTAAAACAGATACAAAAGGAACCATTTTGTATGCAAATGAAGCTTTTATCGATGTATCGGGTTACGATGAATTTGAGCTCATTGGGCAGCCTCATAATGTTATCCGCCATCCTGATATGCCTAAGGTTATTTTTAAATTTTTGTGGGACAGTATTAAGTCCAGTCAAAATATTCATGCTATTATCAAAAACATGTCTAAAACCGGCAGGTACTATTGGGTAATCACAGATTTTAAAATTATCTCAGATTCTGATGGAGAAATTGTAGGTTACTTTGGAACCCGTAAATCGGTCCCGGAGGAAATCATCGTGAATTTATAGAACCTTTGTATAAGAAACTGATTCATATTGAAGAGGCGAGTGGCGTACATGCTTCTGAAGAATACCTGATCGGTTTTTTAGAAGAACGGAAAAAAACGTACATGGAGTATGTGGATCATCTTGTGGCAACAGGAAAAGATGATAAGAATAAAGTCAGCAAAGGTTTTTTTAACGGCTTTTTCGAAAAGAAGAATTCAACCAAAAAATAATTATAAAAAAGATGCTTCATTGTATCAGTTCTAAAATTGGAAAAGCCTTTTTCGCCTCAAATCTATCAAGCTTACTAATTTAATAGACTGTTTTAGACTTAAATAACGAGTGTTTAAGATGATACTTTGAAGTATTTTTTTTAAATTAGACAATTAGATAATTAGACAATTGGATAGTTAGACAATTAGATAACTAGATAATTAGGCAATTAGATAATGGATAATTTGTTTTTTATAAAGTGATAGCCTTAGAAAGTTAAATGACTTTTTTATCTTCCATCTCAGTGACTTAGCACCTCAGTACATTAGAGCCTTTGCATCTTTGCATCTTTGCACTTCTGTACCTTCACACCTTAACTAATATAATTCCAAATATTTTTCTTCTTCGTCAATTCGATAAAAACAGCTTTCAGGACTGCATGTTCCGGTTTTTGAAGAGGAGGATCTTCTTTTAGGATTTTCAGGGCATAATTTCTTCCTAAGGCCAGGATATCCCGATCGCGGACAATGTCTGCAATTTGAAGGTTTAAAACACCACTTTGCTGAGTTCCCATTAGATCACCGGGGCCGCGAAGCTTAAGATCTACTTCGGCAATTTCGAAACCATCATTGGTACTTACCATGGTTTCCATACGGGTTTTGCTGTCGGCACTTAATTTATGGCTGGTCATAAGAATACAATAACTTTGTTCGGCTCCACGGCCTACGCGACCGCGCAGCTGATGCAGCTGAGACAAGCCAAAACGTTCGGCACTTTCGATAATCATCACACTTGCATTCGGGACGTTTACGCCAACTTCAATAACTGTTGTCGCCACCATGATATTGGTTTTACCTTCAGAAAAACGTTTCATTTCGGCATCCTTATCCGCTGGTTTCATTTTCCCATGTAATATCGAAATTGAATATTGCGGTAACGGAAAATCACGTGAAATACTTTCGTATCCGTCCATCAAATCTTTGTAATCCATTTTTTCGGATTCCTGAATTAACGGATAAACAATATAAATTTGCCTGCCGAGTGCAATTTCATCACGCAGGAATTTCCATACTTTCAGACGATTAGAGTCAAATCGGTGTACAGTCTGAATGGGTTTTCTGCCCGGTGGTAATTCATCGATAACAGAGATATCCAGATCTCCATACAGACTCATCGCCAGTGTCCTCGGGATAGGAGTGGCGGTCATTACCAGAACATGAGGCGGAATATCATTTTTCTTCCACAATTTAGAGCGCTGTTCTACACCAAAACGATGCTGCTCATCAATTACGGACAACCCTAAATTCTGAAATTTCACCTTATCTTCCAGCAGTGCATGCGTACCGATTAAAATATGTAAACTCCCGTTTTCGAGCTCTTCATGAATAATTTTTCGGGCGGCGGTTTTGGTTGAACCCGTGAGTATTTTAATATTGATTCCCAAAGTTTCAGCCAGTTCGGATAATCCGATAAAATGCTGATTGGCCAGGATTTCGGTTGGTGCCATCAGACAGGCCTGAAAACCATTATCGATCGCCAAAAGCATACTCATAAAAGCGACAATGGTTTTTCCGGATCCGACATCTCCCTGCAATAAGCGGTTCATTTGGGCATTACTGCCCATATCGGCACGAATTTCTTTTATTACCCTTTTTTGTGCATTTGTCAATTGAAACGGCAAGTGATTCTTATAAAAATCATTAAAAAGTTCACCGACTTTGGTAAACGGGTGCCCTTTTATTTTATGTTTCCGAATGAGGTTTTTGGTGATTAATTGTAATTGAATGAAAAACAATTCTTCAAATTTTAAACGAAACTGCGCTTTTGACAAGGCATCGGCACTTTTCGGAAAATGGATATTGAATAAAGCTGCTTTTTTCGAAATCAGTTTTAATTCTTCAATTAAATAAGGAGGAAACGTTTCAGTAAACAAAGCTTGGGTTTCAATAAACAACTGTTCCATTAATTTATTGATTGTCCGGTTTGAAATACCACGATTTGTCAGGGTTTCTGTCGAAGGATAAACGGGCTGCATCGCGGAACGCAGGCTTTTTTCGTGTTCGCTTAAAAGTTCTATTTCCGGATGTGCCATGCTGAACTGGCTTCCGTACAGGGAACATTTTCCAAAAATCACACAAGCTTCATTCAGTTTCAGACTCTCCCGAACCCACTTATGTCCCTGAAACCAATTGAGGTCCAGTGATCCTGTATCATCCACGAAAGTGGCAACGAGACGTTTTTTGTTTTTAGCAAATTCAACCGTTTTTATATTGATTATTTTTCCAACCAACTGCACTTCAGAGCCCGTATTTTGAAGTTCGTTTATTTTGTAATAACGGGTCCGGTCAATATATCTGTTCGGAAAAAAGTTAATTAAATCACCATACTTATGAATTCCCAATTCCTTACGAAGCAGCTGACCGCGACTTGGGCCAACACCTTTTAAGTATTCGATGGGAGTTTCGAGGAGATTATTAGACATTTTTTTTAGATTGTTGGGACTTTAGAGTTTTAGATTGTTGGATCTTCAGATTTTTAGAATATAGAGTATAGAAAACAGAATAGAGACTAAAGACTAAAGTCTATTAATATATACTCTAATATTCTTTCTTCTATTTTCTTTTCTCTCTTACTGCGAAGATAGATTTTAATTAGGAATTTTGGAAATGTGCTCGTTTAGAAAAGCGATTTAACTTTAAAAATAAAATAGTGGTGGTCAATGCAAAAGAATATATTTGTCGAAATTTTAAGAAACCAATTAATAAATGAAAAAAAATATCCTACTCTTAATAATTGCTCTTATTTCCGTAGCCTGCTCTAAAGATAGCGAAGATAATAATGAAAAAGAGTGCAGTCTGGTCAGTGCAAAAATAACAGGCTTTTATTATGACGATATAACGATCTCAAATGACGCATCTAATTCCAATTTTTCAGGCAAAATAAGTTTTGAATATGACATTCAAAACCGTATCAACAAAGTGAAAGGAGGATTGCAGCACGTACCGGATGGAAATAACCTGAACAAATGGGGCTTATCAAATGATGTGGAAGATGTAGTTACCTACGATAATAATACGATTAAAGTGGATTACTCTGCCAATTCGGAATCCAAGCCTTATAAAAAAGAATTTACTTTAAATAATGGGATCTTAATCAGCAGAAAAGTAACCAAAATATATCCTCTGCAATTAGACCCTGTAATCTATACCTATGAATACAACGGCGACGAAATAAAGGAAAAAATAAACGGAAAAGTATACCGAACCTTTACTTTGTCTGCTGATAACCTGATTAAAATTGAGCAAATTAAATATGGTTTTCCCAATAATGAGATCGTAGGAAAAAGAGAGTATTTGTTTTTAAATTATGATAGTTCCCAGAATCTTTTAAAAGGCAAATTTTATATCAACGGGGCATTCTTTAAAGCTTTTTCAAAAAATAATTACACACAATTAAAAATTAGAGAGTATAGTTTTAAGGATAATACCTATACTTTAGAAGATGAATCAGGGACGTCTTTTGAACTTACCTATGATGCAGACAATATCGCTTCTTTGTTTGAAAGAGATTGTAAGTAAGGAGTTTAGGTCTAATGTAAAGTATAAAGCAGTTCAATGATTCGGGTTTAATTTTCCCGGACTTTGAACTGCTTCAGTTTTATTGCGATTGAATCTTTATCTTTGAACAAAACTTTAAAAAAATGACAACACATCTGGCACTTTTACGCGGCATCAACGTTTCCGGTCACAATATGATGAAAATGGAAGCGTTAAGAGCAATGCTTGAAAATATCGGTTTTCAAAACGTTAGAACTTACCTGCAATCCGGAAATGTGTTTGTCGATACAGAAGAAGAGAGTGCTTCGAAGGTAGGTTTTATGATCAAACAGGAAATTTTTAAGGTTTTCGGACATGAAGTTCCTGTGATTGTCATTACTAAAGAAGATCTGGAAGCTTGTTTTAAAAATAGTCCGTACTTAAAAGAAAAAGATTTAGATACCAAAAAGCTGTATGTTGCTTTTGTTTCGATTGCTTTGAAAAGTGAAAATATAAACGATCTCAAAATCAGTCAGTTTAAACCTGATGAAGCGAGTATTGACGGTAACAGAATATTTATTAAATATGCTGTTGGCGCCGGAAAAACAAGATTTGATCAGAAATATATTGAGAAGAAATTAAATGTTACGGCAACGATCAGAAACTGGAATACGGTTACGAATCTGTTGGAAATGTATGCTGAATAGGCTGAAAAGCAGATCTTATTAATCTCTCATCCATTTTAGCATGGCCGGAAATGCGGGTTTATTTTCCTTAACAGCGCGTTCTTTTCCTAAACAAAGCCCAATCCATTCCAGGAAAGGCAAACCGATATAATTTTCATTGGTAAAATTTGAAATGAGCCAATCAGATTCATTTTTATAGCCATAGGGATGAAATACGAATTCCAATGGCAACTGTAGATGATTTGCTGCAGCAAAAGACCAGAGAATTGCACCTATTTCTTCGGCTTGAGTTGGCCAGTCAGCTGCTGTTTTTTTTGTTCCGGCTAATTGTCTTTGACTGGATGTGGTAACAGCTAAATGTCCTGCTTCGTGCAGAATATCCCCGGGATATAATAATTTATTGTAATCGATATAAATACAATTTGGACCTAAACTTAATCCGGGTAAAAAAGTTGTATCTAGTTCTTTTTCAATTATATCTAATCCTATTTCTTTAAGGAACGATAAAATTTTTTGTAGTTCAAAGTTTCCTTCTACGGGCATATTAATTGGTTTTAAACAAAATTACTATTTTAGATTTTTGATCAGTTCGTTTGCGGCACTTGTATTCATTCGTTTTAACTCAGCAATCACCAATAGTTTCTGCTCTTCACTCATTGTTACTTCAGGTTTTACAAATTGATTTTCAGGAGCTTCTTTATAAAATAACGAATCAGTCCAGTCATTTCGTATGCCATCAATAACCAGATGAATACGGTCCTGATTTCCTCTGTTGGCAACCGAATGGGTAAAATTGGCATCAATATACCAGCATTCGCCTTCCTTCATCATCAGACGTTTTCCGTCCAGTATAAATTCAACATCCGGATTGGTAATGATCGGAATATGCAATCGGAACGAACCGTCTTCATAGCCCAGACAATGATCGGAATGAGGTTTTATTTCTGCTCCTGCGGCCAGTTGCAGCAATCTTACCGCTGTTTTTTCGAAATGGAAATGCTCCAGAATTTCTTTAAAATACGGACAGGAAGCTAAAATTTCGGTATTCATCATTTCATCACCTGTATTGGATAAGGCAAAGATATTGTTGGATTTCCCGTCTGTAGACATCAGGGCAACAGAAGTCCATTTTCCGGTGTAATCATTTTTATTGTAATGAGCTGTCCAGCTTTTATTCAGTATTCCCGAAAGGTCACTTTTGAGTTTATCGACATCAAAAGAGATTGGAAATTTGATAAAACGTATTAATGTATCCATATTGTTTGCTTTAAATGGTAGTGGTAAACTGTCATCAATTCAGTACTTTATTTCGGAATCAAATCGCAATACCAGAATCCAAAATCAAAAGCATCAGTGGCACTGGTGTCGCATGCGGTATCAGATGAAGCTTCGTTTTCTGGTCTTTCATATTTGCGATAAACGATTTCCCCGATTTCAAAAGCGATCGGTTTGTAAAAAATAGGTCCATCAAATGTAAAGGTATGAAATTCACCATTTTCTCCGCATAAATCTACATTTTCAGGCAGATCCTTTATAAAATCCTGATCGATAATCCGGCCAACAAAACTTTTGTCTAAATAACGTTCGTTCACGCAAACTACAATCGTTTTAAAACCCAGTTCAATAAATTCCTGAATCAATTCGCTGGTTGGAATCTTCCAAATGGGGAAGACGCCTTCGAAATCTATTCTTGCCAGTTGTGTTTCTCTGTATTTTCGCAGATCTTCGAGAAAAATATCCCCAAAAACAGAATGGGTAATTCCTTCGTTTTTAAGTTCGGTTAAAGTTTCGGTCATCACCTTTTCATACACTTCCATGGTTGGCATTTCCGGAACCTGCATAATTTTTAAGGGTAAGCTGATGCTCTCTGCCTGTGCTTCAAGTAGCTCCACCCGAACACCGTGCATTGAAATGCGCTGAAATTTTTGGTTGACACTGGTCAGTAAATATTCGATTTTATAATCGGGATTCTGTAAAATTTTGTACAGGGTAAGTGCGGAATCTTTTCCGCTGCTCCAGTTAAATAAGGCTTTGATTGGTTTGGACACGTTCTTATAATTTTCTATAGTAAACATACAAATTTCCTTCGATTTGTTGGTCAAACCTTTGTAACTTTGAGATTTCTGCCCAAATTTATAAGCAATGAAATATGTTTTCCTCTTTATTACCAGCTTTGTTTTTGCACAACAGACTCATTTTGTTGATTTTAAATCAGTTTCTGGACAATTAGTATTAGATGCTAAAGAAAAAATGGTTTCCGGATCTGTTGTTTATGATTTTAATGTTTTACAGCCCACGGATACGGTTAAAATTGATGCTAAAAACATGGAATTTACTCAGGTGAAAATCGATGGAAAAGAAGCTGTGTTTTTAAATACTGGAAAAGAACTGAAAATCATTTCAAATTTTCAAAAAGGAAAAAATCAGTTAAGCTTTGACTATTCGGTTAAACCAAAACAAGCTTTGTATTTTGTGGCTATCGAAAATGCTGAAGTTCAGATTTGGACACAGGGTCAGGGGAGATATACCAGTAATTGGTTTCCCAGTTTTGATGATGTGAATGAAAAATTGATTTTTAATCTACAAATCAGTTATGACAAGGGATATGAGGTTGTTTCGAATGGAATTTTAAAAAATAAAATCGAAAACAACAACCAAATCAATTGGCAGTATCAAATGGAACGCCCGATGAGTTCTTATTTACTGATGCTTGCTGTTGGTAAATTTGATAAAAAAGAATTTAGTTCAAAAACTAAAATCCCGTTAGAATATTATTTAGAAAACAAAGACAAAGATTCTTTTGAGCCAACGTATCGTTACTCTAAACGTATTTTTGATTTTTTGGAAAAGGAAATAGGAGTGAAGTATCCGTGGAAAATTTACAGGGAAATTCCGGTTCGCGATTTCCTGTATGGCGGAATGGAAAATACAACTTCAACGCTTTTTACCACCCGTTATGTAGTGGATTCAATTGGTTTTACAGACAGAAAGTACACCAATGTTGACGCCCACGAATTGGCACATCACTGGTTTGGAGATCTTATTACTGCCGAAAGCAGCACACATCACTGGCTGCAGGAAGGTTTTGCCACCTACTATGCTTTGCTTGCTGAAAGGGATATTTTTGGAGAGGATTACTTTTACTCGAGATTATACGATACCGCTCAACAACTTAAATTTGCCTCGCGGACAGATGTTATTCCGGTTTTAAATGCCAAAGCCAGTTCATTGACTTTTTATGAAAAGGGGGCTTGGGCGCTGTTTGTTTTACATGAATCGATAGGAGATAAAGCATTCAAAAAAGCCATTAAAAGCTACTTGAAAAAATACGCGTACCAAACGGTGAATACTCAGAATTTCTTTGATGAAATAAAAAAAGTATCCAATTTTGATCTGGAGAAATTTCAAAAAACCTGGCTGGAATCTGTTGCTTTTGATACACCAACAGCCAACGCTTTACTGAGTAAGAACAAAGCAATTCAAATTCGTCTGGAGGTTGATAAATTAAAAAAAGTACCTTTCGAAGAAAAGAAAGATTTCTTAATTAAAACTTTAAATTCAGATGTCTATCATTCTGTAAAGGAAGCGATTATTGACCAGATTCAAAATGAAAAGTATGACCTGAAAAAGGATTTATTGCTGATCGCTTTGCAAACTGATAATGTACAGGTTCGGCAGGCTCTTGCCGATAGTTTTAGTGAAATTCCGGAAGATTTCAGGGTAAATTATGAAACTTTACTGGATGATAAATCGTATCAGACCCAGGAAATTGCGTTGTTTTATTTATGGAAAAACTTCCCGGATCACCGAACGGCATATTTGAATAAGTCTAAAAACTGGATTGGTTTTAAAGATTACAATCTCCGTACTTTATGGCTTTCGCTGGCGCTATCGACTCCCAATTACAGTGAGGATCCGCAAGCCTTGATCTCTGAGTTGGTGGCTTTTTCTTCCACTAAATATGAGGCTACAACCCGACAAAATGCATTGGAAAAGCTAATAGCCTTTAAGCTGATCAACGATTCCGTTTTGATAAATCTGGTAAATGCAACAACGCATCATATGTGGCAATTTTCGAAATACGGAAGAGATTCAATTCGCATCTTGTTAAAAAATTCAGAAATACGTGTGTCGTTTGAAAGAATTTTGCCTAATTTGACACCCGATGAGCAGTTTCAGTTGAAGCGGTTATTAGCGGAGTAGAATGAAGAGTCAAGAGTATAGAATAAAGAATAAAGAGTAAAGAGTAAAGAATATGTAATAGAGAAAAAGAGTAAATATTAAGTTATAAAAAGCGATCGACACTACCCCCATACCGTTAGTTATGTCTTCTTTCTTCTATTCTCTTGACTCTATTGTCTTTCTTCTATTCTCTTAAAAAAAAACCTACAATATATTTATGAGAGCATTGGTTATTTCAGGTGGAGGCAGTAAAGGAGCATTTGCTGGCGGCGTTGCACAATATTTGATAGAGGAAAAAAAGCATGAATATGATCTCTTTTTAGGAACTTCAACCGGAAGTTTGCTGATTCCGCATTTGGCTCTTGGGCATATTAAGAAAATCCACTGGGTTTATACCAATGTTACGATGTCTAAAATCTTTAATATTTGTCCTTTTGTTGTGAAAGTAAAAGATGGAATTGATATTGTAACGATCAACCATTTTAATGTTATACGTCAGTTTTTCAAGGGAAAGAGGACGTTTGGTGAAAGTAAAGGTTTACAGAAATATATTAAAAATAACTTTTCGATATCCGATTTCAATAAACTTAAAAAACTCCAGTCTGATGTTATTGTAACGGTAACGAATTTAACCAAAAACGAAGCAGAATACAAATCGGTAAAAGATTGTACCTACGATGAATTCTGTGACTGGACCTGGATTTCCAGTAATTATATTCCGTTTATGAGCCTGGTTACCAAAAATAATTATGAATACGGAGACGGAGGTTTTTCAAGTCTGGTTCCCATTCGCGAAGCTATCAATCGTGGTGCCACCGAAATTGATGTCATTGTTTTGGAAACGGAAGTCAATATGGATAAAATGGTTATTGGCAAAAATCCTTTTTCACTGATGATCGATTTGTTTCGAATTGCCTTAGATCAGGTAGAAAAGCATGATATTGCTATCGGGAAATTGATGGCCAACAATAAAAACGTAAAACTCAATTTGTATTATACACCTACAAAACTTACTAATAATGCTTTGATTTTTAATAAAGAAGTCATGAAAGAATGGTGGAAACAGGGGTATGAATATGCTCAGAATAAATCTGAAATTATGAGTGATAACAAGTAGCTTCACAGTTTAAAATAATTTTAAAAAAAAGCAGGTAATCAATTGATTCCTGCTTTTTCGATTTCCAAATATAGTAGTTGAATTAGTTTAAGTCATATTATGATAGCACAAGTGCAGGTACTAACACACTTTTGTGCTTGTCTTTATTAAGTAAACGAAGATAAAAATAACCAGTACCGGCAATGCCCATCATGAGTCCGGGAGTATATTGTCCTGAATTTAATCCGGTAGACCACGGAATATTATTATCCTGGTATTTACTGATGCCGGCATTACCCACCGCTTCTGCAAGCTGTTGGTATTCAATCCCTCCGCAATCCAGTATAATATCTGCATTTCCTGCTATACCGTGGCAGATGGAATAATTGGTGTTGCTCAGATTTTCCACCAGGCCATGGTAAACGGAATTGGCAGTAGTGGTAAGGGCAATCTTCATTTCGTTGGCAAAAACAGTGTTTGGATAGAACTGATTCGCCTTTAATCTCGATATCGTAATGCCCGGAGCACCGTGGCACCATGCAAGTCCGCAGATATTTCCGGCTGAACCCGAAGTTACATCATCCCTAAAATCCGGCCAATTTTGCTGTGAGCTGTCGAAAGAATGACGTTCATAATTAAAACCTCCTTCGGAAGCTTCCAAAAAAGAAGGATTTCCTGTAACCTGATGCAATTGTAATAAGGCCAAAGCGATACCGCAAGATCCATGTGAAAAACCAGTCAGGTTTTTTTGGGAGGGAACTGTTGCCCATGACCAAATGGTATCGTTTTTAACTGCTGCGCTGCACAATAAATTGCCCAACGCAATTGCTTTGTCCAAAAGTTCTTGTTTTTCAAAAACGGCATACGCATCCAGTAGAACAGGTATAGTTCCGGCAGCGCCGCTAATAATATCAATTTCGTAAGATTGAAGCGAATCGGTGGGAATACTTTCAAGCAACTCAAGTCCTTCTTTTATCCATTCTTCTTTATCAAGGGCTGCTCCCAGTTTTATTAATGTTGCCGCGATCCCGGGTTTTCCTGCGTAGAAGCCATGATTGGAGGCCTGATTCATAGTTGATCTTACCTGTTCGATACTGCCTTCTATTGTTTTAAGTAAAATCGGGTCTTTTCTTTCGGAATACAATGCCATCAGAAATAAAGCAATACCAGAGGTGCCGGAATATACATCAGGGCCAAAAGTTTTGATGACCGGCTGGTAAGTCCCATTCAGAGGCTCAAAGGAATACCCTTGCCAGGTACAGGATTTATGATGCCAGATACTGGTTTTCATTAAATGCGTTCCGATATTCCATGCTGTTTCAAGGAAATTATTGTTAGTTGTAGTTGCGTCCATGGTTGTTTTTTTAATTGAATACTATTTTCGATCCTTTATTGAGAAAAGTGTTTTCAGGATCTATTCCTCTTTGAAGAAAAGCGGCAGCAATTTCGTCCACAACTGCAGCTGCAACGAGTTTTTTATGTGCAGTTTGAAATAAGGTTTCTGCAAGTATCGTTACCCTGTTCATTCCAAAACTTTCCTGTGTATTTGGACTTTCGGCTATGCCAACACCTTTCGCATAGGGATAAGTAAAAAGTGGAACATCTTCTTCCAGATACTCTTTCATTTCATTGCAAATTTCCGGCAATAACATTTTGATTATCGGAAGCATAGCGTCTTCTACATAAAGTACGGCTGCATCACGTCGAAAATATAAATCGGGATGATTAAGGCATTTGAAGAGAAACGGAATGTTATAATAATTTAATGTTTTAGTAAGGATATTAATAAGGACAGGAGCGCCTTCACTAATACAATTCCAGTAAATCCGGGTCAAATTAGGAGATGGATTCAGCGACTGATTGCTAAAAACATAATGAAAGGTAGGCTGCCTGTGTTTGTCCTCTTTTGGGAATAAAACCGTAACGGTCTGTCCAATTGCTGCAGTTGATCCGACAGGAATATCTGTTACGGAAGATACTGGAATAATACGATGTTCGGCCAGTTTTACGATTTCTAAATAGCCGTTCGGGTAAATGTTTTTTACCATCCAGTCTTTCTCCGTTTTATTTTTGCTATGGTTATTTTGAGACAACAATTCTGAAAAGGCATCATTAGTAACGCTAAAATGAACCGCTCTTTCTTTCTCGCCGGACTGATAACTTTCTTTTAAAGCGTAACATTCCGAATACAAGATGCTGATGAGACTGCCCATGGCATTTTCAGCAGTAGTGGCGTATTGTTTATCCCTGAAAAGTATAGTGGAGTCAGAAATATGAAGCTGACTGACCAGTCGGGTAAGTTCTTTAATAATGGTTTTATCCTGGAACATAGTCTTGTTGTAGTTTTATATTAAATAATTCCTGTAATGCCATAAAAGGATCATTCATAATATTGAAGGCCAGCTGAATACAGCGCATGCTATTGGCTTCTATTTTTGAATTATAAGTGATGCCTTCCAGACTGGTCTGAATAATCCTCGCAGCTGTTAGTTGTATCATTCGAATTAAGATGTAACTATGGCTGGATTCCGGGTACTGCTTTATTGCCATATATTCGTAAAGAAAAGCCTGTGCAGAAGATTGTGTGTTTTTGATATCATAAGGCTGCATGTATTCGGGCAATTTGTAACCCGCAGGATCATTATTATCAAATCCAAGAAGCCATACACTAACATAAGATTGTAATAGCCCGGCAACATCCCACATCGGATCACCAATATCTGCCAGTTCCCAATCGATGAGTTTTTGTGTAAAACCTTTCTCATTTGGTATCGCCATAAAGTTGATCCATTTGATATCACCGTGTATGAAGTGGGTGTAATTCCACGATACCGCCAGATTGATTAAAGTATTTTGTAAGACCTGATTTTCTTTTATCAATTGAATGATACTGGTGCTTGCTTCATTGTTAACAAAAAACTGATCAGCATTGTATTGATCCAGTTGCAATACCCAAGGTAATGCTTTTGGAAACATTGAAGTGTCTGTCCGGGCATCAGGTACAACATGGCACGCTGATAATATAGCGGCTTGCTCGCGGGCAAGGTTTAAGTCAAAATTTTTGGTAAGCATATAATGCTCGTATAGGTTTTTTGCGTTATATAACAGCTCGGTCACCATTATATTATGATCCCCATCATGATCCAGAAGTTTAGGAACATGGGTAGCAATGGATGAAAATTCGGTATTGTTTTTAAGTAAAGTATAGGCATCTATTTCTCTTCGGAATAAACCATCGGCGACAAGATCCTTTTCCATTTGTTTTACAAAAAGAGAATTTTCAGGCTGGACTATTATTTTCAAAATTGTATTCCTGGTGTTTACGGGATGTACCATAAAGTGACCTTTAACCACTGCATCTTCATCAATAAGCTGGCGTTTATGTAAGTATTGATATACGGTTTCCGGGGTTAATTGCATAACGTAAGATTTAAGAGTTAAAAAAGAATCGCAGGATTTTTCAGATCCTGCGATTTTTTAAATTAGGTATTATGGACAGATAAATGGTATTCCCGTACAAGATACAGTAGGGATACAAGATACTGTTGGAAAACAAGATACAGTAGGTACACACTGATTTACCGGCAATGTTGGTATTGCAGCAGCATTCACATCAGCAGGAGTTCCTGAGACTCTGCATATCTGTGGTATTGTGGGATGACAGTAAAGTGTATGTGGTAACCCCGCATTTACATTACCTGTGCTTTGAGCAACACCATTACAAATAAAAGGTATTCCGGTGCAGGATGCTGTTGGGATACAAGATAATGTTGGAATACAGGATACCGTCGGGATACACTGATTAACAGGTAAAGTAGGTATAGCAGCCGCATTTGCATTTGCATCAGTACCACTTAGCGATCTGCATACCGGTGGATAGGTTGGAAAACAAAACAGTGTTCTGCTTTCTGTATTTGCAGTATTATCAGCATTTTGAGCGACACCACTGCAAATAAAAGGTATTCCTGTGCAGGAAGCTGTTGGAATACAAGATAATGTCGGGATACAAGATACCGTTGGGATACACTGATTAACAGGTAATGTAGGTATTGCTGCAGCATTTACATTAGCATTCTGTTGCGTCAGACAAATTGGAGAGATGCCTGTTACACATGACGTAATAGTCGGAACACATTGTACCGTTGGTATTGGAAAACACTGTGTAATTGGTATGGTTGGAAAACCTGCCTGACTGTTTAGATAGTTGGTGTAGATATCACCTTTCAATAATGGAGAGGCTTTATCATCACATTGGCAGGCTGCATTTAGGGAACCACTCGCATGCAACGTTAATAAACTTGTAAACTGGCTGTCATCGATCTCACTTTGGATACCGGCAAGCAATAAAGGTACAGAGAATGTATGGCTGTAGTTGAAACATTTCCATCCAAGGAACGGAACGTCTACACATGGGTTCAGACCCAGGTCAAAACTAAAAACACCACTGGCTTCATTGAAGTTAGTGATGCTTACTGTAATTTTGAATTTACTAAAAGGCTGCCATGTAAAACTTGTATTGGTATTAAAGCTAAAGCTTTTCGTTACATTTCCAAAAGGAGTTTTTAATCCTAGTGTTATTGTAACCTGGCCTTTTATAGCACTGGCAGAGATGCACATGCTACAACCCAGAAATGATGGTGTACACCACTCTGAGGCCGCAAGACTGTCGTACCCTTCGTACACAGCCCCGTTTTCTACGTTTAAAATTTTAGACATAATTATTGGTTGATTTGACACCTACTCTTTTTTAGGGTTTTTCGGTTTTCTTCCCTGTTCTTCGGTTGATTTGCTTATTGTTTAAAATAAAATGGAGACAATAACTTTCTCTCAATATCATGTAAACACATGTTGGTTTTTATTGTCGAAAATCATTTTAGTAATAAGTGGAGAAACAAACGATGCTAGCTTTTCATTTGTTATTCTGAAATAAAAGTACTGGGCATAGCGCCGTATTTGAGAAGAAATGACAGGAGCAGGAGATTTCTTGTCATGAAAGAAGAAAAATGAAACATAAGAAAAACGCTCTCATTACGAAAGAGTTCCCCCCATAAAAAAAGCAGGCATCCATAAGGGAATGCCTGCTTTAATGTGTTATGTATTCGACCAATAATGGGTATTGGCATTAAAGAAATATACTTGTTTTAGCTGTTATGGTAAGTGGTTTTTACCACAACCCGGATACCTCATTTTTAATATATCCCAAAGCAGCATTGCTTGGAGATTGTTTCTCTAATAAATCGTTCAAAATTACTTCACGTAATTTATCAGCACTGTCGACGCGGTCACTCATTGCCGCTTTACGAATAATTTGTATCGTTGAGTTTTTAGCCGTTGTAATAATAGTCCAGCATTCATCAGACATATAAATCTGCTGTGTTAGATTGTGTTCGAATTCCTGTTCAATCTGATCGATTACAAAATTTTCGTAATCATGCTTTTCATTAGAAATGGGGGCAATTCTTATCAGTAGTTTAGTCAGGTTGATACGCTCTAAATATAAAGTCATGCGCTCGTAAGCCTGCAAACGAATTGGCAGGGATTCGCTGTGTGCTTGTTTATTCAATAAGAAAGCACGTTTTCTGTCGTTGTTTTTAATATGTAATTCAAAAAAACTGTAGGCCACAAATCCGGTAACAATGGCTGGTAAAGTATAACTTGCTAATTCTATAATTCTTGTAAAATCCATTTTAGTAATTTTTCAACAAAAATATACTTTTTGAGGAGAAATCCACTTTAAAATTATTGTAATAAACAAAATGGAATTCTACTTTTGTGCACAATTCTTTAAACGGACTGAAAGACAACAGAAATGGAATCATACATCATTATTTTACTTTGTTTAGCGGCCTTTGCTGCAGGATTTATTGATGCTATAGTGGGAGGCGGAGGATTGATTCAAACCCCAATGGGATTGATCCTGTTACCCAATTTGCCAGTTTCCACGGTTATCGGGACTTTAAAGTTACCGGCTTTCAGCGGTACGGCTTTTGCTGCTTTTCAATATCTGAAAAAAGTAGTGATTCAATGGAAATTATTATTGATTATGATGTTCCTGGCAGTTCCCTCGGCTTTTCTGGGCTCAACTATATTAACATATGTGAGTAATGACTTTATGAAACCGCTTTTACTGGTGGTTTTATCCATTTTACTGATTTATACCTATGCAAAGAAAAATTTCGGACAGCATGTGGCTAAAGAAAATTCAGAAAAAACACAAATTTTATATGCGGTCGTAATTAGCATGGTTGTTGGTTTTTACGATGGATTTATTGGCCCCGGAACAGGAAGTTTTTTAGTAGTAGCCTTTATAGCATTAATGGGTTTCGATTTCCTGCACGCTTCCGCGAATGCCAAAATGGTAAATCTGGCAACCAATTTTGGTTCGATATGTCTGTTTATTTCCAAAGGAAAAATAATCTGGGCAATCGCATTACCAATGGCTGCCAGTAATGCGTTGGGAGGCTGGCTGGGGGCTAAATTGGCAATTAATAAAGGAAATGGTTTTATCAGAATCTTCTTTTTGGTTGTAGTAATCGGCACTTTGATTCGTTTCGCTTACGATGTTTTTTATAAGTAATTTGCTGGGATATTAAGTTACTCATTTGCTCACTTTTATAAATTAGGATGCTCCTGAAAACTTATAGTTTTAATATCATCATAGCAGCTTAGTCACTTTCTTTTTCCATCTTTAATTCTTATTTTTGCATAAACAGAAAAAAATTCATGCATAAATATATTGACCAGCTAAACGAAGCGCAAAGAGAACCCGTTCTGCAAAAAGACGGGCCAATGATTATTATTGCTGGTGCAGGTTCGGGAAAAACACGTGTTTTAACCATCAGAATCGCTTATTTGATGCATCAGGGCGTTGACGCGTTTAATATTTTGTCGCTTACTTTTACGAATAAGGCAGCTCGTGAAATGAAGCACAGGATCTCAGATATTGTAGGACCAGCCGAAGCAAAAAACCTTTGGATGGGAACATTTCACTCGATTTTCGCACGTATTCTGCGTTCAGAATCGGAACACTTGGGATATCCTTCCAATTTTACCATTTATGATTCACAGGATTCCCAAAGACTAATTTCTTCCATCATCAAGGAAATGCAGCTGGATCGTGATGTTTATAAACCAAAGCAGGTTTTAGGCCGAATTTCAAGTTATAAAAACAGTCTGATTACGGTAAAAGCGTATTTCAATAATCCCGAATTGCAGGAAGCCGATGCCATGGCAAAAAAACCAAGGCTAGGAGAAATCTACCAGCAGTATGTAGACAGATGTTTTAAGGCAGGAGCAATGGATTTTGATGATTTGTTATTGAAAACCAACGAATTGCTAACCCGTTTTCCGGAAGTTTTATCCAAATATCAAAATCGTTTCCGTTATATTCTGGTAGATGAGTACCAGGATACCAACCACTCCCAATATTTGATTGTCAGGGCTTTATCAGATAAATTTCAGAATATTTGTGTCGTAGGAGATGATGCGCAGAGTATTTATGCTTTCCGTGGAGCGAATATCAATAACATTTTGAATTTCCAAAAGGATTACGAAGGGGTAAAAACCTTCAGACTCGAACAAAATTACCGATCCACAAAAAATATTGTTGAAGCAGCGAATACGATCATTGATAAAAATAAAACAAAACTGGACAAAATCGTTTGGACAGCGAATGATTTCGGACCAAAAATTAAAGTACACCGCAGTTTAACAGATGCCGAAGAAGGTCGTTTTGTGGCCAGTACCATTTTCGAGCAAAAAATGCAGAATCAACTGCATAATGGTTCTTTTGCAATTTTATATCGTACCAATGCACAATCACGTGCGATGGAGGATGCCCTTAGAAAACGTGATATTCCGTACAGGATTTATGGAGGTTTATCCTTCTATCAGCGTAAGGAAATTAAGGATGTACTTTGTTATCTTCGACTCGTGATTAATCCGAAGGATGAAGAAGCGCTAATTCGTGTGATCAATTATCCGGCACGTGGAATTGGGGATACAACAGTTGAAAAACTAACTATTGCAGCCAACCATTACAAAAGATCGATTTGGGAAGTGATGGTCAATATTGATAAAATTGACCTGAAACTGAATTCGGGAACGAAACAAAAACTAAATGATTTTGTGACAATGATCCAGAGTTTTCAGGTTATTGATCAGAATCAGGATGCTTTTTATATTACCGATTATGTAGCGAAAAAAACCGGTTTAGTTCAGGAACTTAAAAAAGACGCTACTCCCGAAGGAATGGCTAAAATTCAGAATATCGAAGAACTTTTAAACGGTATAAAAGATTTTACTGAAGGGCAGAAAGAAATTGATGGCGCAAGAGGAGCTTTGTCTGAATTTATGGAAGACGTAGCACTCGCCACAGATTTAGATAAAGATACAAGCGATGAAGATCGTGTGGCCCTGATGACCATTCACCTGGCAAAGGGACTTGAATTTCCTCATGTATTCGTAGTCGGAATGGAAGAAGATTTGTTTCCAAGCGCCATGAGTATGAGCACAAGAAGTGAATTGGAAGAAGAAAGACGTTTGTTTTATGTGGCATTGACACGTGCGGAACATCAGGCCTATCTAACCTACGCTCAATCACGATACCGCTGGGGAAAACTAACAGATAGCGAGCCATCCCGATTTGTGGAAGAAATTGATCCGCAATATTTAGAGTATTTAACACCCGCAGAAAGTAATTATCGTTACAAACCAATGATTGACAGCGATATTTTTGGAGATATTGATAAATCGAAGTTACGATTGGCAAAACCGGTAGGAGGAACTCCGCCTAAATATATAACAGATAACGAGCCTAAACCGGATTTGAATATTCGGAAACTAAAACCAGTTGCAGGTAATAACCCAAATATCAGCGCTCCCAATTTATTTGACAGCAAATTAACTGTTGGAAATATTGTCATGCACGAACGTTTTGGTAAAGGAGAAGTCGTTAATCTGGAAGGTGTAGGGCCAGATAAAAAAGCCGAAATCAAATTTGAAGTTGGCGGAATCAAAAAACTTTTACTACGATTTGCTAAGTTGGATGTGGTAGGATAAATAATGTTTTAAGTTTCAGGATTCAGTTACGTGAAACCAGAAATAAATTAAACTTTTAAACAAAAAGAAATGGCAGAATTTATAAAAATATATCCCGATAAACCTAGTGAAGCCGCAATTGCTAAAGTTGTAAAAGTGCTTCAGAATGGAGGTTTAGTAATTTATCCAACGGATACTGTTTACGGTCTAGGTTGTGATATTACAAATTCACGTGCATTAGAAAAAATTGCAAAAATCAAAGGGGTAAAATTAGAAAAAGCAAATTTCTCTTTTATTTGCCATGATTTAAGTAATCTCTCCGATTATGTGAGACAGATTGATACTGCAACTTTCAAAATCCTGAAAAGAGCATTGCCAGGCCCATATACTTTTATTTTACCGGGAAATAATAATTTACCAAAAGAATTTAAAAAGAAAACAACCGTTGGTATCCGTGTTCCCGATAATAATATCATCTTGGAAATCGTAAGGCAATTAGGGAATCCGGTGGTGTCCACTTCAATCCGGGATGAAGATGATGTAATTGAATATACAACTGATCCGGAATTGATTTTTGAAAAATGGCAAAACCTGGTAGACCTTGTTATTGATGGTGGTTACGGAGATAATGTAGGTTCAACAATTATTGATTTATCAGAGCATGAACCGGTAATTGTGAGAGAAGGAAAAGGAGATATTGGGATTTTGTAAAAAAAAACTTAAATTGTATAATAATCAAAAAATAATAACTAACTTTAATATCAGTTAAAATTTAGTTAGTTAATTGAAAATAATGCTATTCTTGATTTATATTTAATTGGTTATTAAAAAAGTTAAGAATACATAAAAGCAGGTCATTAGACCTGCTTTTTCTGTTTTTTATAATAAAGAAATATTGTTTTTTATTTCGCCTGTTTTTTCATTTCTTTTTCAATCATATCATAGAACTGATCGATTTTTGGCATAACAACAATACGCGTTCTTCTGTTACGGGATTTATTTTCCGGAGAATCATTTGCAACTAAAGGCACATATGAACTTCTACCAGCAGCAATTAATTTCGCCGGGTTAACACCTAAATCATTTGTTAATACACGAACGATTGAAGTAGAACGTTTAACACTTAGATCCCAGTTGTCTAGCAAAACGCCATTACTTTTGTAAGGAACATCATCTGTATGACCTTCAACCATACATTCGAAATCTGGTTTGTCGTTTACAACTTTAGCCACTTTAGCTAAAACAGATTTTGCTTTATCGCTTACATCATAACTACCGCTTTTAAATAATAATTTGTCAGCAATAGAGATAAATACAACTCCTTTTTCAACGTTGATTTCGATATCCGGATCATTAATTCCAACTGCTCCTTTTAAGCTTGTTACTAAAGCGAGAGTTACACTGTCCTTTTTAGTTAAAGCGTCTTGTAATCTGGATATTTTTAAATCTTTTTCTTTTAAACTTTCTAAAGATTTTTCAAGATTTTCAGCACCTTTTGTAGTTAATACAGTTAAGTCTTTAGAGCTGCTTATTAAGTCCTGATTGTGTTGTTTATAACTTTCCGCCGTAGCTGCCAATCCTGCTTTTTCTTCTAAACATGAATTAAGTTTTACAGTACAAGAATTTAATAAGTCCTGAATCTCTTTGTTCTTAGCTTCCAAAGCTGCATATTCCTTTTTAGAAACGCATGATGTTAAAGCCATTAATACTGATAGTGCAATTACTATTTTTCTCATAATTTTAATTTAATTAGACGTTGATTACAAATTTAGTTTTTAATATTTTGAATTCTGTTAAAGATTTCTTTAAATACCGTCAATTTCTTTACGTAATACAAGTAAACGATACTTTTTACGGTATAGTATTGTTGTATCTGAAAATCTTTTCTTTTCCTTATATATTTTAAAGATATGCAATAAAATGAAAAATGGGCTTTCAAAATTGCAAAAGTATGTTGAAATTTTCCCTGTGTAAGAAACCGGATAGCGGCAATTCCATCCAGAATCATTCGGGTAAAAATCACAAAAAACATTCTTTTTTTAGGCAGGTTTTTTACCAGCATTAATAATGAATTCCTGAAATTTAAATAGGTCTTTTTCGGATTTCCATGCTGTAAAGTTGCTCCTCCAACGTGATAAACAGTTGATTGGGAATTGTATTTAATAATGTAGCCTTCGTTCAAAGCACGCCAGCACAAATCGATTTCCTCCTGATGTGCAAAAAAGGATTCATCAAAACCGCCTAATTCGTGATAGACTTGTTTTCTTATAAAGAAACAAGCTCCGGAAGCCCAAGACAATTCACAATTATCATCATATTGACCGTTGTCTTTTTCAATGGTTTCAAAAATACGTCCGCGACAATACGGATAGCCGTATTTATCGATGAAACCACCGGCTGCACCGGCATATTCAAAGTATTCCTTATTTTTAAAGTCGAGAATTTTGGGCTGTATAATAGCAGTTTGATTTTCAATCTCAAAGGTCTCAATAATAGGTTTCAGCCAGTTTTCGCTTACTTCAATATCAGAATTAACCAGAGCATATATTTCTGCATCAATATGTTGTAAAGCATCATTATAGCCTTTTGCAAAGCCATGATTACCGCTGTTTTGTACAATTTTAATGGTGGGGAATTTTTCTCTGACGAAATTTACAGAATCATCTGTTGACGCGTTATCTGCAACATATATAGTGGCTCCTGCCGAAAATTGAACGACGGATGGTAAAAATTGTTCTAACAATTTCACCCCGTTCCAATTTAAAATGACGACTGCTATTTTATCCAAAAGTACTTTATTATAATTTGTTAAATCTGCTTGTAATCGGGTAGGGATTGTAAAAACTCATACTTTTCATTTTCAAAATCCATCTGACAATAAAAATGATTCAGACCGTTGGTGACGTTCAAAAACCGTGCCTTCATTGTCATATTATAACGTGCAATCTGATCAAAAGTTGCCTGCGAAATTTTAATTTCCGGAGCTTTGCACTCTACTAATATATGTATAGAACCATCCGAATTAAAAACGACAACATCATAGCGTTTTCTCAATCCGTTGACTGTAAGAACCTTCTCTACGTTGATGAGCGACTTCGGGTATTTTTTTTCATTCATTAAATAATGAACAACATGCTGCCGGACCCATTCTTCGGGTGTAAGAATGATAAATTTTTTCCTGATTTCATCAAAAATAGACACTTTATTTTCGCTATTTTTGAATCGGAAAGTATAACTAGGGAAATTTAATCTTAGCATAAAGCAAAAATATAAAAATGGTTTCAAGTTTCAGGTTTAAAGTTTCAAGTTATTGAAGCAAGCACCTGAAACTTTAAACCTGAAACAAAATTTTAATGGACGAAGTTGTAAAAATTGTTAATGATATAAAGGCCGGAAATATAAAACCAATCTATTTTTTAATGGGGGAAGAACCTTATTATATAGATAAACTGTCCGAATACATTGAGCAGAATGTACTTTCAGAGGAAGAAAAGGGGTTTAATCAGACTGTTTTGTACGGAAGGGATGTTTCTGTCGAGGATATTGTGTCAACGGCCAAGCGCTATCCTATGATGTCTGATCGTCAGGTTGTTATTGTGAAAGAAGCACAGGATTTATCCAGAACGATTGATAAAATTGAATCGTATGTAGATAATCCGATGGAATCTACCGTACTTGTTTTTTGTTATAAATACAAAACACTCGATAAGCGTAAAAAAGTCACTAAATTATTAGCCCAAAAAGGAGTAGTCTACGAAAGTAAAAAGTTATACGAAAACCAGGTGGGTGACTGGATCAAACGTGTACTGGCCAGAAAAAAATATACCATTGATCCGAAGGCAAACGCTATGTTAGTGGAATTTTTGGGTACCGATTTGAGTAAAATCAATAATGAACTTGAAAAACTACAGATTATTTTGCCTCAGGGAACTGTAATTACGCCACAACATATTGAAGAAAATATCGGTTTCAGTAAAGATTATAATGTTTTTGAACTTCGAAAAGCAATTGGCGAACGAAATCAGATTAAGGCCTATAAAATTGCTGCAAATTTCGCCCATAATCCTAAAGAATATCCGCTTGTCATGACAACGGGATTGGTTTTTGGATTTTTTATTCAACTTTTAAAATACCACGGACTTAAAGATAAGAACCCTAAGAATGTGGCCGCAGCGATTGGCGTAAATCCTTATTTTCTAAAGGAATATGATTTGGCCATAAAGAATTATCCGATGCGAAAAGTGAGTCAGATCGTGGGTGCGCTGCGTGATATTGATGTAAAAAGTAAGGGAGTTGGAGCTAATGCTTTATCTCAATCGGATTTGTTAAAAGAAATGCTTTACAAAATATTTAATTAAGCCGTGAAAATTCACGATATTTGCATTTCCGAAAAAAATAAATGAGATTAAAAAAATAACTAATAATTATGGGAATGAATAAAAATACCGTTTTAGGATGGGCAACTTTTATAATGGTACTTATGGGATTATTACTTATAGGTCTTGGAGCTTTCCGATACAGCGATGTATCCGGCTGGGGATTTGTAGCAGTAGGTGTCGGGTTTTTTGCTAATGCCTGGGTTTTTAATGCTTTGAAAGGCAGGGTTTAATAGGAATCAATGTCAATTGCAAATATCAATTGCAATAAAACAATAGAAAATAAATAATTAAAAATTTAAAATAAATAGAATGTCAGACGATAAGAAAGTAATTTTCTCAATGCAAAAATTGAGTAAAACCTATCAGGGAGCAGACAAACCGGTGCTTAAAAATATTTATTTAAGCTTCTTTTACGGAGCCAAAATTGGTATTTTAGGTCTTAATGGTTCTGGAAAATCTTCTTTATTAAAAATTATTGCAGGAGTTGATAAAAACTATCAGGGAGATGTTGTTTTTCAACCAGGTTATACAGTTGGTTATTTAGAACAGGAACCAATTCTTGATGATTCTAAAACCGTTATTGAAATTGTTCGTGAAGGAGCTGCAGAAACTATGGCAGTTTTAGAAGAATACAATCAAATTAATGATTTATTTGGTCTTCCTGAAAATTACGAAGATCAGGACAAAATGGACAAATTAATGGATCGTCAGGCCGCTTTGCAAGACAAAATTGATGCTCTTGGTGCCTGGGAAATCGATACTAAGCTTGAAATAGCAATGGATGCTTTGCGCACGCCGGAAGGAGATACACCAATCAAGAATCTTTCGGGAGGTGAGCGTCGTCGTGTTGCTTTATGTCGTTTGTTGTTACAACAGCCTGATGTATTGTTACTTGATGAACCTACCAACCACTTAGACGCTGAGTCTGTACTTTGGTTAGAGCAGCATTTAGCGCAATATGCAGGAACTGTAATTGCTGTAACGCACGATAGATATTTCCTTGATAATGTTGCTGGTTGGATTTTAGAGCTGGATAGAGGAGAAGGTATTCCGTGGAAAGGAAATTATTCTTCCTGGTTAGACCAGAAATCAACCCGTATGGCACAAGAAGAAAAGGTAGCTTCTAAACGCAGAAAAACGTTAGAGCGTGAGCTGGACTGGGTTCGTCAGGGAGCGAAAGGCCGTCAGACGAAACAAAAAGCGCGTTTGCAGAACTATGATAAATTATTGAACGAAGATCAAAAACAATTGGACGAAAACCTGGAAATCTACATTCCAAATGGTCCACGTTTAGGTACGAATGTTATCGAAGCAAAAAATGTTGCCAAAGCTTTTGGAGATAAATTATTATATGATAATTTGAATTTCACTTTGCCACAAGCCGGAATTGTTGGAATTATCGGACCAAATGGTGCTGGTAAATCCACTATTTTCAAAATGATCATGGGAGAGCAAAAAACAGACAGCGGAGAATTTTCAGTAGGAGAAACAGTTAAAATTGCTTACGTAGATCAGTCTCACTCTAATATCGATCCGAATAAATCGATATGGGAAAATTTTGCTGATGGTCAGGAATTGGTTATGATGGGTGGAAAGCAAGTAAACTCAAGAGCTTATTTATCTCGTTTCAACTTTGGTGGAGGTGAGCAAAATAAAAAAGTATCAATGTTATCTGGTGGAGAGCGTAACCGTTTGCACTTAGCTATGACATTGAAAGAAGAAGGAAATGTACTTTTACTGGATGAGCCTACGAACGACTTAGACGTAAATACACTTCGTGCACTTGAAGAAGGTTTAGAGAATTTTGCAGGTTGTGCCGTAATTATTTCGCACGACAGATGGTTTTTAGACAGAATCTGTACACACATTCTGGCATTCGAAGGAGATTCTGAAGTGTATTATTTCGAAGGTGGTTTCTCTGAATATGAAGAAAATAAAAAGAAACGTTTAGGTGGTGATTTAACTCCAAAACGTTTGAAATACAAAAAACTAATTAGATAATTTTCTAATAATTTCAAATTTAAAAATCCCAAATTCCAATTGTAAAAAATTGAATTTGGGATTTTTTATTTCTAGTAGTTATGATCCAAGCCATTTTGTCATTTCGAGGAACGAGAAATCTTAGCAACTAACTCCGCAACGAAAATAAAATATTTGTCGAGCTTCTCGCGAAGATTTCTCGTTCCTCGAAATGACAATACTACGCTGAAGAATTAGAATTTGGAATTTAAAAGATTGGAATTTTTAAAAAATTTGGAATTAAAGAAATTTTGCCTTCAATTCCGGAGTAGGAATCATACAGCTTTCTTTTTTGCCATACCATTTGTAACGGTTTTTAGCAATGTAATCGTAAATGTAATTTCGAAACTTTTCCGGAAAAATTTTAAAGAATGATACTAAACTATAAATTCCACCTAAATCTTTACTAATTTCAAGAACAGCTGAAGATTTATAATAATAAGCAACACCCGGATGATATAAAATAATGCTGTCAATTTTATTTTGATCAACACCTATATGATTACAAATTTCAATTCCCAATTCCGATTGCAGCGCTACAAACCTAAAAATATCTTTTTTATCATTTTTGATGATAAACTGAACCGCGCCATTGCATAAATTGCAGACTCCGTCGAAGAGGATTATTTTTTTGTTTTCTGGAAAGTCTTTCATTTTTTGAATTTTAGTTTTCGAGGTTTTTCAAAGCTAATGTATGATTTACAGAAATGACAAGATTGCGGGCGATCTTTCCATCAAATAAAAAAGCTTCATGATAAAAGCTTTTTTAAACTATTCGTTTTGTTTATGAAAATAGTTTTTTGTATAGATTTTACAAATCAAAAACAACCTTCATAAATAAGTTTTAAGCGATTTTTTTAAATTTTACAAATTCGTTTATAGTTTTAAAGCAGACGCTTGTTTAAATCGCTTTATTTTAATTTCTGCCCAATTTTCATATTTTTAAACACTGAAAACTGCGACTAAAAACTGAAAACTATTTCTTCCCCGCTTCAACAAATTCCAATTCGTCCAGACTTACTTTTGAAGTAAAGATTCCGTAATTTACTGTTGCTTTGTTTTTTTCAATTGAATCGATGCTGCCAACAGACCTGCCATCCAGCATTCTTACTCTGTCACCAACTTTCAGAATTGGTTTTGGTTTTTCAATAACAGGTTTGAGTTTTTTTTCTTTTTTCTCTTTTCGAATTTCTTCAACTTGTACAGTAATTTCGGCAATAACTTCTTTTTTCTTTTCGATTATGGCTTTTGCTTCTTTCGGAGTTGCTTTTTTACGTTTTGAATTTTCAATTTCAATAATTTTCAAAAATTCGCCAATCAGTTCTTTTTTATTTTTGTTATTGAAATATTTCTCCGAGATGTCCTCTATTTTTTGTCCAACGTAAATGGTCTTTTGATTGCTGTCATACAATTCCTGATAGCTTTCCAGTTTTTGTTTGATTTTTACATTGATGTTTTCCATTTTTTTGCTTTCCTCACGCGCACGGGTTTCTTCTTCTTTCAAATTGATAGAAGTTTTTTCGAGTTTGGAACGTTCTTTCTGGAGAGTTGCAATCGTTTTATCAAAACGGACTTTACCGACTTCAATTTTCTTTTTCGCACGATTAATCAATCCAAACGGAATGCCGTTTTTTAAGGCAACTTCAAATGTAAACGAACTTCCGGCCTGACCAAGAGCCAGTTTATACATGGGTTCTAATGACTTTTCATCAAACATCATATTGGCGTTTGTGGCAAAAGGCAATTCGTTGGCGAGAATCTTCAGATTAGAATAATGCGTGGTGATAATTCCGAAAGCTTCACGATGATAGAATTCTTCCAGGAAAATCTCTGCCAAAGCACCACCCAATTCAGGATCAGAACCTGTACCAAATTCATCAATCAGAAACATGGTTTTTTTATTACATTTTTTCAGAAAATAATTCATGTTTTTTAATCGATAACTATAGGTACTTAAATGATTTTCAATGGATTGATTATCACCGATGTCGGTCAGGATTCTGTCAAACAGGAAAGTTTCGCTGCGTTCGTGTACCGGAATCAGCATTCCGGACTGCAACATCAATTGCAGCAAACCCACTGTTTTAAGCGAAATTGTTTTTCCTCCTGCATTAGGTCCTGAAATAACAATTATTCGGTTATCTTGTTTTAATTCAATAGTTTGTGGGTGGGTGATTTCGTTCTTTTGTTTGTTATTCAGATACAAAATCGGATGATAGGCTTCCCTGAAGAATAATCTTCTTTCTTCTGTAATGGTCGGAAGAATTCCATTGATCCTGTTGGCATATTTTGCTTTTCCGGCAACAACATCAATATCACTTAAAAACTCCTGATATTCAATCAATAACGGTAAAAAAAGACGAATTGAATTTGATAGTTGCTTTAAAATTCGCATAATTTCCTCTTTCTCTTCGTATTCAAGATTGCTAAGTTCACGCGAATACTGCAAGGTTGCTTCCGGCTCGATATAGGCAATACTTCCGGTTTTGGAGCTTCCTAAAATAGAACCTTTCACTTTGCGGCGATACATGGCCAAAACTGCCAAAACCCTGCGGTTCTGTACAAAACTTTCCTTAATATCATCCAGATAACCAAGACTATTATTGTGTGTAAGGGCAACTCCGAAACTTTGGTTTACTTTGCCGCGAACGATATTCATATTTTGTCGAATGCTCAAAAGGGCAGGCGAGGCGTTGTCTTTTATCTCTCCATATTTGTCTACAATCGCATCAATTAGCGTTACTATATCTTTTGTATATTCGACTCTTGAAGCCCTTGCATTTAAATTCGGATAATAATCATCAAATTTTTTAAGGAAATTCACCAGGAAATTCGATGTTGATGAAAGTGTCGCAATTTTCCTGAAACTGCCTACTTCCAGAAAACTGTCTTCTATGGCCAGAAATTTAATTTCGTGCGTTATCGCGTCAAAACCATGATTTGGAATTGCGTTATTATTCTGAAACGACGAAACATATTCTGATGTCTGCATCAAAGCCTGCATCAAAGTTTCCTTGTCTCTAAATGGAGTTATATGTAAAGCTTTTTCCTTTCCAATGTCGGTATTGCAACCAGCTGAAATGGTTTCGAGTACGGTTGGAAATTGTAAGTCTTGTAATGTTTTTTCGGTAATACTGATCATTTATTCTCTTTATGAAAGTCACGCAAAAGTACAAAAATTGTAGCATTGAATGAGGTAAAGTTTTGCTCTAATTTTATAGTGTGTAAATATGATTGCAATAAAAAAATTCCGAAATTCGCATAAAAAAAGTATGGACGTTAAAATGCATGATTCCTGGAAGCCCGTTTTGAAAGAGGAGTTTGAAAAGACCTATTTCAACGAATTAATTGCTTTCGTAAAATCAGAATACACTACCAAAGTTTGTTATCCAAAAGGAAGTCAGATTTTTTCTGCTTTTGACCATTGTCATTTTGATCAGGTAAAAGTTGTCATTATTGGACAGGATCCCTATCACGGACCTAATCAGGCCAATGGATTGTGTTTTTCTGTAAATGACGGAATTTCATTTCCGCCCTCTCTCCAGAATATTTTTAAAGAAATCGAAACAGATTTAAATAAACCATTACCAAAAACAGGTAATTTGGAACGTTGGGCAGATCAGGGTGTTTTTCTTTTAAACGCTACCTTAACAGTCCGACAATCTGAAGCCGGAAGCCATCAGGGAAAAGGCTGGGAAAAATTTACAGATGCCGTTATTAAGCAAATTTCGGCTGAGAGTGAAAATGTCGTTTTTTTACTTTGGGGAGGTTTTGCCCAGAAGAAAGCAGCCTTAATTGATGCTGCAAAACATCATATTTTAAAATCGGGACATCCTTCTCCTTTAAGCGCGAACAGAGGATTTTGGTTTGGGAACAAACATTTTAGTCAGACTAATACTTTCCTGAAATCAAAAGGGATTAAAGAAATTGAATGGTAATCTTAAACCATAGAAGTGATTTTAGTCACATATCACATTGGTTTAAAATATTTCTCAGAATCTTGTCATTTCGAGGAACGAGAAATCACATAACGGATTAACGGTTCGTTGCTCTGTGGATGTGATTTCTCGTTCCTCGAAATGACAAACCTCGATTAGTATTAGACTTTAGGAACTATTTTTCGACAGGTTTTTTAACAATCTCGTCTAAAACAGCTTTGTTTTCGTAATTGATTACTTTTAGGATAATTTCCTGTTCTTTTATTTTGCCTTCAATGATATAAAGTTTTCCTTTTTTGAAAGGCACATTGCTTTGATCAAAATCAACATCTCCGTAAGTTAACGTTTTTCGGATATCGGCAGTATCAACCCATTTTTCATTTAATGTCTGAATTGCTTTTGGAGAATATTCAAAAGGTTTTGTACGCAGATTATTTAAAACACGGGCATTTGGAAAGTAATTGCATCTGGTGTCTTTTCCACTAAAAACAAGGGCTACAAAAAAGCATCCCATAATAAGACCAATCAAATAATAAGCAAAACGATGTACGAACTTCATGAAATATTTTTTTTGCAAAGGTACATTAAAGTTCCTTTAAAACACAAGTAAATTGATATCGTTATCCGGTAAATCAAACCATTCTCCAATAGCTTTATTGGTCAGGATTCCATGATAGAGATACACTCCGTTTTTCAGGCCTTTATTGCATCTGATAGAACTTTCCAAGCCACCTTCTTCTGCTATTTGAAGCAGGTATGGGGTTAAAATGTTACTTATTGAAAGTGAGGCGGTTTTGGAATATCTGGAAGGGATATTGGGTACGCAATAGTGCAAAACATTGCTTTTGATGAAGGTTGGTTTTTCATGCGTCGTAACTTCAGAGGTTTCAAAACAGCCTCCGGTATCGATGCTTACATCAACAATTACGGCACCTTTTTTCATGTGTTCTACCATAGTTTCTGTGACTATAATAGGACAACGTTCTTTTCCGCGCATGGCTCCGATAGCCACATCGCAGCGTCTTAATGCTTTCAGTAATGCTTTTTGCTGAACGGTAGAAGTAAAAATTCTTTGATTTAAATTATTCTGCAAGCGACGCAATTTAGTAATTGAATTATCAAAAACTTTTACGTTTGCACCAAGACCAATGGCTGTTTTAGCGGCAAATTCCCCTACGGTTCCGGCTCCTAAAATAACAACTTCAGTAGGAGGGACGCCTGTGATGTTGCCAAATAAAAGGCCTTTCCCAAATTCATCGGTGATCATTAATTCTGCTGCAATAAGTATGGAAGCAGTTCCTGCAATTTCACTTAATGATTTTACAGCGGGATAAGATCCGTCTTCATCTTTAATATATTCAAAAGCGAGTGCGGTTATCTTTTTTTGTGATAAAGCTTCAAAGTATGTTTTCTTCTTTGTTTTTAACTGAATGGCTGAAATGATAATCGTTTCAGGATTAATCATTTCGATTTCAGCTAAAGTCGGTGGTTCTACTTTAAGGAGCATCGGACAGCCAAATACTTTTTTGGTGTCTTTTGTTACTTCTGCACCGGCATCTGAATATTCTTTATCAGTATAACTTGAACTTTCTCCGGCTCCGGATTCAATCATAACGCGATGGCCTTCATAAGTTAATGAGTTCACAGCGTCCGGAGTCAGGCATATACGACGTTCCTGATAACTTGTTTCTTTAGGAATTCCTATAAAAAGCTCTCTTTTAAATCGGCCAACTTCAAGTTTTTCTTCTTGTGGCAACAATTGTTGTTTCGTAAATGGAGTTAAGGTAATTGACATGTATTATTCAAAAAATATTAAGGGTACAAATTACGTAAAAAGTTTTAAAATTAGTAGAAATATTCTGCTAATAAAACATTAATAATTAGGGCATTATTTTTTCCATTTTAATATCAGCTCTTTCATAAATCCCTTCTTCCAAAGGAATTTCCTTAAAACCAAATTTTTCATACAGATGAATCGCCGGAAGCAATATCCTGTTCGAATATAAAAACAGTTTTTTAATGTTATTTTCCTCAGCTACAGCCATGCAGTGTACCAGCATTTTGTTGCCAATTCCAAGTCCCTGCGCTTTATCCGAAACCGCCATTTTTCCGAGTTCGAATGTTGAGTCATCTGTTTTTAGCAACGAATAAGTTCCAAGGATTTCATCGTTATATCTGGCATAGAAAATAAATCCGCCTTTATCAATAATATATTCCTGTGGATTCGAAAGGACTAATTCATCTTTTTCCTCCACTCTGAAATACTTTTTCAGCCATTCTGTATTCAGGATTTTGACAGCCTCTTTTAGATCAGCTGAATAAGGAATTATTTCTACTTTATGCTGCGGATTCATTTTTAATAATTTTATTATAATCAGGTCATTCACAAAGATTCGCTGAGATTTCGGAAAGATTCACAAAACTTTTAGACGTTTTTTTGTTTTTCTCCGTACCATTTTAGTGCCTCTCTGTGCAATAATTAAGCTAAATTCAATTCCCTTTTTCCATCAGCCAATAACTCAATTGTTATAACAGAATGTTCATCGGGAATAAGACTTCCTATTTTTTCTGACCACTCAATAAAACACCAATTACCGGAATACAAATAATCATCAACACCCATATCAAGTGCTTCTGTTTCTTTATTCAAACGGTAAAAATCAAAATGATAAACAATTTGGTTGTCAGACGTATAGTATTCATTAACCAAAGAAAAAGTCGGACTGCTTGTGGCGTCTTCAACTCCAAGGGTTTTGCACAATTGTTTGATTAAAGTAGTTTTTCCAACGCCCATTTCTCCGTTGAAAAGAATGATTTTCTTTGGGTTCTGAGTCAAAATTTGTGCTGCTACTTCTTTAATCTGATCTAATGAAAAAACGATATTCATTGTTAATTATTTAGTGATAATTTTTTTTGTCAAGAATTTCACGAATTTTGATGAAAGAAATTTGTAAAATTCGTGGCATTTTTAAACAAGTCCCAGTTGTCAGTCTCAGCTTGAAAACTAAAACTGCGACTTAAAACTTTTTTTTGCCACAGATTAAAAAGATTTTATTGATTTTTAATCTGTGTGAAGCTGTGAAATCTGTGGCATTTATTTTAAATAAGTCTCAATTTTCAGTCTCCGCGTAAAAGCTGTAAACTGCGACTAAAAACTTTCCTACTTAGGGTTGAATACCAAAAACGGAATAATCATTTCTTCTAATGAAATTCCACCGTGCTGGTATGTATTTCTATAATAACTCACATAATGGTTATAGTTGTTTACGTAGGCCAAAAAGAAATCATTTTTAGCGAATATAAATGAACTGCTCATGTTTATGGCCGGTAAACCAATATCTTTTGGTTCTTTGACAACATAAACATCTTTTTGTTCATAGGTCAGACTACGACCTGTTTTATAACGCAAATTTAAGCTTGTATTTTTATCTCCGACAACTTTTGATGGATTTTTTACATTTATAGTTCCGTGATCGGTAGTCAGGATCAGTTTGAAACCCAAAAGTTGTGCCTGCTGTATAATTTCCAGTAAAGGAGAGTTTTTAAACCAGCTTAGGGTCAGGGAGCGATATGCCTTATCATCAGAGGCGAGTTCTTTTACGACGTCCATTTCGGTTTTGGCGTGCGATAACATATCGACGAAATTATAGACCACCGTTACCAGATCATTGCCTTTTAACGCTTTGAAGTTCTCGGCCAGTTTTTTTCCGCCTGCATAATTGGTGATTTTAAAATAATCTTCCTTTATATTCAGACCTAGACGTTTTAATTGTGCGCTTAAAAATTCGGCTTCATAGAGGTTTTTTCCTCCGTCTTCGACGTCATTTTTCCAATATTGTGGAAATTGTTTTTCCATTTCTGTTGGCAATAAACCGGAGAAAATAGCATTTCTTGCATATTGTGTAGCAGTTGGAAGAATAGAAAAATACGGGACTTCTTTTTCTAATTTATAGTAGTTGGCTACAACAGTTTCAAAAGATTTCCATTGGTCGTAGCGCAAATTATCAATGACAACGAACAAAATAGGTTTGTCTTTCTTTTTGATTTCAGGAACCACCAATTCCTTGAATAAAGTATGTGACTGAATCGGTTTGTCTGCTTTTGGCGCAAACCAGTCTTCGTAATTGCGTTCGATATATTTTCCAAATTGGGAATTGGCTTCTACCTTTTGAGACTCGAGAATTTCAATCATTCCCTGATCATTGATGTTTTCGAGTTCTAATTCCCAGAAAATCAATTTCTTGTATAATTCAACCCAATCTTCAAAGGAGTTAACCATGGCTAATTCCATTGAGATTTTTCGGAATTCTTTCTGGTAATCCAGAGTTGTTTTTTCGGATATTAATCTCGAATGGTCCAGATTTTTTTTCAGGCTCAATAAAATCTGATTTGGATTTACCGGTTTTATCAGGTAATCGGCGATTTTAGAACCAATCGCTTCTTCCATGATGTATTCTTCTTCACTTTTGGTAATCATAATCATCGGAGTGGCTGATTTTTTTTCTTTCATTTCAGAAAGTGTTTCCAGACCGCTCATTCCGGGCATATTTTCATCTAAAAAAACAATGTCGAAATTATCTTCCTCAAACAATGCAATTGCGTCTAAACCATTATTGCAAGTGGTGACAGCGTAGTTTTTCTTTTCAAGAAATAATATATGTGGTTTCAAAAGATCGATCTCGTCATCGACCCAAAGTATTTTTATCTTATCCATAAACAAAATTAATTTTAATGCAATTTAAAGGTATAGAACTTAAAAAGTATTAAAAATAGTATAAAATTAAGAATAACAAATTATGTTTTTTTTCAAATACCTTTTGCTCAATTGTTGTTGGAGAAGCTGTTCTTATGTAACGCCGTCATTTTAAATCAAAAACCGAAAACTCTTTATAGTTATTTACTTATATTTGTTGACCTAAAAAAGAACCAAATAGTGACTCAAATTAATAAGTTAAAAATATTCAACGACCCTATTTACGGGTTTATTTCCATCCCAAACGAGCTTATTTACGATTTAATTCAGCATCCGTATTTTCAGCGTTTGCGCCGTATTTCTCAGATGGGATTGTCTTATTTGGTATATCCGGGGGCGAATCATACCCGTTTTCATCATGCCTTAGGCTGCATGCATTTAATGCAAAAGGCGATAGAAACACTTCGTTTTAAAGGAGTTGCCATTTCATTAGAAGAAGAGAATGCTTTATATATTGCCATTTTACTGCACGATATTGGTCATGGGCCATTTTCGCATGCAATGGAAAAAAGTATTGTAGAAGATGTGAATCATGAAGCTATTTCATTGTTGTTTATGAATCAGCTGAATGATGAATTTGAGGGAAAACTAAGTTTGGCCATTCAGGTTTTTAAAGGAGATTATCACCGGAAATTCATGTTGCAATTGATTTCAAGTCAGTTAGATATGGATCGAATGGATTATTTGAAACGAGATAGTTTTTACACCGGTGTTGCAGAAGGAAATGTCAATTCCGAGCGATTGATTCAGATGATGAATGTCGTGGACGGAGTCCTGGTGATTGAAGAAAAAGGGATTTATTCTGTAGAGAAATTCCTGCTGTCAAGAAGATTGATGTACTGGCAGGCTTATTTGCATAAAACAAGTCTGGTAGCGGAATTAATTCTGATGAAAGTTTTAAAGAGAGCCAAAGAACTGACGCTAAAAGGGGTGAATCTGCCTTGCAGTGAACCTCTTTTGTATTTTATGAAAAACAAAATTACGCTGGAAGATTTTGACGCTGAAAAATTGGATTTGTTTTCACAACTGGACGATTTTGATATTATCAGCGCATTGAAAGCCTGGCAAAAGCAAGATGATTTTATCCTTTCTACTTTAAGTAAAATGATCATTAACAGGGATTTACTTAAGATTAAACTTAGTGCTGAAAAAATCCCGATGGAAGAATCCCAGTCCTTAAAAGAAGAATTTGCAGAAGAACATCATATTACATTGTTAGAAGCGGGTTATTTTATTTTTAGAGGAAAAATAAAAAATCAGGCTTACAGCAAAGAAGCGGAACCGATACGAATTTTGAAAAAAGATAAAACAATTGAAGATGTTGTTGAAGCTTCTGATCAGCTGAATTTGAAATCATTATCTAAACTGGTGACAAAATATTACATCTGTTTTCCAAAACAACTTATCTAAAATTAACATTTAAAATCTATTTTTTATATTTTTGTCGCAATGAAATTTACAGCAGAACAAATAGCAGGGATTTTAGAAGGAGAAGTTGTTGGGAATCCCAATGCAGAAGTTTCTCGCTTATCTAAGATCGAAGAAGGTGAAGAAGGATCGCTTACATTTTTGGCTAACCCCAAATATATCAACTACATATATACTACAAAAGCATCAGTAACTATTGTTAACGATAGCTTTATACCAGAGGCCGAGATTACTACTACTTTAATAAAAGTAGACGATGCGTATGCCTCTTTTTCTAAACTTTTGGAGTTTTATAATCAGGTAAAATTGAATAAAAACGGAATAGAAGCACAGTCTTTTATATCTGAAGGAGCTAAATATGGAGAAAATTTATATTTAGGAAGTTTTAGTTATGTGGGTCAAAATGTGGTTTTAGGTGATAATGTAAAAATTTACCCTAACAGTTTTATCGGAGATAATGTTGTTATTGGGGATAATGTATATATTTTTGCAGGCGCCAAAATATATTCAGAGACCATAATTGGCAACAATTGTACGATTCATTCCGGTGCTATAATAGGGGCAGATGGTTTTGGTTTTGTGCCAAATGAAGAGGGAATTTATAGTAAAGTGCCACAGATTGGTAACGTTATTATAGAAGATAATGTAGATATTGGAGCTAACACTACAATAGACAGAGCAACTCTTGGTTCTACGATTATTAGAAAAGGAGTAAAATTAGACAATCAGATTCAGATTGCCCATAATGTAGAAATAGGTAAAAATACGGTAATTGCAGCCCAATCGGGAGTTGCCGGTTCTACAAAAATTGGCGAAAACTGTATGATTGGCGGGCAGGTTGGTATTGCAGGCCACTTGGTTATAGGTAATAATGTGAGGTTGCAGGCTCAGTCCGGGGTGGCAAGAAACATTAAAGATGATGAGATTTTGCAAGGAACACCATCACTTGGCTATACTGATTTTAATAAATCGTATGTTCATTTTAAAAACTTACCTAAAATCGTAGCCGAACTGGAAGAATTAAAAAAACAAATAATAAACCCAAAAAATGGAAATAATGGTTAAACAGAAGACCATCAAAAATGAAATTTCACTAACAGGCGTTGGATTACACACTGGAAAAGAAGTTACAATGACTTTTAAACCAGCTCCAATTAATAACGGTTTCACTTTTGTGCGAATAGATTTGCAAGGCCAACCAGTCATTGAGGCTGATGCTAATTATGTTGTTAATACACAAAGAGGTACCAATCTAGAAAAATTAGGTGTAAAAATTCAGACTCCGGAACACGTTTTAGCTGCTTTAGTAGGCTGTGACCTGGATAATGTTATTATAGAATTAAATGCTTCAGAACTACCTATCATGGATGGTTCTTCAAAATATTTTGTAGAGGCTATTGAAAAAGCAGGAATCGAAGAACAAGATGGTAAACGTAATGTTTACGTGGTAAAAGAAGTGATTTCTTTTACTGATGAAACGACCGGAAGCGAGATTCTTGTAATGCCAAGTGATGATTATCAGGTAACTGCAATGGTTGATTTTGGTACTAAAGTTTTAGGTACCCAAAATGCAACAATGAAAAGTATAGCTGATTTTAAAGACGAAATTGCTAATTCAAGAACTTTTAGTTTTTTACATGAATTAGAATCTTTATTAGAAAACGGATTAATAAAAGGTGGTGATTTAAATAATGCTATTGTATATGTAGATAAAGAAATATCTGATGCTACAATGGAAAATTTAAAGAAAGCTTTTGGAAAAGATAAAATTTCAGTAAAACCAAATGGTGTTCTGGACAATCTTACGTTGCATTATCCAAACGAAGCAGCAAGACATAAATTGCTTGATGTTGTTGGTGATTTATCATTAATTGGAGTAAGAATTCAGGGTAAAATCATTGCAAACAAACCGGGTCATTATGTAAATACTCAGTTTGCCAAAAAAATGGCAAAGATTATTAAAATTGAGCAAAGAAATCACGTACCGGTTTATGACTTAAATCAGGAACCCCTGATGGATATTCATAAAATTATGGCCGTTTTGCCACACAGACCTCCCTTTTTGTTGATTGACAGAATTATTGAAATGTCTGAAAGTCATGTGGTGGGAATGAAAAATGTAACTATGAATGAAAATTTCTTCGTAGGGCATTTTCCTGAAGCACCGGTTATGCCAGGGGTTTTAATTGTTGAAGCAATGGCTCAGACAGGAGGGATTTTAGTATTAAGCACTGTTCCGGATCCTGAAAATTATTTAACTTATTTCATGAAAATAGATAATGTTAAGTTCAAACATAAAGTATTGCCTGGTGATACTTTAATTTTCAAATGTGAATTGATTTCTCCAATAAGAAGAGGAATTTGTCACATGCAGGCAAATGCATATGCAAACGGAAAATTAGTAACTGAGGCAGAATTAATGGCTCAAATTGCAAGAAAACAATAATATTAATCAATTTTATTGTTTACGTTTGTTGCCCAAATTAGATTATTTTAATTTAAAATATAAAAAATACAGATGAATCAACCATTAGCTTATGTTCATCCTGGCGCTAAAATCGCTAAAAATGTTGTAATTGAGCCCTTTACAACAATTCACAATAATGTTATTATTGGTGATGGCACCTGGATTGGTTCAAATGTAACCATCATGGAAGGTGCTCGAATTGGTAAAAATTGCAATATTTTTCCGGGGGCAGTTATTTCAGCTGTTCCACAAGATCTAAAATTTGGTGGAGAAGATTCTTTGGCAATTATTGGAGACAATTGTACGATCAGAGAATGTGTAACTATAAACAGAGGTACAGTTGCCTCGGGACAAACTATCTTAGGAAACAATTGTCTGGTGATGGCCTATGCCCACATTGCACACGATTGCGAAATTGGCAACAATGCTATTATTGTAAACGGAGTTGCACTGGCAGGTCACGTAGTAGTTGGTAATCATGCCGTAATTGGAGGTTTGGCTGCTATTCACCAATTTATCCATATTGGGGATCATGCTATGATTTCCGGAGGTTCTTTGGTAAGAAAAGATGTTCCGCCATTTACAAAAGCAGCAAAAGAGCCATTATCATACGTTGGAATCAATTCTGTAGGTTTACGAAGAAGAGGTTTCAGTACAGATAAAATAAGAGAAATTCAGGAAATTTACAGAATTCTCTATCAAAAAAATTACAATACAACACAAGCTTTAAGTATTATTGAAGCGGAAATGGAAGCGACTCCTGAGAGAGATGAGATTCTGGATTTTATCAGAAATTCATCAAGAGGAATTATGAAAGGTTATTCAGGAAACTATTAATTTTAGTCCCGATAGCTATCGGGATAGATTTCTAATTTTAGATTTCTGAACGCATAATAAAATTAAAAAATAGTATAAAAAATATAGAAGATTTGGTTCTTAATAAGAATCTAAAATCTACACTCTTAAATCTAAAATAAAAAAAAATGGCATCTACATCAGATATTAGAAACGGATTGTGTATTAAATTCAATCATGATATTTATAAAATCGTTGAATTTCTTCACGTAAAACCTGGAAAAGGACCGGCTTTCGTAAGAACAAAATTAAGAAGTTTAACTACAGGAAGAGTATTGGACAATACCTTTTCTGCAGGACATAAAATAGACGATGTGCGTGTAGAGACGCATAATTATCAGTTTTTATATGCTGAAGGAGATGAATTTCATTTTATGAATACAGAATCTTTTGAGCAAATTTCTTTGAATAAAAATATCCTGGATGCTCCGGGATTGTTGAAAGAAGGAACAAGTGTAATGGTTCAGGTGAATACTGAAACTGATTTGCCTTTATCAGTAGATATGCCATCTTCTGTAGTTCTTGAAGTTACATATGCTGAACCGGGAGTTAAAGGAAATACAGCTACCAATGCTACTAAATCTGCTACGGTAGAAACAGGAGCAAATGTAAATGTTCCGTTGTTCATTAACGAAGGTGATAAAATTAAAATCGATACTGCTTCAGGGAATTACATGGAGCGTGTAAAAGAGTAGTTTTTTAATTGGATAATTTGTCAATGAGTCAATTAGAAAATTGATGCTTAAGCAGAAATTGAATACATTTATTTTCTAATTGACATATTTCTAATTGACACATTTTCTAATTGACAAATTTTCTAATTATAAAATATGAAATTTCCAAAGATTCATTCTTTACAAGAAATTGCAAATTTGCTTGAATGCGAATTTATAGGCGACCAAAACTTTCCAGTTTCAGGCATGAACGAAATACATGTTGTTGAACCGGGAGATATTGTTTTTGTCGACCATCCCAAATACTATGACAAAGCTTTACAATCGGCTGCAACTATTGTTCTGATCAATAAGAAAGTAGATTGCCCGGAAGGTAAAGCTCTTTTAATTTCTGATGATCCTTTCAGGGATTTTAATACCCTGACGAAACATTTTAAGCCTTTTCAATCTGCTAATGTAGCCGTTTCCGCTTCTGCAGTTATTGGCGAAGGAACTGTTATTCAGCCCAATAGTTTTATTGGTAATCATGTACAAATCGGAAAGAACTGTTTGATTCATTCCAACGTTTCCATTTATGACCATACTGTGATTGGTGATAATGTAATTATTCACGCCGGAACTATTTTAGGAGCTGATGCTTTCTATTATAAAAAACGTCCCGATGGTTTCGATCAGTTGATATCAGGAGGAAGGGTTGTAATTGAAGATAATGTTGGCATTGGTGCACTTTGTACTATTGACAAAGGCGTTACCGGAGATACCACTATCGGAGAAGGTACTAAAATCGACAATCAGGTACATGTCGGACATGATTCTGTAATAGGGAAAAAATGTTTAATCGCTTCACAGACAGGTATTGCCGGATGTGTTGTGATTGAAGATGAAGTAACGATTTGGGGACAAGTGGGTACAACAAGCGGTATTACCATAGGAGCGAAGGCTGTTATTATGGGACAAACAGGAGTTACAAAATCGGTTGAAGGAGGAAAATCTTATTTCGGAACCCCAATCGAAGAATCAAGAGAAAAATTAAAACAACTGGCCAATATCAAAAAGATTCCTGAAATTCTAAATAAATTGAAGTGATATGTCTATAAAAGAATTTGTTCAAAAGTTTTATAAGTCGGATGCCTTGATTGACAGCGAAATCATGAAAGCGTATTTACATCCTGAAGTTATACTGGAATGGAATAGTACGAAGGGCCTAATTATGCTCGACAACGACTCCATGTTGGCTATGGCTAATGAATTAAGTCGTGCCTATGTGCGTTCAAAAGTCAGAATCAGTCATATTATTGCCGAAGATGATTTAGTATCCATACGGTATTCCCACTACGTTAAGACCATTGAAAATCCGAGAGAAGAAATGTTGTTAGCTCATTTTTCTACCATTTGGCAGATTAAAGACGATAAATTATATCGCGGTTATCAAATGAGTCAATTTTCTTAATTTTTTTGATGACAAAAAGGTTAAAATACATTACAAAACCTTATTTTTGCATCACAATTTTAAAAACTACATAAAATATATATCATGAGTGTTTTAGTTAATAAAGATTCCAAAATAATTGTTCAAGGATTTACAGGTAGCGAAGGAACTTTCCACGCTTCTCAAATGATTGAGTACGGTACTAATGTTGTTGGTGGTGTGACACCTGGAAAAGGGGGAACAACCCATTTAGACCGTCCGGTTTTTAATACAGTGAAAGATGCTGTAGATCAGGCCGGAGCTGATACTTCTATCATTTTTGTTCCGCCTGCTTTTGCTGCTGATGCAATTATGGAAGCTGCTGATGCCGGAATTAAAGTAATTATTGCTATTACAGAAGGAATTCCTGTAGCAGATATGATTAAAGCAAATAATTATGTGAAAGAAAGAAATTCCAGATTAATCGGACCAAACTGCCCTGGAGTAATAACTCCGGGAGAAGCTAAAGTTGGTATTATGCCAGGTTTCGTTTTCAAAAAAGGAACAGTTGGTATCGTTTCCAAATCAGGAACTTTAACTTACGAAGCTGCTGACCAGGTTGTAAAACAAGGTTTAGGAATTACTACAGCTATCGGTATTGGTGGAGATCCAATTATTGGAACTACAACTAAAGAAGCTGTTGAATTATTAATGAACGATCCTGAGACTGAAATTATCATCATGATTGGTGAAATCGGAGGTCAATTAGAAGCTGATGCTGCTAAATGGGTAAGAGCGGATGGTAACCGTAAACCAGTTGTTGGTTTTATCGCCGGAGAAACTGCTCCTGCTGGTAGAACAATGGGTCACGCAGGTGCTATTGTTGGTGGTTCTGATGATACAGCTGCTGCTAAAAAACAAATTATGAGAGACAACGGAATTCACGTTGTTGATTCACCAGCTGAAATTGGTAAAAAAGTAAAAGAAGTATTGGGTTAATTTCCAATGTTTTAAATAACAAATTCCAAAAGCTCCGTCTTGTTGAATAAATAAGATGGAGCTTTTTCTTCGTTTATGTTGTTTAAAAAAATTAAATAAACACTTAGAAACTTAGTTCCTCAGTCCCGATAGCTATCGGGATAGAACCTTAGTGATAAAACAAAAGAAATATGTACAAAGAATTAGAAAAATTTAAAGTAAGCAATAGTTTTACTTTTACTGTTGAAGATAGTTTAGAACAAACTTGTAATGCTCCGGAAGCGGGTGCTGGAATTTTTGTTGTCTATGCTGTTGAAGGTGATGCAAAAGAATTAATCATGGTAGGTTCTACAGGAACTGTTCAGAACGATGGAACTTTAAAAAGTAAAAACGGTGGTTTATACGATAAAATCGTAAACGGACAACAGTTTGCTAAAACAGGAAGAAAATATTCCTGGCCTGCACAAATGAAATTAGAAGAGATTACCGCACTTGAAGTGGTTTGGTATGAAACTTTTACTGCTGAAGTAAAAGGAATTCCAACTACTGTTGAAGGACAGGTTTTGCAAAATTTCTTAGATGAAAATGGTAAATTGCCAAGATGGAATGTTGCTTTTTAAAAAAGTTGTTTTTTAAGTAAAATATATAAGAGCCTCGCTAATTTCAGTGAGGCTTTTTTTATTAAGTGTTAGGTTTTGACTTTTTGACTTTATATATTTATAGACCAAAAATAAATGTAAAATATGACCAAAAACTACTTTCTATTATTAGCTCTTTGCTTTTTATCTTCAGTTAATGCTCAAATTATTAATATCCCGGGGGCTCTTTTCAAAGCTCAATTACAGCAAGCTAATGAAACAAATAATGTTGCGAAAGACATTAATAATAATCCAATGAAAATTGATTTAAACAATGATACAGAGATTGATGCAGATGAAGCTTCAAAGGTTTACAGTTTAAATATCATTGGTTCAACTAGTTTGCCTTTATATGATTTGACAGGTATTAAATATTTTAAAAATTTAACTTATCTCTATTGTGCAGATTCTTATTTGACATCTTTGGATCTTTCTGGTTTAAATAATTTAAAAGAATTGGTTTGCTCAAGAAGTAAAATTGAGAGTATTGATTTAAAAGGATTAACAAGCTTAGAAAAGTTAGATTGTTATTCTAATAGTATTACAAGTTTAGATATTTCGGATTGTAAAAATCTTAAGGTTTTAACTTGCTTGCAAAATTCACTTTATAATTTAGATACTACTGGATTATTAAATTTAGAAAGTATTGATTGTAGTCAAAACAAAATAAAAATATTAATAATTCCTTTTTTAGATAAATTAATAGATTTAAAGTGTAATGAGAATCAAATTGAAGCACTTGATTTTTCAGGTATCAGTAATCTAATGACTTTAGATTGTAGTAGTAATAACTTAAAAACTGTCAATGTTTCAAATTTGAGTAAATTATCATATTTCAAGATCAGAAAAAACAAACTTGATGTACTAGATGTTTCAGCATTGTTCAATCTTGAAACATTTGCATGTGGAGAAAATTTTCTTACTTCTCTTAATATATCAAAAAATCAAAATATTAAAGATTTAGAATGTGGAGGCAATTTATATACTTCTATTGATCTCTCAGGACATAAAAAACTTTTCTCATTACGTTTTAATTATAGTAATATATCATCTGTAAATTTAAAAAATTGCGAAAGCTTAATGGTTTTTGATTGTACTGACAATCAGCTTATCAGTCTCGATGTTTCAGATTGTAAAAATTTATCGCAATTAGATTGTAGCTTTAATAAATTAAAAAGCCTTTATATAAAGAATGGTATTTCATATAATTATTACTATTTTTTTAATTTCAATCCAACGTTAAAATACATATGTGCAGATGAAATTGAAGTAATGGATTTTCAAAATAGAGTTAACAATTTAGGATATAATTGTATTGTAAACTCTTATTGCTCCTTTAATCCAGGCGGTACTTATTATACCATCAGTGGAAATCAAAAGTATGACTCAGATAATAATGGCTGTGATATTTCAGATACTAAATTGCCAAATCTAAATTTTAATATTACTGATGGAACTCTAAAAGGAAATATAATTTCTGACGAATCCGGTAATTATTCAATTTCCGTAGGTGAAGGAACTCATACCATAACACCAATTCTGGAAGACCCAAACTATTATGAAGTTTCCCCAGAATCTTTAGTAGTAACTTTCCCAACACAAACAAGTCCGTTTACTCAAAACTTTTGCGTTACGCCGAAAGGGGAGCATCAGGATATAGAAATTACTATTTTATCGACAGTTCCGGCGAGACCCGGTTTCGATGCCACTTATAAAATTGTTTATAAAAATAAAGCAAATAAAACGGTATCAGGTTCTGTTACACTTGATTTTAATGACGCTGTTTTGGATTATGTAGCTGCCAGCCCGTCCATTACCAATCAAACGACCAATAAATTGGTTTGGGATTATACCAACTTAAAAGCTTTAGAGACACGCGAAATTAATGTAACCCTAAATGTTAATTCACCAATGGAAACTCCTGCGGTAAATATCAATGACCGCTTGAGTTTTAATGCTCTAATTACTCCTGTAACGGGAGATGAAAAACCAGTCGATAACTCCTTTGCTATGCGTCAGACCGTTGTGGGTTCTTTTGATCCAAACGATAAAACATGCCTTGAAGGTGATGTGATCACACCTGAATTAATTGGGGAATATGTGCATTATTTAATTCGTTTCGAAAATACCGGCACTTATCCTGCAGAAAATATTGTTGTAAAAGATATGATCGATTTATCAAAGTTTGATATTTCGACATTAGTTCCCACAAGTGCGAGTCATTCTTATACAACCAAAATTTCAGAAGGAAATAAGGTAGAATTTATATTCGAAAAAATAGATCTTCCATTTAATGACGCATATAATGACGGATATATCGCTTTTAAAATTAAAACTTTGCCGACTTTAAAAACAGGGGATTCGTTTACAAATGAAGCCAATATTTATTTTGATTATAATTTTCCGATTCTCACCAACAAAGCAACTTCTACTTTTAAAACTCTAGGAACACAGGATTTTGAGTTTTCGAAGTATTTCAATATTTATCCGAATCCGGCACAAAATGTTTTAAACATTTCTATAAAAAATGATGCCACTATTAAATCAATTGCGGTTTATGATGTATTGGGACAATTGGTTATCGCAGTTCCAAATGCTGTCGATGTTTCCACAATAGATGTTTCAAAATTAAGAACGGGTAATTATATTTTGAAGATAAAAACTGATAACGGAACTTCTGGTGTGAAGTTTATTAAATTATAATATCATTTAAATGAAAAAACTATACTTTTTAACATTCGTTTTATTTTTATATGCAACCTCTCAGGCTCAAACTATATATTTTCCAGATGTTACTTTTAAATATAAACTATTAGAATCAAATAATAATAGCTACATCGCTTTAAATCAAAATGGAGAAAAAATTAATATCGATATTAATGGTGATGGAGAAATTCAAATAGCTGAAGCTTTAAATGTCTACGAGATAAATGTTAATTTTTTTAACATTTCCAGTATAAAAGGAGTTGAAAATTTTAAAAACCTTCGAATTTTGCAATGTATTGGAAATTCATTAACAGAAGTAGATTTACCAGGTTTAAAAAATTTAAAGGAATTTTATTGTTCCGGTAATAAAATATCAAATTTGAATATAGAAGGATTAGAAAATCTCGAAACCCTTGATTGCTATGATAATTTGCTAAATGAGCTTGATTTCAGAGTACTAAAAAAACTTAAGTCATTGAAATGCTCCGGTAGTAATGTGCAGAAGTTGAATGTAACCGGCTTAACTAATCTGGAATACATATTTTGTGATAACAGTCAATTAACTGAATTGAATGTTTCTGGTGCATTAAATTTAAAATATTTAAAAATCGACTTTAATAATTTGGTTAGTGTGAATGTTTCCGGTTGTATAAACCTTGAAACTTTTGTGTGCGACAATAATAAGCTCACAAATTTAAATTTGGATGGATTAGTTAATCTAAGAACCCTGCTTTGTAATGAAAACCAATTAACAGATATAAGTGTAAAAGGATTAGTTAATTTGATTAATTTTAAATGTGTAAATAATAAATTCAAAAGTTTAGATCTGACACCTTTAAAAGGATTAGTTTATTTGTATTGTGGCTTTAATAATTTAGAAAAATTGGATCTGACAGGCTTAAGTAAACTGTTATTTATACATTGTGAGAACAATCAATTAACAAATCTTGATTTATCAGGCGTTGAATATATTTATGATTTGTTTTGCGGAAATAATCAGTTAATTTATCTTAATTTAAAGAATGGAAGCCCAGATAGTCAGCTTATATTTGGTAATAATCCTGATTTAAAATTTATCTGTGTAGATGATAGTCAGATCGATTCTATTACACAAATGCTGAGTTATTCAGGTTTTACTAATTGTGTAGTAAATTCATATTGTAGTTTTACTCCAGGCGGTACCTTTTATACAATAAAAGGTAATAGTAAATTTGATGGTAACAAAAATGGATGTGATACAGATGATATTTTCTTTCCAAATCTAAATTTTAATATTACTAATGGAACTCTGAAGGGAAATATAATTTCTGACGAATCCGGTAATTATTCAATTCCAGTAGGAGAGGGAACTCAAACTATAACACCAATCCTTGAAAATCCGGATTATTTTGAAGTTTTACCAACTTCTGCGACGACGACTTTTCCAATAGAAACAAGTCCATTTACTCAAAATTTTTGTGTTACACCAAAAGGAGAGCATCAGGATGTGGAAATTTCTATCTTATCCATACTTCCTGCCCGACCAGGTTTTGATACGAGTTATAAATTAGTGTTTAAAAACAAAGGAAACCAAATTACGTCAGGATCAGTCACTTTTGATTTTAATGATTCTGTATTAGATTTTGTATCTGCAAGCCCTCTTGTTTCAAGTCAGGACACAAATAAATTAGTTTGGAATTACGAAAACCTACAGCCATTTCAAACACGAGAAATTTCAGTAACCCTAAATGTTAATTCACCAATGGAAACTCCTGCGGTAAATATCAATGACCGCTTGAGTTTTAATGCTCTAATTACTCCTGTAACGGGAGATGAAAAACCAGTCGATAACTCCTTTGCTATGCGTCAGACCGTTGTGGGGTCTTATGACCCAAACGATAAAACGTGTCTTGAAGGTGATGTGATTACACCCGAATTAATTGGAGAATATGTTCATTACCAGATTCGTTTCGAAAATACAGGAACCTATCCGGCAGAAAATATTGTTGCAAAAGATATGATCGATTTATCAAAGTTTGATATTTCGACATTAGTTCCAATAAGTGCGAGTCATTCTTATACAACCAAAATTTCGGAGGGAAACAGGGTAGAATTTATCTTCGAAAAAATAAATCTTCCATTTGATGACGCACATAATGACGGATATATCGCTTTTAAAATCAAAACTTTACCAACTTTAAAAACAGGGGATTCGTTTACCAACGAAGCCAATATCTATTTCGATTATAATTTTCCGATTCTCACCAACAAAGCAACTTCTACCTTTAAAACTCTAGGAACACAGGATTTTGAGTTTTCGAAGTATTTTAATATTTACCCAAACCCGGTAAAAGATGTTTTAAACATTATTTCTATAAAAAATGATGCCACTATTAAATCAATTGCGGTTTATGATGTATTGGGACAATTGGTTATCGCAGTTCCAAATGCTGCAGATGTTTCGACAATAGATGTTTCAAAATTAAGAACGGGTAATTATTTCCTGAAAATTAAAACCGATAAAGGAACTTCAAGCTCGAAGTTTATTAAATTTTAATAGAACTCTAAATGCATAAAAAAGGAGCCTGAAAATTTCAGGCTCCTTTTTTATGTGCAATAATTTTATCTCTTTAAAGTAAAATGAGATTTAAATTCTTTTTCAATTTTGTCTTCGGTGAAAATTATTTTAAACCAGTAATCAGTTGCAGGCATTTGGTATCCGTTGTATGTTCCGTCCCATCCTAAAACTTTAGAATTGAGTTGCTTTAACAATTTTCCATAACGGTCAAATATAAAAATCCGATCATTTTGTATTCCATCAAAACCAATAATATTCCAGGTATCATTATGGCCATCACCATTTGGCGTAAAGAATTTAGGATATCCTATTACTATAATTTCTTTAGTTAGATTAGTGCATCCATTTACGCTTCTAACCGTTATGCTATGTTTTCCGGAAGCCACATCCGTAAATTGATTTGAAAATTGAAAATCGGAGTTGTCGATTTGATATTCAAAAATTCCTGAAGCATTTTTTACATTTATCGTTATAGTTGAATTTTCGGAAAAGGATTCAGATTGTACGATTGTTATTTCGCCGGAATCAGTTTTAGTACTTGTCACTATCGCTTCTGCAATATCTGAAATACAATTGGTGTTTTTATCGATTGCAATTACAGCGTAATGGCCCGTTTCTTTTGCCTCTAATGTACTATTGTTTTGATTTTCGATTTTAGTTGCTTCCAAAAACCATTCAAAATTATACAATGAATTATTTAACTGTGTATCTAAAAGATAGGGTTGAATGAGATTATTTGTTGCGTTTTCAATACAAATTTTTCCATCCTCAATTTTCAGTTGTGGCTTGGCATAAACTGTAACGGTAAGTTTTTCCGCTGCTGCACATTGGCCATTAGCCGGAGTAAAAGTATATTCGGTAGTGTTAAGGTTGTCGATCGCCGGTAACCAGGTTCCTACAATTCCATTATTTGATTGTACCGGAAGCATAATAATTTCTCCTTCACAAATTGGTGCGATAGTGGTAAATAGTGGAATTGTCTTTGGATTTACGCTTACGGTTAATTTTGCAGTAGTGCTGCATTGCCCTGAATTTGGGGTAAACGTGTATTCAGTCGTTGTTGAATTGTTTATTGCGGGAGTCCATGTTCCGGGAATTCCGTTGTCTGATTGTGAAGGAAGTACAATTGTTTCGCCTTCACAAATTGGAGCAATCGCGGTAAATACAGGGCTGGTTTTCGGGATTATAGTTACATTTAATTTAGTTGTAGCAGCACATTCTCCTAAACTTGGAACAAAAGTATATTCTGTTGTCGTTATATTATTTATAGCAGGAGTCCAGGTTCCGGTGATCCCATTATTTGATTGGGCCGGAAGAACAATAGTTTCTCCCTCGCAAATTGGTGCAACGGCAGTAAATACCGGAACTGTCTTTGGATTTATAGCGACAGTTAATTTAGTAGTAGTGGCGCATTGTCCGGAATTGGGCGTAAAGGTGTACTCTGTAGTTGTTAAATTATTAACCGCAGGACTCCATGTTCCCGGTATACCATTAATAGATTGTAATGGAAGCATAAAATTCCCACCTTCACAAATGGCATTAATCGGGGCAAAGCTGGGTAGGGTTCTTTCAAGTATAACAATAGAACCGTTAACGGATGCATTGGTACCGCATCCTCCGGAGGTCGTAATGGTGAAATTATACGTTCCCGATGAAGTTGCCGTTCCGCTAATGGTAAAAACATTCCCAACTAAAGTTCCTGTTACGCCATCTGGCAGACTTCCTGAAGTTATAGAAGCAGCTGTCGCTCCACCGCCAATCGTATAACTCATATCAGAAACAATTGTATCTGCACAAGTTTGCTGGGAAGTTGGCCCCTGACTGTTAGTGATCGTGGGCGTTAATACACAAGTGTCCAATATACAGGAAATTGAGTTCGGACCAAAACATTCTGCAGGTGTTCCTACAGGAGTAACAGTTATTGTAACCGTTTCGCCATGGGGTACATTTTGAACCGTATAGGAATATACTTTACCAAGAAATCCAACATCTACAATGGCGTTAGTTCCAATTTTATAGGCCACAGAAAATTCTGCATATCCTAAAGCTAACCAATCAAAAGTAATTGAGTTTGCTGTTTTTGTTCCACAATAAAGATACGGCTCCATGACAGTACTAAATTGTATTTTTATTTCATCAGAAACAGGACATCCTATTCCGATCGGAGTTGCCTTTACGCCATAAGTACCGGACTGATTTACTGTAATTTCAGGACCTGTCTGAAGTGGAATCACGACTCCGTTAAATGTCCATTCATGCACAACGGAAGCGTCTAGTCCTGTTTTTAAAGTATAATTAGTTGCGGAACAAATCTGTAAATCTGCGCCTAAATTAATTCCCGATGAACTAAAACTTGCACCTTCTATAAATACGGCAGAGTCATAATTATTATCTAGAACATTTGCAATTGCAAGTTTTATATGATAGGTCTGTCCACATTGAACATCAGAAACGGCCTGAATAACTTTAGTAAATCCATCATATTGTATAGTGGTACCGCTATCGTTATTTACATAATATTGACAATATTCACAGGGGCCGCTATTTGAATTGCCGTTATTTAAATTATTAATTGAAACAGGTAAAGATGTTGTGGGAATTAGGGCAATATTTTTTGCATTTCCCGAATATGGTCCCGTTATTCCGGGTCCGGCAATAAAAAATCCAAAATTATCATTATAGGAATCATTTACAAACTCCGGATATTCATCAGATGCAAAAACAAAATTAAAAGTCAGTTTATTTCCAACAGGAACAAAATCAAATTCAAGAACAGCTGCATTCTGTATGGGCTGATTATTAGTTAAAATTGATAAGTCGGGATCTCCCTGAACCGGATTAGATGTTGGTAGAGTTGCCTGTCCCTGATCATTTGGGCCTTTAGCTATAATTGCATTTCCGGTACTTAAAATTAAACCTTTATTGATGCCAATGTTTGTTGTTGCGCCATTATCAAACAGGGCAATCTGATCACTTATTGTAGCAGCAGCCGATCCGTTAAACTTAATATTTGAAATATTAATTCCTTGTCCAAGTAATATATTTTGAGCTAATTGTTGTGGAGTTAAGGTTGAATTATCAATGACTAACTGCGCTTTTGCAAGGTTTGAAGTTAGTACTATCAGAAGCACAAAAAGTGTTTTTTTCATTTATAATTTTAAGGGAATCAGATTACAGAAGCAAATATAATTAACGAAATGAACACATTTTAGTTTTCTTAATAAATTCGTAATAAAATATTTTGGCAAGAATTACTTTGTTACTTAAAATGCTATATTTACTTCTTCAAAAACATCTTATGAAGAAAAACTACTTTTTTTTATTTACCTTTTTTTTATTGGTTAAAGTAAACGCGCAAGTAATTCAATTTAAAGATTCTAATTTTAAAACAAAATTAATTCAGGCCAATACTTCCAATACAATTGCAAAAGACTTACAAGGAAATTATTGTAAAATTGATCTCAATGGAGATTACGAAATACAAGTATCAGAAGCACAAAATGTAAGTTCACTGAATTTGAGTAATTCTCTAATTTCCGACTTGGCAGAAATAGAAAATTTTACCCAATTAAATGATCTGGATCTAAGTAATGAAGGAAGTGTTTATTATAATGATATAAAAAGTCTAAATATTAGTGCGCTTACTAAGCTTCAATATTTTAATTGCAAGGCAAATTATAATCTAAAAAATCTAGATTTTACAGGCTGCACTAATCTTACCTCATTAAATTGCAGTTCTACTAATTTTGGAGTTTTAGATTTAAGAAGTTTTACAAAACTAGAGACTGTTGAAGCAGACAGCGCTTACTTAACCTTATTAGATGTAAGCGGCTTATTAAAATTAAAGACCTTATTTGCAAGTGGTAATTTATTCACTGCCTTAGATTTAACGACCTGCAAAGATTTAAAAGAGGTTGTTATGAGTACAGGTGGATTAATATCCTTAGATGTAAGCGGTTTAACAAAACTCGAAAAAATAAATGTCTATAATAATAAATTAACCTCGTTAAAAATTTCTGGCTGTAACAGCTTATTTCACGTAGATGCCTGGATTAATAAATTGACAGCATTAGATGCCTCAAATTTAAAAAGTCTGACCTATTTAGATGTAAATTACAATGAACTCCAAATACTGAATCTTCAAAATTCAAACAGTCTCGAAAATGTAAGCTGTAATAATAATAAACTAAGCGCCCTTGACGTAAATGAGTTACTTAATCTTAAAGGATTATACTGTAATTACAATAATTTAACTTCTATTGAAGTAGATAAATTAAAAAAGCTTGAATGGCTTACAATCAGTTTTAATAAAATAGAAAATTTAGATATCAGTTCTTGTCCGTTATTAGCTAATATACATATAGACAATAATAACCTTCTGTTTGTTAATCAAAAAAATGGAATCAGGAAATACAACTATCAATATTACAGCAATGACAATTTAAAATATATATGTTGTAATGAGGACGAGCTTGACTTCTTGTTTCCAAGTTATGGTGCGCCATATCCTTTTTCTGTAAACACCTATTGTTCCTTTACTCCGGGTGGTGTTTTTTATACTTTAAAGGGGACTAATAAGTTTGACAGTAATAATAATGACTGTGACGAATCGGATATTAAGCTGCCTAATTTAAAATATAAAATTACAGATGGAGTAAAATCCTCCAATATTATTGCAAACTCTTCCGGGAATTATGAATTACAAGTAGGAGAGGGAACTCATACTATAAGTCCGGTTATTGAAAACCCCGCTTATTTTAAAGTTTCGCCTGAATCAGTTTCAATTACCTTTCCGGGAGCTGCAAGCCCATTTGTTCAAAATTTCTGTGTCACTCCAAACGGGGATCATCAGGATTTGGAGGTAACTCTTTTACCACTAATTCCGGCAAGGCCAGGATTTGATGCTACTTATAAATTAGTTTATAAAAACAAAGGAAACCAGGTAAAATCAGGTTCAGTTTCATTTGATTTTAATGATGGGGTGTTAGATTTTATAGCTGCGGTTCCTCAAATCACAAGTGAGCTAACAAACAAATTGGTTTGGGAGTATGCAAACTTGCAGCCTTTTGAAAGCAGAGAAATTTTAGTTACCCTAAATGTCAATTCGCCAATGGAAACTCCTGCGGTAAATATTAATGACAGATTGAGTTTTAATACCTTAATCCTGCCAATCGCGGATGATGAAAAACCGGTCGACAACTCTTTTGCCCTGCGCCAAACCGTTGTAGGATCTTATGATCCCAATGATAAAACGTGTCTGGAAGGTGATGTCATCAAACCAGAACTAATAGGAGAGTATGTTCATTATTTAATTCGTTTTGAAAATACAGGAACCTATCCTGCTGAAAATATTGTGGTAAAAGACCTGATTGATGTATCAAAGTTTGATCTTTCGACTTTGGTTCCCACTGACGAAAGTCATTCTTATATCACTAAGATTTCAGGTGAAAATAAAGTCGAATTTATTTTTGAAAAAATAAATCTGCCTTTTGACAATGCTAATAATGACGGTTATATTGCCTTTAAAATTAAAACTTTGCCGACTTTAAAAACAGGGGACTCTTTTACTAATGAAGCGAATATTTATTTTGATTATAATTTCCCGATTTTAACCAACAAGGCAACGTCAACTTTTAAAACTTTAGGTACTCCGGATTTTGAATTTTCAAAGTACTTCAGTATTTATCCAAATCCGGTTAAGGATGTTTTAAATATTGCGTCGAAGAATAATTTAGAAATAGGAGCATTGGCCGTTTATGATATTTTGGGACAATTAGTTATTGCTGTTCCCAATGCCCATGCTACTTCTTCAATTGATGTTTCAAATTTAAGAACAGGCAATTATATTTTAAAAGTAAAAACAGACAAAGGAAGTTCGGCCGTAAAATTTATTAAAAAATAATGCTGCTAATTTATGTTATAAAATCTGACATTTTTAAATAATAATAATTTTAACATTCGCTCAGGCAGCCAGCTAAATCAACAAAAGAGACAGTTTTCCAAGTTAGGAAACTGTCTCTTTTGTGTAAAAAAATTGGTTTTATATATTTGCTTTTATATATTTATCGCACAAATACAATGAATAATGTTAAAAAACTGTATTCTCTGTATTAAGTAAAAATATCTTTTTTAAGAATTCTGCGCCAAAATAAATTATGAAAACCACAACTGTACAAAACACTTTTGATGATATTACTCTTTGGAATAACATGAGGGAAAGTGATGAAAAATCCTTTTCTACGTTATTTGAAAAGTATTTTAGTGATTTAGTGAGTTATGGCAATTCACTGTCACCGTATTCGGAAAAAGTACAGGATTGTGTACAGGAAGTTTTTATCGATGTCTGGAAATATAGAAAAACACTGCAAAGTTCTGTCGTTGTAAAAGCCTACTTATTATCAAGTGTTCGTAAAAGAATTGCCCGTTTGCACGAAAGAGATCATATTTTTCGAAAGTCTACCAGTACCGATTCTATCGCTTTTCGTTTGGAATTTTCGGTAGAACACGAGCTTATAGACGATGATGATTATGCAACAAAAGAAAAAGTTGCCCATTTGAATAATTTACTGAATGATCTGCCACCGAGACAAAAAGAAGCGCTGTATCTTAAGTACCATCAGGGTCTGACGGTAGAGCAAATCGCCGATATGCTGGAAGTAAATTATCAGTCGGCAAGTAATTTGTTGTACCGTGGTTTACTGACGCTTCGTAAAGAATGGAAAGGTACTTTATCCTTAATTACACTATTATCTTCAGGTACTTTTTAATTTTTTTTAAAAAAGAATAAAAAAAATCACAATTTGGTGAGTATACAATAAGAGAGCTGTCCTCTATGTTTTTGTAACCTCATTTTACAGATGCAAAAACGTAACACCTATACCGAAATTGAAGATTTTTTATCTGATGAATCATTCCAGGCCTGGATCTTATCTAAAGTTGATGAAGAGGGCTGGGAAGAATGGACTCTGGAAAATCAACAGCGTGCGAAATTGGTTGAAGATGCCAGATTGATATTGCTTGCCATGAAAGTGCCGGAGTCAAAACTATCAGCTTCGGATATTCACAGAGCGTTGCAAAATACCTGGATCAAAATTGAAAACAGCCAAAAGCAAATTGATATCCGTAAAAATACCAAACTAAGATTCTTTAAGAAATATTTTCTTTCCGGAGTTGCAGCAACATTGTTTTTTTGCTTACTGTCGGTTTGGTTTTACAAAAACAATTTTAGTGAAGCCCATGAAACTGTAACTTATAAAGAGCTTATAGATAAAAACAGTGAAGGATTGGTAGAACAGACCAATAATTCCAATAAACCGCAAATCATTACATTATCCGATGGAAGTTCGGTTTTATTACAGCCCAATAGTAAATTAAGTTACCCTAAAATCTTTACCGGAAACGAAAGAAAGGTGTATTTGTCCGGCGAAGGTTTCTTTGAAATTAGTAAAAATCCTAAAAAGCCTTTCTTCGTTTACGCAAACGAAATCGTCACAAAAGTCGTAGGAACTAGTTTTAGAGTGAAAGCTTATTCCGATCAGCCTGATGTTGAAGTTCTTGTTCGCACCGGTAAAGTTAAGGTAAAATCCAATGAGTTAGTGTCATCATCCGATCGGGAAGTCGTTTTGCTTCCTAATCAGGCATTGCGATTTGTAAGGCATGATTTAACTTTTAATAAAATCACCAATATTACCCAGGATGAAACACTCACCAGCAGTGTTGGTAATATTGAGCAATTGAGTTTTGAATTTACCGACATTCCTGTTTCTCAAATCTTTGAGACGATAGAGCAGGCCTACTTAATTGATATTGATTACCCCCGTGAAAAATTAAAGGATTGTCATCTTACCACATCATTAAGTGATCAGCCCCTCACCGAAAAACTAAAAATTGTCTGTCGAAGTATCGGCAATAATACCAGTTTTGAGATGAATGGAAATCAGATTATTATAACATCTGAAGGGTGTAATTAATTTTTTGAAGACCCCAGTATAGAATCAGTACTGTACTTACTGCATATTCTAGTTTAAAATCGTATCATTTTTAAAAGTGGTATGCTATACTTCATTTAAAATAAAGGATTTATATAAATATAAAATACCAAAACATAATAATTCAAAAATAAAATAAAGGCCTATGTGAATTTAAAATGCAAAAAAAAGTGCCGAAATGCTGTAACATTTTCGACACTTCAATAAAGTTGAATTGCTTTCTGTAAAAAGGAATTCAGTCGTTTCTTAAAATACGCTCTAAACAGTATTAATCAAAACAAACCAAAATTATGAAAAAACCAGTTGTTAAACAACGATTACTCCATCGAATCATGAAAATAACACTATTTCAGTTTGTCTTAGCACTTGTATTTTCAAGTGTAGCTATGGCAGACGATGTAAATGGACAAAAAAAATTAGATACCAAGGTAACAATTACAGTTGAAAATTTAACTTTGGATAATGCCTTATCTAAACTTTCGAAATCTGCGCATGTAAAGTTTTCTTATAATTCGAGAATAGCTCAATTGAATCAAAAAGTGAGTATTGAGGCTAATAATGAAACGTTATCCGCTATTCTGTCCAGAATTTTAGAGCCCTTAAGCATCTCATATGCAGAAATAAGTAATCAGATTGTATTGCAAAAAAGCAGTAAAAATTTGTTTTCAGATTCAGAAAATACAAATTCATTATTTGAAACTTTAGTTCCGGGACCGATTATCAAAGGTAAAGTTACAGACCCGAGTGGTGTTCCTCTTCCAGGAGCTACGGTATTGGCTAAAGGAACCAAAATAGCTGTACTAACAGACTTTGATGGAAACTTTTCCATAGACATGCCGGCTAATAGCACATCATTGGTCATTTCTTATGTAGGCATGGAAACGAAGGAAATCGGAATACAAAATACAACTCCAACCATATTTCTGAATGAAGCAGGACAAAATTTAAAAGAAGTAGTAGTTACTACAGGTTACGAAAAAACATCAAAAAGAACTTTTACAGGAGCCATCAGCAAAATTTCAGGAACTGAGTTAAAAGTCGACGGAGTTGTTGATATCAGCAGAATGATTGAAGGAAAAGCAGCCGGTGTAACGGTGCAGAACGTGACGGGTACATTTGGTACTGCGCCTAAAATTACGGTACGTGGATCTTCCTCTATTTTTGGAGATACAAAACCATTATGGGTTATCGATGGGGTTGTACAGGAAGATATTATCAATATTTCTTTTGCAGATTTAGCTTCCGGAAATTCGGAAACTTTATTAAGTTCTGCGGTTGCGGGATTAAATTCAAATGACATTCAAAGTATTGAAATTCTTAAAGATGCATCTGCTACTTCAATCTATGGTTCAAGATCATTAAGCGGAGTTGTAGTGGTAACAACCAAACAGGGACGCAGGGATTCGCCGTTAAAAGTGAGTTATTCTGTTGAAAATACGGTAAGAACAGTTCCAAGTTATACACAGTATGATATTTTAAATTCTCAAGAATCGATGAGTATTTTAAAAGAAATGGAGCAAAAAGGTTTTCTGGATATGCCATCAACGCTTCAGGGAAGATATGGCGGGGTGTACAATCTTCTTTCCAGACAAATTGATCTTTACAGGACATCTAACGGTCAATTTGGAGTTAAAAACGAACAGCCTTATCAAAACGAATTTTTGAAAAAATACGAATTAGCCAATACAGACTGGTTTAAAGTTTTATTCCGACCTTCCATTACACAAAATCACTCGATGAGTTTTTCCGGTGGTGGAAAAAACAATACGTTTTATGCTTCTTTGGGATATTATACAGATCCGGGATGGACTATTGCTGACAGCGTAAAACAATTATCATCAAACATAAAAGGAACTTTTTATGTAAATGACAAATTGAATATTACCTTGTCTACATTAGCTTCTGTACGTGATCAAAATGCTCCGGGAAGTTACGAAAGTCAACAGGATGTTGTTTTTGGTAACGTAACCAGAGATTTTGATATAAATCCGTTTAATTATGTTTTAAGCACCAGCAGAACACTGAGACCTTACGATGATTTGGGGAACAAGGAATATTACAGAAATAACTGGGCGCCAATGAATATTATAAATGAATTGGAAAACAATATTTTAGAAATTAAAGTAAAAGATATTCGTTTCCAATTGGATTTAGATTATAAAATTAACAAGCACTTAAGTTATAACCTTACGGGTTCGGCACGTTATGCCAATACGAGCAGAGAGCACAAAATCTACGAAAACTCTAATGTGGTAGAAGCTTATAAAGCCGGTACTGAATACGGAGCAGACGGAGCCAATACGATTGTTAGAAACGCCAATATCTTTTTGTATAAAAATCCGGATGATTTGACGGCACAGCCGATTTCAGTGCTGCCAAACGGAGGATTCTTAAGAAAATTTACAAATGACCTGACTTCTTATAATATCAGAAACAGTGTAACTTACAGAAACACTTTGAATGACAAACATGAATTAGAAGGTTTTTTCGGAACCGAATTAAGATCATTAGACCGCAACAGCGACAATTTTACAGCTGCCGGAATTCAGTATGACAGAGGACTTACCGCTTTTACGGACCCCAAAATTATTGAAAAGATAATCAATGAAGGAAGTTCTTATTATGGCTTTAATACAGAAAGAGAAAGAACAGTTGGTTTTTTCGGAAAAGTAGGGTATACCTATGATCGTCGTTATACCGGTTCGATTACAGGCCGTTACGATGGATCAAACAGACAAGGAAACAGCGGTTCATCAAGATGGCTGCCAACTTATACCGTGAGTGGTAAATGGAATGTTGCGGAAGAAAAATTCATGAAAAATGTAGCAGCTGTAAATAATTTAGCTTTAAGAGCTTCTTATGGACTTACCGCCACAGCCGGGCCTGCAACAAATTCATTAGCGATTTACAAAAGTTTTATTACCGATCGTTTGGGAATTTCTGACAGAGAAACCGGAATAAATATTGATGAATTGCAAAATGCTGATTTAACCTGGGAAAAACAATACGAAACAAACCTTGGTGTAGATTTAGGAATGTTTAACAACAGAGTACAATTTACAACAGATGTTTACAGCCGTAAAGCATTTGATTTAGTTGATTTTGTAGTGACTTCAGGAATTGGAGGACAAAAAATCAAACAGGGAAATAATGCCAATATGGAGACTAAAGGTATTGAGGTTGGTTTTACAACTCAAAACATTGTAACCAGTAATTTTAAATGGTCTACAACACTTAACTTTTCTGTATACGATCAAAAAATTACAAAATTAGAAAATCAGCCTACAGCTTTTGATTTAGTAGACGGAAATGGAGGAAACGCTGTCGGACGACCAAGAAACTCCATTTATTCTTACCAGTTTACAGGTCTGAACAATCAGGGATTGCCAACTTTTGTTATGCAGGATGGGGAGACTGATAAAGTAACAGGAGCTAATTTTCAGGATACCGAAAATGTGACAAAATACCTGAAATATGAAGGCTCTATCGAACCAAATAAATCGATAGGTTTAGCCAACACGTTTACTTACAAAAGATGGTCGTTATATGTATTTGTTGTGGGTTCAGGCGGAAATAAAGTTCGTTTAAATCCGGCTTTTAGCAGTCAGTACGATGATTTAACGGTATTTACAAAAGACTTTACGAACCGTTGGATAAACCCTGGTGACGAGCAGTATACGAATGTTCCTGTAATTGCAGACAAACGTCTGATCACCAATTACGATGGAGCAAATGCATTGGGACGTGCTTACAATACTTATAATTATTCTGATGTGAGAATTGCTGACGGTGATTTTGTGAGACTAAAAAATGTTTCGCTTAGCTGGGAGTTTCCAAATGATTTCAAGAAAAAATTAGGAGTGAGTACTTTTACATTAAAAGGTTCAGCAGTTAATCCATGGCTGATTTATTCAGACAAGAGATTAAACGGACAAGATCCTGAATTCCGTAATACGGGAGGTGTTGCTTTTCCAATTACAACACAGTACAGTTTTTCTTTAAACCTTTCATTTTAATATAGTTGATTATGAAAAATATAAAATATATAAAAATCACCCTGGCCTTATTACTGATCATTACGCTAAGCAGCTGCGATGAATTTCTTTCAGAAGTACCGGACAACAGAACGCAGATAGATACGCCTGATAAAATATCAGAATTATTGGTAAATGCTTATCCGGAGGCTTCCTATATGGATTTTGCCGAAACGATGTCTGATAACGTTGCTGATGCCGGATTAAATAATTCAAATATAAAAAACGAGCAGAGTTATTATTGGGAAATGCACGACCAGACCAATGTTGATAGTGAAGGGAACTATTGGGATGCCTGTTACAAAGCAATTGCCCATGCCAATCAGGCTTTGGAATCCATTAAAAAACTAGGAAATCCTGCAGGTTTAAATCCGCAAAAAGGCGAAGCGTTACTGGCCAGAGCCTACGCACACTTTATGTTAGTTACCTTTTGGTCTAATCGTTACAATCCCGCTACAGCAGCGAAAGATTTAGGAGTGCCTTACGTAACAGAACCGGAAACAGAATTGCTGAAAAGCTACAAAAGAAATAGTGTACAGGAAGTTTTTGATTTTATTCAGAAAGACCTTGAAGAGGGTTTAAAATATGTAACCAACGATTATAAAGAACCTAAATTTCATTTTAATAAAGAAGCTGCCAATGCATTTGCAAGTCGTTTCTATCTGGTAAAAGGAGATTGGGATAAAGTACTGGAAGTTTCAGCAAGTTTAGGTTCTAAGCCTGACGGAAAGCTTAAAGATTATGTAACATTGTCAAGCCTGGCTCCTGATGTTCAGTTTATAGAATATGGAAAATCATCTTATACGGCGAATTTGCTAATAGCTTCTCCGAATACGCTTATAGGAAGATCTGCGAGCGGAAGCAACTATTATCTGACTGACGCAAAACAAACGGAACTTTTTGGACCTCAAACCAGTTTTTACAATAAAGCATGGTTGTTTGATTTTTACAGTTATAACAGCAGCAGTACGTTGTTTACGCCGAAGTTTGAAGAATACTTTAAGTACACCAACCTGACGGCTAACATAGGAATACCATATGCCGGAGTTCTACTTTTATCTAATGATGAGTTTTACCTGAATCGTATTGAAGCACTTGTAATGAAAAACAGAATTGCGGAAGCCAATACAGAGTTAGAGTACTTTTTAGGAACAAGAACTTCGGGATACAATGCCGCAACTGATAAACTGACTGAAGCAAATGTAGTAGCAAAATACCCTGTTATTACCAATGAGTTTACACCTTATTACGCGCTGACACCATTGCAGACTTCTTACGTAAAAGCTATTGCTGAAGCAAGAAGAAGGGATTTTGTTCATGAAGGATTAAGATGGCTTGATGTAAAACGTTTTAATATTGTGGTAAGCCGCAATGATCCTGGTAACCCGGTTAAAACTTTGGTGAAAGACGATAAACGCAGAGCCTTGCAAATACCGCTTAGCGCATCAAATTACGGAATAGAAAAAAATCCCCGATAAATTTTAATTCAATTTTTTAGAGACTATGAAAATATTAAAAAAATATAAAGCAATAATGGCAGTTGCAGGGGTTTTAACTTTTACAGCCTGTGCTCATGAAGATCAGCCGACCGAAAGCCAGTTAGATTATTCAATACCTGCAAAAACAGCATTAGACAACTGGATTTCAGCCAATTTTCTTAATCCGTACAACATCAGTGCCCAATATAAGTGGAACCAGAACAAAGTAGATAACAACAGGTTTCTTTTTCCTCCATTAGTAGAGAATGTACAGCCGGCATTAGAGGTTGTCAAACAAATCTGGATTGACAGTTATTCTGAAGTGGGCGGTGCTGATTTCGTAAAAATACTCGCACCGAGAGAAATTGTTCTCGTGGGAGGAGTAAACTCTAATTCTAATGGAACGAGAACTCTGGGAATTGCAGATTCCGGACAAAGAATCACCCTTTTTGAAGTGGATTATCTGGACACAACAAATCGTGACAACGTGACGGAATTCATTCATACGATTCAGCATGAATATGTACATATTTTAAATCAAAACAAACCTTTTGATGAACAGGCCTGGCAAAAAATAACGCCCGGAGATTATACCGGGACCTGGCATTTAGAAAAATTGGAAACCTCCAGAAATCTGGGATTTGTAACCAACTATGCGAGAAATAATATTATTGAAGATTTTGCTGAAACTGCTTCTACAATACTGACCAGTTCAAAAGCAGAATATGCTGCAATTCTGGCCAGCATTACCAGTGCAAACGGAAAAGCAAAGCTGAAACAGAAAGAGGCAATGGTAGTACAGTATTACAAAGATGCTTTTAATATTGATTTCTATGCATTGAGAGATGCTGCTGAGAGAAATACAACAGCCGTTACTAATCAATAGTTCTTTAATGTACAATTTATAAAAGAAAAATTATGAAACCAAAAAATATATTGAAGTACTTAATGTTTGCCTTTCTGGCAGTATATGTGTTAGGCGCTTGTTCAAACAGCACAGAAGCAGATCAGATATTTGATGAAACGCCATCTGAGCGTCTGAGTGCACAAAAAAAAGAATTAAACGATGCATTGCTTTCTTCAGAGTTTGGCTGGAAAGCGGTTTATTTTACAGATGATACCCAATTAGGAGGTTTTACGCATTTGTTTAAATTTTCTGCCGGTGGAAAAGTAGTAATGGCCTCTGATTTTGATGATGATGTCCTGGCTCATGAAAGTGAATATGATGTGGTGTTAGGCAGTACCGTTAGTGTAGTATTTACAACATTCAATAAAATACATCTTTTGTCCGACTCAGACAACTATCCCACTAGCGCTTTAAGAGGTAAAGGGTATCTGGGTGATTTTCAGTTTTTATATTACGGGCAGGAAAATGGTGATCTGGTTTTTAAAAGCAACCGATTAGTCAGAGAAGTACGTTTTGTAAAAGCCACACAACAAGATTGGACAGATTTAGCTAAAAATCTCGTAACGGAGGAAAATTTAGTGGGAGGAATAGATAAACCCTTATTCAAATTGCTTGAAATCAATGATGGAAAATCAATTAAGAAATATGAGTTTGGATACAATCCGTTATCCCGATACTCATCCTCCTCCTCTTTAGATGCAGGTTCTTCAGAAGTAGTGAGCATGGGAATAGGCTATACACCAACTGGTCTTGTAGTAAGTCCGGCTTTGAAAGTAGCAGGACAGAGTTTAACGAACTTTGTATATGATGAAGACAGCGAAAGCTTTACTGCAAAAGGAACCGGAGGAGTAAGTGTTGAAATTAAGTACAGCAATGCGCCTTTGTTTTTAACAGATGATTATAAAATATTGCTTCCCGGAAATCCTCACGCCTGGTTTGGCTATTATGTGGGTGACTATACGGAAGATGCCCCAACAAATTCAGAATTGTTTATAAAGGAATTAGCCGGAATCAATGCGTCTTTGCCGGCAGGTGTAACCATTACTTCTGTACAGCTTTATCTTAACCATCCACTAGGAAACTTTATTTACTACACATTTGAGGGAAGATCCGCAATATTTCATTACATAAATGTAACAGAAGATTCGGTTGGCAAAAAGGTTATTTTAAGTCATAAATCATGGAATGGAAATACTGTTGTAGCAACTCCTGCATTCCTTAAAGAATTTGATAAACATCTGGTCAATGCATCCGGTGTTTATGTTAAGAGAGAAAATTTCAAACTTTATTATACAGAACCTGTGTATACGTTTACAAGTGCTTCAAGTTCCTTTAGAATGACAACTTGGAAACTTAATTAATAATTTTTTTTAGTTTTTTTAATTTTTGGATAAATGCAGCTCACTTGTGGGCTGCTTTTTGTAATAGCAATAAATAAATATTTTCTTGTTATTACTTTAATTAATAGAAAGTTATTCTTATATTTAACACTGAAATTTTATGCTTAAGGTTATTTACAGGTCTGAAACTCAACAGGCATCAAAAAGTTTGAGGGAACAAAATATTAAACAACCTATTATGATGTTAAAAACAATTTTGAATTTTTCAGGAGTTGAAGTATTAAGTAGAGAAGAACTAAAAAACATGAATGGAAGCGGCGGTCAGAGATGTACCATACCATGGACACCATTTCCTTATAACGGGCCATGCATTATGCTTCCTCCGGTCACTCCGGTGGAGCCGCTTGAGCCATTTCCGGAAGAACCCCTTTTAAAACCATAATACGCCATGCCAGTAGCAAATAACTACTGGTTTTTTTATTTTTTTGCTAATTTGAAAATGTTCCAATTGTTGTATTTGGTATTTATACCTTAAATGACCGACAATTGTTTTTTTTTAAAAAGGGAATTATCATATATTTGACGAGTCGTTCATAGCCCTGATAGAAATGGAAATCCTTTTGTGTTTTTTCTTTAAAAACAGAAAAGATTGAAATGGATAGCAGGATTAGCTACAAATAAATATTAAATTTAATTTTGAATATGAAATTACTAGAAGGAAAAGTGGCCATCATTACGGGCGCTAGTCGTGGAATTGGAAAAGGAATTGCTGAAGTTTTTGCGAAACACGGTGCAAACGTAGCTTTCACCTATAGCTCATCTGTTGCTTCTGCTGAAGCTTTAGAAGCTGAACTGAACGCTTTAGGAGTAAAAGCAAAAGGATACCAATCGAATGCAGCCGATTTTAATGAGGCACAAACTTTTGTAGACGCTGTTTTGGCTGATTTCGGAACAGTAGATATTTTGATTAATAATGCCGGAATCACAAAAGATAATTTGTTGATGCGTATGTCTGAAGCAGATTTCGATCAGGTAATTGATGTGAACCTGAAGTCTGTCTTTAATATGACAAAAGCAATTCAAAAGACATTTTTGAAACAACGTGCAGGTTCTATTATTAACATCAGTTCTGTAGTCGGAGTTTCCGGAAATGCAGGTCAGACCAACTATGCAGCTTCAAAAGCAGGGGCAATTGGTTTTACTAAATCTGTTGCATTGGAATTAGGTTCCCGTAATATTCGTTGCAATGCAATTGCTCCCGGATTTATTGAAACTGAAATGACTGCAAAATTAAGTGAAGATATCGTAAAAGGGTGGAGAGAAGGAATTCCTTTGAAACGTGGCGGAACAACAGAAGATGTTGCGAATGCCTGTTTATTTCTTGCTTCAGATATGAGTGCCTATATCACAGGACAGGTTTTGAATGTTTGCGGAGGAATGCTTACCTAAGATAAAGTCTCAGTTTACAGTTTTCAGTTTACACTGCGAACTAAATACAATATAAAAATTTCAGTTTACGGTTTTCACTTATTGCTGATTACCGAAAACTGCCACTGCAAACTATAAAATATGACTACAAACACGATTCTATTATTATTACTTTCTTTAGTAATAGCCGGTGGTTTGTCGTATTTTCAATATTATTACAAAGCCAAAAGTAAATCCAATGTGATCGTGCTTTTGGCTTTTTTGCGTTTTTTAGCCATTTTTGCTTTACTAGTTTTATTGATCAATCCGATTGTTACTAAAAATGCGCTGGTCGTAACCAAAACACCTCTGGCAATTGCAGTAGATAATTCAAGTTCGATTACATCTTTAAAATCAGACAAAAAAGTTGTTGAATTGTATCAGGAATTGGTTTCAAATCCTGCACTTCAGGAAAAATTTGAAATTCAGTCGTATCAGTTCGATGCAGATCTAAAGCCATCAGCAGTATTTGATTTCAAAGGAAAGCAGACCAATTTAGATGCCGTTGCCAGTAATTTAAAAAGTATCAACAGGAATACTATTTTTCCAACGGTTATTATTACTGACGGAAATCAGACTACAGGAAACGATTATGTGTATCGTTTTGATCCCCTAAACAAAGTATATCCTTTAATTGTAGGGGATACAACCACTTTTTTTGATTTAAAAATCAATCAGCTCAACGTAAATAAATACGCTTTTCATAAAAATAAATTCCCCGTTGAAGTATTTCTGCAATATGCCGGAGATAAAAATACAATAGCAGATTTTTCAATTACTCAGGGAAATTCTGTTATTGCTAAAGAAAAAGTTTCTTTTTCCGCAGCTAAAAAAACAGCGACTTTAAATTTGCTTTTGCCTGCTGATAAAGTAGGATTGCAGGTTTTTAGAGCCAGTATTTCTTCTGGTGCAAAAGAAAAAAACAGTTATAACAATATCAAGAATTTTGCGGTAGAAGTTATTGACCAAAAGTCAGTAATAGCAATAGTTTCGTCTATAAACCATCCGGACATTGCAGCACTAAAACGTTCGATTGAAACTAATGCACAACGTAAGGTAATATTAGTCAAACCAAACGAAATCAATCTATTACAAGATGTTTCTGTTTTGGTTTTATATCAGCCAACAGCTGCTTTTAAACCCATTTTTGACAACAATAAATTAGCCGGAACCAATACGTTTATTATTACCGGAACCAATACAGATTTTAATTTTCTGAATCAGCAGCAGAATAACCTGATCTTTAAAATGAGCAATCAGAGAGAAGATTATTTAAACGAATTTCAGTCCCAGTTTAATCTGTTTGCTATCGAAAATATTGGTTTCGAAAATTTCCCGCCTTTGCAAAATTTATTCGGTACAATCACCACCAATGGAAATGTATCGGTTTTACTATCTTCAAAAATCAGAAATGTTTCTACTAATGCACCTTTGTTGGCATTCGCCGAAAATCAGGGCAAAAGAACCGCTTTTCTTTTAGGAGAAAACAGCTGGAAATGGCGTTTGCAAAGCCATATCGATAATCAGTCTTTTGAAAAGTATGATATCTTTACAGACAAGATCATTCAATACTTAGCTTCAGCAACGTCAAGAAAATCATTGGTTGTAACGCACGAAAGTTTTTATAATTCCGGAGAAGCAATTGTAATCAATGCACAATACTTCAATAAAAATTATGAATTCGACGAAAAAGCGAGATTGACCATAAATGTAACCAATGCCATAACAAAGCAAACCAAAAACTACGATTTGCTAAAAGGAAACAATTCTTTTTCCGTAAATCTGGACGGGTTGCCTGCAGGGAAATATAATTTTACGGTAAAAGAACTAAATACCAACACAAGTTATACAGGCCATTTTGAAATTCTGGATTTTGATATAGAAAAACAATTTGTAAATCCTGATGTTTTAAAATTGAAACAATTGGCCTTGCAAACCAACGGAAAAGCTTTTTTCCAGAACCAGAGAGCAGAACTGATTAAAACACTTTTGGAAAATAAAGAATACAAATCGATAGAAAAAAACGTTTCGACTAAAACGCCTTTAATTGACTGGGTTTGGTTGTTGATTTTGATTGTTGCTTTACTGACAACAGAATGGTTCGTTAGAAAATATAACGGGTTACTTTAAAAAGGTGCTAAGGTACTAAGTTGCAAAGGTTCAAAGGTTTTGAATTGACCCGAAGATAGCTTAATGGAATAGTGCTGGGTTTAGCCTAAAATAGCGTAATTTGGCTAAAGCCATTTAAAATCTTCCTTACAAAGTTTCAAAATTTTACTTAACTTGAAACCTTAAACATGAAACAAAACGAACTACTATAATGGATTTCAGGCTAAAAGTATTTCACACCGTTGCTCTCAGGCTCAACTTTACAAAAGCGGCGAGTGAATTGTATATTACCCAACCGGCAGTTTCCAAACACATTCAGGAATTAGAAGAAACTCATAAAATCAAGCTTTTTGAACGGAACGGTTCCAAAATAGCATTAACTCCGGCTGGAGAAATTTTACTAAAACATACTAAAAATATTTTCGAAATCTATCGCAAGATAGACTTCGATATGAGTACGTTTGTGAGTAAACGCCAGGGTTTATTGCGCCTGGGATCAAGTACAACAATTTCCCAATATATTATTTCTCCCGTTCTGGCCCGTTTTCATCAAAAGCAGCAGGAGATAAAAGTCAATTTGTTAAATGGAAATACAGAACAAATTGAAAATGCCTTACTCAGTAAAGAAATTGAAATCGGAATTGTAGAAGGGCAGTCTAAAAATCAGTCCATTAAATACATTCCGTTTTTAAAAGATGAATTGGTCTTGGTCTGTAATAGTAAAAATCCATTAATTCAGCAAAATGAAATTTCATTAAACGATTTAAAAGTAATGAAATTCATCACCCGGGAACGAGGTTCCGGAACACTTGAAGTTATTGAGTATGCCCTAAAACAAGTTGGCGTTAAAATAACCGATTTGCAAATCGAAATGCAATTGGGAAGTACGGAAAGCATAAAATCGTATTTGTTAAATTCAGATTGTTTTGCTTTCATGTCCATACATGCTGTTAGTAAGGAATTGAATAATAATGAATTAACGGTTTTAGATGTTGAAAATTTAACTATTGAAAGATATTTTTATATCATCACCTTGCTGGGCAAATCAGATCCTTTATCTGAATTGTTTGTTCAGAACATGTCTGATTATTATAACCTGAAGTTATAGTCGATTGTATTTTACGATTGGTAATTGCGATAAAATCGACAGATCTTTGTCAGGTAATTATCAAGCAGTATATTTTGAAAACGCAACAACATTCAGTATCGCATTTAGTAGAGGTTAGCATTTATTTTCAACAGGCCCTTTTTGGCTTGGTGATTTTTTTATGTTTGTTTTCCATTATTTCTCCTCCAATCGCTTTGTTACTGGGAGTTCTGATAGTAAATGTTTTCGGGAATCCATTTTTAGCCTTCAATCATAAAGCGATTACTTTTTTGCTGCAATTCTCTGTGGTTGGTTTGGGTTTCGGCATGAATGCAGCAAGCGCCATTTCAGCCGGGAAAGAAGGTTTTTTGCTGACGGTATTTTCAATTTTCAGTACCTTAATCTTCGGGACTTTATTAGGAAAGTGGTTTCAAACAGATAAAAAAACCTCGCATTTAATTTCGTGTGGCACAGCAATCTGTGGAGGAAGTGCCATAGCAGCTATTTCTCCCGTAATTAAGTCAAATGAAAATCAAACCTCAATTGCTTTAGGAGTAATTTTCATCTTAAATTCGATTGCCTTATTTGTATTTCCGTTTATTGGCCATCAACTGGATTTATCGCAAAGAGAATTTGGTTTATGGTGTGCAATTGCCATTCACGATACCAGTTCAGTAGTGGGAGCAGCCAATAAATACGGCGCCGAAGCCTTGCAAATTGCCACAACAGTAAAACTCGCCAGAGCTTTATGGATCATTCCGATTTCAGTTTTTACAGCGGTTTTATTCAAAAACAAAAGCAGCAAAATCAAAATTCCGTATTTTATTGGATTGTTTATTGTAGCCATGCTTTTAAATACTTATGTACCTGCAACAGCTCTTATAGCTCCGACTGTTGTTAGTATTGCCAAGATAGGTTTAACAATAACCTTGTTTCTTATTGGGGCAACTTTAAATCTTACTACTTTAAAAGCAGTAGGAGTGAAGCCTTTGCTTCAGGGCATTTTCCTTTGGATATTTATTGCAGGTTTGGGATTGGCTTCTATTTTATATTTCTATTAAAACAAAACGGATTTATTTTACATTTGAAAATGTAACGATCGGCTTACCTGTACTATTATATCTTTTTCCTTTAAATGAAAAACGTCTCTCAATTTCGAAATCAAATTGTTTTTTCGTTTTTGCCATTGTCGCTATTTCAGCGGGTAAATTTACTTCAAATTCATCCTTAGCTTGTGCGGCCTTGTTAAATGAACCTTTTGTTTTAATAACGATATCCCTGAAATGCTTTTTATTATTGTCGTTGACAACTTTGTAGGAACTGGACCATTCTGCACTTTCAACATTGATAAGCTGGTAATCATAGACCTCCATGATCGGCTGGTATTTGCCATCAAATCCGGCAACAAGATAAAGAATACCTTCAAAAGGACCGCCACCGCCACCATTTACATGCAATAAAGTAAAAGCATACTGGTCTTCTCCAATTTCTACAAGTTTAGGTTTGGGAGACTGAGCAAAGGCACCAAAAGCAGCGACTCCGGGTTGAAAAGATCTCATTTCCCAGATTTTATCATTTTTTGCAAACTTCGCCACACCTATTAAACCTCCGGAAAATCTGCCGGTTTGCAATCCGTCTTCATCATAAACAGAGTGGTTAAAAAGCAATAACTTGAATTGATTTCCTTTTGAATCTGTATAATCCATATTAGAAAGCAATCTTGTCGCAACGCCTCTGTCGTAAGGAAATATTTGATCTCCTTCCTCACCATTTACATCTGTGTAAGAAGCCGTTTTACAGCTTTTGCATTTCCAGCTTATAAAACTATTATGCTCCGACAGGTTGTATAATTTACCCGGGAATAATTGCTGCATTGTTTTTACAGCATCCAGCTGACCTGAAACTACCAGTGTTCTTTTGGTATTCAAAATGGTGTCACTCACATTTTTTAGTTGCACAATGTCTTCTTGTGCCGAACAAACAGAAACAAATAAGAGAGTAAAAAGGAAAGCTTTAATTATTTTCATCGGTGGTAGTAAGAGTAATTTTAAAATTCAAATTTACATTGTTTTTGTTTGTAAACGGTATAGAAAACGGCTCTTTTTAAGGTAAATTATGAACTCCATATTTTTTTTATTGAAAGGCTCTGATGAAAAAAAGTTTCCCTGTAATTGAGATTATATTGTTGTAACTTGATTTTTTTAACACAAATAATGAGGTAAGTTTATTTTTAATAATTAAAAATGCATTTTTCGTATTGCAGTTTGATAAAATAGCATCGGTTTTATCTTACTTAAAATTAAACATTTGCAATGAAGACTTTACAAAACCACAAAACTTCATTAACCACAAAAAACTAAAGTATGAGAAAATCAGTTTTTATTACGAAAATGTTTAAAACAGGAAATGTTTTATTTTTAGCAGCAAGCATGGCTTTGTTTGTCAGTTGCGAGCAATCAGAAACCGATCAGCTTTCGCCGGAAGCAAAAACAGTAAATACCCCGGCTAATTCAAATTTAACTTCTAAAACAGCATCAACAGCAGGAGATATTGGAAACGGAGTTAATCTTCAGCCATCGTACTACAATGGAGGCAATTGTGACCTGGGCTGGACTTTGATGAAGCAAAACACTAAAATCCAGACGGTACGAATTGAAGTAGAACCAGGGCAGGAAAATAATGCAAAACGTTGGATATCAGAAGCCAAAGCAAACGGATATAAAGTTATTGTGACCTATCATAAAGCATCCGTTTTAGGTTCCGATAGTGCGTCAGAGCTTTTGGCAGCAGGAACGTGGTGGAAAAATAATTACAATAATCTTGGCGGTGGTTTCATCGTAAATTTAATGAACGAATGGGGAAGTCATAACATTACTCCGACCGCTTTTGCATCTGCCTATAATGCAGCAATTACAGAGGTCCGTAAAGTATACAGCGGAAGTATCATTATCGATATACCGGGTTGGGGACAGGAAACGGCAACGGCTGCCTGTGCGGTAAAAGGCTGTACTTCGGGACAGACTAAAATTAATGATACAAAGATTATTCTATCTGCGCACGTATATCCCGGTGCTTACAATCAGGCTAAGGGGCGTTATATGAACAATTCTGATATAGATGATCTGGCTTCTGCCGGCAGGGCGTGTATGCTGGGTGAGTTTGGCAGTATTGGTGGTTCCGGTGCGGATTGGTCCGGAATTGTAGATTATGCAAAATCGAAAGGATGGACCGTAATAGGCTGGGCATGGGCTGGAGACGGGATAGGGATGAACATGATTTCGCCTCAATTTCAGTCTTTTACAAGTGGAAGTCCTAAAACGTATACCAAATCTTCTTATTTCAATACGGTTTATAATAAGCTGTAAACAATAAAAATAGTATTCAAATCCTTCTGAAATGTCTTCAGAAGGATTTTTTAATTTAGAATTTTAAATAAAAACAGTTCTGTTATTAATCTTGTAGTATACTTTTGATTTTTATATACTTAATTAAATTAACAGAATATTTATTAGTATTCTTTTGAATTATCCTTAAATGAATATAGATTTGCACTTCTAATAAAAATTGCAAATGAAAAACTTTAAAATGAAACCAAGACTAATTACTCTTTTAGTATTAGCAATTGGATTCTTGACATTATCATGGGGAATCGTGGGTCACGAACGTATCAATAAAGCGGCTGTTATGGCTTTGCCTCAGCAACTTCAGGTATTTTTTTACAATCATATTGATTTTATTACCCAGGAAGCCTCTGTACCGGACATCCGTAAATATGCCTTAAATTACAAAGACGAAAATCCAAGACATTATTTTGACATGGAAAATTTTGGCGCTGTAGACAGTATTCCGCAAACAATGGAAGCAGCTAAAAAGAAATACGATGCTAAATTTTTAAATGACAACGGAATTTTACCTTGGTATCTTGAAGATATGATGGGTAAATTAACAAAGGCTTTCAAAGATAAAAACAGAGCAGAAATCTTATTTCTTGCTGCCGACTTAGGTCATTATATTGGAGATGCCCACATGCCCTTGCATACTTCTGCTAATCATGACGGACAACTGACTGACCAAAAAGGAATTCATGCGCTTTGGGAAAGTAAACTCCCTGAATTATTTGCTAAAAATTATAAGTTAAATGTTCCGCAGGCACAATATTATGAAGATGTTCATAAAGCAATCTGGAATATGATTAATGATACGCATAGTCTGGCACAGCCGTTACTGGATGTGGATAAAAAACTAAGAACCACAACTCCCGAGAATAAGGTTTTCGTAATGGATGCTGATGGAAAAGTATTGAAAAGCAAATACAATTCGGCTGTTTTCTCTGATGAATACGCTAAGAAATTGCATGAGCAGTTAAACGGAATGGTTGAGAATCAAATGAGAAAAGCCATTACAGCGACTGCTAGTTTTTGGTATACGGCGTGGGTAAATGCTGGAAAACCGGATTTAAGCAATTTAGATGCACCGGCTGTTACACAAAGAAACTATCAGGCTTTAAGAGACGATTTAAAATTGTTTCAGCAAGGAGATCTTTTCGGAATCAGAAATCAGAACGACTAGGGAAGTTTTTAGTCTCAGTCTCAGTTCACAGATTAATAAAAAGCCTCAAATTTTAAACAATTTGAGGCTTTTTATATTTAATTCTTAGGGTATTTTGTGTAACCCTTTTGCGAAACTTTGTATTTTGAAAACTTATGAATTCTTCAAATCTTTTATAAAAGCGTCAACCATTGTTTCATCTGTCGCCCAGGAAGTAATAAGCCGAACAGCAGATTGTTCTTTATCAATTGCCTTCCAAACATAAAACAGATACTTTTCATTTAGTTTTTCGATAACCGTATTTGGTAAAATCGGGAAAATTTGATTTGTGGTTGAATTGGTCAAAAAAGAATATCCCTTTTCTTTAACAGCAGCCGAGATTTTCATAGCCATAACATTGGCATGTTTTGCTAAGGTAAAATATAAATCATCTTTAAATAATTCCAAAAACTGAATCGCCAGTAATCTTCCTTTTGCCAGCAAAGCACCTCTTTGTTTGAGTACATAATCAAAATCTGCTGCAACTTCAGGCCGGTTAAAAACAATTGCTTCTCCAATCAGACCACCATTTTTAGTGGCACCAATGTAAAACATATCCGTAAGCTGGGCAATATCAGATAAAGTCAAATCATTGTTTTCAGCAGTTAAGGCATGTCCCAGTCTCGCACCATCTAAATAAAGCAATAAATCATTGTCTTTGCAAAATTGTGATAAAGCAACGAGCTCAGATTTACTGTAAATCGTCCCAATTTCTGTAGAATTGGAAATATAAACCAATCTTGGTTTTACAACGTGTGGTCTCAGAGCGTGTTCCTGTAAGGTTAGCTGAAGATCAGAAGGTTTTAGCTTTCCATCAGTCGTTTCAATCGCAATTACTTTATGCCCAGTTGCTTCTATTGCTCCGGTTTCATTAGCCGAAATATGCCCGGTTTTGGCGCTGATAACCGCTTCGTGAGCACGTAATGACGAAGCAATAACAATAAGATTGGTTTGTGTACCTCCCGATAAAAAATAAATTACCGCGTCACGATTTTTTATTTTTTCTTTCAGCAATTCTTTTGCTTGTCTTGAATATTCATCTTCGCCATATCCTAATTGCTGTATCAGATTGGTTTCGATTAGTTTGTTTAAAATATTGGGATGTGCCCCCTCAGAGTAGTCGTTTTTAAAATTGTACATTTTGTATATTTATGATAAGTGCTTTTTCAAAAATACAAAAGTTACTTATAAATACAGCCCTCCGCAAGATTTTTTATTGTTGATATCTCTTATTCTTCAATAGATACGAAGCAGTCTGATAAAACGAAATGGTTTCATTTATTAGATCAGTTCGTTCTGTTTTTAAGGGCTTTTCACAGTAGAAAATCTGGTATTCCGGAGCAATATCTTTTTTAGCTTCTTTGGGATTTAGATGCAATTCAAACTGTTTTACTTGTTGTTTGGGAGACAAAATAGTCAGTACATTATCTTTTATCAGTCCTAAATCCTGATACGTTGCAATAAAAGCACGAGGTTTATAATCAGGTTTTAAAACATCCTGTCCAAAAAACTTACTCTGGTAATTGAAGTGCAATAATCCAAAAACGGTTGGCATCAAATCAATCTGTGACATTAACACATTATATTTTTGAGGTTTGATTCCGGGGCTGTAAATAAAAGCAGGAATTCTGTATTTATCCATTGGTAATTGTGTTTTCCCTGCACTCGATGCACAATGATCTGCTACAATTACAAAAACCGTATTTTTAAACCAGGGCTGTTTACTTGCCATCGAAAAGAATTTTTTCAATGAATAATCCGTGTATTTTACGCCGCCATCACGGGATTTAATATCTCCCGGAATATCAATTTTATTATTCGGATAGGTAAAAGGCCTGTGATTACTTACTGTCATGATATGATTGAAGAAGGGTTTGTTTTCTTTGGCTTCCTTATTCATCACCTTTATGGCTTTGTTATACATATCTTCATCACAAACGCCCCAAACATTAGAAAAGGTAATTTCTTCTGGAGAAAAGCTTGATTTGTCCACAATTTCATACCCATTTCCGGAATAGAAATCCTGCATATTATCAAAAAAGGCATCACCACCATACATGAATTTAACCTGATATCCTTTTTGTTTAAAAATAGCACCGGTAGAAAATTTATTTTTATTGTCTTCTCTTTTTACAACACTTTCGCCAGCTGTAGGAGGAATACATAAGGTAACGGCTTCAAGCCCGCGAACAGTGCGGTTTCCTGCAGCATACAAATTGGTAAACTGAAGACTTTTTTGGGCTAAACTATCTAAAAAAGGCGTGATATTCTGATCGTTTCCATACATTTTCATGAACTCGGCACTGTAACTCTCAATTGTAATAAGCACTACATTTTTAGGAGTTTCAGCTGAATCACTTTCAATAGTACGCGTCATATTTTCCCCGGACAGGGTTGGAAACTGCTGTTTTAAAATTGCAAAAGCTGTATCATTTGGAATTGTCTTATAAAATTTGAAATAATCGAGTTTGTTATTTTCAAAGGCTAAGAAAAACTTATACAATCCGTTTGATTGTAATTCGTTAACAAAAACATTTTTTGAATTTTCTGCTAAAGCTAAAGTCGGAATGGCGAATAACGAAAGTATAAACAAGCCAATATATACGGCTGAAAGTTTGATTTTTTCCGGAAAAGACGGGATCGTTTTAATAAATGTCTTTCCATTTTTGACAATAAAATAAGTAATGATTCCTGTGATTAAAAACAAAGCAGAGAATAACGGAATTACAGGATAAGACTGCATGATATTTCCAATAACTTCATTGGTATAAATCAAATAATTAACCGCAATGAAGTTATATTTTACCCCGAATTCATTCCAGAAGAAATATTCACTTAATCCGTTTTGAAGTATTAGTAAAACATATAAAAAAATCACAAAAGTAAAAAGCCAGAATCTAATTTTGTCCCTGTGTTTTGGAAGAAAAAGTAAAAGTGCAAACAGTATCGTTTTGATTCCGATAAAGATTAATACAATTCCCGGCAAAGCACCACCGTATTCGTCCAGAATACTTCTTCCGGAGGCAACATATAGAAATAAGGCAATAAAACCACCCAGAATGATATATCCCCAGGGTTTGTTGTATTTAAGATTAGAAACAAAAACCAAATACAGCCATAAAAACACACTTGCAATTATAAAAACAAAAAAATCTGAAATTAAACCCAGACTGAAGATTTTTATACTTTCTGAAAAACGGAAAGAACTCTGTGTTATCGGGTGAAAAAATAATACAACTCGCAGTATAAAGCTTATGATAAAGTAGAATATGGCAAGATTGTAAAAAGGAGCGAGTTTTTTTGAAAAGATCATTACTTCTTTGTGTTTTAATTAAGATAAAAAGAATACTTACAGTATTGAAAATTATGGAGTTGTAAAAAAAGAACAAAAACATGTTTTTTTTCGGGCTAAGTAACAACTGGTTAATTTTAATGCATATTTGGAAGACCTTCTTTAATTTTTTACAAAACTAATTCCAATGAATTAATTAGAGATGAAGTTGTGCTTTTGCCTTGCTTAGTGTTAACTTAATGTTTTCTTAAGATGATGCTTTTTTCTGTATTCTCATGGTTTTAAGCAATTTCTGAGCTCAAAATTTTTATCTTTGAGCATAGAAATTTTGGGTTTTAATTAAAAAAAATCATTAGATGCATATTTTAATAGTTGAAGACGAATTGGGTATTGTTCAGTTCTTGCAGCAGGGCCTTCAGGAAGAAGGTTATAAAGTGAGTACGGCAAATGATGGTTCGAAAGGGTTTGAATTGACTCAAAATCACCAATTTGATTTGATTTTACTGGACTGGATGCTGCCTAAAATTAATGGATTAGAATTATGTAAAGCCATCAGAATCAAAGATCAGACGACTCCCATAATATTTCTAACGGCCAAAGACACCGTTCAGGAAACCATTGAAGGTTTAAAAGCAGGTGCAAACGATTATATCAAAAAGCCGTTCAGTTTTGAAGAATTGGTAGAACGGATTAAAATTCATTTTCGAAAAGAAAAAGTAAATGAAATTCTTACGCTGGGAACCATCCAGATTGATTTGTCCAAATATATCGTCGTAAAAAATGGTGAAGAAATTTCCCTTACACAAAGAGAGTTCGAATTGCTGACTTATCTGATTCGGAATAAGGGAAAAGTATGTACCCGAAATCAGATTTTAAAGGACGTTTGGGATATAAATTTCGAATATGATACCGGTGTAATTGATGTTTTTATGAATGCAATCAGAAAAAAACTCAATCTCAAAATAGAAGAAGATTATATAAAAACAATTCGCGGTGTAGGATACATCGCTAATGATTAATAAATGGCACAACTTTCTTTTAAAAACAGAATTGCTTTAAATTATATTATCACAACCGGTCTGTTGATCCTGGTCGTTTTCTTTACGCTTTATTCGATCGTAAAACACTCTGTTTATAGTCATATCGATGAAGATATCAATATTGAAATTCAAAATCATCTCGAAGAAATTAGAGAGGTAAATGGCGTTGTAATTTTGGTTGACAAAGAAGAATGGGAGGAGCGGGAGCACAATACAGTCGATATAAATCCTGTTTTTGTTCAGTTTTTGGATACCCATAAAAAAACAATAGAGAAATCGCCCAATCTTAAAACGGAAACCTTAAGATTCGATGACAGCATCGAAAATTTTGAATTATTTGACACTAAAATTGGAAATAATATTATCAGGCAGGTTCAGGTTCCTATTTTTATAAAATCAAAAAGCATTGGTTATCTGATCATTGGGATGTCGCTGACTAATTCCCGTGTGGTTTTAAATAACTTATTTGAGATCATGTGCCTGGCATTTCCGGTAATTCTGTTATTGCTTTTTTTTATCGCCCGTTTTTTTGCAGGCCGAAGCATAAAACCTATTAATGCGATTACCAATACTTCAAAAATTATTACCAAAGACAATCTTAAAACAAGAATTCCGCTGCCAAAAACGAAAGATGAATTATATACACTCTCTAAAACGATAAACAATTTATTAAGCAGAATTGAGGATGCAATTGAAAGGGAAAAACAATTTACTTCTGATGCCTCACATGAGTTAAGAACACCTCTTACAGTTATTAAAGGAACACTTGAAGTTCTGATTCGTAAACCAAGAGATAACAAGGAATACGAGGATAAAATTAATTTTTGCATTGCAGAAGTAGATCATCTCAATATGTTGGTAGATCAGCTCCTTTTAATGGCCCGTTTTGAAAATAAAAAAGCAGACTTAAAATACGAATCCGTTTATTTGAACGCTTTAATTCTGGATGTACTGACCTTAAATTCAGAGAAAATTTCGACGAAGAACTTAAAGGTAAATTTTGATGCTGAGGAAGATTATTTTATTAATTCAGATAATTATCTTGTCATAACAATACTAAGAAATATTATTTCGAACGCTCTTAAATATACCAACAGAGACGGCGAGGTATCTATTCTATTATCCCATCAAAATGAAAAAACAATATGCAAAATTTCGGATAACGGAATTGGAATTGCGAGAGAAGACATAGAGGCTATTGCTAATCCGTTTTTCAGGTCAGATTCATCCGGACACCCTGAAATAAAAGGAACTGGCTTAGGATTATCCATTGTAAAACGTCTGTCGGAGCTGCTTCATATTTCATTTGAAATCGAAAGTAAAATAGGCGAGGGAACTACAGTCTCCTTAAGTTTTAAGGAACAATTGAAATCGTGATAGTAAATAGAAATAAAAATACTGTTTCAGATTTTTTAACAATAAACTACCGTTAAGTTAAATTAAAAATTGCTTTTCTGTAAAATTATCCAGTATATTTGCAAACGAATCAAAGAAGTATAAAACAAACCAAGTCATGATTTCTATTCAATTACATCATCATCATTTTCATTATTGCTCTCAGGCGATGTGTTAATGGTATGCATGTAAATCATCATATTTTAAAACCCGTTTGAGTACATCAAACGGGTTTTTTAATTCCAATTCTTTGTACTCAGACTATTAATTCAACAAAAACTAAAAAAATGAGTACTTTAAAAATTGCAATTCAAAAATCCGGTCGTTTAAACGAGGAAAGCATTCAAATCCTAAAAGACTGTGGTATTTCTATCAACAACGGAATCGACCAGTTAAAAGCAGAAGCTTCGAATTTTCCTCTGGAGGTTTTATATTTAAGAAATTCGGATATTCCACAATACTTAATAGACGGTGTTGTAGATCTGGCCATAGTTGGAGACAACTTATTGGTAGAGAAAGGAAAAGGAATTGAAGTAATCCAGAAATTAGGATTTTCTAAATGTAAAGTATCCGTAGCGGTTCCTAAAACATTAGAATACAATTCAATTCAGGATTTGGCAGGTTTGCGAATTGCAACTTCGTATCCAAACACCGTTAATGAGTATTTTAATTCTTTTGGACTAACAGTTGATATCCACCAGATTTCCGGCTCTGTTGAGATTGCACCCAATATTGGACTTGCAGATGCAATTGTCGATATCGTTTCCAGTGGCAGTACATTATTCAAAAATAATTTAAAAGAAGTAGAGATAATTTTAAAGAGCGAAGCAGTCTTAGCTGTTTCCCCTAAAGTTTCTCCGGAAATTCAAAAACACATTGATACTTTAAAATTCAGAATTCAGGCGGTTTTAAGAGCCCGAAATTCAAAATACATTTTAATGAATGTTCCAAATGACAAAATCGATGCCGTTGGGAAAATTCTTCCGGTACTGAGAAGCTTAACGGTTCTGCCATTAGCTCAGGAAGGCTGGAGCAGCGTGCATTCCGTAATTGACAAAGATACTTTCTGGGACGTGATCGATCAGTTGAAAGAAGTGGGAGCAGAAGGGATCTTAGTTTGCCCAATCGAGAAAATGGTTCTTTAGGGCTCTTTGCCCGCCATAGGCTGTAAGCAATATGCTTTAAGCCCCAAAAAAAAACACAAAGTTAATAAAGCCTAAAGCCTACTGCTTAAAGCTTAAAGCAAAAAAAAAATGAATAAAATAGACAATCCAAAACCAGAAATCTGGTCCGAAATATTAAAAAGACCCACCAAAACGATAGATGATATTGAAATTACCGTAAAGGAAATCTTCAAAGAAGTTCAGAAAAAGGGAGATGAAGCTATTGCCAAATACACGTCTATTTTTGATGGGATCTCTTTAGAAAATTATGAAGTTTCTGAGGAAGAAATTCAGGAAGCCATCGGATTAATTTCAAGTGAATTGAAAGAAGCAATTCAGCTGGCAAAAAGCAATATTTATAAGTTCCATAGTGCGCAAAAAACAGAGCGAATTTCGATAGAAACTACAGAAGGCGTACGCTGCTGGCAGGAAAAAAGGCCAATCCAGAAAATCGGATTGTATATTCCGGGAGGAACAGCTCCTTTATTTTCTACGGTTTTAATGCTGGCTGTTCCTGCTGAAATAGCGGGTTGCAAAGAAATTGTGCTGTGTTCTCCACCGGATAAAACGGGAAAAATTAATCCCGCAATTCTGTACGCCGCTCATTTATGCGGTGTAACCAAAATAGTAAAAGTAGGCGGAATTCAGGCGATTGCGGGAATGACATTTGGTACGCCATCCATCCCGAAAGTATATAAGATTTTTGGTCCCGGCAATCAGTTTGTAACGGTGGCAAAACAATTGGCAACTCAGTTTGGTGTTGCAATAGATATGCCCGCCGGACCTTCTGAATTATTAATTGTGGCTGATGACACCGCTGTTCCTTCTTTTGTAGCCTCAGATTTATTGTCACAGGCAGAACACGGAACAGACAGTCAGGTGATTTTAGTTTCGACTTCAAAAAAACTAATTGATGCTGTTGAAAAAGAAATTCAGATTCAGATTGAAGAACTTCCAAGAAAAGTAATCGCGAAAAAAGCAATCGAAAATTCAAAATTAATTTGGGTTGAAAACGATAAAATCGCTCTAGACTTAATCAACGATTACGGCCCGGAACATTTTATCATCTGCTCCGAATATGATGATTTTTACTGTAATGGAATTGTAAATGCCGGTTCTGTATTTATCGGAAATTATACTCCCGAAAGTGCAGGGGATTACGCTTCCGGAACCAATCATACTCTGCCAACAAACGGATACGCCAAAAATTACAGCGGCGTAAACCTGGATAGTTTCATGAAATCCATGACGTTCCAGAAAATAACGGAGAAAGGAATTCAGAATATCGGAAAAGCAATTGAAATTATGGCGGAGGCCGAAGGTTTACAGGCACATAAAAATGCCGTAACGCTGAGATTGAAGAATATAGGGGAAAGAGAATAGAATAAAGAACAAAGAATATAGAAAATAGAACAAAGAATAAAGAAAAACAGATAAAATGAGAAGTCTATTCTCTTTACTCTATTCTCTATGTTCCAAAAATTAAGATAATGGAATTCGATATCAATACAATAACACGTGAAAACGTAAAAATATTAAAACCTTACTCGTCCGCGCGTGATGAATTTGAGGATTTTGATACTGCAGATATGATTTTTCTGGATGCAAACGAAAATCCGTTTCAAAATGGCGTAAATCGTTATCCGGATCCGCAGCAAAACTCGGTGAAAGCGATTTTGGCGAAGAATAATAATGTAAAAGCCAGTCAGATTTTGCTGGGAAACGGAAGTGATGAAGTTTTGGATTTACTTTTCAGGGCTTTTTGTGAGCCTAAAACAGATAATATTATTTCGTTGCCGCCAACTTACGGTATGTATGGCGTTTTAGCGAATATTAATGCGGTGGAAAACAGGGAAGTTTTGCTTTCTCTAGATTTTCAGCCACAAGTGGAAAAGATTTTGGATGCTGTGGATGATCATACAAAAATCATCTTTTTATGCTCACCCAATAACCCAACCGGAAATTCTTTTTCAGATGAAAGCGTGGTAAAATTGCTGCAGAATTTTAAAGGCCTGGTTGTTATTGATGAAGCCTATATTGACTTTTCAAACAAGGAAAGCTGGCTTATAGAAATCGACGAATATCCGAACTTGGTCATTACGCAAACGCTTTCCAAAGCCTATGGTCTGGCCGGAATTCGCTTGGGAATTTGTTATGCATCTGAAGCGGTTATTTCAGTTTTAAATAAAATTAAGCCACCCTACAATGTAAACGAATTAACACAGCAAAGAGCAATTATTCGTTTACAGGATTCTGATAAAATAAAACAAGAAATAGCTTCTATTATTGAACAAAGAGAGGAATTACTTAAAGTTTTACTTGATGTAAGTTTTGTCGAAAAAGTATATCCGACTGAAGCTAATTTTGTATTAGTAAAAGTGGATGATGCCAATAAAAGATACGATCAGTTAATTGCAAAAGGAATCGTAATTCGTAACCGAACGACTCAGCCTTTGTGTGAAAACTGTCTTCGTTTTACAATCGGAATGCCGGAAGAAAATGCAGTGTTGATTAAAGAATTGAAGTTATTGAATTGAAAGTTTAACCGCAAAGTTCGCAGGGAATTACACTAAGAACGCTACGTTATTTGCCACAGATTAAAAGGATTAAATTGATTTTTAGCCACGAATTTAGTTAGTGAAAATTCGTGCAATTCGTGGCAAAAGAAAAAAATCATTTAAATCTGTGGCAGAACAAAAATATAAACTATGAAAAAAGTACTTTTTATCGATCGTGACGGAACGATTGTTTTAGAACCTGAAAATTATCAGTTAGATGCTTTGGAGAAAGTAGAATTTTATCCAAAAGCATTTCAATATCTGGCTAAAATTGCCGGCGAATTAGATTACGAACTGGCAATGGTAACCAATCAGGATGGCTTAGGAACGGATAGTTTTCCGGAAGATACGTTTTGGCCCACACAGAATTTTATTTTAAGAGCATTTGAAAATGAAGGTGTTTTGTTTGATGAAATCTTTGTAGACAGATCATTTCCGGAAGATAATGCACCAACACGCAAGCCACGAACCGGAATGCTGACTAAATACCTGAATAATCCCGAATATGATTTAGAAAATTCTTTTGTTTTGGGAGATCGTTTAACCGATGTTGAACTGGCGAAAAATCTGGGAGCAAAAGCTATTTTTATCAATGATAATGACGGGATCGGAAGCAATGAAATTTCCTCAAAACGAGAAGAATTAGACGGGACGATTATTCTTCAGACGATGAGTTGGAAAGAAATCTACGAGTTTTTGAAACTGGAAGCACGTTCGGCTTCGATTACGCGTAAAACCAATGAAACCGATATTTTTATCGATTTAAATCTGGACGGAACCGGAAAAAGTAAAATTGAAACCGGAATTGCTTTTTTTGATCATATGCTCGACCAAATTTCACGTCACGGTCAAATGGATCTGGAAATTATGGTAAAAGGGGATTTGGAAGTCGATGAACACCATACAATCGAAGATACTGCCATTGCGCTGGGAGAAGTTTTTGCAAAAGCGCTGGGAAATAAATTAGGAATAGAACGTTATGGTTTCTGCCTTCCCATGGATGATTGTCTGGCACAGGTGGCCATTGATTTTGGCGGAAGAAACTGGCTGGTTTGGGAAACTGAATTCAAACGTGAAATGGTTGGTAAAATGCCAACAGAGATGTTTTATCATTTCTTTAAATCGTTTTCAGACGGAGCCAAAGCCAATATCAATATAAAAGCGGAAGGAACAAACGAACACCACAAAATTGAAGCAATTTTCAAAGCTTTCGCAAAAGCCATAAAAGTAGCCGTAAAACGCGATACAGAAAAAATGATTTTACCTTCAACGAAAGGAATGTTATAAAAAAAGTCTCAGTTTTTAGTTTTCAGGTTCTACACTTGAATTGAAACCAGAAACTTAATCGTGAAAAACAATACAACAAATTTTATGGAAGCTAAAAAGTTTGCAGAAGAATGGATAAAATCCTGGAATTCCCATGATCTGGAAGATATCATGAAACATTATTCAGAAGATATTGAAATTACGACACCAATGATAAAACTTGCAGCAGGAATTGAAAGTGGTTCGCTGCAGGGAAAAGAGCAGGTCAGGGCGTATTGGGAGAAAGCTTTACAGAAAATTCCGGACTTGCATTTTGAATTGGAGGAAGTCACATCAGGAGTTAATTCTGTTGCACTATATTACAAATCGGTTATGAATAAAATGGCAATCGAAGTCATGTTTTTTAATCAAGACGGATTGGTAAATAAAATGATCGCGCATTATACTGATTTGTAAAGAGAAGACAAAGCATTAATTATCGTTTTAGTTTAAGATGTAGCATCGAAAATCTAAAATCTAAAATCTGAAATAAATTGAAAATAGTAATTATAAATTACGGAGCAGGAAATATTCAAAGCATTATGTTTGCTATTGAAAGACTGGGCTTTAAAGCTGTTTTGAGTAATAATCCGGAAGAGATTCAAAATGCTGACAAAGTAATTTTCCCAGGAGTGGGCGAGGCCAGTTCGGCAATGAAAAAACTGATTGAAAGTGGTCTGGACAGTTTGATTCCGAATTTGAAACAACCGGTTTTGGGAATTTGTCTTGGCATGCAATTGATGTGCAACTCTTCTGAAGAAGGAAATACCAAAGGTTTAGGAATTTTTGATGTGGATGTAATTAAATTTTCGAACAAGGTAAAAGTGCCACAAATGGGCTGGAACCAGATTTATAATTTAAAATCAGATTTGTTTAAAGGAATTCCAGCACATGAATTTATGTATCTCGTGCATAGTTTTTACGTTCCCGATTGTGCAGAAAGCATTGCTACAACCGATTATGAGATGGAATATGCATCGGCCTTGAAAAAAGACAATTTTTACGGAACACAATTTCATCCTGAAAAAAGTGGTGCAGTTGGGGAGAAAATTTTAAATAACTTTTTAAAAATAAATTCCAAAGACTAAATTCCAAAACAATATCAATCAAAATAGCAGTCAGAAAATAATCTAAAATCTATCCCGATAGCTATCGGGACTAAATTCTAAAGTTAAAAATGAGAATAATACCAGCCATAGATATCATAGACGGAAAATGTGTTCGCTTATCAAAAGGGGATTACAATACCAAGATCATTTACAACGAAAATCCGCTTGAAGTAGCAAAATCATTTGAAGCACATGGAATCGAATACCTTCATTTAGTGGATTTAGATGGTGCGAAATCGAGTAAGATTGTCAACTATAAAATTTTGGAACAAATAGCCACACAGACCAGTTTAAAAATTGATTTTGGAGGCGGATTAAAAGCAGATTCGGATTTGAAAATTGCCTTTGAAAGTGGTGCCAATCAAATTACAGGCGGAAGTATCGCTGTAAAAAACAGGGCGATATTCGAAAAATGGATTTCAGAATACGGATCAGATAAAATCATTTTGGGAGCTGATGCCAAAGATGAAAAAGTAGCTGTTTCGGGCTGGTTGGAAGATTCAAATGAAGATTTAGTTCCGTTTATTCAGGAGTATCAAAGCAAAGGAATTCAATATGTGATTTGTACCGATATTGCAAAGGACGGAATGCTGGAAGGGCCAAGTTTTGATTTGTATGAAAAAATACTAAGCGAAGCCCATGGCGTAAAACTAATCGCTTCCGGCGGAATTTCAACTTTCGATGAATTGCCAAAATTAGCCGAATTAGGCTGTGAAGGAACGATTATCGGAAAAGCAATTTATGAAGGCAGAATTAGTTTAAAGCAATTGGAGAACTACATAATTAGAAAATGAGATAATTTGATAATTAGATAATTCTATACTTTGTGAAATAATTATCTAATTGACTAATTATCTAATTAATACATTAGATAAATGTTAGCAAAAAGAATCATACCCTGTCTGGATATAAAAAACGGAAGAACGGTAAAAGGCGTTAATTTTGTAGACTTGCGCGATGCAGGAGATCCGGTAGAACTGGCAGAAATTTACTCTGCAGAAGGAGCCGATGAACTGGTTTTTCTGGATATTTCGGCAACCGAAGAACGCAGAAAGACTTTGGTGAATATGGTACGAAGTGTGGCCGAAAAAATCAATATTCCATTTACGGTTGGCGGCGGAATTTCTTCTGTTGAAGACGTTGAAATCCTTTTGAATAATGGAGCCGACAAGGTTTCAATCAATTCATCGGCAGTCAAAAATCCACAACTGATTAATGAGCTGGCGCAGAAATTCGGAAGCCAGTGTGTTGTAGTAGCTATCGATGCCAAACAAATTAACGGACAATGGATTGTACATTTGGTTGGAGGAAAAGTACCAACGGAACTTAATTTATTCGATTGGGCTGTAGAAGTCGCAGAACGCGGTGCAGGTGAAATTTTATTCACTTCAATGGACAATGACGGAACTAAAAACGGCTTTGCAAATGAGGCTCTGGCCAAGCTTTCAGAATTGATCAATATTCCGATAATTGCTTCCGGAGGTGCAGGAAATGTCCAGCATTTTGTGGATACTTTTAAAGAGGGGAAAGCCGATGCCGCCTTGGCTGCGAGTGTTTTTCACTTTAAAGAAATCGAAATCAAAACCTTAAAAGAAGAATTGAGGAAGAATGATATTGAGGTTAGACTGTAGAGAGTAAAGAGAATAGAGTAAAGAGAATAGAGATGCAAACTCTTGGTTCTTTAATCTTGGCTCTTGACTCTAATTAAAAACAACAACAACAGAGCGCAGCAATCTAAAATCTGAACTCTAAAATAAAAAATAAAAATGAACATAGATATAAAAAGCTCCCACGGATTGATTCCGGCCATCATTCAGGATTCAGAAACAAAAAATGTCCTGATGCTGGGCTATATGAACGAAGAATCGCTTCAAAAAACAATAGATACTCAAAAAGTAACTTTTTACAGCCGCTCCAAACAAAGGCTTTGGACAAAAGGTGAGGAGAGTGGAAACTTTTTAAACTTGGTAAGTATAAAAAATGATTGTGATGGCGACACACTTCTGATTCAGGCAAAACCAGTTGGACCAACTTGTCACACCGGAGCTGATACTTGCTGGCAGGAGGAAAACAAGGAAAATTATGGTTTTATTTCTGAGTTAGAAAAAACAATAGCAGTTCGCAGGGAAAATGCGGATTCAGAGAAAAGTTATGTAGCTTCCTTATTCGAAAAAGGAATCAATAAAATTGCCCAGAAAGTAGGGGAAGAAGCTGTAGAAGTAGTCATTGAAGCCAAAGACGATAATGATGATTTGTTTCTAAGCGAAAGTGCCGATTTGCTGTTTCACTATTTGATTTTATTGCAAGCCAAAGGTTTTCAACTGAATGATGTTGTAGATGTTTTGAAAAAACGCCAAAAGTAGGTTTATTGTCATTTCAAAAAAGGAGAACTCGCACTATTGGCGAATGCTGAATGTGATTTCTCCTTCTTCGAAATTAAAAAAAAAATCAGCGCTAATCCGTTTAAATCAGTAAAATCTGTGGGTAAACTCATTTACTCCACAAACTCGAAAACTGCAAATTCCTGTGGTTGGTGAAACCCGAATTTTAAACTCTTATAAGGTTGTAAAGCAAGATATTCGGTTGTATTACCGTAATCAATCCTAAAAGCATTGGCTTTCCATTTTGTGCCGTTTTTTGGTTTCGAAAAATGGCCGTTTTGGATTTTTTCCAGACTCGAAAACGGAATCTTAATTTCGGTGCAGAAACCTTCCGGAGTTATTTTACTCACGGCTTCCAATCCCGAAATATCAAAACTTACTGAAGTTTTCCAGCCACCGCATTCCCGAGAAATACACTTTATCAGCATGTCATAATTCGTCGAGAACGCATTTACGCCAATTTCAATATAATTTTGACCATCTCCGTCCGGATCTATAAAAATTTCTACTAAATCATCTGTTTTATAAATTTCAGCATCCTTCTTTTTAGATTCACCAATAATCTTGGAATCTGCAGCACGATAGGCGATATAAAGGTTTTCTTCATTCCACGAAAGTGAAACAAAAGTATTTTGAGTGGCTTTTGCTCCTGAATTATGGATTACAAACAGGCCTGAAAAGGAAGTTTTCCAATCCGATAAATCGCCGTCGATCGTTATTTTGTCAGTTATTTTAGGAACGGCAATGGTCTGTGAATAAGTCTTCACATATATCATAACGCCCAAAAGAATGACAATTTTATTGATTTTCATACGTAACATAACTTTTTTGAAGAGCTAAAATACAGAAGAATAAATGAATTTTAACATTAATTTTATCTATTCACCCTTATAAAATTATTCAAAACTTGATTCGAATGTTTACATTTGTTGAGACATAAGCAGGTTGAAATGCCTTCTTTATTTCGATTAAAAGAAAATATTTAGTTCGTATGAAAAAATACTTTGCCGGCGTTTTTATCGCCTCCGTTTTTGGTTTTACTGCCAACGCACAAGGACTTTTAAATAAGTCTGAAATGGTTTTTACACATCAGGATACTTTACGCGGAAGCATTACAAAAGAAAGAGCCTGGTGGGATTTAAAATACTATCACCTGGATGTGAAAGTTAATCCTTCTGAAAAAACGATAACGGGATCTAATACAGTTCGTTATACTGTTTTATCGTCTAATAACAGAATGCAGATTGATTTGCAGGAACCCATGCAGATTTATAAAGTAACCCAGAACGGAAAAGAACAGAAATTTGTCAGAGAGGGAAATGCTTTTTTTATTGAACTGACTGCCGCGCAAAAAGTAGGAGAAACCAAAGAAATTGTAATTTCTTTTGGAGGAAAACCTAAAGAAGCCGTAAAACCGCCATGGGATGGAGGAATTACCTGGAAAAAAGATAAAAACGGAAAAGATTTTATTGCATCATCCTGTCAGGGCCTTGGTGCAAGTGTCTGGTGGCCAAATAAAGATCATATGTACGATGAAGTCGAGAATATGCTGATCAGTGTAAATGTTCCGGGAGATTTGACTGATGTTTCGAATGGAAGATTGAAAAGCGTTAAAAAAGAAAAAGACGGTACGAAAACCTTTAACTGGTATGTTTCGAATCCGATTAATAATTATGGGGTAAATATTAATATTGGTGATTACGTAAATTTTTCAGAGAAATACAAGGGAGAAAAAGGAGATTTAGATTGTAATTATTATGTCTTAAGAGACAATTTGGACAAAGCTAAAGAACAATTTAAAGATGCTCCAAGAATGCTGAAAGCTTTTGAAAATTGGTTTGGACCTTATCCGTTTTACGAAGACAGTTATAAATTGGTTGAAGCTCCCTATTTAGGTATGGAGCACCAAAGTTGCGTAACTTACGGAAATGGTTTTAAAAATGGTTATTTAGGCCGTGATTTAAGTGGAACAGGCTGGGGATTAAAATTCGATTTTATCATTATCCATGAATCTGGACATGAATGGTTTGCGAACAATATTACGTACAAAGACATAGCAGACATGTGGATTCATGAGAGTTTTACAAGCTATTCTGAAAGTCTTTTTGTTGAATATTATTATGGAAAAGAAGCCGGAGCTGAATATGTAATTGGTTGTAGAAACGGTATTCATAATGATAAACCCGTTATTGGGAATTATGATGTGAATAATGAAGGTTCCGGCGATATGTATCCAAAAGGAGCCAACATGCTGCATTCCATTCGTCAGGTAATTAATGATGATGCAAAATGGAAGTCGATTTTAAGAGGTTTGAACAGTACTTTTTACCATCAGACTGTTACTTCCAAGCAAATTCAGGAGTATATCAATACACAATCAGGAATTAATTTCAACAGGGTTTTCGCACAGTATTTAACGACAACCAAAATTCCGGTTTTTGAATATATGTTTAAAAACGGAAATTTAGGCTACCACTGGACCAACTGTGTTGCTAAATTTGATATGCCGGTAAAAGTTAAAATCAATGGTATTGAAACCTGGTTAAAACCAACAACAGAATGGCAATCAGAGAAAACTACCAATGAAAACAGAACTCTGGAAGTTGATAAAAACTTTTATGTAACGAGTGCTAATATTGTGGAATAACACTGAAGTATAAATTTCAATAGTAAAAATCCCAAATTCCAACCGATAATTATCAGGAGGAGTTTGGGATTTTTTTATTTTTAAACCCGACAAGTTTTAAAAACTTGTCGGGTTGTTGTAGATAAACTTTATAACCCAAAGTATGTCATTTCGACGAAGGAGAAATCTTCGTGAGAAACTCCGCAAAGAAAGTCGCCAGTCTTTGTGGAGCCTCTTGTGGAGATTTCTCCTCCGTCGAAATGACAAAACTATAGTAAAAGTAAACCTGACAGGTTCACTTTATTTTGGAATTTGGACCCAAGCGCTAGCGAACAGCGAAGCAATTCAAAAAAAAAAATTGGAATTTCAAACCCCTAGCGACTATTCAGTTTTGCTTTTTCCTTAATAATATCAGCAATTTTTCGGTTCTCAATTTTACTTTCCAGCCAGGAAATAATATCCAGATACAGGAAAGCCCTTTTCTCGTAAGTATTTTTCTCCAATTCAATAAAACGCAGGCGCATCTTGATAAATTCCTTTTTGATGTCCGCAGGATATAAATTATTCAGGTTTCTCAAAAACTTGATAATTTCTTTTTGAACTTCATGTAGGTCGTTCATTTTGATTAGAAACTTATACGTGTTTTTAATGTTGTTTTCTAAGTAATAATCTTTTCCAAGCTCATAATGTGCAATTAGAGACAAAAGTCTCGCAAAACACATTAAATCTTCGCGCATGGATAAGTTTTTATTATTGATGATTTTATCCAGATAATAAATACATTCCGTATACTTTTCATTACCAAAATAAATAGAAGCAATCTTATAGTAGAACAACATTTCGTGATGTTCATCCAGATGTTCACTGTGTATTTTTATTTTTTCTAAAATCTCCGGAATCAGGTATTCACTCTCTGCAAAAGTACCTTCCAGAATGTGCAAATTGAGCTTATTGTTATAAACGTATAGAAATGATAGCGATGCAATGTTATCGTTTACGGGAAATTTGGGATCCTCAATCGTTTCTTCCAAAAGCGCCAGGTATTTCTTGAAATTCGATTTGTATTTCAACATATATAAAGACTCCAGAAAGTAATGATTTCCCTTTAGGAAAAATACCGGATTCTGAATAATCATATTCGGGTTATCGTAAAACAGCCGAACCCATTTATAGGCATATTTGTAACTTGCTAAAAAATCCTGAACAAGGAAACTTCTCCAGAGATTAGCATTATAAAACCAGTATTTCTCACGGAAACCAAATTTGCTTTCGTCTAATTTTGCAATATGTTTGTTGAAATAGTCATCGATATATTTATACTCCTCATCACTTTTTACGTAACCTGTTTTCAGCATGATTCCGTAGAGCTGAAGCGATAAATTTGATAATTTACTCGAAATAGTATTGCGATAATTCAATTCTTTCGCCTGAATCACCAATTCGTCGGCGCGACCCTGAATACTTCTTGTAATATATTGCGATTCTATTAGTTTTTCGAATTCTACAATTTCATACGCCATATATTTTTCATCATTTTCAAGCGCGATAATTTTTGTTTTATCCAGAATTTTCAGACTCTGTTTGTACAATCCTTTGTTATACAGGATTACCGCAAAATCGATTTGTTCCCGCAATTGGTATCTTATGTTCTGACTTGGAATATTCAACCGTATACTTACCAAAATTTGTTTGTATAAGTATGATTTTAAGTTAGATAGCTGTACTTTTTTAATGATTCCGCTCTTCAGGATCAGCCTTTCATCGTAGTTTTCAGACTTATCTAAAATATTAAACAATTCAATAAATTTTGTATTTGAACTCGTCTCCAAACGACTTGCAAAAATTTTAAACTGTCTTTTTTCAGATTTTGAAAGTGATTTTATCAGAACAAATAAGAAATCTTTTTGATGGTTAGCCATTGTAAAATATAATAATGTAACTTATTGGTTGTTAGTTGTTTAATAGCGTATAAATTGTTTTATGAACAGTATAATTTCATTAAAATGAATTTCATACTTATAATGTACAATATATATTTGTTATCAAGATGTGAAATTACATTAAATAAATGAATATGAATAGAGAGAAAGTTCAAATTTTTGACACCACTTTGCGCGATGGTGAGCAGGTCCCGGGATGTAAGTTAGATACGAAACAAAAATTAGTTATCGCAGAAAGACTTGACAAAATGGGAGTTGACGTTATCGAGGCAGGTTTTCCTGTGTCAAGCCCGGGCGATTTTTTATCCGTCTCTGAGATTTGTAAAATAGTAGAAAACGCAACCGTCTGCGGACTGACAAGAGCCGTAAAAAACGACATTGATGTTGCCGCAGCCGCCCTGAAGCACGCTAAAAGACCCAGAATCCACACAGGAATCGGAACATCTGAATCTCATATACTCCATAAATTAAATACCACCAGAGAAGATATTATTGCAAGGGCAAAATATGCTGTATCTCATGCAAAATCTTATGTAGAAGATGTTGAATTTTATGCAGAAGATGCCGGTAGAACGGATAACGCTTTCCTTGCAAAAGTTTGTGAAGAAGTAATTAAATCCGGAGCAACTGTATTAAATATTCCGGATACGACAGGATATTGTCTGCCTGATGAATACGGAGCAAAAATTAAATATTTAAAAGAAAACGTAAAAGGTATCGAAAACGTAATCCTTTCGTGCCACTGTCATAATGATTTAGGAATGGCCACTGCAAATTCAATCGCAGGAGCCATAAACGGAGCGAGACAAATAGAATGTACTATTAATGGTATTGGAGAAAGAGCCGGAAATACTGCTCTTGAAGAAGTCGTAATGATTTTCAAGCAGCATCCTTACTTAAATTTAGATACCAATATCAATACAAGAGAATTGAACGAAATGAGCCGTTTGGTTTCTGAAAGTATGGGAATGATCGTTCAGCCAAATAAAGCAATTGTTGGTGCAAATGCTTTCGCACACAGTTCAGGAATTCACCAGGATGGAGTGATCAAAAACAGAGCAACTTATGAAATCATGGATCCGCTTGATGTGGGTGTAAATGAATCTTCCATTATTCTTACAGCAAGAAGCGGAAGAGCTGCTTTGGCTTACCGTGCTAAAAAAGTAGGTTACGAGCTTACAAAAGTACAATTGGACATTGTATATATTGAGTTTTTGAAATTTGCTGATATCAAAAAAGAAGTTTTAGATGTAGACATTCATCAAATTATTGAAGCTTCTAAAATTGAAGGCGATTTAATCAGAAGCTAGTTGAATAGAAAATAGAATAAAGAAAATAGAATAAAGAGAATAGAACAAAGAAGAAAGAAAAAATAGAGATTTAAATACATAAAGAACGAGACGTTATGAATTTGAAAATAGCAGTTTTACCGGGAGACGGAATTGGACCAGAGGTAATTTTACAAGCCAAAAAAGCATTATATGCCATTGGTGAAGTGTACAATCATGAATTTGTTTTTGAAGAAGCCCTAATGGGAGCTATCGCTATTGACAAAACAGGAAATCCTTTGCCGGAACAAACCCTGAATCTCTGTCTAAATACAGATGCGGTTTTGTTTGGAGCGATCGGAGATCCTAAATATGACAATAATCCAAATGCAAAAGTTCGTCCGGAGCAGGGATTGTTAAAACTGCGTAAAGAATTGGGTTTGTTTGCGAACATTCGTCCTATAAAACCATACAAATCATTGCTCGATGCTTCTCCTTTAAAAAGAGAAATTATCGAAGGAGCTGATTTTACTATTTTCAGAGAATTAACAGGTGGTGCTTATTTTGGAGCTAAAACATTAAATGAAGAAGGAACACATGCTTCAGATTTATGTGAATATTCAGAAGAAGAAATTACCAGAATTACACATTTAGCTTTTAAATCGGCACAAAACCGACGCAAAAAGTTAACCATGGTAGACAAAGCAAACGTTTTGGAAACCTCGAGATTATGGAGAAAAGTAGTGCAGAAAGTGAGCGTAAATTATCCGGATGTAGCCTTAGACTTTTTATTTGTAGACAATGCAGCTATGCAGATCATTTTAAACCCAAAACAATTTGATGTGATTTTGACAGAGAATTTATTTGGAGATATTCTATCTGATGAAGCCAGCGTAATTACAGGTTCTATCGGTTTACTGGCTTCGGCATCTTTGGGAGAAAAAAATGCGTTGTTCGAGCCTATTCACGGTTCTTATCCTCAGGCAAAAGGAAAAAACATTGCCAATCCAATTGCTTCTATTTTATCTGCCGCAATGTTGTTGGAACATTTCGGATTATTTAAAGAAGCAAATGTAATTCATCAGGCTGTTGAAAAAGCAATAGAGTTTAAAGTGGTTACAACGGACTTAAAATCAGATTCAAAATTCGGTACCAATGAAGTAGGGGAGTTTGTTTCCAATTTTATATTCAGTAAAGACGATTTACTGTATTTCAATAATGATAACGTTCATATCGGACAATCGACGATTGTTTAATTTTTGTATTAAAATAATGCAATAAATAACAAGAAGTATCTTAAATGTTGAGATTTTATTTTTTTAGTACTTAAAGTTTCTATACTTTTGTAACACTAAAAAATTAATGATGCAAATCTCAATTATTATTACTTCTGTCGTTGTTGTCAATGTGTTTAACACATCTGCATCGGGAATGGTATAAATATAATTGAAAAACTATATGACAAACCTTCCAAATACTGGAAGGTTTTTTTTTGAATAAAAATTAAAATAAATAATACAATAATGGAATTAAATAAGTACAGCAAAACCATCACTCAAGATCAGACACAACCTGCGGCGCAAGCAATGTTGTACGGTATTGGTTTAACTGAAGAAGATTTGAAAAAAGCACAAGTTGGTATTGTGAGCATGGGTTACGATGGTAACACTTGTAACATGCACCTGAATGATTTAGCAAAAGAGGTTAAAAAAGGTGTTTGGGATGCAAATCTGGTCGGACTTATTTTTAATACCATTGGTGTAAGTGACGGAATTTCAAACGGAACTGAAGGAATGCGTTTTTCGCTGGTTTCCCGCGATGTAATTGCAGATTCTATTGAAACTGTAGTGGGAGCGCAATGGTATGATAGTATTATTGCCATTCCGGGTTGCGATAAAAATATGCCCGGAGCCTTAATCGCAATGGGAAGAGTAAACCGTCCGTCGATTATGGTTTACGGAGGATCTATTCACTCCGGAAAGTGGAAAGGGGAATCTCTTAATATCGTTTCTGCTTTTGAAGCCTTAGGAAAAAAAGTTAAAAACGAAATTACTCCCGAAGATTTTAAAGGCGTAATTCAGAATGCCTGTCCGGGAGCTGGTGCCTGTGGTGGAATGTACACAGCAAATACAATGTCATCTGCCATTGAAGCATTGGGAATGAGTTTGCCATACAGCTCATCAAATCCTGCTTTAAGCCAGGAAAAAAGAGACGAATGTCTTGCTGCCGGAGCTGCTATTAAAATTTTATTAGAAAAAGATATTAAACCAAGAGATATCATGACGCGCAAAGCTTTCGAAAATGCTATTACAATTGTAGCAGTTTTAGGAGGTTCTACAAATGCGGTGATGCACTTAATCGCAATGGCTCATGCCGTTGATATCGAAATTACACTGGATGATTTTCAGGCAATAAGTGATAAAACACCTGTACTTGCTGATATGAAACCTAGTGGTAAATACATGATGGAAGATATTCATGCAGTCGGAGGAATTCCTTCATTAATGAAATATTTATTGAAAGTTGGATTAATTCACGGAGATTGTCTGACTGTAACAGGAAAAACAGTAGCGGAGAATTTAGCAGCTACTCCGGATTTACAAGATGGTCAGGAAGTAATTCATGAAATTCAGAAAGCACTGAAACCAACCGGAAACATTCAGATTTTATACGGAAACCTTGCAACTGAAGGAGCTGTTGCAAAAATCAGCGGTAAAGAAGGAGAATATTTTGAAGGTACAGCAGTGGTGTTTGAAGGCGAATTTGAAGTAATTCCGGGGCTTGAAGCCGGAAAAATAAAACCGGGTAATGTAGTCGTCATCAGGTATTGTGGACCAAAAGGTGGTCCGGGAATGCCTGAAATGCTAAAACCTACATCGGCAATTATTGGCGCCGGATTAGGAAGCAGTGTAGCACTGATTACAGATGGCCGATTCTCGGGAGGTTCACATGGATTTGTGGTAGGACACGTAACACCCGAGGCTTATGATGGTGGTGGTATTGCACTTGTTAAAGATGGCGATTTAATTGCTATTGACGCTGTGAAAAATACAATCGACCTGAAAATATCCGACGCAGAATTTGCAGCTCGTAAAGCGAGTTGGGTTCAGCCTCCTTTAAAAGTTTCAAAAGGAGTTTTGCTTAAATACGCCAGATCGGTTTCCAGCGCCTCTACAGGTTGCGTTACCGATAAATAATTATACAATAACAATTTCAAAAATCAATTACAATAGCAATGAAAAAAAATCAAGAGCAATAAAAAATAGAAACATAAAAGATCAATTTAGCTTGAAATTGATTTTTTAGATTGCCAGTGATTTTTGAAATTGACATTGAAATTGATAAAAAAAATATACTATGAAAATATCAGGGGCAGAAGCCGTTATAAGATGTTTGTTAGCAGAAGGAGTAGACCTGGTTTACGGATACCCGGGAGGGGCCATAATGCCGGTTTATGACGAATTATATAAATTTCAGGATCAGTTACACCATGTTTTAGTACGCCACGAACAAGGCGCGACACACGCAGCTCAGGGATATGCAAGAGCTACAGGGAAAGTTGGGGTTGCAATCGCTACTTCAGGACCCGGAGCAACAAACTTGGTTACAGGAATTGCAGATGCTCAGATTGATTCAACTCCAATGGTTTGTATCACCGGGCAGGTTGGGAAACATTTATTGGGATCTGATGCTTTTCAGGAAACCGATATCATCGGAATTTCGACTCCTGTAACCAAATGGAATTATCAGGTTACAGAAGCATCCGAGATCCCTGAAATCATTGCAAAAGCATTTTACATCGCACGTTCCGGACGTCCTGGGCCGGTTTTAATTGATATCACTAAAAACGCTCAGTTTGATGAGTTTGAATTTAGTTATGAAAAATGTACCAGTATCAGAAGTTATGTTCCGGTTCCGAAATTAAAACTAGATAAAGTAGCGGAAGCTGCCGCTATCATTAATAGCGCTAAAAAACCATTCATCGTTTTTGGTCAGGGAATTATTCTCGGTCAGGCCGAAGAACAGTTGAAAGCATTAATTGAAAAATCAGGAATTCCGGCAGGATGGACCATCTTGGGACTTTCTGCTTTGCCGACAGATCACCCCTTAAATGTTGGAATGTTAGGAATGCATGGAAATTATGGCCCTAATTTACTGACTAACGAATGTGATGTTTTAATTGCATTAGGAATGCGTTTTGATGACCGTGTAACGGGAGATTTGAAGACTTACGCCAAACAGGCGAAAGTAATTCATTTTGAAATTGATCCCGCTGAAGTAGATAAAAACGTAAAAACCGAAGTAGCCGTTTTAGGAGATGTAAGAGAAGCTTTAAATGCATTATTGCCTCTAATTGATGACAATTCTCATGCAGCCTGGCACAACGAATTCAAAGAAAAACATCAAATCGAATTTGATTCCGTTATAAAGGAAGAATTAAATCCGACCAATAATAAAGGTATTTCCATGGGAGAAACCATCGAAATGATCAATAAACACTCCAAAGGTGATGCGATCATGGTTTCAGATGTGGGTCAGCACCAGATGTTTGCCTGTCGATATGCTAAATTTAATTCCACTAAAAGTAATATTACTTCCGGTGGTTTGGGAACAATGGGATTCGCTTTGCCGGCTGCAATCGGAGCTAAAATGGGAAGACCGGATCGCGAAGTGGTGGCAATTATTGGAGACGGTGGTTTTCAGATGACCATTCAGGAATTAGGAACCATTTTTCAGACCAAAGTTCCGGTAAAAATTGTGGTGCTAAACAATGAATTCTTAGGAATGGTGCGTCAGTGGCAGGAATTGTTCTTTGATAACAGATATGCTTCAACAAATATGATTAATCCAAATTTTGTAGCAATTGCCGAAGGGTATTACATTAAATCTAAAAAAGTAACACAACGCGAAGATTTAGATGCTGCTGTTGCTGAAATGATGGCTTCAAAAGATTCTTATTTCCTTGAAGTTATGGTTGAAAAAGAAAACAATGTATTTCCGATGATTCCAACAGGAGCGTGTGTTTCTCAAATTAGATTAAGCTAAAATAGAAGTTTCAAGTTTTAAGTTTCAAGTTTCAAGTTCTCAGCAACGTGAAACCTGAAACCTGAAACAAAATAAACTTTAAACAAAAATTACATGGAAGATAAAACATTTACCATATCGGTATACTCGGAAAATAACGTGGGCTTGTTGAACAGGATATCAGGAATATTCTTAAAGCGTCACATTAATATATTAAGCTTAAACGTTTCAGAATCAGAAATAGAGAATGTTTCCAGATTTATCATTGTGGTCAATACAACGGAGAAATGGGTTCAGAATATTGTTGGACAAATTGAAAAACAAATTGAAGTGATAAAAGCATTTTATCACACCGATGAAGAGACGATTTATTTAGAAAATGCTTTGTTTAAAATCGCTTCAGGTTTGTTATTTGATGAAAAACAAATTCAGAACATTATCAAGGAAAGCCAATCGACAATTGTGACGGTTTCCCGCGATTTCTTTGTGATTTCAAAATCAGGAAGACGCTCTGAAATCGAAGAATTATATGCAAAATTCAAACCGTACGGCATTATGCAATTTGTGCGTTCGGGAAGAATATCGGTTTCTAAAGAGAAAATGGAAATTTCAACCATGTTAGAAGCACTTAAATAGTATCAATATTAAATTACACATTCATTAAATATTATTAAAAAAAATGGCAAATTATTTCAACACACTACCACTTAGATTACAATTAGAACAATTAGGCGTTTGCGAATTTATGGAGCAATCAGAATTTGCAGACGGAATTGCAGCTTTAGCCGGAAAAAAAGTTGTGATTGTAGGTTGTGGTGCACAAGGTTTGAATCAAGGTTTAAACATGAGAGACTCTGGATTGGACATTTCATACGCACTACGCGCTGATGCAATCGCCGAAAAAAGAGCTTCTTATAAAAATGCTGCAGAAAATGGTTTCAAAGTGGGTACTTATGAAGAATTAATCCCAACTGCTGATTTAGTTTGTAACCTGACTCCGGATAAACAACATACTGCGGTTGTTACTGCGATTATGCCATTAATGAAAAACGGTTCTACATTGGCTTATTCTCACGGATTTAATATTGTGGAAGAAGGAATGCAGATTCGTAAAGATATTACAGTAATCATGTGTGCCCCTAAATGCCCGGGTTCCGAAGTTCGTGAAGAATATAAAAGAGGTTTTGGTGTACCCACTCTTATTGCAGTTCATCCTGAAAATGACCCAAACAGTTTTGGTTTAGATCAGGCAAAAGCTTATGCTGTAGCAACTGGTGGACATAAAGCAGGAGTTTTGAAGTCATCATTTGTTGCTGAAGTAAAATCAGATTTAATGGGAGAACAAACCATTCTTTGCGGTTTATTACAAACCGGATCTATTTTATGTTTTGATAAAATGATTGAAAAAGGAATTGATGCTGCCTATGCTTCAAAATTAATCCAATACGGATGGGAAACAATCACAGAAGCGTTGAAACATGGTGGAATCACCAATATGATGGACAGACTTTCAAATCCGGCAAAAATTGAAGCTTACGAGCTTGCCGATGAATTAAAAGATATTATGCGTCCGTTATTTCAAAAACATCAGGATGATATCATTTCAGGAGAATTCTCCAGAACGATGATGATCGACTGGGCCAATGATGATGTGAACTTATTGAAATGGAGAGCTGCAACCGGAGAAACGAACTTCGAAAAAACAGCTCCGCAGGAAGCTCCGATTGCTGAACAGGAATATTTTGACAATGGCGTTTTGATGATTGCAATGGTAAAAGCCGGAGTTGAATTGGCTTTTGAAACTATGACAGAAGCCGGTATCATTGAAGAATCAGCTTACTATGAATCTTTGCATGAATTACCATTGATTGCCAATACAATTGCCAGAAAAAAATTATTTGAAATGAACCGTGTTATTTCAGATACAGCAGAATATGGTTGTTATTTATTTGACCATGCCTGTAAACCGTTATTGACTGAATTCATGAAAAAAGTAGAAACAAACGTAATAGGAAAACCATTCTCGACTTCAAACGGAGTAGATAATGCTGTTTTAATTGCAGTAAACAAAGAAATCCGTCAGCATCCTATCGAAGAAGTAGGAGCATGGTTGAGAGAATCGATGACTGCAATGAAAAAAATTGGATAATAAATTGGGAATTACCACACAATCGACTGTGATGGGATTTGCACTGTATCTCTGTTTTATGTAATATTTTGAATTAGTAAGCACTTATTAAGATAATATGGATATAGATGCATATTGTATTCACTTAACTTCTGTGAGTTTGTAAGTTAAGTGAAGGTAATCCCGAAGAATGGGGTATGTTTAGTAATAAATGTACTTGTATGGATTTCTATATTAATTAATAAAGATGCTGCTATTTTCAAAATAGAACAAAGCATTGTAATGCAGAATTACAAAAGAAAATTAATTGTTATTGAAATTGTTAAAAAGAAGAAGGCATGATATTTATATATTGTGCCTTTTTTGTGATAATCAATTTATCATAAAACCTTAATTTTTATATTAAATTCATAAAAAAACTACATTTTTTTTAATATATGTTTTTTTATGCTAAAATTTATGAATTAAATAATTTTAAGAATACGCTGATATTTAATACATTTATAAAAAAATTCCAAAAACATATGAGTTATTATAAAATTGAAAATTTAGAACAATATTTTAAACATTACAATAAGTCAATAAGGGAACCAAGGAAATTTTGGGGGAAAATAGCAGAAGAAAATTTCACATGGTACCAGCAATGGGAAAAAGTTGTAGATTTCAATATGGCTGATGCTGAAGTAAAATGGTTTACGGAAGCAAAAGTAAATATTACTAAAAATTGCATCGATAGGCATTTAAGTAAAAGAGGAGAAAAAACGGCAATCATTTTTGAACCAAACGATCCTTCAGAAACTGCTTTACATATCACATATAACGAACTTTATGAGCGTGTGTCAAGAATGGCCAACGTTTTGCGTGAGCAGGGAGTTCGCAAAGGAGACCGGGTTTGTATTTATTTACCAATGATTCCGGAATTAGCAGTGGCTGTATTGGCCTGTGCCAGAATCGGAGCTATTCACTCTGTGATTTTTGCAGGATTTTCAGCATCTGCTGTATCTGCACGAATCAACGATTGCGAGTGTAAAATGGTAATCACCTCAGATGGCGGTTACAGAGGAAACAAAACTATCGATCTAAAAGGAATTGTAGATGAAGCACTGGATACTTGTCCATGTGTTTCTAAAGTTTTAGTAGTTAAAAGAACTCAGACTGAAGTTAAAATGAAAGACGGTCGTGACTTTTGGTTACAGCCTTTATTAGATGCAGCTATAGATAATAGTGTTGCTGAAATCATGGACGCCGAAGATCCTTTGTTTATTTTGTATACTTCCGGATCAACAGGAAAGCCTAAAGGAATGGTCCACACCACAGCCGGGTATATGGTTTATACTGCTTATACTTTTAAAAATGTTTTCAGTCACGAAGAAAATGATATTTTCTGGTGTACGGCAGACATCGGTTGGATTACAGGTCACTCTTATATTTTATACGGACCCTTATTAAACGGAGGAACAACCGTAATTTTTGAAGGCGTTCCGTCTTATCCTGATTTCAGCCGTTTTTGGGATATCATCGAAAAACATAAAATTACACAATTTTATACGGCGCCAACTGCAATCCGTTCATTAGCAAAAGAAAGCTTAGATTATATTCAAAAATATCCTCTAAAATCGCTTAAAGTTATTGGATCTGTTGGAGAACCAATCAACGAAGAAGCATGGCACTGGTTCAATGACCACGTAGGAGACAAAAGATGTCCCGTAGTAGATACCTGGTGGCAAACAGAAACAGGTGGAATCATGATTTCACCAATTGCGTTTGTAACACCAACAAAACCAACCTATGCAACTTTACCATTACCTGGAATTCAACCTGTTTTAATGGATGAAAAACGTAATGAAATTGAAGGAAATCAAGTGGTAGGAAGTTTATGTATTAAATTTCCATGGCCGGGAATCGCCAGAACAATCTGGGGAGATCATGAACGTTATAAAGAAACTTATTTTTCTGCTTTTCCAGGGAAATATTTCACAGGTGACGGCGCTCTAAGAGATGAAGTAGGCTACTACAGAATTACAGGAAGAGTTGATGATGTTGTGATTGTTTCCGGACATAATTTAGGAACAGCTCCTATCGAAGATGCTATTAACGAGCATCCTGCAGTTGCAGAATCTGCCATTGTTGGTTTTCCTCATGAAATTAAGGGAAATGCCTTATATGGTTATGTGATTCTGAAAGAAACTGGAGAGGTTAGAAATAAAGAAAATTTATCAAAAGAAATCAATCAGTATATTTCGGATCATATTGGACCAATTGCTAAATTAGATAAAATTCAATTCGTTTCGGGATTACCAAAAACGCGTTCCGGAAAAATTATGCGTAGAATTCTGCGTAAAATTGCGGAAGGAGATTTTTCTAATTTTGGAGACACTTCAACTTTGTTGAACCCTGAGGTTGTTGAAGAAATTACAAAAGACAGAATTGCTTAAAAGAAGTTCGTTCACTATAAATTTAAAAAATAAAAATGCCTCTTAGTTTTAAGAGGCATTTTATATATAAGCTGCTTTGGAATTTAAAATTTAAAAATAATTATTTTATTTAATTCCTAATCGGGATTTCAGTTTTAAGAACAATAATGAAATTCGGTAAGCATCTTCGGAAGATGAATTCCGGTCGCTTTTTGGGATTTTATAAAGATCGCATAAATCATCTAATGAAAACTGTTTGTCGTTGATATCCATTAATTTCCGATACATCATATCAACATCCAGAGCCTCATTTTTTAATCTTCCACAATCCAGACGTTCCAAGGCGCTGTTGATCATTTCGACGTCAAAATTAATATGATGACCCACTAAAACCGCATTACCCAAAAAGTTGATAAAAGCTTCAATTGCTGCAGGTTCCTCCATTTTGATCAATTTGCTTTCAATGATAAATTCATTTGAAAGCCCATTGTCCTGCAAAAATTTATATTGCAGTAAAACAGATTCAAAACTATCTTTTATAACAACACTATCGTCAACTACAGAAAAAGCGCCCAAAGATAAAATCACATCCTTATTCGGATTAAGACCAGAAGTTTCTGTAGATAAAACTACAAAACGATTTGGTTTTGTCTCGAATTTCATCAGGTAATCCTTCCAGAAATCAGGATGTTCTTTGTTGATATTTTTAATCCAGTCAAGCATATATTACGAGAATTGTGTAAGTTGAAATTTGTTCTTAATTAATTCTTCAAGATCCTTCATTGGTGTTAAAGCATTTTTTAATTTTTCTTTATCATTTTTTGACATTTCTCTCAGATTTAAAAATTGTCCCGAATCATCATTTTTTAAACCTTCTACAGTTCTGAATTTTGACAGTGTCAAAAAAGCTTCGGCACAACTCAGGTAGATTTCAGCATTTTTAGAATCAGTTATTGCTAACTGCTTGAATCTTAAATAAGTATTTTGTATTCCTTTTATGTTTGAATTCAGAATTAGTAAACGCGCACCATCAATTAAAGGCATCAAGGCACGGGTTTTTATGTCAAATTTTCCTTTATTCGGACCATCTTCTTCTACAAGGAATTTTTTGAAAAAACTCAATGGAGAATTTTTCTTTAAGGCATCATTACCCAGAAAATCAAAGAATAAAGTATTGTTTACGGCATTTTTAAAAATAACATTTTCTATCGCTTCTTCAATTTTGGCCTCCCCGAAAACAATTTCATAATCAAAGAAAATACTACTCAGATCATTGCTGTTTTCACCTGGAGTATTCATCCAGCTGTTGTATTGTTTCGTCCAGTCACTCAATGATTTACACCATAACATATTACTTCCCATATGCCCGTTTGGACAAAGTTCATAACCTACTTTTTCCAAGATCGCGGTAGTTCTTTTTGCTAATCGTAAAAAGTAATCCTTTACATCTCTGTATTTTTCAGGTGTAACATCTTCAAATATCAAAATACTGTCCTGATCTGTTAATAAAAGTTGTTCTTTACGACCCTGACTACCAATACTCAGCCACGCAAATCGGGCAGGAGGTGAGCCTAAATCCAAAATGGATAACTCAACCGAACGTTTTATAATCGCCAGGTTGATTTCACTTGCAATATTACTGACATGTGAAATTGGAATATTTTTCTGAATCGAATTCTGAATCAGATCAGATAAACGATCCCGTATTTGTTTTAAATCTTTTGGAAGTTGTGCACGCTTGATTTCTTTAATTAAAACCCCGGGATTGCTGGCCTGGGCTACAATTAAATCATGCTCGGATATAATCCCTTTTACCGAAGATTTACTTGTACCATCCTTAGTTACACATAAATGCGTCACATTATGTTTTAACATTAACAACTGTGCCTCGGCCAAAGAAACATTTTCCAACACCGTAACAACAGGTGAAGACATGATTTTATCAATAGTTTCTGTAATAGGATAGCGGCCTGTAGCAATTTTTGATGATAAATCTGCATCTGTAACAATTCCAATAGGATGATTTTTTTCGCAGACTACAATATTGTCCACCATCGCTTCAGTCATTAAAATAGCAACATCTTTTACAATATGGTGCGGTTCTGTTTTTAATGGCGAATTATTGTAATTAAGGGACTGGATATATTGCATTTCTGACTGCTGATCGACGTAAAACGAAGTATCAGAAATCAGTTTTCCGTTAGAACTTACATTGTCCTTGGTATGTCTGGAGTTTGTAGCAAAACTTTCTAATAAAAAGTTTAAAACATCAGAATTATTAGCTACAAAAGGCCTGAAAACAGCTATAGGAATTGCATAAACAATACTTTCTTCACGAGCTTTGGCCGTCATCATATAGTTGTTTTTAGCAAAAAACGGACGCAAACCAAAAATATCACCTTCATGACATTTGTTTATAATTGTTTCTTCAGCATCAGCAATTGTCGTCAGATTTATAACGCCGGAAGCTACCACATAAAAACTATCATGCAGGATATCATTATTTTGAAATAATATAGCGTGTTTTTCTAAATTGATCACACGAATATTAGTTGCAATCTCAGATAGTTCCTGAAAAGTCAGATTTTTAAATGGCTGATATTCTTTTAAAAAATCTGCAATGTGCTCGGCAATTGTATTCATAAGTTTGATAATTTTTTTTAAAGTATCGAATGTAAAAATAATAAAATAAAGTCTTACAATGAAAGCATCTGTGCGATTTTAAGCAAAACTAGGAATATGCTATTCAGGAGGCGCAAATTTCCTTTTTTATTATTTCAAATCATTGATTGTGAAGTATTTTGTAATTATTTAAGATTCTATTATTTTACTGGAGCTATAATTGACTTATTTGGAGGCGTTTCTAAATATTCTATTTTACATAATATAAATTATAGTTCATCTTTGTGCTCTAGTTATTAACTAAAAACCGATAAATATGGCTTTAAAACGAAGTTCTTTAGAAAATTATGTTTTGCTTATGCTCTATGTTGATTCAATGAGTTTTACAAAATTTAAACCAAAAACATTTTTAAAAAAAATTCGTCCTTTCTGTAAAACTGAGCATTTGGGTTTTAAAATACTTCATATACGTATTAGAGGTTCGAATTTAGGTATTTCAATTGATATACAAAAAGATTGTTTTGTAGTTCGTCAAAATCATGCTTTACATGAGTTTATTTTTTATTGTGACTCTTGTAAGGTTTTACTTAAAAAACTTCTTAAACATAATCTTTTAATACCTTAATTATGACGGAAATTCAAAAATTATTCTCTAAAAAAGATGCCTTACTTGTTCAACTTGCTTGTATTCAAAATGATATAAATGATTATATAACTCATCCTGTTGAGACTGTATCTATTCAGCAAATTCATTATCAGTATGAATTTATCATTAAGGAAATTCGTCGCATTGATACAAAGATTTATGATTTATTTAATAAACAGTCTTTGTCTTTGGCTTTAAAGAATAGAGATTTAAAAAAACTTACTGACATAGCTACTTCTACATTTTTATTTACTGTAAAAGATTTACCGAAACTTCATTTTTTAATGTTTAATAATTCTGATTTATGATTACAGTTTTGTGTGCTTTGGAAAAATCTGTTTATCATCAAATACCTGGTATTGATGTTTATGACAAAAATAAAGATGCTTATACCTATGATGGCTGTGGCCTCGTAATTGCTCACCCACCTTGCCAGCAATGCAGTAAATTAAAACATTTTGCTGCTTATAATAAACTTGAAAAGGAATTGGCTTTTTTTTGCTTGGAAAAAATTCAAAAAAATGGTGGAATATTGGAGCATCCTCATGGTTCATCTTTTTTTAAAGAAGCTGGTATTAAACCTACTATTATAGTAGATCAAAGTTGGTGGGGTTTTCCTGCTCAAAAAAGAACTTCTTTATATTTTAATGAATGTATTCCTTTAGAATTACCTAAAATATTCTTTCCTCCTACTAAAACTGTTCAAAGAATGGATAAGTCTCATAGGTCGATAACTGTTTTACCCTTTGCGACCTGGTTAATTAATTCTGTGCAAAATAAAATATCGTTGCCGTAGGGTATAACGGCAACCAACTCGCTCAAAAAAGATTTTTCTTCTTTTTTGAGTGAGTTGGACTCAAACTAAATCTTAAACCAAAAACATGATTACATACAAAGAACGACACCAAACCAAGACTAAATTTAAAATCAACAAATTAAAAACTACTCTTATAAATATTGACTATTTAATTATTAATCTCGAGGGTCAACCTTTTGGAGAGTTCCCCGAAAACTCAAAATTCAGATTAAAACCATACGATTACGGAACTAAAATTTTTGAAATTCGTTCCGATCTTTATTATGAAGATTTAAAAATTGGCATTTATACTGCAAAACCTCGTAGCGCAATCATCAGTGATAACTTGGCTCAATTACAGATAGAAAACAATCTTTTTTACACTTTAACAAACGATACTTTAAAATGTATCATAAATACTTTTTGCGATGAAACACAATACATTTTTAAGTCAGTTAATAGATTGGATATATGCCTTGATAAGTCTGATATCAACAATTCTTACCGTAATTTATATAGTAATATTGTTGGAGGTCACTACCTTATTTCAGGCCGTCCCAAAAATATGCAGTCGTATTTTGAGACTTATAAAGGAAAGTCGATTCTTAACGGCTTTCAGATTGGGAAAAGAACTTCCGATAAAATAATTCGATGCTATAATAAAACGCTGTCATTGCAATTAACTGAAAAGCCATATATAAATCAGTATTACTCTAACAATGGTTTGAAAAATGATAATGTTTGGCGTTTTGAATATCAGTTAAATTCAGCGTTTTTTAGGGGTTTAAACGAGCATTCAAACGCTGATATAAATGTTAGTCAATCAATGACTTGGGGTATTTTTGATAAAGCAAATCTTTATGAATTGTTGAAAATAGCGAACAAAGGTTTTTTTGAATTACGTGAGAATACAGGTAAATCAGAGGTCAATAAAGAAAAGCTTATTACTTTGTTTGATTTTGATTATTTGCAGTCTCAAATATCAAAATTCAATCCTATAATCAAGCGTCTTAAGAAAGTAACTCTTTCCAGTACTACAATTAAAAAGCGTCTTGCGAAGTCTTTATTTAGAGAATATTACGCAAACAATCAGGATATATCTTATATCGTTGCTCTAAATCTTTTGCTTGAAGATATGGATATGACTACCGAAAATCCGCTTTTGATTTGGTTTCAAAATAAGTTACATTTTTATCTGCATGAGTTTAGAACAAAGGAAAAAATAGTAAATGATTTTGATTCTGAATTATTCCATGAACATCAACTGTTATTTTTATAAGCCATGAAAACACAAAATACAAGTCAAAAAGTTTCCAAAACAGAATTAATGCATTTGCTTGGTGTAAGCTATCCAACTGCATTAAAAGAGTATCAAATTATATTAGATAGTTTACAGTTAAAAAGAAATTATTTAATGATTTCCGATTTAATTACATATAAAATACTCTCTTAAAGTGTAAAAAAATATAAAGAATTATAAAGAAATGTAAAGAATTGTAAAACGTCAAATATTAGTTGTAATAACCTTTGTGAAAGAATTTAAACAAATAAAATTTATAACAAATGAAAATTGCAACTATTACAGGCGTTACAAAAACGCAGGAATTAACCGTAACAAAGTCAATTGGTTCTATTATTATTTCAAGTGGTTTGGCCTTGGGTCAATTAACTACTGAAAAAATAACTATCTACATTGAACGTGGAAACGGTTCTAATGTCATTTTAGCAAATAAGGTTTTGCTTAAAGATTTCATTTTAGCTAGTACCTATGGAACTGAGGCTACTCAATCAGATTCAAATAACGGTTTTATTGCTTTGTGTGAAATTGCGGACGAAGGTTCTGTTTATTTAGCTGAAAAGGAGAGTATTAAAATTGTTCTTGAAGACCTTGACGAAGATATGCGTTACGATTTGCATGGTATTGAAGAACCTGTCTCAACTAACAATTTATATTTTTTCGAGCAAAAAACTGTTGCTTCTGAGGAGTTCAACAAAAAAATTGATGTTCAGGGCTTTGATTTGGCTATTATGACGGTAGATGCTACTGTAAGTGATTTGTCTTATCAGTACTCAAATGGTCAGGTTGTAAAATATCTTCCATTTGAATTGCAAACTTTAAGTAGAGACATTGACCCTATTCAGGCTTTATCTCAGAACGGAACTGTTGTTCAGGGTTTAATTGATAGATTGACTTTGCCTTTGGTTGGTGTTGTTGGTCTTGAAATTAATAAATCTCAGGGTTATGTTATTAATTTCGTCGTTAGGGCGTTAAAAACTGTATAATTATGGGTTTTTTTAAAAAAATTGGAACTGCAATAAAGAAAAATGTTTCTTTCAAAAACTTGGTAAAAGTTGCTACTACTGCCGTAGGTTTTGTTCCGGGCTTTGGTGGTATTGCTCAGCAAGCTATTGAAAAAGTTACGGACGCTGTTGAAGCTAATAAACAGGAAAAAAGAGCTTTAGCGGAGGGTAAAGTTGATGAGGCTAATGCTTGGGCTATCAAGGCTCAACAGTTAAAGCAACAGTTGGCTGATGCTTCAGGTGCTGTCGCTGGTGCTGGTGCTAATATTTTCGGTAAAGCTATTGTTACAGGTGTTAACGATGGTTTAAGTTCTGGTATCATCCAAAATAGCGGTCAAATCGGTGCTACTGTAGTAAGTTCTACTATTAAGGTTTGGTTTGAGAGAAATTGGAAAATTGTTGTTGGTGCTGTTGCTGGTCTTATTGCTTTGATATGGTTTCTAAGACGTGGCAATAATCATTCAGGTCAGAGAGTTGCTAAAAGACGATAATCCAAGGAATTACAATCGAATCTATCTTTTAGTATTCTTGGTAGATTCGGCTGTAATTATATTAAAAAAAATGGCTGAAATAATATTAATAATTAAAAACATTATAAACTAATGGCACAAAATAAAAAAAGTTATAATTCAAACAATCAGAATAATAACAATAACAATAATAATCAGGCTCCTAAACATTCAGGTGCTAAGGCTACTACTTATACACCTGTTTCTGGTCCTAATAAAGGTATTGAACAGCATTTAACAACTGGTTGGAGATTATCCAAAGGTGAATTAATTGCCATAAAATGTGTGACTACTTCTAAGTCTAATCTTTCAGAAAAGGGCTGGTTTGGTTCTGTCGCATGTACTTTTACAAATACTAAGAGTGGTGTTACTTCATTTCATTGGGGTACAATGCAAAAAAACGGTGGCAAGGTCGTAATTGATAGCATGGCATTTGTAATCAATCCACGTGCTAAAAACGGCGGTTATGCTGGTACTTTTTTACGTTCTAACTAATTAAAAATTACAAAATATGAAAAGTTTGAAAACAATTTTATCGGTAATTGGTATTATCGTTAAGTATGGAGCAGTAGTTACTGCTATTTTAAAAGGGATTCAGGTTGTATCTGATGAATTGGAAAAACTTGATTTAGGAAAAGAGGATGTTAAAGCTTCTGCCCGACCTTTGCACGTTCAAACTGAAACTTTAATTTCAGAGGAACATGAGTAGTTTTTTAGGTCGAAAAGATTTGACCAGAGGTATACGAAATAACAATCCGGGTAACTTGGTTATAACTACTATCGCTTGGCAGGGTAAAATCCCAAACAGTCAGAATACTGATAAACATTTTGAGCAGTTTACAGAAATAAAATTTGGTATCCGTGCCATGTTGCGAGATTTGACAAATGATATTGATAAGGGTAAAAACACGGTTAGAAAGCTTATAACTGAATATGCGCCTCCATTTGAAAATGATACTCAAAAGTATATCCAGTTAATTGCAAAGGCTGTTGGTTTAGACCCTGACCAAACAATCAAAATCGTAGATGCAAAGTTTTATTTAGTGATTGCACGTGCAATTATTAAACATGAATGTAGTCCAGATCATAATTTAATTAACGATTCAGATATACAGGACGCAATTGACATTATTGGGGATTACAATCTTTCAAGTGTTACAGTAACATCTAAAAAGAATTTCAAATTTAATTATTTGATTATTCCTGTATTGCTTTTTTTTTATACTGTTTACAGCGTTACAGTCTAAACAAACGTACAAAACGATAAAAATTATTAATTCAAAATTTAAACAAAATGTTACATAAAATCAAACTTTTTTACGCAAACAATAAAACTATTGCAAATGTTGTCTTAGTTGCTTTAGGTGGATTCTTAGCTTATAAATTATTTAAGAAAAAATAATTATGGCTCAAAGAGAAATAAATAATAGAACAAAGAGCCAAGCCAATACAGTTTGGCTCTTTGACTTTCTGCAAAAATACTGGCTTTTGCTTGTTGGTATTATAGTGTGTTATCCGTTATTAAAAAAGTGGTACGATAAATTTGCTCAGGATGCTGAGGAAAAGGCTTTGGAAGATTCTGAAAAGGATTTAAAAATTGCAGTTTCTAACCCAATTACGAAAGAAATTGAATTAAATAAAATTACACCTCGTAAAGAAGTTCATGATATTGCAGAGTCTTTGGCTGTATGGTTAGGAACAAATAAGCAAACAAAAAATTCTCCTTGGTATACCTGGTTAACTGAGCCTATGTCTAATTTCGAAAATGAAAAAGAGACAATTAATGAGTTGTTAAAAGTTAAACAACCAACTACAGTTCCTTTAGTTATTGCTGCTTATTATGTTATTACAAGACGCGATTTGAAGGCTGATTTAAAAAAATATTTATCAACTTCGGAATTAAAAACAGTTCCGTTATTTAATTAAAAGATATGGCTTTTATACAATATATTGACGATAGCTATGCTGTCAAAGTCAAAGAAATCCCTTACTATGATGAACAGGGTTATCTTGTAAAAGATATTGAAACACCGTTTTTCATATTATCGTTATATATCGATAATAAGCGTGTAAATGGTGTGTCGTTGCTTAATTATGATAGTGTTTCTATGTTGTCGGTTATCAATGATATGGGTAATGTTGATTTAAACGTTATTCCTGAAAATCATTTTGCTACTGCTTATACTGAAATATTTTTATCTGTTTCTTCTGCTGGTCTTATTTCTGGAATACAAATTTCAAACTTTAGTGATTTCCAGACTAAACCTTTAAGATATTTAAAGGAGTATAAACTCCCTCAATTTAGGTTAGACGGTCGTTGGATGCAAGGTTCTGGCTATGCTGTTGATGATAGGGTTTATTCAATGCTTAAACTTGGTACTATTCAGGGAGATAATAAGTTTTATACTGCTTTGCATTCTACTTATAGGAATCACGTCGATATTGATAACCTTTATTTTCAAGGTCAACCTCCTGGTAATGTTATTAATGGTTATGCAGGAACTTATACTTTTCCTGTTCAGAATAACGGTAATATTGTTCAGTTTGGTGATTATTATGTAAAAGTGACTACTCAAAAATCATCTTATCCGTATGGTTTAAGTATTTTTATATTTAGCGATATTAGAACCAATGAATTTTGGCTTTATGTTAATTATATAGACGCTTCTACAAGTGTAATAACTAAAGGTGAATTTGATATTGACACGTTTGTTTGTGTAAATGGTGGTTTTAAAATTAAAAATATCTTGCAGGATGTAGAGGTTCAAATCACAAATATTTATGGCTAATACTACTCCAACGCCTTACAGTTGTACTGCTTTTAATAAAGACAAAAACATTCAGCCTATTAAAATAGAGTTTTGCAAGTCTATATTTTATTTGCATAATTGGTTGTTAAAAGATATCGGATTTGATTATCACTATATCAATATTTATAACCGAAAAACAGGTAAATATATTTCTCGCCAATATTGTAATGATTTTGTAATAGATAAACCTTTGTATTGAATTACAAAGGTTTTTTTTTTAAGGTATAATTATTTATTCTTTTATAACAATTGACAAAGTGAAATTAAAATTATTGGCACTATATTTGAAAAACTTTAATAACTATAAACCCACAAAAATAAATCTTATGAAAAAAATTACTTTATTATTGCTTTTGACTTTTTCTTTGTCTTATTCTCAGACTACTGTAGAGGAATATAATTATGTTACTAAGGGTTATGCTGAGACAATTTCTAAGGGTTTGGATTTAAAAAAAGGTTATTCTTTAACTGAGGTTTATCACTATACTGATTCCAATTATGATTTTCTTTTTCAGTCTCTAACCAATGATAGAACTAAAAAAACATCTTGTATAATGGTTATTGCTCATTCTTTAGGATGGGGTAATAGATATTATTTGTGTATTCCTATTGGTGATTCTCAATTAGAAGAAAAATATAAATATCAGTTGAATCTCTGGGATGCTCCTATTCTTTCCGCTTATTCTCTTGCTTTGTCGCAAATATTGACTTATTCTTTAATGTCTGCTGAATAAAATTTATTAAAAATTCTAATAAATAAACCCCAATAAAACGGGGTTTTTTTATGTTCCAAATATTTTTTTTGTACTTATTAACAATTTATTTATAATTATTGGACGGTTTATTTTGCTAATTATAAATTATAGTTCAAACTATATATGTTGAATTAACAGACATCAGCTTCATTATTTCTACTTCTTTGTGTTCGCAGATACCTAGCCCTTATTCAGAAATCTCATATTCTGAAAAACAAATTACTTTATTTAAAATATGAGATTTGTACGAATCCAAATTCATAATATTTAAAGCTTTAAATTTTCTCGTATTTGAGAAATAAAATTTTTAAATTTCAAATAACGGATTTATATGCGTTCAAATAAAAAAGCATCAGTACTATGTGATGCTTCAAATTTCTCCTATTTGAAAATTATTTTATTTTTTTTCAATAAACAGATTTTCTGTTAAGTGCAATTACTTTAAAGTATTCTTTTCAATATCGCTTAATTATTCTAGGTAAAAATCTTATATTTGACATTTATGATAAATACTAATATGCTGGAAAAGAAAATACATCAAGGTCGAAATATAAAGCGTTTCTGTGAAATGCTGGGTATAAAACAAGAAGTCCTGGCCTATGAATTGGGTGATGACTGGAATCAGAAGAAAATTTCTCTTTTGGAGCAGAAAGAATTGATTGAAAATGATATTTTAGACCAGGTTGCTAAAATTCTTAAAGTGCCTGCGGATGCTATAAAGAATTTTGATGAAGAACAAGCGATAAATATAATCTCAAACACTGCCTCTTTTGATAATTGCCAACAACCAGCTTTTTTTAATAACCAGCCTACCTTCAATCCTTTAGATAAAATGGTCGAGCTTTACGAGCGTATGCTTGAACAGCAAAAGGAAATGATAGACAGATTGGAGAAATTGATTCGGGAGAAATAATCTGTGCTTTTTCTCCCAGAACATAAACATATCCGGTAACTTCCATAATTCCGCTATTTAGCTTTTCGTTTTTACTGGTAACTTCTGCGGTTCCGTAAATTTTACTGTTGGATTGCGCTATATTTAAAAAGAAATAAATAAAAGCAGCAAAATGATTTTTCTCATAACGATTAAAATTTTCAGAATAATTGCATTTCAAATATAAAAGAAAAAAGCATCACTTTCGTGATGCTTTTCAGATGTTTCAAGAATATCTTTATTTAATTTTTTTCAGGTAAACTGATTTTCCGTTTAAAGAAACATTGATTTCGTTATTTTTCTCTGAGAAAGTTGTTCTTAAGGCATTTCCTTTAAAAATCTGAACATCTCCCCAAACTTTTCCAGTTTCATCAGAAACATATTCAAATAACAATTTTTTATTATCAGGCTCAATTCCTAATTTGTAACTTGAGAATTTTGAAGTTGTCAAATTAAATTCCTGTTGTGTGTCAATTATTTTACCATCAGCATAAAAATTGGTCACTGATTTGTTTAAAGTAATATCCGGGTAATATTTGTTTACTTTTTCAAGTAATACATATTGATCAGGACTTGCATCTTCAATTTTTGTGGTAATGGATTGTGCGAATGAAATTGTTGTAAAAATAAGAGCTAATAGTAAAGTGAATTTTTTCATAAATTTTAATTTTAAGGATTAAAGTTTCAAAATATTTTCTAAAACTTACATAATAACCACTTTTTGTGTAAAATGTAATTATTATATGTAACAAGGTACTAAATATTTATCTTTGCACGAAATAAAAAGCAAAGTTTTAAGAAAATGACAACAAAAAAATATATCAAGCTGATCCTTATTTTGGGTTCTCTGACAGCACTTGGTCCTTTTTCGATTGATATGTATTTACCCGGTTTCTCTGGTATTGCAAAAGATTTAAATACCACTGTGGCCAAAGTTTCCATGAGTTTGTCCAGTTATTTTATTGGAATTTCTGCCGGACAGTTGCTTTACGGACCTTTATTAGACCGTTTCGGACGTAAAAAACCATTGTTTATAGGCTTAATGGTTTATATACTGGCGTCTTTAGGATGTGTTTACGTAACTAATATTGATTCTTTTATACTTTTGCGTTTTGTTCAGGCTGTTGGAAGCTGTGCTGCGACAGTAGCTTCTGTAGCAATGGTCAGGGATTTGTTTCCTGTAAAGGACATTCCGAAAGTATTTTCTTTATTGATGCTTTTTCTAGGACTATCACCAATGCTGGCACCAACCATTGGTGGGTATGTAACCGAGGATTATGGCTGGCATATGGTTTTTTTAATCCTCATGTTCATGGGGATCGGGAATTGCTTTTTCAGGCTTATTTACGTACGTAGCGGCTTCTCCCATTATATTTATGGATATTTACTATGTTGATGCTAAAACGTACGGCTGGATTTTTGCATTCATGTCAATCAGTTTTATTGGCTCAAGCCAGTTAAACTCACTTCTTTTAAAGAAATTTTCGAGTGAACAGATGATTTTCAGTGCTTTAATTGTACAATCTGTTATAACGATCATTTTCCTGATTCTTTCCTTAAATAATTTATTAGGGTTATATGAAACTATTGGAATGCTATTTTTGTTTTTGGCTTGTTTGGGAATATCAAACCCGAATACTGCCGGACTTACAATGGCTCCTTTCGCTAAAAATGCCGGAAGTGCTTCCGCTTTAATGGGCGCTATTCAGTTAGGGCTTGGGGCTTTAGCTTCGTTTGCTGTCGGAATTTTTGTAAAAGATTCGGTAGCGCCTATGGTTGTTATTATGACCGCAACTACTATTATTGCTTTTATTGTTTTGAATGTTGGTAAACGCTTTATCACACAAAAAGTCGAAGTAGCAGCAGGAGATGACGCTGTAATTGGGCATTAAAGGACAATAATTTTTAATTTTTTTTAATTCCAAATTTCAAACGTGTTACGAAATTTGAAAAGCATAAAAAAGCCAGAATTTAATAAATTCTGGCTTTTTTATTGGAATTTGGAATTTAAAAAGATTGAAATTCACCTTTTTTCAGCTTCTCTTATCCGGTCTGATAATCATTCTAAGCGACTGATCACTGGCAAAATACGCTACCATCCAATTCCAGAAAGTATTTAATCTGTTTCTGTATGTTATTAAGGAAATCAGGTGAATAAACAACCATATAATCCAGGCAAAGAACCCTTTGAAATGCCATTTTGGACTAGGTAAATCTACCACGGCTTTATTTTTTCCTATAATTGCCATCGAACCTTTATCATTATAAGCAAAGGGCTTAAGAGGCTTGCTTTTGATAATTGCTTTAAAGTTTTTGGCTAAATTTAATCCTTGCTGAATCGCAACTTGTGCGACTTGCGGGTGTCCGTCTGGAAATTTTGCGTCTCCGGCTAAAATTGCCGTATCGCCAATCGCATAGATATTTTCAAGTCCGTTCACTTTATTATACTGATCGGTTGCCATACGACGACCGCGACCATAACTTTCTTTTGGAATTCCTTCGAAAATTTTAGCAGAAACTCCTGCAGCCCAGATTAAGTTTTTGGTTTTGATGGTTTCGCCATTTTCGAAATATACAGTATCATCGACATAATCTGTAACACGGCTGTGTAATTTAACAACAACACCCAAATTGGTGAGTGCTTCTAAGGTATCTTTTTGGGAAGCTTCGCTCATTGGTGACAGTAAAGCATCTCCTCCATCGACTAAATACACATTACTCGCCGATGTTTCCAGCTCCGGATATTCTTTTAACAGAATGTTTTTTCGCATTTCGGCAAACATTCCGGAAACCTCTACTCCTGTAGGTCCGCCACCAGCCACAACAATCGTCAATAATTTGCGGCGTTTGCGGATATCTTTGGTGATTGCTGCTTTTTCAAGGTTTTTAAGCAATGTGTTACGCATTTCGATGGCATCATTTAAGGTTTTCATCGGAATAGCGTTTTTCATTACGTTTTCCATTCCAAAATAGCTTGTTTCAGCACCTGTGGCAAAAACAAGATAATCGTAGGTCAGCTCACCGTTACTAAGAATAACTTTATTTTCGGCAGGAACTACAGAAAGTAATTCCCCAAGACGAAATTGAAGATTCTTTTTTCCGGCAAAAAATTTCCTAAAAGGATAACTGATACTTGATGGCTCTAAAAAAGCAGTGGCAACCTGATATATAAGTGGTGGGAAAAAATTATAATTGTTCTTGTCAACAAGCGTTACTTGTATCTGAGGCTGATTAACCAGTTCTTTCGCGAGATTCAGACCTGCAAAACCACCTCCAATAATGACTATTTTCATATATATTGTTTTACGAATAAGATTATTTTCTTTTAAATCACCTTAAAAGTACAACATAAATTAACAGTTACAAAGTCATTAGAACTTACTTTTTGAATTTTTTAACAGGTTTTTCTACTACATCGATTTTGTTTTGTAAAACATAATTCGCTAACAATTTTTCGATCAGTTCGTCTTTTGTTAAGTGATGAAAAACAGTTTTTACTTTTGTTTTTAAATCAGTAGAAATCTCCTGATTGGGTTTTGTTTTGAAAATTTGTTTCGCCCATAACAGGGTATTATTCTCTTCTAAACTTACTACGGAAGGTTTCTGAAACTGAGTGAATTTAATCCCTAATTCTTTTTCGAATTCCGGAATTTCAATTGCTTCTTCCTCTTGCAAAACCGTTAATGAAAGTCCCTTTGCTCCTGCTCTGGCCGTTCTTCCGCTACGGTGCACATAATTTTCATACGTATCCGGTAAATGATAATTGACAACATAAGCAATTTCTTTTACATCAATTCCTCTTGCGGCCAAATCTGTGGCAACCAGAATATTAATGTGCCCTTCACGAAATTGTTCCATGATTCTGTCACGAATTCCCTGCGATAGACTTCCATGAAGTGCTCCTGATGAAAAACGATTAATAGCCAAATTTTTAGCTAATTTATTGACCGCAGCTTTGGTTTTACAGAATATAATTCCGCGTTGGCCTTCTTTTGAATTTAGGAAATGCATTAAAACATCCAGTTTTTCGATTGGGTCAACAATAATATATTCATGGTCAATACCCTGGTTACCTACAGTTTCCATATCGGCACTAACCTGAACTACATTTTTATTCAGGTAATTCTGAATCAACTGCTTGATTGTTCCCGGTAAAGTAGCTGAGAATAACAGGGTGCGGTGTTTTTTAGGAAGTTCAGCAACAATTTCGTCTAAACTTTCTTTTAGGATTGAAACCATTTCATCGGCTTCGTCTAAAACTAAATATTGGGTTTGTTTTAAGTCAATCGCTTTACGCTGAATCAAGTCGATTAAACGTCCCGGAGTGGCTACTACAATATGTGTTGGCTGTGTCAAACGCTCTATTTGTGGTTTTATTGGGATTCCACCACAAGTTGAAGCGATAGCAATATTTGGAATGTGTTTTCCGAAATCTTCTAAATTTCTAAAAATCTGTTGTCCAAGTTCTCTGGTTGGAACCAGTATAATGGCCTGAACAATTGGTGATTCTGTATTTATTAATTGCAATAAAGGCAATCCAAAAGCAGCTGTTTTACCTGTTCCGGTTTTGGCTAAACCTACTAAGTCATGAGTCTCAGTTAAAAGAAGCGGAATTGTTTTTTGCTGAATTTCTGTTGGCTCAACAATTTTTAATTCGCTTAACGCTTTTAAAATGGGTGCTGAAATTCCTAATGCTGAGAATGGTTTAGACATTTTTTGTTTTTGTTATTATTTTTTTGTTTCAGGTGTGATGTTTCAAGTTAGATGTAGATTCCAATAACCTGAAACATGAAACCTGAAACTTTTTTAATCTTTCCGGGATCAATCCGGCTCGTTCATGATTTTTTCACGGTATTTTTTACCGATTAACAAGACCATCTTTAATTTATAATCGTCAACCAGCCATTCGCGGTAATTTTTACTGCATTGGCTCAAACATTTTGCATAACGTTTAATACGGCATTCTATATCGTCATCTAATTCTTTTCCAAGAGATTTGGCTTCTTGCAAAGTTTCAGTATTATCTACACACATTGCTGCATGTTGCTCTAATGATTTGTCTAATACAACTTTAGAACGTAAATTTTGTTTGATGATAAGTTTATGTTCTTCATCAACATCAAAAGTAACATCTGCAGTTTTACTGAATTTTGCACGTAATTCCGGAGGCATACTGTATTTGAAATACAATTCAATTTCGGTATCATCACGAAGATTTTCTAAATAAAACTCAGGTGATTTAAAAATATGCTGCCAGTTAACAGGCTCGCTCCATAAACCAAAACGTGCTGCATTATTACCTAAATCAATCACTGTAAACTCGTCCTTACCTGGTAATTTACGAGATCCGCGACCAATCATCTGGTAGTATAAAGTTAAAGATTTTGTAGCTCTGTTTAGGATAATAGTCTCAACAGTAGGCTCATCAAAACCAGTAGTTAAAATTCCAACCGAAGTTAAGATCGCATCCGGAGTTTTTTTGAACCATTGCAAAATATCCTTACGTTCTTCGGCACTGCTGGTGTTATCCAGGTGTCTGATATCGTAACCGGCTTCCCTGAAAGTTTCATATACATATAATGAGGTATGAATACCATTGTTGAAAATCAGGGTCTTTTTACCTAATGAACGCTCTGTATAAGCATGCAAAAGTTTTTCCTGCATAATCGTATTAGTATATAAATCGTCTGATGATTTTACGGTATAATCCCCATTAATACCCACTTTTAGAGAGGTCAGACCCACATCATAACTATAGGTTGTAGCACGCGCCAAAAAACCTTTGTCAATCAATGAACTAATGGTATCACCTACAATAAGTTCGTCATAACTTTGGTGCATTGGTAATTTTATATTCGAACTCAAAGGTGTTGCAGTTACTCCAAGAATAAAAGCATTTTTGAATGAGTTTAATAATTTACGGAATGAATTGTAATGCGCCTCATCAATAATAACCAAACCGATATTATCCAGATGTAATTTTTCATCATTGATACGGTTTTTTAAAGTCTCAACCATCGCTACAAAACAGGAAAATTCGTTTTGATCCGGTAATTCTTTTACTTTACTATTGATTATTTTATTAGAAACACCAAAGCCTTTCAGCATTTTTGAGGTCTGTTTGCAAAGTTCGATACGATGCGTTAAAACCACTACTTTTTTGTCATTATTGGCTAAATAACGACGAACGATTTCAGAGAAAATAACTGTTTTTCCTCCACCGGTTGGTAGTTGATACAATAAATGATGTTGAGCAGGAGCATTGTCTAAACGATCAAAAATGGCGTCAATATCGCCTTTTTGGTATGCATAAAGTTCTTTTTTCTCTTCTCTTTCTATTTCTAAAGTGTTTTGAGACATTGTAAATTTTTGGATTTTTGCAAAAGTACACCTAAAAAACAGTTATTCATCTTATTTTAACCTAAAATAAATGATTCTTTTTAATAAGATTTTTTATGGGAAGTGTTTTTATTAGTCGATTTTCTCTAAAATTGTCTCAAAATCATACTTGTTTTTCCATTTTTGTTGAATTGTTTCTTGTTCGACAGCAATTATTCGGTCCTTAAAATCATTCAAAATTCCGTTCGAAATTGTAAAATTCACCACCTGCTCAAAGGAATTGAGCATGCTTTTGTAGAATAATTCCTGCTTTATAAAGTTTTGGGAGGAAAAAGTTTGGGCAATTTCAATGTTAAACAACATTACGTCGGCAATCACAAAAGGATCCACTCCAAGTGAAATAAAATGCTTGATATATTTTTGCGCTACAGAACGGCGCATTTTTGCTTTCGGACGCCATTTTGCGTTGGGCTTTTTAATAGGGAAGTATTCATGTGAGATTTTGACCTTGCATTCCTGTAAAAGTTTATCTTCTTTCGGGTTAAAAGCAAAATCATAGTAGACTTTTACCGGACTAAACTTTTCGTACAATTCGATAATTTGCTCTTCGAGCTGTTCTTTATTTAATTCGCCTAAATATTTTTTTAAATCGCGCTTACTCATTATCAAAGTTTAAGATTACAAAAGTAAATTACTTTTGGCATTCATACTTAAAATGCCATCGATAATACTTAATTTTGCCTGTATAAACTCAAAAAATAAATACATGCTCAAGATTTTTAAAGTTACGGCAATTTTAGAAGGAATCTCCTATTTAGTTTTATTTGCTAATATGCTTATTATCAAAACCAACAATCCAGAACTTTATCATACTATATTACGTCCGTTAGGAATGACGCACGGAGTATTGTTTATTGGTTACATTGTATTGGCGTTTTTACTGAAAAAATCTCAAAACTGGGATTTAAAAACTTTTGGAATCATTTTAATTGCTTCTCTTATTCCGTTTGGAACTTTTTATATCGAGAAAAAATATTTAGAGAATAATGCATAAGCTTTTGGATAAAATATTTAACTTTTTGTATCCGATTTTTAGGGATTGGGGCATGAGCCGCAACTTTGCGTCTTATATCAGCCTGATTTTTAATATCATTATTTTAGTGGCTCTGGCCTATATTATCTATTATGCAGCCAAATTTGTGCTGGTGACGCTAACGGCTGTTTTTGCACAACGCACCAAAACAAAATTTGACGATTACCTAATTCAGAATAAAACTACCAGATATACCGCTTATCTGATTCCGTTTTTCTTTATTTATAAAGCGGTTCCGGTTATTTTAGACAAATACGAATACTGGGAATTGATTTTCGGAAAAATAGTTGGGGTGTATATCGTTATGCTTGGATTATGGATCGTTCGTACGATTTTTAATTCCTTACGCGATTATTTAAAACAAAAACCGGAATACAGCGACAAACCTATTGATAGTTTTGTTCAGGTAATTATGATTATCCTTTGGATATTTGGAGTTGCTATTATCATTTCGAAATTGTTCGGCATCAAACAGGGCGAACTTTTAACTATTTTAGGAACACTTTCCGCGATTATCATCCTGATTTTCAGGGATACGATCCTTGGATTTGTGTCAAGCGTTCAGGTTGCCATAAATGATATGGTTCGAATTGGTGACTGGATTACAATGGATAAATTTGGTGCCGACGGAGATGTGATCGAAATTAACCTTACGACGGTAAAAGTCCGAAATTTTGATAATACAATTACAACTATTCCAACTTATGCTTTGAGTTCGGATTCTTTTCAGAACTGGCGCGGCATGCAAAAATCGGATGGACGCCGTATTAAGAGACACATTTTAATCAAAAGCAGCAGTATCCGTTTTTTGACTGATGAAGATCTGAGTCAGATGAAAAAAGTCCAGCTTATCAGTTCCTACATAGAAACCAGACAGGCTGAAATTGAAAAATACAACGAGCTGCGCGGAGTTGATAAAACGCTGGCGTTAAATGGTCGAAATATGACTAATCTGGGCTTGTTTCGAAAATATATTATTCAATATTTAGTGACGCATCCCGGATTAAATAAAGATATGCACATCATGTGCCGTCAATTACAATCAACTGCTCATGGCGTTCCTTTGGAAATTTATGCTTTTTCGAGTGATAAACGCTGGGCAAATTACGAATATATCATGGCTGATATTTTTGATCATGTAATGGCTTCTGTTGCTTATTTTGATCTTGAAATATTTGAATTACCTTCTCAAATTGGCCGATGGGATTAACTTTTTTACCATATAAGTAATTTAAGTGCATTTTAGTTTTGCTTTTTATCGCTGAATTACTTGTAGGTTTGTTTTTCTTCCGTTTTGGTTGGCCGATGGATGATTTTTTTGGTCATATAAGTAATTTAAGTTCATATAAAATAAAGCTTAAATGAACTTAAATTACTTATATGGTTATTCTTCGGCTTTGATTTCCTCGAAGATAAATGCTGAATTATGGTATTCTATAGGAACCTCAGGAACAAAACAGGGAAGATTAAAATAGGTTCCCATCACTCCTTTTCCTAAAAATAATTTATTGTCTTTTTTCAGGAGCGCTAACGGCACTCTTTTCCAGCTTCCTCCAAAAGTTAAATAGTGGTAATCTCCGCGCAAAGTGTCCCCTTTTATATCCCCGCGTACCTCTCCGGAGTCCTTCCCTACTCCATAATGTGAAATTTCATAGCGGCCAAAGAATCGTTTATCATTCCTGTTGATTACCAAAACGGCAGTATCTTTATTATGTATGGCACGATATAAAGACTGCCGGTACTTTTCTTTTCCTTCTTTGGAATTACAGGAAAACAATAACGTAAAAAGGACTAACGAAAGAACAAGTTTAAGGGCTTTTGTCATTTTTTTAGGTATTATTTTTGAACAATTTAACTTAAATGGACTTTGAAGATTTAATTACAGACGGTCTTTTACAAATTCAATTTGCGTTTTTCCATGTGCCAGCGGTTTACCGCTTTCATCTAAATTAACCATTGTAGCATTGTCAATTGTAATAATGATTTCGCGGGTCATCATGTTTCTTACGGCACATTTGAGAACCAGGGAAGTGTTGCCAAATTTTACCACATCTATTCCGATTTCAACAATGTCTCCTTGTCTGGCAGAGCTTTTAAAATTTATCTCGGACATATATTTAGTGACCACTTTTTGATTCTGTAATTGAATAATACTGTATAATGCCAGTTCTTCGTCAATCCAGGACAATAAATGCCCGCCAAATAAAGTTCCGTTTGGATTTAAATCCTGAGGCTTAACCCATTTTCTGGTATGAAATCGCATATTTTTATTTTATATAAAACAAAAATAGGTTTTTACTATCGGATTTTTTCTTTAATTTTAAAGAAAAAACATGACAGACAGAGACACTTTTTTAAAAGAATTCAGAGGCGAAACTTTAGGAACTGTAAGTGCTCAGTCTTCGGCAGATGAGTTGTTCCAGAATCAGACTATCCGACCGGTTTTAAAACTTCAGAATGACCTCTTTATCGCTGCTTTTATCAATTATGCCAATAAAAACAAAGCTGACTTTTATTCGTATACCGTAGAAAAGAAATTACAAACCATTGAAAATTCAATCCAGAAAGACATCAAATTCAGAAATTCCCTGAAAGGAATGGCAATAGCGCTTTTTACTGTTGAAGAATACAATACCTACATTCAGAATTCATCAAGCCTAAACAAACGAATGATGAATTTACTAATTGATCGCCTGAAAAGCCAGGTGCAGTTGTTTGAAAAATAAGATGTGAAATGTAAACTGAGACTGCAAACTGAGATGTAAACCGAGACTAAAAAAAGAGGCTCTTTTCATAACGAAAAAAGCCTCTTTTTTATTAATTTACTCCTTAGACAACATCAATTCCTTAATATATTTTACCGGAGCGCTGCCGAAGCTCAGGAATTTTTCATGAAACTTTTTAAGGTTAAAGTCCTTACCTTGTTGTTTTTTGAGTTCTTCTCTTAAATTATAAATTTCAGTATATCCTGTAAAATAAGAACATAACTGAACCTGAGATAATGTTACACGTTTCCATTTTCCATCGGCTTCCGCTTGTTGCTGGAAAGCTTCTTTAGTTAGTAAATCCAAAGCATCTCCTTTAGACATGTTTTTAGTGTGAACGCTGATATCCAAAATGGTGTTACAAGTGGTTCTTAAATTCCATTTATAATACATCAGCCACATTTCGTCAGAATTTTTGTAACCGCTTTCCAGCATCATTTTTTCAGCGTAGACAGCCCATCCTTCTACCATTGCACCATTTCCTAAAATTGATTTTATGATACTCGGCGATTGATTACTGTAAACCAATTGTGTATAATGTCCCGGAATTGCTTCGTGTATGTTTAGGATTTGCAGAATGTAATCATTGTATTCGCGTAAATAGCTTTCCGAGTTTTCAGCTGTCCAGCCGGACATACTGCCTACATTATAGTACGTGTTTGCATTTTTGTCATATGGCCCCGGTGCAGAGATAGAAGCTCCGGCTACCCCAGCCATATAGGCAGGTTCTTTGCGCACTACAAGTGGTTTTGACGGATCGATATATAATAAATCTTTTGCTTTTACATAAGCGGTCAGCTCCGGAATTTGTTTTTCAATTTCAGATTGAAACTTCTCAGGCGTTGTATGCTGCAAGGATATTTTATCAATAACCTGTTTGATTAAGTCTAACTTATCTGTTGGTTTTGGTGCAGTTCCTTTGTATTTAGTCCAAAGTTTGTCTGCCAGAACAAACATTTTGTCGTGCAGGTCTTTTTTATGATCAACAGCTATTTTATAAATCTGATCTGCACTGTATCCGGACTGAATGTCCAGATCGAATTTTTCAGCATACAATTCAGCGCCTAATCTAAAAGAACGCGGCGTTTTGTTCGGTAATTTTTTTAACCAGTCTGCATAATCTGTAATTGCTTTTAGGGCAATTTTAGCTTTGTCCAGTATTTCTTTTTTCTCTGTGGCAGTCAATTTACTTTTCTCTACAGCAATGCTCAGCTCTTCTTCAAAAACAGAAGATCCGCCTAAGTTTTGGGCTATGGCAAGTTCGGTATGCTCTATAGTTGGGTTTTTAATATTTTTTTTAGCTGCTTCATAATAGGCGGGAATTCCGTTCATCTTAGTATTAAAAGCTTTTAAACGAGTTTCCAGGCTATCATAGCTTCCGTTCAGGATTTCCGAAAAAGAACCGCAGACATTATATTCAGAAGGATTCCATTGAGACGATTTCATCTTTTTAGCACTAAAAATAATAGCATCCATCTGATTTTTTATCATGTAGAAATCAGTCTTATTCTTATCCGATAAATCATCAATCGTATAGTGTTTTAAAGAATCTAATTGCGCAGCAGCAAAATCTAGCTGTTTTTTTTCATCCTTACTATCCGGAATTACCAGAACACTGTCCAGTTTATGGTAGCCCACACCGGAAGCCCAGCCGGGATACACTTCCCATAATGCGGTAACAAAACCATCTTTATAATGATCGAATTTTTTATCTAAGGAAGTATCGGCAGTACTTTTTGCACTTTTATTACAGGAAACCAGTAATGTTAAGGTACAAATGGAAAGAAGCAGTTTTTTCATAATTTATTAATTAGTAAACTAAAGTATTTAGGTCAGTTAAAAATAAGTCTAATATTGTAATAATTCCAATAAAACTTCTTCAAAACGGTTTTTAGGTAAAAACTGATCCTCAAGTGCTTTTGTGAAAGGAATAGGAGAATCCAGACTTGCTACTCTTTTTACCGGAGCATCCAGATATTCGAAACATTCTTCCATGATTAAAGCTGAAATATCACTGGCAATTCCGCCAAACAAAGTATCTTCCTGATAAATAATTACTTTTCCGGTCTTTTTAACGGATGCAAAAATAGCTTCTGTATCCAAAGGCTGAAGTGTTCTTAAATCAATAAGATCGGCTTGTATTTCAGGATTTTGAGCTAAAGTCTGCAATGCCCAGTGTACCGGAGCTCCGAATGCAATAATGGTAATTGCGCTTCCTTCTTTTAATAAGGCTGCTTTTCCTAACGGAATGGTATAATAATCTTCCGGAACATCCTGGTAAACGCTGCGATACAACTGTTTGTGTTCAAAAAACAAAACCGGATTCGGGTCATTTATAGAAGTATTCAATAAACCTTTGGCATCATACGGAAAAGCAGGATAAACTACTTTTAATCCCGGTGTTTTGGTAAACCAGGCTTCATTAGTTTGTGAATGAAAGGGGCCTGCCTGAGTTCCGCCGCCACAAGGCATACGAACTACCACATCGGCATTTTCTCCCCAGCGATAATGTGACTTGGCCAGTAAATTAACGATTGGATTGAAACCTGTCGAAACAAAATCAGCAAATTGCATTTCTACAATCGCCTTGTAGCCATTAATCGATAATCCCATTCCGGCAGAAACCACCGCACTTTCACAAATTGGCGTATTGCGGACGCGGCCTTTTCCATAAAGTTCTACAAAACCATCGGTTATTTTAAAAGCACCACCGTATTCAGCAATATCCTGCCCCATAATAACCAGGTTTTTGTGACGCTGCATCGATTGATTTAAACCATTACGGATCGCATCAATAAAACGAATATTTTCTGATGAAGAAGACGGGTTAATTTCCTCATGTTGATACGGTTTATAAACATCATCTAATTCTCCACTGTAAGTAGGAATGATTTCAGGTTCTGCATTGGCGATCGCCAGATTTTCATCTATTTCCTGTTTTATTTCGCTGTGCAAAGCTTCATCAAATTCGGCTGTCAGAATACCTGCTTCCGTTAAATAAGTCCTGTAATTGGCTACAGGATCTTTCGCAGCCCATTCGTCCATTAATTCCTTAGGAACGTATTTCGTACCACTTGCCTCTTCGTGGCCGCGCATTCTGAAGGTTTTAAACTCCAATAAAACCGGATGTGGGTTTTCAATCATTTCAGCTTTGAGCTGCGTCAGTTTGTTGTAGACTTCTACAATATTATTACCGTCAATAATATAGCTTTCAATACCGTAACCAATGCCTTTGTCAGCTAGATTTTCGCAAAGATATTGTTCATTTGTTGGTGTAGAAAGACCGTAACCATTATTTTCAATTATAAACATTACAGGCAATTTCCAAACGGCAGCAATATTCAGCGCTTCGTGAAAATCCCCTTCACTTGTGGCACCTTCACCGGTAAAAACGGCAGTGATTTTTTTATTATCCTGAAGTTTGTCCGCCAGCGCAATTCCGTCTGCGATCCCTAATTGCGGGCCGAGATGTGAAATCATTCCAATAATATTGTATTCCTGGGTTCCAAAGTGAAAACTACGGTCCCTGCCTTTTGTAAAACCATTCGCTTTTCCCTGCCACTGCGAGAATAGCCTGTACAACGGAATATTTCGTGTGGTGAAAACACCCAGGTTTCGGTGCATTGGCAATACGTATTCGGATTCGTCCAAAGCAGCGGTAACCCCTACCGCGATGGCTTCCTGCCCTATTCCGGAAAACCATTTTGATACTTTACCCTGACGGATTAAGATGAGCATTTTCTCTTCTATCAATCGGGGTTTTAGTATTTTTTTATATAAATCTAAAAGTTGGGAATCGGTTAAGTTTTGTCTGTAAAAGATCATTTTTCAGGTTGTTTATTTTATAGTTTTCAAATATATAAAAATATAACAATTTTAACAGTATTTGTTAAATAATTAAATGTTTAAAAGTTTTGAGTTAGCTGAAATAAAAATATAAAATTAATAACCGATACCATTCTTTTTTACCATAAAAGTATAATTTCAAATGAATTTTATCCTGAAATTTAAAATTCAAATATAAAATATTCTCTACCTTTGTTATTGAAAGACTTTTCTATGTCTTTTATCTTTTAATAAAAAATGTAAAGTATGCAAAACATTCCTAGTGTAGACTTACGTGATTTCCTTTCGGGCGACCCGGAACGTAAACAAAAATTTGTAAATGAAATCGGCAGTGCATTTGAAAACATTGGCTTCGTAGCCCTAAAAGGTCATTTCCTGAATGATCAGCTGGTAGACGAACTTTATGGTGAAATAAGAAAATTTTTCTCCTTGCCAATAGCAACCAAGCATAATTATGAAATTCCCGGAATTGGTGGTCAGAGAGGTTATGTTTCTTTTGGAAAAGAACATGCCAAAGGTCGAAAAGAGGGAGATTTAAAAGAATTTTGGCACTTTGGTCAATATGTTGACAAAGATTCCAAATACGCTTCAGAATATCCGGATAATGTAGAAGTAGCAGAGTTACCGCGTTTTAATGTGGTTGGTAAAGAAGCTTACCAAATGCTTGAAAAAACTGGTGTGTATGTGTTAAGGGCCCTTGCTCTGCATTTAGGTCTAGATGAGTTTTATTTTGATCAGTATGCCAAAGAAGGAAACTCTATTTTGAGACCGATTCATTATCCACCGATCACTTCTGAGCCTGAAAATGCAATTCGTGCTGCGGCTCACGGAGATATCAACCTGATTACACTTTTGATGGGGGCCCAGGGTAAAGGACTGCAAGTTCAGAATCACGATGGAGAATGGATTGATGCTATCGCCCAGGATGATGAGTTGGTAATCAATGTTGGGGATATGTTATCCAGACATACCAATAACAAATTAAAATCGACTATTCATCAGGTTGTGAATCCGCCAAGAGAATTATGGGGAACTTCACGTTATTCTATTCCGTTTTTTATGCATCCTGTAAGCGACATGCGCCTGGATTGTTTAGAAAATTGTATAGATGCTGAAAATCCTAAGAAATTTGAAGATATCACCGCTGGAGACTACTTATATGAACGTTTAGTAGATTTAGGTTTGATCAAAAAATAAAAACTTAAATGAATTCCAATATTAAAATTCCAAATTCCAATTAAGTTTGGAATTTGGAATTTAATTTTTACAAACCTTAATAGTTGGAATTTATTTTTTTAGCATACAAAAATTATGGATTTACAAGATCAGTTAAAAAATTTGTTTCCCGATCATATCGAATCAACTGAACCTGAACAAGTTCAACAGGAAGATCATGTGCTTTATGTTCAGAAAGAGCCTATGATCTGCAAATTTGAAAAACGAAAAGGAAAAGCAACAACCATCATCGAAGGCTATGAAGGCAGTGACGAGGACTTTAAAATTTTAGCGAAAGAAATCAAAACGAAATTAAGCGTCGGCGGAACCTTCAAGGATGATTCCATTATCATTCAGGGAGATTATCGCGATAAGATTATGGCAATTTTAAAAGAAAAAGGATTTAAAACAAAAAGAGTTGGAGGGTAAGAAGATTTTAGATTTCTGATTTTAGAGTTTAGATTACTAGATTTAGAATTTCAGAAAAAAACTCAGAACCTTAGTACCTCAGAACCTTAGCACCTCAAAAAAAATGATACAAGCATCAGAATTAATATTAAATCCTGACGGAAGTGTTTATCACTTAAACCTTCTTCCGGAACACATAGCCAACGATATAATTTTTGTTGGAGACCAGAACAGAGTAGAAAAAATCACTCAGTTTTTTGATTCAATCGAATTTTCAACTCAGAAAAGAGAATTCAAAACCCAAACCGGAATTTATAAAGGGAAACGCATTACTGTAATGTCAACCGGAATCGGACCAGACAATATTGATATTGTTGTAAACGAATTAGACGCTTTAGTAAATATTGACCTGAAAACACGTCAGCCAAAGGAAAACCTGACTTCACTGAATATTATCAGAATCGGAACTTCGGGATCTTTGCAGGAAGATATTCCGGTAGACAGCTTTGTAATGTCAAAATTCGGATTGGGATTAGACAATATGCTTCGCTCCTACCTGATTGATGAAGTTTCGAATGTTGCGATCGAAGACGCTTTTATCGCCCACACGAACTGGGATATCCGAAAAGGAAGACCTTATGTGATTGCCTGTTCTGAGAAATTGGAAAAAATTATCGAATCTGATAAAATTTTTAAAGGAATTACAGCAACAGCCGGAGGATTTTACGGTCCGCAAGGACGTGTATTGCGTTTGAATATCCAGGATGAGGAGTTGAATAGTAAAATGGATAATTTTATTTTCAATGAGAACCAAATCACGAATCTTGAAATGGAAACTGCTGCGATTTATGGTCTTTCCTCACTTTTAGGGCATAATGCTTTATCGTTGAATGCTATTATTGCCAATCGTGCATCCGGAACTTTTAGTGAAGATCCGTACAAGGCTGTAGACGAACTGATTACTTATACCCTTAATAAATTGGCAGGGAAATAATTAGAGAATGTGTCAATTTGAAAATTGGGTAATTCTTAAGACTTGGATAACTAATTTAGTGGTACATTTAATTTAATTGAAGGAGAATGGATAGTGTATCAAATACAAAATAAATAATGGCGGAATCACATAAAAAGGTCCTTTTTAAATATTACAGTACTTATCTGGAGGAAGTAGTTTCAGAAACCATGTGGGCAGAAATTATTGATCTGGAAAAAGGATATTTTAAATTAGATAATATTCCCTTTTTCGGGCCTCTAATTGCAACAGATGATATTTTTCGGGCAGAATTCGATGAAAATGAAAAGGTCTTTTTACATAAAGAAACTATTGAGCATTCCGGAAATTCCATCATTCAGGTTTTAATTTTGGAAAAAGAATTTGACAAAGAAATAATCATAGAGAAACTAAAATCGATAAACTGTATTTCGGAAAGTTTAAACGATACTTTTCTTGCTGTAGAAATTATAAAGGATATTGATTATTCTATCGTAAAAAGCCTTTTAAATGAATATGAAAAGCTTTCTGTGATAGAGTTTGCAGAACCTTGTCTTTCGGACAAGCACAGAACGGATTTATTAAAAAATTAATTAAAAACAACAAACTTATATACCAAACTTAGCATACGCATACCCAACTTAACTTAAACTTAAACTATAATGAAAACCGTAAAAATTGTAGGTGTTCCTGAACACTTCAATTTGCCATGGCATCTATGCATTGAAAATGGCGAATTTGAAGCAGAAAATATTGATTTGCAATGGAATAACATTCCCGAAGGTACCGGTAAAATGTGTCAGATGCTTCGTGACGGGGAAGCTGATATTGCCGTAATCCTGACGGAAGGAATTGTAAAAGATATTGTAGCCGGAAATCCGAGTAAAATTGTTCAGATTTATGTGCAGTCTCCTTTAATCTGGGGCATTCATGTGGCAGCTAAATCAGAATTTCAAACCATCAAAGACCTGAAAAACAAAAAAGTAGCGATTTCCCGACTAGGTTCAGGATCGCAGCTTATGGCTTATGTAAATGCAAATGAACAAGGCTGGGAAACAGATGATTTAAAATTCGAAATTATAAATACCATAGACGGCGCTGTTGAAGCTTTGACAAATGGAACCGCAGATTATTTTATGTGGGAACATTTTATGACAAAACCACTTGTAGACAGCGGTGTTTTCAGAAGAGTTGGTGACTGCCCTACTCCATGGCCTTCGTTTGTGATTACGGTTCGTGACGAGTTTTTGAAAAAGAACCCGAAAATAGTTGAAAAAATTCTTGAAATTATCAACAAAACAACCCACGACTTTACCCAGATTCCGGATATTGACAAAACATTGTCGGAACTTTTTCACCAAAAACTGGAAGATATCCAGGAATGGTTAAAACTCACACAGTGGTCTCAGAAACATTTAACTGAAAAAGCATTTATTAAAATTCAAAATCAATTATTTGATCTGGGAATTATTGATAAAAAAAGTACTTTTGTAGAAACGGTAAAAGCACTATAAAAAACTGCTTTTGATTCTTATGATAAAATTCCCTAAAATCGACTTTCCGCAATTAAAATCCAAATTACAGGTGAAATCACCCTGGGACAGGATTATTATTATGCTGTTGAGTCTTTTAATCACGGTTCCGATTTTCATCATACTGCATCAAAATCTGATCGATCTGAAATGGCCCTTCAATTTAGATCGTGTCTTCATATTTATATTTGTTTTTGCTGCTGTTTTCGTGCTTCTTATGTTTCTGCGAACCATCATTATTGTTTGCATCGCGATTTATTTACTGGTTTTGTTCTACGGAAGTGTGATAGGCAATTATGGTTTTACTGAAATCTCCGAAGATTACAATTCGATGATTTACACCATGTCGGATAATCCTTTTCCACAAGATATTATTGTGGCAAAATTACTTCCGTTTCCGAATAAGTCGAAAATTATAAGTGCTATCGAATACGAAAATCCAAAAGTTCGGAATTTTGCTATTATGGCCACCACGAAGCATTTTAAGGGCATAAAAGGATATTCTGATTACAGAACAATCATTCAGTGTTTTGCTGTATTTCAGGAAATAAACAGTCGCTGGAACTATGTAAACGATCCCAAAGAAGGAGATTATATTGCAACGGCCAGTGAATCTTTACAATATTTCTCCGGAGATTGTGACGACCATTCCATTTTAATGGCCGCCGCCATACGTTCTATTGGCGGAACTCCGAGGCTTATTCATACCAAGGGACATATTTATCCTGAAATATTAATTGGTTCTTTAATCGACCTTGAAAAAGTCAATTATCTGATTAAGAATGTGCTTTTTGTTAAAGAAAGCTACAAACAGACTTTACATTATCATATAGATGAACGGGGTCAGGTCTGGATGAATCTTGATTATACGGCCAAATATCCGGGAGGACCTTTTATGTATGAAGAGATTTTGGGAGCCCTTACCCTTAATTAATTTAAGATTGAAATTTGGAACTAAGTTGCTGATTTTTTGCTTTTTAAGAATAAACCCTACAAAGACTGAAATTTTCCAGGTCAAAATCCTAAAAACATTCCACTTTTTCTAAATAACTGACCGTGAGTATTTTGGATTTATTTTTTTTGTAACTTGTTTCCTGTTTAACTTTTAATCAAACATCATGAAAAAATCTAAATTATTTATCTTTGGAATTATGCTGGCAGCCATAGTCATGTTTTCGTGTAAGGGTCGAAATAAATTGATTAACTCCTGGAAAATTACTACCGTAGAAGCTAAAGTACCTCTTTCTGATTCTGCTAAAAATGTAATTCTCAAACAAGGAAAATTAACATTTACAGAAGACGGACATGTAAATGGCTATTTACAGAGTGAGATAACGAATGGTACGTATGCATTGACGAAAGGAGGTAAAAGTTTGGTTATTAAAGACGAAACAGGTACGCCGTATCCTTGTGAAAGCACTATCACCAGTGATGAACTGATCTTAGACAGTAAAGAAATGAAGTTGACACTCAAAAAAATATAATTTCCGTTTTCCCATTGAATGAGAATAAAATACCACACCAAAAGAATAAAAACTTCTTAATTTAAGGAGTTTTTTATTTTTATAATTAAATCAAGCTGTTGACATACCCTTGTCACAAACACTTTTTAGATTTGTCTACTAAATTGAATAAACAAGATGCAGGATTTAGAAACTTTTTATCCGACAAGTAAACAGCATTGGAGAGAATGGCTACAGGAAAACCATATGCTCAAACAATCTATTTGGTTGGTTTGTTATAAAAAACAAGCGAATGTACCCACCATCACCTGGAGCGATGCCGTTGATGAGGCGCTCTGTTTTGGCTGGATCGACAGCACGAGAAAATCTATTGATTCTGATAAATTCATACAATTTTTCACCAGACGCAAGCCCAACAGCATCTGGTCAAAAATAAACAAGGAAAAAATTGAACGTCTGATTAGTGAAGGCCTTATGTTTCAGGCCGGTCTTGAAAGCGTTGAAAAAGCAAAACAAAACGGTTCCTGGATTATTTTAGATACTGTAGAGGCATTATTTATCCCGCAAGATCTGGAAATTGCTTTTGAATCAAATCCGGGCGCAAAAGACTATTTTTTAAGTTTAAGCAAATCTGTAAAAAAGATGATACTGTACTGGATTGTTGCCGCCAAGCGTCCCGAAACGAGGCAAAACCGCATCAATGAAGTGGCGATACTTGCCGCTCAAAATTTAAAACCAAAGCACATTAGCTAATGGTACTATTCTTTTAACGGCTGTAAATGATTGTTTTTAAGTGTTTTATTAAAAATAATGCTAAATAAATTTGCGCAGTCAAATAACTGCATTATATTTGCAGTCAAATAACTGCGTAATGGAAATTAGAAGAGATGTTTTTCAGGCAATAGCCGACCCGACCCGTAGAGCCATATTAAGCTTAGTCGCCCTGCAAGCGATGACACCCGGTGCAATAGCAGCCAATTTCGATTCTTCAAGGCAAACCATTTCAAAACACATCAAAATTCTTAATGAATGTGAGTTACTGCATCAAAGCCAAAACGGAAGAGAAATTTATTACCATTTAAATCCCGAAAAAATTAAGGAAATTGACAGTTTCATTGAGCCTTTCCGGAAAATGTGGGACGAACGTTTTAATAAACTGGAAGCAATCATGAAAAATTATAAAAAATAATCACATGGAAAGAAAGACCAAAATTAATGCCGAAGACGATAAACAGGAACTAGTCATTACAAGAGAATTTGATTTGCCTTTAGAATTACTTTTTAAAGCGTATGCAGAACCGGAAATTGTAGCACAGTGGATGGGAACAAAAGTTATAAAACTGGAAAATAAGAAACATGGCAGCTGGCAATTTGAAACCACTGATCCGAACGGGAATGTGGTATTTGGGGCGAATGGTGTTATTCATGAATTTATTCCAAACCAGAAAATTACCCGCACCTTTGAAATGGAAAACAGCCCCTTCCCTGTTCAGCTTGAGTTTTTAGAATTTGAAAAAGCTACGGAGGAAACCAGTACACTTACCATACACATCATTTATAAATCTGTTGCCCTGAGAGATCAAATGCTCAAACTGCCTTTTGCACAAGGCCTGAACATGGCGCACAACAGATTACAGGACATTGTAAATGAACTAAAATAAATATCATGACAAAGAGAACTAAAATTATCTATTGGATAGTCACAGTCTGGCTTGCTCTGGGAATGGCATCTACCGGAATTGTACAATTGATTCCATTGAAAGAAGAAACCGAAATGATGAAACATCTGGGGTATCCGCTTTATTTTTTAACCATTTTAGGCGTTTGGAAAATCTTAGGGGTTATTGCCATTCTAATTCCTAAATTTGCTCTATTGAAAGAATGGACTTATGCGGGGTTTTTCTTTGCCATGTCGGGAGCTGTTTTTTCTCACTTATACTGCGGTGATGGTGCCAAAGAACTTTTTGGTCCGCTATTATTGATCATTCTGACCCTTTTATCCTGGTATTTTAGGCCTGCTGACCGAAAAATAATTTCTTAGTTCAATTGAAACATCCTCCCTACAAAACCATAAAACAACATGAGTACTACTAAAAACAAACTGTCAGCAGATCAACAGGAAGCATTACTTACGGTATTGCAGAACCGTTTTGAGAAATATACACATCGCCATAAAGGCCTTGACTGGAACAAAATACAGACAAAATTACAAGCCAGTCCGCAAAAAATGTGGTCGCTTGACGAAATGGAAAGAACCGAAGGCGAGCCCGATGTTATTGGCTATGATAAAAATACAGATGAATATATTTTTGTGGATTGTGCAGCAGAAAGTCCGAAAGGCCGAAGAAGTATTTGTTACGATCATGAAGCGCTGGAAAAAAGGAAAGAAAACAAACCCAAAGACAGTGCGGTTAATATCGCCGAAGAAATGGGAATTGAAATACTAACCGAAGAACAATATCGCCAATTACAGCAACTCGAAAAACTGGATACCAAAACTTCAAGCTGGATCAAAACGCCCGCTGACATCAGAAAATTAGGCGGTGCCCTTTTTTGTGATTTCCGCTATAATACTGTTTTTGTGTATCATAATGGTGCCGATTCTTATTATGCGGCCAGAGGTTTTCGCGGTATATTGAAGGTTTAGTGTAACAGATTCAAAATTTATAAAGAGAAAGCTCCATTATGGCTAATGGAGCTTTTTTTGTTTTTATGTGAGTTGGTTATTATTAATTGAAAGAATTTCGGAACTCCAACGGCGATACCGCAGCTTTTGTTTTGAATAATTTACTAAACGATTGCGGATGCTCAAAACCGAGCTGATACGCAACTTCTGCTATCGTTAAATTAGTGATGGACAATAATTCTTTTGCTTTCTCAATGAGTTTCGCATGAATGTGTTGTTGTGCATTTTGACCTGTCAGCGCGCGCAACATATCACTCAGATAACTTGGCGATACATTTAAAAGTGCTGCAAGATGCTGCACTGTCGGAATTCCGTTTAGGGATGTTTTTTCATGGTTGAAATAATCGTCCAAAATTTCTTCCAGCTTTTGCAATAAATCATTATTGACACTTTTACGGGTTATAAACTGGCGTTTGTAAAAACGATTGCTGTAATTCAGTAATAATTCAATTTGTGAAATAATGACGTCCTGACTGAAATCATCTATTCTGCTTTCGAGTTCGTCTTCAATTATTTTAAAAATAGAAATAATGGTTGTTTTTTCCTTACCGGACAGGTATAATGCTTCATTGGCCGCATACGAAAAGAAACCATATTGTTTGATTTTTTTGGCTAAGGCATACGTCAGAAATAAATCCGGATGAATCAGTACCAAATAACCTGAGGCTCCTTTTTCAGGAGGAGATTCAAATAACTGATGCGGTGCCGAAAAGACTAAACCTCCTTCACCAAAATCATAGTAATGCTGACCGTATTTTGCTTTGCCGCAAACATTTTCCTTTAAGGCAATTTTGTAAAAATCCAGAATAAAGGAATGTCCCAATTCATTTGGAACAATATTGATCTCTTTCATATCTATACAACTTATCATCGGGTGCAAAGGCTTTGGAAGCCCAAACACCCGATGAAAGTCAGATAAAGATTCAAATTTCCGAGGTAAATTCTCTTCTTTTTTCATCTGGTAAAGTTAAATTAAATTTTGCCCAATTTTACCACGGACATTCTCCTGTTTCAGGATTGTGTTCTTCACTGATAAATTTTCCTGTCGGGCCATTTTCATCAATCATCACATATTTTGCAATTCTTGCCCCCGCTTCCTGTACGGTTCCGGTTCCGCGATGTGCGTTAAAATCGGTTGCAACAAAGCCCGGACAAACCGCATTTACCTTAAACAGGGTGTCTCTTAATTCATAGGCCAGATCAATAGTATACATGTTCATGGCAGCTTTGGAAGCCGGATATACGGCAGCTTTGTGTGTATAATATTTCCAGGAAGGATCACTGTGCAAGGTCAGCGAACAGCCACTGGAGGAAACATTTACGATACGCGGTTGTGGTGATTTTTCCAATAAATCAAAAAAAGCCTGTGTCATGCGTACCACACCATAAACATTTGTTTCAAAAACCTCTTTAAACTGCTCTACACTGGCTTCCAGTGCAGTCTGCGGCATTCCGCCATGAATACCGGCGTTATTGATCAGCGCATCCAAAACCGCTGTTTTTTTTCCTATTTCAATTCGTGCTGCTTTTACCGATTCAGTGTCGGAAACATTCAGTTGTATGGCTTCGACTTCGGTAAAACCTGCTGCTTTTAATTGATTCACCGCTTCCTGGCCTTTTTTTAAATCACGACTTCCTAAATAAACATAATATCCGTTTTGTAAAAGCTGGCGTGCTGTTTCAAATCCAATACTTTTATTGGCTCCTGTAATTAATACTTTTTTTATTTTACTGGTTATTTAATTGTTATAAAGAAGGGCAAAATCTTTAGCAAAATCAGCTAGTTTTACTTTTCCTAACATGGGTTTATGGCGGTAAAAATCTTCGTATAAGGCACCGCTTCCCTGAGCGGCCTGCATTTCGGTAAGACCTTTTGCAATCCGGGCATTCATGCCAAAAGCCAACATTCCATTGAATAATTCCTCGTCTGAAATTTCGAGCCATTTCAGATCCGGATTTCCGATACTTTCGCCCAAAACTTTTGCAATTTCATTAGGAGAAAACTCGTCGCTGGCGATGTAACGCACTTCCCTGCCGGCAAAAGGCTTTTCTATTTCTTCTGCAATTGCAGCCGCAATGTCTAAAGGCGAAACCCAGGGTTCTTTCTGATCACCACCATAATTGGAAATGATGACTCCTTTTTCTTTGATTGTTTTTAAGGATCTGTAAATATTGGTAAAAAAGCCAACAGGGCGCATAAATCTTATGTGAACCTCTTCCGGCAGCTGTTTCAGGATGTTTTCTACATTGTAATGCATCACAAGATTTCCATTGCCTTTGTTGGTATGAGCGCCAACACTGCTTAAAAGCATGATACGTTTTACACCTGAGTTTTCAATAGCTTGTTTGTAATTACGACCAATTGCAGCAATCTCGGCTATAATGTCAATATCCGGATCCGTGAAAGTACTGTGGTCCAATGTTTCCATGAGATAAACGGCATCAGCCCCTTTAAACGTTTCTGACAGAAAATCAACGTCCTGCATCGTACCAATTGCAGCTTTTGCACCCAAGGCTTCAATGGCTGATTTTCTTTCAGATTTACTGCTGATCACGGTTACGGTATGTCCTTTTTGTACTAATTCTTCCGTTAGAGGTTTGCTGATATTCCCTAAAGAACCTGTTATTACTATTTTCATTTTTATGCTTTTAAAATTATAGTACAAAGGTCAGCAGACAATATTGTCGTGACTTAGCCTAATTGAGAAAATGCGAAGTCAAAATGGAGGAAACCGTCATTTTGGCTCATACAAAACGCAAAACGGCTACTTCCCTGTTTACATTTCGGTCCAACTTTGCAGTATCATTTTAAAACAATAAAAAAATGCAAAAGACAATTTTTATCACAGGGGCATCAACAGGTTTAGGAAAAGCAACAGCTCTTTTGTTTCAAAGCAAAGGCTGGCAGGTAATTGCTACGATGCGTAATCCGGAAAAGGAAAACGAACTTCGTACATTAGAAAATGTAATTTTACTTCCATTGGATGTGACGAATGCCGCACAAATCGATCAGACTATAAAAAGTGTAACTGAAAAATATACGGTAGATGTGGTGGTGAACAACGCCGGCTATGGTTTAATTGGTGCCCTAGAAGCTTTATCGGATGAACAGATCTTTCGTCAGATTGAAACAAATTTAATGGGCGTTATAAGAGTTTCTAAAGTCTTTACGGGACATTTTCGTGAGAAAAGAAGTGGAATCTTCCTCAATATCACTTCCACATTTGGATTAATGGGATTCCCGACTTGTTCTGTGTACAGTGCTACGAAATTTGCCGTAGATGGTTTTTCGGAGAGTCTCGCGTCAGAATTGGTGCAATTTGGCATACAGGTCAAAGTGATTGCTCCGGGCGGAATGCAGACCGATTTCGCCGTTCGCTCTATGGAAATGGGCCAGCATGACGCTTACGAGAAATTAACAGCAGAAGTCAGTAAAGGCTACAGTGCAGAACAATTGGCTAATTACACCAAAGTCGAAGATGTTGCCAAAATTGTATATGAAGCAGCTACCGACGGCAAAAATCAAATGCGATATGTGGCCGGCAACGATGCCATAGCCCTATATGAGGAACGCATTCAATCGGGATCGGAAGCTCAGGTTGAAAATATAAAAGCAATGTTTACTTTTTAATTTTGTAATGATGAAAAATCACGCTATAGAACTTACTACCTTTAAGCTAAAAGGTTTTACGATTAAAGAATTTACAGAAGCCAATGCAGAAATTGATGCTTTTTTAAAACGTCAGCAAGGCTTTCGTTCCAGAACAATCTTCGAATTAAAAGGTACTGTATACGATATGCTGGTGTGGGACAGTACAGAAGACGGAACCGCGGCCATGCATTTACTGATGGACGAACTAAGTGATTCTGTTGTACACGATATGATAGATCAGCGTACCGTGAGCTGGAATATTACGCCAATAGAACATTTCGTAAGTTTGCAAATCAAGCCATCAGGGATTTAAAATTATTATTCATGAAGAATCAGCCTAAAATATTCTATACCCTTTCTGAGTTGCATAAAGCAATGGAACAGCCCAAACCCCTGCATCCGCTGATCAGTATTATCAATTATGGCGAAGCTATTTTTGATCCGAAGGATTTTGAACAGGGTATCATTATGGATTTTTATAAAATATCTTTTAAAACCAGTTTTAACGGAAAAATAAAATACGGACATGGCTTTTACGATTTTGAAGAAGGCGGAATGTCGTTTGTTGCTCCCGGACAGCTCTTGAAAATGCAGGAAGAAGAAGCGGATTACAGCGGAATGTCACTGCACATTCACCCTGATTTCATTCGTCCCTATGCTTTAAATGCTAACATCAAACAATACGGTTTTTTCAATTATACAGCTTCAGAAGCTCTGTATTTGTCCGAAAATGAAAAAGAAACGATTTTGGGTGTCTATAACAGTATTCAGAATGAATTGAAGGAACGAATTGATAATTTTAGCCAAGATGTTATTATTTCGCAGATCGAACTTTTGCTTAATTACAGTAATCGGTTTTACAATCGCCAGTTTATAACACGAAAAGCGATAAACAATGATGTACTGGCGCAGCTGGAAAGTTTACTCAATAGTTATTTCAATGATGAAGAGGCCTTGTTAAATGGTCTGCCTACAGTAGCTTTTGTGGCCGAACAACTGAAGCTGTCGCCAAGATACCTGAGTGATTTACTGCGAAATCTCTCCGGAAAGAATACACAGCACTTCATTCATGATAAACTCATCGAAAAAGCGAAAGAATATATTATGAAAGGTAACTTTTCGATAGCCGAGATTGCTTATAAATTAGGATTTGAACATCCGCAGTCGTTCAATAAATTATTCAAACAAAAAACCAATAGTACACCGATCGCATTTCAAAAGTCCTTTCATAAAAATTAAAGTATGGCAAAAATAAATTTAGAAGAGCTGAAACACCGCTCTCTGGCAATAAGAAAACAATATCGCGAATTAGAACTGCAGCACCACGGCAGCGAATGGACGGTAGAAGAAGATGCCTTAGCTTTCCTGACCGATGCCGGTCTGGTGGGAAGGCTCACGATGGCACAGCAAGGAAGATGGCCCAAAACAAACACAGACGAAGAACTCCGACATAAATTGGGGGAGTCGATCTGGTGGCTTGTGGTGTTGTCTGAGCGAATGAATATTGATATTGAAGAAGCTGTTGAAAGCTTTCTGTCCAAAACAGAAAAATTAGTAGGTAATTAAAAGTAAAAAACCTCCAAGCTCAGATGATTTTGGAGGTTTTTGATTTAATTTAATATACTATTTAAGTTCATCACAAAATTCAATCGTATTGCCAAAAGGATCTGTGATAAAAGCCATTCTCAGACCAATTGCCGGAACGCTAAAACTTCTGTTGATCGTGATGTTTTTCTTTGTAAGGTGTTCGATCGTCTGATCTAAATTATCGACACTAAAAGACAAATGGTTGTAACCCGATTTTTCTGTTTCAGTGTAGGGGTTTTCAGCACTGTCGTAACAAATAATTTCAATAATAAAATTATTGTCATTGGGCGGTGCAATAAAAGCAAGTTTAATCTCACCCACATTCCATTTATGAATTATTCTAAAGTCCAGGTTTTCCTGGTACCAATGCAATATTTCATCATATTGTGTGGTACGGATACCTACGTGCTCTGCTTTCATATCACTAAAACTGCTGGCAGCGTTTTTCTCTGAAAATGTTAAGGGCGTGATTTGATTTTCCATTTTACTTTTATTTTAGTTTACCACGGACTTTCTTCGCTTTCGTCTTCGATATCGTTGCTGAAAAACTTTCCTGTTGGTGCATTTTCATCCGTTAAGGTATGTTTAACGATAAAACTGGCTGCACTTTCCACACTTCCGGGACCGCTAAAGTGATTAAAATCGGTTGCGGTGTAACCGGGATCGATGGCATTTACCTTAAACGGCAAATCTCTGAGTTCATAAGCCAGTGTAACCGTAAAAGCATTCAGGGCAGCTTTAGATGAAACATAAGAAAGTGCTTTTATAGCGTAGTATTTCCAGGTCGGATCGCTGTGCAAAGTAAGCGAACCAAGTCCCGAAGTGATATTGCTGATTCTCGGGCTATCTGATTTTTTAAGCAAATCCAGAAAAGTCTGAGTAACCGTTATTACTCCGAAAAAGTTGGTGTCAAAGGTTTGCTGAATATTTTCTATCGAATTCGTTGAGGGTTCTTGTGGCATAGCGCCCAATACGCCGGCATTGTTAATAAGAAGATCTAATTTTCCCTGTTCTTTTTCTACGATGTTTCTGGCTGCTAAAACGCTTTCGGGATCAGTAACATCAATCTGAATGGCTTTGATATTTTTGAAACCGTTTTGGGTTAATTCTTTTACGGCTTCCTCCCCTTTTGCAAGGTCACGGCTTCCGATGTAAACAAACAATCCTTTTTCCGAAAGTTGTCTGGCTGTTTCCAGACCGATGCTTCTATTGGCTCCTGTAATTAGTGCTGATTTCATTTTGTTATCTTTTTAAATTATTGATTACAAAGTTGCAGCGATAAAAAACAAAATCATTTGCCATTTGGCAAAAAGCGATTTTAGCGAATGTTTTTTCTAATCCGGCTTAAGGAAGATTGGGTAATTCCTAAATAAGAGGCTAAATACGAAAGCGGAATTCGATTGATCACTTTGGGGTATTTTTCCATAAAAGACAGATAACGCGTTGTAGCGTCTTCTGAAACCAAAGGGCTTCTTCTGTCTACTTTCTGCATCAGTGCTCTCGAAATAATTTTATGTACAATGGTATCCCAACCTACAATGGTAGCAAGAAGTTCTTCCCAATCTGGTTTCGAAAAAACAATAAGCTTACAATCTGTAACGGCCTGAACATAAGCCGAAGAACAAATGCTATTGTTAAAACTTTCTAAATCTACAACCATATTATTTTCTTCTATGAAGTATCTGGTGATTTCCTCGCCTTTATTATTGTAGTAACACACTCTCATGATGCCCTCTATAATAAAACCCACCTGTACGGCAATTTTTCCGGCTTCAGAAAAATATTCGTCTTTGCTAAAGGTTATTTCCGTAGCTTTCTTTGAGATTAAATCAATCTGTTGCTGATTTAAATTGCCAAACTGCAAAATATAAGATAGTAATTCTTTCATGACGGCAAGTTAGGAATAACTTTTTATTAGGGATTTGCCTTATGGCAAAAAGTATTTTATTTTCTCTTACTGATTTATATTTGCTAAATAAAAAATGATTTACACCCCTTTTTAGACCAATAATTTATCTTCCCCAATTTTCAGTCAATTCTTTAAATGTTCCGTTATAAATATCATAATCCATATAACAATCAATACCATTAACTTTATAATAACATGGTTTTTTAGCACCTTTACAGCAGTTAATCTCACAACTAAATTGCCACAGAGAATAGCTATTCCAAATCGTATTGTTTTTGAATTTGCCCGTAATATTTCCATCTACTGGCAATGCGATCAGCCAAAGTTTGCATTTATTGAATGTTTCAACATATTTTGAATCTGTAAGTTTGTCCATATTGTTTAATCCACAGTATATATGCGGATATCTTCCGGTTTTTTCATATATCCTTTTTATAAATAAAGAAGCATTGTAAGGTGAAATAAATTCTTTTGTTAATTTATGTTCTTCAAAATCCAATGCAATAAACTCCTTATTTAAAGCCGAATCTCCAATCATTTTTAAATATAAGTCAGCTTGGGCTGCTCCGTCATAATCATGTTTCGGAAGCCAATAAGAACCAAAAAGTAAGTTCTTTTCATAAGCATCTTTTCTTCTTAGGTAAAAAGCAGCACTGTCTTCTTCAGACATTTTATGTATTATTCCTTTGATTCGCTTGTCTTTTACTAGTTGCTTAAGATCGTAACTATTATCTTTATATACATCAATTATTATTGGTCGGTTTAAATCTTCCCACGGTTTGTTAAATTCAGATTGCGACCAACAATTTGCGAGGTTTATTGAAAAGAGCAGTAGTGTAAAATAAAGTTTCATTTTATGATGTTTTAATGAGTGCTATTAATCGAAGAACCTCGCTGGTAAATTTGTCCAATTCAAAATTCTGCGGATCATCATGTCCATCTTTCAAACCTTCATCGATATTTACGTGAAATGCCGGTACGAGCCACTCTCCTTTTCTAATACTGGCACAAATATAAAGTAAAGCCAGACGCTGGTATTGAGCATCAGTAAATCCAGGCGTTGGTGCAACAGGCGCGCTTACGGCATTTCCAGGAGGATATATTCTTGGTTGTAATAGCTCAATATGCAAAAATAAACCTCTGCAGGAAACCCCTATTTTTTTTTCAAATTTAGTAGCTCTCCAGCCTAAACCAAAATCATTCAGCGTTTTTGACTTGCCTGTCCTTGTTACAATAGAGTGTGATGGTTCACTTCCTTTTGGCCAATTCCAGGAGGTTAAGTTATTTTTAGACCAGGTACTACTATTAATATTTCCAGGAAAATTATTTTCATAAGCTGGTGTGCTCATGTCATGTATTACAAAATACTTTGCATAAACATTATTCCCATTTACAAGAATATGAGAAACAGGCAGATCAATGTTACCACATATTTCATTGTTTGTAATGGACGCTCTTTGCAAATAGTTTTTAAGCTGTTCTTTGCTGATTTCAGGTGCGGAGTTTAGTAAGTTTTGAAAAGCCAGATCAATATTGGGCTCTTTATTCTCTATTACCCCTCACATTTTTACATTCCTTAACAATCGTTTGGCCTGTTCAATTTTACTCCCTTTATATTCCATTTTTGTTTTATCAAATAGTTCGGAGCTGGTTTGAGCAAAAGTTTCGAATCCTGTTGCCAAACAAATAAGTAGAATAAGTGTTTTCATCATTTTACTGTTTAATGTTAATTGCGAGTTTTGCAAAAAATTACATTTATTATGAAATTAAAGCTAGTAAATGTAGAAAATTAAGAAAATAACAAATGCAGTATAAGTACCTGTTTTTCAGAAGTATATATTTTTTTTAGTCATAAAAAAAAACCTCCAAAATAAAATAATTTGAGAGGTTTCCTAATGTTGTATCTTTTGTCCTTTTATGAATTACAAGTATTTTATTTTAAGTTCCGTAAACTTATTTCTTTTTTTACTTCTTTCAGCGTTTTAAAATTCACTACAACTATTGGAATTAAGGCAAGCGGAATTACGCTGAAAGAATTGACTCCTTTATTTATCGCTTTGAAAATATTCAAAACCAACAAGACCAATATCGCAATCAGGAGCATATAAGTAACGATTCGTAATGTTTTCTGGTATTTGAGTAATTGTTCGTTACTCATTTTGTTCAATCCTTCGTTTTTCATTTCTTACAGATGATAGTTTCGGATAAAGGTAAAAGATTTTCCTTCTCCTGTAGAATTCTTTATTTTATATATAACTCTTCAACTTTTTGATAATCTCCTTTTATAAAGTATTGAAGAAATTTAAGTGCATCTTTAAAATCTAATGACCAATAATCATCAACAACCATTTTTTCAGACTCTCCAAACAAACCGAATAGAATTTTAACTTTTTTTGGTCTGTTATACCATATTGAGAATGAAATTTTTTTTTGATCATCGTACATTGCCGTCATGGAGAAACTGTGTCCGCTCTCAATACATTTAAAATCCAAAGATGGACTGTAATAGACTTCATTTTGATTAATAGAATCTGAAAGATCTAATTGAGATATCCAGGGATGGTTTTCTGCAATTGTTAATACATCGTTTTCTGAAATTACATTATTTCTGTATTCAACATCTTTTTGATCAGGATAGCAAATGGAATATTTAAAAGTCATATTTGTTTTATATTGCCGAAAAGTAAGGAAAAAACAGAAATCGTAAAATATTACGGTAGTTATCTGATTGCAGATTTCTTCCTAAATTCTAAAGTAGTTTTGTACTGGTTATCTTTTGTCCTAAATTTGCGCAATTACTACAAGCAACAAAAAACTAAAAAACATAGATTTCTCGCGTTAAATTTTACAAATGTAACCAGTTACCCAGTTGTATTTTTTACAAGGAGAAATCAGTATCAAGTTAAATAAAGAGGAAGTGGAAAAAGCAGAAAATGAAAAAACCGGCTGGACTATTTGTCCGGAATGTCAGGGACGCGGCAAAAAAAGCCGAAGACTCAGCAAGAAAGTGCGGCTCCTCTACCAGACAGAACTCGATCAATTTGAAAAATCAAATGGCGAAGGAACGCCTCCAATAAAACCTAAAGGCAATCTGTACTCCTGCCCGGACTGTTCCGGATCGGGCTTGCTTCCTGCTTTGAGTCCTCCTGTAGCCGATACAGAAAATTATCCGCACGTCGCTATCATTGGCGGCGGAATTGGTGGAGTCGCTTTGGCGGTAGCTTGTCTGCACCGCGGAATCCCTTTTACTCTTTTTGAACGCGATAACAACTTCGAAGCCCGATCTCAGGGGTATGGACTCACCCTGCAACAAGCCAGCAAAGCGATAGAAGGATTGGGTATTTTCTCCTTAGATCAGGGCGTAATTTCAACGAGACATCTGGTTCATACGACAGACGGAAAAGTAATTGGCGAATGGGGAGTAAGAAAGTGGATCCCGTCGGAGGTCAAAAACTTCACGAAACGTTCCAATATACATATCGCACGACAGGCTTTGCGACTGGCACTGCTGGAACAACTTGGCGGAAATAAAAAAATACAATGGGGACATCAGTTAGTCGATTTTAAAGAATCTGAAGGCGAAGGCGTCGATCTTAGCTTCCAGGTAAACCGAGAAATCAAGCACTTCAAAGCAGATCTTGTAGTGGGAGCCGATGGTATTCGCAGTTCGGTACGAAAGCTGCTGATTGGTGACGATGTTACCCCTTTACGTTATCTTGATTGTATTGTGATATTAGGTATTTGCCCTTTGGAAGCCCTAGAAGGTCTTGACAGTTCTTTACTGGACTCGGCTACGGTATTTCAAACGGCCAATGGCAACGAACGGATTTATATGATGCCTTATACGGCAGACTCGTTGATGTGGCAGTTAAGTTTTCCAATATCCGAAGAAGAGGCTAAAGCGTTAAGTGCTCAGGGGCCTCAGGCATTGAAGGAAGAAGCCTGTCGCAGAACGCAGTGGCACGATCCTATTCCACAGATTATGGCCGCAACACTCGCAGCTCAGGTTTCGGGTTATCCGGTATACGATCGCGAATTACTGCATTCCGAATTGTTGGAGAAAGGAAATCAGATAACACTAATCGGAGATGCAGCTCACCCAATGAGTCCATTTAAGGGACAAGGAGCGAATCAGGCGCTGTTGGATGCACTTTCGCTGGCCCGTGGCATCGCAAGAGGCTGCAGACCTTTATCACAATGGAGAAAAGCCGGTATAAGGGAAAGTGTTTTAACGGAATTTGAATCGGAAATGCTAGAACGCAGTGCCGTCAAAGTCAAAGATTCAGCCGATGCCGCGCAATTCCTGCATTCCGAAGTGGTACTTCATGAAGGAGATGAACCACGTGGAAGGTGCCTGAAGTAATAAAATCCAAATTAAAAAATCCAAATTCCAAACTTCCAGGATTTTGGGTAAAATTGATTTAACCGCAAGGCACGCAAAGTTTTTTTTATTTATAGGATTCTATACAAACGTAAGGTTCGCAAAGCTGTAACACATAAAGCTTTGCGAACCTTGCGTTTGTATGCACACTAACAGGATAAAAAAACTTTGTGTGCCTTGCGGTTAATAAATCTCGCTGTACAGTTTTATATTGTAACAAAACAAAAAAATAATTATTTTGTTACAATTCTTGAAACAAAAAAAAATATAAAAAAAATTGTTACAGTTTTTGTAACAAAATAAACATAAAATTAATTTGTTACCGTTTCTTCGTCTGCATTATAATTCATACAGAGTATAGAATATTGGGTTTACTATTTCTAATGAAAAATAATTTTATATTAGCAGGAGCAAAAAAATCATTTAGGTTGCCAAAATAAAGTGATTGGAGATGCAATAAATAATTAAAGCAGTTATCTGCTAATCATGCACTATTTCTAAAGATAGATAAATGAAAGAAGATTACATCAAACGAATTAACAACATATTCCTGTTTATTGATGCGCATTTAGACCAGGAACTGAATTTGGAAAACATCGCTGCTATTGGGTTTTATTCGCCATTTCATTTGCACAGAATTTTCAAAGCTATCACGAACGAAACCCTAAACGAATACATTACACGTAAAAGAATAGAAAAAGCGGCTGCAGTACTTTTACATCAAAGAGAAGTCTCCATTTCTGAACTTTCATTACAGCACGGATTTAATAGTAATTCATCGTTTACCCGAACTTTCAAAAAATTTTACGGGCTAAGTCCAACAGAATTCAGAATAGCTAATCCTTATAAATTTAGCAAGATTGGTCAAACAGAAAGCAAGAACGGACAAGAAGCCGGACCATTGGCAGCCTATATTTGCAACATTAATAATCATATCAACTGGATTAAAATGAAAGCAAAAATTGAAATTAAAGAAATGCCAAAGCTGGATGTTGCCTTTATTACGCAAATCGGGCATAAGGGAATGGAAAACACGTATGCCAAACTAATAAAATGGGCAACTCCGAAAGGGCTTTTAGAAAATAGGAATTTAAAAGTAGTGACCCTTTATCATGATAGTTTTAAAATCACCGAACCTGATAAAGTCAGAATGAGTGCCTGCATTTCATTGGAAGAAAAAGTTGAAGTGAGCGGCGAAATTGGCCTTACTACAATTGAAAAAGGAAAATTTATTGTGGGCCATTTTGAGATTGGAATACATGAATTTGAAAAATCCTGGAGCGGTCTTTTTATTTGGATGAGCGAAAACGGATATAAAAAAGCAGACCGGAATCCTTATGAAATTTATTATAACAACTTTAATGAACATCCCGAAAAAATCAGCATTGTAGATTTTTGTATTCCTATTGAATAAAGTAAGATTTCTTAAAAAATGGAATGTGAAAAATTAAAGTCACAATAACTTTAGTCTTAATAATGGAGTACCTGAATATATTTTTTGATACAACTTATATTTGTTTAAATTTATAAAATGAATGACATTAAAAAAAACAGCGTTTTACTTCTTACGATCTTACTGACAATCTGCAGCAATGGCTACGGTCAATCCCTTCAAAAAGTAACTAATCTTGACAGTTTGTTTCTAAAAGCACAGCAGTCAAAAGCATTCAATGGAAACGTTTTAATTTCGCAAAACGGAAAAGTTATATACGAAAAAGCCTTTGGACAGGCAGATGCAAGTGGTATCATTCCGTTAAATAAAAAATATCGCTTTCATATCGGTTCAATTGCGAAAGAATTTAACGCTGTCGGCATTATGATGCTGAAAGAGCAGGGCAAATTGAAACTTGACGATAGCATTTCTAAATTTCTGCCGGAACTCCCTTCTTGGGCGAACAAGATTAAAATCATTCACTTGCTTCAATATACAAGCGGCCTTCCTCAAATAAAATGGAATGAAGTCAATCAGGATTCCGACAACATGGCGGAATTAAAAAAAACGGTTTCTCTTGATTTTGAGCCGGGAACCAAGTATGATTATAATAACAATAATGTATTTCTACAGAGAAGAATTATAGAAAAGATAACCGGAATGTCTTTCGATTCTTTTGTTATAAAAAAAATACTTCAGCCTGCGGGAATAAAAAATGGGCTTGTTGATCCGGACGAAAAAGTGAAACTTTTTGCTAAATCATTTAATAACAAAGGGAAACAGGATATTATAAAATATAACATTTCAGGCTGGACGGCCTTAAATTTAGAAGATTTTTATAAATGGTCTGAGGCAATTAATTCCTTTAAACTGATTAACGCTGCATCCACTCAGGAGCTTTGCAATCCGTTTTCCACCGGAAATCAGACGGGTCTTGGCGCAGGAAGCGTTCAGCAGGGAAAAGTGCTCAGCCACATACATGATGGCGCGGCTTTTAATTATCAGGCCTTATTGCTGAGTAATCCTGATTTTACAATTATTTTAATGAGCAACAACAAACAAAATAATTTAGAAGCCATTAGTGATGCTGTAAAGGCGATTCTTGAAGGCAGGTCCTACCAGCAAATTGAAGCTCCGGTAAAGAGTTAAACAGAAAAAAACAGTTGTAATACCTATAAACCAAAATAACCCCAAAACAAGATAAGGAATGGATAAGACTAATTTATTGATTATTGTAACGGTAATTTCCTTATTCATTTCTTTATTTCTTGCCTTTTTTCTGGTAACAGTTAAAACAAAGAACAAGTTAAGTAATTCAATTTTTGCTCTTTTTCTGCTAATAACTGTAGTAGATACTATTGAACCTTTATTTAACTTAATGTTTGATGGCCCTTCAAACTTGGGAATGCTCAGAAATACCTTTGCTTTTTTACAAATTCCTGTTTTTTATCTCTATATCGTATCGGTTTGTTATTCTGATTTTAAATTTAAACCCAAACATTTAGGGCACCTTCTCCCCTTTTTGATTGTGAATACCGTTTTGGTAGCTCGTTTTTATGCCGTAGATCTCGCTTCTAAAATAAATTTCATCAATAATCGTCAGGATATGATCGAAATACAGTTCACTCATATTCTTTTTCATCTTCAGACTGCTGTCTATATTATTGCCGTTTTTATGTTATTAAGAAAAGCGAAAAAACTCTATCTTGAAAATTATGCCGGTACAAGTGTTACTTCCTATAACTGGTTGTTTCAGTTTACGATTGTACTGACGGTTTTATATTTGATTACCCTTTTTAAAAATATTTTTAAATTTTCTGATTATCCCTATATTTCCGAATGGATAAAAATCGGACTCCTGGTATTTCAGCTGCTGATTATTTGCTGGTACTTATTTAAAGCATTAAACCATCCCGATTTATTTAGAAATATTGATTCGAAATTAAAACTGGTTTCGGATATTATTTCAGAAGAAGAAAATTCAGAATTGGCTGTAAATGAAGAAGTGTATCAGGAAGAGCTATTGAAATTAAAAATGTATATGACGGAAGAAAAACCCTTTCTGAATCCTTCCTTAACCATTCAGGATGTTTCTGCTGCGATTCAGATTCCTGTCCGGGACTTATCGATTTTAATTAATCATAAATTAGAACAGCATTTTTACGATTTTATTAATACCTATCGCATCGAAAATGCTATGACTATTTTAAGAGATAATGCAAAAAGTAAGGTTACTGTTTTAGAAATTCTGTACGAAGTTGGTTTTAATTCCAAATCTTCTTTTAATATGGCTTTTAAAAAACATACGGGTCAAACGCCTACTGATTACCGCAAAAATCTGTAAAACAGTATTTTGTAATTATTCGTACGTCTCTTTTAAATTACTCCTACCTATTTCCGGAAACAAATGCGTGCGACTGCATTTATTCGGTCGCGTAAGTTTAACTTCTCCCACATCTTTGTATCGAAATAAATTTTTAACCTAAAACACGATACAATGAAAACTTCAGTACAATTTTTAGCCGTACTCTTATCAGTAAGTACTTTTTCTTTTGGACAGGACATTACCAAAAAAATTGATTCCATCATAAAGGATAATTATCAAAAAAATCCTAACGTAGGGATCAGTGTTGGTTTTATCGATAATAATAAAGAATATTTTACTGCATATGGTAATCTGGACGCCGGAAGCCCAATTGAAATCGATAAAAATTCGATATTTGAAATTGCATCCATCACCAAAATTTTAACTTCCAATTTAATTGCGCAGGCAGCACTTGAAAATAAACTAAAACTCGAAGATTATATTGACAACTATCTTCCGAAAGCGTATGTATTACATGAAAATCTTAAAAACAAAATAAAAATTTCAGACCTCGCCTCTCATCAGTCGGGTTTGCCTGATATTGATTTTGGAAAGTTGATAGAATTAAATCCGCAACAGCCTGTAAGCAGTGTAACAGAAGAAACACTGACTACTATAATTAATACCTGTACTGAACTAAAAGATTACGGTAAATACCGTTATTCTACTATTGGCTATACGTTACTCGGGCAAATACTGGAAAAAGTGTATCACAAAAGTTACGATCAGATTATCACAGAAAAAATTATAAAACCCTTAAAGCTGACCCGTACGCTAACGAAAGATTTTAATGTAAAAAACAGAACAGTGGGCCACAATCCTGATGGCGGTATTCAGGAATTCTTCACATGGAATGTTACGGCTCCTGCGGGACTAGTAAAATCGGACGCTTCTGATATGATTACCTATTTAAAAGCAGTCTTAGATAAAAATAATACAATAGGCAAAGCTGCCCTCCTAACGGAAAAAATATTCTATAAAGATGAAAAAAGAGAGATGGGATTAGGTACCAACATTATGACAGATGAAAAAAATACCATTTATTTAAAATCAGGAGATTCTATGGGGCAATCTTCGATTATAGGTTATAACAGAGCTAAAAATTGGGGTATCATTATATTGCTCAACCAAAGAAATTCAAAGATGAGACAAAACCTGCTGAATGAAATTTATGATACCATCCTGAAATAGATAAAATACAATAGCGCAGATTTGCAATTATTTCCGCAAGAATAATGTAAAACCAAAAACCTCCATTCTAAAATGGAGGTTTTTTTTGGTTCTTATGAAACTGTTGATGCATTAAAACAAAAAGCCCCAATATTGAAAATAAACGCCTACCAGAATGAAAGAGAATAGTATGGTAGAAATAACACCTGCATTTGAAATGGACTTGATTTTAAAAGCAAAATAAAGTATAGAAAACAGCGTAAATACGATAAAAAACCATTGTACTATGAACAAATAATCAAACTGGTTGCGGATTCCAAAAGCAAGTATGTAAAAGTTATCCTGTGCGGTATTGTTGATCGCTAAAATAAATCCGATAACGGTAAAGAGTCCTAACAAAGCGGTAATTAGAATTAAAATCCTGATTCCTATATTGGGTTTGGTTCCTATTTCTTTTTTAATAAAACTGTAGATAAATCCAAAAATGGAAACCAGTAAAATGACAAAGGCAATCAGGAATGGGGCAAAAAACAAAAGAGTAAAGCCATTGAGACTATTGGCAAAATTGGAAACCCCTCCGCTTAACTTTACATCGGTAATAAAATTCACTTTATCAACAGACTGAAAGCCACTTACGTCCGGTTTTTTATTCGGATTGCTTACAAAATCTTCTATAATCTTCGCTCCTATTTTAGAAAAACCAGGAGCATGCCCGAAAACAGGAGCATTCACTAAAAATCCATTTTTAAATCGATTAACCGTGACTTTTCCGTTTGAAGCCGGAGTAATCGGATCAAATGCACCCGCAAGCACCAATACCGGGGCTGTTACGGCAGAAAGATTCGACAGATCGTTGCTGCTTTTAAGAGGTATTGTGCTCCCTTGATTCCATTTGTCACAAACTGAAAAGTCTGATTTATAAAACGACAAACCGCCTTGTAATTTCTTGTATTTAGCTGCATTCGCATTAAATGCCGAAATCGAATTATTAGGAACCGTCTCCTTACAGCTCACACAATAATACTGTCCGTAGTCTAGCCCTAATGCTCCCGAAAAAGCTGCTACCAGTGCGCTTAAGGTGTTTTTATTGCCTCTGTTGAATTCGGTGATCAATAAAGGCAACAGTTCGATGAGTTTCTTTTGATACAGGGCTTGCTGGATAGAAATTTTAAAATCCTCCGCATTATAAGTGAATGCGCCGGCAGGAATAATCTTCTGATCTACTTTTACGGTGATTGGATTTTTTTCCAATTTTTCCAGTGTTTCGTAATACACATTTTCTAAATACGGGTATTGTTTATTGCAATTCGGATCGTTTTTACAGGCGTTAAAAACTTTTTCCAGACTATTGACGTAATTTGTGGTATTCTGATTGTAGTAATTCGAAATATCCGAAACAGAAGAATCCAGAATTAACGACTGAATATCCTCCGGAAAATCATTGGCATAAATCTGAGCGGTATACGTTCCGTAAGAAACACCGTAAGCATTCCATTTAGTGTAGCCTAACGCCTTTTTTAAAGCATTCAGATCTTTGGCTATAGACTTGCTGTTGTAGGCGTTTATATCAATATCCCTGTTTAGCAAATCTTGTTTACAAGCTGCTGCTGCAATGGTTTTTTGCTGCTCATCCTGTGTTGCATTTTGATTTTTAGCCAGTATTTCTAAGAATTTCTTTCCTAAGTCAGGACAAAATTTAGGAAACGAAAAACCAGTGCCTCGCACATCTGCCAAAATAATTGTGCTGTTACTTCTTAACGGATGCTTCAGCCAGCCCCATATTCCCTTAATTCCTCCTGCCCCTGGCCCTCCTTCAATATAAATCACGGGATTCGCGTCTGCTTTTTTGGAGGTGCTTTTTAAAACAGCCACTGCCATTTTAATTTTTTTGCCTTCGGGCTTATCCCAATTTTCCGGAACTGTTAAGTACCCCCATTCGATGTTATCCTGGTTGATAGCTTTTTGTTCGGGGAAAAAAGTGGTTGTTTTTTCGAATTTAAAAACAGCTGTCTGAGCAAATAAACAAGTTGGCAACAGACAGAGTAATAAAAATAGGCGTACTAAATTTTTCATTTTCTTTTAATTAAATTATTGGCTTAGCATATGTTTTTCAACATAATAGCATTCATAGTTGTTTTGGATGAAATCGTACACTTGTACTTTTCGTCAATTTTTATTTCTTTCAAATAGAATTTTTCTCCCTGAATTTGGGTCTGATTATCTATAATTTCAAAGGATTGTAACGGAATCGTTAACCCGTGGCCGTGTGCTTTTATAACCGCTTCCTTTTGTGTCCAATACTCAAAAAAGGCGTTTTTTTGGTCATTGGAGTTACTAATTTTATTCCATTCGTTTTCGGTCATCTGAATTTTAAAATCATCGATTGCAACGTCAGTTATAATTTCAATATCAATTCCTATTTCGGTTGCATCAGTTATGGCACAAACCACAATTTCTCCCGAATGCGAAATATTAAACTGTATTACATGATCTTCAAAATAGGGCTTGTTGTACCTTGTGTAGTGTATCTTTTGATCACGAGGGTACGACAAACCGAGCTCCTTCATCCCATTGAATAATAATACCCGTCCCAAAAGCGATAATTGGGCATCCTGCCATCTTCTGAATCGCTTAATTTTATGTTGATATTCTTCTGAAAAATGCAGCAAATTATTTTTCAATATGCTTTCGTGGTTTTCTGCCGACAAATACGAATAATAGATGTAAATCAAAACTATAGCGGTAATTAGAAATTAAAATCAAAATCAGAGACGGTACTTTTCTCCAGTTCAGATTTATTATCAATTGAATCTAATCTCGCCGCCGGATTTTTCAAAATTTCATTCAAAAGAGTACTGTACTGAGCAGCAATGATCTGTATCGTATCCGGATCAAATAAATTACGATTATAGTCTATGATTCCTTTGAGGCTGTTCCCGCTCTCAAACAGATTAAATACCATTGGCATTCTGCTGTAAGTAGCGTTAATTGGGTACGAAGTCAGTTTTAAATCGGCTAATTCAATGCTGTTTTCAAAAGAAAACTCCGGATTCTGATACACCAGCATCAGATCAAAAACAGATTTCGGAATTTTATCAAAGGGAACATTCTGATACTCATTGATCTCTAATAAATTGCGTTGCATGTTTTTCAACAGCGCAGTAAAAGTTTGTTCCTTTTCTATTTTCGTCCTTAAAACCAGTGTTTTAACAAACATTCCAATCTGATTGTTTAGTTCCGGAATAGTTCTTCCGGAGTTGGCCGTTGCAATACAGATATCGGTGTGATTTGAAAATTTGGAGATCAGCACATTTAAAGCGGCGGCCAGAACGGTATAAAAAGTAACCTGTCCGTCAAAGGCTAATTTCTTTAAGGCCAAAGTAGTATCAGGGTTGATTTCAAATAAATATTTGCCTGCGCCCTGCTCGTTTTGCCTGTTATCAAAATCCCGGTCAAAGGAATCCTTCGGCTGGTAATTATGGAGGTACCTGGTCCAGAATGACTCATTTTTTACAGTATTATCTTCCAACGTTTTATTAAACCATTCTGAATAATCTTTAAACTGAAATTTTAAAGTTGTTTCTTTTTGTAGTGCTAAAGAATTGCTCTCCTTAAAATTTTCAATAAATTCGGTAATGAAAATTTCTAACGATAAACCATCCATTATGATGTGATGCGTACAAAAAAGCAGTATCCATTTGTTTTCTTCAACCTTGAGAAGCTGCACTCTTAACAGTACATCTTTTTCTAAATCAAATACGGTGTTATTTACTTTATTGATCATTTCCGTTACATTTTCATCGCCTGATTCGGAGACAGAAACAGCAAAGTGTACCTTTTCTGAAGGATTAATTTTCTGGTACGGAATGCCGTTTATTTCAATAAAACTGGTTCGTAAGATTTCATGTTTGTTGATGATTTTACGTATGGCAGCTGAAATTTTATCCGGATTTACGGTTCCTTCTACATGGTAAGCGGCAAACATATTGTAAGCTATTGAAGTATTTTCCTGTTGCGATGCCAGCCAGATATTGTATTGTGGCGGGGTTACATCATAATAACCTTTTGTTTCGGATAATGTGATATCCACGGATTGATTGGGAACGAGTTTTTGCAGATAAGTAGCCAGCAATTCAATGGTAGGATAGTCAAAAATAGTTTTCAGGGAAATATCTAATGAAAGCTGCTTCGTTACTAAGCCGATCAATTTTACTGCATTTAAAGAATGACCTCCCAATGCAAAGAAATTATCATGTACACTTATCGGTTCTTTACTATTTAATACTTCTTTCCAGTATGCAGCAAGTGTTTTTTCTAAATCCGAAACGGGAGCTTTAAAATCATCATAGTTGATCTCCTGCACAATGGCTCTTTGCGACAAGGATTTTCGGTCTATTTTTTGGTTGGGTGTCAGCGGAAATTCATCCAGTGAAATAATTACATTGGGAATCATGTAGTACGGAAGAATCATTTTTAAGGCAGTCTTAATTTTTTCCGTATCGATTTCCTGGTTTTTTAAAATGTAAGCGACTAGAAAAGCTTCCTGCTGGTCTCCTTTTTTAGCAATAACCACCGAATTATGAACGCCTTCTATCTGATTTAACTGCGTCTCAATATCTCCAAGTTCGATTCTGTAGCCTCTGATTTTGACCTGATTGTCATTTCTGCCTAAAAACGCTATTTCTCCATTATCTTTCCATTTCCCGACATCGCCGGTTTCGTAGAGCAAACTGTTACTGTCAAACGGATTTGCAATAAATTTTTGCCGGGTTAATTCCTCGTTTTTATAATATCCTTTCGCCAATCCGTCTCCTGCGATGTAGATGGCTCCGGGGGTTCCTACAGGCTTAGGACTTAAAAAAGAATCCAAAATATAAAACTGCGTGTTGTTTATGGGTTTTCCGATATTGGAGGCTTCTTTAAAATGGTTGATTTTTTTTATACTCGACCAAATCGTAGTTTCTGTTGGGCCATACATGTTCCAGAGTTCAAAACTATTTTCGATTAGTTTTTCTGCCAGTGCTTCGCTTAATAAATCTCCGCCACACATTACTTTTAATCGTTTGTCGCCCTGCCAGCCGGCATGAAACAGCATTTGGTAAAAACTTGGCGTAGCCTGAATGATTGTAGGCTGTACCTCCTCTATTTTTTGAAGAATCAAATTCGGATCGGCCAAAACACTCTGATTCGCAACATATAAAGTAGCTCCCGAAATTAAGGGTACGAAAAATTCTAATATTGAAATATCAAAGGAATAGGTCGTTACCGAAAAAAAGGTGTCGTTTAAGGCAACACCCGGTTTTTGCTGCATACTGATTAAAAAATTAAGCAAGGACTGATGACCGATTTCTACTCCTTTTGGATTTCCTGTGGAACCCGACGTGTAGATGATATAGGCCGTATCATTAGGAGAAACTATTTTTCCGGACGTTCCGTTAAAGATATCTATCCCTTCTAAAATGCTCTCTAATGCTACTACCCGCACATCATGAGAAGTATTCAGGGCATAGTCTTTTTCATTGATCAATATTTTACTTTGGCTGTTGTCAATAATATAATTGAGCCTGTCTTCCGGAAATGTCGGGTCTAACGGGATGTAAGATCTTCCCGATTTCAATATTCCTAATAAAACTACCACCATATTGGCCGATCGCTCTAATAAAACGGCAATAGGAGATTTATCTTTTTTGCCATAGGTCGTCAGCAGATATTGGGCGATCTGGTTGGATAATTTATGAAGCTCGGAATACGAGTATGATCTGTCTTCATCTTTTACAGCTTCTTTTCCGGGAAAATTCTCTACCTGCTCACGGAATAAGTCGATTAAGGTAATCTCTTTTGGATAGTCCGTTTTTGTAGCATTGAAAGTCTCTATAACCTGGCTTCTTTCCTCTTTGGTTACATAAGTCAGTTCTTTTAACTTTTTGTCCGGATCGGCTAAAATACTTGTAAGCAGGTTTTCAAAATGATGAACGGTTTGTGTAATTCGATCTTCATTAAAATAGTTTAGATTGTAATCGAAATCAATTTTCACATCTTCCAATTCGTCAAATTCACGGATATAAATCGCCAATGCAACCCGCTCCGATTCATGAGTCAATGGAATTACGCGGGTTTGGGTGTTCTTAAAATTAGTTGCATAATTTTGCTTTTCATACGAAAGCGTAATATTAAATATTTTTTCTTTTTCAGTGAAAACCTGCAGCTCCTGGATTAGTTTTCCCAAAGGAAATCGCTGGTGACGGTAATCAGTCCGCAATTGATTTTTGATGAGGCTGATTAAATCTTCAAAAGTACTGTCGAAATCCAGTACAATTCTCAGAGGTGCAATTCCCATAAAAAGGCCCACTGTTTTTTTGTATTTCGATTTACTTCGGTTTAAAACAGGCAAGCCAATAGCAAAATCGGTATTTTGATGTTTTCTTCCAAAATAAGCATACAAAACGGCTAAAATCAAATGAAAAGAAGAACATTTACACGCTTCCGCCAGCTGATTGATCTGATTGTACACGTCTCTTTTAATAATCAATTCCTTGCGGTGGCTTTTATTGTTTGCTATTTCGTCTGATGAAAATTCTTTTTCTAAAAGGTCCTCCGGCAAAGCTTTAAATTTTTCTACCCAATACTTTTTATCTTCTGAAAAAGCCGGGGAGTTCTGATACTCCAGGTCATCCTCCATAAAATCCTTATAACTAAAAGGATACGTGGTGGTAACATTCCCGAATTCCTGAATTTCATTATAATTCTGCACCAGTCTCTGAAACATTAAAGACGTGCCCCAGCCATCGGTAATGATGTGATGGTACACCGAAAACAAGTAATGAAAATCTTCTTTCACTTTGACCAGCGTAAAAACATGCAAAAGATTTTCATCAAATAAATCAAAAGGTTTTTTGAACTCCTTTTGCATATAAAAAGCAGCTTCCTCCTCCGGATTCAAGCAATCGGAGAAATCTACAAATCCGAGTTGCGAATCATGCTCCTCTACTACTCTGATCGCTATTTCCTCCTGATTTTTTACCAGTATGCTTCTGTAGGTATCATGCTGATCAATAAGCGTGGTATAGGCTTTATTAAAAGTCTCCGTATCGATTACTCCTTTAATTTCTATTTTGGCTCCAATATTATAGATGGGATCCTTAGGAAATAGTAATTGCTCGAAATAAACATCTTGTTGTGGAAGTGTTAGTCTCATTGAAAAGTGTGGTATTAATAGTCTGTATTATAAAATGTGATCTGTGAAATGTGATCTGGCGGCTTTTGCTGCTTTCACGTTCTAATTTTGCACTTCCTTATGCCATAAGCTTTCTGTGTGCAGAGGTTCGTCTTTTACCTGGAAATCTTTTACAATTTCTCCGTAATCAAATTTCAGGATTCGGTCTGCGTACTTAAAATAGGCGTCATCATGTGTTACGGCGATTATGGTTTTTCCTTCCTGTTTTAACTTAGGCAGTAAATTTTCGTAGAAATATTTCCTGAAATGCGGATCCTGATCGGCTGCCCATTCGTCTAAAACCAAAATAGGTTTGTCTTCCAACAGTGCAAAAATCAACGACATTCTCTTGCCCTGTCCTTTAGAAAAAGGTCTTCTGGCAGAATGTTCTTTGTCGTCTGCAATCACTTTGTCCAGCTCCATGATTCGCAACAACTCCAGATACTCCTGGTTGTTTTCTAAAGCATACTCGTCATAATTATTAGAAAAGATATGATTGTCTGTAAAAACGGCCGATATCAGGTTTTGTGTACTTGTTTTTCCGGTGCTTTGCTGGGCTTCGTTGACTATTATTTCGCCTCCCGTAGGCTGATACAAACCGGTTAGGATGTTGATAAAAGTACTTTTACCGCTGCCGTTTCCGCCAATTATAAAGATCATTTCTCCTTTTTCGATCGAAAGATTGACAGGTCCCAAAGCAAATGTTTTTTCGGAAGCTTCATTTTCATATTCAAAATGAATCTGATTGAATCGCAGGGAACTAAAAGCTTCCGGAGCTGCATTTTTAAGGGTTACGACTATCTCTGTACTGTCAAAATCCTTTAAGAATTTTTTTATTCTGTTATTGGCAACGGTTAATCGGGTGTAGACATTCTGCATGTTGATCAGGTTGTTGATAGGCCCTGAAACAAATAATAAAATAACAACATAAGAAATCACGTCTTCCCTTTTTAATAATCCAATCACGGGCAATAGAAACAGGATCGCACCAATCACCAGATAGAGCCCGTACTGACTTATTAAATTGATTGATAAGAAAACGTAGTTAATATTAAAATCCAGTGTTTTTGCATTCTCCCTGTTCGGTGACAAATGGTCCTGCATTAATTTTTCACGTCTGTGGGTGCTGAGCTTAAAGCCTTTAAATCCTTTTATGACATCATCTACATACTTGTAATAATGCTCGTTGTACTTTCTGAGACTGGCTACTTTTTGCGACATCGTACTGATCACCAGAAAATAGGTTACGGCAATCAGGATGATTAAAGCCACCACCACTAAAGCTGCTGAAACCGATAACGTAAACAAGTAGATCATACAGAGCAATAACATTAACAGCGAATTGATCGTATGCGTCACCACTTCCGGAAAAGTCGCAAATATGCGTAAATCTTCTATTGCGGTATAAAATCGCTGTGAACCCAGTTTTTCCAGGGTAATTAAAGGGGCTTTTAATATTTTATCGAATATTTTTTTTTCGTTTTCGTACAATACTTCGAACGAGTATTTATTAATTTTTTTCTGAAAAATAATGTTCAGCAGATAGGTGTATATGACGGTGGAAACAAAGGTAATCCCCATATAATCGGTTAAGAATTCTGTTTTTCCGGATATCACATTATTAATGATATAAACGATTCCAAAGCTCAGAATCGTGTTGGGTATTGCATAAAGCAACAGATAAAGGACATAGGAAAATTTTAATTTAAACATAATAGTTTCTATTTGGATGGATTAAATATTTTTGAACCGCACTTGTAAAAATATGGGCCAATGCCGCAGCGTTTTTGTAAATAAAAAAGTGATTCCCATCCCATATTTCAGAGGTGAACGTATGGTTTGTGAAATTTTTCCAGTTTTCGATCTGATTACTGGTTTCTTCCCCGGCACCCATCAGGGCATGTATCGGAATGTTTAATTTCAGTCCTTTTTCAGAAAAAAAGCTTTTTTCCAGACATTCAAAATCGGCTCTCATTATGGGCAGGAAATAATCAAATAATTCTTCGTTTTCGCTGATTCCTTCCGGGATACTGCCTAAGCTCAGCAGTTCCTTTTTAAAATTCAGATCATCTAATTGATGATGTACGATATCTTTACTTTTTTTAATCCCCGGGCCTGCATTTCCGGAAACAATAAGGGATTGCGGACCATCGCCGGCACTTTCCATTTGGACCGCTACCGAAAGTCCTAAAGTTGCACCCATACTATGTCCGTAGATAATATAAGGCTCGCCGTTTCTTAATGATTTAATCTGGCTGCAATAATCGGCAATAGCCTCGTCTTTATTCTTAATTAAGTTTTCTCTGTGCCTTTTCCCTCTTCCGGGTAATTCGAGGGGAATGAAATCGACATTGGTACTCTCTTTTCTGAGAAATTCAAATGAAAAAACATTTCCTCCGGCAAAGTGTAGTAAAAAAAGCTGCATATTTTTGGGTTTTATCGGGAATGATCTGTTGCGTTTTCGGCAATTCTTTCTGCGTAATTTAATTTCCTGTTTCCAAATTTATAGGTCGCCGAGATTCTAAAAGCCCTTGGATCCTGGTAGTTCCGGAAGGTTTGCTTCACATTGTCTACGGTAGATACTTTGTATTCATTCATTGATTTTAAAATATCCGTAACATTCACTTCGATGATGAAAGCTTTTTGAAGCAATAAAAACTTCATTCCGAAATCCAATGCGCATTGCTTACTGATCAGTGCTTCCTGGCTAATGTTTTTAGAACGGTACCAAAAACTCAGGTTAGCGGAAATATTTTTCTCCGGATTGAAATACAACTGATTGCTGACCGTACCGTACCAGCCCCAGACATCCAGATCTTCTATACCGGGTACCAAAGATTTATTCAGCTTGTAGAATCCCTGTAACTGAAAATTGGTTTCCACAGCATTGCTATATTTTAGGACTCCGTTAGCTGAAAGTTGAAAGCTGTTCAAATCCATATAACTTACTACTTTATGCTCTACGACATGGTCTGCCGTATAATTGGGCAGGGACCAGAAATTGTCTTTTGTTTTCGAATACGAAAAACCAACGTCGTATTGTGATTTAAAAGCATACACCAGATTGAAATTGCTGGTCAGGGATGGCTTTAAAAACGGATTTCCCAAGTAATTCTCATATGCATGATAAATGCCTAAAGACGGATTTATAAATCGGTATAAAGGCCTGTTGTAAAACTGCGTATAGTTAAAACTTAGTTTGTGCCTTTCATCAAAGTTATAGGCTGCATTTACGGATGGAAATAATTTGATGTAATGATCGTCCAGATCCTGGTGCCCGAGATCCGAAACATAACCGTTTATGAAGGTATTTTCGAGTTTAAACCCAAGCTGAAGATCCAGTTTTCCAAAGTTCTTTTTGAAATCTGAAAATAGGATCTGTCTGTTTTCAATGTAGGTACAAATCGGGGATAATGATAAATTCTGCACATAATCGGCATCATATTTTCTAAAATGCCTGATGTTGTAATCGGATTCAATATAGATCCATTTCCCTCCTACCGTAAGATCGAAGAACTTTGTGGGCACATGATACAAACCGTTCAGGGTATAGACATTCAAATCTGTACGTCCGTCATGGTATACGGTATAATTGCGATTGGGAATTGCTGCACCATTTACATCATAATCCTGGCCATAGGTATTTTGATTGTAATCCCAGGGCCTCTGCAGCCAGTCTGCTTCTACAGTTAAAAATTCATTTTCATTAAAATCATGTCGTAACAGCGCATTCAGGGAATTTCGTTTCAGGTTCGAAATCAATTTCTTACTCCCTGTATAATAGCGGTCTAATACGTCCGGGCTGTTATAGATATCGATGTTTGTTTTAGTATCTAATATATTCTCATACGTATCATTCATGGAAGAGACATTTATTTTGGTCTTCTTTGAAATCTGGTATTGAACATCGATAAAGGTCACCAGGCTATTAAAGTCGTAATCTGTTGTTCCTGAACCAATAAATGAGGCATCAGAAAAAAAAGTACTCACATCATTTTCCCTGAAAAATTTCTCCCGCCCGTAACTCACACTCGAATTGACTTTCCATCTTCCGCGATTGTAGACCAGATTGATGCTGTTGTTAAAACTGGGAAACTTATGCTGCTTGTAAACGGACTTTACCGCACCACCAAAATATTCCCCTGAATCTTCGGTGGAATTGGGTTCTTTCAGGGAAGTGCCTGTCTGTGAAAATCCTAAAAACGGAAGGAGCAGCAGGCAAAATAATGTATATTTCATGTACAATTTGTATTTTATTGAGGGTTCTTCATCGCGGATTTTCAAGAGGTTAGTCTTGAAAAATGCTGGTAAGAATGTCTTCTTTGGTAATAATTTTATGTAATATTTTTTTGTTGTGCTTTAAATTGTTTCCTTCCAGCATGTTCTGGTGCGCTCCTTTTCCGGTGATATAATGAACGGTTTCAAAATTTTCTTCCCATTTTTTGTCTTCATTATTTTCGGTTTTTACTAACACTAATTCGGTCGACAATTTATTGGCGTATTTTACAGACATCAGATACTTGATATAGGCTATTCGCTTTTCTTTTGCCTGAGCCAGTATTTCCTGCATACTTTCATCAATTTCCGTCCCAGGGTCAAAAGCATCTGCAGATAGTTCTATGTTGAGTTTTTCTTCGTCGAGCCTTACAGAATCAAACATGATGATTCGGGAAACTTTCCGGTTTAACACATTTGTGAGATGATGGGCCACTTCAGAGGATAAAATTCCTCCTGCTGACCAGCCAAATAAAACGATCTCGCCATTTTCCTGAATTTCATTGATTTTATTAGCGTAATAAGCCACTGGATTCGCCTCTTTTTCTACAAAATTGAAGGATATAAATCCGGAATCCTGATTGTTATGGAATAAGTCCCTGTAAGCGCTTCCATAACCCGCGATTGGAGGAAAAGCGAAAACGGTATTTGAAGACTGACTGTTTCCATATTCATAAAAATCTTTATCCGAATCAAAAATGGTATTCAGATGGTATTTTATGATTTCGGAGATGGTATTAAAACGAAATAGCGAATCCACAGGATAATGGGTAGCAAATTCCTTATTCATTCTAATGATGGTGTTGATTGCCGAAATGCTGTTTCCGCCCAATTCAAAGAAATTATCGGTAATTCCCACTTCTTCAAGACCCAGAATTTCCTGCCATATTGCGGCCATTTTCTTTTCGGTTTCATTTGCGGGTGCCACATATACTTTTCGTATAAGGTCTTCTCCACTAATGCCCGGCAGTGCTTTTCGGTCTGTTTTTCCGTTAGGCGTCAACGGTAAACTATCCAGGACTACGTAAAAGGAAGGCACCATATATTCCGGCAGTTTTCCTAAAAGGTAGTTTCTTATTGCCGCTTTGTCTATTTCGGTCTGGGCAGCATAATACGCGACCAATACCTTTTCGGCATTTACTTCTTTGACTTCAACCACAACTTGTTTGATGTCTGCTGAATATTGTGAAAAGCGGGCTTCAATTTCCCCTAATTCAATTCTAAAGCCTCTTATTTTTACCTGATGGTCATTTCTTCCTAAAAATTCAATATTTCCATCTGGCAGCCAGCGTCCTAAATCTCCGGTGTCATACATGGTGCTGCCGGATTTAAACGGATTGTCCATAAATTTCTCTGCCGTAAGTTCCGGTTTGTTCAGATAACCTCTGGCTACTCCGGCTCCCGCTACATATATTTTGCCAAACACCCCGGTAGGTACTGCCTGCCATTTTTTATCCAGTATGTAGAGCTGTGTATTAGAAATCGGTTTTCCGATTGGTATGGACAGATAATCTTTTTGTCTGATTTTAAAATAAGTGCTGTACGTCGTATCTTCCGATGGGCCATATAAATTGTATACTTCTATCTGGTCCAAAGGCAGTCTTTGTATAATGCTGTGCGAAATAGGTTCTCCGGCCATATTTAAAATGCTCACGGACTCAAAGGAAACGCCATCCTCTAAAAGCTGGTTCACGACAGACGGAACGGTATTGATTAATACATTCTGGTCTTTATCGATATGATTCTTGATTTCCAGACCATTTTTCAAGAGCTTTATTTGCTTCCCGATCGAAAGGGTATAGAATATTTCAAAAACAGATAAATCAAAACAGTAAGACGTTACGGCGTATACCGTTTCAAATTTACTACTGTCAAATTCTGTATCCGACCAGTGAATGAGTGCTACTGCATTTTTATGTTCAATCATAACCCCTTTCGGATTGCCTGTAGTACCGGAAGTATAAATGATATACGCTAAATCATCCGGAGTATTGGTTCTTTGAACATTTACTTTAGCATATTTTTCCTGGCTGTTATAGAATAATTCAAGTACATTTTCGTCAATGACCAGTTTACAATTACTGTCTTTTTCGATGTATTCTATTCTTTCCTGCGGATAAGATTTATCAATTGGCACGTAGGCAGCACCCGATTTTAGGATTCCCAGCAGGGTGACAATCATTTTCTCACTTCGGTCTAATTTAATCCCTATTAAATCATCGGTTTTTATTTGGTAATTCTCTCTTAGATAGCTACCTAATTGATTGGCCTGCTCATTGATTTCTTTGTAAGTGAAACTTTTATCTTCAAAAACAACGGCACTATTTTCGGGTGTTTTCGCCACCTGATCTTCGAACAAATCGATCATGGTTTTATCCTTCGGATAAGCGGTCGAATTGTTATTATACTCCAGTAAGAGTTTCTTTTCTTCTGCAATGGTAAGATAATCCAGCTCTTCTATCGCTTGTTCAGGATTGTCAATTACTTCGTTGAATACATTTTCAAGATGACCAAATATTGATTTTATAAACACAGAGTCGTATATATCCGTATTGTAATCAATGTTCAGGATTAATTGTTCTGTCTCGACAAAAGTAAAGGTCACATCCAGCTTGGCTATTTTATTTTCAAATTCAAAACCGGCAACTTCTATTCCTGCTAATGTGGCGGGATTTGCCAGATTCTTTAATTGATTTTGATTTTGAAGCACCACCAGTACATCAAACAAAGCCGAACGGCTCAGGTCTCTTTTTAGGTTTAGATTTTCTACCAATTCATCAAAAGAATATTCCTGGTGCTGGTACGCATTTAAGAGCGTTTCTTTTTCTTTATTTAAAATAGCCAAAAAGTCATCCTCTTCTTCAAACTTGGTACGAATAGCCAGGGTGTTCAGGTACAATCCTAATTGATTTTCTAAATCCGGATGTTCCCTTCCTGCTATAGGTGTACCCACAATAATATCCTCCTGATTGGTGTATCGGTGCAATAAGGTTTTTATCCCGGCCATTAAGGTCATAAACAAAGTAACGTCCTGCTCTTTTGAAAAAGTTTTTAGTTTTTCTAACAACACACCGGAGAATTGATGCGATTGATTGTCCCCATTGTAGGTTTGTACCAAAGGCCTTTTCTTAAAACTCGGAAGTTCTAGCACCGGTAATGGTCCTTCGAACTGGTTTAACCAAAAAGCTTTTGAATTCTGGTATTTTTCCTGTTGAATCGCTTCATTAATCCATACGGCGTAATCTTTGTACTGCAGGTTTAACGGCGGCAAATCGACCGGAATTCCCTGAAGGATGGCATTGTATATTTTTACCACTTCGGAGATGATCAACTGCATCGACCATCCGTCTCCTATGATATGGTGCAGGCTGATGAAAAAAACATGTTCGTTTTCGTCTGTTTTAAGTAAGGAGGCCCTGATTAAAGGCGCCTGTTCCAGATTAAAAGCAATCGCATTTTGTTCCTGTAAATACTGCAAAACAAGCGCTTCCTTCCCTTCTTTATGGCTGAAATCTTTTTCGGTGACTTCAAAAACAATTTCGGCCGCAGGTTTTATAAACTGGCGCAGTTGTCCCTCTGCATTATTTTTGAAGCCTGTTCTTAAGATTTCATGTCTTTGTATCAATACATGAAAGGTTTTCTTAAATGTATCGGTATCCAGTTCCCCTGTTAATTTGATCGCTGCAGGCATATTATAAGCCAGCGAACCTCCCTCTAACTGGCTTAAGATCCAGAATCTGTATTGAGAAGCTGTCAGCGGATAACTCTCCCTAATATCTGCCTGAGGAATAGATATATAATCATTTTGGTTTAAAGTCTTACTTAACGCTTCAATGGTTGGATTGGAGAAAAAATCCTTAAACGATACTGTTTTATTTAATTGTTTGTTGAGTCTGTTAATGACCTGTGCCACAATCAGACTATGTCCGCCTAATTCAAAGAAATTATCGGTAATCCCCACTTTTTCAACGGCCAGAACTTCCTGCCATATTTCGGCTATTTTTTGTTCGGTCTCATTTCGGGGCTGTATGTATTCCTTTCGAATACCATCTTCCCCGCTAATACCCGGCAGTGCTTTACGGTCTATCTTGCCGTTGGGTGTTACCGGAAAATGATCCAGATCGATATAAAACGAAGGTACCATATGTTCCGGCAGCTTCCCTAAAAGATAGTTTCTGATAGCCGCTTTATCTATTGCTGCATTGGTTAAATAGTAAGCCACCAATACTTTTTCTCCGTTTACTTCTTTGGCCTGAACGATGGCCTCGTTTAAATGAGCGGAATACTGCAAAAGGCTGGTTTCTATTTCGCCCAATTCAATTCTAAATCCTCTTATTTTTACCTGATGGTCGTTTCTGCCTGAAAATTCAATATTTCCATCCGGCAGCCAACGCGCTACATCTCCGGTATCATACATTTTAGTACCCGAAATAAATGGATTTTCGATGAATTTTTCTGCGGTTAGTTCCGGTTTATTCCAATAACCACGGGTCACACCTGCTCCCGAAATATACACGTTCCCTAAAACACCCAAAGGCGTTGGCAGTAAGGCATTATTAAGGATGTACACCTGGGTATTTGAAATCGGACGGCCAATAGAAAAGGGTTTTTCTTTGGTATACAAAAATTCTATCGAGGTCACAGTTGTTTCCGTTGGGCCATATTTATTGTAAAAATCACAAATAGTACTCCAGGATGCCGCCAGTTTTTCGGAACAAATATCACCTCCTGACAAAACTCTTCTTAAGCTGAATTTATTGGAAGGTTTCAATTTGCTTACTACCGATGGAACGGAATGGAAGTGCGTAATTTTGTTTTCCAATACAAATTGCTCCAATTCAACTTCATCTAACAATACTTTTCGAGGCAGTATGTATAAAGCTGCTCCGTTTAATAGTGCCAAAAAGGTTTGTTCGACAGAGGCATCAAAAGAAAAATTGGACAACTGGAGAATTCTCTCGGTTGCATCAATTTTAAACTCCCTGGTCTGCGAATGAATTAAGTTGATTACGTTTTTATGCTCTACCATTACCCCCTTTGGATTACCTGTGGTTCCTGAGGTGTAGATGATATAGGCTAAATCTCCGGAGTTATTTATTTTTTCAATATTTAAGCCTGAATAACTTTCCCTGTTTTTATAAAAGGCCTCAAAAACAGGCTCATCAATTACAATTTTGCAATTGCTGTCTTTTTCTATGTAGGCTATTCTTTCCTGAGGATAAGAAGAATCAATAGGGACGTAAGCGGCACCGGATTTTAAAATTCCTAAAATGGTGACAATTATCCTCTCGCTTCGATCCAGTTTTATTCCAACTAAATCACCGGATTCAATCGCATGGTTTTGTCTTAAGTAATGCGCCAGCTGGTTTGCTTGTTCATTAAGCACTTGGTAAGTCAGCGCTGTTTCTTCAAAAACAACCGCGATATTATCCGGCGTTTTTTCGAGCTGTTCTTCAAATAAATCGATAATGGTTTTATTTTCCGGGTAAGCTGCCGCCGTAGCATTAAAATCCAGAAGTAATGTTGTTTTCTCTGCAGCGGTTAAGTAATCGAGTTGATCTACGGCCTGTTCAGGATTGTTAATTCCCTCGCTAAATACATTTTCGAGATGACTGAAGAGCGCATCGATTAAAAACGAATCGTATATGTCTGTATTATAATTAATGTTAAGCAACAACTGTTCAGTTTCGACAAAAATGAAAGTGATATCGAATTTGGATGTTTTATTCTCAAAATCAAAAGCATCCACTTCTAATCCTGTTAAAGCGGTGTCGTTGGCTAAATTTTTTAACTGTGCCTGATTTTGAAGCACCACCAGAATATCAAACAAAGCCGATCGGCTTAAGTCTCTCTTCAGGTTCAGGTTGCCGACCAGTTCATCAAAGGAATAATCCTGATGCTGATAAGCGTTTAAAAGTGTTTCCTTTTCTTTATTTAAAATATCCAAAAAGCGGTCACCCTGTTCAAATTTGGTTCGAATGGCCAGCGTATTCAGGAAAAGCCCCAACTGATTTTCTAAATCCGGGTGTTCCCTGCCTGCTATTGGCGTACCAATAATAAGATCATCCTGATTGCTGTAACGGTGCAGCAACGTTTTGATTCCGGTGATTAAGGTCATAAAAAGCGTTACATCATGCTCACCTGAAAACGTTTTTAGTTTTTCTAAAAGCGCAGCGGAAAACGCATACGATTTAACAGCGCCATTGTAAGTCTGAACCAAAGGTCTTTTCTTAAAACCCGGAAGTTCTATTACCGGTAATTCTCCACTGAATTGGTTCAACCAGAATTCTTTCGATTGTTGGTATTTTTCCTGTTGATTTTCTGCATTGATCCATACCGCATAATCTTTATACTGAATGTTTAAATCGGGTAAATTAGCTGAATTCCCCTGAACGATAGCATTGTATGTTTTTACAATTTCGGAAATGATTAATTGCATCGACCATCCGTCACCAATAATATGATGCATACACAAAGAAAAAATATGCTCGTTTTCCTGTAATTTGATTAAAGAAGCTCTTATTAAAGGTGCTTCTTCGAGATTAAAAGCAATCGAATTCTGCTCCTCTAAATACTGCAAAACGAGGTCTTCCTGCTCCTTATGGTTGCTGAAATCCTGCTCTGTTACTTCAAAGTTAATTTCATTTACAGGCGTAATATATTGCTGTATCTCTCCTTGTGAATTATTTTTAAAGCCTGTTCTTAATATTTCATAGCGCTCAATGAGCAAACTAAAAGTTTCTTTGAAGGTATCGGTATCCAAATCCCCGGTTAATTTAATCGCAGAGGGCATATTGTAAGCCAGAGAACCTCCTTCGAGCTGACTCAGAATCCAAAATCTGTTCTGAGAAGCCGTTAAAGGATAACTTTCCCTGATTCCTGCCGGAGGAATGGCTTCATACTCATTTTGGTTCAGCGTTTTACTCAGCGCCTCAATGGTCGGATTAGAGAAAAAATCCTTAAACGAAACGGTTTTGTTCAATTGTTTGTTTAATCTGTTGATTACCTGGGCTACAATAAGGCTGTGTCCGCCCATTTCAAAAAAGTTATCGGTAATCCCTACTTTTTCAAGACCGAGCACTTCCTGCCAGATTTCGACCATTTTTTGTTCGGTTTCATTTCGGGGCTGTACATACTCTCTTCGAATACTGTCTTCTCCGTTAATGCCCGGTAACGCATTACGGTCGGTTTTACCATTTGAGGTCAGTGGTATCGCCTCCAAAAGCACGAAAAAGGCGGGAATCATGTATTCAGGCAGCTTCGTCTGAAGGTAATTTCTAATTTCAATCTTGTCTATTTCGATATCCGAAACATAATAGGCCACTAGAACTTTTTCTTCCTTTACCTCTTTCACCTGAACAACGACTTGCTTTAAATCGGCTGAAAACTGCAAAAGGCTGGTTTCTATTTCTCCCAGTTCTATTCTGTAGCCTCTTATTTTTACCTGATGGTCGTTCCTACCCAGAAACTCAATTGTACCATCGGGAAGCCAGCGGCCTAAATCTCCGGTATCGTACATTCTGGCGTCTGAAATAAACGGATTGGCTATAAATTTTTCGGAGGTCAGTTCGGGCTGGTTTAAATAGCCTCTGGAAACGCCATCTCCGGATAAATACAATTTACCGCCTACTCCAATTGCAACGGGCTGTAAATTTTGATCGAGTACATACGCCTGGCTGTTTGGAATCGGTTTACCAATCGGAATGGTGGTATATTTTTCATTCTGAATATCAAAAGTCACCGAAAAAGTAGTGTTTTCGGTAGGTCCGTAACCATTTACAATTTTTATGGACGGATTGCTTTCAAAAACTTTTTGGGTATGTTTGGGTGAAACGACATCTCCTCCAACAATGAGTTGACGGATGCTTTCGAAAAAACTAATGTTGTTTTCAACCACGCTGTTAAACCAGGAAGCCGTCATCCAGAGACTATTGACTGCATTGGTTTTAACGATATTTCCTAAGGTCGATAAATCCAGCAAATCGTCCTGAGTGGTTAGGACTAATGTTCCTCCGTTTAATAAAGTTCCGAAAAACTCTATCGTTGTGGCATCAAAAGAAATGGAGCCTGTACTTAACAGGACAGTATCCGAATGCAATGGAAAATAAGTACAAGGCTTAACCAGTCTTACGACATTGCGATGCTCCACCATCACTCCTTTTGGATTTCCGGTTGAGCCGGAAGTGTAAATGATATATGCTAAATGAGACGGCGTATTTACAGTATCCGGATTTTCAGGTTTATATCGGAATCGCTGAAAATTAAACATTATGAGTTCATCCTCATCAATAATAGCTTTGCAATTGGTATCTTCTTCGATGTATGCTATTCTTTCCTGTGGATAATCGGAATCAATAGGCACATAAGCGGCTCCTGATTTCAGTACTCCTAAAATAGCGATAATTAACTGTTCGCTTCGGCTTAATTTTATGCCTACCAGATCATCCGGCTGGATATCATAACGCTCTCTCAGATAACTGGCAAATTGATTCACTTTTTCGTTCAGTTCCTTATAGGTCAATTGTAAGTCCTCAAAAACAATGGCAATAGCGTCCGGTGTTTCGGCGGCCTGTTCTTCAAAGAGTTGTACAATCGTTTTATCTTTAGGGTACGGTACCGAAGTATCATTAAAATCAACTACTAACTGCTTTATTTCGTTTGGTGACAAGTAGTTGATACGTGAAACCGGAAGATTCGGTGCTGCAATAACGCCTTGTAATAAAGTGCCGAAATGTTCTGTTATTTTTTCTACAAATGCTTCAGTGTAAATATCCGTATTGAATGTTAAGTTGAAATTTAATTCATTGCCAAACTCATCAAATGTAAATTCCAGGTCGTATTTAATAAGCAGGTTTTGTTTATTCTGATACTGTTGAATCGTGACACCGTCCAGTTGTTGTGTGCTGTCGAAGCTGTCCATGTTCTGCAAGATCAGCATCACATCAAATAACGGACTGCGGCTAACCTCTCTTTTTAGGTTTAAGTTTTCAATTAATTCATCAAACGGATACAGTTGATGCTCATAGGCTTCGAGTGTTTTATTTTTAACATTCGATAATAATTCAATAAAGCTGTCCTGCCCGTCAAACTGAGTTCGAAGTGCTAAGGTGTTTAAGTAAAGTCCTGTCTGATTTTGCAAATCAGAATGGGGTCTTCCGGCAATCGGGGTACCAATTATAATGTCATTTTGATTGGTATATCTGTAAAATAAAACGTTCAGCAAACTCGTTAGTCCCATGAATAAAGTGGCGTCCTGAGATTGACATAAATTGGAGAAGGCTTTTAAAATTTCACTGTTGAAACTTCTTTTTACGATACCTCCGCTGAAGGTTTTTGTTAATGGTCTTGTTTTATAGATCGGTAAATCCAGTATCGGAATAGTATCCTGAAATTGTTTCAACCAGTATTCCTTATGTGTTGTATTGCCGTCCCTTAACTGGTTTTGCTGCCAGGCTGCGTAATCTTTATATTGAATTTGTAAAGGGGCCAACGGATTAGAAATATTCTTTGTAAAAGCATGATATAAAACAAACAACTCGTTAATCATAAGTTGTATCGACCAGCCATCACTAATGATATGATGAAGTACCAGTACAAAAACAAACGTATCATTTGACGTTTTGATCAGTTTTGCGCGAACTAAACAATCTTTTGCTAAATCAAATGAAAATTTTAATTCCTGCTGAATAAGACTATCTATTTTCTCGTCCGTATTAGATACGTCTTCTGTTCGAAACTTAAAATCAAGATCTTTAACGGCTACAATCTTTTGTCTTACTTCGGCATTGGCTGTTTCAACAAAAACTGTTCTTAAAGATTCATGGCGTTCCAGCAGCGCCTCAAATGCTTTTTCGAGTGCCACTGTATCTAAGTTTCCTTTTAATTCAAAGATGCTCGGAATGTTATATACGTTATTTTGTTCTTCTAACTGACACAGCAGCCACAAGCTTTTTTGCGATGATGAGACGATATACGTTTCCTCCTGCTCCACATTGGGGATATCACTATGGGTATCACCTGCGTTTTGTGACAGTTTGATAAAATCAATTATTTTTTGCTTGTGTACTCTAATTTCATCTAATAACTCATTTGTGAGCACTCCTTTTGGAGCATTAATATCCAGTTTATCTCCAGATAAATTAAGTTTTATATTGGAGGCCCTTAATTTTTTGAGTAATGTTTGCATCGCTTTATCTTATTATATACTTGTCTGTACTGATTCCCTGATTTGTTTCCTTTCACCAATTACGCCGGATTTGAAATAAAAACCGGTGTTAATTCGTGTGCATTTGCTTTTTAAACCAAACTGTAGTTCTCTGTTTTTTTCTTATTGTAAAGGATCTCTTTTTCCCCAAATAACCTTTCTGTAATTATTTCCCTCGAACTGCATTCGGCAATAAGACGATTGGACTGTATAATAGGATTGGATTCATCGGTGTACTTGATACTGCTGATAAACTCACACCACGGCTCCTGCCCCATAGCGTACACATACACTTCCAGCGGATTAAAAACATCTACCAGATGCATTCCCCTTTCAAAATCAGATCCGGCCAGTCTTCTGGACTGATCGTGTTCTTTAGACAATTCGTTTACCACCAGTGGCCCGTACAACCACGTTAATGGAGCTCCGTCACATTCCATTCCCAGGAAAATAACATCTACATCGCCAATGACACTTTGCGTGTGCTCGTATAATTTCTTTTCTAAAATCCTCGAATCTGCTGCAAACAGCAATGAGAATTCAGCGATTTCAACATGATAGCAGATTTTGGCCTTGATGTCCAGATCACTGTGCTCTCCTGTAAAAGGGACACCTGTAATTTTGCAATCTGAAAAGTTCACCGTAGCGAATTCTTCGATTTCAATAATATTGTCAAAACCGATATTATTAAACATTAGTTTTAAAGAAGGATCCTGAAGGTGGCCTCCTCCGGAACGCGGTACTATAATATTTTTGATTTTATGTCTCAGCGGCAACAGCGTTTCCAGTAAAATATGGTCCTGATGATTGTGGGTAATCAAAACATAATCGATTTTTTCAGGCAGTTCGTAATCCGAAAAATGCTCTACACTCGATTGGTATCCGTAGTAACTGATTAAGGGATCTACCAATATGCTTACGTCTTTCGTCTCGATTAGAATGCAGGCATGCCCAAAATATCGCATTCTAATTTTATCGCCTTCGTACCTGACATACGGCACTGATGGCGTATCCGTAAAAAACGATTCGAATAACGCACTCTCTGTTTCATTTAAATCGCCCAATAATTCCTTTATTTCACTGTAAGGACGCGGCGTTCTTTTCATTTTACTCAACTCGTCTATAAATTTGTGTTCAAAAGGCATATCCAGATGCAATACGTCTTTCTCATCCAGTCTCGGGGTACTTAAACAAAAAGGACGTGAATCATTATTGGTCACCCACAAAGCCAGACTTTGGTTGTTTTTATTGTAAAATTTACTTTTGTATAAAAGCTGCTCGTAAAATCTAAAAGAAGGATTGCCGTTCAGATCGTATATTAATTCTACATAACCTTTTAAAATATCCGGTACATTTTTATACAGCCCCTCCAACGATTGTCCTTTGGCTTCTTTATTTAACATTAAAACCAATTTTCGAATCGCCATTGAAAGATTGATCAGCTCTTTTTGATTGGTAAAGGTCGATTCCAGCAATTTTCTTACATCTTCAGAACGATCTCCATTATAATCCATAAATGGGCCGCCCAGCATTTTCGGGTCTTTAACGGCATCATCATGTACCACAGGCGACTCCAGGTAAGAATTCATTATTTCGATATGTCTTTTGGTTACATTCATAGCTGCCGTTCCGGGCGATATCAGATGCGACCAGGCATACCATCTTTCTATTAAAGGCTCAATCACTACGTTCGGTTTTAAATAAACTAATCCTTCCATTTAAAAATATTTTTATAATTTGTGTTTTATACTAACTGATTTCTTATTTGCACTACTTCTTAATTACCGACTCTTTTTCTTTCTTCTTCATTACCGGTATTTCTGTTGGTAACTTTTGCTTTTTTGCTTCCAAGCCTGTAATTAAGATATACCTGTACATACCTGCTGTCGTTATAAAGGCTGTATTCCTGATAAACTCCGTTTACAGTCGGGTTAAATTTTATTTTTTCTGTTCTGAAAATATCATTGGCTTTCAGTGATATTCTTAGATTGTCGTTAAGTAAATATTGAAGCGTTACTGCGGTGGAACTGGATGCGTCTAACTTTACAAATCCTTCCGTTTTTGGAAAAACATACCAGTAATTAAGGTTTAGCAGCACCGTTTTTTTATCGTTTAGGACGAAATCGTTATTCGTCGCCAGTTTCAGATTAAAACCTTCCACGCCGCTTGTCGATTCAATTAAAGATCTTGATTTCGTATAATTAAAATCAGCCGTATTGTTACTCGTCCACCCTTTCAATTTATTGAAGACATAGATTTCCGAAATCCCGTATCGCTCCATATTAAAGATATTCTGGGTAATTATCCGAACAACATTGGTATCAGGATCAGGTGTAGAGATCTGCATAAACACATTTTTATCATGACTGTAATACAGTTTGCTTTCCAGCTTTTTATACGAATAAATAAATTCGAAATTATCGATAAAGGCAGGCTGCAGTAAAGGGTTCCCCTGAATACTCTGAAACGGATTGATATAGGCAATGTTCGGATTTAACTGGGCAAAAGTAGGCCGTTCTATCCTTCGGCTATAGCTTAATCGGTATACAGAACCCTGTTGAGGGGTGTAGGAAATATTAACGGAAGGAAACAGCTTGGTGTAATTCTTATTTACGGATTGATCTAAGGCTACATCGTACGATTTTGCCTGTGTATTTTCGACTCTCAGGCCAACCTGGGATTCCAGATTGTCACTGAACTTTTTGTTTCCGGAGACATATACGGCCTGTACATTTTCTTTATAGCTGAATTCAAAGTCTTCCAGCGGTAAATCGGTTACAGGCTGATCTGTAAAATCACTATTGAATGTTGAAATTAAATTTTTGGTATCTGAAAAGGAAACCTTTCCCCCAAAACCAAGATTCATCCATTCTAAAGGAGTTTCAAAATCAATTTTAGCAGAGAAATTGCTTATGTTTTGATTGTTATTGTTAATTCCTGTAAAAAACTGTTCTTTAGGCGGATTATATTCTTCCGAAGTCCCGTCATAAGGCCTGGAATCATCGCTTTTGTATTTGAAATAATCCAAATTCACGAACATTTTTCCACCTGTGGGATTGAGTTTATATTCATTAAACAGATTAAAGGAATGCAGCGTTGGCCTTAAAAAAGCATATCCGACAGAGGTAATATTTTTGTTGATTTCATTCGTGTCATTATCATAAATCAGCAGACTTCTCGTGGCATCCGTGTCTGTTTTATTGATATTAGTCAGATATTGGAAACCAACAACCCATTTGGGTGTCGCGATGTATTGCATGCTCAAAATTCCATTCAGCATTTTATAGTTTTTCTGGAGCGGGTAATTTAGAGCCCACAATTCGTCCGTAAAGTGAACGCGGCTTTCCTGTTCCAGATAAATACCACCACTTCTGTAATTCAGTGAAGCAGACATACTCAGCTTATTTTGATTGTATATAAAATTGCTGGTGTTTGATCCTTCGCCATCGTGGTGCCTTTGTAAGTAACCAGTTCCCAGAGAGAGGTTCCAGGAATCTTTTTTGGCCTTTTTTAACCTGATATTTACCAGTCCGCTGTTTCCCAAAGCCTCATATTTAGCCGGCGGTGTCGTAATTACCTCGATACTTTTGATGTTTTCGGCAGGAATTGATTTCAACAAATTGGTCAGTTCTTCCTGTCCAAGTTCAATCATTTTGTCGTCGAGCAAAACTCTTACGGTACTTTTACCTACTATGTTTATCGTCTCGTTCTGAATCTGTATTCCGGGTGTGATTTTTAAGGCGTCCATCGCATCGCCACCCGCTGTACTGATGGTGTTTTCGATGTTAAAAACCAGTCGGTCGACTTTGCGCTCTACGAGTTCTTTCTTTTGAGTAATGACCACTGCCGCTAATTCCTGCACGGGATTTGCTATGATTTCCCCCAAATCCAGATCTGAAGTCAATTCGATCTGTTTGGTATATAAAACAGAATTGAACTGACTGATTTGCAATTTGTACGAGCCCGGCTTATATTCTATTATAAACTCCCCTTTTTCATTGGTTACCTGATCTTTTATAGGAACAGGGCCTTTTCCAAAAAGGATAACTTCAGCAAACGCAACTGGACTATTTTCTGGGGTAACCACTTTTCCGGTTATTTTGACTTGTGCTGTTAATACGTTACTTAAAATAAATGCAATAAATAATAACCGATTCATTAGTGATTTTGTTTTATTAATATTTCAATTTGGCCCCTGCGGGTTTCGATTTTATAAATTAGATAGTGAAATTTTCAGATTCTTCAATTGAAATATTTTCTTCATTATTCGCACTGTACAATAGGGTGTTTTCTAAAAGCAATGCTAATTCCTCCAGTATGATATTGTCAAACAAATCGATGATCGATAACTTGACATTAAACTGTTTATGAATGATACTAATCAGTTTTGTAGCGTTCAGGCTATGTCCGCCCAGCTCAAAAAAACTGTCCGTAACGCCTACTTTCTCCACTCCGAGAATTTCCTGCCATATTTCGGCTATTTTTTGTTCAATTTCATTTCTTGGTTCTACGTATGCTTTCCTGATAATATCTTCTTCACTGATGCCTCGCAATGCAGTACGATCGACTTTTCCATTGGCCGTTAAGGGCAAATGTTCCAGCACTACCAAAAAGGAAGGAACCATATATTCCGGCAGTTTAGTGTGGAGATAGCGTCGAATTTCGGCTTTGTCTAATTCGGTGTCCGAAACATAATAAGCGACTAATGTTTTCTCTCCGTTTACCTGTTGCGGCTGTACCACAACCTGTCGTAAATCTTTCGAAAATTGCGAAAGGGCAGTTTCTATTTCTCCTAATTCAATTCTGAAACCTCTTATTTTTACCTGATCGTCGTTTCGGCCCAGAAATTCAATAGTACCATCCGGCAGCCATCGTCCTAAATCTCCTGTATCGTACATTTTTGTGTTGGATACGAATGGATTTTCAATGAATTTTTCGGCTGTCAGCTCCGGTTTGTTCAGATAACCGCGTGTAACCCCGGCACCGGAAATATATATTTTACCCAAAACGCCCAGCTGAGTTGGAAAAAGGTTATTATCCAGAATGTAGACTTGTGTATTTGCAATTGGACTACCGATACAAAAAGTGCTTTTCTTATCATAAAGAAGCTCAATAGAAGTAACTGTAGTTTCGGTTGGGCCGTATTCGTTATAGAAATCACAAACCGTACTCCAGGATTCGGCCAGTTTTTCGGAACAGCTGTCACCTCCGGCAATTACTCTTTTTAAACTAAAACGACTGCCTGGTGTTATTTTTTCTAACACCGATGGCACTGCATGAAGGTGTGTGATTTCATTTTTGGCAATAAATTCTTCGAAAATCTCTGCTTCCAGTAAGGCTGCCCTCGAAATAAGGTACAAACCTGCCCCATTGCAAAGTGCCAGGAAAATTTGCTCTACAGACGCATCAAAAGTGTAGTTTGAAAGCTGAAGAATTTTTTCGTTTTCGTCTATTTTAAATTGTTTGGTCTGCGAAAGTATCAGGTTGACTACATTGGTATGTTCTACCATCACTCCTTTCGGATTACCCGTGGTTCCGGAAGTATAAATGATATAGGCAAGATCTTTTGGACTGTTTATTTTTTCAATATTCCCGACACTGTATACGTCCTGATTTTTATAAAACAACGTCAGTACATTTTCATCAATTATGATTTTGCAATTGCTGTCATTCCCGATGTAGTCTATTCTTTCCTGCGGATAGGCAGGATCGATAGGCACATAAGCCGCGCCGGATTTTAGTATTCCCAAAACAGCCAGAATCATTTTTTCGCTTCTTTCAAGTTTGATTCCGATCAGATCATCCGGTTTAATTTGGAAAAGTGCTCTTAAATAACGGCCTAACTGATTGGCTTCTGCATTGAGTTCCCGGTACGATAATTCTTTATCTTCAAAAATAACCGCAATATTGTCCGGCGTTTTTTCAACCTGTTCTTCGAATAGCTCTATAAGGGTTTTATCCTCCGGGAAATCAGATTTGGTATTGTTAAATCCATAAACGATATTCTCCAACTGATTTTCGTTTAAAATGGAAAACTGAGAGATTTTTTTCTCCGGAACAGCTACAAATTGTTCCAGAAGATGGAAAAAAGTGTCCATCATAGCCTGAATAAACTCCTGGCTAAATACACCGGCTTTGTATTCCAATTCGAGTTCAATAGCATCTATAACATCAAAAAACGTAAAAGACAAATTGAATCTTGAAAAGGTCGATATTGGATTGATTTCTTCTTCAATTTCAAATGGCAGATCACTTTTGCTCACCATTCCTGCCCTGTTGTTCTGATTTTGCAATACCACCATGACATCAAAAAAGGACTTTTTGTTCGCAATTTTCAAATCATTTAATATCAAATCATATGGGTACGTCTGATACTCTAAGGCTTTCATGATCGTATTCATTTCATCGGCAACAGCATCAGCAAAGCTTTTATCCCCGTCAATTTCGGTATAAACGGGCAGTGTATTGATAAACATACCAATAGTGGATTCAAACTCTTTTTTAACCCTTCCGGACACGGCCGTACCAATGACAAAGTTTTCCTGAGCCAGTCGGTACAATGAGATTCTTACGGACGAGATTAAAAGGCTGAATAATGTTACCCTGTTTTTAGTCGTATAATCCACTAATTTGTCTTTCAGTTTTTTATCGATACTGAAATTGAATCGGGCGCCTTCCAGGCTTCCTGTATCCGGATTCCCTAATTTTAAATTTGAATTAATATTTCCCAGTTTTTCTCTCCAATAGTCAGAGTAAGCTGCTGTTTTTTCACTATGTAAATTCCCTTTCAGCCAGATCAGATAGTCAAAATAATCGTTTTTACTGGCTGCAGGAACATATGCTTTGCTAATGATTTGTTTGTAAACAGCCACAAAATCTTTTATGAAAATTCCGGTAGACCAGCCATCAAAAATAATGTGGTGAAAAACAAATATAAATTGGTACTTGTTTTCATCCGTCTGAAGGACAGCTGCCTGAAACAGTGGGCCCTGCTCTAAATCAAAATTAAAATTTTGAATTTCTTTCTTCTTCTGCTCCAGCATCAAAGGATCGGTGTTGGAATAAAAAGTAAAAAAGTGATCGATCGCTATATTTTCAATTGCCTTTATTCTCTGCTGGATTGTTCCGTCTTCATCCGTAAAGAAAGTAGACCGCAGACAGGCATGCATCCTGATTAGCTCCTGTAGTGTTTCCTTAAAAACTTCAATATTTAGATTCCCTTTTGCCTTATAGGTTAGCGTAATATTATAAATAGATTGCATCGACGTATCTAGTAGAGATTCAATCCACATTCTTTGCTGGGAATTTGAAGCTTCAAGGGTTTCAAAAATCAATTGGTCAGTCAGAGGAAGCGCTATAAAACTATTTTTGTTCCTGGCTTCAACTGCTTCTTTTATAAGAGTAACAATTTCACTGATCTCGTAGCATTCAAACAAAGCATCGAAATTTATCGTGATAGCAAACAGCTCATTAATCCTGTTTATAAACTGAACGCCTACAATTGAATTACCGCCTAATTCAAAAAAATCATCCGTAAGAGTTAAGGTGTCATTTTTTAGGATTTCTTTCAGAATACCCACAACGGTTTCCTCTTCGCTCAGATTTTCGATAACAAGTTTTGGTTTTTCAACCTCTGGTTTTTGGTTGGACTGATTAAAAAATAAAGGGTTTTTATGCTCATTCCAACAGGATGTTTTTTCAAATGGATACGTTGGTGCGGTAACTTTTTTGTAATTTTCCTTACTGTAAAAAGCTTTCCAGTCAAACTCCAGTCCCTTATTATATAAAGTGCTCCACAACAAATTCCAATTATTGTCGCCCATGATTTTTAATACATCTATGCCGGGAATTTGTTCTTCTTTTAAGGATTCGAAAATACCGGGCATGGACTGACTGTTGTTACCAACCACTACCAATAAGATGTTATTATCGTTACAGTTTTTGGCTAGTGCTTTTAATTTCGCTAAGTCTAAAACGAACTCTTTATCAAATGCTAAACCTTTAGAAATGCTATTTTTACCTTCAATTATTTCTTTTGAAGCTTTAGCTATATCACCATTACAGATCAGCTGATTTACGTTAAATCCTTTAGCCGACAAGTATTTGAATAAGGCCACCTGAACGACTACCGTTTCTGAAACAGCAGGCTCTGTTTCATCGCTCGCTATTTCTTTTTGCAGATTGAGGAAAACATCTTTAAACTGATCGCATTTTAAAAAACTTTCTACATGCTGCACTTCATCAGAAAGATATAGTAAAGCGATTTTGGTATACTTTGCCGTATTACTTTCGTCATTGTCTTTTTGGGCTAAAAGCGATTCTTTTATAGCAGCAACCGTATTCCCTGATACGGCTAATCTGTACTTATAGTCTTTTCTGCCGGTATTTAACGTATAGGCTAAATCTGCTATGGAAGTACTTTCCGAAATAAAATTATAAATCGAATCTGTATATTCTTTTAAAGCATTTTTGCTTTTTGCCGCTACTTTAAACCAGTTATTGGTACCGGTATTTATGACTTTTTCTTCCGTTGCTGTATATTCTTCCAGAATGATGTGGGCGTTGGTACCGCTCAGACCAAATGAACTCACTCCTGCTCTTCTAATTTCAGTGGTAACCCATTGAGCCCCTTCTTTTTGTAAAAGAATATTTGGATCTTCTTCTATAAATTTATTTACGGTATTGAAATTCGCCAGCGGAAAAAATTCTTTTTCCTTTAGTACAAGCGCTGCTTTTATGAATCCAAACAATCCCGACATATTATCCAGATGTCCAATATTGGGTTTTAAGGTACCTAAACGAACCGAAAAGGGCTCGTTTGTAGACGAAAAAGCATCTTTTATCCCCTTATACTCTATAGGATCTCCCAATTTAGTTCCTGTTCCGTGTGTTTCTATATAGCCTACGCTGGTTACAGGAATATTGGCATTTTTACAGGCACTTAAAATAACATTCTTTTGTGCCACGGGACTTGGAGCCGTTATACTATTCGAACTGCTTCCGTCATTATTAATAGCAGATCCTTTTATAACCGATAAGATAGTGTCATGATCTCTTATGGCATGATCCAGTCTTTTCAGAATAACAACCGCCACGCCTTCTCCTCCTGCTGTTCCGGAGGCGTCTTCATCAAAAGCCCTGCACATTCCATCGGTAGACATTATGGCATCTTTTTCGAAACTATCCGCTTCATTAAACAGATATAACAAACGGGAACCTGCCACAATCCCTAAATCAATTTCTCCTCTTCGTATGTTTTGCACGGCTTCGTGCACAGCGACCAAAGACGACGAACAGGCGGTGTCGATATTCATTACCGGTCCTCTGATATTTAGAATATTCGCTACACGCCCACCTCCTATTGACGCTAATCCGCCTATAAAATCCAATCCTTTATTTTCAGATTGGTACAATAAATTATAAAGTCCGGTTTGAGTCGTCGTAAACAATCCTGTATTTTGTGATGCGATATAGTCTAAATCATAACCGCTATTTTCGATAGCATTACAGACACCCTGCAGGATCATTCTGTGCCCCGGATCAATGGTATTGGCTTCTCCCTTTGACAAATTAAAAAATTCATGGTCAAAGAAATCAACCCTGTCGAGATAGCCATACGGATGATACTTCTCTTTTTTATCTATTTTTGAATGTAAAATTCTTTCTTCCGCAGGTTGTTTTACACAAATACTATTATTTCTTATAACGGCTGCAAACTGTTGCAGCGTTGTTATATCAGCATATTTTATACTAACTCCAATTAATGCAATATCCATAATCGTTTTGTTTTATATTTCAAAAAATTTCATCTCGTCTTTCTCTTCTAAGTCGGTTTGGGCTGAATCTTTATTGATGAAGACTGCGATGTCTTTAATCGAATTAAATTCAAACAAATCCGAAATCACCATTGTATTGGGCCACAACAATTCAATCCTTTTTTGCAATTTGATCAGCTGAAAAGAAGTACCTCCCAATTCGAAAAAATTATCGGTAATTCCCACCTGATCAATACCCAGAATGTCCTGCCAGATGGTGGCCAGTTTTTCTTCTGTCTGATTTCGGGGTGCTGCGTATTCGCCTCGAATAAGGTCATCGCCGGCTATACCCGGTAAAGCTTTCCGGTCGACTTTCCCGCTGGAAGTCATCGGTAACGTTTCCAGCACTATATAAAATCCCGGTACCATATACTCCGGAAGTTTTCCCTGCAAATAAATACGGATGGCCGCTTTGTCTATTTCGATTCCTCTTTCCGGAAGATAATAGGCAACCAAAACTTTTTCTCCGTTTAGTTCTTTGGGAGTCGCTACTACCTGCTGGATTCCGCCATAGGCCATGATCGCATTTTCGACTTCGCCCAGTTCAATTCTGTTTCCTCTTATTTTAACCTGATTGTCAATTCTTCCCCTATAATGAATAGAACCGTCAGGTTTCCATTGGGCAATGTCACCGGTGCGATATACCTGATAACCTGCTCTGAACGGATCAGCTATAAAACGGTCTTGTGTCAGTTCCGGAAGGTTCAGATACCCTCTGGCTACCTGTATTCCGGAGATTAATAACTCACCCGGTACACCAAATGGCTGGAGCCCGAGCGAATTGTTAACGATATAGATACTGGTGTTCGCTATGGGTTTACCAATGCTTACCCCTTCTTTTAGTACATCAATTTCGCTCAAATTAATGGCTGTTACATCAATCGCGGCTTCTGTTGGGCCATAGAGATTGTGCAATTGTGTATTTTGGAATTTTTCCTTGCATTCCTGCGCCATAAGGGCTGGAAGCTCTTCACCACTGCACACAATATGCGACAGGGAATTGCCTTTTTCGCTGTCTGCATCCAACAGGAAGACACCCAGCATCGAAGGCACAAAATGCACGATCGAAACTTGTTTTTTACTGATGATATCCTGCAGATAGGCCACATCTTTATGTCCTTCGGGTTTGGCAATAACAAGGGAACTTCCGGTAAGGAAAGGAAGAATCAGCTCCCAAACGGAAACATCAAATGTATAGGGCGTTTTTTGAAGAAAAACTTCTTTTTCTTCCACTGCCAGATAGTCTTTCATCCATAACAGGCGATTGTAAAGGCCTGCATGGTGATTCAATACACCTTTTGGATTTCCCGTAGATCCCGAGGTGTAAATACAGTACGCCAGATGATTGACTAAATCGCCACGCTCCGGTGCTGTTACGCTGTAAGAATCCTGAACGGACCTAAATTTTTCAAATTCAGCCTCATTTATGCTTAGCTTCAGTTTGGCATCGCTTGTGATAAAATCCACTCTTTCCTGCGGATAATGTACATCCATCGGAACATAAGCACCTCCGGCTTTTAATATTCCGAAAATAGAAAGGATCATTCGCTCACTTCTGTCCAGGATGATTCCCACTAAATCATCGGCTTCAATAGCATAATTTTGAGTCAGATAAGCGGCTAATTGACTGGATTGCTTGTCTAATTCTTTGTAGGTCAATTGCGTATCCTCAAATACAATTGCAATGTTATTCGGGGTTTTCGCAACTTGTGCTTCGAATACATCCAGTATTGTTTTACCGGCTGGATATTCGATGGTTGTCTTGTTCAGATCGTAAAGCAAATTTTGCTTCTCCGCACTTGTCAAAACAGTTTCATTTTTTAAAACAGCATCGCCGGAATTTACTAATGTGGATAGAAAATTAAGGTAGTATTGTTGCAGTTGCTCTATCGTCAATCCGTATTTTAAAGTTCTTTGCTGATTCCACGATGCTTTTATACCATTTGCAAGGGGACGAATATTTAAATCCAGGAACGTATTGGTCGCTTCAAAATTGAGTTCTGCAAATTTAAATTCGGTTACTTTTTCATCCTCCTGTACCTGAAGATCATTATAAATATGAAAATCGATATAATTAAAATGCGTATCAAAAAATGGATTCTCTCCTTTTTTGTTTAAGGAGAAACGGGTTTGCAATTCATTCAGGCTGATTCTTTCAAACTGTTTTTGAATAATCAGCAATTGATTGATTTTTTCTACAAATGATATTGCAGTTCCGCTAGTTTCCTTAATTCTAAAAGGGCTTGTATTCAGGAAACAACCCAATATTTTATCTGCATCTTCGAGCAAAGGCCTGCCGCTGGTTACCATTCCTACAATGATATCATCCTCATAGCTTAAGGTTTTTAAAGTATACAAATAGGCTGCAAAGGTTATTGTTTTTAGACTTAAACCCTGATTCAGGCTAAATTGCAGTAACGAATCATACAATTCTCCTTCAATCGTAAAATCATGTCGTTTGGAAAAATGCTCTTCTGTAAAAATATCCAGCTTTTTATATTCGCTTAGATTTTCTTTCCAAAAATCATTGTATTTGTCATTTCTTTTAATACAATTTTGCTCAAAAACATAATCCTTGTAGGTTAGTGCCAATTTGGCTGTGGTTACTTCTTTATGCTCTAAAATAGAAAGATAAATATTATTCAGTTCTGTCATTAACGAAGCCACGCTCCATCCGTCCAGTATGGCATGGTGGAATTGGAAAAGCAGATTGTATTCTTTTTCGGCCGTTTTATAAATTTTCATCCTCCATAAACCCGGTTCAGCGGTCACAAAAGAATGATGCGTTCGCTCCTGAATCATAAAGTCATTTATGGCAGCATAAATTTCCTTGTGATTTTTTGTCGAAAGGTCTTCATACGCTAACTCGACCGCTATTTTTTCATAAACAAGATGCACGGGCGAACTATACCTCTCGATATTGTAGGCTGTTCTGAGGATTTGATGCTTTTCAATTAAAATCGAAAGTGCTTTACTAAATGATTCTTTGTCAAATTGTGATGTAGGTAACGGAAAAACGAACTGATCGTGATAAACTCCTTTATTTCGGGTCGCGATAGAGCCAAATAACATCCCCAATTCGATATCACTCATCGGATAAATGGAAACAATTTTTCCTTCTGAATACTCCTTATTTGATTCGTGAAGAAATTTTCTTTCTTCATAAAACTCATACGGATTAAATTCTTTTTCTAAATTTTCGAAATGTGCTTCAACTTCAGCTTTTATTGCGACTGGAATCTCACTCGCTGTTCGTTCCGTTGCTATAGATAACAACTTTTCTATGGATGGCAATGCGTAGATATCTGCCAATTTATAATTGATGCTCAGGTCTTTATTGATTTTCGCTAAAATTCGTATGGCTCGTATGGAATCGCCTCCCAATTCGAAAAAATTATCGGTAATTCCCACCTGATCAATGCCCAGAATGTCCTGCCAGATGGAGGCCAGTTTTTCTTCTGTCTGATTTCGGGGTGCTGCGTATTTCCCACGAATAAGGTCATCGCCTGCTATACCCGGTAAAGCTTTACGGTCGACCTTCCCGCTGGAAGTCATCGGTAACGTTTCCAGCACTACATAAAAGCCCGGTACCATATACTCCGGAAGTTTTCCCTGTAAATAAATGCGAATAGCCGCTTTGTCTATTTCGATTCCTCTTTCTAAAAGGTAATAGGCAACCAAAACTTTTTCTCCGTTTAATTCTTTGGGAGTGGCTACTACCTGCTGGATTCCGCCATAGGCCATGATCGCATTTTCGACTTCGCCCAGTTCAATTCTGTTCCCTCTTATTTTAACCTGATTGTCAATTCTTCCCCTATAATGAATAGAACCGTCGGGTTTCCATTGGGCAATGTCACCGGTGCGATATACCTGATAGCCTGCTCTGAACGGATCGGCTATAAAACGGTCTTGTGTCAGTTCCGGAAGGTTCAGATACCCTCTGGCTACCTGTATTCCGGAGATTAATAATTCACCCGGCACACCAAATGGCTGGAGCCCGAGCGAATTGTTAACGATATAGATACTGGTGTTCGCTATGGGTTTGCCAATACTTACCCCTTCTTTTAGTACATCAATTTCGCTCAGATTAATGGCTGTTACATCAATCGCGGCTTCTGTTGGGCCATAGAGATTGTGTAATTGTGTATTTTGAAATTTTTCCTTGCATTCCTGCGCCATAAGGGTCGGCAGTTCTTCCCCACTGCACACAATATGCGAAAGGGAATTCCCTTTTTCGCTGTCTGCATCCAACAGGAATACACCCAGCATCGAAGGCACAAAATGCACGATCGAAACTTGTTTTTTACTGATGATATCCTGTAAATAGGCCACATCTTTATGTAATTCGGGTTTGGCAATAACAAGGGAACTTCCGGTAAGGAAAGGAAGAATCAGCTCCCAAACGGAAACATCAAATGTATAGGGCGTTTTTTGAAGAAAAACTTCTTTTTCTTCCACTGCCAGATAGTCTTTCATCCATAACAGGCGATTGTAAAGGCCTGCATGGTGATTTAATACACCTTTTGGATTTCCCGTAGATCCCGAGGTATAAATACAGTACGCCAGATGATTGACTAGATCGCCACGCTCCGGTGTTGTTACGCTGTAAGAATCCTGAACGGATCTGAATTTTTCAAATTCAGCCTCATTAATGCTTAGCTTCAGTTTGGCATCGCTTGTGATAAAATCCACTCTTTCCTGCGGATAATGTACATCCATCGGAACATAAGCACCTCCGGCTTTTAATATTCCGAAAATAGAAAGGATCATTCGCTCACTTCTGTCCAGGATGATTCCCACTAAATCATCGGCTTCAATGGCATAATTTTGAGTCAGATAAGCGGCTAATTGACTGGATTGCCCGTCTAATTCTTTGTAGGTCAATTGCGTATCCTCAAATACAATTGCAATGTTATTCGGGGTTTTCGCAACTTGTGCTTCGAATACATCCAGTATTGTTTTACCGGCTGGATATTCGATGGCTGTGTTGTTCAGATCAAATAAAAGTTCGTTCTTCTCTTCCTGAGTTAGATAATCGACTTCCTGAATGCGAATTTCAGGCTGTACTAATGCTTGTATCATTAAATTTTCAAAATGACCAAACATTCTTTCGATCAGATCACCATCGTAGATATCGGTATTATATTCAATTCTAAGGTCTAACCCTGCTGTCTCAACGAAAAGAAAGCTAATGTCAAATTGAGCTGTTTTATTCTTAAACTCATACTTGCTTACTTCGAGATTAAGGAGTTCTTCCGTATTAATATTATTTAACTGCTCCTGGTTTTGCAGTACCACCAGAACATCAAATAAAACAGAACGGCTGGTATCTCTTTTTAAATTCAATTTTCCTGCCAGCTCATCAAAAGGATAATTTTGATGGTCGTAAGCACTTAATAAAGTTTCTTTTTGCAGTGCTACTACATCCAAAAAGCTGCTTTCTTCCTGTAATTGCGTTCTTATGGCAAGCGTGTTGAGATACAACCCCATTTGGTTTTCCAGATCCGGGTGCTCTCTTCCCGCTATCGGGGTTCCCAGTATCATGTCGTTCTGACCCGAATATCTGTGCAACAGCGTGTTGATGCCCGCCATTAAAGTCATGAATAAAGTCACATCATGCTCTTTTGAAAATAGCTTTACCTGCTCCAGAAAAGCCGTTGAAAACTGGTGGCTTACCGTATTCCCATTATAGGTTTGGACTAACGGACGGGTGTTAAAACTTGGCAAATCCAGTACAGGCAGTTCTCCCGTAAACTGTGCTAACCAATATTCTTTTGATTTTTGCTGTTTTTCATTATCCAATTCTTTATTCAGCCACGCTGCATAATCTTTATACTGAATACTTAATTCCGGGAAGCTGATTTCTTTTCCTTGCAGTAATGCGTTGTAGGTTTTTACCACCTCGGCTATTAATAATTCTATCGACCAGCCATCGCCAATGATATGGTGCAGGGATAAGAAAAAAACATATTCGTCTTCTTTTAATTTGATTAAGGAAGCCCTTACGAGTGGCGCTTCTTCTAAATTAAAAGGCTTACTGTTTGTATCCTGCAGATAGCTGGTAATAGCTTCCTCCTGCTTTTCTGCCGAACTATAATCTTTCTCTGCTATTTTAAAGTTTACCTGTTCTGCCGGAAGTATATATTGCTGCACTTCTCCATCGTCATTGGCTTTAAAATACGTTCTTAAAATCTCATGGCGGTGCATTAATAATCTGAACGATTCTTCAAATTGCTGTGCATTAATAGTTCCGGTTAATTTTACCGTTGCGGGCATATTGTAGGCTAAGGTACCGCCGTCTAACTGACTTAATATCCATAATCTTTTTTGTGATGCCGTTATGGGATATGAAGGAGCTTCGGGAGTCTTCGGGATTGCCAGATACTCATTTTGCTGCAATTTTTTGCTCAATTCTGCAATGCTCGGGCTTGTGAAAAACGTTTTAAAAGAAACGGTTTTGCCTAATTGTTTATGGGTTCGGTTAATGACCTGAGCGATCATTAGACTATGTCCTCCCAGCTCAAAGAAATTATCGGTTACGCCTATTTTTTCTATTCCCAGTACTTCCTGCCAAATGGCCACTAAACTTTTTTCGGTTTCATTTTGTGGTGCGACATAGGCTTTTCTGATCACATCAGCACTGGTAATGCCTGGCAGGGCTTTTCGGTCTATTTTCCCATTTGGAGTTAAAGGCAATTTATCTAACACGATATAAAAACCCGGAACCAAATAGTCCGGCAGTGCATTTTGCAGAAAACTTCTCAGTTCAGCTTTATCTATAGGTGTTGTAGCGACCAGATAGGCGGCCAGTACTTTCTCCTGATTGTTTTCTTTAACTTCAACAGCTACTTGTTTTAAATCATCGGAATACTGTAAAATTGTATTTTCTATTTCTCCCAATTCTATCCGGTATCCTCTTAATTTTACCTGAAAGTCTTTTCGACCCAAAAATTCAATATTTCCGTCGGATAACCAGCAGCCTAAATCTCCGGTATCATACAGGCGTTCTCCTGACTGAAAAGGATTTGCAATGAATTTCTCCGAAGTAAGATCCGGTTTGTTTAAATAGCCTCTTCCTACTCCGGCTCCCGATACATATATCTTTCCGGCAACGCCTATTGGTACAGGCTGCAGGGCTTTGTCTAAGATGTAAATTTTAGTATTGGATATAGGTTTACCAATTGGAATGACGGTCTTGTCAAAATCATTTTCGGACAGCTTATAAATCGACACACAAACCGCACATTCAGTTGGCCCATATGCATTATAATAATCAATTCCGGATTTTACAACTGCAATTGCTTTAGTAGGATTAGCCGATTCTCCGGCAGTAATCACACATCGCAATCCCGAAATATCCTCTTCGGATAATAATCCTAAATAACTGGGAGGAAAAGTCACTACTGTTGCTTTTGTTTCTTTTAAAAAGCCTGTAAACTGATCTTTGTCTTTTATAACTTCTTCCGTCGGAATACATAAGGTTGCACCGCTGTACAAACTCATCATAATCTCCGATATGGAGGCGTCAAAAGCTACGGAAGCAAACCATACAATCTTGTCTTCTTTGCTAATTCCAAAAAAGTTAATCTGATCCAGGGACATATTGATAGTACTCGTATGCTCAATCAGTACCCCTTTTGGATGTCCTGTAGAACCTGATGTATAAATCACATAAGCTAAATCTTTCGGCGAAATTGCCGTATTGATATTCTCATCACTAATACTGTCAAAATTTAGGTCTGGCAAAGCTATTGTCTCACACTTACTGATCTCTAAGGCGACATTATCCGTAATTAAAAGTTTTAAACCACTGTCTTTGATCAGATAATCAATTCTTTCGGGAGGATAATGGGTATCTATGGGTAAGTAGACCGCACCTAATTTTAATATGGCCAGTACCGAAATGATTCCACTATCCGATTTAGGTAAAAACACACCAATAATATCTCCTTTGTTTACGGTATGTTCTGCGGAAATATAACAGGCTAACTGATTGGCCTTTTTATTTAACAGAGCATAAGTTAAAGTCGATTCTTTAAATAATACAGCAATAGCATCCGGTGTTTGGGCAACCTGCTCTTCAAATAAATCAACTACTGTTTTATCTTTCGGATAAGCTACATCGGTAGCATTAAAATCTACTAGTAACTGATGCTTTTCTGTATCAGATAGTAATTCATAATCTGATAAATGAGCTGCGATATTATTTTCTAAATGAATGATAAACTGCCTGAAGTGTTTAACCAGATAGCCAGCAATCGTTTCCTTTACAAAATCTTCCAAATACGAGACGTTAATTTCAAGATTTCCCTTCTCCTCTATTTTTACATCAAACAAAATACCGTTACAATTCAAATGAGTTGTTGCGTTAATCCCGATACTGTAAGTAGAAAAAATACTTAAATCGCTAAAACCAATCTTTTCAGATAGATCCCCTTTATTAAAATCGGAATAGGGTAAGGTTTCTAAAATTTCTGATTTTACTTTTTGAAGGTATTCTTTAAAAGATAAATTTAAATCTACAGGAAATGATAACAGTAAAGGATTTGATTGTTCTTTATAATCTGAAACAACGTAACCATCAAATTCAGGAACGAGCTTCTTTAACAAAAAAGAATAAATAGCACTTATAACCGTAGCCTGAGCTAACGGGTTGCCATTGGTGAGCTTACTGAAATAGTTAAGATCTCCAGCCTCAATAGTAACACACGGAAGACTATTTTGTCTGCTTTGTACCGCAGGAACCTGTTCTCTGTTCGCTATCTTTTTCTTCCAGTATTTGGTAAGTAAATAAAAATTGTTTGGGGCTGTACTCTTATCCATAACTTCCGAATTCGTATTTGGTTTACAATCAGTATTCTTTTGCGATGCTTTATTTTTTTTGTTCCTTTCTTAAATACAAAGTCTAAATCATTCTTTAAAAAATGTTATTCTTTTATATTTAACTACAGGGATTTCGCACGAAAATAACAGTTCCGCTTTTCTAAAAATTACGGACTTTTCGTATAAAAGTTACGGTATTTTGCAAACAGGATATAAAACGACTTTATAAATAGGAATAAACTTATATATAAGTATATCAAACAGATGTATTTACTTTAAATTAACAAAAGAATCACATAGGAAAATTCTGAACGATAAAACCGTCATTTTTACTTAATCAAAAGAGTATTTGGGAAGAGTTTTTAAAGTAGAGAATTTGTTAAAGTACATCGATTAGAGCTATTGTACTAAACAAAAAACCTCCAAAGTCTTAATGAACTTGGAGGTTTATAATTTTGATGAAGTATTAGGAGTTACAAGCGAACACCTGATATCAGTTTTTACATTTTTCTGATTATTTAAAGTAGCTTCTTTTATTATCGAATTTTCTTTACAAATGCACTATAAACATTATCCTTAATAGAGGTTCGCAGATAAACTTCGTTTTCGTCACTTGTTTTAAATTCAAATTGAATTAAAGCGGCATCAGAATAATAAAATAAGGAATCATCATCCGCAAATTCAAGATTTGAAATAGGCTGGGTTGTTAATTTTGTTTCAGATGCTATTTCACCATTGGTTATGTCTAACTGAAAAAGTTTTGCTTTACGGGTATATCCCCACACATTATCACTTTCCTCAACGATGTATTCGATGGTATCATCCTTAAAGTCAGTTTTCCATAGCTGAGTTCCTGTTTTTGAATCAACAGCGTATACCGAAGAAACTTCCGGGCCTTGTGCTGCAAAATATACTTTTTTGTCTTTGCAAAATATACGTTCCTTGATATTATTTTGATTTTCATCTAATTTAAATTGCCATAAAACTTCCGGTTTATTGGGACTTAGCGCATAAACTACATTTTTTTCATTTGCTATAAATACATTTTCACCATCTGTAACCGGTTTTCCGTGCATAGGTTCCTGAAAGTCTTTTTGGTAGATAAGTTTTCCGGTGTTGGCTTCGAAACTATAGAGGTAGTTGCCACTTTGGGTAAAAATTTTGTTGTCAAAATAAAGAACAGGAATATCGTTATTGGCAGAATCCAGTTTATAGTTCCACAGTAAACTTCCATCTTTTAGATCCAGCGCATAAATATTTTGATTTTGAGCCGTAATAAATAATTTTCCATCATTTATAACCGGAATCTGATCTTTGAGTACAATTTGATCTGTACTATTTCCTATCCTTGATTTCCAGAAAACAGCACCGGTCTGGTTATCAATGGCGAAAATTTCACCGTTAATAAACGGAACGTATAGAACCCCATCCAGCAGCGTTACTTTATTGGCGCACATTTCAGTATAAGCATCTGTAGCTTTTACAGTCCAGGCAATTTGTTCAGATTCCAGATCAAATGAAAAAAGGGAACCGTCGTAGTCATAAATGAGGACTAATGCTTCATCTAACGGAACGTTTTTAAGCGGATTTATGGCTTTATGGGAGAAACCCTCATTAGAATTTGGAACTTTAGTATCAGAATCAGTTTTGACAGGTTTCTCTGTAGTTGGCGTCTGCCCAAACATATTGATAACCGTACATACAAATAAAAGAGTTATTAGGCTTTTTTTCATTTTTACAATTTGGGAATGTCTCCGCCAAATATAGTAAAAATATATTATAGGGTTTTAGAAGTTAAAGCGCTTTAAAAATAGAATCAGGAAGTACCTAAACTAAAAAGGAGGCTTCATTGAAGTCTCTTTTCGAATGCCGGATCTTTTTACCAATTACACTTTATGTGTATTGCATTTTGTTGTTGTTGAAAATTTACTTTTAATTTTAACTTTACAACAAAACTGTTGTAAAAGTTTTGTTGTATTTTTTTAGTACAACAGAATATTTACAACAAAAGTGTTGTAAATATTTTGTTGGACTTTCTTAGTACAACGGAAAATTTACAACAAAAAAGTTGTAGCCTTAATTTTAATTTTGGTTTTACAACAGCAATAGTAGAAGTCACTTCCCTGCTATCTTAAGATTTGAAACCATAATAAAAAAACTCCCTAATTTACCAGTGAATTTTCTCGAAGTATTTAACTTAAAAGGGTACTAAATTGCAGTAGAAATATTTCTTATATTCGCCTGAGGAAAAGTTAAACGCATTGCTCAAAACCAGCTGAAAAAAGTTTTATAAATGCTGTTTTAGTCCCGGTATAATTGTGTTATGCGGCTTTCTATAAAAAAAAACACCTTAAAAATTATCAAATTTACCTATGAAGTTAAACCTTGTTTTCACCACACTTTTTATTGTTTTTTCTAATTTTCTCTTTGGGCAAAGTAATTTCTCGGACAATCCTTTAGATGCTGTTTTTGAAACAAAAGATTCAAAAAAATTTTGGGAAGCGTTTGACAAAATGGAACAATCAACACAAAATCCATTTATTGAATATATGCAAAAAGGTTCTCCGGGTATTAAAGGATTTACTCCCAACAGAATAATCAATGCAGACTCCCTTTTTGCTGTTGTAAAGAGAAGAAAAGCAGATTATGAACTTTCAAGAAATGTTTTAGATGGTCTTTCTTCCAAAGAAAAGAGAGTAAGAGCAATTTATAGTGCGTTAAAATATTGGTATCCAAATGCAAAATTTCCTCCAATTTATTTTGTTTATGGTAGATTTAATTCAGGAGGAACTTCTTCTCCTGAAGGAATTATTATTGGAACCGAAATGCTTAAAAATCTGGATGGCGTTTCAGGTTTAATCGCACACTAACTTATTCACTATCAACAAAATATTACAGGAAAAGATATGCTGTTGAAATGGTGTTTGCTTGAAGGAGGTGCAGACTTTATGGGTGAACTTATTTCGGGAGAATCAATAAATAAGTTTGAATATAAATACGGAGAGCAAAACCTTGATAAATTAGGTCAGGAATTTGTAACGAGATTAAAAAATGCTGATTATCAAGATTGGTTATATGGAACCTCTAAAAAAGATGACAGACCAAATGATTTAGGATATTGGATTGGCTATAAAATAACAGAATCTTATTTCAATAAACAGAAAGACAAACAAAAAGCAATTGAAGAAATACTAAATATAAAAGACCCACTGCAATTTTTAAAACAAAGTGGTTTTCTAGATGCCTACATTGAAAAGTATCAAAAATCAAAAAAAGAAAGTTATGACGAATTTTTCAAATCATAAACTTGCGCTTACTTCTTGTGAAATGGTGTGCGCATTTCCCTGATTTTATGAAGTTCACCAAAATTATGTAGTACCCAACAGATTGACTAAAAGTTACCTGTAACGAATAAAAAAAATACTGTTTTTAATAATTCCTATTTACTGATTAGTTTTTCAAGCCTTGCCATCATTTCCTCTTTCTCTTTTAGCATACGCTCGTATAATGCAATTTTTTCTTCGTGTAGTTTTAATACCTCTTTTATAGGGTTAAATACTGGATGAAGATTAATTGCTGAGGCTCCATCTTTAAAATCTGAAAATGTATTTGAAATAATATTTACAGCCTGTTCTTCATCAAAATTCTGAAAAGCTTCCACCGGAATTTTCAATACTGCTGAGATTTGTTTAAGCAAACGATCTTCAATTACATCTTTTTGCTCCAGCATAGAAATTTTCTTCTGATTCCAGTCTTCTCCCAGATCATAAGCCAATGCCTCCTGCTTTATGTTAAGCATTTCTCTGAATCGTTTTACGTTTCTTCCCTGATGTATTTTCTGTTCCATAATGCGTATCAATTTCCTGAAGGCTCAAAGATAAAGCCATTTTGATTAAAAATTGTGAGTTTCAAAGATAAAAAAATATCCGGTAAAGCATCCCTTTTGTCAGATATTATATCTGTATTTTGAATAGATTATTCTTTTAAAGAGCGGGATTTTTATGTCATTTCGACGAAGGAGACTCGAGCAACATGAATCCGGATGCTCTTCGGCTAGCCCTGGGCATTAATAGTGTTTTTTAAATATCTGTAATCATTTTCGAGATGGTTAATGTGGAGTCGCGTAATACACCATCAAAAGTCAATAGGTTGGTAAAATCTATCCCCTAATCAAGTAAGATCCCGTTGGGAATCCGCGATTTATCGAAGTTTTGAAACACCTGATTCGCGGTGTTTTTGAATTCAGTATTCTACGTCTGCTGGGCTGAAACAATATTAAAACGCAGAATGAATGCATAAAAAGTAATTTTTCTTATCATTTATTTTTTTTTAATCTTAATAATTCCAATCAAAACGTCCTTCTGTAATCTGAACTTTAACGCCTTTATCATTTACAGCGTCAAACCAAAAAGTCCCTGCGATAATTGACTTTGAAATATCTAAACGCGTTATTTTCAATTCACCGGTCACTATTTCATTAGTATAAAATAATTGACTCTCTGCCGAACTGTAAACTCCTAATGCCCCAGTTAGTTCAGGTGCTATGGTAAATGTTTTATTTAATTTGTAAACTTCTCCTTCTTTTACATCTACTTTTCTAAGCATCAGTACGACCATTTCATTTTTTCCATTGCGAAGATCTGCGAAATTCATAACGAAATATTGTTCTCCCCCTTCAATCTGATAAAAACAATTTACAGCAGGATTAATACCGCTTTGATGCGGTAGGAATACTTTTCCATCAATTAAACATCCGACAGTGTTTGCGCCGGTATTTGTTATTGGCGGTAGTTGTTCTTTTTCGGTTATAATATTGCCGTCCTTATCACAAGAACAAAACATAAATAAAATTAGAAATAATGATACTATTTTTCTCATAGTTTAAAGTTTTTGTAAAGATGTAATATTTTTCTACACATAAGATAAAGTTTATATTAATTTTGCTGATTATTTGTTTTAATACAACTGTATTTTTGGCACAATCCAGTTTGCAGTGTACTGCTTTGAGACTAATTAGCTCAGCAATTAGTATAGTATTTTATAAAAAACCATGCCATTGGATTCCAATGGCGTGGTTTGTCTTTATGTGGTCCTTTACGAACCTGTTTACGAACCATTTTTTGCAAGATTTGAAGATAATTTCAATGAGAGGATAATGATTTTATTTATCTTGAAAAGGTTAATAAATTGTAGTAATAATATTTCTTACATTCGCTTGAATAAACTCACATTAATGAACAAATATTAACTCAATTAAATGAAGAAAAATTATATTGTATTTTTATTAATTGGACTTTTGAAGCTAAACGCACAAGTCAAAATAGTTTGTGATGACGTTAAAATAGCTACTAATCCACTACCAGAGGTGTCTTATGTAAAAGCAATTGAAGCCAGAATAGGAGGAAAATTTGAAGCATGTGAATTTAAACTTAGAAATGAGTTACTCGTAGAGACAGACATACATCCATTTGTTGCTTCGCTATATATCGCTTATGCCGATCATAGACGTATAAGTATAAGTCCAGATATGATTTGGTTGATGATATGCCAAGGATTCTCTACGCATGTTAATATGAATGCTGAGGAATTAAGGAATAAATTTGTTGCATTTGACGACAAAAAGAAATTAGTAATAAATACACAACCAATCAGTAATAAGTTTAAAAAAGGAAGCATAAGTTCACCATGGCCATTGGCTTTTCCTACTATGGCAGATTCAATTTCTAAATATATCAAATCAGATATACATAATTTATATGTTCAATCTTTTAGTACTACAACAGCAATAGAAAAGTCCGCCTACGAAGTAACGTTATTAAATGTTATGGGCGGTTATTTCGAATATGAATACGCTACAGCGTGTGGTATTCCAGAAATAAAAATTGAAGGAACAAAAGAAGATTGGCAAAAAATCAAACGAAATATAAAAAGGTTTAAAGGATATAATATAGATAATTGGATCAACTCACTTGAACCAATTATTCAGCAATTTATAAATGCAAGTGATAACAAAATAGATCATAAATTTTGGTCAAACATATTTAAAAGAAAAGATGAAAGCGGAGGGCCGTACATAACGGGTTGGGTTATTAAATTTTTTCCGTATGTTACTGATGGAAATCAAAAAATGATTCAAAACCCTTATATAGATAGAGAACCAGAAAAATTTATGGAAGGACTGCAAACTAATCAATTTAATAATGGGCTTTCTAAAGCCAATTTTATTTGGAATTATTTAGGACGCAAATATGAAATGGAATTTTTAGCTGGATTTGTCGGAATAAAACAAGATAAGAAATCACTAACGCTAAAACCAGAAATTGGTTGGGTAGTAAAAGACAAAAAAAAGCTAATTGAAAGGAAGGAAACTAAAACTACGGTAGTAAAAGAAAAACCTAGTGAAACAAGTAAAAATGCCTTACCCAATTGGAAAATATATTTATTAGCATTAGCAGGTATAATTGGACTTATTATATTTTTCAGATTAAGACGAAGAAAATGAGACAAATTAAAGGTATGATATTGATATTTTTTTCTATTTTGTTTTTACAATGTAACCAGAAAAAAAGTGTCGAAAAGAAAACAAAAGAAGAAATCTTAATTGCTGAACATATTTATGAATTGGGCGATGATTATACCAGGTTAGAACTTTATAAAGACAGTTCATATATTTTTACAATACGTCAAATAAGTTCACATTATGAAAAGATTGAAAAATATAATGGTAAATATTTAATTGATAAAGACACAATTCAGTTTTTAGAATATGGTTTTCAGTATCTAGATTGTAAAAACGCTGTACTAAAGAATAACTTTATTGAATTTCTTAATGGGAAAATGCCTTTGAAACTAAAACTAAAAATGGCAAAAGTAAATCTTAAAAATAGTTCAGCCATATTACATAATCCAAAATTTGCTTTTTTTACTTATAACCCGGATCATTACGATTACTTTTCAGAAAACGTAGAATCAATTGATTTAACTCAAGTTGATTTGAAAACAATCGATGAAATATTATCTAAATGTATTAAAGAAAACCCAACAAGATTAACACGGCTATTAATTAAATATAACAAACAATGTATTGCTGTTAAAAACTCAAAAAATGAAATTGAAGTTTTAGTATTTTGCAGTTGTAACAGTAATGTTGATAAAGAAGAATTTAAATATCAAATAAACCAAGTGAATGATGGTGGGGATTGTTATTTCAGTGTAAAACTAAATCTAAAAAAGAAAAGCTATGCAGAACTAAATATAAATGGAAGACCATAAAAAAACCTCCAAAATCAAATGACTTTGGAGGTAATTTTTTGGTGGGCTATCAGGGACTACAATCGAACACTTGATACCAATTTTGACTTTCATAAATAATTTAAAGTAGGTCCTGAATGCTTCGAATCCGACCTTGGTCACAAAAAAAACACCTCGAACAAAACCATTTATGTAGAAAGCTATGATATGGACAAAAATGGTTATCCCATCAATGCGCATCCACTGAGTTTAAATGAAAGTACCCAATTGGCTAATGCTTTGGACACTACCGAAGAACTCAAACGCGATTTTTTAAAACCCTTAGGGTTACTGCCAAAAAATGTGCTGTACATTAATCCCGACCACAATGGTTATGTTATTTGGCACACACCATCCCAAAGAGTTGATTTATTTTTTGTGGACAATTTAGGCATTCCAAACGGCAAAACTTCTATACCTCCTTTGTTATAGAAAGCTTCCAAAAACAACTTATGGATTTATGCAATTGATACAAACACAGAAATAAACGAACAGACTTCTTTATTTTATGCACCTTTTTTTAATCTGTACGAAGACGGCAGGGTTTGTATGGGTACCGTATCAATCAGCATTAAAGCAGATTGCCTATTGGAGGAATTTATAGTGCAATGGGAACAGTATTTTTTCAATAGTTATTTCAGCCACCTTATACTCGAACAAAGTCCCATAAAGGGAAACATCATTCAATTGTGGCAAAGGCATGTGAACAGCCGAAAACAGTTTTCCTTAAAATCGCTAATTAAAAATGGTTTAACCCTTGAAAAACTACTATCATGAACACACCAAAAGCCATACATTGTACAGACAATTATCTGATAAATCCAACCAATCCTATCAATCTAAACCTTATTGGTGCTGGAGGAACTGGAAGCAGAATGCTACCGGAACTCGCAAGAATGAACCATAGCCTTGTCGCTTTGTGACATACAGGCTTACAGGTCAGTTTATACGATGGTGATATAGTAACCACAGCCAAACAAGGGACAATTATTTGCAGATACCGAAGTGGGATTACCCAAAGCAGTGGCACTTATTAACCGAACTAATCACTTTTTTAGAACGAACTGGAAAGCCGTCACAGAGCAGTTCAGTACTGCTAATCTGAAATCTCTGCCTAAACTTGGCAGGGCAAACATCTACATTAGTTTTGTCGATACAGTTTCGGCACGTTTAGACATTACAACTGCCTTGCATGATTGTATTGGAAACAGCAATTTTGAACGTACCAAATCACTCTACTGGCTGCACATAGGAAACGCTAAAAATACAGGACAAGCAATACTTTCTACAATACGAGAAACCAAACAGCCGAATTCCAATCTATACAGGACTGTATGCAATCTCCCTCTGGTTACGGAAGAATTTAGAGAATTGTTTGAGGCACAGACTGACAACAATGAGCCAAGTTGCTCCCTTGCCGAAGCATTGAAAAAACAGGACTTGTTTATCAAGTCCACACTTGCAAATATGGGAGCATTTTTGTTATGGAAATTATTTCGTGAAGGCATGACCCAACATAGAGGCTTCTTTTTCAATCTTGCCAACTTCAGGTCACAGCCAATAATGGTGGACTAATACCCGCCGCCCCGCAATTGCACTTCCTTTCGTCAGGCAATTGCGAGGAGCTCCAAACGGTTGAACCCACTTGCACAGAACATATCCTTTTCGGCTATTCTTGCAAGTGGGTACGCTTTTTTGTTTTTATGGAATATGACTTTTAGTAATCTTGATTTCTCGAAGTAATAATATTAAGGTTCAAATCTTTTTTTTATTCTAATAGAATTCTTAAATCAAGTATTTCATAAATTAAATAATTAATATCTTATGTGAGTATGATTTTTATTTGAAATTAAAATATCATATTTAGTGTACATTTTTCAGTATTTCAATAAATTTTATGGAAGTCATATAATTGGTCTGTTGAAAAATAATCTCGCCTTTATCATTCAAAAAACAAAGTGTAGGATAGCTAATCTGCCCATCTACTGTAGCTAATTCTTTTGCCAAATCATTTATTCCAGTATGGTTTCCCGTCGGTTTGAATGAAAAGGAATATTTTTTATAAAGTATTATTTTCTTTTCTTCAGCATTCAGATCAATATAATAAAAATTAGAGTTTAATTCTTCTATTATATCTTTGTTTTTTAAGCTTGTATTTTCCATTGCTTGACAATATTTGCACCAATCAGTATGAATAAAAACAATAACTTTCCTTTTTTGTATGTTTTGCAAACTATCTAATTGCTCAAATTGATATTTTTTCAACTGTGCATGACTTTCATCAGGAAGCAGAATGCTTCCCGATAAAAGTACTAACAAAAACAATTGATGAAAGATCTTCATTTATTTCAAAGTATAACGCAATCCAAAAAATGCTCTAATCCCTTGATTGGCTCCGTAAACATAAGTGGTATCAAAAGTCAAACCATACGGATTATCGGGTGTTACGAGCACTTTTCCATTGGTGCCATATTGTACATTTTTATCAAATGGATCTTCGGTTCTCGAAATCAAGAACGGATTATTTTGTTTGGGAGTAAATTTAATAGGTTCTTAATTCCACCATAAACTTCAAAATGCTTCCATCCTAAAAAAGTAAACTGAATATTTTGAATGCTGTACCAAGGCGAATTTGGATTTCTTGGATCGGTATCGCTTAACAAAGATAATTTCATTGGGCTGTAAAGATTTCCAGTATAATCAATGGAAAGATTTATTGGGTTCATTTTATACGATATGCTCCAAGTTGTAGTAAAATTTTGGGTCAAAAAAGGTCTCGTTTTGATTCCGTTTTCTACATTGGAAACATCCATATAGGTAGCACCGAGGATGAATTTTAATCCATTAGTAAAATTGATGTCGGTATTACAGCTAATTCCTTGGCTCAAAGCATAACCATCAATATTGTCGTAAATGATTTTGTTGGGATCGGTTTCATAATCGGATACAATTTTGTTACTGAATCGGGTGTAAAAAGCGGATGTTTCAATACCTATGAATGCGCCATTTTCAAAATGGATTTTCATGATGTAATTCAAATTGGCATTAATGGATTTTTCTGGGTTTAGATTATTGGCAATAACTACTTCGCGAGAGCCTGTTAGTGCGGCGTGGTCTTCGGTAAATAGATTGACAACTCTAAATCCAGTTCCAGCATTTAGACGAAGAATATTATTATCATTGAATTTTACTTTATAAGCAAATCTTGGTGTAAAAATGTTTCCGTGAATGGAATTGTAATCATATCGCATTCCTAAAAGTATTTTATGTTTATCGCTAAAAGTGATTTCATCTTGAAGAAAAATCCCAGGGAGCCATGTTTTTTCGGGATTGTTTTCGGTTGCAATGGCAGTACTTGGTGTGTTATCATCATAATAGGTATAACGAGAAGCGATTCCAGCTAATAGATCATTATTGTGGATTTTCTTGTCCCAAGTCAGTTGAACAAAAGCAATTTTCTGATTCGCAATATAAGAAGTTGTTCCGTAACGACTGTCTTGAAAATGCATCGTTCCTGAGAAGGAAAGCATCAGTTTTTCAGTATTTGGCAATTGATAACTTCCTATAAGTTCGCCTCGTTTGGTATAAATACTTTCTCCATAAATTTTATCGCCTCCACGGTATTTCTTTTCCCAACGCACATCATCTCCCCAACGATCTTCGTACAGTCCGCGAACAGCAATGGTAAACAATCGGTTTTGTGGTCGAGTGAAATTCCATTTATTGAATAATGAAATCCTGTTTTGAGCGGTTACATCGGTAAAACCATCCTTGTCATTGTCAATGGTCTGTCCGTAATTGTAATAATTTAAGCCTAATAAGGAAGTTGCTCTTTTAGCAATATTAAATTTTGCACCAACATCTACATTGGTCTCTAAATAAGAAGTCGTGAAAACATCTACAGAAAACAAAGGCGCATTTATTGGGCTTTTAGTGATAATGTTGATTAACCCCCCCACGGCTTCACTTCCGTATAAAGAAGAAGCGGGCCCTTTTACGATTTCGATTCGTTCTACTAATGAATTTGGAATTCCAGACAATCCATAAACGGTCGATAAACTACTCACAATGAGCATTCCGTCAATCATTACAGAAGTATAAGGGCTTTCTAAACCGTTAATGTGAATATCACCAGTGTTACAAACTCCACAATTAAGTTGTGGTCGTACACCATTAACATTCTGCAAGGCTTCATAAATAGTAGCTGTCGGATTTTTTTTAAAGAAAACAGTGGAGTACACTTCAACAGGAACAGCGCTTTCCAGTCGTCTTACTGCTTTTAATGTTCCTGAAACAACAACTTCATTTAATTCATTCTCGTTTTCTTTTAATTCAAAATCAAGAGCTAATTGCTCATTTTGTTTTAAAGGTACGTTTTTAGTAACTGTTTTTAATCCAAGGGAAACCACTCTAATTTGATAATCCCCAGAAGGTATATTTGCGAAGTGGTAATTTCCTAAGCTATCCAATTGAGTTTGAAATTTAGTTTTTAATAATGTGACTGTTCCTATGGATATTTCTCTATTTGCTAATGTGATCTTGCCCGAAATTGAGGATTCATTTTGGGAAAAGCAAACACAAGTTATCGTTAATAAGAACAGAGTAATTGTTTTTTTTATTTTATTAAAATTATTTTTTAGGCAAATCGAAAAATTATATTTGATTAATAAAATAAAATCTGTAATGATTTGTGAAATGATGTCATTTCAGTTGTTATTAGAGGGAAAACAGAAGGCAAATTATCTAAAAAAAGGCATACAAAACTGTATGCCTTTATCCAAAATAAATTATAATTTTTTATAAACTTGAAACTGAAATCGGAAAAGTAACTTCAAAATCAGTTGCCCCACTCGCATTAGTAATATCACCATTACTTACGTTAGCACCACTTTTATTTGGTTCATGTCTTAAAGTGATAATTAAATTTCCAGTAGCTGCTTCGGTAGTTGTAAATACAGATTGCAATCCAACTGGTTTACCATTCTTATCAAAGTTACTAGGTGCTGTTGCATAAGAAAAAGCATTTAGTGTCCCTGTTTTTTGGTAGAAAAGTTGGTGGTCTACTCCTTCTTCAATAATTTCTAGTGTAATATCATCCACTGGATTAGATGATTCATTCAAAACAGTTACAAGACCATTATACGTTTTGTTCTTTTCAAAAGTACCAGAAACAGTAATTACAGGAGGATTTGCGCCTTCTGCATCTAGATCTTTATATTTCAAAGTAATAGCAGTTCCTCCGCCAACAGGAGTGTAAGTGGCAGTAACAGTCGTGATTAATTCCTCCTCATTTACTGGTGCCGGGACTGTCTCGTCATCTTTACTACAGGAGGAAAACGCAAGTGTTGCCACTAGAGCGATTGCAGCCATTTTTAGTTGTTTGCTTGCAGAATTGTTGAATTTTTTAATTGTTGTTTTCATTTTGTTTGTGTTTAAATTAAATTGATAAATGTTAAAATTGGTTTGCATTATATAAAGTTTTTAATAATTGAATTTGAGTTGAATCTGAAAGCTTCTACCGATTTCGTCCGCAAAAAAGCGTTGGCGGTTTAAATAATCTCTATATGAAACATTTAAAATGTTTTGAACCGAAAATGCCACTGTTGTGATCGCCTTTGTGAAAGTTTGAAATTTCATTTCCGAATAAAAATGCATTAAATGATAGGCTGGCGGTGGCGTACTTACATCTACTAAAACAGGTACAAAAGCTCCGTCTTGGATAATATTGGTGTAAAAGTTATTATCTGGATACCTATTTTGCTTGAATACTATTTCACTTTTTAGTTCCAGAATGAGATCTTTCCATTCTTTTTTAGAAAAGCGTATTTTATTATTGATGTTTAGCGGTGGCATATCAATTAATGGTTCATCAGTGCTAATGTCTTTCCCGTTTACATATCCTAATGAAAAAAGATGTTGCCATTGCTTTGAGATGTCCCAATGTGTCTGAACGTCTATCCCTATTAATCGAGCATTGGTTTGGTGGTATTCCCAAACGGGGAAAGCCCCTCTTATTGTAGTTTCAAAACCGACAGGTTTCAAAAAGATATAATCCTGAATACGATTAATGTAAGGATTTATTTCAAAAGAAAAGCGATCGTATTTTTTTTGAAGAGTTACAGACAATTTAGTTGATTGCTCTTTGTTTAGATTTAAATCACCCAACTCTATTACGCCAGTAGAATGGTGAAGACCGTCGCTAAAAAGTTCCGAAGGATTTGGATTTCTAGAGGCAAAACTGATATTAGTGTATAAATGTAAATTGTTTTCTAATTCTTTATGAAAACCTACACTTGCCGAAAGGTTATGATAAATAAAACTAGGTTCTGTAAGCCATTGTGAAGCAAAATCTCCAACAATAAACCCTGAAAATTCTGGATCATACCCTCTTTCATCCCACCTTGACTTTTGGTAAAATTTAGTTGCATCGATTTTAGCAAAATCATAACGTAATCCGCCATCCATCAAAAAAGTATCCGAAAAATGATGACTTATAATTCCGTAAACCCCTAAATCAATTTTATCATAATTAGGAATTAAAGGACGAATTCCTGTTGCGGGATTGGCATAGTTATTTTGTGCCGAGGCTCGAATACCTGATTTAAAATTCCAATCGTGATCGTTTTTGATGTAATCTATGCTTAGAGAATTGGTTTTTAAATCCAAGTCTAAAGCGGCCGTATTATTGTAATTACCACGACGAATATCATACTCTAATCTTTTATTTTGTTGAAAATCATACTGAAATGACATAGACTCCAGTTCATTGAAATAATAATTGAAGTTAAATTTAGCAATCTGATGTTCGACATCTTGCTTCGGGTTTTTAATCGTATAAGTAAATTCATTAACTACTGAAGGTTGATTGTCAGTTATAGAATGGTACAAATCATTTACACTTCCTATATGTGAAGCACTCAATATTCCGATTAAAGTTTTGTAATAACTGTAAAAAACAGAGGTATTGTATTTTTTTGCAGCGTATTTAATATCTCCAGTAAAATTGGCGTTGCGGTTTCCGGTATTTGATAACACATAATCAGGAGCTTCTTTATCACCCATATATTTGAAAGTGCCCAATGCATTCCAACTAAATCCGACATTATTACCTTTGTGAATGCTTGAAGTTACAGAACCACCTTTGCCATTGGTGTCGTAGTTGAGGATTGTTTTGCCAAATAAAGTATCCTTTTTTACACTTAAAAGCTCTAAAATAACCAAACCGCCAATAGCATCGCCACTGTATTGTAAGCCCGAAGATCCTTTGATCACTATGATTTTGTCAGAAGCATTTACATCAATATTAGGTGCGTGTTCGGATCCCCACTCTTGATCTTCCAGTTTCACATTGTTATTTATTACAGGAACTCTACTTCCATACAAGCCATTTATAATAGGTTTTACAACTGAGTTTCCTGTCTTTAGAGTTGAAACTCCTGCGATTTCTTTTAAAGCATCGCCTAAAGATTGATTACTGTATTTTTCAATTGTTGCTGTTTTTAATTGTTGTTGCTGAACCGATTTAATATTGCTATTTGTTTTTTGAAGAATTAGGACTTCATGAAGTTGCGTCGTATATCTTTTTAATTTAAAATCAAGTTCTAAATTGCTTTTTAACTCTAAAATGGTATCTATAGATTGATATCCAATATAGGAAATATTAATTTTTATATTCCCATTCGGTAAATTTTTAGCACCGTAATTGCCAAATGCATCACTGATAATGATTTTTTTATCAATATGAATATGGACATCCGAGAAGCTAATTTTTTCTTGGCATATTATTTTTCCACTTATTGAATTTTGCGCATAATTGCTATTGCAAAAAAGAAAAAGACAGAAAAACACGAAATTTTTCTTCAACATTAGTATAATTTAAAATATTTAAAAGCGGATAATTCTATGGTTAGAATGATTTTTTTTTATATTTTAAAATAATGGAGGTGCGCGAAGTGAAAAAAGACACCCTTTAAAGAAAGAAGAATGTTTTTGAAAGTAAAATAAGGGAGTATTTAAAATTAGACTGTTTTTGTGAAATGAAATCACATAAAAATTAGCCGTAGTAAAAGAGCTAAAATTAAAATCGCACACCATACATTTTTCAGAAATGCTATGGCTGTGGCTCACTTCCGTTTTATCTTTGGAATAATGATGATTACAATGTCTCTCTACTAATTCAGAATGATGTTCATAAGAATGTAGCGCCTGAAACAATATTGAAAACAATATTGTTAGTGACAGAAGAACATTGATTATGATATATTTTTTTTTCATTCTTGAATAATGCAATACAATATTGGATTGACTTTGGGTAACTGATTAGTTGTTGTCCTTCTTATATCATTTTTAAATGCAATTATGTTGCAAATATACAGATCTTATCTTTAAATACAAAGTAATAATTTTAATTAAAAAAAAGTAACCCGTCAAAAGACGAGTTACTTCACCTGATATTAACCAAACAACAGGATTTACAAAAAAACACCTAAAATTTTAAACACAACATTCATTTATAACTCTTAAAAAAAAGCAACGCTATTTTGATTTTCTGCAAACTGTTTAGGAATTGGAAACAAATCATTCGACGGGAAAAATCCACCTTGTAAATCCATAATGTCATCCGCGGTACAAAGGCAAAATTCAAGTTGTTCCCGAATTTCGGCTTCGTTCATTTTGATGCCAATAAGTACCAATTCGTTCAGTCTGTCTCCAAAATTAATATCCCAACGTTCCTCTATCACTTTTTGAAAATCAACAAAATTTTGAAATTTAATGCGTTCTCCAAAAGGCATACTTGCCCACCAAGCGCCAGCTCCTTCGGCTTTTGTAGAACCGCCTGCCTGACTCCAATTAATGGCTTCGGCTGGGCGTGAGGCAATCCAAAACAGTCCCTTGCTTCTAATAACTGTTTGGGGGAAAGCATCCGTAATAAATTGATAAAATCGCTTGGGATGAAACGGGCGATGGTCTCTAAATACAAAACTAGTTATACCGTATTCTTCGGTTTCAGGTGTGTGTTCGCCCTCTAACTCTCTCATCCATCCTGCAGAGGCTTCGGCCTCTTCAAAATTAAAAAGTCCGGTGTTGATTATGGCTCTCAAATCTACTTTTCCATATTCGGAAGTTATAATATTGGCAAGTGGATTCAATTTTTTAATCGAAGCTTTTAAAATGTCGAGTTCTGATGTTGTGATTAAATCGGTTTTATTCAAAATTATTACATTGGCAAATTCTACTTGATCAACCAAAAGATTAACAATGGTTCGATTGTCATTTTCAATGTTTGTTGCTTTTATATCTTCTAGCGTTTGTGCCGATCCAAAATCTTTAAAAAAGTTGAATCCATCAACCACTGTAACCATTGTATCGACATAGCTAAAACGAGATAAATCGATATTTTCATCTTCATTTACGAACGAAAAAGTTTGTGCCACGGGAATGGGTTCGCTAATTCCTGTACTTTCGATTAGCAAATAATCAAAACGGTTTTCCTTGGCGAGTTTTTCTACTTCAATCATCAAATCTTCACGCAACGTGCAACAAATGCAGCCGTTGCTCATCTCGACTAATTTTTCTTCAGTGCGAGAGAGCGTCATTTCGTTTTTTACTAATTGCGCGTCAATGTTTACTTCGCTCATATCATTTACGATCACGGCAACTTTTAATCCTTCTTTATTGTGAAGAATATGGTTGAGCAAAGTGGTTTTTCCTGCGCCAAGAAAACCTGATAATACGGTAACGGGGAGTTTTTTCAATTTTTTTAGGTGTTTAAATGATTAAGAATATTAAACTTTACACTGTTTATGGAGTCTTTTTTAGCTTGCGCCAAATGGAGTGAGGACAAAATACTCTAAATTCAAAACTATCGGTATTTTCCAACTTTTCAAAGTTCACTACTTTCGACCTTGGACTTATCTAATCAATACCCTTTCAACAATTCTCTGCGTATTTTTTCTTTTTCCTCATCACTTTTATGCTCATGATTGTAAAGTGTACTAACCCATTCTCCATATGTAGCATTTGGTAACACAATAAATTTTTTGCCCCACAATTCTTGCTCTGCATCGGTGGCTATAAAACGATCGGCAATAGATTTTTTCTCGAAAGTATTTTTAAAGTCATTTAGATTGTCGCCTAAGAGCATTACAATTTTATACTCTTTTTCGATTGCCATTCTACGAACTTCTTTAGATGAAGTATTGCTTTTAAAAAGACAATGTTCCGCATCGGCATTAGGTAATTGAAGGTTTTTTAAATCGATTAGCGTAGTTTTTACGGAAGCCGTATCTCTATTGGAAATATAAAAAATAGTGATTCCTTTTTTACTGGCTTCTTGCAAAAAAGCAACTGCTCCAGGTACTTCCGTGGTTTTTGAAGCATTTGTCCATCGGTTCCATTCGGCATCCGACATTTGTTTGTTTTCTTTAATGAGTTGAGCACCCACATAACTATTGTCTAGTATCGTTTCGTCTAAATCGGTGATAATAGCGAGATTTCCTTTTTTGATTTCCTTTTTCGGAATTTCATTCAATCGCAAAGTCGCGAAATTAAAAGCTTGATAACACAAGGCTCTATATTCTGCAGAAGTTTGTTGCCACAAAACTGGAAATACTGTAACTTGACTTTCACTCTTGTAAACTACTGAATCTTGAGCAATTATTTCTTTGGAGCTAAACAAAAGCAGTATTACAAGAACTGCTGTGGCATAAGTTTTAAATTTTGTTTTCATTTGTTAATTTTAGAATAAATTAATTTTATTTAAGAATGTTTATGCGATTTAAAATTTATAATATGACCAATAATCATCCCAATTCCACCAAATAAAATTAATCCGAAATCAATATCAAATGCAATTTCTAATAATATGCTTACAAAAATTATAAATATAGATATGGTTAGAATAATTTTGACTGTATTAGTCGCTTCACTCATTAAAATTTTTGAAACTACTATTAATCCAATGCAAGCAAAAAAAAGATCGACAATATAATTATCTGTTAACCCAAACGGAATTATAGTAAGTAATGGGATTACGATACAATGAATTAAACATAATGTGGCACTCGAAATGCCTAGAATATCGTACGGAGTTGTTTTTTTGTTTATTTCTGGATTTTTCATTTAATGGATTTTTGTTGCAAATATAGGATTATTTTAATTAACGCAACTATGTTGCATTAAAATTATTCTCTAATTTCTACATAATTTTTATTGGTCTCAAAAAGCGTTATTGCCATTTGATGTTCTTTTGGAATTAATGGTTGTAAAATCGAAAAAATAACCAAAGCAAAATTTTCAGTAGAGGCTATTTTATGTGCAAATTCGGGACAATCAAGATTGAGGTTTTTATGGTCAAAACGATCTTCAATTTCTACTTTTATTAAATCAGCCAAGATTTTCATATCCATAATGTAACCAGTTTCAGGGTTTATTTGTCCTGTTAATTTTACGATAAGTTCATAATTATGCCCGTGGTAATTAGCATTGTTACAAACTCCAAACACGGATTTGTTTTTAGCATCACTCCAATTTGGGTTGTGCATTCTATGACAAGCATTAAAGTAGGCTTTTCTACAAACAGTGATATTCATTTTTTATAGGTTTTTATTCAAAAATCTCCTCGTATTCGGTTATGACTAATCCCTCAATAGGATGAAAGTTGAGTTCTAATTTTTGGTTTTTGAAATCAATCCAAAATGTAGTACTCAAAAATTGACCTTTCTCACGTCTGACTGCTCTATTCGGGCAATTCAGGGCTGTTGGGGTAAATTACAATCAAATAGTAAAGCTATTGTACCATAATTTTTCAGAAAAGAAAGCGGCTGCTTACCTATTCAAGCTCGAAAGGCAAACTATTGAATTGGTTCAATTATCTCAAAAAATAATCCAACTTACAGCGGAATTTGAAACAAACTATCTGAAAAAAGAATAAAAAAATGATAGCTATAATTGATAGGGGTAAGAATTTAATGGGTGCGCTTTATTATAATTATCATAAGGTTGAAAAAGAGAAAGCACAGGTTTTGTTTACCCAAAAAATGATTGAAGCGCCCGATGGTAGTTATTCAGTATCTCAGTTGGCTAATTCTTTCGAATTGTATCTATTAGCCAATCGCAAGACAGAAAAACCAGTACTCCATATATCAATTAATCCTGATCCAAAAGATAGCGTAAGCGATGCTGATTTTAGCAGTATAGCACAGGATTATATGAAACAAATGGGTTACGAACAGCAACCTTTTGTGGTTTTTAAACACACCGATATTAACCGCACTCATATCCATATTGTTTCAATTTGTGTGGATGAAGAGGGAAGAAAAATATCTGATCAATTTGAAAAAAGACGTTCGATGGTCATCTGCAGATCATTGGAAAAAGAGTATAATCTGATATCAGCGATTGATAAAAAAGAAAATTCGCAGCATTTTACATTCACCCCCGTTGATTATAAGTCTGGAGATATCAAAAGCCAAATGGCATCTGTACTGCGTTATTTACCCAAGTATTATAAATTTCAAAGTTTTGGAGCGTACAATGCTTTGCTTTCTCGATTGAATATTACTGTTGAAGAAGTCAAGGGGGAATATAACGGTATCACAAAGCAAGGATTGGTCTATTTTGCCTTAAATGACAAGGGAAAAAAAGTCAGTAGTCCATTTAAAGCTTCTCTATTTGGAAAAAGTGCAGGTTATACGCACCTGCAATCCTACTATGAAAAATCCAAAATCGTCCTAAAGGATCATCCCGACAAAGCTTCTTTAAAAACAACCATAGAAAAAAACATGCAGGCAACAACAAATGAAATTACTTTCATAAACCGATTGCAACAGCAAGGAATTGATACAGTCATTAGGCGTAGTAAAGAGGGAAGAATTTACGGCATTACTTTTATTGACCATTCCTCTAAAACCATTTGGAACGGTTCACAATTTGGAAAAAATCTTTCCGCCAATGTTTTTGAAGAATATTGGAATAAGGATGATAAACTGCAATGCTCATCTCATGAAAATATGTCTAATTCAAAAAGGGATCAATCAGAGAAAATTGATATAGGGCAAGCCCACGAGTTATTTAATTTTTTAGATAAAGAAAACATTCAAAATGTTACACTTGAAAACGGACTTATAAATGCCCTGGGTGGATTGTTTTCCAGCCACCAAGGACAAGACTATGATGAAGAAGCATTTGCTAAAATGATTAAGAAAAAAACAAAACAAAGAAAACGGTAATAATGCTAATTGATTTAGACAAAAAGAAGATTCTAAGAAGAGGGTACTAATACCCTCCTGTTAATGACTTGCGTTTTGGTAGATATATGGATTGAAAAGGAGTTTATCTGCCAAATTGCAACTACCGCTTTGGTTAAATAAAGACTTTCTCGACCAAAGGAAGGGAGTGTCTTTATTTAATAAAAAAACGGTTTTAAAAATTGGCTTTAATAAGCCATGTGATGACAAACACTTCCTTTGAATACTATCAGAGGGAAAACACTAAATCTATTTTATAAATTCAAGGGTACTATTACAAGTATTTGAAAATTTATATTAAAGTAAGGAGGTAAAAAATGGATAATTTAGAAAAGCAAACAGCTGAAAAAGAAGAAATTATCTCAAAAATTTATGATGAGATAGAAAGAGAAAAAGAAGAAAAATTTGTAAATTTATTGGTTGAGATTATTGTGTCAATTACATTAAAACAAGTTTATGAAGAGAGCGATTAGATATTTGAGATTTAGTCAATTGGGACAAAGTAATGGTTCAATTGAAAGGCAGGAACTGTATACCGATCAATATATACAACATCACAATATACAATTGGTCGATACCTTTATAGACAGGGGGAAAAGTGCCAAAACTTTTGATCGTCCTGATTTTATAAAATTACAAATTTTTATCGCCAAGCATTATAAATCCGTAGATTATTTACTTGTGGATCAGCTCGACCGTTTTAGTAGAGATGCAGGTGAAGCCATGAATATGGTCAAACAATTTCAAAAGAAATATAGTATTCAAATTGTTAGTGTAACAGAAGGAATCACTTTCGACTATGATACACCAGGAAGTTTTTTCAGAGCAGGTTTACAACTACTACTTGCTGAGGAAGATAATATCAACAGAAGTATAAAAGTTCGAGGTGGACTATATACCGCCCGAGCAAAAGAAGGACGATTTTTGACAAGAGAAAAACCTTTTGGTTATAGGAAAGTAGGAGAAGGAAAAGAACGTCATCTTGAAATTAACGAAGAAGAAGCAAAAGTGGTACGCATTCTATATGATATGTTTCTTCGGGATGTGCCTTTGTATAAAATCAAGGAGAAAGCTTATGAATTGGGCTTTGATAGAAAAGGCAATATGGCTGTTGATCGCGTACTTGCAAATCCTGTTTATGCAGGACTTGTCAGAGTTGAACCTTTTAAAGATTTGCCTGGAGGACTTTTTCCTGCAATACATGAAGCCATTATAGATAAAACATCTTGGCAGATGGTACAAGGCAAAATGAAGAAAGAAGATAAAGTAAAAGTTGTCGTTGATGATGATATTCCACTTAGAGGCGTTTTGAAATGTCACTGTGGAGTTCCACTGACTGGTGCTCCATCACGTAGTAAATCAGGTAAGTACTTTTACTACTACAAATGCAAGCATTCCAAACACAATAATATAAGTGCAATTAAGGCACATGAACAGTTTTTAAACGCTTGTGATCTTATGAGTATTTCTGAAATGAATATCAAAGGAATCAGAAATAATTGTTATTCTACGATTGAACTTGAACTGAAAGTTAATAAGAAAAAAGCAGTCGAGAAAAAGCACGAACTAGATGAAGTACAACAAAAACTGAATACAGTTGAAGAAAAGTGGTTCAAAGACGAAATCAACAAAGACACTTATGATAGATGGTATCCAGTTTACAGTGGTCAAATTTTAAACCTAGAAGCAGCAATTGAAAGACTTAGTGCTAATCAGGGGAAAGTTTTCGAAGTTTTAGATACTAATCTTGATATGTTATCCGATATGCGATACGTTTATACAAAATCTGATACTTTGCAGAAAAGAGAATTTGTAAACATGGTGTTCAACAATAACTTGTACTATGAAAATGGTATCTATCGAACACCTACAATGATGGATATGTTATCGCATAATGCCAGTAAAATGGAGGAAAAGGGATACCTTATATACCAAAAAAAGAGGGATACTTTTTCAAGTATCCCTCAAAGTGGGCGATGAGGGGTTCGAACCCCCGACCCCCTCGGTGTAAACGAGGTGCTCTGAACCAGCTGAGCTAATCGCCCTATTTTATTAGGCTGCTATCATTTTGTGATTGCGAGTGCAAATATACAGCTAGAATTTGTATTTGCAAGCATATTTAGAAAAAAAATGAAATATTTTTTACAGTTTCTTTTTATTACTCTCTTTTAGAGGTTTTTAATTCAGAAATAAAAAATACATTTTACCCCGATTTAGTTAAAATATTAAATCACGAAAGCTAATTTAGAATTATCTTTTGTATTGAGGGGCTATAATCATACATTTGCATACCTTAATACTATATTCAGATGCCAAGATATCAGGAAAACGATTTACCAAAATCAAAAATTACCGCTACTTCTCTTAACAAAGCAAAAATAATATTCAAATATGCAGGAAATCACCAATGGAAATTTTATGTTGGTCTGGTTTTCCTTTTACTTACCGGAGCCACTGCCCTCGCCTTTCCTAAATTAATGGGAATGCTGATTGACTGCGTAAAAAACAAAGACAATGATCAGGCAAACAGAATTGCTTTAGGATTAATTGTAATTTTGTTTTTACAATCTTTCTGTTCTTTTTTCAGACTGTCTTTGTTTGTCAATTTTACAGAAAACACTTTAGCCAACTTACGCTTGTCTCTCTACACTAATTTGGTAAAACTGCCCATGACTTTCTTTTCCCAGAAAAGAGTTGGTGAACTAAACAGTCGTATTAGTGCTGATATTACTCAAATTCAGGATACTTTAACGTCTACCATTGCTGAATTTTTACGTCAATTCATATTAATTATTGGCGGCGTTATTTTACTGGCTACTGAAAGTTTAAAATTAACGCTGTTAATGCTGGCTGTTGTACCGTTAGTTGCGATTGCCGCTGTAATTTTTGGGCGTTTTATCAGAAAATATTCCAAACAGGTACAGGATCAGGTGGCCGAAAGTCAGGTAATTGTAGAAGAAACCATGCAGGGCATCAGTATTGTAAAAGCGTTTGCCAACGAATGGTACGAAGTGGCCCGTTATAAAGGTAAAATCAATGAGGTGGTAAAACTGGCCATCAAAGGCGGAAAATACCGTGGTTATTTTGCCTCATTTATTATTTTCTGCTTATTCGGAGCTATCGTTGCCGTGGTTTGGTACGGGGTTCGTTTGAGTATTGCCGGAGAAATGAGTGTTGGACAATTGATTTCATTTGTCTTGTATTCTACGTTTGTAGGAGCTTCTTTTGGAGGAATTGCCGAGTTATATGCGCAGATTCAAAAAGCAATCGGAGCAACAGAAAGAGTATTTGAATTGCTGGATGAAACTCCGGAGAAAATCAATTCAGATAAAAATGCGATTTCAGAGAAAATTAAAGGAAATGTTTCCTTCAAAAATGTCGCTTTTACCTATCCTTCCAGAAAAGAAATCCAGGTATTGAAAAATGTAAATTTCACCGCAGAATTTGGTCAGAAAATTGCGATTGTTGGTCCGAGTGGTGCCGGTAAATCTACTATTTCATCCTTACTACTGCGTTTCTACGATATTACATCAGGGGAAATTACCATTGATGGAAAAGATATCTACGATTATGATTTAGAAAATCTTCGTGGCAATATGAGTATCGTTCCGCAGGATGTGATTTTATTCGGAGGAACGATCAAAGAAAACATCGCTTACGGAAAACCGGATGCAACAGATGAAGAAATCATCAAGGCTGCCAAACAAGCCAATGCCTTTAACTTTGTAGACGGTTTCCCGGAGAAATTCGAAACTGTAGTCGGAGAACGCGGCGTAAAATTATCCGGCGGTCAGCGTCAGCGTATTGCTATTGCAAGAGCCTTGCTTAAAAACCCAAGTATTTTGATTTTAGATGAAGCGACTTCATCCTTAGACAGTGAAAGCGAAAAATTAGTTCAGGAAGCGTTAGAAGTTTTAATGGAAGGAAGAACAAGCATTATTATTGCGCACCGCCTTTCGACTATTAGAAATGCAGATAAAATTTTAGTTTTAGACAACGGAAAAATAACGGAAGAAGGTACACATCAGGAATTAATAAATCTTGAAAACGGAATTTACAAAAACCTTAGCAATCTTCAGTTTAGCAACTCTTAATCAAAACGAAAATTCAAATAACTTAAACGCCTTTTTAATGATAAAATCTAAGCAGAAAAGCATTTTAGTGGCTGCACTACTAATGCTGAACATTTTTTGTGCCATCGGACAGGAGAAACCTTTTAACGTCATCAATCTAAAACCGGACGGTTCGCAATACATCAAATTTGGAATGAACCTTCAGGTTTGGGGAAGATATTCTGAACTCAATCCGGGAAGTAAAGTCGGAACAAACGAAGTTGATGAAACCTACGACATTGTCATCAGACGTTTGCGTTTACAAGCAATGGGTATGCTGACAGAGAATATTTTCTTTCACCTTCAGTTAGGTCAGAATAATATCAATTTTCAGCAAAATTCGGGTCCTTCCAATGCACCGCTTTCTATTATGGATGCAATTGGAGAATATCATTTTAGTGATAAACTTCATATTGGCGGAGGCTTAACAGCCTGGGGAGCAGGAACAACGAGATACTCTGCCAACAGCTCTGCGACACAACTTACATTAGATACCCCAATGTATCAGCAGTTTATCAATACCTCCTCTACTTTTGGAAATAGAAATTTAAGTATTTATGCCAAAGGATATTTAGGGAAATTTAATTACAGGGCAGCCATAACAAATCCGTATAGAAATAACGTAAACAACCTGGGTGTTAATTCCACTTTGAGTACAGAAACCCCACGTGCCCAATATTCAGGGATTCTTACCTATTCTTTTTTAGACAAAGAAGCTATCGAAGATCCGTATCACAGAGGAACTTACCTGGGAACCAAAAAGGTTTTCAACCTGGCACTGGGTTATATGACGCAGGCAAAAGCGATGTGGCATTTAAAACCGGATGCTACAGTAGCTTATAACGATATGAAAGTTTTAGGATTTGATGTGTTCTACGATAGTCCGATTAGCGATAAAGGAGATGCAATCACGGCCTATGCTTCTTACAACAACAATGATTACGGTAAAAACTACATTCAGTCTGTTTCTACGCCAAATCCTGCTGTTGGCGATAATACGCTTATAAACGGTTCAGGCGCTGGTTTTATTGGTGTGGGAACCGGAAATATCTATTACGCCCAATTGGGGTATTTATTTGCTAAATCTTCCAGTGAAACAAAAAAAGGACGCTTTCAGCCTTATGTAGCAACCCAAATTGCAGCTTTGGATGCTTTAGAAACTCCAATGACGATGTATGAAATTGGAGCAAACTATTACACCACCGGAACTTTTGGACCAAAATTTAGTTTGAATTACCAAAACAGAGCTATCTACGACAAATCATTAGTTGGGAAATATACCCAAAGTGACCGTCTGGGAACAGTAGTTTTGCAATGTCAGGTTTCGTTCTAAAATTCCAATAAACGGAATTATAAATTCCAATAAAAAAAATCCAAATTCCAATTGTTATGATTGGAATTTGGATTTTTTTTTATTTTTTGGAATTTTAAACCCGACAGGTTTCAAAAACCTGTCGGGTCTGGTAAATGTATTTTATTTTCCTTTTCTTCTTTTGCGTTCTGCTTTAATCATCGATAATTCACGACTGGTCTGACCTGCCACAGATGTATTTTCCTCGGCACGACGGATCAGGTACGGCATAACATCTTTTACAGGGCCGAAAGGTAAATATTTAGCGTCGTTATAACCGTTTTCGGCTAAGTTGTAGCTGATATTATCGCTCATTCCGTATAATTGACCGAACCAGATTCTGTTATCGTTTTTGGCAATTCCTTTTTCCTGCATCATTTCCATCAATTTATAAGAACTCAATTCGTTATGAGTTCCGGCAAAAATTGACATGGTATCTAAATGATCCAGCATATAACGTACCGCATGATCATAGTTTTCATCTGTTGCTTCTTTAGAAACACAAATTGGAGAAACATAGTTCTTTTCTTCGGCTCTTTTGTTTTCTTTTTCCATGTAAGCGCCACGAACCAGTTTCATTCCAATAAAGAAACCTTCTTTTTTGGCAACGTCATGCAGTTTTTTCAAATAATCCAAACGATCCCAACGGTACATTTGTAACGTATTAAAAACAATCGCTTTCTCTTTATTGTATTTGCGCATCATATCGGTAACCAAATCGTCAGCAGCATCCTGCATCCAGCTTTCTTCACCATCAATCAATAAAGAAACATCTTTGCTGTGCGCTTCACTGCAAACCTTGTCAAAACGGGCTACTACTCTATCCCATTCTGCCTGTTCTGCCGGAGATAATGTTTGTTTTTCGCCTAACTTTTCATACAGCTCAAAACGACCTAAACCTGTTGGTTTAAAAACTGCAAACGGAATCGCTAAACGTTCTTTAGCAAATTCTATCGTTTTTAATGTCATTTCCAAAGCAGCATCAAACTGCTCTTCTTCTTCTTTTCCTTCAACTGAATAATCTAAAACAGATGAAACGCCTTTGGTAAACATTTTGTCTACTACGGTAATACAATCGTCTTCGTTTATACCACCGCAAAAGTGGTCAAAAACAGTTGCACGGATTAATCCTTCTACTGGTAAGTGTGCTTTAATAGCAAAATTAGTAACAGCAGTTCCTATCCTCACTAAGGGTTCGCTGTCGATCATTTTAAAAAGAAAATAAGCTCTGTCAAGTTCCGTATCGCTTTTTAACGAAAATGCAACCTGAGTATTGTCGAATATTTTTTCCATTTAGGTTATTTTTTTGTGCAAATATAGACAGAGTTTCAATATTATCTAGTTAAAAAAGCCTTATTTTGCGGTTTCAATTAACCAAAAAAATATGCAATCTATTCAGGCCAATAATTATCTGGTGCATTTTAACCAAAATGCATACGAAGCTTTAAATACACATTTAAAAGAAAATAAATACTCTAATTTGTTTATTATAGTTGATAATGAAACAAATGAGCATTGCTTACCTAAATTTTTGCCCTTACTTGAAACTGATTTAACGATAGAAATAATCGAATTTGAATCGGGCGAAATCAATAAAAATATCGAAACCTGTATCGAAATCTGGAATGTCCTGACAGAACTGGGTGCCGACAGAAAATCGCTTGTAATTAACCTGGGCGGCGGTGTTGTGACCGATCTAGGCGGATTTGTGGCTTCTACTTTCAAACGCGGCGTTGACTTTATCAATATTCCGACTACCTTATTATCTATGGTTGATGCTTCCGTTGGAGGAAAAACCGGAGTAGATTTGGGAAATCTGAAAAACCAGATTGGCGTTATTAATGTACCGCAAATGGTATTGATTGATACGGATTATCTGGAGACTTTATCGCAAAGCGAAATGCGTTCAGGACTGGCAGAAATGCTAAAACACGGCCTTATTTATGATGCCGCATACTGGAGACAGTTTTTAGACCTAAAATCAATTGATTATGCCGATTTTGATGAATTGATTTATCGCTCTGTTGAAATTAAAAATGAAATTGTTATTCAGGATCCAACCGAAAAAAATATCCGTAAAGCGCTGAATTTCGGTCATACCTTAGGGCATGCGATCGAAAGTTACTTTTTAGAAAGCGAAACCAAAAAGACTTTACTGCACGGCGAGGCAATTGCCATCGGAATGATTCTGGAAAGTTATATTTCATTGCATAAAAACTTAATTACTGCAGCCGAATATGCTGAAATAAAAGCAGCAATCAAAAACATATATGATGATGTTCAGGTCGAAGAAAATGATATTGAACCGATCCTGGAATTGCTTATTCACGACAAAAAAAACGAGTACGGTTTAATTCAATTTGCCCTGATTGAAGGAATCGGTAAAATCAAAATTAATCAATCCGTTGAAAATAAATTGATTCTGGATGCGTTTGAGGATTATAAATCTTAAACTTTTTTTAATCAAAAGCATTGCTTTAGGTGTATTTTATTTTTTACATTTGCCACGATGAAAACAAACAACAAACAAAGACATTTCAGTTCTTACAGAAACAGGCTCAATAGTTCCTTGCTAAGGATGCTGAACCGTTTTTATAATAGCAAAAGTCCGTTTTATTGTGATGTTTTTTTATATTCTAAAGCAGAACACGAAAAACTGCAAATTGTATTTGCCAATATCAGAGTTTGAATTTAAGATTTAGCACCGTTTTCTAAATAAATACTACAATCTTAAATATTCAAAAATAAATGAATACAAAATATTCTGATCTAATTAATCAAACGTACTACTTCCCACAAGAGGAATTTAAATTAAATAAAGACAACTTACAATTTCACAATATCGATTTGATGAAATTAGTGGAACAATACGGTACACCATTAAAATTCACATACTTACCTCAAATTTCTGAAAATATCAATAAGGCAAAAGCCTGGTTCAGAAAATCGATGGAAAAAAACAAGTACGAAGGAAAGTATTACTATTGCTATTGTACAAAAAGTTCTCATTTTGAATATATAATGAATGAAGCATTCAAGAACAACATTCATGTTGAAACTTCATCTGCATTTGACATTAATATCGTAGAGAACTTATTGGAAAACGGTAAAATCAACAAAAGCACTTATGTGATTTGCAACGGTTTTAAAAGAGACGAATACATTAGTAACATTGCGAGATTAATCAATAACGGACATAAAAATACAATTCCGATTATTGATAATTATGAAGAACTTGATTTGCTACAGGCAGAAATTAAAGGAAAATTCAAAATAGGAATCCGTATTGCCGCTGAAGAAGAACCTAAATTTGAGTTTTATACGTCAAGATTAGGTATTGGATACAAAAATATAGTTGCCTTTTATAAAAAACAAATTCAGGAAAATGATAAGCTGGAGCTGAAAATGCTTCACTTTTTCATCAATACCGGAATAAACGATACGGCCTATTACTGGAATGAATTGGTAAAATGTATCAAAGTGTATATTGCGCTTAAAAAGGAATGCCCTACCCTTGATGGTTTGAACATTGGAGGTGGTTTCCCGATTAAAAACTCACTGGCTTTCGAATATGACTACCAATACATGATTGATGAAATTATCAATCAGATTAAAATTGCCTGTGATGAAGCCGAAGTTGATGTTCCAAATATCTTTACGGAATTTGGATCTTTTACAGTAGGTGAAAGCGGCGGTGCTATCTATCAGATTTTGTATCAGAAACAACAAAATGACAGAGAGAAATGGAACATGATTGATTCTTCTTTCATTACTACTTTGCCGGATACATGGGCGATAAACAAACGTTTTATTATGCTGGCGGTAAACCGTTGGAATGATACCTATGAGCGGGTTTTATTGGGTGGATTGACTTGTGATAGTGATGATTACTACAATTCAGAACAAAATATGAACGCGATTTATTTGCCTAAATATAACAAAGAGAAACCGTTGTATATTGGTTTCTTCAATACTGGTGCATATCAGGAAACTATTGGAGGATACGGAGGCTTACACCACTGTCTGATTCCACAGCCTAAACATATTTTAATAGATCGTGACGAAAACGGAATTTTAGCTACTGAAGTTTTCTCAGAACAGCAAACTTCTGATGATGTATTAAAGATTTTAGGCTATACTAAAAAAGTATAAAAATAAACCTGCTAAATAAAAGTTAATATCGGGAAAATTATTAATTTGCAGTGTCATCCAAAAGGTTAAACTTTTAATTCAAAAAAAACAAAAAAACAAAAAAAAATGAAAGGACCAATCAGTCAGTTTATTGAAAAACATTATTTACACTTTAATTCTGCTTCTTTGGTTGATGCGGCAAAAGCATACGAACAACAATTGGCAAATGGAGCTAAAATGATGGTAAGTATGGCTGGCGCTATGAGTACAGCAGAAATTGGTAAAATTTTTGCCGAAATAATCAGACAGGATAAAGTTCAGATTATTTCCTGTACAGGAGCCAATCTGGAAGAAGACATTATGAACTTAGTAGCACACTCTCACTACGAAAGAGTGCCAAACTATCGTGATTTAACTCCTGAAGATGAATGGGCTTTGCTTGAAAGAGGATTAAATCGTGTTACTGACACTTGTATTCCTGAGCATGAAGCATTTCGTCGTTTACAAAAACACATTTATAAAATCTGGAAAGATGCTGATGACAAAGGAGAACGTTATTTCCCGCATGAATTCATGTATAAAATGTTGTTATCAGGCGTTTTAGAAGAATATTATGAAATAGATTTAAAAGATAGCTGGATGTATGCGGCAGCTGAGAAAAATTTACCTATTATTGTTCCGGGTTGGGAAGATAGTACTATGGGTAATATTTTTGCTTCATACGTAATTAAAGGCGAACTGAAAGCATCTACCATGAAATCTGGAATTGAATATATGACATTCCTAGCTGATTGGTATCCTAAAAACAGCAGCAAAGGAATTGGATTTTTCCAAATTGGTGGTGGTATTGCAGGAGACTTCCCTATTTGCGTAGTACCAATGTTATATCAGGATATGGAAATGCATGATATTCCGTTTTGGAGTTATTTCTGCCAGATTTCAGATTCAACAACTAGCTACGGATCCTATTCCGGAGCAGTTCCGAACGAGAAAATCACCTGGGGTAAATTAGACATCAAAACCCCTAAATTTATTATTGAGTCGGATGCTACAATTGTTGCTCCGTTAATTTTTGCATATTTATTAGATTTATAGGATAATTTTATGAAAAGAGTTATAGTAGACTACGCTAAACTTACCAACGAAATTCTAAACCTTTTGGTGGAAAAATTTCCTGATGGTTATGATGATTCGGATGTTATCCGTTTTAGAAATGCTAAAAACGAATTGATCGAAGCTGTTGAAGTTCGTACTGAAGACACTATTTATTTAGTAAAAATTAGTACTAAACTTGCTGATAGAATTGAAAATTACGATGAAGATGATGATATTGACGTAGATGTTGATGTAATCGAGCCGGTAAAAGGTCTTGATCTTGATGATGATATTGATGACGATGATGATGACGATACTCTGGACAAACCGGATGTTGATGGCGATGACGATGATGACGACGATAAAGACAAAGATGATATTGCTGACGATGATGACGAAGACGATGATGAAGATTAATTTATCACTTTCTAAATAAACTAAAGGAACTCTTAATCGGGTTCCTTTTTTTATGAGTCGAAATAAATCAATTAAATTATAAGAAAAATACTATATTTGCATCTTACTTAAAGTAATATCAGCCCAATGAATTCAGAAATACTACATGCCAAACTAAAGGAAAACTTTGGATTTGAAAAATTCAGACCCAATCAGGAAACCATTATAAATACTATCCTCTCAGGTCAGGATGCCCTGGCTATTATGCCAACCGGAGGCGGGAAATCAATCTGTTTTCAGTTACCGGCATTAGTTTTGCCCGGAATTACAATTGTAATTTCACCGCTGATTGCTTTGATGAAAGATCAGGTTGACAGCTTAAAGACGAACGGAATTCAGGCTTGTTATATCAATAGCAGCCAATCCGCTGAAGAGCAGCAGTATTTTATAGACAATTTAAAACCCAATACCTTTAAACTGGTTTACATTGCACCCGAAAGTTTATCGTATCTGGATGTCGTGTTTAGCGAATTGACCATTAGCCTGATCGCTATAGATGAAGCGCATTGCATTTCCTCCTGGGGACATGACTTCCGCCCTGCTTATACCAATCTGGGATATTTAAAAAGCCGCTTCCCTTCTACTCCGGTTCTGGCGCTTACCGCCACAGCCGATAAAGCCACCCGTACCGATATTACCAAACAGTTAAACTTAAAAAACCCGAAAACCTTTGTAGCTTCTTTCGACAGGAAAAATCTAAGTCTGGAAGTTCGTCCGGCTTTAGATCGTGTCAAACAAATCATTGATTTTGTAGAGAGCAAACCAAATGAATGCGGAATTATCTATTGCCTGAGCAGGAAAACAACTGAAGAACTGGCTGATAAACTGAAAAAGAACGGAATTGCAGCAAAAGCCTATCACGCCGGATTGGATAATAAAGTACGTGCCAAAACACAGGACGAATTCATCAATGACGATTGTCAGGTAGTTTGCGCCACAATTGCTTTCGGAATGGGAATTGACAAATCGAATGTTCGCTGGGTCATTCATTATAATTTACCCAAAAATATAGAAGGATACTATCAGGAAATTGGCCGCGCAGGCCGCGATGGATTACCTGCGGAAACGATTTTATTTGAAAGTTATGCCGATGTTATTCAGCTGCAGAAATTTGCTTCCGAAGGATTGAACGCTGATGTGCAACTGGCGAAACTGGAAAGAATGAAGCAATATGCTGATGCTTTAAGCTGCAGGCGAAAAATTCTGCTCTCCTACTTTGGTGAATTGGTGAAAGAAAACTGCGGTAATTGCGATATTTGCAAAAATCCTCCAACATTTTTTGATGGTACGATTCTCGCGCAAAAAGCATTGTCTGCTATTAGCCGTTTACAGGAATCTGAACCTTTGGCTGTAATTGTAGATTTTTTAAGAGGCTCAAAAAACGCATATATCTACGAAAAAAATTATCAAACGCTAAAAACGTACGGAATTGGCGCTGATATTTCTTGGTACGACTGGAATCAATACTTAATTCAATTAATCAATCTTGGATATTGTGAAATTGCTTTTCACCAGCATAATAAAATCCTGCTTACTCCCTTTGCTAAAAAAGTCTTGTTTGAAGGTGAAAAAGTAAAATTAAATACCCTTGTTAAAAAAGTAATTGATAAAAATGAAATTAAAGAAACAAAAGCTAAAACCGTTAAAAATTCGCTTTTTGAAATACTGCGAAAATTACGCTATGAAATTGCCAAAGATGAAGAAGTTCCTGCTTATGTCATTTTTAGTGATGCGGCTTTAAGACAAATGGAAATCTTAAAACCAATGACCGACGAGGAATTCCTTGCGATCGATGGTGTCGGAAAAGCAAAACTTGAAAAATACGGGTCAGAATTTATAGATGCCATTATTTATTACGAAAAGGTAAAAAAAGCGAATGCCAAGCCTAAAAAAGAGAGCAACACCTATAAAACAACTTTGGAATTGTTTCAAAATGGCGCTTCGGTAGAAGAAATTGCCGGAAAACGAAATTTAGGGCAAACTACTATCATTTCACATTTAGCTAAGTTATACGTTGATGGAAATGATATAGATTTAAGTCAATTTGTTTCTGAAGACGAAGTTAAGTTACTCCATAAAGCACAAGTAGCATTAGAATATCCAACAGCCCTCAAACCTTATTATGATTATTTTGAACAAAAAATGCCGTATGATAAGATTAGGTTTGGACTTGCGGTTGTGGAGCGGAATAAATAAAATTGACGAAGCAAGTGTCAATTCAATGAAATGACAGTATTGCAAAAAAAAAATCCTCTGAAAATAAATTCACAGGATTTTTTTATACGATAAAGAAAGCCTACAAATACCTCTCTTCAAAAACTTTCTGATGGTGTTTTTGATGGCCTATAATTACAAAACCCAGAGCACGAACAGAAATCTGATTATTGGAAGCAGTTCCAATAGCTTTAAGCTGTTCTTCAGATAAGCTTTTGTAAAATAATAAATTGGAGTGCCTTACAGCAGATAATTCCGTTAATAAATCCTGAATACTTCTTCCGCCTGCATTGGTATTAGCGGCATAATCATTTTCCTCAAAACTCTGTAATGGTGTTTTGTCGAATCTTGAAAAACGCAATGCCCGATAAGCAAAAATACGTTCCGTATCAATAATATGCTGAATAATATCTTTGATGGTCCATTTACCTGCTGCATAGCGATAATCGAATTTATCCATTGGAATATTTTGAACAAATTTGATAAAAGCGTGTAAGGAAATTTCTAATTCTTCAATCAGATTTACATCTCCGGCTTCCCGAACGTAAGTTGCAAATCCTCCTGAATATTCATTTTCTACTAATTGGGCTGAATTCATTTTCTGTATTTTTTAAATTTTAAATATCCTAAAACTGCCTTTTAAGCTGAATTTCTACTTGCATTTGTATTTCCGAAAAGAGATCTCGTCACGATTTTCTCATACACTTTGATCAGCTCATCATTACCGCCATTTTCTTTGTTCAATTCATTAATTCGCAACAACGCATATTGCTGTATCGTCAACAATGGCATAACGATACGCTCTCTAATCTGAATGGATGCTATACCATCAGGGTAATTTTCCATCAGTGTTTTGTGGTCGGCAATTTTAAGCAAAAGACGTTTTGTTTCTACAAATTCGTCATAGATAATCTGCCAGAATTCACCAAACTCAGGATCTTTTCTCATATAAGCCGTCAATGGGAAAAATGATTTTGCCAAAGACATCATACTGTTTTCAAGAAGCGTTCTGAAAAATAAGGAGTCGTGATATAAATCATAAACTTTATCCCACTGATTGGTGTCTTCAAAATACTTCAAAGCAGTTCCTACTCCAAAAAATCCGGGTACATTTTGTTTTAACTGACTCCATGAACCTACAAACGGGATCGCTCTTAAATCAGCAAAATCTAATTGTTCCGATTTACTTCTTTTAGAAGGGCGGCTTCCAATATTCGTTTTGGAATAATATTTCAGCGTACTCATTTTCTCTAAATACGGGATAAATTTAGGATGATTTTTGAAACTCAAGTATTTATCATATCCTAAACCGGCCAATTGTGTTAAAATTGCGGTTTCCTCCGGACTTAATTCGTTCTTTTCTTTACTGAATACCTGGTTGGTAACACCGGCACTTAATAAGTTTTCAATATTATAACGACAGGAATCCAATGTTCCGAAATTAGAACTGATGGTTTGCCCCTGTACTGTAATCTGAATTTCGTTATTTTCAATTTTCGGACCCAAAGATGCATAAAACTTATGTGTTTTTCCTCCACCACGCGCAGGAGGTCCGCCACGTCCGTCAAAGAAAATTGCTTTCACACCATATTTTCTTGAAATTTCCGTTAAAGCAATTTTTGCCTGATAGATACTCCAATTAGCCATTAAATAACCGCCATCTTTCGTTCCGTCAGAGAAACCAAGCATAATAGTTTGTTTGTTATCACGCGCTTTTAAATGTTTCGAATACTCCGGATTGGTATACAATTGCTCCATTATTTCATGTGCTTTCTGTAAATCATCAACAGATTCGAAAAGCGGAATAATATCAACGGTAGGATTCTCCCAGTTATTCAGCCGAATCATAGCAAAGGTTTCCATGACATTGAGCGCACTTTCGTTATTACTAATAATATAACGATTGGCACCAAATTCTCCATTGGCTTTCTGAATCGTTTTTATCGCTTGTACGGATTCCAATGTAGATCTTGTAATTTCATCCTCAAATTCAGCCGGATTTAATTCTCCTTTAACTTTAGATAAAACAACTAATTTCTCTTCTTCGGATAATTCGAAATAATTATCCGGGAATATTGTAGAACCTGAATTTAGATAATGATCTACAACATCTTTAAAAACGACATTATGAATTTTACTGTTCTGACGAATGTCCAGTGTAGCAAAATGGAATCCGAATAAATTAATTTTCACTAAAAAAGCTTCCAGTTCATCTAGATACAAAGACTGATGTTTTTCAATAATTATGCTTCTGATTTTGTTCAGCTGAGTCAGTAATTCGTCTAAAGTAATGTAAATTTCACCTTTGGAATAAAAAACAGAACGATAAAGCTTATGTTCAAGTTCAGCAACTAAAGTATCTACTCCTGAGAACGTTAACTTTCTTTTTAGATTTCTCATTTCAACATAATAACACTTTAAAATAGAAGTTCGCAAGCGGTCTGCTACTTTTAAAGTAATCTCTGTTGTCACAAAAGGATTTCCGTCACGGTCACCTCCCGGCCAGAATCCAAGCTTAATTAATTGGTTTTGAATTGCATTTCCGTTAAGGATATTTTTTTGAAGATAGTGAACAATTTCACCTGAAGTCGCATAGAAAACATTCTCCAGATACCAGATAAGGCTAACTGCTTCATCATAAGGGTTTGGCTTTTCATTTTGTATGAAAGGTGTTTTTCCAAGCTGTGCTAAAAGCTGTTTGATTTTCAGCAAATCATTCAATCGGATCGCTTCTGTTAAATCATTTATAATTCCCAAAACAGGTCCGGGGTAAAATTGTGTAGGATGCGCTGTTAATACGGTTCTGACATTAAAATTTTCAAGAAATTCAATCAGTTCATCGTCCTTCTCCTTAGCATCTGATCTTTCCTTTATATCACGCAGCGAGCCACGTCCTTCCATGTTATTAACCTCAGGGAAAGCAGCATCTTCGATTGCATCAAAAAGTACAATCTGACGCTCTATGTACTGAATAAACCGAAACATTAAATCGATTTTTTCACTCTCGGAAGCATTGTTTAAATATTTATTGGAAAAGAAATCAAAAATTTCCTTTGGTGTTTCCTGTTTCTTAAATCCTGTTTCACAAGTTTCTGTAAATAAAGGAAGTAAAACCCCTGTATTATCAATAGAATCAAAAGGCAATGTTATAAAAACACTATTGTAAATGTGATATTTTGAGAGAACATCTTGATTAAAACGCTCAATTTTGGGTAACGTATACATAATCGTGTTATAGTTGGTTGGTTAATAGGTCATAAAAAAACCCCAAGAATAAACTTGAGGTTATATTTTAATATAGCATTCAAGAAAATATTACATATTTTTAAAAATAGTATGCATCAAACGCTTCTTATCGTTTATACTTTCTTCTAATGAAATCATAGTTTCTGTTCTGTAAACTCCCTCGATATCATCGATCATGAAGATTACTTCTTTTGCATGCTTAGTATCTTTTGCTCTGATTTTGCAAAAAATATTGAATTTTCCTGTAGTAACAGATGCTACCGTTACGAATGGAATTTGATTGATTCGCTCTAATACAAATTTAGTCTGAGATGTATTATTCAAAAACACTCCCACATAAGCAATAAATGAATACCCTAATTTATCGTAATCTAAGGCTAGTGAAGATCCCATTATTATCCCTGCGTCTTCCATTTTTTTTACTCTAACATGTACTGTTCCAGCAGATATCAATAGTTTTTTTGCTATGTCAGTAAACGGAACTCTCGTATTGTCTATTAACATATCTAAAATCTGGTGATCTACTTCATCTAAACGAAATTTACTCATAATTCTTTAATTAATATTACTAATTGCTATAACAAAGTATAAAAATATATATAAAAAATAACAAATTCATATAAAAATTAACTTTTTATCAATCCGTTAACAAATTTAATATTTTTATTTAAATAAAAATCTGCTTTTTGATTCAAATTCGGAAAATTACTAAAGTCATCTGAATAGCTTGCTCCTTTGGCGTCATATTCATAATGTCCGAAATAATTTTCTAATTCGCCTACTTCAACTATATAGGCATTGAAATGAATCTTATTTTCAATCAATTCTTCTCTGTATTGTGCGACAAAATTCGTAATAATTTCGATACCATCATAATTTATTTTGATATTTTTATACATAAAATCATAAAAAACGACTTTATTTTGTGAAATATTCAAATAATCATAAAATCTATTATCAACTAAATCGTTTTCGGAAAGTATTTTAAATGCTGAAATAAGTGAGAAAAAGATGAACTTTCTGGTTATTTCGCGGTTATAGTCGTTTGTATAGTGGCCTGCCTCAAATAAAATTGTCGGAACACCCAGAAACTGAAAGGTATCTCCAATACAATTGATATTAAAGGAATCATCAAAGCGACCAACTTGTCCGGGAATATATTCCTGCAAAACGTCATTTATTCCTGCGATTACATTAATAGCCTTTAATCGGTTATCATTTACTTCCCTTTCTTCATTATAAGAAGGTGCTAAAAAGGAAACAGTTGCAGGTTTTCCTGTGTCTCCAGCCCCAAAAATAGTGCGCTGATCATGAAGATTAAAACAATAATGCGGTTTAAAGGACTCGAAGACATTTCTTAGCACATTGCTTTCTGGCTGCGTAAGATTTTGAGAATCACGGTTCAGGTCTATCTTATTGGCATTTTCACGGGTATAGAGAGCTGCTCCGTCAGGATTTAAGATGGGAATACAATAAAAGGTAAAGGTTTTAAGCATTTTATCAGCAAAATCAGATCCGCTGTTTAAAACATTAATAAAATCAAAGAGTGCTTTTGTAGTGGTACTTTCATTTCCATGCATTTGTGACCATAAGTAAATGCGTGTTTCTCCGGTACCCGCCTGGTAACTATATATAGGTTTATCTAAAACTGATTTACCTATAAGCTTAACCTGGTCATTAGTATTTAATCTGTCTAATAAAGGCTGAATATGATCTAAAGTCAGGTAACGTCCTTCTATCGATTGTTCTTTGTATTGGTCAAATAATTGTTCTAAATTCATTGTCTTTCTATTAGTTTACAAAAGTAAACATCTTTATTTTTACAATTGTAAACAAGAAAAAAGAAGCTAAATTTAGAATTGTAAACAGATAATTTAAGGTAATTTAGTGATTCTAACCTTCTGCTGTTAACAATTGTGACTTGTGTTAATTAAAAGTATAAAAATACTGATTATCAAATAGTTAAATACTATTACTTAGAGTAAAAACCTGCTGTTATATGATTAAAAATACTAATTTACATCTGTAAAATAGGTTATTTAAATTCTTTTAATTACATTTGTAAACATACGAATTAATTATAATAATTTACAATGGTAAACATCGATGATTTTGTTAAAAGACTAGAAGTTATCCTCGATTATTATGGATTAAATGCCTCTGCATTTGCGGATAAAATCGGTGTGCAACGCTCCAGCATGTCCCACCTCCTTTCCGGAAGAAACAAGCCGAGTTTAGATTTTGTATTAAAAATTGCAGAGGTTTTTCCGGATGTAGATCTATACTGGATCTTAAATGGAAAAGGAAGTTTTCCTAAAAAAGAGGAGATTTCTAAAAATAATGAAACCGAGATTATCGCTGAAATTGAAAAAACAAGCCCTCCTCTTCCAGTAACTGATACTTCTGCTTCAGGAGATTTATTTTCAGGATTTAATTCGAATGAAGATATAAAAGAAGAAAAAAGAAATTTCTTAGAAACAAAAAGTTCAGGTGTTCCTTCAAATGAGGATGAAATCGGGAAAATTGTATTTTTCTATAAAAACGGAACATTTAAGGTATATGTCCCCTAATTTGAAAATATCGCGTATTTGAAAATATTCTAAAATATTTTTCATTTAAGCAATTCTCAGGAGATGGAATAATACCATAAAAAACGGCCTAAAGTCAAATTCTGAATTTAGGCCGTTTCATTTGTAAAATAAAATTGGTTATTATTTTCTCAATATAAATACTGAAGTTACTCCGGCTTCAGCTCTTACATTTACCGGAGCAAAATCACCGGTCATTGTCGGATAGTTAAAAGTCAGCACTTGTCCACCGGCATTAAGTCTCTCGGCTACATAAATCTTTTTTGTAACAGTATCATAAGCAACATCTACAGGATTCCCCAACGTTGAATTGGGACCATAAACTCTAATCTGATTCATTAAAGCAATTGTTCCGCCAGTCATTGTAGCGTTAAAAACAGTCGAAAAGTTTTTTATTACGATCAACCCTCCGTCTGTTCCTGATGTTGCACTTGCTACATCTGTTAAAATCATTACATCATCAGAAGAAGAATAAGTTATTCCATGGGAACGTGTTAAACCAGCAATTGTAACTCGTTTGGTAGCTGTAATTGTTCCTGAAGCATTATTCATAAAATCTTTGAAGAAAACAAGATCACCTGTTAAATCAGCAACAGCGTATAAATCGTTTCCATTAATGTGAATTCCCCACAATTTAAAGTCTGTTGTAAATGTTTTTACCAAAGAAAAATTTGCTGCAGTTTTTTTATAAACAAAGAATTTATTTATCATTCCGTTAGAAGCCAGCTGATCCTGGGCCACTACGACAATGTCTCCTGAAACTGCAGTTTCTCTGGCGTTGGTAAATTCCCCTGTCAAACTACTTATGGATAGCGTCAAATTATCTGTACCTGCTTTCAGAGCACTTTTTATTCCGGTGTAGGTTTCTAATTTATTGTTAGTTCTTGAAGCTACAATAACAGCATCTGTTTCACTGTTGTATGAAATTCCTTCAGCATCTAATGATGCTATGGTAAAAGATTTCACCATTGGTGCAGCTGCCAGTAAATCTGTGTAAGTAATTTTTCCAGAAGTATTGCTCGAAGTAACCAATGTTAATTCAGGCGTATCTGTACTATTGTTGTTATCAGAGTCGTTACTATCGCAAGATGCAAAAAGTAAAACTAAAAATGCGGATGTAATAAATAGATTTTTCATAATTATAATTTTAGAAAGTTATTTATACTTACGATAAAATTATAATTATGGTTTTTATCTTGTTAATATTATTGTTTTTTTGTTAAAAATGATAGCCTCTTTCCGGTATTTTACCTATAACGTCATCATAATGTTTTTTCAGGACTTGCAAATCAGCTTCATAATTTCCGGTTGGAAAAAAGGGCATTCCTAAATTTACTTCTTTTTTGCCCCAGTCAAAAGCTACAGGCACTATTGGAACATTCGCTTTAAGCGCTATATAATAAAATCCACTTTTTATTTCAGCAACTTTTTTACGTGTTCCTTCAGGGGCAACTGCTAAACGAAAAACCTCCTTGCGCTCAAAAATAGCCGCTATCGAATCTACTTTATTTAAACCTCCTGAACGGTCTAACGGCTCACCCCCTACACTTCTGAAATAATATCCGAACGGAAACTTAAACAATTCTTTCTTTCCAACCCAATTCATTTCTAAGCCCGAAATTCCCCTGGTGAAGATTCCTAAATAAAAATCATGATTGCTTGTATGAGGCATTACCATCAGGATACATTTTTTTACTTCTGCATTTTCAATCCCCACTATCTTCCAGCCCATTAGCTTAAAAAAGATAAATTTATACAACTGTTTCTTCATTAAAATTTATTTTTTCCGGCAAAATAAAAGATTTAAATGTTATTTTTGGGTAAAACGAGGAGAAAATGATTCAAAAAATATTCAGTTATCTGATTCCTATCAAAATATTCAAAAAAAAATCGGCCAGAAGTAAAATAATCGAAGTTACATGGGCCAATGGCGAATTGGTTCTGGATTCTGAGAACACCAATTATTCTTATGGAAGCCTGCAGCGTATATTAAGGTATGGTTTAAGAAATATTGGGTATCAAAATATTCTTGAGATGGATCACATTTTATTGTTGGGAGTTGCGGGGGGAAGCGTAATTAAAACGTTAGTGGATGAAATTGAATATAAAGGAAAAATCACAGGTGTTGAAATTGATCCGGATATGATTCAGATAGCGAACCAATATTTTAACCTCAATAAGATTAAACAGCTTGAAATTATTATTGATGATGCATTTGAATTTGTGTTAAAAACGAAAGAAAATTACAATTTAATTATCATTGATGTTTTTGAAGATATAAAAATGCCTAATTTTCTATTCGAAAAGTTTTTTAGCGAACGGGTCTGTTCCCTTTTGAAAAATCAGGGTTTTATACTTTTTAATACCATGATTCTGGATGAAGCACATAATGTTAGAAACAGGAAGTACATTTCGGAAATAAATCCTAAATTGTTTAACTCAAAAATGTTGCCCCGAATAGAAGTTCATAACGAATTAATAATCATTGAAAAAGTAGCTTAATTTACCTTTATGAAAACCCTTACCTCCATTTTAAAATCCTTGCCTTCTACAAAAGTTATTGACTCAAGTATTGATTTTTCAAAATACAGACCATTAGATTTATCGGTCACTAACAAAGAATTGGTTAAAAACAAACCTGTAAATGCTGAAGAATTTGAAGTTTTTATTTCCAATTATTTGCAAAACAACAACGCAGAAATTGCGTTTGGCGGTTATATCGAGGGTCGGAATCTTTACCAGCGGAGCAGCATTTTTAAAGACGGAGCAACTCCGGAACGCAACATTCACATTGGACTTGATTTATGGGGAAAAGTCGGGACAACTATTATAGCGCCGCTTGATGGTAAAATACATAGTTTTAAAAATAATATTGGTATTGGAGATTACGGCCCCACTATTATTATGGAGCATGAAGTGGAAAATGAAAAATTTTATACTTTATACGGACATTTATCGTTAGAAAGTATAGAAAACCTAACCGTTGGGGACATTTTCAAAAAAGGGGAAAGTTTAGCAACTTTTGGAGATTCAACAGTTAACGGAGATTATGCGCCACATTTACACTTTCAGATTATTAATAATATTGAAAATTACAACGGCGATTATCCCGGAGTCTGCAATATAAACGACTTGAACTTTTATATAGAAAACTGTCCCGACCCTAACTTATTATTAAAAATAACATAAATAGTTATGAAGAAAGCAATATTGATTATATGTTTGTCCTTATTAGTAGGATGTAAATCAAAAACAGTCAGCAGAGACACTGAAGATCTTAAAATTACAAAAGTAGATCCATCAGAAATTAATTCCGGTCAGCAGAAAAAAGCGTATGATTTGGGAAAAAGAGTTCTGGAAACCTGTAATACTTCTAAGTTCAAGCCTTTTAATGAAACTGAAGTGACCAAATCCGTAATGGAGAACACGACCGAGGAGCGTCTGACAAAAACCTGTCAGCGTTTCAGACAGTATTATGGCAGTTTTGTTGATTTGAAATTAGATGGTGTTTACAAAACCAAACAAGAGGTGATTTACCGTTACCACGCTACCTACACAAAGAAGGTGGCCAACAAAGAGCTTCGTGTTTTTGTAAATGAAGAAAATTTAATTTCGGCCATCAAGTCAATGGATTGGGAAGAAAATTTCGAAACTAAATTAAAAGAATAAAAATATGAATTTAAAATTCCCCCTTTTTGTGTTGTTGTTCGTTTCGACTTTAGCAAGTGCTCAGGAAACTATGACAGTGAATGGTTCTAAACCTTATCCCGCTACACAGGAATATACCTTTATCTGCGAAAAATATGCGTACACCGGCGAAACAAAAGTTCAGGTTGCAAAAACAGAAAAAGGCGGAATTTTAAAATTATCAATTGTTACCGCCAATGAAAAATCACGAATTTCAGGTGGTGTTTATGTAGATTTAGCCAATGGCGATGTTATTCCGTGTGTAGATAAAAATAGTAAGGAGTCTGCAGATGGCAAAACAACCTCCTATTATTATTTTACAACGGCAGAAATGGCTAAGCTGAAAAAAACGGATATAAAAGGGATTAGATTTATTATTGTCGGAGGTTCGAATACTTTCGGAAATCAGACCGGATACTTTACAACAGTAAACAAAACGAATTATTTTTCTACAGCATTTGACACTTCGAAAAAATCATATGATACAGCAAAAGAAATTAGTACTTTGTAATTAATTTTTTATAAAATAAGTATTATATTAGAGTCTAATTGTATTAAAAAAATGAATTCAAACGAAAACTTAATTGCTAAGTTCTATACTGCTTTTGGAAATGCTGACTATAAGACAATGAGCGAATGCTATCATCCCAAGATACATTTTATTGATCCAGCTTTTGGTTTACTAAAAGAAGGACAGGTTTCTAAAATGTGGGAGATGCTGCTTTCAAGAAGCAAAGGAAATCTGAAGATTGAATTTTCAAATATTAAAGCCGATGAATTTTCAGGTTCTGCAAATTGGGTGGCTACTTATAATTTCAGCAAAACAAACAGAACAGTTGTCAATCGGATTTATGCCGAATTTATTTTTCAGGATGGTTTAATCATCAAACACACCGATCATTTTGATGTATGGAAATGGTCGAAACAGGCTTTTGGCTTTACCGGACTTTTATTGGGATGGACCGGTTTTTTTCAGGGAAAAATTCAGAAACAGGCTCTCCTATCTCTCAAAAAATTCCAGGAATCTAAATAATGAAATTAAAAAACAAACCCGACAGATTTTTTAAAACTGTCGGGTTTGTTTTTTTAACTCTTACGATTTAAACCAGCCTGCCACCAATTCATCTTCAAATGAGTTGGCATTTTTATGAATAAACTCGTTTGTGATTTTATTATACGAATAGTCCAAAGCCCACTCTTTGTGATTTCCGGCAAGTTCTTTAATACTTTTACAAACAAAAGCAATCTCTTCATCGGTTGTTGTTGGGTGAATAGACATCCTGATCCATCCCGGTTTTTTGATCAGATCTCCAATTGTAATTTCGTCGACTAATTTATTTGAGGTTTCCTGATCTACATGCAATAGAAAATGCCCGTAAGTTCCGGCACAGCTGCACCCTCCTCTGGTTTGAATTCCAAATTTGTCATTCAGTAATTTTACGCCCAAATTAAAATGAAGTTCCTCAATAAAAAAGGAAACAACACCCAGACGATTTTTATGCTGTCCTGCCAAAATCTTAATATTATCAACCGGATCCAGTTCATTAAAAACATAATCAACAATTTCATGTTCACGTTGTAAAATGTTTTCAATTCCCATCTCTTCTTTCAGCTCAATGGCTAAAGCCGTTTTTATAACTTGCAGAAATCCGGGCGTTCCCCCATCTTCGCGGTCTTCAATATTTTCAACATATTTATGTTCCCCCCATGGATTTGTCCAGCTCACGGTTCCGCCTCCGGGACAATCGGGAATCATATTATGGTATAATTTTTTATTAAAGATAAGAACACCGGAAGTTCCCGGTCCTCCTAAAAATTTATGTGGAGAAAAGAAAATCGCATCTAAGTAAGATTCCGGATCTTCTGGATGCATGTCAATTGATACGTAAGGCCCTGAACAGGCAAAATCTACAAAACAAACTCCATTGTGCTGGTGCATCATTTTGGCAGCTTCATGAAAAGGCGTTTTTAATCCCGTAACATTAGAGCAAGAAGTGATGGAAGCAATTTTAATGGTTCTGTCGCTATATTTTTGTAATAATTGTTCCAGATTGTCCAGGCAAAAAAGCCCTTTTTCACAGGATGGAATAATTTCAACATCTGCAATCGTCTCTAACCACGAAGTTTGATTGGAATGATGCTCCATGTGTGAAATAAAAACAATTGGTTTTTTTTCAGCAGGTACAATCGTACAATCCTTTAAGTTTTCCGGTATTTTTAAACCTAAAATACGCTGGAATTTATTGACAACACCCGTCATTCCGGTACCGTCAGTAATCAGGACATCGTCCTGACTGGCATTGGTATGACGTTTTATAATATTTCTGGCATGATGATATGCTTTTGTCATTGCAGTACCTGACACGGTAGTTTCAGTATGGGTGTTTGCAACAAAAGGCCCAAATTCATTCAGAAGTTTCTCTTCGATCGGGCGATACAGCCTGCCACTGGCAGTCCAGTCGGTATAAATGATCTGTTTTTTGCCATATGGAGAACTAAATTCCTGGTTTACACCAACAATATTTTTTCTAAATTCCTGAAAATAGGTTTCTAAAGTGATGGTACTATTTTTGCTATTCATTAGTGTGCCTGTATTTGATTGCAAATATATTGCTTTTTTATAGAATTGAGAATTTATCAATTATAAACTTCAAACATTAGATAACCTTTTGGTATCTTTAATTAAATAGTCTTTTTTATAAAAATTTATCACAATATTCTATCGGATTAATAGGGCAATAAAACTTAAACTATAAGATTTATGGAAAATTTATCGGTTGCAACTTTTGGTGGTGGATGTTTTTGGTGTATTGAAGCTGTAATCCAGCGTTTAAAAGGAATAGAGACGTTAAAATCAGGATTTTCAGGAGGTTTTATCAAAAATCCGCCCTACCGTGAAGTTTGTACCGGAAGAACGGGTCATGCCGAGGTGATTCAGGTAACTTTTAATCCTGACATAATTTCATATCATGACTTAATTTCAATTTTTATGACAAGTCATGATCCGACAACTTTAAATCGTCAGGGTGGTGATAGCGGAACACAATATCGTTCGATTATTTTATATCATGATGATATTCAAAGAGAAATTGCAGAACAGGTTTTTGAAGAAGTCAAACCTTTATTCGAAGACTCGATTGTAACGGAACTAAAGTCATTTGAAGTCTTTTATAATGCCGAAGAAGATCATCAAAACTATTATAATAACAATCAGGACGCTCGTTATTGCCAAATCGTAATTGACCCGAAAGTACAGAAACTAAAAAAAATGTATGCTGATAAACTAGCCTAATAAATACAATGAAAAACTTAAAAATAAACAATAGATTTACAGCCGAATTACCTGCAGATCCTGACGAATCTAATGAACCCCGTCAGGTTACAAATGCGCTTTTTTCCTATGTAAATCCAACAAAACCAGCTAATCCCCAACTAATTCATGCCTCAGAAACTGTAGCTGAACTGGTTGGAATTTCTAAGGATGAAATTCAGTCGGAACCTTTTTTAAATGCTTTTTCAGGAAAAGAAGTTCTTCCTGAAACGCGTCCTTATGCCCTGTGTTATGCCGGACATCAATTTGGAAATTGGGCCGGACAATTGGGAGATGGCCGTGCTATAAACTTAACAGAAGTAGAACATAATAATCAGTTTTTTACACTTCAGTTGAAAGGTGCAGGAAAAACTCCTTATTCCAGAACTGCCGATGGTCTGGCCGTTCTGCGTTCTTCAATCCGGGAATATTTATGTGCCGAAGCCATGTTTTATCTGGGTGTTCCCACTACCCGATCCCTTTCTTTGATGCTTTCGGGTGATGAAGTTTTGCGTGATATTTTATACAACGGAAATCCTGCCTACGAAAAAGGTGCGATCGTTTGTCGTGTGGCTCCATCTTTTATCCGTTTTGGAAGTTTCGAAATGATCACTTCCCGTAATGAATTGAAAAACCTGAAGCAATTTGTGGAATATACGATCAAACATTATTTCCCTGAAATTGAAGGAGAGCCTAAAGATCAATATGTACAGTTTTTTCAAAAAGTGGCCGATACCACGCGTGAAATGATTTTACACTGGCAAAGAGTTGGTTTTGTTCATGGTGTGATGAATACGGATAATATGTCTATTCACGGAATTACAATTGATTATGGTCCTTACGGCTGGTTAGAAAACTACGATCCAAATTGGACTCCGAATACTACTGACAGTCAAAACAGAAGATATCGATTTGGAAATCAGCCTCAGGTCGCGCAGTGGAATTTGTATCAGCTGGCCAATGCACTTTATCCGTTAATTAATGATGCTAAGCCTTTAGAAAATATCTTAGAATCTTTTATAAACAAATTCAATTCCGATTATAAAGAAATGTTTCTAAGTAAATTAGGATTATTTACTTCAATTGAAACTGACAGTGAATTAATTACTGATTTAGAAGAAAATTTGCAATTATCAGAAACCGATATGACAATCTTTTTCAGGAATTTGAATCGCATTAAAAAGGAAGACTCCGTTGAAAATGCCTTCGAAAAAATTATAGACGCTTTTTATATCCCGAAAGAAATTGCCAACAATGTATTGGAAAACTGGACCAGCTGGTTTTCCTCTTACTTAAAAAGATTACAGACAGAAAAGCTTTCGGACGAAGAGCGTATTGCAAAAATGAATACTATAAATCCGAAATATGTGTTACGAAATTATATGGCCCAGTTAAGTATTGATGCTGCAGATCAGGGAGATTTTTCTTTGGTCAGCGAATTCTATTCACTACTTCAAAAACCATATGACGAACAGCCGGAAATGGAAAAATGGTTTGCCAAAAGACCCGATTGGGCCCGCTCAAAAGTGGGTTGTTCTATGCTTTCCTGTAGTTCTTAATATTTTTATTTTGCCACAGATTAAAGGATTTAATAGATTACGATTAATCGCTAAATCTTTTAATCTGTGGCTATTTTTTATTGGGCTGTTATATAATCCATTATCATATTGGCGTGAATTCTGGAATTTTCAATAAACCATTTGTGCGTGTGCATTCCGCCACAAATGACTCCTGCGAGAAATAATCCCGGCACATTCGTTTCCATAGTTTCCGGATGATAGGTTGGCGTTTTCATTTCATCATCAGACAATTGAATTCCCATATTTTCTAAAAACGATAAATCCGGCTGATACCCTGTTAAGGCTAAAACAAAATCATTTTCTATTGTAATTTTTCCTTTTGGAGTTTGAATTTCAACCTCATTATCCTTGATTTCAGTAATATTCGATTCGAAATACGCTGTAATACTTCCTTCTGCTATTCGGTTTTCAATATCCGGTTTAGCCCAATATTTAACGCGATTGTTAATTTCGTTTTTACGAATGACCATAGTAACATTCGCCCCTTTTCTCCAACATTCCAAAGCCGCATCAACAGAAGAATTATTAGCACCGACTACCAGAACATTTCTAAAAGCATATTCATGCGCTTCCTTATAATAATGGCGGACTTTTGCTAACTCCTCGCCTTTTACATTCATTTCGATTGGAATATCATAAAAACCGGTTGCGATAATTACGTTTTTAGCTTCGTATGAATTTTTATCTGTCTTTACTTTAAATAATCTGCCTTCCTGCTTTTTGACTTCAGCCACTCTTTCAAACAAATGGATGGAGAAATTAAAGTAACGATGTATATTTCTGTAATATTCCAAAGCTTCCTGACGACCCGGTTTTGGTGCCAGGCAATTAAATGGGATGTCCCCGATCTCAAGCCTTTCGGCAGTTGAAAAAAAAGTCATGTACAAGGGATAATTGAAAATACTGTTTACAATTGCTCCTTTTTCTATAATCAGGTAATTCAGGTTTTTCTTTTGGGCTTCGATTGCACAGGCCAGGCCAATGGGACCACCTCCCACAATTATTAAATCATATGCTGCTGTCATAAAACTATTCTTTTCCCCAGTCTTTAAAGGGATTTTTACTTAAATAGGCGTTGTAATATCTCGGATCGTTCGTTACTTCTTCTCCTAACCAATCCGGTTTTTCGAATTCATCGTTTTCAGATTGCAATTCTATTTCGGCCATAATTAAGCCCTCGTTCTCACCATAAAATTCATCCACTTCAAAAACATGATCTCCTGATTTTATTTCGAAACGTGTTTTTTCAATTTTACCTTTTTCACATAATTTCAGTAATTCCTGGGCTTCATCAAGCGGAATTTCATTTTCCCATTCAAAACGGGACATTCCGCCCTGATGTCCGATTCCTTTAATTGTAATAAATCCTCTCTGGCCTTTAATTCTGACACGAACTGTTCTTTCGGGAATTGAACTTAAATATCCCTGAGCAATTTTATTTTGAGTAAAAGCCTGTTCTTTAAAATCATTTGATTTCACAAGAAACTTTCTTTCAATTTCAACCATTTTGATGTGTAAATTAATTTTTATGCAAGTTACTCAATTTAATTAAGTCTTAGAATTGACAGACCAGAAACTCTTTGATCCTGCAATTTTTGATCTCATGGGATTTTAATTAAATAAACAACTTTAAAATATCTGATTATTAACATGTTACCTGTTATTTTTTTAGCTAAATTTGATACGATCTTAATTTCATACTTATGTCTAAAAAAGCACTTTACCTATTAGGCACTGCAATAATTATTATTTTGGGTACTTGTTTTTATCCGAAATTATGTTGCAATTGTATGAAACCTCTAATAATTAATTCTGTTGAAAAACCAATTGCCGCGAATCCTGAGGCTGTTATTGCCATAAAATAATGAATCAAAAATAGACAATCATGAATATACCTTGTATTTTAATACCTGCGCTAATCGGATTAATCTGTGGAATTTTAGGTTACTTATTAGGAAGAATGAAATGCAATACCGATGATTCGCTTGCCATGACTTTACAAGCTGATCTTGATGCCTGCCAAATAAATACTAAAAACCTACAGGCAAGAATCTCTGCTTTAGAAACGGAGATGGCAGCACGAGCAACTATTACTGCTGCAGCACAATCATTTGCTGTACCAACTGCCGCACATTTAACATTTGACCCTGATCTTGCTACAGATATTCTGGGTCAAAAAATAAAAGAAAATGATCTTAAAATTGTAGAAGGTATCGGACCAAAAATTGAAGCTTTGTTCAACAATGCCGGAATCAATACCTGGTACGAATTATCGGAAGCATCTATAGAAAAACTGCAGGTGATTTTGGATGAAGGTGGCGAAAATTATGCAATTCACAATCCAAGTACATGGGCAAAACAAGCCTTATTCGCTTATGAAGGAAAATGGCAGGAATTAAAAGACTGGCAGGAGAATCTGAGAGCTGGAAAAGAATAAAACCAATTACTATATAACCTTAAAAACTGGCTTCCGGCCAGTTTTTTTTTTATATTTTATCAAGAAGATGAGATTGCCATTTTTTGTTTATATTATACCATAATTGCCCGTTTAAGACTTCTAAAGGGCAATCGAAATTATTGGTATAAAGAGCACCTGTTCCAAGGCCTTGCGGCATTTTTGATTGTTGTAGAAAAGTCCATTGAGCGATTGCATTCAGTCCGATATTACTTTCCAGGGCCGATGTAATCCACCAGCCTATATTGTATTGATCTGCCAGCGTGATCCATTCCTGTGTTCCTCTGAAACCACCCACAAAACTTGGTTTAAGAATGATGTATTGTGGTTTAATTTTTTGCAGCAGCTTTTCCTTTTCTTCCAGTGATAATATACCGATCAGCTCTTCATCTAAAGCGATAGGAAATGGAGTCATTTTGCACAATTCTTCCATCGCTTCCGAATTTCCTTTTTTTATGGGCTGTTCGATACTATGAAGCTGAAATTTATCAAGTTGAATTAGCTTATCTAAAGCTTCACTTACAGGAAAAGCGCCATTGGCATCGACTCTGATTTCTATTTGTTCTGCGGAAAAATGACTTCTGATAAAGTGTAATAATTCCAGTTCTTTTTCGAAATCGATAGCTCCAATTTTGAGTTTGATACAATTAAAACCTTCGGCTAATTTTTCTTCTATTTGTTCTTTCATGAAGGAAGGCTCTCCCATCCAAACCAAGCCATTTATAGTAATTGATTTAGAATGATCCGTAAAATCAGAAGGAAATAGTACATATGGACTTTCACTTTTAAGCGATAAAAAAGCCATTTCTAAGCCGAATTGTATCGAAGGAAATTCCAGCAAAGTTTCCCAAAGCACGGTTTCTCCGAGATGAATGTTTTGACAAGCCCAATTGAGTTTTTCCTCATAATCATCACGATCGTCTGCACTTAATCCTCTTAAAATACCGCACTCGCCTATTCCTTTTTTACCGTTTTCTTCCAGAACAATAAACCAAGTTTCTTTTTCCGTCATAATGCCCCGTGAAGTTCCTGACGGCCTTTTGAACTCCAGCATGTATTTATAGTAAGTGGCTTTCATTTTAAATACTCTGATTCTGAGTTGTTATAATTTTAAAAAAGCTTTAAAACTCTTTCGTAATCTTCGGATTTAATACCTGCTTTCTGAAATGTAGTAAAGTCTAACCTGGTTTTGTCTGTCCAGCTTAAACTATCTGTTACATTTTGATTTTGGTATTTTTTATAAATAGATTTTGCCAAACTATAATCGTCGCTTAACAGATAAACGTGTGCCAGATTCAATTTTACCAATAGTTCCGTATCATCCAGTTTTTCACCTTCTTTAAGCGTTTTGATTGCTTTTGCGTATTGCTTTGTCAGAATATAGCAATAACCAATTGAGCTGTAGTCTACTGCTGTTGCTTTTCCGTCACTAATTATAGTATTTAATTTGGGAATCGCTTCGTTGTACTTTTGATTTTTTATTAAAGCTGCAATTTGTGTTCTTAAGTCGTTATACACGTTTTTAGAAATATCTGCATCATTGTAACAGGCATTACCAAAATCTTTATAAACTTTAGTTTTTTCGATTGCCAATAACTTTTGAAATTCCGAATAACGGTATTGTTTCATTATTTTATTCAAAATACAAACACAAAAATCATCAGAATTAGCCATTTTCTGGGCCATTGTAGAGGTTTTGCATAAACTGATAATTTCATTTTTATTATCCTGATTCCAGCCACGATTGAGTTTTGTATCTACCCACGGCACAACTTCCAGAACAATTTTTTGGGTTAAAAGCCAGTTTTTGCTTTCGAAACCAAACCAGATCGTTGTTGTATTTTCTTTTAGACAGGAAGATTTATCCAGAGACAATCTTTTAGCATCTTTACTCACGGGTTCCACCTGAGCAAAACAAGCTGTATCGGTCTTTCCGTCACTTACATATTTTTTTGCATTTTCATTGGATGTAAAAATAGAATACGTGCATTGATCGTCTCCTGAAATTTTCGACATCAAAAACACTGCTCCTGCCGAACCCTGACCTATTCCGTAAGGATCAGGTATTGCTTTTAGCACTGACACCAGGCTATTTGTCATTTCCTGATTTTTATCTAACAGCGTAATTCTATAGACTATTTCAGTAGTTCCAACTGGTAAATCTTCTGTATGAACGGTAATGCGGTCACGTGCAGAGACAATAATTTCTCTTGTCGTGGCACGTTCTTTGTCCCAATAACCCTCTTTTTGAGCATACGTACTGTAAAATGAAATTACAGAAAGGAATAGAAGTGTTTTTTTGAAAGTCATATTTTATGATTCTTTTTGAGTGGCATTAATCATATTCTGGATTCGGTTTTCAGCTTCTTCCTTTGTGATCCCTGCATAGAAATCTTTAACAAAAGAATGATCGAAACTTTCATGAGGAAAAATTACCGGCCTGTTATTGCCTTTTTGAGTGACCACGGTTGTTGGAATACTTTCCAAAAACTCATATTCACTTATATTATTAGACAACCAGCCAAAATATTCTGATTCATGATTTTCATTATCAAAATTATCGAGATAATCCTGAAAACTTTTTTCGCTCAAAGAAACCCAAAGCCCATATTCTAAGTCTTCACAGTGATCCTTTACTTTTTGAAATAATACGCAACGTACAAACCTGCCAACTTCATCCGGATAATTGATGACACAAAAATCTTCATCAATAACAGCAATTTCTTTCTTTTCTTCAGCAGAAAGCCAGTAATAATTGTTAGGCGAATTATATGTTAAGGCAGGCCAGCCTTCATGTTGCTTCCCACAACATTCACAGGTAAAATTAGTAGTATCCATTGTTTTAGTTTTGCGGCGTAACATTTTCGTCCAGTCTGGCCACATATTTACAATTCTATTGATTCTCCGATTTTAAGAAGCATTAAGTCTTTTCCTTTATCGAAAAATTTACGAATTGCTTCGTCGTGGTTGATTTCAATATAACCAAAAGTATCAAAATGATATCCCAGAATTTTATCGCATTCTAAGAAGTCTGATGCTATGATGGCATCTTCAACATCCATGGTAAAATTATTTCCGATTGGAAGAATTGCCAAATCTAATTTGGTGCGCATCGGAATCAGTTTCATATCCATGGAAAGCGCTGTATCCCCGGCAATATAGATGTTTTTATGTTCCCCTTCGATTACAAAACCACCGGGATTTCCGCCATAACTTCCGTTTGGAAAAGAACTGGAATGAATAGCATTGACGTACTTTACTTTTCCAAAATCAAATTTCCAGCTTCCTCCGTGATTCATCGGGTGTGCCTTGAATCCTAATGTGGCATAATAACTTGTAATTTCAGCATTCGAAACAATAACTGCATCGGTATTTTTTGCAATAGCTTCCACATCCAAAACGTGATCGCCATGTGCATGAGTCAATAAAATATAATCGGCTTTTAAAGTATTAATATCAATCTCCGAAGCTTGTGGATTTCCCGTAATAAATGGATCAACAATAATATGTTTTCCTCCAACTTCAATCCCTAATGATGCGTGTCCGTAAAAAGTAATTTTCATTTTTATAAAATTTAAAGTTGAACTAATTCTATCTTCCTCCTAAGAAGAGATTCACAATAATATCTGAAACCAAGGAAATCATACAGATAGTCAAAAGCAAAGAAAGAAAAAAGGTGCTTAAGGCTAATTTTTTTAATTCAGGATCCAACAGTTTAGGCTCCTGGTTTTTAGAAACCGTAATCAGATGTTTCGTTAAAGGTATATAAGCCAATAAAAACAAATATTGATCGAAACGATAATTACTTAAAACAGCAAAAGCCAATACCAATACCATTGCAGTTATAATAAGCGCAAAATGGTATGTTTTTGCTTTTTTACCACCCATTTGAACAACGATTGTGTTTTTGCCTGATTTTCTGTCTGATTCTTCATCACGCATATTGTTCAGGTTTAGCACTCCGACACTTAACAAACCAATCGAAATTGCCGGTAAAATCAAAATCGGATCTACTTCTTTAGAATACAAAAAGTTAACGCCCAAAGTGCTTACCAGTCCGAAGAAAACAAAAACAAATAAATCCCCGAAACCTTTGTATCCGTAAGCAGAATTTCCAACGGTGTAGCGAATAGCCGAAGCAATTGCTGCAATTCCAAGTAAGAGGAAAAAGATGGAGTATCCGAAGTTAGATTCGCCAAAAGCAAAATAAATTAAAGTAATAGCAGATAATAAGGTTAAAATTGATGTAATGATGATTGCTTTTTTCATTTCCTGCGGTGTAATAACACCACTCTGGATAGCGCGCTTCGGCCCAACTCTGTCTTCATTGTCGGTGCCTTTTACGCCATCACCGTAATCATTGGCAAAATTCGACAAAACCTGCAAGCCGAGCGTTGTTAAAAGTGCAAAACCAAAAATTTTCCAACTAAAGACTTCTGTCGGTGTATTGATGGCTTCTGTTGGGTTGGATAAGGCATAAATGCTTCCCACTATAATTCCGGAAACTGATAAAGGTAATGTGCGCAATCTTGCGGCTTCAATCCAGTGTTTCATTATGTTTTTTATTTGAAATTTTAGAAATTAGAATTTAGATTGTTGGAAAATTTTACGGTCTCAGTGTCAGTTTTCAGACTGTGACTGAGACTGTAAACTGATTAAAACTTTACGGTAACCACTTATTCTCTCCGAAATTTGGTTTTCTTTTTTCTAAAAATGCATTTCTTCCCTCTTTGGCTTCCTCAGTCATATAGGCCAGACGGGTTGCTTCTCCGGCAAAAACCTGCTGCCCCACCATACCATCGTCTGTTAAGTTCATGGCGAATTTTAGCATTTTTATAGAGGTTGGTGATTTTTGCAGGATTTCCTGTGCCCACTCATAAGCAGTATCTTCAAGTTCATCGTGGGGAATAACGGCATTTACCATACCCATGTCCATTGCTTCCTGAGCCGAATAATTGCGTCCTAAAAAGAAAATTTCGCGTGCTTTTTTCTGTCCCACCATTTTAGCCAGATAAGCAGATCCGTAACCCCCGTCAAAACTGGTAACATCGGCATCTGTTTGTTTAAAAATAGCATGTTCTTTACTCGCCAGGGTCATATCGCAAACCACATGTAAACTGTGTCCGCCACCCACTGCCCAACCCGGAACAACGGCAATAACCACTTTAGGCATAAAACGGATTAGACGCTGCACTTCCAGAATATTCAAACGGTGCTGACCATCTTCTCCTACATAACCCTGATGTCCTCTGGCATTCTGATCACCTCCACTGCAAAAGGAATAAACCCCGTCCTTAGTCGAGGGGCCTTCTGCAGAAAGCAATACTACGCCTATTGAAGTATCTTCCTGTGCATCGTAAAAAGCCTGGTATAATTCTGAAGTCGTTTTTGGTCGAAAAGCATTTCTGACATTGGGTCTGTTGAAAGCAATTCTTGCAACTCCATTACATTTTTTATAGGTTATATCTTCAAATTCTCTGGCAGTGATCCAATCCATTTCTATTTGTTTAGTTTTAAAAATTATAGTGTAAAAATAAACCATTTTTATATTTTTACCTACTCTATTTAATTTTAGTCTGCAAGAAAGTAGCTCCCAATATTAACAATTAGTATTTACCTACAAAAAATAACATTATTTAACATTTGGTTTAAAAAAAAATAAGTAATTTTACACCCTAGAAATCAATGAGATACATTTTATTTCATTGGATTATGATTGATTTTCTTTCACTGATTTATTAACCTAAAAAATGACTTTTTTTGAGAAAATTTAAAAAATTTGTCGCTTATTTTTTGACGGTTTTTATTAGTAAGCCCTTAATTAATGAGCAAATGATTTATGCATTTGTAAAAACTTCAAAAAAGAGATAGTAACACCTAAGGTTAAAAGCTGGAAATGTTTGTAATTAGCACAAAATTGAAAACGAAAAGAGGAAAATATGCTAATTGACTACTTTCTAAAAGTTATTCTATAAACCAATGGCTCAGCCGTGAAATTGATTTTTTGCATTTTAGGACGAATGTATCGATTGTTTAAAGACATACCCATCTAAAGGAGTAATTTCAAAAATTTTTAAAGCTGTTACTTTTTTAATGGATTCGAATTATTTTATTTCTGTTTTTTTTTAATTACAATTTTTTTTAAAACGAGAATAAAAAGAGAAAGGCTACTTGTAATGAGTAGCCTTTCTTGTTATTCTAAATTTAATAAATACCAAAAAAGAAATTCCAAATTCCAATGTATTCGTTCCTATTGGAACTTGGAATTTCATTTTTGTCTTTTTTAAAAGGAAGTTCTTAATTATCCTTTACCAGATAAATTCCATCTTCTTTAATTTCGATAAGCTTTTCTTTATACAAAGCACCAATTGCTTTTTTAAAGGTTTTTTTACTCATTTTAAGTACCGTTTTGATGTCCTCCGGATGCGAATTATCATTTAGGCGTAAAAAACCGCGATTGGCTCTTAATTCGTCTAAAATCTTATCTGCATTTGGCTCAATACTCTGATAACCCTGCTCTTGCAAAGCTACATCAATTTTGTTATCAGGACGGATATTTTTAATATAACCGACCATTCTGTCGCCTGTTCTTATCGCATCATCGTAGACTTCGTCTTTATACAGCAGTCCTTTATGTTTCTCATTGATAATCACATTGATTCCGATTTCGGTAATATGCGAAACAATCAAATCAACTTCTTCTCCTTTTTCAACAGTTAAAATATCATTGTTCAAAAATTGATTTGTTTTACTTGAAGCGACCAGACGATTGGTTTTTTCGTCCATATAAAGGTAAACTAAATAACGTTTTCCTTTTTCCATAGGACGCGCCTGCTCTTTAAAAGGAACCAGAATGTCTTTTTCCATTCCCCAGTCCATAAAAGCACCAACCTGATTGATGTAGTTTACTCTTAACAAAGCAAATTCATTCAATAATATATAAGGTTCGAGGGTTGTCGAAACCGGACGCTGTTCGTGGTCTAAATAAACAAAAACGATAAGCTCCTCGCCTATCTCAAATTCATTGGGAACGTATTTATTGGGTAATAATATATCGTGAATTCCTTCAGGGTCTTCTTGAGGATTTCCTAAAAATAAACCAACTTTGGTATCACGTAATATGGTAAGCGTATTGTATTTTCCTATTTCAATCATATTATAAGGTTCTGAGTTGATAAGCAACTAAGTTTCTAAGCCGCAAAGGTACGAAGTTTGAAAATGGTAAGCCCAAAAAATATTTCATAAAAAAAGTGCCGGTAAAGGCACTTTTAAAAATTTTAGTTGAGTTCTTTAAAAAATTGTTTTAAAATAACATCATTCTCAGCAGTTGGGGTAAAGATTTCCAAAATACCCGGAGCCTGATTTGATTCAAAAAGAGTTTCTATGTTTTTTTCCAAAGTTTCCTTATCTGACGCCGTAAAATAGTTCATCTGATACATTTTAGCCAGATGTTCGGCTGTTAAATGATGGGAAGTCTCAAAATAAGTATTGAAAACCGGTTTCTCTTCATGACCCGGCAAAATTCTGAAAATTCCTCCTCCTCCATTATTAATCAAAATAATTTTGAAATTTTTGGGAATATAAGAGTTCCATAAAGCGTTGCTGTCGTATAGAAAGCTAATATCTCCGGTGATAAAGACGTTTTGTTTTCCGCTTGCTACCGCAGCTCCAATCGCTGTTGATGTGCTTCCGTCGATTCCGCTTGTTCCCCTGTTGCAAAAAACTTCGATAGAAGGATCAATATGAATCAGCTGTGCATAGCGAATAGCCGAACTGTTGCTAATCTGCAATTGACTGTTTTTAGGCAACGCTTCAATTACTTTTTCGAAAACCTTAAAGTCAGAAAACGGAATCTTATCCAGATATTCTTTTCTTTTGATTTTTCGTAAATCGTAAACCTTTTTTATTCCTTCAAAATAATCACTTTCTATTGTTATAGCTTTCGAAAACAAATCTTTAAAAAAGTCATTCGGCTGCATTACAAAATGATGCGATAGTGCGCTAAAGGTATCATAAGCACGTAACGTATCAATATGCCAATGGTATTTCGGTTTGTATTTTCGCAAAAATGCCTTGATGCGTTTTGAAACAATCATTCCGCCAAAAGTGACCAAAATTTCGGGTTGAAAATCTTTAAAATCAGTCTCTTCAAATGGTGTAATTAAAGTATCAATGCTATTAATAAAAGTCGGATGATGCAAGTTGGAAGTCGTTTCGGTCAGCACCACTACAGACGGGTCTTTTGCCAGATTTTCTGTTATTTCAGCATCGATTGCATTAGCTTCATTTACACCAACCATGATTAGTTTTCTTCGGGCTGAATTCCAGATTGAAACAATTTCCTCGCTGTTTTCTATGGTTTTTGTTTCAAGTGAAGGCTCTATATTTGTAATTTTTGACTTTACAGAAAGTGCTTCCACTGTTTCATACAAAGGTTCTTCGAAGGGCGCATTAATATGAACGGGACCTTTTTTAAGGATTGCCGTTTCGATTGCTTTATTTATTTTGAGATCATTTTCAACTGAAGCTTCTTCGGTTAAATTAGCATTAAAAACCGAATGATTCTCATACACATTCTGCTGACGAATAGTTTGCCCGTCCCCAATATCAATTTTGCTTTGCGGGCGGTCTGCGGAAATAACAATTAATGGAATCTGACTGTAAAATGCTTCCGCAACAGCCGGATAATAATTTAATAAAGCAGATCCTGAAGTACAAACAACTGCTGTTGGCTGCTGGGTCTGCTGGGCAATTCCTAAGGCAAAAAAGGCAGCACAACGCTCATCTGCAATGCTGTAACATTTAAAATTAGCGTTTTGGGCAAACCCTATGGTTAACGGTGCATTTCTTGATCCGGGAGAAATTATGATAGTAGTGATTCCTTTTGCTAAACAAATTTCGATAATGCTCTGAGCGAGCGGTATTTTAGGGTAAATCATTCGTAGGAAAGTATTATTATTCAAGAAAATTGAAAAATTTTCTAATAGTACAAAGTTACAAACTTCAATGTTGATTTAACTTATAAATGGTGAGATATTAAGTCAATTTTTAGAAAAAGGGAATATATTTGTAAAAGCATTTTTTTTGAATAAAATAAACTTCTCCTATTTAAAAAACCGCCAAGAATTTAGAAATTATTTTAATCAGGATCTGTAGAAATAATTTGTGAATTTGAGCTTAAAACCATAATCCAAAAAAAATCATGAACATAACCCTTAGACCAGCCACAACAAACGATTTAGAGAAAATTCTCGCTATTGTCAATCATTCTATAGTGCATACCACTGCCAATTACAATTACGATATCCAGACGCTCGATGTCCAGACTAAGTGGTTCGAAGATAAAAAAAGTAAAAACTTACCTATTGTCGTTGCCGATTTAGAGGGCGAAGTGGTAGGTTTTGGGAGTTACGGACAATTTAGGGAGAAAATCGGTTATCAATTCACCGTTGAACATTCGGTTTATGTGGTGGATCATGTGATTGGAAAGGGAATTGGATCTCAGTTACTGACACAGCTAATTCGTTTAGCCAAAGAACAGGGTTATCACGTTATGATTGGTGCTATCGACGCTGATAATGCCGGAAGTATTGCTTTTCATGAAAGATTTGGTTTTGTTTCTATAGGAACAATTCGTGAAGTTGGCTATAAATTCGGTCATTGGCTTGATCTGGTTTTTATGCAGCTGATTTTAAAGTAGATTGCAGAACATTTTACCGCAAAGTACACAACGATTTATCCAGTGAACGCAAAGTAATATGCCTATTTTGTGTCATTTCGACGTAGGAGAAGGCACATTTGCTGAATCTATACAGTACGTTGCTCTCTGAATGTGATTTCTCCTCCGTCGAAATGACAAACTTTGTAATAAACTGTATGGGATAATATATTAAAAAAAACTCCACAAATCTGTATCACTACAAATTTGTGGATTTTTAAATTAATAATGTTTTTATTAACTTTTTATCCAACTGATTACTTCCGGATCTGTTGGTAAAGTTCTTGGCTTAATTACTTTTACCAATTCTCCTTGTTCGTTGATTAAGTATTTTTGAAAATTCCATTCCACTTCAGAATCCTGCAACCCGTTTTTAGCTTTTTGAGTTAAGAATTTATACACTTCACACATATCGTCCCCTTTTACAGAAACTTTGTCCATCATAGGGAAGGTTACGCCATAATTTTGCTGACAAAAAGCACCAATTTCCTCATTTGTACCAGGTTCCTGTGAAGCAAAGTTATTGGCAGGAAAACCAACAATTACAAAGCCTTTGTCTTTATATTCTTTGTAAATCGCTTCAAGATCTTTGTATTGAGGTGTTAATCCACATTTTGAAGCCGTGTTTACAATCATTACTTTTTTTCCTTTTAAAGAAGCAAAATCAAAAGGATTTCCTGATAGATCTTCTACTTTAAATTGGTAAATGGTTTCTTTTGTCATAACCTTATCCGTTTTAGGAGTTTTTGTTTTATTGGTTTGTGCTTGATTTTGGCAGCTAAATAAAAATAGCAGACCATAAGCCAGAAATAATATTTTTTTCATCGTTTCAATTTTTTATAAAATTAGTCAAAAACAGTTTTGCAACTGTTTTTTGGTGCACGTATTTTGTATTAAATATAAGTTAAATAAAAAAAATGAAGCCTAACGTTAATCAGACGTTAGGCTTCTCCCCATACAAACAAATCAAACCATGAAATTTGAAATTTTTTAAGCCATTTTTGCTTTTACCTTTTTAGCATTCCGGAGTTGAAATTAATTCCTTAACAATTCCGGACTATTTATCGTATTGACCCTGCAGCAAACTGAGTATTCTAATTGTACTGATAAAATCAATTTTTTTAAATTCAATTTTTTATTTTTAGCTCCTCATAGTTGATTCCCCCGTTTTGATCGAAATAATTTAAACTCCAGTTCACTTGTCTACAAATAATTTTCAGTATCGGTGTTTACAATAATAAAAAAATCTAATTCGTTTGTATACCTATAACTTTGAGCATCCGCATCATCTACACCCGTATTCGATTGGAAGTCCGAGGGCATCAACTATTAATCTTTATAAAAGCTCAAATTTGGTCTCTCCTTCTGCACTTTTTCTTCCTTTAAATAATTTTCACTAAAACTTGTAAAGTTCAAAACAGTGGTGAGACCTACAATCAATATCTTTAAACTATTTATTTTATACATGACCTTAATTTTTTTATTGCGATTTGCTTTACGTTTTTTTTCTTAAAAAACGTATTTTTTATTAGTACCTTACAAAATCATTAATCCCCGATTATTTAATTTTGCCAAAATTTTTGTTTCAATTGCTATTTAGCTAAACATTTCATTTTATGTTATAATAGCATTTACGTAAACGGTTTGCTTTTGGTTTTAAAAAAGTCAAAAAAAAGTTACTTTTTTCCAAAATCCCTTATTTTTCTAAGGATAAGACTGTTAAAAAAAATATTATTTTCACAGAAAAATAAATTATCTTTATCTCAGGTAATCAAAAAAATATTTTAAAAAATTTGTTTAAGCTTAAAAATCCCATTCTATGAGTCAAGAAGAATTATTAGTTTTAATTTACAAGAAAGACGAAAGAGCTTTTACCCATTTGTATGATATGTATTCAAAAAGTTTATTTTCGGTCATTAATGTTCTAATAAAAAACCGCGAGGAAGCCGAAGATGTTTTGCAGGAAGTTTTTGTCAAAATCTGGAAAAATATAGATTCTTATAACGAAAGCAAAGGCAGATTTTACACCTGGATCCTTAATATAGCTAGGAATACCTCAATTGATAAGCTTAGATCCAAAAACTTTAATAACAGCCAAAAAAACCTTTCTTCAGATAATTTCGTAAATCTGTTAGATGACAGTAATAAGTTGGTCAACAAAATTGATACCATCGGTATTCAGGAATTTGTAAAAAAGCTGAAACCTAAATGTATTGAGATAATCGATTTATTATTTTTCAAAGGATATACCCAGCAAGAAGCTTCAGAAGAACTGGCAATGCCGTTGGGAACTATCAAGACACAAAACAGAAACTGTATTAACGATTTACGTAATTATTTAAAAATATAATGGAAGCAAAAGAATATATAGAATCAGGAATTCTGGAACTTTACGTTTACGGTTTATTAACCGAAAAAGAAAATCTGGAAGTAGCCGAAATGGCTAAAAACAATCCCGAAGTAGATCAGGAAATCCTTTCGATAGAAAAAGCTATTGTTGCTTTATCTTCAAGTTTCTCTCCTTTTCATTCGGTGGCTAATTTCGAGAAAATCAAAGCGCGCCTTGAGCTTAAACATGGCAAAGTAGTCGAAATGAAACCTGCATCAAACTGGTCACAATATGTGGGCTGGGCAGCTGCTGTATTGCTGCTTTTAGGTCTGGGTTACCAAACTTTGGAACTGACCAAAACGAGAGATGCTATTGCAACTGTTGGCAGTGAGAAAACTAAAATCGAAAGAGATTTTGCTTATCTGGACCAACAAAATAAACAAACTGAAAAAAGTCTGAGTATTGTAAGAGATATTAAAAATACCGGAGTAACACTTGGTGGTCAGGCTGTTTCTCCAACATCATTTGCAAAAGTTTACTGGAATAAAGACACCAGAACGACTTATATTGATGCTGCAGGTTTACCAAAACCTCCAAAAGGAATGGTATATCAGGTATGGGCTTTAAAATTAAGTCCGGTACTTACCCCAACCAGCATTGGTTTATTGAGTGATTTCGATTCAAATAATCAAAAAATATTTGCAGTGGATCAAACCGTTTCAGCGGAAGCTTTTGGTATAACGCTTGAGCCTGCCGGAGGAAGTCTGACTCCTACTATGGAACAACTATATACTTTAGGAAAAGTATAATAAAGTAGTCTTAACAATATTAAAAACGCACATTAATTTATTTTGATGTGCGTTTTTTTATTATTTTTAAATCAAAAACAATCAAAATCATAATATGAACGCAACTTTACTTTTAAGAATTACGATCGCTATTATTCTCCTGACCCATTCTATATTCGGAATGTTTAATAACGGAATAAACGATTTTGGCAATTTATTCCTTAACCAGATTGGGTTTGCTCCTTATGGCGTTCTTTTGGCCTGGTTGATCAAATTATCACATGTTGTGGCTGCAGTACTTCTGCTTCTGAACAAATATGTAAAATTAGCTGGTTTTGTGACAATTCTGGTTCTTATTATGGGAATCATTCTGGTGCATTTTCAGGAAGGATGGTTTGTAGTCGGCGGAGGAAGAAATGGTATGGAATATAACTTTTTACTGATTATTGTGCTTGTTGCTATTATGTATCCGAATGGATTTAAGAAAGATAAAATTCAGGAATAATAGTCATAAATTCTATTTTATAATATTAAATAAATCCTAAACAATGGAAATAACCTGCAAAAATTGTAAACAGATTTATAAAGGTCATTATTGTAATAATTGTGGTCAGCCTGCTGCAACCTACAAAATAAACGGACATTATTTATGGCATGAAATCAGGCATAGTTTATTGCATTTTGATGAAGGTATTCCTTATTCTATAAAACAATTATTTACAAGACCGGGACATTCTATTCGCGAATTTATCGAAGGAAAGCGTGTAAGACATTTTAAACCTTTATCATTAGTTGTGGTTTTGGCAACGTTTTACGGATTACTATACCACGAATTTCATGTTTTTTTATTTGATGATCCGGCCAATACCAGCATTGATATTGGTAAGTTTAATGAATGGAGTTCGAAACATTATTCCTGGATTATAATTCTGACCATTCCGTTTTTTACTTTAGGCACCTATATCAGTTTTAGAAAGCAAGGTTATAATTTTGTAGAATATATTGTTTTCAATACCTACAAAGCATCTCAAAAACTATTTGCACATCTTATTACATTTCCAATAGTCATTTACTACAATGGAAAACCTGAGGTTCAAAAAATTCTAATTGCAATATATGTACTTGACCTTATTTTAACCTTTTGGACAAATATTCAATTCTTTAATAAAATTTCTAAAACCAAAGCTTTTTTATTATCCATTTTAAGCCAGCTTATTTTTTGGGTCAGTTTTCTTTTAACTGTAGGTTTGGTTGTTTCTGTATTTGGACTTTAGTTTTTTACTTGGGATTTACCCGATTTGCCCTAAACTTTATAAATAAAAAAAATGCCCGACTTTACAGAAGAGCATTTTTTTATGAATTAATAATTGAATGTATTATTTTTTGCTTTTATAATATTTTCGGTACCTCGGATATGTTATAGCTCCAATTACTGAAATGGTTCCGAGAGAATACCAGATCCAGCTTAGGGAATGAGCTTCTCCACTGGCGTAGGAATGCAGACCCACTAAGTGAAAATTTACTCCGTAATACGTAAATAAAATCGAAATAAAGGCAAACATACTCATTAGGTTAAAGAACCATTGTCCTCTTAATGAAGGTACAAAACGAGCGTGAATTACAAAAGCATAAACCATAATTGAGATTAGGGCCCAGGTTTCTTTTGGATCCCATCCCCAGTAACGTCCCCAGCTTTCGTTAGCCCACTGTCCTCCTAAGAAGTTTCCAATAGTTAACATGATTAAGCCAATGGTCAGTGCCATTTCGTTGATATACGTTATTTCTTTGATGTTTAGGCTCATTTTATCCTTATTCTTTTCTGTAGTAAAGAAAATCAGTATCAAGGCCACAAGACCTAACATCATTCCGAGCGCAAACGGACCGTAACTGGCTACAATTACTGCAACGTGAATCATTAACCAATACGAATTAAGTACCGGCTGTAAATTAGCAATTTCAGGATCAATCCAGTTGGCGTTTGCAGCCATGAAAATCATTGATGTTACAAATGCTGCCGATGCAACGGTAAGTTTTGATTTTCTGTCAAAAGCTAATCCGAAGAACATGGTTGCCCAGGCTACATAAACAATTGCTTCATAAGCGTTACTCCAGGGCGCATGTCCTGAAATATACCATCTTGCGATTAATGCTACTGTATGAAGTGCAAATATTACACCTATTAAAATATGAAAACCATTTACAGTGATTCGTAAAAACTTTTTCTCGAAGAAAATATTAAACAAGGTAAAAATCAGCATAAAAATTCCCGCAAGCGAATACCAATAAAACATTTTCGGTAAAATATTATAGGTATTATAAGCGATTTCAAGATCTATTTTCTTTTCACTTGGGCGAACTTTGCTTCCGAATTTCTTCTGAAAACCATTGATACTTTCTACTAACTGATCTGCTGTTTTAAAGTCTTTTGAAATCGCTCCGTTGTTTAAAGCACTAAAATACATGGGTATAATCTGCTTTACATATGTAGAATCCATTCCCTTTAAACCTGCATTTTGAATTTCGAGATAAGAAATCCATTTGTTGTTCGGGTCATTTGGAATTGGAAAAATTTTCAGGATACTTCCGCTTAAAGCAGATTCCATCAGATTTACTTTTTTATCTGTTTCGATAAAATCTTTCTCAAAACTATTTGGATTTGCGGCTTTGTAAGCTGCGTCTAAGTAAGGTGATAGCTTATAGTTTCCGTTTTCATCAAAAAACTTAACAAAAGGTGCAAATTCTGCTTCTTTTTCAATTCCAATGATTCTGCGGATACTATCATTTTTAGTGTTTACGTAAATGATAGGAACCTGAATCCAAACCTGTGCGTATTGCGTCATGGACAAAAATACCTGATCAGAATTCATTCCGTTATACGTATCACTATGGCTTACTTTTCTAAGCAACTCCGATGAAAAAGTATTAATAGGTTTCATCCTTCCGCCGGCATCCTGAATAATCAAACGTCCAAATTTTGCAGCGTGTGATTCGGGTGCTTTATAAATTGTCAATAAAGAATCTAATTGTTTCTTACTTGGCGCGGCTGTAACGTGATTGGCATGATCATTTGGATCCTCACTGTGTGTATGGTTATGACCCGGTGTATGCACATGGGGAGCAGGTACTTCCTGTGCAAAACCATTCAGGCTTAACATCAGGAACAAAATAGTAACAAGTTTTTCTTTTTTGTTTTTAACGTCTTCTAATTTGCGTTTTAAATCCGCAAAACGAGAATTTTTCGTAAACATAATAGCCATCAAACCAAAAAATAACATGAAATAACCCAGATAAGTAATCGATGTTCCCCAGAAATCGTGATTTACAGATAATACCGTTCCTTTTTCATCCGGATCGAATGAAGATTGAAAAAATCGGTATCCTTTGTGATCTAAAACGTGATTCATATAAATATCAGCATCAAAAGTTTCGGCAGAATCCTGAACGGTAACTTTACTCTCAAAAGCAGAATAACTTTTCTCTGTTCCCGGATATTTTGTGGCAATAAAATCGTTTAATTTTACTTTAAAAGGCAGGATATACGCTTTACTTCCGTAAAATAAAGAATATTCAATAGTACCGATTTTAACTGTTTTTGGTTCTCCCACACTTCCTTTAGATCCCAAAAGAGTCACTTTTTTTTCCTGTCCTTCCGATTTTACTTTTACAATTATCGCATCGTGATGACTTTTGGCCTTGAAATCTTTATTCGATTCATAGGCTATACTTCCTTTCATAGCAGGATCCGGAAATACAATTCTAATGTCTCCAATACTGTATAGAGAACGCATCATCAGAGGCTGCACATTGTCTTTTGTAACTTTTCCCTGGAATTTATCTGCCATTCGCATAAAATTACCTTCAAATGGAGTCTGAATAGTGTATTTTTCGCCGGTCGTTGTGATATTAATGGCACCGTCTGTAGGTTTATTCAAAGCAAACAAAACATTGTGAATATTTTGAACTTCACCTTCTTTCAGGAAATGTTCTTCACGCCCGCCTGCTCCTGCTTCAACTAATTTAAGATATAAAGTTCCTTTCGGATCTGGTTTTACCACTTCTTTCGCTCCCATAATGTAGTTTACGTAAGTTACTTCAAACGGGGTTTCATCAAACTTGCCGGAAATCGAGAAATCATTATTGGTAACCGGTGATAATAAAAGGCTTTTTTCGAAAACCCTGCGTTTCATTTCACCTTTATATTCTCCATCAGCAAATACGGTCAGGAATGTTTTATCAGAAAAAATTTGGTTTTCAGCAGCACCTTCACGAATGGGCATCATGCCTTCGTAGCTGACATATCGCGTAATAAAAGCGCCTAAAAGAATAAAAATAAAGGCAATGTGTAATAAAAGAGTAGCCCATTTTTCCTTTTTCAGCAATTGATAGCGTTTGATATTTCCAAAGAAATTAATCATAAAAAAGACCATTATCGCTTCAAACCACCATGTATTATAAATTAGGATTCGGGCCGTATCGGTATTATACTTACTTTCTATAAAAGTTCCGATTCCCATTGCCAAAGCAAATGTTAAAAAAAGAACGGCCATTAATCGTGTAGAAAACAAAAAAGAGAATATTTTTTTATCCATTTTTGAGGAATTACATTGTATAAAAGAGCGACAAAAGTACTTAAAAATGTTGAGTTCCTATATTTGCAATTTGTTAATTAAAACCAAAAAAAGGCGCAGCAATTAAATCAAATTCTTAAAACCGCCTGCTTAATTTGACAAAGCTATAAAAGCGGCTACTATTTCTTAGGCACAGATTACAAGAATTCTTTTTTGATGTTGGGAATTAACTTTCTTTTAAATTAATGATAACGCATTAAATCTGTTTAATCCTTGCAATCTGTGGCTAAACTTCTTTCGTAGGTATCCTCTTTAAAAAAAATAATGCTAATTTTGCGTTATGATTCGAATAACGTTAATTGGTTCCGGAAATGTAGCGCAGCATTTGATTAAGGCTTTCGCTAAAAGTGAACTTACAGAAATTGTCCAGGTATATTCCAGAAAAAAAGAGACCTTATCCTCTCTTATTGAATTTGACAAAATTACAAGTGATTTTGAGGATTTAAAAGAAGCTGATTTATACATTATTGCAGTTTCTGACAAAGCGATTTCAGATGTTTCAAAGCAATTGCCTTTTCAAAACCGAATTGTTGTTCATACTTCCGGTGCAGCTTCACTTGATGTTTTAGATTCAAAGAATAGAAAGGGCGTTTTTTATCCGCTCCAAACATTTTCTAAAAACAAGGATATTGATTTCTCGACTGTTCCGATGTGCCTGGAAGCTGAAAACACTTTTGACTTTCGTGTTTTAGAAACTGCCGCAAAAAGTATTTCAAATGTTGTTTATGCCATTAATTCAGATCAAAGAAAAGCATTGCATGTTTCGGCTGTTTTTGTGAACAATTTCACGAATCATTTGTACCAGATCGGACAGGAAATTTGTGAAGAACATCAGGTTCCTTTTGAAATTCTCAGACCTCTGATACAGGAAACGGCAGAAAAAATCAATACTTTAAATCCCGCTGAGGCACAAACAGGCCCTGCAAAACGCTGTGATTCTTTGACTATTGAAGCCCATTTGGATTATTTAAGCACTCAAAATCAAAAAAATATCTATAAAATATTAACCCAATCTATACAAAATAATGGCAAAAAGTTATAAAGAAATAATGAATGACATCACCACGTTTGTTTTTGATGTTGATGGCGTACTTACAGACAGCTCTGTTTTTGTAACCAACGAAGGAGAAATTCTTCGTACGATGAATATTCGTGATGGTTATGCAATGAAAGCGGCTGTAGAAAGCGGCTATAATGTTTGCATTATTTCTGGCGGAAGCAATGAAGGTGTTCGTGTTCGTCTTCGCAATTTAGGAATTACGGACATTCATTTGGGAACTCCCGACAAAGTTAAAACGTTTAAAGAATACACGGATATTTACAATATTAATCCTGAAAACGTGTTGTATATGGGTGATGATATTCCGGATTTTCATGTTATGAAATTGGTGGGATTACCAACCTGTCCACAAGATGCAAGCCCCGAAATCAAAAATATCTGCCGTTATATTTCGCATGTAAAAGGAGGAAAAGGCGCTGCCCGTGATGTTATCGAGCAAGTCATGAAAGTACAGGGAAAATGGATGGAACATTTTAGTGGGAAACATGATTAAGTTTTTAGTCGCAGTTTTCAGTCTCAGTTCCATTTTCAGTCATAGACTTAACATTATCTAACAAAACCTTTGTCCCTTTGAACCTTTTCGCCTCTGAACCTTTATAAAAAAAAACTCAGAACCTTAGCAACTTAGCCACTCAGAATCTTTAGAAAAAGAACCTCAAAAAAAATGAAACTCCTCAAACTCATTCGATATCAAAACTTACTGATGCTTGCTTTTATGCAGCTTTTATTTCGTTATGCTTTTTTAAAACAGCAGGACATTCCGTTGGCTTTAGCTGACTGGCAATATGGTCTGTTGGTTTTAAGCACTGTTTTGTTAGCTGCTGCAGGATATGTAATTAATAATATTCTGGATGTTGCGACAGATACCATCAACAAACCCAATGATGTTGTGATTGGTAAAGGAATTTCGGAAACTGCGGCTTACAATATTTACATCGGATTAAATATTACCGGTGTTGCTATTGGTTGTTATTTATCGAATGTGATAATGAGACCAAGTTTTGCGGTTGTCTTTATCCTAATTGCTTCTGTACTTTATTTTTATTCAACATCACTAAAACAAATCATGGTTTTAGGGAATTTTGTTGTAGCCGGTGTATTATCATTTAGTGTAATCATCATCGGAGTGTTCGATATTTTTCCTGCCACAAACACTGAAAATCGGGCGCAAATGGCAAGTCTGTTTTCTATTTTAATTGACTATGCCTTATTTGCTTTTATGATTAATTTCATTCGCGAAATCATTAAAGACATTGAAGATGTAAATGGTGATTACAATCAGGGGATGAATACCTTACCTGTTGCCATTGGAATTAACAGAGCTGCAAAAATTGCTTTAGGATTTGCTGTTATTCCATTTATATTGGCTCTGCTTTACATCAATAAATACTTTATTGAAAATAATCTTTACATGGTTACTTTTTATGCCTTTGCTTTTGTTTTAGCACCACTTTTATATTTTATGGTAAAAATATTTAGTGCGAAATCTCAAAAGGATTTTCATCATTTAAGTACTGTTTTAAAATTAATACTGCTGTTCGGAATTTTATCAATCCTGGTTATTGCCATAAATATCAAGTACAATGCTTAAAGAAAAACTAAAAAAATATACTCTGATTCTGGCCTCAGGATCTCCTCGCAGACAACAGTTTTTTAAAGATCTGGATTTGGATTTTGAAATCAGACTTAAGGAGATTGAAGAAATATACCCTCCGGAGCTAAAAGCAGTTGAAATAACCGATTATCTAGCCGTATTAAAAGCAAATGCCTTTGAAGGAGAATTAAATCCGAACGAGATTTTAGTGACCAGTGATACAATTGTCTGGCACCAGAATCGCGCATTGGGGAAACCAAAAAATGCACAGGAAGCTTTCGAAATGATCAAATCGATGTCCAATGCCACACACGAGGTTTTTACATCGGTTTGTTTTAAAACCAATGCTGCTTCTACTGTTATCAATGATGTTACCAAAGTTACTTTTAAGGATTTATCAGACGAAGCGATTTTATTTTACATAGAAAATTACAAACCCTACGATAAAGCAGGTGCTTACGGTATTCAGGAATGGTTTGGTTTTATGGCTGTTACCAAGGTTGAAGGTTCTTACACGAATGTTATGGGACTTCCAACGGCCAAAGTTTATGAATATTTGAGTACTTTAGTATAAAAAAAAATACTTATGTTTTCTTTTAAAGAATATAGTCAGGAAATAATAACGACAGGAATTCTCCTTTTTGCATTAATTGCTTTAAGAATGATTCTTGCCAAGTTAATTCGTCGTTATGCCAGTTCCAGTCAATTATTAGAGCATCGGACCAACTTGGTCATTAAATACATTCATGTGTTAATGAATATATTGGTTATAATAAGCCTGATTGTAATCTGGGGAGTTCAAACCAAAGATATTTTTGTAACTGTCTCTTCTATTGCAACCGTAATTGGTGTGGCCATGTTTGCGCAATGGTCTATTCTGAGCAATATTACTTCCGGAATGATTTTGTTTTTTTCATTCCCTTTCCGGATTGGCGATACCATAAAAATTCACGATAAGGATTTTCCAATCGAAGCGGAAATTGAAGATATCAGTGCCTTTCATGTAAATTTAAAAACCAAAGAAGGCGAAAAAATCATTTTTCCAAATAATCTATTACTGCAGAAAGGCATCTCTATTATGCCGGTCCACTACGAAGAAAAGGAGTTTTTTGATTAATTTCTGAATGGGAATTTTATAAACTAAAGTAGAAAAGCTAAAACAATATTATTTAAATAAAGTGTAATATTTGTTTCACTAAAACTCTATTTTTTTATAAAAAATTCCAAAAAAAATGACTCGACCAGTAGAATTGCCTTTTTATGTAAAACTTTCTTTAATAGTAATAACTTTAATCTGTTTTGCATTTATTTTTTGCATCGGAAAAGATATTATTACACCTGTATTAATGGCATTTTTATTTGCTGTTTTATTGCTTCCGGTTTTTACTTTTTTAAACACAAAACTTAAATTTCCCAGATATCTCGCAGCCTTTCTTTGTGTTATTCTTTTTGCTTCATTTATTATTGGTATATTATTTTTTATCTCTTATCAAGTCAATGATATGGCGAATGATTTTGATACCATTAAAAAGAACGCAAATGCTTTTATTGTTGATATTCATAAGTTTATAAAAGATCATTTTAATATTAGTATTGGCGAACAAAAAAAATATATCGATAATGTAACCAAGGATTCAGTTAAAAATGGAAATGCTACTCTGGGCTCCGCCATCATATCAATAAGTGATCTTCTTTTAGATTGCACCATTATTCCGATTTATACCTTTTTATTTTTATTGTATAAGGATCATTTTATTCTTTTTCTGGTCAAATTAATAAGCAAAGAAAGTCATGCAACGTTAAAAAATATTTTATCTCAAATAAAAGTTTCTATCAATAATTATATCGTTAGTTTAATTTTAGAAATGATTATTGTGTCGGTATTAACAAGTTTAGGACTTTGGATTATCGGTGTAAAATATTTTATTCTTCTGGGACTTATCACGGGAATATTAAACCTGATACCTTATATTGGTATTACAGCAGCCGGAATCATAACCATTTTAGCTTCGCTTACAGGTTCTGCAGAAACATCTATGATACTTTCAATTTTGATTGTCAACCTGATCGTTCAATTAATTGACAATAATGTACTGGTTCCGTTAATTATTAATTCTAAAGTAGAAATCAACGCATTTGTCTCTATCATGGGCATCATCATTGGTGGCGCGGCGGCCGGAATATCCGGCATGTTTCTGGCGATACCGCTTTTGGCAATTTTAAAAATTATTTTCGACAGAATCGAATCACTGGAGCCCTGGGGATATCTGATGGGCAATCATATGCCAAAAAGGTTTATTTGGAGAATTAAAAAAGTACATTCTGAAAATTAAATAGTAACCGAATGAAAGATATGAGCAATATTTATCTTACATTTAAAATCTTTGTAAAGTCAAAATACCGTTGAATGTTTCGAAAATTTAAAATAATAATATCTGTTTTACTTTGCTTTTGCCTGCAAAGCATTTGTGCGCAAGTAGACAAACCGAAAAAGGAAACCACTAAGGATAGTGCAGCAGTTTATAAAAAAATTCAGAATTATTCTAAAAAGCGCAAGTTCACCAAAACATTGCACAAATGGCTTTTCAGAACCAATAAACCCCGAAAAAGAGAAGCCGAAATTATAGAAAAAGATACTACGAATTATGATGGTAAAATCATTCGTAAAATAAATGTCGTGACTTTAGACCCTTTTGGCCACTCTGTGACAGATTCAACAGCCATGCCCAGAAACTGGGGAGAAAGAACGGGTAATAAACTGCATTTAAAAACAAAAAAAATAGCTATTTATAATCTGCTGTTATTTAAAAGAAATACACGTTATGATGCTTATAAAGTACTGGAAAGTGAGCGTATTATCCGATCTCAGCGATATGTGACAGCAGTAAAAATTACAAGAAAACTGGTGAGTAAAGAATCGGATTCTATTGATGTTACCATACGTGTATTAGATTCGTGGAGCACAATTCCCCGCTTATCTTTTTCAAGCAACAAGATTTCTGTAGGGATGAAAGAAAAAGATTTTTTCGGATCCGGCCAGCAATTGGATTATCGTTTTACCAATCGTTTTGAAGATGGAGCTAACGCAAATGATATCACCTACACCGTTCCGAATATTGTCAATACTTTCATAAGCACGACGTTAAAATACAACATGGATCTCGACAATAATTACAGTAAAAGTGTTGCTGTCGAACGGGCCTTTTATTCTCCCCTAACCAAATGGGCGGGCGGAATATTATTAGGCCAAAGTTTTAGAAGAGACAGTATACAGGCTGCGGATTTGCAATATTCTTTCCAGCCTTTTAAATATGATTATCAGGACTTTTGGGCAGGAAAGGCGGCAAAAGTTTTTGAGGATGAGGCTAACGGAATTACAAACTTGATTGTATCCGGCCGCTTTTTGAATATCGATTATAAAGAAAGCCCGTCAAGGGATTTTGATCCTACAGATTATTATTCGGATGAAAAACTAATTTTAAGCGGTGTCGGAGTTAATACCCGAAGATTTGTCAAAGATAGTTATATCTTTAGAAATGGACAGACCGAAGATGTCCCCATAGGCAGGATTTACGGAATAACATTAGGATATCAATATAAAAATACTTTTTGGAGGCCCTACGTCGGAGCACAATTTTCTTTTGGAAACTATTACAGATTAGGATTTCTGAGTATGAATTTTGAAGCCGGAACTTATTTTCATCAATCTAAAACCTACCAGACAACTTTACTGCTTGAATCAAATTATTTTACCAAACTATATAGTATTGGAAACTGGAAACTAAGACAATTTATTAATCCTAAATTTGTATTGGGTATGAACCGCGTCGATGTTATTGGCGATCAGCTAAATATTAATGATCGCGAAGGATTGGCTGGTTTTAACGCTGCTTTGTACGGAACCAGTAAAATGGTTTTATCGCTACAGACACAAACCTATGCGCCACATGCGCTTTGGGGATTTCGTATGAATCCGTTTTTTAATTATTCCTTAGCCGTACTTGGAAGTCAAAATGATGCCATGTTTAGAAATAAACCTTACCATAAGATCACTTTAGGTTTAGTAGTCAGTAATGATTATCTGGTTTTCAGTTCTTTTCAATTATCACTATCCTACTATCCCAGTATTCCGCTGCAAGGTGATAATATTACTAAAACCAATACTTTTGAAACTACAGATTATGGTTTACAAAGTTTTGAACTGGCAAAACCAAGAGTTGTGGAGTATAAATAAGCTTAAAGTTGAAATCCTTCCATTTATTTTCCTGTTGAAAGTGATTTTTCTATAAATTTTTAACTTTTATACAACATATTAATAATCAATTATTTCCAAAAAATTAAAGAATAACCAATCGATAAAATACCTTTTTTATCGGTTAAAATACATTTGGTTTTTATTTTTGGCACAGTATATGAATATCGGTAATTACGATTAAAATTAACATAAAAAGTAAAAAAATGAAAACAATTAAAATAGCAATCGCCGGACTATTTCTTTTGATTGCAAACGCCACGAATGCCCAGGTATCTGTAAACGTAAACATTGGAACTGCTCCTGAATGGGGTCCTTCTGGTTATTCTGAAATGGAGTATTATTATTTACCGGACATTGAAGCTTACTACGATGTCAGAGCCTCACAATTTATTTATTTTGGAGGAGGAAGATGGGTCAGAACTGCTCGTTTGCCAAGACAATATCGTAATTATGATCTGTACGGAGGTTACAAAGTTGTTCTAACAGATTACCACGGCAGAACTCCTTACACCTATTTTGACAGACACAAAGTAAGATATTATAAAGGTTATCACGGTGCTCCTCAAAGACCTTACAGACCACGACCAGTTTATGGTTACAATGAGCGTCACGACAATCACAGAGATAACAGACATCATGATAAACATGACAGACACGATAACCACGACAGACATGATGATCATCACAGAGATCATGATCATAACGGACACGGAAGAAGATAATTATTTTCTAAATAAAAAAGCGAGCATCATTGCAATGATGCTCGCTTTTTTATTGTTTTAGTATGATAAAATTTAAGCATTAACATTTCATTTACATAATCTTCAAAAATATAATTAGTATTTTTGAGGCTCTTTCAAAACACCTCATTACGCTATGCGAAAAATTCAAATACAGTTTCTTTTTATTTTTTTAGCTGGAACCTTCATTTCTTTTGCACAACAACCACAAAAACCGAATGCTGTAGAAATTTACAATCAAATCAAAAAATTAAACTTTTTAGGTTCTGTATTGTATCTGGCAGCACATCCTGATGATGAAAATACCCGTCTGATATCCTATTTGTCAAATGAGGTAAATGCCAGAACAGGATATTTGTCCTTAACGCGTGGTGATGGAGGTCAGAATTTAATTGGTCCGCAACTGCGAGAATTATTAGGCGTGATAAGAACTCAGGAATTAATTGAAGCCAGAAAAGTAGATGGCGGAGAGCAGTTTTTCTCCAGAGCCAACGACTTTGGTTATTCCAAAAATCCGGATGAAACTTTAAAAATCTGGGATAAAGACAAGGTTCTGGCGGATGTGGTCTGGACGATAAGAAAATTTCAGCCCGATGTGATTATCAATCGATTTGATCATCGCTCACCAGGCACAACACACGGACATCACACATCATCTGCAATGTTAAGTGTTGAAAGTTTTAATTTGACAAATGATCCGAAAATATACCCTGAACAGTTAAAATACGTAAAACCATGGCAGGTAAAACGTCAGTTTTTCAATACTTCCTGGTGGTTTTACGGAAGCCAGGAAAAATTTGATGCTGCCAATAAATCAAAATTCACCAAATTGGAAACTGGTGTTTATTATACCGGAATCGGAAAATCTAATCAGGAAATTGCAGCTTTGAGCCGCAGCCGTCACCAGTCTCAGGGTTTTGGAAGTACCGGTGCGCGTGGAACTGAAACAGAATATCTGGAGCTCATTAATGGCGAAAGCCCAGCAAACCCGGATCAGTTATTTGATGGAATTGATACCACCTGGAACCGAGTTAAAAACGGAAAACCGATTGGGGAATTAATTTCTAAAATTATAGCAAAATATGATTTCAGCAATCCATCAGCAAGTATTCCGGAATTAGTGAAAGCCTATACCATGATTGAATCTCTGGAAGACGATCACTGGAAAAACCTGAAATCTGCTGCGATAAAAAATATCATAGCCTCCTGCTCAGGATTATATCTCGAAGCTGTTGCGAGCGAACAGGAAGCAACACCCGGAAGTACTGTTAAGTTAAGCCTTGAAGCGATTAACCGATCTGCGGTGGGAATGGAACTGATGAGTGTAACTACACTACCCGATCATAAAAATACAATTCAAAACAGTATTTTAAAAAATAATACTGATCTGAAAACCACACTTCAACTGCAGCTTCCCAATACAATCGAATATACACAACCCTATTGGCTAAAAGAAAAAGCCACTGTTGGAATGTATACGGTGTCTAATCAGGAAAATATTGGAATACCGGATATTATAAGAGAGGTAAAAGTTGTTTTTAATGTAAAAATCAATGGTGTTGAAATTCCGTTTGAACGAATCGTAGTTTACAAATATAATGACGGCGTAAAAGGAGAAATGTATAATTTTCTTGATATTGTTCCAGAAGCTACCACTTCAATTTTAGAGAAAGTGTTGATTTTTAAAGACACCAAAAGTAAAATGGTTCCTGTAAAAGTTCGTGCGGGAAAAGATGACATTAAAGGAACTTTACAATTAGAATTACCGAATGACTGGCTGATTTCTCCAAAACAAATTCCGTTTGCTTTAGAGAAGAAAGGAATGGAACAAACCTTTTATTTTGAGGTTACAGCACCAATTCACCCCGAAGAAGCCATTGCAAAAAGCATTGTTACAATTGATAACCAACGTTTTGATAAAGATGTAACGATTATCGATTACAGTCATATTACAAAGCAAATGGTCTTAAAGTCTGCCGAATCTAAATGTCTGCGAATTGATCTGAAAACCTCAGGAAATGCAATCGGATATATTATGGGTGCAGGGGATGAAGTTCCCGAAAGCCTTGCTCAGATGGGATATAAAGTAACCCTTTTAAAACCTGAAGAAATTACTCCCGAAAAACTTGATTCTTTCAATGCCGTAATTACAGGAATTCGGGCTTATAATACCGTTAATGCTTTGGCCAACAAACAAAAAATACTCTTTGATTTTGTAAAAGGCGGTAAAAACATGATTGTTCAATACAATACTTTTGGTAAAACGGTAACCGATCAGATTGCGCCGTATCCGTTAAAAATATCAAATGACCGTGTGACAGAAGAAAATGCAAAAATTACTTTTCTGGCACCCAATCATCCTGTTTTAAATACGCCAAATAAAATCAGTACCAAAGATTTTGAAGGATGGACGCAGGAACAAGGCTTATATTATCCGGATCAGTATGACCCTGCCTTCACTCCTGTTCTATCGTCGCATGACAATGGGGAATCACCAAAAAATGGTGCCTTGTTAGTAGCGCCTTATGGAAAAGGATATTACATTTACACCGGTCTTAGTTTTTTCAGGGAATTGCCAGAAGGTGTTGCCGGTGCGTACCGACTACTTTCGAATATCATTTCACTAAAACAACCTATAGAAGCTCCCAAACAGGAACTAAAGAAATAAATATTCAAAAATGGAAGACAAAAAAACAAAAAGATGGAAAAAAAGCTACACTTATGTTTTGGTAGCAAACGCCGTTTACATCCTTATTTTTTTCTTAATCATGCAATTATACTCATAACCTATGCAACTATTTGACTGGATCGTACTTATTGTTACTCTTTTATTTATTGTTGGGTATGGTTCGTGGAAAACCAAAGGAAGTAAAAATGTTGAGGATTTCATTTTAGGAAATCATGAAACACCATGGTATACCGTTGGACTCTCTGTAATGGCTACTCAGGCAAGTGCAATTACTTTCCTGTCGACTCCGGGACAAGCCTACCATGATGGAATGGGGTTTGTGCAATTTTACTTTGGATTGCCAATTGCCATGATCGTCATTTGCGTTACTTTTATTCCATTGTATCATAAAAGTAAAGTTTTTACAGCCTATGAATTTTTGGAAAAACGTTTTGATATTAAAACACGTTCGTTAGCTGCAATCCTTTTTTTAGTTCAAAGAGGTCTGGGAACCGGGCTAACCATTTATGCCCCGGCGATTATTTTATCGGCACTTTTAGGCTGGAATCTGACTTTCATGAACATCATGATTGGTTTGCTGGTTATTATTTATACTTTTTCAGGAGGAACAAAAGCGGTGAACGTGACTCAAAAACAGCAGATGTTTGTGATTATGACCGGAATGTTTATCACCTTTTTCCTGATTTTACATTACTTACCAAACGATATGACTTTTACGAGTGCCCTGCATATTGCCGGAGCAAATGATAAAATGAATATTGTGGATTTTTCTTTTAATCCGGAAGAAAAATATACCTTCTGGAGCGGAATTACGGGTGGTTTTTTCCTGGCACTCGCCTATTTTGGAACAGATCAGTCGCAGGTTGGACGTTATTTATCCGGGAAATCAGTTCGTGAAAGCCAAATGGGACTTATCATGAATGGCTTGCTAAAAGTACCCATGCAGTTTTTTATCCTGCTTACAGGAGTGATGGTTTTTGTCTTCTTCCAATTCAATCCGGTACCGTTAAACTTTAATCCAAACAATAAAATTGTGATTGAGAAATCCGCTTTTAAAGAAGAGTATCATCTTTTGGAGAAAAAACTAAATACGCTTTCTGAAGATAAAAAAGTAATCAATTTATTGTACATCGATCAGTTGAATCAGGATTATGACAATCCGATTTTGAGAAAAGAACTGGTGGCATTATCCAATAAAGAAAAAGACCTGCGTGACCGTGCGAAAGAAATTATTTCTAAAGCAGACAGCAATAGTGAAACTAATGACAAAGACTATGTGTTCTTTCATTTCATTTTGCATTATTTACCAAAAGGACTTATCGGATTATTGCTGGCTGTAATTCTTTCTGCTGCAATGTCATCAACAGCATCAGGTTTAAATGCTCTGGCGTCTACAACAGCTATAGATATTTATAAACGAAATCTGAAAACCGAAAAATCAGAGAAACATTACTTGAACGCAACCAAATTTTTCACGCTTTTCTGGGGAATTATTGCCATACTTTTTGCCTGTGTAGGTACCTTATTTGAAAACCTGATTCAGTTGGTCAATATCATTGGTTCCATCTTTTACGGAACCGTTTTGGGGATTTTCCTGGTTGGTTTTTACCTGCGTCGCGTTCAGGCAAAGGCAATGTTTTACAGTGCTATTATCAGTCAGATCACCATTTTTGTAATCTATTATTTCATGATTTATATTTACCCAAGCGGTCAGGAAAAACTGGGATATTTATGGCTGAATTTTATTGGTGCCATTTTGACTATTGTGTTGTCGTTGTTAATGCAGCTGTTGGTCTTCAAGAGAAATGAACTTGAAACGAATGAATTGTAGGTTTAAGAATTTCCGTAGTACGATAGCACACCGATTTTGCGGATTCTTAAGGAAGTAATTTGAAAATGTTTCTATGAAGAATAATGCTAAAACGTGCAAATGCAAATCTTATTTATAAGATAAATGCTGTTTCGAAAATATATATCTTTGAGAAACTAACCATTGCTAAAATGCATCATTATGAAAGACCTGAAAAAATACAGCAACAAAACCAAAGCTGCTTTTATTTTGCTGGTAGTGATGCTTATCATTATTCTTAGTAATTTCAATACGCTGCAAAACTCTAAAAATGTCAATGAGAATATCAATGCCATTTATAAAGACCGACTGGTCGTGGCACGCTATATTTTTCAGTATTCAAACAAGCTTCATTTTATAAAAACAGAAGCCGAACAGCCAAACCTGAGTGATCATCTCAAAAGGAATGAAATTGTCAATACCTTAAAAATCATTCGTAGTATAGATCATTTATACGCCAAAACGGTTTTGACTCCAAAAGAAAAAACCTATTTTGAGGCTTTTTTAAATTCCTGTAAAACAATCCAAGCTCTATCTAAAAGCAATAACTGGAAGCAGGTTTCTAAATCAGGCGATGAAGCTTTGAAAACTTTGGAATTATTGTCTCAAATTCAGATCACCGAAGGAAAAGCGAAATTAAACGCGGCAAATGAGATGTATGGCGGAAATAATAACCTGGGACAGCTTCAGATTGCTTTGCTTATTATTCTGGGCGGCATTACCTTCTATTTGCTGCTTATAAAAAAGAAGAAAACAATCCGGATTCCGGAACCGCCAAGTTTGAATTGAGTTAAAAGTTATAAAAAAATCCAAATCCCAATAAATTGGTATTTGGATTTTTATATTTTGGAATTTAAGTATTTGGAATTTCAAAGATTCAAAGAATCTTTTATCTGCTCCACTCAGCGATACTGTCTTTGTTCATTTTTACATAATCCTGATTGTTGGCAGTTTCTGCAGCAGCTAAAGAAAGTTTTGCTGTCTCCACAGCACCTTTTTTATCTCCTTGTTTTGCCTGGATTAATGATTTTAATCTTAAAATAAAGTAAGGTTTATCAGCACTCATATCCAAAGATTTATCTACATAATTTCTGGCATCTGCAATGTTTCCGTTGGATTGGAATAAATATTGTGCTGATGCAAAATAATCATTTTCTGTTGGTCCTGCCAAAGTTTTTTCGATACTTGTTGTTGCCGTTTTTGACGTCGGAACTTCAAATTTCAAAGCCACATGTGAATTTTCCCACGCAATTTCAAGAAAAGCAAAATTTGGATCTAAACTATTGATTCCAATAGTAAGCGTTTCAACCGGAGTTGGTAAAGCATTTTCCTTAACGGTAGTTTTTAAAGCTACATTGGCATCACTCCAGTTCTCAGGTAATCCCCAATTGTCTGTAGTACTGTAAAAAATTACTTCCCAGCTTTCAATTTTAGGAATTGTATAAAGTGCATATTTTCCTTTTTTTAATGTTTTGCCATCAATCACCACATCGTCACTAAAACTGATTATGGTATTTTCGTTCGCTCCGGTTCTCCATAATTTTCCAAACGGAACTAAGTTTCCGAATACGGCTCTTCCTCTCGCACCCGGTCTTGAATAGGTAACTTCAACATCCGTCAAACCAACGGTTTGTTTGATATAGGCTTTTGGACTCGCTTGTGGTGTTTTTACCTGTGCTTGTGAGACAAAAGGAGCCATAATAATGGCTAATGCAATGATTAGTTTTTTCATTGGTTTTAAGTTTATTTGTTTTGTTCAAATTTACAAATTCAATCCCCTAACAAATGTTAAATTTTATATAATTCAGTTGCCCAACTGTGCTATTTTTTGAGCATTTAATTCCTTAAAATCATTGATGATTAAATCTGCCGTTGACAGGTCCTGTAATTTAGAATGATGGCTGTTATAGCCGATACACAACAAGTTTGCGGCTTTAGCAGCTTTTACGCCATTCGTACTATCTTCAATTACGATACAATTTTCTGTCGGAGCGACTGATAACGATGCGGCATGAAGAAAAATAGCGGGATTCGGCTTGGATTGCGGAAAATCTTCACCACTTACAATATCCGTAAAATAAGAATGCAGCTTAAATCGCGTAAAAACACGTTCGATGGTTACTTTTGAAGCTGAAGAAGCCAGGATTAACTGAATTCCGCTGGCATACAAATCCTTGATCAAATCTTCTACGCCTTCCAACAGATATAAATCTTCTTTCGTATCGAATGCATCATTAAAAATGTTTCTTTTTCTTTGAATCAAATCCTCTACTTCCTGCTCTATCGATGGAAAAAATCCTTTCAGGGCCTGAAAGGTATTACGGGTAGAAAATCCCGTAAATGAAGTGTACATTTCTTCTGTTACATCAATATTCAATTCAGAAAATTGTTTGTAATACGAATAACGGTGAACGGGTTCTGTGTCTACAATAACACCGTCCATATCAAAAATTACTGTTTTTATCATTTTTTTTTAAGGGGCTAAGGTTTTTTCTGCAGGTTCAGAGAGGCAAAGGTTTAGGTTAAAGACTGAAAACTGATACTGAGACTGAAGCCTATTCTTTCTTAAGCAAATATCTTATTACCGTTTCGGCAGCGTGAAGACCAAATAATCCGGGCATATAGCTGTTGGTTCCGTAAAATGATTTTTTGAAATTCTTGCCGTCTGTCAGTTTTAAGCTTTTTGTATCCTGAATTTCAGAAGAAAAAACAACTTTCAATTTGTTGATGTTAGCTTCCCTCAGGCGTTTGCGGATTGCTTTAGAAAAATAACAGTTTATCGTTTTAGAGATATCTGCCACTTTTACTTTAGAGGCCAGCATTTTTCCACCAGCACCCATACTGCTAATGATTTTTACTCTTTTGCGTTTGGCGGCGAATATTAAATTCAATTTAGGCGTAATACTGTCGATGCAGTCCAAAACGTAATCAAACTCAGGGGAAACGATTTCAAAAGCCCGTTCCGGAGACAAAAATTCCTGAACACGGGTCAGTTTTAATTCCGGATTGATATCCATTAAACGATCTCCTACAATTTTGATTTTGGCTTCGCCAACTGTAGAATGTAAAGCCGGTAACTGTCTGTTTATGTTGGTAATATCTACTACATCTCCGTCAACAATTGTCATACTTCCTACTCCGGCCCTGGCCAGAAACTCAGCTGCAAATGATCCGACACCACCTAAACCCACCACCAAAACATTGGACTTTTGGAGGTTTTCTAATCCTTCTTTGGTAAATAAAAGCTCGGCTCTTTCTGTCCACTCTGCCATATCTCTTTTTGTTTAAAATTTTATTGTTTTTTGTTTCAGATTCCTTTTAATCTGAAACTTTTTTTTATTTATGGAATACCCTTTTATAATTCGTTGAAATTATATCTTGTAACGCACTGTAATTTATATTTTTATATTCTGATGCTAAATCATAAACCTGTTGTATTGTTTCTTCAACCGTATCTGTCTCGAGAAAAAAACGATCGTTTGGAATTTGTTGAAAAACAGTTCTTAATTCCGGATTTCTCAATAAATATTTTCCAAAAGAAATATAGAATCCTTCTTTTATAAGCTGGTCTGCAAGCTGACTGTTTTTCGAAAATCCGTGTATAATCATCGGAACCGTTATCTTCCTTTTTTTCTTAATCGCAATCACTTCCTGAAAAGCGGCCACGCAATGAATCACAACCGGTTTTTTATATTTTTCGGCTAAAATCAATTGTTTTTCAAAAACTGAAGTTTGCAGGTCCAGTGGAATTTCAATCCGTTTATCCAAACCGCACTCGCCGATTGCCAGACAATTTTGGTTCTGCAACTTTTCTTCTATAATTTTCAAATCAGTGTCAATTTTGTCTTCTGCAATATACCAGGGATGAATTCCAATGGAATAAAACGGAATTGAAGCATCAAATTCACGGGGATACTGATTGACCAATTCTAAAACATCGGATTGGTTGGTGAGCTTATGGGTATGAAAATTAAAAAATTCCATTAATGAAAAGCTTTAACTCCGGCTTTGATTTCAATTTTTAAATCATTTTCCAACGGAACCAGCGGACAGGAATATTTATGATTGTAAGCACAATAGGGATTATACGCCTGATTGAAATCAACTGCGATGGTCTCTCCTTTCGGGACTTTCAAATCAATATATCTTCCGCCAATATAACTTTCTTTACCGGAAGTCAAATCAGAAAAAGGCAAAAATAAATGATCTTTATATTCTTTTGTTTTAGAAAGATCAATACTTCTGTATACATTCAATTGCAGTGCAACACCATCAATCTTAAAATATAAAGTTCCGTATTTAATGTATTTTGGTGTTCTTGTTCCCGTGGTTTTCATTTCAAAAACCTTTTCGTTTTTTGCTTTTACCAATTTTGCATTTACAAAATATTTACTGTTAACCGGATAAAAATCCAATGTTTTAAATGACTTTAAATCTTCTGCCATCAACGGACTGGTCTTAGCGTCAGCATATTCTGCGTTAATGGTCTTTTGAAATTTTTCGGCATCACTTTTATCAAATTTCTTTTGGCTGAAGCCGAAATTAAAAGTCAGCAGTAAAACAAATGCGATTATTTTTTTCATCTTGGAAATTTTATGCAAAAATAGTTTAAAAGTAACAAAGCAACAACCGATCTACATTACAAAGTTTTCTAACTTTGTTGCAAATAACCTTTTTATAATGCTCAAAACTGCTTTTACCCACTACATCAATAATTTCAGAGGATTTTCAAGAGAAATCTGGATCCTTACACTGGTAACTTTTATTAATCGTGCCGGTACTATGGTACTTCCGTTTTTGTCGAAATACTTAAAGGAAGACCTTCATTTTACCTATAATCAGGTGGGTTGGATTATGGTTTCATTTGGTTTAGGATCTATGTTGGGTTCCTGGCTGGGCGGAAAACTATCCGATAAAATCGGGTTTTATAAAATCATGATTTTTAGTTTATTTACCAGTGGGGTTTCGCTTTTCTTCGTACAATATATCACCACTTTCTGGGCATTATGCGGTGCTATGTTTATATTAATGGTCATTGCAGATATGTTCAGGCCGGCCATGTTTGTTTCTTTAGGAGCTTATGCCAAACCGGAAAACAGAACGCGTGCCCTGACTTTAGTACGTTTGGCCGTAAATCTTGGCTTTGCTGCCGGACCTGCTTTAGGTGGTTTGATTATTATGGGAGTTGGATATCAGGGACTGTTTTGGGTAGACGGATCTTCCTGTATCATTGCAATTTTGATTTTTGCACTTTTGGTAAAAGAAAAGAAAAAAGTAACTCATGAAGATAAAATTGAAAGTGCCAAAGCAGTAAAATCGGTTTTTCATGATACTATATTCTGGGCTTTCTTATTTGTAAGTTTTGTAACCGCCATGATTTTCTTTCAGCTATTTACCACTTTACCCTTATACCACAATGAGAAATTTGGGTTGAGCGAATTTCAGACAGGACTTTTAATGACGCTAAACGGCCTTCTTATTTTTGCTCTGGAAATGCCAACCGTTGGTTTTATGGAAAGAAAAGGTTTTCCTAAAATAAAAATTATTATCCTGGGCTCGTTTATCATGTCGCTGAGTTTCTTCTTATTACTTATAAATGTTTGGGCCGGAATATTAGTAATTGCCATGATATGTATTTCTCTTGGCGAAATTCTAACCTTTCCGTTCTCCAACGCCTTTGCCTTAAGCCGTGCACCCCGAGGTCAGGAAGGACAATATATGGCACTTTATACCATGAGTTTTAGTCTGGCACACATTGTGAGTTCAAAGGTTGGTTTTGAAATTATCTCCAGACTGGGGTATCAGATCAACTGGTTTTTTATGGCGTGTATTGGAGTTGTAGCAACGCTTTGTTGTTTTTGGATCAAGAAAGCTTTGATAGACGAAAAAGTTTCCTGAATTTTATTCTAATCATAAATCATTAATTTTCAATTTATTACACTTAAATCGAAGTACTTTTTCATGTTTTAAACTGAAAATTTAGTTAAATAACTATTTTTATAGTTGTGTAACTATAAAAATAGTTGTAGGTTTGAATTAAAATTAGAAAACATGCAAAAGCTAACGAACAAGGAAGAAGAAATCATGCACATTTTATGGAAGCTTAAAAAAGCATTCGTAAAAGAAGTTCAGGCAGAAATAACCGAAGATCAGCCTCATTATAATACACTTTCAACTATTGTAAGGAATCTGGAAGAAAAAGGATATGTGAGCCATAACGCCTTTGGAAATACACATCAATATTATCCTATTGTAACGATTGAGGATTACCGAAAAGGTTTTATGAGTACCGCTATTGATAATTATTTTAATAGTTCCTATAAAAGTATGGTTTCGTTTTTTGCCAAAGAAGAAAAAATATCTGCAGCAGAATTACGCGAAATTCTGGCTATGATTGAAAATCCAAAAGAAGAAAAATAACCGTTTATGGAAGCACTTTTCATTTTTATCGCAAAATCAAGTGGATTACTTGCTTTGTTTTACTTGGCGTATTATTTATTACTGCGCAAAGAAACTTTTTTCAACAGTAACAGGTGGTTTTTACTATCCGGCCTGATTACAGCTGTGGTATTGCCCTTTTTAGTGTATACCAAAGTGATATGGGTTGATCCTGTTCCGGTTTCCAATATGGCGTACTCCCCTGTTTTCACTCCGGGTACGATACAGGAAGAGTCTTTTGAAATCGACTGGAATTTGGTTTCCCTTGCCATTTACGCACTTGGTTTTACGGCTTTCCTGGTAAAATTCGGAATCGATTTTTATAGTTTAAATTCGGTTTTAAAAGGCAAAAAAGTACAACAGCAAGCTGATTTTAAGTTTATCGATATCAACGAAAATATTGCTCCCTTTTCTTATTTTGATTATATCGTGTACAACTCATCACTGTACAGCGCCTCAGAGTTAGAGAATATTATTGAGCATGAAAAAGTACATAGCGATCAGAATCATACTATTGATGTTTTGATCTCAAGAATTTTTTGTGTGCTGTTTTGGTTCAATCCGATTATCTGGCTTTATAAAAAGGCTATTCTACAGAACCTTGAATTTATTGCCGATAGCGAAGCTGCAAAAAAAATATCTGACAAAAAAGCGTATCAATACACGCTTTTAAAAATAACAACACATGAAAGCTGTGTTGCAATCACCAATCATTTTTATCAATCATTAATCAAAAAACGAATCGTCATGTTAAACAAAAATCAATCAAAAAAGAGGAATTATTTAAAGTATTACGCTATAATTCCGGCACTTCTAGCTTTTGTCCTGCTGTTTCAGGTCAAAACAATTGCACAGGAGAAAGCTTCAGACCCGATTACAAACATTGATCCTAAAGGAATAGAATCTATGGATGTATTCAACATTTCTAAAAATACTACTGATGCTGAAATTGCAGAAAGAATTAAAATTTTAAAAGAAAAACATCAGATTAAAGTAAGTGTTTCTGATTTAAAAAGAGATTCTAAAAACGAGATAACCTCCATTCAGATTGAATTAAAAAATGAAAAAGGAGTAGTTAAAGTAAAAAGAACCGAATCTACTAATGGAATTGATAAAATCGGAATCATTATTATTAAAGAGAAAAGCGGTAAAATCAGTTTTAATTTTTCTGATGATGAACAAATAAAAAATATTGACAGGTCTGATGAAGATCAGGATGATGAGATTAGAGAAGTGGAAAACGTTGACGCTCCTGATGCTCCTGATGCTCCGGGCACGTCTGGTACTCCTACTCCCCCAACACCTCCTGCACCACCCGTTTTTCCGGGAGGTCCAATGCCTCAGGTTCCTGCATCGGCTATGGCTAATATGCCAAAACCACCAACACATCCCGGAAATGTGAATGACAAAGCAGCCATGAAAAAATTCGAAAAAGAAATGGCTGAATTTGAGAAAAAAATGGAAGCATTTGAACCGGATATGGCCGCCTACGAGAAAGAAGTAGAAGAAGTAATGTCAAAACGCGAAGCTATTTTTGAAAAAGAAATGGAAAAATATGAAGTTGCCATGGAAAAATACAATGCTGACATGCAAAAGTTCAATCAGGAAAACCAGCAAAATGTCAATTTCAATAATAGACAATATCAAATAGACATGAAACAGCATGCCATAGATATGAAGCAATATGAAAAAGACATGAAACAGCACGCTAAAGATATGAAGCAACAGGAGAAAGACATGAAGCAGCATCAAAAAGACATGATTCAGCATCAAAAAGATATGGCTAAACAACAAAAAGAGAGAGCCAATAGACAAAATAATTAATACGTAAAAATTTAAAACGTATAACTTACTAGAATCATAAAAAAAACCAGTGCCCAACACTGGTTTTTTTTACGTCAAAAAATCAATTCTAATTTATTTGAATCCTATTAAATGAAAAAAATAATATGCATTTTGTTTTTACTACTTTGTTTTTCAGTTAAGGCACAACAAAAATCAGAAGCCCTGAGCGAAAAAGAGATTTTAATTCTAATGGATAAAAGTGCAGCTGATGTATTGAAAGAAGCCAAAGCAAATTCAGTTTCTATTGGAGTTGTGAAAGAAGGAAAAACCTATACAAAACATTATGGTGAAATAGACAAAGGAAAAGGTAATACCGCAACCAATAGTACTATTTTCGAAGTGGCCTCCATTACAAAATTATTCACGGGATTACTCGTAGCACAAGCCGTTTTAGAAAAAAAAATAAATTTGGATGATGACATTCGAAAATATATTACCGGTGATTATCCCAATTTAGAATATGAGGGAAATCCTGTCAAATTCCGGGATTTGCTATCTTTCAGAAGCGGATTTAGCCATGATTTGCCTGATAATTCGGAAATCAGAAAAAATATAAGTGATACTAGCTATCTTGCCTTTAAAAGACTGGACGACTCGTATAGCAGAGCGGCTTTTTTTCAGGACTTACATGCCATGAAACTGGATACTTTACCGGGTAAAAAATATAAATACAGTAACGGCAGCGTTCAGCTTACAGCACACATTTTGGAAAACGTGTATCATAAAAACTACGAAACCTTACTTGAGGAAAATATTTTCGATAAATTATCATTAAACGATACGCAGCTTCTTATAAATCCCAATACAATAATTGCAAACGGATATAATGCAAAAAATATTCAAATGCCAATTTTATCAGATAATTTATGGGGAGCAGCCGGTGGTATCAAGTCGACTTTGGGAGATTTAGTAAAGTTTCTGGCCTTCGAACTGGATACTAAAAATAAATTTGCTGTAGAATCACAACGAAATCTTCTGGAGAGTGAAACCATGTGGAACGGCTATTTTTGGGATGGAATTGAAGTAAGCGGTTTTGGGGAAAACAGCTGGAAACATGGTGGTGCTTTTGGTACACAAAATATGTTTTTGGTATATCCCGAAAGTAAATTGGGAATCTCTGTTATTGTAAATGTAAGTGATCAGAATACAAGCAATGCAATCGGACATGCAGCTGCAAAATTAGCCTTAGCGCTATTGCCAAGGGAAGAATCACAGAAAGGAATTTACGGATATAAAATAAAAGATAATTCTATACAATTTACCTACGAATACAATACACTTTTTAATTCAGATCTGGTAAAAAGCGTTTCCATTGCCGGTTCTTTTAACAACTGGAATACTGAGGACAAGAACTATCAAATGATTCGGAAAAATAAAAATACTTTTGAGTTATCGATTCCTGTAAGTAACTTTAAAAAAGATCATCTCCATACTTTTAAATTTGTTATCAATAAAACGGGCTGGGTGGAAGCTCCTAAAAATATTTCAAACAAAGAAAATAGCGCCGACGAAAATCTAATTCTAAAACTTTAATCGCTTTACAAAATACAAATCTCTAATACTCAGAAAGACTTTGCTGTTTAGCAAAGTCTTTTTTATATCTTTGAAAAAAATAAAACCGTCCATGTATAAAATTTTAGCTAAAATCAATAAAGTTCTTCTACCGAGTTTTACCAAACAGGGTTTAGATATTACCAAAGCAAAAAAATGGCAAATGGCCCTTATTGGTTACCGTTATTTTGTAACTAAACGTGCTTTAGATTAATTTTTCACCATATTACTTCTGATCTATAACCATATTGTACCATTCTGAGTACAATCTGTATCCTTTTATACCTTTCAAAGTCTTTTCTGTTCCGTAATTTGTAGTTTTGCTTTTCAGTATAAAATTGCAATGAAAAACAAAGAATTTAACCTCCCTCCTGTTCCGGCAGTACTTTTGGCCATTATAAGTGTACAATGTGGTGCTGCAATCGCAAAAACAATATTTCCTGCACTTGGCGCGGCGGGAACGGCATCGATACGAATTGGTGTCTCCGCTTTAATTTTATTATTGGCTTACCGTCCCAATTTATCCAAAATCACAGGACAACAGTGGAAAATTGTTATTCCTTATGGTTTGACTTTGGGTGCCATGAACTTAATCTTTTATATGTCTATTGAAAGAATTCCAATTGGCCTGGCCGTTACCTTAGAATTCATCGGGCCGCTTTTGGTGGCTATAGTCGGATCAAGACGTTTGGTCGATTATTGCTGGGTATTGCTCGCAGCCGCAGGGATTGTCCTGATAGCACCCTGGACCAATTCCCGAATAGATACTTTGGGAGTCTTATTTGCGCTGTTGGCTGGAGGGCTTTGGGCTACTTACATCGTCCTGGGTGGAAAAGTTTCTAAAATCATGAACAGTGGTGAGGCCGTTTCTATCGGAATGCTTTTCGCTTCTCTTTTAATTCTCCCCTTCGGTTTTTATGAAAATGGATTAGTTAATCTTACTCCAAAACTTATGGGACTGGGAGTAGCATTAGCCTTGTTATCCAGCGCCATTCCGTTTACACTCGAAATGAAAGCTTTAGGGCAGCTTCCTCCCCGAACCTTCAGTATTCTGATGAGTTTAGAACCGGCAGCAGCAGCAATCTGTGCCTATATTTTTTTACAGGAGCAACTGAATTTTTATGAGATTTTAGCTGTTGTCTGCGTTATAATTGCATCAGCCGGCTCAACTTTAACCGCTAAAAGATAAATATATCAATCCAATTATTATATAAAAAAACCTGTAAATGATATTTACAGGTTTTTTTATGATGACTTTTATGCCCTTAATTAGTTTTTAGGTAACAATACCGTATCAACTACATGAATCACACCATTTGACTGATTTACATTTGCAATTGTAACTTTAGCTTTATTTCCGCTTTCGTCGCTGATATATAAATCCTTTCCATCCATCCAGGCAGTCAGTGTACCACCGCTTACTGTTTTAAGAGTCGCTTTTCCTTTACCCATTTTTATTGCTTTTGCGATATCAGAAGAATTCATTTTTCCGGCTACAACATGATAGGTTAAGATCGTTTGTAACGTTTTGATATTTTCTGGTTTCAATAATGTCTCAACAGTTCCTGCTGGCAATTTATCAAACGCTGCATTTGTTGGGGCAAAAACGGTGAATGGTCCTTTACTTTGTAATGTTTCTACTAATCCGGCAGCTTTTACAGCAGCAACCAAAGTAGTATGATCTTTTGAGTTAACAGCATTTCCAACAATGTTTTTTGTTGGGTACATTGCTGCTCCTCCCACCATTACTGTTTTTTGTGCATTAGAAGTAAATGCAAATCCTAAGGCTAAAACTGCTACAGCTAAAAATTTTCTAGTTTTCATAATTAATAATTTAAGTTATAAGCTCATTTACGCTGTAATATTTGTTTTGGTTTTAGGAAAAAAATAAAAAATCAGAAACAAACATAAATTATCCTCAAAATACACTGTAAAACAAGACTTTATTGATTTAAATTATTTTTGGATATTTTTAGAATTTGATCCTTTCCTGCATTACTTTTTTTGATACTTTAGTAATAAATTCATTGATTATGGAAAATCTACCGCAGAAAGTAAGAAGTAAAAAGCTAAGTACAAAGGTCGATTTGACCGCTATGGTTAGCGTTTCTTTTTTGTTGATCATCTTTTTTATGGTAACGATTGAGTTGGCAAAGCCAAAAGCTATCGATTTAACTTTACCTGAGAAATGGAATGATGATGGTGTTATTAGATGTGGAATGGGTATTAGCGATCGCATAATAACAGTTTTATTAGATGAAAATAATAAAATCATACTCTATAGTGGGCTTTTAGGATATGAATCAGAAAGTCCCAAAGAAATCAAATACGGTAAAAATGGAATTCGTCACGAACTATTTATTCGAAATAAAAATATTCAGGAGTATTCTGCTAAATTGGGAAAACAAAACAGAGGAGCAATTGTTATCATTAAGCCAAGTAAAAAATGTAATTATAAAAATTTGGTAGACATTTTAGATGAAATGGCAATTGCTAAAATTGACACCTATACAATTGTTAATGATTTTACTCCGGAGGAATCTAAACTATTAGCTGCCAGATAAAAATCCTCTCTAAACCTGAAACAAAAAATAGGTAAACAAAAAAATCCCGCATTGCTGCGGGATTTTTTTGTTTAAGATCAGGATCTATTTCTTGATAAATTTCATGCTTGAACTTCCTAAATCAGACTTTACTTTTATAAAATAATTGCCCGCTCTCAGCTTCGAAATATCAATACTGGAGACTGATTGTGCATTGGGAACAGCAATCACAATCTGCCCCAAAAGATCGTAAATTTCCAAGGATTTTATTTCTAAATTCTGTGTATTATGAATGTTTAAAATATCATTTGCGGGAACCGGATACAAAGCCAGATAATTCGAAAATTCAAAATCGGGAGTGCCTAACGTTTTAAAGGTTGAAGTTTCTTTATTCGTCAAAATTGGAAAATTGTAATCGAAATAAATATTCGCTTCATTGGCAAAAGAATCTCCAACAACAAGTGTAGGTTTTGTTTTGATTTTAAAAGCGATATAACCGTCATTATTATCGTCATCAAAAGGAAGTTTAATATTTTCGAAGATAAATTCCACTTTATTTCCTTCTGAAATTTTGGTTACAAAAGAATGACTTGAACTTGTTGGAACTAAGGTCGAAATATCAAATTTAGCTAAATCAATCATGTCTTTTACAACAATATTTTCAGCTGAATATGTTCCCTTGTTTTCAAAACGAATCAAATAGTGAACATATTCACCTATTAAACCTGGTGTAATAATTTTACCTTCTAAACAAGTTTTATCATTTGGATCTAAAGAACCAACAACCGTTTGGTTTAACGTAAAAACATTGTCGTCAGGAGTTTCGTCTGTATCAACTGATTCAATTGTTGTTGTGAATTTTAACACATCGTCGATATTTACGGCAGGAGTTTCAGTTGGATCATTTAAATTTAGCCTGAATACTATTTCTCTGCTCTCAAAAGGCTTTAAATTTGTGAAACTCCATTGAATGTTGTCAACTGTTTTATTGATAAAACTAGTATTTGAAGAAATGTAATCTAAGATAGCATCATCAAATTTAAAGTTAACAGAACCGGATTGTATGACATTCCCTTTATTTTTATAAACTATTTTATAATTGCTGTTAAACCCGGGTCTTGCCATATTTAAAGGAAGCAAAGTAACCTCTAAATCCGGATGAGTACCATTTGCTGCAATGCAAAAATCCTGGATAAAAGGACTGTTATGTGCCGGAAAATCAGCAATAACTTTGGCAGGCAAAACACTAAAAAATGATGCATTCTCTAAAATAACAGGCGTAATTGTATGTTGTCCTGCTTGAGGGTGAAGATTATAATTACCTGATTTATCAGTAATAAAATCCTGAGAAATGATACCATTTGTAATATTAAACTTTAGAAAAGGAAAAAGAGGATCATCATTATCACAACCATTACTATTAGAATCCCATCTTTGACTGCCTTTTACAGTATAAGAAATTCCTCCCGGTAAGAAACTGCAATAAGAACCAACCATACATTTACCTGCTAGTTGCGGGTAACTTCTATTGATACGATATTCTAGAGTGGATAATTGAACTTCATCTGCACAGATATATTTTAATTCATATTTATTCGTATTATTTCCAAAAGAGACTGTTTCATCCCTGCCATTTTTAATAAATATTGAGTTTAGCAGATAGTTATTGGCAAGATTGATATCTACAGCACTATACATATTAGAAGCGTCCAGTGTAGTAAGATCATTGAATTTACAATTTAAATATTTCAGGTTATCAATTCCGGACATTTTTAAATCAGTCAGTTTTGTGGAGCTACAATCAACATTCACAAGGCTTGGAAGATTTTGCAGTACTAAAGTGTTTGAAGTTATGGTGGTATCTCCAAATCCGAATGCTGCACAATTTGCTGTTTCCAGTAAAGGAAAATCTGCAAGTACAAGATTTTTTATGGCATTTTGTGAACAATTAAAAGTGGTAAGCTTTGAAAGTCCGGCCAAATCAAGCTGCTTGATCCCGTTATTGCTGCAGTTTAGATAGGTTAAATTAGAAAGTCCGGCAATATTTATAGTTTTCAGCCTGTTCGAATTACAATCTAAGTATTCCAATTTTTTCAGGGTCGCAAGGTTTAAATTAACGAGCGTATTTCCTTGGATTTTTAAAGATTTAAGATTTGTAAAATATTCTATTCCTGTTACATCAGTAATATAACGATTCTCCTCCTGCACTTCATAAATATTTAAAGCTTCAAAAACATCTATTTCCTTATCTCCATTACTATCAGGCATTAAATAGAGCCCCTTACTATCTCTTGTAATTCCGCCAGCCAGTAAATCCGACTTAAATTGTGAATTTGAAAAAGTAATGATCTGAGCACTCAAAACATTAAAAAAGGATAAACTAATAATTAAAAAGTAGCTTTTCTTCATATAAATAATTTTCTTTTTACAGGAATCGTTTAAAACAATACCATGTTTTTTATTAAAATTGCTATTGTTTTATAAACTTCATTGCTGAACTTCCCTGATCCGTTTTTACTTTTATAAAATAAGTACCAGCTCGCAGTTTCGAAACATCAACACCTGAAACGGATTGTGCATTGGGAACAGCAATAACAATTTGTCCCAGTATATCATAAATTTCCAGTGCTTTTATTTCAATCGACTGTGTCACATGAATGTTTAAAATATCATTTGCAGGAACCGGATACAAAGCCAGATAATTCGAAAATTCAAAATCGGGATTACTGAGTGTTTTAAAAGTTGAAGTTGCTTTATTGGTTAAAACCGGGGAATTGTAATCAAAATAAATGTTGGCCTCATTGGTAAAAGAATCTCCAACAACGAGTGTAGGTTTTGTTTTTATTTTGAAGGCTATATAACCGTCATTAGTCGCATTATCAAAAGGCAGATTAATGTTTTCGAAAATAAATTCTACTTTGTTTCCTTCCGAAATCTTTGTTACAAAAGAATGACTCGAACTTGTTGGAATTAAAGTAGAAATATCAAACTTATTCAAATCAATCATGTCTTTTACGACGATATTCTGAGCCTGATAAGTTCCCGTATTTTCAAAACGAATCATATAATGAGCATACTCACCAATTAAGCCTGGTTTAATTACATTGCCTTCTAAACAAGTTTTATCGTTTGGGTCGTAAGAACCTACAACGGTTTGATTCAAAATAAATGTATTGTCTAATGGCGTTTCTTCACCTGTCTCAGAAGTAATAGTGGTACTTAATTTTAAGATATCACCATTATTTACTGCAGGCTTATCTGTTGGTTTATTCAATTTCAAAATAATATCAATCTCTCTGCTTTCAAATGGTTTTAAATTAGAGAAATTCCACGATAGGTTATTCACAGTTTGTGTTGAAGCTAAAGGATTAGCAACAATCAAATCCAAAACATTATCATCAAAATTTAGATTTACCGAGCCAGATTGTATTTGATTTCCTTTGTTTTTATAAATCAATTTATACTTTGCATCAAAACCTGGTCTCGCTCTGGTAATAGGCAAAAGCGAAACATCTAAATCCTGATGAACACCATTAGCTGTAACACAAAAATTTTGAACAAACGGACTCGCCTGAGCTGGAAAACTAACCGCAAGATTAGTAGGAGAAACGGTATAATAATCTGGATTTTCAAAGACTGGAGTAATTGTGTGAGTTCCCTCTTTAACAGGGATCGAATAACTTCCGGAAAAATTAGAAATAATATTACCAGTTTTCACTCCGTCATTAATTGTAAACTTTAAATTAGGAACAACTATATCCTGATCGTCACAACCATTCATATTACTGTCTAATTTATGATTGCCCTGAATAACGTAGTATGTTCCTCCCGGAGTGAACGAACAATAACTACTTATTGAAAGATTGGGATAACCAGCTCTGTTAATGGAGTTTTGCAAATATGTAATTTCATCATCATCAGCACAAATAAATTTAATTTTTGGACAGTTATACAAATTGCCTGAATTTACGTAACCATTTTTTGTGTTAAAAAATGTAAGTTCTTTATTATCAGAAACATCAAAACTAGCTTTACCTCTTACATTCGATAATTCAATACTTTGTAATGATGTATTAGTGCAATCAAAAGTTTCCAAATATCCTGATAGATTTAAAGAAGTAAGAGGATTATTACTGCAATAAAATTTACTTGCTGGAACAGTTATAGTAATAGAATCTATTAAATTCAATGAAGAATCTCCTCCTTCATAAGCTGGCAAAAAATTTAAATTGGTCAATTTATTATTTGCACAATTAAAAGAAGTCAGGTATTTTATTGAACCCAAATTAATGCTTGTTAATAAATTAGTACCTAGATTAAGGCTATTTAATTTTATTATCTTTTTTATTTAAATTGGATAGATCTATAGTGGTGAGTTTATTTTTGTACAGAATTAAATCTATTACTCCGGGTAATTTATTTAAAGTTACGGAAGTCAACAAATTATCATAAGAATTCATTGTGATAAGATTTGGTAAATCTGACAGAATTAAATTTGTTAATTGATTCTGACTACAATTTAATTCCATTAATTTAGATCCCGATTGCAAAATTAAATTTTTTAAAGAATTGTTTTGACATTCGATATGCCACAACTTATAAAAATTTGTCAAATTTAAACCTATTATAGAATTATTATTACAGACTAACACTTCTAAAATATTTAAATTTTCATTATCGAAATCAATATTTAAAAGAGAATTATGATCACATTCAAGTGACACCAAATTTTTAGCATTGGTAAGATTCAAATTGGTCAGCTTATTATTGGAACAATCCAAAAAATTAAGCTTAGGGGAATTAAGGATATTAAGATTTGTAATTAAATTATTTTTACAATCAACAGTGTCTAAATTATTTAAAGCTGATAAATCAAGAATTGAAATTGAATTGCCATAACAGTGCAACAATGTCAAATTTTTAAATTCATTTATTCCTGTTAAGTCAGTTATTGAACAGTTATTGGCCATTAATTGATAAACATTCAAGGCCTCATTAATTTCTATCTCTCCATTATTATTTTTATCAATGTAAATTGCGTCTCCATTTACATCTTTACATAAAATTTTATTGCTAATTAATGCAGCTTTAAATGTTGGATCTGGAATATTCACGTTCTGCGCACTCAATCCATTAAAAAAACAAAAAGCAAAAAACAAAAAGTAGATTTTCTTCATAGTGTTCAAATTTTCAAACAAAAATAACTTTTTAAGATAATAACACAACTTTATTTGTTAAAATTTATTAAAATAAAAAATATAAAGCAAAAAAAAGTCCCACATTGCTGTGGGACTTTCTATTTAAAGGAAACTAAGAATTATTTTTTCTCCGTTTTTTCCATTTTAGCTTTCAATGCAGCTAATACATCATTGTTATCTCCTAAAGTTGCAGCTGGTGCATTTGTAGTAGAGTTAGATGAAGTATTTTCAGTTGCAGCTTTCACGTTTTTCTCTTCTTCTTCACGGAAGATAGCAGTGTGAGAAGCAACTACTCTTTTGAATTCTTTGTTGAATTCGATTACTTTGAAATCAGCAGTATCACCTTTTTTCAATTTCTTTCCGTCTTCTTTTTCAAGGTGACGAGTAGGAATGAAAGCAACGATATCATCTCCGAATTCTACAGTAGCTCCTTTGTCAACGATTTCAGAAATTTCACCATTGTGGATAGTTCCTACAGCGAAAGAATCTTCGTATTGATCCCAAGGATTAGCAGTAGTTTGTTTGTGACCTAAAGATAATTTACGTCCTTCAACATCTAATTCTAATACTACTACATCAAGTTTCTCACCAACATTTACAAATTCAGATGGGTGTTTGATTTTCTTAGTCCAGGATAAGTCAGAGATGTAAATTAATCCATCAATTCCTTCTTCTAATTCTACGAAAATACCAAAGTTTGTAAAGTTTCTAACGATACCTGTATGTTTAGAACCTACCGGGTATTTAGAAGTAATATCAGTCCATGGATCCTGAGTCAGTTGTTTGATACCTAATGACATTTTACGGTCATCTCTGTCTAGAGTTAAGATAACAGCTTCAACAACATCTCCAACTTTTACGAAATCCTGAGCAGAACGTAAATGAGTTGACCATGACATTTCAGAAACGTGGATTAAACCTTCAACACCTTCAGCAACTTCGATAAATGCACCGTAATCAGCGATTACAACTACTTTACCTTTTACTTTATCACCAATAGTTAAATTAGCATCTAAAGCATCCCATGGGTGAGCGTTTAATTGTTTCAATCCTAATTGAATTCTTGTTTTCTCATCATCGAAATCAAGGATTACAACGTTTAATTTTTGGTCTAATTCAAGAACTTCACTTGGGTGGTTGATTCTGCTCCAAGAAAGATCAGTAATGTGAATTAATCCGTCAACACCACCTAAGTCAATGAACACACCATAAGAAGTAATGTTTTTAACAACACCTTCTAATACTTGTCCTTTTTGTAATTGACCGATGATTTCTTTTTTCTGTACTTCGATATCAGCTTCGATAAGCGCTTTATGAGATACAACAACGTTTTTGAATTCGTGGTTAATTTTTACCACTTTGAATTCCATCATTTTGTTTACATATACATCGTAGTCTCTAATTGGCTTAACGTCAATTTGAGAACCAGGTAAGAAAGCTTCAATTCCGAAAACGTCAACGATCATACCACCTTTAGTTCTGCATTTTACAAAACCATTAACGATTTCTCCTGTTTCGTTTGCAGAAATAACTCTATCCCATGATTTGATAGTACGTGCTTTTCTGTGAGATAATACTAACTGACCTGTTTTATCCTCACGGATGTCGATTAATACTTCTACTTTGTCACCTACTTTTAATGCCGGGTTGTAACGGAATTCGTTTAAAGAAATAACACCTTCCGATTTTGCGTTGATATCAACGATAACGTCTCTATCTGTAATTCTAACAACTACACCTTCAACAACTTCTTCCTGATCTGTAGCGATGAAAGTTTTTGATACTAAGTCTTCGAATTCCTGTAAGTTTTTCTCATCTACTGCATCAATACCTTCTTCGAAGTTATGCCAGTTAAAATTTGCTAAAAACTCTTCTTGTGATTTTAATTGTTCAGACATGCTGATAAAAAATTTGTATTCCGTTTTCCTCGAGTTTCATAAAGCAGTAGAAAAAACAGAAGTTGTTTTACATAAATAGTTGATACCTAAAGGAAACTCTTCTTTGCCAAAAGGTTTGCAAAATTAATACATTTATTTGTAATAGCAAAACAATTCTAAATGATTATCAATTCATTATTTATCCAATAATAATTTTGACAACTGACTATTAATTGTAATGTATTCTACAATCTGATCACTATCAAATGTTATATTGCCTTTATCATCTATTTTTGATGTTTTATTATCAATTGACAAATAGTTTTTTCCGGATTTAGATTTATAGAGCGTAAATATGCTATGATTATCTGTCTTGCTGTCAATGCTTTTACTTAATAAATCAAAACCGGCATGATTGCTTCCCAATATATCAGCTATCATTTGCTGTTGGTTGTCTATATAGCTAAAAGCAGGAAGCACCATTTCTTCATACCACGAATTAGTAGATTCGGAAAAAGGTTTTTTTGCCTCTAGATAGGATAGAAAACCAGAAATTGCAATAACAATAATAAACTCTATTGACCAGACAACCCAAAGGAATGCACCGCTCGCTGTCGCGCCACGAATACCCCACGTACCATATTCATTAACCTGACTGATATATTCTAAAACTAAATCTGGTCGAAATATTAATGAAAAAACCTGTAAAAATTCAATATTACTTACTGTAATCCCTATTCTGTCAGACCCATAACTTTCTCCTGCATTAATTACTAAATCTATCCAGATTGCCCAATGAAGGTACAAGGCAAAAAAAGCAGCTGTCAATCCAATAACAAATCCTAAAACCGGATTTCTAACTTTTCCTTTTTTAATAACAATTAAGGCAACTACAAATCCAATGAGAAAACCAAAACCTAATGTAATAAAAAAGTTAACATATACGAATGGAATGTACCAAATGCAGTACGCATATAGTAATCCCAATACAGGAAATGCCGTAACACTGACCAGCAGCAAGTATAAGATAAAAATTAACGAAAATTTGCCTGATGGTTTATAATATTTCTCCATATAATTATTAATGATTTAAATTGTTGATTGATTTTAATGGTTTCAAAGAAAGAAGTTGATACCTAAAACAGTCAAAACTTATTAAAAACTTTCTTACCGAAATATTTTACAAGAATAATATTAAATTTTGGACTTACAAAATAGAAATTATTGTTAATTAATAAGAAGCAAAAGTTGCAGATTTTCCAGATCCGAAGCCTATTATGCGTTGTCCTGAAAAAGGTTGACTGGATTAGTACTATAAAATTAATATAATAAACCAGACAGTTTAAAAGAAGTCTAATTGATTCAAAAACGCTGCAGTTACATTTGTATTTTTACTTTTTGCAAGTAATATGTCCAATTTCAAAACCGTTAATCTTCCATCATTATCAATATAATTAAGGATTTCCTTAGTTACATTTAGCGAAATAGTTATGGGCTTTTCGAAATTAGGCACAAGTTGAGAAAGATTAATTTCAATCTTTTCTCCTGTCTTATCCTTATACGTTAAAGTACTGCTGCTGTTTTCAAACACTGATTCGGTCAGCGTTTTATTATGTGTTGTCATGGTAAGCCATATCGTTCCGTTATAAAAATAAACTTCTCTGGTAGAAAAATCCATAAAAAGATCTCCTGTCTGGCCATTCGCTCTCGGTACGCCGTTTTCTTCTGTCAGATTTTCCAAATCATTCCATTTGTTATTATACCAGTAATAGTAACCCGGTGAAATCCCTGCTCCTTTTACAGTATTCAAAACCAATATAAATTTGGTGTTCTGATCTACAATCGTGGACTTATCAGACCTGCTTTTTAGTGCTGCTCTTGGAATCATAATTTCTTCATTTTTACAAATTGCATCGAAACGTGATGATACATCAGACAATTGTTTGCTGCTACCCGTCTGGCACAGTGCTATGAAAGGAATCAATAACAGGAAATAAAAAATTATCCTCTTCATTGTTTTGTATCTTTTTAAGGATTTAACCGTTAAATCCGATACAAAAATACCTGCTTGATTTTCAGATAATTAATCAAAAACAATAACTGACTTAGTCCCGTAATAAATGGTATGCTATTGCAAATAAGTGGCAAAAACGAAAGAAAATGACAGGCTTATTCAAAAATGAATTTTAATGTTTTTTTACGCAACTATCAAACTTTCCTGTTTCTTCCTTAAAAAAGCTGACTGGAGTAGCAATATAAAATTAGTTCAATCGGAACATAAAAAAACCCGTTTCCAATAAATTGAAAACGGGTTTTTAAATATCATAAATACCTTAATGACTTAAATTTTCTATTTCTTTCGGGTCATGTTTATGTTTAAACAAAATCGCAAAAGCAATCGCGATAACCAAAGCATAAGCAGCAAACGACAACCAGATCGTATGCCAGTCTTTCATTAAAATCGGGTTTGTAAAAATTCCATCAGTTGAGACTGTATTTCCCTGTGCTTTTACGAATTCCAACATTCTGGAATTTGTGGTATCGGTTTGCAAAAAACCAGCTAATTCAGTAGTATTGTTAAATGATTTTGTAAAGAAACGATCAATTGCCCAACCGGAAGTTAAACTTCCTAAAACAGCTCCTACTCCATTAGTCATCATCATAAACAATCCTTGTGCCGAGGAACGAATTTTAGAATCGGTATTGCTTTCTACGAATAATGAACCTGAAATATTAAAGAAATCAAATGCCATTCCGTAAACGATACAAGACATAATAATCATCCATAAGCCACCAACGGGATCTCCAAAAGCAAACAATCCAAAACGCAATACCCACGCCAGCATACTAATCAGCATTACTTGTTTGATTCCGAAACGTCTTAAGAAAAAAGGAATCGCCAAAATAAATAAAGTTTCAGAAACCTGGGAAATCGACATAATGATCGTCGAATATTGAATCACAAAAGAATCTGCATATTTTGGAAAATGTTTGAATTCATCTAAGAATACATCTCCGTAAGCATTTGTCAATTGCAATGCGCCTCCCAAAAACATAGAGAAGACAAAAAACAAAGCCATTTTATAATTTCCAAATAACTTAAAAGCTTCTAATCCTAATGTTTCCACTAACGAAGCATCCTCTTTAGTCAGACGCTGTGGCTCACATTTCGGCAATGTGAAAGCGTAAATTCCCAGAATTAACGCACCCACTCCGGCAATGTAAAACTGGTATTCCGTTGCTTTACTTCCGCTTAAATTGGTAATCCACATCGCTGCAATAAAACCAATTGTTCCCCAAACGCGAATTGGCGGAAAGTCTTTTACTATGTTTTTATTGTTCAGTTTTAGTGAAGTATATGAAATCGAGTTACTCAACGCAATTGTTGGCATATAGCAACACATTGCCGCAAACATGACATATATAAAATTATCCGGTGTAGTAACTTGTGCAATCCCGAATAGAACTACTGCATAAATGATATGTAAAAAGCCATACAATTTTTCAGCATTAATCCATCTGTCTGCAATTATTCCGGTAAGAGTCGGCATGAATAAAGAAGCAATTCCCATGGTTCCGAAAACAAGACCAAACTGGGTTCCTTCCCAATTTTTAGTTCCAAACCAATAATTCCCAATTGTTATAAGCCAGGCTCCCCAAACAAAAAATTGAAGAAAGCTCATTATAATCAACCTGTTTTTAATTCCCATATGATGAAATTGTCTTTTTAAATAAATGAAGCGGTAAAACTACCATTAAAAATGATATCTGCAAAAAATTAAGCGGTTTTAACAACGTCGTTTATTAATTCCAAAACAGCTGAGAACTGTTCTTCGCGACTCAGGTAAGAATTATCTATTTCGATGGCATCATCGGCAATGACCAAAGGAGAATCTGCACGGTGTGTATCTATATGATCTCTCTCTACAACATTTTTCAAAACATCTTCATAAGAAACATTATCCCCTTTTTCCTGTAATTCATCAAAACGTCTTTGTGCACGGGTTTCTGCACTTGCAGTCATAAAAATTTTCAATTCCGCATTTGGAAAAACTACAGTTCCGATATCTCTACCATCCATGACTATAGCTTTGTTTTTTCCCATAGCTTGCTGCTGCTCTACTAACTTCGAACGTACCTCCGAAACTTCTGCTACTTTGCTTACATAGTTGGACACCTCAATAGTTCTGATTTGTTTTTCAACATTTTCGCCATTCAGGTACATTTCTGCAAAACCCAGTTCTGCATTGAATTTAAACTCTAATTGAATTTTTGGAAGGGAATCGACAAGACCTTTTGTATCAAAAGAATCAGGCCCTATGAACTGATTTTGCATTGCAAATAAAGCTACGGCTCTGTACATTGCTCCTGTATCGACGTATACGTATTCTAATTCTTTTGCCAACTGTTTTGCTAAAGTACTCTTTCCTGTTGACGAAAATCCGTCGATTGCAATGGTTATTTTTTTCAAAATAATCTTTTGATTTTATAAATTTATAATAAGATGCGGGTATTTTTAATAATAGATATCTAAGATAATTTTTGACTTAGAAGTGTCTATTATTTTTTCAATTCTTTTAAAGAAAGCCTCACTAACCATTGGACAGCCCTGGCTGCGTGAAATATAATGATCCTGTTCACCTTCCGGAACAGCTGAATATTGATGCAGCACAATAGATCTTTTAAGAGCGTTACTGTTAGTGTCGTCCAGACCAGCTAATTTATAAGCTTTACCAAACATTCCTTTATAACATTTTTCTATAGAGTACCTTCCCAGAGCCGTAGCTTTAGATTCCGGTACATTACTAAATTTTAATTCTCCGCCAACTCCGGTTTCCGATCCTGATCCGTGAGCTACAAGTCCCTGATCGAGAATTTTATCATTTTCCAAATCATAAACAAAAAAGCGGTTTTTACCTGATTTTATTTTCATATCAACTAAAAAAGCAATTTTTCCATTGTAATTGGAACCAGCTCCAATCTTTTCTTTTATTTCGCTAATGTGAAAATTTATCCTTTCGACATCAGCAGTAGTCAGGGTTTCGTCTTCGAAATTAATTTTTGAGGTGTTAAAAAAACCTGCAGTAACAAAAAGAATTAAATAAAATAGTTTCATAAAATTGCCTATTGAAAGTTTAAGATTAGTCCAAAAAGACTCGTATTAGCCGCTAAAGTATATTTTGAATATGAATAATTGAATTTCAATCGATTCATTTTTAAACCAAATCCTAAGGAAACCCCTGAAAAATTACGCTGTTCTTCCACTCTCAATTCTTCCCCTCTTCTAAAATTATAACCCATTCTGATGTTAAATGCTTTTTTTGGAAAAAGCTCTACTCCTACAACTACATGTCGCAAAGCATTGTTTACGAATGAAACTTTTTCTTCTTTAGTAGTTCCATCAATATTAGTTTCTCCGCGAACAGGATTCGAGAATGAAACATTCCATTGTTGCAAATTTTCTAAAGAAAGATGCCAGCGAAGCGGCACGTGTTCTAATTCTTGTGACATTCCTGCAATGATTTCAAGAGGTAAATTCTCCTGTATTCCTGAATAGGTTGTGAACTGTGTTCCAATATTGCGAATTACCAGCGCCAAATTTAAATCATTTTTTTCAATTATATACAAAAAACCCAAATCAATTGCTCCTCCAATAGAATTATAACTTTCTAACGTTGAAGTTATTAACTTCACATTCGCTCCAAAATGAATATCTGTATAAGGAACATTATAGGCATAACCCAATGAAAGTGCGCCTTCACTGCCTGTAAACTCTGAAGTGGCCTGACCATTTTCATCATAACCATCAAATGTACCGTAGTTTATATAGCTTACCCCGGCATAGAAAGTCTGAACATGTCTGTCATAAGTATAAGCATATGAAGCAGTTCCGTAAGACGCGTCCCCATAATAACTTCCGTAATTCATAGCCAGGTGATTATCCATATCCTCGTTTAAAGTTGCTGGATTAAACATAACCTGATTGACATCTTCATCATAAATCGTTATCGTATTTCCACCTAACGCTGCCTGCCTGGGTGAAGTTGTTAAATTAAGAAACTGATAGGTGTGACGACCTCCAATTTGTCCGAAAGAAACCGAACAAATCAATAACATTAAAAATAAAACAGGTCGTTTTAACATGCTTTTCAAGGCGTTCCTATATGGGAATAACGCAAATGCGAAGATAAAATTATATAACTTATAAAATAAATATTATGACTAAAAAAATCCAGATTCCAAATCGAACATTTCGATCTGGAATTCGGATTTTTAAATTTGAAATTTATTTTAATATTTTAGCGTTTTTGGCATTTTGATCCGTTAAAGCCAAAGCCAGAACTTCACTCATTTCTTTCACATAATGAAAGGTAAGCCCTTCCAGATATTCAGCTTTAATTTCATCAATATCACTTTTGTTTTCGTGACATAAAATGATTTCTTTGATATTAGCTCTTTTCGCTGCCAGGATTTTTTCCTTGATTCCGCCAACCGGTAAAACTTTCCCGCGAAGGGTAATTTCTCCAGTCATTGCGAGACTTTTCTTTACTTTCTTTTGTGTTAACAAAGAAACCAGTGAAGTCAGCATTGCAATTCCGGCGCTTGGACCGTCTTTTGGCGTTGCACCTTCAGGAACGTGCAGGTGAATATTATATTTTTGGAACAATTCTACACTTAGGCCTAATTTCTTAGCATTTGCTTTGATGTATTCTAAAGCAATGGTAGCCGATTCTTTCATTACAGTGCCTAAATTTCCGGTAATACTCAAAGAACCTTTTCCTTCCGAAATTAACGACTCTATAAATAAAATATCCCCGCCAACACTCGTCCAGGCTAAACCTGTAACTACTCCGGCTACATCGTTATTTTCGTATTTATCACGTTCCAGTCTTGGCACACCCAAAACGGTCAGGATATCTTCATCCGTCACTTTTTTATTATACTCTTCTTCCATAGCTACTGCTTTTGCAGCATTACGAATGACCTGAGCAATTTTAGTTTCCAGATTACGAACCCCTGATTCACGTGTATAACCTTCTACAATTTTTTCTAATTGTCTTTTACCAATGGTCAGATCTTTGGAAGTTAAACCATGCGCTTCCAATTGTTTTGGAAAAAGGTGTCTTTTGGCAATTTCTACTTTTTCTTCGATAGTATAACCTGACATCTTAATCACTTCCATTCTGTCACGTAACGCGGGCTGAATGGCAGCCATATTATTTGAAGTCGCGATAAACATCACTTTAGATAAATCATATCCCATCTCCAGGAAATTATCGTAGAAAGCACTGTTTTGCTCCGGATCCAATACTTCCAGTAAAGCGGAAGAAGGGTCACCACTATTGCCGCTTGAAAGTTTATCGATTTCATCTAAAATAAAAACCGGATTTGATGTTCCGGCCTTTTTCAGGCTCTGGATAATTCTTCCCGGCATCGCACCAATATAGGTTTTTCTGTGTCCTCTGATTTCTGCTTCATCACGTAGACCACCCAATGAAATACGCACATATTCACGTCCTAAAGCTTCTGCAACAGAACGTCCGATAGAAGTTTTTCCAACACCGGGAGGCCCTGTCAAACAAATAATCGGCGATTTCATATCGTTACGAAGTTTCAAAACAGCCAGATGTTCCACCATTCTTTTCTTCACTTCTTCAAGTCCGAAATGATCTTTGTCTAATATTTTATGGGCATGTTTTAAATCAAATTTATCTTTGGAATATTCACCCCACGGCAATTCCAAAAATAACTCTAAATAGTTACGCTGAATTCCGAAATCAGGAGATTGCGGATTCATCCTGCGCATTTTAGACAATTCTTTTTCGAAATGTTTCTGCGTTTTTTCGTCCCACTTTTTCGTTTTCGCCTTCTGCCCCATTTCATCCATTTCCTCTTCCTGTGAAACGCCTCCCAATTCTTCCTGAATGGTTTTCATTTGCTGGTGAAGGAAATATTCACGTTGCTGCTGGTCTAAATCAAAACGGACTTTTGACTGAATGTCATTTTTCAATTCTAATTTCTGAAGCTCCACGTTCATATATCGTAAAGTTTCCAACGCTCTTTCTTTTAAGCCGTTTATCGAAAGTAAACCTTGTTTTTCCTTTACTGATAAATTCATATTGGAAGAAACAAAGTTGATTAGAAACGATTGGCTCTCAATATTTTTAATCGCAAAAGTGGCTTCCGAAGGAATATTTGGACTTTCTTTAATGATCTGAATAGCCAGTTCTTTCACAGAATCTAAAATAGCAGTGAATTCCGTATCATTTTCATCCGGACGTTCTTCTGTTACTTCTTTTATAGTAGCTGTAATATAAGGCTCTTCTGAAACTACATGATCAATTTCGAAACGTTTTTTTCCTTGTAGAATAACCGTAACATTCCCATCAGGCATTTTTAAAACACGCAGGATTCTGGCTACCGTTCCTATTTTATGAATATCATCTTTAGACGGATCTTCATCTTCTTCATTAATCTGAGAAACTACACCAATTATTTTTCCAGCAGCATTCGCATCGTTAATCAGCTTTATGGATTTATCCCGTCCTGCCGAAATCGGAATTACAACACCCGGAAATAAAACAGTATTACGTAAAGGTAAAATTGGCAATGAAAGCGGAAGCTCTTCATTATTCATTTCTTCTTCGTCTTCCGGAGTTAATAATGGAATTAATTCTGCTTCTGAGTCAAATTCCTGAAGTGACAGATTGTCAATAGTAAGTATTTTATGGTTTGACATAATAATATATAAGTCGTTTTGTCATTAAAAGTTTAATTCTAACTATAAAAATAACATTAGATGGGGCAGTTTTCAGTAAAACTTTGCTAAGCGTTTCATTTACAAGATAGGTCGTAAAAATAGACAATCATTGTGCCAAAAACAAAAAAGAAAGCTTTGAAATAGTTTAGGCTTATTTAGAAAATAGTAAAAAAGCACGAAATTACTTTCAGGCTATAATTTAAATTAAGATTGACGATATTTAGCTTTTTTAATTTAAAAAATAAAACTTATTCTAAGTAAGGTTTATATTTTATATCAAACCTGCTCTCTCTGATTTTAGCAATAGTTTGATCATCATCATTATAACAATCAAAAGAAAAAGTTCCTGAAATTATCAATTTAGATTCGTCAATTTTCGTGATTTTTAATTCGCCATTATAATCCTTTGATGTTTTATATTGGTGATTTGTAAATACGTACGCATTATTATCTTTGGATAGAGCTGTTGTGGAAAAAGAATATTTAGCACTAAACAAACCATCTCCTTCCATAGTAATGGGGTACGTTTTTCCTTCCGCTAAGGGTAGATCAGATCTTGTTGCATTTATAACTATATCTTTATTCGTTATTTCATTCATAGCAACTATTCTTAAATAGTATCCCGGCTGAAAATCGTAATATTTGTCATCTAATTTAAAATAGTTTGCAGATACTATCGGCGCATCACTTCCGAAAATAGCTCCGGAACTTTTTGGCAAAAATGTAATGTCATCTACTCTACATCCGAATGTATTTTTTCCTTCTGTAGTTTCAGAAGGCAAATCACTTCTTGTACCGTCATCGTCTTTTGTACAACTTATCAAACAAAACAGAATTAGAAGGCAAAATATTTTTTTCATAACTATAGCTTTGGATCAAATATAAAGGATCGAGTCCGATTATTATTACGGTTTCACAGAAATAACGGCAAATACTGCCTAAATCTAACCGAAAGTCTAATGAAATTCTTCCAAATAACGGACTTCCCTTTTGATTCTTAATAGCTTATTCATTCAATCCATTTCAAAAAATTAAAAAAAAAATAAAAAATACAATTAATTTTATCCAAACTGTAACAAACTAAAAAAAGCCACGTCCTTATAAAAAACCAGCAACCAATACTTGAATATAACAAACCAAAATATCGAAGAATTAATCGCGCTTTGTAAAGAGAACAATCAAAAAGCACAATTCGAAGTTTACAATCGGTACTGTAAAGCCATGTATAATGTAGCTTGCAGAATTGTAAAAGACGAACATTTTGCACAAGACGTCATGCAGGAAGGTTTTTTGAAAGCTTTTACAAAAATAAACGACTATAAGCAGGAAGTTGCTTTTGGGGCGTGGTTAAAAAAAATAATTGTCAATTACAGCATTGACTTTTATAAAAAGAATAATGCCTTTCAGGTAGAAGACCTGAGCAAGACTTTATATAAAACAGAGGAAAATGACAGCTTCTTTTCTGAAAATATAGATCTGAATTCACTCAAGGTGAAACAAGTCTTAGATACCATTTCAGGATTAAAAGATAACTATCGTATGGTCCTAACCCTCTTTTATATTGAAGGTTATGATCAGGAAGAAATCAGCGAAATTCTGAATATTACCTATGCCAACTGTAGAACAACATTGAGCAGAGCAAAAGAAAGCCTGCGAAAAAAATTAGAGGAAATATGAAATCGCCACTAAAAACCTGTTAGTGCAGACAAACACCAATAAATAAAGAGGCGATACCCTGTATCACCTTTAAAAATAAAATCTGGATATATGAAAAAGGAAAATGAAAACTTAGATCAGTTGTTTAAAAAATTTGAGAATCAATGGGATGTCGAAGAGGTGAATCCTGACCATCAGCTTGACTTCCTGAATAAATTAAATAACAAAAAGAAACCTAAAAAAAATTATTATGCTGTTTGGGGAATTGCTGCTTCGATAGTCTTGTTGCTGGGAATATCTGTTTTTTATAACGATAGTCAAAAACCAAAAGAATTCAAATTTGCATCAAATGAAACTAAGCGAACCGATTCTATTTTCAATATTTTAATTGATAATGAACTGGTTAAATTAAAAGAAAAAAGTTCGCCGGAAAACGAACAGATAATTAATGATGCATTAAACCAGATGAAAGTCTTTGATGCCGATTATCAGAAGATCATAAATGAATTGCAGAAAAACGGTGAAAACAAACAAATTATTTACGCTATGATCAGCAACCTTCAAACGAGAATATCGTTTTTACAGACTGTATTACAACGAATTGAAGAAAATGAAAATTTAAAAAATACTACACATGAAAAAACATTATAACCTACTGATTTTATTCGTTTTGATTCCATTTTTGGGATTTGCAAATGATGACACTTTTATTTCAAAACAAAAAACAATTAAGAAAACCTATATCGTTAATTCGAATGCAGGAATTGATATTGATAACCGATACGGAAATATTTCAGTATCAACCTGGGATGAAGACAAAATTGACCTTGCCATTACCATAAAAGTAACCGGAGGAAATGAAAACTGGGTAAACGAAAGACTCAACAGTATTGATGTTGACATTACAGCCTTAAAATCAATGGTTACCGCCATTACTTCCACCGGAAATTCTTCTGTAAAAAGTAAAGGGAGTAGTAATAGTTTTGAAATTAACTATGTGATTAAAATTCCGAGAAACGGAACTGTAAAACTCAGTAATAAATACGGAAATATCATGACAGGCGATTTAGCTTCAACCAGTGAGATCTTCTGCAAATACGGCAAGATAAACCTTGGAAGACTCAACGGAAACACAAATTCAGTTCATATCGAGTATTGCCAGAGTTCCAACATTGAATACATTAAAAGTGGTAATATTGAAGCGCGATATTCCGGTTTACGAATTGCAGATGCCGGCAAAATCAACCTGGATACCAATTACACGGATCTGGTTGTCGGTGACAGTCAGAATATAAAATACGACTGTAATTACGGAACCTTTAAATTTGAAAAAATGGGTACTGTTACCGGAGCAGGAAATTATATTACCGTTAACATCGGAGAGCTTTTAAATACCTTAACTGCAGATCTTAATTACAGTAAATTAACGATTGGAATCATAAACGAAAAGGCCAACAACATCAATGTTACCTCCGGTTATTCAGACGTGTCCCTGGGTTATGATACAAACTATTCTTTTGATTTTGACATTAATACTAAGTACGGAAGCATAAAAAGTGACAATTCGCTGGATGTTTCCGTTAACGAAAGCAAAAATGCCAGCAAAAAAATTAGCGGATTCAATAAGAAAAAAGGCCAAAACAAAGTAATTATTACTTCGAATTACGGAAACGTAACAATAATCAAAAAACAATAATCTTAAAATCAATCAAAAAATGAAAAAGTCAATCAAACTATTAATTTGCAGTATATTTCTTTTAAGCACGGCAGCCAATGCCCAGTGGTCTAAAAACCGAATAAAAGGAAATGGTAAAGTGGTAACCAATAATCGCTCGACTGCCGATTATGACAAGATTAAAGTATCCGGTTTCTTTGATGTTGATTTAGTTTCCGGTAAAGAAGGAGCGATCACTGTAAAAGCTGAAGAAAATTTGCAAGCCTATATTAAAGTTGAAGTAGAAGGCAATGTGCTTAAAATTTATACCGAGAAAAATACAAGCATTAGTCCAAGCAGCGGTAAGACAGTTCAGATTACAATACCTTTTGAAAAAATATCGAATGTTTCACTTGCTGGTTCAGGTGACATACGATCAAAAAGCATTATAAAATCGGATTCATTTTCGGCAGCATTAGCAGGCTCCGGCGATTTAGACCTGAATGTTGATGCTACTACTTTTGATCTTGCAGTGAGTGGTTCCGGAGATATTGTTTTAAAAGGAAATACAGGAAGTTTAACAACAAAACTATCCGGTTCAGGTGATATTGATGCTGCTTCATTAAAAGCTAAAAATGTAGATATCACGATCTCGGGTTCAGGCGACAGCAAGGTATTTTGCAGTGAAAACCTAAAAGCAAGAGTATCCGGCTCTGGTGACATTGAATATGTGGGTAATCCAAAAACAAAAGAAACCAAAGTCAGCGGATCAGGAAGTATTTCGAAAGCCTAAAAAAATTACGGCTGCTTTATATTCGTTGAAAAAATCATTTGAATACATCCTAAAATGAATTTCAAAAAAAAAGAGCTGATGGATATTTTAGTATCCATCAGCTCTTTTTACTATATTTTAGTAGCTACTATTTTGAAGTAGCATTTTTAGGGATCCTTCTTAAAAGAAAAATAGCTGTTACGAAGAATAATCCCAATATCACGATAGCTGCACGCGGGCTGCCGGTAATCTGGTCTATAATTCCGTAAACGCACATTCCGATTACGATTCCAATTTTTTCGGCTACATCATAGAAACTAAAAAACGAAGCTGTATCTTCTGTCTCAGGCAGTAATTTAGAATAGGTAGAACGTGATAATGCCTGAATTCCGCCCATCACAAGTCCGGCCATAGTAGCCATCGCATAAAAATGAATCGGCAAAGTAATAAAATAAGCAAGTCCGCAAAATACAGCCCAAATTATATTGATTACCACTAACGTTGGAATATTACCCCAATTATCTGAAGCTCTTGACGTTAACACAGCTCCCAAAACAGCCACCAACTGTATTAATAAAATACAAATAATCAGACCAATAGTACTTTCTTCTTTCGAAGCCCATTGAATTTCCTGTGCTCCAAAGTAAGTAGCCACCAACATCACAGTCTGTACAGCCATACTGGAAACAAAGAAACTTCCTAAATAACGTTTTAAAGCAATATTTTCTTTTAATAAAGCCCAAACCTTCTTTAGCTCCTTAAAACCGTTAAAGAGCACATTTTTAGTTAATTTTTGGCCTGTTTCCTTACTCCCTTTTGGTAAATAATAATACGTATACTGACTGAATAATATCCACCAGACACCAACCATTATAAACGAGTATCGCATGGCTTTCATCGCTGCTTCACCATCAGTTCCGGTAATTCCAAAAAGCTTTGGTTTCATAATCATCGCCAGATTGATAATTAAAAGAATAACGCTTCCGATATATCCTAATGAATATCCTTTGGCACTAATTTTATCCTGCTGCTCCGGAAAAGCAATATCCGGAAGGTAAGAATTATAAAAAACCAGACTGCCCCAATATCCTATCAATCCTAAGAAGTAAAATAATAATCCCACATATATATCCGTAAGATCAAACCAGTACAAGCCCATACAGGATAAAGCACCTACGTAGCAAAAGAACTTCATGAATGATTTCTTGTTTCCCACATAATCGGCAATTCCGGATAATAAAGGAGAAATAAACGAAACCACTAAAAATGCAGCAGCAGTTATAAAACTTATTAAAGCAGAATTTTTTAAGTGCATTCCGAAAACATCAATGTAGTGATCACGTTCGGAAAATAAAGCTTCATAAAAAATCGGAAATACTGCTGATGCAATGGTCAAAGTATAAACAGAATTGGCCCAATCATAAAACGCCCAGGCGTTTAGCAATTTTTTATCTCCTTTTTGTAATTTTCTCATAGAAATGGTTCGGTTAATTAAGCTACGAATTTATCTAATTTTTATTAAGAATTCATTATTACAGTATTAAGAACTTTTATTTTTTTGTTTCAGGTTTCTGGTTTAGGTATTTAGATGCAGTATTCAGTCACAGTTTTCAGTCGCAGTCGCACCTTTCAAGTTTCAAGTTTCAAGTTTCAAACCGAGACTGAGAGTGAGACTGAGACTGAAAACTAAAAAAGAGGCTATCTACTAGTAAATAACCTCTCACTTGATACGTAAAAAATATGTTTATTTTATAACTCCAACTTTAAGTGCAATTGCTTTAGCTTCCGGAATTAATGATTTTATGTTGGCAATCCTTGTCGCATCTGACGGGTGTGTACTCATAAACTCCGGTGTTGATCCTCCTCCGGATTTTGCAGACATCCTGCTCCAAAAGGAAACGGCATCATCCGGATTATATCCTGCGATTGCCATCAGTGTCAGTCCTATTTTATCAGCCTCTGTCTCGTTTCCTCTGCTAAAGGGAAGCATTACACCTACCTCTGTACCAAGTCCGTAAGCTTGTGAAAATATTTGTTGTGTTTGCTCAGATTTTCCACTTGTAGCGGCTCCTAAAGCCACACCTCCAATTTGTTGCAATTGTGCAGCACTCATTCTTTGCGCACCGTGGTTCGCTAAAGCATGTGAAACTTCATGTCCCATAACAGTTGCCAAACCGGCGTCATTCTGGGTTATTGGCAAGATTCCCGAATAAACGACAATTTTACCTCCCGGCAAACACCAGGCGTTAACTTCTTTATTATCTACCAGTTTATATTCCCAGCGATAATCCTGTAAATATTGACCCTGTCCTAAAAATTTCAGGTATTTCTCTGCAGCAGCTTTAATTCTGGATCCTACAACATCAACTCTTTTAGCATCAGCCGTACCTGTAATAACTTTATTTTCAGTTAGAAACTGATTATACTGCTGAAAAGAAGACGGAAACAATTCACTGTTTGAAACAAAATTTAAACTTTGTTTTCCTGTAATTGGATTTGTTGCACATGCAACCAAAAGAATAGTAAGTATTCCTCCTATCAAATATTTTTTCATAATTTTTCGTATTTAGCAACACAAAAATACAATTATTATGAAATCATCATTTACATAATTTAACAAAAATATATCATAATATGGCTATTCCCCAATAAGATGAAGTTCACTGAATTCCTTATCCACTATTAAGAAATGGCTCTCTGAGAAACTTACTTCATCAAAAGCGATTCTTTCGTTATCAATTTCAATTTCTTTTACTTTAAACGGTAATCCAATTAAATTGATTTTATAGGTACTGTAATTAGTTTCAAATTTTCCTTCTTTATGCAGCTGCACTATCAATTCTTTTTCTTTACCAATTGATGTGAAAGAAAGAAAACTGTAGCGTCCTTTTTTATAATCGTAACCATCCTGGGAATCTTCGTAAACAAATGATTTTTCCTTTCCGTTTTTAAAGTATAAATCCAGCGTCAGTTCATCAAATTCAAGCTCTCCGACATATTGCTGAACCGGATATTTCGGAATAATGGCCCCCGCTTTTACAAAAATTGGAATTTCATCAAATTTAGTATCCACCCAGACTTCTCTACCTCCATTTGAAAACTCATTGGTCCAGTAGTTATACCATTCCCCTCTTGGAATATACATACGCCTGCCTACAGCGTTAGGTTCAAGTATCGGACAAACCAATATTTGATTTCCGAAAATAAATTCGTCATTTCTATAATGCGTTTGTGTATCTTCCTGATCGTAATATACCAAAGGTTTTAACATCGGAATTCCTTCTTCAATATATTGCCAGAACATCGTATATAAATAAGGTAATAACTGATAGCGAAGGCTAACAAATTTTCGGGTAATATTAATCACTTCTTCATCAAACGCCCACGGTTCCTGATTCCCATGATCTCCGGAAGAATGGGTTCTGCAAAACGGATGGAAGACGCCTAACTGAATCCAACGTGCGTATAATTCTCCTGTTGGCTGTTCTGCAAAACCTCCAATATCCGATCCTGTAAAGCCCATTCCCGAAATAGACATTCTCTGTACCTGTATGTTGGCAATCCATAAATGTTCCCAGGTAGCCACATTATCTCCTGTCCAGGACGATGTATAACGCTGTGCTCCGGAATAAGCAGATCTTGTAATGACAAAAGGTCTTTTGGGATACGCAAATCGTTTTACCCCGTGATAGGTTGCCCGGGCCATTTGTGTTCCATAAATATTATGGGCTTTTCTGTGGCTGCACGGATTTCCGTCATAAACATGGCGAACATCCATTGGGAAAGTTTTATTTGGAACCTCCATAACAGCTGGCTCATTCATGTCGTTCCAGACTCCTTTTACGCCAAAATCTGAAATTAATTCTTTAAATAATCCTGCCCACCATTCTCTGACTGCGGGATTTGTATAATCCGGAAAATTACATTCACCAGGCCATACTTTGCCTTTCATGTAAGGTCCGTCGGCTCTTTTGCAGAAATAATCTTTCTCTAAAGCTTCTTTATAAACGGAATATTCTTTGTCGATTTTTATTCCCGGATCAATAATTACAACTGTTTTAAAACCATCTTCGGCTAATTCAGCAATCATTCTTTTGGGGTCGGGAAAATATTCTTTACTCCACGTAAAACATCGAAAACCTTCCATATAATCAATATCCAGATAAATGGCATCGCATGGAATTTTAAGCTCCCTGAATTTTGAAGTGATTTCTTTTACTTTACTTTCGGGATAATAACTCCATTTGCATTGGTGATATCCTAAAACCCAAAGTGGCGGTAGTTCCGGTTTGCCAGTCAAATCAGTATAGGTCGTGACCACATCCTGCATTTGTGGGCCATAAATGAAATAGTAATTCATTTCGCCTCCTTCTGCCCAGAAGCTGGAAACATTTCTTCTTTCCTGACAAAAATCAAAAAAGGTTCTAAAGGTATTATCGAAGAAAATACCGTAAGATTGTTTATTATTTAAGCCAATATAAAAAGGTACTACCTTATATAAAGGGTCTTGTTCTTTTTGAAAAGCGTATTGATCGGTAGCAAAATTTTCGAGTCTTTTGCCTTTTAAATTCATTTGCGTGGCTTTATCGCCCAGTCCGTAAAAACATTCTCCATCTTTTGAAGACTTACTCATTTTTACGATATTTCCACCATATTCATAACTTTCTTCCCAATGAAAACCAAGTTCATCCTCAAGAATCAGAACATCACTTAAATCATAAATAGACAAACGAAGATCTGCCTTCTGAATTTTACATTTGACTTTACTGGTTCTGATCTGAAAATAAGTTTCCTCTTCTGTAAGTTCGAGAAAGTTATAGCCATGCAACTGTGTTTTATCAATCGCATATGAAAAATCGTTACTAAAATAGCCTTTTGTCGTAAAACGAAACCGAATTAAACTGTCTCTGAGAATGGTAACTTTTAAGATTACTTTATTATCAGTATGAAAAAAAATAGAATCCCCTTCATGCTCATAGGAAACAATTTTTGATGGATATAAATCGCCCTTGTATTCTAATGATGTGTTTGTAATCATATCGATAATGAATTAGTTATAACAACGCTACCTCTTCCAAACATACAAAAAAACTATATAAGCCGCTATGAATATAAAGATTATTCACGAAAACGTTTTTTCTGTGTGAGTGATAAATTAGGCCTTAAAAAATCAGAAAATCGATAATATACGAGCTCAAAATTAACAAAATCTCATTTGGAAAAAAAGGACTGAATTTTATTCAAAAGAATATAGGGTTACACTCAAAGGAGGCAAAATTAATTCGACCGAATAATCCCTGCCATCATAGGGTGATGCTTCAATTTTAATTGAACGCGGATTACTAATTCCACTTCCGCCATAAACCTTATCATCACTATTAAATACGGGAACCAATTTTCCTTTCTGAGGAATTCCGATCCTGTAATTTTCCCGAACTACCGGAGTGAAATTACAAACCACTACTAAATTTTCTTTAGGATTGTTTCCTTTTCGAATGTAGGACAGAATGGCATTTTGATGATCTGAATAATTAATCCATTCGAAACCCTCGCCACTAAATTGTTTTTCGTACAATGCCGGTTGTGATTTATACAACTGATTCAAATCTGTAATTATTTTTTTAATTCCGGAGTGATAATCGTATTGTAGTAAATGCCAGTCCAGGCTTTTTTCAAAATTCCACTCATCACTTTGTCCAAACTCAGAACCCATAAACAATAATTTTGTCCCGGGATGCGTAAACATATAACCGTACAACAAACGTAAATTGGCAAACTTCTGCCATTCATCACCCGGCATTTTATTCGCAACAGATTTCTTTCCGTAAACCACTTCATCATGCGAAAACGGCAACATGAAATTTTCGGTAAAAGCATAAGTCATCGAAAAAGTCAATTCATTTTGATGGTATTTTCTATAAACCGTTTCTTTTTGAAAATATTTCAGTGTATCATGCATCCAGCCCATCATCCACTTCATTCCAAAGCCCAGACCTCCGGTAAAAGTAGGTCTGGAAACCATAGGAAAAGAAGTACTTTCTTCTGCAATCGTCTGAACTCCATTAAAATTAGCATAAATAACTTCATTGAATTCTTTAAGAAAACTAACTGTATCAAGATTTTCTCTTCCTCCATAAATATTAGGTTCCCACTCCCCTTCTTTTCTGGAATAATCAAGGTACAGCATCGAAGCCACGGCATCAACCCGTAAGCCATCTGCATGATACTGCTGCAGCCAGAAAACAGCGTTGCTAATCAAAAAAGCACGCACTTCATTTCGGCCATAATTAAAAACAAGACTTTTCCAATCCGGATGATAACCTTTTCTGCGATCCGGATGTTCATATAAATTTGAACCGTCAAAAAATCCTAAACCGTGCGCATCATCAGGAAAATGAGACGGAACCCAGTCCAGAATAACTCCAATCCCGGCCTGATGCAATTTATCAACGAGCACCATAAAATCCTGTGGCTTTCCAAAACGGGAAGTCGGCGCAAAATATCCGGTGAGCTGATATCCCCACGAAGGATCATACGGATATTCCATTATGGGCATAAATTCTACATGGGTAAAACCCGTTTCCTTTACATAAGCTACCAAATCTTCCGCTAATTCCAGGTACGTCAGGAAACGATTGTTTTCTCCACGTTTCCACGAGCCTAAATGCACTTCATAAACCGAATAAGGTTTATCCAGACCATTATTTTCCTGACGCGATTGCATCCAGTTTTCATCCTTCCAGTTATAATCCAGATCCCAGACAACAGAAGCCGTATGAGGTGGTTTTTCACAATATAAAGAGAACGGATCTGCTTTTTCGGTTACAACACTATCGATATTCGATTGAATTTTATATTTATAAAGTGCTCCTTTTTCCAGGTTTGGAATAAACCCTTCCCAAATACCCGAAGAATCCCAGCGTACTTGTAGTAGATGCTCTCCTCCTGTCCAGTAATTAAAATCGCCGACAACAGAAACAGATTGTGCAGTTGGAGCCCAAACCGCAAAATAAACGCCTTTTACTCCATCAACTTCTATTAAATGTGCACCAAGTTTCTCATATAATCTGAAGTGTTTCCCTGCTTTGAATAAATCAATATCAAAATCAGTAAAAAGGGAATGTGTGAGGACTTTATTCATATTTGGTTTTTAAGGCAATAATTAATTTTAAGCTTTATTCAATTCTAAAATTATCCGAAAGAACAACTCCTTTTTTAATAACAACAATTCCGTCTTTTATACTGTATAATTCGTTGGTAAAATTATCTAAATGCTTGCCTCCGTTAATATGAACATTGTTTCCAATACGCACATTTTTGTCCACCAGAACATTTTTTATAAAACAATTATCGCCTATTCCAATATGAATTTTATTGTTCTCGGAATCCTCATGCAGTTCATCAAGATCCTGATAAAAATCATTCCCCATCACATAACAGCTTTCGAGTACTGTTCCCTCACCAATTCTGGAACGAATACCAATTACGGAACTCTTAATTTCTTTGGCATTAATAATACAGCCCTCAGAAATTAAAGACTGATTAATCACCGAATTTCTAAACTTTGAAGGAGGAAGCAATCTTGGACGCGTGAAAATTTTATTGTCATTATCAAACAAATTAAATTCCGGAATATCGGCAGTAAGACCAATATTTGCTTCAAAAAAAGATTCAATATTTCCAATATCGGTCCAGTACCCTTCGTATTGATAGCTCAGAATTTTATGTTTACCAACCGCTTGTGGGATAATTTCCTTGCCAAAATCCTTTGTATCAGGATTTTCCATTAACTCTTCCAATAATTTCTTATTGAAAATGTAAATCCCCATCGAAGCCAAATATTTTTTGCCTTTAGCCTGCATTTGTTCACTCACCTCTGATTCCCATTCCGGTAAAAGCGAAGCATCCGGTTTTTCAATAAAAGCTTCCACACAATTCTCATGATCCGTTTTCAGAATTCCGAATTCCGGAGCATCCTTAGCATTTACAGGTAATGTCGCAATAGAAATTTCTGCATTACTTGCAATATGAGCCTCTAACATTTCGTTGAAATCCATCTGATACAATTGATCACCGGATAAAATCAAAGCGTGTTCGAAGTCATGCTTTTGAAAATGTGACATACACTGACGAACGGCATCGGCTGTACCCTGAAACCAGGTCGGATTATCAGGCGTTTGTTCAGCAGCTAAAATATCGACAAAGGACTGACTGAAAATACTGAAATTGAAAGTGTTTTTGATGTGTGCATTCAAAGATGCAGAATTAAATTGTGTCAGTACAAATATTTTAAAAATATCAGAATTAATACAATTTGAAATTGGAATATCAACCAATCTGTATTTTCCCCCAATCGGAACAGCTGGTTTTGATCTTGTTTCTGTTAATGGGAACAAACGTGATCCTTGTCCTCCTCCTAAAATAATGGCAACTACATTTTTCTTTTTAAACTTCATTTTGCTGAATTATTAAGTTGTATATTTTTATGTATTCTTCACATACTGTTTCCCAGGAATGATCTGTACGCATTCCTCTTTCAATTATTGTATTGAAACTTATTTTATCGCCATAGAGTTTTACGGCACGATTAATTGAATAACAGATATCGCCGACAGAAGCCTGATCGTGACAAATTCCGTTTCCGTCATCGCCAAAATCAATCACAGTGTCGCGTAATCCACCTGTCCTTCTGACAATAGGCACTGTTCCGTAGCGCAAAGCATACATCTGATTTAAACCGCAGGGCTCCACACGAGAAGGCATTAAGATAAAATCAGAACCTGCATAAATCAAATGGGCTAATTCTTCATTATAGCCTATAAAAACATTGTAATTCCCTATATAGTCATTTCTAAGTTGCGTTAATTGTGACTCAATCTCCGAATTACCCGATCCCAGAATCAGGATATTTATATTTTCAAAATTCTCTGATAAAGCTAAAGCAGAAGCCTGAGGCAATAAATCGCCGCCTTTCTCTTCAAACAATCGCCCAATGAAACTAAACAGCGGTTTTGCAGGATCTAAATCAAATTGCTCGCAGAGCTTTTCTTTGTTTTTCTGCTTCCCTGCCCTAAAAGTTTCAGTTGTATAATTTTCATAAAGCATTTTATCAGTGAACGGATCCCAGATATCAATATCAATTCCGTTTAAAATACCTTTTGATTTGCTTCGTACTACTTTGAATAATTCTTCAAGTCCATTAGCAGCATAATTGATTTCGTTCAGATAACTTGGCGAAACCGTTGTAACAGCATGGGCACATTTAACTCCAACAGCCAAAGAATTTATAGCATTATTCCATTCTAAAAACCCAACATGAATTAAATCGAATTGAGGTAAATAATGCAATTTATCAAAGCCAAACCAGCCCTGATACAATCCATTATGAATGGTGATAACTGTCCTTACATTTTTTATTTTTTCATACTTATAAGCATATTTTACTAAAAACGGAATTACTCCGGTATGATGATCATGACAATTAATAATATCAGGAACGGTTTCGCGACCGGAAATCCAATCTAATGCGGCTATTTGAAAAGACAAAAAGCGTTCAATATCGTCTTCATATCCGTACACGTTAGGTCTGTCAAATAATTCTTTAATTTCTATAAGATACAATTTGTACCCAAGCTTATCCGTGGTTTCTTTCAAAACACTGAATGGAAATTCAAAATTACCTAATTTGACTTCTCCCCAGTGAACGTATTCAAATTCGTTATCCTTTTTAAATTTCGTATCATAACAGGGTACAACAACACGAACCTGATGACCTGCTTTATTCTGGTATTTAGGCAATGCTCCTACAACATCGGCCAATCCGCCCACTTTTGCCATAGGATAACATTCTGCACTGATATGAAATATTTCCATTTTAGAAATTTATAAACCTTTTAAATAATTAATCAAATACAAATTCTTTTTTGAGCAACCATTTATTAATTATGTTACTTTTATGTTCTTTAAATTTAGGAAAAAATACACAGAATAAAGACCTGAAAAAAAAATTATCAATATGGCAAAAAAGGCTTCCAATCCTACACAATCCTTAAAAATTCCGCAGTTTATAATCATATCCAGTAAAATATGCGCTTTTATTTCTACTAAATTGGCTACAAAATATGCGGCAAAGCTTTTTACAACCCCCATAAAACATAAGGTTCCTAAAAGAGAATTGGATATGGACCATAAAAGCATCCAAAAAACAATCTATGTTCCTGCTATCGACAAAAGCGTTGTTACCTATGAATATGGAAAAAGTCAGCGAAAAATACTAATTGTTCACGGTTGGTCCGGACGCGGAACCCAATTATTTAAAATAGCCGAAGAACTTTTACAAAATGGATATTCAACAATAAGTTTTGATGCTCCGGCACATGGAAAATCACAAGGAAAAACCACTATAATGTCTGATTTTATAGAATCAATTTTAGAAATCGAAAAACATTATGGCCCGTTTGAATTTGCGATTGGCCATTCATTAGGAGGAATGTCGGTTCTTAATGCAATTAAGGATGGATTAAAGGTCAAAAAAGCCATTATTATTGGAAGTGGAGATATTGTACAGGATATTTTAGATGATTTTATTTCCAAATTAAGATTGAAACCGGAAATGAGCAGACTTCTATGTAATTATTTTGAAAATAAATATCAGACCAAAATGGATAATTATTCTGCTTACAGAGCAGCTGCCAAGGTCAAAATTCCAGTTTTGGTAATTCATGACAATCATGACCCCGAAGTTGCAGTAAAAGCAGGAATCCATATTCATGAACATTTAGAAAATGGAACTTTACTTTTAACTGATAATTTAGGTCACAGAAAAATTTTAGGAAATCAAAATGTTATCAAAAAAATAATAGATTTTATTAAAAGTACTTAATTTGTAATGGTACAATTCACTTTAAAAAAAACTAAAATGGATTTATTTGGAGAAACAACCGATTGGGAAGTAAAATTAAAAACCTTATTAAAAAAATACAAAGGTAAAAAACACCCGCTTGAGTATCAAAGCACTTATCAATTACTAGTTATGGTAGTGCTGTCAGCACAAGATTCTGATGCAAACATAAATTCCATTGCTCCTGCTTTATTTGATAGATTTCCAACTTTAACAAGCTTATCCAGAGCGAATACGGAAACATTTATTCCTTACATAAGTAAAGTCAGAAATTATCCAACCAAAGCAAACTGGTTATTGGAAATTGCAGAAACACTTCAAAAAGATGAAAATATTCCTTTAACGCTAAAGGAGTTAACAGCCCTAAAAGGTATTGGAAGAAAATCCGCAAATGTAATTCTGAGAGAAACCCATCAGCCGGCAGAAGGTATTATTGCTGATTTGCATGTAATTCGGGTTGCGCCCAGAATCGGAATAATCAAAGAAGCTAAAGATGGTAACAAAGTAGAAAAAGATTTAATGCAGGAACTTCCAAAATCCATTTGGTCTGAGATTGGAATGGCAATTTCTTTTTTAGGACGGGAAATCTGCAGGCCAAAACCTAAATGTGAAGAATGTTTGATGAAAGATTCTTGTCATTACTATGCAACGCACCACTTAAGTAAATAATTATTTTCTTCTTGTATCGATCAGATAAATAATTTTCCAGTTCGCTTTTTCTTTAAATAACGTAAAAGTATTCACACCTGAATGACTTAGTTTATCATTGATATAAAATTCGTACGGAGCCCAGACATGAGCCATACTTCCGTCAATTTGAATAGTAGAACTTACTATTTTCTCTTTAAACTTCACATCAGAAGGAATTGTCGCAATAGATTTATAGAATTCCTTTACACTTTCATCCGCTAATTTATTTCCTTTTGTTGTACTTTCTGTAATAGATTGCAAAATAAGTTGATCGGAACAAACTAATTTCAATTTGATTGTATCTTGCTGATGAAATGCCACAAAGAAATTATCAATCACTTCCTGGACTTTATTTTTTTGAGCATTACAAACTATCCCAAAAAGCAATACTATAAAAACAATTATCTTTTTCATAGAAATCAGTTTAATTTTTTAAGACTAAAAGTATAAAATTTAAATCATTTAATGAATTGATATTTAGCCTACAGTTATTGTTTATGGGCGTTTCCCTGTGGGCCGGGCTCTTCACTAAATCTTTTGCGGGATTGGTTTGGGGGACTTTAAGAGATTTACGTTCCCCGCAAAAGGATATCGCTGCGATCCCT
>NZ_SLWA01000005.1:206397-423461 GCF_004345565.1 Flavobacterium circumlabens | reverse complement strand
TATACTTTTAAACTACTTTTTAGACACCTTTTTGAGTTCATTTATACTGCTCACTTTTATCCAGAATTAGGTGCTCACTTTATCCAGAATATCCATATACAGCAATACATCAGTAAACCATAAGTCAATATCATTGATATTTTCTTCTTCTGAACACTCCATCTCTTTCCTGACCTTGTTCATATTATATGAGAAAAAATCTTTTCTTAAAAAACGCAATAAGTAGATATCAAGATTATTAGTCAAATCATAAACTGTCTTAATTCTATTAAAAGAAGTAATCTTATCTATGTTGTCGTAAAATGCAATTAGTTCTGTATTAGTCAATTTCAGTAGAATTATTTGGTTTTGTATCAGAAGACAATCTACTAAAATAATCTAACATTTGTAAGGCATTTTCATAGGTAGTTTTTCCAATGTATGACAAAAACATTCTTTCTGTTCCGTGTGCCGTAATACTCATTAATAATGGTGTAGGTATGCGACCGTAAAAATTAGTGGCAAACGACCTTCTGCAAACATGGGAACTGATAACCTGCCATTTAGGAAATATATCTTTTTTATGTGGAGTACCTTCTTTTTCTTTAATTCTTGCTCTAGTAGGTTTGTCAATTCCTGCCAATTGACAAACATCTTTAATATACTCATTGAATCGAGATAAAGAAATTTTATAAGGAAATCCATCTTTCAAAACTTCTAAAGCTTCTGGAAGTAAAGGAATTGCGACTAACTTACCAGTTTTTTGTTGCTTTAATTCAATTATCTTAGCTGTTCCCAGTTCTTTAATGTTTGCCTCTGTAATATTCAGTAAATCGCCTGCACGCTGTCCAATCAAACAACCTAATAACAACCATTTACGAGCATTTAATAAAGCCTCTCTAGTTATTTTTGCTTTTTTAATTTCGTTCTGCTCTTGCTCGTTTAGTGTAATAATATCCTCAGCCTCTCTAGTCTCCGATACTCCTTTAAAATTCCTTATTTGCGTTGAGGTTTCAATATCGTTTTTCGAAGCATCAAGACAAATAGTCCTAATATTAGCAATATTTTTACCAACGTAATTAGTTGAATAGCCTTTTTCAAACATCCACATTTTGTATTTTTCTACAAACTGCAAATTGATTTCTTTAATCAAAATACTTTTGCATTTTGTCTTTTCAGCTTCATATTTAATAACTGTATTTTTGAAAAGCTTCAAATTCTGGACACGTCCAGCACTCAAACCTAATTCCTTTTTTTGGTTTTGCTTGAATGGAGCATCATCAATATATTTTTGAATATAGTTTGTCAAAACATCTAAATCAACAACTGGAGATTTGTTGTTAAAAGCATCAATATTATTTTGTAACCAATCACCTGTAAACTCAGTTCCATCACTTACTGCATTATTGAAACATCTTTCTAAATGAATTTTTAGTTCAGCTAGTCGAATATTTAACTTTTTGGATTCATTGTCTCTTAATCTACTCTGCTCTTTGTCTGCGTTCCAATCTTTGAAATTGATAACAAAACCTGTTTTTCTCCAAAGTCTTATTTTTTGACTAATTGAATAATAAACATAAATGTTTGAATTATCACTTTCATTGCGGAGTTTGAGTTTTAGAGTAGCCATTTTTTAAGATTGAATTAAAAACCAAAGATATATATCTTGCTACACTTTTGCTACACTTAAAGTGTATTTATGCGAATTATCACGAATCACTCCGAATTTAAAAACCCTTAAACCCTTTGTTTACGGTACCTTTAAGTTTTTATGATTCCGTACAAATTCACGGGCTTTGTCCCCACCGTGGTCACATTTTTTACTTTATTTTCAAAACAAAAGCCTCATTACGAGGCTTTTGTTTTGTATAGATTTTTTATTTGACCACCATATCCCCACATAAGAGTGATGTAATTCCTATTTTTCACAAAGTTCTTTCAGTTTATCGAGTGCTTTTGGGTAGGTCTCGTTCATATAACCTAAAAAATCTTCTGTCGTATCTAAGTCAACAGTAACGGTTGTAATCCCTTTGTTTTCTTCAAACGTATAATTTTCAAATCCGTTTGCCCATTTTTCTACTTCTGGTCCTTCAGTTATTTCCTTATCAGCTTTTAAAAGTCCGTAATGCTGAATAGAAACAAATTGGTTGGGAATGTTTACAGCTATCCTGGAAACCATACCTCCTTTTTCTCCTTTCTCATCTACACCAATAAACAGAATTTTAGTTCCCTTGTCCCAACTTCCTTCATAGGTAGATGTAGGATTAAACAAGGAAGTCCATTGCTCATAAGTTGATTTACTAGTAATGCCAAGCATAAAATCATATATCCTGGCAACAGGTGCATTGATACTTACTTTGAATTGTAACTTTTTCATAATGTTAAATATTTCAAATTATTATTAGCTGTCATATTTGCTGTGGTTTTACATAGCGATATAACATTCCTAAACTTCAATCGATTTAAAGACTTTGCAGCAGCGTATTTTCCGCTACACTAAATTATAAAATAAAAAGGTAATTCTACTAAATCTACAAATCGATTAAAACGTGTATTAGCGGGAGTTTTATTCTTAATCTTACATTCCGGCTTTTATTTACATCAAAAACTTCCTCCAGGTCACTAAATGGAACAAGGAAGAAACATCTTTTATCCAATTTTATTTCGGTTTAAAATAATAGCTATTCCGCCAACATAAATAATCCTGGTAACAATAAAATTTTTTATTTACTAACTATTATTTCACAAAAGAAATTCTCTTACAAATAAATCTTTCTTAAATTCGTCCAGAATTAATTAACCTACTAATCCCAAATTAGTCTATGAAACATTTATTATTACTATCATTTCTTATGATTACGTGCTCCGGTATTGCACAATCTGCAACCGGATATTTTGATAAAGCCATGAAAAAGGCAGAATCAGGAAACACTAAAGGTGCTATTGCCGATTACACCAAAGCAATAAGCATGAATTCTAAATTTGTTGAAGCCTACCAAAACAGAGGAGTTGCCAAGTACAAACTCAATGATTTAACAGGAGCTTTGGCTGATTTTACTAAAGCAATCGAATTAGACACGATGAATTCTGATGCTTTTACAGGAAGAGCCAATGTCAATTACAAATTAATGAATTACGACGCCTCAATTGAAGATTGTTCGTACTGCCTTATGATGAATCCTAAAGATTATATTGCTTATAACTTAAGAGGTCTGGCTTATAATAAAATTGGAGATAAGAAAAAATCCTGCAATGACTTCACAAAAGCAATTGAACTAGGAAGCAAAAGCGCTATAAAAAACAAAGCCACCTTTTGTAAATAAAATCAAAAAATACAGTTTTTAATTGAAAAGCAATCTGCGAAAGTTCATTTTTCCAGATTGCTTTTCTGTTTATATGCTTACCTGTTTTCATCTTAAAATATTATTACATTTGCTATCCTAAACTAAATTTCAATGGCGCTCCTTAAAAAAATAAACAACAACGCTAAAACGGATGTAAATTCCGGATTCGGAACGAACGCAAGCAGTTACGGCGGAAGATTTGTAAACAAAAACGGAACGCCCAATATTGAAAGGAGAGGCATGCATTTACTGCATCGCATCAGTTGGTACCACACTATGATTGAAATGCCAAACTGGAAATTCATGCTTATTCTGTTTTCTTTTTATGTCGTCATCAATTTTATTTTTGCGATTGTTTATTACGCTATCGGAATACAACATCTCGACGGCATAGCGGCTTCCGGAAACTTCCTGACACAATTTGGACAAGCTTATTTTTTTAGCGCACAAACTTTCACTACCGTAGGATACGGACATATCAGTCCTACAGGATTTTTGACAAGTGCCTTATCTGCCGCTGAAGCATTAATCGGTCTCCTGAGTTTTGCTATTGCAACCGGTTTGTTCTTTGGAAGATTCAGCAAACCGACAGCATTCCTAAAGTTTTCACACAATGCCCTGATTTCACCTTATGGCGGCCATAAAGCATTAATGATAAGACTTGTTCCTTTTAAAAACACCAATTTAACAGATGCAAATGCAAAAATAACACTTGGAATGAGCATTGAAGAAAATGGCAAAATGATAAACAAGTTCTACAATTTAGAGCTGGAACTGGACAAAATAAACGCACTTTCATTAAGCTGGACTTTAGTGCATCCAATCACTGAAAACAGCCCTTTGTACAACTATACAGAAGAAGACTTCAGGAAAAATCACGGTGAAATTTTGGTGTTCATTACCACTTTCGACAACATGTTCAGCAATACAGTAGCCGCAAGAACATCCTATACTTTTGATGAAATTATTTATGGTGCAAAATTCCAAACCATGTACAACAGAAGCAAAGATGGCTCCAGAACGATTTTGCATCTGGACAAATTAAATCAGTATGAGACTACATAATTACCTATATTCCTTGATTTTACTTAAGATTTAAAGGTAATCTCAGATTTTAGTCTATTTTTGTTTACCAAATTGTAGTATAATGATAAACAACATAAAGACTGTTTTCAGCATAAAAGATCTTGAAAACTTATCTGGAATAAAAGCACACACGATTCGTATCTGGGAAAAAAGATATAACATTCTTGAACCTATGAGAACAGATACCAATATCAGACTTTATAATCTACAAAATCTACAGAAACTTCTAAACATAACATTACTACACGAATACGGTTATAAAATTTCTAAAATCGCAACCTATTCCGAAGAAAAGATTCCACAACTTGTTCGTGAAATCATCTCAAAAAAGAATTCACAGAACTATGCCATTACTTCCTTTAAAATGGCAATGATGAATTTTGACCAGGAAATATTCTTCAACACTTTTGACTGGCTGATTTCTGAAAAAACGTTTAAGGAAGTTTTCAAAGAAAATTTTCTTCCTCTACTAAAAGAACTCGGATTACTATGGCAATCTGAAACTATAACTCCGGCAAATGAACATTTCATGAGTCATTTGATCCAGCAAAAAATATTAATATATACCGAAAGCCTTCAAATACAAAAGCCAACCAGAACCGATCGCGTTTTTGTACTTTCCTTACCTTTAAATGAAATTCACCAGATCGGGTTACTGTACCTGCAATATGAAATTTTATCCAAAGGTTACAAAACCATTTATTTAGGAGAAAGCATGCCAATCGAAAACCTTCAGGATCTTACCCGACATTTCGACAACATCACTTTTATATCCTTCATGACCATTCAGCCGGACCGCAGCGTTATCAATCAATACGTAAAATCAATGGGGCAAAAATTACTCCTGAAAAACAACGAAATATGGCTTATGGGAAAAATGGTGGAACACATTGATACTAAAAATTTACCCGACAGAATACATATTTTCAATTCGATGAACGAAACAATAGAAAGAATATAAATATTTTGTTTAAAGTTTTTGTACATTTGTTAAACAAATGAAAAAAACTATCATCATTATAGGATCAGGCTTTTCTGCATTAGCGGCTTCCTGTTACCTTGCGCAACAAGGAAACAGTGTCACTATTTTTGAAAAAAACGAAACGATCGGCGGAAGGGCCAGACAATTCAAAAAAGACGGTTTTACTTTTGACATGGGGCCAAGCTGGTATTGGATGCCCGATGTTTTTGAGCGTTTCTTCAACGATTTCAATAAAAAGACATCAGATTATTACGAACTTATAAAACTGAATCCTGCCTACAGCGTTCATTTCGGCATTGCTGATTTTATAAATATCTACGATAACCTGGAAGAAATAAAAAACACTTTTGAAAACATTGAAACCGGAAGCGGCAAAAAACTGGACACTTTTATAAAAGAAGCAAAAAGCAATTACGACATCGCCATAAAAGATCTGGTGTATCGTCCGGGAGTTTCCCCTTTAGAATTAATTACGCCTCAGACCGCTTTAAAACTAAATCAGTTTTTCAGCACGGTCAGCCGTGATGTCAGAAAGAATTTTAAAAACGAAAGGCTCATCCAGATTCTGGAATTTCCCGTTTTATTTCTTGGAGCCAAGCCAACCAAGACGCCTTCTTTCTATAATTTTATGAACTATGCCGATTTTGGATTAGGAACCTGGCATCCCAAGACAGGAATGTTTGATGTGGTTCGCGCTATAGAAAAATTAGCAACCGAATTGGGAGTCACCATAAAAACCGATTCGCCAATAGAAAAAATAGTCGTAGAAAACAAAACCGCTACCGGAGTACTTATAAATGGAAATTTTATAAAGGCAGACATTGTTTTAAGCGGAGCCGATTATCACCACACCGAAACTTTACTGGACGAAGCACATCGCGTTTATTCCGAGAAATATTGGCAAAGCCGCGTTTTTGCTCCGTCTTCCCTCCTTTTCTTTGTGGGTTTTGATAAAAAAATAGAAAATATTTCGCACCACGCTTTATTTTTTGATGTTGATTTCGATCAGCACGCAAGTGATATTTACGATCATCCAAAATGGCCCGAAGCTCCTTTGTTCTACGCTAATTTCCCTTCTAAAACAGATGAGACTGCTGCGCCAATCGGAATGGAAAGTGCTTTTTTTCTGATCCCTTTAGCACCGGGAATAGAAGACAATCAGACACTTAGAGAAGAATATTTTGAAAAAATAATCACTCGTTTTGAGCAACTTACCCAACAAAAGATAAAAAATAACATTATATTTAAGAGGTCTTTTTGTAAAAACGATTTTGTAGAAGATTACAATGCCTACAAAGGGAATGCCTATGGAATGGCAAACACCCTGCTGCAAACCGCTTTTTTAAGACCTAAACTAAAAAGTAAAAAAGTCAGGAACTTATACTTCACAGGGCAATTAACCGTTCCCGGACCAGGTGTTCCTCCTGCTTTAATTTCAGGAAAATTAGTTGCTGAGTTAATTCGTAAATCTACTAGATCATAAAAAGATGAAATCACTATTTGACACTACTTCTTTCAAATGCAGCAAATTGGTTACCAAGAGTTACAGCACTTCCTTTTCGCTTGCGGTACATATGTTGGCACCAAGTATCAGGGAAGCCATTTACAGCATCTATGGATTTGTTCGTTTTGCTGACGAAATTGTCGATTCTTTTCATGAATATGACAAAGAATACCTGATCAATGATTTTGAAAAAGAATATTACAAAGCAATGGAAATGGGCATTAGCTTAAATCCTATTTTAAATTCTTTCCAACATACGGTAAAGCAATATAATATTACAGACGACCTGATTCAGGCTTTTCTAAAAAGCATGAAATTAGACCTTATAAAATCAACTTATAACACACAAACAGAATACGAAGATTATATCTACGGATCTGCGGATGTTGTTGGCCTAATGTGTCTTAAAGTTTTTGTTGCAGGAAAAGAGCAAAAATACGAACAGCTTAAAAATGAAGCGATGCGATTGGGATCTGCTTTTCAGAAAGTAAATTTCCTGAGAGATTTAAAAGATGACAATTTAGTTTTAAACCGAAATTATTTTCCCGGAATCGATCTGAAAACTTTTGATGAAAATGCAAAAACCGAAATCATCAACGAGATTGAGGAAGATTTCAGAATTGCATACCAGGGTATCGTAAAACTTCCTATCGAAGCCCAATTTGGCGTTTATACCGCTTTTGTTTACTATAAAAAACTTTTGAAAAAGCTAAAAAACACTCCTTATTATGAAATCGGAAATTCCAGAATCAGAGTTTCCAATTATACCAAGGCCGGACTTTTGGCGCAATCTTTTGTAACGTACAAGTTAAAACTGGTCTGATGCACTTTTGCATTATTCTTTTTCTTAAAACTATTTTTGGATCAGTTGTGTTGGCAACTTAATATTTAAAAAACATAAAATGATTTCTTTTCTACTATTTTTAGGTGTTTTTTTATTCATGGAATGTGTTACCTGGTTTACCCACAAGTACATTATGCACGGCTTAATGTGGTATTTTCACGCAGACCATCACCAGCCAAAATACGAAAACACTTTTGAGCGCAATGATATTTTCTTTGTCATTTTTGCCACACCGAGTATTATTCTTTTTTATTTAGGTGCGCAGGGCGGATTCAATTATCTCTTTTTTGTAGCGTGCGGAATTACTTTGTACGGAATCTGTTATTTCTTAATTCATGATGTTTTAATTCATCAGCGTTTTAAGTGGTTCAAAAATACCAAAAACAAATACCTCATCGGATTGCGAAAAGCACATAAAATACATCATAAACATCTGGGAAAAGAACACGGAGAATGCTTCGGAATGTTATTCGTACCCTTCAAATATTACAGAATGTAGGTTATTTTGGGCGTTACCCGCAGAAAAAGCGGGTCGGGTTTTACGTTCCCGCTTTTTTATGCCCGGCAAAACCAGACATAAAAAGAGCTCCACTTCAACCCCTAACGCATCTATTCCGTATCTGAAAACTATCCTAATAATCGATTATGAAATTATATAAAATAGAAACTGTTCAGCATATCAACAGCAGTATAGAAGAATGCTGGGATTTTTTTTCCAGCCCAAAGAATCTTCAGAGCATAACATTAGATAATATGAGTTTTGAAATCCAGGATTTCGACAACAAACGCATGTATCCGGGACAAATTATCAGATATACCCTAAAGCCTCTTCTGGGAATTAAAATGTCGTGGGTAACAGAAATTACAGTTTCAGAAGAAAATAAATATTTTATAGACGTTCAGCAATTTGGCCCCTATAAATTCTGGCATCACAAACACTTTTTTGAAGCTACCGAAACCGGAACAAAAATGACCGATGTTGTACATTATGGTTTACCCTTTGGCTATTTAGGACGTCTTATGAACAAATTGATTGTTGAAAAGAAGCTAAAAACGATTTTTGCTTACCGTAAGAATAAAATTGAAGAATTGTTTAACTCAAGAATAAAATGAAACAAAAAGTTACCTTTTTTTGGTTCCGACGCGATTTACGATTAGAAGACAACGTAGGTTTGTTTCATGCCTTGCAATCTGATTTTCCTGTAATTCCATTATTCATTTTTGATGAAGATATTCTTGAAAATCTTCCAAAAAATGATGCAAGGGTAAGTTTTATTTATGATTCCCTTCAAAAAATAAACGAAGAACTTAAAACAATTGAATCGGCTATTTTAATTAAAAAAGGAAAAACTGCCGAAGTATGGAAATCCCTGTTAACCCAATTTGATATTCAGAAAGTCCTATTCAATAAAGATTACGAGCCCTACGCCATCAAACGCGATTCAGAGATTAGCAGCTTAGTGCAACAAAATGGTGCAGTCTCTTTATCATACAAAGATCACGTCATTTTTGAAGAGAAAGAAATCACAAAATCAGACGGACTGCCGTACACAATTTATACGCCTTATAAAAACAAATGGCTGGAGAAATACCATCTTTCGGGACAAGCTCCGGAATATGATACCAAACCTTTGTTTTCAAACTTCGCCAAAAATCAATTTGAATTTCCGGAATTATCTGAAATAGGTTTTGAAAGAAGTTCCATAAAAGTGCTCCCTCATAACCTGACACAAATTGCCAATTATAAAGAAACAAGAGATTTTCCGGCGTTAGACAGTACTTCTTATCTTTCCCCGCATTTGCGTTTTGGAACTGTTAGTATCCGAAAATTAGTGAATTGGGCCAATAAGAAAAACCAGACTTTTTTAAGTGAACTGATCTGGAGGGAATTTTTTATTCAGATTCTGTTTAGTTTTCCACATGTAGTCAATCACAATTTTAAACCGGCTTACGACGGCATTGAATGGAGTAATAACGAAGAAGATTTTAAACGCTGGTGCTCCGGGACAACCGGATATCCTATGGTCGATGCGGGCATGCGGCAGCTCAACGAAACCGGTTATATGCACAACCGTGTACGAATGGTAGTCGCCAGCTTTTTATGCAAACATTTACTGATTAACTGGCAGTGGGGTGAAGCTTATTTTGCCGAAAAATTATTAGATTTCGAATTGGCTTCCAACGTGGGCAACTGGCAATGGGCTGCAGGAACGGGCTGTGACGCCGCACCTTACTTCCGGGTTTTTAATCCTGAAATTCAACAAAAGAAATTTGACGAAAAAGGAAGCTACATCCGCAAATGGATTCCTGAATTTGACCTGGGTTATAATGCCCCAATGGTCGATCATGCTTTTGCCAGAGATCGGGCTATTGCTACTTATAAAAAGGGGATAATCAAATAAATTCCAAAAAATTTAAATTCCAAATTCCAATTGTAATGAAACAAAATAGTTGGAATTTGGAATTTTTATATTGAAATTTTCCAGCTTAATACTTCAAAAAATTATTTACCACGATTTTTGCTTTTAAATCAAACATTAGATTATACAAGCCAAAGAACGTCCGATTCATGTAAATAAAGTGCTTAGAACCACGATTTCCATTCATTTTTTTAAGATTGGTATCGTTTGAGAAACGTTCTCCCAATTTAGCGATACTTTCAAAAAACGTTTCATCTGCAAAATCAAAACTCTCACTTTGAAACGGTTTTGTAAAAAGCGAAAGCAGGTCATGAAACATTTCGGTAAAATACTCGATTTCTGCAGGAGAATCATCCGGACGAAGAATCTCCAACTCAAATAATTTCTGATTGAAAAGAGTTTCGTCTGTAATGACATTTTTATTGATTAATTCAAAATACGGGATATAAAAGTCTTGCGGAATTTGTTTCATACAGCCAAAATCAAGAGCAATTAATTGGTTCTGCTCATCGACCAGAAAATTACCAGGATGCGGATCTGCATGTACTTTTTTTAAAACATGAATCTGGTACATATAAAAATCCCATAGTGCCTGACCAATTTTATCTCCAACTTCCTGATCTGTATTTTTAGCTGTAAATTCAGAAAGATGAATTCCCGTCATCCAGTCCATGGTGATAATTTTCTCTGACGAAAACTCCGGATAATACTTCGGAAAAAGAATGTTTTCAATTTTACTGCAGGCTTCAACAACTTCCTGACTTTGTTGTAGCTCCAGTAAATAATTGGTTTCTTCGATAAGCTTGTCTTCTACTTCCTTAAAATATTTATCAGAATCTTTTCCCTGCAGATTAAACATTCTGATCGCAATGGGTTTTACCAAAGCCAAATCTGATGAAATACTGTTGGCAACACCCGGATACTGAATTTTAACGGCGAGTTTTTTGCCCTCTTTTACAGCCAGATGTACCTGACCAATGCTTGCCGCGTTTACGGAATTAGCATTGAATTCGTCGAAAATTTCATAGGGCGTTTTTCCGAAATTGGTTTTAAAGGTCTTCAGTACCAAAGGTGCAGAAAGCGGTGGAACAGAAAATTGGGACAACGAAAATTTCTCCACATACGCCTGGGGGAGAAAGTTTTTATCCATACTGAGCATCTGGGCAACTTTCAGGGCACTTCCTTTCAGGCTTTTTAAGCCATCATAAATATCTTCTGCGTTATTTTCGTTTAATTTATCACGGGTCAAATCAGAGTTCACCATTTTTTCGGCATAATGCTTAATATAGTTCACTCCTACCTTTGCTCCTGTCTGAACCAGTTTGGTGGCTCTTTCTATTTTTGAAGTGGGTATATAATCGATTGTTTTCATTATCTGCTGTAAATTTTTTCTTTAAATAGAAATTTTCCAAGATCTAAAAGATGATTCATGGGTGCAACCTTCATTAGTTCGAATGAAGCATTGACTGATTTTTCGATAAAAATATCTGTTTTCTCAAAGGCAGGCGAAGCATCATCCATCCAGAATTTCAGGGTTAGCATTAATTGCACCCAAGCCGATTCCTGAATTGTTTTTTCCTGAAATTTCTGGAATCTTTCCTGTTCCAGTCTGTATTCATCGGTCAGGATTTCGGCAACATATCCTTTAAAACCATCCCGTAGCGTACTCAATTGTGTCAAATTTCGAATTGGATTCGGATCTGATTTTAAAACTTGTATAACATAACTTCTGTTTGCGGTTAAGATCTCGAAGAACGTAAAGTAAAAACTCAACATTTTGTTCTTCATATCATATTCCGTATACTCCGTATTTCTGTGCAGTAAATCAATTGTATTCGCAAAAAATAATCGGAATATCTCTTTTTCTAAACCTTCAAGCGTTCCGAAAAAATTATAAAATTCTGCTTCTGAAAAATCTTTCCCTTTTGCAAAATGAAACACAGAAACAGGCTTTTTTCCTGCTTCCAAAACTTCATTCATATACACTGAGATGATATCATCCTTCGTAATTTCCTTTTTTTTAGTGGCCATCATATTAAAATTTAGAATTTGCATTAAAGGTAAGCAATGTTTAACTATCTTTATTTATCGTTAAACAAAACTCTGTGTTAAATAAATGATAAATGAAATGGCTAAAAATGTACTAATTACGGGGGGAACAGGATTTATTGGCAAATACTTAACAGATGTATTAACTGCCAATGGTTTTTCGGTGTCTGTACTGAGTCGCGGAGATCGGAAAAACACAGATGCTGTAACGTACTACAAGTGGGATTTAACGCGGAATTATATGGATGAAAATGCAATTCTTAACGCGGATTACATCATTCATCTGGCCGGAGAAGGAATTGTAGAAAAACGATGGACAGAGAAACGTAAAAAAGTAATTTTAGAAAGTCGCACCCAACCCATCGAACTCATTCATTCGATTCTCGAAAAACACAATAAATCATTGGATGCATTTGTTTCCGCTTCCGCCGTTGGAATTTACGGCGCTGTTACAAGCCAGAATATCTGTACGGAAGAAACACAGCCCGCAAATGATTTTCTTGGACTAACCTGCCAGCAATGGGAAAATTCTGCCGATACAATCGGACCTTTGGGAATTAGAACGGTGAAAATCAGAACCGGAATTGTTTTTGGAAAAGGGGAAGGTTTCCTTAAAAAAGTCGCTCCAGGTTTCAAAGCCGGTTTTGGATCAATTTTAGGCACCGGCAAACAATACCTGCCCTGGATTCATATAGAAGATTTGTCTCAGATTTACCTGAAATCGATTACAGACGCAGAGATGCACGGTGCGTATAACGCAGCGGTTACAGACAATACCACCAATTCGGGATTCTCCAGAATACTTGCTAATCTTTACGGATATAACCTATGGCTGCCCAGAGTTCCTGAATTTATTCTTAAAATAGTTTTAGGCAAAATGAGTGAAGCCGTTCTAAAAGGTCAGCGGGTTTCTTCTGAAAAAATAGAAAAAACAGGTTTTGAATTTCAATACAACGACATCGAGATCGCACTTTCCAGCTGTTTAAAATAAAAAATCATTTCATCATAATACCGCTCAGATCTGTCTGGACCGTTTTTGAAATTTTATTGGCCACGACATATGGAATTTCGATATTAAAATCCGAAACCGAGAGCGGGAAATTAGATACGATTTGTATTCCATCAGGAACTTTTTTGATTAAAGCTTTTACCGCAATTACCTTGGATTTACCATGAAGGTAAAGTTTCCCTTTTATGTCATATTCTTTTTCATTTTCGTTAATGTCTTTCAGGTCAAACTTTTCGATTTTACCTTTAAAAACAGCTTTTGGATAACGATGGCTTTCAATATAATTTTCGTTAAAATGTTCCTGCATTAAATCCATTTTAAAACGAAAATCCTTGATAATAACCGTACAGATAAGCGTACTGGTCTGAGGTTCCAAGACAATAGTCCCGAGCTTATTTACCGCTTTTACTTCTTCAAAAAAAGGAACGGAAGCCTGAAAATTTACAACCGCCGAATTGGTTCTGAATTTATCCTGGGCGAGTAAGGAGAATGTGGTAAAAAGAAAAATAAATAAAGTAGTTTTTTTCATAATCGTCAATAATTAAACAATTATGTCATTCGATTCTTTTTAATTTAAGAGGAGAAAAAAACTGAACTTAAGTAAGTCTGAAAAAATCAAATGGCAATACTCCGTGAAAACTTAGTAACCTAAACCATGTACTTAAAGTTACGAAATTATCTGCCATACAGTTCTTGATATATCTTAAATCTTTGTGAAAAAAATCTTTTGTAAAATGTTTTTTTTGTGAGAAGATGTGACAGCTGAGATGTAAAACGTATTTCCTATTCGTAATTCCTTTTATCTATAAATAAATCGTTAACATACTTAGCCCTTTCACTCAAAACTGATAACTCACAACTCATAACTCCTCAACCCTCCACTTCCGTGCAAATCTCAATTAAAAACCCATCTAAATCCCTGATATAAGCCACAATTTGTCCCCATGGTTTTTGGGCAGGCTCTTTGACCAATACAGCTCCGAAAGAGGTTGCTTTTTGTACTGTCTCAGTTACATCATCAGTGATAAAACCTATTTCGATTGCAAATGGCTTCGCTTCCAGATTACTTTCAATAAAACCTTCTTTTAAATTTTGAGCTGCCAGTTTCTTTGATGCAAACGAAAGGGTTGTTTCCCCTGTGCTCAATTCGCCATAATCATTCTCGGGCGTTACAAACTTTCTTGAAAATCCAAATGCATTTTCGTAAAAAGCAACTGCTGTTTCCACATTTTCAACATATAAAATAGTATATCCGAACTTTATCATTTTTGTCTCTTTTTAAGTTATTACAAAACCTTATTTGACCTGACAGGAAAACTATCCTATTTCCAAGAGCACATTATACTTGTCGAGGCTTGCCAGATCTTCAATAGAGTTTACGCTGGTAATTTTAGCATGTTCTTCGATTTCTTTTTTAGTTTCAATTTGTTTGATGCATTTTCTAAAGCGGCGTACTTCATCAAGACTAGATAAAATAAGTCCCGGTACCGGAACGCTTTTCCCTTCTTTATCTTTAGCAACCATCGTAAAATAAGAGGAATTACAATGTTTTACAGCTCCGGTCTGAATATTCTCCGACTCCACACGAATCCCTACGACCATAGAACTTCTTCCCACATAATTTACAGAAGCTTTCATAGTGACCAATTCACCCACTTCAATTGGTTTCAGAAAATTTACGGTATCAACAGAAGCAGTCACACAATAGTTTCCGGAAAATCTTGAAGCGCAGGCAAAAGCAATCTGATCCAGTAAAAGCAAAATATATCCTCCGTGTATTTTACCGCTAAAATTGGTGTGTGATGGCAGCATTAGCTCGGAAATACTTACTTTGGAAGAAGAAACGGGTTTGAAATCGGCAGTCATTTGGTATTATTTTAGTATTTATTTTTAATTCAATTGTTCATTTTCGTCAGTATTGGCTCTGGCGATAATATTTTCGGGTAACCCTTTTTTAGCTTTGGCACCCATTTTTTTTAACTTCTCAACGCTTGAAATCAGGTTTCCTTTTCCGTCTACTAATTTGTTCATGGCACTATCGTATTCAGTTTTGGTATCTTTAATTTTATTCCCAATCCGAACCAGATCCATAACAAAACCTTCAAATTTATCGTATAGTGCACCGGCTTGTCTGGCAATTTCGAAAGCATTTTCCTGTTGCTTCTGATTGGCCCACATACTGTCTATGGTTCGTAAAGTCGCAAGCAGCGTACTTGGTGTAACAATTACTATATTTCGGTCAAAGGCTTTATTGTACAATGCGGAATCTTCGTTTAAAGCAATTGCAAAAGCGGGTTCTATGGGAATGAAAAGCAACACAAAGTCCGGACTTTCTATTTGATATAAATCGTGGTAATTTTTATTACCGAGTTGCTCAACGTGCCTTTTAATTGAGTTAACATGTTCTTTCAGGAATTCCGTTTTCAGAATTTCGGATTCTTCGTTGATCCATCTTTCATAAGCTACCAAAGAAACTTTAGAATCTACAATCATTTTCTTACCGTCCGGCAAATTGATAACTACATCCGGGAATACTCGCGCACCTTCACTGTTGGTAAAACTTTGCTGCACTTCATATTCGCGTCCTTTTTCCAAACCTGATTTTTCCAGAACACGTTCTAAAACCAGTTCTCCCCAATTGCCCTGCATTTTACTGTCGCCTTTGAGTGCTTTGGTCAGATTCAGGGTTTCTTTGCTCATTTGGGCATTCATTTCACTCAGACCCAGAATCTGTTGGCGCAGGGCCGCATGATAATCGATACTTTCCTTGTGGGTTTGCTCGACTTTTTGTTCAAAACCGTGAATTTTATCCTGTAAGGGCAACAGGATATTTTTCATGTTTTCACTATTTTGTTCTGTAAATTTAGCCGACTTTTCTTCAAGAATTTTATTGGCTAAATTTTCAAACTCTTTGGTGAATTTTTCCTGTAATTCGGTTATTTCGTTTTTTTGCTCTTTATGACGCTCCCATAAATTTTCAAAATCAACTTCTTTTTTGGAAAGCTGAATAGCTAAACTGTCTTTTTCGGTCCGGATATTTTCTTTTTCCGAATTATTGGAATAAAGCTGTTTTTCAAAAGCAATTCTTTCTTTTTCAGACTGTTCTTTCTGCAATTGCAATTGATTGAAAGCAGCATTTAATCGCTCATTCAAGCTTACTTTTTCCGATTCCGACCGGGCCGAAAACAATACTTTACCTAAGTATATGCCTAAGAACAAAGCGACTATAAAAGCAAACAAAACCGGAAGAAAGTCAAACATAAGCAAGTTTATTTTTAAGTAAAAGTATGCAATAATACGTAGTGCCTAATCTTTAAAATTGAAATTTCACGAATAACAGGCAATTCTCAATTAAACAAACATTTTCAATAAAAAATGTTTTACCACGCAACCATTTTCTAAAATTACATCTTCTAAATATAACCTATTTAAAAAAATCATGAAAAAATTAATACTTGGCTTATTTATAGCTTTTGGAATTAGCGCTTGTTCAATAAGCAATGATGATCTGAATGTTGATTGCGGATCAAATGTAGACTCCCCTTTTACAGGAATTCCATTTTTATGTAATTACAGTGTAAAAACACTACCTCCAAATCCCGCTGCCTACATAATTAATACACAGGAAAGACTGGAAACTTATTTCACGAAACACGAAAATACCTGTCCAAATCCAAGTGATCCGGCTATCGATTTTACCAAATATTATTTAGTAGGTATTTTTTCCGGACCAAAACCTACAAGCGGTTATGATATAAAAATGACATCGATTGTTGAAAACAACTGTGAAGTCATTATTAATTTCTATGAAAAAGCACCTTTGGCTGGTGAGGCGATAACACAAACGCCAACTTATCCTTCTGATTTTATTCTGATTCCTAAAACAGCCAAAACCATTCTTTTTAACAGAACTAATGAAAGTTCAGATAAAATCGTAATTGGAAGTTTTACCAACCAATGTACAGGTGCTGACTGTCAGAAGTTTTTTCAACTGAATGATTACAATATTCTGAAATTTCAAAATGTAGTAGCCGGAAGCTATGATTTTAACCAATATAAATACTCTGCAACAGGCAAGAGAAGTGAATATACTTTATTCCTGAAAAATGTACCGGCTGAGATTACTGCCTTAAAAGGACAAACAAAAACATACGGTTCTCCGGATACAGCAGGTCACGGTGGTGTTTATTTTGAACTGCGTCAGGGGGCAGTCACTACCAAAATCTATATTGACAACACGGACACCGACGATCAGAATGCAGCAATAAAAACTTTCAAAAAGGCAATTCAGGATAAAATAACACTTTTGAAATAATAACAAAATACTATACTTTATTATCGGTTCCGGTTTTGATCACTCTTGACATTCCGGAATCGGGTAATTCAGAAAATGAAGTTATTACTCTTGAAAACCAAATTTACCAGCACAAAATACTGTAAATCAAAACATAACAGTTTTAAGTAATCCTAAGAATACAACTCAGACTATCTGTAAAGGATAGTTTTCTGAGTTAAAAAAAACTAATTTTGCCAAAACTAATTTAATCCCATTTTTGAAAGACGATTTAGAAAAATATATCAGGCAATGCATGCAAAATGAAAGAGAAGGACAACTGAAAATTTATCAGTTGTTTTCTCCTGTTTTGTATGGAATCTGCTTGAAATATATGAAAAACGAAGACGATGCCAAAGATGTTTTTCAGGAAGCATTCGTGATTGTTTTTCAAAAAATCAGTCAATACAAGTTTGAAGGAAGTTTTGAAGGCTGGCTGAAACGTATTTTCATCAATAAACTTATTGAGACTCTAAACAAGAAGAAAAAAGAAAATTTCTTTTTGGATGTTTTTGACCCTGATACCGATTACACTGAAGAGGAAGAACTGGAAAGTATTCCGATCGAACAGGAAAAATTACTCGAGTACATTCGGGATTTACCCGATCAATACAGGACCGTTTTTAACTTATATGTTTTCGAAAAAATGAAACATAAAGAAATAGCTGAAGTATTGAAAATTTCAGAAGGAACATCAAAATCAAATTTAAACAGGGCCAAGCGAATTTTGCAAAAAAGAATTTTGAGCATAAAAAATTTTAAGACAGCATGAAGAAGCAAAAAATAGAAGATATTTTTTCATCAATGGAAAACTTTTCAAGTGTTCCGCCACCCGAATTATGGGGACAGATTGAAGAAAAACTTAACAAACCCAAAAAGAAGAAAAGAGCTATTCTTTGGTGGTCGGCTGCTGCATGCTTATTATTAGGTTTAATGCTCCCTTCGATTTTCCATTTTAATTCAGGGTCTGAAATTAAAGAGGTTCATACGAATGGTACAGAAAACAATAGTGTTGTTCTGGAAGAAAACCAGTCAGAATCTACTTCAAACAAAACAGTTTCTGCGGAGCAAAATACGATCAGCCCAAAATCCGGCACTGTTAGTAGTCCGGAAGAGCTTTTAAAACAATCCCGTTCTTCCGGCGAAAAAGTACAAAAACAAGAAGTTGCTGATGCTGATGCAAATAACAACACCAATTCAGACAGTTCAAATCAGGAACTGAGTAGCGGAAAGAAAAACGCAAATCAGGCGGTAGCTGAAAATACAACTGTAACAGAAAAAGAAAACGCATTAAAATCAACTTCCAAAAATCAAATAGTAAGCACTAAAAAAAGAAATACGAATCAAGGTTTAGCAGCAAAAACATTTAGCCCTGAAAAACAGAATGCATTTAATACTGCTTCAAAAAATCAAACTTCAGCTGCCGATAAAGGAAACGAAAATCAAATTATAGCAGAGAAAACATTTAGCACTAAGAAGCAAAATCTATTTAATGCTGATTCACAAAAACAGATATTAGATACTGACAAAAGAAAAGCAAATCAGATTCTTGCCGAAAAGACATTTAACGCCCGAACGCAGAATCCATTTAGTGCAAATTCAAAAAATCAGCTATCAAATTCTCTTTTTGAAGGAAAGCAGAATTCGAAAAACAGTCCAAACAGCAATAACAGTTTCGCTTTAAATTCTTCAGCTACATTTTTAAATGATTCGCAAAGTAAAACTGATAAAAGCGGAAAAGAATCAAAAAACGAATTGGTTATCGCTGAAAAATCAGCTGTTGAGAATCAAAAAAGCAATTCAAAATTTAACGATGTTGTACTAAGCAAACAAGATTCTGTTCAGTTGGCAGTCCTTCAGAATTTAGAAAAAGGGATCACTAATCCAGAAAATAAAAAGGAAACAGAAAAAGCAATAAAAGCTAAATCTAATGCCGAAAAATGGGCTGTTGAAGTTTTTGCAGGTGTCGCTAATTCTGAAAATTATAAAAATGAGAAGACTTTAGGCCATGTAAATGACTCTAAGCAAAGTAATACCTACGGTGTAAAAACAAAATACAAAATCAATAAAAAATGGGCAGTTGGCTCCGGTTTTAAAATCAACGAATTGGGTCAGAGTATTGCCAATGTCTCGTATGTGAATGTGAGTGAAAAAAATAATGCTCTCGCAAGCTACAGTGATTATTACATTCAAAGCTCGGCTACGCCACAAATTGCGACAAACAGTGACTATGTATTTGTTTCGAACAGCAGCAAAGAGGTTCTGAAAAGTAACAATCTTCAGACCGGTAATTTAGATCAGAGTTTAAAATATATTGAAATGCCCTTAGAAGTTTCGTATGCCGTTTTTAGTAAAAACAAGACGAGTATAAGTCTAAATACAGGTGGTTTTGTCGGGAAACTAATTTCAAATAATGTGGCTTTGGACGGTAACAGTATCGGGAAAAATATTGATGCCAATGACTTTGTTTATGGTTCTGTACTAAGCAGCACTGTGCAATATCGCATTTACAAAAAGACAAATGTTTTTGTTGAACCGGCTATGAACTATTATTTAAACCCTTTAAGTAATCAGTCTTTCAATCAGTTTCAGTGGGGATTGAATTTTGGATTGAATGTTTCGTTTTAGACTCTTTTTTGTTGTAATTTTCAAAAAAAAACAACAAAAATAACTCTCTTAAAATGAGCATTAAAAACAACTGGAATGCCCCAAACTCAATTCCGCGGGACTTACTTATGGCCAGGGAATTGGTTTATGACCAGCTTGATCTGGAATGCAGCCAACCTCATCCTGAAGCAGAAAGTACGGAATACAGTGCTTATCGTTTCCAATTGAACGGGAAAGACATTTGCTACCGGGAAGCCAAAATTACTCCCAAAAAAACGGGTCAGTTTGTAACATTATGGAAACGTAATAAATCATCAAAAACGATTGAACCCTTTGATGCTTCAGAGGCAATTGATTATGTGATAATCAGTGTCAGAAATAAGGAACTGTTTGGACAGTTTATTTTTCCGAAATCAGTTTTGTTAGTGAAAGGAATATTTTCTACCGCTGCCAGGGAAGGAATAAGAGCCACAAGAGTTTATCCGCCCTGGGACGAAACTACAAGCAAACAGGCTCAGAAAACACAACAATGGCAATTGAATTTTTTCTATGAAATTCCCATTAATTCACCTACAGATTTAAATCGCGTCAAAAGTTTAATTGACAATGATTAAAAAACTGAAATAATAAAGAAAGGCAGCTTAAATTAAGCTGCCTTTCTGGTTTAAAAAAATAGAATGTCTATTTCTTAATAATTTTGTTGCTGTAAATAACCTTATTATTTTCAGTCAAAGTATAAATATAAACGCCGGTTTTAAGATTACTGACCGGAATCACTAAGTTATTTTTTTCCTGAGTTCCTTTTATTTCAATTGGATTCACTACTAAACGTCCTGATAGATCATAAACCCTTAATTTCAGATTTTTATCATCTGCTGTTTTCACTGTAACGTTTACAACATCTGACGCAGGATTAGGATAGGCCTGAACAGAATATCCGTTTTTGTTTTCAAAATCAGTTGTAGCCAGATTATCCGCTTTTAATTCAAAACGGGCAATTACCGGTCCGTGATCCGAAGTTGTAGTGGTATAACCTGAAATATCCGTACGCGGATCGTACACTGCAATTGAGTTAGGAATATATTGATCTGTTAGTTCGTTCGAAATAACAATATGATCTAAAAATCCTCCGGAACTTAAAAAGCTATAGGCTCCTGCCTGGCTTATTCCTAATGTTAATGTATTGTAACGGTCTGTATCTTCTACTATTTTTTGATAAGACGAAGGGATAGTTGGTCCCACAACTGATATTTTTACATCATCATTAAAATCTCCCAAAATCATTAAATTCGAATTTGGATATTCTGTATCTAAAGCTTCTTTTAAATATTCTGCATCGTATTTACGCTGATTGTATTTCATCATATCACTTCCGCTATTAGCACGTGCGTGAAGATCAATCAGGTTAATTTCTTTTTTGATTCCGCCAATATTAGTTTCAATCTGAACCAAATAAGGCAAACGGCCTGAGGAGAAAAAACTATCATCATTAATTTGAGGAGTTTCTGTTCCGGGATAACCCGGTAAAACTGTAGTTCCGGCACGAACAGCATCATATACATCCTTAAACAACACTTTCGTGTTTTTTACAGTAGTAGTTTGTGTGTTATAAAGAACCACTAATTTTTGAGGTGGAAAATAGGGGTCTGCATTAAGAAGAAAAGAGTAAGACCAGGAAGTGGATGTTGTTTTATCGAATGTTTTTCCGTTTATATTTATTTTCTGGATCAAAGCATCTATAGCAGGATCATCCGAAACTTCCTGTACCACATATACATCGGCATTTAACTTATTCATTACCTTGGCAACATTCTCTATTTGTAAAGCATCATCAGTTGGGCCGAATTCAGTTCCGCTTTTATCTTTTACGTCGGTACCGAAAAACTCCAGATTATACGTCACAACATCAAAAGTTTCTGCTTTTGGCAAGGACGAACCGGTTAAGGCTCCGATTGGTTTGTTTAGCCCCGTTCCGGTCACCGTTAATGCACCTGCAATCGTTAATGCTTTTACAGAAGGTGTAAATCGCACATACAATATTTTACCCGCCACTGCGTCTGCAGCACTGACAACAATACTGGATTGAAAAGAAGTATTATCTAAAGAAATCTGATAATCTGAAGGGGCAGTAACGGTAATGTCCCCATAACCATCCGCTTTAAAATCAAAAGCCTTGCCGGCTGATACGGTGTCAGGACTTACGTCGCCAAAATCTAAAACGGGATTTGAAGCCACATAACCTGTCTCATTAGTAACAGCAAAATCATCAAAAGACCATTCTGAAGCATTATTAGATCCTCCGGCTGTCGTTTCATAAACCCAGGCCAAATAGGTATGACTTGTTTTATAAGCGCCTAAATTTATATATTGTGACTGTACGTAAGTTCCTGTTGCAGTTGGGAAATTACCATTTATTTCTGTCCATGTAGCAGTTTCAGGACTGCTTTTTCCGTCATAATCAACCGAAACCATCAATTTTAAACCCGGACCTGCATAAAACTTACGCGTGTAGAAGGACAATAAAGGAAATTGATTAAAATTATCTAAACGTAATCTTGGTGAAACCAACCAATCCTTACTGGCTCCATTATCTGAGAAACCATTCATAAGAACCGCTCCGGTTCCTGAATTCACATTTCTTGCCACCGTAGTCGTTGACCACTTATTAATGGCACCCGCAATATTAAATTGAGTCCAGCCACTGTTGGTGAAAACATTGGTATCATTAAAACCCTGTACATAAGGATTAATTCCCGTTCCCTTAAGAGTAACCGTTTTAGTTGCTGCGCCGGTTGATTCATGTGTGATCTGACCCGAAAAAATACCCGTTGCATTTGGAGCAAACTTCACGTAAACCGTTGGTGTTGCATTTGAAACAAAATCAGAAACACTATACGTTAACGAAGATTGAAAATTGATATTGTCTTTAGAAATTGAAAAATTAGCTCCCGCAGTAACTACAACATCATTCGTAAGATTGCTTCCCTGAATCTGATAAGACAATGTTTCCGAATCAAAATTTGCTTCAGAAAATCCTAAATCCAATGAAGTAGTTGATGTGGATAAAGACGGAATTACAACACTTGAAGTAGTAACCTCAACTTTATTTACTGTGGACTGAATATTGTCGTAAAGATCTTCAGAAATAGAAAAAACAGCGTACGAAGTATTAATAACCAAACCGGTAAAGGTTTTCACATACACCTGTGAAGGATCTGTAATGTCTAAAAAACCGGATTGTAAAGCTGCAGTTCCACTGGCATCAAGACCCGATTTTATTTGGGCTGCCGTTGGTTCCGCACTTCCTGAAGGCAATAAAACATAATACGTTTTACCAGCTTCATCTAATTTATTAGAAAAATCAAAACCGTCTGACAATACAGTACTTACTTGTGGATAACCTGTTGCGTTTACCGGAGCTGCAATATCACTTCTTACATCTACGTTATCAATCGCAAAAGAAGGACGTGAGCCTCCGCCTGAATTTTGTTTGGAAATCCATCTAATTTGCACAACAGGCTGGTTTTCACATTCTGCCGGCAAGGTTACTTTTATGGTTTTTAAATTCTGCGGTGTGGTAACAGCAGTGATCTGTTTTACGTCATTGTTAACATAAGCAGTTGGCAATAAGGAAACAAAAGCAGCAGTTGTGCCAACACGATATTGTAACACCATTTCATTTATACGTGTACTACCGGTTGCTGGTGGTATATCATAAGGATTACGAATGGTCATCGCATCATATTTAACCTGAATAGCAGTCTGACCCACTGTTGAGAAAGCAAATCCTATAGCCAAATCAAGAGAACCCGTGTTCAGGAAGCCGATTTTTCCATCGTAATTATGAAAATTACCACTACTTATGGCAGCGGTACTACTAATTGCCAAAGGTCTGTCGGCAACCATAGTGGCAGCTGTGGCATATTGACTTGTCCCTGAAGGATTTGATGTTGATACCGTCCAGCCTTGGAAACCAGCCGGATACGTCGCTACTGTTGCAGCAAACGAAAAGTCCTGTGTATACGGTAAACTTTGAGCTGCCGGCATGGTCTGTGCCACAAGACTCATCGAAAAGCAACAAAAAAAGCTAAAATAAGCGATTACGTTGCGTAAAGAGTAAATGTTTTTCATACGTTTGAAAATAGGGGTTTTTAGAAATCAAATTTATAGTCTTTAATATTAAGGGAATATTGTAAAATCTTAAACTTATTGCATCCAAATTGATGAACATCTGCTAACTAAAAGGAAATTATCAGCAAATTTATTTCATTATTATCAGCTATAATAAGGTTTAACAGCATTATACATTATCCGAAAAATTTACTTACAATATAGTGATTTATAAGAAATAACCTTAGATTATTATTTTTATTATGTGAAAAATAAACAAAAAAAAGACTCTCCAAAGTTAGAAAGTCTTTAATTTTATATCCGAAAATACATCTAAACCCATGGTATCCCAACGATTTTAAGAAGTGTCACAATTTAAAATTAATGCATGCTATTCATCTAATTTCATGTTTCCTCTGTCTTCATGATTATCCGGGTGGGAATTAGGGTAACGATTTGGCGTGATATCAGAATTCCTATCTTTGTTTTCAACCGTTTTTTTCACCTCTTCTTCCCCGGCAACACCACGATTTGAACTTTCGCCATCGGTTTGATCTGAAACTTTCTCTATTTTTTCATTTTCATTTCTGGCACGGTTTACCACCTCTTTGTTGCCATCTGTATCTGTGACTACTTCTTTCTGCAATTTTGTTTCCGGTTTATGATCATGAGAAACATTTTTACCTTTAGATTCTTCGCTGTCTTTTTGTACTCCGTTTATTTTTTTAGAGCCTAAATTATTAGTTTCCATATTTTTATATTTTAAAATTCTTATTATAATATTACGAATTCTATATCCGAAAACGGAATGCTTTAACATAGCTTTTGGATAATAAAACGTTCTTCTTTCAATTATAATCAAACAAAACTATCTTTGCCTAAAAATAAAACATGCACCAGCACTTCATTCTTTTTAAACCTTACGGCTATCTGAGTCAGTTTATTTATGAATTAAAAAGAAAGAAAAAGCTTCTGGGGGAATTACACGATTTTCCCGAAGGCACAATGGCAATCGGCCGTTTAGATGAAGATTCTGAAGGATTACTTTTACTGACAACCGACGGAAAGGTAAGCGAACAGATCAGAAGCAAAAAAGTCGATAAAGAATATTATGTACAGGTCGATGGTGTCATTACTGCCGAAGCCATCGAACAACTGCAAAAAGGTGTCGAAATTGGTTTTGATGGCGGCAAGTACAGAACCAGGCCATGCAAGGCTTTTATCGTTACAGAAATTCCGGACTTTGGTCCAAGAGCCAAAAAAATCAGGGATGAACGTCATGGGCCGACGTCATGGGCATCCATAACGGTAAATGAAGGCAAGTTTCGTCAGGTTCGAAAAATGACCGCTGCTGTTGGTTTTCCAACCTTACGATTGGTTCGGGTCCGGATAGGAAATGTATATTTGCAAAACTTAAAAGCCGGTGAAGTCCTTGAAGTTCAGGATTTTTTTAAATTAGATAATGAGCCCATTTGATAATTTGATAATTTGATAATTTTCACAACTAATAACTTATAATTCATAACTAATAACTCATAACTCAAAAAAATAATGCTAAACGTTGTTCTCGTAGAACCTGAAATCCCGAATAATACCGGAAACATTGGACGATTGTGTGTGGGTACCGAAAGCCGTCTGCACTTAATTCACCCTTTTGGATTTGTGATTAATGACAAAAACCTAAAACGTTCCGGCCTCGATTACTGGGTGCATCTTGATGTGACCGAATATGGCAATCTTGAAGAATGGATCAGACAAATTCCGGATCATTCGCGTGTTTTTCTGATGAGTTCACATGCCGAGAAATCCTACCTGCAAACCGATTTTCAGGATGGGGACTGGCTGGTTTTCGGAAAAGAAAGCGTAGGTTTAAGCAAAGAAGTTCTGGCCCGTTTTGAAAACCACCTGACAATTCCAATGTCAAAATTGATCCGAAGCTTTAATATTGCCAATTCTGTTGCCTTTGTAGTGGGAGAAGCTAAAAGACAAATTGGATTAAAGGTTTAGTCTGATATCAATTATTGAATGGTAAAATGAGATTTAATAATATTTCGTAATTGTAACTTACTAATTTCTTATAAAACTGATCTCCCAGCCCTGATGGGAACGGCGTCCTTTTGTGGTGGGGTTCACCACAAAAGATATAGTGGACAGCAGGATTAGCTCCTGAAAAAAAATCTAAGTAATAATAAACTTCCCTTTTTCTGCATCAAAAGCAATATGTTCGTCTTTGAATAGAGTTGCAAAACTTCCTTTTGAAATTAAGTTGCAAGGTTCATCCTGAACAATTACATCGGGAGTCATAATAATCATCTCATCACTTAATTGAATTGCCAAATCAATATCATGAGTCGAAAAGAGAATACACTTTTGGGTTTCCTGCGTTAGTTTTTTCAATAATTTGAAAAGCGAAACTTTGTGAAGCAAATCAAGATGCGTTGTAGGTTCGTCAAGGATTATGAGCGGTGTATCCTGCGATAACGCTCTTGCGATCAGTACTTTTTGCAATTGTCCGTCGCTTATTTCAAAATGTTTTTTAAGCGCCAGATGACTGATTTGGGTTAGCGCCAAAGCCTCATTGACTTTGGTTATGTCTTCGGGCGTTAAAGTTCCAATCCAATTGGTGTATGGCTGGCGGCCCAAGGCGACTAATTCGAAAACAGTCAGATTACTGGGCGGGAGTTTTTCAGTCAGCACCAGACTTAAATTCTGTGCTAAAGCTAAAGGTTTATAGGTATTTATATTTTTATTATTGAGAAAAACGGTTCCTGCTAACGGCTGCTGAATTCCTGTGAGGGTTCTTAATAAAGTCGATTTTCCTATTCCGTTTGCTCCAATCAGAGAAATGAGTTTTCCCGCACCCAGATTTAAATTCAGGTTTTGGGCAATAGTCACAGTTGTTTTCTTGGACTTGTAGCCAATACTTAAATCTGATGTAGATAGAATTGTTTTCATTTTTTTAGGTGCTAAAGTTGTAAGCGGCTAAGATTCTGAGTTTTGTTTACTGAAAATTCCTTTTTTTCATTAATAACCACACGACAACAGGCGCACCAATTATAGAAGTAATGGCATTAATTGGCAAGGTTGTTTCCAATCCCGGTAACTGTGAGGCAATATCACAAAACAGCATGATGATTCCACCATAAAAAAACGTACTCCAATATAAAACTCTGTGATTACTGGTTTGAAAAGTAAGCTTTGCAATATGAGGTACTGCCAGACCAATAAAAGCAATCGGACCGGCAAAGGCGGTGATACTTCCGGCCAGAATACTGGTCGCAAATATGATAATTAATCTGGCCTTCTTATAATTCAGCCCCATGCTTTTAGCATAATTTTCGCCTAAAAGCAACGCATTTAAGGGTTTAATGCTGCTCGCGCTTAAAAGAAGACCTAAACTTACACAGACTGCCAAAATACAAATTGACGTCCAGGAAAGATTTCCAAGACTTCCCAGTGACCAAAAGGTAAATTTCTGCAACTGCTCTGCTGAACTAAAGTGAGTCAGAACCCCCACAATAGCACTGGTAAAACTGCCAAACATAAGTCCGACGATTAAGATTGCCATTGTGTTTCTTAGCCTTTGTGCCACTAATAAAACCAAAAGCAATACTGAAATACTGCCTAAAGTTGACGCCAATACAATTGCGTATGGCGATAGTAAAACGGTATTGAAAAAAGACGGTAAAAAACCGGCGCCCAGAATAACAACAGCCACCGCTAAAATAGCTCCTGAACTCAATCCCAAAACATCCGGGCCTGCCAACGGATTCCGGAATAAAGTCTGCATCAGCAAACCACTTGCAGCCAACCCAACGCCAACCAACACAGCCGTAATCGCTTTAGGCAGGCGATAATTAATGATGATGTATTCCCAGGTCGATTTACTGGCATTCCCACCCGTCAGACTGGTATACACTTCTTTAAACGGAATAGTAACCGACCCTAAACTAATGTCCAGAAAAAACATAAACAAAAGTGCTACAGCCAGCACAATAAACAGGACTATATTTCGCTTTTTATGAATCAATTGGCTTAATTTAATTTGGATGCAAAAGTAAGTTCATAACCCGGTAACAAATCAGGATGAAAAATTTTGATGTAGTCTTTTAAAACTAAATCGGGGCGGCTTGGTGCCAATTCATAATAAATGATTCCCCCTGTTGCTCCAAACTGACTTTCGAAAGTGTACACGTTTTTATTTTTGAAAGCATCAAACTGAGTATAATGCGGATTCGTGTTCCCAAACTCCTCCAGCGTTTTAAACGATCCGGCCGCTATCCAGATATTAGCTGTTTTGGCTTTCACCAAAACTTTTTCAAAGGATAAACCTTCGCTTCCGGTTCCTTTTAAATCTGCCCATAAATAATTGGCATGTGCATCTTTCATGAACTCTGCTACCCAGCTGTTTCCTTTCGCAACATACCAGACATCTTCATACATCGATCCGTACAAAACCGTTGAAGTTGCTTTTTGATCTGCCGCTAATTTCTTAGCCTGATTGTAGCTCAAAACAATCTTATCAAACAATTCTTTGGCTTTATCTTCTTTACCAAATAAGGCTCCGTACAGTTTAATCCATTCTGCTTTTCCAAGTGGGGACTGTTCCATCCAGTCGGCCTGGATAAAAACATTCAGGCCGCTTTTCTTTAAATTATCCAGCATCGGATTGTTGTTGTCTACACCAAAAGTCACAATCAGATCCGGTGACAATTCGATTAGCTGTTCTACATTTAATTTTTCATTTTGTCCAACATTTTTAACAGAACCTTTATCAATCAATGCTCTTGTTTTCTCTGAAGAAACATAATCCGTATGAGGAAAACCAACCAGTTTATTTTCTACTTCCAGCATTTCCAGAAACGGAATATTGGTTGTTGAAGTCACTACAACTGATTCCAAAGGAACTTTTATGGTGGTATACGATTGTAAGCTGTCCGGCACTTTAGCTTCTTTCTCTTTTAAGATATAAGTGAATTTTTTATTGGCATTTGGCCATGGATTTGAAACCGTTACCACCGAATATCCTTCGTGTTTCACAATAGAAAGCCCCGAAGCATACTCGATAATGTTTTTTGCTGTTGCAGTACTGGCAGCTACTGTCTCCTCATTTTTTTTACATCCAACCAGGAGCAGGAAAGAAAAAATAAAAATAAATTTAGGTAATAAATGTTTCATCTTTAGGTTATATAATTTTAAGGTATGGTATTTGTAATTCTTCTGAACAGATATGATTTTTGAATTATTAGAATTTCATATTTACATTTCAATAAGGGCAAAGGTAAACCAATTTCTATTTTTTTTGTTTACCTTTATTCTTACAAAATCAAACAAATCTTATTTTTACCTACATGAATACCACAAAAACAAAAGTTTGCTCAGGCTGTGAATCTTCTTTCAGCTGCGGAGATATTTCTGTTGAAAACAAATGTTGGTGCAATGACTACCCTCCTATTTTTAATCTTTCTGAAGGCGGTGACTGTCTTTGTCCGGTTTGCTTTAAAGAAGCATGTGAAGATAAAATAGATGCTTATATTGAAACCCTTACCCCGGAAAAAGCCCTTCACAATAAAGCAGCGGCTTTACCCAAAACTGAACAATTAATAGAAGGAATTGATTATTATATTGAGAATGAAAAATATGTTTTCAAAGCGTGGTTTCACCTAAAAAGAGGAACTTGCTGCGGAAACGAATGCAGACATTGTCCGTATTGAATTGTTTCCTGTGAATTATAAATTCATAAATTCGTGGCTGCGTTAGGGATAGGAACGGCATCCTTTTGTTTTTTTCTTTAAAAAACAAAAGATAAAGTGGATAGCCCGACCGAAGGGAACGCCCCAATAATTCCCAATTGACAACTTTTAATTCATAGCATAAAATGATCTATCTAATTACCGGCGGTGAACGATCCGGCAAAAGCAGTTACGCTCAAAATTTGGCTTTACAACTTTCGGATGCGCCGATTTATGTGGCGACAGCCAGAAAATGGGATTCGGATTTCCAGAACAGAATTGACAGACACCAACAGGAACGTGACGAACGTTGGACGAACGTTGAAAAAGAAAAACATTTGAGTGAGATTGATTTCACCGGAAAAGTAGCCTTAATTGATTGTGTAACACTTTGGTTAACCAACTTTTTTGTGGATACTAAAAATGACGTCTCCTTATCTCTGGAAGAGGCCAAAGCTGAATTTGAAAAAATAGCCCAACAACAAAATACAGCCCTGATAATTGTTACCAACGAAATTGGAATGGGCGTTCATGCTGAAACTCATATCGGCAGAAAATTTACCGAGCTGCAAGGCTGGATGAATCAGTTTTTAGCCGCAAAAGCAGACGAAGTGGTACTGATGGTTTCCGGAATTCCTGTTACCATCAAAGGGGAAAAATCCAAATTTTAAAAAGAAATTCAAATTTTGAAATTCCAAATTCCAAAGTGACACTTTATCTTTACTTAAACATGAAATTCTTATTGGATTCCTTTTTGGAATTTAAAAATTGAAAATTACACAGATGAGCTATTTAGATGATATATTACAATCGCGCCGTGATACCAGACATTTTACTTCCGAAGAAGTCCCTGATGAAGTGATACAAAATGCTTTGCGGGCAGGACATTGGGCGCCTTCGGTTGGGCTTACCGATGCTACAAAGTATTATATCATTAAATCGGCAGCCGTTAAAAGTGCTATTAAGAATTTATTTTCAGAGTATAATACAAAAGCTGCAGAACTGACCGACAATCCGGAACAAAAAGAACAGTACCAATCCCTGAAACTGGAAGCCATTGAAGAAGCTCCAATCGGGCTGATCATTGCTTACGACAGATCGGTTTTAAATCAGTTTACGATCGGAACGGTGGGCAGTAATGAAGCCGTTAAATTCAGTTCGGTCTGCGCAGCGCAAAACATCTGGCTTTCGCTTACGGAACAAGGTTACGGAATGGGCTGGGTTTCGATTTTGAATTATTACCAATTTAAAAAAATCATCGATTTACCGGAAAACATCGAGCCGCTCGGATATTTCTGCATTGGAAAACCCGCCACCAATTATGATAACCAGCCCATGCTGCAGCAATTAAACTGGAAGCAGAAATCGGAGGTTCCGGATTGTACTGAAATCAAAACGGTGATGAAAAAGGAAGTTTCCAATTTTGAATTCAATTCTCAGGCTCCGAATGAAAACAAAGTCGGTTTCAGCCAGCTTTTACAGGGAAAAATTGATTCTAAAACCAAACCTATTGGCGCTTTAGGGGTTTTAGAATCCTTAGCTTTCCAGATGGGAAGTGTTTTTGAAACTTTAAATCCAAAAATAAAAAATACGAATATTGTTGTTTTTGCTGCAGATCACGGAATTGCCAATCATGGCGTCAGTGCTTATCCGCAGGATGTTACGCGACAAATGGTGCATAATTTCCTGGAAGGCGGTGCGGCCATCAATGTTTTTTGCAATCAAAATAATATTGCCTTATCGATTGTAGATTCCGGTGTAAATTATGATTTTCCAACCAATGCTAAATTGATTCATGCCAAAATTGCAAAAGGAACGCAGTCTTTTTTACATGTTCCCGCTATGAGCGAAACAGAACTGCAATTGTGTTTTGAAAAAGGAAAAACTATCGTAGACGATATCGCCAAAACAGCCTGCAACTGCATTGGTTTTGGTGAAATGGGAATCGGAAATACTTCAACGGCTGCTGTTTTAATGAGTCTTCTAACGGGTTTCCCAATTGAAGAATGCGTCGGAAAAGGAACTGGAGTTGAAAATGAAAAGTTACTTCAGAAACAAAATATATTAAAAAAGGCCATTGAAAATTATTCCGGTCAAGCCGAAATCGCACCACAACTGGCTTATTTTGGAGGCTTTGAAATTATACAAATGGCCGGCGGAATGTTAGCCGCTTACAATCACAAAATGCTGATTTTAGTAGATGGCTTTATTTGCAGTGTGGCTTTTCTGATTGCTTCCAAAATGAATCCAAATATTAAGGAAAATGCGGTTTTTTGCCATGTTTCAGCTGAGCATGCACATCAGAAATTATTACATTATTTAGGTGCAAAACCTGTTTTAAATTTAGATTTGCGTCTGGGCGAAGGAACGGGCTGTGCAATCGCTTTACCTATTTTAAAATCAGCGGAAGCTTTTTTGAATGAAATGGCTACTTTTGAAAATGCGGGGGTGAGTCGGAAGTAGACAGTCTCAGTTGTCAGTTTTCAGTGTCAGTGTCAGTTTATTATCAATACATAAATTTTTAAATGAAAAAAGAACTCCATATTTTCTTTACTGCTTTAATGTTTTACACCAGAATTCCCTGTCCGAAAAACATTGATCACCATCCGGATTATTTGAATAAGGCCACACGTTACTTTCCTTTAATCGGCTGGATTGTGGGAAGCATTTCTTTTCTGGCTTTTTATATTTTTTCTCTTTTTCTGTCAACGGAAATTGCGGTGATTTTAGCAATTATTACCTCTGTACTGACAACCGGTGCCTTTCATGAAGATGGTTTTGCAGATGTCTGCGATGGTTTTGGCGGCGGCTGGACCAAAGAAAAAATTCTGATGATTATGAAAGACAGTGCTATTGGCGCTTACGGGGCAATTGGTCTGGTTTTGCTTTTTTTGCTAAAATTCAAATTGCTTTCAGAATCTGTTTTGCTTTTTGAAACTGGTCTTCCGTTTTCGGTTTCACCAATTTTGCTGTTGTTTGTTTCAGCGCATGCTTTGAGTCGTCTGGCAGCCATAAGTATTATTTTTACGTATGAATATTCAAGAGATGATGCTTCCAGCAAGAGTAAGCCGATTGCAAAAAGCAATACCTGGAAAGAAGTTTTAGGTGCTTTTTTCTTCGGATTACTGCCTTTGTTTGTGCTCTCTTATTTTAAATATCAGCTTCTTCTGGTCTTAATTCCGGTTTTCATGACCCGGTATTTTTTAGCCCGGTATTTTCAAAAATGGATTGACGGTTATACGGGAGATTGTCTCGGTGCCACTCAGCAGGTTTGTGAAGTTATTTATTATTTAAGTATTCTTTTGGTATGGAAATCTTTCTAGTTCGTCACACGGAGACCACTTGCGAAAAAGGAATTTGTTACGGACAATCTGATGTTAGTCTGGCCGAACCTTTTGATTTAATTTTTGAAAACATTACCTCCCAATTACCATCCGAAGCAATTCTCTTCTCCAGCCCTTTACAACGCTGTGTGATATTGGCAAAACACATTCAAAACCAAATAAAAACCATTTCTTATCAGGAAGACGAAAGATTAATGGAAATGAATTTTGGAGACTGGGAAATGAAAAACTGGAATAGTATTCCACCGGAACAACTTAATCCGTGGATGGAAGATTTTGTAAACGTCAGCGCTGTAAATGGAGAATCTTTTGTCGAATTACATGAACGGGTTGGTGCTTTTTTAGCGGAGCAGCTTTCGAAAAAAACAGATAAATCTATAATTATTGTTGCACATGCCGGAGTTATCAGAAGCTTCCTTTGTCATCAAACTTCACTGCCTTTAAAAGATGCTTTTCAGAACAAAGCAGACTTTGGAGAAGTCATCAAAATAGAACTTTAAAACTTGATTTGTTTAGAATTCAATTCAAAAAGCAAAACAAATTTGAATATTCAATAATTTTAACTCTATCTTTGCACGAAATTTAAGGTTGTGTTGTAATATCACAAACACATTAAAAGGGAATCAGGTAAAATCCTGAGCTGTACCCGCAACTGTAAGCTAAGTTCGTAAAGAACGCTTGTTGTTAGCTACAAACCACTGCTCGCCAAGGCGGGTGGGAAGGTAAACAACAAGACGCAAGCCAGGAGACCTGCCTTTGTAACAAATATCGAACTCTCGGGAAAAAGAGTGTAGAAATTATGACTTTAAAAAAACGTTTTGCTTTTTGCCTGCTTTTCCTGTGCCAGATTATTTCGGCGCAGCAAGACTCTATTACAAAACTGAAAGAAGTTGTTGTATCCGACTCCAATCTTAAGAATTTCTCGAATACACAATCCGTTCAACGATTAAGCGACTCGATCATTAATAGAAATCAGGCTTCACTGACTTCTCTTTTAAATTACAATACGGTTATTTATTTTAAGGAAAATGGTCTCGGAATGACTTCTTCGCCTTCTTTCAGGGGAACTACCTCACAACAAACGGTAGTAGTCTGGAACGGAATCAACATCAACTCCCAGCTTTTAGGACAAACTGATTTTAATACGATTTCGACCCGTGGTTTTAATTCTATCGATGTAAAAGCCGGAGGCGGAAGTGTTATTTACGGAAGCGGTGCCATTGGAGGAACCATTCACTTAAATAATGATTTGAAGTTTACGGATACTTTCAAAAATGACTTTCAGATTTATTACGGGGAATTCAATACTTTAAGTGCCATTTATGGTCTTACGGCCGCTACAAAAAAATGGAGTTTTGATGCCAGCTTTACCCGTAACAGCTCCGATAATGATTTTAAATTTGTTGGTCAGGATGCCCATAACCTTAATGGACAATATTATAACAATACGCTTGATGCCGCAGTTGGCTTTAAAATCAATACTAATAACAGTATTAAATTTTACAGTGAAATATACGATGGTGAGCGTCATTTTTCACTCACATCTCCCAATGCAACCAAAACAAAATATCAGGATTACAATACCCGAAATTTAGTAACGTGGAGCAGCTCTTTCAGTAAATTCGCTTCGAATTTGAGATTGGCTTACATTACCGAGCACTATAATTATTTTGAAGACATCAACAGAGACGGATTTACTTCGGGAGGCGTTAAAAGTTTTATCGGAAAATATGATATTGATTACGAATTATCTTCGAAAATCAAAATCAGCACCATTTTAGATTATACGAAAAATGATGGAATTGGTTCCGGAATTGGCCGTAGCAGCCGAGAAATTGGCGGTGCAAGTCTTTTGTGGAAACACATTCTTACGGAAAAATGGAATTATGAAATGAGCGCCCGAAAAGAGGTTTCGGATGTTTATAAAAGTCCGGTTCTTTTTTCTGTGGGCTCACGCTATAATTTCTCCGATTTTTATCAGTTAAAATTCAATGTATCCAGAAACTACAGAGTTCCTACTTTCAACGATTTGTACTGGGAAGGCAGCGGAAATCCGGATTTAAAACCGGAAAGTTCCTATCAGGCAGAAATAGGAAATCAGTTTAGCTACAAAGATTTCAGACTGACCATAACGGGTTACGGAATGAAAATCAAAGATATGATTCGATGGCTGCCCAATAACAGCGGAAACTGGTCTCCGGTAAATACCGACAAAGTTACTATTTATGGTGCTGAAGCACTTTTAGGATGGAAAAAAAACGTCAACAAACATACTTTTGATTTTAGCGGAACTTATGGTTACACGGTTTCCTTGGATGACATAACAAATAAACAGCTTTTTTATGTTCCTTATCACAAACTGACGGGATCGTTATCGTACTATTATAAAAAGCTTTCCGCGTATTATCAGATTATGTATACGGGAGAAATATTTACTACTTCCGACAACAACCCAAAATATATTCTGGACGCGTATAATGTTTCCAATATCGGAACAGATTATAATTTCAGCAAAAAAAACACTTTCAAAGTTGGTCTTAAAGTGGCCAATTTGTGGAATGAAAAATATGAAGCGCTGCCGAGCCGTTTTATGCCCGGGCGGAATTTAACTATTTATTTAAACCTTAACTATTAAAACATGAAATTAAAAAATCTTTATTTAGGAATTATTGCATCTGCATTTTTATTTGCTTCTTGTAGTAGTAACGATGACACTCCCGAAATTGAAGTTCCGTTAGGTGCGTATGAAAATGGCATATTCATTTTAAATGAAGGGAATTTTGGAACTCCTAATGCTTCTGTTTCCTATGTTTCGAATGATTTGGCTACGTTTCAAAACGATATTTTCAAGCTTGTAAATACACCAACAGTTTTAGGTGATGTGGCTCAGTCTATGACTTTTAGCGGAGAGAAAGCTTTTATTGTGGTAAACAACTCCAATGAAGTTGAAGTGGTTAATCGTTATACTTTTAAAAGTCTGGCAACTATTACTACAAAATTAGAAAACCCGCGTTACAGTGTTGTTTTCAATGACAAACTATATGTAACCAATGCTATTTCTCAGGCTGTAACGATTTATGATGCTAAAACTTATGCTTATATAGCTTCAATTCCTGTAGGTAAAACAGCTGAGAGAATTGTGGTTGCCAATAATAAGCTTTACGTTATGAATGGTGCTTATGGTTCTGGAAATGAAGTAACCGTAATTAATCCTGCAACCAATACTGTCTTGACAACTATTACTGTTGAGCAAGGTATTAATTCTATCGAAGAAAAAAATGGAAGTGTATATGTATTGTGTGGAAATGATACAAAAAGCAAATTATTCAAAATTAACACAACTTCTGACACTGCAACATCTATAGAATCTACTGCTTTAAAAGGGGCAGCAAATATGGATATTGATGGAAGTAAAATTTATTACACTAAAGATGGTGGCGTATACGCAATGGACCTGACCGCTACAGCGTTTAGCACTACTCCCATTTTTACTACTTCGTATGTTCAATATTCTACTTTTTATGGATTTGGAGTTATTGACGGGAAAATTTATTCGGGTAATGCAAACGGATTTACACAAGACGGAATTGTTACGGTGTATTCTTCAACCGGAACTGTATTAAAAACCTTAACTGTTGGTATTGGGCCAAACGGTTTTTATTCCAATAACTAATTACTAACGAAAATACCCTTATAAAAATTATAAGGGTATTTTTTTAAACTAAGCTATTATGATACAAAAATTACTCTTTACTTTATTATTAGCCCCTGCGGTACTTACAGCACAATCGTATGCTCCGGCAGCGGGACAGACCGGAAGCACTGCAATAGCAAAAAGCAGTACTGTTTTTAAGAGTTGGGCAACCGGAATTAACGTGGTAAGAGGCCCTCAGGATATTGCAAATCCAACAGGTCCTTTGGCTTCGACCGGTGATCCCAGTGGTGCATTAGGCGGAACCAGTACAAGCGTTGTTTGTTTAGGTGACGGCGGAAGCGCAACGCTTACGTTTGCTACTCCAATTGTAAATGGTCCCGGATTTGATTTTGCCGTTTTCGAAAACGGATTTTCGGATACGTTCCTGGAATTGGCTTTTGTGGAAGTTAGCTCTAACGGAGTTAACTTTTTTAGATTTCCATCGCACAGTCAAACACAGACGACTAGTCAAATTGGTGGTTTTGGAGCTGTAGATTGCAGATATATCAACAACTTAGCCGGAAAATATCGTGTGAATTTCGGAACTCCGTTTGATTTATCCGACGTTCCTAATAATGCTTTACTAGATAAAAACAATATCACTCATGTAAGGGTAATCGACGTTATTGGAACTATTAATCCGTTGTATGCTTCTCACGACAGTTTAGGAAATATTATTAATGATCCCTACTCTACTCCTTATCCAACGGGCGGATTTGATTTGAATGCCGTTGGTGTAATCAATCAGAAAACGGTGTTGAGTGCTAAAAATTTCGATTTGACTTCTGTAACACTATATCCAAATCCGACTACTGACATTGTTTATTTAGATACAGATCAGCAAAGTAGTATTTTGATTTATGATATCGCAGGTACCGTTAGAAAAAAGCTTCCTGTTGCACAGTACAATGCCATTCAGGTTTCTGATTTGAGTCCTGGAATTTATTTGTTTGAAATAACAATTGATGAAAAGAAAACAACGAAAAGAATCGTTATAAGATAATTTTTATAGAATTAGTTTTTTGGATAATTTTATATTACTAAAAAAGGCTTTCATTTCTGAAAGCCTTTTTAATTTATTTTAGTGTTCTTAAAAGTCCTTCGGGAGCTTTATCAACATACATTTGGTTTCTGATACCATTCATGGCCTTGGCATCTATAAAAGTCCTAAGTGCTTTTCCTCTGTCCTGTTGTACTTTTTTGGCGGCAGTACCGGTAATATTTGCAATGGCTGTATTTAGTAAAGGTTCAGAAGGATCTCCCAAAACCCCTAAATTAGAAACATACTCCAATTGCTGAATCGTTGGCTTAAGCCCATCCGTATATTCTCCGAAACCGGCAGCATTAACAATTTTAAGAACCAAAGGCTGCATCGCATATTTGTGATTTGGATTCACTTTACTTTTGGTAAAGGTTTCAGAATCGTATAATGTAATAGACCCTACATTTTTTCCAATCGTATAATCACCAATCTGCACTACTGTCACATAAGGTGCCAATCCGTTGATAATTAATTCACTTGCAGATGCAGTACCACTTGTTGTCAGTATGTATACTTTACTTAAACGCAGACTGTTTAATGGTTTTCCTTCAATATTATCTACAAATCTGTTGTTTAAAGATTCCGCGTCCTCCGTTTCAAAATAGGCATTCACCTTAGCATTCCATTTTTCCTTGGCAAAAATCTGGTCTTTAAATTGTCCTGTAATCATACTGGCCAAACGTGTCGCAGTCTGAACTGATCCTCCGCCATTATATCTTAAATCCAGAACAAAATCGGTAATTCCCTGTCCGGCTAATTGTCCAAAAGCATCATTCAATTGTGTGTCATAATTGGCATAGAAACCATTATACATCATATAACCAATTTTATGGCTTCCGGAAACAATCACCTTGTTAATCAAAATCGGGTTTTCATCCAAAGTGGTCTTCACCAGTGAAACTGTTTTTCCATTCGTCTCTATGGTACTTCCGTTATACTGTGCTAAATTCAACGTATAACTTTCTGCTTCGAGAAGAAGCTGTTTGTAATTTGAAACGGTCAACTGAGTTCCATTTACTCCTGTAAAAAGATCTCCTCGTTTTATATTTTTTGTTGAAGCATCTGAATTAGGAATAATATAACGTACATAACCCACCAGATCTGTAGAGCTCCCCGGTTTATAACTCAATCTAAAATCTATTCCGTCGTTTTTGGTAGTCCCTTGAAGTTCCTGCTCTAAAACCGTATAATCGGAAACAATCCAACTGAAACGATCTATAGCTTCTCCTTTCGGAAATTTACTGCTCGGTTTATTTAATAAACTTTCAAATAAGTTTTCAGGTTCAGAATATCCCGATAAAAAAGAATTCAAAGCTTCCTGATTACTAAAGCGATCATCAGCTAAATTGGGAACATCAGCCTGCCACAAATAAAACTGATTCAACCCTTTCCAGATAAAATCATTTATTTGTAAATCTGCAGGAGAATCAACATCGTCCTGATCCTCACAAGATTGCAAAGAAAAAGCGAGTAAAAGTAATAACAATAAACTTCTTACTATTGTTTTCATAAAATGGTATTTATAACACTATTAACGTAAAAATAGTATCTTTAGTTTTAACTGTAATACATTATATGTCTTTTTTTTAATATTTTTTTAATATTTTTTTTGAAGTTGATTGTAACAAAAAGAATTGTGCCTCGTCTTCCTTATATACAAGCTAATAAATAACCTTGATTTATGAATCAGATTGTTTTTATAGAATTAATAAATCCTTTCAAAGACAAAGTTTTTCGTCTGGCAAAAAGATTGCTTACCAGTACGGAAGAAGCTGAAGACGCAACTCAGGAAGTAATTGTTAAATTATGGAATAAAAAAGAAAAACTGGAAGCCTACAATAGTGTTGAAGCACTGGCGATGACCATGACCAAAAATTATTGCCTGGATCAGTTAAAATCTAAAAGAGCAGGAAATCTGCAGATTGTACACAATAATTTTACAGACCGTCAGCCTCAGTTAGACAAAAAACTGGAAGATGCGGACAGTTTAGAATGGGTGGAGAAAATTATAAGCCAACTGCCCGAACAATTACAAATATTAATTCAGTTACGCGATGTTGAACAATATGAATTTGATGAAATTGCGAAAATTGTCAATATGAATGAAACGGCTATCCGGGTAGCCCTTTCGAGAGCGAGAAAAAAAATTAGAGAATCAATGCTTAATACACACCGTTATGGAATTAAATAAAATAGAAAATATACTAGAAAAATACTTTCAGGGAGAAACAACTGTTGCCGAAGAGAACGAATTAAAAGAATATTTCTCTTCACCGGATGTTGCGCAGCATCTGGAGCAGTACAAACCAATGTTTGGTTATTTCTCTCAGGTAAAAGAACAAAAATCAACGCAGGAAATACCACTACAAACTAAAAAACGAAATGTGGCGTGGTTATCGATTGCAGCCTCCTTTGTTGTTTTACTGGGAATTGGAACCTATTTTTTTGTGATCGAAAAAAATGCAGCTCCGGTTGTAGCGCAATCAGAATTAGGAACCTACGACAATCCTGAAGAAGCCATGGCGGCAACGCAAAAAGCTTTATCCTTATTGTCAAGCAATGTAAATGTAGGTATCGGAAGTGTACAATACATTAAGGAATACGAACAATCAAAAAACAAAATTTTCAAACAATAATTAAAATTCAATAAAATGAAAAATTTCATCATAACACTAGTTTTCACCTTCGTTACCACTATTTTTTACGGACAGGGCGCTTTTGACAAATTTGACGGTCAGGACGATGTAACATCCGTAATTGTAAACAAAAAAATGTTCGATTTAATGAGCAAAGTAAAAGTGGATGCTACTGATAAAGAAACACAACAATACATTAAACTGATTAAAAAGCTAGACTATTTAAAAGTGTTCACCACTAAAAATCCAAAAGTCGAAGCCGAAATGAAAGCTTCTGCCGATAAATACATTAAAACAGCAGGCTTAGAAGAACTAATGCGCGTAAATGATAGCGGTAAAAACATTAAAATTTTAGTGAAATCAGGTGCCAGCGACACACAGGTAAAAGAATTGCTGATGTTTATTGATGGCGCTAAAAACGAAGAATCGGTTTTATTATCACTTACCGGTAATTTTGACTTAAACGAAATCTCAGTACTAACAGACAAAATGCAGCTTCCGGGCGGTTCTGACTTAAAAAAAGCCTCTAAAGGCAAAAAATAAGATGAAAATAAGCGTTTTTACCTCAGCCCTTTTAGCTTTATTAACTTTGATAAGTTGTGAATCTAAACCTTCATTGCAAAAATATTTTGTAGAAAATACGGACAACAAAAATTTTATTGCCCTTGATGTCTCCCCTTCTATTTTAAATTTAGATAAAGCAAAATTATCTGCAGCACAAACCGAAGCTTTAAACTCTTTTGACAAGATGAACATTCTTGCCTTCAAAGCAAATGCAACAAACACGACAGCGTTTGAAACGGAAAGGGCTAAAGTAAAAGCAATCTTAAAAGATCCGAAATATCAGGAATTAATGAAGTTTGGCTCTGGTAAAGAAGGCGCATCGATAAGTTATGTCGGCACCGATGAAAACATTGAAGAATTTGTGGTTTTCGTCAACAGAAAAGAAAACGGATTTGCCGTAGTACGCGTGTTGGGAAAAGACATGAATCCGAATAACATCATGACTTTAATGAGTGTTTTAAAACAATCCAAAATCGACATGGAACAATTAAAACCATTACAACAGTTCATTAAATAACAATCTTACTTTTAAGCAAAAAGCCTCTATTAGGAGGCTTTTTTTATTTCCGGGATTTAAACAGATTATTCGTCATAATTCTTTTAAATTAATTTTGAGGTGAACTTAATTTAGTTACATTTGAAAAAAAATAAATAACTTGAAAAAAATATTTAAAATTCTTTTAAAAGTAATTTTGGTCTTTACAGGATTTCTTTTGTTCTACGTTATAATGGCTTTTTCACTTTCAAAAATTACAATTGCCAAAGAAGAAAACACAAAACCTGAAGTTGAAATTTTTATTCTCACCAATGGCGTTCACACCGATATTGTAATGCCTGTCAAAAACGATCAGATCGACTGGAGCAAACAAATTCAATATAAAAACACCAAAGCTGCAGACTCTACTTATAAATACATCGCTATGGGATGGGGCGACAAAGGTTTTTACTTAGAAACTCCCGAATGGTCCGATTTAAAAGCTTCTGTTGCTTTTAAAGCCGCAACAGGCTTAAGTACTACTGCCATTCATGCAACTTATTACAAACAAATGAGATTAGGAGAGGACTGCAAATCAATGATGATTAGCAAAGAACAATACGATCGTCTCATAAATTACATTAACAATAGTTTCCAAAAAGATGCTTCCGGCAATTATCTGCCTATAAAAACGGATGCCAATTACAGCAAAACCGATGCCTTTTATGAAGCTAACGGAAGTTATAGTATGCTGCACACCTGCAATACCTGGGCCAACAGCGGATTAAAAGCATGTGGCCAGAAGTCCTGCTTCTGGACGGCTACAGATTCCGGAATTTTTTCGAAATACAAATAAAATTAATATAAACATGACACAACAAAAAACATCGAATGCCTTTATAGCGGCATCCTGGGTAGCTCTTGGAGCCGGAACAGTAGGATTTATAGTAGGACTTGCCAGAGCCGAAATGTTATTAAATGAGAAAGGATATTACTTTACCGTTTTAATGTTTGGCCTTTTTGCCGTAGTTTCATTGCAAAAAAGTGTAAGGGACCGATTGGAAAACTTACCTGTGACTGACATTTATTACGGTATTTGCTGGTTCGGAACTCTTTTATCAATTGTTCTTTTAGTTGTCGGACTTTGGAATGCTACTATTTTACCAAGCGAAAAAGGCTTCTATGCTTTTGCTTTTTTATTAGCACTCTTTGGTGCTATTTCAGTTCAAAAAAATACAAGAGACAATATGTCAATCTCTAATGAATAATATTTAAAAAACTATTAATTAAACCAACTTCCAGATTAACCACAAAAAAGGCTCCATTTTCATGGAGCCTTTTTTATATCAGGATTTGAGATTATTTACTCAAATACATTTTTCTTCTCGAGTACAATTCGTAGAATTGGTCGTCTTTTAAGTCATCAATAAACAAAATACTTTCTCCTGTCGATTTCATTTCCGGCCCTAATGCTTTGTTTACATTATGGAATTTACTGAAGGAGAAAACCGGTTGTTTGATCGCGTATCCTTTTAATTGCGGGTTGAAATCAAAGTCAGTCACTTTATTATATCCTAACATTACTTTAGTAGCGTAGTTCACATAAGGCTCTCCGTATGCTTTTGCAATAAACGGAACCGTTCTCGAAGCTCTTGGATTGGCCTCAATAATATAAACCGTATCGTCTTTTATCGCAAACTGAATGTTGATTAAACCCACCGTTTTCAGCGCTCTGGCAATTTTTACCGTATGATCTTTTATCTGCTGCATCACAAATTCTCCTAAATTAAAAGGAGGCAAAGTAGCATTACTGTCTCCGGAGTGTACACCGCAAGGTTCGATATGCTCCATAATTCCAATGATGTAAACATTTCCATCAGCATCACAAATGGCATCTGCTTCCGCTTCGATTGCTCCTGCCAAATAATGATCTAAAAGCAGTTTATTTCCAGGAATCGTTTTCAACAAGTTGATCACGTGTTCTTCCAGTTCTTTTTTGTTGATTACAATTTTCATTCCCTGACCTCCTAATACATAAGAAGGACGAATCAATAAAGGAAAGTCCAAAGTATCTGCTAAAGCAGAAGCTTCGTCAGCTGTTTCAGCAATTCCGAATTGTGGAAAAGGAATATGCAGTTCTCTTAATAAATCAGAGAAACGACCTCTGTCTTCCGCTAAATCCAGTGCATCAAAACTGGTTCCGATGATTTTCACTCCATATTTAGATAATTTTTCAGCCAGTTTTAATGCCGTCTGTCCACCAAGCTGCACGATTACACCTTCCGGTTTTTCATGCTGAATGATGTCGTAGATGTGTTCCCAGAAAACCGGTTCGAAATATAATTTATCCGCTGTATCAAAATCAGTCGAAACCGTTTCAGGATTACAGTTGATCATGATGGTTTCGTAACCGCATTCTTTTGCTGCCAATACACCGTGAACGCAAGAATAATCAAATTCAATTCCCTGCCCGATTCTGTTTGGTCCCGAACCTAAAACAATGATTTTCTTTTTGTCTGTTACCACACTTTCGTTATCCACATAACGCTCGCCGTTTGCTTTTTCGATTTCAGCCTCAAAAGTAGAATAGTAATAAGGTGTTTTTGCTTTAAATTCGGCAGCACAAGTATCTACTAATTTAAAAACACGGTTTACATTCATATCCATACGTAAAGTATGCACTTCGCTTTCCAGGCAATTGACCATGTGAGCAATCTGTCTGTCGGCAAAACCTTTTTGTTTCGCTTCAAGCAACAGCTCTTTTGGCAGGTTAGAAACTTTATAGTTAGAAATTTCTTTTTCTAAAGTATAAAGTTCTTCATATTGTTTCAGGAACCACATATCGATTTTTGTGATTTCATGAATACGGCTCAACGGAATTCCCATTGCAATGGCATCATAAATGACAAAAACACGATCCCAACTTGCAAAAGTCAGTTTCTCGATAATCTGTTCGTAGTTTTTATATCCTTTTCCGTCGGCACCTAAACCGTTACGTTTAATTTCTAATGATTGGGTTGCTTTGTGTAAAGCCTCCTGGAACGAGCGTCCGATTCCCATAACCTCACCAACAGATTTCATCTGAAGTCCTAAAGTTCTGTCAGCACCTTCGAATTTATCAAAGTTCCAACGTGGGATTTTTACGATTACATAATCCAGGGTTGGTTCAAAAAGAGCCGAAGTAGATTTTGTAATCTGATTTTGCAATTCATCTAAATTGTATCCTAAAGCCAGTTTAGAAGCAATTTTAGCAATCGGATAACCCGTTGCTTTAGAAGCCAATGCAGAAGAACGGGATACACGCGGATTGATTTCAATCGCAACAATATCTTCTTTTTCATCCGGTGAAACTGCAAATTGTACGTTACAGCCTCCTGCGAAATTTCCGATACTGCGCATCATTAAAATGGCATAATCACGTAATTTCTGGAATGTCGTATCAGATAAGGTCATCGCAGGCGCCACTGTGATTGAATCTCCGGTATGAATTCCCATTGGATCCATATTTTCGATCGAACAAATGATTACTACGTTATCATTTTTATCTCTCAAAAGTTCCAATTCGTATTCTTTCCACCCCATCAAAGCTTTGTCAATCAAAACTTCATGTATAGGGGAAGCTTCAAGTCCGCGGGTTAAAAGCTCATCAAAATCTTCTTTTTTGTAAACAATTGCTGCTCCTGTTCCTCCAAGCGTAAACGAAGGACGAATTACTAATGGAAAACCAAATTCCTGAGCAATTTCTTTTCCTTCTAAGTAGGAAGTAGCTGTTTTTGCAGGTGCGGTTGGTACATTAATTCTTTCTAAAAGCTGTTTAAACTGCTCTCTGTCTTCGGTAATATTAATTGCGTTTACATCAACCCCAATTAATTTTACTCCGAAATCCTGCCAAATTCCTTTTTCTTCCGCTTCCAGACATAAATTCAAAGCCGTTTGTCCTCCCATTGTAGGCAAAACTGCATCAATTTGCGGATGTTCCTTCAGAATTTCAATAATCGATTTTGTAGTTAATGGTTTCAAATATACATGATCGGCCATGGTTGGGTCGGTCATAATAGTCGCTGGATTTGAGTTTATCAAGATAACTTCAATTCCTTCTTCACGAATAGAACGTGCAGATTGAGAACCTGCATAATCAAATTCGCAAGCTTGACCAATAACAATAGGTCCTGAACCTATTATTAAAACTGATTTTATTGATGTGTCTTTAGGCATTTTATTTGTATTGTGTAGTTATATAAAGTACTTTAAAAAACATTCGTAGTCTATTCTAAACTAGAACGTTGCAATATTTTTACCGACAAGGTATAAAAAAAGGCGATACTAAAAAAAGTAACGCCTTATTTATGTTTATACAAACATTATTTTTTGTGTCTAGGTTCGCTAGAAACAGTCAATTTATGTCTTCCTTTTGCTCTTCTGCGCGCTAGAACTTTTCTTCCATTCGCAGAAGCCATTCTGTCCATAAATCCGTGCTTATTTCTTCTTTTTCTTTTCGATGGTTGAAACGTTCTTTTGCTCATTGCTTTGTATCTTTAAAATGGTATCTAATATCTCTTTTCTGTTTTCGAATATCGTTATTCTAAAACCGAGTGCAAATATACAAAGACTTTTTTTTCTGGCAAGTACTTTAATAAAAATATTTTTAATTCATTTTACTATATTTGCAATCACAAATATACATCTATTATGTTTCACAAAAATATTAAACTTATTTTGGCCGGACTTCTTGTAGTCGCTGGCATTTGGCAATTTACAGAAAGCAATATCGGTAATGGAATTTTCCTTATTTTACTAACTGCAATCCCAATTTTTCTTTACTTTAAAAATGAATTTATCCTTTTAGCCTTCCTTAAATTAAGAAAACAAGACTTTGAAGGCGCTAAAAAATGGCTGGCATACATTAAAAATCCTGAAGCTGCGTTAGTGAGAAAACAACAGGGATACTTTAATTACCTGCACGGAATCATGTTGTCTCAAACCAATATCAACCAGGCAGAGAAACATTTCAAGAAAGCAATCGAACTTGGATTATCTATGGATATGGATTTAGCTGTCGCCAAACTAAACCTTGCCGGAGTTGCCATGTCACGCAGAAGAAAACTGGAAGCTACCAATTTACTAAATGAAGCTAAGAAATTAGACAAACAAGGTATGCTGAAAGAACAAATTACAATGATGAAAGATCAGATGAAGAAAATCTAACGATTTTTTGAATCCCAATATTAGAAATCCCAAATTCAAATTGTGAATTTGGGATTTTTTATTTTAGATTTCTGAGTTTAGATTTTTGGGATTTGGAATTTAAACGATTGCAATTTACATTTTTCAAGTATTGGAATTTGGAATTTAAAAAATTGGAATTTTACCCCCCCTTATTCTTCCAATATTATAGAAGGCAGATTCTCATTAAGCCATTTGTATTTATTGATAATCATAACATGAGTCCCTCCTTTTACCACAATGCAACTTTTGATATATTTAATCGGAAAAACATCATCCTGATCTCCGTGAATATGAATTACATTTTCATCGACCTGATTTCTGTCCCATAGAATAACAGTCTCCACCGCCCATTGCAAATAATAAAGATCCCGGACAGACAGAAATTTTTCGTATAACTTGATACGCTTGTTTATTTTTTCTCCAAACGAAAACTTTGCCAGCTTTTCTACATTCAACAGCAATTGCATCGGAATCAGCTTATACGCTTTTGTAGTTTTTCCGATTTTCATTCTTCTCGGAAACTCAAGATTACTTCTGACACTTGAGATAATAATCACTTTTCTGGCCTCAATATGTTTTGCCATTTCCTGAACCAGAATACCGCCAAAAGAAACTCCGATTAAAACCGGATTCGGATGTTTGATGTTTTTGGCAATTCGGAGTGCATAATCAGATAAAGGTTCTTTTGGAAGCGGAATTTCCCACTCCAATAAACACATTTCAAAAATGGATTCATCTAAGTGAATATTTTCAAAAATGGATGAACCTGCAGCCAGTCCTGGCATAAAATAAACCGGAATTTTACTCATTGAATGAAAAGAAATTACAATTACAAATCTTGTTAGAAAGTTTAAAGTTACTTTTTTTACTATTTCAAGCAAATTTCAGACCGTAATATTACAAGAAAAATAAAAAATGGAACCACAAAGTAATGGTCAACATAACCCTCTCCAACAAAAAATAATTCAATATTGAAAATCAATTGATTACCTTTGTATTTGAAATAAAATACGATTAAAAATCTTATACAGAATTTTCTTTCATACTTGTTTCAAGCCTCAAACCTATTTTTTTAACAGGACCTAAAACACAAATTTGTTATGGAACAAACAATTGAATCTATGGAAATCAAAGACAATACTTTCGCAAGACAATTTGAAACCATAGTACCGGAAGGAATGCTAACTGTTGAATATTCATTTCAGGAAAAGAAAATTTTCTTAACCAAAATCAATACCCCGGAAGGTTATGAAAATCAGGCCGTAATTGATGCACTACTTAAAAACATCATGGAAGTCATTATCGAAAAGAAATTCAAACTGATGCCTATTTCTCCAAAAATCGCCTTATTCATTAAAAAAAATCCAAAATACAAAGAATTGCTTCCTCCTGGAATCAGGATTTAGTTTTAAAAATAGCCAATAACCCGGAGCCAGGCTCCACCGATCGTCATATAAATGAAGAGCATGAACACTCCGGTTACGAGGCCTTTTATCCACCAGTCTTTCAGATCAACATACCCGCTCCCGAAGAATACCGGAGCCGGGCCGTGACCATAGTGCGTTAAAGTTCCGTAAAGCGATCCTATAAAACCAAGCATAAAAGCCAGCAGTAATCCCGGAATTCCGAGTGAAATTCCAACACCAAGCAAGGCTGCATACATGGCGGCCACGTGTGCTGTTGCGCTAGCAAAAAGATAGTGACTGAAGAAATACACCAATACAATAATCGGAAAAGCCATCTGCCAGCTTAATCCTCCTATTTCTGCTTTTACCAGATTACTAAACCAGCCAATAAATCCTAATTCGTTAAGTGAACTGGCCATCATTACCAAAACGGAGAACCAGACAATCGTATCCCATGCTCCTTTTTCGGCTTTTACATCTTCCCAGGTTAAAACCGAAGTTAAAAGCAAAATAACCAAACCTATAAAAGCGGTAGTAGTGGCATCGATAGAAAACAAATCACCAGTCATCCAGAGAAACAACAAAATAAAGAAAGTTAGCAGCATCATCCATTCGTTACGGGTAATCGGCCCCATTTCTTTTAGTTTTTGAGTCGCAATCTGAGGAGCATCTCCCGTTTTTTTAAGTTCCGGCGGATATATTTTATACAATACCAAAGGAATTACAAAAAACGCCACCAAACCCGGGACAATTGCTGCAACAGCCCATGAAATCCAAGTAATTTTTATTCCCAGATTGAATGCGAATTTCTGACACATCGGATTACTTGCTGTTCCTGTCAAAAACATAGAAGAAGCAATCAGATTCATATTATAACTGCTCAACGTGAGAAAGGCTCCTAATTTTCGGTGTGTTTCCGGCTGATCGGGCATCGAACCAAAACTCATTGACATTGATTTCATGATCGGATAAATAATTCCTCCACCTCTCGCCGTATTACTCGGTACAGCCGGAGCCAGAACTAAATCAGCCAGTCCTAAACCATACGCCAGTCCGAGCGAACTTTTTCCGAATATTTTTATGAATAGAAAAGCAATTCTGTTTCCCAGACCTGTTTTAATAAATCCCCTTGCGATAAAAAACGAAATCCCAATTAGCCAGATTACTTTATCTCCAAAACCTTTCAATGCTAATGTTATCGATTTTCCGGCATCACCGGGCGCTAAAACCTGCGAAAAAGCAGTCAGTGCAATTGCAACCATACACATAGTTCCCATTGGAGCAGCCTTGAGTATAATCCCAACAATCGTAGCGACAAAAATGGCAAACAGATGCCAGGCTTCGATCACAACACCTTCCGGTGCCGGAATGAACCAGATTGCAATTCCAATTGCAAGTGTAATTAGGACTTGAGGTATCTTTACTTCTTTCATAAACCTGGTATTTAATTATATTAAAGTCGAAGCTGCAACTGAATCAGGAACAATTCATCATTGTATGTTGACGTATTCGGAATACTTTTATCAAATCTGTCAATTTCAAGCCCCATCTCAATCCGGCCTAAATACGCTTTTCCAAATTCAAGACTAATCATCGGTATGCAGGTCTGACGAACATTGGGAGCAATTTTATAACTTGGATCAAAAGATTCATAGCGGCATGAAAACTCCAGAGAGGATAACTTTCCGTAATTTACGGTATATCTCAAATTAGGCATGATATAGTAACCACGCATTTGATAATCTGCAACATCTGAAGTCCTGGTCTCTACTGGCAGTGAAAAATATAAGTTGTGGTTTGTTCCTTGTTTGTATTCCATCTGCAGATCAAAAGTTAACTTATCGGTAAGTTTAAAATCACTGGTAATATCTGCTCCTAAAGCAAAAACATCCTTTTTGAAAACTTTTCCAATTCCTCCGTTTAAGCCTAAATTAATTTTATACGCTTTGGAAAGTCCGAAAACCCATCGCGTCGAATACTGTTTTCCGTTATCTTTATCTTTCTCCTGATTCTTTCCATTTCCGTTTAAAACTGAAACGGCGTAACTAACGGGTAGTTTTCCAACATCTACCGATCCGGTTGCCGAAGCTCCGATCTGAAAACTGGTCCAGCCATTTTTACCAAATTCATAATACTGATTGGAAAAATCAAAAGATTTAATAATGTCAACGGGAACAAGTTCCTCTATACCAAAGGCAGGACGAAACTGACCTCCGGTTAAAGCGAGATATTTACTAAAAGTATATTTTGCATAGGCATTTTCAAGTACTTTAGTTTTTGGATCGGATTTAAAATCGGCTAAATTCACCAAAATAACGACTTCGGTTTCTTTGCTGAGCTTTGTATTAAGGCCAACGCGCATTCTTTTTATATCAAAAGAACTTCGTGTCACCTCTTCACCCGTAGCATGATGAACTCCCATAACATCAACATTATCTCCAAAAGAAGATAGATACCGGGCCTGAAAAAGTCCTTTGAATTGAAACTGCGGATATTTCACGGCTTCTTCAGCCTCTGCTGTTGCCTGATTGACATCAACCTGGGCATTCATGAAAAGTGGCATTATAAAAAGGATAAAAACAATTCTGTTTATCAATGAATTACTCATAAACTTCCTAAATAAAAAATTAGATTTTTACTGCCTGGTTTAAAATCAGGATTTGGATCCCGAAACATACGTCGGTTTGTATTCCATTCAAAAGCATTCTCCTAAAGTAAGGAAAATAAATAAGCTATTGTAAAAAAAATTGCATTAAAATTATGTTAGAAAAGCATGAAGCAAAAAAAAGCGCAGGAATTAACTGCGCTTTTTACTTATCTAGTGTCGAAAAATTACTTTTCGATCTCTCTCATAGAATCCATTTTTTTATGTGCCAAGAAACCGGCAACATCTTCAAAATGTTCTTTCACTCGTTTATTTCCAAATTCGAAAACTTTAGTCGCTAGTCCGTCAAGGAAATCACGATCGTGAGAAACCAGGATTAGCGTTCCGTCAAAATCACGTAAAGCATCCTTGATGATGTCTTTTGTTTTCATATCCAGGTGATTCGAAGGCTCATCCAGAATCAGCAGGTTTACAGGTTCCAACAACAATTTAATCATTGCCAGACGTGTTTTTTCACCACCTGAAAGTACTTTTACTTTTTTGGTAATATCATCACCATGAAACATAAATGCCCCTAGAATATTTTTAATCTGTGTTCTGACGTCACCAACGGCAATACCATCAATCGTTTCGAAAATAGTTGCATTTTCATCTAATAAGGCAGCCTGATTCTGAGCGAAATATCCAATTTGCGAATTATGTCCAATTTCGACACTTCCTTCATCAATACCAATCTCTTTCATGATGGCTTTAATCATAGTCGATTTTCCTTCTCCGTTTTTACCGACAAAAGCAACTTTCTGACCTCTTTCGATCACAATATTGGCATCTTTAAAAACGACATGATCGCCATATGATTTTGATAAATCTTTTACCACAACAGGATATTGGCCCGAACGCGCCGCAGGAGGAAATTTTAATTTCAAGGCAGAAGTATCTACTTCATCAACCTGAACAATTACCAATTTTTCCAACATCTTAACGCGGGACTGAACGGCATCTGTTTTAGAGAATGTTCCTTTAAAACGGTCAATAAAAGTTCTGTTATCAGCAATCATTCTCTGTTGCTCGTCATATGCTTTTTGCTGGTGAATACGACGGTCTTTTCTCAATTCTAAATAATGAGAATATTTCGCTTTGTAATCGTAAATCCTTCCCATTGTAACTTCAATCGTACGATTGGTAATATTATCTACGAATGCCCTGTCGTGCGAAATGACTACAACTGCCTTGGCAGCATTCAAAAGAAAATCTTCTAACCATTGGATACTTTCAATATCCATGTGGTTGGTTGGCTCATCCAATAAAATTAAATCCGGTTTTTGCAAAAGGATTTTAGCCAGTTCAATACGCATTCTCCATCCTCCTGAAAATTCAGAAGTCTGACGTGTAAAATCTTCACGCTCAAATCCTAAACCAACTAATATTTTCTCTACTTCAGCTTCGTAATTTACTTCTTCAATAGCATAGAATTTCTCGCTTAAATCAGAAACTCTTTCGATAAGCTTCATATACTGATCACTTTCGTAATCGGTACGAACGGTTAATTGTTCGTTGATTTCATCGATTTCAGCTTTCATACTAAAAATTTCACCAAAAGCTTTCGATGCTTCTTCCATTACAGTTGCTCCGTCTGTCGTTAGCAAATGCTGCGGCAGATAAGCGATAACAGCTTCTTTTGGAGCTGAGATATTTCCGGTAGAAGGTTTACTCTGCCCTGCAATTATTTTTAAAAGTGTCGATTTTCCCGCACCATTCTTACCCATAAGGGCAATTTTATCATTTTCGTTTATAGCAAAAGAGACATCGCTAAAAAGAGTAGTTCCACCAAACTGAACTGAAATATCGTTAACTGTAATCATTTAGATTTTTAGATTTTTAGACTGCTTAGATTTTTAGATCTTTCAGCACGTATTTTTTGAAAGCGCAAAGATAGATTAATTAGATAATCTGCCAATTAGATAATTAGATAATTTTGAGCATGTGCTAATTGCATACTTTTAAAAATATCATAACAAACAAAGCCCGACAGGTTTTTAAAAACTTGTCGGGTTTATTGCAATTAGATAATCTGCCAATTTGAAAATTAGATAATTTTGAGAATGTGTTAATTGGAGACTTTTAAAAATGGTATAACAAATAAACCCGACAGGTTTTAAAAACCTGTCGGGTTGCTGAAAAATTATCTAATTGACTAATTATCTAATTATCTTAATCTTTTCTCCACTTTTTTGTTTCCTCAAAAATGTGCTCTAAGATGGCTGATTCTGTTTCATCAAATTCGATGTTTCTTCTGCCCATAACCAGTTTAGCGGTTTCAAAAGCTTTTTTGGTCACGTAAGTCGTAAATCCTGATGCACCTCCCCATGAAAAACTCGGAACAAAATTGCGCGGGAATCCACTGCCGAAAATATTGGCACTTACACCCACAACAGTTCCGGTGTTAAACATGGTATTGATTCCGCATTTACTGTGGTCTCCCATCATCAAACCACAAAACTGAAGTCCGGTTTTTGCAAAACCTTCTGTTTCATAGCTCCACAATTTCACTTCTTCGTAGTTGTTTTTCAGGTTTGAATTGTTGGAATCTGCTCCAATGTTGCACCATTCCCCTAAAACAGAGTCTCCTAAAAATCCGTCATGCCCTTTATTTGAATTTGCAAAAAGAACTGAATTTTTAACCTCTCCTCCTATTCTGGATCCAACACCAACTGTTGTGGCACCGTAAATTTTAGCATTCAGTTTTACCTGCGCATTTTCGCATAAGGCAAACGGACCGCGAATTACTGTACCTTCCATAATCTCCGAATTCTTACCTATATATATAGGACCGCCCGAAGCATTTAAAGTAACAAACTCTAATTTTGCCCCTTCTTCTATAAATATATTTTCAGGTGCAATGGTATTGACGCTTTTTGGAATTGGCTGTGATTTTCTGTCTGCTGTCAGGTAAATAAAATCCTGACGAATGGCGGCATCGTTTTTAGAAAAAATATCCCACGTATGTTCAACTGTCAAACAATCGTCATTATATTGAATAATCTCGTACGAATCGAAATCAACTTCTTCCTGATTTTCTGTTGTAAAAAAAGCGATTACATCTTCTCCTTTAAAAATGGCCTGATTTTCCTTTAGATCAGAAACCATTTCAGCGAGCGTATCATTTGGTAAATATGCTGCATTGATCATCACATTTTCTTCCATTTCCACCATTGGAAACTTAGCAGATAAATAATCTTCGGTAATAGTTGTGATAGTGGAACCTAAACGTGTTTCCCATTTTTGACGAATCGTCATAATCCCGATTAAAATATCAGCAACTGGTCTCGTAAAAGTAAAAGGGAGCAAAGCATTCCGGACGGGACCGTCAAATAGAATGTAATTCATAAAATTAATTAATATTTGTTAAAATTTTGAGTTGGTTACCTGGTTCAAAGTTACAAATATTTTATGAGTTTCATTAAACGTGTATAAGACCAAATCAATTTTCGATCAGAAAATTCCATAAAAAAAAGCCTTCCAAATTGGAAGGCTTTTATATTTAAAGAAAAACAGCTTTTATTATTTAGCGTGTTTTGCATATTTAGTTTTGAATTTATCAATACGTCCTGCAGTATCGATAAGTTTAGATTTACCAGTATAAAAAGGGTGAGATGTTCTTGAAATCTCCATTTTTACAACTGGATACTCAACTCCGTCAACTTCAATTGTTTCTTTTGTATCTGCAGTAGATTTAGTGATAAAAACATCTTCATTAGACATGTCTTTAAATGCAACTAATCTGTAATTTTCCGGGTGGATTCCTTTTTTCATCTTTTCTTTTATTTATTGTTTAGAGGATTTTCGTTTTGAAGCTTTTTCATGGTTAGAAAAAGGTGTAAACAAACAATACTCTTTTTTGTTTAAAAATTTAATTATTTTTGAGTGTGCAAATTTACATTTATTTTTTAATAAACAAATGTTTTAGTCAATATTTTTAATAAGGACTTCATTTGTGTCAATATTTCTAATATATATCTGACTTTTGCTTTTGTATATATGGTAATTGCTATATTTGTGGATTAATTTTAAAACATATAGAAATATGATTAATGAAGTTATAAAAAAAAATGGGATTACTTATGGTGTAATGATCGGAATTGCATCAGCATTAGTTACTGCTACTATATATGCTATTGATTTAAATTTATTCACTTCATGGTGGATGGGACTTTTAGGGATTGCCATAAGCCTTACGCTTTCTATCATTTTACTTTCTAAAACAAAGAGAGAATTAAAGGGTGTTTTTCCTTTTAAAGAAGCCTTTACCACTTATTTCATTGCTGCTGTAATTGGAATACTGATTTCTACTTTTTTTAATATTATCCTTTTTAATGTTATTGATCCGGCTGCAAAAGACACTTTAAGTGAATTAATGATCAAATACACCGTGGGAATGATGCAAAAATTCGGAACACCGGCATCTGCTATTAATGAAACTATTGCCAAGATGAAATTAAGCAATCCTTATTCTACTATAGAATTACTAAAAGGATCTGTTTTCGCGATAGTGATCAGCTCCATTTTCGGATTGATTTTCGCAGCATTTTTTAAAAGCAAAAATACACAAGAATAAAAAATAAATGAATTTATCTATACTTATACCGCTTCTTAATGAAGAGGAATCACTACAAGAACTCTACTCCTGGATTATTAAAGTGATGCAATCTAACAATTACTCTTATGAAATCATTTTTGTAGATGATGGAAGTACGGATGATTCTTGGAATATTATTGAAAATTTTTCGAATGAAAACCCAAATGTAAAGGGAATTCGTTTCATGAAAAATTTTGGAAAATCACAAGCTTTACACGCTGGTTTTGCAAAAGCAAAAGGGGATGTGATTATTACTATGGATGCGGATCTACAGGACAGTCCTGATGAGATTCCGGGTTTATATGAAATGATTACAGCCGAAAAATTCGACCTGGTTTCAGGCTGGAAAAAGAAGCGTTATGATTCTGTTGTAGCTAAAAATCTTCCTTCCAAGTTATTTAACTGGGCAGCAAGAAAAACTTCCGGTGTTGAACTGAATGATTTCAACTGCGGATTGAAAGCATACAAAAATACCGTTGTAAAAAACATAGAAGTTTCGGGCGAAATGCACCGCTACATTCCGGTTTTGGCAAAAAATGCCGGTTTTAATAAAATTGGTGAAAAAATTGTCATCCACCAGGCCCGTAAATACGGAGAGACAAAATTTGGAATGGAACGGTTTATAAACGGTTTTCTGGATTTGATTACCATCTGGTTTTTATCCCGATTCGGAAAAAGACCGATGCACCTATTTGGAGCAATGGGTTCACTGATGTTTATTATTGGTTTTTTCCTGGCCGGGTATATTGGAATTTCTAAATTATACCATATGTATAACGGAATGCAATATAACCTCGTGACTAATAATCCGTGGTTTTTTATTGCCTTAACGACAATGATTCTGGGCACTCAATTATTTTTGGCAGGTTTTCTTGGTGAAATTATCCTGAGAACAAAAAGTAACGAAGCACGTTATAAAGTTGCCCGAGAGGTTAACTTTTAACGTAAAGCCCTAGCCCTGATAGAAGGGAAAATCCTTTTTTATTGTTTTTTCTACAATAAAAAAGATTGGAATGATAGCAGGAAATAGCTCCTGAAATTTATTATTAAATATAAAAATACACGAATGATGAATATAGCACCTAATATTTTGAATGCTGTAAACGAATGGCTGACGCCTACATTTGATACCGAAACACAAGCAGCCGTTAAAGAATTAATGACTACAGCTCCAAAGGAACTTGAGGAAAGTTTTTATAAAAACCTGGAATTTGGTACTGGCGGAATGCGTGGCGTTATGGGTGTTGGAAACAACCGTATTAACAAATATACACTTGGAAAAAACACGCAGGGTCTTTCGGATTACATGCATCAGGTTTTTCCGAATCAGCCTTTAAAAGTAGCGATTGCTTATGATTGTCGTCACAACAGTAATACACTGGCTAAGGTTGTTGCCGATGTTTTCTCTGCAAACGGAATTCAGGTCTATTTATTTTCAGATTTACGACCAACTCCTGAATTGTCATTTGCTCTTAAATATTTAGGCTGTCAATGCGGAATCGTACTTACGGCTTCACATAATCCGCCGGAATACAACGGATACAAAGTGTACTGGGAAGACGGGGGACAAATTGTTCCGCCACAAGATGGTGAAATTATTACTACAATCGAAAACCTGAGTTACGATAAAATTAAATTTCAGGCCAACGAAAAACTGATTCAGTATATTGATACCGAAATTGACAAGGCATTCGTAAAATCATCAATCGAAAATGCGAGTTTTAATACGTCTGCTGAAGCAAAAGATAACCTGCATATTGTTTTCACCTCTTTGCACGGAACTTCTATAAAATCTATTCCCGATACTTTATCTCAGGCTGGCTATAATAATGTACATATTGTTCCCGAACAAGCTGTTCCGGACGGAAATTTCCCTACGGTAAAATCTCCAAACCCGGAAGAACCGGAAGCCTTGACAATGGCTTTGGCTCTGGCTGAAAAAACCAATTCAGACATTGTAGTGGGAACTGATCCTGACTGTGACCGTTTAGGTGTTGCAGTACGAAATAATGAAGGCAAAATGATTTTGCTTAACGGAAATCAGACCATGGTTTTGATGACTTCTTTCTTATTGAAACAATGGAAAAAAGCCGGAAAAATTAATGGAAAACAATTCGTTGGGTCTACAATCGTTTCTACTCCGATGATGATGGAATTAGCCACAAGCTATGGCGTAGAATGCAAAGTTGGCCTTACCGGTTTTAAATGGATTGCCAAAATGATCAAAGACTTCCCGGAACTTCAATTTATTGGAGGTGGTGAAGAAAGCTTTGGTTTTATGGTTGGTGATGCCGTAAGGGATAAAGATGCCGTTGCCGCTACCTTATTGATCTGTGAAGTTGCTGCTCAGGCAAAAGCTGCCGGAAGCTCTGTTTACAAAGAACTTTTACAGCTTTATGTTGAAAATGGTTTCTACAAGGAATTTTTGGTATCCTTAACCAAAAAAGGAATGGAAGGTCTGGAAGAAATCAATCAGATGATGATTAATTTACGTGAAAATCCATTAAAAGAAATTAGTGGCCAGCGTGTAATTATGGTGGAAGATTATCAGTCATCGATTGCCCTTAATCTTTTATCAGGTGAAGAAACGGTGATGGATATTCCTAAATCGAATGTATTGATTTATTATACCGAAGACGGTTCTAAAATCTGCGCAAGACCAAGCGGAACAGAGCCAAAAATCAAATTCTACATCAGTGTAAACGCTGAATTAGAATCGGTAAATGATTTCGATGCAGCAGAAAGTTTCTTAGACGAAAAAATACAAAATATCATTGCAGGAATGCAATTGAAATAATAAATAATGAGTGATAAACCGGAAGCAAATGATCATCCTGAACTATTAAATTCCATTGTAGGATTAATAGATCAGACCCGACATTTTGTGGCCAAAACGGTAAATCAGGAATTAACGCTTTTGTATTGGAAAATAGGAAAAACGATCAATGAGGAAATCCTAAAAAATGATCGGGCTGATTATGGAAAGAAACTTATAAAAAATTTAAGTGAAGATCTATTCAATAGATACGGAAGCGGTTTTAACAAAAGAAACCTGCACAGTTTCATCAAATTAAACTCTATAATTCCAGACATTACAATTGTGCACACAGTGTGTGCACAATTGAGTTGGTCTCATATTAGAACTTTAATTTATATTGAGAATAATATAAAACGTGAATTCTATGTTCAAATGAGTATCCATGAAAGATGGAGCGTAAGAACTTTACAAGAACGTATTGACAGCATGCTTTTTGAAAGAACTGCGATCAGCAAAAAGCCCGAAGAAACCATAATTAATGATCTCGAGTTATTAAAAACCGAAAAACAAATTAGTCCTGATTTAATTTTTCGGGATCCTTATTTTTTAGATTTCTTAGGTCTTCATGACAGTTATTCTGAGAAGGATCTGGAAAGCTCTATTTTAGCCCAATTACAAAATTTCATTACTGAAATAGGTAGCGAATTTGCTTTTCTTGCGCGTCAAAAAAGAATTACAATTGATGACGAAGATTTTTACATCGATTTACTTTTTTATCATCGCGGCCTTAGAAGATTGGTTGCTATTGACTTAAAATTAGGAAAGTTTAAAGCCGGATACAAAGGCCAAATGGAGCTTTATTTACGTTGGTTAGAGAAAAACGAACAAAAAGAAGGTGAAAATAAACCAATTGGATTAATTTTGTGCAGTGAAAAATCTCCTGAGCAAATAAATTATTTAATGCTTGACAATGACGAACAGATCAAAGTCTCTGCTTATTTAACCCAATTACCAGAAAAAAAATTATTGCTAGAAAAACTGGAAAAAGCCATTGCTATAGCACAAAACAATATTTATAAATAAATGAGTAATTTTAAAAAAATAGTTCCTTTTATATATCCATATAAAAAATACGCATTGCTAAACATCTTTTTCAATGTTTTGTACGCACTATTCAGCACACTTTCGTTTGTTGCCTTAATCCCGATGCTTCAGGTTTTATTTGACAAAAGCAAGCAAATTACAGTAAAACCAGTGTATCACGGCATTCTGAAAATTCAGCAATACGGTGAAGACTATTTAAGCTATTACATTACAACAACAAAAGGTACTCATGAATCCGGTTACGTTTTATCTATAATGGTTACTATTATCATTTCGATTTTCTTATTAAAAAACCTCGCCGATTATTTAGCCATGTTTTTTATTACTTTTTTACGAAATGGCGTTCTAAGGGACATGCGAAATGCAATGTATAAGAAAACACTGGAACTTCCTTTGGCTTTTTACTCTGAAAAAAGAAAAGGAGACGTTATTTCGAGAATTTCAGCTGATGTAAACGAGGTACAAAACTCCTTTTTAGCCATTCTTGAACTTATTGTAAAAGAGCCTCTAACTATTATTTTCACAATAACCACAATGCTGATTATCAGCCCTAAACTAACCTTATTTGTTTTTATTTTTATTCCGGTTTCAGGTTATATTATTTCATTAATAGGGAAACAGCTTAAAAAACAATCCACCAAAGCACAACAGGAACAAGGTACTTTTTTATCGACCATAGAAGAAACTATTGGAGGTCTGAAAGTAGTAAAAGGATATAATTCTGAAAATTACTTCAACAGTGTTTTTCAAAATTCAACAGAACGTTTTTTTAGTTTATCAAACAGCATTGGTAATCGCCAAAACTTAGCTTCTCCCGCAAGTGAATTTATGGGAATTACCGTAATCGCTATCCTGCTTTGGTATGGAGGGCAAATGGTTTTGATTGACAAAACATTACAAAGTGCCTCCTTTATAGCATACATGGGACTGGCATATAACATCCTAACCCCTGCAAAAGCGATTTCTAAAGCTTCATACGGTGTAAAAAGAGGAAATGCCGCTGCAGAACGCGTACTGGAAATTTTAGACCAGGACAACCCCATTACAAGCAAAGTTGATGCTGTCGAAAAAACAACCTTTGACAACAATATAACGGTTCAGAATATTAACTTTAAATATGAAGACGAAACGGTATTAAAAGATTTTTCCCTTCAGATTAAAAAAGGACAAACTGTAGCCCTGGTAGGACAATCCGGAAGTGGAAAAAGTACCATTGCCAATTTATTAACCCGCTTTTATGATGTAAATGACGGATCGATTTCTATTGACGGAATCAACATCAAAGACATGAATTTACAGTCGCTTCGAAGCTTGATGGGATTGGTAACTCAGGACAGCATCTTATTTAATGATACGATAAAAGCGAACATCTCATTAGGAAAATTAGACGCCACTGATGATGAAATTATCGAAGCGCTAAAAATCGCTAATGCATATGAGTTTGTAAAAGACCTTCCTTTGGGAATCTACACCAATATCGGAGACAGTGGAAACAAACTTTCCGGAGGCCAAAAACAACGTCTATCGATTGCCCGTGCGGTATTGAAAAATCCTCCGATTATGATTTTGGATGAAGCGACATCAGCATTGGATACGGAAAGCGAAAAATTTGTACAGGTGGCACTTGAAAACATGATGCAAAACCGAACTTCGATTGTAATTGCACACCGCCTTTCTACTATTCAAAAAGCAGATGTGATCGTGGTCATGCAAAAAGGAAAAATCGTAGAACAAGGAACGCATGATGAATTAATTGCACATAACGGAACTTACAATAAACTGGTAACGATGCAATCTTTTGAATCTTAAAGATTTTTTGCCACAGCTTATAAGATTAACACTGATGTAAATCATTCTAATCTGTGTAAGCTGTGGCAGATTTTTTTTAGTAAATCTATAAATCTACAATCATGTATCTCAACAATCCAAACATAAAGCTGCCTGAAGATCCGGATACCATTGTTTGGAAATACTTAGACTTATCTAAGTTTCTGGATTTGCTGCTTTCTAAAAAGTTGTTCATGTCCCGTTCTGACAAATTTGAAGATCAGTACGAAGGAACTTTTAGCGAGCCTACCTTTGAAGAGATCAAAAAACTGGCAGTCGACAATCCTGACTTCTTAAATTATTACAAAACACACCGCGAAAAAGTAGCGATAAGCAGCTGGCATATCAACGAATACGAATCGTTTGCCATGTGGCAGATATTTACTCAAAACAGTGAAGGTTTAGCCATTCAGTCTACCATTGGCAGACTGCAAAGTGCCTTAAATCCCGAGAATAATTTTGATCAGTATATTGGAGAAGTAAATTATATCGACTACAAAAAAGAATACATTCCGTTTGACGACTTGTTCTTTCCGTTTTTGTTTAAAAGAAAAAGCTTTCAGTACGAGCGCGAAGTCCGTATCATCACGGACACTTCAAAAAGTAATATAAAACTGAATGACGGTTTAAAAATCAATGTTAATATCAATCAGTTAATTGAAAAAATATACATTCATCCAAAGTCAGAAAACTGGTATAAAAAGCTCGTGATTGAACTGGTAGAACGTCTGGGTTTTGGAATTGAAATAGAAAAATCAGATTTGGAAAGTGATATTTTGATTTAGGTTTTTTTTTAAAAAGTTGCTAAGGAACTGAGATGCTAAGGTGCTGAGTTTTTTTTTAAAAAAAAGCATAAAATTATTTTCAATTTTAAATAACAAAAGCCAGTTAAAAATAATTTTCAACTGGCTTTTATGTACAAAGATTTAAAAAATCTTAGGATCTTAGAACCTTAAAAACTTTATATCGGTTTATAACTTTTAACTTCCCATTTTTTAGCAGCCAAATCAATATAGCTGTAATGCAAAACATCATTTTTATCAAACTGACCATTTTGATTGGTATCTTCAATTGTTCTGAAATACAAACGGCCTTTGGAATCAATTAAATTCCAATCTACCAATTCCTGAAAGTCTTCAGAAACTTTAGTAAAATTTTCTCCGCTAATATTGCTCAGGTATAATGTTTTTATATCGCCGGAATCAATTTTGCCATCTTTATTCGTATCGGAATCTGCGAGAGTATAGACCATAATTTGATTCTTAGTTCTGTCAGCCACTGTTTTTAAATAAGTAGCGGTTAAGATCAAAGCCGGTTTATCTGTCAAAGACCGAATGGAATCAGAATCTGTTTTTTGAAATTTCAGATTCTGCAAATAGCCTGTAATTTCATATTCCCCTAAATTTGAAATCGTAAAACTCACATCGTTTACACTTGAAGATCCGTAACGGGCTTTTGTTCCTTTTTCAAATACCCTCAAATCACCAACCGGATGAATTAAATAATCCGTTCCTTCCATCTGAATCGGCAAATCAGCGACTTCAATCTGGGTTGAATCCGTTTTATTTACAACTCTTGCTTTATTCGCAGCATCATAAATTACTTTCGGTTTTTGAGCTTCATCTTTGCAACTTACTAAGCTTCCGATGATTGCCAGGGCTATATATTTTAATGAGTTTTTCATCTATTCGAATTATATTGGGATATCAAATATAGTATTTTTGATTGTATTATCGGTTTCATTTTAGTAAAACGGGAATTTCTCAAAACAAGTATCTGTTTCTGTCAATTTAATTACAACCTCGCATTCAGCTTAATATTAAAAACTCTTGAAGTCATATAATTCGGGATTGCGTATTGGTTTTTAGAATAAATATCCCTTACCCATGTATTGGTTATCGCATTTTGATTGTTAAACACATTAAAAATCTCCACACCAACAGACAGTTCCTTAAAGTTTTTCAACCAATTTGTCTTGGCACTTTTAGTACTGCTGTCTACAAAAACTTTAGCAAAACCAATATCTGCTCTTCGGTAATCATTCAGTCTGTTTTGATACAGGTAAGGATCCGAATACGAAGGAGCACCGCCCGGCAAACCTGTATTGTACACCAAATTCAGATACATTTTAACACTTGGAATATTGGGCATATAATCCTGAAACAACATGGCAAATTTCAAACGCTGATCTGTTGGTCGTGCAATATAACCTTTATCCTCGTAGTTTTCTTCGGTTTTCAGATATCCGAAACTTATCCAGGATTCTGTCCCCGGCACAAATTCTCCATTCAGCCTGAAATCAAGACCTTGCGCATAAGCTTTTGCATTATTGTTGGCCACATAACGGATACGAACATTGTCTATTGAGTATGTATTTACATCTGTCAGTGATTTATAATAAATCTCCGTCACCCATTTAAAAGGACGATCCCACATTTTGAAGCTGTAATCATTACTTAAAACAATATGTACGGATTCCTGCGCTTTCACGTTCGGATTCACCACCCCATTCAAATCACGAAGCTCCCTGTAAAAAGGCGGCTGATGGTACAATCCTCCCGAAAGTCTGAAAACCATATCCATATCCCAATCCGGTTTTATAGCAAATTGAGCTCTCGGACTAAAAACGATTTGGTTTTTTCCTTCCTCTGAGGCACCAGAAACGGTCCAGCTTTGAAAACGAGCTCCCAGATTATACCAAACCTGACTGGAGCCTAATTGTGTTTTCTGATTCCATTGTGCGTAACCGGAAAATCTGTTTATCGTATTAAAATTAGTAGCGCGAATATCCTGATACGGCAATAAAGGCCCCGTATAAGGTTCGTAAGGCTGATTGTTTTCCGGAAGTATCACGATTGGGGGATTTATAGAAAATCCGGCAGAATCTATGACTTCCCACTCTATTACCCTGTCCCGGATTGATTCTCTTGTGTATTTCAAGCCAAATTCAAGCTGACTGTCCCTCCACTCTTTAAAACCTTTTATTTCTGCATTTGCAATTAAAGCATCCAGATCATTACGGGCATGATTGAGCTGGGAACCAATTCCGCGTGTAAAATCAACATCGTCAAGATTGGTTGTCCCGTCAGCATTTACATTTCCCAATCGGTATTGTGCCAGAATATCAAAATGCTCCTGCTCTTTGGTATGAAACAAAGAGCCAATAAATTTAAAAGTTAAAGTTGGCGAAGCTTTGTAAGTAGTTTTCAGGGCACCAAAATAAGTATCGTACTGATCTTTTTCTTTTCCTTCATAATAAACCGCAAGTGCCATGGGCTGATCTATAGTTCCAAATTTGGTTTCACGTGTTAAAGGCTGATATAAATATTTGTTTTGCGAAATATTCCCTAAAAAGCTCATTTGCCATTTTTCTGAAATATCATAATTTACATTCGTCTGAACATCAACAAAAGTTGGAGTATAATTGGTTTGAGTGTCCTGACTGTTCACAAGCAGACTATTATTTCTGTAACGGACTCCGGTAACGGCCGACCATTTTTTATTTTTGGAAACCGCATCAACAGATATGCTTCCTCCCAGCAAACTGGCTTCTAAGGAAGCTCCGAATTCTGTGGGTTTTCTATACGTAATATCTAAAACAGAAGATAATTTATCACCAAATTTCGCCTGAAATCCTCCTGCAGAAAAATCAACATTCTGCACTAAATCGGTATTCGTAAAGCTCAAACCTTCCTGTTGTCCAGAGCGGATCAAAAAAGGACGATAGACTTCAATTTCATTTACATAAACCAGATTCTCATCATAATTACCGCCTCGTACCGCATATTGTGTACTAAGCTCATTATTTGAATTTACTCCGGGTAATGTTTTCAGGATATTTTCGATTCCGGCATTTGCACCGGGAATTTTCTTAATGGTCGCCGCGTCAATAACCGTGATTCCCTGAACCCGTTTTTTATTTTTAGAAGATACAAAAACTTCGCCCATTTGTTCCTGGGCATTACTCATTACAGGATTAAAGACAAAAACTTCATTTGGCTTTAAGTTTACGGTGAGGCTCATCATTTTTAAGGAAATATGAGTAAAAACCAAAGCTGCTTTTTTATTGGGAGGAACTTCAATTTCAAAAAAACCATCCGAATTGGTCTGGGTTGTATTTCCTGATGAAGAAACATTCACATCGGCAACTGGCCGCTTTTCATTATCTAAAATGATTCCTTTAACACGGGCGTTTTGAGCAAATGAGACATAACCAATGCACAAAAAAAGGAAAACGAATATTAATTTACTATAATTCAAACGTTTTGATTTTATTTTTGTTGACTTCTAAAAAAGTGAGTTTCAAAGATAGCAGAATTACCTACATTATCAACTACTTCAATTTTTAAATCATTTGCACCTTCTGCTACAATCCCATCTTCAAACTTGTGCGTAATTTTTCGGGTTTTATTATCATACTCCAGTAAAATCCAGTTTCCGTTCAGATAACCGTTGTATGATTTAATCCCCGACAAGCTGTCTCCTATTGTAAACTCAAGTACTTTCACATCACTAATCCATTTATCCTGAATGGGTTTATTAATTTTTATTACCGGAGCAATGGTATCCAAAACCAATCCGAATTGGCCTAATATTTTCGATTTCGCAGTAAAAACAGTTCCTTTTCGCGTTGTGGTATTATAACTTCTGCTGTTACCGCTGATTCTTGCAATGAATAATTTATCTCTGAGCTCTTCTGAATAAGTAGAATCTTTTATGGTTATCGTGAAATTGGAATGTACCGGAACAACATCATCATGAATATAAATTCGATTGTTTTTCACATCAAAATTCAAATTAAAATCATCGTAAAAAGTACCGGCAGGAAAAAATACCGACATATTGTCTTTTTCAAAATTTGAATCTTTATTATAACGAACAAAATATTTTGAGGCAATTGGTTCAGCATTTACAATTGGTGTTGCCGAATCATACTCTATCGGAACATCAATCGAGTTTAAATTCCCGAAATAATCCGATACTTCAATTCGGTAAGTGGAAGCTAAATTCGGATCGACAGAAATAATTCCGCGAAGCGAATCTGTTTTGATAATGCTTAAAGGAAAAGGTGTTTTCATAAACAGCTTCTGCACGCGTTGTCCTGATTTTTTATATTTCGGATAATCAACCAGCGCATTTACATAACGCATTTCATCAAATGAATAAGTATTGAACTGATAGTTGTAATTTTGATTTCCGTTTAAAAAGGTGCTCACATTAAACACCCCGTTTTTATTATTCGAAACATCATCATAATCCACCGCCGAGATTCCGAAACCAATTCTACCATTTGCCTTAACTTTAGAAGCCAGATAGGTTCCGTCTTTCTGAAGCGCCAGACTCAATAGCAGCGGTTGTCTGGACTGATTCACAACTGTATTTTCCGCAACAGGATAAACATATAAACTGGAAATGGTTGGTTTTTTACTGTCTTTTATATTTTGATCAAAACCAAAAAACATGGGGTTAATGACAAATTCCGTCTTCGAATCACGGATTTCAAAATGCAGATGAGGCCCTTCAGAAGATCCGGTGTTTCCGGAAAGCGCAATCAGTTGTCCTTTTGTAACTGGTAATTCATTGGGTTTTGGAAATAATTCAATTTCAAAAGAATGCTCGGCGTAATGTGCTTTCTGAACATAATCCTGAATTGGACCAATGGTGTTTTGTAAATGTCCGTAAACAGAAGTATATCCATTTGGATGTGTGATGTAGATACATTTTCCATTACCAAAAGTCGACATTTTTATTCTTGAAACATATCCATCCGCAACTGCATACACATTTAAACCTTCTCTCTGATTCGTTTTTAAATCGAAACCGGCATGAAAATGATTTGGCCTCAACTCCCCAAAATTACCCGAAAGCTGCATTGGAATATCAAGAGGCGGACGAAAATAATCTTTAGGATATGGTGTCTGAGCAAAAATAAAATTACAGAAAAACAGTGTAAGTAGTGAAAATCTCATAAGCAACATTTTTGCTAAGATAAAAAAATAAGAAGCCAAAAACGAGTAAAAAGCTACAAAAATACAATTCATTGAATTTCATATATTTGTCTATTTTTAATGCAAAAAAAGCGATAAAAAATTGCATTAATAAAAAGGAATACTAACTTTGTATGATTAAGTAATGAATAGGATTTATAATGAGTGTAATTGCCGAAATAATTGATACTCTTGAATATAAAATCGAAAAGCTTTTTGAAAAGTCAAAAGGATTCGAGAAAAACAATCAGGAACTTAGATTACAACTAGCCAAAGCTGCGCAAATCATCCAGAAACAATCTGAAGAAATGGAAGCTTTGAGAAAGCAATATGAAACACTTAAGATAGCCAATTCGTTGCTCGGCAGTGACAACAATAAGAGAGAGACAAAGCTTAAAATAAATTCATTAATTCGCGAAATTGATTACTGTATAGCACAATTATCAGACTAGAAACATGGACGAAAAGCTTAGAATTAAAATATCAATTGCAGATCGGGTATACCCATTAACCGTAGAACCCAATCAGGAAGAAGGACTAAGAAGTGCTTCTAAGAAAATTGATGTGATGATCAAGCAATTCGAAGAAAGTTACGCAGTCCGCGACAAGCAGGATGTACTGGCCATGTGTGCCTTACAATTTGCTTCACAAGTAGAACAAAAACAAATTGATTATACTGTCGATAGTGAAGATATCGAAAGAATTAAAAGATTAAATTTGCTTTTAGATCAATATCTCGAAAATTAAACGTTCTTTACAGAAACTAAGATACTGCCTACATTAGTTCATTTTTGGTAAACTCAACACTAACAAATTAAAGTGAGTGAATCGTCGCTACTATAGTACGTCCCGATTTTATTGGGAAAACTTGAACAGTGAGTTAGCTCAAAACTTGTCTTTACGAGTTTATTCAAGCAATTAATGTAGGCTTTTTTTATATATAAATTTTAACAAACATGGACATAGTAACGATCATTATTTCAGGTATCGTCGGGATTGCAGCGGGGTTTGCAATTGCTAAAGTTATCGAAAAAAGCAATATTTCTAATCTAATCAAAAACGCTAAAAAGGAAGCAGCTTCAATTTTAAAAGACGCTAATTTAGAGGCTGAAAATATTAAAAAAGACAAAATTCTTCAGGCAAAAGAACGTTTTATCGAATTAAAATCGGAGCACGAGCAAGTTATTTTGGCACGAGATAAGAAGGTAGCCGAAGTAGAAAAAAGAATTAGAGACAAAGAATCACAAATATCAAACGAGCTTTCAAAAGCCAAAAAAGTAAATGATGATTTTGAAGCTAAAACTCAGGAATACAATAGTAAGATTGAACTTTTAGACAAAAAACAAACTGAAGTTGACAAATTACATAAAAGTCAATTACAACAACTTGAAGTAATTTCAGGACTTTCTGCAGAAGAAGCAAAAGAGCAATTAGTAGAAGGCTTAAAAGCCGAAGCTAAGAGTAAGGCGATGTCGCACATTCAGGAAACTATCGAAGAGGCAAAACTTACTGCGCAGCAGGAAGCTAAAAAAATCATTATCAATACCATTCAGAGAGTTGGAACAGAAGAGGCCGTTGAAAATTGCGTTTCTGTATTCAACATTGAATCTGATGATGTAAAAGGTAGAATTATTGGCCGTGAAGGTCGTAACATCAGGGCGCTTGAAGCTGCAACCGGAGTAGAAATCATTGTTGACGACACACCGGAAGCGATCATTCTTTCCTGTTTCGATCCTGTTCGTAGAGAGATTGCCCGTTTGTCCTTACACAAACTGGTAACAGACGGACGTATTCACCCGGCCAGAATTGAAGAAGTTGTTGCTAAAACAGCGAAACAAATTGATGACGAAATCATTGAAGTTGGTAAACGTACTGTTATTGACTTAGGAATTCACGGATTACACCCTGAATTGATAAAAGTGGTAGGCAGAATGAAATACCGTTCTTCTTACGGACAAAACTTATTACAACACTCCAGAGAAGTTTCTAAACTTTGTGGTATCATGGCAGCCGAATTGGGCTTAAATGTAAAACTGGCTAAAAGAGCCGGTTTACTTCACGATATTGGTAAAGTTCCGGATACTGAAAGTGATTTACCTCACGCCTTGTTAGGTATGCAATGGGCTGAGAAATATGGTGAAAAAGAAGAGGTTTGCAACGCGATTGGAGCTCACCACGACGAGATTGAAATGAAATCATTATTATCTCCGATTGTTCAGGTTTGTGATGCTATTTCAGGGGCAAGACCAGGTGCAAGACGTCAGGTTTTAGATTCTTATATTCAACGTCTGAAAGATCTTGAAGAAGTAGCTTACGGATTCAGCGGTGTGAAAAATGCTTATGCAATCCAGGCAGGTAGAGAACTTCGTGTAATTGTAGAAAGCGAAAAAGTTTCTGATGACAATGCAGCCAACTTATCTTTTGAAATTTCACAAAAAATTCAAACCGAAATGACTTATCCGGGTCAGGTAAAAGTAACCGTAATCAGGGAAACAAGAGCAGTTAATATTGCGAAGTAATCTCAAAATTCATTATAAACAACAAAGGCTGTCTTTAGAAAGACAGCCTTTGTTGTTTATAGCTCTTAAATTTATCCTTTACATATCATTAAAAACAATTTTAAAGCAAGTTCCTACTCCTACTTCACTTTCAACAAAAACACTCCCTTTCATGGCTTCAATTTGATTTCGCGTAATATACAATCCAATACCGCGGGCTTCCTGATGTTTATGAAATGTTTTATACATTCCGAATAATAAATCGCCGTAAACCTCCAGATCAATACCCAAACCATTATCTGTAATTTTCAATGATTTATAACCTTCCGGTTCAATTCCAAAATCAAAAACAATAACAGGATCCCTGTCCGGATGGGCATATTTGATAGCATTTGTGGTAAAATTCAACAAAACACTTTCGAGATATGCCGGATTAAAATTTATAGTCAGATACTGGGGAACATTGTTGACGATGGTCACATTTTTTTGTTTGTCGTATCCTTTGATAGTAAAACTAATTTTTTCGATATACTCACTTAACTTCAAAGGAACTACCACAATATTGATATTGCTTTGTGTTTTAACAATCTGCGTCAAATTCGAAATTGTTTCATTCAGATCATTTGAAACCGTTCGCAGATGCTGTAGCATTTCATTAACCGTCAGCTTATCTAGATCAGCATCTATAAAGTCCAGAATAGATTTTATATTACCGGCTTGTGTATTGAGATTATGCGAAACAATGTGAGAGAAATTCAGCAACCGACTATTCTGGTCACTGTAAAGCTTCATTGTTTTTAGGAGTTCCAGTTCTTTTTCTTTTTGCAAAGAGACATCGGTATGTGTTCCGATAACACGCAGAGGCTTTCCATTTTCATCTCTTTTGATCACCTTCCCTCTGTCTAAAATCCATTTGTAATTGCCGCTGGAAGTCATCACGCGATGGTAATTTTCATAGTACGGAATCTTATTGTCAAAGTGTTCCTGAATGTCTGAATAATATTTTGGCAAGTCATCCGGATGTACAATTTTATCCCAGCGTTCCGGATCATCAAAAATATCTGTTGAATCTAATTCTAAAATTTTTAAGGATAATGAAGAATAAAAAACATTATTGGTGACCATATCCCAATCCCAAATACCGGCTGTTGAAGCTTCGAGTGCAAATTGAAACCGCTCTTCGGAAATACGGAGTTTTTCTTCTTTATCTTTTAGATTTGTAATATCAGAAACATGTCCGAAAAAACTAACACAACCGTTTGGAGCCAATTCGGTTCTAGATGAAATTTTAAACCACCGCAATCCTTTTTTAGGCAGGACTGCCCTGAATTCAATTTCCCAGGGTGTTACTTCTTTCCTGGCTTTTACCAGGGACTGAAAAAACAATTCCCTGTCCGGAGCGAATATCCTGTCATAAACAACAAATATAATATCGGTAGTAAAATCATTTACAGAAATCTCAAAAATATCATCGGCAGATTTACTGATAAGCGGGAAAGAATACTTATTATCACAATCAATAACGAACTGAAAAAGCAAATCCGGCATTTCGGCGAATAATTTCCTGTAAAAAGTATTTACTTCTAAGCAATCCTCATTTTCATGCAAATCAAAAACCATACATCACCTATTTTATCTAATTTAAATTATTCGACACTATTTTAGCTAAAAAAGAAGTCATTATTCTTCGTTTCTTGCCAAAATACAATACAAGATATTAAAATTTAAAAAGAAAAACGGCTGTTTTTTAAAATTATTGCCCGAAATTATTTCCTTGGGTGAAAAGAATTCATCACTTCTTTCAGGAAGCTTCTGTCTAAATGAACATATATTTCCGTCGTTGTAATAGACTCATGTCCAAGCATTAACTGAATAGATCTTAAGTCCGCACCATTTTCAAGTAAATGTGTGGCAAACGAATGGCGCAAAGTATGCGGACTAATTTTTTTATTTAAACTGACTTTTACAGCCAGATCTTTTATAATTGCAAAAATCATGGAACGGGTAAGCTGACTTCCTCTTCTGTTCAAAAACAGGGTATCTTCAAAACCTTTTTTGATATTTAATTCGCTTCTTACCGCATTCTGATAAATCCGAATGTATTTTTCAGTCAGTTTACCAATCGGAACGAAACGTTCTTTGTTTCCTTTACCGGTGATTTTAACAAACCCTTCTTCAAAATACAAATCAGAAATCTTAAGGGAAACCAGTTCAGAGACGCGAAGTCCGCAACCGTAGAGTGTTTCTAAGATAGCGCGGTTTCGTTCTCCTTCATTTGAGCTCAGATCAATAGCAGCAATCAAGGAATCAATTTCCTGAACCGATAACGTATCCGGTAATTTACGTCCGGTTTTCGGGGTTTCTATTAATTCCAGCGGATTGTCTTTTCTATAATCCTCAAAAACTAAATAATTAAAAAAGCTTTTCAATCCGGAAATAATGCGTGCCTGAGAACGCGGATTAACTTCTTTTGAAACGTCGTAAATAAACTGCTGAACGGTTTCATCGGTAATTTTTAAAGGCGAAACTTCAATCTGATTGGTTTCTAAAAAAAGACACAACCGTTCAATATCAAAACCATAATTCTCAATAGTATTTTTAGACAAACCTCTTTCGATTCGCAAATAGGATTGATAATCTTTTATGTAGGTATTCCATTTCATGTCCGCAAAGTAAAACAATTTTTAAGCATAAAAAAACCTTCCGGATTAGGGAAGGTTATATTTAATTTATTAAAAAAATTAGAATTTATATGCTGCTAAAAATGATAAAACTCCATTATGAAGTTTTGAATCGTCGCCGAATTTAGTTTTTAGGATATTAGATAATCCTAAATTATATCTTACACCAACAGAGAAATTTTCTGTAAAATCATATCCTGCTCCCAGATTTAAACCAAAATCAGTTGATTCAAATAATTTTTTGACATCCATTTCGTGTTTGCCTGAATATCCATTTACGACTGTTTTTGTTTTTGCAGAAGCTAAAAATCCAATTTGAGGGCCTACTTCAATGCTAAAGTTTTTAACCAAAGAATATTTAAACATAACCGGAACATTTACGTAATTCAGAATAAAATTAGCGCTTCCAGTTACAAGCTTCCCTTCTACATACGCTTTCCCATTCTTAAATTCGGCACCTTGCATAGAAAATAATTTCCGGCTGCACCACCAATTTGTCTGACAATTTAATTTCTACGAAACCCCCTGCATTAAATCCAGTCTGATAGCCAACATCAATACCGTCCAAATCTCCTGTAAAATTTGAAACATTCAAACCTCCCTTTACTCCAATTTTAACTCCCTGCGCATTTGCAAATCCACATACCATTACTGTCATAGCAGCAAAAATAATCTTTTTCATTTTTTTTATTTTAAAATAATTTCTCAAATGTAATAAAATACATACAAATATTTTATTTGAATATTAAAAAATAAATCTTTAATATACGAGAAAAATCTTACTTTAAAACATAAAAAAACCTTCCGGATTAGGGAAGGTTTAATTTAATATATTCAAAAAAATATTAGAATTTATAAGCCAAAGACAAAGCTAAATTGCTATTTTTTGGGCTATCTAAAAAATCTTCTACATTATCCGTTTCATAATCAGCAATATTAGCTAAACCTACTGTATAACGAAGGTTTACACCAAGATTGTCAGTAAAACTATATCCAACACCAAAATTAAATCCAAAATCTACAGATTTAAAATCATCTTTTGCATCTTCACTATCGTATTTTGCAGAAAGCAAAAATCCTACTTGCGGACCTGCTTCCACGGTAAATTCTTTAGTTATAAAAAATTTAGCTAAAACTGGCACATTCAAATAACTTAATTTATTATCTATATCAGAATCCCCAATATATTTCAATTTTGCACCTTGTGTAGAAAACAAAAGTTCAGGCTGAATAGCTAATCTTTCAATAACTTTAATCTCAGCAAAACCCCCAACATGGAAACCTATTAAAGATTTCGAATCGTCGTAATAATCTCCACCTGTAAAGCTTGAAACGTTCAAACCTCCTTTTACTCCAAATCTTGTTTTCTGAGCATTTGCAAATCCAAATACTAAGATCGCAAGCATTGATAAAATAATTTTTTTCATTTTTTATTTTGTTAAAGTTTAGAAAACAAACGTATAAAACACATGTTAAAATTCCTAATAAAGTAAATTAAAAAACAATTATCAAAAAGTAAAAGAATCAAACTATTCTGTTTTGTATACCCTTGATTTAAAATATATTAGTATTACTATTCGCACTAAACGAACCTACTAACAAGGCATAATTATGCTTAAAAATTAACAATTAAAATCTTTCAAATTAAAAAATAATATACAACTTTAATAAAATATAATAAGTATATCCTAAATATATAAGTATTTATATTAATTCGTAAATAACTAAAATTCAATACTTTAAAATTATAAAAAAAGTGTTATATCAAATTAAAATATTAAGATGTGTGAATTTTAATAAAAATTTTAACTAAAACATAAAACAATAAAAAGCAAAATAAGTAGTTTTGAACTGTTAATAACATTAAAAAAAAAATACCAAACTTTAAAAAACTTTTTTATGAAAAAGATACTTTTAGCAGCTGTATTGTTCATCGCAACATCAGCAACAATTCAGGCTCAATTATTACAAATTGGAGCTAAAGCAGGGGTTAACTTTGCCAGTCAGACAGGAGATGCATCTTTAAACGGTGTAGCATTCGATAAAGACGGAATTACCAGCTATCATGTAGGTGTAGTCGCTGAAATCAAATTATTAGAGAAATTCTCTATTCAGCCAGAGCTTTTGTACTCTACACAAGGAGCAACATATAAAAATGCAGCAGAAGAATTTAAAAACGAATTAGGTTATTTATCTATTCCTGTAATGGCTAAAATTTATATGACTAAATCATTAAGTTTAGAGGTAGGGCCACAAGCGTCATTCTTATTAAGCGAAAAAAATGATTTTGATGTAAAAGATGCTGAAACTTTTGAATTTGGTGTAAATGCAGGTTTAGGATTAAAAATCACTAAAAACATTTTTGTTCAGGCTCGTTACGGTCTGGGATTAACAGAAGCTTCAAAAAATGCAGATGTTAAAAACTCCAACATACAATTATCAGCAGGATTTATGTTCTAAAAATAATATCACATACTTTTATAAAAACCGCTCTGTTAATTGGAGCGGTTTTTTTATTTTTACATACTTTGTAAAATGTATGCTGCAAAATGTGAAGCGGAATCATTGCTCAATTATTAAATCAAATTATACTATGAAAATCTGCATTATCAACGGACCCAATTTGAATCTTTTAGGAAAAAGAGAACCCGAAGTTTACGGAAGCCAGACTTTTGAAGACTATTTTGAAACGTTGCAGCAAAAATATCCAAATATTGAACTTTCTTATTATCAAAGTAATATCGAAGGCGAACTGATAGGCAAAATTCAGGAGTGCGGTTTTACTTTTGATGGAATAATACTAAATGCCGGCGCTTACACGCATACGTCTATTGGTTTGGGCGACGCCATCAAAGCGGTGACCACTCCGGTAATTGAAGTCCACATTTCGAATACCTATGCCCGGGAAAGCTTCAGACATCAATCGTATTTATCGGGAAATGCCAAAGGTGTTATCTTAGGTTTTGGATTAAAAAGTTACGATTTGGCCATTCAGTCTTTTTTGTAACTCTTTATTTAACAAATTTTTAATAGCCCCGATTTTAAGTTATTCTATTTTTGTGAAAGAAATAACTTTCATGAGAAACTATACTTTATTCGCCTTTTTATTTTTTACGCTTTCTAACTTTGCCCAGATCAAAGGAACCATAACCGATGAAAAAGGAAATCCATTACCTTTTGTTTCTGTTTTTGAAGAAAATACGTATACCGGAACCACATCAAACGAGCAGGGACAATACCAGCTTAATGTAAAAGAAGCCGGAAAAAACAAAATTACCTTTCAGTATTTAGGTTTTAAAACCCAAAAAATAGCCGTTTCTCCCGGTTCTAAAGTAATCGTTCTGGATGTTAAAATGGTGGAAGAAAGTTTTGCCTTAAATGAAGTGGTGATTGATCCTAAAAACAATCCCGCAAATGCCATCATAAGAAGTGCCATTGCCAACAAAAAAGAAAACTCAGAAAAAACTTCCCGCTTCACGGCCGATTTTTATTCAAAGGGAATGTTTAAAGTAAAAGACCTGCCCAAAAAAATATTAGGCCAAAAAGTAGATTTGGGAGAAGATATGTCCTCTAATTTGGATTCTACCGGAACAGGAATTCTGTACCTGTCGGAAACCATCTCGAAAGTCAGTTATGAGAAACCGAATAATCTCAAAGAAAAAATTATAGCCTCAAAAATTTCCGGAAACAATAGAGGCTACAGCTACAATACCGCAGCATTATCGACCTATGATTTTTATGATAATACTTTGGATTTCGACATTAAACTAATTTCCCCAATTGCCGATAATGCATTCAATTATTATAAATACCAATTGGAAGGCACCTTTTTTGATGCCAATAATCACGAAATAAACAAAATAAAAGTAATTCCAAAACGCGACAAAGAGCCTGTTTTTGAAGGTTATATTTATATTGTTGATGACAGTTTTGCGATTTACGCGATAGATTTAGACATAAAAGGCTATCGAATGAAAAATGAACTTACGGAGATAATGACGCTAAAACAAAGCTTTAATTACAATTCAGAAAACAAAATATGGTCTAAAAACGCACAAACCTTATATTTTAAAGCGGGCGTTTTTGGTATTAAATTTTCGGGGCAATTCAATTATGTTTATTCCAATTACGAGTTTCCGGCTTCGTTTGCAAAAAAGACATTCGGAAACGAAATTGTTGCTTTTGAAGCCAACTCCAATAAAAAAGACGACGCTTTCTGGAATGAAATTCGTCCGATTCCTTTAACTATTGAGGAAAGCAATGACTATAACAAAAAAGACAGCCTGCAAACCATTCGCAAATCTCAGAAATACACTGATTCGATTGATGCCAAAAACAATAAATTTAAAATCTGGGATATTTTAAAAGGATACGAGTACAAAAATACTTTTAAGAAATATTCTTTCGAGTATGACGGTTTGTTAAACATTACTTCTTTAAGTTTTAATACCGTTCAGGGATTTAATTTCAATTCGGGCTTTTCATTCAAAAACTGGAATGAAGAAAAAGGAAAAAGCACTTCTGTAAGCACTACGTTTAATTATGGTTTTTCGGACGAACGTTTTCGCGTAGTTGGAGAATTTACCCACCGTTTCAACACAATAAATTACGCCTCTGTTGCCGTTTCCGGAGGAACAAAAGTAGCCCAATTTAATAGTGCTGAGCCAATCAGTAAATTTGTCAATTCTGTTAGCTCCTTGTTTTTTAAAGACAATTACATGAAGTTATATAATTTAGAATTTGCACAAATCAACTACAACCAATATGTCGCAAACGGAATAAATCTGAATGGTAAAATTGCGTACGAGCAACGAAAACCGCTTTTGAATACAACCGATTATTCTTTCTTTAAAAGAGACGATATTTATTCTTCCAATAATCCACTGGCGCCAAATGATTTTGAAACTCCTGCTTTCAATCAGCATCATTTGCTCAAGGCCAATATTACGGCACGCATCAATTTTGGCAATAAATATATCTCAAGACCCGACGGAAGATATAATATTAAGAACGACAAATACCCTACTCTGTTTTTGTCCTATGAAAAGGCATTTGCTGCCAGCTCAAAAAACTATGAATTTGAGCGAATTGCAACCGCGGTACAATATGATTTATCGTTAGGGAACAAAGGTTTGCTGGGAACCAGTTTCAAGGCAGGAAAGTTCTTTAATGCCGAAAATATATCCTTTATAGATTACAAACATTTTAACGGAAACCAAACCCATATCGGAACAAGCGATCGTTACCTGAATGTTTTCAATTTAATGCCTTACTATACCAATAGCACGAACGACAGTTATTTTGAAGCACATCTAGAGTACAATGACACCGGATTTATGATGAATAAAATTCCGTTACTGAATCTGTTAAAATCAACCCTGAATTTAGGTTTTCACTCGCTGGCTGTTCCGGACAGAAAGCCTTATTCTGAATTTACGGTTGGTCTGGACAATTTGGGTTTTGGAAAATTTAAACTTTTCAGAGTAGATTATGTTCATTCCTATCAGGGCGGAATTCAGCAAAACGGCGTTGTTTTCGGACTGAAGATTTTGAATGTTTTGGATTAGTTCTTAAAAGGTGCTAAGGTCCTAAGTAACTAAGGTTCTAAGTTGATTAACCGAAATCCCTAGCGGATTTACGATTATGTGTAACTTACATCTCTGTCGTATATTTTTTCCCCGCAGATTTGGCAGATTGAGCAGATTAAAAGGTTAGTAGCGGAAAACAAAACACAAAAAAGCCGATTACTCTTTTGAGAGTAATCGGCTTTATATTTTATTTAAAAAATGCAAAAAGCATTCAAATCTTTGCACCTCTGTCCCTTTGTACCTTTGTCCCTCAGAACCTTAGCAACTTAGAACCTTCCTCAATGATAATCATCCGGCTCAATATGAATTAATACATTTCCCAGCTGAGGAATTTTTTCTTTTAAAGTATCCTGCAGTTTATGCGACAAATCATGCCCTTCTTTTACAGAAATTTTAGCCGAAACAATGGCATGAAGATCGACGTGATATTTCATCCCTGCTTTTCGGATAAAACATTTTTCAGTCCCCAGAATTCCTTCAACCGTTAATGATTTAATGCGAATTTCTTCGACTAAGTCATCATTTAAATGTTCGTCCATAATTTCACCAAGTGCCGGCCTGAAGATTTTATAACTGTTGTATAAAATAAAGAAAGCAGCAAAAAGAGCCGCCCAGTCATCAGCAGATTCGTAACCTTTTCCCATTACCAGCGCAATCGTAATTCCGATAAATGCCGCAACCGAAGTTATCGCATCACTGCGATGGTGCCAGGCATCTGCCGCTAAAGCTGAACTATTGGTTTGTTTACTGCGTTTCATCACCACTCTGAAAGAATATTCTTTCCAGATAATGATAGCCCCCAGAATATACAAAGTCCATGATTTTGGTAATCCGTGGGATGTTTGAATATTGGCTATACTTTCATACCCAATAACTGTAGCCGAGGTAATCAGAAAACCTACCACCAAAAAAGTAATTAACGGCTCCGCACGGCCATGACCGTAAGGGTGATTTTCATCTGCCGGTTTATTAGAATATTTGATTCCAAACAAGACCAGACAGGACGAAAATATATCCGTTGTTGATTCGATCGCGTCTGCAATCAAGGCGTAAGAATTGCCAAAAAAACCTGCCAAACCTTTTACAAGGGCCAGGCAGGTATTTCCAGCTATACTAAAATAAGTAGCTTTTATAGCTTTTTGTTCATTAGTCATTTGAGATTTTTATCTACGCTCTCACGATTTTTGCTCCAATTGCTCTCAAACGCTCGTCGATACGTTCGTACCCACGGTCGATTTGTTCGATATTTTGAATTGTACTGGTTCCTTTTGCCGAAAGAGCAGCAATCAATAATGAAATTCCCGCACGAATATCCGGAGACGACATTGTTGTTGCTTTTAACTGAGATTCGAAATTATGTCCCATAACCACCGCTCTGTGCGGATCGCATAACATGATTTTTGCTCCCATATCAATTAATTTATCTACGAAAAACAAACGGCTTTCGAACATTTTCTGGTGAATTAAAACATCGCCTTTGGCTTGTGTTGCCACCACCAGAACAATACTTAATAAATCAGGTGTAAATCCTGGCCATGGTGCATCTGCAATGGTCAGAATAGAACCGTCAATATCTGTTTTTACTTCATACCCATCTGTGTGAGCAGGAATGTAAATATCATCTCCGCGTCTTTCTATTGTAATACCTAATTTTCTGAATGTATTCGGAATCAAACCTAAATTATCCCAGCTTACATTTTTGATTGTGATTTCGCTTTTTGTCATAGCCGCAAGACCAATCCAGGAACCGATTTCGATCATATCAGGAAGAATTCTGTGCTCGCAACCACCAAGACTTTCAACACCTTCAATAGTTAGTAAATTAGAACCCACTCCAGTAATTTTCGCTCCCATAGAGTTCAACATTTTACATAACTGTTGCAGGTAAGGCTCACAGGCAGCGTTATAAACGGTTGTTTGTCCTTTTGCCAAAACAGCAGCCATCACAATATTTGCTGTTCCGGTAACCGAAGCTTCGTCAAGCAACATATCTGTTCCGGTAAGACCTTCTTCCGGTGATTCTACTCCATAGAAGTGATCTTCTCTGTTGTATCTGAATTTTGCCCCAAGGTTAATAAAACCTTCAAAGTGTGTATCTAATCTGCGACGGCCAATTTTATCTCCTCCCGGTTTAGGAATGTATCCTTTTCCGAAACGGGCCAAAAGAGGACCAACAATCATAATAGAACCTCTCAGTGCTCCTCCTTCTTTTTTGAAAGCTTCTGTTTCCAGATAACCTACATTAACCTCATCAGCCTGAAATGTAATAGAACCTGGTTCATTTCTTTGAATTTTTACCCCTAAATTACCCAGCAAAGTGATTAATTTATTGATATCAATAATATCGGGAATATTATTAATTTTCACTTTATCTCCCGTTAAAAGCACGGCACATAAAATTTGTAATGCCTCATTTTTTGCTCCTTGCGGAGTAATTTCTCCTTTTAAAGGTATTCCTCCTTCGATTTTAAAAATTCCCATATTCTTTTTTTAGAGTTTCTGAGTTTCTAAGGTTCTGAGTTTCTAAGGTTTCTTTTTAAGATTATAAGCCATAAAGCTTAGCTACTTAGGAACTTAGCTGCTTAGCAACTTTTTTTATTTTTAAGGTTCTTCTTTTTAAGTCGCTAAGGCTCTAAGACGCTAAGGTTCTGAGTTAAAAAACTTAGAGCCTTAGTCACTTAGTATCTTAGTACCTTTTTTTATTTCTGACTATTGTTTTTCTGAAAAGGTTTTGGTTTCCCGCCTTTATTATTGCTTTTGTTACTTTGGATTTTTGGTGGTCCGGCTGGCGTAATTTTATTAGATATACGTTTGTTGGTACGCAATAAATCAGTTGTATTTAAAAGTTCTTCTGTACTTTGCAACAAGTTGATTTTACCTCCTGACAATTCGTATAAATGCTCAAAAATCACATCATCTTTTACCGTGTCTTTGTTCCAGCTCAAATATGATTTTTTCATATGGTTGGCAATCACCAGTATCAATGCATTTTTCATCTCGCCATCCTCCCATTTATTGGCAACATCAATCATATATTTGATGTTATTCCCATAAAACCTGTATTTTGGAAAGTTCTGCGGATACTGTAAAACATCCGGCTTTAGCTGTAATACATCACGGGACGGAATTGGATAAGGCGATTCTACATCTAATTTAAAATCAGACATAATAAAAAGCTGATCCCATAATTTATGTTGAAAATCTGGCACATCACGTAAATGCGGATTCAGGCTACCCATAACCTGAATGATGTATTTCGCTGCTTTATTGCGCGTTTCAGCATCTTCAATAATGGTTGCCTGATCAATCAGTTTTTGTAAATGACGACCATATTCCGGAATAAGTAAACGCTGTCTTTCAGAATTGTATTCTAAATTAAAAACAACGTCATTCGCGACTTCTTTTTTATATTTTTCGACCATAAGTTATAAGGAAACTATACCTTCTATTGTAGAAACTTCTTTGTATTTAGCAATCACCTCATCGGCGCTGTTCATCGTAACATCTACAGAAACGCTGGTAAATTTACCTGTTTTAGATTTTGTTGTTTTAATAACCGCCCCCATACTGTCAAAAGCTTTTTCAACACGGTCGACATTATCGCCTACTGAAGGCATTATAAATTTATACAAATATTCTGCTGGCCAGGTATTTGAATTATCCAGCTCAACCTTTAATCTTTCGTAAAATTCGGCGGTACTTTTTTCTTTATCGTTCTCCATTCGTAATTAAAAATAAACGCAAATATACGGTTTTGAGTTTAGATTTTTAGATTTTTTTCTTTCGAAAAAGGTTCAAAGTTACAGAGATGCAAAGGTGCGAAGAAAAAAGCTTTGTAACTTTATTTCTTTGTGAAATTTCCTCTTATATTTGAGAAAACATTGCTGATAAATTTGCGCGAAAAGTCGCGAAGACGCAAAGTTTTTAAGCTTTGGATATTTTTACTTTGCGGCTTTGCAACTTTGCGACATTCAAAAAACATTCTTATGAAAAAATACGCAATCTTACTTTTTATAATTCTCCATTTCAACAACATTCAGGCACAGGAAATCAAAACAATAACCTATTTTCAGAACGATACGATCCAACTGGATTTAGATTTGTATTTGCCTCAGCAGAAAACTAATGAAAAAATTCCGTTGATCCTTTTTGCATTCGGAGGCGGGTTTTCTGGCGGAGAACGCACGAGCGAAAAAGAATTCGGAATGTTTATGGCTAAAAACGGTTATGCCGTGGCGAGCATTTCGTACAGTTTGTATATGAAAAGAAAGGATTTTGGCTGTAAAGGCACTTTGACCGAAAAGATAAAAGCCATTCAGATTGGCGTCAGCGACATGTGGCAGGCAACTTCTTTTTTACTTGAAAATGCTGCTAAATATAATCTGGACACCTCTAAAATCTTTATTTCCGGAATTAGCGCCGGTGCCGAAATCGGCTTTCACGCTGTTTACTGGGATTATAAACTGATGAATTTATACAAAAGCAATCTGCCGGAAAACTTCAAATACAAAGGTTTTATCGGAGGTTCGGGAGCAATCATGGATATTAATCTGATTACGAGAGAAAAGGCAATTCCGACGTTACTCTCACACGGAAATAATGATGCAACAGTTCCGTATTCCGCGGGCTCCCATCGCTCCTGCCCTACAAATGCTTCAGGCTGGCTGATTCTTTTTGGTTCTTATGCCGTTTACAATCATATGAATGACCTGCATAAAGACATTGAACTGATTACTTTTTGCGGCGGCGGGCATGAATTCTCCGGTTATCTTTTTCATCAGGGACAGCAATATGTTTTGAATTTTGTAGATACTGTTTTAAAAGGCAACAAATTTGAATCGCATTTGATTATTCCTTTGGAGAAGAAAAGTGTTAATACTGGAAAGTATTTATTTTGTGAGTAAAAAAAAATCAGGAATAAAAAGGCCTCTCTCTATATTTACTTTTTATTTAAATAAATGAATCCATACCTATCGAACAAGTGGCTCCTTAATGCTTTAATTACAGGAGAACAAACTTTATTGCAGCAACAGAAATCGTTCTATTGAACTATAAAATTACGAAATCATTCGTTTCTGATAAATATTCTTTTTAATTACGAATAAGTTTAGGTAAATTTGCGCTTTATTTTAAGAAAGTGCAAAAACAAATCATAGTACTCATTGGTGGCCCGGGAACGGGAAAATCTACTCTTATTAACGAATTGGTAGCTCGTGGCTATTGCTGTTATCCTGAAATTTCAAGACAAGTTACGCTCGAAGCACAACAGCGAGGTATCGACCAATTGTTTTTGGAACAGCCTTTATTGTTTAGCGAAATGCTGCTTCAGGGCCGCATCAAACAATACCAACAGGCTCTTGAAGAACCTGACAATGTGGTTTTTATAGACCGTGGCATTCCTGATGTTGTGGCTTACATGGATTATATTGGTGATGAATATCCGGCACATTTCACAAAGGCATGCGAAGACATTAAATATTCTAAGATTTTTATTTTACCGCCCTGGGAAGAAATTTATGAAAGCGACACAGAGCGTTATGAGAATTTTGAACAGGCAGTCACGATCCAGAATCACCTTGTTGAAACTTATAAAAAATACGGCTACGACTTAATAGAAGTGCCGAAAGATACCGTGGACAATAGAATTCTTTATATCTTAGATAAAATTTAGGCCTGTTTTAAAGTTGCAAAACTAGAAACTGCTTTCTAAATTTTTTAACTTTAAAACAAGACCAATGCCGGAAGCACAGGAAATTCTTTTAAAATACTGGAAACACGACGGTTTCAGACCACTTCAAAAAGAAATAATTGATTCGGTTCTGAATGGTCAGGATACTTTTGCCTTACTGCCAACCGGCGGCGGAAAATCAATCTGTTTTCAGGTTCCCGCCATGATGCAGGACGGAATCTGCCTTGTAGTTTCACCTTTGGTTGCACTGATGAAAGATCAGGTGGCTAATTTACAAAAAAGAGAAATCAAAGCTATTGCCCTTACCGGAGGAATTCACACTGAAGAAATCATTGATTTACTGGACAATTGCCAGTTCGGAAATTATAAATTTTTATACCTCTCCCCCGAAAGACTGCAATCGGACTGGATTCTGGAACGCATTAAAAATCTGCCCATAAATTTAATTGCAATTGATGAAGCGCATTGTGTTTCGCAATGGGGCCATGATTTTCGTCCCGCTTACCTGAAAATTTCAGAACTAAAAAAGTTCTTTCCTAAAATTCCCTTTCTGGCGCTGACAGCAACGGCTACTCCGAGAGTTATTGAAGACATAAAAAAAGAACTCGGACTAAAAGATACTGCATTTTTTCAGCAGTCTTTTGCCAGGGAAAATATTGCTTACATGGTGTTTAATGTTGAAGACAAACTGTATCGTGTTGAGCAAATCCTCAAGAAAAATCCACAGCCTTCCATTATATATGTACGAAACAGAAAATCCTGCCTGAACATCTCGACACAATTACAATCGCTGGGCTTTAAGGCAACTTATTATCATGGCGGCCTTTCGTCTAAGGAAAAAGACAAAAACATGCAATTGTGGATGTCGGAACAAGCGCAGGTAATTGTGGCTACCAATGCGTTTGGAATGGGAATTGACAAGGATAATGTAAAAACAGTGATTCACACCCAGCTTCCTGAAAACATTGAAAATTATTATCAGGAATCCGGAAGAGCGGGACGAAATGGCGGTAAATCATTTGCCGTTTTACTCACCAGTTCTTCAGATATCAATCAAACCGAACAGCAGTTTTTAAGTATTTTACCTGATAAAAAATTCCTGAATGCCATCTATGTCAAACTCTGCAATTATTTTCAGATTGCTTATGGCGAAGGTATTAATGATTCGTTTTCGTTTAAGCTGAATCATTTTTGCCAGAAATATGATTTCTCAACCCTAAAAACCTATAATGCTTTGCAGTTTCTGAATCAGCAGGGAATTATTACGATGTCACAGGAATTCTCTGAAAAGATTACCATGCAATTTTTAATCGAATCCAAAGAAGTGATTCGCTACATAAGTCTGAATCCGAACGATGAAGAAATTGTTCTGGCGATATTGAGAACTTATCCCGGAATTTATGAAATGAAAGTCCCTTTTAATCTTTCCTTAATTGCCAAAAAATCACATCATACCGAAGAACAAGTTACTGTTGTGTTAGAAAAATTACAAGAAAAAGAGATTATCGAATATAAATCCAAAAACAACGACGCAACTATCTTATTTAATGAAGTCCGTGAAGATGAGCTCACGATAAACAGAGTGTCAAAATATCTGGAAAGGCAAAATCAACTTAAAAAAGACCAGCTTTTATCTGTTCTTCATTATATAAAAGAAGATAAAACCTGTAAAAACAGATTGATTCTGGATTATTTTGGAGAAAAAACAGAATCCAATTGCGGAGTTTGTTCCTATTGTATTGCCAAAAAAGGCAAAATAACCGAAGCGGATTCGATAGCGGATAAGATTCTTTCTTTATTAAAATCAGCCTCTTTAACTTCGAGGGAAATTCAGAGTCAGATCAAACTGGATACCGACGTTGTTATTCCGGCACTTCAGGAATTATTAGAAAACAACTATATCATCATACAACCGAATAATACATACACTTTAAAATTATAATGGAAAAATTAAGAATCATATTTATGGGAACTCCCGAATTTGCTGTTGGCATTCTGGACACCATTATCAAAAACAATTACGATGTTGTAGGCGTTATCACGGCTGCAGATAAACCTGCGGGACGCGGACAAAAAATAAAATACTCTGCCGTAAAAGAATATGCACTAGCAAATGATTTAACTTTATTACAACCCACAAGCCTAAAAGACGAAAGTTTTCTGGAAGAACTAAAATCCTTAAATGCGAATTTACAAATTGTAGTTGCCTTCAGAATGCTACCAAAAGTAGTCTGGGAAATGCCAAGCCTGGGAACCTTTAATCTTCATGCCTCTTTATTACCCGATTATCGTGGCGCGGCACCCATTAACTGGGCTATTATTAATGGAGAAACCAAAACCGGCGTCACTACTTTTTTTATAGATGATAAAATAGATACGGGAGCGATGATCTTAAATTCGGAGATTGCAATTGAACCAGCAGAAAATGCCGGACAATTACACGACCGATTAATGCATTTAGGAAGTCAGACGGTAATTGATACTTTGCAGATTATTGAAAAAGGAAATGTGACGACGACAATTCAAGAAGACAATGCTGAAATTAAAACCGCTTATAAACTCAACAAAGAAAATTGCAAAATCGACTGGACGAAATCCGGAGATGAAATCAACAATCTGATTCGAGGATTAAGTCCTTATCCGGCATCATGGTGTTTCTTAAAAGACAAAAACGAAGAATTAAGTATTAAAATATATGAGGCAAAACTGATTGAGGAAGCTCATTCCCATGAAATTGGAAGCCTGATCAGCAGCAAAAAAGAAATCAAAATTGCTATTGCAAATGGTTTTGTTCAGCTTTTAAGTTTACAATTACCCGGAAAAAAGAGAATGCAGGTAGCAGAATTGCTAAACGGGATTACTTTTTCGGAAACAGCAAAGGTCTATTAAGGTCAATAAAACAGGGGTTTTTACCTGTTTTAAGCCACAAATAACACGCTTTATGAACAAAAAAAGTAAGTTATTAACAATTTTTGCTAAATTTAAAGAAAACACTTGCAAGGAACGGATTTCCTACTAAATTTGTGTATTAACAATTTTTTTTTAACCAACAATTAATAACTAATAATTATGAACAAATCAGAATTAATCGATGCTATCGCTGCTGATGCAGGAATTACAAAAGCTGCGGCTAAATTAGCTTTAGAGTCTTTTTTAGGTAATGTAGGGACTACTTTGAAAAAAGGAGGAAGAATTTCACTAGTAGGTTTCGGATCATGGTCAGTATCTGCTAGAGCTGCTAGAGACGGTAGAAATCCACAAACTGGAAAAACTATCAAAATCGCTGCTAAAAATGTAGTGAAATTTAAAGCTGGTGCTGAATTAGAAGGTGCAGTGAACTAAGTAAGAAAGTTCTCTAAACTTATAATATAATTAAAACCCTCCTCATGGAGGGTTTTTTTGTGCGGTTTAACGATTTTATTTGGGATTTTAAAAATTTTATGATTAAATTTAATAAAAATTGTAGCCGTATGATTTCAGAAAAATTAAAAAAAGGACACCTGCTTATTGCCGAGCCTTCAATAATTGGAGATTTATCTTTTAACAGATCGGTAATTTTATTAGCAGACCATAACAAAGAAGGATCAATAGGATTTATAATAAACAAGCCATTAAAATATACAATTAATGACTTAATTCCTGAAATTGATGCTAGCTTTAAGATATATAATGGAGGTCCTGTAGAGCAGGACAATCTTTATTTCATTCACAATATTCCAGAGTTAATCCCGAATAGTGTGGAGATTTCTAATGGAATTTATTGGGGAGGTGATTTCGAATCGACCAAAGACTTAATAAATGACGGATCTATTAACAAAAATAATATTCGTTTTTTCTTAGGGTATACCGGTTGGGATGAAAATCAGCTTGAAAGTGAAATGCAGGGAAACTCCTGGATCATTGCCGATAATAATTACAAGAATAAAATTATCGGAAAATCCACCACTCATTTTTGGAAAGAACAAATAATTGAGTTGGGCGGAGATTATCTTATTTGGTCGAATGCACCTGAAAATCCATATCTGAATTAATTTTCAGATATAGATTCATTCAGCTTCTGCACTAATAAATGAGCCAGACTGTTTGTAAATTCTTTTTTTCGATATTTACTTATCGGTTGTATCCCTGTGATTACATTTGTCAGAAATAATTCGTCTGCTTTTTGAAGATCGAACGGAGAAATTATTTCTTCACTTACTTCTATGCCTTCTGTTTTCTTAGCCAGAGCTAAAATCTGTTTACGCATTACTCCATTCAGACAACCTTCTGAAATTGGCGGGGTGATCAGTTTTTTACCCATAACCATAAATAAATTTCCCTGTAATACCTCAACAACATTTTTAGTATCATTTACCAAAATGCAATTATCCAAACCATTTTCGTGAGCAAAAATACTTCCGGTAACATTAATCAGTTTATTAGTCGTTTTAATGGACGATAATAATTGTTTGGTCACATAGAAATCTTTATACAAATCAACCTCATAAGGAGCTGTATTTAAGACGTATGACGTGTTTTCAAGTGCAGTTGTGTGAATTAAAAATGAAACTTCGTTTGTTTTTGGCAAATACAAACCTCCATCCTTTCTAAAAACAGTAATTCTCGCTCTTGCTGAGGCCGAAAATCCATTTTCCTTCACCACTTTTAAAACTTGCTCTTCCAGGTATTCCATGGTGAAATTCATGGGAATTTCCATTCTGACCACACGCATTGAAGCCATTAACCTGAAATAATGATCTTCGAGAAACAATATTTTGCTGTTGATTATTTTTAGCGTTTCAAAAACACCATCACCATACAAAAAAGCACGATTTTGAGTTAATATATTCTCTTCCTGCTCCACTATGTTTCCGTTAAAATTGATCATAAAAAAACCCTGAATTTTGTTCAGGGCAAATATAAGGCATTAAATAGACTTTTACTAAACAGATCCTATAAGATGTTTCAAGTCTGAGATTTGATTCTCCCACAATTGTTTAGCTTCGCCCACTTCTTCTTTTTCAGCGAAATCAACTACCATTAAGGACACATCTTTAGTCAGTTCATCGACCAGGATATGAAGTTCAAAAAAGTATTCGGTATCCTTACTGCTTTCATCTACCCATTTAAACTTTACTTTTTCACCTGTTTTTTTAGAAGCCAGACGCGCTTTTTCCTGCGAATCATTCCAGATAAAAGTGAAAAATTCCCCTCTTGAGTTTACATTATCAGCGAACCATTCTGATAAACCCGACGGAGTGGATATATATTGATATAATAATTGCGGCGAAGAATTTATAGGAAACTCGATTTCGTAACGTATTTTTGGATCCATGTGCTACTTTTAATTTTTTCGAAATATAAGAATATATGTCCGAAAACAATGCGTTTTTAAAAATATTTTTTTTTCTTCATTTTATGCTTGTAAGCTCTAATATTATTTTTATATTTGCACCCGCAATGAGGAACACGGTTCGCTTGCAATTTTGGCGAGGTAGCTCAGTTGGTTAGAGCGCAGGATTCATAACCCTGAGGTCACGGGTTCAACTCCCGTCCTCGCTACAAAATAAAAAAACACCACTGAAAAGTTGGTGTTTTTTTCGTTTATAACAATTTACTTATGGAAGAATTTGTTGTCTATGTTCTTTATTCTGAAACATTTAATAAAAACTACACTGGATTTACATCAAATCTAATGGAAAGGTTTAAATCTCATAATTATCTTGGAACAAAAGGATACACTGTAAAATTCAGACCCTGGATGGTGATTCACGTTGAGTTTTTCTCCTCTAAATCTGAAGCGATGAAAAGAGAAAAATACCTAAAAACAGGAATTGGACGGGAATTTATTCAAAACCTTATCAATAACTTATAAATACGGATTCTAATCCGCCGCGGCGGACACGGGTTCAACTCCCGTCCTCGCTACAAAATAAAAAAACACCACTGAAAAGTTGGTGTTTTTTTCGTTTATAACAATTTACTTATGGAAGAATTTGTTGTCTATATTCTTTACTCTGAAACATTTAATAAAAACTACACTGGTTTTACATCAAATCTAATGGAAAGGTTTAAATCTCATAATCATCTTGGAACAAAAGGATACACTTTAAAATTCAGACCCTGGATGGTGATTCACGTTGAGTTTTTCTCCTCTAAATCGGAAGCGATGAAAAGAGAAAAATACCTAAAAACAGGAATTGGACGGGAATTTATTAAAAACCTTATCAATAACTTATAAAATAACGGATTCTAATCCGCCGCGGCGGACACGGGTTCAACTCCCGTCCTCGCTACAAAATAAAAAAACACCACTGAAAAGTTGGTGTTTTTTTCGTTTATAACAATTTACTTATGGAAGAATTGTTGTCTATATTCTTTACTCTGAAACATTTAATAAAAACTACACTGGTTTTACATCAAATCTAATGGAAAGGTTTAAATCTCATAATCATCTTGGAACAAAAGGATACACTGTAAAATTCAGACCCTGGATGGTGATTCACGTTGAGTTTTTCTCCTCTAAATCTGAAGCGATGAAAAGAGAAAAATACCTAAAAACAGGAATTGGACGGGAATTTATTAAAAACCTTATCAGTAACTTATAAAATAACGGATTCTAATCCGCCGCGGCGGACACGGGTTCAACTCCCGTCCTCGCTACAAAATAAAAAAACACCACTGAAAAGTTGGTGTTTTTTTCGTTTATAACAATTACTTATGGAAGAATTTGTTGTCTATATTCTTTATTCTGAAACATTTAATAAAAACTACACTGGTTTTACTCGCAACACCCTTTAATCTTGAAACACATTGTAATTGTTGTGTAACTATTCTATTGAAAAATATAATACTTTAGACATCACAAAGAATGGAGACCTTGTAACTGTAAAACGCAAAACCAGTTGCCTAAATTCCAGCTGCAAATAATAACATCGAAACAATAGTAAATTCATCGATTTTTAGGTGATATCTTCTAAGAACTTAACAAGTTCATAATTTTAATAGGTATTAAGCAGAGTATTGCAAATCGCCTTTAACTGAAATTTTAAAATAACAACCGGGAATTAAAATTCTATAATTAATTAGAAATCATGAAAGAAAACGAATTTATAGTTGTTGTTGGAACTTCTGCCGGAGGAATGAAGGCGTTAACAGCCTTAATAGAACAACTGCCAAAAGATTTTCCTGCCCCTTTACTGATTGTACAGCATCTATCGTCAGATGCTACAGGCGACGCATTGCTAAATGAATTAAATAAAATTGGCAAACTCAAATGCATTCATGCTACACAGGGGGAAAAAATTAAATCTGGTCAAATATATCTTGCTCCTTCCGATAATCACCTGATGATTGAAGAAAATGGTTCTATACTGATCACTAAAGGTGCACAGGAAAATCGTTCGCGCCCTGCAATAGACCCTTTATTCAGGTCGGCAGCCACTTCTTTCGGCAACCGTACCATTGGAATTCTTTTAACTGGATATCTGGATGATGGAACCTCGGGTTTAATTGCCATTCAAAGGTGCGGAGGCATTTGCATTATTCAGGATCCGGCAGATGCCGATTATCCGGACATGCCTAAAAACGCACTAAATCAAATAAAACCGGATTATTGCATACCCATAGCCGAAATGGGCGGTATACTTTCGACTTTAGTCGCAAGAAAATCTAAAAAACAGGTAGCAATTCCGGAAGACATTACCAAAGAGGTTCAAATCGCAAAACGTGTGTTAAGTGACTTGCCTTCCGTTAATTCACTAGGAGAACAAGTTCCTTTTAACTGCCCCGGCTGCGGAGGTGTTTTATGGAAAATGAATAAAGGACCTGATTTGCGGTACAGATGTCACACGGGTCATGCTTATACTGCTGCCACTTTACTGACGGAACAAACTATGAAAATTGAAGAAACGATGTGGACTGCTTTAAGAATGTTTGAAGAAAGAAAAAATCTTCTCACTACGATCGCGCAGGATCAAAAAGGAGCCACAGCGACCTCTGCTAAAGAGAGGTCCAAAATGTCACAGATACATATCGACAGAATAAGAGCCATTTTATTGAGTAACGATGAGGCTAGCGTAACGGATTCTGCCGTATGATTTAATAATTCCTGAAAGAACTTCAAAATTTTTAGAGTATAGGGATATAAATATTAAATTGTGCTCCTTTTCCTTTAGTTCCTTTAGCGGTAATAATACCTTCGTGATTTTCAACAATTTTTTTAACGATCGCCAGTCCAATACCGGTTCCCTTAAATTCTACATTATCATGCAAACGGCGAAAGATTTCAAAAATTCGTGTTTCATATTCGGTTTCAAATCCTATTCCATTATCTGAAAAACAAATATGGCAATAGTTTCTTTCCGGATTTTCAGACTGCGCGTTTATTTCTTTTTCCTTAATATTTACCCTTTTGATTATAATATGAGGCGAAATACCTTTTCTGGTAAATTTTAAAGAATTACCTATCAGATTACTAAAAAGCTGTCTTAACTGGAAAGGGATTCCTCTTACTTCGGATAGATCAAAAAATTCAATTACGGCATTTTTCTCTTCAATGATTTCTTTGTAATCATTTATAACTTCTTTAACAAGATCTTCCAAATTGGTATTCACAAATATTTTATCTAACGTATTTGTTCTCGAATAGTCCAGAAGATCTACAATAAGGGTCTGCATTCTACTTGCAGCAACTTTAATCCTTGTAAAATATTCTTTTGCATTTTCTGTAAATGCATCTTCTTCTGTATCTTCTAAACGGCTGATAAACATCTGGATTTTCCGTAAAGGCTCTTGTAAGTCATGACTCGAAACATACGCGAAAGATCGTAATTCTATATTCATTTTGACCAGATCTCCATTTTTAGTCATTAATTCGGTAGTACGTTCGTGGACCTGTTTTTCAAGTTCATTGGTAAAAGTTTTTTGATTCTGTATATCATGACTCGTACCTACCCAAATCTGGATATTGCCGAGAATATCTTTTTGTGCGGAGGCATGGCTAAGATGCCACCTGTATTGACCTTTAACATTAAGTAAGCGGTGCTCTATCGATAAATCAGTCCCTGCCCCAATAGCAGCAGACCATAATTTCATAAATTGATCCCTATCCTCTTTATGTATAAGGGATAACAATCCTCCCTGGCTCATCTCACTTTCGGCTAATCCCGTATACTTATAAACTGATAAATTAAAATAGTTGAAATTTCCCTGAGAATCAGCAGTCCAGATGAGTTGTGGTACGGAATCGGCCAGCATTCTGAATTTCTGTTCCCTTCCTAAAAGAAGATCTTCACGTTCTCTCTCATTTGTTATGTCAAGGATGGTTCCGATCATTTTCAATGGCTCACCAGTATCATCCATAAAAATTTTACCGTGCGATTTAATCCACCTGGCTTCCCCATCTGCTTTATTAATGCGAACTACGTATTTGTAGTAACCCGTATTCATAGCTTCCTCAAAGGCTTTGTTGACAATATCCGTCAGATCGGCAGGGTCAATATGCTCTAACATTTGAATATAGGACATTTTTACGGATGGCAGATAACCAAAAGTTGTAGCCAGACTGGCAGAATGTATCAACTGATGCGTTTGTAGATTGAGATCCCAGGTGGCAATTTCTGCAATTTCCGCAGCAAGCGTTGCCCGCTCTTCTGCATCTTCTGCTTTTTTGCGTGCTTCCACTTTTTCAGTTACGTCGTATATGATGACCATAATTCCTGAAGTATTCCCATCGGCCTGCAGTAAAGGCGTAAATTCAAAATCAAAATAGAATTTATACCGCTCTCCTTCATACAAAACATAAATTTCTGCTTCTTTCTCCTTCTTAATAAGACCGCTTTTAAAAACCTCATCAAGTAAATCGGGATATTTCTGATCGCGCATATTCGGAAAAACCTCAATAAGTGTCTTACCAAAAATTCCTTTGCTTTCTTTTTGAAAGACAGTTTGGAACATAGCGCTGTTAACATTCTCAATAATATGATTTGGTCCCCGGAGAATTGCAATGGGAATAGATGATTCTGCTACAATTTTGCGAAATTCCCTCACACTTTGAGTCGCAGAATAGCGTTCAATATTTTTTGCTAATTTGTTTTTTTCGTTTCCTGAAGTTGTTATAAAACTCACTGTAATACCTGCCGTTTTTCCTAATTCATCACTAATGGGATTGCAACTAACGGTATAGGGAATATTATTTTTTCCAGCTAAAAAAACTTCAAATATTTGATTTTCATAGAAAACCGTATTACCCTGCAGAAGAATATTTTTAAGTATCGGTTCTATAAATTCCCACTCCTTATCCGAATTATTTTTAAAGGGTTCTCCAAAAGAAAACTTTTCTTTCTCGTTTGAATCCAGGATTTCCAAAAAAGTATCATTGTAGAAAACAACAAGCTCATTTCCCCAAAATAGTACTGTTGGTAATTTTGAGTTTGAAATAATTATCAATGCTGACTTTAAAACAGGCGGCCATAAGTCTGCCTTGCCAATCGGATTATTACTCCAATCTTTATCGCGTATAAGCTTCGCTATTTCACTGTGTGGTGAAAGGAAATCCAGATTTGCGTTGCTCATGTTTTAAATATTTATCAGTTGTCGCGTGTCGTCATTTAGTTTAATCCACTGTCGTGTTTAATTGGAACTTTACGGGCTAGATCAGTTGCAAGACCTCGAAGTGTCTGAACTGAACTGTCTATGATCGAAAGTAATTCCGCAACGTCAACATCAGAAGATTTTAGATCTTTCAGGTTTTTAATTCTATTTTCAATGTCAGTCAGAGGAATTGCAATATCGTTTGTTGCCGTCTTTTTTATATATTCCAGTTCCTTATTCATACGCAGCAAAATTTCATTTTTACTATGGAGTTCAGACTGCGTGTTTTTAAGTTCGCTGATATCATTAAAAGTAATAATCGCTCCGTTAATTTTATTGCCTGCCTGTAGATAAGGCATAATCATAACCTGATACCATTTTCCGTTGTTGGCCTCTATTTCCCTGGTAATCATGGTGCTTTTTTCAATTACAGCTTTGGTATCTTCTACAATTGTATCAAATTTTATATTTGTTGAAATATGGTGAATTGGACGTCCAATATCAGTATTTACCAAATTAATATGTTTAACGGCACCAGGGGAGTATTTCATTAATCTCAGATTACTGTCGATAAAAATTTGTCCGTTTATATTACTTCTGAAATAATTATTAAGATCGTCATTGATTTCAGCGAGTTCTTTATTTTTCAACTGATAATCCGCATTTATGGTATGAAGCTCTTCGTTAACAGACTGCATTTCCTCGTTGGTGCTTTGCATTTCTTCGTTGGCTGAAATTAATTCTTCATTAAAAGACTGCATATTTTCATTCGAAGCCGACAGTTTATCATGTGCGTCCTGAAGTTGGCTTTTTACTTCTACCAGTTCTTCTTCGAGCGCTTCGGTATATTTGTTATTATATTCTACTTCGTTAAATAAGGGGTATTTATCCTTATCGGAACTTGTAGTTTTATCGTCATTAAAAATAACAATGAGTCCTTTCTGTTTTCCACCATCAATATTAACAGGGCCTACGGAAAGATTGACTTCCATAACGATATCATTGAGTTTAAAAATGATACCTTTTGCACTTGCAAATTGTTCCGTTTTCAGAACTTCTTTACTCAGCGTATTGTAAGCAACGGCTAAAGATCGGGGCAGTAATTCCGGCAAATTGGTATTGAAATTTTGTGGCAAAAGATATTTTGATGTATTGCCATAAGATTTGATTACCGTATTCTCGATATCAACGCAAATCGCCAGATACCCGATATAATTTGCTATTAAGCTATTAACGGTCTCTGTAAAAGTAGTATTCATATTCTTGGAGGGATCGTCTTTGATGGCTGTCGTCTGTCGATAGGTACTAAGTTCCGGCAGGGCAAACGTATCAAAGTTAACAGTCCGCTTATCCTTCAGACTCTTATAAATCCGCCATTTTTTATTAACTACCTCTAAATTATCTATAATGGTTAGCGGATTTTCACTTGAACCTAAAAACAGAAAGCCATTGGTTTTAAGACCAAACAATAACATAGCATAGATTTTTTTCTGAAGAATTGGCGTCATGTAAATCAGCAAATTACGGCAGCTTATAAAATGCATGTTGCAATAGGGAGGATTTTTGACAAGATCGTGTTGTGCAAATATCAGCATCTTGCGAATTTCCGGCTTTACAATGTAATTTTTTCCGTCAAAATTAAAATATTCACTGAGCCTCTTTGCACTGATACCATTAATGCGATCAGCGCTGTAAGCTCCTTTTCCGGCATAAAGCAATGCTGCGGAATCGATATCTGTTGCAAAAATCTTTACCACTGTATCTTTAAATCTCCCAACCAGCAATTCATTTAAGAGAATAGCAATTGAATACGCTTCTTCTCCTGTTGCACAACCTGCGACCCACAATTTAATTTCATCACGTGGATTAAGATTTTCTAATATTCTTGGTAAAATAGTTTTCTCGATCAGATCGAAAGCCTCTGTGTCGCGAAAAAATGAAGTAACGCTGATTAAATAATCTTTTGCCAATACTTTGAGTTCTTCCGGATTTTCTTTTAGAAATAATAAATAATCCTTCAGGTCGTAAATATTGAGTGCCGCCGCTCTTCTTTTGGTTCTGCGGAGTATGGTCGTATCTTTATAATCTGAAAAATCAAATGGTAAATTCTGATGGATATAATCAATAATTTCAGTGATGTTACTCTTATCAGCTTTGGTATTCTCTGATACTTCATCATTACTTTTTACATACGCTGCAATAACATCCGGCATAAACTGAGGTTCCAGAATGTAATCGATCATATCTGTGGCAATAGCCTGCTCGGGCATACTGCTGAATTCGGTATTTTGTGGATTTCTGGCAATGGTCATTCAGCCTGCTTCTTTTATGGCTCTTATACCTTCACTACCATCAGACCCTAAACCGGAGAGAACGATTCCAATTGCTTTTTTACCGTTGTCGATGGCAAGGGCATTAAAAAAAGTATTAATAGTAAGATGTGGCCCTTTTATTTTATCCTTATCCGTTAACTGGAGTTTATTGTTTTTGATTCCCATAAACTTATCATTGGGAATAAGGTAGACTACATTTTTATAAACTTCCATTCCTTCTTTCGCTTCTTTCACTAACAAACTGCTGTGTTTAGACAACAGTTCTACCATTGCACTCTTAAAATCCGAAGACAAGTGTTGTACAATAATATAGGATATGCCATCATGCGGCGTACGCTCAAAAAAAGTGTTTATTTCTTCTAAGCCGCCAGCAGAAGCACCGATTGCAACAATATAGTTTGGTTCTTCATTACTCATAAACTTAGATTAGGATTTTTTTGCGAAATAGCAGGGGTATCAAATGTACGACTAATATTATAGGAACCCTATTAAATGTGACTAGAAGGCAATAAAAGAATTTAGTTGTCCAATAATTTGTCCTGTATTTATTATGCGTTGAATTTGCATCTTCCTTATAAGCATTTTTAGTTGCGCTACACCATCAGAATTCAAGCTATACTAAATCTCATTTTTTACCTGTTTTTTAAAAATTGCTCGATGGTATTTTTGGAAAATCTTTCACGCACACCAAAATAAAAATATCATTTAAGCACCGATACATTAATTTAATATCTACTCATTTATCTCATACAATGCTTATTACTGATAAATTATATGCGAAAAGTTATTTTTTAGTATATTTTTGATTGGATAAAAAATTAATTTTGAATTATTGATTTTCAAAAAGCTAGTAAAGAATATTACCTTTGTGAAATCTCATCCCTATTTGGAATCTTTTCTTCACTATCTGCGGAAAAAACGAGAAAACAGAACTTATTAAGAATAAGTCAAATACCAGCTAAAAAACAAGAAACAATATGGATATAGTCAAATTTAAAATCACCTCAAAAACGATAAAAGTAGAAGTACGCAATTCGAATAATTATGTTTTTAATTTTAATACCGCTTTGGAGATTGAAAAAGAAGACAGAGATGTTTTATTAAGACTATACAATGCCTTGGATATGCTTTTTAAGAAAGAAACTCCCGCCGAGACAAAAAACTACATCTCGCCCAACCAAACGAATATTCTGGATCAGATTTCGGCCGTTGACGATTTAGAAGAGGAAAAATAATATAGATTACATTAAAACAATTAATGAGCAATCAGGCTGAATAAGAACAGTAAAAAAATCATTAATCAGTGATAAAAAAACTGCAGCCGTTATTACTATTACTTAATAACGGCTGCAGTTTTTGACTCTTGTAAAAATTATTTTTTTTCAAGAAAAAACTCTAATAACCCTTTTTGTACAGCGGCAGTATTCTCTTGTACCAGCCAGTGTCCTGAATTTGGAATATTCGTTTCGTGCACATCGTTGGCTACAATTTTTGTATGCTCTTTTAAAAATGCTGCAGCAAAATACTGTCCTCCCATCGTGAGCACTGGCATATTTAATTTCGTTTTCATCAATTCAACATTATCTTTTGCATCTTGTGAAAAAGCCCCAAACCAACGGAAACTTCCTGTTATGACACCGTTTAAAGAGTATGCACGGATAAACTCAGCTGATTCTTCTTTTGTAAAAGAATCTTTCGCGAAAGCTACTACATGCCAAAATCCGGTTAAAAATTCTTTTTCTTTTCCGGATACAATAGATCCTGAAGGCTGCCAGCTGAAAAATCCAAACCACCATGCTGACGCTGAAACCTGCGACCATACAGGCTCAATTCCCGGAAGCAAAGCATCCATTAAGGCTAATTTTTTTACTTCGTTTGGATATTGTGCTGCATAGGCATAAGCTACCATGAGACCAATATCATGTCCCGCTAAATTGATGCTTTTGTAACCTAATTTTTTTACGAGTTCAGAATGTCTGATGCCATTGTTTTTTTATCGTAACCGCTATCAGGTTTGCCTGATTCCCCTACTCCTCTTAAGTCCGGAGCAATAAATGTAAAATGTTTGGATAGTTCCGGTAAAAGTCTGTTCCACATATACCAGTTTTGACCAAAACCGTGAATTAATACCAATGGTTCCCCTTTACCACCAATTACGTAATGAATGTCAACATTATTCACTTTTACAGTTGCGTGTTTAAAGTTGGCTGGCGGGTTAGCAGCTTCTACCGGTTTATCTTGTGCGTGTAAACTAATCCCCATTAAAAATGCTCCTGAAAGCATGGCTAAATTTCTAATTATTGTTTTCATTTTTATATTGTGTTTAAATATTTATGGGACAAATTTACAATAACGGAACGATCGTTCCGTTATTATTTCTGTTAATAGTTCGTTAAAATTAAAATGCTGAAATTTTAGTAATCGGGAAGCCTTATTTTATAAGCATTTGCTTGTTTTGGAGGAATAAATAAATCTAAATATTTGTTTTTAATATCAGAAAAAAGCGACCTATACTTTAAAATGGTTTTAGTTCACACTTTAACAAGTACTCTGTTTCAAAAAAAAACACCAATTTCAACTGCTGTTTGAAATTGATGTTTCACAATAATTAATAATATAAATAGTAAGCAATAATTATGCTGTAAAGTCTGTAGAGAACGTGCGTTCTTTGTTGGCTTCTATTTCATTTTTTAACGAATCAATTTTATAATTAGCAAACTGATACGCGTCAGATCCTGTTAATAAATGAAGTGGAGGCGCTTCCAGTGTGGTTATCTGTTGAATTAATGCGGCTACTTTTTCAGGATCACCTAACTGTTTCCCGCCAAGATCTTCCTGATGTGTTCTTACTGCCTCGCGTATTTCCGTATAATCGCTTATCGGATTTTTTGATGCAATTAAGGACGAACTGTTCAGGAAATTGGTACGCACATACCCGGGTTCAATAAGGGTAACCTTTATGCCAAAAGGCTTTACTTCCTGGACTAAAGCTTCAGAAATAGCTTCAACGGCAAATTTGGTACTGCAATAGATTCCCCAGCCTGCTCCTGCAAGTAGTCCAAAAACAGAAGAGATATTAATGATATGTCCCAATTTCTTTTGCCTCATATAAGGGAGAATCGCACGGGTTACATTTAGTAAACCAAAAACGTTCACATCAAAATTGGCTCGAACTTCAGCATCTGAGCTTTCTTCGATTCCTCCTATCAGACCATATCCGGCATTATTGACTAAATAGTCTATTGAACCGAACTGGGCAACCGTAGTTTCTACCGCTTGTTTGACACTTTTTTCGTCAACTAAATCTACCTGTAACGGAAGAAATTGCAATGATGAACTGCCAACAGCCTTTTTGAGCGTTTCGGCATTTCTGGCTGTTGCGGCAACATTATATCCCTGCTTCAGTAATTGTTTCACCAAAATAAGTCCAATACCCTGCGAAGTTCCGGTGATGAACCATGTTTTATTTTCATTTTTCATAATCTGTTTATTTAAAGTTTTTATTATCTGTTAAAGAGCTAAAAAACATTTATTTTATAAAGGGATAATCGGTATAACCTCTTGCCGTACCTCCGCCAAATAAAGTGTGATTGTCTGAAATTTTATTTAAGCTCAGGTTTTGTTTTACTTTAGCAGGATAATCCGGATTGGTTAAAAAATTTCTTCCAAAGCCAATTAAATCGACTAAATTATCCTGAAGTAATTGCTCCGCTTCTTCAGGGGTTTTATTTCCTGTAGCAATAATGGTATTGCTAAAAGTATCCCTAAGTTTCATTCTAAACTCAATTGGAATTTGAGGTGCATCATCCCAATCGACCTCACAAAGATGAATATAAGCAAGATCCAGTTTGTTTAATTCGGCTGCAGCAAGCATTATGGTTTGCAAAATCTCAGGATCACTCATATCCTTAAAGCTGATAAATGGTGATAGTCTTACTCCTGTTTTTTCTCTTCCGATTGCATCGGCTACCGCTTTTGAAATTTCAATCAGCAAACGAATTCTGTTTTCCATGGTTCCGCCATACGCATCTGTTCGTTTATTACTGTTGCTTCGTAAAAACTGATCGATCAGATAACCGTTTGCGCCATGAATTTCAACGCCGTCAAAACCGGCTTCAATCGCATTTTTAGCACCTTCTACAAATTCATTAATTACAGTACTGATATCGATTTTATTCATTTCCCTGGGTTCTTCTACCGGAACAAAAGTTACATCTCCGTTTGGAGCGCCGTCAAATATGTAAACATTTGTGTTTTGAGCTGTTAAGGGTGAAGGTCCTATAGGTTGCAATCCGTTAACTTTTGAACTGCTGACTCTGCCCACATGCCATAATTGCAGAAATAGGATACTTCCGTTTTTATGTACGGCATCTGTTATTAATTTCCAGCCTTCTATTTGCTGTTTACTGTAAACACCCGGGGTATTGGCATAGCCTTTTCCCTGCAAAGAAATCTGAGTTGCTTCTGTAATTATAATACCGGCTGTGCTTCTTTGAGCGTAATACTCGGCCATTAAAGCATTTGGAATATCACCCGGATGTGAAGCTCTTGACCGGGTCATTGGAGCCATTAGAAAACGGTTTTTCAATTGATTCCCGCTTAAGTTGTATTGCTGAAATAATTTCTGATACTTCATTTTAGGTCTGATTATTATTTTAAAAAATTAGAACTTAGCTTTTAGCCGGATCATCATTCCCTTATGATATTCTTATCTTCATAAGCCATTTGGGCAATCTCGTCTTTTCGTCTAAAGCTAACTCCCTTATGGCGCTGCATGTAACTGATGATTTCTGTCGTTGCGGCAACCATTTGTGGTGTACCTCCTATGCGATCATGAAAACTTACAGACATCTGCCTGCGTTTCTTTTCAGATTCCCTGTAAAGCTGGTCAAATTCCATTATGACCTGGCGTGCAAACTGATCTGCGCTAAAATTCTTTCCTTCTATCAATACAATATCGTTACAGCGAATGGTGTATGGAACCACTGCAAAATCAGTTCCCTTTACCTTTACTAAAAAAGGCTCATCACGGCTTAAGTCATCAATATGGTACTTAAAGCCAAGTTCCTGCAAAATTTCGAGTGTATTGGTACCCCGTCTTAACCAATTGGCATTATAACCCACAGGTTCAAAACCGGTTATTTTTTTTATAGCATCGGCACCATCCCTGATGAACTTTTTTTCAGTTTCATAGGGCATAGAATATTGCGTTGCCCAGTCCATCCCGTGAGCGGCAGCTTCATGCCCTCTTTCCACAATTTCCTTTGCAAGAGCAGGATTTTTTAATACTGCCGACCCCACCATGTGAGAGGTAACTTTTACTCCGAGCTTATCCCAATTGTCGAGCATTCTTGGAATTCCTTCTTTGTACCCGTACTGATACCACGTCTTCCCCGGAAGGTCAACGAATCCTTTTTGCATGTTTTGTGGAAATGGACTCTCAGCATTTACAGGCTGACCTCCCGCTTCAAACTGCATAGACAAGGATACGACCAAACGTGATCCGTCTGCCCACCTGGTCACCGAATCTTTATCACTGGCTAGTGTTTCTGCTTTGAAATCACCTGCAAGCAATGTAGTTGTTGGCAACAATCCCGCAAGCCCAACGAGGCTTGCTTGTTTAAGAAATGTTCTTCTGTCCTTCATCGTGGTTTCACTAAAATTTATCTTTATTTCAAAGCGCCTTTTGCCGCTTCTTCAATTACTGCGGCAACTGCGGCCGGCTGTGAGATAAAAACAACATGACTGCCTTTGATTTCCGTAATTTTTGCATTGGCGCGCTTCGCCATAAAGCGCTGGCCTTCCGGTGGCACGGTCTGATCCTCCGAAGCCACTATATACCAGCTTGGTTTTGTTTTCCACGCGACTTTGGTAATGGGCGCCTGAAAAGCTGCAAAGGCCACAGGAATTTGCGAATCGTACATAAAAGCTGCTTTTTCGGCACTGACATCGGCACAAAAACCCGCTTTGAGGAGGCAAAATACCAGAATTTGGAGAGGGAGGTCCAGATTGTGCCAGCTGCAGTAATGATTCTCCTGCATCCGGAACGAAGGCCGCGACAAAAACAAGTCCCGCTACATTTTTTTCTAATCCGATTTCAGTAATGATAGCACCTCCGTAAGAATGTCCTACCAAAATTGCCGGACCATCCTGGCGTTCCAAAACTCTTCTGGTTGCTTCTGCGTCATCTGCCAGTCCCGTGTTCGGATTCCCTACAACACTTACATTATAGCCATGTTTGGTAAGGATTCTATAAACTCCTTCCCAACCCGATCCATCGGCAAAAGCACCGTGTATAAGGACAATATTTTTTACTTTTTGCTGTGCATTTACTGTGTTAAACGAAAGGACAGCCATTATCACAAACAAAAAGGAGAACCATTTTGAACGTTGAAATTTTATCATTTGTAAATTGTTTTTCATGATTTTGGTTTTAAATGATTAATAAACAATGTGCATTCTTAATGCTTCACCATCTGACGTGCATATTGTACTCCTACTCCATAACCTCCGGCATATTTAACCACAAGATCATTTACCGGTTTATAAGTTGCTTGTCTTGACCAGTCTCTTTGAAGTTCTAACAGATATTGGAGAGAAGTCATAGGATGTGCGCCAGCCTGAACCATACGTGTGATAGCCTGATCATGCGATTCCTTACTGACGTCTCCGCAGGCATCTGTAATTACATAGACATCATAACCTTCACTAATGGCTGACAGAGCCGGACCAACAATGCATACGCTTGTCCATAAGCCACCAAAAACCAGTTTTTTCTTGTTTTTGCCTACAATGGCTTTATAGGCGTTTACATCTTCCCAGGTGTTCATCGTAGTACGATCGATATAAGTAGATTCCGGATACAATTCTAAAATTTCAGGAAACATAGGTCCGCTGAATGATTTTTCGGCCACGGTAGTCACGACAGTAGGAATATCAAATATTTTGGATGCTCCTGCTACCAATGCAACATGGTTTCGTAATTGGTCTATACTAATACTGCTGGTTGCAAAAGCCATCTGACCTTCATAATCTATCAATACTAATGCATGATTGGTCGGGTTTAACAATGCAGGACCTGGCTTTTGGCAAAATCCTGTAACAGCAACTAAAAACAGTACTGCTGAGAGTAAATTTTTCATAATAAATAAATTTTAGGTTATCATTGATTTTGGTTTTAATTCTTTTATTGTCCTCTATTGTACAAAATGATGTGGCAGCCATTATCACAATCAAAAAGGCAAAAACAATCGAATCTTGAAATTTTCTTATTTGAAAACTCTTTCTCCTTGTTTTTACACTAAATATTAAATTCTGTTTTTAGTGAAGTGCTTTTTCAATAATTAATGTTTCTTCGTACAGTGAAAATTTGGTTATCAGATTGTTTTCCACTGTGATGTGCATTGCCAGAGGCATCTTGAAATGTTTACCTGTTTTCTTTACCGTTCGCTCTACAGTGCCAAATACGGCTACTTCATTACCCCGCAATAAAAAGGACCGGGCTTCCAGTTTTTCGCTCCCATCAATAAAATAACTGAACAGCGTTTTGAATAATTCCGAAATTTCTGCGCGTTTAGAACGGTGTCCTGTCCAGGGCATATATTTCGATTCGAAAATGTACCAGTCTACGTTTTCTGAAACCATAGAGGCTATTTTTTCCGGATTTTTGGCTCCGACATATCCAAAGAATTTATCTACTGTCTGCTTTGTATTGATTTCTTCATCAGAATATAACTGCGCCTGTATCGAAAAACTCATCAACAGCAGTAGTGCTGTTAATTGTACCTTTTTCATTTTTGATTGTATTACAGTTTGTTCCATAATTTTCGTGTGATTAAATTTGCTTAAAAGTGAAGCTGCATCGTGAGTCCGGTAAAGAAGATGTTTTTACCTGTTCCGGATGCTTTGATATAATCTTCTGCTTTAAACCAGGTCGCTTCGAGCCTGAAATAAATATATTGATTAGGCTCCCAGACGATTTCGCTTTCGAGCTGATTCCCGATTTTCTTTTCTGTGGTAGTATCTCCGGGATAAATGAGTGACGTATTTGGCGCGTAAATACCATCGTAGCCGCTGTAGCGCCAAAACATATCATAGTCAATAATCCAATCTACATTTTTGGCAATTTCAAAACTCAGCGACGGATGAAAATCAATCAAATTGGAGGGTCCGATTACAGAAGCCAGTCCGAAGTAAGCGCCTCTTGGAAAAAGCGGATTGAAAGTCTGCAGACTGGAATCCCCTGCCTTTTTGTCTCCGCTGATTACCTCGGCCTTAAAGCCAATTTCCGGACGAAATTTTACGGCATTAAAACGATATCCCGCATTCACGGAAGCAGTCCAGGCATTGATCCTTTTTTCGGCCACATCCCCAAACTGGTAAACGGCTTCACCATCGTAACGCCAGTTTTCCGTTTTTCCCCAAATACGGGTTCCGATTGAATGTCGTTTTTCTTCTCCTGCTGCATCATTAAAGGCGGCATTTGCTCTTTGGTAACCCAAATAATACACATCAATATTTTTGACAATTGGTATTTTATTAAAGACAACATAACTTCCCCATAGTTGTCTGTCTTTATTGGATGCGTCGTCAAAAATACCATCGTGTGCCACTACATAATGCGTGTAAAACAAATCAGCTGTAACATTCTCTCTGGCTATAATCGTTTTTATCCCATCAAAAGACTGTCTGTTATTGGGCCCTTCCCTAACCGCTACCAAACGTTGTGATCCGTAAGTGAGTTCCTGCCTTCCTAGTCTAAAAATCAGTCTTTTACTACCCTCATCTATCATCTTGAAATCGGCAAATGCCTGATGCACTTCAAGCGGATTCTGTTCCACAGGATTCGGATCAATTCTTCCGTCAGCCATACTGCTTTGCACCTGAACAAAAGTTCTGAAGTGTTTTCCGGCATGGAAATCGGCATGAAACAAATATCTTCCTAAAACATAACCATCGTTATCCTGCGGGCCATCTCCCCAATTTTCATTTTTAGCATAGAAGTACTGAAACCGTATATCGCCCCCAAAACTGATATAGGTCTTTTTAGAAGAAGAAACGGGCAGGAATTTCACTGTTTTGTACCAATCATTGCTTACGGTATCATTCTCAAGAAAACTATAATTTTCATCAAATCGAAGTGATTTAAAATCCGGATAGCGCTGTGCAGATCCTGCTATTGAAATCAACAAAACCAGTAATAGTATCTTGTTTTTCATACATCAAATTTTAAAGTATTACCAGCTGATTACTCTTTATTTAGTTCCGTTTTGTTTGATATCCTTGTAGGCATTCGGAAGATTGAAATTAAAATGCAGCCAGTTAAAAAGTTCATACCCTTTATCAAATTCCTTCATCGTTACAGTGGCTTTAGTTTCTTCTAAAGTGAGTCCTTTTTTTACGGCATTTTCCACATTGGTCTGCAAAGCGGTTACATAATCGATCGTATATTTGATTCCGGCTTTATTGGTAATACGTCCGTGTCCCGGAACGACAATATCCTTATCCGAAATCATATTGTAAATTTTGTTCAGGTTTTGAACCGGTTCTAAAAAATACCCGTCAAACAGCCACGGAATAGTTGGACTTTCGGCAATAAAAGGATTTCCTGCCCATAATACATTTCCGGAAGCCGATTTCAGACAGACAAAAAGATCTGCCGGAGATTGTGCGGTTCCTACATTGATTACCTCTACAATATTGCCTTTTCCCATGTCAATTTTCAGGGTCTGGTTAATCGCTATCGTAATGTCGGCGGAACGGTAAACACTTTCTTCAATACCTCTTCCTTTTCCGAAAAGCATGATCATAAATTGTTTGATATTGCCATAATTTTTAGCCAGATTCTCTTTGCAGAATTCATTCTGAATCACAATGGTTTCTTTCGGAAGTAAATAATTTCCAAAACAGTGATCGCCGTGATCGCTGGTATTGATGGCATAAACGATAGGCTTTGGCGTTACAGATCGAATCAATTTATAAAGCTGATCGTATAGCCCTTTGCTCAGCATGGTTTCAATAAGCAGCACGCCTTTGTCACCCACAATAAATCCTGCCGAAGTGGCTTGCGCAATACCTTTCGTGGTTTCTGTTTCGGTTGTACTTGGTGAAACTGCATACACATTCTCTGCAATTTTATGCAACTTTAAAGTCACTTTGTTGGCGTCCCAAATGGGCACGTGATCGGGCATTGGAAATTGTGCATAAGCCACTGTATTCGTCAGCACACACAAGATGATGATAGTTAATCCTGAAATTATTTTTTGAATTTTCATGATCTGAATTTTATAGATTTTGTTTGATTAAATTCATTGGATGTAATTGGTTTAAAACACATAATCAATATTGATTTTAAAATTTTAATGTATGTGTTCGTTTTTCACGCAGATTTGGCAGATGGAGCAGATTTTATTTTTGAAATCTGTTTAATCCTTTAATCTGTGGCTATTATTTTAATTTACATCTCTATGTGTCAGCAATACATCCAACGAATTTTATTTATGTTTAAAGTTTTTTAGTATAGCCGCCAAAATATTTTACTGGCGACCAATCCGGAATTACCGGAGCAATTTCAGGATCAAGTGCTTTAAAATCTCTTGCGCCGTACACTACTTTTCCATTTACAAGGGTCAGGTCCGATTCGATATTTCGAACTTTATCGGCTGAAATTGTAAAATAATCCTCTGATAAAACCGAGAAATCAGCATACATTCCTTTTACCAGCTTTCCTTTTTCTTTTTCCTCACCAGAAAACCAGGCGCTTCCTGCCGTGTATAATTGAAGTGCGGTAAACTTATCCAAAACCTGGTCTTTTGGCCAAAACTGCATGCCGCCTAAAGTTTTTCCTGTAATGAGCCAGTGCAGCGCCATCCAGGGATTGTACGTTGAAATACGGGTAGCGTCAGTTCCCATTCCAACAGGGATTCCCATAGCTAACATACTTTTAATGGGAGGCAATTGTGTTTTTGGAGTACCATACATTTTTTGATACAATTCTCCCTGAAAATACATTCTGAACTGAACCGCGATTCCGCCATTAAGCGCTTTTACCCTGTCTAATTCCTGAGGTGTAATCGTTTCGGCATGATCAAAAAACCAACGCAATCCGTTAAACGGAATATCTTTATTGACTTTCTCAAAAACATTCAGCATTCTGTCGATCGATTCGCCGTAAGTGGCATGTAATCGAAACGGCCATCTGTTTTTAACCAGTAATCGGATGATAGGTTCCAGATCTTTTTCCATTTCATCAGAAAGGACAATTCTTGGTTCCAGGAAATTTTCAAAATCTGCCGCAGAGGCTACTATGTTTTCACCGGCACCTTCTTCGGTATAACCGTTGGCTGTTAAAAGATTATCATTTTTGTTGATAACCGTTTCGGAAACCCATTTTTCATAATCCTGAAGTTCTTTTCCTTTTTGCTGGGCAAAGAGATAATAGGAAATCCTGAGGTTCAGTTTTCCCTGTTTGGCCAATTCCATAGAAGTCGAATAATCTGCAGGGTAGTTTTGTGATCCCCCTGCTGCATCGATTACTGATGTTAAACCAAAACGGTTGAGTTCCCGATTAAACTGAAGCGAACTGTTTATTCTTTCTTCGGGAGTTAATTTTGTGGTTAATCCCAAAGTAGTGTAAATGGCTTTTGGTGTTTCTTTTGCAAACATCAATCCGGTTAAATTCCCGTTTTTGTCTTGTTCTAAAACACTGCCTTCATAATGGGTGTCTTTGTTATAGCCTAAAACCTCGATTCCTTTTTTGTTCAAAAATGCTTTACCATACAAATAGGTTATAAAAACAGGTTTGTCAGGAACGGCCGCATTTATTTCGTCGATGGTGGGTTGTCTTTTTTCCTCGAATCCAAATTCATTCCAGCCCCCGATTACTTTGATCCAGACTCCGGGCGGCGTTCTGGCGGCTTGTTCTTTAAGCATTTCCATCGCTCTTTTCAACGTTTTAACTCCGTCCCACCGCAATTCCGAATTATAATTGAGCCCTTCACGAATCACGTGAATATGGCTGTCATTTAGTCCCGGAACCACGGTTTTACCTTTGACATCAATGGTTTTAGTTGCTGTGGTTTTATAACTTTCCAAAATACTTTTTGAAGTTCCGGTTGCCAGGATAATTCCATTTTTTGTTGCCAGTGCCTGAACAAATTCGCCGGGTTTTTGCATGGTGGCAATTTTTCCGTTGTAGATAATCAGGTCCGCTTTTTCCTGAGACTGTACCAACAGACCAAAGAAAAATAATAGTATTACAAATATTTGTTTCATTTTTTCAGATTTAATTGGTCTGTTTCTGTTACCTTATTTTGCAAGGAAAAAAGCCAGTAAATCTTTTTGTACCTGAGCTGTATTTTCCTGAACGAGCCAATGTCCTGAACCTGCAATTTGTGATTCGGTTACATTTTCGGCTACTAATTTGGAATGATCTTTAAGGAAAGCCGCCGCAAAATATTCACCGCCCATCGCCAGTAATGGCATTTTAAGTTTCGTTTTTGCAAAAACCAGATTGTCTTTTCCATCTTGTGGAAAAGCTCCAAACCATTTAAAAGTTGATTTTGCACCATCTTTAACCGCATAGGCTCTCACAAATTCAGCAGTTTCTTCGGCTGTAAAAGGATCTTTAACATGTCCTACCATTGGCCAGAAATTGATCAAAAATTCTTTCTCTTTGCCTTTTACGATATCTCCTGAAGCCGGCCATGCAAAAAATCCGAACCACCATGCTGATGCCGAAACTTTAGACCAAACCGGTTCAATACCCGGAAGCAGCGCATCCATCAAAGCTAATTTTTTAACTTCACTGCCATATTGCGCAGCATAAGCGTAGGCTACCATAAGTCCGATATCGTGTCCGGCAAGATTAACGGAATTGTATCCTAATTTTTTCACCAGTTCATGAATATCAGTAGCCATTGTTTTTTTATCATAACCGGTTTCCGGTTTGTCTGATTCACCAACTCCTCTAAGATCCGGTGCGATCACCGTAAAATGTTTGGAAAGTTCCGGAAGCAGACGGTTCCACATGTACCAGTTTTGACCAAAACCGTGTACCAGTACAAGAGGTTCTCCTTTACCGCCAATTACATAATGAATATTTACGCCATTTACCAATGCGGTGGCATGTTTGAAATTCGATGGCGGATCTGCAGGTGCAACTTGAGCCGTGTCGGCTGCTGCTGCAGTTTTTGTTTCTGTCGCAGGATTTTCTTCTGTTTTTTTATTACAAGAAATTAAAGTCAATAGTAAAAATCCAAAGGTGAAAAACTGGGCTGCTCTGTTTTTGAAGTTTAAAAAGGCGGTGTTTACTAAATTTGTTTTCATAATTAAAATTTTAATTGGTTACTAAATAATTGGTTATTATAATTTTATGCGGGCAGATTTAAGATCCAGTCTTGTATAAAGACAGCAATTCCCTGCCAGCCGGGCTGATTTAAAACAAAATGATTTCTTTCGGGAAAAACCCTGAAATCGGTAATAGAATTTTTGTCTGTGTATTTTTTGTAATTAGCATAATTCAGGGATTCCGGAATAGTGTGATCCTTTGATCCTGCAATTAGCAGCAAGGGTTTATGCGGAGCGCGAAAATCTACTTTTGCAGCTGAAGTGATCGTATCACGAACGATTAATTTAGATTCCGGAACAACGGAGTCACAATACGCTTTGTCCTGCCATTCTTCAGGCATTCCGTTAGTAAATGCGTACTGCCACTGGCTGAAGCTCATTAAAAAAGTTTTTTTTGCTGAAGTAAAAAAACCAAGCGGTCCCCAGCCTGCTTTTAAAAAAGAAAATTTAAAAGTCATAATTCCCTGTGGAGGAACTGAATGAATGGCAATTGCGGCTGATGCCAGATTACGCTGTAAAAGTATCTGTGCTATAAGCCCGCCGATAGAGTGGCCAATTATAATAGGTTTTTGAGGAAGGCTTCCGGCAACCTCCTCAAAGTATTCGATTAATTGAGTTAACCTGAGACCTGCAATTTGAGGATCAGGATGACGATCGCGTAAAACAGCTGCAGGAGCGTCTTTATAAGGCCACGCCGGAGCCAGCGTTTTAAAGCCTTTGCTTTCAAAAAAAACTTTCCATTCCTCCCAGCATTTATTGCTTACAAATGCGCCTGTAATAAAAAGTATCGTAGTAGGGTTTTCAGTCAGCATAATACAAATTTTAATGTTATGCCAAAGTATAAACTAAAACCGAACCTTTTTATCAACTAATTGTTTTTCAGTAAGTTATATTTTTAATTGTAATTTTAAACGACTTTATTTCGTCGTACAACGAAAATAATGCAACTGAATATCGTTTTTTTGTGAGATGTGAAATATAACAGTAAAATGTAAGTAACACTATTTAGTAAATTTAAAAGTATTTCAAACCATTTTTACATTTCACATCTTACATTTTACAAATTCACAATTTAGAAATGACTTCTCTTTATGCCCAATTTCTGCATTCTTGAAGCCAGTGTTGTGGGAGGAAGCCCTAATATCTCTGATGCTCCTCCCGTTCCTCTGATTCTTCCGTTGCATTTCTCCAAAACATTTATAATATGCTCTCTTTCATTTTCCTGAATAGTTTTAAAGTACCACTCATTTGAATTGTTATTTATTTTCACTTCATCAAAAGCAGGGAGAGGGATGTGCTCAATGGTGTCTGTCTTTGCCAAAAGAATACTTCTCTCAATAAGATTCTCAAGTTCACGGATATTCCCCGGCCATTGATAGGATAAAAGACTTTTTAAAGCACTTTCCGCTATTTCCGTCACATTTTTTCCCGTTTTAGAACTATAGACAGCAATAAAATGACGGGCAAGAAGACCGATATCTTCTTTTCGTTCCCGTAAAGGCGGTAACTGAATCGGAAATACATTTAACCTGTAATACAAATCAAGTCTGAAACGACCATCAGCGACTTCCTTTTCAAGATTGCAATTGGTAGCTGCAATAATCCGGACATTTACTTTTATGGAAACATTTCCTCCAACACGTTCAATTTCTTTTTCCTGAATCGCCCTTAGCAGTTTTGCCTGCATTTCCAATGGCATATCACCGATCTCGTCCAGAAATAAGGTACCATTATCTGCTTGTTCAAATTTACCAATTCGTCTTTCTGATGCACCGGTAAAAGATCCTTTTTCATGTCCGAATAGCTCCGATTCTATAAGACTCGGAGGCAGCGCAGAACAGTTAATCTTAACAAAAGGCTGATTCTTTCTTGTTGAAAGCTCTCTGATAGTATGGGCAATACTTTCCTTTCCCGTACCGCTTTCTCCAGTAATCAAAACTGTTGTATCAGCGGGAGCCACCTGCAAAATATGATCAAATATTTTTAGCAGGGCCGGACTTTTCCCCACAATTGATTCAAAGCCTGAATTTTTTATATGCTTACTTTTATCGGGATTTTCAGAAGAAGTATGTTTATGGTCTAATTTCTTATCATGACTGATTAAATTTTCAATGGCAAAAATTAAGGGTTCCTGAAGCCTCTCGCATAGTGTTAAATGGTTTTTATTATAATTGTCTGCCTTTCTGCTGAAAAAAGATAAATATAGTCCGCCATTATTACTGAGTGATAAAGGAACGGGCAGCATGAGATTCGAATGCATATTCATTGCGGATGCTATTACCCTTTTGATAGGGGTTTTATTGCATATTTTTATAAAATCATCACCGTTATAGAATGTGGCTTCGGTCTCAACCTTACTTTTGTTCCGCAATTCAGTAATTTCAGATTCTTTTAAAGCAGTAATATTTTGCAACTCTTCAATTCCTATTCGCTGGTATTCGTGTAAGCCTGTTCTTGCGTAGCCCAAAACTCTGCTGGATAATTTATTTTCCATATAAAAAACAGCCATTACAAGATCAAAAGAAATTAAAGACTGCAATGCAGTAATAATGTTAAGAACCCTGTCGTCCCAGGTGCCGCTTTTTGTCACTATGGTTTTTAATTGTTTCTGAAACAAGAGCTCTTTTCTAATGGAAGATTCTATTCCGTGCTGCTGATGATATTCGGCAATTTCAATGGTGATTAATAAATCTTTTTCTCTAAAAGGTTTTACCAAAAAGCCGTAAGGATGGGTAAGTTTCGCTTTGCTCAGCACTTCTTCATTAGAATTAGCAGAGAGATAAATAAATGGAATATCATCTTCTTTAAGTATTTCAGCAAGATCAATACCGGTCTGCTTTCCCGAAAGAAAGATGTCCAATAATACCAATTCCGGTTTTTCCTGTGCAATATAATATTTGGCATCAGTTACTGACCTTGCCATTCCCATAACAGAATGCCCGGCTTTTTTCAGCATAAGCCGTAAATGATTGGCCTCTACAAACTGATCTTCAACAATAAGTATTTTTAGTGGTTTTGCCATTTTACAATTAAGTTAAAGAGAATTATTTTCATTGAAAATGAATTCCAAAGTTATTTTGGTTCCGTTTGAATTTGTAATTAAAAACTTTCCATCGATGTCGGCAGAAAGTCCATGCATTAACTTTATTCCTAATGAAGGGTTGTTATAAGGGTCAAAATCAGGTGGAAGCCCAATACCATTATCGCCTATAATCAATACATACTTGTTGTTTTTGACGGCTTTAAGTGAAATAGTAATAACTCCGTTTTTATGATCCGGGAAAGCATATTTAATAGCATTTGTAACTGCTTCGTTAAAAATCAGCCCAATTGGAATTGAATGTGATAAAGGCAGATTAAAACTGTCTATGTCTAAAATAATCCGGATGGTATTTCTGATTTCAAATGAATCTTTTAAATATTCAGTTAATTCGAAGATGTAAGATGGCATATCAATTATAGATAAACTCTCTGACTGATATAATTTTTGATGAATTAAAGACATAGCCTGAATCCTGTTCTGACTGTCGTTGATGGCCTGAACTGCTTCTTCATTTTTTAAAAATTCCGTTTGACTTGCCAAAAGCCCAACCACCATATGAAGGTTATTTTTTATTCTGTGATGAATTTCTCTCAGCAGCCATTCTTTTTCAACGACCAGCTTTTGCAGTGCGGTATTTTTTTTATTGATTTCATTTTGTTGTGTTTCGAGCACCTTGTTTGTTCTCTTCTTAAACATAAAACTTTTATAAAGTAATCCAAGGATTATAAGTAAAAGGAAAACAAAAATTACCATGGAATTACGTAAAAATATCTCGTTTTTCAGTTTGCTTTGCTACAACAAGGTTTTATTTTTAAGTTTGATAATATCCATGCTTTTCTTTTCTGTTTCATAAATAATGTTCAGTCTGGAGGAAATAGGATAAATATCATTTTCTTTAAGATTAGCTGCTTTATAGAAAAATATAGCTCTTTTTAGCGAATTTAGAGAGTTGTGAAAATCTGAGATTGAAAAATACAATTCGCTGATTTCTCTATAGCAGTCACCGCTTCTTTTATTGTTTCTGGATTTTTCAAATTGAGATGCGGCTTTAAAAATTGGAACTAATCTCTCTTCTATTGGTGCATTAGTACGCATTTTAGCGGACCAGACCATTACCCATGCTTCTCCCAAATCATCTGTTTGATTTGTTTTACTCAATACGTCTATGGCTTTTCTGGCGTTGACTTCTATCATTGAATTGTTATTTCGCAACTCCTGCACCATGGAAAGTTGCAGATAACATTTACCAGCATAAATATTAGAATGAAGATTCTGGCTTATCCGAAGGGCTTCCTCAGCATATTGAAATGCTTTTTCTAATGTTTTAGGGTTATTGTATGACATTTCATACCAGTCACTTAATTTCAGTAAAGTTTTTACCTTATCAACTCCCTCTAGTTCTGCCAGGGACTTTTCGTTTTTGATTACTTCTGCCTCCGTATACAAATGTGACTGGGCATTTATAACGAACGAATTACCAACCAGAAGCAGGATAACGATAAAATATTCTGTGCAGGCAGATGGTTTCATCTATTAAGTATATAGGGTTAACTCTTAATTTCAAAGTTATTGATAAATTGGAGTATAATACCAGTAAATTGCATTTTTTAAGGCCAACGATATATCGTTGTTTTTCCTTATCATTTGTTTTTTTTAAACTCTTCTTAGGAGATTATTCTTAAATGTTCGTAAGTTTCTTAAATGCTGAATTCCAGAATTTTGAAAATTTTATCGTACCCATAAATTTACCCGAATATTTAGTATAAAAATTCTTAATTTAGCTTAGCGATAAAAATCAATTTACGAAACACAACATTTTCTGAATTTAGTTTCGCTCCGATTTTAAAAAATAAAAAAGCAAAAAAAATGAAAAAAGTAACAGGTATTGGGGGCATTTTTTTCAAATGCAACGACCCTGAACAAATGAGAAATTGGTACAAAACCCATCTGGGCCTGGATACCAATGACTACGGGGCAACATTTGAATGGAAAGAAGCGACAGATTCCACCAAAAATGGCTCAACACAATGGAGTCCGTTTCCCGAGGCTACAAAATATTTTGAACCTTCTGCAAAAGACTTTATGATTAACTACAGAGTTGCAGATCTGGAAGCATTGGTGGAAGAATTAAAAAAAGAAGGCGTGACAATTGTCGACCAGATAGAAACTTATGATTACGGAAAATTTGTTCATATAATTGATATGGAAGGAAACAAAATTCAGCTTTGGGAGCCTTTCGATTAGATCCGATTGTAAAACAAGTTTTTAAACGCTATGGAAAAACATAGAATATTTACGACATCTTTTGCAAGTGTCTATCCGCACTATATCAGCAAAGCAGAGAAAAAAGGCCGCACAAAAGAAGAAGTAGACACTATAATTTACTGGCTGACAGGATATAATCAACAGGCATTGCAGCAACTAATTGACCACAAAACTGATTTCGAAACTTTTTTTGCCGAAGCGCCGGAAATGAATCAGAATACTTCAAAAATTACCGGTGTGATTTGTGGCTATCGTGTAGAACAAATCGAAGATAAACTCATGCAAAAGATCCGCTTTTTAGACAAATTGATTGATGAATTGGCAAAAGGAAAAGCCATGGAGAAAATTTTAAGACCTTAATCTTATTTAAAACCTCAACTTTAGTCTATTCAAAATGCTAAAAATAAAACGCACGGATCTGGCAGTAATAGAAGATATTATCGGAATTACTTATATATCACCAGTATCGGGTGAAGGACGTGTCTGTCTTGCAGAAGAGATAGAGGTAAGACCTGAATTTCTGGAAACTTTTAATAAAAAGCATGTTCAGGCCTATATTTTAGATCAGATTCGTTTTGAAAGAAATAATGGCCAAAAACTGATTCCCTCCGTTATAAAAATACCTTATCCAAAAGATTCCGTTTCTTTTTGGAATAGTGTTTTTAAAATTAAACCGACCGATCTAAATATTTTAACGGAGAATAGTATCACTGTATCTTTTTTTTGAAATTAAATAAAACATGAATTTCAAAAAATACTAAAGACCAATTCAAAAATGGATTTGTCTAAAGTAATCTTTTTTTTATGCCTTATAAATGGCTATTTTTCAAAAACAGGTATTTCTACTCGTTTTTTTTTTCATAATAAAAGCGATTTTTGTATTCAAATGTGGAAAACCGTAAGTATTTATCAATAAAATAACTCAAATTAGCACAATAAAAGACCGGGTGTCATAAAAAGTAAAACATTACATAAGTTGAATCGATAAAAAATCAAACTATGGAAAATCTTTGGTGTTGGCGTTGTAAAATGGAAATTCCCATGTTGAATGAAGAAGAACATTTAATTGCGTCTAAACTTTATCGCCAGGGTTTTGAAACAGGCAAATGTAATATGACAAGACAGGAGCGTTTTAAAGCGCTGCTCGACTATTACAAAGAGCTGTCCGGTTTTGAAGAAACGGAGCCTAATGCAATAATGCACCATAGAATTGAACTGTACGGCCCGCCTTGCGAAAACTGCAATAAGCCCTACAGAACTTCTAAAGCTTCTTTTTGCGCAGCTTGTGGACATAAAAGAGCTAATAATAACGGGCCAATGGATGAACTGTTGCATAAAACAGAACAAAAATGGTGGCAGAAGCTCCTGATTTTGGACAGAGACAATTAATTTACGGATCCGGTTTCATTCGAATCGACAGAAAAAAAGGTTACATTATAAATTCACATCGTACTACAATATAAAAATCTCAGTCTCAGTAACGGTTTCATTTGGGGATGAATACTGCAGCTGAAAACTGAGATTTATATTTTTAATCCTGCCGAATACTTCAAACAACTCAGACAATTTAACTGCTTCATAAACATCGATCTTAATGTAAAGACATTTTCAGAGGTTCTAAAAAATGCTTTACATTTTTTTTATAACATAAACATTCGTTAAATGAGCTAAAAAAATTGCGTTAAAATTTATTTCCCGTACTCGTTTTTATCCAAGAAAAAATACATTTGTCACATCGAGAAAAGTGATCTTATTGGCACTTTAAAAAAAACCGGTAAAATACAATTGTATGGATAATGATAAATTTATTTTCTGCCTGGAAGGTGTTCCGGACGTAGATACAATCCTAACTACCGACGTGGTTAAAAATCTGGAGGAAATAGCCATCAACTGGGGCATTGCCAGTATCTACAAAACCTGCGATACAATTGAGGGATTAGAAGAAAGTCTGAATGTATTACTTTACGAAGATCATAATTTTACGGACTATGAAATTATTTATCTGGTAATGCCCGGAGAAGCCAATAATATCTGCCTTCATGATTATTATTACAGTCTTCAGGAAATTGCGGAACTTTTTGAAGGAAAAATGAAAGGAAAGGTGATTCATTTTGCCAACAAAAAAATCCTGGATTTAACCAATGATGAAGCACAATATTTTTTAGATATTACCGGAGCACGTGCCATTTCGGGTTATGGATCCACTTATAATAAAATAGCGAGCTGCAGTACAATCGATAAGGCATTTTTTAGTTTATACCAGGACAATGACGATCTTACAGAAGTTGTAGAAGAATTATTCCAGAAACATTACAATCTTTGCCAACTACTCGATTTTAGATTGTATTATTAAAATGATGAAAATGAAAACGGCCGAAAAAGTAAAAACATATGAATTAAAGGGATTTCGGGAAAAATTTATTGGATCAGAAAACCCTCTACAACAGCTTTTCAAATCGAATTCGGATCATTTTTTTTGCCTGAAACTGGAAGAAATCATGCAGCTTCAGTATCCTGTTCCACCTTCCAAACATGTTTGCCATACCCTGCTCTTTATCACTTCAGGCATACACATTATCAACCTTGGATTTGAGGAGTATAAGACATTACCCTGTGAAATTATTGTGGTTCCGGCCGGCCAGATTTTCTCAATTGAGGATATTAACAGTAATTACCAGCGTTATATCTGTCAGGTACATCCCGATATTCTGATCAGCAAATACGGCAACCGTGAAACGCTCCATGATTTTGATTTCCTGAAAATCTGGGGCAATCCAAAAATTAGCGTTCCTGAAAAAGACTTTCCTTTTATCACCAATTTACTAAATCGTCTCGAAGCTGAATATCTGAAAACAGAAACCGTCAATTTAGACCTCATACAATCTTATCTGATGGCTTTGTTCTGTGAAATGAACATTAACGCCATTAAAACCTCTAAAAATACTGCGGCAGCTCATGTTATTTCTGCGCGGTTCAGGGAACTGATTTACGCAGGTATTAAAACAAACCATCAGGTAAACTACTATGCGGACCAGCTTAATATTACGCCAAACCATTTAAACAAATCTGTAAAATCTACTACCGGTAAGTCTGCTGCCAAATGGATTGAAGAAACCATTTTACTGGAAGCCAAATACCTGCTTTTCCAGACCACACTTTCTATAAGTGAAATTTCCATGCAGGTAGGCCATGAAGATCATTCGTACTTTAGTCGTTTTTTCAAAAAACACGAAGGTATTACACCTATTCAATATCGAAAATTGATTGATAAGTCCTGATTATTGATTACGAAATCCTATCGTACTGGTTGTTATTTATAGAAATTTGCAGGGTAAAAAAAAAGCGAATTATGATTTATGTTTTTAAAACCTCTGTTGATACAAAATCGAAATTAAACTTAGCCTCCGAATTACTTAGCGAATTACTGACCGATGCCCAATGGAACTTTGATCTTGAGGATTGCGATAACATTCTGAGAATTGACAGTGAAACCGAAATAACAGAATTATTCCTCAAAAACACGGTTTTTGACTGTATCGAATTAGAATAAAATTTACCTGCCTAGAATCATTTATCAATTTCAACCTCTATTTATGGAAGCCGCACTGCATCAAAACAAAACCTTTGACACCGTTGATTATTCAGATCAAAAACTATCCGATAATGAATTTATTAGTTGTGAATTTATCAATTGCAACTTTTCGAAAAGTGACTTCAGTTATATTGATTTTTTAGACTGTACTTTTAAAAACTGCAATCTTTCACTGGCGGTGCTTAAGAATACCGGACTGAAAAACATCAATTTTATCGGCTGTAAGTTAATGGGACTGGACTTTAGCGCCAGTAACAGTTTTTTGTTTTCAATGAATTTCCAGGATTGCATGATTGATTATTCTACTTTCATTTATAAAAAATTAAAGAAAACATATTTTACAGATTGCTCCCTTAAAGAGGTTGACTTCTCTAATACTGATTTATCGCTGGCCGTTTTTAAAAATTGTGATCTTTCGAATGCGACTTTTGTCGAATGTATTTTAGAGAAAACGGATTTCAGGTCTTCCAGGAATTATGCTTTTGACCCTTCCGGAAATAAAATCAAAAGAACAAAAGTTTCCCATAGTGCACTTGCCGGTTTGCTGGAGAAGTTTGATTTGGATATTGAATAAGTTTTCAGTCTCAGTCTCAGTCTCAGTTTACAGTCGTTACTGGAAAGTGAGACTGAAAAACTGAGCATTTAATCAATTAACGATTCAAATCCATGCCTTCATAAAATAAAAATCAGACATTTGATTGAAAATTTAACATTTTATCAATATTCTACTTAGCCGATAGATTTGATTATAAAATAAATATCGCTTACATTTGCACCCAAATTGAGAAGAACTTTTTTTTCTTCTTTAGCTTTCAACGGATTGCAAATAATAAAATATGATAGAATTAAAGAATATTACGAAGACCTTTTATAAAACAGGCCGTGAAATTAATGCATTGCAGGATGTTTCACTACATGTACCTCCAGGAAAAATTTTCGGTGTTATTGGTACTTCCGGAGCCGGAAAAAGTACTTTAATCCGCTGCATCAATTTACTTGAAAAACCAACTTCGGGCGAGGTAATCGTGGACGGAAAATCATTGCTGCTCTTAAGCAATTCCCAACTGGCACAGGAAAGAAGACAAATCGGAATGATTTTTCAGCATTTCAATCTTTTATCCTCCAGAACTGTTTTTGAGAATGTCGCGTTTTCCTTAGAATTAGCCGGTGTTTCTAAAAGCATCATTAAAGAACGTGTACAGGAACTATTAGAACTTGTCGGACTAACTGAAAAAGTCAATGATTATCCTGCCAGTCTCTCCGGTGGTCAAAAACAGCGTGTCGCTATTGCAAGAACTCTCGCTAATAATCCAAAAGTGCTTTTGTGTGACGAAGCGACCAGCGCACTGGATCCCGGAACTACAAGGTCAATTTTAAATCTGTTAAAAGACATCAACAAACGTCTTAATATCACAATACTGCTCATCACCCACCAAATGGAAGTCGTTAAGGCAATTTGTGACGAGGTTGCTGTAATAAGTAACGGAAAACTAATAGAACAGGGAACTGTAGGTGAAATATTTGCCAATCCGCAGCATGAACTGACACGCGAGTTTATCGCCTCTTCCTTACACATTGATATCCCGGATGTGTATCAGGAACGTCTAGAGTCAGCTTACAAGGAAGGCTTACATCCTCTTTTACGATTAGAACTGAACGGAAAATCAGTAAACGAGCCTATTCTGACTCAGGCTGCCATTCAGTTTGGTGTGAATGCCAACATTATTACCGCTCAGACGGCATATGCCGGCGAGACCAATTTCGGAATTCTGATCGTCGAATTGTCCGGCAACGAAACGCAGCAAAAAGAAGCAATTCAATTTTTTAAAGAAAAACACGTAAAAACAGAAATATTAGGCTATGTCTGAATCTATTATAACATTACTAGTACAAGGAACATTAGAAACAATTGTAATGACATTCCTGGCCGGATTTTTCGGTTTTTTATTAGGACTTCCATCGGGAATTTTATTATTCCTTACCCGAAAAGGCCAGATCTTGGAACATGTGGTATTCAATCGTATTCTTTCGATCATCATCAACATTTTCAGATCGATTCCCTTTATCATTTTAATTGTCTGGATGATTCCTTTTACCAGAGCTTTGGTCGGAACTTCTATTGGTGTTAGTGCTGCATTGGTACCTTTAAGCATTGGTGCCGCTCCTTTTATCGCAAGACTGGTAGAAAACAGTTTACTCAGCCTGCCTTCCGGATTGATTGAAGCAGCAAGAGCCCTGGGCGCAACACCTTTACAAATTGTATACAAAGTTCTATTGCCGGAAGCCCTTCCGTCCCTTATTAATGCCGCATCGATTACACTGATCACACTTGTAGGGTATTCTGCAATGGGTGGTGCTGTAGGTGCCGGTGGACTCGGACAAATTGGTTATCAATATGGTTATATTGGTTACGATGCAGCGATTATGAATACCGTTCTGATTTTGCTCGTTACTCTTGTATTTATCATACAATTTGCAGGCGACAGACTTTCTAAATATTTTGATCACAGATAAAACCCAGCTTTAATTTTAAAATAAAAACATGAATACAAGAAATAAATTTTCGATACTGACAGGAATTTTACTGCTAACACTTTTGCTGGCCAACTGTGGAAAAGACAAGAAAAATGACCCCAATTATATAAAGGTGGGAGTGGCAGCCGGACCTGAATTTGCAGTAGCACAGGCCGCTCAAAAAGTAGCCAAAGAAAAATACGGCTTAGAAGTGGAGTTAATTACATTCAATGATTATGTAGTTCCGAACGAAGCCTTAAATCAGGGTGATATTGATGCCAATGCTTTCCAGCACAAACCTTATCTGGATGCACAATCACAACAAAGGGGATACAAGCTGGCGATTATCGGAAAGACTTTCATTTATCCGATTGCGGCTTATTCCAGAAAAATAAAAACGCTCGCCGAATTAAAACCGGAAAGTACAATCGTAATTCCAAATGATCCTACAAACGGAGGACGTTCCCTATTACTGCTTCAAAAAAATGGCATTCTGAAACTGAGAGACAATGTTGGCCTTTTACCAAAAGTAACAGACATCACCCAAAACCCGAAGAATATAAAAATATTAGAATTAGAAGCTCCGCAAATTCCAAGAACATTAGACGATCAGAATGTAACGATAGCCATTATCAACAACACTTTCTCATCTCAGGCCGGACTTGTACCTTCCAGGGATGCTTTATTTGTGGAAGATAAAGATTCTCCTTATGTCAATTTGGTGGTTTCAAGAGAAGACAATAAAAACGACCCGAAAGTATTGAAATTCCTAAAAGCATTTCAATCTGAAGAAGTTGCCAAAGCAGCAGAAAAAGAATTTAAAGGCGGCGCAGTAAAAGGCTGGTAAAACCTTAATTCACTTTTAACCGACATCAAAAAAATGGCTGACAAAACGAATTGTCAGCCATTTTTTATGAAACCAAATTTTGAATTATCTGGAAAAGAGGATTACTTCATCCTTTTTTAAAATCAGGCCTTGGAAGAAAATTAAACAGTTTCCACCGTCTGTAAATCCGGAGCCGTACTTCTTCTTTGAATCAGGACAAGAGTAATAATCATCCCTACAATCGACATTCCAACCCCGATAAGATTCGGAGAAGCATAACTATATCCTGCGATAAGCGGCAAACCGCCAAGAAAAGCACCTAATGCATTTCCGATATTAAAGCTTCCCTGCAATGAAGCTGAAGCAATCATCTCTGCACCCTTTGCAGTACGAATCATAAGCATTTGAATAGGCGCAATAACAGAGAATGAAATCGCTCCTGTTAAAAACGTAAAGACCAAAGAAGCATATTGATTGTACGAGAAAAAGTAAACCAAAACCAAATCGATCGACATGACAAACAACAAAGCCAAGGTAGTCGGTGCAGGAGAAAATTATCCGCCAGTTTACCGCCTAAAAAATTCCCTACCACCATTCCGAAACCGGCCAGGATTAAAATATACGAAACATCTTCGGGAGAAAATTTAGAAACATTAATCAACAGCGGCGCGATATAACTGATCCAGGCAAACAATCCGCCAAAACCAATTGATGTGATTCCGATAATGAGCCACGCATCCATTTTCTGGAAAAATTTTAATTGCGTTCTCATATTTACCTTTTGGTTGTTTTCCAGATTGGGCATCCATAAATAGATAAACAAAAAGGTAAGCAAGCCAACAATGGCAATCAATATGAAGGTATAACGCCAGATAAAATGGTGCCCGATATAAGTTCCAATCGGTACACCAATCAGATTAGCCAGTGTTAAACCTGAGAACATGATAGCGATCGCCTGCGCTTCTTTTCCTTTGTCCGCCAAACGGCTAGCAACAACCGCTCCCACTCCAAAGAAAGCGCCGTGTGGCAGTCCGGAGAGAAACCTCGAAGCGAATAAAAAATTATAGTTGGGAGCAATGATCGACAGCGCATTAAAAACCGTTAACATCAAAGCTAAAATTAAAAGCATTTTTTTCGGAGCAAAATTTCTGCCCAGAATTACTAACAGGGGTGCTCCTATGACAACTCCAAGTGCGTAGGCCGAAATTAAATATCCGGCAACGGGAATCGTAACTTTCATATCTGAAGCAATATCAGGCAACAGGCCCATCATAACAAATTCGGTAATCCCGATCGTTAAACCACCCAATGACAGCGCAATAAGACTTTTTTTCATTTTTTTTTTACAAGAAAGGAATAGATTTTCTATGATGCAAATTTAAGCCCCTTCTACAAAAAAATAGTTGTACATTTACGACATAAACTTGTATATTTAAGCTATGACTAAATTAAATCAATTTGAAACGCTTTTAATAGATGAATTTGAAGACGAGAAATTTCATCTTCCTATGCATACCCATACCTATTATGAAATCATCTATATAAAAAAAGGAAACGGAATTCATCATTTAAATAATAATCTCTTACCTTATAAAACAGGTGATTTATTTGTGATTTCGCCAGATGACGAGCATTATTTTGACATAAAGAAAAGCACGCGTTTTTTTTATATCAAGTTTACCGACAATTATTTCAATTCCAAACAAAACCTGACCTGTGATGAATTTTTAGTTCATACACCCGAAAGTTTCATGCGGGATAAAACACTAAAAGAAACTGTTTTAAAATTGGATGATCCGTGTAAAACGATTTTAAGAAATACAATTGAAAACATTTCTGCCTACAATTGCAAAACCGATATTTCGAATTCGCCCATTGTATTTTACCAGATCCTGTCCATTTTTGGATTAATAAAAGAAACGATGCGCGGCCTGAATCTGGTCGTAAAAGGAAATTCTATTGACAATGAGCAGATTACTTCTTACATCCATCAGAATATTTATCAGCCGAAACTGGTTCAGATTAAAGTAATTGCCGATCATTTTAATATTGCCCAGACTTATTTCAGTGCCTATTTCAAAAGGACTTTTGCAATTAGTTACCGCGATTACATTCATAATCTGAGAACAACCCTGATCGAAAAACGTTTTCAGAACAATCAATTGCCCGTCAAACAAATTGCGTACGAATTCGGTTTTACCGATGAAAGCCATTTGTCCAATTATTTCAAGAAAAGAAAGAATATGAAACCTACTGATTTTAAAAGACTTTAGTTATTGAAATCTTAAAAGAGCGCAGACCTGAATAATTTTTATCTAAATTTGTATCACCAAACCATTTTCGTTGACAAAAAAAGCCTTCATATTATTTGTATTCCTGGCCATTGGTTTCTTTCTGACTCCGATTTCGGGTTATGCATGTGAAAATCATACAGGCAAAAGCGCTCACAAAAAAGAAATTAGCGCTAACGAAAAAGAAAAAGACTGCTGTACAAAAGATTGTTGCAGGAAAACTGCCTCTCCCAAAAAAGAGAAGCATGACTGTGACGGAAAATGCAACCATACGAATTGTACAACCTCTTCTTTACAGTTTAGCATTCCGGCTTTAAATGACTTTGAACTTCCGAATATTCTTTTCAATTTTTCAATAGAAAAACCTGTTTCCTATCACAATGAAGCCCGAATTTCTGATGGTTTCACTTCTATCTGGCTACCTCCTAAAATATAATAATTGTAGCTGTGACAGCCCTAAATGGGTTTTGACAGCACCGCTTATCCTAAAATTTTACGCAAAGACAGCAGGTTTATTGCTTATTTTTCTTTGCTATTTTAAGGAAGACTACCAGAAAACAAAAAAAATTAATCGAAAGGAAAACTTAAAATCTTTTTCCAAAACATATAAAAAATGAAAAACGCAATAACAGCTGTTTTGTCAGCAATTACAATAATACTATCCGTAAACACCATTTCAGCAAAAGAAATAAAATCTCCAATCACAACAGAAGAAGTTCAGGACTCTAAACTGAAACCTGTTTTTGATGAGTATTTTGCGATGAAAGACGCCCTGATCAAAAGTGACGCAAAAACCACTTCAGCAAAATCTAAAGACCTTTTAACTGCCATTGCTGCCGTAAAAATGGATCAGTTAAAAACCGCAGAGCACAACGTCTGGATGAAAGTCATGAAAAAAATGACTGCTGATGCCAAAGCAATTGCATCGAATCAGGAGCTTAAAAAACAAAGAGAAACTTTTAAATCCTTATCTAAAAGCACTTACGAACTGATCAAAGCTTCCAATCCTGCAGAAACGGTTTACTACCAATATTGTCCTATGGCAGATGCCAATTGGTTAAGCAAAGAAAAAGCAGTTAAAAATCCGTATTACGGTTCTTCAATGCTGACTTGTGGAAATGTGGTAGAAACGATCAAATAAATTATGACGCTCTATATCAAAAACATGGTATGCAGCAGATGTAAAATGGTAGTGAAGTCTGAGTTTGAGAAACTCGGACTTCACACTATTTCTGTTGAACTGGGTGAAGTTGAATTGCAGGAGGAAATCACAGAAAATCAAAAAAGAGATTTACTTCAAAGCCTGCATTCTTTGGGTTTTGACCTGCTTGATGACAAAAAAAGCAAAACAATCGAGAAAATAAAAAACCTGATTATCGATTTGGTTCATCATAAAAACAATGAACTGAAAATCAATTTGTCTGATTATTTGTCTGAAAACCTTCATCAGGATTATAACACGCTGAGCAATTTATTTTCGGAAACAGAAAATACTACTATCGAAAAATATTTCATTAGTCAGAAAATAGAAAAGGTAAAAGAATTATTGATTTATAATGAACTTTCGTTAAGCGAAATTGCCGACATCCTAAACTATAGTAATGTGGCACATCTGAGCAATCAGTTCAAAAAAATCACCGGTTTTACACCCACTTATTTTAAGCAGCTGAAAGACAAAAAACGTATTCAGATCGAGAATTTGTAATTTTTTTTTTACCGCAAAGAACGCAAAGCTTTGTGAACGTTGCATTTTTATAAAACACGACAGATACAAAACCTTGCGACCCTTGCGGTTATTATTATTTTGTAAATATTACAAATCATTCACAAAATTATACAACACGAAGCCAATCCTGCTTCGGAAATTTGCATTGTACTATTTAAAGATAAAACAATGACACATACCTATCAGATTACCGGAATGACCTGCACCAGCTGTACCGACAAAGTAAAAAAAGCACTGCAATCGGCAGAGCATGTAACCGCGGTTGAAGTTTTCAAAGAAAAAAACAGTGCCACTGTGACCATGAGCAAACATGTTGGTCTGAATGAATTGCAGCATCTTCTGGACAGTAAATATCAAATTTCAGCGATCCACCATAATGAAATGGCAGAAGAAACAAAATCCTGGCTGGAAACCTACAAACCAATTCTACTGATCTTCTTTTATATCAGTCTGATTACCGGCCTGATTCAGCTTATCAATTCTCATTTTGATTTTATGCAGGCAATGCGTCATTTCATGGCGGGATTCTTTTTGGTTTTTTCATTTTTTAAAATGCTGAACTTAAAAGGTTTTGCCGAGAGCTATAAAATGTACGATGTGCTGGCGAAAAAAATCCCGGTCTGGGGTTATGTATATGCTTTTCTCGAACTGGGTTTAGGAATTTCGTATGTAATCAATTTTAATCCGCTGCTGACCAATGCCCTTACCTTTATCGTTATGAGTATTAGCATCGTTGGTGTCCTGCAATCTGTATTGAACAAAAAGAAAATTCAATGTGCCTGTTTAGGAGACGTTTTTAATTTACCAATGAGCACCGTGACCATTATAGAAGATGGTTTAATGATCATCATGAGTTTAATAATGCTGATAACAATGCTATAATATGGATTATAAAAAAATATTTTTCTCATCACTATTTCTCCTTTTTAGCATACAAATCATGCTTTCACAAAAGGTGGTGCGTTATGACTTATACGTACGGGATACAATTGTCAATTTTTCAGGCAAGGAAAAACAGGCTTTTGCAGTAAACGGACAAATTCCAATGCCAACCCTTACTTTTACGGAAGGAGATATTGCGGAAATTTATGTGCATAACGAATTAAAAGAAAGCACTTCGCTGCATTGGCACGGTTTATTTTTACCCAACAAAGAAGACGGTGTTCCGTATCTGACCCAAATGCCGATTGCGCCCAACACCACTCATAAATACAGTTTTCCAATTATTCAAAACGGAACGTATTGGTACCACAGCCATTCCGGTCTTCAGGAGCAAGTGGGTTTGTACGGACTTTTCATTATCAATAAAAAGAAAGACGATCCGACTTTCAGAAAAGGCATTGATGATTTACCAACCGTTCCTGTTATTTTGAGCGAATGGACCGACTTAAAACCCGAAAACGTGCAACGAATGCTGCACAATGCCAACGATTGGTTTGCGATAAAAAAAGGAACCACCCAAAGTTATGCCGAAGCCCTGAAACAAGGTCATTTTTCAACCAAAGTAACCAACGAATGGAAACGAATGAATGCCATGGATGTGAGCGATGTGTATTATGAGAAGTTTCTAATCAATGGAAAAAATCAGGAGCAGCTTTCACAGTTTAAACCCGGAGCAAAAGTCAGGCTCAGAATTGCAAACGGCGGTGCTTCCAGTTATTTCTGGCTGACTTACGGAGGCGGAAAAATAACAGTTGTAGCCAGTGACGGGAACGATGTTGAACCTGTAGCAGTAGATCGCCTTATTATTGCGGTTTCTGAAACGTATGATATTATTGTTACCATTGCGGAAGATAAAAAATCCTTTGCTTTTTTGGCTACAGCCGAAGACAGAACGGGATCAGCATCTTTATTTCTGGGAGACAGAGTTCAACAGCCTGTTGTTTCTCTTTCGAAACTAAAATATTTCGAAGGAATGAAAATGATGAACGGCATGATGAAAATGAACGGCGAAATGAATGACATGGGCATGAAAATGTCCCTGAATAAAATGGATATGAATGCCGTAATGTATCCTGAAATTTCAGGCGAAGATGAAAATTCAAAACCTGTGAACCACGCAGCACACACAGAAAGCATGCAAATGGGTAATGACAGCACTGAAACTCCTGAAATTGTTACTCTGAATTACGGAATGCTGAAATCACCCACCAAAACGAATCTCCCAAAAGACGCTCCCGTTAAGGAATTGCGTTTTGAATTGTCCGGAAATATGAATCGCTATGTGTGGAGTCTGGACAATAAAGTGATTTCTGAAACCGATAAAATCTTAATCAAAAAAGGAGAAAATGTACGCATTGTATTGTACAACGGATCGATGATGCGACACCCCATGCATTTGCACGGACACGATTTCAGAATCCTGAACGAGCAGGGCGATTATGCTCCGCTAAAAAATGTAATTGACATTATGCCGATGGAAACCGATACCATCGAATTTCAGGCCAATGCAGATGGGGACTGGTTTTTTCACTGTCATATTTTATACCACATGATGGCAGGAATGGGACGTATTTTCAGTTATGAAAATTCAGCACCGAATCCGCTGATTCATGATCCGAAAATGGCTTACAAAATGCTAAAAATGGACGACAGAATGTTTCATTTTATGGCAGAAAATGATTTTGCTACAAACGGAAATGACGGTGAAGCGATGTTCAGCAGCACCCGCTGGAGTATTGGAACGGAATGGAGACTGGGCTACAATGATAGTCACGGTTACGAAACCGAAACCCACATTGGGCGTTACATTGGAAAAAATCAATGGCTGATGCTTTTTATCGGTTTTGACTGGCGTTACAGAAAAATGGGAATGGACGAACAGGAACAAAATCTTTTCGGCCAGTCTAATACCAAAGACAATCGTTCTGTTTTTAGCGCGGGTCTTGAATATACGTTACCAATGCTTATAAAAGCTCAGGTAGAGGTCTATACCGATGGAAATATACGTTTTCAACTGGAACGAAAAGACATTCCGCTTTCAAAACGTTTACGCATGAACTTAATGTGGAATACCGATAAAGAATATAGGACCGGAATTAAATATATCGTGGCAAGAAACTTCGGAATTACAACGCATTATGACAGCGATATGGGAGTTGGTTTTGGAGTCAATCTGAATTATTAGCCGTTAGATTTTAAACTGTTCTTATTGTATTTAAACAAAAAAAACATCCATTCCTACTAACTACGAACGGATGTTTTTTATTTAAATGAATGCGATTAAAGCTTAATTACAATTTTACCCACTGTTCTTCCGGTCTCTAATTGCAAATGTGCTTTGTCCATTTCATCAAATGAAAATATTTGTGACACATGCGATTTGATACTTCCTTTTTGCATTAAATCAGCAACAGCTTTCATATCAGCACCGGAAGATTCAACCAGAATAGCAAATAAATCGACATTCTTGTTTTTGGCTTTTTCTGCATATTCCGGAGCAATTGCACCTAAAATATAAATGATTTTTCCGCCTGGTTTTACCACATCGACCGAACGATTGTTGATGGCATCTGAAATTGAATTTAAAACCAAATCCACATCAGAAACTTCCTTTTCAAAATCTGTTTTGGTATAATCAATATGCTGATCGGCTCCGTTTTGCAAAACAAACTCTTTATTTTTCTCAGAGGAAGTTCCGATTACATGCGCTTTAAAGTGTCTGGCAATTTGTGTGGCATAATGCCCTACTCCGCCCGATGCACCATGAATTAAAACTTTATCCCCTTCTTTTATTTTTCCGTTCGTAACCAGAGCCTGCCAGGCTGTAAGCAAAGCAAGTGTTCCCGCTGCCGCTTCTTCATGCGAAATATTTTCTGGTTTTAAAGCCAAATGCGAAGCCGGAACCGCAACATATTCTGCGTAAGCTTTTCCTTTTCCGGGAAAGTTTACCATTCCGAATACTTCATCGTTTAGTTTAAAATCCGTAACCTCTTTCCCGGTTTCCACTATGGTCCCGGACAAATCCCAGCCTAAAATAACCGGACGTTCGTCTTCAAAAAAACGTTTGATCCCACCTTCAGAAGACCTTGTTTTGTAATCAACCGGATTGATACTCAAGGCACTTTACTAAAACCTCATCAGCGTTAATTTCCGGTTTCGGAATATCTACATATTTAAAGTTGGATGCAGGTCCTGCTTCATTCAATATAATTGCTTTCATCATAATTTATTTTAAAATTAAAGTACAAAAGTATAATATCAGTATCTTTGCCACAAGTATGCACTTTTTTGTACCCTACACACCAAAAGTATACTATTATTGATTATCAAGGATTTAAAAATTAAAAAAATGGCGAAAAATAATTATACAGACGGTTGTACAGATGTAGTTTGCTCCGTTGACTACGCTTTTAAGAGAATTGGCGGTAAATACAAAGGAAGGATTTTATGGAATTTGAGTAATAAAAATATACTACGTTATGGCGAATTACGAAAAACTCTTGTAGATGTAACGCCCAAAATGCTGACCCAGACTTTAAGAGAACTCGAAGAGGATGAATTGGTCTCCAGAAAAGTGTACCATGAAGTGCCGCCAAAAGTAGAATATTCTTTAACCGACATTGGCATGGAACTGATTCCGTTTATCAATCATTTGAAAGAATGGGGAGATAAGCAGCGCTTGAAAGAGAAGGTTTTGTCTTCACTAAAAACAAGCTAATGATTCCTATTTATCGAAATGAATTTATAAAAGTATAACTATCTTTCAGGAACTGGCATTACTTTTGAAATGAGCAAAACCAACAAAAACTCTTTAAATTCATGTACGGAATCAATCCTTTTTTATTACTTGTTTTACCTCTGATTTTTCAAATTATCTTTGGAAGAAACTTTAAGCCTGAAACTATAAAATTATCTTTTTTTAAAGTCAGCGTAATTAGCTTTCTTTCACAAACAGTATTCTCCTATTTGGCTTTTCAAATCGTTTCACACAATCTCAGAATTAATTCAAATGGACAAATCCGTTGCGGAATGCCTTTGTTAGGATTAATTTTTGTCGAATTTATTTTTATAATAATTTTAGTAATAACCATATTCATTCAATATTTTATTAAGAGAAATTACAATCGTAATACTAAGTAATACTGATTTTTTTACACCTTAAATAAAACAAAAGCCTAGCAAATGAAAAATAAAATTAAGTTTCTGGTCCTGCTTACCATCCTTTCCGCAAAACTTATTGGCCAGAATACGACCATTCTTCCCAAAAAAACAGATCCGAATAAAATTCCAAAAGAGATAAAATACACCGGTAATGTCAAAAACGCAGTATCCTGGAATGACAAACTTGGAGAGAATATTGTTTTGTTGACTGAAACAGGGGAATTCACGACTAAAAACTCTGATAGTGAAGATTCCCGTGATGCCGCATTATATGCTTACCATTATATTGTATCCGGAAAAAATGCAGCGCTGAACTGGAAAATCTATGATTTTATTCATGACTGTCCAGTAGAAATAGAAGCGAACTTTGTAAAAAACACTTTCAGCATTACTGATCTGAACAAAGACGGAATAGCTGAAATTTGGGTCATGTACACCACTGTTTGTCACGGAGATGTTAGTCCTTCGACTATGAAAATAATTATGCACGAGAACAATGAAAAATTTTCAATGCGTGGGGAAAATAAGGTGAAGGTAGAGGAGAAGCGTTACTTAGGCGGAAAATATACTTTTGACAAAGCTTTTAACGAAGGCCCTGCAGCATTTAGGGAGTATGCGAAAAAACTGTGGCAAAAGCATGTTAATAAGGTTTGGCAATAATGGGTTGTTTATTTACAAAAACATTAACAACTTAATTATTCTTACAAATCCCAATTCGCGTTATATTTGATGCATCAAAATTGAATCATCAACACCAAAAAACAAAAAAATGACAAAAGTAATTACCTTTCTGACTGTGGCTTTATTTTCAATTGGCATAGTGGCGCAGGAAACTAAACCAGCAGCAAAAAAAGAAAAAGCTAAAAAAGAGTCTTGCTGCACAAAAACAGATGCAGTAAAAAAAGACAAAAAAACGTGTTGCGTTAAAAAATAAGATGGCATTTATTCCATAAAAAAAGACCTCAAATAGTTGAGGTCTTTTTTATGCGTATTTTTTTTTGCCACGAATTTCACGAATTTTCACAAATTCAAAATGCTGATCCATTTTGTAAAAAATAATTAGTGGAAATTCGTGAAATTCGTGGCAAAAAAAACTATTTAATACGAACGCTCCATTCAAAATCCATTTCTGAAACCTGAATTCCTTTTTCATCTGTTCCAATCGATTTCATCCAGAAGGTTTGTCCCTCGCCTGTTGCAATTGTCTTTTCAATGGCTTCGGCAATTAAATGCCCATCATTACAAACAAATGTAATTCTGCCTGTTGCTTTTTTAGTAAAGTTTCCTTTATTATTGGCCACCAGCATGGAAATTTTTTTTCCGCTTTCCTGGATTTGAGAAATAACCAAAGCTCCCGTTGTTAATTCGGCGGCCATTGCCTGAACAGCGAAATACATCGAATTAAAAGGATTCTGGTTGATCCAACGGTGTTTTACACTTACGATACAACTGTCCTTATCGATCGCTTTTACACGAACGCCACAAATATACGCCGATGGTAATTTGAATAATACAAATTTGTTGAGTTTGGAAACTGAAACTGCCATGTGATTTATTTTTTATGTAAAAATACAAAAAAACTATGCACGCACAATAAATTGTTTTTACTTTCCTAAAAGGGCAATAAAACAAGGCATTGACACTGATTTTTAGTCTTTTTTATTTCCCAATTAAATTTTAAATTTGTTAAAAATTTGTTAATATTTGGTACTATGCAAAACAAGATACTGTCTTTTAACCATATATTTGCATAAGAAAATACTATATACTTTTAATCATGGAAACAACAACACCACTCATCATGGAAACAACATCAGAAAAGAACACTGCAACATTCACACATTTAAGTACATTAAGCCAGTACATCATTCCTTTTGGAAATTATATTTTTCCAATTTTAATCTGGACGAGTTACAAAGACAAATCAGAATTTGCAAATCACCACGGAAAACAGACCTTGAATTTTCAATTAAGTCTATTGCTTTATACTTTGGTTCTGTCTTTAATTGCGATTCCGATTTTTATAATCGTATTTCTTCAAAACCTGCCAATGGAAGCTGTTTTTAATGACGAAGATTTCGTAATCAGAAATTTTAATTTTGAGGGAAACATTGGATTAATCAGTATTGGGGCAACGGCCGTTTTACTTTTCGGATTATTAAAAGTAGTTGAATTCTTTTTAGTGATTTACGCTTCTATAAAAACATCAAACGGAGAATATTACAAGTATCCTATGACGATTCCTTTTATAAAGTAATTTCAAAAGATTAAAAGTTATACGATATACGAACTCATTCCAAAAGAATAAATTCGAAATCAATCATCAATCAATCATCATCAATCAAAAAACGAATTGTTCAATCTAAAAAAAACAAAATGAAATTATGAACATTGAAAACACAAAAGCACAGATGCGCAAAGGTGTTCTTGAGTTTTGTATCTTATCCGTACTAAAAGAAAAAGATGCATACACATCAGAAATATTAGACACTTTAAAAAACGCCAAATTACTAGTGGTTGAGGGAACAGTTTACCCTCTGTTAACCAGGCTGAAAAACGACGGTTTGCTCAATTATCGCTGGGAAGAATCAACTTCAGGACCACCACGGAAATATTATGGGTTAACCGAAATAGGACAAACATTTTTAAACGAACTTAGCGGAACCTGGACAGAATTGTCTGATGCCGTAAAACTAATCACCAATCAAAATCAATAATCATGAACAAAACAGTAAATATAAACTTAGGAGGTATGTCTTTTCACATTGATGAAGACGCATATTTGAAACTAACTCGTTATTTTGACGCTATAAAACGATCATTAAACAATTCGTCTGGTCAGGATGAAATTATTAAAGATATCGAAATGCGTTTTTCTGAACTATTAACAGAAAAACAAAAAAGCGAAAAACATGTTGTGGGATTGAAAGACATTGACGAGGTGATTGCTGTTATGGGACAGCCAGAAGATTACATCATTGAAGACGAAGGAAAATCAAGCCAGTCTTTTAATGATTACAGTAACAGAAAGCATAAAAAATTATACCGTGATAAAGAAAAAGGTATGGTTGGCGGTGTTGCTACCGGTTTAGGACATTATTTCGGAGTTGACGCTGTCTGGATCAAAATCATTTTCCTAATATTTGTTTTCGCAGGTTTCGGAACTGGAATTTTAGCTTATTTTGTACTTTGGGTTGTAACTCCGGAAGCGATTACAACCTCTGAAAAACTGGAAATGACGGGTGAGCCGGTAACCATTTCGAACATTGAAAAAAAGGTACGTGAGGAAATCGAATCGTTGTCTGATAAATTTAAAAATGCAGATTATGACGCAATGGGAAACCAGGTAAAGTCGGGAGCTGAGAGAATAAGTAGTTCATTTGGAGACTTTATAATGACGGTTTTTAAAATCTTCGCAAAGTTTTTAGGCGTAATCCTGATCATGTCCGGAATTAGTGTTCTGATCATGTTATTGATTGGTGTGTTTACTTTAGGAACCAATGTTTTTGTTGATTTTCCTTGGCAAAACTTTGTAGAAGCAGGAAACTTTACCGATTATCCGATATGGTCATTTGGTTTGTTAATGTTCTTTGCTGTTGGAATTCCGTTCTTCTTTTTGACCCTTTTAGGTTTCAAATTGTTATCTCCAAACTTAAAATCTATCGGGAATATTACCAAATATACTTTGTTAGCGATCTGGATTATAGCAGTTGCCATTGCCATCAGCATCGGAATCAAACAAGCTACTGAAATCTCCTACGACAATAAAACGGTAGAGAAAAAAGCAATCAATATCAGTCCAAAAGATACTTTGTTCATCAAATTCAAATACAATGATTATTACGCAAAAGATTTGAATCATTACAGAGAATTTGAATTCGTACAAGATTCGGCCAACCACCAATTATTATATTCAAATGATGTTCGTTTGCACGTTTTACATACGGATGAAGCTGCTCCTTTTCTTCAAATAGAAAAAAGTGCCAGAGGAAATTCGTTTATTTCTGCCAAGCAAAGAGCAGAAAAAATCAATTATAAGTTTCAAATCACAGGAAATCATTTAATTTTGGATAATTATTTTCTTACGGATGTAAAAAACAAATTCAGAGGTCAGGAAGTAGATGTGTTTTTATACCTTCCGGAAGGGCAATTATTCAAACCGGACGCTTCTGTACAAGATTATGATGATTCAGAAGATGATTTCTTTAACCTGCACTTTAGTGGTAATTACAACTATAAAGTAGAAGGTTCAAAAATCAAATGCCTGAATTGCCCATCAGAAGAAAATGATTATGATGATGTAGAAGAAGAAACTACTGCTGATAATGATACCATAAATGAAGTTTCGGTTAAAATTAACGGAAAAGAAGTTTTAAACGGAAAAAAAACTAAAGGAAAGCTAACCACTGACAAAAACGGAGTTATAATCAAAATTAACTAAGCCATGATAAAAATAATCATTCATATTACAAAATTCGTCGTTGCGACCATTACCGCTTTATTGTTTGCTTCTTGTAACTTTAATGGAAACTCCATTGAAGGAAGCGGAAATGTTACAACTGAAAAAAGAATCGTTCAGGGAGATTTTACAAAAATATCCGTAAGCAACGCGATCGATTTAGTAATCGAACAAGCCGATGCAACTGAAATTGTTGTGGAAGCGGATGACAACTTACAGAAAGAAATCACTACTAAAGTTGAAAACGGAACTTTAATCATTAAATGTAAATACAGTTCTTTTAGAGATGTTACCAAGAAAAAAGTAACTGTAAAAATGCCTAAAATTGACAGGATAGAAGCTTCAAGCGCTTCTTCTGTAGTAAGCACAGGCATTATTGAAGGGATGGATATTGATTTGGAAACTTCAAGTGCCGCAACTATGGATGTGAAGCTGGAATCTGACAATATTACGGTTGATACCGGCAGCGGAAGTTCGGTGAGAGTGGAAGGAAAAGCTCTGAAAATCTCAACTTCAGCCTCAAGCGGATCTACTATCAATGCACAGAAATTATTGGCAAATGATGTTACGGCAGAAGCTTCAAGCGGAGCTAATGTAAGCGTTCATCCAATTGTAAGCCTGAAAGCTGAAGCCAGCAGCGGAGCAAGTATCAATTATGACAGTACACCAAAATCAATTGAGAAAACTGCGAATTCGGGAGGAAGTATCAGCCAGGGGTAAAGAATATTTATCTGTTAAATATAAAAAAATCATTCATCGAAAGTGGATGATTTTTTTATATTTGTGAAAATCAAATCCAGCATTAATGAAAAAAAACACAGCCCTACTCCTATTATTATTGGTTACCACATTCACTTTTGCCCAAAAGAGAGAAAAAATAAAAGGATCTAAAATCGTTACCACTTCTATAAAGGAAGTCGGGGAATTTGATGGTATTGAAGCCGACGATAATTTAGAAGTTTATTTAGAAAGAGGAGAAAAAAACGAAATCAAAATCGAAGCCGACGACAATCTTCACGATATTATCGGAATGGATCTAAGAGACCGTACACTTCGTTTGTATACCTCAAAAGAAAGTTCCATTTTTAAAAAATTGATTGTCCGTGTGACCTATACAAAATCACTGAAGAGTGTTATTGCTAAAAATGAAGCTGCTATTTACGCCATTCAGGAACTTCAGCTGGACGACATTACCTTTAACAGCTTTGATTATTCAAAATTATTCCTGAATGTAAATTCGAAAAAATTCTCCCTGATAGCTGATGACAAATCAAAAACGGAATTAAACGTAAAAGCAGAGGATGCTAATTTACAATTAAGTAAAAACGCTTCTGTCAAAACATTGGTTTCTGCGATAAAATTCAAATGTGATTTGTATCAGAAAGCAGTGGCTACTATTGAAGGTATTGCTGAAAAAGCAACCATTCGCCTAGACAACAATTCTGTTTTTATCGGAACAAAATTCACTTTAAAAGAATCGAATGTTACTGTTGAAAATTATGCAACGGCGAGTATTTTAGCAGAAACTTCTATTTCGATAGCCGCTGGAGACAAAGCAGAACTTTCTCTTTTTGGAAATCCAACGATACAGCTTACCCGTTTTTCTGAAGAAGCTAAACTGATTAAGAAGATAAAGTAGAATTTAGTATTCAGTCGCAGTTTGCAGTCGCAGTTTTGAGTTTTCAGTGTGAAACTTTATAAATTAAAAAAAGCAAAAGTCCCAATCGTAAAAAACTGATTGGGACTTTTTTTATTTTATTGTCTTGTCCAAATTCCAACAAGCTGAGAGTGCGACTGAGAACCGAGACTGAAAACTGAAAACTTACTCTTTAGCTGCCAAATATCTTTCAGCATCCAGGGCAGCCATACAACCTGTACCTGCAGCCGTAATCGCCTGACGGTATACATGATCTGCAGCATCACCGGCTACAAAAACACCTGCAATATTGGTATTAGAAGTTCCCGGAGTATTGATGATATAACCGGTTTCATCTAAATTTAGGTAATCTTTAAAAATATCGGTATTTGGTTTATGCCCAATAGCTACGAAAAATCCGGTTGCAGGAATTTCAACAACTTCAGCAGTAGTTTTGTTCAAAGCTTTTATCGCATGTACCACATTTCCGTCTCCTAATACTTCAACAGTATCGTGATTCAGTAAAATTTCGATGTTTTCGGTTTTGCGGACACGGTCTTCCATAATTTTAGAAGCCCTGAATTTTTCACTTCTTACCAACATCGTTACTTTTTTACAAAGTTTAGATAAGTAATGCGCCTCTTCACAAGCAGAATCACCAGCTCCAACAATTACCACTTCCTGATTGCGGTAGAAAAATCCGTCACAAACAGCGCAGGCAGAAACTCCTCCACCCATTTGTAAATAATGTTGTTCTGATGGTAATCCTAAATATTTAGCTGAAGCACCTGTAGAAATAATAACCGTTTCACAATGTAATTCGATTGAATCGTTAATCCATACTTTATGAATATCTCCTGAAAAATCAACTTTAGTAGCCCAGCCATCACGAATATCAGAGCCGAAACGTTTGGCTTGTTCCTGCAGCTGAATCATCATTTCAGGTCCTGTAACTCCATCAACATAACCCGGGAAATTCTCCACTTCATTTGTTGTAGTCAACTGACCACCCGGCTGCATTCCCTGGTATAAAACTGGATTCATATTAGCTCTGGCAGCATAAATAGCAGCGGTATATCCCGCAGGACCAGAACCTATAATTAGGCATTTAATTTTTTCGATAGTATCTGACATAATAGAATTGTGTTAAATTGATGGTGCAAAAGTAAGTTTTTATTGTTGGATTTCAGAAGCCAGATAATCAGTTTTTGCTATTCTAAAATAGAGAATCTAAAATAGATATAAAATAAAAAAATCCTTTCTGCAGATACAGAAAGGATTTTCGTCGGGGTGGCAGGATTCGAACCTGCGGCCTCCTGCTCCCAAAGCAGGCGCGATAACCGGGCTACGCTACACCCCGTAAGCGGGTGCAAATATATAACTATTTTTTGCTTATCCAAAACAAATTGAGAAATAAGAACTATTTTTAATTTCATAACCGGAATTTGAAAAATCCCGCAAAAACCTCCCAATTTCTTTTTATTAAAAATAAAATTTCATTTATGACACTTTTTAAGGTCAAACGAACCATTATCTACCTGACTTTTTCATAGCTGTTTTCTTTGAAAAACAAAAAACACATCCAATCAAACACCCACCAAACAGCGGTTAACCTAAGTTTCTTAAATGTTAACAAAATAGATTTTCAAAAACCATAAATAATTGTATTTTTACGGTTCAAAATTCAGAAAATAAATGGGCAAAATCATTGCGATTGCTAATCAAAAAGGAGGCGTTGGAAAAACTACAACATCGGTAAATCTTGCGGCCTCATTGGGTGTTTTAGAAAAAAAAGTATTATTGATTGATGCTGATCCTCAGGCCAATGCGACATCTGGTCTTGGGATTGATGTAGAATCAGTTGAGATTGGTACCTACCAAATACTTGAACACAGCCACACCCCTAAAGAAACGATTATAAAATGTTCAGCTGTAAATGTTGATGTGATACCTGCTCACATTGACCTTGTTGCCATCGAAATCGAATTGGTTGATAAAGAAAACAGAGAATACATGCTTAAAAAAGCATTGGAAAGTGTGAAAGATGATTATGATTTTATCATTATCGACTGCGCGCCTTCATTAGGTTTGTTAACCTTAAATGCTTTAACAGCGGCTGATTCTGTAGTTATTCCGATTCAGTGTGAATATTTCGCACTTGAAGGATTAGGAAAATTACTGAACACCATAAAAAGTATTCAAAAAATACATAACCCTGATCTTGATATTGAAGGATTGTTATTAACAATGTATGATTCAAGATTACGTTTATCCAATCAGGTAGTTGAAGAAGTTCAAAAACATTTTAACGATATGGTTTTTGATACCGTTATTCAACGAAATGTAAAATTAAGCGAGGCTCCAAGTTTTGGAGAAAGCATCATTAATTATGACGCAACCAGCAAAGGAGCAGTTAATTACATTAATTTAGCTCAGGAAATTATAAAGAAAAACAGTAAATAGTTTTTATGACAAAAGCAATTAAAAAACAAGCCTTAGGAAGAGGATTATCAGCATTATTAAAAGATCCGGAAAACGACATTACCTCAGTAGAAGACAAAAATGCTGACAAGGTTGTTGGAAATATCATAGAGCTTGAAATAAGTGCTATCGAAATAAATCCGTTTCAGCCTAGAAGCAATTTTAATGAAGAATCATTACGTGAACTAGCCACTTCTATTAAAGAACTTGGTGTGATTCAGCCTATTACTGTTCGAAAATTAGACTTCAACAAATACCAGCTAATTTCCGGAGAGCGTCGTTTACGTGCCTCTACCTTGGTAGGTTTAACGACGGTTCCTGCCTACATCCGTATTGCCAATGACAACGAATCGCTGGTTATGGCTTTGGTTGAAAACATCCAGCGTCATGACTTAGATCCGATTGAAATCGCACTTTCATACCAGCGTCTGATTGATGAAATTCAATTGACCCAGGAACAAATGAGCGAGCGTGTGGGTAAAAAACGTTCTACCATTGCCAATTATTTGCGTCTTTTAAAATTAGACCCTATTATTCAGACTGGTATTCGTGATGGTTTTATCAGCATGGGTCACGGCAGGGCAATCATTAATATTGAAGATTTAGATGTTCAGACAGATATTTACCAGAAAATAGTAAGTCAGAATTTATCCGTTCGTGAGACAGAAGCTTTGGTAAAAAATTATCATGAAGGCGAGAAACCAAAAGCGGAAGGAAAAGCAAAATCAGAATCTTCTTTTGAAATTGAAGAAGTTAAGAAAAGTACCTTCAACGAATATTTTGGTGCGAAAGTTGATATAAAAGTCGCTGGCAACGGTAAAGGAAAAATTACAATTCCTTTTAATTCTGAAGCCGACTTTAACAGAATTATAAAATTAATAAACGGGTAGTGAATAAAATTGTCCCCATAAGTCTATTGTTCTTTCTTATAGGAACCGTTTCTCTTTTCGCCCAGGCAAAAGAAGAGACGGTTTTAGTCGCTAAAGACACTACTAAGTTAGAGGAAATAGATCCGCTTACACCAGCAAAAGCAGCATTTTACTCTGCCATTTTACCTGGTCTTGGTCAGGCTTACAATAAAAAATATTGGAAAATTCCATTAGTTTACGGAGCTATTGGAACCAGTTTATACTTTTACCTCGATAACAATAAAAAATACAATAATTATCGCGATGCCTACAAAAAAAGACTGGAAGGCCTTCCTGATGATTATGCTTTTTTAGATGACAGCAGGCTTATTGCCGGTCAGAAATTCTACCAGAGAAACAGGGATTTATCTGCTCTGTTCGTTGTAGGTTTTTATGTTTTAAACATTATCGACGCCAATGTTGACGCGGCTTTAATTCAATTCAACGTAAACGAAAGACTATCACTGCGTCCGGAAATTTACCCTGATGACATGACATTCAGACCCAATGTTGGACTAACTTTTAATTATCACTTTTAATTAGATTGACTTTCTAGTTAAAATTCAAAAAATATACAAATGAAAATTGCGCTTTTAGGATATGGAAAAATGGGCAAAGTAATCGAAAGAATTGCTTTAGAAAGAGGTCATGAAATTGTTTTAAAGAAAGACGAATTTAACAGCTACGACGGACTTTCGACTGCTGATGTTGCTATCGACTTTAGTGTTCCTACCGCTGCCGTAGCCAATATTTCAAATAGTTTTCATGCCAATGTTCCCGTAGTATCAGGCACAACCGGCTGGCTGGAACATTATGATGAAATGATAGCGCTTTGCAATGAAAAACAAGGTGGCTTTATTTCCAGTTCGAATTTTAGTTTAGGGGTAAATATTTTCTTTGAACTGAATGAATATCTGGCCAAAATCATGTCTCAATTTGATTCCTATAAAGTGACGATGGAAGAAATTCATCATACACAGAAATTAGATGCCCCAAGCGGAACGGCGATATCATTAGCCAAAGGTGTTATTGAAAACAGCAATTATGCCAATTGGACATTAGAAGACGCAAAAACGAATGAAATTCATATAGAAGCCAAAAGAATTGGAGACGTTCCCGGAACTCATACCGTGACTTACGATTCAATTGTTGACAATATCGAACTAAAACATACGGCTCACAACCGTGAAGGTTTTGCTCTTGGAGCCGTTATAGCAGCGGAATGGCTGGCGGGCAAAAAGGGAATCTATAACATGAAAGATGTTTTAAATTTAAAATAAACTAATTTAAGGTTAAGGCAAAAACTCCATATTCAATATCTTAACCCGAACATTTAAACAAAATATTATGACACTATATCTTTGGTTTGTTTTTTTCCTGGCAGTACAGATTATCCATTTCTTAGGAACATGGAAATTATATCAGGCAGCAGGAAGAAAAAGTTGGGAAGCTGCAATTCCAGTATACAATTCAATTGTTTTAATGAAAATCATTGGCCGACCAACCTGGTGGACATTATTACTTTTCATTCCAATTATCAATCTGATTATGTTTCCGGTTGTTTGGGTGGAAACCTTAAGAACTTTTGGAAAAAAATCTTCTTTGGATACTTTTTTAGGCATTTTTACTTTCGGATTTTACATCTATTATGTGAACTACACCCAGAAATTAGAATATAACGCTAACCGAAAATTAACTCCTGAAAACAAAACTGCTGATACTGTAAGCTCCTTGCTTTTTGCTATAATTGTAGCAACATTAGTTCACACTTATCTGGTACAGCCGTATACAATTCCATCTTCATCGTTGGAAAAATCATTATTAATTGGTGACTTCCTTTTTGTAAGTAAAGTAAATTATGGTCCGAGAGTTCCTATGACTACTGTGGCACTGCCTATGGTTCATGATACTATTCCTTTTGCAAAAATAAAATCATATTTAAGCTGGCCTCAGTTGCCGTATTTAAGGCTTCCTGCCCTGCAAAAAATTAAAAACAATGATATTGTTGTATTTAACTGGCCCAGAGATACTGCTTACAATATGTACATTCCAGCTGATAAGTTTTATTACAAACCAATTGATAAAAAAACCAATTACGTAAAACGCTGCGTTGGAATTCCAGGTGACTCTTTACAAATTAAGGATGGTATTGTTTTTATAAATGGCAAAGAACTTATATTTCCTGAAAGAGCAAAACCACAATACTCTTACTCTGTAGGTTATGATGGCAAAACACCGATTGATTTTGAGACATTATTAAGAGAATTAGATATTACCGATGGTGCTGGTTTTACAGGTAAAAACAGAGACACTCTGTTTTTCAGAGCATTAACCCAGGCAAGTGTTGACCGACTAAAAAATGTTCCCGGAATTACAGGTGTAAAAAGACAAATCACTAAAGGTCCTGAAGATGGTATTTTCCCCGATTATCAGGATGGAAAACCATCTACTTCCAATAATTGGAGCTGCGATAACATGGGGCCTATATATATTCCGAAAGAAGGAGCAACGGTGGCTTTGACACGTAAAACGTTGCCGCTTTACAAAGAAATAATCTCGAATTACGAAGGAAATAAATTGCAGGTAAACGGGTCAGAAATTTTAATTAACGGAAAACCTGCCACTACCTATACATTCAAACAAGATTACTATTGGATGATGGGAGACAATCGCCATAATTCATTGGATGCGAGGTATTTTGGTTACACTCCCGAAGATCATATCGTAGGGAAACCTGTCTTCATCTGGTTAAGCTGGGACAGCAACGCAAAAGGAATTAATAAAATTCGCTGGAGCCGAGTATTCACAACTGTTGACGGTGAAGGACAGCCCCAATCTTACTTTAAGTACTTCTTAATTTTGCTTGCCCTTTATTTCGTTGGAGAATTCTTCTGGAGAAAAAGAAAAGAAAATAAAGCATAAAAAACGTTAATTCGTTGAACTGGCAAATCGTTTAATCGTTTCTTTAAAAGTACGATTAAACGATTTGCCGATTAAATATAAATCACAATGAACGCTCTACTACTTCCTACCTATTTTCCGTCAATCAGCCACTTTGCAGTGATGGCTCAATCTGAAAATATTACTTTTGAAATGGAAGATAATTTTCAGAAACAAACCAACAGAAACCGCGCTTATATTTACAGTCCAAACGGAATTCAGTTATTAAATATACCTGTTAAGCATTCTAAGGCACCACATCAAAAAACAAAAGAGGTGCGAATCGAGAATGAATTCGACTGGCAAAAACAGCATTTTAAATCCTTGGAAGCCGGATACAGAAGCTCTCCTTTCTTTGAATTTTTTGAAGATGATATTCGTCCTGTTTTCGAAAAACAACATACTTTCCTAATGGATTTAAATATGGAAGTTTTAGCTATTGTAACGAAGTGCCTAAGAATGAAATTAGAGTTCGGAAAGACCACGGAATATTTTGCAGAGACAGCAGGCAGTACTGACTTCAGATTTTTGGCCAACGGAAAAAAAGACCCCAATACATTTGAAAAATATACGCAGGTTTTTGATGACAAACATGGTTTTATAAACAATCTGAGCGTACTGGATTTGCTTTTTAACGAAGGTAAATTTGCAATGGATTATTTAAAAACACAAAAACTGCTATAACCAGATTCTATGTTTTTTTTTTGGAATTTGGAATTTGATATTTAGAATTTTCATTCCATCGAAAGCCTTGTCATAATAGGATAATGATCTGAATTTTCGAAATCAGAGAAACTTTGGAATTGTTTTACTTTCATTTTACTATCCGTAAAGATATAATCGATTCGCGCCGGATAATAGCGGAATTTATAGGTTGCCCCAAAACCCTGACCAGCCTCTTCAAAAGTATCTTTCAGCTTTCCTTTTATGTTTCTGTACACGTAAGAAAAGGGACTATTATTCATGTCTCCGCAAATAATAATCGGGCTTTTACATTGTTTAATATTTTCTTTAAAAATTTCAGCCTGCTCCTGCTGCTGTCGGAACCCTTTACTAATTCGGGTATAAATCAACTGTGATTTCTGTTGATTTACATTATCGATATTATCTGAAATATCATTGACATCCGGAGAAATTTTAATCGACTGCAGGTGCATATTATATACCCGTATAACGTCTTTACCGAGCTTTATGTCGGCATATATCACATTATTGTCTGATTTAGGAAAGATAATGCTGCCCTGATACAGAATTGGAAATTTCGAAAAAATGGCCTGCCCTGTTTTTATTTGATTACCGTCTATAAAAATATAACGATGCGGATACACTTTTAAGTCAATATGAGCAGAATTGGAATATTCCTGAATGCACAAAATATCAGGGTCTTTTTCGTCTATAAACGTTTTAATATTCGATGGAATATCATCACGGTCTAACCATTTAAACACATTAAAAAGACGAACATTATAGCTCATTACAGAAAAATCCTTCTCATCTTCTACATATTCCTTGCCGGAAAATTTATAAAATTTATTAATAAATGTAATCCCGGTCAGCAATACCAGACCAGACAAAATAAGACGCTTTTTAAACTGAATCGCCCAATAGAGGAAAAACAATCCATTCATCACAAAAAAGGCCGGCATAAACAGCGTCAGCACCGACAAAAGCGGAAAGCTTTTCGGGGCTAAGAAAGGTAAAACATAGATACTAAATGTCACTACAGTAAGTACTATATTCAAAAAGAACATCAATTTATTAAACCACGACAGGTTTTGCATGCTTTCTTTATTACAGGGATTATTTTCCAGCTTTAAATAAAAACTCTTTTTCTTCTTTGGTCAGACAATCATAACCTGACTGACTAATCTTATCTAAAATTTCATCAATTTGTTGTTGGGTTTTGTCTTTTGTAACAATTCTGGAAGTAACTTTTTCTGTAGGTTTTTGATAATTTTTATGAACTTTTTTAAATGGGGTCGAAGGGGATTTTTTGAAAATATTGGCAAAAAAATCTAATATTTTAGAAATTATAACACTTAAATCTGTTCCGTTTTGAAGCAATTTTATATACGCAAATCCAAAGAACGCTCCAGCCAGGTGTGAAATATGACCACCCATATTACCCAGTCGCAACTGCATTAAATCTAAAATTAAAATTACAGCGGTAATGTGCCATAATTTTACATTTCCTACCAATAATAAACGAACATTCATTAGAGGCTGATAGGTTGTCGTTGCTACTAAAATTGCCATAATAGCAGCCGAAGCCCCAACAATAGAAGCGGAATAATTTAAAAAATAATAGGTTAAAACAAAAATGATTCCGGAGAAAACAGCACTTAAAATGTACAATCCCAGATATTGTTTTTGTGTAAAAAAGGTTAAAAACAAATTACTGGCAAAATTTAAAACCATCATATTAAACAACAAATGCAGGAATCCATCATGAAAAAAGGCATAGGTTAAGAATGTCCACGGCTTAAATAAAAATACTTCAGGATCTGATGATAAAGCCAGCCAGCCCGGAAAAGCAAACTGCCCGATTGAAAATTGGTAAAAGAACACTAAGGAAATCAGAAAACAGGCTACATTCCAATAAATAACACGCATTGCGATACCACCTAATTTGTATTGTAGTTTCAAATCATCAAGAATGTTCATAAAGTTCTCTTTTGGTTTTTACAATTAATTATCTAAAGTTAAAAATTAATTCCAACGGTTTTTATTAAATTGATTTTTTTTCCAGTAAAGCATCATTAAAAAACCCGTAATCGCTCCACCTAAGTGAGCAAAATGGGCAACACCTGTACCACCGCTTCCAAATAAAGAATTACCTCTAAAACCTAAAAACAAATCAATTGCTAAAATTCCCGGAACAAAATATTTTGCTTTGATGGGAACCGGAATAAACATTAAAGCCAGCTCTGCATTAGGAAACATAAAAGCAAAAGCGGTCAACAGACCATAAATTGCCCCGGACGCACCAACAACAGTGCCCATATAAGCTCCCGTAAAACTTTCAAATTGTGAAACCGTTAGCAATTCCTGCCATCTCGTATCAATTTTACCTTCGTTTAAAAGTTGCAAAATAGCTGTTTTATTATAACCGTTCGCTATTAAGGTATTTATACTGTCCTGAAAAAAATAATAATTCACACCAGTATGTAATAATGCCGCTCCAAGTCCGCAGGAGATATAAAAGAACAGAAATTTTTTAGGACCCCAAAAATGCTCTAATGCCGATCCAAAGGAAACCATCGCGAACATATTAAATGCAATATGCAGGATTCCACCATGCATAAACATATGCGTGATTGGCTGCCAGGCTTTAAAACTTGGGTTTTCCGGAAAAAACATCGCGAAATATTCGTAAGAAACAGGTACCAATTGCGAACCAATGAAAAAGATAATATTGATTATCAACAATTGTTTTACTACAGGAGTCATGTTCATCATAAGGCAAACTTTTTATCTATATCTTCAACACGCATCGTGATGAAGGTTGGTTTCTGAAAAGGTGAAATATTAGGATCTTTACAGGCAAATAATCCGTTTACTAAATTATCCTGCTCTTTTTCGGTTAAATAAGATCCGGTTTTAACCGCTAAACTTTTGGCCATCGATTTGGCTATTGTATCATTTTGGCTGTAACTGCTCGCCGGAATTCCGTCCTGTAAGTCCGTTAGCAACTGTTCAATCACCAGTGACACTTCACTTTCTGTGATATTGACCGGAATTCCCGAAATTACGATATGATCGGCTTGAGCACCTTCAAAAACAAAACCTGTTGTTTCCAAAGAAGGTTTCAGTTCTTCAATCAATTCCATTTCTCCCGAAGAATAAAAGAGGTTCAACGGAAAGAGCAATTGCTGACTTGAAGCCTGATTAACAGTCATATTCAACAAAAATTGTTCGTATAAAATACGCTGATGCGCCCGTTGCTGATCCACAATCACCATTCCGGATTTTATTGGGGAAACAATATATTTTTTATGAATCTGATAGGTTTTCTGACTGGCCTGTTCCACATCCTCATCGTTAAATAAAGACGAAGTAACTTCTTCATTTTCGAATGTAAAAGGAGAACTTTCAATACTTTCCGTTTCTAAACCCACGTACAAACTTTCCCAACTGGCAGTTGGTTCCACTCTTTTGGAATAGCCGGAATAAGAACCTGATCCTGAACCAGAGCCGGAACTACTTGCGTAACTCGATCCTGATCCGGATTTAGAATAATGCTGGTTGGTTTTGTCGTCTGTAAACGGATTAAAAGTTCCATCTACCTGAATAGTTGGTGTCTCACCCTCTAAATCTTTATAATGATAAGGCGTATCCAAATTCGAGTCACGATCAAAATCTAATACAGGTGCTACATTAAACTGACCTAAACTATGTTTAATCGAAGCTCTCAAAATGGCATACAAAGCCTGCTCATCATCAAACTTGATTTCCGTTTTAGTCGGATGAATATTGATATCGATTGTATTGGGCGGTACTTGCAGATAAAGAAAATAACTCGGTTGCGAACCATCTTTCAAAAGTCCGTCATAAGCCGCCATTACAGCGTGGTGCAAATAACCGCTTTTAATAAAACGATCGTTTACAAAAAAGAACTGTTCTCCCCTGTTTTTCTTAGCAAATTCAGGTTTGCATACAAATCCCTGAATGTTTATGATTTCGGTCTCTTCGCTTACCGGAACCAGTTTCTCATTGGTTTTACCCGACATAATACCTACAATTCGCTGTCGGTATCCCGCAGCGGGCAAATTGAACATTTCGCTTCCGTTATGATAAAAAGTAAAATGAATATTGGGATGCGCCAGGGCTACACGCTGAAACTCATCCATCACGTGGCGAAATTCAACAGTGTCAGACTTTAAGAAGTTACGGCGTGCCGGAATATTAAAAAACAGATTTTTAACTGCAAATGAAGTTCCTTTTGGCAAAACCGCTACTTCCTGAGAGATAAATTTACTGCCTTCAATCACAATGTGTGTTCCCAGTTCTTCCTGATCCTGTTTGGTTTTCATTTCCATGTGGGCAATCGCAGCGATAGAAGCTAATGCTTCACCGCGAAACCCTTTGGTATGAAGGGAGAATAAATCTTCTGCCTGACGTATTTTTGAGGTCGCATGACGTGCAAAGCACAAACGTGCATCGGTCACACTCATTCCTGCTCCATTATCAATCACCTGAACCAACGATTTTCCGGCATCTTTAATAATCAATTTAATGTCGGTTGCTTTGGCATCAACAGCGTTTTCTAACAACTCTTTTACAACCGAAGCAGGTCTTTGAACTACCTCTCCGGCGGCAATCTGATTAGCAACGTGATCAGGAAGTAATTGAATAATACTTGACATTAAGAAATTTGGGTTTAAGGTTTTGTCCTCGATTTCAGCCAACTGGAAAATCTCAGATTGATATTGTTAATTTTTTCCGGTTTTAAAAACCAAGGTGTACAAATTTAATTAATTTTGATTGTGATTCAGAACATCTGCAGTCATAAAAAAAACAAAAAACCCATACTATTTTTACACAGTACAGGTTTTAGTATTTTTAAAACGATTGTGTTTTATTCTTTCTCGATTTTTATGGGTGTTTCTTCAATTTGAATAGCGCCTGAAGCCAATAATGGCTGATGAAAAGGGTGTGACATAGAAGCCTGTTGACGGATATAAGCCATTTTTATAGCTGCAATTGCCGCTTCAGTTCCTTTATTGCCATGAATTCCACCACTTCTGTCGATAGATTGCTGCATGTTATTGTCTGTTAAAACACAAAAAATAACCGGAATATCCGTTTGAACATTCAAATCTTTAATTCCCTGCGTAACACCTTCGCATACAAAGTCAAAATGTTTCGTCTGTCCCTGAATGACACATCCAATGACAATAACGGCATCAACATTTTGGGTCTGCAGCATTTTTTTTGCACCGTAAATAAGCTCAAAGCTTCCCGGTACATTCCAACGGATAATTTGCTGGGCAGGAACTTCATTATCAATCAATGCTTCAAATGCACCATTGTAAAGCCCTTCAGTTATCGTTTCATTCCACTCAGAAACAACAATCCCAAATCGAAAGTCTTTCGCATTTGGGATCGTGTTTTTATCGTATTCTGATAAATTTTTATTTTCGGTAGCCATCTTTTATATTTAAGATTTTTGATATTAGACTTTAGATTCTTAAATACAAATCTACAATCTTAAATTTAAAATCTAATATTTTTATTGTGCTAATCCAATCAATACATCAACAGAAGCAGCTTCCGGTGTTGCATCGAAGTTTTCTTTAATATCGGTAAAGTATTTTAAAGCATCTTCTTTCTGACCTAAAGCTAAAGCAGTTTTACCAGCTTTAAGCAGGAAACGAGGTGTTGTAAAATCATTTTTGTTAGATTCAGCCGCTTTTACATAATAGTCTAAAGCTTCTTTTTGCTGATTTTTCTGAGAGTAAGCATCTCCGATTGCACCTTTTGCCAAAGCACTTAAAATCAAATCTTCAGATTTAAACTCACCTAAATATTTAATTGCCTCATCGAATTTACCTGTATTCAAATACGCCATACCAGCGTAGTAATTTGCTAAGTTTCCAGCGTCAGTTCCTGAATATTCGTCAGCAATTTTTATGAATCCGAATTTACCTTCAGAACCATTCAAAGCTAATTTGTATAATGAATCGCTAGCTACACCATCAGTCGCCTTTTGGAAGTTTTGTTGTGCAACAAACATTTCGTTGGCAGCTTCATCCTGTTTCGGAGCTTCGATAAATTTTTGGTAAGCCAAATATCCAATAGTCGCAATTGCAATACCAGCAACTAAACCAATAATGATTTTTTGATTTTTAGCAACCCAATCCTCCGTTTTAGAAGCAGTCTCATCTAATTTTGAAAAAACACCAGCTGTTGTGCTGTCTTTTTCGTCAATGATTACCTGTTGTTCTTCATTTACTTCTTTAACTTCCTTTTCTTTTGGTGCTTTATATCCTCTTTTATTGTAAGTAGCCATTTAAAATTAATTTAGTGAACGGCAAAAATAAAATTTTTATTGAAACTGAGGTAAAAAAAATCAATTTTATCACTATTTTAAAAAAAATAATTTCAACAATCGCAACTCCTTTGACTTCAGCAGCAAAATAATTCATCCTGAAAAGCTTCAAAAGCCTTTTATATCGATAATTTTCGATAATTTGCACCCTCAAATTTTTGTTGTTCAAAACATGACTTTTCCTGAGCTGCGGGTATCATTTCAGCCACAGATATTACAGATTCTCACAGATTAGAGCACTATTTTAAAAGAAATCCTTTGAAAATCCTTCAATCTGTGGTGTAAAAACTGGATCTCCGGAAAAAGTCCTGCTCAAAACAGCAGATTTTATCCTTTACAATCCTTAAAAATGCACCTAAACAAAATTTCTTTATTCAATTATAAAAACTTCTCCGAAGCCAGTTTTGATTTCGACCACAAAATCAATTGTTTTGTTGGGAAAAACGGAATAGGAAAGACTAACGTGCTGGATGCAATTTATCATTTAGCGTATGGAAAAAGTTATTTTAATCCTTTGGCCGTTCAAAACATCAAACACGGGGAAGAGTTTTTTGTGATTGATGCCGAACTGGAAAAAAATGACAGAACAGAGCAAATTATCTGCAGTTTAAAAAAAGGACAGAAAAAAATCTTAAAAAGAAACGGTAAAGCCTATGATAAGTTCTCAGATCATATCGGATTTATTCCATTAGTGATTATTTCACCCGCCGACCGCGATCTGATTGTTGAAGGCAGCGAGACACGCCGTAAATTCATGGACAGTGTAATTTCACAATTGGACCATACCTATTTGCATCAGCTTATTCAATATCAGAAAATCATTGTGCAGCGAAATGCCCTTTTGAAATATTTTGCCCTGAATCATGTTTTTGACAACGACACCTTATCTATATATAATGAACAACTGGATGCTTTTGGAAAATCTATTTTTGAAAAGCGAAAAGAGTTCCTGGAACAGTTTATACCTATATTTAATAAACACCATGCAGCCATAACCGGATCTGAAGAATCCGTGCAACTGGTCTATGAAAGCCATTTATTCGAAAAAGACCTGTTGACGCTTTTACAGGAAACGATTAATAAGGATCGTGCGTTACATTATACCAGTTCCGGAATTCACAAAGACGATTTGTCTTTTGAAATCGATTCGCATCCGATAAAGAAATTCGGTTCGCAAGGCCAGCAAAAATCTTTTTTGATTGCCTTAAAACTCGCTCAGTTTGAATTTCTGAAAAAACAAAGCGGTGTAAAACCCCTGTTGCTTTTTGATGATATTTTTGATAAATTAGACGAAAGCCGGGTAGCTAAAATTATCGAAATGGTAAACAGTGACACTTTTGGGCAGCTCTTTATTTCCGATACCCATCCGGAGCGAACTGAAGCCATCGTAAAATCGACCCATCAGAGTTATAAGATCTTTAATTTGTAAGAAGCTTTTTTTGCCACGAATTTTTACTCATTATAATAATCTGCAATAATCATTAGCCACAGATTTGAAGACTTTGTAAAAGCCAGACGACTAAAAAAACTTTTAAAATTCGTGCTAATTCGTGAAATTCGTGTCGAACTTTACAACCACTCTGACGGAGAAGTATTAAATTAGCCAAAACAAATAACTGTCATAAATATCCAATATGCTAACGAAAGAATCATTGCAATTTTTAGACGACTTAAAAGCCAATAACAACAGAGACTGGTTTCAAGATAATAAAAAACGATACGAGATTTTCAAAAAAGATTACCATCAGTTAGTGGGTGATTTTCTTCATGCGATGAAACCTTTAGATCCTTCGCTGGAATTATTGGAAGTTAAAAATTGCACGTTCCGAATCAATCGTGACATTCGGTTTTCTAAAGACAAATCGCCTTACAAAGCACATTTAGGAGTCTGGATGTCTTCTGGCGCAAAAGGTCAGAATCGTTCGGGATATTATGTCCATATTGAAAAAGGCGCCAGTTTTATTGCAGGAGGTTTTTATTCACCGGATCCGGAACAACTAAAAAAAGTCCGTAAAGAAATTGCTTTTTTCCATGAGGACTTAGAAGGTATTATAGCCGACAAGAACTTCAAAAAAGAGTTTGGAAATCTGGATTTCGATGAAAACAATTCGCTTAAAAATCCACCGCGTGGTTATGAAAAAGAACATCCTGCCATTGAATTCTTAAAATTAAAAAGTTTTACCGCTACTCAAAAGTATGACATTAAAGAAGTGACCCAAAAAGATTTTGTGGCAAAGATGAGTCAGAAGCTGATTGCTTTAAAACCTTTAAACGAATTCATTAATCGTGCTTTAGAAACTGATGAATTTTAGAAAATATAAAGTTTTGCTACAGATTTCACAGATTTCACAGATTCACACAGATTAAAAAATCCTGTAAAATCTTTTAATCTGTGGCAAAAAAATTAAGTTTGCCGAATGAAAAAAAGAAAAATACTTTTTCTTGGCGAGTCCTATCGCGCTGATGCTATCACCTGGATGAAAGGCCTGAAAGAATTTGGCGATTTTGACATTATAACATGGGAACTTCAGACACCCAATAATTCAAAATTAAACCGGTTCAGGCGTATCGCAGAATATTTCTTCGCTCCTTTTGCTATTCGAAAAATCATTCGAAAAGAAAAACCCGATATGGTAATTGCCGAAAGAACCACCAGTTATGGCTTTCTTGCGGCTTTATCCGGTGCCAAAACCATTGCCATTGCGCAACAGGGAAGAACCGATTTATGGCCGGAAGGTTCCATTTTATTGCCTTTTAAGAAATTCATTCAGAAATATGCTTTCAAAAAAGCACACCTGATTCATGCCTGGGGCCCCGTGATGACCATTTCGATGAAGGAAAGAGGTGTTGACATGAATAAAGTGCTGGTGCTGCCAAAAGGAATTGACTTTTCAGTTTTCACCCCGTCCATTTCCAATGCCACCCGAATTGAAGCTATCGTAACACGTTCTTTACAGCCGGAATACCGACATGATTCGATTCTAAAAGCTTTTTCGATTTTAAACCAAAAAGGGATTGATTTTTCACTGACTATTGTGGGCGACGGAACCCGTTTGTCTTTTTTGAAAGATTTAGCCAAAGATTTACAGATCGAAAACAAAGTGATTTTTACAGGAAGAATTCCGAATACGGAACTTCCCCGATTATTGCAGCAATCGAATATTTATATCAGCATGCCGATAACCGAAGGCGTTTCGGCTTCCTTATTTGAAGCGATGGCCTGCAATTGTTATCCGGTAGTTTCTGATATTGCCGGAAATCAAAGCTGGATCACGCACCGCGAGAACGGGCAATTGATTGAAATTGATAATATCGAAATGCTGGCAGAAGAATTAATCTGGTCTTTTAATAATGTCGAATCCCGGAACAATGCAATTTTACAGAATCGAAAGTTTGTGGAAGAGAATGCGAATTACAATATTAATATGAAGATTATTGCGGATAAGTATCATGAATTGTTAGACTTGCGAAATAAAAATTAACCGCAAAGAACGCAATCCCGATAGCTATCGGGATACGCAATGAACACAAAGCTTAACGAACTTTGCACAAACTTTGTGTCTTTGCGGTAAAACCAAAAATTATAATTCTTACTTTTGAACTCAGAATAATCCCGAATTTTAGGGACGTCAAAAAAGCCTTTTATCTATGGAAATCCAATCCAATTTTTCTTTAAAAAAACACAACACTTTTGGTATTGAAGCCAAAGCGAAACAATTTGTAGCCGTTCATTCAACAGCCGAATTGAAAACCATTTTAGAGGAAAGCAAAAACCAGAAAAAATTTGTTCTGGGCGGGGGCAGCAACATGCTTTTAACGAAAGATATTGACGCTTTGGTCATTCATATCGATTTAAAAGGTAAAAAAATCATTAAAGAAGACGATGATTTTGTCTGGGTCGAAAGTCAGGCAGGAGAAACCTGGCATGATTTCGTTCTCTATACCATTGAAAATGATTTTGGCGGTTTAGAAAACATGTCCTTAATTCCCGGAAACGTTGGCACGACTCCGGTTCAGAATATTGGTGCGTACGGAACCGAGATCAAAGACACTTTTGTTTCCTGCGAAGCGATGCACATTGAATCTCAGGAAATGAGAATCTTCACCAACGCCGAATGTAATTTTGGCTACAGGGAAAGCATTTTTAAAAATGAAATCAAAGACCAATATATTATCACATCGGTCATTTATAAACTGACGAAACGCAATCATAAAATCAACACTTCGTATGGAGATATTCTGGCTGAACTGGCTAAAAACAATATTACTGCGCCGACTTTAAAAGACGTAAGCAATGCTGTAATTACTATCAGGCAAAGTAAATTACCGGATCCGAAGGAATTGGGAAACAGCGGCAGTTTTTTTAAAAATCCGATTTTACTGAAATCTGATTTTGAGAAAATCCACCAAAAATTTCCGGAAATGAAATATTACGAAGTTTCGGAAACGGAAGTAAAAGTCCCTGCGGGCTGGCTGATTGAGCAAGCCGGTTTTAAAGGAAAACGTTTCGGAGATGCCGGAGTTCATAAAAATCAGGCTTTGGTTTTGGTGAATTACGGAAATGCCACCGGGCAGGAAATTTTAGCCGTTTCAAAAGACGTTCAGGATACGGTTTTTAAAACGTTTGGCATTCATATCGAAGCTGAAGTAAATGTGATTTGATTTAAATATCCTGCCACGAATTACACGAATTCCCACTAATTTATTCGGATTAATTCATGCAATTCGTGGCAAAAAAACAAGACCTAAAAATGTACACACCTGAGATATACAAAAACGAAGATCCGGAATCGATCAGAGCTTTCTTAAGAGAAAATAGTTTTGGAATCCTGATCAATCTGACCAACGGAAAATTATGTGCTACCCATATTCCGATCGAACTCGAAATTAAGGCTGATGGCACAGAAGTTCTGCAGGGTCATATTTCAAAATTAAATCCGCAGGCAGAAGGTTTTGCAGAAAACGATCAGGTTCTTGCTGTCTTTTCAGGTCCTCACAGTTATATTTCTTCTTCGTGGTACGATCATGAGAATGTCCCGACATGGAACTATATAGCCGTACATGTTTACGGACGCATCAAAATTACCGATGAAGCCGCAACAATTGAATCCCTTAGAAAATTGGTTGATAAATACGAAGCTGGTTCAGAGAATCCGGTTCGCCTGGATAACCTGTCCACAAAAACCATGCGTGAAGCCAGAGGAATTTTTGGTTTTGAAATCGCAATTGATGAAATTCAGGCGACAAAAAAACTATCGCAAAACAGAGACGATTTTAATTATAAAAACATAATTTCGGAGTTGGAAAAGACCGAAAACCCTCAGGCTATTGCTGTTGCGAAAGAAATGTCAAAATGCCGAAAGTAAATTGGTATTAATCATTGAAAATTAGGAATTCATAAGTACATTTGCACGCGCAAGATTCAGAAATCAAAAGACATTAAAATCAGATGCTTACATTCATTTTTTACTTTTTTATTGCTATTGTTGTTCTACAACTTTCTTACTATCTGGGCATTTTCGGGAAATTTGCTTTCGGCAAACCGCAAAGCATCACACCAAAAGACATTCCGGTTTCTGTGATTGTCTGTGCCAAAAATGAAGAAGAAAATGTAAAAAAATATATCCCGCTATTAGCGGAACAAAACTATCCTGACTTTGAAATTGTTTTAATTGATGATGCTTCAAGCGATGAAACACTGGAAGTTTTTGAAGAATTTGAAAAACAATACAGCAACATTCGTTTAGTAAAAGTAGAAAACAATGAAGCCTTTTGGGGGAACAAAAAATATGCTTTGACACTTGGAATTAAAGCATCCAAAAAAGAATATCTTTTATTTACCGATGCAGATTGTTATCCGACATCAAAAGAATGGATTACGGCAATGACTTCACAATTTACCCTGAACAAAACCATTGTTTTAGGTTATGGCGGTTACGAGAAAAGAGAGCGTTCGTTATTGAATAAACTTATTCGATTTGAAACTGTTCTTACGGCAGTACAATATTTCTCCTGGGCAAAAATTGGACTTCCCTATATGGGCGTTGGGCGAAATTTAGCTTACAAAAGGGAAGAGTTTTTCAATGTAAATGGATTTATCGAGCACATTCAGGTTCGTTCGGGTGATGATGATTTGTTCGTGAATCAGGCTGCCAATAAAAGCAACACTACAATTGCCTACACTCCTGAAAGTTTCACGTATTCGAAACCAAAAGAAACATATGCAGAATGGTTTTCTCAAAAAAGAAGACATGTTTCTACTGCAAATTATTACAAAGTTTTTGATAAAATTCAGTTAGGTCTTTTTTACACCTCACAATTATTTTTCTTTTTATTAGTTATCCTTCTATTGTCTTTTCAATTTCAGTGGATTGCTGTATTGGCTTTAATCGCGACTCGCTACACCATTGCGTGGATTGTAATGGGGTTTTCAGCCGGAAAATTGAGAGAAAAAGATTTAAAAGTATGGTTTCCTATTGTAGAAATCATGCTTATATTCACGCAAATTAATATCTTTATAACTAATATCTTTTCAAAACCTGTACATTGGAAATAAATTCTAAAATAGAAAAAGCAAAAAAAGGCGATCAGATCGCCTTTACTTTTTTGTTAGATTTCTATTGGAATGAAGTGTACGGATTTATGCTGAAACGTACCGAAAACGAAACTACTGCCGAAGATATTACGATCGAAACTTTCTCAAAAGCTTTCGACAAAATTGCCTCTTACAATCCTGAATTTCAGTTCAACACCTGGTTAATTGCAATTGCAAAAAATGTTTACATTGATTTATTACGTAAAAAGAAAACCAATCTTTTTATAGAAATTACGGATACTGAAGACCAACAGGCATATAACATCGCTGACACTACTCCGTCTGCGGAAGATGCTTTAATTAAAGAGCAAAATCTTTCCCGTCTGCTGCAATGCATCAAAGAATTAAAACCCCATTATCAGGAAGTAATTCAGCTGCGTTATTTTCAGGAAATGACTTATCAGGAAATTGCACTCAAGATTGATGAGCCTTTAAGCAACGTAAAAGTAAAACTACTCCGCGCTAAAAAATTGTTAGCAGAAATCATCGAACGTAATAGATAATTTATTATCTTTAGTTAAAGATTAAAATAGCCACGTATTTTTTCTTAAAAAGATTAAAATTTCACAAACCCTTACATGTTCTTTTGTTTTTATTGTCCAATCAAAATCAAAAATTTTGTTGCTTATGATTTAATGTTTACTTAACCTTAAAATCCAATCTAATTATGTCTAAACTAAGCATCTATGAAACCAAGTGGACCAATCTTGTTTTCGAAAACAAAAACAAAGAATACGGCGCGTACCAATTACGCCAGGAAAGTTCTAAAAATTCAATAACAGCTTTATTTGCAGGATTGCTAGTCATAGCAACTATAGGCAGTGCTTCTGTTTTGGTAAACAAATTTAAACCAAGTGCAGTCATTGACCCAATACCTACGGATATTCCCATGACGGATCCTGTTATTGTTACACAAGTAGATCTAAATCAGGACATACCGCCCGCTCCTCCTGCACCACCGCAAAGCGCTTCGACACCATTAACTGAAGTAGTTCAGCTTACAAATCCTGTTGTTGCCAGAACTGAAGAGGCTGTGCAGGAAATTGCGACTAATAAAGTAAATGCACCCGTAGTTGAAAATACCAGCGGAACAGGGGTTGCTACTACTAATGTTTTACCATCAAATGGTAATGGCGGAGAAGTAGCTTCAGTAGCTCCAACCACTAACGAACCTGTGCTTGCTGCAACATTAGACAAACAACCTGAATTTCCGGGAGGAATGGCTAAATTCTACACTTTCGTTGGAAATAATTTCCAAAGACCGGAACTGGATGCTGAAAAAACTTTACAGGTTTATGTTTCTTTTGTCGTTGAAAAAGACGGTTCCTTAACAGACATCATGGTAAAAAAAGATCCGGGTTACGGAATGGGAAAAGAAGCTATTCGCGTTCTGAAATCATTAAGAACAAAATGGAGTCCAGGTATCTTAGACGGAAAACCGGTTCGCACCGCATACAATCTTCCAATTACAATAAAAACGGAACTGGAATAACAAAATAAAAAGGCAGAATTTAGGTTCTGCCTTTTTTTATGGATTTTTTTTAATGCTCTGATTCCTTTTCACATCCTGAATTTCATCCTTTTTACTTTCTTTCATCTTAACTCCTTTCTTTATAAAATTAAAAAGCAATTCATAAAATCAGTAAAATCAAGTATATTTACAGTATATAAAAAGGATTGTATTAAAAATTAAAAACTATAAAAATGGGAATATTTTCGGCTATTATTGGTAATGCTGGTTCAGTAAGTCAAGAAGATTTAATTAAAAAATACGGACAACTTTTAACAGACAATGAAGAAATCGAAATGGGTTTTAAACTTATCCGCGATACTTTTATCTTCACGAACAAAAGATTAATTCTGGTTGACGTACAAGGAATTACAGGAAGTAAAACAGAATACAAATCAATTGCCTATAAAAGCATTACTCGCTTTAGCATTGAAACAGCAGGTACTTTTGACCTTGATGCTGAATTAAAAATCTGGGTTTCGAGTGAATTACAACCAAGCATCGTAAAACAATTTAACAAATCGGTAAATGTGTATGATGTACAAAAAGTTCTGGCACATCACGTTTTAGGATAATAAAAAAACCCGACAAATTAAATTGTCGGGTTTTCTTTTTTATGATAATCAATAGTGGTTATTTCTTTTTAGTTGCTTTTTTTGTTGTCTTCGTTTTTTTAGCCGGTGCGGGAACTGTGTTTACAATTTTTTGCTGCACATAAGGTTTATACAAACCATCTTTTTCCGCTCTTGCCTTGGCATCATCAGCTCTCTTTTTAGAGTCCGGGTGCGAGCTCATCATCTGATCGATAAAGGAAGCTTCAGTTCCTTCACTCATTTTTGCTAAAATTCTAAAGGCAGATTCTTCGGCATTGATGTTATATCCGTTTTTCTTCAAAAAGTTATACGAAAATAAATCAGCCTCTGTTTCCTGTTTTCTACTGTGTTTGCTATCAATTAAAGCACTTCCTATTTTACCTAACTGGCTATCTGTTACTGATGTAATAGTTGCCGATTGGGAAGAAACCCCATCAATTAATGCTTCTTTTTGGTAAGCTGCACGCATTGCATCTCGTGAATCATTATTCGCAACGTGACCAATCTCATGTCCGATTACAGCCAATAATTCATTATCATCCATAATATCCATCAGACCAGAATATACACGAACACTTCCGTCAGCTGTGGCAAATGCATTTACTTCTTTTACTTTATATACTTTAAAGTTTAAAGTATATCCCTCACCAGCAGTATGTTTACCAAAGACCCTGTTCAATCGTATTGCATATCCATCTGTTGCAGGCGCAACTACATTTTCTGCATCTAACTTAACAACTGCTTCTTTAGACAACGCTGCAGCATCGGCATTACTTAGTGTAAAGCCAGCGACTCCTTTTTGAACAGCTCCAAGAGCTTTTTCACCAAAATTAATCTGCGCATTCATACTGGTGAAACTAAAGGCTGCAAACAAAGCACCTGATATTATAAATTTCTTTTTCATGTTTTTATATTATTACAATTTAACAACAAATGTACTATTAACAAAATTCTATTTTATCTCTTTTCGAGTAATTTTATAACAAATAAAGATATAAATTTTAAACTGGTAAAAATCAAACCGCTGTCACTATTATTCATCCTAAATCAATTAATTAATAAAAAACAAAACAGTTCAGGAGGCTTGCCTTTTTTAAATCAAAATTTTAACAGTAAGCCTAAATTATATGCAATACGAGTTTTCTTAATCCCAAAGCAATGCAATAGCAAATTAACCCTTAAACAAATCTCCAAATAAACAACATTCCGTATCTTTGTGCTTTGAATTTTGATATATGGAAACAGTCATTGAAAATATACCAACCGGAAAACCTAAATGGTTAAAAGTAAAACTTCCGATTGGGCAAAAATATACTGAACTTCGTGGTTTGGTGGATAAATACAGCTTAAATACGATTTGTACCTCAGGAAGCTGCCCTAATATGGGAGAATGCTGGGGCGAAGGAACAGCCACTTTTATGATTCTTGGAAACGTTTGTACCCGTTCCTGCGGATTTTGCGGCGTAAAAACCGGAAGGCCGGAAACCGTAGACTGGGATGAACCTGAAAAAGTAGCCCGCTCTATAAAAATCATGAATATTAAACATGCCGTAATTACAAGCGTTGACAGAGATGATCTGAAAGATGGCGGTTCTATCATCTGGATTGAAACGGTGAAAGCAATTCGCAGAATGAATCCTAATACGACTCTTGAGACTTTAATTCCGGACTTTCAGGGAATTGAAAGAAACCTTGACCGAATTGTGGAAGCAAATCCTGAAGTAGTTTCACATAATGTTGAAACGGTTCGTCGTTTGACACGTGAAGTACGTATTCAGGCCAAATACGACCGCAGTCTTGAAGTTTTACGTTATTTAAAAGAAAAAGGAATCAACAGAACCAAATCCGGAATTATGCTGGGACTTGGCGAAACGGAAGAAGAGGTTTTCCAGACGATGACAGATTTACGAAATGCAAATGTAGATGTGGTGACCATCGGTCAGTACCTGCAGCCGAGTAAAAAACATTTACCGGTAAAAGAATTCATAACGCCTGATCAGTTTGCGAAATACGAGAAATTCGGACTTGAATTAGGTTTCCGTCATGTCGAAAGCGGACCATTGGTTCGTTCTTCCTACAAAGCACAAAAACATATTTTATAGAAAAAAGTTATTCGTTTAACTGATTAATTGTTTAATCGTACTGACAATTAAGCGATTAACCGGCTAAAAGATTAAACAAATAAACAAAAAGATTGAAAACAAGAATTGCTGTAAATGGTTTTGGGAGAATTGGAAGAAATCTATTCCGTTTACTTTTAAACCATCCTGAAATTGAAGTCGTTGCTATCAACGATATCGCAGATAACAAAACCATGTCGCATTTGATAAAATACGACAGTATTCACGGTGTCCTGCCTGTCCAAGTAAGTCACGATGAAAAAAGTATTATTGTTGATGGAAAACATTTTTTATTTTTTCATGAAAAAAGTATTTCAAATTTGGACTGGAAAAGCCATTCTATTGATTTTGTGATAGAATGTACCGGAAAATACAAAACGCATGAAGAATTAAACGCTCACATTGAAGTTGGGGCAAAAAAAGTAATCCTTTCTGCTCCTTCTGAAGTTGACACGATAAAAACAGTCGTTCTTGGCGTTAATGAGAACATTCTGGATGGAACTGAAACCATAGTTTCGAATGCGAGTTGTACCACAAACAATGCTGCCCCGATGATCAAAATCATTGATGAATTATGCGGAATCGAGCAGGCATACATTACAACAATACATTCTTACACTACCGACCAAAGCCTTCACGACCAGCCACATAAGGACTTACGCCGTGCCAGAGGTGCGAGTCAGTCAATTGTTCCGACAACTACTGGTGCAGCTAAGGCTCTAACAAAAATTTTTCCTAAATTGCATGAGAAAATAGGTGGTTGTGGAATTCGGGTTCCTGTTCCGGATGGTTCATTGACCGATATTACGTTTAATGTAAAACGTGCTGTTACTATCGAAGAAATCAACACCGCTTTTGAAAACGCCTCAAATACAAGTTTAAAAGGAATATTAGATTACACAGAAGATCCGATCGTATCGGTTGATGTAATTGGCAATAGAAATTCGTGTCTGTTTGACGCCCAGCTAACTTCCGTTATTGATAAAATGGTAAAAGTTGTAGGCTGGTACGATAATGAAATTGGCTATTCATCAAGATTGATTGATTTGATTCTGCTGATGAAAAAAGCATAAGATTCATTGTAAGAAGCATTGCGATACATGAAACACTACCTTTTAATTCTTATAAGTTTTTTTAATCCGTTTTTGTATTCTCAGGCCAAAAAGAGTACAGATAGCATTATCTATTATAATAAACTGGCCAACACCAATCTTCAGAATAAAAAGTACGATCAGGCCGTTTTTTTTACAGAAAAATCGATTGCTTTTTGTGCTTCCAATAACAAATCGGAGAATTTAGCCAATCAGACTTTTAAGCTTGGTAAAATTTATTACAACCTTGGAAATTATGAAGATGCCTTAAAAAACTTTCACAGAAGTGTTTCTTTATTCAGCAAAGTAAAACCAACCTGTACCAAAGCCCTTGCACTGCATTACATTGGTGTCACGAATACTGCGAAAGGAAATTACAAAACCGCCGATATCTATTACACAAGAGCGGAGAATCTTCTAAAAAAATTAAATATTGCTGATAGCGCCGAAATTTTAAGCTATCAAAAAGCGATGGCATTCAAGGCAAATAAAAACTTTCCCTTAGCCATACAAACTTTTCAAAGCATAATTAAAAAACCGGATAACAGCTCCATTTTAAAAGCAAAAACCGACGCCTATTATCAGCTTGGTCTGCTGGAAACCCAGCTTCAACAAAATGATTCTGCTCTCTTTTATTTCGATAATGCTTTAGAAATGAGTGCCAAAAACAACGATTTAGCACAAAAGTCAAAAATCGTTCTGGGCATCAGTCGCTATTACAAAAAGAACAGGAATTTTGATCTGGCCTACTCTTATCTTGATGAACATTATCAGATTGAGAACTATATCTTAAAAATAAAAAATGCCAAATTAGATCTAAACGAATTTGAAAAGTTTAAAAAAAACCAATCAATCAGTACTAGTTTAAAACGCGAGAGTGAAGAAAAGATTCAGTTAAAAACGTATCGTTACTCTAAGCTGGTTAGCATTTTAGCCATTGCCTTAATTTCTATTTTATCCCTTTTGAGTCTGGCTTTATACAAAAACAATATTATTCGAAATCAGAATAATTTACTTTTGAGAGAGAAAAACAAGGAACTTATCCTGGCTAAAAACAAGGCTGAAAAAGCATCAAGAGCCAGATCAGAATTTTTATCAACTGTAAGTCATGAACTCCGCACTCCCTTAAATGCCATTAACGGAATTACACATTTACTGCTGGAAGACAGTCCTAAAAAAACGCAGTTAAAATACCTGGAATCTTTAAAATTCTCAGGAAATTACCTTACCACTTTTATCAACGAGATTCTTGAGATCAATAAAATAGATTCTACAAAAATAGAAATTGAAAATATTTCTTTTAACCTTAAAGAGTTGTTATTCAACATTCAAAGTTCCTTAAAAGAATTAGCAGCCGCCAATAAGAATTATTTCAATCTTGAAATAGACGAGACTATTCCGGACAATTTAATTGGCGACCCAACCAAATTATCCCAAATTATACTCAACTTAATCAACAATGCTCTAAAATTTACACAAAACGGACATGTAAGCGTCATTGCGAAATTATATGCGATTGAAGATGAAAGTGCAATCGTTTATTTTGAAATTGTGGATACCGGAATTGGAATTCCGGAAGACAAATTACAAACTGTTTTTGAAAGTTTTTCTCAGGGATCTGTAGAAGTTAATCGCAAATACGGCGGAACAGGTTTAGGTCTTACAATTGTAAAAAAATTAATTGAACTTCTGGGCGGTGAAATCAAACTAAAAAGCGAGGTCGGCAAAGGTTCTGCTTTCACCTTCAGACTAGATTTCAGAATCAACAAAGAGCCCCTTGAAATAAAGGAAGAAGCCAAATCATACAACGACAGGCAGTTCCAGCACAAATCTATTTTATTGATTGAAGACAACAAAATCAATCAGATGATTACCCGAAAAATGCTCGAAAACAAAGCTATAACCTGCGAAATAATCGATAATGGCGAAGATGCAGTTGAGCTGTTGAAAGTAAAAAAATTCGATATGATTCTAATGGATGTCCACTTACCCGGAATCAATGGAACGACTGCTACAAAACAAATCCGGGAATTTGACAAAACTACTCCGATTATCGCCTTAACAGCTATTTCGCTGGATGAAAACAGGGATATGCTTTTATCTTTCGGAATGAATGATGTGATTACAAAACCTTTCGCTCCCGATGAATTTTATAGTATTATTGCGAAATTTTTTGATAAAAACTAAATCCCAGGAATTCAGTCGTTAAGGTTCTAAGTTTGATTTAACATATTCGAGTACCGTTGCCTCAAAATTTTTATGGTTGTTGATAAACGTAGTTTTTATGGGCAGGTAATACAATTGCGAAGCCAGTTTAGAATCTTTTAAACGAACATAATCTTTCTCTGTAGTAATGATTTTCTGGCTTCCGGCTTTACCCTGAATCGCATCTAAATCAGCATCAGAGAAGTGATGATGATCCGGAAAAGTCAGGCATTGATCTTTTTCATTTTTTAAATAATTGAAAAATGGCGTTGGTTTTGCGATTCCGGCCAAAAGCAGTTTTGATTCATTTTTAAGCTCATTTACAGCTGTTTTCTGCTCTTTACTATAAATAAAATCATCATAATCTATAAAAGTAAAATAGATTTGCTGCGAATAGGTCAGTTTCAATTTCAGGCGAATTTGTTCTTGTCTTTCAACAGATAAATTCCCCGGGCATTTTGTTATGATTACAATATTTGCACGATTTGCTCCACTCCTGCTTTCGCGAAGATTTCCGGTTGGCAGCATAAAATCGTCTGCATATAAATCATCGTAAGAACTTAGCAAAATATAAAAACCTGCTTTTACTTTTCGGTGTTGATAGGCGTCATCTAATAAAACAACTTGTGGTTTTTCATTGCCGGAAAGCAATTGTGTAATTCCATTTGTTCTGTCTGCATCGACAGCTACCTGAATATTTGGAAATTTTTGATAAAACTGAAAGGGTTCATCTCCTAAAATTTCAGCGTTTGAGCCCGCGTCGGCTAAAATGAAACCTTCCGATTTTCTTTTATAGCCGCGGCTTAAGGTTGCGACTTTATAATTATCCGACAATAATCGAATCAGATATTCGATCTGAGGTGTTTTTCCGGTTCCGCCAACACTTAGATTTCCGACAGCAATAACAGGCAGATCAAATGAAGTTGATTTCAGAATCCCTTTATCAAAAAGATAATTCCTAATTGAGGTAATGAATCCGTATAAAATGGCAAACGGAAAAAGTATTTTTCGAAGTAAGTTCATATTTTAAAGGCTCAGGATTTCCTATTCCTTCAAAAGGAGTTTCAGAAAGTTCTAATAGAATTTTTTCAATATTTTTAATGCTTTTTTTTCTCCAGATTTGTAATGTTGAATAATATGCTTTTTTTTGCAATTTCCTTTATTTCAATCCTAAACTTCACATACATCATTAGGATTTACTTCTACACTTTTTTTACTATTAGCTGATTTGAAAACCATTTCTACAAACTCAGAATTGTACGGACTTTGTTCTTCATTCGCCTTTTTAGAATCTGTATCTATAATTTCTATTCCTTCAACATCTTTAAAAAAAGCTTCAAACATAGCCATAAATGCTTTTCCTGTTTTGGTACGCTCGTTGATTTTTATCGTAGTTAGAACTTTAGGGTTAGAATTACAAATATACTAAAATCATATGATTGGTATATATAATACAAATTAAACAACCGTCCTTTCAGACAAATATTGATTTATTAATGTATATTTTTTTCGTTAATTTGTTGCAGTTTTCAATTACTATATAAATCTTGAAAACTAAAATCTGAAACAAAATTCAATGAAAATCAAAGAAATAGTAACAGTTCTGGAGGAAATGGCTCCTTTGGCTTATGCCGAAGATTTTGATAACGTAGGACTTCTTGTTGGCGATGATGAAGCGGAAAGTACTGGCGTTTTAGTTTGTCATGATGCTTTAGAAGCTATTATAGACGAAGCTATTGCTAAGAATTGCAATTTGGTGGTTTGTTTTCACCCGATTTTATTCTCCGGAATTAAAAAGATAACAGGCAAGAATTATGTGGAGCGTGCGATCCTGAAAGCGATCAAAAACGATATTGCCATTTATGCCATTCATACTGCTTTAGACAATCATTCGGCAGGCGTTAATAAAATATTCTGTGATGCATTGGGTTTAGTAAACACGAAAATATTGATTCCAAAAGAGAACTTCATTCAGAAATTAGTAACTTATACCACTCCTGATAATTCTGAAAAAGTTCGAAATGCCCTGTTTGAGGCTGGTGCAGGGACTATAGGAAATTATGATAATTGCAGTTTTAATACGGAAGGTTTTTTTACTTTTAAAGGAAATGAAGACAGTAATCCTGTTATAGGAGAAAGAGGAAAATTACATACCGGAACCGAAATAAAAATTGAAGTTGTTTTCGAAAAACATTTACAATCTAAAATCCTGAAAGCCCTTTTTGCCAATCATCTGTACGAAGAAGTCGCATATGAAATTTATACCCTGCAAAATTCGCATCAGAATATCGGGTTAGGAATGATTGGTGAGTTTGAAACTGAAATGGAGGAGAAAGACTTTTTATATTTTGTAAAAGATAAAATGATTGCCAATGGAATTCGTCATTCTGCTTTTACCGGAAAAAGAATAAAAAAAGTAGCCGTTTTGGGAGGTTCTGGAAGTTTTGCCATAAAAAATGCCATTCAGGCCGGAGCAGATGCTTTTTTAACCGCAGATTTAAAATACCATCAATTTTACGAAGCCGAAAACCGATTACTTTTAGCCGATATTGGTCATTTTGAGAGTGAACGCTATACAAAAAACTATATTGTTGATTATCTTCAAAAAAAAATCCTTAATTTTGCCATCATTTTAGCAGAAGAAAATACAAATCCAGTTAAGTACTTATAGAATATGGCGAATACGAAAGAATTAAGTGTTGAGGACAAGTTAAGAGCAATATACGATTTACAGCTTATTGACACCCGAATTGACGAAATCAGAAACGTAAGAGGAGAACTTCCGTTAGAAGTTGAAGATTTAGAAGATGAAGTTGCAGGCTTAAGCACGCGTTCAGAGAAATTGAAAAGTGAACTTGAAGTAGTTGAGGATCTTATCAAAGCAAGAAAAAATGCAATTGATGAGCACAAAGAGGTTATCAAAAAATACACAAAACAACAAGAATCAGTTCGTAATAATAGAGAATTTAATTCTTTGACTAAAGAGGTTGAGTTTCAGGAATTAGAAATTCAATTGGCTGAAAAGCAAATCAAAGAAATGAAAGCTTCTATAGAGCACAAAAAAGAAGTTATTGCTACTTTAAAAGAAAAACTAGATTCAAAAAGTTCTCATTTAAAACATAAAAAATCAGAACTGGATGCAATTATGGCAGAAACTCAAAAAGAAGAAATCTTCTTATCTGAGAAATCTGCAGAGTTTTCAGCATTAATTGAAGACCGTTTATTAGCTGCTTATACAAGAATCAGAACTAGTGTTCGTAATGGTTTAGCTGTTGTATCTATCGAAAGAGGTGCATCTGCAGGGTCATTCTTCACTATTCCTCCACAAACTCAGGTAGAAATTGCTTCCAGAAAGAAAATCATCACTGATGAGCACTCCGGAAGAATTTTAGTTGACAGCGCACTGGCTGAAGAAGAAAAAGAAAAAATGGAACAATTGTTCTCTAAATTCTAAATAACTGTCCCGATCTGATCGGGACTTTTTTTTGCAACTTATTTTTGCCACGGATTAAAAGATTATAAAAGATTTACATCTCACAACATAAGTGATTTTCAATCTGCGCTAATCTTTTTAATCTGTGGCAAAACATTTTTTACCCGGTTTACCAATCATTTTTTTACCTTTAAAAAAAAATACGTTTTGGGACTTAAAAAAGGAATTCGTTTTATTACATTAAAATCGGTCGGATCATACATTAACTTCCTGAGTTATGTTCGCCCGCAAAAAGCTCTTGCACTTTCTTACGCCTTATTTAGCCAGCCAAGGATTGGACGATTAGACAAAGAAAAATTACCCAAAATATTAAAGAACACGGAAACAGAAACGTTTCACCATAACGAGCATCATTTTCAAACCTATATCTGGAAGGGAAATGAAACTAAAATCTTACTCGTTCACGGATGGGAAAGCAATGCATCACGCTGGAAGAAAACCCTGCCTCATCTTCAGCAATCAGGAAGCACGATTATTGCTATTGATGCTCCCGCTCACGGGCAAAGCAGCGGTAAAGAATTTAATGTTCCCCTTTATGCTGAATTCATTAATAAAGCAGTAGAAAAATACCAGCCGACCATAATCATTGGCCATTCTATTGGTGGCGCTGCATGCGTTTACCATCAGTATTTATTTCCAAACACAAGCATTACCAAAATGGTAATTCTGGGTGCGCCTTCCGATCTGAAGACTCTTATCGATAATTACATTTCAATGCTGAGTTTAAATACCAGAATGTTTTCTCTTTTGGAAAGCCGTTTTGCAGATCGTTTCAACTTTAAACTGGAAGATTTTTCAGGAAAGAAATTTGCTTCGGAATTTAATATCCCGGGATTAGTGGCCCACGATACTACAGACAAGATAGTTGCTTTTGAAGAAGGAAAAAAAATCGTCAGTAATTGGAAAAACAGTCAGTTTATAGAAACCAAAGGTTTAGGACACGGAATGCACGATGATGAATTGTATCAGAAAGTGATGGAGTTCTTGTTTTCTAAACAGGCTTCTTAGTTTCAGAGATATAAAGGTTCAAAGGAACAAAGGTTTCTCACTGAACCGCACATCTCTCATTTTCTCATTTCAAACAACAATTTTAAAATACCTGAAAAGCTCTTTTTCTCCTTTTCCGGTAATTTGTATGGCTCTCGAATCCTTTGTTCTTCTTAGCCAGTCATCAGCAATCATTTTATCTAATAAGGAAGCGCCGATTGAACCGGCAATGTGATTTTTTCTTTCGCTCCAGTCCAAACAGGGCTTGAGGAATAATCGCCTTTGCTTTTTTAAATCTTCGAGATTAATTCCGAAATCAGAAAACCACTTTACGCCTTCCGGACTTAATTCAAATTTAGCATCAGAATCCAGGATAATATTTTGTTTCAGTAAACTTTCGGTAACTGCAACACCAATTTTTCCCGCCAGATGATCGTAACAAGTCCGGCAGTTTTTTATGGGCGAATGTTTTTCAGGATTCTTCTTTTGCGGAGTTTCGGGCGGAATCAAACTTGCCATTGCTTCAATCGCATACGCCACTTCCTTATTCGAAAATCTGTAATATTTATGACGCCCTTGTTTTTCTACACAGAGCAAACCCGCATCCAGTAGTTTAGCCAGATGCATGCTGATATTTTGCGGTGAGGTAGAAACGGCAATCGCCAGTTCAGTCGCCGTAAAAGCTTTACCATCAAGTAAAGTCCACATAATGATTGCCCTGACCGGGTCTCCAATTAGCGAAGCTATCTTTATAAACTGATCTTCCATCTTATGCAATCATAGTTAAATCTGTACTGAAGTATTACATCGTAAAGTTAAATAACTTTGTCAAAAACAATTGCACCATGTCCACTTTATTTCTACAGTCCGAAGTCAAAAATCCCTATTCTCTTTATCAGAAAATGATAGCAGAAAATCCTGTTTACTGGGATGAAACCAATAAAATCTGGGCCCTTTATTCTTATGAAGCCTGTACGGAAATATTAAATCATCCCGCTGCGCATATTCCAGCCTTTCTGTCCAACAATGCTCTTAATAAATATGCTTCGATAATCAGCAATAATCTCGCCCGATTGTCCAACGGAATTCAGCATGAAATCGCAAGAGAAACTGCCGTCGTACTTTTTTCATCCATGAAAACGGTTGGAATCAACACTATTTTAGAAGAATTGCTTCCAAAAGAAGTAATTCAGAATCAAATAAACTGGGTGGATTTGGTCTGCAAAAAATTACCCATTTTGACTATTTTAAAAAGTTTTGATTTTAATAAAAAAGACACTCATTTTATCTGTGAAAAAATAGCGCAGCTTGTAAAAATAATGCAACCCCATAAAACAGCAGAAGAAATCGGATTAATCAATAAAGTGTCCGAAGAAATCTATTTGATTACAGAAAGACAACTTTCAACGCTTCCTTTTTATAAAACACTAATTGATAAAATTTCGGTCTCTTACACTATTTCAGCGGAAGAGACGATTTCCATTGGCGTAAGCAATCTAATCGGATTGTTTATCCAGAGTTATGATGCGGGAAGAGGACTTTTAAGTAATTCACTAATACAAATACTTTCAAGAGAAAATCCTTCTAAAAATAAAATGGATAAAGACCTGATACAAAAAATGGTTCTGGAAACCTTACGATTTGATCCGCCCATTCACAATACCAGACGTGTGGCAACGGAAGACATTCAACTAAATAAGATCATCATCAAAAAGAACGATCCAATTTTAATTGTGCTTGCGGCAGCAAATCGTGATCCGCAGCATTTTACAAATGCCGTAAATTTTGATATCGAAAGAAATAACAATCACGAACATCTGACTTTCGGAACCGGCGGACATACGTGTTTGGCCAAACATCTCTCTGTTAATATTACAACCGAAGCTTTGTACTATTTGTTCAGCAGCTTCAATATTGTACTTTCGGGGAATGAAATAGCACACGAACCGCTGATAAATGCCCGATTACCCAAAGCAATCTGGATTTCACTTTATAATTTAAACCAAACAATATGATAGCCGTAATTTTTGAAGTCATCCCAAACGAAGGAAAAAAAGAAGAATATCTTGACCTTGCAGCGAATCTAAGACCTGAACTAGATCACATAGACGGGTTTATTTCTATTGAAAGATTTCAGAGTTTTAACGATCCTGAAAAAGTCCTGTCTTTATCATTCTGGAAAGATGAGGAAAGCATCTTACAATGGCGAAATCTTGAACTGCACCGATCGGCACAAGCCAAAGGACGTGAGAAAGTGTTCAAAGAGTATCATTTGAGGATCGCTACGGTTGTTCGCGATTATGGGATGTTCGATCGCAAAGAAGTGCCGAAAGACAGTTCTGATTTTCATGATTAAGTAAGGTGCAAAGAGACAAAGGTGCAGAGGGACAAAGATTCTGTTTTGAGCTAAAATCTAAGAAGTCCAAAATCTAAAGATCTAAGAAGTCTAAAGATCTAACAAATCTAAATTTTGATTTCAGAGTTTTTAACGATCCTGAAAAAGTACTGTCTTTATCATTCTGGAAAGATGAGGAAAGCATCTTACAATGGCGAAATCTTGAACTGCACCGATCGGCACAAGCCAAAGGACGTGAGAAAGTGTTCAAAGAGTATCATTTGAGGATCGCTACGGTTGTTCGCGATTATGGGATGTTCGATCGCAAAGAAGTGCCGAAAGACAGTTCTGATTTTCATGATTAAGTAAGGTGCAAAGAGACAAAGGTGCGGAGGGACAAAGATTCTGTTTTGAGCTAAAATCTAGGAAGTCCAAAAATCTAAAGATCTAAGAAGTCTAAAGATCTAACAAATCTAAATTTTGACTACTTTTGCAGTATGGAAGAGAATTTAAAACGTCTTAATAAATTTATTGGGGAAACCGGTTATTGCTCCCGTCGTGAAGCCGATAAACTTATCGAAGAAGGGCGTGTCACAATAAATGGAGTTGTACCTGAAATGGGAACGAAAGTTTCATCGCATGATGAAGTACGTATAGACGGAAAATTAATCGTTGAAAAACACGAAAAATTAGTGTATCTGGCTTTCAACAAACCGGTTGGAATCGAGTGCACTACTAATTTAGAAGTAAGAAACAATATTGTAGATTATATCAATTACCCGAAACGTATTTTTCCAATCGGAAGATTGGATAAAGCCAGTGAAGGATTAATTTTTATGACAAATGATGGTGATATCGTTAATAAGATTTTACGCGCCAGAAACAACCACGAAAAAGAGTATACGGTAACGGTAAACAAACCTATTACGGACCGGTTCATAGAACGAATGGGAAATGGTGTTCCGATTCTGGATACGGTTACCCGAAAGTGTAAAGTAGAACAAATTAGTAAATACACGTTCAAAATCATTCTGACACAAGGTTTAAACCGTCAGATTCGTAGAATGACAGAATATTTGGGTTATGATGTAACAGCTTTGAAACGTATCCGAATTATCAATATTTCACTGGATGTGCCTGTTGGCCGCTATCGTGATCTGACTGATGAAGAGATTACGGAATTAAATCTTTTAATTGAGCCCTCCAGTAAAACGGAAGAAGCAAGCTTACCGAAAGCGGAAGCGCCAAAACGAAGAACTGAATTTATTTCAGAACACGATCCAAGATTTAAGAAAAAAGGAGATTATTAGTAATCTCCTTTTTTCTTTTTATAAAAATAGTTATTTCAAAATCCTGAAGTTTTTCACAAAGTCTTTGTATTTATCACTCAGGGTTACTTTATGATTCCCTTTTAAAATAACCAGATTGTCATTTACAATTATTTCTTCGATTTTCGTCGCGTTTACGATGTAGTTACGGTGGGTCTGAAAAAATTTGGTAGAATCTAAAAGCTGGATAATTTTAGTTAACGAAATCAGAATTACAAATTTCTCAACATCGGTTATGATGTTACAGTATCGGTCTTCCACTTCAATGTAAACGATATCCTCGATTCGGACTTTCTTTAAAGCTTTATTTTTTTTGATAAAAAGAGAATCATTACTGATTACGGCATTCTGATCCTCACTGTGAAAAACATTGGTTTGCCCGTAGAATTTCTCGACTGCCATTTCCAGCGCATACAAAATTTCGAGTTCATTAAACGGTTTTAAAAGGAAACTAAAAGGTTTGGTCAGTTTAGCCCTTTCAAAAATCTGACGATCTTTAGAACTGGTTAAAAAAACAAAAGGTTTCAGTCCATTGGGAACAATCGTTATGGTTTCTGCAAAAGTAATTCCGTCCGGCTTTCCATCCAGAAAAACATCAATCACGACAATATCAATTACATTATTATAAAACAATGTCAGCGCTTCATTGTAATTGGTTGCAATGCCAACAATCGTATAATTATTTTCGGTAAGTACTTTTACAAGTGCATCGCTTTCGGCAGCAGTGTCCTCGATAATAAGTACGTTAATATTATTCATGATTTTTAAACTTTTGTAAGGCAATGATTATTTTAGTCCCATTATTTTCTTCGCTTTCTATATCCAGTTTTCCACCGTTTTTATGAATCATGCTTTTGCACAACTGCATCCCCAGACCTGTTCCAATAATATCGTCATTTTTCTTTTTGGAAAGCAAAATAGTCTCTTTGAGTAATTCTTCTTTCGTTGCTGTGCTCATTCCTAATCCGGTGTCTTCAATCACTAAATAACAAAAGTCTTCTGATGAAGCGCGGGAATAAATCGAAATCGTTCCATTTTCATTAGAGAATTTAATTGCATTATCCAGAAAATTCCGAATGATTATTTTGAGCGAATCCAGATCGGCAAATACATAATCTGAAGCAGCCACTTCATTTTTAAAATCGATATTTTTATTTAGCATTAACGGCTTATAATTATACTCCACATGTTGTACAATCGTAGCCAGATGCAATGATTCCTTATAAAAATAGGCTTGCTGGGTTTGCAATAAAGCCCAGTTAAGGAGATTGTCCAATAGATTGTAGGCGCCATTGGCAATTGTACTATTATTGTGAAGCAGGACATCGAGTTCCGTGAAATTTTTATTTTCCAGATTCTCCATTAATTTACCATTACTGGTTTTTAGGGCATTTACTGAAGATCTCAAATCGTGACTCACGATAGAAAACAATTTATCTTTTGTCGCATTTAACTCATCCAGTTCATTTTTCTGCTTTAAGATTATTTTGTTGTTTTTGATTTTTTGCCTGTAAAAATAAACTCCGGTTCCAAACAAAATCAACAATAAAACAGATGAAATAAGGAACCCGTTTCTTTCTGCTACTTTTAGTTTATTCTCGGCTGCAAGAACATTTACTTCTTTCTGTTTTTGTTTTACGGCAAACTTCTTCTCTAAATCGGCTATTGCCCAAACTTTATTCTGGTCGTTTAAGGAATCTTTCCAGGTTTCGAATTCTTTTCTGTACGTTAAGGCTAAAGGAAAGTTTTTTCTGTTTTCCTCTACTACTGCCATATTCAGGGCTGCGGTCCTTTTTAGATTGAAAGAGCTTACTTTTTTGGATAACTGATATGCTTTTTCAAAATAAGGAATTGCCTGATTATCTTTAAATTGTGTATAGTACAAATTAGCGATGTCTATATAAGAGCCTATAAGCATCAAAGTATCTTTTTCCTTTTCCAGCAATTTTGAACCTTTAAACAAATATTCTTCCGATTTATCAAATTTTGCAAGATGTAAATAACACAATCCTATGTTATGCAAAAGGCTGCTTCTGTAAATATTGTAAGATGTGCTTACAGGAAGCTTTTCAATTTCCTGAAAATAGTGTAAAGCCATTTTAAAATCACTTTGCTCCAGCGCAATTTCGCCTAAATTAATTTTAACCTTATAAGAATGCCGAAAATTAGCAGGCACCAGATTAAATTCTTTTTTTGCTTCCTTAAATAACTTTTTTTGTTTAAAACTAACTCCTCTGAAATAATAGCAATAATTTTTAAGTTCAGCGTTTTTAGTAAGACTTAACTCTTTCATGGAATAAACCAAGGTTGAATCCCAATTTTTTTCTGTAAAAAATTTTTGCGCTTTATTAAAATTATGCTCTTCCTTAAATTTTGCAGCTATTGCTTTTATTTCAATAGCAAATAATTTATCATTGTGTAATCTATCCTGAGAGAAGAGAAAAAAAGAATTTAGAAATAATATTGAAACAATGTATAATTTGATTTTAGTCATTATATTTTCTAAAAAATTATATTTCAAAGTGTAAATTGAGGTAAATAAATAAGAGTTAAATCCTATAAATAAAAAATATTTATAGGATTTTTTCAGTTTCAAAAATTACATTTAAGGATGACCAACCCCGGTTCCGGTTCCTGGTAAAACTACAGTTTCTGTTCCTCTGGAGGTTATTGGGTCAATATCCCAGAGAAAAGTCTGAATTGTTCTTATGCTTTCCAGTCCTCCTTCATATGGAATTTCATCAGCATCAAAACTAACTTCATAGATGTAAAAATCATGTCCTACAGTCCCTTTTAAATCGTAGGCAACAAAAAATTGAAGTTGTGCTTTCCCATCTATACTAATGTAACAATTTTGGTAAACACTAAGTTCCAAATTTCTTGATTCTTCGTGAGTTACAAAAATAACGGCTCTAACACTCAATTTATTATTCAGATAGTAGGCTTCCACAACTGGAGAAAAAAGATCTTTTGTAAATTTTTGAGGAAATGAAACTTTTCCTCTTTTAAGATATTCTGCCGGTTTTTTGATAAGTACTCCTGGCGGATCAATTTCTTGGCCAGGTTCAACTAGGGTAATTTTTTCCATGGTATTTGTTTTTGGGTTAAATTTTATTGTTTTTTTATGTTTTTAAGAAATAATTGAATTAATAAACATAAAAAGGTCTTTTTTTCAGAAATCAAATATAGTAAAGATTTTCTTAATAACTTTTATGCCCTTATAATAAGTATATTAATTAACAATTACTTATTAGTCACTTTTATAAAAAACGCAGTAAATACAATCTATTAGAAGAATTACACTTCATTTTTACATCAAAAAAAATCCCATTCAAAAGCAGAATGGGATTTCTAAAAATTATTTTTTCGTACTTATAAATTCATAGTACAAGGCCTTAGATAAAAAAGGTGCTTCCTGATACCTCTGAATTTCTCCTTCTCTGGGATCATCAACAAATAAGGTATCCAGATGGTGGAGTGAAAAATAGGCTCTTCGGGCTTCATCATTAAAATTTAAATCACTCAAGAACCTTGGCTCTACTCCTTTGTTTACCGAAATATTATAGGTCATAATCAAATTTCCCCAATTGACAAAACTGCACAAAAGAACGGTTCCGTAAAAATACCAGACCATCTGGTTGAAAAGATACGCATTGGTTTTTTGATTTTTGATTTTTAAAAAGGCATACACTAATCCAATGATCGCCAGGATCAGAAAAGCATATACGCCCAGTCTTTTATAAGTCAACCCGAAAAATGAAACATATTCTGAGTTTTTAATAATGGTACTTACGATCAAAACTCCGTTTAACAGCAGCCATAATTTAGCCAGTCTTTTCAGGTTTAGTGCTTTTTCATCAAAATTAAATCCTCCTTTAAAATAGAATAAGATTACTCCAACAGCCATCAGTATAGAGAAAATAACCGAATTTACTCTCTCGTGCGTTGCGGCACTTAACTGAGAGGTTTTAATTACTTCAAAAAACTGTTCGTAATTATAGGTCGCGATAAAAATTAAAAGCATAACATTTAAAAGTAACAAGGTGATTTCCCCGCTTTTTCTTTCGAAATCCAAGTCAAGAAAGGAGAATGTATTTTGATTGCTGACCGGGGCTTCAGTATCAAAATCATTATCTAACATCGGATTTTTATCGTAACATACATCGGGAACCCAATAATTCCAGAAAGAAAAGGAAATATAAAATCCCAGTATACTAATCAGAAGGATCTGCACCATATCAATATCTAATCGGTAATCGGTGAAAAGTGAAGAAAAATGGTCGCTTCCAAAAGAATACACTACAAAAAACAGCATTAGAAATACTGCCGGTATCATCACGTAAGCAACAAGTTTTTTAGCAAAGTTATTATTGATTTCCCTTTGAGGAAGCCATTGGCTAAACATGAAAACACGCCCTAATGAAGTAAATGCGTTTAAAAACACAATCGGAAAAACCTGAATCATTTTTAGTTTTGTTTCCTGCGTTTTAAACTGCAAAAAAAGGACAGACATAGCCAAGGCTAAAAAAGAAGCAAAATCCCCGTACCAGGCAAAAGCAAGACAGGAAAGCACCGATGTAACCACCAAAACCAAATGGGAACGGTCTGTAAACCGATCCTGAAAGTAATAACAGATTAAACCGGTTAGCACCAAACCAAAAATAGCGAGATTGACTCCTACTGACTCATTGTAAAAAAGCGGTATAAAAAGAATACTGCAGACTAAGATAAAATGGATTTTTTTCATGATTTAAAAATTTAAAAGTACTTTGTATTTCAAAGCAATTAGATAAAAAATAGCGTTATTAGAATTTCATTAATTTTTCAAGACTGTTTAAATGCTCCTTAAAAGCAGCGCGGCCAAGATCTGTCACCCTATAAGAGGTTTTGGGCTTTTTACCGACAAATTCTTTTTTAACTTCAATATATTGTGCTTTCTCAAGCGCGGAGGAATGACTTGCCAAATTACCATCGGTGATGTTCAAAAGCGTTTTCATTTCAGTGAAGTCAATCCACTCGTTCACAATCAGAATAGACATAATACCTAATCTGACGCGGCTTTCGAAATCTTTATTTAATTTATCAATGATTCCCATTGGTTTATTTGTATTTTTTGAACATGATTAGTCCGTACAGGATATGTAAAATTCCAAAACCAATAATCCAGAAAATCAAACCATAGCCAATGAAAAACAACGAAATACATCCTAAAATAAGCTGGCTGAAACCTAAATATTTCACATCTGAAAAAGTATATTTTTCGGCATTTATCAAGGCTAGTCCATAGAAAATTAAAGTGGTTGGAGCGACTAAAATAAAAATTTTATGGTAAATCAAAGCTAGGCAGAATATCCCGCCAATCACAAGAGGAATAGCCAGGTTGAAAAGCATTTTTTTTGTTGCGGTTGTCCAGATAGGTAAATTGTATTTTTTACTTTTTCGTATTGTAAAAAAGATTCCGAAAATAAAAGCAAAGAGTAAAATGATCAATCCACTGGTAATTAGTTCTGAAACTAAATTACCATCCAGCAGAATATGTTCTCCGTCAAGATAATTTATTCCGTTTATTTTGAATAACTGATAAACATACAATCCGCCAATTAAAGCTGACAATCCGGCAAATACTCCTGAGAGTCCGCTTAGGGATATAAATCTGGAAGAACGCTCCATCATGGAACGAATATGTGATAAGTCTTCTTGGTGCTTCTGATTCATGGCTAAAGTACTTTGTACTGCAAAGTTATGTTTTATTTTGAATTGACAAACAAAATGTGTTTTTATTTTCCATCGCGAAAATTGACCCCCTGAAAATTGTAAGCTTTTCTGAAGAGGGAGTCATCCGGAACCTGAAGTTGCGTGAGGGATAGCAGCAATCCACCGCGGCGGAGCGGATAGCCCGACCGTATTGACTAAAGGCGCTTATATCCGGCACCAATGGAGCGCCTTTAGTCAATACGGTCACGCCCAAATATAAACACAAAAGCCCATTCTGTTGAACGGGCTTTGTTGTGAAATTGCGAAAATATTGATCAGAACCATCTTCTGCGTTTGAATAAAAACACACCAAAAACAGATAAGATAATCGAAACAAAAAGAAGAATCCAGATTCCGTATTTGCTTTCTTCGAGGCCATTCGGGACATTCATTCCATACAAACTGGCGATTAGCGTAGGAATCATTAAGATAATAGAAATAGAGGTCATCTGTTTCATTATATTATTCATATTGTTTGAAATCACCGAGGCGTAGGCATCCATCATTCCGGTCAGAATGTTACTGTAAATATTGGCGGTATCCTGTGCCTGACTTAGTTCGATTTCGACATCTTCCAGCAAATCCAAATCATAGTTTGCTTTGTAAGCTTTTAAGTTTTTTATTCGATGGAATAAAACATCGTTTGCTTTTAATGATGTGATAAAGAATACTAAGCACTTTTCAATTTGCAGCAAGGCCTGTAATTCTTCATTTTTAATGGATTTCTCCAAGTTATCTTCTGCTAATTTAATTTTCTGATTTATCTGTTTCAAATATTTTAAGTACCAGACACTTGACGACAGTAACAATCGCAAAACCAGGTCCGGATTATCTTTGACTTCAATATTTTTACGCTGCGAATAAAGCGCAAAATCAGAGATGACTTCTGTTCTGTAAAATGTGATTATAACACAGATATCGTCTTTAAAAATGATACCCAGCGGGATGGTCTGAAAAGGGAGTTTAACATCATCGCTTTTGATGGGAACGCGCATAATGATTAAGGTCCAGCCGTCTTCGATTTCGATACGTGGTCTTTCGTCAATATCTTCAATATCGTTGTAAAAGGCTTCGGGAATCTGAAGCTCTTTTAATAAATATTCTTTTTCCGCTGCTGTGGGAGCTTCGATCTTAATCCAGCAGTTTGAATTCCATTTTGGGATTTCTACTAATCCGTTTTTGTTTGTGTAAAAGGCTTTCATTTCAAAAATACAGGGTGTTATCACAGCATTTTGAAATTTTCAAAAGCTGTTTTAATTTAATACTAACGAATCATAATCGTCCATTTGGAGAAGTGTTTTTTAAGTGGTGCAAAAGTATCTTTTATTTTTCAGACCCGAAACTTTAAAGTATTAATTATATATTAAAAACGACAAAGCCCGCTCAGGGAACGGGCTTTGTATTATATTTCGAAAGAATTACTTGTTTTTTGCGCTTCTCATTTTGCGTGCTAAAAGTGTATTTTTCAACAACATTGCAATAGTCATTGGTCCTACTCCACCCGGAACAGGTGTAATAAAGGATGCCTTTTTGCTTACTTCATCAAAATCAACATCGCCTTTTATGACATAACCTTTTGCATTTGATGCATCCTCTACACGGGTAATTCCCACATCAATGATTACCACTCCGTCTTTTACCATATCGCCTTTTAAAAATTCAGGAACTCCTAAAGCTGTAATGATAATATCTGCATTTTTAGTGAATTCTGCTAAGTTTTTAGTTCGGCTGTGTGTCAGTGTCACGGTTGAATCACCAGGATTTCCTTTACGGCTCATTAAGATGCTCATCGGGCGTCCTACGATATGACTTCTTCCAATCACTACTGTATGTTTTCCTGCAGTTTCTACTTTGTAACGCTCTAACAATTCCATAATTCCAAATGGCGTTGCCGGAATAAAGCTTTCCATTTCAAGCGCCATTCTGCCAAAGTTTGTCGGGTGAAATCCGTCTACATCTTTATCGGGATCAATTGCCAGTAGGATTTTTTGCTCGTCGATATGTTTTGGTAAAGGCAGCTGAACGATATATCCGTCAAGGTTATCATCTTCATTCAAGGCTGCAATTTTCGCCAATAAATCTGCTTCGGTAATATCCTCAGGTAAAGCTACTAAAGTAGAATCAAAGCCAATTTGCTGACAGGATTTTACTTTACTTCCCACGTACGTCAAACTTGCTCCGTTACTTCCTACGATTACTGCTGCCAAATGGGGTACTTTTCCTCCGGCATCTTTAATCGATTGAACTTCGGCTGCAATTTCGTTTTTGATGTCTTCAGCTGTTTTTTTACCGTCTAGTAGTTGCATTGTTTTTGTTATTTTTTTGTTTCAGGTTTAAAGTTTCAAGTTAAACGAAACTTAATATTTATTGAATTAAAAAAGTTCCAAATTTCAGTCTCAAAACCTGAAACCTGAAACTTGAAACTTTTATTTTATTTTATTTATCTCGGCATTCCGCCTGGCATTCCTTTCATGCCTCCCATCATTTTCATCAGGTTTTTTCCGCCCGGGCCCTGCATCATTTTCATCATCTTGCTCATTTGGTCAAACTGTTTCATCAACTGATTTACCTGCTCGACTTTCGTTCCGGAACCTTTTGCGATTCTGGCTTTTCTTTTCACATCGATTATGGAAGGTTTCGTTCTTTCTATTGGAGTCATCGAATGAATGATCGCTTCAATATGTTTGAAAGCATCGTCTTCGATTTCAACATCTTTCATGGCTTTTGAAGCTCCCGGAATCATTCCAACCAGGTCTTTCATGTTACCCATTTTTTTAACTTGCTGAATCTGTGTCAGGAAATCATCAAAACCAAATTCGTTTTTAGCGATTTTCTTTTGAAGTTTTCTGGCTTCCTCTTCGTCAAATTGTTCCTGTGCTCTTTCAACAAGCGACACCACGTCACCCATACCTAAGATACGTTCGGCCATACGATCCGGATAGAAAACATCAATTGCTTCCATTTTCTCTCCCGTACCTACAAATTTGATTGGTTTGTTTACAACCGATTTAATCGAAATTGCAGCTCCACCACGGGTATCACCATCTAATTTTGTTAAAATAACTCCGTCAAAGTTCAGGATATCATTGAAAGCTTTTGCCGTGTTTACAGCATCTTGTCCTGTCATAGCATCCACAACAAACAAGGTTTCCTGAGGCTCAATTGCTTTATGAACGCGGGCAATTTCATCCATCATTTCCTTATCTACTGCCAAACGTCCGGCTGTATCGACAATAACTACGTTAAAACCGTTTGCCTTAGCATGTTTAATTGCATTTTGGGCAATTTCGACAGGATTTTTATTTTCCGGTTCTGAGTATACCTCAACCCCTATTTGGTCTCCCACAACGTGCAACTGGTTGATCGCGGCAGGACGGTAGATATCACAGGCTACTAAAAGTGGTTTTTTGTTTTTCTTTGTCTTTAAAAAGTTAGCCAGTTTTCCGGAGAAAGTCGTTTTACCGGAACCTTGTAAACCTGACATTAAAATAATACTCGGATTCCCGGAAAGATTAATTCCGGCAACATCGCCACCCATTAATTCCGTTAGTTCATCTTTCACTAACTTTACTAATAACTGACCTGGCTGAAGTGTGGTTAAAACGTCCTGACCTATTGCTTTTTCTTTTACTTTGGTCGTAAAATCTTTCGCAATTTTAAAGTTAACATCGGCATCCAATAAGGCACGACGAACTTCTTTTAAGGTATCGGCAACGTTTACTTCTGTAATTTTCCCGTGTCCTTTTAGTATATGGAACGCTTTATCTAACTTATCACTTAAATTATCAAACATATTATTTTCTTTATTTGAAGTGCAAAGATAATCTAATTAGATATTTCAGGCAATTTTTATTTAGTTGCATTTAACTGCAAGGCACGCAATCCCGATAGCTATCGGAATTGCGCAAAGTTCGCTATGTTTTTTTGCTCGCAAAGCTTTATTGTTTCCCGCAGATATAGCTGATTTTTCTATCCTTACTTTAAAAAATAATCTGCCTAATCTGCTAAATCTGCGAGAAACAAAAAAAACGCAAAGGAAAAACCTTTGCGCCTTTGTAACTTTGCTCCTTTGAACCTTTAAACCTTTTTCGATTAGAACTGAAAATAAATAAAAGGCTGAGAACCTGCGACTGCTGTTGCATAAACAATCCAGTAAACGAAACCTAAAATTATCGCTTTTAACAATAAAGGAGTTCTGTCAAAAGTCCATTTTAATTTTGTGGTGAATATTTCAGGTAAGAAATGCCAAACATAACCGAAAAGCATCAATAAAAACACATTTTTATATCCTAAGACGATTGCTTTCCATTGTTCCGGTTCGAACGTTAACTGACCAATATTATTGATCACCTGTAATGCTGTATCGAAATCTCTTGCACGGAAAAAGATCCAGCAGAAAACCACGAAATGAAATGTAATCACAATAGAGAAGAAAGTCCATAAAACAGACGTTTTGCCTTCTTTTTTGGATGGAAAAAACTCTAAAAATATTTTATGAATCGCTAATGCCAATCCGTGTAAAGCTCCCCAAATAATAAACTGGGCTCCGGCGCCATGCCACAATCCTCCTAAAAGCATTGTCGTAAACAAGTTGAAATTGGTTACGGTGGTCTGATTTCGTTTTTTCGAAAGTAAAAATGTCAAACCAAAAACAACGATGGAACTGCCGGCAATAATTAACGGAATTATACTAACGTTGATATTTGTAATTCCCCAAAGTAATAATCCGAAGAAAAATAAACTCGGGAATAAATAACCTGCGAAAGACCCTTCGCGGTTTCCTCCTATTGAAATATACAGGAAATCCTTTAACCAGGTTGATAACGAAATGTGCCATCTTCTCCAAAAATCAGTAATTGAGGTTGATTTATACGGAGTTCTAAAGTTGGTCGGTAATTTGAATCCCAATAATAAAGCGATTCCGATTGCCATATCTGAATATCCTGAAAAGTCGCAGTAAATCTGAATGGCATATCCGTAGGAAGCCATTAAATTTTCGAATGACGTATAGGTCATCGGAGTGTCAAAAACCCGATCTACGAAGTTTACCGAGATATAATTGGAAATAACGGTTTTCTTGATTAATCCGCCAATAATAAGGAACAAAGCATTATTTACATCTTGTTTCGTAAGATTCAGCTTTTGATAAATCTGCGGAAGAAAATCTTTGGCCCGTACGATTGGTCCCGCCACTAATTGTGGAAAGAAGGAAACGAAGAATAAATATTCGATGTAATTTTTTGTCGGCTTGATTTCTTCACGGTAAATTTCGATGATATAACTCATTGACTGAAACGTGTAAAAAGAAATTCCGACCGGAAGGAAAACATTATGAAGCTCGAAATGACCACTGAACATATCATTGTACGTAACAATCATAAAATTCATGTACTTAAAATAACCCAGTAATCCCAAGTTTAAAATAACGCTTATGATAAGGTAAATTTTCTTTACAGTGTCTTTTTTTTCCCTGTAAATAATCTGGCTAAGGCCATAATCAACTACAGAGGAAAGCAGTAATAATAAAAAGTAAATTCCGCTTGACTTATAATAAAAGAAAAGTGAAAACAGAATAACGTATGTTAATCGCAAATAGAATGTTTTACGCAAAAACGCGTAAACAAAATAGAAAACCAGAAACAATCCAAGGAACAAACCTGTATTGAATAACAACTTTTCTTCGGGATTATATATAAACCAACTTTTAACCTGCTCGATTGTTATTTCACCAAAATGATGAACAAACCAATCATTTATGCTATTACCTGTTATCAACTTACTTTTTAAATTTAAAATTATCGTATGCTCTTAAAAATGCCTCTGTAAAGAGTTTTCCTTGTTTTTCGTATCCTTTTTTAGAATAATGAACGAAGTCCGGACCAATTAATCCTTCTGCTCTTAATGCCCTGACTCCGTTTAAACCTCCAAATTCATCGTATAAATCCCACACTGCAAAATCATTTTTTTCTGCAACGTTATTAATACGTTCTGCATATTCTTTAACGTAAATATTTGGTTTCCTTCCTCTGTGTAGCGAAGGCGGCGGCGTCATGACAATAATGGGAACGTCAATTTTCTGTTCCTTAAGATTACTTATAAATTCCCGTAATTCTCTGATATATGCCGAAGCTTCCATGTTGTCGTAACTTTCATTTGTTCCGAGCGAAAAAATTAACAAATCAGGTTTCAGAGCTTTTAATTGTTCAAAAAATAAAGGATATTTATTATAGTCTGAAAATTTAGCACCATTTACGCCGATTCCGCTGTAGGTTATACCCGGAGTATCTTTCTCGAGAACCAATCCGCTGAGCTCAAATTCTGATGCACTTTTATTAGGGATAAGGTAAATTTTATCTAATGCTTTTTCTGAGTTGTAATAATGTGAAAAAGAGTCAGTCGTAAGATCCAGCGGAACAAATTCAGACGTTTTAATATTTTTTGACCTTGTTTCCTTACTTGGAATTTTTAATGTTCTTCCGGCACGAATATTATTGGACTTTAAACCGTTTATTCTTTTTATTTCAGTAACGGAAACATTGTACTTATCTGCAATTACAGATATCGCTTCTCCTTTTTTAATTTTATGCTTTATTATTTTAGGTTCTGTAGTCTGAACAATATTGGTTTTGGATGCAATAGCCAAATCGAACATATTCTGGTTTTTTGGCGTAATAATATGAATCGAGTTGAATTTATAAGCCGGATCTTTTATATTTAATTGTACTGCAAAACCTCCACTATCTCTCCAAAGTCCAATGCCGCTTAAACCAACCGGTTTATTTTTTACCGGATGTATATTTCGATAACTTTCCCATGTTTTGTTCGAATAAAATCGTTCGTTATAAGAGCCATTCGTTTTTGCCAATTGATACGGAAAAACAAAACCACGACCCGCATTTCCGAACTGCTGCTGTAAAATTTTTCTAATTTTATTGGTCATTAAATCCCCCTGAATATGAGAATCCCCAATATGAACAATATTTATTTTCTGGTTTTTACCAATCTCATTTTCTTTTAATTTTTCGAAAACACTTTCTAATACCTCAGCATTATAAATGTGATTCCCTGTATAAGTTTCAATCGTAGCGGTATCGATTTTACCAATCATATTTTTAAGTATTGGAAGTGAGACTGACTTTTGCGCTTTACTGGTTGCCGACCATAAAAGACAGCAAAAGAAAATAATAAGTTTATTCATTTACACTATCTTTTATCACAGATACGGAATCTGCTTTAGTTTTTCTAACGGGTTTTGGTCGCTCCCCTGTTTCCCGTTTTTCACGCAGTACTTTATATTCTTCGTAACCTTTATTGAGCTGACTGTATAATAAATTCCCAATGGCCTTTGCTCCACGCTGATTAAAGTGTGTGTAGTCTTTATTGGCTCTGGAAGGAGCTTCATCAACCCATTTTACCATTGATCCGTCGCCGCCCATTAAGGTATACAAGTTCACAAAACCTGATTCGGTATCGAGTGCATATCTTTTTTGGGCTTTCATTAAAGGAACTACAGCCGAGTCTGTTTTCATTTCAAGATCATATTTCGTCGATTTATCAGCCGTTGAAACAATCAAGATAGAAACGCCCGGAAAAGATTCTTTTATTTTATTTACTGTCTTTTTCATACCTCTCTGGTACCATGAATAATTTTTGGTTCCGTAATTCAAAACATTGGTTCCGTAATGCAGAATAATCAGATCGTATTTCAGATTGTTATTAAAGGCCTGGATTACGCCTGCATTAAACATTGAAATGGGCAATCCTGAATTTCCCCTTTGCGAAAAGTTGTCTACGTGAACCCCGCTGCCATTATCAAAATTAAACCCGTAAATCGGAATAGAATCCGCCTGCATAAAATTTGCTTTGAATGATTTTATACTTCCTGAAGTTACTTTTAACGTATTAACGAGGTTATTTGGAGAAAGACTTTTTCGTAAGGTGTCTTTGCCGATAATAAAATTCACATTTCCTTTTTTAGAGGATTTCCCATAAAACAAGGTCGGATTATCTAAAGTCGTAGAAAATTTGGTCAGTCCTGCCTCGTATTGTACCCAGGTAGTATTTGCTTTATCGTTTGCAAAAAACACATGTCCGTTTACTCCGAAAGGACTTGTTGGTCTTTTTACATTTAAATAGGATTGTGTTTTCCAGTTTTTGGAAAAAAGTGTTTTTACAGAACCTCTTGAGGCTGAAGATTCAGAAATTATCGAAACAAAACCCACTCCGTTTCCTCCAAACCGTTGCTGATAATTCATTCGCACGTCCTGCACGATTAAGTCACCATCGGTCATAGAATCTCCATAATAGGCGATTCGAACTTTAGACTGCGGATTCTTCTCTAACTGGTACAATTTCTCATAAAAAGAAATCAGGTATTGATATCCTTTATAATTATCGAAAGTTTCAGGCGGGAATTCGATTCCTTCAGAAGCATCAAAGACAATTTTTTCTCCTGCTTCTTTTCTTTCGTCTTCAGAAATACTGTCTTCTTCCTGCGCTAATGAATCATTCGCAACCGACTCTAAGAGCAGACTGTCGATAAGTATGTTTTTGGAATCCAGTTTACCTTCCGAAAAAATTTTATCCGGCAAGATTTGTTTAAATCCAATGAAAGCTATGAATGCTAATGCTACAATTGCAAAAGACTGAAAAAAATAAGATTTTGTATTCACTTAGTACTTATAAATTTTGAAGAGCGGTTTTTAAACCCTGATTTTTAAAATTTCTGTTAATTCCAATAAAAAACATCCGCAAAGATAGGATTAAACGTTAATTTATAATTTTTTTTAACGATTAAAATAAAACAAAAAAAGAGGCCAGATAAATCTAACCTCCTTCAAAAAAAATAAAAAAAACAAAGCTAATGATTCATTGAATTTTAAAGAGAAAACGATCTTGATTTGCGGTTATTGAACCATTATTTTACCCGTTTTACTTCTTTATTTCCCGAAAGGATTTTAATTTTATATAAATAAATTCCTCTTCAGCAATCCTGAAAATAAACTCAAAAAATGAATTCTTTAAGGATGGATTACATTTAAAATGTTGTTGTACTGTTAGCCTGGTATGCGAAATTGAAAGTATAATATGGCGACACAGAAGTTTCTGATGGTGCTGCTGGTGCATCTTTATAATAACTTAAGATTTCGAATTTTGCATATTTACCATCATGTGTTTTTACAACAAATACTTTTCCTGCAATAGGTGAAACTATGTGAGTTGTTGAATTGTAGTTATACCAGCCATTTCCGCTTCCAGTAGTGATAGCAGAAACTTTATCTTTGTCCTGAACAAAAGTAGCAGCTGCAGGAAAAGCAGTTACACTTGCAAATGTACCAGAAACGATACTTACAGCTCCTTGTCCTTTTCTCTCAGGTTCTCCAGTATCTGTAGTACTGATTTTAGCTCCACCATTAACAATAATAGTAGTACCACGGAAAGCGATATCCCAACTGTCATCAGTTACAGTTTTATTTTGAGAAAAACTGAATTTTGTGAATTCGCCCCCAACAGGCTGCCCCTGACCTCCCGTTTGTGGAGCATAGATATTCGATACTTTTGTAGTTACTACTGGAGTTTCTTCAGTTTTATCATCATCACTACTGCAAGATGCCGTAAAAATAAATAATGCCAAAAGCGATAGTTTTAAGAATTTTGTTTTCATTTTGTTAAAGGTGTTTAAAAATTATTAATTAAAAATTGTATTGAATTCGTGCAAAAAGTTGTCTTCCGGCCAGATTGGTAATTTGAGCAGGATTTGTATAATCAAATAAATTAGTAGCACCAGCCTGAAGCATGAACTTGTCTGCAATGTTCTTTGAAATGGATAAATTTGCTGTAAAATAATCCCCAATAAAATTGTCGTACTTATCCAGTATATTATTACCGTTCGTATCAGACATTCCGTATTTGCTTCGATAAAAAACCCGTAAATTGATATCGGTTTTTATTTTCGGAATTGTGTAAGCAATTTTAATATTGGCAGTATGTTTGGATCGATTGTATAATCCGAAATACTCTGATTTTTGAATTTGAACCGTTTGCAAATCTGAATTTCGGATGTATTGATAGTCTTCAAAATTATCAACTACAGATTTATTCTTAGCTATCAGGTATTGATATCCCAATGATACTGTAAATTCCTTGGTGAAATTATAGCTTGAATTATATTCCAGACCGTAAGTAAAAATTTCATCAATATTAAAGTAGCTGAAAATATTCTGACCATTGGTTTTTTGCGCTACAACACCAGTTTCAATCAGGTTATGAATTGAATTATAAAAAACATTTACTTCTAATCTAAATTTGTTTTTTCTGAAATATGTTCCAAAATTAAAATTAACAGAGCTTTCCGCTTCAAGTGGTTTATCAAAATCGACTCCCGGTATTCTGGACAAAAGCTGACCTTGCTCTTCAAATTGATTTAAACGGGCTTCTGCAACATTATAACCCAAAACCGTATATCCGACAGAAGGATTCGTAAAATCAAAAAACAATTGACGGAAATCAGGTGCTTTATAACCATATCCTACAGAACCTTTTAGAGAAAAGTCACTATTAAATTTATAGTTTATTGCCAATTTAGGACTTAACTGAGATGCATATTCACTATGATTATCAAATCTGAATCCTGCCAGGATATTTATTTTTTCGGTTGGATTGTAATCGTATTGCAGAAAGACATATTGCGAATTAAACTTTACATTTTTATCAAAATAAGTTCGGTCCAGAGATTCATAATTAACCCCGACTCCTCCTGTTATTTTATCCTTTTTTAAGGATAAAGTTGTCCTTATTTCAGGTCGAAAAAGCCATTGATCGTAATATGAATTTTCAAAGAGCACGTTATTTTCATCTTTTAAAAAAGCATCATTTTTATAATTGGTAGCGTACAATTCATATTCTGTATACAATCTATTCCATGTATGCTGCAGTTTAATTTGAGAATTCCACTCATTTTCTTTTGCATCACCTTTATAACCTTCAGAATCAATGATTGCTCTGTTATCCATTTTTTGATTGTAAAAACGGTTACTCACTGTTAATTTAACATTATCAGAAAAATCATAATACAGTTTTGGCTGAATTGTGGTATTATAGTAGCTTTCAACATTCTTCAATGGAGTGCTTTTGTCTAAATCATATCCATCAGAGGAAAAGAAATTGGCAAATATATTGGCTGCAAATTTCTTCTTTTTCCAAAGCAGGTTGGCATTTGCATCATTTGTGTTGAAGGTTGCATATCTGTAAGAGAGGCTACCTCCTAACATATCTTTTGTGGGTCTTTTTGTGATAACATTTATTACTCCCCCCATCGCTTCTGAACCATATAAAGCTGATGATGCTCCTTTTACTATTTCAATTCGCTCTATATTTCCAACAGAAACCCTTGATAAATCTAAAACTCCTGAACTTCTTCCAACAAGCGGAACGCCGTCAATAAGGATCATGGTATAGGCTGCATCTAAACCCTGCATCTGAATACCTTCGAAACCACTCTGATCCGGTATTAAAATAATTCCCGTTTGCTCGTTTAGAATTTCGTTTAGTCTTGTAACCCCTGTTTTTGCAATTGTCTCCGCTGTGATGACCGTCATCGGCAATGGTAAAGTCGAAAGCCGTCTTTCTGTTCTTGTCCCTGTAATAACCAATTCAGATAATTCTTCTTTCGAATTAACGGTGTCTTTTTGCGTTTCCTGCGCTGAAATATGAACTGCAAATGCAACTATCGCAAAAAGGGTAATTTTTATTTTCATTATTTTTATTGAGTCTTAATAATGACGCAAATATAGAAACTATTTTTATTTATTCTAAATAAAAAACATATATTTGCCAAAAAATTTAAAACCAAAATAATAAGTTATGATTACAAAAAGCCTCTATTTTTCAGCCGTTATGGCTTTGACTTGCAGCCTTGGTTTCAGTCAGGACAAAAAACAACAAGACATCAAGTCAATTAAATCTATGTGTGGTTGTTATGAAGTGAAGTTTAATTTTGCAGAAACTTTTCAATATGCTAAGGATTCAGCAACTTACAAACCTTCTCAGACTAAACATGAATCTGCTTTAGAATGGGTTGAACTTTTAGAAGACACTCCAAACAAAATCGTGATGCAACACTTATTAATTGTAAGTGATGATATGATTATCAAACACTGGAGACAAGACTGGTTGTATGAAAATACAGAGCTGTATTCATTTGATAAAAACAATTCCTGGAAATATAAAAAGCTGGATCCAAAAGCCGTAAAAGGACAATGGACTCAAAAAGTATTTCAGGTAGACGATAGTCCAAGATATGAAGGATCTTCAACGTGGGTTCACGTGGACGGAGAAAACTACTGGTCAAATGTGGCTGATGCACCTCTTCCCAGAAGAGAGCAGACCAAACGTAATGATTATAATGTTTTAAAAAGAAGAAACATTCACGAAATCACTGCTACCGGATGGAACCATGAACAGGACAATGCTAAACTAATCAGAGATGATAACGGGAAAGACGTTTTGTTAGCAGAGGAAAAAGGATTTGACGTTTACACAAAAGTTCCGGATAGCAAATGTATTGCCGGTCAGAAATGGTGGAAAGAAAATAATGCCTTGTGGAAAAATGTTCGTGATAAATGGCAGACTCTTTTTGACAGACATAAAGACTTAAACTTAGAAGCAAAAGTGGATAGAAAAGCCCTTTACTCTTTATTATTTGATTTAAAACCAAACGCTACAAAAGCAGAAAGTGATGCTATAATCGACAAGTTCGTAAAATAAAAATGTTTGTGTTAGTTGTAAAAAGCCGATAGTTTCAGGACTATTGGCTTTTTTTATAAACAAAAAACCGTTTAAAAATTAATTTAAACGGTTTCCCCTTTTTCAGTTATACTAAAAGCTTACTAATTCAAAATAGTTAAAAATGAATAAAGGGTTTATTGTATGATTAGAATCTATTTTGATTCTAATACTTATCCCAAAATAATTTGGTTGTCATTTTATCGCCTCCAATTGCAGCTGAAGCAGCAGTATAATTCACTCCGTTTGTAGAGGAAGCCAGGTGGGAATAAACCATTCTCACAGGGACTTTTTTCTCAGCAGCATCTACAGCAGTAGATGGTGCCTGAAGTTTTGGAAAATCAAGTCTTCTATATGCTGTCCAGGCCTCAAATCCTCTGTTGTAATATGCAATCCACATTTGATATGCGATTCTTTCTTTAGCATTACTTCCTATTGCAGTAGTGAAAGCGACATTAGGTTGTGCAAGATAAGCTGCAACGTTTGCATCTGCGACACCCCAATATTTCATGCTTGCAGTAATACCATTATTGTAATGCGTGGCAGTAGGACCAACAGCCCATCCTCTGTTAGCTGCATCGGCTAACAAAAAAGATGTTTCTGCATAATCAAAAAGATCTCCTTTGAAATTGATTTCTTTTAAGGTCGTATTGAATAAAGAGATCGTTTCAATATCAGCTTTAAAACCATACGGTGCACCCACGTATACACCTCCTTTTTTAGAAGCTGGATCAAAGTAGAAATCTCTTCTGGGATCCTTAAGATCATTTAAGACATCTGCGAATAAGCCCGATATAGCAAAATCTGCCCTACTTTTAAAATCTTCGTAGTTTGGATTGAAATGTGGTTTAGCAGACGTGTATTGAAAAATAGCATTGTCAGCATTGCTTGTCATTGCACCCGAATTGTAAGCACTTTCAACCAAAGTTTTAGCAAGAACCGCATCTACATCTGATAATTGCATTCCTAATCTAATTTGAATAGAATTTCCGTATTTCTTCCACTTGGCAACATCTCCTCCGTAAATTAAATCCGCTTTACCAAAGCTCTCGTGAGTAGTGTTTAATTTGCTTATAGCATTAGTTAAGCGTGTTGCCAAATCTTTGTAAATGGTAAGTCCATCATCGTATTTTGGCAGCCAGTTATCTGGCTTTACCGCTTCAAAATAAGGCACATTACCGTAAAGATCCACCAGAGTCTGAAATACCTGAACAATCTGAATTTCAAGAATTGCAATTTTGTTTTGTTTTACTGCAATTGCCTTAGCATCTAATACGGGGGCGTTGGCGATTTTATTCTGGGCATCGATTAAGTCTTTCAGCACATCCCTGTAAAGTAATTGCCAGTTTGAATTTCCTAACGAGCGGGCAGCCATCTCATATCTGGATTCATCCGGGTAAGCAATCGCTGACCATTGCTGTACATACAATCTGAAATTATTTCTATTGGCAGATGCATTGTTTAAAAAAATAGCATATTGCTCCTGTGCAGAAGTCATAAGCGCTTCCGGAACAGGTGTAACATATGCTTTAGTATCCTCGTTTAAACCCTCGAGATTATCACAGGAATTTAAACTTACTCCCAGGATTTCAAAAAATATAGAGTATTTTAATTTTTTCATTTTTTTGATTTTTTAGAATTGAACTTTTACACTAAAGCTAATTTCTCTTACTGATGGCATAACACCAGTTTGGAATCCCTGGAAATTTCCGGAACTAAAACCAGCCTCAGGGTCTGCGTATGGTACGTTTTTGTGAATAATCCATATGTTGCTTCCATTTGCAGCAAAAGTCACATTGTTCATAAATGTGCCCTCTAAAAGCTTTGGTGGTAATTGATAGGCAATAGAAACTTCTCTCAGTTTCACATAGGAAGCATCATATACAAAGGCCTGATTCGGAAAAGATTTATATCCTAAGTTAGATTCCCCTTTATCAGTGGTAACCGCCGCTCTCACATTATTAGGAGTACCATCAGCCTGAACAGCCGGTAAGATTTGTCCGCCTGGCCTTGCATCAGTAAGTTTATTACGGATTGGATTCCCTAAATCATTTGTTCCGACAGTATTTTGATAAAGACCGTTGGCTTGCCCATATGCCTGATCTAATGAGAAGACATCTCCTCCTTTTTTAATATCAATTAAAAAACTAAAAGTTAATCTTTTGTAATTAAAAATATTATTGATACCACCTGTCCAGTCCGGAGTTACATTTCCAATAGCAACGTTACTCACTCTATCGTAGTTTCCATTTGGCAATACCACTCTTTCTCCATTTAAATATTTGTACCCGGAACCTTTGATTACGCCAAGTGGCTGGCCCGGAATAGCATTTAAGCTTGTTCCCTGATTAAATGTACCAATAACTACTTGCTGAAGGCCATCAGCTAAGGAGACAACCTTACTATCATTTTTATTCCAGTTGATTTTTGAAGTCCAGGAGAAATTTTGTGTCTTTACAGGAACTAACGTAAGCGTCAATTCTACACCTTTATTCGTAAGTTTTCCGGCATTTGTTGTTGTTCCGCTATATCCCGTTTCGGAACCTGTAGTGATATCCATAATCAGGTCTTTAGTCGTACTTTTATAAACAGAAGCTTCAAGACCAATTCTTCGCTTGAAGAATTGCAATTCAATTCCGGCTTCCTGCCCCTCAATAGTTTCCGATTTTAAGTTGGGATTTTTACGAATATTTTCATTGGAAAATATTGGATTATCATTAAAATTAGTTCCTTTGGTGTAAACCGGACTAATTACATGAACCTCGGCATCATTTCCCGTTTGAGCAAAATTAACCCGTAACTTACCAAATTCTAACCACGGTAAATTCAAATGTTTACTGAAAATATAAGTTCCTGTAACAGACGGATAATTGTATTTCGACTCTTTTGCAGGCAACGTAGATGATTCATCAATTCTAAAAGTTCCTTCAATGAAAAAAGTTTCCTTGTAATCGAAAGAGGCACTTGCATAGGCACTATTGACGCCACGTTCATCTAAAAATTCCCTTGGATTTTCTATGCCGCTAACGGAATTAGAAAGCGCATACATTTTTGGAATTAACAAACCTCCATTTGTTGATGCACGTATAGAACTGAGGCGGCTTCTTCTGCTTGACGCCCCAAGTAAACCTCTAAAGTTAAAGTCTTCTGCAATTTTGGCCTTAAAGTTTAATAATAAGTCAAGATTAATTTCTCTGAATCTCTTATCATATCTGGAATACCCTGAAATATTGCTGTCTACACCCGATCCTACCGCTACTCTTTCTTCCTGAGTTTCTGCATAGGTATCTACTGCTCCTCTTCCTGTTACAGAAAACCAGTTTGTAATTTCAGTGTTAATGGTAAAATTACCAAAGAAACGATCCCTGCTAAAATTGTTGTAATTCTCATAACGGCCAAAGTAAGGGTTGTCCCAATACAGAGGAGTTGTATTTGTTGTAGATCTTGGGTTCCAGGTAATATTTTTACCCGTTGATTTATAGGCGTGTTCCTGCTCTTTAAGATCTACATCAGTATGCCACCATTGTCTAAAGCTACCCATGATATTATCTGAATATCCGGTATCGTTTAATCCGGTTCCACCGGAAGCAATATAATTTGCAGTGGCAGCGATTTCTGTTTTGCTGCTTACTTTATAGCTGCCGGAAAAATTAAAATTGTTTTTCTTTATAGAGCTATTAGGCAAGATTCCGGTTTGATCGAAATTAGTGTAACCAAATCTAAAAGTGCCATTTTCATTCCCATTACTTATCGCAATATTGTTTGTATAAGTAGTAGAATGGTTAAAAAATGAGATCGGATCATTTTTAGCAGCTACCCAAGATGATGTTTTCCCATAAGTAGCTAATTCCGGATAATAGGAATTCCAGTTATAGACTCTCTGAGAGGAATTGAATGCCGGCCCCCACGATGCATCTTCTGCTACTATTGTTGGAAATTCCCCTTGTCCCAAATCTACTTTTGAACTGAATACAGAACTGTCCCCGCCTCCATATTGTTTTTGATACTGAGGAAGCGTTTTTTTGTCGGCAGTACCCGTTGAGATACCCGAACTAAAAGAAATCCCAAGCCCTTTTCCTTTTTTCCCTTTTTTAGTGGTAACAATTATAACACCATTTCCAGCTCTTGAACCGTACAAAGCAGATGCCGCAGCGCCTTTAAGTACGTTTATTGTTTCAATGTCATCCGGGTTAATATCTGATGCAGCATTTCCATAATCAAAACCGGAACGTCCCATTTTTTGATCAGCTGAATTTGAATTATCATTATTTAACGGGATACCATCAACTACCCAAAGAGCCTGATTGTTTCCGGTAATTGATTTAGAACCGCGTATGACCACGTTTGTTGATCCTCCGATGTTACCACTTCTTTTAATTTCAATACCGGCGACTTTTCCTGCAATTGAATTTGAAACGTTTCCTGTATTCACCTTTGTCAAATCTTCCCCATTAACCTCCTGAGTCGCATAGCCAAGAGATTTTCGATCTCTTTTAATTCCTAATGCAGTCGTTACCACAACACCTTCCAGTTCTTGTGCATTGTCAATTAATTTAACATTAATTATTGATGTACTTGCTGGTACTTCCTGAGTTTTCATTCCGATGTAACTGAATACCAACACCTGATTTAATGCTACCCGAATAGCATATTTCCCATCAAAATCAGTTTGAGTTCCTGCTTTCGTTCCTTTGACCAAAACACTAACGCCGAGCAAAGGCATTCCTGCATTGTCAGAAACTTTTCCTGTCACTGTTTTTTCCTGTGCAAAAGTAAATTGCAAAACAAGCGCGAAAAACAGGGACATTAATCCTTTTAATTTTTGTTTCATGATTTTTAATTTTAAAATTATGGGCCGAACTTTTTAAATTAAAATATTTTTAACAAGAATAATTACATATTTAACATTATAAAATGTAAACCTTATACTACTTTATAAACAATTATAAAATATTATTTAGAGTAAAATCTTACATAATTAAATTTATTTCAATGTTTTAACAAGACTGATGGATAGTAAAAACAGCAAATGAAAAATTCAGAATAAAAAGTGCTATAAGTCACATTTGAAATTTCATTAAATGGTTTGCAGAAAAATAAAAAACCGTCCAAAATTTATTCAGACGGTTTATCCTTATATCTATTAATAACTACAAGCGTACTAATTCAAAATAATTAAAAATGAATAATAAGGAGAATATCTCTAATCTCTAAAAATCAGCATTTGTGGGATATTTGTATGGATTGTTTAAGAATGACTCTTCTGTGGTATCTGAGCTACAAATTTGGCCTAAACTGACCTCTTGACTTTTGCATTTAAACAACGTAGGAAAATTAATATAATATATTTATATATGCAAATATAATCTTACTTTATTTTAAAAACAATAATTAAGTCATACTACGGATGCCTATTTTAGGAAACGTAAACCCTACTTTTTCAAAGGTTTAAGCAATAAAAAAGCCGATAGTGAACACTATCGGCTTTTCTAAATCTGTTTACTGAAATTTACATTCTCTCCGGAACTTCAATTCCTAATAACGTAAAAGCAGCTTTTATAACTTCAGCCACTTTTTGAGAAAGCTGAACTCTGAATATTTTTTTTGTAAGATCTACTTCGCCTAAAATATGTACGGACTGATAAAACGAATTGTATTCTTTTACCAGATCATAAGTGTAATTAGCAATTAACGCCGGGCTGTGATTCTGAGCAGCATTTTGAATTACTTCCGGGAAAAGTTCGATTTGTTTGACTAGTTCTTTTTCTTTGTCGTGTAAGGCTGTAGTATCCGTTTTACTTGAAAAATCGAAATCGGCTTTACGAATAATCGACTGGATTCTTGCATAAGTATATTGAATAAACGGACCCGTATTTCCGGCAAAGTCCACTGATTCTTCCGGATTAAACAAAATACGTTTCTTCGGATCTACCTTTAAAATATAATATTTAAGGGCTCCCAGACCAATTGTTTTGTATAATTTGGTTTTTTCGTCAGCAGAATAACTGTCCAGTTTTCCTAAATCCTCAGAAATTTGTTTTGCCGTAGCTGTCATATCCTGCATTAAATCATCGGCATCTACAACGGTTCCTTCGCGGCTTTTCATTTTTCCGGAAGGTAAATCAACCATTCCGTATGATAAATGATACAAACTTGAAGCCCAGTCAAAACCTAATTTTTTCAGGATTAAGAATAAAACTTTAAAGTGATAATCCTGCTCGTTACCAACGGTATAAACCATTCCGCCAACATCCGGCATATCTTTTACACGCTGAATGGCCGTTCCGATATCCTGGGTCATATAAACGGCTGTTCCGTCTGAACGAAGTACAATTTTACGATCCAGACCTTCATCTGTCAGATCAATCCAGACTGAACCGTCCGGATCTTTTTCGAAAACACCTTTATCAAGTCCCACCTGAACTACATCTTTTCCTAATAAATAGGTATTACTTTCATAATAATATTTGTCAAAATCAACGCCAAGATTAGAGTAAGTGGTAGCAAAACCATCATAAACCCACTGGTTCATCATTTTCCAAAGCGTAATCACTTTTTCATCCCCGGCTTCCCATTTCTTAAGCATATCCTGGGCTTCAATGATAATCGGAGCCTGTTTTTTTGCTTCTTCCTCTGTTTTTCCGGATTCCATCAATTGGAAGATTTCAGCTTTATACGCTTTATCGAACTCTACATAATATTTACCAACTAATTTATCTCCTTTTAAATTGGAACTTTCGGGAGTTTCTCCGTTTCCTAATTTCTCCCAGGCCAGCATCGATTTACAGATATGAATTCCACGATCGTTGATGATTTGTGTTTTATATACTTTTTTACCCGAAGCCTTAATAATCTCGGCAACAGAATATCCTAACAAATTGTTACGAACGTGACCTAAGTGTAGAGGTTTATTGGTATTTGGCGAAGAATATTCGACCATAATGGCTTTCTCCTCCGGATTTTGAGTTGCATAACCAAATTTTGCATTGTCCTTTATTTCATTAAAGAAATTCAAATAATAACGATCAGCAATCACAATGTTTAAAAAACCGGATACGACGTTGAAACGCGCCACTTCGGAAACATTTTCAACCAGATAATTTCCGATTTTATTTCCTAACTCAACAGGATTACTTTTAATCACTTTTAGTAAAGGAAACAGTACCATGGTGATATCGCCTTCAAACTCTTTTCTGGTAGTCTGAAACTCAATTTTATCAACACTGACATCAAATAATGCTTGTATTGCTTTTTGTATAGAAGGTGTAAGAATTTGTGATAATGACATGTAAACTTATTTTTAAAGTGAGCAAAGATACTGCTTATTCACCAATTAGAGAAAATCAAAAACATATAAAATTATTGAAAAGAGTCAGAATTTCACAAAAAACACTTTATTTCAATTGTTAAAATTATCAAAAAATCAAAACCTTAATCTCTTATAAAACAGCGGGTCTTTAAAAAAATGCAAATTTTCTTTTTATTTTTTGTAACATATCGATAACAAAAGAGTCTTAATAGGGACTTTGAATTCATTTCAAAAGAAAAAAAAACTAAAAAAACTAAAAACAAATCATCATCAATCAAATCAAATCAATCAAGTACCACGTTATGAAATTAAAATTCTTTCTGTTCGCATTACTGGGTGTAATGGCAACAGCGCAGGCTCAGAATTCGGGGAAAGTCTCCGGAAAAATTACCGAAAAATCGAACAATGCTCCAATTTCATATGCTACGGTTTCGATCAAAGACAACGGAAAGGTAGTTTCCGGACTAAACACAGATGATAATGGTGATTTTAGCTTTAAAAATTTAGCTTTAAAAAACTATACCATCGAAATTCAGTACATTGGATTTAGAAAATATGTGGGTTCGATTATTTTAAGCGACAACAAAAAAGAAGCAATTGTCAAAGTAGCTCTTGAAGAAGAAGCTACACAGCTAAAAGGCGTAAACATTGTAAATGAACGTTCTACAATAGAACAAAAAATTGATCGTAAAGTGGTTACCGTAGGAAAAGACCTGACTACAGCGGGAGCTTCGGCATCTGACATTATGAACAATATTCCTTCTGTAAACGTTGACCAGGACGGAAAACTTTCGCTTCGCGGAAATGATAATGTACGTGTCTTAATTGACGGAAGACCCAGTAATATTGATCCGGCCCAGTTATTAAAACAGATTCCGTCAACTTCTATCAAAAAAATTGAGCTGATTACCAATCCAAGTGCCAAGTACAATCCGGAAGGAATGTCCGGAATTATCAACATCATTTTGCATAAAAATGCTAATACAGGCTTCAACGGAAGTTATAGTGGTGGTATTACTTTTGGTGAAACGGCCAAATACAATCAGTCATTGGATTTGAATTATAAAACCGGAAAAGTGAACTTTTTTGGGAATTTGGGACAAAACTTCGGAACTTATTTTAATGATGGTCTGATCCGAAGATTTGATGAGAATATTGTACAGGATCTGGACATTAAAAATGAGAATGATTCTTACCTCTACAAGATTGGTATGGATTTCCTGATCAACGATCACAATACTTTGTCTTTTTACACGAATCAGAATAAATCGACCGGAAAAGGATTTGTAGATACTGACATTGATTATAACAATGGGGATCCGGACATTAAAAATATCTTTCAAAAATCTAAATATTCAGGACCTGAAGAAACAGGAACGTATAATTTAGCTTATAAACATATTTTCAAAAAAGAGGGTCATACTTTAGATTTTGAAGGAAACTACAGCGATAGCAAAGAAACTCAAAATGCCAATTTTGATACTAAAACGACAGCTCCCGATAATACAGTGAAAAACATAATTTACAACGATTTGATTAAAAGCGATCGTCAGTTAAGCACCATGAATATTGATTATGTGAATCCATTAAGCGAAAAATCAACCCTTGAAGCTGGTGCCGAAGCCAGAATTACCAGAACAGGCAATGATTATGCAACTGGAAATCCCGTTGTTGCGGCAAAAGATCAAATATCAAACTATACCTATGATACCGATATTTACTCTGCTTATGTAACTTTCGGACAGAAGTATAAAAAATTCAGTTATCAGGTAGGAGCCCGTTTTGAAAGTTATAAAGTGGCTGCCAATCTGAATTACGGCCAGAAAAAATTTGATGATGATTACATTACGCTGTATCCTTCTGCTTATTTGACGTACAACCTAAATGAGAAAAATACTTTACAGCTTAGTTACAGCCGTCGTGTAGATCGACCAAGTTTAGAGCAGACAAAGCCTATTCGTGAATTCTCTACTCCTTTGGTAACTTCACTTGGAAATCCTGAACTGAGACCTCAGTTTACGAATTCAGTTGAAGTAAATTATACCAAAACATTAGAAAAAGGAAGTTTTACTGCCGGAGTATTTGTAAGACAAATCAATGATCAGATCAGCAGAATTTTATATCCTGATGTGGCCGACCTGACTGGTAAAAAACAGATTATGTCTTTTACCAACTACGACAGCAACACCGCTTATGGATTTGAAGCTTCTTTTAATTATAAAATTACAAAATGGTGGGACATCTCTCCATCTATTGATTTCTCGAGTATTAATCAGCAAGGGATTTTGTTTTTATATGACAGACCGAGCAAAATGAGTAATCCGATCGAAAGAAAAATTACTGTATCGGCTTTCAACGCTCGTATGAACTCCAATTTTAAAGTGAACAAACGTTTAAGCTTCCTGTTATTCGGGTTTTACAAAGGGCCAAGCGACGGACTTCAAAATAATAGTCATGAAATGTACAAAATGGACATAGGTTCACGTTATACACTGTTAGACAACAAGATGAATATCAGTGTACGTTTCAATGACGTATTCAATACGATGAAATATGCTTTCGATACAATGTATCCTTATCCTCAGGCAGGACAGTTTACATGGGAGAGCCAGACTGTATATTTAGGTTTAACCTATAACTTTGGAGGAGGAAAAATCAAAAAACTGCAGCGTAAACAAAGAGAAGACAACACTAATAAAGACGGTGGCGGAATGTTTTAGTCCCGTTCGTATTAGCAGATTTTTATATTTTTAATAATTTTTTGTAGAGAAAAGGCCTGGAGTTTGCCAACTTCAGGCCTTTTTTATTTCCAATCAAGAGCGACGTCTATCGAAAATTAGCTCTTATTTTTTTTATTTCCTCAGGATCCGCTGTTTCCGAATGATCCGTAATGGCAGAAGAATGATAAAAAGTCGGTTCCAGTTTATCTTGTAAGATTTGAATATTTGAAGATCTCAAACCTCCTCCGGGCATAATCATAATTCGTTTGCCTGCCAATTTTTGAATTTTCTCTAAAACTGAAATTCCCTCCAGAACATTTACGCCCTGTCCGGAAGTCAGAATCGTTTTAAAACCGCAGTCTATTACATCTTCCAAAGCTTGTTCTACGTTTTCAACAACATCAAAAGCGCGGTGAAAAGTACAGGAAAGCGGACTGGCTAAATTCACCAATTCTTTATTCCTTACCTTATTTACACCGCCATCTTCGTTTAAAACTCCAAAAACAAACCCATTGACGCCTAATTTTTTAAATTGTTTGATTTCTTGTTTCATTTCGATCAGCTCTTCATCAGAATAAACGAAATCTCCACCGCGGGGCCTGATAATGACATGCATTGGAATCGACAATTGTTCCCGGACTCTTACTCCCAAAATATAATTTGGCGTTGTTCCTCCGAGTTGCATATTCTCACATAATTCAATTCGGTCTGCTCCATTTTCCTGGGCAATCAAAGCAGATTCAAAATTAAAACAGGCTATTTCGAGTTGATTTTTTTTCATTTTTACTGTATTACAACAATTTTTTTCAAGAAGATTTCTCGTTTTCTGAAATCAAAAAATAAACAGTTCAAAAATAAAAAACCTGTTCAGAAAGTGAACAGGTTTTAATATAATATTAAGACAGAAATTTTACCATTTAATAATAGCACTTCCCCAAGTGAATCCACTTCCGAAAGCAGCTAGGACAACTGTATCTCCTGTTTTTATTTTTCCTTGTTCCCAGGCTTCTGTCAAAGCAATCGGAATAGAGGCAGCCGTTGTATTTCCGTATTTCTGGATGTTGTTATGTACCTGATCATCCGACAGCTTGAATTTGTTTTGAATGAATTGTGAAATTCTCAAATTCGCCTGATGTGGAATCAGCATATTAATATCAGAAACCTGTAAACCATTTGCTTCCAGACCTTCATTGATGACCTCAGCAAAACGAACTACTGCATTTTTAAACACAAATTGTCCGTTCATATACGGATAATAACTTTCGTCATTAGGATCATTATCGGCCAGAATATCGGTTACCCAGCGCGCTCCCATTCCCGGTGCCTGTAACGCCAGTTCTTCAGCGTGTTGCCCTTCTGAGTGTAAATGCGTGGATAAAATTCCTTTTGTCAAATCTTCTTCACGACTTAAAACTGCCGCTCCCGCTCCATCTCCAAAAATCACCGAAACGCCACGTCCGCGGGTTGTCATGTCCAATCCTGTTGAATGCACTTCGGAACCAATTACCAGAATGTTTTTATACATTCCTGTTTTGATATATTGGTCTGCAACTGAGATTGCGTAAATAAAACCGGAACATTGATTTCTAACATCTAAAGCCCCAACAGTTCCTAATCCTAAATCACGTTGTACCAAAACTCCCGGTCCTGGAAAATAGTAATCCGGACTTAATGTAGCAAAAACTACAAAGTCTATATCTTCTTTGGCAATGCCGGAACGTTCGATCGCAATTTTAGCTGCTTTTACTCCCATAGAAGTTGTGGTATCCTCTCCACGAATGATATGTCTGCGCTCCTGAATTCCTGTTCTTTCCTGAATCCATTCGTCATTGGTATCAATAATCTTGGACAAATCATCGTTGGTTACAACATTTGAAGGAACATAATATCCTAAGCCCGCTATTTTTGAATGATACATATTCTTTTTATTATTTGTTAAAAAATTGGATTGCAAATCTAAGTATACTTTAAAACATAAGCGTACAAATTACTATTTTTTTCGTAATTGACAATTTAATATACTTCAATAATAGTTTATATTGATTCGTTTTAAATTCCGATAAATCAATTAATTCCTATAAAACCTAAAAAAAGTTAAATTTAGAACTTAAAATGTAACAAGACTAAAGTACTTTAGACAAACATTTATCGGTATCATTTTTTAAACCCCTAAAATTCAAATTATGAAATTAAAGGTTACACTATTACTACTTCTAAATTTTGGTTTTTTTGGCTTTGCACAAGAAAATCTAACCTATCAGAAACCTTCCAAATCAATTTTAGATTTAGCGGATTACGAAAGGGCTCCTTCTGTATCTATGGATACTAAAAAAGAATATATGCTGCTGTCTTACAGAAACACCTATAAGACATTAGATGATTTAAATCAGGAAGAGCTTCGCCTTGCGGGTTTACGAATCAATCCTGTCACTAACATTTCAAGTACAGTAACTTATATTAACAACCTGAAAGTCCGAAAAATAAGCAGCACAGATGAAATACAGGTTACAGGTTTGCCGGATAATCCTAAAATAAGCAATGTGCTCTGGTCGCCAAACGATAAAAAAATTCTGTTTTCACACACGACCAAGTCAGGGGTTGAACTTTGGGTTTTAGATGTTGCTACTGCAAAAGCGACCAGGCTTACCGAGGCAACTGTCAATGCCAATCTTGGTAATCCGTTTAGCTGGTTTTTAGATAATGAAACTATATTGGTAAAAATGCTTCCTAAAAACAGACAGCCTTTACTGGATTCCAAAAAAGACCTGCCAACGGGACCAATTGTTTCGAATACTTCAGGAGAGAAATCCCAAAACAGGACGTATCCGGATATGTTGAAAAACAAAAATGATGAAATTAATTTTGAAAATAGCGTGACTTCAGAATTATACAAAGTAAACCTTAACGGAACCGCTACCTTATTTAAAGAAGCTTCTATGTTTGCCGGAGAAAGAATTTCGCCTGATGGCAATTATATCATGCTGACCACGATTCAGAAGCCATTTTCTTATGTAGTTCCCTTAAACAGATTCCCTTCTAAAACCATTGTTTATGACATTAGAGGAAAAGAAATTAAAACCGTTAATGAAGTTCCTTTAAACGAAATTATTCCTAAAGGATTTATGGCGGTACGAAAAGGGAAAAGAGAAATGAGCTGGAGAAATGACAAACCTGCTACTTTGGCCTATGTGACTGCTTTAGACGAAGGAAATCCTGCAAATAAGGCAGACTTCAGAGATGAAGTTTTTCTTTGGGATGCTCCTTTTACAAACGATCCGATTACCCTGGTAAAATTACCGCAGCGTTTTTCGGGTATAACCTGGGGGAACGATAATATTGCCATTGTTTCTGATGAATGGTATGATACCCGTAATGTAAAGACCTATTTAATTAATCCATCCACTCCGGGACAAGAGCCAAAACTAATTACAGACAGGAACTCACAAGATGTCTATTCTGATCCGGGTACTTTTGAAACCAGAAAAAACGAGTATAACAAATATGTCTTAGCCCTTGAAAAAGACAATGCTTACCGTATTGGGGAAGGTTATACAAAAGAAGGCCAGTTTCCGTTTATAGATGAATTCAATTTTAAAACCTTAAAAAACAAACGCCTTTATACTTCTTCCTATAAAGACAAAAAAGAAGATTTGATAGAGATTGAAGATTTTAAAACCGGAAAAGTTTTGGTACAAATCCAGTCCAAAAATGACTATCCGAATTATTATTTCAGAAACATCAAAAAACAAAATAGCCTGACCCCTATTACAGCTTTCAAGAACCCTTTCGAAAGCATTAAAAATGTCAGCAAGGAAGTAATCAAATACAAACGTAAGGACGGTGTTGAACTTTCAGGCACATTATACCTGCCTGCTGGTTACGACAAGGCGAAAAAGGAAAAACTGCCCTTGTTAATCTGGGCGTATCCGGCTGAATATAAAGACAAAAACAGCGCGGGGCAATCGACACAAAATCCAAATGAATTTACTTTTCCGTATTACGGATCATTTGTCTACTGGGTTACTAAAGGATATGTCGTTTTAGACGATGCGGCTTTCCCGATCATTGGTGAAGGTACAACAGAACCGAATGACAATTTCATTTCACAATTAGTCGATAATGCCGAAGCAGCCATCAATGCAGTAGATGCCTTAGGCTATATAAACAGAAAGAAAGTAGCTATTGGCGGGCATTCGTATGGTGCTTTTATGACGGCTAACTTATTGACGCATTCTAATCTTTTTGCCTGTGGAATTGCCAGAAGTGGTGCTTATAACAGAACTTTGACACCATTCGGATTTCAAAGCGAGCAGCGCAATTACTGGGAAGCCCCAGAAGTTTACAATACAATGTCTCCTTTTATGAATGCTGATAAAATGAAAACTCCGCTTTTGCTGGTGCATGGTGAAGCAGATAATAATCCGGGAACTTTTACCTTACAGACAGAACGTTATTTCCAGGCTTTAAAAGGATTGGGAGCTCCGGCAAGAATGGTGATTTTACCTAAAGAAGCTCATGGATATGTTGCAAAAGAGAACATATTGCATTTGCTTTGGGAACAGGATCAGTTTTTAGAAAAGTATTTGAAAAACTAGTCTTTTTTTAGGGTACAAAGGTTCATAGTCGCAAAGTGGCAAAGGTTTTCTTTCTTAGTCGCTAAGTTTCTGAATTACTGAGATGCTAAGTTTTTTTTAAATAATAAACCCGACAGGTTTTAAAAACCTGTCGGGTTTTGTATTAAGTATCAAATAATTTTTTCTTATAAATAATTTAAGGCCAGAAAAACACTTTCTTCAACCGGTAAATCAATTTCACTCTCAAAGAAAACCAATTGTCGTTTATATACCGATTCTATCAGATAATGATTTCCTCTAAAATAAGTTCTTCTGATTTTAACCGGCAAATTAGATTCCGAAACCATTTTAAACTGATGCGGGTACACTAATGTTTTATGTGCTTGATCTTCATAGTCGAGTAATAAATGTGTTGCGATTTCATTTACTTCTCCGAAAAGTGACGCTACATATTTCGTTTCAGGATCTTCATAGATTTTTGTCGGATTGTCTTTTACAATGATTTCACCGCTTCTCATTACAATAGCTTCATCAGCAAATGACAAAGCGTCTGTACTATCGTGGGTGGCAATGATACAGGTAATTCCTTTTTGTTTTAAATAGCGAAATAAATTTCGTCGCAACGCATTTTTACGAAAGGCATCTATCTGGCTGAAGGGTTCATCAAGTAAAATAACTTCTGGTTCTAAAGCCAAAACTCTGACCAAAGCAACTCTTTGCTGTTGTCCTCCACTCAAAAATTTAGCTTTCACATGTGCAAACTGATCCATTTCTACCATTTCCAGTAATTCCTGAACGCGCAGTTTTTTCATATTGGCAAAACCATTCGAAAGAAACTTCCCGACATTCTCTGCTACAGTTTCATAGGGAGACAGGTCAAAATCCTGTGCCAGATATTTCATAAAGGGCATTCCGGGAATCAAATTGTGTTTTGGACCCAAAACAGGTTTTTCATTATAAAAAATCTGACCTTCATCTAAATCATACAATCCATACATAAGCTTAAGGAGCGTACTTTTTCCGCAGCCACTTTCCCCTATAATAGCAATATTCTGCCCTTTTTCTATTGAAAAAGTCACATTTTTAATAACCGGCGCATCCGTATACGAAAAGGAGATATTTTTTATATCAAGCATTGAATTCTAATTGAGGATTCAAATTTACAACCTTTAAAACCGAAAGTCAAAAAAAAGCAATTAGATAATTCATAAAAAAAATATTTTTATTTTGTAGTACTTTTTGTATGTATTTGGACTCGCATAATATTAATTGTATATTTTAAGTAATCAAATAATGGGTAAAACAAAAAAAATATTTATTGTAAAACTTCTGGCTTTAGCCATTTTTCTAATTTTATACGGATGCAGTGCGGAAATTGACAAATCTGAAATACCAAACCAGGAAAAAGAAAACTTTATAATCCTGCATAAAAATTATGATTACTTTAAATCAAATACTTCCCTTTTCAACAGGCTTAAAAATTTAGACAATCTAAAATCTAATGTCACAAGTAAAAATATCCAAACAGAGGATTTTAAAATTTTCACAGATAATATTACCTATACTAAAAGGCCTGATAAATTACGTGAATCTTACACGTTTTATATAGAAAAGCTAAACTATGCTTCAAATAAAACAATAGACAATCTGATTTTAGCCAGAAATTTAGGTGATGAAAAGTTCAAAGCTTACATCATTACCTATTATTTTCCTGATGGAATAGCGAGCCAGCATAATAACTTTAAGATAACCGAATTTAAAGAAATCAATAGCGAAACTTTTTCGATTCAGAATATAACCTCTAAAAAAAACTGCGAGAACACTTATGAGTTCAATATAATAGAAACCGCACATAAATGTTATAGTGGTGCTCATTCAGGAGAGTCGCAGGCAGGTCAGTGTGATGGAAATGGTGCTCCACCTTATTCAACTTATCAGGTTGTGGCTTACTTAACAAACTCTTGTGGAGAGGGTACCACCGGGGGAAGTACTGATGGAGGACCAAGTGGTCCAGGCGGAGGTGGCGGTTCAGGAAGTGGCGGTGGCGGTGGGCCTGCTGTAGATACCGGAATATCACTACCTCCTCCCTGTCAATCTGCAGATTGTGGTGTACCAATACTTGCTAATGAAATAAATGATTTATTAGGAAGCACACTTGATTATTCACAGTTGGAGTTTCTGTCGCATCATGATGATGTTGCCGCTTCCCTTAAAAGTTTTTTAGGCCAGAATAATACTGCTGCTGATAAGAGTTTTGTAAAACAAATTATAGATGTTGTAAAAAATGATGCAGCAGTAGATTCAAAAGCCTTTAGTTTCGTTTTAAGCGCGCAAGCTGATACTAAAATCCAGACAGATTTAGATAATAATTTTTTATTGTCTGTAGACCAATATATGGATTTGGACGTTGCAAGCTATTTAACAGCCGACCCGGGAGGGCTTTTATGGATACAATTTACGATTGAATGTGCCGTTTTACGAGCAAATCATCCAGATTGGAGTGATACTAAAATACATTGGGAAGCTTCAAAAGGATTTGTACACATAACACTTGATGTATTTGGCTTAGTTCCTCTGTTCGGAGAGGCTGCTGATTTAATTAATGGAGGTTTATATACAATTGAAGGTGACGGAGTAAATGCAACTTTAAGCTACGCAAGTGCCATACCAATAGTTGGTTGGGCGACAGCAGGAACTAAAATTGGATTAAAAGTAATTACAACAGCAACTGGAAAAACAACATTATTTTTGAAAATTACCAATGGAGTATTTACCTTTGGTTCTCGTTCACAATTAAGAAAAGTATTAAACATAACAGCATCAGGAATTCAGGCACATCATATTATCCCCTGGGCAAAAAGTATACATCCTGCAATTCAAAAAGCTGCTAAATCAGGGAAATTCCATATGAATGAAGCTTTAAATGGTATTCCTTTAAGTACAGCTATTCATAATGGTAGTCATGCACATTATGATAATTTAGTTCAAAACTATTTGGACAGAATTCCATCAAACTTAACTCCAGAACAAGCTTACAATGAGCTATCAATCTTAATAACTAAAATTAAGACCGCTATTCAAAATAATCCAAATATACCAATAAACCAGTTAAATTTTTAACCTATGAAATATTATTCTATAGAACCGGCTTTAAATGCAAAAGTATTAGGGAATTATCCGCAGGTAAAGAATATTAAATTCAATTGTCATGTTTGGGATGAACCTAAATTTATTGAACATACACATTTTACTAAAATTAATTTTGAACCTATTACTGCCAACGCAGTTTTATATGCCAAATCGAATATTACTGATCTTATAAGCGTAACAGGAATGGGTTTTACATTGAAACCTTTAATAAGTGAAAAACTAAAAACCATATTAGAAAAAAATAGGAAAACGGGATTGCAATTTTTTAAGTCTCCCGTTATACATCAAGATAAAATCATTGATACTTATTATGTTTTAAACATGTATGAAGTTGACATGAGTTTTATTGATTTTAAAAAATCGGAAGTTTATCTGACTGAAAATACATTTAATCTTATTGAAAAATTAAAAATTAAATCCTATGCAGAATTTATTACAGAAAAATCTGGAATAGATAAAAAAGGATATCCATTCGGAATCCATATCACAAAATTCAACTTTTTAGATGATTTAAAACAAGATTTTTTCTTAATTCAAAATATAGAAGGTGGATCAAAATATATTGTTTCTGAAAAACTAAAAATTGAAATTGAAGAATCTGACTGCACTGGTATTGAATTTAAGCCAGTAGAATTATCCTTAAATGAATGGCTTCACGAAGAAAGAGAAAAAGTATATGGTAAAGCTTAATAAACAAAAATTACAAATCACATCATAAAAATGGAAATGAATCATTTAGAGAAAACAGGAAAGATAAAAACAATTTTTATTTCAATTAGCATATTAATGGTATCACTCCATACGATATATTTTTACAATTCTACTATGCCGGAAATTGAATTAAAAAAAATTATTCAACAGACAATACGATTCCTTTTAACAATTGGATTATTGATACTGGTGTATAGAGGGAAAAATTGGGCCAGAATCCTTTCCGTAATATTATTTTCTCTTGGAATTCTGGGTGCAATTATTGGTTTAATTACCATCAAAACAGCCCCAGTTAATAAAACTCCACTTATTGTGATGATTCTTGTTTACTCCATAGCAGTGTATCACTTTTGGTTTTCAAAAAGTTTTAAAGCCTTTTTTGATTATCAAGGAATGATTACTAAAACCTAACAAATCAATATAGTTCAGCCTATTGAATTCCTAATATCGTAGAATAGAAAAAAATGGAACAAATAAAACAAAATCTTGAAAAATATTTTAATCATCATTTTGAAATTATAAATAGTTTTTCCTTGAATGCTGTCATAAACGAATACATTACAGAAAACAATAATTATTATCTTTCATTAGGCATTAACAATTATATGGAAGATGAGGAAGTAAAAGAATTAACGAAAATAAAAGACAATCAAAAATTAATCAACTCATTTTTAGAAGTAAAGAAATTAAACATTAATGAAGCTGAAATTATTGAAAGTTTCAAAAACGACATTATTAATGCTATCCGAAAATTAACAAAAATCATAAAAAAAGATGAAAAGAGTACTATTTACCAATCCATGTTTATCGAACATGATTTTTTCCCGTTAGGTTATATTAGAATTTACGGAAAAGGACAATTCTCAATAAACAAAAAACCCTCTTACCTTAATTTTGATTATAATAACGAATTGCTTAGCGAAGATTGTAAAATAGATTACTCGCCTGTTTGGAAAGAATATTTAAAATTCAATTCAATTTTAGAAGAATTAGAATTAGATAATTATCTACTGGATAGTACATTTTATGAATCTCTAACTCAAGTCTATATATACAAAGTCTTTTTACTATTAAACAAAACGTTTCAACAACTCGAATCAAAAATATTTGAAGGAATTAACATTCATAGACCATTTTATATCTATGGAAATGAACATGACTGTGAAGCCAGCAATATTTATGTATTTAAATAAACGAAAAGAGTAATTACAAAAAAAAAGCTGTTCATTACGAACAGCTTTTTTCAAATTATATTGTATAGAAACTATTTTCCAGCTTCTGTCTTTGCATCATTAACCATTTTGTCATTTGCAGTAATCGCAAATTCAACACGACGGTTTTGAGTTCTTCCTTCCGGAGTATCATTGGTGGCAATAGGATCAGCAATTCCTAAACCTGAAGTTTTAAAACGGCTTGATTTTAATCCTTTAGCCACTAAATAAGACTGCACAGCCGCAGCTCTTTGTCCTGAAAGTGTCATATTGTATTCTGGTTTTCCGGTATTATCGGTATAACCAAAAATTTCAATATTAGTATCTCCGTATTCATTAAATACAGGAACTAATTTATCTAAATTTGCTTTTGCCTGAGCGGTAAGAGTTGATTTATTAGTATCAAAACGAACTGCATTTTCATTCAACGTTAAGTGAATTCCTTCACCTACTCTTTCAACATCAGCTCCTGGTAAAGCCTGATCGATTTCACGAGCCTGCTTATCCATTTTATTTCCGATAAGTGCTCCTGTTCCACCACCTACAGCAGCTCCAATAGCAGCTCCTAAAGCGGCGTTTCCACCTTTACCTAAATTATTTCCTAATATACCGCCAATAATACCACCTGCAACAACTCCGATTCCGGCTCCTTTTTGTGTATTATTTGCATTTTTTACTGAATCACAACTTATAAAAAAACTAGTTAATATAAGTAAACTGCTCAAACCTAAAACTGTTATCTTTCTCATTTTTATCCTTTTTAATATTAATTAGCTCTTTGAAATTGGTACGTTACCTCTTTTGCCTGACCTCCAACATTGATGTTGTCGATTAACTGGAATGAAGTATCCGTTAAGCCTGCTACTTTAAGCAAATAACCTGATTTTACATTTTTTGATTTTGTACCGGGCTCAACAATTTTAAGAACAAAAAGTCCCTGATTATTGATACTCCAGACAATTGGAGAAGTAAATGCTGTACAGCTTGGTGCTGTAAGAGTCATTGTTCCTTTATTGTTGTTTGAAATAAAATTCCAGGTACTGCCAATAAAGCATTTTGAATCGGCAAGATCAAATGAGTTCACTTTTATGTACTCAGAACCGGGATAGGAAACATTGGTAAGAACCCAATTTCCTTTAATAGCTACCTGAGTAGATTTGTCAAGTTTAGTCGAAAGCGGCGTTGCTTCAGTTGAAGCTGTTGACGAAGCTGATTTACACGCAAATAACATCGTGGCAATCAAGCAAATGAAAATAATTTTCTTCATTTTGTACATTTATTTAAGTTAATACTTACACGTTTAACAATTATTATAGCACAAATATACAATTCATTGAACATCTTTCGTTTTAGAATCTGATTATTTTCTTTCAAAATTAACACTTACGACATTTTGTCATTCGAAAAACAATTGGTATTCTATTTGACTAAATGAAAGTCATCACATTAAACTAAAAATTAAAAAATATGACAACAGGTAAAATTAATGTTTCAGTAGAAAACATCTTTCCCTTAATCAAAAAATTCTTGTACAGCGACCACGAAATCTTTTTACGTGAGCTGGTTTCAAACGGAACCGATGCTACTTTAAAATTAAAACACCTAATAAGTATTGGTGAGGCAAAAGTAGAATACGGGAATCCGGTGATTGAAATTAAGATTGATAAAGAAGGTAAAAAAATCCACATTATCGATCAGGGTTTAGGAATGACAGCCGATGAAGTAGAAAAATACATCAATCAGGTTGCTTTTTCAGGAGCTGAAGAATTCCTGGACAAATACAAAGATTCTGCTAAAGATTCCGGAATTATTGGTCATTTCGGTCTTGGTTTCTATTCTGCCTTTATGGTTGCAGAGAAAGTAGAAATTATTACTAAATCTTACAAAGACGAACCTGCAGCGCACTGGACCTGTGACGGAAGCCCTGAATTTACTTTAGAGCCAGCTGACAAAACTTCACGCGGAACGGAAATCATCCTTCATGTTGCAGAAGATTCCCTTGAATTTTTAGAAGATTCAAAAATCAGCGGTTTATTGAATAAATACAATAAGTTTATGCCTATTCCGATTAAATTCGGAACAAGAACAGAAACACTTCCAAAACCGGAAGATGCTCCTGAAGATTACGTAAATGAAACTGTTGAAACAGACAATATCATCAATAACCCAAACCCGGCGTGGACCAAACAGCCAACTGAATTATCGGATGAAGATTATAAAAATTTCTACAGAGAGTTGTATCCAATGCAATTCGAAGAGCCTTTATTCAATATTCATTTAAATGTTGATTATCCGTTTAACTTAACCGGAATTTTGTATTTCCCGAAATTAGGTTCGGATATGCAGATTCAAAAAGATAAAATTCAATTGTACCAAAACCAGGTTTACGTTACCGATAACGTAGAAGGGATTGTACCTGAATTTTTAACGATGTTAAAAGGGGTTATCGATTCTCCGGATATTCCTTTGAACGTTTCCCGTTCAGGATTACAGGCTGATGGTGCAGTTAAGAAAATCTCCAACTATATCACTCGTAAAGTAGCAGATAAACTGAAAGCATTATTTACTGAAAACCGTGCTGATTTTGAACAAAAATGGAACGATATTAAAATCGTTTTGGAATACGGAATGCTTTCTGAAGACAAATTCTACGAAAAAGCAGGTGCCTTCGTCCTATACCCTACGGTTGACGATACGTACTTTACTCTTGAAGAATTAAAAGAAAAACTGAAAGACAACCAAACCGATAAAGACGGAAAACTGATTGTTTTATATGCCGGAAATAAAGATGCTCAGCACTCTTATATTGAAACTGCGAAAGAAAAAGGATATGAAGTATTACTTTTGGACTCTCCTATTATTTCGCATTTAATTCAGAAAATTGAAGGTGATAACAGCGGTTTAACTTTCGTTCGTGTCGATTCTGATCATATTGATAATCTGATCAAAAAAGACGAAAACACGATTTCTAAATTATCTGATGAAGAAAAAGAGACTCTAAAAACTTCATTGGAGTCTTACATTCCAAAAGCGTATTCTGTACAATTGGAAGCTATGGACAGTCAGGCGGCTCCGTTTATTATCACGCAGCCGGAATTTATGCGCAGAATGAAAGAAATGAGCCAGTCTGGTGGCGGTGGAATGTTCGGAATGGGAAATATGCCGGAAATGTACAATCTGGTTGTCAATACTAATTCTGATTTGGCTGCCAGTATTTTAAATACAGAAGACAAAACACATCAGGAGCATTTGGTAAAACAAGCTTTAGACCTGGCTAAACTATCACAAAACCTTTTAAAAGGAGAAGCTCTAACCGCTTTTGTGAAAAGAAGTTTTGAAATGATCAAATAAGAGTATCTCTGATATTTTACTTAAAAGCCTGCAAGTTTATATTTGCAGGCTTTTTTTATTCACTTAACTTATACCAGTTCATTCCGATTGAAAGGTTTAAAAAATTAATTAGAAATTTATACAACATTATTCCACAAGAAAACGTTTTAAAATCCTGTAACTGAGCGTACAGGTTTTTTTATTGTCGTTCATTTTTTTATTACATTTGAGTGCCTTTTTAACCTAATTAAAAAACAAAACTACTATGAAAAAAAACCTTATTTTACTACTAACCTTTTGTGCCACAGGGCTAATCAATATTTCTTGTTCCAGCGATAAAGAGACCACTACCACTAATCAGACAGATGTATCTTCGGTTGGAGCATCAATTGCAATTGATGCCACAAACGAAATGGACCTAAAAACCGGATTATTTATTTCGTCAAAAACGGCTGCAACAGGAAAAGCGGCAGAAACTTCTCCCGGAATTTGCGGAACAGTTACAATTACGCAGCAAAGTGCCGAATCTTACCCAAAAATATTTACAGTAGATTACGGAACAGCCGGCTGTTCAGACAATCAATTGATGAGAAAAGGAAAACTAAAAGTCACTCTTTCCGGTCCGATAACTACAACGGGAAGCAAAATGACCATTGAAAGAATTGATTATTCTATTAACGGAATAAAATTAGAAGGAACAATTGAATATACGAATACTACAACTATTGCAACTGTACCACAATTTAGCAGAAAAGTAACCAATGGAAAATTTACAGATTTAGCCGGTAAAGTTTTCCTTAATACCGGAATCTTTACGCTAAAACAAACCGCTGGTGTTGACACTCCTTTTGTCTTAGAGGATAATGTCTACGAAATGACTGAAGGAACACATACTGTAACTTCATCAAACGGAGCAACCTTAACACTAACTGTTCAGGAAGCCTTAATAAAAAAATATTCTTGTGAGTTTATTTCTAAAGGAAAACTAAAAATTCAGGGCGGTTTACTTAATGGAATTGTCGATTACGGAAACAATGATTGCGATAGCAAATACACTTATACAAATGAAAACGGCGCTGTATTTAACTTACTTATGTAACTAAACAAGTTTGCTAAAAATGAAAAATCCCAATTTAGAAATAGATTGGGATTTATTTTAAGTAAAATTTAAACGCTACTTCCTTACATTCAAACTATTTTCTTTATTTTGCAGCAAAATCTAAAAAACCAATGAAAAAATCAATTATTGCCTTTGCTGCAATTGCTCTACTGGCATCCTGCAGCAAAAAAGAAACTACTGACGGTTTACATCTTACTGGAAACATAAAAGGATTAAAAAAAGGAACTTTATACATTCAAAGAGTGGTTGACACTTCTCTTGTTGCTATTGACTCGGTTAAAATCGACGGAAATTCAAGTTTTGAAAGAGATATAAAATTAGACTCACCGGAAATGCTTTATTTATTCCTGGATCGTGGCGTAACAAATTCACTGGACAATAATATTCTATTTTTTGCTGAGCCGGGAAATGTTAACATCGAAACAAACCTGGACAATTTTATATATGGTGCTAAAATTACCGGATCTAAGAATCAGGAATTATTCGAAGAATATAAAAAAATAAATTCCCGTTTTAATGATGAAAACCTTAATATGGTTGAATCCAAATTTAATGCGATCAAAAGACAGGATCAAAAAGCGGTTGACAGTATTGATGCCAAACAACAGTCTAATATCAAAAGAAAGTACTTATTCGCTACCAACTTTGCTATCAACCATAAAGATCACGAAATAGCGCCTTATATCGCTTTGGCTGAGATTTATGACATCAATATTAAATTTCTGGATACCATTCAAAAATCAATGACACCAAAAGTAGCACAATCCCTTTACGGTAAAAAACTAACAAAGTATGTTAGTGATATTAAAAAAGAAGAACAGAAATAGCTTTCTGAACATTATAAAATTACAAGGACGTCCTGAAAATTCAGGGCGTTTTTTTGATCCAATCCGAAATTTCAATGTAAAATTTCAATTTTCAAATTCCAAATTCCAACCGCAACTTCAATTGGAATTTGGAATTTAATTTAAGTTTGGATCAAAAAAAAAAAACCATCACAAAAGTGATGGTTAATTTATGTTGAGCCGGCGGAGGGACTCGAACCCACGACCTGCTGATTACAAATCAGCTGCTCTAGCCAACTGAGCTACGCTGGCGACTCATTACGGGTGCAAATATAAAGTGGTTTTTTGTATTTTCCAAAATAAATTCACGCTTTACTTTAAATAAAAAAACCACCACTAAAAAGTGATGGTTTTACGCTGAGCCGGCGGAGGGACTCGAACCCACGACCTGCTGATTACAAATCAGCTGCTCTAGCCAACTGAGCTACGCTGGCGACTCATTACGGGTGCAAAT
>NZ_SLWA01000005.1:0-206300 GCF_004345565.1 Flavobacterium circumlabens | reverse complement strand
AATATAAAGCGGTTTTTCGTTTTACCAAAATAAATTTGCACTTTTTTATACTTTTTTTTGCTTACAATTCGTTGATTTTAGCAATCAATTGATTAGCAGTTTCTTCCAATTCAACATTGATTTGTTTGAAGTGCGCTTTTTTGTTTTCAACGTTCTTAGCATTCACTTTCGTGATCAAAGAATCAAAAGCAGCTATAGCCTGATCAATCAAAGCATTCGTTTCCGGAGTAGGATTTCCAGTTGTAGACATTTCGAATAAGTAAATTGCCTCAATAATATCTCCCAATACGAAGTTGATGTCTTTCTTTAAATTTTTAACGTTTGCCATTTTTATTTTTATTTTAATTTGCGACTGCAAAAGTACACATAATCTTTTTATTACGTGCTATGAAATGTAAATTTCTAAAATTGAAGCTTTTCCGCTCACAAAAAATGTATTTATCTCAGCAGGAACTAAAACCGTATCTCCTTTTTTATAAGATTGTTTAAAACCGTCATATTCAATTTCGAAACTTCCTTCAATACACATATAAACCGTAAAAGTTTCTCCCGTTTTAGAAACCGTAACTTTATCTTCCAACGGAATAAAATTGGTTGTAAAATACGGACAATCAACTATTGTATTGGATACATTTGTTTTGGTCTCATATTTTTTCTGTGTCTCGACTTTATTGTAATTGATAGCATCAAGCGCTAAGTCTACATGAAGCTCTCTTGTATTTCCTTGTGCATCTTTACGATCGAAATCATACAAGCGATACGTGATATCAGAAGTCTGCTGAATTTCGGCTACAACCAAACCGGCACCGATTGCGTGAACTGTTCCGGTCTCCAAAAAGAAAACATCGCCCGGTTTTGCTTTCACATCATCTAAAATCGAAACTAAAGTTTTATCATTTAAATGTTTTAGATATTCTTCTTTACTGGAATCTTCTTTAAATCCCACAATTATTCTGGCATCAGCATCAGCCTGCGTTACGTACCACATCTCGGTTTTACCAAAAGAGTTGTGACGCTCTTTTGCCAGTTTATCATTTGGATGCACTTGTATGGAAAGGTCTTCACGGGCATCCAAATATTTAAAAAGTAAAGGAAATTGTTTTCCGAAACGCTGATAAACTTTCGTTCCCAGGATTTCTTCCGGCATTTCATCGATAAGATCCATTAATGATTTACCTTTCAAAGATCCGTCAGCAACTACACTTACATCGCCTTCTACAGTAGACAATTCCCAGCTTTCACCCGTGATTTTAGAAACAATTGGTTTGTTAAGAATTGTTTTTAGTTTTTCTCCTCCCCAGATTCTTTCTTTTAAAATAGGGTCAAATTGCAAAGGGTATGTTTTTGGCTTCATAGTTTTTGAGGGCTAATATCTTTATTAATTTAATGTTGATGTACTGCTATTTTTTCAATCTATAATACTAATTCTTTAATTGTTTTTAATGCCTTAGGAATATGCTTTGAAGCATTCATACTATCAAAAATCAGGATAACAACTCCATTCTTGTCTATAATATAGGTTACTCTTCCCGGCAAAAGACCGAATAAATTATCGCGAACACCAAAAAGGTGTCTTAATTTTTTATCCTGATCCGATAACAATATAAAAGGCAATTGGTGCTTATTGGCAAATTTATGATGTGATTTTACACTATCGCTGCTTATCCCGATAACTTCTGCCCCGAGATCTTTAAAATCTTCGTATTGATCTCTAAAGCTGCAGGCTTCGGTGGTACAGCCCGGTGTATTGTCTTTTGGATAAAAATAAATCACGAGCGGTTTTCGTCCCAAAACACTTTGGCTTTCAAAAACTTCTCCGTGACTATCCTTTGCAGTAAAATTCGGAACTATATCTCCTGTTTTTATTGACATTTTTTTATTCTCCTTTATAGGTTACAAAATTGCGGTCCGTTTCATTCAGAATGATTTCCAAGTCGAAATCAGGCTGAATTCTTTTTCTGATTTTATTCCATATCACAACGGCAATATTTTCTGCTGTTGGATTCAAATCCTGAAATTCGGGAACGTCCAGATTCAGGTTTTTGTGATCAAACGGAATTTCTACCTCTTCGAGTATAATGTCCGCTAATACTTTCACATCTAAAACAAAACCGGTTTCGGGGTCAATTTTTCCTGTAACACTTACTGTTAAACCATAATTGTGACCATGAAAATTAGGATTATTACATTTTCCAAAAACAGCATTGTTCTTTTCGAATGTCCAATCTTTCCTATGCAATCGATGTGCAGCATTAAAATGTGCTTTTCTTGATATGGTTACTTTCATTTAGGTTTCTGGTTAGTATGGTTTAAATTTTATGGTCTTCTAGATAATGATAAAATTCATCAAATATTATTTTGAACCAAACGGTATAAATTTCGGGCTGTTTTTCAATATCGTCTTTTACATCTTCTATTTTCATCCATTTCCAATCCTCCACTTCATCCCGATTGATCGCCGGATTGTCATTATAATAACCGATCATAACATGATCGAGTTCGTGTTCAGTTAAGCCGTTATCAAAAGGTGCTTTGTATATAAAATGAAACAGCTCTTTCAAATCAGCCTTAAAACCCATTTCTTCAAATAATCTCCGGCTTCCTGCTTCAATATTCGATTCTCCTTCCCGTTGATGACTACAGCAGGTATTCGTCCAAAGCAAAGGTGAGTGATATTTTTGACGCGCACGTTGCTGTAACATTATTTCATTTTTACCATTTAAGATAAAAACAGAAAAAGCACGATGCAGCAGCGCTTTTTCATGTGCTTCTAATTTTGGCATCAAGCCAATTTGCTCATCATTTTGATTGACTAATATTACGTTTTCTTCTATCATCAGGGCGTTTTGTACAAACAAAAATACGAAAAAAGAAATGGCTTGAAAATTTCAGAAGAGATTGTGAAAAGTTTAACGAGCCGCTATTTTTACAAGTTATTAATTTCCAAAACGTTGCAATTGGTTATTTCAAATAAAAACCTTTAAAAACAAGCCTTAAAACTAAATACAGGTCCTTTACGTAAATAAGAAAAAGTTAAATCATACTTAAAAAAATCTCAATTGTAAAGTGCACGACATTTCTAAACAAACTCTCGCCGTACCTTTGAACTACTAAAAAATAAAGCCTCATGAAAATCTCAAAAACAAAAACACAATTTTTCAGCCTTTGCTTTTTAATTCCGCTTTTTATCCTGCAAGCCTGCGGACAAAACAAGAAAAAAGAAAACACAAAAACTCTTATGATGGAAAACAAAATCAGCAAACCCGGAAACCCATATTACTCTAATACAGATACTACTAAACTAAACGTAAGTGATGCTGAATGGAAAAAAGTACTGCCTGAAGATGTTTATGCGGTAATGCGCGAGGCCGACACCGAAAGACCTTTTACCGGAAAGTATTGGAATACGGATGAAAAAGGAACTTATTACTGTGCTTCCTGCGGCAACAAACTTTTCAGATCCGGAGCCAAGTTTTCAAGCAGCTGCGGATGGCCCAGTTTTTTTGAACAGGACAATAAAAACAGCGTGATCTACAAAAAAGACGACTCTCTGGGAATGGAAAGAATCGAAGCCTTATGCGGCAGATGCGAAGGGCATTTAGGACACTTGTTCGATGATGGTCCGGAACCAACCGGAAAACGGTATTGCATGAACTCGATTGCTCTTGATTTTATCCCCGACTCTAAATAATAAACAATGAAAAATATATTTTTAATATGCATTTTTGCCTTATCACTAAGCGGTTTTGCACAAGATAAAACAGCAAAGAAAACTTCAAACCTGGAAACCATCACGCTTGGCGGAGGATGTTACTGGTGTGTTGAAGCAGTTTATGAAAATTTAAACGGAGTAAAATCCGTTGTTTCCGGTTTCTCCGGAGGAAAAGTGGCCAACCCAACTTATGAGGAGGTATGCACCGGAACTACGGGCCATGCCGAAGTGGTTCAGATTACTTACGATAAAACGGTAACCGATATTAATGAAATTTTTAAAGTATTCTTTACCGTTCATGATCCAACAACATTGAACAGACAGGGAGCCGACGTAGGCACTCAATATCGCTCTGTAATTTTCTACCAGAATGCACAACAGAAAAAAGCGGCGGAAAGTATTATTGCCGAACTAAACAAAGCAAAAGTGTATGACAGTCCGATTGTGACAAAAGTAGAACCTTTCAGTAAGTTCTATAAGGCCGAGGATTACCATCAGAATTATTATGCCAACAACAAAAACCAGCCATATTGTAAAATGGTGATTCAGCCCAAAATAGAAAAGTTTGAAAAAGTCTTTAAAAATAAGTTGAAAAAGAAATAGTTATTAATTCCAGCAGAAAGCCGCTTATGAAAATGAGCGGCTTTTTTTTTGCCACGAATTACACGAATTCGTACGAATTACAATATTTTGAAATAAAAATTAGTGTGAATTCGTGTAATTCGGGACAACCCTTTTTTAATTCATTTTTTTTGTAATTTGCATTCGCTAAAAAATCAAATCATCAACCAAAATCATCAAAAAAATGAAGCGTTTCCTTCTGCTTTTTTTATTCGCAATTACAACTTCCCAGATTCATTCCCAGGAAAATCTGCCAACTGATTATCTTTCAAAAGAATTTCACAAAGGACGTCGTGAAGCTTTCAGAGCGCTAATGCCGGCCAATTCCGTAGCGCTTGTCTTCTCGTATCCGGAAAGAGTTTTTTCCCGAGATATCAATTACAATTTCCATCAGAATCCTGATTTGTATTATCTAACGGGCTACAAAGAACCCGATGCTGTTTTATTGATTTTCAAGGAAACACAGGGAACCGGTGAAACATACAATGAAGTGCTTTTTGTCCGTGAAAAAAATGCTGCACGCGAAATGTGGACCGGAAGGCGCCTGGGCGTTGATGGTGCAAAATCTCTATTGGGAATCGCAACAGCCTACAACGGAAGCACTTTTAAAGATTTCGCTATTGATTTTAAAAAATTCGATAAAATAATTTACGATAAAATTCCAACCGATATTGGCAATGATAAAAGCGGAGCTGACTTGTCCGGTTTACTTCAGACTTTTAAAACCAAAGCCGGAATCATGAAAGAAGACGAGAGTTCATTAGAGTTATTCAGATCTATTACAAGTACACTTCGAGAAATAAAAACTCCAGAGGAATTGGTTTTAATGCGCAAGACCGTTAAACTTTCGTGTATTGCCCACAATGAGGTAATGAAAGCTGTCGGACCTGACATGAGCGAAAATGAAGCCGATGGAATTCATGCGTATATCCATAGAAGATATGGTGCCGAAGCGGAAGGTTATTCGCCAATAGTGGGTACCGGTGCGAATGGCTGCATCTTACATTACGGAGAAAACAACAGTACTAAAATCGACAATCAATTGCTGCTAATGGATGTCGGGTCTGAATATCATGGATATTCTGCCGATGTCACCAGAACCATTCCGGCAAATGGAAAATTTACAGCGGAACAAAAAGCCATTTATCAATTGGTTTACGATGCTCAGGAAGCCGTTTTTGCCATTTGTAAAGAAGGCACTCCTCTTTTAGAGTTGAATAATAAAGCCAAAGAAGTTCTGGCAAACGGATTATTAAAACTGGGAATCATCAAAGACCTAAAAGAAGTAAGTCTTTACTATCCTCACGGATGCTCGCATTTTCTTGGACTGGATGTTCATGACAAAGGAAATTTTAAAGGTCCGGAAAGCCTTTTAAAAGAAAACATGATCATCACTGTCGAGCCGGGAATTTATATTTCAGCAAACAGTAAATGCGACAAAAAATGGTGGAATATTGGTGTTCGTATCGAAGATGATATCTTAATCAAAAAGGATTCATATGAAAATCTATCCATTGATTCCCCAAGAAAATGGGACGAAATCGAAGCTTTAGCCAAGCAAAAAAGCACTTTTAATGAAATGAAATTTCCTAAAATATAGTTTGTTTTTTGCCACAGGTTAAAGAAATTTCAGAGATCCTGATTCAATAATTTCTAAAAAAATCTTTTTAATCTTTTAATCTGTGGCTAAAAAATCACAAACTGAAAACTAATTTTCACGAACTTTGCTTTCTTAAAATACTTAAAAATGAAAGCACTTACCTTCTCTTCTTTTGGGGATTCTGATGTTTTAGAATATAGAGACATTCCAAATCCACAACTAAAAAACGATGAAATTCTAGTCGAAATGAAAGCCATAGGACTGAACTTCGCCGATGTTTACAGACGAAAGGGAAATTATCACTTAAAAGGAAACCCGCCTTTTATTGCAGGTTATGAAGGTGCCGGAATCGTAGTTGACGCGAATAATAATTCTGAATACAAAGCCGGAGACCGTATCGCTTTCGCGGATGTTCCGTTTGCCAATGCAGAATTTGTGGCGGTAAATATCAATCATGTCCTTCCTTTACCGGAAGCCATTTCTTTCGAAACTGCAGCTTCTATATTATTACAAGGCTTAACAGCACATTATCTGGCTACAGACAGCCATAAAACCGCAAAAGGTGAAACGGTATTAATTCACGCTGTTGCTGGCGGAGTGGGTCAGTTTTTAACACAGATCAGCAAACTTTTAGGGGCAAATGTTATTGGTTTGACCTCATCATCAGAAAAAGCAAAAGTCGCTCTTGAGCAAGGTGCCGATCATGTTTTTTTATATCAGGAAGACTGGAAATCAACTCTTTTTAAAACAATCCCAAAAGGTGTTGATGTGGTGTATGACAGTATTGGAAGCACTTTAACAGAAAGTTTTGAAGTCACCAAAGAATGCGGACAGGTCGTTTTCTTCGGAATGGCCGGAGGTGATCCTGCTCCTGTAGATCCGAGAATGCTGATGGATACTTCCAAGACTTTAACCGGAGGTGATTTATGGAGTTATTTAAATTCTAAAGAAGAAAGAATCAAAAGAGCCAACCAGTTATTTAATTGGATTATAGAAGGAAAAATTACGCTTTCGACTCCAACTTCCTTTAAATTATCAGAAGGAAAACTGGCGCACGATTATCTGGAAAGCCGAAAAAGTACAGGGAAAATAATTTTGATTCCGTAAATAATAATCCGGGCGTGCCACCAATATAAAAAAGGGCTCACTTTAGCATCGCTTAATCGCCCTTTTTTATATTGCTGTCGGGCTATCCGCGCTACTTCGGTAGCCTGCTCCTATCCCTCACGCGGAAAAAATTTTCAGTCTCAGTTTTCAGTCTCAGTTTTTACAATGCAATTTTGTTATTCTAGGTAAAAGGTAAAAATTCAATTCACATTTTATAACCGATTCACCTCAATCTTTGTCAATTCAGATAATTCCAGAATTCTGTTTACCTCATTTTTATTGGCGACAAAAAACAAATAATTGTCTCCATGCGTGTCGTACGTCATTAATTCCAGATTATGTTTTTCTAAAGCAGACTGAATATAGGGAAACAAATCATGACTGTATGTTTCCTCCGGATATTCGAAATTTAAATCTTCTCCTATCATTTCTGAAATAAAATACTCTGCGTCTTCGGGGTCGAATTTCCAGTCACTGTTCCAACAATCGATACTTTCAAAAAAATCAAAATGACCTTCAACATCACGATATTCGTTTGTGCCCTTTTGGTAATTTTTCAAAAGCTTTTTCGCTTGTTTCTGAAGCAACTTTTCTTCTACATTTCCTCTTGAAACCAGCTTAATAAATTCTTCAAAAGTTTTAACTGTAACTTCAATTTCTTCTTGTAATAAATTATCCTGAGAAGGCAGAAGAATGGCTTCCGGTATTTCAATTTTCAAATACTGGCAAATTCCCTGCAAAACCCTTTCAAACTCCTTAAATCCAATGGTTTGAATTTCATTTTTAGGAGCATTGATGTCAATATATTCCGTATCTAAAATTGCTTTTGTATAATCCAGAAAAAAATTATGGTTGTATAAAATCCTGATATCGTTTGTTTCCAGGCTATTGGTGCAGCAAAAGAAAACGATAAAATTATGCAAAACATGTTTCAGCTATTTTTTCATTTCCGGAGTTGGCTGCGTGTAAAACTGAATGTGAATATAATCAAATTCTAATCCCTCCTCTATTTGTGCCTCAGAAACGGGACCAATATTAAGTTTTGCATATAATTCATTTAAGACTTCGTAGGCGTTTTTAAAACCCGCTTTCTTGATTTCATTTTGCGCTTCTTCATAATCAAACGAACCCGGAAATGAATATAAATTCACTGAAACAGTTTCGTGAATTCCTTTCATTTTAAATTCAAATTTATTTTCGTTATTATACAAATATGCATAAACCGCATCCATAACATCAAAAGAAACGATTGATTTCGGGTCGTTATTTCTACCAAAAAAATTCGAAAAGAAGTTTTTCATAAAATTATCTTATTTTAAAGTTTCCGCAATCATCAGGGCACATTTTTCACCATCAATGGCTGCTGAGATAATTCCGCCTGCGTAACCTGCTCCTTCTCCGCACGGATACAAGCCTTTTATTTGCAAATGCTCATACGTAATAGGATCTCTCGGAATTCTAACCGGAGACGACGTCCTGCTTTCCGGTGCATGCAAAATCGCTTCATTGGTTAAATAACCACGCATTGATTTTCCGAATTCCTTAAAACCTTCGCGTAAAATCTGCGATAAGAATCCGGGAAAAACCTGTCCCATTTCAACCGAAGTAGTTCCGGGAACATAAGAAGTCTTAGGAATATCAGCTGAAACTTTATTCTGCGTAAAATCGATCATTCTTTGCGCCGGCACTTTTTGGGTTTCCCCGGCCAGATGCCATGCTTTTTGCTCGATACTTTTTTGAAATTCCATTCCGGCCAAAGCGCCAAATTTTTCGAAAGGTTTAAAATCTTCCAGTTTTAGTTCGATCACGATTCCGGAATTTGCCGTTGCCTGATCTCTTTTTGATGGTGACCAGCCGTTTGTAACCACTTCTCCCGGACTCGTTGCACAGGGTGCAATTACACCCCCCGGGCACATACAAAACGAATACATGCCGCGTCCGTTCACTTGTTTTACAATAGAATAAGGCGCAGGAGGCAAATGTTCACCGCGATAATCGCAGCTATATTGAATACTGTCTATTAATTCCTGTGAATGTTCTGCACGAACACCCAACGCGAAAGGTTTTGCTTCGATAAAAATTTTCTTTCTGTCTAATAATTCAAAAATATCACGAGCAGAATGTCCCGTTGCCAGGATTAATTTATTCGCCTGAATCGTATCTCCGTTTTGGGTTACAACTCCTTCTACTTCATTATTTTTAACCAAAATATCGGTAACCCTGGTATCAAACAAAACCTGACCTCCAAATTCGATAATTTTGTTTCGAATGTCTTCGATGATTTTAGGCAATTTATTGGTTCCGATATGCGGATGTGCTTCTACCAAAATATCTTCAGAAGCTCCAAAAGCGACCAGAAGTTCTAAAATTCGGGTTACATCGCCGCGTTTTTTAGAACGTGTATATAATTTTCCGTCAGAATAGGTTCCTGCTCCGCCTTCACCAAAACAATAATTGGAATCTTCGTTAACCAAATGATCTACATTTATGGCTTTCAGGTCACGACGGCGTCCGCGTACATCTTTTCCGCGTTCCAATACAATTGGTTTCAATCCTAATTCTATCAATTGCAATGCAGCAAAAAGTCCGGCCGGGCCAGCTCCAACAACAATTACTTCCTGAGCTTTAGAAACGTCTTTGTATACAGGCAATTCTATTTTGGTTTCCTGAAAAGGTTCGCCCTGCAAATAAATCAGAACTTTTAAGTTGATTTTTATCGCTTTTTGACGCGCATCAATCGATCGTTTCAGAATAGAAACATGTTGAATCTCCTTAGGGGAAACTTTTAACTGTTTAGACAAATGGTCGTGAAGCAGTAATTCGTTTGCAGCGATTTCGGGTGTTACCTGAAGTAAAAGTTCTCTTGGCATTGTATCTTATTTATGCTATTAGCTTTTCTATTTATGAAAAGAACATGCAAAAATACTATTTTGAACTGACTTTATATAATTAACCGCAAAGTGCGCTAAGATTTAATTTTACTGTATGCATAGAAAACACAAAGCTTTGCGAACTTTGTGTTTTGTAAAACAATACCTTTAAAAAAATCTTAGCGCACTTTGCGGTTAATTATGCATCAACTTTTCTCTTCTTCGTAAAATAGACTTTGTACCTTTGCACCTCACAACCTTTGCATCTTAAAAATATGTCCAGAAAAATAAAATTGATTTGGGATTTTCGCGGTCCGGCCTCGGCAAAAACAGCGGAACATCATGAAATTCACTTGAAAGAATATATTGTTATCGAAAAACTTCCGTTGAATATTACTGGTTTTAAAGTAATAAACGAAATGCAGGCCATCGCTTTTATGGTGGTCACCGATGAAAATATGATTCAGGTAAGAGATGCTTTGAAACCGCATCGGGGGGAAGTATTTGAAGAGTAATTTAGGTCGCAGTCTCAGTTTTCAGTCTCAGTAAAAAACTGTAAACTGAGACTGTTAACTTTTTTAATTGGCAACCTCGCTAATAAACTTAATACGCATCAAGCGCAATTCATCAATATCATAATCACCATCGAATTCTTTCAGGGCGTCTTCGATTTTATCGGATTCTGATTCCATGAAATAATCGTGAATTTCTTCCTGCTGATCATCATCAAGCATATCATCCACCCAATATTTGATATTAAGTTTGGTTCCGGCGTATACAATTTGCTCCATTTCTTTAATCAGACTATCCATTGTAAGTCCTTTGGCAGAAGCAATATCTTTCAGTGATAGTTTTCGATCTATATTCTGAATGATATATAATTTATTGGCTGAATTTACTCCGGTTGATTTTACTACTAAGTCATCGGGACGAATGATATCATTATCTTCTACGTAGCGATTAATTAAGGTAATAAAATCCCCTCCGTATTTTTTCGCTTTTCCTTCACCAACTCCGTGGATGTTGTATAATTCGGTTAAGCTAATCGGATATTTCAGTGCCATATCTTCAAGAGAAGGATCCTGAAAGACAACAAACGGAGGAACTCCGAGTTTTTTGGCTACTTTTTTTCGCAGCTCGCGTAACATTCCCATCAAAATTTCATCTGCGGTACCGGATGATTTAGACGCCGTTACGATTGCTTCATCTTCAGACTCATTGTACTCGTGGTCTTCCGACATCATAAAAGAAACCGGGCTTTTAATAAAATCCAGTCCTGCTTCAGTGATTTTTATGATTCCGTACGTTTCGATATCTTTAGATAAATAACCGGTTACGAGAACCTGCCTTAATAAGGCCATCCAATATTTCTCATCATGATCAGAACCTTTACCGAAGAAAGATTGTGTATCTGTTTTATGCGCTTTAATTACAGCGTTGATACGGCCGATTAAAGTGAATACGATTTCTTTTGATTTATAAATATGCTTGGTATCGCGAACAATCTCCAGCAGTTTAACCACCTGATCTTTGGCTTCAATACGGGTTTTAGGATTTCGAACGTTGTCGTCCATATCGGCACCTTCCCCAGCTTCGCCGTCAAATTCTTCACCGAAATAATGCAACAGGAACTTTCTTCTTGACATGGAAGTTTCGGCGTAAGCCACTACTTCCTGCAATAAGGCAAAGCCAATTTCCTGTTCTGCAACCGGTTTTCCGGACATGAATTTTTCCAGCTTTTCTACATCTTTATAAGAGTAATACGCCAGACAATGTCCTTCTCCTCCATCACGGCCTGCACGACCTGTTTCCTGATAATAACTTTCCAGTGATTTTGGAATATCATGATGAATGACGAAACGAACGTCCGGTTTATCAATTCCCATTCCGAAAGCGATGGTTGCCACAACCACATCTACATCTTCCATCAGAAACATATCCTGATGTTTGGCTCGTGTTTTAGCATCTAAACCTGCGTGATACGGAACGGCACTAATTCCGTTTACCTGTAAAACTTCGGCTATGGATTCTACTTTTTTGCGGCTTAAACAGTAAATAATTCCTGATTTGCCTTTGTGTTGTTTGATGAACCGAATAATATCCGATTCTATATTTTTAGTTTTTGTACGAACTTCGTAGTATAAATTGGGTCTGTTAAAGGATGCTTTGAAGGTATTCGCATCAGACATGTCAAGATTTTTAAGAATATCTTCCTGAACTTTTGGTGTTGCAGTGGCCGTAAGACCTATAATAGGTACCTGACCTAATTGTTTGATTATGTTTTTCAGATTCCTGTATTCCGGCCTGAAATCATGCCCCCATTCCGAGATACAATGTGCTTCATCAATCGCAACAAATGAAATGGGCACGCTTTGCAGAAAAGTAACATACTCTTCTTTTGTTAAAGATTCCGGTGCTACATACAAAAGTTTGGTCAGACCGGAAGTTATATCTTTTTTTACCTGTGCAATTTCCGTTTTGGTGAGGGAGGAATTCAGCACGTGTGCAATTCCGTTTTCTGAAGAAAGGCTTCGAATTGCATCTACCTGATTTTTCATCAAAGCAATCAAAGGGGAAACAACAATAGCCGTTCCATCCTGAATTAAAGCGGGTAATTGATAACAAAGAGACTTTCCACCGCCTGTAGGCATAATAACGAAAGTGTTCGTCTTACCTAAGATACTTGTAATGACTTGCTCCTGCAAGCCCTTAAATTGGCTAAAGCCGAAATACTTCTTTAATTCCTTGTGTATTTCAATTTCGTTTGAATTCATTCTTTATGTTAATGGTAATTTGTATAAATTTGCAACACATAAAGATACAACTTTCTTTTATACATACAAATTTTAAATATTCTGTTTTGATCACAAAAGAAAATATATTAGCCATAGCAAAAAAAACAATACTCTCTGAAAGCGAAGCAATTACAAAGCTAATTGATTTTTTGGACGAAAATTTTTACGAAGCAACCCAACGCATATACGAAACTAAAGGCCGACTGATCGTTACCGGCATAGGAAAAAGCGCCATTATTGCACAAAAAATGGTCGCTACTTTTAATTCAACCGGAACACCTTCTATGTTTTTACACGCCTCAGAAGCGATTCATGGTGATTTGGGAATGATACAAAGCGAAGATATTATAATCTGCATTTCCAAAAGCGGAAACAGCCCTGAAATAAAAGTATTAGTTCCGCTATTAAAACGTTTTGGAAATACTTTAATTGCAATCACCGGCAACATAACTTCATTTCTGGCAAAAGGTTCTGACTATGTTTTAAACACTACTGTTGACATGGAAGCCTGCCCAATCAATTTAGCACCAACAAACAGTACTACGGCACAGCTTGTAATGGGAGATGCTCTTGCCGTTTGCTTAATGGAAATGCGCGATTTCAAACCGGAAGATTTTGCTGTATATCATCCTGGCGGGGCTTTGGGAAAAAAACTATTGCTTCGTGTAAAAGATATGATTGAACATTCGTTAAAACCGATGGTAGCTCCTGAAACATCAGTTAAAAAAGTTATATTTGAGATATCCGAAAAGAGATTAGGTGTGACCGCTGTAATAGAAAACGATAAAATAATCGGCATTATTACCGATGGGGATATCCGAAGAATGTTGAACGACAGAGATACAATTGCTGATTTAACCGCTAGAGATATTATGACTAAAAACCCAAAACTAGTATCCTCTGATACTATGGCAGTAGAGGCCTTAAACATTCTGGAAGATTTTTCGATAACCCAATTGATTGTTTCCGATAACGGAACCTACAGAGGCGTTTTACATTTACATGACATATTAAAAGAGGGAATCGTATAATGGCAAAGAAAAATCTGAACGAAATGTCGTTTTTAGATCATCTTGAAGAATTAAGATGGTTATTGGCTAGAAGCACAATTGCAATTTGCATCATGGCATTTGTCACTTATTTTATAAGTGATTATTTATTTGATCAAATTATTTTAGGACCTATAAGACCTACTTTTTTTACCTACGTATGGTTTTGTGATTTATCACATCAACTGGGGTTTGCCGACAGCATTTGTATTACGGAACTGAATTTTATCATTCAGAATACCGAAATGGAAGGTCAGGTTAATATTTTTGTCTGGATGTGTATTCTCGCCGGATTCATTTTGAGTTTCCCCTATATTTTATGGGAACTTTGGAAATTTATAAGCCCGGCTTTGTATGAGAAAGAAAGAAAAAATGCCAAAGTGTTTATTTTCACTTCTTCTTTACTTTTCTTTTTGGGTGTTTTATTCGGCTATTATATCGTAATTCCAATGTCTGTAAACTTCGTTGCTACCTTTTCAGTGAGTGATGTAGTAAAGAATCAATTTACACTGGAATCTTATATGGGAATGGTTAAAACCAGTGTTCTGGCCAGCGGATTGTTTTTCGAATTGCCTATTATTATTTATTTCTTAACGAAACTAGGTTTAGTAACACCTGTTTTCTTAAGGAAATATTGGAAATATGCTGTAATCATCATTTTGATTATCGCCGCCATTGTTACCCCTCCGGACGTTGTGAGCCAAACGATTGTAGCAATACCTATGCTGATTATTTATGAGGTGAGTATCCTGATTTCAAGGATTGTTTATAAAAATAAAATGAAAGAAAATGTCTGATATCATTCAAGAATTTAACGACTATCGTTCTAAAATGAACGAAAAATTACTAGCTGACAATAATAAAATTGTAAAGAGAATTTTCAATCTTGACACTAACGCTTATGCACCGGGAGCTCTTGATGTAAAAACAAAGGAGCTTTTAGGATTAGTGGCATCGGCTGTTTTGCGTTGTGACGACTGCGTAAAATACCATTTAGAAACGAGCCATAAAGAAGGCGTTACAAAAGAAGAAATGATGGAAGCAATGGGAATCGCAACTTTGGTTGGAGGAACAATTGTAATTCCGCATTTACGAAGAGCGTATGAATTCTGGGAAGCTTTAGAAGAAGCTGCTGCTAATTAGAAAATTAGATAATTAGTCAATTAGATAATTTTAACTCAAAATGTTAATTTACTTAATTGATTCATTATTTTACTTTTAATTTGTCTCTCCTAATTTACTTATAAATTAAATTGAGCTAATTTTTCAATTATCTCATTATCAAATTACCTAATTATCTAATTGAACAAATGAAATTAAGAGCCGATAATTTAATCAAAACCTACAAAGGCCGAAGTGTTGTAAAAGGAATTTCCGTTGAAGTAAACCAGGGAGAAATCGTTGGTCTACTAGGCCCGAACGGTGCCGGAAAAACGACTTCATTTTACATGATTGTAGGATTGGTAAAACCAAATCAGGGGAATATTTTTCTGGATGATTTAAATATTACCGATTATCCGATGTACAAACGTGCGCAACAGGGAATTGGTTATCTGGCACAGGAAGCTTCTGTTTTTAGAAAATTAAGTATTGAAGATAATATTCTAAGCGTTTTGCAACTGACCAAACTTTCTAAAGAAGAGCAAATTGCAAAAATGGAAAGTTTAATTGAAGAATTCAGCTTAGAACACATTCGTACCAACCGCGGCGATTTACTTTCGGGAGGAGAACGCCGTCGTACCGAAATTGCACGTGCACTGGCTACTGATCCAAAGTTCATTTTACTGGATGAGCCTTTTGCAGGAGTTGACCCGGTTGCCGTTGAGGATATCCAGCGAATTGTAGCACAACTGAAAAACAAAAACATCGGAATTCTTATTACCGATCACAACGTACAGGAAACTTTAGCGATTACGGATAAAACCTACTTAATGTTTGAAGGGGGAATCCTGAAAGCCGGAATTCCAGAAGAACTGGTTGAAGATGAGATGGTTCGCCGTGTCTATCTTGGACAGAACTTCGAATTGCGTAAGAAGAAACTCGAGTTCTAAAATAAGTCACAGGTCTCAGTCTCAGTTAACAGACTGAAAACTGAGACTGAAAACTCAATCAACGGTTATAAATTGCAATTGCTGTAAATCTCCGTTGTAAATATTTACATCGACTGTATGCTCAATTCCGGGCACTGTTGCTTTTTCTGTAAACTGCCAGAATAGCCAGTCATCTTCGATTTTTTCTCTGTAGAAATTATAGTTGGCAATCCAAAACAAATATTCTCCAAATTCATCTTTCAGGAAATCAGCATAATATCTTTCTCCTGTATAGATTATCGGACGTACTTTATAATGATTTTCTACTTTCAGCAACCAGCGTTTCAACCCTTTCTTAAGACTGTCCAGCGATTGATTTTTTGGTAATCTTTCGATATCCAGAACTGGCGGCAAATCGCCTTTTTCCAATTTTACTGTTTTAATAAAAAGATCGGCCTGTTCGATAGAATTTTCATTTGGACGGTAATAATGATAAGCGCCACGGATCATTTTATTTTCTTTGGCACCCATCCAGTTTCTCTTAAACTGAAAATCTTTTCTGTCCCTGCCGACGGTTGCTCTGATAAACACAAAATCTATTGGATATTTCTGCTCTAAAGTATCTACATACGACCAGCTGATTTTTCCCTGATATTCGGATACATCCAAACCGATAGATTTTCCCTCATGTTTCGCGAGAACCTGAAAATTTCGCACATCGGAAAGTCGCTTGTCTTCTATTTCTTTTTCGGAAAGTTTTTCGGTTTTAAAACCTAAGTAATAGGCTAATCCTCTGCGATAATGATAAACACCTCCGAGGAAAAGGCCAATAAAAACAATCAGAGTCAGGTATCGAAAAAATTTACCAATCGAGAAGCCAGAGCTCGCTTTTCGATTATAATTTTGTTTTCTTGTAACAGGTTTTCTTTTCATTCAACAAAAAACTATTTTTTCAAGAACTTATTATTTACTATCGACAATAACACATAAAAAGCAATGATAACAGGAACTGCGATGTAATGAAGCCATACTAACAAAATCAAAGAAATCAGTAAGAATGACATTTGTAATGCGTTATCCTTAAAGTTAAACTTCTTAATTTTTAATGAAAATAAAGGAATTTCAGCATTTAGGATATAAGCACTAACCAATGTAATAAGAAGCAGAACCCATTGGTTTGTTAAAATTTCAAGTACCATTAGTGAATCAGAAAATTCTATAACCAAAGGCAGGCTTAAAATAAACAAAGCATTTGCCGGTGTTGGCAAACCAATAAAAGAATCTGTCTGACGTGTATCTATATTAAAATTAGCCAGTCTGTAGCACGAACCCAGGGTAACAATGAATCCTAAAAACGGAATGAAGGCATTTGTACCCAATTCGTGTCCGCTGTTAGAAAATAAACTGAACATAACATAACCCGGTACTACCCCACTGGTCACCATATCAGCCAAAGAGTCTAATTGCAGTCCAAGGGGACTGGAAACTTTAAACAATCTGGCAAAAAATCCATCAAAAAAATCAAAAAATATACCCAGACAAACCATGTAAAAAGCCATTAAATAATTGGCTTCAGAAACATAAACAACTGCTATGCAACCACAAAAAAGATTGATTAATGTAATTAAATTAGGAATGTGTTTTTTAATATTCATCTTTATAAATTTTGATAATCGTGAGCAACAAATTTAGCACAATAAGTGAATCTAAAATATCTTTTTTAAGGAGTTTTTTATCCAAAATTCTGACTTTCGCAATATTTATCAAAATCAATAAATTTAGATGCGTAAAATATTATATTTTTGGTAAAAATTAAAACAGACCCCGGTTTACAAAAAAAATATCCGTTGAAGAAACTTTTCGCGCTTTTATTATTATGGAGTTCTACCGCACATTATGCGCAGACTGTTCGAAAATATTCGAATGAGTTTATGAATATTGGTGTTGATGCTGCTGCCCTTGGAATGTCCAGCGCTGTTGTTGCCTCGACAAATGATGTGAATTCCGTTTATTGGAATCCTGCCGGCCTGACGCATCTTGAAGATCATCAGATTTCGCTGATGCACGCTAATTATTTTGCCAACATCGCGCAGTATGATTACATAGGATATGCAAGTCCGATTGATGACAGAAGTGCCTGGGGAATTTCGATGATTCGTTTTGGCGTGGATGATATTTTAGATACCACCGAACTAATCGACAATCAGGGAAATATTGATTACAACCGAATTAGTCTTTTTTCAACTGCTGATTATGGCTTTACCTTTTCATACGCCAGAAAATTACCTGTAGAAGGATTTCAATATGGTGTAAATGCAAAAGTGATACGTCGTATCATAGGAAAGTTTGCCAATTCCTGGGGATTTGGTTTTGATTTCGGACTTCAATTCGAAAAAAACGACTGGAAATTTGGCCTGATGCTCCGCGATATTACAACCACTTATAATGTCTGGAATATTGATGAGGAGGAATATAAAAAAATATCCAATGCTATTCCGGGAGAAAATAATGAATTACCGGAAAGTACCGAGATCACTTTACCAAAAGCACAGTTAGGCATATCGAGAAAAATTGAGTTTCATAATGATTACAGCCTTTTGGTGGCCACAAACCTAAACATGCGTTTTGAACAGACAAACGATATTATTTCGTCAAAAGTGGTGAGTATAGATCCTGCAGTGGGTTTTGAATTTGGTTATACTGACTTGGTTTTTTTAAGAGCGGGAGCGGGAAATTTTCAGAATGTGACTCAATTAGACAACACTGAAAAAATAAATTTTCAACCCAATATTGGTTTGGGTTTCAAATATAAAGGCATTCAGGTAGATTATGCCTTAACGGATCTGGGCAATCAAAGTACTGCTTTGTACTCCAATATTTTTTCATTAAAAGTAGATTTAGGTATCTTTAGATAATAATTACAGACCATTGGACTTCTTAAAATTTTAAATCATGAAAAAAGTAATTTTCAGAATAATATTTTTTACTTTATTGTTATTAAGTTTTAATAGTGGTTTCAGCCAAAACTTACCCCTATCCAAAGAAGCAAAAATAAGCGTTATTACATGTGGTCTGGGCAACGAAAGCTATTCGTATTTTGGACATACTGCTATTCGAGTAGCGGATCCGGTAAATAACATTGATGTTGTATATAATTATGGGAATTTTGATTTCAGAACGCCTAATTTCGTTGCAAAATTTGCAAAAGGGGATTTACAATATTTTGTAAGTGCGCGCCCGTTTACTGAATTTCTAAGTGATTATACTTCCGAAAGAAGAAGTGTTTATGAGCAGGAATTGCTTATTTCTCCTGATTTAAAACAAATTCTTTTTGATAAATTAAACTCCACCCTGTTTTCTGAAGATCGTTATTACACTTATAAATTTATTGACAAGAACTGTACCTCGATGGTAGTAGATATCATCAATGCCTCTTTAGGTCAGGATGTACTGGTAAAGAAAGGAAACACGGACATCACCTACAGATCGATTTTATATCCTTACTTTGACGGGCATTTTTATGAAAAATTAGGGACAAGTATTATTTTCGGAACAAAAGTGGATCAATTAGGAACAAAAATATTCTTGCCTTTTGAGTTAAAGAACAGTTTGGAAAAAACTACTTTCCAAAATCAGCCATTGGTAAGCACCAGTAAAACTCTTTTAAGTTTCGAAAAAGAAACGCCCTCCTCCTGGTGGAATAATGTGTACACGTATCTTTTTATACTGGGCTTTGTTGTTTTAGCGCATAATAAAATAGTAGATAAAATCTATCTTTTGATTCTGTCCCTAATAGGAATATTTTTTATTATTGTCGGATTTTATTCTCTTCACCTGGAACTGTCGATGAATTACAACACGCTTTTATTCAGTCCTTTTTTACTGATCCTGATTTTTCTTTCCATCGCCAAAAACAAAAGATGGACGTATCGATTTGCTGTTTTACATTTAATTTTCCTGGTCGTTTATGCCGTTTTCATGATCAATAAGGCACACTTTTTAATTGTACTGCCAATTATAATCACGAGTGGTTTTGTTCTCGTACGAGTAGCGATTCGAAACAAAAAACGTATTCCGATTATTATCTAAATTATTGTCCGCGATAGAATACAATTGTTGTGATCGTTTTAAAAGTAATACTCACGTCCAGAAAAATACTTCTGTGCTTGATGTAATACAAATCGTACTGCAGTTTTATCAGACTTTCTTCTATAGATTCACCATAAGAATAATTGACTTGCGCCCAGCCTGTAAGACCTGGCTTTATAACGTGTCTTGTTTCATAAAAAGGCATTCTTTGCGCAATTTCCTCAACAAAGAAAGGACGCTCCGGCCTTGGGCCAATTACAGCCATATCTCCAATAATGACATTAAAGAATTGAGGTAATTCATCTATTCTGGATTTACGCATAAATTTTCCAAACGGAGTAATACGTTTATCATTTGAAGTTGCAAAAACAACTCCGTCAGCTTCCGAATTTTCAACCATTGTTCTAAACTTATAGATTTTAAAAACAACTCCGTTTTTGCCGACTCTATCCTGGGTGTAAAACAGGCTTCCTTTATTCCCGATAGCATTTCCAATAAAAATAAAAGGAATAAGGGCAAAGCAGATTATTAAGCCAATGAATGAAAACAAGAATTCAATAAAACGAACTAAAAACAGGTATAATTTATTATTATTGCTTCGGCTAAAAGGGAAAAACCGATAAAAATCCCTTGAGATATAGTGTACCGGAATGCGTTGTGTTTTACTTTCGTAAACTTGTGTATATTCTCTAATTACGTTTCCGGATTCTAATAAATGTAATAGTTTCTGATACAAATCTGTTGTAATTCCATCAGTATTCTGAGAAGCAATTACAATTTCCGAAATGTTATTTTTTGAAACGAAAACTTCCAGATCTTCCTTTTTGATTTCTTTGACATAATGAAAATCAAGATTTTCATTAGAAATGGAGTCAGAGTTTACAAAGCCCGCTATTTTATAATGCGGATCTACATTTTCAAGTCCTAAAACCAATTCTTCAACCTGGTCCTGATCGCATATTAAAACCACGTTCTGGATAAATCGGTGAGAAGCTAAGAAATAGACATACAGATATCGCCAGAGTAATAGTGAAGAAAGAACAGCAAAATAAAATATAACAATTGCGATTCTGTGTTTGGGCAATTCGGGTGATAAAACAGGAGTCAGCAGATAAAAAATTACGGTTGTGCTTACGGTAAAGATGGTGCTTTTAAGAATTTGAAACTGATTGCTGGCCACCTGTAAATTATACATTTCGAAAATAGATCCGAACATGTATATGTAGAAAATCAATACAATCTCCCAATAATAATTGGCACTTGAAAATATAAAGTATTTAAAATCAGTAGTTACACTCAGTAAAAAGAGTGTCCCTAAGACAAATACTGCATCTAATATATGAAGCAGTACTTTCCGTTCCGATATCTCGAAATGAATTTTTTTATTTAAAAACATTAGTTCTACGGTTTAATTTGGGGTAATTAACTCGAAGCAAATGTATTATAAAAAAAAGGATTTAATCAAGTGAATTTTCAGGTTTTTCGGGAATATTAATTTGGACTGAAAGAAGTGCCAAAGCATAAATAAACGCAGGAGCAGCCAGTCTCATCGCTGCATGATTAATGGTCAACAGCCAAAAAGCCAAAAAAGAAAGGGCAAATATATTTTGACGGTTATTCACAAATAACAATAAAGGAGTAAATAACAGAATCATTAGATCGATGATACCCAAAGTTCCGTGTTCAGCCATCATTCTTGTGATCTCGTTATGAGACGCAGCTTCGATTCCTGTTTCCTCTTCTCTGATTTCTTTATTTCTCCCAACACCCACTCCTAAGATTGGATTGTCTAAAAACATTTGAAATTCAGAAGCAATAAGTACTTCCCTTCCGGATAATTTACTTTTTTTGTCTCGTCCCAAGGCATCCTGATTGGCGTATCTTTTATTGATCAGTCCGCTGGTTTGTATCGAAGAATATCCCCAAACCCCTATTCCTGCCACGAAGGTGAGAATAATTATAAATCCAACTTTAGATCTGGCCTTAGAATTTCCCTGATTATACAATACGATTAACAGCAAAATGATCATCAACACACCTGTCATCACACCACCTCTTGAAAATGTAACAATTCCCCTAAAAGCAAATACGAGAACAAGGAAACCATTAACCATGAGCAGGAATTTATTTTTAGAGTTTAATAACATTTGTGCAAAAAAGACAAAAATTCCCAATCCCAAAATAGTCGAGACCTGATTGGGTCCGAATCCTCCTGAAGTGGCAAAATTAGAATCCGTTCCCCTAACAACATCCTTTACACTTGGTGAATACAAAAAGAGATAAACCACAATAGAAACTAAGGGCAGCGCTAAGGCCGTTACAACCGATTTTAATCTCTCGAAAGTTATTTTTCTTTCATAACAATAAATAGCAGAAATCCCCAGACAAACCGGACCTGAAATATTAAAGACAATCGCTTTTCTGATATCGGTATCAATGTTTAGAGAAAAAACAGATAAAATTACGCTTGGAATAAGTAATATAAAAAATATCCAATAGATAAAGGCCCTGTTCGAAAACCCGGAATAAACAATACCTGTAAACATAAAAATCATAACAGCATACTTACCAAATTCATTTAGAATTGCGCCATTGGTCATCCTCAAGAGTACCTCTGCAGTAATAACATAGGCTGACATTATAAGCACTTCGTTATTTCTGTTTTTATTTTTTATTACGTACAGAAGCCCAAAAACAAAAATCGATAACGTATATATTTTTGAAATAAAAGGCACCACAAAAACCAACAAGCCAATTACAACATGTATGATGAGAAGATAGATATAGGGCTGTTTTAGATTTTTCATTATTTTTTAATTGGTTTCCGGAGAACAAAATTAGGTGAAGATTGCAACCAAAACACATATTTTTTCAATATAGTTTCTTCACTGTAATCCAACAGGGTTTTTTTATTCAGATTCAATCCCATTTCCTTTCTTAATTCCTCTTGTTCTATCAGGATTTGAATCGCTTCGATAAATTGACTGCTATTATTTGATTCAATAATTTTTCCTTCTTTTTCGGAAGTAATTACTTTTGAAATTTCTCCCACATTTGTTGCCACAACAGGCAGTTTATACAAACCATATTCCAAAACTGCCAAAGGAAGACCTTCTGAAAAAGAAGGCAGAACCGCAATATCACATTGTTGCAAAGCGCTGCCCACATTTTTTACCGCGCCATAAAAAAAAACGGTATCCTGAAGTTTCAATTCCACAACCATCTCATTTAATCGCTCAGTATAAGAGTCCTTAAAATCTTTGCCAAACAAATGAAAACTCCAATCCGGAAATTTATCCCTGATTAAGCTGGCTGCCTTTAGCAGTAATTCATGATTTTTCTGGGGACGTAAGTTCGCGACACAAATTATTCTCTTTCCTTCCGATCCAAATAACGCTAATTTTTCATTTGAATGTACTGATTGCTCTATAAAATTCGGGAGGTAGATTATATTGGAACAGAACAAATAAGAAGCTGCCCAATTTTGTAATGCTGTATTTACTGAAATAATACCTTTAAAAAAAAATGATCCCAATTTCAGGCTTATGTTCTTTCTTAACGTTAAATCCTGAGAAATTCCATAATGATCGTGCCAGATGATTTTTACTCCGGGAAGGGTTAATTTTACTAAAACGGCACTAAAAAAAGAAGAACTATGCGCGTGGATAATGTCAATTTTGTTTTTCTTCAGGTACTTTCTCAATTTAAAAAGAGCTTTTAGATCAATGCTCTTTTTTTTCTTTAGAAAAAGATAAGACACTTTTTCATCAATCTGACCTAAAAGCAACCCTTCTTTTCGGGTTGCAATTAATCCCGAAAAAGTATATTTTTTAGCTAAAGCATTCGCATAATTCACCGCCATTCTCTCTGCTCCTCCTGTTTCTAAGGAATCAATAAGCTGTACAATTCTCATTTTGCTAATAACTTTTTAATTTCCGTTTCAAAAACATCTGTCGTGTAATTCTGCGACCATTCTATTGACTGCCTGCTTTTGGAAAAGAATTCATTTTCATTTTGGAGTATTTTCTCCAGTTGAACTATATCTTTTTCTAAATTCATGTCCAGCAGGACACCTCTGTTTCCGTAATCCAGCATAAAAGGCACACAGGAAACTTTGGTAGCCAGAGGAACACATCCCCAAAACATTCCTTCGGCTATTGCTTTCGGCCAGCCTTCACTTTTGGATGGCAGGAGTACAAAATGGCTTTTTTTATATGCTTTTTTTACAACTTCCTGATTTTGATTTCCATGCAATAAAACAGACTGTTCTAATTGGTTTTCTTTAATGTATTGCAGTAAAACTTCTCTTTCAGCTCCTTCTCCATATAAATTTAAAACGGCTTTTTTCCCTTTTTTAATTAAGTGTTCGGCTAATTGAATGGCATATAATGGATTTTTACCTTTAACTAAACTTCCGACGAAAATCAATTCTATAACGGGATCGAATCCCGGTTTTTCAATGTTTTCTTTATCAGATTCTGAATAGGTTGCTGTAAAAAATGGTTTTATATTTTTAGATTGGTTTTCCCAGTCACCATATACCAAAACCTGCATATTTTTGGTTAAAAAAGTATTGTTTAAAATATATTTCTGCAAACGATAGGCCCACGGCTGTTCGCTTTTTGAATCCCAATTGCCTGCATATTTGGCTGTTTTTATTTTATTTGGAAATAAAATCTGCACCAGGCAGCCTAACAAACCAATATTCCCCGGGCAGCGCAGATGAATGTGATCAGCACCCTGCATTGCTTTAAAAATTCTCCACGATACCAAAGGTGAATAAAGAAGACTTTTTAAAACACCAAGAGGCGTAGTTAATGCCAAAGCAGGAACTTCCTGAAAATCAATCTTTGAATGTTGGTAAGGCAAGTCAATTTTATCGACTTTATTTTTAAGCAAAGGAGCAACAATGGTAACGGTATCTACATATTTAAACCAGATATTCATCTCCCATACATACGGGCCGTAACCCATTAAATGAGAATGTTCTTTTTTATGCAGAACATGAGTGATGATCGTAAAGTTCATAGATTTAATGATATTTTTTTATAGATCGAAACGATTTTTTAAATAGTATTCTGAATGCGTCTGGTTTTTTCTTAATTACTTCCGATTATTTTTTTCATTTTTGCCCTGTAGCTATCGATTCCGAATTTTTCTGTAAAGGTCTTTCTTGCGTTAATTCCCATCTCATATTGATTCTCAAAACTATTTTCTACTCTTTCAAAAAGCAGCACCATTTCGGCTATAGTCGGCGTAAACTGAAAACAATCCAACCCGTCTTGTAATTCCGTAGAAAGTCCTGTCGCAGTTGAAATCAATAAAGGGGTCTGATTCATCATAGATTCTAAACCAACTGTGGGTAAATTATCAAATTTTGATGGTATAACCGTGTAATGGCTCTGATTTAAATAGGCATCAATTTTATCGTATGACAACGCCCCTACGAAATTGATATTGGGATTAGTACCAATTAATTCCTCAATTTGATCGTTTTGACTGCCACTTCCCGCAATATTCAAAATAATTTTTGACGCCTGAAACTTATTTTTATATTGTAAAAAAGCATTAATCAAATCAATAACTCCTTTTGAAGGTTCCAGTCGTCCTAAATAAGAGACTACGATAGCAGCTGAATTTAGAGCGCTTTTTATCTCAAACCTGTCTTTCATCGGATTTACTACCTTTATCCCTTTAGAACAATCAAAATAGCGTTCCAGATCTTCTTTAGCTAAATCTGAAGGACAGATTACGTGATCTGCAAACCATTTATAAAGTAGTTTCTTTCTGTATTTTTTAAAATTTCTTTTTAAGGCTGAACTCGAAACATCCTGCTGAATCTGATTTGACAAGGTGTGATAGTACGGGAATGTTTTGACCTTCCCAAACGAAAGTACTTTTGATACTATTGTGGTTATATTCACATTTACAAAATGACTGATCACGACAGTTGGTCTGTATCTGAGATAGAGTCCGGCAAACCAAAGTGCATCCTTAAATTTCACCGGCCTGTTTTCTGTTGGCCACGAATAAACAGACAATTCTCCTTTTTCTATAGTTTCTTTAAACGGTTCACTGAAAAATGGTTTGTGCGAAATAAATACAACTTTATTGCCCTGACCTGCCAGATGGCGAGCTAAGGAATAACTCATAAAAGCGAATGAACTTTCGGTGTAATTATGTGCTATTAAAATTGTTTTCATTTTATTTCTTAACTAAATTTTCCGTTTTAAAATTATTTTTAATTTGGTACGAACCTTTTGGAATGAGGACTTTTTTAAATCTATGAATTCAAAAGGACTTACATGTTATAAAAATCAATATTTTGAAAAACAATATGCTCTAAACCGTATTTTTCAAGTACGACCTGCCTCGCCGTTTTCCCCATTTCTATTGCTTTTTCCCTGTTTGCGAAAATCCAGATAATCTTTTCGGCTATATCTGCAGGGCTATGCGGATCACATAACAATCCTGTTTTATAATTCTCTATTGTTTCAGGTCCCGGGCCCAATTGGGTAAAAACGACCGCTTTTTCCATCGCCATGGCTTCCGGGGCGACCAAACCCTGGGTTTCCATATGAGAGGGAAACACACATATAGAAGCACCTGCATATACGTTCGGAATTTCAGTATACGGAACAGGTCCGTGAAAATGAATATGACTTGCGATTTCTGCTAACCGGGGTAACTCTTTTTCCTTAAGCAACTGTGTGTAAGAACTGCCGTCGGGAAAAAACCAGTCTCTTCCGTATATTTCTAAAGTTGCGTCCGGATATTCTTTTTTAACTAATGGAAAGGCCTGTATTAACTGTCGAATTCCTTTCTTTTCGCACACAGTGCCTACAAAAACAATTTTAGAGGCAGGAATCTCTTTTATAATTGGCTGAAATAATGCTGTATTTATTGGATTATAAATGTAACTCACCGGTTTGTCATTATAACTTAAATACTTTTCGGTGTGGCTTTTTACATATTGGGAGACGGCAATAAAAGCATCGCTGTTTTTAAAAGATCGTTTTTCCTGAAATCCTTTCCATTTATTGACTTTCCTGTTTTCGCTTTCAGCAAAAAAATGATGGCCTCCATGAAGTCTGATGATGTATTTAATATTTTTTATTTTTTTAATAAATGCAAGACCCAGCTCAGAAGCTTCAACAATAGTGATAGGATAGTCTTTATGAATTTCCTTTATCTTTTTATTAATAGCCTTAAAATTAAAATACCAGGAAATCATTTTTACATTGCTTGGTTTCAAACGATAAATACGAACGCCATCTACCGTTTCGGTCTCATCATTTAAAGTATAATTGATACCAATTACAGAAACCCGAATGCCTTTTTTAACCAGTGCCACAGCTAAAGTCTTCACAAAACTTCCTATTCCGCCATGAGGAAACCCTTCTTTCGGATATTCATTTGTTAAGAAGCAAATATGCATTTTAATTGGCTTTAATAGTTTCCCTTATTTTCATCGAGGCATTTTTATAATCTTCCAGTACAATCTTCTTCCATTCCATCATCGCTGTGCTGCAATTCTTTTGAAGCGTTAGCTTTTCGACAATTTCATCTTTGTGGTTCAGCCAGATAACTACCTCTTTATCAGGCATGCTTTTAAAATGCTGAAATTGATAAATGGTTTTCACGGACCATTCTTTTATATTTTTGACTGGCTGATCGTAATTGATAAAAACGCAAGGTTTATTAAACATGGCAAAATCAAAGGCCATGGTAGAACCAACATTTACAACGATGTCCGAATAAAAAGCGGTGCTGATCAGCAATTTCACATCTTCAATTGACGGATAAACCGTGTTCCATTCGTTTGCCGTATTAAAATACCACAAAGGGGCGGCTTCTTTTATAAGATCTGAATACTTACTGATAACCGATTCGTATCTGCCCGAAAAATCTACCGGACATCTTCTAAACAAAATTTGATACTCGTCCTGCAGATTGGCTTTTGTCAGTTCTTCAGCCATATCATTCAGATAAGCGGGATCATCGGGAGAGGTTTTAGTATCGTCACCGGAGAAACAAATTATCTTTTTATTCAGGTCTAAGTTGTATGTCTTAAAAAACGTTTCTTTGTTGATGATGTTTTTTTCATCTTCATAAAACTCGAACTGAGAAGTTCCTGTAATATGAATGTTTTCCGATGGGATTTCGGGATAATACAGTTCCAGTTCCTTTTTCATATAATCCGACCAGACCAAATAATGATCTGCCCGTAAAGCCATTCGGGCTTTGGGTAAATTATCCCAGGAATAAATCACTGTTGCCGTTTTTATTCCCAAATCAGCCGCAACTGCAAATATGCCTGCTACTTTTAAGGCCCGCTGATGGGAGCAGAAAACAACCTTGGGTTTTACTTTTTCTAAAATTTCTTTTACCTCATCATAAAAAGGATTCTGACGAATTGCTTTCTGGTATTTTTCTTCTAATTTCAGAATAGTCGAATATTTCCTGAAAAACGGAGCTGTTGTCTCCATTAATTTATAAAAAAACTTTTTTGAAAATGTCTTTTGGCTCCAGTTCCAATTGGTCAGCAACGAGGGGTTTTTTACTTTTTGAGTATTGTAATACAGCCTCGAAAGACAAATCAATTCTCTTAAAAATTTCTCCTTGACTGATTCTTTGTAAGCAGGAATCGTAATTTCATCATCAATGTCCACATTAGTTTTGATCGCATTTACAGTCTCCGGATCAAAATTATGAAACAGCACCAAATCCTCCTCCATGTCTTTAAAAACAGTAGAATACAGATAGTTTCTAATTCCGACTCCATCTGGAAAGAGCAATAAAATTTTATCTTTCTCCATTCAAAAATTTAATAAAAAAATAATACAAATTCCATCATTGACTTATAATTCCTAATAACCGGATTTGGTTATTTTTTGACAAAAAAGTCATTTATAATTCTCGCTGTAAAAAGTTTCGCTCCGGTATCGTTCATATGCCCGCAGGATGAAAAATATTTATCTTCGACCACCACATTTTCATAATTAAGAATTTCAGGATATGCCTTTTTTACTTTGTCAAAGTAATTCATTCCTTTCACATTCTCACACATTGGTGTCATTACGGCTATAAAATTAATATTATTGGCTTTGCAGATATTTTTAATTTCTTCATAGTATTTATTGTGCGGAAGCGGATTCAGGTTTACAATATTATTTTTCATATTTGCCCCTTTCGTTTTTAAAAGCGGGTAATATCCTAAATTATCGAGCATTGAGGTCTTTTTATGAATTGTTGTAAAAAAAACTTCCCTAAATCCAATTTTCCCATCATACTTAATATATCTGTAAAACGGAATATAATATAACTCGTTGAAATCCTCTTCGTTTTCAAAGTGTTTTCTGATCGTTTCAGAATTATGGATATAAGGCAAAAACAGGGCTGAGATTCCTTCTGCCTGCTTTTCACCAGAAAGGTTTAAGTCGGCTTCTAAAATTACATTTTTAATCTCATATTTCCTTTCAAGCATTAATTTAAGCATCAGTGAGGCTTCAAATAAATGGCCGCCGCTCATTCCGTAATTAAAAGCTTTTAATCCTTTATCCTCGAACATTTGTGCTACAAAATGGTTGTTGGCACGGGACGAGCCCAGAATTACCACGTCATATTTTTTAGCTTTTGAATTGACAACTGTCTCGACCTTTCCGCGGTTTTTAGATTGCATAAAAACGACTGTATACAATCCGTCCAGTATAACGGCTACAAAAACTGTTATGACTAAAATTGTGACCGTATAAATTAAAAATTTCTTCATTAAAACTGAAAATATATAAATTCTTTATAATCTGAATAAGTTCCGAAAGCCAATATTGCTGCTATAGCAAGGGCCATTCTGAGCATGCTTCTTTTTCCTGAAAGCGGTTCGATTTTATTTCTGTTATTCCATTCAACCAAAACAAATAAACCAATCATTAGCAGCAATTCATAACTGTAGCGTTCATTGTCTAAATATTGAAAACTAAAATCCCTGTTGGTAATAATACGTTTTAAATACAAAACTGCATCTGTTATCGATTTGGCCCTGAAAAATACCCAGGCGATACAGGTCAGGAAAAAAGTATAGAAAATACTCAGTACTACTTTTACCGAATCGAAATTAAATTTCAGCTGGATGGCATCCATATTATTTCTGTTGCTGTTGGATAAAAGTAAAGGCAGGAAATAAACCGCATTTATAAATCCCCAGACCACATAGGTCCAGTTGGCTCCGTGCCAGAATCCGCTGACCACAAAAATGATAAACGTATTTCTGATTTTCATCCAGAGACCGCCTTTACTGCCCCCCAGCGGAATATATAAATAATCCCGAAACCACGACGATAACGAAATATGCCAACGACGCCAGAACTCGGCGATATCCCTCGAAAAATACGGGTAATTGAAATTTCGCAACAGGTCTAAACCAAACAATTTTGAAACCCCTAATGCAATATCTGAATACCCTGAAAAGTCTCCGTAAATTTGAAATGCAAAATATATGGCTCCCAAAATAAGGGAGAAACTATTCATGGAAGTATAATGATCAAAAATAGCATTTGCGTAGGTGGCACAAGTATCTGCAATAACTACTTTCTTAACCAATCCCCAAATGATTTGATAAATTCCTTCTTTTGCCAGTTGAAAACTAAACTCTCGCTTTACTTTTACCTGTGGCAATAAGTGCGTTGCTCTTTCTATCGGACCTGCCACTAAAAGCGGAAAATAGCTGACAAAGAGCGAATAATCTACAAAGTTATATTCAGCTTTTATTCGCTTGTAATAGATGTCAATAACATAGGATAATCCGTGGAAAGTATAAAATGAAATCCCAACCGGAAGAATCACGTTCAATAAAATCGGACTTGCCTTAATTCCCGCAGAGCCCAATAATTCTGAAAAAGAAGCGGCAAAAAAGTTATAATATTTAAAAATCGCCAGAAACCCTAAATTGATTATAATACTGAGCCAAAACCAAAATTTCCGACTTTTTTCAGACTTCCCTTTTTCGATTTGAATACCGGTGTAATAATCCAGAAAAGTAGAAAAAACCAATAGAAATAAAAATCTCCAGTCCCAGCAGGAATAGAAATAATAACTCGCAACAATCAGTAAGGCATTTTGTGTGCTTTTGGTTTTATTGAAGACAAACCAATACAGAAAAAAAACGATTGGTAAAAAAACCGCAAACGCTAAGGAGTTAAAAAACATAAATTAAATTAATTATTATAGTACAACTGCAATTTATTTATTGCTACAATTGGATTATTTCTGCCATTTGATAATGAAATCATGAATTGGGATATAAAAATCTCCCACATTTTCTTCGACTTTTTGTGGGCTCCAGTTCCACCATTCTATTTTTTTCATTTTGTCGATGGTATCCAGATCATATTTCATTTTTACAATTGCTCCCGGAATGCCTCCGAGAACTGCATAATCCGGAACATCTTTTGTTACCACTGTACCTGCTAAAATGGTAGTGCCGTCACCAATTTTTACATTGGGCAAAATTATGGCATTCATTCCAATCCAAACGTCACTGCCAATTATGGTTTTACTTTCCTCTGTTTGTATATTTCTTTTAAAATCAGACTGAGTTCGGTTACCAATAGGCAAATCTTTGTTAACAAGATGATTAAAATGAGGATAGCTTGTGACCTCACTTAGCATATGATGCCCTGAATCTAATATAAAATGAACATCGTTTGCTATAGAACAGTATTTCCCGATTTCTAATTGTGAGTTTTGATGCCACTGCCAGACAAATGCACCGTTATGATAGGTTTTATAGCCAATCGTTACATTTTTAGCCTGATGCAAATAGGTTTTGTTCTGACCTCTTAAAAAGTCCAGATATCCTTTTCCCAGAAATACCCACGCTATTTTTCGCAAAAACTGTTTCATTTTACTTTTCGTTTACTTATTCATTTAAATGAAAGACAATAACAGTAACTGATACCATAAAAGTGTTGTTGTTTTTCATTAAAAATCCTTAAACTGCTTTTGGTGATTCAGCTGCCAAATATCGCTTTTCTTTAGGGAATCCAAAAATAATTCACTGCTATTTCCCTGTCCAAAATCATTGGTTGCCACCTGAACTTTGTGTGCGTCTATAACAGAAAGGGCTTCTTTTATACTTTCCTGAGAATAATCGGTATTGATAATATCGGCATGAACGGCTCTGTTTTGCTGACGGGTTCCGATATTAATGATCGGAATGCCATAATACGGAGCTTCGCGAATTCCGGCGCTGCTGTTACCGATAATAAACTGACTGTTTTTTAGTAAGGTCAGAAAATATTCAAAACGAAGTGACGGAAAAATCCTGAATCTGGTATTTTGTTTTAATCTGTTGTAAGAGTCCAGAATGAACTGACTTCCTAAATCATTGTTTGGAAAAATAACCAGATAATTATGATGGTCCTGCAGCAAACAATCGACAAAATCTGCCGTGTATTTCTCCATGCTTTGAAATTCTGTCGTCACGGGATGAAACATTACGATAGCAAATTCTTCAAAGGGAACCTGATAATATTTTTTTGCCGTTTCCAAATCAGGAAGTTTATCCGAAAACATAATATCTATATCGGGTGAACCAATTGTAAAAACAGATTCTTTTATTTCTCCCATCTGAACGAGCCTTTTCTTAGCTTCCTTATTCGACACAAAATGAATGTGGCTTAATTTGCTCACGCTGTGACGGATTAATTCATCAACGGTACCTGAAACTTCTCCCCCTTCAATATGAGCCACCAGGATATTATTCAGAGAGCCAACAATAGCGCCTGCGAGTGTTTCAACCCGATCACCATGTACCACAATCATATCCGGATCGATGGTTTTACAATAACCTGATAAACCTTCGATGGTTTTCGCCAGAGTTAAATCCATTGTTGTTTCGTGCGTGTGATTTTCGAAAGTAAAGACGTTTTTAAAATTACATCGCTCAATTTCTATCAACGTATACCCATAAATTTCCTGCAGATGCATTCCGGTTACAAATACAAAGACTTCAAAATCCGGTTGTTGTTCCAGAATTGAAATCAATGATTTTATTTTACCAAAATCAGCACGTGTTCCGGTTAGGAAAAGAATTTTTTTCATTAATTGGATACTTTCTTTTTTAACTTTTTTCGGATTTCAAATTTGGCTTTCAAAATCAGGATATCATGATGTAGTAATTTAAAGTAATTACCGGTATTTGTAAAAATTACTTTCTTAAAAAAAGACCCCAAAATTGCCATTATTCCCGGGAATGTTTTTTTTGCTAAAAAATATTCAGAGACCGTTTCGTTTTTGTATCTCGAAATATTGGCCTTTGCACTTCTTTTTATGAAATAAAAATACGTTTCATTCAGATCTAATAGTTGAAAACCATTATTGAATACTCGCTCTGACCATTCTTTATCTTCAATAGCGTCCAGTTCTTCATTAAATTTAAATTGCTCCCAGACCTCTTTATTTATTAAAGCACAAGCGGCCATTAAACCATTCTCTAAAGGCTTAAATACTGTAAAATTATTTTTCGCAGCTCTTTTATAGTTTTCAAAACTGTTGATGTATCTGATTCCCGCTACGTTTTCAGTGTCCGCTAAAGCTTCTAATGTATTTTTAAAAAAACTTTTCCCGACAGGAATTGCATGAGCACTTAACAATAAAACATATTTTGTTTTTGCTGCTTCAATACCTACATTTATTGCCCGTCCGTAGGTAAAATCTTTTATGTTCAGGACTGTGCAATTATATTTCAACGCGATTTCTACACTATTATCTGTAGAATAATTATCTACAATTAAGATTTCGCTGTAATCGTCAGCATACTGTGTCGTAATAACAGACAAAATATTTTCGAGTGCCTTAGCCTCGTTTTTATTCCTAATAACAATAGATATCATTTCTTTTTATATTATTGAAAATCAGAAAAATCCAATTGCTCATCATTTTCTATAGCTCTTGTCGCCACTTTTCCAATTAGATCATTGAAATGTTCTGCCAGGATTTTGCCGGTTCCCGGACGTTTTACCCAAATATTCTCTTTAGATAATTTTTCTCCTTTTTGAATAGATGCTATGGCACAAACGGTTGCAAAAGCAAAATCAATTGTGACTTGTTCTTCCAATGCCGGTTTTTTTGTTCCGCCACGCATTAAGGCCATTTCTGCACTGGAGATAATTAATTCGCCACAAGCTTTTTCATCCATACTGCAAATAATATCCGGACCGGTTCGCTGCATATGATCTGTAAAATGTCGTTCTAAAACACTGGCACCAAGGGCAACAGCTCCCAAACAGGCATTATTATTTAAGGTATGATCACTCAATCCGAATACTTTATCGGGAAAAGCCTCGTGTAATTCTGTCATGGCACCAAAACGAACCAAATGTATTGGCGTTGGATATAGGTTGGTCGTGTGCAGTAAAGCGACAGGAATATGATGCTTATCGAAAATCGCTACAGCTTTCTGAATACTTTCTATGGTATTCATACCGGTACTTAAAATTACAGGTTTGCCAAAAGAAGCAATATGTTCTAATAAAGGGTAATTGTTACATTCTCCGGAACCAATTTTATAAGCGGGTATGTCAAATTTCTTTAATCTTTCTGCTGCTGCGCGTGAAAATGGGGTCGAAATAAAAATCATTCCTTTACTTTCAACATACTCTTTAAGTTCTAATTCATCAGCTTCATTAAGAGAACAACGCTCCATGATTTCATAAATAGAAACATCTGCATTACCGGGAATTACTTTTTTTGCGGCACCGCTCATTTCGTCTTCCACAATGTGCGTCTGATGTTTTACAACTTCAACGCCCGCTCTGTGTGCTGCATCAACCATTTCTTTGGCCACTACAAGAGAACCTTCGTGATTAATTCCTATTTCGGCAATAACTAAGGGTGGAAAATCGGGTCCGATTTTTCTACCGGCAATTTCTATAAATGGGTTCATAAAAGAATGGTATTTTTTTATTGTAATTGTTTTTGAAACAGATACTCCGCATACTCCAGATCTTCCGGGGTATCAATATCAACTTTTGCAAAAATATGATTTACTTCGAACGGAAACGCATTTTCTGAAATAATAATATCATTCCGAATCAATGATGCTTTTGTGATGTATATTAATCCGTTTTCAAAGAAAAGAGGTTCTAAATCCTGGCTTCGCTGGCCAATGGCATAATTAAACGGAATAAATTTATTGCCTGCTATTTTTCCAAATTTCTGATGATTTCGGGTCACTGTAAATAAACTGTCCAGGTTTTCCTGCTGATATACTTCAAAAGCTTCGACTAACAAATTCTGTGGCCGTAACGGATTCGTAGCCTGAAGTAAAATTACGTTTTCGACATTATTACCTTCAAGAGATTCTAAGGCATGTCGTAATGCCGAAACAGTAGGCTCCAGATCACCCGAAATAGCAGCTGGCCTGTCAATGACTTTCGCTCCAAACTGCAGTGCTGTTTTTTTTATTTCTTCACTATCTGTTGACACATACACCTCATCAATTACAGTGCTATTCTGCTTCGCATATAAAATAGAATGTGCCAACAAAGGCAGTGTTCCAAAAAGCTGAATATTTTTATCCGGAATTCTTTTTGAGCCTCCGCGAGCCGGTATGATAGCTATGGTTTTCATTATTTTTCGTTTTTATCAGGCTGGATTTTCAGAAAGTGTCAGCGCTTTTTGCTTTCCTTTTACTATCTTCAAAATTGGTTTTTCGATATAAAGATAGGTTATTGAGGAAACCAGGATCAGTACACCGAATCGTATCAGAAGAGCAAGGTTCAAATCCTCAATATGAAGGTATTTATTAATCCTGTAGTTGCTTATAAAAAAACATACCGGATATTGAAGAATGTAAATTCCAAAACTAATCTCTCCTAAAAACACCAATATTTTATGCTGAAATAATCTGGTAATTAATCCTGTGTTTAGCGAAATTAGAATGATTATAGGCATTAAGAGTAATGCTGAGGCACTATTAAAATTGAGTTGAAATGGAAATTTTAATGCTAAAAGCACCAGACCCGTAAGCACAAAAATCAATAGATCATAATTCCTTTTTTTATGCTGGAGGTATTTTATAAAAAATAATCCGGCCAGATTTCCAACTAAGAATTGATGAAGGTGTAATAAGGGATTGTATCGTAAAAACTCACCTGTGTAAATGGAATCGCTTTCTCCAAAATAGGCAAACAGTACACTGGTTACGATTTGAATGAAAATCCAAAACGAAATAATATAAACGGAGAACCTCTTAATGCTTATTTTCTGATAGACTTTATTAAAAACAAAAGGAAAAACGGCATAAAACAAAGCCTCTACTGACAATGACCAAGCAGGAAAATTAAAGGAAAGAGCCTTTCCCGGAATCCAGGCCTGAATCATGAAAATATTTAGAAAAAAACCTAAAAAGTCAAATCTCCGATCTATCAACTGTACAAAAATAACCAGAATGATGGCAAAAAAGTATAACGGATAAATTCTTGCGAACCTATTTCTGTAATATTCCGTGAAGGAAACAAAAGGTTTGTTGCCATACGCAATAATCATTACAAAGCCTGACAATATAAAAAAGTAACTGACCCCAATATTGGCATTTTGAAAAATAAAGGACAAGCGTGCGTCATCAATAAAAATACTTCCTCCCCCATAAGAAAGATGAAAATTGAAGTCGCAGCGATAAATCGGGTAAAGGTCAATTGGTCTATTCTCATACTATACTTACACTATCTTTCTTTCGATATAATTTATTTCCTGTTTCTGGCTGTATTCGGGAACTCCTAAATTGTTACAATGATTCACTTTTTACAGGAAGGACCGCTTTGTTTAAAGTCTTTATTTTATTTTGAATGGGTTTTTCAAGATACTTATATACTACTGCCGAAAAGACAATCAGGATCAAAAGTCTGATAAAAAAGACAATTGTAGGATCATTTAAATGCAGGTATTTATTAACACTGTAGGCACTTATTAAGGAATAAACAGGATGCTGCAAAATATAAATTCCAAAGCTTATTTCACCTAAAAATACAAATATTCTGTTCCTGAATAATTTCGTTATCATGCCATCATTTAAGGAGATAAAAAAGATTAGGGGAATAAAGAGTACACTTAGCAATCCGTCATGAAAATTTAAACCGAACGGAAATTTTAATGCCAAAATCAACAAAGCTGCAAGGATCACAATGATAAAATCATAATTCCCTTTTTTCTCTTTCAGACTCTTTATAAAAAAAAGTCCGGCAAGGTTTCCGACAAGAAACTCATTGAGATGCATTAACGGATTGTATTTCAAAATATCCTTAACCACAGTAAACTGATTTTCATCGTAAAGAAAAAAGAACAGCTGAAAAATGACCTGAGTCAAAAGCCAAAACAAAATGATATATACAGCAATTTGCCTTAAGGTTACTTTTTTAAAGATTGTATTGAATGCAAAAGGAAATATGGCGTAAAACAATAATTCAACAGACAAAGACCATCCCGGCGGATTAAGGGAAAGCACTTTACCCGGAACCCAGGCCTGAATCATGAAAATATTCAAAAATAAACCCGAATAATCGATGTTTTTTTCTCTGAATTGCAGTAAAAGCATCATCAGTATTGCCAAAAAATAGACCGGATAGATTCTGGCCATTCTGTTTCGCAAATAATCTCCGGCTGAAATAATGGTTTTATTTCCGTAGGCTATGATCATTACAAAACCGGATAAGATAAAAAAGTAACTGACACAGACGTCGGCGTTACGAAATATAAAAGCAATACTGTCATTTTTGAAAGGAAAACTTTTTCCACCATAATGAAAAACAACAACCGAAACTGCTGCAAGAAATCTGGTAAAGGTTAACTGCTCTATTCTCATAAATTCAATTGGATTGTCTGCTAAAATCTGGATTTTGCCTGATTAATAATCTGATTCATTTTTATGTTCCAGTCCTCCATAGCGTACAATTCATCCGGAACTTCAGGAAGTTTGGTACTTCCCCCTAAAAACTCATCTATTGCTGTTTCCCATTCAGCAATAAAATGCGGATTTTCGATTAATTTCCCGAGTTTTCCATGCTGCAAAACTTCGGGAACACCGCCCATGGCAGATGCAATACAATAATTTCCGCAATGTAAAGCTTCTATGAGACTCATGCCGAAACCTTCCTGGCATAAAGTAGGGAAAAGATAGCAATCTGAAGCCTGATAATATTTTGGGAGTTCATCATTTGGAATTTTACCCAAAAAAACCACTCCCTCCATTTTGGGCCTTGGATCACAACCAATGACTACTAATTGGATATTATTTTCGAGCGAATATTTTTTTTGCCAAAGTTCTAAAATTAAATGCAGCCCTTTTTTCGGACGATCTTGTGAACACCAGATAAAGACTTTCTTATCTCCAAAACCTAATTGTTCTTTTAGTTTGATTTTTTCGGTTTCGGAAACTTTCTTAAATCTCTTTGTGTCAATGCCGTTATTTAAAACCGAAAAATGGCCCGGCAGTATATTAATGCTTTTTTTATGCACTTCATAACTCGCTTTTGTAAGTACAATGATTTCGTCAATGATTTCATAAAAATCATGGCCTGATCCTGATTTTACAAATGGTGCAAAACCATGGTAAAAGAACTGAATGTAACATTGTTTATCGATTCCTTTCGCAATAAGATATTTATTTAAGGCTTTAACCATTCCATAATTGTCAACAATCTGGATAATGTATTTTTGACCGGGAACAATTATTTTATCAAGAGCCTGAAAATATTCCGGATTTTTACGCTTCAGAAACTTACGCTGCAATTTGTGCCAAAACGTAAGTTGTGTAAAACTGTACTGTATTCCTTCAAATAAATGCTCCGGTTCAGGACAGACAATACAATCGATTTTGTGATTGTGCTCTAAATAATTTTTATAAAGGGTCGTCCAGCTTCCAATTTTTGCAAAAGGAAGAGGTGATTGGGAAATCAGGATTACTTTTATAGCATTATTCATATTTCTGAGTATATTGCAGCACTTCTTCTTTGGAAAGGCCTTTTAGTTTAAGGCAATAATACCATATTTTTTTTTGTGTAATGATTCTTGAGAACACTTTATATTGTAATAAAAATGCCATTTTTGATGATTTGACTTTTCGCAAAACAATAGGTTCATTTGGAAAGAAATCATTGGGCTGTATTTCCTCTAAGGCTTTCTGCATCCATTTCTCCTCTACATTTCCTAAATGGTACGCAAAATTATCCGCTGTTGAAAGTCTCCACATTCCTTTTTGAACCACCGGAAAATCGAGTAATTTTGCTTCGCTGTCACCACCAAGCATAAAAGGAGAGTATTTGGTATCAATATTTTCGAAAACTTCTTTTCTGTAGGTTGTCAAAAAATGTCCTGCTCCCGGAACAGCTTTAAAATTGCCATTATTAACGGTAAGATATTTTTCAAGATGCACACTACTGTACATATTCGGTTTTCCAACACTGGCTGCGAAATTTCTTAACGCCTCAGGGTTTTTAACTTTTGTAAAACGAAGTGATTTTGAAAAGAGAAGTTCAAACCAGATATTAAATGTATAACTTTTGAGGGATCTTGAAGAGGGTGTCGGGCAAACTGCGCCTGTTTTTGGAAAATTCTCAAAAACAGTGTAGGTTTCTTTTTGCCAGTCTTTTAAAAAGAGTACATCACAATCTGCAACCGTTACAAATGCAAAATCATGCCCCGAAATACCTTTCAGCACGGCATTTAGTTTTCCGATATTGGTAGCATTTATGACTTCCTGTATTTTTCCTGTTTTTTGAAGACCATTTAAATATTCAGTCACATCCTTATTACTGCCGTTATTTACAACTGTAAGGTATGTTTTTTGATGAACTGTCTTCTGTAAAGATTCAAGGCAATACTGCAAAATCTTAAAACTATCTTTAAAATAACCTTCCTGATCAGGTATATACACAGGAATTACAACCTGATGAAAAAAATCATTCGGCTCCTGAGGTTTGTCTTTATTTGGGTTAAAGCCTATTCGCATTTAAGATTTTATTTCAAGATTTTGGTATAAAGCTATTACTTTTCGCTGATTAACGTGATAGTCTAATTTTTCAATGGCAATTTTTTCATTTAGTTTATTCGCATTTTCCAGCATTGCTTTATTTTCAATTGCCTGAATAATCAGCTCCGCAATTGCATCAATGTTTTCGGGATCCTGTATTAATAAACCATTACTTCCATGTGTAATAATTTCTGCCGAAACATTACCCGGGTTAGACTGAATGGGAAAGGCTCCCATAACGATTGCTTCAAGCATGGTGTTTGCCATACCGTCTGAAATATTGTTTCCAATGTATAAGAGAGATTCTCCCATTAATTTCATTACCTGATTTTGCGATAATTCATCCCTGTCAAATATTCGAAAGGGAAGTTTATTTTGCTCGACATACGCTTTGATTTGTGCATGTGCTCCAAAAATAACGATCTCATGATCCTGCAGCAGGGAGAGATTTTTCTGTAGTGCTTTTACAACGTTAAGTGCTCTGCCGAATTTATGCTGGTACCCTTTTAAAAGGATTATTTTTCTTTCTGAAAAAGGCAATTTAAGAGGATCCAATTCTTCTAATTTGTAGCCGGTTCCTCCCGGAATTACGCCGAGATGCTGGCCCTTAAACCCTAATTCTTTTGCGATCTGATAATCTCTCAGACAATCTGTGTGTATGAAATTTATTCTCGAAAGTGCATTCCTGATTTTTAGAAGGTGTTCCTTATTATTTTGAAAGTAAAACAAGTCACTTCCCCAACAGGAATAGATCCATTTGATTTCGGGAAATTTATTCATCGTTTTTACGATTGGATACGAGCAGGACTGCATCTCAAAACTATGAATTATATCCGGAGAGATCTCTTTAATAATTTTTTCAAGGGCTTCATTTTCGGTTACCTCCAGAAAAGGACGGATGAACGAATACAATCCCGGTCTTTTTTTAGAAAGAAAATATTCTCCTTTGATATGGGGAATTTTTCTTTTTGAGGTTTCCAACAATTGCCGGACCGTTTCTAAAGTCTCCAATTTCCCTCTTCCCAATATATCATACCAATACAACTCAAAAGAAGTATCTTTTAGATTTTCAATCCAGCGAATGACATGGATGGACGGCATGGAGATAAAAAGAATTCTCATAAAAATTTATAGCCTTTTTTAAACACAGTGTACAGAATGAATCCAAAAGAGGTGCTGATGACCGCCTTAAGATCCAAAAGCTCAATTTGTCTTAGTTGCAGTTCCTTAAAAAAATAGTATTTATTTTTATTATTATCAATCATTGCAATCTTGTAAAAATAGTGATGCCTGTCTTTTATAAAGAGTTTTAATCTGCTATATTGTTTCCTATTCTTTACTAATTTCAAATGCTTCTCTCTCGCATTAAACTCCGAAAGTATTTCTTCAAAGTTTAATTTTGCTAATTCGTGAGACAATGACTCCGCATGGATTCTGTATAAAACATAAGAGGAGTCCATATAGGTCAACTTAGGATCCGCATAAAGCATTCTCAAATTAAAATCCCAGTCATCGAGGTTTTTGATTTCCGGATCAAAAAGCATTTCCTGATTCAACAAAAAATTTCTGTTCCAAACGGGCCCTGAAACATAAAATGCTATGTTACCGACTAAATAATCTTCAATAGTAGTATCGGACTGGATTTTATTTTGTTTTAGAAAATTGCCTGTTTCTAAAGCTACAAAATTCAATTTGTAGATTACAGCATCCAGATCAGGATTAAAATGCCTGCTAAATTCTTCAAAAGCATTTGGTAAATAAATATCATCACTATCAAACCAATTTACAAAATCGCCTTTACTTTTCAGGAATCCAAAGTTTCTGCAGGAATTTGCTCCTTTTACTAAATTTTCCGGACGCCGATAAAGTTTAAAACGGTCATCCTTCTTTATAAATGCTGAAATGGTTTCCCAGGTAGTATCTGTACTATGATCATCAACTATAATGCATTCCCAATCGGCAAAATTTTGGGACAAGATACTGTTCAGTGTTTCTTCAATCAGATGAGATCTGTTAAATACCGGAATTATCACAGAAAGTGAAGGCTTGCTCATTTTTTACTTTTGAAGATTTTTTTTAGGAATCGAAAAGGTTTGAGAATGCTGTTTCCTAATTTGTAATCAATGGAAGTCAGTCTCTTAATTTCGTTTGTTTTATACTTCAAAGTCCTTTTCTGCAAAAACGCTATCGTCTGATCAAAATCCTCTATGTACAATTCTTTGTGTTTATTGAGTACGTATTGGTAGTTCTCCTCTTCATGCAGGAGATTTGTAATTTGCAGCATTGAATTTTCTTTCTTTCTGTAATTAAAAAGAAATTCCTCTATGATGTATATTTTCCAGTTTCGTTTGGTTACCGAAATCCAAAATTCCCAATCTTCATACCCCTTTCTCATTTTTTCGTCATATCCGCCCGCATCAAGCCAGCATTGTTTTCTAAAGAGTGAATTTCCAACGGCACTGTTACCATATAAAAAATCACCGATAGATCCGCCTTTTGGACGGTATTTGAATATGATTCTGTTTTTATCGACAAAACATTGCGTAAAACAACCTACAACACCAACCGAACGATCTGATTCTAAAACCGGAACGGCTTTTTCTAAGAAAGAATTTTCAAAAAAATCATCGGCGTCTAAGGTTAGAATATACTCCCCCTGAGCATTTGCAATTCCTGCGTTTCTTGCAGCGCTTAAACCTTTATTTTCCTGGGTAATCAGTTTTATTTTGACATGATTAAATCCCGATAGAATCTTTTTGGTTGCTTCATCGGATCCGTCATCAACAATTATGATTTCAGTATTCTCATAAGATTGGTTTAAAGCCGAGTTGACGCTTTCTTCAATATAGGCTTTGTCATTATAACAAGGAATAACAATCGAAACCAGTTTAGAATTTTCCATTTTTCTATTTTCTTTTAAAGCCAAGACCTTTTATAAAACGAAAAGGCTTTAATATCTTATTTCCTATTCTGTAGTCCATTGATCCACGAAGATTATGACAATTCATTTCTAAAATTTCCATTTGCGAAAAAACAGTATTTATCATCACCTCCTGATTATTGACCAGTACATCTTTATGTTTGATATAAATATATTTCCACAAATCATATTTATGAAATTTATCGGCCTGGGAATTTCTCGAATTGGGTTTGTCTCTGTAATGAAAAAGGTATTCCTTTATCACTTTTATTTTCCAGTTCGCTTTGATCAGACCAACATGAAAGTCCCAATCTTCGTAGCCTTTCTTCATATTTTCATCAAATCCTCCAATAGCAGCCCAACATTTCTTTCTAAATAAAGAATTTCCAATGGCGCTATTATTAAAAAGAAAGTGGCCTGCGTCTCCTTCTTCTGAAATAATCTCATCTACAACTCCATTTTCATTAAATATATAGCCATTACAAGTAACTAATCCCACATTCGATTCCTGATTAAAAACGAACATCGCTTTTTCGACAAAAGTAGCATCAAAGTAATCATCGGCATCCAGTGTGAGAATGAAATCTCCTTTAGCATGCCTTATTCCGTTGTTTCTTGCAGAACTCGGGCCGGCATTTTCCTGATATAAAATGGTTAAATTTTCCTGTTGTATCTTTTTAAGAAATTCTTTTGTTTCTCTGCGTGATCCATCGTCAATAATAACAATCTCAATATTTTGATACGTCTGATTATTAACAGAGTCAATTGCTTCCTGAATGTATACATGATCATTGTAACATGGAATAATTACAGATACTAAACTATTTATATTTGATTCCATATCGCTATACTAAATATTTCTTTCCTGTTTGCCTGTTCTTTAAAACACTCGCCTCTAAACTTTTTTTATCTATCAGTTTATACTTGGTTTTATAGATTGTAAATTCATCAAATTTAAACTTTAACAAACTTAACAACGCTTCTTTCAGAAAATGTCTTTTCAGGGTATTGATTTTTCTAAAGTCTTCCGAATTCACATTCGCAAATTTAACTTTAATCCTGTTTAAAAATTTATTGTAATAATTTTTGGAGCCTTTTGGAAAATCAACTTTAAAATTATTACCGCTGTCGTGTTTTATAATCGTTGCGGTTGTAATTCCAATTTTTAAATTATGATACAATACTCTCTGGCAAAAATTATCATCTTCTCCATACAGGAAAAATAGAGGATCAAATCCACCCACAATTTCGAAAGTTTTTACTGGTAAGAACCAGGCTGCCGCATTTATCATTTCTACCGGATAAAGCTCTTTCCTTTTTTTATCCAAAACAAAATCAGAAATCAGAGCTGAACATTGCTGGTTAATGTAATACAGAAAACTTAAGTCTAATGAAGAATTGTCTCCGTTGGAATGTATGGGGCTTATTATTCCATAGTCAGGATTTTTTAATGAAATCGCCAGGAGCTTTTCTATTGTATCTTTTTCGATAACCGTATCCTGATTTAATAAAAAAATAAAATCACTGTTTAATTCAAACGCTTTTGCTATCCCGAGATTATTTGCCCGTCCAAATCCTAAATTCTCTTTGGACTCGATGAGTTTAATTTTTTGAAAATATGTATTCTTTAAAAATTCAACCGTATTGTCGGAACTACAATTATCAACAATTATAATTTCCGGCAATTCCGTATTACCCAGGATAGATTCGAGACAATTCTCTATCCACTTCATACCGTTGAAAGTGACTATTACTACACTTGTTTTCATTTGTTAAAAAACTTATTAAAGAAGTATTTTTCTAAAGTAAAAATCGTTTTTATGGAGGAGCTGAATTGCAAAATGGTAAACAAATAGATCAAACTCTTCTTTTTGCCTAAAAATTGCAGACAATACTCTATGTATTTTTTGCCGGCAAAAATCTCCTGTTCACTATTCGAATTATTACGTTTTAATTGCTGACGGTATTTTTTATGAAACACTATTGCTGACAGCAACCAATTTTTATTTAACTGACCAATAGAGAAATGTTCTATCAGAATTTTTTTGGTTACTCCAACTTTTTTGTTTTTTTCAATTACCGCACAGGATAAATTTAAATCGTAGCAATGGAATCCTTCTAGTCTGGTATCGAATACAATATTTAAGTCCTTTTTTAAAGCCATAAATACGCCATCAATAACAACTGCCTCAGTGATATTTTCATTTTCAAATCCAAAACATTCCCTTCTTACATTTCCCTTTTCGTGCTGAATTATATTAATTGCTTTGTATTGGTCTTCACAATCCCACCAGCCGGTTGGAAATTGGGTTTTAACTCTTGAACCTGCAATTCCAATAAGGGCATAATCAGTATTTTCATTAAATTCTGATTCCAAAATCATTCCCCAATTTTCAGTGTGAAATAAAATATCATCGTGAATAAAGCATAAGATATCTCCTTTGCTTTTCTGAATACCTGCATTATACGCCTCGAAAATTGAATATCTGTTATTCGAATTATCAATTATCACAAGCTCGAAATCACTCCCGATGGTATTGCGGATGTTATCTTCAAATTTCGGATCGATTTGATTTTTTCGGGAACATACAATAATAGAAATCATTCCTTATTTTTCAGATTTAAATATAAAAACAATCTTTTCTTCAATCTTCTTACATATTTATTTTTCATAATAAAGGTCTTCGGAATCATGATAAGATATTTAAACCAATTACCATATTCTTTATTTTCAAAGAATAGTAATGCTTTATTGTACTTGATTTCTTTAACAATTTTGGCATTTACAGCAATAATATTCCAATAATTGGAAGACTTATTTAGCTGCAAAAATTCCTTCATATTAGATCGCATGACAATATCTAAGTTCAACAATCTCATTTTATCGTCAGCTTTCAGGGCTTTTGCAATTACACTTTGACAGTGATAGCGGAAGTTATTTAATTTTTCAGGCGTGAATGCTACTTTATTGTTGAGGAGTAGTTTAAAGTAAAAAATCCAGTCACCGCAATATCGCAACTCCTTGTCTACTGTAATATACTCTGAAATATTTTTTTGATATCTAAAAATAACGGCACTTGCATTTGGAATAACATTTTTATGAATTAAAAATTTCTCGACAAATACAGTACCTTCCATTACAAATTTCCTGTCGAATGCTGAGTTATCCAAATTTAAAGTATAATCCAGCCAGCTTCCTGTAATTTCATCTAATTCATTGATTTTATTTGATTGTGCATACGATAAAACAATTTTTTCATCTTCAATTAAAGGCTTGATTAATTCCTCTATTAAATTGTGTTTACAACTATCATCTGATTCAGCAATCCAGATAAAATCTCCTTTCGCCAATTGTATTCCTTTATGCCATTGTATAAATGTATTTCCTGAATTTATCTCATTAAAGACACAATGACTTACTTTAGGATTTTTAGCATATTCAGAAAGAATTTCCCGGCTGTTATCAACGCTGCAATCGTCTAATAAAATAACCTCAATATTGGAGTAACTCTGATTGAATATACTCTCTAACCTTCTTTCAAGAAAATTAGCATGGTTAAAATTGGGTACAATTACAGAAACAAGAGGATTCATCTTTTTGTTATTTTCCTTTTCAGCCTACGGTAAAGAATATATATTAATTTTCTTGTAGAGTAATTATTTACTGCATTTTTTTCCAGACATAAAACCGGTGCATATCTGTTCATTACATCATGTAATGCCTGATAAATTTCCGCTTCATATTTGAAATTATAATATTCGTTTATTCTAAAATATAAATTGGCCCTGTAATGAATCATTCTTAAATCTTTGTGCGTCACAGATACTCCCAAACCAAAAACCCTGTAAACACTCATGATTTCCTTAAAAAGAAAGAATTTTCCAAATTGAAACAGATAAGACGCAAGTGCAATATCCCCGCTTTGAACTTTTAAAAAGTCATATGGAAAAACATTGTCTTCTTCCAGAAATACATTCTTAAATACAATTGATGCAGTAGGAATATTCCAATGATACAACAAACCGTATAAATTATATTCATAATCAATCACTTCAAGCTCCTGATCAACAAATTTATTTTTACCGTTTTCAAGCGTAAGGAATTGGCAGCGATGAAAACACATTACATATTCCGGATTTGCTTCTAAGAAAGCAACTTGTTTTTGCAGTTTTAAGGGGTCCGTCCAATAATCATCGCCTTCACAAACTGCAATAAATTCCCCTTTACTGGCTTCCAAAACAAACAGGGAATTGGGCATCATTCCAATATTTGAGTCATGTTTTATATATCTGATCCAACTTCCTCTGGGATGATTTTCAATAATTGACTTAACAATTTCATCTGTTTTGTCGGGTGATGCATCATTAGAAATAAGCAATTCAATATCAAAATCAATTTCCTGCATAAGGACACCATTTATTGCTTCTTCAATAAATTTCTCATGCCCATAAGTAATCATGCATACCGTTACTTTTAGATTTTTCGACATTGGTTACTATTTAAATTATGGGTTATGCTATTTGGGAAAATTAGTAAATCTATTAATTCAACTAACTTCAAAAGGATTTATAAGCTGTTAAAATAAAAATATAAGTCTAAATTATTTATACGTTTGGATGCTGGTTTATTTTATTTTCCAGTCAAATTGTGGCTTTATGTAGCCTGGCTCCCTGCCCATATAGGTTCCTAATTCCCTTCCGGAATCTACAACCGTAAAAGAAATGATATCGCTTTCGATAAAAATGGGCTTCTTTGCATCTTCGACTATAAAGAGCGACAAAAAGTATTGTCCGGATTGAAAAAAGGATTCAGGAAAATCACATGTGATATCATTTAGTCCGTTTTTTAAAGAAAATGAACCAGCATTCGAAAACGAGAACATCACCTCTCCCATTTCATTAAATAAGTGATAGGTGATATGATATCTTTGTGCGTCCTTTACTTTTATATCTATTTTGGTATGAAGAATAATTAGTTCATTTTCCCGCAAAACATCATCTGAAGTCCGTCCGGAATTATTTAACGAAATTTCATTTAATTTAAAGATCGGAAGATCATATTCTTTTCCAAATGTTTTTAAGTTCATTGCTTCGGCATCACCGCCAAGATAGTAACTTACAGCATTTTCTATTTCTCCTTCAAAGACAACTTTTCCATGTTCTAAAATAATTCCTCTGGTACACAAACTCTTCACTGCTGCCATATTATGGCTCACGAATAAAACAGTGCGCCCTTCTCCTTTTGATATATCCTGCATTTTACCGATTGCCTTCTTTTGAAACTCGGCATCTCCTACGGCTAAAACCTCATCAATTACTAAAATTTCAGGTTCCAGGAAAGCTGCTACGGCAAAAGCCAGACGCACGGTCATTCCGGAACTATATCTTTTTACGGGAGTGTCTATATACCGTTCGCAACCTGAGAATCCTATAATTTCATCTAGTTTTGAAGCAATTTCTTTTTTCGTCATCCCTAAAATGGCACCATTTAGAAAAATATTCTCACGACCAGTCATTTCTCCATGAAAACCTGTTCCAACTTCAAGAAGCGAAGCAATACGGCCGCGCGATTTTATACTCCCCGTAGTTGGAGCTGTTACCTTTGATAATATCTTTAAAAGTGTTGATTTTCCCGCGCCGTTTTTACCAATTATTCCTAATACCTGTCCGCGTTCCACCTCAAAATTAATATCCTGCAAAGCCCAGACATAATCTGAAGTTCCTTTTTTAGAACGATCGTTGGTATCTCCTATTCGCAAATACGGATTTTCTTTACCCCGAATTTGATGCCACCATCGATTCAGGTCATGAATCAACGTTCCTGTCCCGACCTCTCCTAAACGATATTGTTTAGAAATATTTTCTGCCTTTAATATGATATCTTTTTTCAATTGTAAGTTGTAAATTGTGATGCCTGAATTACCTAAAAACGTTACGCTATTCTAAAACTGACTGAATTAAACAGTGTCTATAAAACTCTTTTCCGTTTTATTAAAAACTAAAATACCAATAACGAATACTGCAATTGTAACCACAAAAGTATATAGTAATCCTGAAAGGGAAATCTCTCCAACATTTAAAAGCATATAACGGGAGGTCTCAATAATATAAGCTAATGGGTTGTATTGCACAATCCAGCCATAAGCAGGCAGTTTTTGTTTAATTAACTCCATCGGATACATTACTGCTGACAGATACATTAGTAATTGTATTCCAAAAGTAATTAAATAGCTAAAGTCACGGTATTTTGTTACCATAGAGGAAATCAACATTCCTAATCCTAATCCTAAAATACCCATAACAACAATAAGTAAAGGGAAAAACAACACCATACCGTTCAGGCTCAGGTCCCTCCCCTGAATGTAGTAGTAACAATAAAAAGCAATGAAAATAAAAAATTGTATCCCGAATTTAATCAAATTAGAAATTACGACTGAGATAGGCGTTATAATTCTGGGGAAATAGACTTTTCCAAATATTCCTGCATTCGCTTTAAACGTATCAGAAGTACCGTTTAGGCAAGCTGTAAAATAATTCCAAACCGTTATGCCTGCCAGATTGAACAGAAACGGAGGTACATTACCGGTATTGATTCCGGCAACATTATTAAATATTATGGTAAAGGTTACTGATGTAAACAAAGGCTGAATAAGATACCATAATGGTCCTAATACCGTTTGTTTATAAACTGTAATAACATCTCGTTTTACAAACAAAAATAGTAAATCCCGATATTGCCAGACTTCTTTAAGATTTAGGGTGAAGAAGTTATTCTTTGGTGTTATTTCAAACAGCCAGTCATTAGTAGTATTTGTATTGTTCATTTTCAGTTGTATTACAATTAAATTGCAATAATATTATTTAAAATAGACAGGGGGCTTCCTTACTATCATACGCAATTAACAAGATTTTTAGTCTTTTAAAAAATATTCAAAAAGCAAAAAGGCGTTTTAAAAAAACACCTTTTTATATCTTATTTCAATCCATAATTAATATTCAAAATTAATTATCCAAAACTTCAAAAGTCGAATTCATACTTTTGAATTCCGGAACGATTTTCTTCATCTTAGCAACAATATCGTCGTTGTCATAGAAATCTGCAATTCCGATAAGTTCATCAATCTCAATGTGCAAGTTTTCATACTCATCTTGTATCTCCTGAGCTATCATGATTTTATTATGATAGGTTGGCAATGTTTTAGAAGTATCATTTAATAATTCTTCATAGAGCTTCTCTCCCGGTCTTAAGCCAACGATTTTTATTTTTATCTCTTTATCAGGAATAAAACCTGCAAGTTTGATCATCTTTTTTGCTAAGTCAATAATCTTTACCGGTTTTCCCATATCGAAAATGTAAATCTCTCCTCCGTTACCCATTGCTCCTGCTTCTAATACCAACTGGCATGCTTCAGGAATAGTCATAAAATAACGAATAATATCCTGGTGTGTTATGGTAACCGGTCCTCCGGCAGCAATTTGTTTGGTAAATAATGGGACTACTGATCCGTTTGAGCCTAAGACATTACCAAAACGGGTAGTAATGAACTTCGTTACTACCTCAAAATTCTCTTGTTGATTTTTTAAAAATAAAGACTGAACATATTTCTCTGCAATTCTTTTACTGGCTCCCATCACATTGCTGGGATTAACTGCTTTGTCAGTAGATACCATCACAAATTTACGAACATTGTATTTACAGGATAAATCGGCTAAGTTGCGGGTACCTTTAATGTTTGTCAATATGGCTTGTGCCGGGTTTTCTTCCATTAAAGGAACGTGTTTATAGGCAGCTGCATGATAAACAACGTGAGGACTGTAGTTTTTGAAAACCTTTTCTAATGCTTTTTTACTTCTCACATCGGCAATTACAGCTACGATTTTAGTTTCAGAATCGACACTCAAAATCTCTAAGCATAAATTATGGAGTGGTGTTTCGGCATGATCCAGAATAATAATTCTTTTAGGATTAAATCCTAATACCTGCCTTACTATTTCACTTCCTATTGACCCTGCTGCGCCTGTAATTAATACCGTTTTATCTTTTAATTGTTTCGAAATCGATTTACTATCCAGTACTATTGGTTTTCTTTCCAATAAATCTTCAATTTGTATATTTTTTACTTTTTGGGAAATCTCTTTTTGATTTTCCCAATCGGAGATAAGTGGCACGGTGTAAACCCTGTAGTTAAACTCCAAACATTGGTCTACAATAATTAATTGTTCCTCTTTAGATAAACTTTTATCGGCTATAATTACACCCTCTGCAGCTACAGATCGCATTAAAGCAGGTAATTTTTTTCTTAAAATCAAAATAGGAAGATCCAGCATTCGCTTAGAGGCATTCTGATTATTTTTATCGACAAAACCAACAATTTTAAATCTTGACGGAGTTTCAAATTTTAAAGCATTCGCTACTGAAATAGCATTGGCATCAGTTCCGTAAATAACTGTTCTGATTAGTTTAGAATTCGTTTTCTCTGAGAAATATAATTCGAAAGTTTGTTTTACAATTACGCGATATAAAAATAATCCGCAAAATGACAGCACCAAATTGATAAAAAGGGCCGTATTTAAAAAAGCTTTGTGACCAAAATATAATTCAAATACTAAATTTAAAAATAAGAAAAATACTAAAACCGACATCTGTGAAAACAGCAGTTTGATCGCATCAATATAAGAAGAATGCCTTATAATACCTGAATAGGTCCTGAACAACCAAAAGAAAAATACATTTACAAAAATAAGACTGCCTACGAAATAAAAATGATGTGAAGTTATAATATATCCTAATGCTGTTCCTTCAAATAACATGTAGGTAAACGTAAAAGAAAAAATCAGGACCATTACATCTATTCCAACGATAATCCACCTTGGCAAATAACTAAGGTTATTAATATTGGCTCTTAAATTTCTTGGCGAAAAAAAAGTATGCAGGAAATCCGTGACTTTGGTTTGTTTATCTGTATTCAATTTGGTTTTCTTTGATAATCTTAATTGTAATTATTACAAAAATACAAATTAAAGATATTAAAAATTTCTTTTCATTTAAAAATAACATGTCTAGTCCTACTCATATGTTATAAAATTTGAATTAAACTGTATTTTTATATTTAAAAGTAAATAATATTGATGTCTCATAGAAACCCAATCGATTCTATTCTTGGACCTGAAATAATTTATTTACGACCTCTCTAATTCTTTCTTTTTCCGCACTATTTAAACTGGTCCCTGATGGCAGGCACAAACCTTTTTCAAATAAATCTTCAGAAACCGTACTGCCGTAGTAAGGATATTGAGAAAACAGGGGCTGTAAGTGCATCGGTTTCCACAAAGGTCTGGATTCTATATTCTTTTCTTCAAAAGCCTGTAATAAAACAGCTCTGTTTATATTCAAACCAGGCTCTATTAAAATAGTCGTCAACCAGTAGTTTGAATCATAATCCTGATTTATATTTTCAAAAACAGTTATTTCCTTTACATCTTTAAAAATGCTAACGTAAAAATCGTGAATTTGTTTTTTAACTTTTAAATTAGAATTCAAAATCTTCATTTGTCCTCTTCCAATTCCGGCACAAACATTACTCATTCTATAGTTATATCCTATTTCACTGTGTTGGTAATGAATGGCCTCATCTCTAGATTGGGTGGCGTAAAAGATCGCTTTTTCTTTGGAATCTTTAGAGTGAGTAATAAGGGCTCCCCCGCTGGAGGTTGTAATGATTTTATTTCCATTAAAGGAGAAAATTCCAAAGGCGCCAAAAGTACCGCATTTTTTACCTTTGTAATGACTTCCCAGAGCCTCGGCGCTGTCCTCAATAACAGGAATTCCATATTTATCAGCAATAGCATGAACGTCATCAACCTTGTAAGGCATTCCGTATAAATGAACTGCTATAATTGCTTTTGGTTTTTTGCCCTTAGCTATTCTGTCTTTAATTGCAATTTCGAGGGTTTCCGGACAAATGTTCCAGGTTTCAGCTTCACTGTCTATAAAAACGGGGGTCGCCTTCTGATATAAAATAGGATTCGCAGATGCGGAAAATGTCATACTTTGACAGATGACTTCATCTTCGGCTTTAATACCGAGTAAAATTAGTGCCAAATGAATCGCAGAGGTCCCCGAATTTAACGCCGCGACGGAAACATCATCCTGTAGAAATTCCTGCAAATCATTTTCAAAATCATTCACATTTGGACCACCCGAGGTAATCCAATTATCATCTAAAGCTTTTTGAATATACTTTTGCTCTTCGCCGCTTAATTGCGGCAATGATAAAAAAATCCTTTTATCAGTCATTAATTTTCCAATAATTTGAATCATATCTAACGTCATCTTCACTTACTTTGGATAAAGGTAAAGTTGAAAATGAAATTAATTTCGAGTTACTTTCCAAAGACTCTATAGCATTAGCATATCCTGCAGGAATATGAATAATTTTACTATCTGAAGCACTTGTAAATATAGTTTCAATAACCAAGTCCTTTGATGGTTTCTCCCAATTATCAATTTTCACAAAATGAATTTTAAAAGATCCGCTTAGACAATAGAAATTTTTAGCATCAAGTTTATGTCCTTGCCATGCCCTGATTGGGTTAGCGTCAGAATTACTTATAATATAAAATCTTTCAATGTCTTTAAAACTAAAATCATTTACATAGGAGATAGTTCCTCTATGGTCTGAAAAGTTTCCTCCCTGAATTACCTTAGGTTCCATTAAATTATTTTTAAACTTGCTTTTCGAATCATGTAAAACTTCAAAGAATAAATCAAAACCAATGGTACAATAATTACAACAAAAAGTGTAATTGCTTCCAGCTTGTCATATAAAAAGATAACGATGGCTGAAATAATAATTTGTATTACTGCATAAATTACAGATACAATACGATGCTGAATTTTATATTCATTGCTTAATATCTGGTAAAAATGCAACCTGTGTGCTTCAAAAATATTTTGTTTCAGATATAATCTGTGCAAAATTGTGCAAATTGCATCAACTCCATAGACTGCTAAAAACAAAAGCCAGATAATCGAATTAGTGATTAAAATCAATTTCAAAATTAGAAAAATAACCCAAAAAGCTATTGCAATACTACCTACATCACCCGCAAAACATTTGGCTCTTTTTCTGTAATTAAAAAACAAGAAAACCAGACTAGCCAACATGGCATAGATTATAAAACTTGCATCTGTAAAAAGCTGCAGATTTTTGTTCACATACCATAAAGATCCCATGACAACTAAGGTATACAATCCTGTTATACCATTGATACCATCCATGAAATTGTAAGCATTTATAATCCCGATAGCAAAAATATAGGCAAAAACGATTCCGATTAAAGGCACATTGATAAAAACCCCTAAATCATAAAAAATCAGGCTAATAGCCAGAAATTGAACCGATATTCTAATTTTATTGGACAAACTCTGAATATCATCCCAAAAGCTTACCAAAGTGACCAGGGTAATTCCAGTAAAGAAAAAATAATTGTAGGGTATATTTTGAGCAAAGTAAAGCAAAGCCGCAAACCAAAAAATGATACCGCCGCCTCTTAATGTAATTTCGGTATGAGAACTTCTTAAGTTTGGTTTATCAATAATATTAAAGCGATCTGCCACTTTAAAATATAACAACTCGATTATAAATAAAATAAGAAATATTATGGTGTAAATCATAAGCTAAATAAGAACTTCAAAAACAATGAATTTCGCGGGTTAAATTTTAAATTTTAAAATATTCAAAAGGTATTCACCGTAACCTGATTTTTTTAGAGGTTCGGCTAAACTTCTTAACTGCTCAGAAGTTATAAATCCCTGTCTCCAGGCAATTTCTTCGATACAACCCACTTTTAATCCCTGACGTTCTTCTAAAACCTGAACAAATTGCCCAGCCTGCATTAAGCTGTTAAAAGTTCCTGTATCCAGCCAGGCTGTTCCTCTGCTCAGAATTCCGACTTTTAATTTTCCCTGTTCCAGATATACTTTATTTACATCAGTAATTTCATATTCACCTCTGGCACTTGGCTTGATATTTTTAGCAATTTCAACAACAGAGTTGTCATAAAAATAGAGTCCCGGTACTGCAAAATTTGATTTTGGTTCTAATGGTTTTTCTTCAATCGAAATAGCTTTTTTATCGTCATCAAATTCTACAACTCCATAACGTTCAGGATCTGAAACATGGTAGGCAAAAACAACTCCTCCTTCCGGATTGGCATTTTCTTTCAATAATTGCTGCATATGAGTTCCGAAAAAGATATTATCTCCTAAAACTAATGCGACTTTATCATTACCAATAAATTCTTCACCAATTACAAAAGCTTGTGCTAATCCATTTGGATTCGGTTGTTCCGCATAGCTGAATTTACATCCAATAGCACTCCCATCCCCTAACAGTTTCTTAAAATGAGGTAAATCATGTGGTGTAGATATAATTAATATTTCATTAATACCTGCCATCATCAAAGTTGAAAGCGGGTAATAGATCATCGGTTTATCATAAACTGGCATTAGCTGTTTACTTACAGCTAATGTCAAGGGGTGTAATCTTGTTCCTGAACCTCCTGCTAATATAATTCCTTTCATATTTTTTTTATTTAATCAAATGATATTTAAATTTTATAAACTCATCATTACTTTTAAACTCTCTTTGTAATTTGGAACAGCGACCTGAAATTCTTTTTTAATTTTCGATTTATCCAATAAGGAATACGCCGGTCTTTTTGCAGGAGTAGGATATGAAGAAGAAGGGATTCCGCTTACTTCGCAAGTATAACCTCCAATTTCTTTTATTGCTAATGCAAATTCATACCAGCTAATTTCGCCTTCATTAGAAAAATTATAAATTCCACCCGTCCAATTCGAATGTGTAATTATTGTTATAATAGCTTGTGCCAGATCAGCAGCATAAGTAGGACTTCCTATCTGATCATTTACCACACTAAGTGTATCTCTTTCGATCATTAATCGCGACATTGTCTTTACAAAATTATTTCCAAAACTTGAATAAACCCAAGATGTTCTAAGGATTATTGCTTCCGGATTTTTCTGCAGACACAAATGTTCCCCTGCCAGTTTAGTTGCTCCGTAAACATTTATGGGATTTGTTGGTGCATTCTCTGTCAAAGCTGTAGATGATGTCCCATCAAACACATAATCAGTAGACACATGTATTAATTTTGAATTATTTTTTGAAGACCAGTTTGCCAGAATACCAACCGCTAAGTGGTTAATTGTATCCGCTAGTTCCTCTTCAGATTCAGCTTTATCTACAGCTGTATAAGCACCACAATTAATAATTATATTGGGATCAATTTGTTCTAACTGTTTTTCTAAAACTGATAAATTATCCAAAGAAATCTGATTTCTGTCTGCAAAAATCCATTCAAATTGAGGATAATTTCCAGATAATAATCTTAATTCTGAACCTAATTGGCCATTAGAGCCTGTTACTAAAATTTTTTCCATTAAAATAAGCTATTACAGTTCTCAATAAAAGGAAGTATCTGATCTTTTTCAGAAACAATGGCGTTCTCCAAATCCATTCCCCAATCAATATTTAGAGACGGATCATCAAATTTAATTCCGCCCTCAGAGGCTTTATTATAAAACTGATCGCATTTATACATGACAGAGGCCGTTTCGCTTATTACTGAAAAACCATGTGCAAAACCTTGCGGTACTAATAACTGTTTTTTGTTTTCTGCCGATAACAAAATACTAAACGCTTTACCATAAGTCGGTGAATCTTTTCTTAAATCTACAGCAACATCAATAATCTCTCCTTCTAAAACACGAACTAATTTAGTCTGGGCAAAAGGAGGATTTTGATAATGAAGTCCGCGTAACGTACCTTTCTTAGAAAAAGACTGATTGTCCTGAACAAATTCAATTTCAATCCCTAAATCTGAAAATTTAGTTTTACTGTAAGATTCAAAAAAATAACCTCTCTCGTCTCCAAAAACGGTTGGTTCCACTACTACTAAATCTTTTATAAATGTTTTTTCTATGTTCATATTAAATATTATTTTTTATCACTTTGTAACTTTTCATTTTTAAAAAAAACCAAAACTGGTTCCGGATTCCAATTCAATAATTTTCTGGCTTTCGAATCATCAAAAACCAGATCTGAAATTATTTTTTTTACTTTTAAAGAATTAACAGGCGCTTTATCTCCTATTACATCACCCATTTTTCCAATGATTTTAGCCAGGGAGGCTGGTAAAGAAAAATGCTTTTTTCCCTTAGAAATAGCCATACTTAATTCATGAAAGCTAGGATGAAAACCATCAGTAAGATTATAAATCCCGCCTACTGGTGCCACAACTGGGAGTAATAATGCAACATCTTTACACAAGACCATACTTTTTCTGGCTTGTCCTTTTCCAATATTAAAATAGTATCCATTATTAATAGCTTTTATCATCGCTCCTAAATTACCGGGAGGATTTTGCCCTACTAATAGCGGCAATCTCAAAATTGTATAAGTAATACTGTTTTTTTTACACCATTCAATAACGAGATTTTCTGCTTTAATCTTACTTAATCCATACGGGTCAGAGGCAAGTAAAGGATGTTCCTCATTAACATTATACCCTTCCTCCTGGCCATAAACAGCAACGGAACTAATAAAAATAAATTGTTTTGGCAGGCCGGATTTCTCTAAACCTTTTAAAATATTTGATGTTCCTAAAAAATTTACATCGTCAAATTGTTTTTTTTCGAGCTCTGTTTTTGGAATACTATGTGCTTTACCCGCTGCATGAATAACTAAATCAAATTCCTGGTTAAAATCAGGGATTTCTTTTTCTAATGAAACGTTATAAAAAGAATTTGATCTGGATAAAGAAGTGATATTATAATTCTTAGCTAATTCCTTTTTTATAATCGAACCTAAAAAACCATTTGAACCTGTTAGAAGTATATTCATTATATTGTATCTCTATATCTATTTTTGCAGCCAATTAAAAGAAAAATCATCAAAAAACAATTCTTTAAGCCATCCGGAGATAAACATTTTTTCGTAAACTTTTTCGTCTATCTCTTCAAATTTTAAATTGAAAAAATCGTAGTTGAATTCAATATTATTTCTATCAATGATATAAATATTATTTTCATTATAAAATGGATATCTTTTTATATCAACGTTTGTTGTAATTATTTTTTTTCCGCTACCCAATGCTTCAAACACTCTCATTGTTAAACCTATTTGATTTGGATGATTTATATCTAAAACAACTTTTGACTGTTTGTATAATTCTATTATTTGTTCATGTTTTAAACTAAAAAAAGAAATTTTATTGTAATTGAATTTTTTGAAAGAAGAATCAAACAATTTAAAAAACAAAAACACAATTCTACTGGGTGAGTAATAAAATGCAAAACTTTTAAGTTTATTTTTCAGACACCATATGCTGGCTTTTTCGCTAATAATATATCTGTCAGAATGTGCTGTACCGATAAATAACAAATCATAGATGGGATTATTGTGACTTTCCAGTTTGTGATAATCATCAGAAAAGAATAATGGCCGAAATTTTAAATTATAAATTTCAGAATCTTTAGGATCAAATGTATACTTTCTATTGAAATTTTTTAAAATGGCAATACCATTAGGGTTATTTTCAAATGAATCAAACGTATAATAGAGTAATATAATTTTGGGATTCAATTCAATTATCCTGTCAATAAAAAACTGAGGAACTACTTCTCCTTTTATCAAAAAGAAATAGTCATATTTTTTTGTGCGGATTGTTTCTAAAATCTCATTATAGTACTTGGTTATGGTCACATTATAAAGACTTCTTTTTAATCTGATTATACCCTTACTAAAATTTGAATTATTGGGTCTTTCATCATAATAATCTACTTCTGCACCAAGGAACCTTAGTTTTTCAGCAATAATATTCTCATAATTGAATAATTTTACAGAAAGAAAAAGTATCTTTTTATTATTAAAATTTTTATCCTCCATTATTTCAACAAGCCTTTTTTTACCATCTCGTCCAGAGATTTACTTAATTTATCTTCCTGGATTTCCTGGTCTAATACCCATGCCGAAAATTTCTTAATACCTTCTTTAAAAGTAAATTTGGGTTCAAATCCCAGTCTTTCTTTAATTTTCGTTAAATCAGCATAATTGTGGCGAATGTCACCTAATCTGAATCGACCTGTTATAGTTACAGGAACATTAATAGCATAAGCCTCTATTAACGAATTAGCCACTTCAACCACATCTGTTGGCACGCCTGTTCCTACGTTAAATACATGACCATTTGCTTCTTCTTTTTCAATACCTAATATAGTCGCCTGAACGACATCGTCGATAAAAACAAAATCTCTTGATTCTTTTCCATCTTCAAATATTTGAATTGGATTATTATTTCTAATCTGGGTCGAAAATATGGATAGTATTCCCGTATAAGGATTAGAAAGTGATTGTCCCGGGCCATATACATTTTGATATCTAAACGCCACCGGAGCAATTCCTATAGTTGGGCAAACCGTCATAATCATTTGTTCCTGATTCTGTTTTGTAATACCATAAACAGATGATGGATGGATTTTTGATTCTTCATCTGTTGCTACTAATATTAAATCTGAACTGCCTTTATAATTCAATTCAAATTTTCCTTCTAACATATCCTTTTCATTTCTATAACTTGGATAAATTGCTCCCAATTCAGGATGGATATACTTTCCTTCTCCATAGATCGATCTGGATGAAGCTATTACAATTTTTTTTACCTGATGCGGACTATTTGCCAGAATATCTAGCATAATAGCAGTACCCTGAATATTAACCTCCGTATATTTTTCAATACAATACATGGATTGCCCCGTTCCTGTTTCAGCTGCAAAATGGACAACAACATCTTGGTTTCTTAAGGCTTTTTCCCAATCTGCGCGAGAAGTTACTGTACCTTCAATAAAAGTAACTTTATCTTTTATGCTTTTGTAAAGAGGAGAAGTAACTTTAGGGTCTTCACCATGTATTTGTGTTGATAAATTATCTAAAACTGTTATTGAATAGCCTTTATTAATTAATTGTAAAGAAAGATTGCTGCCTATAAATCCAGCCCCTCCCGTAATCAAAATATTTTTCATGATTTAATACTTATTTATATAAATGTTCCCTCGGGATTTGTTTTTTCCCATTGTTTTTTATCTGCATTATATCTTTTAACAATTTTTGCCGGTGCTCCAACTATTACAGAATAATCCGGAAAACTTCCCCGGACCACTGCGTTTGATCCAACAATGCAGTGATTTCCCAATATAGTTCCTGCCTGAATTACCGCACCATAACCAATAAAACAATTCTCGCCAATTAAGGTCTCTTTAATTATATTTGGCTGGTCTAATATATGAACCTCTATTGCTTGATAATCATGGTCTACATTACTTATAAAAACATTCGCTGATATAGTTGTTCTGGTTTTAATAATAAGGTTCCCACCAGAAATAATATGAAGATTTTGGCCAACAGAAATATCATCTTCAAAAACAATTGAAGATAAATCGTCAATTACTTCAATTCTTGCACCCGGAAAAATACGCACCTTTTTACCTATAAAAACCCGATTAATTCTTCCCAGATAAACAGGTTTCCCTATGTATGACGGAAAGCCGATTTTCCCTATAAAAACTTTGTAAAACAAAGCTCTGATAATCCAAAATATTTTAAATATCATGTTATTAAAATTATGCTGTAGCTCTGCAAATTACTTTAAAAAAAGAATACACTCTGAACTTCACCTTAAACAAAAAAGAACTTGTGCTTTTTGCAGCTCCTGTTGATACATTATGACCATGTCTTCTATATAAAACCAAATGTTCACTAATTACATACGTCTTATAGTAAAATTCCGAAATCAAAGACAGCCATAAATCATGAGGACATAATTTGACTTTTTGAGGAAATGGTATCAATTTAGGAAGTATGTTTTTATTAAAAGCCATGCAACAGCCTAAATATTTTGCCTTAATTAAATTACTCCAAAATCCTTTCGTACCGCCACCCCGCATTTCAAAAAAAGTCAAGCCGGTCGGTACTAAATTTTCATCAACAATTTTTGCATTACTCACAACAAAATCATGCTCCTTTAAAAATTCAGACATTACCTTAACTTTATTTTTTTCCCAGACATCATCCTGATCAGACAAAAAAATATGGTCTCCTGAGGCTTGCAGTATAGCGTTTTGAAAATTATTGGTATATCCTTTTTTTACATTGAAAAAAATTTTAATCCTGTTATCATTTAAAGATTTAATAATTGAGATCGTCTCATCAGTTGAATGATCATCTGAAATTATAATTTCATCATGTGATTCTAACTGAAAAAGTATAGATAAAAGCTGCTCTCTAATATATTTTTCCCCATTATATGTTGCAATACATACTGATATCATTTCATCTTAAATTTAGTATAGTTAGTAGTAATACCTTTAATTATTTATTGTAAATCCCAAAACAATTGTTACGATAATCAAGGTAACCTTTAATTATACTTTTAATTTTTGATATCTTATGGCTCTCAAACATCAGAATTTTCAAAATATCATTTATAAAAATTCTTGTCTCTATTTTTGCAAAGGTATTTGAAACATCTTTATACTTATTTCTAACATATAATCTATTTCTTGTTATGTAGTATCTCCTGATACTGGAGTGATTCGTCACAATTGCTTTTACAAAAAGAAAAGAAGTGCGTTTTGAATCTCCAAGTTCATGCTGTAATACTACATTTGGTAAATTGGCAATGCTATATCCTTCTTTTTTAAGTTTCAAACAATACTCTATATCAACATAATCTATAAATAATTTCTCTTCAAATCCACCTATTTTTTCATGAATTTTTAAATTTATAATGTTTCCCGATGTCATTACAATGATGGGCTCATTCTCTTCTTTTATAGATTTATCGTATAATTTACCATCAATTATGTAATCCGGGTAATAAAGAGCAATATTTTTATTGGTAGTACTTGATAGTAGGTCCTTTACATTATCCGTGAAATTCAGGAATTTGCTATCCTGATCCATTGTAACAATCCATTCAAGACCATTTGCCAGGGCCATCTTACATCCTATATTAAGAGCCTGCGCAATACCAAGATTTCCGTTATTAAAAACATATTGAATTTTGGGACCTAAATCAGAAAATTTATGGCCGTTTGGCTTATCCGAATTATCAATAATATAGATAAAGTTTACCCAATTAAGATAGCTACCAATATTTTCTAGAATGGTATCGTCAGGATTATATAAGACTACAACTGCAGAAAGCATATTATTAAAATTATTTATTAAAAAGATTTCATATATTAATTTGTAATCAATTTTACGTAAAACAGTACAACAAGCAAAAGTGTAAATCCTATAGAAATCACTATCATTCTGGAAAAGTAAATTGGCTTAAATGCATAGTATAGTAGTGGAATCAATATAACATCTACAATGGCATACAATTCATTTATACGAACTGCAATTGCGGGAACACTTGCAAGCAAAGGATATAACATCAGTGCGATGCAATAAATTTTCATTAAAATTGTAAAATACTTATTGTAATAAAGTATTAGATCATATTTAAATAACAAGAAATAAAATATTGCAGTTTTAGATAAAAAAACAAGATTAAAAACATTGATTGCCGTGGATTCCTGATCACCAATTTCCTGCAATTTCTGATACATTTGAATTTTCTCCTGTATTCCCGGTATCGGAATAATACCTATTAAATTTATTCCGGAAAAATAAATTAAATAGACAAAAGGAATCGAAAAAAGCATCCATTTCTTGCGAGGTTTATTTCCTAAAAACCATAATGGTAAAATTACTAAAGCAGAATAGTGAAAGGAAATTCCAAGTATTGCAAACAGCAAAAAAAGCTTCAGATTACGGTCATAAATTGGCTTAATACACAACAGTAAAAAAGAAGAGGCTATCCCTGCCCTAATCTGAGTCATTTCATGCAATATGAAAAAGTTGCTTAGATAAACCAATACAGATAAAAACCATAAACTAGTCAGTTTCTTTATGGCAATTAATTTAATTGAGACTCCCAGTATGGCAAAAATTAAAAACAAAAATAAAGGGTTGTCTCCAAAAACAGCCTCAATAAACATTGAGATAGCTACAAAAGAAGGTTCCATCACAATAAACTCCCGCTGATGAAACATTTCTACATAATTATTATAATCCCTATCAACGCCTTCTCCCCGAAAACCGGCAATGAAAATTAAAATCAGGCCCAGACATATGTACATTGCATTTTTTATCATTCTATCTTCCGGAGGAAAGAGAGAAATCATTAAAAATGTAAAAAATGTAAAAAGCAGTATTAAAATCATCTGAAGACTTAAAGTTGTTTCAATATAAAATTATGCAAATCAACAGACTCGTTTATTTCTATAATCTTTTTAGCTATATTAATGTTATTAAAACTAGCTCCTAATGGCTTTTCAATGGTATTTTTGTCAAAATCATTTATTTTAATAAAGTCATATCCCATTTTTTTATAATCTCCTATTTCTTCGGATAAAACAATTGGTACTAAACCGTAATACAAGTATTCTATTAATTTAGTGGGACAAGCTACCTTATTAACTATATTTTCGTCTCTTAATATTAAAGCATAATCTGCAGCTATGTAATCTTTCCATAAGTCGGAAGGATTCCTGCTAGTGATTGTAATAGAATCTAAGTTTACATTATTTGTCAGTAATTTATCCTCAAAAGTCTTTTTATCACCAGTAAGAATTGTATAATGAATACGTGGTGATTGATTTTTTTTAATAAATTCAATCATTAAATCAACATTTTGCCACGCTTGCGCACCGCCGCTGTATACAACCTGTATTTTCTCTTTATTTTTCTCTTTTATGCCATCTATTGTATATGTATCCTGTACGTGTAAATTATCTGGCACAATACTATAAACCAAAAAATCACCTTTAAACCATTTGTACTTTGTTTGATAATGAATTTTCATAGTATCTGTAACACAAATTGCATTCTTCAACCGTTTAAAAACCTGAGATTCTACAAATTTATAGTACGAAGCTCTAATTTTACTTTTATTAAAATATTTTTCCTCTTCCGGAACAACTCCATGTAAATCAAGGGTCAAAGAATTATTTTTTTTGGAAATCAGAATCCATAAAAAACTCAACATGTAAATAGAATGTGAATAGATATATTTATGATCTTTTATTAATTTTAATATTGTCCCGAAATGTAATAAAAGATTGAGGGAATATACATCTACTATTCCTTGCTTATAATTTTTACTTTCTTTAAAATTCCTCAATGAAACATATAAATATGTTCGTGGTGTGTTTTCCAGTAAAGTATCAATAGCTTTTACACGACTAATCATTCCGTCCTTACTATTCTCGGCTGTGGGATACGGTGCTAAAATCAGCAGTTTACTTTCCATCCAAAAATATTTTAACACAATTATAGCTTGCTAAACCATCACCATACGGATTATGTGCTTTGCTCATTTTTTCGTATAAATTATCATCTGTCAGTAAAGCGGTTGCCTGTTTAACAATTTCTTCGGTATTAGTACCTACAAGGATTACCGTTCCAGCTGCTACTGCTTCTGGTCTTTCTGTAGTATCTCTCATTACAAGTACCGGTTTTCCAAGGCTTGGTGCTTCTTCCTGAACGCCACCACTATCGGTAATTATTATTTTAGACTGTTTCATTAACCAGACAAATCCCGGATAAGCTAAAGGATCTATTAGGTTTATAGTTGGTATGTTACCCAGGATTGAAAATACAGGTTCCTTAACATTTGGATTTAAGTGAACAGGATAAATTATCTGTACATTTTGTTCTAATGCAAGCTGTCTTAAAGCATGACAAATATTTATAAAACCATCCCCAAAATTTTCTCTTCTATGCCCTGTGACAACAATTAATTCCTTTAAAGGGTCAATTATAGATTTTAAAAAACTTATTTGACTATCCTCAATATTTTCAACTTTATCTTTTGCTAATAAAAGAGCGTCAATTACGGTGTTACCGGTTACAAAGATTATTTTTTCGCTAATTCCTTCATCCAGCAGATTCTTTTTCGCTTGTTGAGTCGGAGCAAAATGCAAATCGGCCAAGCGACCGGTTAACTGTCTGTTCATCTCTTCCGGAAAGGGAGAAAATTTATTATGAGTTCTTAAACCTGCTTCTATATGACAAACTTTTGTACTTGCATAAAAAGAAGCCAAAGCAGCAGCGGTAGATGTTGTAGTATCGCCATGAACAAAAACAAAATCCGGTGTAAAGCTTTCAAGTATTGGTTTTAATCCTAAGATAACATCCGATGTCAGTTGAGATAAATTTTGACCCGGTCTCATGAGATTGAGGTCAAAATCCGGAACAATTTCAAAAAAATCTAAAACCTGATCTAACATTTCTCTATGCTGAGCAGTAACACAAACCTTTGTCTCAAATTTATCCTTATGATTTTGAAACTCCTTTACCAGTGGCGCCATTTTTATAGCTTCTGGTCTTGTTCCAAAAACGATGAGTATTTTTTTCATACATTTATTTTTCAAAGGCATTTAAGGTTTTTTTCAATTCTTCAAGATGGGACAAGCCATATTTCAAATCTGGCTCAAGATAATTACCTTCTCCCCACTCATTCCATGATTTGATAAAAGCGATACGCTTGTCTTCAGGTTTATCTTTTATTTTTTCTAATACCTGCTCAACATGTTTCCCAAAAAGTTCAGGTGTAGAATTAAGATAAACATGTCCTCCCAGGCCACTACGCGGTGTGTGATCCCAATTGGGTACGATCGAAGGCATTACATTTAAATCAGAATCTTCTATTCCGACAAAATTTTTCATTGCGTCTTTATATTGAAAAACAAACGGGAGCCTAAATATCTTTCTTTTAATTTTATCGATAGCCCTTTTTGTTATGCTTCTGCCGTATCTTACATATTCAAACAATCTTACAATATTAACAGCATCAAATCCTTTTGATAAGATCTTTTCTCTTTTTTTTATGTTTGGAGTTTGTCCGACAAAATAAATTCCTTTAAGCCCATTTTGTTTTGCCAGCTCCTGCCACAATTCAATAAAACGGGTAACATCAGGAAACTCTAACGGTTTGTATATCATAAAGAGTGGTTTATCCTCTACACGTATGTACCTTTTATCTTTAAATGCAGGCAAAAGTGCATTAAAATGCTCAGTGTAATCTTCATCTCCTAAATAAAGCTGTTCCTGCAGTGTTTCTTTTACACATGTCCCTTCGCTATTCCATAATTTAGCCATCCAGGAGTCATTTGCCCAAGCCAGACAAAATGGAAAATCCGGTTCTCCTGAATTTACAACTTCATTAAAGGGCTGCTCAATTAATCTTTTTCCGTTACCAAACCAGTAATGCCAGTAACAAAATCCTTCAACACCATGTTCTCTTGCTAAATCTGCCTGAGCTTTTCTGGTTTCCTTTAAGCGTAAATCATAATAGCCTAAATCTGCAGGAATTTTAGGCTGTTCGTGTCCTCGAAACAAACGCTTGGCTTTTCCTACATTTGTCCATTCTGTAAACCCTTTTCCCCACCACTCATCATTCTCGGGTATTGGATGAAACTGTGGTAAATAAAATGCAATTAAACGGGCTTTTGTTATCATAAATTAATTATTTTTTATAGAATCCAATAATGCTCTTAATCGGATTAATGGCAAGAGTTAATGATAAAATTGCGATTACTATTAATATCGCAATAGATTTAATTAATATAGAAAGTAGTATACTATCAATATCGATAATATATACCAAAATAAATATAGCAGTTGAGATCACCAGGATGCTAATGAAAGGCCTGATATGACTAATTTGTAATCGTGAATACCACATTGAAATGGATAACATTACAGTCATAGAAAAACTAGAGACAAGGGCTGCAACTACAAGGCCATATAAAGGAAGTAAAAATATATTCAAAACAATACTGATACCGGCACCAATAATATTAATAAGGGAATTTATCTTGGTCTTGGATTGTGCTGTAATAATAGTGCCGTATAACATACTTAGAGAAGAACTGTACACTCCAATTATTATCATTGGAACATACCAATATGCTCCATGAAATTGCGGATTTGACATTATTTGAAAAAACTCTTTTGAAAATACACTTAAGCATAAAACGCCAATAAGTAAAACGTAGACAAAGCCATTCCTTATATTTTCAAATGTTTTAATAAATCCGTCAGTCCCCCAGGTTTTAAATATAAAAGGCTCAAAAGCCTTATAAGCTCCATAAGCGAAAATATTAAGGATCAATGCCAATGTCGACGCTGTACTATAGATACCCAAATCATTTAAACTAAGATATTTGTCGATCAAAATCCTGTCAGAAATTGTTGTAACATAATAGGCTAAAGTACCCGGGACAAGTGGTAAAGAAAATAACAGAACTTCCTTTATTTGTTTAAGGCAAAGATTCCATATAATGTGTTTTCTGGAAATATATAAAAAAACAAATGCGTATATAAAATTAACCAACAGTCCCGCCAATAAAACTCCTAATGCAGAATAATTAAAATAGACTACTAACACAAGTGTTAGTACAAGTGTTATTATTCCTCTTGAAATATTGATCATGGTAAGCATTAAAGGCTTTTCCAAAAGTCTATATAATGCTGAAGGAAGTATAGAAAAAATATTAAAAAAATTTGTAAAAACACCTATTAAAATATAAGGATAAAAAGAAATATTACTTCCCAGCAATGAAAAAAAATAGGGCCCAAACAGCACAAACAATACTACAATAAACACATTAAATAAAATGACAAAAGAAGTAAGGTTTCCTAATAATTTTTTCCTTGTGATGTCATCTTCACATCTATAATAAAAAACTAAATAATAAGTATTTATACACAAAAAACCTAAGGCCAACATAAAAGTTGTAAGTGTTCCCACGTAATTTACAATACCATAATCTGCAGGAGATAAATATCGGGTAAGGATAGGGAAACTTATAAATCCAAGTAATCGGGGAACGATGTCTCCTAAAGCGTAAATTGTAGTATTCTTAACTAACTTTTTATTATCTGTCATAAAATTATTTTATCAATTCTTTTAAAATTGATATATCAAAATCCTGAATATAGTCACGAACAAGACTGTAATCTGTTAAAGCATTAAATCGTAGCATTTTTTCCAATTCATCTTCATTACATGCAATCATAACTTTTTCATCAGAACCATCAAATGGAGGAACTAACTTAAGTCCTGCCATGTTTATATTATTTTCTTCTTTAGGCTCAAATACCAGATAGTTAACACCATTTACTAAAGATTCCAATAGTACTGTAGAGGTTGCTCCTATTACCAAAGATGAGTGCTTAAGAGAATCTTCAAGAGATTCATTGTCACAAATAAAGAAATCCTGATCTAAAAAAGCATGAACCCATTGTTTATCAATCGATGGATGTGGTCTGTATCTGGCTTTTTTAACTCCCAATTTTTTTAATACTTTTTGCACTTTATATAAATACAAAACAATCATACTCTTATCGACAACGACAGTATTATCATATTCATGTTGATGCCAAAGAATTGATGATACCGGAACAATAAGTACATCTGACAAATTAGATCTTAATTCTTTATTATTAGGTATCATTTTATATTTAAGGTTTCCAATAACTTTGATTTTTGCTTCATCGAAACCTGAATTAATATAATTTTGCTTGATTTTTTCGCTCCAAACCATCAAGTAATCGGACCTATTATCTACATCTGTTGAGTATATTGCCGGTAATCCATGAGAGAAAACTAATGATGGTCTGTCAAGTTTTTTAAACACATCAATAAAATATTTGCTATAGAAATATTGATCACTACTAACTAATAAAGCTCTAAAGTCTTTTTCTCTATACTTGTCTATTAAATACTTTTGAAAGTCTTCTAATTCCTCATATAAATTTTCATTTAGATATTCATAAAAATCTTTCTTTTGAATTAAATTTTGAATTTTTTTATGCCAGTTAATTGTTTTTAAATCTCCGAAGATATTTTTTCTTCCCATTGGTTGCCAAACAGGAGAATAAGGATTAAAACCTGCGTTAGCTAACAAGTTCCTTTCAGAAAAATTTATCGTCGATAAAATATTCAGTTTTTCTGAATGTGAAGGTTTCTTAAAAATCGCATTTGAATATTGTAATAGAGACACTGTCTTCTCTTTCCAGCCTTTTTCCCTATTTCTATGATATTCTTTTGAGATATGTCTCTCTGAATTATAAATATGCCAGTCTAACTCAATTTTAAAAAAATCTATATATTTTTTTGACAATTCATTATCTAAATTGTCTCTCAAATATTTAATAAGATATGTATCCATATATAACCTCCAAAATGTGTATTTAATGATAATAAATACGGCAAAAAAAATTAAGTAATGTGTATAAAAGTACTATTTATTGGATTTAGATTATTCTTTATAACCTTTTAATTTATCCAAATTAATTTTAGCTATATATATTGAAGATCCCTTAGCAGATTCATGAGATGAATAGTAACTGATCCATAAAAAGTTCTCTTTTCTAACCATACCTGCGTATCCACAATCACCACCACTTTTTAACGTTAAAAGTCGATTATATGTTTTCTCAGCCATATCATATTCTCCCAATACAAGTTGGTCATTTTCTCTACCTGAAATTAACATATTGTTATTCCCTGTCAATAAAAAATTAGGTCCGCCAAAATTAACAATTGGTATTTCGTACAACCAATCCCAATCACTTAGAGAAGTGTTTGATCTACCTATAATTGCACTTCCATAATTTCTCCTGGCTAAAACATAAAACTGACCTTCATTACTAACTCTCAGAGTGGCCTCTGTAGGCATCTTGACAATATTTGAAAAGCTATTGGTGCTTTTAAAAAATAATCCATTGTCACTATTATATAAATCAAATATTCCGGAATAATTATATCCAACACTGTAAGCAACATTCTTGTACCATGTAACCCTCCACGGCCAGGCTTCATTACCCTTTAATTTTTCTGCGCTCGATTTCAAATTATCTAACTTAACATCTTGTAATTCGTTCCAACCCTTACCTACTGAATAGCTAGAATTGTAATCGGTAAAACCAACAACTTTTTTACCTTCAAAAGTGGTTCCATGTATGTAAAGCATTAAATTATTATCGTGAATTGAAAATTTAGGATCACGCAAATCAAATCCATCAACTTTAAATTCTCTTATAAAAGTCCATTTATCATCATTTCCTTTACTATACAATTTCACAGTACCATCAGCACCATATGCATGGCTGCTTGATTCTCGAAATACTAAAAAAAACTGATTATCAAAAAATACTAAATCTGTAAAACCTTGATGGCTATCTTGATTATCTGTAATTCTTTGAGTGATAAAACTATCATCATCATCGTAATCTTGTGAAGTACACGCCGTACACATTAGCAAACCAACAAATAAGCTGAGTAGTTTTTTTTTCATGTGAAATTATGAGTTATTTTTTAATGATATCAAAACAGTATTTAGTATATAATTTTGCTCCATCTTCATTAAAATGTTTTGCATCTACATAAAGTGAATCAGGCCATAGTCGATTATTAGCATCCACATATAATGAATTATTTTTTTTACAAATATCTCTAACCTTTTGCAAATGAATTTGAAACTTTTTCTTGTTAGCCGTACTTAATTTAGTATAAATACCTTCTCGAAAAGGAGATTCAAAAATTATAAGTTTAATTTTATTTTTTTTTGAAAAATTTTCGATACTATCCAAATAATTATACTGAATTTCATTAATTTCTCCAGACAGCCCATTACTTTTCCATCTTTCATTATTGATCAAAAAACCTTTCTTCTTATGAGTTACGCCGCCCGACTGATCAAATTGTAAACTTTCATCACACCCCTTACAACTTCTTACTTTCCTTGCAAATTCAAAATTATCAAGATAGTATTTAATACTAAAGTTTTCTAAGCTAAAAGATTTTTTATCGATCAGGAAATTTTCCACATAATCATATTTTATTTTTTTTTCATCGACATCATGTGAATAATCCCCTATGTTAGCCGATAGCAATAACTGTTTTATTTTAAAATATTTATGTAATGCCTTTAAAAAATAGTAATCGTCTTTTATAGACATGCCCCACGAAGCAGTATTTAGGAAACTATCTGATTTCAATTCTTTTTTTACTACTTCAGAGTTCAAATTGTATAACGTCATTGATGAGCCAATTGCCAAAGTATTGATATTTTTATTCTTGTTTAACAAGAACATCATTTTTTCATTAAATGAGTAGCTTTCTGAAAAATGTAATGCAGGAATGTCTTTAGCTGTAATTTTATACTTTATAACTATAATAAAGCCAAATAATGCACTTATAAAACAACTAAAAATAACAAAAATAAAAATCGTCCGTAAAAATTTTTTCATATTAAAATTGGAAGTAAATAAATTGTTCATCAGAACCTGCATAATAAAGTATCAAAAAAATTAAAACGTAATATAATCCCCACTTTAACAGTTTTGGAGTTCTTAAATTAATTTTTTGCAGAGCAAATTCATTTTCTCTCCCTAGCCATTCAATAAAAATAAAAATAAAAATTATAAAAATAAGTCTTTTTGGTATCTGTATCGCAGGCAAAGAAAATATCGTATTTGAAAAAATTCCGCCAATATATTGAAATGCATGAATAAGACTTTCTGCTCTGAAAAATATCCAAACAAAAACTACTAAAAGAAATGTAGAGCACATTTGGAATAACTCTTTAAATGTAGGCAACAAACTACCTTTTGCCACTATTTCTAGGTTAGCCCTGTTAGTATGGTTGACAATAGAAGGCATCATTAGTAAAGCATTTAATCCACCCCAGACAATAAAAGTCCAATTAGCGCCATGCCAAAAACCACTGACTAAAAAAATTGCAAACGTATTTCGGATTCTTATCCAGGTGCCACCTCTTCCTCCACCAAGTGGGATATATAAGTAATCTCTAAACCATGTTGATAGTGAAATATGCCATCTTCTCCAAAACTCAGCTATATCTCTTGAAAAATATGGAAACGCAAAATTTTTCAAAAGCTCAAAACCAAATAATCTTGCTACACCAAGTGCTATATCAGAATATCCTGAAAAATCACCATAAATTTGTAAAGCAAAAAAAACAGCCCCTATCAATAAAGTACTTCCAGAATAATTTTCAGAATTATTAAATACCATATTTGCATATTGGGCACATTGATCTGCAATTACAACTTTTTTAAATAAACCCCAAAGAATTTGCCTTAAACCAGAAATAGCATTTTCATAATTGAATATTCTTTGATTTTTTATTTGAGGAAGAAGGTGTGTTGCCCTTTCAATTGGGCCAGCTACTAATAAAGGAAAGAAACTGACAAATAGAGAATAATCGATAAAATTTCTTTCTTCTTTTATTTTATTCTGATAACAGTCAATTACATAAGATAAGCCGTGGAATGTATAAAATGAAATACCTACAGGTAAAATAATATTTAAAGTCCATGTATTTATATGGAATCCAAAATTAGAGATTGCACTGGAAAATGATTCAGCAAAAAAATTATAATACTTAAAAATCCCTAAAAAACCCAGATTTATGGAAATGCTTAACCAAAACCAAAACTTCTTAATTCGATCATTTTTTGCATTTGACATTGCTATAGCTGAATAGAAATCTAAGAGTGTTGAGAAAACTAATAGAAATAAAAACCTCCAATCCCAACAAGCATAAAAATAATAACTTGCTCCCAGTAATAAGAAATTTTGAAATTTTAAAGACTTATTAGTTACAAACCAATATAAAATAAAAATAATTGGCAAAAAAACAGCAAAACTAATCGAATTAAAAAGCATTCAAAATATTTATTTAATTTATAAAATTCATCTCATTTCGTTCTTTTTGATTATTCACTCAAAAACTTCAAATAACCTCATTATTATACTTGAAATTGGAACTTCATTAAAAGAAACATTTATTTTAATCTTTAACCCACAATATGATTTTCATCTTATATTGGAGGAAAATCTAAGACAGTATGTCTTTCAATAATTGATATTTTAACTCTGCCAGCTTAAAATCAACCATATTGTCAATGTCCTGAACTTCGGTATCGTCCAAAACATAACCATAACTTTTATTCATGTAAAGCTTTTTACTCTCCTTTAAAGAATCACTATTAAACCAATACCATTGTCCTGCATCATGATACAGAGTCTTTAAATCCTGTGACCGGGAATTATAAAATTCAGGCCACTGCATTGTTACCAGATTTTGACTATCTAAATCTATTCCTCTCCAAACTGGAAAGCTAAATGCAACAACCGGAAATACTGAATCGTAATTATTTACCTCCAATAAACGATTCCCTTCTATTAATTGACTTATCTGAGTCAAAGGAGATGTTGGATATATGCAACATGCTGTTTTAATATCAATATTAAACTCCTTTTTATATTTATCAATAACTTCCAGTAAAACATCCGCTGTGGCTGCAAGATCGTCAGAATTTTCTGAAGAACGTAAAAAGGGTACTTTCGCACCATAATTAACTGCAATATCAGCTATTTCTTCATCATCTGTTGAAACCATTACCTCATCAAATAAGCCACTTTGTAAAGCAACTTCAATCGAATAAGCAATTATGGGTTTACCAAAAAAATCTTTAATATTTTTTCTCGGTATTCTTTTACTTCCACCCCTTGCGGGTATTATAGCAATTTTTTTTTCCATTCTTAAAACTCAGACTTTAACAATGATATAATAAATGAGTCCCAATACTTACCTTCAGCAAAAGCATTTTGTCTCAATTTACCATCAACTTTAAAATTAAATCGGTCTTTGAAAAAGTCAATTTTTTTTAAATCATATTCATAAAGCTCCATCCATATTTTATTTAAATTTAAATCCTCAAAGCCATATTTTATAAGAGTATTTGCAGCATCAAAAGCATACACTTCATCTATATAAAGATTGTTATAACCAATATAAAATGAAAAGTCACTAGATCTGTTGATCCAGTTTGTATACAAAAGGCCACATGCCCCTATTGGTTCATTATTTTTTAAATCTACAATAACAAACATAAAATCATTTGGATTACTGTAGGTTCTATTAAACCAGTTTTCTTGATTTTGTAAATTAAGCTCCTTATGTTCTCTAAAGTTTTTCCTAAAATCAGGATTATTTCGCCAATCACGTAGAAAAACTAAATCCTCTTTTTCAAGGGCGCGTAAGCCAGTTATTTTTCCTTTTAACATATTTTTATTGAATATGATTTTTTGTAATGTGTTCTCCTTCTCCAATTGAACGAGTCAATTTCTTTCCTAAAAGATCTTTCAACTGATAAGGTGCAAAACCATCTTCTGTTATAGGTCTGAGAGCCTCTAAATCTCCTTCGGTAATTACATGACCAATTTCATAATTGGCAGTAGAACGTAAAGATCTCCTTTGAACAACTAAAGATTTTTTTTCATTTTCTTCAATCCTTTTTATACCGTCACCTAATGCATAATAGACCTCATTAGCGTTTTCGACCATTTCTCTCCAGGACTTTGGATTCATTGCAAATTTATGATCCGGTCCCTCATTTTCATTATTATCAGTAAAATGTTTTTCGATAACTACAGCACCCAATGCTACAGCTCCTAAAACTGTTGCATGCCCAAAAGTGTGATCGGATAATCCCAGAATTACATTAGGAAATCTAAGTGCAAAATTTTTAAGAACGTTTAAATTGACATACTTAAATTTATCTTTATCCACAGTGTAATTTGTATTACATTGCATCAAGACTACGTCATCAGTAATTGCTTCAATTGCATTCATTGCTCTAACTACATCTGTCATTTCTGATGCACCTGTTGCAAGTAAAACAGGTTTATTTTTTTTTGCTATATATTCTAAAATTTCAACCCATGTAATATCACCTGATCCTATTTTATATAAATCAACATATGGATCAACCTCATCAACTGATTCAAAATCATACGCGCTTGTAAAAAAATCAATTCCAACTTCGTCACATTTCGCTTTTAATAATGGCGTCCAATCCCAAGATAAACTTGCATCTTCATATACTTCATAAACACTTTTTTTCCATGAAGCCTGATGCGACAACTGAGAGCCTAAGTTTTCAAAACCCACTTTGCTGACAATCTTAGAAGCCTGAAAATTTTGAAATTTTGCAGCATCAGCGCCTGCCTCTTTTGCCAATTCTATTAATCTATATGCTTTTTCCAGACTACCATCATGATTAGCGCCTATATCAGCAATGAAATATAGCGGTTCACCATTACCAATAACTCTATTTCCAAATTTAATTTTTTTACTCATTTTTTAAATCTTTTTTTAACATAGAAAAACCTTTATTTATTGAGAAATCAAAAGTTTTAATTGCTTTATGAATTTTAGAATTGTTTAAGGTTGTATTTAATGCTCTTTTTGCAATAAGATCAGTTTGCTTAAAAATAACTGGTTTTATTAAATCTGAAGAAAAACCAAATTCTCGTGCTATTTTTTGCAGAAAATCATATTTTGATATTTTATCATCACACGAAGTATTATAAACTCCAAACTCTATATCTTTTTCAACTATTTGTTCGATTAACTCCGCTAATTGCCCAACATATAATGGATTAAAAAACATATTAGCAAATCCATTTAGTTCAATTCCCTTGTTTAGCTCAGAATATCCCCATTCAAAAAGTGAATTTTTTATTGGTTTGTTAAATCCATAAATATTTGTCCTTAAAATATAATAACTTGGAGTACATTCTTTAACAGCATTCTCACCTAAAAACTTTGTTTCGGCATAATAATTTAGAGGATTTACTTTTGAATTTTCAAGATAATCACCATTATCACCATCAAAAACAGAGTCAGTAGATATATATATATACTTTTTTGCTTTCAATATTGAGAAGACATTCATAGTAGCCTCAACATTTGATTTATAAGCTAAATCTCTATCTTTTTCGCATAAATTTACATTTACTTCAGCCGAACAATGAATAATAGCATCAAAAAAAATGTGATCAATTGAGTTCACAAAATCTGCTGAAGACAAATCACCATAAAACATGGTTACTCCAGAAACTGAATAATCAACTTTTCTTGAAATACCGTATACATGATATTTTTCAGATTTTAGAAAACTTCTACATACAGATTTGCCAAGCATACCACTAACACCTGTAATTAGAACATTTTTATTCATTTTTTAAATTTCAAAATTTGCATCAACATGCTCTTTTATTAACCCCCTTAAAGAATTAACAGTTTCCCAATCTTCGTTTGAGCCTGAATTATAATTAAATCCTTCCTCAACTTTTACTGCTTTAAAATGATTTAAGAACTCTTCTATTTTAAATTTTGGAACGGAAGGTAGTATTGTATAATATTTCCCAAGATCATACGTGTAAAAAGAATCTGATGCTGTAATCATTTCTTCATGTATTTTTTCACCTGGTCTAATTCCAACTACTTCAATTGGGCAATCTGGTGCGATTGCTTCTGCAACATCAGTAATTTTATAAGACGGTATTTTAGGTATGAAGATTTCTCCACCCCATGCGTGTTCCATAGCATGCATGACCATATCTACCCCTCCCTGAAGAGAGATATTAAAGCGTGTCATTGCTAAATCTGTAATTGGTAACTTCCCTTCTTTCTTTTTATTAATAAAAAAAGGAATTACAGAACCATTAGATCCCATAACATTTCCATATCTTACTACTGAAAATTTTATAGGATTAAAACCTTTTATATTATTAGCTGCAACAAATAACTTATCTGATGTTAGCTTAGTTGCGCCATAAAGATTAATAGGAGCGCAAGCTTTATCTGTTGACAATGCAACTACATTTTGTACATTAGTCTGCATTGCTGCATGAATTACATTTTGAGCACCACCAATATTTGTTTTAATACATTCATCAGGATTATATTCTGCTAAATGAACATGTTTCATAGCCGCTGCATGAATAACATAGTCTACTCCCTGAAAAGCTCTAATCAATCTTTGCTCATCTCTAACATCACCTAGTAAAAAACGTATTTGCGGATATTTATCTGTAGGATATTCTTGTGCCATCTGAAACTGTTTTTGCTCGTCTCTTGAAAAGATAATCACTTTTTTAACTGATGGATAAGTTTTAAAAATATGCTTTGTCAAGGCCTTACCCAAAGAACCAGTTCCTCCGGTTATAAGTATCGTTTTATTATTTAACATATGTAATTGTTATAAGTATTTATAAATATATTTAAAGTAACTGCTTAAATATCCGTTTAATAATGAGATAAATTAAAATCAAAAATCCTCCTAGAAATCCCCCTAGAATTATTCCCTTCATCTTTCCAAATCGTTCTTTTGACAAAGGCAAAATTGGACGATCAATAACCTGAATTAAAGGTGTATCTCTTCGTAAAGTTACTTTTGCCAATTCAGTTTGCTTAACAAGTTCTGTTAATATTGCTGTATTTGCCTGTACATCAACTTGCCTTCTCATGGAAGGGGCGCGCCGTACATTAAGTGCCGGATTCAAATTAAAAGTATTATCGTTAGCAGCAGCTACACCTGTAATAGCGCCATTTAATTCACCCCGAATTGAATCTGTTTGCTTTTGTAAAATTGCCATATTTAAACGTGCTTTTTTACTTTTGGTTTTAATATAAAAATCAGAAACCTCTTTTGCCAATGCCTCACAAAAATACTTGGCAAACAATTCATTAGTTGAAGAAACATCAATATTAATTATAGAAACTTTTTTGTCTTTTTGTCCAACAGATAAACTAGATTTAGACAGATTACTGTACATAGCACCGATTATACTGTCCTGTATTCTGGAAAAGTTTTTTCTATCGCTATTTGGTAAAAATTGAATTGAAGTTAGTTTAGAATTTTCTCTCCAGTTATCTCTCCATTTATTGTTCTGAATATACATTTCTGCTAAAGAAATAACTTTGCCGTCCACATTTACCGGAGACAATAATGTTTTTTCAACCATCGATCTGGATTTAAACAATTCTGTCAAATTTGACCCGGTGAAAATTCCTCCCCCACTACCCCCTAAATCTAATCCAAGTGTGCTGGCAAGTCCTAATGCACTTCCGATTCCGCCGACTCCTTTTTCGTCTTCAAGTGCAAACGATAAATTAGCGGTATAAATAGGTTTTTTAGTGAAAGAATATGTTAATCCTATAACAGCACCAATTAGTCCGGCCAAAAATATCTTTTTCCACTGCGACCATAAAAAACTATACCAGTCCTTAGCTTTTTCGATTAACTCTTTTAACGATATTTCATCGTTGCTTATTGGTTTAATATCCATAATTATTTAAAAGCAGTAACAATTAATAATGCTAAACTTGTTAGAACACTTCCAATACTTACCCACTCCCCGGTACTCATTTTCTTAGTTTCAGGTTTTTCCGGAACAACTATTTGAGAGTCTGGCTCTACAGTAGGATATGATCTAAAAAATAAAAATGATTTCGTTACATCAGCTTTTCCATTAGGATATATTATATAAGCTTTTCTTTTCCAGCCTTTATTGTTTACTCCACCTACTGCATTAATATAATATCTAAATCCTTTTCCATTTCTGTAAGGAATTTCAGATGTTAATAAGACATTACCTGTTACTTTTACTCCTTCATTATAAACTGCTACCTGAATTTCGTCACCTGGAAATAAAGTAACATTAGAATAATGATTTTTATCTTTTTGTATTTTTTCCCAATTAATTGGAATAGTTGAAAACTTTAAGTCTTCCAATTGTTCTTTTAAAGAATCATTTTTAGACAGATTTAAATTTATACTTTCTAGTTTATCAATTTCTTCTTGTTTAATAGGCCTCTTGATTTTCATTCCTTCAATATTAGAAATAGAAGTTAACCCTCCAGCTCTCATAACTATATCATATACTTTTTCCTTTTTGTTTGCTAAAACATATTTTCCAGGATAAGCTACAGCGCCGGAAATTAAAACCATTTGTGGTTTTTCATAAACAGCAATTCTTCGAATATTTATGACATCAAAAGGCTTTAGAATAAAATTCTTGGTTTGTTCATTATTGTCTGCAGTAATTTCAAGTTCTACTAATTCAATTCGTTTTGGATCAGAATCATCTATTACATCCGATTTTACCATTCTTGCAATTTCAACTCTTTTAGAAGCAGAACCAGTTAAACCTCCAACTTGTGCAATTAAATCATTTAAAGTTAAGTTATCAAAATAATCATATGTACCAGGCTTTTTTACTTCTCCGTCGATAGTGACTTTATACTCTTCTCTGAAATCCAGAATAGAATAAACTGTTACTATATCTTCTCTTTTTAATTCAATGTCCGCATTTGTATCACCGGATAAGGCAGCACTTAAATCTATATTTACTATTTCTGTAGTTAAATCAGATTTTAAACGAATAATTCTTGCCCTTTTGCTGTAAGCATCTTCCTTAAGTCCTTCAGCTCTTGTAATAAGATCTGAAACTCTCATACCTTCCATGTAAGAGTAATAATCAGGTCTAAAAACAGCCCCCTCTATTTTGATACGATTTTCAAATCGGCTTAAAATTTTCGTCACTTTAAAAACATCTCCTGATTGTGGATTATAAGTACTAAACTCACTTTCGTTTATATCATGAACTTTAAATTCTTTACCTGTTTTTTGCACAACATTTACAGAAGCAGTGTATGCAAATTCATTAAATCCTGAAGCAAAATTTAATAGATCAGAAAACGTTTCTCCTTTTTTCATCTCAAAAATACCAGGGCGCTTTACTTCTCCTTCAACTGTTACTCTTTGGCTATATGCTGGAATTCTAATCACATCATTATCCTTTAAGCTAACATTATCAGATTGGTCTCCTTTAACTAAAAACCTATAAATATCTATATTTTTAAAAACTTTATTATTTCTAATTAATTCGATATTTCTATAACTCCCATTTTTTCCCGGACCACCAGCTAAATGTAAAGCATTGTATACTGTAGCTAAGGATGAGATTGAATAATTACCAGGTTGTTTACCTCCAACTACTGTTATTTTAATAGTTCGTATTTGACTTAAACTAATACTTACCTGAGATTGTCCAGATCTAACCGTACTATATACTTTAGCAATTGCTGCTTTTATTTTTTGGGTCGCAGCTTCAATTGACATTCCTGAAACGGCTATTTGTCCAACATTTTGAATTGATATTTTCCCTTCAACACTTACTGGGATGCTTGCATTATATTCCTGAACGCCATATACGCTTACTTGTAATTCATCTCCAGGCCCCAACATATAATTCATTGGAGTTGCTAATTTTAAATCTGGTTCAAAATTAAGAGTAGGATTATCAAAAAGCTCTGAACCAAAAATTAATGAGTTAGCTGAATCTTTGACTTTTTCATTAATAATTTTGACTTGTTTTCGATCAGATTCATTTGAGTTCTCCTGAATTTTTGGCCTATTAGTAAATTTACCTGCATATTCATTAAGCCTTGACTTCAGTTTATCGTATTCTGTCTGACTCATTCCCTTGGAAAGTGCCATTGATTCAACTTGTTCGATCGTAGTATTATTGCTTTTTAATTGTGCATCAATTTTAGCTATATCGCTATCTGTCAAATAATCTACATTTACTGTACTTAAATCTTTAGACCTAAGGATATCTTGAGCATTAACATGTAAGGAAGTAAGTAAAAGAATAAACAGAGTAAGAACGTATATTATTTTTTTCATATTAAATATATTTGATACAAATAAATCTATGAGTATTGTTTTTTATAATAATCTTTATAAGAGCCTGAAGTTACATTCTGTAGCCATTCTTCATTTTCAAGATACCAATTTATTGTTTTTTCTAACCCTTCTTCAAAAGTCACCGAAGGTTTCCATCCTAGTTCTTTGTTAATCTTAGATGCATCAATTGCGTATCTCAAATCATGACCTGGCCTGTCTTTTACGTAAGTTATTAGTTCTTGAGAAGTACCTTCAGCTCTTCCTAATTTTTGATCCATGATCTGGCATAGTAATTTAACCAAATCTATATTTTTCCACTCATTGAATCCTCCAATATTATAAGTTTCATGGTTATTCCCATTATGAAAAACCAAATCTATTGCAATAGCATGATCTTCTACAAAAAGCCAGTCGCGCGTATAATTTCCATCTCCATAAACGGGTAATGGCTTATTATTTATAATATTGTTTATGAAAAGAGGAATTAATTTTTCAGGAAAGTGATACGAGCCATAATTATTAGAGCAGTTAGTTAAAACATAAGGTAAGCCATATGTTTCTCCATAAGCTCTCACAAAGTGATCTGAACTTGCTTTTGATGCAGAATAAGGTGAATTAGGGTCATATGCTGTAGTTTCAGTAAAAAGGCCTTCAGCTCCCAGAGAACCGTAAACTTCATCTGTACTTATATGATAAAATCTTTTATTTGTAAAATCATCCTTCCATTGATTTTTTGCAGCATTTAACAAATTCATAGTACCAATAACATTTGTTTTCACAAAAGCCAAGGGATCTTCGATAGAACGATCTACATGGGATTCTGCTGCTAAGTGTAATATTCCATCAAAATTATAATTTAGGAATAATTCGTTGATAAATGCTTCATCCACGATATCTCCTTTAACAAAATGATAATTTGGGTGGTTTTCAATATCTTTTATATTTTCCAGATTCCCTGCATAAGTCAAAGCATCTAAATTAAAAATTTGATAATCTGGATATCTATTTACGAAACGTCTAACTACATGCGATCCAATAAAACCGGCACCACCTGTTATAAGTATTTTTTTCATTTTAAATTTTAATTAATTTAATAAATCTGAATTTATTTTTTCCAACTCACTGTATATGTCTTTTACATCTTGTGAGTTTTCTTTTTGCAAAATTAGATTTGCTGTATCGGTATATACAAAAATAATATTTTTTAATCCCAGAAAAGTAGTATGTTTTCCAGAACCAATGACCATATTTCCATTTTTATCAACAGGATGATTTTTTGAAAGCAAATAGTCATAAACAGATTCAAAAGAACCTAAATCTGACCAGGAGAATGAAGCCGGTACCACTTTAATTTTTTTACTGCGCTCCATCACGGCATAATCAATACTAATTGACGGAATTTCCATCGACAAATCTAAATTAAGAAGCCCTTTTTCATTTGCTTCCCAAACTGCCTTAGATTTTTCATAAACCTCTGGCTGAAATTGCTTTAATTCATCCAAAAGAACTCCTGCCTTAAAACAGAACATTCCGCTATTCCATAAAAAATTACCTCTCGCAATAAATTCTTTTGCTGTAGTTTGATTTGGTTTTTCTCGAAATGACAGTACTTTATCTCCTTTTGATTCAATATATCCGTAACCTGTTTCGGGCTTAGTTGGAATAATTCCGAATGTTACTATATAGCCGTCTTCCGCTTTTAGAATGGCTTCATTAATAGCTTTATTATAATCTTCCATCTTATCAATGATATGATCTGACGGAGTAATAATTAATATATCATCAGGATCTGATGCAAATGCAGCAAAGGCAATAGCAGCAGCTGTATTTCTTGGAGTTGCCTCCACAATGTTTAAGTAGCCTGTTCCGGTTTTATCCATCACTTTACCACTTAAATGATGATTGTCTACATTTCCAACGACCATTACTTTATCCGCTAAATGACTGTTGCGTTCCACTGTCATTTCAAATAATGATTTATTCTCAAATATCTCTAAATATTGTTTAGGTTGACTTTTACGGGAAAGAGGCCATAATCTACTACCAACTCCACCAGTTAAAATGACATGTATAATTGAATTTTTTGTTTTCATTTTTCTTAAAATAAAAAAAGACCTTTAGTTACTATAATCTATTATCAGCTATAGCTCCTAAAACTCCTTTTACATCATATATTAAACTATCTTCTTTTTGAAGTTCTGAGAAATTTAATTCTAAAAATTCTGCATGTGCTACTCCCAGAACAATCGCATCAAATTTATCATCCGGAATATTGTTAATTGTTATTAAATTATATTCTTTTTTTACATCATTTGCATTAGCAATTGGATCAAATATGGTTACTATAATTCCGTACTCTTTTAATGCCTTTACAACATCTACAATTTTTGTATTTCGAACATCAGGACAGTTTTCTTTAAAAGTAATTCCAAGCATTAAAAGATTTGCACCATTAACAGAAATTCCTTTTTTGATCATGAGCTTTACTATTTGCGAAGCAACATATTCTCCCATACTATCATTTAAACGTCGACCTGCTAAAATTATTTCAGGATGATAACCAAACTCCTGCGCCCTCTGAGCCAGATAATAAGGGTCTACACCAATACAATGTCCGCCAACCAAGCCTGGCTTAAAGGGCAAAAAATTCCATTTTGTAGCTGCCGCAGTTAATACTTCCTGAGTATCAATCCCCATTAAGTTGAATATTTTGGCTAATTCATTAACAAAAGCAATATTAATATCCCGTTGAGAATTTTCTATCACTTTAGCGGCTTCTGCTACTTTTATGGAAGGAGCCAGATGCGTACCTGCGGTAATAACTGATTTATATAAAGCATCTACTTTCAAACCAATTTCTAATGTGGATCCTGATGTAACTTTTAGAATTTTCTCGACCGTATGTTCCTTATCTCCGGGATTTATTCTTTCCGGGGAATATCCTGCAAAAAAATCTTCATTAAACTTTAATCCTGAAACTTTTTCTAAAACAGGAACACATTGCTCTTCTGTAACACCCGGATATACTGTTGATTCGTAAATCACAATATCCCCTTTTTTCAATATTTTACCAACTGATTCACTGGATTTATACAAAGGCGTTAAATCCGGACGATTATTTTTATCTACTGGTGTTGGAACTGTTATTATAAAGTAATTACAAGCTGCCAGATCATCTAAAGAACTGGTACAATATAATCCGGTATTCTGACTCGAATTATTTACTAATACTTTCTGCAAAGTAACATCATCAACTTCTAATGTTGTGTCTGTTCCGGATTTTAAAGATGCAATTCTTGATTCGTTTATATCGAAACCTATAACCGAATATTTGGTAGCAAATAATCTGGCCAATGGCAAACCAACATAACCTAAACCAATAATAGCTATTTTTATGTTTTTGTCTATTTTGTAGTCGTTTTTATCCACTTTTTTCATTACAATTCACGGCTTCGCCACTCTGAGTCACATTAAAGCTGACACAGATAACTCAAAATCCCTTTTAGGCAAATATAACACATTAAGTCAACTTATTCAATACCGTTTACAGTAGAACTTAACTGACTAAAAATTAAAAGGCTAAAAAACAAAGCAAACCTTTATGAATCAGACCTTAAGTTTGCATTTAAAAAAAACAGAAGATAAAAAGCTAAAAAAGCATTTCATCTTCTATTGTATAAATCTATAACAAGTAAAAAAATAAATTATTTATATTTTATTTTCAAAACACATCCTAAAGATTCTAAAACCAGGATATAATGCGTTTTTGATACCTCCTGAACAATTGCATCCTGATTACTAAAAACCCCTGATTCTAATTTTATTCGGTCTCCTACCTGAAATGGAGTGACTGATATTTCACTAACATTTAAATCCGTGAGACTATTTTTTATGATATTAATTTCCTCATCTTTCACAATTGCGGGTTTTCCTAACCAAAACAAATATCGCACTGCCCCGGCAACCTGAAAAACTGTGTTCCTATCAGCGTCCGGCAACTGAACAAAAACATAGGAATTAAAAAGCGGTACCTCAATTTTTTTCTTTCTGTCCGACCATTGTTTAATCTGACTTATCAGAGGACAATAGCATTCAACACCTATTTGATTTAGCCTTTCCGAAACTTTTTTCTCCCATTTGGGCTTAGTATACACTACATACCAATTCATAATTTTTTTTATATTGAAATAAAATTTTCACTCTTTTCTTTATCTCATTTCGCATCAAATCTTATATCAATCTTAATTTTCAATTAAGAACCTATCCCTTTGTAAACAAAGCCAATTGACTCCAGTTCTTTAGCATTTAAAATATTTCTGCCATCAAAAAGAAATGCCGGCTTATGCATTGAATCATAAATTTTTTGCCAGTCATAAGCGACAAACTCATCCCATTCGGTAAGAATTGAAATGGCATGTGAGCCTTTACAAGCATCATAAGGATTATCAAACGCAAGAATTGCATTATTATTTTCCTCAACTGATCTGCTTTCTAAATAATTTAAGTCCGCCAGCATTTTATTTCTTGAAACTTTCGGATCATAAACCGAGATTTTAGCCTGTTCATTAATCAAATCATCCGCTACATAAATTGCTGCTGACTCACGGGTATCATTTGTGTCTTTCTTGAATGCCCATCCTAAAAATGTAATTTTCTTATCGGCGACAGTATTGTATAAGGTTTGAACAATCTTATTTGAAAATCTTCGTTTCTGATGATCATTCATAATAATAACCTGTTCCCAATAATCTGCCACTTCATTTAAGCCATATGATTTTGCTATATAAACTAAATTCAAAATGTCTTTTTGAAAGCAGGAACCTCCAAAACCAACAGACGCTTTTAAAAATTTTGACCCTATTCGGCTATCCATACCAATTGCTCTAGCCACTTCACTTACATCAGCACCCGTTTTTTCACATAGTTCTGACATTGCATTTATAGATGAAATACGTTGCGCCAAAAATGCATTTGCTGTAAGTTTAGACAATTCTGAAGACCAAACATTTGTAGTCAGAATTTTATCTTTGCTGACCCAGTTAGCGTAGACATCAACTAAGGCATTAATTGCAGCTTCTCCTTCGGGAGTTGTATCTCCACCGATTAAGATCCTGTCCGGATTTAATAAATCCGTAACAGCCGTTCCTTCCGCCAGAAATTCAGGATTAGATAATATTTGAAACTGGACTCCGTTTCCGGTATTATCCAGAATACTTTTGATTGCCTCTGCCGTACGAACTGGTAATGTTGACTTTTCAACTACAATTTTATTTTCTTTTGCAACTTTTGCAATTTGTCTCGCGCACAATTCAATATATTTTAAATCAGCTGCCATACCTTTTCCTTTTCCGTAGGTTTTAGTTGGAGTGTTTACTGATATAAAAATGACCTGAGCTTCATCAATTGCTTTTTCGACTTCAGTCGAAAAAAAAAGATTTCTGCCTCTCGCTTCTGCAACAATTTCTGAAAGTCCCGGCTCATAGATCGGAATATTATTGGTATCCGGATCATTCCAGTCTTTAATTCTTTGTTCGTTCAAATCAACAACAGTCACTTGAATATGTGGACATTTTTGAGCAATTACTGCCATTGTCGGTCCTCCGACATAACCTGCACCAATGCAACAAATTTTGGTTACTTCCATTTAGTTATTTATTATCTTAATCTTTGATTTCTATTTCAAATTATTCCAGTACCAGCTTACCGCTTCCTTTAATCCTTCCTGTAAAGAATATTTTGGATTGTATCCCAGCTTATTTTTGGCTTTGTCAATACTTGCCAGTGAATGCGGAATGTCTCCCGCTCTGTTTGCGCCATAAACAACTTCTACATCAGCAATTTTCGGGTCAAATTCCGCTAAATATTTTTTCAAATATCCTACCAGATCATTTAAAGTATTACGATCTCCGAATGCCGTATTATAAACGGTATTTACTGCCTCCTTATTTTGGCTTATCATAGCCAGTTCATTCATTTGAATCACATTATCGATATAGGTAAAATCACGGGAGTAATTTCCATCACCGTTAATGACCGGGCTTTCATAATTCATAAATTGCATAACAAACTTAGGAATAACTGCTGCGTAGGCTCCATTAGGATCTTGTTTTCTTCCAAAAACATTAAAATAACGCAATCCTATCGTTTCCAGCCCATATGTTTTACTGAAAATTTCAGCGTATAATTCGTTTACATATTTAGTTATGGCGTATGGTGACAGTGGCTTACCAATAACTTCTTCTACTTTTGGCAATCCTTCAGAATCTCCGTATGTCGAAGAGCTTGCGGCGTATATAAATCTTTTCACTTTAGCATCGCGGGAGGCGGTTAACATATTTAAAAAACCGGATACATTAACATCGTTTGTCGTTATCGGATCATTTATAGATCTCGGAACAGAACCTAAAGCAGCCTGATGCAGCACAAAATCGACTCCCTTCACTGCTAAAAGACAATCGGTGATATTACGAATATCACCTTCAATTAATTTAAAATTCGGGTTCTCAATACAATCTTCCAGATTATGGCGGTGCCCTGTCGCAAAATTATCCAGACAAACAACTTTATGACCCGCTTTTAGAAAATGCTCGCATAAGTTGGAACCAATAAAGCCGGCACCTCCCGTAATTAAAATTGTATATTGAGCTGCTATTCCCATGTATTTCAAATTATTTTTTATTCCATTTATTGAAAATAGATTTTATAAAACTCTTTTCTTCTTCTTCTTCTTCATGATATCCGTTAGAATAAGCGCCATAACCATATCCGTATCCGGAGCCGTATTTAGCCTTATTCTCGTATCCGTTTAAAACGATACTCGCATTGTTAAGTTCTCCTCTTTTTATTCGGTTATTCAACAAGGTGATCATATCCTTTTTAGTATAGTTTTGTCTCACAATATACAAGGTTACATCTGCATACTGAGCCAGCTCTAAAGCGTCTGACACTAACCCAACCGGAGGAGTATCCAGAATAATATAATCGTATTTTTGTTTTAATTCGTCTATCAATTCTTTCATCGCTTCACTTAAAATAAGCTCAGATGGATTTGGCGGAATCGGACCGGAAAGAATAACATCAAGATTTGCAATATTGGTTGAATTTGTTATTTCCTCCAGACTTTTTTGCTTAATAAGGTAATTCACTACGCCCACATTATTTGTCAGACCAAATTCGTCAGCCAATCTTGGTTTTCTCAAATCTAAACCTATTATCACTGTTTTCTTTTCGCTTAAAGCAAAAACAGTTGCAATATTTATGGAACAAAATGTCTTTCCTTCACCGCTTATCGAAGAAGTAATCATTAATGTTTTTGCTCCGCTTACCCGCTGTTTTTTATAAAGAAACTGTAACGAAGAACGAATGGTCCTGAAGGATTCTGAAAGTGCAGATTTAGGCTTGTCAAATACTGCCAGGTTTATATTGTCTTTATTAACACCAATTACTCCAATAATAGGAATCTGCGTTAATTTACTTATATCTTCTATATTTTGAATTGAATTATTAACGAAGAAAATCACAAACACAAACAATAAAGGAATTAACATCCCCAGAAACAAAGCCAGGACATAGTTTGCAGAAGTTTTAGGGCCAATTAAATTTCCGCCTATATCTTTTGCGGGATCAATAAAATGGATATCCGACAAATTAGAAGCCTTTACAATTTCTGCTTCATTTCGTTTTTGAAGAAATTCAGTGTAAATATTATCATTTAAATCATATTTCCTTTTAATCTTCAACAATTCCTGTTGTTCTTCCGGAAGTCTTTTAACGGTAGTTTCTGCCTGACCAATTTTTGCGTTTATCATCGACAAATCATACAATAATGATGATTTTGCACTAATGATATTTTCAAGCAAAACATCCTTCACGGCATGCATTTGATTGTCGAAATCCTTAAAAATCTTATCACTTTTTACTGCATAGGCCATTTCTGACCTTTGTGTAGAAAGCGCAATCAGTTTTGAAACATTCACAACAATATTCGGATCTTCAATTCCTGCAACTGACGGGGCGGGTAATCGGGAATAATCTACACTGTTATTCAAATACGTTTTTAATGAATTATAGTAAGCAATTTTTCTCGAAATCAGATCTTTCTGTACATCAAAATCCATTATTTTATCAGAAAATTTAGCTCCGCCATCTTCAATCTCGTAGATATTTTTATCTTTTCGGAAAGACTTTAATTCATTCCCATTTTCTTTTAACTGAGATTCCATTGCAACAAGAGTACTATCAATAAATCGTATTGTATTGTTTGCAAATTGATTTTTCCCGTCAAGCTGAATTTTGATCAACATTTTTACTGTCGAATTCAAATAATCAACCATCCTTGCTTTGTTTGTACCCTGCAATGATAACGTCAGCAAAGAGCCTCCCTTGTCATCATCGTCTACATTAATTGCTCTGTAATTCGAAACCGTATTATCAAAATCATTAAATCGAACAAAATACTCATTCCCTTTATAAAATCCGGGATTGTCATTGATTTGCAATTTCCAATTTAGAAAAGGCAGTGTGACCTGCTCTCCGACTTTATATCTTTTTACAAATTCTACTGGCTGAACCGACGTATTGGAATAAGAGTTTTTCGAATATGTTATTAAGGAAACAGAATTATTCTCAAAGGGAATCCTGATTTCATATACATTTTCACTTAAAAATTTAATACTGATTAAAGTATTGGCAAGCTGCCCGCTGGATTTATCAATATTTAAATAAAAAGGTACTTCTCCGTACGAATCAACCAAATTATATTTTCCCTGAGTAAGATAATCAATATAGAACTGTAATTTATCAACAACAAGCTCATTATGTGATCTGGACTTTAATATGGTCGAAATCCCGTTTACCTGATCAGAAATTCCTCCCCAGTTAAAAACCAAACTTGTATTTGACGTAAAAAACGGATTGCTTTCTTCCTTAATAGAAATCATTGTCTGCATTCCGTAAATCTTTTCTTTTCGAATATTTACCTGATATGCAATTGCAAATGCAATGATTAAACTAATAAGAAACCATTTCCAATAACTGAGAATCTTTAATAAAAGCCCTTTAAAATCAAAATTCGAATGATTTTCAAACATCGAAAAATCTTTTATATCTAACATCTTTGAATCTGTTTTTAATTTTTAAGGAGCAAATAAACTGTTGTTGCCAGCGACAGCAAAGTGATAACAGTACTGATGGACTGTATACCAGTCTGTCCTGTACCCCATGTTTTTTGTTTTAATGGTTTTACGTAGATGTAATCGTTAGGCTGTAAATAATAATAGGGAGATTTCATTACATTCACATCTGTAAGGTCAATATCATGCATCTGAACTCCGGTCGGTGTCTGACGAATTACGGTTACCGCTTTTCTGTCGCCTACGGTTGTAATATCACCCGCATTTGCAATAGCCTCCATAATATTTACATGCGACTGAAATAATGTTTTTGTACCCATACTTCCAACCTCACCATTTATAGTATATCTGAAGCCTGCTAATTTTACTGTAACAAAAATATTAGCCTCACTTTTAAAATATTCTTCCAGCAATTTTTTTTCAATGATCAATCTCACCTCTTCAAGGGTATAGCCAATAACATTTATTTCTCCTAAAATCGGCATTCTGATATTTCCATGATCATCAACGGTAAAACCTTCAAAATACAAAGCTGACTCTGATTTCTCCGTTGCCCCTCCTGTTGTAGACTTACTAAAAATAGCAACCAGCTTAGGGTCAATCGCCTTTATATCAACGGTTATAACATCATTAGTTTGTAATCTGTAAGGCTTAGACTCGACAGCAGCGATAGTATTTTGCTCTCCGGAAGTATTTTTATCTTGTAAATACACCAAGTCTTTTACAGGAATACAAGATGTAAATAATACACTAATCAATAGTAATATATAAAAGCTGTTTTTTGTCATTGTAAATATTTTATCGGCAAATATAGGTTTTCCTTTAATCTTCAGGAAATCTACTTTTTAATTGATCTTATTTAATTGTTTTTGAACGTTTTTTCAAACGGAATACGATGCAAAATACTTCGTCCAAGTGTAACTTCGTCCGCATATTCTAACTCATCCCCAACTGAAATACCTCTTGCAATTGTTGAAATTACAATATCTGACTCCGCAATTTGTTTGTAGATATAGAAATTTGTCGTATCACCTTCCATTGTTGAGCTTAATGCAAAAATAATCTCCTTTACAATTCCGGATTTTACTTTTTCCACCAGACTTGAAATATTTAACTGACTTGGACCGACGCCTTCGATAGGAGAAATTTTTCCGCCCAAAACATGATAAATACCTTTGTATTGGCCTGTATTCTCAATTGCCATTACATCCCGAATGTCTTCAACCACACAAATCAACTGATGATTCCTTGCTGAATTAGCACAGATTTCACAGACTTCTGTATCTGAAATATTATGACAACTTTTACAAAACTTTATATCCTCACGCATGTTTAGCAATGCCTGAGACAAAAAACCTGTTTGTTCTTTCGGTTGTTTTAATAAATGCAAAACCAATCGCAAAGCCGTTCTCTTACCAATTCCGGGTAATTGCGACATTTCATTGACTGCTTTTTCTATTAATTTTGATGAAAATTCCATACCTTCAAAAGTACTATTTTTATGGTTCTTTTATTTTGGCTTACTAACACTGAAACTCATTTAGCATCGCTAATATGCAAAAAAGATACCGAAAAAAGTTCTGAAAATTAATATTGATTTGTAGCCAATAAAACTAATGTACACGCAACCTCTGCCTTGATATTATTTAGTTCCAGCAATTGATATAATTCAGGATTCTCAGTTCCGGGATTAAAGACTACCCTTTTTGGCTGTGCTTCTATGATATAATTATAGTAATCACGTTGACGGGAAGGATTTAAATATAAAGTTACAGTATCAATATTTTTCACTGGAATAGCTTTCGTATAAATTTTTACCCCGGCAACTTCACCGGTATTTTGGCCAATTGCCAAAACAGTATGTCCTTTTTGGACCAATGCATTTATAGCTTTATAAGCGTAGCGATCTGGTTTTGTGCTAGCACCCAGAACTAGAGTTTTTTTGTTTTTCATCATTTTAAAATATGCTACAAAAGTAATCAAAAAGAATGAGCTTATTTTACGTTATTTTCACAGAAATAGTAGCAATAAAAAAACAATCTCCAAACATGAATATGCCGTGAAATATTAAAAATTGACTATTTTTACTCCACTAACCCAAACAATATGGATTTATTCATTTACTTATTTGCTGCTCTTTTCTCCGTATTAAACCCAATCGGCACAGTTCCTATTTTTGTTGGACTGACACAGCATGATTCTCAGAAAGAGCGCTCGAGAATTTCATTATGGACTGCGATAAACGTTTTTATCATTTTGATTGTTTCTTATTTTATCGGTCAGTATGTATTGACTTTTTTTGGAATCAGTATTGATGCACTTCGAATTGCGGGCGGAATTGTAATTGTAAGCTCGGGATTCTCCTTGCTTTCCGGAAAATTCAACAAAAAACGAGGGATCAATAAAAAAATTGAAAATGAAGCTCAACAACGAAACGACATTGCCTTGACTCCATTAGCAATTCCAATGTTAGCCGGCCCCGGTTCAATTTCTTTGTTGATTGCTTTTTACCAGGAACATCACGGAATGGAAGAAATTATTATTTCAACTTTAGCAATTCTTGCTATTGCTGTAGCAATTTTTGCTATTCTAAAAAGCGCACATTACTTAGCCCGAATACTGGGAGCATCAGGAATTGTGGCCATTTCCAGAATTGTTGGTTTTATTGTTATATCAATCGGAATTCAATATATCGTTAGTTCAATCATTAATATTGTAAAAGGAAATTTGATGTAAATTTATTTTTTACTGTAATATTCTGACAAAATCGATGTTTTATAGGATATTTTTTTATCTTTAAATCTCAGAATTTTTAATCCAATGGCTTTATCTTTGAGCCTTCAGAAAATTTATATTTATTATGGAACAGAAAATACATCAGGGAAGAAACGTAAAACGTTTCAGAGAAATGCTTGGTATCAAACAGGAGTCATTAGCTTTTGATCTGGGAAATGACTGGAATCAAAAGAAAATCTCTATGCTGGAGCAAAAAGATGTAATTGAAGATGATATCCTGGATCAAATTTCACATGCCTTAAAAATTCCTGTGGAAGCTTTTCAGAATTTTGATGAAGAGCAGGCTATAAATATTATTTCTAATACTTTTCACGATACTCAGGGCTTGATAAATTACAATCCAACTTTCAATAATAATCCAATTGAGAAACTAATCAAGCTGCATGAAGAAAAAATTGAGTTATACGAGCGTATGCTGAAAGAAAAAGATGAAATGATGGCAAGGCTTGAAAAACTAATCAATAAGTAACATTAGACATCATAATTTATAAAAAAACAAAGGCTCAACTAAATAGTTGAGCCTTTTTAATATCAAATTTTATTATTTCGCTTTTAACTTTTAACTTCTTGGCAAAAATACTTCCGCCATCATACATCTTGCACTTCCTCCGCCACAAGCTTCGATAGTATCTAAGCTTGAACTTAAAATTTCAGCATGACCTTCTAGTTGCGCAATTTGTTTTGGAGTTAAGCTTTGGTGAGCCGAAGCACTCATTACAATATACTTCTTATCATTTGTACCTTTAACTTCCAGCATATTCCCGGCAAAATTATTCACCTGAGCTTCTGTAATCAGGATAATCTCTTTTTTATCGGCTTTCAGGTTATCTAAAACCATTTTGCGTTCTTTTTTATCATCAATACAATCTGCACAGATAACAGCAAAAGTTTCCCCTAAACACATCATAACATTTGTATGATAAATTAGTTTGCGTTCACCATCAACGGTTTGAAAAGCTTCAAAAATAACCGGTGCATAATCAAAATCTTCGCAGAATTCGATAAATAATTCCTCATCGGCACGAGGTGACAAAGCACAATATGCTTTTGCATTAGCTCTGTCTAAAAGTAAACTTCCTGTTCCTTCCAGAAAAAACCCGTCTTCTTCAGCCGACGTGTAATCTATTATATTTGAAATTACAAAACCTTTATCTTCAAGAGTGTCTAAAATATCTTCACGACGTTCCTGACGACGATTTTCGGCAAACATAGGATATAAAGCCACATCGCCATTTTCATGAAATGAAACCCAGTTGTTTGGAAAAATACTATCTGGCGTATCCGTTTCTAAAGTATCGTCAATCACTGTAACATCAACCCCTACCGCTCTCAATTTTTCAACGAAATCATCAAATTCCTGTTGTGCTTTTGCATTTACAGTACTTGGCAAAAGTCCGTCTAATACTTTTTGGTAATAATTATTTACAGCCGTTTGCTCGTTCATTCTGAAAGCAACTGGCCGGATCATTACGATGGCATTTGTAGTTTGTTTCATTTTCTTTATATTTTTTTGTTTCAGGTTTCAAGTTTCGTAAAGAACGTGAAACTTGAAACCTGAAACTTGAAACTTATTTTCTAATCTCTAATTAATGGTAAAGTCGAACATCTCAACAATCCTTCCTGTTTCGCAATTTCAGCATACGGAATTTCTTCAACCGTAAACCCATTGGCACGTAGCCAATTGTTGAGTCTGGTAAAATTTTTCTCTGAAACCACCACATTCGTATCTATTGAAAATACATTCGAAAACATATGGTACATTTCATTTCTTTCGATATGAAATAGATTTTCTTTTCCAAAAAGGTTGACTAAATACAAATAATCAGCTTCCTCACGAAATCCACGTTTATAGATAATTCCTTTGTCTTTTCCCACTGGCTGAAAACAACAATCTAAATGCAGCGCATTATCCCTTGCCTCAAGTTTAGATTTAACCAGATCAAATTCTTTGACAATTTTATTCGGAAATAATTCTTTAATATAGTTTACGCCTTGCATATTGGTTCGGGCAGTAATATAATCTTTGTAATCACTTCCTTTATAAGTTCCGATAAAAATATGATCATTCCAAAGCATTACATCGCCTCCTTCAATATGAACTTCTTCCGGAGGGCGAACCACTTTTGTGGCATCCATCTGATCAATTACATATTGAATTGCATCTAATTCTCTTTCTCTGTCCGGTAAAATATTAGATTTCACAAAAGTATCGTCAATAACAAAACCAATATCCCTGGCGAAAATTTGGTTATAATTTTCTATCATCTCAGGACGATAGACTTTTACATCATACTTTTGAAAAACAGCATTAAAAGCATCCATTTCAGCAACCATATCTTTTTCAATAGGATAAGTTCCTGCCTTAATATGTTCCAATGATTTAGGATCATAAGCTTCATCAATAGATGGAGTCGGCCCATTATGAACAGCAGAACCCAAAACTACTGCACGTAATCTTGACGTTTCGTTCTTTACATTTAATTGCAACATAACTTTATTATATTTTGGGCAAATATAAAAAAAGCTTCACAGTTAAGTGAAGCTTTTAAAGTTATTTTATTTGTTAGACTTAAAGTCTCTTAATGGGTGTCCTGTATAAATTTGTCTAGGTCGTCCGATTGGTTCTTTATTTTCACGCATTTCTTTCCATTGTGCGATCCATCCCGGTAATCTGCCAATAGCAAACATTACGGTAAACATATCAGTTGGAATTCCTAATGCTCTGTAAATAATTCCGGAATAGAAATCTACATTTGGATATAAATTTCTTGATTTGAAATAATCATCTTCAAGAGCAGCTGATTCTAATTTTTTAGCAATTTCTAAAATAGGATCATCAACTCCTAAAGTCTCTAACACTTCTTTAGCTGCTTTTTTGATGATTTTAGCTCTTGGATCGAAGTTTTTATAAACTCTGTGACCAAATCCCATTAAACGGAAAGGATCGTTTTTATCTTTTGCTTTCGCTAAAAATTTATCGGTATCGCCACCATCTTTATTAATTTCTTCCAGCATTTCAAGAACCGCCTGATTTGCACCTCCGTGAAGTGGTCCCCAAAGAGCTGAAACACCAGCAGAGATAGAAGCAAATAAACCAGCATGAGAAGAACCAACCATTCTTACTGTTGAAGTAGAACAGTTTTGCTCGTGATCTGCATGAAGAATAAATAATTTATCTAAAGCATCAACGATAACAGGATTTGCCGAGTAAGGCCCTGTAGGCAATTTAAACATTAATTGCATAAAATTATCAACATAACCTGTTGTGTTATCGTAGTAATTTAATGGATATCCCATAGATTTTCTATAGGTCCAGGTAGCAATTACAAGAAATTTACCCATTGTTTTACAAATGGCTTCGTACATTTCTTTTTCATTCTCAACGTTTACCGCTTTTGGATTAAATGCTGTTAAAGCACTTGTCAAGGCAGATAAAACACCCATTGGATGTGCTGTTTTTGGAAAACCGTCAATGATATTTTTCATTTCTTCGTTGACCAAAGTATGTTTTTTGATACCATTTTCGAACTGCTCCAATTCCTGGGATGTTGGAAGTTCTCCAAAAATTAAAAGATAAGATACTTCCAGAAAACTAGCCTTTTCAGCTAAATCTTCAATGGAGTATCCTCTGTAACGCAAAATTCCTAATTCTCCGTCTAAGAAAGTGATTTCACTTTTACAAGAACCAGAATTTTTGTATCCAGGATCAATTGTAATAATACCTGTTAAATCACGTAATTTGTTAATATCGATAGCTGATTCATTTTCGCTCCCAGTGATTACCGGAAGTTCAATTTTTTGACCATCTACTTCTAATGTAGCTATTTTTGACATAATATATCGGAAATAAATCTTTAAAATAATAATTTATCAAATCTAAGGAATTTAAGACTAATTAAAAAAAGAATCCTGCTATGAATTTGTTAAAACTCCAAAAAAAAACCATTCGCAGAAACGAATGGTTCAATTTTAATATATAACTCTTACTTTTATTTGATCTTGAAAGCGTTTAATCCCGGGAAGTAAGCCGTACTTCCTAACTCTTCTTCAATTCTCAATAACTGATTGTATTTTGCCATACGATCAGAACGGGAAGCAGAACCTGTTTTAATTTGACCACAGTTTAAAGCTACTGCTAAGTCTGCAATAGTATTATCTTCTGTTTCTCCTGAACGGTGAGACATTACTGAAGTATATCCTGCATTTTTAGCCATATTTACAGCTGCAATAGTTTCTGTCAAAGTACCAATTTGGTTAACTTTTACTAAAATTGAATTAGCGATTCCTTTTTCAATTCCAGTAGACAAACGTTCAACATTAGTAACGAACAAATCATCACCTACTAATTGAACTTTATGTCCAATTTTTTCAGTAAGAAGTTTCCAGCCATCCCAATCATTTTCATCCATTCCATCCTCAATAGAGATAATTGGATATTTAGCTACTAATTCAGCCAAATACTCAACTTGCTCAACAGAAGATCTTACTTTACCAGTTTCTCCTTCAAATTTAGAGTAATCGTATTTACCGTTTACATAAAATTCAGCAGAAGCACAGTCAAGAGCAATCATGATTTCGTCACCAAAAGTATATCCGGCATTTTCAACTGCTAATTTGATAGTATCCAAAGCATCTTCAGTACCACCCGCTAAATTCGGAGCAAAACCACCTTCATCACCAACAGCAGTACTTAAGCCTCTGTCATGTAATACTTTTTTCAAACTGTGAAAAATTTCAGTTCCCATTTGCATAGAATGAGAGAAAGAAGTTGCTTTTACAGGGAAGATCATAAACTCCTGGAATGCGATAGGAGCATCAGAGTGAGAACCTCCATTGATAATGTTCATCATTGGAACAGGCAATGTATTAGCAGAAACCCCACCAACATATCTGTACAATGGTAATCCAAGTTCATTAGCAGCAGCTTTTGCAGCAGCCAAAGAAACTCCTAAAATTGCATTAGCACCTAATTTAGATTTATTTGGAGTACCGTCTAAATCAATCATTAACTGATCAATTGTATTTTGTTCAAAAACAGAAGTTCCAACTAATTCTTCAGCAATAACGGTATTTACATTATTCACTGCATTTAAAACTCCTTTTCCAAGAAATGCTTTTCCTCCATCACGTAGTTCAACAGCTTCATGTTCTCCAGTTGAAGCTCCAGATGGAACAGCAGCTCTTCCTAAAACTCCGTTTTCTGTTACAACATCAACTTCAATAGTAGGATTACCTCTGGAATCAAAAATTTGTCTTGCGTGAACTTTAATTATAATACTCATTATTTTTGTTTTTTATTAATAAATTATATTTTTTTTCGAAATTATAAAAATATTTAATAGAAAAAATGCATTTTAACCATTAAACACCTTTACTTATTAACTATATCGTTTTAGCAGTAGCAAGTTTAATATTCTCAACAAACTGATCGAACAAATAAGAGGAATCATGTGGTCCCGGACTAGCTTCCGGATGATATTGTACTGAAAAACAATTCTTATTTTTCATACGCATACCGGCAACAGTTTCGTCGTTTAAATGTAAATGTGTAATCTCTAAATCCGGATGATTGTTTAATTGCTCCTTGTTTACTGCAAAGCCATGATTTTGTGAAGTAATCTCACCTTTACCTGTAATTAAATTTTTAACAGGGTGATTGATTCCACGGTGACCATTAAACATTTTGTAAGTCTGAACTCCGTTTGCCAAAGCAATTATCTGATGTCCTAAACAAATCCCAAATAAAGGTTTGTCATCAGCAAGAATATCTTTTGCTACTTCGATAGCTCCAAAAAGAGGATCCGGATCACCAGGCCCGTTTGACAAGAAGTATCCATCCGGATTAAATTCCGACATATCTTTATAAGTCGAATTGTAAGGATATACTTTTATGTAACAATCTCTCTTGGCAAGATTCCTTAAAATATTCTTTTTTATTCCAAGATCCAAGGCAGAAATCTTATAGGAAGCATTTTCATTACCAAAAAAATAAGGCTCAGTAGTTGAAACTTTCGATGCCAACTCTAAACCTTCCATATTTGGCACATTTGCCAATTCTTTTTTCAAATCTTCAATCGAAGTATCGTCCGTACAAATAACCGCATTCATCGCACCATTGTCACGAATATAACTTACAAGGGCTCTGGTATCAACATCCGAAATACAGATTAAATTTTGTTTAATAAAATAATCTTCTAAACTTCCGGAAGAGTCTTCTCTGGAATAGTTAAAGCTGAAGTTTTTACAAACTAAGCCAGCAATTTTGATACTATCAGATTCAATTTCTAAATCATTAACACCATAATTTCCAATATGAGGATTCGTTGCAACCATAATTTGCCCAAAATAAGAAGGATCTGTAAAAATCTCCTGATATCCGGTCATTCCCGTATTAAAACAAACCTCTCCAAAAGTTTTACCACTAATACCAATAGATTTTCCGTGAAAAATAGTCCCATCGCTTAGTAATAAAATGGCGCTTTGTCGTTTAGTGTATTTCATTCTTTAGTTGTATTGTTTTTTATAATTGTTTAATGAAACCCGGCAAGCCCATTTCATTTATAATTAGATATTTTGCAAATTTACTTCTTTAAAAGAGGCCTTCCAAAAAAAAATAAAAATTTCATTCATAAAAATAAAACCTAACTAGTGAAATAAGTTAAATTTCAATTTAAAAAATGCAAAAAAAAAGGATAAACTAAAAATTAGTTTATCCTTGATTTCTATAGAATCATTACTTTCATAATTATTCAGAAGCTTCAGTAGTCGATTCAGACTCAGCAGCTGGAGCTTCAGAAGTTTCCTCAGCTTTTTTTGCTTTACCACCACGACGGCTTTTTGCTTTTTTAACTTCTTTTTTACCTCCATTGTAAAGTTCATTGAAATCTACAAGTTCGATCATTGCCATATCAGCATTATCTCCCAAACGATTTCCAACTTTAATGATACGAGTGTATCCACCTGGACGGTCACCAACTTTAGCAGCTACGTCTCTGAACAAGTCAGTTACAGCATATTTGCTACGTAAGTAAGCAAAAACAATACGACGATTGTGAGTCGTATCTTCTTTTGATTTTGTGATTAAAGGCTCAACGAATTGTTTAAGCGCTTTAGCTTTAGCAACAGTAGTGTTAATACGTTTGTGCTCGATAAGAGAACAAGCCATATTAGCCAACATAGCTTTTCTATGTCCAGTCTGTCTGCTTAAGTGATTGAATTTTTTTCCGTGTCTCATTGCTATTTTAAATTTAATCCGCCGTAGCGGATTGAATTATTCTTTATCTAGTTTGTATTTAGCTAAATCCATTCCGAAAGTTAAATTTTTAACTGCAACAAGTTCATCAAGTTCAGTTAAAGATTTTTTACCAAAATTACGGAATTTCATCAGGTCATTTTTATTGAACGATACTAAATCACCAAGTGTATCAACTTCAGCCGCTTTCAAGCAATTTAATGCTCTCACAGATAAGTCCATATCAACAAGCTTAGTTTTAAGCAATTGTCTCATATGCAATGACTCTTCATCATACGATTCTGTTTGTGCAATTTCGTCAGCCTCGAGTGTAATTCTTTCGTCAGAAAATAACATGAAGTGGTGAATTAAAACTTTAGCAGCTTCAGTAAGGGCATCTTTTGGATTAATAGAACCATCAGTTTTAATTTCAAAAACTAATTTTTCGTAATCTGTTTTTTGCTCAACACGGAAGTTTTCAATTGCATATTTTACATTTTTTACCGGAGTAAAAATAGAATCTGTAAAAATGGTACCAATTGCAGCGTTCTGTTTTTTGTTCTCCTCAGCAGGAACGTATCCTCTACCTTTTTCGATTGTTAAATCGAAGTTCAATTTGATTTTCGGATCTAAATTACAGATAACAAGGTCTGGGTTCAGCACTTGAAAACCTGAGATAAATTTCTGAAAATCACCTGCTGTTAATTGATCTTTACCAGAAACAGAAATAGTAACTGCTTCATTATCGATATCTTCAATTTGACGTTTAAAACGTACTTGTTTTAGATTAAGGATAATTTCGGTAACATCTTCAACAACACCTGAAATAGTAGAAAACTCATGATCTACACCTTCGATACGAACAGATGTAATTGCATAACCTTCTAATGCTGAAAGCAAAACTCTTCTAAGTGCATTACCAACAGTCAATCCATAACCAGGTTCTAAAGGTCTAAATTCGAATTTACCTTCAAAATCGGTTGAATCGATCATGATAACTTTATCGGGCTTTTGAAAATTAAATATTGCCATAAATTTCGACTAAGTCAATTATTATTTGTTGTACAACTCTACGATTAATTGTTCTTTAATGTTTTCTGGAATTTGAAGTCTTGCAGGTACAGAAACGAAAGTTCCTTCTTTAAGATCATTGTTCCAGGTAATCCATTCATAAACATGACTTGAATTTGACAAAGAACGTTCGATAGCTTCTAGAGATTTAGATTTTTCACGAACTGCAACTTTATCACCAGGCTTAAGGTGGTAAGAAGGAATATTAACAACTTCACCATTTACAGTAACGTGTCTGTGAGATACAATTTGACGTGCACCTCTTCTAGAAGGAGCAATACCCATTCTAAAAACTACGTTATCCAATCTTGCTTCGCATAATTGTAATAAAACTTCACCAGTAACTCCTTTAGTTGCTGATGCTTTTTCGAATAAATTTCTGAATTGTTTTTCTAAAATTCCATAAGAATATTTAGCTTTTTGCTTTTCCATTAACTGAACAGCGTACTCAGATTTTTTTCCTCTTTTTTTAGCCATCCCGTGTTGTCCAGGTGGGTAATTTCTTTTTTCGAAAGATTTATCATCTCCGAAGATTGCTTCGCCAAATTTACGAGCGATTCTTGTACTAGGACCAGTATATCTTGCCATTTTAAATTGTTTAAGATTGAGATTATGAATTCAGGTCTTATCCTTCGATAATCTATGTTCAATCTAGGTTATACTATAAATTTTGAGTATTAAACTCTACGTCTTTTAGGAGGACGACATCCGTTGTGAGGCATTGGAGTAACATCGATAATCTCTGTAACTTCAATTCCACCGTTATGAATAGAACGAATAGCAGACTCACGTCCGTTTCCTGGTCCTTTTACATAAACTTTTACTTTTTTAAGTCCTGCCTCAAGAGCTACTTTACTACAATCTTCTGCTGCCATCTGAGCTGCGTACGGAGTGTTCTTTTTAGAACCTCTGAAACCCATTTTACCAGCTGAAGACCAAGAAATAACTTCACCTTTCTTATTTGTCAAAGAAATAATGATGTTGTTGAAAGTGGCAGAAATATGAGCTTCACCCGTTGATTCAACGATAACTTTACGTTTTTTTGCAGTTGCTTTAGCCATATTACTTATTATTTAGTTGCTTTTTTCTTGTTCGCAACAGTTTTTCTTTTACCTTTTCTTGTTCTAGAGTTGTTTTTAGTTCTTTGTCCTCTTAACGGAAGACCAGATCTATGACGGATACCTCTGTAACAACCAATATCCATTAAACGTTTGATGTTTAAAGAAACCTCTGAACGTAATTCTCCTTCAATTTTGTAAAATGAAACTGCATCACGAATCGCTCCGATCTCCTCATCATTCCAATCTTGAACTTTTTTGTCTTGGCTAACTTGAGCTTTTTCTAAAATCTCAATAGCTCTACTTCTTCCTAATCCAAAGATATAGGTAAGTGCTATAACACCTCTTTTATTTTTCGGGATATCTACCCCTGCTATTCTTGCCATAATTATCCTTGTCTTTGTTTAAATCTAGGATTCTTTTTGTTTATTACGTACAATCTCCCTTTTCTACGCACAATGATGCACTCGGGACTTCTCTTTTTTACTGATGCTCTAACTTTCATAGTGAATATCCTTTAATATCGATAAGTAATTCTTGCTTTTGACAAATCATAAGGACTCATTTCTAGTTTCACCTTATCACCAGGTAGTAATTTGATGTAATGCATACGCATTTTACCGGAAATATGAGCAATTACGATATGTCCATTTTCTAACTCCACACGGAACATCGCATTTGACAATGCTTCGATGATTGATCCGTCTTGTTCTATTGCTGATTGTTTTGCCATAAATATATTAAGCTACTGCTTTTCTATTTTTACCAGTCTTCATTAAACCATCATAATGTTTGTTTAACAAGTATGAATTGATTTGTTGAATAGTATCTATCGCAACACCAACCATAATTATTAATGAGGTACCTCCAAAAAACATTGCCCAAGATTGTTGTACATCCATAATACTTACAACAATAGCTGGGAACACAGCAATCAAAGCAAGGAATAAAGATCCTGGGAAAGTTATTAAAGACATCACTTTATCAAGAAAATCTGAAGTCTCAGCTCCCGGACGAACTCCTGGAATGAAACCACCGCTTCTCTTTAAATCATCAGCCATTTTGTTAGTAGGTACCGTGATAGCAGTATAGAAAAATGTAAATACAATAATTAAAGTTGCAAAAACAAAATTATACCAAAATCCAAATATGTCACTAAATGCTCCAACGATAGATTGTGATGTGTCTGATTTAGACAATCCAGCTACAGCTGCAGGAATAAACATAATTGCTTGCGCAAAAATAATTGGCATAACTCCCGAAGCATTAAGCTTAAGAGGAATCCATTGTCTATTACCACCTGCTAAATCTTGCTCGTAATCTCCTGTTGTTGTACGACGAGCGTATTGAACAGGAATTCTACGTACTGCCATTGTAAGCAATACACAAGCGATGATTACTAATAACCACACAATAATTTCAATAACTAATAACATTGGACCTCCATTGTTATTGGTAACTCTGGTTGTAAATTCTTGTATAAAAGCTTGCGGTAAGCGAGCTAAGATACCAACCATAATCAACAATGAAATTCCATTTCCAATACCTTTATCCGTAATTTTTTCTCCAAGCCACATAGCAAAAATTGTACCAGTAACTAAGATAATAACAGAAGAGAATAAAAATTCAGGTGAATTAAAACCTAGTAAGAATGCACTTCCAGGCAACGTTCTGTATAAATTGTAGATATAAGTTGGACCTTGAACCAGTGTAATAGCTATAGTCAACCAACGAGTGATTTGATTAATCTTTTTTCTACCACTTTCTCCATCATTTTGAAGTTTTTGTAAATAAGGAATCGCAATTCCCATTAACTGAACAACAATAGATGCAGAAATATAAGGCATAATACCTAAAGCAAAAACTGAAGCTTTTGCAAAAGCTCCTCCAGTGAACATGTCAAAAATGGCAGTTAAACCATTAGAAGCTTGCCCTGCTAAACCTGTCAACTGAGTTGCGTCAATTCCAGGAAGCGTAACATGTGCACCAAAACGATATACTAATAACAACCCTAATGTAATTAAGATTCTGTTTTTCAGTTCTTCGATTTTCCAAACATTACTTATTGATTCAATAAATTTCTTCATCTTAATAGATAAGTTATATAGTTACAGCTTCTCCACCAGCAGCTTCAATAGCAGCTTTTGCAGTAGCAGTAAATTTGTGTGCAGTTACTTTTAATTTTGCTTTCAATTCTCCTCTACCTAAAATCTTAACGATTTCATTTTTGGTAGCCAGACGGTTTGCTACGTAATCTGTCATAGAAACAGAATCAGTAATTACACCATTGTCTACTAATAATTGAAGCGTATCTAAATTAACACCTTCGTATTCTTTACGATTGATGTTTGTGAAACCAAACTTAGGCACACGTCTTTGAAGTGGCATTTGCCCTCCCTCAAAACCAATCTTTTTAGAATAACCAGAACGAGATTTTGCTCCTTTGTGACCTCTTGCAGAAGTACCACCTTTTCCTGAACCTTCTCCTCTACCTAATCTTTTATTTTGATTGTGTGTTGACCCTTCAGCTGGTTGTAAGTTACTTAAATTCATAACAGTATTTGTTATTTAGCTTCTTCGACAGAAACTAAGTGTTTAACTTTGTTTATCATACCAAGGATAGCAGGGTTTGAATCATGCTCTACAACTTGTCCCATTTTACGTAGACCTAAAGCTTCTAAACCTCTCTTTTGAGAAAGAGGACAGTTGATTTTGCTTCTTACTTGTTTTACTAATAATTTAGCCATAATTTCCTTGAATTAACCTTTAAAAACTTTTTCTAAAGAAACACCTCTTTGTTTTGCAACAGTATGAGCGCTTCTCATTTGTAATAAAGCATCAAAAGTTGCTTTTACCACGTTATGAGGATTTGATGATCCTTGAGATTTAGATAATACGTCGTGAATACCTACTGATTCAAGAACTGAACGAACAGCTCCACCAGCAATAACTCCTGTACCATGAGACGCAGGAATTAAGAATACACGTGCACCACCAAATTTACCTTTTTGTTCGTGAGGAACAGATTGTCCGTTCAAAGGAATTTTTACTAAATTTTTCTTAGCATCTTCCACTGCTTTCGCAATTGCTTCAGAAACGTCTTTAGATTTTCCTAATCCATGACCAACTACTCCGTTTTCATCACCTACAACTACAATAGCAGAAAAACCGAAAGCTCTACCACCTTTTGTAACTTTAGTAACACGATTAACACTTACCAGACGATCTTTAAGTTCAAGACCACTTGGTTTTACCAATTCTACATTTTTGTATTTAGACATAATATATTAGAATTTAAGTCCAGCCGCTCTTGCGCCTTCTGCTAATGATTTAATACGACCGTGATATAAATAACCACCTCTGTCAAAAGTGATGGTATCAATCCCGGCTTTTAACGCTTTCTCAGCAACCAGTTTTCCAACAGCAGTAGCGATTTCAACGTTAGTACCTTTTCCTATTTCTTTTTCTCTTGAAGATGCAGCTAATATAGTAACTCCATTTACATCATCAATAAGTTGAGCGTAAATTTCTTTGTTACTTCTAAATACAGATAGTCTTGGGTTAGTAGCAGTACCACTAATCGTTTTTCTAATTCTGAATCTAATTCTCTGTCTTCTATCAGATTTTGTTAATGACATAATCTTATTTTTTAAGCTGATTTACCTGCTTTTCTTCTTAATACTTCACCCACAAATTTAACACCTTTTCCTTTATATGGTTCAGGCTTACGGAAACCTCTGATTTTCGCAGCAACCTGACCTAAAAGTTGTTTATCAAATGATGTTAATTTTACGATAGGGTTTTTACCTTTTTCAGATATTGTTTCCAAAGCCACTTCAGGAGCGATTTCTAAAACAATATTGTGAGAATATCCAAGAGCTAAATCTAACTTTTGACCTTGGTTTGAAGCTCTATAACCAACTCCAACTAATTCAAGTTCTTTTGTAAAACCTTCAGATACACCAATAATCATATTATTGATCAATGATCTGTATAATCCGTGTTTTGCTCTTTGGTCTTTATGATCAGACGATCTTTCTAATAGAACTTGATCGCCTTCAACTTTTACAGTAATGTCCGAAAACTCCTGAGTTAGTTGACCTTTTTTTCCTTTTACCGTAACGATACCGTCTTTAACTTCAACAGTTACTCCGGCAGCGATTACAACTGGGCTTTTACCTATTCTTGACATCTTATTTAGTCTTTAAAATTAGTATACGTAACAAATTACTTCACCACCTACATTTAATTGCTTAGCTTGTTTCCCGGTCATTAAACCTTTTGATGTAGAAACAATAGCAATTCCTAATCCGTTAAGGATTCTTGGTAATTTGGCAGCACCAGCATATTTACGTAAACCAGGTTTACTAATTCTTTGGATATCTTTAATTACAGGCTCTTTAGTATCTTTATCATACTTCAAAGCGATTTTGATTGAACCCTGAACAGAGTTGTCTTCAAATTTGTAACTCAAGATATAACCTTGATCAAATAAGATCTTAGTTATTTCTTTTTTTAGATTAGAAGCTGGAATTTCAACAACTTTGTGGTTTGCAGCCACAGCGTTACGAACTCTAGTCAAATAATCTGCAATAGGATCTGTATACATATGTATTTGATTGCGACTATGGTTTTCGGGAGGCACTCGCCTCCCGAACCTTTAATCAATTAAAATTATTTTTTGGTTTGCAAAAGTACTAACTTATTGCGAGATTACCAAGATGCTTTTTTAACTCCAGGAATTAATCCATTATTAGCCATCTCACGGAAAGTTACACGTGAAATACCAAATTGACGGATATAACCTCTAGGTCTACCTGTTAATTTACAACGATTGTGTAAACGAACTGGTGAAGCATTCTTAGGTAATTTTTGTAAACCTTCAAAATCTCCGGCTTCTTTCAAAGCTTTTCTTTTCTCAGCATACTTAGCTACCGTTTTCTCTCTTTTCACCTCACGGGCTTTCATTGATTCTTTAGCCATGTCTTAATTCTTTTTAAAAGGTAATCCTAATTCAGCCAATAATGACTTTGCTTCCTTGTCTGTTTTTGCAGTAGTAACAAATGTAATATCCATACCTGAAATTTTGTTTACTTTGTCAATATCAATTTCAGGAAAAATGATTTGCTCCAAAACTCCAAGGTTGTAATTACCTCTTCCGTCGAAACCAGTAGCTTTGATACCACTAAAATCTCTAACGCGTGGCAAAGCAGAAGTAATAAGTCTGTCTAAAAACTCATACATTCTTTCACCACGTAAAGTAACTTTTGCTCCAATAGGCATCCCTTTTCTCAATTTGAAAGACGCAACGTCTTTCTTTGAAATTGTAGATACTGCTTTTTGTCCAGTGATCTTTGTCAACTCATCAACTGCATAGTCAATAAGTTTTTTATCAGATACAGCTGCACCAACTCCACGGCTCAAAACGATTTTTTCCAATTTTGGAACTTGCATTACGTTTGTATATCCGAATTCCTCTTTAAGAGCAGAGATTACTCTACTCTTATATTCTTCTTTTAGTCTAGGTGTATATGCCATTACTATAGTACTTGATTAGATTTTTTCGAAAATCTTACTTTCTTATCTCCTTCTACTCTAATACCAACTCTAGTTGTTTCCTTTGTTTTAGGATCAATTAGTGAAATGTTAGATATTTGTATAGAAGCTTCTTTCTTAACGATACCACCTTGAGGGTTTTTAGCACTTGGTTTTGTATGTTTCGAAACCATGTTTACACCTTCAACTATCGCTTTATTTTTCTCACGGTAAACACGTAAAACTTTACCTTCAGCACCTTTATGGTCTCCAGCAATAACTCTTACGATATCTCCTGATTTAATTTTTAGCTTTATCATCTTAAAACGAATTAAAGCACTTCTGGTGCTAATGATACAATTTTCATGAATTGTTTTTCACGAAGTTCTCTTGCTACCGGACCAAAAACACGTGTTCCTCTCATTTCCCCTGCAGCGTTCAAAAGAACACATGCATTATCATCGAAACGGATATAAGAACCATCGGCTCTTCTCACTTCTTTTTTGGTACGTACAACAACTGCAGTTGAAACAGCTCCTTTTTTAACGTTACCGTTAGGAGTTGCATCTTTAATAGATACTACAATCTTGTCACCAACAGAGGCATACCTTCTTTTGGTACCTCCTAAAACACGGATAGTTAAAACTTCTTTTGCTCCCGTGTTATCTGCTACTTTTAGTCTTGATTCCTGTTGTACCATAATTATTTAGCTCTTTCTAAGATTTCAACTAATCTCCAACATTTTGTTTTACTTAAAGGACGCGTTTCGCTAATTCTTACAGTATCTCCAATGTTACAGTCGTTTGTTTCGTCGTGTGCAACGTATTTCTTTGTTTTCAACACGAACTTACCGTATAATGGGTGTTTTACTCTTCTTACTTCAGCAATAACAATAGATTTATCCATTTTATTTGAAGTAACAACACCAATTCTTTCTTTTCTTAAATTTCTTTTTTCTTCCATCTTTCAGCAGAATACAATTATTGTAACTCTCTTTTAGTTAGCTCTGTAGCCAATCTTGCAACTGTTCTTCTTACACTTCTAATTTGAAGTGGATTCTCAATTGGAGAAATAGCGTGGGCCATTTTTAGGTCAGCATATATCTTCTTAGTTTGACTAAGTTTTTCTTGCAACTCCGCTGCAGAAAGATCTTTTATTTCTGATTGTTTCATAATATACTATAAATTATGCTTCGAAATCTCTAGCAACGACGAACTTAGTTTTTACTGGAAGCTTTTGAGCTGCAAGACGTAAAGCCTCTTTTGCAACTGATAAAGGAACTCCTCCAACTTCAAACATAATTCTTCCGGGTTTAACAACGGCAGCCCAATATTCAACGGCACCTTTACCTTTACCCATACGTACCTCAAGAGGTTTCTTAGTAATTGGTTTGTCTGGAAATATTTTGATCCATAATTGTCCTTCTCTCTTCATGAAACGAGTTGCAGCGATACGCGCAGCTTCGATTTGACGAGAGGTTAAGAACATTCCATCTTCATGTACAGATTTAATACCAAACATTCCATTAGAAAGTTCATGCCCTCTTTGAGAGTTACCTTTCATTTTACCTTTTTGTACCTTACGGTATTTTGTTCTTTTAGGCTGTAACATTTTTCTTTAGTTTAAAAATTTACTTTCTTTTACGAGCGTCTGGTTTACCACCTTTATTAAAAGGTTTTCTGTCTCCTCTCGGAGAATCTCCACCTTTACCACCACCAGTTCCGGATTGTTTTTTATCCATTCCTGCAAGTGGGGAAAGATCTCTCTTTCCATAAACTTCACCTTTCATGATCCATACTTTGATACCCATTCTACCATAAGTAGTGTGAGCTTCAGCCAAAGCATAATCAATATCAGCTCTGAAAGTTGATAGAGGAATTCTACCTTCTTTGAAACCTTCTGAACGCGCCATCTCAGCACCATTCAAACGACCAGAAATCAAAACTTTGATACCTTCAGCGTTCATACGCATAGAAGCAGCAATAGCCATTTTGATTGCACGTCTGTAAGAAATACGGCTTTCGATTTGACGAGCGATGCTTGTCGCCACAAGATAAGCATCTAATTCAGGTCTTTTAATTTCAAAGATGTTGATTTGAACCTCTTTGTCAGTAACTTTCTTAAGTTCTTCTTTCAACTTGTCTACCTCTTGTCCACCTTTTCCGATAATGATACCAGGTCTGGCAGTAGTGATAGTAACGGTTACAAGTTTCAAAGTTCTCTCGATGATTACTTTAGATACACTAGCTTTTGATAAACGAGCGTGGATATACTTTCTGATTTTGTGATCTTCGGCAAGTTTATCACCGTAATCATTTCCACCATACCAGTTTGAGTCCCACCCTCTGATGATACCAAGTCTATTTCCAATTGGATTTGTCTTTTGTCCCATGCTGCTTAAGAATTGCTTTGTGTGTTATTGATAGCTCCAAGCACGATTGTTACGTGATTAGAACGTTTTCTTATTCTGTGTGCACGACCTTGTGGAGCTGGACGAAGTCTTTTCAACATCATTCCACCATCTACTCTGATCTCTTTAACAAATAATCCAGCTTCTTCTAAATTACCTTCACTATTTTTTTGCTCCCAGTTGTTGATTGCAGATAATAATAGTTTCTCTAATTTTCTTGAAGCCTCTTTAGAACTGAATCTTAAGATGTTAAGTGCTCTCTCTACCTTCTGACCTCTTACCAAGTCCGCTACTAAGCGCATTTTTCTAGGTGAAGTAGGGCAGTTATTCAATTTTGCGAAAGCAATAGACTTATTAGCCTCTTTTCTCGCATCTGCTGTTTCTCTTTTACGAACTCCCATTGCTTCTTATTTTTTACCTTTATTTTTTGCTCCAGCATGACCTCTAAAAGATCTAGTTGGTGAAAACTCTCCTAATTTGTGACCTACCATGTTTTCTGTTACGTAAACTGGTACAAATTGACGACCGTTATGAACTGCGATAGTCTGTCCAACAAAGTCCGGAGTAATCATAGAAGCTCTAGACCAAGTCTTTACTACTCCTTTATTACCATTTTCAATGTTTTCCTGAACTTTCTTGTCTAACTTATAATGAACGAAAGGTCCTTTTTTTAATGAACGTGCCATATCTTATTATTTCTTTCTACGTTCTACGATATACTTGTTACTCGGGTTTTTCTTAGAACGAGTTCTATAACCTTTTGCTGGTATTCCATTTCTTGAACGTGGATGTCCACCAGAAGAACGTCCTTCTCCACCACCCATCGGGTGATCAACAGGGTTCATTGCAACAGGTCTTGTTCTAGGTCTTCTTCCTAACCATCTTGTTCTACCTGCTTTACCAGATACAACTAATTGGTGGTCTGAATTAGAAACAGCTCCAATTGTAGCCGAACAAGTTAACAAGATCAATCTTGTTTCACCAGATGGCATTTTAATTGTAGCATATTTTCCATCTCTTGCCATTAACTGAGCAAATGTACCAGCTGAACGAGCGATTACCGCTCCCTGACCTGGACGTAACTCAATACAAGAGATTACAGTTCCTAAAGGAATTCTGCTTAAAGGCAATGTATTACCAATTTCCGGTTGAGATTCAGGACCAGAAACTAATTTCTGACCAACTTTCAATCCGTTTTGAGCAATTACATAAGTTTTCTCTCCATCAGCATAAGCTAACAAAGCGATAAATGCAGTACGATTTGGATCATATTCGATTGATTTCACTGTAGCCGGAATTCCTTCTTTTGTACGTTTGAAATCAATAATACGATATCTCTGCTTGTGACCACCACCCGTATAACGCATGGTCATCTTTCCTTGACTATTTCTACCTCCAGAGTTTTTTATCGGCGCTATCAAAGAGCGTTCCGGCTTATCAGTTGTAATGGCGTCATAACCATTCACAACTCTAAATCGCTGACCTGGGGTAATAGGTTTTAATTTTCTTACTGACATTTTTCTATCTTAGATATTGTTGTAAAAATCAATTGTTTCTCCTTCTTGTACTTGAACAATCGCTTTCTTAATTGCATTTGTCTTTCCACTGATCAAACCACTTTTAGTGTATTTTGTAGTTCTGTCCGGTCTTACGTTCATCGTGTTAACTGAAACGATAGTTACTCCATAAGCAGCTTCAACAGCTTTCTTAATCTGAACTTTGTTTGCTTTTTTGTCAACAACGAATCCGAAGCGGTTTAAAACTTCACTTTCTTTGGTTACTTTTTCTGTTACTATAGGTCTAATTATGATACTCATATTCCTATTATTTGCTTAAATTTTCTTCAATTAACTCCAAAGAACCTTCTAAAAGCACTAAATTATTAGTGTTTAGAATATCATAAGTGCTTAATTCTGAGCTACTTACAACGCTAGAGGTCTTCAAATTGCGTGACGACAAATATACATTTTTATTTGACTCTCCCAACACAAATAGAGATTTTTTATTTTCTAACCCTAAAGCTTTCAAAACGTTAATGAAATTTTTAGTGTTTGGAGTTTCAAATTTAAAGTCCTCAAGAACGATAATATTTGACTCTTTTGCTTTGATTGAGAAAGCTGATTTTCTTGCCAATCTTTTCAAGCTCTTATTCAATTTAAATGAATAACTTCTTGGTCTTGGTCCGAAAACTGTTCCACCACCTTTAAACAATGGATTTTTGATACTTCCCGCACGAGCTGTACCTGTTCCTTTTTGTTTTTTAATCTTACGTGTACTTCCTGCAACTTCAGCTCTTTCTTTAGCTTTGTGAGTTCCTTGTCTTTGATTAGCAAGATATTGCTTTACATCAAGGTATACAGCGTGATTGTTTGGTTCAATTGCGAATACTGAATCAGAAAGTTGAACTTTTCTTCCAGTATCTTTTCCGTTGAAATCTAATACTTTTACTTCCATTACTTCTGAATGATTACATAAGAGTTTTTATGTCCAGGAATACATCCTTTAATAACAAGCAGGTTCTTTTCAGCCACTACTTTTAAAACTCTAAGGTTTTGAACTTTTACATTGTCTCCTCCCATTCTTCCAGCCATACGCATTCCTTTGAATACTCTAGATGGATATGAAGAAGCTCCCACAGAACCTGGCGCTCTTAAACGGTTGTGTTGACCGTGAGTTGCTTGTCCAACACCACCAAATCCGTGACGTTTAACAACCCCTTGAAAACCTTTACCTTTAGATACACCTTGTACATCTACAAATTCTCCTTCAGCAAAAATAGAAACATCAATAAGATCTCCTAATTTTTGTTCAGTTGCAAAATCTTGAAATTCAACGACTTTTTTCTTAGCAACAGTTCCAGCTTTCTTAAAGTGACCTAAAGCCGCTTTAGTGGAATGTTTCTCGTTTTTGTCATCGAAACCAAGTTGCAACGCTTCGTACCCGTCAACACCTTTGGTTCTGACTTGGGTAACAACACACGGCCCAGCTTCGATTACTGTACAAGGAATGTTTTTCCCGTTTTCGTCGAAAATACTAGTCATGCCGATTTTTTTACCAATTAACCCAGACATAAATATTAATTATTAATTACTAAAATTCCCTTCAATTTGAAAATAACAGAAATTTCCAAACAGGGAGTGCAAAAGTAGACATTAAAATCGAATATACCAAACAGTTACAAAAATTAAATCAATTAGAAAAGCTTTTCAAAAACTAAATACACCATTAAGCCTACGTTATTTTTACATAAAGAAAACAAAAATTGATTTTTATTACAGACCCTATTCACCACATAAATCACCTATTTCGAAAATTAAAAACATCGCCAGCTCGCCATACAAAAGACATGCTTGTCAAAAACGAACCAAAACATTAAAAACCAAATATTTAAAATTGAGCGCAAAAGAAAATTAACCAAACAAAAAAAAGCGAAACATTTCTGTTCCGCTTTTTTTTTATAAATATAATAAAAAATTATACTTTGATCTCTACTTCTACTCCACTTGGCAATTCAAGTTTCATTAAAGCATCGATTGTTTTAGATGAAGACGAATAAATATCAATCAATCTTTTGTATGACATTACTTCGAATTGCTCTCTCGCTTTCTTGTTAACGTGCGGAGAACGTAGTACAGTGAAAAGTTTTTTGTGAGTTGGTAACGGAATTGGACCTGTTACAACTGCTCCAGTAGTTTTTACTGTTTTTACGATCTTTTCAGCAGACTTATCTACCAACATGTGATCGTAAGATTTTAGTTTTATTCTGATTTTTTGACTCATTTTCTTAAGAATTAAGCGTTACCTTTTGCTTTTTTAATTACCGCTTCTGAAATATTAGAAGGCGTTTCTGCATAGTGAGAAAACTCCATTGTTGAAGTAGCTCTACCAGAAGATAATGTTCTTAATGTTGTTACATATCCAAACATTTCTGATAAAGGCACATCAGCTTTAATAGTTTTAGCACCGTTTCTGTCACCCATGTCATTAACCTGACCTCTACGACGGTTGATATCACCTACGATATCTCCCATGTTTTCTTCCGGAGTAATAACTTCCATTTTCATGATTGGCTCAAGAACAATTGCACCAGCAGCTTTAGCTACTTCTCTATAACCCATTCTGGCAGCTAACTCAAAAGAAAGTGCATCAGAATCGACAGGGTGGAAAGATCCGTCTGTCAAAGTTACTTTCAAACTATCCACTTGATAACCAGCCAAAGGACCAGTTTTCATAGCTTCACGGAAACCTTTTTCTACAGATGGAATATATTCCTTAGGAACGTTACCACCTTTTACAGCATTAATAAACTGTAATCCTTTTGGAACTTTACCATCAACTTCATCAGCAGGCTCAAGTGTAAATACGATATCACCGAATTTACCACGACCTCCAGATTGTTTCTTGTAAGTTTCTCTGTGAGTTGCAGTTTTTGTAAACGCTTCTTTATATTCAACCTGAGGCTCACCTTGGTTCACTTCAACTTTAAATTCACGTTTCATACGATCCACTAAGATATCTAAGTGAAGCTCACCCATACCAGAGATAATTGTTTGACCAGAAGCCTCATCAGTTCTAACTGTAAATGTAGGATCTTCTTCAGCTAATTTAGCCAAAGCCATACCCATTTTATCAACGTCAGCTTTTGTTTTAGGCTCAATCGCAATACCAATTACCGGTGCAGGGAATTTCATAGACTCAAGAATAATTGGGTGTTTTTCATCACACAATGTATCTCCAGTTTTGATATCTTTAAATCCAACAGCAGCTCCAATATCTCCAGCCTCAATATAGTCGATTGGATTTTGTTTGTTAGCGTGCATTTGGTAGATACGAGAAATTCTTTCTTTATTTCCTGAACGAGTGTTCAAAACATAAGAACCAGCATCTAAACGTCCAGAATAAGCACGGAAGAAAGCCAAACGACCTACGAATGGGTCAGTAGCAATTTTAAATGCCAAAGCAGCGAACGGCTCTTTTACATCTGGCTTACGCAAGATTTTAGTTTGATCTTCTTCTAATAATTCAGCATCGTCAGGATGAATCCCTTCAATACCTTCTTTATCCATTGGAGAAGGCAAATATTTACAAACTGCATCTAACATGAACTGAACTCCTTTGTTTTTGAAAGAAGAACCAGCGATCATCGGAATGATAGCCATATCCATAGTAGCAGCTCTTAAAGCGCTGTTGATTTCTTCCTCTGTAATAGAGCTTTCATCTTCCATGAATTTCTCCAAAAGATTTTCATCATAATCAGCAACTGCTTCAATAAGAACAGATCTGTATTCTTTAACTTCAGCTAACATATCCTCAGGAATCGGCACAATATCAAAAGTTGCCCCTTGAGTAGCATCATGCCATATGATAGCTTGGTTTTTTACTAAATCTACAACACCTTTGAAATCATTTTCTTCACCAATTGGCAAAGTGATTGCAACAGCATTTGATTTCAACATATCACGAACTTGTTGACAAACTGCCAAAAAGTTAGATCCTTGACGGTCCATTTTATTTACGAATCCCATACGAGGAACTCTATATTGATCTGCAAGTCTCCAGTTAGTTTCTGATTGAGGCTCAACACCATCAACAGCACTAAATAAGAAAACCAATCCATCAAGTACACGTAAAGAACGGTTTACCTCTACGGTAAAGTCAACGTGTCCCGGAGTATCAATAATATTAAAGTGGTAAGGCAAAGATTCAGGCAAAATTTTACCTTGCTCAGTTGGAAAATTCCACTCACAAGTTGTTGCAGCTGAAGTAATTGTAATACCTCTTTCTTGCTCTTGAGCCATCCAGTCCATTGTTGCAGCACCATCGTGTACTTCACCAATTTTATGTGACTTTCCAGTGTAAAAAAGGATACGCTCAGTTGTTGTTGTTTTACCAGCATCAATATGCGCAGCGATTCCGATGTTTCTTGTATATTTTAAATCTCTAGCCATTTCTTTACGAATTAAAATCTAAAGTGAGAGAAAGCTTTATTAGCTTCTGCCATTTTGTGAGTATCCATTCTTTTCTTAACAGCAGCACCTTCTTCTTTAGCAGCAGCTAAACATTCTGATGCTAAACGTTGTGCCATAGATTTTTCATTTCTTCTTCTTGAATAAAGTATTAACCACTTCATTGCCATAGAAATTTTTCTGTCTGGTCTAATTTGCATTGGAATTTGAAATGTAGCTCCACCTACTCTACGACTACGTACTTCTACGTGAGGCATAACGTTTGTTAAAGCATCTTTCCAAATTTCTAATGAAGATTTTTCTGAATCCTGCTTTTTAGATTCGATGATGTCAATTGCATCATAAAATACTTTGAAAGCTGTAGATTTCTTACCATCCCACATCAAGTTGTTCACAAAACGTGTTACCAATTGGTCGTTAAACCTCGGATCTGGTAAAAGTGGTCTTTTCTTTGCCGCTCTTTTTCTCATGTCTTTTTTTTAATAAAAAGTTATAGATTATCCGTTAAATGTTATGTGTTTCAGATTTATGACTTTCATCTTTAATCCGTAACCCTTAACTCCTAACCTCCAACTCTTAACGTTTTAAATTACTTTTTTGCTTCTTTTGGGCGTTTAGCACCGTACTTAGATCTTCTTTGCGTTCTTCCTGCAACTCCTGACGTGTCAAGCGCTCCACGAACGATATGATATCTAACACCTGGTAAATCTTTTACCCTTCCACCTCTAACTAATACTATCGAGTGCTCTTGTAAATTGTGTCCTTCTCCAGGGATGTAAGCATTCACCTCATTACCATTTGTCAAACGTACACGCGCAACTTTACGCATTGCAGAGTTTGGTTTTTTTGGTGTAGTAGTGTAAACACGCGTACAAACCCCTCTTCTTTGAGGACAAGAATCTAAAGCAACCGATTTACTCTTCTTAGTTATCTGAGTTCTTCCTGTTCTTACTAATTGTTGAATTGTTGGCATAATTAATACTAAAAATTTATTATGTATATTAAATTCCCGCTTTTTACGGGGTTGCAAATGTATAAAATATTTTTCACTATACAAACGTTAATTCATTAATTTTCAATAACATTATTTATCCTTATGATTTTAGAAACAAACAATAGATATTTGCAATACATTTAATAAACCACACTTAACACTTGAAACAACTTCTAAACATATTGATTTTCATTATAGGATTGAGCTGCCATGCCCAACATTTTTATTTACAAATTAAAGGAAGCGATCAAAATGAAAGCAAAATAATCGACTCCATAAACTACTCAACAAAACACAACAATATAAAATCAGTATTTGAGGAAACAAACAAAACATCCAATATCCTTTTAAAGAAAGGCTATCTGGACAATAAAATAACAGAAACTAACAAAACGAACGACTCTACCTACCTATCTATAATTAGTCTTGAAAACAAAATAAAAAACATTCATATATATATAGGTAGGAATAATTTATTTTTTAATTCACCTAAAACTCAAAATGACACTGTAATCATCCCTTACAAAGAGATTGAAAATTATTTAAATCAAAAAATAACTGAAGCAGAAAAACAGGGTTTCGCTCTGAGCAAAATAAAACTTGAAAATATCCAAAGAAAGAATTCAATAATTTATGCTGACCTAAATTTTAAATCCGAAAAAAAACGAACTGTAAATTCAATTATCCTGAATTACACAAATAACAGCGGGAAGGATTTTTTTCCGAAAGGACATTTAAAACAACTTAACAAAAAATACCTTAACAAAACATTCAATCAGGAAATTACAAAACAGCTATACGAAGATATAAACAGTTTTGAATTTATCTCCCAGACAAAGTATCCTGAAATATTATTCACTAACGATTCTACAAAAATCTACACTTATATTGAAAAAAGAAGAGCCAACAATTTTGATGGCTATATCGGCTTTTCAAATGATGAAAATAAAAAAGTAAATCTGAATGGATATCTTGATATTACTTTACAAAACATTCTTCATTCCGGAGAAAAATTCTCCCTGTATTGGAAAAGTGACGGAAATCAACAAAAAACATTCGACGCCAAATTAGAAATTCCGTATATATTTCAATCCTCTCTGGGAATCAAAGCGCAGTTAAACATATTCAAACAGGACAGCACTTTTCAAAACACCAAAACTGCCATCGATCTGGGTTACTATCTTAATTATAATTCAAAAATATATCTGGGCTACCAATCGACAGAATCAAGTGACATTCAAAACACCAACAACCTTTCAATTAGTGATTATAAAAACTCATACATCACTTCGACTTTAGAGTATAAAAAAACAGACAACACAAACAATCTTTTTCCTAAAAAGGCTTTTGCAAACTTTATAATTGGATACGGTAAAAGAGACACAAGTAACAACCCTGAAACTGCAGAATCAAGCAAACAATTTTATACCAGCCTTAACATTTCATACAATTTTGAATTAAATGAAAACAACTTCCTTAACATAAATTCACAAAATTTCTATTTAAAAAGTAAAAACTACATTTCAAATGAATTGCAACGTTTTGGCGGAATAAATTCAATTAGGGGATTTTTAGAAAACAGTTTGCAGTCAAATTTCAACACATTAATTCTTACAGAATACAGATATATTGTCTCCAAAAATTTATTCATACACTCTGTTACAGATTACGGCTTATACCAAGACCTGACAAGCACTTTGAATAAAAATAAAATTAAAAAATTAATAGGAATCGGCGCTGGTACCGCAATACAGACCAAAAACGGTTTATTAAAAATTATCCTCACAAATGGAGGAGAAAACATTCAAGACCTTCAATTATATAACACTATCATAAACATATGTTATAATGTTAAATTTTAGGGTTTATCAAAAAAAGATTTTTATTTATTAGGAAAGTTAACAAATTATTAAGAGTTTTGCGATACTAATTCAAAATATTTAAAAATGAAACTAAAGTTCAATGGATTCTTAGTGCTTTTATTAGTACTAGTGGCGCAACTGACTTTCGCGCAAGAAAGATCTGTTTCAGGGATGGTTTCCGATAATACAGGTATGCCTTTGCCAGGTGTAAGTGTATTGATCAAAGGAACAAAAACTGGAACGCAAACTGATTTTGATGGTAAATTCTCTATCAAAGCATCAACAAGCCAAGTTTTGGTATTTAGCTACATTGGGATGAAATCTCAGGAAATAGCTGCAAGTTCATCACTAATCAATGTAAAATTAGGTGCTGACGCAAATGAACTTGAAGCAGTTGTTGTAACAACAGCTTTAGGTATTAAAAGAGAGAAAAAATCTCTTGGTTACTCTGCTCAATCAGTATCAGCAGAACAAGTAGGAACTGTTCCTACTGGAAACTTCGTAAATAACTTATCTGGAAAAGTTGCTGGTCTTAGTGTAACTCAAGGTACTAACTTTGGAGGATCTACAAACGTTGTTCTTAGAGGTTTCAAATCTCTTTTAGGAGATAACCAGGCATTATTCGTAGTTGACGGTGTGCCAATTTTGAACAATAACGTAAACAGTTTGGATCAAAAAAATGGTAGAGGTGGTTACGATTATGGTAATGCCGCTTCTGATATCAACCCAAATAACATTGCTGAGATCAACGTATTAAAAGGTGCTGCTGCAACAGCTCTTTACGGATCAAGAGCACAAAATGGTGCGATCATTATTACTACTAAAAAAGGAAAAGCAAGAAATGACATGGCTGTAGAGTTTTCATCTTCTTACACTATGGGTACTGTAGATAAAAAAACTTTCCCTGAATATCAAACAGAATACGGTCAAGGATATTTCGGACAAAGATTTTCAACTTACTTAGGACAGCCAAGAGCTAGAACTGGGGATGATGCTTCTTACGGACCTAAATATGATGGTTCTTTAGTTTACCAATACAATTCATTTATTCCAGGTTCTGCTACTTTTGGACAAAGAACCCCATGGGTTGCAGCAAAAAATGGTCCAATTGAATTTTTTGACACTGCAACATCAACTGTAAACAATATTGCATTAAGTGGAGGTAGCGATAAAGCAACTTACAGATTAACTTATGCTAACACAAACAGTTCTGACATTTTACCAAATTCTTTATTAAGCAAGAACAACTTTAATGCTTCAGCAACTTATAAATTTAGCGATAAATTAAGTTCTACATTTAACGCAACTTATGTAGCACAAAATACACGTAACAGAAATACAACTGGTTACGGAGGAAATCAAATTGCTGGTTTCAGACAATGGTGGGCGAACAACGTTGATCTTAATGATCAAAGAGATTTTTACAACATGAGCAACCAAAACTATACTTGGAACATGACAAGTGCTGCAAATATCTCTCCTGCGTATTGGGATAACCCTTATTTCGGAAGATACCAAAACTACAACAATGATAGCAGAAAGAGATTTGCTGCAAACGCAAGTGTAACCTATGATGTATCTAAAAGTTTAAGTTTCACAGGTAGAATGGGTACTGATGGTTTCACTATGAGAACCGAGGATAGAATAGCTGCGGGTTCAGTTCCGGCAACTTTAGGATCTAATGCAAATCTTGCAAATCTTCCTGCTCAGCCATCTGGTTACGCTTTGGATATTTATGATTACAGCGAACAAAATTATGATTTCTTAGCAACTTACAAGAGAGATTTAGCTGAGGAACTAAACCTTAATGTTATTCTTGGTACTAACTACAACGTACAAAGCAAATTCTCTAATCAACAATCGACATCAGGAGGATTATATGTTCCTGGATTGTATACTATTTCTAACTCTGTATCAGCTCCGGCTTTACCTAGAATCATAGATACAAGGAAAGAAGTACTTGGTTTATTTGCACAAGCAACTTTAGGCTACAAAGGAACATACTATTTAGAAGGTTCTGTAAGAAGAGATGAATCATCTGCTTTACCGTTAGATAACAATGCATATTGGTATTCTGCAGTTTCTGGAAGTGTTATCTTCTCAAACTGGTTAAAAGATGTTGAATTCATCAATTTTGGTAAATTCAGAGCAGCTTACGCTCAGGTAGGTTCTGATACAGATCCTAACCAATTACAAGATTTTTACACTGCAAGAACTCCATTTGGAACAGCAGTTTACTCTTACAACACTACTGCAAAAAATGCAAACTTAAAACCACAACAATTAGACAACGTCGAATTAGGTTTGAACATGCAATTTGCAAAAAACAGAGTTGGATTTGATGTTGCGTGGTTCCAAAACAAAGCATACGATCAAATTTTACCATTACCTGTATCAACAGCTACCGGATCAGCATTCAACACTGTTAATGCTGGTACATTGACAACAAAAGGATTTGAGGTTACACTTAACGCTACTCCTTTTAAAACGGCTAATTTTGCTTGGGATGTAAATATCAACTGGTCTAACCCTAATACGAAAGTTACAGAATTGGCTCCGGGTATTGAAAACATTAATATCAACTCTCTTCAAGGTGGTGTAAGTATTAATGCTCCTCTTAACCAGGATTACGGTCAAATCTGGGGAACAACTTACGTACTTGATGCATCTGGAAACAGAATTATCGGAGATAATGGTGCTTACGTAGTTTCTACAACTACTGACAACAAGCTAGGAACATATCAAGCTGATTGGGCAGGTGGTATCAACAATAAATTCACTTACAAAAATCTTTCTTTCAGCTTCTTAATTGATGTAAAAAAAGGAGGAAGTGTTTTCTCATTGGATCAATATTACGGATACGGAACTGGTATCTATGCTAATTCAGTTGGAAACAATGACTTAGGAAATCCAATTAGAAATACATTAGCTAATGGTGGTGGTGAAATTTTACAAGGTGTTATGGCAAATCCTGCTTACACTCCAGGAGGAACTCAACCACAATACATAACAAATACTACAAGATTAGACAGATCTCAATCAAGCCAGGTTTTCGGAACAGATCCTCCTGCTGCTGCATTTGTTTACGATGCAGGATTTGTAAAATTAAGAGAAGTTGTTTTCACATACAATCTTCCTGAAAGTATCTTAGGAAAATCTGTTAAAGGAGCTTCATTTAGCTTAATAGGTAACAATCTTTGGATCATTGACAAAAGCTTACCATACTCTGATCCAGAAGCTGGATTATCTTCAGGTAACACATCAGGATACCAATCAGGACCTATGCCGACAACAAGAAATATTTCTTTTAATGTCAAAGTTAATTTTTAAAAAAAATAAAAATGAAAAAAATCATAGCAATATTAACAACAGGACTGTTGCTTACAGCTTGTGTTAGTGAAGATATAAATACAGACCCAAACAGTGCATACACCACTGTGCCGGGATCGTTAATTAATTATGCAGAAAAAGAATTAAGCGATTACCTGAATACACCAAGCGTAAATGAAAATAACTTTAGGCTTACCATGCAATATTGGCAGGAAACAACCTACGTGAATGAAAGTAATTATGACTTTACAAACAGAAATGTTTCCAATTCAATATATACGCTCAATTATGTGAATGTATTAAAAAATCTTAGTAAAGCTAAAGAGATAATTAATGCTTATTCACCAACTGCAACTGAATTAGCAGACTGGCCAACTAATAAAAAAAATCAATTAGCTATAATTGAAATTTTAGAGGTTTTTACTTACCAGCGCTTAGTAGACACCTTTGGTAATATTCCTTACACTCAGGCTGGTAACGTTATTGCTTTTCCTTTGCCTGCATATGATGATGGTGCTACTATTTATCAAAATTTAATTTCGAGAATCGATGCTGCAATTCCAAATTTAGTAGCTGTAGATGAAGATCATGATTTTGACACTTTCACTGATGGTGATAAATATTATGGTGGTGATGCTTCAAAATGGCGCAAATTTGCTAATTCTTTAAAATTGAAACTTGCAATTGGAATTGCAGATTCAAATCCAAGTTTAGCACAAACAACAGCTACTTCTGCTATCACTGCCGGAGTAATGACATCTCCAGCTGACAATTGTCAATTTCAATATTTGGCAGCATCACCAAATTACAATCCTTTATTTGAAAATCTATCAGCTAGTGGTAGAAATGACTTTTTTGCAGGTAAAACATTAGTTGATTATATGAACGCAACAAATGATCCACGAATTGGTCACTATTTTGATGAGGTAGAAGGTGGTGGTTATGTTGGCCAAGTTATAGGTGAAGGTGGTGAATTTGGAGATTTTTCTAATATCGGTGCATTTGCTTACACTGCTACAACTCCTGGTATTATTTTAAACTATACAGAAGTTGCTTTCTATATCGCAGAAGCTAATGCTCGTTGGAATCCAGCTGCTGCAGCAACGGCTTACAACACAGCTGTAACTGCTTCTATAGTAGAATGGGGCGGTACTCCGGCTGAAGCTGTAACCTACCTTGCAACTCATCCTTATGATGCTGTTAACTGGAAAAAATCAATTGGGGAGCAAGCTTGGGTAGCTATGTTTAACCAAGCGCAGACTTCCTGGAATTTCTGGAGAAGATTAGACTTCCCTGTATTAACAGCTCCTGCTACCGCTATTATCAATGCTGGTGGTAAAGTTCCTGTAAGAATGGCATACCCAGTACTTGAGCAACAAGTAAACAGCTCTAACTGGAAAGCTGCATCTACAGCTATCGGTGGAGATTTATTGACAACAAAATTATTCTGGGATAAATTCTAATTTATTCTCAAATAAAAATATTAAAACCACTCTGTTCATTCAGAGTGGTTTTTTTTTATATAAACATTATGCCTATATTTGCCCTATGGAAAAAGAACATCAAATATTTGGAATTAGAGCCATTATAGAAGCAATTCAGGCAGGTAAAGAAGTAGACAAAGTATTCATCCAAAAAGAAATTTCTGGTGAATTAATGAAAGATTTAATGAAGGTGATGAAACGCGCCAACATAAATTTCTCTTATGTTCCTGTAGAAAAACTAAACAGACTAACACCAAATAATCACCAGGGTGCTGTAGCAACAATTTCACCTATTGGTTTTATTGATTTAGAACACCTTGTTGAATCTACCATAGAATCTGGCTTAAAACCTCTGTTTCTAATATTGGATCAAATCTCAGATGCGCGAAATTTCGGCGCTATTATCCGTACTGCTGAATGTACTGGCGTAAACGGAATTATTGTTCAAAAAGCCGGATCTGCTCCCGTAAACGGAGATACTGTAAAAACATCGGCAGGTGCTGTTTTTAATGTTCCAATCTGTAAAGTGGAGCATATTAAAGATGCTATATTTTATCTTCAGGGCTCCGGAATTAAAACTGTTGCTGCAACTGAAAAAACAGAGCACAACATTTATGACTTATCATTGAATGAACCAGTAGCTATAATAATGGGATCTGAAGACCGCGGAATAAACCCTTCGGTACTTAAAATTGTAGATGAAAAAGCAAAACTCCCAATGTTCGGAACAATAGGTTCTTTAAATGTATCGGTAGCTTGTGGTGCTTTTTTATACGAGGCTGTCCGTCAAAGAAGTTAAACCCCTGAGAAGTTTAGATTGGTAGTGAAGAGTTTAATGCTTTATTACTTAACTTTAAAATGGTAATAAAATATCCATAACAGTTTTTAAAAATTACTGTTATGGATATTTTTATGAAGTTTGAAAACAGAATTTCAAATTAATTCTTTCTTCTGTATATTTATTATCGGAACTAAAAGCTTCTAATTCCAGCTATTCCTTTTTATCTAATTCATCATTTTTTCTAATCGTGTAATTAACCAGAAGATTTGAATTAAAATAAGTCAAAACATCTTCTGCTTCCTCTTCCGGAATTTCAGTATTGACAAAATTACCGTCTGCATCAAAATGTTTCATAAAAGGATCGGCTTCCGCATTGAAATCCGGTTTTTGCCACTCGTAAACAATTGGTTTGGCATAATCCGGAGTTTTATAAAAAAGAGTCAGCATAAAACCGGTTATAAAACCAGCCAAATGTCCCTCCCAGGAAATCGTCTTATCAATATCCGGAAAAACGTACCAAATCATCCCGCCATAAAGCAGAACGACAGAAAAAGACAATGCCACTAATCTATAATATCTGGTCTGTATTCCTTTAAAAAAAATAAAACTTACCAAAACATAAATTAATCCACTGGCTCCAATATGATAATTTTGCCTGCCAATGATCCAGGTAATCAAACCGGAGAATAAAATACCATAACCGATAACCGCATAAGTATGTTTTGGATAAAAAAACTGCATCGCAGCCAACAATACTAAAAGAGGAATAGAGTTATTATACAAATGCCCTAAATTTTCATGAATGAACGGGCTAAATAAAACGCCTTGTAAACCTGAAAAATCACGGGGATAAATTCCGTTTTGGTAAAAATCAAAGTCGAAACGAATTTGAAACCAGTATATTATCCAAAGAAAAAGCACAAAAAATACCGGAAGACCGATAACAGCATTTGAAAATTTAAAATGATCGTCATTCATAATTCCTATAATAGGTTCAATGTTAATTATCAAAAAACTATCCAAATATAATTTACTGATAATTTGTCAGCTAACCGAAAATATTCTTAAATCCTTTTTTTAGCCCTGATGGCCCCGGGACTTCGGGATGCATCTTTTTCTGGTTTCTTTAGGCGGAAAAGATATAGCAGACAGCAGTAAATAGTTCCTTAAAACAACAAAATTGAATTGAAAATAGTAATTTTACAAAATGGAAGCACCGTTAGCAGAGCGTATTCGCCCACAAAAATTAGAAGATTATATTAGTCAGCATCATTTGGTTGGGCCTAATGGTTCGTTGACCCAACAGATATCGAAAGGAATTATCCCTTCCTTAATCTTTTGGGGGCCTCCGGGAACTGGAAAAACTACATTGGCCCAGATTATAGCACAGGAATCAAAACGGCCTTTTTATATTTTGAGTGCCATAAACTCCGGAGTAAAAGATATTCGTGATGTAATTGAAAAAGCAAAACAAAGTGGCGGATTATTTACTGCCAGAAACCCAATTTTATTTATTGACGAGATCCACAGATTTAGTAAGTCCCAACAAGATTCCCTTTTGGCAGCCGTAGAGAAAGGCTGGATCACATTAATTGGTGCTACTACAGAAAATCCAAGTTTTGAAGTCATACCTGCCCTATTATCACGCTGTCAGGTTTATATATTGAATGCTTTCAGCAAAAATGATCTGGAAGCCCTTTTGCAGCGTGCGATGAAGACTGACACTGAATTAGCTTCAAAAAACATAATCCTGAAGGAAACCGAAGCTTTATTAAGACTTTCTGGCGGAGATGGCAGAAAACTTCTTAATATCTTTGAATTGGTAGTGAATGCCTCTCCAGATGGAGAAATTGTGATTACAAACGATCGTGTATTTGAATTGGTTCAGCAAAATACCGTTTTGTATGATAAAACCGGAGAACAACATTACGATATTGTTTCTGCATTTATAAAATCAATCCGGGGAAGTGATCCGAATGGAGCTGTTTATTGGTTAGCGAGAATGACTGAAGGCGGCGAAGATGTAAAATTTATTGCCAGAAGAATGTTGATTTTATCGAGTGAAGACATCGGAAATGCGAATCCGACGGCTTTTATTATGGCCAACAATACCTTTCAGGCTGTTTCGACCATTGGCTATCCTGAAAGCCGTATCATATTGAGTCAATGCGCCATTTATTTAGCTACTTCCCCAAAAAGCAATGCTTCGTATATGGCAATAGGAAATGCGCAGCAACTGGTTAAGCAAACCGGAGATTTACCAGTTCCGATTCACCTGCGCAATGCTCCGACTAAATTAATGAAAGAATTGGGTTATGGCGAAGATTACAAATATTCTCATGATTATGCCAATAATTTTGCAGATCAGGAGTTTTTGCCGGATGCCATAAAAGAAACGGTTCTTTATAATCCGGGAAGCAATTCTAGAGAGAACAGCAACCGCGAATTTTTAAAGAACCGTTGGAAAGATAAATATGGCTATTAAACCGTATTTTATATTTTAGAATTTAACAGATATTTTTTCAGATACCATTTTATCATTTTGGTAATACTCAAAAAACCACTGATTATCTTTAGCATTTAACGTTCCCTGAATACCGTCTTTAATTGCTATAAAAGAATCGGCGCGAGATGTTTTAAGCAATTTCATTACTACTTTTGGCGTTTTATCAATTAATTGATATCCGTTTTCTGTGGGTTGTGCGTAAAGCAAATTCGGATCTGAAACATCTGCAACCGGAGCAGCAACAACTGCAGCAGATACAACAGGAAGTGATGCAGCTGCGTTAGATACTTTAGCAGTAGATGTTACAACGGCATTTCCGCTATATTTATAGTGTAAAGCATTTACAGATACGAATGCCTGATCAAGCGCTTCTCTGTAAGCAATCTCATAATCTTTCTCTTTACTTTTTCCAATTTCGGAAGTATAAATTATTTTTCCGTAGCAATCTTTTAACTGAACAAAAAGCTTTGTTACCAAAAACCCATTTTCCTTTTTTACATCTATGTATAAAAGCTGACAACGATCACTAAATTCGGCAGGAATTTCTTCGTTGACATAAAATGCCTTAAAACCGGCTTTCACTAAATTTGATTTAGTACTTGTTGCTAGTCTGTATTGATTATCGGTTTTAATAAATTCATATTTTAACGGAATAATCACAGCCTTATAATCGTTTACAGATTGCGAAAATCCGATAACTGAAACTAAAAGTGCAATCAACAAAAATTTAATTCTCATAATTATAAATATTTTTTAAGTTCTAATAAATGATTTATTTGTTTAATATTTTCAGGCGCTTCAATTTGCTTATCATTAAAGAAAATGGCATCTAAGCCCGCATTTAACGCCCCATTTACATCTGCATCTAGACAGTCTCCAATCATAATACATCTCTCTTTGGATGCCTGAGCCAAATTCACTGCATAATCAAAGATAATACTATTTGGCTTTTTTACACCTGCCAGCTCCGAATTTGTTATAGTTGCAAAATAACCCGAAAGTTGGGCATTTCTGATTTTCTTATCCTGTACCCCTGCAAAGCCATTGGTAATGATATGCAATTTGTATTTTGGTTTTAAATATTCCAAAATCTCTATCGTCCCATCAAAAAGATGATTATTTTCTGTTAAGAGTTCTATATAATCATTTGCAATTGCCTCAATATCGGGATCAGAAATCTCATAATTCAGAGCATCAAATGAAAATTTTAGCCGATTATAACGCACCTCCTGATGGGTAATTTTATCATGTTGGTATAATTTCCAGCAAGCCTGATTGATGGGCATGTACTTCTCTATAAAATCAGCTGTGCTTATACCCGGGTAATTCGCTTTAAAAATACGATCGAAAGCCATTTCAGAATTTTTGTCAAAATCCCAAAGTGTGTGGTCTAAATCGAAAAAGATATCGGTAATAATAGTACTCATATATTAAAAAATTCCTTCATCTACAAAACTATAATATTTTGTTTCAGTAATAATCAAATGATCTAAAACTTTAACATCTAAACTATCCCCTGCCCACTTCAATTTCTTTGTAATCTTTATATCGGCATCACTTGGCTTTAATGCTCCTGAAGGATGATTATGGCACAAAATCAAGCTTGTAGCATTAATTTCTAATGCCAATTTAAAAACCAAACGTACATCAACAATTGTACCTGATATTCCTCCTTTGCTTAATTGCGATTTAGAAATCACTTTATTCGAATTATTCAGAAAAAGCACCCAAAATTCTTCATGCGGTAATTCGCCTATTACAGGTTGCATGATATCAAAAACCAATTTACTGGATGTAATTTTAGTGAGTTCAACAGTATCTTCAGCTCTTCGGCGACGCCCCAGTTCCAGGGCTGCTATAATCATTATTGCTTTGGCCTGCCCTATTCCTTTGAAATTCATCAATTCTGAAACAGACATTTTTCCAAGTGCATTGAGACTATCAGCACTAGCCAGAATTCGTTTACTTAAACTAACAGCAGATTCATTTCTGCTGCCAGCAACTATTAAAATAGCGATTAACTCGGCGTTACTTAAAGCACTTTTACCTTTTGACATTAATTTTTCACGCGGCTTGTCTTCGTCTGACCATTTTGTAATAGGAAAATATTTAGCCTCCATTGGTAATAAATTAAATAATATATTATCGTGCTAAACTACTAAAAAAAGAAGAAAATTCATTCAAAATAAACATAAATTACAATTTTATTTATTCCTAAATTTGAATAAAAAAAGATGAAACAGATTTCTATCCTTTTATTCCTAATCTTATTGTATTCCTGTCATCAAAAAGAAAAAGAACAAACTGCATCTTTTACAACAAACTCCACTTCAAAAACATTTGAAGAAAAATTATCTGATGCCGCGATATCATTAGTTGATCCAACAATAGATTATGATCCTGCCTATTTTTCTATAGCATATCCGAACGGTGATATTCCTAAAAACAAAGGAGTCTGTACGGATGTTATCATTCGAACTTACCGGAAATTAGGGATTGATTTACAAAAAGAAGTTCATGAGGATATGGTCGCCAATTTTCCAGAATATCCCAATCTTGAAAAATGGGGAATGACAAAAACAGACACTAACATCGATCACCGAAGAGTGCCCAATTTAGAAGTTTTCTTTGAAAGAAAAGGCGAAAAACTTGCCGTAAGTCAAAACCCTTCAGCTTATAAAACCGGAGAAATGGTAACCTGGATCATAAACGGAAAACTTCCTCATATCGGAATCGTCACCAACAAAAAATCAAAAGACGGAAAAAGAAATCTCATTGTACACAATGTTGGCGGAGGTCAGGTTCTGGAAGATTGTTTATTTGAGTATAAAATTACAGGGCACTACCGTTATTGGAAATAAAATTTCAAAACTTAAATTCCAAACTTTAAATTCCAAATTCCAATCAAAATTTAAAATAAAAAAAAGCCAATTACAAAACTGCAATTGGCCTATTATCTCATTTTCTAATTGTCAAATTATCTAATTAATCAACCCTTTTACCTCATCAAAATTTAGTCCTCCGTAATTTCCTGAGCTCATTAAAAGCAAAGCGGAATTTTCCAGGTTTAAATTAAAAAGAAATTCTTTAAATTCAGCGGGATTCGTATAAATGATCAAATCTTTTCTATTAAAAGAAGTTGCGATTTGCTCGTAGGTAACTTCTTCAAGCTGCTTAATTTTTACGGCATCAGGTGAATAGAATACTACTGCAACATCGGCATATTCCAGAGCGCCTTCATATTCTTTTAAGAATTCAGCATTTAAGCTGCTGTACGTATGCAATTCTAAACAAGCTACTAAAGTTCTGTTTGGATATTGTTCTTTTACAGCTTTGGTTGTTGCAGCTACTTTACTTGGTGAATGTGCAAAATCTTTGTAGGCCACTTTTCCTTTTCCTTCGGCAATTTTTTCCAGACGTTTGGAAGCTCCTTTAAAACTGGCGATTGCCTCATAGAAATCAGCTTCATCGACACCCATATTCTGACAGATCCATTTGGCTCCGGCTAAATTATTTAAATTATGTGCTCCGAAAACTTCTATAGGCATATCCCCTTCCGGCGTTTTTAATAAAGTAACACCATCATTCACGGTATATTCCGGAGTATGATAGGCTAATTTACGAATTGGGTTTGTTGCCGCCTCTGAAACGCGTTTTACTTCCGGATCATTTTCGTTATACACCAAAATTCCGCCATTCGTGATTTTTCCAATGAAAATTTCGAATTGTTCTACGTAATTTTCATAGGTTGGAAAAACATTAATATGATCCCAGGCAATTCCGGAGATCAAAGCAATATTAGGCTGGTACAAATGAAACTTTGGTCTTCTGTCAATCGGGGAAGATAAATATTCGTCACCTTCCAAAACAATAAAATCATTTTCTTCCGTTAGATGAACCATTGTATCAAATCCTTCCAATTGTGCGCCAACCATATAATCAACGGCTATATTATGGTAATGCATAACGTGCAAAATCATCGAAGTAATTGTCGTTTTACCATGAGAACCTCCAATAACAACACGCGTTTTGTTTTTAGATTGTTCGTATAAAAATTCCGGATATGAATATATTTTTAATCCTAAATCCTGTGCTTTCAGTAATTCCGGGTTATCTGCTTTTGCGTGCATCCCTAAAATTATGGCATCGATATCCGAAGTGATTTTTTCGGGAAACCAGCCTAATTCAGCAGGAAGAATTCCTTTTTTTTCCAATCTTGATTTTGATGGTTCAAAAATAGCATCGTCACTTCCTGTAACCTGATATCCTTTGTTATGCAATGCTAATGCCAGATTGTGCATGGCACTTCCGCCAATGGCGATGAAATGTGTTTTCATTTAAAATTCCAATTTTTTAAGTTCCAAACTCCTATTATTACCCGAAATGTAGTGGTTGAGATTTAATTATGAGGACTCAAACTTTTGCTTCAATTCCCTGGCTTTTTTAGGATCTTTTAATTTGTTCAAATATAAATTATATAATTTTTGAAATGTCGTTTTTGATTTACCAATTTCATTCGCTTTGATATAATATTTTTCCGCTGAGGCGTATCTTTTAAAATATTCATCGATTCTGCCTTTTGACATATAACCATCCACCAATGACAAAGCTGCCAGTTCATTAGAATATGAAAGTGCTTTAGACTCGCTTCCGCCCAGAATTCCGGGCAATTGCAAATACAACTCTATGAGTGCCCATCTGGCCGGAATATGCTTAGGATTTAAAACAATCGCTTTTTCAAACGCTCCTTTCATATCCTCTACCAATCCAAAAGCCTTTAATTTATTAACCTCCATTGCCCTCATAGCCAAAGCCCCTCCGTATTTATAAAAATACTCTGCTTCTGTTGGCTTAAGCTCTTTCAGTTTTTTATAATATTCTCCCGCTTTTATCCATGACTTATGATAGGCTGCAATCTCCCCTAAATATTCAATCGTTTTTATATCGGAGGGTCTTGTTTTTAAAATTGCTTCAAAAAGCAATTGTGCTTCATCGTATTTTTTGACATGAAACAACTTCTCCGCTTTTTCAAAATTAGATTGTGACCATATTAATAATGGCGTAAATAATAAGATAAATAGTAGTTGTTTCATATCTCAAAAATAGGGAAATATAAAATGGATAATTTGCTTTTAGATATAAATTAGTAATTTGTACGAAAATTATTTTAAGATCGCCCCAACCTTTCCTTTAAAATAGTCCTCTATAGATTAAAACCATCTTATGAAAAATATATTATTTGCATTCCTATTATTTTCAACCGTACTGTTTTCGCAACAAATTGAAAAGAAATGGGATAAAGTCATTGCTTTCGAAAATGAAGGCAAAATAAAGTCTGCCAATGAAATTGTTACAAAAATTTATAAAAAAGCCGTTTCAGATCAAGATGAAGTGCAAATGATAAAGTGTTTTTTTTATCAATCTAAATATTTACAGGTTGTCGATGAAAATGCCCAAACCAAGATTTTAAATAATTTAAAAACGGATATTAATCGTGTTTCAGTTCCATCAAAGGCAATTTTAAATCTGGTCTATGCAAAGTGCCTGAATGATTATTATAATCAAAATAAGTATTCTATTCAGCGAAGAACTAATACGACCATTTTGGATACAGACTTTTTAACATGGACGACCTCTAACTTTAATAATCAAATAAGTGTAGCGCTACAACAAACACTCGAAAACGAAGCTATTCTAAAAAACACTTTGCTGATAAAATACGAGCCAATTTTTGATTATCCGACTTTGGAGAAATTTAAGAATCAAAATCTGCTTGATTACATTATCAATGAAAACATCTTGATTTATAATTCAAAATTCAATTATTGGGAAATAGAAAAAAGCAATTTTAATACGTATCAAAAAGCGCTTCTGGGAAATTCTGCCGATTTTATAAAATTGAATTTCGATTTTGTGACAGATGAAAATTTACGTCAATGCTTAACTCTATATCAAAAAAGAGAAAGCATCAATCCGTCTGAAGAAAATCAGTGGGAACGTATGCAATTTTGCAAAACAAAATTAGTACCGTCACACGAGGATTATTTTAGCGATCTGGTTCGTTTTCAAAAAAGCACAAAAAACGAACTTCTAATCCAGAAAATTCAGTTAGAGAAAGCTTTCCTTTTAAGTCAAAAGGCATCAAAAGATATTCATCCTGATTATAACATTAAAGCCGTTAACACTCTGGACAGCATCATAAAGATTAACAACAGATCGAATGCGTATAAACTGGCAATACAAAAAAGAGAAAATATTATCTCAAAATCAATAAACGTTCAACTTCAAAAATATACCTATAGTGATCAAAGCACAAGGGCTTTCATTCGTTATAAAAATTTAAATTATTTAAAAGTTTCGTTCTTTAAAATCAATCAGAAACAACTGGCTGAATTTAGAACTTTATACCATAAAAAAGACAGTTTAGCTGCAGCATTTATAAAAAAATCACAACCAATCGCAACTGAAAACTATTCGCTTATAAACAAAGGAGATTTTTTCGAATACACAACCGAAGTTCTTTTGCCGAATTTAAAAATCGGATCTTATTTAGTTTATTTTGAAAGTGATTCCGATCTAAAAGAGAAGAAAGCTTTTGCTTACGAAACCATCACCACTTCAAACTTAATGGCTTTGGCTTCACAGGATGGTTCCAAAGAAACATTTCAGGTTCTGAATCGAAAAACAGGAAAACCAATAGAGAATGTTGCTATCAAATCTCCACATTTCAATCTGGTAACCAATAAAAAAGGAATCGCAGTATATAACGAGAAGAAAGATACTTTCAATAATGAAAACATTGAACTTTCTACCCTAAACGACACTATATCTCTTTATAAAAACTATCTTATTTACAACAGTCAATACCTTTCAAGTGATACAGATGATGACACTGACTTTAAAGGAAAAGTTGAATTTTATCTGGACCGGGCTATTTACCGTCCGGGGCAAACTGTACATTTTAAAGGAATTGCAATTCAGAAAAACAACAACAAAACAAGTGTTGTAGCCCAAACTTCATTTCTGGTCAGCATTCAGGATGCCAATTATAAAGAGCTAAAAGAATTTGAAGTTACCACAAATGAGTTTGGCTCTTTTTTCGGTGAATTTACCCTGCCTAAAACTGGTCTCACCGGAACTTTCAGAATAAATGCTGAAGAATCTAATAATTACGAAAAAGACATTAGCTACAACAAAGAAGCAAATGACCATCCGTTTTGGGATCATGTGCAATTTCAAAATTCCGAAAATAACTTTAGCGTTGAAGAATACAAACGGCCAAAATTTGCGGTTACATTTGAACCGAAAAAAGAAACTTTTCAAATTAATCAGTCTATTAAAGTAAAAGGTAGTGCCAAAGCATTTGCCGGCAGTACAATTTCTGATGCAACTGTGACCTATACGGTTACCCGAAATGTAAATTATTACAGGGGTTATTACAACAACGAAACTGAAGAAACTGTTGCAGAAGGCGAAACCAAAACCGATGCTGCTGGTAACTTTATTATCGATTTTGTTGCCATACCTTCTAAAAATAGTATTAAAGAGCAACTACCAATCTTCAATTACCTTATTAAGGCGACAGTTACAGATATAAATGGCGAAACACATGAAACTGAAACTACTGTAAAAGTAGGCTATCATGATTTGATTTTAAAAGCTTCTGTCGCAGATGAAATTGAAACCAAAAATAAAAACGAAATTAAATTAGAAAGCACAAACTTAAACGGAGAGTTCTTAGCCGCTAAAGGTGAAATCAAAATATATTTTGTGAGCCCTTTTTCAAGTAAATTTAAAGAGCGTGTATGGGATAGACCAGAAATTGAAACGATAAGTAATGAAGATTTCGAAAGATTATTTCCTTATGAACAAAACAGAGAAAGGCTAAACGATCCAAAAAATGAAATACTGGTTTACTCGAAAAAAATCAATACTGAAACAGACAAAAAAATTTCGCTGGATTTTATTTCAAACTATAGATCCGGAAAGTATAAAATTGTTTTTTCAGCTAGTGACAGTTTCAGTACCGTTATTGAAAACACCACAACTTTTGATATCAAACAAAGCAAAGACAAATTCAACCCAAGCACTTTATTTACAATCGAACAAGTCAATGAAGATCCTAAAAAAGATGGCTTTGTAGTAGTAAAATTAGTTTCGGTTATACCTGAACTTTATATCACGGCAACAGGAAATTATAATAGTAACATCTTTTTTGAAGACACCTTTCATTTACAAAATAATGAAATCACGATCAAAATTCCTTTAAAGAAAGAATTTGAAAAAAGCATAAAAATTGGCTTTCAAAGTATTTTTGAGAATGAGACCTTTTACAATCAAATCGCCATTTTGCTAAACGAATTACCCGCAAAACTGGATTTTACTATTGAAACATTCAGAAATAAAATACAACCGGGAATCAGTGAAAACTGGTCATTTCAATTAAAAGCAACCAATACAAAAAAAGAAGCCGAAATTTTGGCTTCAATGTATGACAGTTCCTTAGATCAGTTTACTAAAAAAGACTGGCATGCTTTGGAACTTTATGACTACAATTATAACGGAAGCAATACGAAATCAACGTTGGGTTTTGAAAAAACTTCAACGTCGATTATAAATCTAAACCAACCCTTAAATCGCATCGAATTATACAATGAAACGAATAAATTGATGTGGTTTGGATTTGATTTTACCAACCGAAACAACAATCTGTACCTGCAAAGAGAATATCAGGTGCAGCTTGCTAAAAAAATTAAAAAACCAATTAACGCAAAAATAATTTCAGGAATAATAACTGATATTTCAGGACTACCCTTACCGGGCGTTTCTATTCTCATTAATGGAACAAAGCGAACAGCCCTCAGTGATTTTGACGGATATTATGAAATCGAAGCAACAGGAACAGAAGAAATTGTATTTAGCTACGTTGGCTTCAAGAGCCAGTCGTATAAAGCAGAAAACAAAAAGATCCTCGACATTGTCTTGACCGAAGATTCAAATGGCTTAGAAGAAGTGGTTGTTACTGCTTACGGGATGCAAAAAAAGAAAGCCTCCCTTACATCTGCTGTCACGAGAGTCTCTTCAGAAGCTATGGCTGAGGAAGACAATAATGTTTACAACGCGGCAAAAATAGAAACGGTTTTAGCAGGAAGTGTCACGGGAATCAAAATAAGAGGAGCTGCCAGTTTAAGCGGACAAGATCCTTTGCTTATCTTAGATGGAGAAGTGGTTTCTGATATAAAAAGTATAAATCCTGCAGATATCATTTCGATGGACGTTCTGAAAGGTGATAAAGCGACAGCCCTTTACGGAAGCAAAGGTGCCAACGGAGTCATAATTATTACGACCAAAAAAGCCATGGAAGACCTGACTCAGGTAAAAGCCCGAAAAAATCTATCTGAAACCGCTTTCTTTTTACCGAATTTAAAAACAGACCATAAAGGAAATGTTAGTTTTAATTTCACTTCACCCGAAGCTTTAACAGCCTGGAAACTTAGATTATTAGCGCATAACAAAGATGCCGTTTCAGGTTATTTGGAAAAAAGTGTGGTTACCCAGAAAGAATTGATGGTTTTGCCAAATTTCCCGCGTTTCTTTAGAGAGAAAGATACGATTGTAATTTCTGCTAAAATCTCGAATATTACAGATAAAGCCAAAACCGGAATTGCCATTTTACAGTTTTTTGATGCCATAACCATGCAGCCCATTGACGAGAAAATGCTCAATGTAAAAAACGTTAAAACCTTTACCGTTGCCGCTTTCGGAAATACAACGGCAAGCTGGACAATTTCAATTCCAGATGGCTTACAAGGTGTCCAATATAAAATTTTGGCAAAATCAGGTAATTTCTCTGACGGAGAAGAGAACATTCTTCCGGTTTTGACCAATAATATGCTGGTTACCGAAAGTATTCCGATTTGGGTTCGTGAAAATTCTAAAAAAGAATACACTTTTGAGAATCTTAAAAACAACAATTCAACAACCTTAAAAAATCAACAGTTTACATTAGAATACACTTCAAACCCTTCGTGGATTGCGATTCAGTCTTTGCCTTATCTAATGGAGTACGAGCACGAATGTGCCGAGCAGACTTTTGCCAGATTCTATGCAAATGCCCTGGCGTCGGAGATTATTTCGAGTAATCCTAAAATCGCAACTGTTTTTGAAAATTGGAGGAAAGAAGGAAAACTGACTTCGAAGCTAGAAGAAAATGAAGAACTAAAATCAATCATTCTTGCTGAAACACCGTGGCTGAATGACGCCCAAAGTGAAGACGAAAAGAAGAAAAAAGTAGCACTTTTATTCGATTTGGAGAAAATGAAAACTTCACAGGAAACTACCTTTCAAAAACTAAAACAAAAACAGAAAGCGTCCGGAGGCTTTTCGTGGTTTGACGGGAATGATGAAAATGAATATATTACAAGACATATTTTAGCCGGATTAGGGCATTTATCTAAGCTGGATAAAACTGCTGATAATCTTTCTAAAATTGATGAAATTGCAAAAACAGGAATTTCGTTCCTCGACAATAAATTTTTAGATTATTATAAAGTCCACACTAAAAACGTAAAAGGAACAAGCAAACTGATTTTGATTAATCCTTATTCTGATTTGCATTACTTATATACCAGAAGTTTTTATTTGGATAAATATCCACTTTCCGATACTTTAAAAAAAGCAACTAAAATCTATCTTGATACGGCTAAAAAAGACTGGTTAAACTATTCGCTATACGAAAAGGGATTAGCTGCTTTAACTTTAAATCGTTTTGGAGAAAGTGAATCTGCTAAAAAAATCATTGAAAGCCTAAAAGAAACAGCATCTAACAATGAAGACTGGGGAATGTACTGGATTGCCAATAAATCGGGCTGGTATTGGTATCAGGCACCCATAGAAACTCAGGCCTTATTGATTGAAGCTTTCGCCGAAGTAAATAACGACACCAAATCTGTTGATGCAATGAAAGTCTGGTTACTAAAAAACAAACAGACCAAAAACTGGCCAACCACAAAAGCAACTACCGAAGCGATTTATGCTTTACTGATGCAGGGAACGGACTGGCTTTCTGTAAAAGACAATACGGTTATTAAAATTGGAGACGAAAAAATCCTAACCAAAAAATTAGCAGAAAACGAAAAAGAAGCTGAAACGGGTTACATCAAACTCAATTGGAAAAAAGAGGAAGTCAAAAAAGAAATGGCTTCTATTAAAATTGAAAACAAATCTAAAGTTCCGGGTTTTGGCGGTGTTTACTGGCAGTATTTTGAAGATTTGGATAAAATTAGAAACAATTCCGGAGCTGTATTATCTGTTTCGAAAGAATTATATCTAAAGAAAAATTCCCTTAAAGGCGATCAATTACAAAAAATCACAAGCAAAAACCCGTTAAAAACCGGAGATTTAGTTACTGTAAGATTGATAATTACTTCAAAAGAAGATATGGAATTTGTACACCTAAAAGATATGAGAGCTTCTTGTTTTGAACCTGTAAATGTACTATCGGAATACCAATACAAAGATAGGCTAGGATATTATCTGAGCACTAAAGATGCTGCAACACATATGTTCTTTGACAAAATAAACAAAGGAACTTATGTCATAGAATATGACATAAGTGTCAATAACAGCGGTGAGTTTTCTAATGGAATTACCACTATCGAAAGTATGTATGCTCCTGAATTTGCAAGTCATACGAAGGGAATTCGGGTAAAAGTGAATTAACAGCACTGATTAAAATTCCAAAAAATAAATTCCAAATTCCAAAATAAGCATTGTAGATTATTATGTCCGGCTGAGCGAAGTCGAAGCCCATTTTAAACACAAAAAACCCGACAGGTTTTAAAAACCTGTCGGGTTTAATTTTTAAGAAATCAATCCGATTATTTAATAATCGTCATTTCGTCAATAATATTTTTGGCTCCTGCGTATTTGTCAATAATCCAAAGTACATAACGAATGTCTACGTTAATTGTTCTTTGCAATTTAGGATCAAAAATAACATCACCTGCCATAGCTTCAATATTTCCATCAAATGCAATTCCAATTAATTCCCCTTTTCCGTTAAGAACCGGTGAACCTGAGTTTCCTCCGGTGATATCATTATCAGTAAGAAAATTTACAGGCATGTATCCGGCTTTATCCGCATACTGACCAAAGTCTTTTGCTTTGTTTAATTCCAACAATCTTGCCGGCAAATCAAATTCCTGATCTCCTGCTTTATACTTTTTCACCATACTTTCCATGGTCGTATAATTATTGATTTTTGCATCGTTGCGTTTGTCTTCCGGCAAAGCACGAACTTTTCCGTACGTTAGTCTCAAAGTTGAATTGGCATCCGGATACTGAATTGCATTCAGTTTTGATTCTCTTAAACCCTCCACTAATTTACGGTAAGCGATTGCAAAACCGTCATCAGATTTCATTTGATCATCAGATTTAAAACGGTACTTTGTCAACAAATCATTAGAGATGATATACAAAGGATCGTGTACAATGGCCAATGGTTTCGGATCGGCCATAAATGCCAATACTTTTTCTTTAGAAGTAAAATAACTTGTTTCAGTTGCTTTTGCAACGTCTGCCGTAAAATCACCATTATTAAGAGATTTCATTTTAGCTATTTGCGTAGCTAAACCATATTCAGCTCCTTTAGCAGCGTATAAATTTAATTGTGCTGTTAATATGTCTTTTTCAAGTGGTGCATAAAATTCACCATACATATTATCGATCATTGTTGTAATCTTAGGCAGCATTTCGGCCTTTTTAGCATCATTTTCATTATAATAAGCAATCAGGGCATTTCCTAAATTTGCCGTTCCGCTTGCATACGCTGAAGTACGCAAAAGCTGCATTAAGTAATTATCGTGAGTCGCTTTTACATTTGTTGATCTGTAATACTCATTAATGGTCGGAATTACATTTTCATATTTATCCTTATTAGCCGGCTTAGTGGCCCACTCATAGAATTTATCTTCCTGTTCCGCTTTGGTAGCGGCTGTTCCGGCTTTCGTCAGAGCATCAATCATTCCCTGACGGTTTTTCCAGTAATTCGCTGTTGAAGCATATTTTGAGGCATACTGTAAACGAACAGTGGCATCTTTATCCATATACTTTTTCATTTGGTCCATTCCGGTTTTAGCACCTTCAACCCATGCAGGATAAGCAAACTTTACATTTTGATCAATTCCGCCCGCTGGCATCCATCGGTTTGTTCTTCCCGGATACCCTAAAATCATCGCGAAGTCATTTTCTTTAACTCCTTTAATACTTATCGGCAAGTAATGTTTCGGCTGTAAAGGCACATTTTCTTTAGAATAAGTGGCAGGATTACCGGCTTTATCCGCATACACTCTGAACATAGAGAAATCTCCAGTTTGACGCGGCCATTCCCAGTTGTCTGTATCACCACCAAATTTACCAACACTTTCCGGAGGTGTACCTACTAAACGTACATCTGTATAATCCTGATAAACGAAATAATAATATTCATTTCCCTGGAAGAAAGGACGAACTGAAACTGTATATTTTCCACCTTCGTTGTTTTCCTTTTCAATCAAAGCGATTTCCTGCTGAATGATTTTGTTTCTCTCTGTTTCGGTCATTGTATCATTTACTTTAGACAAAATTCTTTTCGAAACATCGTCCATACGTACAAAGAAACGAACGTACAAAGATTTTGGCTTCATCTCTGCGCTTCTTTCTTTTGCCCAAAAACCATCTTTCAGGTAGTTTTGTTCCGCTGTTGAAAGTTCTGCAATAGCGTTGTAACCACAATGGTGATTGGTTAAAACCAAACCGTCTTTAGAAACAATCTCCGCTGTACAGCCTCCGTTAAATTGTACAACAGCATCTTTAAGACTGTGATGATTAATGCTGTAAATCTCTTCGGCTGTTAATTGCAAGCCCATTTTTTCCATATCCCTATGGTTCAGTCTTTCGATAAACATCAGAAACCACATTCCTTCATCAGCTCTTACAGGAAAAGCCATCAGGCACATGGTTAAGAATAAAATTATTTTTTTCATGTTATTTTGTTTAAGTAATGCGAATATAACTCATTTTCGCAATTGTGTAATCCTGTAAGTTCTTAAAATTACAGATCTTCCCTTTTAATTAGTAGTTTTTTACGAATATAATATTCCCGGAAACAAAAAAAGTGCCCCGTTAACAGGACACCTTTTTTAAAAAATTATATTGATTTTAGTCGTTCAGCATTTTCCAAAGCTTGTCTTTTAGATCTGTCAAACCTTGTTGGGCCACAGATGAAATAAACATATACGGAGTATCTTTAAAGGCTATGTCTAATTCTACTTTCAGTTCTGCTTTCAGCTCATCGTCCAGCATATCACATTTTGAAATAACCAAAAGACGTTCTTTATCCAACATTTCAGGATTGTATTTTGTCAATTCGTTTACCAAAATATCATATTCTCCTTTAATATCGGGAGTATCAACAGGTACTAAGAATAATAAAGTCGAATTACGCTCAATGTGACGTAAGAAATAATGTCCAAGACCTTTTCCTTCAGCCGCACCTTCTATAATTCCCGGAATATCTGCAATTACAAACGATTGAAAATCTCTGTAAGCAACAATCCCTAAGTTTGGTTTTAAGGTCGTAAACGGATAATCGGCAATTTTTGGTTTTGCAGAAGTCAGAACAGACAACAAAGTTGATTTCCCTGCATTAGGAAAACCTACTAAACCTACATCTGCCAAAACTTTAAGTTCCAGGATAACATCCATTTCTGCTCCGGGTAAACCTGGTTGTGCATATCTTGGTGTCTGATTCGTAGAACTTCTAAAGTGCCAGTTTCCTAACCCTCCTTTTCCTCCTTTAGACAGGATTCTTTTTTCGCCGTCTTCGGTAATTTCGAATAAAGTTTCTCCGGTTTCCTTGTCTTTTACAACAGTTCCCAAAGGCACTTCGATAAATTTATCATCTCCGTCAGCTCCTGTGCTACGGTCTCCTCCGCCATCTCCACCGTGACCTGCTTTAATATGACGCGCAAACTTTAAGTGGAACAATGTCCATAGTCCTTTATTCCCCACTAAATATACGTGTCCTCCACGACCACCATCACCACCGTCCGGGCCTCCTTTTTCAATAAATTTCTCTCTATGTAAATGTGTAGATCCCTTTCCTCCTTTTCCGGAAGAAACGTATATCTTAACATAATCTACAAAATTTCCTTCTGTCATTTTCTTTTTGTTTATGTATAGTTTAAAGTTTAAAGTTTCAGGTTTCAAGTTGGCGCCACGCACTTAACCTGAAACCTGAAACATTATAAACCTGAAACAAATTCTCTCTACTCTTTTAGTGCTTTCACCAGCACCTTATCAATCTTTACGCCATCCATATCCAGGACTTCAAGCACAAATTTTTGCCAGATTAATTTCTCCCCTTCTTTCGGAATATGAGAAAGCTCGGTCATAATCATTCCGCTTACCGTATTGACCTCGTAATCATTTGTCAATTCATCCAACTCAAAATAAGTTAAGAAATCGTGTAATGAATAATGTCCGTCAACCAGCCATGAACCATCTTCTCTTTCGATAAGCTGAAATTCATCTTTATAAAAATCGGAAGCATCACCTACTAAGGCTTCCAATATATCATTTAAGGTAATAATTCCCTGAAAAACACCATATTCATCTGAAACTAAAGCATAATGAATACCAGTTTTTTTGAAATTTTCCAACGCTTTATAAGCGGTGGTCTGCTCCATTAAATACGGGGCATCTATCATAATTGCCGACAAGTCAAAATGGTCGCTTTCGATATTGGCAAATATATTTTTAAGTGTCACAATTCCGACGATATCGTCATAATTATCACTATAAACCGGATAAACGGTGTGTAAATCCTGTAAAACCAATTCTTTTATTTTTGATTTATCAGCATTCAATGGCAGCATATCTACCGATTTACGGTGTGTCATCAATGAATTTACTTTCCGGTCACCAATATGAAACACACGCTCCACGATATCCTGTTCAATTTCCTGAACTTCTCCGCCTTCTGTTCCTTCTTTTATAATCGCTTTAATTTCTTCTTCTGTAACTTTTCCGTCTGCGGTTGGTTTTATTCTCATCACATTCAGTAAAAAATCTGTCGATGATGTAAGCAACCAGATGAAGGGAGCTGTAATAATAGAAACGATCTTCATGGGCATTGCTACCATTTTCGCAATCGCCTCAGGATAATTTAACCCGATTCGTTTGGGCAATAATTCACCCAAAACCAAAGAAAAGAATGTCAGAATTACCACGACGATCCCAACTGCAACGGAGTGCGCATAAGGTTTTAAAACTTCAAATCCTCTAACAAATGTCTCTACATCAATTGTGATTTTATCTCCTGAATAGATACCCGTCAAAATTCCGATTAAGGTAATTCCGATTTGAACAGTCGATAAAAACTTGTTCGGGGAATTAGCTAAATCCAGCGCTATTTTTGCACTTTTATTTCCTTTTTTAGCGGCTGTTTCCAGTCTGTTTTTCCTTGCTGAGATCAGTGCAATTTCAGACATGGAGAAAACTCCGTTTAATAGTATTAGAAAAAATATTATTAGTATTTCCAATTTGTAATTGATTCGTTATTGAATAGTTCGTTAAATGTAATTTGCAACCTAAATGTATTATAGCCTTGTGTCCTGAAGAGCCATGAACTAAAAAAACTAATTTTTCCTCCCAGAAAACAGTAATCCGAAGAAGCTTGTTTTATGGTATGGAAAAATAGTTTTCTTTTATCCCGACTTCCGGGATGAAACGACAGCTGGAAAAAGCTTCTACAAATTATCTATAACTGACGTTAATCGCTCTGTAATTTCTTCGATAGTTCCAATACCGTTTACGGCATAAAACTTATTTTGTTCTTTATAATATCCAATTAATGGCGCTGTTTTCTCATTGTATTCCTGGTATCTTACACGAATTTTCTCTTCGTCCTGATCATCAGGTCTTCCACTTGTTTTTCCTCTTTCTAACAGACGGGCAACCAAAATTTCATCATCAGCTTCTAAGGCAATTGTTGCTGTAACACTTGAACCAATTGTTGGCAGAAATTTATCTAAAGCCTCGGCCTGATCTAAAGTTCTTGGGTAACCGTCGAATAAAAATCCTGCAGTATCAGGGTGTTTTTTCACTTCGTCAATTAACATTGCAGTTGTTACTTCGCAAGGTACCAACTCTCCATTATCCATAAAAACTCTTGCTTTTTTACCCAAATCTGTATCGTTTTTCAAATTAAAACGAAAAATATCACCGGTTGAAAGATGTGTTAATTTGTATTTTTCTTTTAAAAATTCTGCCTGAGTTCCTTTTCCTGCTCCCGGCTTTCCAAATAAAACAATGTTAATCATAATAAGTGTGAGTGTTGCTTGACTTCTTAATTTTCAAAGAAGTTTAAAATGAATATATAGTTGTGTGTTTGTTTAAAAATTTATTCTGCTAATTTATATACTTCCGTCAAATTCCGTCCTAAACCATCATAGTCTAAACCGTAACCAACAATAAATTTATTCGGAATTCTGATTCCGACATAATCGATCTTGATATCTTTTTTATACGCTTCCGGTTTAAAGAACAAAGTAGCAATTTTAAAATGCTTTACATTTTGTGCTTTAAACATGTGTTTTAATTCTTCTATTGTATTCCCTGTATCGACAATATCTTCAATTATAACAACAGATCTACCGGACAAATCCTGATTGATTCCGATTAATTCTTTAACGGAATTAGTCGATTCTGTACCTTCATAAGATGCCATTTTGATGAAGGAAACCTCACAGGGTTTTTTGTATTTTTTCAGAAAATCGGCAACCACCATAAACGCGCCATTAAGAACTCCAATAAAAATTGGCGTATCATCTCCAAAATCATCTTCTACTTGTGCAACTATTTTCGTTAAAGCAAAATCAATTTCTTTTGCCGAAATAAACGGAACAAATTGTTTATCGTGAAGTTGTATCATTATTTTCATGTTTAAAATAATGCGCAAAGATACAGAATTACAACCAAACTGTTAGTATCAAATTATTTTGAAACAAGACTTTTTTCTTAATGTTAAATATCAGTTAATTTTTACATTTCAGTTCTGCTATTATTTTTTACATTTACTAAATTGTTGTTTTTAAAATATTTAACTCCAAATCACAATGAAAATAATCAAGCAAATCTCTTCGGGAATATTATTACTGCTATTCACAGCCTGTCATGGACAGGTCAAAAAAGAAGAAAAAGAAGCGTTGGCAAAACAGCCCGCTAATATTGTAAAAACGGCAATTGGCGAAATTACACTGCCTCCGCCCTATGCTACCGAATCCAAAACAAATAACAGTCGCGTCCTGAAATGGCCCGAAGGAAAGACACCAATAGCACCTGCAGGTTTTACAGTATCTAAATTTGCAGATGGGTTAGAAAACCCGCGTTGGACATACATTGCACCAAACAACGATATTTTTATTGTGGAAAGCGGCACCCGAACCAGTAAAAATCAGATTACCGTTTTCCGTGATGCCGATAAAGACGGAAAATTTGAAACCCGAAACATTTTTATTTCAGGCCTGAACCGACCTTTTGGAATGCTGGTCCTGAAAGACTTTTTCTATATCGCGAATACTGACGGGCTTTATCGTTATCCGTATAAAAACAATCCCCTTAAATTAGAAACCCAAGGAACAAAGATTGTTGAACTTCCCGCAGGCGGATATAATAACCACTGGACCAGAAATCTGCTTGCAAATCCTGACGGAACAAAAATCTATATCTCTGTCGGATCAGGAAGCAACGTTGGAGAAAACGGAATGGACAAAGAAGTGCGCCGCGCTGCTATCCTTGAAATCAATCCTGACGGAACCGGTGAAAAAATCTATGCCTCCGGAATCAGAAATCCGGTTGGAATGGATTGGAATCCGGCCAATGGTGAACTCTGGACGGCAGTTAATGAACGTGATGAATTAGGGGACGAGCTGGTTCCTGATTACGCGACAAGCGTTAAAAAAGATGGTTTTTATGGCTGGCCCTATTCTTACTATGGAAACATTTTAGATCCCAGAATGAAAGGCGAACGCAAAGATTTAGCAGCAAAAGCAATTGTACCCGATGTTCCTGTCGGTGCTCATACTGCTTCTCTTGGATTGGCATTTTATAACAAAGATGCTTTTCCGAAGAAATACAAAAACGGAATTTTCATAGGTCAGCACGGTTCCTGGAACAGGGCTAAAATATCAGGTTATAAAGTTATTTTCGTTCCTTTTGCCAATGGGAAACCTTCCGGAAAACCTGAAGATTTTCTAACCGGATTTGTTGCAGACGAAGCAAAAGCTGAAGTGTACGGCCGTCCGGTTGCTGTTACCGTTATGAATGACGGAGCACTTCTGGTAAACGATGACAGCGGAAACACCATCTGGAAAGTAACTGCCAATAAATAACCGCTTCTTTTTATGATCCTAAAAAAATACTGCTTTCTTTATTTTTTTGCGTTGCTGTTTTTCCAAACTATCAAGGCACAAAATAAGGAAAGCAAAACTATTGATTCTCTTCAGACAGAAAGACTCAAAGAAGTTGTAATCAGTCCGCTTTACATTAATACTGACTTACAAAATGCTCCGGCTTCTATTGGCATTTTATCCAAAAAAGATCTATTGCAAAATAACGCGACCGATATCAGCACTGTGATCAATACAATTCCGGGTGTTTTTATGCAGTCTGCGAACTTTACCACCACCCGGATTTCGATTCGCGGCATTGGCGCAAGAACACCTTATGGCACGAATAAAATCAGGGCTTTTTACGGCTGTATTCCGCTAACTTCGGGAAACAGTGAAACCGTGATTGACGATATTGATCTTGAAAACATCAGTCAGGTCGAAATCATCAAAGGTCCCCTTTCCAGTGTTTACGGTGCGGGATTAGGAGGTGCTATTTTAATTTCACCTCAGCTTTCAAAAGCACAGGGACAAAATGCCGGAATAAGTACCGTTTTTGGTTCCTATGGTTTAATAAAAAACACGCTGAATTACAGTTTAAATGAAAAACAAGGCAGTTTAAATCTGAGTTATCATAAACTGCAAACAGATGGCTGGAGAGAAAACAGTGCTTATAATCGGGAAGGCATTACTTTGTCAGGTGAACTGTTTAAAAGAAAAAACAGTAAGCTTATTTATTTTTCCAATTACACGTATCTCAAATCTTTTATTCCAAGTTCAATCAACAAAACGATGTTTGAAAATAATCCGCGATCCGGCGCTCCAACCTGGGTCGCTTCAAAAGGATACAAAGAATACAAATCGACTTTGGGCGGATTGGCTTATGATTTTAAAATCAACGAAACCATACAGAATTCAACTTCGGTTTTTATCAATTATAAAGACAGTAACGAACCGAGACCTTTTGATATTTTGCGCCAATATACTTTTGCAGCCGGTGCCAGAACTCAGTTTTCAGGAAGTTTTAAAGTTAAAGAAACCGAAAACCAATTTATAACCGGGATCGAATATTTTTCAGATCATTATAAAGGCAATACTTTCCAGAATTTGTATCAGCAGAACAATGGCCAGGGAAGTTTACAGGGAAATCAGCTTACCGAAAACGGTCAGAAAAGACATTTTTACAATATTTTTTCGCAAATAAGGACTTTAATTTCCAGGCAATTTGAAATTCAGGCCGGATTAAATTATAATAAAACCGCCTTTGAATTGGAAAATCACACCCTCAATTCGAATCAAAAGTACAGTTATGACGGCATTCTTTCGCCGCAATTGTCTTTGTTATTTAAAACAAGTAAAGAAAGAACTTTGTATTTCTCGGCAAGCCGCGGATTTTCATTACCGGCTACCGAAGAAACACTTACAAGCGAAGGAATCATCAATACTGATATCAAACCGGAGAGTGGCTATAACTTTGAAGCAGGTGGGAAATTCTATTTTTTCAATAAAAAACTGTACACCGAATTTACTGTTTACCGAATGGAAATAAAAGATCTGCTGGTTGCAAAACGGGTTGGAGACGATCAGTACGTAGGCATAAATGCCGGCAAAACAGTTCACGAAGGTATCGAAATTACGTTAAAACACAATTGGCCTATTAATTCGTTTTTCACAATCAATTCCTATTTTTCGGGTTCTTTGGGGAATTATGAATTTAAAGAATACGCAGATAACGGAAATGATTTTTCAGGAAACAAATTAACAGGAGTTGCAGCGAATAAAGTAAATGCCGGATTGATTCTTAATACCGGGTTAGGTTTCTATTTTTCTGCTGATTATCAGTTTGTAGATGAAATTCCGCTAAATGATGCCAACACAGCCTACTCGGATTCCTACAACCTTATCAATATTAAGGCTGGTTACGGATTTGAAATTCTACCTTCCCTGAGGACCAATTTTGCTGCCGGAATCAACAATCTTACCAACGAAAAATACGCTTCCTTAATTTTGCCTAATGCTGTTGCGGTCGGAAATGCGACTCCAAGATATTATTATCCGGGTCTTCCTGTAAATTATTATGGAACACTTTCATTAAATTACTTATTTTAGATGCTATATACAAAATCAAATAAGATGTCTTCTGAACTTCAATCGAAACTTAACTATGTCACAGCTTACCGGGAGAATCGCCTTAAAGTGGCAAAGGAGATTTTAGAAAATAAGTTTTTTTTTGAGGAATTAGTTGCTGTTTGTTTTTCGCCCTCCGACAAAAACCATCATAAGGCGTGCTGGATTTTAGAATTTGTATCTTATGAAGAGCTAAATTGGCTGCAGCCTCATCTTGATTTCTTCTGTTCTAATTTGAAAATACTAAAAGACGAAAGCGCGATACGACCGATTGCAAAAGTTGTCCAGCTGGTAATAAAGTCGCATTATAAGAAAAATGAAAACAGTATTTTGCTTTCTGAAACCAATTTACAGGAATGCATCGAAGCTTCGTTCGACTGGCTGATTAACGATGTAAAAGTGGCTACAAAAGCGTATTCGATCAGAACTTTGTATATTTTGGGCAACTATTATAACTGGATACATCCTGAACTGCAAATTATTCTGAACAAGGACTATGCATATCATTCGGCAGCATATAAAGCGGTTGCAAAGGAAGTTTTAAAGAAAATAGAATAGCTATTACTCCCTTTAAATTCAACACAGATTACACCAATTATATTGTTCTTAAAATTAGAAGTTGAAAAAATTCATGAAATTCATGAAATTCGTGGCAAAAAAAAGATTAAAAAGTATCTTTGCAAAAACACAACAACAATGAATTATTTTTCTTCTGATTTTAAATTAGGAATTTTAGGTGGCGGACAATTAGGCAAAATGCTCTTGTCTGATACCCGAAAATTTGACATCCAGACTTATGTTTTAGATCCGAGTGACGAAGCGCCGAGCAAAATTGCCTGTAATAAATTCTTCCAGGGAGATTTGATGGATTATGAAACCGTTTACAATTTTGGAAAACAGGTTGATGTTTTAACTTTCGAAATTGAATTGGTTAATCTGGAAGCTTTAACGCAATTAGAAAAGGAAGGCGTAAAAGTGTATCCTTCTCCAAAAACCTTAAAAGGAATTCAAAACAAAGGCGTTCAAAAAGATTTTTACAGGTCAAGTAATATCCCGACAGCTGCCTATTTACGTTTTGACAATCCGGAGCAATTGCAAAAATCAGTTGGGAACAAAGAAATGACGATTCCGTTTGTATGGAAATGTACCGAATTTGGTTATGACGGAAATGGCGTAAAAGTCATTCGCCAGATTTCTGACATGGATAATCTGCCCAATGTAGAATGTATTGCAGAAACCATGGTTCCGTTTAAGAACGAACTGGCTGTAATCGTCTGCAGAAATCCATCCGGGGAAATAAAAACCTATCCGGTAGTCGAAATGGAATTCCACCCGGAAGCCAATCAGGTAGAATATGTAATTTGTCCTGCCCGTATTGACGAAAAAGTGGCGGAAAAAGCCCGGGCAATCGCTTTGAATGTTTCTGAAAAATTCAATCATGTTGGTCTTTTGGCAGTGGAAATGTTTCAAACCAGCGACGATGAAATTTTGGTAAATGAAGTTGCTCCGCGTCCACACAATTCAGGTCATTATTCAATTGAAGCCAGTTATACTTCTCAATTCGAAAATCATCTACGTGCCATTTTAGATCTTCCATTAGGAAACACAGACAGTAAAGTCGCCGGAGTTATGGTGAATTTAGTGGGTGCCGAAGGTTTTTCCGGAGATGTCGTTTACGAAAATATCGAAACTATTTTAGGATGGAATGGTGTTACGCCACATATTTACGGTAAAAAGCAAACACGTCCTTTTAGAAAAATGGGTCACGTTACCATTGTAAATGAAAATATGGTGGAAGCGAGACGTATTGCCGAGGATGTGAAGAATACGATTAAGGTGATTAGTTTGTAAGTCGCAGTTTATAGTCGCAGTTTACAACCTGAAACAAATAAAAAGCAGTCGCAGTTCTCAGTCACAGTCAAAACCTGAAACTTGAAACCTGAAACAAAAATAACAGTCGCAGTTTTCAGTCGCAGTCAAAACCTGAAAATTGAAAACTGAAATAAAAAAATAAAAACATGAGCAAAGTAGCCATTATAATGGGAAGCATTTCAGACATGCCAGTCATGCAGGATGCCATTGATATACTAAAACAATTTAATATCGAAACAGAAGTTGATATCGTTTCGGCACACAGAACACCGGAAAAACTATTCGATTTCAGTAAAAATGCCCATACCCGCGGAATTTCGGTAATTATTGCCGGAGCCGGAGGTGCTGCACATTTACCCGGAATGGTTGCTTCGATGTCACCACTACCCGTTATTGGAGTTCCGGTGAAGTCAAGCAATTCTATTGATGGATGGGATTCGGTTTTATCGATTCTGCAAATGCCTGGCGGAGTTCCGGTTGCCACTGTAGCTTTAAACGGGGCAAAAAATGCGGGAATTTTAGCGGCACAAATCATCGGAAGCCATGATAAAAAAGTACTTGATACCATTATTTCATACAAGGAAGAACTGAAAGCTGCAGTTAATAAAGCAGCGGAAGGCTTGAAATAGTTTTCAGTTTTCAATCACAGTTTTCAGTGTAAACTATGATTGAAAACGTCGACCGAAAACTAAAACAACAAAGGCTTCACATTACGTGAGGCCTTTGTTGTTTAAAATAGGATCTCTTTTGAAATTAAACCTCATCTTCAATTTCTTCCAGAACAGACACAAATTCATATTCCGTTATATCCTCTTTATTTATCCAGTTTTCTGAAGTAACCAAATTGTAATTGATATCATCTTCGGTGGTCAATTCCCAAATAATAGCTTCAGCTTCAGGAAACGGAATATTTTGAGAGATTTGATTTTCAAACAATCTTTTGATAAGATTTCTATCAGACAGACCGTTATTCAATAATTTCAACACGTTTTCAGCAGTCAACTTTTGTTTTTCGCCATCAGTTGGTGTCATTGAAAAATGAACAACAGATGCTTTTGCATTTGGAAATTTTCCATTATAAGCTTTAAAAAGTAATTGATTGATATGAAATAAAGTTCCCTGCATGTCTATTTCGGGATATTCCTCGCATACCTTATCAATTAACATGTTGTGCGATATTTGTTCAATTTGGCCATCACCTAATCGGTCAGCAAATTTATATTTTAAGACTATTTCGGCAGCTTCGTTAGGTTCGTAATCTGATATAGCCATTTCCAGCAATTCCGGTAAACTTGCTTTGTCTGCTGTTGCCCCATCAGGATAATTGAATTTTTCTAATAACTGAACAAGATCTTCATCAGACCAATATCCTTCTACTTCATTAACTGTCTCTATATTCTTTATTACAATTTGATAATTCATCGTTTTCTGTTTTTATAATTTCTGATCAGCATTTTATAATTCTAATCGTATTTTTACAATTTAAGCTTTTTAAACCTGCTACAGCAATAAATAACATATCTATAACACAATTTGATTCGGCTTTAATACCGAGAATCAATCTTGTTTAGGTCGTTGGATTTTTATAAATTGCTACCTTTGAAATTCAAAAATATCGACTTCAACAAATAAAATAATTACATCATAATGAGCATCTTAACACAATATTTCAACACCAAACATAATACAGCACCTTTTTCACAAATTAAAATTGAAGATTACATCCCTGCTTTTCAGGAAGGAATTGCTTTGGCCAAGGCCGAAATTGATGCCATCGTAAACAATCCCGAAGCGCCAACTTTTGAAAACACGGTTGTGGCAATGGATTTTTCCGGTGATATTCTGGATCGCCTTTCGAGTGTTTTCTTCAATTTGAATTCTGCAGAAACGAATGACGAAATGCAGAAAATTGCACAGGAAGTTTCACCTTTATTATCTGAATTTGGAAATGACATTACGCTAAACGCTGCTTTATTTGCTAAAATAAAAACGGTTTACGACCAAAAAGAAAAACTGAATCTAACGCCGGAGCAAACAACCCTTTTGGATAAAAAATACAAAAGCTTTTCCAGAAACGGAGCTAATTTACCGGAAGATAAAAAAGAGAAATTACGCGAAATCGACAAGGAGTTATCTAAATTAAAATTACAATTTGAAGAGAACATCCTGGCAGAAACCAATGCTTTCGAATTGCATTTAACAGAGGAAAAAGATTTATCCGGTTTACCGGAAGGAACAATTGAAGCGGCAAGATTATTGGCTAAAAACCAAGGAAAAGAAGGCTGGATTTTCACTTTGGATCATCCAAGTTATCTTCCGTTTCTGACGTATGCGGATAATCGCGAATTGCGTAAAAAAATGGCGATTGCTTTTGGAGCGAGAGCCTTTCAGCATAATGAATTCGACAACCAGCAAAATGTGTTGAAAATTGCCAAATTACGTTTCGACAGGGCGAATTTATTAGGTTATAAAACACATGCTCACTTTGTTCTGGAAGAAAGAATGGCTGAAAGTCCGGAAAAAGTGTTCACTTTCCTGAATGATTTACTGGCAAAAGCAAAACCTGCAGCTCAAAAAGAATTTGCCGAATTAACAGCTTTCGCAAAAGAACTGGACGGAATTGAACAATTGGAAAAATGGGATGGCGCTTATTATTCCGAGAAATTGAAACAACAGCTTTTCAATTTAGATGATGAAAAACTAAAACCTTATTTTCAGTTAGAAAAAGTCTTAAACGGAGCTTTTACTGTCGCCAAAAAACTATACGGCTTAACCTTCACAGAAGTTTTTGACATTGATAAATACCACGAAGAAGTAACTACTTATGAAGTAACGGATACTGAAAATAATTTAGTTTCGATCTTCTACGCTGATTTCTTCCCGAGAAAAGGAAAACGAAACGGCGCCTGGATGACTTCATTCAAATCACAAGCTATAAAAGACGGCGTAAACGAAAGACCGCATATTTCGAACGTTTGTAATTTCACCAAACCAACAGAAACCAAACCATCCTTATTGACTTTTAATGAAGTAACAACTTTATTCCACGAATTCGGTCACGGTTTACACGGAATGCTGGCCAACACAACCTATCCAAGTTTATCCGGAACTTCGGTTTTCTGGGATTTTGTAGAATTGCCAAGTCAGATTATGGAAAACTGGTGTTACGAGCCGGAAGCGTTGGCTTTGTTCGCCAATCACTATGAAACCGGAGAAATCATTCCGATTGAATATGTTCAGAAAATCAAAGAGAGCGCCAGTTTTCAGGAGGGACTGGCCACTTTACGCCAGTTGAGTTTTGGACTACTGGATATGGCGTGGCACGGACAAGATCCGACAAACATTACCGATCTTAAAACTTTCGAAACGGCGCAATTTGCCAATACGCAATTGTATCCTGATGTAAAAGAGAATGCCATGAGTACTGCTTTTTCGCATATTTTCCAGGGAGGTTATTCGTCTGGATATTACAGTTACAAATGGGCTGAGGTTTTAGACGCTGATGCTTTTGAATATTTCCAGGAAAAAGGAATTTTCAATACAGAAGTCGCAACAAAATTCAAGGAAAATGTACTTTCAAAAGGAGGAACAGAACATCCGATGGTTTTATACAAACGTTTCAGAGGCCAGGAACCGAAACCGGAAGCTTTGTTGAAGAGAGCGGGATTGCTGTAATTATTTGATACCTTTGTTAATATTCAAAACTATTGAAAGATAAAAATCTATATATAATTGCTGGCTGTAATGGAGCGGGAAAAACAACTGCTTCATATACAATCCTGCCTGAAATTCTGGATTGTAAAGAGTTTGTAAATGCTGATGAAATTGCCAAAGGTTTATCTCCTTTTCAGCCGGAAAAAGTCAGTTTTGAAGCTGGTAGAATTATGCTTCATCGTATTGATGAATTATTACAAAAAGAAACTGACTTTGCATTTGAAACAACTCTTTCTGCAAAAAGTTATATTTCAATTGTAAAAAAAGCTCAAAACCAGGGTTATTTTGTAACATTGGTTTTCTTTTGGTTAAATTCGATCGAACTTGCAAAACAGAGAGTAATAATCAGAGTAAGCGAGGGAGGACATAATATTCCCGAAGATGTTATTGAAAGAAGGTATATAAGAGGAATTAAAAACTTTTTCAATATTTATTTAAATGTATGTGATAATGTGATGCTTTTTGATAATTCTAATAAATCACCTGTTCTTATCTTAGAAAAAGAAATTAATGAGGAACCAATTATTATTAATGAAGATCTATTTAATGAAATAAAAAAAATACAACATGACTAAAGATAAAATCAAAGAGTTACAAAATAAAATAGTTGAAGGCCTTAAGGTTTCTTCAAAAAAAATGATTGAGAACAAAAAGAAAATCAATGGAAAAATTGTTGTTTATGCTGATGGAAAAATTCAGACTATAAATGCAGTAGACATTAAAGATTAATACTAAATATAGTAGTGAAAAAATATTTTAAAATCATTCTTTACCTTGCAATTATTGGATTGGTTGTAATTGTTTCCGTAAACTATTACGTAAAATCTTCAACCAAAAAACACATTTATTATTCGATTAAAAAGTTTCCAAGAAATGATGTCGGAATTATTTTTGGTGCCGGAATTAATGGAGATCAGCCAAGCAAATATTTAAAAGACAGACTTGACGCCGGAATTCTTTTATATAAAGCCAAAAAAATCAATAAAATTTTGCTTTCGGGAGATAATGGCCGCGAGGAATATGATGAATTGACGGTGATGAAAAATTACTGTTTCAATCATGGCGTCGATACAACAAAGATATTTATTGATTACGCCGGTTTTGATACCTATTCAACAATGTACAGGGCAAAGCATATTTTTAAAATCAAAAAGGCAACATTAATATCTCAGGAATATCATTTAAACCGTGCCATTTATATCGGGAACAGTCTTGATATAAAATCGATTGGATTTTCTGCAAACAAAGGCGAATACAGAGGTTATAAATACGTTACGTTCAGGGAATATCTTTCTACCTTTAAATCCTTTTTTGATGTTCTGAGAAATCGGGAACCGCATTTTTTAGGACATCCGATCAATATCAATGCGGAATCTAATTATTCTAAAGACGATAAAAGATAAAAAACACAGGGTTTCATTATAAAATAAAAAGCCAGTACAGAAGTACTGGCTTTTTTTAACCAAGAATTGTAATTAACTTTTTTTCTTAACTTTCTTATTATTATTTGCAGGCAATGGGATAAGTTCATCAAAAACATGGCTTAAATCACCTGGTTTTACACCATTATTCTGATTGTGACAAGAAAAACAAGAGATTGCCGTGCTGTCTGTTGAAGCGGTTGACGAAGGCTGAACATACGTTTCCATAGTACTATTAGAAAGTTGTCCTGTACCTATCGCATCTCCGGCAGGAATGGAGTCATTAACAGCTCCATACGGATACACATTTCCGTTGGGTCCTGCGCCTCCAAAAGTCCAGGTTGCTCCTATTAATAAATAATTTTTTCTGATATCATTTCCGACAAGCATGCTGCGAATAGCATTGTTTATGGATATGATCTCACTGTTAGAATCGGCCGGTGTCTTATCTTCTCCGTTAGGAACTGTATTGGAGGCAACTCCCCAGGCCATAATTCTTCTCGCCGTAGGGCTATTAACAGATGGATCTTTAATCAAAATTGAATCGTGACCCACTGTCATATTCTGGATATTCTGAGCTCCTGTTGTATCATTCGCATTGGCATTAAAAAGCCATCCTTTACCCGTATCCGCTTTTACCTGTTTTATTTTATCATTGATATCTCTGTAGGTGTACGCATCATTTGGTGAATTTTTCTCGTGCTCGAATGTTGCCCAGATCATTTCAGGATGTCCGGCTACACTTCCTACAACATGCATTCCAACGAGTGCTAATGTTGTTGTGGTCTCTCCATTTTCTACCCATGCATTTGGATTGGATTTATCGTAAGTAGGAATTACCGCTTTGATCGTTACATAAGTTTCCGGATTTGGCAAGTCTTTAACTTCTACCCATGATGTTTTTAATTCCATTGCCAGGGCATCCGGATCCGGAGGTGTCGCCCAGCCTTTTGTTTTGGCATACGCAAGGATACTGTCTCTTGCAGCGGCTGTTGTTGGAAACTGATTTCCGTTTAACTGGTTCTCATTCACTCCGGTTAAAAAATAAGCATAAACGTCATTAACCATTGTGATGTAATATACCAATGATTTATTTTCACCCATCAAGGCTCCGTGGGAACCTGCCTGCCCTTGTTCTGATTGCACTTCTTTTCCAGTGGAATCAAGAAAAATAGATTTATTACCTACTTTAAATTGCTGCACCACCTCTGACGGCTTAATTTTACTGTCGATAACCGGTTTTGGATTTTTAATTACTTTTCCTTTTGTGTCAAAAAAAGAATGCAAACCTGAAGCATTAGTCACGATATGATCTACCTGAATCAATTTATTAGATTCATCCTTAACTTTTTCATCACTTTTTTCAGCTTCAATCTCAAACATTTTCCCGGACTTATCGATCAAAACTGGCAGTCTGTTGGGTCCGCTTTGATTAATATTACTTACGGCACGCAACACCTGATTCGGTTTGTGCTGCGTCAGTGTACGTTTATTTAAGGAATCAGGAGGAGAAACATTGTAAAATACAGAAGATTCCAAAACTGTTCCTTTTCCATCATAGGCTCCGGAAGCAGGCGATGTTACCCACAAAAACATTTGTTCGGACCATTTATAGAAATCACAGTTGTTGTTATGAGGAAACGTAACGCTGTTAGCCGGCGTCACTAATCCGTTTTCGGTTACAGAACCTGACGCAAACCAGGAGTTAAATTCGGACTCAGACACCGTACAGCTCTGTTTCACATCCTGAGGCAAATATTCGGAATCATTAGACGCCAGAAGCCCCTTTTCTTTTTTGCATCCTAAAAACAGGATGATTATTACCATAAAGGATAGAGTAATAATTTTTGTGGTTGTTTTTTTCATTTTTTTATAGTTTTGATTTGGTTGTTTTTTGGTCAATCTCTTTTCTGAAAATGACTACTCCGGAACTTAAGATGAAGTTTAATTTATACCAATTCCGCCTTAAAGCATTCTGAAGGCTCAACTGTTTCATTTTCGATTTGATAATTGTAGCATGAAAAACCTCCAATTCCATTCCAGGCGTTATCGATAGCGAAATGAGCATCGAAATCAGCTAAAAAAGAACCTTTTTCCAGTGGGGAGAAAGACTGAAGATATTGTCCCTGCAAACTCACTACTTTTGTAAACTGTCCGAATCCGGTAGCATGGATTTTACCTTTTACCTGCACAACAATATCACTCTCCAGCATGTTGATAGCCTGCGTAATGACAATTGTTCCTTTTACGGAATTTTTTAATGGCAAAACTTCTAAAGCAAATGAAGCAACCGGTGCACCTGGTATTTTAATATTTCCGATTGTACCTTTTACAAAATAATCATCTCCTAATAAAATTTCCATGGTTCTTTGGTTTAAAATTTCCTTACTCAAAACTATATTAGATACAGCATTTTAAATGAAAAAATGTCATGAGACAGAAATTCTTAGTCATGAAAGAGGAAAAAGATGTCATGGAATTTTTTTTCCTTCCAAACTTTTTGATAAAACTGAATCAAAACTATTTCACGGATAACAGAACAGGGAATTCAAAATATCCTGCAATAGCTAAATCATCATCAAAAACAGCAAATCGTACTCCGAAAGACCCCTTACCGGAAGTCAGTATCGTACATTTATTAGTGCTAAAAACCCGCTTAACCGCAACCGTTTCCAAAGGATTAAAACGCTCCGGAACTATCGTGTCTATTTCTGTACTGAAAATGGAAAGCGGTTCTAAAATATCATTTCCTTCATCAACGGTAAAATCATATAAAACAACAGGGTTATCGAAATTTCCACTTACAGAAACTACATTAAAACTTAATTCATCCACAGAAGTTCTTTCAACACTTAATTTATTCTTTTTTAAGCCTTTGATCTTTTCCTTCTCTCCTGTTATAACCAAACAGGCATAGTGATTAGAAAGCGGAGCAGGATTATCAATATCCATACTAACATTCGGATGCTCTTCTAACAAAAGTGATGTTTCTACTACTATATTAATCTGCAAATTTGACATGGCCTTTTTGTATTAAAAAAGAGAGGTTCAGCATAAACCTGAACCTCTCTTAAAAATTAAAATTTATTTGGCTGTAATTTGTGGATCCCAGCTGAAATATCCGTAAATATTTAAATCGGAATCATATAATGCAAATCGTAAACCATAATTCTCTACACCTTTTGCATTTACAGTGTTTTGGGCAAACCAGAAATTCTGAGTTGCTTTCTTAGTGTCTAACGGATTAAATTTTGTCGGCACAACGATATCTGCTCCCGGAAAATTCTCCAGGGTGAAATTTGGGTTTTGAAATACATCATCCCCGCCAAACTTAAATAGGTTGTATAATATTACCGGATTATCGAAATTATTATACTCTGAAGTGGCATAAAAACGAACGATATCTCCTTGTTTTGCAACAAAACTTAAATCTCCCGTACCCTGACCTGTGATGCTGGCACCGTCTGAAACTACCATGAACTGATAGTTATGACCTATTCCTGTTGGATTATTCTGATCCTTACTAGGACTTTTAAAATCATTAATTAAACGACTAGAGTCTATAATGATATTCACGTTTATAATTTTACTTTTTGGCATGACTTAATTTTTTTGGGTTTTCTTACTCGTAAGGCTTTTCAGAATCCGCCTCGTTTATTAGAGTGGGGTCTGCTCCACTTTTTGATTGATTTGTTTTGTTCCGGATATTGAAAGGATTAGCATAAAAATTAGACGAATCATTTACCAATTCACTTAAAAACAAAATTTGAAAATAAATTTGCTAGCGTACTTTTCTTTTCTGACTCAAAATTAGATGAGTCCTGTAGAACTAATAAAAAAAATGTTGTAAGAAAAAGATTCTTTGTCATAAAGCAGGCGAAAACAGCTATAAGACTATTCTTAAAAAAAATAGTACTGCGTTTTTCCTAAAACAAACTTTCATTTATTTTTGAAAGTTTAAAAACTTTTACTTACATTTGATCTATGGAATTCAAAGAAGCAAAAAATAAATTCGTACAGACCTGGGGAGCATTAGGTTCCCAATGGGGCATCAATAAAACCATGGCTCAGATTCATGCTTTGCTGATGGTTTCGAACGAACCCGTTTCTATGGAAGATGTTATGGAAGAATTACAGATTTCCCGCGGAAATGCCAGCATGAACCTACGCGCCCTAATGGATTGGGGAATTGTCTACAAAGAGTACAAAGCCGGAGAAAGAAGAGAGTTTTTTACTGCTGAAAAAGATCTGGATGAACTGGCTGTCAAAATTGCCAGGGAAAGAAGTAAAAGAGAAATTAAACCGGCTCTTAAAATCCTTAAAGAAGTCTCCTCTATTGAAGCAAAAGATTCAGCTGAAGAAAAACACTTTGTGGATCAAACCAATAAACTGTATGACTTTGTTTTGAAAGCAGATAATATGTTAGACAAAATGACTGAGTTTAAAGAAAACTGGTTAGGCCGTCTGGTTTTAAAAATCATGAAGTAAGTCCCAAACTAAAAAAATTTAATTAAAACTTTCATTTTTTTCTGAAAGTTTAAAACAATCAATAATGATGAAAACGCTACAAAACCAAACTTTACTCTATGACGAAGACTGTCCGTTATGTCAGGTGTATACGACAGGATTTATAAAAGCAAAAATGTTAGACGAAAATGGCCGTAAATCTTATTGCCAGCTAAGTGAAAACGAACAGAGCTTTGTAGATATAAAACGTGCTTCAAACGAAATTGCCTTAATTGACAATCAAAATAAAACAGTTCTTTATGGGATTGACAGCCTGCTAAAAGTAATCGGTTTTTCTTTTCCCTTAATTGAAAAAATCGGGAACCTGAAACCCGTTAAGTTCTTTTTGAAAAAACTGTATTCATTTATTTCTTACAATCGAAAAGTCATTATTCCAAGTACTATCAATAAAGACGTGAAATTGCAATGTGTTCCGGATTTCAATTATAAATACCGCTTTTTATTTATTGGTTTTGCAAGTATAATCACGTCAATAGTATTGTATTATTATGCTGCTTTACTCCCGGTTTTGCCACAAGCCGGCAGTACCAGAGAAATACTGATTGCTTTAGGTCAGCTTCTTTTCCAGAGTCTGTTTATGTTGAAATCTGACAAAAAGACGATTCTGAATTACGCCGGAAACTTAATGACGGTTTCTTTAATGGGATCTTTATTACTGCTTCCGATGCTCGCACTGCAGACTGTAGTAAATGTTCCGGAAAACATCACTTTGGCCTGGTTTGCCATTACCGCTTTTATTATGTTTATAGAGCATTTCAGAAGAGTCAAAATATTACAATTGCCAACTTATTTATGCTTTACCTGGGTGGCTTACCGATTTATTATTCTACTATTAATTTTGAATTACTAAAGATCATGAATAAACTTATCATTGCAGCAGGAACCGGTTTTTTAGGTCAAAGTCTGCTCACTCACTTTAAAAATAAATTTGAAGAAATCGTTATTTTGACCAGAGGACAATCAAAAGAAATTGACGGAATCAAATATGTAAACTGGAACGCTAAAACTTTTTCCGGCTGGGAAAATGAATTGGAAAACGCCACCGTTTTAATAAATCTTGCCGGAAAATCTGTGGATTGCCGCTATAGCAAAGAAAATAAAAAGGAGATTCTCTTGTCCCGTATTGAAAGCACAAAGGTTTTGAATAAAGCGGTCTTACAATGTGCCAATCCTCCAAAACACTGGCTGAATTCATCCACTTCAACGATCTACCGTTTTTCTTTAGACCGGGAAATGGATGAGGTTACCGGCGAAATAGGAAATGATTTCTCTATGAATGTTGCTCAGTCCTGGGAAAAATCATTTTTCAAAACCGAAACTCCAAAGACCTTAAAAACGGCTTTACGAACTTCAATAGTCTTAGGGAAAAACGGCGGTGCATTAATTCCGTTAAAAGCTTTGTCCAAAATGGGTTTTGGCGGAAAACAGGGAAAAGGAAATCAGTTGATAAGCTGGATTCACGAAGCCGATTTTGCCCGCGCTATTGCTTTTATAATTGAAAAAGAAATAACAGGTATTGTAAATATAGTATCCCCGAAACCAATTGAAAACAAAAATTTCATGTCACTGTTACGAAAAGCGGTTGGAACGTCATTTGGAATTCCCATCAGTGAAACCTTATTGAAATTTGGATCCTCCATAATCAGAACAGAACCTGAACTGGTTTTAAAAAGCAGAAATGTGATTCCGAAACGATTGCAGGAAAATGGCTTTCAATTTGAATTTGACACTTTAGAAAAAACCTTAAAAGACCTCATCTCATGACCACAATACAATTAGTTACCCAAATAAACGCTTCGAAACAAATCACTTTTGATACTGCCAGAGATATTGATTTACATCAAAAATCAGCTGCTACTTCCAATGAAAAAGCGATTGCCGGCATAACCTCAGGCTTAATCAATTACAATGAAACCGTTACCTGGCGCGGCAAACATTTTGGTTTTTATCTGACCCATAAAAGCAGAATTACCCAAATGGATTTGTATGATTATTTTCTGGACGAAATGGAAGAAGGAAAATTTAAATCATTCCGGCACCAGCATTTTTTTTGAAGAAAAAAACGGCATTACCATCATGAAAGACTATTTAGAATATGAAACACCTTATGGAATTTTCGGAGAATTATTTGACATTTTATTCCTCGAAAAACACCTAACTAATTTTCTTTTGGCAAGAAATAAAGTTTTAAAGGAAGTTTCTGAACAACAGATTCAAGAATAAAGCTATGGCTATATTTTAAGAGAAATAAACTTATTAAAAACACTCCTGGTTCTACAAAATAAATAGAGTTTTTATATACATTTACAACCAATTAAAAATACCACAATCAAAAACCTTATTGAATGAAAAAACTCTACTTACTATTATTTTTTTTATTTTTTTCTATACTACATTCTCAAAATCCTACTGCTATTGACATAACTTATGACTTTGCAGATCATGATTTATTCCTAAATGACAATGTATGGGATGGTGTTACTCTCCCTGATGGTAAAACTATAATTATTGGTAAATTTACAGGATACATCATAATTAATGGAACAAGTCAAAAAACAGGCAGTATTGTAAGACTCAATCCCGATTTATCCAACGACAGCACTTTTGATCTGAATAAAAGGTTAAAAGGATCAATTATTTCAATTGGAATACAGTCTACAGGAAAAGTAATTTTAGCAGGATTCTTTGATTCTTATGATGGTAAGGAATTAAATACTTCTTTAATCCGGCTAAATGTTGACGGCAGTCTGGATACGACTTTCAAAAACGTAGCAGCAGGCATTGCCAACAAAGTACAGGTAGATTCAAACGACAGATTATATTTAATCTATGGCTCAGGTGTATCTTTAACAAGATTAAATCCTGATGGTGAAGTTGATTCTTCCTATTTAAGCCGAAGTTTTTCAAATACAGTATTAGCTTCTGCACCAAATAAGGATGGCAATATATTTATAGCCGGAGGTGATTATTCGTTACAGGACTTACAAGTTTACAGATTAACTACAACAGGTCGCTTTGACACTACTTTTAAAACCGGATATTATAATTTTAACTGCCCTATCAGAACTATGGCTATCCAATCGGATGGAAAGATATTAGTAGGAGGATTGTTTAGTACCTACGGCGGAAAGAATGCACCGGCAGATATACCTGTTAATCACTTATTAAGATTAAATACTGACGGATCTTTAGACACCTCTTTTTCCTGTCCGGAGCTAGTAGGAGAAGTTCTGGGTTACTGTAGTAGTGGTATAGTAACCTATGTAAAGGAACAACCCGACAAAAAAATATTGGTTGGAGGAGTATTTCCACCCTATAATGGAGCTCCTTCAAGAAACCTGATACGTTTAAATAGTGACGGAAGTCTTGATAAAACTTTTGTAACAGGTACAGGAACCAATGCAGGAATAAATTCAATCATTCTCCGCCCAAATGGTAACATGTTAGTTTGTGCAGCGGATATCTCTACTCCAAGTGAATATTCTTTTTATAATACTTACAGCGTCGGATCTTTTTTCGAATTAGATCGCAATGGTACTCTGGTAAATCGTGAGAAAAGTTCAAAAATAGCCGTAAAAAAAGCAATTAGGACAGGAAATGGAAAAATTGCTCTTCTAGGGGAATCAAGATCGCCTTACCACAGAGGTATAAAACTAATAAACAGTCAGGGAACTCTTTCTGTCAACAAAAATCTCTTTGATGCATTCGATAATAAAAAGAATACAAACGATGAGTATCAGGCTTCTTCCTGCAGAGATGGTGTTATACAATCAGATGGTAAACTTTTGGTAATAGGTAATTTCACGAAATACAATACTGTCCCTGCCGATGGATTAATCAGGTTAAACAGCGATTATTCTATTGATCCGACATTTAGTATAGGTGAGAATTTTAAATTTTACGGAAAGTCTCCGGAGGTAAGTTGCATCGCACTACAGGCTGATGGTAAAATATTGGTGGGTGGTTATTTTGACAGCTACAAAGGCCTTCCAGTTACTGGCGGAATCGTTCGTTTAAACAGTAATGGGGAGCGCGATAACACTTTTAATTATATTCCGGATTCGGAATTATATACCAAACAAATTGTGATACAGCCAGATGGTAAAATCTTAATAAACGGACCCGGTTTGATACGATTAAATACTAATGGAACAGTAGATACAACATTCAAAAATGAAACTGGTTCAACTCTGGTTACCAAATTCGAACTATTAGGCAACGGAAAAATATTGGTAGCGGGTTCCTACCAATTGCGACGCCTTACTAATGATGGAAGTATCGATACTTCGTTTAATACCGGAACATTTAATTTTACAAGCAGGGCCACTTTTGCCTTTCAATCTGATGGGAAAATTTTATGTGGCGGAAGCTTCAACTATTTTAACGATCTGATGACGCAACGTTTAGTACGCTTAAATAATGATGGAACTGTGGACAGCAGTTTCAATATCGGGTCAGGCTTTAATGGGCCTGTTGAATCTATTTTAATAGAACCTGACGGAAAAATATTCATCGCGGGTTCTTTCACTAATTACAATGGGACCTGGTGTAACGGGTCTGTAAGCCTATTAGGCGGAGATGCATTTCTGGTAACCGGCCAAAACAAATTTGATTCAGACAATAATGGTTGTAATGTAAATGATGCAGCATTTCCCAACTTAAAACTCTCTATTGCTTCAGCTGGGTTAAACACAGAACTGATTGCAAATAATACTGGTGACTACGCTATTTCATTGCCGTCCGGAAAACATATAATCACTCCAAACTTAGAAAATCCGGGCTATTTTAATATCCAGCCTAAAAACATAACTACGGACTTCCCTTCTCAAATCAGTCCGCTAATTTCTAATTTCTGTATCACACCAATAGGAACACATCCTGATTTAGAAATTACTTTAATTCCAATAAGTGCAGCAGTACCGGGCTTTACTTCCAAATACAAGATCCTTTATAAAAACAAAGGAAATCAGCTTCAGTCGGGCTCAGTAAACTTAACTTTCGATGACAGCGTATTGGATGTTATAGCAACAACTCCAACAACAGCCATTAAGTCTACAGATAATTTAAAATGGAATTTTACTAATTTAGCACCACTTGAAAGTCGTGAAATACTACTTAGTATTCGTGTTAATAAGCCTACAGATACACCTCCGGCAAATGCGGGAACGATTTTAAAATATAAAGTTGAAATCTTATCATCGGCAACTGATGATACTCCTAAAGACAATGCTTTTACTTTTGCCCAGATTGTAATAAATTCTTTAGATCCTAATGACAAAACCTGTTTAGAAGGAGCAACAATTCAGTCTTCAAAGGTTGGAGAATATGTTCATTATGTCATTCGTTTTGAGAATTCAGGCACCTATAAAGCACAAAATATAACAGTAAGCGATATTATTGACACCAGTAAGTTTGATATTAACTCATTAATTCCGCAAACGGGCAGTCATCTTTTTACCACCAAAATTTCAGAAGGAAAAAAAGTTGAGTTTTTATTTGAGGGCATTAATTTACCTTTTACTGATGCTAATAATGACGGTTATGTAGCCTTTAAGATCAAAACAAAATCTACTTTAAAACCAGGAGATGAATTTAGTAATTCATCCAGTATTTATTTTGACTATAATTCGGCTATAATAACAAATACAGCTACTACCAAAATTGAAGCAAACCTTAGCAATCCGGATTTCTTAGCTGCGAAGACTTTTGTTTTGTATCCAAATCCGGTAAATGATGTGTTATTTATAGACAAGAAAGAAGATATCGAAATTGTATCTTTAACGATATACAATCTTTTAGGACAAGTTGTTTTAGCATATCCAAATGCTAAAAACCTTACTTCAATTGACGTTTCAAAACTATCGTCAGGATCTTATTTTATGAAAGTTAAGTCAGATAACGGCGTCTCCAATATTACATTTATTAAAAAATAGTATTAAAATAACAGTTAACAGTAATGCTTATGATTTTAAAACATCATAAGCATTATTTATTAATAACCTTCAGATATGCATATTTTCTGCAGGAAATGAAGATTCTAATGAACAGTTGCGAAAAAAGCCGGCAACAAAAAGTAAAATAAATCATTTATTTTTCAGGAAGAAACTAAAGGGAGTTTTTCAAGCAGATGCTGCAGATTTAGCCGGAGGTAAAACACAATACAACGTTGTGGGCTTTATCCTAACTTTATATTTCGGCTAAAGCTTAAAATTTATTTTAAAGAAACACAATCATCAGCCACCAAAAAATCGGTACGCTCTCTACCCAAAAAGAAGTGTAATATTTAGAGCGGTTTGGATTGGCAAACAGAATAAATAACATCAGTGTGACCACCATAATCAGATTAATAATCAGATCGTGAAATGTAAACGTCAATATCCCCAAAATCCAAAACGGAATCAACAGTGAAAATCCTAAGATTTTAGTTCGTTTCACACCGATGGTCTGCGGAACCGTTTTTAAATGCGGATCGTCATTAGCCAGATCTAAAATCTCAAAAACCAAAATCAGCACAAAAACCAACACAAAACGCTGTATACATTTTATAAAAAAATTACCTGTAAACGGAATTTCAGCATTTATATAAGGCAATACCAGCGTCGCCCCTACCCAGCAAAGGGCTACAATATAAATTTTTACTCCGGCCCAGTTTCGGGCATTTCTTCTATTCGGAAAAAAGGGTAAGGTATAAAGTGCCGTAATCGCAAAAATCGCAACCGAAACAATTTGTGTGATTCGCTTTAAATGAAAAAAATAGTATCCGACCAAAACCAGGGAAATGAAGCTTAAAAAGGCAATAATTTTCAGCTGATTTCCGATCGGCTTTTTTTTAACCCGGACCAAAGCATCGTATTTAACAAAATTATACCCCACAATTGTGCCGAAAAAAACAAACAAAGCCATAGCTTCATCATATTGAATATGAAATACATGGAAGGTTATCCGAACCAAAGCATAACACGATAAAGCCACGTGAATACTGCTGTTTAAATAAAAATCTAATACCTGCTTTGGAAGTTTCATAGCTCAAATCTAATCAATTGGTAACAAATCAACTCTTTAGTTATAAATTTCATAAAAATTGAAGTTAAAAATACCCATTAAATTATTAATAATACTTAATTTTGCGCGACAAAAAACAACACTTTTACAACTATATGAAAACAGATGCTTTTGCTTTAAGACACATTGGTCCAAGAGAAACAGATCTTCAACACATGTTACAAACAATTGGAGTTGAATCGATCGAACAACTTGTTTACGAAACCCTTCCAGATGATATTCGTTTAAAAGCACCTTTAAACTTAGATCCGGCAATGACGGAATATGAGTTTTCCAACCATATCCAGCAATTAGGTAATAAAAATAAAATCTTCAAAACGTATATTGGTTTAGGTTACAATCAGGCAATTGTTCCTGCTGTAATTCAGCGTAATGTTTTCGAAAACCCGGGATGGTACACGGCTTATACGCCTTATCAGGCAGAAATTGCACAAGGTCGTTTAGAAGCAATTTTAAATTTCCAGACTACCGTAATCGAATTGACAGGAATGGAAATCGCCAATGCCTCTTTATTAGATGAAGGAACTGCCGCTGCCGAAGCGATGGCTTTACTACTGGACGTTCGTTCCCGTGACCAAAAGAAAAACAATGTCAATAAATTTTTCGTTTCAGAAGAAATTTTACCTCAGACACTTTCCGTTTTACAAACTCGTGCAACTCCGATTGGTGTTGAATTAGTAATCGGAAACCATGAAACTTTTGACTTTTCAACTGAATTCTTCGGAGCTATTTTACAATACCCTGGAAAATACGGACAAGTTTACGATTATACTGCTTTTATTGAAAAAGCGGCTGCAAAAGAAATTAAAGTTGCGGTTGCTGCCGATATTTTAAGCTTGGCAAAATTAACGCCTCCCGGAGAAATGGGAGCTGCAGTAGTGGTTGGAACAACACAACGTTTCGGAATTCCGTTAGGTTACGGTGGACCACATGCTGCCTACTTTGCAACTAAAGACGAATACAAACGAAGCATGCCGGGACGTATTATCGGGGTTACTGTTGACACCAACGGAAACCGTGCTTTACGCATGGCACTGCAGACTCGTGAACAACATATCAAACGTGATAAAGCAACTTCAAATATTTGTACAGCACAAGTATTATTGTCAGTAATGGCCGGAATGTATGCCGTTTACCACGGACCAAAAGGATTACAATACATTGCTGATAAAGTACATGCATCTGCAGCTACTTTGGCAAATGAATTGAAAAAATTAGGCGTTGAACAATTGAACTCCGCTTTCTTTGATACTATTTTAGTAAAAGCAGATTCGAAAAAAGTAAAATCGGTTGCTGAAGCGAAAGAAGTAAACTTTTACTACGCAGACGAAAACACGATTTCAATTTCATTAAACGAAACTACAAGCGTTTCTGATGTAAATGAGATTCTTGCTATTTTTGCTGAGGAAATTGGTACGCAAGCAACATCAATTTCTGAATTGACAGAAACCAACCATTATCCTGAAACTTTAAACAGAACTTCTGCTTTCTTACAGCATGACGTTTTCAACAAATATCATTCTGAAACAGCGCTGATGCGTTATATTAAAATGTTAGAGCGTAAAGATTTAGCGTTAAATCATTCGATGATTTCGTTAGGTTCTTGTACCATGAAACTAAACGCTGCTGCTGAAATGCTGCCGTTAAGTAATCCAAACTGGAACAACATTCACCCTTTTGCCCCGCTTGACCAGGCACAGGGATATCAGGAAATGTTGAAAAAACTGGAGCAGCAATTAAATGTAATTACTGGTTTTGCCGGAACTACTTTGCAGCCAAACTCTGGTGCACAAGGAGAATACGCAGGACTTATGGTAATTCGTGCGTACCACCAATCCCGTGGAGACAATCACAGAAATATCGCTTTGATTCCTTCATCGGCTCATGGTACAAACCCAGCTTCTGCTGCTATGGCCGGAATGAAAGTTGTTGTTACTAAAACTCTTGAAAACGGAAATATCGACGTTGAAGATTTACGCGAAAAAGCGATTCTTCATAAAGATAATCTTTCTTGTTTAATGGTAACCTATCCATCTACACATGGTGTATTTGAAAGTGCTATTCAGGAAATTACAAAATTAATTCACGATAATGGCGGACAGGTTTATATGGATGGTGCTAACATGAATGCACAGGTAGGATTAACAAATCCTGCTACCATTGGAGCTGACGTTTGTCACTTAAACTTACACAAAACATTCGCTATTCCTCACGGAGGAGGAGGTCCTGGTGTTGGTCCTATTTGCGTAGCACCGCAATTGGTTCCTTTCTTACCAGGAAACCCGGTAATCCCGACAGGAGGAGAAACTGCCATTACCGCTATTTCTGCTGCACCCTGGGGTTCTGCTTTGGTATGTCTGATCTCTTACGGATATATTTCGATGTTAGGAGCTGAAGGCCTAAAAAGCGCTACAGAGCATGCAATCCTTAATGCAAACTACATCAAAGAAAAACTAAACGGACATTACGATACTTTATATTCCGGAGAAATGGGTCGTGCAGCACACGAAATGATCCTGGAATGTCGTCCTTTTAAACAAAAAGGAATCGAAGTTACCGATATCGCAAAACGTTTAATGGATTACGGTTTCCACGCACCAACTGTATCTTTCCCGGTTGCCGGAACTTTGATGATCGAACCGACCGAAAGTGAAAACTTAGAAGAATTAGATCGTTTTTGCGATGCTATGATTTCGATCAGAAAAGAAATTGAAGCTGCAACAATCGAAGACAGTAACAATGTATTGAAAAATTCACCTCACACTTTAGCGATGCTGACTTCTGAGACCTGGAATTTCCCTTACACGAGAGAACAAGCTGCTTTCCCGTTAGAATATATCGCTGAAAACAAATTCTGGCCTTCTGTCCGCAGAGCCGATGATGCTTTTGGAGACAGAAATCTAATCTGTAGCTGTGCTCCAATTGAAGCTTATATGGAAAACTAAGAAATACGTTTTCTTATTACATATCCAAACCCGACAGGTTCTAAAACCTGTCGGGTTTATTTTTTATTTGAAGTTTCATGTTTCAAACAAAAAAAACTTCAGCCCAACTTTCATCTCAAACGTTTGAAATCTCAGGCAAAATCAAAATTCATTAAAAAATAAACAATAATTACATAAAAAATTTACTATTCCATAATTATATGCATGCATAGTATATTTTATGATGGTTATCATAATTTTATTTATAATTTAGCGATAAATTTATCGGATAATTAGTAAGGAATAATGAAAATAAAAATAATTGGAATAGGAAGTTACATTCCTAATAAAGAAGTGAGCAATACTGACTTTGACAAGCATGTTTTTTTGAATGAAGACGGAACTCCTTTTGCTTACCCAAATGAAGTTGTAATTAAAAAATTTAAAGGAATAACCGGAATTGAAAATCGTCGTTATGCCGAAGACCATCATACTTCCTCAGATTTAGCCTATTTTGCTGCTGAAAGAGCACTTGAAAATGCGAACATCGACCGTGAAACTTTAGATTATATTATTTTCGCCCATAATTTTGGCGATGTAAAAACCGGAACACATCAAACGGATATTCTGCCAAGTTTAGCAACCCGAGTTAAAAATAAACTGGATATTAAAAACCCTAAATGCGTAGCTTACGATATTCTTTTTGGATGTCCGGGCTGGATTGAAGGTGTACTTCAGGCTAATGCTTTTATAAAATCCGGAATGGCAAAGAGAGTTTTGGTCATTGGAGCAGAAACCCTTTCTAGAGTTGTTGATGATCACGATCGTGATTCCATGATCTATTCTGATGGTGCGGGTGCTTCTATTTTGGAGGCGTCTGATGATGAAGCAGGATTATTATCTTATGAAAGCGCTACTTTCGCTAATGATGAAGCCAACTTTTTATACTTCGGAAAATCATACAATCCCGATTTAGATCCGGATATTAAATACATTAAAATGTATGGCCGTAAAATTTACGAGTTTGCTTTAAGTCAGGTGCCATGCGCCATGAAAGAATGCCTCGACAAAAGCGGAATTGCAATTGAGGAGGTAAAGAAAATCCTTATTCACCAGGCCAATGAAAAAATGGACGAAGCAATTGTTGCCCGTTTTTATAAATTATACGACAAGACACCACCGGAAAACATTATGCCAATGAGTATTCATGATTTAGGAAATAGCAGTGTGGCTACCGTACCTACTCTTTTTGATTTGCTGATACAAGGCAAATTAGAAAATCATGAAATCAACAAAAGTGACGTTGTTATTTTTGCTTCTGTTGGAGCCGGAATGAATGTCAACGCATTTGTATACCGATACTAAAAGAATAGTTCTCAGTCGCATTTTTTAGTTCTCAGTCTGCTCAAACTGAAAACTGCGACTGAAAACTGAATACTAAAAAGTCCGCATTTTAAAATGCGGACTTTTTAGTATCTTTGCGCCTTTGCCGTTAAAAAATATAAGATGTACGAAAAAACGTTTCCGAATAAAAGATTCAAACTTACTTTAGAATTTTTACAAAAACATATCAATACCTCAGAATCCATCCTCGATTTAGGAGTAGAAAATCCGTTTTCTAAAATCATGAAAGAAGAAGGCTATTCTGTAAAAAACACCACCGGAGAAGATTTAGATTTGAACCAGGATGTTTTTAAAACTGAAAAAACAGCTGTTGTAACAGCCTTCGAAATCTTCGAACACTTATTAAATCCGTTTACAATTTTAAGCGAAATCCAATCTGACAAACTTTTAATTTCAATTCCGATGCGTCTTTGGTTTTCTCCGGCATACCGCAGCAAAACAGACATGTGGGACAGACATTATCACGAATTTGAAGACTGGCAGCTGGACTGGCTTTTAGAAAAAACCGGCTGGAAAATTATCGACAGACAAAAATGGACCAATCCGGTAAAGAAATTTGGACTAAGACCACTTTTACGCAGCTTTACCAACAGATATTATATTGTTTACGCTGAAAAAATAAAAGCCTAAACAAATTTCATCCCGAATTCTTGGGATAAATTCCAAATTCCAATTTAAACCACACAGGTAAAAATTGGAATTTGGAATTTTAGAAAATTGGGATTTATATTCAATTGTTGGAATTTGGAATTTTAAAAAACTGGGATTTAATTTGAAAATTTATGAGATATTACATCGTCATTCCCGCACATAACGAACAAGAACTTATTGGTCTGACCTTAGATTCTTTAATTTCGCAAACTGTTTTACCGGCAAAAGTTGTTGTTGTCAACGATAATTCGACAGATAAAACAGAGGAAATTGTATTGAATTACGCAAAGGAAAATCCGTTTATTTCTGTTGTCAATAAAACTTCAGACGCTATTCATATGCCGGGAAGTAAAGTAATTCAGGCCTTTCAGAAAGGTTTCGAAACTTTAGATTCCGATTATGACATTATCGTAAAAATAGATGGCGATTTAATTTTCCCTTCCAACTATTTCGAGACTATTATCAAACATTTTCAATCTGATCCGAAAATTGGAATGGCAGGAGGATTTTGTTATATAGAAAAAAATGGCGAATGGATTTTAGAAAACCTAACCGATAAAGATCACATCCGTGGTGCACTAAAAGCGTATCGTGCAGCCACTTTTCAGCAAATCGGAGGGTTGAAACCTGCTATGGGCTGGGATACGGTAGACGAATTACTGTGTAAATATTACGACTGGAAAATCGTTACAGATGCTTCCTTACACGTAAAACACCTGAAACCAACAGGTGCAAACTACAACAAAACAGCCCGTTACAAACAGGGAGAAGCTTTTTATACGCTGGGATACGGCTTCCTGATTACAGCAATTGCGTCTGCAAAGCTGGCGATGATGAAGAAAAAACCTTTTCTCTTTTTTGATTATATCAGAGGGTTCTGGAAAGCCAAAAAAGCCAAAACACCTTTACTAGTTACCCCGGAACAGGCTAAATTTATTAGAAATTATCGTTTGAAGAAAATGAAAGAAAAGTTAATTTGATTCGGAAACCGCCGAAAAGACTTCACTCATAACCCTAAACTCATAACTTCTTTTTACCTTAGCCAATATTTGTAAAAACTATGATGCTCATTCGTTATTTATCCCAAATAGGAAGATATTTTTTAATGCTGAAGGAAATTTTCAACAAACAGACCAAATGGCCTGTCATGAAAAATCTAATCCTTAAAGAAATAGACGATTTAATTATTGACTCCCTCGGAATTGTTTGCTTTATCTCTTTCTTTATCGGAGGAGTTGTAGCGATTCAGACGGCGCTAAATTTAACTAATCCGCTAATTCCAAAATATTTAATTGGTTTTGCGACACGCCAATCCGTAATTCTGGAGTTCGCCCCTACTTTTATTTCTGTTATTATGGCAGGAAAAATGGGGTCTTACATTACTTCGAGTATCGGAACCATGCGTGTTACGGAACAAATTGATGCTTTGGAAGTTATGGGTGTTAACTCCTTAAACTATCTTGTTTTTCCAAAAATAATAGCCTTATTAATGTATCCTTTCGTAATCGGAATTAGTATGTTTCTGGGTGTTTTTGGCGGATGGCTTGCTTGTGCTTACGGAGGATTTTCAACAAGTCAGGACTTTATTCAGGGAGCCCAGATGGAATTTATTCCTTTTCATATCACTTATGCTTTTATCAAAACCCTGATTTTCGCCATGTTATTGGCTACAATCCCTTCTTTTCATGGTTATTATATGAAAGGTGGAGCTCTTGAAGTGGGTAAGGCAAGTACGGTATCGTTTGTATGGACATCGGTTTGTATCATTCTTTTTAATTATATATTAACCCAATTATTATTAGGATAATGATCGAAGTAAAAAATATAGAAAAATCATTTGCTGACAGTAAAGTTTTAAAAGGCGTTTCGACCGTTTTTGAATCCGGAAAAACCAATTTAATTATTGGACAGAGTGGATCCGGGAAAACCGTTTTATTAAAAACATTGTTAGGAATTCATACACCGGACTCCGGAACTATTGAGTTTGACGGACGTGTTTATTCTGAATTAGATCCGGATGAAAAAAGAGAATTAAGAACTGAAATCGGGATGGTTTTTCAGGGAAGTGCGCTATTCGATTCGATGACTGTTGCAGAAAACGTAGCTTTCCCTTTAAGAATGTTCACCAACGACAACAGAGCCAAAATAAAAGAGCGCGTTGATTTTGTGCTCGAAAGAGTAAACTTAGTCGATGCCCATCAAAAATTACCTTCAGAGATTTCAGGTGGTATGCAGAAACGTGTGGCCATTGCCCGCGCTATTGTAAACAATCCAAAATATTTGTTTTGTGATGAACCTAACTCCGGTCTGGATCCAAACACCTCCACTTTGATTGATAACCTTATTAAAGAAATTACCGAAGAGTACAATATCACAACCGTAATCAATACCCACGATATGAACTCGGTAATGGAAATCGGGGAAAATATTGTTTTCCTGAAAAAAGGACTAAAAGCCTGGCAGGGGACTAAAGAAGAAATCTTCAGAACTGACAATAAAGACATTGTTAAATTTGTGTATTCTTCTAATTTGTTCAAAAAAGTAAGAGAAGCGTATTTGAAAGGATAAACCTTTTTTAAAATTCAATAAAAAAAATCCCAAATTCCAACTGTCTAAATTGGATTTGGGATTTTTTTATTGAGATTAGAAACTTGGAATTTGAATTTTTTTAATTGGAATTTTTAATCAACTCTACCTCAGCATTTGGATTAAAAAGATAGGTTTTACCTGAACTTAGTTCGATGCATTCGAAACGTTTCGTGCGAACGGCCAGTTTCTTGAATATTTTACCGTTCTTGATTCTGAAAACACTTCCGTACGGAATTTCAAAAACATAATTTTTATCGTTTTCCTGATCGTATTGCTTTAAAGCCAGCGACAAAGTGGTATCGGTATCACTACTCGCCGAAGGGTTCTTAAAATGCCTCGCTAAAAGCGGCAGCAGATGAGCGGGAAAAATTTCGGGACGAATAAAAGGAACCATCATACGCTGAAACGAATATTTCCACTCATTTCCGTGTGGCTTGATGTTTCTCCCAAACTTTTCAAACGCTACCAAATGTGAAATCTCATGAATCAGCGTAATCAAAAAACGATATTTGTTTAAACTGGCATTTACCGTGATTTCATGTTTACCACTGGGTCCTCTCCTGTAATCGCCATGACGCGTCTGGCGTTCATTTACAATTTTCAGATGAACCTGATTGGCCACAATCAAATCAAAAACAGGCTTTACAGCATGTTCGGGTATATATCTTGCTAGAGTTTCGTTCAAAATAATTATGAAGTATGAGTTATGAATTATAAGTTTCTAAATTAAATTTTTCTTGGATGTAATGATAATGCTTTTTATAATTTTTAAAACTTCATTACATTGTTGATGAATGGATTCAAATTCAACCTTATTTATATAATCTGTGGCATTTAAAATTTCCAGCCAATACATCGATTCATCACATTCTTTCTGAGAAACTGACAATTTATGAATAAAATCGGCTTTACTCTGCGCATTTACTGCCTCACGAACATTTGCTCCAACTGAAGTTATAGAACGCAAAAATTGTTTACTCATTATAAATTCCTTCTTTTCTGACACTAACCATTTATAAAAATTAACGCCTCTTATCGCTAATTCAAAACTTTTAGTTTTCACAATACTTTCACTCATCATTCAAAACTTATAATTTACAATTCCATGAGGTTCGCAAAAGAAACCTCTAAATTTTTTAGTTTTCACACACTTTCATTCCTAATTCAAAACTCATAACTCTTTAAGGGTTCGTTGAAGAAACTTCTAAAACTTTTCCGTTAAAATACTTATGGCCATTAAGAGTAAAATCATAAATATAAGTTGCCATTCCTTCGGCAGAAATGGGTGCCTGATATCCGGGGAAAGCTTCCTGAAGCATTTCGGTCTGAACAGAACCCAATGCCAGAACATTAAAGGAAATCCCTTTTTCTTTGTATTCTTCCGCCAGTAATTCCGTTAAGGTACCCACAGCTCCTTTGCTGGAACTGTACGCAGCCAAACCTGCAAATTTCAGACTTCCGCGTACACCGCCTATTGAACTGATTGTGACCACATGACTTCCTTTCTGAAGATACGGCAGGCAAATTCGGGTAAGATTGGCGACTGCAAAAACATTTACTTTATAAATACTTTCAAAATCTGCCTGGGTGGTTTCTGCGAAAGGCTTGAAAAGCAAAGCTCCGGCATTATGCACCAGGGCATCTACTTTTTTCCAGGCAGAAGAAAGAAAATCTTCTACTTTATATAATTCTGATTCGTTTGATAAGTCGACAGACAGGCACGTTACATTTTCATGTTCCAAAAGTGCCTGAGGTATTTTTCTTGAAATCGCCAATACCTGATTTCCGGCATTTGCAAACTGCAGGGCCAATTCATAACCAATACCTCTGCTCGTTCCTGTAATAATAATATTTTTCATGAAGCAAAAATAAGCAAAACACTCAAAACGAACCGTTAATTCTTCATTGTAATTTCCTGCGTCTTAGAATTTGCGATCTGAGTTACGGCCGGTAAAAACTCCTGTATAAAAGAAGTCATGTGCGGAATATCCATCACTTTGAATTCATCGGATGGATGATGGTAAAATTCGAAATTCTCAAAGTCAAAAGTGCTTATTGACTGGCATGGTTTTTTGAAAGCTTCATAAAACGAATAATTATCAGATCTGTAAAACAATTTATATTCGGCTTCCTTTGGCAAAAATCCGATTGTCTTTTTTCCGGTATATTCATTTATTTTCTCCGCCATATTCGATTTGTAAAAACCTGTAATGTAGGCCAGATAATCGCGTTTCATAGGTACGCCAATCATTTCGATATTCAGCTGGGCGTATAAATTGAATTTTTGAACCTTCAGTTTTTCCACTAAGCTTTTAGACCCAAGCAAACCTTTTTCTTCTCCGGCAAAAAACACAATAAGAATACTTCTCCTATTCGATTTTGTTTCGCTGAAATATTTCGCCATTTCGGCCACCGCTGTTACTCCGGAAGCATCATCATTGGCTCCGTTATTGATCACATCTTCTTTTTTGTTTTTATCTACACCAATATGATCGTAATGCGCACTCAGCACCACAAATTCTTTTTTAAGTTCAGGATCATTTCCTTCTATAACCCCAACAATATTAAAGGTCGGTGTTTTAAAATTGGTCAGCGTGTCGCGATAGGTTTTAAAATAAGGTTTTACGTTATTTTTCTTAAGAAAACCTTCCAGGAATTCAGCCGCTTTCTCTATTCCTTTTGTTCCGGTTTCGCGCCCCTCCAATTCATCTGAAGAAAGGTATTTTAAGAAATCCGAAACGTTTGTCTGTTCTACCTTATACGTAATTTCAACCGGTTGAGAACTTACTTTTGAAGATGATGGGTCGTTTACGGCTGAATTATTGGATTTACAAGCTAATAAAACCAATGGAAGCAGAAAGTATAATTTTTTCATGAATAGAATTTTAGCTTCAGAAGCTACGATTCCAAAGCAGTTGATTTAAAATATTTTTTATACACCTTAAATACCTGAATACTTCCCATGATACTAAAAAACAACGGAATAAAAACAGGCATTACATACTTTGAAAATGAATTTGTTTTTTGAAATAAAGTCTGTAAAATTAGAATAAGACTTAACATTCCTGAAAAAACACCCGCCAAAGTTCCTGCAATATAATAATATTTTAACTTTTTTTCGGTCGTAATATACTTTGCATTAATTAAATATAAATTCCAACTCGTCCAGAAAGGCAGTTGCAAAAAATTAAAACAGTTCAATATGACTCCAATTACAAAAGGAGAATACATCAGATAGGAATTCAGCTTATCATTCGAACCTGATGTATCGTGCGAATTTGAATAAAACAAATACGCCAAAACGAACATAAACACGACCGCAAAAAGATCGATAATTTTCATCAGTTTTGTATTTTTTACGAGTCGTTTTGCAAAAAGCAGTGTAAAATAAATCACAAACGTTTCTACGAAAACAACTCCTGACAAAAATAAAATTAAATGGTGAAGTCCGGATCGGGAATAAATTTCCAGTCCAGCCAGATTGAGATAACCCAAAGGAACAGAGCCAATAAAACTCACCAGAAACCCCACCGAAATATTTTGCGCTCTTTGCAGCATTTCTAAAAATTTAAAATTTTATTATTCTGAACCTGATGCAAACGATACTCGTGCATGCCGGCTTTATAATCTAAATAAGGAAAACCCCTTTTATGATTGGCCACACTAATCTCATACATATACGTAATGTGCCTTGCCAGTTCTTTCCAGGCAAACCAGATAGAGTGTTTCGGATCGTAAATATGTGTCGGTTCGCTTGCTGCACCGTTCAATTCGACAATCTGAAAATCCTCGCCTCTCTCTAAAGCTTCAAAAGAATCGTACATGATATCAAATCTCCCAAAATAAAACTCCGGAATCTGCGCACAAATCTGATTGATGGTTTGGGTCAATTTTGGGGTAATCCAATGACTTCCGTCTAAAAATTTGGCACCACGGGCGTGATTCCCAAACGGCACTAAGTTGAATACTTCACCATCTGCTAAAATTTTATTTAACAAATCCCCATATTCTTCCTGTAAAGCATCCAGCTGTAATTGAAATCTTGGCGTTTTATGAATTAACACTTCAATTGTTGAGGCTCCGTCACCTACCACAGTCAAAAATTCCTTCGACACAATTCCTGTAATCCTGCCTTCTTTTTCATTGGGATGGCGTACGTAAAAAATACCCACTTCATTTTTGTAGGGAATCAAATCCTGCAAAAGGAAATCGAAATTGGCTTTTTCCATATAACGCTGCAACTCCGAAACGGTGTGGATTTTCTTCACTCCCGAACCTCTTAAACCAATATCCGGTTTTGCGATTAACGGAAAGTAAATTTGCTTCTCTATGACCTGCTGAACGATTTTTTTCAGATCCGTATTTTTGGGAATCAGAATTGTTTTAGGGTAATATTTACGGGGTATCAAATCATAAATCTGCTTCTTGCTTTCCATAATAAACCCTCCGTTTTTAATTCTTGGATTGGAAGCATTAAAGAAAAAAATAGATCTTGCTTTGATGGCATAATAGGCCCAAAGAAAATAAATCGGAATATACACTACCTGAAACGGCCAATATTCCCAATTTGCGATTTTATGAAAAAAGAGCTTCATCTTATATGATTTTAAATACTAATAAATGCTGTCGAAAATTCCTGTTCCAGAACTAAGTCATGATATGCTATTGCCGTTTTATTCTGCCCGATGATCGCTTGTGTAATACTTAAGGTTTTCAGCGTATTTTCCCGGTTAATGATCAGGCCATTTTCAGAATCATCCCCTTCCGTATTCCGGTGAAAACCGAGCATATCTGAAGCTGAAATTTCATTTTTATTTTTCAGGAAATCAAAAAACCAACGTGATCGTTTCTTTCTGATTTCATCCGGATATAAGGTTACAGACGACCAGATATGATTTTGCGTTTCATCTAGCGGAGTCGTTATTTTGGTTAAACCATCCCAGATCAGTTCGTACAATTTTTTATCCTGATAGAGCACCAGCGTAAAAGGCTCGATCTCTTCCAGATTAATCACGCTCCAAAAATCTTTCGGAGAGTCACTGCAAATAATATCCAAGGCAATTAGCCCACGGCTTCTCCTGTACGAAAACTGCACCGTATGTTTCGTGATGCCACCATTTAGAAGCACCAACACATTTCCGTTTGCATCAGCCACAAACCAGGTTCCTCCTGCTTTTTGATCTTTCGGATATACTACATTTTTACCATTGCAGGTATAACTTCTGGGTGGAATGGCACTGGGCCGAATCACTTTTTCATCACGGTTAGAAGTGATGATTACGGTGTCGTTATTACATACAAAACTTACTGTACACATTGATTTCTATAGGCTATGGTGGAACGTGCCACACCAAAATTTTCATTCAGTAAAATATCCTCCAATTGTAAAACAGCCACTTTTATCAACGCCTGATGGTGAATGCAATGTTCTAAGTTATAAAGCAATTCCCTGTAATAATTACTTTGAATCCTAAAAGTAAGCCCGTCGATCATTTGTTCTAAATAGAGCGGTTTATTTTCTTTTTGCAAACCCATTTTTATATCAAGAATACATTGTTTTGCAAACTGGGTTTCGGTCTGAATGCGTTTATTGCGTTCCCGATGATCATAATTTAAAATTCCCGATTCGTAACTATTTTCAAGACATTGAAACATTTCAAGAATATGACGGGTATGTTCGCCGATACTGGAGTCACTTAAAGCCGTACACGATTTTGAATACGACTGATTGGACAATTGATTTAACAAATTTGTCAACTCCTCTAAACTGTGGTTTATTGATTTTAGCAGCATAATTATTTCGTTCTTAAAAGGTTCATAATTATATTTTTATTCAGATAAAGTAATATCAGGCAACAGAATAATGTGATTATAGCCAGAGAAAAAAGCAGTCCGGAGTCGCCCTGAACTTCGATCCCCAACACAAACAAATGCGAAAGAATTGCCCCGGTCATAACGCCACATCCGCCCAAAGCGCCAAGCCACGTTGTTTTGGGAATTAAAAGTAAAATCACTACAATCAATTCGGCAATTCCCGATACGATTCTTCCGTAAGGTTCTATTCCTAAAGTCGAAAAAATATAAATGCTTTCGGGTGCGCCGGTAAATTTAAAATACAAAGTCTGCAGTAAAATAACTGAAGCAGTTATTCGCAGTATCCAGCTTATTAATTGTGTTTTCATAACTGTTTATTTGTATATTTTTTTCCAGTTCACTTCCGCTTTCGCTTTCAGATTGGTTTCGTCTTTATTCCAGCTTTTCAGGGTATTATTGAAATAGGCGTTGTAAAACAAATACAGTTTACCGTCAGTAATTTTAAAAGTTTCCGGATTTATTTCCACTTTTTCACCGGCACTTCCCATGGCATACGCACACCAGCCACCAAATTGCGGTTCAAAGCCGGCAGGATTTTTCAAAAACAACTCTTTATTCGCCGCTGACGAAAATTTATAGGTAATTCCCATATAAGAAGCCGTCAGCTCATTTTTACCTTTTATCGCTTTATTTTGTTTAAAGTAAGCCACCGGATCATATCCCTGAATCGCCACTTTATTTTCTAAATTAAACTGGGCGATTCTCTTTGCATCATTTTGCGAAAAAACAGCCGCCGATGCTAAAACAAATAGTAGTACAATTAACTTTTTCATCTTGATTTTATTTTAAGGTTTTTAATACTGAAACCAATAATTCAGCGGTTATACGATGTTTAAAATCAGGCGAAACGTATTCAAACAGAATGTCACCATTTGTGTTTACTACAAAAACAGAAGGAACGGGTAAAAGACTCGTGTTCATTCCATTAGAATGTACGTTAATAACTGATTTATAGTTTTCGGGAGCTTCAAAAGCAATTCCAAATTCTTTGATTAAGACGCCGTTTGCATCGGAAAGCAACATATATTGTACTTTATCTATTTCTGCTGTGCTCCTTAAATTTTCAGGAGAGTCGGGGCTTATCGCAACAATCTGATAACCTAAATCAAGAATTTGTTTTTCGGCTTCCGCCAGAGCAGACAAATGCAGGTTACAATACGGACACCATCCGCCACGGTAAAAAACCAATACAGTTTTCTTTTTACTGACTACATCAGAAAGACTGACTGTTGCATTCTCTGATGATTTTAAAATCGAATTGGGAATTTTCTCTCCTATTAACAAGGGCGCTATATCGGTTGCAGATTTTGGAACTGCATTTTGTGCATTCGCAGCAGTACTGAATGCTGCGAATAGAATGAAGAGTACTTTTTTCATAGTGTATAATTTTTCATCTTTTATGATGATGTAAAACTACTGTGGTATGAAAAAACTATTTGTCGGCTAATTTACACTTGAGGCAAAATAGTTTATAATTGCGTGATATTAGGTATAAAAATCTCTTTTCTGGTATACCTTAAAAGATGATTGGTTTCCATCTCATTCAGCAATTGAGTGGCAGTCTGTCTTGAAGTACAGATAATCTGGGCAATATCATTTTGGGTTAAATAATTTTCAATCACAACCGAATCGCCATTTCTGACGCCTTCCTGTTCTGCCCAGTCTTTCAGGAACTGATACAATCTGGTTTTGGCATCTTTAGAAATTAAATTGGCATAGCTGTTTTTGATGCGTTTCATTTTCAGACCCACAAACTTCGTATACGAAAGTGCCAATGTTGGATTTCGCAGTAATAAATCTTCAAAATCAGACATTAGGAAACTGCAAATCGCAACATCATCAGAAAGTACTTTGGCATATTCATTGGCTTTATCGTCTGTTTCCAGAGTCAGTTCGCCAAACAAATCCCCTTTCTGGATAATGTCTTTTATGGTTTCGTTTCCGTCTTCATCAACGGCAACAATTTTGATATTCCCTTTTTTAAGCAAAAAAATACGGGGCACATCAGAAGATGAAAAATAAATGATTTCTCCTTTCGATGCTTTTTTAAAACCTGTAATAATACACAATTGTTTAATTTGCCCAAAACTAAGCGTGCGGAACAATTTGTGATCGCGTAAATACCAGTATTTTAAATCTTCGTACATAAAAATCGAATTCAGTTGTTGTAAAAGTAATTAAATTTTCATCTTAAAAACAAAACCCTTTTGAAGAGTAAACTTCAAAAGGGTTTTTATAATAATTATTTCAGAAGAAATTATCCTGCGATAACGGATCTTGAAATTACAATTTTCTGAATTTCGGAAGTTCCCTCATAAATCTGGGTAATCTTGGCATCACGCATAAAACGCTCTACGTGATATTCTTTCACATAACCATTTCCTCCGTGAATCTGAACTGCTTCAACAGCCGTATCCATTGCTACCTGAGAAGCAAATAACTTCGCCATTGCACCACTTACATCATAATTTTTATGCTGGTCTTTATCCCATGCCGCTTTCATACATAAATGACGTGCTGCTTCGATATTTACCGCCATATCCGCCAGTTTAAAAGCAATCGCCTGATGATTGCAGATTTCTGTTCCGAAAGCTTTACGCTCTTTAGAATATTTCAAAGCCAGTTCATAAGCTCCGGAAGCAATTCCTAAAGCCTGAGAAGCAATACCAATACGCCCTCCAGCTAAAGTTTTCATTGCAAATTTAAATCCGAAACCATCCTCACCGATTCTGTTTTCTTTAGGAACTTTTACATCGCTAAACATTAACGAGTGGGTATCTGAACCACGAATTCCCATTTTTTGCTCTTTCGGCCCGATAGAAAAGCCCGGCATATCTTTGGTCATAATCAGGGCATTAATTCCCTTGTGTTTTAATTCCGGATGTGTCTGAGCAATTACTAAATAAACAGATGCTGTGTTACCGTTGGTAATCCAGTTTTTGGTACCATTTACAATATAATGATCTCCCATATCAACCGCAGTAGTTTTTTGTGAAGTCGCATCACTACCTGCTTCCGGCTCACTTAAACAAAAAGCGCCGTGAATTTCACCTGAAGCCAGGCCCGGTAAATATTTTTGTTTTTGCTCTTCTGTTCCAAATTCCTGTAATCCCCAGCAAACCAATGAATTGTTTACAGACATTACTACTGAAGCTGACGCATCTACTTTTGAAATTTCTTCCATAGCGATTACATAAGAAATAGCATCCAGACCACTTCCGCCGTATTTCGGATCAACCATCATTCCCATGAAACCCAGTTGCCCCATTTTTTTTACTTGCTCTGTCGGAAAAATTTGCTTTTCGTCACGCTCGATAACACCCGGCAACAATTCGTTTTGAGCAAAATCTCTTGCGGCTTGTTGAATCATTAAATGCTCTTCAGTAAGATTGAAATCCATATTCTGTGTTTTTGTTGTTTTGTTTTTTTTGAAGCCCGTCTTTTTTCTTAAATAAAGGCTTCCAAAGATAATTTTTAAATGCGAATTAACAATGCGCGCATATCATTTTAAGATATTATCAAGAATCACGATAACGTTTTCGTGATTATATTGAATTTTAGTCTGATGAACGTCAATTTTACAACATTTTCTTTAAAACTAAAGCGTTAAATTATGGCTTAAAATGATATCTTCTAAATGCCTTAAATTATTATAATCTCAAAAAAACCAAAAAAGACAAAAACACGTATATGTACGTAAAACAACTCTTACTATTTTGATTATGAATAGCCTAACAGCAATAAAAAAACGTTTTACTAAAAAAAAATACTAACTTTAAATAGTCAAAAATTATAAATTACATTATTTTTGCCTAAAAAAAATAAATTATTGATAGCGTATGAAAAAGATTTTACTAGCATTTACACTCCTTTTAAGTCTACAATTTTCGACTGTTTCTGCACAAAATACATTAGAAGTTAATGGTGTTACAGTTCCCAGAAAAATTGAGTTCCAAAACAAAACTTTGCAGCTTAACGGTGCTGGCGGAAGATCAAAAATGTGGCTGGAAGTGTATGTTCAGGCGTTGTATTTATCGCAATTAAGTCAGGACCCGCAATTTATTATTGACAGTGATACCGAAATGGCAGTTCGTATAGAAATTACATCTTCGATGGTTTCTTCCAATAAACTGACTAAAGCCATGAATACCGGTTTTGAAAAATCAGCAGGAAGCAATCTTCAGGAATTACGTCCAAGAATTGAGGATTTCAAAAAACTTTTAAGTGATCCTATTACAGAAAAAGATGTATTTGTTTTAGCCTACAATCCTTTTGACCAAACCATCAATGTTTACAAAAATGAAGTTTTGAAAGGAAAAATCCCGGGATTTGATTTCAAAAAAGCATTGTTCGGCATATGGCTTTCAGACAAACCAGTTGATCAAACCTTAAAAGAAAACTTATTGGGGAAATAAAATTCCTAAATTTTAATATAATATGAAGCCGGAAACGATAGTGTTTTCCGGCTTTATTTTTGGGTTTCAATAAAATTGATACCAAATACATTATTCGCATTATTCTATTTTATACTTTTACGCAAAATAAACATATCACAACAAAATGAAAGATTTATTACAGCAATTTGAAAATAAGGAACCTGAAATTGTTTTTAACTGGAAAGATTCTGAAACAGAAGCCGAAGGTTGGACAGTAATTAATTCACTTCGTGGAGGAGCCGCTGGTGGAGGAACAAGAATGAGAAAAGGTCTGGATATGAATGAAGTTCTGTCTCTGGCTAAAACTATGGAAGTTAAATTCTCTGTTTCTGGTCCTGCAATTGGTGGTGCTAAATCCGGAATTAATTTTGATCCTAACGACCCGCGTAAAAAAGGAGTTTTACAACGTTGGTACAAAGCCGTATCCCCTTTATTAAAAAGTTATTACGGAACCGGTGGAGATTTAAATGTTGATGAAATTCACGAAGTAATCCCAATGACGGAAGAATGCGGGGTCTGGCATCCGCAGGAAGGTGTTTTCAACGGACACTTTAAGCCAACCGAAGCCGATAAAATCAACAGAATTGGTCAGTTGCGTCAGGGCGTTATCAAAGTAATCGAAAACCCTAAATTCTCACCTGATGTTACCCGCAAATATACAGTAGCCGATATGATTACAGGTTACGGTGTTGCTGAAGCTGTTCGTCATTTTTATGCTACTTACGGTGGTGATATAAAAGGTAAAAAAGCAATTGTACAGGGCTTTGGAAATGTAGGCTCTGCCGCAGCATTTTACCTGGCTGAAATGGGTGCAAAAGTAATCGGAATTATTGACCGTGATGGTGGATTAATTAAAGAAGAGGGTTTTTCTTTTGAAGAAATCAGAACATTGTTTTTAAACAAAGACGGAAACAAACTGGTGGCTGACAACATGATTCCGTTTGAAGAAATCAATTCTAAAATCTGGGCTATTGGCGCTGAAATTTTCACACCTTGTGCCGCTTCCAGACTGGTAACCCAAACACAAATCGACAGTTTAATTCAAAACGGACTGGAAGTAATTTCCTGCGGGGCGAATGTTCCTTTTGCAGACAAAGAAATTTTCTTCGGTTCTATTATGGAAGAAGTAGACAGCAAAGTAAGTTTGATTCCTGATTTCATTTCAAACTGCGGGATGGCAAGAGTTTTTGCTTATTTCATGGAGAAGAAAGTACAAATGACAGATGAGGCTATTTTTAATGATACTTCAGAGATTATAAAAAATGCGATTGTCAAAGCACATGCCCTGAATCAATCGAAAACAAATATAAGTGCAACTGCTTTTGAAATTGCACTGAAACAGTTAGTATAATTTTTTTATACATTTTTTCTAAACGGGCCAGATCATTTCTGGCTCGTTTTTTTTGCCACAGATTTAAGGATTTATGATGATTTTTTCAAGCTCTGGGATAAATTTTTCCCGCAGATTTGGTAGATTAAGCGGATCTATTTTAAAAAAAATATTTAGGAAATAAAATCTGCTCAATCTGCGAGCAAAAAAAATATCCACAAAATAAAGCGATTGAATATTTCTCGCAAAGTGACAAAGACGCCAATTTTAAAAACCTAAAAGAAAAACTTTGCGACTTTGCTAGATTAAATACAAACAGTTTAGCGAACTTTGCGGATTAAAATTTTGCCACATATAAACACAGATTAAAAACGATTAAAAAAACTTTGCGCCTCTGCGTCTTTGCGAGATTAAATACAAACAGCTTAGCGAACTTTGCAGTTAAGCTTTCCTGCAGATTTGGAAGATTGAGCAGATCTATTTTAAAAAATTATTTAGGAAATAAAATCTGCTCAATCTTCCAAATCTGCGAGTAAAAAAAATATCCACAAAATGAAGCGATTAAATTAAATCACAACTTGGCGGACTTTGCACAATGCCTAGCGTCCTTTGCGGTTAAATTCCCACCCCACTTTGATTCTAAACAATTTTTACTACTTTTAAACGTTTATTAATACAATTCCAAAATTCAGAATCAAAATGAGCTCAGCCAGTTCTTCCGATAAAAAGAAATCATTATTAATCTCGACTGTAATCTACGCAGTAATTTTACTATTGTTGTTTTTTATTCGTTTCTGGCCTCCTTACAATCCGGAAAACAATGCAGCACTTGCTTCCGGTGGCGGTGGCGGTGGTGTGACCATAAATTTTGGAGACAGTGATTTAGGATCGGGAGCCAATTATAAAAGTGAGGTTTTGAATGTAAAAAACGAAGCCAGGCAAACACCTGTAAAGGCAACACCTGAAGAAGCTATTATCACCCAGGAAAACACATCCACAGAAGAAAGTGTTGTTATTCCCGTAAAAGAAAAACCAAAAAAAAATACCCCGGTTGAAAAACCCGTAACAAAACCTGTTCCTGAGAAACCAAAAGTTTCCAATTCTACCAATGATGCGTTATCAAGCATTTTAAAAGGATCAAACAAAGGAGGAGACGGTAATGACAAAACAGCCGGAAATAAAGGAAAAGCAAACGGAAGCTTAGGCTCTAACGGCTACTACGGAAGTGGTGGTTCAGGAGGAGGAACAGGCGGCGGTAACGGAACCGGAAATGGAATTGGTACAGGAAGCGGTTACGGAGCCGGAAGCGGAGGAGGTTCTGGTGGCGGATCAGGTTATTCTCTCGGAAACCGAAAGGCATTGTCTAAACCTGCGCCAAAATACACCTGTGACGAAGCCGGAAAAGTAGTCGTAGAAGTCACAGTAGACCAAAACGGAAGAACCATCAGCGCAACCGCAGGCATAAAAGGAACAACCAATTTAGCCAGATGTTTATTAGACCAGGCCAAGATTGCTGCCATGAATACCAAATGGGATGCTGACAGCAATGCCCCTGCGAAACAAGTCGGGAAAATTATTTACAATTTCAGTCTGAATGCAGATTAGCAAACAGAACGATTATAACAAAAAAGGCTTTCAGTACATCTGAAAGCCTTTTTTTATTGATCATTTTGTCATTTCGACGAAGGAGAAATCTTCGTTGCAAGATCGACAAAGATTGGACTTTCGTTGCGGAGCTACTTGTGAAGATTTCTCCTTCGTCGAAATGACAAGATTGTGTTTTTGTTTTTGCGTGAGGGATAGGAGCTGGCTACCGAAGTAGCGCGGATAGCCCGACCGCAATAAAAAAATGGGCGAATCAACATCATGCTGATTCGCCCATTTTTTTATTGTGGTCACGCCCTACTGATCAATCTTACTTCGGACTTGTAGCAATCACAAACTTCAGATTGTTCTTCACTCCTATCTGCAGCACATCTACTAAATCCTGAACCTGCAAATTAAACGGAATTCTGACTACAACCGTTTGTTCTTTGTTGTCACCGATTTTTGACATTAACGAAGTCTCCAGGTTTTCAAAATCTACCGGTTCCTTGTCGATGTAAAACTTTTTATCTTCCGTCACAGACAGACTGATCAGCTGTTTATTTGTTTTTTCATTGGCTTTGGCTTTCGGCAAAGTCATCTTGATCACATTAGGATTTGCCAGCGTTGAGATAATTAAGAAAAACAACAGCAGGAAAAACATAATATCACTTAACGACGAAGTCGCTACCTCGGCATGAAATCTTCTTTTTCTTTTAATAGACATACCTTATGCTCTTTGAATTATATTGACAAATTCTAATATTTGCTTTTGAATTTTCAAGGCAAAATCATCAATTTTTCCGTTCAGTAAGTGATAGGCACTATACGCAATAATACCCACAATTAATCCGGATCCTGAACTGATCATTTTTTCATACAAACCTCCCGAGATATTACCAATACTGATATTCTCTGTAACCGAAATGCTGTAGAAAATTTTAATAACTCCCGAAATAGTTCCGATAAAACCTAATGTTGGTGCGATACCGGCAATAAGACCAAGATGCCCCAGACGTCTTTCCATTTCACCAATTTCAATATCAGCAGCACGGTCCATGTTGGATTCGATTTCAGCAATTGGCCTTCCTATGACTAAAACGCCTTCTTTGAGGATATTTCCGGCAGCGGTATTGCTTCTTTCCACAATGGTTCTGGCCAGTTCAATATTTCCTGAATTCAGCTTATCGCCTACGTCCTGCATCAGTCTGCCGTCAATTTTAGACGCTTTGCTGATGTATAAATAACGTTCTATGATGACATAAAAAGTATAAAATAATAAAAGGGCAATCGGGATTAGAAAAAAACCTCCTTTTAAGATAAATCCTAAAACAGAGATTTCGGTATTTGGAGCAATTTTTTCGACTACTACGTTAGATGCGGCGTTTGCGAGAGTATCTGCTTGTAATTGAAGGAAGGTAAACATATTTTAATTCGTGTTTTTAATAATTAATTCTAAAAAATATTTCAATTTTGCACTAAAGATAATTTTCATTGTAGTATTAAACTAAAAAAAAGGGAAATTATTTCAATTCAACACTACTTTATCAAATAAAATGAACTATCAAGAGACCACAGATTGGATGTTTAACCAATTGCCCATGTATCAGCTTCAGGGAGCTTCGGCCTACAAAGAAGATTTAACCAACATTACACTTTTGGCGGCACATCTCGGCAATCCCGAGCGTCAGCTAAAATGCATACATGTGGCAGGAACCAACGGTAAGGGTTCGACCTCTCATATGCTGGCTTCGGTTTTACAGGAATCGGGATACAAAGTCGGATTGTATACGTCTCCACACCTCAAAGATTTCAGGGAAAGGATTAAAATAAACGGCGCCGAAATTTCGGAAAATTTTGTCTGTGCATTCGTCGCTAAACACAAAGACTTCTTCGAGTCTAATGACATGAGTTTTTTCGAAATGTCGGTGGGCCTGGCTTTCGATTATTTTGCTTCCGAAAAAACAGACATCGCCATTATTGAAGTGGGTCTGGGCGGACGTCTGGATGCTACCAATATCATCACTCCGCTCGTTTCGGTTATTACGAATATCGACTTAGATCATACACAATTTTTAGGAAACACCACTACTGCAATTGCAGGAGAAAAAGCCGGAATCATTAAGCCGAATGTTCCCGTTGTAATTGGAGAATATACGGAGGAAACAGAAGCGGTATTTTTAGCTAAAGCTGAAGAAAATAATGCACCTATTTATTTTGCTGCCGATTTAATCTCCGGAGTTTTTCCGTCTGATTTGCTTGGCGATTATCAATTTCATAATAAAAAAACTGTTCAGCAGGTTGTTGTTGTTTTAAACTCACAAACTGATTTTAAAGTTTCGATTGATAATTTAAAAAGCGGTTTACTAAATACTGTAAAAAATACCGGTTTACAAGGAAGATGGCAGCAGTTGGGCGAAAATCCGAAAATAATTTGCGACACGGCACACAACCAACACGGACTGACGGTAGTGATGAATCAGCTTCAGAAAGAAACTTTCGATAACCTGCATATTGTTTTGGGTGTGGTAAACGACAAAGACCTGGATGCTATCTTACCACTTTTCCCTAAAAAGGCACAATACTATTTTTGCCGACCGGATTCTTCGAGAGGTCTGAGCACCGAAATTTTGCAAAGTGCCGCCAAAAAATACGATTTACAAGGAGAACGATACGATTCTGTTATTGCTGCTTTTCTGGAAGCAAAGAAAAACGCAGGCCAAAATGATTTTATTTATGTGGGCGGAAGCACTTTTGTAGTAGCCGAATTGCCTTTGAATTAAACAAAGCCGAAATCCTTGCTAAAAGTTGAAATTTATATGTTTTATAATAAATTCAACCCCAGTGAGATAGAAACATTCCCGAAAAAACTTTAAATTTTTACGGTGTTTTCTTTGCAGAACTCAAAAACTAACGTATATTTGCACTCGCAATCACGAAACGATAGCAACCTAGTAAAATAGGGCGATTAGCTCAGCTGGTTCAGAGCACCTCGTTTACACCGAGGGGGTCGGGGGTTCGAACCCCTCATCGCCCACAAAAAAACTCCTTAAGAAATTAAGGAGTTTTTTTATGCCTTTATATTTTTTGTAACTTCTGCTGTGCATACGGATTGATTAAGTTGTGAATCTAAATAAAATAAGATTTAGATTATTTTCGATGACATCGTCCAATTTCTTAAAATTTAATTTTTGAAGAAGTTTAGCTGAACTGTAATTATCTTTATGCGTTTGTGCATCTATCGTTTTTAGTCCGTGTGTCTTAACTGCGTATTCTAAAACCTTACCCGCGGCTTCGATCATAATTCCCTGACCATGATATTCAGTAAGAAGCTCATAACCAATTTCACATTTCTTGAAATCGCCTAAAAACTCAAAAAGACAAATTGTACCAATAAGTTTACTTTAAATATTTCATAACTATAACTAGTTTACAGAAACAATAAGATTGCTTAATCTATCCAAATTTCATCATAAGTTAGATTTACTTTTTTACGAATATAAGAAATTAGAACTAATTCAAAAGTTAGGAGCTAAACCATTAAACTAACATTCATTAAAAATCAATTACCATTTGCATTACAAGTCATTTTTACTTTATGAAATAAAACAGCAAAGCCATTCCATGATGAAATGACTTTGTTAAATTAATCTCAATCCTTAGGCTTATGGACATGAGGTTTGAGAGAAGGATGTTTAGGTTTATTGTCAGGAGTCACTCGTTGTCTCCTGTCATCTTTTCCTTCATCAGTCTTTGGTTTTGGACCAGGTTTAATAGCTCTGATTGTTTCCATAATAATATGTTTATAAGTTAAGATCAAATCGATCTAAAAACAAATAACAATAATTAATACATTTATTTATTACGGAAAAACATAATTTGACAAATTTATTTCAACAACTTCAGAATTATTGTAAATTTTAAAACCCGCTTTACAAAGTTTTTATTGCTTCTATTTTATTTCCGTCTTTCCACACAAATTGCAAAACCACAAAACATATTAATTATTTCATTAAACTGATATTGGTAAGACCGCCATCGGAAAGAATTTCTGTACCCACTATAAAAGATGAATCATCTGAGGCTAAAAATACAGCGGCATGCCCAATATCAGACGGAAGTCCTTGTCTGCCTACCGGCGTAATGTCTATCCACATTTGTTTGACTTGTTCCAGATGCTCCTCCGATACAAGTTTTCCGAAAACAGGTGTGTCAATAGAACCCGGCGACAGCGCATTCACCCTTATTTTTCTTGGCAGTAAATCCAGAGATAAACCTTTGGCCAATGCTAAAATAGCTGCTTTTGCTGCTGCATAAATAGCCATACCGGGTGCCGCGCGATGAGCCGCACTCGATCCGATTAATATGATCGATGCACCGTCATTTAAATACGGAAGCGATTTTTGTACGGTGAAATAGGCACTTTTCAAATTAAGATTCATATAGCTGTCATAATTTTCTTCTGTCACCTGATCTATGGTACCCATTTGTTGACCGTCTACAACACCTCCTGCATTTACGACCAAGACATCGATTTTACCGAATGTATCGAAAGTCTTTTTGAATGTATTTTCCAGATCATTGCTATTCGTGACATCTCCCGCAATACTTATAAAATCTGCACCCAGGATTGCTACAGCATCGTTTAATGTTTTCTCATTTCTTCCCGTAATGGCACCCACAGCTCCTTCGTTTCTGAATGCTTCCGCAATACCGAATCCAATGCCGCTATTACCGCCTGTAACTACTGTTACTTTATTTTTTAGTTTGCTCATTTTGTTTGTTTTAATTTTTTAACAGCTGAAATTTATATTCCGTAAATACCTCCTGAAACAGAAATTTTTTCTCCCGTAATCCACCCAGCGTCATCAGAGGCAAGAAATACGGCAACTTTTGCAATATCTTCCGGCTGTCCTGCACGGCCAAGTGGTGTAGTGGCCACCAATTTTGCTTCGAAATCACTGCCAATAAAGCCGGCGCTATGTGAACCCTCTGTTTCTACTACACCCGGTAAAATAGAATTGATACGGATATTTCTTCCGCTAAATTCTTTCGACAAAGAAATCGTAATCGCATCTAAGGCTGCTTTGGTAGCAGAATATACGGCACCTGTTGGCAACGGTGTATTACTTGCACCGGAACTGATATTGATAATATTCCCTCCTTTTTCACCAAACAATTTCAGAGCAGCCTGAATGGAAAACAGGGATCCCAAAACGTTGGTATTAAATTGCCTGTGAAAGGATTCCTCTAAGGCTTCTTCGATGGGTGCATATTGATAAATACCGGCATTATTTACCAGAATATCCAATGTTCCAAAAGCATTTTTTGTTGCTTCAAACAGTTTTGTCACGTCTGCTTCTACAGATACATCTGCCTGTACCGCAATAGCAATTCCTCCATTATACGTTATGGCTTTTACTACTTTCTCTGCATCTTCTTTACTTGATGCATAGTTTACCACCACTTTTGCGCCCTCTGCTGCAAAATATTGGGCAATAGAAGCTCCGATTCCTTTTGAAGCGCCTGTAACTATGGCTACTTTGTTATTTAATTTACTCATTTTATACTTTTTTATAATATTAAAGATGCAAATGTAGATCACATTAATTTCTTTTAGTAACTTTGTAACTAAAAGTAACAGTAACCTTGAAGTAACAAAGTAACCTCTTATGGATTGTAACTACCGCGAAAAAGAAAAGCACAAAAAAGAGATGATGGCCGTCCAGGATTCAATGGATGTGTTGAGTGGAAAATGGAAAATAGCTATTATTTCCTCGATCTGTTATTATAACAAAAGAAGATTTTCTGATATTCTCAACGATGTAGTGGGTATCTCGAACAAAATGCTGAGCAAGGAATTGAAAGAATTAGAAATCAACAAACTAATCAAACGCACCGTTTTAGATACTCAGCCAGTAAGTATTGAATATGTACTTACAGACCATGGTAAAACCCTTCAGACTATAATTAACAATCTGACCGATTGGGGAATCGAGCACCGAAAAAAAATAATAGAAGAATAATCTGTTTTTATTCTGTACCCACCTTTCTTCATGTATTCTTAAAGCCGAATGTTTCACTCATGTCTGGTATGCTGTTAAACCCTGCTTATAATTTAAGCATTTGATTAGACATAGTATTAGTTCAATTAAAATGAACCGAAATACCTTGTTTTGTACAACAATGAGCACTTGAAACTGACTGTTTTAAGGCTAAAGAGTCTTTTATTTCAAATTTCTTTGATAAATACATAATTTTCATTAGATATCTAAATAATTGACTAGATTTGTGCCTTTAAAAATAAATAAATTGTTAAAAATAAAAATAATCTCAATTGATTAATTCTGCTAATTCTCCTCTTGTTTCGGTTATTATCCCTACCTATAACCGTTACTATTCTTTACATGATACAATTGAGGCCGCTCTAAACCAAACCTATAAAAATATTGAAATTATTATAGTTGATGATGGTTCTACAGATGATACAAAAAATATAGTTTCGACTTTTGGCAACAAGATTCTATACATCAAAAAAGAACATACCGGGCAATCTGATACCCGAAATGTGGGTTTACAATATGCCAGGGGAGAAATTATTGCTCCCCTTGATTCAGATGACATTTGGCATACTAAATATCTTGAAAAGAGTATTGAATACATGCTGGAACATAAATTAGATATGTTTTTTTCAAATTGGGAACACAATCTTTCTAATAATTACCATGTTAATATTTTTCCTAACTTTTTAAACCATAAAAATATTCCCAATAAAGGCTTTTATAATTTTGATTATACTGAATTTCGAAAACTTTTGTTAACTGATTCTATAGCACCAAGCTCTGGTTTAATCATCAAAAAATCTTCTATTACTTTTGGATGGAATGCTCAGGTAAACATTGGTGATGATTGGGTTTTACAACTCGAAATGATTTTTAGAAATTTAAACTGCCGCGTTGGTTTTACTAATGAAGTTTTTTGGAAAAAAAACAGAGACAAAACAAATATAAGTGATGGCAGGGAAGGAATAACTTTTAGAAAATTACATATTAACGATTTGAATTTGATTCTCGACAACTTTAATTCTTATCTGGACAATGATGAGCGTGACATTATTAATCTGAAAGTTATTCAAAATAAAATATTAATAACTTATTTAATGCTGTGCAAAGGCAATATTGGAATAGAAATGAGACAGTTGGCAGCACACCTTGTTAAAGAACCGCAATTATTTCTAATAGCTGTAAAAAAAGGAGTTCAGAAAGAGATTACCAGAAAAAGGCATCAATTTACAATTTCTAAGAACTGATGAATTTTTTTAAACATATTAGAATAGCTACCTGGTGGTTTAAATTGCCGCCTTTTTTGGTGCTTATTTATTTGTATTTTATCAAAGAAAATATACAAGATTTTGGACAAGAAATTTTTCTGATTTTGTTTCTCTTATCTGGTGTAATAAGTATAGCTGTATTCGCGAGTCTGATTAATAATTATTATGACCAGGAAGATGATGCTGTAGCAGGAAAAGAAAATAAAATGATAAATCTTGGTAAAAATCGCCAATTTTTAGTTTTGGGAAGTAGTATATTGGCAGGGATGTTATTTTCTTTTTTTATATTTCCTAATTTTTATGCTTTAGTATTTTATTGGCTAAGCTGGTTTTGTTTTTACATCTATTCCTGTAAACAATTTCGTTTAAAAGAAAAAACATATCTGGGTGTCATTTTTGACGGATTAGGTTCTCAATTTTTCCCTTCACTTTTTATTTTTTCTTTTTTGTATAAAGGAGATATTGGGAATCATTTAGTATTCATAATTAGTGGAAGTATTTGGATGACATTTTCGTTCGGGATGCGGTCATTGATTATTCATCAATATGACGATTATGAGAATGATATAAAAGCCGGCGTTTCTACTTTTGTAAACAGCACATCTAAATTGTCAGGAAATTTATTTCAGGGATTTATTTTGTTTGTAGAAATTATATCTTTTATGGTATTTATGTGGGCAATAGACTGGAAAATTTTTGTATTTCCGATTTTAATTTATGTTTTGCTGGTCGTTGTCTTTAAAATCATTCTTAAGCTAAATTTTTATTTTTTTAAACCATTACAAAATCAAAGGTCCAGAAGTTTATTTTTCGATTTTTATATCACAATTCTTCCCTTTGCACTTTTGGCACTACTCACTTTTAAAAATCATCAAAACGGAATACTATTAGTAGCTTCCATTATTTTATTTAATGTACCTACTTTGTTTAATGCAATGAAGTTTTTAAAAATTAAAAATTAAAATGAAATACATAAATGCACTATTAGGATTATTGGGAGTATTTTCTTGGATTTTTGCTTATGTACTTATCACTCGCAGAGGGTTAAAGGACAAAACCTATGGTATGCCTCTTATACCGCTTGCCTTAAATTTAGGTTGGGAATTTGTTTTTTCTTTTTGCTTTCCACTCAATTTATATTCCCAGGTTACAAATGCACTTTGGTTTTTCTGTGATCTGGGTATTGTTTATACATATTTTAAATACGGATACAGCTCTTTTAATAAATTTTATGGCTTAGAAAAAAAACAGTGGTATTTTATAAGTGTATTTGCTTTTTTGATTGGCTTTTTAATTAACTTTTTGGGTTATAAGTTTTTTTCTCAATATTTAAATCACTTTCCTTCGGCAGAAATACCTGTTTTGACAGCATGGCTGATTCTTTTAGCTACTCCGGCATGTATGTTAGCTATGTTTTTTCAGAGAAGAAACTCACAAGGTCAATCGTTTATCATAATTAGCATTATGCTTTTAGGTAATTTTTTCTTTATTCTTCAGTTTTTCATTAATCCTTTTTATTATAAATGGAGTAATCCTTTTTTAGTATTAATTATTACGGTTAGCGTGGTTATTGAACTTTACTATGCAAAATTATTATACAAACAATTAATAAAAGAAGGTCTGAACCCATGGAAAAGATTTTAATTTTTTTATCTGTTACTTGTAATAATTAATTCGAATTCAACAGCATTTTATAATTACCGTTTTTTAAAAATGAAATGATAACACCCGCCAGCAAACCTGCAAAAATAAACATTGCAAGAGTTGAAGGTACTGAAGGTTCGCTGCTGTTTACAGAAGACTGTGCTTTTTCTAATATTTGAAAAACAGGTGTATCTTCCTGTATTTGTATTTTCATTTGTATCGTTAATGCTATTAAATTTTCCTGAATTTCTTTTGTTAAATCCTCGCTTTTAGCGGAATCTTTTGAAACGTCTTTCTGCAAATTCTCTATAAACTTTAATTTTTGCCGGGCTTTTTCAGTTCGGTATTTGGTAATATAATCTATCAGGTATGTAGTTGTAAAGTTGGCAATATCTGCTGCAACCGAAGGGTCCGGAAGATTCACCGTGACCAAAATAAGATTATTCTTTTTAGCAGTACTTATTGCAATTCTTTTTTGAATATCCTGTATGTTAGTTGAAGAGTATGATTTTCCTTTTCCAAAAAAGATACTTTTATTTTCTAAAATAGAATCGTAATAGAGTTTAAAACTTGTTTTTTTATTAGTATTTGTGGTTACTTCCTTTTTAAGAATATATTCGTAAAAGTCATTTGTTTTGAGAATTTCGGCATAAAGTTCTGAACTGGTAATTTCGGTATTGTATAAATCAATATTGCTATTATATTTTTTTAACACGTCATATATTCCTGCCATACCATTGGAAGCTTTATACGAGACTTCAGGCATTATTTTACTGGTAGCCGTATATTCCCTGGAAACATTTAGGAGATAAAAAATTCCAATAATTAAAAAAAATGAAGTAACTGATAAAATAATTTTATACTCCCTTTTTAAAACAATGAATAACGGGCTTAAGGAAATTGATATATATTCATTGTCTTTTATGGTAGTTTGTGTCATACTTTTTTTATATTAAAAATCTAATTTTTGCTATGAAAATTCTGTAAATGTTTGATACTATATTTTACTCAAAGTAAAGTGATATAAATAAGTCAAAGATGATTAAAAATTATTGCTATTTCTAAGAGTTATGATTTTTTTTGAAATATTAGTATTATTATATCAAGTTTTTACTTGGTACGAACCCCAATATTCTTGTTATAATTTCTTAAACCTGTTTTGCCAATAGTTACCATTATAACGGCTAGAGACTTTATAATATCTTTTCACAAAAACATTTCATAAAGCAGCCGGTTTTTGTTTTCACTTCATTCTAGTCTTTCAAGAATTAAGAAGGAAAAGCTTTTGACTCCTGTTTTTATACACTCTTCATCAACCTCAAAATTTGGAGCGTGATTCATTGCAGTAATGCCTTTTTGAATGTTAGAACCTCCAAGAAAAAAGTAAACTCCGGGAATCTTTTGTTGAAAATAGGCAAAATCATCATTAAAAAAAGGAACCTGGCCATAATCCATAACCACGAAACCTTTTCCATAAATATTATCAAGAGTTTTAACTGCGATGTTCGTTAACTTTTCGTCATTAAGGATTGTCGGGTTTTCCTGTATATAGGAAACAGAAAGCAATTTGTCGGTATAACCGCTTGATTCTATTACTTGTTTAATTTTAGGTATAATGGCTTCCAGTTTAGAGGAATCTGCCTCATACAAATATGCTTCTAAAAAAAATGCTCCGTTTTTAGAATACGTGATAAAATTCTCATCCATTATGAGGTAATCTTTGAAAATTGTATTGGAGTTCATCAGTCCGATGTTGGGATCACTGATCTGCTGTATTTCCCAGGGCTTACTGCCAGTACTGGCACGAGATAAAAAGTGGTGTATTTTTTTTGTCAGTTCTTTTGCTTCGCCATTAGATAATTCATCTTTAAGCTGAATCCGTACTCTTTTTTGATAGGCAAACATTTCATTTGTTTTAACCATTATCTGCCCCACTGGCAATGCTGTTACGTGTAATGCATAAATTTCGTCAGGATTAATTTGGGAAAGCAAACCTTTGGCAATCATATTTTTTGCTCCAATAAATGTTTCTTCTTCAGGCTGAAAAATAAAATAGACTGTGCCATGCAAGGCACTTTTATTTTTTGCAAGTACTTCAGCAATTCCTAATGCAATTGCCATGTGAACATCGTGACCGCATCCGTGCTGTACACCTTTTACAGTAGATTTGAAATCAGCTTTATCAGGAAAATCATTTGGAAGAGCGTCCATCTCGGCTCTCCAGGCAATTCTCTTCCCTTTTTTACCTCCTTTTAAAATGCCTACAACACCGTATCCATAGCTATCGGTCTTAACCTGAAGTCCTAAACCCAACAAATATTGTTTGATAGTTTCCTGGGTTTGTTTTTCCTTGCCTGCTAATTCAGGATTTTCATGAAAGTCTCTTCTAAATTTAACTAATTTTTCAAAAATTCTGTCAGTCTCTAATCTAATAGATTCAGCAGTTGAAATTGCATTCTTTTGCTGGCCGCTAACAAGCTGCGGTTGACAAATAACCAGAATTATAAAAAGTAACGATAATAAAAAATGATTTTTCATTTAAATTTTTTTTTGAGAGTTTTTCTTCCAGATGTCAGCTAACTTATGTATAGCAGCAATTAAATAATATCAATATCCCTTGTTCTGGCTAACTTTTCAACATAAATTATTTTCCTGCAAGCGAATGTAAAAAATATTTTTGCTATCAGTTATAAACTTTTCCAAATTGAAAAGAAAAACTGCCCAACTTAATCTTATAGAAATTTTCTTCAAATCCTGAATAAAATGAATTGCAAGGACCATCATAAAACACCCATCTCTCCTAATTATTCCTGCTATCCTGGCAAGAGCTCAAAAAAACCTCCCGTTTCTGAGAGGTTTTTATAATTGAACTTATGTAAAAGACAGGAATCTATTTTTCAAAAAAAATCAGTCACTGACAGTTTTTTTATTTTTCAGATTGATTTTTGGGTCTTTTTATTAGAAAGTAAACACAAACTACAAAGACAATCAGGTAAATAACTGCCAGGGCCGGCTGCTCAAATCTTAGCGTTTTAAAGTCGAATTGCTTAAACAATGTTACCCCTAAAATGATTGCTACAACTAAAAGAGTAAAGGATACTGGTTTTCTATTTTCCATAATTTTAATGTTTAATAAGTGTGTCAATTAGTATTCCTATTACAATAGCAAGAATTACCAAAGTTATCATTCCCAACAGATAGGCTGCAAAGGCCTTCACATAACTCATTGGTTTATTTTTGTCAAAAAATTGTCCAATAGCCCAACTGCAATAAGCTAAACTTGCAATAGTTGCAATTTGTAATAAGTTAATTTTTGTCAAACCCTCGAGTAGGGCGAAAACTGTAAAAATCAGCATACCAATTCCGGTTACGAAACAGAGCAGAATTAGAATCTCAAAAAAATTGTAACCGTACTTTCTAAAGAAAATCTTTGTCCAGATCGCAATAAATACCCCTTCTATTATATTCGCATAACCATAATGATTCTGGGACCATTTAAAAATTACACCTACAGTTGATGTACTACTTTCGTCCGGTTTTAAGTAGCCGTCTTCAATATGGAAAAAATGATTTACAAATGAATAAATCAAAGAAGTTATAATTATAAAAATAATAGGTTTTACAAGTCGACTTCTGTTTTCCAGGAGAAATTGTTTTATATTTTCTCCCGGTCTGGTGATTAATTCTCTTATGGTATAGAGAATACCTCTTTCAAAATGCAAAACATGTTCGATTTCGTGCGTTATATAATGTCTGTCAATTCTTTTTAAACTCATTGGCTGCCCACACTCCGGACAGTAATTCTGAGTTGCTTCTGCATTACAATTTTTACAATTCATTTGTTTAATTCTAGTAATTTTGTAAAATTCTTTATTTACGTTTTTTATTATAAAATCGCCAATAACCTACAAATTCAAGTTGTAAAATAACACAATATCAACTTTTTATAATCGGTTTTTAAGAAATAAGATTACTTTTCCTAAAGCGAATATAAGAAATATTTTTACTACAATTTAATAACTTTTTTTAAATCGAAACAGAAATGTTTGCTCAGAATTGGTTTATTTAAATTGTTTAAATCTTCTATAAAAAAAACAGACAAAAAGATAAGTAATACTACCAAAACCTGCAAATCATCCAAATTTAGTACTTAACTGAAAAATTGTATTTTTGTTTATTACTCAATTCGTAAAATAACCGTTAATCCAACCGTAGAAACAAGTTCACTACAAATCTAAATTGATTGAAATGGAAAACACTGAAGAAACATTTGGAGAGTTCTTTATTACAACAGACAAAACAAAACTGGATCTTGTAGCCATTCATGATTTTCTGTCGAAAGATTCAGGCTGGAGCGATAATATTCCATTTGAAAAAGTAAAAACGTCCATCGATAATTCCCTGAATTTTGGGATTTTCCACAACAGCAAACAAATAGGTTTTGCCAGGGTTATATCTGACTTTTCTACGATTGCCTATTTAGGCGACATTTATGTTTTGGACGCTTATCGTGGACAGGGCCTTTCGAAAAAACTAATGGAAAGTGTGATGACGCATCCCAATCTGCAAGGTTTAAGACGCTGGATTTTACTAACTTCAACCGCGGACTGGTTATATAAAAATATGGTTTTACTCCATTACCCAAACCGGAAATTTATATGGAACTTTTCAATCCGGAGGTTTACAAAAAATAATTAAGAAGTAAAGAGAGAACTTTTAACCTGATAAAAACGGAATATTCCCTAATTTAAACATAACAACGCAAACCATTAAAAATCATACTTTTACTTTCTATTAATTCAAAATTTCGAAACATGGAACCTAAAATGATATGGGGAAATTTAGCCTCAGACGATCTAAAAGCGACATATGAATTCTATACCAAACTGGGATTTGAATCGAACAACAAATACAGTTCGGATGAGAATGCAAGTTTCAACTTTGGCAAAGACAAATTCATTATCAATTTCTTTAAAAGATCAAAATTGGAAACGGATATCAATGGCGCAATCGGACACTGGAAAACACAAAGTGAAGTTATCTTTTCACTTTCTGCAACCACCAGAGAAGAAGTTGACGGCTGGCGCGAAAAAGTTATTGAAGCCGGCGGAAGCGTTTTCTCTGAACCTCAAAATTACGAACAGGGTTATACCTTTTGCTTTGCGGATCCGGATGGCCATAAGTTTAATGTTTTGTATTGGCCGGGCATGTAATAAAAAACCAATTACTATTTAAAGAAGCCGTCAATACTTCCTTTTCAGTGAAAGCAACAAATTTACTTCCATTGTAGTTTTTCTTCAATTAAACCTTATTTTTGATAAAAAAACAGCAATGAATAGATTGGTATTTTTAAGTATTGTGGCTGCCATTGGTATTTCTGTTTCGCTGCTTCTTGCTTTTTTCTTACTTACCATAAAGACAAGCAATAAACAGGCTAACCGATTATTTGCCGCTTTTCTTATTTTATCAGCAATTGACCTCAGTGGTTTCTTTATTTTCGATTTTATCAGCAGCCACTTAAATTTAGAGATTTTCAGATGGACCACTTCTCTACTCGGCATGCCTTTGTTTTATCTCTACGTTTTATCGGTTTGTTATACTGACTTTAAATTAAAGGCAAAACATTTACTGCATACGATTCCATTTATACTGGTCAATTTAATTTTAACTCCGAGATTCTATCTGGCCGATGGTATCGAAAAAAGCCGTGTTTTTGAAGTTCATAATAAAATGCCGGAAATGTATTCTTTCCAGCTTATAGTCGAAATTCAGTACGTATTCTACATCATAAGTGTCTTACTGATTCTCAAAAAGTACAGAGAAGTCTATCTTGAAAATTATGCTAATGCCAGCACTTCGACCTATAAATGGCTCATGCAAATGACCATTGTCTTTTTTGCGGCACACAGCATTGTAGCCACCAAAAATTTACTGCGTTATACGGCTTTCCATGATATATTTCTTTGGGCAAATGTATTCGTAGGATTGTTTGCCTTATGCATTACCTGCTGGTTTGTTTTAAAGGCACTGAATTACCCTGAACTTTTTAGAGGCATCAACTCGAAATTAGAACTGGCAAAAGATATTCTTCCCAAATCAGACAAGATTTCGGCTGAAGTCAACAATAGTGCAAATCCTGTTATCGCTTCTCAAATCGAAAGCTTAACACAATACATGACCGCCCAGGAACCGTATCTTGATCCTTCCCTTACCATTCAGCAACTTTCAAATCAGATTAACATACCAGTTCGTGAGCTGTCGGTTTTGATCAATCATCATATGAATCAGCATTTTTTTGATTTTGTGAATGAATACCGCATTCAAAAAGCCATGGGAATTTTAAAAAACCAGGCCAAAAAAGATCTTACAATTTTAGAAATCTTATATGAAGTGGGTTTTAACTCAAAATCATCTTTTAATACTTCTTTCAAAAAATACACGGAACTCACCCCAACTGCATACAGAAACAGCTCTTTATAAGCCGTTTGTAAAAAGTCGTACTCCACAGCCATAAAAGTCGAACCAATTTCTAGAGATGAAATTGGTTCGACTTTTTTTTATCGGTCGCCTGCCGGATATTTCTAAAGCAACTTTGTCTCAAATTAATCACAAGCTTAAAATTAGAAATCATGAAAAAAGCAAACCTCTTTATTTTTTTACTGTTGCCATTATTTTGTTTAGCGCAATCAACATTCCAATTAAAAGGAAAAATAACAGACGAAACCGCTGCATTACCTTGGGAAAATATTGTAGTCTTCTCTCCGGAAGGAAAAATCGTTGACGGAACTGCCAGTAAAGAAGATGGTACTTTTGAAATCACTATCAGTAAAGGATTTTACAAAATAAAGATAAGCCCGCAAGGTTTAATGAATTGGGAAAAGGATATTCTTATTGAAAAAGACATTGATCTGGGTTTAATTCTCCTGACTAAAAAGACAAATAACCTGGATGAAGTTGTTATTACCACAAAAAAAAGAACCATCGAACAAAAAATTGACCGCCTGATTTATAATGTTGAAAATAATGTTTCAACCACCGGAGGCGATGCCCTTAGCGCGATCAATACAGCTCCCGGAGTAGTCGTACAAAACAATACCATCAATATATTAGGAAAAGGTTCCTCTCGTGTCATGATCGATGGCCGTATTGTGGAGTTGTCAGGTGAAGAACTAAATGGTTTCCTGAAATCAATTTCGGCAAATGACATCAAAAACATCGAAATTATAACTAATCCGCCAGCAAAATATGACGCAAATGGCACTGGCGGACTTATTAATATCAACTTAAAAAAAGGAACACGGGATTCCTGGAAGAATACTACCACGCTTTCTTACGATCAAAACAAATATGGTAATTATACGCTGCGAAACAACTTCTTTTACAACAAAAACAAATTTCGATTTAGTATGAGTGCAAATGCAAAATCAGGCTATAGAAATGCTGATGAAAATTTAAAACTATATTTCCCTGACGGGTTACAGCATATGAATGCACAATCAAAAATCAACGAAGACAATCTTTCGGGAAAATTGGCTTTAGATTATGATATCTCTGAACGTACTACAGTTGGTTTTCAGTATCTGAACGATCGTAAAAACCCAAATTTCAAATCAGACATTATCATTAAGAATTATGATACTGAAAACAAGATGAACAGCATTGTTTTGAATGATGGTTTCAACAACAAAAATTCAGGTAATCAAACCTACAATTTTCACTTGCTGACCAAATTAGATACGTTGAATCGAAAATTTTCAGTAGATGTTGATTATTTCAATTACGATTCTAAATTCGATCGTGATTTCACCACAAGAAAATATACACCGGACATGATTTTTATAAGTCTGGATCAATACGGAAGAAATATTTCTAATCAGAATATTGACAACAGAAGTGTAAAAGCCGATATGGAACATCCGCTTGAATTTGTGAATTTGTCTTATGGCGCTAAAGTAAGTTTTACAAAAAGCGAAAGCAGTCTGTTGTCTTACGACAACAGGAGCGGAACTCCCGTAGTAGACCTGAATCAATCTAATGAATTTGAATACCAAGAAAACAATCAGGCAATTTACGTCAGCGGAAATAAGAAATTCAATGATAAATTTAATCTTCAATTAGGATTAAGAGCCGAAAACACACAAACCAATGGATATTCAGCGAATTTAAATCAGGAGATCAAAAATAACTATTTTAAGTTATTTCCAACCTTTTATCTTACTTACAAAAAGAACGAGAATAACAGTTTTAACTTCAATTATGGAAAAAGAATCAACAGACCCCGTTTTGACTTATTAAATCCGTTCCGCACGTACATCAACAGTAACAGCTATTCTGAGGGGAATCCATTCTTAAAACCTTCGTTTAGTAATAATTTTGAAGTATCACATTCTTATAAAGAAGTTTTACGAACCAGTTTTTTCATAAATACTATTACCGATGGTTATGGTGTAATCTTCACTTCAGATCCGGCAACGAATACACAGGTGGTCACCAGAGAAAATTATTATAAAGGAATCAATTATGGTTTCGGAGAAAGTTATACCGCTGAAATTACGAATTGGTGGTCTACAGAAAATACTTTATATCTGTTGGGTTCGAAAACGACGTTTACTTCAGGAATCAATGCTACTCCGACCAACGGTCTTCAGCTTGATTTTTCTACCAGCAATACTTTTTCATTAGGCGAAGCAACGAAATTACAGGTAGATTACACCTATAGTTCTCCCGTAAAAAGCGGATTATATACTGTAGGCTATATGTCAGGTTTGAATATTGCCTTAAAACAAAATCTCTTTAAGAAAAGCATGCAGATTGCCTTTCTGGCCAATGATATATTCAATACCGCTTATTTAAAAGATTTTGTTTCTGTAGTGAATGGCATAAAACAGGTTTACAGCCAGAATGAAAGCAGTCGTTTTTTTAGATTTTCTGTAATTTACAATTTCGGAAATACTAAAATAAGCGTTAAACAAAGAGATTTCGGAAATGAAGAAGAGAAAAGAAGATTGGGTAAATAAAAGAAAAAAAAGCTTCACTTTTAAAAGTGGAGTTTTTTTTTTGTCATTTTATACATTGTTTTACTTTTATATCCCTTCCCAGACCCTGAATTCCAGCCGCAGCAGCTGTTAATTTGATATTTTCACCTTTAGTATTCAATTGAATAATTACACTACATTTACAACTAAAAACTTTGAAGGAACTAGCTTTTTAGCGAATAGTTTTAATTAAGATCTTACAGGTCGCTAGATTAGTACATTCTGAGTAAATATCCTATTCGCTTTTCACTGGTCTAAACCCAAAGGATCGTAATTCGACACAATCTATCTCCATCATATCCTCAGTTATTGTTTATAGGCGTTTCCCAGTGGGTCGGGCTCTTCACTAAATCTTTTGCGGGATTGGTTTGGGGGCTTTGGGAGATTTAAGTTGCCGCAAAAGGATATCGCTGCGATCCCTAACGCACTTTAAGGGTAATTTGAGATCTTGTTTCCAAAAGAATCCCTCCAGCCTTGCGTCCCTTGCGCTTTAATACCATTCAAGAACTCCTTTGCGGGCTTTGCGGTTAAATTCCACGACTCAATATAAAACAAAAAAATCCCCATCAAATACATGATGAGGATTTTAAAAAGAAAGGC
>NZ_SLWA01000004.1:242555-424161 GCF_004345565.1 Flavobacterium circumlabens | reverse complement strand
GGAGGATTCTTTTGGAAACAAGATCTCAAATTACCCTTAAAGTGCGTTAGGGATCGCAGCGATATCCTTTTGCGGGGAACGTAAATCTCTTAAAGCACCCCAAACCAATCCCGCAAAAGATTTAGTGAAGAGCCCGGCCCACTGGGAAACGCCCACAAACAATAACTAAAGATATGATGGAGATAGATTGTGTCGAATTATGATCCTTTGGGTTAGCTAATGAGGCTAAATTGGAAAAATCTCAAAATATAACTCGAAAGAGAATTTATAACATAAAAAAACAGCTACAAAAAGGTTCTTGTAACTGTCACTTATTTTTTTATAAATTGTCAATTTTTGGAACAAGACATTTTACTTGTTTCAGCAAAAGAATTATTTTAATTAAATTTTATAAGTTATTAGTGTCAACATCATTTATGAACTTGATAACACCGTTCATAAAAACTTTTTGATCGTCCCACATCGCCAGATGACTTCCATTTGGGCAGTATAGGTAACGTCCATTTTGAACTAATTTACTTTGTGCTTCCATTGCTTTGGGATCCATAGTGTCATATTTGGCACCAATCATTAGGGTTGGAATTGTAATTTCATGCAGACGATTCTTAATGTCCCATTTGGCTAGACGGCCGCTTATTCCAAATTCGCTTGGTCCCTGCATTAATGTATAGATTTCTCCGTTGACATGTTTACTTGCGCGATTTAATCCATCTGGCCATTCTTTTAGTCTGCACAGATGTTCTTTATAGAAATTAGGAATTAAAAGTTCCATATATCGTGGATTATTGAAGTCTTTTTTAGCTTCTAAAGCTCTAATTTCTGCCAATATCTCTGGTTTCATTTGTTTGGCTAAGACTTCATCGGCATATTTACCGTATTCCGGGGCACTTGCTACCATATTGGAAACTAAGAGTCCTTTAAGGTTTTTTTGATATTTTAGTGCATATTCCATGGCAAGGATTCCTCCCCATGAATTTCCTAATACATAAAAATTATTTTTATCAGCACCAATAGCTTTTCGGACTTGTTCTACTTCCTCAACAAATCTCTCAGTAGTCCATAAACTGCTGTCTTTTGGCTGATCGCTGTAATAGGATCCCAGTTGGTCGTACTCATAAAATTCAAATCCTTCACGCTGAAAAAATGTCTCAAAACATTCCATGTACTCATGAGTCATTGCCGGGCCTCCATGTAAAAGCAATATTTTTATTTTTGGATTATTGCCAAAACGTTTTGTCCAGACTTTGAATTCTCCGACAGGAGTTTTAATTGGAATCATTTTTACTCCGGCTGATTCTATCGGGTCATTTTCTTTGTATGTAAAATAGTCGGAAAGAGTTTCCGTTTTTGTTTCATTTTTACAAGAGAATAAGAGTAAAGAGAACATTAGAATGAGTATAGCACGCATATTTTTAAAATTTAAGATTATTTAAGGCTTTTTGAACTTTGGTTGAAACTAAAATACAGATTAAAATTGAATTAAGGATCGTAAAGAAAATCATTCCTTCTGTGTTTTTCAAAAGGATGCCAGGTATTAAAAAAATACGGGCTCAGGGTTTATGGAAAAATTACTCAAAATTCTTCCTCAAATCAATTATGGTCTGATTGGGTACGTCTAAATTTACGAAGCCTCTTCTGGGCCTGTCCAAATCAATTGTAAATAAAACAACTAAAGCCACGATAAGACAAAATCCGATTTGGACTAACCAGTCAATTTTGCCTTTGCGGCCTTCCGAATAACCGCCGTAAAATGCGATTATGCTCGCCAAAAAAAACAACATGATTAAAATGCTCTGAGGAACTTTTGCTTTCTCTCCGGCAAGACGGGAAGTAGTTACGTCAATCATGTCATTTAACGCAGGAATCATCTGCTGCGTTGCAGCAAGATTAGCAGGATCGTGAGACAATTGGGTAGCGCGTTTCCACAATTTCGAGGAAATAACCTGAGATAAACTATCGGCCTTTAGAATTCCTTTTGCATCTGCGCGCACCTCGTAATAAGATATTCTCGTTTCCACATAATCTTTGAAATCCTTACGAAATAAAGTTCTTGTGGAGTCAGGATATAAATCGCTTCGCAATATAGCAGTACCAATAGTATTGGCCTCTTCGACAACAATTTTTCTTCGCGAATCGTAACGATCCCCACTCATTCCAAATGTAAATGCCAGTAAGAAAAAAAGCAATGCAATGAGTGCAGAGGTTTCAGTCGATTTTTCTTCCGTGTCCTCTTTATTCTTAATATAATTTCCCGTAAGCTTCCCAATAAAGCTTGAAATAAGCATCGATGTAAAAAGTATAAGGGCGATAATCCAGGCTTCCGTCTGATTTAAGATACTTGCATCCATTGTATTTATTTTTAGAGTGATGATTTTGGATATAGTACAGCAATTTAAGGAAAAAACACACACTAACATATTTATCTTTCGGACTATAATTTTTTAAATTTCAAGTTACCGGATCTGTGTATTTTAAACGATTAAAGTTAAAAATTACAAAAAATAAACAAAATTATTTTGTTTAAGGTATTGATTTTGAATCTATTATAATTGTATATTTGTGTTAAAAATTAATTATGAAAAATAAATTATTAGTCGTGGTTTTTTTATTAGTGGGGATGATTTCCTATTCTCAGGAGCATTATTATGAAGTTGGTAAATTATATGTAAAAAAAGCTGATGGTACCAGCAGCGTTGAAAAACATGAAATAGCAGTACTTCTTAACGAAGAAGCTAAAACCTGCAGTGTCCGTATAGATTATAAAGAGCCACAAATTTTCAAAATAGTAAGTGAAAATAAGGATCCTCAGACAACAGTCAAAACCTATGAGCTTCTTCATGACGATGGAAGAAAGATAACAGTGTCAATTAAAAAGAAGAGAATGACCGTAGTGGCACATACCACAGGCACAAAGTTTGAAACCGATATCAACTATTCCAAGAGTGAAAAATAATAATTATTCAATTAATTTACTGAGCCCTTCTTGGTATACGTTTTAAATTATTATAATCTTTAAAGGATAACAATCGTAAAGTACCATTTTTTCCGCCCGATAGAATCTTTATAAATTCACTTAACAAGTGTTAATTTAATTTTATTTTTTATATAAAATTTTAACATTTTTGGCGCTCTCTCCTGGCAATTGTTTCAGTAATAGGTATATTTGCTTCGATGGTGCCTATTTTGCTAAAATACAATCCGGCTTTTAATATGGCTTTGCTATACGGAATCCTGCAGTTTATTCAAAAAGGAAGCCAGCATGTTTACCAGTATTTTGGGGCACATTTTACCAGTTTTTACAATTGGACTTTTGGAATTTATTTTCTGAATATCAACTTTTTAATTTGTATTATTCTGGCGTGGTATTTTTATAAAGCCGATGTTGCGCCCATGAAAACTAATTTTCAATTTGACTGGAGGGGCTGGATTATCCTGATTTTATTTTTTACCGTTGTTCTTTTTCTAAGTGCCGAAGGACAAAGCCGAAATTGGTTTAGCGATCCTAAAATAGGCCTGGCAGTAGCGTTATTATTCCTAATTCTCGGCATTTATCTCATACATGCCCGTTTTACCGAAGATCCTGTAATTGATCCCGGTGTCTATAAATATAAAAATGTGGTTATAGGCGCCTTTTTAATGTTTTATATTGGCGTAATGAACGGAACCGGAAGTGTAGTCACCGGATATATGACCAATGTTCTCGGATTTGATTCGGTATCCGGAGCCAGAACACACCTGGCCTTACTGATTGGTTTGTGTATTTCGATTCCGTTATCGACTTATCTCCTATACAAAAGAACCTATCTTGCCACGATCTGGATTATGGGTTTTGCCTGTTATGGATTTTATCATATGATTCTTTTTTTCAGGTTTTATCCCGGAATTGATTCCTCGGATTTCTTTCTTCCATTGATTTTTAAAGGACTCGGAATGGGGTTTCTTTTTCCGATCTCATTGCTTTATATTTCAGAAGGGATTCCTCCAAAACTCAGTGCTTCGCGCATGATGACCGGAATCATTGCACAAGCCGTTTTTGCAGGTTTACTCTTAAGTGCCATTTTAGGAACTTTTATTTCCAATTTGAATGTGCAGCATAAAACAGGACTTAGCCAGCAATTAACAGCAGTGAATCAATTAGCGCAGAAACAACTGGCCAATACCAAAAGAAATTATTTATTTATGGGATTGTCGGAAGCGGAAGCACAGAAAAAGGCAGAGAAAAGTCTCTCCAATAAAACTTCGCAGGCATCCATATTACTGGCGTACAAAGACATTTATCTGGTCATGTCGGCCGTTTGTTTTTTACCCATTTTTATAATCCTGCTTTTTAAACTCTGGCGCAGACCACTTAGAAGAGTGGAGTTGGAGCCAATACCTATTTAAATCAGCTCATCATGATAAAGCCAAAAGAAAATCGGTTTTTCTATCGTTTCTGGATCAAGGAAAGCGGACTTAGCGGTATGCTAATACTTCTGTTTATCATGCATTTTATAGTAATTCCGTTGTTTGGCAGTCGTGCCTCTTTTATGGTGATTTTAAACCTCTTTTGGATGTTATTGCTGTTGGCAGGAATTTACTCCTTAGCCAAAAATAAACAACAGGCCATTCGTATTTCAATCCTGCCGTTTTTGTTTATAGTCTGTCAATGGATCAGCATGTTTAACAAAGGTACTTTTATACTGGTTGCCGATTTTGTTCTGACCATCGCCACACTCTGCTTACTTATTGTATTCGTTTTAATTAAAGTTTTTGAAGCGGGGCCTGTCACCACTTATAAAATTATTGGTTCCGTTGTCGTGTATATGTTACTGGCTAATCTTTGGTGTATTGCTTATTTATTTCTTTTTGAACAAATAGAAGGATCTTTTCAGTTAACGCCTTCCCAATTTAAAATAAATAGTGATCAGGCTAATTTCATGTATTTCAGTTATGTTACTATAACCTCTACAGGTTTTGGGGAAATTGTGCCGTTACATCCTGTTGTGAGATCACTCGTTCAGATTGAAGCGTTTACAGGTGTTTTATTCCCCGTAATTCTGATAGGCCGACTGGTTTCTGACGCTAATTTTTTCCAGAATAAAGAATAGTAAATCAATAATATTTTAATGTTTTATAAAAATATAAACAATGAAAAATGCTAATTTGAATAAACGAAAAGAACTTTTGGGAACAATTATACAATTGTTTTTTATCATCCTGATTGTCGGTTTTTGTTTCAGACTGATGCTGCCGTTTGTTATGCCCCTGATTTGGGCAGCGATTCTGGCTGTGGCTTTTTATCCTCTTTTTAATTTCCTCCAAAAAATACTAAAAGGCCGTAAAACTTTGGCTTCCATACTCATCACCATTGCCATAATTGCACTGATGCTGCTGCCTGTGGTTTATTTTTTAAATGCCGCGACAGCTAATTTTTCGGAATTGAAAAACAGTTTTGAAGCCGGAACACTTAAAGTGGCACCGCCTGCCGATAAAATCAAAGACTGGCCTGTAATCGGCAAATCGGCATATGAGTTTTTACATTCACTGTCGACTGACCTGCAGCAGGGCTTACTGAAATATCAAGTGCAAATAAAAGAAGTCTCTTCCCGAATTATGGGAAATGTGCTGAGTTCAACAATGGCTTTTTTGCAGTTTCTCCTGTCTGTAATCATTGCCGGGATTTTATTGGTTTCGACTAGTGCCAAAAATCTAATGACACAGTTTGTTCGAAGAATTGCCGGAGAACAGGGAGATGAAATTCTGGTTATAGCGGTTTCGACTATTCATCAGGTGGTAAAAGGCATTCTTGGAGTGGCCATCATTCAGACCATTATCCAGGCTTTTGGCTTCTATCTGGCAGGAATTCCGTATGCCGGGATACTTACATTGCTATGCCTGATTTTTTCCATTTTACAGATAGGACCAATTATTATTAATATCGGTGTTATTGCCTATCTTTTTTCAACGGGGGATTCCGGGTATGCGATTTTCTGGACTATCTTCTTTATTATCAGCGGACTTTCTGATAATGTCTTAAAACCGCTTTTATTGGGAAAAGGTGCTTTGGTTCCCATGCTGATCATCTTTTTGGGAGTCATTGGAGGTTTTATCATGTCAGGATTTATTGGATTGTTTGTCGGACCTATTGTATTTTCAATTGGATATAAATTATTTATTGCCTGGCTGAACGAAACTGATACACCTGAAACCGATACGCAGGAGATACTTCAGTAGCGGTTAGAAGAGGATTCAATTATTATTCACTTTTTAAATATTAAAAATTATGAAAAAATTACTTTTATTATTGGTATTCGCTTTTTCGTATACCCTAAGCGCCCAGACACAGGATGACATCACGGTAATCCAAAATTTATACGGCCAATCAAAGGCTGAGATTATCAACGAAGTCATGCAGTTAACAGAACCTAAATTGAGCCTTTTCGATAAAATCTACAAGGATTATGAAACAGAACGCACCAATCTTGGAGTTAAGAAATTGCAGATTATTGAGAATTATGGCGCGAATTATTTACAGCTTACCGATGAAAAAGCAGACGAGCTGGCGACAGCTGCCCTAAAAAATAACCTGGAGTATGAAAAGCTCTACACCAAGACGTACAAAAAGGCTAAAAAAGTAATTGGTGCCAAAGATGCCGCTAAGTTCATTCAATTGGAAGTTTATTTTCAAACCGCTATCAGGGCCGAAATACAGGATGCTATTCCCTTTATTGACGAACTGGACAAAACCAGAAAAATCTAAGATTTAAAAAATAACGGTCACTTTTAAGTACGAAAAAGCAAAATGGAAGTTATTCTGTTTTGCTTTTTTTTGCTTTTTCTATAGGATCATTTTAACGATAAAGAAAGAAAACCTAGGGCGCTGTTCTCAGCAAAACAAATAGCTTCTTTTTAATTAATTGTAAACCAGCAAGATTCGATCAGGGAATATAGTTATCAGGAAAAAGACAACTTGGTTAAGCTCTGTCAGAGTTTTTGTCTGTAGAGTTTGGCACAAAAAAAAAGCAGGAAAATATTAAATTTTCCTGCTTTGGAGGAGAAAGAGGCTCCAGAACCTTTATATTTAACCCTAGTAAATTGGGCTGTCACAGACTGAGAAAAGGTGCATTCACAAAATTTAAATTATCTAGTAAAAGTACTAAAAGAGAGTTTATTAATATAACAATTTTATTCTCGAATTTTATAATTTTCTTTTGATAATTTAAATTTAGGGTGCCCCATTTGCCAAAATGCAAATGCAAACTCATCCGCATAATCATTGTATAATTGTAAATTTGAACTATTTATTCCATGTCCGGCGTCATAATTTACAACAAATAGAATTTCGTTTTTAGAAGATTTTATACTCTCAAGCTTTGCCACAAATTTGGCAGACATCCAAGGAGCTACTCTGGCATCATTCATGCCTACAGAGATAAGACATGCAGGATAGTTTATACCTTTTTGCAAATGATTAAAAGAATCTATTTCAGCTAACAAATTAAATTCTTCATTAATGCTTGGATCTCCTAATTCTTTCATATTGTTAGGGCCGTTAGGAGCTTTATCAATTCTTAGAGGATTGAGATACCCATCATAGCAGATCATTACTTTAAATAGATCTGGGCGTTCAGTCATTGCCCTCCCGACAAGAATACCTCCAGCACTTCCACTTAATATTGCAATTCTATCTTTTGTAGTTATATTATTAATGATTAAGTATTCAGCCGTAGCAATAAAATCTTTCCAGGTATTTGGTTTATTTTTCTTAAAACCATCCTCATGCCAGCTATCTCCTTTTTCTCCTCCACCTCTCACATGGGGTATTATATATACACCACCATTCATAACCCATGTTAAAATGATTGGTTGAAATCGTGGCGTTTTTGAAATTCCATAAGAGCCATAGCCATCCATCATGATATAATTTTTTTTATCATGTTTTAGTTTTTTGTTGTATATTATAGTAACAGGAATTAAAATACCATCATGTGAAGCAATTTCAATTTCTTCAACAGTAAAGTCACTAAATTCCGGATACTGAACAACAGGGCTTGTGTTATCTTCAATAAACTTATTTTTATCAACTTTATAACTGAATTTTCTCTTTGGATTTAGCCAGCCACTTGTGGTAACCCACAAATCTTTACTATACTTATTATTTGTAGAAAGGGATATATCGCCTGCCTTTACAGGTAAATCAATATGTTTTACTTTTTTATTTTTTACAAAATATAATTTAGCTTCAACACCATTTTTTTTAGTAGTATAAAAGAGACCATCACTATTTATAATAAACTCATCTATGGTTTCATGTGTATTTTCTTTTACAATTACTTCAGGATTTTTAAAGTTAAGATTTGAAAATTTAGTTTTAATAATTTTAAAATTTGAAGCTTCATTTGAAGAAATGCAATACAATTCGTCCTTCAAAATTATTGGGTCTAATATACCATCACTCTTTGTATAAAGTTGTTTCCAATTTATTTTCTGACTTTGTAAATCGCCTATATCAGCATAGTAATAATCTAAATATGTTGCGGCTCCGGCTAATGCGCCTAAAATATATTTATCCTTTAAATTTATTTTTTTTATTGTTGGAAAATCTGCTCTTGATATATTTAAATCGGGATTATTTATTTTTGAGAAAATAACAACATGCTTAGATGAATCATCTCCAATTTTATAAATAACAGATTCCGTATCTAAAAGATAATTGGCTTTTTTTGTATCAACAATAGGGATGTTGACATAAATAATTCCGCTATCATCGGGTAACCAATTAATTCCACCTATTTCAGATGGCCAACAGTTAGTGATAATTGTTGGTAATAACACTTTGTTCTTAACGTCAACAAATGCTATTTCTCCAATTTCTTCTCCATTTTTAGTAAAACTAAGTGCAATTTTACTTTCGTCCCAAGAGGGTTTTAAATAGGAAATTGTAAATACATTACCTGTTTCTTTTTTATAGTTGGCAGAATCGAAAAGTAAAATTTCTTTTTCTCCTCTTTTTTTTAAATAAAGTTTATCTGACTTATCTGCTTCTGTCCCTTTTAAATAATAAAAAGAATTATTTTCTGTAATATATAATAATGTTACACTAAATGATTTTCTTTTTTCAAATTCAATAAATTTTTTTACAAATTCATTTCTACCTGAAATATTGTTCAATAAATATCTAGCTCGATTATTATGTTGTTTAAACCAGTTTTGTACTGAATCATTCTGTAAATTTTCTAAATATTGAAAATCATCCATAATTTGCATATTAGCATCTCTGTTCTCATTAATTTTCTCTTTTGAGGTTAAATTCTGCGATAAAGCAGAAATGGAGAAACATAATATAAAGATCAGCTGGAATAGTATTTTCTTTTTCATTTAATGTAACATTATTTATTTTCTTAAAGCTAACCTTAAGAAAAATTAACCTCTTACAGTTGGAGAAGTTGCAGGAGGATCTCCTTCCTCTGGAGCATTTCCGCCTATAATAACTTTTTTGTTTTTAATTTCTGCAATTTTAAATTTTTCTAAAGAAAGTTTTTTTTCTTGATTTTTTTGAATATTTTTCATTGAGTTTAATTTACTAATTGTGAGCAAATGTATATCTCAAAAGTGATTTAAAATAGTTTCATTAGTCTATATTTATAAATATCGATATTTATTAATGTAAATATTTTATAATGAGTTTTATACAATTGTTTTATTTTCCTATTCTTCAATTTTTTTTATAAAATAAGATGGTTGTAAACCTGTATTATTGTAAAACGCTTTTGCAAATGATTCTGAATTATTAAAACCGACTTCTTCAGAAATCGCTTTAATTGTATACTTTCTAAATTTTTTATCTTTTTTTAATTTATTTATAGCATAGTCAATACGCATATCATTTATATATTGACTGAAGTTTTTACCTTTGTAAAAATTAATAATTTTAGATAAATAAGTACTATTACTATCAAATTGTTTAGCAAGATCCGTCTGTTTTAAATTTGGTAACAAATATTTTTTATTAGTTTCAAATTCATGTAATTTTTTCAATATTTCATTTACCATTTCAATTGGTAAATCAATTGTCTTTTCTTTTTCTTCGTGATTCTTTTTTATTTCATTTAGCTCATTCAGGTTGTCTAACTTCTCTAATGTAGGAGTTTCCATTAATTCACTAAATCGTTTCTTAAAAATTCTATTTCTTTTTTTAACTTTTATTATATAAAAAAAAGAAAATCCTAATCCTAAAATTAATGAAAATGTTATCATGCTAAAAAAATTATTTTCAGCTTTTATTTGCTTAATTAAATTTTCTTTCTCAATTAACAAATTTGGTGTGTCATAGCTCTTACTAATATTTCTTGTTAGTATTATATTATTAGCCTTGAAATAGTTGTCTATTTCAATTAATCGATTTAAATAATATAGCTGCTTTTTATCGTTCTTATTACTTTTAGCGATTTCAATTAAACGAATATAATTATCTCTTATATCACAGGAATATTGTTTTTTTTTAACTAATATAGAATCTACCATTTCAAAATAAAGCGTTGCTTTCTTCGTACTCTTTTCAGTTTTAAAGATATTCTCTCCTTTATAATAATAACAAATAGCTAAATTTAAAGAATCATCTGTTTTCTTAATTAAATCTATGGCTTTTTCTATATAGTGTTTACTGTGAACAAAATCACCTTTTAGATATAAACATATTCCTTTATACATTACAAAATAAGGATAGTATGGATTAGTATCAGAAAGCGTTAATAGTTCATTATTTATATAAGATAATGCAGTATCAACCTTATTTAGTCTTATGTAAATATCTGACAGTACCCATTTAATAAAAACAACGTCTAATGTTTTATCAGGTTTATTTTTAAAATAATCTAAATTTTCTAAGAATAAAGGCAGGGCTTCTTCAGCTCTTCCTAATTCAATTTTTATTAATCCAATATATCTCTTAATTAGTAAGTTTTGTTCAAAATTTCCGCTACTTTTAGAGAATTTTTTAGCAATAAGTACATTTTTTAATGCTTGATTTAAATTCAGTTTCATTTGAAAATAATTCGCTCTTAGCATGTAACCTCTTGCAGGGTAAATAAAATTAGGCTTGTCTTTGGTTAATGAAATTATTGAATCTGCATATTTTAATTGTGATGGCTTTCCAGCATGAATTAATGCCTTACAATACATTGCATCTGAAATTTTATAAATATCACCTGATTCTTTGGCTTTTTTATAATATAAATCAGAATAAGCTTTTTTTTCGTATAAATTTAAATTAGAATTATTAATTTTTTTGTCTAATTCTGCAAAACTCAAATTTTTGACTAATAATTTGTTTTTTGAGTTATTTTGTTGAGAGAAAATTATTCCGGTAACAAAAAAGAAAATTAATAGAGATTTTTTTTTCATTTTTTATATATAATATATTTATAGTACCTACTCATAAAATCGTAACATATAAGTTCGTATTCTCTCTGCTTAGATCGAAATGTCCTATTGATATTCATATGAATAAATGATGCAATTAAATCTAAAACATAACTACTGTTGTCAGTAGGTACATTATTTAAAATTTTTTTTATTGTTTTTATTTCTTCCACTTTTAACTTTAATATCTTATTAAGCCCTTCCAAATGCTGGGGATCGCGGTTTTCTGATAGGAGTAATAAAATTTCTGGCTTATATATAGAAAATAATTTAGTCATTTTAGCAATATTTTCTTTTTGAATATTATGCTCTAGTTTAAAATGCAAATATCTATCTGTTACAAAAGCCAGGCTTACATCAATAGGGATTTCAAAATATTTAAGTAAATTGGCAATCATATGCAATGAACTGAGAATTCTAGTAATTTCATCAAATTCAGGTACCGTTTTGCTAATTAATTCAATAATTTTTTTGCTATTATAATAAAATAATTTTTCTGAATATAGGATTGTACTTTCGCCATATCGCTCTATTTCTCTTTTGTAAGTTGGTAGTATAACATCATAAATTGTGTCATTTTCAAACAATTTAGAGAAATGAGATTTTATCAGTTCAATTACTTCCGTAATAGAATTCAAATTAACCAGATGAAAACGTAGTCTTAGGTGGAAATCAGGGTCGTGATATCTTATAAAAAACCACTGATCAATAAGTTTCTGTTTAAATAATTTATTGATAATGATTTGAACTTCGTTAGTTAAAATTTTATCAGCAGTATGGTAGCCACAATAAATTTTATAATAGAGCCATTCTTCACCTACAATAAAATTTCTTTTTATTTTACTCATTTTTCAGCTCATGTTTATTACATTTTAAACCAACTAAAAATTGATTTGAAAAGTGGCCATTTTTAGTTGTGATAATTTTTTGTGATGGAAATAAGAATTCTTCTAGTATAAACCTTTTTCGACCTTTAATAGTTGAAAATAAGATTTCAAGACAAGTAATATTTCCCATATTTATCAATAAACTGTTGTCTCCATTTAATAATGAAACGTATTGAGGTAATGGTTTATTTTTTATAGAACACAACAGATTACGAGCAGTGTCGCGAGCATCTTTATCATCAATTTTATATTCGTTATTTAAAAATTTAAAAAAAGAGGGGTTTTGCTCTTCACTAAATATCCATGTTGCTTTTGAAATTATACAAATACCTGAAGTTATTCTTGGAAAATAATCGTACAACATTTCTAAGTTTTTTTTATTAATTCCTATTACAGATTTGCAATTTTCAAACTGCATGTCACATAAAAAATTATAAATAGGTAGCGTTTTTTGAAGAAAGTTATGAGCGTTAGTTAATCTAGGTATAATTTCTTTATTGTATTTTTTACTCCATAATATAAGACGATCGCTATTTATCTTTAAAATAATATCTTCAATAGTAATTTGATTTGAAGGGGCTAAATTTGATTGCGCTAAATAAGGAATTTCATAATTTCTGAAAGTTGGCCTGCGAAGAACATTTCCAGTTCTTGATTCAGGCAAATGAATAATTTCGGCAATGATTTTATCATCGAAATTCTCTGATTCATATTTTGTAATTTCATTTGCAAAATCATTTATATCCGAATTGCCGTAACAAAATCTAGCTAGCATATTTGCAGCGCTGGAGCCCCCAATATGCTGAATAACAAGCCATTCTTTTTCATTCTCTTCAACAATTTCAAAAATGCAGGAAAATGTGATTGGCAGGTTTTTATTAGAAAAATCAATAGTAGCAAAATCATCAAAAGTTATTTCAAAACTATCTTCACTATTTATTAGCGCATTTTTAATTTTATTATGGATTATTTTTTCTACATTATCTAAAATAATTTTTGTGTCTAATCTAGATTTTAAATCAATACTATCTAATAAAGGTGTAACATCAAAATCTTCATTTTCTGATCCATATCTAATACCCGTTTCAAAATCTAATGCTTTAACTAATGGTATTGCTTGATTTTCATATCGTCTAGTAAATGATTTTTTAAAATTTTCTAAAGATGTTTTTTTTGGTTTGTCTGAAATCTTGTTTAAAAGCCTTATTGTATTTAATAATTCAGTTTTATATTTTTTATCTAATTGAAATTTATTTGAATTTAAAAATAAATCTGTCTGAAATAAATATTTTTCATTAACAATAATGTTTTTGCTTTTTAAAGTTTGAAGAATATCTTCATAATGGTTATGTTTAAACCCCTTTTCGTTATCAATCTTCGAGAGTTTACTAGATAATGTTTTAAGATTTAAGGATAAATCATTTGGGTCTAATTTCCCTTCTATTAAGTCCGTATCTGATTGCTTTTTTAAATTAACTAGTCTATTAATAAAATCATCACCAGTAAGAGTTGTCTCTAGTTCTGAAACCAATATTTGATTGTCTATTAATTCTATTATAAAGCCTAGCGCTTCAGCTTCGCTTATTTTTTTTGATGTTAAAATAGAAACTAAATCTAGTTTGGATACACCAGAGAGTGATTTATCCAATACCAAATCTAGGTGTGGACTTCGTTTAACTGCTTGAAGTGAATATTTTCGAATATCAAGATTGATAGTGTAATGGATATATCTGTAAAAATCTGCTAACTTGTATAAAGTTGTATTGGGAAAAAAAAGTAATTCATTTTGTACTAATGAATTAGCTTGCAACTCATTTCCTAAATTTGCCAGGAACTGCATGTCAAAACGTGTTTTTCTATAAAAAGATCTTTCACGGTCAATATTGATGTTTGTCTGATTACCAAATGTACCAAAACCACAAGCTGAGAAAAGCCCAAATGGAGTACTTCTAGTTGACATACGAATAAGATACTTTAAAATTGAAAGCTTAATTTTATTAACCTTTTTAGTGTTGTAGTCATCCGTTTTTATCCATTTAAGTACTTCTTTATAAAAGTCAGGTGAAGCTAAAAATAAAGCTTCACATATATTCTTATCTTTTAATACTTCAATTACATTTTCACGTTCAACAGTAGCTGTATCTGTAAGTTTTATATAAAAGGTAATAGGGTACGAGGGAGTTCTTATTATAAAAGAAGAAAAAAAACTGTAGCCTATTTCTGGTTTACACATAAAATTTAATATAAGAATCGGATGCCAAAAATAAATATTAATTTATCAATATAGCAATATTTATAGAAATTAAGTTGTTATTTCTCAAATAAACATTTTATTAAGTAATTAAATGTTTATTTGAGATTCTAAAGCCTTTTTTTTGTTGTTATTATTAAGGCAAAACTTATGAAATTTAGTCACTATGGTATTTATAAATATCGACTCGATATTTATAAATTGTGTTTAGCATTGTTTGCTTTGTACATTTTCATGATCTAGTTTTGGTTGCAGGAAATAATATTTTTATGTAGTGCTTTACATTTTGAAGATAAACTGTCAAATCCTAAAAAAAACTCAAAAAAAATAAATTGAGATTTAATATGTATTAAACTTTATAATTAATTACATATGTTAAAAATCTGATTTTCGGAAGCTCTATTTTAGAATGAAAATATAATTCAGAACAAAACAATATTTAAAATTAAAGATGAAGTATAAATTATCGAATTATTTAGTTTTTTCTCAACCAATCATAACAAATAAGTATGTTTTACTTTATTCCACTATTTCCACCACAATGACATTAATACAACTTGATTTATATCATATTTTAATGAATAATAATCTAAATGAAATAGATAATGATGTATTACAAGAATTAGTGAAAAATAAAATACTGGTTTCAAATGATTTTAATGAATTAGATTTTATTATTAAAGAAAATAAAGAAGCTATTAAGATTGATAATTTACTTTATCAGGTTATTTCACCCTCTTCAAATTGTCAGCTGGGTTGCGGATATTGTGGACAGGTTCATACAAAAAATGGTTTAGATGAGAATTTAAACAAAAAAATTATTGAAAGAATTGCAAAGAATCTAAAAGCAAAAGAGTATAAAGAATTAGGTATTAGCTGGTTTGGCGCAGAACCATTAATGGGTTTGCTAAACATCAAGAAATTGTCTAAGGAGCTAATGGAATTAGCTTCGGGAAATAATTGCAGCTATTCGGCTAAAATGATTACAAATGGATTGAGTTTAAAAAAGGATATCTTTTTTGATTTAGTTGAAAATTATAAAGTAAAAGATTTTGAGATAACTCTCGATGGTACTGAAGAAAATCATGACTTGAGAAGGCACACTAAACTAAAAGAAAAAACATTCGGACTGATTTTTAAAAATCTAAAAGATATAGTCAGCGATGCGAAATTTGACCAATTAAAGTGTTTTATAAAAGTACGTTGCAATGTTGACGGATCAAACTACAAAAGTGCATTTGATTTAATTGAATTACTTGATAAAGAAAAAATCCTTAATAAAATATCATTTTATACTGCACCTATACATTCCTGGGGTAATGATGCACATTTAAGTTCATTGTCTCAAAGGGACTATTCTAAGTTTCAAATTGAAGAATATTTAATTTTAATGAAAAAAAATCATTCTATTGGGATTCTCCCTGGAAAGAAAACTAATATTGTGTGTACAAGCTTACATGAAAATGCTGAAGTCTTTGATGCAGATGGTAATGTATACAATTGTACAGAAATTTCACAAGTTGATGTGTATAAAGATGTCGAGGCATTTAAGATAGGTAAACTGAATGGTGAATATAATAGTAATACTGAAAGACCTTTCTCGTCATGGAATGATGATATTTTAAATGGGGAAGTTCCATGTACAACATGCCGTATACTGCCAATCTGTGGTGGTGCGTGCCCAAAATTATGGAAAGAAGGGATTTCTCCATGTCCTCCTATTAAGTATAATATTGAAGACAGGTTGTTGTTAGAATTTAGTAAAAGAAAAGACGAGTATTTACAAGTTAAAGATATTGTTGGCCAAACACTAGGGGGAAGTCGAAAAACCTAAAAAGAGTAGACAGATATTTAAATCATATAAACATGAACGAATTAGAAGATTTGAAAAAAGAGTTAGAAGTAATTGAACTTGAAGAAAGATTAGAAATGGTTCAACTATTTGCTGCTGATGGTCCGCAAAGCCCAAATGGCAACTCTAGTTGTTGCTTTTCATCAGGCCACTAGAATTTAATCTAAACACCTACGAAAAATAATTGTTTCGTAGGTGTCTTTAGTTTCCCATGCATACGTTTTTTTTAAACAGTGATTTAAAAACACAGTACCAGGAAGCAAAAATAAATTTCAGGAGTCTCTAAGTCATATGTTATGATCGCAAATTTCACGGTAAATTATACGCGAAGTAATCCTTAAGGTAAGATTAAAAAATGTTAGTTTAAATAAATTATAATAAAATAGTATATGGAGGATTATTTAAATTTAATTAAGCAAAAAGTAAATTCATTAAAATGGGAAGATGAATCTTCAGAAGACAGGGTAGAGTTTTTAAAAGTATCTGCAAATGGCAAGAAGATAAAAAATATAGAAGAAGATTTATTTTTTAAAAACTATTCGATTCAAAAAAGATTAACCATTAATGAAATTAATAATTTTTCAATTTTATATAACGCAGGAAAAATTAAGATTTACGGAGAGGAAAATTTGATTTTAAATGGTCCTGCTTTTTATAGCTCATTTCATATCGGTGCGTATATGACTATCCCTATTTTACTGGCTTTGAAAAAAATTACTTTTTCGGTGGTGATGGACGACTATTCTTTCAAGAGAAAGCTTCGATATGAGAACCCTAATATTAATCCGGAGACATCCGGAATTGATTTAAACTTAAAAGTAAACCCTGATTTTTTAAATGCTGAAGATGCCAGATCAATTTTTAAGATGATACGAAATATTAAAGAAAATAAGAGTCTGTTTTCTTATCTGGATGGGAATACGACAACGATCAATGATCAAAAACATTCTTTGAAGGTAAGATTCATGAACAATGAAATCAGTACTCAAAAAGGAATTCCTTATTTATGTCATTTACTAAAGATTCCCTTAATTCCAATTTTCGCTTACCGAGAAGATGATCTCATAAAAGTTGTTATAGAAAAACCCATTTATCCTTTAAAAGATAAGGATGTATTTTGCGAGCAATCTTTAAATCAGTGCTGGAGCATGTTTGAAAATGTGCTGACTAAGTTTACGGAACAGTATGAGTTTTTAAATAAAAATATTTTTATTTCAAACGAAAGGAGTGCACAATCAAATAAATTGGAATTTAGAAAAGATGATTATTCTTATAAATTTAATTCTCAATTGTATAATTTTTATATAAAAGACGATGATCATCTTTTATTTAATTACGCTTCAATGAATTCCCTAAAAATCAATAAAGGATTGTATGTCTTATTAAGAAAATTAGAGAGTAAAAAATTAAATCTTACTAAGATGGAACTCCTTCAATTTATTCCGGACAAAAACTTTGTTGAATCATTGATTCAAAATCAAATTTTAATTTAAGAGAAATTATTCAACATAAAAGCCATATTTTGATAGATAATGATAAAATATATGAAATTGAATTATTAAAAAACAGGGAAAGTTATTTAATATTATTTAAGGAAAATTATTTTTCTGTCAGTCAGTTATTTTATGAATTATTGGAGGAGTTGAAAAATAACAGTCATCAAAAAGAAAAATTTATTGCAGCAAAGAAAATTAGCTGTGAGAATTATGAGGAACTTTCACGTATAGTTTCCGGTAAACTGGACTATATCGTTAGTGAAAAAAAAAGAAAAAAAAGTTATATTAATCTGGCAATAAATATATTGTCTGAAAAAAGAGTGATACAGATTTCTAACTATTTGTCCTTTTTCTTTAAGAAAGCCATCTTCAGGTTATTGTTTCCAATTGCTATTTTCGCCGGAATTGCCTCTCAGCTTATTTTAAGTTTAAATTATCGAAATCATTCCTTACTCGATATGTCATGGCTGGACTATGTATTTGTTTATTTTACTTTGTTGGTTATTATGCTTTTTCATGAACTGGGGCATTCATCTGCCAGCAATTATTTTAAAGTTGAGCCCAAAGAGATTGGTTTTGGGTTTTATATCATATTTCCGGTTTTATATTCAAATGTAACACGCATTTGGAAATTAAATAAAAATGAAAAGGTTATTGTTAATCTAGGTGGAATTTATTTTCAGGGTTTGATAAATTGTTTTTTGTTGTTTTTTCTGGTCGTAAATGAAAACAACAATTCATTTACTTATTTGATGCTTATAATAATAAAAACAAACCTTTTCGTAATGGCTTATTCGTTAATTCCATTCATCAGAAATGATGGCTATTGGATCGTTTCTGATTATTTTAATATAATCGATTTAAATAAAAAGTCTTACACCTATATTTTTGATCTGATCAGAGGAAAGGTTAAGCTCAAATATTTTTTATTAATTTTTAGTATTGGTCAGTATTCATTTGTTTTTTATTTATGCTGCCACTTTTTACTAACTATCCCACTTACAATGTCTAAGTTTATATTTTATGTTTTAAATAATGGTTTTTTGAAGTTAGTTTCATTAAATGCCGGGTTACTATTTCAGATGTTATTTTCGCTATTTATTGGAATTATGGCCTTAGTTGCATTTTATAAATTTATTAAACTTCTATTTGAGAAAAAAAAAGATCAAATTTCATTAAAATTATAAATTACGCAAAAGTTAAATTTTATAATATATTAATATTTCTTTTAAAATGTATCGTAGCGGATTTTTTGATATTCTATATTTTAAATGATATTCATTTATTCGAGTATAAGAAAGCCGCTATGTGTGATTGCTCCTTAAAAGTAAAATAATATCAAGACATGGTCATTTCTGTATCATATTTATAGATGCAGAGTTGGCTTTTTATTATAATTATAATATATGCCTTTTACATATAAGATATAGGGAATTAAATACTTGCACCGTTTTATTTTGGTCGTTTTATAAATATCGACACTATATTTATAAATGTCGATTGCTTCCATTTGTTTTGAATGACTCCTTCATCTAGTTTTGGTCTTATTTAATTAGAAAACAATATTTCATTTCATGTATTGATGTTATTAATAACGCTTGATTCGATTCTCTTAAATGTAAAGGGCGATGATTTTTGACCAATTGAATATGTAAAATACAAACAACATTGAGTGTTAAACCTATAATTAATTATTAATTTTAATATGTTAAATTTATTAAATACATGGAGTCATGGGTATATTGTAATACCTGTGATTACTGCATTTCAAGATCACAAATCATTTGAGATTTTATCTGATAAAACAATAAAAAATGAAGATATAGGGCAGATACTAAATGGTAATGAAGGCTATTTAAAAGCTTCGTATCGAATACTAAAATCTTTAGGCTGGATAGAACAAATTTCACATACCGAAGATAAGTTAATCCCTAACAAAATTCAAGTTGCACCAAAAGGTCTGGTTGATTTAATTGCAACCGATAATGTAAGTCATAACGCAGAAATAAAACAGGTAGTAATCTTTAATAATTTTTTACTACAGCTTCGCGAAGGATGGGGAGTAAATGAGCCGTTTTTCAGATCAATGCTTGATGGCATGTTATTGGCACCAGTTTTTTTTTATTTGTATCACAAGAAAGAAAAAGGATCACATAAATTTGATGAGAATTGGTTTCACTCCACTATTAAAGCTGATCTGATTGATTTGTTTATTGAAAGAAATTGGTTGGTATATGAGGATAATGAGTTAACGTTCTCTAGTTTTGGGAGTGGGTTTGTAGAGCGTAGTATGAATTTTGGAACTGTTATTTCATACAATTCCTTACTTCTTAAGCTTGATAGTCTGATTTTCCATGATGCCAACGAGGTTTTTAGTCATAGTCAGGAAGGACACGAAAATCATGTTGATCGTACCTTAAATGTTATTTCAAGTGGTTTTCAACACAAAAAATATTTTGATGAAGTAGATAATATTATAGTCAATTTATTTGATAATGAATTGTTTACGGAGCAGCCCAAATACATTGCCGATATGGGGTGCGGCGACGGAACCTTTTTAAACCGAATTTATAATATTATAAAAGACTATACAAAAAGGGGGAAAGTGCTGGATATTTATCCATTGACTCTCATTGGAATTGATTTTAATGAAAAAGCACTTATTGAAACACAAAAAACATTACATAATATTCCCCATATAACTATTCATGGTGATATTGGTGCTCCACAAAATATTCCGTCTGATTTAAAAGCCTACATTGATGATCCTGAAAATATATTGCATGTCAGATCTTTTTTAGACCATGATCGTCCCTTTATTGCAGCTCAAAAAAAGGTCTATGAAATCGATTCAGAAAGTTTTAGTATTGGCGATAAAGGTAATTTAATAACACAACACGAAAGTTTTGGAAGTCTTGTAGAGCATTTTGAAAGATGGGGATCTTTACAATCAAAATTCGGAATGTTGATTCTCGAAGTGCACTCACTTCCATCCAATATTGTAAATAAATTTTTGTCAGAATCTGAAAATTTGCATTTTGATGCTTACCATGCTTTTTCACATCAGCATTTGGTCGAGGCATCAACTTTTATTTTGGCTGCGGCCGGAGCCGGATGGTTTGTTGATCGTGATCAGTTTAAAAAATTTCCTGGACAATTGCCTTACTCAAGGATAACCTTAAGCTATTTTAAAAAACACAATTATATAATTCGTACTCCAAATATTCAGGATATAAAAGAGCTTTATGAGCTTGAAAAGAAATGTTGGCCTCAAAATCTAAGAAAAAAGCAATCGGTTATAAAACAACGGATTTTAAATAATCCATTCAATCATCTTGTTGTCGTAATTGATAATAAGATTGTAGGAGCTGTTTATACTCAATTTATAGCAGATATTGATTTACTTAATAAGATAACATTTGAAAATATTGATGAGTTAAGTGTTCAGAAATCACAGATTGTTCAATTACTGAATTTAAATGTTGATCCTGAATACCAGCATATGGCCTTGGGGGATCATTTGCTTAGCTTTTTATTAGATCATTTAAAATTGAAAAATCACGCAACCCATGTAGTAGGAATAAGTCGTTGCAGGGATTTTAGCAAACAGAAAGCACTGAATTTTGAACAATATGTTTTTTCAAAAAACGCTAAAGGAGAACCTTCAGATCCGATCTTGAAATTCCATGAACTACATGGGGCAACTATTGTGAAAGTACTTGAAGGATACAGAAAATTTGACGTTGAGAATATTGGGAACGGGATCTTGATCCAATATGACTTGCGAACTGAAAATCAACGCCAGGAAAATCAATCTGTGAATGGAAATAAATTTTATTCACAGCAGGATATCTCAGCAGATATTGAATATAAAATAAAGAAGCTTTTAAGGACAGAAGACCAATATCATCTGACTTATCCATTAATGGAAATGGGATTAGATTCTGCTGATTTAATGGAACTTGGTGTATTGATTACAATTGATTACAATATCGAAATCGCGCCATCTTTCTTTTTTCAGTTTAATTCTCCAAAAGCAATTATTGAAGAATTAATTAAGGATTTGGATGTATTGAAACAAAACAATACCAAAGTTGATACAGATACGGAAAAACAACCTGAATTAGAATATTCTGAAAACGATGTAGCAGTAATTGGCTATCGCTTTCGCTTTCCTAAAGCCAATACTAAAGAAGAACTTTGGGAAATTTTGGCTACGGGACAGTCTGCTATTCAAACAATTCCTGAATCCCGAATTCAATGGCCTGATTGGGTAGATGATCACGTTCAAAAAGGTCTAAAAATGGGCGGATTTATCGATGAAATTAAAACATTTGATCCTGCATTTTTTAGAATCACTCCCAAAGAGGCAGAACTTATGGATCCTCAACAACGAATTTTGCTTCAATTGACATGGGAGTTGTTTGAGAGCGCAGGTTACAAATCTTCTGATTTTAAAGGAAGCCAGACTGGAGTTTACATTGGAGCAAGTGGAAGTGACTACGAATTGTTGTTAAGGGAAGATAAAGGAGAAGATTCATTAACAGGCACAGGAACCTCAATGGCTTTACTGGCCAACAGATTATCTTACTTTTTTGATCTTGAAGGGCCTAGTGTTCAATTGGATACTGCTTGTTCTTCTTCGCTGGTAGCGATTCATGAAGCTATAAAATCAATTAAATCAGGAGAATGTAAACAGGTTGTTGTTGGCGGGATTAATATCATTTGCCATTCGGCAAGAAGTTTAGCCTACCAAAAAGCAAATATGTTGAGTGAGAATGCGAAATGCAGCACATTTGATAAAAATGCAAATGGCTTTGTAAGGGCAGAAGGAGCAGCAGTATTACTTTTAAAATCACTTAAAGACGCAATTGCAGATAAGGATGAGATTAAAGGAATTATAAAAGGGTCTGCAATTAATCATGGTGGTCTGTCTGGCGGATTAACTGTTCCAAATCCTGATAAGCAAAGAAAATTGGTAGAAAAAGCATTTGAAAATGCTCAGATAGCCGTAGAACGTATTAGCTACATAGAAGCTCACGGAACAGGAACCAGTCTGGGTGATCCTATAGAAATAGCCGGATTAACACAGGCATTTAAAAATAGAAAAAGCAAAGAGGATGGTGGCAATAGCTTTGCTGAAAAGTTTTGTGGAATTGGCTCTGTAAAAACCAATTTAGGACATCTTGAAGCAGCTTCAGGAATGGCAGGAATGGTAAAAGTGCTGCTGTCTATGGAAAAAAGAATTTTGCCGCCAACAATTAATTTTAAAGATCTTAACCCAAAAATTAATCTTCAAAATACGCCCTTTTATATTGCCGACACTTTAAAGTCCTGGGAAGGAGAAGGAAATAATACAAACGTAATCGCAGGTATCAGCAGTTTTGGTATTGGGGGTGCAAATGCGCATGTTGTAGTACAAAGTTATCATACCGTTAAAAAAAATCCGATAAGGGTGCCAAGACAATTAGTTTTTATTTTATCCGCCACAAACGAAAACCAATTACGCAATTATGCACTAAAACTGCATTCCTTTTTAGACGAGGAGATAGATCTTTTTAATCTTGCCTACACTTTGCAGGTGGCGCGCGAAGAATTTTGTGTACGCTTAGCCATTGTATCGGCATCCATATCTCAATTGAAATTCGAACTTTCAGAATATCTTTCTGGCAAAACTTCTAATGTTACCCATTACAGAAAAGTGGTAGATGTTATAGGTGTTGATTCGGAAGTACGTAATAGTGATCCAAATGAGATCGCCATAAACTGGACAAAAGGCCATAATATTAACTGGAGTATAATTGATTCTGATGTTGAGCGCACAAAAATTGAAATCCCCACTTATCCCTTTTCGAAAGAAGAGTATTGGATTCCTCAATCAGAAACTACCTCTCAAAATGAAAACTGGAAACCGGTCTTGTGCTTAAAACAACCCAATCAGCAAGGAAGATTATTTTCGTGCACTTTATCAGGAAATGAGTCATTTTTAACAGATCATATCATCAACGGAGAAAAAATCCTTCCAGGAGTTGTATCCGTCGAAATGGCCAAACATGCTGTAAAAGCAGTTACAGGACGAAGCATTACCGCATTGAAGAATGTAAATTGGTTCAAGCCACATATAGTGAATGGTCCACAGGAAATTTTCATAAAAATTTTCACAAAAAATAATGAATTAAATTTTGAAATTTTTACAGAAGGAGAAGCAGAAGTAAATTGCAACGGAAGTTTTGATACTCAGGAAGTATATGCTGATAAAAGTATTAATATTCACGAGTTACAATATCAGCTTTCTGCGCAGGGACAAAAGGAATATTGCTATAAGATTTTAGGTGATAATAATTTTAAATATGGTCCTACGTATGCTATAATTGAAAGTATAAATTACGGTATAGATGAAGCACTTTCCTTCATTTCTTTTAAAGACGATTTTAAAGGAAAAGAATTATCTAATCTTGGTATTATGGATGCTGCATTGCAGACTTGTTTATTGCAAGGCCTTTTGTCGGGTACGGAAACAAGTGTTACTGTTCCTTACAGTGCCGGAAAATTAATGTTTTATGATGTAATTCCAGATCAGGTTTGGTGTTATGTACAAAAAAATAGTTCAGCAAATATTTTAAGTTACAATTTGCAATTGTTTGACCAGAATGGACATTGTCTTGCAGTTTTTAACGATTTTGTTTTTCTTAAAAGCAAAGTAAAATCAGAGCAAAGTAATCTGCAAAAGCCATTCTTTACTGAAACCTGGAAAAGAATACTGGCTATGGATACTCCCAATACGCCTTATGTAAAAGGTGTGTTAATTAGTGGTGGCGAGAACTTAAAAATAGCGAAAGAATTTGAGCAATTTCTTAAAAGGGAAGGATGTAATATTAGTCATTATGAAAAAGAAAACTTAACAATTTTTGATGAAATCTACTTTTTTCAGGGAATACAAACAGAAAATACAATTCCTGAGTTAAACGTTTTTCAGCAAATTAAAAATCTTATGGCTGATGTCGGAGAAAAGGATATAGCCTTAACCGTATTCACGCAAAATACACAGCAAATATTTGCTGGTCAAAAGGTAAACGATCATGGAAGTGGAATTATTGGTATAATGGGGTCACTTTCAAAAGAAGTACCGCACTGGAAAATACGAATAATAGATCTTGATACTGGTCATACAGATTTTAGCCAATTATATAAAGTTCCGTTTAATGGCCAGATTACAGCAGTAAGAGAAAACAATTTTTATCAGCGCTTTTTGATGCCTTTGTCTTTAGTGCAACAGCAATCTTCTATTTTTGAAACCCAAAAGGTCTATGTAATCCTTGGAGGAGCCGGTGGAATTGGAAAAACTACGACAAAGTATTTGGTAAAAAAGTATCATGCGCAAATCGTATGGTTGGGACGCAGTGCAGAAAATCAAAATATTGTTGAAGACCTCGATTATATTGCAACATTGGGTCCAAGGCCTTTATATATACAATGTGATGCACGTGACCTCGATCAGGTAAAGAATGCCTATCAAATCATTAAAAGAAACTTTACAGCAGTTCATGGAATATTTCATTCGGCAATTGTACTCAATGATAAATTGATTAAAAACATGAGCGAAAGTGATTTCGTGAGTAATTTTTCGACAAAGCAGGCTACAAGTCAGAACCTGATAAAAATCTTTAATGAAGAACCATTAGATTTTATTTGTTTCTACAGCTCTATTCAGTCTTATTGGACTGCTATAGGTCAGGCCAACTATGCAGGTGGGTGCACCTTCATTGACAGCTTTGCCAAAAGCCTTGAAAACAAAGCTGAATGTCCGGTTTATACTATAAATTGGGGGTATTGGGGAGGTGTTGGTATCGTTTCAGACGAAAGTTACAGGCTTGCAATACGTGCGAACGGAGTAGACAGTATTACAGAAGAGGAGGGCATGCAATTTCTCGAAACAATACTATCCAACAACATTAAAAAAGTTACGGCAATCAAATTATTAACTCAAGCTTCGCCGGTTATGGAATCTTGTTTGTTTAACAAGAGCGGTACCATCGCTGATCAGAAAAGCCAAATCTCCTATATGGCTGCTGAAAAAGAACAATTTAGATTAAAAAAGGAGATCAGAACCGATCTGGATAAAATTTGTTCCAAAGGAATTTTGCAGATTTTGTCCGGTATGGGCATCGAAAATATACAGCGTTCAGATGTATTTCCAAAGTTATGGGGTTTTAGGAACAATAGTCAATTTAGATATGAGAAATTACTAACAGAAATTATTAGTAAAGCTATAGAATTTGGGCATGCCGTTGAGGTTCAGAATAGATTGATGCTCGATTACAATCTTCGTAAAGAATTGATTCAATGGAACCTTTTAAGGGAACTGGATCATTATGCTATTCAATACCCCAGCTTTAAGGCTCATATTAATTTGTTAAAACAATGTTTTAGTCAGTATGCAGCCATTTTTCAAAATCAGATAAGAGCCACAGAGGTTATTTTTCCAAACGGCAGATTTGATCTTGTCAATGATATCTATAAAAACAATTATCAGTCCGATTATTTTAATGAATTGCTGGGAGAAACGATTTATAACATTATATCAAAAACTGGCAAAAGATTGGATCAGATCAATATTTTAGAGATAGGTGCAGGAACCGGAGGGTCAAGCGATGCTGTATTAAAAAAATTAAATACTCTCGATAATGACTTAAAATATTGTTTTACAGATATATCAAATAGTTTTTTAATTGAAGCTCAAAGTAAATACGCTAATAAAATTTCTTATCTCGAGATTAGAAAACTGGATATCGAGCAAGACATTCGCACGCAAGGATTTGATTATGGGACATTTGATATTGTTTTAGGAACAAATGTGCTGCATGCTACTAAAAACATCACAAAAACTTTATCTAATGTAAAATCTTTATTAAAACAAAATGGTTTGGTAATTCTTAATGAATTGACAGAATCCAATTTGTTTTATTCATTGACTTTTGGGCTGCTTGACGGATGGTGGCTTCATGAAGATAATACTTATAGATTACAGGGAAGCCCGCTTTTGTCTAAAGAGTCCTGGAGACAGGCACTGTTAGAGACAGGCTTTGAAAACGTCGTTTTTTCAGCATCTTCTGAAGCAGGACAAGAGCTAATAGCTGCAAAAAGTAATGGTGTTATTTTTTCGGAAGAGAAAAAAAATGGAAATATTTCGCATGAAATAGAAAAAGAAACCCTGTCTAACACGAGCCAATATGGCAATGCAGAGGCTTTTTTAAAAAGTATTTTTTCGAAAGTGTTAAAGATGAAAATTGATGCTATCAATGAGTTACTAAGCTTTGATCAGTTGGGGATTGATTCTATCCTTATTGGAAATCTGTCAAAAGAGTTAGCACTACACTTAGACAATATTACTACAACACTCTTTTTTGAATATAGAAATTTAAGAGATCTTGCCAATTATCTATCTAATGCAAATCCTTCATTTTTTGATTTGAAAGCTACTGCTGACACAACAAAGACAGAAGTAACAGATACAATTAAGGAACTTGAGCCGCACAAAGAAAGAGTAGCGACAAATGACATAGCGATTATTGGTATTGCGGGCAAATATCCCGGAGCAAAAAATCTAAATCAATTTTGGGATAATCTTAAACAAGGAAAAAACAGCATATCAGAAATTCCGAAAGAAAGATGGGACAATGAAGTTTTCTTTACAGAAGAGAAAGGAAAAGAAGGTACTATTAATGGAAAGTTTGGAGGGTTTATAGAAGGAGTCGATGAATTTGATCCTTTGTTTTTTACTATTTCGCCAAAAGAAGCAGAGCGAATGGATCCTCAGGAACGCCTTTTTCTACAAACCGTTTTTGAAACCATCGGAGAGGCAGGGTATACGCCTGAACAACTATCGGGAGATGGAGATAAAGCATTGCAAACAGGTGTTTATGTAGGGGTCATGTATCAGGAATATCAGTTTCTGGGAATTGAGGAAACTGCAAAAGGAACGCCGGTTGCATTGGGAAAAACGGCTAGTAGTATAGCAAACAGGATTTCTTACCAATACAGTTTTACAGGTCCGTCGATGGCAATCGATACCATGTGTTCCTCTTCACTTACTGCAATTCATCTGGCTTGCAACGATTTGTTGTCAGGTAATTGTGATGTAGCCATTGCCGGTGGAGTAAACATTAGTATTCATCCAAATAAATACCTGATGCTGAGCCAAGGTGCTTTTTTATCCTCAAAGGGAAGATGTGAAAGCTTTGCGCAGGACGGAGATGGTTTTGTTCCTTCTGAAGGAGTAGGAGCAGTGCTTTTAAAAACACTGCATCAGGCAATAAAAGACGGAGATCACATTCATGGTGTCATAAAATCAACAACTGTAAACCATGGCGGAAAAGTTAATGGGTTTACCGTCCCTAATCCTGATGCACAGGCACAAGTCATAAAAAATGCAATTCACAAAGCAGGAATAAATCCGGAAGATATCAGCTATGTTGAAACGCACGGTACAGGAACCTCTTTAGGAGATCCAATAGAAATAAGAGGATTGGTAAAGGCATACAATACCGATAAAAAACAATTTTGCAGTATAGGATCCGTAAAGTCAAACATAGGACATTGCGAATCTGCAGCAGGAATAGCAGGAATAACAAAACTGATTTTGCAATTTAAGCATGCCATGCTGGTGCCATCTATTCATTCGCAAAATCTCAATTCAAATATTGATTTCAAAAATACACCGTTTAAGGTTCAGCAAAATTTGGAACAATGGAAACGAGGCTCTAGCAAACCTTTAATAGCAGGAATTAGCGGTTTTGGCGCTGGAGGCAGTAATGCACATCTGATTCTTGAGGAATATATTGCAAATGAACAACCTATAACTAAAGGAAAAAGCGAACTGATCTTGTTATCCGCAAAAAATAAAGACCGGTTATTAGCATTAGTTTCAGATTTAAGCGAGCATTTGGAAATATACCCTGACAGTAATCTGCAGGAAATTGCTTATACACTTCAAAATGGAAGGCTGCATATGGAAAGCCGATTGGCCTTTTCAGTTCAGTCAGTACGTGAATTAAGAGAGCGTTTGCAGCAGTTTTCTGAAGGAAATTTGACTTATTTAGCTGTGGGCGATGTAAAAAAGAGGTCTTTTAACTCATTTGAAAATACTAAAATAAACCATACAATTACTGCAAGTCAAAATGAAGATTACAAAATACTTGCGGAATTATGGGTACTGGGAGAGCCAATAAACCTGAACTCATCAGGAATGATAAAGCAACCTTTTAAAGCAAGTTTGCCCGTGTATTCATTTGAGAAAAAAAAATGCTGGATAGCTATTTCAAAAAAGGAAACACAAACTCCTTTAAGCAATTCAAACGCAGGTTCAACATTTGATCTCGAAAATCAGGTCAGAATAAAAATACTGGGTTGGGTAAGCGAAATTTTAAAAATAGACTTGATTGATCTCGATACAGAAGAAGAGCTTGGAGAGTATGGATTCGATTCCGTAACACTGGTGCAATTTTCAACCGCAATTAATCAGTTTTATGAATTAGATCTTGCTCCGACGGTTTTTTATAACTATCCAACTGTTGAGCGTTTAATCGCATTTCTAATCAGTCAGTTTGGTCCTGACTTAATAAAAAATAAGCTTCAGGCAGAAGAAGAAGGATCAGCAAAAAACAGGTTAGAAGAGAAAAAAACAGACCATATCAACCAAACGAATTTTATCGACCAACGCACAAACGGAAACATTCCAATAGCAGTTGTAGGTATGAGCGCACGCTTTCCAGGATCTCCGACCATTGAAGAATTTTGGGAAAATCTGATAGAGAACAAAGATCTGATTTCTAAAATTCCGACCTCGAGATGGAAAACAACAGAAGAGGACATTCAATGGGGCGGATTTATAGAAGGTATAGATGAATTTGATTCTTTGTTTTTTAATATATCTCCTGCAGAAGCTGAATTAATGGATCCACAACAGAGAATTACATTAGAAACCGTTTTCAGAGCCCTGGAAGATGCTGGCATACCGTCAAATAAAATAAAAGGAAGTAATACAGGAGTTTTTATCGGATCGTCAAGTTCAGATTACGCTACGCTGATTAATAAAAATGGGAATGGCGAAGAGTATCAGGCACATTTTGCAACAGGGATAGCAAGCTCAGTATTGGCTAACAGAATATCATATTTGTTCGATTTTCATGGACCCAGTGAACCAGTTGATACAGCCTGTTCAAGCTCCCTGATTGCCCTACACAAAGCAGTTCAGAATATTAGAAACGGAGAATGTAAACTGGCTATTGCTGGTGGAGTGAATGCCCTGTTGTCTCCGGAGTTAAGCCGATCATTTAACAAAGCAGGAATGTTAAGTAAAGATGGAAGATGCAAAACATTTGACGAAAGTGCCAATGGCTATGTAAGAGGAGAAGGAGTTGGAATTGTGGTGCTAAAATCGCTTACAGAAGCCATTGAAAATGGAGATCAAATTTATGCCGTAATTGAAGGCAGTGCTGAAAATCATGGAGGAAAATCAAATACCATGACTTCTCCAAATCCAAATGCACAAAAGGAACTTTTGATCAAGGCATTTAATTCGGCAAAAAAATTACCTAACCGTATTAGCTATATCGAAGCTCATGGCACAGGAACACCACTAGGTGATCCGATAGAAACAGAAGGTCTCAAATTAGCTTTTGAAGTACTTTCAGAACACCAAAGTAATTCGTCAGAACAAGAATACTGTGCTTTGGGTAGTGTAAAAACTAATATAGGCCATTTGGAAGCGGCTGCTGGAATAGCTGGATTTATAAAACTGGTGCTGGCTTTAAAAAATAAAACCATTCCAGGTAATCCGCATTTGGAAAATCCAAATAAATACCTTCAGCTAAAAGGTACTCCTTTTTATTTACAGAAAGAAACAGGATATTGGCCAACATCGGGGAATTTGCCAAGAGTTGCCGGAATCAGTAGTTTTGGTGCTGGTGGCAGTAATGCGCATATTTTGGTTTCTGAATACGATAATGATAAGAAAAAAAGATACGATGGCAGCCAGCAGGCAGTTATTGTTTTATCCGCGCAGAATAGGGAGCGTTTAAAACAAAGGGCCGCTGACTTGTATTCCTACATCGTGAAACATTCCTTCGAAAACCTTCACGACATAGCTTATACCTTGCAGAACGGAAGGAATGAAATGGAGGACCGCTTAGCAATTATAGCCAGTAATATTGAGGAATTAGCCAATAAGCTGGTCAGTTTTATTAACGATGAAAATAGAAACAGTGAAGGTGAAAATATTTTTACCACAAGTGAGATGCAAGGTCAAAAGAAAGCACTCCTTACTCCCGAAGACATTGAAGAGATGATAAAAGTGGGACAATTAGGATTTGTTGCCCTCCATTGGGTGAATAAACAACCAATAAACTGGCTATTGCTTTATAGAGAAACCAAACCCCATAAAATCAGTCTGCCAACCTATCCGTTTACGAAAGAGAGATATTGGTTTCCGGTAAAGCATGAAAGCCAAAATCAGGAAATGAAGCTGCATCCGTTATTGCATTTTGAAATAGAAGAATAAGTAAGATTAAAATCCAAGAACAAGCCATTATAATGAAAATAAGAAAATTTAAAAGTATTTTTTCCGGGGATGAATATTTTTTCACAGACCATGAAGTAAACAGCATGAAAATATTGCCTGGAGCCGCCTATCTGGAATTGGCAAGAGCAGCAGGTGAAATTTGTTCAAATGAAAGGATTACCTCAATTCATAATGTGAATTGGATTGATATGCTTGAAAGCAAAACCAATGCAACTAAAGTAGAAACCAGAATTTCTGCCAATACAGGTGTGTTAACTTATGAAATTTTCGATGTGACCAGCGAAACAGAAAGAATTGTAACATCTGGATATTTTGGTACGGAAAAATTAAAAGCAACTGCTCCTTTTGATATTGACTCCATAAAAAAAAGACTAAACAATTTTAAATCCGGAAAAGATTGTTATAGCCATTTTAAACAAATAGGGATTTTATACGGAGAGCGATTCAGGGGAATTCAGGAATTATATTATTCAGATCAGGAATCTTTAGCTAGAATTGAATTGTATACTGATGCCAGTTCCCTTATCCTCACTCCTGAACTGATAGACAATGCTTTTCAGGCATGTGTGGCTTTTAACTTTAATAGTGTAAATGGAATCGAAGTTCCGTATAGCGTCGGAACAATTAAAATTCATAAAAATTTAACCCATGAAATCTGGGCCTATGTAAAAAAAGACAATCAAAAAGAAAATATCAATACTTATACCATACAAGTTCTTAATGCAACAGGTGAAGTACTGGTAAGCCTACAAGATTTTGCTACGCTTCCAATTCAAAAAGAAATAAACAAACCTAACACAGCCATTACATTTCATCCTGTTTGGAATCGTGTAGCAGTTACAGAAAAGCCAACAAAAAATGCGAAATCTGCATTACTGATCACAGGAAAAGGAACAAAGAATGAAACTTTTTTGCAAAAACTGCAATTAAGTTTGTCTTTACAATCAATCCAAAGCACCATTATGGAAGATATACCCGATTCCATTTACGATGATACGGATATTTTTTTATTGAACGGTCTTTTCCCTGTTGGCGATAAAAATTCATTTCAGTGTGCTGAAACAATAGTATTTGAAGAAATAAAAAAAATACAAGAAACTTACGGCAATAAACCAGTACGATTAACAGTGCTTACTTTGCAGACTGTACAGGTTTTTGATTATGATTCTTGCGAAATTTACGGAGGAGGAATTGCCGGATTAACAGGATCGCTTGCTCAGGAACATCCAAACTGGAAAGTTAGGCTAATAGATCTTTCGACACTTGAATTAAAAAGCGGTGATGCCGAGAAAATAAACAGTTTCTCTTTCAATTATAATGGCGAAATCATTGCATTCAGAAAAAGTTTCTTTTACCAGCAAAAACTTTATCCCATTACGCTCAATACTACAGGTAAGAGCAAATTAAAGGAGAGCGGAGTTTATGTTTTATTGGGAGGAGCCGGAGGAATTGGGCAGGTAACCAGCCGTTACTTAATAGAAAAATACAATGCCCAAATCGTATGGTTAGGTAGAAGTCCTTTAAATGCTGAAATCCGTCTGGCGCAAAAAGAAACCGCTGTAAATGGCAGAGAACCACTTTATATTTGCTGTGATGCAAATAATGCGATAAGTATGAAAAATGCTTATCAAAAAATTAAGCTAACCCATAACCAGATTAATGGTTTATTTCACTTAGCCATTGTGTTAAATGACAAACTGCTGATCAACATGACTACCTCCGATTTTGAGAAATCCTATTATCCAAAATCTCTCGGAAGTCATAACTTTATAGATTCCTTTCAGGATGAGAATCTGGATTTTATCTGTTTTTATTCTTCGGTTCAGTCGCAATGGACTGCAAAGGGACAGGCCAATTATGCATCCGGCTGCAGTTACAAAGACAGTTTGGGCCGTTTTATAACACAAAAAACAAAAACGACCTGTTATACCATAAATTGGGGTTATTGGGGCGAAACAGGAATAGTAAGTTCACAAGACTATCGCCAGAGCATGGCTACTTTAGGAATTGGAAGTATTACAGCCTCAAAAGGAATGGAAGTTTTGGAACAAATGCTGCAACAGGATTTAACCCAGATTATAGCCATTAAACTTAGCGATCAGGTTAAATACCCAATGTATAATTTAGTTCAAAATGAAGCAACGCGTACAATAACGGTTCAAACGGATTTAAAAGTAGACTTAACCAATATCCCGCTTTATGATTATAACGAAGCAATAGAAGAGTCATTTAGAAAGATTTGCAGTAAAGCAGTGTATCAAAAATTACTACAGCTGGGTATTATAAATGGTATTAAGGTAAGTACGCTAATCGAAAGATTAAAAATACAAACGAAATACAACCGATTAATTACAGAACTTTTAAGAGAGTTATGTGCTGAAAATTATATTAAAATTACCAATGATGAAATTATCTTAACAGAAAAAATTGGGGAAGAAATTGCCTTGTTTAATTTTGAGGAAACACTTAATACTTTTGTCCTCAGGTATAGCCATTATAAGGCATATGCCAATCTTCTTACTATATGTATCACATCTTTTAATGAGATCCTGCTAGGCACTAAAAATGCTACCGATATTATTTTTCCTTTTGGAAGTATGGAGCTGGTTAGTGCTGTTTACAATAGTGGAGAGCAGTCAGATTATTTTAACAGGTTACTATCAGAATCAGTTGCAAACGGAATTGGAAAATTACAAACATCGGATAAAATCCGAATTTTAGAAATTGGTGCAGGAACAGGAGGAACAAGCAGGTTTTTGTTTGAAGAACTTAAAGCCTACCAGCACAGGCTCGAATATATATATACTGATGTGTCACAAAGTTTTCTGTTGCATGCTGAGCAAAATTTCAAGCATACAGCTCCCTATCTGAAAACACAATTATTTAATATTGAAAAATCTGCAGAACAACAAGGTTTTGAACCTGGAAGTTTTGATATCTTGATTGGCGCAAATGTGATTCATGCCACAAAAAATATTGCAAGTACCCTAAAAAATATCAAACAAGTTCTAAAAAAGGATGGAGTATTGATTTTAAACGAACTAGCAAAAACAGAACTCTTCAGCACCCTAACCTTTGGACTTCTTGACGGATGGTGGAATTATAATGATGAGGAGTTAAGACTGGAAGGAAGTCCCGGACTTTCTGCCAAGAATTGGGAAATAGTATTTCAGGAACTAGGTTTTGATAACATTAAATCCAGCAACAGTAAAGCGCATTTACCACAACAAATCATTACGTGTACAAGTAATGGCAGTATTATGGTTGAACTGAATCTTACTGAAGAGATGTTGCCAGAGGTGCCAAAGGTAAAGAACACAGTTAAAATCGAAATAGATCAGGAAAAATATAAGCTTAAAATAACCACATATCTTAGAAAAATCTTTTCACGAATTCTTAAACTGGAAGAAAACAAAATTGGTCTAGATACGGCATTTGCTGCATTAGGAGTTGATTCTATCCTGATAGGAACATTATCAAAAGAATTATCAAAAGAATTGGGAGAAGTCTCAGCAACCAACTTTTTTGAATATGCTAACATAAATGAGCTGGCAGTTTATTTTTTAGAGAACCATCTGGCTTATTTTAGAGAAGAAGAAGCATCAGAGCAATTTCAAAACGAAATTACGAAATTTCCGGCTGCAGAATCTGTAGCTGCCACAGAAGAAAAGAAAGAAAAAGCCATAAAGCTAAGTCCATTAGACCATAATGAGCCCATCGCTATTATTGGAGTTAGTGGTAAATACCCAAAAGCAGATTCAATTGAAGAGTTTTGGGAAAACTTAAAATCAGGTACAGACTGTATTACCAGGATTCCGAAGGGCAGATGGGATAATGAACGTTATTATGATGCTGCAAAGGGAAAAGACGGTGCGATTAACAGTAATTACGGCGGTTTTTTAAATGGAATGGACCAATTTGATCCTTTGTTTTTTAATATATCACCAGTAGATGCGGAAAGAATGGATCCGCAGGAGCGACTATTTTTGCAAACAGCCTGGGAATCTATTGAGGATGCGGGATATGCAGTAGAAAAGCTAGCCGAAAAGAAAACAGGAGTTTACGTTGGGGTAATGTACGAAGAGTACCAATTATTTGGAGCCGAAGAATCTTTAAAAGGAAATCATCTGGTTTTAGGGGGAAGTGCAAGTAGCATAGCCAACAGAGTTTCTTATTATTGTAATTTCAGAGGACCAAGCATGGCAATAGATACTATGTGTTCTTCGTCATTAACAGCAATTCATTTGGCTTGCAATGACTTAAGGTTAGGTCATACACAAGTAGCAATTGCAGGAGGAGTCAATATTACGACACATCCAAACAAATATCTGATGCTTAGCAGAGGTGCTTTTTTATCCAACAGAGGGAAATGCGAAAGTTTTGGCAGTAAAGGCGAAGGCTTCATTCCAGGTGAAGGAGTTGGGGCAATTGTACTTAAAAAACTCAGCGACGCACAGTTAGATGGTGACCGTATCTATGCGGTAATAAAAGGTTCATCTGTAAATCATGGAGGAAAAGCCAACGGATATACAGTACCTAAACCAACAGCACAAGCTGAAGTAATAAGCAGTGCCATTAAAAATTCAGGTGTAAACCCTGATCATATAAGTTATATCGAAGCACACGGTACAGGCACAAGTCTGGGAGATCCCGTAGAAATAGCAGGTTTGGCCAAAGCATTTGGAACAACCAAAACGCAATTTTGTAGTATTGGTTCGGTTAAGTCCAATATCGGACATTGCGAATCTGCTGCAGGAATTGCAGGAGTGACTAAAATTATACTGCAGCTTAAGTATAATTTATTAGTTCCCTCGTTGCATTCAGCAGAATTAAACCCCAATATTAATTTCGAAAAGAGTCCTTTTAAAGTGCAGCAAAAGCTGGAGCAATGGAACAAAACAGAAGGTAAGGCAAGAATTGCTGGCATTAGTAGCTTTGGAGCGGGAGGAAGTAATGCCCACCTTATTCTGGAAGAATTTACTGCAAAACCTGCTGTAATAAAAAACCGAAAAGAAAATCTGATTTTACTGTCGGCAAAGGACACGGAGCGCCTTAAAGTGCTTGCTGGTAATTTGAAGAAATTTGCCGAACACAATGAAGAAATTAGTATTGATGATATTGCTTATACGTTACAGGTTGGAAGAACTGTAATGAATGAGAGACTGGCTTTTGTAGTGGCTGATAAAGCAGAACTTATTCAAAGAATTGAAGATTATATAGCAGGACACAAAGCAAATTTAATGATTGGCAGTGCAAACGCAGGTGGCATAAATTTACTTATTAACAATGAAGCCGGAAAAACTTTCGTCAATACAATCATTAAAAATAACGAAACAGAAACGTTAGGACAATTATGGATTAATGGCATTACTATTGACTGGAACTTACTTTATAATTCTCAAAAGCCCAATAAAGTCAGCCTGCCCACTTATCCCTTTGTCAGAGAAAGATATTGGTTCCAGCCTTCTGATATGAATCTATCATTACCGGCAAATATTACGCATCAACTGTTGCATGAAAACACTTCTACCTTACATAAATTAGGTTTTACAACACACCTTACAAGTAATGAAGAAGTAATTAGAGATCATGTGGTCAGGAGAAAGAAAATACTTTCCGGCGTGGCTTATTTAGAAATGGGCCGTGAGGCTGGAGAACGTGTGGCCGAAGAGAAAATATCTGTGATAAAAAATATAGCATGGTTAAGTCCTGTTATCATAGATAATACTCCGGTAGCAGTTCATACTAGTCTTTTTCCTTTAGAAAACGCCTTGTCTTTCAGTATTTATTCTACAGAAGATACGGAGCATTGTACAGGTCTTTTGACTTATGATTTGCCTGAAAGACAAGAAAATTTTAGTCTATCTGAAATTAGAGCAAGGTTACATCATACTAAAAAAGGAGCAGATTGTTACGACTTTTTCCAATCGCTTCAATTGGATCACGGACCAAGTTTTCAGGGTATTCAGGAATTGCATTTTAATGAAAACGAAGCGCTTTCTAAAATAACACTGACTTTAAATGGGCAATATGTCCTGCAGCCCGGAATTATGGACAGCGCCCTGCAAACCTGCGCTGCTTTTAGTTTTAATAAAGATAACATTTCATTGTTTTTACCTTTTAGTTTAAAAGAAGTGAGTATTTATGCGGACCTAAAAGAAACCGTGTGGTGTTACGCCGTTAAAAATGAGACAGAACAGGAAAACAAAATTAGTAGTTATACACTCTTTATCCTGAACGAATTCGGAGAAGTATTGGTTCGTATGAAAGATTTTGTAACACTGCCTCTGGGTAATGATGATGATGATGATGATGATGAGCAGACCTTGTTCTATACAAAAGTTTGGAAAAATGTAGCATTACCTGAGCTTAAACATAGTCATTTTAATGCGAATCGTTGTTTGATCATTCTTGGAGAGAAAGATGAATTTGAACAAAAAATAAGAGAATATTATCCTGAAGAAATTTTCAGTATTCAGGAATCTAATGAGCAGGAAACCTTTTTTCGCCTGCTTAATCTCATTCAGGAAAAAAATAAAAGTAAGAGCAAAGTTGATTTTGTATTGCTCTATGATAGCGCAAACGAATTAAAATTCAGCTTTGTGGCAGGATTGCTGCGCACAGCAACAATCGAAAATACAAATTTAAGTTTTAAAATCATAAGTCTTTCGGGACTTCAAGACAGATCTGTAGCCGATCTTTGCACGATCATCGATTCTGAATGTGGTCAGGAAGTATTGGAAGTATGCTACAAAAATGACGATCGAAAAATAAAAGTTTTAAAACCAATCCAATTGGCCGGGCAGTCTTATGTAAACCAGATAAAAGAAGAAGGCGTGTATGTTATAGCCGGAGGATCTGGCGGAATAGGACGAATCGTTGCAACTGAAATCAGCAAGACGAAAAAAGTTAAAATTATTCTTTTAGGTCGTAGTAAAGACCTCGATAATTTGCCGGATTGTATTGATGATTCTGCTAAAATAACCTATTTGCAATGCGATATAGAAAACAACGTAGAGGTTGAGCAATGTATTGCCAAAATAAAAGAGGAGTTTGGAGGCTTGAACGGAATAATTCATAGTGCAGGACTCATTAAGGACAGCTTTTTAAAAGACAAAACACGGGAAGAAGCCCGAATCGTACTCCATGTAAAAATTCAGGGAATTAAAAACCTCGACAAAGCAACAAAATCTGAAAAATTAGATTTTATACTTTTATTTTCTTCAATAGCAAGTATAACAGGAAATGCAGGACAAGGCGACTATGCGGCTGCAAATGCTTATTTAGACGCTTTTGCTTTTGATCGTAATAAACTGCAAAAAAAAGGGAAACGCTACGGAAAGACGATCAGTATTAACTGGCCACTGTGGGAAGAAGGAGGCATGCAAGTACCTGCTCATATTAAAAAAGAAGTAAAAAAATCATGGGGAATTGTGCCGTTAGACAATAATAATGGAATTGCAGCTCTGCATAAGATACTTAATACGGATTTTAGTCAGGTAATTGTTTTTTATGGAATAAAAGAAAGAATAGAGAAGAGGTTGTATTCGGCTCCTAAAGCCATTAACAGGAAGACAGATAACATAGAAGAAAAGAAGGACAATAAAGCAGGGAATGGGCATGATTTAAACGCTAAAATTGAGAACAGTATTCTTGCCATTATATCAAAATTAATCAAGATCGATCCAAATAAAATCAGGAAAGAGGAAGAATTTGGTACGTATGGTTTCGATTCTGTTTCCCTAACTAAATTTGCTACTGAACTCAGCAAATTGTACGATTTAGATATTACACCAACGGTATTTTTTAACAGTCCGACTGTTTTAGACTTAGCAGCACACCTTATAGAAAATTATGCAATCGAAATGGCCGCTGTATATAAGAGTGGGAAAACGAATGAAACAGTATCGAATGTATTTGATCAAGCAACAAATAAGATAACTGAAAAGCGAATTGGATGGATTTCGGCACTAACCTCACCAATCAGAAGCACTAAAATAAGTGCAGTTGAAGAGGAACAGGAAGACCCAATTGCCATTGTTGGAATTAGCGGAAGATTTCCGGGAACAAAAAATCTTGAGGATTTTTGGAATAATATTAAAGAAAATAAAGACCTTATAACAGAAGTTCCACTCGAAAGATGGGACTGGAAAGCAATATACGGTGATCCGGTCAAAGAAAAAAATAAAACCAAAGCCAAATGGGGAGGATTTATTGAGGGAATTGGGACATTTGATCCTTTGTATTTCAATATTTCTCCAGCAGAGGCAGAATTAATGGATCCTCAACAACGCATTACACTTCAGTCGGTCTATAGTGCTTTAGAGGATGCAGGAATACCAGCAGGTAAAATTAAAGGCACAGATACTGGTGTATACATTGGCTGTTCGAGCTCTGACTACAAAACATTGATTGCTGCAAATGAAAACCTTAGTAACAGTACACTGGCTACTACAGGAACTTCTCAGTCCGTTCTGGTTAACAGAATATCGTATTTACTTGACCTTCACGGCCCGAGTGAACCTATTGATACAGCATGTTCAAGTTCCCTGATTGCCATTCACAGAGCAGTTGAAAATATCAGGAATGGTGATTGCGAAATGGCAATTGCCGGAGGTGTAAATGCTCTGTTAACTCCCGAACTGACATTGTCTTTTAGTCAGGCAGGAGTATTAAGCCAGGATGGAAGATGCAAAACATTTGATGAGAGTGCAAATGGATACGTGCGGGGAGAAGGAGTAGGAATTGTCATTTTAAAAAAATTAAGTAAGGCAAAACGGGATGGAAATCCAGTTTATGCGCTTATTAAAGGATCTGCGGTAAATCACGGAGGAAAAGCCAATACCATGACTTCTCCAAACTCAAATGCACAAAAAGAACTATTGCTAAAAGCATATCGTGCAGCAAAAGTAGACCCAAGAGATGTGGGATATATTGAAGCACATGGTACAGGTACCAATTTAGGTGATCCCGTAGAGTGCGAAGGATTGAAATTAGCATTCAGGCAGCTTTATAAAGAAAACGGAATAGAATTGCCTGCTGAGCCACATTGCGCTTTAGGAAGTGTAAAAACAAACGTAGGACACCTTGAAGCTGCTGCTGGAATCGTTGGTCTGACCAAATTGTTATATGCAATTAAAAATAAAACCAGACCAGGAAATGCACATTTAAAAGTTCCAAACCCATATTTAAATTTTACCGATACGCCATTTTATCTTCAAAAGGAAACCACAAACTGGGAAACAAAAGACGGTAAACCAAGAATTGCAGGAATTAGCAGTTTTGGAGCAGGAGGAAGTAATGCACATATTGTAATAGAAGAATATATTCCAGAAAAAACAATGCTTAAAGACGAAGAAAAAGGACCATTTCTTATATTACTTTCTGCGAAAAATTCTTCAAGATTAAAAGACAGGGTTCAGGATTTGTTAAATTATTCTGAAGAAAAACCAAATCTTAGTTTGCAAAACATAGCTTATACTTTGCAGGTAGGACGTGAACATATGGATGAACGATTGGCCTTTGAAGTGTTTAGTTATCAGGAATTTAATGAGGCTCTTTCAGCATATTTAGTTGGTAATAATAAAAATATTACGACAGGAAATGTTCGAAAGCCGCTTCTTGATTTTCGATTGGAGGGTATTGAACAACAGGGATATATTGATCATGCATTAGAACAAAAGGATATTCAATCTCTAATTCAATTATGGATAAACGGTTTTGATGTTGATTGGAATATTCTTTATGATAATCACTTCACTCCAAAAAAAATTAGTTTGCCAACTTATCCTTTTGAAAAGAAATATTTTTGGGTAAACATTCCTAATAATGATGCTAAAAATCTAATACAAGAGCAAAAGCTTCATCCATTAGTACATCAAAATGAATCTACTTTAGTAGATCAGCATTTTACAAGTATCTATTCCGGTCAGGAGCCATTTTTACAAGATCATCAGGTTAATGGTGAAAAAATGCTACCGGGAGTGGCTTATCTGGAATTGGCCAGAGCGGCAGGAGAGATATCCTTAAACAAAAAAATAACAGGACTTAGAGAGGTTACGTGGCTAACTCCCATACGTGTAAACGGAGCAGCTGAAAAGATAGGAATTACTATTTTAGAAGAAAAAAATGATGCTATCGGTTATGAGATTTACAGTGAATCAGAAGGGAGCCTAAAAATACATAGCAAAGGAAAATTTGAAACAGCGCAAAATAGTACAACGAAAAAATATGACCTTCCGTCTTTACGTCGAAAGCTCAAGCATACTCGTAATAAGGAGGAATGTTACCTACATTTCAAAAAATTAGGGCTTGATTACGGCGAAACGTTTCAGGGAATACAAACATTGTACTATGGCGATTCTGAAGCTTTATCTCAAATCATACTGCCGAAGGCGGAAGATGGTTATTTATTGCCCCCCGGAGTAATGGATTCGGCACTTCAGACCTGTGCAGGATTAAGTTTCTTAAATAACATGCAAGGTCAGGAATTGCCATTTAGCGTTAAAGAAGTTAATATATTGGGTTCACTTAAAGGGGAATTGTGGTGTTATGTTGAGAAAGCAAAAAACAGAAACGACAAAGTTTCTGCGTATCAAATTCATCTGTTAAACAGCGAAGGAGAAGAAGTACTGAGCTTTGTTGATTTTAAAGCATTACCAATTGGCCAACTCCAACAATCAACTTCAGCAAGCATTGCTACAGTACAAAGTTATCAGTCTGTTTGGAGATATGGTATACAAAATAAAAAGCAGCATGATTGCAAAACTGTAGTTTTACTAAATGAAGGTAGTTTATTACTTGCAGAAAAATTACAAGAAGAACTAGAGATAGAAGTTATATTACTCTCTTCTACTAATGAGATTGAAAAATGGTGGGAAATAAGCACAATGATTAAAAATTATATTAATCAGGGAAACATTCAATTTTTACTTGTATATCAAAATAATGAATATTTGCAGGTTGATTTTCTGAGTGGCTTTTTCAAAACGGCTAAACTCGAGTTACCAAAAATAAATGGAAAACTATTAGGAGTAGATTCGCTCACGATTCGGGATCTGGATCAGGTTGCAGGATATATTGAAGCTGAAATTGGTATAGACGAAGATGAAGTGAGATATTTTAATGGGGTACGAGAAGTAAAAAAGACAGAATCTTTTTTGCTAATGGAGTCTGACAAAGGATGCAAAATAAAAAAAGGTGGGGTTTATATAATTACAGGTGGATTTGGAGGACTTGGACGGATCGTGGCTGAACACATTCTTAAAACAGAGGACGTGCGTTTAGTAATTCTTGGAAAGTCGAAGCTGGATGCAAATCGTCAGATTCAGTTAGGAAAATGGAATAATGCCAGCTACTATACTTGTGATTTCACCAACAAAGAAGATGTTTTTAAATGTATTTACGAAATCAAGGAGACTATCGGCGCAATAACAGGAGTGATTCATTGCGCAGGAATTACACAGGACAGTCTGCTGGTAAACAAAACAAAAGAGCAAATTTCAACAGTATTTGATCCTAAAATAAACGGAATAAAGTTCTTAGATGAAGCCATGCAGCACGAATCGCTGGATTTTATGGTATTGTTTTCTTCGATTACAGCGGTAGTAGGCAGTTCAGGACAAGCATGTTACAGTGCTGCGAACGCTTATCTTAATAGTTTTGCACGATACAGAAATGAATTAACAGCAAAAGGTAAAAGAAAAGGACATACGATTAGTATTGATTGGCCATTATGGGAAGATGGAGGAATAAAAATGGCAAATGAAAATAAAGCTTTTCTGAAAAAGAAATGGGGCATGGAACCCCTGCCGACTCAGGAAGGTATTGCTGTTTTTGAAAAATTATTAACCTCTTGTCTTGATCATTGTGTGATAACCTTTGGTGAATCACAAAAAATAGAAAAAGTGCTTATTTCAGGTCAAAATGAAAATCAGCGTAATGAAGTGGTTCAAAATGCAACTCATACTGTAACGGAAATTCAGAAAATTCTAAAAGAAATTTGTGGAGCACTATTGAAAATCGAAGAAAAAGACATTGATATTGATGTTGATTTTACAGAATACGGAGTAGATTCAATCATGATGATGAATATCCTTAACGCTCTTGAAGAGCGTTTCGAAGCAACTATGGAGCCCACTATTATTGTGAATTATCCAACCATTGAATTACTGGCTTATTTTCTTGCATCAGAAAACATAAAAAAACCAGGAGTAGCCATTGACTCTCAAGAGCCTATAAAAGAATCATTTTTTGAAAAAACAGATTTTCAGAATATAGAAGAAAGTATTACGGAAACTAAAAAAGTAACCATACCAGAATCTTCAGAAAAAGCAAACAAAATAGCTGTGATAGGTATGGCTTGCCATTTGCCCGGATCAGATAACATTAAAGAATTTTGGGACAATCTTAAAGCCGGAAAAGAACTTATCTCGGACACGCCAAAAGAGCGTTGGGATATGGGCGAATACTTTTCTGCTCAGGAAGAGCTTGATAAAACTTATACAGATAAAGGAGGTTTTATAACTAATCCGGGATTATTTGACGCTCATTATTTTAAAATAAGCGATGATGAGGCAATTTCAATGGATCCTCAGCAAAGGCTTACCCTGGAATTATCTCGTCAGTTAATAGCAAATTGCGGCTACGATAAAAAAGAACTTTATAATTCTAATACTGGTGTTTATATTGGAGCAAAAGACAATAATTATGTTCGTAATAATTACCATTTGCTGCCTAAGGGAACACATCAAAACGTAATTGTCAATAATATTAGTAATATGATTGCTGCCAGAGTTTCTGATTTTTATAACTTCAATGGAGCAAGCCTGGTCATTGACACAGCCTGTTCGAGCTCACTTGTAGCCATACACCAGGCATGCGAAGATATTTTAAACGGAAAAATTGAAATGGCAATTGCAGGAGGAATTTCCATCTTAGTTGATGCATTTGGACATATTGCCTTTAGTCAGGCAAAAGTACTGTCAAGAGACGGACACAGTTATGTGTTTGATGAACGTGCTGAAGGATTTGTTTTAGGAGAAGGTGGAGGATTAGTAATGCTAAAAGAATATGAGCAGGCTAAAAGAGACGGAAACACTATAATAGGAACCATTATAGGATCGGCAATCAATAATGATGGAAAAACAATGGGATTGACGGTACCTAATAAAGAGGGACAAAAGGCGGTAATTCAAAAAGCATTAGACAAAACAGTTATATCTCCTGAGCAAATTTCTTACTATGAAGCGCATGGTACAGGAACACTTTTAGGTGATCCGATAGAAGTGAAAGCAGCAACTGAAATTTATCAGCAATACGGATCAAAGAAACAATTCTGTGCTCTTGGATCAGTAAAAAGTAATGTAGGACATAATATGACTGCAGCAGGAGTAACCGGCTTAATCAAGATCTTACTTCAAATGCAATATGGTCAGCTTGTACCTACTATAAATTGTGAGAATCCACATCCGAGATTTAAGTTTAGTGAGTCTCCTTTTTATCCTAATACTCGTTTAAAAGACTGGAATGAAGAACATAAAATTGCTGCTATTTCAAGTTTTGGCTTTGGAGGAACAAACTGTCATTTGATTCTTGAAAAGAATAAGAATGAAACAACTTCCTTGCGACAGCCATTACCTGTTCAGCGTCTTTCTAATAAATCATATTGGCTCGGAGAAGAAATCAGGGAGATAGCTGATAAGGAGCAATTACAGGATATAGTAAGTGAGGTATTTTCGTATAATGAAACATATTTGAAAGATCATTTGGTTAATGGTAATCGCATACTTCTGGGAACTACCTTTTTAGGACTAGCTACTAACCATATACAAAGCAAATCGGATAAAGTCGTTGTTTTGTCCCGTATTTTATTTAAAAATCAGGTCATTTTAAATCATAATGAGCAACTAAAAGTTAAGGTTAGTTTCGTTAATAATGCATTTGCTGTTTCAAGTGAAAATACAACTACAGCTTATCTTATTGATGTCGCAGAAGGAAAACTTGAAGAAAGTTTAATTTCTATTCCTGACAACTGCCTGTCTGAAATTAAGATGTTAAAAGAAAGTGCATATCTCAAACTCGGAAAAGAAGCTTTCTACCAGAAAGATATGGAAAAAGGAATTGTGCAAGGTGACAGCCTGCAAGTGATTGAAAAAATTCATATCGGAGAAAATAAAAGTCTGGCTGAACTTAGACTGCCCAAACAAGAAGGAATTCATAAATACAATCTGATGGATCCCGTATTGTTAAATGGCGGATTGGTAGCGACACTGGCTTTGATTAAAAATATCGATACCCCTTTTCTTCCCTTGATGATAAAGGAATTCAAAATATATGAAAAGATTCCTGAACAATGTCTGGTGATTGGAGAAATCATAAAAATGAACAGGGAAATTATTGAGACTAATTTTAAGTTTTGCTCAATTGAAGGAGAGGTAATTGGAGAGGTTACGGGTTTTGTGTGTAAGAAAACATCTTTTACAGATCAGGAAGCCATCAAAATATCAGACCATAGTAAAGAAATTAAAACAGAACAGGCAGAGACATTTTTAAGAAGAGTACTGCAAAGTGCCAGCTCAAAAGATATTTCAATCATATCCTCCGAAAAAAATTTCATGGATATGGGAATAGATTCTTCTGAACTAATTGCATTAGTTAAAATTATGGAAGAAGAGCTAGGTACAGAATTGTATCCGACTTTGTTCTTTGAATATCAGAATTTAAACGAACTGGCTCAATATTTACAGGAAGAATATCCAAATAGATTCCATCCTGAAACAGTACATGAAAAATTATCAACCACCAATTAAGATACACGAATGAAACCATTACAATTTGGTAAACATAAATCCAGCATAATTGCCCCACAGGAGAAAATAACCAAAGATATTGCCATTATAGGGGTACATGGAGTGTTTCCGGGAGCAGACAATCCTCAGGAATTCTGGAATAAAATTTATGATAAAGAGAACCTGATAAAAGAAATTCCGCAGGATCACTTTGATTATAAACCATGGTATAATCCTGAAAAAGGGGTGGAGGATATGCTGTACACCAAGTGGGGAAGCTTTATTAATAATGTCGATCAGTTTGATGCCGATTTTTTTAATATTTCTCCGGTAGAAGCTGAAATGATGGATCCGCAATTACGTTATCTAATGCAGGTCCTGTATCACACCATTGAGGATGCGGGAACCATTAATACTATTAAAGGAAGCAATACCGGGCTTTACGTAGGGGCTTGTTTTCATGACTATGGTCAGGAAATGGACAGGATTAATTTAACAGTAAATCCACATGACGGAACCGGAAATGCGGCAACCATGCTGGCCAACCGACCTTCTTTTTATTTTGATTTAAAGGGACCAAGTATTGTCATTGACACTGCTTGTTCGAGTTCTTTAATAGCCATTCATACAGCCTGTAAGGCTATTCAAAATAATGAATGTGATCAGGCGCTCGTTGCAGGTGCCAATTTACTGCTGTCTTCTGTACACTATCGCTATTTCTCTAGTATTGGAGCCTTATCCGCTACGGGCAGATGTCATAGTTTTGACAGCCAGGCAGACGGGTATATTCCCGGAGAGAGTGTTGCAGCTATAATGTTGAAACCACTAGCACAGGCAGAAAAAGATGGTGACTTTATTCATGGTATTATCAAGGGAAGTGCAACGACACATGGAGGATATACGCCATCAATCACAGCACCTAGCGTTGACGGAGAAATGGATGTTTTACTAAAAGCCTGGAAAGATGCCGGAATATCTCCGGAATCACTAGGTTATATTGAGGCGCATGGAACTGGTACCAAACTAGGAGATCCTATAGAGATAAATGCTCTGAAAAAGGCATATAAAAAACATACAGATAAAACCGATTTTTGTGCAGTAGGTTCAGCAAAGGCACATATTGGACATGCCGAAGGTGCTGCCGGGATAGTAGGAGTTATTAAAGCAATGTTTTCTATCAAAAACAAGAAAATACCTGCTATGCCTCAATTTAAGGAGATCAATCCTTATATTAATTTACAAAATTCTCCCTTTTATATCAACAAAGAAGTACAGGATTGGGAAAACAAAGACGGAAATCCTTTGAGAGCCGGTGTAAGTAGTTTTGGGTTTGGTGGTGCCTATGCTCACGTAGTACTCGAAGAGTATACTGCGAAAATGAAAAACAATTATACAAGCCAAAAGGCAGCATTAATAATCTTGTCAGCAAAGAGCCCAAAAGTACTGCAGTCTGTTGCCAGAAATTTAAATGAATTCATCAGCCAAAATCCCAATAGCAACATATATGATATTGCCTACACACTTCAAATAGCAAGGGAGCCATTTGATGTAAGAGCTGGGTTTCAGGTAAAGAATATTGAGGAGCTGAAAGAAAAATTAAAAGAAGTAGAAAATGAAAGTCTGCCTGTTAGCACAATAAACAGGGCAATACATTTAAGTGATACCAAAGTAAATAACTTAATTCAAGAAGGCAACCTGGATCTTTTATTAGAGAAATGGCAAACAGGTGCCCCTATAAACTGGAAATTGCTTTATGAAGTTGACAGTCCAAATAAAATACTGCTGCCTAATTATCCTTTTTCAAAAAAGAGGTATTGGATGCCAAAGTCTGATAAAACCGAAGTTAAAGAAAGTTTTTTTGCACAGCTTCATCCACTGGTACATCTTAATGCCTCGACTTTAAACGAAATAAAATTTAAAAGTACTTATAAAGGATCAGAATTTTTCTTGTCAGATCATGCAGTATTAGATGTAAAAATTCTTCCGGGAGTTGCTTATATAGAATTAATCAGGGCAGCTGCCGAAATCAGCGCAGAAAAGAACATTACGGCAGTAAAAAATATCACATGGATGAATCCAATCCCTGTAGAAGCAAACCCAAAAGAAATTGAAATCAAAATAGTACAGCATTCCAATGAATTGAAAGCCGAAGTAAAAAGCACTATTTTTGAAAAGGAGTTGATTCACTGCGAAGCAGAAATAACCATTACTTCTTATCCAACAGTTAAAAATAAGCTTCATATAAATGATTTTATAACGGGAGCTTCCAGAATCATTACGGCAAAGGAACTTTATGATGACTTCGCTGGTGCAGGATTAAATTTGGGAGATTCATTTCAACTGGTAACTACACTTTATGTAAAAGACAGGGTTGCACTTGCAAAAGTAAAAAACGAGCAAAAGGCAGGTTTTAAATATAATCCTGGTATTCTTGACAGTGCTTTACATACAATTTATGGTCTGGTTATTTTTCCCGGCCAACATTATTCACTTGCATTTCCTTATCATGTAAAGGAAGTGATATTTCATAATGCTATAACTGCCGATATGGAACTTTGGGCCATGGCCAAAGAAAGTCAGCATACAACGAGCCATTTAACATCTTATGATGTTGATTTATTTAATAGCGATGGTGAAGTGATATTGCAGTTCAAAGAATTTGTAGCAATTCCTTTAAAAGATGATGTAACGGTAAAATCAACGATAGACAATACCTATCTTCCGGTATGGAAGCGTATGACTTCAGATGAATTTTCAGAAGAAAAAGAAACCAGTGTACTGATTGTAACGGGAACAGGAAATCAGGATATGTTTTTATTAGAACCATTGCTTGAACAACTAAAAGAGCAGGGAACCAGCATAAAAATAGTGGAGGAAATTGCCCCGAACGAAGATAAGACAGATAGTCTTTATTTTGTTCATGGTCTTTTTAAAGGGCTGCAGCATAAACAAATATCCATAGAGAAAAAATTGTTTGAGAGCTTAAAGAAAGTATCACATATTGCTAAGGATAAAAAATTAAACCTTTGCTTTTTTACGAAAAATACACAGGCTGTTTATACTGGCGAAGAAGTTGATGCTTTGGGTAGCGGCATTATTGGTTTAGTAGGTTCCATTGCCAAAGAATATCCTGATTGGAGCACCAGAATTATAGATTTAGGAACAACAGATTGGAATGCTGTCTTTATAAAAGAGCAGCAAAAAATACCGTATAACACAACGGGTACTTTGCACGTATATCGTAATGGTTTTTTTTACAGGCAAGTACTGCATCCGTTACAGCTTAATGTAGCAAAGAGTAAAATAAAGAAGAAAGGTATTTATGTGATACTTGGAGGAGCCGGAGGTATAGGTGCTATTACAACACAATATCTGGCCGATAAATACCAAGCGCAGGTAATTTGGCTTGGTCGAAGAGCTTCAGATACAGAAATACAAAAGAAACAGGATGAAATAGCTGTATTTGGACCGCGCCCGGTTTATTTTCAATGTGATGCACTTGATGCCACTGCACTATCAGCAACCTATGCAGCAATAAAAACGAAATATGGCAGGGTAAACGGCCTGTTTCATTCTGCAATAGTACTTAATGACATGCGTTTTGAAAATATGAATGCTGCCAATTTTGATCATTCTTATCTTCCCAAATCATTGGCCAGTAAAAATCTCGTAAATGCATTTAATGCAGATAAACTTGATTTTGTTTGTTTTTATTCGTCGATCCAGTCTCAATGGAATGCGGCAGGGCAATCCAATTATTCAGCGGGATGTACTTTTAAGGACAGCTACGCAAGGGAAATTGAATCCGTTTTAAATGTCCCATCCTATACCATTAATTGGGGATATTGGGGTGGAGCAGGAATTGTAAGTGGTGATGCTTACGCCAGAAGGATGAATGAAATTGGAATTGGAAGTATTTCCAATGTAGAGGGAATGGCCATATTAGAGGCCATATTATCTAACGAAGTGCGTCAGGTTATTGCTATAAACCTGTCAGTAAAAGCAAAGGCAATGGTTGATAATCTGCTCGAATCAGAGCGGTATCAAATCCTTACAGTACCTAGTATCGTTGATGTTAAAGAACTGCAAAAAGGATTATGCGAAAGTCATCCTGAAGAGGAGCAGCTGTTTCAGCGTATTTGTGAAAAAGGATTGCTGCAAAGTTTATTAAAAATGGATCTCGCCCATGAACTTAGGTTGTGTAAAAGCATTGAAGATCTTGAGCTTAGATTGGGAATTCAAAAAAAATATACTCGTTTGTTTGAAGAACTAATCAGGACTATAACCTCATCAGGGTATTTGGTGCCCAATGATACTTTTTATGAATTAAGCGCAGAAACGCAAGAGCTGACAACACATTTCGATTTAGAAGAATCACTGCAGGATCTGGTAGATAAAAACAAAGATTACAAGTCACACAGTGCATTATTAAAGCTTTGTCTGCATAATTTTTCAGCTGTTTTAAGAGGTAGCATACAGGCGACAGAATTATTATTTCCAGAAGGAAGTATGGAGAATGTCAATGGAATTTACAAAGGAAACAAACAAGCAGATTATATGAACGAGCTCATAGCGTCAACAGTCGTGCAGTTTGTTTCTAATTCATTAAAATCTCTGGCTCCAGGAGAAAAAATTCGAATTATGGAAGTAGGAGCCGGGACCGGCGGAACAAGTGAGTTAATTTTTAGCAAATTAGCGTCTTACAAAAATGATATTACCTATACCTATACAGATATTTCAAAAAGTTTTCTGCTGTACGGAGAGTCACAATATAAAACAGTGGCTCCTTATCTGGAAACACAACTGTTTAATATTGAAGAGGCGGCAGCAAGCCAAGGTCTGGTATTAGGGTCCTACGATATTGTTCTGGGAGCAAACGTTGTTCATGCCACTGCAAATATTAATAATACTATCAGTAACATTAAACAGGTTTTAAAGCCAAACGGACTATTGCTTTTAAATGAACTGGCTACGACAGAATTGTTTACAACTTTAACCTTCGGATTGCTAGACGGCTGGTGGCTTTATTCAGATGCCGAAATTCGGCTGCCGGGAAGTCCCGGCCTATCAGATAAGCAATGGCAGCAAGTATTGCACGAAGAAGGTTTTACAGCAATACAATCGTATCCTGAAAACCAAAATCTGCCACAGCAAATGATTATCGCAAAAAGTAATGGTGTAGTAAAAAACAAAATTGAAAGAGCGGATTCAGAAAAATTAGTTTCTGCTGAGAAATGGGAAAAAGAAAATCAAAATAAAGGTGACGATAGCCAGTGGTTAATTGAGGAATTGATTAGAATCGCCGCCGCAACAATTAAACACAGCGAGGAGAAATTTGACATTCACAGGCAATTTATGGACTATGGATTTGATTCCATTTTAGGTGCAACATTAATAAAAAACATTAATAAAAAACTGGAGATCACTTTAAGTCCTACTGAAATTTTTAGTTATCCTAATATAAGTGAGCTTGCGAATTATATACAGTCTCATTTTTCGTTTCAAATAGAGCAAAAGATACAGAAAAAACCAGTTATGCCTTTGGCCGTAGAATTTCCTAAAACAACACAAGACAATCTTGAAGCTTTCAATCAAGTGGCTCAAGATGATATTGCAATTATAGGAATGAGCGGACAATTTGGTTCGGCAAATGATTTGAACGAATATTGGGAGGCACTGCGTGACGGAAGAAGCCTAATCGAAGAAATTCCACCACAAAGGTGGGATAAAGATGTTCACTACAGTGCAGATCAGAATGCTGCAAATAAAACATACAGCAAGTGGGGAAGTTTTTTGAAAGATGTGGATAAATTTGATACGCTCTTTTTTGGAATATCCGGAGCAGAGGCTGAGATGATGGACCCGCAGCAAAGACTCTTCCTGCAACATGCCTGGAAGTCTATTGAAGATGCGGGGATAAATCCTAAAACACTTTCTAATAAAAAATGTGGTGTTTACGCCGGAGTTAGTACAGGGGATTATCTTGATACTGCAGAAAATAAACCGGCATCAGCATTTTGGGGTAACTCATCTGCGATACTCCCTTCGAGAATTTCTTATTTGCTGAATTTAAAAGGGCCTGCATTGTCAATAGACACGGCCTGTTCAAGCTCATTGGTAGCTCTTGATCTTGGCTGTAAGAGTTTAATTAGCAAGGAGAATGATATTGTTATTACGGGCGGCATTACTATTATGAATTCGCCTAATTTTTACAAACTTTCCAGCAGGGCAGGAATGCTTTCTGCTGACGGAAAAACCTATGCTTTTGACCAGCGTGCCAATGGTTTTGTTCCGGGTGAAGGTGTTGGTGTACTGATGTTAAAAAGACTCGCAGATGCTGAAAAAGACGGAGATGTTATACATGGTGTGATAAAAGGCTCAATGGTCAATCAGGACGGAACCTCAAACGGTATATTGGCACCTAGTGTTTTATCACAGGAAAACTTAGAAAAAGAAACCTACACAAAGTTCAACATTAATCCTAAAACAATAAGTTATGTCGAAACGCATGGTACTGGAACTCCTTTAGGCGATCCTATTGAATTTGAAGCGTTAACCAAATCTTTTAATGCCTTTTCATGCCCAAAACAAAATTGCGCAATTGGTAGCGTCAAAACCAACATTGGGCATACGCTTATGGCAGCCGGAGTAGCGGGAATAATAAAGGTATTACTTTCTTTTAAAAACCAGCAATTACCTCCTTCTCTTAATTTTGGAAAAGCAAATGCATTGATTGATTTTGAAAACAGTCCATTCCGACTTCAGGAAAAGTTAGGGAAATGGGAGACTGAAGAGGGTATTAAAAGAAGGGCCGCGGTAAGTAGCTTTGGGTTTAGCGGTACAAATGCACATATCATTCTGGAAGAGTACATACGAAATGTACAAAATCAGGATGCGGGTCGCGTTTTGATTTTAATTTCTGCAAAAACAGAGAATAGCCTGCGAAACCAAGCACAGAACCTTAAAAGCTATCTAGAAGAATCAGTGTCTGTAAATTTGACTAATATAGCATACACCCTGCAATCTGGCCGCGAAAACATGCATTACAAGCTAGCTTTTATAATACAGACAAAAGAGGAATTCATAAAAATTCTGTCCGATTTTATAAACGAGGAGAACGGGTACAAATATCAAAGAGAAAAAAATACCGCTCAAAACCAAAAATTAAACCAGAAGGTTTTGGAAAACGAAATAAAAAATAGTCTTAGAGATAAAAATATAAATGATCTCATGCAGTACTGGATAGAAGGTATCGAGATAAATTGGGCATTACTTTATGAGGGAAATATTCCCCAAAAAATAAGTCTGCCTACTTATTCCTTTGAAAAACAAACATATTGGAAACCAAATGAACAGCCTGTAATCGACAGTCTTCAACAAACACCTGTGTTCTCTTCGACCAGAGATGAAGTATCCATTTTTGAGCAAAATTGGAAGAAAGGTGCATTAGAAGCAGGTCAAAGAAGAGCGGGAATGACTCTTATCATCAGTAACAGCTCTAATCCAGTATTACTTCAGGCCCTGCAACAAAATTTAGGACAGTCAAAAGTAGTAGCGGCAACTGATGTTATAACTGAAATGGAAAATATTAGCGGATGCATTGATTTAAGCCCATTAGAGAATCATAATGAAGAAAACTTCGATTGGTTATTGTTGTTACAAAATTGTATAAAAGAAAATAATTCAAAGCCTTTAACCCTTGTTATTGTAAGCGATTCAGGACAGATAAACCTGGATTTTGCAGAGCGATTTGGCTTATATCAAATGTTGCAGGCAGAATATTCCAGAATAAACAGTCTTTCTCTTGAATTAGACCAAACAGATCCGAAAATTACAGCTCAGGTTATCACGGAGGCCTATTACAGCACATCAGGTTATACCAGGATAAAATACAAGAAAAGCAAATGGTATTTTCCGTTTTTGGAAAAATTGGAGTGTACAACTATCCAAAAGCAATTAGCGGTAGAAAATCCCGTGCTTATTACAGGAGGAACAGGAGGATTAGGACTAGAATGTGCAAAGCATCTTGCCCTGACACATGGTTTTAAAAAAATTATTTTATTGGGAAGAAAACAACTGCCTGCAAGAAACAGGTGGAATATCCTTAAAAACGAGCAGTGTGAGGCAGCCGATAAAATTAAAACCATTTTGGAATTGGAAAATAGAGGAGTGCAAATAAAACTTATTGCTGCAGAAACACTTGAGAAAGGAGACATGAAAAGCCTATTGTTCGATATTCAATCAGATTGGGGACCTATAAAAGGGCTTTTACATTGTGCGGGAAATGTGGATTTGAACAGTCCGGCATTTGTACATAAAGAGTTGTCCACCATACAAACGGTATTAAATTCTAAAGTAAAAGTTATAGAAGAGCTGGAGGAGATTTTAAGAGATAATCAATTGGATTTTGCCATTCTGTTTTCCTCTATTAGCACTTTTCCTGTTCTGGGTTCCGGCCAAAGTGATTATGTGATGGCCAATAGTTATCTGAACTATTTCGCCAGACTCCAACAGCAAAAGGGAAAAGCCTACACAAGCGTTCAATGGCCCGATTGGGAAAATGTTGGTATGAAGAAAATAAAAGGAAGCCTTTATGATCAGATCGGACTAGCTTCAATTACCGTTCAACAGGGATTAGCAATTCTGGATAAAATAATTATTTCGCATCAGTTGCCGGCGATTTTGGCCCCAATTGCTTTTGCTGATCCTCATTTTGAGTTGAATCAGTTATTTGAAATCAAAAAGAAAAAGATGACAGAGAGAAAAAATACAGTAGAAGAAACAAATATTTCGGATTGGGTGAGAGCACTCATGGCAAAAGAACTGAAGCTTCCGATCGAAGTATTGGATATTCGCTTGCCGTTTCAGGACTTTGGTGTAGATTCTGTCATACTGGTACAACTAATAAAAGCATTAGAGCGTGAACTTCCGGGTGTAAATATAGATCCTACTGTGCTACTTGAAAACCCAACTATAAATATGTTAGGAAATTATATAGAGAAAAATTTTCCTGCTGCACTTTCTGGAATGAATGCCGTTGTGGAAGAAAATATTCAGGATATAAGTGATAACCCAACTTTAATTGAGGCAGATGCTAAAGAAAACACTCAAAAGCAGTATAAAAAAAATGCCCCAATAGCGGTTGTAGGTATGGCATGCCATTTTCCCGAAGCAGCTGATATAAGAGCATTTTGGGATAATTTAAAAAATGGAACAGATGCTATTAGTGAAGTTCCTGAAAGTCGATGGAATGCCGAAGAGTTTTACAGTCCGGAAAAAGATCAGCCAGGAAAAAGTATTAGTAAATGGGGTGGCTTTCTTAAAGATATAGAAAAATTTGATCCGGGATATTTTGGAATAAAAGAAGAGCTAGCCAGTCAGATTGATCCTCTTCAGAGGCAATGGTTAGAGGTGTGTACAGAAGCAATTGCTGATTCAGGTTACCTCAAAGAAGATTTATCAGGAAAAGCAGTAGGCGTTTATGGAGGAAGCAGACTAAGCACTTTTAGAAATAAAATAAAGGAACCGTGTCGTGATTTCATTATCGGAACAGGGCAAAATTTTATTACGGCACATCTGTCGCATATCTATAATTTAAAAGGTCCCAATCTGGTAGTTGATACGGCTTGCAGCAGTTCTTTAACAGCAATCGATTTGGCTGTTAAGGATTTAAGACTTGGTGAGACCGATATGGCTTTGGCTGGCGGAGTAGATATTATTTTGGATGAAGAAATTTTTATTTCACTTTCTCGACTCAGTATTTTATCGCCCAGTGGAAGAAGTAAAACATTTGATCAGTCAGCAGACGGAACAGGTTTAGGAGAAGGTTGTGGTGTCATCATACTAAAACGCTTGGAGGATGCCATAGCTGCTGGAGACAAAATTTACGGAGTAATTGAAGGTACGGCAGTCAATAATGACGGCAGAACTATGGGAGTAACAACGCCTAACCCAACGGCACAGGAAGAACTGATTGAAAAAGGAATTGCAAATGCAGGAATTCCTGCAGCTAGTATCAGTTACATAGAGTCGCATGGTACCGGAACTCTTATTGGAGACCCAATTGAACTGACAGGAGTAACACGTGTGTTGCGAAAACATACCGATAAAAATGCTATTTGTGGAATTGGAAGCGTAAAAAGCAATATAGGACATCTTTTAAGTGCCGCCGGAATTGCCGGTGTCATTAAAACCTTGTTAGCTATTAACGCAAAAAAAATTCCACCAACATTGCATTGCGAAACTCCCAATGTCAGATTTAATTTTGACAGTTCTCCTATATATCCGGTCACGGAACTAAAAGAATGGGAAGGTGTTGACGGCGTCAGGAGAGCGGGTATCAGTGCATTTGGTCTCGGAGGAAATAATGCTTTTGTCTTGGTAAGTGATGAAGGAATTCCAGAACGTAATAAGGTACAATTGCCTTTTAAACGTCCTGAAATTGTTTTCAATCGTTCGAGATATTGGCCTCAGGAAGAAAAAACTTCCCAAAGAGAAAAGTCCCCAAAAAAGAATAACAAAGTATTTGACAACTTTTTGAATTTTGAAATAAAAGAACATGAATAATAAGACTATAACCATAGATTTTTTACACGACAATTATATACTAAGAGATCATAAAGTATATGATGTACGAATAATTCCCGGCGTAACGTACCTGGATTTAGTATTACGATCTTCTAAAAAGTTGTTCGATAAAGATTTTAGCTTAAGCAGGGTTTTATTTGTAGAACCATTATCGACCACAGAAAATTATGACCGCAGACTCGAAATAAAATACACTCCAGGCAATCAGTCAGAATATGAGGTTTTGATACGATCCAAAAAGATTGACCACGACGGAAATATATATGGAGAATGGACGCAGCACATGAATTGCCGAATCGATGCCCTCGAAACTTCAAATACTAAAGTGATATTTGATGTGGAAAATTTTATACAAAATAGCGAAAAAAGTTATGAAATGGCTACTGTATATCAGGAGGCCAGAACCATAGCCATTTGTCATGGTGAATTTATGCAGACACACGGAAAAATATATCAGAGAGGTGATGAAGAACTTATGGAACTTCATTTAAGCGAGCTGGCTGAAGAATTTCGTGAAAAAATGACAGCGCATCCCGCTTTTCTTGATGGATCTACATTTGCCGGAAGCTCATTTAAGTTAGATGATCGCCAGGATGCGATAACAAATGGCATCCCTTATATTCCGTTTTCAGTACAAAAATTCGAGCACGCTCTTCCTTTTCCGCCAACTGTTTATGTATACAGTAAAAGACAACCTGTAAATTCAGACAAATTACCTGAAATTATTCATAATGATATTACGCTTTTCAACAGAGAAGGTCAGTTTTTGGCCGGATTTGAAAAAATAGCCAGCAAGAGAATACGTGATCCGGAATCTATTAAAAAATTACTGGAAACGTCTGTGTTGCCAGAAACTAAAATCAAGGAAATACAACATAAATCACCAAAGATTTCAGAGCCGCAAAAAAAGCAGACAAAAACCGTTGGGGATAAAATAAATGACTTTTTAAAAGAAAGAATAAGTGAAAAACTAAATATAGACCCTATAGAGATAGGAGAAAATATTGGATTTTATGATCTGGGACTGGATTCTAATTCTACTATGGCACTTGTACGTGAACTCGAATCAACTTGCGGACATGATTTTTATCCTACTCTTTTGTTTGAATATCAGACAATTGCTGAGCTAGCCGAATATTTATTGTTAAATGAGAAAGAACATTTCGCTGATCTTGAAGCCAAAGAAGTTATTGGTAGAGCAGAGACGATTGTCGAAATTCAGGCGCAGGATGAGGTTTTTACAACTGATTTAGCTGGAGATTTATCATTGGCAGATGAGCCAATAGCTATAATAGGAATAAGCGGGCGATATCCCATGGCCAGGAATATTTCAGAATTTTGGGAGAATCTTAAAGAAGGAAAAAATTGTATTACAGCAATTCCAACAGACAGATGGGATGCAGATGATAATGAAAAAAGTGTCTATAACTGGGGCGGATTCCTAGATCAAATAGATACGTTTGATCCTTTATTTTTTCACATATCTCCAAAAGAAGCAGAAAAAATGGACCCTCAGGTTCGATTATTTTTAGAAGAAAGCTGGAAAACTCTTGAAGATGGGGGTTATACGCCTGAAAAATTGTCTAAAAAAGAGAAAGTAGGGGTATTTGCGGGAGTTTTCTGGACAGATTACCAGTTATACCGATCAGAACAAAGAGCAGATCCAGTTTATCCTAGCAGTTTTGTATCTCTGGTTGCCAATACAGTTTCATCATGTTTTGGGTTTCAGGGACCGAGTCTGGGGATCGATACACAATGTTCATCCTCTTTGACAGCGCTTCATCTGGCTTGTGACAGCATTAAGAAGGGAGAAAGCACCATGGCATTGGCCGGTGGTGTAAATTTGACCTCGCACCCAAGCAAGTACAACTGGCTTTCTAATTCGATGTTCTTATCCTCAAAAGGAAAATGTGAAAGTTTTGGGAAAGGCGGTGATGGCTACGTTCCTGGTGAAGGTGTCGGTGCTGTGCTCTTAAAATCATTAAGCAGAGCTATAAAAGACGGCGATCAGATATATGCCGTGATCAAAGGTACTGCAATAAACCATGATGGTAAAAGCAGTGGTTTTACTGTACCTAATCCTAAAGCACAGGCATCTGTAATAAAAGAAGCAATTAGTAAGGCAAAGGTTAAGATCGAAAACTTCAGTTATATTGAGGCTCATGGTACAGGTACCAGTTTAGGAGACCCTATAGAGATTGCAGGTTTATCAAAAATCTTTAATTTAGAAAATAAGCAGTATTGCAGTATAGGTTCTGTTAAATCCAATATTGGGCATTGTGAATCTGCGGCAGGGATTTCAGGAGTAACAAAAGTTATATTACAACTAAAAAACAAGCAGTTAGTTCCGTCTATTAATTCCACGACCCTTAATCCACATATCGATTTTAAGAATAGTGCCTTTAAGGTACAACAAGAATTGGAGGAATGGAAAACCAATAACGGTCAACCCAGATTGGCGGGCGTAAGCAGCTTTGGGGCTGGAGGAAGTAATGCTCATGTTATTTTGCAAGAATACATTCCAAAAGAACAAAAGAGCTATAACTGCAGCTTTCCGGTGATTATTATTTTATCAGCTAAGAATAAAGACAGATTAAAAGAACAGGTTGTACGTTTAAAAGAACATTTGGAGTCTGATTCAAGTCTGAATCTCTACGACGTCGCTTATACGCTTCAGATTGGTCGAAAAGCCATGGAAGAACGATTGGCGATTGTGGCAGAAAACAGAGAAGAACTTCTTGGACACCTGAGTGAATATGTAAATGAAATAACAGAAAACTGTTTCGAAGGTAATATAAAAAGCAAGACGGTAAATTTTGAATGGAATAATGCAGAAGATATTTCGGGTATTAAGACATTCAGCAAAAATAATAGTAAAGAAATTTCTAAACTATGGATTAGGGGAGTATTGGATAATTGGAAAGAACTTTATGATGGAGAATTACCCGCTGTTATAAGTTTGCCTACATATCCTTTTGCCAAAGAAAAATACTGGATTTCAGCACCTAAAGGCATAAAAACAGAATTGGGCAACTTGCATGCATTAGTCCATCATAATACATCCAACCTTCAGGAACAAAAGTTTACTAGCGTTTTTAGCGGTAGAGAACCATTTTTTGAAGACCATAAAATAAAAGGAGAGAAAATCTTACCTGGAGTTGCGTACGTTGAATTGGCACGAATAGCAGGAAATTTGTCTTTGGATAAAAAAGTCACTCAAATTAAAGAGATGACCTGGCTGCATCCTGTAAAAAGTAAGGATACTGACCGTAAAATTAGTATTGGCATCAGTCCTGAAAGAGAAGAGTTTAGTTACGAAATCTATTCAGAAGACCGTGACCAGATTGTTCATGGTCACGGAAAATTATGCACAGACGAACTAGAGTTTCCTAGCAGCAAAAATCTCGAGGAGATTAAGGAGCGTTTAAAGGAATTCATAGATAAAAAGGCTTATTACAAGCTGTTTGAAGAATTAGGATTTAATTACGGAGCAAATTTTCAGGGAATAGAATATCTTTCTTATAACGAGTTTGAAGTTTTATCAAAAATTTCGCTGCCTAATCAAAAAGAATATTTGTTTAATCTGGGGATGTTGGACAGTGCTTTGCAAACTTCAGCAGCTTTAGGAATTAATAAAAAAGATCAGGGAATAGCACTTCCTTATAAAATTGGCGAAATTAATTTTTACAGGAAACTTTCAGAAGTAATCTGGTGCCACACCTATTTTAGCAGCACAGACGATAAACCTGAATCAAAAAAATACAATATTGATCTGTTAAATGATGCTGGAGAAGTATTAGTAAGCATTAAAGATTTTGAAGTGTTACATCAGTTTACAGGCAGAACAGCAGGAGAGGAAAAAGAAAATGAAAAAGAAGGAGTTTCTCTTTTTAAAAATGTATGGAAAGAAACTTCTCAAAAAGCAATTGAGGTGGTAAGCGGAACGAACTCTCAACTGATTATTTTGGCTGGTGCTTCCGCAAATCTAGCAGATAAACTCAGAGAAAATCTTGTGATAGAAGTAGAAAATATTAGTTCTAATTCAGAAGAAGAATTTTTTATCACTGTCTTTAAAAAAGTACAGGAAAAAATAGCACAAAAAATACCGTATGATATTACAATCGTATATGAAAACCAGGATTATCTGGAAAAAAGTTTCGTATCGGGAATGTTAAAAACTGTTAGTCAGGAAACTTTAAAAATTACCGGACGAACCATTGGCGTTGATGATTTATCAGTAAATCAAATTGAAGAATTGTCTCGAATATTAGAGTATGAAATTTCTTTGAGTGATACCGAGGTCAGATATGTAAATGGGCAACGACAGGTTAAAAAGGTAGAAGATTACGATGTCGAAGAAGAAAAGACAGAAAGTGAGATTATAAAGTTAAAAAAGGACGGAGTATATTTAATTACCGGAGGCTTAGGGGGACTCGGGATTGTTTTTGCCCGATATCTGTGTCAAGATATTGGGGCGCAGGTAATCCTGACAGGAAGAAGTAAGCAGGAACATGAATTATTAAAACTGCATAATTGTCATTACTATGAATGTGATATTAGTGATAAAAAAGCACTTGAAGAACTGGTGGCTAAAATTGAAAATAAGCACAAAAAACTTGATGGAATAATTCATAGTGCAGGTGTGATCAGAGATAGTTTTGTCCTTAAAAAGACAGTACAGGAAATTCATCAGGTTTTTTCGCCAAAAATTGAAGGAACAAAAAACCTGGATGAAGCTACTAAACATTTGCCTTTGGACTTTATGGTATACTTTTCATCAGTTTCCGGGGTTACAGGTAACATAGGACAGGCAGATTATTCCGCCGCTAATGCCTATCTTAATACTTATGCAGAATTTAGAAATTCACAAAAAGATAAAGGATTAAGAAAAGGAAAAACGCTTAGTATTAACTGGCCTTTATGGAAAGAGGGCGGAATGCAAATAACTAATGAAGTCCTGATACACTTAGAGAAAAAATGGGGCTTAATCCCATTACCTCAAGCTGAAGGACTGGATTCTTTTCACCAACTTTTAAATAGCAATTGGCATCAGGGAATTGTTATTTATGGAAAGAAAAAAGGAATTTCAGAAAAATTTATTGGCAGCTTAAATGGAATCAGTGTTTCCGGAAAATCAGTTCAGACTCTGCAAGGCAAAGGCAATGAGGAATCTCGTAAAAATGTGACCCGTTTTCTAAAAAAATACCTGGCAAAAGAATTAAAAATAAATGAGGAAAAATTAGAACTGGATGTAGCTCTGGATGAATATGGCATAGATTCTATCGCCATTAGCAATATTAACAATAGTCTAAATGAGGTGTTTGGAGATATTCCTTCCACATTGTTTTTCGAGTATAAGACATTGCGTGAATTAGTAGGGTATTTTGAGCAGCAATATGAAGAATCCTTATTTAATACCGAAGAAAAAACAGAGACATCAGCAGATTCCGAGGTGACTGTTTCTGATAAGAACTATAAACATCTTGTTAAAAAGAAAAGGTTTTATAATCAAGAAGCACTACCACAAAAGGATATTGCAATTATTGGTTTAAGCGGAATGTATCCGGGTTCAGAAAATATAGCTGAATTTTGGAAAAACCTGAAGACAGGGAATGACCTTGTATCAGAAATTCCTAAAGAGAGATGGGATATCGAAGGTTTTTATGATCGTGAGAAAGGAAAAAAAGGAAAAAGTTACAGTAAGTGGGGAGGTTTTATAGAAAATGCAGACAAATTTGATGCTGATTTCTTTTCTATATCCCCTTTTGAAGCAGAAATGATGGATCCTCAGGAAAGATTATTGATGCAGGTCGTATGGGAAGTTATAGAAGATGCAGGTTACACCAGATCTTCTATAAATAAAGCGACCGGAGTAAATGCATTGGCAGAGCCCGAAAACATTGTAGGAGTTTATGTAGGAGTAATGAATCAGGACTACCAACTCCTTGGCATAGCAGAAAGTCTGAAAGGTAATTTTATTACCCCTACAAGTAATTCAAGCAGTATTGCTAACAGGATATCCTATTTTTATAATTTTAGCGGTCCAAGTATTGGGATTGATACAATGTGCTCCTCGTCATTAACAGCTATACATTTAGCCTGCGAAAGCATACAAAATAACAGCTGCAATTTAGCCATTGCAGGCGGGGTCAATATTATAGCCCATCCTAATAAATATTTTATGCTTAGCCAGGCAAGGTTTATGTCTAGTGAAGGAAAATGCAAAAGTTTTGGGACTGAAGGTGATGGTTATGTACCGGGAGAAGGAGTAGGCGCTATTTTATTAAAATCACTAGAGCAGGCTAAAAAAGACGGAGATCAGATTTATGCTGTTATAAAAGGAAGTGCTATCAACCATGGAGGAAAAACAAATGGATATACAGTTCCAAATCCAAAAGCACAATCAAGCGTAATAAAGAAAGCAATTGATAAGGCAGGAGTGAAGCCGGAAGACTTTAGCTATATAGAAGCGCATGGTACAGGAACTTCTTTAGGAGATCCAATAGAAATATTGGGACTAAATAGCGCTTTTCAGGTTCAGAAAAAACAGTTTTGCAGTATAGGATCAGTAAAGTCAAATATAGGACATTGCGAATCTGCTGCCGGTATTGCAGGTGTAACAAAATTACTATTACAATTAAAACACAAAAAACTTGTTCCCTCATTACATTCATCAACTATTAATCCAAATATCGTTTTTGAGAAAACTCCCTTTAAAGTACAGCAAAAGTTAGAAGATTGGAAAACACTTAATAACAAACCCAGATTAACGGCAATAAGCAGTTTTGGAGCAGGAGGTAGTAATGCGCACATCATTTTAGAAGAATATATAAAAGACAAAAGCGTCTTTACAATGCCGTTTGTTATAATTGTCTTGTCTTCAAAAAGCAGGTCTCAGTTAAGGATGCAGGTCTCTAATTTATATAGAGAACTTGAAAAAGAAGATTTCGATATCACAGCCGTTGCTCATACACTTCAGACAGGGCGTGAAGCAATGTCATACAGGCTAGCCACAGTAGTTTCGGATATGAAAGACTTAAAAGATAAACTATCCCTTTACTTAATTGGTGAGGCTGCCGGTTTTTTTGAAAACATAGAAGCATTAATAGCCGTCAAAGATAAAGTTGCAAGACAGATTTCGGAACACTCTTCGAAAGAACAATACGATTATCTGGCGAAACAATGGGCATTGGAAGGAGCGGAAATCGATTGGAAAGGATTGTATCAAAACATTCCCGGAAAAATCAGCCTTCCTACCTATCCGTTTGTTAAGGAACGTTACTGGATACCTGTAGCCCCACAGGCAAAGGTAGATCTTACTTTAAACGAGAAACAGCTTCATCCGCTTGTACATCGCAATATATCAGGATTTTCAGATCAAAAGTATGCCAGTGTATATACAGGTAATGAAACTTTTCTGTCTGATCATAAGGTTTTAGAAGAATCTATATTGCCTGGAGTTGCCTACATAGAATTATTGCGTGCTGCAAGTGCAGACAGCACTGGCTCATGCGTTATGGCAATAGAAGATTTATTATTGCTTCATCCTTTAAAAGTAGCCACTGCAACAGAAGTATTTGTCGAATTGCAAAAAAAACAAGATATTATAACGGGAGAAGTTTATAGTTTTATTAACGGAGAAAAAATTAAACACGGTCAGGGTTTGAGTCGTTTAGGCGATATAAAATCTGTTAAGATATTTGATCTTGAAACTTTACGTGTAGGCAGTAAAGAAAAAATACAAGGATCAATATTGTATGAAATGTTGAAATCTTCAGGTTTATCCCTGGGAAGCAGTTTTCAAGGAGTACAAGAATTGTATGTTGGAAATAACTATTGTTTATCAGAACTTAAATTACCAACAGAATCAGAATATGAATACTCGCCGGGTCTTTTAGATAGTGTTTTGCATACTATATTTGGCTTAGGTGATAAAAATGGAAACCAGTATCAGCTGTCATTTCCATATCACATAGGAAGTATAGAATTTTATAAGAATTTGGAAAATGTTCAATCTCTTTTTGGATATGCAGAATTTAGTGCTAAAACCACAGCTACAGATCAGGTAAAAAGTTATGATGTATATCTATTAAACGAATTGGGCGAGCCGTTGCTCTTTATGAAAGATTTTGTCGCTTTGACAGGATCAGACAACAGAGAAAAGGATAGTAAACCAATAAAAGAAGTAGTAGATATTTCATCTATGAGTTATATTCCAAGCTGGCGTAGAATAACCACACAAAATGACATTCAGGTGTCACAAGGATCTCATTTGTTGCTAACAGGAACACAGCCTGTAGATGCTCGCATTTTATCTGATATAAAAACGGTACTGAGTAAAGACGGTAGTCAGGTGACAGAATCCATAGAATTTCCCCTTAGTTCTTTTGATGAAGTGCCAACGATTTATTTGTTGCATGGTATAACAACACCATCTATAACTGGTTATGTAAATATCGAAAGTGAAGTATTTAAGGTGGTAAAGGAGTTATCTAAACGGTATACCAATCAGCCATTGCAAATAATGGTCTTAACATTTCATACGCTGGGAGTTTATCCGGAAGAGACAGTGTCTTTTTATGGTAGCGGTATATCTGGCTTTCTAAGTTCTGTGTTAAAGGAAGAACCCAAATGGAATGTTCGCATGGTAGATATGCAACGTCAGGATTTAACCGCTGATGTAGTAACTTCTGTCTTTAGTCTTTCTTCATCCTTTGCAGGAAAACAATTGTGCTATCGCTCAGGAAGTTTTTATGAACTGGATTTAGTGCGTTACCAATTACAACAAGGCAGTTTAGGCAAACTAAAAAAAGGTGGTATATATGTTTTACTAGGAGGACATGGAGGACTGGGACGCACTACCAGCGAGTACCTTATAACACAGTATGATGCCCAAATAATATGGTTGGGTCGTCGCTCTTCCAACGCTAAAATACAAGAGGCTATAGAGACCTTGGCATTAAAAGGAAAACGCCCATATTACCATCAGTGCGATGCCCTTTCAGAGGAAAGTATGGCAGAAGCCTGTAAAGAAATAAAAAGCATATATGGTACAGTAAACGGATTGTTTCATTGTGCGATAGTACTCGAAGATTCTTTATTGGCAGAGATGAACTTAGATAAGTTTGAACGCTCTTATCTGCCAAAATCAAAAGGCAGCCATAACTTTATAGATGCATTCAAATCAGAATCATTGGATTTTATATGTTTTTATTCGTCTTTCCAGTCTTTTTGGAATGGGATGGGACAGTCTAATTACTCAGCTGGCTGCAGGTACAAAGATAGTTATGCCCGTGCGGTAGAAACGAGTACTGGAATACCAACTTATAGCATAAATTGGGGATATTGGGGAGAAGTAGGAGTTGTGAGTGATTCGAGATATAAAACGCTAATGAGTTCGATGGGTGCAGGAAGCATAAGTTCTGATGAAGGGATGCAAATATTAGAAGAAATTCTTAGCGGCAGAACCCGTCAGGTTGTTGCAGTAAAGTTAAAAGGAAAAGAAGTGATGAAATCTTTGGAAAGATCTGCTTGCGAAATAAAGGCCATAGAAGTCATAAGTTCAGTTTCATTAGACGAGGTTAAAGAAGGGAAGTATGAAGTAAAAGGCAGTCAGGACATAGATTTATTTAAGGAAATTAGTCTTCGTTCAATACTGAATATCCTATTAGATATGGGATTGAAAACTAATGCCCAGGATTGGATTTCTATAGCATCACTTCAGGAAAAACTAAGCATTATACCATTATATCAGCGTTTATTTAAAGAAATTATATCAGAAATATCAATTGCAGGTTATTTGGAGAAAAAGGGGGATGAGGTTCGTTATCTGAAATCAGGAAACATAAATTTTAATATCGAAAGTTCTTTTGAAAACTTTTTAGAAAAATCCTCAGAAAATTATGTGTCGCAGGTAAAGCTTCTAAAAACAAGTTTAGATAGTTTTTCCTCTATATTACGTGGGCAGATACGTGCTACAGATGTATTGTTTCCTAACGGAAGCATGGATTTGGTAAGCCCTATTTACAAGGGTAATGCTCAGATGGATTATTTTAATGATTTGATATCAGAGGCTATTGTATCAGCAGTTGCGAGTGCGATACCTTCTTTGCCGGCAGGATCTAAAATAAAGCTATTAGAAGTTGGAGCAGGAACAGGTGGTACAAGTGAAATTTTATTTAAAAAATTAAAAAAATACGAAGATTTTATAATATATAAGTATACCGACATCTCTCATGGGTTTTTATTTTATGCCGAAGATCAATATAAAAAAATGGCCCCCTATTTAAGTACAGCTATTTTTAATATTGAAGAATCACCTGTACATCAGGAAATTTCTTTAGGAGCATATGATATTGTAGTAGGATCTAATGTAGTGCATGCAACAAAAGATATTCTTAATACACTTACCAATATAAAAGCAGTATTAAAGCAAGGCGGTATGTTGTTTTTAAATGAAATTTCAGGCAAAGAGCTGTTTACCACTTTAACCTTTGGTTTATTAGAGGGATGGTGGTTGTATGATGATGAATCGCTTCGATTATCAGGAAGTCCGGGATTATTAAAATCATCCTGGGATAAAGTGCTAAAGGAGGCAGGTTTTAAACAAATCAATTTCTATCCTGAAAATGGAGAAGCATCTTTAGCACAACAAATGATCGTAGCAAAAAGCGATGGGATTATTAAAATATTGAAGAAGGAAAAGTTACCGGAATCAGTCTCATTGCTTTCAGAAAAAGTTTTACCAACAACTTTTGAAGCCAAAAAAGAGTATGTTGAAAAAGTAAACCAAAAGGTAAATCAAAAAGTAAATCACGAAATAAATCAGGAAGAGTTGATTACAGAAATAACAGCTATAGTGGCCAGCACTATAAAACACAGAAAAGAAGATTTTGATATCAATAAATCTTTTATGGATTACGGTTTTGATTCTATACTAGGAACCACATTGGTAAAAAATATCAATGAGTCCTTAGAAATAGATTTGAGTCCCATAGATATTTTTAATTATCCTAACGTAGCATCATTATCAGCTTATATCGAATTACAATATAAGGAGGTACTTGAAAAAAAATTAATTAAAAATAATGTTTCAGATCAAAAGTCTGCGGTAGAAAACGTTCAGGAATTACAAAATTATATTACCGAATCTATAAAAATAACGGAACCGGTAAGCGATTTAATTGCACCATTAGATAATTTATCTATTGAGGATGATGAAATTGCGATTATAGGAATGAGCGGACGCTATCCAAAATCTAAAAATCTGGATGAATTTTGGCGTAATATTTCTCAGGGGATTAATTGTGTCGATGAGGTTTCTAAAAACAGATGGGACCTAAATGAGCATTATAAAGAAGGAGGAGAGAAAACAGGAGAACTATATTGCAAATGGATGGGAGAATTAAGCGATGTAGATAAATTTGACCCGTTATTTTTCAATATATCACCAACAGAAGCCATTTTAATGGATCCGCAACATAGAATATTTCTGGAGGAATGCTGGAAATCTTTTGAGGATGCAGGATACCAACAAGATGACTTAAATGGAATTAAATGCGGAACATATGCTGGGATCATGATAAATGAATATACTCACCGTATTAAAGAATCCGGAATAGATAAAAATCAGGCGCAAATGATGACTGGAAATTCAAATTCAATATTTGCAGCACGTGTGGCTTATCTCTTAAATTTAAAAGGTCCTGCGATAGCGGTAGATACTGCATGTTCTAGTTCTTTAGTATCCATTCATTTGGCTTGTCAGGCCCTTAGAACCAAAGAGGTCGATATGGCAATTGCAGGTGGAGTATCGCTTTATTTGAGTGTAGAGACCTACAAGCAAATGTGTGCTGCAGGAATGCTGTCGCCAACAGGTAAATGCAAAAGTTTTGATAATGGAGCAGATGGTTTTGTTCCTGGAGAAGGAGTGGGAGTAGTAGTGCTGAAACGACTAAAAGACGCAATTAGAGACAATGATGATATTAAAGGTGTGATTATAGGCTCAGGAATAAACCAGGATGGTAAGACCAACGGAATTACAGCACCTAATGCCAACGCTCAATTATCCTTAATGAAAGAAACCTATGAGCGCTATAATATTAAACCTGAGACGATAAGTTATGTAGAAACACACGGTACCGGCACAAAATTGGGAGACCCTATAGAGATAGAAGCATTAAAGAAAGTCTTTGAAGTTGTAAATACGAAAAATTATTGCGGAATAGGTTCTGTAAAAAGTAACATAGGGCATACTTCCGCTGCGGCAGGAATCGCCAGTCTTGCAAAAGTCGTACTACAATTAAAACATGAAAAAATAGCTCCGACTATTAATTTTGAAAAAGAAAATGAATTACTAAATATCAAGGACAGTGCTTTCTACATCAATACTGCTTTAAGATACTGGCAATCTGATGAAAGTAAGCCGAGAAGAGCAGCTATTAGTAGCTTTGGTTTTAGTGGCACAAATGCCCACATTGTAATAGAAGAATATAAGCTGAAGGAAACCTACAACTCTCCTCAGGAAACGGCTATTTTTCCATTATCGGCCAAAAATGAAGAAAGCTTAAAAAATCAGGTGAGAGATTTGTTACAATTTCTTACTGATAATCCGGAAGTGAATTTGCGCGATGTAGCCTATACGCTACAAACAGGAAGAACTCAAATGGAAGAACGTTTGGTTTGTATTGCCGGTACTACAGAGGAGCTGAAAGCAGAACTCTCTGCTTATCTCGATGGTAATACAAAGGAAATGTTATGTGGAAACATAAAAAAGAGCGGTACAAAATTTTTCATAAAAGGAAAAGCAGGTTCTGCCTACATTAAAATTTCTATTGAAGAAAAAGAGATGGATTCTCTAGGGCAGTTATGGGTAAGTGGCGTAAAAATAGACTGGACTTTATTATATCAAGAGGTTAAGTTACCTAAAAAACTAAGTTTACCAACTTATTCTTTTGCAAGAGACAGATATTGGATTGCAGAAAAAGAATTAGAGAAAAAGATTGAAAAAAGCACCTTACATCCTTTATTGCATGCTAATTACTCGAGCTTAAAAGAGCAAAAATTTATTAGCAATTTTTCAGGGGATGAATCCTTTATCAAACATTATAAGATAAAAAATAAAAATGCTATTCCAGGAATTGCTCTGTTAGAGATGGCAAGAGAAGCAGGCTTTCGGTCTCTTCAAAAAGAAGTTTCTAAAATTACAGATGTTAATTGGCTTAGCCCTGTTTATATCAAGGATGAATCCAATGTAGTAGCAATCAATTTGTACCAGGAAAATGACGAGGTCGTATATGAAATATACACTACTAAAAATGGAAAAGAAGAACTGTATAATGTTGGAAAATTAAGTAATGAAATACCCAAAGAAAGAAACATTGTAAGTCTGGACTCTATAATAAACAGGGCTTTCGGGTTTAAAAAAGGAACAGAATTGTATGATGAACTAAAGGAACTGGGATTACTATATAATGAAAATTTTCAAGGTATAAATCAAATTTACTACGGTAAAAATGAAGCACTTTCACAAATTAAAAAAGATAAAGAAGAGCACTTTATACTTTCCCCTAGAGTAATAGATATTGCTTTTCAAAGCTGTATGAGCAGTATCCTGTATCATAAGGAAGATTTTAGAATCAATATGTTGCAGCATATAAATGAAGTTGATATTTATACCAGTTTAACAGATGCCTCCTGGTGTTATGTAACAAAGAATACCGCAGAGAAGAATTATGACGTTGCATTTCTTAATAAGGAAGGTCATATATTGGTTTATCTTTCAAATTTTCTATTATCTAATGACGAACCCCTATTGGAAGACAAGGAAAACGATGAAGAAAAAAATAAATTAGTTTACCTTGAACCAAAATGGGAGAAAGCTTTATTGTCTGAGAAAACAGTAAATAATGCTAACCATCTTGTGATAATTGTTGGAGAGCATTACCTAAAAAACGAAAAACTGTCGTCTATTTCAAACACTATCATAAAACAATTGAATACTAAAGATCCTATGGAGTTTAGTAAGTTATTGTTTGAGGAAGTATTCAGGATAGCAGCACAGGAAACACCAACTAAAATAACGGTCCTTCATGAAAATCATGATTGGTCTTATTACAGTTATGCCACAGGTTTGTTCAGAACATTTCAAGTTGGAAATCATCAATTGCAAGGCCAGTTATTGGGAGTCGATTCATTTTTAATGAATGAAGATAAACTGATGGAGATTATTAAATCTGAGTTTAATTCAACAGATATAGAAGTACGTTACAAGGAGAATGAAAGAGAAAACAGAACGTTGAAACCAATTCATTCCAGTCCTGTAGAGAAGGAATCTTTTAAAATAAAAGAAGATGGAGTGTACATCATTACTGGTGGAGCTGGTGGCTTAGGAAGAACGTTTGCAGAATACTTAAGTAAAAAAGCAAAAAACTGCAGGATAATACTGGTAGGAAGAAGTATTTTGTCAGAAGAAAAAGAAGCCACAATAGCTAAAATAAGAGGAGCAAAGTATATTTCATGTGATATAACAAATGAAAAGCAGCTTCAAAAATGCATAGATGAAATCAGGAACGAGTTTGGCGCTATAAATGGTATTATACATAGTGCGGGTGCCGTTTCTTCAGTAGAAAATCCAGATCAATTTTTAACAACTATAGAGTCTTCAGCTGTATTATTGCCAAAAATAAAAGGAACACAATATCTGGATGAATTTACAAAAGATGATTCTTTAGACTTTGTTGTTTACTTTTCATCCATATCGGGAGCGTTAGAAGGAGTAGTATCTTTAAATTTATCAGATTATGCCTTGGCTAATGCTTTTTTGAGCAGCTATGCATACCAGCGTAATAAAAATGTTCTTGAAGGAAACAGAAAAGGAAAAACAATTAGTATTAACTGGCCAGTATGGAAAGAAAGTGGTTTGTATGATGTGAAAAGTGAACAATGGGCGGAAGAAATTTTAAGACTAAAATCGTTGCCAACCCATAAAGGATTATTTGCTTTTGAAGAAATATTAAGCCATGATCATACACAAGTTATGGTATTGTATGGAGAGGAAAAGAAAATAATAAAGCATTATGAGAGTAAAAAAGAAAAAGCAACTCAGGATACATCTGTCTTAGTTGAACAAATTACAGAAGAGATCTTAAATATTACTGCTGAAATATTAACACTGAAACCTCAGGATATAGATAAAAGTGAACGATTGGCTGAATATGGTTTTGATTCTATATTATTGACAAAATTAGCACAGTCAATAAATAATTTTTATGGTTTAGATATAATGCCCATAGAGTTTTTTAATCATCCTACTATCGACGAACTTGCGCAGTTTCTTGTAGAAAACCATAGCGATACCCTATCAAACAAAAGCAATGAAGAAATATTTAATGAGACCATTGTTGTACAACCGACCGTGCAGAAGTTGCACACTGCAAAAAGTATTGAAAGATATAGGGACAAAAAAACAAATATTGCAGATAGCAATAACTCTTTAGTAACAGATGATATAGCTATTATTGGTTTGGGAGCAGCATTCTCCGGAGCTAAAAATTCAGCTGAATTATGGGAAAATATTGTGGCAGGAGAACTTCTTACTACTACTACCAGTAATTCTTTACATTATGGAGAAGTAACAGTAGGGTATGACGAAAAATATCTTGGAAAATTAAATTTAAGTGAAGAAAAATATAAGTTGTTAAGCCGTCAACAGCAAATGATATTTAGCGTATTAGGACAGGCAATAGTAGAAAATCAACTGTCTTTAAAAGAGCTTTCATCTTCTTCTACCGGGGTTTTTATTGGTGCTCAACAAGTATTTATAAATGATAGAGAACTTAATGAAATGCAAAATTTTCAAGATCAGAGATCTTACCTTATACCTAATAAGATCTCATTTCATTTAAATTTAAAAGGACCAAGTGAGGTAGTCAATACTTCCTGTACAAGTGCCTATGTTGCATTGCACAGAGCAATGCAAAGTATTTCTTTAGGTGAATGCGAACAGGCAATTATTGGAGGAGTTAATATTATTCCAAAAACAGAACTCCAGAAAATTGATTTGTCAGAAATAAAAGAACTATTAAGTAACGGTAATACAACTAAAAGTTTTTCAAATGAAGGAACAGGCTTTGTAAGTAGCGAAGGAGCAGGAGTAATTATAATAAAATCGCTAAAAAAAGCTAAAGCAGATCATAATAAAATACTAGCCCTTATTAAATCGAGTGCGATTTTTCATGGAGGCCGAGGCTTTTCTCTAGAAGCTCCAAGTCCTTCAGGAATTAGAGAAGCTGTACTTATGAGTTTTCGAAAAGCTAAAATAAGCCCGGAAACAGTAGATTATATTGAAGCCCATGGCATAGCAAATCCGTTTGCCGATGCTATAGAGCTGCAAGCTTTAAATGATGTTTATAAAGAATTGAGCTCAGAATCAGATAAAAAATGGCATGTAGGTAGTATCAAACCAACAATTGGACATCCCGAATTTGCTTCAGGGATAGCATCATTGATTAAAGTAGTAAAAGCTTTTGAGCATCAGACTATTCCAGGAATATCAGGTTTAAGTAATATTAACAATCAGATTGAAAATGATCATGCTTTAATTTTAGAAGACAAAGGTTCTGTATGGGAGAAAAAGCATTATGTAAGAAGGGCGGCATTAAACGGTTATGCTATTGGCGGAGTAAATGCACATATTATTTTAGAAGAATATACAGAAGAAAGTGGTACGCTGCCAGAAGAGTTTAATAAAAGGACTTCACAAATTGAACACATAAAAAAGAACATAGAACATCAAGTTCAAAAATCAAATTCTATTGTAGCTCCCGTCGAAAGTAACAAAGAGGAAATAGTATTGAATAATGCCGAATTAAATGTAATAATTGAAAAAGAATTAAAATTAATATGGTCTGAAGTTTTAGAACTAGAAAGTGAGGTAATAAGTGTTGAAAGAAGTTTTTTTGAATTAGGCGGTCACTCGTTAAATGCTATGTATTTATTAAATCAGATAAATGAAAAATTTACGGTAAAACTTTCCCTGCATCAGATTTTATCGCTTAATACAATCGGGTTAATGACTGAATATATTAGTGAAAAAGCACTTGAAAATAAAGATTTGCCTATTTTTAGAAATCAAGATGATCTTAATAATAACGAAGAGCATCATTTGTTCCCAAAACTAAATATTGCAGCTGTAAAAGATTTTGGAGATCAACAATGGTTTGATACTTTTCATCAACAGGAAAAAATAGTCATCAGAAAAAATATCCTTGAAGAACATTGTTTTAATATGTCATTTTTGATACGATTTAAACAGGTTGATCCGGAAATTCTGCAGAATGTAATACAGGTACTTTTAAAAAGGCATGAAAGTTTAAGAACTTCATTTAAAATTATTGATGGTGAGATTAAGCAATATGTAGAAAACAGTATTCCCGAAATTGCCATTGAATACATTGATATTTCAAATGATATAAATAAAAATCAGTTAATAGGACAGATTCGCAAAAACAGCAACAATGTTAGATTTGATTTAGAAAAATTACCACTTTTTCATCTGAAAGTAGTCCGATATTCACCGGAAATGTCCGGGTTATTATTTACCATAGATCATATTATATCTGATGGTGTTTCAATGAATATACTGAGTAAAGAAATTCACCAGCTTTATACAGCATTCTCTGAAGGAAAGGAAAACCCTCTTGAACCTTTAAAATTTCAGTATAAAGATTATGCAATGTGGGTAAATGAATTTTCTAAAAGTGAAAAAGCGCTCTCGCTAAAAGAAAAATATTTAGAGAAAATCCAAAATAGCATTCGTAAAACAAACGATCAATATAATATAACCTATAAAGAAAAATTAAGTGCAGAAATTCAAATTGCCGCAAAAGGAAGACCTGTAGATCAATTTTCTAATGCCTATGGTAAAGTAGTAAACCTCTATCAGGAGCAAGGTTCTTCGTATAAGATTTTTGTAAAAGGAACAAATTATGAAAACCTGCAAAAACTAACCCTAAATAATGGGTCCAGTATTTTTATGAATATAGTTTCGGTATTTTTATTGGTGTTCTATAAAATAAACCAAACAAACCACCTTCGATTTTCAGTACCCTACTCAACAAGAGTATTCAAAGAATTTGAGGAAATGGTAGGGTGGTTTTCAACATCTATAATCTTAGCTCTTGATATTGATGATTCCTTAACCTTTAAAGAATTTGTATTGATGGCTACAGAAGAAATGTTTGATACTTCTCAAAATAGATTTTATCCGCATGAAGAAATTTTAAATGATTTAGATGTTCCATTGCGAGTATTAACTCCAACCTTCTTTAATTTTATTACAGGAGTTTATACAGAAATGGATTTAGAGAATTTTGGAGAAGGGCATAGCGAAGAAGGGTCGGGTCATTTTAATCTGAAAGGGTTATTTGTTCCTTTTAATAGTGGAATACTATTTAATTTAGAATACAATCGAGAGGCTTATTCTGCTGAAGATATCGAGTATATGATTCAAAATTATTTTATCATACTCGATCATTTGGTAAAAAATGAAGACACACCTATAGCTGAAATTTTAAAAACCATTCCCCAAAACGCTATTTTAATTAATTAAAAAATCCAATGAAAAAATTCACAACTGTTTTGTTCCTTATTATTATATCATTAATTGGAACATCAATGACTTCTTTTTCATTAGGAATTTGGATGTTAAAAAGCTCAGATTCTACCTTCTACTATGCCGTAATCGGGTTTTTAACCATCTTTCCGCAAATTCTGTTTAGTCCCTTTATCGGTAGCTTAATAGATAGGTTTGACAAGAAAAAAATCATTATAATAGGGCAAATAGTAGCTGCTTTAGGAAGTTTTGTCATGATTATATTATATCATCTCGATCTCTTAAAAATAGAATATATACTCCTTATTACTTTTCTGGGCTCTGTTGCAAACGGTTTTGTTTCTAAAGCTTTTTATGTATCTACCGCATCCTTAGTTAAAAAGGAAGACATTGGCAGGGCAAAAGGAATTGAAAGCACGGCTTATGCATTGACGACTATAACTGTGCCGATAGTTGCACCATTAATTTACACCATAATTGATTTAAGCGGAGTTTTTTTAATAGATGTTATCTCGTTTTTAGTATCGATTTTAGGATTATTATGCCTCAATTTTAATATTAAGAAAGTTGATAAAGAGCAAGTATCTTACAAAAAAGACGTTCGCGTAGTATTGCAATTTTTAAAATCAAGAAAAGGACTTCAGCAATTGATTATATTTTATGCCTGGATTAGTCTGGTGTTAGGAGGTTTAGGTATTTTGACAACACCAATGATCCTGGGATTTTCAAACGAGACAGGATTGGGTATTGCAATGACTTTTGCAGGTGTTGGCGGAGCATTGGGTGGCATTATAATGAGTATTTACAAAAATGTTAAATTGCCTATTAAGAATGTGGTTTTATTACTTCATCTCTTAGGATTTATTTTAATGCTCTTTATCATAATACCTATTAATATTATTTCTGTTGGGATTTTACTTTTTTCTTTTGCCTTTATAACCGCCATTATGATGGTTAATGACCATATCTTTTGGCAAAATATTGTGCCATATGAAATACAGGGAAGAGTGTTTGGGTATAAAGACCTGGTGATAAAAATCTGGACACCTATCTCATATTTGATAATGAGCATAATAATTGACAATTTAGCAAAACTAATAGTAAAAAATGTTCCTATAAACAGAAATTATTATCCCGGTTCGGACAGGACATTTTCGATACTCGTAATATTTTCCTTCATTGGTTTTATAATTTTAGTAGTATCCTATTTCATTAAATATAAGAAAAAATTTGCAGATTTAGATGTTTTATTTGCTGAAAAAAGAAATCATGACTAACATCTTTTAGTGGCCGGAAAACTGGCTATCTATCTCATTACATTTTAATAATAATACAAATAGCAATAATAAATGAAAGCAGTTATTTTTCCTGGTCAGGGATCCCAATATAAAGGTATGGGAAAAGAATTATTTGATATTTTCAAAAGTGAAACAGCAGCAGCATCCTCTATTCTGGGGTATGATTTAAAAGAACTTTGCTTAGAAGATCCTGACCGTGTATTGGGATTTACCCAATTTACTCAACCTGCATTGTATGTAGTGAATGCCTTTCGTTATTATAAAGCACAGAACGGATGCAGGCCTGAATATCTTTTAGGACATAGTTTAGGAGAATATAATGCTCTTTTGGCAGCAGGAGCTTTTAGTTTTGAAGATGGTTTAAGAATGGTCCAGAAAAGAGGTGCCTTAATGGCAACCGCTTCAGGAGGTGGAATGGCTGCCGTTTTAGGTCTAAGTGAGGATCAGATAAAAGAAAAATTAGAATCAGGTGGTTTTAATAGTATTGATATTGCTAACTATAATTCTCCATCGCAAATCGTAATATCTGGTAAGAAAACGGATATTGAAAAAATATTGAAAGACTTCGAAAAACAAAATGTAACAGCTATACCTTTGGCTGTTAGCGCAGCATTCCATTCCAGGTATATGCAGCCTGCGGCTAATGAATTTAAGGATTTTCTAGAAAAAATCTCCTTTTCAAATTTAGAAATTCCGGTAATTGCAAACATCACAGGAAAACCTTACCTCGATAGTAAAATTAAAGACTACCTAAGCAGGCAAATTTCAAGTTCAGTACTCTGGACTAATAGCATTCGTTTTTTAATGGGAAAAGGAGTGAAAGAATATGAAGAATTAGGTAGTGGTATATTAACTAAAATGATTAATGAAATTAAGGAAAAATCAACACCCCTTAATTTTCCCGAAGAGCAAATTCATACTGTTTCCGGAATAGTAGTTAAAAAACAACTTGATGAGATACAAAATGGCCTTTTAGCAACCAAATTGGGCAGTGCTTCTTTTCGAAGTGATTATAAAGTACAATACAGTTATTATTCTGGAAGCATGTACAAAAGCATAGCTTCAAAAGAGTTAGTTGTGAAAATGGCGAAGGCCAAATTATTAAGCTTTTTAGGTACAGGAGGGATGTCTTCTCAGGAAATTGGGCAAAGTTTGGAGTATATTCAAACACATTTGACCAATAATGAAACATTTGGAGCAAATCTTTTGCATCAGATTGGTAATTTGGAATCTGAAATGAAAATTGTAAATCAATTTTTAGAATACAAGGTAAATATAATAGAGGCCTCTGCTTTTATGCAAATGACCAAAGCATTAGTGTATTATAGGGTTGTCGGTTTGGAAAAACTGGACAACGGAATCATTAGAGCCAGCAACAGGATAATAGCAAAGGTATCCAGGCCAGAATCGGCAGAAATTTTTATGCGTCCGGCTCCTGAAAAAATCATCAATCAATTAGTTGATGAAGGTTTAATAAGTAAAATTCAGGCGGAACTTTCAGGTAAGTTTGCGATGGCAGATGATATTTGTGTAGAAGCTGATTCTGGAGGACATACTGACGGAGGAGTAGCATTGGTACTGTTTTCGGCAATTAAGGAGCTTAATGAGCAAATGCAAAAAGAGTTTAATTACCAAAAAATAATTCGCGTAGGTCTTGCAGGAGGAATTGGAACTCCACAAGCTGCCGCTTGTGCCTTTATTATGGGAGCAAATTTTATTGTTACAGGTTCAATTAACCAGCCCACCGTTGAATCCGGTATGAGCGATAACGTAAAAGAACTCTTGCAGAACATCAATGTTCAGGATACTACCTATGCACCAGCAGGAGATATGTTTGAATTTGGAGCAAAAGTCCAAGTGCTTAAAAAAGGAGTATTATTTCCTGCCAGAGCTAATAAACTTTATGAATTGTACAAGCAATATGATTCATTAAATGAAATACCGTCTAAAGTTTTGGAACGCTTAGAGAAAAATTATTTTAAAAAAGGTATAGAGGAAATCTGGATCGAAACAAAGCAATACCTTAAAGCCAATGGAAACGAAGGCGAAATCTTTAAAGCAGAGCAAAATCAAAAATATAAAATGGGATTAGTTTTTCGTTGGTATTTTGGTTATAGTACACAAAAAGCTTTCAAAGGAAATCTTGATTTTAAAGTTGACTTTCAGGTTCATACCGGGCCTTCTCTTGGAGCTTTTAATCAATGGGTGAAAGGTACAAAGTATGAAAAATGGCAAAATCGCCACGTAGATGAAATTGCCATAAAATTAATGAAAGACACAGCGATACTATTAGAAAAAAGACTAAAAGAAATTCTGATATAATGACCCAAAAATATAGAATAGCTCTATAATTTAATCTTGTTTTGATATCAGTTTCATTCCTGTAAAAAGAAATAAGCTTGGAATTATGTGAAAACTTTTTTACATAATTCCAAGCTTAAATAGTCTTGGAAAATAATATGCTAGTCGTGTTTTATAACAAACTCTTCTGTTGGAATTCTAACTTTTTTTAGATGTGCCAACCAATCATTTTCACTATCACGATACCCTAAAGTAAGTATTGTTACACTTCTTAAACCTTTTGCTTTCAAGTCAAGTAAATCATCTAATGCATCTGCTGAAAAGCCTTCAACCGGAGTACTGTCTATGTTTAAGGATGCTGCCTGTGCAATTGCTAATCCAAAACCAATGTAAGATTGCTTTGCAGTGTGAATAAAATTTTCTTCAGCTGTTTGTGGTAAATATTCTGATTTCAATTTATCAGTATAAGCACTAAATCTACCTTTAGGTAAGCTTCTTTCTTCGGTTGTAAAATCATACATTTCGTCGATACGTTCTTCAGTATATCGATCCCAAGCTGCAAATACTAATATATGGGAACATTCTGCCATAATTTGTTGGCCCCAGGCAATAGAAACAATTTTTTCCTTAAGTTCTTGATTTTTAATAACAATTACCCTGAATTGTTGTAATCCTGATGAAGTAGGGGCCAATCTTGCCGCTTCAATAATTTTATCTAAATCTTCTTGTGATACCTTTTTGGCAGGATTGTATCTTTTTGTGGCATAACGCCATTTTAAACTATTAATTAATTCCATACATATTTATTTACAAATTAAATGCATCATTGACGCTCTAAGCATAATTTTTATTGTAGCCTTTTTAAGGCATTACTAAATCCTTTAATAACCTTGAATATTTTTAACCTTGTTATTTCATCAAATCATATTCAGTCACAAAGAACAGACATATTAACGACAAAATATTATCTTCACAGATCAAAATTATATAATTTAAATGAATAAAGGAAAGATTGAATTGAGGAGAAATGGCAAAAATTTTGAAGCCGGTTATTGTTTTATTAAAGGAGAGCTGAATTCCTTGCTAAAATACCACGATCTTCTAAGTAATAGCGAGCAAAGTTATTATGATGAATTAAAATTTGAAAGGAGAAAAGCAAGCTATCTTCTAGGAAGAATCACTGCTAAAAATGCAGTTTGTGAACTCAGCCAGGCAGATATTAAGTCAGTATCAATTGAATTTGGTATTTTTCATTTCCCTGTTGTAAAAAAGCATCCTGCACAGAACATTCAGGTCAGTATTAGTCATTGTGGTGATATCGGGATTGCACTGGCATTTCCGGAAGAACATCCAATGGGAATTGATATTGAAAAAATAAGTTTCGACAAGGTTTCTACTATGAAAACAACTATGTCACTGAATGAAATTGAACTAATTGATCTTCACCCTGATTTAACTTTAGCTACAGGATGCACAATCATTTGGACCGCTAAGGAAAGTTTGGCTAAAATATTCAGAACGGGTCTAACAATCGATTTTAAAGTACTTGAAATTGATTCAATAGAGAAAATAAAAAGTTGTTATGTCAGTCATTTCCGAAATGTTTCACAATATAAAGCTATTTCATTTCACCTAAATGAGTATATTTGCTCCCTTGTAATACCTAAAAAAACAACTATTGATTTAGACTTTTTTTTAAAAATTTTCACCAATAACTTTTATGATCAAAATCAAAATTTTTAAAACATCTAATTTCTCAATTATTAATCAATGCTATTTAATATATAAAAATAATATTGGAATTTTAGTTGACCCTTCATGGGATTATAATCTAATTAATACTTTTCTAATTGAAAATGATATTGCCTTAAAAGGTGTTTTACTAACTCATTCTCATGATGATCATACAAATCTCGCAAATGAATTTGCTGTAAAAAAAAATGTTCCCGTTTTTATGACAGCGCAAGAAATAGAATTTTCAGGATTTGAATGCCAAAATCTTCGAAGTATTACAAGCTCAAACGAAATACAAATTTCAGATTTTAATATTACTCCAATTTTCACTCCTGGACATACCCCAGGAAGTGTATGTTATCTAATAGAAAACAATATTTTTTCAGGAGATACAATTTTTATTGAAGGGGTTGGTGTTTGCAGTACAAAAGGTGGTGATGTTGATAAAATGTGGGAGTCGGTACAAAATCTGAAAAATACTTTGCCAGAAAATACATTTTTTTTTCCTGGACATTCTTTCGGCGAACTACCAGGTAAGAATTTAATCTTTCTTTTAAAAAATAATATTTATTTTCAAATAAAAGAGAAAGATCATTTTGTAAGTTTCAGAATGAGAAAAAATCAACCTAATTTGTTTTATTTTAAATAAAAAACACAAGAACTTGTTGAAAAAAAGACGAGGCACTACTTTTAGTGTTTAAATGTTTTTTGTAGATAAATAATCGAATACTTCAAAGAATTGAGCAGTCTTTACAGTGAATATAAAGACTGCTTTCAACAGGATTTTTGGTGTCGTAATATGTACTCAATGTGCATTTTATATCCGGTAATGGTTCAAAATTAATTTCTGAAAATGTTATTAGTGTATTCTTTATCCACTTTTAGGTATGAATAGACGGGAAGCAATATTTTTATTTCGATTAGCACTATTAGCCTGTCTCATTGCTTTTGGATATGTTAGATTAAAACGGCACACAAAACTTAATCGGTAACGGGCAGCGTTTGGAATACTGTTTTCAGTAACATAATAATCTGTTCCGATTGTCGTGCTTTTATTTTGGCATAAGTTAAAAGCATTCGTTAAATCAAACACTAAAGTGGCTTTGTTTACAGTTGCGCGTTTAAGGCAAACCGGATGGTCTCTGAATTTTCAAGAATTTTTATCGCCTTTGGAAGCAACGAAATTCTTGCCGTAGAATTTGTTTTCTGTTTTTCAGATAAAATCCACTGATTTCCTTCAACATCATCTTTTATGTCAGCTTTTTGGAGCTGAAAAGCATCAATGTACGCAAGTCCTGTGTAGTACTGGAAAATAAAAATATCACGCACAGTATTTAGTATGTCAGTTGAAAATTCGCGTCTTTCCACTTCAGCTAATTCTTTTGCAGATATAGGTTTTTTGCAATTTTAGTTTTCTTTCCTTTAAAACTCCTAAATGGATCTTTGATGATAATTTCTCTGTCAATTGCACGTATTACAATTTTCTTGAAGTTGGAAATGTATTTAAGTTTGGTATTATTTGCGAATTTCATCACGCTACGAAGATAGAACTCAAAATCTTTTATGAATTCAAAATTTAAATCAGCAAATTCAAAATCACCAGCATTGTATTTGAATTTGATGAAGGCCGTTACGTGATTTTTAGTGATATTGAATCTCTCTAGTGTGGCTTCTGTATACCCGTTGCCAATCAGGGCTTTCATTTCATCATTGTGTTTTTGAAATTCTTACAGTATTCTGGCTCTGGGTTTCATTTTTTCCATAACATGATCCATAATCTTCTGGGAAGTTATGGTTTTTCAGATGTACATAATTTCTGCTTTGATTTCATGGATTTTGTTAGTTAGTGAATCCTGGAAAAAATTTAGGGATTTTGCATGTTCTTTTGTGCCTGTTGCTCTCTCTTTTTTCTGGTTCAAGCGCTCAATTTCCCACTGGCATCTGGTTAATCCTTCTTTCGGGATACCGTCAACGGTAATCCTGAAATAAACGGTTGTAATGTTACTTTCATGGCGGGGTACTTTCAAAAAGAAAATTAACCCAAAGCTGTTCTCTAGCATAATTCAACTTATTAGATTAGTAAATGTAGAATTATAACCTCATTTAAACAAGATGTAACGTGCTTAACCCCTTTGATAGAGGGACTTAAGGTGAAATTTTGTGGCACAGTTTTAAAATCTCACGCTGTGCCACGAATGTTCCACAAAGATTTTGTTCGATTTTATAAATATTGAAAAGTGGTATAAAAGAAAAAACCCTGCAAATCGTTGGATTTGCAGGGTTTACCGCTCTTTTTGGCCTTTTTTGAAAACTTTAAAAATCTTACTTTTCCTTTGTTTTCGGGCCTTTGCGGAGAAAGAGGCTCCGCAAACCTTATTTTAATGCCAATAATGATGGGCTTTCACAAACTATATTAAGAACAGGGTCACCAATAGGGGAACTCTCAAAATTTTATATTTATTAGTAAAGATAATGTATTATTACTAATTAAATTCAAGAGCGGTTTAATGAATCAGAGCAGGATTCGAACTTAACCGCTCAAACCCGCGTCTATGCTACGTTTTTATGATGTCTTAAACCTAAGTGCACCGATTCTGCACCTGAATTACATTTGTTGCTTTTTTACTGTTTATTTATTTCAAAAACAGCTTTATTTTTATGTTTAACAGACTCTTATTCAGTGATATTATTCTGAATAATTTATTTGTAAATATATCAATATTTTTCGATTATTAATAATTTAATTTTTGATAATTTTTTTTATTGGAAAGCATTAAAATATTGAGGATTATGGTAGTATATTGAATGCACATCTTAAATTTAATTTTGAAAAATTAGGATAACTCTTTTGAATAATAAAAATAAGCCTCTCTATTTTGAAATATAAACTATTGAAAGATTAAAAATTATTATTAAAAAATGAAGCTTAACTTTTTCTCTACTTTTTGTTTGCACATCCATACCACTAAAGTTATAAAAACATGTATAGCTAATTTAAGGAATTTAAAATTATTCTGTTTAATAATTATTAAACAATTTTATGTCTTTAACGATCATATGCAGTAAAATTTAATTTTATTAAATTACTTTTCAGGGACTTTAAAATTATATTTAAAATCTTATTGTTTAGATTATTCCGTTTTTAAAATTACATAGATAAGTATGCGAAATGAGATTTAACGAAAGTATACATTTGATTTTTAGGAGTAAGGATGACTATTGCACTTAATTCGTGTGTTTTTTCTTCTTTTTTTTATATATTTACATTATCTATTAATTATGACACAAATATAATTCAATCATTTAGTGATTTACAAAAGATTATATATCTTATAAAAATTTGCAGATTCTTAGATTTCTTGTCTTATTAACACGATTAACCGGTATTTTCCTGTGATTTAATTTTAAATTTAGTACCAAAAGTTAATCTATGCATTTACATTTTTCAAATATAACAAACCTATATGGCTAGGGACGTGAATCTAATTTTATAAACATAACTTTTGCCAGAATTTGCAAACATAATGTATTATTGTTGAAAATGTTATGCTGTATTTATTGATTGAAATTATTGATTAATTTATTACCTTTGCATGGTAGGCTAATTTACATGCAACACAATAAGCTAATTACTGTACAGCACGATAGGCTAATTTACATACAACACGGTACGCTAATTTACGTGCAACACAATTAAGAGATTTTGTTGTGAAAAATAGCAGGGTAATATTATCGAATATAAAATAATTCAAGAAAAAAATATGGCTACACCTGGAGAAAAATTGGCTGCATCCCTTCAGATACTTCGTGATTTGCAGGAAGATCAGAATATTGTTGCAATTAAATCATCGGAAATAAATAGAACGCATAGGGAGCGTCTAATGAAAAGTGGCTTCTTGAAGGAAGTATCCAAAGGTTGGTATATTGTGTCAAATCCCCATGAAGCTGCTGGTGACACTACTTCATGGTACACATCCTATTGGCAATTCTGTTCACGTTATCTTAAGGATAAATACGGAGATTCCTACTGCATTTCAGCCGATCAGTCTCTCATGATACATGCAGGAAACAGAACTGTACCTACACAATTGATTATCCGTGCATTGGAAGCTTCAAACAAAGTCATACCACTGTTGTATAAAACATCATTATTAGAAATGAAGTCAACGCTTCCATATATGGCCGATATAGTGGAGATAAATGGTATCAGAATGTTACCGTTACACTCCGCTTTGATAAACTGCTCTACAGCAATGTTCGAAAGGAATGCGGTGGATGTACGCGCCGCAATGGCACTAGTTCAGGATGCATCCGAAATTCTTGGCACGCTTCTCGAAGGCTCACACACAGTAGTGGCCGGAAGGTTAGCCGGTGCATTTCGAAATATTGGACGAGACCGTATTGCCGATGATATCTTGAAAACAATGAAAACCGCTGATTACAATGTACGCGAAACAGATCCTTTCCAAAGTAAATCTCCGGTTGCTCTATCATTCAGAGAAAGATCTCCCTATGCAAACCGTATCAAGCTGATGTGGGATGAATTGCGAAAAGTTGTTATAAAGTATTTCCCGGATGAACCAGGTCTTCCAAAAGACAAAGAAAAATACCTTGAAGTTGTCGAACAGATATATGTAATAGATGCATACCATTCCCTTTCTATCGAAAGATATGTGGTATCGGTAGAACTGATTGAAAAAGTCCGAACTGGCGATTGGGACATCAAAGGAAATGAAAATGATAAAAACCACAGGAATGCAATGGCAGCAAGAGGTTACTGGCAGGCGACCCAAGCTGTAAAGAAAAGTCTCGGTAAAATATTAGAAGGTGACAATGCTGGAAAAGTAGCCGACGATGACCATAGAGATTGGTATCAGGAATTATTTGCACCCAGTGTGGTATCAGGAATTTTAAAGGCTTCGGATTTGGCAGGATACAGAACCAATCAAGTCTATATTTCTAATTCTCTGCATGTGCCTCTAAACAGAGATGCTCTGAGAGATGCAATGCCTACGCTTTTTGAATTACTTGAAAACGAAACCAGCGCTGCTGTACGCGCAGTGCTTGGACACTTCATATTTGTGTATATACATCCCTATATGGATGGCAATGGTAGGATGGCAAGATTCTTAATGAATGTGATGCTAGCCTCTGGAGGATTTCCTTGGACTGTTATTCCTGTAGAAGAACGTGATCCTTACATGGCAGCCCTTGAAAGTGCAAGTGTGGGAGGTAATATAGAACCCTTTACAATATTTCTTTCAAAACTTGTAAGTGAAAGCTTAAAAGGAAAACCAGTTGCAAAAATATAAATAGTTATACGTCATTTTAAATAATCAAGCTCTCATTTTGAGGGCTTTTTTTTGTGGGATAAATTAGCTTATATTTTTATTAGGAAAATAACCGAACTAAATCTACTTTCATATTGTTGAAAATGCAAACGGACGTTCTTTATAGGGAGATTTTTTGCAAGGGGTTTTCTCTATAGAAAAGGTTTGCAGAACCTTATAAGTATAAGTTCAACGGCAAGGAGCTCCAAGACGAGTTACAGCTTAATCTTTATGATATGAGCGCAAGGAATTATGACCCTGCACTCGGGGTTTACAGTATTAGACCCTATTACACATTACAGCCAGTCACCTTATTCTGCGTTTAATAATAATCCAATTTATTGGGCAGACCCAAGTGGAATGGCAGGTGAACATTATAATTTTCAAGCTGGAAGATATGAAAATGATAAAGGTAGTCAAGTGACTTTTGGTGAAGCTATGGCAAGCCAAGGATTAAATGAAAACGGAAGTGAAAAGACAGGTGATAGTAATTCATCTAGTAGCAGTGCAACATCTACTACGAGTGCAGATATTAATCCTAAAGAAGCTTTTGAATATCAAAAAAAATATCCTCGTACTATGCAAGTACTGAGACAAATAAGAGGGTATGCAAAATCAAATCCTGACATTTTAAAAGCTCTATCTGAATTTTCAGGTTATTCAACTATGGAAATTTTAGATAAATTACAGTACTCAAATAGTAGTGTGTTAATGGAAATTAGAGAGTTACAAAGCTTGAACAAATATAATCCAGAAGGTTTAAACAATGGAAGTGCTGCCTTTTATCTTAGTATTGAAAATGCAGAGTTCCTCGAAACATTAAAAACGAATGCAGAAATACAAGCTTATTCTTTTTTTGTAGCAGTTACGATATTACATGAATTTGTTCACGTTGGAAGAATAAATAATAAAATGCCAGAACCACGTGAAATGGGTTGGGGATGGGAAGAAAGAGCTTACGGAAAGAAAGTTAATGGTGATAGTTACAAAGAAGTTTATAAATCATCCAATTGGAATTTCAAAGACAATAATTATAAATATAAATTAGCACCACTTTTTTAAAAAAATAAAAATTATGAAAACAATGTGCAGGCAGGGCGGAATAAGCGAGTACATCTCGTATGAGTGAGCCCATACGCATTGCTGCATCTTTGATTTTCGATAAATAAGTACCCGATTTCTCGTCAAGCTGGTCCTTAATTTTCGCTTCAAGAAGAGCTGCAAATGTACTGATCTTGCGAAGCGGCTCCTGAAGATCATGTGAAGCAATATAGGCAAATTGGGCCAGTTCCTCATTGGAATGCATCAATTGTACATTGGCTTCTTCCAATTCTTCATTGGTGGCCCTGAGTTCCTCCACAACAGCACCGATCTCTTCAGTACGCTGCTGGACCTGATTTTCGAGTTCCAGCTGAAGCTCAACCTGCAGGGTAATATCCTGGGCAGTACCATTCATGCGCACTGGTCTGCCTTCGGGGTCAAATACAGTTTTGCCTTGTGCATGCAGTACTCGTTTCTTTCCCGTTGTGGGGTGGATAACGGTATAGATCTCATCATATACTCCTCCTGACTCGGGATTGAGTCCCCAGGCGACAGCTTTTGCAACCCTCTCTTGATCCTCTGCAGAGAGAATAGGTATCACTTCATTATAGTCCTGTGCAGCCGGATCATAGCCAAACCATTCAATTAGACGGTCTGAATAGGTCAGCCCGTTTGTAGCAACATCGATACTCCAGGTGCCCAACTGTGCAAGTTCCACAGCGCCTCTCATATTGAACTCAGCTTCTTGGAGCCTGTTGCGTGCAATCACGTGGTCAGTCACATCGATAAGGGTAAACATTACTCCGTAAATATCTCCTGCCGAATCATAAAGGGGTTTGTAGGTGTAATCGTAATAGCCCCTATAACGTACATCATGTTTTATCAAATCTATGCGCTGGGCTATTTTTGTAAATATTTCGCCGGTACTCAAAACATATTGATACTCTTCAAGCAACTTTGTCTGCTGCAGTTCCGGTACTGCATCGAATATTGGCATACCGGTTATAGAACTTTGCTTGCCTAAAATTTCAAGCATTTTTTCATTAACTTCCCGCACTACCATATCACTTCCGATGTAAACAAGTTTGGCGACAGGGGAATTATGGAACACTGTTCTGGCAAATTTTTCACTTTCTTCAACTTTAAGCCTGCTGTTTACCTGCATTGTGTTTTCCAGGACCCAGACTGCAACTTTCTTTACATCACCACTGCTGTTTTTTTAAGGGCGAGTAAACAAAATTTACATACACTGTTTCTTCCCGGCCGTGCCTTATAAGTACAAGTTCGGCTTCATTTGCAGCCTAGGGCTTTCCTTCTCTTATAACACCTGTCAATGCGTTTTCGAAGTATGCACGCACTTCAGCAAAAGTGTCCCAGTAAAAGCTGCCCAGGATTTCCTCTCTTGGTTTTCCCGCTATAGCTACAAAGCTGTCATTTACAATTTCGGGTATAAGAGTTTGGGCGTCTAAGACACAAATGCCGACCGGGGCGTTCATAACCAGTAGATAAAGTTCTTGTTCGTTCTCGATATTCATAGTGCTTTAAATTAGATAGGGGCGCAGTAAAGTTACCAGTTTTTTTACACCGGAGGGCTTTGTCAGAAAGTCGATGGCACCGTCATTTTTAATCTGTTGAATTGTAAAGGGATCGGATGATGTTGAGAGTATAATAACAGGAATGTCCCTGAGTGCCTCAAAAGTTTTTAACCTCAAAAGGAAATCCTGCCCGCTAATTACCGGCATATTGAGATCAAGGAAGATAGCATCCGGAATTAGCTCGCCGGTCTCAAGTTTTTTAAGTGCTGCAGCTGCATCTGTAAATGAAAAGTGATTTACCGAAGCGGATAATTGACCTACTGCCATAGCAAAGAAATCAACATCGTCATCGTCGTCGTCAATGTGAAAAATTGTTTTATATCCCATTACAGCAAGTTAATAAATTATAATGAGTTCAAAAAAAAAATCAACCACCTTCTAAGATTAAATAGTACTAGATGTTTTCCCGCGCTGGTGTCCGTGATAGATAGATTTTATTTGGGAAATGGAAACCTTTCTGCATATCATCCTCGAACTATTCATTTTTTAGGAGCTGTTAATTTATCAAGAATTAGTTGTGCTACTTTTTCACCTGCCTGCAGAACAATCTGCTCAGCATTCCCTGCAAATACTTCACGATGAATAATACTTCCAAGGGGTGTTATAATGTGTAGAAAAATTGTGCCAACGGGCTTCTCGGGTGTTTCACTGCCGCCAGGTGTTGTGAGACCAGTCAGGGCTACAGTAATATCAGAATTAAAGATAAACGCTGTGCGTTCCGCCAAAGCTTGAGTTACTTGCTCAGATTCGGGAGTAAATTCTTCAATGAGACTTGGTGGAATATGCAATATCTGTTCTTTAACAAATACCTCATAACATACAATTCCGCCACGTAGGATTTTGCCCGAAAAAGGCGTAAGTGAAAATTCAGCGCATAATTTTCCTGCTGAAGCGCTTTCTGCAAACGCAATATTCCAGCCCTTATCGGCAACAATTTCACTACAGCGGATGATAATTTCTGATGACATAGTATAAAATTTTAATTAATGAATTGTACAGTTTCATACTGGGGCTTCAACGTCTGACTGTACGGATCCAATCTGGCAGTCCAATAAAAAGCATTTACATTAACAATGACACACGGGTAATAGCATTACATTCGCTGGCGAATTAAAACAACATTATGGAATCGACAACATACTTCGAAGCCTTTTCAGGAGAAAGTCGGTTACAGCCTTTGGAATAAATGTGATACATCATGGAAATTGAAATTAATAATCGTATTGCTTAATTAATCGATTATTTGTGTACTGGCAGCAATAAGCCGGAACAGCGGTTCATATTTTTTTATATGACGGTCCAGATTCTGATTTACGTCGGCTGGTCCGACACTGCCTTGCAGGCAGTATAATTTCTGTTCGTGAGTAAACATAAACTGCAGCATACGTATTTTTTTCTTATTATGTGATATATTTAATACTTCTTCAACCTCAATCATCATTGCGGGCAAATTGTCAATAACGACAGCCTCAGTGCGTATCACATGGCTTTGGGGAGGTATCATTTCAGCAACAGACTTTTCATTGAGAACAATGTCCTGGTTTTCTTCATCCAGGTCATGAACCATTATCAGGATTTTCTCAATGCCCTTTCCGTCATGACTGGTAAACTGCTGCACTGTGGCAGGCATTTCTGCTTCCTCGGCGCTCCAGCTTCTGGGTATGGATAGCGCAACGGCGGACTCCTCTGCCTTAGGATGCCCTTTTGTTGTAAAATGGATAATGTGTCCATCGGTAACTTCCTGATGCGGGGCATCATGGTATGCAAATGAAATAATACCTTTCTGAATACCTCCTGTCTTGCTCAGCTGTAATTCAGATTTGACTTTTTCAATAAAATTTTGTGCATACTCTTTCTTCTGAATTGGCTGCTTTAATTGTTCGCTCAGAAGTGAATCTATTCGATGCTCTATCCTATTGAATTCTGCATCGCCCAGCTCATCTTTCAAAAAGCGCTTTATATTTATCTCTGCACGACCAAATATTACTGTTGAACTTTTTTCTATTGCTATGGCATCATCTTTAAGTGCTGGGAACTGAGAGGCAACTTTTTTAAGAGCTGCACCCTGTCCCTTCAGAAAGGCGTACGTCTCCATACCTAACATAACCTTAGCAGAATAGTTTTGCTTTTGGGGGTAAGTGGGAATGGTCAAAACGCAGTAAACAATTAAAAGCAGCATTCTCATATAGAAGTAGTAATTATATATTATTCTTACAAAAGCAAAATTATAATTGGATTGAAATATTATTTTATAAATTTCAGAGTCAAAATTACATAATTCGCATGCTTTACTGCGTAAAATGAGGAGATGAACCAATAAATCATTAAGAGTAAACCGATTCTATAAATTATAATTTTAAAAAGTATTTATAAAAATTTCTTTGTCTCTATACATTTAAGCAGCAACAATGTAAGTAATAACCTCCGCTTAAAAATCGATTTTCAATATACTTCTAATTTGACGATTTATTCATATGAATTTACTTGACCTTCTTATCATTAAATCTTTTATTTTCAAACTGGCAGGTGAATTTTAGGCACTCGTTGTGCGATACCAGCCATTTTCCCTGGCCTGCAGCTGCAATTTCAAATTTCTTCATTTATCATCGTCTCTTTTTGCAGCTGCAGATATTCAGTTACTAACGGTTTTTTGCTGTTTGTACGGCTAGCGGCCTTTATAAAAGTTGCGGCTATCCAAAACGCGGTTTAGATGAGTGGGGGCCGTCGGCAGGATCATTGTATTGCTGATAATCGAAATTCAACCGATAGCTATTTTCGGTCATTTGGGGATCTTTGTTTTGCTGTGGCGAAAATAATGCTTTTTCTTTTTTTGACTGTACAAAATCGGGCAGAGTTCTGCAGGGATTGAATAATCGGGTATTAAGCTTGATCGGGTGTTAAGGGTTGCTGCCGGAATTTAATTTGGAGTGGTCAGCATTGTTAATTGTGTATAATATTATTTTTTTAGGAGCTTTTTCCGCTATCCGTTCCAATCTATGCGCCGGAACCCCCGGCGCATAGGATTTCACTCGTATTGGGGCTAGGGCTGCTGCCAGCCAGATCTTGCGCATTATGGTGCTTTTAAGGGAGAGAACTGCTGTTTAATATTTATTAAATCTTCAAAATATCCCAAATAGAAAAACAGTGATCAGTAACGGTTTTTCTATTTGATCAAAATCTGAATACATTAAAAATTTTCCTGGCCAAATTCATCATTTTTGAACGCATCATTATCTATTTCATCCCTGTTAAACTCATCGTTTTTAATCTCCTCACAGCTGAGCTGGCCGATTTCGAATTCTTTATGAGCCGGGTTATCCCGGTCCAGTTCACTGGTTTGAAATTGGTCAGTTTCAAATTCATCGTCTTCTGGATTGTCAATTTCAGTTTCAAAACCTTCAGATGGATCATTATCTCTAAGATCCTTCTCAATGTCCTGCTCGGTTATATCTTTGAGTTCACTCTCTGATTCATTGTCAAGATTCTCAGAATCATATGGATTGCTGTTTTGATCTTTGTTTTGTTGATCTGAATTGGGAATATTACGGCCTCCCTGGCCGTAAGGTCCATTGTTTTCTTCTTTCATAATAGACTGTTTATTGAGTTTGTATTTGTTTTATATCTTGCAATGACAATTCTTCTTCAGACCCGTCCTGAGCAGCGGTGGTATATAATTCACTCACATTAATGCGAATCATCTCCTTTTCCTGTTTTTGATTTATCATCTATCATAGTTGTTTTTTAAGTTTAATAAAATTAAAAAATACTGGCCAAGCAATCTATGCGCCAAAGCCCGCCGCCTATGATTTCACTGCTATCGGGGTAAGATTATTTTTCCCTGAAAAAGAAATAACAGCACGTAAATTGTCACTATATAAAAAGTACTCACTAGTGCGGGTACATTCGTATCATAAATCAGCGTTCAGCTAAATATTGAATTTGATCAGGAAAAATTAAATGATCTGCAGGTGCGGGCGTATCTGCATCGTGACGATATCGCATCGCTTTGGCTGAGACAGGCAAAACAAGGTGCTCATTGCAATATCTTCTGCTTTCAGCATTTCGAGTTTTATTATTTTTTCCTGTTGTTCTTCTTTCGAACTTTTTTGCATATCGCTTGTTACCGCTCCGGGTTCAATTAAGGAGACTTTAATTCCAAGCGGATTTAACTCTTTACGTAGCGAAGTGCTAAAACCCCGTATCGCTGATTTGGTCGCCACATAAATCGTACTGGTGGCTTCACGGCTTTCTGCGCTCATAGACCCAATGTTGATGATGTGACCTGATTTTTGAATTTTCATTCTTGATGCAGCTTCTTCACAAAAGGCGAGATATCCTGTAATGTTAGTACCTATAACATATTGGTAATTTTCATAACTGCTTTCTGTGATTCCTTGGGCAGGTAAGGCTGCGTTGTTGATTAGAATATCAATTCCGCCTAATTCATTGTCTACAATTTCCATGATTTTAGCAATGTCTTCTTTTTTGCTGACATCGGCAGGAGTGCCATATATTTCACTACCCGGAAATTGCTGTTTAATATCTTCAACGGCATTTTTGAAATCTTCATGATCTCTTCCAAAAATAACAACGCGTCCTCCAAGAGAAACCAATAAATCCGCAATTGCTTTGCCAATTCCGGTTGTTCCACCTGTGATTACAATTCTTTTATCTTTAATATTTTGTCCAAAGTAATTTGTTAATTTTTCCATTTATTAGTTTTTTTATTATTAGTATATCACCATTGAATTTTAATTAGAGCCTGACCTGAAATTTCGTATTCGTGCATTTTCGCCGTTTTTTTGTGCGCTTTAAGCATTTCATTATCCTGTAGAACTTTAAAGTCTATTTTGCTTTTAGAAAGTTTTATAACTTTTAAATTGCAGGTCATGTCTTTATCACCATCGAGATGGATGGTAACTGACTTTCCTCTTTTAGTAAATTGATGTGGATAATCGATAAAAATTAAAAAGTCTTCGTCGATTTTGATGTATTGTCTCGGTACAATTCCAAAAGCCATTCCGGCGCCATAAACTTCCTGACCAACCTGACCGCTTTGTTCCCATCCATTGTATAAATCCTCTAAGGGAACCCATAAATCAGCTTGTAACTCTCCTGTTTTAACTTCTTCTGAGAGCATTTCTTTTGGCAGCTTAGGCGGATAATAATAGGCAATTCTGTTTACTGCATATTTAATAAATTCCGGAATTAATGTTTTTAAAGATGGTAAAATTTCAACATCCTTCGCCTGAATGAAATATTCTGATAAAGCGGCATAAACTTCTAATTCCTCATATGCGGCCGTATAAGGCGCATTATTGAGTGGGAATATCGAAAAGAAATTGGTGTAGTTTTTACCAAAACCGTATCTGCAATCATAAAGCTGAATGTTTTTAAACAATCCGGTAAGACAGGTATAACTGATCTCCAGATATAATTTCTTATTCGTGATTTTATACAATTCTAATAATGCTCCGGCCGCAAAAGCCGTGTTATTGGCCTGGTACAAAATATTAAGTCCCAGTTCAGTTAATTTTTTTGCTGCTTTTTCTGCTTCGTTTACATAACGTTTTTCTTTGGTAACTTTAAAAGCAAGCAGCATTAAATGGGCGTAAGCTCCTGAAACATCTCTTTCTCCGCCTTTACCCGGCGCTGTTTCTTTTTTGATTATTTTAAGGGTTTCCATATCATAAAATACCGGCCATTTGTATTTAAAATGGTGGGCTACTTTTATAGCATAATCAATAGAATCTAATAATAGTTTTTCAGCTGTTTTGTCACCGTGCAGAGCCAGTCTGGCCAAATTCATTAAAGGGTGATGCAGATACCAGGAATCCATCACCATTTCTTTTTTTTGCTCTTCGGAGTTGTCCAGTTTGTCTGCAAGTGCAGGAAGCCATCGGTTGATACAATTTATTTTTGGATCGTAAAAAGCGGGTAATCCGTTAATTAAATCGTCGTAAAGCGAATGTTTTTGCCCGCTCCATTTCCCATATTCACTATACGGAGACAATACAGCGAGCTGAACCATACTTTCTGCAGGCGTTTCATAATCGCACAGATAAGCATTTAGATACGGAATTCCGTTTTTTTGTGTCCATGCGCCTTTATTTTGTGACAAATCTATTACAACATTTTGAGCGATTTCCGGCCAGTTGTGATATTCAATTCTGGGCTGCTGCAGCACTTTATAGATCTTCACCAGATTATTTAAAAAGTGTTCACAAATGGCGGATGTTTCCTCTAATATTTCAGTTTCTAATACTATGTAAGCGTCTGATATTGTAAAAGTTTTATCTGCTGGAAGCGGTAATTTATCAGTGATAGGAAGCTGAAATCCAATTTCAGGCCAGTCTCCGCCAACTGTATTTTTGGATTCCGTTTGGGTTGCCTCACAATATTCAGATAGTGAGGTAAGGTTTTGAAAATAAAAAAACGATCCTGTTTTTGGTTTTGTAATGCTTGCAAATAGTAATCCGGATCGGGATCCGAATTGTTCCATATGAATTTTTCCGCTGGTATTTTCAATAGTTCCATTTTCTGTCAGCGGAATTATATCTCGTGGCCAAAACGGAATCATCAATGGAATATTTGCCTTAAAAGTGGTCGTATAATGCAAGAGAGGGGAAGATTTATCCGGAAAATTAACACGAACCTCATAACTGCCCAGTCTGGAATCGAGTACAAAAACAATGGTATCTTCGTCGTCAAAAAGATTGACAACTTCAAAACAGTTGTTCATTGCAAATGCCGTACGAAAAGCTATTTTTGCGTTTTCGGGCATAAGTGCCACAATCCAGAGCGAATCGCCTGTATTGTAAAATTGATAGGTATAATCAAGAATTTTTCTTTCTAAAAGTATTTCGCTATTTTCAATATCTGCCTGAGCAGTCGTGCTCCACGCTGTAACTGTATGCATACAAAAGAATTTTAGTTTATATTAATGTAACGTCCAGTAAGTAATGAAAAAGAATCAGTTTGAACATTCATTTTGACCGACATGGTGTTACATACTAAAAATGAAATGACTCATCATTAGCGTTCCCGCAGAAAGCGCTAAGAAATATAGAAATAGACCCTAAGTTCGCAAATATATATTCATCATTAAACTGATTTACAAGCAAATTTCAGAAATAATTTGGCTTTTTCTTTACATAATTTTTTTTACCTTTTATAAGATTTGCCTAATGGCCGCAAGTGGTTAAAAGCTTTGTTTAAGGTGTAATATCATCTAAGGAGCTGCTTCCTTTGCCAATTGATTTTTTTACAACTGTAATCTGCCCGTTAAGTTCCATAACTACAGCCTTTACTTCGTTTATCTGGTCAATTCCCGAGTTCCTGATCGTTGAAAATATTTCACCTTTGGTTATGGCTTCTTTCGCCATCGTTTTCTCTATAAATTCACCATTGTAAAATATTAGGCTCGGCACTGCATTTATAAGCTTTTCCATTTTTTTTGACGAACGGGCTGTCAAGGCAAAAATGTATTGTAATATAATAATCAGGAACAAAACAATAGCGCCTTCCGTTAGAGGAACCATGGCCAGCATCATATAGGATAAGGTAGATCCCAAAGCTACAGTTACAACAAAGTCAAAGGCATTAAGTTTCGCGAGGGTTCGTTTACCTGAAATTCTTAAGAAAAAAAACAAGGTAATAAATGCAATTACTGTAGCAAGAACAACATGTCCTATGCTTTTCCAATCTTTAAAAAATATATCTTCCATGGCGTTATTTGATTTAAGGGATCGCAATCTAACAGGATATTAAAATAAAAACCTCTGTAATTGCAACTACAGAGGCACTTTATTGCAGGCTTTAAATTTAAAGCTACCCTGATATGGACTTTATATGCTATCAATATCGTATCTCTTTAAATGTTGTATTTTTATGGGTTACCTTCACCACCGCTTGCCCCATAAATCTGCCCTGTGGCGTAGCTGGCATCATTAGCTGCAAGCTGCACATAAATAGAAGCAAGCTCGGCCGGTTGTCCAGGCCTTCCCATAGGTGTCTGGGAACCAAATTCTTTCAGTTTTTCCATGGTAGCTCCCCCGCTTACTTGCAGGGGAGTCCATATCGGACCCGGAGCAACACCATTAACCCTGATTCCCTTTGGAGCAAGCTGTTTGGCCAGTGATTTGATATAATTAGTAGTAGCGGCTTTTGTCTGGGCATAGTCATATAAATCCTCGGTTGGAGCATAGGCCTGGACTGAACTTGTGCCTATGATTGAAGAACCTGGCTGCAAGTGGGGAAGGGCGGCCTTGATAATCCAGAAAGGAGCGTAAATATTGGTTTTCATTGTAGCGTCAAAATCCTCTGTTGAAATATCCAGGATTGAGGCATGAGTCTGCTGTCTGGCAGCATTATTGACTACTATATCAAGTCCTCCCAACGCCTTTACTGCCTGATCTACTAATGACTTACAGAATGCCTCATCGCGCAAATCACCGGGAATAGCTACAGCTTTGCGTCCTTCGGCTTTTATCAGCTGTATGACTTCCTTTGCATCTTCTTCTTCAGTAGGATAATAATTTATAGCAGCATCAGCGCCTTCTCTGGCATAGGCGATAGCGGCAGCCCTGCCCATTCCGGAATCACCTCCTGTGATGAGTGCCTTGCGTCCCTTTAGTCTTCCGCTGCCTTTATAACTTTTCTCGCCGTGATCAGGTCGTGGATCCATTTTACTTACAAGACCAGGCCAAGGTTGTTTTTGTTCCTTAAAAGGCGGTCTGGGATATTTCGTGGCAGGATCTTCGGATCCATTAAACAGGTTGTTTTCATCTGTATTTAAACTACGGGAAAGGGCAGGATTAATTGCTGCAGTTGCCAATACTGCTCCCATACCGGTTATGGCGGAGCGTCGTGATATTGCTTTTTTAACATCCATGATAAAAAGTATTTGAGTTTTTAAATTGTGTCTTTTTTTAAGAAACTGCTATAAGACAATTATAAGCACTCTTATACAGCATTATAATCTAATTCTTTTAGCGTTTTTGAAACAGCCGCTTATTTTAAATAGACAGCCGTTCTAAATCTTAATTTTTATGCGATTATGCTTTATAATTGTAATCTATATCATCGGCATCTGAATAACCATTAGATAAATTTTCTTCACCCAGGTCATCAGGATCAATATAGGGTTCGCTGATTATTTCCTTTGTAGTCAGAACAGGTATTTCACTTCCCTGAACCCAGCTTAATGCTTCCTTGATTTTTTCTTTTTTATAACCTCGAAATTCCCCCGGGACGATGTAACTGAATCCATTGGTAAAGGAAATTGCTTTGTCAGAATCAGTTACTATAGCTGCACGATTCCATTTTCCAAGATTTCGGAGCCCCATCATGGCATCCTCAAGCCAGGCGGTAGCAGTAAAATTGCCAAGTTCAGTATCAATTAAAAACAAAAAATTAATCTCGTTAATCTGTTCCACTAATGCTTTTACCGCCGGTGCTATCACTGTCTTGTAATCTTGCGCCGTTACTTCACCAACAGCCCTGAAAGCCACGAAATTGTCTGATGTTTCAATTTTCTGTATCATATTATAAAAAAAATTAAGTTCTTTTTCAACTTCAATTATTTAGCTGCTTTTTTCAATGATTCGGCCATGGCCTGTGCGTCTTTAGCGTAGTTACGCTGGTAGTATTTCTGTAGCTGTGCCTTGGTTTTTTTGGAGCCCTTTGCATGACCTTCCCATATTACGCCAAGTGAAGAGTAGGGAGGAACGGTTACCCCGATACTGCAGAAGAAATTTGCAATGTTTCCGGTAATATGTTCCACTCCGTCCGAATCGCCCGTTACGATAACGCCACCAATTTTACCATCCAGGGGAGAATCTTTTCCTTGGAGAATAATATCATATACTTCGTCAAGGCGTTCGATGCACCTTTGAAGTTCAGAGGAATGATTATTCCACCAGATAGGTGTTGCAAACAATAAAATTTTTGCCTCAAGGATTTTATTATAAATTTCCGGCCAGTCATCCTTGGTACTCATATGTGTGTAAGTGCCCGGAACAATTTCCTGATTTGCCAGTCTTATGATTTCGAATTCGATACCTTGTTGGGTAAGATACTGACCAAGAAATTCAACAAGCGCTTCTGTGTTGGAGCGACCTTTATTTTTTAAGGTTCCTAATAGTATAATAGCTTTCATGTTTTTTATTTGATATGGATTTTTGGTAAGTCTGTTTGCGAGGGTCCGTTGATTACTGTTCCTTCAGTATCAAATCGAGACCCGTGACAAGGACAGTCAAACGATTTTTCATCACCGTTCCATTGAACAATACAGCCTAAATGCGGACATACTGCTGAAAAAGCTTTTAAGGTATTCTCATAATCACGGAAAACGGCAATTCTTTTTAATCCTGACGAAAGTACACCACCGTCTCCCAGCTGTAAATCTGCCGTGTTTTTTAAATCAGATCCTTTTATCCAGTCCAGATATTGCGAAGCCATATTACCCGCTTCTTTTATAAAATCCTTGGTTGTTTTTAAAGTAACTCTTGAAGGACTGTATAAATCCTCCCATTTATTTTTAACGCCTGTGATGCTGTCGGAGATAATCAATGCCCCAATGGTGGCATGTGTCATTCCGTTACCGGAATCTCCTGTTATGATATAAATGTTATCGTCACCCGGATTTTTTCCCATAAAGCCAAGTGAATCCACAGGTTCCATTACCTGTCCTGACCATCTGTATGTAAGGTCATCTTCTAACATTGGGAAATAATTGCGCGTCCAGGATTCCAATTTGTCGTAGCGTTCCATCTGCGAAATATGCTGCTCATCTGCCTGGCCGGTTTTATGATCTTCTCCTCCTGAAATCAATAGATCATAGTGTTCATCATATTCTTCAAGGCGTACGTAATGATACGGCTGGGAAACCCATTTGGATTGCTGATCGCCGGTATCCCACCAAAGTGAATAAGGCAGTGTATTTTTTGGAATTTTACCTGCAATCACATAAGTTCTGTAAGCATGCTGTTTGGTATGCATGGTCATTACATCATTAATTGGAGTATTGGTGGCAATCACTATTTGGTCTGCAGAAAAAGTATAGCCATTCACTTTTGCTCCTTTTTGGGTTATTTCTTCGGCATGGGCTTCGGTGTAAATAATTCCACCAAGATTAACAATAGCATCAGCGAGTCCTTTTAGATAATGCAGTATACGAAATTGCGCCTGTTCATGAAACACCAGGCATCTCTGATTTTCACCATTTGCAACAGCCGGAGTTCCCTGCAAGATGGAAGTTGCTAAACCCGCCTTTTGTGTGGCTTTAAATTCCTTATCCAGGTTTTCTTCTTTATCAGATGGATCAAGAAATAAATAACCGTTGAGTCTTTTAAAGGAACAGTCTATATTCAATGTTGTAATGATTTGTTCAATTTCATCGATTGCAGCTCTGTGGCTTTCTGCTGCAAGTTTTGCTGAATCTTCCCCAAAAGTTTCTTCCAAAAAGTAATAGCGGTCATCAAGCGCGCAGGTTAAATGTGCCGTGGTACGGCCTGTTTCTCCACTGCCAATAAAACCATCTTCTACAAGGACTACTTTTTTTCCTGCTTGCAATAATTTATAGGCAGTTGTTAAGCCAGCGATACCCCCGCCAATAATAAGCACTTCGGCTGTAACATCCTTATCGGGCTTATGGAAAGAAATGATAGAGGTAGTATCTATCCAAAACGATATGTTCTCTCCTGAAGTGATACTGGAACTTTTGATTTTATTTTCTGAGGAATCCATGAGTATTTTATTTAAGAATTATCAAAGCTATAAAATTGCAAAGCGCTGCCTTTTACAGTTTTAGAAACAATTTTTATAGGATTTCCAGTTGTGTTATTTGTAAGTTTTCACCTAAATAATGTAAAATTAAAAACTGATTTTTTAGTTATTTAGCTTTCTATTAACTAAAAAAAATAACTATGAAGGCAGCAGTCATTCACGGACCTGGATCTGTACAGTACGATACTGTAGATGATCCTAAATTAAAAGAGCAGGACGATATTATCTTAAAAGTTACCTCGACGGCGATCTGCGGATCTGACCTTCACATTTATTCCGGTGGTTTGCCACAGCCCAGACCAATGGTGCTTGGCCATGAATTTATGGGTATCGTAGAAGAGGTGGGAGCGCGAGTTAACCATCTGAAAAGAGGGGATCGTGTCGTGGTTCCATTTCCTATCGCATGTGGAAACTGTTTTTTCTGCAATCATGATGTTCCGGGAAACTGTGAGCACAGTAATCCCGAGCATTACGGACCAGAAGGAGGCATACTTACAGAAAAAGGGGGCGCACTTTTTGGCTACACGGATCTTTACGGCGGTTATGATGGCGGACAGTCGCAATATGTTCGGGTGCCATATGCCAACTATGGTCCACGTATCGTGCCAGAGAATCTGACAGACGAACAGGTACTTTTCCTGACTGATATTTTCCCCACCGGATATACTGGTGTGGACTGGGGAGAAGTAAAAGGCGGGGAAACAATAGCGATATTCGGTTCAGGACCAGTGGGTCTTATGGCCGCTAAAAGCGCCTGGCTTCGTGGTGCTGCCCAGGTAATTATTGTCGATACTTTACAGTACAGACTCGATAAAGCTAAGGTAACCACTGGTGCCACTACAATACTTTGGGAAGATGGTGCCAAAGATGTGGTTGAGCAGATACGCGCTCTTACCCAAGGTCGTGGAGCCGATGTGTGTATTGATGCGGTAGGTTTTGAGCCGGACCGTAATTTTGCAGACCGTCTGAAAGCCACTATCAATTTTGAAAAGGGATCTACCAAGGTTTTAGAAGCCTGTATGAGCGCGGTACGCAGAAGCGGTATTGTATCGGTGTTGGGGGTATATCCGGTCAATTATGATAATTTTCCCCTTGGTCAGTTTTTCGACAAAGGAATTATCCTAAAAGGAGGACAGGCTCCTGCCCATAAACATATCGATAAACTATTGGAGTATGTAGTTCAGGGAAAAGTAAAACTGGATGATATTATTACCCACAGAATTCCTTTATCCGAAATTTCACATGCTTACGATATATTCAAAAAGAAGGAAGATGGCTGTGTTAAGGTCGTTCTGGATCCCTGGCAATAGTCTTCAATTGATATGCAATCCTAAAACATTGCGTCTTTAAGAATTACATTATTTATTATCTTACTATTTTATTTCATAAAGTATTTATCTGTCCTTTTGGTTCGTTTTTAGCAAGAATTATTTTTTTCGCTATCTTAGGGTATGATTACTATAAGTGTCTGATGCCTTGACGGACCATTTGAAATTCAATACTAAACATAAAGCTATGAAAGCACTGTTGATAGGAGCCACTGGCTCCACGGGAAAGTTTCTCTTAAATGAACTGATACAGGATGATGACTATACGTCGGTCACCATTTTCGTAAGACGGACTACGGGAAGATCACATCCTAAGCTGACCGAACATGTGATTGATTTTTCGCATCCGCAGCAGTACAGCGAACTTATTTCGGGAGATATTCTTTTTTCCTGTCTGGGCACCACCCTGAAAGATGCGGGTTCCAAGGAAGGGCAGTGGAAAATTGATTTTGAAATTCCGGCTACATTTGCCACCATTGCAAGAAAGAACAGGGTCAGTTCGATGGTACTTGTCTCCTCGTCCGATGCGTCGCCCAGCAGCAGGATTTTCTATTCCAGAATGAAAGGAGAGCTGGAAACTACTATTTCGGAACTGGATTTCGGGCAGTATATCATATTCAGGCCCGGCCCTTTACTGCGCGAAGGAACTGACAGGAGCGGAGAGAAAATAATAGCTAAAACCCTTGGCTTTCTCAACGGGATCGGACTGCTGAAAAAATATAAACCGCTGCCCACCGAAGTACTTGCCATGAAACTGGCCAAAGCACCTTGGAAATTGCCTCAGGGAACTTCGGTTGTCAAACTGCAGGAAATTGAAAAGTTTTAGCAGTCATTATAAAATAAAACACCGCAGCCAAGAGTGCAAGCACTTCTGCAGCAAGCAAAAATAAAACGACAGCTTCTAAGACAGCTTCAAACGGAACTGTAAAAGCCAAACCTTCTGCAGCAGAAGGACTCAGGGAACTATTTGTAGATTCTTTAAAGGATATCTACTGGGCGGAGAAAGCACTGACCAAAGCATTGCCAAAGATGGCCAAGAATGCGAGTTCGGAAAACCTCATTACGGCCATTAACGACCATCTGGCTGTAACGCAGGAACAGGTGACCAGACTTGAACAGGTCTTTAAATTGGTAGGAGAAAAGCCTGAAGCAAAAAAATGTGATGCCATGGAAGGCCTTATCAAAGAAGGTGAGGGTATTATGGAAGAAACAGAAGTGGGGCCTGTACGCGATGCCGGTATTATTGCCGCTTCGCAAAAAATAGAGCATTATGAAATCACCACTTACGGAACATTGACATCCTTTGCTACCACTTTAGGAGAGGATGATGCCGTATTGCTTTTGGAGAAAACATTGGCAGAAGAAAAACAAGCCGATACGTTATTAACAGAAGCCGCTTATAACACAATCAACTTCGACGCAAAAGAAGAAGATCAACAATAATTTCAAATCTGCAATTCCAGGAGTACGTTTGATTGTGATGGAAAACCTGTATCGTTTTTAATGATACAGGTTTTTTCTTCATCCTGATCCATAAGACAGGAAGTAAAGCGGGTTGCAGATAGACTTTAAAAATACTGATTCCAAGGGAAATTTTATGATTAACCATTATCATGAAAAATACGGTTTTGACCTTGAGGCTGCTTTGGCAAAGCATAATATTAAGGAACTTGCTAATCCTAAATATAAAGATGACTTGATAAATTCCCTGAAAAAGGGTAACCTGCAGTCCGCAACTTTTTTAAAAAATGGTACGGAGGTAAAACAGTTTGTAGAAGCAAATCCTCAATTTAAGACAGTGTCAGTTTATGATTCCAGTCATCATCGTCTGGACTCACGACAAACAAAGAAAGAGGAAGAATCGCAAAAGACCACGCATTCAAAAAGCAAGGGTGTCAAAGAGGATTTATCTCAGGAAGAGTCTTCACAGGAAAAGAAGCAAAGTACAAAGCGCCGTAAAACGCAATCTATGTAGGACATGAATGCAATTAAGCCCTTATCCAAGTTCTTTAAAGCAATCCGAAACGATTATCGGATCAGCAGTACGCACATAGGTATTTATGCTGCTCTGCTTTACATGAGTGAAGATAGGGGCTGTTGTAATCCTGTTGAGGTATTCAGCAGTGAGATAATGGAAACAGCAAAAATATCGGCACACAGAACCTATCGAAAATGTCTTAAGGAAATGACAGAGTATGGATACTTAAAATATGTACCTTCTTTTAAGAAGAATAAAGCGAGCAAAATATTTTTTACACTTGGTTACGATGAAAGAGATGAGGCCCAACACTCCAGAAATGATCCCAAAATTGCTTCATTCACTCTACAGAAAGGTGAGATCGCTGGAAAAAGCGGTAAAGAGAAGCAATCCAATGCTTAGCAGGAAAATATGCTGCAGTTCCAGTTTGAAAAAGTGTGAATTGGCACTTTTGTTTTACGTTCTTATGGATGAAGGAATCCTCTTCTTTGACGAATATGATGATGTAAAAAATAGGAACCTTATGCAGCATTTTCTTGAGAAAAATTTCAGTTACAGGGGAGATGGCGGCCAACAGGCGCCATTAAAGTCAGTTACCAGAGAATTTTCCGAAGCTAAGGGATATACTTATCGTGAAAAACAGCGGCGTCTGCTTGACAGATTCATCAAAAGGTTAGAAATTAGGAAACAACATATCTAATGCAGTTATGAATAAGATAGAAAATGAAGTTGGTCACTATAAACCCAGACTTCTTACAGCTTTTAGAAAGCTATTGGATCCTCTGTATCTGAAGCTTGAAAAGATCGATATGATTATAAGTTCCAATAGTATAAAACCAAAATATTATAGGAATGAAGATTTAAAAAAAATATTTGGACTCTCCAGCAACACAATAATCAAATATAGACAGACAGGGATTATACCTTATACAAAGCTGGGAGACATATTTCTTTATGAGGCTAAAAAAATAGATAGAATATTAAGAGATAACGAATGTTAAAAAGGATTCCCTCGGGAATCCTTTTTTTGTAAATCAGCGGTACAACTCCATGACCTTATTCATATCTGTAAGTACGTTCTTGTCAAGTACTTTTGCATAATGCTGGGTCTGTTTAATATTTGTGTGTCCCATCATTGCCGATACATTTTCAATCCTTACGCCGTTACCCAGCGTCACGGTGGTTCCAAATGTATGCCTGGCCACGTACCACGTAAGATGTTTGTCGATCCCGCAGATATCGGCCAGTTCTTTAAGGTAGGCGTTCATCTTTTGATTTGAAATACTTGGAATAAGCCCTGTCTGCTGCCCGCGATATTTGTCTATTACTTTAAGGGCAGGGGGCAGAATCGGAACATTAGCCCTGATAGCGGTTTTGGTTCTTGTAGTGATGAGCCACAGCTCTCCATTGTTGCCGGAAAATATATTTTCCTGGGTCAGCTTTGCCGCATCTACGGGGGCATAGCCTGTATAACAGCTGAAAAGAAAAATGTCCCTTACTCGTCTGAGTCTTTCAAATGAAAGCTGTTTATTTTCAATTTTCTTAAGTTCTTCCTGTGTCAGGAAAATGGCATCTTTCACCGTTAACCTCCCTCTATAGACATTAAATGGATTTTTTTCCAAAAGGTCAAGCTTAATACAATGATTGCAGGCTGTTTTATAGGACTTAATATATTTCACTACAGAGTTATTCTTAATTCCTGTGCGTCGTTTGTAAGTGCTCTCATAGGTTAAAAACTCTTCAAGATTATGTACAAACGCGCCATTGACTTCAGTAGCCTCCATGTCGCTTAATCGGTATTGGCTTTCCATAAAATTTTTCAAGAGGCATTTAGCCCTTTCATATTTCTGCAGCGAAGCTGGAGAACGATCTCCGGCATCAACCTTTTTTTTAAAATATGCGTTGTGTTTTTCCATAACTTCAATTATTGTTATGGAATCCCGCTTTCCTGTGGATTTTCCTGAAAGCTCCTTTTTCAGATGTGTCAAAGAAACTTCAGGATCAATTTTATACAGCTCGTTAAATTTCTTTTCAACTGCCAGATGGAAATTATCAAGTGCCTGTTTAATTACTTTTTCTTTCTCAATCTTCAAGACATTCCTCAGTTTGGCTGTCTGTTCCCATCTATCCAGCGTAATTGATTTTCCGGTAGCGATTGCAGTTTCTTTTGTTTTAAAGCTTATTCTGGCGAAGATTGGAGCTTCACCTTTTTTGTTTGCTTTTTGTGCTTTGATGTAGAAAATTACTTTTACCATAACTCATCGTTTTTCTAATTAATAAAATTGAACAAAAACTATGAGAGTCTCCTTTCTTTTAAGGGAATTGCGCAGGAATTCCCAAAATACAGTGTACCTATTTCTGTTAAAAAATAAAAGGTACACCTATAGGTACACTGTACTATGAGATTTAATGTGTATTTTGATTGCGTATAAAAACAGAAAAAGCCTTTAAAAATTTAATTTTTAAAGACTTTCAAATTTTAAAGTTTACTTTGAAACTTCATTTGGCGGAGGAAGAGGTTCCTCAGTCTTTATTGCAATCTCAATAAATACGGGCATTATCAATCATTTTTCAGAACAGGTACACCGATAGGTACAGTTTATCGTAAAAGCAAAAAAACCTTTAAATCGTGAGATCTAAAGGTTTTAGTTTTTTGAAAATTTCTTTCGAAATTTCATCAAGCGGAGAAAGAGGTACCGCTAATTTTATGCCAATCCCAGTAAATACAAAGGGTTACGATATATTACTAAAGCTAGGGTCACTTATAGGGTCACTTAACTTTCAGCGTATTAAATCATTATAGAATCAAAGATAAGAAATAAACAATTGTTGTAGTGATTAGATGCAGAAATTAACAATTCAGCTTTTACTGGAGTTTACAGATGTTGAGGTACAAGAAAAGTACTAAACCGAACAAAATAAAAACAAACAAACCTTATTCTTTATTATTGTAGAATGTGGGATTTTGTTAAACTGTAATTTATTTACCAACATATTAATCTAGTAGTTGAAGCAAATTTATAAAAATTATTTGATAGAAAAAAGGGGGGTATTATATTTTGAAGAGGGGGTCTCTACGAGACAAATTTCTCTAGATTTTATGGAAGATCTGAAGAGATTGGCTTACTGGAAGTAGAGGCTGTCTTTGTGTGCCTTCAGTATTTTGGTTTGGATGTCCTGTTTGGGATTTAATCAACAATATATTTAGTTATATATGATTTTACATTTTTTGTTGAAAAGATGGTATCAGGTCCACTTTATATTTATAAAAAGATATGGAATAATTGTTTAAAGTTTTTTTATGATTATTAATCAATAATTAAGGTTGTAAATTTAAGACTAGATAAAATTTTAATTCTGCGTATCTTTGGTTAAATGTAAAATTCTAACCTAATAGGTTGTTTTTGATTAACGCTTTTAAGTAATCCAAGAACCAATTACAATGATTTCAAATTCATATGAAATTACTATTAAGTTTTTTGACGCCGGTGGAGGAGATGCTATTTGGATCAGGTATCTTGGCAATGATAATTTATGGCATAACATTCTCATTGATGGAGGATACGTAAAAAGTTATGATACGATTTTTAAACCTGTACTTTCTTCAATTTCAGAGGTGGGAGAATGTGTAGATCTGTGGGTTATTACACATATTGACCTGGATCACATAGGGGCTGTAATTGGTTTTACAAGAGACACTTCTATTGTTGACAAAGAAAAACTGGTAAAGTTGTTTTGGTTTAATCATGCAGGGTTTAAAATATCTGATACCAACGGAAGGATAGGTTATAGGCAGGGCATTGGTTTAAGGACATATCTTGAAAGCATCAATAAACTTCCAATTGAGCAGATTACAGATAAAACCGGTGTAAAAGATTTTTACGGTCTACAGATTACCATACTTTCACCAACCGCTGATAAAATTGCAGCAGCTGATAGGGACTGGATCGAAAGAGAGAAAAAGAAACCGGTGAGAATGTCGAATTCGAAAGGTGATCATCATAAGAAAATTGAAGATTTTGATGAGCAAAAGTTTGAAGAAAATGTTGACCTTGCAAACGGCAGCTCAATAGCTTTTCTTTTAAAATTTAAAGATATTACCGGTCTGTTTTTAGCAGACGGGCATCCTACAGATGCAGTTAATGCACTTAAAAGATTAAGTTACAGTGAAAGACACCCGCTTTCGCTGAATTTTGTAAAAGTATCACATCACGGCAGTAAAAATAATACAAGCCCGGAACTTCTGGGTTTGATAAATACGGGCGTATATGTTTTCTCAGCAAATGGAATCACTAATAAACATCCCGATAAAGAAACATTAGCCAGAATTTTAAAACATCATGCTGTTATTGGAAAGCCTCTTAAATTGGTTTTTGCATCCAATACCACTGAAATTATGTCCTTATTCAATGTGGATGAAAAACCAGAGCAGCGATATAATTTTACCCAAAGTTTTATAGAAGATCACATACAAACGACTTTAAAATATCTACCCATTAATTCATGACAACAAACAGCGAGCAATTATTCCAATATGCTACCGTAAAAATTACATGCAATGATGAAATAGGTACAGCGTTACTATATTCGCCTAGCGAGTCACTTGACTATATGTATATTCTAACGGCCAAGCATTGCCTTACGGGTAAAGATTTTGATAAACAATATGTAAATAAAGATATTATTATTGAAAAGATATTTAATCCTTCCACGGGTGAATATCATTCTTGCCATATAATGGAAACCGATATGGTAATCTGTACAGAGAGCAATGAACTTGATCTTGCGCTGATCATAGTTCCAAAAGTGCGAATTGAGAGCCTGTCAGGTATTGAGTATTTTTTTCAGGTGATTGATAAACCTGGAGCAGCCGGTGAATGTATGATAAGAGGTTTTGCTGATTTTTAACAGTGGGAAAGAAGATCGGTCTTACAATTTAAAATTTGTTGAAGCATTAAAAGATAAACCTAAATTATTTACGTTAAATTTTGATGGTATGCTGGACACTCGTTATCAGTCTGCGTTAGAGAATGTACAAGGACTTTCCGGAAGCGGTGTTTTTGCAGTTATAAATGAAACTGTTTTTTTATTTGGTATTGTACATACATATGAGGAGAAAAATAGATTTTTTGCAACACAAATAACGACATATAATTATCTTATTCCTTCAAATTATGAGCCTTTTATTGCTGTGGAACAGGAAGAAAACCCAAGCATTATTAGTACATTTAAGCTAATTGATATAAAAAAGAATTCAATTATAGCAAAAACTCTTGATACCATTGGGGATATACATATTGCAAGGGATATTAGTGATGCGAAAAAAATGCTTGAAAACAGCAGAATGCTCGTATTGCATGGAAAAGCAGGTACTGGAAAATCAGCTTTGGCAAAAGGCTTAATTTTGGATCTTGAAAAAAGCACGGATAACTCTGTTATAACCTTCAATTCAGAGCAACTTTTTTCTCCTACTTTGCATGGAGCTCTTTTAAAAGCAGGTTTTAGTGCAACTGTAAATGAGCTTATTGAGAGCCCTCTTTCAAAGAAAAAGACGATATTTTGGATTGAAAGTTTTGAGAAACTTGTTGAAGCTGGTTTTGAAGGGGCTTTTACTGAACTGCTTTTATTGGTTAAAAATAATCCTCGTTTATCTTTATTGGTTACCATAAGGGATTATTTCCTGCAAAAGTTCAAAATTTTTTACCACAGTGAGCTTCTTTCTTGGGAAATATTTTTTTACGTTGATGAATTTAATGATGATGAAATGAGACAAATAAGGGCTCAAATTCCCCAAATGGAGCCATTATTCAATAATCCTAAATTGATTCATTTACTGAAAACGCCGTATTATTTGGATAAAGCATTTAGAATCTTTCCTCAATTGTTAGAAGTTGAAAATCTTGATGATACACAATTTAAAAAGCTTATGTGGGAAGAAATTGTTGAAGCAGGACAGAGAGAAAGAGGAGCAACTTTCTCAAAGATTGCATTACAGCGCGCAAAATCAATGGAACTTTATACATCCTATGAAGCTGATGCGGTAACTGACGCTTTGGTTAGCGATACTATACTTCAGGTTGAGCAAGGAGAATTATCAAATCGTTTCTCACCAGCTCATGATATTTTGGAGGATTGGGCACTAATCCGTTATATCAAACAGCAAAAGCAGGATGCTGAGACGTCCCATGCTTTTATCGAAAACTTAGATAACAGTCCTGCTGTTAGACGTGCTTTTAGACTTTGGCTTGAAGAATTTTATATACAAGATCCTGAGGAGGCTGATAATTTCAGCAGTGAATTACTGTTAAGTCCAGTAATTAAACAATCCTGGAAAGATGAACTTTTTGTTTATATTCTAAGATCCAAAGATGCTTACTCGATGTTTTATTCTTTAAAAAAACAACTGCTGGAGAGTAATGGAGTTGTGCTTTTGAGAATTATTCATTTACTTAGGACTTGCTGTAAAGAGCTAAAGAACACTACCAGTGACTTTAATGACCTTGTGCCTTCAGGATCAGGATGGGATGCACTTATAGATTTTGTCTTGGAAAACAAGGACTTTATTGGTAATATTCCTGATATAGAAAGTTTAATGTTAGATGTGATTTTTGACTGGAGCAGGCAGTTACCTGATTTTAATCCATTGACTTTACCTTCTTCTGCAAGAAGTGCTGCATTATTACTATTAGATTACACCCTTAAGAATCAATCCTCTTTTAAGGACTACAGAAGAAATTTTAACTTACCCATTCCTTTGAGTTTAAGTCTTAGACTTTTATTAAAGCTGACCTCTGTGGTAAAGGGAGATGTCAAAAAACTGATTGATGCTGTAATAGCCTTACCATCATTGAATGACGATTTATGGAATGATAAAAATGTCTTGGTGTATACCAAAAATTATATAGTTGATGGAGTTTATGGTGAACAGGTCTGCAAATATTTTCCGGATGAGGTATTGAGTATGGCCTCGAATAAATGGTTAGAGAAACCTAAAATATATCCTGCCAGAACTATAATGAGTCTTATCGAACAAGGGGAAGCTTTCAATTATTGGGGACTTGAAGAAAGTTCTCATTATGAAGCTCCGAGTGCTTTCCAGACATTTTTCTATTGGATGTTTCTTTATCATCCCGATAAGGCCATTGATTATGTAAGTGATTTTTTGAATACTGCTTTTGAAAAAAATAAAAAAAATACCATAAGACATAATGGACAGCGTCAAGATGTAAAACTGGATTTTGCACAAGATGGTAAAAGGGTATATTATGGATGTTATGATTATTGGGAGCTCTATAGGGGTCACAGCGCTATTAATGAAATTATTCAATCTTTATTAATGGCGCTGGAGAAAGGTCTTTTAGACTTAGCAGAAGAAGGAACCGGTAATCATGCAAAGTTGAAGAAGTTAATGAGAGATTTGATGCTCAACTCAAATAATGTAGGAGTTGTTGCGGTAATTTCAAGTGTTATTCAGGCCCATCCTTATTTATTGGATGAAACGACTGCTGTACTTTTAGGCTCAAGAACTATTTTTGAATGGGACAGTACCAGATATACCAGAGATATGTTGCACCCTGATTATTATGGGACAAATGCATTTTTAGCAAGTGAAAGAATTAAAGCTAACAGACTTAAACACCGTGTTACGTATTTTAGGGGGCTTATTGGTTTTGTAGCTGATTATATGTTTATACATCAGACAATGAACCCGCAATTGTTTAAACAAATTGATGCAATGTGGGCTTTGGTTCCCGAAGCAGATTTCTTATGGAGAAAAGCCTTATCAGAGATGGATATAAGAAAATATAAATTCGAACCTGTGACTATTTCTGGTTATGATAATTATATCGCTTTAAGCCCCGGTTATGATAAAGATGTTGCAGAGGTAATAAATTCATTTGAAAGTGAGAAAATGCCAGCTGTAGGAACGATATGGGCATCCAATGTTTTTGATCGAAAGTTAGTTGATGATAATTCTTATGCAGCTTGGAAAAGGGGATATGAGGATTTACAAAATTCTAATTTTGAATTTTCATTTATGACCGCTCCAGGAAAAATGGCCACTCTGGGTTTGCGTGATTATTTTGACCAACTCGAATATGAGGAAAAAATCTGGTGCAGGGATGAATTATTAAAACGTGGATCAGCACAATTAATAATTAAATCGGGTTATTCAAGAGGTATGGATGATGATTTTTTGGATAAAAATGCTATTTTATATGGTGTGCCACTTCTATTTAAGCTAGATGCTGAATTTATTAATGAAGTTGAACTGCGCTCGCTTATTTTTCGATTAATTATAGCAGCTATCGATAGCGATACAAAACAATATCTGTTATTAAGCATTGTGGAAAATGTTCTAGAAATAAGACCACAGTTTAGTGAAAATTGCTGGCATGGGTTGCTAAAATTCATACAATATAATATAGATGAAAATCGAAAAAAAGAAAAGGGCAGGCTTTTAGGGGATTACATGTATAATCACGCGGGCGCTGAACGAGCAAAGAGCGAATTTGGCGAGACGCTGCTAAAAGATGTAATTTTAAATGCAAAGTTTGATGGTAATACAGAGTTTTATTTAGACAATACAACATGTTGGCTCTTTGACAATGCGTTAAGAATGATTGCATTTGATACGCAACAAGACGTACAAAAAATCTTTATTGCAAATATGCTAACCATGCACAAAAATTATCTGGGTAGTTTAAGCGAATATGATCATAGTGAGTTCTGGCAAAGTCGTGAGGTTTTCAAATCTTTTTATGCGAAGTACCTGCTTAGTCGTTCAAATCCTGAGGCAATAAAACTTTTTACAGATTTACTTGATATCACGTTGCAAAATAATAAAGAACTAAATACTTACGAAATTATCGAGTTTATTAAAAGTATTATTGAACAGATCGTTTTAGAATTAAAGAGTTGGCCATCAAGTACACAGCCCATCGAAAAATTCTGGCAACTATGGAATGTATTAAAAGATTGGATATCGACAACAAAGCGTGCCTATTTAATTCCAGTTTTATTACTGGACGTTGGATGGCATGATAATGTCAGAGAATGGAATGTATTAGAAAAAAAGAGTAGCTTTTATAAGGACTTTATTTTAGAATATGGCAATAATGCTGTAAATGAGTGCATCGATCTTGTATCTGGAATTGGTTTTAAACCATTTATGCCACAGTCAGTTTCTTGGATCGCTCAGGTTATCAAATATCAAACGATACATATTGTTAAAAGCAATAAACTGGATAGATTTGTTCACAGAACATTTTTTAATTATGGAACTCAAATAAAAGGAAATAAAAGGCTAACAAAGGATTTTCTCTTTATACTTGATTTCCTGATAGCCAGGGGTTCTCCCAAAGCTTATATGCTCAAAGAAGAAATGATTCAATATAAATAATTTTAAACCATTATTGAATATTGATGTAATCAAGGCACAAACCGTTTTATTATCAGATTTAAAATTAAAGGTGCAAATTCTGGTACAAGTGACCACCCTATTCCGGTAAAAGAGATCAATTGGTTTAAAGTGACCACCTCAAAAGTCGTGTTTAAACTATTTTGTAGACATCTTTATGAGTTCATTTATACTGCTGAATTTCATCCGGAATTAGTTGCTCACTTTATCCAGAATATCCAAGTAAATAAGACTAATCATTTTCTATTAGGTTTTATTAAATGCCTTTATTTAGGTGCTTTAGCTGCATCATAAAACATTTTAAAAAGAGTTGGCTAAAAGCTTCAAATCTTCCAATAAAAAGTTCGAATTCTGTACTAATAAGGCACTTTAGAGGATAATAAATTTTGATTATTCTCTTTTTTTAATGAGTATAACTCATTTTTTTTTTTTGCTTTTTTATACCGATTTCATCGATTTTTAAAATTGGTCTCATGGATAAATATCAAAATAGATAATAAAAACAATAATTGTGTGTTCGATATCCCATTGCGGGTGTACTCTATTTTAGATCAGTCGTTCTTCTAGCTGTCCTTTCCAAATCATAAATCCTTTTGCATTGCGTGAATAATCATGAACAATTCTTGAGAAGTTTTGCGGATTTGTTTCTAAATAAGTTTGTCGTCCTTTTTCTCGAATAATGCTTAGTTGTGTGTCTATTTGTTTAATTGTCTCAATAAGTAATGATTTATTTTTGTCTATATGCCAAATATAGGTAGCTTCTTCGGTATCTAAAGTTTCTAAAATGATATGATATTTTTTTTCTCCCACTATCATAAATACAAATGAAAATGGTTGTAAAACAAATCTTAACTTCATTAAATTCCGTTCGTGCATTTTAGCTAAAAATTGAATATGCTGTGAATGTTTGTATTGTTTGCCTTTGAGTAAATCTTTCAAAATTCCATCTACATCTCCATAAATATTTTGGTTTTTAGGTAGTTCATTTGTAGTAAGGATATTTTGCTTAGATATCGGAGTTTGATTAATAAAGCTTTTATTCAAAAATTGAAATTTTACGGTTTCAACAATTTCTTTATTGATATTTTCAATGTCATCGGAAGTTGCCAATTGTGATAGAATTACTCCGTTTTCTAATTCAGCATAAATATCAACTGTAACAAATTTAGAATTCAAAACTTTGACGAAATAAGGTTTTAAAACGTCAAATTCAGGTCTAAATTCTTCGTTTTCTATTTCAAAAATGAATGGTAGATTGTTTTCTTTATCTGTGTGTTCAAAACCAACATTACCATATCTGAAATCCAAATTTTCTATAGCTATCTTGATTTGGTTTTTAATTACCAAATTTTGTCTTTTAGATATTGATTCTGTTGGTTCGTCAAATAGACTTGCCTGCATAGCTATTTGACGGTAATAAGTGTTTCGTTTCAAAAATTGTTTATTCAAATAATCTATTTTAATGTCACGATAATCATATATTGTAGGACTTATTTCTGAACGTTGTACACGACCAATGTATTGAATCAATTTTCCTTTAAAAGAAAAAGGATATACCAGAAACAAAGAATTAATATTTGACAAATCTGAACCCTCGCCAAAATATTGTCCTGTGGTTATCAATACTTGGAAATTGCCTTGTAGTAAGTTTTGCCATTTTGACTTCCTATTATTGTCTGAATCCTCTCCGCTGAGAGTAATGACTTCATAAGATTGCTTTAAAAAAAGATAAAGAGAATCAATATGCTCTTTTCTTTCTGTTATAATGGTAATTCGTTTTCCTTTCGATAGTTCATCTTCAATGTCTTTTACAATAAGTTTGTTTCGTTCCGAATCATGAACTAAAATTTTTGAGAGTGTTTCAAAACTGTCTGTTTTTGAATTAAATGGAATGTTCAAATTAGTATTTCTGACAATTACTTGAGCGTGTTTGAAGTTTTCAATGTCAGTAGTTGAGATCTCCGAAATTATCTCTCCAAGAAAAGCAAAAATCAGTTTGTCATCATTGTGTTTTCTAAATGGCGTTGCTGTTAATCCATAGAGATAATATGTCTCTAATTTTTCAATTGTTTGACGAAATGTTTCTGCAGGAATATGATGGCACTCATCAACCAATATAATTCCGAATTGATTGCGTATTTGTTCTATTTGTTTTGATAGACTTTGAATAGTAGCAATAGTAATGTATTTGCCGATCTTCGTTTTTCCTAATCCAATGATACCAATTTCGTGTTTTGGAATTCCGAGGAATGCTTGAATCCGTTCTTGCCATTGCTCTAAGAGCTGTTTACGATGAACTATGATTAGAGCAGGTTGTTTTTTCTCCATGACAATTTTCAACCCCATAATAGTTTTTCCCGAACCTGGAGGTGCAACTATAACGCCAAAATCTTTTTTTGATGAAGCTTCTATGACTTTATCTTGGTGTTTTCTCAATATTGCATTGAATGAGAAACATATTTCTTCCTTTCGTTTTCTATTGTCTTGGAAATCAAATTCTAGATTTTGCTTTTTACAGAAACGCAGTAATTTTCCAATAAAACCTCTTGGAATGATGATTTCATTTTCTGTTTCTTCAACAAGCTTAAAATAACGTTCTGTTCCAAAAGTATTTTTCCCTGATTTTTTCTTTATAAAGAATTCCGAATTGGCAAAATTCAATTCTTCTTTGAGATAATTGATTAAAGGAGTAGTTAATCCATTTCTTTGAATATGGATGTTTTGTTGAAGTATGATTGATAATTTACCATTACTACTTTTAGGAATCGATTCATTTTGTATTGTTGGAATTTCTTGGTGCAAATTTTCTAATATTTCAAGAGAAACCCTTTCGATATTATTTAAAAATAGCCATTGATTATCTATCGGTTCAAACGTATCAGGATTTATAAAACAACTATTTCCTTTTTTCATTGCAGGTTTAAAAAACGGCAGCGCTATCAAATTCCCCAAGCCTTTTCCCGAAAGAAAATCCTGATTAGGAAATAATCGATCGAAGCTTGAGCTTTTGTCAAACATTGAAAAAGCTCCCGATTGTTCTAAAATGGAAATAAAAATCTTTCTACTTCTGATTGCAGGATATGGTTTGTTGAAAAATATCCAAACGTGTCCGCCATTTCCAGAACGAGAACGCTCTAAGTATGCTGGAATATTTTTGTTTATACAAATTTTTTGAAGAGCAACAGCTTCTTCTTTCCAATTTTGTTTGTCAAAATCAGCTACAACAAACCAAGATGTATTATCCTGGAGTAATGGATATACTCCAATTTGTTGAATTCCGTCTAAATGTTTATGAATTTCAGTTTCAGTAAGTGATAGATATGTTTTGTGTGAATAGTTCTGAAAAGTCCCTCCATTCATTTTATGTTGTCGATAATGATACGGGTCATATTGATATGCTGGCATATATCCAGACTTCCCAGCTTTTTCCCAACGAACTGCAAATACATCGTCACGACCTCTAAAAATAGATTTGAATAGTTGGATGGTATCTGATCGTTTTGCAGAGGACATTATTTAGATTTTTGAATAAAATTACTCAAATATATTAAACTATGGTATAAGCTAGGTTTTAGAATAAGAGATTATAAAATGGATTAGACTTTATAGATTTTGGAAATCTAAGGTTATACAAAACAGTTATTTCAGTATAAAAAAAGTCCCACCGAAGCAGGACTAAAGATTTTCATCTACGGCATGTAGCCTTATTGTGATAAGATTAAAGATTAGAAATTTTAATCAGTAACAAATATATAGAAAAAACATTATGATTAGAAAAAGGAAAACCGTAATTGTCTTAATTTTTTTTATAGTAAATTCCATGCAGAATAAATTTAATAAATATGGCAAAGATTTTAGGATTAGATTTAGGAACTAACTCGATTGGATGGGCAATTGTAGAGAAAGATAATAACGATTTTTCTCTTGTAGATAAAGGAGTTCGGATATTTTCTGAAGGTGTAAATATTGAAGCAAAAACAAATAGTGAAAGTTCAAAGGCAGCTCAAAGAACGGGTTATAGAAGTGCTAGAAAACTAAAATATAGAAGAAAAGTTAGAAAGATTGATTTGCTTAAAATTTTGTCAGATAATAATTTGTGCCCAAAATTATCTGATAGAGAATTATCTGATTGGCGTTACAAAAAGATTTACCCTCAAAATGATGAATTTAGAAGATGGTTAAGTACGGATAATCATGATAATGAAGATGAAAGAAAAAAGCAAAAAGATAATCCCTATTATTTTAGATTCATTTCGGTTAAAAACTCACTTAATCTTAGTAGTAAACTAGATAGATATTATGTAGGAAGAGCTTTTTACCATATTGCTCAAAGGAGAGGTTTTTTGAGTAATAGACTAGATAGTTCTGATAATTCAATTATTGAAGAAAAGAAATTTGACATAAATTCTATAATTAATGAATCTCATTCAATCGCTGAATTTTCCGAATTATTTATTGATTTTCTCTCTTCATTCGATAAGGATGAGGCTCTTGATAAACCTTTATTTACATTATCAAGAGCATTTAATGCAATAATTAAGGATAATTCTACATTGGTTTATGATGAATTAAAAGAAAAGTTAATAGAACGTTTGAATAAGAAAGAATTTCTTGGTCCGGTAAAAAGAGCTATAAGCGATTTATCTGAAAAAATTGAAGATGCAAAATGCTTAACACTTGGAGAATATTTTTACACCTTATATGAAAAAGGAGAAAAAATTAGAGGAGAATATACTCACAGAGAAGATCATTACTTGAAAGAGTTTGAAACTATTTGTAATAGGCAGAATATTGCAAGTGAGTTAAAAGATAAAATTAAAGAAGCAATATTTTTTCAAAGACCTTTAAAATCCCAAAAAGGATTGGTTGCTAAATGTCCTTTAGAGAATAGAAAGGCATGTGTTCCTATTTCGCATCCGGATTATGAAGAATTTAGATTGTATAGTTATTTGAATAATATTAAAATAAAAACTTTAAATGACGATAAACTTCGGGTGCTAACTGCTGATGAAAGAGAACAAATAGATTTTTTATTTTACAGAAAATCAAAAGCTAATTTTGACTTTGCCGAAATAGCAAAAAAACTAACTCCTAAAAATTTAAAACCAGGTTACTACAAAGACAAAAACAGCAAAGAGTATGATGTTTTATTTAATTATAATTTAGGCAGCAATGTAGCTGGTTGTCCAACAATTGCCAGTCTTAGAGAGGTTTTTGGTAAAGATTGGAAGGTATATTTATCTTCTAATTTCTTGAAAAATACTAAAACCGAAAATAACAAAGTAGTTAGAAAGACAGAAGAAGATATAATTGAGGATATATGGCACGTTTTGTTTCGTTTTGATAAAGAAGGACTTTTGAAGCAATTTGCTATTGATAATCTTAGTTGTGATGAAAAAACGGCCAATAAGTTTTCTAAAATAAAGTTAAAACAAGATTATGGATCCTTGAGTTTAAAGGCTATTCGTAATATTTTGCCTTACTTAAGGGAAAATTTAATTTATTCTCATTCTGTTTTTCTGGCAAATATGAAAAATATTTTGCCAGCTGAAATTTGGAATAATGAAGAAAATAAAAGGGTAATCAAAAATGAAATTAATTTTATTTTAGAAAATTATAAAGTTTACAGTAATAATATAGAGATTGTTAATGGATTAATTAATAACATTAAAAAAGAGAATGGGACTTGGAGTTCAGACAATAAATTTGTTGCTGAGATTTATAAAAAGGATTTAGAAAAACAAGTCAAAGATTTTGTTGGCACCAAAAAATGGAATGAAACACCAATAGTATATCAAGCATCAATTTTGAAAGAATGTTTTGAACTTTTTTCAACTCAGATGCAATTGAAATCGGGAAGAGGAGAATTCGCAAAGAAGAAAACAATTGATGAGATTTTAAAACAATTTTTGAATGATAATTTTAATGTAGATGCGGGAGGTTTAAAAAAGCTATACCATCCATCAGCTATTGAAGTTTATAAAAAAGCAAAAAGAAGTGAAGATGATGGGAAGTTATATTTAGGAAGTCCATTAATTTCTTCTATCAAAAATCCAATGGCTATGCGTTCTTTACATCAATTGAAAAAAGTAGTAAATCAATTGATTAAAGATGATTTAATTGATGAAGAAACGGTAATTCATATCGAAATGCCAAGAGAATTAAATTCTGCTAATGAAAGAGTGTCAATACGACAATGGCAAGAAGAATTAAAAAACAGAAGGAATAAATATGCTGAAGAAATTAAATCAATTTTTAGAGGTGATATTAAAACGGATGACTGTAATGATGTTAAAAGTTTAGAATATGAGCCAACTGAAAATGATATTTTAAAATACCAGCTATGGATTGAACAAGATAAAGTTTGTCTTTATACGGGTAAAACTATTTGTTTGTCAGATTTTATAGGAAGCAATCCTAAATTTGATATAGAGCATACTATTCCTAGAAGTAGAAGTTTAGACAATTCTCAAACGAATAAAACATTATGTTGTTCGATTTACAATAGAGAAGTAAAAAAAGATAAAATTCCTTTCGAGTGCGGAAATAATGATGAAATTTTATTAAGGATTAGTCATTGGTATGCTAAATATAAAGGATTAGAAGATCAAATTAAAGATGTTTCTAAAAAAATAAAAGTAGCTTCAACCAAAGAAAATAGAGATAAAAATATAATTAAAAGAACGAAATTAAAATTTGAGCACACTTATTATTATAAAAAATATAAGTCGTTTACTATTGAAGAAATTCCAGAAGGATTTAAAAATAGTCAATCTGTAGATATTGGTATTATTAGCAAATATGGAAATTTATTTTTAAAAACAGCATTTAGTAAAGTATATGCAGTAAAAGGAAAAACCACAGCCAATTTGAGACAAATGTGGGGATTGGAAGAAAAAACAAGGGATAATAACTCCCATCACGCAAAAGATGCAGTTGTGGTCGCATGTTGTACAAGAGATATAAATGATGCTTTAGCAAATTATTATCATGATTTAGAACAGTTTGAATTTTACGGAAAGCCTAAACCATCGTTCTCTCACAGAATTCCATGGAAAGGATTTAATGATGATGTAAAAGAGTTTGATAAAAATATATTAATAAGTCATCATACGCCAGATGTTTTTTCGACGCAAAGTAAAAAAGCCATTAGAAAAAGAGGTATAATTCAGCGAAACGACAAGGGTGAAATCAAATACAAGCAGGGAGATACTGTTCGTGGAGCATTGCATAAAGAAAGTTTTTATGGTGCAATTTTAAGAGAAGAGTTGAATAAAAAAACAGGAAAAACAGAAGAAGTTGTAAAATATGTAAAACGTCAATCTATTGATTTATTTAAAGATATCGATTTAAAAAACATAGTAGATGATAAAATAAAAGAGATTGTTGAGAAAGGTAGAGAACAAGAAAAACAAATCAAAAAAGACATTGAGGAGTTGAAAAAGCAAATGAAAAACGTAAAAGAAGAGGAAGAGCAACAATTTAAAGTTGATATACAACTTCTTGAAAGCAAAATAAAAAATGAATTGTATGTTTTACCAAATCAAAACGGCTCACCAGTTCCAATAAAAAAAATACGCTATTTCACTAATGATGTAAGTAATCCATTATTGATAAAAAAACATAGAGATGTATCAAGGCACGAACACAAACAACATTATTTTGCAAAAAATGATGGAAATTATTGTTTTGCGATATATGAAGGAAAAGATAAAAAAGATAAATTTATTACGGAATATAAAGTTGTGAATAATTATGAAGCGGGAAAATATTATAATTCAAAAGCTAATACACATAAATTTCCATTAGAGTATAATATAGAAGATAAAAGCAAAAACGTATTAGAGTTAAAATTTCTATTGAAAACAGGAACTTTAGTCTTGTTCTATAAAAATTTTAAAGATGAAATATGGGAATTAGATAATTTAGATTTAGCGAAAAGATTATATAAAACGGCCGCTATTGAAGCGGATGGCAGGATTCAGTTTAGATTGCATTCAACTTCAAAACCGGATGGGCAATTAGAAAAATCATCGGAAATTAATTTTGAGATTCCTAATGAGAAGTTAAGACTTTCAAAATCAGCATTAAATGTAATAGTTGAAGGATTCGATTTTAAAATTTCTTCAACTGGAAAAATTTCTAAAATGTAATTCTATTTTGAAAAGTTTGGTGTAAATTTACACCAAATAAAATATTGTTATGACACGACAAAGTATATCGTTAACTGCACCGAATGAAGAATGGCTGAAAAATCAGGTTAGCACAGAAGAGTTTAGTAGTAAAAGTGAAGCTATTAACTATTTGATTAAGCAAGCTCGTTCACAAGATGAATATTATGAGTTTGTGAGGGCTAAAATAGATAAGGGAGAAAAAAGCGGTTTTGTGAAAAAACAAACTAGAGAAGAAATGTTAGCAGAATTCAAAAAAGGTCTGCCTAATGTATAGCTATTATTTAAGTAGCGAAGCCAAAGAAGATTTAAGAAGAATTTATTATTATGGGGTCGGTAAGTTTGGCGTTAATCAAGTGGATAACTATTTTAATATGTTATATGATTGTTTTGATAGGATAGAGGGAAATCCTTTTTTGTTTCCATCAGCCGACCACATAAAGAAAGGATATCGGTATTGTGTATGTGGTGTTGATACTATTTACTATCAAATCAATGGGAATAAAAGGATAGAGATTATTACCATTATTGGAAGACAAGATTTTGATAGTAGTTCTTTGACATAAGTAATTCAAATCTTAAACATCCAAACCACAACGGAAAGGTATGGCATTCGCCCAGCAGGAATGCAGTAGCTTTTAGTTGTGGTTTGATTAAAGATTAGAAAACACGATATTCTTTTAATTTTGTCAAACATTCTACTGTTCTGTTGTGGTTTGATTAAAGATTAGAAAACACGATATTTTCTTCCAAAAACAAGGATATACTTTGAAGGTTGTGGTTTGATTAAAGATTAGAAAACACGATATTTCGGGCAAACAGAGTATTATCTGTACAAAGGTTGTGGTTTGATTAAAGATTAGAAAACACGATATTTTCGCAATTAAAAAGAGGCAGGGGTGATTAGTTGTGGTTTGATTAAAGATTAGAAAACACGATATTTCAAAATTGCAACTTCCGTTGTTTGGTGTAGTTGTGGTTTGATTAAAGATTAGAAAACACGATATTGAAAGAATTCAATCTGTTTTAAACATTATGGTTGTGGTTTGATTAAAGATTAGAAAACACGATATTAAGCTAAACGAACCGATTCCGGATCGCCTGGTTGTGGTTTGATTAAAGATTAGAAAACACGATATTGATTTGTCTCTGCCCTTCAATCCAACCCATGTTGTGGTTTGATTAAAGATTAGAAAACACGATATTAAACATCAATGGTATTGACGTTGTTGTAATGTTGTGGTTTGATTAAAGATTAGAAAACACGATATTGATATTGGTACGGTTCCCGATATTGGTACGGTTGTGGTTTGATTAAAGATTAGAAAACACGATATTCCTGAACAGGTGTAAATGATATCTCAGTAGGTTGTGGTTTGATTAAAGATTAGAAAACACGATATTACATGCACCTCTGCCGATAAGTGTTTTAAAGTTGTGGTTTGATTAAAGATTAGAAAACACGATATTAACAAGTTGCTTTTGTTTCCCCGTGTCCAAGTTGTGGTTTGATTAAAGATTAGAAAACACGATATTACTTACTGCATATAAGCTAGAGATAAACGGGTTGTGGTTTGATTAAAGATTAGAAAACACGATATTTGTTCTTGCGTTTATTTCTTCAGCCTCATCGTTGTGGTTTGATTAAAGATTAGAAAACACGATATTTATATTCCAACTGCTCACCGTATTCTATAGGTTGTGGTTTGATTAAAGATTAGAAAACACGATATTTTAAGAACAAAATCAATTCATGTGCAGTCAGTTGTGGTTTGATTAAAGATTAGAAAACACGATATTTTCGAGTATCGATAGTTTCCGGAATGTTGGGTTGTGGTTTGATTAAAGATTAGAAAACACGATATTTAAAGTATAAAATTCCATTAACTTTAATTTGTTGTGGTTTGATTAAAGATTAGAAAACACGATATTTTATTTTTGGAATAGAAATGTGACGGTAAGGTTGTGGTTTGATTAAAGATTAGAAAACACGATATTTTTCCACCCTTTCAAAATTCTACCAAGTATGTTGTGGTTTGATTAAAGATTAGAAAACACGATATTTTAAGGGCTACCCCTACAGCAATAGCCGCAGTTGTGGTTTGATTAAAGATTAGAAAACACGATATTGATCCGACAGGTGGATTAATTGCCCCGCTGTTGTGGTTTGATTAAAGATTAGAAAACACGATATTGTCGGGCCACGTTGACGATACAACACGTTTGTTGTGGTTTGATTAAAGATTAGAAAACACGATATTTCTTCTTACCTTTTCGTACTCTGATGCCTTGTTGTGGTTTGATTAAAGATTAGAAAACACGATATTATGCGATTAAGGGCTTAGCACGAGAGCACTGTTGTGGTTTGATTAAAGATTAGAAAACACGATATTTTAAATCTGTAACCGAAGCGTTAGAGCTTAGTTGTGGTTTGATTAAAGATTAGAAAACACGATATTGCTATTGCAAAACGCCTATAACAAGTCGTTGTTGTGGTTTGATTAAAGATTAGAAAACACGATATTGCTGTAGGTCTTACCAACGCCTGCAGCGCCGTTGTGGTTTGATTAAAGATTAGAAAACACGATATTCCGATTAGCGTAAGGACCAAATCAAACTTAGTTGTGGTTTGATTAAAGATTAGAAAACACGATATTAGTTGGCTTGTTTCCTTCTGATATATAAGGATTTAGATGTGAATATCGTTCAGAAAAATGCCTCTTTTATGGTTTGATAACCCATAATTGTGGCATTTTTTCAATCGTAGGGTTTAGTAAATGAGGTTTTGGACATTGAAACGTTACTAATAATTAAATAGATTAGTACTAAAATAATTCTAGTTGCGTAGGTTGAGGTGCTGATGGTAAGGCTGCTTTTCCCCAAAAATTTAAGATATTACCAAATTGCTTATCGGTTATTCGAAGTACACTTACTTTTCCTAAAGGTGGTAGTAGTTTGTGGATTCTTTTTTCATGAACGTCGGCACTTTCACTACTTGCGCAGTGGCGTACATAAACAGAATATTGCATCATCGAAAATCCATCTTTTAATAAATTGTTTCTAAATCCAGATGCATTTCGTCTGTCTTTTTTTGTTTCTGTGGGGAGATCAAAAAAAACAAATAGCCACATTATTCGATATCCGTTAAGCTCCATAATGCAGGATATTTAATTTTTTTTCGATTTCCTGTGAAGCATTGTTGGAGAGAACTTGCAGTCTTTTGTAAAGCTATCATTAAAGGACTTTTCTCATCTTTAAAATATACCGTTCTAGTTAATATTTGTAATAATTCAGCCTTAATAACGGTGTTTAATTCTTGTTCATCAAAACGCTGCATAATTTCAAAGACTTTTTCATCCACAATGGGGCGAAACGGTTCCATGATATCATCAGCAAGTGCAAAAGCATTGTATTTACTTTTATGGTGAATTCCTAATGTATTCAATAGGCCACTTCCGGAAAGAGCTCTTGCAGTTGCGGCTCTTAAAATCGCATATCCATAATTCAAGAAATTATTAGGATAGTCGCCATATCTTTCTCGTTTTATTCCATCAAATTCTAGATTTGGCTGAGGAAAATATTTCCAGTATTGTTGTGCTGCAACTCCTTCCATATTAGATGAATCTCCACTTAATACTTTACTGGCAAGAAATACAAAACTATTTTTGGAATCAGTTATTTTTTCGAGTAACTGCCCTTGGTTTTTAATTTTTTCAATTATTGTTTGTTGCCATAATTGCTTTTTTAATGGTATAGAAGCTTCAATCTGATTTTTGAATATTTCCTGTTGAATGTGATGGCTGTTCAGGTTTAACAGCATTCCATTAGGAAGATGATTCTTTCCACATATAACAATAGAAGTATTGTTATCAACAAGTAAATTCATAGCAGGAATGCTGAGGTAGATTTCATTATGATCGAGAACAAGAAAGCCGATATCTTCAATTGGGATAGAACTCTCTTTCATTTCTGATTTTAGTAACAGCTGATTATTTTTTGCCGTTATGGAAAATTTGTTTTCAATTAAAATAGTTCTTTTTAGCATAAATTTAATTTGAAATTATAATAACAGTTTGTTCTATCTAAATTTGCATTTTTAATTATTTGCCTAAAGTTCGACTTAAAAGAAATGTTGTTTTTACGGTTTTCCATAATTTACGAATTTTAGTTTTAACATTATTGGATGTACTGACTTCGTAGGGAGTTTTAGTTAAGGCTAGATCTTAACTTTAGAGCATGAGAGAAACGTAAACTTATGACCGCAACTTTAAGTAGAAAGCCGTCCAATTAATTTATGAAAGAGATAATATTTTACAAAACTAGCCAAGGAACTTGGAATAACAGCTCATTTACTGTATAAGTAGAGGCAAGATTGTCTGAAAGGTAAATATTGGGAATTTATAAAGGAGTATATAATGAAGCAGTACAAAATATATTATTGGAAAACAGAAATTTATATAATGAATTAGAATGCATTAATTATTATCCTTCTATTTATCAATTCTTATATTTTTCGATTAATTTATTCATGTCTTCTTTCACATTTGAATCCAAAACTTTTGCATAATGCTGAGTTTGTAAAATATTTGTATGTCCCATCATCGAAGACACATTTTCTATTCGTACCCCATTTCCTAAAGTTACTGTCGTGGCAAAGGTATGTCTGGCTGCATACCAAGTAAGATTTTTATCAATTTTGCACAAAATTGCAATTTCCTTTAAATACTCATTCATTTTTTGATTGGATAGTTGAGGTATTAATCCGGTTTGTTGGTCTTTATATTTTTTAATTATTTTTTGAACTGGAGGAAGAATAGGAACATTGGACCTGATGGAAGTTTTGGCTCTGTTGGTTTGAATCCACTGGTCATTGTTATTGTCAGTAACCAGATTGTTCACTGTTAGAGAGCAAGCATCTATTGGCGCATATCCAGTATAGCAGCAAAAAAGAAAAATGTCTTTAACTTTTTCTAATCTTTCATTTCCGAATTTTTTAGTCTCTATTGTTTTTAATTCTTCAGGAGTTAAATAAACAGCATTTTTGATGTTTAATTTGCCCTCGTAGATGTCGAAAGGATTTCTGTCCAACTTACCCATTTTAACAGCATAATTAAAGGCTGTTTTGTACATTCTCATATACTTCACGACAGAATTGTTTTTGATCCCTATTCTTCCTTTAAAGTTGCTTTCATATTTCAAATATGATTCTAAATTAAATATAAAAGGGCTATCGATTTTACTCCATGCAAAATCAACGTTATCATATTCTTTTAGCGTAAAAATCATTAATAATTCTTTGGAGCGTTCATACTTTTGCAAAGTTGCCTGAGATCTTTCTGCAATTGAAACTTTTTTTCTAAAATATTCAATATGCATTTCCAAAACTTCAATAATTGAAATTCCGTTTTCTTTAATTATTCTCTTTCCTTTTAATTCATCTCTAAGATTTAATAATGAAATGTCTGTATTGTGCTGAATTAGTTCATTAAATTTTTTCTCGATGGTAAGGTGAAATAGATCAAGGCTGCGGCGAATGACTTTTTCTTTTTCCAGTTTAAGGACATTTCGTAGTTTATTAGTAAAATTCCACCTCTCTTTCGAAATATATTTACCAGTGGATACAGATATTGATTCCTGTTTGTAGTGTATACGAGCGCAAATACAAGATTCATCTCTTCCATTAACTCTTTCTGATTTTAAATAAAAATAAATTTTTAGCATAACTCATTCTTTTTAAAATTAATATGTAAAATTAAATAAGAATAACAAAACTCTCCGGAAATTTTTAAGGAAGCCCTTATTAAATGATCTTAGTTTTTTTGTAGTAAAAAACTTTATTTTTAAACGAAAAAAAAGTGCACTAATAGGTGCACTTAGGTTTTATAAATTTGTATACTATGATTATTGTAAATGAAGATATAAATTTATTAGAGCCTGATTTTATTGGGTTTTTGAAGGATTAAGATTTTTTTGAATTGAGGGTTCCGGAGTTTTTGGCTTCCTCTAAAAGCACTGCGAGCCCCAATGATTATTGGGGCTCGCGTTTTCAGCGGAGAAAGAGGGATTCGAACCCCCGGACCTGTTACAGTCAACAGTTTTCAAGACTGCCGCATTCGACCGCTCTGCCATTTCTCCAGTATGTTGCGATCATTTGCTGATTGCGAGTGCAAATATAGTGTGCTTTTTCGATTATAAAAACTTTTTGGGAGCTTTTTTACGGATTATTTTAAATTAATTTTTAAGTCCTTCATAATCAGTAATTATTTTAAAAACAATTTTACGTTAAATAAAGCGTTTAGTCTAAAACAGGTACCGGTTTTTTGTTTTCATCAACAGCAACGAACGAAAAAGTTCCTGAAACTACCGTTTCACGAAGCTCGGAATACATTTGTTCCATGAAAATATCAACGTGAATTTTACAGCTTGTTCTTCCCACACTAACTACTTTTGCCACTAATTCGATTAGCGTTCCGGCTGGAATTGCTTTTTTAAAATCAATTTGACCGGTTGATATCGTTACCACTTTTTTTCGGCTGAATCTCGTGGCACAAATAAAAGCCACTTCATCCATGAGATGAAGAGCAGTACCTCCAAACAAAGTATCGTAATGATTTGTTGTACTCGGAAAAACAGCTTTAAAAATACGAGTTTCCGATTTTGTAATTCTTTCCTCTAATGTTCCCATGTATTAATAGCTTACGTATTCAATGATTTCAAGACCATAACCAATCATTCCGACACGTTTGGTTTGTTCCGTATTCGATATTAACCTGATTTTAGAGATATCAATATCATGAAGAATCTGAGCTCCAATTCCATAATCTTTGCTGTCAATGATCACTTTTGGTGCTTTCATTGTGCCTTGCGACTGTAACGTTTTAAGCTCCGCAATTCTGTTTAACAGATTTATGGCCTGCATATCCTGATTAATGAATATAACAGCTCCCTTTCCGTTTTCACTGATCGCTTTAAACATATCATCCAGCTGCTGTTCTGCATTATTGGTTAAAGTACCTAATAAATCATTATTAACCTGTGAAGAATTTATTCTCGTTAAGATGGGTTCTCCAAGATTCCAGGTTCCTTTCGTTAAGGCAATATGTATTTGTTTGTTTGTAGTTTGTTCGTAAGCTCTTAATCTAAAAGTTCCAAAACGGGTTTCGATATCAAAATCTTCTTTTTTAACGATCAGGCTATCATGCTGCATTCTGTAAGCGACTAAATCTTCAATCGAAACTAATTTCAAATCAAATTTTTTCGCCACTTTTATGAGCTGAGGTAAACGGGCCATTGTTCCGTCCTCATTGAGGATTTCACAGATAACACCGGCAGATTTAAAACCGGCTAATCTTGCAAAGTCAATTGCGGCTTCCGTATGTCCGGTTCTTCTTAAAACACCACCTTGTTTTGCCACTAAGGGAAAAATATGTCCGGGACGTGCTAAGTCATGTGGTTTTGTATTGGCATCAACCAAAGCTTGTACGGTTTTAGATCGGTCAGCAGCAGAGATTCCCGTAGTAACGCCATTTCCTTTCAAATCTACAGAAACCGTAAAAGCAGTTTCCATATGATCTGTATTATTGCTTACCATGGCACGTAAATCAAGTTCTTTACAACGGCTTTCAGTCAGCGGTGTGCAAATTAATCCACGCCCGTGTGTGGCCATAAAATTGATCATTTCCGGAGTTACTTTTTCGGCTGCAGCCAAAAAATCACCTTCATTTTCACGATCTTCATCATCGACTACAATGATTACTTTACCTTGACGAATATCTTCTATAGCTTCTTCAATGGTATTCAATTGTATTTTTGTTGTTGACATAGTTATTGTTTGTTTTGAACAGGGAAAAACCGTTCGGAAATTTTTTGAAATAGTTGTGATATCGGAGTTGTAATCGCATCAAAATTGATTAATCCGTTATCATTTGTAGCCCGATACGTAAGTAACACGGCTAATGGCAATAAGATAAAGGAAGACATCCAGGATCCCATAAAAGGACTCATTCCGCCTTCTTGTGAAAGTCTTTTTCCAAAAGTATTAATGAAGTGAAAAGTGATAAAAATCAAAACAGCAAATACAATTGGTAAGCCAAGTCCGCCTTTTCGTATAATAGCGCCAAGTGGTGCACCAATAAAAAACATTAAGAAACAGGCAAAAGCAATAACGAATTTCTCGTATAGTGCAGTTAAATGTTTATTGATTTCCCTCTGTTTGTCCTTTAGTTCTTTCTGAGTTGAGTCAATAGAGTAGATGTTGCTGGTAATGGTGCTGCTCGCCATTTTTATAATATCCGACTTTTGTTTGTTGGTATATAACGATAAAATGTCGTTAGGAATCGCTTTTTTCTTTTTTTCGGGTTTTATTGCTTTGGGAGCAGTTTTAATTCCAACCCGTTGATTGATATTTTCCGAAAAAGAGATGATTTCATTGTTTAGATTTTTGTTCAGGGAATCTAAGGTATAGCGTAATTCGTTAACGTTAAGCATACCATTGGTGCTGCCGACGCTTTCGGGACTATCATCATCTGTTTTGTTTAACTCTGATAAATCTATATTGATAATCTGTTTTTTGAATTTTCCCTTTACGAAAGGCAATTTAGCACGGTCCTCGTATTTTTTTGGCGTTACATCCTGATAATAATAACCGTCATTTAAAACCAGTTTTAAAATACTGGACTTTTCATTACTAATCAATTCTCCGTTTTTTGCTTTGATTACGGTTTTGTTCTCGCCGAAACTATTCGCTTTTTCATGGATGGTGACTCCGGTCAGAATATTACCATTTTCACCGGACTTTTTGTTTACTTTAATATTGTAAGTGCCGACATCATTAAACTGGCCTTCCGCAATTGCCATTGCAGGTTTGGCCTGCGCTATATTTTTTCGGAAGTTTACAAATTTATATTCGGCGTAAGGAATTACATTATTGGCAAACCAAAAGGCCACGATACTTAGTACGCATATAAAGATTATTAAAACCCGCATCGCCCTTTGCAGTGATATTCCGGAAGATTTCATAGCAGCAAATTCGTAATTCTCAGCCAGGTTACCAAAAGTCATAATAGAAGCCAGTAAAACCGACAGCGGTAAAACCAAAGGTATTATTCGGGGCATCGAGAATAAGAGGAATTTTACAACCAGTATCAAATCAAGGTCTTTACCTGCAAGTTCTGAGATAAAAAGCCAGACGGTTTGAAGAATGAATATAAAAAAAAGGATTACAAATACCGTAGTAAATGTAATCAGAAAAGTTTTTAGTAAGTATTTGTCTAAAATTTTCAACCTTGAATTAGTCTAATTTATTGATGTAGTATTTTGGATATTTGCTCGCTACAAATGTAAATTGATTTTTTGATAAAGGCTGGTTGGTTTTAAAAGAATTAACGGTTAAAGTGGTTTTTGTTCCATTTTTTCCGGTTTCAATTAAATTGTAGATGTGTTTTGTCTGTACATCAATACCTAAAAGAATCTCTTTTCTCTGGTCTTTAGTATTGGTAGGAGCTAATTTAATATACTGAATTTTTCTTCCTTTCACATTTTGAACAATATCCATATTGTATTTGTATCCGGAATTAAAGAAAGTAAGCATTTTTGAAGGCGTAATCGCAGCATCATCTTTTTCGTTTACTTTCGAAATGGTAACTTCTTCGTCCTCAGGAACGATAGTGTATGTTTTTTGCCCGTCAAAAATTTTAGTAACGCCCATGAAATTTAAGACAAACTGATTGCCTTTCATAATTACATTTCCTTTACTGTCCTGATTAATATTCTCTTTGGCATTGTTCAGGGAATATTTAAAATCGATTGCAATGTTGTCGTAACTTTTTATTTTGGCTGTTACCTGATTCAATAAATCCTTGGCTTTCTTATCCTGAGCCTGAATAGAAGTGAAACTCAAAAGCAATAGAACTGCTATTTGAAAAAACTTTTTAGTCATGTTAGTGATAGAATTGTTGTTGATTTCCTGAATTTTTGCTTTCATGATGGGGTTAATTTTGTTCATTATTAAAAAATTGATCAAGAGCACTTAAATCTAAGATGTTTACACTTCGGGCTTTACTGCCTTCAAACGGTCCTACAATCCCGGCAGCTTCCAGCTGATCAATCAAACGACCTGCTCTGTTGTACCCTAATTTTAATTTTCTTTGCAATAATGAAGCTGAACCTTGTTGTGCGTTGACAATAATTTCGGCAGCTTCTCTAAATAAAGTATCTCTTTCGGAAATATCCATATCAAGATTGATGCCAGTTTCTTCCCCAACGAACTCAGGAAGCAAATAAGCGGTGGCATATGCTTTTTGTCCGCCAATAAAATCCGTAATTTTTTCTACCTCCGGTGTATCGATAAAAGCACACTGAACACGAACTACATCATTTCCGTTGGTATATAGTAAATCTCCGCGTCCAATTAACTGATCGGCTCCTTGTGTGTCAAGAATCGTTCTCGAGTCAATTTTAGAAGTTACCCTAAAAGCAATTCTGGCTGGAAAGTTAGCCTTGATCAAACCTGTAATTACGTTTACGGATGGTCTTTGTGTGGCAATAATTAAGTGAATACCAATAGCACGCGCCAGCTGAGCCAGACGGGCAATCGGAATTTCGACTTCTTTTCCGGCAGTCATAATCAAATCGGCAAACTCATCGACTACCAGCACAATGTATGGTAAAAAACGGTGTCCCGCTTCCGGATTTAATTTTCGGGATTTGAATTTTTCGTTGTATTCCTTAATATTACGAACCATCGCATCTTTCAGTAGCGAATAACGATTGTCCATTTCAACACAAAGGGAATTCAGCGTGTTGACCACTTTGGCATTGTCGGTAATAATAGCATCTTCCGTATCGGGAAGTTTCGCTAAATAATGTCTTTCTATTTTGTTGAATAAAGTAAGCTCTACTTTTTTCGGATCCACCAAAACGAATTTTACTTCTGCAGGGTGTTTTTTGTATAAAAGCGAAGTTAATACCGCATTAAGTCCAACCGATTTTCCTTGTCCGGTAGCTCCGGCCATCAGTAAGTGGGGCATTTTGGCTAAATCGACAACAAAAGTTTCGTTAGAAATGGTTTTTCCTAAAGCAATAGGCAGCTCCATTTCAGCTTCCTGAAATTTAGCCGATCCAATGACACTTTTCATCGAAACCATAGTCGGGTTTTTGTTCGGAACCTCAATACCGATAGTTCCTTTTCCTGGAATTGGCGCAATAATACGAATTCCTAATGCCGATAATGACAGCGCAATATCATCCTCTAAACTTTTGATTTTAGAAATTCGAATTCCGGCTTCCGGTACGATTTCGTATAAAGTTACCGATGGACCAACGGTTGCCTTGATTTGTGCAATTTCAATTTTGTAGTTACGAAGGGTATCTACAATTTTGTTTTTATTTTCTTCAAGTTCTTCCTGATTGATGGTAATTCCGCCTGTTGAATATTCTTTTAATAAATCAATCGTTGGGAATTTATAATTCGATAAATCCAGGGTAGGATCAAAAAGGCCAAAATCAGCTACCAGGCGGGAAGCAAGATTTTCCTCGATAATATCTTCTTCCTCCGGTTTTTCAACAACAAATTCTTCGGTATGTACCGGAGTTTGTGTTACTGGATTTATATTCATCTGAAGTGGCTTTAAAATCGGATTTAAATCAATTTCTGATGAATTTGAAATAGTGGGTTTTAAAGCTTCTTTGTTGATTTCGAATTGAGTATCTTCTGTCTTTAAGTGAATGTTGTCTAATTCCTCATCCGGTTCTTCAACGGCAAATTCTTCTAAATTGTAAGCGCTTTCCACTTGTGGCTGCGTTTTAAGAGCGCTTAATTCAGACTTGATTTCGTTTTTGGTCGAATCAAAATAAGACTGGATCTTTTCAGGAGATAATTTTATTTTGAAGATCAGGTATACGATTAGTCCAAAAAGCAAGACCAGTAAAGTCCCGGTTTTTCCGATATAATCCTGTGAAAATAAATTAAGTTCATAGCCAATGGTTCCGCCCAGTTCAGGTGCAGAAGTAGCAAAGAACCCAAATAAAACAGAAACGATAATAATAGCAAAAAGGTCCCAGAACCAAATATTTTTTAGTTTTCTGAGGGATAGTTCCAATGCCAAAAACATTCCGGTAAGGAAAAAGAGTCGCACAAATATAAAAGCCGCCAATCCAAAACCTTTATAAACGATCAGATCGGATAAAAAAGCCCCGAATTTTCCGAGCCAGTTTTGTACTACCTCCGTACGGTCGCCGAGTTGGCTGACAGCACTTTGGTCAGATTGTCCGTTGATGTAAAAGGAAATGAATGCCACTAATAGTGCAATAGAAAATAATACCAGAAGACAGCCTAAAACAAAGCGTTGTTGCTTATTTGGTTTCCAGGATCTTGAGGTTTCGGTTTTTGCCGTATTTTTTTTGTCTAAAGTTTCTTTTTTGGTTGTTTTTGCCATTCTTGCGTTTAGTATTGCCTATACAAATTTTGGAATATAAATGATCAAACCTATTGCGATTGCGGTCATTGCGGCAAAAAATACCGCTCCGGCAGCAATATCTTTAATAAATCCGATTCTTTCATGATAATTGGGATGAATAAAATCGGCTACTTTTTCAACGGCTGTGTTTAGCCCTTCTATGCTTAGTACCAAACCAATTGCAAGGGTTTGGAAAAGCCATTCCTCATGAGAAATATGAAAGTAGAAACCGGCAATAGTCATTAGTATTCCCAGTGAAAATTGTACCATAACACTATGTTCGGTACTGATTAGTTTTACAGCTCCCTTAAAAGCGTAGGTTACGCTTTTAAGTCGGCCTTTAACAAAAGTATTGTCTTTTTGAAACTCCATTTCAGTTATTATAATGCTGCTAAAGCTGCTTCGTAATTTGGCTCGTTTGCAATTTCAGCAACTTGTTCTGTATGAGTGATTTTTCCGTTAGCATCAACCACAATGATGGCTCTTGAATGTAAACCTGCAAGAGGTCCGTCAAGGATTTCTAATCCGTTTGCTTTACCAAAACTTCCTTCCTGAAAGTCAGATAAGTTCACTACATTTTCTAATCCTTCCGCTCCGCAAAAACGTTTTTGGGCAAATGGCAAGTCTCTTGAAATACACAAAACAGTTGTGTTTTCTAAATTACCGGCACTTTCGTTGAATTTTCTAACAGAAGTGGCACAAGTTCCTGTATCTACACTTGGGAAAATATTTAAAACTAATTTTTTACCGGCGAAATTGCTTAATGAAGCCACTGATAAATCATTTTGTACTAATTTGAAATCAGCTAGTTGTGATCCAACTGCTGGTAATTCACCTGAGGTATGAACGGGATTTCCGCCTAATGTTATTGAAGCCATGATTTTTGTTTAATTTAATGAGGTTCAAAAGTAAGGATTAATATTTGAATCTAAAAGTATTTGTTGTCGCTTATCGGAACAATTAGGAGAGTCTTAAGATTATTAATTGTTGGTGAAATGTAGGCTGGGAAATGTGAGTTTTGAGTTTTGAGATGTGAGATGTGAGATGTGAGATGCAAGATATGAGATGCAAGACGTAAACTGCAAACTGCGACTGTAAACTGCGACTGTAAACTGAGATTGCAAACTGTGACTGTAAACTGCGACTGATCCCGATAGCTATCGGGAGAGACTGCAAACTGAAAACCTCTAAAAAACGGCATAAAAAAAAGCGCTTCTTAAATTAGAAACGCTTTCTTTAGTCATGTTTTTTTATTCTCAGGAGAGAGGCCGATTATTTATCGATCGAACCTAAAACACGTTTCATGAACGCATTTAAAGCTTCTTTTTTATCAGTGCCCTGAACGACCATTTTATGTACTTCAAGTGCACCATACATATTTGAAATTAATTCGCCAATTACATCTAATTCTTCATCTTTTAAAGACGGAATCTCAGTCATAGCTTCTAAAACTTCAATAGTTTCGATGATGTAATCCTGATCGTTTTCTTCGATAAACTGCGTTAATTGCTTTATTACGGGTAATTTCATATTTAGACTTCTTAGATTTTTAGACTTGCTTAGACTTCTTAGAGTTGCTTAGATTTTTGGACTTCACTAGATTTTGAAACTAAGATTTAGAGAATCTAAGTAGTCTGAAAATCTAAGCAAGTCTAACAATCTACGATTAAGCAATTGCGTTAACTAAATCGATTAAAACTTCTTGTTTATTGGTTTGTGTTTCACCCACTAATTTTCCGTTTACGAAAGTGGCGAAAGTAGGCAGGTTGCTTACATTGGCTAATTTTCTGGATTCCGGAGCATTTTCAGCATCAACCAAAACAAAAGTGATAGCTTCATTTTCTGTGGCTAATTTTTTGAATTTTGGTTTCATAATACGGCAATTTCCACACCATGAAGCTGAATATTGTACTACTACTTTTTCGTTTTTAGCAACTAAATCTGCTAACGTATCTTCGTTTAAGTCGATTAACATGTTTTTGTTTTTTAAGGTTCTGAGGTACTGAGGTTCTGAGAGGCTAAGGTTTTTAGCTTCTTCTTTTTCTCAGTCTCTTTTGAATATTTTTCGGAAGTAAGATTTAAGTTACTAAGGCTTTGAGAAAAAATCTCAGAACCTTAGCATCTTAGTATCTTAGAACCTTTAAGAAGAATTAGTTTGCACTTAAATACTCAGCAGTACTGATTCTGTCTGCGCTCATAGCTTCTTTACCGGCTTCCCAGTTTGCAGGACAAACTTCTCCTTTAACCTGAATGTGTGTATAAGCATCAACCATACGTAAATATTCGTTTACGTTACGTCCTAATGGCATATCGTTAACACTTTCGTGGAAGATTTTTCCAGTTTCGTCAATTAGGTAAGTAGCTCTGTAAGTTACGTTTGAACCTTCAACAATTACAGAGTCAGTCTCTTCGCTGTATTCTGTAGATTCGATATCTAAAATCCCTAAAATGTTAGATAAGTTACGGTTAGTATCAGCAAGGATCGGGTAAGTAACACCTTCGATTCCACCGTTGTTTTTTGGAGTGTTTAACCATGCAAAGTGTACTTCGTTTGTATCACATGAAGCTCCGATTACGATAGTATTTCTTTTTTCAAATTCTGGCAATGCAGCCTGGAAAGCGTGTAATTCAGTTGGACATACAAAAGTAAAATCTTTTGGGTACCAAAATAAAAGTACTTTTTTATTGTTGTTTACTGCTTCTTCAAAAATATTGATTTTTAAGTTGTCACCCATTTCTGAGATAGCATCTACTGCAATACTTGGGAATTTTTTTCCTACTAAAGACATATTTTTCGTTTTAAGTTAAAAATTTATTTGGTGCAAAAGTAGGGTATAAGTAAGGCTACTTACAATAGGGTGTAATTATTAATATTTATTTAGTGATAACTTTTTGTTATACTTAAAGAAAGGACGTTTGTAAGTTATTGAATGTCAATATTTACAGGAAGAGTTCCGTTGCAATTTCCATTTTCAAGAAATTGAATTCCTGCCACTTTTTGAAATTCTTCAAAATCCTGGTAGGCCTGTACAAGTCCTGAAGCCTTTTTCAGATTCGGGATTACAGGTAAAACGTACGGATTTCCGAAAACATAAACGATACATTTTTTGGTTTGCAGCAGCTGTGAAAGTAAATCTAAAACTTCAGTATGTATTTCGAAATCATTCATTGGTTTTGCCTTCGGAACAAATAAGGAAATAATAATAGTTTCGAAATTTGCCAGTGCTTTTTTAATTTCCGGAATACTGGAGTCTTCTACATTTTCAAAAGCAAATTCAGGAGTATCTAATTTTGCATGTAAGGTTTTGAAGAAAGTATTTTCGACAGGCTTATACAAACTCAATTTGGCCAGCTGCTTATTTTTATGTGCTTCAAAAGCCAGTACTGTATTTGAATTATCGATGATTTTGGTGATGGTGTTTTGGGCAATTTCAAAGTTTAAAGCTGCCGTTTTTTCAAAATCCAGATCTCCTGATGTAAATGCTTTATCGGTAAGGATTCCCACCTTGTCCTTGCATTTCATAATTCTGTGGTAACTCTCCTCGATACGTTCGGGAGAAGCATTTTTCAGGATCGCTTCGATTCCTTCGGGAACATTTTCGGCGAAACACAAAATATCATTTCCGGCATTGAAGGCTTCCCATTCCAGTTGACCTTTTGTTGCGTACAATTTAGAAACACTGTGCATATTTAAGGCATCGGAAATTACCAAACCATCATAGCCTAATTGTTCGCGCAAAAGGGTTTCGATAATAGGTTTTGACAAAGTAGCCGACGTATCTTTTCCGTCATTTAAGCTTGGAACCGCCAGATGTCCAATCATAATCGAGTCGACTTTATTTTCGATTCCTTTAATGAAAGGATACAATTCGTTGTCTAATAATTCTGCTAAGCTTTCCTTTAAAACCGGCAATCCCAAATGCGAATCTACATTGGTATTTCCGTGTCCGGGAAAGTGTTTCAGGCAGCCTAAAATTCCGGCATCAGACAATCCTTTTAAATACGCCACAGCAAAATCGGCTACTTTTTCTTTGTTTTCACCAAAAGAGCGATAGCCAATCACAGGGTTATTCGGATTGTTATTGATATCAGCCAAAGGCGACAGGTTATAATGAATTCCAGCCGCTTTTAAGTCGGAACCAATTTGTTTTCCGACTTCATACACCAGATCCTTTTTGTTTTCAGGTAAAGCACCAAGGGTTATTGCGTACGGATATTGCGGTGTTTTTTCGATACGCATTGCCAGGCCCCATTCGGCATCAATGCTGATTAAAAGCGGGGTAGCGGCTGATTTTTGATAACGGATGATTAACGCTTTGATTTTCTCGTAGCTGTCATCATTAAAAACTACTTTTTTCTTGCTTTCGTAATTCGTTGCAGCACTGGCACGGCTGTGAAAAAAGGTCAGTCCGCCAATATGGTGTTCTTGTATTAAACGTTCGGTTTCCTGAATGTTTTCTTCGGTATCGTTGATAAAAACAGCGGGAAAAAAGAATTGTCCCACCTTTTGTTTTAGTGCTTCGGCTGTCATTTTCATTAGTATAAAGTCTTTTTCATGCAAACACTGTTTTCAACGTTTTCATAGGGAGGATAATTCGGAATCAGGGTATAACCGGATTTTTGATACAGCGCAATGGCTTCGGGCTGTTTTTTTCCGGTTTCCAAAATCGTATACGGATAGTTAATTTCGTCTGCCCAAAGTTCCAAAGCTTTCAGAACCTGAGAAGCGATTCCTTTTTTGCGATGTTCCGGATGCACATACATGCGTTTGATTTCAACCGTATCACTTTCTTTTTCCCTAAAAGCGCCACAGCCTACAGCCATATCATTTTCATAAAATACAACGACATGTTTTATTTTGTCAATTTTATTAAACTGATTGTAAAAGGTATGTTCTTCCCCGTCCCTGATTTTTAAGTCCTGGTCTAATAAAGCGACCAGAGTTATAAAATCAGGATCATCAGAATTGGTGCGTTTCAGGCTGGTCATGATCGAATGCTGTAAAGTTTTATTATTTGAGTTTGCTTTTCTTTTGTCTGGCAAGTTTGGCAAGCTGGGTTTGGGTTTGTACGGCTTTTTCCAGTCGGTTTTTAAATCGAAAGAGTTTTGGCAGTCCTTCCAGTCGGTCTTCGATGGTGATTTCTTCAAAAACAATAATTGCTTTTTCTAAAACCCGGATTTCGTTTTCGATGTCGTTTTGGTTTTTGTAGATCGTAGCCAATCTGTCGTAAGGATGATTTCCTTTAAAGTTTTCAGCGACATTCTCTTCATACAATTCAACTGCTTTTTCAAGGTTTCCTGTTTTCTCGAACTCAGCTCCTTTCAGATTTCGTTCGGCCTGCAAATTCTCATTGATTTCCATAGGTAAGATGTTTGATTTGGGGTTAAACTTCTTGATATTCTTTCCCAAAGTCTTTCGGGAAAATTAAAAAACGTGATAAAATAATACCTGGAATTGTAGCCAGAAATACCCAAATAAAGAAATTTCCATACCCTAAATATTCCTGAATATAACCGCTAACCATTCCGGGCAACATCATTCCCATAGCCATAAATCCGGTTGCAAGAGCATAATGTGCGGTTTTAGATTCTCCTTCAGCCACATAAATCAAATACATCATAAAAGCTGCAAAACCAAAACCGTATCCAAATTGTTCGACGATCACAACGGCATAAATATAATAAATAGAAGCCGGATGAAAATGCGCCAGCAGGATAAAACCAATTATGGGTAAATGCATGGTTAAGATCATGGGAAGCATCCATTTTGTCAGGCCTTGTTTTGAAATGGCAATTCCCCCAAGAATTCCGCCTAGGGTTAAAGCAATTAATCCAAAAGTTCCATAAATCAAGCCGATGTCTTCGGTTTCAAGTCCCATGCCGCCTTTTTTGATTGTTTTTTGGTTTCCTTTATTAGTAATTAATAGATTTACAAAGTCAATTCTGGCCTTATTGGCATTTTTGTATTCTTCCTTATCTTTATTTTCTACTTCTTTTAATTGCTTCTTCTGATCTCTCATTTCCACTAAAACAGGCAGTTTAGCATAAAGGAATTGTAATTCTGAATCGGATAATTTTTCTCCGTTCTTCACCTTTGAATTGTATAATTCTAATGCCTTTGCCTGCCCTTCGTCTAATCCCGTTTCAACCAACTCGTATTTAATTGGATCTACTAAGAAAGGCGTCAGCATTTTAATTAATTGCGATTCTCCTAATCTGAATAATAAGATAAAAGAAAGGACAATTATGATTTGTTTTTTTCTGAAGAAACTTGCAAAAATGCTTGCAAAACTTTGTTTATTGGCAGCTACAGGTTTTTCGCCTGCGTTTATTTCTGTTCTTGGTGTTGAGAAAAAATTGTATACCGTTATAAAAGTCATTAACAAGCCAACAGCAATCATCGTATACGACCAGGCTTTGGTATTGTCGCTGTATTTATGTTCCAGATATCCTGCCAATAGAACAATTAATCCGTTTCCGGCCAGCATGGCGAGTCTGTAAAAAGTACTTCTGATACCAATAAAAAAAGATTGTTTGTCTTCGGGTAAAACCAATAAATAAAACCCATCGCTGGCAATATCATTAGAAGCCGAAGCAAAAGCGGCCACCCAAAAGATGGCTAAAGTCATCATGAAAAAACCGTTTGCCGGAATTGTAAAACCGACTAATAAAAAAGCAATCGAAATAAGCAATTGCATGGACAAAAACCATTTTCGTTTAGTTCCGACTAATTCAATAAACGGACTCCACAATGGCTTGATTACCCAGGGCAGATATAATAAACTGGTATAAAGACCAATGTCTTTGTTAGAAATTCCAAGTTTTTTGTACATGATAACCGAAACGGAAATAATGACGGCGTAAGGAAGTCCAGACGCAAAATTTAAAAGCGGAATCCAAAACCAGGGTTTATTATCTGTTTTCATCGGGCTGAGCAGGTGAATATATTTTAAATGTCTTTTTTAAGTCGATCGTAGTCGGGGTACTTTCGTTTGCAAAATAATCAATAAATGTTACAGCGCAAGCTTTATACGCATTCATTTTTTGAGTAAGGATCGAAAAGGTAATAGAATCATTCATTTCGTTAACTCTTATTTTGTCAATTATTTGCGTGGCATCGTTCGTGTTGATTTTCGAAATATGATCGGCTCCGTATACCACCATATAACGCACTTTTGTATTCAGCGGTACTTTGATCGTAAAGGTGTAAAACGAACTGTCTTTGGCAAATTCGGTTACCGTCGGGATATCAATCACAATGCGCTTTAAATTCGGAACTGCCGGTGGCAATGCCGGATATTTGTATTGGTTTTCTTCGAGCAGACGTACAATATCAAAGTTTTTGTTCATAAACCATTTGGCACTGAAATAAGCACTTCCGCCTACTTTTTTAAAGCTTCTGGCGTAATCGATCTGCGTTGGGATTTCAGACGAAAAATTCCAGCTTTTATCACCATCGCCTCGTATTTTATAAGAAGCGTGGCCAATATAAACCGCGGTATTGTTGGAGTTTTCAGCCCACCATTTTACGAGTTTCGAATATGAAGCTCTCGGATTATTCATGCTCCAATACAATTGCGGCATAATATAGTCGATCCATTTTTGGTCCATCCATAAAACCGGATCGGCGTAAAGATCGTCATAGTTGGCCGTTGATTGGGTATCAGAACCTTTCGGGTCCACCGACTTGTTACGCCAAACGCCAAACGGACTGATTCCGAATTGTACCCACGGTTTGCTGGCTTTGATCGTAGTCGAAATGCTGTGTACAAAATTGCTCACATTCGCGCGTCTCCAGTCGGCAAGACTTAAACCTGAGCCATATTTTTTGAAAGAAGCCGTATCATTAAAAACTTTTCCGGGTACGGCGTACGGATAGAAATAATCATCAAAATGAATGGCGTCGATATCGTATTTGTCGACTACCTCTTTGACCACTTTGGTCAGATGTTCCTGAACTTCAGGCAGGGCAGGATCGTAATATAATTTTCCGCCGTATTCGATCATCCATTCCGGATGTTTGAAGATATCGTGATTCGGGCTCAAAAGGTTTTTGTTTAAATCGAAAGTCGCACGGTACGGGTTCATCCAGGCATGAAATTCAAAACCTCTCATGTGCGCCTGATCAATCATCCAGGCAAGCGTATCGTAAGACGGGGCAGGAGCCTGGCCTTCTTTTCCGGTCAGGAAACGCGACCACGGTGCCAGTTCTGACGCATAAAAAGCATCACCCACACTTCTGATCTGGACAATTACGGCATTGAAATGTAGTTTTTTGTATGTTTCCAGAATATCGATAAAATCCGCTTTTTCTTTCTCGACATTGTCCGTACTTGTTTTCGGCCAGTCAATGTTTACTACGGTAGCGATCCACACCCCTCTAAATTCAGTTTTAGGATGCGTTACTTTTTCCTGCGAATGAACATTCATTCCAAGAAACAGTACTAATAGTATAGAGAATAGTAGTGGCGTCTTTTTATGCATTGTAATCTGTTTTAACAAAAACCAAAAATAGTTTTTTTAGATGAGTATCGTAAATAATTAAGAAATAATAATTTTAACGGTATAGTTGTGTTTTTTGTTGCTGTGATTGCACTAATTAATTCGGTTTTGATTTTTTTGCCACGAATTGCACTAATTTTCACGAATTGTTTTTCTAATAATGATTAAAATAAAAATTTTACAGCTTTAATCTTTTTAATCCGGAAACGAAATTTTCCCCATCGTCACAGACGGAATCCCTTTGCTGTTTCCGAAATTATAATCCCCTCCTGCTACGGTTTCATTGGCTAAAATGGCGAACAAAACCGCTTCTTTGGCATCGCTCAGAATACCCAGATCATCGCTTTTTTGAAATTCGCAAGGCAATAATTCAGCGAGCCATTTCACCAGTAACGGGTTATGAATACCGCCGCCCGACATATAAATTTTGAAATCTTCCAGTGCATACGGACTGTTTTCCACCACATACAAAATCGCTTCGGCAATCGTTTCGGCACTCAGCCGCGTTAAGGTAGCCAGCAAATCCGGTGCCGAAATAGTCGTCAGATTGGTTTTCGAAAGAGCATTTTGTACAAATTCAAAATTAAACAACTCCTGACCGATTGTTTTCGGGAAGCTTTTTTGGAAGAAAGTATTGCTCTTCAATTCGGTTAAAAGTTCAGGATTTACCGTTCCGCTTTGTGCAATTTCGGCATCTTTATCGTAACTTTTTTCGGGGAAATAATGTTTGGTGTAGATATCAATCAAGGTATTAGCGGTGCCTGTATCGGTTACAAAAACCGCTTCGGCATCGAGGGAAGCGGGAAGATAGGTGAAATTGGCAATGCCGCCCATGTTGAGCATAATACGGTTTTCGCTTTTTTTGCTGAACAACAAATAATCGCCATAAACTGCCAAAGGCGCCCCTTCGCCACCCGCAGCCACATGTTTCTGCCTGAAATCAGACAGCGTGATAATACCCGTTTTTACCGCAATATGATCGCCGTCGCCAATCTGCAAAGTCGCATTGGGAAATTTTTCCTGCTGATGCAAAAACTTCGGGGCGTGCAAAACCGTTTGCCCGTGCGAAGCGATTAGGTCGACTTCGTTTGCGGGAATATTCCATTTCTGGAGGCAATCGTTGACCATGCCGGCGTGCAAAAGACCAATCCATTCGTTAAGTAGAGCGAAGTGCTGAAAATCGACTGTTTTCTTCGCAAACACTTTACGGATTTCGGTTTTAATGTCTTCGGTATACGGGATCGTTTCGAATTCGAGAATTTTTACGTCCGTATTTTCGCCCGATCCGGAAATTTCGCAAAGCGCAATATCCAGTCCGTCGAGTGAAGTTCCGGACATGAGGCCTAGTATTTTTCGGGTTTCTTTTTGGGCGATTTCGTGCAGCGCACTTATATTTTTATTCATTAAAATGAAGTTTTAGAAAAGCAGTTTATTTTGATAACGCTAAAATCAGATTTATTTGCCTATAAATATAATGAAAAAGGATTTTTTTATTTCTAAAAATCCGTAATTCGGAAAAAGGAACTTAATGCCGTAAAGCTTAAAAAATCAAGAAAATTTTTATAATTAATTGGTTAAGTTTGCCCGGAAATTCATCAAAATTGTTTTGCTGGATTTGAATCATCAATCAAACACTTAATCTTAAAAAACTATGAAAACATTTTTTAATGCTGTTGCCGCATTCATGCTGACTTTTTGCATGCAGGCACAGGAAAACAGTCCTTTTAACACAGGATTTGAAGAAACCATCTCTTCAAAAATATTGGGACAGCAACGCAAAGTCTGGATCCATATTCCGAATAGTAACGGAGGAAATAAAATTAAAGACAGAGGCCGTTATCCCGTTATTTATGTATTAGACGGAAGTGAAAATTTTAATACCGTTGTAAGCATTACAGAACATATGGAAGAATCAAATCTTTGCCCGCCAATGATTGTGGTTGGAATCCTGCACCAAAACCGATTGGTTGATTTAACAACCGGTACAGACAAAGAATTGCCGGATGTTGTGGGCGGCGGCGAAAAATTTATGTCGTATGTCGAGAAAGAATTGATTCCGTATATAGATGCCAATTATCCCACCACAACCTATAAAACTTTTATGGGTCATTCGCTTGGAGGTTTGACGGTGATGAATACTTTTTTGCATCATCCACAATTATTTAATTCGTATGTTTCGCTTGATGCTTCGTTGTGGTGGAACAATCAGCAGGCAGTGAAAGAGGCCAAAACGATTTTGCCAACGCAAAATTATAAAGGAAAAACGCTGTATATGGCAATGGCAAACCGATTAGAAAGAGGTGTTGACACTTTAAGTGTTCAAAAAGATACAAGCGGTAGCACCGCACTTATTCGCAGTAATTTAGAATTTATCAAAGAACAGTCTAAAAATAAAAAGAACGAGCTGCGTTTTAAATACAAGTTTTATGAAGAGGACAATCATCCTTCGGTTCGTTTGATTGGGGAATACGATGCGCTTCGCTTTATTTTTGAATTCTACAAACTTAAAATTTACGACAGCGAATTAAAAAATCCTGATTTTAAATTAGATTCCTTATTGGTAGCGCACTATAAAAATGTTTCTGAAAACATGGGGTATATCGTGAAGCCGGGCGAAAGTCAAATTAATAATTTAGGCTACCAAATGATGGGCGCCAAACAATTAGCAAAAGCCGAAACCTTATTTAAACTCAATACCACCAACTATCCCGAAAGTGCCAATTGTTATGATTCTCTCGGTGATTTATATCTTGAAAAAGGCGATAAAGCAAAAGCGATAGAAACTTTCAAAAAAGCGTTAACGCTAAAAGCAATTCCGGAAACGAAAGAGAAATTAGAGAAGTTGTTGAAGGAGAAGAAGTAAATTTTATTTGATTATATATTGGAAAGCTCAATCGTTTGGTTGGGCTTTTTTTGTGGACATAATCAGGTATAAATACTTGGTTGTTTTAGAATTGTCAATTAATACATTTGAAGAATATAAATTTATTTTTCTAAAAAAGGTTTTCCGTAAAAAAAATGTAACTCACTGGTCTACATTTGAAAATTGCACTTACGAGTGAGATGTTGTGTAATCATTTTTACTAATGTTAGAGAATTGAATAAACCCAAATAAACATTTAGATACCAATAGAAACACCAATATACTAAAATATGGAAGCAGATTTAAGACTAAAACTTGAGCAATTACACCAAAGAGTTGATTCACTAAAAGATCAAATTAACACCGAAGAAGCTACTAAAAATGCATTTGTAATGCCATTTATTCAAATTTTGGGATTTGATATTTTTAATCCTACAGAAGTAATTCCGGAATTTATATGTGACATTGGTACAAAAAAGGGCGAGAAAATAGATTATGTAATTAAAAAAGATGGTGAACCTATTTTAATTATTGAATGTAAACATTGGAAAGAAAATGTTGATGCACATAATTCTCAACTTCATAGATATTACCATGTTTCAAAATCTCGTTTTGGAGTTTTAACTAATGGTCATACTTATAATTTTTATGCTGATTTAGAAAAACCAAACATAATGGATGAAAAACCTTTTTTTACATTAGACCTGGCAAATATTTCTGATTCCAGCTTAAAAATTCTTGAAAACTTTACTAAAAGCAGTTATAATTTAGAAAATATTTTAGACTCGGCAGAAGCATTAAAATATATAAAAGCAATAAGAAATGAATTTGAAAAAGAATTACAAAATCCGTCTGATGAAATTGTAAAGCTTCTGGTAAGCAAATTCTTCAATAAACCATTAACCGCATCAAGATTAGTAGCATTTAAAGAATACACAAAGAAAGCTTTTTCTAACTCTATAAATGAATCTATAAATTTCAGGCTTAAAAATGCATTAAATATTGGTGAAACTATTCCATCAAAAGAAAATCAAAAATTATCTTCTGTAGATGAAGAAATTGAAACGCCAAGATTTATTACAACCGAAGAAGAAATAGAAGGTTCACAAATTATCAAAGCAATTTTAAGAGAATCGATTCCTTCTAATAGAATATTTTTTAGAGACACACAATCTTACTTTGGGATTTTATTAGATGATAATAACAGAAAACCATTATGTAGGTTACATTTTAATTCTGCTAACAAATATGTAGAGTTATTTCATAATGGAAAAGATAATGGTGAAAAGCAACCTTTGCAAAGTCTTGATGAAATTTATAAATTCAAAAAAGAATTACTTTCTACTATTAAAAACTATGAATAGTAATTACTTGATATTTTAGGACAAGACAAAGGGCCTCTCTCTTCCGTCATTGGAAAAGTAATCAATTTTCAAATGTACTTCGCCAGTTGCTGTTGATTAAAAACTTTTTTTAGTTGCTTATTGTTTGTGTAACCGAGGGTTTCCTCACTTAGAATTTTGGTTATTATAATCTCTTCTGGCTTCATGTTGTTGTTTTTCATTGCAATAAGAATTAGTAGAAACGGGTAAGAGTAATACTTTGGTTTATTTAAGACATTGTCAATAAGTTTGAGGTTGATATTAAATAAGTTGAATATTATGGGTAAATAAATATTTTTGATTCTTGATAAAATTAGCTCGCATGTATATTCAATACCTTTTTCGGTTACAGGTAATATTATGCAGCCGTCTTTTTCACTAACTGTAGACATACTATAAACAAAATTTGCATTTGAGAGATTTGACGGATAGGGAGGGGCTATGTTGTGTATTTCTGTTTGCAAAACCGGATGCTCAACAAAGTGAATTATTTCATAGGCATTTGAATTTGTCAGGTATTGAAAACTAAGTGTTGAAAAAGCTTCCGAATCTTTATGTGTGATAAAAATTTTATTTTTGATTACTTTAATTTCGGGGTAGTCAGATAGCTCTCTTTTTAAATAATTCCACATTTCTTTTTCAAAATTAGTTATCAATTCTTTTTTTGTTTCTTTCATAACATAAAAATATTTAATCCAAAAATAGTTTTTGATATTAGGAAATCTGTCGACATATTTACTGGTGGTGCTTTTTTTGAAATAATTGGCAGATAAAAGTTATAGTTGGTTTACTAATTATGGTTTTCCATAAATAATCTATAAATCAGGTTTTTATATTTGTTTATTATAAATTTTAAAACAAAAAACTATGGCAAATTTTGGAAGAGATTCTTTAAGGTTTAATTATTCTTGGACAACTACTGAAGGAGATAGTAAAAAAGTTACTGGTTATCCAGATGATGTATTACTAAATAGAAATGAAGGTTATGAAGTACTGCATTTTATTAATAAGTACATAGTGACAAGAAATTTTAATATTACAGTTGCAAATTTTACAATTATTGAGAATTCAATTAAAACAAGTGTTCCTTCAAATTTAAGAAGTCAAGCACACATTAAAACGTGGTTAGATAATAATTTAAAATAAAAACTATTATCACGCGTAATCTTTGTTACGTAATTATAGATAACCTGCTAATTAGGCAGGTTGTTTAGTTTAAAGTTTTATGCCGAAATAATAGATAGTAAATATTAATTTGTAAGTAAATACGTATTTTTTAATCAAAAATACATATATTTGTTTTTGATAAAATATCCAAGGGAGTAAACTAAAACTCTTTTACAATGCAAAAAGAAAATCAAAAAGCATCACACCAGGATGTGGTGCCGTCCGTAGTCCATTTCCTTTCCGACCTTTGGTTTGAGGGAGATTTTAAAAAACAGCCTTTGTACCTGCAGGAAATTTTCGAGTTCATGCTCGAAACCGAATTCGGCAATGATCAGGAGCTCAGGCAAAAAATGCTAAGCTGTATCAGAACCAGCAGAAATCTGGCACAGACGTTGTCTCCGTTTACAGACGAGCAGATTCAGCAGGCCTTTCTGGCTGTAGGAGCTTCAAAAGCGACTTAAAGGAGTACGATTTAAATTTTACAAATACCACAAAGCCCCGTACGTACGGGGCTTTTTTTTGGTTTGTATTTTATTGCTGTGGGAAAATTGTTTTTATTTTTAAGTTTCCCACAGAAGTTGTGGGAAAGTTGATTTTATTTTTCAGTTTCCCACAGAAGTTGTGTGAAAATTGATTTTTATTTTGGTTTTCACACAGAAAGTGTGTGAAAGTGAGTTTTTATTTTCGTTTTCACACACTTCCAGCACGCACTGTTGGCGAATACTGGATGCGGTTTACTTCGTCTGTTCGCTGTCGCTCGGGTCTTCGTACCTCGTAATGACAAGCTATGTGCAACAAGCAAAAGATCACACATCGTGACCCCACGGATTTGTCATTCCGAGGCACGAGGAATCGCATGCGCAAATCACGCACTGTTAGCGAATACCCGGATGCGATTTACTTCGTCTGTTCGCTATCGCTCGAGTCTCCTCCGTCGAAATGACACCCCATAGCCAGAATCTCTTCAAAAAAATAAAAGCAAACCATTGCTTTTATTGACTTCTATCAACTTTTAATAACCTGTTTATTCAAAAATACCCAGTTTCCGGTAGTTTGAAAAAATCACGGAAAGTGGGTATTGCGTTATTTTTATTTTTAAGCTTATTTCGTACGATATAATAAGTTTTTATAAAAATAAATCTTACAAATGAAAAAAGAACTACTATTTCTAACCTTCCTATTTTGCTTATTCTCCCATGCACAAACCCCTAAAATTGTGTTCGAATATGATGCCGCCGGCAATCAGACCAAAAGGTATTTGTGTTTAAAATGTCCCCCGGCAACGGGTAAAATCGATCAGGAAAAAGAAGCCGCAGCTTCGGCTCAGGAAGAGGTATTACCCTTTTTATCAGAAGAGTCTATTTCGTATCATCCCAATCCGGTAAAAGAAACTTTATACCTGAAATGGAAACTGAAGGATAATAATCGCGTAACCTCTGTTCAGGTTTTTTCTTTTTTAGGTCAGGTTTTAGGAACCTGGTCGATTGGACCTGGAGCTACTGATCAGAGCCTTCCTTTTCAAAACTACCCCGATGGAACCTATCTGGTAGTACTTCATTACAGCAGTGGTTCTCAAAAATCTATTAAAGTCATCAAAAACTAACCCTATGAAAAATCTTTATTTTATACTTGTTTTTTTAATTGGGGTAGCAGTAAATGCCCAGACTTCATCAACGGAAGTTGGTGTTACGGAAGGGCAATTAACGGTTTCTTTATCCGGCGCGGCAAATTATACCATACCAATTAAAGTACCACCCGGAATTAACGGTGTGGTGCCACAACTCAATTTATCGTACAACAGCCAGTCCGGAAACGGAGCTGCAGGGTACGGCTGGAATATCGGCGGTATTTCAACCATTACGCGCATCCCGTCAACCCGATTTCACAATGGCAATGCAGGTACCATTACTTATACTATTTCTGATAATTATGCTTTAGACGGTCAGCGTTTACTCGTGAAAAACGGGCAACAATCACTTTACGGCCGAAACGGTACCGTATATGAAACCGAAAATTACTCTAATGTAAAAGTGACCTCCTATGGTGTCGCATCGTCTAACCGTGATATCGGTCCGGAATTTTTTGTGGCAGAGTATCCGGACGGTTCCAAAGCGTATTATGGATACGAAAGAGGAAACAATTCTAATTCCCGCGGTGCCATTCATTATGCTATTACCTACTGGGAGAATGCCCAGGGACTGAGAATCAGTTATTCCTATTTTCCGCATTATAACAATGCCCTGAATATTGCCTCTATTAAATATGGTGCGAGAAATGATGGTACGGCTCCAAATGAAATAAATTTTATTTATACCAATAAATTCAAACAGGAAATTCAGATCGTTGCCGGACTGCAAGTACGCGATGATTTGTTGTTAAGCAGTATCACTACGAAAAGTTCAGGAGTTGGTTTTCGCAATTATGTCCTGAGCTACGATCGTTCCTCGCTTGGCTATGAAAGGTTAACTGCGATTACGGAAAAAACAGGGGATAATGCTAAAAGTCTCAACCCTACCGTTTTCTCCTATGCCGAAAATCAAACGGCCTATACACCATCAATGGAACTGACCCATACCGGTTTGAATAAATTTACCACCGAAGGTATTGCGCAAACCCTGTCAGGTGATTTTGACGGAGACGGTGAAAATGAGTTGTTACTTAGAAAAAATGGCATTACCCTGGGTGAAATTGCTGATGATTACTCCGTTCAGGAGGTTTCCAGTACCGGTTTATTGTCATTAGGACTTCCGACAGAAGAGTTTCCAAGAGGAGTTATAAATGTGTTGGACAAGGACTTAAAAATCCCTAAAAACCAGAGATTTTATTCCCTTAATGTAAGTAACAGTGAAACAGATTACAGGTATAAGATTTTTAATTATAACCCCGATTCAAAAAAAGTGGTATTGGATTATGAAAGAATATTTCACTCCGGTGCAACAGTGGCACTAAGAGGAGAGAATCAAAATACCGGCGGATTATTTACGGGTGATTTTGATGGGGATAATTTAACGGACGTGATTCGCGTACATAATGAAGTGAATGGTGTCAGTCAGGTTGAATTTTTTAATTTTGACAGGAGAGTCACTTCAAATTGGGTAACCAATATCGGCTCTCTGGATATTGGGGTTAAAACGTTTAATCTGGTTCCTAATGTTTCTAACGGATTGGCCGTCATTACCGGTTCCTCGACTCTTGAACAAGGAGATATTAACGGCGATGGAAAAATGGATTTAATTCTTTTTAGGGGTGCTCCGTACAATGATATTAAAGGCTATACCTTAATAGAGGGTAAATTAGCAGAAATCATTAGCTGGAAACAGGACTTGCCGGGAGATCTTGGCAGCACTTTTTTTCAGCAGCATACGGCGAATATCAATACGACCATAGCAGGAACAGGAATTCAAAGATTTCCAATTGTAATTGGAGATTATAACGGGGATGGCAAAAGTGATATATTATTGGTGGCCCTTAAAAAGGTATTAATTGCTACAGCAGGGAAGTATTTTATAGAGGAATTTTTACCCGGATCTTTTCCTGCACTGGTTTATCCGTATACGGTAAGTTTCATGGCAGTGGATTCCAATAATGACGGCAAGTCGGATATTGTTCGATTAGAACCTAAAAGAACGGAATATAAAGAAAAATATACCACTCAGGAAATGTACCAATCCGGAGGTAAATGGTACGTGCGTAATGTACAAGCCTACCGATACAACTACGATTACGGAATTAAAATCGATTCGTATTACAGACCCGGAGTAAATGCGGCTTCCTGGAATTCCTTTGGTTTTGATAAGATGCTGCAAACCTATACCAAAGATACGGATCCATCGAATGATAATGCATTCAATTTTATGCTACTGGCTGATGTAAAGAAAAAAAATCCTCTAAAAACAGCATTGGCTCTGATTGGCGCCCCTGAAAATACAGGAAATGCAAGAATTTCGGTTTTTTCCTGTGCCAATTATGTTTCCGATCAGCATTTACTAAGTAGTATTACTTTAGGCAATGGCGTAAAGGAAAATATAACGTACAGTGCTTTAAAAAACGGAAATGGCGTTTATGAAGCGGGCAGTGCCCAGCTTTATCCCAACCTGAGTATTCAGTACAGCCCGGAATTTAAGGTGGTATCGCAAATTGATTATCCCAATAACGGGCCATCAAAAAAGGAATTTAAATATTATGGTGCCATGCTAAATGTAGAAGGTTTAGGGTTTTTAGGTTTTCAGGCGACCATGAGAACTAATAAGTATAGTGCGGAGAGTTCCATAATTTCAACTGTTTCCAAAAATAATTTTCTTTTAAGAGGGGCGAATGTCGAAAATTACAGCGTGGAAGGCATGGTATTACCTTCTGCTGAAACGCCGGCATCTTTTATATCACAATCAAAATTTAGGTATAACAGACCGGAAGAAGCCTTACAGCCTAAATAAAGTGTTTAAGCTTATCAATATAGCATCAGCTGATTTTGATGGCCTGGCCGGGACGCGAACGGAAACCGAAACAGAATATGATGCCTCGAATAACCCGGTAAAAATAACAAGTGTAGTAAAAGATGCAGCATTTGCTGTAGTACAAAAAACAGTAACTGATATCGCGTATCAGGATCCTGCTGCAGGTCCTTACCTTGTGGGCAGACCCAAAAGTAAAAAGCAAACAGTCTTTTACAATGGCGATGTGGCAACAAGTGAGGAAGTATATGGTTATAATGCGCAGCAATTACTTTCGCAGGTTAAGAAAAGGGCTGATGCCACCACCAGCTACATTACAGAAGACAACAGCTATGATTTATTTGGAAATATGATTTCGAAAAAAATTACGGCAGGACCCAATTCCAGAACGGCAAGCTGGGCGTATGACGCTTCGGGCAGGTTTCTGACAGCAAAAACAGATATGGAGTCTTTACGAAGCAGTTTTATCTACTATCCAAATGGTATGCTACAAGTAGAAACCAATCCGTACGGACAAACGGCAACGTATGAGTATGATGCCTGGTTCCGAAAAACAAAAGCAACAAACTATCTGGGTAAAACAATCACCTATACCTATTCAGGACTTATGGACAACACCATTATTACGGCAACTGCAGAAGATGGCAGTGCGACAATGGAAACCTTTGACGGTTTGGGCAGAAAAGTAAGAGAAGGCAGTAAAAACAGTGCGGGAAATTTCTCTTTCGTATACGCTATGTATGACATTTACGATCGAAAGTATAAAGTAAGCGAACCCTATTTCGGAAACGTTCCACGCCAATGGAACCAAACTAAATATGATAGTTACGGCAGGGTTACCGAAAACATTTCGTTCACCGGAAAAACCACCAAAATGACCTATTCCGGTTTGCGTACCACGGTAAATGATGGCACTAAGTCAAAAACGACAGTTAAGGATGCTATTGGAAATGTGGTTGGGGTAACCGATACTCCGGGAGGTACAATAAAATATAGTTATTACGCAAACGGTAACCTGAAAGAAACCGATTATGACGGTATAAAAACAAAAATACTTCAGGATAAATGGGGCAGGAAAATACAGCTTGACGACCCTTCTGCAGGGATTATTAAATATACTTACAATGACTTTAATGAACTTATTAAAGAGGAGAACAGCAATGGAATTACCAATTATAAATTAAATGGCTTCGGAAAGCCGGAAGAGAAAACAATTGCAGGACCAAAGACGAATTCCAAAACGACGTATGCCTATAATCCGGCTACAAAACTATTAACGGGCAGTACCTTTACGGACTTTAAAAACGGAAGTACAACGATAAGTAATTCGTATCTGTATGACAATTGGCAAAGAGTCAACAAAGTGATTGAAAAGACTCCCTATGCCACCTTTACTAAAATTTTCGGCTACGATGCTTTTGGAAGGGTAAATACGGAAACCTATACTGCGGCAACAACTACCGGCAAAACAAGCACCAAAACGATTACAAAAACCTATAAAAACGGCAGCCTTTACCAAATCAGGGATAATGCAACCGTGTTATGGCAACCGGACAATGTCAGTCCAAACGGATCGTTGCTTTCCGGTACCTATGGCAATGGCATAAAAGTAACGAATTCATATAATGATACGGGCTATATCAACAGTAAAGATTTTAGTTTAGGAACAACAAGTGTACTGAAACTGGAAACTTCTTTTGATCCTCAAACCGGAAATTTGAAAAATAGAAAAAACAGTCTTTTTAATTTTCCTGAGGACTTTAACTATGATTCGTTAGACCGGCTTACGGCTACAACAACAACCGGACAGTTTTTAAACAGTACCTTTAGTACTCCCAGTACAGAAGGATATCAAACTGAAAAAGGAAAATTAAGTGTGTCAGGAGGCAGTCTTGTTGCGGAGATCTCGGATAGTGGTGTTGCCGTGAAAAAAACATTACTTACAGGTAAAGCTATAGGGGATCAACTAATGCTGAGTTTTGATTTAAGAAAATTTGTGGGTTCCGATCTTTTTATTGCGTACATCCAGGAACAAGATCCGGTAACGCTGGAAAAAGTTAAAATTTTTAAAGCCACCTTAACATCATCGAAAACAATAAACATAAGCCACACCGTTACAAAATACAGTGATCTAACTTTATTAATAGAGAAAACGAGTTCTCCTTTATACAATGTTATTCAGATTGACAATGTAATGGGGCACGAAAAAAGTACAATTGCCCAGGGATATGATGACAAAGGCAGAATTACGTCAAATGAGCAGGGCGCTTACACGTATCCGACCAGCGGAAAAGTATATCAGCACTCGTCTGTTGACCTTACGGCAAAAGCCTTGCCTTATTATCAGGGCAAACCAGCTCAGATCATTACGTATACTGCTTTTAACAGTCCCGAGCAAATAGAGGAAGTGGGTCTGGAGAAAGTAAGTTTTAATTACAATGATCATAATGAACGAAGTACGATGTTTTACGGCGGCGTGCAGGATAAACTCTTGCGACCTTACCGAAAACACTATTCCGCTGACGGCACCATGGAGATTAAGGAAAATAAAACAACAGGAGCAGTTGAATTTACCACGTATATCGGCGGTGATGGTTATACGGCACCTGTAGTATTCAGGAGCGATGGAGGAAGCAATCAAAATTATTTATATTTACACCGCGATTATCAGGGTTCCATAATGGCCATTACCAATCAGGCGGGATTAATTGTTGAAAAGCGATTGTTTGATGCATGGGGTGGTGTACGAAAAGTACAGAATGGAACTGGTATCCCGCTATCAGGTTTAACGATTTTGGACAGAGGATACACCGGTCATGAACATTTGCAGACTGTGGGGATCATAAACATGAACGGCCGTATTTACGATCCTAATCTGCATTGCTTTTTACAGCCGGACAACAATATTCAGGATCCGTTTAATACGCAGAATTACAATCGTTACGGCTATGTTTTAAACAATCCTTTGAAATATACGGATCCTACGGGTGAATTTTGGGGCGTATTTGCGGGTTACCTTTTGTCAGGATATATAATGGGTGCCTATGCCAGCGGAGGCGAGCTGAACCCTGCCAAATGGAATTCTTCGGCTTTTATTACTATTGGCGCAGCAGGGGCATCAGCGGGTGCCTCAGCAGTGGCGACAAATTTGACCAATAATTATTTGGATAATTATAATAAACCTCCGGTGTTGGGATTTAGTGCTGTAGGGGCAGGGAATGATATGCATTCTTTTGTGAATAATAATAATGATTTTAATTTTAAAAATCATCCAAATAACACCTATCAGGATACTAAAAATTCAGGATTGAATGGAGACCTTGCCACTATAGGTAGTTTATTAGGTGGTGCTAGTGGTTTAATGAATGAGTTATCTATTGTTAAATTTCACAATGCGGCTCCTGCAGGTTCGTTTGCGGTAAATTATAATGGTTCTTTAAGATATTGGTCAGATACTTTTAGGGGTGGAACAAAGGCTGGTATTCCAAGTTCTGTTGTGCAAGCTGCAAGAAATAGTTCTAATGGTTTAAAACTGGCCTCTAAGTATGGTGGTTATGCAAACTATGCGGGATCGTATCTGGGCTATTATGGAGCAGTGGAAAATTTTTACAAAGAGGATTATTATGGAGCATTTCGAGAAGGTGTTGCAAACTCTGCGGGAATTAGGATAGCTGCTACCCGTGGAAATTTAGCTGGAATTGGTTGGACAATTGGATGGAATATTCTGGGTCCTTGGGTAACAAATACCGAGGCGTATAATAGTTTCTTTTTTGGTGAAAACTCAGCTGTTTATCAGGATAGAGCTAGGATTAATAAATGGTATACAAGTAAGATACTAGACAATTAGTGATATGAGAATTTACAAATATATTTATTACTTTTTTTATATAAAAAGCTCTAAAAAGAATGCAGTGCCTGAAATCCCGGTATATACTATGCTGTCTTTTATTCAGACGAGTAATCTAATAACAATTACTAATATCATTATGTTAATTACAAGACTTAATATTAATTACGATGTTAGAAAAATTGCTCTTGTCGCACCAATTTTATTATATTTTCTGAATTATTATTTCTTCACTAAAAAGGGTAATGGTGGAATTATAATTAAAGATGAAACTTATTCATTAGGAAAGTATTCTTTTTTGCTTGATGTTTTTGGTTTTGGATCTTTTCCTTTGGCAGTATTAACCTATTACTTTTATAGGGAATTTTAAATAAAATAATAACCCTTTAAAATATACGGATCCGACAGGTGAATTTATAAACGTATTTTTTGGTTACCTTTTATCAGGATGTATAAATGGGTGCCTATGCCAGCGGAGGCGAGTTGAACCCTGCCAAATGGAATTCTTCGGCTTTTATTACTATTGGCGCAGCAGGGGCATCAGCGGGAGCCTCAGCAGTGGCGACAAATTTGACCAATAATTATTTGGATAATTATAATAAACCTCCGGTGTTGGGATTTAGTGCTGTAGGGCCGGGGAATGATATTCACTCTTTTGTGAATGATAATAATTTTAGTTTTAAAGATGATCCAAATAACACTTATCAGGATACTAAAAGTTCAGGATTGAATGGAGATCTTGCAACTATTGGTAGCTTACTGGGTGGTGTTAGTGGTATGCTAAATGAATTTTCTATAATGCAATTTTATAATGCTGCTCCTAAAGGTACATTTGCTGTTAATTATAATGGTTCTTTACGATATTGGTCTGAATCTTTTAAAGGAGGTACTCGTGCTAATATACCTAGTGTACTAGTTGAATCTGCTAAGATAGAAGCTAATTCGGTAAAATTTGTTTCAAAATTAGGTAGTAGTGCATCTATTTTGGGTACAGGTTTGAGTTATTATGGTGCGGGAGAAGAATTTATTAATGGTAATTATGGTAAATCAGGAGTTGAGGCAATGTCTAGTACAATTTCACTTGGACTAAGTGCTAAAAAAGGAAATATTGTCGGATTAGCTTGGACGATTGGCTGGGAAGGTGGTAGATGGATTTCAAATAGAGATTTTTATGATGAGTGGTATAGAAATACATGGCATCCTTATCGATATAGATATTTTGGTTATTGAATTTAATAAAAATATAGAATTATTATGAGAGTTTATAAATATATATATTATAACGTGTATATGTCTAGTGCTAAGTATAATGCTTCGCCGGAAATACCTGTAATTGGTTACATATCTTTTGCGCAGACAAATAATGTACTTAGTTTGATGCATCTTTTTCTATTTTTTACCAAATGGTTTAAAAATTATAATCTTCCAAAGGCATATCTAATTATTCAGGTAATTTTATTTGTAGTAAATTATTACTATTATGTAAGTGCGAAAAAAGGAGAAGTGATTCTTAAAAATGAAAAATATGCATTAGGGAAATTATCTTTTTTAACAGATATTTATTTGTTTTTATCAGTAATAATAACAGGGTTTACAGGCTATATATATCAAGAATGGTAAAAATATTAGATCTTGTTTTTTAAAGATTTTTAATACGACCGCTCTGAAAACATAATCCTCTATCAGGTTTAACCGTTTTAGACAGAGAATACACCGGACATGAACATATACAAAGTGTGGGTCTCATCAACATGAACGGACGTATTTACGATCCTAATTTACATTGCTTTTTACAGCCGGACAACAATATTCAGGATCCGTTTAATACCCAGATTTACAATCGTTACGGCTATGTTTTAAACAATCCTTTAAAATATACAGACCCTACAGGTGAATTTTGGAACGTATTTGCGGGTTACCTTTTATCAGGATATATAATGGGTGCCTATGCCAGTGGAGGCGAGTTGAACCCTGCCAAATGGAATTCTTCGGCTTTCATTACTATTGGCGCAGCAGGGGCATCAGCGGGTGCCTCAGCAGTGGCGACAAATTTGACCAATAATTATTTGGATAATTATAATAAACCTCCGGTGTTGGGATTTAGTGCTATAGAATCGGGGAATGATATGCATTCTTTTGTAGCTAGCAATAGTATTGTAGGAGCACCAGTAAGTGATAATAACTTAAATTTAGGTAATTGGTACGAAACTGGCGGTCGAGCGAATTGGGCTTTTGGGACTGCTTCTGCGATAGGAATCGTTAAAGGAAGTCTAAACTCAGAGCGAATGTATGCTGAAGGTATCAGAAGAGGGCTTTTGGAGAATTACCAGTTAACAGGCAGAAATCTTAGTTTGTTTAGAGAGGCTCCAATGACGAAAGCTACAATTCCGATATCGAAATTGGGGCAATGGGCAGGTAGCATAGGTAGAGGCTCTTTTTATGCTGGGTTTTTTATGGATAGTTTTGGCCTATTGAATTATATCGATGATCCAAGTTCTCCGAACGCTGTTCATCCAGCAAAATTTATACTAAACACTTATATGGGAGCTATGGGGACTTATGGAGGTAATATGATGGCTATTCCATCAATACTTTACTTTGGCATAGATGCTTTTTATCCGAAAGGCTGGGGGGGATTAGCAATAGATCAGGAAAGTTTATATCAAGATAACAGAGCTATTAATCCAAATTATCAGGCCTTTCCGGGGGCAATGAAACTATGAATATTATGAAATTTATCAAGAAAAGTTATTACTATTTTTTCTATAGGATTTACCGTTCTATAGAATATACTTCAGAATTATCGGGTGGAAAATTTCTTACATTTCACAAGGCAAGCCTTGTTGTACTTGCTTTGGAAGCATGGGTTTTTTTTTCATTCATGGCATATTATAGAATTTTTACAAAACAAGTATTCAACTTTCGTTTTCAATGCCTATTATTTATGTGCCAGCTATAATAATTTACGTTTTTAATTATTTCACATTAGACTATAAAGATAATTGGAAACAATATAATGTTGAATTTGCCAATTATTCTAAGAGAAAAAATAGAATTGGAGGCTGGATTGTATTTGGGATAATTTTGCTTATCATCAGTAATTTTATTTTTTCATTTTATTTAATAAGTCAGGTAGATTGGAGCCAATATCGTTAAAATTGTATAAACCACACCCGATCGCCCGGATATCCAAAACGATATCCGGCAGTCTGGGTGGGATTAGGAATAGATTAGGAAAGATTATATAGAGAAAAACAAAGCTATAAATCGGAATTACTAAGCCTTTCAGGGTGCAATGAAACTAAAAATATCATGAAATTTATAAAGAAAAGTTACTATTATTTTTTCTATAAGATTTACCGTTCTATAGAATATACTTCAAATTCGTTTGGAGGAGAAACTCTTATATCATCTAAAGCAGGTCTTGTTATGCTTGCTTTACAAGTATGGGTATTAATTTCAATTTCTGCATATTATGCAATTTACACGAAGACATTTATAGAACTTACCATTTCAATGCCTATTGTATACATACCAGCAATAATAGTTTTTGCGTTTAATTATTTCACATTAGACTATAAGGATAATTGGAAAAAATATAATATTGAATTTGCCAATTATTCTAAGAGAAAAAATAGAATTGGCGGTTGGATTGTATTTGGGATAATTTTGCTTATCATCAGTAATTTGATTTTTTCATTTTATTTAATGAGTCAGGTAGATTGGAGCCAATATCGTTAAGATTGTACAAACCAGACCCGATCGCCCGGATATCCGGATATCCGGGAGGCAGGGTAGGATTACCAATAGATCAGGAAAGTTTATATCTGGCAAACAGAGCTATAAACCCAAATTATCAGGCTTTTCCTAGTGCAAATGAAATTTTAAAAGACTATGAAATTTATAAAGAAAAGTTACTATTATTTTTTCTATAAAATTTATCGTTCTATAGAATATACTTCAGAATTGTCAGGAGGTAAATTTCTTACAGAATATAAGGCGGGTCTTGTTATGCTAGCTTTAGAAACATGGATATTGTTATCATTGGGTGCATATTATGTAATTTATACAAAGAATTTTATAGAGTTAACCATTTCAATGCCTATTGTTTATGTACCGGCTGTAATAGTTTATGCATTTAATTATTTAACAATACATTATAAAGATAGGTGGAAAAGATATAATGTCGAATTTGCCAATTATTCTAAGAGAAAAAATAGAATTGGAGGCTGGATCGTATTTGGGATAATTTTGCTTATAATCAGTAATTTGATTTATGCATTCTATTTAATGGGTAAAGTAGAGTGGAATAAATATCGTTAAAATTGTAAACCTTCTGTGACATTGACTGCTAAAAAAGGGAATGTACTTGGACAAGTTTGGATAATTGGATGAAAAGGAGGGAAAGTTATAACTTATACCATTTATCAAGAGTGTAAAACCAATATTGGTATCGCTTTAGGGATGAACACTTTGGTTACTAATTTTTTTACAAAGACTTTTTATGGATGTTATATATTATTATTGTTTTTTGTTTTATAGAAAAGTTATAAAGGAAGATGAACCACATGCTACTACAATATGGGCTTTAGGATTTGGAGAAGGATATTTCATAAGTGTTGTTTGTGATATACTGGCAATGCGATATTTCTGCTATGATATTATTACATATTTTATGTTTCCAATTATGGGAGTTGCCTTATTGTTTAATTATCTACACTTTAGTAAGTCTAAAAGGTCTAGAAAGATTGTAAAGGAAAAACCGGTTTTTTTCGGCAGTCATAAAATTTCGATTATATTGACAGTTGTTTTTTTTGTTATTATAATTTCTTCAATGTTTTGGGGACCCGTTTGCTCAAAATATCTTTTAGAAACTTATTGTAGATAAATGTTTAAATAAGCTATGTTTCATGCCCAAGGATAGAATGGATAATGAGATGGAATATCCTTGGATGAAAAATACAGAGATAACAGTTTCTTTTTTTGGCAAAAATTCACCAGTATATCGAGAAGGAGCGATAATTAATGGGTGGTATGAAAGTCAAATTTTTAAAGATTAAATATTATGAAGATATATAAATTAATTTATTATCATTTTTTTCTTAAAAGTCAAAAGAAAAATAACGATCCTGAAGTTCCAGTGTATTTAATGCTATCAATTATACAGACAAATAATTTTCTAACTATAATTAATATTATACTTATTGTTTTAAATATCAATAATATACATGATATTAGAAAAGTTGCTATTATAGGACCAATCATATTTTGTTTTATTAACTATTACTATTTCTCTAAAAAAGGGAATGGACAAATTATAATTAGAGATAGTACCTATAATATTGGTAAATATTCTTTTCTACTATATTTATATGTTATTGCATCTGTACTATTACTTATTGTGACATATTATTTTTATGTCGAATTTTAAAACGAATGTTATTAGATAATTGTCGTTTCTTTTTTGATGAAAATTCATCAGTTTATCGAGAAAGAGCGATAATTAATGGGTGGTATGAAAGTAAAATTTTTAAAGATTAATATTATGAAAATTTATAAGTATATCTATTATCATTCAGTTTCGCAAAGTTCTAAAAAAAATAATACGCCAGAATTTAATGCATATAGTCTTCTGTCTTTTACTCAAACGAGCAATTTAGTAACTATTGTAAATATTATATTAATTATCACAAGAATAAAAATTAATTATGATTTACGTTTAGTTGCAATTATTTGCCCTACACTATTTTATGCTGTGAACTACTATTATTTTACGAAGAAAGGAAAGGGTTCAATAATTATGAAGGATCGAAGTTACTGTTTAGGTAAATATTCTTATTTTCTCAATTTATTTACCTACTCATCATTTATATTCGTTGTTATATCTTATTTCTTTTATAAGGGATTCTAACAACATTGAACATAGCTATTGAAATGTGCCATGAGAATTTACAAATACATTTATTATGCATCTTTTCTACAAAGTATGAAAAAAAATGCAGCTCCCGAGATACCAGTATATAGCTATTTATCATTTATCCAAACCAATAACTTGATAACGGTTATTAATGTTTTGTTAATAATAACCAGAATAGATATTGTTTATGATGTTTTAAAATTGGTTCTTTTTGGACCTATTACATTTTACTTTATTAATTACTATTACTTCAGTAAAAAAGGAAATGGCGCAATTATAATTAGGGATGAAAGTTATTCATTAGGCAAGTATTCTTTTTTGCTTGACGTTTTTGGTTTTGCATCTTTTCTTTTGGTGGTTTTAACCTATTATTTTTATAGGGAATTTTAAGGGGTTATTGTTTGTTAAATTGTTAGCTATCATGTTTTTAGTTTAAAGATATTATTGTGAATATTTATTGTCATACGAAGTCAGGAGACTTCATATGACAATACTTCGGAGAACCGAGTTTGAAATTAATATAATGATGGATGTTTAAATTTATAGAGCTTATTTTTATTTTCTTTTCAAAAATTTATATTTTCTTTTATAAAGAGAAATCAAATTATTGGAAAATATTTCCAATAGTAATCATGTCAACAATTTTGATGATTAATATTGAAATTGTTTTACTTCAGTTTTTTTATTTGAATAATTATTATGCCCTTTTTATAATACTACCTTTAATACTCTTGAATGTTTTTTTCAGGAAAAGAGATTATAATTGGGTAAATCAATATTCAATATCACTAACGCAAAAAGTTACTATCAGTACAATTATAATTGTCGATTTTATTATTATGGGAATTTTGTTAAATCTATCACGGAGTGCTTATATAGCTTCTCACTAATGTAATAATCAATAACAAAACCTCTCCTTGTTTCCTTAATAGCAATTCTATACTTGTATGGATTGGCTAAGTAATTTCAGTATTTTATGTATGTTGAGGTTTTTGTTCCATAAACCTTATCCCGATAGCGATCGGTATCACAGGGTGCCAATTTGGTTAAATTCCACTAAAAAAAATCCCAAATTCCAACCCTTCGGCTTCGCTCAGGGGGACAATCGTAAAAAAACCTTTGAAGCTCTGAACCTTTGCGTCTCTGTACCTATTAAAAGAACCTAAAAAAAAACTATTTTTGTAATTCATTTTCAGGTCATAAATAATGTCAATACTTAAGGATTTAGAACAATTATCAGCGTCGTTAGAAGGAACACTTTTATACGATGATCTTCATAAAACGCTTTATTCGACTGATGCTTCGGTATACCGGATCAAGCCAAAAGCAGTTGCCGTACCTAAAACCAATGCAGATATTACAAAACTGATTCGGTTTGCAGCGCAGCATGATCTTTCGATAACGCCCAGAACAGCCGGAACATCCCTTGCCGGACAAACGGTTGGCGACGGAATTGTGGTCGATGTTTCGAAGAACTTTACCAAAATCCTGAATTTCGATCCCATTCAAAAAACCGTTACGGTACAGCCCGGTGTGATTCGCGACGAACTGAATTTGTTCCTGAAACCGCATGGCGTATTTTTCGGACCTAATACTTCGACTTCCAACCGCTGTATGATAGGCGGGATGGTTGGGAATAATTCTTCGGGAACGACTTCAATCCGATACGGAGTGACACGCGATAAAATTGTGGAGATTAAAGCGATTCTGAGCGATGGCTCTGAAGTGGTTTTTAAGGAAATGACTTCGGCTCAGTTTATCGAAAAAACCAAAGGCGATACTTTAGAAAATAAAATATACAAAAGCGTTTACGACGAATTGTCGGTAAAAGCAACACAGGAAGAAATTGTAAAGGAGTTTCCGAAACCTGAAATTCACCGCAGAAATACCGGTTATGCAGTGGATATTTTACTGAAATCGGATCTATTTGGCGGAACGGAACCCACTATAAATCTCGGAAAACTCCTTTGCGGAAGTGAAGGAACCCTGGCCTTTACAACGGAAGTTACGCTGAAGGTGGATGATTTGCCGCCAGCGCATAATATAATGGTAGTGGCGCATTACCACAGCATTCACGAATCGCTGGAGTCGGTTGTGGTCGCCATGAAACACCATTTATATACCTGCGAAATGATAGATGATACGATTTTGGATTGTACCAAAACGAATCGCGAACACATTAAAAACAGGTTCTTTTTGGTGGGTGAACCCAAAGCAATTATGATGTTTGAAGTGGCATCAAACGATCCGGAAGATGCCGAAAATCAGGCGAATGCTTTGGTGGCTGATTTAGAAAAAAATAATTTTGGTTACGCGCTTGTAAAAATTTACGGAGCCGATATAGATAAAGTAAACGAGCTCAGAAAAGCCGGATTAGGACTTTTGGGAAGTATTGTAGGCGATAATAAAGCAGCCGATTCTATTGAAGATACGGCAGTTGAGGTAAACGACCTGCCGGAATACATTGCGGAGTTTTCGGCAATGATGTTAAGTCACGGCCAGGAAGCGATTTATTATGCGCATGCGGGTGCAGGAGAATTGCACTTGCGTCCGGTTTTGAACCTGAAGAAAACTTCGGACTTAAAATTGTTTCGAACCATTGCGACCGATGTAGCGATTTTGGTCAAGAAATACAGAGGTTCTTTAAGCGGGGAACACGGTGACGGAATTGTGCGCGGTGAATTTATTCCGTTTATGATTGGCGAAACGAATTATGAACTGCTGAAACGAATCAAATTAGCGTTTGACACGAATTCGGTTTTGAATATTGGCAAGATTGTCAATGCCTTAAAAATGGACGAAAACCATCGTGTAGTTTCCGGAAGGGAAGAGCCGGATATTAAAACGTTTCAGGATTTCTCAGACAGTTTGGGGATTTTACGTGCAGCCGAAAAATGCAACGGATCGGGTGATTGCCGAAAATTGCCGTCGGCAGGAGGAGCGATGTGTCCGAGTTATCGTGCGACAAAAAACGAAAAAGAAACCACGCGTGCCAGAGCCAATGCCTTACGTGAATACCTGACGTATTCGGAGAAAGAAAACAAATTTGACCAGAAAGAATTATACGAAGTTTTTGAGTTGTGTGTGAGCTGTAAAGCCTGTGCCAGCGAATGTCCAAGTAATGTAGACGTCGCCACACTGAAAGCCGAATTTTTATACCAATACCAAAAAGCAAACGGATTCTCGACGCGAAACAAGATTTTTGCGCACAATGCCAAACTGAATAAAATGGGAAGTATTTTTCCGTCGATCACGAATTTCATTTCGAATCAGCCGCTGGTGAAGAAAAGCATGGGTATTGCGCCGGAAAGACAGGTTCCGTTGCTGGCCAAAAAGACTTTTAGAAAATGGTACGACAATCAGAAAAAGCAAAACCATGATTTCCCGAACGGGCAGGTGTATTTATTTAATGATGAATTTACCAATTATTATGATGTTACTATCGGTATTGATGCTTTCGAATTGTTGACAAAGTTAGGGTATGAAGTTTTGGTTGTGGATCACGAAGAAAGTGGCAGAACCTATTTGTCGAAAGGATTTCTGGAAGAAGCGAAAAAGATTGCCAATACAAACGTTGGTGTTTTTAAGGATTTGGTTTCCGCAAAAGCACCGTTAATCGGAATCGAACCATCGGCAATTCTGACTTTCAGGGATGAATACCTGCGTTTGGCTGATGATAAGGAAGCGGCTGAGAAGTTGTCTCAGAGTGCTTTGACCATAGAGGAATTCTTTAAAAGAGAAATCATTGACGGTAAGATTACACCGGATTTATTTTCGAAAGAAAAAAGAGAAATCAAAATTCACGGACACTGTCATCAGAAATCATTAAGTTCTGTAGAAGCGACTTTTGCGATGCTGAATTTACCGACGAACAATGTAGTTACGATTTATAATTCAGGCTGTTGTGGAATGGCAGGTTCTTTCGGATACGAAAAAGAGCATTATCAGGTCAGTATGCAAATGGGCGAGGACACTTTGTTTCCTAAAGTGCGTGCCACTGCCGAAAATGTAAAGATTGCAGCAGCCGGAACCAGCTGCCGTCACCAAATTTTTGACGGAACCAGCAGGGAAGCCCAACATCCGGTAAGTATTCTGAAAAGCTGTCTGAAGTAGCAGAATAACCACGGATGACACTGATCAAACTGATTAACACGGATTAACACGGATTTTTATCCGCGAAATCTGCTAAATCTGCGGGAGAAAATTTTAGCACTCTCTATAGTCTGTGAATGTAAAAATACTCCCGCAGATTTGGCAGATTTAGCAGATTTTTTTTGGCAAAGTCTAAAGATATACCCGCGTTGGTCTATTTTATCGGTTAGATCGTTAGGTAAAAGAATAACCACGAATGACGCAGATTAAGCGGATTAACACGGATTTTAATCTGCTGAATCTGCAAAATCTGCGGGAGTTTTAATCTGCAGCAAAAACAATCAGCGTAAACCTGTTTAATCCGTAAAACCCGCGTGCCATAAAAAACAGGTTCCGGAAATTAAAACAATTTGTGTTGAAAAAAGTCGTGCTAAAACAAAATCGTTTTATATATTTGATTTCAGGATAAAATTTGCATTATTTGCAAAATAAAAGCATAAAGTTAGAATTATATTAATTTTTAATCGTAAAACCATATATGGCATTTTCAAGTTTATTTCGAAAAAAAACCGTACAGGATATCCTGAAGCAAGTTGCAAAAAACGAGGCAGACGGTCATAATGCTTTAGGAAAACACTTAACAGCACGTGATTTAACTGCTTTTGGTATTGCTGCAATTGTTGGAGCAGGAATTTTTAGTACAATCGGTAAAGCCAGTGCCGACGGAGGACCAGCAGTAATCTTCTTGTTTCTTTTTACAGCAGTTGCCTGTAGTTTTGCGGCATTTGCCTATGCAGAATTCGCATCGATGGTGCCGGTTTCAGGAAGTGCCTATACCTATTCGTATGTAGCTTTTGGAGAAATAATAGCCTGGGTTATTGGCTGGGCGCTGATCATGGAATATTCGGTCGGAAACATAACCGTTGCCATATCGTGGAGTGATTATTTTACAGGACTCCTCGCCAGCGGAGGTATTCAGCTCCCGCAATGGGTTCAGATGGATTACCTAACCGCTTCAAACGGATTTGATAACGCAACAGCTTTAATGCACAGCGGAAAAGCATTCGCAAATTTAGAGCCCGCTTTACAATCGGCTTACACGGCCTGGACGACTTCACCAGTATTATTTGGTTCGTTTCACTTTGTGGCCGATCTTCCTGCTTTATTAATCATTATCTTAATTACCGCATTGATCTACCGCGGAATGAAAGAATCCCGTAACGCCAGTAACGTCATGGTTGTGGTAAAACTTTGTATTGTACTTTTGGTAATTGCGGTAGGTGTATTTTATGTAGACACGGCCAATTGGGATCCGTTTGCACCAAATGGAGTAAGTGGGGTTCTAAAAGGAGTTTCAGCCGTATTTTTTGCTTATATAGGTTTTGATGCCATTTCTACAACGGCAGAAGAATGTAAAAATCCACAGCGTGATTTACCACGCGGAATGATGTGGGCGATTATTATCTGTACGATTTTATACATTGCCATTGCTTTGGTGCTGACCGGAATGGTAAGTTATAATCAATTAAATGTGGGTGATCCGTTAGCCTTTGTATTCGAAAAATTAGACCTGAAATGGATGTCCGGAATTATCGCCGTAAGTGCCGTAATTGCTATGGCGAGTGTTTTACTGGTTTTCCAGATGGGACAGCCGCGTATCTGGATGAGTATGAGCCGTGACGGATTGTTGCCAAAACGTTTTTCAAAAGTGCATCCGAAATATAAAACACCTTCTTATGCGACTATCGTAACCGGTTTCGTGGTTGCGGTTCCGGCTTTGTTTTTAAACCTTACTATGGTAACCGATTTATGCAGTATCGGAACTTTATTCGCCTTTGTTTTGGTTTGCGCGGGGGTTTTGGTTTTACAAAATAAACCGGAGATACCAAGAGGAAAATTCAAGACGCCTTATATCAATTCACAATATATCATGCCGGTTTTATTAATCATCGGATTGGTTTTTGCTTTTGGATATAATAAAAAAGCCACCATGAGTTTTATTACAAACGAAACTCAAATCAATAGTTCAGCGGACATTATTACTTCACTGGATAAAAACGATTCTGAAAAAGTATTCAATTATTTAAAAAGCATTGATGTTCAGAATAAAACTGCCGAAACATCAGATTTAGAACATTTGTTAGGGCAATATCAGTCGGATGATGCGAAATATGCTGAGGTTGTAAAAGGCTTGCCAATAGATGACTCCTTAAAATACGAAAGCGGATTTAGCTTATTCAAACACAAAATTCCAATGTGGATTTTCTTATTTGTTCTGGCCGGATTAACCGTTTGGGCTTTCAGACAAAAATTATCATTAATTCCGCTTTTAGGTTTGATCTGCTGCTTGTATATGATGGCTGAATTAAGTGTCTGGAACTGGATTTATTTTACGGTTTGGTTGCTTATAGGGCTTTGTATTTACTTTGGGTTTAGCCGAAAAAACAGTAAATTAAATTTTATTGAAGAGGCTGGAAAAAACTAAAAAATAGAAGTAAAAGGTTATTAGGTAAAAAGCCGTTCTGAATCTCAATCAGAACGGCTTTTTTTGGGGTGTTTTTTTACCACTGATTAAAAGATTCGCGCCGATTTTTAATCCCTTTAATTCTTTATCCCGATAGCTATCGGGAGTGGCTAAAACTTTTTTTTGGCACGGGGTTTTTCCTTTATACATAAAATTATTTTATATAAAAATATTCTTGCATATTACCGCAACAAATTTTTCCCTTAATTTGCCGACGGTAAATTTTAAACTTAATTTTAATACATGAATTTTCTTAAAAATATATTTGGAAAGAAAGAGCAAGCTATAAAATCATACGGCGATTTCTGGGATTGGTTTTTAAAGCACGAGAAAGAGTTTTTTAAAGTGGTACAGAAAGGCGATACTATACATAAAGATTTCTTTGAATTACTATCTCCAAAACTGGACGAAATTCATGATGGCATTTATTACCTGACCGGAATGCTCGACGATCAAACTGCTGAACTGATCCTGACACCGGACGGAGCAATAAAAAACATTTATGTGATTGAAGAGTTTATTAATGCCGCCCCTAAAATTGAAGGCTGGACATTTACGGCTCTGAAGCCTGCATCAGATATTAAAGATGTTAGTATCAATTATGAGGGCTTTAAATTTAATGCAAAGAATTTAAAATTTTATCCCAATTTGCATAAAAATTATCCGGATGAAATTGATCTGACGATTGTATATGATGATTTTACAGCCGATAAAAAAGCTGCGGCAGCCAATGGAGTTTATATTTTCCTGGATAATTATTTAGGTGAATTGCATGCCGTTACTTTAATAGATAATATGAAAGTAGTCGGAAACGAAGGCATTTCGGAAGAATTAATTCCGATAGAAAAATTAAAGGACTATTTAATCTGGAGGGAAAAAGAATTTGTTGAAAAATATGAAGGAATCAGGCACAATACTGAAAATGATGGTTATGCAAATTTTGAAGGAAAAAGAAATGAGGGTGGAATTGTTTTAGCACTAATCAACACAACAATCTTAGAATGGGATAAAAAAGCTTCCCATCCCTGGATTTTTATTATATCAATTCCATTTAAGATTGTTGATGAAAGCGGTTTGCCTGATCGCGAAACCTATAAGCTGTTAGATGAAATTGAAGATGAAATTAGCGCTGAGCTGAAAGATTTAGAGGGTTATTTAAATATTGGAAGAGAAACAGCAGATGGTAAAAGAGAGATCTTTTTTGCCTGTAAGGAGTTTAGAAAACCTCCAAAAATTTTAGATACCATAATCAAAAAGTACAGTCAGACTCCTGAAATAAGTTATGATATTTATAAAGACAAGTATTGGCAATCGTTCAGGCATTACGAACAAAACTAGATGATAAAAAGCCGTTCCGGAATTATTCGGAACGGCTTTCTTAATTTGAAACAGAATATAGGATTGAATAGGATTTTTGATTCATGCAGATTTACACGAATCTATTTAAGAAACTCAAAAAGAAAACCGGCTATAAATCTGCGTAAAAAAAACTTTGTGTTTCTTGTAGAAGAAAAACTTTAGTGAACCTCTGTGAAATCTCTTGTGAATCTTTGTGAAATAGCATTACAAAATCCCAAGCTCCACCATACAAGCCTTCATCATCTCGTAAGTACGCTGAATATCATTGTCTAAGCCAATAGAGAAACGAATTAAACCATCCGTCAGTCCCATCTCTGCCTGTTCTTCAAGTGGAATCTCGCTGGAAGTCGAAGTTCCCGGTGCGCTAAACAGCGTTTTGTAAAAGCCTAAACTCACCGCCAGGTAGCCTAAATTTCTGGCCTGCATCAATTCCATTAATTCATTGGCTTTATCAAGAGTGCCCACATCAATTGTCATCATCCCTCCAAAACCATATTCCGGATTAATCATCGTTTTATACAATTCATGACTCGGGTGACTTTTTAATCCCGGATAAACCGTTTTTAACCCGTCGGCTTCAAATTGATCCGCCAGGAAATGAGCATTATGGCTGTGTTGTTTCACACGGATATGAAGGGTACGAAGATTTTTCATCACACTCGCAGAACGCAGACTGTCCATAGTAGGGCCTAAGAGCATGCTTGCACCGCTGTTTACATTTTTTAAAGAATTGATAAACTCTTTAGAAGCACAGGTCACACCGCCAACGGTATCGCTGCTCCCGTTAATGTATTTCGTCAAACTATGAATTACAATATCGGCACCCAGTTTTGCAGGAGAAACGGACAAAGGCGAAAACGTATTGTCAACCACTAATTTCAGATTATGCTTTTTTGCAATTTTGGCCAGCCCGGCAATATCCGCAACTTCCAATAACGGGTTGCTTACGGTTTCGCAATACAGCACTTTTGTGTTGGGAGTAATGGCAGCTTCTACAACATCTAATTTTGTAATGTCCACAAAACTGGTTTCAATGCCAAAACGAGGCGTAAAATTTTTCAGAAAAGCATACGTTCCGCCATAAATGGTTCTGCTCGAAACGATATGATCTCCCGCGCCGCACAACTGTAATAAGGTAGGTGTAATGGCACCCATTCCCGAAGCCGAAACGTTTGCTGTCTCCGTACCTTCCATAGCGGCCAAAGCCTGGTCCAGATATAAATTACTGGGCGAAGAATGACGCGAATACAGGTAACAGCCTTCCATATTGCCTTCAAAAGTATCAAACATGGTTTTAGCCGAAAGAAAAGTATACGTCGATGAATCTGAAATCGACGGATTCACACCGCCAAATTCACCAAAATATTGTAAATCCTGAATCTTGTCTGCTGGGTTAAAGTCTTTCATAGTTTTTTTGAGTTCTATTTATCGTTTTTATAATTGCCATTGAAATTTGTAATTGTCATCCTGAGCGAAGTCGAAGGATAAGGACCTATTCCAGCTTTTCGTTTCAAGTCCTCATAAAAAATGCAAGTTTCTAATGTTCCAAAAAGAGCTTCCGCTGGTCGCTTTTTTAGAACAGGAAACTTTTGCCTTTTTCATTCCGGGCTTTACTCTTCAATCTGGGCTAGGGCTCTTGTTTTCACAAGAAATACAGTTCAAAATAACAGTTTATCAGAAAAATAATCAATGATGTGATTCGTAATTAGATTTTAAAACTATTTATAGTTTTAAATAAAGATTATTTATCTAAATTTGATTAGTAAAACCTAAATCAATAGATTTTCTTTCATCTCCAAAAAACAATAAAATGACTTTAGACGCCACCGATAAAAAACTCCTCGTTTTATTACAAACCGACAGTAAAAAGACAACCAAAGAATTGTCCCTAAAACTCAATCTCTCGGTAACGGCGGTTTACGAACGAATTAAAAAATTGGAGCGTGAAGGAATTATCAAAAACTACGTGGCTTTGGTTGATAAAACCAAAATCGACAAAGGATTTGTCGTTTTCTGCCATCTAAAACTCATTCAGCACACCAAAGAATTCCTGACCAAATTCGAAAGCGAAGTTATTAAACTAAATGAAGTTTTAGAATGCCACCACGTAAGCGGTGATTATGACTACATCCTCAAAGTATTGGTAAAAGACATGGAAGCCTACCGCGAATTCCTCGTAACAAAACTTACAAGCTTACAACACATTGGCAGTACACAAAGTATGTTTATGATTAGTGAAGTGAAGAATTCGACGGTGATTTTTTAAGGTTCTGAGTTGCTGAGTTGCTGAGGTTCTGAGTTTTTAGTTGCAAAGGTTCAGAGTTGCAAAGGTTCAAAGGTTTTTTAGTTTCAGGTTCAGAAGTTTGCTTCTTTGCGACTTTGCGTGAAAAAAACTGGGATACTGAGTTTTTTGGTTCATAGGTTCAGAGAGACAAAGCTTCAAAGGTTTTTCATGAATCGTCACATTTAAAAGGAGACGCTAAAACTATACCTTACAAATAACAAAAATCTGCTTTATCTGCTAAATCTGCGAGATTAAAAAAGAAAAACTTACCGAACCTTGCGTAAACTTCTTAACGCTCTTTGCGGTAAAACCGACAACTTAAATTTCACGCAAAAAACATTGAGATTTAAACTTTAAACAAAACTTTATTCCTTAATTTTGTATCGCTAAAAATAAAACAGACAAACTATGAGTTCATTTGACGTAGTCATTATAGGTTCAGGACCGGGCGGATATGTATCAGCAATTCGTTGCGCACAATTAGGTTTCAAAACAGCAATAGTAGAAAAGTACACCTCTTTAGGAGGAACCTGCCTTAATGTAGGCTGTATTCCATCAAAAGCATTATTGTCTTCTTCTCACCATTATGCAGAAATTGCACATTTTGCCGATCATGGAATTGAAGTTTCCGGAGAGGTAAAAATCAATTTAGAGAAAATGATTGCCCGTAAACAAGCAGTTGTAGATCAAACCGTGGGTGGAATCAACTACCTGATGGATAAAAATAAAATTACGGTTTTTAATGGTTTAGGTTCATTCGTAGACGCAACTCACATTGCAGTAGCTAAAGCAGACGGAACTTCAGAAACTATCGAAGCAAAATATACTGTTATTGCAACAGGTTCAAAACCATCTTCTTTGCCATTCATTACAATTGATAAAGAAAGAATCATTACTTCTACAGAAGCTTTGGCTTTAAAAGAAGTTCCAAAACACTTAGTTATTATTGGAGGAGGCGTTATCGGTATCGAATTAGGACAAGTCTATTTACGTTTGGGAGCACAGGTTTCCGTAGTAGAATTTATGGACAGAATCATTCCGGGAATGGATGCTTCTTTGTCTAAAGAACTGACTAAAGTATTGAAAAAACAAGGAATGAAGTTCTATGTTTCCCACAAAGTAAAATCAGTAGAAAGAAACGGTGATGCTGTTGTTGTTCAGGCTGAAAATGCAAAAGGAGAAACAATTACCCTTGAAGGAGATTACTCTTTGGTATCTGTTGGTCGTCGTCCTTACACAGACGGATTAAACGCTGACAAAGCCGGAGTTAAAATTTCTGACAGAGGTCAAGTTGAAGTAAACGATCATTTACAAACGAATGTTCCTAACATTTACGCAATCGGAGATGTTGTTCGTGGAGCAATGCTGGCACACAAAGCAGAAGAAGAAGGAACTATGGTTGCTGAAATCTTAGCAGGTCAAAAACCACATATTGATTATAACTTAATCCCTGGTGTTGTCTACACCTGGCCGGAAGTTGCAGCCGTTGGACAAACGGAAGAGCAGGTTAAAGCTTCAGGAACAGAATATAAAGTTGGAAGTTTCCCGTTTAAAGCTTTAGGCCGTGCCAGAGCGAGTGGAGATTTAGACGGATTCGTAAAAATTATTGCGGATGCTAAAACAGATGAGGTTTTAGGTGTTCACATGATTGGAGCCCGTACAGCAGATTTAATCGCAGAAGCAGTTACTGCAATGGAGTTTAAAGCTTCTGCCGAAGATATTTCAAGAATGAGTCATGCACACCCAACTTTTGCTGAAGCCGTAAAAGAAGCAGCATTAGCCGCAACAGACAACAGAGCATTACACGTATAATTTTTACATAAAATATACCTGACCGCCGGAATTTACATTCTGGCGGTTTTTTTTGTTTTGTAACGTATTGATTCGTAACTTTATAATATATAAAAATCAAAAATAATTCTGTAAAATGATTTGTGGATTGTGGTGTTAGCTTTGTGAAATATAAAAGACAACATCATGAAAAGTAAATATATAGCTCCGCTTTTGTTAGGAGCGGGAATTGCGTTTGCACTTTATTCCTGCGGTTCTACTATTCCGGACAAAGCAGCGGCCGTCACTAATTTTGACAAAACAAAATATCTTGGCAAGTGGTATGAAATTGCGAGATTGGATTTTAAATATGAAAAAGGTTTGAACAATGTTACGGCAGAGTATTCTCTGAATGATAACGGAACCATAAAAGTGGATAACAGGGGCTATGATGTCAAAAAAGACAAGTGGGAACAGAGTATCGGGAAAGCCAAGTTTGTCAAAAAGGACAATGTTGGTATGCTTAAGGTCTCATTTTTTGGTCCTTTTTATGCAGGTTATAATGTCATTGCAGTTGAGGATAATTACAAGTATGCACTCGTTGCAGGAGAAAGCCTGAAATACATGTGGATTCTTTCCAGGGAAACCACGATTCCTGAAAGTGTAAAAGCCGATTTCCTGATCAAAGCCCGGGAAATAGGTTATACCGTTTCAGATCTGGTTTGGGTAAAACACAACAAAACAAACTAAAAAAACAAACCCGACGATTTAAAAATCAGTCGGGTTTTTATTTTTAATGGAAAAAGATTTATACAGTGAAAACACTTTTATAATTATGCCAATATCTGTAAATCAGGAATATATTAGCTAAAAACAGTAATCCTGCAATAGGTAAATGTTCCGGTGACATGAAATAATTGATAAACAGGATGTTGATGGTAATGGGTAAGATCAAAATGTTGGCTAATGTTACATAACGGCCTGATACAAAAGCTAACCCACATATCAATTCGATTGATTTAGCTAAAGGCATTAAATAAGTGGAGGCAATTAAACCAACATTAAAAGCTTTGAAATTATCATTAGTCATTGGCTCTGCAGGCATTAAGTTGAAAAAGTAACTGATAGAAGCAAAAAGTAATAAGAGACCAATCAAAACTCGGACAATAATGGTAGCAATTTTCATAATACTAGGATTTTAGGTTAAAAAAATATAAATTATTTGCTGATAAACATCACAATTTGAATCCTGTAATAAAATATAAATTATTTTTTAGGTCGTTTATTAAGAATTCTTTAATCAATACAATCCTATTTTGGGATTAATCTAAGCCTATATCAAATATAATGAATTTTTTCTTATTAAATTACTGCTTTATTAACACTTTAGATTATTTTCTACTATATTTTTGATATAAGAACCAACCTGCAACACCTAATAAGATAAATGGCCATAGATTCAGCAGAAACACAAAAATAGCTTCAAGAATATACCAGCCGCTCTTTAAAGAATCAATCACCTGAATTCCTAAATTAGGCTTGTATTCACTACTGTCTTTTTCACTCGCGGTTATTTCTTGTTTAATCGTTTCGTTCTGATACAGCTGAAGCGTGATTGTACTAAAGTTAATCTGATCCTGCATCGATAAATGATCAATTACAGCAGAATCTTTTGCTTCTTTTTGGCTCGCCAAAGTAGTTTCGGCTTCCATAATATCGTTTATTTTTTTGCCTTTGGTATCAATGGCTTTCTCAACTCTTTTTTCGGTAACAGCACTTCTTTTTTGGGAAAGCTGATTGGATAAAAGTTTAAGCGAAACATCATCGGCTTTGATTACCCTGAAGTCCAGAAAATCAATTTGTCTGGCAATGGTTTTGATCACGGTGTCCAGTTGCGTGTTGGGTACACGAATGGTAACATTGTTTTCTACCGTATATTTTGTAGTTTCCAAAGTGCTGTCCTGACTGATTTTAGTTTTAATTTGTTCCTGAATGTTACTTTTCAGATTGGTATAAGTCACAAAGCCTCCAAATTTCTGAACAGCATTTTCAATGGCATAAGTTGATTTTGCCACATTTCGAACTTTAAATTTCAGATCAGCAGTTCGGATGAATTTTTGTTTGCTGTCTTTTTTTTCTACTGCTGCAGAAGATGAAACTACTGTACTGTCTGCTGTCCCGGTAGTATAATCCGCAGTTTGATCACCGGTAGAGCCATCCGATTTTTTACAGGAAAAGAGTAATGCGATCACGACCAATGAGGCCAGGCTTAATTTTGTAATTGTTTTCATAAAAGGTTAAAAGGTTGATTAATAAGGAAGTGATTTACACGTTGTAAATACTTTTTTTGTTTTAGAATTCTTTATCAAATGCGAAATAAGTTTAATACCGGTATTAATCTCGTGTACTAAAAAGCGTGCCAATAATTTTTGAGGATTATTTTATCGAAGGATTTTTTTTGTCGTAATTTTGAAGCCTAAAAATATACCACTTTTGAGAGTTACAATCCATAAACATATTGCGGATCCGGAGCAGTTTAAACAGCAGCTTTTAATTTGGGCACAACAATTTCGGGAGATTGTCTTTCTGGATAGTAATTCCTATCCGCAAGAATATTCAAGTTTTGATTGTCTGCTGGCCGTAGATGCTTTTACTTCTTTAAAAACCGATTTTCATAACGCTTTCGACGATTTAAAACAATACCAATCCAATACAAAAGACTGGCTTTTGGGCTATTTGGCCTATGATCTGAAAAACAATGTAGAGCATTTAAAATCCGCTAACTTTGACGCGTTGAATTTTCCGGATTTGTTTTTCTTTCAGCCTAAAAAAATATTTTTATTGAAGGGAAACCAACTCGAAATTCAATATTTGTTTGTTTGTGATGATGAGGCAGAAGATGATTTTGAAGCAATTATCGAAAGTCAGTCTGATGCTTTTGAAACATTAAATAAAATCCTGATTCAACAAAGAATTTCAAAAGAATCATATATAGGAAAAGTGACGAAAATGCTGGATCACATTCATGTAGGTGATATGTATGAAGCCAATTTTTGTATGGAATTTTTCGCTGAAGATGCGATTATAAATCCACTGGAGAAATTTCAAAAACTGAATACAATTTCGCAGGCACCATTTTCGGTTTTCTTTAAAAATAATAAACAGTTTTTGCTATCTGCGTCACCCGAACGCTACATAAAAAAATCAGGGGACAATCTGATTTCCCAACCCATAAAAGGAACCTCAAAACGTTTTTCTGATCCTGCGAAAGATGCAAAATCGAAACATAATCTGGAAAACGATGCCAAAGAACGTGCTGAGAATATCATGATTACCGATCTGGTACGAAATGATTTATCGCATACGGCTCAAAAAGGTTCCGTTGAAGTGAAGGAACTCTGCAAAATTTATTCGTTTTTGCAGGTACATCAGATGATTTCGACCGTAACTTCAAAATTAGATCCGCAATATGCAGCTGTTGATGTTTTAAAAACGACTTTCCCAATGGGAAGTATGACAGGCGCACCAAAAATTTCGGTAATGAAAATTATTGAAAACCTCGAAGAAACAAAACGTGGCTTATACAGTGGTGCCGTGGGTTATTTTACACCGGACGGCGATTTTGATTTTAATGTGGTGATCAGGAGTATTCTGTACAATCAGGAAAATCAATATATTTCTTTTTCGGTAGGAAGTGCTATTACATCCCAGTCTGTTCCTGAAAAAGAATACGAAGAATGTCTGCTGAAAGCTAAGGCAATGCATGAGGTATTGCAGTAAAAGGTTGCCACGAATTGCACGAATTGCCACGAATTTTTTGCCACTCCCGATGGTTACTGGAGCAGATTGAGCAGATCTTTTGCCGCAGATTACAGGATTAAAAGGATTAAAAAAAATCTGCCCAATCTGCAGAATCTGCGGGAATAAATAATTAGCGCAAATTCGTGCAATTCGTGGCAAAAAAAAATACAACGCTTAACATTTCATTTAAAAATAGATCAAATTTAATTTTTTACATTTATCGAATGTTTTCAAAATTTCAAAATCATCTCGTTTCAGGATTTCCCTTTTTGGTAGAAAAAAAACTATTTCTGGCTGTTAGCGGAGGCTTGGACAGTATGGTTTTGTTGCATTTATTACAGCAATTGCCCTATGAAATAGCTGTTTTGCATTGCAATTTTCAACTTCGCGGAATAGAAAGTTTCGATGACCAAAGCTTTGTTCAACAGTATTGCGATGAAAATAATATTAAGGTTTTTATCACTCAGTTTGACACGGAAGCTTTTGCGAAAGATTATAAACTCTCTACTCAGGTTGCTGCCCGTGAATTGCGCTACAGCTGGTTTTATGAGCTTTTAGAAACCCATAATTTCGATTATGTTTTAACAGCACATCATGCCGATGATAATCTGGAAACTTTCCTTATCAATTTAACCAGAGGCACCGGGCTGGATGGTCTGACGGGAATTCCGGAACAGAATGATAAAATTATTCGTCCGCTTTTGCCTTTTTCGAGAGATGAAATTCTCCAATATGCCTCGGAAAATAATATAGAATGGAGAGAAGACAGCAGTAATGCGTCCAATAAATATCTTCGGAATAAAATCCGCCATGATTTAGTCCCGATTTTAAAAGAGATCAGTCCCAATTTTCTGAACGCGTTTCAAAAAACACAGTCTTTTTTGCAGGAAGCACAGGAAATGGTCGAAGATGCATCGATTATGATTTATCAGCAGGTGGCGAAAGAAGAAGGTGAGGATATTCATTTCGATTTGAATCAGCTTAAAAAATTGCCCAATTATAAATCGTATTTGTACCAATGGCTGAATGAATTTGGATTTTTGGCGTGGAATGATATTTATGATTTGGTTGACGGACAGTCCGGAAAACAAGTGTTTGCCGAAGAATTCAGGTTGTTAAAAAACAGAGAGGTGTTGATTTTAAGCCCGGTTTTGGAAGCGGATGAAAAAGAAGAATATCAGATTAATGCAAATGATTCAGACGTTAATTTTCCCTTAAAATTGAAGCTTTGTCAGGTAGATGACATTACAATAGATTCAAATAAAGCTATCTTTGTGGACGCAGAAAAAATCCGCTTTCCTTTGATTTTACGTAAATGGAATGAAGGAGATGTTTTTTATCCTTTTGGCATGCAGGGCAAATCTAAAAAGATAAGTAAACTTTTTAAAGATGAAAAATTATCCCTTTTAGACAAAGAAAAAACCTGGATTTTGTGTTCTGATGACCAGATTGTCTGGGTTGTCGGAATTCGTCAGGATGAACGTTTCAAAATAGAAAAAACTACAAACAGAATACTTAAAATAGAATTACAATAATGAACTTTAATCAATCCCGTCAAGCGATTATATCAAAAAATGTTTGGAATAAAACCATTGTATTTTTGTTATTTTTCATTTTTGCTTTTGCAAAAGGTAATGCCCAAATTCTTGAACCCGTAAAATGGACTGCTAAAATCGAAAAGAAATCAGGAAGCAATGCTGTTTTGATTTTTGACGGAACGATAGAAAAAGAGTGGCATATGTACTCGCAATTTACGCCGGATGGAGGCCCGCTTCCTTTGGAAATTGTGTTTAAAAACCAAAAAGGGAATTATAATTTAGTAGGAAAAGCCAAAGAAGGAAAAACCAAAACGGCCTTTAATGATATTTTTGGTGTGAATGAAACTTTCTTTGAAGGGAAAGCCCATATCGAACAGGAAATCACGATCATAAATCCAAACTTAAAAACAGTTGATGTAGATTTTGACTTTCAGGTTTGTAAAGAAGTTTGTATCAATTCCAATAAAAAATTCTCCATTGCCGTTCCGTCATCATTTAAAATGGATGCTATTGCTACCGTTTCAGGAGTGAAACTGGATGAAACAAAAAGACCGGGTTTAGTTGTAGATACGATAGAGAACACAGTTGTTGCTCCCTCAGCAGAAAAACCAAAAGCGGAAGTTGCGCAGACATTAGACAAAGAAGAAATTCCCGCTCCGGCTCCACAGAGAAGTTTATGGTCTATATTTTTCATTGCATTTTTGTCCGGTTTCGCGGCATTGTTGACGCCTTGCGTATTTCCGATGATCCCAATGACGGTGAGTTTCTTTACCAAACAAAGTAAAAGCAGGGCAAAGGGAATCCGAAATGCTATTATTTACGGCCTTTCCATTATTGCTATTTATGTAATATTAGGTTTAATTGTAACCAAAATATTTGGGGCTGACGCCTTAAATGCGTTGTCTACAGATGTCTGGTTTAACCTGATATTTTTTGTTATACTCATCATCTTTGCTACTTCATTTTTGGGCGCTTTTGAAATCATGCTTCCGAATTCATGGGGGAACAAAGTAGATCAGCAGGCAGACAGAGGCGGACTAGTAGGAATATTGTTTATGGCTTTAGCACTGGCTATTGTTTCTTTTTCCTGTACAGGCCCAATTGTCGGAACTTTATTAGTAGAAGCGGCTTCCAATGGCGGAATTGCCCCGGTAATCGGAATGTTAGGATTTTCATTAGCCTTGGCATTGCCTTTTATGTTGTTTGCCATGTTTCCGGGCTGGTTGAATTCATTACCAAAATCCGGTGGCTGGCTGAATACGGTAAAAGTGGTTTTAGGATTTTTAGAACTGGCTCTGGCTTTCAAATTCTTATCCAATGCCGATTTAGTTTTACAATTGCATTTCCTGGAAAGAGAAGTATTTATAGCGATCTGGATCGCGATATTTGCCGCTCTGACGCTGTATTTATTCGGAAAAATTACTTTACCGCACGATAGTCCGCTACAGCATATTTCTGTAGGAAGATTATATCTTGGATTGCTTACGCTGGTTTTTACGGTGTATCTGATTCCAGGATTATGGGGAGCGCCTTTGAAATTGATCAGTGCATTCCCGCCACCTCCGCAATACAGTGAAAGTCCGTTTGGTGTAGGAGGATCAGGTGTTTCAAATGCAGGTTCACAAGAAGGATTACCGAAAGGTGCAGAATTAGGGCCACATGGCATAATGGTTTTTCATGATTATGAAGACGGGCTCGCTTTTGCAAAATCTGTAAACAAGCCCATTATGCTGGATTTTACGGGTTATGCGTGTGTGAACTGTCGCAAAATGGAAAACAATGTCTGGTCGGACGAGAGAATTTTACCCATATTAAAAAATGATGTGGTATTGATTTCTCTGTATGTAGATGATAAAAGAGAATTGCCAAAAAACGAACAAACTAAAACCGCTTCAGGGGATGAAATTATTACGGTTGGCGATAAATGGACCGATTTTATGATCTCAAAATATAAAACGAATACACAGCCTTTATATGTGATAACGGATCTGGAAGGTAAGAATTTAAATACTTCAAAACCTACGATTAGTTATGTGGGAGTAGAGGAATATTTGCAATGGCTGAATGAAGGGATTGGGAATTTTAAGTAAGTTTTTTTGGGAGGATAGAGAATAGAAGAAAGAGAATAGAAGAAAGAGAATAGAAGAAAGAGAATAGAAGAAAGAGAATAGAAGAAAGAGAATAGAAGAAAGAGAATAGAAGAAAGAGAATAGAAG
>NZ_SLWA01000004.1:0-242458 GCF_004345565.1 Flavobacterium circumlabens | reverse complement strand
AAGAAAGAGTTCGGATTTTTATTTTATCAGGTTGAATTTAATTCAAATAAACAGCCCTCTGGTTTTAATCAGAGGGCTGTTTTGTTTTTTGTTATGTTTGAAAAATTAAATTCCTTACAGGTATTCTCCGTGTTGAGAGATATCCAGACCTAGTTCTTCTTTTTCTTCAGTAACTCTTAGCGGAGTGATTTTATTTACAACAAAGAATAAGATGTAAGAACCTACGAAAGCAAAGATAGAAACTGCTACCAAAGCAATCAATTGGTTGATGAACAAGGTTGGGGTTCCAAAAATCAAACCTTGGTTATCTCCAACTACAGGGTTGATGGCTTTTGAAGCAAAAACACCTGTTAACAACATTCCGACCATTCCACCAACACCGTGACAGGCAAAAACATCCAATGCATCATCAATTTTTCCTTTAGGGAATTTGCTTACGACAAGGTTACTTACAATAGCGGCAAAAGCTCCGATAAAAATGGCGTGAGGAATACTTACGAAACCCGCAGCAGGAGTAATGGCAACAAGGCCTACAACAGCTCCGATACAAGCTCCAAGAGCTGATAATTTGTGTCCGATTATTTTGTCAAGGAAAACCCATGCCATTGCAGCAGCTGCGGCAGCAACAGTTGTAGTTCCTAACGCTTGTACGGCCAATCCGTTTGAACCTAATGCAGAACCCGCATTAAAACCAAACCATCCGAACCATAATAAACCTGTTCCTAACAATACATACGTAATTCTTGCAGGATTAACTTTTTGAATTTTTCTTTTTCCTAAGAAGATCGCTCCGGCCAATGCAGCCCAACCAGCACTCATGTGTACTACTGTTCCTCCGGCGAAGTCTAATACTCCCATTTTAAAGAAAATTCCATCAGGATGCCATGTCATGTGCGCTAACGGAGCATATATAATTAATATAAATAAAACCATGAATAATAAATAAGCCCAGAAACGAACACGTTCTGCAAAAGCACCTGTGATTAAAGCCGGTGTAATGATGGCAAATTTAGCCTGAAATAATGCGAATAACATAAAAGGAATTGTCGGAGCAAGACTCCATGCAGTATTAGTGCCAACACCCTGAAAGAATAAATTAGAAGTTGGATCACCTATAATTCCTCCGATAGTAGGACCAAATGCTAATCCAAAAGCAACTACTACCCATAGAATAGTAACAATTACCATGGCCATAAAACTTTGTAGCATCGTACTGATAACGTTTTTCTTACCGACCATACCTCCGTAGAAAAAACCAAGTCCGGGAGTCATCAGCAATACAAATGCAGTTGCTACGATCATCCAGGCTGTGTCTCCTGTATCAAACTTTACGGCTTCTGCAGGTATTGGGTTATCTGTTAAGATGAAGTTCGAGACAAAGGTTAGTACCAAAATAGTGATAAGAATCACACTTAAAATAATTTTTCGCATAGTTATTTAGTTTTAAATTTTTGATAAAAATATAAAATCATTCGACACCCCTATTAAAAATAGAGTCTAATGTTTAATTTTTGTTAATTTTTCATTTTAACCCCCATTGTTTTGCATGTATTTGTTAAAATAGATATAAAATTTACAATTTGCTAATGTTGAAGACGTAAAATGAAAGATTTAAGCTATGTGTTAACATAAAATCAATACAATAATTTTAAATTTAAGAGTATTTATGCGCAGATGTGTAATGATTTGGTTTAAAGCTTGATTTTTTTTTGAATAAAAAAGGCGCCAAATGATTTCTCACCTGACGCCTTACTTTTATGTTTCGTCTTGCTTATTTCTGATTATACTTTGCTTTAAACTTATCGTCCAATTTTGTTTGAAAAGTTTCCAGATTAATGGTTCTTCCCTGAATAAAGGCAGCTGTCAGTTTATTTGTTCTCATGTCCAAAGCATCTCCTTCAGAAATAAATAAGGTAGCATCTTTACCTGTTTCGAGGGTTCCACAGCTCGAATCAATTCCCAGTAATTTTGCTGTATTTGAGGTTATTAACTGTAAAGCTTTCTCTTTGTCTAAACCAAAAGCAGCACAGGTTCCGGCAAGGAATGGCAAATTTCTTGTGCTCATACGCTCATGGTCCCCACTATTTTCAAGACCAACAAGTATACCTTTGTCCGTAAGTAATTTGGCCATTTTATACGGCAGGTTTACATCCTGATCATCACTTGTAGGCATGTCATGAACACGTCTTAATAATACTCCAACATTATACTTCTGTAGTAAATCCGAAGATTTATAGGCTTCAAATCCGCCAATGATGACAATTTTTTTAATCTGATTGTTAACGGCTAGTTGTATTCCATCCACAATTTGTTTCTCTTCATCTGCATGTATGTAAAGCGTTTGCGATCCGTCAAACAGGGCTTTTGTAGCTTCCAGAACTATGTTTCTTTCTTTTGAGACAGTTTGGTTGTAGGCTTTGGCGTTAGCCAGAAAAACATTGATCTCTTCCACCTGTTTCGGATAATCTTTATTGGGTTCCACTATTCCGGGTTCAAACCAGGATCCGGATCTTCTAAAGTTAGAGGGGAAATTAAGATGAATTCCATCATTTTCTTTTAAAACAGCATCTTTCCAGCTCCATGCATCCAGTTGTACCACAGAAGAAGTACCTGATATTCTGCCTCCGCGAGGTGTTATCTGCGCGATTAAAATTCCATTTGGACGCACGGTTTCAACCACCTTGGATTCTGAGTTGTAAGCAATGACACTCCTTACATTTGGATTAAAACTTCCAATCTCTTCCTGGTCATCAGATGATTTCACGGCATCAATTTCTACCAAACCCAGCGTAGAGTTCGGGGCGATAAATCCGGGATAGATATGTTTACCGCTGGCATCGATTGTGGTATCGTAGGCACCAGCGGCAAGTCTGATCTTGGTGGCATCAGCGACTAAAGTAATTTTGCCGTCTTTAAAGCCGATGGCACTATTTTCAATCACGGTTCCGTTTCCTAAGTGTGCCGTGGCGTTTAAAATCAAAATTGATTTTGTTTGTTTCTGAGCTGGTATTTGTTGCGCTTTTAACGGAAGCAAAGCACTAAACAATAACAGCATTATATAGAGGTGTTTATTTTTCATTTTAGTTGTTTTTAACTTTGAAATTATCTGACGAAGCCATTATTATTGTTCTAAAGTATCGCAGTGATATTCCTTTTTTTCTTTTTTAGCCGGTTTCTGTGTGCTTGCTCCTTTGTTTTTTTCCTGTAACATTTGCCCAATCAGAAGGCTTCTTTCTTTCGCAATAGACAATTGTTTTTCTGCATCTTTTTCAATATCAAAATAAACAACCCCTTCGATAATTGTTTTTTCGGCTTTGGCATAAATAGACAAAGGATTGTCGCTCCACAATACCACATCGGCATCTTTGCCCACTTTAAGACTTCCTGTTTTATCGTCAATATGCAAAAGTTTAGCAGGATTTAATGTGACAAATTTCCACGCTTCTTCTTCAGAGATATTTCCGTATTTCACCGCTTTTGCCGCTTCCTGGTTTAATCTTCTGGACATTTCAGCATCATCAGAATTATAAGCAACTACTACTCCGGCATTATGCATGATAGGTCCGTTAAACGGAATGGCGTCATTCACTTCAAATTTATAAGCCCACCAGTCTGAAAACGTAGAAGCTCCGACACCATGTTCTTTCATCTTATCAGCTACTTTGTACCCTTCCAGAATATGCGTGAACGTATTGACCCTGAAATTGAATTTTTCAGCAACATTCATCAACATCAAAATCTCAGATTCAATATAGGAATGGCAGGTAATGAATCTTTCCTTGTTGAGGATTTCAGCTAAGGTCTGCAATTCCAGATCGACTCTCGGAGCTTTTCCTTTTTTAGAACCCGAATTAAAAGTTTTCCAGCTTTCGTCGTATTCTTTTGCGCGTTGAAAATAGTCCGTAAAAACTTGTTCAACACCCATTCTCGTTTGTGGAAAACGAGTTGGATTCTGAATTCCCCAATTGGCTTGTTTTACATTTTCTCCCAAAGCAAATTTTATAAACTTAGGCTGATTTTTATATAACATTTCGTCCGGCGCAGCACCCCATTTCCATTTTACAATAGCAGAACGCCCGCCAATCGGGTTTGCAGATCCGTGTAGCAGCTGTGAAATAGTTACGCCTCCGGCCAAATCTCTGTAAATATTAATGTCCTCGGAATTGACTACATCCTGAATCGTAACTTCTGCTGTGGAATTGTGGCCGCTTTCGTTTACTCCTCGGGAAATGGCAATATGCGAATGCTCGTCAATGATACCGCTCGTAATATGTTTTCCTTTGGCATCAATTACAACAGCTGAAGGATCTGAAAGGTTTTTGCCCACTGCGGCAATTTTTCCGTTTTTAATTAAAACATCGGTTTCCGTTAAAATACCTTCTTTTTCATTGGTCCAAACGGTCGCATTTTTGAAAAGTAAGGTTTGTGCCGTTAGTTTTTTTGAATCCCCAAAAGCAACGTTAGGATAGGTAGTCGGAAGGATTGGATTTGGTTTTTCCACTTTAGCCGTATCTTTTACTGCTGTAAAAAGACTCGTTCTTTTGGCATTCCAGATCAATTCACTGCCGTCTGAAAGCACCGCTTTTCCGGATAGAATTTCCGGTTTTTCTACAAATCCGGTTAAACGTGTAAAGTTAGATTTAATAGTATCTCCGGGCTTTAACACCATAGAAATCCAATTTTTGGAAAAGTTAAACTTGCTGTTTACTTTTACTGCGGCAACAGTAGTGATGTCAGATTTCGGAGCTGTTTCCGTTCCTTCAATTTTCCATTTATAAGTGTCATTTCCGATCGTCAGATCATAGTTACCACGAATATCTTTCGCCGTGATATCATTTACGACATATTTAGTTCCCTGAACCCAGTTTTCGTATAAAATGGTTTTTTCGTCGAAAATTTCACCGGATGTAATGACAAAATTGGCATAACTGCCGGTTTTTAAACTTCCGATTTCATTGCTTTTTCCTAAAATCGCAGCCGGAATTGTGGTTAACGATTCTAAAGCCTTGGTTTTGTCGAAACCATATTTGATCGCTTTTAATAAATTAACTTTAAAATCTTCCGTTTTTTTCAGTTTATCCGTTGTTAAAGCAAAAACAATTCCGTTGTCTGAGAGTACTTTAAGGTTGGAAGGCGCCTGATTCCAAAAAAGCATATCGGCCAGTTCGATCTGATTGGATAAGTACGGATTGGAGACATCATACGCTTCAGGGAAACTTATCGGAATAATGAACTGGGCTTTTGTATTTTTAATTTCTTCGATTCTTTCAAATTCATTTCCACTGCCTTTTAAAACGTAGTTTAAACCAAACTCTTTGGCAATTTTAGCGGCTCGAAGACTGTTCAGCTTATCTTCGGTGGCAAAGATCTGAACCAGTTTTTCATTGGCAGCCAGTGCTTCCAGCGATAAATCTTTAGTTTCAGAATTTCCTTTTTTGTACCAGTCCAAATCCAGATACATCTGACGCAGCAGGGCCATCATACCCATGAGAGAACTTGGATACGCCTGATTGGTTAAGGCACTTTTTGAAAAAGCAAAATGATTGGTAATTTTGTCTGCTATAATTTGTTTGCTGTTTTCTGTATTATTCAGGGCTACTAACACTCCCGTTCCCTGTGCCACTCCGTCAGAAATATGGGTACCCACAACGCCAAAACCGGCTTTTAATAATTCTTCGGCTTTTGCAGTGTCATATTTAAAAGTTTCGTATCCGTTTAATTCAGGACGAATACTTTCATTCCAGTAATAGCCGACTCTTTTGGTATCGTACAAAGGACTGCGGTCGCCGTCAGGATTTAGGTTTCTTTTGGGTTTTTCAATTCCGAAACTGGTATAAATATCAATAAAGGAAGGGTAAATGGTTTTTCCTTCAAGATCTATAGTAATACTGTTTTTTGGTATTGAAACGGTATTTCCGACTGCTACTACTTTGCCGTCCTGAATCAGTAAAGTTCCCTTTTCGATTTTTTGGGTTGGGGAAACATAGATGGTAGCGTTCGTAAAAACAGTGTAATTTTTAGTTTTGTTCTGCACGCTTTCATTAACGGGGAAATAATTTTGTGCCTGTGTTTTTGTTAAAAAAACAGAGAAAAAGAGTAAGAGTAAGGCTTTTTTCATAGGTTATTTGATGATTTGATGCTAAAAATATGAAATATATGTTATACTGCTTTTGTTTTTTTTAAAATGTTTTTTCTTTATTTTACACATTATTAGGTAATCCTTTGATTTAGGGCTTTAAAGAATTTTATGACAAATAAGAACAGGATAAAATGGGGGATTATTGGCCTCGGAAATATTGCCAGTCAATTTGCAACTGATTTACTATTGCTGGATGATGCCGAGTTGACAGCAGTGGCTTCCCGAAATAAGGAAAAAGCAACTGATTTTGCCGAAAAATACAACTGTACAAAAGCCTATGATTCGTATGAATTGCTTTTTGCTGATAAAGAGGTGGATATTGTTTACATCGCCACACCGCATAATTCCCATGCCGAATTAGCGATAAAAGCATTAGAAAGCGGTAAACACGTTTTATGTGAAAAACCAATGGCACTCTCTTATCAGGATGCCGTTCGTATGACTGAAGCTTCGAAAAAGCACAACAGGTTTTTTATGGAGGCCTTTTGGACTCGTTTTATTCCGTCTGTTCAGGAAGTGTTGGAAAAAGTAAATCAGGGCGTAATTGGCGACTTAAAAAGCATACAGGCCGATTTTGCTTTTTATGCCGACGAAGAAGCAGGAGGAAGGCTATTTGATAAAAATCTTGGCGGCGGAGCTTTATTCGATATTGGCGTTTACCCGTTGTTTCTATCTTATATTCTGTTGGGGCTTCCTAAAGAAATTACAGCCAAATCTCTTCCTCATAAAAACGGAATTGACTTGCAGACAACTATGCTTTTACAATACGAAAACGCGCAGTCAGTTTTGCAGGCTTCTATACTTTATGATGGTGATATAAAAGCTACAATCAACGGAAATCAAGGCCGAATAGAACTTAATGCTCCGTGGTTTATGGCGGATGGTTATACTGTTTTTAAAGAAGGAGGAAAAGAAACTTTCAGTTTGCCCAATTTAGGGAAAGGCTATGCACATGAAGCTTTGGAATGTCATGCTTGTATTCAAAATGATCAAATCGAAAGTAAGTTGTGGTCGCATCAGAACAGTCTGGATTTGAGTAAAATGGTGGAAGAAGTGAAAAATCAGATCGGGCTAAATTTTTAAACAATTAATATTTTGTAGTAAAAAAGCTATAAATTAAATATTTTTAATTAGTTTTAAAAATATTTAATAAAGAATACTATGTTGATTAAAGTTTACGGAAGCGCTGTTTTTGGAGTAGAAGCGACAACGATTACCATTGAGGTAAATATTGATAAAGGAATAGGATATCATTTGGTAGGTTTGCCTGATAATGCCATCAAGGAAAGCAGTTATCGGATTGCGGCGGCTTTGAAGAATAATGAATATTCGCTCCCCGGCAAAAAAATAACCATAAATATGGCTCCTGCCGATTTGCGAAAAGAAGGTTCGGCTTATGATTTGCCGTTGGCAATCGGAATCCTGGTAGCATCCGATCAGATCAAAGCACCCGAAGTGGATCGATACATCATCATGGGTGAACTTTCGCTTGACGGAGGTCTGCAGTCCATTATCGGAGCTTTACCCATCGCCATAAAAGCCAAAGAAGAAGGTTATAAAGGGTTTTTCCTTCCGAAGCAAAATGTAAAAGAGGCAGCGATTGTTGCCGGGCTGGATGTGTACGGAGTTGAAAACTTACAGGAAGTTATTGATTTTTTTGAGGGAAAAGGAACCCTTGAACCCACGACGATCGATACCCGAACCGAGTTCTATAAAACACTGGACTTTCCTGAATTTGATTTTTCAGACGTGCGCGGACAGGAAAGTATCAAACGTTGCATGGAAATCGCTGCTGCTGGGGGACACAACATCATCCTGATTGGCCCGCCCGGAGCGGGAAAAACAATGCTTGCCAAAAGACTGCCCAGCATTTTACCGCCCATGACGTTGCGGGAAGCGTTAGAAACCACTAAAATTCATAGTGTTGCCGGCAAATTAAAAGAAGTTGGGTTAATGAACCAGCGGCCGTTTCGAAGTCCGCATCATACGATTTCCAATGTGGCTCTGGTAGGCGGAGGGAGTTATCCGCAGCCGGGTGAAATTTCGATGGCGCATAACGGTGTTTTATTTTTAGACGAACTGCCCGAATTCAAACGGGATGTTCTTGAGGTGATGCGTCAGCCGCTGGAGGATCGCGAGGTCACTATCTCAAGGGCGAAGTTTACGGTCACTTATCCGTCGTCGTTTATGCTGGTGGCGAGTATGAATCCGAGTCCAAGTGGTTTTTTTAACGATCCAAGTATGCCCAATACTTCCTCGCCTCACGAAATGCAGCGTTATATGAGCAAAATCTCAGGGCCTTTACTGGATCGTATTGATATTCATATTGAAGTGACGCCGGTTCCTTTCGAAAAATTAGCCGATGACCGAAAAGCCGAAAGCAGCGTTGAGATCCGAAAACGGGTAACTAAAGCCCGTGAAATTCAGAGCACCCGATTCGAAAGCCTGGAAAACATTCATTACAACGCACAAATGAGCAGCAAGCTCATCCGGGAATTTTGCGGACTGGACGAACAATCAAAAGAATTGCTCAAAACCGCCATGGAACGACTCAATCTTTCCGCCCGCGCTTACGACAGGATTCTGAAGGTAGCCCGTACAATTGCCGATTTAGATGACGCTCCGAAGATTATTACCTCGCATATTGCCGAGGCCATTCAGTACCGAAGTTTAGACCGCGATGGATGGCTGGGGTGAGTTTTGATTGTAGATTTTAGAATATAGATTTTAGAATATAGATTTTAGAATATAGATTTTAGAATATAGATTTTAGATTGTAGTGTTTAGATTTATGTACGATGTCTTCCTGAGCGGAGTCGAAGGATTGGATTTTTTTCACAAAGTCTAAGAATTGGAATTTGGAATTTCTTTTTTCGTGAAGTTAAAAAATTGGAATTTGGAATTTTTTGATTGGAATTTCGTTTTAAAAACTAAACAATATTCCAGAAACTTATTTTTCTTCTCGTTACAAAACCAAGTTTTTCATAGAGATAAATGGCTCCGGTATTACTTTCGACCACATGTAAAAACGGAATTTTATTCTGATCAAAAACGGCGTTTACCACATACGCTATCAATTGTTTGGCATATCCTTTTCCGGTGTGGTCGGGATGTGTGATAATGGCGCTAATCTCTGTGAAACCATTCATTTTCATGCGTTCTCCGGTAATCGCGACTAATTGGCTTTCTTTGAAAATTCCGAAGTAATCGCCCAGTAAAAAGGTTTTATTTTTGAAATATCCGGGCTGCACCAGATTGACCAGTTCGCATAGTGCTTCGTTATGTGCTGCTGTAAGCTTCACAATTTCAGCATCAATAGGTAAATCAATTTTCCGGGCAATCACCATTTGAAGGCAAATCAGCTCTTTATTAATTTTTAAGGAAGCCGGAAGAATCGGTTTTTCGCCAACGATAAAAAAATTCTCTGTCAATTTCGCATATTGTTTTACGGCATCGGCAGTGTTTTCCGGTTCTACAAAACTACCGAAGGGACAATACGCTGGATTGTAAAATTTCACACCATCATAAGCAATGGCAAATTCCTGATGGGTTTCTGCTAAAGCATTCCAAACCGGATTGTCTAATGGATGTTCTGTAGTTTTCATTTTATCGGATTTATAAAACGTTATCTATTCCTGCACTTTCGGATAAAAGAATTTAAAGGCATTGGAAACCGCAGGATGTAAAATGGTCGCATGGTTTTCCTGAGGAAGATAATCAAAGAATACTTTTATGTTTTTGCTTTTGGAAGCTTTGATTTTTTCGGCAAGTAAATTGGCATCGCCTTCCATTACTCTTGGTATGTCGGTTGGCGTTGGTCCTTCTTTACCCACCGCAATGTAAATAGAAGTTTCCTGCTTAAAGTTCTCCTGAAATAATGGACTGTCCAGATTTAAGATCGAACCATTATCCCACCAGATACTTGGACTCACAATTACATAATGATTAAAAAGGGTTGGTTTTTTCAATAGGATTTCGGTTTCCAACAACCCGCCTAAAGATTGTCCGATGATGGTTTTGGAAGCGTTTGTTTTGTATTTTTTATCGATAAAAGGCTGTAATTCTTTTTCGATAAAGGCAATAAATTTATCGGAGTGGCCTGAGGTCGCATAACGTTTCTGATCTTTTTCGATGCTCGTTGGAAACGTAAAATCTCTTCTGCGGTCCACAGTGGCAATTCCCACCACAATTGATTTCGGAACCTGATTGATCCATTCGAAACTATTAAATTGTACCAGACCTGCAATGTGAATAAAGTCTTCGTCGGCAGAACCATCCAGCAAATAAACCACCGGATATTTTGTGGCATCTTCAGCTTTATAACCTTCGGGAAGGTAAATGTTCAGGATTCGATTTTCGCCTAATTCCTTCGATTGTATTTCCTCTATAACCCCGAGGACAAAGGGTTTGCCGGTTTGGCTAAAGAGCAAAACAGAGGTAAAAAGTAAAAAGATGGCGGTAAAAAATTTATTCATTTTTTGGTATTTAATGACTGCTGTTGTTTTGTATTCTTTTTGCCTGTAGCAGTTGCTCGAGATCGGTTATACTTTTTTTGCTTTCTGTTTTAAAACCCAGAACAACCATAGCTACACCCCCAAAAAGCATTACGAAAGGAATAAATATAAAAGGACCTTCTTTAAGGCCGTTATTATACAGCAAAGTGTACAATGTTCCTAAGCTGGCCAAAAATACGATTCCCAGCCAAATGCACATAAAAATTTTAACAAGATCAGGAAGCCCCATTTTTACATTTATTTTCGAACCGCTGATATCGTCCTTAATTTCTCCTTTTATAATGGGTAAAAACGAATTTCGGTAGCTTATCGCTCTTTTGAGTTCAAATGTTGGATTACTAATTTTACCAATATAAGGTTTGGAATAGGATATTCTCTGAGTGCCAAAACCAAAAGATTTTTCGGCTTCAATTTCATTTTGAAGATGTACCAAAAGAGCTTCTTTTTTTAATGTGGAATGATAGGTTAATTCTTCAAAGGGGAGTAAATTTTTAATCATTTGTTCTTAGATCCTTTAGGTTTATTTTTTTTTCTGGCGGACTTTTAAGTATCGAAAATACAACTTAAAATTGTAATTAGAGGTGAAGTCAATTAAGAACGGGATAAATTTATAACTACAGCTGACTTTTCTATATAGTCGCAATTACTGATCCAAAAAAAATCCCAATTCTGTTGAATCGGGATTTTATAAAGGAAATATCTGCTTTTGAAATCATTCAAATTTGAGAGAAGCATTTCTGGACATCAGATAAGAAGTCAGTTTTTTGATTTTGCCGTTTTTCATTTCAAAAACATCGCAAAATACAGCGTCTAATAGGTTTCCGTTTTTCATATTGCCTTGTACGGCACCTTCGGCGATAACGACATCATTTTCTTCGACCAGTTTTATAATCTGAATCGTCGGACTGCCGATGAAATTTTCATTTTCAATTTCCTTATCAAAGGCCTCTTTGCCGACATGCTGGTAAATTCCGGGCATTTCCCAGATCACATCGTCAGTTAAACAAGCCAGCACTCTTTCGTGATCGCTGATTCTGAAAGCAGCCATATATTCTTCTACGGTTTGTTTATTTACACTCATAATCTAAAATAGTTTGCGATTAAATTTCGGTTCTTATAGTTTTCCATTCAAATTTAAAAAATTAATGAGAATGTTTTAATTCGTAAGATTCAGAATATTTTGAATGTTTATTTGCTCGAGAAAAGATTCATCATGTGAAATTACGATTAAAGTTCCCTGATATTCATTGATAGCGGCAGTCAGTATTTCGATATTCTGAAGGTCTAAATTATTCGTAGGTTCATCGAGGATAATAAGATCCGGAGACTGTTTGTTTAAAGTCAGGCAGCAAAGCATCAACCGCATTTTTTCACCGCCACTTAAGGCGATGCACGGTTTATCGAGTTCGTTTTGCGAAAACAAAAAACGATTTAGCCTCATGCGGATATCGTGTACCTGAAGCCCTGAAGTATTGAATTGCTCCGCCTGTTCATAAACTGAAAGCCGGTTGTCGATTAGCGAATAGTCCTGATCGATATAAACCAGTTTTGTTTCCGCTCTGTATATCGTTCCCTGCTGCGGTTCCAAAAGGCCGATCATTATTTTGATCAGTGTTGTTTTGCCGGAACCGTTTGCTCCTTTCAGGGCAAGGCGTTCACCACTTAGAATCTGGAAGCTGATATTTTCTTTCCAAAGAAATTGTTCTTTATAGGTATAGTTGATATGAGTTGCTGTAAACATTATTTTGCCTTTATGCAAATTAGTATTGTCGAAGCCAAACTTCATCTGATCGGTTTCCGGCAATCCCGATCGCAATTCCTGTAGTTCCTGAGAAATTCCGCCAATTTTTCCGGCATGTATGCTTTTGGTTTTCGAAGTACTGTTTTCGGCATTGTTTCGTAAAGTATTCATCATTATTCTCGACACACCTGCTTTCTCCTGTTTCTTTTTGCCTCTTGCGTCTAACTTTTGCTGACGTTCCAGCGTTTCGCGTTCCTTTTCTCTGGCTTTTCGCAAGGCTTTCTCTTTGCTGTGAATATCCTGGCTTAAAGCATTTTTTTCGATCTGTTTTTGTTCCGCATAAAAGTCGTAATTACCGCCGTAAATGGTAATTCCACGTTTGGATAATTCGTAGACCACATTCAGAAGATTCAGTAATTTTCTGTCGTGGCTCACGATAATCAGGGTGCCGGAGGTGTTTCGAATAAAATTGTACAGTAGTAATCTTCCGGCTATATCCAGATGATTACTGGGTTCATCCAGTAAAATAAGGTCAGGATGATGAATCGAAATTCCGGCAAGGAAAATTTTGGTTTTCTGGCCGCCACTTAAATTTTCAAGCTTGTGGGTCAGATCTAAATTTTCTAATTGCCAGTATAGTAATGCTTCCCGGCAACGTTCTTCAATTGTCCAGTCATCATTCAGGATTTGGAGATTGGTTTCGGTCACGTTTCCGTCCAGAATTTCTTGGAGAGCGGTGAGTTTATCCTCAATTTTTAAAGCCTGCGCAATAGTGAGATGATTGAACTGTCCAAAAATCTGAGGCACATAATAAGGCTCAGAATCTGATTTAACCACACCGGCTGAGGGTTGTAATTCTCCCGCAATGATTTTTAATAAGGTCGATTTTCCAACGCCGTTATTGCCAATTAAGGCAATTTTTTCCTGATGATGGGCTGTAAAAGTAAGGGCATCAAAGAGTAATTCCCTGTTGGTATGCAGGTATGAAATGTTTTGTAAAGTAAGCATAATTTCTTCTTTAGGAGTGAATAATCGTAGCAAGCCACATTGGATTTACTATCTATTTTCGGGAAGAAATTATATTTCACATACAATTAATTGTTTCGTTTTTACGACTGCAAATATACAAATGTTTTCTAAAGCTTGCAAAAATGCAGGTTAAGCAGTTTTTTACAAGCTTCAGAAAAATAGCATTTATTTTAGTTTTTAGCAATTAGCGTATCAATTTCGAGGTATTTTTCTTTTAACACACTCAAAGCAAAACAAGCGGCTGCGCCTGTAAAAACCGAGTAGTCCAATGGGGCTTTTATTCCGATAGTAAACGTCATGGAAAGACCAAAAAGCAATAATAAGTAACCACTAAGCTTGGCAAACAATTCGGTTTTAAAACCTATTAAAAGAAAAATCGAAAAAATGATTTCAAGAGCTGTGGCGATGATGGCAACCGGTTCTAACAAGCTTTCAGGAACCAGAGGATTCAGGACTTTTGTATAGGCAAGAAAGTTTTCCCAGTTTCCCCAGGCGGAATTTTCTTTACTCCAAAATCCAAAACGGTCTGCAACAGCAGAAAGGAAGCCAGCCGAGATAGCCAGGCGTAAGAAGAGTTTAACTAATTTTGAATTCATATAATTGTTCTTTTTTAATTAGAAAAAAGCCGTCACTATTGCGGACGGCTCTATATTTCATTAAAAGTATTGTTTATATTTGATTTGGCAAAAAGTTACTTTACCTCTTCAAAAATTTTATCCAGACCTTCCATCGCAATTGTAAATCCTTCTTTGAAGCCCATTTCGATAATCTTTTCCAGATCGGATAAGTTATCGTGTTTAATGGCCACATCAACAATGGTAGAATTACCCTGTTCAGAAAAAGTAACATTCCAGTCCGAACGCGGAAAACCGGTATTTAGATTCCCTTCGGCATCAGAAAAGGCATCCAAGTATTTAAAATTCGTTTTTGGACTGATGGAAGTGAAATCAGCTATTGCCCAGTGTTCTTCGCCCTGCGGTCCAAGCATCGCATAAAGTCTTCGGCCGCCAACTTTAAAATCCATGCTTTTTGTTTTGGATTTCCAGGGAGCGGGAGCCCACCATTGATCCAGTATTTCAGGTTCTGTCCAGGCTGACCAAACGTTTGCAACCGGAGCATTAAATTCTCGTTTCACATTAACGGTACTATTTTCTTTATCTACCGTAAAATTCATTAAAAGATTATTTTTCATTTTAGTTCGCTTTTAAATTTAAATAGTGGCAAGACCTATTTAAAGGAGAGATTAGTTGTTTTTTTCTTCCAGTAATTTATCCAGATTTTTAAGGATAAGTGTAAATCCTTCCTTGAAACCTGTTTCAATTATTTTTTCTAATTCCGCCAGACTGTTTCTTTTAATGGCAATAGCAACAATGGTCAAATTGCCTTGTTCGGAAAAAGTCAGATCCCAGTAAGAACTTCCGATATTTGGATCCGGATTCGATTCCGAATCACAGAAAGTTGATGAATGTTTAAAATTAGTTTTCGGAGAAATGGAACTATACTCAAAAAAGCTCCATTTTTCATGACCTTCAGGACCAACCATTGCATATAATCTTCGTCCACCTTCTTTAAATTCCATGCTTTTTGTTTTAGACTTGAATGGGGCAGGAGCCCACCATTGGTCTAATAGTTCAGGTTCGGTCCAGGCCGACCATACATGGCCGAGCGATGCATTGAACTGCCGTTTGATGTGTACCGTGCTGTTTTCTTTGTCTACGGTAAAATCCATTAAAAGATTACTTTCCATTTTCTTTAGCTTTTAAATTCATTAATACTTGATCCAGTTGACTGAAACGGTTTTCCCAAATTTCTTTAAATTGTGCCAGCCATTGATCTATTTCTTTCATTTTGTCAATTTTAAGTTGATAGTAAATTTCTCTTCCCATCTTTTTTTCCTGCAGTAATTCACATTCGTTCAGGATTTTAATGTGTTTTGAAATCGCCTGACGGGTAGTATCAAATTGTTCCGCAATGGCATTCGGTGTCAGTGCAGTAGAGGAAATCAATACTAAAATCGCCCTGCGGGTCGGGTCAGCTATGGCCTGAAAAATATCTCGTTTCATTTTGCTTTTATTTTAATACGCAATCAATCAGTTGCAAATATATGCAACTTTTTGGTTTCGCGTTATGTTTTTTTGATTTTTTTTACAACAGGCAAAAAAAATCCCATTTGCTTGTGACAAATGGGAGGAAAGTAATGTGTTGGTATCTTACCTGAATCTGTTTCTGACAATGATGTCCTTCAGTTTGGCTTTTAAATCTTCTCCGGTATCAAAAACCATCTGTTCGTTATTCGGAAACGGAACGGCGCGTTTGTTAAAATAGCCCAGATAGCTTTCGTCGGAGGCGTTTCGGTCACCGCGATAGGTCGAATAAACGTTTTCAAAAACAAACTCGCTGGCGACAGGAAAAGATTGTAACAACTGATTGGTTTTTAAATCCAGATAATCTACTTTGGCCGTGATCTGGCAGGCTTTGTATTGTCTGTATTCGTAAATATTGATTTTAATGGTCTTAAAATTATCGACTTTTACAGGACGCCCCAAACTGTCTTTCACCGGATTTCCCCTGCTGTCGAAAAGTGTTTTTACGCCATCTTTGATTTGTTTTTCCTTGATGAATTCCTTCTCTTTAATTTGTTCCGGTGAAATGTAGATTTCCCTGAAATTGAGAATTAAACCATAATCGTATTTGACATTTTTTTGCTTGACGCTGTGGTAAACCGTCCATTTATCATTTAATCCGTAGGTACTGAAATCTAATAAATCATTCTGTAATTGCTTCGGAATGATCATTTCCGTTTCGTTTGTGGCATACACATTCACAAAGTCGGTTCCTTTAAACAGCGCGTCGTCCATCAGTTTTTTGGCATTCTTATAATTCGGATTGATGCTTTCGATATACGCCAGATCATCGTATGCTTTTCTGGAATCGAGTTTGTTCGTTGACTTTAAAAGCACTACTGCATTATCGTACAAATATTTGGATAGAGCATTTTTACTGCTTATAATCTTGTCTGTATAATTATCAAACGGAAATTGTGCATTTTTGCCTTGTTTTAATAACTGAAGCGGCAATAAAGGCCGTATTTTTTCCTGACGGTTAGTAAGTTGCACATAGGTATTGTAGATGCGCTCCAGATTCGCTGGATTTTTTTCCTTTTCCATCAGCTCAAGACTTCTTAAATCGCGGTCTTTGGCTTTGGCGAAAGCCTCTTCGAGCAAATACACATAATCCTGTTTTCCTTTGGAGTCTTTTTTGGTTTTCAATGCATCTACGGCACGGTCTATTGCGCCATCATAATTGCCATCGCTTAACAGCGACTGCGTAGTTTTTACACCACACGAAAATGCCAGGAACAGGATAGAAACGAATAAAGTAATTTTTTGCATAAGGCTTGCTTTTGAAGGTGTAAATATATCTGTTTTTAGCTAAATTCAGACCATGCAGCTTTTAAATTTACGAAGTAGTAATTTTTGTTTTCACCACAACCCTCTGTCCCGCTTTCGCCTTTATCTCTCCATTTCATTACGAGGATACCGGCTCTATCGGGGCTGGAGTAGGAGGTTTGGTTTTCCATAAGAGATATGATTGTGTCATTTCGGAAATGACACGTAAAAAATGTGCTAATTATGCGATTAAGAATAGTTTAATTATTTCCTGTTTTTTATCTGATACGCAATTTCCCAAAGAAGAACCGAAAAAACAGCGTTTGCCATTAAGGCAGTTTTAACGCCATAAGCATCATATTGTGAAAACAGATGTAAATCTCCAAACTTTAAAGCCAGAAATAAGGCTAAAGCTGCAATTACAAGGGAAGAAAGGATACTTAACAATGGTGTCCACTTTAAAACAAAAAGCGAAAAAATAATATTGATCACAAAAAAACCGCAGCCTAAGGTTATAAATCGGTGGTCTTTTAGTTTTTCGCCCAGTAAGAGTAAAAACGAAGTCGAAAAACTATAGGTAAGAAATAATATGGAGTAGATCAGGAATCGGATTTGTAGTTTCATTTTGATATTTTTTGGTAAAGTTACTTAAAAAGAATAAAGCTTGGTTTTAAAACATATCTTCACTTGCTGTTAGCATGATCAGAATTTTCCTTTTGCAACATACTCCTCACTATAACCTACTGTTGATTTTAAGTTTTTTTTTCATTCTTTTAGTTTTCCACAACAGCTTGTCTTTCAGTGCTAAAATGAATTAAATATATGGCAACCACCACTGTTTGTTTTTAGCTTTATATTCACCAAACCAAATGCAGGGTTTATAAAGTAACGCTACTACGGCGATCCAGATTAAATAAATCGTCCAAAGAGGCAGACCGCTTTCTACGTCTTTTGGTCTTCCAAAAGATCCGGTTGCAAATTCTAATTGTGACCAGTTAAATCCCTGCAAAAACAGCATAGCAAGCGTTAGCATATGAATCAGGTAAAAATGAAGAACAAAGTAAAACAAAGGTACTTTTCCGTAAACGGTAGTAACTTTTTTAATACTGGTACTAAACTGCTCCGCAAAAGCAAGCATTAAAAGCATAATGCCTAATGTAGGCAAGCAATACAAAAGCGAAGGCGGATATTTTGTAACATTCATGAAGGATATAAATGTAAGTGTACTATCTTTTTGAAGAGACCATTGTACCGGATCGCCGTAAAGATTTATAAACCGAAGAAGGACAAATAAGGCTAATGAACCGAAACCAAGTTTGATAAAGAGTTTTTTTCTTTGCTCGAAAGCCATTTCAAAATAGCGTGCAAATCCAAATCCGGTGAGCATAATGCCCAGCCAGGGAATGGGAGGGTAGCCCATAATAAAGGCACGATCGCCAAACGGAATTACTGCAGGACTAAAAAATGGCGATAGAACGGCTTTCACAACAGAGCCTTCCGCAAACGGAATAAGCGGCAAAAGATTATGGCCAAAAATAATAATCATGCCCATAATTCCTAATTGTTTCGGCGGGATTTTTAACAATAAACCCAAAAGAATAAAGCCGAAACCTATTGCGGCTATCACCTGAAATAAAAGCGTGTGAAATCCAATATCAAAAAATAATCCAAAATTAACAACCGTAAATTCGAGCAATAGCAACCACAAACCTCTTTTGATTAAATGTTGTCTTGTTTGTGCAAAATTGTTCTTTCGTTTTAAGGAAAGATAAACAGAAGTTCCTGCCAGAAAAACAAAGGTAGGTGCGCATAAATGTGTAATCCAACGCGTAAAAAACAAGAAAGGAGTCGTGGTGTTTAAATCGGTTGGGCTTTGTGCAATAGAATCTATATGCATTAAGTCACGAACATGGTCTAATGCCATAATAATCATCACAATTCCGCGAACTATATCAATTGAATTTTCTCTTTTCATTTCTTTGAAGTTTAAATGTATTAGAAATGGTTTGTGATATATTTTGACTATGTTTTAGATGGACGTTTTTTTATTTATTCTTATTAATGCATGAAGAATTGGGGTAGATAAAATTTAAACAAAACGTTTGCAAAATTGAGTGCTGTCTTTTGAATCAATTACAATTGTTTTTGCCCAAATATCTCCAAGTCTTTGATTGTATTTTGTGTTTTTGATTAATAATATTCCCAATAACCCAAAAAACCAAAGATCTAACATATCTAATAAATGTCTTTTAAAAGACTGTCCAAGAGTTAAACTCGTAGTATTGCTGTCTTTTATGGAAATTACTTGTAAATCAAATACTAGATTTCCAAGAGTTCCTCCAAATTTTAACTCAAATCCAATCATGTAGGCACACCACATTAATGTATTTGCTAATGCTGGAAATCCATGTAATCCGTATCCTGTTGAAGTTTTTTCTCCGAAATAAAGAAACATAACTAAAGTCATTCCAAACATTAAAGAATAGTCAATTAATCCTGCACCTATTCTTTTTTTAAGATTTGGTTTTGTCGCTATTTTTTCTTGATTCATGTGATTATTTAATTTGTACAAACTTATTTATAATAATTAGTTTTAAATGCTTATTTAATATATAATTGGTATTCTAATTCATGTGTTGTTTAGCTATTCTTTTTGCAAAATCGCATCAACTTTTGCTTCTGATTTTTCTTTGATCTTGCTGTTCGGACGAAAACTCCAGATGATCAGAAATTTTCCTTCTGCAAGATACTCTTCCGGATGCTCGTCTGTTGGTTCTCCGTCTTTTCCCCAAAGCATTCCCTGTAGGAACCGATCTCCTTTGAATCTGTTTTCAAACTCAAAATACATGATAGAACCGTTGTCTGTTTTATTTTTGAAACTTTGAACGGCTTTGCTTTTTACAACTCCCGTCATGTTGCTGTACGTCTCAATATCAGTATAAAAAGTGCAAGCCTGAGGAGAAACACAAATATGACCGTCGCTTAAAGAATAACCTTTAGGAATTTCTTTACTTTTTAGTTTTAAATCAGCAATGGTCTGGCTGAAAACAGTAGTAGTAAGTAACAGGAATAATAGCGATAGGGGAATCGTGATTTTCATGGTTTGTAGGTTTGTTTTACAGAGCTAAAATAATATTTTTATTTGAGTTAATTGAAGTTCATCTTGTATGGAAGAATAAAAGATATCGAACTGTTTTGTTGCCATAAGGAATCTCCAGGATTTTTACTACTTCCAATATTTTGATTAGCTTAGTTAGTACTGTTCTTAATACGAAGTTGGACGGGTTTACTACCTCCGTTAGAAGTCTCAAATTCTAATGTTAGACTTTAATAAACCCGACAGGTTTTGAAAACCTGTCGGGTTTTATGCGTAAAATTTGTCATTTCGACGAAGGAGAAATCTTCGAAAGTAACTCTACAACGCGAGGAAATGTACCCTGATATCCGCTTATAAAATCATTCGAATAAATCATTCAAAAAATCCAGATTTGGATTAATAGTCTTTATCAATTCGATTTTTTTTTTCCCTGCGCCAGTCTTTTACTTCTTTTTCACGTGCAATTGCTTCCTGAATCCAGGTGAATTTTTCATAATAAAGCAAGTACGTAACATTATACTTTGATGCAAAAGTTTTGTTTCCATTGGCTTTATTTTCTGTATGTTGACTTAAGCGAATTCTCAGATTATTGGTAACTCCGGTGTAAAAAACAGTTTTAGATTTGTTCGTTATGATGTATATGTAGTAATTATGATAGCCTTCTTGTAATTGCATTTTGCTTTTTTTTGGGCTAAAGATATATTTTTTTAAGATTTTTCTTTCTTTTTTAAGGTTTTAAAAGCGATACGCGTTGCGGAGTTTCTTGCGAAGATTTCTCCTTGCGTCGAAATGACAAAAATGGGGCTAATTTGTGTGGGGTGATTTCGAAATGAGGGAATGGTTACTTTGCTTTGGCTTCGACTTCGCACAGACTGACAAGATGGTTTGAAATAAAATCTGCTCAATCTGCTTGAAACAAAAACAAAAAAAATCCCGCTTCAAAATGAAACGGGACTTAACAATATTCTCTTTTTTTTTTATTTTAAACTGTTGCAGCAACTTCTTGTGGCAACGGAATTTGATTTTTAAGTAAATCTTCGAAAGTTTCGTGCTGACGAATCAAGATTCCTTTTCCGTTCATCCATAAAACTTCAGCTGGTTTGTATCTTGAATTGTAGTTCGAAGCCATTGAGAAACAATATGCTCCGGCGTTTCTGAAAGCTAAAATATCACCTTCTGTAATTTCTGAAATTCTGCGGTTGTTGGCAAAAGTATCCGTTTCGCAAATGTATCCTACCACAGAATAAAAACGCTCTTTTCCTTTTGGGTTAGAGATGTTTTCGATATAGTGCTGTGAACCGTAAAACATCGGACGGATTAAGTGATTGAAACCACTGTCAACTCCGGCGAAAACCGTTGAGGTTGTTTGTTTTACTACGTTTACTTTGGCTAAGAAAAAACCTGCTTCGCTCACCAAAAATTTCCCTGGTTCGAAAATCAGAGTTAAATCCCTGCCATATTCCGCACAGAAAGAATTGAATCTTTTAGATAATTTTTTACCTAATTCTTCGATATCGGTTTCAATATCGTCTTTTTTGTAAGGCACTTTGAATCCGCTTCCGAAATCTAAAAATTCTAAATCTTTGAAATGTTTAGCCGTATCAAACAAGATTTCAGCGGCATACAGGAATACTTCGATATCAAGAATATCAGATCCTGTGTGCATGTGAATTCCAACAATACTCATTTTTGTATTTTCAACAATTCGCAATATATGCGGTATTTGATGTACTGAAATTCCGAATTTACTATCGATATGTCCTACCGAAATATTAGCATTTCCTCCCGCCATTACGTGCGGATTGATACGAATGCATACCGGAATCTGAGGATATTTTGTTCCGAATTGCTCCAGAATAGATAGGTTGTCAATATTGATTTGTACACCCATTGCGGCAACTTCTTCGATTTCTTCCAGAGAAACTCCGTTTGGTGTAAAAAAGATTTTTTCAGGTTCATATCCAGCATGAAGTCCCAATAAAACCTCCTGAATTGATACAGTATCTAACCCGGCCCCCATGTTCTTTAACAACTGAAGAATCGCAACGTTAGACAATGCCTTCATGGCGTAATTAACTCTCAAGTTTTCTACCTTAGAGAAAGCTTTGGTTAACCTGTTGTACTGAGATTGGATTTTTTCGGCATCATAAACATATAATGGACTTCCAAATTGGTCTGCTAACTGCAGTAAATCTTTTGCTTGCATTTTTAAACTATTTTGAGCAAAGTTATTACACTTTTGAGTAACAGCAAATTATTTGTAGAAAAATAACAAATTGTAACAAATTGTTTGTTTTTAAACAAAAAGTCAGTTAAAAAAGATTTTTGTAAATCTTTTTTATGGTACAAAGGGACAAAGATTCAGAGGAACAAAGTTTTTTCCTCTGAGTGACCCTTTGTCCCTTTGTTCCTCTGAACCTAAAAACTATAAACTCGGTAAATCCCCGTTTCCTTTAGTAGGCAAATTAGTAGAACCCATTAAGAACAGATCTACTTCTCTGGCTGCTTCGCGACCTTCAGAAATAGCCCATACAATTAAGGATTGTCCTCTTCGCATATCACCGGCAGTGAAGATATTAGGAACGTTGGTCTGATAATTTTTAGCTTTATAATTACTTCTCATATCAATTTCAAGTCCTAATTGCTCGCTTAACGTTTTTTCCGGACCTGTAAATCCTAAAGCCAATAAAGCTAAATCGCAAGGCCATATTTTTTCGGAACCTTCTTTTTCGATTAATTCAGGACGCTGACCCGGAGTCATTTTCCATTGTACTTCAACCGTTTTTAATCCAACCAGTTCTCCTTTATCATTAGATAAAAATTCTTTGGTATTGATTAGCCAGTTTCTGTCGCAGCCTTCTTCGTGAGAAGAGGACGTTTTCAACTGCAACGGCCAGAAAGGCCAAGGTGTTGATTCGCTTCTTCCAACCGGAGGTTTTGGTAAAATTTCAAAATTAGTAACTGATTTTGCTCCGTGTCTGTTTGATGTTCCAACGCAGTCAGAACCTGTATCTCCACCACCAATTACGATGACATCTTTTCCGGTTGCCTTAACCTGGTCCGGAATGGACTCTCCGTATAAAACTTTAGTTTGCTGTGTTAAGAAATCCATTGCCTGAACAACGCCTTTGCTTTCGATTCCTTTGGTTGGTAAACTTCTTCTTTCGGTTGCTCCACCGCACAATACGATAGAATCGAAAGCGTTTAATTCTGCAACGCTAAAGTTAACGCCAACATTTACATTTGTTTTAAAAGTGATTCCTTCAGCTTCCAGGATGGCTACACGCCTGTCGATAATTCCTTTTTCTAATTTGAAATTCGGAATTCCGTAACGCAGTAAACCTCCGATAGCATTGTCTCTTTCAAAAACAGTAACGGTGTGGCCGGCTCTGTTCAATTGCTGAGCGGCTGCCAAACCAGCAGGGCCCGAACCGATAACGGCTACGGTTTTTCCTGTTCTGGTTAATGGTGTTTGTGGTTTAATCCATCCTTCAGCAAAACCTCTTTCGATGATGTTTTTTTCGATGTTTTCAATCGCAACTGGTTCTTTGATGATGCCTAATACACATGATTTCTCACATGGAGCAGGGCATAAGCGGCCTGTGAATTCCGGAAAGTTATTAGTCGATTGTAAAATCGTTAAAGCACTCTGCCATTCTTCCTGATGCACCATGTCGTTGAAATCAGGAATTAAATTTCCTAACGGACAGGCACTGTGGCAAAAAGGAATCCCACAATCCATACATCTTGAACCTTGTTCTTTTTTCTTATCTTCTGCTAACGGAATGGTAAATTCGTTGTAGTTCGAAACACGTTCTGCTACTGCTAAATTACTTTCGTCGGCTCTGTTATATTCTTTAAATCCGCCTATTTTACCCATGACATTTTAATTAAAATTCCAATTTCTTAAATTCCAAATTCCAATCCTTCTCCCGAATTCTCGGGACGTTCAGGAAGACATTGTTATTGGTTTTGAAATTGATTTTTATTAAGCAATTAATTCTTCTATTTTTTTCTCTTCTGCAATTCGTTGTAATGCTTTTTTGTAATCGGTAGGCATTACTTTTACGAAATTGTTTTGTTGATTTTCCCAGTCTGCCAAGATTCTTTTTGCTAATGGACTGTTGGTATACAAAGAGTGGTTTTTGATCAGTTTTCGTAGTTTGGTCACATCTTCTGCTTCGATAGGATCAAAGGCAACCATTTCCATGTTGCACACTGTTGCATCAAATTGTTGTTTAGGATCGTATACGTAAGCAACACCACCGCTCATTCCGGCTGCGAAGTTTCTTCCTGTTTTTCCTAAAACTACTACTGTACCACCTGTCATATACTCGCATCCGTGATCTCCAATTCCTTCGACAACCGCAGTTGCTCCTGAATTTCTCACACAAAAACGCTCTCCGGCCATTCCATTAATATACGCCTCTCCGGTAATCGCTCCGTAAAGGGCAACGTTCCCGATAATGATGTTTTCCTCAGGTTTGAAGGTGGCAGTAGGAGGGACTTTGATAATTAATTTTCCTCCTGAAAGTCCTTTTCCTAAATAATCATTACAGTTTCCGTGAATTTTAAATGACAATCCATTGGTAGCAAATGCACCAAAACTTTGTCCGGCAGAACCTTCAAAATCAACTAAAATAGTGTCTTCAGGTAAACCTTGTGCGCCATAGATTTTTGAGATTTCATTACTCAAAATGGCACCTACAGAACGGTCTGTATTTTTAATTTTAAACGTAACTCTTGTTTTTTCTTTTCTGTAAATAGACGGAATTGCTTCTTTAATAATTTCGAAATCCAATACATTTTCCAGGTTGTGATCCTGTTCTGTTGTATTGTGGTTCGGAACTGTTTTTGCTTTTTCCGGTTTGTACAGAATTGATGATAAATCTAAACCATTGGCTTTGTAATGCTTGATCGCTTTGTTCACATTTAATTTTTGTGACTGACCCACCATTTCTTTCAGGGTTCTGAAACCTAACTGTGCCATAATTTCTCTTAACTCTTCAGCAATAAAATACATGAAGTTGATCACGTGCTCCGGAGTTCCTTTGAAATTTTTTCTCAATTCAGGATCCTGAGTGGCAATACCAACCGGACAAGTATTTAAGTGACAAGCTCTCATCATGATACAGCCTGAAGCTACAAGCGGAGCAGTGGCAAAACCAAACTCTTCAGCACCTAATAAGGCAGCAATCGCTACATCACGACCAGTTTTCAATTGTCCGTCACATTCTAAAACGACACGGCTTCTTAAATCATTTAAAATTAAAGTCTGTTGTGCTTCGGCTAAACCTAGTTCCCACGGAATACCGGTGTGCTGTAAGGAAGTCAAAGGTGCAGCGCCTGTTCCTCCGTCATAACCTGAAATCAGGATAACGTCAGCTTTTGCTTTGGCAACACCCGCAGCAATAGTTCCAACTCCCACTTCAGAAACTAATTTTACGTTGACACGTGCCTCACGATTGGCGTTTTTCAAGTCGAAAATTAACTGGGATAAATCTTCAATAGAATAAATATCATGATGTGGGGGAGGTGAAATCAGACCTACATAAGGAGTGGAATTTCTGGTTTCAGCAATCCAGGGCACTACTTTTTCTCCGGGTAACTGTCCGCCTTCACCGGGTTTAGCCCCCTGAGCCATTTTAATCTGAATTTCTTTCGCATTCGTCAAATAGTTGATCGAAACGCCAAAACGTCCCGAAGCTACTTGTTTGATAGCGCTGTTTCTCGAATCTCCGTTGATTTCTTTCTGGAAACGTTTAGGATCTTCTCCACCTTCTCCGGAATTACTTTTTCCGCCAATTCTGTTCATCGCAATTGCTAAATTCTCATGGGCTTCTCTACTGATCGATCCGTAAGACATGGCACCAGTTTTGAATTTTTTTACAATTTCGGTCCACGGTTCTACTTCGTCAATAGAAATCGGATCTAAATTGTTGAATTCAAACAAACCTCTGATCGTCATTAAGTTTGAGCTTTGCTCATTAACCATATCAGAGTATTCTTTATAGCTTTCCGGGCTGTTCAGACGAACGGCCTGTTGTAATTTAGAAATCGTAGTTGGGTTGAACATGTGTTTTTCCCCGCCTCTTCTCCATCTGTAAATACCTCCGATTTCCAAAGGCAATAAGTTGGCGATTTTTGAATTTGGAAATGCTTTCTGGAAACGTTTCTTTACTTCTTTCTCCACTTCCATTAAGCCAATTCCTTCGATTCTGGAAGGCGTATAAGGGAAGTATTTAGAAGTGAATGTTTTATTTAAACCTAAAATCTCGAAAATTTGGGCAGCTCTGTACGAATGTAAGGTAGAGATACCAATTTTGTTCATGATTTTAAGAATACCTTTTGCAATCGCTTTGTTATAGTTGATAATAGCGTAATCCGCTTTCACCTTTGTAATGAATCCCTGATTGACCTGATCGTGAATGATCTCGTTGACCATATATGGATTAATCGCACTGGCACCATATCCGAACAATAAAGCAAAATGATGCGGTTCACGAGGCTCTGCAGATTCGATTATGATTCCGAATTTAGAACGAACTTTCAGGATGTTTAAAGAGTGGTGGATGTAAGAACAAGCCAATAGCATTGGAATTGGAGCCATTTGCTCACTTACACCTCTGTCGGAAAGGATGATAATATTGCAGCCTTCAGAAACTGCCTTGAATGTAGCCTGAACACATTTCTCCAAAGCACGCTCTAAACCGTTAACTCCTTTTTCTATTTTGTATAAAGTAGAAATGGTAGCCGATTTGAAATCTTCGTGATCAATGTTTTTGATTTTATCCAAATCCTCATTCGAAATAACCGGATTCTGAATTTTTAATTTTTTACATTGTTTTGCTTCAATTTCGAAAATATTAAAATCACCTCCAATGGCTAAACTGATGTCGGTAATGATTTCCTCACGAATACCATCCAAAGGTGGATTAGTAACCTGAGCAAATAATTGCTTGAAATAGTTGTATAATAATTGTGGCTGATCTGATAAAACGGCCAAAGGCGTATCATTACCCATAGAACTGATGGCTTCAGCACCATCTGATCCCATTGGGTTGATAATCGTTTTTAAGTCTTCGATAGTATAACCGAACAAACGCTGTCTGGTATGAAAATCAAGTTTTTCAACCGGAACAGGGTTGTTGGTGTAGGGAACTTTAGCCAATGGCAACAAGTTAGCTTCAACCCATTCTTTATAAGGACGCTTGGTTACAATTGCTTTTTTTATTTCATCGTCTTCAATAATACGGCCTTCGTTCATATCTACCAGGAACATTTTTCCCGGCTCTAAACGACCGTGCTGAATAACATCTTCCGGTTCGATATCCAATACACCAATTTCTGATGACATGATTACGAAACCACTTTTTGTCAGGGTGTAACGGGAAGGACGCAATCCGTTTCTGTCTAATAAAGCACCAATTACGTTTCCATCTGTAAACGGAATCGAAGCCGGTCCATCCCAAGGCTCCATGATGCAGGAGTTGAATTCATAGAACGCTTTCTTTTCTGCCGACATCGTCTGGTGTTTTTCCCAGGCTTCCGGAACAACCATCATCATCGCTTCAGGCAATGAACGGCCGGTCATTAATAAAAGTTCAATGACCATATCCATAGAAGCAGAATCTGATTTTCCTTCTAAGATAATCGGAAATAATTTTTTGATATCATCCCCAAAAATTTTGCTTTCCATTAATTCTTCACGGGCACGCATTCTGCTGACGTTTCCACGAAGCGTATTGATTTCACCATTGTGACACATGTATCGAAATGGCTGTGCTAAGTCCCATGAAGGGAAAGTATTGGTAGAGAAACGCTGGTGAACTAACGCCAGACGCGTCACTAAATCGGGATCTTTTAAGTCAATATAATAGCGGCTGATGTCTTCCGGCATCAATAAGCCCTTATATATTATAGTAGTTGTCGATAAACTGGTAAAATAAAACATGTGACTTTCGGAGGTTTTAGATCCTCTGATCGCGTGTTCTGCAATTTTCCTGGCTGCAAAAAGTTTTGCATTAAATTCTTGTTCTGTTAAATCCTGACCGTTTTTGCTAACAAAAACCTGTTTAACAGATGGTTCTTTTTCTGCGGCAATCTGCCCTAAATTTTCTACGTCAACGGGTACGTCTCTCCAGCCTAAGACCTTCAAATTCTGATCTTTGATTGTTGATTCGAAAGCATTCATGCAAAAAGAAACCTGGTTTTTGCTTTTTGGTAAAAAAACCATTCCTACTGCATACTCACGTGTTTCAGGGATTTCAAAATCACATACTTTTTTGAAAAAGGCATGTGGGATATCAAATAAAATTCCAGCTCCATCTCCAGTTCTTCCATCAGAACTAACTGCACCACGATGTTCCAGTTTTATTAAGATATCCAATGCTTTGTGAATGATGTCATTAGATTTAATACCATTCAAATTACAAATAAATCCTGCACCACAATTGTCGTGTTCAAATTCAGGCAAATAAAGCCCTTGTTCTTTAACTCTCATTCTTGATATTTTTTCTACAAAAATAGAGATTTCGTTAAACATAATGTATTGAAAATGTAATTCCGCTTTCATTTTTGTTGTAATATTAGAAAAATGATTCTTAAATGATAATAATATTGCAGAAAGCATTGTGAAATGATAAAATCACAATTTACATTGTAATATGTGGAATGAAATTGGGCGTAAGGCTTTGAAATCAGTGAGGTTTTTGTTAAATATCAAACTTTTTAGTGTTTTTTAGTTAACATTTTAGAAGCGATAGTTTAACGATTCCTTTTCTTTGAAATTGAATAACTGTTTAATGTCGGTTTAAGGCATTTTTTAATTGAAAAAAGATTTTACTATTCAGTTGAATTTTGCTATTTTTGTCGCACTTTTATTCTGAAATAAATTCAGAACCAGACAAATTCTATATTATGAACATACACGAATATCAAGGAAAAGAAATTTTAGCGAGTTACGGAGTACGCATTCAACGCGGAATTGTGGCTAACAATGCAGTTGAAGCTGTAGCTGCTGCAAAACAATTAACTGCCGAAACCGGTACAGGATGGCACGTAATTAAAGCCCAAATTCACGCAGGTGGCCGTGGAAAAGGTGGTGGAGTTAAGCTTGCTAAAAACTTACAACAAGTTGAAGAAATTGCAGGACAAATTATCGGAATGCAATTGATTACGCCTCAGACTTCTGCTGAAGGTAAAAAAGTAAACAAAATTTTAGTAGCAGAAGATGTTTACTATCCTGGTGAAAGTGAAACCTCTGAATTTTATGTTTCTGTTTTATTAAATAGAGCTACTGGTCGTAACATGATTATGTATTCTACTGAAGGTGGAATGGATATTGAAGAAGTTGCGGAGCACACACCTCACTTAATTTTTACTGAAGAAGTAGATCCTACTGTTGGATTACAAGGTTTTCAGGCAAGAAGAATTGCCTTTAACTTAGGTCTTTCAGGAAATGCCTTCAAAGAAATGGTGAAATTCATTGACTCACTTTACAATGCTTACATTGGTTCTGATGCTTCTATGTTTGAAATCAACCCGGTTTTGAAAACTTCAGATAACAAAATTATGGCTGTTGATGCTAAAGTAAATATCGATGATAATGCTTTATACAGACAACCAAAATATGCTGAGATGAGAGATATCCGTGAGGAGAATCCAATCGAGGTTGAAGCTAAAGAAGTAGGTTTGAACTATGTAGATCTTGACGGTACTGTAGGATGTATGGTAAACGGAGCTGGTCTTGCAATGGCAACTATGGATTTAATTAAATACGCTGGTTTTGAGCCTGCTAACTTCCTTGACGTTGGTGGAACTGCTGATGCAAAACGTGTTGAAACTGCTTTCCGTATTATCTTAAAAGATCCAAACGTAAAAGCTATTTTGATCAATATTTTTGGTGGAATCGTTCGTTGTGACCGTGTGGCGCAAGGAGTTGTTGACGCTTACAAAAATATGGGTGATGCTATCAATGTGCCAATTATTGTTCGTTTGCAAGGAACAAATGCTGAAATTGCAAAAGAATTAATTGACAATTCAGGTATGCCAATTTTATCAGCTACTCAATTTCAGGAAGCTGCTGATCAGGTTAAAGCTGCATTATCTTAATCAAATAAGAAATCGATTATATAAAATAAAAAGCCATTCCTAACGGAATGGTTTTTTTGTTTTGAAATCATTTTAACTGCAAAAAAAAACAAAGGATTGTATAAAAAAGTTAGCCACAGATTACACAGATTAACGCAGATTTTAAAAATCCTTTTAATACTGATAATCTGTGGCTAAAAAAGCTTTGCGAATTTTTGCGTTTATAAGCTTAATAACAGGATAAAATCGTAGCGTTCTTTGCGGTTAAACTTTCACATTTTACCTTTTACAAAAATTATTATTTTTTATTCTTCCCGTTTTTGTAAACCACTTTTTCAACAACCTGTACTTTAGGAGCTGTTTTGGTGTTGTTTTTCTTAAAAGGTTTTTTAGCTGAAGGCCCTGATCTAGAAGGTGCTTTGTCGCCTCTTCCTTTTTCAGCATCTTTTGCACTAGCTTTAAATTCTGGTCTTTCTTTTGTGCTGTCTTTCTTCGGAATTTCTGCTTTATGCTTTGCTAAAACATCATTCGGGTTTTTAGGGTTTTCCTTTGTTCCTCTTAAATGAATTACTAATCCGTTTAAGAAATTACGTAAAACCTGATCACCGCATTCCATATAATTTTCATGATCTTCGGCCCTGAAAAAAGCTCCTAATTCTGATTTTGTAATTCTAAAATCTACTAATTCTAAAATCTCAACTATTTGGTCATCACGGAGCATCAAAGCTACGCGAAGTTTTTTTAGGATATCGTTATTCGTCATCGTTTAATTTTTTACAAAGGTACGTTTTAAAAGTAATTTGATTACAATTTATTGAGTCGGGCTGCTGTTTTTTGCCACGAATTACACCAATTTCCACGAATTGCATTGTATTTAAAAATTAATTCGTGGAAATTGGTGTAATTCGTGGCACACTTTTTTACTTTATTTAGAATTACAGGCGTTTAAAATATTGACTAATTTATCCAGATCTTCTTTAAGATGATTTGCCGTAACTACAATTCTATTGATGTCTTTGGCGTTTTCCTGATACCTGAAATTGGCAATAATAATTTTATTTGCTTTCAGGATTTCAGTAATGCTTTCAATTTCAATATAAATCAACGGATAGGTTTTGTCAAATTTGATGTTCTCATTTTTGATCAGTTTCGAATCCAGATACTCCAGATTTTTGACTAGTTTCTGATGTTGAATCGGATAAATTTCAGCAGCTTCTGCCAGCGTTTGTACAAAAGCAGGATTCATTCCGGCTGCAGAAATAAAAATGTCCAGATTTTTTATCTGATTGATGAAATTTAAATCGCCTGCAATCACGCCACCCGTTAAGCCGAAAGCTTTTCCCAAAGAAGAAACCATGATTTTTCGTTTAACCGGGAATTGTATTTCATTATAAATTCCACAGCCATTCTGACCTAAAATTCCAAGGGAATGGGATTCATCAATAACCAGGGTAATTTCTTTATGATTAGGGATTTCTTTTAAAACCAATAAATCAACTGCTTTTGTCTGATAGGAAGGAACGGCATCGGTAAGAATGGTAATTCTCTCCGGTTTAGGATTGAATAATCTGGGATTGATTTTACCAGCTTCAAAAAAGGGAAGACTATCATGGGCTTTAATCGCAGGATGTGCGTTGGGAAAATGAAAATAACAATCTGTTTCCTTGTTCAGTTCCTCGATTACCATTTTTCCGGCCAACATTCCCGACGAAACCGTAACGGCTGATTCTGCTTTGATATGTTGCGCTAAAAATGATTCGCCATCATCATAAGCAGTGACTTTTACATTCGCGTTCCTGGAACTTCCGTAAGTTGTTCCCCATCTTAAAATATTTTTAAGGACCAATTGCTGAAATTCTTTATGGACCGATAAGCCCAAATAGGCCGTTCCGCCAAAATACAAATACTGTTCCTGGTCTATTTCGATAATCCGATCCGGAAATTGGCTGACTTTCATATAACTAGATTAAAGTTACACCGGTTCCGTTTAGTTCAGAATAGCTGATGACACCATTTTTTATGGTTACACCGGTTGCGATATCCTGTGCTAAAAGCAGTGCGCCATCCATATCTACATAATCGAGTTGCGGTAATAAATGGGCGATTGCAGAAATTCCCACCGTAGATTCGGTCATACAGCCCACCATGGTTTTCAATCCAAGTTTTTTAGCTTCTTCAATCATGCGTTTACCCGGAGTCAGCCCGCCGCACTTGACCAATTTGACATTTACACCGTGAAAATAGTTATGGCATTTTGCTACATCTTCTTCAATAATACAGCTTTCATCGGCAATAACAGGCAAAACGGAATGTTTGTAGACTTCTTTGTGGGCTTCCCAGTCGTCTGCTTTCATAGGTTGTTCCAGAAACTCAACCCCTAATTTTTTTAATTCAACGGCATTGTTAATGGTTTCTTCAACTCCCCAGCCACAATTGGCATCGATTCTGAAAATGGCATCCGTATGTTTCCGTAACTCTTTTACAATGGCAATATCTTCCTGGGTTCCCAGTTTAATTTTATAAATTGGCCACGGCAGTTCCTGCATTTTGGAGACCATTTTTTCGATCGAAGCAATTCCGATAGTATAATCGGTCATTGGATTTTTATCGGGAGAATAGCCCCATAATTCATATAGTTTTTTTCCTTTTTTGCGGGCATACCAGTCATTATAAGCTAGGTCTAAGGCACATAAAGCAAACATGTCGTGTTTTAAAAAAGGATATATTTTTGTCCAAAAAGCTTCTGGAGTTTCGTTTTCGGTACTTTCAATTAGAGGTCTGATTTTTTCTAAATCCTGCATCATGACAGGAACTGTTGTTTTATAATACGGATTGGAGGTGGCTTCACCAAAACCGGAAAAACCATCGCTTTTGAGTTCAACAATCAACGAAGGCTGAAAATCAATTGATTCTCTGGAAATAGTAAAAGTATGTTTTAGTTTTAGGTTGTATGCTCTTAAAATCAATTCCATAATTTGTTGTTTTTAATTTAATATTTCAGCCATGAAAGTGCGCCAACAAAGCCGTCGCGCCAGAGTTTTTCATTATGTTCTCCTCCTTTTACAATTTTTGATTTGGTAAGGTGAAGGCAATAACAACGTTTTGTGTCTAATAAACGTTCCATTTTGGTCATATCCTGCACCATGTTCTCATCCTCTTTGTCACCGCATAAAAAGTAAATTTTGATCTTAATTTTGGTCGTTTTTTCTGTTAAGGTATAAATGTCTTTCGAGAACCAGAAAGAAGGGGAAAATACTGCAGCTTTACCAAAAACTTCCGGATATTTTAAGATGGCATAATACGACACCAATCCGCCAAGTGAACTTCCCATAATAATGGTATTTTTGGCTTTTGTTTTGGTTCTGTAGTTTTTATCTATGTATGGTTTTACTGTCTTTACAATAAAATCGAGATAATTATCGGCATTTCCGCCGCCGTATTTTTCACTTTTGAAAGGTGTTAATTCATCGATTCGTTTGTCGTTTCCATGTTCTATTCCGACAACAATTACCTTTGCTTTTAAGCTGTCCAGTTTTTCGTCGACATTCCATTTGCCGACATAAGAAGTTTTGGCATCAAACAAATTCTGGGCGTCGTGCATATAGATTACGCTGTATTTCTGGTCTGAAGCGGTATAATTTTCCGGTAGATAAATCCAGATTTTTTTGGTGGTTTTGAGTTGTGGAGCTTCAATCGTAAAAGTAGAAACATTTTTTGACGCTGTGTTTTCCTGAGCATTTCCGCTAAAGATTATGCCCAGAAAAATAAAAAAGGAGAATAACCGAATCATATGTTTTATTGTGTTTTAGATTTAAAAACAATATTTTAGCTAAAAATAATAAATTGATGGATACCGAAGAACAAAAGAGAAGTTTACTTTTAGAAATGATTGTTTTCTCAACAGTCGATGGTCAGCTGCATAAAAGGGAACTGGACTTTTTGTGGCTGGTAGCCCAGGAATTAAATTTCGATAAAAAAGATTTTCAGGATTTATTTCATCAGGAAACCCCTCCATTAAACATAAAATCAGAGTTTCAGCGCATTCAGCAATTCTACAGATTGGCTCTGATTATGCATTGCGATGGTATTTTGCATGAAAAAGAAGCTAAAGCGATCCAGCAAATTGCCATAGAAATGGGTTTGAATCTCAATGCTACAAAACGCATTTTAGATTTGATGAATAAAGCACCAAACGCTATGCTTGATCCTAAATTATTATTGAAAGTTTTTCAGGAACAACACAATTAAGACAATTGTTCCTGTAGTTTTTTAATGTCATCACGTAATTTTGCGGCCTGCAGGAAGTCTAAATCCTTTGCTGCTTTTTCCATTGATTTTCGCTTTTCACGAATCAATTTCTCCAGATCTGCTTTAGACATATATTTGGTGTCCGGTTCGGCAGCTGCTGTCAAAGTATGGCCCAGTTCATAATCTACTAATGGATTTTTAGTAAACGCACTTTCGATTTTTTTATTTAAGGCCTGCGGCGTAATATTATGTTCCGTATTGTAATTAATCTGTTTGGTTCTTCTGTAATTCGTTTCGTCAATTGTTTTTTGCATACTGGCCGTAATTTTATCAGCATACAGGATGGCTTTACCATTAAGATTTCTTGCCGCACGACCAATAGTCTGCGTCAGGGATCTGTGGCTTCGCAGGAAACCTTCTTTATCGGCATCAAGAATCGCAACAAGCGAAACTTCGGGCAAATCCAAACCTTCACGAAGTAAATTCACACCAATTAAAACATCAAAAATACCTTTTCGTAAATCCTGCATGATTTCGATACGCTCTAAGGTATCTACATCAGAATGGATATAACGACAGCGGATATTTACTTTGGTTAGATATTTGGCTAATTCCTCGGCCATTCTTTTGGTTAAAGTGGTCACCAAAACCCTTTCGTCCAATTCACAACGAACCTGAATTTCTTCGATTAAATCATCAATCTGATTTAAACTCGGACGAATTTCTATAATGGGATCCAGTAATCCTGTCGGACGAATCACCTGTTCTATATAAACACCGTCCGTTTTTTCTAATTCATAGTCGGCGGGAGTAGCAGATACATAAATCACCTGATTTTGCAAAGCTTCAAATTCTTCAAATTTCAAAGGCCTGTTGTCCATGGCAGCCGGTAAACGGAAACCGTATTCCACCAGGTTTTCTTTTCGGCTGCGGTCACCTCCGTACATGGCGTGAACCTGAGAAACGGTTACGTGACTTTCATCAACAACCATCAAATAATCTTTAGGAAAATAATCTAATAAACAGAAAGGCCTTGTTCCGGGTAATCTTCCGTCAAGGTATCTTGAATAATTTTCAATTCCCGAGCAGTACCCCAGTTCCCGAATCATTTCTAAGTCAAAATTGGTGCGTTCTTCGAGACGTTTGGCTTCCAGATGTTTACCTGTTTCTTTAAAATAATCAACTTGTTTGACCAAATCCTGCTGGATGTCCCAGATGGCGCCTTGTAAAACTTCCGGAGAAGTCACGAACATATTGGCGGGATAGATCGTCAGTTTTTTAAATTTTTCAATGACCTGGGAAGTCTTGGCATCAAAAGATTCTATTTCTTCAATTTCATCTCCAAAAAAGTGAATCCTGAAAGCATCATCAGCATAACTCGGATACACTTCAACCGTGTCTCCTTTTATTCTGAATGTTCCGGGTGTAAAATCAGCTTCTGTTCTGGCATATAAACTTTGTACCAGGCTGTGTAATAATTTGGTGCGCGAAATGACCTGATCTTTTTCTATGGCAATGACGTTTTTCTGAAACTCTACCGGATTCCCGATACCGTACAGGCAGGAAACGGAAGCAACAACCAAAATGTCACGACGACCGGAAAGCAGGGAAGAAGTGGTGCTTAAACGCATTTTTTCAAGTTCTTCATTGATCGATAAATCTTTTTCGATGAAAACCCCTGTTACCGGCATAAAAGCCTCCGGTTGATAATAATCGTAGTAAGAAACAAAATACTCCACCGCATTATTCGGGAAAAACTGTTTGAATTCCGAGTACAGCTGCGCCGCCAAAGTCTTGTTATGGGCTAAAACCAGAGTCGGTTTCTGCACTTCCTGAATAACATTGGCTACCGTAAATGTTTTACCGGAACCTGTTACACCCAGTAAAGTTTGATATTTTTCGCCATCAACAACTCCTTGTGCTAATTTTTGAATGGCTTGCGGCTGATCGCCTTTTGGACTATAATCTGAGGTAACTTGAAACTCCATTTTTGCTTGATGAAAATTTTAGTTTTGTAAAGATACAAAGTTTGAATTCTATAAAATAGGTAGTTGAATTTAAAAATTCAGTCTATTTTAAAAAATCCATAATGGCATCGTTTACAATTTTGGGTTGATCAATCGTTAAAAAATGACCCGCATCTTTTATGATTTTAGTTTTGCTTTTCGGCACATATTTTTGCGCTCTTTCTAAGCTTTCCGATGAATTGATTACATCATTATCACCAATCAAAACCAAAACCGGATTTGAAATTGATTTTAACTCGTCATCTGAAAAAGGTTGCATTTTAAGCAGGCTCGAATTCGATTTGGCATATTTGTTGGCCAGATAAAATTGTCTTCTGTATACCGGACTAATATTTTCCGGATGTGTAGCGAAAGCTTTTAATGTTTTTCCGAATTTCTTTTCACTTGGAAAAAGTTTGAGCATTAGGGCAGAAGTTGTTTTCCCGACTTTATCAATAAATTTGAAGGTTTGAGCCGGACTGAGTAAAACGACTTTATCAATTGAATTTGATTTTTGAGTCGCCAGTAAAGTCGCAATCCATCCCCCTCGTGAAGCTCCGATAATATCAAAGTTTTTTAGTTTATAATGGTTGAAAATTTCGTTGTACCAAATTACAATTTCTTCTGATGAAAGAGGGTTTGAGGTTATCGTAGATTTTCCGGGTTCCATAAGAAAATCAATGGCGTAGACGCGGTAGGTCTTTGCTAAAGCTTTAATGTTGGGATACCACATCGTAGAGCTTGCGTCCATACCGTGAAGCAAAACGAGGTCTTTACCGTTTTTAGGTCCGGCCATTACAATATGAGCGGTTCCGTATGAGGTTTTTAGATTTTCTTCAGTATACGCAATCCCCCAAAGTTTCAGGGATTTGTCGTACGAAGTAATATAGGAATTTTTATCTTTTTTGGTTTGAAAGATGTAATCGTCAAATTTGGCTTTTTTTGTTGAAGAACAGCCTGCAAGTAAAATAAATAATAAAGAGATGAAGAGTAATTTTTTAATATTCATAAAATTCAATTTAGTCTAAAGGTACTTTAAAAAAGTCCGGGAAGATATTAGAATTTTAATTTAAAGTATCAAAATTACAATGTGTATAGTTTAAAAATATATAATTTAAATTTTCCAGGTTTTCTGTTGTGCTTCGGTTAAGAAAGTCCAGGCTATAATCCGGCTTGTTTTTTGGCCCTGAGCCATGTCTATTGTTTTTATGGAAGCTGCGTTTACTTTGTTTAACGTTTTATAAATACTCGAAAGATTTTCTCTTTTGGAAACCAGAGTAGTAAACCACAAACATTGCATTGGGTATTTGGCGCTTTCGTAAATCATTTGGGTTACAAAGCCAATTTCACCGCCGTCACACCACAATTCAGCATTATGACCTCCGAAGTTTAAAACAGGATTCATTTTTTTCTTTTCTTTCGGATTCAGATTGGAAACTTTCCTTACCGTACTCTGATTGGCATCTTCAGCTGAGGCATGAAAAGGCGGATTACAGATGGTAAAGGTAAAACGGTCTTCGGGCGTTATAATGTTTTTGAAAATAAACCGCGCTTCGGTTTGCTGCTGCAAACTGATCGCATCAATTAGTTTCGGGTTTGCTTCGATGATTTTGCTGCAATTTTCAATTGCTTTCAAATCGATATCGGTGCCTACAAAACTCCAGTCGTAAACAGCATTCCCTAATATCGGATAAATACAGTTTGCGCCTGTTCCGATATCCAGACCTAAAACTGAAGATCCTTCCGGAATAATTCCGTTGTTGGTTTCGGCTAATAAATCGGCCAGATAATGAATATAATCGGCACGGCCGGGAATTGGCGGGCAAAGATAATTGGCCGGAATATCCCAACCCTGAATGTCGTAATAGGTCTGTAATAATGCTTTGTTGAGCATTTTTACTGCCTGCGGATCACTGAAATCAATAGTTTCGATGCCATGAGCATTGATGGCTACATGCTTTTTTAATTCCGGACAATTCGAAATAAGAAGTTCAAAATCATATCGTGAACGATGCAGATTTCGGGGATGTAAATTGTTTTTTTCGGAATTGTCTATTGTTTTCATTTTGTGAATTTGGGTGCAAAGATAGTCATTCCTTTTGGAGGAAATGGGTTATTGAAAAGCCAAATTTTTAAAATCCAAATTCCAAACTCTAAATGTCTCGTTCCTAATCCATACATTCCATGAGCAGTAAATCACCGTCAGTATGCATAATGGTTACGAGACCATCCTTTGTAACGGAATTACTGCTTCCGGTTCTGTAGCCAATGGTAAGCGTATCGTTTTCGAGTGGATAATCTAAGTTGGTGGAGAAAATACCGTTTACAACTCCAATTGGAATTAGTGAAATCGGAGTTTTGGCCGTATACCATTTTTCGAATTTATGGGGCAGCAGGAATATTTTGGAGTGGTCGTCGAGAATGACAATCTTAAGTAAATTTCTGTACCGAACGATGTTGGTTAAATTCGTTATCGTATGATCGGCGCGTCTTCCGGTTGCCCAAACCACATTGGCAGCAGGGATTTTGCGGTCAATTAAATAATCAAAAGCTTTCTCTAAATCAGTTTTGTTTTGGTCCGGTGCATGTACAATCTCAAGCGGATATTGCGCTGTTTTGTAGCTTTCAGGATCAAAACCACGGTCGAAATCTCCCAGAAGGACGTCTACTTTTATACCCAGATCAATCACTCTTTCGATAGCAGAATCGAGAACGATAACCAGCGGTGACCATTCGAGTAACTGACCTAATAATTCCGGATCGCAGGCAGCACCGTTAGCAATAATTAAAGCGGGTTCCTGGTCGTCGCGTACGATATGGTGTGAAGACATTTATTTTTTTGATTTGAAATGTGCTGCAAATGTACGAAAGTTATGAGCTGTAAAAGATAAGGCAAATAGCTAAATTATTTGCAAAGGAGATTTTGTAGAAATATAGGAATAAAGGATAAAAAAAATGCCCTCAACTAAGAGAGCATTTTGCTAATTTTTTAAAAATTTATTTGTTACTGTTCCTTTGTCTGAATTTATTTTGACAAAGTAAATCCCTTTGTTTAATTCTGAAACATTGATGTTTGAGAACGTTTTTATGTTTTTGGTATCTAGTACAGATTGTCCAAGTGTATTATAAATTTGTATTGATTTTATAGATTGATTTTCATCTGATGAAATGTTCAGTACATCTTTAACTGGGTTAGGAAATAAAACAAAATTTGAATTGCCTTTGTTTAAGAAATAATCGGGTGTATCCAATGTGCTTTTAGTACCAAGTAAACGGACTGTTCCATTAGACCAGCTGCTTTTATATTTTACAAAACTCCCTGTCACCAAAAGTTTTCCGTCTTTTTGAATTTTAATGGCACTGATGTTACCATCAAAGCCTTCACCTGAATCAAATGTGTTGTCTATTTCTCCATTTTTTTCTAATCGTTTAAAATCATTTATCTGATAATCAGTAGTACTGTTTCGATTAGTGAAAAGAATAATTTGATCATTGGACTGTATTTCCATACCTCTTACAAGATGCGCCACATAAGTAGAATTATATTGAGTAAATGACTCATCTGTAGAACCATCAATATTTAAGCGTTTTAGGACACAAGCCTTTTCTGTTATAGCATTAAAATTTAGTTGTCCCGCGATTATGATTTTTCCATCAGATTGTAGGCCTGTGGTGTAGATAAATCCGGTTAGATTTTCATCAGGATGGAAAGTATTGTCAAATGTTCCGTCACTATTAAATCTGGCAATTCGATTGGTTTTTATTTCATTAAAAGAAGTAAAATTACCGGCCACAATTATTTTTCCATCTTTCTGCACTGCTGAAGTGTAGCAGAGATTGTCAAATCCTTTGGTTGAAGCGAAGGTAAGATCTTTCGAGCCATCGCTATTTAATCTTATAAGACTCTCCTGATTGTCTGAAGTAACTAAGATTTTTCCGTCAGCCAGTAATATTAGATTGTATATTCGTCCAATATAAAGAGGGGCCGAAAAAGAGGTATCTATTGTAAAATCATCATTGTATCGAACCAAAACACTTAAGCCTGTAGATTCAATTTTATATAAGATAACTTTGCCATCTGGCTGAACAATTCCTTTTCTGAATGTGTTTTTTTCGCTTTTGGATGATGTAAATACGTTTTGGTATAAATTTTTATTTTTAGAAAGCTTGCCATTTTTGCTTAGCAATTTTATGCCATCATGATATTTTGTATTAAAAGCAGTTTTACTATTTCCCAGGACAAGAATATCACCATTTGGCTTTTCTAAAATGTCATTTCCTCCATAAAAAGTAGTTGGTTGTTCTTTTGCGTTAATTTCAGAAGTAGTTAAATCTAATTTAACAAATCTATTAAAATAAGTACTTCCTCCTGTAAAGTTTACAATATTCTCAGTACAAATTAATAATTTATTATCCGGACACAATAGAATTTTATTTGAATTTGAATTTGCGTCTAATTTTGCAACAATTGTATTATCAATAGAACCATCATTATTAATGAGCGTCAAATCACTTTTTAGTATTTTATCATTAGTAAGAAAAATAAAATCTTTTACTGTTGCCATTGGGAATCCGGGCACAACGTATTTAAATGATAAATCTTTCGATCCATCGGTGTTGAATCTCATAAAGCCGCTGGTTCCAATATATTTAAATGTAGTGTAGCAACCGCCAAATAATATTTTACCATCTTTTTGAATGGCTAATTTGCAATCATACATGCTATTATATCCAACAGTATTTGCAGAACAAATTCCGCCAAATCCTTCTATAGCAGTAAATCCTGAATCTATAGTGCCATCAGAATTTAACCGGTCAATTCTATAACTTGTTTCTTTGTTGTACGTATTCTGATATACTCTTACTATTTTGCCATCAGTGTGTAGTTCAAATTTGAAAATATCATAAGGGTAACCAGAGCCTGGTTGAAAAGTTTTATCCACACTACCGTCAGCATTTAAACGCAACATATTGCGGCCATAGAATTTTTGATAGATGGAAACATCGAAAACTCCTGATATTAATATTTTTCCATCCGGTTGTATTTTTATAGAGCGTATAATTGTAATCGTAAATGCATTGAATCCTTTATCAGAAAGATTAAATGTATTGTCAATGGAGCCGTCAGCATTTAACCTAATTATTTTGGCTATCGGCTTACCGTCATAAGTTGTAAAAGAACCGCTAACCAGAATTTTTCCGTCAGGTTGTATCGCAAGACCTGATGGTGAAGAACTAAATCCTAAACCAGTTTTGAACGTTTCATCAAGAGACAAATCTTTATTTAACCTCAAAATATTGTTTCCTTTTACTTCATTTTTGTCATTGTACAATTTATAAGAACAGGAATTCCCTACTAAAACTATTTTTCCATCAGGCTGTAAAGCAAAATCTTTACTGAACAAAGTGATATTGGGAAGATCATCTTTCATGTCAAAATCCGGGTCAATATCTGAAGAAACTTGTGCATTGCTGCATAATGACATTAAAAAAAGAATTAATAATAAGTAGTGTTTTTTCATAAAGGATTTTTTGTATCAAATATATTGTTAATATTTTATTTCCATGTATAAAAAAGCATTTGTTTCTTATTATTTTTCGTAGTAATATTTTAAGCTATAACAATCTTCTGTGATAATTGATTTGCCCTAAATGATAGGCTAAATGCGTCGAAAGATGGACCAGAAAAAAACCGGTCGTCATTTCTTTTTCGAAAACAACTAAGGGATAAATAGCTTCTAAATCGGCTGGGGTCAGCTTATCTAATGCTGTATTTACTACCGATATGGTATTCTCAATTTTTTGAATCAATTCGGTTTTCGGAATGTCTTTTAATGAAAATTCAAGTTCACGATTTCTGATATAACCGGTTTTTCCAATTTCTGCTCCAATATAAGTATTGATGTTTCCGATAAGGTGCAGGCAAAGATTTCCGGCTGAATTGGAAATGTTTTTGTCAATTGCCCAGATTTGGGTTTCATTTTGATACGATTCAATCTCCAGTTTTAATTTGGTAAGATCACGGTCAAAAAGTGATTTTAGGGTTTCGATTAGCATAACTCTGATTTCTGTTTATTATTCGATTATATATTTTTTGACATCAATTTCGCTCAGTGAAAAATAACCCAGCGGATAATTTGATTTATCGGAAGTGTTGATAATATTGCCTTTTACGGTCGCGGGAGGCGACTGAAAGGGCCCGCCAACATTGTTTCCTGCAATACTCACTAAAATATTCATATAATTATAATATTGTTCGGAGATTCCGTAATGTATGATTTCAATTTGATCGCCCGCTTTTAAATCCTCATCATCGGAGCTGCTGAAAATTTCGTTTCCCTGGTAAAATTTATCCTCAGAGGCATAAAACGTAGAAGTCACTTTACTGGAATAGGTATATTTAAATAAATAGAAATTATCTTCATTTCCCGGATCATTATAAAAGGCTTTGACTTCGATATCTTTTCCGGTAAAACCGCCTTCGTTGTTTTGTTCTATTCGGGTAATCGGAGCTACGGATTTCATAGTTTCAGTTGCCGTATAGTTTGTGCCGTTAGTAACGACGGTCAAGGTATATTGCTCGTTAATTACAGGTTTGAAATTATTGCAGACATAACGTCCGGTCTTGGAAACTTCGATAAAATTGAATTGTTCGTTTTCACTGTTTTTTATAAAAACGGATGCACCGGAAACAACAGGAATCTGATTTTCAAAATAACCCGTAGTGGTGGTTAATTTGATGGATTGCTGTGCCCCGTTTGTTCCTTTTCTCCAGTTGATTGCTGCTTCAATAACCAATTTTGGAGGAGCAGTATCCAGATCGACATCAACAACTTCTTCACAGCTTGTAAAGAAGATTGCTATAAAAAATACGATTAATACGGTTGCTTTTTTCATGATATATCTTTTGCTTTCTTTTTACGGAAGAGTTTTTTAAAATTTAAAATTATAACTAACGGCAGGAACAATTCCGAAAATGGACGTCTGTACGGCTTCATTTGCTCCGCTGTCAACATTTTGCCTGAAATTGATTGAAGCTGCATTTTGGCGATTGTACAAGTTGTAAATGCTGAAAACCCATTCGCCTTTCCAATTTCTGTTTTTATTTTTTCTTGAAGTTAATGTGGCTGAGATGTCTAAATGGTGATAGGCAGGGAGACGATTTTCATTCCTTAATCCGTAGTTTGGAACTTTAATTCCCAAATATTCATATTGCGAATTCGGATAGGTGACCGGCTGTCCTGATTGTAACGCAAAATTAGCTCCAAACGACCATTTATCGTTTAAGGTGTAGGCAGAGGTGATGGCTAGATTATGTGTTTTATCATAAGCTGAACTGTACCATTGCCCGTTGTTGATTCCGGTTTCTTCCGGCGTTCTTCCAGGCGTTTGCTGTTCTGATTTTGACAGCGTATACGAAATCCATCCGTTAAATTTGCCTTCATTTTTCTTAAACATAATTTCCAGACCATACGCTCTCATTTGCCCGTTTAGAATTACCTGTTCGATAGCCTCATTGGCAATTAAATCGGCACCGTCAATATAATCCAGTCTGTTTTGAATTTCTTTGTAATAAGTTTCTACTTCGACAGAATAAGCCCCGTTGTTGATATTTCTAAAATACCCCAGCGCGACCTGATCTGCAATTTGCGGTTTTATGTATTTGTCACTGGGCATCCATACGTCAAGCGGAGTAGGCGATGAGGTATTCGAAATTAGCTGAAGATATTGCGCCATTCGGTTGTAGCTCGCTTTAATAGACTGGTCGTCATTTAATTGATAAGAAATAGCAAACCTCGGTTCCAAATTATTATAATCCTGAATTACTTTGTTTTTACCAAAATAGGCTGTTGAAGTTGGCTTGCCTTTTTCGTAGATCTCTGTGCTGGTATTAAAAACGACCGGATTATTATTGGCATAATAGTTAATCGTAGAAGCGCCCAGACGATAAAATAAACTATAACGCAATCCGTAGGAAACGGTTATTTTTTTTGAAAGCTGACTTTCGGCATCCAGATAGACAGAAGGTTCAAAAGCATATTTTTTATCTAACTGATCCGGATTAATTCCGGAAACCTCTCCGGTTGGTTTGATCGTTCCGGGATTGAATTCGTAATAAATACCGCTTAATCCGTAATTGAGTTTGAATTTGTCTGAAATATAATGTTTGAAATCGTATTTGATATTGTAATTTTTGATGCCGGAATCCCATTTGAAACCCACAAAATCCAGATCCAGTCCGTAATAATAGTCGCTGTAAATCAGGGATAGGTTGGAGAATAATTTATCAGAAAACAAGTGATTCCAACGCAGGTTCAGGGTTGCGTTTCCGTAAGTATTAGAGAAACTTTTGTTGATGCTAAAGACATCACGGCCAAAATATCCTGATAAGTATAAACTATTATTGTCGTTTACTTTATAACTTAATTTGGTGTTTAGATCATAAAAATAGGCCGCATTATCTTTGTTGTCTTCGGATAATTTTAAAAACAAATGGGCATAGGAAGCTCTTCCTCCAATCAAAAAGGAACCTTTGTCTTTTACCAGCGGCCCTTCGGCAAGAAGCCGGCTTGAGATTAATCCGATTCCGCCATTCATATGAAAATCCTTGCTGCTTCCATCTTTCTGATAAATATCTAAAACAGAAGAAGCTCTCCCTCCGTAACGGGCAGGAATTCCGCCTTTGTACAATTTTAAATCTTTAATGGCATCGGGATTAAAAACAGAGAAGAAACCAAATACGTGAGAAGAATTAAAGATAGTGGCTTCGTCTAATAAAATTAAATTCTGATCGGCACCACCACCACGGACGTTAAATCCGGAGGCACCTTCGCCTGCATTTGTCACACCAGGCAATAATAAAATTGATTTTAAAACATCTACTTCACCCAAAACCACCGGCATTTTTTTGATGGCTGCAATAGAGAGTTTATTGGTACTCATTTCAGGAGATTTAATGTTGGCTTTGCCTTTATTGTCTGTAATTACCACTTCCTGAAGTTCTTCGCCGCCTTCGTTTAGGGCGAAATTATTTTTAATATTCTGATTTAAATTTATTGTTTTCTGAATGGGTTGGTAGCCAACATAACTTATTTCAATTTGTTGTTCTCCGGCAGGAGCAGTTAGCGAATAAAAACCATATTCATTGGTTGTAGTTCCTATTTTTAAGGATGGAATGTAAATATTGACACCAATTAAGGTCTCATTGTTTTTATTATCCGTTATAGTGCCGCTTAGTGTAAATTTTTCCTGAGAGAAGGATGCAAATGAAGATAAAATAATGATAAGAAATATGAAGCTATTTTTTGAAATCATTGTATTGGTTTTGAATTACATAGTTAGGAATTCTTACGAAATATTACCTCGGAACGATTGTTAAACATTAGTTAAGAAAAAAGGCAACCGATTAAGGCTGCCTTTTAGATATGGATAGTATATGTAATTGTACTATTTTATTTCAGCAAGAATTGTATTGAATGTCGCACTAGGACGCATTGCTTTGCTCATTAACTCAGGAGTCGGCTGATAGTAACCGCCAAGAGTTTGTGGTTTTCCCTGAGCACCGATTAATTCCTCGTTAATTTTAGCTTCATTCGCTTCAAATTGAGCAGCGATCGGAGTAAAAATTGCTTTTAATTCAGCATCTTTATTTTGAGCAGCCAAAGCCTGAGCCCAATAGAAAGCAAGGTAGAAATGAGAACCACGGTTGTCAATTTGTCCTACTTTACGAGCCGGAGATTTATCATTTGCCAGGAATTTATCGTTTGCCTGATCTAAAGTTTCAGACAAAATAATGGCTTTAGAATTGTCTAAAGTTTGTCCTAAATGTTCTAATGAAGCACCAAGCGCTAAAAACTCTCCTAATGAATCCCAACGTAAATAACCTTCTTCTGTAAATTGCTCCACGTGTTTTGGAGCAGAACCTCCTGCACCCGTTTCGAACAATCCGCCACCATTCATCAACGGAACGATAGAAAGCATTTTAGCCGAAGTTCCTAATTCTAAAATCGGGAATAAATCAGTTAAATAATCACGTAAAACATTTCCTGTTACAGAGATCGTATCTAAACCTTTGATGATTCTGTCTAAAGTAAATTCAGTTGCAGCAACAGGATTTAAGATTCGGATATCTAAGTTTACTGTATTGTAATCTTTAAGGTATTTTTCAACTTTTACGATTAATTCTCTATCGTGTGCTCTGTTTTCATCTAACCAGAAAACAGCAGGAGTATCCGATAAACGCGCTCTGTTTACAGCCAGTTTAACCCAGTCCTGAATAGGAGCATCTTTTGCCTGACACATTCTGAAAATGTCATTAGCTTCAACGTTTTGTTCCATAAGAACAGTTCCTTTGTTATCTGTAACACGAACAACACCATCAGCTTTCACTTGGAAAGTTTTGTCGTGAGATCCGTACTCTTCTGCTTTTTGAGCCATCAAACCTACGTTAGGAACACTTCCCATTGTTTTAGGATCAAAAGCACCGTGTTTTTTACAGAAATCGATAGTTGCAGTATAAATACCCGAATAGGCACGATCCGGGATAACAGCGATCGTATCTTGTTGTTTTCCTTCTTTGTTGTACATCTGTCCGGAAGTACGAATCATTGCCGGCATAGAAGCATCAACAATAACATCAGAAGGAACGTGTAAGTTTGTAATTCCTTTTTCAGAATTTACCATTGCTAAAGCTGGACCATTTTCGATTGCTTTCGTAATGTCAGCTTCAACTTCAGCCTGTTCAGGTCTTCCTGCAATTTTTGCATAGATATCACCTAAACCATTTCTGGTGTCGATGTTTAATTCAGTGAATAAGGTTTCATATTTTTTGAAAAGATCAGCAAAATAAACTTCAACTATAGCGCCAAAGATAATTGGATCTGAAACTTTCATCATGGTAGCTTTTAAATGCACAGAAAGTAAAAGTCCTTCTTTTTTTGCATCAGCGATCGCTTCAGCAGCAAAAGATTTTAATTTTTTTACACTTAAAACAGAGCTGTCAATAATTTCTCCTGCTTTTAATGGCGTACTTGCTTTTAAAACAGTTGTTGTACCGTCTTTTGCTATGAATTCGATTTTTACATCATTAGCTTCATTTACAGTAAGTGATTTTTCACTTCCGTAGAAATCACCATTTGGCATTGAAGCTACCTTAGTTTTTGAATCAGCAGACCAGGCACCCATCGAGTGTGGATTTGCTTTTGCAAAATTCTTAACGGCTCTTGGAGCTCTACGATCTGAGTTTCCTTCACGTAAAACAGGATTTACGGCAGAACCTAAAACCTTGGCATATTTTGCTTTAATTTCTTTTTCAGCATCATTTTGAGGATCTTCCGGGAAATTAGGGATATTGTATCCGTGAGATTGCAATTCAGCGATTGCTGCCTTTAATTGTGGTACTGATGCTGAAATGTTTGGTAATTTGATGATATTAGCTTCAGGTTGTGTCGCTAACTGACCCAATTCTGCTAATGCATCTCCGGTTTTTTGAGCATCTGTAAGAACCTCCGGGAAATTAGATAAAATTCTACCTGCCAAAGAGATATCTCTGGTTTCAATAGCAATACCAGCTGTAGCAGTAAAAGCTTGAACAATAGGTAATAAAGAGTAAGTCGCTAATAGAGGCGCCTCATCAGTTAAGGTGTAAAAAATTTTTGAATTCTGTGTCATTTTTTTTTTTTTTTTATAATCGTATCGTCAGGGAATGGCGATGTAAAAGGTATAGTCGGCTCAGAATGAGCGGAGCAAATATAATAAAATCAGTCCGAAAACGGTGTAGTTTTGCCGAGAAATACCGAAATTATCAGATTGTTATTTCGGACCCGTTTAATTATCAAATCGGTGATTTTGATATTAAAAAATTACAGTTTTAATATTTTAAAAAACAGGCATAAAAAAAAACTCGTTTCAAATTATCTGAAACGAGTTTTTTATAACAAAGAGATAAATGATTATCTTCTTTTATCTTTAATCTTAGCTTTTTTACCAGTAAGTTCTCTGAAGTAGAAAATTCTAGCTCTACGAACAGCTCCTTTTTTGTTGATTTCAATTTTCTGTAAAGCTGGTAAGTTTACCGGGAAGATACGCTCAACTCCGATAGCACCAGACATTTTACGAATAGTAAAAGTTTCTGTGTTACCAGAACCTCTTCTTTGAATAACAACTCCTTTAAAAAACTGAGTTCTTGTTTTTTCACCCTCTTTAATTTCGTAGTAAACTGTGATAGTGTCTCCAGCTCCAAAAACAGGGAAATCTTTTTTCTCAACTAATTCGGTTTGAACGAATTTCATTAAATCTGCCATGATATCTTTAATTATGGTTTTTTATAATAGAGCAACATTCACGGATCTCGCCAGAGGTTAGTCTAATTCGGGTGCAAATGTAGAAAATAATTATGAATTATAAATTGTAAATTATAAATTATTTTAAGTTGTTGATAAAAGGGATGTTAAGGCGCAGTTCTCAGTTCTCAGTCTCAGTCTCAGTTTTTACGTTTCTACACTGCGAACTGCGACTGAAAACTACTCCTGTCCTTCAAGCAAATCCGGACGTCTGTTCTTTGTATGTTCGTACGCCATATCCTCGCGCCATTTATCAATTTTGGCAAAGTGGCCGCTGGTTAAAACTTCAGGAACTTTCCATCCTTTATAGTCTGCGGGTCTTGTGTATATAGGTCCTGAAAGTAAATTATCCTGAAAACTATCCGTCAATGCTGAGGTTTCATCGCTTAGAACACCCGGAATTAATCGGATTAGTGCATCTGATAAAACCAAAGCACCTAATTCGCCGCCGGATAAAACATAATCTCCAATCGAGATTTCTTTGGTAATAAAATGATCCCGGACTCTTTGGTCCACACCTTTATAGTGACCGCATAAAATGATGATATTTTCATACATCGACATGGTGTTGGCCATTTTCTGATTCAGCGTTTCTCCGTCAGGTGACATATAAATGATTTCGTCGTACTCGCGCTCACTTTTTAAATGTGTAATACACGCATCGATTGGCTGTACGGTCATTACCATTCCGGCGCCACCGCCAAACGGATAATCGTCGACACTTTTTTGTTTGTTGGTCGTGTAATCCCTTAAATTATGAAAATGAACTTCTACTAAGCCTTTGTCAATAGCACGTTTCATAATCGAAGCCTCAAAGGGGCTTCTTAATAATTCCGGCAAAATCGTTATGATGTCAATTCGCATTTTTTCTCTTCAATAATGTAAGCGGCAAAGATACAAAGTAAATATTGGGAATTTTAAAGATTTAATGATTGAGTAAATAATGCAATAAATATTCGTTTTGGGATGTAACAGAAAGTATTTATTTTGTGAGAATTGTTTTTTAAATAAAAAAAAATAACATACTGATAAACATTGTGTTGTGCTTTTTGTTCGGTAAAAAAACTTACTTTTACGTAAGAAAATTATCAGACCACTAACAAATCAGAATCCTCATGAAAAAGCACTACATATTGATTGTTATGTTGTTGATTAACGCAGCATGTACAAGTACTAAAAAATCCATGGATAGCTGGGTCGGAAAGACAAAACAAATTTTCATTAAGACTTTAGGGCCTCCTGTTCGGACATTACAGAATGCTGATGGAGAAATACTTATTTATGCCGATCAGGTCTATAAAAAAGCAGATAATACGAACGGATCTCCAATGCATGCTTCAAACAACTGGGAATACCTGTATGTATATGTAAATAACGAAGGAAAAGTGACCTACCTGAGAAATGAAAAGCAAAATTTTCCACCGCAGCAAATTGATGCCAGCTTATTAAAAGGAACTAATGCAATTAGTGCCAAATAAAAAAATCTTCTGTAAAATGATTTCTTTTTTTATTTAATTTAGGGATAAGATATAAAATTCTCTAAATCCTGAAATTATGAAAAAAATATTTTTAGTATTAATCGCAGCGGTATTAGTTGTTTCCTGCAATAATGAGGTAAAACCGCCAAATTTAGATCCAACAGAAAAAGAAAAAATAGTAAAACAATATTTTGAGTATTTCAATAAACACCAATGGAAAGAACTGGCAGAGATGTATGCTCCAATATCGGATTTTAAAGATCCTTCATTCGGAAAAGAAATGATTACACAGACCCGTAAACAAACGATAGATAAATACGTCTCGCTTCAGGATGTTTTTCCGGACCTGCATGATGAAATTATTAATATCTATCCTTCAGATGAGAAACACATCATTGTCGAATTTGTATCAACCGGAACAGCTGCGGACGGTTCGAAATTTAAGCTGCCAATTTGTACCATTTTCACCATCGAGAACGGAAAAATAACGAAAGATTTTACCTATTTTGATAATTTCGATGATTCAAAATCTAATAAATAAAGTTAGTTTTACTTTATTAATGTAGAAAAACAACAAATGACTTCCAGACGTACTTTTATAATCAAGAGCAGCCTGGCTACTGCGGCGGTTTTGGCTGTGCCGTCATTCGCTTTTACTATGAACAAAAAAGAAATTGGTCTGCAATTGTATACTTTGCGTGAAGAAATTCCGAAAGATATAAAAGCGACATTAGAGAAAGTGTCTTCAGCCGGATTTACAACTGTGGAGACGTACGGTTTTTCGATTAAGGATCAGTTTTGGGGATTGTCACCGGCTGAGTTGAAAAAAATACTGGACACAAACCACTTAAAAGCAGTAAGTGGGCATTATGGGATAGGCTCTTTTCTGTCTGATGGAGACACAGCTGAACTTAAAGCCGCAATTGCTGCTGCAAGAATTTTAAAAAGTGAATATCTCACCATTCCATGGATAGATCCGCCTTTTAGAAAAAACAGCGAAGATTACAAAAAAATTGCCGGTCGCTTAAACGAAGCCGGGAAAATGTGTCAGGATGCAGGTTTGAAATTAGCGTATCATAATCATGATTTTGAATTTGAAGATCATAACGGAGTTACAGGCTACGAAATTTTATTGAAGGAAACCGATAAGGATCTGGTGTATTTTGAAATGGATTTATATTGGGTCGTGCGTGCCGGGAAAGATCCGTTGCACATATTCAAAGAAAATCCAGGGCGTTTTAAATTGTGGCATGTAAAAGACATGGATAAACTTAAACCGGCCCTGAATGCGGAAGTGGGTTCCGGATCAATCGATTTTAAATCCATTTTTAAGGAAGCAAAACTTGCCGGAATGGAACACTTTTTTGTAGAACAGGAGAACAATTTTGCTATTAATTCCTTTGATTCCATAAAAACAAGCTGCGTTTTCATTTCGAATAACCTAATCCGTAAATAATCAAATTTAAGTATCAAATTTAATGGAACTAAACGTAAAAAAAGAGGTGGAAAAAGCAATTGGAGGATTGTTTTTTATGATTATAAATACAGTAATATGGACTTTAATTGCCGAGTATTATTTAGAAAATAAAGACAACAGGATTGTTGGAGTATTAATTGGTCTGGTAATTTTAGTCTTTTTGTTTTTTTACGTCCGTTTTACAAAATTTCAAAAAACAGTACCGGATGCTATCGAAACCCAAACGCAGGAAGAAGAGCAAAAAGACAAACGTTTTCTGTGGATTTTTGGTTTAGAAGGACTAGGAATCTTTTTAGCAAAAAATATATTAGTGAATATCAATCACAATGAATTATTTATTCCGTTTTTTGCTTTAATTGTGGGGCTGCACTTTTTTCCTTTAGGGAAGTTATTCAAAAGGAAGTTCGATTATTACATGGGAATCTGGACTTCGACAGTTGCAATAATAGGGCTTTATGTGATAATTCAAAAAATAACAACTGTAAATTTTGCCAATGCAATCATTAGTATTTGCTGTGCCGTTTCAACTATTGGCTATGGTGTAAAAATGATAGTAAGCGGTCAGAAAGCAATCCGGAATAATGTAAAATAAACTCGTAACGGAGAACAGAAATATGAAAAAACTAGGACTTGTTGGTGGAATCAGCTGGGTTTCGACAATTGATTATTATCGATTTATAAATGAAGGAATCAACGAAAAATTAGGAGGGCTTAATTTTGCAGAATGCATTATTTATTCTTTGAATTTTGATGACTTTCAAAGAAATAATACCAATGGAAACTGGGAGGCGACTTTCGAATTACTTTTAAACGCCTGCAAAAGTCTGGAAAAAAGTGGTGCTGATGCAATCGTCTTATGTGCTAATACGGCCCATGCGGTTTCGGACCAGCTGGAACAGGAAATTAACCTGCCTATTATTCACGTGGCAACAGCTACGGCGAACGCAATTAATAAACAAGGTTTAAAAAAGGTGGGTTTATTGGGTACAAAATTCACGATGGAAATGGACTTTTACTTTAAAAAACTCGCAGAAAATAATATAGAAGCCATTGTTCCTTTTCTTCAGGACGAAAGAGATTTTATTCAACAGACCTTAAAGGAAGAATTAGGACGCGGAATCATAAAAGAACAAACCAAAAGAGCTTATCTTTCTATTATTGAAAAACTAATTGAGAATGGCGCTGAAGGAATTATTTTGGGCTGTACCGAAATTCCGTTGCTAATAAGTCAGGAAGATGTGTCGGTTCCGGTTTTTGATACCACCAAAATTCATTCAGAAGCAGCAGTACATTTTGCTGTTTCAGCAGAATAAATCACAATGACAAATCAAAAGAAAAAGATACTGGCTATTTCAGGAAGTACAAGAATGAATTCCAGTAATTTTAAAATTCTGGAATTCATTTCTAAAAACATAAATAAGGAGTTTGAAGTTGAGATATTCGAAGATTTGGAAAATATACCTCATTTTAATCCTGATTTAGATACTGAAAATCCACCTGAGGCAGTCACTCAGTTTAGAAATAAAATTGATGCGGCAGCCGGAGTAGTAATCTGCACGCCCGAATATGTTTTCAGTTTACCGGGAAGCCTGAAAAATGCGTTGGAATGGTGTGTTTCAACAACGGTTTTTTCCAGTAAAAAAGTGGGTTTGATTACCGCTTCGGCATCGGGAGAAAAAGGACACGAACAATTAGGACTAATTATGACAACTATTGAAGCCGGATTCACGGATCAAACACAGCTTTTGATACAAGGCATAAGAGGAAAATTAGGGACTGACGGAACGATTACGGATGAAAAAACACTGCATAATCTTGTAGCATTCATTCGGAATTTTGAAGAGGAAATCGAGGAGTTAAATTAAAATAAAAGAATATGCAAAGTTCAGGGACAAGTAAGGAATTTATAAAAGGGGATGAAATAGAGTGGGAAGTGGTTGGAGAAGGCATTAAACGAAAAATTCTGGCTTATAATGATCAGGCCATGCTGGTAAATGTTCATTTTGAAAAAGGGGCGATTGGTGTTTTGCACGAGCATTATCATACGCAGGTCACTTATATTTCGAGTGGCAAATTTGATGTTACGATCAGTGGAATGACAGAGACTTTAAAAGAAGGAGACAGTTTTTATATTCCGCCCCATGCGATTCACGGTGTGTTATGTCTGGAAAGCGGTACTTTGACAGATGTTTTCAGTCCGATGCGTGAAGATTTTTTGAAACTGTAAAGTTTTGAATGGCAATAGAATATATAAAATAAACAACTGTTTTGACCATAACTTCAGGAAAAATTATACTTTTTTTTAAGTTTAGGTTACAATTAGAATAGTATTTTTGTAAAATGAATCTATCCAAAACGAATGTCTTATTTATGGCAGCCTGCACTGGACTTATAGTTGCAAATCTGTATTACTGCCAACCCCTAATTGTTTTAATTGCCAACGAATTTAAAATTCCGGAAGCCAATGCCGGAACGATAACTTATCTTACTCAGGCAGGTTACGCAATTGGTTTGTTTTTTATGGTACCGCTTGGAGACAAAATCGAGCGTAAAAAACAAATTCTGATGACCACTTTTGCCTCGGTAATTGCTTTAATTATCGCCGCTACGGCCAAAAGTTTTTTTATACTACAAATTGCCTCATTGCTTTTAGGAATTACTTCGATAGTGCCTCAGCTTATTTTACCTCTGGCAGCTTCATTAACAGCGCCGGAACAACGTGGGAAAGTAGTAGGAACGATTATGAGTGGTTTGCTGGTGGGAATTTTACTTTCCAGAACGCTAAGCGGATTTATCGGTCAGCTTTTTGGATGGAGATCTATGTTTTGGATCGCTGCCGGAATCTGTCTTTTGATATTTTTTGCTATTCAGAAAAAATTCCCGGTCAATAAACCTCAATTTCAGGGTTCCTACGGTCAGTTGATAAAATCACTTTTTACATTGATTAAAACCCAGCCTGTTCTGCGTGAAGCTACATTAATAAATGTTTTTTGTTTTGCACAGTTTGGTGCTTTCTGGACGACGATGGTTTTGCTGCTTTCCGGACAGTCTTTTAATTTCAATAGTGCTACTATTGGCCTTTTTGGAATTGTAGGCGCTTCAGGAGCTTTGGCAGCGCCGTTGGTGGGCAGAATGGGCGATAAAGGAAATCCAAGGGTTGCGGTTGGTTACGGCTGTTTATTGATGTTAATTAGTTTTATCGTTTTTTACTTTTCAATCGAAAATGTAATCGGAATAATTATCGGTATTGTTTTTATCGACATCGGAATTCAGGGGGTGCATATCTCCAACCAAACCAGAGTATATTCGCTTTTACCGGAAGCCAGAAACAGGCTTAATACTGTATTTATGTCGTTTAGCTTTTTAGGAACTGCGGCAGGATCTGCCTACGGATTATTACTATGGAAGTTAGGCGGATGGCATGCTGTTACAATTGGCTGTGCAATTCTGGCCCTATTAGCATTACTAGTTTACGGACTTACTTATAAATCATCCCGTCCCGACGCTTCGGGATCGGATTAAACAATAGAAAGCACAAATTGATATAAAATTAATTTGTAAATTTGCATTCAAATTAAAAATAACAACAATGGAAAACGGAATATACGCTAAATTCAATACCAGCAAAGGGTCGATTTTAGTAAAATTGGCACACGATTTAACACCGGGAACAGTGGGTAACTTCGTAGGACTGGCTGAAGGAAACTTAGAAAATAAAATTAAACCACAAGGAAACAAATATTACGACGGATTATCATTTCACCGTGTAATTCCTGATTTCATGGTTCAGGGAGGTTGTCCTCAGGGAACAGGAACAGGTGGTCCTGGTTACAAATTTGATGATGAATTTCATCCAAGTTTAAAACATGATCGTCCGGGAGTATTAGCAATGGCTAATTCCGGTGTAGGAACAAACGGATCTCAATTTTATATTACACACGTTCCAACTTCATGGTTAGACGGAAAACATACCGTTTTCGGTCACGTAGTAGAAGGACAGGACATCGTTGATGCAATTGCTCAGGGAGATGCTCTTGAAACTTTAGAAATTGTAAGAGTAGGAGAAGAAGCTGAAAAGTGGAATGCTGTTGAAGCTTTCAGAGTTTTTGAAGGTTCCCGTGCAAAACGTGATGCTGATGAAAAAGCTGCAGCTGAAGCTAAAATGGAACAACTTGCTGCTGGTTTTGATAAAACAGAAAGTGGTTTACGTTACAAAATGATTCAAAAAGGAGATGGTAAAAGAGCTGAAGCAGGTAAAACAGTTGCAGTTCATTACGAAGGATCTTTAGAAACCGGAAAAGTTTTTGATTCTTCTTACCCACGTAAAAAACCAATCGAATTCAGATTAGGTCAGGGTCAGGTTATTGAAGGATGGGATGAAGGTATTGCTTTATTGCAGGTTGGAGACAAAGCCCGTTTTGTTATTCCTTCTCATTTAGCTTACGGATCTGCCGGTGCAGGAGGAGTTATTCCACCAAATGCAACTTTGATTTTTGACGTTGAATTAATGGAAGTAAAATAAGTAATTAGACAACTTCTAAATTGTCTTAAATAAAGAATCCCATTCGCTTGCCGAATGGGATTTTTTTTATATTTACTTCAAAAATATACCTGATGAAATCAAAAATTATAACTCTTGCAGCGCTAGCTTTATTTGTAGTTTCCTGTGGTACTCAAAAGACAGCTCCGGTTGCAGCAGCTGAGCCAGCCACCCCACCAACTGAAAGTGCTAAAGCTGTAACACTGACTCCTGAACTTGCAGAGGGTCAAAATTTGTACTCAAACAATTGTGCAAAATGCCACGAATTGTTTGAGCCGAAAAAATTTAGTCAGGAAGAATGGACGCCAATTCTTGTGAGAATGGGCAAAAAAGCACATTTGGATGCTGTACAAATGACATCGATTACGAATTATATTAATTCGCAATTGTAAAAAAAAATCAAAGGAAGCATTCTTAATCGGGATGCTTTTTTTTTTATCTTGAAGTATAAAAAAAAACACCTTCATAAAGATGAGGTGTTTAAAGTATTTTATTCGTGTATAGCTCAAAAACTTATTTCCATTTGATATTACAGCCAACACTTGGTTTTTGAGGGTCTTTTAAGGACCTGTTGTAAATAAGCGCATCTATCGCGCTGCGTAAATCACTTCCGCTTAGTGGAATTCCGTTATTGGGTCTTGAATTATCCAGTTGTCCTCTGTAAAATAAACGATCTCTGTTATCAAACAAAAAGAAATCCGGAGTACAGGCAGCATCAAAAGCTTTGGCTACTTCCTGAGTTTCATCAAACAAATACGGAAAATCTATTTTGTTGCGGAAAGCAAATTCAGTCATCATTTCCGGTGAATCCTGAGGGAATTTTTCAATATCATTGCTCGAAATGGCAATCACTCCAATTCCCTGTACACGATAATCATTTGCAATCATCACAATTTCATTGATAACATGAAGTACATAAGGACAATGGTTGCATATAAAAACGACAAGCGTTCCTTTTGATCCTTTCAAATCTTCAAACGAAAAGGCATCATTAGAATTCGTGTCTTTTAGCCTGAATTCCGGAGCCATAGTTCCAAGAGCCAACATGTTTGAAGGAGTTTGTGCCATTTTAAAGAGAATTTATTCCTCAAAAATAACCTTAATATTCCTTAAATAAAAGCACTATAGTATTAAAAAAAAAATATCCAAAGAGTTCAGGATTTCCTTAAATACTCTTTGGATATTTTTATATGCAGATTATGAATTTAAGAAATTCAGTAAATCTTTGTTTAGTTTTTCTCTTTCGGTGTAGAATAATCCGTGTGGCGCACCTTCATAAACAATGTAAGTATTGTCACGAATACCTTCAGCGGCTTTTTTTGACGTCAGTTCAATTGGAACTATTTTGTCATCATCCCCATGAATAATTAAGGTCGGAACCTTTACAAAATTCAATTCATCCCTGAAATCAGTAAATGAAAAAGATTCTGCACATTTTAAAGTTGCTCTGGGAGACGCAACCGAACAAAGGTTTCTGTAATATTCCAATAAAGGTGTGCTTAAAGGCTTGTTGATAATGTTTACGCCAAAAAACGTTTTTCCGAAATTATCGATAAAAGCAATTCTGTCTTCCTTAATAGCATTTGCGGTAGTTTCACTTTTTTCTCTCGGATGCCCGTCAGGATTATCATTAGTCTTTAGTAAAAAAGGCACAACAGAGGAAATCAAAGCGGCTTTTGTAACTCCTTTTCCACCATGACGGCTAAAATAACGAACTACTTCACCACCGCCCATCGAGAAACCGACAAGTGTAGTATCTGTTAATTCCAATTGTTCAATAATTTCCTGTAAATCATCTGATAAGGTATCGTAATCGTAACCATCCCAGGGTTGTGACGACTTACCAAATCCACGACGGTCATAGGCTATTACTCTGAACCCGTTCTGAACAAGGAACTCGATTTGATATTCCCACATTTCATTCGAAAGCGGCCACCCGTGAATAAGAATTACAGGTTTACCCTGACCATAATCTTTTACATATAGTCTTACGTTTTGGGCTGTTTCTATATATTTGTCGGTGTGAATTTGTTTTAGATTGGACTCAAAATTTTTCTCAGAAAGTGTTGAGTTGATGATATTATTTTCCATTTTTTTTCTTTTTTAACGTTAGCATGCTAATTTCTATTGTAAAAGTAGAAGCTACGCTAAAAAAATGGTTATAGAATTAGTAGTAATACTTACAAAATTAATAGGTTTGTAATAATCAACCGAAAGACACTATGGATTTAACCTGGAATGAATTTGAAAGAACCGACATGCGTGTCGGGACAATACTGGAAGTAAATGATTTTCCGGAAGCCAGAAAACCGGCCTATCAGCTTACGATTGATTTTGGTTCCCAAATTGGCATCCGTAAATCATCGGCACAAATTACGAAACGCTATCAAAAAGAAGATTTACTAAACCGACAAATCGTTGCTGTTGTCAACTTCCCTAAGAAGCAAATCGGCAGATTCATGAGCGAATGCCTGGTTTTAGGTGCTGTAGGCGAGGAGGGAGATGTTATTTTATTAGCCCCCGATTTTAAAATAGAGAATGGGTTGAGGATTGGGTAGTTTTTACAGTCTCAGTTTACAGTTACAGTCTCAGTCACAGTTTACAGTCGCAGTTTTCAGACACAGTTTACAGACACAGTTTACAGACACAAACAGAGACTGAAAACTGCGACTGAAAACTGAAAACTCCTTTAAACGGCATTAATCTTTGCAACTAATTGTTGTAAAATCAACTGTCCTTCTTCCCAGTACTTTAAATCTGAATCCGAGTTGATGTGTCCTTGCTGTCCCACATTGATGAAATCGCTTCCCCACATGGCTGCAAAATATTGTTTTCTCTCGAATGATGCGTAGGGATCGTTTTCACTTGCTACAACAATCGATGGAAAGGGCAATTTAAGAGTCGGCATAGGAGAAAAATTGCGAATGGATTCCGGAGTATGTTGAGGTGAATCTACATCGGCAGGAGCAACCAATAAAGCGCCGACAATATTTTTGTTTGTATGTAAAGCTGCCCAGTGTAAAACCAAAGAAACAGCTAAACTGTGTGCCACAAGAATAGTCGGACCGTCTAATTTAGAGATTTCTTCGTTTAATCTTTCGAGCCATTCTGTTTTGACAGGCTCCTCCCAATTATCCTGAATAATTCTTTTTGAGTTTTTAAATTTTTCATGCCAGAAAGTTTGCCAGTGTTTTTCGCCTGAGTTTCCTAGTCCCGGTAGTATTAATAAATTTATTTCCATTGCCGTGGATTTTAAGTTTAGTTTATTTTTTGGTGCTCTTTTATAATTCGGTTTACTTCATTTAATAGTAACGGAAAAGCGGGTTCAGTCATTCCGTGACCATAGCCGTCCAGCTCAAAAAGTTGGGTTTGTTTATGTCCGGCAAGTTTCATCATGCGTGCCAAATAAGCATTTTCCTCATATCGGCCTAACATTTCGAGCTCGCGATCCCCGGTTATTAATAGTAAAGGCGGAGCATCAGCGCGAACATGAAAAAGCGGTGCAAAAGCATCAATTGTGGGCTGTGTATCCGGAATTCCGTTTTCTCTCCTGATTTCAAAATGAGTGATGCATTGCGCGCTAAACGGAATAAGTCCTGCTATTTTATTAGCATCAATACTTTCTTTTTGCAGCCATTTTTTGTCCAGGCCAATCATTGCCGCTAGATAACCTCCTGCAGAATGCCCGGAGACGAAAATAAGAGACGGATTTCCTCCATAACTAGCAATGTTGTTAAAGGTCCAGGCAACAGCAGCAGAGGCATCTTCTATAGCTTTTGCAGCTTTTACTTTTGGGGATAATCTATAATTTACGCCAATAACAGCGAAACCTTTATTTTTAAGGGCTTCGGGAATTTCCTTGTTTCCTCCCGTCAGCCCTCCTCCATGCAACCAGACTATAGTAGCAAAATTTTTACTGTTCTTAGGATAATAAATGTCTAATACGCAACGTTCATTACTATAAGCGTCAGCTTTAATGGCGGCTGAATTATAATATTGAATATTCGATCTGGTCTCATATTCTAATTTTTGAGCAAAAGAAGAAGCTGCAATTAAGAAGAAACTAAATAAAAGAAGTATTTTTTTCATTTTTATAACGTATTAACCAGCAATGGTGGTTTTAGGAAGGTTTTAAAAATTGAATGGTCTAAAATCTAAACTTAAATATATAAAAAAAGCCCAAAATGCAGGACATGTTGGACTCGTACTTTTTAAAAAGTTATTTAGGACTAAATATCGTCAAAATCAATATCAGTAAAGCTGGATCTTTGACCTTCAGGTTTATCAGAACCGTACTCTTTTTTAAAATCTTTTTGATGTCTTTCAGAAATTACTTCCTCGCCTTTGTGGTTCAAGACATATGAAGTCATTTCTTCCAGTATTTCAGCAAAAGCACCAAAATCTTCTTTGTATAAGTAAATTTTGTGTTTTTTAAAATGAAAAGAACCATCTTCTTCAGTGAATTTTTTGCTTTCAGTAATCGTGATATAATAATCATCAGCTTTCGTAGCTCTTACATCAAAGAAATAAGTTCTTCTCCCTGCTCGTAATACTTTAGAAAAAATCTCTTCTTTTTCTAACATGTCATTTTCTCTCATAATACGTTCTATCATTTTTGGAATTAATAGTACTCAAAAATCATAAAAATTTATCTATTACGCAACAATTAAAGTAATTCTTTTTCCGAAAGTTGTTTTAAATATAACGATGCGTAATACCCTTCCTGATTTATTAATTGATTATGAGAGCCTTGTTGAATGATTTTACCATCTTCTAAAATGATTATTTTGTCGGCATTTTTAGCGGAAGATACCCGATGACTGACTATTATTGTAGTTTTATCTTTACAGATTTCCGATAAATTATTCAGGATAGTTTCCTCTGTTTCTGTATCGACAGCAGACAAACAATCGTCAAAAAGTAAAATTGCAGGATTTTTAATAATGGCTCTCGCAATAGAAACACGCTGCTTCTGACCGCCTGAAAGTGTGATCCCTCTCTCTCCTAATATGGTGTCATATTGTTTGTTGAAAGTAATGATATTGTCATGAACTACAGCATTTTGGGCTGCAATAATTACTTCTTCGTGAGTAGCATTTTGGTTACCAAATTTGATGTTATTCTTGATGGTATCTGAAAATAGAAAAGCATCCTGAGGAACAATTCCGATGTTATTTCTTAAGTCATTTAGGTTTAAAGTGCTTATTTCATTTTGGTCAATTGTTATTCTTCCATCGGTAACATCATACAAACGGGAGATCAGGGATAATATGGTTGATTTTCCGGAACCTGTTTTTCCAAGGATTGCTAAAGTTTCTCCTTTTTTAACGGTAAAAGTTACATTTTTTAAAGCGGTGATATTAGTGTCTTGATACGTATAACTTACATTTTCAAAAGAAATGGAACCCTGAATGTCAGATGAGTTTTCATTGTTGTTTTTGATTTCCGGTTGAATCTTTAAAAATTCATTCAGACGTTTTTGGGAAGCTTCTGCCTCCTGAACCATCGAAGAAACCCATCCCAACGATGCTACAGGCCAGGTTAGCATGTTTACGTAGAGAATAAACTCTGCAACTGTTCCTATGTTCCGGATCGTTCCGTTGATGTACATAACACCTCCAAAATAAATCACCACCAAATTACTGATTCCGATTAGCGCAATCATCAGGGGACCAAACAACGATTGAACTTTCGCCAGGTTTAAACTTTTGCTTTTGCTTTCGTCAGCAAGAGCGATCATGTTATTCTGATGTTGATTTTCTAAAGAATACGCCTTAATGACCCGGATTCCTGAAAATATTTCCTGAGAGAAACTGGAAACTTTAGATAAATATTGTTGAAAAATAGTACTCCTTTTATTGATCTCCGAACTCAGTTTAAAAATACAATACGAAAGTATCGGCAGCGGTAATATGGTATAGAGCGTCAATAATGGCGATACATTGTACATGTAGATAATAACAATGGCAAAACGAATAAAGGTATTGATCGTATACATTACGGCCGGACCAACATACATTCGGACTTTTGAAACGTCTTCGCTGATTCGGTTCATTAGATCCCCGGTCCTGTTTTGTTTGTAGAAATTTTGAGAAAGGTTTTCATATTGTCTGAAGACTTCGTTTTTTAAATCGAATTCGACATGACGTGACATCACGATTAAAGTCTGACGCATTAAGAAGGTCAAAAAACCCGCAACAATTGTAGTAGCTATGATTAGCAATACATTATGAATTAAATCCTGATGATAAGAAGCGATGATCATTTTTGAGCTCTGATCGGCTTTTGACAGTTTGTCAAAGTTTTCAATTGCGTTTAAAGACTTGCTAATCAGCTTGGGAGTAAACAAGGAAAATATTTGTGCGATTATGGTGATTAAAATTCCTAGTGAAAAACTATATTTATATTTAATGAAATATTTGTTTAAATAGCGTAATTCTTTCATTTTTTTAAGATATTCAATGTTGAAATGATATTGATTTTATAAATTACTTTCAATTAAAAGCAATAGAAAGTGTAATTTAATCAATATAAATGGATTGTTAATTTGTTATTATAAAGATAAAATATTAGCACATGTGTATTTTTTGTTTATGTTTGAGATGTCTTTTTGACAAATTCATAATTTTAACAAATAAACAGTAACGCTATGGATGCAACTTTCGCAACTGGAAAGGAACTTCAAAAAATGAATCCTGTTTTTGGTCAGTTATCTTTTAACGATCACGAACAAATTGTATTTTGCAATGACAAAGATACAGGTTTAAAAGCAATTATTGGTATTCATAATTCAGTTATGGGGCCGGCTTTAGGAGGTACTAGAATGTGGAATTATAATACGGAATGGGAAGCTTTAAACGATGTTTTGCGTCTTTCAAGAGGTATGACTTATAAATCTGCCATTACAGGACTTAATATTGGTGGTGGAAAAGCAGTCATTATTGGGGATGCCAAGACACAAAAAACACCCGAGTTAATGCGTAAGTTTGGTGAATTTGTGCACTCTTTAAGCGGAAGATATATTACAGCTGAAGATGTTGGAATGGAAACTAAAGACATGGATACTGTAAGAGATGTAACGCCTTACGTTACAGGTATTTCAGAAGAAAGAGGTGGTTCCGGAAATCCTTCTCCCGTAACGGCTTATGGCGTTTACTTAGGAATGAAAGCGGCTGCAAAAAGTCAGTTTGGTTCTGATGTTTTAGACGGTAAAAAAGTTTTGGTTCAGGGAATTGGTCACGTTGGTGAAGCTTTGGTGGAGTACTTAACCAAAGAAGGAGCAAAGGTTTTCATTACAGATATCAACGAAGAGAAATTATATGAAGTAGCTCAAAAATACAACGCAACAATATTTACAGGTGAAGATATATATACTGCCGATGTTGATATTTATGCGCCATGTGCAATGGGAGCTACAATCAATGATGATACAGTAAATAAAATAAAAGCTAAAGTGATTGCCGGTGCTGCCAACAATCAATTGGCTGATGAAAATATTCACGGGGCAAGATTGTCAGAAAGAGGTATTTTATATGCACCTGACTTCCTGATCAATGCTGGTGGAATTATCAATGTTTATGCTGAATTAGAGCATTATGGTAAAGCAGAAATCATGCGTAAAACCGAAAATATCTACAACACTACTTTAGAAATTATCGATTATGCCGTGAAAAACGGAATGACAACGCACAAAGCCGCACTTACAATTGCTCAGAATCGTATCGATTTGAGAAAAATTGAAAACGCAGCTAAGAAGTAGTTTTTTTATAGACTCAGTCTTAGTAATTAGTCACAGTCTCAGTATCAGTCTCAGTTTTCGGTATAAGTTGAAAACTGTGACTGAGACTGAGACTTTTTTATACTGCAGACTGCGACTGCGGCTCTTTAACCGGTTTGCAATGAAAACTGGGACTGAACACTGCGACTGCTTTTTGTTCGAAAATTAATGGATTTAAATTTTAATATCAGGTCTTAAATACTTATTTTTGCAGACTAATTTTTAAATGTTCTTACAAGGTGGTAAATAGAAGACACATACGCGTTAAGGTAATGCAGTCCATTTATGCAATGCATCAAAGCGGTTCTGACAATATGGAAAAAGAAGAGAAGTTTCTTTTTTACAGTATTGATAATATTCAGGACTTATATTTAATAATGCTATCTTCATTGATAGAGATCTGTAAAAAAGAATCTGTTTTTTTACATCTGTCAAGTAAAAAACATCTTGCAACTGCTGCAGAACGTAATCCAAATGAAAAATTTATCAAGAACAAAATTTTTCAGTTACTTGCCGAAAGTAATTCACTTAGTATCGCTTTAGAAAATCGTAAAATCAATAACTGGTCATTAAATGATGATTATATTTTATTGCTTTTAAATGACATTAAAGCAAGTGAATTGTACGCCAACTACATGAAGACTTCCGTGAATACATTTCAGGAAGACAGACAATTTATTGTTGATTTGTTTGCCGATGTTATTGTTCCGAATGATAAATTGTATGAATACCTGGAAGACGATAAGTTAACATGGGTTGATGATATTCCTGTTGTGAATACGCATATTATCAAACAATTGAAAGCTATCAAAACCGAAGATCCGGATGATTTCAGAGTGCCAAAATTGTATAAGGATGTTGAAGATAAAGATTTTGCAAAAGATTTGTTCAGAAGAACAGTTTTAAACGAATCGATCTTAGCAAAAGAATACGAAGACAAAACACCAAATTGGGACAGCGATCGTATTGCAGAGATTGATACGATTATTCTGAAAATGGCGATCTGCGAGTTTTTAAAATTTCCTTCTATTCCCGTAAAAGTAACGCTGAACGAATATTTAGAAATTGCTAAAGAGTATTCTACGCCAAAAAGCAGTATTTTTATCAACGGAATTTTAGATAATCTGGTTAAAGAGCTGGAAGCCAACAAAAAAATGATTAAAGTGGGAAGAGGTTTGATGTAATCGGGAAGAAATTTCAATTAATAAAAGCCAAATTCCAAAAGAATATTAATAATAAACAAAAAAAAGAATTTAAATTATGGGACAATTAACTCAATTTGCGCCATTTCTATTAATGTTTGTAGTGATCTATTTCTTTATGATCAGACCACAACAAAAAAGAGCTAAAAACGAAAAAGAATTTGAAAGCAGCCTGAAAGTAGGTGATAAAATAATTACAAAAAGTGGTTTTCACGGTAAAGTTGTTGAACTTGGTGAAACTTCTGTAATCATCGAAACCATGTCTGGGAAATTAAAAATTGAGCGTTCTGCTATTTCTTTGGAAATGAGTTCTGCGTTGAATAAAAAAGCGTAAGTTTTTTATAAAATTCCAATCCCGAAGCGTCGGGATAAAATTCCCAAATTCCAATTAACGATTGGAGTTTGGGATTTTTTATGTTCAAAAAGAGCTAAAACAAACCTTTGTCAAAGTTTTAAAACTTTGACAAAGGTTTGTTCTATTTGTCAGTTCGAGCCGAGTCGAGAACCTTTGTGCATCTCTACTCCGCTCGATGTGACATATGTATTTCGATTTCTCTTAATATCCGCAAAATTGGAATTTGGCTCTTCGACTTCGCTCAGAGTGACAGCTTCAATTGGAATTTGGAATTTACCAACTATCTGTATTTATCATTCAGTCCAATATTTCCAAGAATCATCGGAATCACTTTTTCAATTCTCGAAAGTTTCGTTTTTTCCTGTTTAGCGGTTTCAATATATTCTAAAAACTCATATTGTTTATAAGGCGAGAATTTCTGAAAAGCTTCCGATAAAGCCGGATTCTGATTCATTTCTTTTTCCAATAATTCAGAAACAATGGTTTCTTTTTTAGTCGGTTTTATGATTTTCCCCTGCTTTTCGTTTTCAATAGCTTCCAGAATATATTCCAGCACTTCCTTTTCGTTGACCTCTTCTTTAGAAGTAAATCGCCATTGGCGTAAAGATTTTGTTTTGTCTTCCTGGGCGTTGATCAGCTTCTTTTTTTCATCCTTCAGAAAAACGCCATTAAAAAACCAAATGGTAAAATAGTCTTTAAATCCACCAATTCCGACAACATTTTTTGTATTGTAAACATAAACCGGACCGCCCCATTTTATGGTTTCAGACAATTCGGTTTTGTCTATAATTGATTTGAGGAAAAGCAATTCCTCTTCCCAATTATTGACTTTGTCCCAAATGTGTTTTTTATCGGATTCCGGTTCCAAAGTATTATCTTTTTTTAGCTTTTTCAGTTGTATCGAAAGCTCCGGGAACAGCAGTTAGTTCCGCAATTTTTACAATCACATCAGTCGCTTTCTGAATGCTTTCAGCAGGAACATATTCATATTTCCCGTGGAAGTTGTGACCACCCGCAAAGATATTCGGGCAAGGTAATCCCATAAACGATAATTGAGATCCGTCAGTTCCGCCACGAATGGGTTTGATGATCGGTTTAATGTTCAATTCTCTCATTGCTTTTTCGGCAATATCAACAATATGCTTTACCGGAAGTACTTTTTCCTTCATATTGTAATACTGGTCTTTTATTTCAGTAGTTACAATATCTTCACCAAATTGTTTTGCGAATTTTTTATTGATTTTTTTTGCGATTTTTTCGATTAAGCTTTTCCTTTTTTCAAACTTGATTTTGTTGTGATCGCGAATAATAAGTTCCAAAACCGTTTCTTCGATGCCACCTTTCAGATGATGCACATGGAAAAAACCTTCGTATCCTTTTGTTTCCTGTGGTGTTTCTCCTTTTGGAAGTTCATTGATAAAATCATTTGCTATCAGCATCGAATTGATCATTTTTCCTTTGGCATATCCCGGATGAACACTTTTTCCTTTGAACGTAATTTTGGCACCTGCAGCATTGAAGTTTTCATATTCCAGTTCACCAATCTGACTTCCATCCATCGTGTAAGCCCATTGAGCACCAAATTTTTCGACATCGAAATGATGGGCACCACGACCGATTTCTTCATCAGGGGTAAAGCCAATTCTGATTTTGCCGTGTTTGATTTCAGGATGCTGCACCAGATATTCCATAGCAGAAACAATCTCGGTAATTCCGGCTTTGTCATCAGCACCCAAAAGTGTGGTACCGTCTGTTGTAATAATGGTCTGGCCTTTATATTGTACTAAATCTTTGAAGTAATCGGGAGATAAAATAATGTTTTTTTCAGCATTCAGGACAATATCTTTTCCGTCGTAATTTTCAATAATCTGCGGTTTTACATTAGCTCCGCTAAAGTCCGGTGAAGTATCAAAATGTGAAATAAATCCAATTACGGGAACTTCATGATCAACATTACTCGGAAGGGTTGCCATGATATAGGCTTTGTCGTCAATGGTAACCTCTTGTAATCCAATTGTTTTTAGTTCTTCAACTAATTTGTTGGCAAGATTCCATTGTTTTTCTGTACTTGGGGTAGTTTTTGAGTTCGGATCAGATTCTGTATCGATTGTTACATAACTGATAAAACGATCTATAATATGTTGCATTTTTTATTTTTTAGCAAATATAGGCATTTTTATGAGCTGTATTATTGCCGCTCCTAATATCTAAATTCAAATAAAAAAGGATTCAGTTTACTGTAGAATCCTTTTTATTCTCTCTTTTAAATGCTTTTGACGCATCTGAATCCAAGATGGTTGGCGGCAGACCGTATTTCTCCTTTTCCTCTGGTGCCCACCATGTATCGGGTACAATATTGATCGGTACATAAAAAGGAGCCGCCACGATGTACCCGTTTTTTTTCAGTTGGATCATTAGGATCATTATAACTATCGGGTCCCTGAGGGTTTTTTGCTGTTTTTCCGTCTTTGTTTAATTCGCTATAATAGGATGGGCTGTACCAGTCGTTTACCCATTCCCATACATTTCCTGCCATATCATATAATCCGTAGGCATTTGGTTTAAATTGGGCAGTGGGTGCAATTCCTTTAAAGCCGTCTTCTCCCGTATCTCCGTCTTTAATAGGAAAGTGCCCCTGATAGATGTTAGCCTGAAATTTTCCGTTTGGTTTTAACGTATTTCCCCAAGCGTACAGATTTCCTGTTTTTCCGCCCCGGGCGGCAAACTCCCATTCAGCTTCAGTTGGTAATCTTTTTCCCGCCCATTTTGCATAAGCAGCAGCATCCTCATAAGTAATTTGTACCGCGGGATATTTTTCTTTTCCTTTTATCGAACTTTCAGGGCCCAGGGGATGTTTCCAGTCGGTTCCGCCTACGTAAGACCACCATTGAAGGAAGTCATTGAGATTTACAGCTGCCGGTGTTGGAGAAAATATTACAGAACCTGCAATTAGATTTTCTGGCGGAGCATCCGGGAATTCTTCCTGAGTTGGCTTTTGCTCAGCGACAGTCACATAACCGGTAGCGTTTACAAATTTCGCAAATTGTTCATTGGTCACTTCGGTTTCATCCATAAAATATCCGTCCACATAAACGCGATGAATAGGAGCGGCATCCTTTGTAATGCCTTTTATGCTGCACAAGCTTTCGTCTTCAACATTGCTGCCCATCGAAAATTCTCCACCAGGGATCCATACCATTCCTTTTGGAGCTTTGGCTGGAGCAGAATTTTTATTAACGATTGTAGGTTCGAATTCAGAAGATGCTTTGCTGGCTGTAGCTTCTGTACAGTCCATTGCTGCTGATTTTTCTTTTGGTACAATAAACTTTGTAAAACCGTATGCGATTGAAATAGTAGTTATGGTCAGAATGGCAAAAATCCAATAAATTTTATTTTTCATTAGAGCAGATTTTAATTTGAAAGTATTTGTTGTACAGTTTAATAGTCAGAAAAAAATAACCTTATTAAATAGAATTTATTTACAAGGTTAGCTGATTTTTTTTCAAAGATATAAAAATTCTACTTTTTCTATAGAATAAATATTTTTATATAAATTATTTTAAATTCGATGCAAAACTACTTCTTGGCCTCCAGTTTTTGAAGAGGATAAATTTGATGGTCAGATTGTCTTATTGCTTGTATATAAACTTGTTGTGTTTGTCTGTTTTATTTTTATAGCAGCCCTTTCTGAATAGTTCTGCCAGCTTCGTGAGTACCACCGACGTTATAGCGTTGTGCTAATCTGTATATTGAAATGAGAAAAAATATCCTTTCAGTTACACTAATGCTGATTTTTCAAGTATTATAGTTAAATTTGCACCCAAAAAAACAACAACAACTTATTATGTATAAATCGATAATTCGCCCGATACTTTTTTGGTTTGATCCGGAAGAAGTGCATTATTTTACTTTTTCATTTATTAGATTTATATCAAAAATCCCTGGTGTTTCATCAATTATTAAGTCCATTTACGAAGTAAAAGATACTCGTTTAGAACGGGAAGTTTTCGGAATTAAGTTTAAAAATCCGGTTGGACTTGCAGCAGGATTTGATAAGGACGCCAAATTGTATAAAGAACTTTCTGATTTTGGATTTGGTTTTATCGAAATAGGAACTGTAACCCCGGTTGGACAAGAAGGAAATCCTAAAAAACGATTGTTCAGACTAAAGGAAGATCAGGCTATTATTAACCGAATGGGGTTTAATAACGGAGGGGTTCTGGAAGCGGTAGAACGTTTGAAAAAGAATTCAGGCGTTTTAATCGGTGGAAACATCGGTAAAAATAAAATTACCCCAAACGAAAATGCTGTTGATGATTATATCATTTGTTTTGATGCCTTATTTGATCATGTAGACTATTTTGTGGTGAATGTAAGTTCGCCCAATACACCTAATTTGAGAGCTTTACAGGATAAAGAACCGCTTACGGCTTTACTGCAGACTTTGCAGAACAGAAACATAGAAAAGCAAAAAACAAGCACTCAAAAAATAAAGCCAATACTTCTGAAAATTGCTCCGGATTTAACAGACGAACAATTGTTAGACATTATTGATATTATAAAAATAACTCAGATTGCCGGTGTAATTGCTACTAATACTACAATTTCACGTGATGGATTACAAGCTGCAAATCAAACTGAAATGGGAGGTTTGTCCGGCAAACCATTGACAAATCGTTCTACTGAAGTTATTCGTTTTCTTTCTGAGAAAAGCAATAAGGCATTCCCTATTATTGGAGTAGGAGGAATTCATTCCGCCGATGATGCGATCGAAAAGTTAAATGCGGGGGCCAGCCTGGTGCAATTGTATACCGGTTTTATTTATGAAGGTCCGGCTTTGGTTAAGGCTATAAATAAAAAGGTTTTACAGCAGTTGTAAAAGTAGCGCCTGTACTATAAATCCCGTAAGTATTGCAATTCCAAAACTTAACAAAGTACCGATTAAAACGTATTCGGTAAGTTTTCGGTCTTTGGCTTCTTTCAGGTCTCCAAATCTAAAAATAGATTTTGCTGCCAATAAAAAACCTATGGCTTCAAAGTGGCCGGTCAGGATAAAACAGAAAACAAACAATCGCTCTAATATGCCAATGTAATTCCCCGCACTGGCAAGCGAATGATCACTATGATTATTGCTGCTTTCAGGACTCCATATCGAAATTATTATTTTGATACATATGGAAGTTGGCTTTGTGATCAGTAAAATTCCCGTTATTAAAATCCAAAACTGATTGTCAAACCAGTTCAGGTTTATGGATTTGTTTTGATAAAGGATTGTTATTCCGGCTAACACGATGATATGCAGGACCTGGTCGGCTATAAACCAAATGCGTTTTGTTTTGTTTTTCTGAAAATTTAGTTTGACCAAATCAATAATTCCGTGTGTAACGGCAATAAGAACAGCATACGGTATAAATTGAATTTCTCCGGCAAGAATTGCTGCTAAAGTCCCATGCAGCAGGATGTGAAGATATAAATAAATGCTTTTGTGTTTTTTAGCTTCTTTATTGGCTACCCATGAGTTGGGCTGCCATATAAAATCGCCTAATAAGTGTGCTAAAAGCAGTTTTATAAATAAAATCATAAGATTATAAATTGTTTATTTGTTTTCTAAAATAGCGATCTAAATCCATAACCAGATCAAATTGGGCCCGTTTTTGTCTTCGGCTTACGGCAGCTCTTTTAACACCTAATTTCGGGGCTAATTCTTCTTGCGACAAACCCGGGTTTTCTATTGCAATGGCTGTAAATTCTGCAGATGGCGCAGGCCAGTTGTCCATAAAAGTTAAAGCCAGCCGGATCATCAGGTTCATTTTTTCATCTGTAACCATGTCGCCTGTTCGCATGGCTAAAGTCATTCTTTGCTTTTTTAAAGTTTCAAAAAGTTCTCCTGAATTTATAAAGGCAGAACCATTACTTTCAGATATTTTTTCACCATCATGTGTTTTATCCCCAAAACCGATACTCATACGGGCGTCTAGTTTTATAGCCTTTAAATGTGCTTTTATCAGGATTGCTGACAATAACGCATCTTCAGGGTTTTTTATTTCGATTTGAAATTCGTCACCTCTGTAAATTTCCCATTCTGCAGGGGTTTCGCCAAAAGGGGAGAGGATCTTTTTTAAACCTTCTACCCAGTCTTTGGATTTTTGCTTTCTCGAGTCAATTATGTCTCCTGTAATTACACTGGTCATAGATTCAAATATAATTAAAATAAATAGATAATAATAATAGTACAAATATAGATACTATTTTTTAATGTTACGTTTTTATGTAATATTATTAATTGTTACGCTTTTAAGTAACATTTAAAAATGTTACACTATTAGGGAATATTGTAATTAAAGAAAATTATAACTTTTATTTCTTTAAAAAAGAAACTAACTTAGCCTTCACTAAAGAATAAGCTTTGAATAAAGAAATCAAAATTATCGAATGTCCACGTGATGCCATGCAGGGTATCAAGGATTTTATTCCCACCAAAAATAAAGTTTCCTATATCCAGGCTTTGCTGAGGGTAGGGTTTGATACCATTGATTTTGGGAGTTTTGTTTCGCCAAAAGCTATTCCGCAAATGCAGGATACAACAGAGGTTCTGGCCCAACTCGATTTGTCTCAGACAACGAGCAAACTTTTAGCCATAATTGCGAATACACAGGGAGCAGCCTCCGCTTCAGAGCATGAACCAATTCAGTATCTGGGATTTCCTTTTTCGATATCAGAAAATTTTCAGATGCGGAATACACATAAAACCATTGCTGAATCTTTAGTCACACTGGAAGAAATCCTTGAAATTGCCGATAAGAAAAAGAAAGAAGTGGTTACCTATCTTTCTATGGGTTTTGGAAATCCGTATGGAGACCCGTGGAATGTAGAAATAGTAGGGGAATGGACTGAAAAATTGTCTAAAATGGGCGTAAAAATCTTATCCCTTTCGGATACAGTCGGCAGTTCTACTCCGGAGGTTATTACGTATCTTTTTTCAAATTTAATTCCAAAATATCCCCAAATAGAATTCGGAGCCCATTTGCATACCACACCAGACAGCTGGTTTGAGAAAATAGAGGCTGCACACCAGGCAGGCTGTACCCGCTTTGATGGTGCTATCCAGGGTTTTGGAGGATGTCCAATGGCAACCGATAAACTGACCGGAAATATGCCTACAGAAAAACTCATTTCGTATTTTACGGCTAACAAAAAAATAACAGGACTCAATTCTTTAAGTTTTGAAAGTGCTTATAATGAAGCGTCAAAATTGTTTGGGAAATTTCATTAAAAATAAAGTATCTTTATGACAAAGGAATAATAATCAGCAACTTTCATCCGTTGTAGTTTAAATCTAATTGTCTACAGTCATGGGATTATACCTCAAAAATAAAATCTTTCTATTTGCTTTTTTTCCTCTGTTATTTATTTCATGTTCCAGTGATTTAGATTTTGATCAGGTGGATGATTTGAAACTAAAGCCCGTTTTTGTTGCCAATGTGGCTCATTTTGATGTGCCTGCAAATGAATTTACAGATAATGGACAAGAACAGCTGATTGCTTTTGACGAAAAAGAATTTGATGTTTTCAAAAAGAAATTTTTCACAGATAATCTCGTAAAACTGGAGCTGGATTGCGAAACTGAAAACACCATAGCACGTGCCTTTACGATTGATTTATTACTTTTTAATGAAAATGATGACGTCCTTGAAACGATAACACTGGAAACCCCTGCGTATTCAGGAAATCCTGATGTTATAAAACATACTACTGAAATATTCGAAGGACAACGATTAGATTTGTTGAAACAAACTGTTAAAATCGGTTTTGTAGTAACAATGGGATCGGGAGCTCCTTTGGACGAAAATAGTCAGGGAAGTTTAAAATTGCAATCTGGTGCAACCGCTTATCTGGAAATCGAATGAAAAAGGTACTCTGTATTTTAACAGTGCTTTTTCAGCTTGCTTCTTTTTCCCAAAATAAAGAAGTACTGTATAATTTTACCTCTATTCCACAGTCCTCACTTGTAAATCCGGGTGCCGATGTTTCGTATAAATTTTATTTCGGAATCCCTGCATTGTCAGGAGTTTCGGCAAATATCGGTTCCAAAAGCTTTTCGGCTTATGATTTATTTGCTAATAATGGAGTTGATTTTAACGATAAAGTCCGAAGAATCGTAAACCGGTCATCCAACAATGATAAAACCCAGATCAACCAGCAACTTGAATTGTTTTCGGGCGGTTTTAGAGTAGGAGGGGAAGAAAGCAAATCTTATGTTTCCTTTGGAGTTTATCAGGAATTCGATTTTTTAATGTACTTCCCAAAAGATATTGGAGTCCTTGCCTTAGACGGGAACCGCGATTATATCGGTAAATTATTCAATCTGAGGGATGTAAACCTTAGAGCCGAAGTACTTTCCGTATTCCATATTGGATTTCATAAAAAAGTAAATGAAAAGCTGGTTTTGGGTGGTCGTGCCAAAATCTATTCGAGTGGCGCCAATGCAACATCTACAAAGAATTCCGGTTATATTTATACCGGTAAAGATGCAGGAACTGCTAATGTTTATAATCAGATCATTTCTTCTGATTTAGAACTTAAAACCTCAGGAATTGCAAGTTTTACAAAAGACGAATACGAAGGAAGTATTGCGGGAGATATAGCACACAATACTTTTTTTAACGGAAGTTTAGGCTTGGGTTTCGATGCCGGAATTACGTACTATTTCAAAGAGAACCTTCAATTTACCGCAAGTGTTGTTGATGTGGGTTTCATAAAACAGTCCAAAGATATCGAGACATTAACTTACAAAGGGTATTATGAATATGAAGGTGTAAACCCTATTTTCTCTGATACGAATGAACCTGAAAATGTTTTTGATGATTTCGAAAAAGCCATTCCACGTGACACACTTTATAACAAATACACCACCTGGCGGCCTGTAAAATTCTATTCGTCAATGCAATATTCGTTTGGAGAATACCGATCTGATGCCGATTGTAATTGTAAGGGAAAAGTGGGCCGAAGATACCTGAATTCAGTTGGAGGGCAGTTATTTCTGATGACAATGCCAAGAGCACCTTTTACAGCTTTCACCGTTTTTTACAAACGCAGTATTCTGGAGAAATTAGATATAAAAGCCACCTATACATTCGATTCCTTTTCGAAGAAAAATATTGGTTTAGGAGTCGCCGGAACGATTGGGAAATTTAACATCTATGCTCTTGTCGACAATGTTTTAGAGTACAAAGATGTCACCAAAGCCAATAGTCTGGCCTTTCAGTTCGGATTGAATTTCGTTTTTCAGGATTCCGAAGATTAATAAAAATAAAAAATCCAATTTCAAAATTTCAAATACCAAATCTGGCTTTTTTAGTATTGAAATTTCCCTCGCCTTTATTGGAATTTGGAATTTAAAAATTGGATTTTATCGCTTAAATCATTGTAAGACCTTTCCTGTAAATACAATTTTATGATTAAGTTAGTGAACAAGTTGCCGATTTATTCACTACATTTGCACGCAATTCAACTAGAAATTGCAACATGATAGCACACAACTCCAAGATTATCGGCGAAGGTTTAACTTACGACGATGTATTATTAGTACCTAACTACTCGAATGTGCTTCCACGCGAAGTGAGTATCAAATCAAAATTTTCAAGAAACATAACACTAAACGTTCCAATAGTATCAGCTGCTATGGATACCGTTACTGAAAGTGCAATGGCTATTGCTATGGCACAGGAAGGCGGAATTGGTGTTTTACATAAAAACATGACCATCGAGCAGCAAGCGGCGAAGGTTAGAAAAGTAAAACGTGCTGAAGCAGGAATGATTATTGATCCTGTAACTTTACCAATGACTTCTACCATTGCAGATGCTAAAAATGCCATGAAAGAATTCGGAATTGGCGGAATTCCAATCGTTGATGAAAACAGAATTTTAAAAGGAATTGTTACCAATCGTGATTTACGTTTCGAAAAAAACGGAGCCAGACCCATTGTAGAAGTAATGACAAGTACCAATCTGGTTACTGTAGCAGAAGGAACTTCATTAGAGCAGGCTGAAGTAGTTTTACAAGGCCATAAAATCGAAAAATTACCGGTTGTAAATGATAAATACGAATTAGTTGGTTTAATCACTTTCAGGGATATTACCAAACTAACTCAAAAACCAATCGCAAACAAAGATATCTTTGGACGTTTGAGAGTTGCTGCTGCCATTGGAGTTACCGGAGATGCTGTCGAAAGAGCCGCTGCATTAGTTGCTGCGGGTGTTGACGCCATCATTATCGATACTGCTCACGGACATACGGAAGGTGTTGTAAATACATTGAAAGAAGTAAAATCAAGATTCCCGCAAATAGATGTAATCGTTGGAAACATTGCAACTCCGGAAGCGGCTAAATATTTAGTAGCAAATGGTGCCGATGGTGTAAAAGTTGGAATCGGTCCCGGTTCTATCTGTACAACACGTATTGTTGCAGGTGTTGGTTTTCCTCAGTTTTCTGCAGTTCTTGAAGTTGCAGCAGCTATAAAAGGAACCGGAGTTCCGGTTATCGCAGATGGTGGAATTCGTTATACAGGAGATATTCCTAAAGCAATCGCTGCAGGTGCTGACTGTGTAATGTTGGGTTCTCTATTAGCAGGAACAAAAGAATCTCCTGGAGAAACTATTATCTTTGAAGGAAGAAAATTCAAATCTTACCGCGGAATGGGTTCTGTAGAAGCGATGCAAACAGGTTCTAAAGACCGTTATTTCCAGGATGTGGAAGATGATGTTAAAAAATTGGTTCCGGAAGGAATTGTAGGGCGTGTTCCATACAAAGGAGAATTAAATGAAAGTATGCTTCAATTCATAGGTGGTCTTCGTGCCGGAATGGGTTACTGTGGTTCAAAAGATATTCCGACTTTGCAGGATACAGGGCGTTTTGTGAGAATCACTTCAAGTGGAATTACGGAAAGTCACCCGCATAATGTTACGATTACAAAAGAAGCTCCAAATTATTCCAGATAATTTTCAGTTTTCCATATAAATCAAAAGGCGTAAAATTTAGTTTTTACGCCTTTTTTTGTTTTTACTTAACGATAGAAATTCCATTACTCAGTTCATCGATAATGTCCTTATTTTGTTCTATGGCTTCGGCTTGTGCGCCAAACTGCATTTGTATCGAGCCACCTTTTCCGTTGTAGATAAAACCCTGATATTTGTATAACAGATCATTATAATCCAGTTCACATTCGAAATAATTAACCGTTAAGTCATTTATTTTCTTTTTGTAGATTTTAAGATTTTTGATTTTACCAAACTCTTTGTATTCATCTTCTATAGTGCTTTTTAATTTTTTATCGCTGATGAAATAATCATACTCGATAAAATATGCAGTCACTAAATTGTATTGATCATGAAATTCAACATCCCAATCTGATGTATCTGCGCGTATCCATCTTTCAGGGGCATATTTTATTTCATAAAGTTTTTTTCGACTAGTGTACGTTTCTACTTTTGTATTGCTTTTAGTTTGTCCTGTCATGCAGGTAGCGGATAGCAGAAATAACAGTATTAATTTATTTAACATTTTGGTTATGGGTTTAGGCGTTTAAGTTTTCTCTGGTCTTTTTTATTTCCTTGAGGGTAAATTTCTTTAACGAAAATAGGAAAATTAAAGAGACTTCTTGTCAAAACAGCATTAACTTTATTTAAAAATTCCTGTTCACAAACAAACACACTATAATTAGTAATGATTAAAAAAATCAGCTAAACAATACTGTTATAGCTGATTTCGTAAGTATATATAGAGTGTCAAGATTTTTTAAGGTGTAGCAGTTTCATCTCCTGTTCTAATTTTTTGATTGTCTATTATTTTTTGAATAAAAGTAGCTGTCTGACTTTCAAGATCCGATTCGGAAATATCTAAAGCTTTCGGATTTTTAACTAATTCAAACCAGGGTTTTGGCGAACCGAAAGGATAGCTTCCGAAAACAATTACCGGAGTTCCTTTTACTTTTACATTTTCGGAGTCTTTCAAAATCCATTCATCGGCCCATTTGTACAGATATTTAGCATCTTTTTCTAATAAACGCAGGCAGGAATGCGAAGCCGGATAGCCCGGTAATTCATATTCATGAAAACCAACTCCTAATTTATTTTCGATATTGAAATTCCATTTTAGGTCCCATTCGTCATTAAAAGTACTGGTTGTTTTTTCGGCTTTCCAGTTGGTGAAAAATAACCCGGTTGGCGTCTGGTCGTTTTTTCTTCCCATATTGGTCGGACCGGTGTACACCAATTCGCCATTTTCGTAAGCAGCAAAAATTTGGGTCGGGTAAGAGAAAATTAAAACCTTATCAACATTTTCTAAATTAGAAACATGAATCGGGAAAGGGAGATAAGAAGGTAAATCACCACTAAAGTCAGCAGGAACAATAACGGAATCCATTTTAGCAAAATTAGCTTTGTCCGTTCTGTTTATAGCATAAGCGATATCCAGTTTAGTCGAATCGCTTTTGTTGGCTTCAAGCCATTGTTTTGTTTTTTCAAAATGAAAACCGATTGATTTTGGTTTCTTGTATTCAACAGTTTTATGTGGTTTTGCTCCGTTTTTTTCTTTGGCAGTTTCATTTTTTTTACAAGAACCTACTAAGCCTAAAACAAGTAAAAGAAGGATATTGGATGTATAGTATAACTTTTTCATAAATTGGTTTTTTGATTGGTGTAAAGTTATTTTAATCACCTCTCAAATCGCTTACACAATTTTTTGAATTGTTTGCTATATTTTCATTTTAAGTTGATTTTAGAAAACCAGAAATATCTTTCACCCATTCAATTTTGTTTTTAATCAAATAGTTTTCATGTCCTGTATCTTTGTAAGTATTGAGTTTTTTAGAACCTTTCAAATTGGCATAAATTTGATTTATTTCTGTTAGGCTTACACTTTTGTCTTTTTGTCCATACAGTAATAAAGTGGGGCAAGTTATACTTTTTGCATAGGCAGTCGGATTATGGCTAAATGCCCAAAATCCATTTTCAATTCCTCCCCAGAATAACAGCATTCTGGCCATCGGAAAAGTTGGTGCATTGGCTCTTTTAAATCTTGCGTATACAGTTTCGTACATCGAACCAAACGGACATTCAAGTATAATTGCTTTTGGTTTTATTTTGTCATCATGAATAGATTTCATTATGGCAACAGCTCCCATAGAAGTACCAAATAGATAAATGTTTTTTTCTCCGGTTTGCCTTAAATAGTCGAATGTTGTTTTAACTTCTTCAGATTCCTTATAACCAATTGTAGTCTGATTTCCTTCTGAATTTCCGCTTCCCATAAAATCGACAAGCATTGTGCTATAACCTAATTTTATAAATTTATCTGATTTTTCAATCATTAAAGATTTTTCACCACCGTAGCCATGAAATAATATTACGGTTCCTTTTGACTTCTCTGTTTTAATTAACCAGCATTCAATTTCTTTATTACTTTGCAATTTTAAAGTTTGGTATTCTTGAGAAGGGAATTTTGTGCTTTTTGGTTTCGGGTTATTAACACCAAAAAATAAAATTTTCGCTTTTTCAAACGAAGTTAATTTTTCCGGGCTTTTAGTTTTTTCAGCTTTGCTATTCGAAAAATGGGTGAATTTGTATGCATGAAAAAAAGCAATAGTATTCATTATTATAAAAATAGCGAATAGTATTGTGAAAATTATTTTTCCGTATTTAAGTAATTTCATTTAGAATAATGTCATAGTTTATGTTATCTAAAAATAACACATTGCAGAGGAAAAAAATTAAATTAAACCTTTAATCTTAGCATGCTGCAACAACATAATCGTTTTAGCATCTGAAATCTCACCGGATTCAATCATCGCATAAGCTTCGTCGAAAGTATATTCAAGCACTTCGATGTTTTCCTGCTCAGCATCTAATCCGCCGCCTTCATTCACTTTCATTGTTTCGTCGTATTCTCCAACAAATAAGTATAGAATTTCTGTTACAGAACCCGGAGACATATAGGTTTCGATAACTTTCTGAACTTTACTTAAACGATATCCTGTTTCTTCTTCTGTTTCCCGAATGATAGCTTGCTCGGGATTATCATGATCTAAAAGTCCCGCACAAACCTCGATCATCATTCCGGTTTTATTTCCGTTAAGGTAAGTAGGCAAACGAAATTGTCGTGTTAAAATAACTGTTTTTTTGGCCGTATTATACAATAAAATAGCTGCTCCGTTTCCGCGGTCATAAACTTCACGAATATGCGATTCTGTTTTACCATCATTCTTCTGGTAATCAAAAGTTACCTTGTTTAGTACATACCAATTGTCAGATAATAATTTAGTTTCTGTTATTTTGATTTCTGGGTTTTTTCTCATGGCGAAAATAGTTTTATATAAAAAAAACGCCCTGGTTATCAGAGCGTTTCGTATTTGTTATTTTGTTATCGTTTGTTTTCTGTCTGGCCCAACCGATACAATTTTGATTGGTACACCTACTTCTTCTTCAATAAACTCAATATATTCTTTTAGCTCGATTGGCAATTGATCGTAAGTAGTCAAACCTGTTAGATCCGCTTTCCAGCCTTTAAATTCTTTATAAACCGGAGTTACGTTTTCAGGTTCGATGTTATAAGGAAAGTGAGAAATGTTTTGTCCTTTATAATTGTATTCGGTACACACTTTTAAGGTTTCAAATCCGGAAAGAACATCACCTTTCATCATCATTAATTGTGTTACTCCGTTTACCTGAACAGCATATTTTAAAGCTACAAGATCTAACCATCCGCAACGTCTTTGTCTTCCTGTAACAGATCCAAATTCGTTTCCGACTCTTGCCATTGTAGCACCAACTTCGTCAAAAAGTTCCGTTGGGAAAGGTCCGCTGCCCACACGTGTAACGTAAGCTTTAAAAATTCCGTACACTTCTTTGATTTTATTAGGAGCAATTCCTAAACCGGTACAAGCTCCGGCAGCAGTAGTATTGGATGAAGTTACGAAAGGATAAGTTCCAAAATCAACATCTAATAAAGATCCCTGGGCACCTTCACATAAGATAGATTTACCAGCTTTTTGAGCCTGATAAATGTATTCTTCACTGTCAATAAAATCTAATTTTTTCAATTCTTCAACAGCTTCAAAAAACTCTTTTTCAAGTTCTTCGAGGTTATATTGAATTGCAACATCATAAAAAGCAATCATTGCTTCATGTTTGTCTGCTAAAGCTCTATATCTTTCTTTGAAATCTTCTAACTCGATATCTCCTACACGCAATCCGTTTCTACCGGTTTTGTCCATGTAAGTTGGCCCGATTCCTTTTAAGGTAGAACCAATTTTCGCTTTTCCTTTTGATGCTTCAGAAGCAGCATCCAGCAAACGGTGTGTTGGTAAAATTAAATGTGCTTTTCTTGAAATGATCAATTTGCTTTTGATATCAAGGTTAAATTTTTCTAGACCTTCAATTTCTTTTTGAAAAACTACCGGATCTATTACAACACCATTTCCAATGATGTTTATTGATTTTTTATGAAAAATCCCGGAAGGAATCGTTCTCAGAACGTGTTTAATTCCGTCAAATTCTAATGTATGTCCTGCATTTGGTCCTCCCTGAAAACGTGCAATAATATCATAATTTGAGGTAAGAACGTCAACAATTTTTCCTTTACCTTCATCTCCCCATTGTAATCCTAGTAATAAATCTACGGTCATTCTGTTTTAATTTGCGTTGAGACAATTTAAGTTGCCCTACTGATTAATGTAGTTAATTTTCTTTTTTTTATTTTTTGAATAATTCCTTTCCGGACTATTGTTTTTGTTTTTTGTTTCCGTAGAAATACAATGAATGATTGGTGATCTCAATGTCAAAGATTTCCTCGATTGTTTTTTTGATGGTTTGAATTCTTGGATCGCAAAACTCAATCACTTCACCGGAATCTGTCATGATAATGTGATCGTGCTGCTTATCAAAATAAGATTTCTCGTAGTAAGCCTGATTTTGCCCAAATTGATGTTTTCTAACCAAAGCGCAGTCTAACAGTAACTCGATCGTGTTGTATAAAGTTGCCCTACTCACACGGTAGTTTTTGTTTTTCATTTTGATATAAAGGTTTTCTATGTCAAAATGCTCTTCGCTATCGTAAATTTCCTGAAGTATAGCATAACGCTCAGGAGTTTTGCGATGCCCTTTCTGCTCAAGATACATTGTAAAAACATTTTTTACAATTTCTTGATTTTTAGTATTGTCAGTTGAAATTAGTGTCATAATCTGGCAAAGATAATTTTTTATTTTAATGAATAAAAGTTTAAGGTTCAAAGTTTAACTTTCAAATCTCGATTTAGACGCTGTCAATACTCCTGTTTAAGGGTTTTACATCGTGTTTTATTTATGGATTTGCAGAAACTTTATTAACATATTTATTTTTATATGAGATAAAACTAACAAAATTTTTATTCTGTTTTTGTCATAAACATGTACCAGTTCCATTCCCATGTTTTTCCTTTATCAGCACTCATCGCCTGGCTCCACACCGGATTTTTTTCATCTCTGGCATCCCATCGGAATACCTGAATTACATTTTGGCCTTCAAAAACATCTTCCGAAAAAAAGTGTCCCACATGATGCTCAAACGAACCAACTACGGGCCTGTCTAAAACTCCCGTGTTCGAATCTGACCAATAAATACTCCATAGTTTTGTTAACGGATTAAATAAACGGACGGTCATTCCTTCAAAAGGTTCTCCATCAAAAGTGGCCAGAAAATTATCGATGTTGCCAATTCCCTTCAAAATAGTATACATTTCCTGAGTCGACGGAAATTCAATCCACTCTGTACAATTACAAAGTCTCTTTTTTAGTTTTTTATTGATGATATTGGACTTGCCTTTAAAAAAATCAAAATCATTTTTAGAAGAAGAATCAGAGGCTGTAATGATAAGTACTCCGTTTTCATCAAAATTTAATTCGGGTATTTTTAAATGGTCATTTCTCATGAGATCTTTTTTATTAAGGCTTACGTTCTGTATTCGCGGGTTACTTTGTCAACACCGTCAATTTTTTTGATGGCATTGATCATCTTTTTCAAAATCGTATTATTCTTGACAATTACCGCAATCTGACCGTGAAAAATTCCGGCATCCGTACTCAGGGAAATACTCTGAATATTGACACTCATATTGTTCGAAATCACTCTGGTCAATTGGTTCGTAAGTCCCAAAACATCCATTCCGGTAATATTGATAATCGCTTTGAATTCTTCCTGAGACGAATCAATCCATTTCGCGCTCATGATACGATACGCGTAATTCGACTGCATTCCGATCGCATTCGGACAATCTTTTTTATGGACTTTGATTCCTTCGTTGATCGTTACGAAACCAAAAACATCGTCACCCGGAATTGGGTTGCAGCATTGTGAAAGTTTATAATCTAATTTATCATGTTCGGTTCCAAAAACCAACATATCATAATTACTGCTAATGACGGGTTTATGAATATCATCGGCAGCAGTATCTTTATTTCTTTTGATTTTATTTTTAAAGAAATTGATAAACGTGTTGCCTTTTTGTGCAGCGTAATCTTTTAACTGCTGATTTTCGATAGCACCAATTCCAACTCTGTAAAATAAATCTAAACTCGTTTTAAGCTTGAAGAAGTTAACCAATTCATTGATAACCTGCTCACTTATTGTAATTTTTAGATGTTTAAGTTTTCGGGTAAGCAATTCCTTCCCTTCTTCGGCAATTTTTTTGGTGTTCTCGTTAAGAACGTTTTTGATCTTATTTTTAGCTCTTGAAGTCGTTACGTACTCCAGCCAGTTTACGGTTGGCTTTTGATTGGCAGAGGTAATAACTTCGACCTGATCACCGCTTTTTAGTTCATGATTTAAGGGAACAAGACGTCCGTTTACACGTGTTCCTCTGGTTTTGATTCCGATTTCGGAGTGAATGCTAAAAGCAAAATCAAGTGAAGTGGCACCTTTTGGCAGGGATTTGATTTCTCCTTTTGGGGTAAACACGAAGATTTCTTTTGAATATAAATTCATTTTAAAATCCTCTACAAAATCAACTGCATTGGTTTCCTGATTTTCCAGCGCTTCACGAAGTAAATTCAGCCAGACATCCAGACCGCTTTCTTCTGTAGCTCCATTTTTATATTTGTAATGGGCAGCGTAACCTTTCTCGGCAATTTCATCCATACGCTCGCTTCGAACCTGTACTTCAACCCAACGGCCTTTTGGCCCCATGACGGTGATGTGCAATGCCTCGTAACCAGTTGATTTTGGAGATGAAATCCAGTCGCGCAAACGACTTGGGCTTGGTCTGTAATGATCTGTTACGATAGAATATATTTTCCAGGCTACGAATTTTTCATCGTGAGGGTCTGATTTATAGACAATTCTAAGGGCAAATTTGTCGTATACTTCATCAAAGCTTACACTTTGTGCACGCATTTTTCTACGAATCGAATAAATAGATTTCGGACGGCCTTTGATGATGTAGTCAATATTTTCGTTGTCTAAAGATTTCTTTAAAACATCTGAAATATCTTTGATATAAGCGTCCTGTTCTTCTTTAGTCTCCCTGATTTTACTTACGATATCTTCGTAAACAGCCGGTTCTGTATATTTTAAACCTAAATCTTCAAGTTTCGTTTTAATGTTGTAAAGACCTAAACGGTGGGCGAGCGGAGCATAAATGTAGAGCGTCTCGGAGGCGATTTTGGTTTGTTTATATTCCGCCATCGAATCCATGGTTTGCATATTGTGCAGACGATCGGCCAGTTTGATCAGGATAACACGTACATCATCGTTAAGAGTCAGGATCATTTTTCTGAAATTCTCAGCCTGCATGGAGGCATTCAGATCTTTTTGAACCATCGAAATCTTGGTAAGCCCTTCGACCAGTTGTGCTACTTTCGGATTGAATAATCGTTCAATATCTTCAACTGTTATTGGCGTATCTTCCACTACATCGTGTAATAAAGCGGCTGCAATTGAGGTCGCTCCCAAACCAATTTCTGAGGCCACAATTTTTGCAACTGCAATAGGATGAAAGATATACGCTTCTCCGGATTTGCGGCGTTGTTCTTTATGGGCATCAACTGCAACATCAAAAGCTTTTCTGATTAATTTTTTGTCGGCAGGGGATAAAGTCTGGTAGCTAATTCGAAGTAATTCTTTGTATTCCTGCGCAATTGCTTTATTTTCTTTTTCAATATCTATTTCTATCATAACGGCATAGTTCAAGTACTAAAAATAAGCATAAGTTAGAACATACGCAAGGGAATGGATTGTAGATTTATGATATTAGATTTTAGATTTTTGCCTTTTAAAAAGGATTTCGACTTCGCTCAGTCTGACAAGAGAAATGTTTATTATTTGTTCAAAAATAAATAGTAAAAATATTTAAAAGCAAAAAAAGTAAAGCCGCAGGCTTTTAATTTCATCTAAGAATCTAAGAATCTAAGAATCTAAGAATCTAAGAATCTAAAATCAGAACCCTCTCTGACGTTTGGCTTCAAAAATCAAAATGGCGGCTGCAACAGATACATTCATGCTGTCGATTTCACCCTGCATAGGGATGATGATGTTTTTTGTGGCAGCATCACGCCAATCCTGCGTCAGGCCAGTGGCTTCCGTACCGACCACTAAAGCTGTTGGTGTTGTAAAGTCCTGTGTATGATAGGAAGTGGAGTCTTGTAAGGTAGCACAGTAAAAAGCAATCTTTTTTTCTTTCAGAAAAGCAATAATTTCGGCAGTAGTTCCTGTTGCAATTTGGTTGGTAAACAGACAGCCGACACTGGAACGAACGATATTCGGATTGTATAAATCACTTTTGGGGTTGGCGATTAAAACGGCATCAAGATTTGCAGCATCAGCTGTACGCAAAAGGGCTCCGATATTTCCCGGTTTTTCAGGGGCTTCGGCTACTAGGATTAGTGGATTATCCGATAATTTTAAATCGGATAACTGCATTGATTTTGTTTTGGCGATGGCCAGAATGCCTTCGGTGGTATCGCGATAGGCCAGTTTCTGGTACACTTCTTTGTTAATTTCTATTAATGGAACCGGTGTGCCGACTAATGTATTGATTTGATTTTCAGTAACTAATTCCGGTAAAAATAAAACCGTTTCGATTTCGTAGCCGCCTTTTATGGCTATTGAAATTTCACGTAATCCTTCAATTAAAAAAGTTCCGGTTTGTTTACGTGCTTTTGCCTTTTCCTGCAGTAAAACAAGTGATTTTATAAACGGATTTTGTACTGAAGTAATTTGTTTCATTTTTTTTAAAGGTACTTAGGTTCTGAGGGGCTAAGGTACTGAGATTTTTTTAAAATAGGAGCAAACGTTCAGAGTTGCAAAGGTTCATAGGTTTTTTTAAAATAGTGGCTAAGCTTCTGAGGGGCTAAGGTACTGAGATTTTTTTTTAAAATAGGGGGCAAAGGTTCAGAGTTGCAAAGGTTCATAGGTTTCTTTTGCAAGGTTTTTAAAACGTTATAGGTATTTAAGAAATAAAATAAAAAGTTAGCTGCGAATTTACTTCGCTTGTTCGCTATCGTTCGGTAATGAATTTTTACGAATTAAAAATTAGTGCAAATTCGTGAAATTCGTGGCAAAAAAAAAGCACTGTATCCCATAAGTTTATTTCTTAAAAACTTCGTTAATCTCACTCGCAACAGGATGTTCTGCCGTAAAGGTGTATCCCATGATTTTGGCGATGGTTTGGGCAAATTGTTTTTGATACAATTGAGATTCTGTTTTGATCTCGCCTTTTGGGGCAATTTCAGGACCCATTGCGGCGAACCAAATTTCGGAGGCGCCGGCAATTTTGTCACCGTGGCTTGTCCATTCTGATTTTATTTTATCGCCACGTCCGTGATCTACTGTGATTAAGAGTGTCGTTTTGTTTTTGTACTGGGGATCATTTTGTACAAAATTCCAGATTTCTTTTATCCAGGTATCTACCTGATTTGCCGCATCCAAATAAGATCTGTAATGTCCGGCATGTGCCCATTCGTCGGTTTCTCCGTAGGCAATATAAAGTACTTTTGGTTTGTTGGTTTTCAGTTCGTTTAAAGCTTCATAATGGGTAAAAACATCCAGGCATTCATCCTCATAAAACGGCTTAAACGAATTATCACGCATTTCATTTAATAATTTCTGAACAGCCGTAGGTTTATTTCCTCCAACAGCATCGAAAGCAGAAATTACAGGAAAATTGCTTCTTTTTTCATTTAAAATCCGATCGAAAGCATCCCAGGCACCAAAAGCGGCTGTTTTTCCTTTTAATTTGGACTGCTGATTTAAAAACTCCAGCACATTCACATTTGGATTCGCCATATAGGAATTGGAATTGACCAAAAGATCCACATTTCCGGTCATGATTTCGCTGTATCCGGGATAACTGAACCAATACGGGTTAGCAACATCTACTTTATTCCCTAAAGCACGATTGCCATAAATCTGACCTTTGGAAGCAATTTCAGACCATAAAAAAGGCATTAACTTTTTGCGGCTTTCTTTGCTGTCGGTGCTATAATATTTTTTGTAAATGTAAGTACTGTCTCCCTGATTGAAGTTTTTATCATTCGCAATTGCCGGGTCCATTCCTTTAAAAACTTCCTGCCATCTAAAACCGTCTGTGGTTATGATAATAATGTTTTCTGTTTTTTGTGCCGTTGCCAAAAAGCTGATTAAAATGAATGGAATTAGAAGTAATTTTTTCATTTTTATTATTTTAGATGAAGTTTAAAATTAAGAATTGGTACCAATAAATAATTCAAAACTAACAAATATTATTCGAAACAATAAAAGCGTTTTTAATTTATGTTTTAAAAATAACCATAAATTAACAAAAGGATCAGCTATAAAATTCCACGTGACTTAATTTCCAGATATTTGTTAATGGCATCCAGAGTCAGGTTTTCCGGTTGTGTAAGTATCGAATGAATGCCGTATTTTTTGAGTTCATTGGCAATTAAACGCTTTTCGAACATGAATTTTTCGGCAATGACTTTATCATAGACTTCCTGAATCGTGTCGGTTTTTTTGTTGATGATTTCGTTGAGTTCGGTATTGCTGAAGAAAATAACCACCAGAAGGTGGCTTTTGGCAATTCCTTTCAAATAGGGTAACTGGCGGCTCAGTCCATCCATGGTTTCGAAATTGGTGTACAGAATAATCAAACTTCTCTGATTGATATTTTTTTTGATGTCCACATACAATCTGCTGTAATCACTCTCAAAAAAGTCAGTTTTGATGTTGTATAATGTTTCGAGGATTTTTTGCATCTGTGAACCTCTTTTTTCAGCGAAAACCCGATTTTCAACCTTTTTAGAGAACGCAAAAATCCCTGCTTTGTCTTGCTTTTTCAGGATAATATTGGATAAAACCAAAGTCGAATTTATCGCATAATCCAGCAAACTTAAGCCATTAAAAGGCATTTGCATGATACGGCCTTTATCAATCGCCAGATAAACCGACTGCGATTTTTCGTCCTGAAACTGGTTCACCATTAACGCATTTTTCTTTGCCGTTGCTTTCCAGTTTAAGGTTCTAAGGTCGTCGCCCTGAACATATTCCTTAATTTGCTCAAATTCCATCGTATGTCCGATACGGCGAATTTTCTTAATTCCGTATTGAAACAGCGTATTCGAAAAAGCAAACAAATCATATTTTTTCAATTGAATATAAGACGGATAGGTGGGAACCATCTGGTCTTTATCGAAAGTGAATCTTCTGGAAATTAATTTTAACGGGGAAGAAACATAAATATTCAGGTTTCCGAAATAATATTCACCACGTTCTGTCGGACGCAAATCATATTTGATATCTTCCTGGGCAGAAGCTTTTATATTTTTCAGAATTTTAAAATCCCGTACCTGAAACTGAAAGGGGATCTCGTCAATGATTTTCACTGAAACTGAAAAAGTATAGTGATTTTTTAGTACAATTTTAATAGGGTTCAAATCACCATTCGAAAGTTTTTCAGGAGTATTTCTCGTTGCTTCAATACCTGTTTTGGCCAGGTATAAAAGCAAAATATCAAGCAGCAGAAAAGTACTTAAACCCAGAACGACAAACCAGACGCCATTGTATAAATTCGGAAAAATAAAAGCGCAAACAAACATTCCTATAATGCCTAAAAGCACGTAGAAAAAGAAGTTATTGAGGTATAGACTTTTTATGAATTTCAATTTTTTTTGTTTTATGTTTTTTTAGTCTGTTTTTAGTCACAGTAACAGTTTTCAGTCTCAGTTTTCAGTGTGCAGACTGCGACTGAAAACTGTAAACTGCGACTCTTTTTTACCTCGGGATTTCAACAGTTTCGATAATCTGCTTAATGATTTCAGCGCTTGTAATTCCTTCCATTTCGCGTTCCGGTGTTACAATAACACGGTGTTGTAAAACGGGAACTGCTGCTTCTTTGATATCTTCCGGTGTTACGAAATCACGGCCACGAATGGCTGCAAAACCTTTGGATGCGTTTAGGATTGCTATTGAGGCACGTGGAGAAGCTCCTAGATATAAGAAGGCATTTTCACGGGTGTTCACTACGATTCTGGCAACGTATTCCAACAGGTTCTGCTCTACTCTTATTTGTTTGATCAGTGCCTGATATGCCTTGATTTCTTCAGCGGAAAGAATCGTTTTTATCGCTTCTAGTTTACCGTGATTTTGCAATAAATGCTCTCTTTGTATAATCAGAATTTCTTCGTCCAGTTTAGGGTAATCAATGGTGATTTTGAATAAAAAACGGTCTAATTGTGCTTCCGGTAAACGGTAGGTTCCTTCCTGCTCAATTGGGTTTTGTGTAGCAATAACCAAAAAAGGAGTCTCAAGAATATAGGCCGATCCGTCAATGGTTATCTGGCGTTCTTCCATAACTTCAAAAAGGGCGGCCTGTGTTTTGGCAGGGGCACGGTTGATCTCATCGATCAAAATCAGATTGGAGAAAATAGGTCCTTTTTTAAATTCAAATTCAGAATTTTTGAGGTTAAATATAGAAGTTCCTAAAATATCCGAAGGCATTAAATCCGGCGTAAACTGAATTCGGCTAAAGCCAATATTTAAAGTTTTGGATAATAATTTAGCGGTAATCGTTTTGGCAACTCCCGGAACACCTTCCAGTAAAACATGTCCGTTGGATAAAATAGCAACCAAAAGCTGATCGATCATTTTATGCTGACCAACAATTACTGTCTCAAGCTCTTTTTTGATCGTATTAACGTGCTCTAAAAGTGGTGCTAAATTTAATCTGGTTTCAAAATTTACGTTTTCGTTGGTAACTTCTGTTTCTGATGTATTAAAATCGTCCATGTTTGGTATGTTTTTCTTTTGAATGAATTGCTGTTAAAAATATTAATTTAAAATCTTCTCGATGGCATTATTAATCCGGATTAAATCTTCTTCGAGGCTTCCGTGATAACTTTTCCGGTGTTCGTTGATCAAAAATACAAGTTCCCGGATATCATTTTCGTCTTTTCCGGACTTATGATGCAGTTTTGTAATAAAATCATCATCGAGTTTTGTGGTATCGAGCATATATTCATTTCTCATTCTTTCTAAAAAGTAAATGATTTTTTTATCGATTATATTATAATGATCCCCTTCCTGATAGTATAAATTCCCGATTGTCTTGGTAAAATCTACTGTTAAGTTGGGTAAAGGTTTGAGTATCGGAACAATTCGTTGTTTTCGTTTGGCATTAAAAAGAATAAAAATCAGCATTCCGATTAAAAATAAATACCACGCCCATTTTAGTGCCGGCTGACTTAAAATGTACCGTAGAGGAGAATCCGAAATCGATTCGCTGTTTTGCCCTTTTGTATACCAGTAAATATTCCCCTTTGGGACATAAGAAAGCACGTTTTGAGTATATTGATAATGATCTGCTTTTAAAAGATGATAGTTGGTAAAAGCAACAGGCTGCATGTGCAGGTAAAAATAACCATGAATGTAAGGAACCTTTATAAAATTAATATGCTTTTGTTTTTCATTGCCCTGATATCCTAAGATCGTAGTGGTTGCAGTGTCAATTTTTGCAAAATAATTTTCTGTATCAATGTCTTTAAAAGGGTATTTCTTAGTACTTACTTTTTTATTAGCTATCCACATTTTTACGTTGGGATCAGAATTTTGAAAATTTGTATTTAGTTCAATTTTCAGACTGTCTAATAAAGATTGCGGAAATGTTTTCATACTCAGGAACGCATTGTTTCCATGAGATACAAAATAGAAAAGTTCCGTTACCGACTGATTGTCAATTTCTCCCGATGGAGCTATGTTTAAGAAGGTTCCTTTTATTTTATATTTCCCGTCAATTGTATCCGGTACATATTTTGAATCTAAAAATTCATAGGGCGTTATGGTGGAAACCCTTTCAATCTTTTGATTTTTTAATACGCCATTGATTTCCTTATCAAAAATATACAATCCGTAAGGGATTTTATCATTGACAGAATACGTTGGCCTCCAATCAATAGGTTTTTGCTGGTTGGAACTTGCAATTAAAATTATGGCAAAAACAAAAACCAGTATAGCGATGTAAATTTTGATAGATTTATTCATTGCCAAAGGTTTTTATGGAATTCTTAAAACGGTTTTCGGCTTTTTTGAAAGTAGTTTCGTCAATTTCAAATTCACCATACCAAATGTAATTGTACAAATAAGACAGATACGTAAACTCTTCTTTATAAACGGGACTTTGAAGCTCATACAAATAATCGGAATTGGTTTTTTCGATATCCCATTCGATATAATGATTCTGCGCCATCACTTTCAGCAGCCAGAGATAATAGTAACGGATGGCAATTCTTTTTTCGCCTCTTTCTATACTTTCCTGAATGAGTTTTTTGAAGTCTAAGAGATGAATGTTTTTCTCAAGTTCCGAATAGTAAATCGTCTTTTTGTTGGAATCTTTTCCGAAAATCCATCTTCCTTCTTTACCAACTAAGGCTTTTACAATCAGATAAATCACAAAAATAATAATCAGGACAGCCAGTACTTTCAACAAAATTGATACAAAATGGAGTGCTGCTGCAGGGTTGTTAAAAGTGAATAGGCTTCTTAAAATTCCCGCCAGCCATTCCTTAAAATGATCCCAGGCATTCTTTTCCGGCGCTTTGTATTCGTATACAAAATCGGAGTCGGTATATTTTTTTTTGAAATTTTTAGAAAAGGTTTTCCCTTCAACCGTAGTGGTATCGATTTTAATATCTTTCTCCGTGTATTTTACGGATGAAATTTCGGGAGGATCGGTTTTAACGGTCAAAGAATCCTGAGCATTGGAAATGCTGAAGAAAAAAAGAAAAGATAAAACAAAGAAAATTTTATTCATTACCGGTTCTGATTAAGTCAATTTGGCTGATAGTGGTTGTGTCTTTTTGTGAACAATATAGGGATAAACCAGATAATAAAATGAAATTATGCTCAAAGTAAAAAGTATGATAAAACTGCTGAGCCAGTTGGGCATATCGATAGAATATCGGGTGATGAAACCTTCCAGGAACCCGGCGCTTATGGTAAACGGAAAAGTGCTCAGGAATATTTTGAAACTGTTTTTAAAACCAATTTTAAAAGAATTTACTCTCGAAAAAGTTTTAGGAAAAAGAATAGAAGCCCCTAAAATAAATCCGGCAGAAGTTTCAATTACAATGGCAAAAATTTCCATGGAACCGTGAATCCAGATCCCGCGAACGCTTTTCCAGAAAACGCCCTGTTCGTAAAAAAAGTATTGGAAAGACCCGAGCATAATGCAGTTTTGAAGGAAAATATAAAAAGTTCCAATTCCGCCAAAAATTCCGTAAATATAACATCTGGCGCCTACATAAAGATTGTTCATGGTGATGCCGATAAAGCTTCCCCAGTTACTTCCGGTTCCGTAAACAGCCATGGGATCTCCTTTTTTGATGTTCTCCAAAGTCATATTGACATAACCATCACCTAAAATCAACCGCACAAAATTCTGATCGTATCGCGCAGAAATCACACCAATTGCAACGGTAACAAAGAAGAGGACGAAAGAATACAGCAGATACCTTCTGTATTCGTAAAGAAGCAATGGAACTTCCGTTTTAAAAAATTCCGTAAACCTGTTCTTTTCAGCGCGTTTGGTTTTGTAAATCTTCTGATAAATCTGTGAAGCCAGATGATTCAGGTAAACCACCGTTTTACTTTTTGGATAATAAGTTTGGGCGTAAGATAAATCATTCATCATTTGAATGTATAAATTAGCTAACTCATCAGGATTTTTTTTAGCTTTACCGAAAATAGCTAGCTCAAATTCCAGCCATTTTTCTTTATTTTGTTTTATGAAGGCGATTTCTCTCATTAAGGGCTAAAATATAAAATATGTCAGAATTATCAATTAATACGACGCAAAATGTCAAAATAAATTTTAAAGCAGCTTCTGCCGGCGAGCGGATAGGATCTTATTTTATCGATTTAGCGGTTAAAATAGCCTATGGGATAGTGATTTCGCTTATCTTTTTTTATGCGTTACAATTGGGAAAATTATTAGATAGTTTAGATACCTGGTCCAGAATGTCAATTCTTTTGTTCCTTTATTTTCCGATTATAATTTATTCGATCACTTTGGAAAGCATTTTTGAAGGACAGACCATTGGCAAGAAACTGGTTAAAATAAAAGTAGTAAAAATTGATGGTTATCAGGCCGGATTCGGAGATTATCTGATGCGATGGTTTTTCAGGCTGGTAGATATCTCAATTCTGAGCGGAATTATTGCTGTGGTAACCGTAGTTTCCAGTAAAAAAGGACAGCGTTTGGGCGATATGGTGGCCGGTACCGCTGTGATTACCTTAAAAAGCACAATCAATATAAGCCATACTATTCTCGAAGAAATAGGGGAAGCGTATGTGCCAACCTATCCTTTGGTGATAAAATTGTCTGATAATGATATGCGAATTATTAAGGAAACATTTCAAAAAGCAGATAGTAGAAATGATTACGAAACGATTCATAAACTGGTTTCTAAAATTGAAACCGTTTCCGGGATCAAAAATCAATCCGGCAATGAGCGTGATTTTCTTCGGGTGATTTTAAAAGATTATAATTTTTATACACAGAATATGTAGTACTATATAGAAACGATAAAGAATTCATCAGGGCGTAACCGAAAAGCCATAAGAGTAGGGTAACTTAAAAAATAAAGATTATGAGAATTACAAAAATTTTTACGATTATAATGTTGCTTTTTTCAGTAAGCATCTTTGCTCAGGGCGGAGGTAAAAAATTAGATAAAATAATAAAACGTGATTATCAGATTATTGAGTGTACAATTTCAAAAATGTCTGATAAAACAGTCGAATATTCCTTACCCGGGGAAACTTTACAAATTTCATTGGATGTTTCCCAGATTGCCAGAATTGATTTTTCAAGCGGCCGTTCCCAGACTTTCGATGTTGCTGCGAACAGTAATCCTGTTAGCAATAGCGGTTCATCAAATCAGGTGACAGCCAATGCAGAAATGAAAACCAATACGATTGCTGTACTGCCGGTTCCTTATGTAAATTCGGATAATCTGCAAAGCTCGGAAGACATGTCAAAATTTGCCCAGAATGACCTTTACAATAAATTATTAGACAAGTCGGCTAATATTTTGCCGCTTACCGTTCAGGATTTAAGGACTACCAATAGTTTACTCCACAAAGCCGGAATCGACCATACTAATATTGATGATACGCCGATCGAGGACCTTCAAAGAATCTTAGGGGTTGATAATATTGTGGCTGCCAAAGTTTCATTTACCATGTCTTCAAGTTCAACGGCTACCACTTATAACAGCGGAAATGCAAAAATTAGCGACAACGACAAAAAAATAAAAACAAACGATATTTCTACAACCACTGCTAACACTCAGATGTACTACTATTATACGGTGTATTTTGATATGTACAAAAACGGCAGTAAAATTTACTCACAAACCAGAAAGCCTTTTTTAAATTTAAAAGACAGCTGGATAGATTCTGTTTCGTATTTATTAAAAAGAAGTCCGATTTACGTAAAAAGATAGAAAATTTAATCCAACCGGGGAATTCAAATTCCGGCTGTTAAAAATATAAAATGTTCCATTTATTAGATATAATCGGTACCATGGCTTTTGCCATGTCCGGTGCCTTAACGGCAATGCATAAAAAGCTCGATCCGTTTGGGGTCTTTATTATTGCTTTTGTTACTGCAGTGGGCGGCGGAACACTTCGTGATGTTCTCATTGGCAGAACGCCGGTAGGCTGGATGCAGGATCTGCAATATGTCTATGTGATTATTCTAGGCTTTGGACTTGCGATTCTATTCCGGAAAAAATTTGATAAACTAAGAACCTCCTTGTTTTTATTTGATACGATTGGGTTGGGCGTTTTTACTTTAATTGGTTTGGAAAAAGGAATTTCAATCGGACTGCATCCCGTAATTTGTATCGCCTTAGGAACAATGACAGCCTGTTTTGGCGGTGTAATCCGTGATATTTTATGTAATGAAATTCCAACTATTTTCAGACGGGAAATCTATGCCACGATCTGTATTTTGGGTGGAATTGTATTCTTTATTCTGAAAAAGCTGAATCTGGAAAATGATATTTTATATCTAGTTACTTCCGTTGTAATTATTTCAGTTCGATTAATGGCAGTAAAATTCAAATGGTATTTACCGGCATTTGACCACAAATAAGATTTTAAAATAATATATTAGCCACTTTAAAGGATTAGAATCCTTAAAATCTGTGGCAGGAAAATGACAAAGTATACCGTAAGGAAATATCAAAAAAGTGATTATACAACCTGGAATGCGTTTATTGCTCAGGCCAAAAATGCTACGTTTTTATTTCACCGGGATTTCATGGAATATCATGCAGATCGTTTTGAAGATTTTTCGCTTTTGGTATTCGAAAATCAAAAAGTAAAAGCAGTTTTACCCCTTAATAAACAAGGAAATTTGTTGTATTCGCATCAGGGATTAACATATGGCGGATTGGTGTATGAAGGAAGTACAAAACTAGCATCAGTAATCGAAATTTTTAAGGCTATTTTGTTTTTTTTGAATGAAAATGAATTCGAAAAATTGCATTACAAAACTATTCCCTCCATTTATCATCTCCAGCCCGCTGAAGAAATTTTATACAGTCTGTTTTTAGCTGAAGCCAAATTAGTCCGGCGCGATTCCCTTTCTGTAATTGATTTATCACAGGAAAAAAACATTTCCAAAATCAGGAAAAGAGGTTTTCAGAAGGCAATTTCAAATCAATTGATCATTAAGGAAGAAAATGATTTTGAATCCTTTTGGAATGAAGTCCTAATTCCGAATTTAGCACATAAACACCAGGCAAAACCAGTTCATTCGATAGTAGAAATGAATCAGCTAAAAGCGCATTTTCCGAATAATATTTATCAGTTTAATGTTTATGCAGCTGATAAAATTGTGGCAGGAACTACTATTTTTGAAACCGAAACGGTAGCGCATTGTCAATATATTTCGAAAAACGAAAAGCGTGACAACCTGGGCAGTTTAGATTACTTATTTCAGTATCTAATTCAGGAAAGATTTGCCGGGAAAAGATTTTTCGATTTTGGAATTTCGAATGAAAATCAGGGTAAAAATCTTAATGAAGGATTATCGTACTGGAAAGAAAGTTTTGGTGCCGGTACCATAATTCATGATTTTTATGAAGTTGAAACAGCCAATTATAGTAAATTAGAAACGGTTTTTATCTAATCAAACAAATACATGATACCTTTTCTGGATCTTAAAAAAATAAACAAACCGTATGAAACTGCTTTTCAGGAAAAACTGAAATCGGTTTTGGATAGCGGCTGGTATATTTTAGGAAAAGAGGTGGAAACATTTGAGAAAGCTTTCGCGGCCTATTGCAAGACCGAGTATTGTATCGGAACAGGCAATGGTTTTGATGCTTTGACATTAATCTTCAAGGGATATATAACATTAGGAAAACTCCAAAAAGGCGATGAAGTTATCGTTCCTGCAAATACCTATATTGCAAGTATTTTAGCCATTATTGAAGCCGATTTAGTACCGGTTTTGGTCGAACCAAAATTAGAAACCTACAATCTTAACCCGGATCTGATTCAGGAAAAAATCACTCTAAAAACAAAAGCTATTTTGGCTGTGCATCTGTACGGGCAATTGGCCGAAATGGATCAAATTAATGAAATTGCAAACCAGAATAATTTGCTGGTGGTGGAAGATGCCGCGCAATCGCATGGAGCTTTTGAAAATTCCAATAGGGTGAAAATTCCAAATTCCAACAATACCACTTTGATCGAAGTTGAAAAGTCTTTGGGGGCAATGGCGTACAGCTTTTATCCCGGGAAAAATCTGGGTGCATTAGGAGATGGTGGAGCGATAACTACAAACGATTCAGCATTAGCAAAAGTGCTTTTTTCGCTGCGGAATTACGGTTCTGAAAAAAAATATTATAATGAATATATTGGTGTAAATTCAAGGCTGGATGAAATTCAGGCTTCCTTTTTAAATCTAAAATTACCGAATTTAAATGCGGATAATGGCAAACGCAGAAGTGTAGCCAAAAGATATTTATCTGAAATCAAGAACGAAAAAATAGTTCTTCCGGTTTGGGATTTTTCGAACAGTCATGTTTTTCATTTGTTTGTTATCCGGACTTCAGATCGCGAAGATTTACAGGAATATTTAACCCAAAATACTATTCAGACCGTTATTCATTATCCAATTCCGGTACACAAGCAAAAAGCATTTCCAGACTGGAATCATTTATCTTTTCCGATTACGGAAAAGATTCATCAAGAGGTTTTGAGTTTGCCCATGAGTCCGGTTTTGACAGAAAGCGAAGTGGATTTTATTATTGCGGTTTTAAATAAATATTAATTTGAATTCCTTAAAAAAAATAACGCATACAACCTTGTTTAAAATCACTTCCTTAAACAGTTTTAGTGTAGCGCTAAAAATAGGAATTGGGCTTATTACCTCTAAAATATTAGCCATTTTTGTTGGTCCGGGCGGTATGGCTTTGGTTGGGAATTTGCGTAATTTTTTAACTTCTTTAGAGAGTATTTCTACACTTGGTTTTCAGAACGGAATAGTAAAATATGTAGCCGAAAATCAAAAGAATAAAAGTGAACTTCAAAAGATAATCGCCACTGTTTTTATAAGTTTGATTACCGTTGCTGTTATCTTAAGTCTTCTTTTATATTTTTTTGCAGCATTCTGGAATGCTAAAATTTTCAGCGATCAATTGGATTATTCCCTCGTTTTTAAAATTTTAGCTTTAGCCTTACCCTGGTATGCCGTTTCGGTATTTTTACTCGCTATTTTAAATGGATTGAGCCAGTTTAAAAAAGTAATATGGATCAATATTATTGGCAATGCCATTGGTTTGCTTGTATCTGTTTTTATGATTTTACAATTTAAAACTCTTGGTGCTTTATTGGCAATTGTACTAACACCAGCAGTATTGTTTTTCGTCACTTTTTATTTTCTAAATAGAGAAATTAACTTTTTAGGTTCAGTTCGTTTGCATTTGTTTGATTTCAAAATCATTAAAAATCTGTCTTCTTATTCTCTAATGGCACTGGTCTCCTCTGTTTTAGGACCTATTGTTTTTCTGGCTATCCGTAATAAAATTATTGAAAATTTAGGTATGGATCAGGCAGGTTTCTGGGAAACCATGACTCGCATATCTTCTTATTATCTAATGTTCGTTAGTACAATTTTGACCGTCTATTTTTTACCGAAACTTTCAATAGCACAAACTAATGAAGAAACTAAAACTGTTTTTTGGAGATTTTATAAATCAATTTTACCTGTTTTTGCCGGAGGATTAGTTGTGGTTTATTTTTTAAGATTTTTCATAATCCACGTATTGTTTACGAAAGAGTTTTTACCGGTTACCAATTTGTTTCTTTGGCAATTGATTGGTGATGTTTTTAAAGTGGCCTCCCTTATTTTAGGCTATCAGTTTTTTGCTAAAAAGCTAACGAAAGCTTTTATAATTTCGGAACTATTTTCTCTTACCGTTTTATATTTTGCCAGTTTATTTTTTATGCATTATTACGGAATTGAAGGCATAGTAATGGCTCAGGCATTTGATAATTTTATGTATTGGATTGTTTTGTGTTTGTATTTTAGGAAGATTTTGATTTAACTTTCATTCCAAACATTCAGGTACTTCTCAGCAATTTTCACATAATCATGTTCCTTTTCGATAAAAGCCCTGGCACGTTTGCCTATTGCTGTTATTTCTTCAGGATTTTCGATTAAATACGATAATTCCTGAACCAGATAATCTACATCCGGAAGCGCATTTACGCAGACTCTTTCGGTAAGGTTATAATAGTTTGTAAATTCAGTTTCTGCACCTGTAAAAACTACCTTTCCTTTTGCCATTGCTTCAAGTGCATTGTATCCCTGATCGTACGAATAAACCTGATCTAATAAAATTTGAGCATGATTGTAAAGGGTGATGTATTGTTTATAAGGAGCATTTTCAGTTTTGATGATCCCTACTTTGTCACCATATTTTTGCTGAATAATCTGAAGTGCTTTTTCAAAATATCCAGTGCCTTTTTTTATGCTGCTCGTATTATTTACGCCTAAAAAAACGATGACTTTTTGGACGCTATCCAACGCTTCAAAAGCAATTTTAGCGGTATTTACCGGATTCGGAAGTAAGGTTTTTTCGGGCAATGGAATTTTATAATCTAAATCAGAAACTATGGTTTTGGAAACGCTTTCGCTTACGAAATCATAGAGATCGCGATACTTTTTTTGAGTGTATTTTATTGAAAAACGATAATAAGAACCAAGTTTTCTGTCTTTTAACAAAGGTGTCAAAATAGAATATGGTAAAGAATCTTTTAGCATGAAATCGATTATGGGCGTGTCTTCTCCGCAAACGAGCAGAAAACTTTTTTTATTCTGACGAAAGAGTTTTTTTAATAAAAATTTAGAAAAAAAAGGATAGGTTTCAATTGCATTGGAATTGATTAACTGAACGACATCATACTCTTTTAATCGGGGTAAAAACAACCAGAAACGAATTCCTTTTTCCGCCAGTGGCAAATCTAGTTTGAAAAGACGGAACAAAATTTTGTTTAAAAATACTAAAAGTTTGTTATCCATAAAATACCTGGGAAAAATGGAATAGTCCACAGGAAATTGCTTAAAACTATCTCCGGTTGCGATAATGGTGACGTCATGCTGCAAGACTTCCAATCCTTCTTTTAAAGAATTATGCAGTCGGCTATATTCTCCTACCAATAGTATTCTCATTTGTGCTGGAAATATTTATATTTACGTAAATATATATGAAAATGTTAAATGTTTTTTCTGAAAAGGACTTCGAAATTTTAATTGCTACCAAAGATAGAAGCAATTTTGATTTTTTGCTGCCTATGTTTCCGTTTGAGCATTTTTCAAATTTCAATATTTTGATTATAAACCAATCTTTAAATAAGGTTTTGTCTTCTGATTTTGATTCCGTTAGGGTGATTAATAGTACTGAAAAGGGATTGTCTAAAAGCAGGAACACAGCCATTCAGAATGCTTCAAAAAAAATCTGTTTAATCTCCGATGACGATGTTGTTTTTGCAGAAAACTTCAGAAAAGATATTCTTTTAGCGTTCCAAAATCAGGAGAAAGCAGATATCATTACCTTTAATCACCAGAGAATTGGTGCTGTGCAGCCGCAAAAAAAGTGGGATTCAGCTTTTAGACATACTTCGAAAACAATCTGGAATGTGAGTTCTATTGAAATTGCATTTAAAGTAGAAGAGATTAAAAAAAAGAATATCACTTTTGATACCAATTTTGGACTTGGCTCCTTTTTTGAAACTGCCGAAGAATTTTTATTTTTAAAAGCAGTCTTAAATCAAAAAGGGAACGTTTATTTTAGCCCGGAAATTATAGTTTCGCATCCTGAATTTTCATCCGGAAAAAACGAAGGATCTGATACTTTAATTTATTCGAGAGCGGCTTTGTTTTATAAATTGCATGGAAGCTTCGCTTACATCTGGCTGGCAAAATATATCTTTTTTTTGATTAGAAAAAAGTACATTCGCTTTTCTGAAGCTGGAGAAAAATATAAAAGCGGTTTAGCAGGAATCGCAAAATTCAGAGAAATAACGCAACATAAACTATGACTACAAATACTGATATTCAGTTAATCGAAATTCCAAAAATTCAGGACAGACGCGGCAATCTTTCAGTTATAGAAGGAGATACCATTCCGTTTGCCTCAAAACGGGTGTATTATTTGTATGATGTTCCAGGTGGAAGCAAACGCGGTGGGCACGCCCATAAAAAACAACAGGAATTTTTAATCGCTTTAAGCGGAAGTTTTGACGTGGTATTAAAAGACGGAAAATCATCACAAACGGTAACGCTAAACAGACCCAGCTTAGGTTTGTTAATTGTGGACGGAATATGGCGGGAACTGCAAAATTTTTCTTCCGGGGCCGTTTGTCTGGTTTTGGCTTCGGACGAATTTGACGAAGAAGATTACATCAGGGAATATAAAAATTTCAAACTATTTAAAAACCGATGAACCTAGACCCAGGTCAGCCATTTTTAATTTTATCTCAATCAAAAGCCATAATAAAGAGGAGGGAAGGCTTAATAAAATTCTTTTTTTGAATCCTATTTTTCCTAAATCAATTCCGGTATAAAAGTGAGTAAAAAGGGCTTTATTACCGGTTAATTTGCTTTTGATGGCGAGCGAGAACCGATTTAAATCTAAGTAATACTTCAGGTCAGCATTCGTTTTTTCAAGCGCTGTAAATTTAGACAAATCCATTTTTGCATGCAGTAATGTATCGTTTTTAGACAAGCTGTTGTTATCATAGACATAACGCGCCAGAATTTTCCATGAGAACAAAACAGGATAAACCAATCCGATTCTAATCCAGAGATCCGTGTCCTGGCCGCTTTTTATTTTAGGGTCAAAAACTCCGATTTCGTCAAAAACACTTTTGTGAAATACAGCGCATGAAGTCCAGATAATAGGTTCTTTTGTGCTGGCACGAAAGTAATTGACAAGTTCGGAACTGTTAGTTTTGCGTATTGAGTACTGAGCAGGAAATGTTTTTTTTGAAGTTTCAATTTCGATGGCGGCACTAAAAACTTTTTGTTCCGGAAACTGGCTGATTTTTTCGAACATTACCTGCAGGAAATCAGGGTACCAGTAATCATCGGCATCAAGAAAAGTGATGTTTGGAGATTTAGCTTTTTCGATGCCGAAATTTCTTGCCAGTGAAACGCCTTCATTCTTTTTGGAATAATAGTGAATTCGGGGATCTTTAAACTGAAGTGCTTTTGCCTCACTTTTGTCTGTCGATCCGTCATTAATAAGAATCACTTCGAAATCCTGAAAAGTCTGGGCCAGCACACTTTGTATCGTATTTTCGATAAAGTTTTCTTTGTTGTATAACGGAATAATGATAGAAAAAAACGGCATTTTTTTTAATGTTTAACGGGCTGAAATGAGACCCTTTTGTTCTTTTTCAAGTTGACATAAATAACCCAATCTGTATAAATCAAAAATAAACAAAGAAGGATTATTACCGCTTAAATTTTTAAGAAAAAGAGACAGCGTTATTTTATGAAAAAAGGCAAAAACCGATAATAGGTGTTTTTTTTGAATTTTCAATAATAATTTAGAAATCCGGACATAATCCGGAGACAGTAATTGATTGTCAATTAAATATTTTAAAGCGTGCAATGATTCATTTTCTTTGCGAATGGCTACTTCAAAATCATCCATTCCGTAATGATATACCGGGTTATTAATATGCTCTATTTTACTATTTTCTTTGCTTAAACTATAAGAGAATAAAGTGTCTTCATGTCTTAAATTTGGAATGGTTTCATTAAACGAAACTTTTTTAAAGATCGATTTATGAATGATGAAATTAAGGCTCAGAGAACTCAGATAAGGATTCTTTTCCCTTATCTTATAATCTAATGCCTCTCTGTTTTTTCCGTAAACCCATCGAAACAGTTTGCTTTTTTCTGGTTTTTCATCAGGATACAATAAACCGCCATTTACCAATTTTACATCATCGTTAAGGTGATTTATGTAATTTAAAATGAAGTTTTTATTTTTTGGAAAAACATCGGCATCCAGAAAAAGTAACCAGTCATACTTTGCTTTTCGGGCCAGTAAATTTCTGATTTTGCTTCTGCCAATATTGGTGCTCAGTACTTCATAGTTGCAGTATGTTAAAGTATTTATTTTGTCATTTTCAGCAGATGGAATTGTCGAAGCATCATCAATTGCGATAAGTTCAAATATGATCCCTAAACCTAAACATTGATTGTGTAATTCTAAAACAAGCGGATAGATGTTATAATTGTATGTCGGGATAAGAATGGAGAGCATTAATAGCAATTTTTAGTAATATATTTGCAACGTAACAGAACATTCAAAAGTATGGAATTTATAAATAGAATTGAGCTTGCTGAAATTATTTATAATAAAATCAACGCTAATAAAACTCTTTTAGCCAGCCAGTTTGCCGCGTCAAAAAAGGCAATTGGTTATCTTTTTATCGATGATCTGCTTCCTGAAGCAATAGCTGTTAGTTTATACAATGTTTTCCCGAAGAAAGAAGAGATGGTTTTAAAGAAAAGCATCAAGGAAGATAAGTACGTAGCGGTCCAGATGAACCGTTATAATCCTGTATTGGAAGAGATTATTTATGCCTTTCAGGATTGTAAAATTGTAGATTTAATTGGAGAAATCAGCCAGATTGAAGCGCCAATTCCGGATGAATTTTTGTATGCGGGCGGACTCTCGATGATGGGAAACAAACAGTTTTTAAACCCACATTTAGATAACTCGCACGATAAAGACAGGGAGCGTTGGCGTGTACTGAATTTATTGTATTACGTTACCCCGGATTGGAAAGAGGAATATGGCGGAAATCTGGAGTTGTGGCCCGACGGTTTGCAGAAAAGCCCCACGACAATTCACAGTAAATTTAACAGATTGGTCATTATGGTGACGCACAATCAATCGTTACATTCGGTGTCACCAATCGTTTTTGACGGATTCAGATGTTGTATTTCCAATTATTACTTTTCAAAAGTACCGGTTTACGCAACAGACCAATTTCACGTTACTTCCTTTAGAGGAAGACCGGAACATAAATTTACGGATGCAATTTTAAAAATAGATACTTTTTTAAGAATGAATCTGAGAAAGTTCTTTAAAAAGGGAATTCGTGAAAACCCACATGTTTATAAAAAATAATCGGGTCTTACACGCTGCGTTGCACTACTTCAAAAATTCTTTCATCCTCACATTTTAAGGTTTTAGATGGGAATTTCATCAACAAGGCATAATCGTGAGTGGCCATGATAACGGTTTTACCATTGGCGTTGATTTTTTTCAATACCTCCAATACTTCAGAACTGGTTTGCGGATCAAGGTTTCCGGTTGGTTCATCGGCGAGAATAAATTCAGGATCGTTTAGCAGCGCTCTTGCAATGGCAACACGTTGTTGTTCTCCTCCCGAAAGCTGGTGCGGCATTTTGTTTACAAACTCTTTCATACCGACTTTGTCCAGAACTTCATCGATTTTGTGTTCCATGGCGTCTTTTTCATGCCATCCGGTTGCTTTTAACACAAAAAGCATATTGTCTTTTACCGAACGGTCCGGAAGTAATTTAAAATCCTGGAAAACGATTCCGATTTTACGTCTCAAAAACGGAATTTCACTTTCTTTTAAAGCTGCCAGATCAAATTCAACAATATGACCTTCTCCTTCACTTAAAGGTAAATCACCGTACAGCGTTTTCATGAAACTACTTTTTCCGGAACCGGTTTTCCCAATGATGTAAATGAATTCACCATGCTGAACATCTAAATTAATATGAGATAAAATTTTTCTTCCTTCCTGATATATAGTGACTTCTTTAAGAGACAGTACGATTTGTGACATAATAAATTGATTTGAATGGTAAAAGTACTAAGATAACGGTTGGATTCAAAATAAATTTCAATCATTTCTGAAGAAAAGCTATAATAGAAAGAAATAAAAAAATTAAATCATATAAGCGATATAAGTTCATTTTAAAAAATGGTGCTGAACGTTTTTGGTATTGAATTCTAAATTAAGAAGTACGTTATAAAAGCATTTAGTCCGTGAAAAATTGAACCACATAAGCGATATAAGTTCATTTTAGGAAATGGTGCTGAAGATTGTTGGTATTGAATTCTGAAGGAATAAGTACGTTATAAAAGCATTTAGCCCGTGAAAAATTGAACCATATAAGTGATGTAAGTTCATTTTAGGAAATGATGGGTAAGGTTTTTATTCATGAAATTGATATACTCTCAATCTCATTGAGCGCTTTGTTAAAGAGTCTTACTTATAATAACTTACACAACTTATATGGTTAAGAGATATGCTTGCAGAAGCTGTCAGATATAAGTTTTTAAAATGTTTTTTTATAATAAAAGGCGGAAACGTTTCGTTATAAACGGTATAAAATGATAAATTTGAATACTAAATAACAATAAAATGCGTAAACTTTTCTGGTTCTTTTTATTACCAATTGTCCTTATTTCAACCATAGTTTCAGCACAAAAATCAGCTATATATACTTACGATTTAAAGGATTTTGACAAAGCACTGGCTTTATACAACGACAAACAATACGCTTCGGCACAACATATTTTCGAATATGTAAAAAATAGCGCAACAACAGAAGAGGTTCAGTCCGATTGTGCCTATTATATCGCCAATTGCGCCATCAGAACCAATCAGGCCAATGCTGATGCGCTGATGGAGAAGTTTGTCACAGATTATCCGACAAGCACAAAACAAAACCAGGCTTATGTAGAAGTGGCTCATTTTTTCTTCGAACAGGGAAATTATCCCAAAGCTTTGCAGTGGTTTGACAAGGTAGATGAAAGCTATATGAGTAAGTCTGATCTGGATAAATTCAACTTTCAAAAAGGATACAGCTACTTTAATGCTAAGAACAAAAAAGAAGCCACAACCTATTTTAATAAGGTGGTTAATTCTCCCGAGTTTGGTTCTCAGGCCAAATATTACTTAGGTTTTATGGCGTATGAAGGAGACGATTACAAAGAAGCCACTAAATATTTTGATGAAGTTTCAGGTGAAGAAAAATACAAGGAAAAGCTGTCGTACTATCAGGCCGACATGAATTTCAAATTAGGGAATTTCCAAAAAGCGATTGATTTGGGCCAAAAAGCAATGGCAAAATCAAATGCCCTTGAACAATCGGAACTGAATAAAATTATTGGGGAAAGTTATTTCAATTTAAAGCAATATGACAAAGCGATTCCGTTTTTACAGGAATATAAAGGAAGAAAAGGAAAATGGAACAACACCGATTTTTATCAGTTAGGGTATGCTTATTATGAGCAAAAAAACTACGAAAGTGCAATTTCCCAATTCAATAAAATTATTGAAGGAAAAGATTTCGTAGCCCAAAACGCCTATTATCACTTAGGTCTGAGTTATCTGAATACCGGAAAAAAACAAGAAGCATTAAATGCTTTTAAAAATGCTTCCGAAATGGATTTCAATACCCAGATTCAGGAAGACGCCGCTTTAAATTATGCTAAATTGAGTTATGAAATTGGAAACGCTTACCAGACAGTTCCCGGTATTCTGCTTGATTTCTTAAAAAAATACCCCAACAATTCCAGTAAATCAGAGGTAGAAAAGCTATTGGTTGATTCTTATATTTCTTCTAAAAATTATAAGGAAGCATTAGTTTTACTGGAGAAAAACAGGACGCCTGAAAATAAATTAGCCTACCAAAAAGTTCTTTTTTACAGAGGTGTGGAATTGTACAATGAAGCTAATTATAGTGAAGCATTAAAAATGTTCAATAGTGCCATTAAAGAACAAAAAAATCCTGACTTTACAGCCAGGGCCACTTTCTGGAAAGCAGAATCAGAATACGTAACAGATGATTTTAATGCTGCTTTACTGAGTTACAAACAATTTGCAGGATTGGCTGGTGCAAAAACTACTGAAGAATACAAAAACATCAATTATAACATTGCCTACACTTATTTTAAACTGAAAGAATACGATCAGGCCGGTAATTCTTTCCAGGCACAAATTGATAATTCAAAAGAAGATAAAGTACGTTTAAATGATTCGTACCTGCGTTTGGGAGATTGCCGATTTGTGAGTGCAAAATACGGTCCGGCGATGGAAGCTTACGCAAAGGCAATGGAAGCGAAAGGTGTTGACGCTGATTATGCCCAATATCAGAAAGCACTTTCTTATGGTCTGATGTCGAAAAATGATAAAAAAATTGACGAGCTGAATAATTTTCTGCTCATGTATAAAAAATCATCATACAGAGATGATGCTTTGTATGAATTAGCAAATACGTATGTAGCGCAGAAAAAGAACGATTTAGCCATTAAAACATACGATCAGTTAATTTCTGAATACAAAAATGGAGCGTTTACTTCAAAATCAATCCTGAAGCAAGGTTTGGTGTATTACAACACAGATCGCGATCAGGAAGCTTTATTGAAATTTAAAAAAGTTGCTGCTGAATTTCCAAAAACACCCGAAGCTTTGGAAGCAGTCTCTACCGCGAGATTAATCTACGTAGATTCCGGAAAAGTAGATGAATATGCAATCTGGGTCCGTACATTGGATTTTGTGGCTGTTACAGATGCAGAACTCGATAATGATACTTACGAAGGCGCTTTCAAACAATACAGTCAGAAGAACAACAAGGCTGCTATCACTGGTTTTACAGGTTATATCAGCAAATTTCCAACCGGAATTCATGCGTTGGAGGCGAACTATTATTTAGCACAATTGTATTATGCAGAAGGTTCAGAAACGAAATCTGTTGCGAATTACCAATACGTAACAGATCAGCCAAGAAATGAATTTACGGAACAATCCTTAAACAGGTTAGCCCAGATTTTCCTGAAAGCCAAAGATTGTGATAAATCGATTCCGGTATTGGTTCGTTTAGATGATGAAGCCGATTTAGCTCAGAATCAAAACTTTGCACAGGCCAACCTGATGAAGTGTTATTATGATAAAAAAGATTATACGAATTCAGTAGTCTACGCTGACAAAGTACTGCAAAATCCAAAAGCAGATGCAAACGTAAAAGCAGATGCACAGATTATCGTAGCCCGTGCCGCAATGCAGACCGGTGATGAAGATAAAGCAAAAGCAGCCTATGCGAAATTGTCCACAACTTCAAAAGGAGAACTGGCAGCGGAGGCATTGTATTATGATGCGTATTTTAAAACAAAGGAAGGCAAATTTGACGCTTCGAATGCAGCAGTCCAAAAATTAGCGAAGAGTTATTCGGCTTATAAATATTACGGTGCGAAAAGTCTGGTTTTGATGGCGAGAAATTTCTACGGATTGAAAGACAGCTATCAGGCCACTTATATTTTAGATAACGTCATCAACAATTTTACCGATTATCCGGATGTAGTAGAAGAAGCCAAAAAAGAACTGAACGCTATTAAACTGGAAGAGTCTAAAACGAATTCCTCGATTATTAAATAAGAATATAGAAGAAAGAATATAGAAGAAAGAATATAGATTACAGAGCATAGAAAATAGAGGTAGATTGGGTAAAAAATTTATTTTCTATGTTCTTTTTTCTATGCTCTCAAAAAAATAGAACAATGAGTTTACCTTTTTATATCATCGACGTTTTTGCTGAAAATAAATATGCCGGGAATCAATTGGCGGTTTTTTCAGATGCAGGAAATCTAAGTCCGGAAGAAATGCAGCGTATCGCCAGAGAGATAAATTTTGCCGAAAGCACTTTTATTACAAAGCTGGATTTTGAAAACAATAGTGCTGAGATTAGAATTTTTACTCCGGCAAGCGAAATGAAATTTGCAGGTCATCCCATTATTGGAACATCCTGGGTTCTGATCCATAAAATATTCAGGAATGAGCCTGAATCGATTACTTTGAAAGTGCCGATTGGAGAAATTCCGATTCGTAAAACAGAAGATCTGATCTGGTTAAAAGCCGCTCAGCCGGAATTTTTAAATGTTTTTGATAAAGAAGATTTTGTGGCCTTCAGCAGTTTGAAAAGTACAGATTTTGATGATCAGTATTCCATTCAGGAAGTCACAACGGGAAGTGCTTTTGTAATTGTTCCGCTAAAAGATAAAAAAGCTTTAGAAGCGTTGGTTTTAGACAAAGACAAAATGAATGACTGGCTGATCAGGAATTGCAAAACAAATCACAGGGCCTTATATTTTTATTGTCTGGAAGATTCAAAAATTATAAGCAGAATGCTTTGTGTCGAACACAATCAGCTGGTAGAAGATGCCGCGACGGGAAGTGCAAGTACCTGTTTACAAGCTTTTCTTTTGAAGTATCATTCAGCTGAAATTGAAATGATTAATTATCAGGGAGATTATATCAATCGCCCGTCTCAAATTTATTTCAACGGAAAATTAACCGAAAATCAATTTGATATTAAAATAGGAGGAAAATCTCAATTTGTTGCAAAAGGAGATTGGGAAGCGTAATAATTAGAGAATTAGAAAATTAGATAATGTGTAAATAATTGTACAATGTAAGTCGTAAAAATATTTTACATCTCACAAATCACATTTTACATTTTACAAAATAAAATAAATATGAAAATTAATTTCAAGAATAAAACCATCATTTTGATTTTGCTGTTTGTTTTTCAGCTTTCCTTTTCGCAGACGAAAGAAGAAAGCATCGGAACAGAAACGGTAAATGTTGTAAAACCCTATTCGCCAAAAGTCCTGGATGCTTTTAAAGTAAAAGAAACTCCTTCGCTGGACGATGCCGGAAATCAGCCAAAAGAAACGATTAAATACAGTATTTTGTCTGTTCCTGTGGCTTCCACTTTTACGCCTTCAAAAGGAAAAGCAGAAGGAGTAGAGAAATCAAAACAGGAACGTTTGTTTAGCAATTATGCGACTGTAGGATTGGGTAATTATTCCACTCTAAATGCGGAATTGTTTGTCACGCAGGATTTAGGAAACAACGATTATCTTTCCGGAATGTTCCGTCATCATTCCTCTCAAGGCGGAATAAAAGACGCAGAGTTAAATGATGAATTTTATGATACTGCTTTGAATATTGGTTACGGCGCAAACAATCGCGATATGTCCTGGGCTGTTGATTTGGGTTATCAAAACCAGATCTACAACTTGTACGGTTTACCGGCTGCATTTGGTTCGACTTTGCTTCCCGAACAACGTATGGATTTAGTAAATAAAATTAATCCCAATCATTCTTACAATACCATTTCTTTAGGCGGAAATATTGATTTCACGGAAGGAATTTTTAATAAAATAACTACCAGATTCACGCATTTTTCGGATAATTTTTCTTCTTCTGAAAATCGGTTTTACGTAAAACCATCTTTTAAAGTAGACGTGATGGACCAGTCTATCAATACCAATATCATTGTAGATCACGTAAGCGGAAGTTTCGAAAACAATTATGCGAAGGATAATACGGAGCCTTTAAAATACAGCCTGACTAATTTTGGAATTGAGCCCAGTTTTGTAATTCTTGAAAACGACTGGACGTTAGAGTTAGGAGCCGGATTATATTACGGTTTGGATTCTGAGAACAGCGGCAATAAATTTTATTTTTATCCAAAAGTAAATGCTTCCTATAAATTAGTAGGTGATTTAATGATTTTTTATGCAGGAGCAAATGGCAGCCTGAATCAGAACTCCTACGCTGATTTTGTGACCGAAAATCCGTTTTTGTCGCCAACGCTGAATATGAGACCTACCAGCAATCAATACACTGTTTTTGCAGGCTTGAAAGGAAAATTGGCCAATAATATCAATTATAATGTAACCGGTTCTTATCTGAATGAAAAAAATAAGGCATTGTTTAAAAGCAATGACTATACAGAAGATTTTTCAAAGGAAAACTATGCTTACGGAAACTCGTTTGGAGTGGTGTATCAGGACGTAAGAACCTTTCGTTTTTACGGGGAACTAAAAGCTGATTTTTCTGAAAATGTTACTTTTGGAATCAACGGAACTTTTAACAGCTACAAAAATGACGGCGCTTTAGAAGCCTGGAATTTGCCAACAATCAAATTAAGTTCAAATCTGGATGTAAATATCACCAAACAATGGTATGCCGGCCTGAATGTTTTTTATGTGGGAGAACGTAAGGATATGCAGTCGAATTTAGCACTTGCCACAGATCCGATTATAGTAACTTTAAAAAGTTATTTTGATGCCAATGCACATTTGGGTTACAAATACAGTGAACGTCTGACTTTCTTCTTAAAACTGAATAATATCGGAAATCAGGCTTACGAAAAATGGCTGAATTATCCTGTACAGGGATTTCAGGTCTTAGGCGGAGCCAATTATAAATTCGATTTTTAATAAAATTAACCGTAAAGGGCGCTAAGTTTTACGCAAGGTTCGCTAATCTTTCATATAGATTTAGCGAACTTTGTTTTTATAATTAGCCACAAATTTGACGAATTCTCACGAATCGAGGCCTTTTAAATCAAAGGAAATGAAATAATCATTTTCATCCTTTTAATCAGTGGCAAAAATAAAACTATTAAGTTCAGATGATTTTTTAGCCACTAATTTGCTTCGCCTGTTCGCTATCGCTCGGGTCACAAATTCTCACGAATTAAAGCCGCAGTAAATTAAAGTAAATAATCATTTTGATTCTTTTAATCAGTGGCAAAAAAAAATTAGCGAAAATTAGTGTCAAAGAAACAAGAACCTTTGCATCTTTGTACCTTAGAACCTCAGTACCTTAAAAAAATGGAATTCAAACGAAAAATACATACCCATTATTTACAAATGGTTCAGGACCGGATAGATGTTTTCAGGGACATGATTTCGGCTCTGACGGAAGACTCAAAAAACGATGCAAAAGGTTCCGCCGGCGATAAGCACGAAACGGCGCTGTCGATGATGCATATCGAACAGGAAAAACTAACCAATAAGCTAAAAGAAGCGATAACCCAAAAAGCGATTTTAGATAAAATTGATGCTTCAAAAAAGACAGAAAATATTATTTCCGGAAGTCTGGTCAAAGCCAACGGAATTTACCTGTACTTAAGTGTCGCCCTTCCCAAAATCACGATCGACGGTATAAATGTTATTGCACTTTCTCCACAATCTCCTTTAGGATCTCATTTAATGGGAAACAAAGTTGGGTTTCAGTTTGAGATCAATAAAACGCATTACACTATTGAAAGTGTTTTGTAAAATACATTTAGTTTTGCATCATTATATCCTTTTAGAATAATTAAAATAGCAGTAGATCCGCTTAATCTGCCAAATCCCTGTACCATTTTTTAGATTTAGCAATAAGCTTCGATTTTAGCATTACGGCTAAAAAAATATTCTTTTCGCTGTTTTTACTCACAGCTTTGTTGATTTTTCAATGAAAATTAAATTAGATAATAAAAAGTTCAGTCTTCTCTCTGAAAAATTACATTTTAAACCGGTTTTCAGGTCAAAATTAAAATTTTCAAGTTCAAAGCTTTTTTTAGTGCTAAAATTTTACAATTTATATGTAAAATTGATTTTATGGTTTTAAATTGTAACTCAAATAGGCTTTTGTGTTTTTCAATTATAACCATTACTGCATCTTTGCCCTATCAAAATAAAATTTAAAAATAAAAATATATAATTATGTGTGGAATCGTATGTGCCTTTGATCTAAAACAAAAAGCTGAAACATTAAGACCTCAAGTATTAGAAATGTCTAAAATCATTCGCCACCGCGGACCGGACTGGAGCGGAATTTACAGCAATGATAAAGCAATCCTGTCTCACGAGCGTCTGGCAATTGTAGATCCGGCTTCAGGAAAACAGCCATTATTTACAGAAGACAAAAAATTGGTTCTGGCTGCAAACGGTGAAATTTACAACCACAGAGAATTGCGCAAACAATTTGAAGGGAAATATAACTTTCAGACAGAAAGTGACTGCGAAGTAATTTTAGCCCTTTACCAGGAAAAAGGACCTCATTTCATTGATGAAATGAACGGAATTTTTGGGTTTGCTATTTATGACGTTGAGAAAGATGAGTATTTTATTGCTCGTGACCACATGGGAATTATTCCATTATATATTGGGTGGGATCAGGACGGAACTTTTTATGTTGCTTCCGAATTGAAAGCGTTAGAAGGATATTGTACCAAAATCGAATTGTTTCCTCCGGGGCACTACATGACGAGTAAAGATGGTGAATTTGTACAATGGTACAAAAGAGACTGGACAGACTATGATGCCGTAAAGGACAATGAAACCAGTATTCCGGAAATCAAAAAAGCACTTGAAGCAGCGGTTCACAGACAATTGATGAGTGACGTTCCTTACGGAGTATTGCTTTCAGGAGGTTTAGATTCGTCTATTACTTCGGCTGTAGCCAAAAAATATGCGCAAAAACGTATCGAGTCAGATGATACAACAGATGCCTGGTATCCGCAACTGCACTCTTTTTCAGTAGGATTAGACGGTTCTCCGGATTTAGCGGCTGCTCAGATTGTAGCGAAACATATCGGCACCATTCACCATGAAATTAAATTTACAATTCAGGAAGGTTTAGATGCCGTTCGTGATGTAATTTATAACCTGGAAACCTATGATGTCACCACAGTTAGAGCTTCAACTCCAATGTGGCTGATGGCGAGAGTTATCAAGTCAATGGGAATCAAAATGGTATTGTCCGGTGAAGGAGCAGATGAGCTATTCGGAGGATATTTATATTTCCATAAAGCACCAAACGCCAGAGAATTCCATGAAGAAAACGTTCGTAAATTAGGCAAACTACATATGTACGATTGCCTTCGTGCCAACAAAAGTCTGGCAGCATGGGGAATTGAAGGCCGTGTACCCTTTTTAGATAAAGAATTTATGGATGTTGCCATGCGCATCAACCCACAGGATAAAATGATCAACAAAGAACACCCGATGGAAAAATGGGTAGTTCGTAAAGCTTTTGAAGACATGTTGCCGGAAAGTGTTGCCTGGAGACAGAAAGAACAATTTTCTGACGGAGTAGGATACAGCTGGATTGATACTTTGAAAGAAGTAGTCGGGAAAGAAGTTTCAGATGAACAATTGGCAAATGCAAGATTTAAATTTCCATTACAGACTCCGACTTCAAAAGAAGAATACTACTATCGTTCTATTTTTGCAGAACATTTCCCTAGTGATGCAGCCGCTTTGTGCGTGCCTCAGGAAGCAAGTGTGGCCTGCAGTACAAAAATTGCACTGGAGTGGGATGAAGCTTTCAAAAACATGAATGATCCTTCCGGAAGAGCAGTGGCAAGTGTACACGATGACGCCTACGTAAAAGCATAAGAATCATTAAATTAAAAATTGTTAATCAGAAAGACGTTCTCCTCTCGGGAACGTTTTTCTTCGTTAAATGTTAAATTGTATTATTTCAGGTACTTAAAAATAATTATTGGCAATTATTTAACTTTCTTTTTTATATTTGACATTCCCCAAAGAATAGCTGAAAACTAACTTAGAAAGTATTGTGAAATAAAATTTAAGATTACTTAAAAAGAATAGAAATAAAAAAAAGAATGGTATGTCTGGAATATTAGCCGTTATAGGTAAAGGAAAAGACCCACAGCTCGTGAGGGAGCTTTCTAAAAGAATGTCGCACCGTGGTCCTGATGAAAGAGGGTATCAGATCCTGGAAAATGGCAGTATTATCTGCCATGAAAGTTTGTCTATTATAGATTTGAATTCTGGAAAACAGCCTATTCAGGGAACTAAGAATGCCTGGATGGCACATGATGGTGAAATTTATAATTATCAGGAATTAAAAAACGGACTTTTAAAAGAGTATACGTTCAGAACGAAATCAGATTCAGAAGTTATTGTGCATTTGTACGAAGAATTCGGATATGATTTTTGCAATAAGTTAGATGGGGATTTTGCTTTTGTAATTATTGACGGAGACGATTATATTGCGGGCAGAGATCCGTTGGGTGTTAAGCCTTTGTATTACGGTCTGGATGAAAGAGGAAGAATTTATTTTTCTTCCGAAATGAAACCAATTGCAGATCAGTGCAAAACATTTTCAACTTTTCCTCCGGGACATTATTACACGCCAAAAACAGGTTTTGTAAAATATTATCAGCCTGAATATGAGGATTATGAAAAGGCCAGTCACGACCTTGAATTATCTTTAATAAGAGAGACGCTGACAGAAGCAGTCCGTAAACGTTTAATGGGCGATTTACCGGTTGGAGTTTTGCTTTCGGGAGGATTGGATTCCTCTTTGATTTCTTCAATTGCTGCCCGATTACTGGCCGGAAGCGGAAAAAAAATACAATCTTTTTCCATTGGATTAAATGCTGACGCTCCGGATAATAAAATTGCCAGAAAAGCAGCTGAATTTTTAGGAACAGAACATCACGAAATTCATTTTTCTGTTCAGGAAGGAATTGAAGTTCTGGAAAAAATAATTCAGAATATTGAAACATACGATGTAATCTCGGTAAGAGCGAGTGTCCCCATGTTTATATTGTCGAAAGCGATAGCTGAAAAAGGAATAAAAGCCATTCTTTCCGGAGAAGGTGCCGATGAAATCTTCGGAGGTCATTTGTATTTCAGAAATGCTCCGTCGACAGAAGGATTTCAAAAAGAAACGATCGAAAGGGTTCAGAAATTGTTTACGGCAGATTTATTGCGTGCTGATAAATCGACAATGGCAAACGGCATCGAAACAAGAGTTCCGTTTTTAGACAAAGATTTCCTGGATGCGAATATGTTAATAAAACCGGAAGAAAAACAGCCTAAGACCTATGACGGAATTGAGAAATATATTCTGAGAAAAGCATTTGATACGCCTGAGAATCCATACTTGCCAACAGAGGTTTTATGGCGTCAGAAAGAACAATTTTCAGATGGGGTAGGGTATAACTGGATTGACGAATTAATTGCCTATTGTGCTACGCAGGTAACGGATCAACAACTGGAAGGTGCAAATGCAGAATTCCCATACAATTCACCAACCACAAAAGAAGCTTATTTATACAGATCGATCTTCCATAAACATTATCCACAGGTCAGTGCGGCGCAAACCGTTCGAAAATGGATTCCAAAATGGCAGGAAAATCAGGATCCAAGCGGAAGAGCAAATGCAGCCCACCTGAAAGCAGATGTTAAAATTGCAAAATCAGGTGTGGGAGTTTAGAGATAAAATTTTCAATAGAAAATAAATAATTCCGAATTATAGTTGGCTTTAAGAGATGATTACAAAATCCGAAACGACATTGAAATGTTTGTTTCGGATTTTTTTATGCGATTCAATTTTTTAAATGATTCGTTGTATCTAAGAAAAGTACTATATTTGGTTTAGTCATAAATAATTAATCTTGTCTTAATAATTGAATGAAAAATATGAAAAAAGTATTACTCAAAGGAATTTTGTGCTGTTCACTGGGCGTAATGAGTTCTGTTTATGCTCAAAAAAAGGAAACCCCTAAATACATTACAAATGTAGAAGGTGTGAAAGAATATTCATTAAATAATGGATTGAAAGTATTGTTGATTTCAGATGCTTCTCAAAGCAACATGGTGGTCAATATCATTTATAATGTGGGTTCCAGAAATGAAGGGTACGGAGAAAAAGGAATGGCTCACTTACTGGAGCATATGCTTTTTAAGAGTACAAAAAATCTTGGAGATATAAAAAAAATGCTTTCAGATAAAGGCGGAAATGCCAACGGAACTACCTGGCTGGACCGAACCAATTATTATGAAGTTTTCCCTTCCAACGATGAAAACCTGAAATGGAGTCTTGAGATGGAAGCGGACAGAATGATTAATTCTACCATTCTGCAAACAGATTTGGATAAAGAGTTTTCTGTAGTAAGAAATGAATTTGAGATTGGAGAAAACAATCCGGACGGCGTTTTGCAGGAGAGAATAGTTTCGACCGCTTTTTTATGGCATAATTACGGAAATAGTACGATTGGAAGTAAAGAAGATATCGAGCGTGTAAAAGCAAATACTTTAAGGGTTTTTTACGAAAGATACTATCAGCCTGACAATGCAACTTTGGTTATTGCAGGTAAATTTGATGAGCAAAAAGCACTGGAATATATAGGACAGTATTTTTCAGTGATACCAAAACCAAAAAGAGTTTTAGATAAAACCTACACCATTGAGCCAGCTCAGGATGGAGAGAAATTTGTAGAATTAAGAAGAGCAGGGGACAGTAAAAATGTAGGTGCTTTGTATCATACAGCTCCTTACGCTGATAAAGATTATGCTGCAATTGATGCTTTGACAGAAATTTTAACGGCAGATCCGTCTGGTTACCTGTATAAAACGTTAGTGGAAACCCGCAAAGTATCTAGTATTTACAGCTGGCAGCCAACAGTAAGAGATGCAAGTTTTGTGTATTTTGGAGTAGCGGTACCAAATGATAAAGACATTAAGGAAACGGAAAATATCGTAAGGGCAGAGCTGGATAAAATCCCTGCAACAAAATATACAGATGAAGATGTAGCCAGAGCTAAGGCCAAAATTATTAAACAGATCGAAAGCATAAAAAACAATACAATTTCATATGCAATCAATCTGACAGAAGTTATCGGAGCGGGAGATTACAGACTTGGGTTTATCTATCGTGATGCTGTTGAGAAATTAACAAAAGAAGATATACAAAGAGTTGCAGAAAAATATTTCAATAGCAACAACAGAACTGTAGGGATTTTTATTCCGTCTAAAGAAGAGCAGCGATTAAAGACTGTAGAAATTACAGATGAACAAATAGCAGCGATTACTAAAGATTATAAAGGAAAAGCTTTAGAAAAAGAAACAGCTGCATTTGAAGCTTCCATAAAAAATTTAAAACAAAATCTGGTAGAAGGCAAGCTGAGTAATGGTGCGAAATACGGATTGGTTAAAAAAGAAATAAAAGGAGGAAAAGTTCAGGCAAGTTTTAAATTCCCTGTAAGTAACGAGAAAGATCTGGCAGGTAAATCTGATGTAGGGGGAATTTTGGCACAATTGCTGAAAACAGGTACCAAAACCAGAACAAAAGAACAAATTCAGGATAGATTAGATCAGTTGAAATCTAGTGTGAATTTTGGTTTTTCAAGACAAATCCTATCGATCAATATCAATACTTATAAAGAAAACTTTAAAGAAGTAATGGATATTTTATCTGATTTGCTGGTGAATTCTACTTTTCCGGAAAATGAATTAACAAAGACTATTACGGAATACAACACGTACCTGGAATCTAATCTGAATGATCCTCAGTCGGTAGCTTTTACGGAAATTGCAAGAGTAACTTCCAAATATCCGAAAGAAAGTATTTTTTATACATCAACAATCCAGGAACAAATAGATGCTTTTAAGAAGATTAAACAATCTGAAATAGTAGATTTCTACAAAAATATTTTAGGAGGACAGAACGGGACAGGTTGTGTGATCGGAGATTTAGATGCTAAAACTACCGCTGAAATTCTTGAAAAAACTTTTGGTAAATGGAATTCCAAATCTAAATATGAACTTGCCAAACCAAGTTATTTTGATACTCAGAAATTAGATAAAGATTATAGCACTCCGGATAAGGAAAACGCTGTGGCTATTGGGAAAATCAGTCTAAAAATGGACACGAAAAGCCCGGATTATCCAGCTTTCATTATGGTTAATGAAATTATTGGAAGCGGAGGTTTCTTAACGTCAAGAATTCCAATGCGATTAAGAGAAAAAGAAGGAATCAGTTACGGGGCAGGTTCATTTATTGATGTTCCGATTACAAATGATGTTGCTTTTTGGGAATACTATGCATTTTTAAATCCCACGAAAAAAACGGCTGTTGAAGTGGCGACAAAAGAAGAAATTACAAAAGCATTAAAAGACGGATTTACAGAAGAAGAACTGAAAACAAATCTGGTAAGCTGGCAGAATAAGAGAAAAACCAGATTGGGAAGTGACGATACTTTAATGAGTCTGGTTAATACACACCTTACTTACGGAATACCACTGGAAGATTATGATGATTTAGAAACCAAAGTCAAAGCATTGAAAATACAAGAAGTAAACAGTGCTTTGAAAAAGTATTTAAGTCTGGATAAAATGACTTCTATTTATGTAGGTGATTTTAATAAAAAACAATAAAAAAAAATCCAATTTTTTAAAATTCCAAATTCCAATTTAGCATTTTAAATTTTAAAAATAAAAACTTCAAAAACCGAAATGACATCACGATGTTTGTTTCGGTTTTTTTGCATAATCAACTTTTGGAATTTGGAATTTTAAAAAATTGGAATTTAAATCGATTGTTCCTTTTTTTATTGGCTTTTTTTGACAATATGTTAATAACTTACCAGCTTTAAATCGTAATTTAACGGATATATAATTTGCGTTTTTATATATTTGCGTGTTAGACAATAATTACATTTTTTTAGAATAAATTATATGAGCGAAGAAATCAAGAAGAACAATTATTCAGCAGATAGTATTCAGGCATTAGAAGGAATGGAGCACGTAAGAATGCGTCCATCGATGTATATTGGAGATGTAGGGGTTCGAGGGCTACACCATTTGGTTTATGAGGTTGTTGATAACTCTATTGATGAGGCGATGGGAGGACATTGTGATACTATTGGTGTTGCAATCAACGAAGACGGTTCAGTAACAGTTGAAGATAATGGTCGTGGTATTCCGGTTGATTTACATAAAAAGGAAGGTGTTTCGGCACTTGAGGTAGTAATGACTAAGATTGGTGCCGGAGGTAAATTCGATAAGGATTCTTATAAAGTTTCCGGAGGTTTGCACGGTGTTGGGGTTTCAGTTGTAAATGCCCTTTCTGTTCATATGAAATCTACGGTTTTTAGAGACGGTAAAATTTATGAGCAGGAATACGAAAGAGGTAAATCTTTATATCCGGTAAAACAAATTGGAGAAACGGATAAAAGAGGTACACGTCAGACTTTTTATCCTGACAATACGATCTTTACCCAGACTACAGAGTTCTCTTATGATACTTTATCAGCACGTATGCGTGAGCTTTCGTACTTAAATAAAGGAATCACCATCACTTTTACCGATAAGAGAGAAGTTGATGATAAGGGCGAATTTAAAGTTGAAGTTTTTCACTCAGACGAAGGTCTAAAAGAATATATTCGTTATTTAGACGGTAACCGTGAGCCAATTATCTCTCACGTTATCAGCATGGATCACGAAAAAGGTGAAATTCCGGTTGAAGTTGCGCTGATTTACAATACAAGTTATACAGAGAATATTTTCTCTTACGTAAATAATATCAATACGCACGAAGGAGGAACGCATTTACAAGGTTTTAGAAGTGGTTTAACAAGAACCCTTAAAAAATACGCTGATGCATCCGGAATGCTGGATAAATTGAAATTCGAAATTGCAGGAGATGATTTCCGTGAAGGATTAACCGCTATTATTTCGGTAAAAGTTGCAGAACCACAATTCGAAGGACAGACTAAAACAAAATTAGGGAACAGAGAAGTAGTTTCTCCTGTTTCTCAGGCTGTTGGAGAAATGTTAGAGAATTATCTGGAAGAAAATCCAAATGATGCCCGTATCATTATCCAGAAAGTAATTTTGGCCGCTCAGGCACGTCACGCTGCTAAAAAAGCACGTGAAATGGTACAGCGTAAAACGGTTATGGGTGGCGGCGGATTGCCGGGAAAACTATCGGATTGTTCTGAACAGGATCCTGCAAGATGTGAAGTTTACCTTGTCGAGGGAGATTCGGCTGGTGGAACAGCAAAACAAGGTCGTGATCGTGCGTTTCAGGCGATTTTACCCTTACGTGGTAAGATTCTGAATGTTGAAAAAGCAATGCATCATAAAGTATTCGAAAACGAAGAGATTCGTAACATCTTTACCGCTTTAGGAGTTACCGTTGGTACTTCAGAAGACAGTAAAGCCCTAAATCTTGAAAAACTTAGATATCATAAAGTAATCATTATGTGTGATGCCGATGTCGATGGTAGTCACATTTCTACTTTAATATTAACGTTCTTCTTTCGTTTCATGAAAGAACTGATCGAAGAAGGTCACGTATATATTGCAGCTCCGCCTTTATACTTAGTGAAGAAAGGAAATAAAAAGGAATATGCATGGAATGATGTGCAACGTGATCAGGCGAACGAAAGAATGGGTGGAAGTGCTGCTATTCAGCGTTATAAAGGTCTTGGAGAGATGAACGCGGAGCAATTGTGGGAAACTACCATGGATCCGAGTTTCAGAACTTTACGTCAGGTAAACATTGACAGTCTGGCAGAAGCCGATAGAGTTTTCTCTATGTTAATGGGAGATGAAGTTCCGCCACGTAGAGAATTTATTGAGAAAAATGCAGTTTACGCTAATATCGATGCGTAATAATATTTAATCATCAATTCGTTTAATTGTTTAAATTTACTTAGACGATTAAACGAATTGTCGATTTATAAAACAAACAAATTAATTAATAACCGATAAAGTATAAAATATGAAAGTTACCATTGTAGGAGCAGGAAATGTTGGAGCTACATGTGCAGATGTTATTTCTTATAGAGGAATTGCCAGCGAAGTAGTGTTGTTGGATATTAAAGAAGGTTTTGCTGAAGGAAAAGCATTGGATATTATGCAATGTGCAACAAACACAGGCTTTAATACCAAAGTATCCGGAGTAACCAATGATTATTCTAAAACTGCCGGAAGTGATGTAGTGGTTATTACATCCGGAATTCCAAGAAAACCCGGAATGACACGTGAAGAATTAATTGGTATAAATGCAGGAATTGTAAAAACAGTTGCGGAGAATGTATTAAAACATTCACCCGATACAATTATCGTTGTAGTTTCGAATCCAATGGATACGATGACTTATTTAGCTTTAAAATCTACCGGATTGCCGAAAAACAGAATTATTGGTATGGGAGGAGCTTTAGACAGTTCCCGTTTCAGGACCTATTTGTCTTTGGCTTTAGATAAACCGGCAAATGATATTTCTGCAATGGTTATTGGTGGTCATGGTGATACGACTATGATTCCGTTAACACGTTTAGCTTCTTACAACGGAATTCCGGTAACAGAATTTCTTTCGGAAGAAGCATTACAAAAAGTAGCTGCAGATACTATGGTAGGCGGAGCGACCCTTACAGGTCTTTTAGGAACTTCTGCGTGGTATGCACCCGGAGCTTCTGTAGCATACCTTGTTGACAGTATTTTAAATGACCAGAAGAAAATGATTGCTTGTTCTGTTTTTACAGAAGGAGAGTACGGTCAAAACGATATATGTATAGGAGTACCTTGTATAATTGGTAAAAACGGAGTGGAAGAAATTTTGGATATCCAGTTAAACGAGCAGGAAAAAGCTTTATTCGCTAAAAGTGCAGATGCAGTTAGAGGTATGAATGATGCCCTAAAATCGATTTTAGTATAATGATTTTGGTAAAAAAAAGATAAGGCTGCACTTTTGCAGTCTTTTTTTTGAGATTAATTAATAAATAAATTGGTTAATCTTTTCGTAAATTATATATTTGCTCGGTTTAAAAAAAATGTTGTAATTCGTGATCTAGTTTTTTAGTTTTGAAAAAATCATGTCAGGGCTTATTTTATGGGACTTTAAAACAAAAACAAACAATAAAACATAATTAATTTTTAGTAATAATGCAGAATAAAGGACTTATTAAATTTTTCGCAATTCTATTTGCATTGGTAAGTATTTACCAACTTTCGTTCACTTATGTGGCAAGCCATGTCAAAAGTGAGGCTAAGGCTTTTGCAGGAGATAATCCTGATAAAGAGCTAAAATATTTAGATTCTATTGGTAAAGAAAAAGTGGTGAATCTTGGATTTACGGATTTTACTTACAATGAAGTAAAAAACAAACAAATCAATAAAGGTCTTGACTTAGAAGGAGGAATCAACGTTATTCTTCAAATTTCTATTAAAGATGTTTTAAAAGGATTAGCTAATAATTCTAAAAACCCTGTTTTTAATAAATCTTTAGCTGATGCGACTGCAAATTTAGAAGGAAACAAAAGTTATTTAGATAAATTTTTTGAGGCTTTTGATGCAAATTCAAACGGTACAACAAAATTAGCATCACCTGAAATTTTTGCCAACAGAAACTTACAGGGTGAAGGTGGAATTGCTTTTGAAATGACTGATGCGCAATCGCAAAAAGTGATTAGAAAAAAAGTAGATGAGTCTATCGAAAGTGCTTACAAAGTACTTAGAGAGCGTATCGATAAATTTGGTGTTACTCAACCAAACATCCAAAAATTAGGTGCCACAGGAAGAATCTTAGTGGAGCTTCCAGGTGCAAAAGATGTAGATAGAATTAAAAAATTATTAGGTGGAAAAGCTCAGTTAGAGTTCTGGGAAACTTATAAAATAGAAGAAATCGGAAACTTTTTAGTAGCTGCAAACGAAGCACTGAAAAAGACTGAAATCAAAAAAACAGAAACTAAAACAGTTGCTAAAGATTCATTGAATGCTTTATTGACTGATACTAAAGATTCAACTGAAGCTAAAAAAGGAAACAACCCGTTATTTGACAAAATTTTAGGTCAGGGTGGTGGACCGGTTTTAGGTTATTTCGCTCCAAAAGATACTGCAACTGTTAATGCATACTTCAAGAGACCTGAAATCAGAATTTTATTGGGTGCTGATCAGCATTATGCAAAATTTGTATGGAGTAAACCAACTACTATAAAAGATGCAAAAGCAAAAGATATTGAAGTAGTTGAATTATATGCTTTAAAAGGAAACAGAGATAATATCCCGGCTATGAACGGTGGTCTTGTAACTGATGCAAAAGATACCTTTGACCAAATGGGTAAACCGGCTGTTTCTATGCAAATGAACAGTCAGGGTGCTAAAGTTTGGGAAGAACTGACAGGAAGAGCTTTTTCTCAAAAAAGTTATATCGCTATTGTTTTAGATAATATTGTTTATTCTGCACCGGGTGTTACTAGTGGACCTATTGCAGGAGGAAGATCTGAAATCACAGGTTCTTTTGATGTAGCTGAAACTAAAGATTTAGCAAACGTATTGAATGCAGGTAAATTACCGGCTTCTGCAGATATTCTTCAATCAACAGTGGTTGGGCCATCTTTAGGTCAGGCTGCAATTGATGCAGGGACAATGTCATCTATAATTGGATTTTTATTAGTTTGTTTGTGGATGGTTTTCTATTATGGTAAAGCAGGTTGGTATGCTAACCTTGCCTTATTATTAAACTTACTTTTCTTATTTGGAATTATGGCAAGTTTTGGTTTTGTATTAACATTGCCAGGTATTGCAGGTATCGTATTAACATTAGGTACTGCAGTAGATGCTAACATTATTATATTTGAAAGAGCAAAAGAGGAATTACGTGAAGGTAAGTCATTGTCTGAAGCAGTAGCTACATCTTACGGATGGCACGGAGCAATGCGTTCTATCATTGATGCAAACGTTACGCACGTTTTAACCGGAGCGATCTTGTTTATTTTCGGAACAGGACCAATCAAAGGTTTTGCTTTAACATTATTGATTGGTATCGTAACTTCTATGTTTACGTCAATCTTTATTGCAAGAATTTTTATTGACAGAAATATTGCCGGAAAAGGTGATTTGACTTTCTCTACGAATATCACTAAAAACTGGTTTACTAATTTCCACTTTGATTTTATCAAAATCAAGAAATTTACTTATATCTTCTCTTCAATTGTAGTGGTAGTAAGTTTGATTTCTATCTTTTTCGTTAACGGATTAGATCAGGGTGTTGACTTTGTCGGAGGAAGAACTTTCCAGGTTAAATTTGAAAAACCAGTTGATGCAACTGTAGTTTCAGATGAATTATCTGCTGCTTTCGGAACGCCTGTAGAAGCTAAAATCTTAGGTGACGATGATCAGTTGAAAATTACGACTAAATACAAAATCAAAGAAGACGGAGTAGCAGTTGATGAAGAAGTAAATCAAATATTATACAAAGCGTTAGCGAAATATTATCCTAACACTTCTTATGATAAATTTACCAATACTTACGACGGTAAAAAAGTTGGAGTTCTTCAGGCTTCTAAAGTTGGAGCTTCTATCTCTGAAGATATCAAAACGAACTCTTACTGGGCAGTTTTGGGTGCTATGGCAGCGATTTTCTTATACTTAATGGTATCGTTCCGTAAATGGCAATATTCATTAGGTGCGATTGCAGCTGTTGCGCATGACGTGATCTTCGTATTAGGAATCTACTCTTTATGTTATAAATTCATGCCTTTCCACATGGAAATGGATCAGCACTTTATTGCTGCAATCCTTACCGTAATCGGTTACTCCATGAATGATACTGTAATTGTATTCGACAGAATCAGAGAGTTCATTATCGGAAACCGTAAAGGTAGTTTTGAAGATATTGTAAACGCTTCTATTAATACTACATTATCAAGAACATTGAATACTTCATTAATGATGATCATTGTATTATTGACAATGTTTATTTTCGGTGGAGAGTCAATCAGAGGATTTATCTTTGCCATGTTAGTAGGTATTGTTGTAGGTACTTATTCTTCGTTATTTATCGCTACACCGGTATTGGTTGACACGATTTCTAAAGATGATAAACATACTATCGAAGACAAGCATAACAAAGCTTAATTAGCTGTTTTATTATAAAAAAAAGATCCAACGAAAGTTGGATCTTTTTTTTGTGCTATATTTAATCCATAAAGAAAATGTATGGATAGAAGATTACTAGTAGGTTTAGTGTTTATTTTATGCCTGTTTAGAATGCATGGGCAGGAGGGGAAGAGCAATTTTTCAGTTGGGTTCAATTATGGTTTCGGAAGTGAATTCAATAATAGGAATTATACCTTTACCAATCATTTTTATAAAGCCCAATTGTATTACCGATTAAAGGAAACCAGCAATTTTCAATATGAAATTTTGGTTCAGCCGGAAATTAATTTTGGAACACATCAATTATTGAATTTCTATTTTGTTAAACCGGAAGAGCCTGACTATATAGAAAAGCGTGCTAAATATGTACAATTAAAAGACGTTCACGAATACGTATTAAACATTGGTTTTTTGATCAGAAAACCAATCAGTGAGCGTTTCTCTTTTTATGTTTTGGCAAGTGTAGGTCCGATGATCACGGATACCGAAACAGAACGTATGTCTGAGGGATTTGCTTTTGCGGATGTATTGGCAATTGGTTTTTCTGCTAAAGTCCAAAGATTTCAATTTGATATTCGTCCTTGTGTAAGACATGTTTCAAATGCGGGTTTGGGCAGTTCAAACGCAGGTTATAATACTAAAAATATAGAGTTTGGGATTTCTTATTCGTTATAAAAAAGCGTCCGGTATATTTGAAATACCGGACGCTTTTTTATTTTGATTTTATTTGAATTATGAAGTGGCTAAAGGGTTTCTTTTAGCTCTAATGATAAAGAAAAGACCAATTATAATAAACGGAATACTTAACCATTGTCCTGTTGAAAATATACCTAATTCATTTTCAAATCCGCCCTGGCTTTCTTTTACAAACTCGGTTCAATTATGGTTTCGGAAGTGAATTCAATAATAGGAATTATACCTTTACCAATCATTTTTATAAAGCCCAATTGTATTACCGATTAAAGGAAACCAGCAATTTTCAATATGAAATTTTGGTTCAGCCGGAAATTAATTTTGGAACACATCAATTATTGAATTTCTATTTTGTTAAACCGGAAGAGCCTGACTATATAGAAAAGCGTGCTAAATATGTACAATTAAAAGACGTTCACGAATACGTATTAAACATTGGTTTTTTGATCAGAAAACCAATCAGTGAGCGTTTCTCTTTTTATGTTTTGGCAAGTGTAGGTCCGATGATCACGGATACCGAAACAGAACGTATGTCTGAGGGATTTGCTTTTGCGGATGTATTGGCAATTGGTTTTTCTGCTAAAGTCCAAAGATTTCAATTTGATATTCGTCCTTGTGTAAGACATGTTTCAAATGCGGGTTTGGGCAGTTCAAACGCAGGTTATAATACTAAAAATATAGAGTTTGGGATTTCTTATTCGTTATAAAAAAGCGTCCGGTATATTTGAAATACCGGACGCTTTTTTATTTTGATTTTATTTGAATTATGAAGTGGCTAAAGGGTTTCTTTTAGCTCTAATGATAAAGAAAAGACCAATTATAATAAACGGAATACTTAACCATTGTCCTGTTGAAAATATACCTAATTCATTTTCAAATCCGCCCTGGCTTTCTTTTACAAACTCTACAACGAAACGAACTACAAATAAAAGGACCAGAAATAATCCAAATAAATATCCGGATCTAAGTCTTGCATTTGTTTTCCAGTATAAAAAGAATAAGATTGCAAATACAAAAATATAGCAAAATCCTTCATAAAGCTGCGTTGGATGTTTTGCCGGAACCTGTGCTAATAAATCAGCGAATTTAGGATCTGTAACAATAGCATTATAAGCTTCTTTTGGATTCGGAATGTTGGTAGCATTTACAGCTTCTGCTTTGCTGTATTTATCGTGAAGAAAACGAATTCCAAACGCCGAGGCAGTTTCATGTCCGATAATTTCAGAATTGAAAAAATTCCCTAAACGAACAAAAATGGCACCACTTGCAACCGGAATAACAACTCTGTCTAAAATCCATAATAAAGGACGTTTCAGGATCTTTTTGCTGTAATAATACATAGCAATGATAATGGCAATGGCAGCACCGTGACTGGCTAATCCCTGAAAGCCTGTAAATTCGAATTTTGGTTCAAATTTAAATGGCAAAAAGATTTCAAGTAAATGATTTCTGAAATATTCCCAATCGTAAAATAAAACATGACCTAAACGTGCGCCAATTAAAGTTGCTAAAACAGTCCATACAAATAAAGAATCTAATTTGTCGATGGGTTCATTTTCGCGTTCAAAAATCTTTTTCATTAAGTACCATCCTAATCCAAAAGCGATTACGAACATTAAACTGTAATAACGAATCATAAAAAATCCTAAATCGATTCCTTCTGAAGGATTCCAAATGATATTTAAGGCGTGTGTCATATGTTAAATTGTTTTTTGTTTGGTAAAAATAAATATTTAAAACAGAGTAAGTCTTTAAGAAAAGTTAATGTTTGTGCGAACATTTCTTTTCCGGAACAGGATCATAACCGGTTTTTCCCCAGGGATGACAACTCAAAATACGTTTTATTCCCAGATAACCTCCGTAAAATAATCCATGTATTTGCAATGCCTGAATCATATAACTTGAACACGTTGGTTCAAACCTGCAGCTTGCCGGTGTAAACGGCGAAATGGCAGTTTGATAAAAACGCACTAATAAAACAAATGGAGTGATTACTTTCATGGTTTATTAGAAATTGAATGTATTATAATGAAAAACTCGTACCTTCTTTTCCATCTTTCAACTGAATGCCCAGAGCAATCAACTGATCACGGATTTGATCAGAAAGAGCAAAGTTTTTATCCGCTCTCGCCTGATTTCTCATACCGATAAGCATGTTTACAACTCCTTCTAATTTATCATTATTATTGTCAGCGGCTTTCTCGTCGCTCAAGCCTAAAACATCAAAAACAAAAGCATTAATTGCGGTTGTAAATGTGTTTAAATCTTCAATTGAAATGGTTTCTTTTCCTTCTTTCAACAGATTGACATAACGAACAGCCTCGAACAACTGAGCGATTAAAATAGGAGTATTAAAATCGTCATTCATGGCGTCGTAGCACAACTTTTTCCATGATGTAATATCAATGGAGCTTGTTGTTCCTGCAGAAATTCCAGATAAAGCGTCAACGGCTTCCATCAGTCTTTTGTATCCTTTTTCTGCAGCTACAATTGCATCATCAGAAAAATCCAGAATACTTCTGTAATGTGCCTGTAGCATAAAGAAACGAGTTACAGAAGCAGAAAAAGCTTTGCTTAAGATATTGTTGTCTCCACTTAAAATTTCCCCCGGTAAAATATTATTTCCGGTTGATTTTGCCATTTTCTTACCGTTTAAAGTAAGCATATTGGCATGCATCCAGTAATTTACGGGAGACTGACCGGTACAAGCTTCATTTTGAGCGATTTCACATTCGTGGTGCGGGAATTTTAAATCCATTCCACCTCCGTGAATATCAAAATGATTGCCAAGGTATTTGGTACTCATCGCTGTACATTCAAGATGCCAGCCCGGAAAACCATCGCTCCATGGAGAAGGCCATCTCATGATATGTTGCGGTTCTGCCTTTTTCCAAAGCGCAAAATCCTGCGGGTTTCTTTTATCCGATTGCCCGTCAAGATCACGGGTATTGGCTAACATATCTTCGATATTTCGGCCGCTTAGGATTCCGTAATTGTTGGTTTCGTTATATTTTACAACATCAAAGTATACAGAACCATTGGCTTCGTAACCAATTCCCGTCTCAATGATTTTTTTAATGATTTCAATTTGTTCAATAATATGCCCGGTTGCAGTTGGTTCAATGCTGGGTGGTAAAAAGTTGAAAGCTTTCAGGATATCATGAAAATCTACCGTGTAACGCTGTACCACCTCCATAGGTTCTAACTGTTCTAAGCGTGCTTTTTTGGCAATTTTATCTTCACCTTCATCGACATCATCTACAATATGTCCAACATCAGTAATGTTTCTTACGTAACGCACTTTATAATCCAGATGTAAAAAATATCTGAATATCACATCAAAAGACATGAAAGTCCTGACGTTTCCTAAATGTACATTACTATAAACTGTTGGTCCGCAAACATACATTCCAACATTTCCTTCATGAATAGGGTTGAAACTTTCTTTTTCACCCGAAAGCGAATTGTATATTTTTAAATGTTGACTCGTGTATAAAGGCATATTTAGTTTATTGATGTTTTTTAGGAGCTAAATCCTGCTATCCGCTGTATCTTTGATGGTGAACCCCACCATCAAAGGATGCCGCTACTATCAGGGCTAGACCATAAATATAATAGAAATATTGTTTAAAACTAGAACTGAGTTTCTAATTTAATATAATCTAAAAACTCTCTTCTGGTTTGAGGATCTTTAAATTTTCCGCCAAATTCAGACGTTACGGTACTGCTTTCGATATCTTTAATTCCTCTTGAATTAACGCAAAGGTGTTTGGCATCGATCACGCAGGCAACATCTTCCGTACCAAGCGCTTTCTGTAATTCCTGAACAATTTGCATGGTAAGACGTTCCTGAACCTGAGGTCTTTTGGCATAATATTCGACAATACGGTTCATTTTAGATAAACCAATCACTCTTCCGCTGGAAATGTAAGCTACGTGGGCTCTTCCTATAATTGGTAATAAATGATGCTCACAGGTAGAGTAAAGCGTAATGTTTTTTTCTACTAACATTTCGCCGTACTTGTAATTATTGTCAAAAGTAGAAGCTTTTGGCTTTTTTGAAGGATTAAGACCACCAAAAATCTCCTTTACAAACATTTTAGCTACTCGGTTTGGAGTACCTTTTAGGCTGTCGTCTGTCAAATCCATTCCCAGGGTTTGCAGGATGTTTTCAACATCTTTTTTTATTTTTTCTATTTTTTCATCATCAGTTAGATCAAATGCATCCTGCCTCACAGGGTTTTGTGCATTGCTGCTAAAATGATTGTCTCCTATTTCGTCTAAAAAATCTTCGTTATTTATCATTAAAAACTACTATTATAGTGGGTATATCTTTTTAAGGCGGTAAAGATAATTAATAAAAAGCAAACCTTTTCTATCGTTATTACTATTTAGTGGTTAGTTTTTGGATATAATTTAAAATAAAAGCAAATCGATATTTTTTAAAATAAAAAAGGCAATAACATCAACATGTTATTGCCTTTTTGGCTGTTTTATTTCAGGTTATTTCTTATTATAAACCAGCAGTGCTTCTTTTAAAACATTTACGGCGCTTATTAAATCTTTTTTATTTAAAACATAGGCAATTCGAACCTGATTTAGACCCATTCCCGGAGTGGAATAAAATCCTGCTGCGGGAGCGACCATTACAGTTTCTCCGTTCAGGTCATAACTTTCTAAAAGCCATTGTGCAAATTGATCCGCATCATCAATTGGTAATTGCGCAATGCAATAAAAAGCACCTTTTGGTTTGGTTACGATGACACCTTCAATTTTATTTAATTCGGTAATCAAAGTATCACGACGGCTTTTGTATTCTGAAATAACTTCATCAAAATAACTCTGAGGTGTATCTATCGCTGCTTCACAGGCAATTTGTTCAATAGTAGGAGGGCTCAGTCGTGCCTGTGCAAATTTCATAACCGTTGACAAAACATCTCTGTTTTTCGTTACCAGACAACCAATTCTTGCGCCACACATACTGTAACGTTTAGAAACAGAATCGACCATGATTACATTTTGTTGTACCTCTTCTAAATTCATGACAGAATAATGAACATCATCTTTATCATAAAGGAATTCACGGTAAACTTCATCAGCAATTAAATACAAATCGTGCTTTTTGATCAGACCTGCTAATTGCTTAATTTCAGCTTCTGTATATAAATAACCCGTTGGATTGCCGGGATTACAAATTAAAATAGCTTTGGTTTTAGGTGTAATTAATTTCTCTACCTCTTCAATGCTTGGTAACGCAAATCCATTTTCGATAGAAGAAATTACAGGAATAACCGTTGCGCTTGTCGATGATGCAAATGCATGATAATTGGCATAAAAAGGTTCAGGAATAATGATTTCATCTCCCGGATCTGTTATTGTGGCCAAGGCAAACAACAAGGCTTCAGAACCACCTGTAGTGATTATGATATCTTCCGGGTTGACATTTACATTCTGGCGTTGGTAAAACTGAGCTAATTTTTTTCTATAACTCTCATATCCGGCAGAAGGGCTGTATTCTATAATAGTTAAATCAATATTTTTTACCGCCTCGATGGCCACCTCGGGTGTCTTGATATCCGGTTGACCAATGTTTAAATGATACACCTTGTGTCCTTTTTGTTTTGCAATATCTGCAAAAGGAGCAAGTTTGCGTATCGGTGATTCGGGCATGTTTGTGCCTTTTAGTGAAATTGTTGGCATGTGCTTTAGTATTGAAGTGCAAATTTGCATTTTTTTTTCGAATTTAGCGTAAACAATAAGTGGACTTATTAAAATGTAACAATTATCAATATTTTTATTAATTTTATGGTAAAAAATTATCAATGAAAAAATATATTGTATTGTTTTTTGGACTTTTAACACCTTTTGTGCTTAATGCGCAAAATGATTTTTTGATGGACAGCCATCATTCAAAAGTTACTATTCCCTTTAAATTGATAAACAATCTTATTTTTATTCCTATAAAAGTGAATGGGGTTGAGTTAAATTTCCTACTGGATTCCGGGGTCGAAGAAACAATTTTGTTCAGTATGGAAGAGAAGCAGGAAGTCAGCTTTAATAATATTGAGAAAATAAAGCTCAGAGGACTGGGAAGTGAGGAAGAAATTGAAGGACTGAAATCAACAAATAATATATTAGAAACCCATGGTTTAAAATCAACAAACCATTTAGTTTATATCATTCTGGATCAGAATTTTAATTTGTCTTCCCATATCGGGATTCCTGTCAATGGAATTATTGGCTACAAATTTTTTAAAAATAATTTAGTCGAAATCAATTATCAGAAGAAGAAAATTATCGTACACTCCAATAACGAAAAGGTGAGGGACAGGCTTCAGAAAAAATTCAAATCTATCCCGATAACCATAGAAAAATCAAAGCCCTATATTCAAGCAAAAGCGGTTGTAGTGGATCAGGATGTGACTGCTAAATTACTGATTGACATTGGTAATAGTGATGCATTCTGGATTTTTGAAAATGATAAAATAAGATTGCCCAAAAAGAATTTCCCCGATTTTTTAGGAAAAGGTTTTAGCGGGGACATTGAAGGACATCGGGCTAAAATTCCAAAATTTTCGATAGCTGACTTTGATTTCAAAAACTCTATTGTTGCTTTTCCTGATTCGACATCGATTCGAAATGTAAAAATGGTTCCGGGTCGAATAGGTTCTGTGGGAGGAGAAATTTTGAAAAGATTTACAGTAGTTTTAGATTATGCAGATCAGAAATTATATCTGAAAAAAAACAGCAAATTTTCAGAACCGTTTACTTATAATAAAAGCGGAATCACCGTTCAGCATAATGGTTTGCAATGGGTACAGGAAACGGTTCATCTACAGACTGTACAAGTGGCTACGTCTATGTCGGATGTCAATGAAACTTTAAGTAAAAATGATAATTTCAGATATAAATTTTTATTAAAGCCAGTCTATGAAATCGTAAATATCCGGAAGTTTTCTGCTGCTGAAAAATGTGGTCTGATGAAAGGCGATATTATAGTAAGCATCAATAAAGTAGTTCCATACAAATTTACCCTGCAACAAATCAATGCCCTTTTAAAATCAGAAGATGATATCTGGATTAATTTAGAAGTAGAAAGAAATAGCTTAATCTTAAAATTCAGATTTAAGCTTGAGGATGAATTATAATTTTTTAATGTTGTAATAAATCTGTTGTTGGCTGAAATAACATTAAATTAGTCTTATTTTTAATGATATATTTAAATGTAATTAAAATTAATAAGAAAAATACTCTTTTTATTTGAAAGACCCCGCTATTTCCTTATGTTTACAGAAAAATAATACTCTATGGTAAAAAGCTACATCAAATTCTTACAATTTATATTATTTTTTGTTTTTTCCTCATTATTATCCGGCAACATTCATGCACAATGTGCAGGTGATGATGGTGGACTTACAGTCTGTGATATTCCAAACCTTGCTAATAGATCCATTAATTTATATGCAGCATTGGGAGGAACGCCAACGGCTGGAGGAACTTGGTCAGATGATGATGAATCCGGAGGATTAGATGCAAATACAGGAGTTTTAAATGCGCATCTTATTCGCCAAAGCAAAACGTACCGCTATACGTATACAGTAAATGGTGCAGCAGGCTGTACCGATAATTCCTCAGTGGTAACAGTTACTATTGGTGGATATTCCGGTGTTGCCTCAAATTCTACGCAATGTAGTGCAAACATAACTTTTAATCTTTTCGAGGCTTTTAATGGACTCTTTTTAGGGCCACAGGATTATGGACAGTGGTATGATAACACTACCAATAAAAAAGTAGATCCCGTTATTAATATTTCTGAATTAGAAGGTGATTACGGATTTACCTACACGATACCTGCTATCGGTACTTGCCCTGAGGTATCTTCAACGGCAGTGATAACGGTTGTCAGGGCTCCAAAAGCAGGTGAAGATATAAATTTATCTTTGTGTGGATCAGATGGTTTGTCAGCTTACAAGAACTTTGATCTTAATAATTTACTGGCAGGCCAAGATCCGGGGGGAACCTGGAGAGACGGAAATCGTATCAGTACAGGAGAATTGACATTTGCCGGAGACCGCTTTGTTGATATTGAAAAAATATACGATAGATTTGGTGAAGGATATTATTATTTTGGCTATAAGGTTTTATCTCAAAAACCAATTTGTCCAGACGACGAAAAAGTAGCATGGATCAGACTCGAGAAAAAGCTTGATTTTACAGGGGCTACCGTTACAGTCAATAGTGATATCTGTGAAACCGAAATACCAACTGCAAACTATTCCGTTACCATTAAAAAAGGACCTGCAGCTATTCCTAATGGTGCCTATTATGTAACATTTCAGGTGTCAGGACTCAATGGAAGAACTGAAATTGCCTCAGCAAATTTTAATAATGGAACGCTTGTATTCCCAATAAATCCAAATTATTTTCAGGACGTCGGAACTTATAACGTAAATATTATAAGTATTTATAAAACAAATAGTTTGAAAATCTGTGCTAATATCATGGGTAATTTGTCGGATGACTTAATTATCTATCCATTGCCGGATTTGGATAACGCAAAAATTGCACAAACCACAACCTGCCAAAATCAGGGTGCACTGATACAAATTTCCGATGCAGTAAAAATTGGCGATGGAATCTATGACCTTACTTATAATTTATCAGGAGACAATCAGGCATCCGGACAAATAGCCAGAGTTACATTTATCGGAGGGAATGCAAGTTTTACGCTTCCGCCTAATTTAAGTCCTAATCCCGGGAATGCAGTAATAACGATTACGAATATTACCCATGTAATTTCTCAATGCTCTAATACCGCAAATGTGAGTGGTGCTATTGTAATAAAACATATACCTTATACAGCAGCTTTAAGAATGCAGATTAAGAATGTATGTTTTGAAGAACCTGTTACCGTTTCGCTTACGGGATTAGGGGCCTTAACCGATATCTCTCTATCTTATATTGTTTCCGATAACACAACATCTACACCGCTAACAATTAATTTGTTAGTTTCAGGAGGGAATGCCAGTTTTATAATTCCTTCCACTTCGGCTTCAAATCCTGGCTCTTATGCCGTTTATATTGTGAATTTAACGGATAATAAAAATGGATGTGGTGTTAATCTCAGCAATTTGTCGCATAGCTTTTTAATAAATGCGATCCCGGCTGCCCCATCCGCAGCACCTCAGTCTTTTTGTAAGGTTGATGACGCAACAATTGCCAACTTGCAGCCCAATGGAGCGCAATACAAATGGTATATTTCTGAAACGGCAACGACACCTCTTGATCCTGCATATGTTTTACAATCAGAGAATTATTATGTAAAAGAAACTTCTGCGGCTGGCTGTACATCCCCAGCCACGATGATTTCGGTTACCATAAATGATCCTGCTGCTCCCGAATTAAATTCAGAGGGATCAGGTTTTTGCGGACTGGATAATCCTACGATTTTAGATCTGACTAATCGCACCAATTCACCTGCTTCGGTAGTTTGGTATGATGCCGCAGCTAATGGAAACCTCTTGCCCTCAACCACACCTTTGGTTCAAAATGGAAGATATTACGGATTCGATTTTTCAGATGCAACCAATTGTATTTCAGAAAAAAGTATTGAAGTTGTTGTATCGTTAACGAATTGTGACGCTCCCGAAAATCTTTTTATCCCCGATGGGTTCTCTCCTAATGGAGATGGGGTAAATGACGTTTTCGTCATTCCGGATATCGACTTTTTGTATCCCGATTATGTACTTGAAATTTTCAACAGATATGGAAGCCGAATGTATAAAGGCTTTAAAGATAAACTGGGATGGGATGGAATAAATTATGAAACAAGCGGTATTAGTAATGGAGTAGCAGCTAACGGGGTTTATTTTTACGTTCTCCATTTTAATAAAGATAATAAGCCACCTAGGCAGGGGCGTCTTTATTTAAATAGATGATTCATTGTTGCCTTCTTTAATATGATTTTCAAATGAAAAAAATAATACTTTTTATAAGTCTTCTCTTTTATATAACCTCAGTTTCAGCGCAGCAGGATCCGGAATACACCCATTATATGTATAATATGAGTGTGGTCAATCCGGCATATGCGACAGGAACTCCTGCCATGCTGAATGTTGGAGGACTCTACAGAACCCAATGGGTTGGTGCTTATGGTGCTCCAAAAACGTTTACCTTTTTCGGACACACCGCCATAAGTGATAAGATAGAAGTTGGTTTGTCGTTAATTTCGGATGATATTGGTGATGGTGCCAAAAAAGAGAATAATTTTTATGCTGATTTTGCTTATGTCCTGAATTTAGGTGGAAAAAATAAACTTTCACTTGGACTAAAAGCCGGGTTTACATCCTTGCAGACCAATTTTAACGGATTTCGTTTTACTGATACGGAAACTGATCTTGCATTCGCTCAAAACATCAACGTGACCCGGCCCAATATTGGAATTGGTGCCTATTATTTCAGAAATAATTTCTACGCCGGATTGTCAGCTCCTAACATATTGAGTTCAAAACATATTGAGGAAAAATCAGGAATAAATGCCTATGGATCAGAAGAAATTCATACTTTTTTAACGGCCGGATATGTTTTTCAAATCAATGACAGGGTAAAATTAAAACCCGCATTTATGTCAAAATTTGTTAAAGGATCTCCAATAACTGTGGATCTAACGGCAAATGTTTTATACAACGGCAAATTTGAACTAGGGGCAGCTTACCGTTTAGATGATTCAGTAAGCGGGTTATTCAATATTAATATTACACCTTCACTCAGGGTAGGATATTCATACGATTATACCCTTTCAAATTTGGGGCAGTTTAATTCTGGTACACACGAAATTATGCTGCTCTTTGATTTAGATTTATTAGGAAAAGGATATGATAAATCACCAAGATTCTTCTAAAATGAAAAATATGAAAAAAATACTCGTTGTTATATTCGTATTTTTAATACAGTTTATAAACGCCCAGGATCAGGATTTGGTGAGAGCCAAACGATTTTTTGATAAAACATATTACAGTGAATCTATTATTTTATATGAGAAATTAGCAGAAGAAAAACCTTCACAAGAGGTCATTAAAAATCTGGCTGATTCTTATTATTATACAAATGATTTAATAAAAGCACAGCGATATTACAGACTTTTGGTTAAAAGTTATGATAAAGATTTAGACAGGGAATATTACTACAGATATGCACAAACCCTAAAGGCAAGTAATAGTTACGATGATGCCAATGGTGCATTGAAAGAATATTATGCAAAATCTGCCAATACGGAAGATCTTGTTTCTTTTGAAAAAGAGCTAAAAGAATTAGAAAATGTTTCGGCAATTGGTAATCGGTTTGAAATTAAAAACCTGGCTGTAAATACGCCTAACTCTGAATTTGGAGCAGTTAAGTACCGGGATAATCTGGTCTTTGCCGCAGTAAAACTAAAACCCGGATTGCTGGATAAAAAGTTTAAATGGGATAATGAGACGTATCTGAATTTGGTTAAAGTACCCTTGAAGAACATCAATTCGGCAGATTCAATAGTGCATTATTTCGCTAAGGAATTAAAAACCGGAATGCACGAATCCAATGCCGTTTTTACAAAAGACGGGAATACGATTTATTTTACACGTAATAATTCTAAAAACGGTAAGAAGAAAAAAAATGAACAGAAAATTTCCAATCTTCAAATTTTCAAAGCAGAATTAGTCGAGGGTAAATGGACAAATATAACATCACTGCCTTTTAATAGTGCAGACTATTCGGTAGAACATCCGGCTCTGAATGCCGATGAAAAAGTGCTGTATTTTTCTTCTGATATGCCCGGATCATTAGGCTCGTTTGATCTTTATTCCGTCAATATTAATAAAGGAGCATTTGACACGCCAAAAAACCTCGGACCCGCTATCAATACCAATAAAAGAGAACAGTTTCCTTTTGCTTCGCCGGACAATAAACTTTACTTTTCTTCAGACGGACATTTAGGATATGGTTCCCTCGATGTATTTGTTTCCGAAATTAACGGAAATGAATATTCAAAACCAGTCAATATTGGTTTGCCCTTAAATTCGAATTCAGATGATTTTTCATTTAATATTTCAGACAGCAAAGAAGGTTATTTTGCATCGAACAGAGAAGGAGGAAAGGGAAGTGACGATATTTATCAATTCAAAGAAACCAAAGAACTGATTGTAGAGGACTGCAAACAATTTATTACCGGTACGATTACAGATATTAGTACGAAAGGGGCTCTGGAGAATGCCATTGTAATGTTGCAGGATGCCGATAAAAAAACAATCAATACAAGTACTACTTCCGCAGATGGTAAATTTAGTTTTACGGTTGCCTGCGAAAGTTCCTTTACTGTTGTAGCGTTTAAGGAAAAGTATACGAATGAGTCCAGAGCCATATCTTCGGGCAAAACGAGAAATGCCGGCAACGATGCTTCGATGGCGCTTAAATCTTTGGATGCAATTCGATTAGAAGAGCAGCGTCTCGTGGAAGAGAAAAAAGAGAAAGAAGCCTTGGCAGTTATTGCTTTAAAAGAAGCAGAGAAAAAAGCAAAAGCAGATGAAATAGTGGCTTCTGAAATTAAGAAAAAAGAAAAAGTCGAGCAGATTTTAAAGCAGGAAAAAGATGTTGTAAAAGATAAGGACCGATTGATTATAAAGACCGATCCTATTTATTTTGATTACAATATGTGGTACATCCGAAAAGAATCTAAAGTGGTTTTAGGAAGGGTTGTTGCCCTGATGAAAAAATATCCGGGAATGGTTATCGAAATAGGATCGCATACAGATTCCAGAGGTAATGCGAAGTTTAATGAAAATTTATCCCAGAAAAGGGCTTCTTCAACCAGAGAATTTTTACTGGAATCAGGGATTGAGGCCAATAGGGTAATCGCAAAAGGCTACGGAGAATCAGTACCCATTATAAAATGTAAAACAGATGACTCCTGCACGGAAGAAGAACACGAACTGAACAGACGAAGCGAATTCGTAATTAAGAATTTGTAGATTTACGAATCGTACGTACTAAACAAACCCGACAGGTTTTCAAAACTTGTCGGGTTTGTTTTTTGAATAAATTGAAATTTTAATTTAGAAGCTTTTTTTTAGCTTCTTTTTTATTTAATTTTATAGGATAACAACGACCTTTAAAAAAATAATTATGAAAAATCTAGCGATTTCCTGTTTACTACTAGCCTGTATCGGACTCCAAAGCTGTAAAAAAAATGAAAACGAGAAAGAGGCAGGAGCTGCTAAGGCGGATGCCGAAAAGATAGTAAGTACCGAATGTTATAAAGCAGTGTACGAAAAAGATACTATTGATTTAAAACTGAATACCTTAAAAAGCGGAAAATTAAGCGGGAACATGATCATGAAGGTTTTTGGTGCGCCTGAAAAAACAGGGGAAATCACCGGAGAATTTCATGGGGATACCTTATTTGCAGATTACACTTTTATAGAAATAACCAATAAAAATAAAACATTCAAAAATCCAATGGCGTTTCTAAAACGTGAGAAACAACTTATTTTAGGAAACGGAACCATGCAGACGACGATGGGAGTTACTTATTTGGTTAAAGATAAACCTATCGATTTTGAACGTGTGAAATATAAATTTGATACTGCTGACTGTACAGAGAAATCAAAATAAAATATACATTTCAAAACCTGTCGGATTTATTTCATAAAAAAGCCGTTTCTAATAGAAACGGCTTTTGTTATTTTTAGAATTTAATTTTTTATAAGACTTCTCCTTTAATTTTAAGGGCGACTCTGCCGTCAGGATAATTTACGGCATTGGTTTCAACTGTAATTGTTTTTCGAATCGGACCGGCAGCCATATTGTATTTTACATCAATTTTTCCTTTTTTTCCAGGTTGAATGGCAGCAGCAGGTTTTGTTACTACTATAGAACTAACGGTAGATTCTGCTCCGATGATTAATAAGGGTGCATCTCCTGTATTGGTAAATTCGAAAGATCGAAGGCCGTTATCATTTTTTGAGATTTTTCCATAATCAATTGTATTATCCGGGGCTGCAAATTCAATTTTAGGGCCGTTTTGTGCATAACCAATTGTGCTAAACAATGCGATTATAATAAAAGTGGCTACATTTTTCATTCGAAATTGTTTTTAAGTTGTAAGTAAATATACTCTGATTTAATTAATACACAAATTATTATTTCTCTTTTTATAATGTACTTAATTATTTACTTTTGCTGTCAGTTACAATTACAAAAATTGAACCAATTTTGTTTTGGTTTAATTGTTTAACTGTTTAATCATTTAATTGATTTCTGAAATTGTGGTTCAAAACAACCAAAAAGCAAATCAACGATTATCAACAATTTAACGATTAAACAATTATACGAATTAACGATTAAACATATCCACGATTAAACAAACCTATAAATGAGTATTCCTGCACAATTTGACGCTAAGACGATCGAGAATAAATGGTATGATTACTGGATGAAAAACAACTATTTTCATTCAGAACCAGATCATAGAACACCTTATACAATTGTAATTCCGCCGCCAAACGTCACAGGAGTCCTGCACATGGGACATATGTTGAATAATACAATTCAGGATGTTTTAATACGAAGAGCGCGTCTGAAAGGATTCAACGCCTGCTGGGTTCCCGGAACAGATCACGCTTCAATCGCTACAGAAGCAAAAGTTGTGGCGAAACTGAAAGCGGAAGGAATCAATAAAAATGATTTAACACGCGAAGAATTTTTGGCCCATGCCTGGGAATGGACCGATAAATACGGTGGTGTAATTTTAGACCAGCTTAAAAAGTTAGGGGCTTCCTGCGACTGGGAACGTACCAAATTTACAATGGACCCCGATATGTCTGCTTCCGTAATTCGTTCTTTCGTTGATTTATACAACAAAGGATTAATTTACAGAGGTTACCGAATGGTGAACTGGGACCCGGAAGCGAAAACCACTTTGTCTGATGAAGAAGTAATTTACGAAGAACAACAAGGCAAATTATTTTTCTTAAAATATAAAATTGAAGGTTCTGAAGATTTCCTGACCATCGCCACAACTCGTCCTGAAACGATTTTTGGGGACACTGCAATTTGTATCAATCCAAATGACGAACGTTTTACCCATTTAAAAGGCAAAAGCGCCATCGTTCCTATCTGCGGAAGAGTAATTCCGATTATTGAAGATGAATATGTAGATATCGAATTCGGAACAGGATGTTTGAAGGTGACTCCGGCGCACGATATGAACGATAAAACGTTAGGAGAAAAACACCATCTTGAAATCGTTGATATTTTCAATGAAGATGCTACATTAAACAGCTTCGGATTGCAGTATCAGGGAAAAGACCGTTTTGTGGTTCGTACCGAAATCGCAAAAGAATTGGAAGAAATTGGAGCTTTGGCAAAAACTGAAATCCATTTGAATAAAGTGGGAACGTCTGAAAGAACCAAAGCCGTAATTGAACCAAGATTATCTGATCAATGGTTTTTGAAAATGGAAGATTTGGTAAAACCGGCTATTCAGTCAGTACTGGTTGACGGAGACATTAAATTGCATCCAAAACGTTTTGAGAATACTTACGCGCATTGGTTAAACAATATTCGTGATTGGAATATCTCCCGTCAGTTATGGTGGGGACAACAAATCCCGGCCTATTATTACGGAGACGGAAAAGAAGATTTCGTAGTAGCTGAAAACATTGAAGATGCTTTAAAATTAGCGAAAGAAAAAACCAATAACCAACAGCTAACAACCAGTAACCTTAAACAAGATGTTGATGCCTTAGATACCTGGTTTTCATCCTGGTTATGGCCAATGTCTGTTTTTGGCGGAATAATGGATCCGGAAAGCGAAGATTTTAAATATTATTACCCAACCAATGATTTGGTAACCGGTCCGGACATTTTATTTTTCTGGGTAGCGAGAATGATTATTGCAGGTTACGAATATGCCGGAGAAAAGCCATTTACAAATGTATACCTGACAGGTTTGGTACGTGACAAACAACGTCGTAAAATGTCTAAATCATTAGGAAATTCTCCTGATCCTTTAGATTTAATCGATACATTCGGTGCCGATGGTGTTCGTGTAGGATTGCTTTTGAGCGCTTCTGCCGGAAACGATATTATGTTTGACGAAGAACTATGCAATCAGGGAAAAGCATTTTCGAACAAAATTTGGAATGCCTTTAAACTAATAAAAGGATGGGAAGTTTCAGCAACGATTCCACAGCCGGAATCCTCAAAAGTAGCCATCGAATGGTATGAAGCGAAATTGCAGCAAACGCTTGTTGATATTGAAGATAACTTCGACAAATACAGAATTTCAGATGCATTAATGGCCATTTATAAATTGGTTTGGGATGATTTCTGTTCCTGGTTTCTTGAAATGATCAAACCTGCCTACCAACAGCCAATTGACAAAAAGACGTTTGATAAAGCAATTGAAATGTTAGAAAGTAACCTGAAATTACTTCATCCGTTTATGCCTTTCCTAACAGAGGAAATCTGGCATTTAATTGCTGAAAGAACTCCGGAAGAAGCTTTAATTGTTTCAACCTGGCCGGAATTAAAATCATTTGATGCAAAATTAATAAGCGATTTTGAAAATTCAATTGAAGTAATTTCCGGAATCAGAACCATTCGTAAAGACAAGAATATTCCGTTTAAGGATGCCATTGAATTGAAAGCGGTAAACAACGATAAAGCTTCCACTTACTTTGATTCGGTGATCACGAAACTAGGGAACATTACTTCCTTAGAATATGTTTCTGATAAAGTAGACGGTGCATTATCTTTCCGTGTAAAGTCAAATGAATATTTTATTCCGATTACAGGAAATATTGACGTTGAAGCTGAAATTTCAAAACTGAATGCTGAATTAGTATATACACAAGGTTTCTTAAAATCAGTGCAGTCGAAGCTGGCCAATGAAAAATTTGTTGCCGGAGCACCGGAAAAAGTTTTGGCTAACGAAAGACAAAAAGAAGCTGATGCATTGGCAAAAATTGCTACAATTGAGCAAAGTTTAGCCGGTTTGAAGTAAGAATCAGAATCAGGTTTTCTATAAAAAAATAGGCTGTCTTCAAAAAGACAGCCTATTTTTTTTACTATTTGTCATTCCGAGGAATGAAGGAATCTCATTCGAAATGACAAATTATTTTCTCCTCTTCAAAACCAAAAACAAAGGATAAGAAATTAAGGTAATCACGACTATAATTCCGAAACCTTTAGGATCACTGTAAACAAAACCAAGCAGCAATGCAAGGGAAACAATAATGGCTAAGATCGTCAGCCAGGGATGAAATTTCGAACGGTAAGGTCTTGGTAAATCAGGTTCTGTAGTTCTTAATTTCAAAAGCGAGAAATAAGCCAGTCCCCAAACGATGATAGAGGTAAAGGCCGCGAATGAAAACAATACTTCAAACGAACCGATACAAATTAAAAATAAACTGAATAAGGACGAAACTAAAAGCGCAACAATTGGAGTACCGCCTTTGTTGACTTGTGTTCCTTTTTCGATAAAAAAACCATCTCTGCTTAATCCAAACAAGATTCTTGGGGGAATCATCATAAAAGCATTCAAAATACTAATCAGTGAAAAAATAGAAATGACGATCACGATCACGGCTCCGTTTTTTCCAAAAATAATATTAGCAACATCCGCAGCCGCTAAATTAGATTTTGCAATCGTCTCAACTGATAAAACGTGGAAAAAAGCAAGGTTCAAAAGAACATAAATGGCAATTACAAGTAAAACGCCACTGTACAAAGAGCGTGGAATATTTTTACCCGGATCATCATTTTCCTCTGCAAAAAAGCAAACGCTGTTCCAGCCATTATAGGTTCCGATGATTAACTGAAGCGATTTGAAAATTCCAAATAATAACCCAATCTGAAAGAAAGAATTGTCTTTTTGAATAACCGGTACTTTCACATCCGAATACATAAAACAGGCAACCACCAGACAGACAAAACAAATCACTTTCAGAAAACTGGTGATTTGCTGAAAGGCACTTCCGTTTTTAACACCGCTTAAATGCAGTAATACAAAAGCCACTAATAACGAAATAGCAATTACGGTCGAATAATTTTTTAAATCCGGAAACAAAATGATGATATATTCGCTGATGACAATACAGTAAAAAGCAGGTGGAATGGCATTGGTAATATAATCAAACCAGCCTGATAAGAAGCCGGCATAGTTGCCAAAAGCTCTTTTGATATAATTGTAAGAACCTCCGGCTTTAGGAAGCATCGTAGCCAGTTCCGCGTACGAATTGGCACCTATCAGGACGAACAAGCCACCAAAAAGCCAGCAGGCAATGATGAGCCAATAATTATCCAACAATCCCGCGATCGTGCCGGGCGTTCGTAAAATCCCAACTCCAATTGTTCCTCCAATTAACACTGCAATATTAAAACTTAGACCGAGACTTTTCTTTAATTGGTTCTTTTTGGAATCTGACATGTTTAAAATGTTTGTTTTGATTTGATGGGTAAAAGTAAATATAATTATATCACTTTCTTTTGTTAAAAGCAAAAACCTCATCCGGTAAGGGATGAGGTTTGGTATATTAAAAATTAAATCGAATTCAAATTATTAGAACTTGTAACGAAGGCTTGTCAGAATCTGGCGTGGTGCTATCGGATTCACACTGTAATTTTCGTGTACCGTGTAATTTAACTCGTTTGTAATATTGGATAATTTACATAAGAACGAAAATTTTCCCCATTCATAACCCGCAGAAACATCAATAGTAGTATAACCTTCTAACGGAATATCACGATCTCTGATAGTAATTACATAGGTAGGTGGCGTAGTTGCTGGCGTAACAGCGGTCCATAAATAATCATCGTTCCAGCCTCCCGTGCGATTTCCAACATAATTACCAATTGCTCCAAAAGTCAGTCCTTTTAATGTTCCGCTTTGCAATTTATAGAAAAAGCTCAAATTGGCAGTATTTTTTGGAGTTCTTGCCAAAACGTCTCCAACAATAAGACTTCCATTAGTTCCGGATGATTTAGAAACTTTAGTCTCATTAAAACTGTAACCAGCTATAATGTTCAAACCTTCAACTGGTCTGGCCGTGATATCTATTTCAAGTCCTTTTCCTTTTGTAGCCCCAACTAATTCTTTTAAATTGCTGTTAGCATTTTGCGTAACGCCATCTTGTAAAAATTGCGCAGTTTGTGCCAGGTTATTATTCTCTATTTGATAAACAGTAACGTTTGTACTCAAAAGACCTTTCCAGAAATCTTTTTTAATACCTACTTCAAATTGATCAATAATAGAGGGATCTAAAGGTTTTGAATCTACCGTTGTTCCTGTATTAGGCGTAAAAGAGTTCGAATAACTTGCAAAAATCGAAAAATCGGTTGTTGGCTGAATTACCAATCCTGCCTTTGGCGAAAAAGCTCTGTTTAACGTTTTGGCTCCGGTTACAGGAACTGCATTTTCATAAGGAGTTGTAATAACATTTACATTATTCTGTTTCTCGATTACTTCTTTTGTAGTGGTAGCTTCACCTTGTTGCCAGGACCAACGTAATCCTGCCAGAACTTTTACGTATTTATTGATAGAAACCAAGTCTTGAAAATAAGCTCCAAAACGTTGTGTTTCTGTACTCGTTAATTGCGTAGTTCTTGTTGGGTAAGGAATAACAGTACTTTGCGTGCTGTAATCATAGGTGTATAAGTTTATTGCTGTAGCTTCTGTTGTTAAAAGGTCTGCTGGTTTTCCGGGAGCATAGAATCCAAAAGTATAACTTGGAGCGAGAGAGTTTTCGTAGTCAACACCTGTAAAAATTTGGTGTTTTATGCTTCCTGTATTAAAAGTTCCCTGTAAACTCAATTGGTCACCAAAAATTTGTTCAGCAGCATCTGCTTTTGTCAAACCACGTTTCCAGTTTCCGTTAGCTTCAATGGTACTTAACTGCGCTGTAGAAGTTTGTGTTCTTCTGTAAGACTGAAAAGAAGAATTGAAGTTTAATTTCCAATTTTCATTAATATCATGATTGAATAATAACGAAGCACTTGAAGATTTTGTATTTCCAGTTGACCAAAGTGCACCAAAGAATTCGTTACGGGGCAAGTCTAAAATAGTTTTACCATAGATTCCTGTTCCGAAGTCAGGAGTCCAGTCAGCGCTTAAATAATCTCCCTGTAATGTAATCTGAGTTTTATCTGAAATTCTAAATAAAAACGAAGGATTTACATAGATACGCTCGTTTTTTACGTAATCTCTAAAGCTTTCTGAATTCTCATAAGAAGCCGTAATTCTATAAGCAATGGAGTTATTTAACGGGCCATAAAAATCAATTGTAGGTTTGTAAAAAGAATAGCTTCCCACCTGCATCGCTACCTCGCCACCTCGAGTGAATTTTGGGGTTTTGGTAACTAAATTCAGGATTCCACCAGGAGCAACATTTCCAAATAATAAAGCCGAACCTCCTTTTAAGAATTCTACTTTTTCCAAAGAAGAAACTTCCGGAATAGAACCGGCATTGTAACGAAAACCATTTTTAAACATATTATTACCAGACATGTCATATCCTCTGGAGAAAAATGATTCCTGAGCACCACCACGGGCAGAACCCACATAAACACCATTGGCATTTTTGATAACTTCACTTAAACGAATCGCTTGTTGCTGCTCGATTACTTCAGCTCCGATAACCTGCAGGCTTTGTGGATTGTCCATCGGTTTTAATCCCGAACGAACTGCTGTAACAGGTTTAGGTTCTCTGTTGGTCGTAATCAATACTTCATTAAGGACTTCTCCTTTTTTGTTTTTTACGGTATCATGTACAGAAGCCGTATTTTCAGCAGTTGTATATTCCTGGCTGTACGAGGCAAAACTTAAAAAAGATAAAACGAATAGTAAATTATATCTCATGTTGTTTATTAAGAATAATTAAAAATAATTTTTTTGCAAATATAATTAGCTATATGTTCTTTAACAAAGTTTATTTAGATTAATTATTATTAATATTGTAACTTGTTGTTTTTTAGCATTTTGATTTTTTAATTAACAGGAAAAATATTTTTAATTTGTTATATGTGTTAATGATTACTGTTAAATTTATAGTTTGAAGCAACAAAAAAACCTTGCTGAAAGAGCAAGGTTTTTGAGAAATAAAGCGATTATTTAACTGTAATCAGGTAAGTAGCCATTTTCCAGATTTCATCATATTTTTTGCCGTTATGTTCTCCGGCAGATTTATCGGTATGAGCATATTCAACCATGTAATTTCCGGACCAGATTGGAGTAAAGGAAAATAAACCTTTATCGTCTGTCCATAATTCTTTTTCCCAACCGTTTGGAGCAATTACCTTAATCTTTGTTTCTTTTGCAGAAGCACCTTCATACAAAGCAAATCCGGATATTTTTTCGTTCTTTTTGGCTATATCAGCATTTTCAGAGAATAAACCGATTTGGTTTTTATTGGCCGTTGCATAATTTCCGGCAGTTTTATTTCCAACCACTATAGTGGCACTCGAATTGTAATCTAATTTCATTGTTCCGTAAACTTCACCAACGGTATGGTGCATCACAATAGTATAAACACCATCTTCATCGGGTGTGAAAAAGGCCTGATACTTATTGTCAAGGGCTTTTGCAGTTAGTTTTGTTTCCTTTTTTGAAGGGCTGACCAGTATTAAAGAAAAGTCTTTTAAATCAGAAAACCATTTATCTGCTTTGGTAATATCATTTTCAGAGAATTCTCCGAAGTAAACTGAAATTTCCTGAGCCTTTCCTTTTGTTCCGGTTGCTTTAGTTTCAATCCAAAGGGCGTGAGCAAACAGTTGCGGACTTGCTACTAACATAAATAATAAAAAAGCGACTGACTTTAAAGTTTTAGATTTCATAAGATGAAGTTTAAATTATTGATATAATTATTTTTTACAAACTTAAGCCTTATTTAGAATAATTAAAAATAAAAGATTAAATTTTGACTTTATTTTGCCCTTTTTTTGAGTATTGTTTTCTAAAGGGCAGTAAATTTCTTTAAAAATATAAAAAAGAAAATGCCTCAGACCATCCCTGTTTTCGGATGGCCTAAGGCATTTTTTAAGGAATTGAAAGGATTAAAATTTAATAGCGAGATTAACCCCTAAATTAAATGGGGCCTGAGAAACGCCATAAGCATCCCAGTATTTTTTATCCCCTAAATTATTCGCTTTAACACCAACTCTCCATTTTGGCTGGTCATAAAACAAAGCGGCATTGTAAACAGAGTAGGATGGAATGAAAAAGCCTTCATCATCAAATTTGTATTGCTTGTCAACATAATTGCCTCCAAACCCAAGTCCGAAGCCTTTTAGTACATTTTGAAATTTATAAGACAGCCAGAAGTTGACTACGTTTTCCGGAGCATTAGAGGATTTCATTTCTCCAATAGCCGGATCTGAAGATTTTAATTGGTTGTCATTGTAAGCATAGCCTGCCATAATGTTTAAACCTGCTACTGGGGCTGCAATAATTTCAAAATCGAAACCTTTACTGACCTGCTTGCCATCCTGAAAACTGTAACCGTCACCATCTGTTCTTAAGGCATTATCAATATTGATGCTGTAATAACTGATAGTCGTGCTTAATTTTTTGTCAAAAGCTTCCACTTTAATTCCTCCTTCATACTGATTGGCGTAAATTGGGTCCAAAATTAACTGTGATTCATCCGGTTGAGATACCGGAGCGGCATTTTGAAAACCATTCATATAATTTGCGAAAACTGAAACCTGATCTTCAATAACCTGGTATACTAAACCAAATTTTGGGGACAAAGCAGTTTGATTATATCCTTTTGTATCTTCGATTTTTTTCTGAACAAAATTGTCTAAACGAAGACTTAACATAGCAGAAAAACGATCTGTAAAATTAATAACATCAGAAGCATAAACACTAAATGTATTTTCCTCCGGAACGGCATAAACAAGTTCTGATACTACCGCGTCAACAGCTTTTCTGCGTATAGGTTCGTAAGCCTGTGTGATGTCAATATTATCCAGAACTCCTGTTGTACCATAGGTGAAAGCTGTTTTAGTGAATCTGTAGTTGGCGCCCAGTAATAATTTGTGTTTAATACTTCCCGTGGAAAATTCACCGTTAATATTTTCCTGAAAATTCGTGTATTTGTTAACTACCGGGCCATAACGCGAAACGCTTCTGGTTACTTGTGTTGGCGAACTCCAGGATGTATAATATTGGTAACTGTGATCTACATCTTCGTCTACAAAAGAAAAAAGAGTAGTAGATTTCCAATTGTCGGATAATTTATATTCTGCCTGAGCAAAAACTTTTGATGAAGAGGTCTGAGCATCTGCATCATCGTTAAATAACGTTTTTCTGTAATCCAGTTTAATATCATTTGGATTTGTAATTCCGGCTCCGTAAGAGCGTGCATACATCGGACGTGTATTGTTGGTGTTGTAAATTTCGGTGTCAACACTTAAAGTAAGTTTGTCTGTTGCTTTGTAAATAAAGCTCGGGGCAAAAAGAAATGTTTTATTAAAGCCATAGTTCAGGAAACTATTTTCTGTACTCAGAGAGGCATTTAATCGAAACAATACTTTATTATCGGCTGTCAGCGGGGTGTTAAGATCCAGTGCAACACGGTTGAGTCCAAAACTTCCGCCCGTGTAGGCTATTTCGGTTTTTGGTGTTTCAAAAGGTTTTTTGGTCACCAGGTTCACTACACCTCCAAAAGAAGAAACCGAAGATCCGAACAAGGTTCCAGATGGTCCTTTCATGATTTCTATACGCTCCACATTGTCAACAGAAACAGAACTTCTTCCGGAAACTGTTTCCATTCCGTTTCTCGCATTAATACCCGTATTGAAACCTCTGAAAGTAATTCCCAAACCTCCCGAAGGAAAAATAATGGGTACTGCGCCAGGCGAGTTCTGAACCGCACTTTTAATATCAATTGCGATTTGTTCCTTTAAAAGTTCTTTCGTGATGATATTGTAAACCTGCGGGTTTTCCAGATTTTTTAGTGGCATACGCGATACATAATCTGTTTTTTTGGAAATCATTTTATCATTGTTAATGATCACTTCCTTTAATTCTTTATCCGAAACATTCAGTTGCAGGTTAAGCGTTGTCGTTTCGCTTTCTGTAACGTTTACTTCTTGTTCCAGGGTTTCGTATCCGGTTAAGGAAACCTGTAAAGTATAAGAACCGGCTTTTACTTTGCTAAATTCAAAAGCACCATATTCATTGGCGCTGGTACCATATTTTGAGTCTTTAAGGATTAAATTTACGTCAGATGCCGGCTTGCCGTCAGAGGTTGTGATGTTCCCTTTTATTTTTCCGTTGCTTTGTTGTCCCAAGACGGTAAACACTGAAAATAGCATACTGACCAAAAGGAAATATTTGGACTGTTTTCTTGTTTTTAATTTCATGGCTTTTAAATTTGGTTTAGAATTATTATTATTTAGATTGAATAAAAACAGTGCAAATGTAAAGAATACTATTTCCTTAACAAATATTATTTCACTTGATTTGAGGTACTTTTTGTTATATTTTCTGCACTTTTTTTTAAAATTGGGCAAATGGGAAATAAAGTGAGTTAAAATTCTGACGATTATTAAAAAAGATAAAAAGGGTAGAAGTTACATTTCAAAAACCTTAATTTTGTCGCGTTAAAATGAAACTGTCCCCATGATTTTACCCTTCTTAAAAAAAATACAGCATTCGCCCAAAGGATTCCGTTTGGCCAATACTGTGTTTTTTTTCCTTTCCGGATTTGGATATTCTTCCTGGGTTTCCCGAATTCCGCACATAAAAAACCAGCTGCATTTATCTGAAGCTCAGTTTGGAACTGTTTTATTTGCTTTTCCGATTGGTTTAATGCTCACAATGCCTTTTACAGGAAGGTTGTTAAATAAATACAGCAGCCGTTATATTATGTTGTTAGGTGCAATTATGTTTAATATTGTTCTGTCATTACCGGGTTTGGCTGCTTTTGTATGGCAGCTGGTCATTATACTTTTGATTTTTGGCGCGTCTCGTAATATTTTCAATTTGTCTATTAATGCACAATCTTTAGAGGTTCAGAAATTATATACGCAATCGATCATCACCCGTTTTCATGCGGTTTGGAGTATAGCTGTTTTTTCGGGAGCAGGTTTAGGGTATGTAATGGTAACACAACATATTGCACCAGCGCATCATTTATTGGGAGTCAGTATCTTTATGATGGGTCTTACGGCTTGTTTTTATCCGTTGAGTATTCATAATGAACCTGTACCGGTTAAAAAGAAGTTCTTTTCAATGCCGGAAAAAAACCTCATTAAGTTTGCCGTGATTTGTTTTGTTTCTATGGCTTGTGAAAATACGATGTACGACTGGAGTGGCATCTATTTTGAAAATATTTTGCACGCCTCTCCAAAGTTAACCAGTGCCGCATTTGTATTTTTTGCCACAGCTGTAACTTTAGGACGTTTGTTCGGAGATTATGCCGTAATGCAATTCGGAATTAAGAAAATCCTGTTTTACAGTGGTGTTTTCATCACTTTAGGATTTTCCATTTGTTTTATTCTGCCGTATGTGTATACCACTATTTTTGGTTATGTCTTAATCGGAATAGGGGTTTCCTGCGTCGTTCCGTTAGTATTTAGCATTGCGGGCAGATCATCAAAACTAAGTACCGGTTCTGCCTTAACCTCTATTTCTACTATTGGTTATCTTGGTTTTTTACTGGTACCGCCAATGGTTGGTTTTATATCTGAATACCTAAGCATGAAATGGGCCTTTTTAGTAATGGCACTTTTAGGTATACTGATGATTGTAATGGTCAATAAGATCGGGGAGAAGGAGTAGGTTTTTTGAAAGGTACTAAGTTGCTAAGGTTCTCAGGTTCTAGGTTTTATTTCTTTTGTGTGATGGTTGAAAGTTTCGATTTTTTAATCGGGTCTGCATTCAGGTTTAAAAAATTCCATAGAATTGCTTCATTTTGGTATTTCTAACGAGTGTAGTAATCCCATAAGCCACAAATAAAATAACTTTGCGACTCTGCGTGATTATAATTTTACTTTTCAATAGCAGTGCGAAATTTTCACGCAAAGTCGCAAAGTTTAAAAAAAAGCTTCGCGACTTGGCGTGAAATTCTGATAAGCAAATTACTTCTTCACCATAATAAATCGTTCCGTAGTCAGTTTTCCTTGTAACTTTCCTGTAACTTCAGCTGTTAAAGTATTATTTGCACCTTTGGTGTACGTAATTTTTTGAGGGTAATCATGTTGCGGATTTTCGAAAACCAATTTAGTTTCAGTTTCGCTGGTAGAAGGAAAATCAATGGCTTTGTCATTGTTTTGTCCGTTTACTGTAGCGCTGTAAGTTAGTTTTTCACCTTTTTGAGACAGCACTATCTTTTCGAAATGCAAAGTATCTTTTTCTTTTATAAAATAAGAGGTCGCACTAAAAGTACTATCGTTTACTTTCTGCCAGTTTTCGATCAGCAACCCGTCCGGTGATTTGTTTTCCCAGTTCCCGATCAGCCAATCTGCTATTTTGATTTTATCTTTTTCAACAGATTCCTTTTTCTGACAGGAAACAACGACTGCTAAAAGCATTAAAAGTGTGATTTTTTGAAACATATTTTATTAGGTTTTTGATGTTAAATGGAAGTACTAAAGTATGAAAAAAAAGTTAGCCACGAATTTCACGAATTTTCACGAATTGATTAGTCTGCAATGTGAAAAACTTGCCACTCCAGATATATATATATATCTGGATACAAGATTAAAATGATTTTAATATACGTTTTGCGCATCAGCTATTAAAAATAATTCGTGAAAATTAGTGTAATTCGTGGCAAAAAACACTTCTAATCTTCTATCCCTATAGCTATCTGAGTGGCAAAAAAAAATCTAAACACTTTCATTCAAAATGGAATACACCAGTTCTTTTGTCGGTTTCTGATCTTTTAGTTTCGCCCGTACGGCATCAAAAGTGACTTTAAAATCACAGCCCAGTTTATAATCGCCGCAGCCATAAGCGGTTTTTCCTTTCAGAATTGTTCCTTTTTTGCATTTCGGGCAGGTTAAAGCATCCGATGTGGTTGCTGCTTTTGCTTTTGGAGTCGTCTTTTTAGGTTCTAATTTGAGTTTGTAGTTTTCTTCAAAACGAATTAAACCTTCAACAGTTCCTTCATCGGTTTTAAAGCCTTTTATATTTACGGTTGACCCTTTTTGAACCAATCTTAAATATTGGTTTTCTGATATTTTTTTATCGGCAAAAGTATACGGCAAAAGAAAATCACAACCCGATTTATAATTACCGCATCCGTAAGCGGACTTTCCTTTTATAAGCGTGGCTTTTTTGCATTTCGGACAGGTTTCTGCCAAAATCCCGGCTGCTTTCTTCTTTTCTGTTTTTACAACTTCTTTCTCAGTCGCAGCTGCGTGCGAAATATTAGCATGTCTCGTTTCACTTCGTACTTCATATACCAAAGCTTCAACCATGCGTTTCATGTTCTTAATAAATGCTGCTGCGGTAAAAGTTCCTTTTTCAATATCTTTCAGTTGCTTTTCCCAGGAGCCCGTCAGTTCAGCCGACTTGATCAATTCATTCTGAATGGTTTCTATAAGCTGGATTCCCGTTGGTGTGGGCAATACCTGTTTTTTGTTTCGAACAATATACTGCCTTTTAAAAAGCGTTTCGATAATATTTGCCCGTGTTGACGGACGCCCAATACCGTTTTCTTTCATCAGTTCCCGTAAATCTTCGTCATCTACCTGTTTTCCCGCAGTTTCCATAGCACGCAGTAAAGTTGCTTCGGTAAACTGATTGGGTGGTTTTGTTTCCTTTTCTAAAAAGGAAGGTTCATGCGGCCCTTTTTCACCAACAACGAAACTCGGTAACAAATCGGCTTCTTTTTCTTTGGCGTTTGGGTCTTCAAAAACAATTCTCCATCCTTTTTTCAGGATTTCCTTTCCGGTAGTTTTAAACATCACCTCGGCCGCTTTTCCCACTACTGTGGTATTGGCAACCAGACAATCGTCATAAAAAACAGCAATAAAACGTTTGGTGATAATATCATAAACCTGCTGCTGATTGTATTGCAGATTGCTTTGTACTCCTGTTGGAATAATCGCATGGTGATCGGTTACTTTTTTATCATTGAAAACCTTAGGTGATTTTTTTATTTTTTTTTCTAAAACGGGCTGGGTTAAAGCAGCATAATCTGTTAGTTTTTGCAAAATGCCCTGTACTTTCGGATAAATATCGTTGGGTAAAAAAGTAGTATCCACTCTGGGGTAGGTAATTACTTTTTGTTCGTACAGCGTTTGGGCAATCTTAAGCGTTTCATCTGCCGAAAATCCAAATTTTGTATTGCAGAATACCTGTAATCCCGTTAGGTCAAACAACTTCGGAGCAAATTCATTCCCATTCTTTTTTTCAACGGAAACAATTTCAAATTCGCTTTCTTTGACTTTATTCGCCAGCAGTTCACCATCTTCTTTTTTCAAAAAGCGGCCTTCCTCATAACTAAAAAGCGTTTCCCTGTATAAGGTTTGTAATTCCCAATAGGGCTGAGGTTTAAAGTTTTCAATTTCCTTAAACCGGTCTACCACCATGGCCAGTGTTGGAGTTTGTACGCGGCCAATAGACAATACCTGTTTATACCCACCATGTTTTACGGTATATAAACGTGTGGCATTCATTCCCAATAACCAGTCGCCAATAGCTCTGGAAAAACCGGCGTAGAATAAATTATCGTAATTAGCGGAGGGTTTTAAGTTTTCAAAACCTTCTTTTATGGCTTCTGTAGTCAGGGACGAAATCCATAAGCGCTGTACTTCGCCTTTATAATGTGCTTCGTTCATCACCCAACGCTGAATGAGTTCTCCTTCCTGTCCGGCATCCCCGCAGTTTATGACTACCTCGGCTTTGTCAAACAGACTTTTTATAATTTTAAATTGCTTTTCGATTCCTGCATTTTGTACTACTTTGGTTTCGAATTTATCAGGAAGCATCGGCAGGTTGTTCAGGTCCCAGCTTTTCCAGTGCGGTTTGTAATCGTTGGGTTCTTTTAAGGTGCACAAATGTCCAAAGGTATAGGTCACGGCATAACCGTTGCCCTCGTAATAACCATCGTGTTTGGTATTGGCGCCCAAAACAGATGCGATTTCACGTGCTACACTTGGTTTCTCAGCAATACAGACCTTCATTTTCTCTTTCTTATTTGAGAGCGAAATTAAGGATTTAGAAATTGGTATTGAAATTATAGAGGTACAAAGGTGCAAAGAGGCTGGGGTATATAGGTAAAGTATATAGGTTCAGAGGAGCAAAGAGGCAGAGGTTCAAAGGTTTGTTTTGTTTCGCGAAGAGGTGCGAAGTTTTTTTTTAATCTTTAATCTATAAACTTTGCGCCTTTGCGTGAAAATTTCGCAGTTATATTAAAAAGCTAAAATTAGAATCACGCAATCCCGATAGCTATCGGGAGCGAAGACGCAAAGTTTTTCTCAGAACCTCAGCAACTTAGAGCCTTAGTAACTCAGTAACTCTACTCTCCACCAAAGAAGCCCAACATTGTTTGTAATGCGTCTTTCGAATGCATTTTCTCGCCATTTTCCAGTGATTCCTGTGCTGCTTTTGCTGCTCTTTCACGCATTTTGCTTTCATACGCTGCAATAGCTTCGGGTATGGTTTTATAGTGATCAGAGGTAAGATATTCACTTAGTTCCAAAGCATCGAGCATGGCCATATTAGCACCTTCACCTGCAAATGGCGGCATGACATGCGCGGCATCACCAATGATGGTCACATTCGGCAAAGATTGCCAGGTCTGATCTAAAGGAATACAGTAAATCGGACGCGGAATAAAAGGCACTGAAACATTTTCGAATAATTCGTACCAGATACTGCTCCATTCCGGATATTCTTCTTTAAACCAGTCCAGTATTTGTGTTGGATCAGCATAGTCCAGACCACTTTTTGCGGCCCAGTTTTCATCGGTTTTGAAGCTGGCGTAAAAGCCAAGGGCATCGTCGGCTTTTTGTCCCATCAGGATATTTTTGGTATCGCCAAAGGCCATTATTTTACCGCCTTTAAGTAGGGAATGGATATGAGGTGCTGCTTTTTCAGATTCGTAAATAGTACCTTCAAGCATCGTTATACCCGAATAGAAGGGTTTGATGTCGGTGATGTAAGGACGGATTTTAGAATTGGCACCATCAGAACCAATTACAATATCAGCATAAACAGATGAGCCATTTTTGAAATGCAGTAACCAGCCCTCCTCTTGTGCTTCCATCGAAATAAAATGACTGTCCCATACGATGGTTTTGGGTTCTAAGGATTCCAGCAGCATTTTTCGTAGTGCGCCACGATCGATTTCAGGTCTGAAATAGGCATTGCCGAAATCTTCCTCACGGTTTGTGTCGTGGTCACTCAGGTGTATCGTCGCATTTTCGTCCAGAATGAGCGTCTTATCTGCACCCGGCATAAAATTGGTTTTAAATGCTTCAAATAAATGGGCTTTGTGAATCGCTGCCAAACCCGATTCCTCATGCATGTCCAGTGGAGAACCCTGCACTCTCGCATTTTTATTTAAATCTCTTTCATATACTTTTACGGCTGCGTTTTGCAATTGTAAAAGTCGGGCTAAGGTAAGTCCGCCCGGACCGCCGCCAACGATGGCAACTTGTTTATTTTCTAGTAACATTCCGTTTCAATTTTAGATTAATTTTATTTCCGTTGGCTGATCAGCCTTATGTCGGAACAAAACTATAGCTCTTTGAGTACGGTTAATAGTATAAATCGGTCATCTTTATTTTTTAATAATTCGCTGGGTACTACGCCCGAAAATTTTTTGATTTCCTTGATGAAATGGGTCTGATCGGTGAAATTGAGTTCCGGAAAAAGCCGGCCTTTTGCAATATGCTCCAGGGATGCCTTGAAGCGTAAAATTTTACAAAATGCATTCAACGAAAGTCCGAATTGTTTATTGAAATAGCGGTTAATCTGCCTGCTGCTCCAGTCTATTCGTTCTGACAGCTCCTGTACTTTTATTTCGCCGTTTGAAGTATAAATCAGATCGAAAAGCTGACGTTTTCTTTCATCGATTTCTTTAGGTAAAAGGGCGTTTAGTTTGAGCAGTATTTTTTCATGAAAAGCATCAAAATCTTTTAAATCATCGACAGTGATGCCCCAAAAATCCTGCGGTAAATATTTGGCGCTGTTTAAAAGTCCGGCAATAGAAGTATTTAAAAGATATTCGACACCCAGCGGTTTAAAACTGACTTTGAAAGCCAGTGTGTGTGGCGGAATATTCTGTTGTTCCGGAACTGTTTCCAGACCAATAAGTGCAATTTGAAAAGGTGCTGCTTCAGATTCTAAAAAAAATAAATCAACCCTTCCATCGGGCATCAGAATGACTTCTTTTGCTTTATCGGATTGGTTATGAATCATTCCAATGTTTTCTACAAAGTCAGCTAGTGGCTTTTCCGGCAGGATAAATTTGTAATAGAAGTCGTTGTTCATTTCAAATAGGGTTTAGCTACTACGGTACGAAGTCGCTAAGTTATTTAATATTTGGAAGGTTTTATTTTTATTGTGTATAATAACCCGCAAATTCCCGTAGTAGGGAATAAATATCTTTAAACTCAAAATAATCAGGACTTACACTACTGACATTCTGAAAGCCGCGCTCTTTAAATAACATTTTTGTTCGTGTGACATGAAAATATTGGGATACCACAAGTACACTTTCAAAATGAAGGCTGTCTTTCAATCTCATTGTATTGTCTACCGTTGCCCGTGTATTATTGCCCAGATTGTCTACAATTATTACAGAATCGGGAACTTTATTGGCAATTAAATATTCTTTCATTTTGTCGCCTTCATAATACCCCTCTTTGCCTAAACCGCCACTTACTATTATTTTTTTTACGCGATGGTTTTGGTATAAACGAAGCCCGCATTCCAGGCGTTTTTCCAGACGTTCCGACAGTGTTCCGTCTTCATTTACCTTGTTCCCAAGAATAACCGCAATATCTGCTTTTTCCCCGTTGTCACTCAAACCATCAATGGTAATATAAAGGACGTGTCCAAAGAACCATAACAGGAATAGGGTGAGGAGTACTTTAAATATTGACTTCCGGTTTTTCATAAAATGAGTTAGAATGTTTTGCGTATTGGAATGAAGAAAAGTATGTTTTTTTACGAAAGGAAAGTAGTAAGATTATGCTTTTTTTAATTTAGCTAGCTAAAATATATCATTATATCCTAGCAAATTTCCAATTGAAATACTACAAAAAACAAAACCTACAATGATCAGGATTATCAAGCCAAAATAATTAGAATTGTTTTTTAGAACAAATTTTTCCGGATCTTTTGGATCGTAGATTATTTTGATAGTTTTATTTATGTTTTTCTGGTAAGACTGAAATTTGTCTAAATCTGACGATGTATGTAAAAATGGTTTTCCCTTAAAATTTTTCCCTTCAGAAATTTGAAACTCAATAATTGGCGTTTTATAGCCTTCATTATCTGATTCATAGTATAAAATTTTTCCATGATTTTCGACTCCATTTTTGGTAATCTGAATTAAAGATAAAACACTATAAATTGCATAAAACAACGCTATTGTTCCCAGCATTAAGAAACAAATTACAGGTTTGTAAAACATGAAGAAAACAAAAGGGATAATGAAAATTATACTATATTCTTTATTTAAGTTCATTTTTATTATAATTATTTCTTTTTTAATAGGAGCGAGCAGCAACGCTTTTTAAAGATAAAAACTTCTCAAATCGTGAGATTTATAAAATAAACTCACCCTCCAAAACAATTACAGCTTCCCCTAAAATAGCAACCTTGTCCTGTAAAAGTTCCGTACTCATCGTTCCGGTTCGTAAGGAAGACTGATACGCATTCAGTTTTGTTTTATTCAGTTTTAGGGCCCAGTATTTGGTCAAAAAGGTCTGAACACCACCCGTTACGGGATCTTCGTTTGTTCCTGCCCAGGGCCAGAAATAGCGGTAGTGAAAATCAAAATCGGTGTGGTCTGAAACTGCGGTCACCAGCACTCCGCTTATTCCGCTATGCGAATTTACCAATGCCGTGAAATCGGGTTTTAAATCGGCCAGTTCGCGGGCGCTTTCAATTTCAATAAAGATTATTTTATTGTTGGGACTATATCTTTGAGATACCGTTTCAGAAATGCCCAAGGCAACGAGCATCTTTTGCGGCACGGCTGTCTCTTCGGTGTCATAAACCGGAAAAAACATTTTGATTTTCTGATCTTCTTTTTCAATGGCCAATTCCACATTGTCGTAGTTGATAAACGTTATGCTGTCCAACGAAGTGGTGCTGAAAACAATTTTAGAAGAAGCCAGCGTTGCATGCCCGCATAACGGAATCTCTGTCTTTGGACTAAAAAACCGGATGCTGTAAGTGTTACCTGTTATGGGTTTTATAAAAGCAGTTTCCGAAAAGCCAATTTCGGTCGCAATGCTTTGCATTTCAGCCGCATCTAAATCACGCTCCGGCAAGCAAACCGCTGCAGGATTGCCTTTGTATTTTTGATTGGTAAACGAGTCAACAAAATAGGTTTTCATTCTTTTTTTGTTCTGGGTTTAGAGCTGATAAAAGTAGGAATGTTAAATGAATTTATTGAAGTTTTTTTTGCTGTGCGAAGTCTCCTGACTTCGTACCCGTTGCTATATTCCGTTTGCCATGATTTTATTTTTCTTTGTGGCTTATTGGAGTGTGTACGAAGTCGGGAGACTTCGCACAGTAGTCGCGACATTTAAGAATGAAGACATCGGAGAGCTGGAGATGTTCTTTGTTTTTTTTAAGATTTGGTTTTTATCGCTCTTATTAGTTGCTTATTACGTTTATCAGCTCTTGAATTTTGTAAAGAAATAACGGCCCAAATTGCTGCGGGAATCCAGCCAATTAAAGTTATTTGCAAGATTAGACAAATAATTGAAGTTACTATTTTTCCTCTCAAAAAGAAAGAAACACAGGGAAAGAAAATTGCAATTAATGTCATCATTTTTTTGTTTTCTGTAAATATAAAAAAAAATTGCATGATTTTTTGCAAGGCTAGTTTTCAGAATCCAATTGCGGTTTTAGAAGTTTCAATAGTCTGCTGTGCGAAGTCTCCCGACTTCATACCCGTTGCTATATTTTCGTTTAGAATAGTTTTGTATTAAAATAAAAAAATAACAAGATAATTGCTTCAAAAAAAACACTCGTCAAAAGATTAAAATAATTATATTCGTTCTTCTTAATTTAACTATAAACCACTATAAATGAGTATAAAACAAGCAGCTACTATAGCGGAAGTAATTCAGTTACTGGATGAAATAATAGAAAAATCAAAACTAGAGCAAAGGGCTATAGGTTTGTTTGCGATTTTATACCGTGAAGTTACTGTAAAAGTAAAAGAAGGTATTCGCGATGGTTCTTTTCAAAATGGTGAACGGATGGAAAAACTGGATGTCATTTTTGCCAATCGGTATTTAAAAGCGTATTATCAATATCAGGCTAAAGAAAAACCATCTGAATGTTGGGGATTTGCTTTTGAACAAGCAGAAAACTTTTGGCCCATAGTACTGCAGCATTTACTGTTGGGAATTAATGCACATGTGAACCTTGATTTAGGAATCGCTTCAGCCCAGGTCAGCACCGTAGAAGATATCGGGGATTTAAAATCTGATTTCGATCAGATAAACGCTATTTTGAGCAATTTGGTAGGCGGTGTCGAAAAATGCTTAATCAAAATTTGGCCAACGCTCACCATGATACTAAAATGGACAGGCAAAATGGACACTTTCTTTATTGATTTTAGCATGCAAACCGCAAGAGATGGCGCCTGGAAATTTGCCAACGAATTTGTGGCCGTTCCCGAAAACCAAATAGAAGCCTGTATACAGCTAAGAGATCAACGCATAACAGAAATTGCTCGATTAGTGTCAAACCCCGGATATTTTGTGAGTGCCGTTTTCAAGTTCATTCGCTTATTCGAAAGAGGAACTGTCGCCCAAAAAATAATGGATATGCAGATCATGGAAGAAAACAATATGGAATGTGTGGTTCCCTAATTTCAAAATATAGCTTTGTCTATTAGGTGTTTTATGCTCAAATCCGTTGCAAAGTATTTTGCTTTTCGAAGTCTGCCGACTTCGTACCCGTTGCTATATTCCGTATAGAATAGTTCTATTTTTCTTGTGGCTTATTGGAGTGGGTTCGAAGTTGGGAGACTTCGCATAGCAGTCGTTATTTTAGTTTCATAAATTTGACATTTGTTGCCCCAAAATTTGTAATGCTTAAGGCTGTTATCTGGTTTTTCTGGTTTCTTTCAAAACTTACTTCCGCAGAAAATGTAATTACTCCCGAAAATTTATCTTTTTCTACTTCAGTCAGCACAACATCGCTTAATCTGTTATGGGTCATGGTTAGCTTTCCATTGATAACTTTGACGTTAAAAAGGGATGATAAATCATCGTTCTGAAATTTACCTTCGAAATCTTTTAGATTTGTGTCAGAAGTAGATTTTGGCTTTTCTTCGGCTTTCTGTTCAGCTTCAGTTACTTTTTCTCTCTTTTTAAACTGATCGGCTAAATAAAATTCGGCAATATCCATTCCGGCTTTGTATGCCACAAAATTTTCATCATTGCTCAAAAGTATAATGGATAATTTATTATCCTGAAAACGACCTAAATAAGCTTTAAAACCAGCATCACTTCCGGTATGGTTGTAGACGGTAAGGCCTTTGTAGTTTCTTATAAATTGACCTTTGGCGTGGTAAATTGTTTCGCCGTCTCTCACTGCCAGTATAGTTGGTTTTCCGTCATCTAATAGGGATTGCTCATTAAAACGGTTAATAAAATCGGCATTGCCTACGATAGGATTTTCAAAATTAATCGTCCATTTGCTTAAATCTTCCACTGTTGTATAGACATTTGTAGGCCCGGGGGAAGAACTGTTGAGGTTTCTTTTACTATTTAATCCGTTTTCATTTCCGTACGAATAGGCTCTGTTCTTCACTATTTTTTCGTTGTCATCATATATTAAGGTGTTTTCCATACCAAGCGGATCGAAAATATTTTCTTTTGCGAAGGCACTAAAACTTTTTCCCGAAACTCTTTTTACAATTTCGGCTAATAATGTAAATCCTGAATTACTGTATTTAAATTGGCTCCCAGGTTCAAAATTCAACTCTTTTTGGTTGCAGATTATTTTCATTACCTGTTCAGAAGTAATGACGTCATCCATTCTCCAGCCTGCTAAGGTCAACAATGACCATTGGTCTTTTAACCCGCTGGTATGAGAACATAAATGCCTGATGGTTATCGTTTTTCCATAAATAGGCAGTTCGGGAATGTACTTTCTGACATCATCATCCAATGAGATTTTACCCTGTTTCTCTAATAGATAAAGCGAGAAAGTGGTAAATTGTTTTGAAACGGAACCTACATTAAAAATAGTTTTTGATGTAATCGGTATGTCGTATTCAAGGTTTGCCATACCATATCCTTTTTTAAAAATAAGGACTCCGTCTTTAACAATCCCAACGGCGACACCGGCAGTTTTGGAGTTATACTTAGAAAATAAGGAATCGATTCTTTTTTCCGCAGTTGTTTGCGCTCCTAAGCTGCTTGCAAAAAAAATACAAATTAGAATAAATTGAGTTAAATGCTTCATTTTAATTGATTGATTTCTTGATTGATATATCTGTTTTACAGCTGTTCGTACTATCCTCCAGAGTATTATTATCGTGATTTTGAAAGGTTTTGGAAAAGGGTAGCCCAAATGTATAATTTTAAGATAAAGTTTACAAATACAAAATCAACTTTAAATTTAAGACTTGAAGACTGAATTTTGGAAGGCTTTTTATGATTGGTAGTACTCGATGCATTTGCTGTGCGAAGTCTCCCGACTTCGTATCCTTGCTATATTCCGTTTAGGATATTTTACTATTCCTTGTGACTTATTGGAGTAATTAAACACAAAATCCTCATCATTTCTGATGAGGATTTTTAAAATCTAATCCTATTTAAGAATTAGTAGTATGCCAGTCTCTAGTAAAAATATTAAAATTTGCATCAATAGTTTTCGCAACCATTGGTACTTTTTTTTCTTAAAAAATTTCATAAATTGAAAATTTAATAAGTTTTTTTATCTATCTACATAAATTTAGTTGCTTCAACTTATGTCCTCCATTTAAAAATCAAAAAAATACAACTGAATTTTAAAATGCAAAGGTATTATATTTAATTTGATTATAAAATTTAAATTGATTTAATATTTTGTGTGATTTCCAAATGAATAGATAGCTAGGAAATGTTTTTGCTGTGCGAAGTCTCCAGACTTCCTACCCGTTGCTATATTCCGTATAGAATAGTTTTTAATTTTCTTTGTGGCTTATTGGAGTGGGTGCGAAGTCGGAAGACTTCGCACAGCAATCGTGACATTTAAAAAGGAACACTTCGGAGCGCTGTAAACGAAAATAAAAATAAGTGTTGCAAGACTTCTGTTGTACAACTTCTGTTGAAAAATAAAAAAAACAAATACAGTTCAACAACGCTGTGGGAAAGTGAAAATAAAAAATAAGTTTCCCACAACTTCTGTGTGAAAATGAAAATAAAAATAAACTTTCACACAAGTTTTGCCTGGCGCATTGAGGAGGACTTCCAAAAAGATCAGATAAAAGAAAAAATAAGCAGATGTAGTAAATTATGTACGAAAAAATGCACTTTTGTTTCCTCCCTAACAAGCAAACAAATAGTATCGTACCAAAACAATCTTGTTTTTGGGCGGGTATTATTTTTTAAAAGAATTTTAAATATCTTTGAATTATGAGTACAGCAACAAAACCAAATCACATAGGGCGAAAAATAAGCCGTATTCGTGAACTGAAAGACATGAAACAGGAAGCCTTAGCGCAGGCTTTAGGAACCAATCAGCAGGCCGTTTCTATTATGGAAAACAGCGAGACTATTGAGGAAGAAAAATTAGCTGAAGTAGCAAAGGCTCTTGGTGTAAGTGTAGAAGCGATTAAAAACTTTTCGGAAGAAGCTGTTTTTAATATTATTGGGAATACTTTTGAAGATCATGGCTCAATTACTACAGGTAACTACCATTGTACTTTCAATCCTCTTGATAAAGTGATAGAACTTTACGAACGTCTGATTCAGGCTGAAAAAGAATTAGTTCAGGCCGAAAAAGAAAAGGTGGAATTACTGAAAGGAAAATAATACTCGAATGAGTCTTTTATAAAAAATGTGCAAATGTCTGTTTTGACTTTTGCACATTTTTCTTTTGCTTTTTTAATCTGCTTTGCTAAGTCGGGAGAGTTCACAAAGCGAGTGCGAAATTTTAATAGGGAACACTTCAGAGAGGTAGAAAATTACGAAGCCAAAACTTTTAATTTTTGCTGTTCGAACTCTTCTTGAGATAAAACACCAGAATCTAACAGATCTTTTAGTTTTTGTAAACTATTTAATTTTTCATCAAAATCATTCTTTTGTAAATGGGATGGGCTTTCTTCTTTTGAATAGGGATTATTGTTTACTACAATTGTTTGAGGTTCGTTATTTGTTGTGCAGGCCCATACTAATGAAGCTATCCAACCAATAAATGTCCAACCTAGAAAGAAATTCAATAATATTATTGCAGTACGATTAGTTTTCTTGCGACTCAGTGCAATAAATGATGGTAAAAAGTAAAGTGCTAAAAAAGGAATTGCAATTATAAGTAATTCTGGTGCTCCAATTCTTCCCATAATGTTTGTTTTGATTAGTTGGTATTTGTCTTTAGTGAATGTCTTTTAATTTTTCTTGGTCAACGAGATGTCTGTGATGTGCTAAGTCTCCCGACTTCGTACCCGTTGCTATATTCTTAATACAATAGTTTTTACTTTTCTTTGTGGCTTATTGGAGTGGGTACGAAGTTGAGAGACTTCGAACAGCAATCGTTACCTTTAAGAAGTAACACTTCAGAGAACGGGGTATTTTATTACCATTCACCCTTAAAGGTGAAATTATAGCCATCTAGTTGTCCTGGCCCTTTATCGTTTAATCCTCCATTGTTGCAAGTGTTATTACCTAATGTATTTCTATTAGGAATCATCTCAATTACTTCTTTGAAATGTTTGTTTATTGAATGTTTATATAATTCAGAAGTATGGAGATTATTTATATTAATTGAAATAGTTTTTTGACCACCTTTAACTAACATAATTATTTCTGGATTTATATCGTTAAATATTCTTAAGAGTTCACGTTTTAATTTAGGCTCTCCAGAATCAAGAATTCGATTTATTGATGATATTAAATTTTTTTTTAACGAACTTCTTGTAGAAGATTTATCCTCTCCTTGAGAAAGATTGTAGGTTAGGATTCTTCTTTGTTTTATATCGAAAGGTAAGTCGTCAATTTCTCCAAATGCAGTATTGTAAATACAAATAACATTATCCCAATCAATTGTTTTTGCTGCATATCCAAGCTCGATCAAAACATTTGGATTTGGTGTTTTTCTTTTTTCAGAGTCATTATTAATGATACTTATATCACAAACAAATATTTCTGAATTATCAATTTTTTCAAATATACTTTGAGTGATATCAGGAGAGCCAGAGAGTCCTTGTGTGTCTTGATCCACTCTAATATTTATTTCAAGATTAGGATCGTTGATTTCCGATACAGCATCTTTAAGACATTGCTGAATTAATGTTCTGTTGGTAGCATTTGGCAAATCAGATTGCCATGAATAAAATATTGTTTTCATATTTTGATAATAAATAGAATTTTTTAATTTTAGAAATGAACTTTGAATGGCTTCCTCCAATAATCTGGATTTGTAATAGTTGCCCACAAAGATGCGTGTGACTTCTTAGGTTATTTGTTTACGTTCACTAGCGGGATGCACGCGCCTGCGAATGGGATCACTCTGAAAGAAATAGCTATCAGAACAAATTAGAAGCCTTTAAGTTTTTTAAATTTGTCAATATTTGTATTATATTCTTTATTCAATTGTTCAATTCTCTTTTTATCTTCTTCTGACAAGTCTAGATCTTTAGATAAACAATCTTTGATTTTCTCAGTAAATTCATCAAGTTCTCTGTAAATCTGTGAAAGTTTATCATTGATTATAACTTCGTCATGTTTTTTGAAAATTTCTTCAAGTTGCTTGGCTAGTTCTTCTTTGTAATCCATGTTTTTTGTATTTAATTATTCATATTTTATTCATCGGCGCCACACTTAAGCTGTCGAATTAAACCTTTGTCTGTTGACTTTTTTTAGTTGGGTTTGAAGCTAAGACTCGGAAAAATCATGATGGATTTAGTCCTGTAACCGTCGCAGCTAACTCTGCTATTGATGTTACAGTTTTAATTCCCTTTTTGATTTGTATTTTTTGTCTTAGACCAGAAACATTTTGATCGACTAAACTAAATAATTCATTTACATTGTATTTATTTTTTCGGTTGACTTCGTATAAAGCTTCCGCTGCAATTTTGATATATTGCTTTAACTCTAAAAATGATGCTTCAATTCCTTCCTGATCTAATTGAATTAATCGGCTGTCTGAAATAGCATCATCTTTTACTTGAAAAAATAAAACTGAGGGATATTTTATTTTAAAATCTTTGCCAAAATATTTTTGAATAAAATGATTTGTTTCTTGAGATGGATTTTGATCTGTTGCAATCATATTGAATTCCTTTTTTGTGCCTTGATTCATTCTTTGTTTTATCATTTCCATCAACTTTGATTTCATATCTTCAGCTTTATAATGCAGACTAAAAACTGTCAAATAGGTACCTGATATCGAATTTAAACTAAGCCAATAATGCGGGTCTTCTAATATTTTTGCAATGTGTTCATTTTCAAAATCATACAATATAAAGGAAAAAACTAAGGCTCTATTGTTTTCCCGATGTTCATCACATATTTTAAAAAAATCACTTTCGAATTGTTCATAGCTGCTTTTTCTGTTTTCTGAATTTATTGTTACTGTAAACATAATTTGTTATTTAAAGTTTTTTAATGATTTCACTGAATAATGCGATTATCTCGATTGTGTATTTTGTGTGAAATAGTTTTCGATATTGATTTTGATTGCGTGCACGAAGGTTAGATAGTGTTTGTTATATATATTTCCATTCAATACAATTGGAATTCATTTTTTCAATTGCTTGAATAAATTCAGATGTATCAAGAAAATAACTTGGATATGCTTTTTTCAAGGTTTTTATTGACGTCGCAGAAACTAAAACTACAGCATTTTCATTTTCATTAATTGATTTTTCAAGATTTAAATATTGCTTAGTAGCGTCCTCAAATTGATTTTTATTGAATATTTGAATATTGACAAACATTTCGGTAATATTAATATTTAATAGATAATAGTCTCCAGGAAAATTATCACTCTCAATTTTGTTAGTTGAAACTCTTATAGCTTTTAATTTCTTTAAAATATTTAATTCTTGACAATAATTATAACACTTAACCATCAATTCTTCCATCGTTAAGTCTTTGTGTTCTTCCATGACAGGTAGTTTTTCTTTTATTGCAAATAATGAACTAACAACCTTAAAAAAATCTAGCCATTCATCTGGGCCTTGATTAGATTTAAGAGATGTTCTGGTTATTATTCCTGCTGTTTCTACCGCAGTTGCCCAATTATGCTGCAATTTAGTTCTAATTTGTAATTCTATTTTTAAACCATCAAAAACATCTCTAACTGAAGAATATTTATAAACAAAATGAATACTTCTATATCCAGTATCCTTGGGATTTTTAACATAATCAACGATTCTTTCAAGTTTATGATTTGTTCTTTGATCACTAAGAGCATCTCTAAGTTTTTTCAAATCTCTAACATCTTTTAAAACTGCTCGATAACCACCGATGTCTTGCATTCCTCCTAGACCCATAGTAGGATTTAAATCTAATTTATATTCGATTGAAGTTAAACGCTTTAATCTTTGAGAAACTAAATTTGGCTGAATATTATTTTTGGTTAATAATCGTAGTAAATTATTTTTTAATACAACCAAGGGATGTAAATGATTAGCTCTCCAATTATTTATTAAATTTAATGCTTCTTCAATCTCTATGTCGGATTTTGAAGTAAGTAATTTTTCTCCGGCTTTTGTAATTTGTTTTCTACTATATTTCATTTTTTGCAGGATTTTTAAAACGTAATCACTTCTACACTATGATTTTTATTGTATGAGCGAGAAACTCGTGCTATCCAAGAAATTGGGAAACTTCGCACAGCAATCTTGATTTTTAAGAAGGAACAATTCGGATAGCGGATTATTCAGTTTCGCAAACATATCTATGAACTGCACTCAGAACTGTTCCTGGTATAATTTTATCATCATATGCGTTTGTATAAATTTTTTGACTTACTTTTCCTTCACGATCATAAATAACTCCATCTGAAGTTGAATATCTTTTCTCAGAACAATTTAATTTATAAAATTGTACGCTGGAATCACCACCAGTTTTAATTACTTTACCTTTTTTATTCTTAACTGTTTTAATTGGATTAATCATTTTTAACCAAAATTCTTTTATGCCATCATTATCTTTTTCAAAATAAAGATATATTTCAGTTCCATCTTTTGTAGAAGTTACATATTGAAATTCATCATTTTGAGAGAATGATTTGCTGGAAACTATAAAAAGTAAAATAGTAAATAATATTATTTTCATATTCTTGATTTTAGAAATTATAAGAGGTTTTATTTTAATATGAAACTATTCTCATGTTCTCAAGTGGCAAGCTCGCATAATTAGGACGATATTCAGATCTAAAGAAAAAAGTTTGATTATAATAGCTTTCAATTATCTTGTTACAAATTAAAATTTCTAATATAGTCCATTAAAAATTTAGACATACTTCGGAGATGATTTAAATCAACATCTGAAATTTTGTCTGGATGAAAATGCATTACACCATTTCTAATTTTTCTAATTTCATGTAATTCATTTGTGAAATCGGATCTTACAAAAGGTAAACCAAGTAAATTCCAGTTTTCGCTATTCTCTATTATTAAAATATATTCACCAAATGTTAAATCACTAATTGATTCTATTTTTTTTGATACATCGGAAATATTAAGAAGCTTAATAATATCTTGTAAAACAATTTTGTCATGTAATATTAGACGAATAAAATTTTCAATTTGTTCGAGTAAAATAAAGGGCTCAATTTGTTCTAGAAACTCTTCATTTAAATCGAATGGAGTTACTGGTCCTTTAATTTTATTTTCTCGAGTTTTAACAAAAACCATTTCTATTTTAATCACTTCTTTAATAGCTTCAAAAAGCGGGGTATCTTCGGAAAGAATTTTATAATCGTTTGTCATAAAATCTTTAACACAATTTGAATTCTTCTTAGCAATCAAGCCCTTTGCGATGGATTGCCAACTTATTATTCCTAAAATTTCTCGATCATTATTCATAACTGGAAGCTGAGAGAAATCATTCTTCCACATTAGGTGATAAGCTTTTTCTAAATCTGCATCTCTTGAGATTGACAGAGGAGTTTGCGCTGCAGCTTTTAAAACAGAAAGTCGATTAATCGGATCAAATTTTTCTTCTTCGGATTCATTACCACTTTTTATTCGTGCTTTATCCATTTCTTTTAACTCCACATGTTGATCGACCCAACCTCCTTGATAATTCGGAACGATTATAAGCTTTTCTTTTTTTAGATATTCATTGATACGCCAAACATTTCCACTTGTACGTTTTTCATAATGTCCAAATGCCCATAATAAAGTCCTTATTGTCAATCTTTCTGGCTTTCCTTCTTTTTTAACTTTGTTAACTAAATCTATAAACTCTTGTCTAGGCATATTTTTTGGGTTCAATTTTTTTTAATACTCTTTAATTTATGAGGGCATGTTCGCGCCTGCTAGGAAATAATCGATTTTAGATAACTTAATACAAAACAAACATCGTCTTTAATTTAAACTAACCACCAAGTAAAAACACCTGATTTTTATTCAATTTTTATAGCTTCATCAAATTTTCCATTTTTAACATATAAACCTAAATTACCGTTTGATTCTAGAATATAATATTCTCCGTTTTCGTTATCATCTTGATATTTTACTTTTCCATTTACATTAGATTCGACGATTTCACTCTCCATTTTACTGCCGTCTTTAAATTTAATTATCATTATTTTTTTCTGAAATGAGTTTTTAAAAAGTATTAATGTTGCACCCATTAAACTTTTTTCACTACGCCATTTATTCAAAACCTCACCTTCTATATCTGTTGTTTTAGAGGTTTTTACATCTTGATTTTCTGTTGATCCTATGATATTAATTTCTAAATTTGGTGTAAAGTGTGTTGTAGCCCAAGCCATTCCTTCTGTCATATTTGGTATATGATAGAAAATCCAAAGCCTGTCATATTGTGTACGATCTTCTCTGATTTCCATTGCAATTTCCTGAAGCACTTTTTGATCAACTTTTTTATTCAAATGCACTTCGATATTATTTTTACTTAGATTATCGTTTGGATTTTCTTTTGTAATTTCCCATTGTATATCTTTAGGAACATTTGATTTTTTTTCACAGGCCATAAATACTAAAATTGCTAAAATGAGTAAGATTTTTTTCATGATTAAGATTAGTTGATTGAACTTATTTTCAAAACTAAAACCTTTCATTTTAACAATTTTACGTAAATCCATAAAAACCAATTAAAACCAAAAAAAACTTAATCCTTGATAGAAGTGACAATAAAAAAATGCGCAAAAAGTCATAAAAACTTTTGCGCATTTTTATTTTATAACGAAGAAGGTTTAGTTACTACATTTCCTTTGTCAATATTTTAAATTGTAATTTAAAGCTTTCCAGTTTAATTAAGTAGAATATAGAAAACAATAACACCCAGGCAATAAATGTCAAAAGCAAACTGGTGAAATTATACTCTATAAAAGCGGCATATTGGCAAAAAAAGCCAAAAAAGATAAGGAGAACAAAATTATACAAAATGGCGTTTTTTAAACTCATTTTGATACAGCCCGTTAGAAAATTCCAATTGACAAGATCATCAGGGATTACAATTTTTGAGGAATTTGATAAATCAATGACAACATTTTGAGAAAATTCAAGGGACACAACAATAATCTGATTTTTTACTTGGTATTTGTAATTATGCTCCTCTAAGATTTTTATTATTTTATTGAGTTCCATCTTTAGATTTATTTTGGTTATGATTTTTTTACCATTAATTAAGGCCTGTTTTCTAATTAGAAATTCAAAAATATACATTTTGTAAGTAAAGTATTAGTCGATAATCGGTTATTTTTTAGTCGAAATTCGGTTCAATGTGTTTCAGACTTTCAATTAGATTACGATTGAGACTAGTGGAGCACGGATTATAAATTATTTATAAATCATTTTTGAATAGAATGCTTTCCCGGAAATCCATAAAACCCAAAAAGCCCTAACCCTGATAGCAGCGGCATCCTTTTTAGGCAAACCAAAACAGCTAAAATTAAACCGTAAACCTTCTGCCTAAAAAGATATAACGTCCCGAGGCTTCGGGAGCAGGAAACAGCTCCTAAAAACCATCCTGATTCCACTAAATTTCACCCCTAAAAAACTCAAAAGGTTAATGATAGAATTTTAAACAAAAATTTCGTAAATTTGCACTCCAATAAAAGGAATTAGAAAATGTTAGATAGACTTCAAATAGTAAAACAACGTTTCGACGAGATTTCGGACTTAATTATCCAGCCGGATGTTATTTCGGATCAGAAACGTTATGTACAATTGAATCAAGAGTACAAAAACCTGAAAGCATTGGCTGAAAAGCGTGATGAATACGTGCTTTTGATGGCTAATATAGATGAGGCAAACGAAATTATTGCAGATGGAAGTGATGCAGACATGACCGAAATGGCCAAAATGCAGCTGGATGAAGCAAAAGAAAGATTGCCGGAACTTGAGGAAGAAATTAAGTTTATGCTGATCCCAAAAGATCCTGAAGATGCCAAAAACGTAATGGTCGAGATCCGCGCCGGAACGGGTGGAGATGAAGCCAGTATTTTTGCAGGGGATCTTTTTAGAATGTATACCAAATATTGCGAAAACCAGGGTTGGAGAACTTCGGTAGTAGATATGAACGAAGGAACTTCCGGAGGTTTCAAAGAGGTAATCTTTGAAGTTTCGGGTGAAGATGTATACGGAACTTTGAAGTTTGAAGCAGGAGTACACCGTGTACAACGTGTGCCTCAGACCGAGACTCAGGGTCGTGTACATACCTCGGCAGCTACGGTAATGGTTTTACCGGAAGCGGAAGAGTTTGATGTACAAATCGATATGAACGATGTTCGTGTAGATTTCTTCTGTTCGTCAGGACCTGGAGGACAATCGGTAAATACAACGAAATCTGCGGTACGTTTAACGCACATTCCAACAGGATTGGTGGCGCAATGTCAGGATCAGAAATCACAGCATAAAAACAAGGATAAAGCACTGAACGTTTTACGTTCGCGTCTATACGAACAGGAATTAGCCAAGAAAGAAGCCGAAGATGCTACCAAACGTACCTCTCAGGTAAGCTCCGGTGACCGTTCGGCTAAGATTCGTACCTACAACTACGCTCAGGGTCGTGTAACCGATCACAGAGTGGGTTTAACACTTTACGATCTTGGAAACATCATGAACGGTGATATCCACAAAATTGTTTCCGAATTACAGTTGGTAAACAATATGGAGAAACTGAAGGAAGCGTCAGAAGTTTTTTAATTAGACTTTCTGCTATCTTAGAAGTTAAACTTCTTAGACTAAACATAATAAAAAAGCCGAACTAAAAGTTCGGCTTTTTTTTGGACTAATTTCTTTTAAATCAATTCCTTATAATTTAATGCGGTTTTTTCTGCAAACATTTTAAAATTGCTACTGTAAATAATGTAATTTCGCCGTTTTAATGAGAAAATAATTGATTTTACGTTAAAAACATGCTACAGCCTGACATGATAAACGGGGTGAATTAAAAATATATTTATGAAGTTTAAAAAATGGATGCTTTTGCTGGTAATGATTGTAGGGCTGACCTCTTGTTCAAGTGATACGGAAGAAGGTAATTCTTCTGAAATTACATATGCTGATGTAAAACCTACTCAGACTAAGTTTAAAGCTTTTTATGGTACAAAATTGAGTAAAATTTCGGGCTCGGTAGCTTCAAAATCAAGCGAGGTAAATCCAACTACTGAGATTAGCAAACCAATTTCTGTTATTTTTTATCCAAGAACTCAAACCATTTCATTTTCAAATATTTTTGATAATACGACAGTAGAGTATAAGGTAACCGGAATTGTAGAAAATGAAATTTCGGTAACGTACAGTTTTAAAATTAATACTGATTTTACTTGTACTATTGTAAATAAAACCAGCACAAGCCCGGCGAAAGCTATTATAACTTTTTCAGGCGGTTATTATCAATTTGACGTAACCGATTCTGCAAAAAAGAACCTTACACAGTTAGTGACAAAAGAAACCTATACGGCGCAAAATAGCAATTATAATTATACAATAGATTACAGTTATGCCGACACTACGTTAATTCAATCGGTTCGTCATTCTATTAATTTAAAAACATTACAACCCTTAACGACTGTTACTGATTATACTTACAATGAAGGTAAATTAGTGAGTAAGATTCAGAATGATGGTAACGGAGTTCTAAAGAGTAAAACGGTATATGAATACACGAATAATTTAATTACTAAATCTACCGTTTCAAATGCTGCCGGAAAAGTAACGGAAATTGATACGTTTGAATATAATTCAAATGGAAAACTTTCTGTAGCGTATTATGGAAATAGTACAGGAACCATGTATTATATGATACGCCATTATTCGTATGAAAAAAACAAATTAAATACCATTTATACAGATCCGGAAGAAACCTATAAAGATTCTGAAATATCGATCTATGATAGTGAGCGCAAGCCTTATTTAATTGCACAAGACGAAATTTTAGATCCGTTTTTATATTTAAATATCACTAAAACAACTATCACCGATATAGACGGCGTTGTAACTAATTTCCCCGAAATTGCTTATGAATATTCTTCGCAAGGATTGCTTGTTAAAACATCGTATGCAAATGAAAATGGTGATCCGGATATTAAGGTTCGAACTTATAAAGAAGAATAACGAACTGACATAAAAAACAAAAAAGCAAAGTAGACATTTAGTTTACTTTGCTTTTTTTTTTAATGCTCTAATTTAGAATTAGATTTATAGTGAAGGATATTAACTGTTTAACCGTTTGTTTATAAAACGTATAAAGCGAGTTAGATACCTAAAAATACTCTTGTAAATTCAAAACATTTATATAGGTTAGAGTACATGTACACACCGTTCTTTAATACTATTTCGCTTAACTTTTCCATAATACATAAATTTAAGTTTAGACAATACTCTTTGTTATGATTCGTGTTGTGATGATTCTTCTTTCGAATCGTCATTGTGGTTGAGAAACTAAATTGGTTACAACAAGTTGTAAAACAGATCCCAGAATACCTTTGAACATATTGTCGCTTTTTCCGACTACAAATCTTTTGGCCAGGTATCCAATTCCGATACTCATTGCAGATTGCGCCAGATGACTTTTAAAACCAACGGTTTCGTTGATTTCTTCAACAGTGTTTCGGATAAGGTTAAGAGGTTTCAGATTTTGTTTTATATCTTCAATCTCATCCTTTATCGAGCACCATTCTTCGGTCTGTCGATTTTCCAATAGCTGAATCCTCTGATTTAATGTATCAATATTGTAAACAGTTTCCATAACAGTCTTTTTTAATTATCAATTAATTTAAATCAGGATTGATTTCTTTTTTAGTTTCTTTTAAAATGCTGGAAATAATCATATTCCCAATTGGCGTTTTTATAAGACTGTGTTGCGCTTTATGAATTATAATGGCGACAATCAGATAAAACAATGCTATTATAAAAAAACCGTAATAATACTCACCCAGTTCTTTTCCAATCCATAAACTAAGTCCGATATTCAGAAACAAGGTAAAAAATGCAACAACAGCTCCAACCGCTATTCTAGATGTTACTGTCGACAATGCGTCAGCGGCAGCCGATATGGTTTTGAGTTTAATTAACTCTAAACTCGTTTTTGCATAATCTTCTGCTTTTTCATAAAGATTCAGGTTCTCATTTGTTGTTGCATTTGTTTCCATGATAAAGGTGTTTTAGGATTTAAAAATCTCACTTTTTAATAGTTCGTTTTTACAGTTTTTGCTTCCTCTTTAATAGAATTGAAGTCTTCTTTTGCAGCATTGAATTTTGCTTTTCCTTCGTCGATAATATCTTTACCGTTTGAAGTAATTGTGCTGATAATTCCGTCAACTTTTGTTTTTAGATTATCTCCGTAATCTTTAGATTTATCTGAGATTTTTTTTCTTGTATTTGAACCTTTGTCCGGCGCAAATAAAACTCCTAAAAATGCTCCCGCCGCTGCGGCTCCTAAAATTCCTAAAAGTGTGCTACTAGTTTTCATAATATTTGATTTAATGGATTAATATAATTTATTTATTAAATGTTTTTTTAAATGTCACGACCTTTGATAAGTCTGAACAGAATTGCAATGACTGCAATGACTAATAAAATGTGGATAACGCTTCCAAGGCTGTAAACGAAGAACCCAAGGGCCCAAAGAATAACCAGGATTACTGCTATTGTGTATAATAAATTTGACATGGTGTTATTTTTATTTATGGTTAATGATTAATTTGTTTCTTAGTTTAATTTATACGATAAGTATACCGTTAAATTGCTGTTTTTTGCATCCGGAAAAGTATAAGTACCTCCCAAACCATCATTTCTTTCTTTACCAACTTTTGTTAAACCGTAGTTATAACGTACTCCTATACTAATTGGGCTGAAATCAACACCAACACCTGCAGCTATACCAGCGTCAAATTTGTTTAAGTCGTCAGTATCAATATCTTCCTCGAAGTCAAAATCTCCGCTTCCTGTAACTTTAGAACTTACCAGGTATGATGCATAACCACCGGCCTGAATATTAAAGTTTTTAGTCACATTTACACGCACTAATAAAGGAAGTTCTATATAATTTAATTTGAATTTTGCATTTCCTTCCGCGAAAGCATTGTTGTATTTTAACTCAGCACCTTTTGTAGTAAATAAAAGCTCTGGCTGAATGGCAATAAAATCAGATATTGGTAATGTAGCATATACACCGGCATTAAAACCATATAATACATTGTTGTCGTCAGGATCGTTGCTGTCATCGTATAGGTTTGACATATTGAAACCACCTTTTACACCAAATTCTGTGGTTACATTTTCACTTTGTGCATGTAGCGCTCCAAATGCAGCTGTCATAAAAAGTGTTACGGCGAATAATAATTTTGATTGAATTTTCATAATTTTTAAATAATTTTAGTTAATAAATGGGCATTACGGGCTTTTAATTAATTTGTTCTCTAATTTGTGCTACTTCTCTAAGCAGCTGGTAACTCTCAGGCAAATACTGTAATACCAATTTTAAAATCATCCTATCATTTGTGTCTCTGGAAATCGATTCGAATAACTTAATTTGTTCTGCTAATGATGTTGCGACAGCATCGACATAAGCTTTATTTAAATTGTTGTCATTTTTTTCAATTTGTTCATATAAATCCCCTCTATTATCGGTATTTATACCTGCAACAACCACGAGCCTGTTATTGGCCATTCTCGTTACATCCTGTAACAAAAGATTTTGCTGATTTTGTAATCTCTTACCAATTTCCCCGATCTTACTTTCTGAACTTTCCTGTTGGGCAATCTGACTTTTCGCAATAATGGACTTACTAATATTTGCCGTCGCAATTAAAAAATAAGCTTCACTTTGTTCTTTGTCACTTTTTATAAAAACTTCGTTTTTTAAGCTGGTTTCTATCGGATTATTTTCTTTGCATGATGTACTGCATATTATAATGATCAATAAAAAAAGAACTCTCAATATTTTTGTTTTTACTATGGGTTTTGCTTCCATCAATTACTTCATAAAGTATTACATTGCAAAGATGCTAACGAAATGAATATTTTACTTTACAGCATAAAAAAGAAACGTTATATAATTCCCATAATGGATTTATATAACGTTTTAAGGTGTGTTTTTTTGTAGGATTTACTCAGGGAGGAAAACGGTAAATTCTGAGCCTTTATCGGGTGTGCTGTCTGCTGTAATGTAGCCCTTGTGGTTGTCTGTTATTTTTTTACAGATGGCTAAACCAATTCCTGTTCCGGGATAATCTGTTTTGGAATGCAGACGTTGAAAGAGTACAAAAATGGTTTCTTTAAATTGTGGATCAAACCCCATTCCGTTGTCCTTAAAAGTGATCTTATGAAATTTTCTGGTATTCTGATCCAGTAAACCGGGATAATCGGAAGAATTGATTTTTTCGCTTTCAATATGAATTTCAGGAATAGTATCCGGACGGCTGTATTTCAGGGAATTTCCGATCAGGTTTATAAAAAGCTGTTCGATCTGATAGGGAATGACAGACAGTTTAGGTAATTTAGAAACGGTAATCACCGCTCTTTTCTCGTCAATAATTTCCAGTAGTTCCGATTTGGCGTTTTCGGCCAGTTCATTCAGATTGGACTTAATGAATTCTTTTTTGGTGGTGTTTGTTCTGGAGAATAAAAGCAGATCGTCAATTAAAACACGCATTCTTTTGGCCGACACTTCAATTTTATAAAGATAATCTTTGGCGCTGTCCGACATTCCTGCTTTTTCTGCCTCAGGAATTCGGGAAATGAAAGTCTGGATTTTTCGAAGCGGTTCCTGTAAATCATGACTTGCTACGTGATTGAAAGAAGCCAGTTCTTTATTGCTTTTTTCCAATTCATCATTACGCTCCTGAAGTTCTATATTCAATAAATGTTCATCCGTAATGTCAAAATTGATTCCAAGTAAAATTTTACTGCCTTGCTTGTCCGTTAGTAATTTTCCGGTTGATTTAAAATATCTGATTTCACGATCGGCACGTAATACCTTATAATAGATAAAAGGTAAATGTTTTTTAGTGACAATCTCTTCCATAGAAGCAGCAATTGCTTCTTTGTCATCAGGATGTACAAAATCCAGAAAAGTTTCCTGAACGGGAACAAAAGCATTTGGCCGAACGCCCAGCAAACGGTACTGATTGTCGGAATAGTCAATTTTCTGGGTATCTAAATCCCATTGCCAGGTGCTGAATTTACCAATCGATTCGGATTCAGACATTAATCGGGAAGAGATCAGCAGTTTTTTATTGAAAACTTTAAGGCGCTGGATGTCTTTACTGATTTGTCGGTAGGCTAAGAGAATAAAAAGCAGGGCGGCAAGAAATAAGGAAATAGAGAAAACGGGACTCAGGGAAATCTCCTGGTCATAAATTTTCAGTCTTCTGTCCAGGTATTTTTTTTCGATATCATTCATTTTATCGACCTGAAAACGAATGTTCTCCATCAGGATACGGCCACCAAACATATGATTGTCGAGTTTTCGCTTATCATATGTTTTGGGATCGCTGTATTTGAAGCAGTTTTCAAACGAAGTAAAACGCTGAATGATTAATTTGAATAATCTTCGAAGGTTTTCCTGTTGTACCGGATTATCGGCTGTAAGTTTTTTTAAAGTAATAAATGAAGTGTTGACCTTATCGCGCGAATAAATGTACGGAGATAAAAAACGACTGTTACGTGTTATGATATAACCGCGCTGTCCCGTTTCGGCATCTTTTATAGCTGACATTAATCTTTCTAACTGAATATTTATCTCATAGGTATGCATGGCCACCTTACTGGATGCATTCAGATCCTGATTGTGCTTGTATCCAAGCGAAGAAAGAAATAACAGAATGAAAACTGCGATCACAAAAATAACTCTCAATGAGTTTGAAGAATTAAACTTGGGGAACAACTTCATGGAATGTTATTATTTTAGGCGCAACAAAAAGTTATCTCGGTTCAGACCGGAGGTGTGATAGTGCCAATTTAAGGTAACGACTTCATTAATAATTTTTTTCAGGGTATTAAAATCACTTGGTTTCTTGATATAAATATTGGCACCTTCAATAAAGGTGTCTTCTATATCTTCTTCTGAAGAGGAAGTAGAATAGATAGCAATAATTATATTTTTAAGATGCTCGGTTTTTTTGATTTCGATCAAACATTCTTTACCTGTTTTTTTCGGCATGTTCAAATCCAGAAATAAAATATCCGGTAATTTAATATCCGGTGTCATCAGGTGTTCCATGAGCTGAAGACCGTCATGGACAAAAGTTACTTTGGTTTGAACTCTTACTTCTTCAAAGGCATCTTTAAAAAAAAGTCTGTCATCCTCATCGTCATCAGCGAGTAAAATGTGTAATGCGTTTTTTTGCATTGATTTTTCGGGTATTTGGGTTTTATTTTAAATTTTCTCTTCTCTTTTTAATAATCCTCTGAAAAGCCGATGGCGTTATTCCGGTCGTGTTTTTAAATTGTGTACTCAAATGGGCCACACTCGAGTAGTTTAGTAAAAAAGCAATTTCGGTCAGGCTCATTTCATTGACTAACATCAATTGTTTGGCTCTTTCTATTTTTTGTAAAATGATAAAATTCTCAATAGAGGAATAGGTTACTTCCGAAAATACATTCGATAGATAACCGTAACTATGATTTAGTTTCTCTGCTAAAAAAACAGAACTCTTAAAGTTATTATTATCATCCATATAAACAAGTTCAATGATGGCATCCTTAATTTTCTGGACCAAAACACTTTTTTGATTTTCAACAACTTCAAAACCAAAAGGTGCCAGTTTGCTTTTTAAATTGTCAAGTCCTTCAATATCAAGGTTCTCATCCAATTCAATTTCGCCAAAGCCTAAGGTGCTAAAATTTAAGTTTTCTTCTTCCAGTTTTTCTTTCAGAAAAAGAGAACAAATCGTGTTGATATCGAACTTTATAAATAATTTCATAGGATTAAAATAGGGTTAAAGATAATCATTTTTTTTTTGGTTTTTACGGCTTATAGGTTTAAATATATTTATATTTTACGAAGTCATTATTTGACTTAACCAAAAAAATACCGTCTAAGGTTATAATTTAGACGGTATTTTCTCTGGGGTCAAAAAAGGTTTACAATTCTGATAACATTTGTTTAAACTCCTCTTTGGTTTTGCCTAATTTTTGCTGCAGTTTTCCGTACATTTCATCTTCTTTTCCTTCAGCATACATTAGATCATCATCTGTAAGATCGGCGTATTTTTGTTTCAATTTCCCTTTTAACTCGTTCCAGTTTCCTTTTATTTCTGTAGTATTCATGATATTTTGTTTTAATGATTAATAGTATTGTAAAATTGCAAATTAATCATCGAATAGCTTTTATATCAATTTCTGAGAATGTTTTATAATTCACATTTGGTCTTTTAAGCCTGATAACGACGCAGGACCCAGGCCATTTTTTCGTGTTGCTGCAATAAACCGGTAATAAAATCGGCAGAACCTATATCGTGATTGTCATTTTCAAAAGCGGGAATATAATCTCTGAATTCCGTTACCATTTGTTCGTGGTTTTCCAGCAATTCCTGCAGCATATGTTTTTGCGATGCATATTCTTTAGGGGATTCTTTCAGGGTTGAATTTTCAATAAATTCCTTCATTGTACCGATTGTTTTTTCACCCAGCTGACTGATGCGCTCTGCTACTTCATCGATGTTGTTTTCTAAAAGCCTGTATTGGTCTTCAAACAATTTGTGCAGTTCCATAAAGCTGTTTCCGGAAATGTTCCAGTGAAATTTTCTGGTTTTTACGTATAATGTCATTTCGTTAGATAAAATCGTGGCTAATATGGTGGCACTTTTCTTTAAGTTTTTTGTTGTAATTCCAATGTTTGGGCTCATAATTGTTTGATTTCCGGTTCGTTCCAAAAATAGAATAGCGTTCCATTTTATTTCTTACATAATTTGTGGAAGATGTTACATGAATTCAATGTTTTGGTAACCTCTTAATGAATCATTTATTGTAGTTTTGCCGCCGAATCAAACTAAAACCCAAAATTTGAATGAAAAAACAATTACTTATTTTATTACTTTTTACCGCCTCCATTACCGTAAAAGCCCAATCCTACCTGGGTTATTTTCAGGACAATTACGCAGGTGTACAAAGTGTTCTATTTAATCCGGCTTCTATAGCCGATTCCCGTTTTAAAACGGATATTAATATATTTTCAGTAAGCGGATCGGTACAAAATGATTTGTACGGTGTTCGTCTTTTTGATGTTTATAAAGACGGTTACGATTTTGACAGCCAGGCAAAAAGAACTCCTTCTTATGCGAATAATGGCCAGGCTAATTTTGATGTTATGGGGCCTTCTTTTATGTTTAATATTGCTCCAAAACATACGCTGGCCGTATTTACAAGAGCGAGATCTGTAAGCAATGTCAGAAATGTAAACGGATATCTTATCGATCAGGTGAAAGACGGATTGGATCAATCCAGCAATTTTAACTACAATGCCGGGAATATAAACGGAGCTTCAAATACATGGGGCGAAGTTGGCATTTCTTATGCTGCCGTTTTATACCAGAAGAATCAGCATTTTCTGAAAGGTGGTTTAACCGCTAAGTATTTACAAGGCGGAGTAAACGGATATGTTCAGGGTAAAGATGTTAAAGTAACGTACGTTGAAAACACGGCTAATCCGCAGGCGGGTGTTCTGGCATCGAGCGGCGAAATTACCATTGGGGCAAGCCAGGATTTTGAAGCCAACGAGGATTATGACTTTGATTCCGGTTCAAGAGGTTTCGGTTTTGATTTCGGACTTGTGTACGAATGGAGACCTGATTATGAGCAATATGATTTAAGTAATGCCAAACCAGCCGATAATAATTTTAGGGACTTAAATAAATATAAAGTTCGTTTCGGATTATCTGTTACAGACATTGGATCTATAGATTATAGAAATTCCAAACAGGATACCTATAATGTAACGGGTATTGTAACGCAACAGATGATTGATGATGCCGATAATTTATACGACTTTTTAAACGAGCATTATACAAAAACCTCAACTTCAAAAGGAGCGAAGACCAATTTGCCAACAGCGCTTCATGCAGATGTGGACTGGAATATGTACAAAAAATTCTATTTGAATCTGAATGGAGATATTAATATGGTGTCTGCCAACAAAGTAAACGCTTACGGTATTGCAGACAGAGTAAGCCTGACGCCACGTTACGAGAGCAGATGGTTTAGTTATTATCTGCCAGTGACCTGGATGGAATATAGCGGAATGCAGGTTGGTTCCGGAATCAGAGTAGGAGCGTTCTTTATTGGTTCGGGTTCTATCGTGAGTAATTTAGTTTCTAAGGAATCTAAAGGAGCTGATTTTCATTTAGGAGTTAAGATTCCGGTATATGAAAAGAAATTTAAAGATACAGACGGAGACGGCGTTATCGATAAGGAAGATGCTTGTAAAAAAGTAGCCGGACCTGCAGAAAATAACGGTTGTCCTTGGCCGGATACGGATGGCGATAAAGTTTTTGATAAAGACGATGCCTGTCCTGATACAAAAGGTCCGGTAGAAAATAAAGGCTGTCCGTGGAAAGATACTGACGGAGATACTTTATTAGACAACGTTGATGCCTGTCCTGCAGTTGCCGGTCCGGTAGAAAACAAAGGCTGCCCGTGGCCGGATACCGATAAAGACGGAGTTTTGGATAGAGATGATGCTTGTATCGATGTTCCGGGTCTGGCAGAAAACAAAGGTTGTCCGATTTTAGATGCGGATAAAGATGGTATCAACGATAAGGAAGATGATTGTCCTTTATTGGCAGGTCCGATAGAAAACAAAGGTTGTCCGAAAGTTTCTAAAGCTACTTTAGAGCAATTGCGTGTAGAGGCAAAATCGATCTTTTTTACAACAGGAAAAGCGACTCTTAATGATGCCAGAAAAGGAGAAACATCAGGAAGATTAGACGCTATTAAAGAAATCTTGAAAAATTATCCAAATGCTAAATTTGCGATCAACGGTCATACTGACAATGTAGGGAATGCAAAAGCCAATCAGAAATTATCGGAAGCCAGAGCAAAAGTAATTATGGATCTTCTGATTAGTAAAGGAGTAGATCCTGCTAATTTAACTTCTCAGGGATTTGGAGCTACAAAACCGGTTAAGTCAAACAAAACCGCTTCAGGAAGAGCTGAAAACAGAAGAACTGAAATTGTTTATTTAGGGAATTTGTAAACCTTACTGAATATAATACCAAAAAGCCATTCTTAATTGAGTGGCTTTTTTTATTTTTGCATACTTCTAAAAAAGAACTGCTTCTTACCAATCTGAAGGACTAAAAAATCAAGAATGACAACACAACAACTACACGAACAAATTCTTCTGAAAAAATCATTTTTATGCGTTGGACTGGATCCTGATTTAACGAAGATTCCACCTCATTTATTAGAAACCGAAGATCCTATTTTCGAATTCAATAAAGCCATAATCGATGCGACACACGATTTAACGGTGGGATACAAACCCAATACTGCTTTTTTTGAAGCGTATGGGATTAAAGGATGGCTTTCGCTTCAGAAAACCATTAATTATATCAACGAAAAGTATCCTGATATTTTTACCATTGCCGATGCCAAACGCGGCGATATCGGAAACACTTCAAGCATGTATGCCAAAGCTTTTTTTGAAGATTTAAATTTTGACAGTGTAACCGTTGCACCTTATATGGGAAAAGATTCTGTAGAACCTTTTCTGGCTTTCGAGAATAAACATACGATTATGCTGGCGCTGACTTCTAATGAAGGTGCTTTCGATTTCCAGACTTTAACAACCAACGGAAAAGAACTGTACAAACAGGTTTTGGAAACTTCTAAAACATGGAAAAACAGCCAAAATCTAATGTATGTGGTAGGGGCAACCAAAGCAGAATACTTTGCAGACATCAGGAAAATTGTTCCGGACAGCTTCCTGCTGGTTCCGGGAATCGGCGCTCAGGGCGGAAGTTTATCGGAAGTTTGCAAATACGGAATGAATGATAAAATCGGTCTTTTGGTCAATTCCGCCAGAGCCATTATCTACGCTTCCAATGGAACTGATTTTGCAGCGAAAGCGAGAGAAGAAGCGTTGAAAGTACAACAGGAAATGGCATCGATTATTGGTGCTAAATAGTTTTTTTTGTTTCAGGTTTTAAGTTTCAGATTGCTTTACTTTGAACATAATTTACCGCTAGGAACGCAAAGCAAAGCTTTGCGTTCCTAGCTTAAAACCTTGCGAACTTCGCGGTTAAATAACCTGAAACAAAGAAAACCTGAAACAAAAAAATTAAATGAAACAATTCGCAGATCAGCTTGGTACTTTGCATTCCTTTGAAACGGCACCAAAACGTATTATTTCTTTGGTTCCTTCCCAAACCGAATTATTATATGATTTAGGTTTAGAGGAAAAAATCATTGGCATAACCAAGTTCTGTGTGCATCCTTATCATTTAAAATCAACGAAGAAAATGGTTGGCGGAACCAAGAAAATTCACTTTGAAAAAATAAAGCTGTTGCAACCCGATATTATCATCTGTAATAAAGAAGAAAATACAGCTGAGATCGTAGCGCAGCTCAGTACCATCTGTCCGGTTTGGGTGACCAATATCGTAAGTCTGGAAGATAATTTTCAGATGATTTCAGATTTTGGACAAATCTTCAATTGCAGAACCGAAGCGCAAAAGTGGAACAACAAACTGGCTTTCGCCTTAAGCGATTTCAAAAAATACATAGCCGATATTCCGGTTAAAAAAGCCGCTTATTTTATCTGGAAAAATCCTTATATGGTGGCCGGAAAAGATACATATATCAATATGTTATTACAACTGAATCATTTTCAGAACATCTACGAAGACAAAGGACGCTATCCTGAAGTAGAACTCAAAAAGATGCGTCTGGAAGGCGATCCCGATTTGGTTTTTCTTTCGTCAGAACCGTATCCTTTTAAAGAAGAAGATGCTTTTGAAATAGGGCGTTTTACACATCACGCCAAAACAATCTTCGTAGACGGCGAAATGTTCTCCTGGCACGGAAGCCGGTTGCTAAAAGCTTTCCCGTATTTTAAATTGCTACACGAAAGATTAAGGGATTAAATTCCAATTTTTTGATTGTGGTGATTTAACCACAAAGTTCGCAAAGCTTTTTGTATAAAACTTTGCGAACCTTGCGTATCCCGATAGCTATCGGGATTGCGTACTTTGCGGTTAAATCTAATTAAACGAACTTCTGAATTCTAAAGGCGAAAGATTGGTTTTGCTTTTGAATAATTTATTAAACGACTGCGGATATTCAAAACCCAATTGAAAAGCCGTTTCACTGACACTTAAGGAAGTGGTGGTCAGCAGCTCTTTTGCTTTCGCTATAATTTTATCGTGAATATGGTGCTGTGTGCTCTGGCCTGTTAAAGAACGTAACATATCGCTTAAATAATTGGGGGATACATTCAATTCATCAGAAAGATACGCTACGGTGGGTAAACCTAATCTTTGTACTTTATCAGTTTCAAAATAATCGGATAACAGATTTTCCAGTTTGCTTAAGAGCGAGTTATTGGCATTTTTTCGTGTAATAAATTGTCGGTTGTAAAATCGGTTACAGTAATTAAGAAGCAATTCGATATGCGAAACCATTACATCCTGACTAAAAGCATCGATAGAAGAACGATATTCCTGCTCGATATTTTTCATAATTCCGGTAATCATGGTTTGTTCCTTTTCAGAAAGATGGAGTGCTTCACTCACGGCATAAGAAAAATAGCTGTACTCTTTTATCTTTTTCGCCAAAGCATAGTTTTGAATGAAATCGGGATGAATGACCAACATAGCGCCATAGACAGCACTGTCTGTGGTAACTTCGGTCGAAATTACTTGTCCCGGAGCCATAAAAGTCATTACTCCTTCATCAAAATCATAAAAATTTTGTCCGTATTTCATTTTTCCCGTAAAACCTTTTTTGATGCAGACGGTATAAAAAGAGTAGACCACACTTTTTAAATTATCATCAAAATGACAGGTGATCTTGCTCAGATCTACAAAACTTACTAAAGGATGTTCCGGTTTTGGAATTTTTAGCAGCGAATGCATTTCTGAAATCGAGTGAATCGTATAGGGGGTGATGGCCTCTTTTTTCATAGCAAAATAGTTAAAGAAATAGTTGAAGAAATAATAAAGGAAAAGCTATCGTAAAGATAACTTTTCCTGATGATTTTTATTGATCAATTCCGGCCATATTGGCTTCGTCATATCGGGCGCCGGTTTGCGTACCAAGCGGAATAATATTTTCTAAACGTTTCATTTCATCTTCGGTCAGAACCATTTGTGCCGCAGCAATGTTTTGTTCGACGTATTTTACCCGTTTAGTTCCTGGAATTGCGAGGATATTTTTAGTAGCAATCCACGAAAGAGCAAGCTGAGAGGCTGTAATTTGTTTTTCATGCGCTAATTTTTGTATCTCGTTTACTAATTCAATGTTTTTCTGAAATTGCTCTCCCTGAAAACGCGGGATGCTTTTTCTGAAATCATTGTCAGGAAAATCATCCGGGCTTTTAATGTCTCCGGAAATAAAACCTCTTCCCAGCGGCGAATACGCTACAAATCCAATTCCTAATTCTTTCAGTGTATCCAGAATACCAAACTCCTCAACACTTCTTTCGAATAGAGAATATTCTGTTTGTACCGCTGTTAAAGGATGAATTTGATGTGCTTTACGAATCGTTTCCGATGAAACTTCAGAAAGTCCGATATACCCTATTTTACCTTCTTTTACCAAATCGGACATTGCTTCAACGGTTTCTTCAATCGGAGTATTAGGATCGAGGCGGTGTAAATAGTACAAATCGATATAGTCGGTTCCTAAGTTTTTCAGGGAACGTTCTACGGCTTTTTTTACATATTCTTTTTTACCATTAAATTGCCAGGTAAGTTGTTCGTTATCGTCAATTTCATACCCAAATTTTGTGGCGATGGTATAGGCGTTTCGATTGCCTTTTATGGCTTTTGCAATCAGTCTTTCGTTGTGTAGCGGACCATATAAATCTGCTGTATCCAGAAAATTACCTCCTAATTCGAGCGAACGGTGTATAGTGGCTATTGCTTCGGTTTCATCAGCTTTCCCGTAAATATCCATTCCGGCAATCTGCGTCATACCCATGCAGCCCAGACCAATATTCGGAACAATAAGGCCCTGATTTCCTAATTTAAATTTTTGTATTGTACTCATAATTGCTGTTTTAAATTTTTAGATCGAAAAGTAATACAGCAAAGATCTGACAACATTAGTTTTATAAAGTATCTAAATCTCGTGTAGTTGTATCCAAAATGAGGAAAGTTGGATTGTGTATTGAACCGCAAGGCACGCAAAGGTTTTTTACATGGAAGGTCTCATTAAAGCGCAAAGTTCGCAAAGCTATGTGATAACCTTGCGAACTTTGCGAAAAAGCATTGTGTGCTTTACGGTTAAATCTCGTAAAGTATTGCAACCTGAAACTTTAAACCTGAAACAAAAAAACAAAAACTTATACAAAAAAAGAATGCCGGCATCTCGAAGACGCCGGCATCATTTAACTAACCAAAACCAAAATAATAAATAACCAGTTTATTACATTACAAAGATCAGACATATATGAATCGTAAGCTGTTAAGGTTTTGTTATTACTTTGTTGGACATAAGTTAAGATTTTTCGATCTGTCCGTTTGAGTAATCTGTAGCATTAAATTACTTTTAATTATTAAAATATAATAACAATCAAATTTTCTTATGAATATCGAAAGGCTTTTTGTGTACAGTTGGTAAAATGCTAAAAGTCAGAAGTATGGGTTCTTATGGAATTTAACAATTGAATGAAGAAATACGATTTATAAGGTGTTTAAAATCAGGCACAAAGGTTCAGAGTGGCAAAAGGTTCAAAGGTTTTTAAGTTCTGAATTTACATGTGTTTTCTGTACCGAAGCTTCAAAAATAAAACCCGACAGGTTTTTAAAGTCTGTCGGGTTTGTTTTTGTTAAGGTCGTCTGTTAAATTTTCTAAGAGAAAACAACCGTTTTATTGCTGTAAACCATCGTCTTACGTTCTGCATGAAGTTTGATTGCACGTGCCAGGACAATTCGTTCCAGGTCACGTCCTTTCATGATAAAATCTTCAACGGAATGAATATGGGAAACTCTGGCAATATCCTGTTCAATAATCGGACCTTCGTCTAATTCTTCTGTTACATAATGACTGGTGGCACCAATAATTTTCACACCACGTTTGAAAGCCGAATGATAGGGTTTTGCACCCGGAAAGGCAGGTAAAAACGAATGGTGGATATTGATGATTTTATTCTCGTAAAGCGAAATTAATTTGGGTGTGATAATCTGCATATAACGCGCCAAAACGATAAAATTAATGTGATACCTGTTCAGTAATTCAATTTGTTTGGCTTCGCCTTCTTCTTTATTGTCTTTTGTAAACGGCACACAGTGAAACGGAATATCAAAACGTTCTGCAATCGATCGTAAATCGTTATGATTACTGATGATTACCGGAATTTCAACATTCAGTTCATCGGCACTGTAACGGCCCAGAATGTCAAACAAACAATGATCGTATTTAGAGACAAACAAAGCCATTTTAGGCTTTTGCTCCTGATTATACAAATCCCACGACATATTAAAATCGGTAGCAATGGTTTCCTGGAACTCTTTTTTTATCGCATCGATGCTGCTGCTGTAATTGGCAAATTCACATTCGAGACGCATGAAAAAAACGTTTTGCTCCACATCAACATGCTGATCGATATAAATAATATTTCCTTCCACTTTGGCGATAAAGGTAGTAACTGCCGCAATAATTCCTTTTTGGTCTTTGCAGTGAATCAGAATCGTTATTTTTTGCATTTTTCTGGTTGTTTTTTGATTTTATTTTTTAACCGCAAAGTTAGCGAGGCTTTGTGCAGGGCTCACAAAGTTTTAAAACCTTTGCACCTTTGCACCTTTCCAACCTCTGCAGCTAAAAAATTATTTCCCGTCCTGCATGGCAAAAACACTTTTTAATAAAGGTGTTGTTCTTGCGCTAATATTATTACGGATTTCTTTTTCTTCAACGGCAATCATTTTAAAAACACCCACCAAAGCCTTATTAGTGGTGTAATCAGTCAGATCCGGATTTACTTTTTTAACCAATGGAATAGTGTTGTATTTGTTGATGATCTTAGACCATACCACATCGGCACCTACTTTTTCGAAAGAGCTTTTGATCACCGGATTAAATTTTCCGTACAAAGCTGTTGTTGTACTGTTTTGCAAATAGCTGGTTGCAGCACTGTCGTTTCCAAGCAAAATATTTTTAGCATCTGTAAAAGACATATTTTTTACTGCCGAAACAAATATCGGGGTTGCTTCTTTTACGGCATCTTCTGCTGCGCGATTCAACACTTTGATCCCTTCATCTGCAAGAGAGCTTAATCCTATTTTTCGTAAAGTAGCATCCACTTTTTGAAGTTCTTCCGGCATTAAGATTTTTACGGCTTCATTTTTGTAAAAACCGTCAACAGCGGTCAGTTTGCTTACCTGTTGTGTAATTCCTTTATTTAAAGCTTCTTTTAAACCGGAAGCAATATCAACGCCGCCAACTCCAATTCCGGGAATCTGTGAAGATAATTGTGGTAGTTGGTTTAATGTTTGTTGTACCTGGGCACATGAAGTAAGCGAAAATGCAAATGCCAGAATGATGATCTTTTTCATTTATTGGGGATTTATTAAGTTTCAAAAATACTACTTATTCAAAAACAAAGCCACAATTTTATTTCAGCAGCAGAAACAATTTGTTTTAGAATTAACATTACTAAGCAGATTTCTGTTTTTTGTACAGAATGTCGGTAAAACGGAGCGTTTTTTTTCAAGGCCAATACATTCTCACATTGCATTCCCAATAGGTTTTGCTTGAAATGTAAGCAGGCTCTTTTTCGGGTAAGGGAAGATTATTAGTGTCAAACAATTTAATTCTGATGATTTGCTCTTTGCTATCGTCTTTCAGATCGATATTTCCTTCAGCATCGTCTATCAATTTCTTTTTTTGGAGATATTCGTTTTTTTTCTCTACTATAAATTGCACTACGGCTTCATTTTGAGATTCTCTTTCACCGGCTCGTTTTCCCTGCAGATCGAAAGTTTCTATTTTTTGCAGTTCATTATTCTGGTACGAAAACAATTGGAAAGCAATGCCGCCATGTTGTATTTGAAGTCTATGATTCAATAATCGAAAACGGAGCACCTGATTTTTAGGATTGGTATATTCCAGCGACCCATTTCCTTCCGCATCGATGGTACTGGATAAAAGTTTATTGGGTTTTGGAAATTGTGCAATTCGTTCGGTATGGGTATGATATCTTGCATCAGATTGTGCTGATCCTAAAATAGTGTTCAGGAGGGCAATACATAAAAGTAATAATGATTTCATAGGATGTTATTTTAAATTGCGGATCGTTAATTAAATCCGCCTTCAATGTTTTTTCTGCCGGTGCGTTTGATTTCATTTTTAGTGAAAGTAAAGATCGATTCTTCAGTCCATTTCCATGTATGTTTTGCATTAAAATCGAAACCAACGGCACTGTACGTGATGGTAATGGTATTATCAACGGTAAGCATGCGGAGTTCGATAAAACTGTCCTGAATATTGGCCGAAGCGGGCGTTCTTTTGCAAGTCTGTAAATCTTCAAGAATTTTTTGATCTCCTTTAAACCATTCTCTTAAAAAAGACAAATGTTTCTCCGAACACTGATACCCCAGATCAAGAGCTGCGAGTAATTTACATTTTAAATTACTTTCATCAGTTTTTTTATCCCCGTCCCAGTCACAATCATTGCCTACAAAAGTCGTAATATATCCCAAAGCGGCACGTTGCTGCTGGGTTATGGTTTTAAGATAACTTTCATTTATATGGAAAGTATCATTTTCCAGCCAGAATATTTTAACATCCTGGTCTGAAAGTATCGGAGCGTAAGATTTCTTATGTAAAGGAAGAACCTGATGCCTGAATGATGTTTTAGAGGCAGCAGCAGCATTAAGACTTAAAAAGAGGAGCAGGGCGAGAAAGTGTGTATTCATAAATTGAAAGTGATCTGAATGTTGTAATTTTATTTCTCCAGTAAATTAATTTCTTTCTCTGTGGCATTAATGTAAACAGACAATTCATCATACGTCCATTTTACTTTTTTATGTGCTGTTACAAATAAAATACCGGTTCCTTTAGGTCCTTTTATCGGAATTTCCAGATCACATTCCCCTGTATTATTACTCACATTGATACTTCCGGAAGGCATTCCGTCCGTTTCAACAGGACTGCCTAATTGCTGCACCACTACTTTGTTTTGTGTCACCTGATGCATCGCGTCTTTATAAACATCAGAATCTTTCATAAGCGAAGTGACTCCGAAAAAAAATCCTGCTATAAAAAGTCCAAGAAGGACAATAAGGCTTAAACATCCGGTTGGAACAAACCATTTCCAGTTTCTGTCCCACCAATTTTTTTTAACTTCAGTATAATTTTCTTCCATAATAAAAAAAGGGTAATTTTAAATTTGAGTTTAGTACCTGAAAGATATTCTTTTTTCTTTCAAATTCTAAATCAAACCTAAAATTACCCGGTAAAAAACTTAAATATCAGTTTTAAAAAATCTATATACTAATTGTTAAACGCCATAGATTCCTGAAACATGATTTTGTTCAAATCATTATCTTTTTCATAGACATCCTGAAAAAAGCTTATTTCGCCTGATTCATTTACCCATGAAGTAAAATAACAAATATAAATTGGTACTTTGTTTGGTAATTTAAATGTAATTTCCTCTTTACCTTCCATTGCTGTGTCTATTCTGTCAGCAGTCCATTCCGGATAATCTTTCAGCATGGCAATAGCCAGGTTTTTAGCTTCTTTTACATTAATACAACCGTGGCTGAAAGTTCTTTTTTCAAAGTCAAACAATGTTTTCGCCGGTGTATCGTGCATGTAAATATCTTCGGGATTCGGGAAAATAAATTTCACTAATCCAAGAGAGTTTTCAGGGCCTGGTTTTTGTCTCACCTGACCGTTTTTCATCTCCATATTGTGTTCTGCCAGATAATTGGGATCAGAGGCTATTTTTGATTTCAGTTCATTATCCACAATACTTTGCGGAATGGTCCAGTACGGACTGAAAACGATTTTATCAATATTTCCGCTAAAGATGGATGTTTTTGTCAATGCCGAACCCACAAAAACACGTGATGCCAATTCTGTTTTTCCGTTTTTCACATACACCAATTCAAAAGAAGGAACATTCACCATAATATATTCTTTGTCTTTTACCAATTTTGGAGAAATCCAGCGATAACGTTCCATATTAACCGCCAGTGTTTTTATTTTATCGGCAATTGGCGTATTCATATCCTTAATATGCTCTTCGGCCAATATATAGTTGGGTTTAAAACCGTTTCTTAATTTGTATTTCATCACTGCATCCATCATTTCACGATCGTAGACATCGCTTTTAGAATCATTTTGTAAATCACCCATTACAACCAATCGCGTTCTGACCTGGGCAATTGTTTTGGAAACAGCATCGGGACGTAAATCTTTATAGGGAGTTGCCGTTTCAATAGGCGTCCATGTACCGTCTTTTTCAATTTGTCTGTATTTTTCCAATGCGCCTTGTAATTTATAATACTGATCAAAAAGCAATTCGTTATTTTTCTCTAGTAAAGCAGGATTTACAATAAGAGAATCTAGTAAAGTCTCGTAAGACAATTGTTTTTTAGGCAGCATCCAGCCCGTCTTTTTTACCGTTTCGGCATCAAGTCCTTCATAAACCTGACTCATATAAATAATATAAGCGGTACTTAATAAAAGGTCTGAATCTGATTTTGATGGTCTTTCTTTACCTTTTGTAGTAAAGATTTTATCAATTTCATTTTCATAAGGAATTTCGATTTCCAGTCCTTCCTCATGTGTCAATTTTAGTTTTTGGTGCAAAAGTTTGCCAAATTCATTGATTTTATTGTCTTCATACCAGATAGATTCGTAAGATCTGTTTTGGTATAAGGCGGCTACTTTGTTTTGGTATTTTTTTAAATCGGCATATCGTTTAAAAAAATCATTCAATACGTCATTATCTATCACAGGATCAGAATCATGAACGAAGTCAGAATAAAAGTCATATGATTTTTTACTTGCGGTAACATCATTTTTTTTCAACTCAAAGGAAGAAGTTATAAATCCAAGGAATAGAATTATGGCGATTGGATAAACTGTTTTCATTGTATTAAATTTTTACGTTTCTACTTTATAGGAAGAAAAGTTTTGGGTAAAAATTTGGGGCATTTCTACACTGCTAAATTATGTTAGTACACTGGAAAACAAGTTGTTGTATTTTATTTAAATGTTTCGAAATTTCCATGTTGTTAACATTTCTATAAGACTGATATAAGATAAATCAGCCCAATATTTAAAATGTTACCCCTGTAATTAAAAAAAGATTCTTTTTTTTTGTTAACAAAAAGATATAACGATGATCAAATATTATAATATTTTGTAAATTGCTCCCTTAAAATTATCATATTCATAAAATGGAACAACAAAAACCATATAATCCTAAAAATAAAGTAAGAATTGTCACAGCTGCTTCACTGTTTGACGGACATGACGCTGCAATTAATATTATGCGACGCATTATTCAGTCAACCGGTGTAGAAGTAATTCACCTGGGTCATGACCGAAGTGTTGAAGAAGTGGTCAATACCGCCATTCAGGAAGATGCCAATGCGATTGCCATGACATCATATCAGGGTGGGCATAACGAATACTTTAAATATATGTACGACCTGCTTCAGGAAAAAGGAGCCGGACACATCAAGATTTTTGGCGGCGGAGGCGGAGTCATCCTGCCAAGCGAGATTTCAGAATTACATGAATATGGTATTACCAGAATTTACTCTCCCGATGATGGCCGTTCTATGGGTTTACAAGGAATGATTAACGATTTGGTAGAACGTTCCGATTATCCGATTGGAGACCAACTAAACGGAGAGATTGATCATATCGAAAATAAAATTCCAACCGCAATTGCCCGTTTGATTTCGGCAGCAGAGAATTTTCCTGAAATTGCCAAACCGGTTTTCGATCAGATTCATACCAATAACGCCGATTCTAAAATTCCGGTTTTAGGAATCACCGGAACGGGTGGAGCCGGAAAGTCCTCTTTGGTAGATGAACTGGTTCGCCGTTTTTTAATTGATTTCCCTGAAAAAACAATCGGGTTAATTTCTGTCGATCCGTCGAAAAGAAAAACGGGAGGAGCATTGTTAGGAGACCGAATCCGTATGAATGCCATTAATAATCCGCGTGTTTATATGCGTTCATTGGCGACACGTCAGTCCAATCTGGCTTTATCTAAATATGTAGCCGAAGCGATTCAGGTTTTGAAAGCCGCCAAATACGATTTGATTATTCTGGAAACTTCCGGAATCGGACAATCGGATACCGAAATCATGGATCATTCCGATGTTTCTTTATATGTAATGACGCCTGAGTTTGGTGCCGCCACCCAATTGGAGAAAATCGACATGCTTGATTTTGCTGATCTCGTAGCGTTGAATAAATTTGATAAAAGAGGAGCGTTAGACGCCATTCGTGATGTTAAAAAACAATACCAGCGCAATCACAATCTTTGGGATAAAAATCCGGACGAGATGCCGGTTTTCGGAACGATTGCATCGCAGTTTAACGATCCTGGAATGAATACGCTTTACAAAGCGATTATGGATAAAATCGTCGAAAAAACAGCATCCAACCTGCATTCGACTTTTGAAATTACGCGTGAAATGAGCGAGAAAATCTTTGTGATTCCGCCACACCGTACGCGTTATTTATCTGAAATTGCCGAGAGCAACAGAGGATATGATGAAACGGCCCTTTCACAGCAAAAAGTAGCACAGAAACTATACGGAATTTTTAAAACCATAGAATCTGTTTCCGGAAAAGTACCGCAAATTACCAAAGCCGGAATCGATGACACTACTGTCCTTCCGGGTGGAGTCGAGGAACATGACGAAAACAGAATCTTCCTAAACCTTTTACTGAATCAGTTCGATAAAGTAAAAATGGATTTAGATCCGTACAATTGGGAAATTATCCTGAATTGGGACGAGAAAGTAAACAAATACAAAAATCCGGTATATTCGTTTAAAGTTCGTGATAAGGAAATCAAAATCGCCACCCATACCGAGAGTTTATCGCACCTGCAAATACCAAAAATTGCTTTACCTAAATATGAGGCGTGGGGTGATATCCTGCGTTGGAATTTACAGGAAAATGTACCGGGTGAATTTCCTTTTGCGTCAGGATTGTATCCGTTTAAGCGTGAAGGCGAAGATCCGTCCCGAATGTTTGCGGGCGAGGGCGGACCGGAAAGAACCAACAAACGTTTTCACTACGTAAGTGCGGGCTTGCCTGCAAAACGACTTTCAACCGCATTTGACAGTGTGACCTTATACGGAAATGACCCTGATATCCGTCCTGATATTTACGGGAAAATCGGGAATGCCGGAGTTTCCATCTGCTGTCTGGACGATGCCAAAAAACTGTATTCCGGTTTTGATCTCGTGCATGCTATGACTTCGGTAAGTATGACCATAAACGGACCGGCACCTATGCTGTTAGGTTTCTTTATGAATGCCGCAATCGATCAGCAATGTGAGTATTATATTAAGGAGAACGAATTAGAAAAAGAAGTTGATGCTAAAATCAACCAGATCTACAAAGCCAAAGGTTTGGAACGCCCGAGATACCAGGGCGATTTACCGGAAGGAAACAATGGTTTAGGTTTAATGCTTTTGGGGGTTACCGGAGATGAGGTTTTACCTTCGGAGGTATACAATGAAATCAAAGTCAGAACCTTGTCACAAGTTCGTGGAACGGTTCAGGCCGATATCCTGAAAGAAGATCAGGCGCAAAATACCTGTATTTTCTCTACCGAATTCGCTTTGCGATTGATGGGTGACGTTCAGGAATATTTTATTACCCAAAACGTTCGTAACTTTTATTCGGTTTCGATTTCAGGGTACCATATTGCCGAGGCAGGAGCCAACCCGATTACACAATTGGCCTTTACGCTTTCAAATGGTTTTACTTACGTGGAATATTATTTGAGCCGTGGCATGAGCATCAATGATTTCGGACCAAACTTATCGTTCTTCTTCTCGAACGGAGTAGATCCTGAATATTCGGTAATTGGTCGTGTGGCGCGTAAAATCTGGGCGAAAGCCATGAAAAACAAATACGGCGCCAACGAAAGAGCACAGATGCTGAAATACCATATTCAGACTTCAGGGCGTTCATTGCACGCACAGGAAATTGATTTCAATGATATCAGAACCACTTTGCAGGCTTTGTATGCGATTTACGACAACTGTAATTCCCTGCACACCAATGCTTACGACGAAGCGATTACCACACCAACCGAAGAATCAGTGCGCAGAGCCATGGCGATTCAGTTGATTATCAATAAAGAATTAGGACTGGCGAAAAACGAAAACCCAATTCAGGGATCGTTTATCATCGAAGAATTAACCGATTTGGTAGAAGCAGCCGTTCTGCAGGAATTCGACCGTATCACAGAACGTGGCGGAGTTCTTGGAGCCATGGAAACCATGTACCAGCGTTCTAAAATCCAGGAAGAAAGTTTGTATTACGAAACCCTGAAACACAACGGCGATTTCCCAATTGTGGGGGTCAACACCTTCCTGAGTTCCAAAGGTTCACCAACGGTAATTCCGGCAGAAGTCATTCGTGCCACCGAAGAAGAAAAACAATATCAGATTACCATGCTCGATAACCTGCACCAGTTTCACGAAGCAAAAGTAAACGAGCACTTAAACAAACTGCAGGAAGCCGCCATTAAAAACGAAAACTTATTCGCCCATTTAATGGAAGCGACGAAGGTTTGTTCGCTGGGTCAGATTACTTCGGCATTGTTTGAAGTGGGTGGGCAGTATAGAAGGAATATGTAGAATTTACTTTTTTATAGTTATGGAAAAACCTCTCAGATAATGGGAGGTTTTTTGTTTTTTAAAAAATTTAATTGTCTAAAATAATAAGCTGTAAATTTTGACTGTTTGGAATTGGGGGAGCAAATTTTTTTTGAAATATAAGAACAGCACTAGAATTATTTTTGCTTAATACAATATTGTAAGAAATTATTTATTATGTTTGTTTTGTTGTAACCTCTTATAAAAATACATTATGAGCCAAAAAATTAAAAAAATTGTTGTTTTAAGTTTTATTTTAATATTTTCTATCCTTTTTACAAGGTGTCAGAAAGATGATGATTTACCTAGTGCTCAAGGAAACCAACTTTCCCTCGCTAAAAATTGGTTTAAAGAGTATGAATCTTCTAGTGATAATTATGATTTATTTCAGAATATGCACTATGAATGGAATCAGGCAAGTGTTACAAGATCAGAAGACGGTACAGAGACGATTATTGTACCCGTTGCGGAACGTAAAAAAGAGCAGCGAGAATATTGGGAACAGAAATTGTATATCTATAAATCAGATGAAGGTAGATATTCAGCCCTATTGTTCGAAGTCTATTCCAATAAGGATATTAAACCGGAGAGTCAGTCTGTAGACGGTGGAGATTTTACGGGTTACATGACCGTTTGGGATTTGAAAAAAGGTTTTGTAAGAGGTGCTAAGTTTTTAAATAATCAGGTAGTTGAAGAGGGTGTCGCCGAATTTTCGATTGATAGAAACAAAACAAACAAAGCTCCGGAAACTGGTGATTGTATTTTTTCTGATTTAGATGATGGATGTCATAATGATGGTGGAGACGGTGCTGCAATTCCATTAAGAGAAGTTATTGTAACGGGGCCCAGTACAGGAACGCCAGTGATTTATACCCCACGCGGCCCTGTAATTGGAGGGACAACTCCGGGAGGATATACATCACCGACTGGTGGTGGGGGTGCAAGTAGCGGAGGTGGAAGTGGAGCGTCAAATGCAGAAAGTGCTCCACCTAGTTGTGAAAGTTTTAATTTTAAATCAAAGACAGGTACTATTTGGCAAGAATCTGCGGTTAAAAATATTTATCTTAGGATAGTTTTATTAAATGAGAAGGGAATTGAAATAGTTCACGTTATTAGCTATCCGCAACCAATACTTTTTGGAACACCCACAAATGTAAAGGTTGGTAATACAAATATTACTGCAGGACTAGCAGCCAATGCCTCTGCGAAGGTTCTTCACGATACAATGGACGAGGTTAATGCTAAATACGCAAGAACATCGGTGTCTGATGTAATAGTTGATCAATACTTTAGGACGCAGTTAACGAAAAATTATCCTTTATCTATTCCTGGGGGTAGAGTACAATTTAATTCCACTACAACTTTACCAGCGACTGATTATAAAACAACTTTCTTGTTTTCAGCAGATTGTAGATAAATAAAATAATGTTATGATTTATAAAGTTTTAAAAAATTTAGTGTATTTATATTATCCTAAAAATATATGTTTTAATACCGAAAATGGTAAGTATATTGTTAGTGATGAATATGTGAGATTGAATCAAATAATTACAAAGTTTGATTCTGAGTATAGGCAAGATATATCAGAAAACATTCTAAAAGAATTTGAAAAGGATTATTCTTTAAAAAACTTTGCAGATTTCACGTTGTTTGATTGGGGCGATAGATGTATGACTTTTAATTTGAGCATCATAGAAGACGGAGAGTTATATACAATTTCATTGCTTTTAAGTGTCGTAATTCCTTATTATGTAATCGAATGCAAAAAAAATAAAATTGAATTATTGTTTTCCGAATCAAAAATTATAGAATTACAAGAAGCTAACAAGGAAACTAGAAAATTGAATGATTTAATATTGAAAATAGAAGCTATTGTGGAAGAAAAGTTGTTATATAAAAAATTACCAAACGAAATAATTAACTTTGAAATCGAAGATGTCAGTTTTCAAGATGCAGGATTCGGGCATTTTAAAATGTTTAATGCTTTTTTTAATAATTTAATACTGGAAAAAAATGAAGAATAGATTTTTAATATTTCTAACCATTTGTATTTTACTATTTGTTTTTTTCTTTTTTTCAAATTACTATTTTGATGTTTTTATTTATGATACCATTTATAACATCAATTATTTTTATCTCGTTTTAGTTTTTTTACTAGTAGGAAGTATTTTTTACTTTGTTAAATATAAGCGCGAAAACAATAATTAATGGATTACACCGGCTGTGCGAAGTCTCCCGACTTCGTACCCGCTCCAATAATCCACAAAGAGAATAAAAAAATAATTGGAACGGAATATAGTGGCGAGTACGAAGTCGGGAGACTTCGCACAGCAATTGCGGACAATTAGTCGAGCGGGGATTGTGAAAAGAAAATTAATAGCTAAAAAATAAAATTCCACACAGTTTGTCATTTCGACGAAGGAGAAATCACACTCGAAGCTCTGCAATGCAAATCACTTATCTTTGCAGCAGTACTAGTATGATTCCTTTGTTCCTCGGAATGACACTATTGTGGTTGTGCTAACGGATTATTCCCTTTCCTCGTGCCAGCGTAAAATAGAAATGCATAATCATCATTCCTCTCTAACGATTTCCGCGACATTACTTAAAAACTCCAATTCATCCAAAGGAAACATTTCCAGCACCATTTCTAAAACGAGTGCCACATTAATAGGTGATTGTTTAATGGCAGTTGTCTGATGTACGTCGTGATCTAAGGCTACAATACATAATTTTAGCATTTCGGTAATCGTACAACCCAGCTCATGATAATTGTGCACTTTGATTTGAGCAGTATAAGTTCCCGTTTTATCAGTAGACGGCGTTAAAGTACTGCAATATTGAGCAGTTAAATTTCTGAGATTCTCTAATTTTTTAATTTCGTTGGTTTCCATGGCATGTATTTTTTTAGTTAGTAATCATTTTACAATTCGACTTTTATTATTTTATTATAAGAAAAATTGTACTTTTGTTTAACTCAGCGAAGAAAGAACTACATTGTTTTTTACCAAACCGATTTGGCTGGTATTGCACAGTTTAAATAAGTTTTTTACCAGTTGAGGTTTTTCACACTTAATTATTATCTTTGAATTATGAGCACACTAACAAAACCAAACCACATAGGCCGAAAAATAAGCCGTATTCGTGAACTTCGTGATATGAAACAGGAAGCTTTGGCGCAGGCTTTAGGCATAAGCCAGCAAACCATATCGGCTATTGAAAACAGCGAAAGCGTAGAGGAAGAAAGACTTATTGAAGTAGCAAAAGCATTGGGTGTAACGGTGGAAGCCATTAAGAACTTTTCGGAAGAAGCCGCAATTAATTATTTCAATACTTTCAATGAAAGTCCTAATAATTATTTTGGTCTTAATCATTGCACATTCAATCCCTTAGATAAATTGATGGAAACAGTAGAAGAAAATAAAAAACTGTACGAACGTCTACTGCAATCCGAAAAAGATAAAATCGAATATTTAGAAAAATTACTACAGCAGAAATAAAGATATTAAATCAAAAGCCTTTCAGAAATGAAAGGTTTTTTTATTTTAGTGTTATGAAAAACGCGGTCTATTCTATTCTCTTTCTTTTGGTTACGGTTTTTGGGTATACGCAGGACAAGCCATCGCTACCAACGGGCGTTATTATCGATTCGGTGAAAGTGGCCACTGCTCCAACAGAATCGTATGCCCTATATTTCCCTAAAAAATACGATGGAAAAACCCCATTGGCAGTGGTTTTTATTTTTGAACCGGCTGCAAGGGGCAAAGAAGGAATTGCACCCTTTATTCCGGCTGCCGAAACGTACCAGTATATTTTGGTATGCTCGAATACGTTAAAGAATGGATCCACCCAAAACAATATTGCCATCGCCAACCGATTATTTGATGCTGTATTGGAAAGTTACAGGATTGATACTTCACAACTGTATATAGCCGGTTTTTCGGGTGGTGCGCGCTTGGCCAGTTATTTCGGGATCTCCACGGGCGTTTTTCAGGGCGTAATTGCTTGTGGCGCTTCTTTTAATGATATGGATAAGTTTATACCGCCTTCTAATAATTTCTCTTATGTGGGTATGGTGGGAGACCGAGATATGAATTATCAGGAAATGACAGATAACAAAGCATGGCTGGACAATGCAAAGATTGTAAACACGCTTTTTATTGCGCATGAAGAACATGTCTGGCCTAAACCCTCTGAAATGCTTCGCGCCTTTCACTGGCTCGAAATTCAGGCCTACAGGAAAAATATAAGGCCCAAAAATGAAACCGTTCTTAAGAGAATTTATGATGCCAATCTGCGAATAGCCGATAGTCTAAAGTCGAATAATGAACTGGTCCTTTCGATGAATGCCTATGAAAAAGGGATTACTTTTTTGAATACAACTGATGATAATTTTATAAGAGCCCAGATAACCGAAATCAAAAAATCCAAAGCATATAAAGAGGAAACAGCAAAAACAGAGAAGGTAAAGGTTTTAGAAAATGAAATTTTAGATAAACTCTGGCATCGTTTTGACCAGGAATTAAAATCGGCCGAGCCTACAACTAATTTTAAGTTCTGGAAATCTGAAATTAACGAGCTGAATGTGATGAAAGCAGACGACAAAAATCCATTAGCTCAAAATATGGCTATCCGCATATTAAATTGGTTTCAGGTTTCGGTTTATGAAACCGGGCAGGAAAATAAACGAAACCAGCAAAATGACAAGTTTTCGTATTGTCAGGAATTGTATAAAATGATTACGGAAACCAATTAAAGAAAAAAGTCAGGCCGTGGCAAAATAAAAAAGAAATTAAATTTGCCACGATTTATGTTGCAAAATAAAATAGAATTAATTTTTGCCACAATTTGTGTTGCAAATAAAAATAAATTAATTTTTTGCCACAGTTTTTTTCTGACAGTAATTATTATCTTGCTTAAAAAATAACAGCCTATATGTCAAAAAGTATAAAACATTTATTTACAATTTTAATTGCCGGAATTTGTCTGGCTTCCTGCAGCAGTGCTGATGAGGACGCACCGGATACAAATACGGATCCTTTGGTGAAACAAATAAAGTTTGATGGTAGTAATAACGGCTTTCCTGTTAATCCCTCCGAGATAAACTTTCTTTTTGAATATGACAATACTAAAAGGTTAACCAAAAAAGTGGGCGGTTATTTAGCACTTGGTGCTGCTACAGGTTTTGATAGAATTTTTTCTGATAAGTTATATACCTCTTTAGTATATAGCAGTAATAAGGTTACTGTTGAAAATTTTTATGATTCGGATATTTATGCAGTCAGTAAAGGAACCATTTATTATACCTTAAACAGCGCTAATCTGATTGCCGAAAAAGAAGTTCCCAACACGATTGCTATTAATACCAAAAAACAGGTTTATAAATATGCAGAAGGAAAACTTACAGAGGTGGTAACAAGCTATCCTAATATGACCTACTACCCGGAGGATCCCACCGATTATGTACTGACATTCTCTGAGAAATTCTTCTACGACGCCAACAACAACCTGACCAAGACCGAATATACAGAGTTGCATAACGGAAAGAGTGAAGGCGAAAGAATCGTAAGGACTTTTGAAGATTATGATACTTCTTATAATCCGTTTAAGAGGATGCAATTATTAGAAGAATATTTTTATCGTTCACTTTCCAGAAATAATTTCAGAAAATATACCGAGACTTTATATTACTATGACAATGTTTCAACAAACGAAACGGGCTGGACATTTGTTTATGATGCTCAGGGGAATATTATAGTTAATTAGTAATAAACTCTAATAATAAAAAAAGACAGCTCTGGAAAAGCTGTCTTTTTACGTTTTCGTTAAAACCAAAAATTAACGACGGAATGCCGGACTTTCGTTTACAGATTCGTCAAGTTTACTTGTTTTTGATTTTTTAGCTGAAACGGTGATTTCATGCTTTGCAATTTTGCCATTTTCATTAACTTCCAAAGTATAAGTTCCAGCCGGGTAAGCTTCTAAACTTAATGTTTTTGAAATTTCTAATTTATCTGCAACAGATGTTCCTGTGTACAATAAATTATTATTTACGTCGAAGATTGAAAAACTTGATTTTTCAACGGTGTTTAAAGTAAAGCTGATTACTTTTCCGTTACCGGTTTTTATATACAAGATATAATCCCCTTTTCCATCAATTGCGTAGGTTAAAACAGTTGTTAAAATACGGCTACAACTAGGCCAAATTTGGTAAATTTTGTCATGTTTTTTTTAAATTTTAGTATTAATCGTGGTGGCGCAAAACTAGAAAAAGAAATTGAATTTTATGCAAAAAAATATCTTTTTTACAGACATAAGTTGCTGAATTAAAACTCTTTCTGTGTTTTGTCTGAACTATGTACGCAATTGCTGGGCTCTTGGATGTTTTTAAAGTGATTTTTTTTAATACTTTAAAATACAGCTCTTTAAAATTATTAAGAATAATTTTTCAATTGAAAAATAACGATGATCGTTTAGTGGAATTTGAGCATAAAAAAACAGCTCAATAACCACAAAGAGCTGTTCTTAAAACAATCAGTTTTTACTTTACTAACTATCTAACCTCATTTTTATACTATGCGGGTATAAAATTTTTAGCGCGCTGCTACACTGCTGTTTTTAGCACTAAAACCAGCTTTGTAAACCGATGAAACTGCCTTTTTTGATAAAACAGATGTTTCGTCAGTGATGGTAATTTCATGTCTCACTTTTTTTACATTATCTTCTACTTCTAAGAAGTACGTTCCTTCCGGAAATTCTTCTAAACTAAAAGTTCTCAAAATTCCATCTTTACCCGAAGCGCTTTCAGAATAAATTAGAGTACCTTCTTTGTCATAGATCGCCAGGTTTGCTTTTTTAACCTGGTTAAGGGCAAACGTAATTAGTTTTCCATTCGCTTTTAATACATGAAGATTAAAATCCTCATTCCCGTCGATTGCATAAGAGCTTGTTCCTGCAAAAAGCACTGCACATACTAAACTTAATTTTAAACTTGTTTTCATGATTTTTGTTTTTAAATTAATAGTTCTAATTCTCTGATGCTAAATTACTTATATCTTACAGAATCGTGCACAACTCTATTAGCTGATTTCGATGCTGTATTCTCATTTACGAAACCGTTATAGGTTAAAATTTGAATTATATTTATCGTTTTTGTTAATTACGTTATTATTTTTCAATATTTTGTTTGAATTAAGAGAATGTAAATTAACCTGTGGTTCTTACAAAAAAAACATCATTGTAAAATTTAACCGCAAGGGCCGCAATAAAATAAAACGCAAAGTTCGCAAAGCTTATCATTATAAACTTTTGCGAACTTTGTGTTAAGCCTGGCGCCTTTGCAGTTAAAAAAAGGCATAAAAAAAACAGCTCAATAACCACAAAGAGCTGTTCTAAAAAACAATTGAATGTTTTTAAACTTTACTAACTATCTAACCTCATTTTTATACTGTATGCGAGTATAAACTTTTCTAGCGTGTTGCTACGCTTGTATTTTTAGCAGAATCTGCTTTATAAATTGATGAAACTGCTTTAGTAGATAAAACAGATGTTTCATCAGTTACAATAATTTCATGTCTTACTTTTTTTGCATTGTCTTCCACTTCTAAGAAGTAAGTTCCTGCCGGAAATTCTTCTAAGCTGAAAGTTCTAAGAATCCCGTCTTTACCTGAAGCACTTTCAGAATAAAGTAGAGTTCCGTTTGTATCATATATAGCAAGGTTTGCTTTTTTAACCTGATTAAGAGCAAATGTTATTAGTTTACCATTTCCTTTTAATACATGAAGATTAAAGTCTTCATTCCCGTCAATTGCATAAGTGCTCATTCCTGTAAAAAGTACTGCACATACTATACTAAGTTTTAAAATCTTTTTCATGGCTTTATTTTTTTAAATTGTTGTTCTTATTTGTTGATGCTAAATTACTTCAACAATACAATTTTTATCACAACTCTATTTGCCAATTTATATGCTATATTCTCATTTACGAAACCGTTATAGGTTAAAATTTGAATTATTGGAGGTGTTTTTGTTAATTCGGCTATTATTTTTCAATGTTTTTTAAAAAATGGACTTTCTTAAAATTTTCTGTTTTTCTTACAATTATGTCATATACACATAAAAACACCCAATTAAATACGATTTATAAAAAAATAAGCAGGAAAAAAAATGAGACCTCAAAAAAATGACAGTTTTGCCGATAATTCACAATTAAACAATTAAACAATTAAACAATTAAACAATTTTATGCTTTATTCTCATTTACGAAACCGTTATAGGTTAAAGTTTGAATTATTTTAGGTGATTTTGTTAAATTTGTTATTATTTTTTAAAGATTTCATCATGAAGACTATCGCCCCGGCTCTTGAAGTCATCTCTAACTCGTACTGAAGCTCTTTTGCGTATACGAAACATGCTCAGAAGACCAATAGTAAAGCGCATTTGTGGCATTATCATCCCGAAATTGAATTGGTTTATATCAATGGTGGCGCCGGAAAAAGACAAATTGGAAGTCATGTTTCTTATTATACCAATAGAAGTCTGCTTTTGATCGGTTCTAATTTGCCTCATTGTGGTTTCACCAATGAACAAACAGGAAATATAAATGAAGTGGTTATTCACATTAAACCTGAATTTTTAGGAAATGACTTTTTTGCCATACCGGAAATGAAAAAGATTCAGAACATTTTGAGTCAGTCGAAAGCCGGAATCGCTTTTGGTGGAGAAACCAAAAAGAAAATAGGGGAGAAGATCGAAATGATGGAAAACCAGCTTCCGTTAGAACGTCTGATGACGCTCCTGAGTATTTTGGATGAATTAGAATCTTCAGACGAATACACGATACTAAATGCCGATGGCTTTTCTCTCGAACTGAATACGCAGGACAATGATCGGATCAATGTGGTTTCAATTACGTAAAAGATCATTTTCAGGAATCGATCGCTATAGACGAAGTTTCTAGTCTGGTAAGTATGACAACACCATCCTTCTGCCGCTACTTCAAGAAAATATCCAACAAAACCTTTACGGAGTTTGTAAATGAATATCGTTTGGTGCACGCCTCCAAACTTTTGGCCGAGAAACCGATTACGATAAATGAAGTTTGCTACGAAAGTGGTTTTAATAATTTCAGCCACTTTAGTAAGTCTTTTAAACAGTATACCGGTAAAAGTGCCTCGCAATACCGAAATGAGCACAAGATCATTATTAAATAAAGCCTTGGTTAACTACAAGGCTTTTTTTTAACTGCAAGGTTCGCAAAGTTTTTTAAAATCCAGCCTTGCGTACCTTACGGTTAAACTCACAACGTAATTAAACATCTTTGCGACCTTTGCTGTCAAACCTACTCATTCTTTATCAAAAAAAGGAATCAGATTTTTCATATACTATATTCTGAAAAAGTTATATTTACAATCCCTAATCAGAAAAAATATCAATATGAAAAACTTTAAATTTTTAGTGTTTACATTTTTATTGTGCATTTCCTCAATGAGTTATGCTGCAAAAGTAGATACTTTACAAATTGCAAGTACAGCTATGGGCAAAACCTACAAAGCCGCAGTTGTACTTCCGGGTTCTTATACGAAAAGCAAATCGACCTTTCCGGTGCTGTATTTATTACACGGTGCTTACGGGCATTTTAGCGATTGGTTAAAAAGCACGCCAAACAAAAAATTAGTACAGGGCTTATCCGACCAATACAATATTATTATTGTGATGCCGGAGGGAGAGAATTTTAGTTTTTATCTGGACAGTCCGGTAAATAAAGAAAGTCAGTTTGAGACATTTATTACGCAGGAAGTCATTCAGAAAGTAGATAAAACATACAGAACTATAAGTAACCGAAGCGGTCGTGTGATTACAGGACTTTCTATGGGAGGTCATGGCGCGTTGTATTTGTCGGCCAGGCATCCTGATTTGTTTTGTGCTGCCGGAAGCATGAGCGGAGCGGTAGACATGGGCGCGATGCTCAACAGGGACTCCTCGGCTCAGGTGATAAAATTAATGCAGCCTGTTTTTGGTGATAAAAGCAGTAATTCTGAATTGTACGAGCAGAATTCCGTATTAGGAATGCTGGACAAAATAAAAGCCAACAAATTATCTTTAATTATAGATTGCGGTGTTGATGATTTTTTAATAGAACCCAACAGAGAACTACACCGAAGATTGGTTTATAATAAGGTAGACCATGATTATACCGAACGTCCGGGAGCGCATACCTGGGAGTATTGGGAAAATTCATTGCCGTATCATGTGTTATTTTTTAATAAAATATTGCTTAAAAATCAGGTAGTTGTCAAAAAATAATACTAAAGGATATAATAAGAAATAGTAAAAAGTAATAAAATTTATAACAAATTAACTGCATTTGCTTTTTTTGGTTTGATTTTTGGAATACCTTTATATATAAACCTTAAAATATATATAAATTATGAAAAAGATACTTACCCTTTTCGCAGTTGTTGGATTAATAGCGTTTTCAAGCTGTGAAGGACCAGAAGGGCCTCCGGGACAAGATGGCGGAATTTTACTCCCTTATGTTTATGAAATGAATAATGTTAACTTTGCTGGGCCAGATTTTGCTGTGACTAGCACACCGACAGGAATGTTGTCGGGAGATAATGTTTTGGTATATGAGCTAGTTAGCAAAACGGGAGTAGACAGCTGGGCATTGTTGCCTCAGATATATTACTTTAATGATGGTTTAGAAACTGCTCAATATAACTTTAACTTTTCTAAAAACAGAGTTACGGTTTTTATTGATGGAAGTTTAAGTGATCTATCTCAGTTGCCAGCTAGTTTTAGGTTAGGAAAAACATTCAGGGTTGTTATTATTCCAGGAGATGATGGAGTAAATGCAAAAAAAGTAAAAGCAGATTATTCAGATTATAATGCGGTTATTGCAAAATATAATATTGATGATAGTAATGTTAAAAAACTAAATTAAAAATTAATTTAATAAAAAAAGGAAATCATTACGATTTCCTTTTTTTTATATCTATATTTTTCAAGAAACTATTCCATATCTGAATCTGTAAGTTCTTTTTCTTTTCCAAATTTTAAAGAAACCAAAATCCCTACCAAAAGTGACAAGGCAATAAACGCCAAAGAAGCCCATTCCGGAACCTGAATAAAATCATGCAATAGCATTTTTAGACCCACAAAGGCTAAAATAGCTACCAGACTGTATTCTAAATAACTGAATTTTGCCAGCATATTGGCCAGGAAGAAATACATAGAACGCAATCCAAGAATCGCAAAAATATTAGAACTGAATACTAAAAACGGATCAGACGTAATGGCAAGAATGGCCGGAACGCTGTCTACAGCAAAAAGTACATCCATAACTTCAATAACAATCAAAGCTACAAATAGCGGAGTGGCTGCTTTTTTCCCTTTTTCGGTTAAAATGAAAAATTTCTGATGATCCATTTCTGAGGTGATCGGAATAATTTTCCCAAGTGCTTTGTATATAAAAGAATCTTTGGGGTGGAAATCCTCTTCTTCTCCCGAGAATAACATTTTTACAGCGGTAAAAACCAGGAAAATACCAAAAATATAGGTAGTCCATGCAAATTTATTAATTAGCATTACACCAAAGAAAATCATCAATCCACGGAAAATCACAGCGCCTAAAATTCCCCAGAACAAAACACGGTGCTGGTATTTCTGAGGTATTTTGAATGAGGCAAAAATAATAGCGATTACAAAAATATTATCAACGCTCAACGACAATTCGATCAGATAACCTGTGATAAACTTCATGGAAGCGACTGCAGGTTTGAGATGATCCGGATTTGCAATATAATCGGTTGTGTACAGCCAGTAAATTACACCGGAGAACAGAAAAGAAAGCGTTACCCAGATCAGCGTCCATTTGCTGGCTTCTTTAGTGCTGATAATATGGGGTGTTTTATTGAAGACTCCCAAGTCTAAAGCAAGAATAAAAACAACGGCTAACAAAAACAGAATCCAGACTATCATGGTATTTTTTTTTAATGATTTACAAAGATAGTTTTTGAAACTAAACTTAAAAATTAAATATAAGAAACTTACTTCGAAATTTTATAAATAGGGGAGGTTTTAAAAACATGTCGGATTTATTTATAAAAAAAGTGCCATCAATTAATGATGGCACTTTCGGATATTATTTGAGCGATGAATTATAGCGCTGATTTTACAGTTTTGATAATTCTTGCAGCAATTTTGTATGGATCACCGTTTGAAGCCGGTCTTCTGTCTTCTAACCAGCCTTTCCATCCTTTTTGAACTGTCATTAAAGGAATTCTGATTGAACAACCTCTGTCAGATACTCCATAAGAGAAATCGTGAATAGAAGCAGTTTCGTGTTTACCCGTTAAACGTTGGTCGTTGTAAGCTCCGTAAACTGCGATATGCTCAGCAGTAACAGGTCTGAAAGCCTCACAAATTCTTTCGTAAGTAGCCTGGTCTCCACATGTTCTTAACACCTCGTTAGAGAAGTTAGCATGCATACCTGAACCATTCCAGTCTGTATCTCCAAGTGGTTTTGGGTGATATTCTATATAGTAACCATATTTTTCAGTCAAACGATCTAATAAGTATCTGGCAACCCAGATCTCATCTCCGGCTTTTTTAGCGCCTTTAGCAAATAATTGGAATTCCCATTGTCCGCAAGCAACCTCCTGGTTGATTCCTTCAAAGTTGATTCCTGCAGCAATACATAAATCAGCATGCTCTTCTACTAATTTTCTTCCGTGTGTGTTTTTTCCACCTACAGAACAGTAGTACATACCTTGTGGAGCAGGATATCCTCCAACAGGGAAACCTAATGGCAATAAAGTTTTAGTGTCCATAATGAAATATTCCTGTTCAAAACCGAACCAGAAATCACCATCGTCATCAATAGTAGCTCTACCGTTAGAAGCGTGTGGAGTACCATCAGCATACATAACTTCTGTCATTACCAACCAACCATTAATACGGGTTGGATCCGGGTAAATTGCAACAGGCACTAATAAACAGTCAGAAGATCCTCCTTCAGCTTGTTTTGTTGATGAACCATCAAATGACCAGTTTCCAAGTTCTTCTAATGTTCCTTTGAAATTTTCGTGTTCTTCAACTTTAGTTTTACTTCTAAGATTTTGAGTTGGTTCATATCCATCTAACCAAATGTACTCTAACTTAATTTTAGCCATAATAATATAAATTTATTTTTTTTTGTTTTTTCGCTGGGTCAAATATAGATTTATTTTTTTAGTCCTAAAAATTAGGGGGCTATTTTGTTTAGCTGACTATAATTTTTTGGATAAGCGCAATTTTCAGAGGGGTATATTTTTAAAAAAGCAATTTTTAATAGCTATTAAAAATAAATTCGTAATAATTAAGCGTGTTTTTTGAATTTAGTGCTCCGTCAATTGCGAAAAATTGTTTATTTAATCAGGAATACTATCATAATTTGTTATATTTCTTCAATTCAAATTCATTATTCTTGGTAAAAAGCTTCTTCTGTTGAAAAATCTTCGCATAAAATTCTATTATTTATGTTTAAAACAGGGGGTTTAATTGCTTATATTTGTTCCTCTTTTTTTAGTTAAAATCAGTACGAATATTTTAAAATTATATACATGTCAACATTACGTTTCCAAGCTTTAAAAGAAGCTTCTACCAGAAAGCCGGTACATTTTGAAGAAATAGACAGAAAGTCTAACATTTTTGGTTCAAATGTGTTTAATGAAAAAGCAATGAAGCAATATTTAACTTCAGATGCCTTAAAAGGAGTACGGGATGCTATTCAGCACGGAACTAAAATAGACAGAAAACTGGCCGATTACATTGCCATGGGAATGAAAGAGTGGGCTCTTGCAAAAGGTGTTACTCATTATACCCACTGGTTTCAGCCACTTACAGGAACAACGGCAGAAAAACATGATGCTTTTTTTGAGACCTCTTACGACGGAAGTGATCCTGTAGAGAAATTCGGCGGAGCACAACTGGTACAACAGGAACCCGATGCGTCCAGTTTTCCGAACGGGGGAATCAGAAATACATTTGAAGCCAGGGGTTATACCGCCTGGGATCCGACTTCTCCGGCATTTATCTACGGAACAACTTTATGTATACCAACCGTATTTATTGCTTACACAGGAGAAGCATTAGACAATAAAATTCCGTTATTACGAGCTTTATCGGCTATGGATGAGGCGGCAACAGAAGTGTGTAAATATTTTGATAAAAATGTCAAAAAAGTAACCGCAACGTTAGGCTGGGAACAAGAATACTTTTTGATTGATAAAGCATTAGCCAATTCCCGTCCCGATCTAATGATGACCGGAAGAACCTTATTGGGACATACTTCGGCAAAAGGGCAACAATTAGACGATCACTATTTTGGATCTATTCCAACTCGTGCCTTAACGTATATGAGAGACTTAGAGCAGGAATGTATGCTGTTGGGAATTCCGGTAAAAACACGCCATAACGAAGTAGCACCCAATCAGTTTGAGCTGGCTCCGATTTTTGAAGAAACCAATCTTGCCGTAGATCATAACTCTTTACTGATGGATGTTATGCAAAGAGTGGCAGAGCGTCATGATTTTAAAGTACTGTTTCACGAAAAACCTTTTAAAGGCGTAAACGGTTCCGGAAAACACAACAACTGGTCGCTGGCAACCGATACAGGAGTCAACTTATTAAGTCCGAGTAAGACACCAATGAGTAATTTGCAGTTTTTAACGTTCTTTATTAATACTATTAAAGCAGTTAATGATTACGAAACATTGTTAAGAGCTTCGATCGCAACGGCGAGTAACGATCACAGGCTAGGGGCTAATGAAGCACCGCCGGCCATTATTTCGGTTTTTATCGGGGCACAATTGACAAAAGTATTGTCAGAGCTGGAAAGCGTGACTACCGGAAAATTATCTCCTGAAGAAAAAACAGATTTGAAACTGAATGTAGTGGGTAAAATTCCGGACGTTCTTCTGGATAATACCGATAGAAACAGAACATCGCCTTTTGCCTTTACAGGAAATAAATTTGAGTTCAGGGCTGTGGGTTCCAATGCTAACTGTTCGAATGCCATGACGACGCTGAATGCCATCGTAGCCAAACAATTGAAAGATTTCAAAACAGAAGTTGACCATTTGATTGATTCGAAAGACATGAAAAAAGATGATGCCATCTTTAATGTTTTAAGAGAATACATTAAACAGTCTAAAAAAATACTTTTTGAAGGTGACGGTTACAGCGATGCCTGGGAAAAAGAAGCGGCAAAAAGAGGCTTAAGTAATTTTAAAACCACACCGGAAGCCATTAAAGCTAAAGTTTCGAAACAAGCTTTGGATTTATTTGAAGAGTTAGGGATTTTAAACCATATTGAAGCCGAAGCCCGTTATGAAATTGAACTGGAAGAATACACTAAGAAAATCCAGATTGAAGGACGAGTTTTGGGAGACATTGCCAGAAATCATGTCATTCCGACTGCCATTCGGTACCAGAATACTCTAATCGAAAACGTAAAAGGATTAAAAGAAATCTTCGGAAAAGAGTTTGAAACGATTGCTAAAGAACAAATTGTTTTAATAAAAGAAATCTCAGGTCATATTGAAGGAATCAATTCTAAAGTATTGGCCATGACAGATGAAAGAAGAACAGCCAATCAGCTCACGGATGCGCAAAAAATGGCAGAGGCCTATTGCAATAAAGTAAAACCGTATTTTGAAGATATCCGCAATCACTGTGACAAATTAGAATTATTGGTCGATGATGAAAGCTGGACTTTAACCAAATACAGGGAATTGTTGTTTACGAAATAGTTTTTTTAAGCCACGAATTTTATTTTTATTCTCTAAGGAAATCCTAAATACTCAAAAATCATCCGCCTAGGATGATTTTTGTTTTTGAAAAGAAAAAAATTAGTGAAAATTCGTGTAATTTGTGGCAAAACTTTTTTTTAATCAAACCTGCGAATCATTCAAAGAATTAAAAAAAGGGATTATCTTTGCACCACATCAACACAAACTAATTTTCATGAGTTCAGATTCTAGCAAAAGGTACGCACAAAGAGGTGTTTCGGCATCAAAAGAAGACGTACACAACGCCATAAAAAATATCGATAAAGGTTTATTTCCTCAGGCATTCTGCAAAATTGTCCCGGATTATTTAACTCAGGATTCAGAATACTGCCTGATTATGCACGCAGACGGAGCGGGAACAAAATCATCTCTGGCCTATATGTATTGGAAAGAAACCGGTGATATTTCAGTTTGGAAAGGAATCGCTCAGGATGCTTTAATCATGAATATCGATGATTTATTATGTGTTGGGGCAACCGATAATATTTTGCTTTCCTCTACCATCGGAAGAAATAAAAACCTGATTCCTGCTGAGGTGATTTCGGCCATCATTAACGGAACCGAGGAATTAATCAACGAGTTAAAATCTTTTGGCGTAACGATTCATTCAACAGGCGGGGAAACTGCAGACGTTGGTGATGTTGTTCGTACCATAATTGTAGATTCTACCGTAACCGCCCGCATGAAACGCAGCGATGTAGTAGATAATGCCAATATCAAAGCCGGTGATGTAATCGTTGGTCTGGCTTCTTTTGGTCAGGCAACTTACGAAAAAAGCTATAATGGCGGAATGGGAAGCAACGGACTTACTTCTGCACGTCACGATGTTTTCGGAAAATACCTGGCTACAAAATACCCGGAAAGTTACGATGCGCTTGTACCCGAAGAATTAATTTATTCAGGTCAGGTAAATTTAACGGATGAAGTTGAAAACAGCCCTATAAACGCAGGTCAGCTGGTATTGTCACCAACGAGAACTTACGCACCGATTATCAAGAAAATTTTAGATACGTATACTCCAAACGAAATTCACGGAATGGTGCACTGCAGTGGCGGGGCACAGACTAAAATTCTGCATTTCGTTCAGAACTTACACATTATAAAAGACAATTTATTTCCGGTTCCACCCTTGTTCAAATTGATTCAGGAGCAGTCCAAAACAGACTGGAAAGAAATGTATCAGGTTTTCAACTGTGGACACCGTATGGAAATTTATGTACCCGAAAACATTGCTCAGGATATCATTGCGATTTCAAAATCATTCAATGTGGAGGCGCAAATCGTAGGCAGAGTAGAAGCCGCTGATGCTAAAAAGCTGACCATTACCAGCGAATACGGTACTTTTGAATATTAGTTTTTTTGAGGGGCAAAGGTTCAAAGGCACAAAGGTTCTAAGGTTAATCGCTGTAGAGGCGCACAGCAGTGCTCTAAATATTAATTTATTTCAACATATAAGACTATAAGTTCATTTAAGAATTAGGCTCAGTGGTAAATGTAGGAGTGATGGAAGTTTAATTTGGATTGAGCAAGTCAGACTAAATGAATTCAATTGTCAGACTGAGAGAAGTCGAAGCCCATTCTTAATTTACAAGAACGTAAGCTTCGTTTAGAATGCCAATGGCTTTATATTATCTTATAATCACTAATATGGTAAAAAAAACAAACATATGTACGAATTACTTTTTTGGAGATATTTAGACGAAATTTACCTAAACCATCACGAAGTTTACGAAGCCCTTGTAGAAGAACAGGAGGTAGAAGGCCTGGAGAAACTTCCGGTTGATGTGATCATGAACCGAATCAGATCGGTATTTTCGCAATGGGAAAAAGTAGATGACAACAGCTGGAAAAATACCGCAGGGAAAGGCGCTTTTCAGGTTATAACTACACCACAAAGTGTTAGAATCGACTGCTACGGAACCGAAGGCAAAACGATGAATCAGCTCGTAAGTCTGATGGAAGAATTCAAATGTCCGTTGTACGATCCGCAGGTACCGGAGCGCTATGATGAAATGAGTGAATAATTAAACTTTGCGAAACTTCGTGATATTCTTTAGTCTCTGCGAAATAGCTATAAAACAAAGTCACACAAAGATATCATAGCGCTACACTAAGAATAAAAAAGTATGAGCACAACATCAAATTTCAATTTCTCAGACCCTATCATTTTAGAAGACGACTTCGTTTTATTGCGTCCTTTGCAAGAAACAGACGTCGATAATTTAGTAGAAATCTCGATCAACGAACCGGAAACCTGGAAATATTCCTTAGTCGGTGCCGATGGGAAAGAAAATCTGATCAATTACATTCAGTCGGCAATAAAAAACCGGGATGATAAAAAAGAATTCCCATTCATTGTTTTCGATAAAAAAGCACAGAAATATGCCGGTTCAACCCGTTTTTACGATATTCAGCTGGACTACAAAACGGTACAACTAGGGTATACATGGTACGGCTCTGCATTTAGGGGAACCGGATTGAACAAACACTGTAAATTTCTGTTATTGCAATTTGCTTTCGAAACACTCGGAATGGAACGTGTAGAATTTCGTGCCGATAACAATAACGAGCGCAGTATTGCCGCGATGAAAAGCATCGGCTGCAAAGTCGAAGGCGTTTTAAGAAGTCACATGCCAACTGCCAATAGCGAAATCCGCCGCGATTCCATCGTTCTCAGTATTCTAAGAAACGAATGGTTTGATGAAGTAAAAGAAAACCTAAAAAGAAAACTGTAAAACGTTAATTTCAGGATTAATCAAATACCGAATTACCTTGCCATTACAATTGATTTTTACCATTCCCATTTTGGAATTTGGAATTTAAAATTTGGAATTTATTTTACCCGTCTTTCAAAAGAAGACCCTGTTCTTTTCTTATTTTCTCCACCAATTTAGTAATAGAGACTTGTATTTTCTGGGGTAATAATTTCCAGTTGGCATCCTTTTTAAAACTTCTGCCGTAATCCAAATCAGATTCCACCGCCCTTATCGCATACTTTTTGTCCTTATAAACCGTAATGATTTTAACGCGTTTGATGTACTCATTTTCATCTCTGGTTCCATACACTATAACAGGATCTGTGTAACCGTCCCCGTCAAGATCTTTGGCAGAACAATATTTAGTCCAGAACCAAATATTGGTTTCTCCGGCATCAACCAAATCGTTGATAGCCCATCGCTCCCGAAAACCACCGTGATCATTCATCGCGCAAATAGCCTGGATTTTAGTGTTTAAAGTATCTTTTTTGGAAATAACCTTCCTGTTTTCAAATAAAACCAACTCACAAACACCACTTTTATCCTGAAACTCGTAAGCCCTGTAAATAGGAAAATCACTTAATCCATTGAGTTCTCTCTGGATGATCTGCTCTTTATCTAATATGAAACTGTCTGTTTTTTGCGAGAAAGTGAAGGTAGAAAAAGCAAGAAATACGATTAAAATATAATTTTTCATGAATGGAATGGTCTTGTTAACAGACCAAAGATATTCAAAAGGAATAGAGATTGAAGCATATTTATATTTTTTAAAAGCCATAATTTATTGTAATTTTCAAACATGAAACTGAATTTAAATTTTGGTGGTAATTTCATTGCTATTGATTTAAATTCGGATAATTATTCTTTAAAAAAACTACTTAATGAATATAGTAAACAGTAAAAAAATCCTTTTTGGATCATTAATTTTAATGTGTGGTGTAACTGCGATCCATGCACAGAAAAAAGCAAATACACTTAAAGATTTAATTCAGTATGTGGATCCTATGATTGGTACGGCCAAAATGGGTCATACGTATCCCGGAGCAACCGTTCCGTTTGGAAGTGTACAATTAAGCCCCGAAACCGATACCATCGCGTACGGCTTAAACGGAAAATACAATGGAGAAGTCTATAAGTACTGTGCAGGTTATCAATATGAAGATAAAACCATTGTAGGTTTCAGTCACACGCATTTCAGCGGCACAGGCCATTCTGATCTGGGTGATTTTTTAATTATGCCAACCACCGGAAAATTGCAACTGAATCCGGGAACTGCTTCAAAACCATTATCCGGATATCGTTCCGTATTTTCTCATGCTACAGAAAAAGCAGCGCCGGCGTATTACAGCGTACTGCTGGAAGATCATAACATTAAAGCGGAACTTACTGCCACCACGCGCGTTGGAATGCATCAATATACTTTTCCGAAGTCAGATGAAGCTCATATTATTCTGGATTTAACTTCGGGGATTTATAACTACGATAAAAAGAATGTCTGGACCTTTGTTCGTGTCGAAAATGATACCCTGATTACCGGATACCGCCAGACCAATGGCTGGGCAAGAACCAGAACCGTTTATTTTGCCATGTCTTTCAGTAAACCCATTAAAAGTTACGGACAGGCAGCTTTAGAAAAAAGTGTTTACAGGGGTTTTTGGGGAAGATTTGACCAAACCAAAAATTTTCCGGAGATGGCAGGGCAAAATCTCAAATTGTTCTTTGACTTTGACACAGCCGAAGGGGAGAAGATCAAAATAAAAATAGCTTTGTCTCCTGTAAGTTCTGCCGGAGCTCTTGAAAATATGAAAAAAGAAATTCCGGACTGGGATTTTGAACGTGTTAAAAAACAAAGTCAGGAAGTCTGGAACAAAGAACTGAATAAAATTCAAATCGAAACCCTTCAGAAAGAAGATCTGGTGAACTTTTACACCGCCATGTATCATGCCTTTTTAGGCCCTACAGAATACATGGATCTCGACGGAAACTATAAAGGTTTGGATATGAATGTTCACAAAGCCGAAAACTTTAAAAACTATACCAGTTATTCGTTATGGGATACCTACAGGGCTCTGCATCCTTTATTTAATATTGTGCAGCCCGGTCGAAATTCAGATATGATTAGTTCGATGCTGGCGCATTCCGATCAGAGTGTACATAAAATGCTGCCCATCTGGTCCCACTACGCCAATGAAAACTGGTGTATGATCGGGTATCATTCCGTTTCCGTAATTGCTGATGCCATCGTAAAAGGAAATACCGGTTTTGACCCTGAAAAAGCGCTTCAGGCTTGCGTCAATACCGCCAAAGTGCCTTATTATGATGGTTTGGAATATTATATGAAAATGGGCTATGTTCCCGAAGACAAAAACGGAGCATCAGTTTCCAAAACCTTAGAATATGCGTATGATGACTGGGCGATTGCTCAGGCCGCCAAGAAATTGGGTAAAACCGAAATTTATAAGGAATTCATAGAAAGAGCTAAAAACTATAAAAATGTGTATGATGCCAAAACAGGTTTCATGCGCCCGAAATTAAATGACGGAACTTTTAAGAAAGAGTTTGATCCTTTAGATACGCACGGACAGGGTTTCATTGAGGGAAATTCATGGAATTACAGTTTGTATGTGCCGCAGGATCCTGCAGAAATGATTAAAATGATGGGTGGAAATGACAAATTCAATGTACGATTAGATTCGTTGTTCAATATGCATCTTCCGGATAAATATTTCGAAAACACGGAAGATATTACCAGAGACGGAATCATTGGAAACTACGTTCATGGCAATGAGCCTTCACATCATGTGGTGTATTTATACAACTGGACTAATTCGCCGTGGAAAGCGCAGGATAAGATCAGAATGATTTTGAAAAAAATGTACAGAAACGGGGCAGACGGTCTGGGCGGTAATGATGATTTCGGACAAATGAGTGCCTGGTACATTTTCAGTAGTTTAGCATTTTATCCTGTAGCTCCGGGCTCTGATGAATATGCTTTAGGAAGTCCATTGGTAAAAAATGCGGTCTTTAATTTAGAGAACGGTAAAAATTTCGAAGTGGAAACGGTAAATCAGTCCGATAAAAATGTGTTTGTGAGTAAAGTTCTTTTGAACGGAAAACAATTAGATAGACCTTTTCTGAAACATTCGGATTTACTAAATGGTGGTAAGATCACTTTTTATATGAGTGCTAAGCCGAATAAGAAGAATTATTAGGTTCGATCAGCTAGACCTGAAAGGTTTTTAAAACCTGTCAGGTTTCTGATAAAATTCGAGAAAATTTGTGCAATTCGTGGCAAACAAAAAGAGTAAACATAACAGAGTTTCCAAAAACTTCACGAAATTTGCACTTCAAATAAAATGACAATCCATATGAAAATAAATCTAAAATCGGGAATTGATAAATTGCTTTTCGGAATGAAGCAAAATGATGTAACGGCTGCTTTGGGAAAACCGGATAAAAATTATACAGACGAAGATGATAATGTAATTTTCGTATACAATGCCCAAAAAGTAAGATTGACTTTTTATCAGGAAGAAGACCTGAAATTAGGTTATTTGGTAGCTTCAGGAAATGATCTGGAAATTTTCGGATACAAACTAATCGGAAGAAAAATTGCAGATGTAAAGAAAGATCTGGCTACAAAAGGAATCACGAAATACACTCAGGAGACTTTTGATACGTTCGAGAATTATTTCAACGAAGACAACTGGTTTATTCTTCAGACTGAGTTTGATGAGGTGGTGAAGTTTGAAATTGGAGCCATAATCAATGATAAAGATGAATTTGACTGGAAGTTCCCGGTGAAGAAATAAATTATCCTCAATGTATGTCATTTCGACGTAAGGAGAAATCACATCCAGAGAGCAACGAACTGTAAATACGTAATGCGATTTCTCCTTGCGTAGAAATGACAGGCAGAAGTATTAAGACATAAAAAAAACCGACAATCACTTGTCGGTTTTTTTATGTTTAAGATTAAAAGATTACCCTTTCAACCATGCATTTCTAAGTTTGTCTTTTGAAGCATCTGTAGCTTTAAAAGTTTCTGTTTCTTCAGATGGTAATTTTACGGTTCCTTTTATCGTTTGTGCTGCACCACCACGTTTAATTTCCAGCGTGATTGGATCGTTTTCTTTCCAGTTTTCACTTTCTGTAATTAAATCATAGATGTTTGTTAACGAGTAGGGTTTACTGTTTACGGATACAATGATATCACCGCCTTTTAAGTTTAAATTCCTGAAAAATTCATTTGGTTCAATATCAGGACGAACAGTGATTTCTTTTGTCTGTTTGTCGATACTAATATAAGGTGTTTGTCCTTTTAAGAAAATTGGACCTGGTTTTTTCTCCAGTGATTTTGTTACACCCACTTTAGCCAGATAAACATCGTAAGGAATTGGAGTTGTTCCCTGTACATAAGTCTTCAAAAATTCTCCCACTTCAGGATAAGTCAGTTCTGTGATTTTAGCAAAAAGCTCATTATCATTGAAAGGCTTTTCGATACCATATTCATTCGACAATTTGTGCATTAGGTCAAGAATTCCTCTTTCTCCGTTGCTTTTTTCTCTGATGATAATATCGATACACATTCCGATTAAAGCTCCTTTTTGATATACATTTAAGTATTGGTCTTTATAAGGCTGCTCTAAAACATTAGCGCTCATTACTGTAAATGACATAGTATCATTCAGGCTTTTTGACTGTTGGATTTTATCTGCGATACGCGTATAAAATTCACTTTCATTAATTAATCCCTGATTGATCTGGAAAAGATTGGCAAAATATTCCGTTACCCCTTCGTACATCCATAAATGCTCTGACATTTTTGGTGCATTGTAATCAAAATACTGAATTTCTTTGGAGTGAACAGTCAATGGGGTTACGATATGGAAGAACTCGTGAGAAACAACGTCTTTCATAGATTCTACCAGTTTTTCTTTCGGCATAGATTCCGGTAAAACAACTGTTGTTGCTGTTGGGTGTTCCAAAGCTCCGAAACCATGTGCATCGTCTTTGGCCATGCTTGATAAATACAACAAAACCGTATATTTTTTAGTAGCGTTTACCTTTCCTAAAAAGTTTTTCTGAGCGGTCATCATCGTTTTCATTTCCGGAGTGATGCTTTCTGCGGTAAATTTTCCTGTTGGAGAATAAACAGCAATCAGGATATCCATTCCGTTTACGTTAAACGTTGTGTAATCCGGTTTAGAATACATGATTGGATTTTCAACCAAAACGGCATAACGCGGTGTTGTAAAAACATCGCTGGTTTTGCTAGCATCTTCATCTGTCATTGAAGTCGCTCCCCAAAGTGTTTCAGGATGTGTAATGGTAACTTTATAAGGAACATTTAATTTGTCCTGAAAATAACCTACAAAACCGTGTGTGTTCACCATGAAGTTAACTCCGGCATTAATGTTGGTTCCTGCAGGTGAGAAAACGTCATCATTACCAAATCCGGTTCCTTTTTCAGTGTCAAAAGTATCCCCAACCAGGTAGGTTACTTTTTGTAATGTCTTTGCATTTGAAATCGACCATGAATTATCGTCAATTCTTTTTACGGTCAATGCAGTTCCTTTAGCATCGTATGCCTTAAAATCATCAGAATATTTACCGTAATTATCGGTAGAGTATGTTCCGGGTACTGTTTTTGGAATGCTGTAAATTACTTCATCTGTTTTGATTTCCGGTGCTGTTACGGTTACCAGAACTTTATCGTCTTTTACATCAGTAAGATTAATGTTAACGTCTACAGTATTCTTTTTGGCAGCTCCGGCAGAACCGGTTTTACAGCTCCAGAATGTTACTGCGAGCGCTAACGTGTAAATTATTTTTTTCATTTGCTTGAGTTTAGTTATTTGTGTTTGACTTACAAAACGTAAAATTGTTACAGAATTCTTATAAAACTTATAAAAATAAAAAAAAACTCCTGAATTGCAGGAGTTTTTTCTAGTCTAATTTGTTCTTTATATAATATTTGCCATCCAAATCTTCATCAAAATCATCTATTTTAACGGGTTTTGGTTTTGGTTTAGTTGCTAAAGCTTTCTTTTTCCACATCTCAAATTTTTCAAGAGGCATTTTCTTCTTCAAGATCTCCAGTACTTCTTTTTCTGCCAATCCAAACTCTTTTTTTATAATTTCAAATGGATTTTTTTCTTCCAGGGCTAACGAAACCAGTTTTTCCGTTTGTTCCCAATTCAATTCTTTGCGGTTACTCTTTTTCATCACGTGAAAATTAATTCAAAATAGGGGTTAATGATTAGTAGATTGATTTTCAATTTATATATCAATATTAATAAAAAAAATAACTACTTGGTACGATCGGTGCTACTTTTTTTATGATTTTTAATTGTTTTTTGCAGATCTGGTTTTTTGAAAGGGAATATGAAGTAATTTTTGCAGTTTGTTATTTTCATCCGGCAGCATATGTGTGTCTACGCCATAGATTAAATCTTCCTTCGGTAGTGTTGTAAAAGTTCCGAAAAGACGATCCCAAATCGAAAATATATTCCCATAATTACTGTCTGTATAAGGCAAAACATAATGATGGTGTACTTTATGCATATTGGGCGAAACGATAAAATAGCTCAGCATTATATCGAGTTTATGAGGTAGTGAAATATTGGCATGATTAAACTGAGACGCTACAACCGATAGGGACTGGTACAAAAAGACCATCCACATTGGGCTTCCAACGAATAGTACTCCAAAAGCAGTAAATAAAAACCGGATCACACTTTCTCCCGGATGATGCCTGTTGGCCGTCGTTGTATCGATCCAGGTATCCGTATGGTGAATAAGATGGAAACGCCATAAAATTTTCACTTTGTGTTGGGTGAAATGGGCTAAATAAGCGCCAATAAGATCTAACAGCAGTAATCCGATAATAGTATACAGCCAAATTGGAATTTCAGGCAGCCAGTTTAAAATACCAAAGTGATTTTGAGTCGTCCATTCAGCCGTTTTAATCAAAATAAAAGCCAAGATAAAATTGACAACAATGGTCGTAAAGGTGAAAAAGAAATTAATCCCCGCATGATTCCATTTTTTATAATTCATCTGAAATAAGGGAAACGTATTCTCGATCAACCAAAAAAGAGTGATTCCCCCAACCAGAATTAAACTTCTATGAGAGGAAGGAATCGTACTAAAATATGCAATTATTTCATTCATGATCGTATAGTATATTCGATCAAATTTAATTAATTTAATGAAATAAAGGTATGAATTTTAACAGATATGTAATTGTTTAAGAGTTGTTTATGGCTATTAAGTATAAAAAAAGGGAAAAGTGAAATTTTATTTTCACTTTCCCTCTATTTGTATAGGATATCGTACTTAATACGATCTGTTTTTAGTATTACTTTTTGATCAGGCTAATAATAAACAACAAAATCCATGCGCCTCCGGCGGCTATAACAATCTGCCAAAGCAATCCGCCTCCGCCAATGCCAAGTTTAGGAGCCAGCCATCCTCCGAAGATTCCGCCAATGATACCAACAACGATATTGCCAAGAAGGCCGAAACCGCCGCCTTTCCATAATTGACCAGCTAACCAGCCTGAGATTGCTCCGATAAGTAAGAAATATAAAAACTCCATAGTTTATTTTTTAAGCGTTATGTAATAGTTGATTTGTTTGTTTTTGATTCTTCAGAATGCTTTTGTAATTCCATGTGCATCCGCCAATGATACCAACAACAATATTACCAGGAAGGTCCGAAACCGCCTGAGATTGGTCCGATAAGTAAGAAATAGAAAAATTCCATAATTTATGTTTTAAGGGTTAATAGTTGATTTGTTTATTTTTGATTCTTCAGAATGATTTTGTAATAGATTTTTATAGATAAATCCGCCTAAGACAGCACCTAAAACAGGAGCAACCCAGAACAGCCAGACCTGAGATAGGGGTTCGCCACCCACAAAAAGAGCCTGAGATAAAGATCTCGCGGGATTTACGGAAGTATTGGTAATGGGGATACTGATTAAGTGAATAACGGTTAGCGTGAGGCCTATTACAATTCCGCAAAAATTACTGTTTGCAAACTTGTCTGTAGCACCCATAATGATAAGGATGAAAAATAAAGTCAGTACAAATTCGGCTATAAAGGCAGATTGTAAGGTATATCCATCAGGAGAAAAAGCTCCAAATCCGTTTGAGGCAAAAGCCCCTGCTTTGGTGCTGTCAATTACAAAACCAGCTTTTCCGGATGCTATAGTATATAATGTTCCTGCTGCCGCTATGGCTCCAACGCATTGTGCTATAATATAAGGTATAAGATCTTTGACAGGAAATTTACCTCCGGCCCAAAGGCCAAATGATACAGCAGGGTTGAAATGCCCGCCGGAGATGTGTCCGACTGCATAGGCCATTGCCAGAACGGTCAGTCCAAATGCAAGTGCAACACCTGCAAATCCAATGCCTAATTCGGGAAATCCGGCAGCAAAAATGGCGCTTCCACAACCTCCAAAAACCAGCCAATATGTTCCGAAGAACTCAGCAAATAATTTTTTCATGATAAAATAATTTTAATTAATAGTTGATTGTTAATGAGTGTATTGGTATGCCCATAAAATCAATACAATCTGTAAGGGCAAACGTATTAATAAAATAAATTTTAATAGAGAAAAGCCTCCCTTTTTCTTTTGAAACATATACAGATTAGCAGGAAAAACAGCAATTAACAAAGCTATAATTCCCCAGGCTGCATAAGGCGTAAAAAAAGGAAGCGTCAGCAGAATGCCCAGAATGATTTCGGCAACTCCGCTCAACATATTTAATAATTTGGGATTTGGAAAAAAGGGAGGAATGATTCTGATGTACATTCCCGGATTTTTAAAATGATTGATTCCGGCAATTATATAAAGAAAAGCCATTACATATAAATGCCACGGTAAATTCATGATAGTATAGTTTATCACGAATTTATAAAAAAATTAACAAATAATATATTATTAAGTTCGTTTTTTTAGAACTATACAATATAAGTTAATTTTTACGCTTAAAATTTACGTTCATTATAATGATTGCCAGAATGATGAGGAGAATTCCAACCCATTGCAGAAAAATTACTTTTTCGTCTAATAAAACGTAGGCCATCATTACAGAAACCGGAAGTTCCAGTGCAGAGACAATACTTCCCAAGCCAATTCCGGTTAGCGGAAAACCAATATTCATCAACATAGGCGGGATGATAGTTCCGAATAAGGACAATACAATTCCCCATTTCAGGAAAATAGCAAGATTGAAGGGAGTCACCTGAGTGAAAAAAGCAAATGTAAATACAATTATTGCCCCACCCAAAAGCATATACAAGCTGCGTTGTGCCGATGAAATTTCGGTAGCCACGCGATTTGCAGTAAACATGGTAGTGGTAAAAGAAGCAGCAGCCATAATTCCCCATGCAAGGCCTCTCCAGTCCAGTGCGATATCGTTATGGATGATGTTGGTGGCCAGAACAGTTCCGACTAAAACAATACATACGGCGATCACCTTTTGTTTGGAAGGTAATTTTTTTTCTAAAATCATTTCAAGCAAAACACCCATCCAGACCGTCTGCATCAGTAACACAATACCAATGGAAACCGGAATAAATTTTACAGCTAAATAATAGAAGATACTGGTCATACCTAATGAAGTACCAGCCAGCATCAGGTTAAATATATTTTTGGGAGTAGCTTTTACTACGTTGTCTTTGTGTTTTATTTTCTGAAAGGCATTGATCAGTAAAATACCTATAATTCCAAGTACAAATTGAGAGGTTGTTACTTCGGCAGTTGTATATCCTTCTGAATAGGCCATTTTTACAAAAGTGGCTAACATTCCGTAAGTTGTAGCTCCTAAAGCAACAAAAAAGACTCCTTTTAATACATTATTTTGTAACATCCTAACTCATTTAGTTTTAAAAATTCAAGCCGGCAAAGGTAAGATATTTTGTTTAGGATTTAATATAAAATCTGGAAAAACCTTGTTATAGTGATAGTGTGAAGGTATAATTTGAGGTTTAAATTATTGATTTGGCAGGAAATAGCAGATTGCTTAACCGCAAGGAATGCAAGGTTATAAAGCGCAGAGTTCGTAAGGATTTGTGAAATAATTTGAAGGAACTTTTTTCAACGAAATTTGTGTGAAACTTGATCATTTTTTTGATTTTCACACACTTTCTGTGTGAAATTTTATTTTTTATTTCAGTTTCACACAGAAAGTGTGTGAAACTTACTTTTTATTTTCGTTTTCACACAAAAAAAGAGACTTTTTTGAAGTCTCTTTGCCATTTTCTCGGTGCTTTTATAAAGGTTATTTATCCTTTAAAATTTTTTCTAAATACTCATTTTTATCTTTTTCCGCCTGAACCAAACGCTCGTAAAGTTCAATGACCTTGTCAAGGGGATTGAAAGTGCAATAATTACCAAAGTAACCATGACTCTTATTGAAAGTATTAAAATAATTAAACACTCCTTCTTCCGAAAAGTTTTTAATTGCTTCTACACTTACACCCAAAGCTTTTGCCACTTCAATCAACTTTTCTTCATCAACTGTTTCGCTGTTTTCCAAAATAGAAACAGCCTGCTGATTGGTTCCTAAAGCCTGCGCTAATGCTTCCTGTTTCATGTCTTTCAGTTCGCGAATACGGCTGATTTTTCGGCCGATATGATTTGGTTTTGTTGCTGTGCTCATAGTTCAAAGATAATAATTATGAATAAAAAAATACAAGTTAGGTAAAAAACAAATTTGCTGCGGGTTTATATTAGAAATGCTCCCAATAATATTCCTTGGTATTAGAGCGCAAGATATAAATAAAATACGATTTTTCTTTCAATTTAAATTAAAAAATTAAACCCTAAAACAACGGAGAGATTGCAATAAAAAAACCACCAGAAAATAAATCCTGATGGTTTGGTATGAAAATTCAGTGTGCAATAATTACTTTACAGGCTGAGCGTTATACGTTTCGATTTCGAAAACCAAAGTGGCGTTTGGCGGAATTACACCTCCTGCACCTTTTTCTCCGTAGGCTAAATTTGCAGGAAGAAAGAATATGGCTTTTTCGCCATCGGTCATCATGTCTAAGGCTTCAATAAAACCAGGAATCATTCCGTCTTTTTTACCTACTACAAAAGGAAAAGCCTGATATCCTTTCTGAGCATCTCTGTTGGCATCATATTTACCATACGCTTTTGCTACATTGGCAATGCTGCTGTCAAAAAGATTTCCATCTTCAAAATAACCGGCATAGTGAAAGTAAATGTTAGATCCTTCCGGTAATTTTGTACCGGATCCTTTTTGTGTAATTTTATATTTTAAGCCTGATGCGGTTGCAGTGGCAGTTGCTTTAGTGCTTGCAAAGTAAGCTGCTTTTTCAGTAACTACTTTTTTACTTTCCGCTTTTTTAGCTTCTCCTTTTTTGGCATCATCGCTGATCACTTTTAAAGCGTCAAATTTCTTTGCCGCTGCACCTTTACGGGTAATCGTGATTTTGGTCATGATATCATCCTGAACAATCTTATTTACGACATCCATTCCTGAAACCACATGGCCGAAAATAGTATGTTTACCATTTAACCACGGTGTATCTTTATGTGTGATGAAAAACTGACTTCCGTTTGTAGCCGGACCTGAATTGGCCATGGCTAAAACGCCTCCTTTTTCAAATTTTAATTCCGGTACGAATTCATCTTTAAAAGAATAACCCGGCCCACCTGAACCGTTTCCGTCAGGATCACCACCCTGAATCATAAAGTCATTGATTACTCTGTGAAATTTAAGTCCGTCATAAAATGGTTTTCCTTTCAGTTTCTCCACTTTTACATTAGGATTTTTACCTTCTGCCAAAGAGATAAAGTTAGCCACCGTTACAGGAGCTTTTACGTATTCCAAAGACAAAACGATATCGCCTTTGGTGGTAGAAATGGTTGCAAAAATCCCTTCCGCAGGATTTATGGTTTTAGTAACTGCTTTAGCTGTAGTTGATTTTCCGGCCGGTTTTTTTGCCGTGGTCTTCTTTGTTGTTTGCGCCTGAATGTTTAGTACTGCAAGGCAGAATAAGAATAGAAATTTAAATTTCATTGCGTTTCGAATTTAAGTCTATGTTAATTATTGTGGTTTCTCTAATAATTGAATTTCGAAAATGATATTCGCGTTTGGCGGAATAACTGCTCCGGCTCCCGCTTCTCCATAAGCTAAGTGCGATGGAATGAAAAGAACCGCTTTGTCACCAAAAGAAAGTTTCTCGATCCCTTCAATAAATCCGGGAATCATACCGTCTTTACGACCAGCCTGAAATGGAATTGGCTGATATGCTTTGGCTTCGGCTCTTGCCTGATCAAATTTTCCAAAAGTCTTGGCAACATCTTCAATACTCGTATCAAATAAAGTTCCGTCTTCCAGGAATCCTGCATAATGAATGTATAATTGAGTTCCGGTTGCCGGTTTTTTACCTGCCCCTTTTTCAGTAATTACATATTCTAAACCACTGCTTGTTTTGGTAGCTTTTGGTTTTAAGGAAGCATAATAGGCTACTTTTTCTTTTTGAACTCCTGCAAACTTCCCTTTTTCTTTTGCTATTTCAGAAAAATAGTCGTGAAATACTTTTACAGCATCAAACTTTTTAGCGGCTTCACCATTTCTGATAATCGTTACCGATACAATGTTGTCACCTTGCACTACTTTGTTTACTACTTCCATTCCTTTATCGACTACATGACCGAAAATAGTATGTTTTCCGTCTAACCAGGGTGTTTCAACATGAGTAATAAAAAACTGGCTGCTATTTGTTCCGGGACCGTTATTGGCCATGGCTAATACGCCGCCTTTATCAAATTTTAAATCAGTAATTTCATCTTTAAATTTGTATCCTGTATCACCGGAACCTGTTCCTAAAGGATCACCGCTCTGAATCATAAAATCTTCAATAACCCTGTGAAATTTCAATCCGTTATAGAAGGGTTTGTTTTTAAGATCTTCGTTCGTTACAAATTCACTTTTACCTTCAGCCAGTGTTACAAAATTGGCAACTGTAACGGGAGCTTTTTTATAATCCAGTTCAACAATAATACTTCCTTTATTCGTTTCAATTTCGGCATACAGACCATCCGGAAGGTCACTGTGTTTGTCTTTACAAGAATAAAACGAGGTAGCGGCTAATAATAATATTAAAATACTCTTTTTCATTTTTTTAAATGTTGTTTTATGGGTTTAAAGTGTCTTTTTTAGTTTGAACTGCCGGCTTTGTAGCTGCCGGTTTTGAAGTTGGTGTTCCCGGAACGGCTGTCTTAGGTGCTTCTTCGGGAACAAAATTGCGAAGGGTAACCGTACAGATCAGGGATTCATTGGTTCCTATTTTATTATTGTCTCCGTGATAACCATATGCAATATGAGATGGAAATAAAAAGTTTACGGTTTCGTTTTTGTGCATCAGTTTAATACCGTCACGTAATCCCATCATGATCTCTTGTTTGTCGACATGGTAGGTTTGCGGGCCCAGTTCGGCTTCTGCATAAATAACTTTGCCTTTGATGTCTTTTACTTCTAAATTATAATAAGCGATATCGCCTCTTTTCGGTTTTAAAGTATCAGTCAGATTTTGTTCTTCATAAGAATACCAGTATCCTTTCTGCGACGCAAAATACTTTATTTTCGGATTGCTTTTGATGATGTTTTTAATGACATCTTCTTCACTCGCAACCAGTTTTTTATTCCGGTCAGCCGATTTTTTCATGAAGGTTCCCGAAGCTCTTGAAATAGGTCTTCTGGCTTCTTCATGATGTTTACAGCCAACACATAAAACAGCAAACAGCAGGGCAGAAATGCTTAGTTTTAAGTAGTTCATAGTAGGTTATATTTTTAGTTTAGTTACTAAATCTTCAAACTTTTTAATGGTTTCTTCCATTGAAACTTCCGATCTTCCGCCGGCGGCATTGGTATGTCCTCCACCGTTAAAATGATCTCTTGCAAACTGATTCACATCAAATCCTCCTTGTGAACGGAAGGAAATTTTGATGATTTTCTCGTCTTTATTTTCTATAAAAATAGCAGTAAAATCAATTCCTTTTATACTTAATCCGTAATTAACGATTCCTTCGGTATCGCCTTTTATATAATTAAAGGCATCCAGTTCGCTTTGAGTCAGTGTTGTATAAGAAGTTTTATGCTCTTCAAATACTTTCATATTCTGTAATGCACGACCTAATAATTGTAAACGGCTGTAGGAGCTGTTATCAAATAATAAAATGGGAATTTCCGTATTTTCGACGCCTAAATCTATTAAATCAGCCACAATACGATGCGTATTTCCGGTTGTTTTCGGAAATCGGAAAGAACCTGAATCGGTTAATATTCCCGTATAAATACACGTTGCAATGGTTTTGTCTAAATCTTCTTTTTTGCCTAAAAACGAAATGAAATTGTAAACCATTTCGCAGGTAGAACCAAACGAAGTGTCGGAATACATGTAGGTGGCATAATCATCAGGTTTCTGATGATGATCAATCATAATAAAAGGAGCTTTTAGCTTTGCTAAAGTATGTTCCATTTCTCCGGTACGGTGAAAAGCATTAAAATCAAGTGTAAATATTATTTCAGCTTCTTCTAATATTTTAGTACAGTTTTCGGTGTCTTTTTCAAATATTTTTACGGTTTCGGAACCTGGCAGCCAGGCCAGAAAATCAGGAAAATCATTAGGTGCAATCACCGTTGGCAGGTGGTTGTTTTTTAATAAAAAATGGTATAAACCTAAGGTAGAGCCCATAGCATCACCGTCAGGACCTCTATGCGGAATTATAGCGATTTTCTTTGGGGTTGCGAGTAACAATTGTATCGCCTGAATATCTTGTATTTTCATAGTGTGCGAATTTACATTTTTTTAATGTAAACCTGAAAACATTTTCGAGATTAACACAGTTTTATAAAGTTATGAGTTATGGGTTATGAGTTATGAGTTTTTATTCTGGAATTTGGAATTTTATTCCGGGAATTTAAATTAATACACGGATGAAACAGGCTCGCTAAAGCAAAATGCGGATTTATTCGGTTTTTTTTAGTTCTGGAGGAACGATTTATTTTGTAGTAACATATTTTAATCCGTTGAAAATATGTATTTGGAATTTGGATTTTAAAAATTGGAATTTAATTTTCGATACAGTTTATACTTAGCACCTTTTACGATTTGAGATTTATAAATTCCTACAGAACCGGAAGAAAAGTAAGCGATACTACAGGCAATCGCGATAAAAAGTCCGGGTTGCATGCCGAATAATTCTAATCCCATAATGGTACAGGCGATAGGAGTGTGGGTAGCTCCTGAAAATACGGCTACAAAACCCATTCCGGCGAGAAGCGCAATTGGCATAGGTACAACAAGTGATAAAGCGCTTCCTAAAGTAGCACCGACAAAAAATAACGGAGTTACTTCACCGCCTTTAAAACCCGCACCCAACGTAAAACCGGTAAATAAAATTTTCAGTAAAAAGTCATACCACGGATTTACATTCGAAAAAGAATCCACAATAACAGGAACGCCCAGTCCGGAGAATTTTGTGAATCCGAAACCTGCAATGGCAATGGCTAAAATAATTCCTCCCACAAACGGACGCAACGGCGGGAATTTTATATATTTTGAAAAAAGGGAACCCCAAAAATGAGTCGTTCTGGAAAACAATAAGGCAGCAAATCCGAACAATACGCTTATTACGATGGTATAAGAAAGGTTGGTCAGATTGATTTCAGGGACTTCAGGAATGCTGTAATGGGTATGTTTAACCTGCCAGAATTCAACCGTAAAATAACCGGAATAGGCAACTAAAAAAGACAGAAAAACACTTTTTAAATTGATTCGACTAAAATAAACAACCTCCAGGGCAAAAATGGCACCTGCCAGCGGTGTTCCGAAAACAGAGGCGAATCCCGCGCTGATTCCGAGGATAATTAAAATTTTCCGTTCCGAATTATCGAACTTAAAAAGCGTTGTAAACTGATCGGCAATGGCGCCTCCCATTTGTACTGCCGTGCCTTCACGACCTGCAGAACCTCCAAATAAATGGGTGATTAAGGTTCCTAAAAGAACCAAAGGAGCCATTTTAAACGGAATTGTTTTTTTAGGATTTTCGTATTCTTCCAACAATAGGTTATTGCCTTTTACGACAGATTCGCCCCAATAATGATAACTCAAACCTACAAGTAATCCGCCCAGGGGCAATAGCCATACAATCCAATCGTGGTGGATTCTAAATTGTGTAACCCATTCCAGAGCAACCAGAAAAAATGCTGAGGCAGATCCGGACAAAACACCAATCAAAAGGCAAATGAGAATCCATTTGAATAGTGTGAAAAGTATTTGTTTTGGGTTTTGAAAGTCCATTAATAAGTTCGGAAAGGTTTTTAGCCACGAATTTCACTAATTTTCACGAATTAGATCGTTAATAATACAGAAAAATGAAATAATCGTTTTAATCCCTTAATCAGTGGCAAAAAAAAATTAGCAAAATTAGTGAAATTAGTGGCAAAAAAACTTATTGCACAACAGCTGTAAATTCAATTTCAACTAAATATTCAGGAGCAACCAATTTGCTGATTTCATAAAAACCCGTTGTAGGTTTAACATCCTTAAAAAAGAAAGAGTGCGCTCTTGCTACCTCTTCAAAAGTTGTAATGTCAGTGGTGAAAATCCGGGTTCTGATAACATCTTTCATTCCAACATTCAAATCTTGCAAAACTTTTTCAACACGTTCCAGGATATTGTAGGTCTGCGCATAGGCATCGTCGGCTTTTACTTTTTCACCGTCAACAATCGCAACAGTTCCCGAAACTTCAATGATATTGCCAATTCGTACGGCACGACAATATCCCATTTTGTCCTCCCAGGGAGATCCTGTTAAGATGTTTTCTCTTTTCATTTCTTCTGTTTTATCGAATTTGTTTATTTTTTTTAAATCAAATTCGGGTTAGTTAATTTCGCTGCAATTTATAAAATATACGGTTGACAAAACCAATTATTCATTTGAAATCCCGCAGAAAATCATTCTTTTTTGTGATATTATGATTCATCGGATTTTTTATGGTTCAATTTGATGCTGCTCATAAAGACGAAGTTTGTTTTGAGCAGCAGTAAGGTTTTGCTGTAATACTTCGATTTTGTTTAACAGGTTGGCAATCGCATCAATCCCTTCCAGATTAATTTTAAGATCATAATGCAGGCGAATCATTTTTTCGACAGCAGGCAGTTGTTCCGGCTGCAGGTATTCGTCTTCTTCGAGCATGATGATCTGTACTAAACCATAATTGTGCAGCTCGGTTATAAAGGTATTTTCAATTTCGTGGTATACACAAAACTGTTTTATTTGAATTAAGTCTTTACTATTCATGATTTCTTAATTTAGCTAATTCTTGGAATAATTCTTTTTCTTTTGCGGACAAGTTCGTTGGAATTTTTAAAGTATACGTAATGTACAAATCTCCAAACTGATTGTCTTTTTTATACACCGGAAACCCTTTTCCTTTCAGTTTTACTTTGGTTCCGGGCTGGGTTTCGGCGGGTACTTTTATTTTTACTTTTCCATCAAAAGTAGTCACATGAATTTCTCCGCCTAAAATTGCCGTATATAAATCCAGATCGGCATCTGCATACAAATTATGGCCTTCCCGTTTGAAATCGGAATTGTTATCGATTGAAAAAGTAAGGTATAAATCTCCATTCGGTCCACCGTTTACACCGGGAGCCCCATGATTTGGAATTTTTATAATCTGTCCGTTTTCGACTCCGGCAGGAATGGTGATCCTGATGTTTTTACCATTAACGGTAAGGTTTTGTTTGTGCGTCGTATACGCAGAAGCAAGGTCCAGTTGTAATTCGGCATTGAAATCCTGGCCTCTGTATTTCGCCTGACTTCTCGAACTTCTTCCCGAAGAACCGTACATGGAATTAAAGAAATCAGAAAAATCGCCATCTGAGAAATCTCCTCCGCCAAAATCAGTATAACTTTGACTGCCTTGCTGTTGTCTTGAAGATTGCTGTTGATTAGGGTCGTAGCCTGCTTTTTCAAATTCGTCAGCATGTTTCCAGTCTTTGCCGTATTTGTCGTATTTCTTTCGATTTTCAGGATTACTTAAAACTTCATTGGCTTCATTTATTTCCTTGAATTTCTTCTCCGCCTCTTTATCATTCGGATTCAAATCAGGATGATATTTACGGGCTGCTTTTCGATAGGCTTTTTTTATTTCGGCTTCAGTGGCAGTTTTTGTAATTTCTAAGATCTTGTAGTAGTTTATATAATCCATTTTTCCGGTTTTTACTAAATGAAAATTAAAATACTGAAGTTAGGAATAAGTTACTAATTATCAAAACGCTATATTTCTGAAATGTAGAATTTCGTAAAACTTTAAAAATGGGTTTTAATTTCTGGCAGGTTTTTTGTTTTCCAAAAATTAGCCTAATATATTGTTATAAAACTCTTAAAGTTGTAGCGCCTGTTTAAATTATGCTATTTTTGTGAAGCTATACTTTAATTCTGTAATAATTATAAATGCCCATTCGATAATACTTTTTCAATGAAGCACATTTTATTTTTCATACTATTTTTTACTGCTATAACAGTATCCGCCCAAACTGAATTTAGTACAAAATTCAAGGCCATTCCGGCCCCTAAATTTAGCTCAAAACCTAAAAAACTTTCCATTCCGGAAGTTAAAGATCCAAAAGCTAACACTTCAGATATTCCAAGTATCAAAACACCCAATGTTTTTGATAACACCACTATAACTCAAAAATCCAAACTTCAGATAGGAGAGCAGAAAAGTACTTTTACAATGTCTACGGAAACTGATTTTGCTAATCCGGGAGACCGCTACGTTGCGAAAATGGAAAAAGATCTTGATAAAGCCTTAAAAGCGGAAGGACTTAGAGAAGGCAGGGGGGAATTGGTCAAGAAAAATATTTCTTTAGGTGATTTCAAAACCAAGTCGAATTTCTTTATAGTGAAATTCCGTGATTTTGGGGCTATTGATGGCGATTTGGTAAAGGTTTCCAATAATAATACGGTGGTTAGAAATCAGGTATTATTAGATTCCGAATTTCAGGAAGTAAAAATTAACCTGGCACCCGGTTTTAATAAATTGGATTTCGAAGCCTTAAATATTGGTGCATTAGGTGGAAATACTGCTGAAATCCGCGTTTATGATGACAAAGGTGTTTTAATCACAAATGATTACTGGAACAATCTTGCAGCCGGTTTCAAAGCTTCAATCGTAGTGACGAAAGAGTAATTCTTATTCAGATTCTGAGTTGCTAAGGTGCTGAGGAACTAATGTTTTTTGGAGCTCAAAAATCTCAGAATCTTAGTAACTCAGCACCTCAGAATCTTTTTAGAAAAATTAAAACGGATCAGCAGTAACATTAAACTTCATATCTGCCTTTACCGTTACATCTCTTGTAAGTGTTTCTTTTAACGTAACTTTTGTTCTGATTTTATATTTATCAGCTTTGATGTATTGATCTAATCGGGCATCTGTGCTAATCAGATCAATCGTATTACTGGTTGAATTAATATTATCCTGATAGGCCAATTCTATTTCATCTGAATCAGTTGTCGAGATATATAAATGAATCGATTTTAAAAACGTAAATGTTTCTCCCTCAGGATCTGTAATTGTCAATTTTAGCGATTTTAATTTTACATCTTTTACCAGACTCGCCTGAGTATTGTTGTTTTTAAATTCAGCTGAGGAATTTGTAGTCACATCGGGTGTTATAATTTCCGACGGTAAATTAATAGGTGAAGTACTTTTTATCTGAATTGACGCATTATTCGAAATGGTAAAAGTCAGTAAATCATCAACAGCATTACAAGATGTTAAAAATAAACACAGGAAAAAAGAAAAGGCAATTAATTTTGATTTCATAATATGGGTTTTGTATAAATACGATTTTTTGAGGGATTTGGTTTTTTCTTTCAAGGTACAAAGCTACAAAGCTACAAAGGTACAAAGTTTCAAAGATGTAAGGGAAAAATAATGTATCTCTATTTTCACACCTTTGCATCTTTGTACCTCTGAGCCTTTGCAGCTAAAATCAGAACACTGAAAAAAAATTTTTTTTTTCAGTGTTCTGATTTTTCAAATTCGAATATAAAAAGTATTTTTGCGCATGCAACACAACGTACTTATTTTAGATTTCGGATCGCAATATACACAGCTTATTGCGCGTAGAGTTCGCGAATTAAATATATTCTGCGAAATTTTCCCTTACAATCACTTTCCTAGTGATTTATCACCTTATAAAGCCGTAATTTTAGGAGGAAGCCCTTTTTCTGTTCGTGCAGAAGATGCGCCACATCCTGATTTATCTCAAATTCGAGGTAAACTTCCTATGCTGGCAGTTTGTTACGGAGCACAATATTTAGCACACTTTAGTGGCGGAGAAGTTGCGGCTTCAAACACCAGAGAATACGGCAGGGCTAATTTATCCTATATTAAAGAGGATGAAGTTTTCTTTAACGGAGTTTCAGAAAACAGTCAGGTTTGGATGAGTCACAGCGATAGTATCAAGGCTTTGCCAACCAATGCGGTAAAATTAGCAAGCACGCATGACGTAGAATATGCAGCTTACAAAATTGAAGGCGAGACTACGTATGCGATTCAGTATCACCCGGAGGTTTTCCATTCTACGGATGGATCAAAAATGCTGGAGAACTTTTTAGTAAACATTGCCGAAGTGCCTCAAAACTTTACACCAGGTGCTTTCGTAGAAGAAATGGTAGGAGAATTGAAAGAGAAATTAGGGAATGATAAAGTTGTTTTAGGATTGTCCGGAGGAGTAGATTCTACTGTAGCCGCAGTTTTATTACACCAGGCTATCGGTAAAAACCTATACTGTATCTTCGTAAATAACGGATTGCTTCGTAAAAACGAATTCCAAAACGTACTGGATCAGTACAAAGGAATGGGATTGAACGTAAAAGGAGTAGATGCCGGAGATCGTTTCTTAGGTGAATTAGCCGGAATCAGTGATCCTGAAACCAAACGTAAAACAATCGGACGTGTATTTATTGAAGTTTTTGATGATGAATCACATTTAATAGAAGACGTAAAATGGCTGGCGCAGGGAACTATTTACCCTGATGTAATCGAATCGGTTTCTGTAAAAGGACCATCGGCAACGATTAAATCACACCACAATGTGGGCGGATTGCCGGATTATATGAAATTAAAAATTGTAGAACCGCTTCGAATGTTGTTTAAAGACGAAGTTCGCAGAGTGGGTGCTACTTTAGGAATAGATCCTGAGTTGTTAGGCAGACACCCTTTCCCGGGACCAGGATTATCGATCAGAATTTTAGGGGATATTACTCCGGAGAAAGTTCAAATACTACAAGATGTTGATGCTGTCTTTATCGACGGATTAAAATCATGGGGATTATACGACAAAGTTTGGCAGGCAGGAGCAATTCTGCTTCCGGTAAACAGTGTTGGTGTGATGGGCGATGAGCGTACGTACGAAAAAGTAGTAGCGCTTAGAGCAGTTGAATCTACAGATGGTATGACTGCTGACTGGGTTCATTTACCTTATGATTTCTTAATGAAAGTCTCAAACGACATTATAAACAAAGTAAAAGGCGTGAATCGTGTGGTTTACGATATAAGTTCAAAACCACCCGCAACAATTGAATGGGAATAGTACTATTTTTCAAATTAAGGCGTTACATTTGTAACGCCTTAATTTTTATAACCTACTATTTATGAGAGAACTTTTAACGATTTCTCTTGTCTTTATTTTGTCTTTTAACAGAATAACTGCGCAAGATTCAATTATTGAACACAAAATTCAAAAAGGAGAAACTGCTTATTTTATTGCCCAGAAATATAAGGTCTCTGTTGAAGAAATTTACAAACTCAACCCCGAATCGCAGAACGGAATCAAAGACAATCAAATTATTAAGATTCCCGTTCACTCCGCAGAACAGCAAAAATCAAACCCGCAAATTACCCATATTGTTGGTCCAAAAGAAACACTGTTCGGTTTATCGAAACAATATAATGTTTCGGTTGAAGCGCTTCAGAATGCCAACCCAATTCTTGCCGGCGGACTTCAGATCGGTCAGGAATTAAGTATCCCGCAGCATACTGCCAATCTTCCTAAAACTGAAATTTCAGCTTCTTCAAAAGTAACCCACGAGGTAGTGGCCAAAGAATCTTTATTCAGTATTGCGAGACAATATAATGTTTCGGTTCAGGATCTGGAAAATCTGAATAAAGAGCTGCTTCAAAACGGATTGCAGATTGGTCAGACCATTTCAATTCCAAACAAAAGAAAAACATTAGACGGAAGAGTTCGTGTCATCAATCAGGAAACTGTTTTTCATGTGGTGGAACCCAAAGAAACCAAATTTTCGATTGCCAAAAAATACGGCATTTCAATTGAGCAACTGGAATCTCAAAACCCTGAAATCGTAAACGGATTAATTGTCGGCAATAAACTGGCCATTAATACAAAGGAAGTTAAACCAACAAACGAGAGGGAAGAACTGATGCTGGCGCTGGCGGAAAAACAAGTTGTAGTTGAAAAAGGAAAAGCCAAAACCGTTGAACTGGAAGATTTAAAAGACCGATTGGTTATTCAGAAAGAAATGAATCAGAAGATTATAAAGATCAATGCTCTGAAAGTCAATCTGAATGATATGAATGGTTCCAAAGAGAATTCGGTTGAAAAATTACGATTGGTTCTGGAAGCCAATAAAAATGTTCAGGATATTTTAATGGCCAAATTAGATTCGTTAGTCAACACGATGAACAATGATTTAGTAGAATTAAAAAGAATGGATGTTTTGAATGTGGATGAATCCAAACGATTAGAAAAAAAATCGTATGAAAGCATCAGCAAAACCAGTGATTTGTCTTCCCAACTCAAGAAAGAACTGGCTGAAAACCGAAAAGCTTATGCCGGTTTAATGAACAAAGTAGAGCGAATTGCAGTCGAGGAAAATCAGGAATACAAGAAGAAAATCCGCGAAAGCGAAAAGAATAATAATGTCACTTCCCTGCAACAGCGTCTTTCGCTTGACGAAATAAAAAGGTACAAAATCGAGCAGGAACAAGGCGATGCGCAAAATCAATTGTTAATTGCTAAAATTGATTCTCTGGATACACAGAAAACCATCGAAATCAAACGCCATATCAGTAAGGCATCTTATTACAGTATGGAAGCCAGAAAATTTGATGATAAAGTGGCTTTGATGAAATTAAAAAAATACCAGGACGAAGCGATTAAAAATCAAAAAACAGATCCGGATGCCACTTCAAAATTGGTTTCGCCGGAAGAAATGAAACGCGAACTGAAAGAAAATCCGTTTAAAAATGAAAAGAATGTCAAGATAGAAGTTTATGATAATCTTAAAGAAGTTTCAAACGGCTATTACTTAGTTTTAGGTATATTTACCGATGCGGTACCAAGGGATAAGCTGATTATGAAACTTATTGATTCTGGTGATTTTAACGCTAGTTTTTTCTTTAATATAAACAGTCTTTCGTACTACGTTTACTCGGATAAGTATCAAAATATGGAAGAAGTTTTATATAAAGGCAAGAAAAATGAAGAAGATGAGTTATATAAGAACATTATTATTGCAAAGGTTGAAATTGATCTGAGATAATAATCGAAAAAATAACAAGTGGACTGAATCTTGCTTTGACAAAAATTAGTAACTTGTTTTTGAATTGAAAATTAATTGTTTTAAGCCCTATTATGAAATATTATTTAGCATTATTATCTCTTGTTTTTTTTACTTGTTCTGCTTTTGCCCAGGAAAAAGTAGTTAAGTATAAAGTTTCAAGTGGAGAAACCATCAATCAGATTGCAGAGAAATTTAAGGTTACGCCTTATGATATTTACTCTTTAAATCCTGATGCGCGAACTGGATTAGTGCCTAATACAGTTTTACTAATTCCAACTGGAGGAAAAGCCAGTGCCGTAAAAAAAGAAGTTGCAGCAACAAAAAATACTGCTTCCGGAAAAGCAACTACACATGAAGTGCAGCCAAAAGAAACACTTTTTGGCATAGAGAAAAAATATGGCATTTCTGATGAAGCATTAAAAGCGGCAAATCCGTTTTTGGTGACTAATGGTTTACAAATAGGTCAGACGCTTACCATTCCTTCAAAAGGAGCGGCCGTAAAAGGTGCTGCATCGACAGCCGGTAAAGCTGTTAAAACTGCTGGTCCTGAAAAGTATGTATATCACGATGTACAAGCAAAAGAAACAAAATATTCAATTGCAAAAGAGTATAAAACGACCGTCGAAGATTTAGAAAAACGCAATCCGGAAATTGTTTCCAGTTTGCCTGTAGGATATCGCGTAACCATTAAAGGAACGGCTCCCAAAACAGATACAACTACTGCTGTTGCTGCCAATGTTTCTAAACCTGCCGAAATTAAAAAAGCGGATGAAGCTGTAAAAAAAGGTACTACTTATATGGACTATCAGGTGAAGCCAAAAGAAACTTTGTACAGTTTGTCCAGAACATTTCAGTTAACGCAGGCAGAATTAACAGAGTTGAATCCGTCACTTTCTGAAGGCGTAAAAGAAGGAATGGTTTTGAAAGTTCCGTCCGGATTCCTGGCACCTGCTCCGATTATTGCCCAGCAACAGCCACAACAGGTTGAAAAACCGGCAGAAAAACCAGTTGATAATTCAGCTTCGGGCGGGATTAAAATTCTTGAAAAAGTAAAATCAGAAACCGTTTCTGCAGATCCGGAAGTGGTGGAACTGACAAAAGTAAGAGGGCAAAACGAGCGTAAAAAACTGGCTTTATTGCTGCCTTTTAATCTGGCAAAAATGCAATCGGATACCATAAGTTCGGCCAATCGAATTAAAAATGATAAGTTTTTGAATATGACGCTTGATTTTTATTCAGGGGCCATGATGGCAATTGACTCGGCAAAAGTCTTGAAATTACCAATTGATGTCAGTATTTTTGATTCGCAGGAAACAAAAAGTACCTCAAATGTTTCTAGTTTAATTTCTCAGAATAAATTACAGGGAGCTAATGCTGTGATCGGCCCGTTTTACCAAAGTAATGCCGAGAGTACAGCGAATTCGCTTCGTTTATACAATATACCTGTGATTTCTCCACTATCAAAAGATACCGCTAACCCAATCGATAACTTGTATCAGACCATTCCAACAAATGATGTGATCAAAAGTGCTGTTTTTGATTATATGCGTTCGAAAAACGGAAACATCGTTGCGGTTGTAGACAAGAAAAAAGAATCGGTGATCAATTACATAAAGCAAAACCAAAAAGGAGTTGTTTTTGCTGCCTTATCGGAAACGGGAGGCTTGGATGTTGCCAATTTAAAAAGCCTTTTGTTGCCTAACAGAATGAATTATGTAGTCATGGAAACCGGTAATACCGCCATGGTGAAAACAACCATAAAAGCTTTGTTAGATGCACAAAAAACGTGTCAGGTGCAGCTGGTGATTTTAGAACCGAACAGTACGCTGGATACAGATGAAATTAGTTTTGAAAGCCTGGTGAAACTGAAATTAATGTACCCATCAGTAACTCGTGAGAGTAATGAGCCAGCAGTATTAATATTTGAAAAAGAATACAGACTGAAAAATAAAGTGAATCCAAATACGTACGCTACCCGTGGTTTTGATGTAACTTTTGATACCATGATGCGTTTGGTTCAGGGAAAAACATATCAGGAAACAACAGATTTAATCACAACAGAACAGGTTGATAATAAATTTCAATACTACAAAAAAGAAGATGGAGGACACGCCAATAAAGGAGTGTACATCTTATATTACGATTCAGACTTAACTTTAAAAGTAGCCAACTAATGACATCAAAAGTAACCTATTTAGGGGATTTAAGAACAAAATCAATTCATGTGCAGTCAGGAAGTGAAATCATTTCTGATGCACCATTAGACAATAACGGAAAAGGAGAAGCATTTTCCCCAACAGATACCGTTGCCAATGCTTTGGCAAGCTGTATGATGACTATTATGGGAATCAAAGCCCGTGATATGGCAATCAATATTAACGACTCAACAGCCGATGTAACTAAAATAATGAATGCTGAACCAAGACGAATTGGTGCTATTGAAATTGTTTTTGAAATGAAAGGTACTGAAGATGAAAAAAACAGAACCATTCTGGAACGTGCTGCTATGACCTGCCCGGTTTTTTTGAGTCTGAATGCAGATATAGAAAAGAAAATTACGTTTAACTGGAAGTAATTTTATAAAATAAAATGGAAAGCCGTCATTATTTTGACGGCTTTTTTTTTGCATTTTTTTAATAGTACTAAAAAATTAACAAAATATTCATACCTAATTTTGGTCAGTAAAAATATAATGTAGTATCTTTGTTTTGCAAAAAAAATGCAGTTTAATGCAAAAATAACGCAATATATTGAAGCTGAAATGAGATTCTGTTTTCAATATTTATTTTGGATTTTTTTTATAGGAGGATAAAAAAAGGTTTTCCAAATTCTGCTTCAAATCAATAATTTTAAATTTTACTGAATTCCTTTTATAAAGATTTTATCTTTGTATAATTCTGCTTGCTAATTTTTTAGCGATGTATTGATGTGAAATTTTGCCAGTGAAAAATAAAATTTTTATTTGAAAATTATAATTAGAAAAGTAAAAAAACTATATCATGTTAAAAAGTAAAATAGACAAAGCGACAGGTTTTGAGAAACGATTCGAAAACATCAATACGGTTGTTTTTGAAAATTCAAATGAAGCTTCAAAAGCAGTAGCCCGGGAAATTGCAGCTTTAATTCAGGCAAAACAAAAAGAAAATAAGCCTTGTATTTTAGGACTTGCAACAGGATCTTCCCCAAAAGGATTATATGCGGAACTCGTTCGTTTGCACAAGGAAGAAGGACTGAGTTTCAAAAATGTCATCAGTTTCAATCTGGATGAATACTATCCGATGCAACCCAATTCCATCAACAGCTATGTTCGTTTTATGAAAGAATTGTTGTTTGACCACGTCGATATTTTACCTGAAAACGCTCATGTTCCGGACGGACTTTTATCAAAAGAACAAAT
>NZ_SLWA01000003.1 GCF_004345565.1 Flavobacterium circumlabens | reverse complement strand
ACTGATCTTTTTACCACATTTGCTTTTCCTTCTCCCCAGGCCAGCAGGATGACTCTTTTGGCTTCCATGATTTTTTTCACTCCCAGTGTAATCGCAGTTCTGGGCGTATTGCTTAGTCCGAAGAAATCTTTACTGGCGGCAACTCTTGTAATATGATCTAAAGCTACCAAACGTGTTTTGGAGTTTTGAAGTGAACCGGATTCGTTAAAACCGATATGTCCGTTTCCGCCAATTCCCAGAATCTGCAAATCGATTCCGCCAAGCGCTTCAATTTTAGCTTCGTAATCGTGGCAGTAATCGGCTATTTGTTCTTTTGATAAAAGTCCGTCCGGAACATGAGCGTTTTCAGGTAAAATATCGACGTGGTCAAACAACAATTCTTTCATAAAACGAACATAACTGTTGATCGAATTGGGTTCCATCGGATAATATTCGTCCAGATTGAAACTGATTACGTTTTTGAAACTCAATCCTTCTTCCTTATGCAGACGAACCAGTTCCGCGTACAATCCTTTTGGGGAAGATCCTGTGGCAAGACCTAAAATACAAGGTTTATTTTCTTTTTGTTTTGCCTGAATTAAGACTGCAATTTCTTTGGCAACTGCTTTTGAAGCTTCATTTGAATTTTCGAAAACAACGGTATTAATATTTTCAAATCGTTTTTCGAAACCTGTTGCTTTGTCTATATTACTTTTTATCATTTTGAAATATATTTTATTGTGTTTTTCTTTATTTTAAAACAGCCTTTTGGCTAAAAAAAAGCATAAGTTGCCCCGGAGCACATCAAATAGTAATTGGAGTACTTAGTTGTGATCTGAAAATCAGATCGATGAATAAATATTATGTTTATCTGAACTTTGTCATTTTTGAATAGCCTCCCGCTTTAGCCGGAGGTTTAAAAAAGGTAGTCAAATTGGCTTTAGCCGAATTAAAAGTTAGGCTAAAGCCAAGACAGATCAAATGTAATCCGTTAGTTAAAAAAAAAGGCTATTCAAAAAACTTAATTGAATTCCTTTGTCGATTTTCTAGTATGATCTTTCGACTTGTTTCAGGAGGCCAACTTTGGCGAAACTTCTAGAAACCTGAAACTTGAAACTTGAAACCCAAAACTGAAAACTGAAAACTGAAAACTGAGACTGAGACTGAGACTAAAAACTTCCCCCTTACCATTTCCTGTACTTATGCCCTTTGAAGGCAAAAAATACGATCATAAGATAGGCCGGTACTAATATTAAATAGGCCAGTTGGTTTCCGCTTTTTGCTGTTGCTACGGTACCTGCCGCTATATTTGCCGTATTGATATTATCTGCCAGCAAACCATAGAATAAAGGAAAAACCGCACCGCCTATGATTCCCATAATCAGTACTGCACCACCAATTTTAGTAAATCCACCAAGATCCTGAAGTGCCATTGGCCAGATGGCCGGCCAGCAAAGTGCATTGGCCAATCCTAAAAGTGCAACCAAAATAATGATTAACGGTAATTGTGGAATTCCAGGTAACTGAATCATTATTTTTGGAGAAAGTATCACGATTAAGACCACTAAAACAAGACCTAAAAACCCGGATACTTTTAAGGCAAAAACCTGCGAAACATATTTGGGAATAAGTGTAATTCCTAAAATATAACCAATAACCATTGCAGTCATGGTAAATGACGTCAGTTTTAGGTAAAAAGAACCATTCTCTCCATAAACGCCCAATTGTTTTCCGAAACCTCCAATTGAATCTCCGGCCAGAACTTCGGCAGCAATGTACACCATTAGCGTAATCACACCAAAAACCAGTTGCGGATGTTTGAAGGCTTCTTTTATTTGTTTGAAAATACTCAGATGTGCTACTTGTCCCTCATTGTCCAAATTGATTTCGGGAAGCGGGGAAAACTTTACCAAAACTGCCAGAACCAGCATAATTCCCGCCATGTACATATAAGGTGTCTGCAGTTGCAAAGCCAGTAAATCGAGCGCGCTTTCTTTTTGAACCGAAGTCATTACGGCAATTTTATCTGCCGAATAATCCCCAATATTTGACAAAACCAATGACGTCAATAGTAACGGAGCCAGAAAACCTGCCAGTTTATTGGCAATTCCAAGTACGCTGATTCGTGCCGCAGCACTTTCGCGCGGGCCAATGACAACAACATACGGATTGGCTGCTGTCTGTAAAACGGCCAAACCGGTTCCCATTACAAATAAGGCGATTAAGAACAGCCCAAAAGTACGGGCTTCGGCTGCCGGATAAAACAATAATGCTCCAACGGCAATCACCAGTAATCCTAATGAGATTCCGTTTTTGTAGCCTACTTTTTCGATTAAGAAAGAAGATGGAATTGCCATGACGAAATAAGCAATATAAAACGCAAAGGTCACGAAATACGATTGTGATTCGGTTAACTCACAAGCTAATTTAAAAAATGGAATTAGCGGTCCGTTGAGCCAGGTTACGAATCCGAAAATAAAAAATAAGGAGGTTAAAATAACCATGGGAATCAAAGTACTGCTTTGTTCTTTTTTTAAAGTAATATCGATTTCTGACATAGTATTGGTTTTTGGGTTAGTGATCTTCTGCTGCTTATTTACGCACCAATTCCTGATGGTAAAAAAGAATGGTTTCTTCTAAGGCTTTATCAATGGTATATTCCGGTTTGAAGCCCAATTGATTGAATTTTTCAGGATTGGCTTTCGAATGTTTGATGTCTCCGGGTCTTTCTTCGAGAAATTTTATCTGCGACTTTGAATTGGTAATTTTTATGATTTTTTCGGCCAATTCTAAAACCGAAGTGCTGTGTCCCAGTGCTACATTGTAGGTTTCAGTTCCTTTTTGGGAAGCCAGGATATTCGCTTTTACGACATCTTTAACATAAATAAAATCTCTGGTTTGCGAGCCGTCGCCATAAATAGTGATGGGTTCGTTCTGAAGTGCTTTATTAATGAAAATAGGCACTGCCGCCGCATACGCCGATTCGGGGTTCTGGCGTGGACCGAAAACATTAAAATAACGTAATGATGCCGTTGGAACCTGATACTGATCGAGATACATTTTTAAATAATATTCTCCATCGAGTTTTGTAATGGCATAAGGCGTCATGGGTTCCGGAAACATGGTTTCTACTTTTGGCAAAACAGGATTGTTGCCGTAATTCGCTGCCGATGTTGACAACACCACTTTACAACCTGTATTATTTCTCGCGGCCTCCAGAATATTGATGGTTCCGACAGTATTGATTTCGATACATTCTTTAATTTTCAACAACGATTCAGGAACGCTGACCAATGCTGCCAGATGAAAAATTCCGCTTGCTCCGCTTACCACTTCATTTACTACATTTTCATCGCGAATATCTCCTTTTACAAAATCAACATTTAATCCGTTTAGGTTGTGTTCGAATCCAGTTCTTAGGCTATCAAGTATCGTAACCTGATGTCCTTCTTTGGATAAATACTCGGCGATGTGGCTTCCTATAAAACCGGCACCTCCGGTAATGACATATTTTTTCATTTGTATTATTTTAATGATCCGATAAAATTCAGATTGTAATCTTCCATTTCCTTAAATTGTTCCGAAAGACTTTCAATCAGTTTGAATTGATTTTTGGAGCGATCCAGATTGTGTTCCGGATATTCGGTTTTATAGTATATATCGTCATTTAAGAAGTCTGTCAGAAAGCGCAGGGCCATGATAAATACCATCGTCTTGGCACCAAGCGGCAGATATTTTATCTCTAATAAGGAGAGGGACGAATTTGTTTTTTCCAGAAAACCTTTTACATAGGCTTTATAATACTGTAAATTGAAATTAACAAGTTCCAGGTTTTTTTCATCTTCGGCAGCCGTATTACAAATGGTTCGTATGGCATCTCCGAAATCATAATGAATAATTCCCGGCATCACCGTATCAGTATCAATGACACATAGTCCTTTTTTATTGGTATCAAAAAGTGCGTTTGATATTTTGGTATCGTTATGCGTTACTCTCAGTTTTATTTTCCCGGTATCTTTTAAGTTTTGCAGAACATGCATTTCCTGTTTAAGTTCATGAACCAGATTAATGCAGGTTTTGGCTTGTTCTATTCGTTGTTCTGAAGCTTCTTTTAAAGCAATATCAAACTGCGCATAACGAAAAGCCATATTATGGAAATTCGGAATTACCTCTGTTAATTTTCTGGCATCAAAATCACTGGTAAGATTTAGAAATTCCCCAAATAATTTTCCGCCTTCATAGGCAATTTCTTCATTATTCACGGTTTCAAAAGTCAAACTGCCTTCTATATAAACCATCACATTCCAGAAATTCCCGGCTGCATCCTGATAATAAAAAACACCTTTTTTGGTGCCGATAAAAGTTAAAACACGACGTTTTAGTTCTTCTTCAGATAAATGTTTTAATTTTTTCAGCAAATGTTTACTTACGCTCACCTTATTGCCAATAAGGCCGGGAACGTCTTTAAAAACGCCATCGTTAATACGCTGCAGAATAAACTGTTTACGGCTATCAGTTGTTATCAAATAAGTATCGTTGATGTGACCGGAGGCCAACTCTTCAAAATTTTTGAAAACCTCGATATGGTCGAACTGGTCGAATATATATTTTAAATGTTCTGCTGCCATATTACCAGAGATTTGTTGGATAAACTTTTTGGGCTCTTAATTTTTCGATTTCTTTTTTTACGATTTCCTTATCTTCCTTGTAAGTAACTCCAAACCATTTGGCATTCGACTGAAGTACTTCAAGCGAGGCGTTATCTGATTTTAGAATTTCATTTACAACCGATGTAATAAAGAATTCAGCTTTTAGATCGTGTTCGTTTTCTTTCAGGAATTCTTCAAAAAGAGCACCTCCAAATTCAAAACATTTTGGTGTAAAACCCCAGAAATTCATCGAAACAATTGTGTTTTCATCAATCGGGATAAAATCACCATTATCCTCTTTTCGCATTAGTCTGCCCTTAATTTTTTCGATGTGCGTACGTTCGGTAACATCTGTCAGATAATTATTTTCATCGACCTGACATTCTCCTCTGGACACAAAACCATGATCGGAAACCGTATTTTTAAGCAAATAAGCCATCATATTAAAATGATAAGATTCTTTGTCCATTTCGGTTAAGGCTTTTGCCATGATCTCAAAAGCTTCTTTTCCGTAAAAATCATCGGCGTTTATGATCGCAAAATTTTCGGTTACCTCATCCTTTGCCATTAGCAAGGCATGCCCGGTTCCCCAGGGTTTTTTTCTTTCCGGATTTTGATATTGTTTCGGTACATTATCAATTTCCTGAAAAACATAGCCTACATCTGCTTTTCCTTCCAGTTTTTTATTAAAGATTTCTTTGCATTCTTCTTCTATATTTTTACTTATAATAAATACAAATTTTCCAAAGCCTGCCTGCAATGCGTCATATATCGAAAAATCCATAATGGTATCTCCTTCCGGAGTAAACGTATCTAACTGTTTTAATCCTCCATATCGACTTCCAATACCTGCCGCCAAAATCACGAGAGTAGGTTTACTTTTGCTCATTTAAATAGTATATTAATGGGTTTATTATTTTAATTGTTTTGGTCGTGTTTTATTTTTTCAATTCGTTCTAAAAAAGCAATCTTCAAAAATGGAATTCAATATTAAAAACTTCTCTTATAAATTGAAAAATAAATATTAATCTGACAATAATTACGTTAATATCATAAACTATATGATTAATATTCGGCTAAAATATATATTAATATTCTATAAAAAAAGAAAATTGTGTTAAAATGTGCTCGAACACAATTAAAATGTTTTCGAACACATTAAATTTAATATTTTCTCATATTCGATTTTTATATATATTTGTTTTTATATGGAAAAAATTTATACAATTAAGGATATTGCAGAACTTGCAGGTGTTTCTAAAGGCACTGTAGATCGCGTTTTGCACAAAAGAGGAAAAGTCTCGCAGGATGCTCTTGACAGGGTGAATGAAGTTTTGGATAAAATTGATTATCAGCCCAATTTAATGGCCCGAAGTTTAAAAAAGACACAAATTTATTCCATATGTGTTTTATTGCCGGATTCTCAAAACGATCCGTACTGGCAGCCGTGTATCGATGGTATCAATGAAGCCAAAAAAGAGTTTAAATCTTTTAATGTTAAGGTTGAAATTTTCTTATTTGATGCCACAAGTACGGCTTCTTTTGTAGAAACGAATAAAGCGGTTTTAAATGCATCTCCGGATGCGGTTCTTCTTGTTCCTTTATTTCATAAAGAAGCTATTGACGCCATTGAAACCTATAATTCTAAAGGTATAATTTCCAGTATTTTTAATAACCAGCTTAAATCGAGTTCCATAAAAAGTTTTGTGGGTCAGGATTTATTTCAAAGCGGAAGAATTGCCGCAAGGTTATTGGATTTATTGCTTCAAAAAGGAACCATCGCTATCATTCATATTGATGAAGATTATGAAAATGCGATTCACATGCAGGAAAAAGAAAAAGGGTTCAGGGATTATTTTGATCAGCTGGAAAACAGAGCATTCGAAATCAAAACTTTTAAAGTAAAACATCCTCAGTTTAAAACGACCCTTAAAGAGTATTTAGAGTCAAATCCAACTATTAGCGGACTTTTTGTAACGACTTCGAAAGCTTATCAGGTGGCAAAAATTATTGCTAAAAATCCCGAAAGAAAAATTGCGCTTGTGGGTTATGATTTATTAGAGAATAATCTTGAATATTTAAATAATAAGACCATTGACTTCCTGATTCACCAAAATCCGAAACGACAGGCTTATCTTGGAACAACAAATTTAATAGAACACTTTATTTTCGAAAAAGAAATTACTGCCGAAAAGCTTTTGCCAATTGACATTATAAATACCGAAAACGCCAAGGATTATTTTTTATAAACTATTGAGCGTAATTTAACCGCAAAGTGCGCTAAGGTTTACGCAGGGTTTGCAAAGCTTTAAAAAAAAATCTCGCAAAGGCGCAAAGAAAAACTAAAAAAAGAAAAACTTTGCGACTTTGCGAGAAATAATATAGCCTGCTTTTGCGTAAACTTTAGCGCACTTTGCAGTTCAATCAGCATTCAGCTAATTTTTAAATTAAAGTCAAAGTACCAAAAGAACTGGCAATATGAAAATTAGGTGTTTCGGTATTCGGATTTACCCATGAAATCCAGATGGGTTCAAAAAGATTATTAGCGGCTTTTATATACTTTGCCCTGTAAATTCCGGCTTCGATATTATTGTCTTTAATCAAATGAAAGTTTTTTAAAGACTGAATGCTGATCGCTATTTCAACAACAAAATAATTTTCCTTGATATTTGATTTTACAGTAATATCATTTTCAGGCCAATTCCAGTCAAAATCAAATCTTTTCGCCGGAGATGCTTTGAAATCCATAATTCTTGGCGTTGGGTCAATTTCTAAACAATAGTAGGGATTTAGGGTTGCGTCTGTCCTGAAAAAAATCTCTACCCGGTCTGATTCTCCAATACTGTCAATAGAATCATCTTGCCTGTCAATATGAACATTATCATCATGAACAATGTAACAAAAATAAATATTTTCAGTATCCCATAATGCTCTAAACTCCATCCTGTCAGCACTTAACTCATTCCAGGGCGAAGTAAAATCGGTTAGAATTTCTGCTTTATCCCAAAAAGGATTATCTCCCAGGCCATTTATTTGCAAAATGTTTTTTTCGATACGGTTTACTGCATAATTTTTCATTTTAAAAAGGTACGGATTTTTTAAAAATAAAAAGGGAGCAAAAGAAGAATATCTCCCTGCTCCCTAAAAGTATTAATTATTTAAGGTATATCTTATTGTTGCTGATTTCGTTATCGGCATTAATTTGAAGAATAACCAATTGTGATTTTTTCAGATCCGAAACATTAATGGTTGCTGTACTGGTAGCATTATATTCTTTTCTTACAAGTACCCGGCCATTTAAATCTAATACTGAAATACTTGCTGAATTGATATTTTTTCCAAAGTTAACATTGATTTCTTCTGACGCCGGATTAGGATAAATAGAAAAGCTTGGGGCAATTTCCTGAGCTGCTTTAACTACAGCTACTGATTTAGCCGTTGATCCTGTTTGCAGTTCTGAGCATCCTATATCAATTCTTCCATTTCTCTTGCGAATATCATCATCAAAATCTAAGGTGCCGGAATATGTGCTATTATAAGTTGGATCGCCTTTATCAGTAGCAAAAGCGCCTGATGCTAAAGTGAAATTAAAAGCAGCAGCATTTACAAATCCCGGTAATCCAACTACAGAATTAATATCCTGACTCGTTGCTGTTGCAAATTGTGCTGGATTATAAGAGCCTGTTGCTGAACTTCCGTTGAAACTAACTCCCGTTAAATCGATAATGAAATCTGTATTTCCTTCTCTGTAAAACAAATTATAATTAGATACAAAACCCGAAACGGTGTAACCATAAGAAGCTAAAAGTGCTTTTTTACCCGTTGTAGCATACAAAATATTGTTTTTGAAAGTAATTCCGGAACTGTTTTGCAAATGCACTTCACCACCGTAAATATCAGCAATCGTTCCCACAGCAACACCGGCAATGGTAGTAACACCATTAATAACGGCTCCGGTTCTGTTTTTATAAAAAGTGTTATTGTAAATTTTTGTGTTGCCAACGCTTGTTGTATAGCCGCTTCCGATCACACCGCCAAAAATAGCTCCCGTGACAACATTATTATAAACCGAATTATTGTTTACGATATGTCCGGTAGACTGACCTCCATTTCCGGTAGCTGTATTTTGTTCAGAGCCTACAGCAATTCCGACGCCACACTTATACACTTCATTTCTTTGTACCTTAACATTTAAAGCGCCATCTACATAGATACCGGCGCTATTGGCAACAGCGCTCATACAATTAAAAACTTCATTGGAAGTGATAACTCCATTCCTTGCCTGGTTGTTACTTGTTGCTCCTGTTGAAGTATAGTTTCCGGCAGCTACAATTCCGATATTGGCAATATCATAAACCGTATTTCCTGAAACCGAGAAACCATTTACATTTCCGGTTACGGTCACCGCTTCTCCCCAGCCTGTGGCACAATTCGCTACTTCATTGTTTTCAATTTTAACATTAGTAATTGCATACGTGGCATTCCCTCCGTCTACTTTGATCGCGTTGGCTACAATTCCGCTATTGGCAGGAATTGACGAAAGATTGTTGCTGATCCATCCGATATTTTTTACAATACAGTTTTTGATCGTGATGTTGTTCAGATTAGCCGTTGCTCCGGAATTGGCTAAAATCCATATTCCCTTACTTCCGTTTGCAATTTTGTTTGAAATAGTCAAACCATCAACGGTCACGCTGCTTGTATTGACAATTCCCAATACATAAGTATCCGTACTTGTCCATCCCGAAGCGTTGATTACTACAGCAGCTGAACCACTTTTTTGAATAGTCAGGGGTTTCCCGACAAAAATAGGTCCTGTAACAGGATAAGTTCCTGAAAGCACCAATACCGTTCCGCCAGATGGGGCCGCCTGAACTCCTTTTACAATTGTTTTAAATGGTAAAGCAGCCGTTCCTGTTCCTGTTACGTCATTTCCGGTTGTCGAGACATAGGTCTGAGCAAAGCCCTGTACAAAACACAATAAAGTAATAAATGTAATTTTCCTGATTTTCATAATTTTAATAATTTAGGTTAGTGATTAAAAATATTTTAAGACTATATACAATCGAAATAGAAATCGTTCAAGATTACATTGCTGTTTTTTATTAAAATCAAACTGCGCAGTATGTTATTTATGGTGGAAAATTTCAAATTAAAAAAATCCCTTTTTTGATAAAAAAAGCTTTTAAAAATCTAATTTGAAACTAAAATAAATAATGTAATTCGAATAACAATAAAAAATGTGCTCGAGAACAAAAATATATTACTATTTTGCATTTAAATAAGTTTTTACTTATTTTAAACGCGTTTTAAAAAATGTGCTTGAACACAAATACTAAAAATAGTACATAAATTTAAAAAAGATATTTTTGTGTGAACCTTAAATCAAGTTGAGCCGGAACAGCTGTAAAAGGAATTATGAAGACTCTTAAGGTACAAACCAGAGTACAAACATTTTTTAAAATAGAGTAAAAAAATAAATTCTAAATTCCGGTTTTAACCGTAAAGCACACAAGGAAAAAAACGCAAGGTTCGCAAAGTTTACTATTTAAGCTTTGCGAACTTTGCGTATCAGGATAACTACAGTATTGTGTGCATTGCGGTTAAACACGACACGATAATAAATAAAAAATCCCAAACTCCGGATTTGGAATTTGGGATTTTTAACTATTGTTATTTTAAAACTTTAGTCCAGAATAAAACTAACCGTTACGTTTGCTAAAATCTCGATTTCACCAATTGCCAAAGTCTCGTTTGCCGCTCCGGCTGTATCTGCAGATTCTTTCATTCTCATGGCTGCATACATAGGTTGTGGATGATATACCTGAGAATTATCAGAAATCGTATAGGCTTTACCTACTTTTTGACCTAAAACGGAAACATAATCTTCAGCTTTTGCTTTTGCGTCTTTAATGGCCAATTTTCTGGCTTCTGATTGGTATTGTGCTAATTTAGACGATTCAAAAGAAACGTTGTCCAGACGGTTAATACCCTGGCCTACCAAACCTTCCATTAATTCATCGTATTTTGCTAAATCTTTCAATACAATTTCTACCGTCTGAGCAGCATTGTAAGTGGTTTTCTTTTTCTCGTAATCGTATATCGGATTCAGAGCTACTTGTTTTGTTTTGAAATCTGCTGTTGGAATATTCATTTTTTTGATGAATTTCAAAACAGCATCCATTTTTTCGTCATTTTGCTTTTTGACGTCTTTAGCATTATTCCCTTTTGTTTCAACCGTAGCTGAAATACAAACCTGATCAGGTGCTACTTTTACTTTTCCTTCTCCATTTACATTAATTTGCGGAATTTGTTTGATTTCCTGGCCGTAAGACATAGTCATAAACATGATTGTTAAAAATAATACTAGTTTTTTCATTTTTGTTATATTTTAAATTGTTTGATAGTTGCATTTCAAAAGTTATGCCAGCATTATAATTTACCCAATTTTGCCATTCCGAAAAGTATTACAATCGGAATAGCCAACAGAATCACCATTAAGGTATGATCTGCAAATAACGCAGGCACTTTTATCAAAGTAATCAGATAACCGCCTATTGCGCCGCCAAAATGTGCCGTATGCCCGATGTTATCATTTTTAGCCTTCATTCCGTAAATAGAGTATAATAAATATAAAATTCCGAAGAGATAGGCCGGTATTGGAATGACAAAAAAGATACCCAGCATCATATCCGGCTGTAATAGAATCGCAGAATACAAAACACCCGTTACGGCTCCGGAAGCACCGACAGCCCTGTAGCTGTAATCATTTTTATGAAAAAGCATAGTAAGTAAACTTCCAAAAATCAAACTTCCAAAATAAACCAGAACAAAAGAGAAATTCCCCAGCCAGTTCAAAACTACAGGAGCAAAAAACCAAAGTGTCAGCATATTAAAAATCAAATGCATCATATCTGCATGCAAAAAACCTGAGGATAACATTCGGATTTGCTCTCCGGAACGAATACTTCCGACATGAAATTCGTATTTTCTAAAAAAGGCAAAATCATTAAAACCTTTGTAGCTTATAAGTGCATTGGCAACTATTATCCCAATCAAAATGGTATTCATAAAAAATATTTAATGTGAATTGTAAATATAATCATTCTTCAAGATAAGTCAGTAACAAACCAAAATATCGGTCGTTATTCATTTTTACTTTATATTTGTAAAAAAATTTACATGCAATTTCTCGTTTATATTTTAGCCTACCCTATTCTTTGGCTTATCTCTATACTTCCTTTCCGAATATTTTATTGGTTTTCTGATTTTGTATTTTTTCTGGTGTATTATGTTTTAGGATACAGAAGAAAAGTGGTACGTGAAAATCTGGCTTTGGCTTTGCCGCATTTAGATGAGGCTGAAAGAAAAGTAATCGAAAAGAAATTCTATCAGCACATGTGTGATATGTTTCTTGAAACAATTAAGACGATGGGTATTTCACCGGAAGAAATGGATAAAAGATTTCAAATTACCAATCTTGATATCGTAAAGGAATATGCAAAAAAAGGCAAAAGCGTTATTCTAGTAGCGTCACATTATGCCAGTTATGAATGGCTTTTAACAATGAACACTAAAATTGATTTTAAAGGAATTGCTGTTTATAAAACACTTGCAAATCCTTATTTTGACAGATTGGTTCGAAGAATTCGTTCCAGATATGATACTGAATTAATTGAAACCCGAAAAGCAATTCCATTGATGGCCCAAAATCAACGTGAAGGAATTTTAAGCATGTACGGTTTAGCCAGTGATCAGTCTCCAAAACTGGACAGGATTTTTCACTCGATGAAATTTATGGGTGTTGAAGTTCCAGTGCATACCGGCGCTGAAATGCTGGCCAAAAAATATGATTTAAGCGTTATAATGGTAAAGGTAAAAAAAGTAGCAAGAGGTTATTATGAAGCTACATTCCTGCCTATTGCAGAAAACCCACACGATTATGCCAATTTTGATATTACCGAGAAATATTTAAGGGAAGTAGAAAAACAAATTCTTGAAACTCCTGAATATTATTTATGGACACACAAAAGATGGAAACACAGAGTTGAAAAATAATTCTATGATGAAATTAAAAATCCAAAAAGCGACAATTGCTTTTTGGATTTTTTTCGTTTAAAGCAATTCAGAAAACCATAAAACAGATTTTGATGGGTTTTTGTACTGTTTTTTTTGCTAAGATAATGATGACAAATCAGCCAACAACAATATCTTTGAAGCTGATAAAAATTTTCCCAAATCTAATTATCTACCTATGACAAAAAACCTATCTTTTACAGTATTGCTGTTATGTTTTTCAATGGCTGTTTTTGCTCAAAGTCCAAAACGCGGAATCGCTTACGGCTATCACTCCCAGGAAGATTTACTTGCGCTCAAACCAGGTGTTTCCTGGTGGTACAACTGGAGTCCCTCGCCAGACCAGGCTATTGAACCCAATTACGAATCTATCGGTGTTGAATTTGTACCCATGGCCTGGGGTAAAATTTCAGACGCCGATGTCCAGACCTTCATTAACAAAATAAAAACCGGTGCTAAATATTTATTGGCTTTTAATGAACCTAATTTTAATGATGGCGCAAGACTAACCCCTCAGGAAGCAGTAAATGCGTGGGCCAATATCGAAAAAATTGCAACGGCAAAAAATCTGGAAATCGTGAGCGCAGCACCAGCGTTTAATGGCTCCAATAATTATGGCGGATACACCAGCCCAATTGCCTGGCATGATGAGTTTTTTCTTTTATGTCCAAATTGTAAAGTCGATTATATTGCTTTTCATACGTATGATGCCACATCAGGATCTGTTATTGGCGTTACGGGGATTCTGAAAAAATACAATCGCCCGGTTTGGGTTACAGAATTCGCTAACAGGGTAATTCAAACCGCAGAGCAAAAAACTACGTTCATGAAAGAAATCATAACCAGTTTTGAAAACGATCCTGACATTTACCGCTATTCCTGGTTTAGCGGGAGAGTTAACCCGTTATGGACAGACATGTTGGAAGGACAATTGTTTGCGCCGGAAAGCGGTGTTTTAAAACCAATAGGTACAGCGTACGTAAACACATCTTATACCACAAAAAAAATGACGGTTCCCGGAAGAATTACCGCCAATAAACATTATCGCAGAAAAGGAACCACTTTATCAAACACTACAGATTCCGGAACCGGTCAAAATGTTTCTTCGATCAGCAACGGAGACTGGAATGAATTTATGCTAAATGTTGCTGATGCCGGAACCTACAAACTTACTTTTCGTGTGGCTTCTGCAAGTATTCCCGGAAAATTCGATATTTACGTCAATGACGTAATTGTAAAAACAGATGAAACTTTTTCAATTACAGGAGGAGCACAAACCTATGTTGATAAAATTGTAAACGGAATTGTACTGCCAAAAGGCGAAGTGTATCTGAAAATTAAGTTCAAATCAAACGATATGAATTTTAACTATATTGATGTGGCAACGAAAACCTTAGGCGTAAATGATCCTGCATTAGAAAAAGATTCTTTTACCGTTTATCCCAATCCGATCAAGGACCAGGCAACACTTCAGATAAAATCGGAAACGACAGAACCGTTAAGCCTGAAAATTATCGACTCAAAAGGAAGTATTTGTTATGCTTCATCTGCTTATTTTACCAATGAAGAGATCAAGATTGGTGATAAGCTTTCCAGCGGAATCTATATAGTAACCGCTCAATATGGAGCTATTAAGAAGTCGATCAAAATCATCAAAAACTAATATTTTAATTCTTTCAATATCGTTCAAAAAAAAATACCTCTTTCGAATAAAGAAAGAGGTATTTTTTATTTTATGAAACAGCTGAAAATCAGATTCCCGCAATCGCTTTGATTTCATCAATGATACGAAGTGCCAAAACATCGGCTTTTTCCTGAGAAGGAGCTTCTGTATAAATTCTGATGATTGGTTCTGTGTTTGATTTTCTTAAATGAACCCATTCTGTTGCGAAATCAATTTTCACACCATCAATTGTAGTAATATCTTCGTTTTTATATTTTTCTGTCATCGCAACCAAAATAGCATCAACATCAATTTGTGGAGTCAATTCAATTTTATTTTTACTCATGTAATATTCCGGATAGGAAGCTCTCAAAGCCGAAACTGACATTTTCTTATTTGCCAGATGTGTTAAGAATAAAGCTACTCCTACCAAACTATCACGTCCGTAATGAGATTCAGGATAGATAATTCCACCATTACCTTCACCACCAATAATGGCGTTATTTTTTTTCATCAATTCCACTACATTCACCTCACCTACCGCGCTTGCTTCGTAGTTTCCGTTATGTCCAACTGTTACGTCACGCAATGCACGTGAAGACGACATATTAGAAACGGTATTTCCCGGAGTTTTACTCAATACATAATCTGCACAAGCGACCAAAGTATATTCTTCTCCAAACATTTCTCCATCTTCACAAATAAATGCTAAACGATCTACATCCGGATCTACTACAACTCCTAAATCAGCTTTTTCTTTTACGACCAATTCAGAAATGTCTGTCAGATGCTCTTTTAAAGGTTCAGGATTATGAGGAAAATGTCCGTTTGGTTCGCAATACAATTTCACTACTTCAACGCCCATTAACTCCAGCAATCGCGGAATAATAATTCCCCCTGATGAATTCACCCCATCCACAACAACTTTAAACTTTGCCGCTTTTACGGCTTCAACATCTACTAAGGCTAAGTTTAAAACCTCGTCGATGTGAATATCCATGTATGCATCGTTTATTGTGATTTCTCCCAAGTTGTCTACATCAGAAAAGTCGAAAGCTTCGGCTTCAGCAATTTCAAGAATTTTCGCCCCTTCAGCCCCGCTTAGGAATTCGCCTTTTTCATTTAGTAATTTCAGGGCATTCCATTGTTTTGGATTGTGAGAAGCCGTCAGGATAATTCCGCCATCTGCTTTTTCCAAAGGCACTGCAATTTCTACCGTTGGTGTAGTCGAAAGTCCAAGATCAATTACATTAATTCCTAAACCAATTAAAGTATTTACTACAAGATTATGAATCATCGGGCCTGAAATCCGGGCATCACGACCAATTACAACCGTCAGTTTCTCTTTAGAAGTATTATTTTTAAGAAAAGTTCCGTATGCCGATGCAAATTTCACAGCATCAACAGGAGTCAGGTTATCTCCTACTTTTCCACCAATAGTTCCACGTATACCTGAAATAGATTTTATTAAAGTCATTTTTTTGAGTTATGGTTACCAATTACAAATATAGAAAAGTTAGTAAGGTTCTTAGGTGCTTAGAGGTTAAGATTTTCTGAAAAAGTTGCTGAAGGCTAAGTCTCTGACGTACTGAGATTTTAATGGAGCATTAAATCATTGTTTAAATGATATAAAAAAGTTTTCATACATTTACTACAATAAACTTAGCGTCTTACTACCTAAGAGCCTTGGCACCTTAGTACCTAAGAAACTTAGCACCTCAAAAAAATGAATTTTCTAGCACACATTTATTTGTCAGGAGACAATGATCTGATCAAAATTGGTAATTTTATGGCCGATGGAATCCGCGGAAAACAATTTGAACATTTTCCGGAGGATGTCCAGAAAGGAATTATTTTGCACCGCTCTATAGATACTTATACCGATTCGCATGATATTTTCAGACAAAGTACCAAGCGGCTACACGAAAAATACCATCATTATTCCGGAGTGATTGTAGACATTGTTTACGATCATTTTTTAGCTAAAAACTGGACGAAATATTCTGATGAAAAACTGGAAAATTTCATTGACCGGTTTTACAGATCTCTTCATGAAAACTACGAAATCCTGACGGAGAAAACACAGGATTTAATGCCGTATATGATTCAGAGAAACTGGCTTTTGAGCTATCAGACTGTTGAAGGAATCCATCAGATTTTAACGCAAATGGACCGAAGATCAAAAAACGAATCAAAAATGCAGTTTGCCAGTGCCGAATTAAAAGAATATTACGTCGAATTCGAACAAGAATTTACGCTCTTTTTTGAAGATATAAAAGAGCATGCAAAACAAAAACTACTCTTACTATGAGAAACATTACGCTTTTATTTACCTTCATTTACATTAGTTGCGCAGCGCAGCAAACCCCGGCAAAACCAACAGGATTAGTATTTACAAAAGCTATGGTTGTTTCTGCCCGTGAAGAAGCATCGAAAATTGGTGTTGAAATCATGAAAAAAGGCGGTAATGCTTATGATGCGATGGTAGGTACTGAACTGGCTCTGGCAGTTGCTTTTCCGTTTGCAGGAAATATTGGCGGCGGCGGATTTATGGTTTACAGAAAAGCAAATGGCGAAGTCGGTTCTTTAGATTATCGTGAAAAAGCGCCGTTAGCAGCTACAAAAGACATGTTTTTAGATAAAGACGGGAACGTTATTAAGGGAAAAAGCACCGAAACAGCTTTGGCAATTGGAGTTCCGGGCACTATTGCAGGTGTTTTTGCTGTTCATAAAAAACTGGGATCATTGCCTATGTCCGAGATTTTAAAGCCTGTAATTGCCCTCGCAGAAAGAGGTGTGATTGTAACGAGAAAACAGGAAAAAAGCCTGAAAGATTACAAGACAAGTATTGTCAGAATAAATGGAGACCAAACACTTCTGGCAGCTGACTTCAAAGAAAATGATACGATTAAATATACTGCTTTGGCTGAAACTTTAAAAAGAATTCAGAAAAATGGAAGGGATGAATTCTACAAAGGCAAAACTGCTAAAATCCTGGTGGATTATCTTAAGAAAAAAGGAGGAATTATAACGCTTGAAGATTTGGCTAAGTACGAGGCGAAATGGAGAAAACCACTTCAATTTACCTACAAAGATTTAAAATTAACTTCAATGTCTCCTCCCAGCAGTGGCGGAATTTGTCTGGCGCAAATTTTAAAAATGGTAGAACCTTACGATTTATCTAAACTGGGTCACAATACACCTGAATCTATTCAGATCATTGTTGAAGCCGAAAGAAGAGCTTATGCGGACAGAAGTCAATACTTAGGCGATCCTGATTTTGTAAAAATTCCGATTAAAGCTTTAATGGCCGACGCTTACCTAAAAGACCGAATGTCTACTTTTAATCCTGAAAAAGCGAGTTTATCCTCTGAAATAAAAGAGGGAAAAGTGACGTACAATGAAAGTACTGAAACTACCCATTATTCTATCGTTGACCAATTTGGAAATGCTGTTGCGGCAACCACAACTTTAAATGATGGTTATGGTTCTAAATATTATTGCGACGAACTAGGTTTCTTTTTAAATAACGAAATGGACGATTTTAGTGCAAAGCCGGGATCTCCGAATATGTTCGGCTTAGTAGGAAATGAAGCCAATAGCATAGCACCACAAAAACGGATGTTAAGTTCTATGACACCCACAATTGTGGAGAAAAATGACAAATTGTTTATGGTAGTCGGTACGCCGGGCGGTTCAACTATTATTACCTCTGTTTTACAAACTATTCTTAATGTTTACGAATACAACTTAAGCATGCAGGACGCAGTAAACGCACCACGCTTTCACCATCAATGGCTGCCTGACCTCATTAATTTTGAACCTGATACTTTCGATGCTAAGACTATCGAAAAACTAAAATCAAAAAATTATCTGATCAACGAAAAATCGAGTCCTATTATTGGTAAAGTTGATGCCATTTTGGTTCTTCCCAATAAAAATCTGGAAGGTGGCGCAGACTTCCGTGGTGATGATAAAGCAGTAGGCTTTTAATTTAGTTCTCTTTTTTTAATAGTTTTTTAAAGATTATAATTTAAATTTGTGGTATCCGTAATTTTTAAGACAGAATGCTAAAAAAATATTTCAGAAGACTCGAAAGCATTATTGCTTTGGCGCAATCCTTAATGACACCAAAGCAATTTATTTTTTTATCAAGTGTTTTAATCGGCATTTCCTGTTCTCTTGCCGTAATTATTTTAAAGACGTTTGCACACAGCGTTTTTTCGTTTGCAACCTATATTAATGGAATTCTAAAATTAAGTTTCATTAATAGTTTACTTCCCATCATTGGAATTTTACTTACTGTTTTGGTTGTAAAAAAAGTACTAAGCGGAAGTATTCAAAAAGGCACCTCTCAGATACTTTATGCTGTTGCCAAAAAAGCAAGTATAATTCCTAAAAAACAGATGTATGCACAAATCGTGACCAGCTCGCTAACCGTTGGTCTGGGGGGGTCTGCAGGTTTAGAGAGCCCGATCGTGATAACAGGAGCTGCATTTGGATCTAATTTTGCCCAGAATTATAAATTACCTTATAAAGACAGAACATTACTGATTGGCTGTGGCGTTGCTGCCGGAATATCAGCAGCATTTAATGCGCCCATTGCAGGAGTTCTTTTTGCAATTGAAGTATTATTGGTGGATGTCAGTATTTCAGCTTTTACACCGATTATGATTTCTGCCGCAACCGGTGCTATCGTATCTGCCATTTTATTAGACGAAAGTATCTTATTATCTTTCAGACAACAACAAACTTTCAATTATCACAATACTCCGTTCTATGTAATATTAGGCATACTAACCGGACTAATGGCGATTTATTATTCCCGAAATTTCCAGAAAGTAGAACATTATTTTTCAAAACTGGAAATGGGACCTTATAAAAAAGCATTAATAGGATCTTCAATACTGGCCATTTTGATTTTTATCTTTCCTACTCTTTTTGGCGAGGGTTACGAAAGTATCAAAACCCTGTCAGAAAATGATCCCGGAAGATTATTAGACAACACCTTATTTAGCGATTACAGGGACAATAATTGGGTTTTACTGGTTTTTGTGGGATGTACTTTAATGATAAAAGTTCTGGCTACAGGTTTAACAATAGGAAGCGGAGGAAACGGAGGAAATTTTGCCCCTGCCTTATTTATTGGTTCTTATCTGGGCTATTTTTTCTCTAAATTGATTAATATGACAGGACTCACCAATCTGCCTGTCAGCAATTTTACTATGGTTGGAATGGCAGGAATTCTTAGTGGTTTGTTTCACGCACCATTGACAGCCATCTTCCTGATTGCCGAAATAACGGGAGGTTACGGCTTAATGATTCCGCTGATGATTATTTCCTCTATAAGTTTTGCGATTTCTAAAAAATTCGAAAAGCATTCCCTTGATGTAAAAGGACTAGCCAAGAAAGGTCATGCTTTTACCAGTAATAAAGATTCTAATATTCTTTCGACTTTAGACATTGATTCCATTATCCAGACTGATTATTTAACTGTTCATCCTGATGAAAATCTAACCAAACTGGTTGATCTTATCTCCCATTCCAATCAGGTTGTTTTTGCAGTTGTCAATAACGACAGGGATCTTGTTGGAGTAGTTCATTTTAATGACATTCGGGAGATTATTTTCAATTCGTACCGGGTGAAATATACCGTAATCAGAGACGTAATGAAAACGCCTGCCGCCACAATTTCATCCTACGACAGTATGGAAATCGTGATGAGTAAATTTGAAAATACCAAAACTGCCTTTATTCCTGTTTTACGAAATGAAAAATATTACGGATTCATTTCCAAATCTATAGCACTAGAAGCCTACAGAACCAAACTGCGTGCCATGACCATTGAATAAAATTAATATCGGATAGGTTAAAATTTCATATATCCGATATTAAGAAGTACATTTGTGGGGAAATGTGGAAAATAGACCTTACATACAGAACCGAATTTCAATCAACTTTTGAGCGATTGTACAAAAAAAGACAGGATTTGCAAACCAGCAGACCTCTGCCCAATATCGCTTTGCATAAAATTCGCGAAAGTCTATCGCTGGAATGGACCTACAATTCTAATAGTATAGAAGGAAATACCATGAGTCTGCGTGAAACTCAAATGGTTATTCAGGAAGGTATTACCATAAAAGGAAAATCATTAAGAGAACATTTTGAAACTCATAATCACGATAAAGCGATTGATTATTTATACAAGATTGTCAATGACGAATACCGACTCAGAAGTATAGACATACTTTCGATTCATGGTTTAGTATTACGTTCTATCGAAGATGATTTTGCGGGGCGTTTACGAAATGGCGGCGTTCGCATTTCGGGAGCCAATTTTATGCCTCCAAATGCCAATAAAGTTTCAGACTATCTGGATGAATTAATTGATTTTATCAATACAAATCCGTTAGGGCTTAATGATATTGAGCTGGCCACTATTTACCATCATAAATTAGTCTGGATACATCCTTTTTTTGATGGAAATGGCCGTACAGTTCGTTTAAGCATGAATTTATTATTGATGCGTTGTGGTTTTCCGCCTGCCATTATTCTTAAAAATGACAGAAAGAAATATTACGAAGCGCTGAATCAGGCTAATAATGGCAATTATCAAAAATTAATCCTTTTGATGTGTCAGGCATTAGAACGCACGCTTAATATTTATCTGAATGCCATGCCGGATAATGATAACGACTTTCAAAAAATATCTGATATTGTCAGTGAGCCTGAAACTCCTTATGGTCAGGAATATGTTAGTTTATTAGCACGAACAGGGAAAATAGACGCTTATAAAGAGGGTCGAAATTGGTATACCACCAAAGAAGCCATTGAAGAATATATGATCACCCGAAAAAGAAAACGCTAATTTATATTAGCGTTTTTTGTTACTAATTGTAACATAAAGTTTTGTACTCTAGTACTAAAAGAACAAATCAAAGTGGTAACTTTGCGTTTTGCTCAAAATTATGTTAGAAAAAGACAATACTATTGAAGTTCTTGGTGCAAGAGTTCATAATCTAAAAAATATAGACATTTCAATTCCGCGTGAAAAACTGGTTGTTATTACCGGTTTATCGGGCTCAGGAAAATCATCATTAGCATTTGATACCATCTATGCTGAAGGGCAGCGTCGCTATGTTGAAACTTTTTCGGCGTATGCCAGACAGTTTCTTGGCGGTTTAGAACGTCCGGACGTTGACAAAATCGACGGACTTTCACCCGTAATTGCGATTGAACAAAAAACAACCAGTAAAAGTCCGCGATCGACTGTAGGAACTATTACTGAAATTTATGATTTCCTGCGACTTCTGTATGCCCGTGGCGCAGATGCTTTCAGTTATAATACCGGCGAGAAAATGGTTTCCTATTCTGACGACCAAATTAAAGATTTGATTATTCAGGATTTCAACGGGAAACGCATCAATATTCTTGCTCCTGTAATTAAAGCCAGAAAAGGACATTATGCCGAATTATTTCAGCAAATCACCAAACAAGGCTTCCTGAAAGTCCGCGTAAACGGAGACGTACAGGATTTGGTTTCAGGAATGAAATTAGACCGTTATAAAACACACGACATCGAAATCGTAGTTGACAGAATGCTAATCGAAGATAGTGCTGACAATCAAAAACGACTGGCTGAAAGCATCAATACCGCGATGCATCACGGTGAAAATGTATTGATGATTTTAGATCAGGATACGAATGAAGTACGCTATTTCAGTAGAAATTTAATGTGCCCTTCAACGGGAATTTCATATCAAAATCCGGAGCCGAATTTATTTTCTTTCAACTCTCCAAAAGGAGCTTGTCCGCATTGTAACGGATTGGGAACGGTTCATGAAATCAATGTAAAAAAGATTATTCCAAATGCTAAATTATCTATTAAAAGCGGTGGTTTTGCTCCGCTTGGTGAATACAAATCATCCTGGATTTTTAAGCAATTAGAAGTTATTGGAGAAAAATTCAGTTTTAAGATTACAGATCCAATCGAGAAAATTCCGGAAGAAGCGATGCAAATGATTCTTCATGGCGGGAAAGATAAATTCACTGTAAATTCAAAAGACTTAGGCGTTACGCGAGATTATAAAATTGATTTTGAAGGAATTTCAAATTTCATTAAAAACCAATACGACGAAAGTGCTTCAACCACTATAAAACGCTGGGCAAAAGATTTCATGGACGAAGTAAATTGTCCGGTTTGTGAAGGCTCCCGTTTGAAAAAAGAAGCCTTATTCTTTAAAATCAATGGCAAAAATATCACCGAATTGTGTGATATGGATATTTCAGATTTAACCACCTGGTTTCAGGATTTAAACAATCATTTGTCAGACAAACAGCTTTTGATTGCTTCTGAAGTGGTCAAAGAAATCAAAGACCGTCTGAACTTTTTGATGAACGTTGGATTGGATTATCTGGCTTTAAGCCGAAGTTCAAAATCTCTTTCGGGAGGTGAAGCACAACGTATTCGTCTAGCCACTCAAATTGGCTCGCAATTGGTTGGCGTTTTATATATTCTGGATGAACCTAGCATTGGTTTACACCAGAGAGACAATGAAAAACTGATTCATTCGCTAGAACAATTACGTGATATCGGGAATTCGGTTATTGTTGTTGAACATGACAAAGACATGATTGAACGTGCGGATTATGTTATTGATATTGGTCCAAAAGCCGGAAAATACGGCGGAGAAATCATCAGTATCGGAACTCCGGCAGAAACTTTAAAATCGAATACGATTACTGCTCAATATCTGAATGGTACCATGAAACTGGAGATTCCTTCAGCCCGTCGTAAAGGAAATGGTAAATTTCTTAAACTAACAGGCGCAACCGGAAATAACCTTAAAAATGTTTCGATAGAATTGCCTTTAGGACGATTAATATGCGTTACAGGAGTTTCGGGAAGTGGTAAATCGACTTTGATAAACGAAACCCTCTACCCTATTCTGAATGCTTATTATTTTAACGGCGTAAAAAAACCACAACCTTACAAAAAGATAGAAGGTTTAGAACATATTGACAAAGTAATTGATATCGACCAAAGTCCGATTGGAAGAACACCGCGTTCGAATCCGGCGACTTATACCGAAGTTTTCACAGAAATCAGAAACCTGTTTACGATGACTTCTGAAAGTATGATTCGGGGTTATAAAGCAGGACGTTTTAGTTTTAATGTAAAAGGCGGACGCTGCGAAACCTGTGAAGGTTCCGGTGTGAGAACAATCGAAATGAACTTTTTACCGGATGTTTATGTTGAATGTGAAACTTGCCAGGGAAAACGCTTTAACAGGGAAACTTTAGAAATCCGTTACAAAGGAAAATCTATTTCGGATGTATTGAATATGACGGTGGATGAAGCGGTTCCGTTTTTTGAGAACATACCTAAGATTTACCGAAAAGTAAAAACGATTCAGGACGTTGGTTTAGGCTATATTACACTTGGTCAGCAAAGCACAACGCTTTCGGGTGGTGAGGCACAACGTATCAAACTGGCAGGAGAATTGTCTAAAAAAGATACCGGAAATACGTTTTATATCCTTGATGAACCGACTACAGGTTTACATTTTGAAGACATTCGTGTTTTGATGGATGTGATCAACAAACTGGTTGATAAAGGGAATACCATTCTGGTTATCGAACATAATATGGATGTAATCAAACTTGCCGATTACATTATTGATATTGGCCCTGAAGGCGGAAAAGGCGGCGGAGAATTGATTGCCAAAGGAACTCCGGAAGAAGTGGCAAAAAATAAAAAAAGTTATACGGCTCAGTTTTTGAAAAAAGAATTGGAATAAAGAGATCTTAAAATGTAAATTTTTACTGAGATAAATATCCATGATAAACTAAATCATTTTTGTCATGAATATTTATCTTATCCCCTTTCTTTATTAAAAATATTTTGTTTGCAATTTGCATAGCATCTTCATAATAATGATCCGTCAAAATTATTCCTTTCGTTTCTTTTATATTATTTAAAAAATCTTTAATTATTTCAACAAATAAAGGTTCAACCATAGAAAACGGCTCATCTAATAGTAAAAAATTATGATTTAAATTACCTAGTAAAATAATTTCCAAATACCTTCTTTCTCCAAGAGATAATTCCCAAATTTTACGATTTTGTATATTATTAATTCGAGGAGCATAAAATATTTTATCTTGTTTATTTTCTTCATTAAAATACATGAAAATTATTTCTGAGACTTTTAATCTTTTAGGTAAGAAATCTTTTTGTGGTAAATAACCAATTCTATTATCCAAAATTACGTTATTCTCTTTTATGAACTCTCCATTGATTCTAATCTCTATGCTATCCGATTTTAAAGTTCCATAAATAAGTTTTAAGAGAGTCGATTTACCACTACCATTTCGTCCAAAAATTGCATTTATTTCACCTGTACAAAATTGAAATGACAAATTTTTTAAAATTTGTTTTTCTTTAAAAGATTTATTTACATTTTTAATTTCTAAAACATTCATTTTATTAGCTGATAAGTTATGGAGACAATAATCGAAATAAAAACATTCAAAAACAGAACAATCAAATTTAATCTCTTTTTAGTAAATCCTTTATTATGATAAAAATAATATTCATTACCATAAAAATACTGAAAGCTTAAAACACCCAAAATCGTTCCAATGCTGGCAAAAATAATTGGCATGAAATAAAAATTAAAAAATAATAGACTTAGTAGAAAAGAATAAATAAGGTTAAAAAAATTAACATCAAAATAGTACTTAAATATCATTTTTACCATCTATTTTAAACGATTAAAAATATATAATTGGCTTTGAGAGTTTTTATTTAAAGAAAAAGCCCTGGGCTGTTCTTCAAATTCACCATGAAAAAATTCTATTTTCATTTTATCCGAGTTAATAAAATGCAACAGTCCTAGTATTTTAGCTTCAATACCATTCTTCTCAACCTTCATATTTATCCGGACTGGTTCTTTTGTAAAATCTGTAATAAATAAAAACGGAGGGGACTGCTTTTCGCCTTGAAATAATATTGCTATACTATCATTTTTAAATTCTATATAATTGATATCTGAGTAATCTTCATTATTTACCCATTTTCCCATAAGTCTGCTGTCTTGTGAAAAAACATTATAATTACATAAAGTAATTAAAAGTAGTAAAAAAAATATTTCTTTTATTTCAATTTTCATATTTAGAGTTTTTATTGACAAAAAACAGCTATAATGAATTATAGCTGTTTAAATAATTCTTTTTAAATAAATTAGATCGGTTGGCAATGCATATTAAATAGCCAGCATACAAACCCGGCAAAATCACTTTTTTCTCTATAACACTTTTCATTAAATTTTAAATCTACATTCTCAGTTTTATCAGAATATTTTAATCTGATTATCTCAGTATTTTTATTTTCTTTTAAAGTTAGAATTCGAATATGATTTTTTTTAATGTTTCCCATAGAAACAGTTATAAATAACATCATAACAACAGTTGAACAAATCATTTTTTTCATTTTTAAAATTGTTTAAATTAATAATTTAAAATATTACACAAACTCCCGCGAAAAATTTTGTAAGACAAATTTCACTTTTTAAATTCTAATTAAAAATGTGAACATACAAAATAATATGTGAATCGAACCATAAAATATAAATATAATCCTACTTTATTGTTAATTTTGTTAAATTAAAAATTTTGGATAAATGATAAAAAATAGATTAAAAGCCGAAAGAAAGGAGAAAAAATTATCTCAGGAACAGATTGCAGAACTACTATTTATGGATCAATCCCAATACAATAGAAGAGAAAAAGGTCTTATAAAAATTTCAACAGAAGAATGGAAAAAAATGGCAAAAATATTAAATGTTAAAGTTGAGGATATTTTTGAAAGCGATGATACTTTATTTAGTATCAACACTAATGATAGAGAAAAAGGTAAATCCAAAAATGGTATAAAAATCAAGATTATAATACCACCGAGCGATCTAAATGAATTATACAAAAAACTTGAAGAATTATTAATTATTTTAAAAAACAAGATTTAATAAAAAATCTCTTTAAACCAAAAAAAAATAGAGATTAAATACATACTTATCTTTAAAATTAATTAAACACAACCCTAAACTGGCAGAAGATCCTGCGACGTGACAACAGATATTAATTCGTATTCCTTACAATAACTTATTCTATTGATAATGAAACCCCAACCAAAACCAAACCTTTAAAAATGTTACAATTCAATTAATAAACCCACATTTTTATAACAATTCTCAAAAAAAGGATTAATTTAGTACGCCCATTTTGTCAACGTTTTTTTGATTTTGACAAGTACTAAGATAAAATCTATGAATCTAAAAGAAAAATTCAGTACTGTAGACCACTATTTTTCGCCTAAAATAATTGACGAAGTAAACGATCAGTATATTAAAGTGGCTAAAATAAAAGGTCAGGAAGTGCCGTGGCACAATCATGAAAATGAAGACGAATTATTTTATATTGTCGACGGGGAACTTTTAATGGAAATTGAAAACAAACCATCATTCATCATGAGAAAAGGCGATTTATTCGTTGTGAAAAAAGGCGTAAATCACCGGGTTTCATCAGTTGAAGAATGTTCTATAATGCTGATTGAATCTAAAACCACAGAACATACCGGAAAAGTTAAAAGCAACATTACCAAGTCAATTGAAGAACAGTCGTATTAAATAAAGAGTTTCTTCTTTTTATTAAACGATGTTTCAATTGAAAGCGATTGCCCTAGCCCTGATGGGAGCGGCATCCTTTTTCTGGCTTCTTTAGCCAGGAAAAGATACAGCGGACAGCAGGATTAAGCTCCTCACTTCGAGTATGTTCAGTGTGACAACCTGATTCAAAAATAAAGACACAACTTAAGAATATAAATAATTAAAATACCTAAAATGAGATTAGAAGATTTTGATAATGATGAGGATAAAGTAATTCAGGACCGTTTGAAACAAAAAACGTGGAATGAAATCAGAACCAATGACAGCTGGGCGATTTTTAAAATCATGGCCGAATTTGTAAATGGTTACGAAAGCATGGGACGTATCGGTCCGTGCGTATCGATTTTTGGATCAGCAAGAACAAAACCAGAAGATAAATATTATTTACTGGCGGAGAAAATTGCCTATAAAATTAGTAAAGCCGGTTACGGTGTAATTACAGGAGGTGGTCCCGGAATCATGGAAGCCGGAAATAAAGGCGCGCATTTAGGAGGCGGAACTTCGGTTGGACTGAACATTGAATTGCCTTTTGAACAACATTTCAACCCTTATATTGATCACGATAAAAACCTGAATTTCGATTATTTCTTTGTGAGAAAAGTAATGTTCGTAAAATATTCGCAGGGATTCGTAGTGATGCCGGGTGGTTTTGGAACTTTAGATGAAATGTTTGAAGCGATTACTTTGATTCAGACGAAAAAAATTGGAAAATTCCCAATTATATTAGTGGGTGTTGAATTTTGGTCGGGACTGATCGAATGGGTAAAAACGGTACTTGTTGAAAAAATGCAGACGGTAAGCCCGGAAGACCTTAACTTATTTAAGATCGTAGATACTGAAGATGAAGTTGTTGAGGCTCTGGATAAATTTTACAAAAAATATGATTTGAGTCCGAATTTCTAAAATATTTTTAAACCGTTTAAGCTATTTGAATTCATTTAAGTCTGAAGCAACAAAAGTAAAATTTATATGAACTTAAATAACTTAAATGGTTAAATTACATCAACATATTGCAAAAAATTAAAGCTGTTTTTTTTAACAGCTTTTTTTATACTATTTTTACAAAAATCCAAAACAGTTCAAAGCTCGTAAATAAAGATATATTCTAAAAACATAAGCACCTATTGAGATCATTTTATAAAATAATCTTTTTCCTTTTCGTTTTATTCAGTTCAATGAAACCATACGCGCAGCATCATTCAAAGATAGAAGCTGCGGTAAATTTTGAATTGAAAACACTGAATATCAAACAGGACCTTACATTTTATAACACTTCTAACGATTCTCTGGATTCGATTGTGCTAAATGACTGGAACAATGCCTTTTCAAACAAAAATACTCCGTTAGCCAAACGTTTTTCAGACGAATTTTATCGTGGTTTTCACCTGGCCAAATCCGAAGAAAGAGGAAACACCACTATTCTGAATCTGACAGATTCTGCTGACTTCGCCCTTGAATGGGAACGGACCGATAAAAATCCGGATTACATTGTCATAAAACTAAAACAAAAGCTTCCTCCGAATCAAAAAATGGAACTGCACATAAATTATATTGCCAAGATTCCGAGTGATAAATTCACCGATTATGGTTTTGACCAAAATGGCGGAATGAATTTGAAAAACTGGTATTTAAGCGTTGCCCGTTTCGAAAATCATACTTTTATAAAATATAATAACTTCAATCTGGATGATATTGCAAATGCGACGACTAATTATGAAATCGCAATAAAAATTCCGAATGGTTATTCGATTACAACCGATTTAAATTCGGTTTCTACAGATCTGACAAATCCACAGTCGGCCATTTATTCTTTTTCAGGTAACAACAGGACTGATTTCAACTTATTTATCGAAAAGCAAAATAGTTTCAAAAGCTATCAAAATGGGTCAATCGAAGTTCTTTCCAACCTAAAGAACAAAAAACTCAGTGATATCCAGCAGGCAATCATCATTAATAAAGTGGTCAATTTTGCCAGTGCTTTTATCGGAAAGTATCCTCATGAGAAAATTACGGTTTCACAGGTCGATTATGACCGGAATCCTTTTTACGGACTAAATCAATTGCCGTCGTTTATTAGTCCGTTTTCAGATGATTTTATATTTGAAATTACTTTTTTAAAAACCTATCTCAACAATTATTTAAAGAACAGTCTGCGTTTAGATCCCAGAAAGGATAACTGGGTTTACGACGGGATTCAGATTTACAGCATGATGAAATTCATGGAAGAAAATCATTTGGATCAGAAGATGCTGGGAAGTCTTTCGAACATGAAACTCTTCAAGAGTTACAATATTGCTAATCTGACTTTTAACGAGCAATACAGTTATTATTATATGCTCATGGCCAGAAAAAATCTGGATCAGCCTCTTGGAGACCCCAAAAACACCCTGATAAAATTCAACGAACAGATTGCAAGTAAGTACCGTGCAGGTTTAAGCCTGAGTTATTTAGATGATTATCTAAACCATGATATTCTTCCGGAGAGCGTTCAGGAGTTTTATGATTTAAATAAAACCCAACAAGCCGACAGATCTGATTTCGAAACAATACTAACCAAAAACAGTCCAAAAGATATCCGGTGGTTCTTTAAAACCATTATTGATTCCCGTGATATTATCGATTACAAATTTTCAAATGTATCCAGAACGAAAGACAGCATACAATTTTCGATACGAAACAAGACCAATGTATTTACTCCAATTCCGGTGTATGGAATCAGAAAAAATGAAGTTGTTTTTAAGAAGTGGATTGAACCTAAAAACAATGATTCAATTTATGTTTTTGACCGAAAAAAAGCGGATAAAATAGTTTTGAATTATGACAATGAAGTTCCGGAATATAATTTACGAAACAACTGGAAATCATTGAAAAGTCTGGTCATAACAAATCGCCCGATAAAATTTAATTTCGCCAAAGATCTCGAAGATCCTTATTACAATCAGATATTATACATTCCGACTCTTACCTATAATTATTATGATGGTCTGACTCCGGGAGTACGTTTTCACAACAAAACTATTTTAGAGAAGCCCTTTACTTTTGATATTAACCCTGCCTATTCTATTAATGCCGGTACGATATCCGGTTCTTCTGCCTTTTCGTTAAGTCATTATTACCGCAATAGCAGGCTTTATAATGTAAAATATTCCATTAGTCAGAATTATTATCATTACGCACCCGACGCGACGTATTTCAGATTGAATCCAATGGTGCAGTTTAGAATTCGGGAAGAAAATTTCAGGGATAACAGAAAGCAGCTTTTCCTGATGCGTCAGGTAATTGTAAATCGGGAAGCAAGCCAATATATAACGGACAATTCAAAACCCAATTATTCTGTTTTTAACGCACGCTACATGAATACCAAAACGGAATTGGTCGATCATTTTAATTTTATGACCGATGTTCAATTTTCGGGTGATTTCGGAAAACTGGCCGGAGAAGTGGAATACAGAAGGTTATTTGAAAATAATAGAAGGCTAAATCTGAGATTGTATGCCGGAAGCTTCCTATACAACACTACCAATTCAGACTATTTTAGTTTTGGTTTAGACAGGCCGACAGATTATTTGTTTGATTATAATTTTCTGGGAAGATCTGAAAGTACCGGAATATTCAGTCAGCAATTTGTCATGGCTGAAGGTGGTTTTAAGTCTAAGATCGAACCGCGATACGCCAATCGATGGATGACGACTTTGAATGCCAGTTATTCGATCTGGAACTGGATTGAGGCTTACGGAGACCTTGGTCTTATGAAAAGTAAACAGCAAACAGCTGATTTTGCATATGATGCCGGAATCCGACTGAACCTCGTTCCGGATTACTTTGAACTCTATTTTCCGGTGTACTCTAATAATGGCTGGGAAATTTCTCAAAAGAAATACAATGAAAAAATACGATTTGTGGTTACTTTTTCTCCTAAAACATTAGTCAATCTTTTTACCCGAAAGTGGTTGTAATTGAATAAATTTTAAACAAAAACGTAAATTATATTCATCAGTAACTCAAATACATTGAATATTCAATAAAAAAAGTACGTAGTTTTAGCAATTTACTTGTAAATAATTAAATTATATTTATTTTAATGAATTATGATTATTGATACTTTTTAAGTAATTTTGCCGCATAACATGACCATTCCAGATTATGATTAAAGAAAAAAACAATACAACATTGACTTTCGAAGATTTCAAAACTGAGGTACTGAACGACTATAAAATTGCTGTAACCAGCCGCGAATGTAGTCTTTTAGGACGTAAAGAAGTATTGACAGGAAAGGCCAAATTTGGAATATTTGGTGACGGGAAAGAAGTGCCACAGCTTGCTATGGCAAAAGCTTTTAAAAATGGGGATTTCCGTTCCGGATATTATCGTGATCAGACTTTTATGATGGCTATCGGAGAACTTACTCCAAGGCAATTTTTCGCCGGTTTATACGGTCATACCGATTTAGATTTTGATCCGATGTCTGCAGGAAGACAAATGGGCGGTCACTTCGTTACACACAGTTTAAACGAAGACGGTTCCTGGAAAGACTTAACAAAACAAAAAAACTCAAGTGCAGATATATCTCCTACAGCCGGGCAGATGCCAAGGTTGTTAGGATTAGCGCAGGCTTCTAAAATTTACAGAAATGTTGACGGGATTACAACCAAAGATAAATTTTCTGTAAACGGAAACGAGGTTGCCTGGGGAACTATTGGAAATGCCAGTACTTCTGAAGGATTATTTTTTGAAACCATAAATGCTGCCGGAGTTTTACAGGTTCCGATGGTCATGAGTGTGTGGGATGATGAATACGGAATTTCGGTTCATGCAAAACATCAGACGACGAAAGAAAACATCTCTGAAATCCTAAAAGGATACCAGCGTGACGAAGATTCAAAAGGGTATGAAATTTTCAGGGTAAAAGGCTGGGATTATGCCGAACTGGTTTCTACCTACGAAAAAGCTGCAGCAATTGCACGCGAAGAACATGTACCGGTTTTAATTCACGTAAATGAGTTAACACAACCGCAGGGGCATTCGACTTCAGGATCACACGAACGTTACAAAAATGCAGAAAGACTGGGCTGGGAAAGAGATTTCGACTGTATTCGTCAGATGCGTTTATGGATGATTGCCATCAATATTGCATCACCTGAGGAATTGGCTGAAATTGATTTTGAAATCAAAAAAGAAATTCTTGAAGCGAAGAAAGATGCCTGGAATTCATTTATCAATCCAATTATTGAAGACCAGAAAAATCTTTTGGTTTTATTGGAGCAAATTTCAGCTGCCAGTATCAATCATAAAGATAAAATTCAAAAATACATCTCTGAATTAAGTGCTATAAAATCGCCTTTAAAAAAGGAGATGCTTGTTATAGCCCGAAAAATATTGCGTTTTATTGAAGTTCCAAACAGTAAAGTTTTATTATCAGAGTGGATTACCAATTATATCGGTGACACTCAGGGAAAATTCAGCAGCAATCTATTTTCTGATTCGGCTGAAAATGTATTTTCAGTACAGAAAGTACTTCCTGAATATGCCGATAATGCCAAGGCTGATTTAGACGGAAGAATGATTCTTCGTGATAACTTCGATGCGCTTTTCACAAAATATCCGGAAACATTGATTTTCGGTGAAGATGTTGGAAACATTGGTGATGTCAACCAGGGGCTTGAAGGGATGCAGGAAAAATACGGTGAACTCCGCGTTGCCGATGTTGGTATCAGGGAAGCTACTATTCTTGGACAGGGAATTGGAATGGCCTTAAGAGGTTTACGTCCGATTGCTGAGATTCAATATTTAGATTATTTACTGTACGCGATTCAAATCATGAGCGATGATTTGGCTACCTTACAATACAGAACTGTTGGAAAACAAAAAGCGCCGTTAATCATCAGAACCCGTGGACACCGTTTGGAAGGTATCTGGCATTCCGGTTCACCGATGGGAATGATTATTAATGCTATTCGCGGAATCCACGTTTTGGTTCCGAGAAACATGACACAGGCTGCCGGTTTCTATAATGCGCTTTTAGAGTGTGATGAACCTGCCCTTGTTATTGAATGTCTGAACGGATATCGTTTAAAAGAAAAAACACCTCTTAATTTTGGGGAATTCAAAACACCTATCGGAGTTGTTGAAACGCTAAAAGAAGGTGCTGATATCACTTTGGTTTCTTACGGGTCTACCTTAAGATTAGTAGAACAGGCTGCAACCGAATTACTGGATTTAGGAATTGATTGCGAAGTGATCGATATCCAGTCTTTACTTCCGTTTGATGTGAATCACGATATCGTAAAAAGTGTTGCCAAAACAAATCGTCTTTTGGTAATCGATGAAGATGTTCCTGGTGGAGCTTCAGCTTTTATTTTACAGCAAATCCTCGAAGAACAGGATGCGTATAAATATCTGGACAGTAAACCGCAAACACTGGCTGCAAAAGCACACCGACCTGCTTACGGAACTGATGGTGACTATTTCTCTAAACCTTCTGCTGAAGATATTTTCGAGAAAGTGTACAATATGATGAATGAAGTGAATCCAACTAAATTTCCAAGTTTATATTAAGAGTTTTATATATATAACAAGTCCCCGGAAAAATTTCTTTTCCCGGGGACTTTTTTTTGCTTCACATTTTACATCTTACGTTTCACTTTCACATTTATACTATATATCTCTCAAAATAGCTCTCGCTTTTTCTAAATCTTCAACGGTATCAATTCCGATTCCTACATGAGTGGTTTCAACCATTTTGATGCGTTTTCCAAATTCGAGATAACGAAGCTGTTCTAATTTTTCAGAAGCTTCAAGGGATTTCATTGGAAGACTGTAAAAATCCAGCAATGCCTGTTTTCTAAAGGCATAAATTCCGATATGCTGAAAATAGTGCACTCCAACCTCTTTATCTCTCGGATACGGAATTACAGAACGTGAAAAATACAAGGCAAACTGTGACTGATCGACAACCACTTTCACATTATTCGGATTATTAATTTCCTCCTCATCTGTAATTTCACGCATCAACGAAGCCAAATCTACTTTATGATCCGGATCGTTCTTAAAAACAGCCAAAACCTGCTCTAATGGGCCTGCTTCCGTAAAGGGTTCATCACCCTGCACATTCACCACAATATCAACGTCTAAATTGGCAATTGCTTCTGCAATCCGGTCGCTTCCGGATTCGTGTTCTTTGATGCTCATGATGGCTTTACCGCCGTTCGAAACAATTTCATTAAAAATCAGATCAGAATCGGTTACTACAAAAACGTCGTCGAATAATCGGGTGGCAACTGCTGCTTCATATGTTCTTAAAATAACGGTTTTACCTCCTAAATCCTGCATTAGTTTAGCAGGAAAACGTGTAGAGGCATATCGTGCCGGAATTACAGCTATTATTTTCATTTTAATATTTTAAAGTTTTCTTTTGCGAATCTCTGTGAAATCTTCGCGCAGCTTTGTGTAATAACTTTCACAGAGATTGACAACGTTGCACGGACTAACACAAAGCTATATTACATTATTTTTACGGAGGTCATGCTCAGGGAACCTGCCAGTAATTTATCATTAAACAGACTCAATTCTTCTGATTCCTGCTTTAATCCTAAAGTATACAGCAGCGGTAAATAATGATCCGGAGTTGGTATCGCCAACTGAACGGCTTTATTCATTTTTTCGAAATGAATCAGGGGCTGAAAATTGCCATCGAGTAAATAATTATTAACGGTTTCACGGGCTTCAATCGCCCAGTCAAAACCATAATTGTCTTTATCAAAATTTCTAAAATCTACTAAACGTAAATTGTGGACAATATTCCCGCTTCCAATGATCAAAACTCCTTTGTGACGCAATGCCTGTAATTTCTGCGCCAGCTCAAAATGATATTGCCCGGATTTGGTGTAATCAATACTCAACTGAATGACCGGAACATTAGCTTCAGGATATAAATGTTTGATGACACTCCATGCACCATGATCTAAACCCCAGTGCTCATCTAAATCAACATTTACAGGTTCTAATATTTTTTTGGTTTCCTGCGCCAGTTCAGGGCTTCCTTTTGCCGGATATTGCACATCAAAAAGTGCCTGCGGAAAACCTCCGAAATCATGGATTGTTCTTGGCATTTGCATGGCTGTTACTTTGGTTCCATTGGTAAACCAGTGTGCCGAAATACATAAAATAGCATTGGGCTGCGGTAATGTTTTGGCCAGATTACGAAAACCGGCTACAAACTGATTTTCTTCAATCGCATTCATCGGACTGCCGTGTCCCAAAAACAAAACCGGCATTTTATCGGTATTCGAAAACGTAGATGAAATCGAATGTAAATCGTTTAGTGTTGTCATTTTTTAAAATGTTTTCTTTTTGCCACGAATTATTAGAATTTCTACCAAAAAAAATCTGCTAAAACTTCTTGCCACAGATTAAGGGATTAAAAAATATTTTCTAATCTTCTGCATTTATATCTGTGAGAATTATTTTAATCTGTGGCTAAAATTTATTCCTCAAAACTTTCGTCTTTAAAGCCTATCAAATATAACTTATTTTTAGCACGTGTCATCGCAGTGTAAAGCCATCTGATGTAATCACGGTCGATTCCGTTTGGTAAATATGGCTGCTCAATAAAAACCGTATCCCACTGCCCTCCCTGCGATTTGTGACAGGTAATGGCATAAGAAAACTTAACCTGCAAACCATTGAAATACTCGTTATTCTTTACCTTTTGAAACTTCTTGTATTTGGTCGTCTCGTCTTCATAATCCTTCATCACTTCTTCGTACAAACGATTGGATTCTTCATACGTCAAAGAAGGCGATTCGCTTTTTATGGTATCTAAAATTAAAACCGTTTCGAAAGGTTTCTGATCCGGATAATCGACCATTCTGATTTTAACTTTCGCAAAATTGAATCCGTAAAGCTCTTTGATTCCAAAAAGCTCCAGCACTTCAATAATATCTCCGTTGGCAATAAATCCGGCTTCGTCGGTTTCCTTTAACCAAAAATAATTATTCTTGACCACCATCAGGAAATCGCCAACTGAAAGTTCACTTTCTTTAAAAAGGATTCTGGTCCTGATCTGCTCGTTGTACTGATTGGCTCTTTTATTGGAACGCACTATAAAAGCCGTATCTTCAATACTATAATTGCTGTAAGCGGTATTTATGGCGTCCTGAATATCATATCCATCGGTAAGCCTGACAATATCTTTGAATTTTTTTACATTGAATTTAAATTCCGTTATAAAAGATTCCTTTAACAATTCACGTAATTCGGTAGCATTATACAAAATTCCCGAACTTTCCTCCTGACGCATTACTTCGTCAAGTTCTATATGTTCGATTTCTTTATCGTAATGGGCACCCAAAGTATGGGTATCAAGCGCCGGACTAATATCTAAATTAACGGGAGGCAGCTGCGCAGTATCTCCCAAAAGAATCATTTTGCAATTGGTCCCGGAATAAACGTAGGAAATCAAATCGTCTAACAACGACCCGTTATCGTACAATTTCGAATCTGAATTGCTGTCTGAAATCATCGAAGCCTCATCGACAATAAAAATAGTGTTTTTATGCTTGTTGATTTGTTTCGTAAAAGCAACTCCTCCGCCGGATGATTTTTTAGGAAAATATATTTTTTTATGAATTGTAAAGGCAGGCGTATTCGAATAATTCGCGATTACTTTTGCGGCGCGTCCGGTTGGGGCAAGCAAAACAAACTTCTTGTTGATATCGCCCAAATTATTTACAATCGTAGAGATCACAGTCGTTTTACCTGTTCCGGCATATCCTTTCAATACAAAAATGGTCTTGTTGTCCGGTTCTGTCAGGAAAATAGCAATTTTCTGAAAAAATATATCCTGTTTATAGGTTGGGGCAAAAGGAAATTTTTTTTGTAAAACGCTATAAAACAGTGCTGAATTCATAAGATAAAATTGAACTGCAAAGTACGGTCTTTTTAGCGTTAAAGGCAATTTCAAAAATCAATTTTAATCATAATATTTTCGAAAAGGAACCAACTGAAATTAAAGAATTAATAAAAATATAATAAGCCCATAACTTTACTAAAATGTTGTTTTTGAAATTGCAATTATTATTGTTGCTTTTTAATTTGTAAGTTTGTGTTTAAATTAAATTCTTTCTTGACACTACAACAGGTAATGAATTGTAAATCAGATTATGGCATTTCAAAATACTAATATAACATCCAAAAAATACAAAAAACTTTCTATTCAGGTTTCGCTGAACGGATTTTCGTTTTGTTGTTTTGACACGCTTAATAACAGCATTACTTCTTTTAATGAAGTAGAATTTACACCAACACAAAAAGGATCCAAAATAGAAGAATTGTACGGTGATGCTTTTAAAAAACATCCTGAACTAAAAGACACTTATGACGATATAATCGTCATTCATAATAACAATCTTTCGACTTTTGTGCCTACTGCTTTATTTGATGAAAATTATCTAGGCAGTTACCTGCAATATAATACCAAGGTTTTTGAAACTGATTTTTTTACCTATGATCAGATTTCAAATTACCACATGAATACCGTTTATATACCCTATGTAAATATCAATAATTTTTTAATTGATCAGGTGGGTTCGTTTGATTACAAACACGCTAACAGTATTTTAATTGAAAAAATGCTGGAAGCTTCTAAAAATAACGACGATAAAAAAATGATCGTTAATTTTAATCCGGATCACTTTGAACTGATTGTGGTACAGAACCAAAAACTGCTGTTATTCAACTCATTCGAATATCAGACACCGGAAGATTTTTTATATTATCTGCTTTTTACAGCGGAGCAATTAAGTTTAAATCCTGAAAGTTTTCATCTCGAACTATTGGGGACAATAACTAAAAATGATCCTTTTTATACCATTGCGTATAAATACATTCGTAACGTTACATTTTTGGATGTAAGCAGGTTACAAGAAAAAAACAACTACTCCACTGCTCAGAATCAAAAACATTATATCTTATTTCAATCATGAGAATCATTTCAGGAAAATTCAAAGGACGCCGCATTTTTCCACCCAAAAACCTTCCTGTACGACCAACAACTGACATGAGTAAAGAAGCATTGTTTAATGTTCTGAACAATCATTTTAGTTTTGAGGGTTTGAAGGTTCTGGATTTATTTTCAGGTACCGGAAATATCAGTTTCGAATTCGCTTCACGAGGAAGTGCGCCAATTACCTCCGTTGATGGGGATTTTGGATGCGTAAAATTCATCAAACAGGTTTCGTCAGAATATGATTTTGAAATCGCTGCAACAAAAAGCGATGTTTTTAAATTCCTTGAAAATTGCAAAACTTCTTACGATATTATTTTTGCAGATCCTCCTTACGCTTTAGATCAGGCAACTTTTGAAAAAATTGTCCTGACGGTTTTCGAAAGAGATTTGCTTCACGAGGACGGAATGATGGTGATCGAACATTCTAAATACACCAAACTGGAACATTTGAGTAATTTCTCGTTTCAGAAAAGTTATGGAGGTTCCTTTTTTACTTTCTTCGAATTGAATTCTACGGACGACGATGAAGAACTTAGTAATGAAACATCCAGTAAAGCTACAGAAGAAGACGAAGGATAAATTCTCTTTTAATCATAAAAAAGTCTCTTGAAATTCAGGAGACTTTTTATTTTTATCTAATTCTGTTTTGATTTTCGTCAATATTTCTCTCTTTAAATTCGGTTTCTTTTATCTTCCCGAAAGCATATTTTATGGAGATTAAAATTTCATGATTGTCCACCACATATCTTGCTTTAGAATTAATAGCATTGATTGTAAATTTTTCTGTTTCAATATTATTTTTAAACATATTATTACAGCTCACCGTAAATCTCCATTTTTTTAAGAATGCTTTTGAAACTGCCATATCAACAATAAGTCTGGGATTTGTTTCAAAAACACCTGTATTTTGCTTTGTTAATCCCCAAAAATTCAACGTGAAGACATATTCTTTGGGAAGTTTAAATTCATTATTTGATGAATAATACAAATAGGGTTCTGAAGCCACAAACGCTGCAGATTCATCTTCAATCTTTTCTAAAATAAAAGCTAAAGAATTCGTTGTTGTCCAAAATTTGTACGTAAACGGCAACGTAAAATCAAGCGATAATCCAGAGCTTTTATTAAAATTGATATCTTTAAAAGTCATGATATTTTTTTGATCATCAAAAGAAAAACTGTTATAAACCGGATTACTGCTTTTGGTAAAACTTAATTTGACTGATTTATCATGATACTGAAAACTCGCAGCAATCTCATCTGTAATCGTCGGAATTAAATTAATATTTCGAGTGTATAAAAAATACGGGTTAATATAGGTAGACCCCTGACTTAAAGACGAATAATTAGGCCTTGAAATACTTTTAGCGTAGTTTACAGAAATACTTTTAACACTATCTATTGGAAATGAAAACTGCATTTTCGGAAAAAAATTAGTGTATTTTTTATCCAGTAAGGGTAATTCGTCTGTTTTAAATTTACCTGTTACATTTGAGTTTTCAACTCTAAATCCAACCGAGAAATCGATTTTTTTAATTTTACCGGACAATTGTGTATATCCGGATAAGTTTCCCTCTTTAAAATCGTAAAAACTTAATTCGTTTTCATTGGTTGCTGCATAAAAAACAGCAACATCAGATTTAGAATTTGCTGATGCATACAAGCCTCCAAATTCAAGTTTCATTTCATTTTTAAATTTTTTATCGATATCAATTCTTCCCGAAAAATAATTAATTTTAAATTTCTGATCCCTGATTTGTGTCAATCCAAATTGCGTATCATTATAATTATCTTTTACCGCGGTAAACAATCCCTGATCAAAATTAGAATATTGCAGACCTGTAAAAAACTGTGTATCAATCGATTTTATTTTTTTCTGATAATTTAAAAGGGAGTTTACAAAATTCTTTTTACTTTGATTATCAGTCCATGTGATCACCTTATTTTCCTCATTATTGTTTTTGTTATAAGTGGTGGTATTGATATCAAAAGAATCATTTTGCAATTTACTGTTCATACTAATCGAAAAATAATCATCCTCATTTATTTTATAGAATAAACCTCCTCCAAAAACAAATTGGTCTCTTTTAGTAAAAGCAGACACATCATAATCTGACGCAATGTTAGCTTGCGGAATTTGATATTTAATACTGTGACTTTCCCAGGGCTGAAGTTTATTGTAATTGAAGTTGGCTTTCCATTCCACTTTATTTTTTTTGAAATTGGAATTGAATCCAAGATAATTGTTATACCGTTTTTTGAAAGAAGCCACTTCGGAAATTTCGGTTCTGAAACTATCTTTTTTACTAAATTTCCTTGTAACTAAAATTACGGCGCGACCTTCGGCTTCGTATTTGGAAGATGGATTTTTAATAATTTCGATAGTTTTGATATCGGCTACCGACAAAGCATTCAGATCATTTATTCCCACTTTTTGATTATCGATATAAATGAGCGGACTTCCTTTTCCAATAACTGTAATACTTTCTTTATCTGAACTGATCTGAACGGTTGGTAATTTTGCCAATAAATCAACTGCATTTGGAATTGAATTATAAATCGAATTTGCAACGTCAACTTTTATATTTCCGTTTTGATTTGAAAACGCTTTTTTATCAGCAGTAATCAGAACTTCATTCAGTTGATTGGAAATACTGTCTTTAGGCGTTTCAACCTGTGCATATCCGGCTATTGAAAAACAAAAAAGCAATACAAATAAAATGATTTTTAAGAAAAAGTAAATTTTCATACGGTAAGAAGATTTTGGTTTGAGAGGTACAAAAATGCTTCTAATAAAACGTTCCGGAAGTTAATTGGAGGTTAATGGGACGTTAATGCTTTTTTGTTTGATAAAAGCTTTATTTTTGATCTGAATTTACAATCGAATGAAACAAAGAATCAATTTATTAATCACACTTTCTGTTTTTGCACTGCTCATATTATCGGCGGTACAATGTTATTTAGTAAAAACGGCTTACGATTATAAAGTAGCACAATTTCATACCGAGATCAAGAATGAAATTGCCCAGGTTTCCCATAATTACAGTGATATTGATTCGGTACTGGTCAGCAAAAAAGAAGCGCTTTATAAACTATTATCGGAAAACTATCTTCAGGGAAAAAAGACCAAATCTGAAATCAGAAACAGCATTCTGGAAAACGAATATCAGAATGCTTTAACACAGAAAATTCAACGCAAGTTTGCACGGGAATTGCCCGATCTTAAAATTGATTTTGCCATTGTCCTGAATAAATTCATACTGTATCAAAACGCAAAAAAAACAGACACCATTTTTTCTCAAAAACCTTTTATTCAGAATAAATTATACGGTAATCTGGCTTCATTGAATCATGCTTTTTTAGTTCGGAATTATGTCGGAACAACGAATGGAACATTTGAAAATCAGGATTACAAATTACTAACGGAAGATTCGATGTACATTTCGGTAATCGACTGGGAACTGATTATTTTAAGGCGTATGGCAGTTGTGCTGACTTTGTCTTTACTTTCTGTTTTTACTTTAATAACGCTTTTTATAATTGCGATCAAAGCTTTGATCAAACAAAAAAAAGTAAGCGATGTAAAGACTGATTTCATCAACAATATCACACACGAACTCAAAACGCCTTTGGCCACATTAGGAATTTCAACGAAAATACTGGAACAGAAAAACATTCGGGAGAACGACGAAAACTTCAATGCGATTATCAATACAATCTCGCGCCAGAATAATCGTTTGCAGAGTTTGATTGATCAGGTTTTGGCGAACTCACTGGCTGAAAATGAAATCGAATTACAAAAAGAAAAAATAAATACCGAAACTTTCCTGCTTTCGATTATAGAAGATTTTAAAATTGGTAATCCGAAAATTACAATTGAAACCGATTTTCAAACGCAAAAAACAGTATTGGTTTTAGATAAATTTCATTTGACTACGGCTATTTTAAATGTGCTGGAAAATGCCGTAAAATATGGCTCCAACAATATCTCCGTCAAAACAAGAAAACATCAGGACCAGTTTTCAGTCAGTATTGAAGATGACGGAATAGGGATTTCAAAAAACAAACAGGCCTTGCTTTTTGAAAAATTCTATAGAGTGGAACAAGGCAATTTACACAATGCAAAAGGCCTTGGACTGGGTTTATATTATGTTGATCAAATTATAAAAGCGCATCAGGGTTCGATTGCCGTGATAAGCGATTTAGGAAAAGGAGCTGTGTTTACGATTATGTTTAAAGTTTAAATCATTTCCCATTGAAAAGAATACTTTTAGCCGAAGATGATTTTGATTTTGCCAATGTGCTCAGGCAATATCTGGAGCTTTATCACTATGAAGTAATTTGGGCGGAAGATGGTGAAATGGCACTGGATCTTTTTAAAAAGCAACGTTTTGACATTTGTGTTTTTGATGTGATGATGCCTAAACTGGACGGTTTTTCATTAGCGGAAAAAATAAACAAAATAAACCCTGAAATTCCTTTTATTTTCCTGACAGCCAAAAAATTAAAAGAAGACAAAATCATTGGACTAAAACTCGGTGCAGACGATTATATTGTAAAACCTTTTGAAGCTGAAGAACTAATTTTACGTTTACAAAACATCTTAAAAAGAAGCCTGCAAAAAAACCTTTCAACGGACAACGAAGAAATTCAGATCGGATTGTATTGTTTTGATACCAAACGGCTGACTTTGAAACTCAACCACCAAAATCAGCAACTCACTGAAAAAGAAGCTGCTTTGATTCAGTACTTTTACTCGCATAAAAACCAATTGCTAAAAAGGGAACAAATCCTGAAAGCCATTTGGGGCAATGACGATTTTTTCTCCGGCAGAAGTATGGATGTTTACATCAGTAAAATCAGGAAATATTTTAAGGAAGATGCTAAAATCAGTATCGAAAGCATTCGAAATATTGGTATTGAATTTAAAATTTAAGAATCTAATGCTTTAATTTTTCTTTTTTTCAAATCCCAGATAATAGCTTATTCCCATCCCAACCGTATCTGTATTAATTCGTGAATTAGAATGATTTACTTCCGTTAAGGCTTTTCCCATATTCACTCCGTTGTAATACAAATTAACCGAAAGTGAATCATAACTTTTATCCGAAAGTACAATATCGATTCCTAATCCTATTCCAAATGACTGATACCATTCGCTGACTGTTTCTTTTGTAGTAACAGAAGCCGATGGTTTAATTGGATTGATAACAGTGTAATACCGATCTGCGCTGATTTTTGAAACATTAAATCGGGGCAATATCTGAATAAACACATCTCCGGAATTTACTTCTTTACTATATAACGAAATTTTAGGTGTCAGGTTGAAATTAAGAGCATATACCTTACTGGTTCTGAGATCGAGTGTATTTCCCTGTTGGTCAACTTTACTGTAATCCTCCAGACTTCCGATAAAATAACTGACTCCTACTTCGGGTTTCAGAAAGCGATGCACTTTTACCTCTAAACCAGTTCCAAATTCGGAAAAAGAATTATTCTGAAAGTCAGAATGCAAATAGGCTGAAATATTTGCAAATACTCTGGCATGCTGTGCATTTGATTTTATACAGAACAAAACCAACAAAAAGAAAAGTATTTTTTTTATCATAGCTTATTTTCCAATTACCCAACCTAAAGTAAGATTACCGATAGGAGTAAATTCAGTATCGAATTTATCTACATTAATCCCAGCTCCCAGATGTACTTCTAAATTAAATTTTCTTTTATACGTGCGCTGAAATCCCCAAAGTGGAGCTATAGTGAAAGACGGGGAATATTCTCCATATTTTTCATTGGTAGCGATAGATTTAAAATTATAGTAAGCAGATAAAGCAACAAAATTAGCGGAGTTATGAGCTGTTCTTTTTCCTTTAGCAGCTCTCTTTGCAAAATTATAGTAATGACGAAACTGCTCATTGATAGAAGGAAAAAAATACACCGTTGATTCGTCATAATAACTGTTATAACGATATCCCAAACCAAGATTAACTTCGGAATAAAGCGTGTTTTTATCTGAAAAACCGTGCTCGTAAACAAAGCCGGGATATAACATGTTAATCTTAAATTGATTTTTTACGACAGTAGCCGGAGCCTCTTCCTGTGCCAAAAGAGTATTCGTTAAAAGAAGCGATAAAAATAAAAACAGGTAGTTTTTTCTCATTTTTTTTCAAGTTGATGGCGCAAATATAGTCTTAAAACAATGCCATGCTATAAAAAAACAGATTATTTTCTTACATATTCAGCTGTAAATCTTATAATCCATACCCATAATTGTATAACTATTTGATTATTAATTCAAATACATTTGCTGTTAACATTTAAAAACACAAATCATGAATCTAAAAAGATTATTTGGAGGATTACTTACAGTCCTGGGTATTATCGGACTAATTTACACAGCAGTTATTTTCGCAGGCACTTCTGGCGAAACCAGAGATATAAAATCCCTAATTATTTACGGAATACTTGGGATCGTCTTTTTTATGTCAGGAATCAGCTTGGTTCGCGGGACAAAAGACGAATCTTAGATTATTGATTTATTTGGGTTTCCTAATTTATCTAAAACCAATTGATACGTTGGGGTTTCAACTTCATATTTCTGGCCTTCATTAACTACAAATTCGGTTAATGAAGCCAATTCTATATTTCTTCCGGACAACAAATCGCGATGCATCGATGAAGTTGTTTCAGGTGGTGTTTTTTCGAGTTTTAAAATCGTTTGAAGAATAATGTCCTCAGGAAGATTTAATCCCTTTACGGCTGCAATCATTGTAATTTCATTCATTAGGGAGACATATATATTTCTGCCTGTCCGGCTTTCTAAAATTTCTCCAATATTAAAATTCAAATAACATGTTGCTGAAGCCAGTACGGATATAAAAACAAATTTCTCCCAAACCGTATCTTCAATATTATCTACCAGATGACTATCGATTGCTGCGTTTTTAAGGATGTTTTGCAAGGCTTTCATTTTGTAAACGGAAGCACTTTCAGAACCAAAAAATAATCTTTGCAACGATCCTACATTATGAATCACACCAGGCGATTCAATCATCGAAAAAATATAGACACAGCCTTGCAGCACTTCATTATCCGGAAAAAGTGTACTGATACGTTCCGTCGCATCAACTCCATTGTATAACGGAAGGATTACTGTGTTTTTTGTAATGCATTTAGTTAATGCGAGAAGACTTTCTTCAATATCATAGGTTTTAGTGGCACAAATTAAGTAATCGAGTTTGCCAATGACCACCGGATCGTCTGAAACTACTTTCGGAAAAACAACTATTTCTGAATCCCTGGTAATAATCTTCAATCCAGATTCTGAAACTACTTTTAACGTTTCGCCACGAGCAATAAATACAATTTCTATGTCTTCAGATTCCTGATACGCTTTCGCTAAAATTCCGCCAAAATAGCCGCCTACCCCACCTAAACCTAATATTCCAATTCTTGTTTTCATGTTAAATGTTAAATGTAAAATGTCTGAGTTAAATGCCAACTTTAAATATTACCCTCCATTTCAATGTAAATAAAAAAATCTGTTTAAATCCGCGTTTTTGCTTTAGCGAATCCGTGCAATCCGCTTCCCATACTCGCAAGGGATGCTACTCTTCTGTAACAGATTCCAGATTCAGCTCCGTAAAATCATGTTCACTTTTAGAAATCACAATTGTCGCTACTGTATTCCCGATTAGGTTGGTTATGGCTCGGGCTTCACTCATAAATTTATCTACGCCTAATAAAAAAGCCAATCCTTCAACCGGAATTTTATGGATTGCTGTCAACGTCGACGCCAGGACAATAAAACCGCTTCCGGTCACACCGGCGGCACCTTTTGAGGTAATCATCAAAATACCAATAACGCTCAGAATTTCAAAGAAACTCAGATGAACGTCATACAACTGCGCCAAAAAAATCACCGACATTGATAAGTAAATCGAGGTTCCGTCAAGATTAAAAGAATATCCGGTCGGAATCACCAATCCCACAACCGATTTACTGCAGCCCATTCGCTCCAGTTTCACCATTATACTGGGTAAAGCAGCTTCGGAAGAGGAAGTTCCGAGAACCAATAAAAGCTCTTCTTTTATATATTTTAAAATTGAAACAATACTTATTTTATAATATTTCAGGATACTTCCCAAAATTAAAAACACAAACAAAATCATCGTCAGGTAAACGCAAAGCATCAGCTTACCAAGCGGAATCAAAGTCTGCAGGCCAAACTTACCAATGGTATATGCCATTCCGCCAAAAGCACCAAGCGGAGCGAGATACATTACATATTTCAAACCTTTAAAAACTACTTTTGAGAAGCGCTCCAAAACCAAAATAGTTTGTTCTCTTTTCTGATAAAAATTCAATGCAATACCACAGACAATTGCTGCCAGTAAAACCTGAAGCGTAAAATTAGAAAGAAAGAATTTCAGCCAGGAAAAGTTTTCCGCAGCATGATTGGTATACTGACTGGCGTCTTGCAGCGCCAATCCAGTCTTATCGATTTTACCGGGTTTGAAAACATAAGCAATCGTAACACCAATTGACAAAGCAATGGTCGAAACAATTTCAAAATACCCAAGGGCTTTTACACCAATACGGCCTACTTTTTTGAGGTTTCCCATTCCGGAAATTCCCAGAACGATTGTAAGAAAGATAATAGGACCAATAAAAAGCTTGATAATGTCGACAAAGGTCTTGCCAACGATTTCCATTTTCATACCGTTTTCAGGAGAAAAATGACCGAGCAGAACACCTGCAATAATGGCAATCAGAACCCAAAAAGTAAGATTGGTTATAATTATTGAAAAAGTACTTTTTTTAGGTTTATTCGGGAGTTTGGGGGTAGTAATATTCATGAAAATTAATTAGATGGATTCACAAATATATAAAAAATGCAGACCTATAAGCCGGATTCTGTCCCTGATAAATCAGAGCCTTATCATTTATCTAGGCTTACAATTACTCATAAGCTCGAGCTACCTACCCTTCAACAACGAACGAGAAGCCCTTAAATGCTGATATACTTGGTATTTCACCGCATAGAGTTTACCTGGTTTCACTACAGCATTACCTGTACATACTTTCTGTTGCACTTGTCCTTGCCTTATTACTAAGACCGACGGGTGTTACCCGCTATGCTTCTCTGTGGTGTCCGGACTTTCCTCCCTCCGCCGAAGCGAACGACGATAAGGCGGTCTGCGCGGCAAAAGTAACGATTTATATACTAAGAATAATGATTTTAAATTTTAGATTTTCGCTCCGTTTTCATAACAATTTAATTTTAAAATAGTTATCTTTAAAATCCATAATTTTAAAATACGATTATTATGACTAGAATGTATCATTACGCAACCGTTTCAAAAGCTTTAGATCAATTGAATGAAAAAGGATTTACCTGCGATTTTAATTTAAACTCTGACGCAATTAAAAAGAATCCTGAAAAATTTGAAATTGTACATGTGTATCGATACGAAGGGGAATCAGACCCGGGCGATGAGGCAGTGGTATACGGAATAAAATCAATTTCAGGCAAAAAAGGAGTTTACGTCTCGGGATTTTCGGCCGATTCAGATTCTGAAACTGCACAGATATTATTGGATTTGAGTATAAAGGGAAGGTGAATTTTAAATTCCAAATTTTTAAAATTCCAAATTCCAAAAATAAATTCAGGATTATCATTTCGGGGAACGAGGAATTTTCGTTGGTTACTTACGTCGCGAGATTCTTCGTTTCTCAAAATGATACAAATTAAACGCAAAACCCTTGCGAATATCTTTGTGCCCTTTGCGGTAAAAAACTAAAAAAGTCCATCAAAAGACGGACTTTACAAATTAAAAATTATACTGTTGGTATTTTCAGTTTCCAACCCACCTGAATCAGGTCCGGATTTTTGATGATGTCTTTATTGGCTTCGTATATATCCTGCCAGGAAACTCCGTATGCTTTTCCAATTTTAGAAAGTGAGTCCCCGTTCTCAACTGTATATTCTTTTGAAACTTTTTCAATTACTTCTATATTCATCACGACATCAGCCGATCTGTAATCCGGATCTATTTTGTTGTAAGCATCCCAAAGTTTGTCTTTGTCTGATGCAGCATTGGCTGTACCATCAATATACAGTACATTATCTTGTTCTCTGACCTGCAAATTTGTTATTCCTAAGTCAGAAGCCAGATTGGTTACTTCTCTGTATTTATCTTGTAAACTCATCACTTTTTATTTTATCGTTAATTTGTTTTCCACTTTTTTGGGTTTCAACTCCTGCACACTTTGCATTAAAGGCTGTAATTCATTTCTTTTGATTTCTCCGGAAAGTGTTACTACACCATCTGCAACGGTAGCACTTACCCCATTATAAGCTTTTACGACCTCATTTACAGATTTATCTAAAGTAGTGTCAGAATTGATCACAACAGCCGCTGGATCAGGTGCCGCATCCGGCGCCGGAACATCACAGTTGTTCACTACCGATTTTACTCCTTTAATTCCTTTTACGGTACTTTCTACATTTTGTTTGAAAGGATCATCTTTGCAAATTCCTGAAATTGTTGCAACACCATCTTGTACAGCAACGCGGACTCCGGGCATATCTCGTAATTTTGCATCTATGTCTTTTTGAATGTCTGCATCTTTAGGACCACACGCCACTAAAGAAAATGCCAGACACATTCCCAATAAAATTGATTTCATTTTCATAATGATATTTCTTTAAATTAAATATCTAAAATTAAATGAATTGAGATCTAAAATTTTACAAGATGATCTTATCGTTTTTATATTTTTCCCAGTATGGAAAAAATTAATATTTATAAATGAAGAAAATAACACCTGCTAAAAAAAATGCAAATATTCCCAATAGGATAAGTGTCGTGACAAGGAATTTTTTAAGCATTTGTACTTATTTTTAAATTATTGCTGTTTAAGAAATCACATTCCCAAAAGTAACAATTAAAGGTTTGTGATCACTATGCATCTTCCAGTCTTCGTAAGTGCCGACTTCAACGTTTTCTAAAACTTCAATAAAATCATTTGAAGCAAAACAATAATCGAGATGATACGGTTTATTTTCATGGCGATACAAAAACAAAGTTGGGTGGATTTCTTTTCCCTGCTCCTGATTGAAAAATTTATGATAGACACTATATATCTTTTTCTCTGCCAATTTACGCACTACGGCAGAATGATTTCCTTCTCTTCTGGGTTTATCCCAAATGGTATTACTGTTAAAATCACCGATTAAAATGGTCTTCGTTTCAGAAAGCAATTTTTCGTAATAATGGATCGCTTTCCAGACCTGAGTTACATACTGTCCGTCTTTATCCTGAGGATTATTGGCCCATACCGCGAAGAGAGTAAAATCTGTTTTTCCTTGGGTAACGGCAATGGGCAGTACGTTTTTAAAATCAGGATTATGACAATCCATAAGTTCAAACCTGTAATCGCTATACGAAAAAACACCAAGTCCTTTGTGCTGATTGGTACCGTACCAAAGTGCCGCTGCTGGCAACGGAACATCTGGAGGAAATTGGAGTTTTTCGATATTTTCACATTCCGGAACGATCAGAATATCCGGCTGATGGGCCAAAATAAACCGGGCTTTTTTTCTGAAAGCCATATTACAATTCCAGGTTATGATTTTCATTTTAATCTGATGCTATTTTCTGATTCAATTCAAACAAAATATAAGGGCCGTTTTCGTTATCGCCGTGCCCTTTCTCTATAAATCCAATCTTTTTATAAAATGCTACAGCAACGGTATTTCTCTCCAGGCATTTCAACAGTACCGGAAATTTAGTTTGCTCCATAACAGCTTTTAAAAGCATTTTTCCAATTCCGCGTTTGTGATATGCTTCCTCAATATACAAATGGTGAATAAAATTATCCCGCATCCAGACCGATATAAAGCCAATTACTTTTTCATCATAAAGAGCCGTCAGGATATATTCTCCTTTTGTCTGAACATCGAAATCGAACAAATCAAATGTTGCCACATCAGCCCAGATAAAAGTACTTTGACGCACTTTTAGAAATAGTTGACGCAATGCATTCAAATCGCTTTCTCTGAATTCGATAATTTTTAGTTTATCATTCATACACCAATATTAATCATCAAAATAACTACTTTTGAAGATAGATTTTAAACCTATTTATTTACACAGAAATGCTAAATCTATTCGTGTTGTGATACATCATTATATTGCCAAAGTACATTGATTATTTTCCATTCTCCATTCGTTTTTACAATGTGCATATAATCGATCCAGGTATCGGCCAGTAATTTTACAGACGCTGTTCTCGCTGAAACATCTAATAGCTTCACTTCTTTTCGTGGATTCTTCGGGAACTTATCTCCTTTTAGGTTATAAGTCTCCGCCAGAATAACCATGTTTTCAGCGAAATATTCAGATACATAATCTTTTTGAGTTTCCTTATTTCTAAAAACGGATCTTTTGACCAATCTCGGATGCAAAGCACTTTCCATCAATTTAGGATTAGGATTGTGCTGTGCTTCAATATAAGCAAGGGCAACACGTTTGATATCAAGTGTATCCTGAGCCGTTTGAGCCTGCATCTGAAAAGAACAAAATGCAATTGCAATTAGTAACAGATATTTTTTCATGAAAAGTTGAGTTTAAGAAATGCACCAATCATCAATTTTTGAACGATTTACGTAATTTTTCAGGTGTTGCTACTTGCTAAAATAATACATTTTTCATAACAAAATAATGAATCGTTATTATAAATTAAAAAAACAAAAAGCACCTCTTAAAAAATTAAATTTAACTAAAACAGCACCTTAGTTTCTCCTATTCAAAACACTCAAAATACACTCCAATATTTATCAATTTCAGATTTGTGATTTGGCAATTTTCAGCCTATATTTGCTATCGAATTAAAAGATTATGGAACAATTTGTAGTATCGGCCCGTAAGTATCGCCCACAGACCTTTAAGGATGTTGTAGGCCAGAAAGCTATTACCAACACTTTGTTGAATGCCATTGACAGCAATCACCTGGCTTCTGCCCTTTTGTTCACAGGACCGCGTGGAGTTGGAAAAACCACCTGCGCCCGTATTCTGGCTCGAAAAATAAATCAGCCCGGATATGATGATCCTAATGAGGATTTTGCTTTTAATGTTTTTGAGTTAGATGCCGCTTCCAACAACTCGGTTGATGACATTCGAAGCCTGATCGATCAGGTTCGAATCCCGCCACAAACCGGGCAATATAAAGTCTATATTATTGACGAGGTTCATATGTTGTCTTCGGCAGCTTTTAATGCTTTTCTGAAAACATTGGAAGAACCGCCAAAACACGCTATTTTTATCTTAGCCACCACAGAGAAACACAAGATTATTCCAACGATCTTATCCCGTTGCCAGATTTTTGATTTCAAAAGAATTACGGTAAAAGATGCTAAAGAACATTTGGCAGAGGTTGCAAAAAGCCAGGGAATTAATTTTGAAGACGATGCCTTGCACATTATTGCTCAAAAAGCAGATGGTGCCATGCGTGATGCGCTATCTATTTTTGACCGTGTCGTTTCTTTTTGCGGAACCAACTTAACACGTCAGGCTGTAACAGAGAATCTAAACGTCTTAGATTACGAAACTTACATTAACATTACCGATTTACTTTTAGAAAATAAAATCCCGGATCTATTACTGGCTTACAATGAGATTCTTGCAAAAGGTTTTGACGGACATCATTTTATTGCCGGACTGGCTTCACATTTCAGAGATTTACTGGTAAGCAAAACTCCTGCTACCATCGCTTTGCTTGAAGTGGGTGAGCAGGCACAGCAAATGTATGGTGTACAAGCGCAGAAATGCTCTCAGGATTTTTTATTGAAAGGAATTGAAATTGCAAATGACTGTGATTTAAAATACAAATTGAGTCAGAACCAGCGTCTTTTAGTCGAATTATGTCTGATGCAATTGGCCTCTATCAACTTTGATGGAGAAAAAAAAAAGCTGAGCAATTCATAATTCCACCTGTTTACTTTAAAAATGGGGGATATTCTATTGTAGAAATTCCAAATAATAAAGTCCAAATTCCAAACGAAAAGGAAAATAACAATGTCAATGTCAGTCAAAACGACAATGACAATTCCAATATTGAGAATAAAGCAAATACAGCTGCTGAAATACCAACTGCTGAAATTCCTAACTCAAAACCCCTAACTCAAAATTCAGAAACAAGCAGCGAACCCAAAATTTCTGCTTTTTCCCTATCGAGTATTCGCAAGAAAAAAGAATTAGAAGCGAATAGCAGATCTTACGTAAAACCGACCTCCGTTTTACCAACTGAAGAATTTACGGAGACAGAAATGTTAGTGGAGTGGAATAAATACGCACAACGTTTGGGGGATAAAGGCTTAAAAATCATGGAATCGTTATTATTGATTAACGACCCGACTTTAGACGGAACGGTGATTACGCTTGAATTACCTAATGAAGGTTCTAAACTGGATTTTGAAAGTCAGATTAACGGGCTTTTAGGACATTTAAAAGGACATTTACACAATCATGACATTACGATTCAGGTTAACGTTAATGAAACTATTGAAACCAAACGCAGCTTTAACGATCAGGACCGATACAACCGTCTGATGGAAATAAATCCAAACATTGAACTTTTACGTTCTACATTTGGATTAGATTTACATACTTAAGATTTTTTAGCCCGCCGCAATTAACCGCAAGGCCGGCAAAGATTTTCGCAAAGTTCGCAAAGGTTTTTTAGCCATGAATTACACAAAGTAGCGCGAATTATTTTATACACTTTGCATCAAAAATTCGTGCAGATTCGTGTAATTCGTGGCAAAAAAAAAACCTTACCCTTTATTTATTCTGAAGTCCTAAATTATAGACTTTGTGCAGCCATTTTTCTCTTTGAAAATCACCAGAACCCTTTATAATTCCGATATAGGTCACTTTTACCGGTTTTACGCCACAGAATTCCAAAACAGATTTCCTGAGCTGATTGACACTTGGTCTTGCAAAAAACAAGCGGTAATACCAGTCAGGCTGATCCAAAGTGGTGATAATATGGGCGGTTTTTCCTTTTAGTAATTTGTCCCACCAAACTGAATTTTCGCGGTATTGAAAAGCCATTCCCGGCAAAAACAACCGATCGATAAAACCTTTTGTAATCGCAGGTAAACCACCCCACCAAACGGGATGAATCCAGACTAAATGATCTGCTCTTTTAATTTTCTGCCACGCATCTAATAAGTCCGGTTCTAATTCGGTGCGTTTTTGATAACCAAATTGCAGATTCGGATTAAATTGTAATTTGGCAATTGTTATCGTTTCTACCATCGCACCAGAGTCAAGTGCTCCATGTGCGTATTCGTTTGCAATTGCAAAATTGAAACTCTCCGGATTTGGATGGCCGTTTATAATCAGTATTTTTTTCATATGTTTTCTTTTTTACAAAAATACTATTCCGATAAAAATGAATACCGGACAAATGTCCTATAAAACTGCTTTCCGGATGCGGCTCAAATGTCGGGGCGTAACGCCTAAATACGAAGCTAAATAGTGAAGCGGAATCAACTGAAGGTATTTCTGGTGGTTTTGATAAAGTTCTTCGTAACGTTGTGTCGCTGATAATTTCTGAAAAGAGATCATTCGTTTTTGAAGTGTGACATATTCCATTTCAGTGAGTTTACGCCCAATTTCCTGCCAATGAATCCCCGATTGATAAAGTTTGTCTAAACTCTCCCTAGTTATAACCTGCAATTCTGTATCTGCAAGTGCCTGAATATTTTCTTCGGCGGCATTTTGGGTGATAAAGCTGGAAAATGAAGCCATAAATTCGTTTTCGAATGCAAAACAATTCGTGATTTCATCCTCCTGGTGATTGAAAAAATAGGACCGCAAAATTCCTTTTTTGATAAAATAGATTTCGTTGCAAACCTGATTTTCTTTCAATAAGAGTTCTCCTTTTTTGAGTTTCCGAAATGTAATTAAAGCGTCTAATTGCTCTAATTCGTTCTGAGGTAAAACCTGAATAGATTGAAAAACGGTTTTCATTTGAAGATTAATTTTAAGTATTGAGAAACCTTTTATTCAAATGTTACTTCTTCAGTTGTAGCTTTTAGAATTTCGTGGTTTGATTTTTCAATTTCTATTGTAAACCTGTGTTTTTTAAAAGTTTCAGGTTTTAAAGCTATTTTCAAAGTATACGTAATCAATCTGGCAGGATTTAAATTAGTAAGAACATCTTCCACTAGTTTGTTATCACTATCATAACTACTGGCCCTGATAATACTATTTAATTCAGACCCAGCTGGAAAATTGCTATTAAAATCAGCATCACTTTTAACTGAAATTCTAATTACCGGATACTTTTCACCTTCATACCCTTTTTCACACTTGGTTGTTGCATATAGCGCATTCGAAAAGTTGAAATCTGTCTTTTTTTCAGCCATATATTTAATATTAGCCCAATCGATATCATATCCGAAAGTTAATTTTTCATTTGCTAAAACTTTACGATAACCTACTCTTGCTATTATAGCATCGTAATCATAATATTTTTCTAACGGACAATCAGGAAAACAAGCACTTAACAATCCCAAAATATTAAAAGTCAAAAATATAGTAAGTATTCTTTTTTTCATCTTTGTCAAAACGGATTTATAGAAAACGAACTTACAAATATATTTTTGCAATTCATCTTCTTTTACTTTAAGAAAATGTATCTGTGATAGGTCAAAAGTTATTTATTAAAAACCCTTTCGATTCTTTTGTCCGGTATCAGCCATAACATAGCGACGATGAAATAGGCGATTCCTGAAATCCATTCGCTGTAAAACGAAAAAGCGATTCCTATAGTATATAAAACAGAAGATACATTCCCTTTGACATCTTTGCCAATTGCTTTGGCTATTATGGAGTTTTTCCCTTCACTGATAATGATAATTCGCTGCAAAATAAAGTACGCTATCGAAGACAATAACAATACGACGCCATATAAGGTCATGGAAGCTTTTGCGAAGTTATGTTCTCCCATCCAGCCGGTTGCGACCGGAATTAAGGATAACCAGAAAAGTAAATGCAGGTTGGCCCAAAGGATTTTGCCGTTGATTTTGCTCAGACTGTGAATTAGGTAATGGTGGTTGTTCCAGTAAATTCCAACATAAATAAAACTCAGGACATAGCTTAAAAACTTTGGAATAAGCGGTTTTAAATCGGCAAATTCGTGTCCTTCCGGCACTTTAATTTCTAAGATCATAATAGTTATGATAATCGCTAACACACCATCACTAAAGGCTTCGAGTCTTGTTTTATTCATTTCAAAAATTAAGTTTAGCTAAAAATGTTAATTTTATTTTTGCCACAGATTAAAAAGATTTTCACAGATTTCTCTATTCTAAATCTCCTGTTATTTTACTTAATCTTTAGAGATCTTTCCAATCTGTGGTATTATCTTCAGGTTTGCCATTACTTTTACGGTGAAAAAGTTTGCCGTGAATTACACCAATTTCCACTAATTCTTATGTATAATTTAAAAATACTAATTCGCGAAAATTCGTGTAATTGCTTCGCCTGTTCGCTCACGTTCGGGTCGTGGCAAAAAAAATAGTATCCTAAATGTTTAAATACTAAATCTTACCGTAATACATTGCTTTTACAATTCCATCGGAAAGTCCGATTTTTGGAACGTAAATCTGGCGTGCGCCACTCCATTTCATTGCATTCAGGTAAATACGGGTCGCGTGAATAATTACGTCGGCACGATCTGAATTCAAACCTAATTCTGTAATCCTTTGCTCGTAAGTCAATGAATTCAAATAGGCATATTGTGAATTGATATAAATATAGGAAAGTGGTTTTTCCTGTTGTTTTCCGGACATTTTAAACAACTTATTGATGTTTCCTCCGGAGCCAATCAGTGTTACTTCTTCGTATCCCTGTGTATTGGTTTTGATCCATTTTTCGATTTCATCCCAGACTACATCGTGTACCATGTTATTTAATAAACGAACTGTTCCGGCTTTGAAAGATCTTGAATTAATCAATTTTCCGTCAGAAAAGAGCGTAAACTCGGTACTTCCGCCACCAACGTCTACAAAAAGATACGTTTCATCTGTTTTCAGTAAATGATGTAAATCCGTTGAGGCAATAATAGCGGCTTCTTTTTTACCATCAATGATTTCGATTTTTATATCGGCCTTTTTTTTGATTAGAGCCACAACTTCTTTCGCATTATAGGCCTCACGCATTGCAGAAGTGGCAAATGCCATGTAGCGTTCTACTTTATGTACTTTCATCAAAAGGTTAAATGCTTTCATGGCATCCACCATTCGATCTATATTTTCTTCTGAAATTTCTCCAACTGTAAAGGCATCTTGTCCCAAACGAATCGGCACACGAACAAGTGAACTTTTATTAAATTGCGGTTCTTTGCCATCTTGTTCTACAACATTCGATATCAGAAGCCTCATGGCATTTGATCCGATATCTATTGCTGCAAGCTTTTTTATATTAATCATTACTCCCTTATGATTTGAATTTGGTTTGTTATTGCTTTATTTTTTGCAGCATCTTTTTCGATTGCCTCGATTTTATTCTGGTAATACTTATAGGTTTCAAGCTGGGCTCTAAAAGGGGCATGATGATTTCGTGGCTTGTATTTATTGTCTAATTTATAGGAATGGTATCTCACTTTAACATTCCCTTTCCATGCAATATCAAAATTATCGATTAATTCTTTTTTGATTTCAAGATCATAAATCGGACAGGTAACTTCTACTCTTCCGTCGAGGTTTCTGGTCATAAAATCGGCTGAAGAAATATATACTTCTGTTAATCCGGCATTCCCGAAAATATAAACTCTTGAATGTTCCAGATAATTATCTACAATACTTATTGCTTCAATATTCTCACTCATTCCCGGTATTCCGGGAATTAAAGAACATATTCCTCTTACCTGAAGCTGGACTTTTACTCCTGCATTACTGGCTTCATATAATTTATCGATCATTTTAAAATCTGATAAACTATTCATTTTTAATTTGATATGTGTTTTTCTGCCCGCCAGAGCATGCAAAATTTCACGGTCTATCAGTTTTATAAATTTTGTTCTCGTATAATGAGGAGATACAATTAAATGTTTGTACCTGTGCACTCTGTAATTGATATCAAAAAATTCAAATATTTTAGAAATGTCTTTTAAAATCTGCTGATGACAGGTAAACAGGGTTACATCGGTATAAATTTTAGCGGTTGATTCATTGAAATTTCCGGTAGAAATAAACCCGTAACGACGCGTTTTATCATCTTCAACTCTTTCAATCACACAAATTTTGCTATGTACTTTAAGGCCTTTTATTCCAAAAATAAGTTCAATTCCTTCTGTTTGCATTTGCTCTGCATAGGAAATATTTGTTGCTTCATCGAAACGCGCCTGAAGCTCAATCTGAACTACTACTTTTTTACCATTTTTGGCTGCATTGATCAGAGAACTAATAATTTGTGAGTTCTTCGCCAGACGATATAAAGTGATTTTGATACTCGTCACTTTCGGATCTAAAGCTGCTTCACGCAAAAACTTCGTTAAATAGGAAAATGACTGATAGGGTGCATGTAATAAATAATCTTTTTTATTGATTTTCTCCAAAATACTTCCTCCCATGCTCAGGCCTGGAATTGGTAGCGGGTCATTGGTTTTATAAAGTAAATCATATCTTCCTAAATTCGGAAAACTCATGTAATCACGGCGATTGTGATATCTTCCACCGGGAATAATGCTGTCTGTCGCTACAATTTTCATTTTATCCAAAAAGAAACGCAGCGTATCTTCTTCGATTAAACTGTCATAAATAAAACGAACCGGCTCTCCTATTCTTCTGTCTTTTACCGATGTCGCAATTTTCTCCAGCATACTTTTACTCAAATCGCTGTCGATATCCAACTGGGCATCACGCGTAATTTTGATCATATGGGCGGATACGCTTTTATAATCGAAAATATTAAAGATGTTCTCAAGGTTATGGCGAATCACATCATCAATCAAGATAACATATTGTTTATCATCATCGGATGGCAGTACCACAAACCTGTTTATTGTTTTCGGAATTTCTATTACAGCATATCGAACTTCATCATTTGTATTCATTTCCAAACGAATCGCCAGATATCCCAGAGTATCTTTCAATACCGGAAATTCTGCCAGATCATTCAAAATAATAGTCACTAATTCCGGACTTAATTTTTGAATAAAAAAGTCCTTTAGAAAACGTTCCTGCAGTTCTGTGATCTGATTTTCATTGATGATAAAGATATTTTCAGCTTCTAATTCGGCTTCGATATTCCCTAAAATACGTAAGCTTTCCGATTGTTGCTGAATAACAATTTCGGTAATATCCTTAATCAGCTGATGAGCAGAAACTCCACCCAGGTATTTTTCGCCAGAAATGCCGGATAGGCTTAATCTCCTGATTGCAGCATAACGAACTCTGAAAAATTCATCTAAATTATTCGAAAAAATTCCAACAAAACGCAACCTGTCTAAAAGCGGAACGGTGTTATCTGCGGCTTCCTGAAGCACTCTTGCATTAAACGCTAACCAACTTTTTTCTCTATCGATATATTTCTGTTCGTACACTTTATTTATTTTAAATCTTTGGGGAAAATTGTTTTTTGTGTTTTGCCTTTATGGATGTTGTCCCAGCTTTCTGAATCAAATTTTAGAGACACAAATCCGGAGGTAGGTACATTTTCTATAAAAACATCCCCAAATTTATTAACAAAATTTGTAATAGCCTCGTTATGTCCGAAAAGAATAACGCTTTCGAAACTATTATCACATGATTTGATAACTTTTTCGAGTTGTTTATCGTCAAAAGTATAAAGATCGTCTTTGTATATGATACTTTCGATTGGATACGAGATATTTTGCGCAAAAATAAGAGCAGTTTCTGAGGCACGGGCGGCAGTACTACTCCAAATAATATATGTTTTTGGCAGAAATTTTGAAATATTTGTGGATACTTCATGGGCATCCAGAATTCCTCTCTTCATCAAAGGTCGATCAAAATCTTTTAAAGGAGCTTCCCAACTGGATTTCGCATGTCGTATTAAAATTAAATTTTTCATAAGCAAAAAGGATTTAGAAACATCGTTGAAAGAAGTTCTTTTTTATTGAAGTTCTAATTTACAAAAGAAATTGTAATAGTTCCCTTTTTTTTAATTCTGTTAACATTTAAAGATTTTTTTAACAGAAATAAACCAGTAGTACTTTTTGGCTTCAGATGATGATTCTGAAACCGGAGCAGCTTTATCGGAATCAGAAATCGCCTTGTGACTGGTTTTGAAAATGCAGCCGGATTCCGGACGGTATTTTAAAATAAATAAAAATAAAAAAACGTTGTAACTCCCAGAATTACAACGATCAATTAAATAAAAAAATAAAAAAAAATGTTTTTATTATATTCTTGCAAATATATTGGTATAATATTTCTTTCCTGTTGCAGGATCTATAGTAACTGAAATTCCAAAATGCGTATACTTTCCTTCGATATTTTTTTTGTGTCCGGGAGATCCAAGCCAGGCTTTAAGAACGGCTTCTGAAGTTTTATAATTATAAGCTACGTTTTCTGCCACATTTTTAGCAGCAAGAACTTTTACAATATTTTCAGATCGGGAAGCAAAATCTTTGTGGTCGACTACATTGTTTGCTATCATATACTTATTATGTTCTTCACATCTGTTCGAAATATGATTTACTTTTTCTAATGCATTCAAACCAATACTAACACGATACTCATTTATAAGTTGCATCAATTCCAACTCAGCATCATTGTAGCTGTAATTTTCATCCACTGTTTCAATTATAACCCTGTTATGAGTCTTTTTTCCTGTTTTTGCAAAACATGAGTTCATTGCGATAAGCATCACAACGAACATCATGGTGCGCAAAATCTTCTTCATAGTCACTAGCATCTCTAAGCGTTTAAAGTAAATGTTGGGGCAAATCCTTTAAATATTATATTTTAATATATTATTGTCATTTTCCGGGTCAAACTTATCCATTCTGTAGTTAAACAACAAAAATAATCGACGAAATACAGTACAAATCTTTTATACTAAATAAATTTCTTACAACTAAGAAGACAATCTTTCTATTTTCCATGAAAAATCAGATTGGCTGCTGTATCTGATTCTGTCGTGTAATCTGTTGGGTCTTCCCTGCCAAAATTCTACCTCTAAGGGCGTTACCAGAAATCCTCCCCAATTTTCAGGTCTCGGAATCGGCTTTCCTTCAAATTCTTCTTCTAATTTTTTCAGGTTTTCTTCTAAAAATGTCCGTGACGGAATTACGTCACTCTGATTGGAAACAATGGCACCTAACTTGCTTCCGTCGGGACGGGAATCAAAATAGCCGTCCGAGATATTTTCAGACGTTTTCTGTGCAATTCCTTTTATAATGACCTGACGTTCCAGCTCCTGCCAGAAGAAAGACAAACAAACATGCGGATTGGCAGCTATAGCTTTTCCTTTCTCCGAATTATAATTGGTATAAAAAATAAAACCTTCCTCGGAAAATTTCTTCAACAGAACGACTCTGGATTTTGGAAAACCATCCAAACCAATTGTAGCTACCGTCATAGCATTCACTTCTCCGCCTGCTCCGAAATCTTCCACCTCATGAAACCATCGGTTAAAAAGATTAATGGGATCTTCAGGAATACTACTTTCTAGCAATTCGCTTTTTTCGTAAGATTTTCTATAGTTACTTAAATCATTCATTTTTTAGATTTTTAGATTGTTGGATTTCTTAGATTGTTGGACTTCTTAGATTGTAGATTTTAGATTTACCGGAATATTAAATTTTAAACTTAGTAACTCAGAACCTTAGCATCTCAGCCAATTAGTCAAACTCAAAACTTCTCCCGTCATCTCCTAAAAGTACATTCGGGAAAATTTCTTCTGCTTCTTGTTTAAAACGCTCAATACCATCATATCTTGTTGAATAATGACCTAATACCAATTGTTTTGCATTGGCTTTCAGGGCAATTCTTGCTGCTTCTTTTGCTGTGGAATGTAATGTTTTCAAAGCCAAAGGAGCTTCTGATTCTAAAAAGGTCGATTCATGGTATAAAACATCTACGTCTTTTATAAGCGGAATGATATCTTCCTTGTAAACAGTATCGGAGCAAAAAGCATAACTCAGTGCCGGAATTGGATCGAAAGATAATTTTTCATTTTCGATTACAGTTCCGTCATCAAGTGTGACATTTCCTCCCCCTTTTATTTTCTGATAATAGGCGGTGTGAATATTGTATTGCTGAACAGCGTCAACATTTAGTTTCCGGTCTGCCGGTTTTTCCTGAAACAGAAATCCATTCGTATAAACGCGGTGTTTCAACGGAATTGTTTTTACAATAACTCTGTTATCTTCAAAAATAACCTCGCTTTCCTTTGATTCCAATTCATGAAAAAACAACTCATAAGTCGTCCATGAATTCGAAAGTCTTAATTGCAAAGTGATGATTTCCTTTATACCTTTTGGACCATAGATATGTAGATCGGTCGTGCGTCCTAATAGTGCAAAAGTGGAAATAGTACCAATCAGTCCGAAGAAGTGATCACCATGCAAATGCGAAATAAAAATGTGATTAATCTTTGAAAACTTGATTTTATTCTTCCGCAATTGCACCTGAGTTCCCTCGCCGCAATCGATCAGAAACATTCTGTTCTTAATTTCTAAAACCTGAGAAGTAGGATTGGTAATCGTTCTTGGAGTCGCTGCATAACAGCCGAGTATGGTAAGCTTCATTTCAGATTGTTGATTTTAGATTTTAGATTGCTGACTGAGTAAAATTAAAAGATTCGTCCTGATTTAAAAAAATCTGAACTCTAAAATCTGAACTTTGAAATTAAAATCCGAGGTCTCTTTCAATTTCTTCCATTTCTATAATATCGTGTGCTTCCAAAAGAGAAGGAACAACTGTTAATTTATCTGAAACAGCATTAAAGTCAAGGTTATCAACTACAATTACAAAAGATTTTTTGTTTTTTTTCTGCTGTTTGGAAAGTGGCAAAAACAGCTTTACCTCTTTTTCAGATAATGCAGCATGTGATAATAAATCTAGTATAATATTTTGTTTTTCAAAGGTTTTAAATTGCTGCGTTACTTTTTCCAGGAAAGAATTAAAATCTCCCTGAGTATCTTTAATGGTAACGGTATGTCCTTTTTGATCTACTTTCATTTTATAATTTATAGCGCTTTAATATGAGACTAAGGTACGAAGTTTTTTTTAGTGTTTGTTTTCAGGTTTCAGGTTTCAAGTTTCAGGTTTGTCAGGATGAGCGAAGTCAAAGCCCCTCCCTCCTTTACGCATAAAAAGTCCTTCGACTTCGCTCAGGATGACAAATGAAAACTGAGACTGAGACTGAAAACTGCGACTAAAAACCTACTGAATTTTAGACGCTAAAAGATAAATCACCGCCATTCTGATTGCTACACCATTCTCTACCTGATTTAAAATCACGGATTGACCGGAATCGGCAACTTCACTTGTAATCTCTACTCCTCTGTTGATTGGTCCCGGGTGCATGATTATAATTTCTTTACCAAGTGAATCCAATAATGGTTTGTCTACTCCGTATTGCTGTGCGTATTCCCGTGTTGAAGGGAAAAAGTTAACATCCATACGTTCGTTCTGAACACGCAGCATATTGGCCACATCACACCATTCCAGTGCTTTACGCAAGTTAGGTTCAACCGTAACCCCAAGCGATTCAATATATCTTGGAATCAATGTTTTGGGTCCGCAGACTTTTACCTCAGCGCCTTGCATTTGCAAAGCATAAATGTTAGATAATGCAACTCTTGAGTGTAAAATATCACCAACAATAACTACTTTCTTTCCGGCAACGTCACCTAATTTTTCTCTGATGGAGTAACTGTCCAATAAGGCCTGAGTCGGGTGTTCGTGTGCTCCGTCTCCTGCATTTACGATACTGGCTTTGACATTTTTAGATAAAAAATAAGCCGCTCCGGGATTGGAGTGGCGCATTACTACCATATCCACTTTCATAGAAAGGATATTATTTACGGTATCGATCAGCGTTTCTCCTTTTTTAACAGAAGACTGTGCTGCCGAAAAACTAATCACATCGGCCGATAATCTTTTTTGGGCCAACTCGAAAGAAAGTTTTGTCCGGGTACTGTTTTCGAAGAAAATGTTGGCAATGGTAATATCTCGTAATGAAGGAACTTTTTTAATTGGTCGGTTAATGACTTCTTTAAAATGATCGGCAGTTTCAAAAATCAGGTTAATATCATTCTCGTTGATGTATTTAATTCCTAATAAATGATTTACGCTTAATTCTTTCATTTTTTATTGTTTAATTGTTTTGTTTGTTTAATCGTTTTTGTTGAACTATTTAATCGTTTGCTGTTCGATTAAACAAGTAACCGATTAACCGATTAAACTTTTTAATTTGTAATCAGGTAAACGGCATCTTCGCCTTCATTTTCCTTCCAGCTTACTTTTACCTTTTCATCATTAATGGCATCTACCTGACGGCCGCGATAATCGGGCTGAATAGGCAAATTGCGGCTAAAACGTCTGTCTATTAACACTAACAATTCAATTTCCGAAGGTCTTCCGAAAGACTGAATCGCGGTTAAGGCAGAACGAATGCTGCGTCCGGTAAACAAAACGTCATCAATAAAAATGACTTTTTTGTTTTCAACTATAAAATTTATTTGTGTTTTATTGGCTTCAAGCGGTTTATCAGTTCGGCGAAAGTCATCCCTAAAGAAAGTGATGTCCAGATAACCCAAAGAAATTTCAGGTGTCTGGTATTCGTTTTCCAGTATTTGTTTCAGACGTTCTGCTAAGAAAACTCCTCTTGGCTGAATTCCAACTAAAATAGTATCCGAAAAATCCAAGTGTTTTTCAATCAACTGACAAGCCAAACGATGGAGTATAATAGTAACTTCTTTTGAATTAAGTAATACTTTTTGGCTCATAATGTAGTGACATATTTAGTTGGGCAAATATACGAAATCAGATTTTATTTGTTGGGGTGTTGGGTGGGGAAATATTTTTTTTGATTTGGAATTGAATTTAAAAAACTGTTTTCAGGATAACTTTGTCTTTTTTTATAAAAATATCTATTTGAAAAATTATATATTTATTTAAAACTATGATTTTAGCACAAATAATAGATTTAGCAATAGAATAATTATCATCAATAAATCTATGGATAAATACAAAGAAACTTTTGAAACCTGGAATAAAATTGCAAATCTCTATGAAGATAAGTTTATGAATTTAAGTTTGTATAACGAAACTTATGACTTTTTTCTTGACACTCTAAAACAGGATCAACTACATATTTTTGAAATTGGCTGTGGCCCGGGAAACATTACCAAATATCTTTTATCGAAAAAACCCAACTTAATAATTAAAGGCATCGACATTGCGCCGAAAATGATTGAGTTGGCTAAATTAAATAATCCATCTGCTAATTTTAAAGTAATGGATACAAGAAAATTAGAAGAAGTAAATGAAAAATTCGACGCTGTTATTTGTGGCTTTTGTTTACCCTATCTTTCGGAATCAGATTGTTCCAAATTAGTATACAATATGAATCAAATACTTACTGTGAATGGTATTTTATATCTCAGTTTTATTCAGGGGCAGCCTTCCCAATCAGGTTATATTTCCGGAAGTACCGGCGATCGTACCTATTTCTATTATCACACTTTAGAAGAAATAAAAAATCAACTTTTTAAAAATCATTTTAAAATTATTAAAACATTCGAAGTTAAATATCCAAAAGCTGATGATTTTGAAATGCACACCATACTAGTTGCAAAGAAAATTTGATAAACACAAAACACAACATCATGAGAAAAATAATCGTATTATCAATGATTACAATCGATGGCGTAATGCAGGCTCCGGGCGGACCTGAAGAAGATCCATCAGGCGGATTTGAATATGGAGGCTGGGTGGCTCCATTTGGTGATGAGGAATATGGCAAGGTCATGCAAAAACAAATGGAGCCAGCAGATATTCTTTTAGGCAGAAAAACATTTGATATTTTTGAAGACTATTGGCCCAAACATGCAGAAGGCTGGCCCGGAATTAATGACGTTACCAAATACGTTTTGTCTTCCACCAGAAAAAACTCTGATTGGGAAAACTCCAAATTTCTTTCAACCATAGAAGACATCAAAAAACTCAAAAATTCTGAAGGCGGTGACATTAAAGTCTGGGGAAGCGCAACACTTGTTCAGCTATTGCTCCAACATGACTTAGTTGATGAACTGGCGCTTAAAATTCATCCTGTAATTCTGGGTAAAGGGAAAAAATTATTTGATGATCAGGCAATTGCGGCTTCCTTTATATTAACAGAAAGCACTACTACACCAAGTGGCGTAATTGCTGCCAGCTACAAGCGAAGTGGCGATGTTAAAACAGGTACTATCGGAGAATAAAAAACAATTCCATACATTTTAAATTACTGCAAAAAATACAATAAATCAACACACTTAAATTAAAAATGGAATTTAATACCGCGCATGAACTTCAACAGCATTTAGACCACAACGAGAATCTAATATGGACTGGTAAACCCAAAAAAGGAATCATCTTTAGACCATCAGATATTTTTTTAATTCCGTTTAGTATTCTATGGTGTAGTTTTGCTATTTTCTGGTTTACTACAGCACTCACTTCCGGAGCACCTTTTTTCTTTGCGCTATTTGGAATTGTTTTTGTGATATTAGGACTTAATTTTGTCTTTGGACGCTTTATTATTGATGCAAAACACAGAGCAAATACTATTTATGGTTTGACAGAACATAGGGTTATTATAAAATCCGGTATTTTTACATCATCAATCAAGTCATTAAATATCAAGACGATTTCTGATATCCAATATGAAGAAAAAAGTGATGGGAGCGGCACCATTACAATTGGCCCAAGAAATCCCATGGATAATTGGGGAAGCGGAATAAATTGGGAATCCCGTAAAACCCCTTCCTTAGAATTCATACCAGACGTAAGAAAGGTTTATAATAAGATAACAGAGATTCAAATATCCTAAGATGTTTCTTTAAATGCCAAAATCATGGAACTTTTCAACCAAATTATGTAAAAACTTTTTTCGCTGTTTGAAGTAATTTTATACTACGATAATTAGAATACTAAATTCTTTTTAAAACAATTAAAACAGCAAAATCATGCAAAAGAACATTACACGTTTGTTAATGGTATTCGTAATACTATTTTCATTTACAAGTTGCGAAGTTATTGGAGACATTTTTAAAGCCGGAATGGGATTCGGAATTTTTATCGTGATCTTTATTGTTGCGATCATCATTTTCATTTTCGCTAAGCTTTTCGGCAGAAAATAAAACATAAAAAAAATCCCGTTACAAAGAGTAACGGGATTTTTTTTATCTCTCTAATTTCACAAAGAACATCTCTCCTTTCGCAGTTACCTCTTCTTCCCTCTTCATTTTTATTTTTTACTGTGCAAACAGCTATCAAAAATGGTATACCGGTAAGAAACTTACTAATACCACCTGACCGCTTACAATATACTTTTTAGTTAAAAAAAGTCCCCTAATTCATACTTTTTTCTACAGTTATCAATTAGAAACCACCACTTATCAATCGGTTTATGTTTTTTTATTTATCGTTCCTAAATTCAAATCACAAATTTACTAACGAAACTAAAATAATTGTAAAAAGTATGAAAAAAATGACAACAAAAAAAGTCCGAATGGTACTTTTATTTTCTTTAAAAACATCCTTAAAGAAAAAACTAGCCGCTCTTTTTCTTATTGCTTCGGTACTGGATGTACAATCCGGAAATTATGCGAAGAAGTTAAAAACAGCGAACAAGCCGGTTGTTACTATCACACGTGAAATTTCAGTTCAGCAGAAAATTCATGGTGTAGTTAAAGACCAAAACGGCCTTCCTTTAATTGGAGTAACCATTTTAGTAAATGATGACAAACAAGGCACAACTACTGATTTTGATGGTAAATACGAGATAGCAGTAAATGATGGCGATGTTGTGAGTTTTAGTTTTTTAGGCTTTATGACCAAAAAAATTAAAATTACCAATCAGGTTTCACTAAATGTTACCCTGGAACCCAGTACCAATGAATTGAATGAACTTGTCTTGGTGGGTTATGGAAAAACGTCCCGGGACAAAATAACAGGTGCTGTAACAAAAGTCGATACCAAAGTATTACAAAACACACAAAATGTATCTTTTGCAGATGCTTTAATTGGTGTAGTCCCCGGTTTATTTGTCCAGGAAAACTTTGCCTCTCCCGATGCGCCGCCCTCCATCTTATTAAGAGGTGTTGGTTCTATAAGTGCCAGTACAGAACCGCTGATAGTTGTGGATGGTGTACAAATGCCAAGGTCGGGACTGGGAGCATTTTCTCTAAATGCTGCAGACATAAAAGAAATCAGTATTCTGAAAGACGCCGCTTCCACTTCTATTTATGGATCTAAAGGAACTAACGGCGTGATCATAGTTACTACAAAAAGAGGTTCGAGAAATGCAAAGCTTCAGGTTAGTTTTAATACCAGACTGGGGGTTAAAAAAGCAGATCAATCCTTTACCGATGATTTAATGAATGGTTCTCAAAAATTAGATTTTGAAGAATCATTGGGGTTTTATAAATCTAATCCGGCATTACTTCAAAAAAGAAGGGACTCCAATACGAATGTAAATTGGGCAGATCTTCTTTTAAAGAATGAAATCAACAGAGAAAACGACATTTCTTTTTCGGGAGGTTCCGACAAAGCCAATTATTATACCTCTGTTACATATAATAATGTGGAAAATATCTTTGGCGGCCGCTACAAAAGATATACTGCCACGACGCGGGTTGATTTTGATTTGGGTACTCAGTTAAAAGTCGGATTTTCAGGAAATTTCGGAAATGTAAACGAAGAGGACAAACGAACGATTGGATCTCCGTTTTCTAATGCCTTTTTATTAAATCCGTGGCTGACTGTTTTTGATGATAATGGAGATCCCTTAAGACTTCTGGATGTTGGTAATTCTTCCGGAATTCCTTACAACCCATTGTATGTTCGCGATAATACCGAGATAAGTGCCAACCGAAAAAATATTGGAGGAAGTGCTAATCTAACGTATACACCTTTTAAATGGTTAAGTTTAAACGGCGTTTTAGGAGCGAATTACAATACTTCAAAAAGCAGCAGTTTCGAAAAAGTCATAGTCAACGGAGGCACATTAAGTTATGCTAACGGTGACAATAACAACTATACCGGAACGCTAACAGCAACGATAGCCAGAAAAATAAATAAACACAGTTTTGATTTTATACTGGGCAACGAATTTAATGAATACGAAACGAACAGCCTGTCTGTATTTGCCAGAGATTTCAATTCCGATGCGATACAAACCATAAGTGCCGCTAAAACTTTATCTACGATTAGTGAAAGTAAATCGCAAGCCGGTTCCTTATCTTATTTTTCAAGATTAAATTATTCGTTCGATAATACGTACAATCTATCTTTATCCTACAGGAGAGACGGGTCTTCCCGTTTTGGGGATAATCATAAATATGCTAACTTCTGGTCTGTTGGTACTTCCTGGAATGTATACAATGATTTCTTTAAAGAAAGTATCACTATAAGCTCTTTAAAATTACGAGCCAGTATTGGAACTTCGGGCAATGATTTTATTGGGGATTTTGCTTCTCAATCCTTATACGGTTACAGAAGCCAGATTAATTATGCCGGCAGCACAGTACCGTACTTGACAAGAGGAGAAAACGCAGATTTAACCTGGGAAAAGAATAACAACAAAAACTTCGGTCTGGATTATGGCTTTTTCAAAAACCGTATTTCCGGAACAATTGATTATTATATCAGAGACACCAAAGATTTATTAAACAGTAAACCACTTCCATTAACTTCCGGTTTTAGCGAATTGATTTCCAATATTGGAGATTTTAGAAATGAGGGTATTGAGATAGGCCTTCACTTTGTAAATTTTAAAAACAAAGATTTTTCATGGACTACTGACTTTAATATTGCCTTTAATAAGGGAACTGTCTTATCCTTATCGAACGAAAAGGATATGCTGGTAAATTCAGGATATACGGTATTTAAAGAAGGGAACGCCATACGATCTTTTTATATCGCGGACTGGGCAGGCGTAAATCCGAAAACCGGCTTTAATCAATACAGGACACAAGACGGAAAATTAATAGATTATAACACCAACAGAACGACCTCTAATACCAACGAAATTAATGGTCTGAGACAAGTCATCAATAAGACCTCTATACCTAAATATCATGGTGGTCTCACCAATACTTTCCGGTTTAAAAGTCTTGACATGTCGTTCCTGATTTCTTATGCCGGAGGACATTATGTATTAAATGACGGAATTTATAATTTATACAACAACCCTGCTTTTAACCAACATGTCAATGTATTGAATGCATGGAAAAATGCGGGCGATCAGACAGATTTAGCCATAAGACAGGTATATCTTACCCGACCAACTTCGCCTTTGGTTTCCGATTACAAAGCTTCCTCTCAATTTCTTCAGGATGCCAGTTACATTAAATTGAAGAATATTACCCTGGGATATACCCTCAACAAAACTATCTCTGATAAAATAGGGATTCAGCGTTTACGAATTTACGTTCAGGGGCAAAACCTTCTCACAAAAACAGCCGTGTCTTACATAGATCCGGAATATGCGACTGCAAGTGGCGGTATTGGGCTTTCCTCGTCAATTGTAAGAGGGTACTCGTTTGGTCTTAATGCTAATTTTTAATACAAAAGATTATGAAAACAAATATAAAATTACTTTTTACTGCAGCAATGTTTATTTTTTTAAGCAGTTGTTCTGATGATATTATAAACAGACAACCGCTGGACGAATTAGCTCCGGGTACGCTGCTTCAGACTGAAGGAGGTTTCAGAAGTGCTTTGGATGGCGTTTATGGTATCATGAAACACGACTTCAATGGGTATTCGTTTGGCATTTATACGATTCCTGAGGCCATTAGTGATGATCTTCTGGCCTCTTCAAGCCCAAATGATTATTCTTTTGACAATAGTGTTGAAACCTTATATCCGCTGGCGTAAAATGGTTCAACGGCAGGAATAGAAGGATTCTGGAGAATTTCTTATCAGGCTATTAATAATGTCAATACGATTATTAAGCAGGCGAGATCAAGTTCATTAAAAAATAAAGATGCCTTTTTGGGTGAGGCCCTGGGATTACGTGCTTTATTATACTACAATTTATATCGGTTTTACGCTCCGGCTTATAATACCAGTACAACCGCACTGGCTGTTCCTTACAGATTTGAAACTGATGCTTTGCTGACAATCAAGTCCAGAAACAGCACTCAGGAAGTTATAGGATATGTCTTAGCAGATTTAAAGGAAGCTGCGTCATTAGCGAACAATACGGTTAATTCATACCGAATATCCAAAACAGCTATTTACGCATTAATGGCCAGAGTGTATCATGAAACTGCTGATTATAAAAATGCTATTCTTAGTGCCAACCTGGCATTAGCAGACAGCAGATATAAACTAGAAAACACTTTAAGTGCTTTAGAAAAAGAATGGGATAAGGATGATTCCAGCGAAATTATCTTCAGAATCCGTTTTGAAAAAACCGAGACCGGACAAACTGCCGCAATTCTGGCCATACCTGTTTATTCGAGTTATCCGTATTCGGTATCCACTGATTTAATAAATCTGTACGATAAAACGAAAGACATTCGATTTACGGTATATTTTAAAAATCATCCCACTGTAAAAGGCAGTTATTATCCTAAAAAACAAGCAGGAACAAGAACTACCAACGCCGCTGCATTTGATCCGGGAAACATAGATTTGAAACTAATCAGAGTACCTGAATTATATCTGATACTGGCAGAATCATATCTAAAGGAAAACAGTAACACCGCAGCATTAACCAATCTCAACAAACTAAGAAATGCCCGTGGTTTGGACAATTATTCCGGAAACGATCTTAACAGCGAAATTTTAAAAGAACGAAGAAGGGAACTAGCGTTTGAAGGTTTTAGATTTACAGACCTTAAAAGACTCGGACTAGGCTTTACAAGAGCAGATGGTACCGGTTTACCCGCTCATGCAAATCGGTTTGCGTTGCCCATTCCGCAAACAGAAATAGACCGTTCGGGCATTACACCAAATCCCGGATATTAAAACAAATAATTGATTTGGAACTACTAGTCATTTCCGGAGCCAGAGTTTATATATCCATAAATCTGGTTTCCGGAATGCTATAAATTTGCTCGACGAATAATTTCTAAAACTATAAAACCTTCCTAAATGAAAAAAGAAATAGTTCTGTTTTTTATGTTTTCTTTACTTACCATAATAACAGCACACTCCCAACGCAAAGAAGTCCCTAAAGTCACTATACTAAAGAATGGATTTATCTTTGACGATAAATTTGAATTACACAAAGGCAGCTTAGTAATTACTGACGCTACAATTACAGCAATTTTATATGACAATAATCTAAGTGAATATGTCGGAGCAACTATCATTGACATTACCGGAAAGTACGTACTACCCGGATTAACAGACACGCATGTACATTTGGCAACAGTACCTGATCCCGACCGGGAAAAGAATGCTAAGTATATGAACGACCAACTTTCCAAAATGATTGATGCCGGTATCACAACAGTCAGGGATATGACCGGTAACGCTATTATTCTCGCCGATTATAAACGTGCCGGTAATCTGAACCAAATACCTGCTCCCTCTATCTTTTATGCCGCGCAATTTGCAGGACCAGCCTATTTTAATTCAATCAGAAAACATTCTAAAGAAAATAAAGATTCTCCCTGGGAACGCACTATTACAGATACAACAGATGTAAAAATGGCTGTCGCGGAAGCTAAAGGCGCAGGTGTAACGGGAATAAAAATATATGCCGATTTAAGTGCCCGTCTGATTAAAAAAATTGTAAAAGAGGCCAAAAGGCAAAGATTACAAAGCTGGAGCCATGCAGCAGTATTTCCTGCTACTCCTACCGACGTTGCCAGTGCAAAAGTAAATTCCATGTCACATGCCTTTGACATTCCGTATGATTTTTCGGAAGGAAAGATGGATCATCATAAAAAACCACCTGCTATCGATGATAAAAAACTGGATAAACTTTTACTTCTCATGAAGGGCAACAATATTATACTCGATGCCACCAACTATATGGCTCATAACAACAAGTTTTTTGATGGTATGAAAATAACCAAAAGAGCTCATGAACTCGGCGTAAAAGTATCTGTTGGAACAGATTGGCCTTACTTATTTGAAGAGGTCAACAGTACTCCATTATTCAAGGAAATAAAAATATTGATTGATGACTGCCATTTTACCAATAAGGATGCATTGATAAGTGCTACTAAAATTGGAGCCGAAAGTATTGGACTGGAAGACAGAGGTGTTCTGGCTGTGGGTAAACGCGCAGATATTTATATCACCAATTCAGATCCTGTAGAAAATATCGAAAACTTAAAAGATAGTTTTATCACTATTAAAGCAGGGATTATCTATACTAAAAAATAAGCGCTGAATAAGTTCTGAGGGTTAGGATAATAAAACGAAATTGTTTAAATAGGAAAACCTGTAAAAAAAAACACTTGCAAAACGTTTTTTGCAAGTGTTTAATAAATATTTTTATCTCGTAATCAATATCGTTTATTTACGACAAATGAATTACAGATTGTACATCTTCTTTCTTTGTTCCTGAATTTTTTCATCATCCAGATATTCATCAAAAGTCATATAACGATCAATAACTCCGTTTGGTGTTAGCTCCACTACTCTGTTACCAACCGTTTGTGCGAACTCGTGGTCATGAGTGGTAAAAATTACAGAACCTTTAAAGTTTTTCAAAGAGTTATTAAAAGCGGTGATCGACTCCAGATCCAGGTGATTTGTAGGCTCATCCAGCATCAGGATATTGGCGCGCTCCATCATCATTCTCGAAAGCATACAACGTACTTTTTCTCCTCCTGATAATACACGGCTTGTTTTTAAGGCTTCTTCTCCGGAGAAAATCATTTTCCCTAAAAATCCTCTGATAAACACCTCGTCACGTTCTTCTTCTGTTTTTGCATATTGACGCAACCAGTCTACTAAACTCAAATCATTTTCAAAAAACGAATGATTTTCAGCCGGTAAATAGGCCTGGTTTGTTGTAATTCCCCAGTCATAAGTTCCTGAATCTGCTTTTTGCTCATTATTTAAAATCTGGTAGAAAGCGGTTGTAGCACGTGAATCTTTCGAGAAAAGAACGATTTTGTCGCCTTTTGCCATATTCAAATGAACATCTTTAAACAAAATTTCTCCTTCTACAGAAGCGCTTAAATTTTCAACATTTAAAATTTGATCTCCGGCTTCACGATCCTGATCAAAAATGATCGCAGGATAACGACGGCTGGAAGGTTTGATATCTGAAATATTCAATTTAGATATCATTTTTTTACGGGAAGTTGCCTGTTTCGATTTGGCAACATTCGCACTAAAACGACGAATAAATTCTTCTAATTCCTGTTTCTTTTCCTCTGCTTTTTTGTTTTGCTGTGCACGTTGTTTTGCCGCTAATTGGCTGGACTCGTACCAGAAGGTATAGTTTCCTGAATAGTGGTTTATTTTTCCGAAATCAATATCAGATATATGGGTACAAACCGAGTCTAAAAAGTGACGGTCGTGTGATACTACAATTACTGTATTTTCATAATTAGCCAAGAAGTTTTCCAACCAGGCGATGGTCTCAAAATCCAGATCGTTGGTAGGCTCATCCATAATAAGTAAATCGGGGTTTCCAAAAAGGGCCTGCGCCAAAAGCACACGAACTTTAAATTTACCTTCAAGATCACCCATCATCGTATAATGATGTTCTTCGTTGATTCCTAAGTTAGACAACATCGATGCTGCGTCAGAATCTGCATTCCATCCGTTCATTTCTTCAAACTGAACCTGAAGCTCCCCTATTCTGTCGGCGTTTTTATCGTTGTAGTCCAGATAAAGTTCATCCATTTCTTTTTTAACAGCGTACAGAACTTTATTCCCCATCAAAACGGTTTCCAGAACAGTATGCTCATCGAACATATTGTGGTTTTGGGTTAAAACCGACATACGTTTTCCCGGTTCTAAATGGATATGTCCCGAAGTTGGGTCCATATCGCCTGAAATGATTTTTAGAAAAGTAGATTTTCCAGCACCATTGGCTCCAATAACGCCGTAAATATTTCCGTGTGTGAATGTAGTATTTACTTCGTCAAACAAAATTCGTTTGCCAAATTGAACTGATAAATTATTGACTGTTAACATGAATGTCTTTTTAATTAATTTGGTGCAAAAGTACGGAAAAAGGTTCTAAGTTGCAAAGGTGCTGAGGTGCTAAGTTTTTTCCCTGAAAAAGATTTTCATGCAAAGAAGCAGAGAAACAAAGAAAACAAACTTTAGGAGGAAATTTTCTGGTTATATAAGTTCACTTAAACTGAAGCTATTAATTTCAAAACCATTTAAAAGGAAAAAATCTTTGGGTAAAATATTTACCATATAAGTTATATCAGTTCATTTAAGATTGAACTTATTAACTTGAAAAAAAACTTTGCCCTTTCCGGGATTAATGAGCCAAGGCCTTATTATGTAACATAAACTTATATTACCTTATATGACTTATATGTTTAAAAAAAAACTACAATTTACTCTCTTTCGCCAAAGCCACTTCCAGGCTTTCAAAATTAGGCAATACGTTCGAAATCAAACCTTCTTTATTCAGAATAAAATGCGTTGGGAATGAGTTGAGTTGCAATGCTTCGTTCATATACACTTTCATATTTGGAATTACAGCATATGCTAAAGGTCTTTTGGCTAAAAAAACTTTTAATTGGTCCGGAGCATCTTCGGCAAGACTTATAAAAAGAATATCTTTTCGGTCTTTGTAAGATGCCGCTAATTTATTTACCTGTGGAAATTCCCTTATGCAGGGTGTGCAGTGAATGTACCAGCATTTTATTACAATTATCTTTCCTTTCATCGATTCATTGGTAACCGGATTTCCGTTTAAATCTTTAAAAGAAAATTCAGGAAAAGTCGTGCCTTCCATTTTATAATTCTTGTAGGCATCAAAACCGATCTGATTGATTGTCGCTTTTATGCTTGTATCTGAATTAGGCTGAATTTCGAACAATTTATAATAGTAGCCTGAATCTTCTGATTTTAGTCGAACTGGAATATAATTTCCATTGGCCAGTTGGTCTAAAAACGATTCTTTTGAAATTTCTTTTGAAAGAACATCAAGTGCCACAAAATCTCTCGAAAGCATGATATTTTTACTTTGATAAGCTGACCAGTCGCTGAAATTCTTTTGAATCTGATTGGGATCAACTTCCGGGTTTTCAAAATTGGTTTGAGCGAAACCAGAGTTGAAAACTAAAAAGAGAAATATAATTCTGATTGATTTTTGCATGAAATTATTAATACGATTGTGGTGTTCAAAATTAGTCAAAAAAATAAATGTAACCGCGAAGGTCGCGAAAATCGCACACGGATGACACGGATTGCTATCGCAAAGCATAGATTTATACGGATTTCCATTTATTTTTATTCTCATTTTGTCAGGCTGAGCGAAGTCGAAGCCCACGTTCTACTTCACTCCGGATGACAAGAGTGGGATTACCATATTCAAGAAAATATTGTATAAAAATAAACTTCTTATGAAACTAAGTGCCTAGCCCTGATAGTAGTGGAAATCCTTTTATTTTTTTCCTTTAAAAGAATTAATAAAAAGCAAAAATAGGTAAAACGGTGAAAACCGTTACTATAAAGTGGTTTATAAAATGGTGTTCTAAAGTTGGAAGGTTGTGTACTTTAGTTTTTGGGATTGAAACGACAAAGTTAGGTTACTAAATCGTTACTGATTACGGCTTAGCGTAGTAGTTTTAAATAGCTATATTTCAGTTATTTGCGTTATTTTTCATATTTACTTGTAACTCAATGAAAGTTAATTTTAAACATTAAATTTTTGAGTTATGGAGAAGACAAAAAAGTCCACGTTCAAATTACTTTACTACCTAAAGAAAAATGAACCGAAGAAGAATGGAACAGTTGCAATTATGGGGCGTATCACCATAGACAGTAAGCCAGCCTGTTTTAGCACCAAATTAGAGATAAATCCTAATACTTGGGATTTAAAACACGGTAGGCTTTTGGGCAAGAGTGCCCAAGCATTGGCAATCAACATTAAATTAGATAAAATAAGATTACGTATAGACCATCATTATGACGAAATAATGAAAGATGAAGGTTTTGCAACCGCCATTAAATTAAAAAACACTTTCCTTGGTATTGGAGTTATGGAAGACTCTCTCCTAAAAGTCTTCAAAAAGCATAATGAAGAATTTGAGAGGTTGGTTTCAAAAGGTGAACGTGCTAAAAACACTTACAGAAAATACATTATTGTGTACAAACATCTTTGTGATTTTATAAAAGAAAGGTATTATCAAGAAGATATGGCATTTCGTGAACTTAACCCAGATTTTATTCGTGAGTTCGACTTCTTTCTGCGTGTAGATAAGGAATGTACTCATAATACAGTATGTGTTTATACAATGCCAGTCATCCGAATGGTACAGCTTGCTATTAAGAAAGGACTAATCAGAAAAAATCCTTTCGAAGATTACGAGATTAGGATGAATGAAAAAGACCGTGGCTATCTGCTTAAAGAAGATGTTGAGAAGATTTTGGTTCATAATGCAAATAAAAGGTTTGAGTTAGTCCGGGATTTATTTGTGTTCAGTTGCTTTACCGGTTTATCATATTCAGATATTAAGAAGTTAAAGCGAAGCAATATACAGTCATTCTTTGACGGTCATCAATGGATTATCAGCAGACGTAAAAAAACAGATAATGCATCAAATGTACGCTTGCTTGAAATACCTAAAAGAATAATTGATAAATACGTGGGTGTTATGCGGAATGAACTTGTTTTTCCGACACCTTCTAACCCTACTTGCAATACCCACATCCGCAAGATTATTGAACAGGCAGAGATTTTTCCTGAACACAAAATCGGCTTCCATACAGCCAGACATACTTTCGGTACTATGTTTCTAACAGAAGGAGTTCCTCTTGAAAGTCTTAGCAAAATGATGGGGCATAAAGACATTTCCACAACTCAGATTTATGCAAAAATTACGAGTCAGAAAATCAGTAAGGATATGGATTTGGTGTCAAGTAAATTTCAATCTATGGAACTTGCATTTATAGCTACTGAAAAAGAACTTACTCTTTAATAATTTTATAGTCTTTTGGGTGAGATTTTAGAAGCAGAACTTAAAGGTTCTGCTTTTTTTATGTCCACACTTCTTATACCCAAAGCACATTTACCTCCCGCACTATACCCTTTCCATAAAAGAGCTTTGGTTGTAAAATACTGAAAAGCATATTGAAAAATTCCGAGCAAATCCCCCACAATATTTTCCAATACTCTTTTGGTGGCTTTCATAGCCACAAATACTTAAAATGATTAAAAATTCTGATAGATAAATGCCTATTTTCTAATCACATAGACCATTTGCCAAATGCCTTTTCCATTGGCTTCCACATAAGTTTTTAACCAGGAAGCCAGTATGATGTTCTTCTCATTTCAAGAGCAAAGGAATTTCCGTGTTCTTAACGCAGGAACAAGGTCAAGCCCTTCGGGTTTGCAAAAAAATCTCCACCTATTCAGGTTGTATTTTTTTGACAAAAACTTGTTCCTCCTAAACACGAACCTTTTATGCTCGTGAAACGAAACAAAGCATACTCCGGCTCTTTAGACGAATAAAAAAAATGTCAGAAATGAAAAAATATAGCATTGAAAATGGTAAAAAAGGGAAACGAAACTTCAGCACCTCCTCTCATTTCCGAATAAATTAAATCAAAAAAATCAAACAGGAATTTAATAATGTAAAAATCAAAAATCATGAACATCACAGGAAGACTGACAAGAGATGCGGAAGTACGCACAACGTCACAGAACAAACAAGTCGTAAATTTTTCAGTAGCAACCAACGACAGCTACCGTAACCAGCAGGGCGAACGCATAGAGCAAGCGACCTTTTTCGACTGCTCCTATTGGATTACCCCAAACGTAGCCAAGCTACTTACCAAAGGCACTTTGGTTGAACTATCGGGCAGAGTAAGTACAAGAGCGTGGACAGGCAATGATGGAGAAGCAAGAGCAGGACTCAATTTCCATACTTCGCAAATTAAACTACACGGAGGTAGCAGAAAAATAGAAAGCGTACAGGCTACTGCACAAGTCGAAAACAACAAAGTTACAGTACAAGGAACAGCGGAAGACCTCCCATTTTAACAACGATTATTCAAACAATTTTCAAACTTTTTAAATCATTTTATTATGTCACATAACATTAATTTCAACGAGAGAACAGGACGTTATTCATTTTTTAGCGTACAACAAAAGGCATGGCACGGTTTGGGGCAAATCGTGGAGCAATACCCAACAAGCGAGGAAGCTATCAAACACGCAGGTTTAGATTACGAAGTCGTAAAATCTCCCCTAATTACCAAAGGTTCGGGCATTATAGAAACGGCAAACGGTATAGAGATAGGCAGTAACGAATTGGAAGTTCCTAACTATTTCGCCAACATACGCACCGATAATAATGCCGTATTGGGTGTAGTCGGTAAAGATTACCACATTGTACAAAACCGTGAAGCCTTTAATTTTTTTGATGCTATCGTAGGCGGTGGCGAGGGTATTTTGTACGAAACCGCAGGAGCATTGGGCAACGGTTATGGAAAGTAAAGAATAATGTAAAGTAGAATATGACTAACCATTACTTTTGTGATAATTAAGACATTCTACTTTACATTATATCTTATTTAAAATTCTTGAGCCATTCTAAAAGATTTTCATTTTCAATCCATATTGGGGCTTCTTTTTTCACAACACCAACATATGCCTGAATAACAAAAGATTTCCGTTTTTGGGCTTTCATGTTCCGAAATTTGAAAAACTGTGTATTCTCTTTTTGACTTTGGGCCCATTTTGGGTTGAAATAGCAATTCATCCAAAGTGCCGTCACCATCAATATCCACTGTTTGGCTTATTTGTATTTCTCCAGATTTTTTATCTCGAATTCCAAGAGAGTTTAGATCATTAATTTTTAAAAGCTTCTTTGTCACCGCTACTGTTTCATTTGACCTTTCCGCATTTAAAGTATTTTTTACTGTAATTGTAATGGTATCTTTTGAAGTAAAAGAAGATAATGAAATAGCAATTATTCCAAAGGATATTATTTTTAATAAAGTCATAACGAGTAGGTATTATGATTCGTTAGATGGTTTTCCAATTGTGGCAAGAATTCCTCCATCAACATAAAGAATGTGACCGTTTACAAAATCGCTTGCCTTTGATGACAAAAAGATGGCCGCACCCTGTAAATCATCTGGATCTCCCCAACGGGCAGCTGGTGTTCTGCTAATAATAAAATCATTAAATGGATGACCATCTACCCTTATAGGAGCGGTTTGACTGGTCGCAAAGTAACCCGGACCAATTCCATTGATTTGAATATTAAATCTGGCCCACTCAGTAGCCATATTTTTTGTTAACATTTTAAGACCGCCTTTCGCAGCGGCATAAGCGCCTACCGAGTCTCTTCCCAGTTCGCTCATCATAGAGCATATATTTATTATTTTTCCTCCGCCACGCTTAATCATACCTTTTACAACATTTTTAGAAACAATAAAAGGACTAATTAAATCTACTGTTATAACTGCGGTAAAATCCTCAACTTCCATCTCAATAAGTGGAGTTCTTTTGATAATGCCTGCATTATTTATCAATATATCGATAGGACCAACTTCTGCTTCAATTTTAGTTATAACCTCTATTACCGCTTTCTCATCTGTAACATCAAATACATATCCATAGGCTTCAATTCCAACTGACTTATACTCTTCTACTGCTTTATCCAATGCCTCTTCTGAAAGATCATTAACCACAATTTTTGCCCCTGCTTGTCCCAAGCCTTTGGCCATAGCCATTCCTAAACCGTGTACGCCTCCAGTAATCAAAGCCGTTTTTCCCGTTAAATCAAATAAGTTTATTGACATAATACTATTTTAAATTTTCTTATATTTTTTTATCTTGAATTTCAACTGCACTACACGCTCTCTGAGTAATCTAGATCTACAGAAAAAGTTTCCTTTAATTTTGATAAAGAGAATAGAGAAATAAACGATATTACAGAGCCTACTACCATTCCGGATATTAGAATATCACCATCAAAAATCGAATCTCTAAAATAGGAATAGACCAAAATCATTAGCGGAAGCGAACCCCGAACAAAATTAGGAACCGTTGTAGTGACAGTTGCCCGGATGTTAGTGCCAAATTGTTCTGCTGCAATGGTTACAAATAAAACCCAATACCCAACAGATATACCCATCAAAAAGCACAGGAAATAGAAAAGACTATCTGATAGGCCGAAAGCATTTAAATAGACAAAGCTCATTATGAAATTAAAAATCAGAAAAATGTACATGATTTTTTTACGGCTTTTAAACCATTGACTCAACAAACCACTTGCTATATCACCAAAAACCAATCCCCCATAACAAAAAGCAATAGCCTTTCCAGCTTCAATAGAATCTCCTCCTTGAATTCCTAATGCTTTAGCAAATTCCGGTGAAAACGTAATTAATATTCCCACTAAAAACCAGAGGGGCATCCCAATCAGAATGCAGTTTAAATATTTGAAAAATCTTTTTTTGTTTGTAAACAAAGACAAAAAATCTCCTTTTCTTTCATTGTTCTCAATCGTTTTTTTAAAGATTCCTGACTCGGTAATACTAATTCTTAAAAACAACAATAAAATACCTAAAACGCCTCCCGCATAATAGCATAAGCGCCAATCTTGAAAAACTTGATAAACTAAATAAGCCGCCACCGCTCCCGAAACCCCGACAGAAGCCACGATCATAGTACCGTAACCCCTTTTTTCTTTGGGTAAAGATTCTGCCACTAGTGTGATTCCAGCTCCTAATTCACCTGCAAGACCAATTCCGGCAATCAATCTCCAAAAAGCATATCCATCTACCGTAGTTACCATACCGTTGGCAATATTGGCAACTGAATAAATCAAGATGGAGCCAAATAATACCGAAATTCTGCCTTTTTTATCTCCTAAAATTCCCCACAGAATTCCGCCGAAAAGCATTCCAAACATTTGCATACTTATAAGGTACTCTCCTTGATTTCGTATAGCATCGCCAGTGATTCCAAGATCCGTTAAACTATCAGTACGTACAATCCCAAAAAGTAATAAATCATAAATATCCACGAAATATCCTAAAGCTGCTACAATTACTGCTGCATTGAGAATTTTCGTTGGTTTATCTGGGTTTTCTAAAATTTTTGTATTCATTTTTTGTTATTTTTTCTCATTAATTTTAAAACCAATTTCCAAATAAGTCTGTCAAAACAAAGGCATATAGCCCATTAATCCAGATATAACGTCCTTTGTTGGAAATCAAAAGCAGTTCGGCCTGATTGCCACTATTTGCTATAGAAGCTAATTTAATTAGTAAGCGTCAATCAATGTCTTGATTTCAATTCTTTTTAAATCAGATTTCAAATTTTTAGTTTTTACCTCTATTATTTTTTTCTCATTGGGCAACAAATCGAAATAATTATCACTAAATGCATTATCTACATTAGGTAAAAAAAGCAGTAGAGCGTAATCAACTGCTTTTAGTGCATATTAAAATAGTAATAGATCTATGTCTGTTTATTTCAAATATTAATTTACTGGAACACCTCACCGGTTACGTTGCCATTTTTACTAATGTGTGCTCCACTGAGACTCATCATTTTAGTACCACCCATATAAAGGTTGGTAAATTTTAATCCTGTAACACTTAAAGCAGGCGCCAGGATACCTTCACCATCAGCAGCAGAGTTTTGATTAGGCAGCCGAATGTTATTAAACAAAAAATTAGATACGGAATACTTACCTGTACCAGTCGGGGCATACAGACTAAAGAACCTGTTTTTCCAATACGAGCTTGGTGCAGTACGTTCTTCTACAAACAAATTCTTAATTGTTATATTATTGAATGTTCTATTTAGTGGCTGTGTAGCTTTTAAAAGCACTGTTTCCATAACATTATCCTGTCCAATAAGATCTATGTTATCATAGGTGATGGTGTTTGAAGAACTCCAGTTATCTAACAAAAGTAGATGTCCGCCATTTCCACCCTGCCAGATTACTAAATTAGTCAAAGTACAATTATTGGAACCATGAGAAGTTACATCATCGTTAGCGAAAAAGAAACAGTCGTTAACAGTATTATAATCCCCGTCAAACCACATTGGATCTGTTTCAGGGTTCCAGTGTACTTGTTTCAGATCTCTAAAAGTATTATGGTGGCTGGAGTGCGTTTCGTTGTTTGTACCTTCATTACCGTAAGTACAGGCAAAAACCCATTGTGCTGCATTTACAATAGTAAGCCCCTCCCAGCTAACATTGTTAACGCCGTTCCAGGCGCGATGACCCGGATCTGGAGCAAATGTTGAATTGTCCCATTTGATATCACCCGTAGAGCTGAAATTAAGATTACCGCTGGTTATGATTCCATGTCCAAGAAATTTTACATTGTTAGCACCTTTTGGCAATACAAAATTTCCCTGAACAATAGCTCCCGCGGGAATATTTATTCTGGCACCTGAATTAATAACCATATGATCAACATTTGTAATAGTTCCCGGTGCGAAGTTGATTGCTCCCGCAGCAGAAGTTTCTAAAGTTGGTTCCGGAGGGTTGCCAAAAATGAAAAGAGGGTTCAGCCTATTGCCGTTCATGTCAAGAGAAAGCTTTTGGTTGGTATTTATTCTGAAAGAATATTGGTAAGTATTTACCTTAGTCGAAGTAATTCCTAAGCGTCTAGGTCGAATTACGCAACCTGTAAGGGGTTGAATGCCCGTTACGCGGATATCTATTGTATTTCCGCTGGTAAAAGAAAAGTTAGCAAAAGAAGCAGAGTTTTGAGGCCGTCTGTCAGAACCCTTTGCTATGGCATAATTATCTGTCTTAAAAACCTGCACTTCCTGATAAACATTGGAAGTACTTAATTTCACTTCAACCCGATAATCATTAGAAATGGTCAAATGCTTAAGCGGGTTGGAACTGTTTGCTGTGTTAAAATTATTAATAGTAGTCTGGCTAATTATTGGCGGGACTGTAAGTCCACCTGCAGATGCTAAGACAGCGCTTTTTTCTACACTGCTGATTTTTTCAACTTCTCCTCCTTCATTTTCTTCAAATTTTTCGCAACTGGTAAACACCGCAACCAGTATCGTTGTAACGTAAAATACTTTTTTAAATGTGTTGATTTTCATAATGGGTTTTCTTAATAGTTACTAATAGTTTTATAGCTTGCGGCCGTACACATGCCAAATTGTTGTGGTTCTTTGAATTTATCGGCTTTACTATTTTACATTTATGGCAATTTTTAGAACTTTAATTTTAAACTGAATTTTTTCCACGTCTTACTAATAACAACTGTGATTCATCAACAAAAACTAAATCTATGAACTAAACAGCACTGCCGGGAAGTTTGTTACTAAATTTAATAAGCATCAATCAAAGTTTTTATCTGAATTTTATTCAGACTGTGTTTTAAATTATTTGCTTTTACTTTTATGATCTTTTTCTCACCGGGAATTAAATCATAATAATTATCACTAAAAGCATTGTCAACACCCGGTAAAAACAACCAGACACTTTTTGCCATTTTGGATGCACTTACTTCGATAGTATTTTCGTTAAGTTGTCTGAGCTTCACTTTCACTTTAGAAAGTTCCAAATTTTTAGGCTTTTCAAAATAAAAATTATTTTGAGAAACTTGCTTATTATCAATCAGCAACTTCATACTAAGCACCACATTTTTCCTGTTACTTAAGCTAACTAATTCATTTTCCTTAAAGGACATAATATGAGTACTGCTGTTTTCAGGCAATAGCACCTGTTGGTTTTTAGATTTTAAAACTTTACCATTAAAGTCCATAAGCGAAATTTGCACAACGGCATTTACAGATTTATAAACATCTGATATTGCAAATATTTTGATACTATCTTTCTCTTTAACTGCCGATATTAGGTATTCATTAAAAGCATGTTTAGTCATATACTGCTGTGCTTTCCATCGTCCATAATAATCCATGCTGCTCCAGGAGGCTACTGGCCAACAATCATCTATCTGCCAATTAAGTGTCCCCATACAGTAAGGTTTAGCGCGACGATGTGCTTCCAATGCTATTTTTATTCCTTCCGCCTGAAGAACCTGACCAACATAGAGGAAATTTTCAAATTTTTTCGGAACGGTAAACATCTCTTTCATATAATGTGTAATGGTTCCGTTTCCAATTGTAGAACGCTGGTGGGCGGTCATTACTTCTGAATTTATATCATAATCCGAAGGAATTGTATATTTTTTTACTGTTTCAAGTTCTGGAAATGACTGAAATCCATACTCGCTCATAAATCTGCCAACCACCTCATTATACTTTTCAAAGGGTTCTTTCCCCCACCAGACACCCCAATAGTGAATGTCGCCTGAAGCAAGGTTAAATTTATATTTCATGGAGTAATTTTCATAATTTGGTGAAGAAGACCAATAGAATTTTTCTTCATCATAAGCTTTAAGTACACCCGGAAGCAAAGTATGAAAGACCTCATCATAGGTATTAAAAACAGTAGCAGAATCCTTTGCTGTCTTAAAGTTATCTTTTGTATGTCCCCAAAATTTTTCGTTAATGAACTGTGTGGCTTCATTATTACCACACCAAAGCGCAATAGAAGAATGATTTCTAAGACGTTTTACATTGTATTTTGCCTCGGCAATAATATTCATTTTTACATTTTCAAGCGGTGCAACCATAGTACAGGCAAACATAAAATCTTGCCACACTAAAATTCCCTTTTCATCACAAAGATCATAAAACAGATCATTTTCATAAATTCCTCCACCCCAAACTCGTAGCATGTTCATGTGTGACGAAACGGCCGTATTAATAACATGTTCATACCGTTCTTTAGTAACCCGAGGTAAAAAATTATCTTGTGGAATATAATTCGCCCCTTTGATAAAGACAGGTTTTCCATTGACTTTAAAATAGAATGATTTACCTTTTTCATCTGTTTGGTTTACCAATTCAATTGTACGCAGACCACGCTTTACTTCGCTACTTCCAACTTCAGCATTTTTATCTAAAATGACAGCCCTGAACTTATAAAGTTTTTGACTGCCCATACCATTTGGCCACCACAGTTGAATATCATTCATTTCAAATTTTGCAGCTATATTATTCTCTCCTTTAAAAACCATTATATTTTTAGTCACTATAGGAGTCTGGTCATCATCAACAAATAGCTGCACTATTTTTAATCCTTCAGAACTACTTGACAGGTTCATTTGAGCTTCCAGACTGGCTTTATTTGCCTCTAATTTTAGCTGTTTTATAAATAAATCTTCAATATGAACCTTCTTCCACGCCACTAGTTTTGCTGGTCGCCAAATACCCGAAGTTACAAAACGAGGTCCCCAGTCCCATCCATAATGATATCCAGCTTTTCTGGTAAAGGCGCTTAATCGTTTATCTGATTGATCATTGTTGCTTATCGGCACTACATAAGGAAGGCTATCGTAGATAGGCATTGTTCTATTTATAGGAGAATAAAATGTGATAGATAAATTGTTCTGCCCCTTAATTAAATATTTTTTTATATCCGCTTTCCATGATAAAAACATATTATCAGCGGTAATTACTTTAGTGCCATTTATAAAAACATCTGCATAAGTATCAATACCTTCAAACTGAATTTCAATTACATCATTGTTTAAGAGTTGATCATCTGCCTGAAATTCCATTTTATATTCCCAATCAGAAGTACCAATCCATTGCAAGTTTTTTTCGTTATTACGAAAAAAAGGATCTTCAATTTTCTTGTTTTGAAGCAAATCAGTATGTACAGTACCAGGTACGACAGCTGCCATCCATTGGCTGTCTCCTTTTTTTCTGAACTGCCAGTTGTTGTTAAGTTCTACCTTTACTGTCTGGGCTGAAGCGCTACTAATTAGCATTAATATTGCTAAATAAATTCCTGATTTGAGCATTTATTTGGAGTTTAAAAAAAAAATTATAACTGTGCTGTTAATACCCTTAAATATCAAGAAGATAATTAACGTTTGGATGCATAGAATTGATTATTATTCAATAATGCCTAATTGTGAAAAACTGACTATTGTTCAAAAGCTCCTCGATCGCGACGAATATTAGAACGTTTTTTTCCATCAATATCGGTGGATTGTGGCAGATCATTACTAGCTGAGTCAATACCGGAGCTCTCCTTTGCCTGCTTAAAATTTCCTTTTGTCAAGTCAGTATGAATGTCGATAAATTCTGGATCTGCAACAATATCATGCTCTCCTTTAAAAACCTTTTGTTCTACCGGATATAAATTGTAATCCCAACGTATATTGGTGTTCTTGTTGTTTGAGGTTACCTGCCCTCCAGGACGGGGAACAATTACATTATTCAAAATAACGATATCATCGCTATTGTTAGGAAAAAGTTCCTGATAACCTACTATTGTACCATTCCAAAAAGTCGTATTATTAATAATATCGACGTGACTGGTTCGAAAAACATGTATGCCTGAACCTCCATTGTATGCACTTAGATTATTAGCAATCAATGCCCTACCTTTCCATACAGGACGATTTACCTTTATCGATGGCGTTACAGCTTTAGGAATTGCTTGAGATGTCGTTGAAGTACCTATTAAATTTTGATTTTCATTAGGTTTTACGACAGCGTCAGCATTTGGATTAGTTGCTCCTTGCTTTTTTTGATCTGTAACATCAAGAAGAATTCCGTTTCCATCGCTTAACTTTTGAATTTTTTCCCATGGCACCATAGTTTTGTTGTTCCAAACATAATTACGCTGAATTATAATATGATAACCCGCTGCATCATCAAATGCCCAGTTATTTAATGTGGTTATTCCTGAACCGCCATAACGCATAAACCAGGCATTGTTATAAACTTTGCAATCTTCAATGGTCATGTAATCTATTTCCAAACCTACAATTCCGCCTCCTGCACATTTAGCCACTTCACAGTTGCGAATAATCAGGTGGTGTGGCTTTTGATCTGCAGGCATTTTTCGACCTTCAAAACAAATACCATTGCTGTTAAAATAAGGATTTGGAGTTGTCAGCTTGGCATCTTCCTGAGCCTGAAGTAAAAAAATGGAATCGTTATTTCCAATTACATTAATTCCGTCAATAATATTGTACGAAGCTGTAACCTGAATTCCAGCCCATCCTTTAGGATTAATAACCGGTTTTTCTCCTTTAATAGCTTTCCATGTAATCCAGGCATTAGCATTACCAGAGTTTCGTATTTGTAGAACCGCACCTCCATCTGAGATGTCGGAGTTTGTGTAAATCCCATTTCCTACAAAAACTATATCTCCAGGCTGTACCAAATCAGCTGCTTTTTGTAAAGTAAGGAATGCTTTTGAAACAGATTTTCCATCGTTAGAATCATTTCCTAATCCGGTCACATACCAATTGTTAGCCGATGCTAAAAAAGTACTGATAAACATCAATACGATTAAAAATTTTGATTTTTTCAAATTTTATAATTTATAGATTAATTTTTTATAACAGTAGAATAGTTTTACAGAAAGCTAATTGTATAAATCAAGTGGCCGGTAAATTCCGGCCACGGTTGACTATTTTGTATCAATGAATATTTTTTATTTTTCTACCACAGCGGATTTTGAATAAGTCCTCCTTTACTAATGTTCAAATCACTTTGAGGAATAGGATATAAATACATTTTAGCATCAAAAGTTCTGTTTTCTACAATTACCGGAGTATAGCTAAAAGTCGTATTTATTGGATTTGTACTGATGACTTTAACACCTCTTAATGGTTTTCCTAAAAATTCAGGACCTTGCATCCATCTACGAACGTCCCATAAACGGTGATCTTCAAAGGCAAATTCCACTCTTTTTTCATTACGGATTCTTTCTCTAACTTGTGCTGGAGATAAACCTGCTGGTAGACCTGGCATCGCAACACCAGTTCTAGACCTAACCCTATCATAATAAATTTTAATGTCCGCATTACCAGGACTCCATTCATTCAAGGCTTCAGCATAATTAAGATAAATTTCAGGAAAACGGAAAAGAATCCAACTTTTTATACCATCAGCATTATTTGTAAGATTAAAACTCTCGAATTGATATTTTCTTAAATAATAACCCGTTCTAGATGCATTTATGATTGGTTTGCCATCTAACCCTCCTTCCCATAGCTGTACAGGACGAGCAGGTGTACCAAAATTAGATTTATTAACCACAATTGAAAAATCCAAACGCGGGTCTCTATTAGCATAAGGATTAGCTGCCATTGCTGGATCATTCCAGTTAAACATCACTGCGGTAGCACTAGCACCAGATCCAACTCTTACTTCATATGCATCAACGAGATCTTGAGAGGGTGCATTACCACCTGTGGCAGTGTTAAACCCAATAGGTGCATTAATTTTTTCAAACGCATTACTGCGACCACTGGTTCTTGCTAAAATAATTTCGGCATTATTGTTAGTGTTAAACAATGCTTTATATGCCCCCAACACAGGTAAAGTTCCAGCATCAATTACAGCTTTTGCTGCATCCGAAGCCGCTTTCCATCGATCATTACGATTACCAGAGGGTAATGAGATTAATTCTGGATTAGGGTATCCGGCAGCCCAAGACGGAGTATTGAATAAATCACTTGCTGCATACAATAATACACGGCTTTTCAGCGCTAACGCTGATAATTTTGTTACCCTGCCTAAATCATTAAGATTTGCGTAAGGCAATGTAGATGTATTTAATGGTAAGTTTTGAGCAGCTATAGTGCATTCTGAAGTAATAAAATTAATACATTCTTCTAAAGTATTTCTCTTATAAGATGTAAAATCATCATTTAGAGATAGTTCTGTATTTAAAAGAGGAACACCACCGTATCGTTTTACCAATTCAAAATAAAAATACGCACGTAAAAATCGGGCTTCATATTTCCATCTTGCAATAGCGGCAAGGTTTTGTTCATAAATGATTTGCGATGAAGGGTCTAATTTCCATCGGTCAAGATTAATTTTATCTGTTGATACTAAAAACTGATTTATTTTACGAATACCCCTATAATAATTCCCCCAAACAAATGACTCTGGGTTACTAACTGCATTCCATCCACCAGTATTAAAATTCTGTACACTGTTAGTTGGAATGCTAAATTCAGCTTCGTCTGATGCAGATGCCATCATGGCTGCTCCACCTATGGGCGTTAAACCATCGGGAAGCTCTGAATATATGGAGTTTAATAAAGAACTAACATTCTCAAAAGAAGCATCGATTTCGTCACGCTGAAGTGTTGTAACAAATTCTCTATCAAGATCTTCACAGCCATTAAATGCAAGGCTAATTAAGGCAATTATAATATACTTATATTTTTTCATAATAATTTTTTTAAATATTAAGGAGTTACAATTGTAAATTGATACCCATGTTAATAGTTCTCATTACGGGATAACCTGCTAATGATTCTGGATCACCATATTCTATCTTATCTATGGAAAAAATATTTGTTCCTGTGAGGAAGAATCGAACTGAATCCATTTTTATTGATTTGGCAACATTTGTTGGAAACGTGAAACCAATTTCTGCACTTCTTAATTTGATAAAGCTTCCATCACGTTGCCAAAAATTTGAATACTGATAATTGTTTAGGTTATCTCTTGAGGATAATCTTGGATAATCAGCAGTTGCAGCTGTCTCGGGAGTCCATCTATTCAAAGCAATTGGACCAACTTGTCCATTACCTTGAAAAGCGTGAAATGTATTACCACCCAAATAAACAGTATTACCTGTTACACCTTGTAAAACAAAATCGGCATCAAAACCTTTATACTTAAATCCTGTGTGCAAACCCATGGTGAAATTAGGCATGCTTGGATTTCCTATTGCCATAACATCATTTACGTCAATGATGCCATCAGGCATTCCATTTGGCCCTCCAATGTCTTGGTATTTAATGTCTCCCGCTTTGATTACCTCAGTTACTACACCTGGTACGCTGGCAGGATCAGTCTGACGTAAAAGAATGTCATCAGCACTATAAAAACCGATGGCATTTAATCCAAATGGTTGTCCAATTACTGAGTTTGTTCTAAGTGATTGAGTATTTAAATTTGGTGCTTCAGCATTGAAAACGATTTTATTTTCAAAATAGCCTCCATTTATTTCAGCAAAAAATCTAAATTGTTTTTTACTATTAAAGTTATAGCGTAATGACATGTCAAAACCTTCACTTTTAGTTTTTCCTTGGTTTAAGTTTGGTGATGGAATACCAGTAAACGCAGGAATTATACTATTAGCAGAAACTAAAATGTCATAGCGATCACGATTAAAATAATCATAAGAAATGTGAAGGTTTTTAAAGATCGTAAAATCTAAACCTATGTTCAGGGTTTTTTCTTTTTCCCAGGTAATGTTTGGATTGGCAATGGTATTTTCCTGAAAACCACCAAAGCCAGAATTTCCAGTTCCAAAAGTGTAACCTGGACCACCATAAGTTTGAAAATAACCATATCTAGTACCTGAACCTAATGTTTGAATGACATCATTTCCAACAAGTCCATAAGATGCGCGTAATTTTAGGAAATTAAGGGTGTTGTTGTCTTTCAAAAATGACTCATTTGAGATGATGTAACCTACTGAACCCGCTGGAAAAAAACCATATCTTTTTCCTGGTGCAAAAGTTTCAGTTCCCATATACGATCCCGAAAATTCAGCTATGAATCGATTATCATACATGTAAGTAAGGCGTCCTGAAAAACTATTATGTTTATAAGGATCTGTAGCATTGGCAGTAGTACCATTAAGCGTGATATTGTCTGTATTAAACATGGTCATTGCAGAAATGTCTGATTTCCCAAAAGTTCTGTTATAGTTTAAAAAAGCTTGAATGGTAATGTTTCTATATTGATCTAAAGTTTCATCAGTATTTGTTAACGGAGATAATTGTCCAGTTGCTGGACTATAAATTACTGCGTCATTAGCACCTTTTGTGATAGAGAAGCGTGGATACGTCTTCGTTTTTATAGTACCTGATTCAAAATAATTATTGTTAGCGATTGCTCCTGACACACTCAAGCCTTTGGTAATTACATCTAGTTTTTGAGTTATTTTCAATGAAGCTAGAATCGTTCTTGTATTGGTTTCGGCAAAACCTGTTGAAAGTAAATTACCTACTGGATTTGCATAAATATTAGTTCCACCATAACTTCCGTTTGGGTTAAATACAGGGAACGCATTTGGTGGTAATTGTTGCAACAAGGTAAACGTTCCACCAACATTATAGGTGCCAGGATTTCTAATTCTTTCAATTGCTCCACCAATTTTAAATTCAGCTAATAGATTTTTTGTTATGTTAAGATCTAAATTAGATCGAAAATTATATTTTTCATACTTCGAATTGGAACTTTCCTCATCTAAATCACCAAACTCTTTTATTAAACCATTACTATTGATGGCGTTTGCCATAACGAAATATTTAATAAATTTATCACCACCTGTAAATTTTATGTCATAGCTAGCTACTGGTGCTATCGGTTGTAGAACTTCATCATACCAATTTACATTGGGATGGAATAAGGGATCACTACCATTCTTGTAAGCTTCCAAATCGCTAGCAGTATATTTTTGAGCTAAACCATCATTGGCTAAAGCTTCATTATATAAAAGGCTATAATCATATGCTCCAAGAAACTTAGGTAACGATTGTGCTTGATTAAAACCTTGTCTAGTAGTAAAACTAACTTTCATAGGTCCTTCTTTTCCTGTTTTAGTGGTTACCAATACAACACCGTTTGCTGCTCTTGCTCCATAAACGGCAGTTGCAGAAGCATCTTTTAGAATTGAAATGCTTTCAATTTCTTCAGGTACTAGTTGCATGAAGGCATTAGAAGTACCTGACCCACTAGTAACAAAGCCATCAATGACATAAAGTGGTCCACTACCCGCATTACCAAAAGTATTTAAACCTCTAATGGATATGCCTGGTGCTGAAATACCTGGTTCAGAACCTCCCTGGGTTACCGTTGCCCCCGCTAAACGACCATATAATGTGTTTCCTAAATTTAGATTAAAATTTTGCTCTAAATCTTTACCTTTTACCGTTGAAATAGAACTCGTAACCTTTTCTCTTCGTTGTTTGTCATACCCAATATCCATATGATTTTCCTCTATGGATATACCAATGGTATCTTGGTTTATTAAGGCTTCATTATTTACCTCTTGTGCTTGTAATGCATTATTTATAAGCAAAGACAAGAGGGTAATGAATATATATATGTTTTTATATTGTATTTTCATAATTATTTTTTTCGGGTTAAATTGATAGTTAAAATCGCCAATGCATTTACCAACCTGGATTTTGTATTAAATTCCCTTTTTGTACTTCATTTAGTGGCAAAGGGTGTAGATACATTTTATCTGGAAAAACTCTAGTTTCAAATTTATAAGGCACCCATGAGTATTTATAGTTGGGTGCTGTACCTGTTCTAGTAATCTTTATTCCATGAAAATCTCCTTGCATTACACCTTCCTCTTGAGCTATTAACCAACGTTTCACATCCCAAAAGCGATGATCATCATTAAGCATTTCTATTGCAATTTCATTTCTAACACGCTCTCTAAATTGATCTTTGGTTAGTCCCGCTGGAAGATTAGGCATGGCTGAGCGGTTTCTTATGGCGTTAACAGCATTGTAAGCCTCTATTGGAGGAACTCCTGATGCTTCATTAAGTGCTTCGGCATAATTGAGGTACAGTTCGTTAACTCGAAAGATGACATCCATTGGAAAATATGCATTATTCCCATTTCTTGGAATGTATTTTCGTAACCACATCCCACCATTACAGAGCGGATAGTCTCTTCCTCCTTCGTAAATTTCAGCAAAATTAAAACTACTGAAATGATAGGCAGTTGTATATGTCATTGATTGTTTAAATCGAGGATCTAATTGTGCATATTTTGCAATTAAATCTGTACCACCAGTAGCCTCCCAAGTTTGAGGTGTTCCATCCAATTTCTCATATTTCTTAAAAAAGTTTAAGGGAACAGTTATGCCACTCCAAAAAGAGCCGAAACTTCTAGGGTTCCAAAATGCCAATGGATCCCAATAATTGGCAGTTACACCATTAGCTCTATTAGCTCCCCCTTGATACATCATAATTACTTCTGAGTTATTAGGAACTTCCCAAGAAACACGATAATTACCTAATGGACCTAATGTTCCATTGTTTAAATCATTTGGATTTCTATTGGCTACTACATCAACTAATAGATAATTATTTGCTGTCGCTAAGTCAAGTGCTTCCTTTGCAGCATCAGCTGCTAGCTTCCAGCGATTGGCGTCATAATTACCATAACATATCAATTTATTGTCTGCTGCATTAGCCATGGATAATACAGGAGTTGCCGTATTGTACTGAGGACTAGCCGCATATAGTAATACCTCAGATTTTAGTGCCGCTGCGGCTACTTTGGTCGCTCTTCCTGTCTCAGACGCAGAATGTGTAGCTGGTAAATTTATGATGGCTCCTTCTAAGTCTTCTAAAATAAAATTAACACACTCTTCGAAAGTAGCTCTCGGATTAACAATTGGTGCTCCTGCTTCATATACTTCAGTAACAATTGGCATGCCACCATAGCGCTTAAGCATTTCCATGTAGTTCAAAGCTCTAATAAACTTAATCTCGTTAATTACTCGATTTTTGTAATTTTCATCAAGGTCTGGCACTTCATTGATTCTTTTCAAAACCAAATTGATTTGGCGTATGGCTATCCAACGAATGTAATAACGAATATCTTCGGTAGTATGAATGTTTGTTGGTAATATATTACCTGAGTTCCAAACGTTGTTTCCTTCAGTACCAGGTTGTTGTGAGGCATCACCTTCATCGCTAATACTAGAACTTGGATGAATGCTACCAGTATTTGTTGTTTTTGAAAAAGGATAACTACTCGCATAATTTCCATAACGAAAATTAGAGTGGACACCATATCTATAAATTGTATTTATGAATACATCTAAGTTAGCTTTATTGGTAAATACGAAATCTTCCGTTAAATCTACTCCTGGGGCTTTTTCTAAAAAATCATCATTACAGGATGTTATTAATAAACATAATAATAACCCAAAACTATATATTTTTTTCATGATAAAAGAATTTAAAAATTAATGTTAAAACCTGTATTTATTGTACGTGTCAAAGGATATGGCTCCTCATTGGGACTAACTGCTGAAACATTCTCCGGATCAATACCTGGCAACATTTTAGACCATGTAAATAAGTTGTTTGCATTTACATAAAAACGTAAGCTAGTAATTCTAATTTTTTTCAGAAAACTGCCCTTAAAATTATATCCAACATCTACACTTTTTAAACGTATATAACTAGCATCAGCCAACCAGAACGATGATGCTTCTTGGTTTGGATTGGCAGATGTAGTAAAACGAGGAAAGTTAATAGGTAACCCTGCATCGTATCTTTCTTGAGTCCAGCTTTCATTCATATAACTTGCAGAACCCTCATTTGGGGTTTGATTAAAACCAGTACTTCTTTGAAAACGAGTATACTCGTGAGATACATTACCTACGCCTTGAAATAAAACAGTTGCATCAAACCCTTTGTAATCTGCTCTAAGTGTTACCCCAAATGTCGATTCTGGTATTCGTGAATACCCAATTGGCACGGAATCATCATAATCAATTACGCCATCTTGATTTACATCTTTGTATCTAATGTCTCCAGGCTGAATTTTGTTGTTAGCAAAAGAATAAATAGGTCTATCAGGGGCGTTTACTTCATCCCACGTATTAAAAAGACCTTCGGCAACTAGACCAAAAAATTGACCTGTACTTTGACCAGTTCTTCTTTGATAATCAAATTCTCTAGGAATTTCATCTTGGTATAGAATTTTATTTCGCGCAAAACTATAATTACCTGAAATACTGAAACCAACTTGACCTATTTTATCACTGTATGATATTTCTGCCTCAAATCCCTTGTTTGCCATAATTCCAAGGTTAGTAAAAGGTTGTTCCAATCCTGATATTGATGAAATTGTTTGAGTTGCCGCTAAAATACCATCACGATATTCATCAAATAGATCACCATTAAATTTTATTTTATTATCTAAAACATTTAATTCAACACCAATATTTCGTTTAACGGATCTTTCCCAAGTTACATCTGGATTCCCAGTAGCACCTTCTCTAACTCCTTGAGTAGTGGCAAGAGTTGAACCTATATTTCCAAAATAATACGCATTTGGAAATGTACTATAGCTTGTTGGTCTATACAAGAAGCGATTACCTCCAATATTATCATTCCCTCCTTCTCCATAAGAACCTCTGATTTTCAGAAAACTAACAAAAGCATCTTTTGGAAAAAAAGATTCTTGTGAAACTACCCAACCTAATGAAAAAGCTGGAAAATAACCAAATCGTTGGTCCTCTGCAAAATTTTCAGTACCAGTATAACCAATGTTAAATTCTGCTAAATAACGACTATCGTAGTTATATTCTGCACGACCAACATAACTTTGATATCCTTTTGGTATGTCGAAAGCTAAATCCGGGTCGAAGGTTTTTTGCTCATTGTAAAGCAATAAGCCCTTTACATTGTGTTTTCCAAAACTTCTTGAATAATTTAAAGCAGTTTCGGCAGTAATTTGTCGATAAAAGTTTCTTGTTTGTGCAAAATTAAATTGACTAGCTTCATCACGACTTGGTATAAAATTTATTCCAGTGGCAGGTGGAGTTTGTCTAACTGCTAAGTAGGTAACAAGAGTTCTAGCATTTGTAACGGTTTGGTCATTATAGGTTCGAACGCCAATGTTCGCTTGGGCAGAAAGCCCTTTAGTAATAAAGCCTAAATCATAATCGAAACGAATGAGACCATTAAAATAATTACGATAAGAACGTTTTAACCCTCCAGCGTTATTTGGTAAAAGTAAAGACGTGTAAGGATTGTTTTCAACAGTAGTAAGATTAACTATTTTACCATCTATTATTCCCGGCGAACTTAATGGACTAGCACGAAAAATATCTCCAATTACTCTCTCAGTATTACTTGCGTTATTACCGGTTCTGGCTTCTGTTTGAGAGGACAAATCAATTTTCATTTTTAAGCGATCAGTAATGATAAAATCAAAATTGGAACGAAGGTTATATCTCTTGAAAGTGGATTGTGGGGAAAATGCATCAACAATATCTTTGGTATCCTTAAACAATCCTTCTTGAGAGAAATAGCCTAAAGACACTAAGTATTTTGTTTTCAACGAACCTCCACTTAACTGTAGGTTGTGGCGTGTTTGAGTGGAGTTTTTACTAAACATTTCATCAGGCCAATTTTTATTTGGGTAAAATACAGGATCGCTTCCATTTCTATACAATTCAATTTGAGCTTCGGTAAATTTTGGTACATAAACTGCCCCAGTAACAAAAGAATCATTTTCTAACGCACGATTAAAATTTGAAGCATAATCGGCACTATTCATGCCCTCGCGCATGTCGGTAAATTTATTTACACCTATGTTGAATGTGTAACTGATTTTTGGCGGACCTGTTTTACCTCTCTTAGTGGTAACAATCAATACACCATTTGCTCCTCTAATTCCATATACTGCGGTAGATGATGCATCTTTCAAAACTGTTATGGATTCAATTTCGTTGGGATCAATGTTATTGATGTTGTCAACTTGCATTCCATCTACTAAATAGAGAGGATCTGTGTTTCCTGTAAAAGTACCTACACCCCTTATTCTAATTTTTGACGCATCATTTCCAGGTTCACCTCCGCCTTGTGTAGCGAATACACCCGAAACACGACCAACTAATGAGTTACTAATGTTTGCAACAGGTGATTGAGTTAAAGCTTCTCCTGATAAAGTGGATATAGCTCCCGTCGCATTAATCTTTTTCTGTTTACCAAAACCTACCACGATAACCTCACTTAAAGTTGTATTGGAAGGCTGGAGCGATATATTCAGTAACGTTTTATTTCCTACTGCCGCTTCAATGGTATCATAACCTATAAAACTGAAAATCAATATGGCGTTGCTGTTATCTACATCAATTTGAAAGGTTCCCTCAAAATCCGTAGAAACCGCCTTTTGGGTTCCTTTTATTAAAACAGTTACCCCGGGAATACCTAATCCGGTGGCAGGATCTATTACTTTACCTTTTACGACTATGTTTTTTAAACCTAAGTCAGAGTCATTTAAATCGAATGTTTCATTAGAAGAATTGCCTTCAATTGGTATTAAAGTAATACAATAATCTTCAGCAGCAGGACGGGATACATTTAACCCATTGCCGATTTCGGCAGTAACTTCAGTTGTTTTTGAACTGTTACCTTTTATCGCACCAACATTGTTGGCAGCGATTTCAGGTACTAAAGAAAAAACACTTAAAGTCATTACGAGGTAATTAATCTTACAGAATACTATTTTCATAGAGTATATTTTTTTTAAAGGAATCGAAATCCCTTATGGTTTAAAATAATGGACTTTATTTAAATGTAGATTTTAATTAAATCTTCTACAGTAATTTAAGCCCAAATGCTTGGTTATAGTTGGTTGGATTCTTAAATTTTAATTGTTAGTTTTTATAAATAAAATTTAAGTCAGTGTCATTTATCTTTTAAAAACACTTCATTTTAAACATGTTTAAAAAAGTAATTCTTTCATTGTTGATTTTTTCTAAAGTTTATTTCAGCTTTAAAACTCAGCACTATTTTATGAAGCTAATACCTTTTTAAATTTTAATAAAAATCTTAATTAACAATCACGCAAAGAATTCAGCAAATGCAAAATATTGATGTTAGGAGCTTCGTGAAATTGTTTTTTAAATTTACCTGGGTATGACCTGTCAATTTTTTTCTTTACTGTGCCATATCCGCTCCTATTTCTTTTGAAAAAGAAACTTAGTGTTTCATTTATATTCAAAGAATTGTTTTGAGACATAATCAATAATTGAGAAAAACTAATATTGATTCAGATTCTCCAATCTTAATACTACAGCTCCTGAAATAATAGGAAGAAGAAATGTTAGCAGTATTTTTTCTCTAAAATTCGATTTGGGAATTGCTCTTCCAGATTGATCATAAATCAATCCGCTTACAGTTGTTGATTGTGCACTTATAAGTTGAGTTGCCAACAACAGTGGAAATGAAATTAATAAAGTTAATTGTTTTTTCATTGGTTAATTTTTTTAGTTAGTATTTTGGTGGTTTATAGAAAACGAAAAAAAACACCTATAAAATTTCACGAAATATTTATTTATTGGAATATATTGATTTTTTCGTAATCTTCCATTTCATTTTCTTGCTACAAATGTATTATCACAAGGGTTGTATGGATAGAATATATCGCTCAATAAATGGAAAAAATCGCTCATTATAAGCGGTAATGCAATAATATCGATTTACAATTAAAGAAGTATGTTGAAATTGTAATCAACTATTATAAGAATATTGATTAGTCGTATAATTAAGAAATACCAAACTGAATTACATCAATAACATTTTAAAACTGTGTCAAAATATTTAATTCATACAGCCAATTGCAGGTCAGGACAAAAGTGAATTAGGAATTAAAATAATATGAAGAAGAATAAAAACCAGGAGGTTTTGCACGGGGATCGAAATTGTTTTTGAAGCAAGTAATAATCAATTGACCTTGAGAAAATCCCTAATGGTGAAGATTAATCCATGTTATTACTCAGATATAAATTTATACTTTTCAGGTTATGCTACGTAAAGAAAAATCACTCATCATGCATACAAGGCATTAATGAATGATTTTAAATACAAAAGAAAGATGTTTACTTTTAATCATCAGTATTTTGTTGATCTAAATGATTTACAATATAGTTTGCAGGAGTAACACCATACTGTTTTTTGAAGCATTTGCTAAAATAACCAGGATTATCAAATCCAACGCTATAAGCAACATCCGAAATATTTCCTGTTTTTTGTAAAAGTAATTGAGCTGCCTTTGTTATCCGTGTCTGTTTTATAAAATCCGAAACTGAGACTCCAGTCATTGCAATCACTTTTCGATATAAGTGAGCACGACTACAATTCATTTTTTCGGCCAATTGGAGTACTCCAAATTCACTATTGCCAATATTTTCATTTATTAACGCCAATGCTTTTTTGATAAATTTCTGATCGGCTGTATCTTCTTCCTTTATAGGAATTTGAATTATTAATTCACTTGAAATGGTTCGAGAGTTCAACTCTTTTGTAATACTTTTACGTATAAAATAGAAAGTCCCCCCTACTACTGATAAATAAATAATAATAGCATACCACGACATCCAGAAAGGTCTTATTATTTTTACCACCAGTTTTCTTTGAACCGGATTCCAGACTTCATCATCGTTCGAAACCCGAACACTAAAAGTATAGGTTCCGGGAGAGACTTCAGAATAAGATGCAACCTGATTGACATCGGCCACTTGCCAATCCTCCTCGTATCCTTCCAGCTTATATTGAATTTTATTTTTTCCGGGATTAAAATAGTTTAAAGCTGCTAATTGGAATGAAAAAGAAGACTGATCTCTATTTAATACTATTTCATTCGTAAGCTCTATACTTTGTTTTAAAACTGAATTTTCAGAGACACCTACATATTTTTCATTAATTTTCAAACCTACTATCGCTGCATCCGCCATATGTGGATTATCATATATGCTGTCAGGGTGAAACCAAACCATCCCTTTTGATGAACCAAAATAAATATTACCAAGAATATCTTTTGCAGCAGATCTTGCAAGGAAAGAATCAGATAGTATTCCGTCATCCGTATTATAATTTTTAATACTTTTAAAGTCAGATGAAATTCGGGAAATACCTTTTCTTGTACTAATCCAGATTCTGTCTTTAGCATCTGTGACTATTGATAAAATCCAATTATCAATAAGTCCGGAGGTAGTCATCAATTTGCTAAATGACCCTGTTTTTACATTAAATCTATTTAATCCCGCTTGCGTACCAACCAAAAGGTTTCCTTTTTTGTCGACTGCCATGCACTCAATAAAATCGTTTGACAATTTATAATCACTTGCGGTCGCGGACGACAAATATTTTTTTTGCTTTCCTGACTTAGTCAGCTGATTTAAGCCGCCTCCTTGAGTTCCAATAAAAAAATCACCATTAGGATGCAATTGAAAACAAGTTGGAAAGTCCGAATCTGAAAGTAACCCTTTTTCACTCCGAATTATTGCTTTGACAATTTTCCAACTACCTGATTTTTCATTTTGATTAATCTGAAATGCCGCTCCATTGGCACTAATCCAAAAACCTTTAGAACCATCTGGGCTAATCATGTTAATCTCAGAATCCAAGAGATTTTTGTACGGGTTGCTCTCAAATTTCAAAGGTGTCAATGATTTAGTTTTATAATTGAATATCCGCAATCCGACGGAGCGTATCGCTACAATAAATTCATCCTTTTTTCCTCGAATTTTAAAAAACGAATACCAAAACTGCTGTGGCAACGATGTTAAATTTGCTTTCCTGGTGATAGGATTGTATGCTACAAAATGGTTTTGAGAAGAGAAATACAATGTATTAGAAATAGTGTCAAAAAACATGGACGAAACAAAATTTTTAAGTACGTCATTGGCTGAAATTGAATGAAACTGCTTGTTAAACGAATTGATTTTTCCAACCTTGCCATTTGAGTTCCCGACCCAGAGCGTTTGTGTTTTATCTAAAAAGAAACACTGTATGGAATTGAATTCGAAGGATAACCGTGGTTGCGAAGTTACAGAGGCAAAGTAATATAATCCTCTGTTAGATGCAACATACACCTCACCTTTATTTGTATTAATTATGTTATGTAAAAAAAAAGCTTGGCCTTCAGGAATCACGGTAGAAAATGTTTTGGATTTTATGTCAAAAGAAATTAATCCTTTGTTATCTGTCGAAATCCATAGCGTTCCAGGTTTTACTTCTTTTATAAAATAAATATTGCTGCTCTCATAATTTGTCCCTTTGCCCATTTTTTGAAAACAGTTGGTCACTGAATCAAAAAGATACAGACCTCCCGCCCATGTTCCCAGCCAATATTTATTTTTTCCGGCAGGCTCTATGTGAATTATCTTATTGCTGTCTAGATTTTTACATTTCTTTTTGCCCACTTTAAAAGCGGTGAATTTACCTGTAGTTTTGTTGAAAAAATTTAAACCGCCACCATCTGTTCCAATCCATAAATTACCAACAGCATCAGGCAAAATAGTACAAACCTCATTAAAACTAAAAGAGTTTGGATTGTTCTCATCATGTATATAACGCTTAAAATTACCACTTTTTCTATCCAAACAATTCAGACCGCCACTTCTTGTACCAACCCATAAGTTCCCCAATGTATCTTCATTTATTGCTACAATATTATCACTGCTAATAGAATTTACATCATTTGGTTTTGACTTGAAGCTCCTCAACTCATGTCCATCATAACGGTACAATCCTGTTTCTTTTCCTATCCAGATAAAACCCATTTTATCCTGAAACAGGCAATTAACTCTTCCACTATTTCCCTCTGTATTGAAAATCTGAAGAGGTACAATTTGTGCATAGGATGGTTGCAGTCCTAACAGAGAAAGGAAGATTAAAATACTTATAAATTTTTTCAAAGCAATATGATGTATCAATTAAATAGTAATAGTAGTAGTGGGAGTAGATACAAAGATATTTAAATATTTTATTTAAAACGTTTTAAATAAAATAACGCCATTTTTTTTTATTATATAAAAATTAAAGTCAGTTTTGATGAATATAATTCAAAAAAAAATATTTTCACTCCTAAGATTTCATTGATTTAGCTTCCTTATTAGCTACTTTTCAATTAAAAAAACAGTCTTTTACAGGTATGGAGAAAGTTACATCCTCGACCATCGAGACAACATTTAAAACTATACTTTCGCTGGTTTTGCTAGAGTGATAATAGTAATAGGCTAAAAATAAATACAGGAGATTTAGAATCTCCTGTATTTGATTTCAAAAATTAAATGGACTTAATTAATTGAATGAAACTGTTTTTTTGTCACCTCCAATGATATCAAAACTAACGTTATTATTATCGTTGGATACTGTAAGGTTTTTTATTGGAACTAATTCATTATTAGTCCATTTCTCACCCGATTTTTTCCAAAGCATCAGGGTAATATAAAGAGGGTTTTTAGTTGTAACAAATTTATCGGATACATTTATAATAGAACTTTCATTACTCACTGGATTCAATCCTTTTGTATCGATCACTTCCATTGAGTTGCCCCAACCAGAAATTGGAATCATTGCCAGTTGATAAACTCCATTATCTATGATTTGTACATTGTATCCATTTATGGCACGATTCGAACGTTTAATTTTATTTTTAACTACTGGCAACGAATAATGCCCCAATCGAAGGTCAACAGTTTTAGTGCTTACATTTTTATCCACTCTCAGAATTCCATTAGGCAGCGTAATATCAGCTAAACGCATACTTATTGCTGCATCACTTTCCAACACCACATCGCGATAATAAATTCCATTTTCAAATTTTTTGAAAGTGTATAAAGTAACTGCTTCCCATTTCTGGGTATTGTTTTTGAACACGTAATTCATGGCCACTTCGCCATTTACACCATCTGCCTGCCACGGGAAAGCACTGTTGTATGCAAGGCGGTTGTAATTTTCATTTGAGCGATAAAAATCATTCGGATCGCCGGTGCCTTTTATTGCACTACTCCAAGCACGGATTTCGGCCGCACCAATGTTGGGATAATCGGTTATTAAAACCTCGGATTTCTCTGAAAATTTATTATATACCTTACCCTTAATCAATTCATTTTCCCAAGCACCATCATTTTCTGTAGCAGTCCAGAATGGATTCTCGGCAGGAACCAATAAGCCTAAAAACGCTTTTGCCATCCAGAAAGCACTGCCACGACAACTGTATCTTTGCACTGCCGGTTCAAATTCACCATAGAAACCCAGTGTTGGAACATTATCCTTTAATAAATTTGGATTCTTTAAAAACTGAAGCAAAACGCCGGAAGATATTCTGCGCATCCAGCCATAATTAGTTTGTGGGTCGTTTTCGAATCCCATCAATGGAAATGGAGAAATTGAACCAAAACGATAGGTTATACTTCGTCCCCACATAATCATCTCCCCATCACGGCTGAACATGTATGGATAATTATTTTTCAAATCCTTGAAATTAGTTTTAAACTGTGCTGCGAATTCTGGATAATATTTTTTTCCAAAATACTCCGACCAGATTGAACCATACATTTGAAATGCCCACATGCTGTAATAATCGTAACATGGAGCATCATTATACCAACCATCGCCACGATAATGTGCCAACGATTTTTTAAGATAGCCTTCTAAAAGAGTTTCATCCATAGCATACCCTTCGCTTTTAAAGAAGCTTAATACAAAAATATTAAAGAATTTCCAGTTAGAATCTACTGTCGGCCCGTCGCCATAGCTAAGCATAGTAATTGCCAGTGCATCTTTCTTCTCTTGAGACAGTGGTTTCCAAAGAACATCAGGGGCTGCAAAAAGACATATCGATAAAGCACCAAATTCTACCAAATTCTGACTAGAATAATTACCTTCCCTGCGCTTGATAAAAGTAGCACTTGTTGGGTCAGTCAATTTTTCTATTTGATGACGATAATAGTCAGCCACACTAATATTATTTATTTTTAATGATGGATTTTCTTTCAACAGCGGCGCTGCAATGAACATCGTCCGACAAAGCCCTTCCAGCATTTCAGTCTCTGAATCTTTCCCGTCACGCGGATATGATTTTCCTTCTTGTTTCGGGAAGAGCATCGGGTCGTCCAGCGTTTTGATATAACTAAATGCTCCTTTTAATAAGTAAAGGCCGGCATCTTTCCAGTGCTCGCGAGTCATCCCGGTATAAGGGCTCAATAAGTTGTCAGGGTTTTTTATTTGAAAAACTTGTGATTTTTCAGATACAACTTGGTGTGAATTAATCACATTTTGTTGTGCAATCATATTGGCTGAGTAAAATAAAGCAACTAAAAGTAATGGCTTTCTCAATAAATCTATTGTCATATGTTATTTGATTTTTAGCTTTGATTGGCTATTTTTAAAATAAGCAATCAATAATACCTTATTTTTTTATATTAACCCAACAACTGTTTTCTACCACTTTCATCGTTTCTTTCTGTTTTTCTTGAACAAACTTCCTAGCCTTATTGGCTTTTGCTTTGGCGGCTTTGGGATTTTTGACCATATCAAGTACTGTCGGAACATAGCGCTTGATGTCGGCCTCTTTATCGAAATCAAATAGCCAATCTTGAAGCCCAATGGTATTCCACATATATCCTTTGGAGCTTTGCTCCTCCCAACGAACTAAAAGGGCAGGTATTCCATGGCCAATACACATTATCGGGCTATGTTGCTCGTGGCTTACTAGCCCGGCAGATCGTTTATATATACTTACAGCTTCGTCAGTAAGCCATCCTGTATTTCTCCACACCACCCGTGGCTTTACATCTTCAGGAAGCTTGTCAAAAATCCAATCCTTGCCTATGGAGATTTGCGTTTCATCTTCGGACACTATCAGCACTTTGAGATTTGTTTGTCGAACTACAGCCGTTATTGCCTCAATCATTGGTGCATGGTCATGTTCTTTCATTGCTTCATTGCGTGCATTGCGATCTGCATCAAAGTGTTTGTTTTTGTGTTCGTGTAACCAAACTGGAGTCATCCGATGCTTGGGAATGAAAGAAACAAATTTACCTGTTTCAAGATTATTTTCCTTTAGAAAAGCTTTAGCTTTGGTTTCATCTTCTACATCGGTAGCAAAAGCGGCATCAGGTCCCCAAGTCATAATCTTGGCATCTATTCCCTCTTTTTTAGCCTTATCTAAAGAAACAGTATCTCTAAAAAAAACAAATTCTGTTTCGCTCAATATTTCCTTTTCCGGCATACCATACAAACCATAAGTAACACCATAAACACCGATTGGCTTTCCTGTTGCTTTTTTGTATGCTTTTAAATCTGCCCATCCTATTGTTGCTGGACCCGAGTTATTAATGAGAATATCTGATTTACTTATCGCTTCAGCCAATTCTGGAGTCGATGCCACTCCTTCTGGAGATAATTTTCCTAGCACTATTTTCATCTTTGGAAAACGTTTTTTTAGCATTGCCACTTCATTTTCAGGCAAATAATGATAATATGGCCAAAAGATTACTTCTGCTTTAGGGATATACTTTTCTGTCAAAGCTAAAAAACCAGGTGTATGGGCGATGTCTCCGATATTTTCCACTTGCCAGCCCGATCGAAGTAAGATTACTGGTCGTTTTGCTTTGGATCCAGCAAATAGTGTATAGGAACTGAAGAGTCCTGTAATTAGTATTGTAAGTACAATAATTTTTCTTACGATATTCATATCAATTCTAATTTTTAGCTATTTTTGATTTTTTTGTGTATTTATACATCTCTGTTCCAGCGAGCAAAAAAGCTCCAACGCCAAAAATTGCCGTGCTACTTTGAGTTGCCGCTGCAGGCTGCCAACCGATTGGCTGCACATATCCTAACATTCCATTAGGCTGTATGGCAGATTCTAATGCTTTCCAAGCTTTTAATGCTACAGGCAAATAGGTTGCCTTATCTAATGTACCATTGTTTAATCCCCACAATATTGCATAAGTATAAAACCCAGTCCCACTTGTTTCAATCACATCAAAACGCTCAGGATCTAACAAAGAAGTATGCCAACTTCCATCGGGCTGTTGAATGGAAGCCATTTTTGCCGCCATTTCTTTGTAAAGTGAAATATATTTGGCGCGAGTTGAATAATTCTTTGGCATATTATCAAGCAATAAAACTAAACCTGCCATAACCCAGCCATTACCACGAGACCAAAACACTTTTTGTCCGTTTGCTTCACGTTTGGTAAAATTACTTCCATCTCTGTAGTACAAATGCTCCTCTTTATCATACAAATAATCATACGTTTTCCACCAAAGTTTATCAGTAATCTCCAAATATTTCGGGTCTTTAGTAGCGATAGATAACATCGATAGCGCTGGAGGCGCCATAAACAATGCATCGCACCAAGCCCATTCTCTATGATTAATTTCATTTTTCCACTCTAATGATTCAGTATGTGGTTGCGCTACAATACTATCTGCCAACAACCGAAATCGAGTTATCATTTTCGGGTCTTTATGTTTTAACGAAAGCTTTGAATACGTATAACCTATGCAATAATCATCGGCATAAAATCGTTCAGGACCCGTGTTCCAATCCAATTCTTTGCTTATCGACAATAAAATATCATGATAATCTGATTTTTTGCTAATAGTACCCAAATGATACATACCAACATACCCTGCCGCATTTGTCCAGTCCCATTTTGGATAAATCATACCGTCTTTTTTCCAAGAATTAAGTTGCCAATCGGCTACTTTTTCAACTGTTGCTAATATTTGTTTTGGGTTATAATACTTTTTTTTATTTTCTGTATTGTTTGAAGCAAATAGGCTTATGCTTATCAAAAATAACACAGATAAGAAAGTGAATTGACGTTTCATATATTTTATACTATTTATATTTATCATTAAATTTAATTACAACCTGTCCTTCAATCGAAGTGTATTATGTTCCCAATTTATAATTTCACAACAATTGGTTCAGCATTTTTCGACAACTGGTAAATTACGTTCTTAGTTTTTTTTCCTTTGGTTACAGTGATTTCATATTTGCCAAAATGCCCACGTGATTCAACTTTACCTATTTGGGTAGTAGTTTCTGACAGCGATGTTTTCCACTTTCCTAATACCCATTCCCGCCATATAGCGGCACTTGGCTTAGCTGTCCAATCGGTGCGAAACATAGCGGCATCAGGTTTCCAATGTGCATTTTGCCAAAATCCCCATTTAACAAAACCGCTAACAGTAGGATGACTGTAACAAGCTATCAAAAAGTCACGTGTATAATCGGCCTGCAATTCTTCGTCGGGAGTATTCACGTCAAATTCGGTAATTTGTACTGGCAAACCAGTAGAATTAAACATATCCAAATCGGTAATTACCTGAGCCGGATTTCGGGGCTGGCGTCCCACATGTCCTTGAATACCAATGGCATCTATCGGCGCACCTTTTGCACGCATTGTTGCAATAGTATCGAGATAGGTTTTAATATTACGTGGACTCTCGATACTGTTGAGCATTGCGTACTCATTCATAAAAAGTTGCGCTTTTGGATCGAGTTCTTTTGCCAGTTTATAAAACTTTATGGCAATATCTTTTGGTAAGTATTTTAAAAAATCCTGCTCATGATTGTATTCATTAATTACATCCAAAGCAATAACACGACCTTTGGTGTAAGCCATTTTTTCTTTAATATTTTTGATAATATAAGCTTCAAAAGCCGCAGTATCTGTCAAAGCCAACTCTTTCACTTTTGGATCATTGAATTTCCAACCCATCCAAACCAAATTATGACCTCGCTGACGCAGTCCTTCTTTTTCCAGCCATTCAAAAGCACGTTTAGTTTGAGGTTGCAAAGGCGAATCCCAGCGAAGACACTTAAAACCATTTTCAACGACAGCTGTATTGAAAAATTCTTTTAAAGTCTGTTTATATTTAACTGAGTTTGGTAAATCTTCTGCAAGTAAATCTTCTTTGGCAGCCGTTCCCCAAATAAAATCAGACTGTACAAGTCGGGCTTCTACTTTTGCCCCTTTTACGGGTTTACCGTCTGCACTCACAACTTGAATATTAAGTGGTGTTGTTCTAATTTCTTCAATCCTTTTAAGAGCAGCTATTCTCCATGCCGCATTTTCTTCACGCCCTAAATAGGTAAATCGGGTAATCGGTAACTTTTCTAATGTTGTTTTATTTTCAAAATTCAAAACTTCAATATTAGTTATTTCAACTTTTTGAGCAAGTGCGCCAAATGTAATACCGATTAAAGCTTCCCCATCAGGTATATCCGCATTAACAGTAAAAGGAATATTGTAACTTTTCCATTCTGGACCCGCTGCCAGAAATATGGCGACACTTCTGCTACCATTTTTCGAATCTATGTAAAAATTAACATTCGATTCCCCTGATTCCTGTTTAGCATACACAGCACGCATGGACATTCGCGCCATTAAAACAGCTCCTTTCTTAATTTTTCCGTTACTTTTCCATCTTGCTTGTATATTGAAATGTGATTTTGCAGTTGAAAAAACTTCTGCTACAAATACAGGTGAGTTCTTATTACTATTGACCTCAAATGTGGCTGGTTTAGTTCCATTACTGGTATCGGTAAAACTAAAACTTTTAGTAGCGTCTGCCGGAAAAATATTTGATGGTGCAAGTGCACTTAGTGATTGATTCAGCGGCTGATATTCCTGAGCAGAAAGCATATAGCTGGCGCTAAAAAATAAGCTTATTATAAGTATTCTAAATTTCATTACTATGTTTTATTTTATAATTATTTTTTCATTAAATATTTTGTACTCATCGCAGTCGGCTTGGAGATTTCTATAATTTAGCTACGTTAAATTCTGATTTAGGGACTATTTATGATTTTCATTCTGCTGATGTTCAAACATTTGAAAGGCACGTAAATAAAGGTAACTATAGTTTTATCCAAATGATATATAAATTTCGAAACCACTAGGTTTCCTGCACCAAATTTTGCTTTTGCGGATACCGGAGTGATACATAAATCCAGAATAGAAATTTGTTATTCATTTTTTATATTTAGTTAATTATTATAGAATTATGTAAAAACAATTTTGAGACACCAAATATATTATCGATAGATTAAGAGTTATAGGATACATCGCTCAATAAATAGAAAAAATCGCTCATGATACTAACTAATCATTGCTAAACAATACTTAATTAAAGAATTACGACTTAATCGGTAAATTAAGCTTTTAATGATGACATATTCTACAGCCGTATTGGTCTCATATAAGTAACCGCTCAGAAAGTATAGATAAATGGTTAGGTTAAAAATTTTCCCTCCCAAGTATAAAGCCTGATTTTCTCTATGTTTGATTTTTTATATAAGGTCAATTTTATAAAGTGAAGTTGATCAAATTCTAAAACTCTTATTTCGAAAATTTTAAATGCAATAAATGATCTGGTCAGCAGGTATTAAAACTTAAGGCTTGGCTCAAAGATTTTACTAGAAATTTATCAAAAAAGGCATGAGCGTGTTGAATATTATTTGATGTAGTTTCGGTTAGCTACTTCTTAATTAATAATACAATCAATATTCTTATAGTGGTGGTTACAATTTAATATACTTTTTTTTAATTGTAAATCAATATTATTGAAGTACGCACAGAATGAACATTTTTTTCTATTTATTGAGCGATGCATTCTATCCCTACAACTTTTACGATAATACATTTGTAGCAAAAAAATGATTAACATAATGCTAAAAAGTCAATATCCGGGCTGGCATTGAAATAAAAATTCTCCTTTACAACTACCACTTAACTATAAACCATTTTAATTAGTAAATAAATTTATACACATAAGTAAACAATGATAACAGTAAAAAACTATTCACTTAAGCAAGTACTTAAATTAACAACTGTATTTTTTCTACAAAGCCTTTTAAATCTTTCAACAGTCTATTCTCAACCTCGAATAAAAGATTTATGGATGGTAGAGACAACCGATACTATCAAGTATACTCCAGCATATCTTGGTAACGGAATGATTGGATTCAGGAGTTTAAAAACTGGATTGGGTGCAGAGCGTGTTCTGATAAACGGACTGGATGACCGTGCTCCTCTGAGCGATTATGTACGTCTGATCAATAACTTTAATCCTATTAACATAAAGGTCGTGTTTGCGAATAACAAAGAACTTCAATGTGGTTCTGAGGTAAAAAATTGGAAACAACGTTTGAACCTTAAAGAAGCCAGTCTTGAAACCTCCTATACATACGGAAACCAATTAAATATTCGCACACAGCAGGTGGCATTACGAAACCTGCCAATGGCCACAATGGGGGTATATGAGTTTGAAGCTTTGGAAGACATTGAATTTACTGTACAAAGTGTAATGAATATTCCTAATCGAGAGAAAACGTTCAGTATCTATAAGAGCCATCTTGATTATAACATGTATGGTTTAAGCACTACTGTAAAAGAAAAAATCCCTGTAATGTCTGCAGTTTTTCCAACCGAATCAGGCACAGATTGCGTTGCAGGGGCAAATACGTTCTTCTTCAACGGTCATACACCACAACTTAACTACAAAAAAAACAGTGCTACCAGTCAGCAACTTGCATTTTTAGTAAAGCTTAAAAAGGGAGAAAAATACTCTTTCTGCTCGTTAAACACCTTTACCCATTCTAAAATTACCGGAGACGCTTATAGTGATGCGGTGCGTATCTGCGGTAGGGATTACAATCTGGGATACCAACACCTTCTTGATAACCATAAAGCTGCATGGGCTAAATTATGGAAAAGCGATATTGAAATTGAAGGAGATGATGAAGCTCAAATAGATGCGCGTCTGGCGTTATATTCATTGTATTCCTCTATCACAACCGGATTTGAGTTAAGCATCCCTCCCTGCGGACTGTCAGAAACGGGTTGGGGCGGTCATATTTTTTGGGACGCAGAACTTTGGATGTATCCTCCATTACTTGCAATGCAACCTGCTTTTGCCAAATCTATGATGGATTTTCGTTTTAATACCTTGCCCCAAGCTAAAAAACGGGCTGCGCAGTTTGGCTATCAGGGAGCCATGTTTCCATGGGAATCTGATCTGAAAGGAAACGAGTCTACATCGATTTCCTACAAGCTGGACATGAATGAACACCATATAACTGCCGATGTTGCAATAGCTGCCTGGAATTACTATAAAGTTACTAATGATAAGTTATGGCTTCAGCAAAAAGGATTTCCGCTGATACATGCTATTGCCAATTTTTGGGTATCTCGATCTGTTAAGGACGAAAAGGGTTCTTACCATATCAGGAATATAGTTGGTCCCGATGAATATCATGAAGACATTGACGACAATGCGTTTACCAATGGTGCAGTGAAGGTGGTATTGGATGCAGCAATAAAAACCGCAAAGATACTAGGCCAAACAGCTAATCCAGACTGGCAGAAAGTGCACGATAAGATTGTAATTTTGAAAGATGTAAACGGAGCAACACTTCAATATGAACAATATAAGGGTGAGCGCATTAAGCAAGCCGATGCCAATTTATTAGCATTCCCATTAGATTATATAACAGACAAAGCCCAAATACTAAAAGATTTGCAATATTACGAGCCAAAAATTGATCCCAATGGACCTTCAATGAGTTATAGTGCGCTTGCTGCTGCTTATGCGCGTTTAGGCAATACACAAAAAGCATATGAACTTTTCAAAAAAGCATATCAGCCTAACAGAAAAGCTCCTTTTGGTTTTATATCAGAAAAACCCCGCCCGAGTGTAACGGTATTTTGTACCGGTTATGGAGGGATGTTACAAACCATAATTTTTGGCTTTGCCGGGATGACGATTGGCGAAAATGGTCTTTACCAGGAAAAAGCAAATTTGCCCGCGCACTGGAACAAATTAACTATTAAAATTAGTGGCAAAAAGGATATTGTTTGCAGGCAGAACTAAACCCTTTCACTCAATGCATACATGCTTAATATATACTTACCAATAAATATAAAATTATGAGACTACTTAATGCCATCGTGTTTTTAATACTGTTATCTACCAACCTCTATAGCCAAACAACTGTTCATTGGGTAAGTACAACACAAACATCACCCTGGAAAAAGAAAGCCGGTTTAACAACCACCAAAGCTACTTCGATGGCAGATGTCGAGATAGAAATTCAAAACAAATTGCAGTCGATTGATGGTTTTGGCACTTGCTTTAATGAATTGGGCTGGACTTCTTTAAGCCTGTTAAGTGATAAAGATCGTCAAAGCATTTTTAGAGAATTATTCAAGCCTGACTATGGCGCAAGTTTCAATCTCTGCAGAATGCCTGTAGCGGCAAACGACTTCTCTACAGCATGGTATTCATATAATGAAACAGACCAAGATTTTGAGATGAAGAATTTCAGCATTGCCCAGGATCTCAAAACTCTGGTTCCCTTTATAAAGAGTGCACAAAAATACAAACCGTCTTTAAAAATATGGGCCTCACCGTGGTCACCTCCAACCTGGATGAAAACTAATAAACATTATGCTCTAAAACCAAGTAAATATAACGATTTGCAGGCTGAGCAAAGCGGTTCCGAATTTCAGGATATGTTCATTCAAAAGGATGAATACTTTAAAGCCTATGCTCTATACTTTGAAAAATTTGTAAAAGCTTACCGTCAGCAAAACATCTATATCAGCATGGTGATGCCGCAAAACGAATTTGTAGCGGCGCAAATTTTTCCAAGCTGTACATGGACAGCGCAGGGGCTCGGAAAATTCATCGGTTACTTAGCCCCCAAAATGAATGCAATGAAGGTTGATGTGTTTTTCGGAACCATGAATAGTGATAATGACAAGTTTGTGGATACCATTATGCAAAAACCTGCCATTAATAAATACATCAAAGGTGTTGGCATTCAATGGGCAGGAAAAGGTGCAATTGCAGCTTTAAATAAAAACTATCCCAATCTTTCACTCTATCAAACCGAGCAAGAATGCGGCGACGGCAAAAACGACTGGAAATATTGCCTGTATACCTGGGATTTAATGAAACAGTATTTAAATAATGGCGCTAATGCTTATACGTACTGGAACACTTCCTTAAAAGAAGGGGGAATAAGCACCTGGGGCTGGCAGCAAAATTCTTTAATTAGTGTGGATACTTTAAACAAAACGTTTAAATACAATCATGAGTATTATTTAATGAAACATTTGAGTCATTATGTGAAGCCCGGTGCCAAACGCTTAAAAACCAACGGAACATATACTAATCTGCTTTCATTTATCAATCCCGATAAAAGTATTGTAATTGTGGCTCACAACCCCGAAGATTCAGAAAAAGCAATTACTTTTAAAATTGGAAATAAAAAAGTTAGTCCGGTTTTTGAAGCAAGCTCATTTAATACTCTAGTTATAAGGCAGTAATAGCTTAATCGCTGCGCAAATTCTGTGATATTCAAATACTGGTTTACAAAAAAGACCCTTATCAATTTAAGATTACATCCCTTTACAAACTTATAAGTAGATTATAAAAAAAGCTTATAAAACAAAAGCATAACAAATGAAATTTAAAATTATGTTATCACTTTGGAGTGATTTTGTAGTCTTTCAGAGCGTAGATTGGCGTGAAGAACTGCTACTACAGGGTCTACAATGGGGTTGGTTTCATCGATTTAAGCTCCATATAATTATTAATGACAAAGGAGAATTGTTCAGCTTTGCTGTAACTCAAGCTAATGTTGATGATAAAGAACTACTGAAAAATGAAGATTTTTTCGAATGCTTTTTAAATCACTTTTTCTGGCGACTTTTATTTTCCTTCCAATGACAGCTATCTTTTAAAATAGGTATGATTTATTTATAAAACTTAAGGCAAAAAAATATTGATACTACTTTGCGATTCGCAATTTATTTTTTACAAATTTCAAAAAGTTCACCAGTGTAAAGCTGATCTAAGGTTAAAGTAAATCCTTTTTGGTTGAGTTCTAAGCCTGTCAAAGTTGCCACTACTGTACCATCCATTTTTTTAACCTGATAATTATTTTTCAAATCAAGTCTTGAAATAGTAATAACTCGCTTACTCTCAATTGCACCATGCCTAAAAACGCCAATTATTCCTCCACTTTTTGTATCAGAATTTATTCGTTGAAAACCATCCCAACTGCCTTCCATCGGCTCACCAAAGTTTGCCAAATCCTGTCGATAGGACATAATGCCGTATCGTTCCTCCATTAACTGCAACCAATCTGCGTAGGCACGGTATTTTTTAAAATCCTGGTCAGATAATTTCCGGGGATCACCGAGCATAATGGGCAAAGCACCTGCCAAAGATTTTATGTGCATGTCCCAGCCTTTATCTTGCATCTGAGGATTGCCTATTACCAATGCCGTAGCTGGGATTGCTGGTGAACGCCACCACGCCATATTGCGAACCCGTAAATCTGTATTTGCACCCGCAACTCCATCAAAATTTGACAACCAATTGCCCTCTGCATGTTTGAGCATTGCGTAATCAATTAATTGTAAACCTCCCATTGCTTCGAATGTGCAATCAATAAACAAGTTTGGTTTGGCTGCATGTAGTTCATCAAAAAGAGTCCACATCTGCTGATAATTTGTATAAAAAGATTCGTTATGATCTTTGTGTCCAGAATGGTTTGAAGCATAACAACCCGACTTTTCTTTATCAAAAATATAGGCACTTGTCACCACGGCAAAGTCGAGTTTCATATATTCCAATCCGTAATCGAGACTCAACTTCAACAATATTCCTTTCATATAATCTTTCCAACCCGTTGAAAAACAAGCCGATTTCATTTCATGATCCTCTACTTCGATGTGATTGTTGGTCAGATTTCCGTTTTTGTCCTGCAAAAACCATTCGGGATGTTCTTTATATACTTTACTATCTGTCGATGCACTTCCTACGCTTATCCACAAACCTGGCTTCATACCCAAAGACTTAATGTAATCGAACACCGGCTTTAGACCGTTTGGAAATTTCTCTTTGTCAATTTCCCAGTCACCATAATTACTGGACCAACCGTCATCAATTACAAATTCTTTCATCCCTGCATCAGAGGCTGATTTAGCTAATTCAAAAATCAATTTTTCATTAATATTTTTCTCGAAAGGAACCCAGGTATTATAGACAAAAGTTGGTTTTTCATCGAGGGCAGAAAGACGAATATCCATATTTTTACGAATAAAGTCAGGTACGACAGTATTTAAGATCTCATTTGGATCTTTACAATTATTGTACACCATAGTAAAAACTTGTGGAGTTTCAAATGATTGATTGGATTTAATCCATTTTCTAAAGGGAAAACGTGCCTCTTTATGTGTTAGTCCGGCACAAATATCATTCGCATTCCAGTAAGCAGATGTCCTCTTCAAGACTCCTGTTGCTTCATTGCCAATTACTATTCCTGATGCCCAATCCATATTATGAATAATCACAAGTGCATCCTGCATATTTCCCTCGTAAGGCCCAATATGACGACGACGACCATAATCGGAACAAATCCAACTGAAAGTGCTTGCCCAATAGGACACCGTATTTAGTTTTTCAACATCGACTGATTCCAATGCAATTTCATTAGCACCTAAATTTTTAATAGTCAAACTTTTGCGAATCACCGGCAAGTTTGGATATAAAAGAAAATTGATGGTGACTTCTATTTTTTTATCTGCACTTTGTAATGTTACAGCAGCTCCATCTCCTTGATTTTTATCTGAAATTTGTTGAATATTTACCAAACTCCAATTACTTAAACCACAATATGAAACACTATTTGCTTCGAATTGAAAGTCGGTGATTTTAGCTGAGAAATACTTAAACTCACCATTTACTGGCTTGTATGAAGTCGTAATAAAATTTCCTTCGGTAGTTGGAAGCTTTATTTTTCGTTGAACAAGTCCATTATTAAGGGTTAGTTCTGTACTTGTCCAAGTGGCAAATGGTGAAGCAAACAAATAATTTGTAGCAAAAAATAGGAAAGCAAGGATTACTCTCATAATTGGATAATTTGTATTTTGTGAGACATTTTTCATCACATATGTTTTAATCAGCATCTTACTTAGTTATTGAAAATAAGTAATACTCCATTATTTTACAGGCACAGCAGTTATTTTTAATACAAATTTGTTCATTTTAGCGTATTTTAGCTTAATTAACATCCTGCTGACGCCGGGATTATCTGAATCCTGTACTGCTTTTGCTTTTGAAACATCTTCAATAAGGATTTGTGGTTTCACATTGGAATTTGGAATTTCAACGTTCAATTTCATCGATTCACCATTTTGTTCTAATAATACACCATACGGCTTAATACTAACTTTGGCTCCCGTTACCCATTGAAAAGTATATTCTCCCTCCTTCTCTCCCGTTTCCCATTCATCTTGAATTACTATTGATTTATCTGGAAACATTTTTACTGTTCTGAAAACTTTCTCTACCTGCGATTTATAGAGTGAAGTGAGGTCAACAACATTTCCAACTACCCCTTTTTGATCAGTTAATTTACTGATAGTTGCTAAACCCGAAACATCTTGTCTGGAATTATTGAATCGCACTATATTATGAGAATCCGGTCCCGGCCTGAAAGTAGTCCAGCGATTGCTGTCTTGTGAGTAATTCCACAAATCGAGTTTGGCTGCACGCATTTTGTCATAACTTTCTGCGCCTAAATCCAGTGCCCAACGCACTCCATTGGATTCAATGATAAAACTACCTACATCCATATGTCCATGCGAATTATTGGGTGTACCGCCTTTTATGGCTATATATGAAGCCAAAGGATCATTCCAAGCCGAGCGAATTACCGCCATAGGCATATGACCATCGGCAGTCCAGTGCAAGGGTAAAAAACTCTTTTTATCCATAGGTGGTAATTTTGGATCCCACCATAATACTTCTAATGCAAAATGTCTGCTGTGTTTTTTTTGAGCATTAGAAACAGTATCCTTTATTACTATGCTTTTGGCCAATAAAATACTAATTATCTCATCTCGAGCAATTACCCTGTTTCTATTTTCTCGGGCAAACCAAAACATAAGTGGTTCAGAAGTAAATCTTTCGGCAAGAGGTTTTGCGGACAATTTTGACTCTTTAAATCCTGCATCTGAAAAAGTATATTCATAACCTGTAGGGCCAACATTTTGTGTAATAAAATTTGTTGATTTTAGAAAACCCGGAAAGGATTCTATTTTGAAAGAAGACCCAAATACGGATCGTAATGCTTCAATCATAGCTACTTGATATAGCGTACCATACGACCAATAAGCCATCCCTTCTGCATAAGTTCCATCGGGTGCATATACCGCTCCGTGGTATGGTATATACTTGATGGAACGTTCCACAATCTGACGTGCCAATTTGGGTTCCCTTTCATAAATGGCCAATGCTCCCACCAACAGTCCGCCATTGCATACAGGATTCCAATTGAAGTTGGCATTCATCCAGCTATTATTTTCTTTGCTTTCTTTTACATCCAGTGAAGGATTGATTCCATTTTTTATAATTGCCTGAGTAATTTTTTCTCTTTCAGTTGGGGTAAAATCGTTGTAAAACCAATCCAAACCAACTCCTGCAGCCAAAGTGGCTTCGCCAACATCCAGAAAGTGAGACGGGTTCCAGTCTGGTAACTCTGTCAATTGCATCAACTCTGCTTTGGCACGTTCGAAATAACGTACGTCTCCAAATACCTGGAAAGCCAGCCCTAACGTCAATATCCGGTCTTGCACATTCCGAACAGCTTCTAATTTAAAACCTTTAGAAGGATATTCAATCTTGCCTGCCTTTAATGTCTTTTCTGCATTATTTTTCAATAACAACAATAGTGCTTTTGAAACCTCATCGTTTTGTAATTTCAATGTTTCTATACGTGCATCGTTGGCAAATAACCTAGGATGTACTGGTATACTTTCCCATTGTTTTTCACTCGGGTATTCAGACACAAATTGTTGAGAAACTGTATGAGATTTCAGTTTGTTTTGCGCCGAACTCTTTGCTATAACGAGCAACATCAATAGAAAAATAGCGGTCTTTGCGTTTTTTAAAAACATTTCTTATGTGTTTTAGATTGTATTGATTATAATTTAATTCGTAAATGTCAAGAATCCTTTAGCTTTAATAACATTTCCTTCTAACACAAAATTTTCATCACCAAAATTGACCACAATTCTATTTCCGGAAGAAAAGATTGACTCCTGTACTTTGTGATCTGCTGACACAAACTTGTGTGAAACCAATTCATCATAACCAATTTTCTGCAACCAAGGACAAACATTTTTATAACTTTCAATAAAGGTAACTTTATGATCTTCCCATTGTTCACGAGCTAAATTCCAAAGTGGCACTGAACCATAAAGCATGTTAAAAAGGTCTTTTTTCCACCAAATTTCTGGATTATGGTGATTGCTGTCTTCCCAGCGCCAGGATGTTACCACTGCATCGTGATAAACCAGTTCGTAAAGAGGCACGCGAGAATATTCGTTAATGGAATATTTTAAATATTTACCCGGAGCCACTCTTGTTCCTAACATTTGAGTTGGACGCGAGTTGTTTTTCCAATTTCCAGTATAATAAATGGTGTTTTTATTATCTATTTCGCTTCCCCACCAAGTGCGTTGCAACGTCATCATTCCGTGAACATAAACACTATTGGAACCTAAATAGTCTGCGCCCCATTCACCACCCACAAATTGATGGTACTGATCCGTCAATAATTGATGATTTTTCTTTACCTCGTTTGCAAATTGTTCTCTGGTCAATGGGTGCTTATCAGAATAGCATTCGAATAATCCATTGGCTTGATAAACATCTAAAAAATAGGATTCGTGTGGATAATCTTTTAACTCTCTCTCTACTCTTTTGATGATTTCAGGACGAATGGCCAAAGGACAGGAAGTGTGTCCAAAATTATTGGAATAGGTTTTGCCTTCTTTGGTTCGGGCTGCCAATTCATTAAACTGTCCAGGATAAGATGTTCTTCCCAAATGAAGTCCTTCTCTAGATGGTGTAAAAGTTTTTTTTACAGTATCTCTTAATTTCAAATCTGTAAATAATTCATATCCTCCCGTGGCATAGCCCAAAGCGGCAATCTTTTTATCATAACCCACTTCAGGATAAGGGGTGTGATTGGGATTCCAAATGACAAAAACTTTTTCTATACCCGAATCCTTTAATTCTTTTGCAAAACTAACTTCGCGAGCATTGTCCCACACATAAAGATGCACTGCACCAATCATTTTCGCCAAAGCCGGCGTTTTTTTCTCGTTTTCTCTCAAGGTAATTACCTCATTCTTCTTCCAAATATGATCGCGATAGGTTTTTGCTTGTGCAACATATCCCCCTTTATCGAAAAAATGATACGTAACTTTACGGTCGTAACCAAATTTACCCAATGATGGCTGCCATACCGTTGAGAACGTGATCAAACCATCCACTTTTTGTGTGTGAAAATTTGCATCATATGGCGTTTCCAAAATGGCCATATATCCAGCTTCAAACTGCTTATCTACCATTCCCATCCAAGACATTGCGGTGTTTCCTCCACAAAAAAAAGGTCGTTCTTCCTTAGAACCAATTGGATATTCGGTGTCATCAACAGGGAGCAATAATCCTTCACTATCTGTTAACAGCAAATAATGATTCGTATCTGGCGTTTCAAAGGCTGATGGAAAATCAAAATTTTCTACTTGCAATTTTTTATCTGCAATTAGTTTTATTTCTAAAGCTGATTTTGAATTTAAAGTATAAATCACTTTAAACGGAAACTTTCCTGACAAACTAACTGTTATCTCATTTCCCTTAATCAAAGTTTTTTTAACCAAATACTTTTCCTTCAAGGGAGATTGATTCCAGACCTTATTGCAGCGTTTGTCCGTTACACTCAAAAGAGCAGTTTGATCATCGAACTTTACCACAAGATTGTTATCCGAAATTGTCCAAACTTTTGAATAAGCTTGAACTGAAATCAGGGTAAATAGAAATAGGAATATTAGCTGTTTTTTCATTACTTTTTATTTCAAAATTGAATTGTAAAATCACTTGTATAATTAATTTTCCTTAAATAATACTTCTTATTGAATGCTCAATTTTTCAGTAAACTTTATGTCTGCTGAAGAAGCTCCAATCATTATTGAAAAACTACCTGGTTCCAAAACCCATTTCATCTCCTTGTTGTAAAACGAGAAATCTGTTGGGGTCAAAATGAAATTCACAGTCTTTTTTTCTCCCTTTTTTAATGAAATTTTGGCATATTCTTTCAGCTCTTTCGCTGGTCTGGCAACAGAAGACACATCGTCTCCGACATACAATTGAATTACCTCTTCTCCATCAGCCTTACCTGTATTTGAAACTTCCACACTAACATTTACGGATTGATTTGGGTTGATAGCAGAACTTGATAATTTAAGATTGGAATAACTAAATTCAGTATAACTTAAACCATATCCAAATGGGAATAAAGGTGTGGTAGGAATATCCAAATATTTGTTTGTCCAACGTACTGTTTTGTTGGTTTCATTTACATCGTGCGAAGTTCTTTTGTAATTATAATAAATTGGAATTTGCCCGGTGTTTCTAGGAAAACTAACCGTCAGCTTTCCTGATGGATTGTATTTTCCAAGAAGTATATCGGCAACAGCCAAACCACCCATTGTTCCAGGCTGCCAAGCTTCCAGCACTGCATTCGATTTTGTGTTTACATTTTGAATATCAAACGGGCGTCCGTTTAACAATACCGTTACTAATGGTTTTCCTATTTTGGCAATTGCATTCACCAATTCTTCTTGTGCTCCAGGCAGGTTAATATTTGAAATACTTCCAGCTTCGCCACTCATCGAAAACTCCTCGCCAACAACCAAAATAACTACATCCGATTCCAATGCCAATTTTACTGCTTCTGGAATCAACTCAAGCCCTTTTGCTTCGAAACCATCTAATTTTACTCCTTCGGCGTACTTGATTTCAACAGAAGAATCCACACTTTTTTTCAATCCATCTAATATAGAAACTACTTCTTCTGGTTTCCATTGAGAATAGTTACCTCCCCACCAAGACAGTAAATCTTTTTTGCGGTTGGCAAGCGGTCCAATGACAGCTATTTTTTTTATGTTTTTATTTAATGGTAATAACTGGTTCTCATTTTTTAAAAGTACCATACATTCACGAGCTGCTTTTCGGGCAAATTCTAGATGCTCCGCATTCATCAATGTCTCTTTCTCTCTTTTAAGGTCAAAAAATCTATAAGGATCATCGAATAATCCTAATTTGTATTTGGCAATCAAAACTCGCTTTACAGCTTGATCAATCACATCAACATTAATTTTGCCTTCTTGAACTAATTCCTTTATATGTTTTAGGAATAAACCACTAGTCATGTCGACATCTACCCCTGCATTAATGGACTGTAAAACAGCTTCTTTTTCATTGGCAGCGGTACCAATTTTTACTAAATTACGAACTGTTTCCCAATCCGTTATCAACATACCATTGAAGCCTAACTCTTTTCTTAAAATATCTTTTAACAACTTTTGATTGGCAGTGGCTGGAATACCATCATAAGCAGAATAAGCAGCCATTACACTTCCAACACCTGAATTGATAGCCGCTCTAAATGGTGGCAAATAAATTTCTCTTAAAGTTCGTTCCGAGAAATCTGCAATATTGTAATCGCGTCCTGCCAATGCAGCACCATAACCCGCAAAGTGTTTCACACAAGCCATTACATTTTGTCCGCTAGCCAAGTCATTGCCTTGAAAACCCTTAACTCTAGCTGATGCAACCAAACTTGCATAAAATGGATCTTCTCCTGCTCCCTCAACTATTCTTCCCCAACGAGGATCATTGGATATATCAACCATGGGGGCATAGGTAAGATGAATACCGCTTGCAGAGGCTTCTTTGGCAGCAATACTTGCCGATTTTTCAATTGTCTCCAGATTCCAGCCGGCAGCTTCACCCAACGGGGAAGGAAAAATGGTTTTGTAACCATGAATTACATCTTCTTGAAACATAATTGGAATTCCAAGCCTTGATTGCTCGACGGCAATCTTCTGCAATTGAAGGTTTTTTTCGGCACCATTACTTTTTAAGATAGATCCAATTTCACCACGTTTAATCATTTCAGAAAGTGAATTCGTAGTGTTATTTTCATTTACAAAAGTGGCTAAATTAAGCTGACCCACTTTTTCTTCTAAAGTCATTTTTTGGATTAGGGCATTGACTTTTTTATCCATAGTAGAGGTATTTTGAGCTGTAATAACTCCAACTGAAAAAGTGAACAGTAATACAATTTTTGAAATTTTTACTTTAGCTTGATTATTTTTTTTCATTTTAAATCTGTTATAAATTCTTAGTTATTCTATTTAATATTTATCACTCATTGATGGTGGCACAGCATTAGCCCCCCAATTTGAAGGTTTTGCACCCATCACAAATTCAAATTTTGCACCATTTACAATGTCATCGTGAGTAAAAAATGCTTTGTCGTAATTTTTACCATTGAGTTTAGCCGATTGAATATAAATATTCTCCTCCGAAGCATTTTTTGCTGAAATAACAACGTCTTTTCCGCTTTCTATATGGATGGTAGTTTCGGTACAACTTGGGCTACCTATTATGTATAAATTCTGTCCTGCTACTGGAAAAATACCCATTCTGCTCCACAGATACCAAGCCGAAGTAGTGCCACTATCATCATTCCCTGGTAAACCATCATATTTATCTGTAAAATTATCGGAAGTTGCTTTTCGAATAAATTTCTGTGTCAAATCTGGTCTGCCTGCCCAAACAAAAAGATAAGCCTGCAACATACAAGGTTCGTTATACGCTTCGTAATGGTTGGAAACTGCATTGGTTAGATTATTGATGAATTTTTCTTTTCCTCCATTCAATTCAATTAATCCTTTTATATCATGTGGTGTAGAAAAACTCCAGGTGTAGGCATGCCCTTCGTAATAATTAGGTCCGGTTTCATTATTTAATGGATCGAATGGGGTAACCCAAGTACCATTTGAATTTTTGCCACGCATCAATTTCAAATCATTATCCCATAAATTTTTATACCAAAAACTTCTTTCTTTAAACATTTTAACCTCCCCTTTGTTTCCAAAACTTTTTGCCAATTGATAAGCGCTGAAGTCATTGTACACATATTCGAGTGTTCTGGAAACTGTTATTTTTTGATTGACATCAATGGGTATGTAATGATATTTGGAATAATAAGGTAAGGCAATTCTACCGGCATGATCCACTTTTTTATTCGTAAAGCTAGTATCTGTTGCATTCTTTCTTACTGCTTCGTATGCTAATTTATAATCTATTCCTTTGAGTTTTTTTGCAAAAGCATCGGCAAATAATACATCGGTATTGGTACCTACTTGAGTGAATTCTCTTTGTAAACTACTGTGTGCATCTGCTAACCATCCATCATGTTTGTATACATCCAGCAAAGTGTTCAACATATCGGTATGTTCCTTTGTGCTAATAAGAGTTAACAATGGACTTACGGTTCTAAACAAATCCCACACACAAAGGAAATTTTCATAGTAGGGTCTTTTATAATCAAATACAGGATTTTCACCTGTCCAATCATCTTGAGAGAGTAGTGCGTGATACAATGAAGTATAAAAAATTCGGCTATTTACCTCAGACATTCCTTTAATTTCAATTTTTCGCAACTCCTTTTCCCATAGCATATTGGCAAGATTTTTAATTTGATCAAAATCCCAATGGGGTATTTCCTTTCCAACATTTTCTTCAGCTTGTTGGGTGCTTATCATCGAAATACCTACTTTGAGATTTATCTTTTGCCCTTCTTTGGTTTTGAAATTCAAGTAGGCTCCAATCTCATTTCCATTCATTTTATTTATTCCATCGTGTTTAATGCTATCAAACCACGTCCCAAAAGAATCGAATGCTGTGTCGAATACTGCATAAAAATAAACCCTCCAAGGTTTTCTGGTTGATCGACCACCACTATAGGTACCATAGCCGTACACAGCTTTTTTTAAAGGGTCGATGTGTACTTCGCCTCCAATGGGTTGACTTGAATTCCAATTTTTTGCAACACCATAAAGCGTAGCTCCGGCATCAATCAAAATGTGTGAGGATTCGCTTTTTGGGAAAGTATATTTATGAAAACCCGCGTGAGCTGTAGAGGTTAGTTCAGCAGTTGTTCCATATTTTTTCAATTGCACCTTGTAATAACCCGGTGCTGCAATTTCTTCACCTTTATCCGAACTATGATTTAAGGATTCTATAGTGCCTGTCGTTGGTATAACCTGAATATTGCCATACATAGGCCCCCCCATTCCAGAAATATGCAAGTGCGAAAAACCTTTGATTTCTTTATCCTTTTTATAACCAGAAGCTCCACTGTTGTATTTGGTATCTGGTCCTAACTTTACAAAACTGTGAGGTAAACAAGCTCCTGCAAACACATTCCCATCTCCTAATGTTCCAATGAAAGGGTCGACAAATCGAGTTAGATTATCATTGGGAACTTTATTCAGAAGAAATGTTTCTGTCTTAACTTGATTTTTTTCTTGTGATGTCGTTTTGTTTGAAACGATAGTTTCGCCATTTGTTTTGCTTTCTGAACCAAGTACTACCATACTATTTAGGAAAGTAAAAAATAGTATGAAATGGATAGTGAGCGATGATTTTTTGTCCTGTAAGTTCATGTTTCTATCTGAGTTTTTTTATTCAATATAAAATTCCCTAATACTTTTTACCGATTCTCCTTTTACAATTATTTCAGCCACAAGTAGGTATTTGCCTTTTGCAGTAGGCAATTTCATTGTAGTGTTAAAGTTTTCGTTGCCCAATGCTTGAACTACTTCTTTAATTTTGTGTTTTTGAATTATTTTACCTTCTTTTTCAATGGAAAATTTAATATTTCCCGACCAAGATTTGTAAGTATCATTTACCATGATTATTGGGAATGCTTGTTCTGTTCCAGCTTGTAATTTGCTTTTCCAAAAATTAATCATTAATCCTACAGGGCTAAAAGCAGGTTTCATGTATTTCACAAAATGAGGCTCCATTTCTAAATTTTTCAAGTCATGCCAATTATCACTAGTTTGTCCCACTGGGTAGGTTGAACGCGAATAAGACAGACCACAAAAGTGTAACACTCCAGCAGCTAAGCGGTGCGCCCGCCAAAACTCGGTTTTCATGCCCATTATTTTTGCATAGACTTCAAATCGTTTTTCTGGTGTATCGGCTTCGGGGAACACATTGGCATAAATTCCTTTGTCCAACGTGGTAGGCGATCCATCGCGATTCAACCATAACCATCCGTATTCATTAATAATTATTGGAAATTTAACTGTTTTTCTATCCTCGTCTTTGGATTTATTTACCCACGAATTATCGGGAATTCGTGGATTTGCCATTAAACTCAGATAATCGTCTGGAGATTTTACTCCGTCCTTTTTTACATCATTGGCTTCAAAATAGGCATCGGCTATGGTTGTGATCTTCTTTAAATCATACTGATTGAAGTATTTGCCAAACAGATAAGGATGAGATTCCATAATATCGTTTTCACCCGCTGGTCGGTTATACCCATTGTCCCAGGGACGATTGGACAAATCGAGCGATCTCACTTTGTTTGTGGCCACATTTGTAGTATCGAATTTCGACTCGTTTTGAGCATCCCAAATTACTACACTGGGATGATTCCAACGTTCACGCATCCAAGCGTTGTATTCGTTTGCCAAATGTGTAGATGTAAGAGTTTTAGGGTCAGCTTGTTTCCACAATGGATATTCATCTTGAATCAAAAACCCCAAACTATCGGCAATTTCGTACCATCTTTCAGGAGGAAAGCCCAGCGTATTGCGGAAACTATTCCAATGCATTTTTTTGAAATTTTTATGAAGTTTAGTTACCCATTTATTATCCCAAGGCAAATTTCCCCGTTGACTGTCTTCAAAAAAACGAAGGATGGCTATGTTTGTCCCACGCATGTAGTAGGTTTTCTCGTTGAGCAACACCACACCATTCTGTTTGTCGGAACGAAAAGTACGCATTCCAAAACGGGTAATAGTTTTATCGGCACCCGTGTTAAGTTCAAGTATGTAAAGAAATGGATTTTCGGGAGACCAAAACTTGCAGTTTTGTAAAGCTATTTTGAAATCAATTTTTTGGTTTTCTTCACCCACCAATATATTTTGAGGCGCAATGCCTTTGGCCACAACCTTATTGGATTTTAGCTCACGAACCACGTATGAAAGTTGAGTGTTTTTTGCTCTTTGGTCGTTTTGTATTTCGGCTACAACACGGAGTTGCTTGTTCAAAATATCGGGTGCAGTCTGAACATTGGTAACATATGGAAATCCAGACATAATAATATTCACATCATCATATATTCCGGGACAAAAAAGTACTTTTTCGCCATCATCAGCCCTACATATGGTATCCGGCAAATTATTGCGACAACCAACAGAAATGATTAGCTCATTGGCTTTGCCAGCTTCATTCAAATAAGGTTTGATATTAACATAGGTGGGAGTAAAAGAGTAACTATTTTGTCCAATCAACTTATCATTTAAGTAAATGTGGGTGCTAAACATGGCTTTGTTTATCTTCAACAGAATTACTTCCGATTTGATGTTTTCCAAACTAAACGTTCGTTTGTACCAATACAATGAATTATTATACATATAACTTTTATTGCCATAATTATTGGCAAAAGGATTATTTTTATCCTTGTCCAATGTACCTGTAAAAGGGGGTTCCACAGCAGGAATAGCCATGTCAACAAGTCCCGGGACAGATACTTTGGAGCTAAAATTAACTGGAATCATTGACCCAACATCTGTTTTGGCAATTTCCCAAGTTCCGTTGAGACTAATTACATTTCGTTGTGCAATAGACATGGAACATCCGAAAAATAGTGTAACAATGAAGGCAATGAGATTTTTCATTTTTTTTATGTGTTGAATTTTTATAATTTGAAATATTGCTTTCACAAGTGGTTTTAAAGAAATATTTAGTCAGTATAATTTGTAAAGGATTCATTTTTTGTAAGTCCTGAATAACTTTCAGATCAGGCAAAAGTCTTCACTACTTATTCCCTCAATTTAAAATAACAGAAATACGGCCAAATATGGAGGTGTGAGCAATAGCAAGGAAATGCTTGTCTGAAAACCGGCAATAAAACCCAAAACTGATTTTTATTTCTTGAAAACAGGGTTTTCACCCATCACAAATTCAATAGTTCCACCATTTTCAATTTCTTTATGAGTAAACCAAGGGTTATTCCATACTTTACCGTTTATTTTGCATGATTGAATGTAGATGTTTTTCTCTGATGCATTTTTGGATGTAACAGTCAAAACTTTTCCATTACCCAGGGTCACCGCTACTTTTGGAAATGAACCACCGGTTAAGTAATATATATCTTGTCCTGCATTCGGGAAAAATCCCAAAGATGAAAAAATATACCAACTGCTCATGGCGCCGCTATCATCGTTTTCAATAGAGCCTTCTTCTGTAAAGCGTTTTTTCTTGAGATTGCGAATATAAAAACTTGCTAAATCGGATCGGTCAGCATAGTGAAAAGAATGTACCGCCAAAAATGCTGGTTCGTTGCCATAATCAATCAAATTATTCTCGAATGCATATTGTAACTTCTTGGCAAATAATTCTTTCCCTCCCGAAATAGTAACCAGTTTTTCAAATTGATGGGGAACAAAATAGGAATAAGTCCACGAACTTCCTTCATAAAAATAATCTTGCCACGAACCCCAGTTCTTTTTTAAATCTATAGGAATAAAATCTCCTTTTATGTTTTTTGGCTCAATAAATCCTTTGTAACCATCGCTAACAGCTTCTGGATTCCAAAGATTTACCCATTGCTGACTGCGGTTTAAGTACTTTTCATAATCTTCTTTTGTACCAAGCGTCCTGGCCATTTGAGCTGCACAAAAATCATTATAGGCATATTCCAAGGTTAATGAACAACTCATTTTTCCCCCCGGAATCCAACCCAATGTTTTGTATATCTTATCATTTTCATTCTTTCCTATTCCATTTCGCTCGTTATCAGCCTGAGATTTTATTAATTTATAGGCTTCTTTCCAATCAACTCCTTTGACTCCTTTTACATAAGCATCAGCAATTATATTGTCTATATTGTTTCCACCTTGTTCTGCTGTCATGTCTTTCCCTGCCACATAAGCATCTTTTACTCTGCCATTTTTTTTCAACCTAGCGATAAATGAATTTATTGTTCCACTAACCATATCAGGATTTGTCAATACCTTTAATGGATACAGTGTACGCCAAGTATCCCATACAGCCAAATGATCGTCCCAAACAGATTCACCTTTCTCAAAACCCATCATATCATTCGTTTTATTGCGAGGCATTATCGAAGTATGATACGATGCAGTATAAAAAATTCGTTTTTCGGATTCAGTTCCGCCTTCCATTTTAATTTTTCCCAATTCCTTATTCCAAATCTTTTTGGCATTATCCCTTACTTTATTGTAATCCCAAGCTGGAATTTCTGCATCTAACCAAGCGGTCGCCTGTTCGACACTTATCATCGAAACGGCTACTTTCAAATAAACAGATTCATTCTCTGAAGTTTTGTATTGAACATAAGCTCCAATACGATCATCCGCTTTTATAGGAGCTTCCGTTAATTGCCCCTGATTAATTTTTCCATTTATAAAAGTTCCTTTGTTTTGTGGAATTTTACTTAATTTCATACTAAAGAAAACTTTGTAAGTTCCGTCAGAAAAACCGCCTTGATATTCCCCATAGCCGTTAATTTCGGTTCCATCTGAATTAGTAAATGTTACCGTTCCTTTCAAAAAATTCCCGTTTTTGAGTTTCAATGCCGTAGCAATATCGGCTGTGTTATGACTCACATCCAACAAGATATTTGAATTGTCCGACTTTGGAAATGTAAACTTATAAATGGCTGAATGCGCTGCTGGTGTAACTGCCGTCTTTATTCCATAACGACTCAAGGATACTTTATACTCGTATGGTTTTGCTTCTTCATTCTCCTGTTGTGAATCGTGTTCCGTTTCTCCAACTGCCAAACCCACTTGTGGCGAGATAAACACTTGTCCGTATTTACCCCAACCGGTGCCACTTACATGCAATTGACCAAAACCGCGGATGGGTTGCCCCATAATATATCCATCCATATCATAATTTACAGATCCTGGTGCCGTTTGCGGGCTTGGACTTATGGCTCCATTTGGCAATTGTGGACCAAGAACACAACTGCTGTTTTTATCTCTTACGCCAATGAAATTATCGACATAATCTACGGGCTGTTTTTTAGATTGTGCTAAGCTAGATTGCAAGCTTATCAGCAATACTATTATAATGAATTGAAATTTAATCTTATAATTAATCATGCTCTTTTAGATTTTATTAATTGTGAATAACAGTTTTTTTTTGGCTTTTAAAAAACCTCAGTGACTTTTCCGCCAACAACAAAGGTTTCCGTTATATTTAGCTTTTCAGCAAGATAATAGGCCATATAATTAAAAGGTACCATATTATGGATTACTGAGAAATTTTCTGCTACTTCTGGTTCTTCAACCGTGATAACATGTGCCCCAGAATTCTTAATTATTTCGGTTAATTTTTGTGAACGTTCATACGATTTTCCTTTGGCAATAATTTGAATTACAATACTATTGGCAGCGGTTTCTTTTGGGCCGTGATCGTATTGAGCCATAGCCATACCGTTGAAACAAAGTTTGGTAATTTCGCACATAATCAATGCCGATTGAAAAGCCGTTGCAATATTGGGGCCGCTTCCAATGATATAAATACCGTGAATCTTTTTGGTAGAAATTAATTGGAATACTTCACTCGCCATACGCTCGCCGAGCTGTTCATACTTTGGTATGTTTTTAAACAAAATATCTACAGCGTTTTGACAATCCATATCAAAACCTTTAAACAAAGCAAGCAAAGTATTGATATAAGTTTTTGAAGATGAATATTGTTCGTCACCAGCCAACAAATTAATCTTTTGGGCAACATTTGGGTTTGTGCTTAATGTGTTTTCGGGATAATTGGTTATGGCTGTATATTTTTGAAATAAATCAGTGCACCATAATGCCTCACTGCTGCTGCCTGATTGGGAAAGGATTACTCCATTTTCCAATTTAGTCTTTGGTTGCAGATAATTGAAATATTCCGAAGCCATCTCTGGCTGAATATCCACTCCCATATATTTGAATGCCAATGGGGCAAAAAAACGAAGAACCCATTCCAAGATAAGGCACACCATGGGGCAAAGTATAGGTTGGAGATTGATTTAGAAACTCCATGGCTTTTACAGGAATTTCATTGATTTCGGCAAGCATTTTAGCATTCATAGTACAACTTTTTTATTTCTTATTTATTTCTAGATATTTTTGAGCAAACCGCTCACCCATTATCCGCTGTGACCTTGAATCGAAATGCAACTTATCACCTTTATCAGTAAAGTCGTCAGTTTGAATCAAGAAAGTATATTTATCCTTTTTAGCATTATTTACAATAACCTTGTTAATAGCATTTTCGAAAGTAGTATCAGTAGAAAAAGTTTCTATTTCACCTGTAAAAATTGATAATTTCTTATCATCTATGATTTTTCTGAAACTTACAAACAAACCCTTCAGTTTTTTCGAATATGTATTAACCAATATTTTTGAATATATTTAGATAAAGGGTAATCATCCATAAATTCCAAAAATCCATAAGTAGAATCCACCTTTCCGTCCTCGAAAACAAAACCAGTAACCCCAAATCCCACTCCTAATATAGTGGACTGTTGTTTTTGGGCAAAAACTTTTAGCTGGTCTATTGCGAAATTTATTGTTTTTAGAAATTTATTCGAATTTTTGTTTCAGTCGGTAAAATCAACATTTCTAAAACTTCGCCTTTATATACGTCAACTAACCTTACCTTAGTGCGTGTTCCTCCAATGTCAATGCCTATGGCCAGTCTTTTTCATTTCTTTTTTTATCGGTTTAGAAAGCCTGTTTTGTTGTAAATTCTATTTTTAAAGTTATTCTGTGCTTTTTGGTTTTTAATATTTAAGATATACAGCCCTTCACCACCATATCTCCATCTATTTCTAAAATGAAATGAGTTTTTGGGTTCTTATACGCCGTATAGCTAAATTTAAAATTGACCCTCTGGTGTAATTCTTTATTAACAAAATGAAGCAAATTTAGAGGTCTATCAAACTTTTTTTATAAACTATAAATTCTATGTTTCCATGTATTAAAAATAATTACACCCAAAGGTTTTAAAATATTTTTTTTGTTTTTTAATGTTTTACCACCACTTTTACTGTATTGTAGTTTATGTTATTCTCCGTGGTTTTTATAAGGTAAAGGCCATTGGCTAAAGAGCTTACATTCAATTCAATCGTATTTTCACCATATACAGCTAATTGTTCAGTAGTAATTAAAACTTGTCCATGTAAATCAATTATGCTAACTGTTACCTGCTGACCCGTTTCAGAATCAAAATCAATACTCAATAAATCCCCTACAGGATTTGGATAAACATATACTACTGGTGCTTGAGATGTGGCAACCTCGATTTCGTCTACATCAAGATTTCCATCCTCTACTACTGATACATTGTTAAGGTATATAGGCGCATTTAGAGAACCTGAACCTCCTATATGAAAACGCAAATCTACATAGCCTGTAAAAGTACTTATGAAATTATAAGGACCCAAGTTGGTAGGTGATGTTGTTAATGGGATACCACTTTTTAGAGCCCATTGTGAATATGGTGAACCATTCATGATAAATACCGTATTAATATTACGAGCAACATCAGCACTAGCTGTAAACGAAACGATATACGTTTTGCCTTTTTCTATAAAAAATTTGTTGTAACTAAATTGAACATTATCTGTTCCTGTAGATGTTCCAACATTTGTCACAGTAATTTTGGCAACCTTGGTTGTGTATCCAGTACCAATAACATTTTCCAGAGTAGTTGTTGCACCATTTTTATATGAAAAACTCCAACCTGTTGTATTGGCATCAAAAGTTGGATTTGTTACTAAATTTGTACCAGCTGGAGGTATAACAGGAGTTACAGTTAATAATTGTGTAACATCTTTTGCTGGATTATTGGCTGCATCACCTGCTTGAGAAGCTTTGATGTTGGATGTCCCTGCACCTATAATACGAATTTGACCCGATACAATTGTTGCTACTGATGTATTGGAACTCGTATAAGTAACAATCAAACCTGAATCAGAAGTAGCTCCTGCATTAAAATCGGCAACACCAATTATTTTTGTTGGAATAGCAGGAAAAGTAATGGTTTGCAATGCTTTAGTACCATCATAACCATAACCTGTAATTGTAAAATTATAAGGATTTTCGTCAGCATCATTACTAGCAATGCTTATTGTACCAACATAGTTAGCTGCTGCACCTACAGGAGTTAATTTTATAGTAAAAGTAACCGAACCATTGGCCGCAACCACAGCTGGAGCATCGGTAACAAGTGAAAAGCCTGTACCTGTAACAACCACTTTTGGTGTTCCTGTCAAGTTCAAGGCAGCATCACCAATATTTTGTATGGTAAACGTTATGTCTTTTGGCACTGTTGAAGAGACTGAACCAAAATCAAAAGTTCCTGAATTGTCAGTGATGTCAGTTGCACCTTCTTGTATATTCATTTCTGCTCTTGGAATGACAGTTCCATATTCATATGCACCCATGTCGCTAGAAAAACCAACTGGACGTGAAATTCCCAAAATATCTTTGGATGCGAATAATCCCGATATATTATTTCCGTTATTAATTGCTGGGCTCGTGTTTAATAACTGAAAATTGGCACTAGCATCCAATGCCTTATTTACAAATTTTGGATCGATGGTTTTGTCATTTGGTCCGTTCTTGTAGCTAGTCCCATTAAAATAAATATTATAATCGTAAATCGCTCCTGCATCATTTCCATTTAAGTTTGCGCCAGCACCTCTTCCGTACATGATATTATTGTATATTTTAATATCGGTAGATTGTTGAGCATCGATTTCAGGATAACCCATATTTGTTCCGTTATTATAGGCAGTATTATTGATTATGTCAACATGCGCACATTTATAAGCATGTACACCTCCACCACCATTATTGTAACTTACGTTGTTTTCAACTAGGTAGCGACCAACGTATGGGAATGTGGTAGTTCCATTTCCTATATTTACATCTAGAATAATTCCGTTACCATCACTAAGGGCATTAATTCGTTCCCACGGAACTAAACATTTGTTGTTGTAGACCACATTATTGCGGATATAAATTTTGTAACCAGTTACTGCGTCAATACTTTTAGGGTCAAGAATGCTAATCCCACTTCCAGCATACATGGAATACCAGCAAGTATTGTATACGACATTATTTTCAATGGTAACATAATCACATCTAAAACCTCCAATACCACCTCCTGTATCGTGTATTTTACAATTACGCACTTCAATGTGATGCACATCTGCTGTGTTGCCCAAAGAAATGGAACCACAGTTATACATCGAAATTTTATTCCAGTCCTTTATGTTGTTTTCGTAATCCTGCCAGGTTTGGTAGGCATCAGTATAATTTAGGCTTTGGTTGGTACCTTCAATTTCAACACCATCAATGATGATATATGAGGCATCTATTGCTATAGTACGCCAAACTTGGTAGCTCAACCCCGTTAAAAGTTGAAGTTTGGGAGTATGTCCTGGATAATTCTTATAAGTTATGTAATTTGCAGCTGTACCACTGCGCGAGATTGTTAAAATACTCTGAAAACCACTGTTGCTATCTCCAGTAGGATTATAAATCCCATTCATAATAAAAACAGTATCTCCTGGATTGGTCAAGTTAGCCGCTGCCTGAATGGTTCTCTTTGCTAAAGCTTCGGATGTTCCTGAATTGATATTATTTCCGTTAATGGCATCGACATAATAATTTGTAGCAAATGATGATGCGATAGAAAAGAGCAGGAACAGCATCGTAAACGCGGATTTTAAGTAATTTTTTGTTTTCATAAAGATTTAAATTTATTTTTTAATTTTTAAGCCGACAGGATTTTTTAAAATATTTTTGTTAGTTAATAGAGCCCTATTTGTTTTTATTGTAATTCCTCAATTCTCTAAAGTTGCAATTTGAAAGAGGTTAAATTTGAATTGAATTTTCATTTACATAAATAATTTAAATATAATTTTTTCTTTTTTTTTATATTTATCAGGCTAAATATCTAGTACTTATAAATTTTATAAAATCATTTCTCAGGTTTCAAATATATCATCATTAGTCTCGGAGAGACTAGGACGCATCGCTCAATAAATGAAAAAAATCGCTCAATGAATAAAACCATCGTTAATTATGCTTTGTACGGCATAAATAGACCCGTGAGTTTGTAGCATCTTTTTTTTAATATATAGAACTCTAACGATTTTAATTTTTAGTAATCAATTCTCTAAAAGTTGCCATTTGAAAAGGTTTTAATTTAAACTGAATTGAATTTTTTCCTAACTTGATTTCCTTTTCATTAGTTTCAATATGCGAAGTTTGAAAAGCGGATCTCAAAGATGTACTGAAGTGCACTTCAGGAGTTACCTCTTTGCCTGAAAAATTCCAAAACCTTGTAATTATTCCATTTTCTATTCCTTCTTCTGAAGGCTTGATGCTCCAGAGTAAAACATTTGGATTATTTACATTTAATAAAGAGAAAGATTTAGAATGAAAATCATCATTAACACCGGTTATAGTTCCTGTTACCAATGGATTTTGATGTTCTAAAGCAAATTTCATTGACTTTGCTGCATCAAAATTTCCTTGCTGTGAAGAAATGGCAAAGTGATATAAAAAATCTTTTTGACCATTTTGATTCAATATGCCAACAACCCCGCCGTCTTCCACTTTTTTATCTGTATTTCCACCAGCCAATGCGTTAATTTGCGCCGATGCCTCCGATAAAAAATTTATAGTACTCTGCCCTAATTTAAAAAAACTGCAATCCAAATTTGATAATGTGATACCGTAATTATTTTCACTAAGGTTAGCAAAATGATTGAAAGTCTGCCAATCATAACGAGCGATACTATTGGCATAATGCCCACCATTTTTTTCTAATTTATCAATAAGTACAGCTCCCAGTTCTTCGTGTCTGGTGGTGGGATTATTTAAATTAAAAGAAAAAGCCCAAGTTTTTACATCTCCAAAATTTTCTTGGATATTGTTCTCAATATCAATTCGTGGACTCTCAGCATATAAAGTAATTCGGGTTGTATGCAAAACTGGTTTGGATGAAACAGCACTTAGAGTGACTGAGATTGGCCCAGGATTTTCAACAGTTATTTTATCACCGTCATTTACATCGTTTGTGCCTAAATCATTGGCATATTTTCCATCTGTATGCTTAATCAATTGTCGGTTCCCTAATTTATCTGTAATCTCTGTAATCACACCTGATTTGCTGAAACGTAATTTGTAAAATTTATTGCTTATATATTCATTTTCAACAGCTGCAGCCATTGATTTTACTTTTGAAAAACCCTTTTTTATTACAAAGACTTTATATCCTAAAGAAGGAATATTTTGAGCAAAAATTCTCAAAAATCGTTTTCCGTTTTTGGTAATTAATTGACTATTTACTTCTTTATCTGATACTTTATCTATTACTTTTACTGGGTATGCTCCCTTATATTCTAAATCTGCAATATCATTCCTGATCCAGCTTAAGGGGTTAAAAACAAAAAAACTAGGATCAACATCCACTTTTATATGGCTGCCCATCTTTTTTATAGAAAGATTAAGCAGAGTATCAATATAAGCCGTTAAGCTTTCCTGGGTTTTAATTTGCCAATCTGCCCTTGCTTTTCTGGATACTGGTCCGTCTGCTGTCCAATTGTGTTCCCAATACATCCCATAAGATTCCCAGGCTTTGTCCCTTGCATTTTGGGTTGCTTCCATAAAGTTTTTATCTTTTAGGGAAACTAATGTTGCCAATGCTTCGGCTGAGCGCATTTTCTCAGTTGCACGGCGCATTCTGGCTGTAATTTCGTTCATTGATGCTGGCAATAAATCCCATTCGTTGCCAAAACTGACAGCTTGTGCCGGTACATTTGGATAATGCTTTTCAAAATCTATAAAAAAGTCTTCTTCATTACTTACTCTTACCGATCTTTCCTTGTTACTTCCATTTTTTGCTGCATTTATATAGGCTGGCAAAACATAAGTATCTAAATCATCGTGACCAAAACCAAAAGCTCCTCCAATAGTATAAGGATATGCAGATTGAGGTGAGATAGTATCACAATGTTTCTCTAATACATTGATAACATGTTTAAAATCATCTCCCAGATTTTTATATTTAACATTTAATCTACACTCAGCATAACCGCCCAATGGTGCGGTAGTTTTTTCATTATAATTGTACCATTTCATCAAAACACCGGTTCCGTCTAAACCATTGTAACGATACATTTGATGGGCACGCTTTTCTCTACTTTCTAAACTCATTTGACTTCCGTAGCCTCCAATACCTTTCCAGCTATATTTTGCACCTGAACCTGCCCAAAGCGAGGCTAATCCTAAAGGCAGCGTATTATTTTCCATCGCACCTGCCATAGTAAAACGCAAATTGTACTGTCGCTCTAACTGCCCCGCATAATACATGCCGCGAATAACTGCTTCTGTTGGCTGCGCTCCATAACAGTTTACCAACATATTAAGCGGACTACTGATATGTCCAGATTTAATGGCTTGAATAAGTTTATTAAATTGTTTATCTGAACGATACTTTTGGTATTTTTTTAACCATAAGCTCCCATCACAATTAAATCTTGCCTGAAAGTTCGATGGAAAGTTTTTGGTAGAATCAATCTGTGTTAATGAATAATCCAACATCTTTACAAAAGCAGAATCATATTTTGCTTCATTTGCTGTCCACATATAATCAGTATGATCATCATTAGCAATGTAGAGTCGCTTTTGCTGTGAAAATAATGCATTAGGTAGTATTATAACCAAAAGAAAATATAATATTAATTTGCTCGACATAGTCAATGTTGTTTTATTAATAGTCATAAAATTGCACTCTTTAAATAATACATTTAAACCTTTACAATACTTTGTTAAATAGAAAGCTGTCCTTAGTATTTTTTACAAATCTCTTGACAGTAGATTCCCTAATAATAAGTTCTGATTTCAATATGCATTTATTTGTCGATTCCAATACGTCTTTGCTGTTTAAAAGTACAAGCATGATTTCCATTAATTTAGAGCAAATCTTCTCCATAGGCTGCGAAATACAGGTAATCGTAATCGGATATATATTAAACATTTCATGATCATCAAAGGAAATAATTCCTATGCGGTCAATTAAGCTGTAATTGTCTTCTTTTAAAACTTCCAACCCGCGTTGCGCGAGATAGTTTGTGGCAAAAAAAACAGCATCTAATGCGGTATTTTCACTTAAGAATTGTTTTACCTGCCCTTTGTCTTGCTGCATTTCATTATAAGGTATGGATAGTATGGTTGAATTTAAACCAAAGTATGAAATTGCTTTTCGATAACCCGAGAGACGATCCTGCATCTGGCTTTGGTTGGAGTCTGTAGTGATAAAACCAATATTTTTAAACCCATTGCCTATTAAATGAGCTGTCGCATCAAAAGAGGCCTGCTTATTATTGATAGTCACAACATTGCATTCTAATTCTTCAAAATAACGATCCAATAAAATAACAGGAATGTTCTGTTTTATTAAATTTTCAATAGTACTCCTAATACCCGGGGATGGAACAATAATAAATCCATCAACCTGACGGTAAGTAAACAAATCAATAAGTTCGCGGGACTTCTCATCGTCATTATCATTGCTGCAGAAAATAACCCTATAGCCTTCTTTGTAGATAAAGTCTTCAAAAATCCTGGCCAGTTTACAGAAGAAACTGTTTGATATATCTTCCACCATAAAAACCAGAATATTAGATTTGCCGGTCCTCAGGCTCTGGGCAAGCTGATTAGGCTTATAATTGATCTTTTTGGCGTAATCCAGAACCTTGGCAGTCAGCTGCTCTGAAATATTTTTCTCCTTTGATTTACCATTCAGTACAAAGGAAACCGTCGTAATGGAGATTTTAAGATCATCTGCAATGTTTTTAAGTGTTACAGGTTTATTTTTCATTTTTGTTCTGTTTTAAAAGACTTTAAACAAAATGAAAATTCAGCCATGAATGTAATAGGAGCAGCAACTGTTCCTAAGTTGGCAACAGCTATAGAAGGAATTGATAAACAGGTTCCTGATTTAACATTTACTCCCATATCTCCGACAATTTTGACAGGAACTGAAAGTCCTGTAATTTCAGAAAAGGCTAATGTTTTATTGTCATCAATATCGTTGGTATTGTATCCATTACTGCATACTATTGTCAAAATAAAAATAACAACATTGCGAAGCCAAAATCGGTTTTTTAAATTTTTCATGTTTGAATAAAGTTTATTATTTAAAACATTTTAAGAATTCAAATATAATATCGTAATTGCACCAGCGATAGGATACATCGCTCAATAAATAGAAAAAAATGCTCATTATGCTTCGCAAAACAATAATAACCTGTTCTAAAATAAAGTAACATGCGAATGATCTATTATTTATATAAATAGCTAGTGTGTACCATCTTGCAATTGTCACCTTATAATCAAAAAAAGATCCTTTACTTGTAATTTGCTTTCCGGAAAGGTTATTTTTTTCAGCTAAGTTTAATCTCCTTCATTCAAAAAAACAAAAACTGCAATCTAAATAAGAAATCGGTATGTTTACTCCTTATTTATTTTCTAATATTTTTGATGATATCCAAAACCTGACTTACTTTGTTTTTTAAGCCGTTAAAGTCGTTTTTATCTAATATATCTTTCGAAATTAATTGTGATCCAAGACCCACACAAGTGGCTCCTGCACCCAACCATGCAGACAAACTCTCCGCTGTTGGATAAACCCCTCCTGTTGGCATGATACTCGTCCATGGACACGGTCCTTTTATGGCTTTTATAAACTCTGGCCCATAAATATCGGCAGGGAACAATTTCACGATTTCGCAGCCTAATTCTTCGGCTTTTGCAATCTCAGAAAGTGTACTACAACCTGGTGACCACAATACTTTACGACGATTACAGGCAATTGCGATATCTTCTCTAAAAACTGGCGTGACAATAAAGTTAGCACCTAAACTCATATATAAAGAGGCTGAAGCGGCATCCGTTATTGAACCTACTCCCAACATCATTCCCGGCAATTCAGCCAAAGCATATTTGTTTAAAGCTCCAAAAACTTCATGAGCAAAATCACCTCTGCTGGTAAACTCCATTAATCGTGAACCACCGTCATAACAGGCTTTTAAAACCTTCTTGCTTACTTCGATATCGGAATGGAAAAACAACGGTATCATCCCGTTTTCTTTCATTTGCTGTGCTACTTCAATTCTTGAATATCTCGCCATTTTTTACTTTTTATCTTGATACTAATCCGGCAGAATCACCATCAAGCATATTTTCAACTTCTTTCAAGCTAACCAGATTATAATCTCCAGCAATAGTGTGTTTTAAACAACAAGCTGCCACTGCAAAATCTAAAGCTTTCTGGTTATTATTCTGATATTTCAATAATCCATAAATCAAACCTCCCATAAAGGCATCTCCGCTTCCTACCCTGTCTACAACCGGTGTAACTTCTTTCATAGTAGCATTGTAAATCGATTGACCATCAAATAAAACGCCACCAATTCTTTGGTGAGATGCACTAACAGAATAGCGTAGAGTTGTAGCTGTAATTTTTAAATTAGGAATTAAATCAAATAACCTATTATATAAAACAGGAAGTGACTTCTCATCCTGGTAATTCGGGTTCACTTTTGGAATGTTCAGCATAAAATAAGCAGTATCGATATCACCTAAAATAACATTGCTGTAGTGCAGCATCTCGGGCATAACATCACTTGGTTTTTTGCCATACTGCCATAATTTTGATCTGTAATTCAGGTCACATGAAATCGTGATTCCCAGTTTATGAGCCACTTTAATAGCCTCCAAACAAGCCTCGGCAGCACTTTTTGAAATAGCGGGTGTAATACCGCTCCAATGAAACCAATTGGCTCCCTGCAGCACTTTTTCCCAATCAATTATCCCTTTTTGAATCGTGGCCATTGAACTATGAGCGCGATCATAAACAACAATGCTTCCGCGGCTTGCTGCCCCTGTTTCCAGAAAGTAAATTCCTAAACGTTCACCTCCAAAAATGATGTTTTTTGATTCAACGTTCATTTTTCGCATTTCTTTCAATGCTGATGCTCCAATTTCATTTTCAGGGAGTCTTGTTACAAATTCTGCATCTACTCCATAATTAGCTAAAGACACACAAACATTAAATTCACCACCACCGTAAGAAGCGCCAAATGCTGCAGCTTGCGTGAAACGCAAATGTCGCTCTGGTGAAAGACGCAGCATGATTTCGCCAAATGCGACCACTCTTCCTTTGATATTATCCATCTGTGTTTATATTTTATAATTATTTTCTCCGGCTTTCAGGAGCTCTAAAAGTCATTTTAATTATTTCAAAGAAAAACCTTGCTTTAAAAGCCATTCGCTGATATCGGCCATAAATACATTTCTTGTGTTGTTAATATACCCGTTAAAGATGACGTATCGTCCGGTTTTATCCCAGGCTGGATGAGGATCAATGCGGAATTCTCCATCGATCTTAGAGACGAAAATCTCTACAATATTTTCTTCTTTTCCGCTGGCCATATTTAAAAGCCTTATTGGCACAATGCCGTTTCTTGCAGTAATGGATTCATTTGGATAGGCATCGGTAATAATTAAAGGCAAGCCTTTAGGATGATAAGAAGGATGGCCTGATCCGGGGGTAAAAACAGTTTTCAGATTGCTTCCGTCATACTTGACCTCAATAAGTTCGAGTCCTTCTTTTCCGTCAACATTCAAATTCATGGAGAGATGCTCGCCATCTGCGGTCCAGTTTACATGATGACCTCCCTTCTCCCATTGTTCAGGTGTTATGGCGGTTCTAATCTCTGAACCATCACTGCGCATAGTTATGACCGAACGTTTCCTGGGTCCCCCTTTAACAGGAGCCCATTGCAGTGTGGTAAGAAGTCTTGTTCCCTGCGGGTTCCATTTTATCTGAAAACAGTAAAATTCATAATCATTTGAATTTTTAAACTGTATTGAAGGTATGGTCGTTTGGTATAAATCTTTTAAGGTTACAATCTGTTTTGATTTTCCCGAATTAATATCGATAACTGTAATTCCGTCTTTCTGATCCGCGCCAAAATTGCGTTTCACGAGCTTTTTAGGCACAATTACTCCGTAACCAACCTGAGCATAAGTAGATTTCATCAGGTCATAGCTTGCTATTTTTCTTCCGTCACTTGAAGCCATAAAAACAGTACCTCCCAAGTGTCTTTTTTTTCCGGAAAATGGATCAAGAACGGTACAAAAAGCTTTCCAGCTCAAGGTATCAACATCATTAAATAACAATTCATGATCGGACTTCCCCCACTGGACATTGGCACCGAGCTGTACTTCCCATCCCCTTGATTGGGCCACCACTTTTTCTTTGCCTGTTTTTAAGTCCACAAGTATAACCTGTCCAGCATCGCCTGCCTTGGGCGATACATTTTCATACGGCAGTTTAAATAATGCAACATAACGTCCTGATGGGCTCATCGGTGACGTGTCGAAAAATCGGTGCAATGTCATGCCATCATGACTCAATTGAGTGAGCTTAACACCAGAAGCCACTTTAATACCATTATAATCAGTATTAAAAGGTGCCTGAGCATTTATTGTCTCAATACAAAAAAAAAGAGCTGCTGAAAGTAGACTTATACAATATTTTATTTTATGAATAGCCATATCTAATTTGTTTATTATTTTACTGTAAAATTTTCACTAATTTTAATATCAGAAGGTGAGGATCCTATCATTACCGTAAAATTGGTGTAGTTAAGATCATATCCAAATACGTGGGATCAAACCAGTAAAATTATTCCTTAACTGCTTATCTTGATTTAAGCTTTTTTGCTTTCCTGCCCTTAATATAAAAAATCACAGCGCCTACAAGACAGATTGTTCCGGACGCCATTGCAAGCTTTCCGCTCATATTAGCAGATGATGGAAAGCCCATTACAATAAACATGGAACCTGTGACAGTAAATGCAACAGCGTAGAGCATCATAAGTCCGCCGACAACAGCGTCATCATTCTGCTCGGTTTTGGCGCTCGGTGTGGATAATTTGATAAAAAAAGCTTTTACTTTCTCATTATAACGGCTGTCCTGAGATAAAAATAGTCCCGACAATAAAAATACCCCAACGCAAACCACTACTTCAATTAGTGTTGCAATTTCCCATGAGAATGCTTCGGTATAATTCAATATTATTCCAAGTATAATACCAATAATCATAGATGCAAGTGCTCCCCATGGCTGTGGTCTCCAAAAAATTACACCCATGATAACGGGAATAATCATCGGAATAGAGAAGATACCCGATAAATACTGGTTGACCTCAAAGGCACCTCCGAGCTTTTGAACATACAGGGCTCCGACTGAAACTATGGTACCAACAAGCAGTGTCATAATTCTGGCGGCCCAGAGCAGCTCTGTCGGCAGGGCATTTTTTCTAAAAAGTCGCTGATAGATATCACGTGTAAGAACACTTGCAGTCACGTTAAATTCAGCACTTAAAACAGACATGGTGGCGGCAAACATCGCCGCAATCATAAGTCCCATGATACCGGGCGGCAGCAGTTTTAAACATAAGGCTACATACGACATCTCAGGATTTTCCAGGTCAGGGAGGATAACCCTTGCAGCAACAGCTGGAAAAAGGAATATTACAGGAAAAATAAGAAATAGAACTGCTGATAAAATTCCTATTTTTTTTCCGTCAGATTCACTCTTAGCGCTGTAAAACCTCTGAATGAAAGTCCAGTTTCCCAGATATTTAATGATAATGGTCAGATAATAAACTGTCAGATAAATTGGCATCCCTTTATCTCCGTTAAACCAGTTCATATTATTAGGAATTACTTCCTGCATGTGCGAAAACCCTCCGGCTGCATCATAAGCCAAGGGTACCAAAATAAAAGTTGAAAATAATAAAATTACAAACTGAACAACATCGGTCACAATAACGGCCAGAAATCCTCCGACTACAGTGTAAACTGAAACTACAATGCCGCAGTATATAATGGCCGTTTCAAAAGGTATGCCTGAGGCAGCCATAACAAATATACCAATAGAATATAATTTGATCATATCATCAAGTAGCTTCAACAACACACCGCACCATGAAAATATTTGACGGATTGAGGCATTAAATCTGGTTTCTAAAAATTCGACCGGGCTTATAATTCCAGCCCGTTTCCAAAGTTTGGCGTAAACAAAAACCGCTATTAAAGATGGAAATATTGTCGACCACATTATAGTTATCGCCACCAGTCCATCTGAATAGGCAATTCCGGCATAAGCAACAAAGACAAATGTGCTGAACTTGGTCATAAAGTTGCTGATACCGCCTGCTACCCAGGAAACAGCACTTCCACCTTTAAAATAATCACCTATATTCTTTATGTATTTTCCAAGAAAAATACCAATACCGGCCATAAGAAGCATATAAATGATTATTGTCACATAATCCAGCGTTTGTAATTGATTCATCTGTCAGATTTATTAATTTTATTATTATGTAATTTTCTTTTAATTTTATGTACAGCCATCTTTCAAAATAGCATTCTTCAGTATTTTATAATCAATTTAAAAAATTATATTGCCTCGCTGACCTGGTCGACTAAATATACAATCGACTGGTAGGATATGCCCGAATGAAGGCTCAGACCAATCTCGCAGGTTCTGCTGTTGGAGTATCCGCGTTTGACGTCTGGACCAAGCTGCTGACTTAGCCCTAAAAGCCCTGAAGCATTAAGCTCCGGAATCTCGAACCCTTTGTCACCAGAAAACCCGCAGCAGTTCGTTTGGGGAACAATTACCTTTTCGGCACATTTTTGGGCCAGTTCAGTTAATTTGTTTTCTATTCCCATTTTTTTCATACTGCAGACCTCAAAAACTGCCACAGGTTCAGATGTGGGCGTAATTTTGAGAAAAGATAATAAGATATCGTTTATAAATTCAACCGGTTCATATATTTTGAGACTGCTTTTTAATTTACCGGCATTCTCATGCATAGTATATAGGCACGGACTCATATCACATACAATGGGCCATTTACCATTTTCACTAGCCTTGGCAAGAGCTAGTTCCAGCAAATTTCCCTTTTGCTTCGCAATATCGAAATATCCCTTACTTGAAAAAGGCATACCGCAGCAAAGTGTCTGTAAATGCTCAGGATAAATAACCTCAAAACCGCCTTTGTGCAGCAGTTGAACAATTTTATCAGAAAGCTGCTCCTGTGAATAATCTTCAGAGGAAACCCCCATGGTTCTGTTGATACAAGAGGGATAATAAACCACTTTTCTCTGGCTTGCGACCTGACTTTCTAAAGATTTAAGTCTTTTGGCTCCTCCTGGCATAAACCGGTTCCATTGTGGAATCCTGCCTTGGGAAATAAATCTTAAAAAAGAGGAAATTCCGGACATTAGCTTATTTCCAAGCAACAACTGAAAAAAACGCACTACCAGTAAAATTTTTCGAAGCAAAAAGGTGGTAAAAGATAAATGTAAACTAATCCAGGAGGCTATACGGAACTCCTTCCCAATTCTTTGGTTACGAAGCTCTTTGACAAATGCTCCCGTGTCGATATGCACCGGACAGCTCAGGGCGCAGAGGCCATCTGTGGCGCAGGTATCATCAGCCTTATATTGAAAGTTATCAAGCAGCAATTGGAGCTCTGCAGGATTCTGGCCAGAAGCAACGAGCCTGCTGATCTCACGGTTAACAGTAATTCGATGTCTTGGTGAAAGCGTATAATCAGCTGAAACACAATTCGGCTCACAAAATCCGCATTCTATACAGGGATCAATGATCGGGTTACAAGATGGTATCGGTTTTAAATTTTTTAAATGAATCTGGGGATCGTCGTTTAAAATAACCCCCGGATTTAAAAGATTTTTCGGATCAAAAATAGCTTTGATCTCCTTCATAAGACCATAAGCTTCTTTACCCCATTCCATCTCAACGTAAGGCGCCATATTTCTTCCCGTACCATGCTCGGCCTTAAGGGAACCATCAAACTTCTTTACCACAAGGTCAGCCACATCATCCATAAAATTGGCATAGCGGTCAATCTCATTTTGAGAATCAAAATTCTGTGTAAAAACAAAATGAAGATTGCCCTCAAGGGCATGCCCAAAAATTACAGCCTCGGTATAGCGCCATTTTGCGAAGAGTTTCTGCAGTTCCAGAGTTGCCTCTGCAAGCTGTTCTGTCTTAAAGGCTACGTCTTCTATAATAACAGTGGTTCCTTTTTGCCTCATGGCCCCCACTGATGGAAAAAGTCCTTTTCGGATTTTCCATAGCAGCGCATATTCTGCCGGATCATCAGTAAACAATGCAGGGAGTTCCATAGATTGCTCTTTCACAATATTTAAAACTGCTTGTATCTGCAGCTGAAGGTCCTCCGAACTTGACGCTCTGGTATCTACAAGCAGCGCACATGCTTCGGGGTCAAGGTCTTTGAGGTACGAGGGAACACCTTTATCGTTTTCAACTGATCGAAGCCCTGAGCGGTCGATGAGCTCTACTGCAGCCACAGGTGCCCTCTTTAAAAGACTTACAACACGACAGGCACTCTCAACGTTTTGAAAAATCATCAAAGATGCTGCTTTATACTTATGGTTTTCCACTGTCTGCAGCGAAATTTCAGAAATAAAACCCAGAGTACCTTCGGATCCAATCATGAGATGCTCAATAATTTCAAAGGGGTCAATATAATCTATCAGGGCATTTAAGCTGTACCCTGTTGTGTTTTTCATTTTATACTTACCGGAAATTCGTTCCGCAAGAATGGTGTCAGCTTTCGCACGCTCGGCCAGATCCTGTATTTTTTTAATAAGATCAGGCTGCAGTTTTTGAAAATGTGTTCTGCTCTCTGCATTTGCAGTGTCGAGAATTGCTCCATCAGCAAATACTAATCTCATCGACTTAACGGTCTTATAGGTGTTCTGAGCTGTTCCACAGCACATACCGCTGGCATTATTGGCTGCGATGCCTCCAATCATGGCTGCATTTATTGACGCAGGGTCGGGGCCTATTTTTTTATTATATGGCTCCAGCAAAATATTAGCCCTGGACCCAAGAACTCCTGGCTGCAACCGAATAGCGTTTCCGTTGTCAAGTATTTCGTACTCTTTCCAGTGCTGTCCTGCAACTACAAGTACCGAGTCTGTTACAGCCTGTCCTGACAAGCTCGTTCCTGCGGCCCTGAAAGTCACGGCAAGACCTAGCGCAGACGAATGCTTTAGGATAAAGACAACTTCTTGCTCGTCTTTTGCCTTGATGACAATTTTAGGTATCAGTCTATAAAAACTGGCATCAGTTCCATAAGCCAAAAGCGATAAAGAATCATGAAAAATTCTATCCTTATCGATGGTGGAAACTAATTTATTATGCAATATTTTATAATTACCTGAAAGCATTATATTATAGATTTACTACTAAAACGAGCAGTTGTGTTTAATTTATTAACAGATTCTAATAAAATTCTCTATTGAATGCCACAAGCATCCATAAGTCCTTTGATATAACCAATTCCAAAGAGATTCCCCTTCATCTCATAACCGAAATGTTCATTGCTTTCTCCCGCCATTGTCGGTACATGGTCCGAGCGCAGTGGGCCGTCAAATCCCACAGCTTTATAAGCCTGCATCATCCTGAACATATCAGTTGGTCCGTTATCATGGAAAGTCTCCCGGAAATCCTCGGGTGTTCCTACAACATCCCTTATATGCACAAAAAATATCTTATTGTTTCTGCCGTGTTTTTCAATCATACCTAATACATCTTCATTCATAGTGGTATAGGTTCCCTGACAAAAGGTAAGTCCATGCGACGGACTTTGTGAAAAAGATAATGCCCTGTCGATAGCTTCCGCTGAAATTAAAATACGGCTTATTCCATGTATAGGCGTAATAGGCGGATCATCGGGATGAAGCGCCATTTTAACACCGTTGGATTCCGCTACCAGCATAACCTGCTCTATAAACCACTGGTAATTATCCCAGATTTGATTTTCACTAAATAGACCATGTTGCGATGCGGGCTCAAGGGCTGCCTCTTTCATGGAAAATCCACTGACAATGGCACCTCCTCTTTCTTTAATGTCTTTACGGGTTCTGTACCAGCCTGTTGCCATAAAATTATAACAGAGCAGTCTCACATCTAGCCTGTTCATATTCTCCAACATCCGGCAGTATTTTTCAATATCCTGCTCTTTGCCCGGAAGTCCTAATTTTATCCGGGTCATATCAAACTGGTCACCTTCAAGTCCGTATAAATTAAAGCCTTGCTTTACATAAATTTCTTTTGATTTTTCAAAAGATTCAAAATTGTCAATGGAAGGCATTCCTGTTAGTTCAGGGGCTAATTTTGCAATAGCGTAGTCAATACCCATCTGTCTGCACAGTTCCCACTTTTCATCCGGGGTATTGCCAAAAAATAAAAATGATAATTTCATTGTATTTTTTTAGAAATTAAAAATAGCCGCCCTTGTCAGTGATATCCCTTACACTCTGTCCTTCTGCAACCCATCCAAAAATCTTCTTTTCATTTTCCTTAATTTCCTCAGCTCTTACCAGTACTTCAAAAGCAATATCCCTTGGAACTACCAAAACGCCGTCTACATCTCCCAGAACGATATCTCCAGGCTTTATAATTACATTTCCAATCTGAAGCGGCACCTGATAATCTGTAATCAGACAACGGCCCAAACTACCATTGGATGAGCGGTATTTATAAAAAACAGGAAAATCAGCTTCTAATATCTGATGCGTGTCACGAATACCTCCGTCCAGACAAGCTGCCCTTATCTTTTTTCCTTTTGCGGTAGCGGTCATTACACCACCCCATGAAGTTGACTCTTCATCCTTACTGCTGTCCCACACTACAAAGGCATTTTCATGCATTTCATCGAGCATCTGGGTACGGAATTCCATTTCTCCAGATACCTTCGTGCTGGTAGAACTTTTTACCGTAAAGGCAAATCCTGCCACAGTACGATATTCCCTTAGTGGAATAATATGATTTGGGAGAGCCTGATTCATTAGGCAGAATTCTCTAAGTACATCATTAATTGCCCCGGTATATAACTCCTGAAACCTGTTTAATAATTCATTATCTGAAATAGGAAACATTGCCTTGGAAACATTCTCCCGCATTTCAATAAGCTTATCAAGCTTCATCATGCTGACTTCTTTTTTGTATTGATCTACACTCATATCTTTATTATTTATAATTTTAAATTTAGATTAAACCCCTGATGATGACAAAAATCCTCCATCTACCGGAATAACAATTCCGGTAACAAATGATGCTGCCTTATCATCGATAAGCCAGTTCATGCATCCGATTAATTCCGAAGCTTCTCCAAAACGCTTCATTGGAGTATGCCCCAATACATTTTCGGCGCGTGCTGTCTGGGAGCCGTCCTCATTATACATGATTTTTTTGCTCCTTTCATTTAAGAAAAATCCCGGAGCAATTGCATTTACCCTCACATTGGCCGGTGCAAGATAAGTGGCAAGCCATTGGGTAAAATTGGCTATTCCAGCTTTTGCCATTCCGTATGCCCCTACTTTTGTCAAAGGACGGTAGCTGTTCATAGAGGCAATATTGATAATTACCCCATTTTTCTGTGCAGCCATATCTTTTCCAAATACAAAAGACGGGATGACCGTACCCATAGTATTTACATTAATTACACTTTGGAAAACATTCATATCAAGATTAAAAAAGCCTTTAATCCCATCGGTTCCATCAAGTTCACCTTCGTTGAATTCTGTTGTATTTGTAAGCGCTTCCATTTGATTTCCTCCTGCACCGTTTATAAGCACAGTACAGATACCAAGTTCTTTCTTTACAATATTTTTTGCCTCAGTTACAGATTCGTTATTGGAAACATCAACCGCTATAGAAATGGCAGTTCCTCCCTGAGCTGTAATCTGCTCTTCTACTAATTTTAATTTTTCAAGGGTTCTTCCAAGTAATGCTACCTTAAAACCCTGAGCGGCTAAACTGCGTGCCATCTCCGAGCAGAGTGTTCCCCCTGCACCTGTTACAACAGCTACTTTTGTTTGTGTATTATTCATTTGAAATCATTTTTTTACTATTGGTATAGCATATATCGGTTATTAATTCTTTTAGGTAAATATTATCTTTTGGAAGCAGTCCCTTTTCCACCCAGTCTCCGATTATATTGCATAAAATTCTCCTGAAATAATCATGCCTTGAGAAAGACAATATGCTTCGTGAATCTGTAGTCATGCCAACAAAACGACTTAAGAGCGAATAATTTGCTGATGCCAGAAGCTGCGATTTAATGCCTTCAATATGGTCATTGAACCACCATGCAGGTCCGAACTGTATTTTTCCCGGCATGCCATCTTGGGCAAAAGACCCTGTTAGGGTGGCAAAAGCCTCATTATCTGACGGATTCAATGTAAAGAGTAGCGTATTAGGCAGACTATTATTTTGTTCAAGTCTATCCAATAAACTGCAGATACTGGTAATGCAGGCAGCACTTCCAATTGATGCGTAACCTCCTGCGGCTCCCGCCATACTTCTCAAACGTGAGCTCGTATAACGCTGGGCTCCAACGTGAAGTTGCATCGTCCAGCCTAAAGAAGCAAACTCACCGCCCAGAAATAATAAAATAAAACACTGCAATTGTGTCTTTTCCTCAAAACTTAATTCTTTATGGTCTAAAACTTTAGCAAATAATTCAGCAGCCTTTTGCTCCGAAACAATCTTAAAAGTAAAGCCTGCATCCAAAGCCTGATCCGCGAGTCGGCACCCATTTTCATGAAAATAATCCAACTGAAATCGCAAAGCTGCCTTAAAGTCCGAAAATCCATCAATTGAAATTGAGGAATGCTGTGATAACTGCTGCAGAAACTGAGATGATTCCCATGAATCAGTATGCAGTGCAAGGTCGCAACGCAAAGATGGCAGAACGGTAAACTTCGATCCTAATGATGCTTCTTTATGTACCTTTAAATCATCAAACCAATTATCTGAAGTACAAAAAGTCTCTACATTATACTTCTCCATCAGTGCTCTTGCTGAGAAATCATCCTGTTCCAGAAGTCTATTACAAGTGTCCCATATTCTTGGAGCACTCTCTTCTGTTAAAAGCTCCTGGATGCCGAAGATATTTTTCAACTCTAAGTAGGACCAGTGAAACAGAGGATTTCCCATCGTTTTGGGGAATGTTTTTGCCCAGTGAAAAAATTTTTCTTCATCAGAGGCCGCTCCTGAGATATAATGTTCTGCTACACCGTTAATCCTCATTGATCTGTGCTTGTAGGGGTCACTGCAGACCCAAAGTTCAGCGATGTTACTGAATTTTTTATTGCTCGCCAAATGCGATACATTGATATGATTGTGGTAGTCCACAATAGGAAGAGCTTGGGCTATCTCATGAAAAAGAAAAACTGCCGTTGGGCTCTCCAGAAAATAATTTGGTCCAAGAAATTCAGGTTTTGACATTATAAAAGGTGTAAGTAGCTTATTTTTAACTGCTGTTCAGAGCATTTGCATAAAGCAGTTAACATTTTGCTTATATAAAAAATCAATTATTATATATAACCCCGCATGTAGATACAGGCGGGGCTACAGTTAAAAAACAAAAACTAATCAAACTAAATTAATACCCTGGATTTTGAACCAGAACGGCACCAGTATTGGCTTCAATTTCTTTTTGAGGAATAGGCCATAAATCATATTTAGGTGCATATGTAGGTCCTGTAAGCCAATTATATTTAACAACACGCTCTCCATATTTACCTACACGTCTTAAAGTAATTGAACGCATTTCCTCAAAAACCATTTCTCTGGTTCTTTCATCAAGAATGTAATCGATATTAACATTTCCTGGCAAAACATCAGCAGCACCTGCTCTGGAGCGAACAACATTAATATCAGCAGCAGCTAAGCCTTGATTTCCTAAGGCTAAATATGCCTCAGCTCTTAATAAGTAAGCTTCAGGTAAACGCAGAATATAATCATCGTGATAAGTAGCACCTGCACCACTGCCTAGAAGTAGTGGATTGTTAGGATCATTCAAGCCTGCAGGATGATCGCCCGGTGTTGTTGACTTTACAAACCATTTATAGAATCTCCAGCCCCCTGCATTTGCAACCTGCAGAGGCGTGCCTACTCCTGTTCCCATATTTTTACCTCTAAATTGCGATACCTTTTTTCCAAAATAAGCCGATGCAGGATTATCATAAAGTGCGTCCTTAATTAAATTGGCATCGTTGCATCTGATATCTCCAATGTAATTAGCAGGCCATAGTCCGCCGCCTATGTCGTTAACTGTATTTGTGGTATAAGCGGTTGGCTGCAGAAAGGATACACCATTGCCGCCGATATTGTCATTTGAACGTCTTCCCAAAAACCCTGGTTTTCCATCGGGATCAGTAATGCTCCAAACAGCAGGATTACAGCTGCGCTCGAATTGATTTGCTCCCCCTGCATCTGTTGATTTAATGATTCCACCTGGAACATCGGTCTCAAACTGTACAACCCAAAGCGCTTCTTTGTTGCCCGATGTCCTGTTTTGATTCCCTCTCTGCCACAAATCCCAAAATACATCTTTGCCAAAAACCGAAGAACGCGTACCGAAACGGCCTTTCATCAAACCAACATTTGGATCGTTGACTACCTTTGAAATTTCGGTAACAGCTTCTGCCGAACGGCCTAGTGATATTAATGTTTCACCTAAATAAAAGCTGGCTACTATGTTAGAAACCCTCCCGTCTTTCACTTTATTTATGGGCAGCATACCGTCGGCTGCGTCCTTAAAATCAAGCGCCATTTGATTAAGAATTTCTATCTTTGTAGCACGGACCCTATCCAGTACTGGTGTTGTAGCGAATTCTGTTACCAATGGCACACCTCCGTAAAGATAAACCAGGTCTCGATACGCTTTTCCTCTGAAAAATTTTGCCTCGGCAATAACTGGTATTTTTTGTTCGGCAGTCAGGGTGGATTTATTAATGTTTTCAATTAATAGGTTGGCCAAGGCTATTATTTTAAAATTCTCCTGATAATAGAAGGTTGGCGCATAATTGGAAGGTACTAAAGCAGTAACCAATGATCCGATTTTCTCATTGGTTCCAGTTCCCCTTCCAGAAAAGAAAGAATCAGTACCATATAGCAATGATTGGGAAACATCTGAGGCTCCGATATAATAAATGTAGCGCTCCTTGACGTAGAAGTTAGTAATAACTCCCTCAATTCCGGCACTGTTCGAAAATACATTTTCAGGAGTATAAAGAGCTATTGGATCTTCCCTTAGAAACTCTTCCTCATTGCAAGATCCTAATGTTCCGAATAACACCAAGGCAGCAAAAAATTTAGTATAATTAGATTTTTTCATAATGAATATATTTTTAAATTATTAAAAAGTTAGGTCAAGTCCCAAATTAACACTCTTCATAACCGGTAAAGCAGGATAAACATCATTTTGAGTGCCCGGAACTTTTGGAGAAATACCTAATCCTGAAACTGTTTCTGGATCCCACCCTTTCCACTTGGTCCAAGTGGCAAGATTTTTCCCGCTTACATAAATTTTCACATTAGAAAGCCCTGCTTTTTTTACAAGTTCTTTGTCCATTGTATAAGCAAATGATATATCCTGCAGCCTGACAAAACTTCTGTCTTTATAAGGAGAAAAGTCCGTTATTGGAGAAATTGAGTTGGCTCTGCTGTATTCTGCATTTGGATTATTGGGAGCCCATGCATCAATATCACTAAAATGATTATTGGCAACATAAGTGGTTAAACCATAATAACCACCACCATTTGACCATGGATCATTAGCTGCAATACCACCTTGAATGGAACTGATAAAGAATTTTAAAGAGAAGTTTTTGTATGTAAGATTATTGCTTATACCAAATTGATAGTCAGCTTCTGCTTTTCCTATAAAAGTCCTGTCCTTAACATCTATGACACCGTTACCATCAAGGTCTTTAAATTTGTATGAGCCCGGTTCTGAACCTGCCGGTATTGCATCTCCAAGCTGATAAATCCCGTCCTGTACATACGTATACACCACCCCTATTGATTTTCCAATAAAATAATTATTCTGAACCAAGTCATCTTCTTTTCCATTATTGTCTAAATCTTCTCCTGTCAAACCTGTAATTTTATTATCATTATGAGAGAAGTTTAATCCCAGATCCCAATTCCAGTCCTTGCTTCTAACTGGGTTAAAACTTAAATTAAATTCAAATCCGGTATTTTGCAGCTCCCCAATATTAACCCTAACTGAATTAACACCCGCAGTTGCACTTAAAGCTCTGTCGAATAGCATATCCCTTGTAGTTGACAGGTAATAATCTGCACTACCGGAAATACGATTATTTAAAAAAGCAAAATCCAATCCAACATTATAACCTTCTGTTTTTTCCCAAGTTAAATCCGGACTAATTAGTCCATTTAAGGTAAAACTATTCACTGTCTGTGCATTATCTCCAAAAACATATTGACTATCGGTGCTTGAGGAATAAGTACTCTGTGACGAATAACGCGGTGAAGTGTTACCGTTTAAGCCGTAACTGGCTCTCAATTTAAGCAGGTTAATTTGTGAATATTTAGATAGAAAACCTTCTTTTGACAAGACCCAACCCGCAGAAACAGCAGGAAAATAGCCTATTTTATTACCTTCAGCAAAAGCGGAATGCCCGTCCCTGCGAATACTTGCATTAAATAAATATTTCCCGTCATAATCATAAATTATTCTGGCTGTTGTTGAAAGGAAAGATTCTTCATAGCCTCCTGATCCAACTTTTGGAATAAGTCCAACCCCTAAGTTATTATATCCTAAAGTCTGATTTGAAAATTGACTTGCCGAAGCATTGGTAAATTCATTCTCAATTCTGTTCCATCCATACACTAACGTAGCATTTAATCCATGCAGATGCCTTTCATCTAAGTGAGTATTATAACTTAAGATATTATCCAACGCGGTATCATAGGTGCTTGCATTATTCTTATAAGCTGTCCCTTGTTTGTTGGCACCATTTGGATTTGAATTAAACCTTTGATTCCATCGGTAGTTGTTATTATAATTAATTCTGTAGTTTAATCCTTTAATTCCAGGAACATCAATAGAAGCATATGCCTGAGCGCCTATATTACTTTGCTTGTCCAAATCATCGGACAGAACTGATAAAAAGGGGTTTTCCAGGTTATTCCCTGCAGGGTTTTGTCTTAAGGTTCCGTCCGTATTGAACGGGGTATTTAACGGGCTCATTAAAACAAATTGCTGAAGGTTGGGTGAAACTCCCGAACGGTCAGAAAAAGCTCCAAAAGTATTAACACCCACTTTTAGCCAGTCATTTACCTGAGTATCAATATTTACACGTACTGAATTACGTTTATAATTATCATTTACAATCCATCCAAGCTGATCGGTATACCCTGCAGATAAAAAGAATGTTGTTTTTTCACTTCCTCCTCGGACACTTAACTGATGATCTACTATATATGGACTGTTATTTTGTCCTGCCTCAAACCAATTGAAATCAGTTCCATTATTAATGGAATTTTGAATATCAAGGTTGGCCGCTATCCCACTATCAGTTAAATAATTGTAATTTGGATTTGGAGTAACATAATCAGGTGCAAGAAATCCTTTAGTATATTGATTTACTCTGGAAGACTCTATAAACTCTTCTCTATTTAAGGTCCTTCTGTTTATGATAGGCGATTGGATAGAGTAAAAAGTTGAATAATTCACTTCTGTTTTCTGGCTCTTTTTACCCTTTTTTGAAGTCACCATAATGATACCATTTGCAGCCTGAGCGCCATATATTGCCTTGCTGCTAGGATCCTTCAAGACATCTACAGATTGAATATCTGCCGGATTTAAATCAGTAAAGGCCCCGCGGTATACTGCACCATCCAATATGATTAAAACACCCGTATTTCCTCCAAGAGTATTTCTTCCACGCACTACAATGGTTTGGTCAGTACCCGCCGTGGCTGTCTGACCTATAGTAACTCCCGGAAGTGAACCTTGAAGAGACTGAAGAATACTGGTATTAGGCGAATCTTCAAATTGCTTTAAATTTGCAGATCCAACGGCTCCTGTTAAATCCTTTTTCTTTTGAGTACCATACCCTACCACTACTACCTCATCCAAAGCTGTCCCGGCTTCAACAAGAACTATCTTTAAAGAGGCTCCCTGACCTGCAGGAACTTCTTTAGTTTTAAAACCCACAAAACTAAATATCAATATTGATTTTGAATCCTGTACCTTCATTGTAAACTTGCCGTCAAAATCTGTTGAGCCACTATTTGTTGTGCCTTTCTCTAGAATATTAACACCCGGAACGGGCTGGCCTTGCGCGTCAGCAATAACTCCGTTTACAGTTTTTTCCTGGGCATTCATAGAATGGACCACCAAGAACAAAACAAACGAAATAAATACATTAAATTGGTTTCTCATTTTCATAATAAGTTGGTTAAATTATAAGTTAGTTAGTTGTTTTTTCCTATCTGTGCACGAGCACAGTTTCCGATTTAAAAAAAGACTAAATACAAGCCCTGAATTGTCTGTGCCCCAGCACATATTTAAAATACAAATATATGTTTAAATTCTATGTTTCCTAATTAATTTTGCATTAATCTAAAATAAAAAGAATAAAAAAACATTTAATTTAATTTTTAAACGATAGTAAAGATAATTTATCAAAATATCAAACAAAAAAAATTGTTTCTTTATAGTATTTTCAACAGTGTTAATAGAATAATCTTAAATTATTATTGATTAAACTGTTATTTAGTAAGAAAAACTCAATATAATTGTTGATTGCAAAATAACATTTCTAAAGATTTTGAGCGCTTATGGTGTTTTATAAGCCTACACTAACACATTTTTATTTATTCTTTCTTTACTATTGTGTTACAGCTACTAATTTTGACATAGCGGCGCCGCTTTTAATGGCGGCCACAGAAGGCTGGGATCCGCCTATTGAAATTTCAACGCTGCCCAGCGGCTGCAAGGTGTTGCCCTCATCATTAATTATGGAAAGATCACCTGGATTTAAATTAAAATTTATGATCTTACTCTCCCCTCTTTTTAAATGAATTCTCTCAAAACCTTTCAACGAACGTATCGGAACTTTTAAACCTGCATCTTTATGCGATACATAGAGCTCAACAACTTCATCGCCATCCATTTCTCCATCATTTTTGACCTGTACACTTATCGCAAGGTTTTCACCTTTTCTGACACTTACAGGAGTTTTCAAATCTGAATACACAAAATGAGTATAACTCAGGCCGTACCCAAATGAATATAAAGGTTCCCCTTTGTAATAGCGGTACGTACGGTTCTCCATACTATAATTTTCAAAATCAGGAAGATCATTGACATTTTTATAAAAAGTCACAGGAAGACGCCCGGCAGGATTATAATCTCCAAACAAAACATCGGCAATGGCCTGTCCTCCGGCCTGACCTGCATACCATCCCTGGAGAATAACAGGAAGATTAGCAGCTTCCCATTGAAATCCCATCGCACTTCCTGACATATTTATAAAAACTATTGGTTTTCCCGTAGCTTTCAAAGCCTGCATGGTTTTCGTTTGTAACACTGGAAGATTGATATGGGTTCTATCTCCACCTTTAAAACCGTCAACAGAAACTGGCATGGATTCTCCTTCGAGTTGGGCAGATATTCCTCCGGCAAAAACAATAACATCAGCATCCTTTACCCTTGATGCAAGTTCCTCAGGTGAAAGAGTTTCAATTATGCCAATGTCAAATTTTACCTCGGCATTGTCATTGAACTGTACATACTCTATAACAATCTTATATTTTTTTCCTTTTTCAGCCTTAAGTGTATAATAAGAATTCTTTAAATCTGTATCTATTACCTTATTATCATCAATGTATAACATCGCATGGTCATCACCCATAAGACTAAATGTTACTTGCTGCGACTTTAAAGGAGTATAATCTGTACTCCAGCGCACAGACATTTCTCTAATAATAATTTTATTATCAATCGTGTGTCCGTCTCCCCATTTAAAATCTACTTTCTTATCAAGTCTTTTGACCTGTGGATCACCCTGGAATTTTGTGTTTTGAAAGTAAGAAGCATCAAACCCGTCCTGTTTCCCTGAGCAAAATTCTTTTGGGTTATAACTGGACTTAAATACTTTATTATCTACTAAGGTAAGTCCCTGTTCAAAAATCAATCTGTCACCTACTTTGCTTTGGATTCCTTCCAAAATGGTGCTTACATGAGAAGGATACCCGTAATAGTTAGCCAGCATAACTGACTTCTCATCTGCATTTGGCCCAACCAGTGCAATCTTTTTTATCTTTTTGCTAAGTGGTAGAAGATTATTTTCATTCTTAAGCAATACTAAAGATTCCTGAGCCATTTTTAAAGCGTGGGCTTTATGCGCAGGACTTTCAAGAGCAGAAATATCTATCTTTCCCAGTGGCACGATTTCATCAGGATCAAACATTCCAAGACGAAAACGGATTGTCAGGAGTCTTCGAACTGAATTATCAATGCTTTCCTGAGTCAACAGTCCTTTATCAATTGCGCTTTTTAATGCTTTATAGGTAGGATCGGAGGAGCACTCGCAGTCAGTTCCATTTAATACCGCATCTGAAGCAGCTGTTTCTTTATCTGTATGTGTTTTGTGCGTTTTCCAAAACATCCCGATTCCGCCGCAGTCAGAAGTAACATATCCTGTGAAATTCCATTGCTTTCGAAGAATATCCTGCATAAGAATATCATTTCCACAGCATGGCTTACCTTCAAACTGGTTGTATGCGCACATTACACCGCTAACCTTCGCATCCACAATCAAATCACGGAAGGCAGGAAGATAGGTATCCCACAAATCATGTTTGGAAACCTCCGCATTGTAGGTGCTTCTACTCCACTCCGGTCCGCTGTGCACGGCAAAATGTTTGGCGCAGGCTGATGCATTGAGGTAAACAGGATCATTTCCCTGAAGTCCCTTAACAAATGCACTTCCCAGATTACCAGTCAGATAAGGATCTTCTCCGTATGTTTCCTGACCCCGTCCCCAGCGTGGATCTCTGAATATATTTATATTGGGTGACCAATATGTAAGTCCGAGATAAATTCCGGTTTTTCCTTTCTTTTTGGAATCATTGTAAATCGCGCGTCCTTCCACTGCGCAGTACTCAGCCATGGTCTTAAGAGACGCTGGATTCCAGGAAGCAGCCATAGCAATTGCCTGCGGGTATGAAGTCACATTATAGGGACTTCGGGCGACGCCGTGAAGAGTTTCATTCCACCAGTTATATGCCGGGATATTTAATCGTTCAACAGCGGGTGAATTGTTTACCATCTGACTCAGTTTTTCTTCCAGAGTCATTTTGGAGAGCAGATCGTTTACACGCTCTTCAATTGTGTTTTTTGGATTTTGATAAATTGACTGACCCGCAGTTTGAAATATACAAAAAAGCGCTAGTAAGATGAATCTATACTTACAATTAGAATTTGTATTTGTATTAAATATTGTATACATAGTAGTTAAATTTAAATAGTAATAGTTGATCTAATTTGCAAGCTGCATTACCATAATTTCTGATTTTCAATGAACTTTATTAAAGTCTCAGCCATGACAAGTTGTTCCTTTTCTTTCGGATGGCCTGGCGTGTTTTTATATTCAAAAAAACAGGACTTCACTTTAAGGTCACCTAAAGACGCTATTGTCTTGTCAACATAATCAGGCCACTTAGAAGTTTTTCTAGTAGCATCCATATTTCCTAAACAACAAATAATATGGGCATTGGGATATACGTTTCGTAGTGATTTAATAAAATTCATATACGAATTAATAACTTGTTCTTCCGATGGTTTCACAGTCCCAAACCGTGCTTGAAACTGGGCTTCGTTTGGCATATTTACAATCCAGCTATCATTTTGAAATAGGTTTACTACAACGATATCAGGCTGATATTTACCAAATTCCCAGACACTTTTAGCATCATTTGGATTTAACCTATTGTAAATTTCTGGCATAATCTCAGGGAACCAACTAGCCATTACCCCTATACCACTTTTAGCTGTGCAATGATATTCAGCATTAAAGTATCTGGCGGTAATAGCTGCATATGTTTTATAATTATTAAAATATTTAGCTGCCCCTGAATCAGTACTATCGACGGGGACATCCACACCGTGTCCCGCTGTTATAGAATCTCCAAAAAATTCTATTTTTCTTTTCTTTTTCTTATTTTTTAAAACTTTCGAATTTTTATCTGTTATAAAACCATAGAATCGAGTTGTTAATCCATTAGTGTCTGTAATTTTAAACAGTTCTAAATGATGTTTTTTATTATCTGAAAAGACCGCAAGAGTGTATTTTTTCTTTCCTTTATTTATTTTAATCTTTTTTGCATATTCTTTTTTCCCATCCACAATAACATAATAGTAGTTATCTGCTTTTTCGCTTTCAATTGTCGCTTGAACAACTTTGGTATTTTTAATTGTAATGCTAACACTGGAGCCTGTCCAGTAAAAATCTGCATAATCATTTTGCAAAGAAACTCGCCCCATGTAATCGATTAGGGGATTATTGGCAGCAATAATTTTTTCCTGTTTACTTTGAGATTGTATAATTCCAGCTGTAAAAAAGAGAAAAATGAAAAAATATCTATTATTAAATCTCATAATATCTAAATTAAATAAATTTTTAATCAGTGAGTTCAAATTCAACTTTTTCATTCCCAACATAAATGTAAAAATTGCCTGGCTCGAGTATTTTATTTCCTGTGGAATCAAAATAATTCAAATCGCTTTTCGGATCAATTTCAAATTTAAAAGTAACTTTTTGTCCAGCTTTTATTTCTTTCTTCTCAAAAAACTTCAGCTCTTTAACGGGACGAGAAATAGATGCAACGGGATCTGATATATACCAAAAAACTGTTTCTTTTCCATCTACTTTTCCAGTATTGGTAATATCAACATTGACTGTTATTTTTTGATTTTTATTTATTTTTGTTGCAGATAATTTTACTGGGCTATATTTGTAATTAGTATAACTTAAACCATGTCCAAACCAATACAAAGGTTCGGTTGAAATATCTTGATAATCTCCTTGTTTGTCAAAAGGTCTGGCACTTTGACGCATACTATAATAGGTTGGTATTTGACCAGTTGTTAAAGGAAAAGTAATAGCCAATTTTGCAGAAGGATTTATTCTGCCTGACAATATTCCAGCCAAAGGAGTCCCGCCTGCAACTCCCGGCTGCCAAATTTCGACAATAGCATCCACTAAAGGTTCTACACGCACTAACTCCAAAGGACGGCCATTTGACAAAACTAAAACAATTGGTTTGCCTGTTTTTTTAAGTGCTGACACCAATTTTTCCTGAATTTCCGGTAAAGCAATAGTAGAGCGCGAAGCATTTTCACCACTCCACGTTTTCTTTTCGCCTAAACAAAGTACTATAACATCAGATTCGTTTGCTTTGGCAACAGCTTCGACAAAACCTGATTCATCAACTCCATCAAAATCACAGCCTAATGCATAATTGATTGCTGCATTTTTAATTTCCTTTTGAATTCCTTCAAAAAGAGTTTCCGCATCTTCTGATTTTCCATTAAATGACCACGAACCCAAAATATTTTCTTTGTCTTTGGCCATCGGTCCAATCAATGCAATTTTATTTATTTTTGAACTTAAAGGCAAAGTATTGGATTTATTTTTCAGCAAAACCATTGATTCTTCAGCCAAATTAGTTGCCAATTGTTTGCTTTTTGGCTGCAGGTAACGAGATGGCTCGTCAACAATTTCCGTATACGGATTATCAAATAATCCCAAATTAAATTTCACTCTCAGGACACGAGAAACAGCATCATCGATTGCCGAGATCGGTATTTTTTTTTCGGCAATTAATGCCGTAAAATTTTCTAAATAGATATTGTCTTTCATATCCATTTCTACACCAGCCATAAATGCCTTTTGTCCTGCTTCTTTTTTATCTTTTGCAACACCCTGGTATATTAACTGCTCTACCGCATTCCAGTCCGATACTACAAATCCGTCAAATTTCCATTGTTTTTTTAGGATCTCGGTTAATGTGTAATAATTAGATGTTGCCGGTACACCACTAATATCATTAAAACCGCTCATCACAGTTGCGGCTCCAGCATCAATACACGCTTTATAAGGTGGCAAATAAGTTTCCCATAATGACTGTGCCGAAACATCGCTAAAACGATAATCACGCCCGCCCTCACTCATGCCGTAACCAACATAGTGTTTCAAACAAGCGGCAATAGAGAATGGATCTGACAAATTCTTGCCTTGATATCCTTGTACAGAAGCAACTCCAAAAACGGCGTTTACATAAGGGTCTTCACCATATCCTTCCGATACGCGTCCCCATCGCGGATCTCGAGAAACATCAATCATAGGTGAAAAAGTCCAATCAACACCTGACAAAACAGACTCTCTTGCTGCTTCACTGCAATTTAGTTTTACTAATTCCGGATTCCAAGAACAGGCTTGTGCAATAGAGATAGGGTAAACTGTACGAAACCCATGAATTACGTCGAAACCGAAAAGAATAGGAATGCCCAAATGGGTTTCTTCCATTGCCTTTTTTTGGATGGTGTTTCTTAAAACCGGATCGGCACTGAAATAAATTAGTGAACCAATTCCAGCCGGTAATCCCTTTACCTCCGGACCTATATTATTGGGATTGCTATTAACACCAAAAGTATACTGGTTTAACTGCAGGATTTTTTCTTCAATTGTCATTTTGTTTAATAAATCACTTATACGCTTTTCAACAGCAGCTGTTTTATTTTTATATACTGGTACTTGCGCCACTATTAAATGGGACAAAAGAACACAACATACAATTGCTATTTTTTTCATTCTTATTTTGATTATATTTATTTTTAAATTAATTGATAGTAACCACTATAGGTTTTTCTCTTTTAATGATATTTAATCCAATTAGTTTTTTGCCAGAATGATTAAGACAATACCGATGACGTACAACAATAACATTAAATATAAATTTCTGTACGTTGCTTTTGTGGCGTTGGCAAATTCCTTCCAAATAAAAATCCCCCAAATAGCAGCTACTATGGTTGCTCCTTGCCCCAATCCATAAGAGATAGCAGAGCCTGCTTTTCCTGAAGCGATAATATTAAAAGACATTCCCAAATGCCAAATCACTCCTCCTAAAATACCAACCAAGTGATCTCTTTTTGAACCGCTCCAATAATCTTGAAAACGTAGTGGAGTTCCAGCAAAAGGATAACGCATTAGCAATCTATTAAAAACAAAATTACTCACCACAATACCTGTAGCAAACAATACCAAAGCTGTGTAAGGCGTGAGTTTACCTACTTCTCCAATTTCAAAATCAGTAGCCATACTTACAGCAACATATTTATAGAAAAAGCCCATTAGTACCCCCGCTACAATTGCGAGAACTAATCCTTTTACAGAAAAAGAACCAGTATCTTTCGATACCTGTTTGTATGCCCTCGCATTCAACAAAATGGCAATTGCAATTAGCGCTACACCTCCAAACAATAAGGTTACATTTCCTTGCGGATTGGCAGAATAATTAACCAAAACTCCTAATATTAGCGCAATTCCAATTCCTACTGGAAAAGCAACACTCATACCTGCTAATGAAATGGCTGAAACCAACAGAATATTTGCCAGATTAAAAACAATTCCTCCAATGAATGCAGAGATCAAATTGCTATTGTCTGCTTGTTCGATATTTTCTAAAAAAGACATTCCTGTCACACCATTGCTTCCTAGTGTAAATGCCATTATTAATGACAAAATTAAAATCCCAAAAGCATAGTCCCAATAGAACAATTCAAAACGCCATTTGGCAGAGCTGAGTTTGGTAGTGTTAGCCCATGAGCCCCAGCACAACATTGTGATGAAACAAAATAATATGGCCGTAGTATACGAATGAATTACAAACATAATTTATTGTTTAAAGATTATAAAATATTGAGATAAACAGACAACATATAAAAAGCGAGAATATATTTTTCATAAAACACAATTATTTGGTTATTGATCAATCTCATTCCTTGTTGGAGCCGATGTTTGGGCACCCATTCTTGTTACTGAAATAGCTGCAGCTTTGCAGGCAAATTCAACCGCCTCTTTCCAGTTTTTGCCTTCCGATAATGCCACAATTAACGCTCCGTTAAATACATCTCCGGCAGCTGTTGTATCAATAGCTTTTACTTTCTTTGATTCAATAATTCCTGTATAAGATTCAGTCGATAAATAAGCACCTTTACTGCCTAAAGTAATGATGCTGTTTTGAACACCTTTTGCCTTAAAAATCTCGCATGCTTGGCTGGCAGTAAGCTCATCGACAACTTTAATACCGGTCAGCAATTCGGTTTCGGTTTCATTAGGCGTGATCAAAAACAGTCCATCATACACTTCATCCGATAAAACCGCCGCTGGAGCTGGATTCAAAACCAAATTCTTGTTGTTGTCTTTGGCATACTTTGCCAAATAAACGATAACTTCTATAGGGGTTTCTAATTGTGTAATAAACCAATTGGTTTCTCCTGTATTTTTAATGGCTTTTTCCACATCTTCTACATTCAATAAAGCATTGGCTCCAGAGGCTACAATAATAGAATTTTCTCCCTCTCCATTCACCGTAATCACTGCCACACCTGTTGGCGCTGTGGGATCTTGAAAAATGCTTGTTACATCAATATTCTCCTTGCCATAATGATTAATAGCGTCATTGCCGAAAGTATCATTCCCCAACCTACAAACAAAAGTAACATCACCGCCTGCCCTTGCCGCAGTAACTGCCTGATTGGCTCCTTTTCCCCCTTGAAAAGTATAAAAATCACCACCCAAAATAGTCTCGCCTGGCTTTGGGAATCTTTCCGTTTTCAATACCAAATCAGTATTGGAACTCCCAACTACAATTATTTTATTGCTCATAATTAATTATTTTGTTTTTTAAGCCATGTAGAAATTATTCCGCCAGTTTGACTTGCATCGGCATAAGGTACCAGTATGATACTTTTGCTGGTTTTCTCACTGTTGGCTTTAAGCTGGAATTTTTCTGTGCCTACCCAATTTTTTGGTAAAGAATAATTAGCTGGTTTTAGTTCTATATTGGCTGTGTTTATAGTAATAGCATTAAAATCAAAATCATTATTGAGCCTTTGATCGTAGGCCAATACTTGAGGGCCTCGTTGTAAGGCAATTTGATTTGGATAACTTTTCCCTCCATCTAGTACTATAATTGGCATAATAAAACTGATTTCTATCTTATCGCCTTTCTTCCAAACTCTTTCAATTGAGGTGGTTTGCTTTTGGGCAATTATTTGTTTCTGACCGTTTATTTGAATGCTAAAATCACTTGCCCAATATGGTTTTCTAAATTCAACAGGAAATTGAACTTTACTTTTGCTATCGACAGTTATGGTTACTTTTCCATCCTTCAAAAAGTCGCCAGTTGTTGTAAAGGCAATTTTATTTTTATTAACCACTGTACTATATGTTCCTGGCTGATACAATAAAAAGGCAGGGTTATTGTTTATTTTTCCGTTTCCAAATAGCGGTATCATGGCAATTCCTCTAGGCACACTGCTCATACAACAAGTGATTACTGTTCGGAAAGGCTTTTTGCCCACCAATGGAGTATAATAACTAACACCGCCCGTTTGCGGGTTTTCTGCTCCCGTTAAATGATTGTATATGGAGCGCTCCAATTCATCTAAATATTTCATTTCACCTGTAATACAAAAAAGCTGATAATTAAGCTGAACCCAGGTAGTGGTCACGCAACCTTCTCCCATATTATCCTTATGGCTGCCCGGCAGAACATGATCGTCTTGAAAATGCTCGAAAGAACTAGTGGTTCCTGTGATATATAGTCGACTTTTCACAATATCATTCCAAGCTGTTTCAATTGGTTTTAAAAATTGATTATCATTAGTTAAACGATACAATTTTACAATTCCTAAAAAATTAGACATCATTTCATAGGCTTTGGCATTGGCAACCTTATCCACTCTTCCCTCTGCGTCCAAAGTTGTAATTATTCTCGGACCACCTGGATTGTCGAAACTTTTTACCAGTCCATAACAATACTCTAGATATTTTTTATTGCCTGAAAAACGATAAAGTTCTGTCATTGATTCTAAAATGCAGGTTGCTGCCATACCCACGTGTCCACCCGCTTTTACAATATCTTTTTGTCCTTTCTCTGTACCAAAAGTCTGCATTAACAAATCGCCAATTTTTTCACTTGATGCCAGAGCGGGTTTGAATCCGGAAAGTTCATAATAGCGTAATAATCCCATTAAATCATAACGATGACTCCACACATCCCAGCTGGTCCAATGGCTGTCCATGTCATAAGTACCCAGATAACCATCTTCCAATTGAGCGCCAATAAGCTGTTGGGCTGTTCTGTCAATTTGATTTTTTAATTCTGGGGTTGCTTTATTATCATAGGCATTACAAGCTGCTTCCAAAAATTTACCTACATGCTCTCCAATCCAGGAATGGTTACCGGGGCGATTAATAAAACCTGCCAATAATGCTTCTTCATCCACTTTTTGAAGCCGCTGTTCTGTGTTGGCTTTAAGTCTATCTCCCAACCAGCCATCAATTGCAATTTTATTTAAGTCTGCAGGGATATATTTTTGTGATGCTTTGTATTGAACAACTGGCAAAGCTGACTTGTAGATGATACTTTCATAACCGTATTCTGCATTCCATTGACTGGTATAATCGAATGAAGGAACGCTAAGTGTATATACTACTTTCAAAAAAGGGGATGCCGATTTGTATGGAAAAACAATTGGATTTTCTCCCACTCCAAGCACAATGTTTTTTTGTGAACTATGGATTTTTGTACCCTGAAAATTATAAAAATCTGCCAGCAAAAATCCATCTATCTTTTTTGGAGATTTATTGGTAATTTCTAATTGATATTCTAACTCTTTATTTTGAATTGTACCTTTAACATCTCCATTTTTAATAGTGCTTTTATAGACAAAAAAATTGGAAGGAGCTGCAGCGGTGAATGTTGGGATTTTAGAAATTTTAAATGCCCCCCAATGACTCACCCTAAGGGCAATGATATTTTCTGTATCCCATAATATATCTTCTTTTGCTACCAAATAATTTCGATAGGTATCACCTGAACCTGTTGAACCAATCAACTTTCCATTTAGGTAAGTATCATCGCTTTGAAGCACTTTTCCCATACTCAAAGTCAATAAACCGGTTTTCTCAAATTCGGATTTCAAAGAAGAAGGTATGATTACTTTTTTTCGGATCCACAAGGTTCTGTTGGCTGTTGTCTTATGATCGTCGCTCCATTTCAAATCCGTCAAACTTTCCCAAGAGCTATCATTGAATTCCGATTGACTAAATTCTTTTTTATCTTCAAAAGTGATCTTCCAAGACCCTTCAAGGACAAAAGCCTGAGCATTTGCTGTTCCACTTACCAAGCAGAGAAGTATGGCAAGAATGATAATTTTAAATTGATTCATGATTAGTACTATTATAATTTATTGATTTTCAAAACTATTGCATCATTTGCTGGAATTGTAACTGAATCCGAAATGGGTAAATTCCCATACAATGCAGATTTAACTTTCCAGCCTTCTTTTACCACAACATCCGACACAATATCGTCTATGCTGTAATTGATAAGAATGATGACTTTCTCTTTAGCGTTAGTATCGTGTTCCGTTACGCCTATAAAAGGATTAGATTGTTGTAAAACTCTTTTTTCTAGTAAAGGTTTTGCAATTTCTTTATAAATAGCGGCATATTTAGGTTGTCCTTTATCAAAAGCACCAGTTGTGGTGCTTAAATTATTTTCTAGCGGGAAAGTCAACAAATAAATAAATCCTTTACCGTAACTGGTTTTTAACAAAAGCGGATTGCCATCTTCTTCTGCCGCTAAAACAGTTGTTTTTTTAGGGTCAATTTTCAATTTTCGTTCGGATTTTGAAGTAAAAATTAATGGCTCTGAATTGATTGTTGCATTGAAAGCAATTGAACCCCTGCGTTTTTCATTCACTGAAACTTCAACACCTAGTGGTTCGTTAAAAGTAGGTAAATAAGCATCGTCTAAAGAAATATATAATGTTGATCCGCCTTTTACTTTTTCTAATAGTTTAAACCAATACTCTTTATAAAAAGGATCTATTCCTTTTAAGGAAGGCAGTAAATACAGTGGTGAATCAATCAATTCCTGATCTGCTTTTTGAAATTTAAAATCAATACCGGCTTGCTTTGCCAATACAAAACTAGAATACGCAACCGACCAGGAATCTTGTCCTTCAGTTAAAATGCAAACGGCTTCCGTTTTGCGAGCAGGTAATGTTTTAAAAGGCAATTTATCAATAAAATTACTGAAAGATTTCAATTCGGACATAACTGGTTTTGGTGTTCTATCTTCCTTAATAAGACCCAACTCTGCTTCAACAGAAGCATAATTATAAGGAGGATATTTAAAACTCAATTGATCGTAAGCACACCACCAAAAAGTTCCCATACAGTCGTGAGCCCAATTAGAGAATAAAGCTGTTCTTGCAAAAGCGGCTTTCTCTTTCTCGCCTCCCGTCATGGGGCCCATAACCCCAGTTTCTTCAGTTAAGGCAGGTTTCCCTCCAATATCTCCGTATAATCTGGTTTCGGCAGCAGCGTGCAAAATGGTACGCATTGTGTTTATTCCATCCTGACTGGTATATTTTGTCCACAAAGAATAAGGGTGGGTAGTTAGAATATCGGTTGTTGCCGCTTGGTCAATAATTCGCCAAGTGGCATTATTCTCCGCTTGCAAACTGTGCATTCCAGAAATAATTGGTCTGGTATTGTCTGCACTTTTAATAGCGCCCGAAATTATGGAAGACCAAACATAGGCCTGATTGTGATTCTCTAATTTTTGCATTTCGTTGCACTCATTTCCAAAATCCCAGGCTATAATGGCAGGTTTATTCTTTAATCTTTTTACAAAAGAAGTTACAAATTTTTGTTGCCAAACCAATGAAACTGGATCGGTCATGATATCTTTTCCTTCTAAAGCGGGTGGTAAATAAAGCTGACCGCTCATCCATCCCGTTACAAGGCCCACTACCAATTTTAAATTGTGTTTTTGTGCTAAATCTGCAAAAACTTCAAAGTGCTTCAATTGCTCTTCGCTCATACCGTCACTTCCTACTCCTGTTAAAGGTAAAGGCTGTTCGTCTTTAAAAGCAAAATATTTCGCTTCCCCTCTACCTGAATAAACGATATGAATGGGTTGAAAATCAGGCCACAGCGGAAAAACCCGCAATACCTTTATCCCATTCTCGGATAACTGCTTAAAATCCTGCTCAATAATTTCAGGTTTCCAATCCCTCCACATATGGGTTCCGGCGTGAGATGACCAATAATTGACACCTACAGCAAATGTACCCGGAGTAGTGAGTAATTTTTCTTGTGCATAAATAGTATTGAATGTACAGCAAATAAATAAAACGATAAATTGTTTTATTATATGCTGTGCAAAATTCCCACTTCTTAAAAATCCTTTCTTTCTCATTGGTTATAGTATGTATTTATGCATCATAAATTTTATTTTATGTGCAGAAACCGAAATTTATTTATATTTTATAATCCTACTCAAGCAATACCAACAGTGTTTTTTGCCATTTCGGCCATAGCATTATTAACTTAGTAAATGAGGCCTTTCATCAGCTAATTTTATAATGAATTCCCCGAATAAGGTATTTGCCCATGCAAACCATTTACGGGTAAATTTGGTAGCGTCATCCTTATAAAATGCCTCGTGCATAAAACCGGTACCGCCATGACTTTTCTTAAGCATTTCAATACATTCCTTTATTTCCATTTCATCATTTGATGTAATACCACGCATAATAATGCTCATGGGCCAAATCATATCCCTTCCTACATGAGGACCCGTTATTCCCTTTGCCACTTTGCCTTCAGCATAATACGGATGATTACCAGGTGTAAGTAAAAATTTCCTTGTATTTTTATACAAGGGAGTATTCACATTTATTGCTCCTAAATAGGGCAGTGATAACAGGCTGGGAATATTTGAATCATCAATTAGATAGCAACCTCCAAATCCGTCTATTTCGTAAGCTAATATTTCACCGGCCTTTTTATGATTTATGACAGCGTACTCTTTCAAAGCATTTTCAACTTCATTGGCAAGCTGCAAACATTCTGATGAAAAAGTTTCATCTTGAAATTGTTTCTCTACTATTTCAGCTAATTGGCGCAACGATACAACAGCAAAATAATTGGATGGAATTAAAAAAGGAAAAACAGTACCATCATCCGAGGGTCTGAAAACAGAAGCTATTAACCCAATTGGATTTACAGGTGCGCCTGCACCCCCGCCAGCAGCGGTATCGGTTGGCCGATTGGTCACGCGTTTGAAATTGTAAGAACCGTTATTACTTTTACGCTGTTGATTTTTAAAAGTGGCAACAATCTCTTTCATTGCCTTTAACCAGGTGCTGTCAAAACATGATTTATCGGCATTTTGTTTCCAGTATCCATAAGCCAGCCTAATGACATAACATAAAGAATCCACCTCCCATTTTCTTTCATGAACACCAGGTTTCATCAACGTTTCATCATTATGTCCCTTTCTTTCATTGTCATTAAAAAATGCATTGGCATAGGGATCAATCAATACATAGTAAGCATGCCTGTTAATTACTCCTGCAATCATTTTCTCCAGTTCTGTGTCATTTTTCATTAATGGGAGGTAAGGCCAAACCTGTGCAGATGAGTCGCGCAGCCACATGGCATCTATATCACCTGTAATAATGTAAGTGTCCGGTTTATTATCTTTTACAGTAGTAAATACTGTAGTGTCAAGTGTATTGGGAAAACAATTACTAAACAGCCATGCCAGCTCTTTATCTTTTATCTTTTTAGATACTTCAACTATTTCTTTTTCAACTGCCTTACTAATAAAACGCCTGTCCGCTAATGCCGGTCGTAATGACTTATAATCAAAAACCGGCATTTTAGCAAACACCATTTCTGGCAAGAGCGTAATGCCTAAACCGGCAATTACAGTCCCTTTAATAAAGTCTCTTCGTTTGTACATCTTTTTATTTGTTATTAATAAAATAAGGCAAACGATTCAAAGGCACGTCAATAGTGATAGTTTGGCCACCTTTATATTTTTTTCCCAGCTCATCTGTCCAATTTCCTTTAGGAAGTTTTACAGACCTGCTATTTCCTTTTACTGTCATAGGAGCAACGAGGTATTTTTCTCCCAGCATAAACTGCGTGTCGCAAGATTCAAAGCCTTGATTTGGAAACGAATACTCGAGATGACGCACAATTGGTTCCCCATCAATAGCTGATTTTCGTGCCAGTCCAACAATATGGTCACCCATCTTTGCGTGCAGCTGAGCAGCTTCCCTTACAATTACCAAGTGCTTTTCATCCAACACTCTCCACGGTGCAACAGAAAACTGCATCATTGGCATCAATGCCTGAATTTGGGCCGAACGCACCATTAATTCTTGATCAAATTTTGAGTAATCAATATTTTCAAAATTAGATAACAAACCGCCTCCTATCATATCAGGACAGGTGTAAGGATGTCCTATCAAACCGGCAGAAACCATGTCAGGAATTAATAATTTTAATTCATCCCAAGAGTAACCTTTGTCTTGCAAGCGCTGTGCAAGTGGCTGATTGCCATTCTTCCAGCCGGCACGAAATTCATTAAAATCAAACTCTGCACCCAATTTTCCAAATAATTCAGCCTGAATTGGACCGTTGGTATTTGTATCATCATTAGGAAAAACTCTTGAACCTTTGGAATAAAAATCAGAATCAACAGCATCAAATTTAAAACCGTCAATACTATAAGTACTTTGCAAACCTTTTAATTTAGATCGTAACCAATCAACGGCAAATGGTTTTGTAAAATCCAAACAGCCACTATAGCCATTCCACCATTTAATGATGGCAGGTTTAGTACTATCTTTCTTTAATACTACTGCTTTGTTTTTAGCCAAATGACCAAACTCTTTCCCATCTGGGCTAACAAACGGAGTCAGCCACAGCATTACTTTAAATCCCTTACTATGCAGTTCATCTACCATAGCTTTAGGGTTGGAAAATTTACTTGGGTCAAAATCAAAATTCCCGTAATCTTTAGACCAGATATCATCAATCATAAAAACACCTGAAGGGAAATTGTTTGCCAGAATATCATTGGCATATTTCAATATCTTTGGCTGATCCTGATTATAATTAAGCTCAATCCACATATTATACTGTGGCATTTTAAACATTAACTCATTAGGCATTTTTCCTGAGGCAGGAAAATAAAGCTTCATGGCACCTAAGTAGGCATCACGCAAAGTTTTGCCTGATGTTGCCGCATTGATTTTTTCATGATTTGAATGCAGCGTCATATCGCCATCCTTAAATTCAAAAGCAAATGGCTGATCGCTCCAGACATAACGTCCTTTGTTGGAAATCAAAAGCGGTGCTGCCTGATTGCCCCGATTATCAACACTAAGGTCATTTAGCTTTTCATTGGGACCATAAGGCTGAAAAGTGATATCCTTGAGAGGGGTGTTGCAGAAAGCTTTGGCGGTATAGGCTCCATACCATTTTTCATCTGATATCGATTTTATTTCTGAAATATTCTCTTGAGCCAATAGATTTAAAGAAAAAATAAAGGCTAGACAAATAAGGGCATTTTTTTTCATTTTTATTTTGTTTTTATTCCAATTTAAATTATTCAATTATTATTTTACTAATACAATCTGGCAAGCATATCCCTTTTAGCAATTTGATTTTCGATAGTTAAATTAATGGGACGACAACCTCTTTCTCATTCATTACAATTATGATTAACCTATCATCCGGATTTAAGAAACCAGTTGCAATAAAATCTTCTTCTGAATTGCTAAAGGTGACTTTTCCATCTAAAAAAGTTTCTTTTACTCTTCATAACCGTAGCTATATCCAAAATATAATGCATTTGCAATATTGCTTGCCAGAGCAATTAATTTAAAGTTTATCTCCACCAATTAAGATTTCAAATATATTATGATAATTGCTGGAGGGATAGGAAGCATCGTTCAATAAATAGAAAAAATTGCTCATTATGCTTTGCCAAATGGTTGCTGATCAAAAGAAACCATATATAATTAGTTAGTTGTTGTTAAAAATTTAGTATTGTACTTTTATTTTATATTTAAAAATTACGTTTTTCCAAAAACGAGTCTAATTCTTTTCTTGACATCGGGAGTTTTCCCTTATAGGTATTAAGCCAGCTTCTAAAATCTTTTTTAATATCCTCACTCCACTTACTATCAATGGTACCAGCTGTATATTTGCCTTCCTTTATACGCTGCTGTCCAAAAATATCGAACAGCTCTGTTACTTCGCCAGTCAGTACAATATGTTCAACCAAATGGGCGGGAATAAATATCACGCCGTCTTTTTTTGCTAAGACTGCATCTCCGGGAAGTACGGTTGCCTCACCGATGCGGATGGGAGCGTTAATACTTGTCAGGAGTGTTTTGCGCATGTAGGATGGATCAGTACCTTTTACCCAAGCATTAAAGCCTTCTACCTTTCGCAAATCTTCGGTGTCCCTGATATGACCGTATACGATTGCACCCCGATGTGAGCGCGCCCATACTCCGTTTCCTAAATTGGAGCCCACTACAGTACCATAAGACTGTTTATCATATCCATCAGCTACATAAAAGTCACCCTCGACCAATGTGGTCATGGCCCAGGAAACAGTACGTTTTTGCTGCCACATGCGCCCTTCAGTCTTTCCTTGCTCTATGACCTGATTCTCAAGATCGGTACGTGAAGGCATGAACTGAGCTGTTACTGCACGCCCAGTCATTACAGTATTATCATTCTCTTTGAGCAGTTTCCAATTACCTTCAAACTGATTGAAGTACCCTTTCTCAATAAGTTCAGCCCATGCCTCTTCAAGGGTAATCTCTTTTAACCTTTCCAGTAAATTATCTGAAACCTTAGGCCGTCCGTCTGCAAAACGCTCTCCCGTCCATTCTGTCGTTAAAGCTTTAATATAATCTGGCGACTGCATGACATTCTGTGCATTGACATAAATTGCTATGAAAAGAATTGTAAACATTAAAAAATTCCTAATTTTCATATTTAATAGTATTAAAATGAATTTAAAATTTAGTCTCTGAATATAACAGGATTATTTGTAAATAGCTGTACCATCTTTAAAATCAAGTGTTTTGACTTCCGAATTAATATAATTAAACCAATCGTCCTTGCTTTTAAAATAAATGCTCTTATCCCATCCTGCTCCTGCATAATAAACAAATGGGACGTTGGTTTTTACCTTGATCAAAAGATATTGATCGCCCTGATATGATTCATAGCCAATAAAATTTTTAGGATCAGCAAAAACGGCAGATCCAATACTTCCGTGCTCCGGACTTGTATTTTCCCAAGTACTTACCGATGCCGATTTTTCGTTTTTATAGATTTCGGGATGCCCGTATGTGGTGATGCCTATGGCAACAACAAGTTCACGGTCACTATCACTTTTTATGGTACTTGTAACTTTAAAAAGATTGGATCCTAGACCCATTTCAATGATTTTTTTTTCTTCCAGACCTGTTATGCCCGGAGCATTCCATGTTTGATAATTAAGCTGTACCCCAACGCCATCTGTCTGATTTTTAAGAAATTTATAACTGTCAAAAGTTTCTGAAGCATAAGGCTTTCCATCAACCCAAACTCCTATAGCGCCACAGCCTCTGAGTTTGCCCATGTGATAAAAATCACAGCCTTCTCCCCTGTCAATATGATAATCTTTTCCCTCAGCATTTAATTTGTACCAGTTATCTATAATTGGATAATCTACTTTTTTAGTCCATACATCTATACCATTGCCCACTTTAGACCTTACCGAAGGACCATAAACTCTATAGGCGATTCTATCATTTTCCCAAGCCACATCGCTTCCCCTGTCAAATTTCATATAGGTCCTTACGGTTTTTGGTGAGTCTGCAATAGAATAATGACCCATTTTTTTTAATGGCGTAACATCCTCTATACCCATTTTGCACGCCTGGGCAAATGCCAGTACGGCAGGACCAAAAGCATGATGGTCATTAAATACCCATGGACGGGATTTGTAGTCTTCCTTTGTTCCCTGATTGGGCGCCAGACAACTGAAGCAGGTATGACTAACAGACCCATCTGTTCCTATATAGGACATATATCCCGCAAGGCCAAGTTTGAAATTTCGGATATATTTTTGATCCAGTATCTTTTCTTCAAGCATAATCCCCAAGCCATATAAGAGTAATCCGCTTCCTGAAGTTTCAACGTAGGAAGATTTGTCTGTTATTTCCTGATGCCATAGTCCTTCTTTATTTTGATATTTTAATACTGCTGTAAAAAATTGCCTGCCTAATTTCTGAACTTCTTTGTATCTCGGGTGTGTCTTTGGCAGGTCACGTAGTAATATCGCTAATGCAAAAGCCCCCCATCCGTTGCCACGGCTCCAGTTGTCCTCAGAGATACTTCCCGCTCCTGCAAATCCTCTTGCCTGATGTAAAAGACCTGTCTCTTTATCTTTAAGAATCCGGAAAAGCCCTATAGTCTCATCAACTGCCATATTTATATATTTTTGGTTGCCAGATTTAAGTCCTGCATATAAAAGGTATGGACTTACTGCAAATGCAACGTCGATAAAAATTTTATCTCCAGTGGCGAAATTAGCAGTCATCAAGCCTTCGGGAGAACGGTTCTGTTTATGCATCATCTTGGCTGCAGCTACATTAACTTGTTTGTCCAACTCAGTCGCAGCATTTTTCCAAGCCAGAAATGCCGCTCCAGACCCACCTGCCTCATATGATATAAGACTCCCTTTTGCATTGATGGAACCATCTGAGAATTTTTTATAGGTTGAAATCGTATTTTTAAGCAATTCTTCATTTCCAGGCAAAACTGAAAACTCGCTTATTCCGTGCAGAAGCAGTGTGCCGGCATAAAAATCAAGTTCGGTGTGTTGTAAGCCTTGGTCGTAAACCGATTTGATAATGTGTTTAACATTGTAGGTCGTTTTATTTTGCTGTGCATTGGCCAAGATGATCCAGAGGAAAGTCAAATAATGGAATAAAATACGCATTTTCATATTATTTTTCAATAACTATTTTGGCAGAAAAAATTTCACCATTTTTATCAACAATTTTTAGCACATATAACCCGCTGCTAAGTTTATTGCTATTAATACTAAATGAATCAGTACCTGATAGCAAAATAGCCGAAGCATCTTCGCTGTAAATTAACTTTCCCTGCAGATCATACAACGCTACTTTATATTCACGGGCGTCAACAAACGGCATATCTATGTTTATGGTTTCCTTTACCGGGTTGGGATATACCCTAAAATCTTTTGCCTCTTTTTGAATTAAATCTGCTGTACCCAGATTAGGGCTGTATTCAAAGGCTCCAAGATCGCCCTGATTTCCTGAAGACCTCGCCAAATCATTAAAATCCTTAATAGACAAAGGCGCTCCTGCAACTTTATTGATGGCGGGAGATCCTTCCTTTAATTTATAATCATTGGATGCAGCGTCTACAAACTTAGGATCAAGTAAAATTGCATTGGTTCCTGAAAGCAAGGTGCTTCCAAATAATATATTGTTATCAATAACAATCGGATAGGTCTGGTTGTTGCCTCTTATTTGGACAGGTGATCCGGCGATTATGTTGTTTCTTATATTGAATCCGTAATTTGCTGCATTTGTGGCTTCAATCAACAGTCCGCAGTTCTCCCAATTTCCTGCACTTGTACCGCAGTTTACAATAGTATTCTGATATACATCAATCTCCTGCAATGGACCGTTGTTAAGATAACCGGCAATCCGAATTCCTACTTTTTTTATATTATATATGACATTATCGTGAACTTTCACTCCTTTTGCAGTGCCGCCTTCCTCGCTGGCGATAGTAATTCCTCCGCCGCCTATATCATAAACTTTGTTGGCATAAACCTCTACATTATTAATATTTTTTTGATAGGCATCTACATAAATACCGACACGATACAAATTAAAAACCGTATTATGGTGGATAGTTCCATTACTGCTGGCATTTTTTGCATCAATTCCCTCTCCTCCGTTAGATGGATCTGTCGGGCGATCAGAAACAGTATTATATCCTACCTCAAATGTCTCCACGCTTGCCATAGTGATACATTCATTTGTACCTGCTGCTTTATCTGGATACACACAAGCCTGCTGAACTTTATTGTTTAATACTTTGATATTTGATGACGTAGCACCAATTATCCCTGAGGCTCCAGTATTAAATGTACTGCAATTTTTTATGGTAATATTAGAGCTGTTAATGGCTATGATGCCTGCCCATTTCGAATTTATAATTCGCAGCCCGTCAATAATAATCCAGCTTTTCAGATTTGTGGCATTTGCCCCTGCAATAGTAATTAGTCCTCGTCTGTTTGAGACGTTAGGGGTTACAGAGACTGAACCATCTATGATTACCTCCCCTGAAATCTCTGCTTTGTAGGTAATTGGGAGGAGAGATGTACCGGAATTTATAAGATCAATCTGAAGTGTTGGAGAATAAGTGCCCGATTTTATAATCACGACATCTCCTGCCACAGCAACATGTGCAGCTTTGTTTATAGTAAGGTAAGGCTTGTCAATTGTACCGTCATTAGGGGAATCATTGCCGGTTGTAGCCACATAAATATTCCTGGCACCTGAAACTGATGTTGTCAGAACAGCCAGCAGTAAAATCAAATTTATAAAGATAGCCCTTTTCATATTTTTTAATTTTTTAGTATTTCTAAATGTATAAAACGATTCCTATTATCTAAAAAATCATTACAATTCTTTGGGATCCAGTACTGTCAGCTACTATAATTTTATCTCTAATTTCTGGCTGTCCTTATTAAATTGATGCATTACTTTTGTTACTATTGTTCCTTTTGTTACTGTTATTTCATAAAGTCCAAAATGTCCTCTTGAACGAACAGCACCTTCACTGTCAGACTCCTGTGTGAAGTTTGTTTTCCACTGCTTGGTAACCAGCTCACGCCATATGTGAGCATTAGGCTTTGGTGTCCAGTCTTTTTTAAACATAGCAGCATCCGGTTTCCAGTGTCTAGGCTCCCAAAAACCCCATATAGTAAATCCCGTCACAACAGACGAGCCGTAACATGCAATTAAAAAATCTCTTGTGTAGTCTGCCTGAAGTTCTTCATCTTTCATATTAATATCAAATTCTGTGATTTGAACAGGAAGTCCAGTGGATCTGAATAACTCAAGATCGGAGATTACCTGCTCTGGATTTCGCGGCTGCCTTCCCACATGTCCCTGAATGCCTATTGCATCGATAGTTGCTCCCTTAGCTCGCAAATCTCTGATTAGTTGTAAATATTCCTGGATATTTTTCGGGCTTGCGATGCTGTTAAGCATCCCATATTCATTAATAAACATTTGCGCCTGAGGATCTATCGATTTGGCAATCTGAAACCATTTAGCCTCAATGTCTTTTGGCAGGTAAGCAAAAAACTCTTTTTCATGTATTAGTTCATTTATAACATCCCACCCAATTACTCTTCCTTTTAAGAAAGAAGTTTTCTCGCGTATTTCATCTTCAATGTATTTTTCGAATGCCTTCGGATCTTTCTGCGCCAGCGTTTTTACATTTGCGGGATTAAATTTCCATGCTGGCCATACTAAATTATGACCACGCTGTCTGAATTTATTTTTCTCCAGCCATTCAAATGCTTCTATTGTTTGCTGTTGCTTCTTTTTATTTTGTTTCCATGACCCTCCTTTAAAGCCATTCTCTATTACGGCTGTATTAAAAAGTTCTAAAATATTTTTCTTGTAATTTTTAGAATCTGGCAGTTCTTCGGCTAAAATCTCCTCATTAGCGGCTGTTCCCCATATAAAATCTGAAGTTTTCATTTTAACCTCAACTTTTGCCCCTTTGACCGCTATTCCTTTCGAATCTGTTACACGAATGTCAATTGGCCCTGTTCTAATTTCTTCAATTCTTTTTAAGGCTTGGGTTCGCCAAGGAGCCTTCTCTTCACGTCCCAAATAGGTAAAACGTGTTACAGGCAGTTTTTCCAAAGAAACCTTATTCTCGAAATTCAAAACAACTAAGTCTTTTATTTCTACCTTTTGTGAAAGTGCTCCCAGAGAAATAAAAATTTCACCTTCTCCGGCAGGCATATCTGTTAACGCTACAAATGGCATATTATATTCTTTCCATTCAGGTCCTGCACCAAGCTGGATAATAATACTTTTGTCCCCGCTATAGTTTTTACGGTTCATATAAAAATTTACTACAGCCTCTCCAGATTCCTGTCTGGCGTATAGGGCTCTCATAGATAATCTGGCCAGTATCACATCGCCTTTTTTTACAGCTTTGCTACTAATCCATTTCACATTGACATCATAATGTGATTTTGCTGTTGCAAAAACTTCTGCTGTAAAAATTGTATTGTCGTTTTTATCTGTCGTGCCCACAAAAGTCGCTTTTTTATCAGGTGTTGAGCCATCTCTAAAGACAAAATCGCTTTGCGCATTTTCAGGAAAAATATTAATCGGTTTTAAAGCTTCAATGTCTGATGTGAGGCTGTAGCTTCTCTGTGCACTAGCTCCTGCATAAACAAGCAGAAGCAGCACAAATAGTTTTTTGAATTTCATGATTTAATTAAATAAAATTAGAGGAATGAATTATGGTGTCTTTATTTTTAAAAGACTTTTGTCAATTATCAAAATAGGTGAATCATAAATTAAAATATCTTTGAAGGTAAAAGTGTTCCCGCTTTTACTCCATTTATCATTTGGAATTGTATAAACTTTTCCAGATAAAATATCAACATATACCGGATTTTCAAAATTTGCATTTGAAAATGAAAAATCCTGGAGCCTGCCTGTATTGGAATTGAGCGGAATACTTTCATCCATCCAGATGGTAAATACCTGCTTTTTAGAATTTTTATGCTCATAACCATACACTGATAGGCTCCGGTCTGTGCCATAACTGTACCGGTGTTCTCCATTTTCAGCACCTTTTATGTTATAGGTATGGTGAAGGTCTGTTAAACGCTGCAGGGAATCATCAAATATAGATGCTATATGCTGCATAGCATAATATGCCATTTTCGGTCGCACTGCTTTTCTTGTTGCATCAGATTCAATAATACCTTTTACATTTAGTTTTGTTATAGGACTTCCGGCCAAGCCATAGTTCATATCAATAATTCCCAAAATACTGCACTGGATATCATGCCCAAGGTTACCCAACATTCTTCGCGTGTTCCATTTGGCCTGAGAAAGTTCTGTCCAGTCATAATCACCCAATGCTCCTCTTCCGCCACCTCCAAAGGATGGAGCTCCATTTTCTCCCTGCCGTAATTTAATTTTAGGATCGTATTTGTCCAGAACGGAGCGTAAAGCAGCTACATTCCCGTAATTAGAATCAGGATTGTATACATAATCATGATAAGTCATATTATCAAAAAGATCTAATTTTTTTTTATCATGAAGTACTTTAAAAAAGCGGTCGGCATATTGCAGATCAATATGCCCCAGAGATAGTCCTGAGATTATTGCCTTTGGTTGAATGCTTTTTATTATTTCTGCAGTGCGGATATTTAATTCGGCTACTTTTTCAGGAGAATTTATTTTATTGTCTCCAAAATTAGGTTCATTCCAAACTTCCCATTCCTTGATCTTATCCTTATATCTTACAACAAGAGCTTTGACCCATTTGTCCCATGCGAGAAGTGCCTCTTCAGAATTGGGAAGCCCGGCACTTAAATTGATACCTCCTCCGCCTTCGTATATTGGATTGCCATAAGAGGTTTCCATCCAGATTTCTAAACCGCGTTTTGTGGCATCATCCACAATTTTATCCAGCCATTGCCAGTCATACTTTCCTTTTTGCTTTTCTGTTTTTGCCCAGCCAGCCTGCATTCTTAATCTTTTGATCCCCAGCGGCCCTAAATATTCCTTGTACTGATGATAGTCAGTCATATCCCTGTCAAGGGTCTCACAGCCGATAATCCAATTAGAAACTTTTATTTCTCTGGCATTTCGAGATTCAACTGTTCCAATTAGCGGGATAGCAGGTTCAAACTTAGCGTTATTTATTTTGTTTTCACTCTGGCTCCGCATAAATTGTCCGGTAAGTAAAAGACTAATTAACAGTAATTTAAATTTGCTATAAGGATAAAAAACTTTTTCTAGTGTGGTTATTTTAAAAATCATGGGTCAATAATTTTATTCAACAAATAAAAGGCTTTCGAAATTTACTTAATCTGTGCCCGTGCACAGATTAAGTAAAAATATATATATTTGTAGCAAATATCCAAATTTTTTTGAATATAGCAATAAAAAATTATATAAAATTTGCTTTTAATAATTTTGAAGATAAAAAACACTTAAATATACAATACAAAGCTTACTATTGAATCAAGTAAATAAAATATACAAAAAATTGATAAACCGGATGAATCACTATTGATCTGGTTGATAACTTTAAATATTTCTATTTTTATTTATTTTTGGAAGAATATTATAAATGGTATGTGAAACTATTTACTTTTGTCAGGTACGTCAATAAAACTTAGCGGGATTATTATGAAAAAAAATTTAACAATTAATGAAATTGCAAAAATTGCAAATGTGTCCAGAGGGACTGTTGACCGCGTAGTGAATAAAAGGGGCTATGTGGCAGAGGACAAGCAAAAACAAATTGAGAAAATTATTAAAGAATATAATTTTACTCCCAATACGCACGCTAGAAACTTAGCGTTGAGCAAAAGCCTGAAAGTAGCGGTCATACTTCCTGAACATAAGGCAGGAGATTATTGGGAGCCAATTGCTAAATCAACCGAAATGGCGGGAAAAAATTATCTCCCCTTCGGACTGCAGATAAGTTATTACTTCTATGATCAAAATAATATTGACACTTTCAAAGATGTTGAAAAAAAGATTTTTCTTGAAAAAAATAGTGCCATTATCACCACACAGCCGCAAAATCCTTCGATTAAAGCGTTTTTGAGAAAATGTGTAACCAAAAAAATTCCATTTGTACTGTTGGGAACTAACAACACCAAATATGGCGCATTGTCAAATCTTGGGCAGGACGCTAATCAAGGTGGGAGACTCGCCGGTAGATTAATTAATTATGGACAGGAACATCCCGCTAAATATCTTATTTTCAATATCTTCAATGAACAAAATATCAATCCAAATGTAGTTAGCAGAATAGATGGATTTAAAGCTTATTTCAAAGACAATAAAAAAATAAAGACAGAATTAATAAATATAAATATTAACGATGCTCAACTAACTGCCAAAATAACAGAGAAATTAATGGCTCTTACTAAAAGTGATGGAATATTTATTCCAAACTCCAGAGCTCATATGGTAGCTAAACTTTTAAACAAAGATCAAAAAGTTCGATTTTTAGCCTTTGACCTTGTTACGGGCAATGTACCATATTTAAAAGCTGGAGTTATTGACTTTCTAATTAATCAAAAACCTTACGAGCAGGGATATAGAGGAGTTGAACTCCTTTACAGGTATCTGGCAACTTTTCAGCAGCCAGATGAAGTTATCAATATTGCAGCCGAAGTGATTACAATTGAAAATCTTACCAGCAATGAAGAAACAAGTTTTGAGGAAGAAAATAAATCGCTGAAATAATTCTTACTATCATTAAAAGAAACTATCAAATGAATCTTAATAAATAAATAAGGCATCAATCTTAAAATATCAGTTAGCTACACTATAGCTAATTCACAAAAAGTCTCCAATATCAAAATAACCCAAATTATTTTCCGCAAAATAGAAGAGCCTTTATCCGTTTCACAAGATAGGATGCCGTCCAATAGTTCCCCTTTTGTTCGGAAGGCACCGAAACTCTTACTAAATTGATGTTCAAAATGATTTTTGAACTTTGATCATAATCAAAACTGTATCCATCGCCAACGTAATACATTTTATTTATGCCTACGACATTTTGAATATTTGCTTTCTCCTTAAGTTCTTCTTTAATAACATCGACAAGAAAATCCGTTCTTTCGATATTTATAATAGGTAATTCCCTTTCCATACTATTCCATTTTTAAAAACAATGGAAAACTACCTTTTCAGACAAACTCTCCAATGTCAAAATCATTCAAATCATTATTCCGCAAAGTGGAAGAACTGGTATCGTTCACAGATGAAAAGGTGCTATTCAAAAGCTCAGCTATTTTACGGGAAGCACCCTCAATGGAATTTTATAGCAGGCTGAATAATTCGGGTTCTTCTATTTTCTAAACAGAAATTGGGTATAAAAAAATGTCAAACTTTAGCCGTTTTAATGTCTAGCATTTTCGATTTACATTTTGCGACCTTTTTGATTATTTTGTTTTGGCTGGATTGGCTGTTGTTTTTCGGTAGTTTTTTTTATCATCTTTTCTGCTTGAAGGTTGCTTTTAATTAAATTCAAAAGAAATGTTTCTTTCCACGGAACATTTTTTGCTATAAACTGCAATTTTAATCCTTGTTTTACCAATCCGTGCTTAATGCTCACTTTTGCCAGAATTTGCAGCTTTGGATTAGTTGGCATTCTGTGGCACTGTTTGTCACTTGTTGGCTTTCATTTTGGGCATAGGAGGTGTAAAACTCTCTCTGATAAACTGATGCACGTCAGATAATTTGTAGTAGAGTTTTCCACTTATGGTATAATAAGGGAGCTTCCCGATGGAGCGGTAACGTTGTAGAGAACGGTTGCTTATTTTGAGCATTTGGAGCAAATCCTGATTGTCCAGTAATTCTTCACCATCAATACTGCAACACTGTTTTTTTATATCATTAATATGATCGTTGAGTAAATCAAAACGGCTCATAATTCTTTCCATCCATGCTATAAATTCCATTTTGTCAATATTCATAATAATATGGTTTTACAGATTCATTATTTGCTTGATTTTAACTTTCTGCCTTTTTCGATATAGCTTTTACCTTTAGCCATCAACTCTACTACATATTCATCGCTGGTTTGTACGGCATTGGCATTGAGCATATTTTTTATGGCACCAATAGTGTAGAAATACTGTCCATAGATTTTGGAATAAGCAAGCTCACCGTTGGTACGCATACGCCAAAGGGTTTTCTCACTGATATGGAGATACTGGCAGACTTCATGGTTGTTGAGCCAAAGGTCATCGTAGCTGGAATCTTCCAATTTTAATATATATTCGCTGATGAATTTTATACGGTCGTTTAGTTGTTTCCAAACTTCTTCTTCAATTGTTATAATGTTCATTGCACAAGTATTTAATGTTTCCTGTACAAAATTGAATAACTAAAAAGAAATTGTTTGCCAAGTCTTGCCAATTGGTTTGGCTGATTTTTGAAAGTTTTATAAAATTGTGCAAAGTATTGGGAAATAACGTTTTTGGAAGAATTGTATAGAAATTTATATTTCAATAAGAGGTTTTACCAATTGGCAGGTATGGGCAAAGAAAAAGCAGTACATTTTTATGCACTGCTTCAAATTAGATACTTTATACTAAAGTTCTTTATCTATATATTCTTCAAGCTGATCTTCCTGAGCGGTAACTATAAAAATAAACGTTCCATTACTTTTATTGGACAACAATGATTTAGATTAAAATAGTGATTTTATTTTATAAACTTATTTATAACTACAAATGCAAATCAATGATTAACAAAAACAGGATATTAAGATAAAACTTTTCGCCTAATTATTGTATTTTTGTGTTTTAGTTACAAGAAATAGTGGAGTAAAATAATGTAAAGAGAATCGTTACTAAATCGTTACCTTCTATGAGAGTCTAACTCCTAAACTACTATTTATAAACTACTTTAGACTTAATTTATTTTTTTTCTTTAAAAAAATAAAAGATTGGAGCGAATAGCAGGAAATAGCTTCTAAAAATCATCATTATTATATAGCCACTCAAAACATAAAAAAACCCGACAATACAATTGTCGGGTTCATAATGCACTCCTCTAAGTGAAAACCAAATAACAAATCACTTAAATTCGCTGCATTTATTCGAAATATAAAAACCAGATTAAAAAATAAATAACCAAACTCAATTTTAACCGTCCCAATTTTTTTATTTCTAATTTTTCCATTCTTCTTTCGTAAACCTTAGTTTAAAAAATTCATTACTTTGAATGATTTTCTATTTCCTGCTTTGTCAGTCACTATCACTATAAATAATTGTTTAGTAGAGAAACTTTGGTTTTGAAGCAGTACTTCTTTATTATGCTGAACGTTTTTATGACTCACAATAGATTGTCCGATTGAATTAAATACATCCACCTGAGCAATATCTTCGGTTTCATTTGTAACCGATAAGGCATCATTTTTAAAATAAGCTATCGTATTACTCTTCACTTCAATTTTGTCAAGAGACAATGTTTTTGCTGCTGACTGTGAAGCAAAATAAGTGGCATACGCTTTAGATAATTCAGATGAATTACCACAAGAAGATGCATCCCAGTTTACAGACCAGGTCATTAAACCTCTTAAAGAAGGATATGGACCGCCTGGCTGCATAGTGTATGTTCTTCCTGAAAAAGTGGTTCCGGTTCTTAAATAATGCATAGCACTAATTCCTTCTGCCGGCGTTAAATAACCGCTGCCTGCTGCACTTGGACAAGCTGGTAAGGCAATCAGAACTTTTGAGGCCGGTAAACCATCAAAATGCATTCCTGTTGTAGCAATATTATACCCTTTTATTACCATGTCAGTCAGGGCTGTTACCATGTTTGCTTTCTTAGCTGAACCATAATACTGACCATCTAATCCGTTTTCTCCTCCTGTATTATACAATTGTACCGCTAGCAAATCCAATTCATTACGCAAGTTTTGAATGATTGGCAGGAAGGAACCAAAAGTATCCGTATAGGTAGAATATCCTCCTTGTACGTATTGTGTTTCCGGAGCTGCGGTTAATAAAAATCCAGGGCCGTAGTACGCTTTTAATTCTTTGAAAGCATCTACTACGTTTTTTAATCTTGGATAAGCAGAAATTCCCGCATAAGAAATATCTCTTAAACCTCCTGCATTAAAATTCATCGATCCGCCTTCAAAATCAATATCAACTCCATCAAACTGATACTCATCAATAATGGCTTTCAGACCATTAACAAAAATATTTTTTTGAGCTACATTGTCCAAAACAACATGACCATTTTGACCTCCAATAGAAACAATAACAGGAACGCCGCTATCTCTTAAGGATTTTATATCATTTTTCAACAATTGCTTATTGAAAACTCCATTGGTCAAATATCTGGTATCATTTGTAGTTAACACTGGTGTATAACCATCACGATTCACTGTTTCTACGAAAGAATAATCGACTACGTTAAACTTACTTCCCACCATTTGAGAAAAATATAAAAATGGAGCACCAGCATTTTCCCAGGAATGTGCGTATCCTAAAATAATTTTAGATGGAAGCGGGATAAATCTATTAGTGCTCACCGGAGCAATTTTAATTGTATTGTTTAATGTCGTTACGCCCGATTGATTATCGGTTGCTTTGATTACAACCGGATAATCCTTATAAGCAGCTGGTGTAAAATTATACGTATAAGTATTATTTGTACCTGCTGTCATGTTAAATGTACCTCCATTTATGGTAATAGTAACACCTGAAACTGATCCCTTACTATCAACAGCTGTAACTGAAATTGGCACCACCTGGAAAGAACTTTGGTTTACAGTAGTATTTGATGGTGAATTCCAGGTAATTACCGGTGCTGCATTTGGGCAGTTTGCACCTGAACAACTTAATGTAAAACTATATGTTTTTGACTCTGTTGTTCCGTTTGATGCAGTTGCCGTAACGGTTAACGTATGAGCAAGCGAAAACTGATTTGCTGCTGGTGTCCAAACGGCTGTATAAGTTCCCGAAGAATTGGCAGCACTCAGGCTTTGTCCATCTAAACTAAATACAACAGAGGAGATTGTAGTGGCATCAGCAGCACTTAATCCAACACTTGCCACAAAATTAATTGCTGATCCTAAATTGATAGCAATCGCCGAAGCTGTTGGCGCTGTGATGGTAACTACTGGCTTAGTTGCAACCACCGCCTGTCTGTTAAAATTATAAACCGTTGGAGTTGTTGGAACTGCAAAGTTGGCTAAGTTATTTGGATAATAAGTCGCTTCACCATTTTCCCATGAGTTCAATTTCAAACTTAAAATTTGTGTATATCCTGCTACAACTGAATTATCAAAAGTATAATTTCCCGATGCATCTGTTGTTGCCAATACACTTTTCCAGTTGTGCGTGTTATCTGTCCATGGTAAAACAATTTCTACTTTTGCACCAGCAACCGGAGTTGTTCCGTTTTTAACCGATCCGCTGATTAAATTTACAACGGCAGCCAATGCTGATTTTGCTGTAGAGCTTGTATTAAAATTGTAAACCGTTGGGTTTGCAGGAACAGCAAAGTTTGCCAGGTTATTAGGGAAATAGCTTACTTCACCATTTTCCCAGCTGTTTAATTTAAGACTTGTAACGGTGGTATAACCTGCTACAACCGAATTATCAAAACTGTATTTTCCTTGTGCATCTGTTACCGCAATAACGCTTTTCCAGTTGTGTGTGCTATCTGTCCACGGTAAAACGATTTCTACTTTTGCACCGGCAACCGGAGTTGATCCGTTTTTAACTGTTCCGCTAATTTTATTGGTCGGAACTACAATAACATTCTGTGTAAAGTTTAATGTTTTGTTGGCTGTTAAATTCGTATAAACGGTTGAAGCCGGAGTATACGTTTGTCCTGCCAAAGCTGCTGTTACCGTATAATTTCCGCCTGACGGTAAATTAGCAATCGAATACGCTCCGCTAGCGTTTGTAGTGGCTGTAAAAGTTCCGGCTGTGGAAGTTGCCGTAACCGTTACGCCCGAAACCGGAGTGGTGTTGTTTAAAACAGTTCCACTTATCGTGTAATAAACAACTGGTGCACCCTGAGCAAAATTCAACGTTTTATTGGCATCGATTGCATTATAAACGGTTGAAGTTGGCGTGTAGGAGAATCCTGTTTTTGCAGCTGTAACCGTAAAGTTAAGTCCGGCTGTTAAGCCTGCAACGCTATAAACTCCGCTTGCATTAGAAACCGCTGTTAGTACGGTTGCTCCTGACGTAGCTGTTACTGTAACACCTGATACCGGAGTTGCTCCGTTCAGTACCGTTCCGCTAACGGTATACAAAGGCTGACTTCCGTTGATGACAACGGCCGTTTGATTAACTGTCACGTTTGTCAAAGTCACAGGCGTAAAGGTATAAGTTGCTTTTAAGGCTGTAAGGATATAATTTTGTCCTGAAGTTAAGTTGCTGAATGTAAAATTACCTCCTGTAGAAACTACGGTTTGCAATACTACATTACTGGCGTTGCGCAATTCAACTGTAACATTCGGAACTAAAGCTGCTCCGTTTTTTACAGAGCCTGAAATGCTAACTGTTCCCGGAACAACGCTTCCAAATGAAGTATCTACCTGAGTTAATAAGGAGTTCGGGATAGCGCCTCTGGTGTCCTGAGATAATTCCCAAACCATACCTCCGGCAAGATTTCTTGATTTGATATACTGCACTTTTAAGTCCATCGATTGCTTATCTTCATAACTGATAAACTGTTTTAAAGTAGCATTGTATAAATAAGGAACTTTCGTGGTATTGTCAAAATAACGTACCCATCCTGCAGCCGCAGCCGTTGGCGTAACCAACATGGTAGTAGGATCTAAATAGGCGTGTGAGTTGGTAACCGGATTTCCGACTAAGTCGCAAATTTCGATACTTCCGGAACGTTCGCAGGCAGCAGGGCCATCCCAGGTTCCGATCGGATTTTGAGGATTGGTACACCCTGAAACTATATCTCTTGGTGCTGAAACGAATAATCCGTTGGTTGAGTTAGTGGCAACATGATCAAATTTTTTACCGTAAAAAGGCAATCCCATGATCAGTTTATTCGCTGGAAAACCAACAACATTTAAGTATTGACTGGTCAGTTCATCCAATGATTCTGACTGTGCTGCGCCATATAGCGGATCGTTTGTGTTTCCACTACCGTACAATGGTGCATTGTAGCAGGTTTTATCATACCAGTTTCCACCAAAATCATATCCAAAATAGGTAATGTAATCACAGTAAGTCGAAATGTCTTCTGTCATTCCGTATTGTGCTCTGTTAGATGGCCCTAAATATTGTTGTGCCACTTTTCTAACATTATTTCCGGCTGCAATCGTAATCAATTTATTCGGCATTGCCTGACGCATTGCTTTCAATAAATAAACCAGATTTTTGTTGTCGTCCGGACTGTACTTTTGTGGAGGAATTGGTGCTCCGTTAATCACTTCAGTACCGTCTGTTCCTCCGGAAAGAGGATATTCCCAGTCAATGTCGAATCCGTCAATAAAGGGATAAGTGACAATAAAGTTTGCCATATCTGCAGCCAAAGCGGCTCTTGCTACCGGACTTGCGGCAATTGGAGAAAGATCCTGACCTTTAGTCCAACCTCCGACAGAAATTAAAATTTTTAAATGCGGATACTTTTCTTTTAATTTTTTCAAGTCATAAAAGTTCCCTTTTACAGGAGCATCCCACGGAATTCCACCTTCCATATGCTCAAAATCAGCATAGGAATCTAAACATAGCAACTTTGTATTCTCCGGATGGGCCGGATCAAAAGTTGTTCCATAAAAGGAATAATTCAAATGCGTCAATTTACTTCCATCAATTTTCGGAACGTTAAAATCCCGGGCATAAATAGACCATTGCGCATAATATCCCACTACTTTCTTACCGTGAGCTGGTTGGGCTGACGCGAGTAAGGGAAACAATAACAATAAAAGCAATCTGTAATAATGTTTCATAATTAATTAATATTGGTTAATAGAAAAAAAATATTCCAATTACAATCACTTACACACTGAAATTCAGCATGTAAAAAACAATAACGGGGATTCAATCAATTGCAAATAGAAAACATTGCAATCATTGGAAATTAATTCGATTTACTTCTATAAATAAATATTACTATTACTGATTTCCATAATCATTAGCAAATAGTATTGATTGATATTTATATATACTTCTTTTTTAAAAAATTAGTAATAAATAAAAAAAGATAAATTTGGGGGGCAATTCTACTTTCTAAAATTCTACTTTCTTGTCATGTTTTTGTTTATTCTCTTATTTGGTTTTTAAAGGTTAATAAATATATTGATGGTTATTTTAATACTTATTTTTAATTTATTTTAAGCGTTTAAAAGAGCCGTTCTTCGTTCGTTACTATAATTATCTCTACCAGAAAACTTCTGATAGAGATAACTAAACAATCTGGTAACTTAAAATTACTAACTACTAATTCAAACCTAACTTTTATATTAATTTCTTTAAACTTTTGTATACGGCCAGCTCCACATCAGCATAATCTTTGGAGTCACATTCTTCTACCAGTTTTTGCAGGTCCTCTGCTTTTAAAGTTGATTTGTTATCCAAAACAAGTAATAGCTGCTCTGATATATCATTTAACTTTTTAGCTAAAGGTAAAATGGGCTGAACTAACGGTGCATTGGAACTTAGTTCATTTAAACCTTTATTGACAGCAATCCATTTGTTTAAATATGCCGCTACTTTTGCTTTATTTTCAGGTGATTTATTGGCCAGATATTGACTAACTGCATCATCAAACGCCAAAGCATCTTTCGCATCAGGCGTACAGGCATCTGCAAAAAGGGTAAGCGGGGAATACATTTGATATTCTGTTCCGCCTTTATTACGTTTATATCCTTTTAAAGGCTCACAAACATTCGAAAATTCGCTCAGCGATTTTATACTCTGATTGTTAGCGATATTTCTTAAAATAACCGCTTTATTGCGAATGTGTGTCAGTCCGAGTTCTTCGAGTCTGAAAGAAACTACATCCAGACGTTTTCGCATGTTTGGTACATCAATAACCGTTTCGGCAGACCAGAGTCTTTCGGCAATTGCAGCTGTTCTCGGCCATACTCTTGAATCTATGGTGGCTGGCGTTGCAAGCTCTGTCCACATCGTGGCTTCTCCTCCTAAAATTCTTTCTTTTTCCTCAGCAGATAAATCGGCTCCTTTTGGCATTGGATCATTCAGATAATGACTTTCTACCGGATACATCAAATCGATATAATATCCGTTTGACAAAACGGTCTTGTATCCTTTTTTTACGGCGTCTACTAATGATTGTCCGGCCATAACTCCTTCATTTGGACCTCTCCAGGAATGTATGATTGCTTCTTTGGACATATTTTTTGTTAAAATTTCTTCCCATCCCATGAGTTGTTTGCCATGTTTTTTAAGCATGGGTACCAGCTGCATGGTGAAATACGTTTGTAATTCGTGATTGTTGGCTAACTTATTTTTCTTTTTAAACTCCTGAATTTTTGGATTCGCGTCCCAATCTTTCCCTTCGTTTTCATCTCCCCCGATATGAAAATAAGACCCGGGAAATAGAGGGCACACTTCGTCAAAAAACTCACTGAGTAATTGATAGGTTTTAGGATTTGAAGGATCTAATGTTGGTGAAAAAATACCCGCATTTCTTTCAATTCCATAGGTCGCAATAGCGGTTCCCTGAATATTTTTTTCTGAAGTTCCGCCAGTCAGTGTAGTCACTTTACTGCCAATTTCAGGATAAGCCGTTAAAATGGCTGATCCGTGGCCGGGAACATCTATTTCCGGAACAATTAAAATACCGCGCTCATCAGCATATTTTACGATACTTTTAATTTCTTCCTGTGTATAATACAATCCATCCGAAGCTAATTCTATTAATTTTGTATGTTTTTTCATTTCAATTCTCCATCCCTGATCGTCTACTAAATGCCAGTGGAAAACATTCATTTTCATCGCTGCCAGTGCGTCAATATTTCTCTTGATTACATCAACCGGCTGAAAATGCCTTGCCGCATCGATCATCAGGCCTCTCCAGGTAAATCTTGGAAAATCTGAAATTTGGGAATTCGGAAAATAAAATGAGGTACCATTATTCTGTAAGAGCTGCAATAACGTTTCAAGGCCATGCAGTGCCCCTAAATCGCTGGTTGCGTTTATTGTAATTTTGTTCTGACTGATATCTAAGTGATAACTTTCATCTTCATATAAGGCAATTTTCCCGCTTTTGGTACAGTTGATCTGTAATTCAGCTGTTGGAACTTCATTTAATTTTGCAATAAAACCCTGTTCGAAAAAAATACCGGTTCTACCATCTAAGCGACGTAAAAAACGTGTTACACCACCAAAGATTCTTGGATTTGGATTTCCGGTAATATTTACTTTAAAATTTTTGGTTAAAGTAAAACTGCCGTCATTTAATACAATACTCTGAGGCCAGGGCATAAGGTTGAGCTGCTCTTTCTGAATCTGAGCGCCAGAGGTGAAACCCGCTAATAGTAGGACTAATAAATATTTCATTTTAATGTTTTTGAAAGATGTTATCCGGAGACAACATTAATAAATAGATAAAGAAACAAAACTCAGAAGGATCTCTGCCGAACCTCACTTTCCTATGAGATCAATCTGAATTTTGTAATTTGATTCGCTCTCACCCGAATCGGTTTTAAAAACAACTTCTAATAATCAAAACGTTTAAAGGCTTCAATTGCCTCATATTCAGCCAAACCTAATTCATCGTATAAGATGGCTGTATTCTTGTTTCGGTCTTCTGCCCTTACCCAAAATTCCCTGGAATCATTTCCCTGAAACATTACCCTGTCTTTTTGGGACTGGTGGTATAAAATCGCGTGACGTTTTAATAATACTTCTGACGGACTTAACGGGACTGCCATATCAATTTCGTGAATGTCCCATTCGTGCCAGGCTCCTCTGTACAGCCATAACCAGCAATCGTCCATGTATCTTTCGGGCTTCAATGCTGCCATTGCGGCAAATATAGCGTTCAGACAAACTTCATGTGTTCCGTGCGGATCGGCAAGATCGCCTGCGGCAAATACCTGATGTGGTTTTATTTTAGCAATGATATCCTTTACGATAGCAATATCTTCAGGGCCTAATGGGTTCTTTTTAACTTGTCCGGTTTCGTAAAAAGGCAGATCTAAAAAGTGCGTATTCTCATCTTTAAGACCAATATATCTTGTTGCGGCATAAGACTCTCTTCTTCTGATCAGTCCTTTTAATTTTCGAACTTCCAAAGAATCAATTTGATTCTCTGATTTGTTATTCAAAAATTCAATAACCGATTTAAAATTTATTTTCGTGGCATCAGGGCCAACAAAATCGCTGCAAACCTCAGCAAATTTTAATGCTTCATCGTCTGTAACGGCTATATTTCCCGAGGTTTGATATACTACGTGTACATCATGTCCTTGTTTTATCAATTTTGAAAAAGTTCCTCCCATAGAAATTACGTCATCATCCGGGTGTGGACTAAAAAGAATCACTCTTTTTTTGGCCGGATTGGCTCTTTCCGGACGGTGCGAATCATCCGTATTGGGTTTTCCGCCTGGCCATCCAGTAATGGTGTGCTGCAAAACGTTAAACATATTTATGTTCAGATCATAAGCAGAACCTTCTTGTGCCAAAAGATCAGACATACCGTTATTGTTGTAATCACGGTCTGTTAATTTTAAAATAGATTGTTTTGTTTTTTGGCATAACCAAACAATTGCTTTGCTTTTTAATTCATGTGTCCAAATACATTCTCCAACTAACCACGGTGTTTTAAAACGGGTTAATTCTACCGCTGCAGACTGATCCAAAACGAAAGTTGCATTGGGATGGTTTTGTAAAAAAGTAGCAGGAACTTCAGAACTGATATCACCCTGAACGGTTCTTTTGACGATATCGGCTTTGTTTTGTCCCCAAGCCATTAATACAATTCTTTTCGATCTCATGATCGTGGAAACTCCCATGGTAATGGCTCTTTTAGGAACATTGTCTATACCATTAAAATCGGAAGAGGCATCTACTCTTGTAATGTGATCCAGTGTTATGATACGTGTTCCGGAGTTGATGTGTGATCCCGGCTCGTTGAAACCTACGTGACCCGTACGTCCAATCCCTAATAACTGAAAATCAAGACCTCCTGCACTTTTAATATTCATTTCGTAATCGATACAATACTGATTCAATTCTTCAATCGAAACCGTACCATCGGGAATATTAACATTTTCAGGTTTAATATCAATGTGATTAAAAAGATGCTGGTGCATGAAATAATGGTAGCTCTGATTGTTCTCTTTTGTCATCGGATAATATTCATCCAGGTTAAAAGTGATCACGTTGCTAAAACTCAAGCCTTCTTCTCTGTGCATTCTAACCAGTTCCTCATATACTTTTATAGGAGAAGAACCTGTTGCTAAACCCAATACGCAAGATTTACCTTTCTCTTGTTTAGATCTGATCAACTGAGCGATTTCATGTGCTACAATTAGGGAAGCTTCCGCAGAATTTTTGAAGATTTCATTATGGATTTTTTCAAATCTGGTTTCTTCAAATTTCCCCGCACTTTTATAGCTGATATCAGGTTTTATTTCTAAAGCACTTTTCATTTCTTTTCTTTTTATAGTATTTACCCATTTTGGTTTATGAAATGGTATAAGTAACTCTCATCACTTATACCATTTTCCAACCAAACTTATATTCTTTAACTTTTGATATTATTTTTTAGAAATTTGGAGCTGTAGTATCCCACCAAAGTCTTGTTCCTCCTGTATCGGGACCGTTAAGTTTAGCAATACCTGAATCTACTCCTCCTTTATTAAGAGATATCTCAGATTGCACAAAATTGATTCTTCTTACACCAAATTCAGTAGTAATTTTACCCCCACTTGTGTTTTTAAGTACTGGGAATAATTTAGGATATCCAGTTCTTCTGTAATCAGACCAGGCTTCTTGTCCTTCTGGAAAACCGGCTATCCATTTTTGAGTAATGATTTTTTGCAATTTAATTTCATTAGTTGCAGCTGCATCCCAGGCAATGGTAATATTATTTACTGCAGCAGAATTATTTACAGGGAAATTTGGATCAACATATGCTTTTGGCAATTTTACATTGTCTGTAATGTATGCAGCTGCTCCCGAAGCTCCTCTTTGATCAAATGAAGTTGTAATTCCTAATTCATACAATGATTTAGCATCTCCATCCATATTCCATCCTCGTAATGCTCCTTCCGCTCTTAAAAAATAAGCTTCTGCGGTTGTCATCAAAACAATATTTTTAGATTTGACAACTGCTCCGATACCTGAAAAATCCTGATGATCTCCTTTAGCTGTAATTTCAATTCCTGTACGAACACCTTTATATTGACCTGGAAATTGAGTTGATGTATCAAAATAAGTTCCAATTCTTGGATCGTTATAACCTCCTAAAATAGATTCCATATCGGCTCCCATACGAATATCTAACCAAGAACCACTAATGGTGGCAATAGGATTTGTATTTACAGGAGATTTAATTTGAAATAAATCAGCATTTGTTTTCATTACTCCAAATTTTTGAGCAACCGCTTTTTCAGCCTGAATTTTAGCCAATGCCGGATCTACTTTTACAACGCGCATTGCTAATCTTAAACGTAATGTATTAGCAAACTTAATCCATTGTTCAAATTTACCACCATAACCTGATAAATCTGTTTTACCAAAAGATGCTGTACCATCATCACCAGAATCAACTCTTTTTGTCAATTCAGCAACTGCAATATCTAATTCAGTAAACATCTTGTTATAAACCTCTTGTTGAGAATCATATTCAATTGTGGCATCTGTAGTTCCATACTTTGAATATATAATAGGTCCGAAAGTATCCGTTATTCTGTGCATCCCTTCAACTTTCAATATCAAAGCCAGCGCATAAAACTGATCATATTTGCCTTTTGATAACTGTTCAATATTGTATGCATTATACATAACATTTGAATAGGCTATACTCCAAATAAAACCATTCCAGTTATCATTTAAATTATAAGTTGTATTGTTTGACCCTCCAAAAGCAGTAGGTGTAGCCATGTATCCAGACCAAATATCACTATTTAAACCTTGCTGTAACTGATATTGCCACTCTAATTGACTTGTTATTGTTTGAATATTATTAAATATTGGAGCGAAACCTCCTTTGATGTGATTAAAATCCTGTTGAAATAATTCAGGTGTAATACCGTTATTATTAGTATTAATGTCTTCAAAATTATCTGTACAACCTACTGTTGCAAGTAATGACATGCAGACAGCTACTTTTGTTATATTATTTAGTTTCATGTTTTTAATTTTAGAAAGTTACATTTAAATTAAGACCAATACTTCTAGTAGATGGTAAACCATAAATATCTACCCCTTGTAGACCCTGACCTGTACTTAATGCAATATTCGGATCAAATGGAGCATCTTTATAAATAAAGAATAAATTTCTAGCGATTAACGAAATTGAAGCTGTTTGTATAAAAGGTAAATTTTTCGGACTAAAATTATAACCTACAGAAATCTCTCTTACACTTACATTTGTTGCGTCATACATGTATTCTCCCGTTGCACCTTCTCTACCCGCTACACCTTGAGTAAAATAATATGATTTAGCGTCTATTGTTGTTACAGCAGTACCGTCAGGCATAACAGCATTTACTTTAACGCCACCTGCATTTCTTGCATCTCCTGTTGCTTTAGAAACTCCGAAAAAATCATTTTGAGATTCTGTCATACTCATTACATCTCCGCCAAAACGCCCGTCAATTAATACATTTGCAAAGAAAGATCCTATTTTGAATGAGTTTGAGAAACCTAACATAAAATCAGGATTAGCATTTCCAATTTCCTGAAAACCTGTTTTTTGAATTTTACCAGCGGCATCTAATAAAATTCTACCCTGGTCATCTCTCAATATATTTTTACCTTCAATTACTCCAAATGGTCTTCCTTCAATAACAGCATATTGATAACTGTTTACACCAGGATCAGTAAGGTTGATTCTTCCTCCCAATTCTTCTGGAATTTCTTTCACTTTGTTTTTATTTTGTGAGAAGTTAATTGCCGAATCCCAGGAAAATTTATCTCCTCTAATAATACCTGCATTTAAAACAAGTTCAAAACCTTTATTCTCAATACTTCCTGCATTAATACCATAGAAGGCATATCCATTTACATTTCCATCAAGCGCTTTTACCTGTATGTATTGGTTTTTAGTTTCAGAGCTATAATAAGACACTTCAAAACCTAATCTGTTATTAAACATTCTCCACTCTGTACCGAATTCAATTTCACTTTTTAATTCTGGTTTTAGTGTTTCTCCCGGTTTTGGTCCAACAAATGGTTTTGGATCTTCAAATCCCGGTCTGTAGTAATATGTAGGAGAAGTTATAAAAGGATAAATATCATTACCAACCTGAGCATAAGTTGCTCTTACTTTACCGAAGTTAATCCACTCTGGCAATGTTGTCATTTCACTGATAAGAGCTGTTAAACCCACAGATGGATAAAAATATCCTGATTTATCAGTATTAACCAATGTAGAAGACCAATCATTTCTGGCAGCAAGATCTAAAAACAGCATATCTTTATATCCAAATGTAGTAGCGGCAAATACAGATTGTACTTCTTTTTGAGAATCTACAGTTTGATAATTACCTGAATTAGAATTGAAGTTATGCAATGTAAACCAGTTTGCATATTGTAGACCAGTACCAATTCCTGAATCCAGAATTGTCTTTTGATTACTTAATGTATTAGTTATACTGGTACCAATGTTAGCATTAAAAGTAAAATCATTACTGATATTGGTAGTGATTGTAGCTATTAAATCTCCATAACGCTGTGTACTTAAGGTATTTTCATTTATGTATCTACCATTTTCGTGAGATAGGGTACCTTGTGTTGTAGCATATATTTTTTTATCAAAATTGCTTTCAACTCTGTTGTAGCTATATCTTGAAGCAATACTTAACCAATTATTAGCTTTATAAGTTACTGCTAAAGCACCAGTAAAATAATCATTTTTATCTTCAGATTTATTTCTGTTAATTGCCCAATATGGATTTTGCATAATATCTCTGTTCGTCATCCAGTTTTGAGCCATTAAGTTCCTTGAAGAATCAAAAACCTCATAGTTATCTTTGTAATAATTAAAGTCATTTCCTCTTGGCATCAAATAAACACCTGTTAAAGGATTAAAATAAAGACCATTTACCGGTTTATTAACAATATTTTGACTTGTATAATTTGCAGTTGCAGCTACACTTAATTTATTGTCAAAAAACTTAGCCGTCTGACGCATACCAAAGTTATTTTTCTTAATACTATTACCCGGCATAATTCCAGTGCCTGAAGTATTAGCATATGTAAGCGAAGTAGATGAATTTTCAGATCCGGCTGAATAGCCAAGAGATGTAATTTGCGTTGTGCCTGTATTAAAGAAATCTTTAACATGATCTTTGGTTTTTTGTTTCGCTCCCCAACTTTCATCAGCTCCTGCATCAGCAATATAATCTGTTTGAAATTTTGGCAGGTACGCTGCTGTTTCAAAAGTAGTTACTGATGATGCTGAAATATTAGATTTACCTGCTTTAGCTTTTTTAGAAGAAAGCAAAATAACACCGTTAGCACCCTGGCTACCATATAATACAGAAGCTGCAGCACCTTTAAGAACTGTCATTCCTTCATAATCATCTGGGTTAATTAAGGAAACAACATCCCCACCATCACGGTTACCTCCGGATAAACTACCAAAAGTATCATTTGGCTGTCCTGAACCTGAGTTCAACATTGGAATACCATCTATAACATATAATGGCTGGCTATTAGCCAAAGATGAATTACCACGAATAACTACTTTTGTAGATCCACCCGTACCACCAGAACTTTTTGTTACGGCAACACCAGCAATTTTACCTGCTATTGTATTAATTAAATTCGCATCTTTTACACGAGTTAATTCTTCACCTTTTAGCTCCTGAGCAGCATATGTTAAAGATTTTCTGGTTTTCTTGATACCTAAAGAAGTTACAACAACCTCATTAAGTGCATTTGATGCTGCCGGAACTAATTTAACATTAACTGTAGCGGCATCACCTACAATTATTGATTGTGTTTCAAGACCTACATAAGTAAAAACCAATGTTTGTCCTTTTTGTGCTTCAATTGAGTACAAACCGTCAAAATCGGTTGTGGCACCTTTTTGACCTCCCTGCACAGCAACAGATGCCCCTGGTAACGGCATCCCATCAGAATCTGTGATCATACCTTTGACATTTTTCACCTGAGCAAGCGAAACCTGCGCTGTAAAAACAATCATAAAGATTAAGAAAATTTTTTTCATGTTTATTTATTTTGTTAGTTATGGCGTAAATTTATTCTTAACGTATTGTTAAAAAAAATAAATTATACAAACGGTTATATTTTTTAAACCAACGACATAAAACAATCAATAATACGTTTTGCGAAAACGTTTTCTCCTTATTAAATTCTGTCATTTAATTGTATTTACAACTATTATGTACATCAAATTAACTATTTCTTTATAATGTATCAATTCAGAAATAAGTCTTTTAAACTGTGGTGTTTAGAAAAAAAATTAACCTTTTTTTAATAAAATAAATGCTTGATACAATAAGAGCAGAACAACTGTTTTTCAGGGTATATTCTCCTTAAAATTTTAATTCCCACACAATCCGGTAGTTTTAAATTTTAAGCTTGTATATTTTTTATGTATGACATCTAATAAAGAATATTCGCCAAAAGAATCCTGTGCCAGTTCCCAAATCATAATCCCTCCTGTATTTTGAGAAGCATATTCCACCTTTTGAGAAATAGTAGGTCTTCCGTTATAATAAATTTTCCCTAATTCATCCTGATCGGCAAATTGGGGCCCGACCTCTACAATTTGACCGTAAGTGGAGCTGGTAACAGCTGCATAGGTAAAATTATAACCATAAAAAGGTACTCCGAGGGTTATTTTATCACTGGATACATTTTGAAGTTTATGCCAATAATCAATTCCATCCCTGGCATTACTCATCGAGCTGTGCTGACCGGGATTATTGGGTGTCCAGGGTCCTGTACTGTCATAAGACATTATATTGATAAAATCGAATGCATTTAAGGCTGCTGAATTTATATTTTCGAAACGGGAATTATTGGGTAATGCGGCTGTTAAGAGTTTTTTACGCTCCGTAAGGCTTTTTCTTAATTCTATAACGAATCCGCTGTAGCCGCTGGTTACGGCATCCCATTCGAGATCTACATCGACTCCGTCCAGCTGATGTAGTTCAACAAAATTTAATATACTTTGAATTAAAACAGGTCTGTTTTCAGATTTATCAATCAGGAAAGACCAGTTTGCTGCCTGTTCTTCCGATAGTACTCCGCCTGCGAGCGAAATACTGATTACAATGTTAGGATTAACCGATTTGGCATATTTTATAAGAGCATCGATATCTCCGCTAAAATTCAGACTCCCGTCTTTATTGGGATTGGCAAAAGCAACATTAAGATGTGTCAGTTTACAAAACTGTATTGAAGTCATTTTATTGATATTATCCGAAGATAAATAGCCCACCACCCTGGCCGTTTTTGTTTTGGTTTCCTCCCGATCTGATTCTTTCTGAGTGGTACAACTGTAAACTGAAATAAGTGAACTTATAAAAAAAAGGATGCCTAATAAGGCTTTATTTTTTATCATAATTTTGAAATTTTAAACTTGTTGTTTTTAATTTTAATTAGATTGAAATAATACCTTATCAGGCATAACTTTATTCTTGGTCTTTTTTAGGAGTTTTTAGTTAACATCCCACCAGACTTTATTTAACCAATCATTTGTACCCCCCATTCTTGAAAGGGCTTCTAAATAATTTTTTGAATTTTTCTGCATCTCATCATTCGGATAATACAAACGTGTAGGTGTTACGCCCTGCGTTTCTGAATCCGGATTTGTTATCGCTAATAAATGCGGGTATCCTGTTCTTCTCCAGTTGGAGTAGGCTTCAATACTATTAAACAAATAAGTAACCCAAAGCTGTGTAGCAATTTGCTCTTTCTCAGTTCCTGCTGCCAAAGGTTTAGCCGATAAATATGTATTTATAGCAGCCTGACTTGCTGCCGGAGCACCATAAACTTCTAACTGTTTGATCCCTCCTTCAACACCTTTTTTATAATAATCTGCTGCTGCACCCGTGATCCATCCTCTAAAAGCAGCTTCTGCCAATAGTAGTTGTGACTCTGAATAACTCACATGTAAGAAAGGAGTCGTTTTAAGTTTTAGGTAAGGCTGAATACCTGAAATAGCATTAGAACCACCCGGCATCTCCCATTGAAAAACTCCCGGAATATTACCCACATATAACTCTTCCCCTGGTGCAGGAGGTCCCCAATTTGCACTTCCTGTTTTTGGAGTAGCAAGCATAGGTAATCTCGGGTCTCCATTAGTTCTTAAGAAATCAATCATCAAAGAACTAAAGTGATCCCCATTTTCGTTTCCGATAAAAGCATAAGACAACCCGTTACCTCTAAAATCAAGTGCGCCGGGTGTATCATTGAAAGGAAAATCTAAATGATGCATCACGCAGTTATCAGCATTGCTTTCGAAAACACCATTCTGAAAAGCAGCTTTTGCCTGTTTTTCAGCTTCAACAGGGCTTACTTCCGATATTCTCATTGCCAGACGCAAACGCATGGTGTTGGCTAATTTTTTCCATTTTGTAATATCTCCATTATAAAACAAATCGCCTTTTACATCGCCACCGTTAGCATTCAGCTGCGTAAAAGCTTCTCCAAGTTCTTTAAAAAAGGCATTGTAAATATCTTGTTGCTTGTCGTATTTAGGAGTCACTATTCCTTTAGAAAATCCTAGACCCGCTTCTGAATAGGGAACATCACCATAAATATCGGTCAGGCGTTGTGCAACCATTACTTTCATAATTTTGGCAACAGCATTCATATTTACAGCTGCGGGATCTCCATTGGTTTTTTCCAGAACATCGACAATACTCTTCATTTCATTCGAATAACCATTTCTCCATAATGCTGTTGCATAGTCATCGTTTTTCTTGAATTTACTTCCGAATTCTGTTACATTCCATGCACCGGCGTAGTGTTGTACAAAACCTCCGGAATAGATTAGGTTTGCTCTCCATTGGTAATATCCATCGCCAGACATACACAATTGAGTAAATCTAAGCTGACCAGCAGGATTTGCTGATAACGCAACCGGATCTTTCTCCAGTTCGTCAAAGTTTTCAGTACAGCCAACCATCGTAAATACGGAGAGTACAGCTATTATTATTTGTTTAAATTTCATAATTTCTTTTTTTAGAATGTAACTTTAAGATTAAACCCATATGATCTTCTAAATGGTAACGAACCATACTCAAAACCTTGTCCGTTTCCTGAAGTATACATAGACTCCGGATCAACGTTTGGCAAATCTTTATTAAAAGTCAATAAATTTCTTGCGAATACGGAAAAGTAGATACTGTTGATTTTTGCTCCGTTGAAAACGCTTTTTGGTATCGTATACCCTAAACTCACCTCTCTTAATTTCACATAAGAAGCATCATAAATAAAAGGTGCCGGTGTATTATTAAAAACCGTAGTCCAATAATCCTGAGGATTTACAGGAGTGGTGTTTTTTACATAATTCGGATTATCGGCAGTTCCTGTATTTACAACACCATCAACTACATATCCTGCAGTAGGAATCCATGTTGACTGACTAAAGTTAGGATCGTTTGCAACTGCTTCTGCTCTTGCTGCATTATAAGCATCCCTTCCTTCTGTCGTAACATCTAAAAGTCCTTTTTGAGCGGCAAGTGAATTAGTCATAGAATATACATCCATACCAAATTTCATGTCAATTAAAAACTGAAGCGTAATTCCTTTATAAGAAAAACGATTCGTTAAACCTGCTGCCCAATCCGGAAGCCCTTTTCCTAAAGCAACTTTACTATCTGTGAACATCGGCATCCCGTTTGCTCCGACAATCTTTTCTCCCGACGGACTTTTTAGAAAATCTTTTCCGATAATGGTTCCGTATTGTCCACCCACCTGCGCTACGATTGCAGCACCGGCCCAACGGGCTTCAGAAATAGTATAGGTATCGATATCCGGGTGTAAAGAAAGAATTGAGTTTTTATTCTTAGAAAAGTTTAAGTCAATTCCCCATTCAAAATTCTTTGTTTTGATTGGCGTACCGGACAAAAATACCTCAATACCTTCGTTACGTAATTCACCTGCATTTACAGAAATATATTCGTATCCGGAAGTCGCAGATGATGGTAAATCAATAGTCTGATCTGAAGTATCTTCGCGATATACGGTAATATCAGCTTTTAATCTGTTTTTAAAGAAGGAAGTTTCCACTCCAAATTCAACTCCGGTTTTAGACTGATACGTTAAATCAGGATTTGGCGCCGAAGTATTTTTAATATTCACGACACTACCACCACTGTAAGAAGAATAGGTCGTATAGTTTAAAGCATTTTTATATGCTCCCGGTGCATTCGAAACTTCTGCCCATGAGGCTCTGAATTTACCATAAGAGAAAGTATCACTCTGAATACCGAATGCATCAGAGAATATAAAACCTAACGAAGCTGCCGGATAAAAGGCATCTTTATTGATTACGCTGAACCAGTCATTTCTTCCGGTGAACTCCGCATATAAATATCCTTTATAATCAAATTTTGCAGAACCGTAAACTGAATTTGTTCTTGTCCTAGTTTCCAATGGTGCATTTTCGGTCTGATTCGAAAAATTACTGATGTATTCTGTTCCCGGCTCGATGATGTTTGTACCGAATCTGGAATTCTGCTGTCTTCTGAAATCTCTTCTGCTGGTTCCTAAAATTCCGGAGAAAGTCAGGTCAGATGCTAATTTAATTTCACTAAAAGTCGCGATGATATCCGTATTCATTTCAGAAACCGTAATATTATCCAATCCCATATAACCGTTATCTCTTCCCGGCCATGTGCTTCCGGCTGCCATAAAATCTTTAGCACCGAAAACATAAGTATCTAAACCGGTTCTGAAAGTTAATCCCATCCATTTTTTAAGCTGGTAAGTTCCTGTAACATTACCCATAAAACGGTTTTTAGTAGAGGAGTTATGGTTTTCATTTACAACGAAATAAGGGTTTAGTAAATACACATTATTATTCCATTGGTACATGGATCCGTCTGCCGGATTCTGATAATTTTTAAGCCACGCCTGATCAATATTCGGCGCTAAACCACTTAAAGAATAGCCGACGTTATTAGGTGAATCTCCTAAACCTGGTCTGTTGTTGGTGTTTTCAACCATATAATTTACGTTGGCATCCAAAGTAAATTTTTCTGATTTTATCGTTGCATTTAAACTGGCATCGTTTCTTTCTAATCCGGAGCCCGGAATTACATCTTCATTTTTAAGATTATTATAGCCAAAACGAACAAATGCATTTTCACTTCCGCCGGATAAAGCTATTCCGTTTGTTGTTGTGAATCCGGTTCTGAAGAAATCCTGAATATTATTATCCACTTTAGCATAAGGTCTCATAGAACCGTCAAATATCTTAACTTGTTGTCCTACTGATTGTGAGAACTTAGGCCCCCAGGCATTTGTTGTATATCCGTATATTTCAGAAGGTGCTTTTGTAGGGTCCGGCAAAATTCCGTTAGAACCTGTACCATATTCACTTTGGTAATCATTGTATTTCGCATTTACCCTGTCAAAGCTTACACCGCTTGTTAATTCTACCTGTAATTTACCTTTACTTCCTTTTTTGGTTGTAATTAAAATAACACCGTTTAACGCTCTTGAACCGTATAATGCTGCCGCAGCCGCTCCTTTTAATACGGTTAAACTTTCGATATTATTTGGATTGATACTCGAAATTCCGTCTCCGCTGTCTCTTCCGTCAAACCATTTACTGGTAGCTGCACTATCATTAGACAAACCGGTATTATCAATAGGAACTCCGTCTACAATATAAAGCGGCTGATTATTTTCGCCTATACTTGAAATACCCCTGATAATAACCCTTGTACTTCCGCCTACACCCGTTGCAGGGATAGAAACATCAACACCGGCAACTCTTCCGGAAAGTGCAGTGGCTACGTTGGTCGTAATAACTTTACTTAACTGGTCTCCTTTTACATCCTGAACCGCATATCCCAGTTCTTTCTTTTGTCTTTTAATCCCTAATGCCGTTACAACAACTTCATTAAGATTCTGAGCATCGTCTACAAGAGAAACGTTCAACTGAGTTGCATCAGTTACCGTTACTGCCTGAGTTTTGAACCCAATGTATGAAAATAACAAAACATCGTTTTTTGATGCCTGAATTACATACACTCCATCATAATCAGATTGGCTCGCTTTCGCTGTTCCCTGGATAAGAACAGTTACTCCCGGCAATGGCAATCCGTTTTGATCGCTTACTAAACCTTTGATTGTTTTTACTTGGGCAAGCATGACTTGCGCAGTAAAGAAAATCATAAAGATTAACACAATTTGTTTCATTTTTGTCATGGTTTTGTTGGTTAAGCGATAAAAATATTGTTAAAATTAACATAAATAAAATATTTTAAACAAACAACTCAAAACCTTAAACAAACGACACAAAACAATCAACATTATGTTTTACGAAAACGTTCTACTATAAAAATAAAGCATCATTTCTATTTTTTTTCAAAATTTTATTCAAAAGAATTGCGTTTTAGCCTGTAATTGTTTAAAGTTGCAAAATCTTTATTCAATAAAGACACACCACTCTAATTCCTTAAAAATAAAGTTGAACGAACTTCAAAAATTAAAATTCGACATAAAGCTTCAAAACCATTTTTGGTTTTGGGGAAGTTATTTTACTCTTAACTTTTTAAGATGGGGTGCCTACTTCAACGATTATCCATATTCATTCAAATCGAATCTGATCGAGTTTTCGCTGCACATTCCTCTGGTCTATTTTAATCTTTTTGTTTTAGTTCCGAAATTTGTTTTAAAGCAGAAATACATCCAATACACATTCGCCTTAATTGTAAGTCTGTTTGGTATTTATTTATTGAAAACCGCCCTTACCTATTATATTATATCCGAAAATATATGGCCGGAAGCAAACCGCGAATACCATCCTTTTGAGATCAACCATATTGTTGCCGTTTGTATTGGAGAATTGTACGTTCTGGCAATGGCATCATCGGTTTATCTTACCTTAACCTGGCTGCGCGAAAGAGAAAGAAACCGGTCACTGAGAGAAAATCAATTCAAGATCAAGTTAAAATATCTTGAAAATCAGATCCAGCCGCATTTTTTCTTTAATACCCTAAACAATCTGTATGCACTCTCCTTAGAATCTTCAGATAAGGTTCCGGATGTAATTATCAAATTGTCCAACCTGATGGAATATGTCTTATATGATGTGAAAGGAACCAAATTTGTTCCGCTGATCAAAGAAATAGATTATATTCAGAATTACATCGAAATCGAAAAGTTACGCTTTGAGAATGTGGAAGTTACCATTAACCTGGAATCGGATATAGAAGATGTGGTCGTCCCTCCGCTGATCTTTATTTCACTGGTCGAAAACGCCTTTAAACACGGTGGTCTCAACAATAAAAACCTGAAAATTAAAATCAATTGTAAAGTTACCGCTACTAAAATGTTAGATTTTGAAATCCTAAATAATTTTGTAATTTCACCAAATCTAAACTCAAAAGGAGGTATCGGATTAGCCAATACCAAAAAGAGATTAAAATTAATTTATAAAAACGATTTCAGTTTAAAACATACAACTAAGCTCAATTACTATATAATCCGTTTGCAAATACCTATTCGTAATGAAAATTAAATGCGTGTTGATTGATGATGAGCCACTGGCAATCAAAGTCCTGCAAAATTATTTCAGCAATTTTACCGACTTTGAAGTTATAGGTACCTTTAATAACTCTTTGGAAGCGCTCGATTTTATAAACAGCACTGCTGTTGATGCTGTCTTTTTAGACATCAACATGCCTATGATGACCGGTTTTGAATTAATCAGCTTAATTGAAAGTAAAACTAAAGTTATTATAACAACAGCATTTCGTGAATTTGCTGCCGAAAGCTATGATCTTGATGTTTTGGATTATTTGGTAAAACCAATTCCATTGCCCCGATTTATAAAGTGTATCAATAAAATCACCACCGAATATAATCTAAAGAATAATATTAAAGTCGAAACCTCAAAAGGCGACTCTCATATTTTCATCAAAGTAGATAAAAAGATGATGAAAATTAATATTGAAGAAATTCTGTTTGTGGAAGGAATGAAAGAATACATTAAAGTCGTAACCCCAGATAAAACCTATATTACCCATAAATCACTGACTTCTTTATCTGAAGAATTACCCGCTGATCGCTTCCTGCGTATCCATAAATCGTACGTTATTGCCTTAAATAAGGTAAAATCTATTGAAGGAAACCGCATTCAGATCCAATCGTATACCATTCCTATTGGCCGAAACTACAGCAAAGAAGTAAAAAATAAAATTCTGGAATAAAAACGCTGTTCCAAATTCTGTTTTTCAAGAGGCTAAAAATTAACACTTTGTTGAAAAAATACTGTTGTTGGTTTAAATTTAACATTATTTGTGTCTTTTTATTTTTTTTTGATATACTTAACAAATATATTTACGGTCTTCAAAAAACATAAATAATAAAATTAACCTTTACTACTATTATGAGTTCAGAAAATGTACAGACCAAGTGGGGGCAGTTTATCTCTTTGATAATCGTCTTCTTCTTTTGGGGTTTTGTCGGCTCGGCCAATGACATCCTTATCCCAGTATTCAAAAAAGTATTTACTTTATCTCAGGTTCAGTCACAATTGGTGGCCTGGGCTTTTTACGCTGCATATTTTGTAGGATCAATTATCTTCTTTTTAGTATCCCTAAAATCAGATGTTTTACAGAAATTCGGATATAAAAAGACCCTTTCTGCGGGATTAATTCTTTCTGCAGTTGGTTCATTTTTATTCGTTCCTGCCGCTACAATGGAAAGTTTTCCTTTCTTTTTAACTGCTTTGTTTACGGTTGGTTTAGGATTTTCTATTCAGCAAATTGTAGCAAATCCGCTTGCTATTAAAATGGGAAGCCCGAATACCGGAGCACACCGTTTGACATTGGCAGGAGGTGTAAACTCTTTCGGAACTACTATTGGTGCAATCCTTTTAGGAATTGCTCTTTTTGGAATGGGAGACAACAAAAAAACAAACCTTTCTCTGGAAGATATCAAATTGCCTTTTATCATTTTAGGACTTGCTTTTATCCTGGTTGCGATTTTCATGTATTTTTCTAAAATCGAAGATCCGGCTAAAATAGATGAGGAAGAAGCTAAACTGGAACAAAAACATGCTAAATTCAGCATTTTAGACTACCCGCAATTGTATTTGGGAATGTTGGGAATCTTTATTTATGTGGGAACCGAGGTAACTATCATTAGTAACTTACCTGCCTTATTAAAAACAAATGAATTCGGTAATATTCTAGAAGATGCTATTTCTCCGTTTATTGCCCTTTACTGGGGAAGTTTAATGATAGGTCGCTGGAATGGCGGGGTGAATGTTTTCAACACATCCAACTTAGTAAACACGGCTCTTAAATTTATCGTACCCGCTTTAGCGTTCGGAGTTATTATCGGAGCAAACGTTTTTGCTGCGCATGATGTATCTTCTTTCTACATTTACCCAATCTGGATTTTACTATTTATAGCAGTAAGTTTCGTAGGCGGAAAAAATGCGGGAAAAACATTAATGCTTTTCGGAATCTCCGGTTTATTAATGATGGTTGCCGGATTAGTTTGCCCGTATACAGAAATTGCTAAATTCTTCTTTATCTCAGGTGGATTATTTTTGTCTATAATGTGGCCTTCTATCTTCGATTTAGCAATCGCAGGATTAGGAAAAAACACAGGAAAAGCTTCGTCTTTCTTAATCATGATGATTCTTGGCGGTGGCGTTATTCCATTAGTTCAGGGAAGTATCTGTGATTTAGATTTAACACATCCAAACGGAATATTAGGTATTACCTACACCCACTTCTCTTATATCGTACCCTTACTTGGTTTTGCCTATTTAGCGTTTTATGGCTTCTACTGCCCTAAAATATTAAAAAGCCAGGGCGTAAGCCACGTTCAGAGCGAAGGAGGAGGACACTAAAATCTTCTGAAAAAACAACATAAAAAGACCCGTTTTACAATTTGTAAAACGGGTCTTTTTATTTCAATTCAAATGAATTCAAAATTCTACAACATAGTCTGGTTGTTTACCTACACCCCCCGCTAAGAAAATACCAAAACTGCTGCTAGATTCTCCTGCATACTAAAAAAAATCGCTGTCTCTCATAAGAAAGACAGCGATTTACAATTCTTTTTGGGTAAAACTATTTGTTGTTCCCTTTTTCAAAATCAGCCACAAACTGAGCCAATCCGATATCTGTTAACGGGTGTTTCAATAAACCATAAATAGCAGAAAGAGGTCCTGTCATTACATCAGCACCAATTTTAGCACAGTTTACAATATGCATGGTATGACGTACGGAAGCAGCCAGAATCTGAGTCTCATAACCGTAGTTATCATAGATCTCTCTGATTTCCTGAATCAGGTTCAGACCATCTGTAGAAACATCATCTAAACGGCCAATAAACGGAGAAACATAAGTTGCACCTGCTTTTGCAGCCAATAAAGCCTGACCTGCTGAAAACACTAACGTTACATTTGTTTTAATTCCTTTATCAGAGAAATATTTAGCAGCCATAACACCTTCTTTCGTAATTGGTAATTTTACTACGATTTGCTCGTGTAATTCAGCCAACTCCTCACCTTCTTTGATCATTCCGTCAAAATCCAGTGCATTCACTTCAGCACTCACATCACCTTCAACAAGATTACAAATATCAACGTAATGCTTCAGAATATTATCTTTTCCGGTGATCCCTTCTTTTGCCATCAATGACGGATTTGTAGTTACACCATCCAAAACACCTAAAGCCTGTGCTTCTTTAATCTGAGCTAAATTAGCTGTGTCAATAAAAAATTTCATATGTATTTAAATTTAATTGTGTTCATAATTCGGGCGTGACCCCATTCTCAAAAGGCGCACTTTATACACCGCTTATTCGCGCCTTTCGTAAATGCGGTCGGGCTATCCGTACTACTTTGGTAGTTCACTCCTATCCCTCACGCAAATCGTCGTAAAATTACAACTAATAATTTCAAAAATTAAACTCTCCAAAAATAAATCTGAAATTAAAGTCCTTTATCCCAAAACTTAAATCAGTCCAAAACCGAAATATTTTGTATTTTTAGACAAAATTAAAGTCCCAAAGTGTTGAAGAAAATTTCAAACAAGACAACAGGATGAGTTTTGCAGCAATAGCAAGGGTTACCGAATAAAGATGGCTTACCTGCGCTGCCGAAGATCATTTGTAGCTTTTTTTACTATTTATACTCCTGTTTCCCTGCACCTACAATTCCCTTAAACTATGCCACAATTTCTTCTTGAAAACGACCAGCTAAAACTCACTGTTCGAAAATCCCCTTTTATCATTCGAATAGTATTATATTTTTTTGCTTTTGCTTTTTTTATTTTTCCAGCCGCCGGAACAATTGCTTCCATCGCATTAGGAGAAGGTTTGCATTTTGGCTTTATAATAGGAATTGGAATTTTCTCCCTTTTTGGATTCTACTTATTACGAGTTGCCTTATGGAATACTTACGGAGAAGAAATAATACAATACTCGAAAAATGAAATCGTTTACGAAGCCAATTACGGATGGTTTCGCGATGCTAAAAAAACAATTAAAAACGAAAACCTTACGTATTTCGTTTCACCGGTTGGCTATGAAGAAGACCACGAGGGTATTTTGATTGTAGACAATGGAAGAGAGATCATTGAATGTGCCGTTAAAATGCCACAACAGCAAATTGAAGAACTTATACTGCTTTGTAAAAAGAATATTATTCAAAAGACTTCCTGTTCCTAAACCTGAATTGATTGCACAAAAAATAAGGCATTTTTATATTTCCGGATAGTAGCAATTGATGTACTAATTATATAGTACAGCATTCCTGTCTCTACCGTTTTACCTCAATCCTGTCACTTTGACATTAAATTTTCGTTATGTCATTCCTCCGTCACGTTGCCGTCACTCCTCCGTCACCGCTCCGTCACTCCTATATCTGAACTTTATTGGAGATTTTTGTTTTTTTTGCTCTTTTTCGGTCACCTTGTCAGGGAAATTAAAGATTTGAATCCTGATTGTAAACCTTGCTGAAGGTCTGTTTTTCTATACTTCTGGTACATCTTTTATCTTGTCCGTTAGTCGATTCTAAAGATTCTAACATACAAGAATTTAAATTAATAACTCGATGAAATAAATTTACCGCAATGTAAGCGATGAAAAAAAACGCAAAGTTCACAAAGCTGTTTATAAACTTTGCGAACCTTGTTTAAATCTTTGCGCACTTTGCGGTAATTTTTTTATTATTCCTAAGTTTTTTAGGATTGCTTCATCAACATGTTTATTCATAGCAGAAAATGCTTTCCCCCTATATCTTTTCGTAAGAAGGTTCTGAAATTACCTGTATGATCACATCAGGAAACCATATTAAAAAAAAATACAGCTTAGAATCTAAATTTAGCCCCGACAGCCAAATCAATTCTCCACAAATTTTCAACTTCTTCATCCTCAAGTTTAATCGTTTCTGTAATGCCATTTGGATATTCATATTTTAGTTTTCGTAAAACACCTCCAACGAAATTAGCTTGTGCGCCTAATAAAAAATGCGGCGTTATCCTAAAATGATATCCCATTCCGGCAATCATACCCAAATTAGACCCCGTTATTTTTAACGGACTGCCAATGATGGTAGAATTATTCCGATAGGACATGTATCCAATCGCAAGCTCTAAATTAGCCTCTCCAACTCTTGCATTTTTACCTTCTGTAAGTATAAAGGAAGGTCCGATAAATGAAATTGTTATATCATCACTAAAATCCCCTCGATAATTTATGCCGTCGTCCAGGGTAATTTGCTGATTTCTGATTGTTCCCGATGATTTATAAACATTATACTTCAAACCGAAACCAGTTCTGTCATCTTTAAGATAATAAGCACTTATATCATAACTAAGTCCTGATTTTAAATTTTTCATATATTTTTTTTGCTCCGAATTTAACCCATCCGGCGATGAAGCAACTCTGAAACTTTGAGCCACATTTGCCAACAACAAAAAACCTGAAGATTTTGAACTTTTATAATTTGTCGCTTCATTGGCAACTAATTTTAAACGATCTTTTGAGTGAATCGAATCTTTATTGATGACAGGTTTACTATAATCGGTAGTGTTTTCAATCCTCAATAAATCGGCACTAATTCTATGGCAGGAGCTTCCAAACATACTTGGATACAAATGTTCGGTAATTAAGAACGCATTAGCACCATTTTTCCTTGCTTCTGTTTTTGCTGCTTCAAGAACGGTAGCAAAATCACAATTGGTAGTAAAGCCGGTATCTCCAATTTTGACGGTTCCAATTGTACTAAAATTAGCAGGCAATTCAGCTTTAGTATTAAAAACAATAACATTGGACTTACTATCCAGTTTTTCATGTTTCTCTGAAACAGAAGTTCTTATTTTTGGAGAACAGGAACAAAAAGCAATAGTAATAAGGAATAAAAAGTACTTCATTTTGAGTTTTATAGTTTATAATGATTCATCAACATCTTCTCATAAACCGTATCAGGAAGAATTCGCTTTAATACGATTGAAAATTTCTGCATAAAAACACCCACTTTGTAGTGTACATTTGGTTTTTTAGACTGCATAATTTTATAGATGGCTTCCGCCATTTGGTTCGGATCGCTTCCGGCATCTACATGTTCGTTCATGGTAGACAGCACTTCTCCATACACTTTTTCATAAGCAGAACCTGAAATTACAGGGGCATGATAACGCCCTGCGGCAATATTGGTGGCAAAATCACCCGGTGCCACGTTGGTAATATCGATTCCGAAAGATTTAACTTCCATACGCAAGGCTTCGGTAATCAGTTCCAGCGCCCCTTTCGAAGCCGAATAAACGCTCCTGTACGGCAATCCCATATAACCTGCGATAGAAGTAATATTGATAATCAGACCTGATTTTTGTTCGCGCATCTGGGGCAAAACGGCTTTCATAACTTCAATTGGACCAAAGAAGTTCGTTTCAAAATTATTTTTGATTTCTTCCATCGGAATTTCTTCCAAAGGCCCGGTAATTCCAACCCCGGCATTATTGATCACCACATCTAAACGTCCGGTTGTTGCAATAATTTTTGCTACAGCCGTTTGTATGGATGCTGCATTTCGGACATCTAAAGCTACAAGGGGAAAAACAGAATTAAATACTTTTTCAGGATTTCGGCTGGTTCCGTACACGGTGAATCCTTTTTGATTTAAAAATTCTCCAATAGATTTTCCAATCCCTGATGATCCTCCGGTAATTAAAATGACTTTATTCATTTTGAAAAGTTATGAGTTTTGAGTTATAAGTTATGAGTTGGTTCATTGAGGTAAAACTTATAGCTTCAACAAATAACTTTAAATTTTACGAAGTTCCAAAAATAAAAAAATCCTCCATAAGGAAGACCGCTTTTGTATTAATTCTAAAAAAGAATTTGAATAAAATAAAAAATGGCAAGCGACCTACATCGCACCGCTCAACCACGTACCCTTGCTATGTTCCCATCCTGGGGGAGTCTGCAGGAGCTGGTCGTGTAGGACTTGCCGGTGCAAATATACAATCTTTTTATATTTTTGCAAGAGCTTTGTTGCTATAAAAATATCGTCGTATATTGGCTTATTCAAATTTTTAACTATGAAAAAATATAACTTCCTAGCTGTCATTTTATTAGGAATCACATTAATTGGATGTAACGGTGCAAAAAAAGGTGAAAATTCTTTATTTACAATAGATGATTCGGCTTTTCCGGCACATTTTACATCAAAAGAAGCAGTCTCTATCGCCATTTTAAATCCAAATTCGAAAGAAATTGACAGTATTGTTTATGCTGTAAACGATAAAAGGGTGGGAAGCACAAAAGGTGCCGAGAAATTCAAATTTGAATTAAAAGATCAAAAATTAGGATATCAATACTTAAAAGCAACCGCTTATTACGGCTCTGATTGGTCTGATGCGACCAAAAGAATCGAATTGGTTTCTGATATTGAACCTAAATTACTGAAATATAAAATCCTGAATACCTATCCTCACGATACAAAAGCTTTTACGGAAGGTTTGGAATTTCACGATGGTGTTTTATTTGAAAGCACGGGACAAAAAGGAGATTCCTATTTTAGAGAAGTAGATTATAAAACCGGTAAGGTGATTACGCAGGTTGATTTGCCAAAAGATTATTTCGGAGAAGGAATTACGTTTATTAACGGAAAATTATTTCAATTGTCGTGGGAAGAAAAAACAGGTTTTATCTACGATGCCAAAACATTTAAACTTGAAAAAACGTTCAAATACGACAAAGACCTTGAAGGCTGGGGAATGACAAATGACGGAAAATACATTTATCATTCTGACGGAACAGAGAAAATCTGGAAAATGGACCCGGCGAATCAAAAATTAATTGATTACATCAATGTGTATTCAGGAACTTCAAAAATAAAAGCGATCAACGAATTGGAATATATCAACGGGAAATTCTATGTCAATGTATGGCAAAAAGATGCTATTGCTGTAGTAAATCCAACTTCCGGAGCAGTGGAAGGAATTTTGAATATGTCTGATTTACGTAAATTCATCAAACATCCGCAAGCGGAAGTCTTAAACGGAATTGCTTACAATCCGCAAACCAAAACTATTTTCATTACCGGTAAATACTGGGAGAAAATGTTTGAAATAACGGTTTCAGAATAACAATTAAAAAACAAATTTTCAATTTTTAAATTCCAATAGTAAAACACAAATTTCACAGATTTTCACAAATTGATTAGTGATAATTTGTGAAATTTGTGTTTTTATTTTTCTTCTACATCACATTAAAACAGCATTATATAATACACTAAATCAACATCATGATAACTTTACTTACCAATATAAAAGAACTGCTGCAGGTTCGGGAAACGTCTGTTGCTAAAGTTTCAGGAGCTGAAATGGCAGTACTTCCAACAATCAAAGATGCTTATTTAATTTTAGAAAATCATCTAATCGCAGATTTCGGTGAAATGAAAAATCTTCCTGAAATAAAAGCGGATCAGATTATTGATGCCACAGGACGGATCGTTTTGCCTTCCTGGTGCGACAGTCACACGCATATCGTATACGCAGGCAACCGCGAGCAGGAATTTGTGGATCGTATCAACGGACTTTCGTACGAAGAAATCGCCAATCGCGGCGGCGGAATCCTAAATTCAGCTCTTAAATTAAACGCAGCTTCGGAAGAGGAAATTTACGAGCAATCTAAACGCCGCTTAGAAGAAGTCATGCATTTAGGAACCGGAGCGGTTGAAATAAAATCGGGTTATGGTTTAACAACTGAAGGAGAAATAAAAATGCTTCGTGTGATTAAAAAACTGGCAGAAAATTATCCCATTTCCATAAAAGCCACTTTTTTGGGCGCTCATGCTTTTCCGTTACATTATAAAGAAAACAAAGCCGGTTATATCGATGAGATCATCACCAAAATGCTTCCTGAAATTGCAAAAAACAAACTCGCTGATTATATTGATGTTTTTTGTGAAACCGGTTATTTTTCTGTGGAAGAAACTGAAAAAATCATGGCTGCGGGAATACAATATGGTCTGATTCCGAAAATACATGTGAATCAGTTTAATTCTATTGGAGGAATTCAGGCGGGAATACATTTTAAAGCTCTTTCTGTGGATCATCTCGAAGTCATGAACCCGGAAGACATTGAAGCCTTAAAAGGCACCCAAACAATGCCTGTTGCTTTACCGTCCTGTTCTTATTTTTTAAGCATTCCGTACACACCTGCCCGCGAGATGATAAAAGCGGGATTGCCTTTGGCTCTGGCAACCGACTTTAACCCCGGCTCTACTCCATCCGGAAACATGAATTTTGTGGTAGCTACTGCTTGTATCAAAATGAAAATGACTCCAGAAGAAGCTATAAATGCAGCTACAATAAACGGAGCTTATGCAATGGGTCTTTCGGAAACCCATGGAAGTATTACAAAAGGCAAGAAAGCTAATTTTATCCTTACAAAACCAATTTCATCCTATTATCAGATTCCCTATGCTTTTGGAAGCAACCTGATTGAAAGTGTTTTTCTGGAAGGAAAGATTTTGGCATAAAAAAAAAGAGGAGTTTAAAAACTCCTCTTTTTTTATTTTAATGAATGTCTTTCTTATCTTAAAGAGAAACTAGTTTTAGAAACTAACTCATCATTATCAAAAACATTGATGAAATAAGTTCCTTTAGCGAAATCTTTACCAGGTAAATCTTCAACAACATTTACACTTTTGTTTTCGTACTGAACTGTAGTTTTAAAACTGTAAGTTAAAGTGTTGTCACCAAAACTTTCTGTTTTCTTATCTCCCAAAACATTGTTTTTTGCATCGATAACCTGTACGTAATACGTTTTATCTCCGGATTTAGCAATTTGGTTTTCAGCAATAGTAAAACTTATTTTAAGAACGTCTGCACGACTTGCTTTATCTGTTTCGATTTGTTTTCCTGAGCTTCTTAATTTGTAAGCAGCCGTTTTTGTATTCAAAACAGATAGTTTAGAACCTTTTTCAACTGTTTTAGCTAATTCTTCGTTTTGACCTACTAAAACTTCGTTGAATTTTTTAGATTCTCCTAAAACCACAATAGTACTGTCTCTCTGAACTGTCAAAACACCATTTTGTTTTTTCAATTCATCGTTTTCAGCAACTAAAGTTTTCATTTTAGTCTGCATTCCCTGCACTTGGTTTCTGTATTTAGATACATCACCTTTAGATTTATTTAAATCATCCATTAATGCAACTACTTTATCTCTTTCCTGAATTAATTCATCAGACATAGAAGTGTTTTCTGCAATGGCAGCATCATAAGTTGCTTTTAATTCCTGTAAATCTTTCATAACAGATTCTTTCTCTGTCAGAGTTGTGGTAAGTTCTGTTTTAACTCCATCTGTATCAGATGATAATTTAAAAATATACACTAAGCTACCAATAAGTAGGACTGCTAAAACTGCGATTACCGCTTTTAGACTTGAGTTGTTGTTCTTTGGGTTTTCCATATTTAATAATTTTCTTTAATAACAAATTTAAGAATTAATATAAGCTAATAACGTAAGTTAGTACAATTATATTATTTTTGGACAATAATTTTTTTTTATGGATAAATTAATTCCTTTTACTATTAATGATTTAGCAAAAGTCACAAATCATCGAAGTGGTGAAATAAAGTTCGGAGAAAAGATGATTATCATTCCAAAAGGAGTGGATCAAATCGATTTTCTGAAAGAAAGTGAGGCTAAATACGTTCTTTTGGGAATTCCCGAAGATATTGGGGTACGCGCTAATTATGGCAGACCCGGGGCAGCATCGGCCTGGGAAAGCGCCATAAAAAGTATTGCTAACATTCAGCACAACCGCTTTGCAAAAGGAAGTCAGATCATTGTTTTAGGACAAATGAATGTTTCGGAAGAAATGCGCGAGGTAGAAAATCTTGATTTCAATGATATTGATGACCGTTCGAAATTAAGTCAGTTAGTAGAAAAAATCGATAAAGAAGTTTCTCATATCATCTTTAATATTGTAAAGGCCGGCAAAACGCCAATTATAATCGGAGGAGGCCATAATAATGCTTACGGAAACATAAAAGGTTCCGCGCTTGCAAAAGGAAAACCCGTGAACGCGATTAATTTTGACGCTCATTCTGATTTCAGAATCCTTGAAGGCCGTCACAGCGGTAATGGATTCTCTTATGCTTACGAAGAAGGTTTCTTAAAAAAATATTTCATTTTTGGTTTACACGAAAATTATACTTCCAAAAGTGTACTGGATATTATCAAGAAACTGGAAGACCGCGTCCGCTACAACACGTATGACAGCGTAAACATTCGAAAAGAAAAAGAATTTTATAAGGAAATGATTTATGCATTGGATTTTGTAAAATCAGATCCGTTTGGAATTGAAATTGATCTTGATGCAATACCCAACATTGCCAGCAGCGCGATGACTATCAGCGGATTTTCGATCGAAGAACTGCGTCAGTTTGTTTCATTTTTCGGAGAACATAAAAATGCCACTTACTTACATATTTGCGAAGGAGCGCCCGATCTGGACCAATCACCAAACAATCATTTGATTGGGAAATTAATTGGCTATTTAATAACTGATTTTATAAAAGCCAACAACGAAATAATTTAAGATAGTAAATTACAGCAGCTGAAAATTAGCCCATTTGCCAAATAAAACCGGATTCAAATAGACGATTGACTGAATAAAGCTATCTTTGCACAGAATTTTAGTACTTAAAACTAAATTCTTAATACCTAAGATATGTTATTCGAAGATTTATCACTTTCAAAAAGTATACAAAAAGCCGTATTTGAAGAAGGCTACCTAAACCCTACACCTATTCAGGAACAATCTATTCCGATTGTTTTGGCAGGAAGGGATTTAATTGGCTGTGCGCAGACCGGTACCGGAAAAACAGCAGCATTTGCTATTCCAATTATACATCAGCTGCACCGAATTGTTGGTTCTTCTAAAAAAGCAAAAGTAATTCGTGCTCTTATAGTTACTCCGACACGTGAATTAGCGGTTCAGATTGGACAAAGTTTTGAGACGTATGCAAAATACACCAACTTAACGCAATTAACGATCTTTGGAGGAGTTTCACAAAATCCACAAGTGGATACGTTAAAAAACGGAATTGATATTCTGGTTGCCACTCCGGGAAGATTGCTTGATCTGCAAAAGCAGGGTTTTATTGATTTAGATCATCTTCACACTTTAGTTTTGGATGAAGCAGATCAAATGCTGGATATGGGTTTTATAAACGACGTAAAGAAGATTGTAAAACTAACGCCAAAAAACCGTCAGACTTTATTGTTCTCCGCGACAATGCCTATTGCCATTCGCGAACTGGCAGAAATGTTTTTACAGGATCCTGCAAAAGTAGAGGTTTCACCAGTTTCATCGACTGCTGAAAATGTAGAACAGCGCGTTTACTTTGTAGAGAAAACGGAAAAAAGAAATTTACTTTATCATTTAATAAAAAATGAGGATTTATCAAACGTGCTGGTTTTTTCAAGAACCAAACACGGCGCTGATAATGTGGTAAAAGCATTGCGTAAAAAAGATATTCCGGCAGAAGCAATTCACGGAGATAAATCTCAAAATGCAAGACAACGTGTTTTGGATGCTTTCAAAAATAAAGAAGTTGGCGTTCTTGTTGCTACTGATATTGCGGCGAGAGGAATTGACATCGATCAATTGCCCTTTGTAATTAATTTTGATTTGCCTAATATCCCTGAAACCTATGTACACCGAATTGGAAGAACGGGACGTGCAGGAAATGGCGGAATTGCGATTTCATTTTGCAGTAAAGATGAGGAACCATATTGGAAAGACATTCAGAAACTTATAAAAGTTGATGTGAAAATCATTACCGATCATCCGTATCAATGGCATTCCGGCGCTCCTGAAGCAACGACAGAAAAACCAAACAATTCAAACCGAAGCGGTGGTGCTCATAAGTCGAGAAAATCAAATGCTTCTAAGCAAAACAAAAAACGTTGGTATTAACAACCAACGTTTTTTGTTTCACATATTAAGTAATTAATTATTTTAAACAGTTTAACCGGTTCAAACGGCTTAATAATAATATCGTTCATTCCTGAAGAAATAGCTTCATCCGTAATTTCATCCTTATCAAAAGCCGTAAGGGCAACGATAGGTGTTTTTATACCTAACTGACGAATTCTTTTAGAGGTTTCAAATCCGTTCATCTGCGGCATATTTATATCCATCAGAACAAGATCAAAATGCTCATTCTGAAGCATCTCTATAGCACTAAAACCATCATCAACCACTTTACAGATATAATTGTTTTTTTCAATTATTTTTTTGGTAACCAGCTGATTGATAACATTATCCTCTACAACCAAAATCTTAAAGACTTCATTTGATGTCAGGTCTACCTGGATTTCATCTATAATGCGTTTTGTTTTTTCCGGATCATATTCGAACGGAATGGTAAAGGTAAATAATGTTCCCTCTCCAAGATTACTTTTCAGGTTTATAGTAGTATTAAAAAGCCCTAATAATCTTTTTACGATACTTAAACCTAGTCCTGTACCCTGATAATCTTCATCTTTTCTGCCAACCTGAACAAATTTTTCGAAAATCTTAGTCTGATCTACAGCTGCAATGCCTACCCCGTTATCCTGTATTTGAAATTCTAAAAAGTATAATTTCCCTTCTACTTTAACCAGATTGATAATAATCTCAACTTCGCCATCTTTCGTAAATTTAAGCGCATTGCTGACTAAGTTCATCAGAATTTGCGCCAGTCTTAATTTATCACCAATTAAATATTCGGGGATTTCAGGGTCAATATCGATTGAGATTTTATTGTTATTTTTTTGAGAGAGAAAAGAAAGTGAATTTTTGATCATCGAAATTTCATCTGAAATATTGAAGGTCAGACTTTCCAGTACCACCTTATTTTCCTCAATTTTATTAATCTGAAGAATATCATTTACCAAAGACAATAAATATCTCGCCGAAAATTTTAATGAACTCAAATGCTGGCTGCTGGATAATTCCTTATGTTCTTCCAGCAACATATTGGTTATTCCGACTACACCATAAAGGGGAGTCCGCAATTCATGACTGATAGTTGAAATAAATTGTGTTTTGAGTAATGAGGCTTCTTCTGCTATTTCTTTTGCTTTTAGAAGTTCTAAATTGTGTTTCTTTTTAAATCTGATATTCTTAATCAAAGTGATGATCAATAACAGCAGAATAAATGAAATCACGACAAATAGAATAACAATGATTCTGGATTTTTTCAGACTTTGATATTGTGAATCTTTTTCATCTTCAATTTTATCAATTTGTCTTTTATATTCGTCTAACTCCAGATTAAAACCTGCAACAGAGGCTTTCTTAAGTTTTTCGTCATTGTAAATTTGTTCGGTTATTTTATTATAAGCGACCAGGTTTATATAAGCTTCCTTGTCTCTTTTAATTTTATTTAAAAATTTTGAATACTCGAGGTGCGTAAAAGACAAATCAGATTTTTCAACATAGGTTTTTCCTAACTCTATTGCTTTTTTAAAATAAGCATCTGCTTTAAGGTTATCGCCTTTATGACTGCAATACATACCGTTGAGCATATTTGCAATCACGACCGTATTATCATCCTGAAACTTTTTCTCATGTGCATTAATAAATTTCAGGTAAGGATATCCTTTATTAAACTGGCCAATATCAAAATAGGACCATGCAATATTGACATTCGTAAAATAAATCTGGCTGGAGTCTTTGATCTTAGAACTTAGTTCGATCGATTTTTTATAAAAATCGATTCCTAATCGGTACTGCTTCTTATCAAAACAATAAATATTCCCTAAGTTATTGTATAACATATTCTTAATACTATCATTATTGGCTTTATTGGCATAAAACAAACTTCTTTTATAAAAGAAAATGGCTTTGTCTAATTCAACCAATTCGCTGTAATTGGCAGCAATAATGTTATAAGAACGGGCAATAAGATAATTATTTTTATTTTTCGTTGCGTGATTTAGGGCAACTCTGGAGATAATTAATGATTTTTCGAAATTTGACTCTCTGTAGTTAGAAAGTGCTTCGAGAACCAGTTTATTGATTTTATTCTCTGACAAATGTTCAGATTGCGCGATTACTGAATTATCTAAACAATTCAGAAACAGTAAAAGAAGTAAAAAAATCCGCATTGGGGGCATGAATCGGCTAATTTGATCAAATATACACTTAAAAATAAAAAAAAAGCTGTATTTCGTATAAAAATACAGCTTTCTTTTATTTCTGACCTTCAAAATTGTAAAGATTTTTCTTTCGAAAAAATAAATTTAAATTTCTGAAACTATCTCTGATTCTTTATCGTCTTCCCATTGCCCGACAACAGACGTTGCCAAAGCATTTCCTAATACATTGGTAGCGCTTCTGAACATATCACAGAAATGATCAATTGGTAAAATAAGGGCAATACCTTCAACAGGAATATCAAACATACCGCAAGTTGCCGCAACAACGACCAAACTGGCTCTTGGTACTCCTGCAATTCCTTTACTGGTAAGCATTAAAACCAAAAGCATAACCATTTGTGTTCCTAAATCTAAATGTACACCGTAGGCCTGTGCAATAAAAATACTCGCAAAAGTCATGTACATCATACTTCCGTCAAGATTAAAAGAATAACCCAGCGGCAACATGAAGGATACAATTCTGTTTTTTACACCAAAATCTTCTAATTCTTCTGTCAGTTTAGGAAAAACGGCTTCACTGCTTGTGGTTCCGAAAGCAATGACTAATGGTCCAATAATACGTCTTAACAGTTCTGTCATTCTCCCTTTAAGGAAAACATAACCCACAACGATCAAAACCACCCACAAGGTGCTTATTCCAATTAGAAATGATCCAAAAAATTTAAAATAGGTAATCGCTAATTCCTGGAAATCCCTAACGGCAAAAACTCCTGCAATAGCACCAAAAACTCCAATTGGAGCAAAGTTCATTACATAATTTACCATTTTTAAAACAATATGGGAAGTCTTATCCAAAGCATTGATAACCGGTTTTACAGTGCTTCCTAATGATGCAGCAGCCAATCCGAAAAAGATGGAGAATATTACAATCTGTAAAATTTCGTTGGTTGCCATTGCCTCAATAATACTTTTAGGCACGATATGTTCAACGAAATTTTCGAAAGAAATTGATTTCGTTTTAGCCGTTACTTCTGATGCGGTAGCAATATCAACATGTGCTAATTTTAAACCCACTCCCGGTTCTAAAATATTAACATAGAATAATCCAATTAACAAAGAGATAAAAGAAGCTGTAAAAAACCAGCCAAGTGCTTTTCCTCCAATTCTTCCAACGGCTTTTATATCTCCCAGTTTCGCAATTCCTACTACAAGCGTCGTAAAAACTAAAGGAGAAATAATCATTTGTACCAATCTGATAAAAATGGTCGCCAGCATTTTTATTTTATTGCTAAACGATTGTGCAGCCTCAGGCGAAATCGAATTGTGCAATATAATCCCTAAAATTGCCCCAAGAACCATTGCAATTAAAATTTGCCCGGTTAATCCTGAAAGAAATGATTTTTTTTTGGTTTCTGTAATTTGCATTAATTTGTTTTTTGTTTATAATTAAAATATAAGACCCTCACTGCCTTACAATTTATTAATAGGTCTTGTTGATTAAATAAAAATCAGCCAGAACAATTGCTGCCATTGCTTCAACAATTGGCACTGCACGAGGTACTACACACGGATCATGACGCCCTTTTCCGGTCATGGGTGTAATATTTCCTTTATTATCTAAGGAGTCCTGAGTCTGCATGATGGTTGCAACAGGTTTAAAAGCGACTCTGAAATAAATATCCATTCCATTACTGATTCCTCCCTGAATTCCTCCGGAAAGGTTGGTTTGGGTAGTTCCGTCAGGATTGTATAAATCATTGTGCTGGCTTCCCTTCATTTCAGATCCTGAAAAACCACTACCGTATTCAAAACCTTTTACGGCATTGATAGAAAGCATTGCTTTTCCTAATTCGGCATGTAATTTATCAAAAACAGGTTCTCCTAAACCAACGGGAACGTTTTGAATCACACAAGAAACAATTCCTCCAACCGTATCGCCTTGTTTGCGAATATCACGAATATATTCTTCCATTATCGCTGCCGATTTTTCATCGGGACAGCGTACCGGATTGCTTTCTGTTTTAGAAAAATCCAATTCCTGATACGGTATATCTAAATGAATTGGCCCTACAGCCGAAACGTAGGCATTAATTTTAATTTCCGGCAGCATTTGTTTGGCAATGGCACCTGCCACTACCCTGCTTGCCGTTTCGCGGGCAGAACTTCTTCCACCTCCGCGGTAATCACGAAAACCATACTTCTGATCATATACATAATCGGCGTGGCTTGGTCTGTAGTTGTCTTTTATATGAGAGTAGTCATCAGATTTCTGATTCGTATTCGGAATAATAAAACCAATTGGGGTTCCGGTAGTTTTACCTTCAAATATTCCTGATAAAAACTGAACGCTGTCCGGTTCTTTTCTTTGGGTTACAATTGCGGATTGTCCTGGTTTTCTGCGGGACATTTCCACCTCAATCGCTTCCAGATCAAGTTCTATTCCCGATGGGCAACCGTCGATTATTCCGCCCAGAGCTTCACCGTGAGACTCTCCAAATGTTGTAACTTTATATAAAGTGCCGTAGCTATTTCCTGCCATTGTAAATTGTTTTGAGCAAATGTAAGTTTTATGAATTAAATTAAAAAATTTAAAATTGGTAATATTAACTAAAGGTTAATTTGCTTAAAAATCACAATTTATTAAAATTGTGGTCGATTTGATAACCTTTTGATAAAATATAATACGTTTAAGATTCTTTTATTTGCTAAACTTCAAATCAGGAAAAATTGAAAAAAAGAAATGTTGAACTGGTCATTATTTCAGATGTCCATTTAGGGACATATGGCAGTCACGCCAAAGAACTAAACAACTATTTATCAAGTATAAAACCGAAAACATTAGTCTTAAACGGCGACATTATCGATGCCTGGCAATTTAGAAAATCCTATTTCCCGAAAAACCACTTAAGAGTTATTCAGAAAGTAATCGGAATGGCTTCCAAAGGAACAAAGGTGTACTACATTACCGGAAACCACGATGAAATCCTAAGAAAGTTCAGTGACATGAACATGGGAAATTTTGCTTTGGTTGATAAATTAATTTTAGAACTCGACGGTAAAAAAGCCTGGATTTTTCACGGAGATGTTTTTGATGCTTCCGTACAACATTCAAAATGGATAGCCAAACTTGGAGGTTTAGGATATGATTATTTAATTCTCCTGAATCGCTTTATCAATTGGCTTTTATCTAAATTAGGAAGAGAACCTTATTCTTTCTCCAAAAAAATAAAAGCAAGCGTAAAAAAAGCAGTAAAGTTTATTTCCGATTTCGAAACCACGGCAACAGACCTGGCTATAGAAAAAAAATATGACTACGTAATCTGCGGTCATATTCACGAGCCTAAAATAATTCAAAAAGAAAACAAACACGGATCTACCTTATATCTCAATTCAGGGGACTGGATTGAAAACTTAACTGCTTTAGAGTACCATAAAAAGCGCTGGAAATTATTTTCTTACTCTCAGTCTAATTTTACGGAAGAAGAAAATCTTTTCGAAATGGAAGATATCCTAAGCAATCACTTGATTACTTCTATCTTAAAAAGTAAATAAAATTCCATCTGAATTTTGGCAGAAATTCAGCTAATGTGAATTATGTAACAATTTAAAATAATTTTATACGTTTTGGTTTTTACAGTAATTGTAAGTTTGAAAAAAATTAATAACCAATTTTATGAAAAAAATTATTTTATCTGCCCTTATGCTATTAGGTTTAGCTTTTACGGCACAATCACAAGAAATTTCTAAAAATGCTTTAGGGATACGTTTTGGAGACAACAACGGATTTGGAGGTGAAGTATCATATCAATTAGGATTAAATCAAAAAAACAGGTTAGAGTTTGATTTAGGATGGAGAAACAGCCATGATGTAGATGCCATTAAAGGAGTTGCACTTTACCAATGGGTATGGAATATTGATGGTGGTTTTAACTGGTACGCAGGTGTCGGTGGAGGTATAGCTGCCTGGGATTACGATTACCGTTTCAATAATGCCAGATATAATGATAGCGGAACTTATGTTTTTGCTGCAGGAGATATCGGTATCGAATATAGATTTAAAGAGGTACCTATTACCTTGTCGTTAGATGCAAGACCTGAAATTGGTTCCGGATATTATGATGATGACAATTTTGGATTTGACGTTGGTTTAGGAGTTAAATTCAGATTCTAAATAAAAATAAAAAATAATTGTAAAAAGAAACCTGTCGTTTTAAGCGACAGGTTTTTTTATGTTCACTCTTTAAGTGAAATTTATTTGATAATAATTTCCTTTTTCGAGCGGATTTTAACTACTGTATAAGGATAGGTAATCACCTGCATGGTCATGGAATCCGGAGCCGGATTAGTTTCTTTTACTGTAATAATGATATTTTTATCCGTTTCTTCTACCTTATCAATTCCGATGGAATAACCTCCGGTATTTTTTTCTCCCATGTTCAGGATCACATAATTGGAATTAGTGATATCGTCCTGTTTCATTTTATCTTTTAAAAGCGGATCATTTTCCAGCATTTTGATTTCGTTTGGTTCGGTCAGGATTTCAAAAAACCGGATATTTCCGCCACCGTCAGACTGTACCGTTAAAATCTCATAAAGGGCTTTTGAATCAGATGTTTTCTGTACGCCACACGAAACCAGAGCAAAAACTGCTAAAACTGAAATAACTTTTTTCATTTATACTTATTTAAGATGAATGTTAATTTTTATAATCGTCTATCGCTCTTTGATACAACGCTTCGTATTTGGGTAATATATTTTTGATATCGAATCTTCTGGCAACTTCCAGCGCATTGGCTTTAAACTGTTTTAAAACAGCTTCATCTTTTAGGATTTTCAGTGCATTTGCTGCCATTTCTTCCACATCACCAACATTACTCAGATAACCTGAAAAACCATCAAAATTCACTTCCGGCAAACCTCCGGAATTACTTGAAATTACGGGAACCCCGCAAGACATTGCTTCTAAGGCTGCCAAACCAAAACTTTCTGTTTCAGACGGAAGCAGAAACAAATCGGTCATGCATAAAATTTTGTCAATCTCATTACTGTTTCCGAAGAAAATCACTTTATCCAGAATGCCTAATTCCTGGCATAAAACCTCTGCTTTTTCTTTTTCGGGACCATCACCAACCATCATTAATTTAGCCGGGATTTCTTTCTGGATATTATAGAAAATCTTGATGATATCCGGAATACGTTTCACTTTTCTGAAGTTACTGATATGGGTGATAATGCGCTCATTTTCCTTCGCCATCACGTAACGATGACAAGGTGCCTGCGGATCTTTTACCATTTTATCCAATTCAATAAAATTCGGAATCACCCTGATTTTATTCTTGATTTTAAATAATTTCAACGTATCATCTTTCAGGCTCTGGGAAACTGAAGTCACATAATCCGATTTATTGATACTGAAAGTTACAGCCGGTTTATAAAAAGGATGATTTCCAACCAAAGTAATATCTGTTCCGTGAAGCGTGGTAATCATGGGCAGATTAATTCCTTCGTTTTTCAGCATTTGCTTCGCCATATAACCCGCATAAGCGTGTGGAATTGCATAATGCACGTGAAGGACTTCTATCTTGTATAGTTTCACCATATCAACCAGTTTGCTAGACAAAGCCAGCTCATAAGGCTGATAATGAAAAAGTGGATATTCAGGAACGTTTACTTCGTGATAATGTACGTTTGGATTCAGAAGTGCCAACCTAACTGGCTGACTGTATGTAATAAAATGTATTTCGTGTCCGCGTCTGGCTAATTCAAGACCTAACTCAGTGGCTACTACCCCACTACCGCCAAAAGTCGGATAACAAACAATTGCTATTTTCATGTATTAAATTTAATACTACGAAAGTACTCAAAAATAGCGTTTAATTGAAGTTTTCAATTGTTAGATTTTTGTGAATAATAGATTTGTCAGATTAGTAGATCTTTAGATTACCAGACTTTTATTTCTTCATACAGCAAACCTGACGGGTCTTAAAAACGTGTCAGGTTTCGAAAACCGAACCCGAAACTTGAAACCTGAAACAAACTTAAAAAACAAAAAAAAGGCACGAAATTTAGATTTCATGCCTTTTACTATTTTATAGATTACTCTTAGAAAAATCTGCTATGCCAGCTATCGGCAGCAGGGACTTCCCATGATTCGTTGTATTCTTCGATATTATTAACAAGATTATTAAAAACAATCGTATTTTCCGATACTGACTTATCTTTCACCATTTTCTTAAAATCAATCAGAGGTTTATGAGCGATATGTTCGCCCAGTTTAAAGGTAACGTTCATTTTATCTAACAAATCAACGTTGTATTTTTTCTCTAATGCCTGAATAAATTCAACAGAACTATCGATAGAACATCCTGTAGCAGCCTGCACGTCCTGATTTACCGCCAGAATTATAAAACGGTTGTATTTCAGTTCATAAGAAGCCTCAAGACTTGTTCCGTGTGCGGCCCAGCCTTCAACAAAAGTTTTCAGGTCAGACTCTATTTCAGAAAATTCCTCATCAGAAAATTTTCTGTTTGATTGATAAATCCAAATTCTGGATTCACCAGGTAAATTTTCAAAAGGGATATACATTTTAATTTTAGATTTTAGATTAATGATTTTAGATTTTTTGAAAGTTTTAGGTTTCGGGTTTCAGGCTAAAAAACCTTTACACCTATGAACCTTTGAACCTCAAAAAAACTAAAGATCCTGTGCATTCGCGATTAGCTCGGCGATATCCATTACTTTTACGGAACCTTCTTTTTCCTGATGTTTAATTCCATCCGTCAACATGGTATTACAGAACGGACAACCCGCTGCAATAATATCCGGCTGAACTTCTAAAGCGTCTTCTGTACGTAATACATTGACTTCTTTGTTTCCCGGTTCAGCATCTTTAAACATTTGCGCACCACCTGCTCCACAACATAAACCGTTTGATTTGGAACGCTTCATTTCGACTAATTCAACATCTAATTTCTGAATTAATTCTCTCGGAGCTTCGTATACTTTATTGGCTCTTCCTAAATAACAAGGATCGTGAAAAGTAATTTTTTTTCCTTTAAACTGGCCGCCTTCAACAGTTAATCTTCCTTCATCAATTAATGATTTCAGGAATTCTGTATGATGGATTACTTCATATTGACCACCTAATTCAGGATATTCATTTTTTAAAGTATTAAAACAATGCGGACAAGCTGTTACTATTTTCTTAGCTTCATACGCATTCAGAACCTCGATATTCATCATGGCCTGCATTTGAAACAAGAACTCGTTTCCGGCACGTTTTGCAGGATCTCCGGTACAACTCTCTTCTGTACCAAGTACTGCAAAAGAAACATTGGTACGATTTAAAATACGTACAAAAGCTTTTGTAATTTTCTTTGCTCTATCATCAAAACTTCCTGCACAACCTACCCAAAACAATACTTCCGGCTGTTTTCCTTCGGCTAGCATTTCTGCCATTGTTGGCACTATTAAACTTTCTGACATCTTCTTATTTTGTTAAATCGGTTCATCGTCAATTTGGTTAATCGGTAAAACTCTTTCTTTATGATTACCCAGTAAAAAACCTAAAATATTTTATAATCGGTTAAACGGTTAAACAAATAACCAATTAAACAATTTTAATTTTCATTTTTCCAATTCAGCCTGTCCTGCTGATTGTATTGCCATGGCGCTCCATTATTCTCAATATTGGTCATCATTGCATTTAATGACATTGGGGCAGCACTTTGTTCCATTACTAAATAACGGCGCATATCCATAATAATAGACAACGGACTGATATTTACCGGACATTCTTCTACACAGGCGTTACATGAGGTACAAGCCCACAATTCTTCCGGTGTTATATAATCGTTGAGTAATGTTTTGTTATCGGGAACAAAAACACCTTTATTGGCATCAATATTTTTTCCTACTTCCTGCAGACGATCTCTTGTATCCATCATGATTTTGCGGGGAGACAATTTCTTACCCGTCTGATTCGCAGGACATGACGATGTACAACGTCCACATTCCGTACAAGTATAAGCATTTAACAGCTGAACCCAGTTTAAATCCTGAACATCACTTGCTCCAAATTTCGCCGGTGCTGCATTTTCATCCACCGGAGCGGCGGCAAAAGGATCTGCATTTGGATCCATCATTAACTTAACTTCTTTGGTAACGGACTCTAAATTATCAAATTGACCTTCGGGCTTCAGGTTTGCAAAATAAGTGTTTGGAAATGCTAAAAGGATATGCAGGTGTTTTGAAAAATACAGATAATTCATAAAAATCAAAATACCAGTAATGTGCAGCCACCAGAATATTTCGGATAATAACATCACCAGTTCATTCGACATTCCGTTAAATAGTGGAGCAATGAATTGACTTACCGGAAAACTTCCGGCTTTATGAAAATGCGAAAACCCTCCCGGAACATTTTGCAAGTGCAGGTCAGAAGCATTCATCAATAAAAACAACGTCATCAAAACCATCTCAAAGTACAAGATGTAATTGGCATCACTTTTAGGAAATCCGTTTAAATCCGGATTTATAAAACGTTTCAGTCTGATAATGTTTCTTCTGATCCAGAAAGTAATGACGGCCACTAAAACTAAAAGCGCCAAAATTTCAAACGAAGCAATTAAAACATCATACACGACTCCTAAATAAGGCGCAAAAATTCTATGGGTTCCGAATAAACCATCAATGATGATTTCGAGTAACTCTATATTAATAATTATAAAACCTACATATACAAAAATATGAAGTATACCGGCAACAGGGCGTCTCACCATTTTTGACTGCCCAAGAGCAATCAAAGCCATATTTTTCCAGCGTGCTTTAGAATTATCTTTTCGATTTACATCTACTCCGAGGTTAATGTTTCGGATGATTTTTTTTACGCTCGTTGCAAAAAAACCGAAACCAACTATCAAAAGTATGGCGAACAAAATATTATCTAAATAACTCATATTTATTATTTTTTACTATTTGAATTTGCGTCTTCAGCCGGTGGTGCCACATAAGGTTTGTTTTTCTTTCCAAAAAGAGAAACATTCACATAACGTGTTGGGTAAAGACGGACATCCTGTAGTAATAACTCTAACTCTTTTGAAGTTTTAGCCAGATTATTATACAATGCATCATCATTTAATAATTTTCCTGCTGTACCTTTTCCTGAATTTAGGTTACTCATTATACCATCTACTTTGGCTAAAGTCTGATTTAAATTTCTAACTGTTTTTCCTAAGTCAGCTTTGTTTAAAGAATCTGATATTTTAGAAAAATTATTTGACATTTTATTAAAGTTGGTGACAACTCCGTTAATCTGACCTTTATTGGTATCTAAAATAGAATTAAGAGTTCCTGAAGCCTTGTGGAATTGTTCCATAGTCTGACTCAATTCTGCTAAACTCTTTTTGATATCTTCCTGTCCTTTTTTGTCCAGCACATTATTCAGTCCTGATACCAGAACGTCAATGCTTACCAGCATTTTTTCCAGTTTTTGCTGAATGGGTTCAATCTTGCCTCCTAAAGACTCTGTTAATCCCAGCTCAACAGCGGCAGGCAGTATTTGCCCGTCTTCCGCTAATTCTTTATCTGCGAGATTAGGTACAATTTTAATTTGTTTTCCACCAATTAAACTTGGGGAATATAAAGCCGCCTGACTGGTTTTAGATATAGGAAAATCTGTTTTTATCTGAAGTTCAACCAATAATTTACCCGTTGTTTCATTGATTGTAATTTTAATTACTTTTCCAATTACAAGTCCGTTTAAAGTTACAGGTGCTGAAGCTGATAATTCCTCAACATTATCGTATTCTACATATAATGTCTTGTAATCCGTAAAAAGGTCTTTACCTTTTAAAAAACTATAGCCCCAAATAAATAGTAATATTGACCCGATGACTAAAATAGCCGTTTTAATTTCTCTTGTTAGTTTCAAAATTCTAAGTGTTTCTACAAAATTAATATAAATATCCGAACTTGTGACTATTATTTAATGGCGTCCTGAATACTGATTTTTTCTCCGTCTTTATATGCAATTAAGAAAGCGGCTCCATAGCCTTTACCTTTAGCTTCTTGCAAATATTTTTGTGCCATATCGTAACTTGAAGTTTCCTGATAGAAATACTTATATATATTGTTTTCAAATAACACAGTCACATTCTTCAGTCCTTTGAAGTTTTTCGGCTCCAATGGTGTTTTTTTAATGCTCGCGATAAGCTGTACTTTAAAGAAAGTCCCTTTTGGTGCATTTTTTACGGCAACAGGAGCTTCAACTACTTTTTGTTTTGCGGGTGTTGAAGTATCTCTGGCTGGTCGCTGGTCCGATATTTCCGGTACTCCCGAACCAAAATATTCTCTTTTATAACTAATAATAGCTTCAGCGATTGCTTTTGCAATGTCATTTTGGCCTTCTTCAGAGTTTAAAATATTCCCTTCTGTCGGATTGGAAACAAATCCGGTTTCTACTAAAACCCTTGGCATATATGCTTTATGAAGTACCATAAAAGGAGCCTGTTTTACACCTCCCTGGCGCAGTTTTTTTCCAAGCCTGTCAAAATTTGCCTCAATTTTATCGGCTAATGAAATACTGTTATCCATGTATTCTTCCTGCATCAGTGTCATTCCGATCATTGATTCCGGAGAATTAGGATCGTAACCTTCGTATTTACGCTTATAATCTTTTTCTAAAGTAATAACCGAGTTCTCTTTTTTCGCAGCCTCAAGATTGGATGCTACTTTACTCAAACCCATTACATAGGTTTCGGTTCCATCGGCTGCCGTATTTTTGTTGGCATTGCAATGTATAGAAACAAAAATATTGGAATTGGCTCTGTTTGCAATATTGGCTCTTTCGACAAGATCAATAAAAACATCTGTCTTACGAGTATAGATAACATCAACATTTGGGCTTGCTTCTAATATTTTTCCAATTTTTAACACAATCGCAAGCGCAATATTTTTTTCTATCCTGCCACTGTAAACTGCTCCAAAATCGTGATCTCCATGTCCTGCATCCAATGTCACTTTAAAGACATTCGATTGACTGTAAGAACAAAAAGTCGTTATCATTAGAAGAAAACTAAATATTAGTCTAGTTTTGTTAAGTATATTCATAAATCTAAAAGTTAATTTTAATAAAGGCAACTGCTATAATTTTTATAATTGATTATTTTTGACAAAAAATTATATGTAAGTTTGACGTGTCAAAAAACAAGCCATACTTTTACAAAAATAGCATTTAAACCTTTGCATACAAACTTATTTAATATCGTTTTAATATCATTTTTCCTAACATTAGGATGTGGTAATCTATATTCGCAAGAGATAAAAACAAAAAAAACTACTTTACCAGCTGTAAAACAAACAGATAAGCCAGTAAAACCTGAAATAACTGTCACTGATACTATAAAACTCGATACCGTCAGGCCAAAAAAGACATTTCTGGATGGTAAAGTGAGATATGTGGCTAAAGATTATGCGAAGATAGATCAGAAAAAGAAAACAATCACACTTTATAACGAAGCAGAGCTTTATTATAAAGATGTTGAGCTGAAATCCGGTATTATCGTACTGGATTACGATAAAGATGAAGTTTATGCCGGAAGAATAAGAGATTCAGCGGGAGTTTTAACCCAGTATCCCAACTTTAAGCAGGGAGCGAGTGAAGTTCAGCCGGACTCTATTCGATTTAATTTTAAGACGAAAAAAGCTTTAATCTACAATTCAAGAACAGAACAAGGTGAATTTAAGATCAAAGCCGCCGTTACCAAAAAAGAAAATGATTCGGTTTATTTTTTAAAAGGCGCACGTTTTACCACTTCTAAAGATATTGACAATCCCGAATATTATTTCCAAACCAACAAAGTAAAGTTCATTCCGGGAAAAAAAGTAATCACGGGCTTAACCAATATGGTTATTGCCGATGTCCCTACTCCTATCGCCTTACCGTTTGCATATTTCCCGATGAGCCAGGAAAAAAGTGTTTCAGGAATTATTATACCAAGTTATAACGACTCGAATACCCGTGGATTTTCACTCCAGAATATGGGGTATTATTTTGCGTTAAGCGATAATTATGATTTAACTGTCCTCGGGGATTATTATACCAACGGGAGTTATGCCATGCGTTTTGAATCGGCTTACGCTACCAGATACAAATACAGGGGTAATATAAATGTGCGTTTTGAGAATTTAATCAATAGCGAAAGAGGCTATCCTGACTATTCGAAACAAAACATTTACAACATTCAGTGGTCGCATTCCAAAGACACCAAATCCAATCCAAATTCAACGTTTTCTGCTTCTGTAAATATGGGAAGCAGTAAATACTTCAAGCAATCGATCAATCAGGCCAACGTAGGATCAAATCTTAACAATACCTTAAGCTCTTCGATATCGTACAATAAAACCTTTAATACGATTCCACAGGCGCGTATCTCCTTAACGGCAACACATTCGCAAAACACGCAGACGGAGCAAATCACTATGACATTACCAACCTTACAGGCCAGTATTGATCGTGTTTATCCGTTTGTTGGAAAAGACGGCGTCAAAAAGGGTTTCATTAAAAACATCAATCTGCAATACAACCTGAGTGGTAAAAATAACATCACAACAACAGATTCCTTATTTTTTAAACCACAAATGTTCAGAGATGCCCAGATAGGTATGCAGCACAGTATACCGTTGAGTACGAACTTCAAGATATTTAAATATTTTAGTGCAGGAGCCTCTACAAATTATCAGGAAACCTGGGTAACGAAAACTATTGACAGAAGTTACGATACAAGCCAAAGTAAGGTGGTAGACAGAACGGTTAATGGTTTTGACGCTTTCAGGACTTATAATTTCAGTACGAATTTAGGAACTACCATTTATGGAACTTTTAACTTTGGTGCCGACAAAAGAATCCAGTCGATCCGTCACGTTATGAGACCTTCGATAACATATGCCTATACGCCAAGTTTTGAAAAATATTATAACAATTACACTGTTGATGCTTCCGGTATAATTACGAATTCCTATACCCGTTTTGAAAATGGTGTTTACGGTGCTCCGAGCAAAGACAATTCTAACATAGTAGGATTCTCTTTAAGCAATACTTTTGAAGCTAAAGTAAGAGACAGTGACAGTACAAAGACAGAGCCTAAAAAAATCATGTTGTTAAACAACCTGAATTTGAATACCAGTTATAATTTTGATGCTGACGGAAAACAAGTTTTAGCATGGCAGCCTGTACTTGTAAGCGGAGGAACCCAGTTTTTTGACAATAAAATGAATGTCAATTTCGGAGCCACTCTTGATCCTTATGCTATTGACAATTCCGGAACAAGAATAAACACCTTTAATATTGACAATGGAGGAAGTCTATTCAGACTGACAAGTGCCAATGTTACCATGAATTATTCGTTCTCGAATAAGGGCGGAAAAGAGGAAAACAAGCAAAGTGAACGAAATGGTGGTCGTAAAGATGATTTATTCGGTACCAATACAGACTTAAATGACACCCGGAACAGCCAGTTTGCAAATGAAAAAGATGATGATGAAGAGAATGTAATTACGGAGTTTTTTAATTCAAAAATTCCATGGGACATGACGATGGCCTACTCGCTAACCTACTCGAATGTAAATCGGGAAAGCAAAATAACCGGAAATTCGATTATGATTTCTGCTAATATGGATATTACGCCAAAATGGAAAGGCGGGGTTTCGACTGGTTATGACTTTGTACAAAAAGGAGTTACGTTTACCCAATTTCGTTTTGAAAGAGATTTACTAAGCTGGAGAATGGCTTTTAACTGGAGTCCCCTTGGAACAAACTCCAACTGGAATTTCTTCATCGGAATCAAATCAGGAGTTCTTAGTGACATTAAATGGAACAAACGAAGCACTTCCAACAGATAAAATCATATTTTAGACCTGCTTTACTGAGCTGTAAACTTTTACTTGACAGCTTAGAAAACAGCTATTCTGACATTTAAAATCAATTACTTATGAAAAAAATAATTTTTACTGAAAAAGCACCGGCTCCAATAGGACCCTACAATCAGGCTGTATTATCAGGAAATACGCTGTATGCTTCCGGCCAGATTGCTATCAATCCTGCTTCGGGAGAATTGATTACAGAGAACATCAATGATGAAACACATCAGGTAATGAAAAATATCGCTGCTATTTTAGAAGCGGCTGATATGACTTTTGAGAACGTAGTCAAAGCCACTATTTTTATTATGGATATGAATAATTTTGGCGCCATCAATACGGTTTACGGTTCTTATTTTGACGAAAAAACAGCACCGGCCCGTGAAACTGTTCAGGTGGCTTGTTTACCCAAAAACGTCAATGTAGAAATTTCCATAATCGCTGTACAATAGCGTTTAAAAAATAATTAAACAAAAAAAACCGTTTCATCACTGAAACGGTTTTTTAATATAATGTAAATAGGTAAATTGCTATAATTGCAATGCAATAGCATTTAATAACAATTGGGCAGAAGCTTCATTAGTCGCTAAGGGCACGTTATGGACATCACAAACACGAATCAGCATATTAATATCAACTTCATGGGCATGACTTGCCAGCGGGTCTTTAAAAAAGAATACCATCTGGGTTTTTCCTTCTGCAACCCTTGCAGCAATCTGAGCGTCGCCACCCATCGGACCAGAAAGCATTTTTCTAACTTTAAAGCCTGCATTAACTGCTTTGCTTCCGGTTGTTCCAGTCGCGATCAGCTTGATATTTTCCTGCAGCAGTAGGGTTTTATTTTTATTTAAAAACTGAACCATATCTGCTTTTTTTCCATCATGCGCAATAATAGCTATTTCCATAAAACAATACTATTGGTTAGCCACGTGATAAGCGATCAATCCATCAATAGGCCTTCTTAAAACATTACCCAATTGAAGTTCATACTTATCAAATGTTTCCTGCAATTCTTCTTTTAGATAAAAAGCAATAGAACCTACGAAATGCACCGGAACTTCTTTGCAGTTATCAAATTGTTTGATGTAGTTTTTAACGAAAGATTTCATCCCCTTGAAGATAATTTTTCTACAAAACTCAGTGTCTTTATGTTTGATTAAGAACTTAGCAAAAGTCGCTAAATACGCATTTGGATTTGGTTCTTTGTATAATTTGTTTTTGATAAAATCAGGCTCTAAATTATATTCTTTTTCAAATTCAACTGCCAGTTCTTTAGGCATTTTATTGAAATAATATTTTCTGATCAGTTCTTTTCCGAAAACATTTCCACTACAATCATCCATAGCGATATATCCTAGAGACTGTACTTTCTGATGCAATACTTTACCGTCAAAATAACTGCAGTTAGACCCTGTTCCAAGGATGCTTACAATAGCTTTTTCCCCTTTTGGAGTAGTAGCATAAACTGCTGCATATGTATCTTCATGAACTTCTACAATTGCATTCACAAAAAATTCACGAAATATACGTGTTAATTCGGTCTGCATTCTTTCCGTTCCGCAACCTGCTCCGTAGAAGAACAAATGTGTTGCATTATTTTTATTTTGTAAAATATCAAAACGATCGCTTATTCTTGTAATAACTTCCGGACCGTCCAGAATTTCAGGATTTAATCCTAAAGTTTGTGTGGTGAATAATACTTTTCCATTATCATCAATTGCAATCCAATCGGCTTTAGTAGATCCACTATCAACTATTAATTTCATTTTATTTAGTTTTTGGATTAGGTTTTCTTTAACTAAATAAAAAGGGTATTTTTTACATTAATTAAAGGAGTAACAAAAGGGAAAAATCCCGTTACTTTGAAATAACGGGATTTTGTAAAAATATATAATATTATTTTAAACCTGCAATATGCACAGATAAATCAATCAATTTACTAGAGTATCCGTACTCATTATCGTACCAGGATACAAATTTGAAGAAAGTTGAATTTAAACCAATTCCGGCAGTAGCATCAACGATTGAAGTTCTTTTGTCAGAAATAAAATCCTGAGAAACAACTGCATCTTCAGTATATCCTAAAATACCTTTCATAGTAGTTTCAGAAGCATTTTTCAAAACAGCCAGGATTTCTTCGTAAGTAGTTTCTTTAGCCACTTTTACCGTTAAATCTACTACAGAAACGTCAGCAGTAGGAACACGGAAAGACATTCCTGTTAATTTTCCATTCAAGGCAGGAATTACTTTTCCAACCGCTTTTGCAGCACCTGTTGAAGATGGGATGATGTTTATGGCAGCAGCACGTCCACCTCTCCAGTCTTTTCTTGAAGGACCGTCAGATGTCATTTGAGTTGAAGTTGTTGCGTGAACAGTTGTCATTAAACCTTCAACAATTTCGAAATTATCGTGAATAACTTTAGCTAAAGGAGCTAAACAGTTTGTAGTACAAGAAGCGTTAGAAACAATTGTATCTGTAGCTTTTGCAGTTTCGTGGTTTACACCCATTACAAACATTGGAGCATCTGCAGACGGAGCAGAAATAATTACTTTTTTAGCACCACCTTTAATGTGCTCATTTGCAGTTTCGATAGTGGTAAAAATACCAGTACATTCAGCAACTACATCTACATCAACTTCGTTCCATTTTAAGTCAGCAGGATTTCTTTCTGCAGTGATACGGATATTTCTTCCGTTTACATACAATTTTCCTTCTTTTACTTCTACAGTTCCGTTGAAACGACCGTGAACTGAGTCATATTTTAATAAATAAGCTAAGTGATCTACATCTAATAAGTCATTGATTGCAACAACTTCTACATTATCTCTATTGAAAGATTCTCTGAAAACGATTCTTCCTATACGTCCAAATCCGTTTATTCCTAATTTTACTTTTGACATTTTACTTGATTTTTGCTTTTGTTTTTATTACACTATTTTAAAGTCTAATTTCCTCACAATAAACTTCTTTTCTTTTTAAACTTATATTTATGTCGACATTATATCAGACACTCTTAGTAATTCCCTATCAATTTCAGATTTACCCTTAATTGCCTGCTCTAAAGGAGTCAGCGTAACTTTATCAGATTGTAAACCAACCATGTAGTTTGACTTTCCTTCTATTAGGGATTCTACTGCTTTTACACCTAATCGGCTTGCCAGAACACGGTCAAAACAAGATGGGGAACCACCGCGCTGCATGTGTCCTAAAACAGATACTCTTACATCATACTCCGGTAAATTAGCTTCAACATAATCTTTTAACTCGAATACGTTTTTACCAATTTTATCTCCCTCTGCAATTACCACTATACTTGATGATTTTCCTGAAGCTTTACTTTTTTGAAGAGAATCCAGTAATCGGTCTAAACCTAAATCTTCTTCAGGAATAAGGATTTCCTCGGCACCTGCACCAATACCCGCATTAAGGGCAATATGTCCGGCGTCTCTACCCATAACCTCTACAAAAAACAATCGGTTATGTGAACTTGCGGTATCTCTGATTTTATCAATACAGTCTACAACCGTATTCAGGGCCGTATCATATCCTAAGGTATGACTGGTTCCAAAAATATCATTATCGATTGTACCCGGAATTCCCATTACAGGAAAACCAAATTCTGCATTAAATATTAATCCTCCGGTAAAACTTCCGTCACCTCCAATGACAACCAGAGCATCTATTCCGGCTTTCAAAAGGTTTTCGTGTGCCTTTTTTCTGCCTTCCGGAGTTCTGAACTCAATAGAACGAGCCGATTTTAAGATCGTTCCACCTTTGTTTACAATATTATTTACGCTTCGGGGACCCATTTCTTTGAAATCTCCTTCGATCATTCCCTGATACCCTCTATAAATTCCTATGCATTCTATATTATGATAAGCACATGTTCGAACAACTGATCGTATTGCAGCATTCATTCCTGGTGAGTCACCTCCTGAGGTTAGAACACCAACTTTTTTTATTGTTTTTGGCATTATTTAAGTATTAAAGTGTAAAATTAGCAAACATTCACCACTTTTCGGGTTATGATTATAATAAATTAATAAAATATGTTAAATTCAAACGTTTTCGTTAATAAGTTTTTCGATATGAAAAAATTCATTAAAAATAATAAAAGGCTCTTTTTTTAATTAAATCCTTAAAATTAACAATACATTAATGAAGTGTTATAAAATTTTGTGTTTCCCTGAATTATCAAAAAAGGGATTCAACCTTTAAATTTAAGCATAAAAAAACCATTATGAAGCATAATGGTTTGAATTGTATCTTTTTAACAAATTAAAAATCTTCATTATCTGGAATTACTCCCTGATTGTTATTATTGGTCGATTGTGGTTTTTCTTCCTCCTTTTTTTCCGGTTTCTTTTTATTCTTATCCGCATCTTTCTTATTCGAAAAATTAATATACTCCGGATTTAAATAAGAATCCTGTAAATCATCTGAAGAACTTTTCAGGGACCTCTCTAATTTATGGCTTTTGAATATTTTATTGACCAGTTCACTAAAAGTATCAAAATCGACTTCATATGAAATACCTACACCCTGCGTATAACCAATTCCCTGACCTATATAATTGATATCATTTTCTTTATTAAACAAGCGAAGGTTCATGGATCCGTCTTCGTTAACCCTGTAAAGGACTTCGATATCACCTACAATTGCCGATTCATTCACTCCTCCGACCGGTACACCCACTTTACCATTTATCGTAATTCTTTCGTTTACCTGAGAAGTAATATTAGCCACAAACTGACCATCTGCCTCCTGTCCTATTCGTTTGTCTGCCGATATAAAATTTAAATCAATATTGAATTTATCGTTATCTGATTTTATAATTCCACCCAACAAACTTGCTGCTGTTTCGGCAAACGTACCGGACAAATCACTTTGATTAAATCCATCCGGACTCATAAACGATCCTGTCGATAATAAATACAGTGCCTGAGTCTGGCGTACATCTTTATCGTCCAGCTTATATTGTATCTCTGATTTCAGGACACTGCTTACAGACGGAAACTGAATATCAAAATTAGGCTCCGGGCTTGTTAAATCTCCCCTCAACCCTATGACAACTTCAACCGGCACTTTTTTATTAAAGGACGAATTGTCCAGTAATACAGCAGGATTTGCAGAGGTTCTGTAAACGGCTTCCAGATTCAGCTGGGCTTTCATCGGGTTGCCTTCCCAAATAATAGATCCACCTTTTTTAACTGCGAATTTTTTATCGATTAAACCTCCGTATTTAAAATTGTACGTTCCTTCATAGGCCTGGAAATCCCCCCACATATTAAATTTACCCAATGTATTAATTTTAAACAACAGCGATCCGTATCCTTTTCCTTTCATACCGTGCCCGGAATTCCTGTCGAGAATCACTTCTACCTCGGCATCCGGTGTGATATCAAAATCAAATTCTAATTCAAGACCACCGTAATTTCTTGTTTTTTCGACAATACCGTTGGCTAAATTGTATTTCTCTTTTGGAGTTACAAAATGTATAAAACTGTTTTCTCCAACACTTTGTACATTATTAATAGGGATCTTGACCTCGGTCCCTTTTTCGGATTTTGCATTTACTTTGATAAATAAATTGGCTGTGGGCCCGGTAATACTGGCTGTACCATTGATAAAAGCAGTACCAAAATACGCCGCATCATCGCTGTCTTTTGTATCAAGCGCGAGTAATCGTTTTGATGAAATATTCAGATCCAGCTTCCAGTCGCTAAAATTATGATGTTCAATACTACCGTTCAGCAAACCTTTGGTACCGTATTTCGTATCTGTAAGCTGGTTATTTCTAAACAGAAACTTTTCGTCTGTTAAATCAATAACGGTGCGATCACTTAATTCGTAATCTGTATTAAGATACGGTACGGTCATACCTGCTTTTTCTACATACAATCTACCATTGATTTCCGGTTTCTTAAGATTCCCGACAATCGCCGCATTACCGGAAACCGATCCTCTTATATTCGATAACACGCCGGCTCCGACAGTTCCTAAAGTAGCCAGATTAAATCCTTCCAGTTTTAAATTCAGGTCCAGAAAGGTTTCTTTATTTTCTACAGAAAAAGTTCCGTCGGCCTTAAACGATTCCGTAAAACCATTTTGTATAGAGGAATTTATGGTAAACTTTTTAAAACTCTGATCTCCGGATATATCAAAATTTAAAGTTCCGAGTTCGGTTTTATTTAAATTAAGATGATCAATAACCAGTGATGCTGTGGGCTGAAAAACATCTTTGTTCTGTTTATAATTAATGGTTCCGTTAAGGTTACCATTGAATACGAATTTCGAATTCAATGGCGTAATCTTATTAATATCGACATCTTCAAAATTCAGCACAATATCCTTGTAATCACTGCCTTTTAGAACTCCGTTCAAATCAATTTTCTGATCTTCGTGCGACAGTACAATATTATCAATTGTGAAATTTTTAAAATCTTTATCAAAAATAATCTGATTGTCTCTTTCGGCGTTTTCATTCAGATACCATAAATAGTCTTTAAATTTCATCTCCGACTTATTGATCCCGACAATATTATTTTTGTTTTTATCTATGGTATGATATAGATTCAGATTGTAATAGTCCTCGCCCTTATTCCCACCTTTAAACTCGGAGCGGACAAACAAAGTATCCTTTGAAGTCACATTAATTAAACTAAAATCACGAACCTTGTAATAAGGCGTCTTGATACTGTCTAATTCGATAAATGCATTATACAGCGGATTTTTATTATCGATATTAATCCTGATGTTATCGAAGGTATTTTTCGCAGCGGTAATTTTTTTAGAGTTGAACCTGAATTTGAATTCCTTCAGATCTGAATCAATTTTGCCAAGCAAAACCGTCGATGAATCGATTTCAATTTCAGGATATAACATTTCTACTACTTTGTTGTAGACGTGCAGGTTGAAACGCAAAAATTGGCCCTTTTTAACTTTATAAGGCTTATAATTGGTGTACAGACTTCCAATAGAATTCATCACCAGTTTATTTAATTCCTTAAACTGAAACTTACCAACGATTTTTCCATTCACCACATCCGAGGAATTTATGGTAATGGTACGTAATTTGTCTGCATCAAAATTAGAATTGATCGTTACTTCATCAAAAGCATACGTTGACTTCGGATTTTGATAGGCTGCATCCTTAATATAAATATTCCCCTGAAGGTTTTCAATCGAATTTCCGGTCACTTCAACAATCGCATCTCCGGTAAAGTGCGAAATAGAATCGTTTACGAATTTTAATTTTCGCAAATCTGCATTTTCAACATTGATATGAAAATCGTATTTATTTTCCTTATTGCTTAAATCAACCAGACCATCAAATGTCAGGCTCAGGTTCGGATCGTTTACAGAAACCTCCCCCTTATAATATGGCAATTTAAAATTACCATTTATAACAATATTATTATAAGTGTATTTATTATAATCCAGTTTGGAGATATCCCCTTTTACAATCGTATTCAGGTATTTTTTAGTAAAACCGACTCCATCAACATCCAGATCCAAAGTCGTTCTGCCCACATCTTTGCGCTGCAGTAAAGCCCCAACATTAAAATTATCCAGTATTATATTTCCGGAATAGGACGCCTTATCAATAAAATCCATATTATTCATATGCAGATCCACCTGGCCATTTCCTAAATCAGTTATCATCCTAAAATCGGTTTCCAAAGCAGTTGTCGAAAGTTTTGCTTTACCAACAATATTAAATTTCCCCAGTCTTTGAAGTTCTTTGGGAAGTTTTTTGCCCAGCACTACAGGCATTAAAGTAACCAGATTATCGTAGCTTGAAATCAGTTTATCGAATTTTCCATTCATAGAAAATTTTTGGTCTTTATTCCCCAAAAGATTTCTGAAATTAATAGTTCCGGCAATTCTGGAGCCGTTAGTATCACTAAGCCTGAGTCTTTTTAAATTAAGATTATTCAGGGTACCGGTTATTTTTGTCTTAATTTTAAAATGCTGATTTTTCCCTAATCCGTCATAGAAATAACGAATATCATTTGTAGCAATAGAAGCCGAATCCAGCACCACATTAAACTTAACTTTATCTGTAAAGTTTAAAAAATCTTCTACTTTATAATTCAGTGTTGCTGCACCATAGATAGATGACCTTTTAGTTTTTATCGCCAGGTTCTCTACTTTGATCTGTTTTTTGCTATAACTAAATTTCCCTGCAAAATTAGACACATACAAACCACGATGGTCTAAAAAAGAAAACCGGTGAATGATTGTAGTGACGTCAGGACCGTATAGTTTAAAGTCACTTATGTACGCATTAAGCTTTTTGAAATCGAGGAAATTGGGTGTTTTTTTATTTTCATCAACCACCGAAAAAGTCCCTTTGGTAATATAGGCATTTTTAGCAGTCAGTAAAAAATGTTTATTGGTTTTGGAAGGTTTGTCGGAGTCAAACAGCCGAATAAATTTATTGATATTGTTTTCGGTTTCATTTTTATACGTTCTCAGATTAAAGATTAAACCCGTCAGACGCAGATCTCCAAAAATCAGGTCACCATCAAGCAATCTTTTAACACTTAAAATATCTGTCGAAATAATGTCCGAATAGATTAAAACCTTATTATGATGGTCTAAAATCAAAACCTTCTTTAGTTTGACCCCGCCAAAAATATTTATCGCCACTTTATCGACACTGATTTTAGTTTTAAAATCAGAGTTGAGCGATTCTGTAATATAGGTTGCAATTTTTGTCTGAACCACAGGTAAAGACAAAATGATAGCTATTGCTAACAAAAGTAAGATTAACCCAATTAGGGTTCTGGATATTATTTTCTTTACTTTTTTGATAGCTCTTTTATTTTAGTTTTCTTTTAAATTTATTTTGAACAGACAAAGGACGACTGTTTTGATAAAATTTCTTTAATTTTGGCATTTACTTCAATCAAAGAAAATTTTAGAAATTTGATTTGTCAAATATAATCCAAAATTCGTGCCTTTATATGCAAAATTCAGAGGTTTTTATTCTTGCCATCGAAAGTTCATGCGATGATACTGCTGCTGCAGTTTTACATAACGATAAAGTTCTCTCAAATGTTGTAGCCAATCAGTTAATTCACAATCAGTACGGCGGTGTGGTTCCTGAATTAGCTTCAAGAGCTCATCAGCAGAATATTGTTCCTGTAATCGATGCTGCCCTTCGCAAGGCAAATGTACAAAAAGAACAATTAACTGCCATTGCATTTACGCAGGGACCCGGCTTAATGGGATCACTTCTGGTAGGAAGCTCTTTTAGCAAGTCCTTATCCTTAGCGTTAAAAATTCCGTTAATTGCCGTAAATCATATGCACGCGCATATTTTAGCCCATTTTATAGAGGAAGAAGGTTTTGACAAACCGGAATTTCCTTTTTTAGCCTTAACCATTAGCGGTGGTCATACACAAATTGTAAAAGTGAACGGCTTTTTTGATATGGAAATTATCGGAGAAACCACTGATGACGCTGTCGGCGAAGCTTTTGACAAAAGCGCCAAAATTCTTGGGCTTCCCTATCCGGGTGGGCCCCTAATCGACAAATATGCGCAGTTAGGAAACCCAAAAGCCTTTGCATTTACGAAACCAAAAGTTCCGGGATTGGATTTTAGCTTCTCGGGATTAAAAACGGCTATTCTCTATTTCATCCAGAAGAAAAAATTAGAAAATCCTAATTTTATTGAAGAAAACCTAAATGATATTTGTGCTTCTATTCAATATACAATTATCGAAATTCTGATGGACAAGTTAAAATTAGCCGTCAAGGAAACCGGAATTACTCAAATCGCCATTGGTGGCGGAGTTTCTGCCAATTCAGGTATCAGGACGCGACTGAAAGAAAGTGAAGGCAAATATGGCTGGAAAACTTTTGTCCCAAAATTCGAATACACAACAGATAATGCCGCAATGATTGGAATTGTGGGCTATCAAAAATATTTATCAAATCGTTTTGAAACTTCATCTGTAGTTTCGAAAGCACGAATTCAATTTTAATTATGCAATTATTTTACAACCCGAATATAGACGAAACCACGGAGAGTTTTTCTTTTGACAAAGAAGAAAGCCGACATATCATAAAGGTTTTACGAAAAAAAGATTCGGACATCCTACACGTCACCAATGGTTTGGGATTTCTATTTGAAACGGCAATAACACTGGCTTCCGACAATAAATGTACGGTTCAGGTTCTTTCGGTTACCAAAGCCGATCAGCCGAAATTTCATTTGCATCTGGCCGTTGCGCCAACCAAAATGAATGATCGTTACGAATGGTTTTTAGAAAAAGCTACCGAAATCGGAGTTCAGGAAATTACACCTGTTTTTTGTGATCGTTCGGAGCGAAAAAACATCAATCCGGAACGTTTTGAAAAAATTATTCTGTCGGCAATGAAACAGTCCAATGAGACCTTTTTACCAAAATTAAACCCGGCAATTTCCTTTAAGGAATTCGTTAAACAAAAAAATGAAGGCTTACAATTGATCGCCCATTGCGAGGAAACGGATAAAAAATCGCTGAAAGAAGTTTTAAAACCCAATGAAAATGTAACCATCTTAATTGGTCCGGAAGGCGATTTTTCGGAAAAAGAAATTGCATTGGCTTTAGAAAATAATTTCAAACCTGTTGCTTTAGGCAATACGCGTCTGCGAACAGAAACGGCTGCCCTTGTAGCTTGTCACAGTGTTGTTTTTTTTAATGAAACCTCTAATAATTGATCCCCCTTTTTTTGTCATTTGACACAACATACCGCATATAAAAAGCGAATTACCAGATAATTTATAATACATGAAAAAAATATTTTACTTCTTATTCGTTGTTTCTGTTTCTTCCTTTTCTCAGGAAATTGCTTTATTAAAATACAGCGGTGGCGGTGACTGGTACTCTAATCCTACTTCGCTGCCGAATTTAATTCAATTCTGCAATTCGAATATCAATACCCGAATAAAAGCAAAACCCTCAACTGTGGAACCCGGTAGTCCTGATTTGCTTTCGTATCCTTTCGTACACATGACAGGACATGGAAATGTCGTTTTTAGCGACAGTGATATCAGTAATCTTCAGAATTATTTAACCGGCGGAGGTTTTTTGCATATTGATGATAATTACGGAATGGATCAGTACATTCGAAAAGAAATCAAAAAAATATTTCCCAATACTAATTTAGTCGAGATTCCGGCCAATCATGCTATTTTTCAGAAACCCTATCCCTTTCCGAATGGCTTACCGAAAATTCATGAACATGACGGTACCCGCGCCCAGGCTTTTGGAATTTTCATCGAAAACAAACTCGTACTGCTCTATACATATGAATGTGATTTGGGTGATGGCTGGGAAGATCCTGAAGTACATAACGATCCTGTTGCCGTGAGAGACAAAGCCCTGAAAATGGGTGCTAACATTATCAATTATATTTTTACCAATTAATCTTCAACACGTGCAGCTTACCCACTCCGAAAATCAATTTGAAAGAAAAACGTTTCCCATAACGCTGGTTTGCGATCATATTTATTTCCAGCAAAACATAGGTTCTCTTTTTAGAATTGGTGAAGCTTTTGGTGTCGAAAACATTATCTTTTTAGGAAAAGATATTCCGCTGACACCCAGAAAAATCAACAAAACCTCAAGAAGTACACACCTTCATGTACCGCATACCATTATTGAAGAAACAACGGAACTGACTGCCTATTTAATCGAAAACAACTTCGAAATTATTGCTTTGGAAATTGCCAGCAACAGTAAACCTCTCAAAGACCTTATACTTCCAGAAAATAAAAAATTAGCACTTTTAATCGGAAGTGAGGTTGATGGAGTATCGGACGAACTGTTAAAAATTTCACACCAGATTGTACACATAAATATGTTTGGTAACAACAGTAGTATGAACGTTGTACAAGCTGCAAGTATAGCTTTGTACGAAATTACTTCGTAAAAAAATAACTTGTTTTTTTTGTAAGAACTAGACTATACAAGGGATTGTAAAATTCTCACAAATTATTTGTTGTGAAAATTTTGCCACAAAGTTTTTTTGTTATAAAATTGCGATATTGTTTAACTAATCAACAATATTGTAACAAAAAACCCCTATTATTATGAAAAAAGTTTTTTTATCTGCAATTACAGCACTCTTGCTGTTTTCTTGTCAAAATGATCAATCTGAAGGTATGAATTCAGAAACCAGTGCTATCGCACGTCGCGCTTGTGCCACTCAGGAAGTGTTAGAAGCACAATTGAAAGCTGATCCGACTTTGGCAATCAGAATGAATCAAATTGAAGCCTTTACTTCAGAACAATTGATTAAAGGATTCTCAGGCCGTTTGGTAAATGGCAAAATCGAAATTCCTGTTGTAGTAAATGTTCTTTACAGAACTACATCAGAAAATATTTCAGCTACACAAATTCAATCTCAAATTGATGTGTTAAACAAAGATTTCAATGCTTTAAACTCAGACTACAACAGTGTACCAGCACTATTTGCAGGAGTAAAAGCTAACGTAGGAATCACATTTGTATTAGATCAGATTATCAGAAAATCTACTACAAAAACTTCATGGGGAACTAATGATGCTATGAAAAAAACAGCTCAGGGTGGTTTAGCGCCAACGTCTCCGACAACAAAGCTTAACTTATGGTCTTGTACTATTGGTGGCGGAATTCTTGGGTACGCACAATTTCCAGGAGGAGCTTCTTCAACAGACGGTGTGGTAATCGATCCTAAATATTTCGGTTTATCTGGTTCTGCAAATGCTCCATATAACTTAGGAAGAACTGGTACTCACGAAGTGGGTCACTGGATGAATTTACGTCACATCTGGGGAGATGCAACTTGCGGAAGCGATTTAGTATCTGACACTCCAACGCACAATACTGCTAATTATGGTGTACCAGCTTACCCACATTACAGTACTTGTTCAGGAACTCCTGTAGAAATGACAATGAACTACATGGATTACACTGATGATAATGCTATGTACATGTTCTCTACCGGACAAAAAAACAGAATATCTGCGATCTTCGTTACAGGAGGTCCTAGAGCAGCTTTTGGAATCTAATCCAAAAAAAATAAAAATTATGTTTAAAAGCGGGATGTTCTTCATCCCGCTTTTTTTGTATTCGCCAATATATTCAAAAGCTTTTTCCCTATATTTACTTTAAAAATCAAACATGATCACATCCAAAATTATATCTAACGGAATTTTAAGAGCTTTGGCAACCATCCTGATCATCGGGATTGTTTTGTATTTCTTATATACGATACAAACTGTAATTGTCTATTTATGCATTTCGCTTTTATTGTGTCTTATTGCAAATCCGCTGGTACAATTTTTAAAAAATAAATTAAAATTCGGTAATTCATTAGCGGCAGCAACCACACTCATCTTGTTTATTTTATTGATGGTTGGTTTTATCTTCTTATTTGTTCCGCTGATTATCTCTCAGGCCAATAATTTATCTTTATTAGACACCAATAATTTACAGCAGCAGTTTATGGAAACGGAACGCAGTATTGAAACCTATTTCAATATTCCTCACGTTGACTTAAATAAAGTGCTTAAAAGTTCTAAAGTAACTTCCATGCTTGATTTTACTTATTTTACCTCCTTCATTAATTCTATTTTAGGCTTTGTGGCGGATATGGGAATGGGATTGGTTTCTGTCTTTTTTATCACTTTTTTCTTTGTGAAGGATCAGGATTCCTTTAAAGCCTCCGCAAGACGAATTCTTCCGGACAGTAACGAAGAAAAAATCCTGAACTCAATTACCAAAATAAATCATTTTCTCACCCGCTATTTCCTTGGTTTGTTATTGCAACTGACTGTCGTATTTATTCTATACTTAATCGTTCTGGTGATCTTCGGAAATAAAAATGCTTTTGTGATTGCTTTTTTATGTGCGATCCTAAACATCATTCCATACATTGGGCCTATTATCGGGACTATCCTCGCCGGAATCTTAACGATGATTAGTATGATCGGAAGCGATTTTCAAAGTGAAATCCTGCCCAAAACAATCTATGTAATTATTGGTTTTTTACTGGTTCAGGCGATTGATAATAACATAAGTCAGCCTATAATTTCATCAAAAAGTGTAAATTCGCACCCGTTAGAAATATTTCTTATTACACTAATCAGCGGAATCACTTTTGGAATTGTCGGAATGATCATTGCTATTCCGGTTTTCACGATGATAAAAGTAATTTTAAAAGAATTTTTTCCTGACAACAAAATTGTCTCCGTATTAACCGAAAGAATTTAGCCTTGAACATTTCTATTTTAAGCAAACCTATTCAGGATTTTATAACTCAAAATAGTGGGGCTTCGATTTCAAAATTAGCCCTTCAGAAAAATCCGTTTCCGGAGGTTGACTGGATTTTAATTCTGAATCAGATTGAAGCCAAAACAAAAGCGAAAGACAAATTACCCACTTGGTTTTCAACAGAAAACATCATCTATCCGAGTAAAATATCCGTAGAACAAACTTCTTCCGAGAGAACTGCGGCTTACAAAGCTTCGTTAATTTCCGGAGCCACTTTGATCGATCTGACGGGAGGTTTTGGGGTCGATGACTATTACTTTTCAAAGAACTTCAAAAACATTACGCATTGTGAGATCAATGAAGATTTATCTGCCATCGTACAACATAATTTTGAGCAGCTAAAAGTTAAAAACTGTACTTTTTATGCTGCAGATTCTACAACTGTTTTAAACGAATCCAACCAAAAATGGGATTGGATTTATATTGATCCTTCCCGAAGAAATGACGCAAAAGGAAAAGTTTTTATGCTCAGGGACTGTTTGCCTAATGTGCCGGAATTATTAGATTTTTACTTTGAAAAATCGGATGCTGTTTTAATAAAAACCGCCCCATTACTGGATATTTCAGCCGCACTTTCCGAATTAAAATGCGTGAGAACTATTCATATTATTGCGCTCGAAAACGAGGTTAAAGAGTTACTTTTCGAAATTCATAGTCAATATTCCGGTGACATAACTATCAAAACAGCCAATATCTTAAAAGAAAAAACCGAAACATTTGAATTTATTTTAGGAGATCATTCTGATTTTCCATCGTACCATTTACCGCAAAAATATCTTTACGAGCCCAATTCAGCCATTATGAAATCGGGGGGATTTGATGAAGTTAGTGCTGTTTTCGGGATTAACAAACTTCATAAACATTCCCATTTGTATACCTCGGAAGAATTAATTGATTTCCCAGGAAGAGCTTTTGAAATCGAAAAATCCATTTCATATAACAAAAACGATATGAAAACGGCTCTTTTCAATCAACAGGCAAATGTCACCACGAGAAATTTTCCGGACACGGTAGAGAACATCCGAAAAAAATGGAAAATAAAAAACGGAGGAAATCTTTATTGTTTTTTCACAACTGATAAAAATGATCACAAAATAGTTTTAATTTGCAGAAAAATTACTTAAAAATGAAACAACTAATTACGCTGACTCTTTTTCTTTTAACCCTGACTGCATTTGCTCAAAAACCTTGTGAATATAGTGTAAACGTAAACGACTCTATTGGTACTTATAAAATAACAAATGAATACCTGATGAGCGAAAAATACTTTGGAGGCAGCTTCAGTTATGTTTTCTTTTCGCTGGCACAGACAGACGGATTACCTACCTTAAATTTACAGCTTATCCAGAAAAGCAAAGATTTTATAAAAGCGAATTGTTTTGACAAAAATTCAAAAATATTCCTTCAGCTGGAAAATGGAAAAATAGTAACACTAATGCACATCAACCAGGAAACCTGCGGTACGCTTATTCAGGATGAAAAAGGTTTTAGCAACCGTGTTAATACAGGGATTTTTATGTTTATGAAAGACAATTACGAAGAGCTTAAAAAATCTCCCATCTCAATTATGCGAATTAAGTACTTAACAGATACAGAAGATTATATTGTAAAAAGAGAATTAACCTCTGAGCTAAATGGTAAAGTATCGCATCCGAATACGTATTTTATAGAAAACATAAGATGCGTCGAATAAATTAAATTAGTCACATTCCCATTTTTGGTTGGAAACAGGATCTTTCAAACCTGTTTTTAAATTATAATGCCACCATTCCGAATCAAAGGAATTAAAGCAATTTTGCAGCATTACACTTTTAAGGTATTTTCGGTTGGCCCTTACCGGCACCGGAAGTTTTTTAAAATTATGGCTGGCCTGAATTCCGAAAAAATCGAATGTAGTTCCCATTTCCAGCTCAACTCCATCAGCATTCACCAACGAAATATCTACGGCTCCTCCTCTGTTATGGATGGAGCCTTTTTTTGGATCCGCCACATACTCCGGATTCGGGACAATTTCCCACATTTTCTCCTGAATAGACAAAGGCCTGTAACAATCAAAAAGCTTTATTTTACAGCCATTTTTCATAAATTCCTTGTTGGCGGCTATCAATGCCTTAACTGTTTTGTACCGCAACATACATTCTGCACAATCGTACACTTTAGCTTTCAGAAAATTATCTGCTGTTGCATATTTCATATCGTAAACAAAATCAGTACTGTAGTCTTTTAAGTTCACAAAAGTCGTATCGGCCACCACAGAATCGCGGGTATAAGTTTCATTTTGGGCATTGACCGAAAAAGCCAATAAAAAAATGCCGGCAAAGAATAGTTTTGTGATAGCTGAAGTCATGAAGCTTTTTTTTGTAAAGTAAATAATCTAAAAAGTATTTACGAATTTAATGAAATTAATCTAAAGTGGATTGAAACATAAATCTAAAAAGCAAAACCAATAAAAAAGGACACTATGTATTATTTGTTTTAGGACAGCACAAAATTCATTTTCAGAAGACCTGTAGTCCCGCTATCCGCTGTATCTTTTGCTTTTTAAAGAAAAAAACAAAAGGATGCCGCTCCTATCGGGGCTGGAACAGAGGTTTTATTTTCAGTACAAATTCCGGTAAATCTCCCCAAAATCCAATTTGAACTGTAACAAAGACATCTTATAACCGTCTTACAGTTAATAATTTACAGAAAATATGAGTTCAGAAAAAAAGACAGCAAGATTAGCAGGAATATTGTATTTGATAATTGCAATTACCGGCGCATTTGGAATCATGTATGTTCCAACACAATTATTTGTGGGCGATGACATCCATTTGACCGCAAAAAATATTCTGGACCACGAATTACTGTTCCGATTTGGGATTTTCAGCAGTCTGATCTGCCAGACCGTATTTGTATTTCTGGCATTGACCTTATACAATTTATTTAAAAATGTCAATGCACATTTAGCCCGGACTTTGGTGGCATTAGTTATTGTGGGTGTTCCAATTGCATTTTTCATTATTTTTAATCAATATTATGTCCTGCTCATTCTGAAAGAGGATTTTATGACCCGCTTTTCTTCTATTCAACAAAATGCTTTGGCCATGTTAAGCCTGAAAATGTATGGAAACGGAAATGTCATCATTGGAATTTTCTGGGGACTCTGGCTTATTCCCTTTGGGCAATTAGCGTATCGGTCCAACTTTATTCCAAAAATCCTGGGAGTTCTTTTAATTCTTGGTGGCCTTTGTTATCTGCTAGACACGACAACTTTTATCTTATTTCCCGAATATCATTCCAAAACCGGTATCTTAGTCGGAATAACCTCTGCAACCGCAGAATTTGCAATGGTGGGGTGGCTATTGATCAAGGGAGTAAAAACTAAAAAATTAACTTAAGCGAATAATTTCCTTTTTAATTTTCAGAAAAAAGAAATCTATAAATTCTTAAATTTATTTGTGCCCGTCGGAAGAATTCTATTTACAAATTCTGAAACGCAATTAAAAATAAAGCAATCTTGTCCGGTTTTATCAGGCAATATGTAATAGTAATACACATTTAGTATTTTTAATAACAGATCATGAAAAAAGCATTAGACTATTTCGTTTTAGATGTCTTTACCGATAAAAGCTACAAGGGAAATCCGTTGGCAGTAGTATTTACCAAAGAGGAATTAAAATTATCTGATTACGAAAATATCGCAAGGGAATTTGGTTATTCAGAAACTTCTTTTGTAGAATATTCACAACAAAAACAATTATTACATGTCCGGTCTTTTACCCCAATTGGATTTGAGGTAGACGGAGCGGGACATAATTTATTGGGGGCCGTATGTGCAGCCTTGTTAAAGGATGCAACTTTTTTTACCAACCTAAATTCAGTGCAACAGGTAATGATGAAAGCGGTATCGATCCCTATTTATATAAATTTTAAAGAGGAAAATAACTTAGCTGTTGTCAAAATGCTCCAGAAACCGGCACTAATTGGAGATTCAATTCCGGCAGAAAAAATAGCATTAGCATTAGGGCTTTCGGTAAAAGACCTCAATATTCTCAATTTTGATCCTGTTATCGTAAAAACAGAAGTCGCACATGTAATGGTGCCCATACAGAATATTGAAATTCTAAATACAATCAAACCAGACAACAAATTACTCATAGCACTGTCTAAACAATATAATTTTGAAGGATTTTATTGTTTTGCGCTCACTGGCGAGGAAAATGGCACTATTGTTCAGTCCCGTTTTTTTAATCCGTTAATAGGCATTGATGAAGATGCCGCAACAGGAACAGCAGCCGGTCCTTTGGCAGGTTTATTATGGTATAAAAAAATCATACAAAAAGACAGCCACTATCAAATATTACAAGGTGTAAAATTAAATCAGCCCTCCTTAATAGAAATAGCGGTAACAGACGACGGCATATTAGTAGGCGGTTCCTCAGTAATTACAATGGAAGGAAAAATTTATATCGAAAATTGAATAAAAAAAACCTGCAAACAAAATGTCAGCAGGTTTTCTATTTTCAGTCTTTCTTTTTGGATAATTTTTCTTTTATCATCTTAAGCCTTACTTCAATTTCTCCTATATCTGTAAGAACCGTAGTCTGATATTTTTCCTTAGGTTCATGAATTGCATTTGGATCTTCATTTTCAGAAGCAAAAAGATCGTTCAGATCCACTTCCGGAAAATTCCTGCTTAAACTCATTAAAAATTCAGGGCTCATCTTAGCAGTTCTGTTTAGATATCTTCCAACCATAGCTTCACTAAAACCCATAATCAATCCTACCTCTTTTTGCTTAAGACCCTTCGCTTTAAAGAATCTTGCCAATTTTTCATTATACATCTTTTTTCCTTATTTATTATAAAATAAAACAATTCGTACATTTTTTTAGGCAAAACATATATTTTGTATATTATTTTTCTTACATTTACATTCTAATGCAAGATTAAGTAATAAATATCAAATATATGTCAAAATTAGTAAAAAATAATAAGGATGATGAAATGTATTCGCACAATGAACAAGCCTATAATTTTATAGATGAGCATTTGCCGTATACCTATGTTGAACCAACTATTCAATATTTTAGTCGAAAAGGACAGGAACCACCGAGTAAAACTATTATCAGAAATGTAAGAAATAAAATAATTTTCAGGAACGATATCCTGCTTGCATTAGTCGAGGTAGCCAATGAAAACAAAATAGCTGTTGAAAAAATAAAACTTTTGACCTCACAAAAAGATGCCTGAGCGTTTTACACCAACTAAAGAACAGAATATGCTAACCAAAAATTTAGAAACCTCGAATTCTCCTGTAAAAACAGAATTAATCAATTACAGTCATCTTCAGTAAAAAAAAAGTCCGGAAGATCTTAATACAAAGGAGATTTACAGTGATATTGGAAACCGCTATACGGAATGTCACCGGAACAATACATGGAAGGAATCAGGTTTCATAATGAATATTTTAATAAACTTAATTAGCTGTAAGCTGAGGAGAAATAAAAAACCACTCCTAATTTGGAGTGGTTTTTTATAAATCATGTGCTGAAAATTAAAGTAGATTAAAAAATTCCCATATTTTCAGGTTTAATCGTAAATCCCAGACGTACCATGCTTTTATGTTCCTGATAATCAATCAAACTTTCTGTATATCCTACAAACCACTGCAGTGTGAGATAATAATTTTCACTTTTATAAGGTCTCCAGTTTACCTGTGTCTGCAACGATCCATAATTAATAAGACCACTTCCTTTCCTGAAAAGAATATCTGCGCTCCATCGTCCCGGCTGTATCTGATAAGTGGCGCTCGCTTCGCCGTAGCCCACATATTTGGTAAGCTCCGGATTATCGTCCTTATCAACGAGCGGAATCCATCCTCTCAATCCGACAACCCATCGTGGCGAAATTTGTGATTTTAAAGAGAAGGCAAGCATGTTCCAGGTTCTGGAATAAATAGAATCCCGACCGTTTGATTCGTGTTCGAATGAGACTGATCCATACGTCAGCCTTCCGCCTTTTAAATAAAACGGACGAACAAGGGCCACGCCAGGATTAAAATTAATTTCCGAAAAGGGTTTTGAGCTTGCATAAATATCCCAAAAGGCTTTTTGGGTGTACATTAAATACGGGAAAAAACCGCCCCATAATGGCTTTGAGTTCAATCGCAACTTAAAACTTACCTGGTATTTTACATCGGCATTATCGCGGGTGATATCTGTATTAATGGGTACTCCTGTTAAAAAATAATTGTCTTTGTGAACAGAGAAACTAGGTTCCTTTAGAAGCGAGTCTGCGGCGCGGAAATTTTTTTTAGGCTCTACTAGTTGTGAATTTGCAGTGATTGAAAACAAAGAGAAGCAAATCAATAGGTATTTTAAATACATTCTTTAGGGTGTAAATTGGAGTTATTTAAATTTTTAGCACTAATCTAAGCCATTTCAACGACAACTATTAACTCAATAAATACAAGAGTTAACCCAAAAACCATCTGCCTGCTTTCATGCATCAATTACAAACTAATCCCGTAATCTGAATATTTCATCCAGTTCGATAACGGAGGTTCCTGCAGGGAAGACTGTTGGCGCTTTTACTAATTTTTCTGCCAGAAGAGCCGTTGGCATTGGCCTGAATTTTCGAAACAAGCCTATCGCATTTACACCTTTTAGTATATAACCCATTATCTTTTCGCCAAATCGATCTGAACCTGCTCTCAGTAACAGACCCGGTCTGAATATAATGTACTGCTCAAAATCAAGCCGGGTAATTTTATCCTCGAGTTTCCCCTTTATCTGCGAATAGAAAACCTTGCTTTCCGAAGAAGCTCCGAAAGCAGATAACAGGACAATAGAAGAAACTCCATTTTCTTTAGCGAATGTGGCAAAAGCTGCCGGAATTTCAAAATCTATCTTCCATTGGTTTTCTTTTGTACCAGCGGCCTTTAGCGTTGTTCCCAAACAAGAGAAGAGAACATCTCCAACAATCAGATCCTTATATGTTTCCGGACTGGAAAAGTTAATAACATGTTCTACGAGTTTCGGATTTTGTTTTCCTGTTGGCCTTCTTACAAAAATGGTAACCCTTGTATAATTCTGGTCTGCCAGAAGTTCGTCAACCAGCAATTCTCCGGTTGCGCCTGTTGCTCCAATAACGAGTGCTTTCATAATGGTACTTTATAAATAATAATTTCTACTAAAATATATGGAATTTAAGAATTAAAAATCAACTGTGTATAATTTCACCGGATTGGCTTTGCCTCTTAAAAATATTTCTCCCTGATCCTTATATGTGACCGGTATAGTTTCAGGCAATACCTCTTTCATAGCCTCTGAAATGACAAAATCATGATTCAGCTCATTGCATTTGTATTATTCCCTTTTTTTAATACATCGCTTAAGAAGATAAAAACAGAATGTTAAGTCTAAAAACTTATCATGGCAATATTCAAAGATACCTCTTCATTTAAAATACAATCAGAATTTAAAGCGATAATTTCAAACCAATTAAATTGTTACGGGCTGTCTGTACGTTTCCCAATCTGTATATCCATGATTTCCCAATCCGTAATGTAAGTCGCGATTTGGTTTTGTTAATTCCCAGTTGTTTTGCAAACGTTCCACCAAATCCGGATTTGAAATAAAGGGTTCTCCAAAGCCGGCAATATCAATTATTCCGGCATTGATCAACTGCTCTGATTTTTCCCTGTCCATACTTCCGGCAAGAATAATTATGCCATCATACCAGGAACGGAAATGTTCGGTAAACCCATCCGGCAAAGCATGACTCCCTTTTGATTGCTGGTCCATTAAATGAATATACACTATATTTCTTTTCTTTAATTCCTGCGCCAGATATTTATAAGTTGCTTCTATTTCATCGTAATGTGGCAAGTCTCCCAAACCACCGTAGGGTGTTAGCCTGATACCTACTTTTTTATTTCCAATTGCCGCTATTGCAGCATCAATAATTTCCAATAAGAACCTGGAACGGTTTTCAATACTCCCTCCATATTCGTCGGTACGGTTGTCTACAAAAGGATTTAAAAATTGTTCAATCAGATAACCGTTTGCCCCATGTATCTCTACACCATCAAAACCTGCTGCCACAGCATTTTCAGCGGCTTTGACAAAATCATTGACGACACCTTTCACTTCACCTGAGGAAAGGGCTTTAGGTTTTGATGCCGGTACAAAACCTTCAATGCCATGTTCGTTATACCCCCATGCCGAAGTATTTTGCGCCTGAATAGCTGATGGGCCTACAGGAGCAATTCCGCCTGGCTGATTTGAGGTATGCGACACCCTGCCTACATGCCACAATTGCGAAAATATGGTGCTGCCTTTTTCGTGAACTGCCTGCGTTACGCTCTTCCAGCCTTCAACTTGTGCTGCGGTATATAAGCCGGGAATATAAAGTACTCCTTTTGCTGTTTTGGATATGGCAGTTCCTTCGGTAATAATTAAACCGGCACCTGAACGCTGTGCGTAGTAAAGAGCATTATTTTCGTCCGGAATACCAGCTGCATTTCTTGCTCTCGTCATTGGAGCCATGGCAATGCGATTCTTTACTTGTAAAAAACCAATCTCTGCGGGTTTAAAAATATCTGTTTTCATAATCATTTCGCTTTAAATATATTTTTGTTTTTTGATGATTTTGATAGTGAAGAAGGTCTTCTTTCTCCACTATCCAATCACCTTTAGGCATTACTTTTTAACTAACCAGTTTTCGACCGCTTTTGAAAAATCGGCTACATCAATCGGATGTCTGCTGGTTATGATGTTTGCATCGGTAACAACAGGTTCATCAACTACAGTTGCACCGGCATTTTTCAAATTTACCTGAATGTTCCAGTAGCCTGTTAGCTTTCTTCCTTTCAAAATATCAGCCGATGCCAATACAACCGGAGCGTGACAAATAGCGGCTATTAATTTTCCGGCCTTGTTGAAATCCTGAACAAATTTTATGACATCTTTATCGTATCGAAGATTGTCCGGATTCCAGGCTCCACCCGGAATAAATACAGCGTCATAATCACTTACTTTGATCTGATCAGCCGTATGATCGAATTTTATCCAGCCAACCGGTTGTAAGTATTGAATAGCCATTACATGTGTTTTAGACATCTCCGGATATACCAGTCCGTATCTTTCCGGAGCCGGATTGTATTTAGGCGCAATGATCTCTACTTCTGCTCCCAATTCCTTAAAGTACCAAACGGGTCCTGTCAATTCAATTTCCTCAAAACCGTCTGATACGATAACGGCGATTTTTTTCCCTTTTAGCGCTGATTTATTTTTTACAGGTGTAAAGAAGAAAGCTTTCAAAGCTTCATTTCCCGGCGCATCCAACAATTTTGATACGGGCATGTTGACAACCGCAGACTGAGTAGACAATTTGTTTACTATTTCTAACTCGTTAGCATAATTTACATTCATTTCTTTAGTTTTTATTATGGTTTGACCTTCTGCTTGTACTACAGCAAGCATACTCAATGCCCCTGCTGCGATAATTTGTTTCATTGTTTTCATTGTTTTCATTTTTTCAGATTTAAAGATTATAGTAATTGTGTTTAAAATTTAATTTTTGCTGTTATTCCCGAATGAGTGGTGCAAATTCGACCAGATGATGAATTCCATCCTGAAACGGCTGTTTTTTTATACTCGTATTCAGGTAATCCAGCACTGGCTGAATGGGCGGAAAGTTCAGATGATACTGGAACGCGTCATTACTTCTGAATTTTTCAAAGGTTATAAACTGCGTGGCATCTTTTTCTGATTGTGATAATTGATAGGTGACAACACCGGGTTCACTTCGAAACTGAGGCATGGCTACGTGATAAAGCTTTCTGAAATTTTCTTCTGTACCAGCCTTTGCCTCTACAAAAAGCATGATGGTAAGCTGTTCGTCTTCTGCCTTGCTTGTTCTGCGCCATTCCTTTTTGGAAATGGGCTCTAAATCTTTTACACAGATTATTTTTTCAGGCTTTGCTAAAGCTGTTTTCGCTACTATTGTTACCGCGTTTCCTTTTGAATTCTTCCTGAATTGCTCCAGTTCTTTTTGATTGTTCCAGCGTTCAAACAGCCAAATCACCGCTTGATTTTCTTTTTCGAAATACGCTTCTGCCATTATATTTCCCTCATTTGAAAGAGCAGCTGCGACATACTCTTTCAGGGCTTTTTGAAATTTTTCCTGATCGCCTTTTTTGACTTCGTAACGGGTAATTCGGGCCGCCATTTCTTGATTTTTAAGCACTTCAGGAATAGCTTTTGCTGGAGCATTACCTGAATTCTGTGCTGCTGCAAAGGGGTTGCTCCCTAAAAATAAGGATGTTACAATCAGTACAATCCGTAAAATCGAAAGTGATGTTTTTATGGTCATGGCTTTTGCTTATTGGTGAAAATTCTTTTTAAAAATGAAGACTCCCATATAATGAAATAATAAACCGGTTCCCCAGGCTGCAGTCTGCCAGACCGGCCATAGGTACGTTCTGTCTGTAAAAAACCACAGCAGCCAAAGGGCAGGAATAGTTAATACAAATACCAATAAGTGAATTTTAAAACCTTTTTTAGGTTCGATGTGAGCATTCGTATGCTCTTTTGCTAAATGTTTCATGATGTTTGATTTTTAATAATTGCATTATTTTATTTAAGCTGTTTTCCTAATTGTTCTGTTTTTTTCAGCCATTTATTGCGCAGGCTTTCTGTTGATTTCCTCATAAAACCAAAAGTGGAAAACCGGATAGGATCAAATCCCACGTAGCCGAACACGATATCTTTGAGTATTTGGTATTGTGAGGCACGGTAGATCAGATAGAACCACCATTTTGGAGTGTCCATAGTAACAAGGAGTCTTAAGCTTTTTCCTTTTAAAAGTTTTTCCGGGAAGATTTTTCCGGAATGATGTCTGAATGCGAAATCCGGCAGAAAAATCCTGTCTATAAATCCTTTAGTAACGGCAGGCATAAATCCCCACCAATTCGGATAAGAGAAGACCACATGATCGGCCCACAAAATCAGCTCCTGTGCCTGAATCAGATCTTTTTCAAGTGATACTGTTTCTCCCGTTTTATATCCGTCAGACAGATTTACATTAAAATCGAGTCTGGATATATAAATGGTTTTGCAGTTGGCTCCTGTAGTTTCTACTCCTTTTCTGTAAGAATCAAGCAATGCATTGCAAAAAGAATTTTCAGAAGGGTGTCCGAGTATAAGTAAGATATTCGTTTTCATAGCAGTTCATTTAATTTGACACTGCAAAGATTTTAAATAATCAAAAGCTACTCCTGACACAAATGTGTCAAAAAACTATTGGTGTGCTAGTTTTTGACGAATTCGGGTAAGTGTTTGTCTTTCGATTCCAAGAAAGCTGCAAAGATGGGAGATCGATATTCTGTTAAACAAAGCAGAATGGTGCTTCGTAAAATCAATATAGCGTTCTTCTGCCGTTTGAAATATAAAGCTTTCAATACGGGTCTGCTGGCGTTTTAGAATTTCTTCGGCAATTAATCGGCCGTATCTTTCAAAACCGGGCAACTGCCCGTAAATCCATTGCAAATTTTCATAAGAAATACAAACCATAGTGGTGGGCTCCAAACACTGAATCGAATATTTGCTGGGCTGTTGGGTTATAAAAGAAGGATAGTGTGTCGCATAATAGCCTTCAGAATAGAAGCCGACCGTAATTTCATTTCCATCGTTATCTATAAAAGAAGAACGCACAAGTCCGCTTACGACAAAACCAATTGCTGTCTGCACCTTTCCGGACTGAAGAAAAAAATCTTTCTTATTTAATGTTTCAAAAGTATATTTTGATTCAAACTGAGAAAGCTCATAATCGGGTATATCAGGACAAATTTTCCTGACTGACTGCAAAAATAGGACTGCACCTGATTCCATTTTATTCTAGTTTGAGAAATATATTTTTAATTAGATTTAGTATTGAGTTGATTTTTAGAATACAATCAGAACAAAATAATGTATCCCGAAATTTTATAAATCTGATTTAACGATTGTTTTAAAATTAAAAAACTGACAAGATGCTATTATTAGATAAAAATAATTCAAATAATTGTAATTCAATACTATATAAAGAAAAAAAACAGTCAGTTGAGTTATTTCAGTTGCATCCCGATTGAACAAAATTCAGCTGTAAACTATTTTACCTGCCTGATAGTTCCTTTTTCAACGATACTTCCTGTTCTTTCAGAAGTCTTAGTTTACATTCATATTCTGCCTGCAGTTCCAGGTTATTTCTTTCTATAACAGCTTCTGTTCGTTTTTTGATGATCAGCAATTGCTCCTCTTGCCATTTTTCCTGCATTTTCCCCGTCAGAAAACCGGCAAGCTTTAAACCATTGCGAGCCGATGTATATTTTGCCTTACACTTTTCGAGTTGCGTGGCTATAGTATTTTGCTTCTTTTGGTTCCTCATCAGCTCATCCTCACAGAACTTCATTGCTTTAGATCCCGGACCTTTTGCAGCAGTAATATTATCCGCAGCGTCTTCATCCTGTTGTTGTAAAAAAGCGAGCATTTCGGCCAGTTTTTGATGAGCCTCTTTTGGCAGACCACGCTCTCCCACTGCATACATCGCCCATTGACTTAGCGGCACGATCAAAAGCACCGCCATTTCTTCTTGCTGTATCCCTAATACTTCGCCAATCTTTTTATCTTTTTCCATCACCCACATTAATTTGATTTTCTATTTTATCCCTGTGATAAACTTCTTGTCTATTTATGTCATATTACAACAATTGTGATAACCTTATTTTAATTTTTTAGCATATCACGAAAGTTGTTATAAAGTCATTTTTTGTTTTTTCAATATCACAAAGATTTTATAAGACTTTATTTTGATTTGATTTTGAATCAGTGACAAATGTAGTACATTTATTACATAAAAGTAAGGGGTACCCAAAAAAGTGGCAAGAACAACTAATGCGGAAAAAGTCTAAGTAGTTGCAGAAAAAAAATATTACAAGTGGTAAGAAGTCTGGAAACTTCATATACTAGGGTCGCTTTTTTAGGTGCAGTTAGGAGCGTTTCGTGTATTATTATCAGAAAACTATTGCCATTGCCATAATAAATCGTTTTACAATTTCCTGTCTATCCATGTCCTATTCTTTTGGAAAGTCCATGTTCAGCTCGCAGACTATTTTCAGTTATATTAGTTCCCGGAACGCCAAGATCAATCGTGGCATGTTCTTCTGCATTGCTCCACATTTCGTGGGGCATTCCTGAAACGTAATTAGCACCATCAAGCTTACGATGGTTCATGCCTAATTGATTGTGCCTTGTATGAATCAACTCATGAGCAAACAATAACCATGCAGGGGATAGTATAGCTCGTCCATGCTCATCTTTACTAGGATACTGAGTGTCAGTCATACCAGGTTCTACTCTTAGTATTGAATCCTGTTTAGGGCCTGCAACAGGAGCAGCTAAAGTACCAGTTGCTAATGCCTGCGTTTCTCCAACTGTCCCTCCACCTCCCATCATCGCAATGGATAATGGATGCTTTGGATAAACTTTGACTGCCTTGTCGTCACTGTTAATAGAATGAACCAGTTCACGTCCTCCTGCACTTCCCATCGTACGGTGCAACATACTAAAAATCTCGTTAGAAAAACCTTTAGGCTTCTCATTCTTATCTTCAGCAGTAGCACTATTGATATCAAGAGAACCTGTCCCGGCTGCGATACTACGCCAGTCCTGATGTGTTTGTGCCAACTGTTGTTTAGAAAGAGCTTCCTCACCACGGAAGTAAGGAACCCTGCCTTTACTTATTTCTGTAGAAATAATTTTCTGATGTTCTTGCTGAACTTCATCCAACAAATTTTCAATCAAGAGCCTTAATTGAGTAGATACAGGAGTATTTCTTCCCACATTTATGTTCAAAAACCTATAAGCGGAATGTTCTATAGTATCTAATGCTTTTAATTTATCAGTAGAACTTGATTGAGTAGGTCCTGTAATACTTTCATATATATTATGAAGCATTCTTCCTTTAATAGATTTGGGTTGTCCGGCCTTTTTAAATTTTAGTAAGCCGTTCGTAATTGCTTTAAAAAAAATATTGCTTGTAACACCGCCAGCTCCTTCAATTTCTTTATTAAAACTAGTAGCAGTTCGTAAAAGTTGAATGGGTTCATTTTGAGAAGATTTAAATTGGGCAACCTGATCAGCAGGATTTTTTCTTTTGACCCTTTGATCAAAAGCCATCAATTTCTTCACTTGAGAACTACTATTAATTGCTTCCTGCAATTTTCTTTGCACAATAGTCTCAGGTCTGTTATCCACCAATTGAAAAGCAGACTTGCCGCCAATCCCCTTTTGAGCAACTGAATTTGCTACCGATTGCATTTGATTCTCTCGCGTTTGGTCGGACTGAATATTCATATTTTTCCTTTTCAGTTTTGTTCAGTTGACTAACATGTACCTCTACAAACAAAGCTTTGCACATACAATTAGTAACTATTCGGATTGGTGAAAGCATTTATTCATGATGATTAATAATAAACGAAGACAGCCTGTTTCATCTTACTACATTTTTCTAATCTTTGAATTTTCAACGTAAAAATAATTATTTAGTCAATAGCTATTTCTAGTATAAATACCTGTTTTTTAGTTTTCAGGCAATATAAAAAAGTGATCATCTCGATAAATTTATCTCATCGTTTTCAATACAACAAAAATCATTTTAAGGCTTTTAAAATAAAAGAGACGACCGGTTGGTCGTCTCTTAACTATTCAAACTTATAAATTTATATTCTTTTTTTCAGTTCGTTACATCGCTATTTTGTAACAACACCTCATCCAAACCTATTTATTTTTTTTACCGGCATCATATTAACCCTAAGCTTATTAGACTCAGAACCTTCTGAAAGAAAAACCAAATACTTCCCGTCACTTGTTCTTCTCATAGTCTGTGCCGGCTGAATCATTTTTATTCCTTCTTTTTTTGAAGTATTCACCAGGGTATCTTTTGTTTTTAGCAGATTTCCTTCATTGTCTATCAAAGCAAAAGTGGTCTTTTGAATTTTATTACTTTGCTGAGTTTTAAAAACATTCCATGCTAAAAAGATTTTATCGTCAGAATAACGTCCAATCTGCATGCCCCAACCTGCTGTTTCATCAATTTCGGTATCGGCAGCGTAACTGGTTAACCAATTTTCTTTAATTACTTTCTGTGCACTTGTTCCAATACCCGAAACAATAGCAACGCGAACATCTCTCACTATTTTCTCTGTACTATGGTCCCTTTGCGTAGCATACACAATAGCCAGATTGCCATTGGGTAAATTAATAACCTCTCCCGTGGATGATTTTCTATTATTTTCACCACTGGCACCGGGAATATCATAGTAGTTCAGCCAGTTCAATCTGCCTTTATTAACATCCCAGCCCTCTACGAACAAAGATCGTTTAGGAAGTGCATCACCATGAGCAAGTGCCACATAACGACCATCCGGAAGTGGCAGAAGCCTTTGATCGAAGTTGTGAGAAATATACCAATCCCGCAGGAAAGTTCTTTCGCCAGTCTCGGCTTTATAGAAGCCCAACCAGCCGGCCTGATGCCCTCCGGCCCTGTGTGCCATGTAAACACCAAAAGTATCTCCGGCTTTATTGTAAGTCATTATGGCCTGTCCGGCCTGACCTGTCGCTATATTTGCCGGATCGCAGTCTTTCCATAAATCTATAGTATACTTTACAGTCCCATTACTATCAAAACAGTAAAGCTTTGGATTTTTTCGCAACTGATTATCCGGATTTACATCAGATGTTCCCATGATATAGCGTCCGCCACTGATTTTATCATAACCCAAAAAGCGGGTGTTCCCAAGATTTAAAGCTGCCGGCAGCGGATTCTCTGCCACTATTTGCTTACTCTGCAATGAAATTTTTGTAAAATGCCTGTGCCCATTCAGTGCCGTGTTGCTTCCCTCCCAGTACACATCGATCGTATTATCGTCATTTGCAGAAAAGAAAATACTGGGCCATACAGCGAATGTTGCATTGGCCGCTGAAGTCAGTTCCCTCAAATTCTCGGGTAATGTTACTTCAAAAGAAGAATAGCCACTTAATAAATCAGTCTCTTCAGCCAAACCTGGTTTCGTATGCTCTGTAACAGCTTCATTGTCATCTTTAGAACAAGACATAAAAGCTAAAACGAAGCTTAAAAATAGTATCTTTTTCATTTTCATTATTTTATTTAAAATGTTTAAAAATTTTAATTTAACTCAGCTTAAATTTTCATGCTTTTTTTAAATCGAGCGCAAAGTTATCCTATAATAGCTGTAAAGTTTTTTACTTATAAGAAATGGCAGTTTGTTGTAATAAATGGCCCTTGGCAGTTCATTATTGGAAATAAAAGTTACAATTATAAATGTCAAAATTCCAAAATAGTGTAGCGTAATTGTTGTTTGTTAAATCAGTATCAGTCACAGGAACTCTCCTGTTCCTTCAAATAAATTTTAATGCTATTTCGCTACTGAACCGCTATTCGGATTTGCTGCAGAAATTGAAAATCTACCATCTATTTCATAATTAAAACCAGTTATTACAACCTGATGTAATCAAAATAAGACTTGATTTAATTTTAACTCCAAATTGGAGAGGTACTATAGAAATTATTCCCGATGGGATTAAAATAAGCAGTGATTCATACTACTATTTTTCAGTAATAAGTTCAATCTTATTTTACTGATTTACATACTCTTAACCTTCAACTGATAAAATGATTATTTACTAAAAAACTTAAGACTTACAGCTTTGTCAGGTCACTCAAATAAAAAGCAATTAATAATAATGTTAGAAAAAAAACAAAATCAATTTAATAAACATTTAATAGGATCGGAGGCCACTTTTATGAGTATTGTGACGACTCTTCCAATTATTTCTGCTGCAATAGAGGGATGGTTGTATGCAGCTGTTGCATTTGCAGATGAAAAAAAAAGCTATCGAAGAAAACAACAATTAAAAAGCTTCTTTGGTGCCCTTACCAATCCCTGCTTTACATCTAAATGGTATCAAATTCTAAAGTCACCTGATTTCTTTTTTATAACTGAACATCGCAGGAGAATTTACCTAAAGCCCTATAGAGTCTATATGTCGACCAACTGGACGAAAAAACAAAAAGTAAAAGTAATCTGCGATACCTATCGGTTTATTATGGGTAAAGGCGAAACACTTAAACAGGTAATTAACGGTAATAAAACGCTGGAAATAGCTCATTTCAAACTCACTGATACAATTGAAGCATCTTTAATACTGGGCTATGATGAAAGATTCCGTAAAGAAGGTGAATTGGTTTTTTCTTTTGAATGCAGTCAGCTTGGAGGAAGAATTGTAGCTGCTGCTTTATCCTTTGAAGAAGTAGCATTTGAACAATGGGTTTGCAGAATTGGCTGTATTCAGGGCATTAAACAAAATAGGGAGAATTCATCAAAAACAGCTCAAAAACTGTTAAATGGACTGCGTCCAAAATCGCTCATCATTTTTGCAATCCAAGAATTTTCCAGACAACTGGGGTGCATGAATGTTTATGGTGCAGGAGATTCCATTCACGCTTATCGTCGCAAGCATGCTATTCATCTTCCCTCGCTGCATACCATAAGATTTGATTATGATTCCATCTGGAATGAATCAGGGGGACAGCAAAACAGTGAAGGCTGGTTCAAACTGCCTTTGTCACCGTCACGCAAATCAATTGAAGAGCTCAAATCACATAAACGTGCGTTATACCGCAGGAGATATGCTCAAATGGATGAAATAGCCTTGAAAATCGCAACTTCAGTTAAAAATATAGCACTAAAAAAAGTCTTATAGTTTGATACTTCCTTTATGTAACCCTAAAGCTTTCTTACCAGTACAGTTTACAGGATGCTAACAGAGAAGCAAGTACTATAGATATAAACGTCTTAAATTTTAATTCCATTGTTTCCTGTAGTTCTACTCATCACTTTATACAGAACGATACAAAACTACTTCTTCAAAGGCAGAAAAAAACACTATCAATTGAGTTACTTTTGATGTGAACGCACAGGGATTCGGACCTTCGACCGTCTGCCTGGAATACAGGTGCTCTATCGAGCTGAGCTACGTTGCTAAAATAAAAAACCAATCACAACAAAAAAGCCACTCAGTTGAGTAGCTTTTCGTGATCTTAACAGTAGCAAATTCGAATCTCTTATTAGAAGATTTAAAACTTTTAGCCGACGTTTTTGATTGTGCCTTTTGATTTACAGCTATTTATACACATGAAGAAACTGCATAATACCTTTTTTCTCATCTGCTCGTTTCGCATAAACAGTAAGGTATACGGACTTAGCTTCTGGTTCTTTTAATTTCATTTGAGCAAAAAAACTGTATATTAAAAAGTAATTTTGAAAAGAAAAATCTTTTTTTTATGATTGCAATTCTAATCGTTAACGTTCTGCCTTTAAATTTATCTTTCCTTTCTCAAGACCGTTACCTGTTACTTCCAATTGGATTGCCCCTGCACTTTTGACTGCTTGAACCAAAACCACCAGTTTACCGCTGAAAAGCTTCATTTTGTCCTGGTGAAATATTTCCAATGAGGTAGCATCGCCATTACATGCAGCTCTGTAAGTTGCAGCACCAGTTACTTTAAATTGTAATTCATTGACCGCCGTTGGGCATGGAATTCCGTTTTTATCTACTACTGAAACCGTTACAAAAGAAATATCTTCGCCATCGGCTTTAATGATTTTTCGATCTGCTTCGAGAACAATTTTATACGGATCTCCGGCTGTTTTAACCTCACTTTCGGCAGCTATTTTTCCATTGGAATCAAATGCTACAACTTTTACCGTTCCCGGTTCATATTTCACATCATTCCACATTAAACGATAGCGATTTTGCGGAGTTGAATTGTTTTTTTTCTGCACTCCCCTGCTTTTTCCGTTTATAAAAAGCTCAGCGCTATCGTAATTGGTGTAAACGAAAACCGGAGTAATTTCTCCCTCTCTTCCTTTCCAGTTCCAATGTGGTAATATATGAAGCGTTTTATCCTTTGTATTCCATCTGCTTCTGTACAGATAAAAACGGTCTTTAGGAAGTCCCGCCAAATCTGAAATTCCGAAATAAGAACTTCTCGATGGCCATTTTTCGTCATAAGGTGTTGGCTCTCCCAAATAATCAAAACCAGTCCAGACAAATTCGCCAATCACCCACGGTTTGTCATCCTGAAGCACAAAATCTTCATCAGGAACATTTGACCAGCTGCAGGCTTCAAGATCATAAGAAGAACATTGAAGATCATCGTATTGTTTTTCTTTTTGCTGTACCACAGGAAATTTATAAATTCCTCTTGAACTCACTGTTGAAGCTGTTTCTGAACCTAATATAAATCCTTGTGGAAATGATTTGTAAGCTTCTTCATAAAGATGAACCCTGTAATTCAGTCCCGGCACATCCAATAAAGAGCCAAAACCGGAGGCCATAGTCTGTTTTACCTGATCCATTCCCACCGTTACCGGGCGCGTAGGGTCTTCCCTGTGAAAAACATCCTGCAAAAATTTAGCTCTGGTCAAACCTTCGGCTCCATATTGATCCGGAACTTCATTTCCGGAGCTCCACATGACAATACACGGATGATTGCGTGTGGCTCTTACTAAATTGACAATGTCTTTTTCTGCATATTCTTCAAAAAAGCGATGATAGCCGTTTTGTACTTTTGGCTTCGCCCATTCATCAAAACTTTCGGCCAGAAACATAAATCCCATTTCGTCAGCCAGTTCAAGCTGTTCAAAAGAGGGCATATTATGAGAACTTCTGATCGCATTACATCCCATATCTTTTAGAATCGTAAGCTGCCTGCGAAGCGCCGCTTTGTTTACCGCAGCACCAAGAGGTCCCAGGTCATGATGCAGACAAACTCCTTTAAATTTCATCACTTTTCCGTTAAGGCTAAATCCTTTATTGGCTTCGTATTTAATCGATCTGATCCCGAATTTTATACTTTGTTCGTCTTTTAAAGTTCCGTCAGCTGCGTATAATTTGGTTACCGCTGTATACAAATAAGGCGTTTCAGGACTCCACAGATGAGGTTGGGCAACAGTGACAGTCTGATGAAATTTTCCGTCTTTCATTTCTGTCTCTTTCTGTGTTGCTACTATAGTATTAGCGGCGTCTTTTATTTGCGTTACCATCGACAAATTACTGCCATTGACTTCGGCTTTAAGATCAACAACAGCGCTATTTTCTTTGATGTCCGGAGTGGTAATAAAAGTTCCCCATTGCGTAAAGCTTTCCTGCTCTTTTACCACAATACTCACTTTCCTGTATAAACCGGCTCCGGGATACCATCTTGACGAAAATGGTTCGTTGGTCAATTTTACAGCCAGCACATTTTCTGATCCCGCAATAAGATCTTTGCTGATATCAATATAAAAATAGCTGTACCCGTAACCCCAGTTTCCTATCTTTTTTCCATTTAAAAAAACCTGAGGTTCACTCATGGCACCTTCAAAAATAAGAAGGGCTTTTTTTCCTTTTTTAAATTCCGGAATAGAAAATGTATTACGATACCATCCAGTACCAATATGTGGCAATGCTCCGGTACGACCTGTTTTCTCCGTCGGAATTTTTTCCCCGTTTTGTTCAATGGCCGAAACCTGTTTGTCCCATTCCTTATCAAAAGGACCGTAAATGGCCCAATCGTGGGGAACACTGACTTTTTCCCAGTTCGAAGCATCAAAAGCTACCGCAAAAGCATCTCCTGTTACTTCTTTGGAAAAACGCCAATTCTCTTTTAAAAGGACTGTACTGGATTGTGACATCATTTTTCCGGACGACAAAATCAGCAGCACTACCGATAATATTGATTTAAAAATTAATTTCATTTTCTGTTTTATTTCTTCACTATTAAGATAGTAAGCCCATTTAGTTTTATGAAACTTACTATCGTAATGGTAAAATTTAATTTTTAATTTTTAATTTTTAATTAAAAGAAATATTTATTCTTTAAAAGCATCCAGTGCCGGCGAAGGTTTTCCGTCAGGAAGCCAGGCGTTAAGCTGATAACCGCTCCAGCTTTTTTCGCCTTGTGGTTCCCAGTAAATAACGCCTAAACCTTTATTACCGGGTACGCTTTTTACCGCCTTTATAGTCGCTTCCAGCATTTCTTTGGTGTTTTGTACTAATGTATAATCACCACCCACTTCAACCACCATCACTTCTTTATTGTAGCGGGAAGCCATGTCTTTCAGGTTATTTTCTAAATCTAAAATGGTACTTTGATAATCGGTTTTGATCCAATACGGATAATACGATAAACCAATCACATCGTATTTTACCTTATTTTCTGTCGCTTTGTCAAAAAACCATCTGAATTTTTCGCTTTTATTCCCTTCGTCCAGATGCACAATGACTTTAATTTTTGGGTCGATCGCTTTGGTGGCTTCGTATCCTTTGTTTAGCAATTGCGCCAGCTGATTAAAATGGTCTGTATGTCCTTCGGGCCAAAGCATACCACCCGGGATTTCATTCCCAACCTGAACCCATTCCGGCGTAACACCGGCTTTTTTCAGCATTTCCAAAACATCATAGGTATGCTGGTATACATCGGTTAACAATTCCGGAAAAGAATGTTTGGCCCATGCGGCAGGTTTATTTTGTTTGGCTGGATCTGCCCACGAATCGCTGTAATGAAAATCGATCATGATACGCATTCCCATTTTTTGGGCGCGAACCGCCATGACAACCGTTTCTTCAGGACTGCAGTGCCCGCTGGCTTTATCATTATTCGGGTTTACCCAAACGCGCAGACGAATGGTGTTTATGCCACGGTCCTTTAGTAATTGCAGACAGTCTTTTTCAGAACCGTCTGCATCATAAAATTTATAGCCTGTAGCTTCCATTTGTGGCAGCCAGCCCACATCTGCCCCGTTTGAAAAGGAGTATTTTTCGCTAATCATTTTTGATTTACAAGAAGTAAATGCAAGTACAACTAGCATCAAAAAAGATATAATTTTAAGTGATTTTTTCATGTTTTAGTCTTTACTGAAAGCCTGCATTACGGATAAGGCGTTGTTATCAAAACTGTATAAAGCCTGATTTTCGAATGTAGAACCACTTGTTGATTGCGGACCTTTAAAAGCCACCCATTCGCCACCCCAATACGCAAATCCTTGTCCGAATTGGGATGTTTTTACGATGTTTTTAATATCCGTAACAAAAGTTCTTTGTCCCGCCGGAGTTGCCGGATATCCCGATACCAACTGATCGTTTGTTCCTACAATGTTATTCGTCTGGTCATTGTGTAATAAGGTAAAAGGATAAGCGGTTTCTGCAATCAGGACTTTTTTGCTGAATTTTTGTCCTAACGCATCAATGGTATTTTTCACTTCCGTTAAATCTTTACCATGCCAGACCGGGTAATACGATAGCCCGATATAATCGTAATCAATACTTTTCATTTTATTAAAAAACCAATCGGTAGCTCCACCATTTACACCTGCATAATGAATCATTATTTTGGTGTTGGGCGCTTTACTGCGAACAGTTGCGCTGGCAGCAGTTAATAAAGCGATACATTGTTGTTCGTTACTGATCAGGTTTCCTTGCGGCCACAATAATCCGCTATTGATTTCATTACCAATCTGGATAATATCCGGATTGATTTCTGTAATTATGGTTGAGGTGTAATTGGTAACGGCTGTTTTTAAATCGGCGAAAGACAAATTTTTCCATTCTTCAGGAACGGTTTGTGTTCCCGGATCAGCCCAATTGTCAGAATAGTGAACGGTAAGCCAGACTCTAAGTCCTGCCTGTCTTGCTTTTTGAGCCAGTTGTTTTACTTCGCTTAAACCGGAACGTCCATTTACGGGATTTTTCCATAAACGAATCCGGACGGTATTACAGCCTGCGTTCTTTAGTGTGGTCAGCATTCCTTCGGCTCTGCCGTTGCTGTAAAATTTAGTTCCCAAAGATTCCATTTGAGGAAGAAAAGAAACATCTGATGCCCTGATAAAAGTATCCGTTGCATCCGGTGGGTTCACCGCTTCTGTGTCTGCAGCATCATTACCGGAGCACGAAAACTGAATGGCAGTGATAGCCAATACCCCAAGAATTTTTATATATTTTTTCATGATAATTAGTAAAGTTTTGAATTTAAAAATAAGTCTCTTTTTATGTAAAGAAGAAGCCTCAAAATAAGCGTATTGAGGCTTCTCTTATTTTTTAATTCAATTATGGCGTTGAGATGAACATATAACGGCCATCTAAGTCATTGAACCAGATTTCATATTTTCCAGCCTCAACAATAATATCTCCGCCATTATCTCCCCAACTTACATCCCAGCTGTTGTTTGCTTTGAATTTCATTTTTCCGGCTTTTAAGGTTTGCGTCACTTTCCAGATATGGGCATCAAAGGCAGATTGTACTAAAGGAACTTCAGTATTCCAGCCCGTATCATCGCCTGTTAAAACAGATCCGGTCAAAGTAATGGTTGCATACGTGGTCATTGGTCCTGTATACGGAGTGATTTTATAGGTTAATTCTTCAAGATTCACTTCAAAACTATAATACCCTGAAGCTGTCGTTGGGAATACTCCCGGATCCGTATCACCTTCTGTTGCTCTGTATTGTACTTTCGCCCCATTTGTTCCGTAAGCCGGAGCCCAGAAACCAATTTGTTCTATTAATTTAAAACCATCTTTATTAAAATATCCGGTGTAATAGAACTTGGCATTTTCTTTTGTATCTCTGTAAATTGGCATATTGTTGCTCGTTACACTCCATCCTGCAGCCGTACCGGGACCTACCAAAAACAAATCAATTCTCGGAAATACGCCTCGGTAAGGAGTTAGTGCAATTGTAATGGGCGTAGAAAGTTTTGGTTCTGAAAGCGTTGTTCCAACTGTTGCTTTAATTCTAACATCGATTGTTCCTTCTACATCAGCCGTAAGCCCCAATTCAAGTGCTTTTGCATTCAGTTCTGCTACTGTAATAGTGGCATGAGTATTTGTAGAAGTTGTAACATCCAGCGGTGCTGCAAACTCCGTATTGCTGGCTGCAAACTGTACGGTATAAGTAACAATCGTTGGTGTTCCGTAGTTCACTTTTTCCCAGGTTAAAGTCAGGGCCGTATTGTTCGGGGTGTCTTTATTTAAGATAGTCGAAGAACCATTCTCAGGTGTAATGACAGAGAAAGCAGCTTCCTGAGGGGCTAAGATCATCAAATCCTCTTCGTTTTCACAAGACCAAAGTCCTGTAAGTAAGGCAATAACTGTAAATATTTTATATAGATGTTTCATTTTTCGTATCGTTTATGTTTAAAAAAAAGTTTTAATAACCCGTGTTTTGAGTCAAATTTCTATTGGCTCCCAATGATCCTTCCGGAATCGGAAAAACACTTCTGTATGCCGGAATTGAAATTCCTTTTGAAGAATTTCCTTTCCAAGCCCAATTGTAAGAACCTCCGGTATATTTTCCAAAACGGATTAAATCTTGTCTTCGGTGTGCTTCCCAGTGTAATTCACGTGCTCTTTCATCAATAAGAAAATCAAGGGTTAAGTCGCTTAAAGCAATGTTTCCAACAGTCGAATTACTATTCGCTCTTTGTCTTAAAGCATTTACATAATTTAATGCCTGGGGAAGTGTCCCGTTTCCGCCTCTTAAAGTGGCTTCTGCATACATTAAATAGACATCGGCTAACCGGAACAATGGAAAATCAGTATCCGCAAACGACGAACTGCTTCCGTTTACGCCTGTTGACGTTTTATTGGAAAATTTAGATAAAATATAACCTTGTGTTTTTACACCAATATCTTCAATATCAATCGATCTTTGTTTTCCCGGATCGCCCTGAACCCCTTTTCCTATGGTATTTCTGGTGTCCTGACTAAATTTTGTACCGTCAAATTTCTGAGCAAATTCTTTTCTGATTCGAAGCGCTCCTGTCCAGCCGCCAATTCCAAAATCAGCCCCATTGTTTTCCCAGGCACCAATTTGGCCATTGGTTAAAACAGTGGTTGCGCCCCAGTTTTGAGAAACCCCTCCATCTGACTGGATTCCGAAAATGATTTCCTGAGAAGTATTGTTATCTGCTTTAAAATTGTCCAGGTATTTTGGTTTTAAAGTATAACCACCGGCAATAATTTCATTACACATGGTAATACAATCATCAAAACGATTGGCCTGAATGTAGACCTGCGCATTCAGATATATTTTTGCCAGGATCATACGGGCCATAGATTGGTCTAATCTTCCGTATTCATTTGTTCTGGCTGCTTTTAAATCCGGTAACACCGCTTTTAATTCACTTTCAATAAAATCAAATAACTGCTTTCTGTTGTACTCCGGTCCGGTAAAATTTACAGGGTCATTTTCGGTATACATGGGTGCTTTTCCAAATAAATCCATCATGTTGTAATACGCATAGGCTCTTAAAACACGGACTTCTTTACGGTAAAGCGCTATATCAGCCAAAGTTGCCCCATTGGTAATGCCTCTTGCACTTAGTTTTTCGGGTGTGCTCTGACGTAAAAATTCGTTTGCATAGGAAACAGAAACCATCGTTCTGCTGAACATTCCTAAAATAACCGGATTTGCAGCGGTCCAGATATTACGCTGCAATTCTGCCGTACCTCCGTCATTTTCATAACTCCAGACCAATTCGTCCGTAGTTAATTCCTGCAGGTACAATAAACATCTTGTAAACTGGCTCGTTCCTGCATCTACGCCTTCAAGCGAAGAATTATCAGGCCCAAGAACTCCGGTTAAAGTTAAATTTCCGTATACGCCTGCGAAAGCTTTTTTATATCCGTCCGGAGTCGAAAATAAAACATCAGACGAAAGCACGTCATCATCTTTAGAAACTACGTTTAAGTCATCCGTACAGGACTGAAAAACGGTAGTCAACGCTAAAATTGTTATTAAAATATATTTTTTCATCGTTATTAAAATTTAAGATTAAGACCAAACAAGATGGATCGCTGTCTTGGGTAAATCGTTTTGTCTACACCATTATTGGTAATTTCAGGATCTAAACCGCTGTATTTGGTAAGGACAAAAACGTTCTGAACTCCTGTTGATACTCTTAAGGAGGCTTTGCTGTTCAGCCAGTTGTTTAAGGTATAACCTAACGTCACGTTGTCTAATTTTAAGAAAGAAGCATTCTCAATATAAAGATCTGATAATACCACATTTGAAGTCGTCTGAAAATTAGTTTCTGTTACCGATGAAGGAATGTTGCTTAAAACCCCGCCGTTTTCCATCGCGTCATATTGTGCTCTACTGGCGTCTACGGCATTAAAAATCCGGTTACCGATACTGGCTCTTAAATTAAACGAAAAATCGAATTTTTTATAATTCATATTGGAGGCAAATCCCAATGTAAAATCAGGATCCGGATTGTTGTAGATGTATTTATCGGAATCATTTTTAATATTATCGCCATTTAAATCTGCAAAAGCACCATCAATTGGTTTTCCTTCGTTGTTGTATAATTGTTTGAACACATAGAAAGAATACGGTGTATATCCTTCTCTGAAAATTTGTCCCGGAGTTCCTGTTCCTGCAATGTTGTCTCCTAAAAAGATATCGGTTCCGTTAATCAGATTTTTGATTCTTCTTTCGAATTTGGCAATATTAAAGTTCATATTCCAGTTGAAATTTTCTGTTTTAACCGCATTCGCATTAATTGTAAACTCAACCCCTTTTGTGGTAAAGCTACCTACGTTTTGATACACGCGGTTAGAGAAATTACTACCATCATATATGGCTGCATTTACCAGTAAATCTTTAGATTCCTTATAATAAACATCAAGTCCGGCAGACAAGCGATTGTCTAAAAAACCAAAATCAAGACCTGCATTATAGGAAGTAGTTTCCTCCCATTTCAAATTGTTTGTTCTTTTGGATGGAAGTGCCACCGGAATTGGACTGTCTCCAAAATAATACTCCGAATTTCCGCCGCCCAACTGGTATTTTTGCAGGTATCCGTTTGGTTCCGGAATATCCTGCTGACCTGTAATTCCATAACTTAATCTTAATTTCAAGTCCGATACTACCGTACTTTCTTTAAAGAAATCTTCTTTGATTTTCCAGGCAAAAGCTACAGAAGGGAAATTCCCCCAACGATTCGCTTCTTCAAATCTGGATGAACCATCTCTTCTGTACGATAACGTTAATAAATATTTGTCTCTGAAATTTAAATTTGTTCTCGCAAAGAACCCTAATAAAACAACATCTGTATCCAGCGTAGTTTCAGGAAATGTTGATGGTAAGTCAGGGTTTAAAATATTACCCGTTTCAAATTTGGAGCTTTGAAATTTTTGATACGAATAACCACCTGTCATTTCAAAATTCAATGCGTTAAAAGTTTTGTTATACACTAAATACGTATCTAATAATTTATTTCTTCTGGTGGCTTCCGTATATTCATTTGTCCCGTACGGAATGTTGTTGTTTGAAGGAGCAGAACCGGCATCAGCACCAACCACTCTTCTTCTTTCTCCATTCGATTCATCAAAACCAACATTTACAACAGCTCTTAAAGCGGGTAAAAAATGAAATTTATAATCGATTTCAAAATTTCCAAAAATTCTGTCATTCGTTCCTCTGTCATTGGTATTCAGCAATTGCGAAACCGGATTTCGTGCCGCAGTCGAAACTAACGGATAATTTCCGTTGGCATCTGCACCAGTGGTATATTCAAAATAACCGCCATAAGGCGCACCTTCCACTTTTATAGGCTGAGTGGGGTCAAAACCAATCGCAGCGCCTTCAACAGCATCTGTAAATCGGTTGATTTCGTTGGTATAATTGGCCGAAAGCCTCAATTTTAAATGATTGTCCAGGAAAGTTGGATTCATTACCAAACCAACCGTATTTCTTTTAAAATTATTGGTTAAACGCAATCCCTGCTGATCTGTATTTCCCAGTGTTAAACTTGTTGGAATGATATTGAATAAACTTCCTCTAACCGCTAAACTCTGATCTACCGTTCCGGTGTTTCTGTAAATGGCTTTTTGCCAATCGGTATTGGCAGTCCCCAGTTTACTCAGGTCATCGCTTCTTCGGTCTGCAATAACACTTCTAAATTCATCTGCACTAAAAACATCAACCGTTTTAGTCAGTGTACCCGCAGCATATTGTACATTATAATCTACAGATAATGTTTTGCTTCCTTTTTTAGTCGTGATGATAATAACCCCATTGGAGGCACGGGAACCGTAAATGGCAGAAGCCGATGCGTCTTTCAAAACTGTTATCGATTCAACAGTTGCCGGATTTAAGGAGGCCAAAAACGAAGAAGAACCTGTATTGGTCGCATTATCAAGAGGCAATCCGTCGATCACAATAAGAGGGTCATTACTGGCAAAAAGCGAACTTCCTCCTCGAATCCTGATTTGAGAACTGGAACCCGGAGCACCCGTTGAATTTACGGTTAAACCGGCTACTCTTCCGTTAAGCAGGTTTTCTGTGGTAATATTATTTCCTTTGTTAAAGTCTTTGGTTGTAAGTGCGGTAACAGATCCCGTAGCGTCTTTCTTTTTAACGCTTCCGTACCCTACCTGAACCACTACTTCTTTCAGTTGATTATTATCTTCTTCAAGAGATACCGTTATGTTTTTCTGTCCGGCAACCGCTATCGTCTGATTGGTATAACCGGTATAGGAAAAGGTAATTTTACTATCTGCTTTTACTCCGGATAATTGAAATTTTCCATCAAAGTCTGTAGAGGTACTACTGTTTGCCCCTACTACTTTTATGTTTACTCCCGGTATGGGCTGTCTGGTAGATTTTTCCAGAACAACTCCGCTAATGGTGTTCTGAGCAAAAACACAAAAAGGAAGTAAGAGTAATAAAAGTAAAAATTTGGTTTTAATTCTTTTCATACTTTTTTTAATTGGGTTGGTTTAAGTTAGTTTTTGTGAATTAGAGTTGGTGACAAAAATGATTGCAGGGATACCTAATTTTAAGATTACAATTCTGCTTCTCAAAATAAGCTTACTCTCTTTTTTTTACAATAAGGAAAGGTTTCCGGCTGTAAATTTTAATTGAAATGCTGGTCATGTTTAAATTGTTTTTGGTTACAATAATGGGTTAGTTTGTTTTCGTTGACTTACGCTGAACAAAAAAAGAAAGCATTAGCACTCAAACGTTATAGTTTATCAACTTATAATGCAAATTAAGTACAGAGCGCGGTATTACGACAGGGAAAAATTCATTTATAAAAGGGGACAATTTCGTAAAAGTGTGCACGCGACACTTAATAAAAACATATTCTTCAATTTTTTCTTTCAAAAAAAATGATATTGGAAATAATTAACCTTTATAATAATCGATTTAACAATCGAATGGTTTGCGGTTTTTAATCGGTATATTCTCAAAAAAAATAATTTAAAAGGTCTCAAATTTTAAATTTACCACAGAGAACGCAAAAAAAATTTACTATCCGTTTCTATAAAAGGCATCTCTAAGCTAATGTCATTAAGTTAAAAAATCTATAAGGTTACGGCGAATAAATCTCTGGCAAAGACATAAAACCGAAGGTTTTGTCATTTCGACGAAGGAGAAATCTCCGCAAGAAACTCCACAATCAAAATCGCCATCTTTGTCGAGTCACGAGTGCAATTTCTCCTTCGTCGAAATGACAATATTGTGTTAAGCTTTGCGAACTTTGCGCTTTCTAAGGCATTCTTGAATAAAAATCTTTGCGTCTTTGCGGTAAAAAACAAATGTTCTTTTTACACATTCAATAATAATTGTGTTAATTTCGCAAAGTATCCAGATTTCAAATATATTCGCCTAAAAAATTGATCCCGCTTTCCGATCACATCCCTTTTATTTTCGTATATCAAAGAGCAGCATGCTTTTTAAAAAATTTTCTATGAATAAGGTATTGTCCTTTCTTGTTATTAGTCTTCTGCACCTACAGGCAGCCGGACAGAATTACCCGATAAGGCATCTTGATATTTCATCGGGACTTTCCAACAATTCTGTAGCGTCTATTTATCAGGATCAGAATGGCTATATGTGGTTTGGAACTTTTGACGGACTGAACCGCTATGATGGAAATGATTTTAAAATTTACCGCCATATTCACAGGGATCCCACTTCGATTCAGGGAAATGCCATTAGCTGTATAGAAGGTGACTTCGAAAATAATTTATGGGTAGGGACAACTGCCGGCCCGGTGGTTTTTAATGCCGAACGATCTGCTTTTAGTCCGTTGTACTATTATGACACGAACCGAAAAGTCAAACCCTTAAACGTTACCGCCTACGAAATAATTGCGGTACATTCGCTGCATATCATTCTCGTCGCCACCAAAGAGGCCATCGTCCTATTTAAAGAAGGGGAGAAAATTGGAACAGCGATCCCTTTCAACGGAAAATTACATTATATCGCAAGATCCATAGCGTATCATGCGAAAAAACAAATCTTCTATGTTTTTATAACCGGAACCGGTCTTTGCCAGTACGATATTCAATCCAAAAAACTAACGCTTCTCAACCCTGTCCTTACAGGTGCCAATTGCATTAAACTGACCCATGAAGGCCTCTGGATCGGATCAGACGAAGGGGCGTACTTATACAATCATAATCTGAATACGTATTCTGAAAATTACTTTCCGGAAAAAACCGTCGTGCGCGATTTCTTTCAGCAGGAAAACAGACTTTGGATTGCTACTGACGGAGCGGGTCTTTATACGCTTACCAAAAATCAGACTGCTCCTGTTTTGTATCGTGCCAGCGGTCCTGTTGCATTGCTGAACAGTAAATCGCTGTATGATATCTTCGAAAGCAAAACCGGAGAAATGTGGTTCGGAACCCTGCGCGGCGGCGTCAGTATGATGGGAAAAAAACCGCTCTATTTTAATCATTTTAAAAGCAAGGATCCACTGACCCATAAAGAAGACGAAGATCCTGCCGCCAACTTCATGCTTTCTTTCTGCGAAGATGCAAAGAAAAATATCTGGATAGGCACTGATGGCGCCGGAATGCGCTACTGGAACAGAAAACAAAATACCTACGACGTTTACTCGACAACAGCACCAGCCGGCAGAAAAATTCAGAGTAATTTTGTCACCAGCATCGTCAGGGATGCTGATAATGCCATCTGGGTGGCGATGTGGAAAGGCGGCGTATGCCGTATTGATCCCCAATCAAAAGCCATTCAGAATTTCTCTATTTACAATCAAATTACCAAAAAAGCAGAACAGGAATCCTGGCTGTTGTTTATAGATTCAAAAAAAACGCTGTGGCTTGCCGTTACTAACGGAGGGGCACTCTATCAATTTGATAAAAGACAAAACAAATTCATCTGCTATAGTACAGCTTTGCGCAATGTTACCTGTCTCTACGAAACCAAAGACGGAAAAATCTGGGGCGGAACCTTTAATTCTTTTTTTGAAATAGAACCCAAAACAAAAAAAGTAAAAAACTATCATTCCGATTATACGATCAGATGCATCACTGAAGATCAAAACAACAATCTTTGGATTGGTACCGTTGAAGGCGGTTTGCTTTTATTCAACCGAAAAGCGGGCACTTTCAAAAAGTATACGACTCAAAACGGTCTTTCGAGCAATACCATACTTCGCCTTCTGGAAGACAAAAAAGGCGATTTATGGATGAGTACGTATCACGGGATTTCAAGATTGAATCCCAAGAATAACACTTTCAGGAATTTCGGGGTTTCTGATGGACTTCAGGGCCATCAGTTTAGCTGGAATGCGGGAACGGAACTTTCGACAGGAGAATTTATTTTTGGCGGTATCAACGGGTTCAATGTTTTTGATCCGGATCATATCAAAGACAAAAAAAATACCGGCAAATTTTTATTAAATGATTTGCTGGTCAACAATCAGTCCTTAAACCCGGACAGCCCTTACATCACCCAAAAAAAACTCGAAATGATCAGCGCTGCCGAACTTCCTTATGAAAAATCGGCATTGAGTTTTGATTTTGTGTACCTGGATTATGTCAATTCCGAAAAAATCAATACCGCTTATTTTCTCGAAGGATGGGACAAAGACTGGAATTATACCTCAAAGAACAACAGGGCCAATTATTCCCGACTGACCGAAGGAACCTATGTTTTTAAAGTAAAAACAACCGATGTTTTTGGAAACTGGACCAAAGAAGTAACGCTGGCAAAGGTAAAAATCCTTCCACCCTGGTACAGAACCTGGTGGGCCTATACTTTTTATCTACTCGCTGCTGCCGGGGCCATTTATGCCTACGTGGGGTATCATAAAAACAAGGAAAGACTGCGCTACGAAATAAAACTGGCGCGTATGGAGCATACAAAAGACAAAGAACATGCCGAAAAGCAGTTTTCGATGTTTACCTATATGGCGCATGAATTGCGCACTCCCCTGTCTTTAATTATAAATCCGCTCAAAAGCGCCATTGACAGAAAAAACCGTTCGGAAGATGATCTCGACCTGAATCTTGCCTATAAAAATGCCAAAAGGTTACTGAGCCTCACCGATCAGTTACTGTTGTTCAGAAAAGCCGAAACCGATCTGGATGAACTCAAAATTTCCAGGATTAATTTAAACAGCCTGTGCCGGGAAATCTACGACAGCTTTACGCAAATGGCAGCGGTTAAAAGTTTAAATTATCAGTTTATTGAAGAAAAAACACCTGTTGAAATATATGGCGATTATGAAAAAATAGAGATTACGCTTTTCAATCTAATCTCCAATGCGTTCAAATTTACCCCTAATAAAGGAACTATAAGTATCGAGATCATCGAGAAAACGGCTGATGTTTCGATTATTATATCCGATACCGGCAGCGGAATTCAGGAAAATGATCTTGCTGCTATTTTTGAAAAATTCAAACAAATTCAGTCTAAATCCAGCAATGGGTTCGGAATAGGTCTTTATGTTGCCCAATATTTTGTGCATAAACATCATGGTGAGATAACGTGCAAAAGTGAAGTCGGAAAAGGCACTTCGTTCACGATTGTACTTCCAAAAGGAAAAAGTCATTTTGCAGCAATGAATATCACTGAGATTCATCCGCAAATGTCGCCTCTTGTAGGCGAACTTCTGGAAGGAATGCCGGCAGCGAATCAAAATACACCTAAAAGCATAAACGAACTCTCCAATCCTGAAAAGATACAGGAAGCCTTAATCAGTACCAAAAAAGTATTGCTGATTGTAGAAGACAATCCCGAAATGAACCATTATCTGGTACAGCTTTTCTCCAAAAACTACATTGTGTATTCGGCAGCAAACGGACTCGAAGGACTGAAACTGGTTGAAAAACACCTGCCGGATATTGTACTAAGCGATATTTCTATGGAAGGCATGAACGGTTTGGATTTATGCAAAAAAATCAAACAAAATGATGACTTAAGCCATATTCCGGTAATATTGCTCACCGCTACCACCAGCAATGACATTCATTTGCAGAGCATAACGGAAGGTGCAGACGATTATGTGACCAAACCTTTTGACAGCGATATCCTTCTGGCACGTGTAGACACGGTGCTTAGAAACAGGGGGCAATTGCGCAAGTATTTCCTGGACAGCATTACCCTTCGGGAAAACGTCAATAAAGTGCCTCTTGAATACAAAGAATTTCTGGATAAATGCATTGAAATCGTCGAAGCCAATCTTGAAAACAGCGAATTTAACCTGAAGAGTTTCTCTGCTGCCATGGGGATGAGCCATTCCAGTCTTTACAAAAAGATTAAAGCAATTTCAGGACAAACCGTAAATGTTTTTATCCGGTCAATCCGAATCCGCAGAGCCGCCGTAATTATGCTGACCGAAAATATCAATATCGCGCAGGTGGGCCCTCAGGTGGGTATAGAAGACCAGCGCTATTTCCGTCAGCAGTTCGTAAAATTGTTTGGGATGAAACCTTCTGAGTATATCAAAAAATACAGAAATTCTTTTAATAAGGAATTGAATATCATTCAGAAAGGGGATAGTATATAATTAGATTTTTTGCAGATTAAACATTCGTACATTCCCGGATGGATTTCCTGTCTCACAAGCTGACCAAAAATTAGCCCCGAAGTAAATTTTATTCTTTCTAAGGATAAAATATCTCGAAATACAGCTATAATATTCCTACAAAAACAATATTTTACAGGATATTTTTTTATCTTTGAAACTCACAATTTTTAACCCAAATGGCTTTATCTTTGAGCCTTTAGAAAATAGATACCGACTATGGAACAGAAAATACATCAGGGAAGAAACATAAAACGTTTCAGAGAAATGCTTGGCATCAAACAGGAAGCACTGGCTTATGATTTGGGAGAGGAATGGAATCAGAAGAAAATTTCCATGCTGGAGCAGAAAGATGTAATTGAACATGGCCTGCTTAAACAGATCTCAAACTCATTACGAATTCCGGTTGAAGCTTTTCAGAATTTTGATGAGGAACAGGCGGTAAATATTATTTCGAATACTTTTGATAACGGAGCTTTCTTAAATACAGGTCATAGTGCAACATTTAATACTAATCCGATCGACAAGTTAATCCAACTTCATGAAGAAAAAATTGCTTTGTATGAAAGGATGTTGAAAGAGAAGGATGAAATGATGGGAAGACTTGAAAAATTAATCAATAAATAATCATTTATAAAGATATATTAATTCCATAAAGAGACTTTCGAGTCTCTTTCTTTGTTTATTCACATCTACTGGCGTGAGCGTTCAGCTGTTGAAGACAAGTAAATCTATTTTAGGATTAAGTCTAAAATGTAAACTTTTTTCAGGACGAGACATAATTATAATTCTGCTATATATAAACTTTGGGTTCACAAGCGGGACGCTCGCTTTAGTAGGAGAAAAAATGCCACTGCCCGTTACATATAAAAACACAAGTAATGCCAGTAATTCACCTTACATACATATTAAAAAGGATTATATTAAAAACTGTTTTCAGATACAGTAATGAATGCTTGTTTTTTTTTCCATAGTATTACAAACTGAACAAAAATGTTTTAAAGATAAGTTAGTCGTTCTGAAAAGATTACAGTAACAAAGCACCTATTATACAACTAAAAACATAAAAAAGTTAATTGGGTTAGAGTTTATATAATCAAAAAATACAATTTTAGTAATCAGTGTAAAAGCAAAAAACATACCCCATGAGTATGTTTTTTTTATTTAAAGTTTAATAATTTTAACCAAACACGGTGTCATTTTTGAAGCTTCTCATAATAGTTGTTTTTTGTGATTTAATTCAAATATAGAAATTAAAATGCAAATGTAGGTTAAATTTTTCTGAAAAAAATAAAAAAACCTTGATTCTTGTAAATCAGACCTTTGTATTCAGCCTTTAATCGATTATGAGTATTAGTATTCTTGTGGTCAATTTTAAAATCATTTAAAGTTCCCAATCCACTAAAATCTATAAATAATCCTTTAGGATAAGTAATATCAACTCTACAATTATTATAAATCCACGCTGCTAGCTGTTTTTTAATTGGATTGTACTGTAAACTATATTTTTTCTCATCTTTTCTTACTATGGAATAGCTTTTTTTACCATTTAGATCTTTTTGATATGCCCCAACCAAAAAGTTTTTTTCATGTGTCAATTTAAATTCTAAATCTTTCTGTATAACATCATCAAGAATTAGATTTATTTTACATTTGGTTAATTCTCTATGTGAGGGATCAGTTTTTAAACTTACTTTATGTGTTGTATTAATCTCTAAATTTTCATCATCACAAATAATCTTAAATTTTGTTTCTTCAGTGACAATAATGTAATCATCATTTTCTTCGCAGAATTCAATATTAATATCAACACTAAAGTCATTATAATAATAATCATGTTCTAAGGGTAAAAAGTACTTTTTTATATTACTATTCATCAAGGTACTTATCCTTTGAAATTTCTTATGACTTAAAGTTTTAGTTACGTTATCCCAAATTTTTTCTAAATCATTTCTATTTTCTAGATGCTCAGTTCCATATATAATTTCTCTAAAAATCTTTTTATATATTTCAGTAAACTGATTGCTTTTTGCTATTCCTGCAAATATGCCACTAGTTAATGATATAGAACCTATTGTATACAGCAACTTATATAACCAATCTTTTTCATTTCCAAAATAAATACCAGAAATGAGACACGTAATCCCTATAAGTACGGTTAAAGCAATAAAGTACTTATCAAAAAATTCTGTTAGGTTTTTATATATTCCAAAAAAAAATTTCTTCATTCTTTTAACATTTTTAGTAAGCAAATATAACTATTTATAGATATTAAAACTTTAAATGTTAACAATTAGTGAATTATTTGTTAATTAACAAATCCCTATGCTTGCGCTAGCGTCCCGCTCATGAAGACAAGTAGATCTATTTTAAGATCTAGTGTAAATATGTAAACTTTTTTCAGGATGAGATAGAGAGAAAACCTTAAACTGTCTACTTCCTCAACAACCGTTCTGTCAACACCACTTCTTCCTGCTGCAGTACCAGTAGTTTTAGGGTATATTGCTCTTGTACCAGTAGGCTGTTTTTCTTCAGGACATCTTGTGCATTGCTTTTTATAAGCGGCAAAAGTTCCTCCTGCCAGGTATGGGTTTGCTGTTTTTTGGCGATCAGGGCATCCGCAATTTTCACCGCATTTTGGGCCGACTGGTATCTTTTTTTGCATCTCTCGAGTTGGTCCGCAGCAAGGCGTTGTTTGTGTTGGTTAATGATGATCTCCTCTTCTAAGTATTTTTTTATTCGTGCCTCCTCTTCCTTTAGGGCAGCAGCATGCGGTTCTTGGGTCTCAGCTTCTTTTACAATAGTAAGCATTTCGGTCAGTTTGAGCACCGCGGCTGTGGGCAGACTTCGCTTTCCTGATAAAAACATCGACCATTGACCGCGCGTCACCTGCAGCAGTATCGCCATTTCTTCTTGCGGTATTCCTAATAACGTTCCAACATTTTCCTCTTTTTTCATCACTCCTGCTTTTTAGGTTTATATTTTAGTTCTGTTTCGAATTTATTTATTTTTTTATTTGAAACAAAAACTGTTTCAAATTTTTATTTTATTTTTTTTGAAACGAAAACTGTTGCAAATTTTTATTTTTAAATTTTCGAAACATTATTTATGGTAACACATTTTTTATTTTATTAAATTAAAAATAGATTGTGAAATACTCTAATAGTAGGATAAATCTAAAATAGTATAAAAATTTGACGATTTTTGATTAGTCAGAAAGTAAAAAAAAATTTAATTTTAGGATTCATATTATATTAATAAACTATGCCAGAGCCAAAAAAAATATCCTGCTTTATATTACACTTCTGCTTTTTATTGACCTTCTGGATTTGTGAAGGTCAGACACTACAGAATATTGCATCCAGAAAAACCGAATCCTTAAATGGCAAATGGCAGTGCATTATTGATCCTACCAATATTGGAGACTGGCGGGAGATATGGCTGGAAAAAAAACCGCAAAATAAAACGGATTTTGTCGAATATTCATTTGAAGGCAGCCCATTACTAAACGTGCCCGGAGATTTTAATACCCAAATAAACGAAATCACCTATTTGGAGGGTGTCGTTTGGTACAAAAAAGCATTTACCTACCAGAAAACAGCAGACAAGCGTTATTTTATTCATTTTGGCGCCGTTAATTATAGAGCTACGGTATATTTAAATGGTAAACTTCTGGGTACTCATGAAGGTGGCTTTACGCCTTTTCAGTTCGAGATAAGCGATCTGGCCGTTAACGGCAGCAACAGTCTTATTGTGAAGGTCAATAATCAACGATTGAAAGATGGACTGCCGGGTCTTGGTTACGACTGGTTTAATTACGGAGGAATTACACGCGATGTACATCTGGTCTCTACTCCCACTTGTTACATTGAAGATTATTTGATTCAGTTAAAAAAATCGTCCTCTAAAGAAGTAAGTGGCTGGATACAACTTAAAGGAGCTGGTGTTTCACAATCTGTAAAAGTAAAAATACCGGAACTAGGCATCATCTATACGACTAAAACCAATAGCAGCGGTAAGGCCCCTGTAGAGTTTTCTTCAAAATTTAAATTATGGTCGCCGGACCATCCAAAATTATACAAGGTTATTATTGAAAGTGAAACTGATTCTATTACAGACGAGATTGGCTTTCGAACCATTGAAACCAAAGGGGCAGAAATCTTGCTGAATGGTAAACCAATATTCTTAAAAGGAACCAATATTCATGAAGAAAATCCGCTAACGGCAGCTAAAGCATTTTCACAATCTGATGCGCTTATTTTACTCACCTGGGCAAAAGAGCTGGGTTGCAACTTTGTTCGTCTTGCCCATTATCCACACAACGAGAATATGGTTAAAATGGCTGAAAAAATGGGCTTATTGGTTTGGGATGAGCTGCCCGTTTACCAGCATATTGAATTTGCTGCTCCGGGAGTAACCGATAAAATGGAAACCATGCTTAAAGAAATGATTGCCAGAGATAAAAATCGTTGCAGCGTTTTTATTTGGAGCATTTCCAACGAAACATATACCTCAACTCCCAATCGTAATGAAGCATTGATTGAACTCTCTAAAAAATGCAGGGCAATAGATGACACGAGATTAATAACATCGGTAATTAATAATCAGGGATACAGTAATAATACCTTAGATGTAAATGATCCTCTTTACAATTATTTCGATATTATATCTTTAAACGAATATATTGGCTGGTACATACCCTGGCAGGGTAAACCGCAGGATACCAAATGGAAACTGGTAGCCAACAAACCGGTAATAATAGCTGAATTTGGAGGCGAAGCACTTTATGGAAGCCATTACGGCCCAACCGATGAAGCAGCATACTGGACCGAAGAATACCAGGAGCAAATCTACAAAGACCAAATTGCCATGTTTAAAACAGCACCCAATTTAGCAGGTGTTTGTCCGTGGATTTTAGTAGATTACCGTTCACTCGGAAGAATGCACCCTGTCTATCAAAATGGATGGAATCGCAAGGGTCTGCTCTCGGATAGAGGAGACAGAAAAAAGGCATGGTACATTTTACAGGACTATTATACCTCTCTGGATACAAAATAGTAAAGGATAGTTAAAGAAAGCCTCTTACAAGTAAGACTTCCTTTATTACTGTAGTGTAATTTAAAACAAAAAAGAGGATAAGCAAAAATGATTATCCTCTTAACTTAGAAGTATAAGCACTTAATTATATGATTGATTTTTAAGAGCATATAGCTTGCTTCTCAGATTTTTTAATAGTAGGGAATCGGAAACTTTTCCTTTTTCCGCATGTAAAAAAATGGCTTTTCCGATAGTCATCTTTAGAGCATATCCTTTTTTGTTAAAGAGTTCTGATATCAGTTTCGAAGTTTGCAGCATCGGATGAATTGATTTTAACATACTGAAGAATAAACCATTATTTCCATGAAAATATATCGGCAAAACAGGCACATTAGCTTTGCAGATAATCTTTCCTACTACAGGATGCCATTCGGGGTCTGTTATTTCACTGGTTTTAAAATTATAAGATGAAACCTCCCCGGCAGGAAATATGGCAACGGGAGTGCCTTCTCCCAGAGCTTTAAGCGTCATTTTTAATCCCGTAATACTCGCAGAATTCTGCACGTTTTCAAATGGATTTACAGCAATAATACATTTTTCAAGATTTGGAATTTCCTTTAATAAAAAATTCCCCATATACATGGTATCAGGACGTACTTTTGCAATTGTACTTAATAAAGCTAACGATTCGATGCCTCCATAGGGATGATTTGCCACCACTATAAAAGCTCCTTCGCGAGGAATATTTAGTAATTCGGAATCATCAAATTGTACTTTCACTCCAATTTTCATTAGGACATAATTAGCAAAATCCGCTCCCTCGAGATTACCTGCCTCTTTGACAATACTATTTAAATCATTAATTTTCAGTACTTTCATTAAATACGCGGGCAATCCGGGAATAGGAATTTTAGAAAGACCCGCAGCTTCTGAAAATTTTTCTTTGGATATCAATGTCATGTTATAGCGGTTAAGATTAGATGTAAAAAAGAAATTAGGACTGGCAATCGTTATTGTTATTGGTAAAATTGGTGTTAGTATCCTGACTCGAAACAAGAATAAGGGTGCTGAAAAAACAGAACTGATAATCAGCTGCCTGTTTTTACGCAGTCAAAGATACTCTGATTTTATATTGGAACACTCCATATGCAGATAAACAAATTAGGAAAGCAGGAATATTTCTTAGTTCCGTCAGTAGCTGTAATTTGCAGATTCATCTGTTGTTCATTTATAGATTGGCTCTTTTGTTTTATACTCTTTATAAATCTCAATCTTACCAATACTATTAAAATTTAAAGTATAATCAATGTTGAATTTATAATCCTTATCCTTTAGACGGATCATCATATTATCGTTATTATTATTATTTAAATTTAAGTCTGGATTTGTGGATGGAATAAGGTATAATGGCAAAACCTTTTCAGCTCATTCCTTTACGAATGGCTGTATTTTTTTCTCCAGATCATATATAGACCCAGAAATACGGCACCAATAGCCAGCCCAATCACATGGCTGTCAATAGGAACTACAACAGGCTGATCTGTTGGATTAGGATCGTTAGGATCTTCAAAATCCGGCGGCGGAGGACCATCTTGGGCAAATGCAATGGTGCATAAAAAGAACAGTAAAAAGGCGTGGATTATCTTTTTCATATAGCAAGCGTTTTTGGTGCCAAAATATTTTGGCACCAGAGATTTTATCCGGATCTTTTCTGTAAGACCTTGGGGTATTTAGAAGATTATTTTTTTGACAACTTTGTGGTTTTCGCTGTCAGTGACCTGAACAAGAACAACCTGACCGGTTAATCCTGACTTATCATGCTGGAAGTGGGTATCATTTATTTTTTTATTTTCATAAAGCATTCTGCCAAGCATATCAAAAATGCGGACGGTCGTTATTACCTGGCTACTCTGAACAAATAATGTATTGCTTTTGACATACAGTATTACGCTCTCTTCAACTGCAGTCTGCGGATCAAGACCTAAGGTGCCTTTTGTATAGACCATTTCAAAACGCGTGTCGAAGGTTCCAATTTCACTTGTAAAAGTATAGGGTGTAGTCTTAATACTGCTTGTAGTACCGGTGAGATTATCCTTGATCAGTATATCCTGATCTCCCGTAAACAACCCATCTGTTTTATAAACAGCTATTGTGAAGCTTCCCGATTCTGCTGCTTTGAAACCCAATGGAACAGTATCATCAATTAGGAAAGGGAGTGCCTTACCCTGAATAGTGTAAGCATCAGCGCCTATGACAGAATACAGCTCGCTGCCGGTAACGCCAAACCTTAATCCGTCATATCCATAATCAATTCCGCTGGTAGCCCCCGCAGCGTACCCTACCAATATGGTATTTAGGCCGGTACTGCCCCTTGTGAGGCTGAGCCAGATTCGGTGTCTTTCAATATCAGGTTCAGCTGAATTCGTCTTTACTGCGGTGCCCTTGAAAAACTGATTGGCATTATCTATTTTCCTCATGCTGTTGGTAAAAACCATATTGCCCTGGGCAACAGCCTTTACCAGAAATCCCTGACCCGTCTGTATGATCCCGTTTGGAGTAACCGGACTGCTGCCGGTTCCCCCGCCGCCCACTGTTGAAGGTGTCCCTCCCATACCAGGATTCCAAACTGCATAATTGGTTCCCGGAGGAAAAAGACCTGTTGTTGCATTTATGGCCAGCGTGTGCGCATAAAAGTACAGCGTACCTGTAATCCTGCTACTGTTGGCATTTACCAGTTCAGTTCCGCTTATGGCAGAGGGATAGGGATTGCCGATCCCGTTGTAGGCTGCTCCGGTCATTTCCAATGGCGTTGCAATATCCCCGTTGTTGGGAACACCCGTAAAACTGCCCGGCCACACTGTCTGTACAGTCGACCAATTATTGGGTGCTCTTACAGCAATAGCCTTTGCCAGTGGAAAATAGCCTGTTGCCGGCGTTGAAGTATACGTATTATTTAAAATGTTATAGACATAAAAACGGTTAGCGAGTGTAGTGGGCGAAAACTGCTGCAGGGTCTGCGTACCGGTTACCGGAGAACTCCACAAAGTATGGTCTAAACGTACAATTGGAGCTGAATTACGAATTACCGTAATAGTACCGGAATTAGCATTATTGGTATTCTGTATCAAATTGGCATTGTTCTGCAACGTAAAGCTGCTGCCTGCTGCCACGGTCAGGATTCCGTTTAAAGTTACATTCATACCGGATGGAATTGATACCACTGCATTATTATTGACCGTTAACGAGCAGCACTCAAATGAAGCTGCCGGTGCATAATTAGCGGCAATAATAACAGAGGCAGTACTATTGGGCAGCCCGTTGCTCCACGTTCCGTTATAAGTCGTCGTAGCCCCTACATTTATGGTGCCTGCAGCACTGGCAATAATACCGTTGCCGTCTTTAACAGTAACAGTGTAGGTAGTAGATGTTGTAATGTTTACAACGGTTGGATTGGCAGTGCTGGTACTGCTTAAAAAAGCAGCGGGTGTCCAATTATAGATAAAACCGGAATCACCCGTAACCACTGTACTTAAAGGAATAGTAGAACCTATACAGGCATCTGTTATTCCAACTATACTTACTGTGGGGCTGGCAGCTGTAATTCCTGTAACGGTGGTGATCTGTCCCGAAATCAATGCCGTATTGTTTACAGTAATGGTACCAGCCGACAAGACATCGTACTTTACCCATGGATTATTATCCTGGTTAAAAGCACCCGTTAATACGGCTTCTGATATAGCGGATTCAATTCCTGTAATATCAGCGTTTGTATAGGCAGCATTCAGCGTTACTAAGTGCTGGCCGCCTCCGGATTGGCTTACATTCCAATAACGGGTTAAGTAATTGGAAGTACTGGCATTATCAGGGTATTTGCTATTGGCCAATTTGACCCCAAAATAATGACTGGCACTATTATCATCATTGAGTGTTATTGTTATCGGACTGTACTCAGCTGTACCGCTTGCATCTCCAACAGGATAAGTAAAGGGAACATACTGGCTCAAAATTTTTCTAATCTCTCCTCCGCCGTCAGCTATTATCATTGTGGCTGAGCCCGGCGCAGTCACTGATACTGTATTGATGGTTAGATTTAGCGCTGCAATGTTTAGCGTGCCTGATAAAAGATTCAATACGCCGCCCACTGCTGTTTCCTGCCCCAGCACAACACCACCCGGCCTGTTAATCGTTAAATTGTATAAAGACGGATTGGTATTGAATAAATCGGGAGCTAAGGTAATGGCGCCTGTTCCGCCAAAACTCAAGGAAGAAAGCGAACCTACTTCTAGATTTCCGGAGTTTTTGCTTATGGTCCCTAAAATGCCAAGAGTACTTTCTCCTACACTTAAGGTTCCGGAGTCGAGTGTAAGTAAATTGGCGGCATTTACTGCGTTGTACATCAAAACGCCGTTACCATTTGAAATAGTCAGCTGATCAAATGTCGTTGCTGCTGTACCCAAAATGGACTGGGGAGAACTTCCATTGAAAATGATGCTGTGCCCCGTTGCTGCGTTGAACGTACCATTGTTGTCAAAATCACCGCCAAGGCTGTGGTTAAAATTACCGCTGTTTAAAGTAGTACCATTGCCAATTGTCAGGTTGCCGCCTATGGTCAAAGCCGATAAAGCTGTAACCGAGGCAGTTCCGGCCAGACTGAAATCACCTAAAATCGTTTGTAATCCAGCAGGCATTGTTTTGATCCCGCTCCCGCTGAGAATCAGATTCGAATACCCTGCCGTGCTTCCATTTGGATTTAAGACTGTTTGTGAGGCACCATTGTATTCTACTGTGGTAGTACCCAGAACAATCGCACTAAAACTTCCGTTATTGGTTATGGCACCGGCGATTCTTACAGTACAGCCATCTGTCATTGACAAGAGTTTACCACTGTTTATCGTTAGGTTATAGAAATCAGTTATTCCGGAAATAGTAGCAGAAGCGTTTGTAAAAATAATAGTACTTGTATTGGGGTTGAATGTTCCTCCCTGATTACTCCAGGCAGATGTTCCTTCTATTGTAGTCTGAGCTGCTGCAACCGCATTCAATATTGCGCCACTCTGAAGTGTTACTGATTTAATTCCGGTTACTAAGGGCAAAACCGGATCAAAAGGCGTAGTAAGAGCATCGGGAATAATGATATTCTTGGTTATTGATGGCCCTATATTTGGGGTCCAGTTCGCAACAGTAGTCCACGAAGTCGATACAGATCCGTTCCAGGTCAGTGTATTATTCGTACTGTACTCGTCCAGCGTAATATTTTTAGTGCTATCAAATGTTCCTGAAAAAAAAGCGATGTTTACATTGGATAAGGAAACCCAGTTATCATTGACATCAGAGGCTGAGGCTCCATATTCAATATTACCTATTTTAACCCACAGCACAAGATGCTGCTCATCATTACCATTAAGTTCACTGTCCAGATAATGGTAAGACACTGTGGCACTAGTTCCCACTGCTCCGGTTTGTATCACTTCCATTTCCCGGTTTATAGCTCCTGTCTGCCACGAAGGAGCAACGCCAATATTGACCTTAACACTCAGCTCTGTAGGCATCGTTCCCACGTTGGCAAAATAGACCTTGGTAAACTGGCTTCCAAAGGAATAACTTACCCCCGAAGAGATTGAAACACGTTTTATGATACCCGTTGTATCTCCTATTCCGTCATTTATCGAACTCGCCCCCATGTTGAGTGTCAGAGCAGTCGACCCATTCCACATGTCAAGAAGCCCTTTGGTTGCTGATGGATTATTACTTTGCAGGTTCAGTATTCCGTTGATCGAAAAATTTCCGGCGGATGTAATCCCGCCTGCGCCATTTATGGTCAGATTATTTACAGCGTTTATAAAAAATCCCGACGGCAGTGTAATGGCCGCTGCATTGGTAAAGATTAATGTGGCATCGGCAGCAGAAACATCGATACTTCCTGTTGTTCGTGTTGGTGAACTGCCCGAAAGTGTCATCGTGTTGGAGCCAACCGATAGAATTCCTGATTGCAGGGCCAAAGTTCCCGCCACTGAAACCGCACCTGAAAGATTAATGCCTGCTGCACGGTTAAGGGTAAGATTATTTAAAATAACAGAGGATAAACTGGCAGTCCCGCTGCCTCCAATAGTAATATTACTGGTAAGACCTCCTGTTAAGGAACCGGATACAACCGAAATTGGTCCATTAAGTGTTAGTGTATGTGCTCCTATGATTAGTTCCCCACTGCTGAGCGTCGTCGGATTGTTAACCGTAATATTATCATTTAGCGTAAGTCCTTCCGGATTGTTTGCGTTCAAACCGTCCATAGTGTTGGACAACAATGCTCCGGCAGGAATATTTTGCGCAGCAGTTCCGGCAAATGTCAGTATGGAACCTGCGGCAGTTGCATCTATTTTGGCATTATTGGAAAAAACAAGATTGCCCAAAATTGTCAGTTCATGGCCATTTAGAAGTAATTTGTAGGTGGGTTGCGCATTGGTAATATTTCTTACTGTTCTGTTCTGATCCAAAACGCAGTTGTTAAAAGGCGAAACAGCAAAAGAGATATCGGATCCGTTTGGTGGAACCAGTCCTCCCTGCCAGTTGGTAGTTGTAGCAAAATCAGTACTGGTTGCTCCTGACCAGACATATGCGGTTATTTCCAAAGCACCCATTTTAGGCACTGTACTTCTGGCAAGGCCTGTGTAGTCTGCCGTGATGCCCGTTCCTGTTACTGCCGGCAGTGCTGCTGAAGTATAATAATTAAGGGCAAGGTTACTTCCCGGTACAGCGAAGAGAGGATTAATGTTCAAACTGGAGGCATCCTGAAGCGTAGCAGCTTTCCACAGAGCCAAAGTCGTTTTATCTGTGCTGTTAAAAGAGGCTAAAAAGGCATTTCCGGCCACAACATAATCATTATAATCAATGGTAAGTCCACTGATTCCGGCAACCCGGATGGCATAATGTTTACCAGCCGCCCCGCCAGTTCTTATATTCATCAGGATATTGTTTCTGTAATTACGTGTGGATGTATTATTCACATTCCATAACGCTGCAGTTGAAGAAGTAGTCCCTGAGCTTACCGAACCAGCTACATAGACCGTGTTAAAGTAAATATTATTATTGTATAACGCATTATTAGTGCTGTTGTCATTGATTCCGTAGATTTTGTACCCTGCAGTAACGCCGGTTCCGATATTGATAATATTATTATCTGCCGTGGTTACTCCATTACCCAAAAGTATTCCATCTATTTCGGAAAGAATATTATTTGATGCCAGTGACAAGTCATGAATAAAATTTCCGGAAACCGTATTGGTACCTGAATTAGGACCTGAATAATCAATACCGATAACACCCACTGCAGCGCTGGCATGATTATTTCGAAGGTTATAAACGGTATTGCCTGTCAATGATTGGCTGGTACCTGCCAGGACTACGGTTTGCTGTATGCCTCTGAGGGTAGAATTGGAAGAACTGGTAAGATCCCTTACCGTATTATTGCGAATAATATTGGAGGCGCCACTAGTGCAGATTCCGTCAATTTTGGTAACGGAGGTACCATTGTAAGCACTGGTCATATTGGCGATCGTATTTCCTGTGATGGAGACCAGATTTACGGCAGAATTAACGTAAATCCCCCTTAAATCCTGTTTGTAAAGGGATGCCGTCGCTGGCGAGCTTGTTTGAATACTGCCGGCAGTGGAAAGACTCCCAATAAGATTATTACTGATCGTGATAACAGAAGATGCAACACCGCTGATTACAATTCCTTCAAAGCAATGCGAGTATCCCGAATTTCCATAAGTGGTAATTGAGCCAATACTGTTGTTTTCGATAGAAACTTCGCCGCTGTTGAGATAACGTATTCCATGTGAGGTAGAATAACCCGAGCCGTTAACGTTCACACTGGGCACACTGGTATAACCCGATCCTCCATTGGTAATGGTAAATCCCGTAACCACTCCTCCGGAAATAGCAGCTGTTGCCGTTGCGGCAGTGGTGCTTCCTGACAGTGTAAAAGTTATTTGCGGAGGTGCTGTAAAACCACTTCCTCCGCCCACAAGTGTTAGGCCCGTTACAATACCTCCCGAAATCGTAGCCGAAGCTGCAGCATTTGGAGTGGTAATCACAATAGAATTTGTACCCGATGCCGCACCTATGGTATTGCCTTGAATTACAGCATTACCCATGGATAAATAGATTCCGTCCCATGGATTGGCACTGGTACTGCTGTATACAAAATTTTGAATTGTGTTGTTCTCCAGCAAACTCGGCACTGAAGTATTCCCTGTGAAAAAGATTCCACTGAAAGTCGTGGCAAAACTTGAATTCATAGTCCAGGGAGCTCCGGCACATAACGGACCGCTTCCTCCAATAAAATTACCGCTGACGGTATGCATACTGGCAGTAGAAATGCGGATAACACTATAAACATTATTTCCCGTGCAGACCAGAGAAGCTGTATCGTAAAAACTGTTGCTGTTAATCTTCCAATCCGAACTATTACCGGCAATATTAATACCATTGGAACTGTTGCTGTCATTAAAAAAGTTGTAAATGGCATTAGAACGAATGATATTTCCGCTGTTCTCGCGGCCAGCCGTTCCGTAACTAAGGATCGCATTTAAGGGGCGGTTTAGTCCCGCGCTGGTCAAATTGCAATATTCAATAATGTTATTGTCATTTCCATTTCCTGATGCTGAAGACACAAAATAAACGATACCCGTCGAAGCGCTTATTCCCGATGCTTTGAGCGTGACATATCTAACGCTATTATTTTCTGCAGAATTGATCAGCCGCAATGAAGCGGCAGCTGCACCTGTATTCGTGTTTGTAAAAATAAGATCTGCTGCCGTACCCGTGGCATTAACCCTTCCGTCAATAGTTACGTTATCTGCTCCATTAAGGCTGACTAAAGGATTGGCAATATTACCACTGATGGAGTAGCCGCTGCCAGTAGCATAGATCAAGACCGAGCTATAGCTTGCCAGTCCTGTAGCGCTGGCATTTAAGGAAGCCATAGCAGTCTCAGTCGTACTGCTTATGATTTGAATAGTAACTACACCACTGACAACACCCGAATTTATAGCATCAAAGGCCGCCTTTAAAGTGGTATAATTTCCTCCGGTACCAACGGTTACCGTTGATAAAATCAGACCACTGCTTTTAGAATCTGTCCTTTCCCGCATCGCATGTACGTTGGAAAAACTCAATAAAAAAACACCTAAAAAAATGGAGATCGAAAATGGTAGCTTATCTTTCAAAAAGGTACTAATCGCTTTTCCTTTACTTAAAAGAAGCATTAGATTTTGCATGATAATCAGAGGGAAATTTAAGCCTGGGTGCAAGTCTTATCTTTTAGATACTTTATCTTACAAGAAAATACACAATACACTTTTAATCAGTCAAATGTATCCTTTTATCGATAAGTATGGCTGTAATGTTTATAAGTTTATTCTCAATTAACATATTAATCAAATTTATTTCTGGTAATCAGCGTCTTAGCTATTTCACAGAATACAAAAAAATAACATAATTACCTCGTTTTATGCAAATTGCATTAGTTTTAAATTTATTTTAGTCTTATAATTTTAATTTTCTTAATCGTAATGCATTTCCGATTACCGATACCGAACTGAAGCTCATGGCAACTGCGGCAATCATTGGTGATAATAATATTCCAAAAAATGGATATAACAAACCTGCTGCTATCGGAATTCCTAACACATTATAAATGGAGGCAAAAAATAGATTTTGCCTGATGTTTTTCATAACGGCATGACTTAGATTTTTTGCTTTCACAATACCCTTCAAATCCCCTTTTACCAAAGTAATTTCAGCGCTTTGAATGGCAACATCAGTTCCCGTTCCCATTGCAATTCCAACATTGGCTTGTGCCAGAGCCGGTGCATCATTTATCCCGTCTCCTGCCATTGCTACAATCTTTCCTTCTCCCTGAAGCCTTTTTATTTCATTTAACTTATCCTCAGGCAGGCATCCAGCCTTAAAAGAAGTCAGGTCTAAAACATCAGCAACAGCTTTGGCCGTATTGATATTATCACCGGTCATCATAATGACCTGAATACCCTGACGGTTCAGTTCTTTAATAGCCTCTATACTGGTGGATTTTATCGCATCGGTAATGGAGACAAAACCAACTGCCGTACCATTAATGGAAATATAAGAAACCGTCTGTCCTAATTTCTGCTTTGCAAAAATTTTATTTTCAATATCCTCTGAAATAGAAGCGCCTATTTCTTCCATTAGTTTTTTATTGCCCAATGCTATTTTTTCAGTACCAACGGTACCAATAACTCCTTGACCGGCTACGGTTTCAAAATCCCTGACCTCTGTTAAAGGAATATTTTTAGATTTGGCAAGGTTAACCACAGCCTGTGCCAATGGATGTTCACTGTATTTATCTAAGGACGCTATGCTTTGCAGGAGCTTATCCTCTTGACTACTGGATGAATATATCTTCTCAACAGAAGGTTTACCTTCGGTTATGGTTCCTGTTTTGTCTATTATCAAAACATTTACTTTGCTCATATTCTCTAAAGCTTCAGCATTTTTTATAAGCAGTCCCCATTGTGCCCCTTTCCCGACTCCAACCATTACAGACATAGGCGTTGCTAAACCCAATGCGCAGGGGCAGGCAATTATAAGAACTGCAATAGCATTTATAAAACCATAAACCATTGATGGCTCCGGTCCGAATTTAGCCCAGAGCAGAAAAGTAATTAAAGCTGTAATAATTACAGCTGGGACAAAATATTTAGCCATTCTGTCGGCTAGCTTTTGAATAGGTGCCTGAGACCGGCTGGCATCATTAACCATTTGTACAATTTGTGACAGGACTGTTTCTGAGCCTATTTTCTCAGCGATCATTACAAAAGATTTATTTCCGTTTATTGTTCCGGATATTACAGCATCTCCGATTTTCCTGTCAACAGGTATTGGCTCCCCGGTAAGCATTGACTCATCGACAGTGCTTTGCCCATCGGTAATTTTTCCATCAACCGGAATTTTATCTCCCGGTTTGACCCTAAGCAAGTCCCCTTTTTTTATAGCAGCAATAGCTATAATGCTGTCAGCACCATCTTTAACCAATGTAGCTTCTGTAGGGGCCAATTGCAATAATGCCTTAATTGCTCCGCTGATCTGGCTGTGTGCCCTGGCTTCGAGTAATTGCCCTAGTAATACTAAGGTTAAAATTACAGTGGCAGCTTCAAAATAAAGCAGTACAGATCCGCTTTCATTTTTAAATTCAGCGGGAAAGACAGAAGGAAAAAGCAGTCCTGCTACGCTGAATAAAAAAGCTACTCCCGTCCCAATACCCACCAGGGTAAACATATTCAGGTTCCATGTAACAATGGATTTCCAGGCGCGTACAAAAAATACACTACAGGCATAAAAAACCACTGGAAGCGATAATAAAAATTGAACCCAATTCCATTTTACTGCATCCATCAGATTCAGTAATGGATTATGGTGAACCATTTCCATCATCGCTATTATAAATACAGGAACAGTAAAAAGTGTTGCTATTTTTATTTTATCCAGTAGATCTCTGTATACTTTTTTGTCTTCATTATCGCTTGGCACCACAGCTACTAAATCCATTCCGCAGATTGGACATGACCCTGCAGTATCGGTAATAATTTCAGGGTGCATCGGGCAGGTGTACCTTATTTTTACGTCCCTTAGCTGCCTCATCTTTTCTAATTGCATTCCACAAACCGGGCAGTCCCCTGCCTTATCATATATTTTATCTCCCTGACAGTGCATCGGGCAATAATACTTACCATTTTCATTTGCAGCCACCGGCACTTCTGCCTTAGCCCCTGCAGGATTTCCGCAGCAGGATTTCTCTTCTGGATCATGTAGGGGCCAATGGTTATTTAGGTTATGTTTCATATATTGCTTGAATAAAATATTGCGACAGGAACCAATTCATAGCTATGCTTTTTTTACAGTCAGCCTTAACAGCAGCAGTTTTTTGAGTTCTAATTTTTCTCTAATTCAAAATTTATTTATTGCCGCTTCCTACATAGTGAATTGTAAAATGAAGCAAAAGTGCTCTGGATATGCGCATTATGGGAATCTGCAAGGCAAAACAAATAATGATAAAGACTGCAAGCAGACTTTCAATAGAAATTGAATAAGCCTCTTTTATAACAAATCCTGCAAAAATCATCGGTACGAAGAGAATCAATATTATCGGGTAACTAATCCATAAGGAAGCCGAATAAAAACCAGGTTCAATCCTGAAGTCCTGATTACAGTGCGGGCATCTCTCGGGCATTTTAAGAATCGATTTAAACACAAAAAGACCCGGATTGGTAAATAAATTTCCTTGATAACATCTCGGACATTTTAATGCAAAAATGTTGTACAATTTTGTTGTTTCTTTCATCGATCAGATAATTTTATAATATAATCCAAACAATCCTTTAATGAATTGCCTGGATTAAGTAACTAAGGAAATACTACATATTATCGACCACAGCCTGACCAAATTCCGAACATTTGACCATTGTGGCTCCTTCCATCAAACGCTCAAAGTCATAGGTTACAGTTTTATTACCGATAGCTCCTTTCAGGCCTTTTATTATAAGATCAGCAGCATCCTGCCATCCCATATACTCCAGCATCATTACCCCTGAAAGAATTTCAGAAGAAGGATTTACCTTATCAAGATCTTTATATTTAGGAGCCGTACCGTGTGTCGCTTCAAAAATAGAAACCCCCGTGGTATAATTGATGTTGGCTCCAGGTGCGATGCCAATTCCGCCCACTATCGCGGCCAGGGCATCGGAAATGTAATCCCCGTTAAGATTTAGTGTAGCAATGACATGATATTGTTCGGGCCTTAAAATAATCTGCTGTAAAAACGCATCTGCTATTACATCTTTTATAATGACCTTATGTCCGTATTTTTCCATAATCAGCCAGGGACCTCCCTCATACTCTTTGGCGCCAAATTCCTCTCTTGCCAGCTGAAAACCCCATTCTTTGAACTGCCCTTCAGTGAATTTCATAATATTCCCCTTATGGACAATGGTCACGGAATCTTTCCTGAAATCAATAGCGTGTTTGAAAGCCGCTCTTATAAGCCGTTGGCTTCCTTCTTTGGAGACCGGTTTTATGCCAATGGATACCGTGTTTGGAAATCGAATGTTTTTAACCCCCATATCACCAATAAGAAAGTTCTTCACTTTTTCCAGTTCCGGTGTTCCTGCCATCCATTCAATACCTGCATAGATGTCTTCGGTATTTTCCCTGTATATGATCATATCTACTTTTTCGGGTGCTTTTACCGGGGAAGGCACTCCTTTAAACCATTTTACAGGTCTTACACAGGCATATAAATCCAATTTTTGCCTTAGGGCAACATTCAGTGATCTCATACCGCCTCCAACTGGTGTAGTTAGCGGTCCTTTAATGGCAACCAAATATTCTTCAATATCCTGAATTGTCTGTTCCGGAAGCCAGTTTCCGGTCTTTTCAAAAGCTTTTTCACCGGCATATATTTCCTTCCATTGTATCTTTCTGCTGCTTCCATATGCCTTTTTAACCGCTGCATCAAAAACTAACCTGGAGGCTTTCCAAATGTCCGGCCCTATCCCATCACCTTCAATAAAAGGAATTATGGGATGAGAAGGGACAACCAGTCTTCCGTTCTGAATACTTATTTTATTTTCATTCATCATTTTTGTAAATTTTTTAAAAAAGTACTGCGCAGACTTTCTTGGATTCAAGTTTATTTTCGTTATTTAAGCTTTCCTGTTTTATTCTTTTTTATAAAATCAGAACACAAATAACTTTTACAAATATATAACAAATGTTATATATTTAAATAATAAATATTATATATTTACTTTATGAAAGACCTTCTTACCCAATTTGATTTCCAAAGTAACCTGCTTTTTGAAAACCTGAGCGAATCAGAAAATCAGGCAGTTCAAAATGTTATGGAACCCCTTACCATAAAAAAAGGCACTATGCTTTTCTTTGAGGGCGGCATCCCTACTGGCATTTTTCAAATCAAACAGGGCAAGGCCAAAAAATTTAAACGCAGTTTTAGCGGTGATGAACAAATATTTTATATCTATACACAAGAGGATGTACTGGGTTATCATGCCCTGCTTGGACAGGAAAGATATCAGGACTCTTGTGAAGCTCTCGAAGATTTAAAAGTAAATTTTATTGCAAAGGATGATTTTTTGAAACTACTCAAAGAAATTCCTGCTTTGCAGCAAACACTTATTAAAAACATCGGTCACGAATTTGGTGTCCTGGCCAATATCATTGCTGTATTGGCACAAAAGAATCAAAATGCGCGCCTGGCTTTATTTTTACTTCTTTTAGAGTATAGATTCAATCGAAATTCCCAAACTGTAAAAGGTATCGACTTAACACGTGATGATCTGGCCAACCTTATTGGAACATCACAGGAAAGTCTTGGCAGAAGCCTTAAGCAATTTAAAGAACTGGGCTGTATCGAAACAGATAAAAGAAATATTTATATAAAAGACCCCAAACAATTGGAGCAGTTACTTCAGACAAAAATATAACAAGTGCTTACTGAGTAAAATGACGAACATCACCCTTGAAGGTAATGTTCGTCATTTTTGTTTTTAACACCAGTTCTTACCTTGCTGAATGATATCTAATATTTCCTATCAATGCAGGCAAAAAAGAAGAAAGTAGCAGTAATTATAGCACATCCTGACGATGAGACCCTATGGGCCGCAGGCATGCTGTTACATAATCCGGACTGGGACTGTTTTATTGTATGTCTCTGCCGAAAACATGACCCGGACAGGGCTCCCAAATTTGATAAAGCCCTTGACATACTAAAATGCAGAGGTATCATGGGCGATCTCGATGATGGCCCTGATCAGGCTCCACTGGACAAACGCGAAATTAACCGACTGGTTCTTCAGCTTCTTCCCGCAGTTGACTATGATCTTATTATCACACATAATCCACTGGGGGAATATACCCGCCACCTGCGGCACGAGGAAATCGGCATATCAGTAATTGATCTTTGGTATGAAAATAAAATTTCATGCAGGGAGCTTATGATATTTGCCTACGAAGACAACAATAAGCAATATTATCCTAAAGCCTCAAAATCAGCAGACTTTTATTTTGAACTGTCCACTACCCTGTGGCAAAAGAAATATGCCATTATTACCCAAATATATGGCTTTGATCCTGAAAGCTGGGAAGCAAAAACAACACCCCAGCTGGAAGCATACTGGAAATTTACAACCAAAAAAGACGCATGGGAGTGGCTGAAAAAAAAATAAAACTATGAAAGTACTTGTCTTATATGATTATCCGCCTACACCCGGTGGTCTTGCGACCCAGGGAGATCTTCTTTACAGGGGGCTATTGGCCAATGGTGTAGAGGCGCATGCCGTGCATCTTGAATCGGCACTTGAAAAGCAATGGTACTATAACTGGTTTAAACCTGATGTTGTAGTAGGCACCGGTTACTGGGGACATACCCCCCAGCTGGTGCTGCATCCTCAAAAACATGGCATGACTGCTGTACCCTGGCTGGTTGCCGACGGCTATATTGCCAATTATCAAAATGTACTCAACGAGCTGCCCCTGATACTGGTCACTTCCCATTGGGTAAAAGAAATGTATGTAAGGGACGGCATTAGTGGTAATAGTATTGAAGTACTTCCTGTTGGCTGTGATACCGATACCTTCAGGCCCTATCCTAAAGATGATCCAAAAGTACTGGCTGCCCGCAAAGCATTGGCAATACAGCCTGAAGAACAGCTGTTGCTTACCATTGGCGGAGATGCGGCCTCTAAAGGGGCGCGGGAGGTCATGGAGGCCCTTGCCATAGCAGGAAAAGATCTGCCTCCGTGGAAATATGTCTGCAAAGTCTGGCCACAGCCGCGGACTGCCCTTCAAAGCAATTTGGATCAAAAACTGGCCGAACAGCTCGGTATCAGCAACAATGTAATATTCCAAACCAGCATTATCTCAAGGGATTTTATTCCCTACATGCTAAATGCATGCGATATCTATGCAGCCCCTTCCCGTCTTGAAGGATTTGGAATGCCCCAGGTGGAGGCAGGTTCCTGCGGTAAACCCGTTATTGGGATCAAGGCAATGGGAATGCTCGATACACTTGTAGACAATGAGACCGCCTTACTGGCTGGCGTAGGTCAAAAGATAGTGGTCAATGAAGTAACCCTTGGTTCTGAATCAGGTTATGAGGAAAACAGGCGTATTGTATTTGAAGAGCCGCGCACGGTGGATTATCGCGCTGATGTAACAGATATTAAAGATGCCCTTATAAAACTGATGAATTCCACAGAGTTGCAGGAGCAATTGGGAAGTGCGGCCAGAAAACGGGTAGCTGAAAATTTCGACTACAGGATTGTGGCTGCCAAATTTGTAAAAATTATTAATGAAAGACTTCAAATATACTAAATCGCATGTATCATGGATAGAGACTGGAAAGAAATAGAACAAGCTAAAAGTGCCGCCTTGGATGTGCTGCTGTACAACGTGGAAGGCCCCTTTGACGGGCTTCCAAGAACCGCCGCGTGGGGTTATCCCGAGCCTTACACACGTGATTTGATGATCTCTATCCTAGGGGTTGCAGTATCAGAAAATGAACAATTAGTAACTGCAATGGAGAAAACGCTTAATACCCTGTCTAAAAATCAGTCCCTCAGGGGGAACATACCTTCTTTAGTCCATGATCCTGATAACCGCGGGGCAAGTGACACAACACCTTTGTTTCTATTGGCGGTGGGGATTTTTAGAGAACTAACCGGTAAAAAAGATTTTCTGGACGATGCGGTCCAAAAAGCTTTAACCTGGATGGAGTACCAAAGCCCTTCCGACGATTTTCTTGTTGCTCAACAGCCTACCAGTGACTGGCGCGATGAGCAGTGGGTACTGGGATACGGTCTTTATGTTAATACAGTAACATACAGCTATCTTAAAATAATGGGCTTCACGGAAAGAGCGGCAGGATTACAAAATGCAATGGAGCATTTTACCATTACTACCCCGACCAATCCTTCCCATCTCCATGAGGGAATGCAGCTAAAACATAAACCCTACTATGCCTTATGGTCGTACAAAATATACAATAGTGAACGATTTGATCTGCTGGGCAACAGTCTGGCTGTGCTCTCAGGACTTGCCTCAGAAAAAAGAGCGGAAGAAATTGTTAAATGGATAGAAAATTACTGCGATATTATGATACATAATAATGATCTTGCCTTAAAGCTGGCACCCAATTTTTTTCCCTTTATTTTACCTGAAGATAAGGACTGGATACCAAGATATGAGCAGTATAATCTGCCGGGTGATTATCACAATGGAGGGATATGGCCTTTTATCACTGCCCTGCACATAGCAGCCCTTGTTCGGGCAGGCAAAACTGAACTGGCAAAAGAAAAATTATTTCTGCTTACTGACCTGATTAAAAAATCAAGAAACAAGGATCTTGAATATGGCTTTAATGAATGGTATAAGGCTCAGGATGGTGAGCCCATGGGGCAGGACTGGCAGACTTGGTCTGCTTCACTATACTTGTATGCTGTGGCTTGCGTAGAGACCAATACCACTCCATTTTTCATATTCTAACTTAGCTGAAATAAAACTTATGCGCCTCTAAATTGAGGCGTTTACATTTCCATTGACATTAGAGAGCTTCCCTGGCCTCTACAATAATATTGGGTTCAAGGGAAATTAGTGTGCTGACAGCTTTGGCTGCTCTGCAATTTTCCTTACTCATGTCAATTACTTTTATGGCCCTTTCAACATGTTTAGGTTCTGCAATTTTAAGGATTGGTTTAAGTATGAATTTCTTAAACAGAAACCTGCTTTCCACTTCTTATACTATCCCCTACAGCATTACTTTGAAAGCTGATATGCTCTAATTTAGAGTTTCTGGAAATAGCTAAAAATACAGCTCCGGGGGCAGTCACTGATCAAAGCTACATATAAATGCTCTGGAAGTTAAAAACCAACAATCTCATTTGGTGAGCACTTTTTTAGTAGAAAGCTCTATACTACTGGATAATAGTGGTGAAACTAAACTCCTGTCTTCATCGTGCTTCAAGTCCCATTAGCTTGAAATTGTTTCATTACTGCCATTTTTTAATAGTTGGATTATTTTTCGCGCTTTTACCAGTGCTGTAAAAAGCATTTTGTCAGTAAGAATGTAAAAAAAGTGTTCCATATCACTTACCAATGTGCCCCACGTCATTTGTTAGCTCACTGCCTAAATACATCTTTGCATTAGAAATCTTCATAATAAATAGTGCAAAATTTAATTCCAACAAAAGTGAAAACAGCTATAACAATCCTCTCTATGAGTTTCTCAATACTACTGTTGAGCTGCAATACGGGCACAAAAAAAGAGCTTACTGATGCGGAACATAATCTTAAGAAAGTAAACAGAGATCTTCAGCATGCAGCAAAAGATTCCACCAATGCAGCCAAAGAGAAAACAATAACAGAATGGAAGGCTTTTAATGAAAAATCCGAAAAAATGGTTTCGGTTTTGAATGCCGAGCTAAAACAGTTTCAAAAAAAAATTAATACGTCGGATCAAAAAGAGACTATCTGGTTAAAAAAGGAACTGATCCGCAATCGTGAGAAACTTAAAATCATGAGATCAAAACTGCGTGATCGTAATATGGAATTCGAAAATGGCCTGCTGAAATTTGATGATTCCATCGCCTCCAAAAATGAATCTTTCCAAAGAGAATTCAACTACGATATGGACGAACTGAGCAAAGCAGTCAAGGACCTTTTTATTAATAACGTAAAATAATCTAAAACAAATATCATGTCAATACAAACAACAGATCCCAACACCAATACCCTTATCAAAACCTTTGAGCAAATGACTGACAACGCTCTTGAAGAAGCGGTCGCAGCTGCCGCAGATACTTTTGGTCATTGGAGAAAAACATCTTTTACCCAGCGAAAATATTTAATGCATAAGGTCGCTTCGCTTATGCGTGAAAAAAAAGATATGCTTGCCAGGCTCATTACACTGGAAATGGGAAAATTAATCTCTCAGGCTGAAGCCGAAATAGACCTTAGTGCCAATATTATAGATTACTACGCCGAGAATGGAGAAAAATTCCTTTCTGACAAACACCTGGCGCCTGAATATGGAAAGGCCTTTATACGATATATGCCTCTGGGTGTCGTATTTGCGGTAGAACCATGGAACTTTCCTTTTTATCAGGTAGCCCGTTTTGCCGGTCCTAATATCATTGCAGGTAATACGATCCTGATTAAACACGCATCGATTGTTCCCCAATGCGCCATTGCAATAGAAGAACTATTTACTGAGGCCGGAGCCCCTAAGGGTCTTTACACTAATCTTCTTATATCTGGAAAAAGGGCATCTGCTCTGGTTGGAGACCAGAGAATAAAAGGGGTTTCCTTAACAGGAAGCGAAGCCGCCGGTGCAAGTCTGGCCGGGGAAGCGGGACGAAACCTTAAAAAATCAGTTTTAGAACTTGGAGGAAACGATGCTTTTATCGTCCTAGAAGACGCCAATATTGAAAAAGCAGTTGAGTGGGCCATGGTAGGACGAATCAACAATAATGGACAATGCTGTGTTGCCTCGAAAAGGTTTATAGTCGTAGAGGCTGTGGCCGACGAGTTTCTTGTAAAGTTTACCCAAAAGATGGCCAGCCTCAAAGTGGGAGATCCTATGGACAAAACAACAGAATTAGGCCCTTTGTGCAATGAAGAGGCTGCCGTGTTGTTGGCTGATCAGGTGACGAGATCCGTAGCTGCAGGAGCAAAAATCATACTGGGAGGCAGCCGTCTGAAACGTCCAGGAGCCTTTATGGAACCCACCATACTGACCAATTTAAAACCGGGAATGGCCGCTTATCATGAAGAACTTTTTGGTCCGGTCGCCTCCTTTTACAGGGTAAAAGATGAACAGGCCGCTATTGATCTTGCCAATGACAGTCCTTTTGGACTTGGAGGTTCTGTATTCACCAGTGATATTGAACGCGGCAAAAACGTAGCAGACCAGATTGACACCGGTATGGTATTTATTAATCATCCCACATGGACACAGGCGGATCTGCCTTTCGGAGGTACCAAAAGATCAGGCTATGGAAGGGAACTGTCAGAGCTTGGAATCCATGAATTCGTCAATAAAAAACTCATACGTGTGAGTGAACTTTCTGATCCTTTTTAAATCAGACAATCTTTCAAAAAATATATTTAAAATTTTAAACATACCTATTATGAAAACCAATGAAGAATTACAAAAAGACGTGCAGGATGCAATTAAATGGGAGCCTCTTTTACATGCAGCAGAAATCGGAGTTATCGTTAAGGACGGGGTAGTAATTCTTACCGGAACTGTAGACAATTATTATAAAAAGACTGAAGCCGAAAATGCAGCCAAAAAAGTTGAAGGTGTCAAGGCGGTCGTTGAAAAAATTGACATACAGGACGCACGCCACTTCATTAAAAATGATGTTGATATTGCAGCAGATCTCTTAAGATCCTTTTCAGACAACATCTTGCTTCCAAATAATAACATTACCCTTAAAGTTGAAGACGGATGGGTTACACTGGAAGGCCAGTTGGGTTGGAATTACCAGAAAGAAATGGCCAGAAAAGCCGCTAACCAGCTTCTGGGAGTTAAAGGCGTAATCAATAATATTAATATTCAGTCAGAATCCAACGCTGCCATCGAGAAAAAACATGTGGAGAATGCATTAGCACGCCACTGGGCCATTAATGCCAAGGACATTAAAGTATCGGTCTCAGGAAGTACAGTAACCCTTTCGGGAAATGTTACATCACTTTACCAAAAAGAAGAAGCGGCAAGAATTACCTGGAATACTCCCGGAGTCGCCTTTGTAAAAAATGAATTGGAAGTAGATTATGAATATTCTTTTTCTGAGTAATAAAATGTAATGACGGTCACTTCTGCTAATGACTGACGTCATTTTTAAACACAGCAGCACAACGCATCTTTGTCTGAGAAATAATAAAAATATTTAAAATTACACCTAATGAAAAATTATGAAATTTTACTAACCGTTGCTGCTTTTGCAGTAGGATTAAATGCCAGTACACAGATTCAGGAAGGGAGCATTTTAAATCTATCTACGGGAAAAGGCACCGCCAGAAAAATTCAAAATGACATGCATTAAATAATAAAAGATATTCAATTTTATAGCGGTCAAGAGAAGAAAATTCACCTGTAATAGGAAGATCCAGGTCCTAACCCAGTAAAATTGTTTTTTACATTAAAATTAAATCTCAGCATAATGATACCCATCGTAAAAGAGCAGCTCACCCAGGCAGGAAATTTTTCATTATTCATCGGACGTTTTTTTAAAGAAATATTCGTTCCTCCTTTTCAAATTAATGAGTTCCTGCGTCAATGTTACACCATCGGATGTAAATCACTTCCCCTTGTAAGCATTACGGGGTTTATCATGGGTTTGGTACTGACGATTCAGTCCAGGCCTACCATGACAAAATTTGGTGCGGAGTCCTGGCTCCCTAGTATGGTTTCACTTTCTCTGATCAGAGAAATTGCCCCTGTGGTTACCGCTTTAATATGTGCCGGAAAAATTGCCTCTGGAATTGGTGCTGAACTGGGATCGATGAAAGTTTCCTCCCAGATCGATGCTATGGAAGTATCTGCCGTTAACCCTTATAAATATCTTGTGGTTACCCGAATATTAGCCACAACGCTAATGGTACCGATGCTGGTTATTTTTGCAGATTTTGTCGGCATTTTTGGAGGTTACATCGGTTACAACGTACATAATACCATTACGCTGCAACGTTACTTTTCTGAAGTAATTGAACATCTGGATTTTTTAGATGTAATGCCCGCTGTGATAAAAACATTCTTCTTTGGATTTTTTATCGGTGTTATTGGCTGCTATAAAGGTTTTAACGCCTCCAGCGGTACCGCTAGTGTAGGGCTTGCTGCGAATTCCGCAGTGGTAACGGCCTCACTATCTATTTTTATCATCGATATGCTGGCGGTTCAAATCACCGATTTATTTTTCTAAACCATGAAAGAACAACCCATCATAGAGATCAAAAACCTGCACAAGGCTTTTGGAAAAAACAAAGTACTAAAAGGGATAAGCCTTAGGGTAAACAAAGGCGAAGATCTGGTTATCCTCGGGCGTTCAGGCTCCGGAAAATCAGTAGCAATTAAGTGCCTTGTCGGTCTGCTGGAGGCAGACAGAGGGAAATTGGAAATCTTTGGAACTGATATAACCAAACTTAATTACGAGGGACTTAATAAAATAAGGCTTAAAATAGGATTTATGTTCCAAAATGGCGCTTTATATGATTCCATGTCAGTTCGTGAAAACCTGACTTTTACCTTAAAACATCATACCAGGCATTTAACAGAAGAAAATATTGAACAGCAGATTCTCGAAGCACTAGAGAGTGTGGGGCTCCAGGATGCAATTGATAAAATGCCCTCGGAATTGTCAGGAGGGATGATCAAACGCATCAGTCTGGCAAGAACTATAATAATCAAACCGGAAATTATATTTTATGATGAACCGACTGCAGGACTTGATACCATTACCGCCCAGGAAATCAGTGAATTAATATTATCTGTTCAGAAAAAATACAAGACGTCATCGATTATCATTACCCACGATATGATCTGTGCCAAGATGACCGGCAATAGGATAATTATTATAAAAGAGGGTCTGGTGCATGCAGAGGGAACCTACGAGGAACTTGAAAACAGTACCGATCCATGGGTAAAATCCTTCTTTTTTGCAACCAATCAATACGCAATGGGCCCTGGTCCTACTGTTTAAATAAAAACATCATGAAGAAAAAATCAGATTATATCTGGAAATTGGGCTTATTTGTCATTGCTGCACTGACGATTTTTCTTGTTGCTGTTTATTTCATCGGCAAAAGCCAAAACCTTTTTGGCGATACCTTCAGTTTAAAAGCAAAATTTAAAAACGTCAGCGGATTAAAAAAAGGCAATAATGTGTTATTGTCGGGAATAACTATTGGTACCATAAAAGACATATCGTTTATTTCAGACTCTACAGTAGTAGTGAATATGGTAATCAGGGAAGAAGTGCACCAATACATCAAAACCGATGCACTGGCAAGTATCGGCTCCGATGGACTAATGGGAGATAAAGTACTGACAATATCTCCCAGAAATGGCCTTGCCCTGATGGTAAAGGATGGTGACATGATTGTCTCTAATGAAGCAGCCGCACTGGAAGATTTAATTTCCGGACTTAAAAAAAGTATCGATAATGCTGAGATAATTACCAAAGAGCTATCTGAATTCAGCTATAAAATCAATAATGGAAAAGGGGCACTGTCTAAAGTACTGACCGATGAAAATTTTGCAAAAAGCATTGATGTCACAATGAATAACCTAAAGGCAAGCTCTAACGAATTTGCCGTTTTTACAAAAAAGATCAACGACAAAGACGGGACACTATCAAAACTCATGACTGATCCTTATTATGCCAATAGTATCAAAAGATCGTTGTCCGGTTTTGAGAGCAGTGTTTCTGATTTAAATGTTTTTACTGCAAAGTTAAATACTGGTAAAGGCATCCTGCCAAAACTAATCAATAATGAAAGATTAGCCAATTCGCTGGACTCGACGTTAACTAATTTACAGACAGGTTCTGAAAATTTAATTGAAATAGAACAGGCTGCCAAGCAGAATTTTCTCCTTAGAGGTTATTTCAAGAAAAAGAAAAAACAAGATGCAAAAAAAGCATTAGAACTACAGAAAACAGTAAGTGCAAATAAATAATCTAAAAGTTAATAGACCAGAATCCAAAATAAGGTGTTCTTTCGCCGCGAAGTACGTCAGTAAAAAGAAATGGCTCCGCTAAGCATCACCTATCCAATTATCAATAAGTAACAACCATCACCTATTGACATGCTGGCTGTCATTTATCACTGCCTGTAATTGATACAACTTTGCTAAGAATTCCAATACTCTAAAATGAATCAAATGACAGCCACTACATCAAACAGAGCCCGTATAAAAAAAATTTCCAATAAACTCTCGAGTATCCTTTGCGATGAGTACATTCTCTTAACCAAAACCAAAAATGCAAAATGGAACCTTCAGGGTATTGATTTTCAAGACGAATATCTTTTTTTTAACGCTCAGTCCAGTGAAATAGACCTCATAATTGAACATATCGAAAAACGTGTTCATGCTTCAGGGCATTATGCAGATGTCATGTTAAAGGCTTTTCTAAAAGTTAACCGATTCAATAAAAGAAAGAAAAAAATAAATGATCGAGAAGGCTGTCTCATAGAATTGCTGGGGGACCATGAAAATCTTATTACAGTTCTCAAAACCAATACGCCGCTGCTGGAAACCGCATCTAAAAACAGCCGGACAGACGATTTTGTAGTAACCATAACCGAAAGTCACGAGAAAATGGCCTGGTTTCTTCGCTCATACCTCAAATAAAAAATTTAATGTATAAAACGACGCAATGAAAACTAAAGTAATACTCAGGCTGCTGCTTGCAATGATAATACTCTTAGGCATGAATCAGACAATTCTTGCACAATCTAATTTCAAGATTGGAAAATCCACAGCCAATGAAATGAAGATATCGGGAACTTCTTCCTTCCACGACTGGAAGATGAGGACCTCGACTTTTTCAGGAAAAGCTTCCTGTACTATCGGTGCTGATGATCAAGTCTCAAAATTAAGCTCTTTGGAATTCAATTTACCGGTTCTTACCCTTAAAAGCGGCCAAAAAAAATTAGATAAAAATGCCTATAAAGCACTCAAAACTGACGAGTTTAAGGAAATCCTCTACAAACAGACCCAGGCTAAAATTATGAGCTTCACTAATTCTAAATCACATATAAAAACAGAAGGAAAACTCACCGTGGCTGGTGTTAGCAAAGATGTAATTATTGATTTATACTGTTTTAAAAATAAGAATGGAAGCATGAGCTGTGATGGAAACTATCAGATCAACATGAAGGATTACAACGTTACTCCGCCTGTTTTTATGGGGGGAATCATGAAGACCGGAGAAGCAATTACCCTTGCGTTTTCGCTGCAATTTGAAAAATATTAATTCCTAAACATTACAAATGAAAAATATATTATTGCTACTGTGTCTTTGCACAGCATTCGCAAACGCACAAAAGAAACCTATGCAGTACTTTAGGTACAATGACCAAAGGGGAATCAATGTTTTTGAAACCACCAAGCAGGACAGTTCCTCTTTTGAAGGCTTCACCGTAAAAATGGGAGGGAATTTAACCTTGGATTTCCAGGGGTTAAACCATCAAAATACAGCAGCTCCTGTACTGGTTGATAATGTAAACAGCAATGAGCTTATTGATATTACCAATGGATTCAACCTGGCTATGGCCAATCTGAATCTCGATACCCAGCTCGATGACGGAATCCGAATGAACCTTACTATTTATTTATCATCCAGACACCATGAGGAAACCTGGGTAAAGGGCGGTTATATTCAGTTTGATAAACTTTCTTTTCTAAAAAGCAGTTTTATAGATCAGGCAATGAAATATGTAACTCTTAAAGTAGGCGCCTATGACGTGGATTACGGGGATCAGCACTTTAGGAGAAGTGACGGAGGCAATGCGATCTATAACCCTTTCATTGAAAATTACATCATGGATGAATTTGCTACTGAAATTGGAGGTGAAGTATATTACCATGACAGCTCAGGAATGATGATAATGCTGGGACTCACAAATGGCGCCCTGAACCCAACTGTGGTGGTTTCTACCAAGATAGATGCGGCAACAGGAGAATTAAACAAACCCACTCCTGCATTACATGGCAAAATAGGTTATGACAAACAATTCGACAAGGATTTACGACTAAGGCTTACCGGTTCCTTTTACCACGTAAAAAGAGCTTTGAACAATACCCTTTTTGCAGGTGACCGAACAGGTTCCCATTATTTTTATGTAATGGAAAATACCCAGGCAACAGCAGTCGATAATTTCAGATCCGGCCGGTACAATCCTGAATTCAGCCAGCAGGTGACAGCCTTCATGTTTAATCCTTTTTTGAAGTTTAAAGGTTTAGAAATTTTTGGAACTTATGAAGTTGCCAAAGGAAGAAAAATTACCCAGGCAGATCCCCATCAGGTGGTGCAGTCTGCCGTTGATTTGATCTACAGATTTCCTGCCGGAAAAGAGAATTTCTGGATTGCAGGGAGGTACAATACGCTTACTGATTCCCCGCTAAATCAAGATGACCAGAAAATCACTCGTGTGACAGCCTCTGCAGGGTGGTTTTTAACTAAAAATATCCTGATGAAAGCCGAATATGTGAATCAGAAATATGAAAATTTCCAGGATACGGATATCAGACATGGCGGACAATTCGACGGCTTTATGCTGGAGGCTACCGTAGGATTTTAAACAGGTTGGCCGTTTATTTTATAAAAAAAGAAAAACATGCTTAGCATTTTAAATTAATATCCTAAAAATGAAATATAGCTATTTATTGTCTCTGATAATGTACAGCTCTTGGCTTATGGCCTCTGTAAGTCCTGTCGCTTCTGGTTCAAAACATTTTCAGACAGATTACGCAGCTCAGATAGATACAACAAAAATCCCTGTTTTTTTTGAAACATTTCCTAAATTCAAGCCCTATGAAGCTCAGGTAAAACTGCTCTATAGAAAATACTCTAATCATACTTGGTACGATCAGAAAGGACTTATTGAATTTACATTCGTACTGTACAAACAAGTGCAACAGATGAGAGAAGAAGGTGTACCTGTAACGATACCCTATGAGATGGAATTTACAAGAATCTTTGAAAAACAGACTAGTAAAATTCCAAACCAGGAAACAGAGCTGCTGATTAGCTGCATGTATTTTTTCTACACCTCTAAAGTTTTCAATGGCTTTACCGTAGGAAAAAGCGAGGAAACGGGCTGGTTTCTCCCCAGAGAATCAGCCAACACAGCTGATGTGGATTCACTGATGCAGGAAATTGCATTCAAAAAAGAAATTAAACATGGATATTTCAGTCAATATTATCCGCTCAGACAGGCATTAAAAAAATATTTGGAAATTGAAAAAAACGGAGGATGGAAATTGGTGCAGCTCGAAAAAGGAATTAAATCACTGCAGCCCAGTGATTCTTCTCTTACCGTTCAGCAGATCAGAACCCGGTTATTTGTTGAAGGTTATATAAATCAGGATAGCGGATCTTTTCTTTTCGATCAGACAGTCTCTGATGGAATCACTGCATACGGAACAGCTCAAAATCATGATTTTAATGCCAAAATCACAGGAAGGTTAATTGAAATGCTGAATGTTCCGGTGGAGAGCAGAATTAAGACCATTTCTGTTAATATGGAAAGATGCCGCTGGATCAATCCTAAAATTAATAACACACAAGAATATATTGCAGTGAATATACCATCTTTCAGGCTTCTTTATTTCCGTGAAGGAAAACCTTATCTTACCTCCAAAGTAGTGGTGGGAAAGGAATTTCATAAAACTATTGTTTTCAGCGGCAGCCTTAGTTATATCTCCTTCAGCCCATACTGGAATGTACCGTCCAGTATCCTTAGAAAAGAAATTCTGCCTAAAGTAAAGAAAAACCCAAATTACCTAAAAAACCAGAATATGGAATGGCATAACGGGCAGGTCAGACAAAAACCCGGAGGCAGCAACGCCCTAGGGCTTGTCAAATTCATGTTTCCAAACTCCCATAACATTTATCTTCATGATTCCCCTTCCAAATCTTTCTTCAGCAAAGATAAAAGAGCCTTCAGCCATGGCTGTGTGCGGGTAGAAAAAGCACGTGATCTGGCAGTGGCCATTATGGAAAAAGAAGCCAACTGGAACAGCTCAAAAGTAGATGCTGCAATGCATTTGGGAAAAGAAAATACCTATGTACTTGAGAATAAAATTCCTGTTTATATTGCTTACTTTACTGCATGGGCTGACGGCAGCGGTAATATTGCATTTTATGATGATCTCTATAATCGTGACAATGCTCTTGCAAAGGTTCTCTTCGAGAACTGATACTTATAACGTATTGTTTTAAAAAATCTGGGCAGAGCCTGTTAATATTCTTTACTGTTATATTAATTCTTCATCTTGCTTATTTTCATATAATCTAGAATTTTTAACTGGCTCCCCTTTTTTTCTATTAATCCCTCATTCCTGAATTCAGTCAGTGTCCTGCTAACGGTTTCCGAAGCAGTTCCTGACATGGCAGCCAAATCATCCCTGGTGACATTAATGCTGTCACCATTGGCCGTTTCTCCCTGACGGAAAAGTCTAAGTAAGGATTCCGCTATGCGCTTTCTGACCGATTGATAAGCCAGCTGCAGTAAATGAGTGTCTTTGGAACGGATTTCATTCGACAGGATTTTAATGAATTTTTCAGCTACATCGGGGTATAATTTTAATAATTCTTCGAGCTGCTCTTTAGGGAAAAAGCAGACCTGACTATCCTCCAAAGCAGTTGCAGTATCCGTATATGTTTCATCAGACAAAATAGTGTTTACTCCTATAAAATCATTAGCATGATACATTCCGGTCATAAGTTCACGCCCGTCTTCAGACATCTTGACTGTTTTTATTTTACCTGAGATCACAAGGTAAATCCCGATAGCCCGATCGCCATCATAATGAATAATCTGGTTTTTCTTAAAAGGTCTGTGAATATGATCTTCTATCATTTTTTTAAGTTCCGTAAGTCCTTCCTTGTCCCCCACTAAATTCTCCAGACGCCCAAGGGACTGGCTGTAGAAATCTTTTTGGGAATTCTTTTTATTTAACCTGCTTTCTATGGCCTGCAAAAGCTCCATATCATCAAAAGGTTTAGTCAGGTAGTCATCTGCTCCCATTTCCATTGCCTTTCGCAAATCTGGCCTTTCGGATTTTGCCGTTATAAAAATAAAGGGAATGTTGCTTGTTTTGTGATTTTTATTAAGCATATACAATACACCATAACCATCAAGTTCCGGCATCATGATATCACACAGAATAATATCGGGCAGGTTCGCAATAGCAGATTCTACACCTACTTTGCCATTATTGGCCTGATAAACGGTGTATTCTGCTAAATTAAGGATCTCTACAATATTTTCCCTAATGTCAATATTGTCTTCGATAATTAGTACTTTACTCATGAGATGGGAAATGTTAATGTGAATAATGTTCCTTCTATTTCATTACTGTTAAATTCTGCAGTCCCTTTCATCAGAGATACATATCTGCCCACTATATTTAAACCCAGTCCGGTCCCGGGAATAGTGCCGGTATTATGTGCCCTGAAAAAAGCCTGAAATAAATGTTTTTGCTCCTCCAGAGGAATTCCTATGCCATCGTCATGAACCGAAATAATACAGCTTACATCATTAATTTCTGTTGTAAAATCGATACAGCAGTTATCACCGGAATACTTTATTGCGTTTCCAATTAAATTAATGGCACAATTCTTTAATAAATTGGCATCCAGATATATCATCGTTTGAATCCCAAAATGTCTGCACACAATATTTTGGCTTGGCTTGGCCAGAAGCTGCATCTCTTCACTTATTTCCTCACCAAATTTAGCGAGGTCAAAGCAGGTATAGCTGGCTTTTAATTTCCCTGTTTCCAATTTTTCAACATACAAAAAATCGTTAAGGATAGCCGTTAAACTCATCACTGAACTTTTAATTTTGCCAACATGCTTATTAATGGGCTCACTGGTAAAGGGTATAGCATATTTTTCAATTAGCGAGGCTGATAACTGTACGGTGCTCAGCGGTGTGCGAAATTCATGCGAGGCCATCGATAAAAAACGGTTTTTTAATTTGCTGAGCTCTTTCTCCTTCTCCAGGGAAATACTCACTTTCTCTTTCGCTTTCTCCAACGCAAAAATCGTATCATTTAGTGATTTAGTCCTCTCCTCTACAAGTTCTTCCAAATGTGCTGCATAATCTTTAAAGCGCTCCTCATCCACCTTCTGCTGGGATAAATCATGAATAAATCCGGCATAAATGGTCCTGCCTGAATATTGAACCTCACTAACCCCAAGTTTCATCGGAAACAGCTGACCGCCTTTACGCATTCCTATCAGTTCACGGCCGACACCAATTATGCTGGCTTTTCTCGTTGTTTTGTACTTACTCAAATAATTATCATGTTTCTCACGGTCAGGCGAAGGCATTAACATTGAAATATTATGGCCTATAACTTCTTGTTGCTGGTAATCAAAAAGTACACAGGCAGCTGGATTAATAGTTTCTATTGTCCCTGCGTCATCAATGGTAATGATACCATCCAAAGCATTTTGTACAAGAGCATATAATAGGGCTGCATTATCCATCACCACAGTGATCAAATTATGATGATCTTTATAAAGGTCGGCTATTTTAAACCGGTAAATAGCTTTTTATGTGAATATTGCAACACAATTAACACATTGTCAATGAATTAACAATATATGGTATTATCACAACATTTTCTTTACTCAATACATCATTTGCACTGCATATATGCTATTACAAAACTTTGGTTCATTTCAATTAATTCCTAGCCAGCAAAGTGATACAAATCATTTTTTGTTCTGCTTTAACTCATTTCCAATTAGTGACATATGTTGCTTCTTTGACATCGAAACCAAAAAAGTATTCTTATGTACAACAATACCAAAAAAAGGAGCATACTACTTATAAAGATGATTATAAAATAGCAGATGTTTTTCACATTGTCCTTAGCAATTTAGATTTTAAGTATCCCATTACCGTATTTAAAAATGTAAAATTATGCTTGAAATTTTTGAAAGAGGAGCCTATAACTAGTCCAATGCTGTTTTTTAATTTAAATGAAAAAAGCTTCAAATGCCTGGATGAAATTGTTTCTGTAAGAAATGACAGGAAAAACAAAGATCTTCCCATTATAGTTTATGATCCATTGGCAAAGCTTAGTAATGAAGCTATTTTCATTGCAGGGGCAAACATTTACATTAAGAAATCAAACGATGCGGTAGAACTGAAAAAAGTGATCAAAAAAGTAATTAATCTGGATTGGCATTTTGAGTCGGGAAAATTTAATAGGGAAACCTTTTTTGTCTCGGTTTAGTTTAATATCCACATGATATAATGAAAAGTGCCTTACATCATTTTTATTTTGGATGTCTGTCATTTCAAATCCTATACCGTTACTCCAACTTTGCAATGCAAATAAATAAGAGAAATCTCTGGCTTATTAAATTTTAAATGAACGATGATGAAAAAAAATGAGATTTTACAAAGAGATGTTCAGGATGCTATCAACCGGGAACCTCAGTTAAATGCAACATGCATTGAAGTTAATGCAAATGGTGGTATTATCACCTTAAGCGGCTTTGTCATTTACCCGAAAAAAGAACAAAAGCAAAAAATACGGCAAAACAGGTTCCCGGAGTCCTGGAAGTCCTGGAAAATATAAAAATAAAAACAAATAGCTGGGAACAAAAAAACGATTATGATATTTCCCAGACAATACTAAATGCTTTCAAATGGAACTGGAACACGATAAACGACAGCATTCAGGTTCAGGTAAAAAATGGATACGTAACTCTTACCGAACAGCTGGAATGGCATAAGAAACAGGCCGCAACAAAAGCGGTAAATAATGTGATTGGCGTAAAGGGTGTGCTCAATAATATTTCTATAGAATCAGGCCTTACTGCCCCGATTAATAAATAGATTATCAAACGTGCTCTTCAAAACCATACCGCAATTGATCTTGCAGGCATTTCAGTAGAAGTTTTCGAAAATGAAGTAACTCTGGAAGGTACTGTGGATTCGAGATATCAGAAAGAGCTGGCTGCAAAAATTGCGTGGAAAACGCCCGGAGTACGAAATGTGGTAAACAATCTCAAAGTAATCCATGAAAATACAAGAATAACACTGAATCTTTTTTATAAACAGCTCGCTAAATTTTATTAATATGAAAAACACAAATACATTGGTTGCCTTTTACACTACTCATCTTAAAGCTGAAACGGCGATTAAGAAACTTGAAAAAAGCGGGTTTGATATGACTCAACTATCAATCATAGGATCGGATTATCATTCTCAGGAGACCGTAACAGGTTATTATAATATTGGAGACCGCATGAAAAAATGGGGCAGTTTTGGTGCTTTCTGGGGAGGATTCTGGGGGCTTTTATTTGGATCTGCTTTCTTTTTTATTCCCGGACTTGGCCCACTGCTTGTAGCAGGGCCTCTTGTTTCAGCCATTATTGGAGCGCTTGAAGGTGCAGCATTACTGGGAGGCACCAGTGTTATTGCAGCGGCACTCGTAAGCTTGGGAATTTCAAATCATGAGGTACTGAAATATGAAACTGAAATCAAGGCAGGTAAATTTATGTTATTGGTACATGGGAGCAAAGCTAACAACGAAAAAGCCAGGAAAGTACTCGGCATCCATATCCCTAAAGAAAACGGTATAAAAGAAGAAAACGATATTTCTCCTGAGGAAATTGAAGCAGCAATAACGCAATAAAAAGCAATAAAACTTTACCTTAAAAAAAATGAAAACTATAAAACAATTAGGCATTTATTTAGATCATGCCGCCGCAAATTTAATCGATTTTTCAGGCAGTGATAAAGAGCCAAAGTCTATAATCTCTGAATTTGATATTCAGGACAAACATGAAACGCTGCAAAGAAGCGAAAATGAAATGCATCATAAAGAGCAGGACAAACAAAGGGCTTATTTTAAAAAAATTGCAGCCATAGCCGCTGACTTTAATCAACTGCTATTATTTGGACCTACTACAGCAAAAACTGAATTACTGCACTTTTTGCAAAAAGACAATAGTTTTGGCAAAATTAAAATCGATGCCGAAAACACCGATAAATTGACATGTGATCAGCAACAAATATTTGTTGGGGAACATTTTAAAAAGTTTGACTTTAAGAATAGTTAAAATGGAAAATATTCTTTTTAAAATAAACTGCTATACCCTGCAAAAAGGAATTGCAATCAAAGCTATTGCTTGTTATCAGAGCATTCAGTATTATCTGGGGATTGTATTTCCGTTATGAGAAATAAACCTTAGTATTCGCAGGAAAATTTTCCTTTCAGGAGTTACTAAAATGAATTATAATTTTTAAATACACAATTATGAGAACCAACGAAGAATTACAGAAGGATGTTCAGAATGCTATTAAATGGGAACCGCTTTTGCATGCTGCAGAAATTGGAGTAACCGTAAAAGACGGAGTGGTTACCCTAACGGGGACCGTAGACGGTTATTACAAAAAAAAGGAGGCTGAAACTGCCGCTAAAAATGTGGCTGGCGTAAAAGCGGTTGTGGAGCAAATAGAGATTAAATACTCTAATAACCTTACCAAAACAGATAATGATATTGCCAACGAAGTCTTAAAAGCCTTAAAAGATAATTGGGCTGTTTCGGAAGACCATGTAAAAGTAAAGGTAGAAGATGGCTGGGTAAATTTAGAAGGCGAACTGACCTGGAATTTTCAAAAACAGGATGCAAAAAATTGTATCAGTTACCTTCCGGGAGTTAGAGGTGTTACTAATGATATTAAAATCAAATCGGACATTGCAAATGCAATCGAAAAAAAGGACATTGAAAAAGCACTCAAAAGAGCCTGGGGAGTAAATGAGAAAGAGATTACAGTCATAGTAGATGGCACCCATGTAAAGCTTACAGGTTTTGTCGATTCTATTTTCCAAAAAGATCAGGTGGAACAAATCGTCTGGAAAACTCCGGGTATATGGTCTATTGATAATGATCTTGTTATAGAATATGATTATGCCTCGTTGTAAACTGAAATAATAAAAATAGAGGGGACTGACTGCTCTCGATTTTTATTACAGCTGTGGATAATTACAGAATTGTACTAAAATAAAGCGTGCCGGAAGGCTGCCTTAATTATTTAAAATCAGCATAATGATATCGATAAAAAGAGAAGGAATTGTACTTGAGAAAACGGAACTTGTCTTTGAGAATGAAGGTGTAATGAATCCGGCTGTTGTCAAAAGCGGAGATTTGCTTCATCTTTTTTACCGCGCTGTGAGCCAGGGTAACCATTCAACAATCGGCTATTGTAAACTAGACGGTCCTTTGAGTGTTATACAGCGTGACAGCATACCTATTCTTTCTGCTGAATTTAATTATGAAAGTCATGGATTGGAAGATCCAAGAATTGTAAAAATAGAAGGGTTGTATTATATGACCTATACCGCTTTTGATGGGGTAAATGCCTTGGGCTGCCTGGCAGTTTCAAAAGATTTGATTCATTTTGAAAAAAAAGGGATAATAGTACCCACTATAACCTATAAAGAATTTAGTGAGCTGACCAGTTCTAAAAGAAACATCAGCAGCAAATATTTCAGATACAACCAGCAAAATGGAATTACTGAAAAAGAAGGTAAAAAAATACTCTTATCGGATAAAAATGTAATTTTCTTTCCAAGAAAAATTAATGGCAAGTTCTGTTTTATGCATCGCATCAAACCAGAAATACAGATTATTGTTGCAGTCAAATCACTAAAAGATTTAACACCTGCATTCTACAAAAATTATTTCCTGAATTTTAATGACCATATCTTACTAACATCAAGGTACGATCATGAATCCAGCTATGTTGGCGGGGGATGTCCGCCAATAGAAACACCACACGGATGGCTTATTATTTACCATGGCGTCAAAGATAGTATCAAGGGACGCATATATTCAGCCTGTGCAGCTTTATTGGATCTAGATAATCCACAGATCGAAATAGCCCGCCTTCCCTATCCTCTCTTTAGTCCAAAAAGGGATTGGGAACTGGAAGGAGAAGTAAACAATGTGTGTTTCCCAACAGGAACAGCTATTTTTAAGGACACTTTATATATTTATTATGGCGCTGCAGATGAACACATAGCCTGCGTATCGGTTAGCTTATCTGGTTTAATCAATGAATTAATGCTTAATACTACAAAAAATGATAATTAATACTCCGCTTCGCAGCCATAGCAGCCTATGGGCAAAGAAAGACAATCGAGCTATTTCACATAAAAATAAGGAAGATAAAACTCCTGAAATTATATTTATTACCTCCTATCCTGCCCGGGAATGTGGCATTGCAACCTATTCTGAGGACTTAATCGCTGCTTTAAATAATAAATTTGAACGCTCTTTTACCATAAAGGTTGCAGCATTGGAACCAACCAACGAAAACTACACTTATGGCGCTATTGTTGATCAAATTCTTAAAACAGATCTTCCGGGTTCCTATCATAAACTTTCCGACTACTGTAATAATGATAAAGCAGTCGAACTACTTTTAATACAACACGAATTCGGGCTGTTTAAAAACAATGAAGTCGATTTAATCCAATTTTTAAAGTCATCCATAAAACCCGTTTTAATCGTCCTTCATACTGTTTTGCCAAATCCGGATAAAGGGATGAAACAAAACATTATGGCAATGGATGCACTTATCGACGGATTTATAGTCATGACCCAAAGATCGGCTAAAATACTGGAGAGCGTCTATGGCATTGCTACGGACAAAATTACGGTTATCGCCCACGGCACCCATTTGGTCAAACATATGGAAAAAGAAACTTTAAAAGAAAAGTATGGTCTTTCAGGCAGAAAGGTAATATCTACTTTTGGACTCCTTAGTTGCGGAAAATCAATTGAAACCACATTAGATGCATTACCAGTTATTGCCAGTCAGAATCCAGATATCTTATTTCTGATTATTGGAAAAACGCACCCTTCAGTAGTTAAAAATGAAGGGGAGAAATACCGTGATTTTCTTAAAAAGAGAATCGAAATCTTAGGGCTGCAAGCGCACGTTAAATTCATTAATTCATATTTGCCATTAGAGGAGTTACTGGAATATCTACAGCTTACAGATATATATTTATTTACCTCCAATGACCCGCATCAGGCAGTAAGCGGTACGTTTTCCTATGCTATAAGCTGTGGCTGTCCCATTATATCTACACCTATTCCGCACGCCCTTGAAGTACTTGAGGATGGAACAGGGATTATTATTGAATTTGGAAATACGGTGCAATTGGCTGAGCAGGTCATGATGCTTTTGAAAAATTCACAGTTGCGCAAAAATATTTCTGCTAACGGCATACATAAAATGGCCCCTACAGCATGGGAAAACTCTGCAATTAAACATGCGGGATTATTTAAAAAAACGATCGGAAAAAAAATAGCATTACATTACAAAATTCCGAAAATTAATTTGGAGCATCTCAAAAAAATGACCACTTCATTTGCTATGATACAATTTTCGGTCATTAATCATCCTGATCTGAATACAGGCTATACTTTGGATGACAACGCGCGTGCATTAGTGGCTGTCTGCCAGCATTATGAATTAAAAAGAAATCCGGAAGATTTAGAGCTAATAATAAAATATTACAGCTTTATCAAATTTTGCCTGCAGCAAAATGGGAGTTTTTTGAACTATGTCAGTAAAGAAGAAAAATTTACCATGCAAAACAATGAAAATCTGGAAGATTCCAATGGAAGGGCAATTTGGTCCCTGGGTTTCATGCTGTCTCTTTCCAATATTTTTCCCATCGGATTTACTTTAGATGCAGCAATAACTATGAATAAGGCGTTGACAAGAGTCAATACTATCCATTCAACAAGAGCGATGGCATTTATCATTAAAGGTATTTATTATCGTAACAAAAATAGTGTCAATTTTGAAAATACTGCACTGATTAAATTGCTGTCAAATCGATTGGTGGAAATGTACCGACATGAATGTAAATCACATTGGAAATGGTTTGAAAGTTACCTGACTTATGGGAACAGCATCATACCTGAAGCACTTCTTTGTGCCTACCTGGCTACAGGTGAATATCAATATAAAGAAGTTGCCAAAGAATCCTTCGATTTTCTTTTATCTCATATTTTTACCGAGGATAAAATCAAAGTAATATCAAACAAAGGGTGGCTTGACTCTAAAATGCAAAAAAAAGAAACTCTAGGCGGAGAACAGCCCATTGATGTTGCTTATACTATTCTTGCTCTTGACAGATTTAGTACTGTTTTTACAAATTCATCCTATTTGGAAAAAATGGAAATCGCCTTTAGCTGGTTCTTAGGGAACAATCATTTGAATCAGATCATATATAATCCATGCACTGGCGGATGTTATGATGGTTTGGAAGAAAATTATATTAATCTGAACCAGGGTGCAGAATCAACCGTAAGTTATTTGATGGCTCGTCTAACAATGGAAAAATATTTTTCTGAAAAAGAGCATCATAAAAATACAAACAAAATCAATCTCCTTGAAGCCATTGGAGTGTAATATATATCATTATCAAAAATGCTTCTTAAAATAAAATGAAATTGCAGCTACAACCAGGAACTGTAGTAATCAGATTTATACACCATACTTAAACTGCAAGAAAATTTCATTATTGCTTTAATTTAAAGGTACTTTACCCCCGAGAGCTGTAACTGATTGTTGAAATCATATACTCGGGGCAGGCCTGTGGGAATATTTACTTTGACAATATCAACCGGGCTGATGTTTTCAAGATACATCATCAGGGATCTTAAGCTATTGCCATGAGCTACTATTAACACATTCTGCCCCATTTTTAATTTAGGTTCGATTTGGGTTTTATAGTAAGGAATGACGCGGTTGTAGGTCTGCAGTAGACTTTCTCCTCCGGGTGGGCAGACATCATAACTTCTTCTCCATATTTCTACCTGAGCAAGTCCGTACTTTTTTGCAGTTTCCTCTTTATTGAGCCCTTGCAGTGAACCATACATCCGTTCGTTAAAAGCGCTGTTTTTTACAGTTGGAATCTTGACATGCATTTCCTTTAGAATAATCTCCAGACTTTCCTGTGCCCTTATGAGCATTGAAGTATATGCCATGCAAAAAACATATCCTTTGAGTTTTCCCCCCGCAGATTTTGCCTGTTCTTTTCCAAGCAGAGTTAGGGAAATATCCAGCGTTCCTGTAAAACGGTTCTCCAGATTGTAAAGGGATTGTCCATGTCTGACAAAAATTAATAACGCCATTTTTTTTCTTTAAAAACATAGTAAAAATACAGTAAAAAAAACAGGCTAAAAGTGTCGTAAATCACTTATTTCCATGTTTCTAATCATTGATGCACTGGCCTGCTTACACCAAATTTGCAGGAATCTACAAAGAATTTAATCCTAAATCCTTAAAAAAAAAATCATGAGAACAATATTCGCGCTTATCGCATTAGCCGCTTTAACAGCAACCATACTTATGGATACTGTAGGCAGAAAAGTCAAAACAAATTCAGCCAATTCCAAACCTTAAAAATCTATCTCAATATGTGTTTTTCTGCTACAGCAAGCTTTAGTGCCGGTATTATCCTGACAGTCATTAGTATTGTCTCGATAAAAAAAGTACAGCATCCCTCACAGACCATGTTTGCCATGATCCCTTTAATATTTGCTATACAGCAGTTTGCCGAAGGTTTTTTATGGCTGTCCATTCCCGATGCGAAATGGTCGTACCTGCAAACCGACATCACTTATTTTTACCTGATTATCGCGCAGATTCTCTGGCCTGTCTGGGTTCCGCTTTCCATACTTATGCTGGAGAAAGAACAAACCCGAAAACAGATACAAAAAATACTGGTAGGAATTGGAGTACTTGTGTCGGTGTACCTCTCCTACTGCCTCTTTAATTTCAATATCAGATCAGAAATTGACTGTTATCACATAGCCTATATCCAGACCTATCCGGAAACTTTCAGAATACTGGGTGGATTTCTTTATATTGTTGCGACAATTCTTCCGCCCTTCTTTTCCCATATAAGACGCATGTGGTGGCTAGGGGTTTTAGTGCTGATATCTTATGTAGTTACCACTATTTTTTATGAAAGTTATATGGTATCGGTATGGTGCTTTTTTGCTTCTGTGATCAGTCTGTCAGTATACTTAATCATGTCCGAAATAAGAATAAGCCATCGCGAAGATATATATGCGCAGAGAGCCCTGGAGCAGCACTAAAAAATCATCTGCAAGCAGGATTTGTTTTGCCCTATTTTGCTGTATTTGAAAAGTGAATTTACATACTGCGTATGCATCAGGAAGTAATCACCATCAGCTTTGAGAATGATGGGAGTCATTTTCAAATACTCAAATTAAACACACCTTTGCCTTAATAAATTGACATGCAAATGAAAACCAATGAAGAATTACAAAAAAAAGTCATCGAAGCTATTAATTGGGAGCCTTTATTATCGGGGATAGAAATTGGGGTGGTGGTTATTGATGGCATAGTTACCCTTACAGGTTCGGTAAACAGTTATGTCAAAAAAGAAGAGGCAGAAAAAGCTGCTAAAAATGTACTGGGTGTAAAGGCAGTTGTAGAAAAAATTGAAGTACTGCTAAACGACTGGCCACATAAATCAGATAACGAGATTGCACAAGAAATTATAAACATCTTTAAATGGCATTGGGACATTCCAAATGAAAGAGTTCAGGTTAGGGTAGAAAATGGCTGGGTATACCTGTCAGGTTCGCTGGAATGGAACTATCAGAAAGAAGCGGCAAAAAAAGCGGTCAAAATTCTCATTGGTGTCAAAGGTATTGTTAATAATATCATGATTATCTCTTTATCCAAAGACCGAATCAACAAAAAAGACATTGAAGATGCAATTGAGCGCAACAGGATTATTGGAAATACGGAAATTACTGTGGAAGTTTTAGACAATGCGGTTACCTTAAAAGGAAATGTGGAATCCTGGTTTGAAAAAAATGAAGCAAGCCGTATAGCATGGAAAGCCCCAGGTGTACTGGAAGTCAAAAATAACCTGCAGGTGTCTCTTGATCAGTAATCATAAAGAATCAATTCAAACAAATTATGGAAAAAGTAAATATGGATAGCCTTGTGGTTGTCCTGGCTGAACTGGAAAAACAAGGATTTACATCCCAATTTGAGGTTCATGGAAATAGCATGCTGTCTCTTAAATCAGCTAATCATTATAACGCTGATCAATTAGAAGTAACACATTTTTATCGTTTTGAAGGTGAATCAAATCCTGAAGACAGCGCTATTATGTACGCAATTGAAACCTATGATAAAGAAAAAGGAACCCTTGTAGATGGATACGGAACTGCTGCCGATACTGCCACTTCAGATTTCATGAGAAATGTCAATAACATTCATAAATAAGAAACCATGTTAGTACAAATAAGAAAACCTTCCTTATCGCTTCATATCATTTTTGTAGTATGCGTAACTATCATATTACTTAACAGATATACTCAGTTTCATATTAATGATTACAGGGTGCATTTTTTCTTTCTCTTCTTTGCGGTATCCTCACTTGTAATCATTATTGGCCAGTATTTAAAAAAAATACAGAGCAACTGGTCTATGATTTTAGTTTTTATGGGCATTGGAATCTTATGCGCACTAAAGGCCTTCTTTACATGGGGCGGAGACTGGAAAACACAAACTGTACTTTACAGGAACATTGAAAATAAAAACCAGACAGTCAATTATCAGCTACGAGGCGACCGGTTTGCATTTGGATATAAAAAACGGATTGTTGGCATCTATTATTTAGCACCATTTATGGAGTGGACCACCGATATCGACACACTTCATTTAGACAAAGCAAAGTGGGAAAAGTTAAATCTGCAGGTCAATGAAATGAAACTGAAATAGAAAAATCTTAATCTAAAACTATTGCTATGGAATTTATAGATTATTATAAAACTCTCGACCTGCCCAAAACGGCGAGTCAGGGCGACATCAGGAATAGCTGATGATCCTGATTTTAAACGGGAAGGAAATAATTTGTATGCCAATACCCCCCTTGATCTTTTCACAGCAGTACTGGGCGGCGAAATTTCGATAAATGCCTTTGATACAAAAGTAAAACTCAAGGTACCTGCAGGAACGCAAACCGGAACGAAAATAAAATTAAAAGGCAAAGGCTTTCCTGTTTATAAAAATGAAAATCGTTTTGGCGATTTGTATATCACCTATATTCTTAGAATACCTCAAAACCTGACAGATCACGAAAAAGAAATGTTTTTTGAACTTTCCCAATTATTAAAATCTGCATAAGATAAACCATCTCTATGCCAACTGTAAAAGTAAATGCCATGAAAAAAATACTTGTTACCACCGATTTTTCCGATACCTCAAAATCAGCAATACGTTTTGCTATCCAGCTTGCTGATCAAACGCCTTGTGAACTCCTATTCTACAATGTACATACCCCAACTGTTTTAGAAACACTGGCCCATCATGCACATGACGATCATAAAACTGAGACAATGCAAAACAAGCTTAAAAAATTTGTATTATCAGTTTACAAAGCAACTGAAAAACAGTCAGGTAATATAGAATTCATTATTGATAATCAATGTCACGTGGAGAGTGCTATTATTAATTATGCAAAAAAATGTAATGCTGATTTTATTTGTATCAATACATCAGGTCCAGGGATATTTAATCAGCTGATAGGAACCACCGCTTCAAAACTGATAACAACATCTCCCACTACTCTGCTGGTAGTACCCTATTCATATCGAAGGAAACCAATAGACCTGTTACTATATGCATCAGATATGAAAAAAATTGGTGCTGAACTCCAATCAGTTAAAAAATTTGCCTCTCTGTTTGATGCGGAAATTGCAATCTATCATTACAATGAACTGTTAGACAAGGGTAATTTTAAGGCTGATTTGGAAAAAACAGCCAAAAGCTATCAATCTGATAAATTGCGATTTAATTTTAAGAAATTAAACATCGGATTTTCTTTACTGAATCATTTACAAATCGATATCCGTGAGCTCAGACCATCACTGCTTGTGATGTTTACCAAGCAGAACCGTGACTGGTTTGAACGCCACTTTCTTTCGAGTAAAACCAAAGAATTCGGCTTTGACACCAATACTCCTATACTAGTTTTCAGGAAGTAAACACAGCAATGAAAATTACAGCAAAAAAACAAAAATGACTGAAAATAAATTCCATACCGATGGTTTGAGCACTGCACAAGTTCTTGCGGCAAGAAAGAAACATGGGCAAAATGTATCCTCTTACAAAAAAACGAACCGTTATACCGCTGCGATGCTGCGCATGATAAAAGAACCGATGATGATTTTACTGTTCACAGCATCCATCATTTATTTCATTAGCGGCAAAACTGCTGATGGTATTTTTCTGGCATCTGCAATTGTTTTGATTGCAGCTATTTCTTCTTATCAAAATGCAAGGAGCCGAAATGCACTGGAGCAATTAAAAGATTTTACCAAACCTAAATGCAAAGTAGTCAGAAATGGAAGCGTTCACGAAATTAAAACAGAAGAAATTGTTATTGGCGATAGTCTTCTGGTCGAAGAAGGCGCTCTGGTTTCCGCAGATGCAATCATTAGTCACTCCAATGATTTTTCTGTAAATGAATCCATTCTCACTGGGGAATCTATGGCTGTCAGCAAAGATAAAGCAACAAAAGACAATACTATTTATCAAGGTACCACGGTTGCAGCAGGATTAGCCATTGCAACGGTAAGCGCCATTGGAAGTGAAACCAGCCTTGGAAAAATAGGCAAAAGCCTGGAGGGAATAAAAGAGGAAAAAACACCTTTAGAGCTTCAAATTGGAAGTTTTGTAAAAAAAATGGCTATTGTTGGTGTACTGGTTTTTTTGGTTGTATGGGGTATCAACTATTTCCATTCCTTTAATGTATTTGACAGCTTACTTAAAGCCCTTACACTGGCAATGAGCATTCTGCCTGAAGAAATCCCCATTGCTTTTACAACATTCATGGCTATTGGCGCCTGGCGCATGATGAAAGAAGGAATTATTGTCAAACAAATGAAAACAGTCGAAACACTAGGGAGCGCTACTGTAATCTGTATTGATAAAACAGGTACCATTACTGAAAACAAGATGAGCCTGGCCAAGATTTTTTCTTTAAAATCGGCTAAAATCACCGATATAGATGGGACGCTATCCCAAGATGAAAAAAAGTTAATCTCGTTATCGATGTGGGCAAGCGAACCCATTGCGTTTGATGCTATGGAAATAGCCCTGCATGAGGTCTATACAAAAGTAATCGAAAAAGACGAGCGTGCTGATTTCAAATTGGTACATGAATATCCTCTCTCAGGAGTACCTCCTATGATGACGCATATTTTTGAAAATAAATCAGGTACCAGAATCATTGCTGCCAAAGGAGGCAGTGAAGCGCTGATGCAGACCGCAGTACTAAGCAATGGGGAGAAAAAAATGATCTTAAAAGCAATAGAGGAACTATCCGTTGAAGGTTACCGCATACTGGCCGTAGGCGGAACCCATTTTACTTCAGAGAATTATCCTAAAACCCAGCAGGAGTTTAAATTTGAATTTGTTGGCCTGCTCGCTTTTTATGATCCTCCAAAAAAGAACAGCAGATTGGTTTTACAACATTTTTATGATGCCGGCATACAGGTTAAAATCATCACTGGTGATAATGCCCAGACGACCTCATCCATCGCACAGCAGATAGGTTTCAGGGGATATGATAAAAGTATTTCGGGTGATGAATTGATGAAACTTACCAAGAAGGAGCTCAAAAAAAGGGTCATGGATACCAATTTATTTACCCGAATGTTTCCCGAGGCTAAACTCAAAATCATAAATGCACTGAAATCGAATAAGGAAATTGTCGCCATGACCGGCGACGGTGTAAATGATGGCCCGGCATTAAAGGCAGCGCATATAGGAATCGCAATGGGAAAAAAGGGAACGGAAATTGCCAAGCAGGCCGCATCTCTTATTCTAATAAATGATGATCTGTCCAGAATGGTGCATGCTATTGCGATGGGAAGAAAAATTTATGCCAATATTAAAAAATCAATTCAGTTTATCATTTCAATCCATATTCCTATCATATTTACTGTTTTTATTCCCCTGGCATTGGGCTGGATATATCCTAATATATTCTCGCCCATCCATATTATTTTTCTGGAACTAATTATGGGACCTACCTGCTCTATCGTTTATGAGAATGAGCCCATGGAAAAAAATACCATGGCGCAGAAGCCCAGAACTTTCACATCAACATTTTTCAACTGGAAGGAACTCTCCACCAGTATTGTTCAGGGAATCGTAATTACCATCGGAACTTTATTTATCTACCAATACTCGATTTATCAAGGTTACAATGAACAGCATACCCGAACAATGGTTTTCATAGTACTGGTAACGGCCAATATCTTTTTAACCTTAATGAACCGTTCTTTTTACTACTCCATTTTTACAACACTGCGCTATAAAAATAATTTAGTTCCGATTATTATAGGGATTACCGTTTTCATTACTGGTTTATTGCTTTATATAAAGCCGTTTGCAGCATTCTTTACTTTTGAACCTCTGCAAGCTCTTCCTTTGTGCATGGCAGTCGGAATTGGTTTTATATCTGTAATCTGGTACGAATTAGTAAAACTATGGAAGCGAAATTTTAAAGAATTTAAACCATGAGAATTTCCCTTACCCAAATGATAAAAAAACTATTTCTATTGTTTTTAATTTTAACAGCATTGTATTTCGCCAAAGATCTTCTGATACCCCTTAGTATCGGAGGAATTCTGGCTGCGTTGTTTTTACCTCTCTGCAATTGGATTGAAAGTAAAAAAATATCCCGAATTATCGCTAGCTTATTTTGTCTGTTAACTTTCCTTGCATTAATTTTTATGGTGATAACGGTATTAGGCTTCAAAATTTCTGAGCTTTTAATGGATTTAGCCTTTATCAAGCAAAGGGCAATTGAATCCGGAAATAACATACAGAAATATATTTTTGATCATTTGAATATCTCAGTAGATGAGCAGCTTGTAATCCTAAAAAATGAACAACCTTCCTATTCTAATATACTACAGACAGTCTTAGGATCTGCTGCGTATTTTTTCACGAGTTTTATTCTGGTGCTGGCCTATTTTGTTTTTTTACTGCTTTACCGAAATCACATCAAGAATTTCCTTTTTAAAATTACACCAACTGCACAACACTCAGAAATGGAAAATATCCTGCAGAGTGCAGCACATATTTCTTATCAATATTTGACAGGTCTCTCCAAAATGATTTTTCTGCTCTGGATTATGTATGGAATTGCCTTTAGTATAATAGGAATTGAAAATGCTATTTTCTTTGCCATCCTTTGCGGTCTTCTTGAAATCATTCCTTATATAGGCAATATTACAGGTACGGTTTTAACCCTTCTTTTTGCTGCCATAAATGGTGCCGCGCCCATAATGCTTGCTGGAATTATAATAAGCTATGCCATAATACAAATTATACAGACCTGGTTTTTTGAGCCTTTGATAATAGGCCCACAAGTAAAAATAAATCCCCTTTTTACTATTATCGCATTGGTGCTGGGAGAATTGCTCTGGGGAATACCCGGTCTTATTTTGGCAATACCCTTAACTGCACTGCTAAAGATTGTGTGTGATCATGTAACCTCATTAAAACCATACGCCTTTTTGATCGGTACTATTGAAACTGATGTTCGATCCTAAAACTGTCTGTTTTTAGAATATATTTTATATACATATTTTCTTTCCAATAAAACAATGTTAAACCTGATCCTGTCATACAAAAGACCTAAAAGCAGGGCTGCTACCCCAATGAGCAAAACTTGCAATCCCATATTGGAATAAAAAATTCCGCCTGTAATTCCTCCTATAAAAAAAAAGCTGATAATGGTCATTCGTAATTTTATCGATACAAACAACTTTTTTCTAAAAAGCGGCTCACTATAAAAAAACAATTGGGATAATTCAATTCCCAAATCCGTAAAAAGACCCGTCAGATGCGTTGTTCTTACAGTGGCATTAGAGATTTTTGTCACCAGTGAATTCTGCAGCCCCATAGCAAACAATAAAGTATAGGCTATAGCGTCCGGGCTATGGATAATCAAATTTTCTCCAAATACAGCAATACCAAACAAAATTGCACTTTCAATACCTGTTGGAATGACGTAGCTGTATTTTTCATTTCTTCTAAGGAGAAATTCTACGAGCAGACTGGAGAAAAAAGACCCAAGGAAAAAAAAGAAAATATATAAGAAATAAATAAATCCCTGTCTGAAATTAAGTTTAAAAATTTCATCTACGAAAAAGGCAAAATGTCCTGTTACATTTGTTGTCAATTTTTGAACAGCCAGAAAACCTGCTACATTTACGAGTCCGGCAACAAACGATAATAGTGAGGCAATTTTAAGATTATGTCTTAGGTTCCTTTTGTTTCCGTGATGTTTGAACATTGTTACTATTTTTGAATTATAATACCCTTTTCAAATATTAGGGTTGTATTGTATTTCTATGATTTCAAACTTTGCATAACTGTAATCGCCTGCTTTCAATTTCCAGACCGCTTCAGCTGAAACAGGGATTTTCACTCCGTTAATTTCTTTATAATTCGCCATTCTGCAAAGCCAGCGTTCCCTTTTCTTATCTGTCATGAACCGCAATGTTTCCATGGCAGCAATCTCCCCTATCCTATTAAATGTTATGATAAAATCAAATGAAATTTCTTTATATCGAAACGATAATTTTGCAGAATTTTCATCAATTGCGATCCAGGTAATGTTTTCTGAAGGAAGCAAATTTGTTGGAAACCAAACGCTTTCGGCCAGCCATCGCTGCATTTCGCCTTCATTAATTTCTGTGCCTTTGCCATCAACTACCGTAAAAATATTGAATAGTGAAACTTTTAAATTGCCTTGGTCGGCAATAAAACTGTCTCTCGCTGTAAAAAGCAGAGTTGTGCCTTTCCATACAAATTGTGGTTTTTGAACCGAAAAATATTGCTCGCCTGTAATATTGATGAACCTGCCTTTTAGGTTGGTTTTAAATACACCTTTATGTTTTAATCTAACTAAGCTTATGTAAGGCATTCCGTCTTTCAGTACATACTTAAAATACCGTTGTACAGGTTCAGGCAAGCCATTTAACTGCACGGCAGTATAGGTTTTATCAGAGACATTTATTGTATTTGCATATAATATCTTGACCTGATTCCTGAATTTTAAAGAAATCATTATTTTTCCCACAAGTACTACGAGCAGTACTACTCCGATAATAATAAGTAAAAGTGCCATTATTTGCTATTTTTTTTAGGTTGGAGTCAAAAGTTTTTGCATGGTAATCAATAAACAAAATTGGAAAAAGAAGATGGGAAAAAAAATGATTTCTCTCAATCCATAACATGATAAAAGACATTTTAATACTCAGGCAATCACTCTAACTTTATTTGATTATTAAATGATAATCAAATGAAAGAAATTACCTTAAAATTCGATAAAGTTTTAAATGCCTCTGGTGAAATTAGAACAGTAGACCATGAACCCGATTCCAGCAAAGAACATCAACGCAATACACCGGAAAAATCGATGCCATTTTCGGACCAGATTGGAAACTACCAGCGTAATATAGGAATTCCATTAAAATCCTATGAGAATAGTAAGGTATACATCATAGGCAGTGGTATAGCTGGTATGGCCGCAGCATACTATTTTATTCGTGACGGTCAGATTCCGGCTAAAAATATTATTTTTTTAGAGCAGCTGCATATCGATGGAGGATCTTTGGATGGTGCCGGTAATGCCAATGATGGTTATATCATCAGAGGCGGCAGGGAAATGGATATGACTTATGAGAACCTGTGGGATATTTTCCAGGACATTCCAGCCTTTGAAATGCCCGCTCCCTACAGCGTTTTGGATGAATACCGCTTAATCAATGACAATGACTCTAATTACTCCAAAGCGCGTCTTATCCATAACAAAGGAGAAATAAAAGACTTCAGTAAATTTGGGCTTCACAAAAAGGACCAGCTGGCCATCATCAAGCTTTTACTAAAGAAAAAAGAGGACCTGGATGATCTAACCATTGAGGACTATTTCAGTGAATCCTTCTTAAGCAGCAACTTCTGGACGCTTTGGCGTACTATGTTTGCGTTCGAGAACTGGCATAGTTTACTTGAATTAAAACTTTACATGCATCGATTTCTCCATGCTATCGATGGATTGAATGATTTTTCGTCCCTGGTATTTCCGAAATACAACCAATATGACACTTTTATAACACCCTTGCGTAATTTTTTAAAAGAGAAAGGTGTCACCATTGAATTTAATACACTGGTAAACGATCTGGATATTCACATCAATACCGATGGAAAATTAGTACAGGAAATTATAACGGATAAAGATGGGAAAGAAGTAAAAATTCCTGTTGGAAAAGAAGATTATGTGATTGTAACTACTGGATCAATGACCGAAGATACTTTCTATGGTGATAACAAAAATGCACCAATTATAATGATCGACAACCAGACTAGCGGAAAAAGCGGAGGATGGAAATTATGGAAAAATCTTGCTGCAAAATCACATGTTTTCGGTAGACCGGAAAAATTCTGCAGCAACATCGAAAAATCTTCATGGGAATCAGTGACCTTAACCTGCCAACCTTCTGCACTGGTTGAAAAACTTAAGGAATACTGTGTAAATGATCCTTATTCGGGAAAAACAGCAACCGGCGGAATTGTTACCATTACAGATTCTAATTGGATGATGAGTTTTACCTGTAACCGACAGCCCCATTTCCCGGAACAACCAGATGATATTTTGGTGCTTTGGGTTTATGCATTATTTATGGACAAAGAAGGAAATCATATAAAAAAAACAATGCCTGAGTGCACCGGAGATGAGATTCTTGCCGAATTGTGTTACCATATTGGAATCATAGATCAATTGGACAATGTTGTCAGAAATACCATTGTCCGTACAGCTTTTATGCCTTATATCACTTCGATGTTTATGCCAAGAGCTAATGGTGATCGCCCAAGGGTTGTACCTGAAGGATGCATAAATCTGGGACTGATAGGACAATTTGTAGAAACAAACAATGATGTTGTTTTTACGATGGAAAGCTCTGTGAGAACTGCAAGAATTGCTGTATACAAGTTATTAAATTTAAATAAGCAGGTACCTGACATCAATCCTTTACAATACGACATTCGTCAATTGCTCAAAGCTGTAAAAGCACTCAATGACAATAGGCCCTTTTTAGGCGAAGGAATATTACGCACAGTGCTGAAAGGAACTTATTTTGATCATATCCTGCCCTTAAATGCCGAGGGAGAAGAAGAACATGAGTCCTTTATAACTGAACAAGTAGGTAAATTCAAAGATTGGATAACAGGTGTAAAAAACTAATAACTTAAATTATTAGTTTTTGACCTACACTTCTGAAGGGTATACCAAAGTGAGTTTTAAACAAGTGTGCAGACTTTACTTCATTTCATATATCTACTCAAAAAGCTTAATAACTTTGCAGGTTATTAAGCTTTTTTTTTCATTACAAATCATGGCAATCAAAACAAGATTTAAAAATACATTGCTTACAAAGTATTAATTTAATGTTCGTAAAATGCGATTGATAACAATTTGGGAGTCAGTTTCCTTATTTGGTTGTATTTACTACCTGAATCTTTGTTGGGATTTTTTCTATCGTAATAAATGAATTTACTAAGAGAAGAATAATTGCTATAGAAATGGCAATTGTTGTTAAGCCAATTCCCTGATTATACCTCTTGTTTGCTTTTAGAGTTGCTCTGTTATTTTTGATATAACAAACTTTATTTGCTTCAATTTCATAGTGTAAAATCTCCTTATAGGACTTATTTATTAACGCTTCATACTTTGTAACAGATAAGGCTTGGTCGAGTGGCTTATTTCTAAAAATACTTAGCATTAAAAGTATAGAAGATATAAATAATACAATCGGAAGAATCGTAATTAATTGAATAGTTTGATTGCCGCCTTCTAGACTATTTAAAAAAAAGGGAATAAATAATACCGTAAAACCAATAATAGTTGCGGCATATGAATGCTGTTGACGGTTGGAAGCCACTTGCTTTTCGATAATTTCTTTAGAATTCAGGGTAAGAAATTCTAAATATCTAAGGTCTTCTTCCATTATAAAAAATTTTAGGTATTAAAAATACTTACTTAAAAGTATCAGTCAGTTTTAAGTTGGCAGTATAAAATGAAATTCAGCCCCTATATTCTCTTGAGCTTTTACAAAAATAATTCCCTTATGATTTTCGACGATTTTTTTTCCTATCGAAAGTCCAATGCCTGTCCCTTTATACACTTCATTGTTATGCAGCCTTTGAAAAACAGTGAAAATCTTATTATCATATTCCTGATTAAAACCTATACCATTATCTTTAACTATAATCTCAAAATATTCCAAGTCTGAATCTAAATCCGGATGACTTTTAATTTGTTTTAAAGTAAGTTTTTTGGAACTTATTTCTATTTTAGAAACTGATCTGTCATTTTTATAAAATTTAATAGCATTGCTGATTAAATTATAAAAAAGCTGATTCATCTGCAGAGGAATTGCATTGATCACCGGTAAGTTGCCCACTTTAATTTTAATGTTTCGCTCATGTATCAGCAGTTCAAAATCAATTAGAATATTTGCCATTATTGCATTTAAGTCAGTAGAAATAAATTGCCTGTCAGGATTACCAAGATAAGAATAGGCCAGTAAATCTTTAATAAGCGTATTCATTCTGATAGCTGATTGGCTGATTTTTTCAAGCAATAAAAGCGCTGAACCGGAAATATTTTCCTCCATGCCTAAAAGTCTGCTGATAAACATCAATATTTTGCGAAGCGGTTCCTGCAGGTCATGACTGGCAACGTATGCATATTCCTGTAATTGATCATTCGCGGTGTGCAAATTTTTGACCGAGTGTTCCAATTCTTTATTGGCTGTGACCAGGTCGGTGGTACGCTCCTGAACTTTATGCTCTAAAACGTCCGATAATATCTGTAATCTCTTTTCAATGTTCCTGCGCTCGGTAATATCTTCAATCGCCAGCAAAATTAATTGTTTTTCACTAGTTTCATAAGTGACTTGTCTGGCATTTAGCAGCATGATACTTTCCCCATAAGGCAGAAGATTTACCGACATCTCATAATCATCAAGCTGTGTTTTTTCCTGAAGTACCTTTTCAAGCATATCCCGCATCTTAATATTATCGAAAAGATGATTCTGGATTTCATATATCGGCCTGCCTGCCGCTTCCTCTTTGGTTATGTTATATTTTTTAGAAAAAGCCCTGTTAATGTTTTTTATAATAAGCTTGTTATCCAAAACTACAATAGGTTCACGAAGGGTTGCAACGATAGCTTCCGTATAGTTTTTAGAAGTATTAATTTCCTGTTGCTTATTTAATAGTTCCTGATTAATCTGCACCAATTCTTCATTGCTGGACTGGAGTTCTTCCTTAGAACTTTCAAGTTCTTCATTAAGACTTTGTAATTCCTCACTTCCACTTAATAATTCCTCATTGGCGTTCTGCAGTTCTTCATTGGAAGCCTCCTGTTCTTCACTGATCGCATTCACATCATCGTGTATTTTTTCCAATTCCTTTTCAAGCTGTGCAATCCTTTTTAAATTTACATCGTCACGCATTTCTTCAGCCGTAAATTCATTTGAAGATACCGCTGGCTTGATAATGCCAGACTTATAAAATAATATTAAGAAGTACGACTCTAAAGGATCGTGGACCGGCTGTATTTCAATTGTAATTTCGCTTACCACTTCTTTCTTTTTGATCTGAATTTCTTCTTTTTTAATTGGCAGACCTGTTTCTTTTGCTTTGTAAAGGGCATTTCGAAGCTCAAAAGCCAATCCTTGGCGAACAACTTTGAGAATATTAAATGTGGGTTTTCCCTGCGAAAATTTAATAAATTCTGCAATATCTCCATTGATATGTACAATATCCATGTGTTCATTTACAATGACACTTGCTGGTGTATAACCGGAAAGCAGTATTGATTCTGCCCTTTTTATAAAACCCTCTTTTTCAATTTCCTTCTTTGGAACATCCGATTTAAAACTTTTCAATTTTTCATTGCTTATCCAGCGTGAATTAGATAATCTTCCCGAAACCTCTTTTCGGGTATATATTTTTCCTGCTTTATCAAATGGCTGAAAAAGTTCCAGAGCAGGAACGGCAGTCTCTGATTTTCCTAAAAGTAAAAAACCGTTTTCTTTTAAGGCATAATGGAATGTAGTTAATGATTTTTTTTGCAAATATGTATCCATATATATAAATACATTACGGCAGGTAATCAAATCCATTCTGGCAAATGGAGGATCTGTAAGAAAATTATGAACAGCAAAAACGCATATATCCCTTATTTGCCTTTTAATGGTATAACCGGCGTTATTGGATGTAAAATATTTGGAAAGGATAGCTTCAGATACATTTCTCATTTGAGATTTTCTATAAAAGCCTATTCTCGCTTTAGTAATGGCTACTTCTGAAATATCCGAAGCGAAAATCTGAATTTCCTTTCCCTGGAGGTTATCCCCTAAAAATTCATGAAGAGCAATGGCTATAGTATAAGCCTCCTCACCAGTAGAGCATCCAGCAATCCATATTCTGATTGCATTTCCTTCAGTAACCCTTCCAGCCAATAAAGGAAAAACCTTATTGTTCATTATCTGGAAAATTTTAATATCCCTGAAAAATTCGGTAACCGGTATGAGCAAGTCGTTAAACAAATCTTCAACAGCCAATTTATCACCGCGTAAAACTTTAAGATAATCCCTAAGGTTAACGGTTTTGTTTACTATCATCCTTTTGGCAATACGTCTTCGTATAGTAGTTTGTTTGTAAAATCCAAAATCTACTCCGCTTTGATGGTGCAGAATTTTATTAATTTCCTGAAATACAGCCTCATCGTTAAGCTCGTTAAGGTTTACCTCAATAAATTTTTTGTTTGAAATTTCAATTAATTTAAGCACTATATCAGCGGGTGATAAAATGTAATCAGCAACTCCCGCATTTATTGCATTTTGTGGCATTTCATTATATGCAGCACTGCTATTCTGGGCAAAGGTAATACCTCCATGTTTTTTAATAGCTTCAAGTCCAATTGTTCCATCTGATCCATTTCCTGAAAGCAATACACCTCGGGCCAAGTTAAGATGAACTTCCGCCAGTGAAGTAAAAAAAATATCTATTGTATTATTTTTTGTGTCCTTAACGCGAGGGCTCAGCTTCAGCACTCCATCAAAGGAGGTCAGAATTTTGTTCTCAGGAATAACATATATAGTATTAGGAGCCAGGTGAATATCATCGGTAATTTCATTAATAGGTATTTTAGCCACACGGGAAAGCAATTCTGTCAGTATACTGTCATGCAATGGATGTAAATGCTGCACAATTACATAGGCCATTTGTGAATCACCAGGGATAGCATCAATAAATTCTGTAAAAACTTCAAGCCCCCCTGCCGAAGCTCCAATACCGACAATAGGAAAGTCTTGGCGTGTAGCCTTGGGCAGGATGTTTTTTTTATGCATGACTTTAAATTTTAATTTTGTTGTAAGGAGTTTTTATAAAGACTTAGGAATATAATTAAGAATACTTTTAACCTAAACCGTAATGATAAAAGAATCCAATTTAAAATGATTGAACTCCTCTTTCCAATTCATTTCAATAACTTTTTTAAGTAATTTCTTCAAATCATTAAAATCAGTTGGTTTCACGATATAGGCATTGGCTCCTAATCCAAAAGTGCTTCTTATACCTTCTTCAGCAGCCGAAGTAGAATAAATAGCTATTACAGGAATATCTTTAAATAATACATGTTCCCTAATTTGCTGAAGAGTTTCAAAACCAGACATTATGGGCATATTGAGATCTAAAAATATAATATCCGGGATAATAAGGTTCTTATCAAAAAGTCGATTTAAGAGTTCCAATCCATTTTTACAAAATTCAACGGGAAATTTAAGATGGAGATCCGCTGCTGCATCAGCAAAAAAATCCCTGTCATCCTGATCGTCATCAGCGAGTATAATCCTTATATTCTCTTTATTTTTCATTATTTATCTCTCATTTACTTCAAATGTACACTTTAATAAACCTGAAGTAATTTATTATTTTTAAACAGTTACTTAACTCCAATAGTTATATGCATTGGGCAACAAAAAAATTAGGGATTGTGTATCAATCCTTAAAAATCTAATTAAATTTAATATCAATCAAATTCGACTATAAGTTCGTTGTCGACGTACCACACTCCCGTGGTATCCCAAGCAATTCTTTCTGCCTCTTCCTTCTGAAAAAGAGAACTGACAAAACCGCTGAGAAATATAGTTTTGCCATCTACCCTGACTTTAATATTATTAATATCCAAAATCCAGCTGCGCGTAAGAGCTTTTTCTACAATCTCTTTCTCAATTTCATTTCTTATTTCAGCTTGTATCTTTATCTCGTCGATAACTCCCCTTACACCATCCAGATATCGTATAGCATTATCAGCCGCCTTCCTTTGGAAATTCCAATGAAGTATTCCTCCTAAAGTTACCCATCCATCCTTCACTGTAACTGTTACTCTGTGATTAGGAATAGCCCATTTTTCCTTCAATGCCTTAATAACAGAAGAGGTAATATCTGTATCATTTCTAATTGATGAAGCAGAAAGTTTAACTTCTACATTATCTATTACAGACTTTACCCCTGAAATGTGCTTAACGGTCTGCTCAGCCTGCTTTTTATTATTATAATTATCAACAGCTCCTGAAAGAGTGACTGTACCATCGTGGACACTAACTTCTATGTTATTAGAATTTAGAAGAGGTTCCCATTTAAGGCCTTCGATAACTTCTTTACTTAAAACATCATTACTTTTTTTCATTTTATTTTTTTTTTTTTTGAGGTATTAGTTTTTGAAATGAACTTTCGAATCTTTAGAAGTTTCTTAATCAATAGGCAAAATTGTAACAAGCAGAGATAAAAAAAAATGACTATAGTCAATCTGATAAGTGATAAGAAACATTTTAATTTGGAAAGAGAGAAATGACGCTATATCCAAACTCTAACCCTTGTTGGACTTTCTGCGTTTGTCTTAAGTATCAATAGAGTCACTTTCTCTGTTCTGGATAAGGTTTTGTTAATATAAATAGATTTAAGAGACCATGTTTAAAGGATTTTATATTATCTTAAATGTTTTAATGCATCATCCATCTTAAATTTCTCCTTAACATAGTCTTCTTTTAATGAGTCAATTGTATGCTGTAAAGCCGGATCATATTTTTCAATATGAGTGGCAAACTCTCTAATATATTTTACTTTTTTCTTCAATTGATCAAGATGCTGCTGAGCCTCACTAATACATGTATTTATGTACTCGCGCTCATCTGGCGGATGAGATTCCACTTCCCCTCTCTGTTGTTGAATAGTCTGTTGTGCCGAAGCCATTATACTGTCTGATTCCCTGTTCATTAAAAACCACTTTCTAACCATCCTGTCACTGATACCGGAGATTTCAGATGAATCTGTCTCGATACCATTTTCATTTGAACCTGTCCAATCCTTTTGTTGGCAGGAATATAAAACTATCGCCGTAACAACCAGTATACTTAACTTTGTTTTCATCTTTTTATTTGTTTAATTTTCCCTGTGATTAAATTTTTCAAAAATGCTACAGCTGAAAAATTTCTATTACAGCTAAAATTAATTAGAGCTCCGAAACGCTGGAATTATGATCGCAAAAAAGGCTTTTGAAAATGGTGTATAGGGAATTATTTCAGGAATAAAAGTAGAATAAAAAGAAACTCAAGAAAATGATTCTTATCCATTTAATATGTGACATAAAACATATTTATGATTAAGAGGTAGTCTTATAAATGATTTAAATTCAATGTTTTTTGCAGCTTATTTGTACCTCTAAAACTGGAAAACTAATCAATAATTGAGCTATAAATTTATACGTACGACGTTAAATAATAATAAAGCGCTTCCATGTGAGAAACCTCAAAAATTTCGTGATGAGCAATCGCTAGTACCATCATCATTAAAATTCCCAAAACTACCATTAGCAACAGCTTTGCATTTAAAATTCCATTGTTCTCGCTATTTAAAAGTTTTAATGCCTGAAAATTATAATTTTTTTTAACAAAACGTAGAGCTGTTTTACCATCTATCATCGATAAATTTTGATGCGAAGATTTCCAGAATTATAATTTAAATTTATTGGAGTAGAATAATTCTCTAGTTTTATCCTATACTGATTATTTTGTTCTAAGTAGACGTTTAGCCAGTACTAAAAGAGCTGTCTGACAGAAAGCTCTTTTAGTTTTTTAGGCACTTAATTAAATTCTAATGCGGAATCTTTTTAGTGTGTTTTATGATCTAAAGAAAATAATGATTACTAAAAGTTCAAAAAATGGAGATTCTTTTTAATAACATCATTGAAAAAACAAACCCCAAAAAGACTCTTCATCCCATAAAAAAGGGATGACTTTTCAATCATCCCTTCCTGTTGGTGTTAAGGCATCTCAAATTTTCTTTGAATAAAATATACCTCATTAGTTCAATTTTGTACTTATTTTGACTGATACACTTTACTCACTATTTTCCACTGTTCTCCATCTTTTACCAATGTAAACATATCGGCAAACTTGTTCGTACCAAACTGAGATTCAATTCTGGCAATAGCAACATTTTTTTCTACATTTAAATAAGTCAGTTCATAATGGGCTTCCATCGGTTCGCTGCTGTCAAAGCCATCATACAATACCTTTATCGGTACACTTTTCAAAACGCCATTCTCAGTCCATGACATGGTTGCTGTATCAGCAAAAGCTTTTGCTGTAATCTTACCGTCAGCTTTACGGCCTCCTTCTACATAAAAATCTATGGCACGAATAACACCTTCTTTTTCTTCTTTTGTAACTTCCATAACTTGATTGTTTTTAATTGATTTATTTTGATTATTGCATGACAACAATAGACCTGATACTATTCCGAGTACTACTGGAATTTTTCTTTTCATTTTATATCTCTTTATTTTGATTATGAATTAAGCTTCTACCGGTACCCATCCTTCCAGTTTTTCGAATATGGTCATTAATTTTGATGGGATTTTTTTCTCTTGTACTGTTGCCAGTTTAAGAATTGAAGTGATTTTATCTTCTTCTCCATTTTGAGTTAATTCTACCCAATCAGGATTAACAATCAAAGTTCTTCCAATTGCCACCATAGAAACACCATAGTTTACAACTTGATCAGCCATTGCCGGTGTTGTAATACCTCCGGCAACCAGAACGGGAACTCTGCTGTTCACATAATTGTTTAGTACAACCGATATAGGTTCTTTAGAAAATTCTGAATCAACTGGATTTTGATTGACAGCATCCAGCAGAGAGAAATGTAAATAATCAATCTTTTCTTCCATCAGTTTATCCATTAGAATGAATGTATCCGGAAGTCCATAAGTCTGTTGTGGCAATTCCTCCGGAGAGATTCTGTACCCTATCAGAAAAGGACGATCAGCATATTTTGAAACGATATCTTTTACTTCTCTTACAATTTCCAGGCTAAGTCGCAAACGATTTTCCAGAGAACCTCCCCATTGATCATTTCTATTATTGAAAAAAGGCGATATAAAATTTTGAAGCAAAAATCCGTGTGCCCCATGAATTTCTACACCGTCAAAACCTGCTTCAATTGCTCTTCTGGTAGTGTCTCCAAATGCCTTGATAATTTCTAAAATTTCATTTTCACTCAATTCTTTTGGGAAATTTTGATTTTCAAAAAGCACTATAGGTCCACTTGCAACAGCGCTTGCACTTACCACTTTACCATCTGGAATAAGTCCGGGAATTGCTTTATTACCTGCGTGAAACAGCTGCAAAATTGCCGGTGCTCCACCACTTTTTGCAGCATTGGCCAACTTCTTCAGACTTGGAAGGAAAGTATCGTTATATCCTGCAAATTCGTGGGTGAAACCAATACCATTTGCCGTAACATGCGTACATCCTGTGATGACTAAACCAACCCCATTTACTCGTTTCTTGTAATATTCAACTTCTTCATCAGATATGGTGAAGTCTTCATTAGATGCCCAGGTAGTCATGGGCGACATCACAATTCTATTTTTCAAACTAATTCCGTTCCCAAATAACATGGGAGCAAACAACTTATTATATTTATTCATTACTTAAATTTTTGAGCATAATTTACTGTGCTGCCTGACAGAATTGTTAAGCTCTATTTCTAAAACAAAGGTACATTGGCCAAAGCGCGAAGCTTTTTCTAATTAGCTCAAAGAATTTTACTAATTAGTCCTTTTTAGAATTGTAAATATTAAATGCGGGAGTTTTTCCATTAATAAGATTTGATATCAAAACTTTTAAGGAGAAATTGAGAATAAGTTGGAAGACTGTAATTCAAATAGTTGAATACGGAAATTTTATCGAAGTTGAATTATTTTCTACTATTGCGAAAAGAGTTTAATTTTAAAATTCTCTGCTAACGAGAGATGCTTGGCGGCTGGCCGTGAAATTCTTTGTATATTCTCGAAAAGTGAGAGACATTTTCAAACCCTAAGGAATAACAGATATCTGAAACCGACAAAGCTGTAGTTTCCAGCATATCTTTTGCCTTTTCCAATCTCTTTTCTCTAATCCAGGTTGCCGGTGCAACATTGTATATATTTTGAAAATCTCTTTTAAAACTGGACAAACTTCTTCCCGAAAGATAAGCCAGCTCGGAAACAGAGACTGGTGAGGCATAATGCTGTTCTACCACATTACGGATATCAGTTCTTACAGGCTCGTGCAGCTGGAGAATTTGTAGAAACATATTTCGGTTACATTCTGCAACATCATAAAGTAATTCCATAATTTTCAGGCGAAGCTGACCGGGATGAACTACAGAGTGATCAAAAAAGTAAGGCTTTAGAGAATGGGCAAACGCAACCAAACATTCATTCATTGGATAAACTCCTGTCTTAATTTCTCCCTCAGGTTTTGACACCTTAATTTCTGAGGTTGATAAAAATGACTTTAGAACATCATCTTTGATACTAAACATAAAACTATCGTAAATATTATCATTTTCAGCATTTCCGAATTTATGATACTTTACGGCAGTTGCTTTTTTCAGCAAAATCATATCATTCTTGCCAAGCTTATATTCCTGTTTTCCATAAGTCAGATCAACGGACCCTTCCAATACAATTAAAAGTAAATGCTGTTCTAAATACATGATTCCTTTAACTTCAGTACTGTGTATGCACTGCTCAATTACAGAACAGCCATCTAACATCAGGAAGTTTTGTGGCGCATCGCAGCCAATTAAAGAAGTTGGAACTTTAATCATTTTTTTCATACTACAACTATTAAAGTTATAAAGCAGTTTTGATTTTGTTTTGGAAATTCTTTCGGAATTAATCCTCAATATCGTAAACTTCAGTTACAAAGATACAAGCTCTAAGAAAAAAGTACTTTTCTTTTTAGTCCAAATATTTTGCTCTTTTAGTCCTTAAACAATTCATCCATTTATAAGCAGAAAATATTCTATTTATAGTAATTTAGAAAAACCGGTCCTTCTACATCATATTTGTATACATATATTCGCAAATCGATAATTAATTTTTAGTTTCTGATAAAATAAACGCGCAAAAGGCAGTAAATACAAAGGTGTGGCGATTTGTACTAAATAAAGAAGATCACTTGAGTTTATGTAGACTAAAAATATCAAAAAACAACACATAGTTGACAATAGATACTAATTTATTTATAATCAATTGATTAAAAATAAAAAAACCTCCAAAAATATAAAATATCTTTTGGAGGTCTGGTGAACGCAGAAGGATTCGAACCTTCGACCGTCCCGATTTAGAAATCGGGATGCTATATCTAGCTAAGCTACGCTACTAAAAACCAATCTTGTTTAAAACAAAAAAGCCACTCGATTTGAGTGGCTTTTTGTGAACGCAGAAGGATTCGAACCTTCGACCGCCTGCTTAGAAGGCAGGTGCTCTATCCAGCTGAGCTATGCGTCCATTTGTTTTAAAACTTATGGAAAAGTTTTGTCGGGGTGGCAGGATTCGAACCTGCGGCCTCCTGCTCCCAAAGCAGGCGCGATAACCGGGCTACGCTACACCCCGAAGGCAATTATTATGCGGAGAGACAGGGACTCGAACCCTGGCGACGATTGCTCGTCGACAGATTAGCAATCTGCTCCATTACCGCTCTGGCACCTCTCCAAGCTCAAGGAACGTGTCCTGTTTTGCGGTTGCAAATGTAAGACAACATTCCATATCTCACAACTATTTCTGCGCTTTTTTTAATCTTTTTCCAATCTTTTTTTTAAACCACTTCACAATCAAACGAATAGAATTAACAAAAAATTCATATTAAATTTAAAATCCACCCTATTTGATACAAATTGACTCAAAATTTGAATTTATTCAAATAAACAGTAAATTTGCCTGATTAACTAATATTAACAGAAAATGAACAAAAGAGTTGTTATCGTTTCTGCCGTTAGAACACCTATCGGAAGTTTCATGGGAGGTTTATCTACCGTACCCGCACCAAAATTAGGTGCTGCCGCTATAAAAGGAGCACTTCAAAAAATTAACCTGGACCCGAAATTAGTTGATGAAGTTTTCATGGGCAATGTAGTTCAAGCCGGAGTTGGACAAGCACCAGCACGCCAGGCAGCACTTTTTGCAGGTTTGTCTGAAGAAGTTGCCGCTACTACCGTAAACAAAGTTTGTGCTTCAGGAATGAAAGCTGTAATGTTCGCCGCTCAGGCAATTGCCTGTGGAGATGCTGAAATTGTAGTGGCCGGAGGAATGGAAAACATGAGCCTGATTCCGCATTACGTACAAATGCGTAACGGAAACAAATTTGGTCCTGCAACAATGCTTGACGGAATGCAAAAAGATGGTTTGACAGATGCTTACGATAACAACGCAATGGGAGTTTGCGCTGATTTATGTGCATCAGAGTATAAAATTACTCGTGAAGAACAGGATAATTTTGCCATTCAGTCTTACGAAAGAAGCGCCAATGCATGGGATGCCGGAAAATTTGACAGTGAAATTGTACCTGTTGAAGTTCCGCAAAGACGCGGAGAACCAATCATCGTTTCTAAAGATGAAGAATACACCAATGTAAAATTAGATAAAATACCTTCTTTAAGTGCCGTTTTTACAAAAGACGGAACTGTTACTTCTGCCAATGCCTCAACAATCAATGATGGAGCTGCTGCCTTAGTTTTAATGTCTGAAGAAAAAGCAATTGCACTTGGATTAAAACCTCTGGCTTTTATCAAAGGATATGCTGATGCTGCCCAGGAACCAAAATGGTTTACTACAAGCCCGGCAAAAGCTTTACCAAAAGCTTTAGACAAAGCAGGAATTGCCATTGGAGATGTTGATTATTTTGAATTCAACGAAGCTTTTGCAGTTGTTGGTTTGGCCAATTCAAAAATCCTTGGCCTTGATAACGATAAAGTAAACGTAAATGGTGGTGCCGTTTCTTTAGGCCATCCGCTGGGATGTTCAGGAGCGAGAATTATCGTAACTTTATTAAATGTCTTAGAACAAAACAATGCTAAAACCGGTGCTGCAGCAATTTGCAACGGTGGTGGCGGTGCTTCGGCAATTGTTATCGAAAGAGCTTAAAAATATAGTATCTTAGGAGTTATTTTTTGAAATAACTCCTAATTTTAAACTTATAAATTACCCTAAATGTTCGGAATTTGCAACCTTGCCATAGTACCCGTTCGATCTGAACCAAGTGACAGAAGTGAAATCGTTACACAACTTTTGTTTGGAGAGCACATCGAAATAGTAGAACGTCAAAATCAATGGGCCCGAATAAAAATTCAGTTCGATGATTATGAAGGCTGGGTAGATTCCAAACAATATCAGGTTATTTCAGAAGCCAATTATAAGCAATTGAGCAATGAAGCGATTATCCTGAATGCTGATTTAATTGATTATATCAGTGCGCCCGAAAATTTATTATTGCCCATTCCGCTTGGTGCTTCTTTATCATTTTTGAACAACAGCGAAATCAATACTTCTAATTTTGAATTCGAAGGAACCAAAACCAGCGGTGTAAAACCTAAAAGTGCTTTAATCAATACTGCCTTTATGTATTTGAATGCACCTTACCTTTGGGGCGGAAAAACCCCTTTCGGAATCGATTGTTCCGGTTTTACGCAAATGGTTTACAAATTAAATGGTTACAAAATTCACCGTGATGCCTCACAACAGGCGCTTGATGGAGAATCTTTGAGTTTTATTGAAGAAAGTGAAGCCGGTGATCTGGCCTTTTTCGATAATGACGAAGGAAACATCATCCATGTCGGAATTATTATGGACAACAACTACATCATTCACGCCAGTGGAAAAGTCCGCATTGACCGTTTAGACCACTTAGGAATTTACAACCCTGAACTAAACAAACACACACATAAGCTAAGGGTAATTAAGAAAATCATATAATTTTTTCCCGCAGATTTTGCAGATAACGCAGATTTTTTCTTTAAAAGAATCTGCTAAATCTGCGAGAGAATTTTAAATCAGCGTGCCAATTTTATGCACTAACGCGAATCGTTTTCCTAAACTCCGAAGGACTATTCCCTCTTTGTTTTTTAAAGAATTTATTGAAATGGCTTTCATCCGTAAAACCAAATTCATGGGCAATTTCGTTGATGCGCTTTTCACTGAATTGTAAACGATGCTCAATCAACTTCGTTTTGTAGTTACTGATATATTGCTGCATCGTTTCATTAGCATGTTTCTTGAAATAACGCCCTAAATACGTATTCGAAATTCCAAAATATTCACTAAGCGATTCCGCTTTTATTCTTTCCGGATAATAAATATTATTCTGAATGTATTGCAGAATATCCATTGCTTTCGCCTCGCAGCCAATGTTTACCTGTTCCGGGAGATATTTCGCAATATTCCTGGCCACAATAATAATCAGCGTATTGACCAATTGCTGAATCAGTTCTTTATTATACACATCTTTATCCTGATGTTCCCGCATAATGGCTTCAATCATCACTTTTACCAGACACTTATCCGAATCAAGCTTTAAGATACAACCCGGCTGATGATTCGCATTTTGAAGAATGTATTCCAGACGCTGAATATTTTCATTTTGCAAACTCGAATTCTTCAGATAAATATCATTGAATCTCAAAAAGAAAAAGGTCGTCTTCGTTTCAATTGTAAAATTATGACAATCTTCAGGTGTCAATAAAAACATATGCCCCGCATCGTAGGTAAAAATATTTTTGTTGATACATTGTGATCCGGTTCCTTCTAAAATATAGACCAGTTCAAAGAAATTATGACGATCTCCAACATCCGGATATTCCTCCAGTGTTTCAAATGAAACCGTAAACGGTTCGTATAAATTTTCTTTCTTCATTTTTACATCAATTGATTGCGGCTGCAAATATACCTAAAAAACACAAATATGTACAAATTAAAGGTTGTAAAAATGGTATAATTTTGCTCCATAATTTTTTAAGCACAAAATACAACAACATGGAATATAGAAAATTAGGGACTACCGAACTGGAATTATCAGCGATTACATACGGCGCATTTGCCATTGGCGGCAATATGTGGGGCGTAAACTAAAAGAAAGATTCAATCGACTCCATTCACGCTTCAATTGACAACGGCGTAACCACTTTAGACACCGCTCCTTTCTATGGATTTGGTTTAAGTGAAGAAATGATTGGGGAAGCTTTAAAAACACAAGACCGCTCAAAAGTGCAGGTACTGACCAAATTTGGTTTAGTATGGGACGGAAGCAATAACGGTAAAGGAGAATTTTTCTTTGATGCCGATGACAACGGAAAAAAAATACCCGTATACAAATTCGCCTCCAAAGAAAATATCATCAAAGAAGTTGAGGAAAGTCTGAGAAGACTTAAAACCGATTATATTGATTTACTGCAAATTCACTGGCCGGACGCCACTACTCCTATTCAGGAAACCATGGAAACTATGGATTTATTGATCGAACAGGGAAAAATCAGAGCTGCGGGAGTCTGTAATTATAGCGTTTCTCAACTCGAAGAAGCACAAAAAACAATTCAGTTAGCGTCCAATCAGGTTCCCTACAGTATGCTGAATCGCAGCATCGAAGCCGATTTGATTCCGCTTACGGTTGCCCAAAACATCAGAATCATTGCGTACAGCCCTATGGAAAGAGGTTTACTGACCGGAAAATATTTCACGGACAGCAAATTAAAAGACAACGATCACAGAAATGGTTATTTTGGTCAGTTCGATCTTCAGAAAGTAAAAACGCTGGTCGAGGAATTAAGTGCATTAGCACATGCCAAAGAAGCCAGTTTAGCGCAATTGGTTTTACGCTGGACCACTTTACAAAAAGGAATTACCATTGTGCTTGCCGGAGCCAGAAATGCAGAACAGGCCATTGCTAATGCAAAAGCAATGAATTTTGATCTTTCGGTTTCAGAATTAGAATTCATCAATCAGGCGATTTCAAAATTAAAATAACACCAATAATTAGGGTGTGACCCCGCAATCCCGAAGCCTCGGGCGCGGGGTCGGGCTATCCGCTAAATCTTTTTGTTTTTAAAGAAAAAACAAAAAGGATATCGCTGCTATCCCTCACACAAACTCACAAATATAGAAGAACATTTACATCATGAAGAAAATATTTATCATCAACGGAGGGCAGAATTTTGCTCATTCAGGCGGAAAATTCAATCAGACCGTTACCGACTGGACAATCGAATACCTGACCAGTACTAAGAAATTCGAAATTAAAACAACCAGTATCAAAGAAGAAATTGTCCTTAATGAAGAAGTTGAAAAATTCGTTTGGGCAGATGTCATCATTTATCACACCCCAATTTGGTGGTTTCAATTACCCAATCTTTTCAAAAAATACATTGACGACGTTTTCACAGCCGGACACAATAAAGGAATTTACAAAAGTGACGGCAGAACCAGAACAAATCCGGACATCAATTACGGAACCGGAGGACTTTTACACGGACGCCAATACATGCTTACCACAAGCTGGAATGCACCTGCAACGGCCTTTACCCTTCCCGGAGAATTCTTTGAAGAAACATCAGTAGACGACGGGGCAATGTTTGGTTTTCATAAAATGAATAAATTTACAGGAATGCAAAAATTGGACGGTTTTCATTTTCACGATGTCGAAAAAGGCGCTACTGCAGCAAACATCGATATCTTTAAGAAAAACTACACCAGTCATTTAGAACAAACCTTTAAAAACCTATAATCATGATTTCCATTACAGCAATTTTTAACAGCAAACCGGAAAATACAGAACAGCTACAAAACATGTTACATTCTTTGGTTACCGAAACAAGAAAAGAAGCAGCCTGTATACGTTATGACCTTCATGCAACTGAAAATAATTTTATTATTTGGGAAGAATGGCAAGATCAGCCAGGTCTTGACATACACAACCAGCAACCGTATTTACTTGATTTTATTGCTAAAAGTGAAGCGTTGGTAGCAACTCCCATTCAGGTGTATAAAACGACACAAATTTTATAAAGTTTTTTTTTAGCCACGAATTACATGAACTTACACGAATTAAAAATTTTAAAAAGTGGAAAATAAATTCGTGTAAGTTCATGTAATTCGTGGCTTTAATTTTATTTAATTCCCCCAAAAGCACCAAAACACATGTTCTTGTGTAAAATTTCGACGCTTGTAAAACCAACTTTCTTCATCAAATCCAATTGGTAATTCATGGATCTGGGTGTATCTTCTTTTTCTACGTAGTCCAATACCTTTTGTCGGTATTCCGCACCGCCAACTCCTTCTAAATAATCGCCGTAACGCTGCCAGGTATATTCATTTAATAATTCAGTGTCTTGTGTGATCAGGTCCGAAATCATAAAACAACCTCCGGGTTTTAATAATTTGAATATTTTAGCAAAAGTAGTTTCCCAATCCGAATCATCACGCAAATGATGTAAAACCGCTCCGGCCAGAATAATATCAAAATGATTTTCGGGCAGATCTACTTCGCGGATGTCGCCTTGCTTTACTTCTACTGTGCCGTCCGTTTCTTTAGATACTCTATCAAGAGCTCTTTCCAGCATCGGCAAACTCAAATCGACCAGCGTACAATTTAAATTGGAAACTTTGGAAAGCATCTTTAAAGTATAATTTCCGGCTCCACAGCCAATATCCAGGACATTTTTAGCATTCGGAACAATTCTTTTCGAGGCTTCCGTGATTAATTCCAAGGAAATTGTAGCATCAATGGTGGCAACCTGGCCTGTTTCTAAATTTGAAAATCGTTCGACATCATTGTCAAAACGTGTTCTGATTTCTTCAATAGTTGATTTTTTCATGGTTGTTAGTTTTTTTTTAAAGCTCACGGATGATGCGGGTTTAAACGGGTTAGCACGGATCTTTTTGTCACTCCCGATAGATATCGGGATAAGAATTTAAAAAAGATTTTCTTTTGCCACGAATTACACGGATTTTCGCTAATTACTTGTTTTTAAAATTCGCGCTAATTCGTGAAATTAGTGGCAAAAAATAGCACGCGGCACTTAAAAAAATCCGTGCAAACCCATAAAATCCGTAAAACCTGTGGGCACTATTTTTTTGGTAAAAGTATTTCTTTCATATATACTTTAAAAATACTTATTTTGTCAATTATTAATACTTAACAGGTATTTATGGAATTACGTCATCTCAAATACTTTTTGGCCGTAGCCGAAGAATTAAACTTTACGAAGGCAGCTGAAAAACTTTGCATTTCACAGCCGCCTTTAAGCCGCCAAATCGTTGAATTAGAAACGGAAATAGGAGCACGATTATTCAATCGGAATAATAAAAAAACAGAACTGACCGAAGCCGGAAAATATTTCGAAAAAGAAGTGACAGCCCTTTTTCAGCACCTGGATCAAATTACAAGTAAAACTCAGAAAATAGCTCAAAACATTTCAGGAGAATTCAGGATTGCTTATATCAGTTCGATTTATTCCGGTGTAATTTCAGAATTGATACAAAACTTAAAAGCAGTATTTCCCTATGTCAATTTCAAGCTTTTCGAAATTTCCACCACCAAACAAATTGCAGCTTTAGAGCAGGGGAAAATTGATTTGGGGATTATCCGGTCGCCCATAAAATCGCCTAAAATAAAATCGCAATTGTGGTTTCAGGACGGATTTTCGGTCGTTTATAACAAAAGTAATCTCCAAATTAATGCTGAGGAAGAGATTTCAAGTCTTAAAGACGAAACTTTTGTGTTTTTTAACAAAGAGTACGCCCCGCATTATCATGAAGTTTTACTGGAACTTTGCGCTTTTTATGGTTTTACACCAAAAGTCGCCCACGAATCCAATAATATCAATTCGATTGTACAGCTGGTGAAAAATGGTTTGGGAATTTCGATTGTTCCTTCGAATATTGCCAAAAACAATACGGATCCCGAAATGGGTTTTATTGAATTGAAAAAGGTCAATCTGTTTACCGATGTTTCCTTAATCACCGCGAAAGAAGATGAATCTGAAATCACAAAAGTAGCTGTCGATTTTTTATTGAAGAAAAATAGTTGACGCTAACGCTGCTTTATAATTTAATCTAGTAAACTCGCAAAGTTTATTTTAGTTATTTGATGATGTGTATAGTTTGTCTTTGAGCGATTCATTCAAAGCTTTTTTAAAACATCTTAAAAAAAGGAAAACCGTAAAAATTACTTGCAAAAAGCTTTTAAATTGCATCCTGTTAGGAAAGAAAAACATAAAGTAATTTGTGGAAATTTGTGAAATTCGTGGCAAAAAAGTTACAATTTATCACATTGAAATCACTTGAAAAGAATGAACTTTTAAATACCTTAGCAGATTATTATAGTACTTAAATAAAATCAACAAAAATGGCGGAGCAATCTTCAATTCAGTGTCCAAACTGTGGAACAACTATCGATGTCAATGACATCCTGAAACATCAGTTAGAAGACAGTATTCGTAAAGAATTCCAACAGAAGGCCAATGCGCAATCAAGAGAACTGGAGCTTAAAAATGAGCAATTCGAAAAAGCCAAATTAGAATTTGAAGCCAAAAAGAAACAGGAAAACGAACTATTTGCAGAACGTCTGGAACGTGAGAAAAAGGTAGCCGAAAAAGAAATTACCGAAAAGCTGAAAACCAAACTCGATGAAGAAAACAAAGATCGTTTACTGGCTATGGAAAAAGAGCTTTCGGAGAAATCGGAAAAGCTTCGCGAACTTAACAAAATGGAAGGTGAAATTGCCAAATTACGGCGTGAAAAACTGGAAATGAAAGGCGCCATAGAAGCGGAAGCACAAAAACAGCTCAATGCCACTTTGGTTTTAGAAAGAGATAAAATCCGTAAACAGGAAGAAGAAAAAAACGAGCTGAAAATAAAAGAATACCAAAAACAATCGGATGACCAAAAGAAACTGATTGAGGAAATGAAACGCAAGCAGGAACAAGGTTCTATGCAATTGCAAGGCGAAGTAATGGAATTAGCAATTGAAGAATGGCTGGCCAATAATTTTCCTCTAGACAGTATCGACGAAGTTAAAAAAGGCGCAAACGGAGCAGATTGTCTTCAGATTGTAAATACCCGTGAATTACAAAATTGCGGTTCTATTTATTACGAAAGCAAGCGTACCAAAGCTTTTCAACCCGCGTGGATTGAGAAATTCAAAAATGATATCAGAACCAAACGAGCCAATATCGGTGTTTTGGTTACAGAAGTAATGCCTGCAGGAATGGACCGAATGGGAATGCGCGACGGAATCTGGATTTGTACGTATGAAGAATTTAAAGGTTTGAGTGCTGTTTTGCGTCAATCGCTAATTCAGGTAAGTCAGGCGGTTCAGGCGCAGGAAAACAAAGGCGATAAAATGTCGATGTTGTATGATTTTTTAACCAGCAACGAATTCCGCTTACAGGTGGAGGGAATTGTAGAAGGCTTTACTCAAATGCAAAGTGACCTTGATTCTGAAAAAAGAGCGATGCAGCGTATTTGGAAACAACGTGAAAAACAAATCGAGAAAGTGGTTCATAATACTTTGGGAATGTACGGTTCGATTCGTGGTATTGCCGGAAATGCCGTTCAGACTGTCAGGGCTTTAGAATTGGATTTTATTGAAGACGATAAAGAGGAAGATTCTAAGGAATTGTTGGAATAATACGTGATTCATTGTACACGGGTTTTACGGATTGGACTGGTCAACACTTATTTTTTTCCTGTTTTGATCGAATTATAATAATCCTGTTGTCATTTCTGGCGAAGGAATCTCATGCAATAAACACGCCCTGTTGGCGAATACCGGATGAAATTCCTTCGTTCCTCGGAATGATAAACTAAACATTAAAATCAAGTTAATCTAATCAACTTTCCTAAAAACCAAAAGTTTCCCGGAAGGATTGGAAAGCGTTAATCTGTTATTGCCAATAGTATATGTGTTGGTATTTTGCAGTGCTTTAATAACTTGATCTTCTTTATTTCCGGGAGCGCAAGCCATCATGGTCGAAATCACTTTTGAAAATCTTAGTACCTCTTTTTCATAAAAAATACTGCCACTGATTGCATTACAGCCTCCGTAACCCATAAATTTATTTTCCGCAGCATTGATTTCGATCCTTGGTAATTCCTTTTGAAAATCGGTTACAAAAACTTTAAATCCGTTTAGTTCTTCTAAAACCCAAATATCATGAAGGCGATAATCCGTATTATAATGGCCGCAGCCTTCTAATTTTGTAAAACTAAGTTCCGTATTATTTTTTATTTCTATTGACACTTTATAGGGAGAAATGGCTCCGGACATCGAATTCTGACATTCCATATGCTGAATTGAAATTGTGGCAGTCGCTGTTTCATTAACAACTTTATACATTTTTACATTGGCATCCATCGCTTTTATGGCCTCACTTGCCGGAAAAATAAACTTTTCTTTCCCTGTGATTAAAGAGGTAAATTCAATACCTTCCCTTCCCATTTTTAATCCCCAAAATGGCTCGTTTCCCGTTGCTGTAAAATAATACTTCATTTGATCTTCCTGGGTTCCGTATTCAGAAGTAGTTTCTTTTGTGTCTGAATTTTTTAGGGCTGTAGATTTACAACCTGGCATTAATGAAAGCAATAGCAATACTGAAAGTAATTTTTTCATAGCATTTATATTAAGACAGATTTTACAGAAATAAAACAGCTGTAAAATTCTTATGAATTTACAACATTTTTTCGAAAACTTTATTTAGAATCTTTTCAAATTTACAATATTTCTCCCGGTATAAATTCTCTCAACCCCCACTACGTAAAAGATTACGACAATATACGTAGTAACATAAACCGTTAAATAGTATAAAAATAAAAATATATACGTATTTTTATAAGTATAAATACTTATATTTGCCTAGTGATACTTAATTAAAGAAGCTATGATTAAAGTAATAGTAGTTGGGAACGGAATGGTGGGTTACAAGTTTTGTGAAAAATTCATTGCAAAATCAGGACAGGAAAAGTATCAGATTACTGTCTTTGGTGAAGAACCGAGGCGTGCTTATGACCGGGTTCACTTAAGCGAATATTTCGGAGGAAAAACAGCAGATGACTTATCGCTATCAACCAGCGAATGGTACTTAGAAAACAATATTACTTTAAACACTTCCGAACTAATTACAGATATTAACCGGGAAGATAAAACCATACATACGCATTTAGAAAAAACACATCAGTACGATTACTTAGTGCTCGCAACCGGATCTTCTGCTTTTGTACCTCCTATTGACGGCGTAGAAAAAGAAGGCGTTTTCGTTTACCGTACCATAGAAGATTTGGACGCTATTATGGGTTACGCCAAAAAAATAAAACAAAAAGGTGCCACAGAAGCGGCAGTTTTGGGTGGCGGGTTATTAGGTCTTGAAGCTGCAAAAGCAGTTCGTGATTTAGGCCTGAATCCGCATGTAGTAGAATTTGCCCCAAGATTAATGCCAAGACAACTGGATAAAGGCGCGAGTGACATGCTTCAGTCTAAAATAGAAGAACTTAACATCGGAATTCACCTTAACAAAGCCACCCAATATATTGACGGGAAAGAATGTATAACAGGAATGATGTTTGCCGATGAAGAATTGTTAAAAGTTGACATGCTGGTTATTTCTGCCGGAATTAAACCTCGCGACGAATTGGCCAGAGTTTCAGGACTTGAGGTCGGTTTACGAGGCGGAATTGTGGTAAACAATCAGATGCAGACATCAGATCCTTCTATTTATGCAATTGGCGAAGCAGCACTTTACAATCAAAACATTTACGGACTTGTTGCTCCGGGTTACGAAATGGCCGATGTAGCCGCCGAGCAAATCTTAAAGGGTTCTAAAACCATGAGAGACACCATCGACATGTCTACACAATTGAAATTAATTGGGGTTGAAGTGGCCAGTTTTGGTGATCCCTTTATCGAAAATGAAAATGTTACCGCTATTATCTATGAAAATAAATTAAGCGGTGTTTACAAAAGAATCAATGTAACTAAAGATTCTAAAACCCTGCTGGGTGGCATTTTGGTAGGTGATTCGAGTGATTACAATTCTCTTTTTCAGATTTTCAGCAATGGAATGGCTTTACCTAAAAATCCGGAAGATCTGATTTTAGGTTCACGTGACGGTTCTGAAGGTTCGTCTTTAGGAGGCGTTATGGATTTGCCGGATACCGCCGTAATCTGTTCCTGCGAAAATGTGACCAAAGGAGCTATCTGCTGCAAAATTCTGGACGAAAGCTGTTCCGGTTTTTCAGATGTCGTGAAACAAACGAAAGCAACAACTGGATGCGGAGGCTGTAAACCTATGGTTTCGGATCTGGTCAAAGCAACACAAAAATCACTGGGCAAAGAAGTAAAAGATGTCATCTGCGAACATTTTAATTATACCCGTCAGGAATTATTCGATTTGGTAAAAATCAATAAATATGAAAACTTTTATGATGTTATTGATCATCATGGTTCGGGTGACGGATGTGAAGTTTGCAAACCTGTAATCGCTTCCATTTTCTCCAGTATTTATAATGATACGGCTAATAAACATGTTACTACTCAGGATACAAACGACCGGTTTTTAGCCAATATTCAGCGAAACGGAACGTATTCTGTCGTTCCAAGAGTTGCCGGTGGTGAAATTACCGCTGAAAAATTAATCGTAATCGGGGAAGTTGCCAAACAATTTGATTTGTACACTAAAATAACCGGCGCCCAGCGTGTTGATTTATTCGGAGCCCATTTGAGTGACTTGCCAAAAATCTGGAAAATATTAATTGATAATGGTTTTGAAAGCGGTCATGCGTACGGAAAATCACTTCGCGCCGTAAAAAGCTGCGTTGGAAATGCCTGGTGCCGTTACGGAATGGATGATAGTGCCGGATTTGCCATTGAACTGGAAAACCGATACAAAGGTATTCGTTCTCCGCATAAATTAAAAGGCGGGGTTTCGGCCTGTATTCGGGAATGCGCCGAGGCACGTGGAAAAGATTTCGGGCTGATTGCTGTTGAAGGAGGCTGGAATTTATATATCGCCGGAAATGGTGGTGCAAACCCAAAACACGCTGTTTTACTGGCAGAACAAATCAGTAAAGAAAACGTCATTCAATATCTGGATCGTTTTTTAATGTACTATATCCGTACAGCCGGTCCGCTGATTCGAACTGCCACCTGGTTAGAAAAACTGGATGGAGGTTTAGACTATCTGAAAGAAGTAATCATCGAAGACCGCCTCGGAATCTGCGAAACTTTAGAAGCTGAAATGGCGGCTTTAGTAGGCACTTTTGAATGTGAATGGAAACAAGTGCTCGAAAAACCAAGATTGTTAAAACGTTTCAACCACTTTGTGAACTCTGAAGAGAAAGACGACAATGTTGTTTTTGTTCCGCTGAGAGATCAGAAAATGCCAAAAGCCTGGTCGTAAAAGCTCCAAAAAAAAAAGAAAAAAAATCAAAAACGTTTGCTGTCCTCTTAAGAAACAGGAAATTAAAAACACATCTCAATGGAAGAAATTTTAAATCAATACCAAACCGTACAGTTAAAGGATGCAACGACCTGGTTCAAAGCGGGTACAGTAGAAGACTTTCCAACCAATCGCGGCGGCTGTATTAAATACAAAAACAAACAAATCGCCATTTTCAATTTCACCCGACGCAACGAATGGTACGCTTGCCAAAATGCCTGTCCGCATAAAATGGAAATGGTTTTAGCAAGAGGAATGACCGGATCTGCAGATGATATTCCGAAAATCGCCTGTCCAATGCACAAAAAGACGTTTTCGCTGGTCGATGGAACAAACCTGAACGGCGATGATTTTAAAATTGCAACCTATCCTGTAAAAGTCGTGGAAAACGAAGTGTTTGTTGGTTTTATTGATTGATTATTTTGAACTCAAATGTTCTTTTGTTTCTCGCAGATTTTGCAGATGGAGCAGATTTTTTTTTGAGGAAGCTATAAGTAATCTGCCTGATCTGCAAAATCTGCGGGAAAAAATACAGCCCTTTAATCTCAATAATGTACATTTTGAAAACATGTACACGAACAAGTTAATTCTGTATCTTTGAAATCTATTATTATCAAAAAAATGACTACACCTTTTCAAAAAGCAAGCGAGTGGATTGATGCCGAAAATGCGCAGGATCCTAACATCGAATCCCATCAGAATACGGAATATCCGAAAGAATTATTGTATTCGAACAGGATGTACGAAAGGCTGATGCAGTTTGAACCGGAAGCCTCTGAAGAAGTTCAGATTGCTTCAAAAGCACAGCATATCTGCCGATGGAAAGTAGCACGCGAATCGTACCCAATGGATCGTGTCGGTTATTTGAAATGGAGAGAGGACCTGAAAAAATTTCACGCTAAAACTACCGCTGAAATACTGGAAAAAGCAGGCTATGAAAGCGCTTTCAGAGATCGTGTTTCTTTTTTGATTGAAAAAAAATTACTTAAAAAAGATGCCGAAACCCAATTACTGGAAGATGTAATCTGTCTGGTATTTTTAGAATATTATCTCGACCCGTTTGTTCACAAACACGATGAAGAGAAACTTAAAAACATCATCAAAAAAACCTGGGATAAAATGTCTGACAAAGGACATCAGGAAGCCCTGAAAATCAACTACTCTGAAGAAAACTTAAACTTAATAAAAGCGTCTTTAGGGTTGTAATCTCATAAATGAAATAAGCTAAAAGCAAATTCCATTTTCCTAGAAAAGACAAATCATATCTTCGAATGAAAAAAAGCAATCAGGAGGCCGCAGATAAAATTACTTTCAAAAATTTACGCCGCCTGTATTTTTTTGCGCTTTGGACTATTGCGATCACCATCATTTTGAGTCAGGTTTTAGTGCAATACAACCTAAAACAACAGTTAAGCGATTCTAAAATCATCAATATCTCCGGGAAGCAAAGAATGCTGAGTCAGAAAATTGTCAAAGAGGTGTTGATTTTACATTATGTTTCTGATACGGCATCTACCAGACAAATTTTGCATTTGAAGCGTGTTTTGGAACTTTGGAAAACCACACAAAATGCACTCAAAAACGGCAGCGACAGTTTGGCTTTCCCAAAAGAAAAAAGCGAAACGCTCCGTAAATTATATGCAGACATCAATCCGATTTTTAATAGTATTTCAAAGGACACAGATTCGTTTCTGCTAAATTTAAAAGATAAACAAACACTGGCAGATAATCAAAAGTTAGTTCAAAGTATCCTGAAAAGTGAAGGCATTTTTCTTTCGAAAATGAACCAAATCGTGAGCCAGTATGATCTTGAAGCGCACGAAAAAGTGACCGAGCAGCGTAAAACAGAATACTGGATTTTTGCCTTTACCCTATTTGTGCTGCTGATGGAGTTTTTCTTCATCTTCAGACCTACCAATAAAAAAATCGAGAAACTCATTGCCAAGCTTTTATCTTCTGAAAAGAAAGCTTTAAAACTGGCGTACGATACTGAAATCATTAGTGAGATAAAAGAAAACTCGGTTAAAGAATTAAAATCGCTCAATTATGCAATGGAAAATACACTTTTGTATTGCCGCATTGCGCCTGACGGCTCTATCATTCATATTGGGGAAAAATTTGCCAAACTTTTAAATTACACCAAATTCTCTTCGCACAAAACATTTTCACACGTTTTAACCACAGAGGAGAAGGAGCAGCTGAACATAGACCGCCTTATTTCTGAGAAACAGCGCAGCGGCTGGCAGGGTGAAATTAATATCATTAATAAAGAAGGACAGAATATCTGGCTGGATCTGTCTATGGTTCCGGTGACCATCAAAAAAGAGGAATCAGAGCTTTTAATTATTTGTTTTAATATCACGGAACGCAAAAAAGCACAACGCGAAGTAGAACGACTGAATATTGAAAACAGCACCGAAAAAATCAACCAGCAAAAGATTATTTCGAGCAAAATTGTCGAAAATCAGGAAAACGAGCAAAACCGGATTGCCAAAGAAATTCATGACGGGATTGGGCAGATGCTTACGGGTTTGAAATTTAGTCTGGAAAGCATCAATCTGGAGGATAAAGAAAAATCGGCCCAGAAAATTGACTATTTAAAAAAACTATCTCTCGATATCATCAAAGGGGTCCGCACGGCCACTTTCAATTTAATGCCTCCCGAATTAAGCGATCACGGTATTGTTTCCTCCCTTTCGAAACTAACGCAGGAACTTTCAAAACTGACCGGGAAAGAAATCCTCTTTTACAATAAAACCGATTTCGACCAGCGTTTAGATTCGTTAATAGAAATCAACATTTACCGTCTTACGCAGGAAGCGATTAACAACGCCATAAAATATGCCGAATCCTCCCATATTATTGTCCAGCTTTCCCACAGCCAGACTTTACTCAGTGTTATTGTCGACGACAACGGAAAAGGTTTTGACATTAGCGTTGTTGACAAAAAACGAAACAGCCAATCCGGAATGGGCTTATTATTTATGAAGGAAAGAGTCCAATACATTAACGGACGCGTTTTTATCAAATCTATTCCGGGTGAAGGGACGAGGATTACTTTTAATATACCTATCTGATAATTAGATAATTTGATAATGAGAAAATGCGATAATTAAAGGATGCGATGATTAAGTATTTTTAAGTATATCTCATTTTTTACTAATCCAATTTTAGAAGGGATAATTCGTTGATTTTTTAGTATCCTTATTTAATAATTTTCAACCATCTAATGATCCACTTCTCCCGTTTTCCAATTATCCACACTATCCACTTTATCTAATTTTCTAATTATCACATTTCCTAAATTGAACCATTTTCAAATTCAAAAATTACGTATCTTAGCATCTTGTTTAGATGAAAATACGTAAACATTCAAAATCAAAATTAAGTAAAAGATGAGCAATATAATTCGGGTAGTTCTCGCAGATGATCATGTATTTGTAAGAGATGGAATAAAATCTTTACTGGAAAACGAAGCAAACATTGAGGTTGTAGGAGAAGCGATTGACGGAGCTGATGCGCTTGAAGTAATTGCTACTGCCCAACCCGACTTACTTATAGTAGATATTCGTATGCCTAACCTGACGGGTATCGAAGTAGTAGAAAAACTTAGAAATGATAATAACCATCTGAAAATTATTATGCTTTCTATGCACGAATCCGAAGAGTACGTACTTAAATCCATCAAAGCCGGAGCCGACGGTTATTTACTGAAAGGTTCAAGCAAAGAAGAATTCTTAAAAGCACTACACACGGTTGCTTTAGGCGGAAAATATTTTAGCGGGGATATTTCCTCTATCCTGATCAATCAGTTGACCAATTCTTCCAATTCCTTAGAACCTAAGCCAACAATAGGCGAAGAAATGATGATTACTAAAAGAGAGAAAGAGATTCTGACGCTTTTATTGTCCGGAAAAGGAAACAAAGAAATCGCTGAAGCCCTTGATATTAGTAAACGTACCGCTGAAGTGCATCGCTTTAATCTAATGAAAAAACTGAAAGTGAAGAATTTAATGGAACTTTCTAATAAAGCAACTGAATATTCGCTTCTGTAATTTCTATATAAAAGATAAAAATCACCTCGTGAAAATAGTATTTTAATAAAATAGAGAATCAATTTTGTGATGTTGGCAAATCTATTCACTTAGATAAAAATACTTAATTTTAAATACGTATTAATACTTATATAGTACTTATATTTGATCAAACAAATCTGAGTACTATGAAAAACACAAACTCTTTATCACAATCACACAACATTCTATTTTTGAATACTTTGGCGTTCACGGTATGTTTTGCCTGCTGGACTTTAAATGGCGTATTAGTTACCTTTTTGGTCGATAACGGTATTTTCCACTGGAGCGTTGTACAGGTAGGATGGTTACTTGGAATTCCGATTCTGACCGGTTCCATCATGCGTTTACCAATCGGAATCCTGACCGACAAATATGGCGGGAAATACGTTTTTTCCTTCTTACTGCTCCTCTGCTCTATTCCGCTGTTTTTACTTCCCCTGGCTGATAGTTTTTTTATGTTTGCCTTACTTAGTTTCTTTTTTGGGATGGTCGGCACCAGCTTTGCCGTCGGAATTGGGTATACTTCTATCTGGTATCCGAAAGAATGGCAGGGCCGCGCTTTAGGTATTTTCGGAATGGGAAATGCAGGTGCCGCCATAACGACTTTTCTGGCTCCTTCCTTATTGAATCACTTTTCGATAGAAGATCCGCAAAATGGCTGGAAAATACTTCCCGTAATGTATGCCGTTGCACTTCTTGTCATTGGAGTGGCCTTTTTAATTTTCGCCAAAAACAAAAAAATAGAAAATCAAACCAAAACGGTTTCCCAAATGCTGCAGTCTTTAAAAAGTGCCCGCGTCTGGCGATTCGGAGCCTACTATTTCTTAGTCTTCGGCTGTTTTGTAGCGTACTCCCAATGGCTGTTGCCCAATTTCATGAATGTGTATCAGACCAGTTTAGTAATGGGCGGTTTGTTTGCAACGCTTTTCAGTTTGCCTTCCGGTGTTATCAGAGCATTCGGAGGTTATTTATCGGATAAATTCGGTGCGCGAAAAGTCATGTACTGGGTTTTAAGTTCTTCTGTTATTTTAAGCGCTTTACTGATGATTCCGAAAATGGAAATTACAACTACGGGACCCGGCGTTCTTGCCACTAAAAAAGGAATTATCACTTCTGTTTCCAGCGAAAAAATTAAGATTGGCGAAACTGAATTTACAATTGCCCGGAAAAAAGAAAATGATGTCGAAAATTCCATTTTCCCAACCAGAACCTCCTGGCAGCAGGTTGTTGTAGCACAAAATCAGACGGTAAAGAAAAAAGAACTGTTGGCCAAAGGAATTACCGTCATAAAGTTTGATGCCAATATGTGGGTTTTCCTGGTGCTGGTCATTCTAATCGGAATTTCCTGGGGAATTGGAAAGGCAGCAGTTTACAAACATATTCCCGAATATTTCCCTACCGAAGTAGGCGTTGTCGGAGGTATGGTCGGAATGATTGGAGGATTAGGAGGTTTCTTTGGACCTATAATTTTCGGATACTTACTGACTGCAACCGGAATCTGGTCCAGTTCATGGATTTTTATTTTAATTTTTTCAGCCGTTTGCCTGACCTGGATGCACTATACCATCACCAAGATCATGAATGAAAAACAACCCGTTTTAGCAAAGGTAATTGACAGACAATAATGCAAATGATTATGCTCTAAATCATAGAGAAAAGCCATTAAACTTCAAAATTTGCCTCCCTAAATTAAATCCGTTAATCATGAAAAAACTAAAATTAATTATTTTATTACTCATAGGAATAAGCTTCGAAATTCAGGGTCAGGAATTAGAGGTAAACTTACAGATAAGGCCTCGTTTTGAATATCGAAACGGATATAAAACACTTCTCCCGGAAGGACAGGAAGGGACTTCGCAGATTTCACAGCGTTCCCGGTTAAATTTTAATTACAAACAAGATCAGTTTACGGTAAAACTCACCTTTCAGAATACCAGAACCTGGGGAGATGTTGCAACTACTGCAAGCGCTGACAAAAATGGTGTTGCTGTTTTCGAAGCGTGGGCGCAATATGATTTAACTGAAAAATGGAGTGTCAGAATGGGACGTCAGGTACTTTCGTACGACAACCAGCGTATTCTGGGAGAAATCGACTGGGCACAACAAGGACAGAGCCACGATGCATTAACGTTTTCATTTCATACTGAAAAACAACAATTGGATTTTGGCGGGGCTTATAATTCTGATGCAGAAAATACGTTACAGATTCCATATACTGTAGCGAACTATAAAGCAATGCAATATGCCTGGTACCATGCTAATTTAGACAAATTAGGAGTGAGTTTTTTATTGTTGAATACAGGTTATGAATATGCCAATATCGATAAAAAATTACTCATTGATTACAAACAAACTTTCGGACCTTACTTAACCTATAAAACTGCTAAAATAGACACTAATTTTTGGTTGTACGGACAAACTGGAAAAAGTACAGATCGACAAGTAAGTGCCTGGAATGCCGCTGCAAATTTTGGGTACAATATAAACCAGTCGTTTAAAGCTGGTTTAGGGTATGAATTCTTATCCGGAAAAAACACTAATGATGGAAGCACTGTTATTAAATCTTTTAATCCTGTTTTTGGAACGAACCACGCTTTTAATGGTTACATGGATTATTTTTATGTAGGCGGAGGCCATTTAAACAATGTTGGTTTACAGGATGCCTTTGTAAAATTAAATTACAATGTAAACAAATGGCAATTTACTTTGATGCCGCATGTATTTTTATCTGCCGCTGACGTAATGACACCCGTAGAAAAACTTGATTCTTATTTAGGAACTGAAGTTGACTTTACTGCCGGCTTTAATTTCAAAAAAGAAATCACCTTAACAGGCGGATATTCGCAAATGTTCGGATCAGAAACCTTAGAATTTCTTAAAAAGGGAGATGCCGGACATACCAATAACTGGGCGTGGTTGATGATTTCTGTAAATCCCAGAATTTTTACATGGAAAAAATAGTTTTTCTTCAAAATTAACATTTATATTTTACCCTTTTCACATTTCGTAAAAAGGGTATTTTTTTTACTTCCCAAAAAATTGTTATACGATTTAATTGGTTATATTTGAACCGATTATGAACCCCCAATTCTATCCTATGAAACAATTTTTAAAATTATCAATGCTTACTTTTATTGCAACTCAAACTGGTATTCCTCAAAAATACAATGATGCTTTAATTTCAAAAGACTCGCAAATAAATTTTGCAAAAACGCAAAAAAGAGGAATTAAAAAAAACAACATTATTTACTACGTTGAAAATGACTTGCAAACCATATCTGCCTATAAAAGCAATAAGTTGAAATGGCAAACGAATGTAATTTCTGTTTGCGGAAAACCAAAGCTTGGAGAACCTCAAATACGATATGTAGGTTATAATGATACAAACAAACTACTTATCGTGATGGGAAAACATAATTTCGCGGAAATTGACATAAATAACGGAATAACAAAACTTGTTGGTTAATTTAAGATTGTGAAAAATCGGAAACGCTGGTCACACCAACAATTGGAATTGGTTACTGATTGCTGTCAATCCGCGGATTTTCACTTTCAACCCCAATAAAATATAAATACATTCTAATTTTCTACATCTCCTTTGTTCCGGCAAAGGAGATTTTTTTTTAGTGAATAATCTAAAAATAAAATTTAAAAAATACGTATTTATACGTAAAAATACTTATTTTTGTTTACATTAAATTACGTGAATTACTCAGACTACAAGTACATTCTCCTTGTAATACCAAAACAAATCTGTAATGCAAAATACCAAAATCAAAACAACCTGTTCGTATTGTGGCGTTGGCTGCGGGATTATTGTAACCAATGATCCTAAAAATGGTGTAATGGTAACAGGCGACACAGCGCATCCGGTCAATAAAGGAATGTTATGTTCGAAAGGAATGAATCTGCATTACGTAGTGAACGATACGTCAGACCGGATTTTATATCCGGAAATGCGCGGGAGCAAATCTTATCCGCTCGAACGGGTAAGCTGGGACACTGCTCTTGACCGCGCTGCTGCTGTTTTTTCCTCCATTATAAAAAAACACGGACCGGACAGCGTTGGTTTTTATATCTCAGGCCAGTGTTTAACCGAAGAATATTACTTAGTCAATAAACTGGTTAAAGGTTTTCTGAAAACCAATAATATCGATACCAACTCAAGGCTTTGCATGAGTTCGGCAGTGGTAGGTTATAAAAAAACTTTTGGGGAAGATTCCGTACCGATTGCTTACGATGATATCGAGCTTGCAGATACTTTCCTGATTACAGGTGCCAATCCGGCCTGGTGTCATCCGATTTTGTTTCGAAGAATTGAAAAACACAAAGAGAAAAATCCAAAAATAAAAATCATTGTCATTGATCCCAGACGAACGGATACAGCCGCTTTTGCTGATTTGCATTTGCAGATTATTCCGGGATCTGATATCATTTTATACCACGCTATTGCCAAACGCATTATCGAAAAAGGATATGCAGATCACGATTTTGTAAAAAATAATGCTGAAAATTTTAAAGCATACAAAGAATTAGTTTTAAGTACTTCTTTAGAAAAAGCCTCTAAACTTTGCGGCATTTCCGTGAACGACATCAAACTGGCCGCTGACATTATCGGAAAAGCAAAAGGTTTTATCTCGCTCTGGGCAATGGGACTTAATCAGAGTGCTGTTGGAGTGGATAAAAATACGGCACTGCTCAATTTATCGTTATTGACAGGGCAAATAGGAAAACCGGGTTCAGGACCATTTTCACTCACCGGACAGCCTAATGCTATGGGAGGGCGCGAAGTGGGCGGCATGGCTACCTTACTGGCCGCACACAAAGACATCGCCAATCCGGAGCATCGCAAGGAAGTAGCTGATTTCTGGGGAGTTGATTCGATTTCAGACCAACCGGGCTTAACGGCAACAGAAATGTTTGAAGCGTTAGAGTCGGGCAAAATGAAAGCCGTCTGGATTATTTGCACCAATCCGTTAGTGAGTTTACCGGATTCCCGTCGCATCGAAAAAGCACTTCAGAATGCCAAATTTGTTGTCGTTCAGGATATTTCACACAATGCCGATACGGCCAAATTTGCCGATTTATTGCTTCCCGCTGCGGGCTGGCTGGAAAAAGAAGGAACAATGACCAATTCAGAGCGTCGGATTTCGTATTTACCAAAAGGAATCAACGCGCCGGGTGAAGCACTTCCGGATATTGAAATTTTAATTCGCTTTGCGAAAAAAATGAATTTCCACGGATTCAATTTTAACAATGCCGAAGAAATTTATAAAGAACACTGTGCCCTTACGAAAAATACCAATATTGATATCTCTTTCTTAAATTACCATCGCTTAAAAACCGAAGGTACTTTTCAATGGCCCGTTCCGGATTACGGACATCCGGGAACGCCCCGCCTCTTTACCGATAAAAAGTTTTATACACCCTCACAAAAAGCAATTTTCAATTTACCAACGGCTATTGAAAACACTTCGGAACAGCCCAGTCCGCAATTTCCTTTTATCTTAACCACAGGAAGGGTCCGCGATCAGTGGCATACCATGACCAAAACCGGGAAAGTATCCCGATTACTGACCCATACACCAAGTCCGGTATTGGAAATTAATCCGATTGATGCTTTTAAAAATGATATCAAAAATGGGGATATCGTAGTCGTATCCAGCAAAAATGGTGAAGTTCGCGTAAAAGCAAAAGTAACCGATTCGATCAAAGAAAAGGTCGTTTTCCTGCCGATGCATTGGGGAAAACAGCTTGACAATGATTTGAACAGAACCAATAATCTGACCAATACCGTGGTTGATCCGGTTTCTAAGGAACCCGATTTTAAATACACGACGGTTTCGATTAATAAATATGTAAAACCCTTTCAGAAAATTGCGATTGTCGGTGCCGGAGCAGCGTCTTTCCGTTTCATTCAAAACTATCGTGAATTTAATACAACAGATGAAATTATTGTTTTTTCGAATGAAATAAATCCATTTTACAATCGCGTCTTACTTCCGGAATACATGACCGGAGAATTCTCGTGGGAGCAGTTATTAAAAGTAAAAGATGGCGATGCACTGCAAAAACTCAACATTACCATGAAAGCGGGCGTTGCTATTGATAAAATAAATACGGCCGAAAAAACAATTCTGGACAGTTACGGAAGCCTGCATCAATTTGACTCGCTTATCCTGGCTACCGGAAGCCGGCCTTTTGTTCCGGAGAACGCACAGTTACATCTTCCGGGACGTTTTACAATAAGACGAAAAGAAGATGCCGACCGACTGAAAACCTATCTGGACAACACAGGACTGCCAACTGAAGAACAACATGTCGTTATTATTGGCGGTGGTTTATTAGGTTTGGAATTAGCTGCGGCTTTAAAACATAAAAAAGTAAAAATCACCATTATCCAAAGGGCTTCACGATTGATGGAACGTCAGTTAGACCGGATTTCAAGCAAGTTACTGGCCGAAGAAGTACAGCTTCGTGACATTCAGATTTATTTTGATAATGAAGTGAGTACTGTTTTTGAAACCGATCATGAAAACGAACTTGAAATTGCCTTAAAGAGCGGCAGAATTATAACGGCCAATGCTATTGTTTATACTATCGGAACGATTCCGAATATTGAAATTGCACGTGAAACGGGACTTTCCTGCGGGCGTGGCGTAAAAGTAAACCAGTATTTACAATCTTCAAATCCGGACATTTTTGCAATTGGAGAAATTGCTGAATTTGAAAATAAGCTATTCGGAATCACCTCTGCTGCCGAAGAACAGGCTGATGTTCTGGCTAACTTTCTGGCCGGAGATATCAGCAGTTACTACAAAGGCTCTGTTTTAATGAATATCCTGAAATTAGAAGATATCAATTTATGCAGTATTGGGGACATTACCATTCCGGAAAACGATGATTCGTATGAAGAAATTATTTTTACCGATTTAAAGAAACGCTACTACAAAAAATGTATCGTTAAAAATGATTTGTTAGTCGGTGCGATTTTAATGGGAGATAAAAATGAGTTTGCCGAATTCAAAACGATGATTGAAAGCAAAATTGAATTATCAGACAAACGAAATTTATTGCTCCGAGGAAGCTCAACTGCCAAACCTGTTTTAGGAAAATTAGTGTGTTCCTGCAGTCAGGTCGGAGTAGGAAATATAGAAGAAACAATCAAAAGCGGCGTTACTAATTTTACCGATTTATGTAAAAATACCGGAGCAGGATTAGGCTGCGGAAGCTGTAAAACCGAAGTGAAGGAGCTATTGGCGAAATGCCGGGTTTAGTTTTCAGTCGCAGTATCCACCGGGACTGAAAACTAAGACTGAGACTAAGACTGAGACTGAGACTTAAAGAAAAAACAAAAGAAAAAATGGAACTAACAAGACTAATAGTAAAAGGAGGCGTAATATCACCTGGTGAACTTCGTGAAGTTGTCAATATGGCTATGAATCAGGGGTTAGATTCAATTTCGTTTGGGTCAAGGCAGGATATTATTTTTCCGAAGGGCATTCAACCTTTAGAAAAAGAAAAAACGGGCAAACATCATTTTGTATTTCCGGACCAGAAAAGCGGGAATAATATCGTTTCTTCCTATGTTTCAACTGATATTTTCAGAAATACCAATTGGTTGACGGGAAATCGGTATTTGTATATCTTAGAGCAGTTTAAGGAACAGCCAAAACTAAAAGTCAACATTACGGATCCTAAACAGCAATTGGTGCCGTTGTTTACCGGACATCTCAATTTTATTGCTTCCGAACATGAAGATTATTGGTATTTGTACATCCGGTTACCCAAATGGGAACGTATGGAAGTCTACCCGGTTTTGATTTACAGCTGGGATATCGCTCAGTTTTACTACGAAATTGAAAGAATCACAACTGAAGAATCAATTCATATTGACCTTCTTTTTAGTCTGGTAAGTGAAGCCTTAGATACGAACAACAGAACGATTGACAAACCTCTGAATGTTCCGTTTTATCCTTTCCCATATTATGAGGGAATGAACAGAATGGGAATTGATCAGTACTGGCTGGGTTTGTACTGGAGAAATAACTTATACGATTTAGACTTCCTGAAAGAAATGTGCGATTTGTGTTTCGATTGTAAAATCGGGAAAATATGCGTTACTCCATGGAAATCATTTATTGTAAAAGGAATTCCAAAAGACCGAAAATTAGAATGGGAAAAATTCTTAGGCAAAAAAGGAATCAATGTCCGTCATTCGTTGTTAGAACTGAATTGGCATTTGCCCGTAGCAATGGAATGGGCACTGAATCTCAAGACTTTTCTCGTTCGCACACTCGATCAGTTTGATATCAGCACTTACGGACTGACTTTCGGCTTATCCGAATACAATCGCAACGGGCATTATTTTACCTCAATCGTGGTTGAAAAAAATGAGTTACCAAAAGATTTAGCTTCGATGAAAATAAGAGACACCTATAATATCTTATTTGCGAAGAATTTCGATCCCAATACACAGGAATATATTGTGCATTCACAGGATATTGATAAACTCGAACTGCCCACGATTTTAATCGAATTAAGTCGAAAATATTTCGAAGAGCTGGGAAATTCCATCACTGAAACAACAGAAAATCCACAGAAAAAAGAAAAACCACAATTGGATATTTACCAATGTCAGGAGTGTTTAACGCTTTATAAATCAGAATTCGGAGAAGAAAGCCAGGGTATTCCAAAAGGTGTACTGTTTACTGATTTGCCTGAGACGTATTGCTGCTCTTTATGCGAAGCACCCAAAAGCAATTTCAGAATCCTGGAAATTGTCAGGAATTAATTTAACTTCTATTAAATTCCCAAATTTTGAATTCCAAATTCCAAATCTTACTTTTCACATTTCACTTCACCCACAACCCACAACTCAAAACTCAAAACCCACAACTCATAATTCATAATTCATAACTCACATTTATACAGCAATTTCTTCCATTTTTTCAGGTAGAATTGTTAAGAGATTTTGGTTTTCATTTTTAGAAAAAAAGCCAAACATTTTATTTTCAAATACTTAAGATTAAATTTTATCTAAAAACTTAACATTGGGGGATTTGTTTTATAATTATCTTTACTTAACTATTACTTAACGATTTAGTTACATTAGAAATTATTCTCATCTAAAAGGACATTAATATGGAAAACAACAACGAAGAAATTATCCCTGAAAAAATTGATTCACCAACAACTGAAAATATTCAGCCAGTTGCAGAAAATAAAAAACCTGTAACTACACCGCCTGCAAAAACAACCGTTCGTAAAGCTGCTCCGGCTAAACCAACAACTGCTGCAGCAACAAGTGCAACACCAAATGCAACGACAAAAACGGCAGCAAGCACTACACCGAAACCAACAGTAAGAAGAGCTCCGGCAAAAAAAGTTACAGCTCCGGCTTCAACCATAAAACCTGAAGTTATAAAAGAAGTTACTGAATCAAAAGAAGCAAAAACTATTGAAACAACTTCACAAGAAGAAAATAAGAAAGATAAATCAACCGATAAAAAGAAGAAAAAAGTGAAAGACCAGGACAAGGAAAAAGAAAAAAAGAAATTAGCTAAGAAAAAAGATCAGGCTAAAAAAGACAAAAAGAAAGAGAAAGCTAAAAAAGCAAAACAAAAAGCTGCTGCTAAGAAAAAAGAAAAAGCGAAAAAAGCGAAGGATAAAGCGAAAGCGAAAAAAATAGCAAAAAAGAAAGCTAAATCTCAGAAAAAAGCAAAAGCGAAAAAGAAAAAATAATTACCAAAAAGGTTTGACTTATTAAAGTTGAACCTTTTTTTATATCCATATGTAACTGCACAAAAATCGAAGAACTATCCTCCAATCGCAATCATACTGCGGTTATCAAAATGAAGCAAGGGATCGTCCATTTCTTCAATAGTAACCATTCCTGCTCTCACTTTCTTTTTATTCCGAATTGATTCCGAAATCAGGCTGGTGATCGATTCGCCGTTTCTTAAAGGCGTCAGTAAATCTGTTTCTGAATTGGAGAAAAGACAGTTCTTAATTTTTCCGTTTGCCGTCAGACGAATTCTGTTACAGCCATCACAAAACGGATTAGTAATAGAACTGATGATTCCAAAATCACCGTGAAAGCCTTTTATTTTATAGGTTCTGGCCGTAAAATTTCTTTCGTCGTCTAATTTCTGAATTTCCTCCGAAGAAAAAGTTTTTTCCAGTTCTGCTAAAATTTCGTTTTGGGAAACCATTTTACTTCTGTCCCACTCGTTTCCGGCAAAAGGCATAAACTCAATAAAACGAACTGATAAAGGCAAAAACTTTGTTAATTGCACAAAATCAACAATTTCATTTTCATTAAAACCTTTCATCAGAACCACATTTACTTTTACTTTAAAATCATTATTCAAAAGTAAATGCAGATTATCAATTACTTTCTCAAACTGATTTCGGAGTGTTACAGCATGAAATTGAGACGAAACCAAAGTATCTAAACTCAAATTGATATTGCTGACTTTAAATTGCTTCAAAACAGCCATATGCCGATCGATCAGGATCCCGTTTGTCGTAATGGAAACTTCGGTTTCTAAGCTGGCTAATTTGGAAATAATTTCCGGAAAATCTTTTCGCAAAAGTGGTTCCCCACCTGTTAACCTGATTTTGTCAACACCGTTTTCTACGAAGATCCGGGCAATTGCAAGAATTTCATCGGCAGTCATTAGACTGGCTTTAGGAGATAATGCGATTCCATCGGCAGGCATGCAATACGTGCAACGCAGATTGCATTTTTCTAACAGCGAAATACGCAAATAGTTGTGTTTTCGCCCAAAATCATCCGTTAAAACAGTTTTAGAGGGAATCATGATTTTTACCTTTTAAAATATGAAAAACATGCAGCAAATGCGGAAAAACAGCATCCATTGATTCTCTTGCCCCATTGGTTGAACCCGGCACTGCCAAAACCAGACTTTTACCTAAAGTTCCCGCAACAGTTCGTGATAACATGGCATAAGGTGTACGCTGCTGTCCGTAATTACGAATGGCTTCTTCGATGCCGGGAATCCTGCTCTCTAATATTGGAGACAAAGCTTCGGGTGTGACATCCCGAGGGGACAAACCTGTTCCGCCCGTAAAAATAACGAGCTGGTGTTCTTTTGCAAAAGCTTTGGCCTTTTCCTGAATAACATCAATTTCATCCGGAATGACTTCATAATGTCCGGTTTCGACTCCATAGGAAGTTAGTTTTTCGACTATGATTTTTCCGGAGCGATCTTCTTTATCGCCGGCAAAAACAGAATCGGAACAAACAAAAACGGCCGCTTTAATGACAGTTGGAAATTTATTTTTAAAAGACGATTTCCCGCCTTCCTTTTGAACTAATTTGATTGTCGAAATTTCGATTTCCTTATCGATCGGTTTCAGCATATCATACATCGTAAGTGCTACTATAGAGGCGCCGTGCATGGCTTCAACTTCTACTCCGGTTTTGTAAACGGTTTTTACATTGAAGATAATCTGAATCGTCAGCTCCTCAATTTTGTAGGTAACAGACGTAAATTCAATTGGAATCGGATGGCAATCGGGAATCGACAAATGCGTATTTTTTACGGCAAACAAACCAGCCGTTTTGGCCATTTCCAAAACATTTCCTTTCGGAACCAGATTATTTACAACGGCATCAATTGTTTCCTGTTTGCTAACTTTTACAATCGCGGTTGCGGTTGCAGAACGTAACGTATTTATTTTATGTGTAATATCAACCATTTCTTAGGTATTTTGCTTCCAGGTGAAAGCACCGTTTTCAAAAATTTCTTTACCAAAAATCGGCACATCTGTTTTTATCCAGTTTACGATCGCTTCTGTAGCTTCATAAACCTGTTTGCGCCTTGTAGCCGAAACGAATACAAACAAACAGATTTCTCCCGCTTTTACCACTCCCAAACTGTGATAAATGTGCATACAGGTGAGATCAAATTTGGCGAAAGCTTTTTCACGGATGGCGTGCAAAGCTTCGTTTGCCATATCGGTATACGCAGAGTAATCGATTGCTGCAACGGTATTATCGTGTAGGACATCTGCACGAACTTGTCCCAGAAAAATATTGTGTGCCCCAATGGTATGTTTTGACTGGTGTTTGGCAATGGATTCCGCGATAAATTCGGGAGAGATTGGTCCTTCTATAAATACATTTTTACTCATTGTTTATTTTTTTTTGCCACTAATTGCACGAATTGACACGAATTATTTCTAAAATGTCAATTCGTCTTTTAGTAACTGATTTAAAACCAAAGCTCCTCCTTTGATACTTTTTACTTTTTTGAATTTATTTTTCAGGAGGATTTCAACTGCCGCTTTGCTTCTTATTCCGGATTGACAGAAAATATAAATGGTTTTATCCCGATCTAAATTTTCATTTTTTTTTTCTAATTGAATCAATGGAATCTGAATGCTGTTTTTCAATATTATTTTTGGAAGTTCGTCGTTGTTTCGAACATCTAAAAAAAGTACGTTTTCTGCGTCAATCTGGCTTAAAACCGTCTCGGCTTCAATCTCATGAGGCTCTTTTTCAGATCCATTATATTTTTCTTCAAATGTGATTCTGTCTATTTTGAAATCACTATTCTTTTCGAAGTCATATTTTTGCTGTTCATTATTCAAGATATTATATACCAGCAGTTTGCCACTTAACACCTCACCTATTTCTAAAATTATTTTAAGGACTTCATTGGCTTGTAACATACCAATGATTCCAACGCCAATTCCAAGTACTCCGGCATCATTACAATTTGCCGTCAGGCTGTTTTCATCCGGAAACAGGCAGCTGTAAGTGGGTCCGTTTTGGTAATTGAAAACAGAAACTTGTCCTTCAAATCTAAAAACGGAGCCGTAGACCATTGGTTTATTTGTAAGGGAACATGCATCATTTATCAGGTATTTTACTGCCAGATTATCTGTGGCATCGACGATAATATCATAATTTTCAAATAACGCAATGGCATTGTTTCCGGTTAATTTTTCTGCTATCGAATTGACTTTTATTAACGGATTTAATTCTGTCAGACTTACTTTAGCTTCATCGGCTTTATATTTTCCGACGGCAGTTGTTTTATAAATGACCTGTCTTTGCAGGTTTGAAATTTCGATAACATCATGATCTGAAATTCCAATTTCGCCCACTCCCGCTGCAGCGAGATACGGAAGAACAGCAGCTCCCAGACCGCCGGCACCAATCACTAAAACTTTCGCTTTGGCTAGTTTCTCCTGTCCGTTTTCTCCAATTTCCGGGAGAATAACTTGTCTGTTATACCGCATTGATGCATTCATATTCTTACTTTTAACCTCCGGCAAACGGCGGCAATAAAGCCACAATATCGCTTGCCTGCAATTTGTAATCAGTTTCTTTTGGAATTATTTTCTGGTTGACCGCAACGCTGAAAACCATGGAATCCAATTGGTACTTTTCCTTTAAATCCTGCAATAAATCCTGCAGTGAGATATCCGAAGAAGCTACGTTTTCGAAAGTACGTTGGGTCTTTTCAGCAACAGCTCCAAAATATTTAATCTCGATCATTCTTCTAAATTTAAATTCTGAAAAATAAATTCATCTTCAAAATGTTCCTGAAAATAGGAAGTCAGTTTTGAGTTATTCTTTACCACTTCCCCGATCACAATAATGGCCGGAGATGAAAGATTATTTTCGGATACCAATTTAGCAATTGAACTCATGGTTCCTACTACTTTTTGCTCGGAATTTTTTGTTCCGTTTTGAATAATGGCAATTGGCAAATCATCTGTCCGGTTTTCTTTATAAATCGAAATGATCTGATCTAATTTGTGCATGCCCATCAAAATAACCACCGTAGCGGCTGATTTTGAAGCTAAATGAACATCTTTAGACAATTCATGATTGGAAGTAGTACCTGTAATGACCCAAAAACTTTCGGCTATTTGACGTTGTGTCAAACTAATTCCAACCGAAGCGGGAACACCCAGAGCAGATGAAATTCCGGGAACAACAGCTGTTTCCAGTCCAAATTTTTCTCCATATTCAATTTCTTCACTTCCTCTCCCGAAAATAAACGGATCTCCTCCTTTTAAACGTACTACATGGCCGTGACGATTCGCCATTGAAACAATCAAATCATTAATCTGATCCTGCGTATAGGCGTGACAGCCCAAACGTTTTCCAACAAAAATAATCTCTGCCTGTTCTGCATATTGCAATAATTCTTCGTTAACCAGAGCATCATATAACACCACGTCGGCATTTTTCAAAGCTTTTATTGCTTTAAGCGTAATCAGTTCAACATCTCCGGGACCTGCGCCTACGACTGTTAATTTTGGTGTTTTCAGGTCTTTCATAGTACTTAACTTAAATTGATATTCAGGTCGTTTAATTCATCAATCGAATTAATATTGCTCAAATGAAAATTTTCACTTTCGTCTATATTGATAATCTGATGGGGAATTTTAGCAATCAGATCCATCATTTTTAGTTCATCTGTCTCAATAGCTTCTTTTATAACGGGCAGCATTTTTTTAGAATAAATCCCGATTAACGGATGCACTTTACTTTCTGAAGCAAAAACAGTAACGCCCGCTTCATTGGTATGTTTTGAAATTAGCTCGGATAATAATTCGGTTGAAATTAACGGAATATCACAACTCAAAATCAAATTAAATTCGGTTTCCGAAGCTGTCAGTGCGGTATAAATTCCGCCCAAAGGTCCTTTATCAGTTATAATATCCGGTATCTTTTGGTACGGCAGATAATCGTATTCTCTCGTCGTCGTAATCAGTTTTATTTTTTCTGTGATGGGTAAAATCGCGTGAATGATATGTTCAATGAAAGGTTTTTTCTGAAACAAAACCAAACCTTTCTCTGTCTGCATTCTGGTGCTTTTGCCTCCACAAAGAATATATACTGTTAGCGTTTCCATGATTTTTTTGTTTCAGGTTTTAGGTTTTGCCAATCTTGTTTATTTTTTACATTTAATTTTTTTTTATACAGATTTTGTAGATTTTTATTTTTTTGATCTACATAATCATTTAATCTGTGGCTTATATTTTTAAAACCTTTTCAGGGAAAAATCAATTTTATACTTGCCATAAAAATGACGGTTCCCAAAACAAATTTTAAAGTTTTATTAGAGAAATAGCCGCTTCCGTAAAATCCGCCTAAAACTCCACCGATAACCGCAATTGGAACCAGGTAAAAACTTTCTGTCGGAATTGTTTTTCCTCCCAGAAAAAATCCCATTAATCCGGCAAATGAGTTTACAAATATGAATAAACTCGAAATTGCTGCCGATTCTTTGATGTTTGCCCATCCCAAAAACAATAAAATCGGACTCAGGATAATTCCCCCGCCAATCCCCAACATGCCGGATAATAATCCGATCGCAAATCCGATCATCAGGGCAAAAGGAATATGTATCGTAACCGCTTCTTTTTCTTTAAAATTAAATATGCCAAACAACCTCAGTGCTGCAAAAACCAATACAATTCCGAGGATAATTTTATAAACCGCATTATCCAGCGTCACAAAACCACCAATAAATGCAGCGGGTATCGAAGCAATTGCAAAAGGGTAAAAAAGCTTTGGCCTGAAATAATTCATACGATAATAAAAGAGAAATGAAATACTCGAAACAAACAAATTCAACAGCAAAGCCGATGGTTTCATAATCGCAACCGGAAACGCAAAAATCGTCATCAGAGCCAAATAACCCGACGCTCCCCCATGCCCAACACTGGAATACAAAAAAGCAATCACAATTAAAGCGAAGCTGAACAGTACAATGTTTTCGGTACTAAGGAGATTCATTGGTTTTGTTTCAGGTTTTTGTTGTTTCAAGTTTAAAGTTTCAGGTTTCAGGTTATGTCCCTAATTTACACACCACAATCTGCAATCTATTCTCTTTCTTCTATTCTCTTTCTTCTATTCTCTTTCTTCTATTCTCTATTCTCTTTACTCTCTTTTCCACATTCCACTAACCAATCGGCAATAACGTCACCAATTCCTCTTTTTTAAGCATTTCCGCATCATTAGGAACAATCAGTAAACTATTGGCAATTGCAAACGAATTGAGCATTGCAGAACTCTGACCACCCAAAACCTCAACGTGGGTTTCGTCATATAAGGCTTTCAGGAACAAGGTCTTTCCGGTTGTATTGGGAATATCTGCATTTAATTTCCGGATTAATTTTGGCAGGTGAATTTCAGAGAAACCCATTTTATTCCGGATGGCCGGATACACATATACGTAAAAATTAGTGAGTGAAGAAGCCGGATTTCCGGGCAGAGCAAACACTAATGTCTCCTTTCGTTTCCCAAAAAACATCGGTTTTCCGGGCTTTTGATTGATTTTATAAAACAGTTCCACTACTTCATTGGCTAGTAAGGCCTCTTTCACAAAATCATAATCTCCGACTGATATGCCGCCGGAAATTAAAACAATGTCATATTGGGGCAAAATCTCTTTTAGTGCTTTTTTAGTTGCTTTCAGCTTATCTTTTACGGTATAAACTTTCGTTTTTTTAATTCCGATGGTTTGAAGCGCAGCCTGCAGCATAATCGAATTACTTTCGAATATTTTTCCCTTTGGTAATTTCTTTCCGGATTCTACCAGTTCGTTTCCGGTTACTAAGAAGGCAACTTTCGGTTTTTTATAAACGGTTATTGCTGTAATCCCCAGGCAAGCCAAAAATCCTACTGCAGCAGGCGTAATCAAGGTATTCGCTTCAAAAACAACATCTCCCTTCTGAATCTGCTCACCTTTACCACGCACATTTGCAAATTGTTCCGGCATATTAGTAATCAGAATCGATTGCTCGTTTGCCATTACATGTTCCTGCATGACGACAGTATCTGCATCGTCGGGTACAAAAGCACCTGTAAAAATACGTACTGCCTCGTTGAATTCAAGTTTTGTATTCGAATGATCTCCAGCCTGTGAAATACCTACAACATCGTACTGATGCCTTCTACTGTGCGTAAAAGCATAGCCGTCCATGGCAGACTGGCGAAAAGGCGGCATTGCGATTGGCGCGTGTACTGTTTTAGCCAAAACGTATCCTAACGCTTTATTCACGGGGATTTTCTGCGTTGGCATTTTTGAACTGTTTTCAGCTACGATCGTTAAAGCCTCACTAACTTGTATCATGATTCAGAATATAAAACTAAGTATAAATACTTACCACAAATATAAGTATTTAATAATAGGATGAATAAAAAATTTAAATTTATTTTAATGTCTATAAAATTAGTCTAATTTCTTCAAAATCAACTTTAAAAACCGACCTGTTTTGAGTATAAAATTATAAAATGAACTCAAAAATGATCCTTCCCTGACGTTTTTTGTCTTTTATTATACTTTATGCAGCAATTAAAAAGGAGAAAAAAAAGTATAAAATACTACATTTAAATGTTTTATAAAAAATAATTTTAAGGTACGTGACGTTTTAATAAAAAATAACAATCTATTGATTTTCAATTAATTAAAATAAAAATAATATGATATATTATTTTATTTGCACTCTGAAAAAAAAATAATTAAACTTTTTTTTGGATTTTATTATATTAAAATTAACTTTGTCTATAGGATTAGTAGAGTTTATAAATAATATTTGAAACCAAAAAACTATATTTTGAAAACAACCGAAAGCATATCGTATTACATTTTACCTAAAAAATATACTTATAACACTTTTTGTTATATGTGCTTCTGTTGTTAAACCTCTCAACCTTATTCGGTCTGTTGATTATTTCCTAATCACAAAATCAATCTGATTCAAAGACGAATATTTAAAATTCACCACAAGAATACTTTATTGAAATTACAAAAGTCTGTTTAATGCATTGATTTGTATTGAGCTGATCTTAAAACGATACCTATAAATCCAAAAAAATTAATAACTAAAAAAACTAAGATGAAAAAGATGCAAAGCTGTTGCTGTAAATAAAAAAAGCCATTTCTGCGGCAACAGAAATGGCGAGGCTTAAAGAACATTTATCACTAAATCAAGGAAACATTCAGAGTGCTGAAAATTCAGCTCTCAGGGCGCCTTGTTAATTACTTAAACCATTACAAAGAAATGAAAAAAAATATAAATCTCATTTTATGGGTTACTATTTTGTTAACATCACTGCAATTTCAAGCACAAAATACAACACCGCTTATACAATCTAAACTCGACGGAACGGTAGTTGATGACATTACTAATCAGCCAATTATTGGAGCTTCAATAAATATTAAAGGTACAACTCACGGGGTTGTAACAGATGCTGAAGGAAAATTTTATTTTCAGACGGGTCAGAAATTTCCTTATACCTTAATCGTAAGTTATATTGGATACAAAAAACTGGAAATTGTAGTTGAAAAAAATCCGGTTACCATTCACTTAAAAGAAGAAAGACAGGAATTGGATGAACTGGTAGTGGTTGGGTACGGAACCCAAAAACGAAAAGACATTACAGGTTCTGTAGCTTCTGTTCCAAAAGCCAATTTATCTCAGGTCACTTCATCGGCAGATAACCTTTTAAGAGGTGCTGTTGCCGGGGTGGTAGTTACACAAAGTTCCGGCCGTCCGGGCGCCTCTTCAAGCGTCCGTATTCGTGGAGGAAACTCAATCACGGCGGGTAACGAACCCTTATATGTTGTGGATGGAATCCTGATTTATAACGATAACGCAAACAGTTCGGCAGGCGTATCTTTTGCCGGAGCCAGTATCAACGTATTATCGACTATAAATCCTGCTGATATTGAATCTATTGAAGTCTTAAAAGATGCTTCTGCAACTGCTATTTACGGTTCACGCGGTGCCAATGGAGTTGTCATTATTACCACCAAAAAAGGAACAAAGGGTCAGGACAATATTTCGTATCAGGGCTATTTTGGGTTTCAGGACATTACCAAAAAACTTCATTTAATGGATGCCAGCCAATGGGCAGGTTTACGTAATGATGTACAGGCAAGTATTGGCCAGGCCCCTTCTTTTTCTGCTGCCCAGATTGAAGCTTTCAAAACTTCTAACAATTACGACTGGCAATCTGCTGCATTCAGAAGCGCAGCTCCGGTGCAAAATCATCAATTATCTTTTTCAGGTGGTGACGACAGATCCAGATATGCGATCTCTGCCGGATATTTTGATCAGGAAGGAATTGTTCTCGGATCTGATTTTAAAAGAATTTCGCTTCGTATTAACTATGAGAAAAATTATTCCCAGAATTTCAAATTTGGTGTAAATGCAAATTACAGCAACTCCATTTCAAATGGCGTGGGCAGTAATGCAGCCGGCGGAAGGAATCCAAACCCTCTGGCGAGTGCGGTATTAACGGCCCCGGTTGTCCCGATAAAAAATGCAGACGGCAGTTATAACGTAACCTCTAATCCGTATGCAACTTCTGTTAATGGTTATGTTCCAAATCCTATTAATGATTTAGAAAATACAATTAACGAAACCAAAATCAACAGAATCCTCACCAGTTTATTTGGTGAGTATAAAATAACCAAAAAATTAACGGCTAAAGTTGCGGTAAGTGGTGACGTCATCAACACCAAGCAAAATTACTATGCACCTGCGAACACTTCAAACGGTGCCGGAACAAAAGGTTTAGCGTCTGTTGGAGACCGATTGGTAAGTTCTGTACTGAATGAAAATACGCTGAATTATAATACGACCTTCGGTGAAAACCATAAATTTTCCGCTTTGGCAGGTTACACGCTTCAATATACTCAGGGTGAAGTGGTAAATGCGGGTTCAAATACTTTTGTGAACGATGCTAACACGTACAATGCGCTTCAGGATGGTGTTGCTGTAAAACCGTATAGTGATGCCTTCGAAAGTGTTTTAAAATCATGGCTTGCGAGAGTCAATTACTCTTATAAAGGAAAATACAATTTTACCCTTTCTGCACGTGCAGATGGTTCTTCAAGATTTGGTTCTGAATCGCTTTGGGGTTATTTCCCGTCCGCAGGTTTTTCGTGGAATATTACAGAGGAAGAATTTGCCAGTAACATAAAAGGTGTAACGGAGGCTAAACTTAGAATTAGTGCCGGAACAACAGGAAACCAGGAAATTGGGAATTACCTTTCCTTAGCGTCAATGGGTTCTGTAAATTATGCTTTTGGAGGTACCTTATACACCGGACTGGCTCCTACCCGATTGGCAAATCCTGATTTGAAATGGGAAAAAACAGATCAGTATAATCTTGGTTTAGATTTATCCTTATTAGACCGAAAAATCAATTTTGTTTTTGATGTGTATTACAAAAAGACAAATGATTTATTAATCAGCGTTCCCGTGCCGCTTACTTCCGGATATGCAAGCGTTCTGCAAAATATTGGCGGTGTTGAAAATAAAGGGATCGAAATTGGTTTAACGACCGAAAATCTAAAAACCGAAAACTTCTCCTGGAACTCGAACATTGTCTTTTCTGCCAACAGAAACAAAGTAGTTTCTATTGGAAACGGAGTAAATCAGTTTTTCCCCGTAGTACCAAATGGTTCCTTATTACAACAACAGCCGGTAACGGTAAAAGTGGGTCTGCCTTTAGGAACTTTCTGGGGATACAAAACAAACGGAATTTTCCAGACTCAGGAAGAAATCAATACACAGCCGAAAATAAACAGTTTAGCCAACACAAAAGTGGGTGACCGAAAATATGTTGACACTAATGGCGACGGCGTTATTACAGCTCTTGACAAAGGAAATCTGGGAACTTCCCAGCCAAAATTTGTCGGAAGTTTCAGCAACTCGATTTCCTATCATGATTTTGATTTGAATTTCTCTTTCCAGGGATCGTATGGCGGAAAAATATTTAATGCTTTAAATCAGCAATTAGAAATTTCAACGCTCGGAACCAATGCTGCAACAACACTTGGAGACCGCTGGACACCAACAAACCTAAGTAATGAAATTCCGAGAGCGTCAAGTTCTCCGCTTGGAATTGTTTCGGAGCGTTATGTTGAAGATGCTTCTTTTCTAAGATTAAAATTAATCACGCTGGGATATACATTGCCCAAAAGCGTTTCAAAAAAATTCGGGGCAAAAAGCGTGAAATTCTATGTTTCTGCAGAAAACCTGATTACATGGACCAAATATACCGGTTATGATCCGGAGGTAAGTTCCTACGAGCAAAACAACTTATATCCGGGAATTGATTTTGGTTCTTATCCAAACTCAAAAACATTCATCTCGGGACTGAACGTAACTTTCTAAGTAAAAAAAATATAAAATGAAAAAGATCATAATAACATTCCTTTTAAGTGCCGGTCTATTTGTATCGTGCACAGATTTAGAGGTAACACCAACCTCTTTTGTAACCGAATCCAATTACTTCAAGACCCAGGATGATGCCGTAGCGAGCGTAACTGCTGTTTATGCTTCCTTAAACCTTGATCCGGGCGAGCAGAGTTTATTTGGCAGGAACCTTTATTTCTTAACCGATATGGGTTCAGATTATGCAGCAGCCGGAGTTTCTGCCACAAACCCGCAGGTAAGAGCTTTGAGCAGTTTAACACATGATGCCACTTCAGACCGTGTTCAGGTTGCCTGGAGGCAAATTTATGCCGGAATCAACAGAGCCAACGTTTCTATTGATAATATCCCAAAAGTTTCAGGATCTGAAGTCGTTAAAACCAGATTAATCAATGAAGCCAAGTTTATCCGTGGATTGCTTTATTTTCAGGCAGTGCGTCTTTGGGCCGGAGTTCCGATTGTTTTGCACGAACCGACTTCTATTCAGTTAGAAAGTTTAAAGTCCAGAAGAGCGACCGTTGATGAAGTTTACGCCCAGATCATTAAAGATTTGACTGATGCCGAAAACCTGCCAGGAACTTACGCTGCTGCAGATGCAGGACGTGCCACTTCCGGAGCTGCAAAAGCTATTTTAGCGAAAGTTTATCTGACCAGAAAAGATTATCCAAATGCAATTTTAAAAGCCAGAGAAGTTATCAACGGCGGATACGGATATGCTTTGTTCGAAAACTTTCAGGATATTTTTACGAAAACAAAAAAGAACGGAAAAGAGCATATTTTCTCTGTTCAGTTTGAGCCGAATCAGGCTGGAAACGGATCGAGCGGAAGTACCTTCCAATCCACATCATTTACCGGATTTACGGCTACAGAACCGGCAGATATTATCTCAGACGTGGCTTTGTTTTATGACATTTATGCTCCGGGAGACACAAGAAGAGACGTGAGTTATGCCAAACAATTGCTTAACCCGACTACCGGAACGCTTTATACTTTTCCGAAACCTATCTTCAAAAAGTACCTGGATTTAACCAATCTGGCAACACCCGGAAACGTAGCGATCAACTTCCCGATTATTCGTTATGCCGACATTTTATTGTCACTGTCAGAAGCCATAAACGAGCAGGGAGCGCCAACCGCCGAAGCTTATGAATTGCTTAATCAGGTAAGGCGACGAGCATTCGGAAAACCAATCACTACACCGGACCCGACAATCGATTTAGCAGGATTAGACCAGACCGCTTTCAGAGCCGCGATTCAGGAAGAACGCAAAAAAGAATTTGTTCAGGAAGGACAAAGATGGTTTGACTTAGTACGTTGGGGAACTTTAGTAACAGAAGTAAAAAAAGTCACTGCTAAAAACTCAGTTTCAGAAAAAAATAATTTATATCCAATTCCGCAAAGCGAAAGAAATATCGATCCTGTTGGTTTACCACAGAATCCGGGTTATAATTAAAGGCTTACACACAAATAAATAAAATGATTAAAAAACTGTTCCTTATTGCCTTGTTGGTTGTTGCACAATTTCAGCTATCTGCACAAAAAAAACAACCTAACATCATCGTCATTTTGGCAGATGATTTAGGTTTCTCAGATATTGGTGCCTTTGGCTCAGAAATTAAAACTCCAAACCTGAATAAGCTCGCTAAAAACGGGCTTATTCTAAACCAGTTTTATAATGCGGGGCGTTGCTGTTCTTCCCGGGCTTCATTGCTCACGGGTTTGTATCCGCACCAAGCAGGTGTTGGGGATATGGTTCAGGACAAGGGGTTTCCGGCCTATCAGGGATATTTAAACGAGCATTGCATTACGATTGGACAAGCACTCAAACTGGCAGGGTACAACACTATTGTTTCCGGAAAATGGCACGTTGGCTTAGTACCATCAGCCCGGGCGGTTAATCGGGGGTTTGATGATTCTTTTACATTACAAAACAATGGAAGCAGTTATTTTAACTCGCAGCCTTTGTATAACGATGGAAGAAGCGTTACTTTTTTGAAAGGAGATAAAGAAATTATTCGCACGGATACTTCTACCTATCTGACTCAGGAGATTACCAATTTTGCGATTAATGCTTTAGAAAAACAGCGAAAACAGCAACATCCTTTTTTTCTGTATGTTGCTTATAATGCTCCGCATTGGCCCATTCAGGCATTGCCGGAAGATATTGCAAAATACAAGGGCAAATACCTGGAAGGCTGGGATAAATTAAGAGCCCGACGTTTTAAAAAATTAAAAGAACAAGGAATCATTGATAAAAATTGGGACTTATCAAATCGTTTTGAAAAAGTGCCGGATTGGGAAAAACTAAGCCCAGAAGAAAAAGATAAATGGGATACCCGGATGGCAATTTACGCCGCCATGATAGACCGAATGGATGCCGGAATTGGAGAAATCCTGCAGAAAGTAAAGTCTTTGGGAGAAGAAAATAATACCCTTGTTCTTTTTCTTTCGGATAATGGAGGAAGCGCCGACGATGTAAAGAACTGGAATTATGTTACACAAAAAAATGGAACACCAGGTTCAGTTGCGTCAATTGACAGTTACGAAAGTCCTTGGGGAAATGTGAGCAATACGCCTTTTCAATTATTCAAAAAGAACACCCACGAAGGCGGTATTGCTTCCCCTTTTATTGCTTATTATCCAAAGCATATTAAGGCAGGTACACTAAGCAACAGGGTAAGTCATCTGATTGATATTTTTCCAACTTGTTTAGAGTATGCCCGTTTTCAATATCCGGATTCTTTTCAGGGAAAAAATCTCATCCCCTTAGAAGGTATTAGCTTAAAAAAGGAATTTGAAGGACAACAATCTAATGTGCATGAAGCCTTGTTTTGGGAACATGAAGGCAGCAAAGCGGTAAGAAAAGGCAAATGGAAAGCAGTAGCCGAAAACAATCAGCCTTGGGAATTGTACAATCTTGATACAGACAGAACAGAAACAAAAAACGTAGCAACATCAGAACCAAAACTGCTCAGGACCCTGATTGAATTACATCAGGAATGGTCATTAAAAGTAGGTGTCGAAGATTGGAATAAAATAAAATAACACATTTAAAATAGGGGTTACGTGATAAGTAAATAAATATAAGTCTAATCTAATATTTAGTACAAACGCACAAAACACCAGCTACCGAACGCAAATCTGCTCAGGGACTATTAAAAATTATTACTTAATCAACCAAAAAAATTATTTAAAATGAAAAAAATGAATAACTACAGTACAATCAAAAGTCCGGGCAAAGGGCTTTTGGTTACTGCATTGCTGGTCGCACAATTCGGTTTTGCGCAGACTAATCCGGATGCAGAATTTAAAGGAACAATTGGAAAAACATTAGCCGATTCTAAAGAATACTGGCCGGAACCCGTTAAAGCGCCAAAAGGTGCTCCGAATATTGTCTGGATTTTATTGGATGATGTTGGATTTGGAGCTTCAAGTGCCTTTGGAGGCCTGATCAGTACCCCAACTTTTGATAATCTGGCTAATAACGGTTTACGTTATACCAATTTTCATACCACCGCTATTTGTGCCCCAACGCGTGCGGCCTTATTAACGGGAAGAAATTCCGGAAGAGTGCATGAAAGCGGCTTTTCACACACGATATTATCGGCAGGTTTTCCGGGCTGGGACGGAAGAATTCCATCGGATAAAGGAACAATCGCAGAGATTTTACGTGATAATGGTTACAATACTTTTGCCGTTGGTAAATACGGAGTTACGCCGGACGAAGAGGCAACAGATGCAGGTCCGTTTGACAGATGGCCTACCGGAAAAGGTTTCGATCATTTCTACGGATTCCTGGGCTCACAGACCGATCAGTACAATCCCGATTTAGTGGAAGATCAGACCCATGTTAAACCGGACGGTCGTCATTTAAATGAATTGATTACAGACAAAGCAATCAGCTATATTCAAAAACAGCAAAAAGCAGCGCCCGGAAAACCATTCTTTTTATACTATGCACCGGGAGCAGCGCATGCCCCTCATCAGGTGGCTGCAAAATGGAGTGATCCCTACAAAGGAAAATTTGATGAAGGATGGGATGCTTACCGCGAAAAAGTAATCGCCAACCAAAAGAAATTAGGGGTAATTCCGGCCAATGCCGTATTGCCGGAACGCAATCCGCTTATTACGGACTGGAAAAAGCTAACGCCGGAGCAAAAGAAAGTATATGCCAGATTTATGGAAGTCTATGCCGGATTCCTGACGTATACCGATGCTGAAATTGGAAGAGTTGTCAATTACCTGAAAGAAAGCAATCAGTTAGATAATACCCTGATATTTGTAGCGATTGGAGACAATGGGGCAAGCAAAGAAGGAACTACAGAAGGAACAATCAATCAAAGTTTGTTTTCCCAGGGCTCTTCCGATGAAGAAAACCTGAAGAAAAACCTAACGAATATTGACGAAATCGGTACTGCAAAAGGGCTAAATACCAATTATCCGCTAGGATGGGCACAGGCCACAAACGTTCCTTTCAAAAACTGGAAACAAGATGCGCAGTCTGAGGGAGGAACTCATAATCCGCTGATTGTTTATTACCCAAATGGAATTAAAGAAAAAGGCGGGATCAGAAACCAGTACAGCCACGTAACCGATTTACTGCCGACAACTTTGGATATTGTTGGAATTAAAGCTCCGGAATATATTAAAGGAATCAAACAGGATATTATCCAGGGATCTTCTTTTCAGGCTTCAATCGACAATCCAAAAGCAGAATCGCTGCATAAAGTGCAATACTATTACATTTTTGGAAACAGAGCAATTTACAAAGAAGGATGGAAAGCCGGAGCAGCACATTTACCGGATTCATTTGCTGTAAAAAAAGCGTTGGGTAAAAACGAAAAACCTGCTCAAAGTAATTTCGATACGGATGTTTGGGAATTGTACAACCTCAACGAAGATTTTAATGAGCGTAACAACCTGGCCAAAAAATATCCTGAAAAACTGGCCGAGCTTCAAAAATTATTTGATGAACAGGCAAAAGAAAACAATGTTTATCCGCTAATCGACTGGCAGGATGTGTACAACAGAAGGATTCACAATACGGGAGCCGACAAAGGCAAAACCCTACAGGATTTAGTAAAACAAGTAACTAAATCCGGAGATACAGAAAATACGAAATAAGGATTTTTACCACCTGCAAGGTTTTGAAAAACTTACAGGTTAACAAAAAAATGGGCAGCAACAAAAGCTTCCAACTATTCAAAAAGTTAAATAATAATAAAAAGAGAGCAGTATTTAACAAATTTATTGAAAACCGGAAAATAAAATTCTACTAAATCCATAGAATTAAAATGTTTTTATTTTATTTTTGTGACGCTATCCAATTTATTGATTTTCAGAGCAAGTAAAAAAGCCTGAAACTGAAATGAAACAATCAAAAAAGTAATAACACACAAATAAGGTAATCATGAAACGAGCAGACTATGAAATTATCGGAAAAAAGATTGTCGTTGGGGCAATTGTATTTTTAGTTCCACTAGCCATTCTGGCCGGAGGTTTAGCATTAATAAATCAATTTTTAAAATAAGAAATCATGGCAATAGTTCAAAAAGAAAAACTAACAAGAGATTTAAGCATCAGTCTTTTAATCTACAGCTTGCCTGTAGTGGCAATTTTCCTTTATTTTAAATTAACGAACGGTCTTGTGAGTGAATCACATATCACATTACCATCGTTTTTAGAATTCGCAAAACCCGCATTTGAAAATATCCGCACCTGGGGATTAACCGCTTTTATGCTGATTCTGGGAGTTATCGAATTTACCGCAGGTTTATACGACGACGAGTGGACAGGCGAAGAGCGTAAAGTAGATATCATTTGTTTCCTGGCCCCAAAATTGCTTTTACCACCCGTAATTGCTTTTTTTAGCTTAACAGCTCTGCCTTACCTGATTCCGAATCTGGCCAATACACTTTCATGGGTTCCGTTCTGGGGCGGATTTTTCCTGATCGCCATAGCCGATGATTTAACACAATACTGGTACCACCGTTTGCACCACCAGGTTCCGTTTTTATGGCGTTTTCACAGAACACATCACTCTGCTCCTTATATGGGAATGGCGATGGCTTCGAGACAAAACTTTATCTATACGGTTTTCTTCTCTCAAATTTATTTGACTGCCACTTTAACGTATTTGGGCTTGGGATTACCTGCTTTGTTTGTATTGGTGATCAAAAGTTTCATCACTTTAGGAGCACATTCAAGCATTGCCTGGGACAAGCCATTTTACAAATACAAAGTATTACATCCGATTGCATGGGTTTTAGAGCGTTTGATCTCGACTCCTGCAACACACCATGCGCATCACGCCGATACAAGCGGAGATGGTGTCGGACACTTTAAAGGCAACTTCGGAAACATGTTTTTCATCTGGGATATCATTTTTGGAACGGGGTTGATCACGCGTAAATTCCCAAAATCATACGGAATGAAATCGTACAAACAAGAAGAATGGTATGCCCAGTTTTTATGGCCCATATTCAAATCTAAAAAAGAAGGAAGTGCTTTGGCAGAAGGCGTTTTATCTGTTCCGCTAAAAACAAAAGCAGAAACTCTCGTTGCCGCAAGTCCGGTGTATTACGAGGAACCGGCTCAGGTATAAATTGGGCAGCGATACAATAAAGAAAATCCGACACACGAAATCGGAATTATGGTAATAAGATTGGCAGTGTTTTTCAAAGTTGAATTTGAAAAGTACTGCCAACTTTAAATAAAGAAAAAAATCATGAAAAATAAAATACTCAAAAACAATGTCTTAACCGTGCTCCTGTTTTTTACCGTTATCGGTTTTTCGCAGGATAAAAGCTCGAGTGTCGTTTTACTGGATGCTTTTTATTCAAAAATTAAAAGCCAGAAAAACCCACAAATAATTGATGCCAGAGGTCCGGAAGAATTTGCATTAAACCATATTGAAGGGGCTTTAAATTTCAATACGAAATCAGAGAATTTCGAAAAAGCTACAGCCGCATTAAATCCGTCACAACCGGTATTTATTTATTCTATTGCAGCCTACAGAAGTGGTCTTTTAGCAACCGAATTAACCAAAAAAGGATTTTCGGAAGTCTATATTTTAGAAGGCGGAATTGCCAACTGGATTGGTGGAGGAAAACCTTTTTATACCAATTTAAAAAGCAAATTAACCCTTCCTGAATACAAAAAAATCGTCGCTGATCATAACTATGTTTTAGTAGACATCGGATCTAAATATTGTGCCACCTGCAAAACCGTAAAACCAATTTTAGAAAACCTCAGAACACAATACGGAGAAAAACTGAAAATCGTTCAAATTGAACTGGAAGAAAGCCCTCAGGTCATAGCCGATTTAAAAACCGTACGCGTCTTCCCGACTTTGATCTTGTATCAGAATGGTAAAATTGTCTTCAAAAAAGATGGCCTGGGTGATTTGAAAAATGATGTTGATGCTGCTTTAGCCCAAAAATAATAGTCTAAAAATATTTAAATGTCAGCTAAAACAAAACAATTTACCCTTCAAGAAGACTGGACAGTAGTGCTTTTAGGATTTCTGATCATCGGAATTTCCCTGTTTATTTTTCTTCCTTCAGTGCCTGTTTTCAAATGGTCCGGTATAGGAGATTTACAAACTGATGTTTTCGAATCCGGCAACCTGCAAATCATTCTGTTGCAATTCATCTATTTCATTTCAATAGGAGCAATCGGCGCCTTTTTAATTGGAAAATCGATTAAAAATTTTTTAGCAGTTTTTCCCGTTGTTTACCTATTGACGCTCATTTCCTTGCTTATTGCAGGAAATACTTTTATAAAAGGCATCAATTTAGAAGCCGTTATTTTCAGTCTGATCATTGGTCTGGCAATCGGTAATTTCTTCAAACTCCCGGAATGGTTTCGTACGGCGCTTTCAACAGAAGTATTTGTAAAAATCGGATTGGTTTTACTGGGAACCAGCATCATCTTTTCAGACATTCTTAAAGCAGGTTCGTATGGATTATTTCAGGCTTTAGTAGTTGTATTATCCGTTTGGTACTTTGCTTTTTGGCTGTGTAAAAAACTAAAAGTTGATGAAGAGCTGACCATGATGATTTCCAGCGCGGTTTCGATCTGCGGTGTTTCTGCTGCAATTGCAACTTCGGGGGCCATCAAAGGAGATTCGAAGAAATTGTCTTATGTCATTTCGATGGTTTTGGTAACCGCTGTCCCAATGATGATTTTCATGCCGATGATTGCGCGCTATTTCAACTTTCCCGAAGAAGTAACCGGAGCCTGGTTAGGCGGAAGTATTGACACCTCCGGAGCTGTTGTGGCTTCGGGATCTCTTGTTGGAGAAACAGCATTGAAGATCAGTACCATTGTCAAATTCTCGCAAAATGTTTTGCTGGGATTAGCTGCTTTTGCCATATCTGTTTATTGGACATATACGAACAATACCTCTGCTGAAGCTGCTGCGTCAAAGCCAACACTGGGAATCATCTGGGAACGTTTTCCAAAGTTTGTCATTGGCTTTATTGCTGCTTCCCTGGTCTTTTCTTTTTTGCTTACTCCGGAAATCCGCGACAATGTGAAAGACAGTTTAAAGAATCTTCAGGGACTTTGGTTTGCCCTGGCTTTTACCAGTATTGGCTTAGAAACCAACTTTAAAGATTTGTTCAGCAATACCAGTAAAAAACCGCTATATGCCTTTTTAATAGCGCAGCTCTTCAATGTTATCCTTACACTCCTGATCGCATTTCTACTTTTCAGTAAATAAATACGATTGAAATTTTAAATACAACAGCATGAAAAAAATAGCAATAACACTGACACTGCTTCTTGCTGCAGCAGTTTTAGTTCAGGCCCAAAATAAAGCGGAAACTTCAAAACCAAATATCATTTTGATTATGGTGGATGATATGGGCTATTCTGATTTAGGCAATTATGGTTCAGAAATAAAAACACCCAATCTCGACAAGCTGGCAAAGGAAGGCACCCGACTGCGTGAATTCTACAACAACTCTATTTGTGCACCCACCAGAGCATCTTTGCTTACAGGTCAATATCAGCATAAAGCCGGTGTTGGTTTTTTTGATGTGAATTTAGGATTGCCAGCCTATCAGGGTTACCTGAACAAATAATCGTTGACTCTTGGAGAAGTTTTCCGTTCAGGCGGCTACAGTACCATTTTATCCGGAAAATGGCATGTAGGTTCCGAAGATCAGGCGCAATGGCCTAACCAGAGAGGTTTTGATAAATTTTATGGCATCTTAAAAGGCGCTTCGAATTATTTTGATACCAAACCTCTGCCATTTGGAAAAACACCTTATCCCGTAAAATTAATCGAAATAATGAAGAACTGCATCCTAAAGATGATTCGTATTATTTTACAGATGAAATTGGCAATAATGCGGTCACTTTTCTGGACGAACAGAACAAGGAAAACAAACCGTTCTTTTTGTACCTCGCTTTTACAGCTCCGCATTGGCCACTTCAGGCAAAACCGGTTGACATTGCGAAATACAGAGGCAAATTTGATGAGGGTTGGGATGTTTTGAGAGAAAAGAGAATTCAGAAATTAAAAGAAAACGGCATTTTACCGGCAGATCAGACGGTGGCTCCAAAAGACCCTGAAGTTCCGGAATGGAATAAATTAACCTACGACGAAAAACAGTTCTGGAAAGCAAAAATGGAAGTCTACGCTGCCATGGTCGACAATATGGATCAGAATGTGGGTAAGGTACTGGAAAAAATAAAAGCCTTGAAAAAAGATCAGAATACACTAATTATTTTCATTTCCGATAACGGCGCTCAGGGCGGTTTCAATACGTATAATCCATTAGGAAGAGGATTGGTGCGAAATGAAGGTCCAGTTGGAACTTCCGGATCATTTGATTATCAGGAACAAAACTGGGCGTATCTGTCGAATACTCCGTTACAGCAGTATAAAAACAATATGCACGAAGGCGGATTCAGCTCGCCTTTTATTGCCTGGTTTCCTTCTAAAATAAAAGCGGGAAGAATAGATAAAGGAACAGGACATATTATTGACCTCGCTCCTACTTTCTATCAGCTGGCCGGAATTGAATATCCTAAGGAATATAATGGTGTGACCTCAAATCCTTTGGTTGGAAAGAGTTTACTACCTGTTTTATTTGATAATGTTTCGCAGGTAGACAGAGGCGCACCATTATTTTGGGAAAGAGCCGGAAATCGTGCCGTAAGGGACGGCAGATGGAAATTAGTTTCTATTTATCCGTCTTACGAATGGGAACTTTATGATATCGAAACCGACCGCGGCGAAACCAAAAACGTAGCGCAGCAAAATCCCGGAATCGTAAATAAACTTTCGGCTGAATATTTCGAATGGGCAGACCAGACAGGAGTGGTAGAATACAGTAAATTCAAACTAAAACCGGAACAGATGCCCGGCGGTGCAGCTCTTAAGAAATAAAAAATAATTTCCGGCAGAAGGCCTGAAAAATAAATCCCTTAAAAATTAAAACCATGGCAGAAGTAAAACAACAGCAGACTGCATTAGGCGATGCAGCAGCAAGACAATTAGCAATTGCAACCCGATCGGTTCCTCAAATCGGAACCATATCGCCAAGATGGCTAACCCATCTTTTGCATTGGACTCCGGTTGAATCGGGTGTATATCGTCTGAATAAAGTAAAAGACGGAAGCCATATAGAAGTCGACTGTTCGGCAAGGGACGAAAGGATTCTACCCAATACTTTTGTCGATTATATTGAGAATCCGAGAGAATACAATCTGGCAGCCGTTCAGACTATTGTAGATGTGCATACCCGTGTTTCGGATTTGTACAGCAAACCATACAATCAAATTTCGGAGCAGCTTCGTCTGGCCATTGAAACGATCAAAGAACGTCAGGAAAGCGAACTGATCAATAATAAAGATTACGGACTGTTAAACAACGTCGCTCCTTCCCAGATTATAAAAACCAGAACCGGCGCACCCACTCCGGATGATTTGGACGAATTGCTGACCAAAGTATGGAAAGAGCCCGGTTTTTTCTTATTGCACCCGTTAGCGATTGGTGCCTTTGGACGTGAGTGCACGCGCCGTGGAGTTCCGCCTCCGACAACCTCCTTATTTGGTTCACAGTTTTTGACGTGGAGAGGAATTCCATTAATTCCATCCGATAAATTACCGATTGAAAACGGCAAATCAAAAATCATTTTATTACGCACCGGCGAATCGCGTCAGGGTGTTATCGGGCTTATTCAGCCGGGTCTGCAAGGCGAACAATCACCTGGATTGTCTGTTCGTTTTATGGGTATAAATGAAAAAGCAATTGCTTCTTACCTGGTATCCCTGTATTGCTCATTGGCCATATTGGTAGATGACGCTATTGCAGTGCTGGAAGATGTAGAAATAGGAAAATATCATGAGTACAAATACTAACAACACCGGTTTATACAACATAGACGATCTGCAGCATTTAGCCAACGAATTGTTCAAAACGCTGCCCAATGAGTTTCCCAAGGAAATTTCGTTGAGTCCGGATCGAAAAGAACATCCCCGTGCGACTAAAATTGCAGAAACGTTATTGCAGGCCGGAAGTTTCAATACTCCCGAAACGGTACCGCTTCAGGCACAAAATCCGCTGAATGTGCAGTCCAATCTGCCTTTTAGCGGTTTTGGAGCCTCTTCCTCGGTTGCCAATTCCGGAAATACGGGCATTTCCGCTTTGTATCCAAATGCATTTAACGGATATGAGTCTCAAAATGGTATTTCAAAAGCTGAAATTCCACTTGGCAACAATGTCAACCTCAATGATCCACAGACGGGTTTTTATGATATTAATTTAAGAAGCGGCGGCACACCACAATTAAACGAAGAAGCTATTTTTAAATCCCTGTTTCTGAATCAGCAGTATTTACCGTTCGAAACCGAAAATTCCTCTTTTGAAGCCGAATTAAAACAGGCATTATCGTTTGTTGATACTCAGTTTAGAAAGCGATCCGATCTTTCGTCCAGTGCAGTTGAAGGCTCTAATTCGTATTATTTCCTGGAACAAAATCCGTTTGCTTTTGATGCCAAAAATGTAAATACATGGGCGGGAAATTCTTTTGAACCTACAGAAATCAATATACTTACAGGACATTTTGATGCTCATCTGATTAAAAAAGATTTTCCGATTCTAAATGAAACAGTAAACGGAAAACCATTAATCTGGTTTGATAATGCTGCAACAACTCAAAAACCAAAATCGGTAATAGAGCGCATTGCTTATTTTTACGAACATGAAAATTCCAACATTCACAGTGCTGCGCATGAATTGGCTGCCCGTGCTTCTGATGCTTATGAAGCTGCCCGTGATAAGGTAAAAGTTTTTCTGAATGCCAATTCTGTAAATGAAATTGTATTTGTGCGCGGAGCAACAGAAGGAATCAATCTTGTGGCACAAAGCTGGGGCGAGCATAATTTAGTTGCCGGAGATGAAATTATTGTCAGTAATCTCGAACATCACGCGAATATTGTTCCGTGGAAAAGATTAGCAGATAAAAAAGGAATCAAACTTCGTGTCATTCCGGTAGACGATGACGGTCAGATTTTACTGGACGAATATGCCAAATTACTGAATTCCAAAACCAGATTAATCGCTTTTACTCAGGTTTCCAATGCACTGGGAACGGTAACTCCGGCTAAAAAAATCGTGGAAATGGCACATGCGGCCGGGGCAAAAGTTCTAATAGACGGGGCCCAGTCTGTTTCCCATATGAAAGTTGATGTTCAGGATTTGAACCCTGACTGGCTGGTTTTCTCGGGACATAAATTATTTGGCCCGACAGGAATTGGGGCTTTATACGGAAAGGAAGAATTATTAAATGAAATGCAGCCTTACCAATCCGGCGGTAATATGATTCAGGATGTTACATTCGAAGAAATAAAATACCACAAAGCGCCGAATCGTTTTGAAGCAGGAACCGGAAATATCGCAGATGCCATTGGCCTTGGCGCAGCGATAGATTACGTGACCAAAATAGGAATTGATGCAATCGGACAATACGAACATCAATTGCTGGACTACGCCACAAAACTTCTCAAGGAAATTCCGGGAGTTCGTTTGATAGGAACTGCTGCCCATAAGGCAAGTGTACTTTCTTTTAATCTGCAAGGTTACACCAATGATCAGGTTGGACAAGCGCTTAACAGAGAAGGAATTGCCGTAAGAACCGGACATCATTGCGCACAACCCATTTTACGACGAATGGGGGTTGAAACTACTGTTCGTCCATCGCTGGCATTTTATAATACCACACAAGATGTAGATGTTTTCATCAAAACAATCCGGGAGCTCAAAAAGGTCCGGTTTTAAACTAAAACAGCGCGATTATTCCTTCAGAAGCGCAAAGAAATAATTGTTTTTTTTGATATTTTGGACAATTATAAACAAAAGGCGATTGCTAAATGCAATCGCCTTTTTATATAGTAAAGTAAGCTGAATTAATTTATCTAAAATCATTTAGTGACTTTTCAATAATCTCCAGGCATTCCTGAATTTGAGATTCTGTCATCACCAAAGGCGGTGCCAGTCTGATTTTATTTCCGTGAGTTGGTTTTGCCAATAATCCGTTGTCCCTGAATTTCAGGCAGATTTCCCAGGCCAGATCAGAATCTTCACCACAATTAATCACAATTGCATTTAATAATCCTTTACCACGTACTAACGTAATCAGGTCATTTCTTTCTGCAATTTCGTTTAATCCTTTTCTTAGAATGATACCTAAACGTTCTGCATTTTCGGCTAATTTTTCGTCTCTTACCACTTCAAGTGCCGCGATTGCAACTGCAGCTGCTACGGGATTTCCACCAAAAGTAGAACCGTGTTGTCCGGGTCTGATTACATTCATGATTTCATTATTGGCCAAAACCGCAGAAACCGGATAAACTCCGCCTGAAATGGCTTTTCCTAAAATTAAAATATCAGGCTGTACATTTTCGTGATGAACGGCTAATAATTTTCCTGTACGGGCAATTCCGGTCTGAACTTCGTCTGCAATAAACAATACATTATGTTTCTCACAAAGTGCTTTTGCTTTTGCCAAATATCCTTCAGAAGGAACATAAACTCCGGCTTCACCCTGAATTGGTTCTACCAGAAAACCGGCAATATTTTTGGAAGATTCCAAAGCTTTTTCTAAAGCTTCCAAATTATCATATTCAATTTTTATAAATCCGTCTGTAAAAGGACCGAAGTTTTTACGGGCACTTTCATCATTCGAAAATGAAATAATAGTGGTGGTTCTTCCGTGGAAATTATTTTCACAAACAATAATCTGAGCCAGGTTTTCGTGAATACCTTTTACTTCGTACGCCCATTTTCTACACAGTTTAAGAGCAGTCTCAACCGCTTCGGCACCTGTATTCATTGGCAATACTTTATCAAAACCAAAATAATTGGTAATAAACTCTTCGTAATTTCCTAATTTATCGTTGTAAAAGGCTCTTGAAGTTAAAGTCAGTTTTTGAGCCTGATCCGTCATTGCTTTTACAATCACCGGATGACAATGTCCCTGATTTACGGCAGAGTAAGCAGATAAAAAGTCATAATATTTTTTTCCATCAACATCCCACACATAAACGCCTTCTCCTCTTTCTAAAACAACCGGAAGCGGATGGTAATTGTGAGCTCCGTATTTATTCTCTTTTTCTATCAAAACTTCTGATTTCGACGAAAGTACTTCTTGCTGATGTCCCATTATATTTTATTTTTATTGGAACAAAAATATAAAAATTATTTATTTACAAGCATTATAAGACTACTTTTAACTAAATTATATTCCTTAAAAATCAAATTAATTATTTTAACGTAAATAAAAGTCAATTTTACATTTGATTATAAACTTCAAATCAGACTTATTTCTATCTTTACAGCGATTAAACCCGTAAAAAATAGTGGTATGGACATTTTAGATGAATTTGACGTAAACATTATAAAAGAATTGGAAAAAGATGGAAGAATCGCTTTTTCGACGATTGCTACTAATTTAAAAATTTCAAATACGATGGTGCACCAACGCATTAACCGTTTGTTTGAACAAGGTATCATTACCGGTATCAAACCGATTCTGAATGAAAAGCAGATTGGCTACGACTGGGCTTCTTTTACCGGAATTACACTCAATAAAGATTCTGATTCTGAAAGGATTATTGCCGCTTTAAAAGAAATTCCGGAAATTACAGAGTGTTATTTCGTAACCGGATCGTTTACGCTGTACCTGAAAATTACGGCAAAAAATCACGAACACATGCGTAAAATATTATATGAAAAAATCGACAATATTCCCGGAATCGCCAAAACAGACTCGATGGTAGAACTCGGTTGTGCTTTTAAAAGAAATATAAGCTTATAAAGGACTAATTACTAAATAATTAATCGAACAATCATAGATTGGAAAACCTCGGAAGAAATATCTTTTGAGGTTTTTTTGTAACATAATATTTCTGATATTTGTTAAAAATTGTAAAACTATGAAAAATTCAGCCCTACTCCTCTTTGCTGCCATACTATTTTCTAACACTATAAACGCGCAATTGAAAACAGTTAAATATACCGACGGAAATCAGGCTTTAAATGGTCTGTTTATAAAAGCCGCCAAGAAAAGCACGAACAATCCCGGTATCCTTCTTTTACCAGCCTGGCTCGGAATTGATAATGCCTCAAAAGGAATTGCAGAAAATTTATCAAAATTAGGTTATCATGTTTTTATTGCTGATATCTATGGCGAAGGAAACTATCCCAAAAATACTGCTGAAGCGGGAAAACAAGCAGGTTACTTTAAAACTAACTTTATCGAATATCAAAAAAGGATCAATGTAGCGTTACAGGAATTAATCAAATCCGGTGCAAATCCTGATAATATTGTGGCGATCGGATATTGTTTTGGAGGAACAGGCGTTCTTGAAGCCGCACGTGGTCATCTGAACCTAAAAGGAGTGGCTTCTTTTCACGGAGGATTGGGCAGAGATGCTGCAAGAACAGTGGAAACTATTACAACCAAAGTTTTGGTTTGCCACGGTGCCGATGATCCATTCGTTTCAAAAGAAGAAATTACGGCTTTTCAACAGGAAATGCGCGATTCAAAAGCAGACTGGCAAATGATTTACTACGCTAATTCTGTTCATTCTTTTACCAATCCGGAAGCCGGAAACGATAATTCAAAAGGTGCGGCTTACAATGAAGTGGCTGCCAAAAGAGCATTCGAACATTTACAGCTTTTCCTGAAGGAAGTCTTAAAAAAATAAAACCAACCAACCAAAACCAAATTAACCAAAATTACCAATGTCACACAGTCCGATTAGAAAAGACAAAACCTGTTTAAATTGCAGGCACGTTGTAGAGCAGAAATTTTGTCCGAATTGCGGACAGGAAAATACAGATAGCAGAAAAACATTTCATCATTTGTTTATTCATTTTTTTGAAGACTTAACGCACTATGAAAATGCTTTCTGGAAAACGATTAAAAATCTGCTCTTTAAACCTTCAACCCTGACCAAAGAATATCTTTCGGGAAAAAGACTGTCCTATCTGGCACCGGTTCGTTTGTATATTTTCATCAGTTTTATTACTTTTCTTTTAATTGCTCTTTTTCCGAGTAAAGTGAGCGAAGGCATTAATAAAAGCGAGAAAGAACTGAATACCGCCGAAATAATCAGTCAGGCGAATAAGGAAGGTGAAATGAAAATTTCCAGTAAATTTTTCGATTTCAAATCCATGAAAGAAATAGATTCGATTCAGAAATATGGAAAACAAGAAGATAAGCTTTCCGATTTTCAATACTGGGCTTATGAAAAAGTAACGAATGTCACCGAACACAATACTAAAAAGGAAATCATTGAAAAATTTATTGAGTCCTTTTTTCATAATATTCCCAAAATATTGTTTGTCATAATGCCTTTTTTCGCTTTCTTTTTATGGATTTTTCACAACAAAAAGAAATGGTATTACTTTGACCACGGGATATTTACACTGCATTATTTTTCGTTCCTGCTTTTAATTTTCCTTATTTTGTTTATTGTAAACAGGGTATTCGGTTTATTTGGAGAAAATAGTCCCCTGGCCGTTATATCTGATATCATAACATTTGTCGGAACGATATGGATGTGTTATTATTTTTATCCGGCACATCATCGTTTTTATGGGGAAACGAGAATAGTTTCTTTTATAAAAAGCGTGTTTTTATTCTTTATAAACTCCCTTTTTATTTTATTTTTACTCCTATTTTATATTTTTTACACATTCATCAATTTACACTAAACCAAAAATGAAAAAACTTGTAATTTTATTATTAATTACTTCTGCATTTTCATGTAAAAATGCGCAACTGGCTGCCTCTAAGGACAATTCAGATCCAACGAAATACATGAAAGTCATCACTGAAAAGGATCTGAAAACAATGCTGTACGTTGTGGCTTCAGATGAAATGGAAGGCCGTGAAACAGGTTCAAAAGGACAAAAAAAAGCCGGTCTTTATATGATTGACCAATACAAAAAGAATGGGATTTCGTTTCCTAAAGGAGCAAAAGATTACTATCAGCCTATTCCGGCAGCATTCCTGAATGCAAGACGCAACGAAAATTTACCTGATTCCGAAAATATCTGGGCGTATATTGAAGGTTCTGAAAAACCGGATGAAGTACTGGTAATTTCAGCGCATTATGACCACGTTGGAATCAAAAATGGTGATGTATACAACGGTGCTGATGATGATGGTTCCGGAACTGTAGCGGTTATGGAAATAGCAAAAGCATTCGCAAAAGCCAAAAAAGACGGACACGGACCAAAACGTTCTATCTTATTCCTTCACGTTACCGGAGAAGAGCACGGATTACACGGTTCCCGTTATTATTCTGAAAATCCATTGTTCCCCATTGCAAACACGATCACTGATATCAATATTGATATGATCGGACGCCGTGATGTCGAACATGCTAAATCTAACAATTATGTATATGTCATCGGAGCTGACCGTTTATCGACAGATTTACATAATGCGGTGGTAAGCCAAAACGAAAAATACACCAAAGTAGACCTGGATTTTAAGTTTAATGACCCAAAAGATCCAAACCATTTTTATGAGCGTTCTGACCACTATAACTTTGCAAAATATGGTATTCCGGCTGTTTTCTTCTTCAACGGAGTTCACGAAGATTACCACGGAAAAGGGGATGAACCTCAAAAAATCGAATACGATGCTTTAACCAAAAGAGCACAACTGGCATTTGTTGTAGCCTGGGATTTAGCGAACAGGGAGAACAGACCGGTAGTTGATAAGCCTGTTAAATAGAGGTTCTGAGGTACTGAGTTGCTAAGGTTCTAAGTAAAAAAACAAGGTTCTGAGGTGCAAAGATGCAAAGGTTCAGAGGTTTTTTTTAAAGTTACTGAGGTACTAAGTTGCTAAGGCTCTCAGTAAAAGAAAACAAAAAAGGGATGAGTTAAAAACTCATCCCTTTTTTTATAGTGTAGATTCCAAAAGGAAAACCTCTGAACCTTTGCAACTTAGTACCTCAGCACCTTTCCTCTAATCATTCATAGAAAACAGACTGGTAGTTGATAAACCTGTTAAATAAGGGACAAAGGTTCAAAGCGGCAAAGGCTCAGAGGTTTTTTTAAAATTACTGAGGTACTAAGTTGCTAAAGGCTCTAAGTAAAAGAAAACAAAAAAAGGATGAGTTTTTAACTCATCCCTTTTTTTATAGTATAGATTCCAAAAGGAAAACCTCTGAACCTTTGCAACTTAGTACCTCAGCACCTTTCCTCTAATCATTCATAGAAAACATACTGGTAGTTGATAAACCTATTAAATAAGGGACAAAGGTTCAAAACGGCAAAGGCTCAGAGGTTTTTTTAAAGTTACTGAGGTACTAAGATGCTAAGGCTCTAAGTAAAAGAAAACAAAAAAGGGATGAGTTTTTAACTCATCCCTTTTTTTATAGTGTAGATTCCAAAAGAAAAACCTCTGAACCTTTGCATCTTAGTACCTCAGCACCTTTCCTTAGTCATTCATAGAAATCAAAAACTCTTCGTTATTTCTGGTTTTCTTGAAACGTTCGTTTACAAAATCCATCGATTCTACCGGATTCATATCAGACAGGTATTTACGCATGATCCACATTCTTTGCAGTGTTTTTTCGTCTAATAACAAATCATCGCGACGTGTACTTGAAGACGTTAAATCGATAGCCGGGAAGATACGTTTGTTGGCAATCTTACGATCCAATTGTAGCTCCATGTTACCGGTTCCTTTAAATTCTTCAAAGATCACTTCATCCATTTTAGAACCTGTTTCGGTCAATGCAGTTGCGATGATACTTAATGAACCTCCGTTTTCTACATTTCTTGCCGCTCCGAAGAAACGTTTTGGTTTTTGTAATGCATTGGCATCAACACCACCACTTAACACTTTTCCTGATGCCGGCTGAACCGTATTGTAAGCTCTTGCCAAACGTGTTATCGAGTCTAATAAAATAACGACATCATGTCCGCATTCTACTAAACGTTTTGCTTTTTCAAGAACGATATTGGCAATTTTAACGTGTTCCTGCGGCTCTCTGTCGAAAGTTGAAGCGATCACTTCTCCACGAACACTGCGCTGCATATCGGTAACCTCCTCAGGACGCTCATCAATAAGAAGAACGATAAGATAAACTTCAGGGTGATTGGCTGCAATTGCGTTGGCAATGTCTTTTAATAACATTGTTTTACCGGTTTTCGGTTGCGCAACTATCATACCACGCTGTCCTTTTCCTATTGGGGAAAATAAATCGATAATACGGGTTGAAACGGAACTGCCTTTTTCGGCCAGTTTGAATTTTTCTGAAGGAAAAACCGGGGTTAAGTGTTCGAAAGAAACTCTGTCGCGAACTACTTGCGGATCGTGACCGTTAATTTTAAGTACACGAACTAAAGGGAAAAATTTCTCGCCTTCTTTAGGAGGACGTACCACTCCTTTTACAGTGTCTCCGGTTTTTAAACCAAATAATCTGATTTGTGAAGTGGATAAATAAATATCATCCGGTGAAGCTAAATAATTATAATCTGAGGAACGTAAGAATCCGTATCCGTCAGGCATCATTTCAAGCACACCTTCACTTTCTATAATTCCGTCAAATTCAAAATCTGAATCCCTGAAATTATTCTTTTTATTTTTATGATTTGGATTCTGATTACCGTTATTACCATTAACATTTCCATTCCCGTTTTGATTTGGATTCTGATTCGGGTTTTGAGCTGCAGGAGCCTGATTTGGATTTTGATTCTGGTTTTTATTCTGATTCGGGTTTATCTTTTTTACCGGAGCAGGAGTTTCTGTTTTTTCAATCGTTGCTTCCGGGGTCTCAACAGTTTCCTGTGTTTCTTCGGCAACAACTTCTTTCACTGCTTCTTTTTCTTTTTGCTGAGCGACCTTTTTCTCGTAAGCTGATTTATTAAATTTTACGATTTTTGGTCCTTTTTTCTCCGCTACCTTTTTCGCCGGAGCCTCTTCTGCTTTTGGAGCTTCCTCCGGAACTTCTGAAGTTTCAGGTTTTACAGGGATTTCTTCTGCTTTATCAAATTCCAGAACCGGAGTATTTTTGCTAATCGCGGCTTTTTTTACAGGAACAATCCTTGTTCTTTTTGGCTTGTCATCAGCTATTTCCGCATCGGCAACAGCACTAACAGGTGGCGCCACAGTCGATTCTTGGTGTGTTAAAATCTGACTGATTAAAGTCTCTTTTTTAACCCCATTAAACTTTATAGTTTTAGCTAACTTAGCTATTTCTTGAAGCTCGGAAAGCTTCATTTCTTTTAATGCAGAAATATCAAACATGAATGTTCTATGAATTTAATTATTTTAACAGAAATACTGTAAAAGAATAGGTAGATAATTGTTTTGAATTGACCGCAGTATGAAGTGCTTACGGTATTATGATGCAATAATACGAATAAAATTTTATCATACAATAGTATTTATAAAAAAGAAAATATATTTTTGTAAAACAATTTTAGACCATGATACAACGAATTCAGACCGTATATTTAATTCTTACCTTCATCGTAACGGGGGTATTGGTGTTTTTTATCCCGCTTTGGACATTAAGCAACGGAAAAGCATTTTATTTTATGCAGGATCAGGTGTACACCATTTTACTGGGTCTAAGTACAATGCTTACGATTATCAGTATTATTTCATATAAGAAAAGACAAAATCAGTTTGTAATGGGCAGACTGAATATAATATTAAACTTAATTTTATTAGGATTATTTGTATATCGATCACTAAATCTATCTGGAGAGACAGTTACTGTTTCAGAGAAAGGTATTGGGATGTTTCTTCCGATTGTTGCTATCGTGTTATTAGTTTTAGCTAATAAGGCCATCAAAAAGGACGAAGATCTTGTAAAATCTGTAGATCGTTTGAGGTAAACCTATAAACTTAATTTATTTGTGTGAAAAAACCCGGATTTTATAATTCGGGTTTTTTTGTGTTAAAAAATCAAACCGGTCTAATAGATTAACTAAAAGTGTTTTTATTTGTAAGTTATTATTTATAAATTTGACTCCGATATCAAAAAGGACAATGAAGGAGAAAATTAGAATACACTTAGCTGACGATCATCAGGTGCTTATTGAAGGTCTTGCTAATTTATTGTGCACTGTTAAGGACTTTGAAGTTGTGGGTCATTCCCTGGACGGAACTACTATTTACGAAGATGTCCTAAAAACCAAAGCTGATATTCTATTACTTGACATCAGCATGCCTGATAAGGATGGAATTAAAGTACTGAAAGAATTCGGTCATAAAAAATTTCCCTGCAAAGTCATTATTCTTTCGAGTTATGATGATTTAAAAATAATAAAGCTGGTAATGAAACTGGGCGCAAAAGGCTATCTTACCAAAAAATGTGCCGGTGAAAATATTATTGAAGCCATTAATGCGGTACACCTTGATGAGGAATATTTTGACAATTATATAAGAGAAAAAATCTTTGCCAGCTTCACTAAGAACAATCCGAAATTCAATAAAAAATCTTTTACCGAAAACCAGCTGCTAACTTCAAGAGAACTGGAAGTCATCACTTTAATATCGCTGGAATACAGTGGAAAAGAAATAAGCGAACAACTTTTTATTACCCTGAATACGGTAGAAACACATCGAAAAAATATAATGAAAAAGTTAAAAATCAAAAACGTGATTGGTCTTGTAAAATATGCTTTAAAGAACAATTTGATAAACCCGTAATTACACTCTTTTCCATGTCAATTTCAAAAAAAATACTAATTCTCATCCTTTTAGTCACCACTGCAGGTTTTGCCTACAGTCCCCACAGCGTACTTTTAGAAAAATCTGAAATAAATCAAGATTCCCTAAAAAAAGAACAGCTTCAGCTTATTAAAACCGACAATAAAAAGATCGTAAGCCTGGTTATTATTCTTGTGATAATGCTCCTGATGTTATCGTATTTCTATTACCGGAATGGCGAACTAAAACAAAAAAATAAGCAAAAAGACATCAAACAAAAAATACAGCTCAACATCATTAATTCCGGCATTGACGGTCAGGAAAACGAAAGAAAAAAAATTGCCGCTTTTTTACATGATAATATCAATTCTTTACTTTCTTCTGTTGGTTTGCATCTCAATGCCTTTTCAACCCAGAACAACATTCACTCTGATGAAATCGCTAAAGCAAAAGCTATTTTAGAAGAAGCCCACGATCGATTACGCGACATGTCGCATGAACTGATACCTGCTCTTTTAGTTCGTTTTGGACTCTTGCATGCTCTGGAAGATTTATGTGAGAGAAATACAACCCAACATATTCATTTTCAGTTTTTAAGTTCAATTGCAAGCGAAAAAAGATACCCGGAAAAATTCGAAATGAAAATTTACTTTATTGTATCCGAACTATTAAATAACATCATAAAACACAGCGGAGCATCTAAAGCTCAGATTTCGTTACGTGAAAAAGAAAGCTGGTTCATCCTGATTATTCAGGATAACGGAAAAGGATTTAATGCCGAAAAACAAAACGAAACCGAAGGTTTTGGCCTCAATCGAATAAGAGCCCGAATTAAAAAATTAAAAGGAAGTATCAGTATTATTTCCAAACCCAATACCAATTCGGGGACCTCTGTAAAAATAAAAATTCCGATTTCGTAAAAGATTATTTTTTACCAATTTCTATAATTTCCAGATCTTTGATTTTATCATCATCAATTACAAATCGCAACATGGTTCTCATTTGATGGAATCCACTTTTACCGGCTGCTCCGGGATTCATGTGCAACAAATTGTTCTTTTTATCAAACATGACTTTCAATATATGAGAGTGTCCGGAAATGAATAATTGAGGTGGATTTGCCGCCATTTCTTCCCTGATGTTTGGATTGTATTTCCCCGGATAACCTCCAATATGGGTAATCCAAACCGAAACATTTTCGCATAAAAAACGGTTGTGCAACGGAAATTCCAATCTGGCTTGTGCATCGTCAATATTACCGTAAACACAACGCAAGGGTTTCAGCTTTTTTATGGTATCGGTTACATTCAAATTACCAATATCCCCCGCATGCCAGACTTCATCAGCCTGTGCCACGTATTTTAAAATTACATCATCAATATGGCTGTGGGTATCGGAAAGAAGGAGTATTTTTTTCAATTTTTTTTAAAGGTGCAAAGGTTCAGAGGTACAAAGGTACAAAGATTCAGAAGATGCAAAGGTTTTTTTCTTTGAAGGTACTGAGTCGATAAGGGGCTAAGACCTTAAGAATCTTTGTACTAATGTGATACGTTTTTTAAGGTTTTTACAATTAGGCATGGCAACAATAAAATTTAAAACTAATCAAAAAAACCTTTGAACCTTTGTAACTCCAAAAAACCTTTGCACCTCAAAACCTATGAACCTTTGTAACTCCAAAAAAACCTTTGTACCTTTGCACCTCAAAACCTATGAACCTTTACTTTGAGATATTTTATTCAATTCGCATACAACGGAACACATTATCACGGCTGGCAAATTCAGCCTAACGCCTCTTCTGTTCAGGAGACTTTAAACAAGGCGCTTTCGGTTTTGTTAAATTCTCCCATAAATGTGATGGGTGCCGGGCGAACCGATACAGGTGTTCATGCACAGCAAATGTATGCTCATTTTGATTTTGAAAATCCGATTGATGTTGCGGTTTTAGTACACAAACTCAACTCCTATTTACCAAAAGACATTGCCATTTTTAATCTTATTGAGGTTCATGATGATGCGCATTGTCGGTTTGATGCGACGAAGAGAACGTACGAATATCACATCAACACTGTTAAAAATCCATTTCTGGAAGAATTGAGTTGGTATTTTAATCAAAAATTAGACGTAGTTTTGATGAATGAAGCCGCGAAAATCCTACTGAATCATACCGATTTTCAATGTTTCTCGAAAGTAAATACAGATGTCAATACATTCGACTGCACGGTTTTTGAGGCGTACTGGACTACTGAAAATAACAAGCTTGTTTTTACGATTTCGGCGAATCGTTTTCTGAGAAATATGGTGCGCTCGATTGTCGGTACTTTGATCAATATTGGTTTACATAAAATTTCATTGGTAGATTTTGAGACGATTATTGCGAGTAAAAGCAGAGAAAAAGCCGGATTTTCAGTCCCGGCACACGGATTATATTTAACCGATATATCTTATGATTATATCACAAATTAGCCCTGATTGCAGTGAAAAGCTTTTTTGAAAAAAATATAGTTTTTGTAATTTTTATGGAGCGACCAGCGGAAGCTTTATAAAAATAATACAAAAACCTGTTTTTTAGAAAAACTTGTAACGGAAAGCAGGAATAGCTCCTTAAAAATAAATGAAAGCAAAAGCATTTGATACCGGTTTATTTAAACGAATTCTAAAATATACCAAACCTTATAAATTTCGCTATTACGGCGTTATCATCTTTGCCGTTTCACTGTCTGTTTTTGCAGCACTCCGTCCCTATTTATTAAAAGAAACGGTCGACGGCTATATCAAAACGCATGACAAGCATGGTTTACTGATGTACATTATATTGATGGGAGTCGTTCTTTTAATGGAAGTTTTCTCTCAGTTTTATTTTGTGTACTGGGCGAACTGGCTCGGACAGGATATTGTAAAAGACATTCGTACCAAACTTTTCAAACATATCTTAAGCTTCAGGATGAAATATTTTGATTTGGTTCCGGTTGGACAACTGGTCACCAGATCGGTTTCTGATATTGAATCGATTGCCCGTATTTTCAGCCAGGGATTATTTATGATTATCAGTGATCTGATGAAGATGCTGGTCGTGTTGATTTTTATGTTTTACATGAACTGGAAACTAACCTGGATCGTAGTCGTTGCGATGCCAATTCTGGTTTTTATTACCCGAATTTTCCAGCGCAAAATGCAGGTTGCCTTTGAGGAAGTTCGTACGCAGATTGCCAACATGAATTCGTTTGTTCAGGAACGTGTCACCGGAATGAAGATTGTACAGCTTTTTAACCGGGAGAGAATTGAAGCCGAAAACTTCAAAGAAATAAATAATAAACACAAAGTGGCCTGGATAAAAACAATCCTGTACAACTCGATATTTTTTCCGATTGCCGATATTATTTCGTCGATTACCCTGGGGTTGGTTGTAGTTTATGGCGGCTTCCGGATTCTGAACGGCGATCATTTTACCACTTTTGGAGATTTGTTTTCGTACACGATGTTTATCGGAATGCTGTTTAATCCTTTGCGTCAGATTGCGGATAAATTTAATGAGATGCAGTTGGGAATGATTGCTGCCAATCGTGTTTTTGATATTATTGACACACAGGATCACATTCAGGATACCGGAACGCTGGAAGCACCTATTTTTGATGGAAGTATCGAATTTAAGGAAGTCCGTTTTAGTTATATCCCGGAAGAAGAAGTGATAAAAGGAATTGATTTGTCGGTCGCTTCAGGCCAGACGATCGCGATTGTTGGATCGACAGGTGCGGGGAAATCGACTATTATTAATTTACTGAATCGCTTTTACGAAATTAACAGCGGTACTATTTATATTGACGGTCAGAATATTGAGGACTATACGCTGGCATCTTTACGAAAACAAATTGCTGTGGTTTTACAGGATGTGTTTCTGTTTGCCGATACGATTTACAATAACATTACCTTACACAATCCGGAGATTACAAGGGAGCAGGTTTTGAATGCCGCCAAAAAAATCGGAGTTCATGATTTTATTATGAGTTTGCCGGATAATTACGATTTTGATGTTAAAGAACGTGGTGTTATGCTTTCTTCGGGTCAGCGTCAGTTAATTGCTTTTTTACGTTCTTATGTGAGTAATCCGAGTATTTTGATTTTGGATGAAGCCACTTCATCCATCGATACGTATTCGGAAGAACTGATTCAGCGTGCGACTGAAACCATTACAAAAGGGAGAACTTCCATTATTATTGCACACCGACTGGCAACCATCGTAAACGCAGACAAAATTGTAGTAATGGACAAAGGTTTAATTGTCGAGCAGGGAACCCATCAGGAATTGCTGAACAAAACAGACGGGTATTATAAAAACCTTTACGATTCGCAATTTTCGGTGGCTAATTAATTTTTCTTATTCCTAAACAAATTATTTTTTGAAATTCAGATTTAGCAATATCACCTCCAGAAGAGCGTTCCTGATTTACGGAACCATCTCTATTTTGCTTACCGTAATTTCGGTATATTTCCTGAGCAGCTTAATTACGGATCTTACCCAGAAATCGAATGAAGAAGTTGCGCAACGAAATTTTATCAAGAAGCAGGAGTTTATGTCGCAGGAATTTTCAAAATTTCTGGAACAGGAAAATCAGATTAAAAATGTCGTAAAGATTAGTAATTCCAAAAATCTTTCTGCCAATCTGGAAGTCCTGAGTTCAATTCAGATGACAAGTTCTTTACTGACTAATAATTGGTTTAAGATTGATGACCGTGAAATTCATTTTGGTAATGATACCATTTCTACTGCTTTAAAAAACAGCATTCGCGATTTTGCGGCTCAAAATACCACGGCACAGCACATCAGTACTGTTATTCCCCAAGATAAAAAATGGATATGGAGAATTTATTTCAAATTGGTTGCTCCTGATCACACCACTGTACGGTATGGCTATGACATCAATTTAAAAGCATTACACGATTATTTTGCAACAATTGACGGAAGTGCACCTAATTATGCTTTTGTCTTTGATCAGAAAGGAACCTGCATTTTTCATCCCGAATCGGACTTTATCGGAAAAAATGTCTACGATATTAGTTCACTAAAGGCTTCAGATACTATTTTTACCAAGAACCAAGATTATGTAAAAAAGGTCACTTTATCAGAATACCTTAAACTTGATGTGATCCGGTTTACGAAAAAAATGAGTTTGAAAGGCTCGCATTGGTACATTTGTGTTAGTTTTCCGAAAGCTTTCGTTGTAGAGAATGTTACTTCTATAAAGAAATATACCACTTTAATCTATTCGATTACGACTGTAATGCTGCTTTTAATTTTCTATCTGTTCACCTATGCCAACAGAAGAGCTTATAAAGAAAAAGAAGTGGTCATTCAGGAAAAGAACACACTTCTGCTAGAAAACGAAAAAATTATCAAGGAAAAGGCGCTGATTCAATTGCAACAATTAAAAGAGCAGATCAATCCGCATTTTTTATTCAATTCGCTAAACTCCCTTTATATGTTAATTGACAGCGATGTAAAAACAGCGCAGAAATTCACCCTAAACCTGTCCCGTATCTATCGTTATTTAATTGATCCGCCTGAAAACATAGTTCCCCTTAAGAATGAGTTATTATTTATAGAGAAATATATTTTCCTTCAGCAAACCCGTTTCAGGGAAGAGCTGTTTTTTTCTATTGAAATTGAAGATGAGTCGGCTTTGACCAAAAGTCTTCCCTACCTGGCATTCCAGATTGTAGTCGAAAATGCCATCAAACACAACATGGCTACAGAGGAAACTCCGCTGCATACCAGGATTCTTATTCAAACAGAGCGGGTTATTATTTCCAACAATCTGCAACGCAAACAAAACTCAGAACCAAGTACTAAATTTGGTTTAAATTATCTTCAGAGCATTTACAGTTATTATTCTAAAACTGATTTTAAAGCGTCAGAAAAAGAGGGGAATTTCGTATGTATTTTGCCTTTAATTGACATTCACTCCTAAAAAAAAGCCATTCACTCCTTTTTCTTTTTTTTTTGGCCGAATTACAAATATTTTCGATCAAAAATTAACCTAAAATTAACACCACAATGAGGGAAAAGGCAATCCTGTGTAACTTAAAAGTAATCGTTGCATTAGTTTTATTTTTAGTAGGCCCTATTTCTGTTTTTTCACAAAAGAATAAGAAAAAAGAAAACAATACTGAAATAGCAAAAGACTCGACTTCTTCTAAAAAAGGAAAAAAATACAATGACCTTGTAAAAAAAGGAACGGTAAAAAAAGGTCTTTTTAATATCATCCAGGTTAAAACGGATGTTTACTTTGAAATCCAGGACAGTTTATTCGAAAGAGAATTTTTAGTCGTAAACAAATTATCTCAGGTTCCTTTTGAAGTTAATGATTTCGGATTAAATAAAGGAATGAATTACGAAAACAAAGTAATCCGTTTCTATAAAGATACAGTAGCAAAGAAAGTTTGGGTAAAATCTTATCTGCCTAAAGTTTCTTCTCCAAAAGAGGATGCGATAACAGCTTCTGTAAAAGATAATTTCTCGGAATCTATTATTGAAGTATTTGATATTGAAACCAAAAATAATGATTCGACTTCGATTGTTATTAAGGTCAACAAAATTTTTGACGGAAAACAAAAAAGCTTCAATGATGTTTTGAGCAATATCAGCTTTGGAGGTTCTGTACAATCGAATTTATCCTATATAGAAAGCTTAAAAGCATTCCCGAAGAATGTTGTGGTAAAATCACAATTGACTACTTCGGTTAGTGAAGGCGGTCCTGCTTTATCTGTAACCCTTGGTGTGACCAGTAATATTGTTTTACTGGACAAAGTTCCAATGAAACCGCGTTTTTCCGATAACCGCATTGGCTATTTCACCGAAAAACACTGGTATTTTGCCGATGCCCAACAGGCAATGGTTGAAAAAGAGCTGATTACCCGCTGGAGATTGGAACCAAAAAAGGAAGATGAAGAAAGATATCTGAAAGGTGAATTGGTGGAACCTAAAAAACCTATTGTTTATTATATCGATCCTTCGACTCCAAAACAGTGGAGAAAATATATTATTGACGGTGTTCACGACTGGCAGGTTGCTTTCGAAAAAGCCGGTTTTAAAAATGCTATAATTGCCAAAGAGCCTACAGCAGCCGATTTGGATTTTGATATTGACGATGTACGTTATTCTGTTATTACTTATGCTGCTTCGCAAAAGTCAAATGCGATGGGACCATCGGTTGTTGACCCAAGAAGTGGTGAAATTATTGAAGCCGATATCATCTGGTGGCATAATGTAATGACGTCTTTACAGAGCTGGATGCGTATTCAGACCGGGCCAATTGATCCGAAAGCAAGAGGAAATACCTTTAGCGACGAGCATATGGGAGAAGCGATTCGTTTTGTATCGTCTCACGAAGTAGGTCATACTTTCGGACTGAAACATAATATGGGTTCTTCTTTTGCTTATGATGTTGAGTCTTTACGTTCTAAGGATTTCACGGCAAAAATGGGCGGAACAGCTCCTTCGATTATGGATTATGCACGTTATAATTATGTCGCACAACCGGAAGATAATGTTACAGCTATTACTCCAAAAATTGGGGAATATGATAAATATGCTATTGAATGGGGATACAGATGGTATGCTAATAATGATAATGAGAGATTAAAACTGAATTCCCTAATTACTTTACATCAAAACGATCCGATTTATTTTTATGGCGAACAGCAGGGGGAAGTAATTGATCCGCGTTCCCAATCGGAAGATTTAGGAAATGATGCTGTAAAAGCAAGTGAATACGGATTGAAAAACTTAAAACGTGTCGTAGATAATATTTTAGACTGGACGTACGATAAGGATCAGTCTTATTACGAAACGGCTAAATTATACATTGGAACCATCGGTCAGTGGCAATTGTACAACCGCCACGTATTAAATAATATTGGTGGTATGTATCTTAACGTAACGGTTCACGGAGACAACAAACAAAGCTACGTTCCGGTTCCTGCCGTAATGCAAAAAAGAGCGGCAGACTATCTGATGAAGAACGTGATTACGATTCCACAATGGTTGTTTTTCAATTCGATTCTGGACAAAACGAATCCGTTAAAAGATTCTCCACTGGGACCTTATGAATATACGCCTTACACTTTGTCAAGAGAATTACAATGCGGGATATTGTACGATTTATTGAGCGATGACCGTTTATTAAGAATGACGGAGAATGAGTTATACCAGCGAAACGAAACCAAAGAAAAGGTATTTACCGTAAATGAATTGTTCAAAAAAATACATCAGCAGGTTTTTGCCCCAACGATCTTAAACAAATCACTAACGATTCTGGAGCGTATGACCCAAAAGAATTATGTAGATATTTTAATTGTGTCGACCAATAAAATATTTGAAAAAACAGAACCTAAGAAAACAGTTGATTTACATACCTTAAGTATGCCTCAGTTATGTACGTATATGCAGGACGGAGAAATGATAAGAAACATTAATCAGTCCTCTTTAAAAAGAATTACAGAAGTCACTTCTGATAAAAAAGGAGAGCTTGGAAAAGTGCTTCAACTGTTAAAAAGCAAAAAGAATACCGGAGATCAGTCGACCCAGAACCATTATACAGATTTAATACAAAGAATAGAAAAAGCATTAAGTAACACAACCTTTTAATAAATAACCCCCAAAAACATGAGAAAAATTTTACATGCCCTACTGCTTCTCCTGGCCATCGCAGGATACTCGCAGGAAACCCGAACTATTACGGGTATAATAGTAGACGAAGCCGATCAGTCGCCAATACCCGGTGCATCGATTTTTGTTGAAAACAATTCGATTTCAAACAAAACATCCTATGCCGGAATTATTCAAAGTGAAGGAATCGGAACAACAACCGATTTTGATGGTAAGTTTACCTTGAAAATAGCAAAGAATATTACCTCTTTGAGAGTTACTTTTATGGGATACAAATCGTATACTCTTGAATTAGATGCTCAGAAAAATTATACTGTTAGCTTAAAATCTGAAACTGCAAAGCTTCAGGAGGTAGTGGTAACAGGATACCAAAAAATTGAGAAAAGAAAACTTACTTCTGCCGTTACAAAAATTGACATGTCTGCGATCCAGCAAACAGGGGTTTCGAGTATTGACCAGTTATTGGTAGGACAAATTGCAGGGGTAGCTGTTAGTACTCCGTCAGGAGCACCGGGAGCACCGGCAAAAATCAGAATCAGGGGTACTGCTTCTCTTAACGGTACACAAGATCCTTTATGGGTACTGGATGGTTTACCACTAGAGAACAATGAAGTTCCAAAAAACTACGATAAAGACAATATTGATAATCTTACTAATTATTCTATCGCTGGTTTAAACCCTGATGATATTAAAGATATTACCATTCTAAAAGATGCCGCTGCAACAGCTATCTACGGAGCGCGTGCTGCAAATGGTGTAATCGTAGTAACTACTAAAAAAGGTAGAGCAGGTAAAATGGTAGTAAGTTTCAATACGAATACTTTTATTACGCAAAGACCTGAATTTTCTAAATTAAACTTAATGAACGCAAGTGAAAAAGTTGATTTGGAGCTTAACATGGCAGGACGTGAAGATTTAACTTATAGAGACACCGGTGGTGATATTGCTCGTATCCTTAACGGATCGAATGAATTAGCAGCTTTCAGAGCCGGTGGATTCTCTTCTTTGAGTCCGGCTACACAACAATCTATCAACAGCTTAAGAGGTAACAGCACAAACTGGGGTAACTTATTGTACCAAACTGCCATAAACACACAACACGGTTTAAGTTTATCCGGAGGTGGTGAAAAATCAGATTACTATTTCTCTTTAGGATACTATGATGAGAAAGGAACTACTATTGGAACTGGTTTTAAACGTTACAACTTAACGTTAAAAAACAACTATGAAATTACAGATAAATTCAAAGTAGGTGTTGGTATTTTTGGTGCAGAAAACAAAACTACATCTTACTTAACAGATTCGTATGCCTTTACAAATCCGTCTACTTACTCCAGAAACGTAAACCCATATTTAACTCCTTACAATGCTGACGGAAGTTATAAATATGATGAGGATATTGTTGGATATTCAGACCGTCACGTTCCTTTTAATTTCTTAGAGGAAAGAGCAAATACATCTTACGATTTAAAAACAAGATCTATAAAAGCATTATTAGATGCTGAATATAAACTTACGAAAGATGTCAAAGTAACAAGTCAGTTAGGTTTGCAGTTAGATAATACAGCCAGTGAAAAATATGCTGGTAAAGATACCTACTACACAAGAAACCTAAGAGAAAAAACAAGTTACTTTAGTGGTGGAAATCAGGCTTATTTTCTTCCGGTTGGTGGTGTTATCCAAAACACAAACACAGACTTTTTTCAGTACAACCTGAAAACAATGATCAACTACTCTACAGTTATAGGTGAAAAACACGAAATTGAAGCAATGGTTGGTAATGAATTAAGAAGAAACCACACAACTTCAGTTGCTACAAAAGGTTTTGGTTATGATGACAAAAACTTAACTACGCAACAAATTGTTTTCCCTAATACCAGTTTCTCTAAGGAATCAGATTACAGAACTTATGCTAAAACTGACAATGAGAATGCTTTTGCTTCCTTTTTTGCAACTGCTGCTTATACATACAACAAAAAATACAGCGTATTTGGTAGTGTGAGATATGATGGTTCAGACTTATTTGGTGTAGATCCAAAATATAAATATTTACCACTTTGGTCAACATCTGCTTCATGGGCCGTTTCTGAAGAAGATTTCTTAAAAGATAACTTAACACTTTCTAACTTAAGACTTCGTGCTTCTTACGGATTACAAGGGAACATTGACAAGGGAACTTCTCCTTATGTAGTGGGTTCAAACAATACAGCGATTATTCTTCCGGGACAATCAGAGCCTACAATTGTTGTACTTAGTCCTCCAAACGAGAAATTGCGTTGGGAAAAAACAACAAATACCAACTTAGGTATGGATCTTGGTTTATTTAATAATCGTATTAGCATCGTAACTGATTTTTACGGAAGAAAAAGTACGGACTTAATTGGTTTTAGATCACTTCCGTTAGAAAATGGTTTTGAATTTACTAATATGAACTGGGCACAGGTAAGTAATAAAGGTTACGAAATCACTTTGTCAACCAAAAACATCGATCGTCCAAACTTTAAATGGAACACAAGTATCAACTTGTCTCATAACAAAAGTAATGTAGATCGTCTTGAAGTAAGAGATAACAGCTTTTTACCAAATCAGGAAGGTTATGCAGTAAACGCTGTATTTGGATTTAAAACAAACGGAATCGATGAAAATGGTTACCCTTTATTTGTAAACAAAAAAGGAGAAACAGTAAATGCACAGACTTTCTTTGGTTTATTTGATCCATATGCTGATTTTTTCCCGGGTCAGATTACCGATACAAAATTAACGCCTGCTGAGTTTAGAGACTTATTTGTTTATTTAGGAGATAAAGATCCTAAATTTACGGGAGGTATTACCAATACTTTTAAAGTGAGTAATTTTGACCTTGCAATTGCTGCATCTTTCAACATTAAGCAAACTGTAGTAAGGACTCCTCCTTATAATGGAACTCAGGTTGACAGAGGTCAGAACTATAGCAGAGATATCTTAAACGCATGGTCTCCAACGAATACATCATCTAATCTGCCTGGAATTACAAGTCAGGAGTCCGGTTCAGGAGATTCATGGATGGCTTACCAGTATTTCTCAACAGGGGGAGCTGCTGTCCCAGTTGTAAATTACTTAGATACATGGGTTAGCGAAATGAGCTACATGAGATTAAGCAGTGTACGTCTAGGCTATACATTTCCGAAAGCGTTTACCGATCAGATCAATATTCAAAGCATCAGATTTAATGTTGAAGCAAGAAATTTATTCGTAATTAGTTCAGACTACAAAGGGTATTTTGATCCTGAAACTTTCGGAAACATTTATGCACAACCAGTTCCTAAATCATTCACATTAGGATGTAATGTTACTTTCTAAAAAAAATAAAAGATGAAAAAATTCTCAAAATATATATTATTTTTTGTTGCCGCAATAGCTGTAACAAGCTGCGATGACTATCTGGACATTACACCTGTCGGAAGAGTTATTCCTCAATCATTAGAAGATTACCGTCGTGTCCTTACAACAGGATATGCCACTTATCCGGAACACAAATCTCTGACCGCTGTTCGTACTGACGAATTGCAAATGGACGAATTTGCTGATGAACTTAACATTTTCAAGGATATTTACATTTGGAAGGATGTAAACCCGGACCGTATAACGTCTAGTTTTCAATATCAGGATTTATATACTGTAATTTTTTACACAAACGTTTTAATCAACGAAGGTTCAAAAAAATTACAAATATCTGACGAAAGAAATCAATTAATCGGAGAAGCTTATTCGTTGAGAGCAATGGCTTATTTTGATTTGATTAACTTATTCGGGAAACCTTACAATCCTGCAACTGCAGGTTCAGACAAAGGAATTCCATTAGCACTGGAAATAGATTTAGAACAGGTTTTTATACCACAAAGTGTAGAAGTAATCTACAACCAGATTATCTCTGACACTAAAGAAGCAGAAAAATTGCTTACCGTAAGTACGCAGACAAAAGGACTAAACTACCGTTTCTCTAAAGTTGCTTTGTACAGTTTAGAAAGCCGTGTTTATTTGTACCAGCAACAATGGCAAAAATCTCAGGATGCTGCCAATAAAGCTTTAGCAATAAACAATGTTTTGGTTGATTTAAAAGCAACTCCTGTTTTAGCTACAAAATACGATTCAAAAGAATCAATTTTAGCACTTGAAGACGGATACATTAATGGTCTTAAACGTACATCATACGCTTCAACAGATTTACTTGCAGCGTATAACAGAACAACTGATTTACGTTTTCCTGTATATTTCTTAGCGAGCGGAAGCCGTTTCAGAATTCAAAAAGGAGCTAATGACGATCAAAAATGTTCTTTCAGAACTTCTGAGTTGTATTTGACAAAAGCAGAAACTGCATTAAAACTGAACAATATTGGTGATGCTAAAACAACCGTTTTAAGTTTTATCAAAAACAGATATACCGCTGCAGGATATACACAACTGGAAACTACTGTTAATGCAATGAATGCAACTGATTTAACCAACTTCATTTTAGAAGAAAGACGTCGTGAATTTGCTGTTGAAGGACACCGTTGGTTTGATTTAAGAAGAACAACACAAAAAGAAATTATTCACACTTTAAATGGTGACGAATATAAATTGATACAAAACGATCCGCGTTATACCATTATTTTTCCGGCAAATGCGAGATTAAACAATCCCAATCTATAATACCTATTGTTTTTTTTAAAAGAGGTCCAGTTTCAAAACTGGGCCTTTTTTTGTTTAGCATCGTAATGAAATAAAAACAATTACTTGATTTGAACTACCTCAATAAATAAAATCCCTTCAAAATTTCAATAAAAAAAGATTTTAACATCATCAATTATAAAGCTTAACCAATATATTTGCAGAGTCAAATACAAGCTTTGTTTTAGTATCAAAGCCCTACACTATTCAAGAGAAGATGAAAATTGCCATTGTTGAAGATGAATATCTTGCTTCGAGTTATCTGAAATCTATTTTAGAACAGCAAAATATTGTACCGATAGCAGAAGTAACCGTTTTAAAATCGGTAAAGGAAGCTGTTGCTTTTTTTGCTGAAAACAAGGTTGACCTGGCTTTTATGGACATTCATCTCGGCGACGGAAAAAGTCTCGAAATTTTCGAAAAAACCATTATCTCCTCGCCTGTTATATTCGTTACGGCCTATGATTCTTATGCCATAAGGGTTTTCAAACATTTCACCATCGACTATCTCCTGAAACCTTTTGAAGAACAGGAATTGTTTGAAGCACTGGAGAAGTTTAAAAAAATAAAAAACACCTTCAACAGCGATTCTACCATCCAGTCACTTGTCGCACTCGAAAATCCGGAGACCAGCAAAATACAACGTCACTTTCTGGTGAATCACGGATACAAACTTATTTCTGTCAACCAGAACGATATTACCTATTTTGTAGCTTCCGGCAAGCATCTTTTTATTTATGTAAATTCAGGAAACAGCCATTTGTACAACAATACACTTACAGACATTATTCACAATCTTGATCCGGTTATTTTCTTTAAAGTCAACAGGAAATACATCGTGAGCAGAAGTATTATAAAAGAAGTCATCAAGCATTCCAACCAGAAAATTGAACTCAAACTTACTGTTCCTCCTATCGAAAATGATCCCATAATTATTAGCAAAAAAGAAATAAATAATTTTAAAAACTGGCTTGATCAGTAAATTTATGCTAATTTTTAGGTTGAAAATGACTTCCTTTTTAAATTTTAGGCAGTGAAATCCGTTTTCAAATGCTAAAAAAGTTCTTAAAAAAGTTAAAATAGCGTTATAAGAATCATAAAATTAGACCTCATAACCAATCCAATAGCCTTTGTCCCTTTTGAATTTTTTATATTTGAGAATCAAATCAAATGTAAAAGACAATGCCACAAAATAGATTTTATCCAAATGAAGAATTCAAAGAAATAGAAATAAATGCCTCTTTGCAACTTAGATATGCCATTTCAAACAAAGGCCGCTTAATAAGTTTTACAGACGAAATACAAAATGGCCGACTCTTAAAAGGAGGATTAAGTGACGGATATCCAACATTCCGTTTTAAAGTGAAGAAGGACGACAAGATTGTCAACAAATACCTGTTTTTATACAAATTAGTAGCGCAGTATTTTATTCCGAAAAAATCAGAAGAGCAAAGTTATGTGCTCCATTTAGATTACAACAGAAGCAACGATGATGTCAACAATTTACGTTGGGCAACAAAAGCCGAAATGATGGAACACAGCCGCAAAAGCCCTCATGTAATCCAGGCCAAAAAGAATCTGATCGAACACAACCTAAAATCGGACGGAAGAAAATTAACTACCACCAAAGTGATGTTAATCAAGAAAATTCTCGCCAGACCGGAACAAAAAACACGTCTGAAAATGATCGCCAAGCAATTCGGCGTAAGCGAAATGCAGATCAGACGTATTGCCAGCGGTGAAAACTGGGGACATATTAAGGTTTAATCGACTTGAATAAAATGATAAAGGTAAAATGAGAGATGTAGGATATTTAAATCAACATTTCACATTTTACCTTTTTACTTTTTTACATCGTACTATTTTTTTAAAATAAATCCTTAAATTCGCAATCACAAATAACAAAGAAATTGAAAATGAGTTTCGGATTCAAAAACTTCATTTTCGGTAGTAAATACTAAAAGCAAAAAAAATGAAATACGACGTTATTGTTTTAGGAAGTGGTCCCGGCGGATATGTTACAGCAATCAGAGCTTCACAATTAGGTTTTAAAGTAGCTGTAGTTGAAAAAGAAAACTTAGGTGGTGTATGTTTGAACTGGGGATGTATCCCGACAAAAGCATTACTAAAATCAGCTCAGGTTTTTGATTATCTGAAACACGCTTCTGACTACGGATTAAAAGTTTCTGACTTTGATAAAGATTTCCCTGCAGTTGTACAACGTAGCCGTAATGTTGCAGAAGGAATGAGCAAAGGGGTTCAGTTCCTGATGAAAAAAAACAAAATTGACGTTATTGAAGGTTTTGGAAAACTAAAACCGGGAAAAAAACTGGACGTTACAGACAAAGACAATAAAGTTACCGAATATAGTGCCGATCATATTATCATTGCAACCGGAGCACGTTCCCGTGAGTTACCAAACTTACCTCAGGATGGTGTAAAAGTAATCGGATACCGTCAGGCAATGACATTACCAACGCAGCCAAAATCTATGATTATTGTAGGTTCAGGAGCAATTGGAGTGGAATTTGCACATTTCTACAACTCAATGGGAACAGATGTTACTATTGTCGAATTCATGCCAAACGTGGTACCTGTAGAAGATGAAGATATCTCAAAACAATTTGAAAAATCTTTGAAAAAAGCAGGTATTAAAGTAATGACCAGTTCTTCTGTAGAATCATTGGATACTTCGGGAGCTGGTGTAAAAGCAACGGTAAAAACAGCCAAAGGAGAAGAAATCCTTGAAGCTGATATTGTACTTTCTGCCGTTGGAATCAAAACAAACATTGAAAACATAGGTTTAGAAGAAGTTGGAATCGCTGTCGACAGAGATAAAATCTTAGTAAACGCTTACAATCAAACAAACATTCCGGGTTACTACGCAATTGGAGACATTACTCCTGGACAGGCTTTGGCTCACGTAGCTTCTGCTGAAGGAATCAACTGTGTTGAAAAAATTAAAGGATTACACGTAGATCCAATCGATTACGGAAACGTTCCGGGCTGTACGTACGCAACTCCTGAAATTGCTTCTGTTGGTTTGACTGAAAAACAGGCAAGAGAAAAAGGATACGATTTAAAAATTGGTAAATTCCCGTTCTCTGCTTCCGGAAAAGCAAAAGCATCCGGTAATTCAGACGGATTCGTAAAAGTAATCTTCGATGCTAAATACGGAGAATGGTTAGGATGCCACATGATTGGTGCCGGAGTTACAGATATGATTGCTGAGGCAGTTGTAGCCCGTAAACTGGAAACTACAGGTCATGAAATCCTAAAATCAATCCACCCTCACCCAACCATGAGTGAGGCCGTTATGGAAGCTGTAGCTGATGCTTATGGCGAAGTAATTCACTTGTAATACAAAACCGTTTTACGGTTACATATAATTTTCAATTTAAAAAATCCGGTTTGCTAACGCAAGTCGGATTTTTTTATTCAGGATGTCTTTGCTCATTTTCACTCAAAGGCGCAAAGTTTTGTATACGGTTTCTGAAAATGGGAGCACTTTTTTGTTTTGAATGTTTTTCAATTGGTTAGGTCCTATTTTATACATTAGATTCTCTCTAAGTCAGTTAAAGCTATTCGTTATTTTTCAAGGTCAAAATTAAAAAAAATAATAGCACAAAAACTTTGCGCCTTTGCGTGATATTATTTAGTCATAATTATTTAAAAAAAATCATTTTGTAAAAGCAGGTCGAATTTATTTTCTATTTTTCACATCAGAAAAAATCATGCAATGAAATATAAAAAATACATAATAACAACACTCCTGCTCATTTTCCTTTGTGCATTCTTCAGCTCTGCTTTTCCCGGAAATGTATGGGGCTGTTTAATTGATTCCAATTATTACATTCCAAAACAATCCAACCTATTTATTTTTAACACCACTGTCATGCAAAACGGATCCAGTGATGCCTGGATTTACGGAGAGGACTACAACAATTATTACTATAATTCTGGATTAACAAAAGAAGAAATTATCTCCTTATCTAAAAAAGAAGCCAAAAAATGTCCTGATTTTAATGCTTTAAATATCAAATCCTGGTGTGGCATACAACAGGTAAGCACTTCAGAATCCCGCAAATAAAAACATTAACCTTTTAGTATCAAATTACAAGGCGAATTCTAACAATAAAGTGGTAATTTTGCGGCTCCCCAAAACAAATCTACCCATGAAAAAAATATTTTTCATTATTGCGCTTTCTGTTCTTTTTTCGAATAGCTTTTTTGCACAAACCAAAACAGAACCCCAAAACATCTTCGGAAAAAAATACGATTACGTAAATGACTTCGAAAAAATTCTGACTCCAAAACAAGTACAAACTTTAAGTGCAACTTTAAAATCCTGTGAAACAAAAACCGGACATAAAATTGTTATAGTGACTACTCCATCAATAAGTCCGTACACAGACCTTAGCGATTACTCTCTAGAACTTGACAAATATCTCAATACCAGCCTGAAAATTGATGCTTCCATTATACTGGTCATAAGCAAACAATTAAGGCAGATACAAATTCGCGGACTAGACAAATTACGCAATAAACTTAGCGACAAAGAAGTAGAAAGTATCATCTCCACTTTTGTAATTCCGGAATTAAAAAAAGGCGATTATTACAAAGGTTTACAAGATGGAGCAGCACAGATTATAAAAAAGCTGGAATAGAAATACTAAAAATTGAACTAAAATCCGGTTTGCGAAAGCAAATCGGATTTTTTTTGAGCATCTTGTTTTTAGTTTGTAAAATCATACAAACTCTTTCCCTCCAATCGCCTGTCCAAAACAAAACAATTCCCCTTTTAAATTGTTAAAACCCAAAATACCAATCATAGTTGACAGAGCAAAAAATCGTGTCACAAAATGACAATTCCAACGATATAAAATCGAATTAATTTTAACACTTTCAGTCCAAAATCATCAAATGTTAATTTTAAAAATATTTCATTTTAATAGGAAATATTTCTATTACGTTTGTAGTATAAAATCTAAACAACTATGACTGAAATTACTTCTTATTGGTGGGTACTCTTACTTGTATTCTCCATCTTATTTTACAAATTTGTACTTCGCGTATTCTTCGGAATGGTAATTGTTCCCGAAGATAAAATTGGTCTGGTGACCAAGAAATTCGTTTTATTTGGTGCCGACAAATCCCTTCCCGATGGCAGAATCATTGCTACAAAAGGAGAAGCAGGTTACCAGGCACAAACTTTAGCTCCCGGATTGTACTGGGCCATGTGGATCTGGCAATACACCGTAGACATGACCGGATTTACCATTATTCCGGAAGGGAAAATCGGGCTTGTTTTAAGTAAAGACGGAAAGGAAATCCCAACCGGACGAATCCTGGCCCGAAAAGTAGACAGCGATAACTTTCAGGACGCCACAGCATTCTTAAACAATGGCGGTCAGAAAGGACGTCAGACTGCTTTTATCACCACAGGTTCGTATCGTATTAATACCTTTCTGTTTGAAATTGTAATGGCAGACCAGATCAAGATTTACGAAAACATGATCGGAATCGTTACGGCTCTCGATGGTGAACCGATTCCGCAAGGGCAGATTGCCGGAAAATTTGTAGAAGGACACAACAACTTTCAGGATTTTGATCAGTTTCTGGACAAAGGCGGAAATCGTGGTTTACAGCCTCAGGTCATGCTGGCAGGTTCGTATTACATCAATACCTGGGCAATCCTGATTGAACAGAATCCAATGACCGATGTACCTATTGGTTATGTTGGAGTAGTAATCTCCTATATTGGTGAAGACGGACAGGATGTTACGGGCGATACCTTCAAACACGGAAATATTGTTTCAAAAGGACAACGCGGTGTCTGGATGGAACCATTTGGTCCCGGAAAATATGCCTTAAACAAATACACCACCAAACTGGAAGCCGTTCCGACCACCAACCTGGTTTTAAACTGGGCCAATGCACGAAGCGAATCCCATAATTTAGATAAAAATCTGTCTACCATTACCGTTCGTTCCAAAGATGGTTTCCCGTTTAATCTGGATGTAGCACAGATCATTCACGTTCCAGCTGCGGAAGCACCAAAAGTTATTGCCCGTTTCGGAAGCATGAACAACCTTGTTTCTCAGGTTTTAGAACCTACCATTGGTAACTATTTCAGAAACTCGGCTCAGGACAGCGATGTAATTTCGTTTTTATCGACCAGAAAAGAGCGTCAGGAATCTGCTAAAAACCATATCAAGCTGGTATTGGACGAATACAACGTAAATGCCGTTGATACCTTAATTGGTGATATCGTTCCGCCGGATTCCTTAATGAAAACATTAACGGACAGAAAATTAGCCGAAGAAGAACAAAAAACCTACCAAACCCAAAGAATGGCGCAGGAACAACGTCAGGGAATGGAAAAAGAAACGGCAATTGCCGACATGCAGAAAGAAATCGTTCGTGCATCACAAAGTGTTGAAATCGCACAACGTACCGCAGACGCGACCGTTAAAAAAGCAGAAGGAGATGCTACCAGTTTAAAACTAAACGTAAACGCGGAAGCAGAAGCCACAAAAATGCGTGCCAATGCTGAAGCAGAAGCTACAAAAGCCAGAGCCGGCGCACAAGCCGAAGCGACCAAACTTAATGCAAGTGCAGAAGCCGAAAGAATCTCCAAAACCGGTTTAGCCGAAGCGGAAAAAATTATGGCGATTGGTAAATCGACAGCAGAATCGTATCAGTTACAGGTTACGGCGATGGGTGGTGATAATTTCACCAAATACAAAGTTACCGAGGAAATTGGTAAAGGAAACATCAAAGTAATTCCGGATGTATTAATCACCGGAAATGGTGGTTCTGATGGTTCGATCAGCGGTTTATTAGGCTTGAAACTCATGGAAATGATGGATACCGATAAAAATGTAAAGAATCCTAAAAAATAATTTATTTCAATTTTTAATACTAAATCCGATTTGTGAAAGCAGATCGGATTTTTTTGTTCCTTACATAGTTCTAAATCAGTCAGTTCAATAATTTATTGACTTATTTTTCTTTTAGATTATATAAATAATCAACATGTCGTATTTTAATATGACAAATTTCTCGGCAATTTACATGACATTTGATTTATGACACGAGATCACATTTTTCATATAATTATACGACAATGATACATTCAAGAAAACTAAAAATTCACACGATATACAAAGCAAGAAATCACAAAATCACAACAACTCCTGTAATAAGACTTGCTGGCAAATGGCTTAAAGAACTTGGATTTATTGAAGGTCAAATGGTAAACATAAAACAACAAAAAAATAAGCTCACCATCACGATGGAAAAAAAACATAAGTAATCATTTTTCTTTCCACAAAAAATAGAGATATTTAATAACTTTATCAGTAAATAATAAGGTTATGAAAGAGATTTATATTGTTGAATTTCCATCTAATTTAGGATTAAAAGAACCGCAACCCGGAAAAGAACCGGGCGTAAAAAATCTGCCTGATTGGTTCTGGAAACATAATTTACACAAGATCATTCAACCCAAAAGTACTATCAGACTTGATGCGCCGCGATATTCAAATACCAGAGATTCCGAAACCCAAATACTCAATGTCAATTCGCTGGTTGATTATGCGAGGGAACAGGCCTATTTAGTTAACAACTTACTTTCTCAAAACAAATTTCCGTTCGTACTGGGAGGCGATTGCAGCATTCTTCTGGGATCGGTCATTGCCTTAAAACAAAAAGGAAATTATGGTTTATTTTATCTGGACGGACACACCGATTTCATGGACGTTTCCCTATCAGAAACCGGAGGCGTGGGCGGAATGGCAGCATCGATCGTAACCGGAAACGGCCCTAAGAAATTAACCGATATGCTGAATTTACAGCCTTATATAAAAGAAGAAAACCTCTGGTGCGTAGGCAATCGGGAATACGATGACGCCTATGAAAATCAAATTTGCAACTCTTCCGCGACTTACATAAGCTTGCAGGAATTACGAAAACAAGGCATTTCAAACTGCATTCAATCCTTTCTTTCTGAAGTCGAAAATAAAAACCTCGACGGATTCTGGCTCCATATCGATGCAGACGTTTTAAACGATTCCATAATGCCCTGCGTAGACAGCCGCACTCCGGATGGTCTTACTTATGAGGAGTTTAATGAGCTTACCTCCTATTTGTTTCAAAGTGATCAATTAACGGGGCTTGAAATCACCATTTTAGATCCTGATCTCGACAAAACAGGCCAGTACACCAAAGAATTTGTACAAAACTTCACGACTACATTCAAAAAACACAATACAGTAAATCCTTCACCCGAAGACAAGGATATCTAAAATTTTATTTTAAATTAGTTCAGGCAATATCTTTTCCTAATAAAAATATTTTATAAAACAGGACGATTTAAATTTTTCGAGAACATGACATTAGAAGAATACAAAAAAGAGTTTACAGAAGAGGATGCCGTTGGATGGCTGGAAATCGATAGACAATTCGAGCGCCTTTACCCAAATCAGGAACCGAAACATTTTGCTCCGGCAATAAATTATATGCTGGGTGGAGAACATCCGCTGGACGGTGTAAGTATTTACGAAAGTAAAAAACAAACAGATCATTTTCATTTTATAACCTATGGCTTTTCGGAATTGTATTATAATGAAGAAAAACTAGACAGTGAATACAGTAAATGGGGATTTGAACTTACTTTCAGATTAAAACCGTTTTCCGGAGACAGCGAAAATCCGGGCTGGGCCATTGCCTTATTGCAAAATATTGCCAAATATGTGTTTAGCAGCGGAAACTGGTTTGAAGAATTTCACTATATGCCTGCAAACGGCCCGATAAGACTCGATACCGAAACTGAAATCACCGGATTGGTATTTGTAACAGATCCCGAAATTGAAAAAATAGAAACACCTCATGGTGAAGTGACATTCCTTCAAATTATCGGAATTACTACCACCGAATTTGACGATATAAAAGAAGGCCGCAGAACGGTTGAAGAAATCGTACAGGAATTAAAAGAAAACAATCCTTTATTAATTACCGACCTTACAAGAAAATAACAAACAGAGAAATCCTAACCCTAATCCAGAACTGAAAATGATAAAAAAAATTGCTTTTGTATTGGTATTCCTCCAATTACTTTCGTGCAGCAGCAGCAGTAATATGGATACTTCTAAAGAAAATCCCCTAAACGGAAAATGGAATTGGGTCAGTTCAACAGGCGGATTTATTGGTTCCACCCTTACCCCGGCATCGGAGAAAAAGACAATGACTATTGAAATTTCAAACTCCACTATCAAAAAATATGAAAATGGGAATTTGCTGTCTGAAAATACTTTTTCCATAAAAAACCAGAATTCGATTTACGGAGATAACAAAAAAATGATTGTAATCGAAAACATGCCCAGCCAATCTTTTGAAATTAAAGACAACAAATTGTATTTAAATGACGAATGTCACGATTGCTACCAGTCTGAATACATTCGAATAAAATAGACGATAATCCAACCTTAAAATGAACAAAATAAAAATCGTACTCGCATTCCATCTCATCTTCTTTTTCTCATACGCAAGTCCAAAACTAAATCAGCCTGAAATTAGCAACCCTAAAGAAATTGCTTTCGACAAAAGTGAACTGGCCAAAAAATGGCTCGTAAAATCTATTGAAAATTTCTTTAAACAAGAATCTGCCGATATGATTTCAATAACGACAAAAAGCTATAACGACTACAAAACTGACGCTATGAATATCGACATGGATACAGAAGGCAGTTTAACATTAGAACAATTCAATAAAAAATGGAAAAAGAAATATGATGTAAAATATGCCGGATATGATGGTTTTTTAATTTCTGCTCAGGACTGGGTAAAAATTGTAGTTTCTAAGTGTGAATTAATAAGTGCAAAAGGAAATGTCTATATTTTTCAGGTTATTATAAAAGATACGCAATATAAATCTACCTACAAAAGGGACATCAAAGTTATCGAATCCGGAAAATCTTTTTTAATTGATGATGTGAAGGAATATTAGGGGTGAAAAAAAATAAATTCCAAAAATTAAATTCCAAATTCCAACAATCTACATTCTAAAATCTAACAATCTAAACTTTAAAATTCCAAATTGCAACAATACAAAGCCTAAAATCTAAAATTCCAAACTTTAAAATTCCAAATTCCAACAATCTAAAATCTAATAATCTAATAATCTAAAAACCTGTCCGAATCTACCCTTAAAATTGTCCTTAAACAACCTAAGTTATTGATTTATAGAATGTAAATTTGTTGTACTAATTTCTAAAATGATACACCATGAGTACACAGGATTTTACCACAACTCTTATTACTGATCATTCTGCGGAGGACGTTTTTAATGCCGTTACCAACGTTCGCGGCTGGTGGTCGGAGGAAATAGAAGGAAATACAGCTAAATTGAATGATACCTTTAAATATCATTACGAAGATGTGCATCGCTGTAAAGTGAAATTGACTGAAGTGATTCCCAACCGCAAAATAGTCTGGCTGGTAGAGGAAAACTATTTTAAGTTTACGGAAGACGAAAAAGAATGGACAGGTACTAAACCAACTTTTGAAATTGGGGAAAAAGACGGAAAAACAGAACTTCGTTTCACCCATTTTGGCTTAGTTCCCGATTACGAATGTTTTGAAATCTGCAGGGATTCATGGACGAATTACATTCAAAACAGCCTTAAAAAACTTATCACAACCGGCAAAGGTCAGCCAAATGGCAAAGACAAACCTCAAACCGAAAACGAAAAGAAATTATCGGCAAAATAATTCCAAAAAGACATTACTCCTGTTTTAGGCTAAGACAATAGTAGATTTGACTACAGCTCTTGTTATGATGTTGCAGAACTTTGTCACATCATAAAAAACAGACAAATGAAAATTATTATTACAGGTTCCCTGGGGAACATCAGCAAGCCACTGGCTCAGGAGTTAGTGCAAAAAGGACATCAGGTTACGGTAATTAGCAGCAACACTGAGAAACAAGCAGAAATTGAAATCCTGGCAGCTTCGGCAGCCATTGGTTCTGTAGAAGATGCCGCTTTCTTGACCAAAACTTTTACGGGAGCAGATGCCGTATATTGTATGGTTCCAAGAGCCAATTATTTCGATCCTAATCTTGACCTGGATGCTTTTACACGTACAATCGGAAATAATTATGCCGAAGCCATCCAAAAATCAGGCGTAAAACGCGTGGTCTTTTTGAGTAGTATTGGTGCTCATTTAGAGAAAAATTCGGGTATTATTCTTCGTTATCACGAAATTGAAGCTGTCCTGAACAAACTTACAGACGTCGCGATTACGTTTATGCGTCCGACTTCGTTCTTTTATAATTTAGAAGCTTATATTCCACAGATTAAATTTCAGGGAGTTATTGCTACGAATTACGGAGCTGAAAAAACGATACCTTTTGTCTCTCCACTGGACATTGCGTCTGCCATTGCAGAAGAAATCACAACTCCGCTTAACGGCAAAAAAGTACGTTATGTAGCCAGTGAGGAACTTACAGGCAATGAAACGGCTCGCATTTTAGGTACCGCAATTGGAAAACCGGATTTGAAATGGGTTTTAATCAGCGATGAAGAAGCCTTAAACGGTTTAGTAAATGTGGGAATGCAGCCAAAAATCGCAGCAGGCCTGATCGAAATGTACGCCGGACTTTACAATGGGTTGCTCGGTGAAGATTATTACCAAAACAGGCCCGCAATAATGGGGAAAACAAAACTGGCTGATTACGCCAAAGAATTTGCTTCCTTTTATAATCAGAAATAAGTACCTTAGACTATGGCAAATCAACAACCTCTCCGAATAAAAAGTATCAGCGAATTTCATGAGTTTCGTGATTTGCCAAAACCCGAGCATCCTTTAGTGAGCGTTTATAATTTCGAAGATTTAAAATATCTGAACGAAAATGAACCGAGAAGCCTAATGCTTGACTTTTATTCGATTGCATTAAAACGAGGTGCAAATGCCAAAATGAAATACGGGCAGCAGGAATATGATTTTAAGGAAGGGGTTTTGTTATTTATCTCGCCGGGTCAGGTTTTTTCTATAGAAGGCAATGCAGAGTTACAACATACAGGATGGTCTTTATTGATCCATCCTGATTTTTTATGGAATACACCGCTTGCTAAAAAGATCAAACAATACGAGTATTTTGGCTATTCGGTTCATGAAGCCCTGCATCTTTCAGACAAAGAAGAGAAAATGATTATCAATATAATCAAAAATATTCAGCAGGAATATCAGTCAAATATTGATAAATTCAGCCAGGATGTTATTATCGCTCAAATTGAATTGCTGCTTACGTATGCAGAACGTTTTTACAACCGCCAGTTTATTACACGAAAAATAAGCAATCATCAGATTCTGGCCCGCTTAGAAAACTTGCTGGAGGAGTATTTCAGCACTAATACTTTGACTAAAAACGGTTTACCAACAGTTCATTATATTGCAGAAACCTTAAATATCACTCCCAATTATTTAAGCGTATTGCTAAAAACACTCACCGGTCAAAGCACACAACAGCACATTCATGATAAATTGATCGAAAAAGCAAAAGAAAAACTTTCCACAACCGATTTATCGATTAGCGAAATTGCTTTTGAACTGGGTTTTGAGCATCAGCAGTCGTTCAGTAAATTATTCAAAACCAAAACAACGGTTTCTCCTTTAGAATTCAGACAATCTTTTAACTAATAAAAGAAATCTTCTCCTTCTGAAAACAATTCATAATTTTCATAAATTCGCTACTTCGTCTCGTGGTAAAAGTTAATTAAGCAATAATTATTTAAATTTTTAGACCGTTATTTCATAACTTAGTTAGCTTTTAAATTTTTGAAATCATGACTAAGAAATATATTGCAAAGGACTTTTTGAAACTGGCAGCAAAAGGGCATTCGCATGAGGCATTTCGCCTTTACGTGGGTGTGGGTTTTAAGCATCATAATGTTTATTTTAAAGGAGATGCCAATACTTTGATGCTGGCAATGGAGGAATCGTCCCGGCAAAATCCAAATAAGATTTTTGAAATTCATCATACGATTGGAGATAAAGAAATGGTTGCCGTACATTCGCATGTAAAGCAAAACAGCAAGGACCACGGTGTTGCAGTAGTTCACATTTTCAGGTTTGAATCTGATAAAATAGTAGAGCTTTGGGATTTAGGCCAGGCCGTTCCTGCTAAAATGATCAACGAAAACGGAATGTTCTAATATAGTCTCAGTTTTCGGTCGCAGTTTGCTACTGAGACTGAGACTGAGACCGAGACTGAAAACTATAAAACAAACTAAATCCAAACATAACCCTAATGCTACGAGCTTCCTTTTTATTCTCTTTCCTTTTCTTACTGTTAAGTAACCATTCATTTTCGCAAAAAAAAGACCAATTAAGCGTCCAAATAGACAGTTTGATTAAAGTTACGGAACCTAAATTTAATGGTGTTGTCGTTATTTCCAAAAAAGGAAAAACAGTTTATAGCAAAGCGCAGGGTTTTGCTGATTTTGAAAAAAAGACAGCGTTGACAATCGACAGCGAATTTGAAATCATGTCAAACACGAGACAAATTACAGCAGTGTTGATTTTGAAAGAAGTTGAGAAAGGCAGAATTGACCTGAAATCTCCCATAAAAAAATACCTGCCTTATCTAACGCAGCCGTGGGCAGATTCTGTAACAGTGCATCAATTATTGAATCATTCTCATGGAATCACAGATTTGCAAAAACCTTTGCTTTTCAAGCCCGGAACAGATTTTAAATATGGTAATTTAAGTTATGGATTATTAGGTCAGATTATTGCGTTTACGGCTAAAAAAAGTTATTCGGAAGTAGCCAATGCACTTTTTAAGAAGTTACAAATGAAAAATACTTTTTGCTATTCTCAAAACGAAAATAAAAACTTAGTATCAGGTTACCTCAATACGAACAATACTTTCAAAAAGGTCGAAAAATCTATAATTACACCTGAAAGTGTCGCATCTAATGGAATTATTTCTACCGTAAATGATTTGGCTATCTGGAACAACAATCTTCACAAAGGAAAGATACTGAAGCCTGAATCGTACCAACTTATGATTCATTACAATATAAAAGCACAGCACAATGTTTTTGGAAAAGAAAAACAAGGGTACGGATACGGACTTAGAATTGTAGACAAAGAAACGCCAAAATATAGAGGCCATACCGGTTTAGGAGATGGTTTTTCTTCTGTAAATTTGTATTTCCCAAAAAGTGATGTCAGTTTGATTATTTTGGAAAATCAGACCAACGAAAATTCGGATTTGTTATATAATGCTGAGATTAAGATCAAAAATATCCTTTTGAAAAGTGATGTACTGAATTAAAAATAAAATACAATGGCAAAGAATAAAACTACCGAAACCCAAAGTAATGTTGTTGATTTTATAAATATTTTCGTTGAAGAAGAGACGAAAAAAAAGGATGCGTTTGAACTCATCAGAATGATGCAGAAAATTACAGGTTTCGAACCCAAAATGTGGGGACCCAGTATTATTGGTTTCGGGAGTTACCACTATAAATATGCCAGCGGCCATGAAGGTGATGCGCCGCTTGTTGCCTTTTCGCCAAGAAAAGCTGCCATTTCACTTTACCTCTATACTTCACCCGAAAACAGAGAAGAAATACTTTCTGAATTAGGAAAACATAAAGCTTCAAAAGGTTGTATTTACATTAAAAAATTAGCCGACATTGAACCTGAAGTACTCAAAAAAATGATTTTACATTCATTAGAATATTTAAAAAATTTATATCCCTCAAATTAAATACCACTATGGCTATTACCCTACTGATTCTTTTACTTGCCTTTCTTATTTACGTTTTTAAACATCCGCGATATGGTAAAAAACCAGCTGGTGAAAGATTGGCTTTACTACAAAAATCACCACAATTTAAAAACGGTAGATTCGAAAACCAAAACTTCACGCCTGAACTTGCAGAAGGCTACGGCTATTTTAATATCATCTCTGATTTTTTGTTTAAAAAGGTAGACAGAAAAGTTCCGAAAGATTTAATTCCCTCCATCAAGACCAATTTACTGGAACTTCCTATTGATCAGGATGTTTTAATCTGGTTTGGACATTCTTCTTATTTCATTCAGCTTGCAGGAAAACGATTTTTGATAGATCCCGTTTTTAGCGGCAACGCCTCCCCTGTTTATGGAACTACAAAAGCATTTAAAGGAACTGAGATTTATGCGGCTGAAGATTTTCCTCCAATTGATTATTTATTAATCACTCACGATCATTATGACCATCTGGATTACGCAACAATTTTGAAACTGAAGCCAAAAATCAAAAAAGTAATCTGTGCGCTTGGCGTGGGTTCACATTTTGAATTTTGGGGCTTTCCAACAAACGATATTATCGAAAGAGACTGGCATGAAAAAATAGAACTTGATTCCAATCTGACACTTTATACCACTCCGTCCCGACATTTTTCGGGCAGGGGAATTAAACGCTGCAATACACTTTGGACTTCCTTTGTGTTAGAAACCCAAAATTTTAAAATGTATCTCGGCGGTGACAGCGGCTATGATACCCACTTTGCAGAAATTGGCGCAAAATTTGGCCCTTTCGACCTGGCACTAATCGATAACGGTCAGTACAATCCGGCGTGGAGATATATTCATAATTTGCCCGAAGATGTAATCAAAGCGATGAAAGACCTAAAAGCAAAAAGAGTTTTTCCGGTACATTCCTCAAAATTCGCACTGGCCATGCATCCGTGGGATGAACCTTTGAAAAAAGTGACGGAATTAAATGATTTATCAGAAAATCCAATTCCGTTAATTACACCGATGATCGGTGAATTAGTCGAACTGAAAAATGAAAATCAGCAATTTCAGCAGTGGTGGAAAGGCGTAGAATAAATGATTAAAATAACCCTTAAAACCGGAAAACTTGAAATTAAAATTTAATCTGTTCGTACTTTTTTCACTACTATCATGCACTGCCTTTTCCCAAAACACCTACGTTTTTTTAGGTTCCTACAACAGGGATAAAGCGGCAGAATCTATTGTCGTATATCAGCTGGATACTTTAAAGGGTAAGCTAACCAAAATAACTGCAGCAAAAAACCTGATCAATCCGTCGTTTTTGACGGTATCCCCAAACGGAAAATACGTTTATGCCTGCACAGACAGTAAAACAGAAAATGCAGGAAGCGTCAGCAGTTTCGAATTTAATCCACAAAATAAAACGCTTACTTTTTTAAACAAACAGTCCAGTGGCGGCGAAAATCCGGTTTACGTTTCTGTTCATAAAAGTGGTAAATGGCTTATAAATGGTAATTATACCGAAGGAAGTGTTTCGGTTCATCCTTTGATGGAAAATGGCAAAATAGATTCGATTGCGCAAAATTTTCAATATCAGGATGGAAGTGTCCATAAAAAAAGGCAAACCCGTTCCCATATTCATTCCACTATCTTTTCGCCACAATTTGATTATGTATTCCTGCCTGATTTGGGCGCTGATAAAATCCGTTGTTATCAATTTGATGCAACCCTGAAACAGCCTTTAGTTGAAGCCCCCATTCCCTTTACCAAAACAGATCCGGAGAGCGGACCGCGGCATTTGACCTTTCATCCGAATCAGAAATTCGGGTATTGTATCGAAGAAATGTCAGTATCCGTAAGTGTTTACCAATATGAAAACGGAAGTTTAAAAAAGATCCAGCGCATCAACACACATCCGGATTCCATTACCGAAGGTTTTGAAAGTTCAGACATTCATATTGCGCCTGACGGAAAATTTTTATATGCCACCAACAGAGGGAAAGAAAACAATATTGCCATTTTTTCTATCGGTGCCAACGGACTTTTGACAAGTATTGGCTATCAGTCGACTTTAGGAAAACATCCCCGCATTTTTGCAATTGATGAAACCGGAAAATTCCTGATCGCATCCAATGTCCTTACCGGAAATGTTATTGTTTTCAAACGGAATCCAAAAACGGGCTTGCTTAAAAAAACGGGAAAAGAAGTAAAACTGGAAAATGTTTCCTGTGTTCAGATCAAAAAAATATAACTTTAAAAACCGCTCAAAATGAATACATCCCTTTTAAATCTACAACCTGAAATTTTAGAAGATGATCTGACAAAATTAATTCCTTTGCAGGAAAATCATTTTGAAGAACTTTACAAAGTTGCTTCAGATCCTTTAATCTGGGAGCAGCATCCGAATAAAAACCGCTACGAAAGAGACGTTTTCCGAAATTTCTTTGAAGGTGCCATGGAAAGCAAAGGCGCTTTTCTTATTATGGATAAAAGTACGGGTGAAATAGCCGGAAGTACCCGATTTTATGAATATGAACCGGAAAATAAAAGTGTTTTTATCGGCTATACATTTTACGGAAGAAAGTTTTGGGGCACCGGATTTAATGCTCAGGTAAAAAAAATGATGCTGGATTATGCTTTTAAATCTGTCGATAAAGTTCAGTTTCATATCGGGGCAGAAAATTACCGTTCGCAAAAAGCAATAGAAAAACTCGGTGCCGTAAAAACAGAAGAAATAGAGGTCGCTTATTACAACGAACCATCCCGTCATAATTTTGTGTACGAAATAAAAAAACAAGAATAAAACAAAAACAGCATGAAAAGAATCACTGTATTCTGCGGCTCCAGCTTTGGAACGGAAGAAATATACACACAACAAGCAGCCTTGCTAGGAAAAACACTGGCCCAGCATAATATAGAATTGGTTTACGGAGGCGCCAATGTAGGCCTGATGGGTGCAGTGGCAGACGGAACACTCAGTGAAGGCGGAAAAGTAATTGGTGTTTTACCCGATTTCCTGCGTTCCAAAGAAATTGCACATCAGGGACTGACCGAATTAATTTTAGTCGAAAGCATGCACGAAAGAAAAACCAAAATGAATGATTTATGCGATGGCGTCATTGCACTTCCGGGTGGTTTCGGAACTCTCGAAGAACTATTTGAAATGCTGACATGGGCGCAATTAGGCTTACATAAAAAACCCATTGCGATTTTAAACATAAACGGCTTTTACGATTCTCTAATAGCACTGACCCAGACCATGGTCGATAAAGGTTTCCTGAAAAACGTCAATAAAGAAATGCTTTTGGTAAGTGACAATATCGAGGATTTATTACACAAAATGAAGCATTACGTAGCGCCAACTACCGGAAAATGGATTGATAAAGAGAAAATATAAACCTTAAAATTAAATTTCATAAATTAGAGGTTTTAGATCTCAGGTCTCAGTCTCAGGTCTCAGATGACATTTTACATTTTACAAAAACATTCTACATTTATATTCTATGAAAACCGAGAACAATAAATTCGCAAAAGCCGAAATGCTGATAAGAAAACCTGTTTCAGAAGTTTTTCAGGCTTTTATAAATCCCGAAATCACCAGTAACTTTTGGTTTAGCAAGGGTTCGGGAAAATTAGAAGAAGACCAATCGACTGAATGGACCTGGGAAATGTATGGCTTTTCGCTGACGGTCTTAACGAAAGTGATCAAAGAAAATCAGAAGATTGTGATCGAATGGGGAAATCCGGATGAAATCACTTTAGTAGAATGGATTTTTACCCCGTTAAACGAAAGCGAAACTTTTGTAAGCATCACCAATTCAGGTCTAAAAGGAGATTCTGACACCATAATTGATCAGGTCCGAAATTCAACTGAAGGTTTTACTTTAGTTTTAGCCGGTGCAAAAGCCTATTTAGAACATCATATTCAACTTAATTTGGTGCTGGACAGATTCCCGAAAGGGCTGGCGTAGGAGGAGTTCTCAGTTTCAAGTTTCAGGTTCTGTACGGAACTTGAAACCTGAAACCTGAAACAAAAAAAGCACATTGGCCTGTATGCTTTGCCCAGCGGTCATGAAACTTTTAAAGAGGAACTTTATAAATACAAATCAGGAAAAGGTTCTCTACAATTTCCTTTAAACCAACCAATGCCATTTGCCTTAATTACCAAAATTGTAAAATTCAGGCTACAGGAAAATTTAGAAAAAGGAAAAATCAAATAACCCCAATGAATCTAACTGAACATTACAATCAGCTCTATAAAAAATCTTCCGAAGCTATTCTGGCCGGAAATTGCATTCCTGATTCTCAAATCAATAATGAATCTGATTCCCGATTTGGAATAACACTGCTCATTCGCCCAAACGATACCGTAAAAACAAAGATTAAGTTGTTTTTAGAAGCCTTAAAAGAAGTGGAACCTACACAATATTATTATCCTGATTCAGATATTCACATTACGGTAATGTCAATTATTTCCTGTTCGGAGGAATTTCGCTTAAATCAGATTTCGCCTAACGATTACATTGAAGTTATTTGTAAAAGCCTGGTAGATTTAGACGGCATTACAATTAAATTCAAAGGAGTTACAGCTTCTCCTTCCGCCTTGATGATTCAAGGCTTCCCGACTGATGAATCCCTGAATAACTTACGAAATAAACTGCGTGAGAATTTTAAGAATTCAACTTTACAACAAACTATAGACAGCCGCTATACTATCTCTGCTGCACATTCTACCGTAATGCGATTTCAGGAAGAACTTCAGCATTCGAAGCAATTAATCGAGGCCGTCGAAAAATTCCGTAATTTTGATTTTGGGGAGTTTACGGTGGAAAACTTAGAATTAGTTTATAATGATTGGTATCAGAGGAAAAGCAACACCATTCATTTAGCAGATTTCATGATTTGATTTTTTTTGGCGCACATATTTTTTTGCCACGAATTGGCACGAATTTTCACTAATTGAAATATGCTTAATTTTAATAAAATTCGTGCCAATTCGTGAAATTAGTGGCAAAAAAACTATTTATTAAACTTCCCAAAGTGCCATAAAACACCGGACGGATCATGCAGAAAACATTCGCTTCCCCACTCTAAATGACGTGTTGGAGTTAATTTTACCCCGTATTTCTCTGCTACATTAAGTGCCAGCAAATCCTGGTAATAACGCTCCACATCATCGACTTCAAGAAAAACCATCGTGTTTTCGATCCATTCTTTTGCGTAGTAATCCTGAAGATAAAAGGCAATTGCATCACTTTTAAAAACCGAAAAATTAGATTCTAAAACCGTTTCCTCAAATCCAAGATCACGGTAAAAACTTCTTGATATTTCGAAATCTTTAGCACCAATAAAAGGCCTGATTGATTTGATTTTATGTTCCATTTTTATGTTTTTTGAAATTAATGTTCAAACCTGGTTTATTTATCAAAACCCATTTGTTTCCTTAAATCCATATTCAGACTATACTGTTCGGCAATGGGAATAATTTTTCTTGCATTTTTATCGATATCGCTTCCTTCTTTACTCCACAGAAAGGGATAAAAATTAAAAACTTCATCACCCTTTAATTTCGAAACTTCTGCTCTCCATCCTTTCCATCTGCTTCCTTCATAAAACTTCTCCAAATCGTTACCAAAACAAAATTGCAGGAATTCCGAATAAGTAATATCAAGTGGCTCATATTCCAGATTATCAGGTGAAAAATAATATACCTTCCCGGAATCACTCCCTAATGCTCCTCCGTTCAAAATATAAAAACCTCCGACTGCATCATCTGCAATCAATAAAAAAGAAGGGTTTTCACCAAACTCTTTAAATGATTTTCCTTTATTCCAGTCAGGCAGCGTTCTGTTAAATTTTGCGTTTCCGGAACCTAAAATTCTTATCCAGCCATCATCAATCAAAATTCCTCCGGTCATAAAAACAATTGCTCCCATTGGTGAGTGAGTTGTAACTTGTGTTTGATACAAAGCTTCTTTTGCTTTTGATGCTTCTGCCGGTAAAACTTCTACTTTGTTTTTTGCATTTTTAATCCAGTCTTCTACAACAGTCCATCCCGGATCAGCTTTATTTATAAGTTCGTCAGCCTGTTTCATTTTATTTTGTGCTGATGTCACAAGAGTTATAAACATCACTATTATTATAAAAAAATTCCTTGCCATACTTATTATTCTAGCTTTTCTTCAAAATACTCCCTAACCCTCTACCGATTTGCTCAATCGCTTCAAGACCTTTTGTTAATGGTGTAGCCGTAAAATCCTCGTAAGCATCCATAGAAGTGGCTTTACGATCATCTTGCGGATACACTAAAATCAGGTTATTATCATCAAATGATTTTTCGAATTTCTGAGGCAGTTTATCAAAGATCGACTGATAGGAAACAGAACCTTTGCGCGATAAATTAAATACAATTAAATCAGTCGGCGTGATTTCATCTGAAATAGCTTCAAAATCCTCCCAGTCCAGAATACTTTTGAAAGCTAACTTCGCATTTAACCTTAAATTAGTCGCAATCTGCGAAATCGTCTGATGTGTTTTATATTCCGCATAAATAACAATTGGAATGCTTAATTCCTGAGATAAACGACAAATTTTCTGAAGTAAAAGATGAAACCCTACGCCTCTTTCAGAAAAAGGCGGACAAATGAAAACCAGTCTTTTTTCTTCTATAAATGACTTTTGAAACCTGCAGATAAACAAACTTTTATCGACATTGTTAATAATTGAATCTACGTTTTCCCCAAAAATCTTATCCAGGAAACCCGTTTTTCGTGGCCAGCCAATAATGACAATATCTGCCATAATTTCTTTTGAAGTACGGGCAATTCCACTTGCCGGATTATGGTCAATTCTGGCAATGGTATTGATTTTCACTTCTGAAGCAGAACCCTGAATAACGAATTTATCAACCGCTTTTTTATATTTCAGAATGTTAATTTCGGCCTGATCATTATTGGGTACGATAGTCAGCAAAGTGACCGGATTGGTTGATTTCTTATCCTTTATTAAAAGTGCAAAATCCAAAAGACCTGCCGTTGCCGAAGTTTTGGCCAGCGGAATCAGAATATGTTCTTCTAAAATCTGATCTTTATTGGCATCTTCGTGAGAAACTTCTTCTTCGCAGATTGCAATTTTCTTAGCCGCTTTTTCAGTAGCAAAAGAAGCTACGATACACGTTATTAAAATTAGAATAATCGTCCCGTTTAAGATATTTTCATCCAGAATTTTGGCTTTAAAACCTACCAGAATAACCGCCAGGGTTGCCGCGGCATGCGCACTGCTCAATCCGAAAATAAGCTGTCTTTCGGTTTTGGTATATTTAAAAACGACCTGTGTAAAAAAGGCGGCAATCCATTTCCCGAAAATAGCAACAACACTCAGTGTTCCGGCGACAATCAAAGCCGTTGGTCCACTTAAAATCACGCTGATATCAACCAACATTCCAACAGAAATCAGGAAAAACGGAATAAACAATGAATTTCCGATAAACTCAATCCTGTTCATTAAAGCAGAGGAATGCGGAATTAAAGGGTTTAATGCCAAACCGGCAACGAAAGCTCCAATTATAGGTTCCACTCCTGCTACTTCCGCCAAAAAGGCTGCAAAGAAAACGACAGAAAGTACAAAGATATAATGAGCGTGTTTTTCACTTTCCAGTTTTTTAAAGAACCATTTTGCAATTCTTGGAATGACCAAAAACATAATCGCTGAGAAAATGGCCAGCGAAACGCCTAATTTTATCCAGAAAGCCTGGTTCAGGTTGCCCTGACTGCTTCCCATAATAATCGCCAGAATGATTAAAACCGCAGTATCCGTCAGAATCGTTCCGCCAACAGTTATGGCAACCGCCTGATTTTTGGCGATTCCTAATTTACTTACGATCGGATAGGCCACCAAAGTATGCGTGGCAAACATACTTGCCGTTAAAAAACTGGCGTTAAAATCGTATTGCAACAAATAAAAACATACCGGAAATCCGATTGTTAGAGGAAAGATAAAGGTGAAAAAACCAAATAATAAACTCTTATTTTTGTTGGCTTTAAATTCGTTCATATCGAGTTCCAGACCTGCAATAAACATAATATACAAAAGCCCTATTGTTGAAAATAAATCAACAGCCGAGTTTTTTGCCAGAATATTTAGCCCGTGAGGTCCGATGATTACTCCGGAAATTATTAAACCAATAATGCCGGGAATATTTATTTTCTTTAATAAAATCGGGGACAATAAAATAATGAAAAGTATCAACGAAAAAATTAATACTGGATTGCTTAGTGGTAATTCAAATTCTTGTAAAAAATGCTGAAAAAATTCTATCATTAGTGTAATTTTATCTTCTTGGTGGTATTTTAGTTGTTCGTAAAAAAGGCGTATCAATTAAAATGAAACCCACGGAAGTTTTAGTTTACTGATTTTTTTAAAAGGATAAAAAAATCAAATTCTTTAGTATATGCTTCAGTACAAAAATACCTAAAAAAACGACGAACTTTTTACGAAAGTTCTATATTAAGCATTTAAATTTATTTCGTTGTCAAATTATTAAAATTTAATATCTTTTTTAACAAAACCGCAAGATTTATAAATGATAATAAAACTTCTTTGCATTATTCAATTATCTTTGTCTTAATAAAAATTGAACAATGGAAGAATGTATCTCTGTTTTTGATATGCTTAAAATTGGTGTCGGGCCTTCAAGCTCGCATACACTTGGTCCCTGGCGTGCGGCCGAACGTTTTTTGGAAGAGTTAAAAAACGAATCAATTTTAGACCAGATTAAACGGGTAAAAGTCGATTTATACGGATCCCTTTCTTTAACCGGTAAAGGCCATGCTACCGATTTGTCCGTTATGTTAGGTTTAAGCGGTCAGGATCCCGAATATATTCCGGTGGAAAATATTGCCGGAATTATAAAAAATATCGAAGACAAAAATGAAATCGTTCTGGGAAATCAGATTACGATTCCGTTTTATTTTCTTCAGGACATTGTTTTCAATAAAGAGTTTCTTCCTTTCCATGCCAACGGATTAAAATTTACCGCTTATAAAGCCGATGACTCTGAATATGAATCGACTTTTTATTCTATTGGCGGCGGTTTTGTTGTGAAGGAAGAACGCGAAAATGCCAAAATCAAAGAAGTTATAAAATGTGCCTTCCCCTTCCCGATTCAAAATGCGGTTGAGCTTCTGAGCTATACCGTTTCGGAGAACAAACTGATTTCTGAAATTGTTTACGAAAACGAAAAATCTATGCGTCCGGAAGCGGAAATCCATTCCGAGTTAATGCGTATCTGGACTACGATGCTCGAATGCATGTACATCGGCTGCCATACCGGAGGAATTCTTCCGGGCGGCTTACACGTTCGCAGGAGAGCTTTTGACATGCATCAGGGTTTAATTGGTTTATCGAACTACAATTCCCCGCAGACCTGGCTGGAAGAGATTCGAAAAACCGAAGTAAAATTTCGTCAGATCCTAAAATGGGTAAGTTGTTTTGCACTTGCCGTGAATGAAGTAAATGCATCCCTCGGCCGTGTGGTAACAGCACCAACCAATGGAAGTGCTGGTGTAATCCCTGCTGTATTGATGTACTATCTGGTGATCGAAAACCATAACGCCGGAGAAAAAGAAATCAAACAATTCCTGATGGTTGCCGGAGAAATTGGAAGTATCTTCAAAAAAGGATCTACCATTTCGGCCGCAATGGGCGGTTGTCAGGCAGAAATTGGCGTCTCGTCTTCTATGGCTGCTGCTGCACTTTGTGAATTAATGGGCGGAAGTCCTGCTCAGGTTCTGATGGCTGCCGAAATTGCCATGGAGCATCATTTAGGTCTGACCTGTGACCCTATTGGCGGTCTGGTTCAGATTCCATGTATTGAAAGAAATACGATGGGTGCCATAAAAGCCATAAATGCTGCCGAGTTAGCGCTGGAAACTGATTCGAAAAATGCAAAAGTGCCATTAGACAAGGTAATCGATACCATGTGGCAAACCGCAAAAGACATGAATTCTAAATACAAAGAAACCTCTGAAGGCGGTTTGGCAATTGCCGTAAATATGGCGGATTGTTAAAACGTTTGCTTAATTTATTTTTGCCACAGATTAAAGGATTAGCACAGATTAAATAATCCTTTTAAATCTTTTAATCTGTGGCAAAAAAACTCTTTCAAAAAATACTTCATGAAAAAATATTACTTTTTAGCAATCCTATTTTGCTCCGTTATACTGCACGCTCAGGAACGCTACTTCCTCAATTCAGATACTCGTTTGTACACTTCACCAAACACTTCTGCTGAATTTTTAGGATATTTTAAATATGGCGCCGAAGTTCAATTATTATCCGAAAGTAAAAACGGCTGGTATAAAGTAAAAGCAGATAATTTATCGGAAGGCTATATTCCCGAGAAATTCGTTACCACACGATTAAACGCAGCCGATGTTAAAGTCAGAGACAATGAAAATCCACTTATAGAAGGCAATGATAATTATTATGGCAGCAACCATCTTTTTGTTTTAGTGGCCGGTTTGAAAGCGCGTGCCCAGCCTGATAAAAATTCAAAAATTAAAGAAATCCTGAATACAGGTGATCCTGTGGCAATTAATTATCTTCCTAAAAACCAGGAAGAATGGGTAAATATAAGCGGGAATTTTAGTGATGAATACGCTAAATTTACATTAAGAAAATTCGTTGGAAAAAGACCTGACTTCAATACTTTACTCAAAGAGTTTGACAAACTCGATGTTACTAATATTCAAGAACGCAAAACGGTTGGCGAGCGACTTGTAGAACTGGCCTGGAATAGCAACAGTGCAACTTTAGCTCCGGCTTATCAAAAATATTATGAGGTAGTCAAACAAATAAACGATCCAAAACTTCTGGCTGATACCGAATTGAATATGATCATAGCCAAAGGATTAGCTAAGCATAAAAATCCGGAAGAAATTCTTGCTTTCGTTAAAAAATCAGAATTTGTTCTGAAAGGAGTAAAAACCAAATCGCTGTTTTTAACTCAGAAAGATTTAGTGAAGATATTCGGAAAACCGGTAAAAAAAGCAACCATAAGCGATGAATGCAGCGTTTACTTAAGTGACCTTTTTTATTATTACCCGGATTTGGAAGCGTCTGTCGATGAAAAACAAAATCAGGCAGAAATAACCAAAGTTTTTATTAACGAAAACAACAAACTCGTTTTTAATGCCAATGCAACTTTAGACCATTCGGTATCCGAAAAAGCATTTGTCGAAAAATACGGTCCTTATATTGGCGCCTCCATAAAGGCACCACATCTTTACTCCATACAATTGGAAGACAGTGAATTTAAAATAGAGTTCAGAGATGGAAAGTTATTTAACATCGAAATATTCTTCTATTGCTGATTTCAATCTATAATTATTCAATACTTTTACATCTTCAAAAAAAAATAAAATGTCAGTAGCAAAAAAAGATTATAAAAGAATCACAACAAAGTCACTAATCGAAATGAAAAGCAACGGAGAAAAAATCTCTATGCTTACGGCTTACGATTTTACAATGGCTAAAATTGTGGATACCGCAGGAGTCGATGTGATTTTAGTCGGCGATTCAGCCTCAAACGTTATGGCGGGTCACGAAACGACATTGCCAATTACCTTAGATCAGATGATTTATCACGCTTCGTCTGTAGTTCGTGCGGTAGAAAGAGCATTGGTGGTAGTTGATTTACCTTTTGGAAGTTACCAGTCTGATCCAAAAGAAGCTTTGCGTTCTGCTATTAGAATCATGAAAGAAAGTGGCGGTCACGCCGTAAAACTTGAAGGAGGAAAAGAAATTAAGGAATCGATCAAAAAAATATTAAACGCCGGAATCCCGGTTATGGGACATTTGGGTTTAACCCCACAATCCATCTATAAATTCGGAACATACAGCGTTCGTGCAAAAGAAGACGAAGAAGCTGAAAAACTAATTGAAGATGCCAAAATGCTTGAAAAAATAGGCTGTTTTGGTGTTGTTTTAGAAAAAATACCAGCACATTTAGCAGAGCAGGTTGCCAAAAGCATTTCCATCCCGGTTATTGGTATTGGTGCCGGAGGCGGCGTTGACGGGCAGGTTTTGGTTATTCACGATATGTTAGGAATGAACAACGAATTCAGTCCGCGTTTCTTACGTCGTTATCTAAATTTATACGACGAAATGACCAAAGCAATTGGTCAGTATGCTGCTGATGTTAAGTCTAGTGATTTTCCGAATTCCAGTGAACAATACTAAAATTAGACTTTCTTAGATATTAGACTGTCTTAGACTTCTTAGATCTTATTCTTTGAAAATCTGAACAATCTAAGAAGTCTAAGACAGTCTAGAATCTAACTAATCTAAAAAATGCATCAATTTAAAGAGCTTTTAATCTGGAAGAAAAGCAGATTGTTTTGTTCTGAAATTTATAGCGCAACAGCTAATTTTCCAAGTGAAGAAAAATTTGGAATAACAAATCAATTGCGAAGAGCTTCGGTTTCAATTCCTTCAAATATTGCAGAAGGTTCTTCACGAAATTCTAATAAAGACTTTGCAAGATTTTTAGAAATTGCAATCGGTTCTGCTTATGAAGTAGAAACACAACTTTTAATTTCATCTGATTTAGGATTTATAAATGAAGAAAGCACAAATGAATTAACAACTATGTTGGAGGAAATTATTAAGATGACATCAAGATTTAGAGCGACTTTATTATGATTTTTCCAAAGACACTAATCAAAACAATCCAACCAAGTGCTGCACTCTAAGAAGTCTAAGTCAGTCCAAAAATCTAAGCAAGTCTAAAATGAAAATTATTTCAGATAAAAACAATCTCCAAATCCTACACGAAGACAATCACATTATTGTGGTCAATAAACGTGTGGGTGATATTGTACAGGGTGATAAAACCGGTGATAAACCTTTATCTGATGTGGTTAAGGAATACATTAAAGACAAATACAATAAACCGGGTGATGTATTTCTGGGAGTCATTCATCGTTTGGACAGGCCTACTACGGGAATAGTGGTTTTTGCCAGAACCAGCAAAGCGTTAACGCGAATGAACGAAATGTTCAGCAATCGCGAAACACAAAAAACATATTGGGCAGTTGTTAAAAACAAACCCGTTGAAACAACTGCCAAATTGGTTCATTTTCTAAAGCGAAATGAAAAAAATAATACCTCAAAAGCCCATTTAAAAGAAGTTCCAGACAGTAAAATTGCCAGTTTGGACTATACTGTTTTCAAAGAACTTCAGAATTATGTGGCTTTAGAGATCAATCTTCATACAGGCCGCCATCATCAGATTCGTGCTCAATTGGCCGCAATCGGCTCTCCGATAAAAGGAGATTTAAAATATGGAGCCGACCGGAGTAATCCCGACGGAGGGATTCATCTGCACGCCAGAAAATTAGTTTTTGTACATCCTGTTTCTAAAGAAAACACTACAATTATTGCGCCTGTGCCGGATGAAACGATCTGGAATGCGCTGTGATTTTATGATGAAATTGTTATTTTTTTAAATTTTATCATTTAACTTGCAGAGTCAAAAAATCAAGTTAATCGCAAAATGGACTACAAAAACGACATCGGATATAGAAAAGAAACGCTAAAAAAGTTATTGTATAACATTCAGAAAAGCGAGGATCTAATTGTAAAAGCTTTATACGATGATTTTAAAAAGCCTGAATTTGAAGCTGTTTTAACCGAAACCAATTATGTCATTTCAGAATTGAAAGACACCATTAAGAATATCCATAAGTGGGCAAAACCAAAACGTATTTTCCCATCGCTTCTTAATTTTCCTTCCACTGATTATATTTACAAAGAACCGTACGGAAAAGTATTGGTAATTGCACCCTGGAATTACCCTTTTCAGCTTGCCTTGTGCCCGCTTATCTCGGCTGTTGCGGCGGGAAACAGCGTGGTTTTAAAACCTTCGGAACTTACACCCCATACATCAGCAATCATAACGAAGATCATTCAGAAGACTTTTCATATCAATCACGTTGAAGTTTTTGAAGGTGGTGTAGAAGTTTCAAATAAACTACTGGCACAACGATGGGATTATATCTTCTTTACCGGAAGTGTAGCCGTAGGTAAAGTGGTTGCCAAAGCCGCTGCGGAAAATCTGACTCCCGTTACCCTTGAATTAGGCGGAAAAAACCCTTGTATTATTGATGAAACTGCCGATTTAAAATTAGCTGCCAAAAGAATTATCTGGGGCAAGTTTATCAATGCCGGCCAAACCTGTATTGCTCCCGATTATATCCTGATTCAAAAGAATATGAAAATCAATTTTCTCTCTTTTATGATGGAAGAAATTACAAAAGCCTATGGCAAAAAAATGGAGAAATCGCCTGATTTTGCCCGAATCATCAATACCAAAAACTGGTTGCGTTTAGTGAATATGATTGATCCGGAAAGAGTAATATTTGGCGGAGAAACAGATGCTAACGCCTTATATATCGCACCGACACTTCTTGAAGAACCAGGTTTGGACAGTCCTGTGATGAAAGAAGAAATTTTTGGTCCAATTTTACCTATCCTTACGTATGAGACGGAAGAAGAAATTAAAAATGTAATCAGCAGATATGAGAAACCTCTTGCATTTTACGTTTTTAGTGATAACAAATCTTTTGCCAAAAAACTAATTACAACTTACTCTTTCGGAGGCGGTTGTATCAACGATACTGTGGTACATTTTTCTAATAAAAGACTCCCTTTTGGCGGTGTTGGCCATAGTGGTATAGGAGCGTATCATGGCCGACTAAGCTTTGATATTTTCTCGCATCACAAAGGAGTGGTCAAAAAAGGAAACTGGCTGGACCTGCCGATGCGTTATGCTCCTTATAAAGATAAATTAACGGCAATTAAACGCATATTAGACTGGTTATAAGCACTAAAACATTTTAGTAATGTTTTGTAGATTTTTATATGGAATTGATTAAAAATATTATATTTACGTCTGAATAACATCAAAGAAAACAAGACTATAAAACAATTTTACTCAAAAAAATGAAATCTACACTTGACCAAATCGAAGACATTAGGAAAAATGGCTATTCGTTAGATTTTTCGAATGTATTCAACCACGCTTTCGAAAACTACAAAAAAATAGCACTTTATGCAGGATTGATATTATTGGTATTTTCTATTTTAGCTTTTTTCCTTGGCGGAGGAATTTTAGTAGCACTTTATGGAGTTGAGCATTTTAACGAACAATTCTTCAAAAACCTTCAAAGCGAACAGACAGACAGTTCAATCTTAATGATCTACACTTTAGTGATTGCTTTTGTAGCTGCATTTTTAAGTCCGTTTACAGCAGGATTTCTAAAAATGGCTGATTGTGCAGATAAAGATGAAGCGTTTAATGTTTCCACTATTTTTTCTTATTATACGTCACGTCACTTTCCAAACCTTTTTATAGCCACCTTGTCAATCTCTTTGTTGGGAGGGCTAATTTCAGTTGGTTTCAGCTTACTGGGCATTATGTTCGTAGATACCCTCATTACAGTTGTGATTACCTTATTTACTACGCTAACAATTCCTTTGATCATTTTTGGTGAACTAAACGCGATAGATGCTATCAAATCGAGCGTTATGATCGTAAGTAAACAACCCTTTGTAATTCTTCTTTTAGTGATCGTTGGAGGATTGGCTTCTATGGTTGGTTTTATTGGCTGTTGTATTGGTATTGTATTTACAATTCCAATTACATATTCCGTAAATTATGCGATTTACAGAGCTATCATATTAAATGATGAAGACGAAAATTCTATTGACGCTATTGGTCAGTCGGATTTATAATAATTGCAGATTTTCTAAATAAAAAAAAGAGCTTAACCTACTCTTTTTTAGAAACTCAAAAAGGCTATTTACTAAACCAAATATACCCCAAATACTATGGTACAAAACTATAGTTGTATTCATTCATTGATTTCGGGAATCACCACTTTTGGAGATGCCCTGAAAGCAAGCGGATTAAACTGGTTTGTATTTAATTCTGATATTATTTTCTATAACAATCCTAAAATCATTATTTTAGGATTGTCTTTAGCTGGATTTCTTACTTTGCTGATCTATCAATTTTTTAGAATTAAGGCTAAAATTGGATATTTCATCGAAAAGAAAAGAGAAGATGACACTGCCAGCAGGGAATACCAGCTCTACATTCTGTTCTTTGGGATCGCCATTATTGTAATCGAAATTATCAATGAAATCTTTAAGATCAGACCTAAAAGTTTATTGATCGCAAATGTATCCCTTGGTTTTTTTGTACTGCTGATTTATTTTGTAACCGATAAAATAAAAGTACTGAGAGATAAAATTCAGCCCATTTTTATCTTCTCTTTCTTTATTTATATTTCCTATGTTGCCTACAATATTACTTACCTTTCTAATGATGTTGTACCGATTATTGTTTTTTTAATTTCGTTTTTCTTTGCTTATAATATTTTAAAGCCCATCAGGATTTACTGGATTTTCGTCGCCTTGGCTTTTACCTTTCAGATCATTACAATTGCTTTTCATTTAATTCCATTAAAATCCTCCATATTATTAATCAATTTTTCGATTCTGATTTTCATTATCAATCAGGTAAAATACGCCGTTTTATTAAACAGCCGGGATAATTTCAGATTTACAAATGAAATTGTTCACAAAGGAAATTCGCTTACCATTGCAACCAATCAAAAAGGTGAAATATTATTTTGCAGTGAAACCATTACCTCTATTTTAGGGTATCTGCCGGATGAAGTTATGGCCATGAAATTCTGGAAACTCACTGAAGACCAGGAATTCATACAAGAAAATCACAATAAAATGCAGATTGATGATAAACTGTATATTCAGAAATTAAAAAATAAGAATGGCGAGTACAAATACATCCAATGGAAAGATAAAAAGTTTTCTGAAGATTTAATTATCAGCATTGGTCAGGATGTTACGGAACAGATTATAGTTCAGGACCAATACAAAAACCTGATTCAGACCGCTACGGATATCATATTTGAAATCAATGTAGATGGTTATTTTACGTTTGTAAATGAATTTGGGTTTTCTATTTTAGGCTATTATGAAAGTGAAATAATTATGCAGCATTATTCCAATTTCATCCATGAAGATTATATAAAAAACGCCGTTGATTTTTACGAAAATTTAGAGCAGAATGAAATCAATTATCCCACTATTGAAATTCCAATCTTAAAGAAAAACGGCGAGGAATTATGGATTTCCCAAAAAGTAATTATTCGTAAAAACGACTTAGGCCAGACCATTGGTTTTGCAGGTATCGCAAGAGATATTACGGAAATAAAAGATATCGAAAACGAGAAAAAAAGGCGTCTCGAAAAAATCGAATCCTACAACAATTCCACCAAAAAATTATCAACCACCGATTTTCGGAATTACAGCAATTTTCAAACCGTAATTGATTATATCATTCAGGAAGCTGCGACCGTATCCAGGACAAACAGAGTGAGTTTCTGGAGATATTCCAATGACATTATAACCTGCAAAAACTTATTTAGCTGGGATAATCAGAGCTTAAGTGATAAAAATGTTCTCGATAAGGAATCGTATCCGATTTACTTTGAAACCTTAAAAAATAAAGCCATTATAAACGCTCCGGATGTTTTTAATAAATTAGAAACCTCCGAATTTAAGGAAGTCTATTTTACCCGGAATAAAATAAAATCGATGCTGGACGTGCCTATTTTCCTGAACGGGCAACTAGCTGGCGTGGCTTGTTTTGAAAGTACCGAGGAAAAAAGAGAGTGGGATAATGAAGATATCAATTATGCCAGAACCATATCAGATGTGATATCGCTGGCCATTTCATCCCAAATGCGGCTTAAAGCAGAGAAAAAACTGGAACTGAAAAGTGAATTACTTTCTGCACTGGCCCTTTGTACAGAAAAGTTTTTAATGAGCAAAAGCACGCATAAAATGTTTGAGGAGACCTACGAAATTATAGGGGAAGCCTCAAATGTCGATCATATTTTTTATTACGAAAAAGACTTTGAAACCAAAACCATTACCCAGCAATACAAATGGTCCAGAGATGGCGTGAAACATCAAATAACAGAATTACAACATTTTACAGAAGAAGATTTAAAAGAAATAATTGAACATTCTCAAAGTAAAAAAGTGTTAAGCACTTTAACACAAAACCTCGAAGATACTTTTTTCAAAAAATTGCTGATTGCCAATGAAATCAAATCTATTTTGATTTTGCCTTTATATACCAATAATACCTTTTCAGGTTTTATCGGTTTTGATGACTGCACCAAAGACAGAAAATGGACGGATGATGAAATCTATATTTTTCAGACACTGGCCAATAATATTTCATCAGCTTTGGACCGAAACAGAAATCAGGCGAAAATCAAAGAAAGCGAAGATGCCATAAAAGCCAAAGAACTGGCAGAAGCGGCAAATAAATCAAAATCTGATTTCCTTGCCAATATGTCTCATGAAATTCGTACGCCTTTAAACGGCATTATCGGATTTACACATTTACTGATGAAAACGAATCTTGAAGAAATTCAGGAAAAGTACATGACCACCATCAATCAGTCCGCGCATTCTTTATTGGAAATCATCAATGATATCCTTGATTTCTCTAAAATTGAGGCCGGAAAACTGGAGCTTTTTATAGACCTCTACGACATCCAGAAAATATTAGGACAAATATTTGATTTAATCGTTTATGAATCCAATCAAAAAAGTCTTCAACTTGAACTGAACGTCGATCCAAACGTGCCGAAATACATCTGGACCGATATTGTACGTCTAAAACAAATCCTGATCAACCTTTTATCCAATGCCATTAAGTTTACAAACGAAGGCTGCATCAAACTAAACGTTTCGGTTATTGAGCAAAAATCAGAAGAAAATTACATCATCCGTTTCTCGGTTATTGATACCGGAATTGGCATACTGGAAAAAAACCAGAAGAAAATATTCAAGGCTTTTTCTCAGGAAGACAGTTCTACGACCAGAAAATTCGGAGGAACCGGTTTAGGTCTAACCATCTCTAATCAGCTGCTCGCTTTGATGGAAAGCCGTTTACAGCTCAAAAGCAAAATAGACGAGGGAAGTAATTTTTATTTTGACCTGAATTTAAATATCAGTCACAAAAGCATTAATGAAAAATACAAAATAGTATCCAAAACAATCAACCACGAATTTGATCTGAATTACTATTCCAATCAAAAAAAACTAAGCATCTTAATTGTAGAAGACAACAAAGTAAACATGCTTTTGCTCAAAACAATCTTAAAAAACCTGAATCTCAACACGATTATTTATGAATGTGAAAATGGTTATGAAGCTGTAAATCAAATCGAAAATATTAGTCCCGATCTGGTTTTTATGGACATTCAAATGCCGATTATGAATGGTTATGAAGCTACAAGAGCCATTAGGAATACATTAACAGGAAAAAGCATTCCGATAATTGCAGTTACCGCCGGTGCCGAAAAAGACGAACGAAACAAATGTTTATCTGCCGGAATGAATGATTACATTTCAAAACCGATCATTCGCGGTACGGTTGAAGAGGCTTTATCCAAATGGATAAAATAGAAATGATATTCGTTTTAATACAACAAATTCTCCAAAAAAAGCTATAAATTCGTACAGCTGAAATTATTATAATCATAAACACAACACAATATGAAGTGGTTAGGCAGAAGACAAAGTGATAACGTTGAAGACAGAAGAGGTTTGTCTGGCGGAAAAGTTGCCGCAGGAGGCGGAATTATTGGTATAATTATTTTGTTATTAAATGTTTTTGGTGGTGAAACCGGCCAAACTGTCGGGAATGCTTTAGAACAAATGCAAGGCGGACAGCAATCCACGGAAGCTGCAGCACCGCTAAGCAAAGAAGATAAGGAAATGGGGGACTTTGTTAGGACGATACTAGCTTATAATGAAGACACCTGGAGCAAAATTTTTGCCGAAAATGGCATGACCTACGAAAAGCCTAAATTAGTACTTTTCAGAGGTTCCGTACAAACAGCCTGTGGCGGAGCATCCTCTGCTTCCGGACCATTTTACTGTCCCGGTGATCGAAAAGTATATATGGATTTAGACTTCTTTGAGGAACTAAAAACAAAATTTGGAGCCAAGGGCGGGGACTTTGCAATTGCATACGTTATATCGCATGAAATTGGCCACCACATTCAGACCTTACTCGGGACTTCAGAAAAAATGCGTGAAGAGCAGCAAGGGAAAAGCGAAGCAGAGGCTAATAAACTATCCGTAGCTTTAGAACTACAAGCTGATTTTTACGCCGGAGTATGGGCTCATGATAACCAGCAATATCTTGAAGCTGGCGATATAGAAGAAGCCTTAAGTGCCGCAAATGCGGTTGGAGATGATGCTATTCAGAGTAAAATGCAGGGTCATGTAGTTCCGGATTCGTTTACACATGGTACATCCGAACAAAGAATGTACTGGTTTAAAAAAGGTTTTAGCACCGGAGATATCAAACAGGGAACCACTTTTGAAGAAATAAGATAATACACAACCAAATATAATAAACCAATTGGAGCATGACTTAAACGTCATGCTTTTTTTGTATCAAAAAAAAAAGACAATCTTTAAAATCTAAATTCCAAACTTTATAGTGCTGCACAATGTTGTCATTTCGACGTAAGGAGAAATCACATCACCTATTCCGTGCTGTGCGTCTATGCGCATGTGATTTCTCCTTACGTCGAAATGACAAAAAATATTGACTCAATTCTAATTGCTGAGATTTGGAATTTGGGATTTGGAATTTGAAATTTGGAATTTGGAGTTTAAGATTTGCGATTTAAATTAAAGGCACAAAAAAAGCCTTGAATTTCTTCAAGGCTTTAAATTTCTGGGTGGCTGACCGGGTTCGAACCGGCGACCCTCGGCACCACAAACCAATACTCTAACCAGCTGAGCTACAACCACCATTTTTCTTTGCGGTTGCAAATATACAACAAAGGTTTACTTCTACAAAGAAAAATTTGAAAAAATTACATCAAATTTTCTAAGCTATTGACAGCCAAACATCTTTCGACAGTAAATCCTTCCGCAAAATCTTTCCCAACAAGCCTTCCTAAGTCCTGTGCACGGTAATTTAAACTTTCAAGGAAGTTTTTACTTGTAATGGGCGTAGCGGGCTCTTTGGAATTGGCATCATAAAATTGCGTTTTATACGCCAGAATAGCTTCTATTTTTTTCTCTTCAAAACCTGTGATGTCCACTACGAAATCCGGTTCAATGTTTTTCCACTGAATGTAGTGATAAACAACTTTTGGTCGCCAGGCTTCCTGATTCACTCCGTCAATTGAAGTTTCGATTTTCATTAAACCGGATAAGAAGCAAGCATCTGAAACTAATTTACTTCCTTTCCCGTGGTCGATATGACGATCTTCAATAGCATTGCACAATACAATTTCAGGCTGATACTTCCGGATCATTTTAATGACTTCCAGCTGATGTTTTTCATCATTTACAAAAAAGCCATCACGCATGGCCAGATTCTCACGAACTACAACACCCAATACTTTTGCTGCATCCGCTGCCTCCTGATCTCTAATTTCAGCCGTACCGCGCGTACCCAGTTCGCCACGTGTTAAATCAACAATACCTACTTTTTTACCCAGTGATACTTCTTTTAAAATGGTTCCGGCACAACCTAATTCCACATCATCCGGATGTGCGCCAAAGGCTAGTATATCTAATTTCATTTTGTTTGTTTGTTTGTTTTTTTTGTTTCAGGTTTCAGGTTTTGAGTTGCAGTTTTCAGTCTCAGTATGCATTGCGACTGAAAACTGCGACTGCATACTGCGACTATTTTTCACTTCCCCAAAACTCTTTTCATCGTCATCGATTTATTGACACTTTCCTCCCACTCTTTCTCAGGAATACTTTCTTTGGTAATACCGCAGCCCATGTACAAAATGGCTTTATTTTCCATAATCTGCATGCTGCGTAAATTTACGAATAAATCAGAACTTACGGCGTTTGATGCGAGACTGCTGTTTAATTCCCCTAAAAAACCCGTGTAAAAAGTCCGGTCATAGTTTTCGTTTGCAATGATAAATGCTTTTGCTTTCTTTTTAGGCAAACCGCAGACTGCAGGTGTTGGATGCAGCGTATCAATTACTTCTTCCAAAGTCGAATTTTCATTTAAAACACCCGAAATATCGGTTTTAATATGCCAGATCGATCCCGCTTTGATACTGTAAGGCTCCGTCACCTGAACCGATAGCGCCACTTCACGAAGTCTTTTTACAATAAAATCAGTTACATATTGCTGTTCGTCTTTTTCTTTTTGCTGCCAGGAAATTTCAACTTCTGATTCGGCTTTTTGCGTTCCGGCCAAAGCAGTGGTTTCAAATACATTTCCGTTGGCTTTTAATAATTGTTCCGGCGTTGCCCCCATCCAGAAGCCGATTTCAGGATGAAAAAAGCAATAACTAAAAGTAGTCGGATACAATTGAATCAACTGCTGAAAAGTCGTTATAAAATCAAAATCCGTTACCACCACACTTTCGCTTCTTGATAAGACCACTTTTTTGAACTCTTCGTTTTTAATCGCCTGAATTCCTTTGGCAACTAAATCTTCATATTGTTTTTTAGCAACCGGATCAAAACCGGAATCACTCCTTTCAATCAGACTGAATTCTATATTTTCCTGTTCGGAAGTAATTATTTCAGATTCGTTTTCCGGAATCAGAATCAGTTGCTTTTCATCAAAAGAAGCAAAGACAAATCCCTTTTCGGTAAAATCGGAAACGGTATACAAAACATTATTTTGTTGTAAAAGCCCAATCATTTTAGTTGAATTGGGTTTGGAATAAAGTACAAATGGTAAATTTTGTTCTTTATGCAGTTTTATTTTAGAAAAGAAATTATTCATCATTCCACTAGCTTTTCTTTCGGTCCAGAACCATATTCGTCAATTTGCAAAGTGAAATCAGATTGCCTTCTTCATCGGTAATTTTAATTTCCCAAAGATGGATGCTTCTTCCTTTATGAATGATGCGTGCGGTTCCGAAAACATAACCTTCGCGAATACTTTTCAGGTGATTGGCAGAAATCTCGATGCCCCGGACTTCCTGCTCTTTCGGATCTATAAAGAAAAAGGAGGCTGCACTTCCAACGCTTTCAGCCAAAGCGACTGAAGCGCCTCCGTGTAACAGTCCCATCGGTTGGTGAACCGCTGGATTTACAGGCATTTTTGCAGTCAGAAAATCTTCGCCGGCATCTATATATTCTATTTTCAGGGTTTCCATCAGTGTGTTTTTAGTGAACTGATTGCAACGCTCTAATATTTGTTCTTTTGTGTAATTCATTAAAATGGAATTTAAAGCCGTAAAATTAAAGAAAAGAAGAGATACAAATTATAAAATACAATTGTATTATTAAAATGATCTTCGAACCTGTCAGTTTTTTGTTATTTTTACACAAACAATCAATATTCATCTTTGGCTGAAATTATTTTTTTGCCACAGATTATCACCGATTAAAAATTTATTTATTTAAAGTAGAAAATCATTTAAATCTTTAAATCTGTGGCAAAAAACAACAAACATATTCAGATGCGTCATTACTATATACTCTTCATTTTCGGAATATTTTTAACTGCCAGTTCCTGTCGAACTGATTTTGACACCGTAGCCAGTTCCGGAAATTTAAAGTTTTCAAAAGATACCGTTTACCTGGATACGGTTTTTAAAAACATAGGTTCAAGTACGTATCAGCTTAAAGTGTACAACAAAAGCAAAGATGATATTTCAATTCCCGTTATTCAGCTTAAAAAAGGATTAAACTCCAAATACCGAATGACGGTAGACGGAACAAGCGGAAACAATGGTAAAATTTTCAATAATATTACCCTTTTGGCCAAAGACAGCCTGTATATTTTTATAGAAACAACAGCAGATATCACCGATGCCGATCCGACTGATTTTTTATATACCGACGAAATTCAATTTGACAGCGGAGCCAATCTTCAAAAAGTAGCTTTGGTTACCTTAATTCAGGATGCCGTTTTTTTATTTCCCAAACAAAATCCGGACGGAAGCAAGGAAAAAATCCAGATCGATGGTAAACCTGTGGATGGTTTTTATCTGGATCAAAATGATGCTGCAAACGGAAATGAGCTTCTTTTTACGAACAAAAAACCGTATGTCATTTACGGGTATGCAGGAGTGCCTGAAAATAAGACTGTCACTTTCGAAGCCGGTTCCAAAGTGTTTTTTCATGCTAATTCAGGGCTTTTCGTGGACAAAAATGCTTCCCTGCAAATTAACGGAACGATTTCTACAACTGAAAAATTAGAAAATGAAGTCTTTTTTGAAGGCGATAGGTTAGAATCCCTGTATTCGGATATTCCCGGACAATGGGGCGCCATTATTCTGGCTGACGGAAGTACCAATCATTCCATCAATCACCTGACACTAAAAAATGCAACCATTGGTTTATCGATCAGGAATCAGGATGCTACGACGGTTCAGATCAAAAACACACAGATTTACAACTGTTCCCAATATGGCATTTTAGCGCAGCATGCACGAATCAAAGCAGAGAATATCGTTATTAATTATGCCGGTTTGGCTAGTTTATCCTGTATTTATGGCGGAGATTATAGCTTTACGCATGCTACTTTTTATAACAACTGGCAAAGTAGCGACCATTTTGCCGTTAACTTAAGCAACCGCCTGTCCGGAGCAACTCCGGAAACGAAAGACCTGACTCAGGCTACGTTTAACAATTGTATTATTTATGGTTCCAGTACCAATGAATTTAATCTGGACAAAAGTACAAACGCGCAATTCGTCTATCAATTGAATAGTTGTTTGTTAAAATTCAGCAGTACCAGCAAGAATCCGGATTATCAGTTTAAGGACGATGCCGTTCATTACAACCAGATCATTCTGAATGAAAATCCAAAGTTTTATAAAGTTTCTCAGAACAAATTTAATATTGATAAAACTTCTGCCGCTTTCGCGAAAGGAAATCAGGCGTATGCAATTCCGCTGGACATTCTGGGAACTACAAGAACTTCTCCACCGGATTTGGGTGCTTATCAGAGTGCTGACTTTCCAAAATAAAGATTTGCTACAAGGCGTAAAGATGACGCTTTTTACCATATAAGTGATGTAAGTACATTTAAGTTTGCGTCAAAATTTGCTCTCAAAGACGCAAAGTCCCAAAGTTTTTTATTTGTAAGGATTAAGTTCAAACTTTGTCACTTTGCACCTTTGCACCTTTGCACCTTTGCACCTTTGTCCCTTTGAACCTTTGAATCTTTGAACACTTATATAGTAAAAAAAACAACCGTAAGAAAATATATCTAAAAATAATCATTCCTTAACCCAGCGTATTCATAAAAATAGTAGATTTGGTACAACAATAAATTAAAACACTATTAATCAATTTATTACCAACCAAACATTAAACAAATTTTTATGAAAAAAATCTACTCTTATCTATTACTGTTATTTTTTACAGTCAGTTTTGCCCAAATTCCATCGGGTTATTACAGCACTGCCACCGGAACCGGCTACACTTTAAAAACACAATTATACAACATCATTAAAGGGCATACCGATAACGGATATGCAGGTTTATATACCACCTATCAAACCTCTGATGTGGATAATTTCTATGAAAATGACGGAACCGTTTTAGACATGTATTCTGAAAATCCTTCCGGAACAGATCCTTACAACTATACTACAGGCAGCACACAAAGATGTGGCAGTTATTCCGTAGAAGGTGATTGTTACAACAGGGAACACATCATTCCGCAATCTGTCTTTAACGAACAATCCCCAATGGTTGCAGATGCTCATTTTATCACACCAACCGATGGAAAAGTAAACGGAATCCGTTCCAATTATCCGCATGGAACGGTGAGTTCAGTAACTTATACTTCTCAAAACGGAAGCAAATTGGGATCAAGTTCGGTATCCGGATATTCAGGAACTGTTTTTGAACCTGTAAATGCTTTTAAAGGAGATATTGCAAGAATGTATTTCTATTTTGCAACACGTTATGAAAATACGGTTGCAGGATATTCTTATCCTATGTTTGACGGATCAAGCAATAAAGTGTTTACAGCTGCTTTTTTAAGTACTCTTTTGGCCTGGAACGCACAAGATCCGGTAAGTGCAAGAGAAATTGCCCGAAATAATGCTATTTATGCCCGTCAGAACAACAGGAATCCGTATATCGATCATCCGGAATATGTAAATCAAATCTGGGGAGGTACACCACCCTCCGGAGATACTACTGCTCCAACCGCTCCGACAAGTTTAGCATCAACAACCAAAACTTCAACATCCATTACACTTTCCTGGACTGCTTCTACAGATAATACTGCCGTTACCGGATATGATGTTTATGCCAACAGTGTTCTGAAAACAACTGTTTCAGGAGTAACAGCAACTATTACGGGTTTAACGGCATCAACAAGTTATTCTATTTATGTAAAAGCCAAAGATGCCGCCGGAAACATTTCTTCGTCAAGCAATACCATTGCTGTTACCACAAACAGCGGCGGAACAGGAACAGCTTCCGAACTGCTTTTCTCTGAATACATTGAAGGTTCAGGAAACAATAAAGCTTTAGAGATTGCCAACAATACCGGAAGTTCTGTTAGTTTATCGGCCTATACGGTTAAAAAACAAACGAATGGTGCAGGTGCCTGGAGTACCGGTTTAGCCCTGAGCGGAACTTTAACGACAGGAAGTAAATTTGTAATTGTAAACAGTTCTATTTCTTCGACTTGTTTTTCTACAGGTGCAGCCAATATTTCGACAAGCGGAACGGAGTTAATGTTTAACGGAAATGACGCTGTGGGATTATTCAAAAATGGCGTTTTAATAGACATCATCGGAACTTTCAATGGCGGAACTGCAAACTTTGCCGCAGATGTTACTTTAAGAAGAAAATCAACAGTAACTTCTCCGAGCACAACCTTCAACTTAAGTTCACAATGGGATTCGTACACTACCGATACCTGTAATAACTTAGCCAGCAAAACAGCCATTGCATCTAAAGAAGAAGCTGAATCCGTTTCTGATGAAATTATAATTTACCCGAATCCTTCCAATGGAAATTTCAATATCGGCTATAATAACTCAGACGCTCCATATTCGATTGAAATCATTTCATTTTCGGGACAAAAAGTTTTCGAAAAACAAAATGCAACCAATCCGGAAATAGCCGTGAGTCATCTTGCGAAAGGAATATATATTGTTGTCATCACGAAAGATCAAAAAACAGTGTATAAAAAAATCATCATCAACTAATTTAAAATTAGATTCTCATAAACTAAAAGCGGCAAATTGCCGCTTTTTTTGTTTTAGTTTCCCGCAGATTTTGCAGATTGAGCGGATTTATTGAATTACGGTATTATAAATCTGTGAAAACTTTTACTAATCCTTGTATCTGCTCAATCTGCAAAATCTGCGGGAGATTAAAAAACAAAACACAATCGAACTTCTAAAATGAACTTACATCACTTACATGGTCAAAAAAATAGCGTCAATTTTGCAGGCAAAGTCACAAAGTCGCAAAGTTTTTTTATTTGTCACGCTTAAATTCAAACTTTGTCCTTATGTCCCTTTGCCCCTTTAAAATTAAAACACAGCAAACAGATTTATTCCCACTTCTTAAATGAACTTACATCACTTACATGGTCAAAAAAAGTGTAAATTTTGCACGCAAAGACGCAAAGTCGCAAAGTTTTTTTATTTGTCACGCTTAAATTCCAACTTTGTTCCCTTGGCCCTTTGAAACTTTGAACCTTTGAACACTTATATGGTAAAAAAAGTACCCTTCCATTTTTTTTAAAAAGACTTCGTTTTCAAATTTGCGCTTACTATTTATTTACACTAAATTTGCACCTCAATACAACAAACTACACAAAATGATCCATTTCTTTGAAAACCAAAGCAAAACTGTTTTTGCAGTACAAACGCAAAACGAAATTTCGGCTCAAGACATTTCAAAACTAAACTGGCTTTTTGCCAACTCCAATAAGATCGAAAAATCCGCACTGACGGATTTTTTTGTTGGTCCACGTGCCACGATGATCACACCCTGGAGTACAAATGCTGTAGAGATTACTCAGAATATGGGTATTCCGGGCATTATCAGAATTGAAGAATTTCATCCGGCAACGGAAGACTTTACCGATTTTGATCCGATGCTTTCTCAAAAATTCAGCCAGCTGGATCAGGAAATTTTCACGATCAACGTACAGCCGGAACCTATTCTGGAAATCGATGATATTGCCACATACAATAAAGTAGAAGGTTTGGCTTTAAGCCAGGAAGAAGTAGATTATTTAGACAATCTTGCAACAAAACTGGGAAGAAAACTAACCGATTCTGAGATTTTTGCTTTCTCACAAGCCAATTCAGAGCACTGTCGTCACAAGATTTTCAACGGAACATTTGTTATTGACGGTGAAGAAAAAGAAACTTCTTTATTCAAATTAATCAAGAAAACATCACAGCAAAACCCTAACGATATTGTTTCTGCTTACAAAGACAACGTTGCTTTTGTAAAAGGACCAAAAGTGCAGCAGTTTGCACCAAAATCAGCTGACAAACCAGACTTTTATGAAGTAAAAGAATTTGATTCGGTTATTTCATTAAAAGCAGAAACACACAATTTCCCAACCACTGTAGAGCCTTTCAACGGAGCAGCAACAGGTTCAGGAGGAGAAATTCGTGACCGTTTAGCAGGTGGCCAGGGTTCTTTGCCATTGGCAGGAACTGCAGTTTATATGACTTCCTATTCCCGTTTGAAAGAAGACAGAAAATGGGAAAATGCAGTGGAAGAAAGAAAATGGCTGTACCAGACGCCAATGGATATTTTAATCAAAGCTTCCAACGGAGCTTCTGATTTTGGAAATAAATTCGGGCAACCGTTAATTACAGGTTCGGTTTTAACTTTCGAACACCAGGAAAACGACCGTAAAATTGGTTACGATAAAGTAATCATGCAGGCGGGCGGAATTGGTTACGGAAAACTGGATCAATCCATCAAAAAGAAACCACAGGAAGGCGACAAAATCGTCATCTTAGGTGGAGAAAATTACAGAATCGGAATGGGTGGTGCTGCGGTTTCCTCTGCAGATACCGGAGCTTTTGGTTCAGGAATTGAGTTAAATGCGATTCAACGTTCCAATCCCGAAATGCAAAAACGTGCGGCTAACGCCATTCGTGGTCTGGTGGAAAGCGATCATAACCCGATTGTATCAATTCACGATCACGGTGCAGGTGGACACTTAAACTGTCTTTCTGAATTGGTGGAAGAAACCGGAGGCTTGATCGATTTAGATAAATTGCCTGTTGGGGACCCGACACTTTCGGCAAAAGAAATTATCGGAAACGAGTCTCAGGAAAGAATGGGACTGGTGATCGGCCAGAAAGATATTGATATTTTACAAAGAATTGCCGACAGAGAGCGTTCGCCAATGTATCAGGTTGGAGATGTAACGGGAGACCACCGTTTTACTTTCGAATCAAAATCAAATGGTTCAAAACCGATGGATTATGCTTTGGAAGATTTCTTCGGAAGTTCTCCAAAAACGGTAATGACCGATAAAACAATCGATAGAAAATATGCGGATGTTTCTTATGACAGTGCCCATTTTGAAAAATATTTACAAGACGTTTTACGTTTAGAAGCCGTTGGTTCCAAAGACTGGTTAACGAATAAAGTTGACCGTTGTGTGGGTGGAAAAGTTGCCAAACAACAAAATGCAGGACCGTTACAATTGCCTTTGAATAATGTGGGTGTAATGGCTTTGGATTATTTAGGAAAAGAAGGAATTGCTACTTCTATTGGCCACGCTCCTATCGCCGCTTTGATTGATCCGGTGGCAGGAAGCCGAAATGCTATTGCAGAATCGTTATCCAACATTGTCTGGGCTCCGATTAAAGACGGAATGAAAGGAATTTCATTATCGGCCAACTGGATGTGGGCTTGTAAAAACGAAGGGGAAGACGCCCGTTTGTATGCTGCGGTTGAAGGCTGTTCAGAATTTGCAATCGAATTGGGAATCAATATTCCGACAGGAAAAGATTCACTTTCGATGAAACAAAAATATCCAAATGACGAAGTAATTGCACCGGGAACGGTTATTATTTCTGCGGGAGGAAATTGTATCGACATCAAAAAAGTAGTAGAACCTGTTTTACAGAAAAACGGAGATTCTATTTATTATATCAATTTGTCTCAGGATGCTTTCCAGTTAGGAGGTTCGTCTTTTGCTCAAATCAGAAACACTATCGGAAAAGAAACGTCAACTATAAAAGATGCTTCTTTCTTTAAAACTGCCTTCAATACGATTCAGGAATTAATCTTAGACGATCAGATCCTGGCAGGACACGATATCGGAAGCGGTGGTTTAATCACCACTTTATTGGAAATGTGTTTTGCGGATGTAAATTTGGGTGCTAAAATTGATTTTTCTGCTTTCGCCGAAAAAGATCTGTTGAAAATCCTTTTCGCAGAAAACATCGGAATCGTTTTCCAGGCGAAATCAGATGCAGCTGTTGAAGCTAAATTAAAAGGAAACAATGTTGAATTTTTTAAAATTGGTTCGGTAACTTCTACAGAAACTTTACAAGTTGGTACTGAAGCTTCGGGATGGAATTTGGATATTACGAAGTACAGAGATATCTGGTTTGAAACTTCTTATTTACTAGACCAGAAACAATCTAAAAACGGAAGAGCTCAGGCACGTTTCGAAAACTATAAAAATCAGGTTTTAAACTATACTTTCCCAACTCACTTTACAGGAAAAAAACCAGTAATCGACGCTTCAAAACCAAAACCTAAGGCAGCTATTATCCGTGAAAAAGGAAGTAATTCCGAGCGTGAAATGGCAAACGCCATGTACTTAGCTGGTTTTGATGTAAAAGACGTTCACATGACCGATTTGATTTCAGGTCGTGAAACTTTGGAAGACATTCAGTTTATCGGTGCTGTCGGAGGATTCTCCAATTCAGATGTTTTAGGTTCTGCCAAAGGCTGGGCGGGTGCTTTCTTATACAACGAAAAAGCAAAAACAGCTTTGGATAATTTCTTCAAAAGAGAAGACACTTTATCTGTCGGAATCTGTAACGGCTGTCAGTTGTTTATGGAATTGGAAGTAATCAATCCGGAGCATGAAGTACACGGAAAATTATTGCATAACGAAAGCCAGAAACACGAAAGTATCTTTACTTCTGTAAAAGTTCAGGAGAATAATTCGGTAATGTTATCGACATTGGCCGGAAGTACTTTAGGAGTGTGGGTTTCTCACGGAGAAGGAAAATTCAATTTGCCTTTAGCCGAAGAAAACTATAACATTGTTTCTAAATATGCGTATGAAGGGTATCCGGTAAATCCAAATGGTTCTGATTACAACACAGCAATGATGTGTGATAAAACCGGAAGACATTTAGTGATGATGCCTCATATCGAGCGTTCGACTTTCCAATGGAACTGGGCACATTACCCGAAAGACAGAAATGACGAGGTTTCTCCTTGGCATGAAGCTTTTGTCAATGCCAGAAAATGGATTGAGAAAATCTAAAAAATATAAAACGCTCGATAATTCGAGCGTTTTTTTTTTGCCACAGATTAAATGATTTATAACGATTTTTTTTGCCACTAATTTCACGAATTATTAATTGTTTTAATTGTTTGCTAATTGCAAACAATTAAAACAATATTAAAATTATTTTTAATCCTGTATCCAGATAGCTATCGGGAGTGGCAGGTTTTTCGCACTACAAATTAATTAATTCGTGAAATTAGTGGCAAAAAAACTCTATATTTCACCATAAAAAAATGCCTCAGCACTATCCCTATAGCTGAGGCATTTTTTTTTAACGTTTCAGTGATAAAGCGATTACGGTGGCAACATTTGATGCTCCGAAAGCAAACAGTCCGGCAGCAATTGTACGCTGACCTGCAAAAAACTGATTTTCTGCAATGGCATTACTAAAGAAATGTCCGCCAACTAATCCTGCGACTAATCCCAAAACAATAATGCTGATATGACGCCATGGTTCCGGATCCGGCGGCGGCGGTGGCCATTTTTTCAATAAATCCCTTAACCATCCGGGATAACCTGTACCGCACCATCCCATTATCAAAAAGAAAGCTGTTTCCATTTTGTATTTTTTAAAATAATGCCTACTCATTTGCTTTTCGGCTTACGCATTTAATTCATTTCAAAACTACCCTGTACAGAATTTATAACGCTTATGTCATTTCCTGTTTTTTACAGGGTAAAAAGCCCCTTTTTTCTTCTCTGCACTTAATCCTTAAAACATTCTAAGATTAATTTAATACTATCTTAAGCCAGTTTATTTCAGTGTATTTCCTCTGATAAATATCTTTGTCTTATGAAAAAACACCTGCAAAAGATAACGCTGCTGATCACTTTACTTATGATAAGCCCCTATGCTTTTAGTCAAAATTCAGCCGCTGTAAAAGGAACTGTTACCGACGGGAAACTTCCTGTAGAATTTGTGGATGTTATCCTAAAAAACAGCCAGGACTCCACCAAAGTCGCTTCTTATGCAGTGACGGATGCTTCAGGAAATTTTTCATTAGAAAATATTGTTTCAGGCGATTATCAGTTGCAATTCAAATTAATCGGATTTAAAACCGTCTTTCAAAAAATAAAATTTACCGGTAGTCCAGTAAATCTCGGAATCCTGGTTTTACAAAATGACAGTCAATTATTAAATACGGTTACCGTAAATTCAAAGAAAAAACAAATTCAGAAAACAGACGAAGGCTTTATTTTTAATGCGGCTTCGAATATATCACAAACGGGCGGAACTGCCACAGATATGCTAAAAAGCATTCCGACTGTTGCTGTTGATGCGGATGGCGCTATTTCGCTCAGAGGAAAAACACCCATGATTTTAATTAACGGAAAAAACTCTGCCCTTACCAATATGGATCAGATTGCGGCAAGCAGCATAGAAAGTATTGAAATCATTAGTAATCCGACAGCAAAATACGATGCCAATGCAGAAAGCGGCATCATAAATATCAAACTTAAAAAGAACAACCAAGACGGTCTTAATGGTGCTGTTGTTTTGGGTGGTGGTTTTGGAGCCAAAGGAAGAATGAACAGTTCTGTCCAATTGAACCAGAAAACAGAAAAATGGAATTTTGGTCTGGCCTATGACAATCGTTTTGCAGGAAGGACTAAAAAAATAAAAGGAGACCGAACCAATTATTTGATTGATGACGAACATTTTATCACTCAAAACAGAAACGACGAACGCACGGAAGGATTGCAAAATTTGAAATTCAATATTGATTTTGCTCCAAATGAAAGGAATACTTTTTCTTTTGAAGCACTTGGCAATTTAGAAAGTCAGGATAATGACGAAACTTTGCAAACCAAAATCAATACCAATACCAATGCCTTTTTTTCGGACAATACCAGACATTCCCTGGAATTAGAACGTTCAAAAGTAGCCGAACTGGCTTTTCATTACGACCGAAAATTTTCTGATGACCGAAAAAACCTGAATGCGGGTATTACTTCTTCTTTCAATTTCCACAGGGAAAATACCAATATTGACACCAATACTTACGATGAAAATGAAATGGTGACCGGAAATCCTTTGCTGCAAAGAACCCGTAATTATGAAAAAGAAAATATCTCGAATGCTTTTTTAAACTATACTTTTCCGGTTGCAGAAAAATCGATAATCGAAACGGGGTACAAAGGAACCTTTCGCTTTTTTAATTCCGATTTTCAAAGTGCAGATCAAATCAATTCGGAGTATGTAATTAATCCGTTGGCCACGAATATTTTTGATTTCAATGAACAAATAAATGCGGTTTACGGAATGCTGAATTCCTTTATTGGAAATACGGAAAATCCAAAGTGGCAATACAATTTAGGAATTCGTGCCGAGCAGGTTTCCAATAACGGAAAGACGCAAAACAACAGTGACACTTTTTCCAATCATTATGCAAAACTTTTTCCGTCGGCCTCTTTACAGCTCAACTTACAATCCAGTGAATTTTTAAAATTCGGTTACAGCAAACGCATCAATCGTCCCGATTTAGACGATCTGAATCCCTTTGTCGACATTACCGATGCCCTGAATCCGCATGGTGGAAATCCTTATTTAAAACCCGAGATCGTTCATATTGTCGAAATGAGTTACAATGCAGCATGGGAGAACTATTCATTTTCAACCAATGCTTTTTACAGAAATGCCAATAACACGATCAAACAATATGCAGTGCTTCAGGACAATGGCGTTGTTTTACTGCAGCCTCAAAACATTGGAAATACGATTACCTATGGTTTAGAAACTATTTTCAGCGTTAAACCATCTCCTTTTTATGATACCAACATTAGTGTAACGGCTTTTCAGCAAAATATAAATGCCGGTAATCTGGCTCAGGATGTGGTTCAGAATGCTTTTAGCTGGTATGGAAAAATGATTCATAATTTTATTCCGTGGAAAGGTGCCAAACTGCAGCTAATTGGCAATTACAATTCGGCATTGGCCACTCCGCAGGGAAAAAGAATTCCGGTTTATAATGCTGACCTCGGTTTTCAGCAAAAATTAGGAAAAGGAAATGCGCGTCTAGGCCTCGTGGTTACCGATATGTTTAACACCCTGAAAAGCGGGTATAAAAACACTACTTCTCTCTTTAGCAGCAACCGGACTTCAAAATCAGATACGAGGGCTTTACTGCTTACTTTTGCCTATACTTTCAAATCTGATTTCAAAGAAAAACTACTCGAAAATCAATTTTCAACCGAGTAATTTCCCTTTGGAAATGAATTGTTTAAAAAAAATCTCATTCTTGTAATTTGGATTCATTTTTTTATTAAAATTTGAACTATATTCGCCTAAAAAATCCTGCCACGGGATTTTTTGAAGCTCCAAAAACACTAAAACCTACTAGAAATGAAAATTTTAAAAGCATACCTTTTTGCATTATTTTTTATAGCTACGCAATCCTATTCACAAGAAATTAATATAGATAAAATTGTATTTAAAGGCCGCGAACGTTATATCACTACTACTATTGCTTATCCGATACAGGGAACTTTTTTACCTATCGGACAAAAAGAGCCCAGCACTGTATTAAATCCTGACGGAACAGGAGTTATTCAGGACGAAGATTTAAGCAAAAAAAAGATCAACTGGGGAATTGAATGTACGGAAGAAGGTGTTCCGGTTTTTAAAGAAGGTTTCAATAGTAAATCCTACACATTCTGGTACAGAACCAATGATAGCGATGAGTGGAATTACACCCAGCTTTCTATTCACTTCGCCAAAAAGAAAATGTTCCTGATGGGAGAAAGGGTAAAAAGCTACGAGGATTTTAACGTGCAATAAATTGCGGTCCTGAAATTAAACAATTCTTGCTTTTTTCGAAAATTTACTATAAAAAAGAAAACGTTTTCGTTGATTTTTAATAGTACCTATAATTTTTGCCATAAAATTTCATAAAACTAAAAATTATACCCATTTTTTATTTAATTTGCGGTAAAATTCAATATATTAAACATGGTTTCAATCACACGCCTTTTTGATTTCCCTTATTATCAACAAGAAACTTACGATCTTCCGGTTGCTCTGGCAACCAAAAAAAATGGAGCCTGGGAAAAAACATCCACTCAGGAATATATTGCTAAAGCAAATGCCGTTTCAAGGGCATTATTGCGCATGGGCGTTCAGAAAGAGGATAAAATTGCATTAATCACTTCAAATAACCGCACGGAATGGAATATCATGGATATTGGTATTTTACAGACCGGGGCACAAAACGTTCCGATTTATCCAACGATTGCTGAAGAAGATTACGAATATATTTTAAATCACAGCGGAAGCATTTTCTGCTTCGTTTCAGATGATGAAGTATTTCAGAAAGTACTTGCCATCAAAGCCAACGTTCCCACTTTAAAAGAGGTGTATTCTTTTAATGAAATTGCAGGCTGCAAACACTGGTCAGAATTACTGACTTTAGGGGCAGACGAAAGCAATCAGTCTGAGGTTGAGGCCAGAAAAGACAGCATTAAGGAAGATGATTTAGCTACTATTATTTATACTTCAGGAACTACAGGGCGACCAAAAGGAGTGATGCTTTCACACAAAAACATTGTTTCGAATGTTTTAGACAGTGCACCGAGAATTCCGTTTGATCCGGGAAAAAGTACGGCACTGAGCTTCCTTCCTATTTGTCATATTTTTGAAAGAATGATTTTATACATTTATCAGTATTATGGCGTTTCTGTTTATTTTGGAGAATCTATTGACAAAATCAGTGATAACCTGAAAGAAGTAAGACCAACCGTGATTACGGCTGTTCCAAGACTTCTGGAAAAGGTTTATGATAAAATTTACGCAAAAGGTGCCGAATTAACCGGCATCAAGAAAAAATTATTCTTCTGGGCTATTGACCTCGGTTTAAAATATGAGCCTTACGGAGCCAATGGCTTCTGGTACGAATTTCAGTTAAAAATCGCCAGAAAACTTATTTTCAGCAAATGGAAAGAAGGTTTGGGAGGTAATTTAGATTTAATGGTTTCCGGAAGTGCTGCTTTACAGCCGCGTTTAACAAGAGTTTTTGCTGCTGCCGAAATTCCGGTTATGGAAGGTTACGGTTTATCTGAAACATCACCTGTAATAGCTGTAAACGACGAAAGAAATAAAGGTTTCAAAATTGGAACCGTTGGAAAAGTAATCCGTAACGTTGAAGTGAAAATTGCCCAGGACGGCGAAATCCTTTGCAAAGGACCAAACGTAATGTTAGGCTACTTCAAAGACCCTGAAAAAACAGCAGAAGCTTTACAGGATGGATATTTCCACACCGGAGATATCGGAGAAATTGACAGCGAAGGTTTCCTTAAAATTACAGACCGTAAGAAAGAAATGTTCAAAACCTCAGGCGGAAAATACATCGCTCCGCAATTGATCGAAAATGCCATGAAACAATCCCGTTTTATCGAGCAGATCATGGTGATTGGTGAAGGCGAAAAAATGCCGGCTGCTTTTATTCAGCCTAACTTTGAATTCGTAAAAGAATGGGCTAAAATCCATAAAATTACTTTAGGAAGTTCCAATGCTGAAATCGCTTCGAATCCGGATGTAATCAAACGCATCGACGAAGAAATCGAAGGAATCAACGAAAAATTCGGTCACTGGGAAAAAATCAAACGTTTTGAGCTGACTCCCGATGTCTGGTCTATCGATGGCGGACAATTGACTCCTACATTAAAATTGAAACGTAAAATCATCAAGGAAATCTACAAAGATCTTTACGCTAAAATTTACGGACAAAATTCATAATCAAAATAATATAACCAACGAAAAACGGCTGTCATCTGACAGCCGTTTTTTTATTTCTTTTAGGAATAGTCCTTAGACAAACACCTTATCAATCTGACTTAAAATTGTCGGATCTTGTATTTCATTGTCTTTGGCTAACAAAAGAACTTTAGACATGACCTCAGCCGATTTAGGATCGTCATCTGCAAAAGGCAGGAACAAACGTCCCCTGTGTTGCGAATGAACCGGAAGTATTGACAAATATTTCCCTGGCATCTGATGTACAACTGCACTTCCCAAATGAACACTATAGTTAGCCATTTCTCCTTTAATCAACGCATGGCTTTGTTTAATCTCTACATTTTTGATTTTAAACAATCGTAATGTTTCTCTCAGTAAAACTGCTCTCATCTCAATTGATGAATGGCTTGCCTCAGGATCAACTCCGCCAACATGTGCGACACTTACTACTAAATCAATATCACGCATTACTTCTGAAAAAATGCGCGGATTAATATCTTCAAATGCAATGTTTTTATAATCTTTTAACGAATGAAATTCAATTGTTTCTAAAGTTGGACTTTCGACATCTGCCGGAGAAAACCAGTCAGCCATGGCGTACATTTTAACCTGATAGCCTTCTTTATGAAAAACTTTTTGCAATCCTTCTTCATAATCTACTTTCCATCCTCTGGTTTTCAACAAAGCCAAAGTCTGGCTGGGCTGTACCTGATGTCCGGCATAACGTCTTGAAATTGATTTTTCCTGTAATTCATCAGGTGTTGGAACATATAATTCCCTAAAAACCTGCTTAAAGGGCTGTTGCAATTTGTTGTCAAAACAATAGCTTTGAAAATCTGTCCAGACATTGTGTTTGTGCAGATCGTAACAATGTGCAATTCTAAAAGTCTGATTTTCATTTAGTGTATTCACTTCACCTAAAGCCGTAACCAGATTTCCATCAATATAAAAACCAATTTTAGCATCATTTGAGATAAAAACCAATTTTTCAAGATGTTTAGAAATAATTGGATGTTCGAAAAGGTTCTGCATTTCGGGATATAAAAATTCATCACCACGAATCATGCTTTCCTCCAGTCCTTTTCTCGAACGCGTCCATTGCTCACGCATCGTTTTTCTGTAATTCGTTAATTCCAGAATTCCCTTGTCTTTTTTATATTTTGGCGGAATCGCTTTTAATTCTTTATCCGCTTTAAAAGTAACCAGATCTGCTTTTCCTTCTTTATTAATGACCAGATTTACTCGTATATCATCTAAAACAACTTCGGTTTCTTTTGATAAAATATTCTGAACCTGTTTGGTTTCCATCGCCCACGTCAGTCGAACAGGATCCGGATAACCGGCATTTCTGGCCAGGTTTTCCAACGCCACACGAATTGCCAAAGCTTCACTTGCCTGCTTCATCGAACCAAATTCCCTGCTTTCTTTTTTAAACTGCTGCAAATATTCATAGCGTGCCAAAATATCTTTTTCAGGACTTGTTTTGCTTAAAGGCACTAGACCGTAAACTCTTAAATAATCCTGATCGCGTTTGTCTTTTACTTTGGCCGTAACTTCTCTAATTTTCAAATCGCCCGTAATCGTGTCTGCGTATAATCGCGCTCTGCGATGTCCGTTTCCGTCGGTTACATATTTTGCCGATTCATACAGCATTTCCCATTTCGCTTTTCCCAATTGTTTATAAGCCGATACAAACCAATTTTTATCCACTGCTCCATCTTTAAAATCCTGCAGATCGATAGAGGAGAATTTCGCCATTTCACTTTCTAACTCCGAATTTACAGCTCTGTAACTGGCTGTTTTGGTATGTGCATGAAACCACCAGATTCCTTCATCTAAACCGTTCCATTTTAAATAATTGCTGATAAACTTCTGCCATTGCGGTGCATAAATAGCGGCCTGAATCAATCTTTCTTCAGAGATTTTGGCTTTTGTAATGGCGTCGTTAAAAATTTCCTGAGTGTCAGTAGCCAACGGATAACATCTTTTCAATAAATAACTAAACAGTTTTTGCTTGGTTAATTCGGTGTAGCTCCACGAATAAATATAGCCTTTGTACAAACTTGCTTTCCCGAGAGCCGTCAGCATTTCGACCAAACGATTGATTCCGAAAATCTTCCGGAAACTCTGAACCAAATGTGTCACCGATGTATTGGAATCGCCTCTTTTTACTTCAATATCCAAAAAGGTTTCGCGAATTTTATCAATCATCGAAACTAAAAATGGAAATGTCTTAATTAAATCTTCACCTCCGGGATGTCTGTAGTGTTTCCCATCGCCTGTTAAAACAGAAATTCTTTCACTTTCTAAAATACCTTCGTACAATTCGCCTTCGGTAATTAAATTTTGCTCAAAAGCCACGCAATACAAATGAATTGGTGGTTTATTATAAGAAATATTTCTTTCTAATCCGTTTAACTGTCTCCATCTGTGCAGGTTCCAAACTTTATTATTTTGTTCTTCTGATAAATCCAGTAAATTGATTTTATTGAGATAAATATCAAAAAAGCCCTGATTCTGCCAGCCGTTTCCGTTATCTGAATTATAATAATATTCCTCTTTTGAAGGTTTGTATTCAAACTCTAAAACTGATTCCGGAAGATTTGCATACAAAGTGCTGCAGGCGTCAATTAAGAAATCTGCCTTTTCTTTAAAAGAATATTTAAGCTGTAGCGCATTTAAAATTTGTAAAATGGCATTGTCCCAATCATAACCTCTTTTGTTTTGGTGCGGCAATAATTCTTTATAATAAAAAACATATTTTTCCAGAAAATCGCGCCATACTTTCCGGTCACAACTGCTTACAAGTGTGAGTAGAAATAGATCTTTTTCAGTTAATCCCGAATTTTCAAACCAGCCCGACCAAACTTCGTACAACGGATAATTTGTCGCTGCAATTTCAGGATCTTTTTCATCTTTTAGATTTTTTACCTCTCTAAAAGTATTTCCAAGTAAAACAGTCGATTTGCTGTTATCGTAGTTTTCGATTTCATATTCGTGATTTCTGTTTTCTTCATATAATTTATAAAGTTTAGAAATTTCGGTTTGTATCTGAGACATTGATTTTGAGAAACCATATTGATGCTCCTTCACCGATTTAACATACAGGGAATCTGCCTGTGGTTTTGGCAAGGCATAGGGTGAAACTTCCTTTGGTGTATAAAAACCGAATCCGTTTTCGGCACTTATACTATCTTTCTTTTTTGAAGGTTCTAACTGCTCTATAAATTTGGTTTCTTTTTCGGTAATTTTGGGTCTTGTCGAATAAGCGGCGACCCAGTCATTAACTTTATCTGTCAGCTTCGCATTTTTCTGCAACTGCAGCATCAAATCCAAAACCGACATGCGTTGTTCCAAATCGCCATTTTCTAACGTCTTTTCTACAAAGGAGCTTATTTTCTGATCTTCCTGCTTGAGTAAAATTGCGGTTAGGTTTTTCTTTAAATTAGAATTTTTACGTTTGTATAATTCCTGAAAAATGGCCAGTTCATCTTCTGTTAAACTCAAATTATTTAAAGTATTGACCGCTGAAGCTACCAAAGATTCGCCTCTGTCTTTTAAGATGCGAAGTGCAAAATTTCTTTGAAAACTGGTTGGTTCTTTTTTGTCTTTACCTCCATCGTTTTTAAAGCTGTAAAAAGAAGAACAATAATAATCACCCAGAATTTCTCTGGCCAGTTTTTCTCTTAAATTAATTGCAAAACCTTCAAAATGATTCAGAATAATTTCTAATCTTTCGCTGTTATCGCCAATTAAATTTATCGCTGCAGCATACAAGGAATCTTTCTCGAACTTGGCATTGAGCCACGAAAATACTTTCCCTTCGAAAGTTTTTTCTTTTTCGGTTATATTTTGCGCGAGATTATAAACCTTATCAAAGAAGTTCGGATAAGCTTCATTTTCAGCATAATATCTCGATTTTGCATTAGCGTCTAAAAATGCATTTAGTCTCGGAAGTGTAAAGGCCAAAACCTGAAGATTTTCATCGTCCAGCGCTTTAAAATACAATGGCATTTCGATATAGGGATCGTTAGTCTCCCCGGCAAATTTTAAGGCGAGCGATTTCTTTTCGATCGAACCTTTCGCTAATAAATCATGCAGATACGGAACGGTTTTTTCGACATCGAAAACGCCCTGAACCCAAAGCGCCATATAAACTTCATTATTGTTTTTACTCTGAATTCCTGCCGGAATTGTTTCCGGATTCGAGAAATAACCATACGCCAGATTGATGATGTTCCGAACTGTAGTTTCTTTTTCAGATTCCCAACCCAAACCCGTCCAGGTATCAATGCCGCGCACGACAGATGAAAAGCGGGTTAATTTATTATCTATAATGACCTTAATCATATAGTGCAAAGCACCGATACTAGTTTCGTCCAATGCTTCCAAAACCGTCTGGCGTAAGCCTTCCTGACGCTGTGCGGCCAATAAAAGTTTTTCGACCAGTTCCCAGCTTTCTTTTTTCTCGCTGTTTAAAAGTGCTTTGATAATGTTTCGCGAAACTTTTCCTCTTGGGTCTTTGTTGAAAATAATATCTTCAAATAACTGAAAAAGATTTTCTTTGTTTAAATCAATCGCTGCCGACCAAATCATAAACTGATTCGCAGAACTGGAAATCTCGGTATCAAAGCGAATGTGGTCCTCAATACTTAAATCGTAATGTACGGTATTGTTGTCGTGGTAATTGTAAATCTTTGGACCATTAAGCAGCGAACGCAAAAAATTAACCTGGTTGACAAGCAAATATTTTTTATTGTTTGGCGCCCTGAAAGAGCGTCGCGTATAACCAATCTGATACATTTTTTGAGGAAGTTGGTTCCAGGCTTCTTTTATATAAACGGCATTTTCTTCACCAAAAAAGTAGACCAGGAGTTCATAGTAATTTTTGTCTTCCCATAAATCTTCTTTTATCCATTTTTCGAATTCGGTGCATTCTTTAGAACCAAAAGAAACATACGTGTTGTAATAATTATCTTTTAGTTTTAAAAGTTCCAGACCAAACTCGGCTACTTCTTTTTTCAACTTGTTTTTTGACAATAGCTTTGTTACCAAATTACTATTGACAATTTCTTCTAATTCTTTTTTAAACCTTTGTATAGGGTTTTCTATTATTTTACTTTTAAGAACATCTTCTATAGACATCATGTTATTATTTTAAAAATTATATATTGTATTTATTGTAAAAAGGTTTTTGAAAATGCAAAGTTTCATTGTCAGAAAATGCATTTCTTACCAGTAACTCCCCGCCAAAAAAGTCAGTCTGATAAAAGTGAGCGTTTTATTTTCTTCAAGATTTATTTCCTGACTTAAGTTCTCCAGTTCGTCATCGCCGTAAAAAACAGCATACATGCCATCTTCAAAAGCCAGAATTGCATTTTCCTGTGCTACCGCTAAATCAACTTTATTGTGGTTGTAAAGGGCACCAAAACCAACTTTTCCGGTATCTGTCAGAATGGGTAAATAATTTTCTTTCGGAAGGTGAATTTTATCTTCGTCATCAAATTCAAATGAGGAAGAATTGAAGAGCTGAACCTGATAATCGACCACTAATTCGATAAGCGTCCGGGTAGAAATTACAGGATTTTCGATAACCAAGGCTATACTTTTTTCCTGAAGAAGAGGATGTTTTTTCCCTAACTGCCTGACCGATATACTAACATTCATTTGATTCTGATTATTATTTTAAATACGTAAAGTAATAAATTATAAGATAAGATTGCATAAAAAGACCTGTTGTCTACATTAAAAAAACATTATTAATCAAAAATAATATGACCAACAAAAAACGGCTGTCATATGACAGCCGTTATATATATTCTTATTTTTAAGTCACTATGATTTATAAAATGCTGCTGTGAGATAAAAAACCGTATCGATAAAAAACAGATTACTATCAAAAGTCAGAACATTTTCGTCGTGCAAATCTTCAAGAATAATGCCTGCTTCAGGATTAAAATAATCGTTATTTCTGGTATTGATAAAACCGTTTGAAATTAAAAATTCCCCGACGTTTTCTAATTTTGTAGCACTATTAGATTCTACAAATTTCTGTTCGACAACAGCATAAAGTATATCCTTTTGTTCATAAAACCCGATTAACTGGTAAGCGGTATCCGGAAAGAAATAATTATGTAGTAGTAAATTATTCAAATAATCTTCCCAGGATTCGTAGTAGATAGTATCGTTAAGCTTGATTACTTTATGTTTGTTTTGAAGATACACTTTTTGCTCAGCACCCGAAGAGATAAAAGCATTGATATTTATATTCGTAATCCAAAAACTATTCCTGTTACAAAATTCTCTTATTAACGCTCTTTCTTCACTTTTGATTTGCTTTCCTGACTCAAACGTTCCGCCTGGGCTCTTGCTTTTTCTAAGGTAACGGGAGATTGTTTGGATAGTATTTCCATGCCTAACCTGGCTCTTTCCTGAAATGATATTTTGTAGTTCATCCTTCATGATTTTGTATACTGCAAATATAGAAATAAATAGTAATTACCGCGTTGGGTGGAATGTACAGAAACGCTGATGTGATCTAATAAACAAAAGGGCTTCGACTCCGCTCAGCCTGACACCAGTTTTGAATTACACCCCACGGGTTACTATTAAATATCTACTTACGGAAATTTGAATCAAATATTTTACTCTTATAGAAATAAATGTCACCCTGAGCGGAGTCGAAGGGCACCCTGAGCGGAGTCGAAGGCTTTTTTGCATGAAAAGGGCTTCGACTCCGCTCAGCCTGACACCAGTTTTGAATTACACCCAACGGGTTACTATTAAATATCTATTTACGGAAATTTCAATAAAACATTTTTACTCTTATAGAAATCAATGTCACCCTGAGCGAAGTCGAAGGCTTTTTGCATGAAAAGGGCTTCGACTCCGCTCAGCCTGACATCAGTTTTGAATTAGGCTCAACGGGTTAATGCAAAACGGCCGTCAGATGACAGCCGTTTTTTTGTTCGTTTAGTTTTCTTTTATGCTTAGTTTGCTTTCGTTACACTAATTTTTTCCAGTGTTACTTTAGCATCTCCGGCTCCGGATTTTTTAATGATAATTTCGAAGTTCTTGTCTGTATTGGCTAAGTCATCTGAAATATAGTAGGAGAAATTCACTTTTATCCCGTCTTCGCTTATCGGATGATCATCTTCCATGCCATGATCGTGGGCTACGCCAAAGAAAGTCATTGTGCCTACATACTGATCTGCTTTGCCCGGATATCTCAGAAAAACGGTATAGTAATCTTTCGGTTCTTTGTATACCGATACACTTAAATTTAGTACTAATTTAGAATTCGCACTTTTAAAAACTTTATTCGTGCTTTTGGCGAATGTACTGGTTACTTTGTGCGTAAAAGCACTAGTCCCAAGCACCTTCCCTATTTTCTGTTCCCAGACCACCTGCTCTTTTGAATCCTGAAAGGCAATTTTCTTTTTTGCAGTCGATTCATTAGAAGCTAAAACCGGAGTCTTGGATCCGTAAAGCAGGTTATCATATTTATAATCGAGATTAAAAACAATCTTGTATACTTCCTCCATCGTGTAAGTAATATGTTTGCCATCGGGAGTGATAAACTCATAAGGCCACGGATTCGCTTTTAGGTCTTCCAGGCTTGGACGCTGGCCATAAGCCGAAACATCCCAGGATTCCCAAATACGGTCAATCATACTATGATGTAACCAAAACACAGGATCAAACCCGGCAGACGGAACATTGGCCATTAAACCTGAATATTCCTTCTGGTAGATTTCATTATAATACGTTTCGCTCGGATTGGCGTATTCTCCTCCTATAAGATCGTGCATATACCCGTGAGGAGCGATTTCGAGACTTTTGCTAAATCCGGCCTTTCCGCTAAAGGAAGGGTTGGTTTGCAATTCTCCCAGTGACGCCTGAATCTGATCGACCTGATCCTTAAGAATCGGCTTTCCGTTGTTCAGGATACTATATCGCGCTGCCGTATACAAAGAACCCGATTTGTCTGTTAATTGTGCCGGCATAATATTCTCGGCAACTACTTTACTGCCGTAATTCCAGTACGGAAGGGCAAAATCCTCTTTTCCGGATAATTCACGGACAATTTTTTCTAAGTACCAAATGTACATTCTGTGCCATAAAAGAAAATTTAAAGACGCACTGTCTGATCCGTTGTGCGTACAATCGGCCCATGCCCATAGTTTATCTTTACTGGTCTGATACTGCGGGCAAAGTACATTTTTGCCATTAATAACAGTCGGAATATTGTGTATGGCACCCTGATAATACCAGGCCAGCCCATTATCGCAGCCCATGGCGCGCATTTTTTCAAAAGCGGTATTCATGGCTACCAGATTGGCCTTTCCTTCAGGCGTATCAACATTCCAGCGCGTATATTTCGCATTGGCATTACCCTGACCGAAGGATAATCCCGTGATCAGCATAATAAAGAATAAGTTCGTAATTTTTTTCATTTTGTTTGTTTTTGGGTGAATATTGAATTATTAGTTTCCTTAAAGCACTTCGACTTCAAAGGTTAAAATCTTGGCATACTCAGGATTCGCTTTATCGTAAATCTTAAATTTTACAATACCATTGCCTTTTTTGTTCTCCGGAATGACATGTATGGCAATAAATCCCTGCTGATCTGCATTGAGTTTATTAAAAGCCGAAACTTTTGGAATTCCGATCTGGCAGGCGCCATGCTGGCACATCGAACAATCCCATTCTTTAGGAAAGGTATTCGACACTGTTTCCCAAACCAGATAGATGGGTTTACTGGAAATGTTTTCGACCTTAATTTTAGAAATATCCAGTCGTTTCGTTTTCAATACGCTCTCTTTATTGGTGGCATTGCCCACTACAGTAAAAGTAGGTTTGATTTGTGCAAAGGAGAACGAAAATGAAAAAAGGAGTATGAAATAAAATACTGTTGTTTTCATAAAGATTGGTTTTAATATTAATAAAATACCGGAATACCGGCGTTGTAGCTTATTTTTTTGGAAACCGGATCTATAAAGTGATAGCCGATTTTTTCCTGATCTGAAACATTTTCTAAAAAAACCTCCAGCTCCATGCATTCGCCCGGAGGAAGCTGTACTTTACACGATCCTGAAAATGTAGTCAGGTTCTTCTCATTTCCGGAAATTAATTTGACTTTTGCCTGAGGCGGAAACTGTATTTCGTTCCCGTACAGCCCTGCATTGACCAGACGCAGCAACACGGCCTCTTTTTTGTTCGCCAAAACTTGCACCCCTTTATTTTTAGTAGCGATCTTGCCATTAATCAAAAAGTACTGTGGTTTGAAATCCGGCAGTACTACAGGTTTATTACTTGTATCGTATGCTGTACCCATAATCGCATCGGTATGCCATTTCGGATCAATTTCAGTACTGCACCATAGTACCTCAGCCAGCGCTTTAGCGGGTAAAGCATCGGTTTCTTTCGGACGTATGATAATGACCCCAAACATGCCTGCCTGAAGATTAAACGGATAATTTTCGGGACTATAATACAGATACGTTCCTGCTTTTTGAGCCACAAAAGAATAAAACCCGTGTTCCATATGATGCACCGGCTCTTTTTTGGTCATGACTTCATTTTCGGCAGTACGCTGTACAAATTCAATATCCCGGCAATACAACGACACCGGATTTCCCTGCGAAATATTCCAGAAATCAATATTGATGCTATCTCCTACTTTCATATCAATCTCCGATCCCGGCAAAGTAACCTGTCCTGAAAGCGAGTTTGTAAAACCAAAAGTCCGAATCGGTGCCTTTTTTTCAATGAGCAGTTTTCCTGTGGTACGGCCAATAATTAATCGTTCGTTTTGAGAAAACAAAAAGGTACTGACGAATAAAAAAGAAAATACCAGTGTAATTTGATTCCGTTTTTTCATTTCTAAACTTCCATTAATGCAGACTGTACTGTATTTGCTACTTCAAATTTAGAACTATTGCGAATTAAAAAACTGCGTAAAAATACCTGATTTTGTAGTAAAAATCCCAGTTTAAGATTATCCTAATTTCCTGTATAGATGAGGATTCCCGGAATGAAGTTTTGTTTTTATAAGAAAAATATTTCTTTTTATTGGGGTGTTGGGGATTATAAAGTATAGGATTCCTGCTGTAGCCAAATCTGTCACAGGTTCTGATGAAAAAATATTTTTTACTACATTTGCTTAAAATGTAATCTTTTTATTACATTTGTTTCTGTCGAAAAATGCACATGAAAAAATTTCCGTTGTGAAACAAATTCAAAATGAAAAGCAAAATAATTGTGTTGTAAAAATTTCTGTTGAAATAATAATTACAACAGAAAATTTACAACAATTCTGTTGGAGAAACTCATGTTGAAATAATAATTACAACAGAAAATCTACAACAATTCTGTTGGAGAAACTTATGTTGAAATAATAATTACAACAGAAAATCTACAACAACCGTGTTGTAAAAAGAGAATAGAAATTAAATTGTAAACCATATTAAAATACAATAACCTTAAGCAAAGTGATGAAAGAGGAGAAACAATTTGGAGAACTATTTGGATTCAGGCACAATGAGATAGCCAACATAGTGGGTGTATCGCAAGGGCTCTGGTCGATGTATGCAATAGGAAGACGCAGTCTGCCAACAAGAGCCTACCTAAGACTGGCCAAAATGATCCTTTTTGAAGAACAACAAAAAAATAACCCTCCTGCTGTACGGCAGCTGCAACCAGAAGAAAGGAAGCACTGGGAAGACAAGCTGAACCTCAACCAAATCAGTCAGCATAACATTATCAAAAAACTCAGAGAGCATCAGGAAAAATACAAGCCTGCACGGAAAGGTTTGGAGCTTCTTGCTTTTGTAACAGACGAATCACAGGCTGCTGATTTTGTGGCAGATGAAATGGAAAAAAGACGCAAAGACACATTTTTCCCAGTCTTAAAAGCACGATTAGAAGGCGTTATCGAGAGAAACAGCCTGCACCTCCAGGAACAGTACGAAGTAAAACTCCAGGTCCTGCAATGCGAGGAAAAGTGCCTGAAAGAGAAACTGTCTTTTTAGAGTTGCAGTTTACAGTCGCAGTTTGCATTTTCACATCTAACGGCTAACCCATAACTCATAACTCAAAACTCATAACCCATAACTTCTAACATTTTCACATTATCTAATTATCTAATTACCAAATTATCTAATTTTTTTATTCATAATTATTATCTTTGAACTATGAGCACAGCAACCAAACCCAGACACATTGGCCGAAATATAAGCCGAATCAGAGAACTTCGTGGTATGAAACAAGAAATACTTGGAGAAGCTATTGGAACAAGCCAGAAAAATATTTCCGTTATTGAATCCAGCGAAACTGTTGATCCCGAAAAACTGAAAGAAATTGCAAAAGCACTTGGTGTTACGGTAGAAGCTATTGAAAACTTTTCGGAAGAATCTGTTTTTAATTTCTTTAATAGCTTTTACGATAATAGTTCTAATACTGGTGCTCAAGGAAATACTCATAACAATCATTGCACCTTCAATCCTCTTGATAAAGTGGTGGAACTTTACGAACGTTTGGTTCAGGCGGAGAAGGATAAGGTGGAGTATTTAGAAAAATTGATGAAAGGGAAATAGGATTTTCTTTTTCTTTTATATAAAATTGGAAAAGCGCAAATTTTTTATGGTTTGCGCTTTTTTAGGTTTTATTTTAATTGGACGAGAATGCATTTAAAATCCATACTTTTTCTCTCTTTTTTTGAATGCTTCTTTTCCTCCTTCAACAATTTCTGCAATATGTTCACGAATTCCCATTGATTTTAACAAATCGGTTTTGCCATTTTTTGGAAATGAATCTTCTAAAGCTCCGTTAATATAATCAAAATGATAATCACTTGTGCTTTCTTTTTCTGCTGTATCGTTTTGTCCTTTTTGATTTGCTACAATTATGTTTTCGGCATCTGCATTAACAACAATGTTCGGATTATGAGTTACTAAAATAATTTGTCTTTCTCTCTTTTTCTCTTTTAAAAATTCTACCAATTCATGAGAAACTGACCGATTATCAAGATTATCTTCAGGTTGATCAATTAAAATCGGTCCATCTTCTTTACTTAGTTTTATAATCAATTTTAGCAATACGAAGCTTGCTTTTCCTGTGGACATTTTATGAATATCATCTCCTTGCGATTTTACATCCCAATGATCAAAAAAGAAATCTGTAAATATTTTTTCACAAGCGTCTTTTTGTGAGTTCCCTCCTTTAGTTACTAATTGGTTATTTTCAATTTTTTCGAACATCACTCGTAATGCTTTTTCAATTTCTGTAAAATCTACTTCCGCAAGTGCCGATTTTGGATTATCATTCGCATATTGATATAAATAACCAAAACCTTGATTATTAAAACTTCTACCATTAAAAACTTCATCTGCTAATTCCCTAAACTTAGGAAAGTTATACTTTATCACTGGTAAGATTTCAATTTTATCAGTTTCATTCTGAATATTTGAAATACGGGGTTTTAAATTTTCAATAATACTTTCATATAGCTTCAAATTAGTAGCAAAATCGCTAAATATTTTTTCTCTTTGAGCAACGATAGCGATTTTTGTAGTTTCTATTTCTTTTAAAAATTGTTCAATAGCAGCAAGTTTAGATTCATCCTCTGCAATACTTTTCTGAAGTGCTGCTACTTGTTTCTGATCTTCTAACTTATTATTAAAAACTTTCAAGCCATTATCAACATTTTCTTTTGCAACATTAATTAGTATTGTTTCTTTGGCAAACGTTGAATCTTCAATAAATTTATTATTCTCGTCCTTCTGAAGTTGCCTAGTTATTTCATTTATACTTATTAATGCATCATCAACAAATTGTAATTTACTTGAATATTCATTTTTAATATTTTCATTTTGCAAGGAATCTAAAACTATTTTCTTTTTACTCGCAAATTCAATAAGGAAACGTGCTATATCAGCTCGAAAAATATCTAATTTTTCAAAATCTGTATTAATTTCATTCTCTTTAATATTTAATGAACTCAATTTTTCATTAAGTTCCTTATATTGACTTTGTTCTTCAGGTGTAAAATCTTTATTAAGTTGCGTGATCTTTTGCTTATTAAATTCAACACCTTCTTTTAATGCTTTTGTATCTCCTTTAGTTAGCAAATCATCTTCTTTTTTCTTTAATTCATTTTTTAAATTAAAGTAATAATCTATATCTTGACTTCTTTTTTCGTCATTCCTTTGTGCGTGAGCTACAAAATCATCATATTTAGTTTTATACTCAGGGTCTTCTAATATTAGATCTCGGATTAATTTTTTTAGCGTTGCACCATTTTTTCTACTCTTATCTACAAGGTTTGCAAGATGATTTTGAGGAATATATTTTATACTTGGTAAAATACTAGAATTGACAACACGGTCTTTTAATGTTTGGCTACTTCTTGAAAATAACTCTATTGTAAAATTATAATCTGCATCAATGACATCTTTCGAAATAAAACTTAAATCATATAAATCTTTTTCTTTATAATCTTCTATATCTGTATATTTTAAAACTTTATCCGAAACGTTAGAATATAGAGTTTTGGCTATTTCATATAATAAAATAGATTTTCCAGAGGATTTTCCTCCAATTATAACATTAAGATTTTTATTAAAATAAATTGGCTCTCTTGTAAATCTGAGATTTGAAGATGTAAAAGTAATTTTTTCAATCATCAAATGATCTAATTTTTCAGATTCAGGTTGCTCCTTTTGAATTTTAACCCTTTCTTCTGGTTCATAAATGATTTGTTTCAAACCTTCAAAAGTTGGATTAGCTTTTATCCATGTAAAGCAATGTCCCAATTCTTTGGAATTAGTATGATTAATATCTTTAGCAAAACCATGGGAGTCACTACAATGCATTAATCTACTGCTAACACCTTGTTTTTCTAAAGTTTCTTTCCCTTTATTTGCTTGCTCAAAAGTTGGAGAAGCTGAAAATACAAAATGGGCTCCATTAATTATACTCTTTTTTTCTAACGCAGAGGTATCCCACCTGAAATCTTCCCATTCTGCCTTTCCAATAGCTTTAAAATATTTATCTTTAAGAAATGTATTAGGTTCTGAGCCTTCTCCTAAGATTTCTTGAATTTTAGATAATTCAAAATTTAAGTTATTGAAACCAACTTCTATTGGACTAACGTTAGTTCTTTTATCAACAGGTGTGTTTTCAATTATATGATTACCTAAATCAATTAATGTCTCTCTTGTTATAACTCCTCCCCATGTAAAACCATCAGGACAAGTTGCTTCTAAATTTCCTTTTCCTTTCAAGTTTGATAGAAAATGAGTTTCTATTTGATCTATTGTCAATAGAGAATCATCAGCGAAAATCACATGATAATTTAATCTCCCTAATTCTTTACTCCCAACAAATTCTCTTAATCTAAATTCAACAACTGGTAAAATAAGTTCAACGGAACTAAGTCCACCATTTTTTTTATATTCTAATACTTTCTTATATCCATCAATAAATAGATAATCATTAATACCTATAACTTTAATATTTTTTTCAACTGCAAGTCTTTCTAATTCTTCAAAATACTTTTGCCAAATTACATCAGTATCACCGCCATAGTCTGAACATAATGTAGCTGGTGTATGAACATGTAAATCCCATTTTCTCCATTCTGAACCTCTATTGATAGTAGCCATAATTTTTAAATTTTTATTTTATAATCCTTAAATAAATCTAAATACCAATTAAGTTCATTACCAACTAATAAGCATTTTTCTAATCCTTGTTTACTTTAAAAAACATTTCATCAAAGATGACTTACATTTCAATTACAACTTTACGGATTTCCATAAAATTCAATTTAAATTTTAAAAAATCATCTCTGCCTCCAAATGTATATAAACAAAAAGCCTTTAAACCCAGTAAAAACACCTGATTTAAAAGCCTGCTTTTTCTCAAGTTCCAAAATAAAAACACTGCTACGCAATTATTTTGCGCAGCAGTGTTTTACTCAATGAAAAACTGTAAGATTTATTTATTTATTTTCGAGTTTATTTTTGTCCTCTTTTCCAAAATTATAAGTAACATTCAAAAAACCAAGAAAATTAGATTTCTCAATATCATACTTGATAGTTAAAGGAATCCAAATGTCTTTAGTTACACGAAGTCTGAAATCGGAACTCGCTAAAAAACTATTCTTTTTTTCATCAGGTAATTGATTTTTCAAAATCGAATTATACTCCATATATAATTTTATTTCAAATACACTTTGTTCATTTCTTTTATACATTTTATAGTTAAGACCAGCACAATTTCTCAATTCTAATCGTTGAACGCTCTTTTCTATTAAAGTGTCGGAGTAAATTAAATTTGATCTAATATCTAATTCCAGGCGTTTTAAACCTTGCAAAAAAACAGTCCCGAAAGTAAGTTTCTGATTATTTCCCTTATCGTTAGTAGTTCCATTTAAAGAAACCGTCCATAATGCCTTTTTTTCAAGATTGGAATATTCTTCTTTTCTTAATTTATTAATTTTCGTAATATAATCTTTCAAATTTATCGATTTGTTTCGGTTTTCAAACTCAGTAATGATTTTATCAAAATAAATATTTGATTTACTTAATTCCTCTATTTTATCAAATTCTTTATTTATAAGTATAGAGGCTGCTATGTTTATAGCTTCTATTTTTGCACTTAACTCCTTGTCACCTGTTTTAGTTAATTCATCAACAAAATCATCATGTATTTTAGTTAAATCATTAACAAAACCAAACTGTATTTCAGATGATTGATTATTAAAAAATTGTAAATTCTTGTATAGATCTGTATCTTTGAAATTGGCAACGTCTTTGTCTCTCTGATTAATCAAAGCGTAAGTAATTCCGCCAGAAAATCCTTTGTAATTAAATTGTTCATCGAAATTAAGCTTCGTATTGAACTCTAAATTTCTTGAAAATTTCTGTTCAGAAAAAACTTTATCTGTTGTGATACTATCGCAAAAAATAGATTTAATACCGTATAAAGTAGAATTAAATTCGACACTTTTGTTTGGCCCCGTTAAATTACTAGTTCCTAATTGAAATAAATTAGATAAAACTTCTTTGTAATTTCCTGATTTTGAATTATCCGTAGCTTCTCTGAATTTTTGTACTTCTTCATCTTGCGCTAACACAACATGAACAGACATTAAAAGTAGCAAGCTTATAAAATATTTTTTCATGATCTGTTTATTTAAATTTCGAAATAAAATAATTCAGTAATGAATGGCTTCGCTGTCACTCTTTTAGCATTATGAAATGGTCCTCTGGTAAAACTACCCGATACCTCAATTTCTGTTTTTCCATTTATAGGGTTCATTCCAAATAGTTGAAGGGTATATCGACCGCTTTCTATATTAAAATCTTGATTAAAAGAAGTTGGAGATTCATACTCAATTTCTTCACGAGTATCCACGTTTTTGATTTCAACTTTAATTGGCACGGGTGCTAATCCACCACTAATTCTAACTTTTACCTTAATTGTTTTCATGATTTCTAGTGTTTTTAGTTAACCTTTCAAATGTATCCTGACAACAGCATATCAATCAATTACCCGTTTGGGTGATATTCTTTCTTTTTTTTACAACTCTATTTGTTGTTAAATTTTATAGCTGGTTTAGCTTAATTTGTAATATAAAAATGCCCCCAACTAGTATTTTACTTTTTGAGGGCAGTTCAATTTATTTGCAAAATTTTGATTTATGAGGTCATTACGAAAGCAGAAGTTTTCGCATAACGCAGAGGCAGTACTTATACTTCTAAAAACGGAGGTAATTCTGTAGGAATACCTAAATCATTGAGTTCTTTTCTTGCTTGATTCAATTCATTAATTATAGTATTATCTACATAATTCTGATCATAAACAGCCTGAATGTCTACAAATGTATTACTTTTTTTATGTCCCCCAGTTCTCCATGTAATTGATGTTGGGTTGATTTCATTTGGACTCCAAACAGGCCCTCCTTTCCAATCTCCATTCAAAGTTCTTTTCAAAGTACCTGTCAGTAAATAAAAACCTGGTTGAACTGTTAAAGTTCTATTACTACTATTACCGGGTTTATTCCAATCTACTTTATAGTAGTAACATACTGTTTTTCTATATTCTTCTCTTCGAGCTTTCATAAAAGCCTGAAAAGTTTTAACTATTTCTTTTTGCAAATTTAAAGTTCTCTCTGCGTAAGTATCTCCTGCAGCCGGATCTTTGCTATACATATAATATTGATGTGCTGATCTAACCTGACTTGTAATTTTTCCTTTCATATTAACATCAAAGGGCGTTACTGCATTTTCGCATCTCGTAGGTTGGTCTTGTGCCTTTACTAAATTGTTACTAATTAAAAGGACAAACAGTGCTGTAATTAAGTTTTTCATGATTTTTATGTTTTAAAGTTATTGGTTCAAATGTATTTTGAGAACAGCATATCAATCAATTACCCGTTTGGGTGATATTTTATTTTTTGAATTTCTTATATATTTTTTTGTAAGTTTATTCGATATTTAACATTCGTCTTTCCATGTTAATTTCAAATATCACCCGAAAGGGTAATTGCGCTCAATGAGCTTATTGCACAACTTTGTAAAAGAAAATGTAACGCCATGAAAATAAGAGTAGCCATAGTAGAAGATGATAAGAATTACAATCAGGCCTTAAAGAATATCATCGACTTCCAGAAAGATATGGAATGTGTAGCTCAATTTTTTAATGGTAAAAATGCTTTGCAAAAATTGGAAGCCCTGGAACCAGACGTGGTTCTGATGGACATTCAACTGCAGGATTTATCGGGTATTGATATTGTTTTTAAACTAACAGAATTAATGCCGGGCACTACTTTCGTAATGTGCACCAGTTTTGAGAATGACGAAAAAATATTTTCGGCATTGCGTGCAGGTGCGAGCGGTTATCTTGTAAAAGGGGACCCGCTGACTAAAATTATTCAGGCCATTACAGAAGCTCACAATGGAGGTGCCCCGATGAGTTTTGCTATTGCTAAGCGTGTTTTACAACATTTTCAGGAAACAAAAGTGCAAGTACAAACTTTAGCATTACTTACGGTAACCGAAAAAGAAGTTCTTGAATTGCTGGCGCAAGGGCTTCTCTATAAAGAAATTGCCGATAAAAAAAGTGTCACTATTGATACCATTAAAAAACACATCGGTAATATTTACAGAAAATTACAGGTAAGTAACAAAATTGAAGCAATTAACAAGTTTAACACCAAAAACTAGAAATCATGGAATTAGAAAAATTACAACAAGAAAAAATTGATGGAATTCTTTTTAAAAAAAAGATTGACGAAGAAGTAGAAAATCATTTTACAAAAAGGTATAAAGATCTTAATATCGCTGGTCTAACTAAAAGCTTTTTAATTGATTTTCAAGAATTTAAAAACTTAATTTTAAGCAAAACTAAAAAAAACTGTAAATTTTATTATACCGAAAAAAATAGCTTATTAAGCTTAGGTTTATCATTTTCGGATAATGAAGGATGCGAGATTATATATGATACTACTAATAGTGATAGTGACGTTTTATATACTTTACAAGGAGACGTTTTTATAGAGCAAGATATTACAGGTATTGTAGGTGATTTTGACAAAGGTTTAGGATATAAATTATATAATCACACTAGATCAAAAGACACTTTGATTTTTTATACTTTAGATGAAATTGAAGCGTACATAGAAGAAATGGAAAGATTATACCCTACTATTACTTCGTTAAGATTTACTATGATTCAATATAGTTCTACTAATCCAGAGAATGAAATATTAGCCGATTTTACAGACAGAAATAATAGAATTGCCTTTAGTGTTCATGCACTTTATAATAAAAGCAATAACTTATATGATGAAAGTATTGGTTATGACCTAGGCAACTTAAGGCCTTAATGATATATGTTTATGAGATAATATTACTTATAACACTATTAAAATCAATAGTTTTGGCTGGAAAATTTAATCTTTCTAGTCAAAACTATTTATTGATATATCTTTTTATTACTTTTCTTGTAGAACTATTTTCCTGGATAATTCTTTTAATAGATAAAAATTCGAAATGGAGTTTCCAGTATAATGTGTATTGTGTATTCTGTATTTTGTTTTTTTCGTTTTATTACTCCATACAATTCCATAAAAATCTAAAAAAGATAGCTAGTTTGTTTTCTTTTATTCTCATGATTTATATTTTAGTATCTACAAACTTTCTGGTTGAAAATTTAGATTCAAAATTAGTCATCGCTTTACCTATCTTTTATATTTTAAATACAATGCTGTGGTTTTATCAAAAAATTGCTTTGCCATCAGAAGGTAAAATTACGGATGATCCTATTTTTTGGATTTCAGCTGCTTTGCTGCTTTGGGGCTGTTTTTTTATTTTTAGAGTAATTCCAAGATATCTTTTTGATAGTACCGATCAGGGTTTTTTAATTTTACTAAGAGAATTGGTATACATCGTAAATAGCATTATGTATCTTTTATTTTTTAAGGGTTTAATGAAATATGAAACAATTGCAAAAAATAAAAATAAATGAAAGAGCTTCCACAAGAAATAAAAGTCACTTATATCATTGCCATTATTGTGATGTTACTTTTTGTCGGTTTCATTGTGATGGTCGTATTTATTTACAATAAAAAACAATTAATTCAGCAGCAAGAAGATCAGATAAAAGAAAGTGAATTCAAAAACCGATTGTTGCAGAAAGAATTAGAGCGTCAAAAAGCGATTCAGTTAGAAAGAGAACGCATTTCTCAAGATATGCATGATGATTTAGGTGCCGGAATTTCTGCTATAAAACTTCAGGCTGAGTTTTTAAAATATAAAATGCCAATGGAAACTTATTCAGAAGATCTGGAAGCAATTATAAATACTTCTGAGGATATGAATTTAGCCATGCGGGAAATTCTTTGGAGTTTGAATTCGCAAAATGATACTATTGGCAATTTTATTGAATATACCGGTTTGTATGTCAAACGCTTTTTGGATAAAACTACAGTTGATTCAAAATTGGATTCAAGCATTCTTGAAAAGGAAACTAATTTATCTGCAAAAGCAAGACGAAACCTTTTTCTAGTGATTAAGGAAGCCGTTCATAATGTTTATAAACATAGCCAGGCAAAGAACATTCATATTCAGTTTGAACAAACGGATTCTTCCTTTAAAATTGCAATCATCGATGATGGTATTGGATTATCAGATACAATTCAAAAAGGAAATGGTTTAACTAATATGTCTTTACGAATGGAAGCTATCAACGGAACTTTTAGGATTGTTCCTGTACAAAAAGGTTCTTACTTATTGTTTGTTTATCCATTACAATTATAATCTCCTAAAGTCTCTCTACAAAAGGCGGTATAAAATAGTTGCTTTTAGAACTGATAGATCTTACGTTAAATTAAAAATCGCCCTAAGTGAGTGCGATTTTTATCTTTTATTGATATAATTCTTCTCTGATTTTGATTAAAGTCTGAATTACCTTTTCTTCATCCGGTTTTTCAGGTAAAATTGATGTCAGATAATGGTTTTCTATCGACACGATCAAATTATCTGCCATCTCCAGTAAATCATCGTATTCTTTATTTCCGGCTTTTATATCCAGTAATTCTTCGCGATTAGGAACTCTAATATTTAATTTCCCTGTTGATAGAATTTGTTCAGCAGTTTGCAAAAGGCGAATCGTATGCATCATGTTTTTGCTATCGTAATTTTTACCGTGTTGCTGATTCGTATTGTAACGATCTTCGTTTCGTTTCTCTATCCAACTCCAGTACTCCGTATATTCTTTGCAATATTTAGAATATCCATCCTGATTACAGGATAAATAACCAATTAATTTTTCGTTTTTAGGAATTGAAGAAAGTGAAACTTCATTCGAGCTTTCTTTTTGAATTATTCCTTTATAACCTAACGTTTTATCCTGATCGTAAAACAACGCAAACATTCCTTTTGAATTAGGCAAATTCACCAAACCGCATTGTTCCTGCTTTAAATTATTTTCTGCTAAAAAAGTATTGGCCCCAACAGTTTCATAACCTTTAAGAATATAACAGAAATCCAAAAGACTTTTCTTTTCCTTTGCCATTGGGTTTACAATTTTCTTATTTAAACCTCTCGCCTTTTTGATTTGCGTTACGGCATAACCGGCAAAAGAGTCTTTGCAGAGTTTAGATAAAAAATCTTCTATCTGTAAATGCTCCATTAACGGATGTTTGTACAAAACACAATCTTCCGGCGAAGCCAGAATCTCGAGTATATTAGGATTATTTTTAAGCAGTAATTCTACAAAACGACCAATCTCATAATAAACCTCATCGTTGGTGTCATTACTGATCTGCGGAATATACTCTAACCCAAAAAACTTTTCTTTGGGCAGATAATAAACGCCTTTTATATCGGTATCTGATGTTGGTGTATTTAACCCAAAAGATTTACTTCCTGAAATAACTTCGAAGAGGATTAGGGTTTGGGATTTTAAATCGTAAATGGTCATTTTTTTTGCGTAATGAAATTATAAATTTCGATTGTTAATTTTTCAATTTCTTTGTTTTTAGATAAGATTTCCCATGAAAAATTTTTATTAAAAACTAACTCACTTAATTCTCGCTTGTTAATTATTGTCCCAAATGAACCATCTGACTTTACTTCATAAGCAGATTGATTAACTATAAACGTTGAAGAAATCTTTCCCATTTTATTTCTTATTTCTTCAAGAAATTCTCCAACATATTTTTTTGCAAAACCTGAATAATCGACTTCGGAAAATGCTTTATCAATTTTTAATAAAATATCCGCTTCATTTGACTTAACTAAAGTTTTATTACAAAACTCAATGAGAATTTCTTTCCACATTTCATTAGTTAAAAGATTTTCAACCTCTCTTGTATTCCAAATAACTTTAGGAATAAAATTATCAACTTTTGCATCTTCAAGTTCTTTTAATCTTAGACCTTTTTTACTATTTTGTTTAGAAGCATCAGAATCTGCTAAAAGAAATATTCTATTACTAATTGCCAAAGCTTTTATGTCATTTAAAACAATCTCCACATCTTCCTTTTCTACTTTGTCATTAAAAATATAATGATCAATATTTGAGCCTGCGTATTCAAAAAATGCAAAATCTATATCTTCTTTAGGATAAGATTTTCCAACTGAATGACAATATGATTTTAAAAATGCTTTTATATAATTTCTATCAGATATTCCTTCAACCCAAATACTACAATTCGCCATGAAAACTGATGAATTATTAACTCCTAAATCTTGAAGCAATTTATTATCTCCTCGATTTACATTTTTAATTATAAATTGTTTATCTCCATTTATAATTTTCTTTGGAGAAAATGAATATATAGAAACATTTTCTTTTTCAATAGTTAAATCTAAAAAATGATTAGAATGTGTAGTAATTATGTAAGTTAGATTTTTCTTTTCTAAGTCCTTATTTTCAGTTATTTGTTCTAAAAACAATCTCTGCATTCCTGGATGTAAATTTATTTCAGGTTCGTCAATAAAAATGAAAGAATCAGATTCAGCCATATAAATTTTATACATTAATATAATTATTGCCTGGATTCCATCTCCTAACTCATAAAGCTCTCTAGTTTCTTTATCACCTTCAATATAAACACTAATATTTTCTAAATTATTGTTTCCAATTAAACTCTCATCCTTATTAAATTCGGCAACAATATCAATCTTTTTATTATCAAAAAAATATTTCCCAATAAAATTTTCAAATTTTTCAAATGACTGTCTTATTTCTCTTTTTGAATTTCTTGCATTTAAAATTTCTTTGTATAGATGAATTCCGGTAAAAACTTCTACATCAATTTTATCCAATTTGTAATAATTGTTAAGTGTTTTTAAAAAAACATCAGTCTCAATTTTAGAATACTTCTCTAAATCAAAATTAAACAAGGAATGAGCTGTTCTTAAAGTTGGTATGTAATACCTTTTAATACTTTTATATTCCTTCAAAAATAAGTTATCGATTTCATTAAAATCTCTTAAATATAAATTTTTAACACCGAGATGACTTAAATTATTTATACTGTTTTTATTAGCATTTATTATTGATGAAAATTCCTTAAATAAATCAATATCTAAAGTCTTTAAATAATTATTAGATAGTAATTTTACATTTTGTAAATCAGGATTTGTTCCGCCTGAATAATATGTATTGTCCGATCGATACTGATATGTTGTAATATTTGATTCTATTAATTTATTTGCTTCAGCGACTTGTTCATTATATAAAGGAACAAAAACTCTAATTTTAGCTAAATCAATAACACCTTCCAAATTTTGAAAAGACATTAAATTTCTAATAAATCTGCTTTTCCCACTATTATTTGCTCCGACAATGATATTAATCTTATTGAATTTTGGTAAGAAAGACATAGGTTCTTCTTCTTCATTCAAGAAATAATCTTTAAATCCAGTACTTTTAAAAAAAATTAAATCGTAAAAACTTTTCATATTTTATTAATTAAATTTCTAAAAAACAAATCCAACTGTTCACTCAACTTCTTCCCACTTCCCAACTTACTGGCATTTTCCTGATTAAATTGTACTGTTTCCAATAAAAAATCAGTTATTAAAACTTCTTTTGGATGCAGGTATTTTTCGTCCTGATTGGCCTTTATATTTTGTAATTCTATTATTTTCTCTTGTATATTTTGTGGCGCAATTGGCAATAAATCAGCAAAAGCAACTGGAGGAAAAGTATCATTTTCTATAATCCATTTTCCTGCTAAAGCAGTGCGTAAGGCGTAAAAATAACTTTTTAGTTTTACTTCTTCCATTTCACAAACCTCCATAAAGTTTTTTGTCGTTCCCAAATAATGATGTAAAACTGCTATTGGCGAAAAACAGGCTACGGCTACCTCCTGCATTTGTTTGACGAAATCATCATTTTGATAATACACCACAGATGAAAACAACCACTCGATCAAAGGTGCGTTAGATTTTGCTAACAACTTTAAGGCTTTCCGTAAGTCCCAACCGGAACCGTCAAGATCGTCTTCGGTCATGAATTCTATTACATCCGGTTTTTCCCAAAGCGATAAATAATACTCCGGTTTGTGTTTGTATATAAAACGGATGTCATAATCGCTGTCCGGAGAAGCAAATCCCCAGGCACGACTTCCTGATTCTACAGCCAAAAGTATTTCTACATTCTTGCTTTTTTCTATTTCTTTTAATTTCTCTAGTATTTTTTCTTTCATGATTATTTTCAAATGTAATTAAACAAAAAGCCTTTTAAACCCAGTAAAAATACCTGATTTAAAAGCCTGCTTCTTTTTACCACCAAGGCGTTAAAACACAAAGTTTTTTAGTTTTACACTTTGTACATCTGCACCTTTGCCTCTCTGAACCTAAATCCCAAAAAACTCCTTAGCATTCCTCGTAGTTTCCTCCGCCACTTTATCTAAAGAAATCCTTTTAAACTGCGCCACCGTTCCCGCCACAAAAAGCAGAAAAGCAGGTTCGCAACGGCGTTCGTGGTATTTTTTCAGGAGGCTGTTCGCTACATTTTTCGGGAGCATGAAGGGCGCATCGGTTTCGATCATCATTCGGTCGAGCGGTACGTATTGAATCACCTCTTTTAAATGCTCAAAACGTTTACTGTCGGATATCGCTCCGGTAAAACCCAGATAGAATCCGTTATCGAGATAGGTTTTGGCTTCGGGCAGACTTCCGGTAAAACAATGCACGACTGCTTTTGGCAATTGCGGCAAATAGTTTTTGGTAATGTCCATAAACTTTGCAAAAGCGGCTCTTTCGTGCAGGAACAACGGTTTCTGGACTTCAATCGCCAGTTCTAACTGGGCTTTGTAGCAGCTTTCCTGTACATTTCTGGGCGAAAAGTCACGATCAAAATCGAGTCCGCACTCGCCTACTGAAACTACGTGTTTCTGCTTTAATAAATGGCGCAGTTTTGAAATGCTCTGCGCATCAAAACTCTTCGCATCATGCGGGTGAATTCCGGCTGTTGCGTACAGTATTCCGGGATATTGCCTAGCGATTTCAGCCGAGGCTTCACTGTTTCGGACGCTGGTGCCGGTGAGTATCATTTTTGCTACATCGGCATCGAGTGCGTCTTGTACGACATCGTCTATGTCGTTTTGGAATTGTTTATTGGTTAAATTAATTCCTATGTCTATGTATGTATTCATTTTTTTTAAGTTGCAAAGGCTCAAAGGGGCAAAGGTTCAGAGTTTTATCCGCTTTGAGTCTTTAATTATTATTTATTTTTTGCCTTGAAGGCGTTAAGTGACAAGTTCTTTTTTTTTTGAAACGTATAACTGTGCTTCTTTATTCCTTTAAAAAAACCAACTGTTTTCCCTTGCTAAACTACCGCGACTTATTAGCTGCGCAGGAAGGATTTGAACCCTCGTCTTTTGGATTTCTTTAATTATTAATCTCGTAATTCCGATGGTTGTCGGGAGCAGAGTCGCAAAGTTTTTTACACACAGTTTGTCATTTCGACGAAGGAGAAATCTTCGCAAGTAACTCCGCAATCAAAAACCATACTTTGTCGATCTTGCAACGAAGATTTCTCCTCCGTCGAAATGATATAAAATGGGGGTAAATCTTTGCAAATAATTCCCTAACGATAGTCCAATCTTTGTAGAGCTTCTCGCGAAGATTTCTCCTTCGTCGAAATGACATAAGATGAGAAATTAATACTTTAAAAACTTAGTTGCTTAGAAACTTAGCACCTTAGCATCTTCCAATCAAAAATCCCCATAATACACCTGGAAGCACGGCAATTTCAAGTCATTTCGCCACGTATCTACTACCTGGTTTCGGTCGTCTAAAACGAATTCTACAAAGTACTTGTCTTTTATAAACTCGTGATAGATTTCGGTTTTGATGATGGAATCTTTTCGGTTGTCCTGCGTTTTACGCATGATCAGGTCATCGTATTCGATTTCGTGTTTTTCGAGAAAACGCAAGGTCGGTGCTTTGTATCGGTCTTCTCTTCCCGAAACCAGCAATATCTGATATCCCAATTTCTTGTAATTTCTCAGAACATTCGCCACCGGAGTATTGATTTCGTCTTCGTCGCATTTGCTGGCGTCAAAAGGATTTCGTCCGTTCATTAAGGCTAAAGTTCCGTCAAGATCACAAATTATGGCTTTTGGCAGGTCGGGGTTTTGGGTGCAGTATTCCGGAGAATCTTTAAAAAATTGTCTGTGCATTTTTCGGATTACTTTTTCTCCCACAGGTTTTTCTCTTAAAGCATCTCTTTCAATACAAACCGCAACAGCTGTATCTACTTCTCTCACTTCAACTTCAACCTTTTGATTGAATTTTTCATTATATTCCTGAACCAATTGAGAAACGCGTCTAAGATTGGTTTCCGATAAATTGGTATCGTCTATCACAATGCTTTTTCCTTCTTCTAAAGCTTTTACGATTAATACATCACGTACTTTTTTAACAAACTTTTCATTGCTTTGAGAGGTAATTCCGTTATCAAACATCGCACGCAAATCATCTCTGTTGATTCGTTTGTAGGCTTCCGGGTTTTCTGCAATTATCTTTTTTGCCAAAGTCGATTTTCCACTTCCCGGCAATCCTTTCATTAAAATTACTTTTCTCATTTTATTCTTCTCCTTTATTAAACGGTTTTTCAAATGTCGGGCGGATCATTTTCCAGATAATCTCCGAATACTCCCTGTTGTCCAGCATCGCAAATAGTACTCCTGAATATTGACAAGTTAGAAAATACAAAGCAGTTTCCTTGCGCGATTCCAAAATTTTAAAATCGTTTTTACATTGATTTTCAATTACCGAATATTGATTCTCTAAATCGCCTTTGGTTTGTTTTACCCAGTCGAAAAACTCATCGGGAACACGTTCCAGAATCTCTTCCATGGGCTGATTGGTTTTTAAATATTCCCAGATGTTCACGTTGGAAACCTGAGTGACGATTCGGTGTAAACGAAGGTATTCTTCAAATTTAATTTTTACACGGAAATTGTTCGCGTATTTAATGATGAAACCTTCTTTGTTATTGACATCCAATCCTTTTAAAGTCATAATGTCTTTGATTCCGTCGTATTTTTCAACCACAGGGAAACCAATATCTTCTAATGGAAATTCTACTCCGGTTTTTATATCAACAATCGCCAATAAAACCAGTTCTTCCGCCACGCCGTAATCTAATACAATTCGGTTTTGAGGATAAATAATTTCGAACAAATAGGTTTTAGTTTTATCCAGAAATGACCACGAATTTCTGTATTTTCCGTGCAGCATCTCATTCGCTTTATCGGACTGGTCGCTTGCAAACGAACCTCTGCTCGCCATAAAAGGTACATCGTTGATCCAATACAAAATTCCTAATGAACCATCCATTTTGTCATATACTTCAAAAGTCGAATCCGGAAGCACCTGATTTTCCATTTCGCCTAAATTGAAAAACTTAGGAAAAGGTCTTGCAATTACGTTATCATTCTGATCTAAAATCAATCCTCTGCAGGCTAAGGTTACCTCATTCCAAACACGTTCGAATTGGGCATTTTGTGTATAATTATAAATGTATAAATCATGTTCAGGATGTTTGTTCACCTTTACATAATTTTTTGTAATCATTTCTTTTAAAAGCGTTGTATTCATTAGTTCTAATCTTTAAACAAAGATTCAATTTTTGGTGCGCAGTTATTTTGCGTAGTTAAAATCATTTTCATCTTCATATTTGTATTCTGATGTGTTTTTCATCAAAGAGAGTCTTGTTTTAAGGTTTTCTATAAATGTCGAAAGCCATTTCTGCAAATCATTCAAATCGACATTTTCTTCTCTGGAAAGATATTTTCTTAAATCCGGAAAAGAAGCTGCAATTTGATTTTTGGTATAAAATTCTTTTCCTTCCTGAAGCGCAATTGTTTGCCCTAATTGAAAAGCTATTGATTTTATACTATCGGGACTATTTTTTTCTTTCCCGAAGGAAGCTATAGCGCTTAGTTTTATAGTTTCTAAAGCCTGAATTTTTTCATTCAGATTTCCTTTTAAAGCTTTTTTTACTAAAACCCGATATTCGGTTTTGCTTACAAAAGACAAAATCATGCGACAGCTTCTCAAAAATTTTAAATCTACATCCCGTACCAAAAGTTTCGTTATTTGATTCTCCTGTTTTTGTTCGTGAAACCGATAAGTATAAAACAACGCATTATTTAATTCATCTGTCGTTCCTTTATAAACCCCAGTTAAATGACCATTTTTTAAAACAGCAATATTCGCATTAATTACTTTTTCCGGAAAAAATGAAGTTATGGTCTTACTGAATTCTTTTGATAATGTCAGTTTTTCTACTATTGTTTCCGGCATTTCTTTAACAAAGAAAACTACATCGACATCTAGCGAATTTTCAGAACCAAACATTTGATATATTGGTGTGTTCATAATTATATTCTTAAAAGTTCATTTTTTAAATATTCCCTTATATTATTTCCAAACATAATAATATCTGATCCCCAAACAGAAATGACTGGTGAGAGATATTTATCTTCAAAAACCACAAGAACCCGATGATGGTACGTAGGAATGAATCCAACTATTTTTGAAACATCAAAACCTGCTTCCGTAAGAACAGATTCTGCTTCAAATTTGTTTTCAGCAATTTCATTAATAATCCATCTTGATTTATCATAATCCTCAGGATAATTATAAAAAAAGTTCTCCTGATTATATTGAATATCGGATTTATCTTCAGGATTAATTGAAATTGTGGGAGTATCTAAATTTGAAAAAGTTAAGAGCATCTCTCTGTATTCCCAAGGAAATTTAAATCCAAAAAGAATTTCAAGCTGATCAATTTCTTTGCGGCTAATACCTTTTGTAAACTTTGTATTAGGCTGAATTTGGAATCCATACAGATAATCAATAAGCTGTATTTTTTTAAACCTTTTTTCAGCTTTGTATATTATTTCTTTGATTGTCATAATTTAAAATATTTTTTAATTATAAAAAGAGGTAATATTTAGGAATGGTTTAATTTTCTTTGGAACGAAGGAACCATTTCCTGACGACACTCTTTTTTTTAAGACATTTATCCTAATATAAATCGACCACCATTTTTTTGTTGCAGCAATAAAATTTCATGAATTCTCCTGATTTCAGCTATTATTGGTTTTATTTCGTATTCAACATTCAAAATCTTAAAAATAGACTTATCATAAAAATATGCTCTAAAAAATACTGTTGTATCAGATGAAAAAAATACTGGACCTACATATTTTGGCATCACTTTCCATGTAGTAAATTCTTTTAAAAAATCATCTAATCTTTCATCAAAATGTTCCAAAAGATTTCGCATATCTCTATTTTTTAAAATACTTGAATCATTAACATTATAAACTTCGCGCAGCTTTTCTCCTCTATTCTTATAATATAAATTACTCTTTGGAGGCCAAAAAAACCGAGAAATTCCTCCAACACTAAGAATAATATTCTCAAGTAAATCTAGAATTACATCATCGTTTTTACAATCATAATAGTCTTTTTTCCAAAAATCATTTAATGATTCAACATCATTCAAAATTGAACGTGTTTTGGTTAATAAAGCTTGACTATAAAAAGCTTGATTAAAAGGATGGATTTCAAATTCTGAATTTCTCATATCTATCAATTTATTTTTTTTCAAAGATTCAAACAGTAGTGTGTAGACATTTTGCGCAGATAAATTTAATTCTATTTTTTCATGATTAGCGAAGACATATTTATCGCAAAGTCACAGAGTCGCTAAGTTTTTTTTTAAGCCACAGATTAAAAGATTAAAAATGATTTTTCCTCATTTTATGTCATTTCGACGAAGGAGACTCGAGCGATAGCGAACAGACGAAGTAAATCTCCACAAGTAACTCCGCAACGAGAATCCAATCTTTGTAGAGCTTCTCACGAGGATTTCTCCTTCGTCGAAATGACAAACAATATGTATAAAACTTTGCGAAATTAAATTTACCAAACTATGCAAAGACGCACCGCAGTGCGTCTCTACAAAACCTTTGTACCTATGCCCCTATGAACCTTTGTACCTTTCTCCTAATCAATTAATAATTGTGTCACTGCTGCCGGATTCATCGCCCATTGTGCTGTATACATCTCATCAGCATTTTGATCTTCGGTGATTGCCAAGCCTTGTGCTTCCGCTTTAAGCTGTAACAGGCTACCAATATTCAATTTGCTGCTTAGTTTTGCCAGCAACGCCTGAACTCCTTTACAATCTAAACCTTGCACAACTTGTCCTCCGAAAGTCATCTCTAACCAAACGATTTCTCTTTTGGCTACATCTAAAATTCCAAAAACCAAACCTTTGGCAACGTTTTGCGTCACGCGAACCTGATGATCTACACATGACGGATCGTATGCCACACCGGTTTTTTCCGAAATTTTCATCGGATGTTTACTGTTCATCCAGCCTACCACAAGATTTGGCGTGATGCTTCCGTTACTGTAGGCGTTACAGGTAAAAGTTACAAATTTGGCATCGGCTTTGGCCAATTCTTCAATGTTGATATTGATATATTCGGCGGTTCCGATTTTATTCGGAATGCTTCTGATATCACCACTATGCTGACAACCCGTTGTGGTCAGTCGGCTGAAAGAACAAATATCTGTATTGTTTGCATACGCGATATGACAGCTTAAATCCATATCTAAATGCTGTGCCGGTAAATCCTTTCCCCATTGCATAAACAATCGCACTTGGTTACCTTCAATCGGGAAACGTGTTCCCATTAAAGCAACCGGTAAATCCTGAACGGTATCGCTTCGATCTCCTATGGAAACCGGAATATTAAACAATTGTGGATCGATATAGATCGTTTTGTTTGTATTGACAATAGCTGCAAATCGTTTTTTCATGGCCAAAAGACACAATTCTTCGATTTGATTTTTCATTGCTTCCAATTGCAGATCATCGTACAATTTCAATAAACCGTTTGGTTCAATTCGTTTGTTGGTTCCACCCAAAGGTTTCACACTTCTCTGCATGTTTTTATCAAAATAATTCTGAGCATACATATTTAAGGTAAACACCAGTCGGGCCGGAACTTTATCGATGATTTCTTCAAAATGTGCGATGGTCTCGTCTGCACCAAACCATAACATATTAGAGAATAACGAACGGGCAAACAATCCCGGACGCTGTTTTAGCAATGCAAATGTTTTATCGGCATCTAATTTTAATCTTGACGTGTTTACTTTGCTTTGCCAAACGTCATACACCTGGTTGTAAAACACATCCATTAAAAGGGCTAATTTTTCAAAACCTTTTCTCTTGCTGTATTCTGCCAGACGCAATGCCCGGATAAAACGAACCCACATTCCTCTTTTCGGATGCATGGTTTCGCACATGGCTTCTACTTCCATATCTATATTATTCAACCAATTGGCCACCATTAAACATTCTTTACGGGAATATTTTAATTTCAAATCTTTTTGAGAAGCAATTCTTGCCTGCGCACTTGTGTCTAAAACAAGGTGGAAATGCTGTGCGTTTTTTGACGCACGTTTCACAATTGTTTTCGGCTCGAAAATCTGCAGCATTCCTGTATTTTTGAACCATAAATATCTCAGGATATCGGTTGGTGTTTTAAAATACTGAGATACCTCATTTTCTTTTCCTTCTTCGATTAAAATATCAATCACTAACATCAAAGTTTCTTTGATAGCGATCTCGGTTTGTGGCAACGGAAAATATTTCAATGCCATTTTTAAACTTTCTACCTGCGTAGCGTCTAAAGCTGTTTTGGATTGTAATAACGATTTGTAAAAGTCTTCCAGCTCTTTTTCTGTCCATAAATCCAACACTTTCAATTTACTTCCTTGTCCGAAGTTTTCGATTGTACCGAATTCAAACGGAGTTCCGCAGAACGGACAACCATTGTATCTTTCTAATACAAAAGTATTCTGCGGGATTATATGTCCGCATGGTAAAGTGGTTCCATTTTGGGTTTTAAAAAAATTCGCTAAAAAGGCCGCAACATGATCTAAAATGGTTTCTCCTGTTGGGATATTCCATTCTTTCACCAAAGGTGTCCAGTTTTTATCGGTTCCTAAAACTTCATTCAGAATTTCTAAAACTTCTACTTTATAATTCGGGTTTACATTATTTAAAGCGTGTAATAACGATTCGGAAAATGTAAATCCGAGTTTTGAAACATTGGCCATTAAAACCGATGTTGTTCCTGATAAATTTTTGACCTCATTCGCTATCATTTCTGATGGAATGAAAATGGCATTTTGACGCAAACTGATTTTTAATACTTCTTTTGTTTTCATTTTTTTTTAATTTTTAAAATTTAGATAATGGTGTTTCTGGTTCTACCTAAAAGATTTGAAGTAAGAAACACTTGACCTTAAATTCGAGTGTAATGGATTAACTGATTCAAAGTGACAGTTTGGTGGGGTTCCCCCGAAGTAAGTTAATCTTGACCCTCATTTTATTACTGATAATTTAAAAACTCGCCGGACTCGAACCGGAAATGCCGATTTTCTGAAGTAAGTTTTAATTGACCTGTAATAGTGAAGCAGATGGGATTCGAACCCACGACCCGGACATTAAAAGTGTACGAAGTAAGTTTTGATTGACCTTTTGAGGATAATTTCAAAACTACCTGCTCTAACCGCTGAGCTACTGCCTCCTTCTAAATTGTGTTAACCGGTAATGGTGTAAGTGTGTACGTGGAAAGTTTTTCGAAGTAACTCAAACTTGACCCTGTTAACGCAATTTTTTATTTCAATGAACTTGTTTTATTTCCTGAGCAAAGATTTCAGAAGTAGTACGCAGTTATTTTGCGCAGTTAAAAAAAACCTGTTTTTCTAACCATTTTAGATTTGGGACTTATATTCCGGCCATGCATTTTTCCCTATTAATATGTTTTCCTTACTTTATTATTTAATCTTATCTTTTTGTTCCAAATTCATTGATTAAATAATCTTTCAAATCATTTCCATAGATTATTATATCGTTATCATAAATAGAAATTACGGGAGATAATGCCTTATTTTTAAATACAACTAATACTCTGTGGCTATAGATTGGAATAAAACCTTCAATTTCAGAATCATCAAATCCATTTTCTTTAATTACAGATTTAATTTCGCCGATATATTGATATATTTGATTAACTAACCATCGAACTTCTTTGAGATCGCTTGGGTAATCATACAATCTGCATATTTTTATAATTTCTTCATTACCTTTTAAATCGATAGAAATAGTTTCCCTATAAAAATTCCTGAAACTGGATAACATTTGTCTATAAAGTTTCGGAAATTTAAAATCAAATAACTTCTCCAAATTATCAATTTCATCGCTATTTAATCCGTCATAAAATTTATAATTAACTTTATATTCATAAGATTTTTTTTTAAAATTTCTACTAATAAATATTTCTTCTTTTTTATTTTCGGATCTTCTTTCTAATGTCATTCTTAATTCATTCATGCTTAACCTTTTTGATGATACAAAGATTTCAGAAGTAGTACGCATTTATTTTGCGCAGTAAAAAAAGAATTCTATATTTGAGTAAAAAAGGAAATGAATCTAAAGCAAAAGTTTACGGAATTGCTCACCAATATTGGTTTTGAAGAAAAAGAAAGCCAGCGAAACTGGTCTGATTTAGAAAAAGCATATTCCTGGAAATCAAGGCATTATCATAACTTAACTCATATAAGGGATATGGTTGAATGTTTTGAAAAGTACGCTGATCAGCTTCAATTTCCTAACGAAGTATTATTTGCTGTTTTTTATCACGATTACATTTATAAGAGCAGCAAAAAAGATAATGAACTCAAAAGTGCTGAATTTGCTTTGTCGATCTTACATGAAAATATTTCATTTGACAAACAATTAGTTTTTGATGCTATTTGCGCCACGCAACAACATCAGCATAATGCAATTGAAGATATCAACTGGTTAATTGATTTTGATCTGAAGATTCTTGCCCGGGATTGGAACGAATATCAAATTTACTTTGAGCAGATACGAAAGGAATACCGCATTTATCCTGATTTTCTATACAAACCCGGAAGGGCGAAGGCTTTGAAACATTTTCTGGAAAATGACTTTATCTTTCAGACTGATGAATTCAGGCATTTATATGAAGAGAAAGCCAGAAAGAATATTGAAAAAGAAATTTCATTATTAACGTAGATGTACGGTTGTTAACCCGACAGGTTTAAAAAACCTGTCGGGTTTGTAGTACTGGTAACACCTCAACAAAAATACTTTCTGCTTAATTTATTTCCCGGAATAATTCGGGCAACCGAAACATTTTTTTCTCAAGTCGAATTGGTACGTTAACGAAAGTTCATAAATCCCTCCCGTTTTTCCAATTTTGGTGGTGTTTAAATCGTATGATAATCCTAGTCGCAAATTTTCATATTGCAATCCGGTAAATAAGTTTACAGATGTTAGCAGATTACCGTTCGCACCATTTTTTGCAGGATTTGTAACCGCTGTGGCTCCAAAAAATATTTTTTCGAATAATATAGAAGCTCCCAAATCAAATCGGTTATAACGGCCTTGCTGCATGTAATTTGAGGTCACAAAAAACTTGGTTTCGTACGGTAACAATACTGCATCTATATAATCGGCAATTAGAAATTCATAACCGGCACTTAAAGAGAAAAAAGTATTTAGAGGTACATTTCCTTCTGAGCTAAATGCAATGTTTGGTTTGTTTAGATGTTTCATTGAAAGACCAATCCAAACTTCATCTGTATTGAAAACCATTCCCGCCGAAACATCAAAAAAGTTGACTTTCCTATTTAGTAAGATAGGATCCATCGAGCTTGGGTTTATTACGCCGGTTCCTATATTGATCTGATCTTCCAGTAATAAATTCTGAAATGAAAACGATTTCATTCCGTAACCCACTTCAATCCCCGGCCTAAAATCCCAATAATCATTTAGTCGCACTTTGTAAGCGTAATTAGCATTGATTTCAGAAAAATTATAGTTTGATATATTTTCTCTTTGGTTCAAAAAACTGATTCCAAACCCACTGTTTATGTCTTCGCTCCATGTATTTACGAAGGCATAATCGGTATCTATTCTTAAATCAAGATCCGGCCATTGTTCACGGTGAATAATACCTGCATAAGTAGTTTCCATAAAACCGGAGAATCCCGGATTTAAAGTTTCAGGAATTAAAAAATATTGTGTAAAAACAGGATCCTGCGCTCTTGCCTGCGAAAAAAAGCAACATGTTATAATTATAAAAAATAGTTTTAATTTCATTGTAAATCGTTGTTGCTTTATTTAATTAATGTAAATGCGCCTTTTTCTATCACCGTATGGTTGTAAAAGGTCTTTAAGGTAATTCTGTAATAATAGTTACCATTTTCGGCTTCTAAATCTTTTACCTTTCCATTCCATCCTCTAATATTTGTCCCGGTTTCTGAATATACAACTGCTCCCCAAGTATCGAAAATATCCAGTGTAATGTCTGACAATCCTAAAAATACCGGTGCAAAAGTGTCGTTAAATCCATCATTATTTGGTGTAAACGCATTTGGTATGATAATGCTATATCCTTTTTCTACTTTTATTGTAGCACTATAACTGTATTGGCATCCAAAAGGATAGGTTACCGTTTGTTTTATTGTATAGGTTCCTACTCGGGTATAAATATGCTCGGGGTTTTCTTCATCTGAAAAATTACCGTCTCCAAAATCCCAGGAAACTAAAGTAAAATCTCCTGTCGCTAAATTTGTAAATTTTACGGGATCATAAATAGAATATAAGCCAAACATATCTTTAGCATAAGAACCATTAATGAAATTGGCCTGACCTAAAACGGGAGTTTCTACATTAAGCGCATAGTCTGCTTTACAGCCAAAACTATCTATAACGCTAAAGATTATTAAACCGTCATTTTCAGTATTCATAATTTCGTTGTTCGCTCCGGTAACAACGCCATCTGACCAGCTTAACGTATACGGCGGAATTCCTCCTTTTACGTGCCCGACAAAAGTTTGTTTGACGTATTTAGTATCACAATTAAAGTCGGTTACAATTTCTACTGTTGGCGTAAGTTGGTCAAATCGGATAATTTTCCAGGTCTCTGACTGTTTACAGTCATTGGCATCTGTCACAACAACAGTATAATTTCCGGGTACAAGATTTTCTAAATCTTCGGTTTTTTGTCCATTAGACCAACTGTATGTATACGGCTGGGTACCACCTGTTACAACCAAATTGATCTGACCCGTATCGGCTTTAACGCAATCTAACGGATTAGATACTTCTGCTCTTATCTCCAGCAACAAAGGCTCTACAATGGTAAAAGTTTCATGTATTTCGCAATTTTTGGCATCAGTAATTGTTACTGAATATTTTCCCGGACCAATATTATTTCTTTCGATTCCTGCTGTTGCATCATCATCCCAAACGAGTTTAACCGGTACTTTACCACCTACAAGATTTAAACGGATATGAGCATCTTTCTGACCAAAACATGATATTTGTCTGACATCCGGATTTATGGTAAAAACAGGTGCATTATCTATCACTATAGGAAATTCTTTTGGACAACCCTCGGAATCTGTAATAGTGATTACATAAGTTCCTGCAGATAAATTATTTTGTACCATTCCTGTCCCTAAATTACTCCATTTTATAGTATATGGATCTCCGGTTGCAAAGGGAACTCCGCCTGTAATACTATTTATAGTAATTGATGCATTGGCATAATTGTAACATTCTATTTCGGTTTTGGTATAATTTAATTTTATCTCATCGTTTTGAAGTAAAACAACTTGTAAATTATCGGTACAACCGGAATCATCCGTAACGGTTAAGTCATAAGTTCCGGCAAATAAATCCCTTGGATTTTGAACTGAACTTGTATATCCGTTTGGTCCCGTCCATCTGTATGCGTAATTGAAAACGCCCGGAGAAGTTTCTGTAAATCTTCCGCCGCTTGTTTTTACATTAATTTCTCCTGTAGAATATCCATAACACAAGATGTTGACCTGACTTACAAAACTTACCTCCAGTACCGGAGGCTCAATAATGGTGTAGCTTCTCTTTAGAATATCGCAGCTGTTTACTTCTGTAATGGTTACATCGTAAACACCTGGGGCCAAATTGCTAAGATTACCAGCATTAACCGGATATGCAACTCCATCTTTTAACCATTCATATTTATAGGGCACTGTTCCTCCGGTTACGGTAACATTAATATTTCCATTATTAAAACCAAAACAACTTATATCAGTTTTAGATTCCTGTATAATTTCAAATTTACCCGGTCCATTTACATAATAGCTTTTTATAAACGGACATTTGCCATTATCAGTAACCGTTAAAGTATAACTTCCTGTTTTTAAATTAGTAAGATTTTGATCTGAACTCGTAAAATTATCAGGTCCTGTCCATGAAAATGTATATGGATTTCCTGTCGGGAACGGAATTCCTCCGGCAGCTGTTATTGTTATTGCTCCGTCGCTTAAACCAAAACAGGTAACCGTTTTTATCGTTTCAACCACTTTTATTAAAGGGTCTACCGTAACTGTAATTGTAAAATCAGGTCCCGGACAAACTTTCGATATAGGCGATATTTTATAAGTTACTGTAGCAGGCTTATTAGTCTCATTTGTTAAATACTGACTAATTGTCGTTACGGGACTTAACTGCGCATTGGCGCCACTTACAGCACCAGGAGGACAAACTACTGGTGTAGACCATACATAAGTTGTTCCTGCAGGCACATTGTCTATGCCATTCGTAACAGGTGTAACCTGAAAAGAAGAACCACTACAAATTTGTAACGTTTTTGGCGTTATAATAGGTGAAAGAACTGTATTTACTGAAAACTTCCTTCTTACTTCGGTAGCTCCACAACTATTGGTAACTTTAAAAATGGCTTCGTAATCCCCACTAGTGGTATAGTTTATCGGGCCCGGATTAAGAGACGTAGATGATGAGGGTGTTCCTCCCGGAAAAGTCCACAAATAACTTATCTCACTGGCTGGAGAACAAGTTTGTTCTACTTTCCCGACAGGCAGTATTGTTGCCGATTTACAAAAATCTGAAATTGGATCTAATGTTATAACGGGGGCTTTTTTACTTGTATTGCTTTTTCAATATATCTTGGAGTTATTCCACACGAATTCCATGCCGTTAACCTTACATAATAAGTACCCGGTGTCACAAAATTAAAAACCGGATTTTTAGAAGAATAATTAGTTCCATTTGCATAATTCCATTGTCCTCTCCCTGGTGATGTTTCTTTACCGCAGAATCCTTCGGAATAATAGGATACCTCCTAATTGTAATTTTCCTTACCACAGCTTAAACTTGTGTCAGTAGTATTAGTCATTTGAAGATTATTTGAAGCACAAGCATTACCAAAAGTAAAGTCGGGCTGTAATATTGGCTCTACACAGATATATTGTGGTGGTGGTGTTATTCCAACTCCACATGGTGTAGTAGCACTCAGTGTAACTGCATATTTACCCGGTTTTGTATATACGTGATAAGGATTAACATCTCTGGATGTTGTTCCGTCACCAAAATCCCAGGTATAAACATTAATAGTGCTGCAACCATTAATATACCCTGCATAAGTTGAATTATTGAAAGATACTGCGTAGTTAACACATGCTACAGTGGGCACATAATAACTTATCACTGGCACATCTAAAATAATAATAGGTCCGGCATTAAGATAGGTGCTGCCACAGGAGGTAGTTATCGTTAAATTGACTGTACTACCATTTGTATCGCAATTGGCTCTTGTGTATTTATGAGGAATTGGAAAATTTTGAGAAGCCTGCGGATTTAATTTATTATAATATACAGAACTTTCTAATTGTGCCTGAGTGTAACTTTGATAAGTACCATCTCCGTAATCAACCTGATAATTGGTATCTGAAGGATTTAACCCCCATGAGCCAATAGCAAAATCCATTGGAGCGACAGGCACACATAAATTCGTTGTATTCCCGGGAGCAATAAGTGCACCAATTGGATTATTGGAGTTTTTAACCACATAGGTAATTGAATTACTGCAGGTGTTAGTTCCGTTTGCGGTTATCACCATATTAAAAGAACCCAATTTTTGGTATTGATGCGATTTAGGAAAAGTAACATTTGCTTCTGAATTTCCATCTCCCCAATCTACACTATAAGCCTTAATACAACCCGCTGAACTGGAATTATTTCCAACAGTAATCGTATATTTAGGATTTGAGTTATTATCACCACATCTTTCAAAAGGTTTGTTTGATCCCGGATTATTTTGGTCTACAAACTTTAAATCCGGTTTCTGTAATACACTCACAGTTTTTGTAACTGAATTTACTCCTCCATTCGCATCGGTCACGGTAAGTGTTACCGAAAAATTTTGAGAGCCACAACCTAACGCTGTAAAACTATGGTTCGGCTTGCTGTTTGTAGCATTTGGGGTTCCGTCTCCAAAATTCCATACATATTTAAAAGGACCAACACCGGCAATAACAGGATTAAATGTAACCGGAGTTCCGGAACAAGCCCCTCCATTGCTAAAATTAAAGTCAACAGTCGGTGGTACAATAAGATTTACTTCGGTTTTATCGGCCAGCTTATCTTCTTCGGTTTTATTAAAACTATAAACGGATGTACTAAGTATTAAGAGAATATAGAGTGGTAATGAGTAGAGTTTCCTCATAGAAAAGATTTTATTTTGAGGCGTAAAAGTATACGTTTTTTTTTAACAAAAAAATAGTACAACGACTCGCTTTAAAAAGAAATTGAAAACCAAATACGCAACTATTTTGCGCAGTACAATAAAAAGTGTATTTTTAGAACTGAAGCTTTCAAATGAAAGTTATATTTATTAAAAAAAAGATTTATTTACACAGCAATATTTAGACAAATAAAACCTAAAACTCCAAATTGATACTACGATTAAAAAAATACTATGTCACAAAACAAAAACGCCTTAATCCGTTACAAAACCATTGACAAATGTCTGCAGAATAAATACCGGCAATGGACTCTCGAAGATTTAATCGAATGTTGTTCTGAAGCCTTGTTTGAATATGAAGGCCGCGAGAACCCCATCAGCAAACGAACGATCCAGATGGATATTCAATTGATGCGGAGTGAAAAACTGGGCTACAACGCCCCTATCGTCGTGTATGACAAGAAGTTCTATAAATATGAAGACGACGATTTTACGATCACCGATATTCCGCTGACGGAAACGGATATGAATGTTCTGACCGAAACCGTTTCGATGCTGAAACAGTTTAAGGATTTCTCTTTGTTTAATGATGTCTCTGATATTTTGCAGCGTCTGGAGGATAAAATCTATTCTGAAAAGTCGCATACCAAACCCGTTATCTACCTGGATAAAAACGAAAATCTGAAAGGTTTGCATTATCTGGATGAAATTTATCAGGCGATCATCAAAAAAGTGCCGCTTGTCATTACGTATAAATCTTTTAAATCAAAAGAAGAAAACAAATTTCATTTTCATCCGTTTATTCTAAAGGAATTCAATAACAGATGGTTTTTAATTGGAAAGAAAAAAGGCTCCCAACCCATTACCAATCTCGCACTGGACAGAATCATTGCAATTGATTACGATTTTAATTTACCTTATTTAGAAGAAGATTTTAATGCCGATTTGTATTATAAAAATATAATTGGCGTAACGGTAAATTCGGGTTTGCAGCCCCGAAAAATAGAACTCTGGATAGATGCCATAAATGCTCCTTATGTACTGACCAAACCCCTGCACCCGACTCAAAGACTGATAACGCAAAATGATGACGGAACCATTATAATTCATTTACTTATTATTCCCAATTATGAAATGGAACGTCTTTTATTAGGTTTTGGCTGCGGCATCGAAGTCCTGAAACCGGAAAGCCTGCGAAACCGGATGAAGAAAAATCTTCAGATGGCTCTGGAAAAATATAATGACTAATTTTATTTCGCATTAAAATCACATTTTTTTATAAAATGCAGAATTAAAAGGTGATTTAAAATCATAAAAGAATTTTCACGCTATGAATTTTGTTAAAATCTCAAAAAAAATAGTATATTTCAATTTAAAAAACAACCCTAAACCACTCTGTTTCAGAGACATTTTTTCACTAACCAAAAATTTATTAAAAAATTATATGCGTGCATAGTATTTTTTGATTATATTTGAAATCGATATAGTTACTTATGAAAGACAAAACAATAGATTATATTTTAAGAGCAACTTGGCAGGCTGTATCAAGAATGTACAACGAAGAAGCTGCAAAATACGATGCCACCATGGCGACAGGATTTGCGCTTTTGAGCATAGACAAAGAAGACGGAACTCCTTCTACGGCTTTAGGCCCAAGAATGGGAATGGAAGCGACCAGCTTAACCAGAACATTAAAATCAATGGAAGACAAAGGTTTGATCGTTCGCAAAAAGAACCCCAGTGACGGACGTGGTGTTTTGATCTACCTTACCGAATTTGGAAAAGAAAAGAGAGATTTATCTAAAAATACAGTACTGAAATTCAATGAAACCGTTAGAAAACATGTTTCTGACGAAAAATTAAAACATTTTATTGAGGTTTCGGAAATTATCAATGAGTTGATTCAGGACAAAAACATATTTAATCAAACAGAAAAACTAGAAAATGAATAACCTTAATTCGTAAGGAAACTTCAAATTCAAAACAAAAAACAAATATTAACGACTTATGAAACGCACAATTAAAAAAGTTGCTGTAATCGGATCCGGAATTATGGGTTCAGGAATAGCTTGTCATTTTGCCAATATTGGTGTTGAAGTTTTACTACTTGACATCGTACCCCGCGAATTGACAGAAGCTGAAACTAAAAAAGGATTAACGCTTGAAAGTAAAGTTGTTCGCAACCGTGTGGTAAACGAGCACTTGGCGAATTCATTAAAATCAAAACCCTCTCCTATTTACAGTCAGAAATTCGCAAGCCGAATCACTACTGGAAATACAACTGATGATATGGCAAAAATTGCCAACGTGGACTGGATTATTGAAGTTGTAGTGGAACGTCTGGATATTAAGAAATTAGTATTCGAACAAATCGAAAAATTCCGCACACCGGGAACTTTGGTTACTTCTAATACTTCCGGTATTCCGATTCACTTTATGAGCGAAGGAAGAAGCGAAGATTTTCAACAACACTTCTGCGGGACACACTTTTTTAACCCTGCGCGTTACTTAAAATTATTTGAAATCATTCCTGGTCCAAAAACTTCAACTGAAGTATTGGATTTCCTAAACGAATACGGTTCTAAATTCTTAGGAAAAACTTCGGTTGTTGCCAAAGATACTCCGGCATTTATTGGAAACAGAATTGGTATTTACGGCATTCAGAGTTTGTTCCACTTGGTAAAAGAAATGGGATTAACAATTGAAGAGGTTGATAAATTGACCGGTCCGGTAATTGGCCGTCCAAAATCAGCTACTTTCCGTACGGTTGACGTGGTTGGTCTGGATACTTTGGTACACGTTGCCAACGGTATTTACGAAAACTGTCCGAATGACGAACAACACGAATTGTTTAAACTTCCTGATTTTGTTAACAAAATGATGGAGAACAAATGGTTTGGAAGCAAAACCGGACAAGGTTTTTATAAAAAAGTAGATAAAGATATTCTTTCCTTAGACTTAGATACATTAGAATACCGCGCTGCAAAAAAAGCAAATTTTGCTACACTTGAATTAACAAAAACTATCGATAAACCAATCAATCGTTTTAAAGTTTTAGTGAAAGGAACAGACAAAGCGGGTGAATTTTACCGTAAGAGTTTCGCCGGAATGTTTGCGTATGTATCGAACAGAATCCCTGAAATCTCAGACGAATTATATAAAATTGATGATGCGATGAAAGCCGGTTTCGGATGGGAAAATGGTCCATTTGAAATTTGGGATGCCATTGGTGTCGCCAAAGGAATCGAAATCATGAAAGCAGAAGGTTTAGAGCCGGCTGCATGGGTTACTGAAATGTTAGCTTCCGGAAGTGACAGTTTCTATTCTGTAAAAGAAGGAGCCTCTTATTTCTATAATATCCCGACAAAATCTCAAACAAAGGTTCCGGGACAAGACTCCTTTATTATCCTGAACAACATCCGCGAAAGCAAAAAAGTCTGGAGCAACAGTGGTGCAATCATCCAGGACTTAGGAGACGGAATTTTGAACTTAGAATTCCAATCTAAAATGAATACCATTGGTGGCGACGTACTTCAGGCGATCAATAAAGCAATCGATTTATCTGAAAAAGAATATCAGGGTCTAGTTATTGGAAACCAGGCAGCGAATTTCTCTGTGGGAGCCAATATCGGAATGATTTTCATGATGGCGGTTGAGCAGGAATACGACGAACTGAACATGGCGATCAAATTGTTCCAGGACACGATGATGCGCGTTCGTTACTCTTCAATTCCGGTTGTAGTAGCACCTCACGGAATGACTTTTGGCGGTGGATGCGAAATGAGCTTACACGCTGATAAAGTAGTAGCTGCTGCAGAAACGTACATGGGATTAGTTGAATTTGGTGTTGGTGTACTTCCTGGTGGTGGCGGATCTAAAGAAATGGCTTTGCGAGCTTCAGATTTATTCCGTAAAAACGATGTGGAACTAAATGTTCTTCAGGAGTATTTCTTAACTATCGCAATGGCAAAAGTATCAACTTCCGGTTACGAAGCTTTTGATACCGGACTTTTACAACATGGTAAAGATGTGATCGTCGTAAACAAAGACCGTCAGATTGCAGAAGCTAAAAAACATGCGTTGTTAATGGCTGAGGCAGGTTATACACAACCAATCAGAAGAACGGATGTTAAGGTTTTAGGTAAGCAAGCACTTGGAATGTTCTTAGTTGGAACGGATCAGATGGAAGCCGGAAAATACATTTCTGAGCACGATAAAAAAATCGCCAACAAACTGGCTTACGTAATGGCCGGTGGTGATTTATCTGAAGCCACTTTAGTATCTGAACAATATTTATTAGATATCGAACGTGAAGCTTTCTTATCTCTTTGTACAGAGCGTAAGACTTTAGAGAGAATTCAATATATGTTAACTAAAGGAAAACCTTTGAGAAACTAGTATCAAGTAATAAGAATTAAGTATTAAGAAATGCACCAGTTTGAAAAATTAAAGATTTGGCAGAAAGCAATGGATATTGCGGTTCATGTTTATGAGATTTCTTCATTGTTACCCAATGACGAGAAATTCAATTTAATTCATCAAATAAAAAAATGTGCCGTTTCAATTCCTTCAAATATTGCTGAAGGTTCTGGGAGAAATTCAGATAAAGAATTTATGCATTTTCTAGGAATTGCAAATGGTTCAACTTTTGAATTAATAACTCAATTAATACTTGCTAAAAGACTTAAGCTTGTAGGTGAAGATCTAATTCAACCCACTATTAATCAATTAGTAGAGGTTTCAAATATGAATTTTTCATTTCAAAGATCACTAAAAGATAAAATCAACAAAACAATTGGAAAATCTTAATACTTAATTCTCCAATCTTAATACAATCATTTATGAAAACAGCATATATAGTAAAAGCTTATCGTACAGCGGTAGGGAAAGCACCAAAAGGAGTTTTTAGATTTAAAAGACCTGATGAATTAGCTGCAGAGACCATTCAGTTTATGATGGATGAACTGCCTGATTTTGATAAAAAACGTATTGATGACGTAATGGTAGGAAATGCCATGCCGGAAGCAGAACAAGGTTTGAACGTTGGTCGTTTGATCTCTTTGATGGGATTAAAAGTAGAAGATGTTCCTGGTGTAACCGTAAACCGTTATTGTGCTTCAGGATTAGAAACTATCGGAATGGCGACAGCTAAAATCCAGTCAGGAATGGCAGATTGTATCATTGCCGGTGGAGCAGAAAGTATGAGTTTTATTCCGATGGGAGGTTACAAGCCAACTCCGGATTATAAAGTTGCCGCTGCAGGTCACGAAGATTACTATTGGGGAATGGGTTTAACTGCTGAAGCGGTGGCCAATCAATACAAAATCTCCAGAGAAGATCAGGATGAGTTTGCTTACAACTCTCACATGAAAGCCCTAAAAGCACAAGCGGAAGGGAAATTTGATAAACAAATCGTTCCGATTACTGTTGATCAGACTTTCATCAACGAAAACGGAAAAAAAGAAACTAAATCATACGTAGTAAAACAAGACGAAGGCCCAAGAGCCGGAACTTCTGTTGCTGCATTGGCAGGTTTAAGACCTGTATTTGCTGCTGACGGAAGCGTAACTGCCGGTAACTCTTCTCAAATGAGTGATGGTGCTGCTTTTGTTTTAATCATGAGCGAGGATATGGTGAAAGAATTAAACCTGGAGCCAATTGCAAGATTGGTAAACTTTGCTTCTTCGGGTGTTGAGCCAAGAATCATGGGTATCGGTCCGGTAAAAGCAATTCCGAAAGCCTTGAAACAAGCTGGTTTAGAATTGAAAGATATTGACTTAGTGGAATTAAACGAGGCTTTTGCTTCTCAGTCTTTGGCTGTAATTCGTGAGTTAGGTTTAAATCCTGATATCGTAAACGTAAACGGTGGAGCCATCGCTTTAGGTCACCCACTGGGATGTACAGGTGCTAAACTTTCTGTTCAGTTATTCGACGAAATGAAACGCAGAGGCAGTAAATACGGAATCGTAAGTATGTGTGTGGGGACTGGGCAAGGAAGTGCAGGAATCTACGAAGTACTATAGATAAAGTATGCGTTCAGTTTGTCATTTCGACGAAGGAGAAATCTCCGTAAGTAACTCGACAAAGATTGACAAACTATGCGGATAATTGTCGCGGAGATTTCTCCTTCGTCGAAATGACAAGATTGTGGAATATTAGCAATAAAAAACAAAATAATTGAATTTCAAAAGATGACAACAGGTTTCATAAGTAAGTTAGATTAAAATCTTTCTTCTTGACTCTTTCATCTTTATCTAAACAAAAACAAAATGGCAGATACAATCGAAAAAAACGTAACCCGTGGTGGTCAGTTTTTAGTTAAAGAAACAAAGTGCGAAGATGTCTTTACACCAGAAGATTTTTCGGAAGAGCAATTAATGATGCGTGACTCTGTAAAAGAGTTCGTAGACAAAGAATTATGGGCGCATAAAGATCGTTTCGAGAAAAAAGATTATGCGTATACTGAAGCTTCTATGCGTAAAGCAGGTGAATTGGGACTTTTAGGAGTTGCCGTTCCGGAAGAATACGGCGGATTAGGAATGGGATTTGTATCTACGATGTTAGTTTGCGATTACATTTCGGGTGCTACAGGATCTTTCTCGACTGCTTTTGGTGCACATACCGGAATTGGGACAATGCCAATTACCCTTTACGGATCTGAAGAACAAAAGAAAAAATACGTTCCTAAATTGGCTTCAGGAGAATGGTTTGGAGCTTACTGTTTAACTGAGCCAGGCGCAGGATCTGATGCCAACTCAGGAAAAACAAAAGCGGTTTTATCGGAAGACGGAACGCATTATAAAATTACAGGACAAAAAATGTGGATTTCGAATGCAGGTTTCTGCAGCGTTTTTATCGTTTTTGCCCGTATTGGTGATGATAAAAACATTACTGGTTTCATCGTAGAAAACGATCCGTCTAACGGAATTTCTATGAATGAAGAAGAGCATAAATTGGGAATCCGTGCTTCTTCGACACGTCAGGTTTTCTTCAACGATACTAAAGTTCCTGTTGAAAACATGTTGTCTGAAAGAGGAAACGGTTTCAAAATCGCCATGAATGCTTTGAATGTTGGTCGTATTAAACTGGCAGCTGCCTGTTTAGATGCACAACGAAGAGTGACTACAAATGCTGTAAAATATGCTAACGAAAGAATTCAGTTTAACACTGCAATTTCATCTTTCGGAGCGATCCGTTCTAAATTAGCTGAAATGGCAACGAATGCTTATGCGGGAGAAAGTGCTTCTTACCGTGCTGCAAAAGATATCGAAGACAGAATCGCTGCCCGTGAAGCAGAAGGAACTTCTCATCAGGAAGCAGAATTGAAAGGTGTTGAAGAATATGCTATCGAATGTTCTATTTTGAAAGTAGCTGTTTCTGAAGACGTTCAATCTTGTGCTGATGAAGGAATTCAGATTTTTGGCGGAATGGGATTCTCTGAAGACACTCCAATGGAAAGTGCCTGGAGAGATGCCCGTATCGCAAGAATCTACGAAGGAACTAACGAAATTAACAGAATGCTTTCTGTGGGAATGTTAATCAAAAAGGCTATGAAAGGTCATGTTGATTTATTAGGACCGGCTATGAAAGTTTCTGAAGAATTAATGGGGATTCCATCTTTTGACACTCCTGATTTCTCTGAATTATTCGCCGAAGAAAAAGGAATCATTGCGAACCTGAAAAAAGTTTTCTTAATGGTTGCAGGAAGTGCCGTTCAGAAATACGGACCGGATTTAGATTCTCACCAACAGTTGTTAATGGCTGCTTCTGATATCTTAATCGAAGTTTATATGGCGGAAAGTACTATCCTTAGAACTGAAAAATTAGCCAAAAACCAAGGTGAAGCTAAAGTACAAGAGCAAATTGCAATGGCAAAATTATACTTGTATAAAGCGGTAGATATCGTAAACTCAAGAGGAAAAGAAGGAATTATTTCTTTTGCTGAAGGTGACGAACAACGTATGATGTTAATGGGACTAAAACGTTTCACAAAATATACAAACAATCCAAATGTGGTAGCTTTAAGAGAGGTTATTACATCTAAATTAGTGGCAGAAAACGAATACTGCTTCTAATATAAAAATAGTTTTTAGCTTTTAATTTGTTTAAACCCGCACTTGTCCGAAACAGTGCGGGTTTATTTTTGCTTTTTTTTATCCTATTTTTTTTTTTACCATATAAGTGATGTAAGTTCATATAAAGCAGGTTGTAATTTGTTTTTTGTAATTTGGATAACTGCATCACAATTTACCCCGTCCTTCTTAAATGAACTTACATCACTTACATGGTTTAAAAACCCCTGCCCTTATTTCACAAATCTTTATTAAAATTACATTTCTGTTACATATCTGATAGTGAATTTTCAATTCTAATGTTTTATATTTAGCATTTCAAAAAACTAAAAGCTTAAAAATGAAACAGATTAACCTGATTGCCTTATTTTTTCTGTGCCTGTGTACCACAAATATCTTTGCACAAAAAAATAAAAAAATGGATATTATCGCTTATTATACAGGTGATGATAAATTGATTAACGAATACGAAGTCAACAAATTAGACCAGATTATTTTTAGTTTCTGTCATTTAAAAGACGGAAAATTAAGTGTTGATTCTCCTAAAGATTCTACCACCATTAAATATTTAGTTTCTTTAAAAACCAAAAATCCACAGCTTAAAATTGTTTTATCACTTGGTGGCTGGGGAGGCTGCGAGCCTTGTTCTGCTGCATTTTCAACCGCTGAAGGACGATTGAAATTTGCCAAATCGGTAAAAGAAGTGAGTACTTATTTTAAAGTAGACGGTTTAGATCTAGATTGGGAATATCCGGCAATTGAAGGACTTCCGGGACATTTATTCCAAGCCGCTGACAAAAGTAATTTTACCGAATTAATCAAAATTTTACGTTCTACTTTAGGTAAAAAATATGAATTGAGTTTTGCTGCCGGAGGATTTCAAAAATACCTTGACGAATCCATAGACTGGAAAACGGTTGCGCCATTGGTAAATCGTATTAACATTATGAGCTACGATTTGGTTAATGGCTATTCTAAAGTTACCGGGCATCATACGCCTTTATACAGCACCAATCCGAACGAAGAATCGACAGACAGAGCCGTTAACTATTTACTAAAACAAGGCGTTCCTGCTGAAAAATTAATCATTGGAGGTGCATTTTATTCCAGAACATGGAAGAATGTTGAAAACGTAAACAACGGTTTATATCAGCCTGGTGAACATATTGAGGGGGTTAATTTTAAAAATTTCGCTTCAACTTATACGGAAGCGAACGGATGGAAATATTTTTGGGATGAAAAGGCAAAAACCCCTTATTGGTATAATGCAGCATCAAAAACATTTGCGACATCCGATGATCTTAAATCGATCAAAGCAAAAACCGAATACGTAAAATCTAAAAAACTGGGCGGCATAATGTTTTGGGAACTTACTTTAGACAGTCCTCAAAACGGAATGGTAAATGCCATCTATGAAGTTAAAACAGCCAAATAAACTGATTTGAATAAATAATAAACGGTTGCGATTTTAAAAATCGCAACCGTTTTATTTTTGTCGAAAACTATATTTATATTTTTGCTTTTGGAGCTTTAATTTCACCATCGTAAGAAATTGAAGCCCTGTTATTACTGGTAACTGACACATTTGTTCCGCCATCAAAAAAAACGGAAAACAAAAGAGTGTAAACATCATCCTTCCCTTTTACGACCATTTTTATGCTATAGCTTTTTTTCTTTTTTTCTATCGTAATATTTTCCGGCTTCCCTTCAAACTTCATTCCTCCGTCAGATGATCCGTAAGCGACATGATACGCACGTCCAAAATACGGGAGATCACATACAACATTCTCTTCCGTAACTTTTATAGTGTACGTATTGTAATCGAGAATAATCATTCTGTACCCTAACGGATTCGCTTTTTCAGCATTAAAAACAAAATTTTTCGAATTAATCAGACCTTCAGTTTCCTTCTGTTCTTGAAGAGCTCTTTCGGCTTTTAGCTCTTTTTTAGATTTTTCCTGGGCGAAAAAAGAAACACTTAAAAAGTAAAATAAAACTAATAAAATCAAGGATTTAGTTTTCATAAAATATATTTTTAGCAGGTTATAAAATGAATGCTACTTTTTTGTAAATCGCATCATCACAATATCACCGGAAATAAGATTTAATGTCTTACCGTCCTCGGTTACATCATAAGAAGTTATTTTTTGCAGTGTATTCATAAAAACCTGATCACCTTGTCCGTTATCAATACACATCATTTTAGTTGTAGCCATTGGCCCTGTAAAATCAAGTTTATTTCCGTTTACAACAAGTTTTCCCGTAAACGAGTTACAACTATTATTTCCTGAAACCTGATTCTCCTTACTATTAAAATTAATTCTGGGCTTTTTATTCGGGTACAAACCATCAAAAGTAATTCTTGGGCCTGTTATATAAGTAAGCTCCCAATTCCCTTCAATCTTGGAAACTGCGTCTGTTTTTTTACATTTGAAAATACTACACGAAATCAAAATTGTACTTAAGACAATAAGGATAAAAACATTCTTCATCATAGGGTTAAACATTTAATTATTAATGAATTGAAAAACTGTAGTTCGGAATTTTTTGATTAAAAACCTACACGAATTTAAGCAATATTTTTGGGTACTATTCCCAAAATGACATTAAATTACAACCAATAGTTTTAGATTTTTTTAACTTTTAGCTTCAAGTATATCGGTATTTTTATGTTAAATTTACTTAATCTTTAATTTAAAAGCCCTACAGATGAAAAAAGTAATTCTTTCTTTCGCTATACTTACAGCCTTAATTATTGGGTGTAAGACCAGTACAAAATCAAATGACGCCAAAACCCTGACGGTAAATTTAGAACCAAAAAGCAATAGTACCGTAAGCGGAACTGCCACTTTTACGGAGAAAAATGGTAAAGTAACTTTTGTTGCAAAAATGGCAGGTTTACAACCGGGAGTTCACGCCATCCATATTCATGAAAAATCAGATTGCACCGCAGCAGACGGAAGTTCTGCCGGCGGACACTGGAATCCTACCTTTAAAAAACACGGAAAATGGGGTTCAGCCGAATATCATAAAGGTGATATAGGAAACTTTACCGCTGACGCAAAAGGAAACGGAACCATCACTTTAACTACTGACGAATGGTGTGTTGGCTGTGGTGATGCAACAAAAGATGTGTTAGGAAAAGGCCTGATCGTACATCAGGGAACGGATGACTTTACTACTCAGCCTACCGGAAATGCAGGTGGCAGGGTTGCCTGCGCCGGAATCATCAAATAAAAAAAGACAATAACCACTATTTCACAAAATCTAGTGGTTATTTCATTTAAAAACTAATCTTAACACCAGAAAAAGATATAGCTTTGTATTCTCAAACCAAAAGTTAAATGATTAACGCATCGGCATCAGGCTGGATAGATAAATTTTTTAATGAACAAAAGTTTTCAGAAGCGATACCTTTTGAAACCATAGATTCGTTTTATTATAAAGTTAGAGAAACTGGCTTTATCTATGGCCATATCATCTCTATTGATTCCCAGATTCCTATTCCGATAAAAGGCTGGTTTAAAACCGAAATTTCGAAAGTAGCACTCTTAAACACCTTATACCATGTTTTTTGCTTAGAAAAAAGAAGCTCTGAACCCAATAATTTTATAGCTGAAGTCTTAAAATTCTACAAAGAAATGAGTCCCGAAGGATTCAGTCTGTTCAAAATTTTGCTGCCAAAAGATACTCCTTCCTTAGCGTTAGAAAACATTATTGATGAGAGGGTTCAGACCAATGACAGTATCATTAGTAAAAACTTTTCGCATCTGGTAACCAATGCTTTATTATTTATAGATGTTTTGGCTTTCCGGCAGTATTTAGCAAATGGCGAAATTCCTGAAAAATATTTAAAGCGAATTGAAGAAACGGTTCTCGGCATTGTGGCTTTGGCCTTAAAAACAAAAACAGTTAAATCACAGCATGATGATTTGCTGATTAAACTGTTTGAAGCTTCTATACGATATTCAAAATTTTCGAAAGTTACCGTGGATACTCTGGAGACCTTACAACTGGATTATTTCAGTAATAAACTCGAACAGTATTATTTAATTGATATGGCCGGAATGGCTTTGTGGAGTGATGGTGTTGTCGAAAACGAAGAAGCTTATTTTCTGTATTCCTTAGGTTCCATGATGGGCGTTTCCGATGATTTTGTAACCAGGAGTATTGACACGACCCACACTTTTATCACAACCCATAAAAAGAAAATTCCGTATTTTAATTATTCCAATCCGGTCAAGCACTTTTATGATCAGATGACGCACACCGTTGTAAAACTGATTGTAAGAAACAAAAACCGATTGGTTAAGGAAATTGTTCAAAGTAAGGAATTAATGATTCTGCTGGCGCATTCGACAACAAGAGATCTGGATGCCAAAGAAAAGAAAAAAGTAAAAAAACAATTGTTGGATATCTGTAAAACGATTCCGTCACTGACTATATTTTTACTTCCGGGCGGAAGTTTACTGCTTCCCATTTTAATTAAGTTTATTCCAACTTTATTACCGTCTGCTTTTAACGAAAATCTGGACGAAAACGAATAAAAAAAATCGCCCTTTTGAGGCGATTTCTTTTTTTATGTAATTTAAAGATCCAATTGGTAAACTTCGTCAAGTTCTTCATTCGAACTGATGTTTACATTTAAATCGGTTACAAAACCTGAATTTAAACCGTAAACCCATCCGTGAAGCATTAGTTCCTGACCGTTTTTCCAGGCTCCCTGTACAATCGAAGTTTTGGCTAAGTTGTACACCTGCTCTTTAGCATTAATTTCAACAAAAGCATTAAAACGCTCTGTCTCATCTGCAATTGAATTTAGATATTTATCGTGTAAACGGTATTCGTCCTTAATATGGCGAATCCAGTTATCGATAATTCCAACAGACTGGTTACCCATTGCTGCTTTCACACCACCACAACCATAATGTCCGCAAACAATAACGTGTTTTACTTTTAGTACGTTTACCGCATAATCTAAAACACTCAGCATATTCATATCCGAGTGAACTACCATATTGGCAATGTTTCTGTGTACAAAAACTTCCCCTGGTTTAGCACCGATTATTTCATTTGCAGGAACGCGGCTGTCAGAACATCCAATCCATAATAATGGCGGAGTTTGTCCTTTGGCTAAATCTGCAAAATAATTAGGATCTAATGCTAATGATTTTTCAACCCACTCTTTATTGTTTTCTAATAATTTATTATAAAACTCTCTCATTCTTTTTTTATTTTTTTGAACGGTATTGCTACAGGGTTAAACATCTCAAAATAAGTTTACTGTAAAGCTACCTGATTTTTGATACTTCCTTTACTGTAGAAATACCCTAAATTATTTAATTTGTTTTAAAATCTTCCTTTACCACCTCTTTTTTAACCAATGCTCTTTTGGCAACATCATAATAATGTTCAATTGACACATGGTTATTAATATCCGGTGAATTTTCTAACTGATAGGCTTTCTTAAAGCCTTTCAGTTTTACTTTGATATTTTCATCAATAGCACGGGTTTCCTTAAACTCACGAATCAAATCTAAAACATCATGTGCAATATACTCGGTATCATGTGCATTGATGATTACTTTAGAATTTTGAGGAATTTCACTCAAAGTTAATTTTATAGCCGCTTTATTCAAAAAGGAAACTTCCTGAGCTAAATCAATATGAATAACATCTCCGTCTTCGTATTCTTCTTTTTTGAAACTGTAGGCTCTTTTCAGGTTCCCTCTCAATACGAAAATAATACTTATGATAATTCCTAAAGCAACACCTTTAAGTAAATCTGTAGCGACTACAAATACTAAAGTAGCAATAAAAGGAACAAACTGATATTTTCCTTTTTGCCAGAAATGAATAAATGTTGCCGGTTTCGCTAATTTATAACCAACCAAAATCAATACCGTTGCCAAAGTTGCCAATGGAATTTTATTCAAAATTGACGGTATAGACAAAACGCTGATCAATAAAAGTACCCCGTGAATGATTGCCGACATTTTAGATTTTGCTCCCGCGTTGTTATTTGCAGAAGACCTAACCACAACTGAAGTCATTGGCAAACCACCTAAAAGTGAACTTAATATATTACCAATTCCCTGAGCTCTAAGCTCTACATTGGTGTTGGTATAACGTTTCTGAACATCCATTCTGTCAGCAGCTTCAATACATAATAAGGTCTCAATAGAAGCTACAATGGCAATGGTAAGTGCCACAACCCAAACCTTCGGATTAGTTACCGCTCCAAAGTCTGGCAGAATCAAAATAGACTTAAATTCATCAAAAGATTTCGGAACCGGCAAAGAAACCAAATGTTCTTTTGCAATTGCCAGTGAACTTCCCGAGGAAACGAAAATTTCGTTTAGAACTACTCCCGCAATAACAGCAATAAGTGCTCCCGGAACTAATTTTAAGTTCTTTAAGAACGAAATTTTATCCCATGAAATTAATATTACCAAAGAAACCAGGGAAATCACTACTGCACCTAATTGAATATGATTCAGGAGATCAAACAGAAACGAAAAAGTATTACTGCCATCGTTTTGAATAAAAGCCTGATCACCTTCAAAATCAGCATCGTAACCAAAAGCGTGTGGCAATTGTTTTAAAATGATAATGATTCCGATACCCGCCAGCATTCCTTCGATAACATTGGTAGGAAAATAATTTGAAATACTTCCTGCTTTTAAAAACCCTAAAGCTAACTGAATTAATCCAGCAATAAAAACAGACATTAAAAACACATCGAAAGCGCCAAAATCAGTAATAGCTGTTAAGATTATAGCTGTCAGGCCAGCTGCTGGTCCAGATACACTAATGTGAGACTGGCTCAAATAGCCTACCACTATACCACCAATAACACCTGCGATAATTCCGGAAAATAAAGGAGCTCCTGAAGCCATTGCAATACCTAAACACAACGGAAGAGCCACTAGGAAAACCACTAAACCTGAAGCAAAATCAGATTTAAGGTTGGCAAAAAGATTAATTTTTTTTGTCATAATACAATACTAAGAATTGATACATTAAATAGCTAACTGCATTTACGATAAATACAGTCGGTTTAAAATAATCGGAAGTATTATGCCAAATTTGGAGGTGGAGCAAAAATGCTTGGAGAAATATTATCTAACTTTACAATATTGCCTGATAATATGATTTTACACTCATTAAAAACTGGCATAACCAATTCATGCTGAAATATAGCTGCAAAAACAGCTGCTTTAAGTTCTTTGTGCGCTTGCTCCTCTTCAGAAAAACTGAAGGCTACAGCCGTATTACTGCTTTTTTTTATTACCGTCACAATAGTTGGGGTGGATAAAAAAGCAATAAATATGAATAGTAATATGCGAGCGATTAATTTCATTGTGGCAAAAATAGCTTTAAACGAATAAAATCAAAGCCTGAAGGCAAAAAATTTATACAAATTTAACATTCATAAAAAATCAGAATGATTAAATTTCACCATTCTGATTTTAACTCATTTATAATGAGATTTTTATAATGTTTCTTCTAACCAGGCATTCATCATCCAAATGGTCTTTTCCTGCTCTGCAATAAAATCACTCATCATGGAATTTGTTCCTTCATCATTAATTTCATCTGATTTATTCAGAATTTCTCTTTCAATTTTTAATAAATCAGACAGAGAATGAACAATTAACTGTACTGCTTTTTCATCATTAGAAATATTTTTTCCAATGGTTAATTTGTTGTTTTTAATATAATCTTCAAAAGTATGAAGAGGTGTTCCGCCAATAGTTAAAACTCTTTCGGCTATCATATCAATTTTTAGTTGTGCGTCTGTATACAATTCTTCAAATTTCACATGAAGATCAAAGAAACGTTTCCCTCTGATGTTCCAGTGAATTCCTCTTAGGTTTTGATAATAGACCTGAAAATTGGACAATAATATATTTAATTCTTTTACTACTAATTCTGACTCTTTTACCGGTAATCCTAAAATATTTGTTTTCATAATCTTGTTTTTTACACTAATTTACTACAAAACTACAGCAAGTTCCTTAAATTTTATATCAATAAAAATTATATTTTCTTATTTTTGCATCAAAAAATACTATCAACATGACGATAACTCAATTACAATATGTGTTAGCTGTTGCCGAACATAAAAATTTCACACTTGCTGCGGAAAAATGTTTTGTAACCCAGCCTACCTTAAGTATGCAAATTCAGAAAATTGAAGAGGAACTTAACATCCTGATTTTTGACAGGAGCAAAAAACCAATTCAGCTTACAGATATAGGCCATAAAATTGTAAATCAGGCCAAAAACATTGTAAACGAAGCAGACAGAATTAAAGATATTGTAGAACAGCAAAAGGGGTTTATTGGCGGAGAATTTCGTTTGGGAATTATTCCGACGATCATGCCGACACTTTTACCTATGTTTTTAAGTAATTTCATCAAAAAATACCCAAAAGTAAAACTCCTTATCGAAGAGTTAAATACAGATGAAATTATAACAAAATTAAAAAATGGTCATTTGGATGCTGCGATTGCTGCCACTCCGTTAGAAGACGAAAAAATCAAAGAAATTGTTTTATACTTCGAGCCTTTTGTAGCTTATATACCGGAACATCATGCCAGTTTTGAGAAAACAGAAATTGAGGTTTCCGATTTAAACCTGAATGAAATCCTGCTTTTACAGGATGGACATTGTTTTAGGGACGGGATTTTGAATTTATGTAAAAATGGAACTGATATCGACCAGAATAATTTTCAGATTCAAAGCGGAAGTTTTGAAACTCTTATAAAATTAGCAGACGAAGGTCTTGGTACAACGTTACTTCCGTACTTGCACACTTTGGACTTAAAAGATTCCGATAAACTGAAACTACGTAACTTTAAGGAACCAAAACCGGCTCGCGAGGTAAGTTTAATTTACCCTAAAAGCGAATTAAAAATGCAAATCATTGACGCGTTAAGATCCACAATCGCCGGAGTTGTAAAAGGAGCAATTGTTTTTCAGAATGTTCAAATCATTAGTCCGCTACAAAAGAAATAAAAATAAAAAAGGAGCCAATTGCAATTGGCTCCTTTTTTTATACGTTAATTAGTAGTAAACTTTGTTTTAATTCTGGTTTCTCAATTATGAAATTTAATAACCATTCTTGTAATTGTTCCATTTCGTACGGTAACAGTGTTTTGATAGCTTTCTCTAATTCTTTACAGAAAAGTATCGGGTCGAAACTAACTCTCTCAAGTATTGATTTCGTGTAATCAAACATCATTTTTGACATAATAAAATAAGATTGTTGGGGGTTATCTATATTTTTAAACTTGCAGCAAATTTAAACAAATATGATATATAAACATTGATTTTAACTTATTTTTTTAAAAACTTTAGCAACGAATACGTTTTCTTAATATACATAAATCAATTTAGAACTATTCTAAACAACTCATTTAAACCTTTTTAAAAGCCCGAAACATTTCTCTTTTCCCCGGAGGGCCTGCCAGCTTTTCGACGGTAAATCCAACAGCAATCATACTTCTTTTAACAACGCCTCTTGCAGCGTAAGTTACCAAAACACCATTAGGTTTTAAGCTATCGTACATTTTCTGAAAAATTTCAGTGCTCCACAGCTCCGGCTGCACCCTGTATCCGAAGGCGTCAAAGTAAATCAAATCAAAAATCTCAAAATCGTTTATTTCATCAAAAAATTGTTTCCTTTTCGTTAACGAAAAATCGGTACTTATTGCGATTTCCTCATTCCATTCACATTCATGCATTTTTGCAAAGACAGCTTTGTAGGCATCAGCTTCTAATTCAGCAACATAATTCATTTCCAAAACTTCTTTCGCTTCAACCGGGTAGGCTTCTACTCCAACATACTTTATTTTTTGTTGTTTTTGAACTCCCTCCAAAAAAGTAATAAAAGCATTTAGTCCTGTACCAAAACCTATTTCCAGAATACTAACCGGATTACGCTCAAATAAGGAAAGTCCGTTTTTAATAAATACATGTTTAGCTTCCTGAATTGCTCCGTGTTTAGAGTGATAACATTCATCCCATTCCTGCAAATGAATTGTTGTTGAGCCATCTAGCGTTTTAATTATTTCTCTTTTCACCTTTTTAAAAATTTACGATACGATTTCGTTGGTTTTCAAGTTAATTCAGGAGTCAAATTTAGTCAAAACAAATGCGTAAAGCCTTAAAAATCGATGGTTTTTTCATAAATTCTTTATAAAACTGTGCCAATTTTTTGAGTTTGTTATAAGATAAATAAATCTCAGTCAAATGCGGTAATTAATGCAGTTTTACTAAGTAAATTACATATTTTTACTTAATTTTGCATTTATTAAAATCAATTTTAGACCAGATCATTGCTTTAGTTTTTCTATTGAAATGAAAATTCTATAAAACCTTTACATACTTATGAGTACAACTCAAACAAGCAAAATTGAAATCAGAAAAGCTACTTCTTCGAAAATAAGCGAAGTTGACTTTGAAAACCTAAGCTTTGGCTCTGTTTTTACAGACCATTTATTTGAATGTGATTTTAAAAATGGCCAGTGGCAAAATCCTGTCATTAAGCCCTATGCTCCTATTTTGATGGACCCTTCTTCAAAAGTCTTCCATTACGGACAGGCTATTTTCGAAGGTATGAAAGCTTATAAAGATGAGAACAATGATGTTTGGTTGTTCAGACCTGATGAAAACTTCAAGCGTTTTAACAATTCTGCAGTTCGTATGGCAATGCCTGAAGTTCCGGAAGATGTTTTTATGGATGGTTTGAATGAATTACTGAAATTAGATCAGGAATGGATCAAGAGAGGAAACGGAAGCAGTATGTACATCCGTCCTTTTATGATTGCTACCGGCGCAGGTGTTGTGGCAAACCCGTCTGATGAATATAAATTCATGATTTTACTTTCTCCTGCACAATCTTATTATGCCGGTGAAGTAAAAGTAATTATTGCTGAACATTACAGCAGGGCAGCAAATGGTGGAATCGGAGCTGCAAAAGCTGCCGGAAACTATGCTGCACAGTTTTACCCAACTAATCTTGCCAACAAAGAAGGATTTCAACAAGTGATCTGGACAGATGATGCAACACATACAAAACTGGAAGAAGCGGGTACAATGAACGTTTTCTTCAGAATAAACAATACTTTACTTACTGCTCCGACAAGTGAAAGAATTTTAGATGGTATTACCAGAAAGAGTTTAATTGCTATGGCCGAAAAAGAAGGATTAAATGTAGACGTTCGTCCTGTTATCGTTTCAGAATTGGTAGAAGCGGCTAAAAACGGAACTTTGAAAGAAATCTTTGGAGCCGGAACTGCTGCTGTTATCAGCGTTATTAAAGGATTCTCTTATCAGGATACGTATTACGAAATGACGCCGGTTGAAAATTCTTATGCTTCTCTTTTAAAAGAAAAACTAACAAGTCTTCAAAACAAACTTTCTGAAGATACTTTTGGCTGGACAGTAAAAGTTCAATAAATAAAAGTCCTTTAAAACATAAAAGCCCGACAAATTTTTAAAATTTGTCGGGCTTTGTTTTTATAACAGTTTCGAAAAATCCGGTTTAAAATAATTCGGCCCTTTCATGACTTTTCCGTCTTCCCTGTAAATAGGCTTTCCGTCTTCGCCCAATTTACTCATATTGCTACGCTGAATCTCATCAAAAACAGCCTCGATTTTATCCTGCAAGCCGTGTTCAATAATAGTTCCGCACAAAATATACATCATATCTCCCAGTGCATCAGCGATTTCAACTAAATCATTTTTCTGAGCTGCATCCAGATATTCCTCATTTTCTTCTTTCATTAAATTATAGCGAAGGTATTTTTTAGTTTCGCCTAAATCTGCAACCGGCGTTTCGCTGTGCCCTATTTTAAAAGCAGTGTGGAATTCCTTAACTGCATCTATTTGCTTTTTCATGATTTTATTTAATTAATTGAACTACCAAATTAGTAACTATTCCTATACAATTCTCTAAATTTGCCAAAAATAATTTTCAACTATGTTTAGTCAAGGACAATTAATATTCGCACTCTGTTTTTTTATTGCATTTGTAATCGTAATGATATTTGCTTATCGAAAAGATCTGGCATTACATAAAGTTTTTTATAAGGGAAATTATAAAGTACTGATTGGTTTCCTTCTTTTTATTGCGATCTTATTTGTCATCAAAATATTTTTAAAAAGATAAGTATCGATTTTTTGCTTATATTTAAAAATCAAAAATAAACACCGGAGATTTGCCTACTATTTTCAAAAATTGTTTTATTTAAACACTATTTGATCAGAATATAAGCAAAAATTGTTATTTATATTTAATACCGCCCCCAAGACTAGTAATAAAATTTATAACTTTACGACACCAAACAACCTACCCAATGAAGATTTTAAAATATCTGTTTCTTTTAGCGTTACTAAGCTTAGTTGCCCTTACTGTTTTTGTAGCTACTCAAAAAGGAGATTTTTCCATAGAAAGAAGTAAAGTAATCAATTCACCAAGAAATACGGTCTATAACTACGTAAATGATTTTAGAAATTTTGAAGATTTTGAATCCTGGTCTATTGAAGATCCAACGATGAAAATGTCATTTCCGGCGAATACAATTGGCAACGGAGCCTCATTTTCATGGGAAGGCACTGAAGGAACAGGGAATTCGCTTACGCTAAAAACAAAAGACGGAGAAAGCATTCATCAAAAAATGACTTTCAACGGAACTCAGGCAGATGTAAACTGGACCTTCAAAGACACTTTGGCCGGTAAAACAAAAGTGACCTGGAAGGCAAAAGGAACGATGAGTTTTATGTTTAAAATATACACAGCACTAAATGGCGGTTTTGATAATGTGATTGGAACTGTTTATGAAAAAAGCCTTGTAAATATTGATAAAAACCTAAACTACGAAACTAAAACATACGCCATTAAAGTCAATGGTGTTGTAAAGAAAACGGAAACACCTTATATCAGACAGACTTTTACAAGTGAAATTCAAAAGATAAATAAAAATGCCAGAGTTGTAATTCCGAAACTGATACATTTTAGTCAGACAAACGGTTTACAGACCAGCGGAAAGCCATTTATCATTTATCATACTTATGATACAGCAATCGGTTTAGCCAAAATTTCGATCTGTTTACCTATAAATAAAGACATTTCGATAAGCGCGGGAAGTGATATTTTATCCGGAAAACTAAATGGTTTTGAAGCGGTAAAAACGACCTTAACTGGTGATTATTCCCATACAGCCGAGGCAATTACAAAAACAACGACTTTTATAAACAACGAAAAAATAGTTCCGGATTTAAGCTGGTCACATCTTGAAATCTTAACCGTAAGCAAACTAGATACAAAAAGTCAATCTAAATTAATGACCGAAATCTATTTTCCGGTAAAACCTAAGGTAGTTCCGGTTGCGAATGTTCCGGTTTCCACACCGCAAACAGAAACCACTACTCCCCCTGCTACAACTACAACGACTGTAAAACCGAATACAACTGTAAAACCAAAAAAACCTGCTTCTCCGCCAACAACCCCACCGGCAGAACAAGAAGAGTCTGAATTCTAAAAAAGAATAAAGGCAGATTAAACCTTTTGTTTTAAATTCATTCTAACTAGATAAATCAACAAGTTTGACAAACGAGAAGGAATTTATAGCACAATTATTAAATCCCAAAACGCAGAACACGGCGTTTCAAAAACTCTTGTCCGATTATCAAAGGCCATTGTATTCTCATATCCGAAACATTGTTTTGAATCATGACGATGCAGATGATGTGCTGCAGAATACTTTTGTAAAAATTTTTCAATATTTAAAGAACTTCAAGGGAGAAAGTAAGCTTTTTTCCTGGATGTATCGGATTGCAACCAATGAAGCCCTGACTTTTCTGAACCAAAAAGCAAAACTAAACGGGTTGACATCTGAGGCTTTACAGAATAAAACAATCGAAAATTTAAGAGCCGATATCTATTTTGACGGAGATGAGATACAATTGAAACTCCAGAAAGCGATAGTAACATTACCCGAAAAACAGCAATTGGTCTTTAAGATGAAATATTTTGAGGAATTAAAATATGAAGAAATATCAGAAATTCTTGGGACTTCTGTAGGCGCACTGAAAGCCTCTTACCATCATGCCGTAAAAAAAATTGAATTATATGTTACGTCAAATTAAACCTTTTGTTATAAAACATATCTTATAGACATTATGAAAGCATTTAAATTAGAAAACGAACCGAAGATAACAACAGGATTTAAAACACCTGAGCATTATTTTAATGCTCTTTCGGAAAGAGTTTTACAGCAAATTAATGAACAAGAAGTAAAAGTTATCCCTATTTATAAACGTAAAAGGGTTCTTACAATGCTCGCCGCCGCTGTAATTGTTATTGCATTAATGATTCCGATAGTAAATAATTACAACAATACATCAAAAGAACTGGACGAAAACACCTTAGAAACATATTTGACTTATCAGTCTAACCTGAATCAGTATGATTTAATTAATCAGCTTGACTCAAAAGATATTGAGTCACTTAATAAGAATGTTGCCCTCGAACAGGAAACACTTGAGGACATTCTGTCTTCAAATCCTAATATTGAAAATTTAATTTCAGAATAAAACAAAAACTTAAAAATATGAAAATCAAAAATATATTGCCGCTACTTCTATTTTTAGTTAGTTTTTCTTTCTATGCACAAAGTGACAAAACAGATGAGAAACGCGAAAAAATCAAAGCTTACAAAGTCTCTTTCTTAACAACTGAGCTTGAACTTACTTCTACAGAAGCTGAAAAATTCTGGCCTATTTATAATGCTTTTGATGATAAGCAATTTGAATTGCGTCATGATAAAATGAAAACCTATCTGCGTAAACTGGATGATGACAACATCAATTCAATTTCAGAAAAAGAAGCTTCTGCACTCCTTTCACAAATAGAAAGCACAGATAAGGAAATATATCTTTTACGCGAAAAATACATGTTGAATCTTAAAAAAGTTCTTTCGGCAAAAAAAATATTGAAGCTTAAAAAATCAGAAGATGATTTTAACCGAAAATTATTAAAACAGTATCGGGATAAGGCGGTTAAAAACTAACAGCGCAAGAAACAACAGCGATAGGAACCCTATATAATAATACTTACTTTATTATTTAGGGTTCTTATTATTTTAATTGAAATGCAATCTGGCTAATTTATTGAAACCCGCAGCAATTGCCGTATTTTTATTAATAAAACGAATGGTAAAGAATTTATTGTCATTGGACAATTCTTTCCAGGAAGCCCCTCCATCTGCAGAATACTGAATACCGGACGCACCCACGCAAACCAGTTCTTTGGCATTTCCTCCCGGAACATATTGAATGCATGAGGCATATCCAAAACCCTGTTCCTGACCTATTATTTCCCAGGTTTTTCCACCATCTTTTGTAAAGGCTTTATTATCATTTTTATGCTCAGGAAGCTCATAGTCTCCACCGGCAATAAACCCTTGTTTGGAATCGTAAAAATCAGCTGTAAAAATTCCTGTCATTGTTTTTCCCTGAACAATCGGCGTATCCATAACTTTCCATGTTTTTGCTTTATCAGAAGAATAAAAAACGCGTGCTTTTTTTCCTCCCGAAACGAGCCATGTATGATCACCTTTAATAACTATATTTGAATTGCTGGCAGCAAAAGCAGCTTCGCCTTTAGCGTTTGTCGGCAATTTATCGGATAATAATTTGGTCCATGTTTCACCTCCGTCACGGGTAACAATGATCGAAAAAGTATCTTCTGTAGGATCACCTATTGCAATACCTTCTTTATCGTTCCAGAATTGCATACTGTCGTAAAATACTTTCGAATTGATTTCTTTGTATACTAATTTTACTTTTTGGGTCTTTTTAGAAACCTGATACAACAAGGCAGGATTAGCTACACTTAATAAGAAAATATTTTTTGAAGTCTGTGCAATACTCCTAAATTCCAATTTTAAGGTATCCCTGTAAATATGATCTTCAAATTTTTCTTTTTTATCTAAATCATACCATCCAAAACGAGAATTATCACCTCCATACCAGATCTTATCTTTATCAATTGCAATCGCCCTGATACTAATTTTATCCTGAAATAAAGTTTCTATTTGTACTGAGGTGAAGCCACTGTTTACGAACTCTTTTTCATTATTATTCAATGTTTTAAAAGACACAAACAAAACAAAAGCACCAAGAAATAAAATTACTTTTTTCATATTAATTACTTTTTTTTAATGCTAAAATACAATTAATTATAACATATAAAATATGTTTTGTTCTTTTTTCTGGCACAGTAATTGGATATCCCACAATATTAATCTTAATATGATTTGTCATGAAATCGAAACTACTTTTTATAGCATTACTAGCCTTAGGTTTTAGTACAGTTCCGGCACAAAGCCAAACAACTGTTTATGCAAAAAATTCAGATATAAGCGACAACTTAGACCTTAGGGCCGTTGCTTCCATATTTGGAGAATCAGCCAATCTTCAGGATTTTGAAAGACGATTGAATGATCCGAAATATCAGATCTCTAACCTTGATTTAAATGACGATGACGAAGTTGACTACCTGCGTGTAATTGAATCTGTAGAAGACAGAACCCACGTTATAATCATACAGGCCGTTTTGGATCGCGATGTGTATCAGGATATCGCAACAATTGATGTTGAAAGAGACAACTCCAACAAAGTAGTTGTTCAGGTGGTAGGAAACTCTTATTTGTATGGAGATAATTATATTTATGAGCCTGTTTACAATGTAACTCCGGTAATTTATACTTCATTTTGGATCACTAATTACAGACCATACTATTCAACATGGGGATGGAATTATTATCCTAATTATTACACTGCATGGAGACCTTACCCTATTTACAGATATAGAAATAACATAAATGTTTGTATCAACGTAAACAACCACTATAATTACGTAAATAACAGGAGAAGTTACAGAGCTCCGGCTTTGTATGAAACAAGACGTTCTTACGGATATGAAACAAGACGTCCCAATTATAGCTTTTCTCAAAGACATGCGAACACCAACAACAGATATGAATTAGATCAAAGACGTGTTGCAAGCAGAGAATCTAACAGAAACCAAAATGTTTACAATACCAATAGATCCAATTCAGGAAGAACAACCGGTACAGACAGAAACTATGCCGATAATAGAAACGCAGCTGTTAACAGACCCAATTCAGACAGAAATTACAACACCAATCGTGCAACACCAACCAGCAGAGATAATTCACCAAGTGTAAATACTCCCGCAAGAGTTGAAAACACACAGAGAAATGAAGTGAGAAGAAATTCTAATGATAACAATTCAAGAGTTTATTCAGAAAACAGAGGGAATTCTAACAGAACTTCTGCTCCGGTACAACGAACAGAAGCGCCGAGAAGCATGCCTGAAAACAGAGGAGGCTCTGAAAACAGAGGAAACACTTCGCGAGCACAGGCACCACAAAGAGCTGAATCTCCAAGAGTAAACCAGGAATCAAGAGGCAGTCAGCCACAAAGAGAAAATAGTTCAGGGTCAAGAGGAGGAAACAGAAGAGGTTAAATTCTGTTCCTTAAATATCTAATAAAAATTAAGGCACAATTTTACGATTGTGCTTTTTTTTATCTTTTTAATTTTAATTGACGCTAATTTATTTTAAAACAGTAAATTTGCAACCGTCTTTTATAAAAACATACATGAGCGCAGCGCATAAAAACTTACACAGTAAGTTGTCTATTGGAGGTTTACTAATCACATTAGGGATTATTTATGGAGATATTGGTACTTCTCCATTATATGTAATGAAAGCCATTCTTGGAGAACACATCATCAGTGCTGACATTGTTTTAGGAGGTATTTCATGTGTTTTCTGGACCTTGACCTTACAGACTACCATAAAGTATGTGCTTATTACACTAAGCGCAGATAATCACGGTGAAGGTGGTATTTTTGCATTATATGCATTAGTCAAAAAAACCAAGATAACCTGGCTGATTGTCCCGGCCATTATTGGAGGTAGTGCTCTGCTCGCAGATGGAATTATCACGCCGCCTATTTCGGTTTCATCGGCTGTGGAAGGAATAAAAACCTACTATCCTGAAATTAATACGATCCCGATTGTTATCGGAATTTTATTTGTTCTCTTTACCATTCAGCAATTTGGAACTAAATTAGTTGGGAAATTCTTCGCTCCGATGATGCTAATCTGGTTTACCATGTTAGGAACTCTGGGAGTTATTCAGATTTCTAATCATCCGGAAGTTATTAAAGCCCTAAATCCTTATTATGCGTATCATTTATTACAGATACACCCTGAAGGCTTTTTTGTTCTTGGACTAGTATTTTTGTGTACAACGGGAGCAGAAGCATTGTACTCAGACATGGGACACTGTGGAAGAAAAAACATCAGAATAAGCTGGATTTTTGTTAAACTTACCCTGGTATTAAACTATTTCGGTCAGGCAGCCTTTTTGATCCATCATGAAGGACAGACTTTAAAAGCCTTAGGAGGAGAAAATGGCAATCCATTTTATCTTATCATGCCGGACTGGTTTCAGCCGGTAGGAATTGTTATTGCAACTTTAGCAGCCGTAATCGCATCACAGGCTTTAATCAGCGGATCCTTTACTTTGATAAATGAAGCAATGCGCCTTAATTTCTGGCCAAAAGTTAAAATCAAATATCCGACCGAAGTAAAAGGTCAATTGTATATTCCGTCCATCAACTGGCTGTTATTTTTTGGCTGTGTTGGAATTGTTCTGCATTTTGAAAAATCAAGCAACATGGAGCATGCCTATGGTCTGGCAATTGTTTTATGTATGATCATGACGACCATTCTGCTTAACTATTACCTGATCATGAAACGTATTAAATTATTTTTCATGGTGCCGTTAATTACCATTTACCTGATAATTGAATTTAGCTTTTTGATTGCCAATGTCACCAAATTTGCCGAAGGTGGTTATGTAACTTTAATTATTGCAGCTGTCTTAATTTCGATTATGACGATCTGGTATCTGGCCAAGAAAATCAATAAAAACTATACCAAAATTGTCAAAATCGACGATTATAAAAAAGTATTGATGGAGTTGAGCGAAGACTTATCTATTCCAAAATATGCGACCCATTTGGTTTATATGACCAATGCAAACCGCGTAGATGAACTGGAACAGAAAGTAATGTATTCGATCCTGCAAAAGCGTCCAAAAAGAGCCGATATCTACTGGTTTGTACACGTGAATATTTTAACGGAACCTTATAAAACACAGTATAAAGTTACCGAAATTGCAAAAGACGATATTTACAGAGTCGATTTTAATTTAGGATTCAGAGAGCCAACCAAAATAAACCTGATGTTTCGTGAAGTAATCAGGGATATGGTAAAAAATGGTGAAGTGGATATTACCAGCCGCTATGAGTCATTAAACAAAAATAATATTATCGGAGACTTTAAATTTGTATTGTCTGAAAAGTTCCTTTCTAATGATAACGACTTAAGATGGCATGAAAATATTATCATGAACTCTTATTTCTTTATCAAAAAATTAAGTTTGTCTGAAGAAAGAGCTTTTGGTTTAGACAGCAGTTCCGTAAAAATAGAGAAATTCCCGATGGTGCTTCATGCTCCGGAAAATATTGGATTGACCAGGATTCTAAAATAAAGTTATTCCAAAAATAAATTCAGAAAACACTCTTTTAAACTTTATTAGAGTGTTTTTTTTTCTTTTTAATGAAAGTCTAAATAACAATCAAAATTAAAAATTTAACTTTCAATCAATTAATAGTACCTTTGCAACTCAAATAATTAAAATGAGATTACACAGAAATTTAGTTTATACTACCATCGATTCTTTAAATGCCATCTTCAATGAAGGAGAATATGCAGACAAAGTGGTAGCAAGAGCATTAAAAAAAGACAAACGTTGGGGAAGTTCCGACAGGAAGTTTGTTGCTGAAACGATATACGAAGTTGTTCGTTGGAAACGATTATACGCAGAAATTGCCGAAGTAAAAGAACCTTTTGACAGAGACAATTTATGGAGAATGTTTGCGGTTTGGGCCGTTTTAAGAGGATATCCAATTCCGGATTGGAGACAATTGGAAGGAACACCGGAAAGAAAAATCAAAGGACGTTTTGACGAACTTTCTAAAATCAGAGCCCTTAAAGAATCTATTCCGGACTGGATGGATGAATTGGGAGTTAAAGAATTAGGTGAAAAAGTCTGGGCAACAGAAATTGCTGCACAAAACCAGCCGGCAAAAGTTATTTTAAGGACCAACACACTTAAAGGAACCAAAGAAAACCTGAGAAACACCCTGATGGATTTAAATATTGAAACCGAATATTTAAAAGATCAGCCGGAAGCTTTAGTTTTAAAAGAAAGAGCAAACGTATTTTTGACGGATGCTTTCAAACAGGGACTTTTTGAAGTTCAGGATGCAAACTCGCAATTGGTTGCTGGTTTTCTTGATGTAAAACCAGGAATGCGCGTTGTGGATACTTGCGCAGGAGCCGGAGGAAAAACACTGCACATTGCTTCTTTAATGGAAAACAAAGGACAACTGATTGCAATGGACTTGTACGAAAGCAAATTGAAACAATTAAAATTACGAGCAAAAAGAAATGGCGCTTTTAATATTGAATATCGTATTATTGACACCACAAAAGTGATCAAGAAATTACATGAAAAAGCAGATCGTGTATTGATCGATGCGCCATGCAGCGGTTTAGGAGTTCTAAAAAGAAACCCTGATGCGAAATGGAAACTGCAACCTGAATTTATTGATAACATTCGTAAAGTTCAGGCAGAAGTTTTAGAGAGTTATTCTAAAATTGTAAAACCAGGCGGAAAATTAGTATACGCTACTTGTTCTGTTTTACCATCAGAAAATCAGGAACAGGTAGAAAAATTCTTAAAAACTGAAATCGGAAAACAATTTACTTTCATAAAAGATCGTAAAATTTTAGCCTCAGAATCAGGTTTCGACGGATTTTATATGGCTTTACTGGAACGTAAAGATGCTGTAATTAAAGAATAAGTAAGCTTAAATTCCAAAAAATAAAAAATCCCAAATCCCAATTTTTACTAATTGAGATTTGGGATTTTTACCTTTGGAATTTTTATTTAAACCAAACTCCCTTTACGTAATAATTTTCCGTTTTGGTTTTCTTTGAATTTCGGAACAAAAACAATTTCTTTTGGTTTTTCATACTTTCCCAAACCATCAAAAAAGTCGGTTGCAAAATCTTGTTTTTCGCCTTCAATAACCAGAATCAGTTTTTCGCCCAGAGCAGCATCCGGAATTCCGGTTACAAAAAACCTTCCCTTAATTTTATCCAGCAGTTTGGCTTCTATCTGTTCCGGAATAAGCTTCACCCCTCCACTATTAATAACATTATCAATTCTTCCTAAGAAAATAAACTGATTTTCTCTTACAATCTCAACCAGATCATTGGTAACAACAGGATCTTCAGAAATAACCGGAATGGTAATTACCAGACATCCACGGTCGTCCTGAGCTATTTCTACATTCGGCAAAACAGTGAAAACATTCTCTCCCACTTTTCTGGCTGCAATATGAGTAATAGTTTCGGTCATTCCGTAAGTCTCGTAAACCTCCGTTTTCAAAGGCAATACTTTTTCCTCAAGTGACGCATCCATTTTAGCACCTCCTACAATTAGTTTCTTTACATTTTTCAAAGCTTCAATTGAATTTTGAACTTGCAAAGGAACCATTGCCACAAAATCGTATAACGTTGTATTCAGAGCTAAAGGTGCGGTACTGGGAGCCACTACATCCAAATCAAGACCTAAAATCATACTTCTCACCAACATCATTTTCCCGGCTATAAATTGAACCGGCAAACACAACAAGGCTTTATTTCCGGGTTCTAAGAGAAAAAAATCTCCCGTCGCCAAGGCAGAATGAATCATAGCGCGTTTTTCCAGCCGAACCAGTTTGGGTAGCCCGGTTGTTCCCGACGTTTTCATTTCGATGAATTCTTTATTATCGAACCAGTCCAATAGAAATTCACCAATGGCCTGTTCGTTCGAATCTCCCTCTTTTATATAACTGTAAGCGACACGGCATAAATCTGCCGCGTTGAGATGATATCCGTTTATATTAAAATAATTGTGGACATTTCTATGTGTTAATTCTAACATGAAACTTTTAATTTGATGATTCTACACTATTAATTTTACCTGTTAATTTTTCCTTCCAATTGCTCCAGCCGTATTTTTTAGCAAAAATAAAAAGCAGAATCGGGTAAATAACCAACACAGGCAAAATCACATCCAAACCCGCTGAAGGTTCTGACATATCTTTGAAAATAGAATGAGTCTGAAAAACAGACCAGTCTGAAGTAACCAATAAAGCCCCAATCAGATTATTAGCAGCATGAAACCCTAGGGACAACTCAATTCCTTCATCCATAAGTGTTAAAATACCTAAAAAGAAGCCTGTACCAATGTAATATATCATAATCACATAACCCATTTTAGCGACTTCAGGATTAAAAAAGTGCATGGAACCAAAAATTAGCGATGTCATCAATAACGGAAACCATCTGTTTAAGGCCAGATTAGCAAACCCCTGCATCAGATAACCTCTAAAAACATATTCTTCTGTACTGGTCTGTATCGGGATCAATACAACACCAAGAGCAACTAAAATCAGAAAGGGAACTAATTTAAAATTCCACACAAAATTTTCAGGAGATTTAAAATAGAGCGCTACAAAACTCAGCAGAGAAAAAACCGCCCATAACGTAAAAGAAAACAAAATACGTCCCCAGTCTATTTTTTTGCGGGCAGTTGTTATTGATAAAATTGTCTGATGGTGGAGGTGTTTTACAACAAAATAAATCCCGGCAAATGCAAAAGCAAAAGAAATCATCACCAAAAACAATGTCAAATTAGGTTCAAACATTTTTAAAGCTGAATCACTATCTGTTGGAAAAGCTTTATTGGAATTAAACGTTTTATAGAGAACTGCGATAGAAAAAGGAATCTGACCAATAAAAGACGCAGTAATGATAAAAACGGATCCTAAAAGATATTTCCAGAATTTATTTTCGGGTTTAATTCCTAGTTCTAAAAACATATTTATAAAAATTTAAAAATGAGAATTCAGTTTAATAAGTAAATCTTATTTTTGGTCTTGCTAAAATACCGAATTCTCCTGTAATAAATTAAAAAAAATAAAATGATCGAAGTTTACCATAATCCACGTTGCGGAAAATCAAGAAATTGTCTTGCCTTTTTAGACCAGTCCAATCAGGATTACAAAATCATTCCGTACCTGACAGAAACACCTTCGTTTACTGATTTAAAAAAGTTACTTGAAAAACTAAATTTAAAACCTCTTGATTTAGTAAGGATTAAAGAAAAAATCTGGATAGAAAATTACAAGCAAAAGACGCTGACTGATGATGAGATTATTCAGGCAATGGCTGACCATCCTATTTTAATAGAACGCCCAATTGTAATAAAAGACTCAAAAGCCATCATTGGAAGAGATTTAGATTTGGTAGCTTCTTTTTTAGATTGATTATAAAGAACAGCATTAACATTTTTTTGTGACTTTTCGCTTTAAACCAAAAGCTAAATTTGCGGTCTAAGAAGAAAAAGAACCAAAAAAGACAATGAAACAAATCAAATTTGCTGTATTACTTGTATTGCTTTTTACAAGTTTTTACAACTATGCACAACAACTGCCATCTGGTGGCAATAAAGTAAAAGTTAGCGGAAAAGTTTTCGAAAAAGTAAGCAAGCAACCTCTGGAATATGCTACTATTTCGATTATGGCTCCAAATGACACTAAAGTTATTGCGGGTGGAATTACAAATCCAAAAGGAGAATTTGAAGTAGCGGTTGCTCCGGGAACGTACGATATAAAGATTGAATTTATTTCGTTTAAGGCAACCGAGATCAAACAAAAAAACATTGAGACTGATACTAATTTAGGTGTCGTAAATCTTTCTGAAGATGCTGCGCAACTGAATGAAGTTGTTGTTCGCGCTGAAAAATCTACCGTTGAAATAAAGCTGGATAAAAAAGTTTATAATGTGGGTCAGGACATGATGGTAAAAGGCGGAACTGTAAGTGACGTTTTAGATAATGTGCCGTCTGTTTCTGTGGATACCGAAGGAAATGTAAGCTTAAGAGGAAGTGATAATATCAGGATTTTAATTGACGGAAGACCTTCAAACGCGATCAATGTAGCTGAAGCGTTACGTCAGCTGCCTGCCGATGCTATTGACAAGGTAGAAGTTATCACTAATCCATCAGCGCGTTATGATGCTGAAGGTGGTTCAGGATTAATTAATATTATCCTTAAAAAAGGGAAAAACCAAGGGCTTAACGGAACTTTTATTGCTTCAACAGGTCTTCCTGAAACCTATGGTTTAAGTGCGAATCTGAATTATAAAACAGAAAAATTAAACTACTTTACAACTGCAGGATACAATTACAGAACCAATGAAGGTACAGGTTTAACCAATTCCGAGTATTTAAATGAAGATGGTACCACTAAAAGTTATTTAGATGAAGACCGTGACACCAAAAGAATCAGAAAAGGATTTAATGGAAGAGCCGGAGTTGAATGGACCATTAATCCAACCACTTTTTGGACAAATGCGATCAATTACCAGAATAATTCAGGTGAAGACAAAGATTTGATTAACTATAATAATTTTGATGTTAATCATAATTTTACCGGTAGTTCTTACCGATTAAACAAAGGGATTACGGATAGCGATAATATAGAATACACTTCTAATTTAATAAAAAACTTCAACGATAAAGGACATAAACTTACCGTTGACGCTTCTATTTCAAAGAATAATGATGATAGTAACAGTGATATTTCAGGAACACAGAAATACAACAGTACACTAAACAACCAGGTGCAGAAACAAGTTCAGTTACAAACCGACTATGTTTTGCCAATCAGCGAAGGAAGTCAGTTCGAAGCAGGATACAAAGGAAGTTTCAGTAATTTAAACAATGAGTATTATGTTATTGATCCTGCAGGGGCGACAATTACTAATTTATCCAACACTTTAGAGTATAAAGAAAACATCAATGCACTTTATACCCAATATGGTTTTAAAGTAAACAAATTCTCCTATTTATTTGGATTGCGTTGGGAAGACACCAATATTCAGGTCAATCTTTTAGATACAAAAGAGTTCAATACGAAGAAATACAACAATTTATTTCCAAGTGCTTTTATTAGTTACGAGATTTCAGATCAGAGTAATTTCTCAGCAAGTTACAGCAAACGTCTTTCAAGACCAAGAGGACGTTTTATGAATCCTGCCGTCAACTATTCAAGTAATATCAATATTTTTCAGGGAAATCCGGATTTAGATCCTTCCTTAACAGATAAATTTGACCTTGGTTATATCAAACGCTGGGACAAGGTAACTTTTAATACATCAGCTTATTTCGAAAATACAAAAGATGTATTTAGCTTCGTTCGCTATCCCAACGGAGATATGGTAGGTGGAATTCCGGTAATTGTTAACACACCGATTAATGTAGGGAAAGAACAAAAATTCGGTTTTGAATTTACACTTAATTACACCCCTTATAAATGGTGGAGATTAAACAGTAATTTCAATCTTTATAATGTCAAAACAACCGGAGAAAATACTTATACTGACATACAAACAGGTAACCTTGTAACTCAGAATTTAGACAATCAGGCTAATTCGTGGTTTGCAAGAATCAGTTCAAAAGTGACTTTACCATACAAAATCGACTGGCAGCTGACTTCTATGTACAACGGTTCTCAGAAAACAGCACAGGGTAAAAATTTAGGGCAATTCGGAATGAATACTTCTTTTAGTAAAGATGTACTGAAAGACAAAGCCACTATTGCTTTTAACGTGAGTGATGTTTTCAACTCCAGAAAAATGAAATCCTATACGTATCTGGACGAGGTGAATTCATATAGTGAATTTCAGTTCCGTAAGCGTCAATTCAATTTATCCTTTACGTATCGTTTTAACAAAGCTAAAAACGAAAGAGAAAAGAATCCTGCTCAAAAAGAAGGAGGAACCGAAGGCGGTGGAGAATTTCCGGGATAACTTAAGTTAAAATTCCAATTTTTTTAAATTCCAAATTCCAGTTTACTAAAACTTATTTATGAAGTCTTAGTAAACTGGAATTTGGAATTTTTTTATTAGATTTTGGATTTTCCTCAATAAAAAAAAAGGACTCGTAAAAACGGGTCCTTTTTTTATGAAATCAATTTAAAATTAAATTGATTGTTCTTGCTTTTTCTTTGCTCTCATTTCTTTGAACATTTCCCAGCTTGCTCCCGTAACCCAATAAGATACGAAACCAACTAAGAAGAACATTAACCAAAAACCTATAGTTAGTATGGTTAAGAAAAGTAAAAAACCTAAGTACTGTGAAAATTCAAACATGTTTTCCGGAATTTTTGAATGTAAGCACAAATGTAGGTTTTATATCTTTCCTTGCCAATAAAAACCAAATCAATTTTCATAAAATAACAATAATCCGTATATTTAAACTCATTTTAAATAAGGGCTTTTTAAAAAAGTTTACAGTCGCAGTTTACAGTCACAGTCGCAGTTCACATTTTACAAATAATATTTTACAGCTTACAATTCACAATTACACAAAACAAACAAATGAAATACAGAATAGAAAAAGACACCATGGGAGAAGTTCAGGTCCCGGCCGATAAATATTGGGGTGCGCAGACAGAACGTTCGAGAAACAATTTCAAAATCGGACCATCGGCATCTATGCCAAAAGAAATCATAGAAGGCTTTGCTTATTTAAAAAAAGCTGCTGCATATGCGAATTATGATTTAGGCGTTTTACCACTTGAAAAAAGAGATGCTATTGCAGCGGTGTGTAACGAAATCCTGGCAGGAAAATTAGACGATCAGTTTCCATTGGTGATTTGGCAGACCGGTTCGGGTACGCAAAGCAATATGAACGTAAATGAAGTAATTGCCAACCGAGCACAAGTTCTTAAAGGTTTTCAGATTGGTGAAGGCGAACAATTTATAAAAGCAAATGACGATGTCAATAAATCGCAATCCTCCAATGATACTTTCCCAACCGGGATGCATATCGCTGCTTATAAAATGATTGTAGAAACTACCATTCCCGGTGTCGAAAAATTAAGAGATACACTGCATGCAAAAGCAGTAGCCTATAAAGATGTTGTAAAAATTGGACGCACCCACCTTATGGACGCTACGCCGCTTACTTTAGGTCAGGAAATTTCAGGTTATGCTGCCCAATTAACATTCGGATTAAAAGCATTGAAAAATACTTTAGCACATTTATCTGAAATTGCACTGGGCGGAACCGCAGTTGGAACAGGACTTAACACTCCGGAAGGTTATGACGTAAAAGTGGCCGAATACATTGCCAAATTTACCAATCATCCTTTTATAACGGCTGAAAATAAATTTGAAGCTTTAGCAGCCCATGATGCTATTGTTGAAACACACGGAGCATTAAAACAACTCGCTGTTTCTTTAAATAAAATTGCAAATGACATTAGAATGCTGGCTTCAGGCCCCCGCTCGGGAATTGGAGAAATTCATATTCCTGAAAACGAGCCCGGATCGTCCATAATGCCCGGAAAAGTAAATCCGACACAATGTGAAGCTTTGACAATGGTTTGTGCACAAGTTATCGGAAACGATATGGCTATTGCTATCGGTGGCATGCAGGGACATTATGAATTGAATGTTTTCAAACCGCTCATGGCGGCCAATTTTCTTCAATCAGCTCATTTATTGGGTGATGCCTGTATTTCATTTGACGAACACTGCGCACAGGGAATTGAGCCCAACCATAAACGTATTAAAGAATTAGTAGACAATTCCCTAATGCTGGTTACCGCTCTGAACACCAAAATCGGATATTATAAAGCAGCCGAGATCGCTCAGACCGCACACAAAAACGGAACAACCCTAAAAGAAGAAGCCGTTCGCCTGGGCTATGTTACACCCGAAGATTTTAATGCCTGGGTAAAACCGGAAGAAATGGTGTAAAAAAAGTCTTCAGTCTCAGTTTGCAGTCTCAGTTTACAGTCTAAGAGGGTATGTAAAAGTATACCATTCCAATAACTGAAAACTGAGACTGAGACTGCAAACTTATTTCCCGTCTACATAATCCTGTAAATAACTAAATCTTGGAGTCAGTTTTCCATTCTCTGTTATTTTGGCTCTTTGCAGAATTCCATCTTTATCTCCATTAAAGAAAGCAGGGATTACGTGTTCCATAAATTGTTCCCCGAAACCTTCACTGGCATCTTTTGGAATTTCACACGGAAGATTATCAACCGCCATTACGACAACTGCACCCGGGTGAAAAACATCTACTTCTTTATCTTCGGCAGGCCAGTATCCGTAGATTGGTTCTGCAATTGTGGAAGAACGTAAGGTACAGGCAATTGGCCCTTTGACATCACAGGAAATATCCGCTACCACTTTTATCTTACAATCACTTGCATTCAACATTTCTCTTGTCAAAATTACCGGTGCTTCACTTGCATAAAAATGACCCGTGAAATAAACGTCGGTTACTTTTGTGAATTTTTCAAAATCAGAAACATAAGCTTCCGGATGCGTTACAAAATCATTAAAATCAAGAACCTGTCCGTCAATTCGTTTGTTGTATTCTAAAACATCCAACTGAACGTATACCGGTTGGGTGTAGTTTTTAGTTAAATAATTTTCAACCGCAATTTCTTTTATTTTTATAGCATCCAGAATTTCTTTGGCTCCGCTCCCAACTTTACCAGTTCCGGTAATCACAAATTTTAAAGGAGGTAACGTAATGCGTTTCAAATGCATAATCAGGGCCTCTTTTCCGGCAAGAGTTTCTGCTTTTGGCAATTTAAACAATTCGAATTTTAATCCAAAAGCACGAATTCCGTTGTAAACACCAACCATTCCGGCATATTTTCCAAACCCAATCAGCCTTCGGTTATTACTGTCCACAATAGTTTCGTGATCGTATAAATCGATATTTTTTTCCAAAATAGCCAATAATAGCTTTCTGTTATAAGGTTGTTTCTTTATAGTATGAGAAAAAAAGAAATACGATTTATTTGGAATTAAATTTTCTACAGGAACTTCTTTCACTCCGAATAAAACATCACAACCAGAAACATCATCTGTAATAGTTATCCCTAAACTTTGGTATTGAACATCAGAAAATATTCTAATATCTGAGCTTTCAACTTCAACTGTAGCCTCATGATAAAGCTGTTTCAGTTTTGCAAGTTCACTTGGTGCAAACACAACACGTCTGTCTGGTGGGTTTTTTCTTTCTTTTATAATACCAAATTTCATTTATATCGGATTAGAGTAAATATTAATATAACTTTTCAGGCTTAATTTGTTTCAAATATAACAAAATAAGTTAAATTTTTGTTGTAATTCTTTAATTTCAAACAGATTCATAATGCTAAAAGCTGATGCACAATCGACTACAAAAAAAAGAAGTTAAAAAAAAGTTAAAAACTATATTCTGCAGATTAATAAAGGGCAAATCAAAAGTATTGAATTCTATATATTTGTTTTTAAAGAATGATGAAAATGAGCTTCCTTAAAAAAACAAATATACCACAAATACTTTTTCTAATCTTAGTTTTAGGATCCTGCGGAAAAGATAAAAAAAACACAGAAAAAGAGATTACAGCGGTCGAGGATACTTTGCCTAAGATGAAACCTTTAGGACCGGAAAAAAAAATAAGTCAGGCTTATATCAATTCGGTTGCAGGAAGAATAAATCACTTTTACACTAAAAACTGGAAGAACAATAGTATGAACGGCGGTTTTTTGGTAGCAAAAAATGGTCAGATTATTTTTGAACGATATAATGGTTACGCAGACCGAAATGAAGGTACAACCATCAATGCAGATACACCTATTCATATTGCATCGGTAAGTAAAGTTTTGACAGCGACTGCAGTTTTAAAACTGGTGAATGCCGGAAAACTGGATTTAGACCAAAAAGTAAACACCATCTTAAAAACCTTTCCTTATCCGGAATGTACGGTTCGAATGTTATTGAGCCACCGCAGCGGAATGAGAAATTACGCTTATTTCACCGACAGGGATAAATCGGTTTGGGACAGACACAATCAACTGACCAATAAAGATATTTTGGAGCTCCTGGCTACTAAAAATATTGGATTGGAAGCCACAACGGGAACCCGTTTTGCATATTGCAACACCAATTATGCCATGCTGGCGCTTATTATTGAAAAAATAACGGGACTGTCGTATAAAGAGGCAATGACCGAAATGATTTTCAAACCTCTGGGAATGAAGCATACTTTTGTTTTTGACTGGGAAAAAGACCGGAAAACAATCGTTCCGTCTTATAAAGGAAACAATGTCGAAATCGGACTGGATTATATGGATGCTGTTTATGGTGATAAAAATATTTTCTCCACTCCACGCGATTTATTAAAATTTGACCGTGCCAGAAATTCACCCGATTTTTTAAAGCCTGACTTATTAAAACAAGTTTATACCGGTTACAGCAACGAACGTAAAGGCACCAAAAATTATGGTTTGGGAATCAGAATGATCAATTGGGAGACCGGACAGAATTTTTACTTCCATAACGGCTGGTGGCATGGTTATACGTCATCTTATATTCCGTTACAGAAAGAAAACATCACTATTATAGCTTTATCGAATAAATTTACGCGAAACACTTATGCAGTCCGTAAACTGGCTCCTGTTTTCGGAGATTACCCGTTTAATTTTAAGGACGAAGAATAAAGATATTTTTCTGAAAAATTTATTACGAAACTAACTTCAAATAGTATAAATTTGCAAACTCATTTTTGGGGTCGACTGGTTTTGACAGCAAGTCGAATTGAAAAGTAAGCACGTCGAGCATTGAGACCTTGCTCGTAAATATAAGATCTTACAATTTCACACGGCGAAAATAACTACGCTTTAGCTGCATAATCTGAATTACAGTAAGATTAGCCACGTCCCTATCAGATAGGGAAGCTGGATTCTCCTTGAAAGCCTTGGTTTGTGGCGGTCAGTATAGGGGAACCGTAAAAATAGACCTAGATTTCCATGAGCTTCGGGTGGATTTCGAAATTAAGAAGATAAGTGTTGAGTGGTTGTTCCTGACCTAGCTTAACATCGAAAATCCAATCAGGAAATAAACGTGTAGAAAGCTCTTTAGTTGCTTGTTTGGACCCGGGTTCGATTCCCGGCGACTCCACTTAATAAAATCGCAATTATCAAAACATCTGATAATTGCGATTTTTTATTTTAATCCTTCACCAATCTTCACCCTGTTATTTTTATAACTTCTTTTTTCCTCAGGCATTTTTTCAGTCAGAAAAGACGTTTACGATTTTGTTACGATTTATAACACTCTATTCATTCTGCATTGTTACAATTTGAACTAATTTTGATAAACGTAAAATATAAAAACCACGATTTATAGCTACGATTGAAAGCGTCTGCCTGTTTCAAAGTGAACAGGGGATTTCCAAAAACAAAAGAGTAATCCTAAAAAGATCATTTTATTGGATGAAGATTCATCGCTTTCTTTTATAAAGGTTATAATTATAAAAGAAATCAAAATGGTACACGAAAGAGTAATGGAAAAGCTGGCTATTTTGTCTGATGCGGCAAAATACGATGTTTCTTGTTCGTCGGGTCAGAGTAATCGAAAAAATAAAGACAAAGGACTTGGGAATTCCAGCGGTTCCGGAATTTGCCATTCCTATACCGAAGACGGGCGCTGTGTCGCTTTACTGAAAATTTTACTGACCAATCATTGTATTTTTGACTGTGCGTATTGTGTCAGCAGAAAAAGCAATGATGTAAAACGAGCCGCATTTACGGTACAGGAAGTCGTGGATCTTACGATTGGTTTTTACAGGAGAAATTATATTGAAGGTTTATTTCTCAGTTCCGGTATTTTTGACAATCCTGATTTTACTATGGAGCGTTTGGTCAGAATTGCTAAGAAATTGAGATTAGAACATAATTTTAATGGCTACATACATCTAAAAGCGATTCCAGGAGCAAGTGACGAATTATTGAAAGAAGCCGGAATGTACGCCGACCGCTTAAGTGTAAATGTAGAAATGCCAACCGAACAAAGCCTGAAATTACTGGCACCGGAGAAAAATCACATTGATGTGATCAAACCCATGCACTATCTTAAAAATCAAATTGCCGGCCATAAAGAAGAGCGAAAATCAAACTATAAAGCCCCTGTATTTGCTCCCGCCGGCCAAAGTACCCAAATGGTAATTGGGGCAACAAAAGAAAGCGACCTTGAAATTTTAGGAATGGCAGACTATTTTTATCAACAAATGAACATGCGGCGGGTGTACTATTCCGGATATGTCCCTATAAGTTATGACAACCGCCTTCCTTCTATTGGAACTCCGGTTCCTATTATACGTGAAAACCGTTTGTATCAGGCCGATTGGCTGATCCGCTATTATGGTTTTAATGTAAATGAAATCGTCGGATTTGACCAGCCTAATCTGGACCTTGACATCGATCCCAAACTTGGATGGGCGCTGCGCAACCTGAATCAGTTTCCTGTTGACATTAATGTCGCGGATCTTGAACTCATCAAACGCATTCCCGGAATAGGCTTTTTAAGTGCCCGGAAAATTGTAGCTGCCAGAAAATTTAAAAAACTTACTGCTCCGGACTTACAGAAAATGGGGATTGCCTATAGCCGGGCCCAGTATTTTCTGGCTTTTGCATCACCCTTTCAACTGCAGAAAGATTTTACCGCTATCCAGATTAAGGACCATATTTTAGATTCCCAAAAAAGTAAATACAAAAACGATTTCTCCAATCAACTTTCTCTATTTGGCGCATGACGCAGGTAATTTATGACGGTACTTTTGAAGGATGGCTCACTGCTGTCTTTGAAATTTATGAGTTCAAACTAAAGGATATTGTTTTTACAAAACAAGAACCGACAACAGCTTTCCTTTTTGCTGCCACTTATTTTGTGGTAACAGATCCGGAAAAAGCAAAACGTGTTGCTGACGGATTAAAAAACCGGCTTTCAAAAGAAGGATTTAAAAGAATCTACGGCACTTTTTTATCAGAAACAGAGCAGGCAGAGGATCTTATGTTTCGGTTTGCCAGCTATGTATTTTCCACTACAAAAAACATAGAAGAAGACTTATCGAATAATGAGGTTTGGGATATCAGAAAAGCGGCCCGGATAACAAGAAGAGAAAGCCACCGAATGAAAGCTTTTGTTCGTTTTAAACTAACCAAAGATCAGCTGTATTATGCCATTATTGAACCCGAATGTGATGTACTTCCTGTTATCGAGAATCATTTTGTGAGTCGTTATGCAGATCAGCGCTGGCTTATTTACGATGCAAAACGAAAATATGGAATTTATTACGATCTCGAAAAGGTCTCGACAGTAGAATTACAATTTAGCAACGATTTGAATTCTACTAAATTCCTGGCTGAAATTTGTGACCAGGAAGAAGCGTTTTTTCAAAATTTGTGGGTGCAGTATTTTACTCATGTCAATATTGAATCCAGAAAAAACACACGCCTTCATCTTCAGCACATGCCAAAACGATATTGGAAAAACCTGACAGAGAAAGTGGCAAACCTTAAAAAATAATTATAATTAGGATGTGAGGGTTACGTTTTAAATTTAAAAAATCTAAAAGTGATAATTATTCGTACATATAATTGGATTATTCCCAAAACATATTGGTAATTAAGCAGAAAGTGTTATTAAAAAATTAACTTTGAAGAAAAACATGAAAACTACAATGATTAAAATTTTAATGCTGTCGGCTATTTTTTCTTTTGCAAGCTGCAGCGTAAGTTCCGGCAGCCATTCCCATAACTCTAGCGGAAAAGTAAAAAGTGTACCGCCGGGTCAGGCCAAAAAAATGAATGGTGATAAAAGTGCAAAAAAATACGCTCCGGGACAAAACAAATAGCCTACAGACTACTTCATTTTACGCAGTCCTTTTATACAAAATCAATTTTTAGCTGTTTCGTTTTTAACTTCGGCTCAGTTTTTGTTTTTAACCTAATTATTAATCTAATAAAAATTACGATCATGAAATCTTTAAAACATTTATTGACGATACTATCTTTTTTTGCATTGAGTTTTTCATATGCTCAGGTCTCTGTTAATGTAAACATTGGAACACCTCCTTCATGGGGTCCTTCAGGATACAATGATGTGCGTTACTACTATCTTCCTGACCTTGAAACCTACTATGATGTAAATACTTCAAATTACATTTATGTAAGTAATGGAAAATGGATTCAATCAAGATCCTTACCTAGAGCGTATCGTAATTATGACCTTTACAACGAATATAAAGTAGTACTTACCGATTACAGAGGAAACAGACCTTATGATAATTATAAAGTTCATAAAGTAAAATACGGTAAAGGTTACAAAGGAGGCCCACAAAAAACAATTGGGCAAAAACCCGGTAAAGGAAACAATAAACATTCCCATGATGACCATGATAACGGTCATGGAAATGATAAAGGTCATGGAAATGGTCATGGCAAAGGAAAACACTAAAACAAAACAATACTATACGGACTGCAATGCAGTCTAATTCACAAAAGACCTGTAAACGATATGTTTACAGGTCTTTTGTTATTACAAAGTTTTCTTCACTTAAATACCTTTTAAATCTAAGATAAGAATGCTAACTTAGTAAAAATCAATTCTGGTCCTTAGAATCTATTTAAAAAATAGCTTAATGAAAATACTCTGGAAATATTTAAAACCACATCGCAATCTTGTTTTTCTTTCTTTATTACTCGCCGGAATAGCGCAACTTCTTACTTTGGTTGATCCTGTAATATTTGGAAAAATTATAGATCAGTATGCTACAAACAAAAACAACCTTCCTGAAAATGAACTGATTTCGGGCATAGTATACTGGCTGGGAATAGCACTGGGAATATCGGTATTTGCAAGACTCAGCAAAGCAGCGCAGGACTATATTACAAGAAAAGCCGTTGCCGGATTTGGAATGTCTATTTTTAATGATGGACTGAAACAAACCTTAAGGCTTTCCTATCAGGAATTTGAAGAAAGCAGGAGCGGTACTACCCTATCGGTACTCCAAAAAGTAAAAACAGATTCCGAACGATTTATCAATTCCTTTATCAATGTAATGTATTCGTCGCTTATTGGGGTTGGTTTTCTTATTTGGTACAGCATCAACAAAAACTGGCTGCTGGTTCCTGTATTTTTTATTGGAGTTGTTTTACTGGGATCGCTAACCGGACTGGTTTCGAAAAGAATAAAAGGGATACAGAAATCCATCAACAGACAAACGGATAAACAGGCCGGAGTCATTACCGAAAGTCTGCGAAATATAGAACTCGTAAAAAGCCTTGGCCTTACTTTTGCCGAAATTAAAAGAATGAATCAGCAGACTTTACGGATCTACAATCTGGAAATGCAAAAGGCAAAAAAAGTGAGCGTTCTTTCTTTTCTTCAGGGCAATATGCTTAATCTGCTCAAACAATCGATCCTGTTTATTTTATTATGGCTTATTTTCAGGAAAGTATTGACGACAGGCGAACTGATTGCGATGCAATTTATATCGACTGCTATTTTTACTCCTTTACAGGATTTGGGAAATATGATCATCTTATACAGAGAAGCAGATGCTTCTTTAAAAACTTTTGACCGATTAATGAACAGACCCATTGAAAAGCGACCTGAAAATTCTGTTGAAGTTGATCAATTGGAATCTCTTGAATTTAAAAACGTAATCTTTAAACACAAAACTGCCGGCTACAATGCTATTGATGATATTTCCTTTAAAATCAGTCTGGGAAATACAATTGCCTTTGTAGGCCCATCCGGTTCGGGAAAATCTACTTTGGTAAAATTGCTGGTCGGACTTTATATTCCCGTAGAAGGAGCTATTTATTTTAATGAAATTAACTCCGATCAGATCCGTTACAACCCTTTGCGAAGACAAATTGGTTTTGTTACGCAGGATACACAGCTGTATGCCGGATCTATTAAAGACAATCTGCTGTTTGTAAATCCCGCTGCAACAGATGAGGAAATCGATGAAGCATTGCGAAAAGCATCTGCAACTGCACTGATTGCAAAAGCCTCACATGGTTTACACACAATATTGGGAGAAAGCGGAATGAAACTTTCGGGTGGTGAAAAACAACGTCTTTCGATTGCCAGAGCCTTGTTGCGAAAACCACAACTGCTCATATTTGATGAAGCAACATCTGCCCTGGATTCTCTTACCGAAGAACAGATTACTGCTACTATCAGGGAAATTTCACTAAGCAGAAAGCGTATGACCATATTAATTGCACACCGACTTTCCACCATCATGCATGCGGACACTATTTATGTTTTAGAAAAAGGAAAAATTTCTGAAACAGGAACCCATGGCGAACTTCTGGAGAAAAAAGGACTTTATTACTCGATGTGGCGCCAACAAGTCGGTGAGAGAAGATAACAATACATTGATATGTTGGAAGATACGACAGGTTCAAATTATATAACAAAGCCCCATAATTGTATAAATTAAAAATTAGGTTCGTCTGTATTTTTGAGCTGTCTTTTAAGAGATAAAAACAGTATCACCAACAACCTTTATCATAAATACATTCGACCATGGCTTACGCAAATAATGATTTAACCCGCTTTTTAGATGCTCAGAACAAAATGTATCTTACTGCCTTTTCGGAAATTAAAAAAGGAAAAAAAGAATCACACTGGATGTGGTTCATCTTTCCTCAGATAAAAGGATTGGGTAAAAGCAGCATAGCCGATTATTATGCCATTGCAGATCTAAAAGAAGCCAAAGCCTATCTTCAGCATCCTATTTTAGAAAAGCACCTTGTAGAAATCTCACAACTATTATTACAATACAAAAGGAAATCTGCCGAAGCTATTCTGGGAGAATTAGATGCCCGAAAATTGCGTTCATCCCTGACACTATTTTCTCAGGTTGAAAATGCAAATCCTATCTTTAAAGAGCTTCTGGACACTTTTTTTGCTGGCCATTTAGATCCGTTGACTTTGTCTATTGCTCATGCCACGATGCCGGTTCTTGAAAAAGTAGCGTAGTTTAAAAGTGAAATATGAAATGAAAATTTAGGAACAAGCCCCATAATTTCATAAAACACCAATCGTATAGAAAGTTTGTTTTTCTTAACTTTGCAGAATGGAAAACAAAAATGAAAGGGCAGTTTCCGAATTTAATAGCGGACTCAAACTAAAAGGTTTTAATGTATTTCAAATAGAAGACGATACTACCGCCACAAGGGTTTACAGCAGAAAAGATTTTTATAAAATCTGCCTGACAACCGGTAAAAGCATTATACACTACGCAGACAGAAGTTATAAAACCGATGGTACTGTTTTATTTTTCGGTAATCCAAATATCCCTTATTCATGGGAAACACTCTCAACGAGTTACGTAGGCTACACTTGTCTTTTTTCGGAGGATTTTTTAAAACCATCTGACCGTTCTGACAGTTTACAACAGTCTCCTCTTTTCAGGATCGGAGGAACTCCGGTATTAAATATATCCGAAAAACAACGTGGTTTTCTGAATACCATTTTTCTGAAAATGATTGAGGAACAGCAAACTGATTATCCTTACAAGGACGACCTCATTCGCAATTATATTAACCTGATCATTCACGAGGCCTTAAAACTTCAACCTTCAGAAATCTCTAATCAGAAAGACAATGCTGCTTTACGACTGACAACAGTTTTTCTGGAACTTTTAGAGAGACAATTCCCTGTTGAGAGTACAGACCGTCAGCTTCAGCTTAAAACAGCACAGGATTACGCTAATAATCTAAATGTTCATGCTAATTATTTAAACCGTGCCGTAAAGAAAATTACAGGTAAATCTACAACCACACATATAAGCGAACGCATAGCCAGCGAAGCAAAAGCACTCTTGCAGCATACCGATTGGAATATAGCAGACATTGCCTATGCCCTTGGATTTGAATATCCCTCTTACTTCAATAACTTCTTCAAAAAAATAACCAGTACCAATCCCACGAGTTTCAGAATACAAAAGGTTTGAAATTCTTAAGCATTGGTTTGAATAGTATTAACTCTTTACTTACTTCCTTACATAATTTTGCCTCTGATAACTGAAGCGATTTACTACGCTTCGTAAATACAGGAAATTATGGAAGATAATACCGAAAATATTTTTAGCCGGGACAGATCTGGTCAAACCATCCGGCTGGATGATCCGGACTACCCAAGACTTTTTGAGGTAATCAAAAAAGCCCTACGCGTTACAGCAAAACTGAACACGCTCGTAACTGATGATTTGCAGGAAATTAATACCGTTTTCAGCGAGCTCATTGGAAAAAAAGTAGACCCCACATTTTTTCTCATCCCTCCTTTCCACTCCGACTTTGGAGAAAATATAAGTATCGGAAAAAATGTTTTTATCAATCATGCCTGCACTTTTATGGACAGAGGCGGCATTACGATAGAAGATGATGTGCTTATAGGACCAAAAGTAAATCTTATTACCACCAATCATCCGGTGTCTCCGGCTGCCAGAAGAGCCACTATTTCAAATCCGATCCACATTAGGAAAGGAGCCTGGATCGGTGTCGGGGCGACTATTTTACCGGGAGTTACTGTCGGAGAAAATGCAATAGTCGCAGCCGGCGCAGTTGTTTCTAAAAATGTACCTGAAAATACAATTGTTGGTGGTATTCCTGCAAAAATAATCCGATCGATTGATGCCTTTTAAATCATTAAAACAGAAAAAATGACAAAACAAATGCGAATGATAACAATGACTATCCTTTCAATTATAGGAATCTCCGAAACAATTACGGGGCAGCATACAAAATCTGTAAAAACGGAAAAAATGAATAATACAGAACAAACAGATCATTATACCTTTGAATTAAGTGATAAAGTAACACGCCAAAAAGTAACGTTTAAAAATCGTTACGGAATTTCTCTTTCGGCAGATTTATACGTTCCTAAGAATAGTAAAAACCAACCCTTAGCCGCGATTGCCATCAGCGGTCCGTTTGGCGCGGTAAAAGAACAATCTTCAGGATTATATGCACAAACAATGGCAGAACGTGGTTTTGTAACCCTTGCTTTTGATCCGTCTTATACAGGTGAAAGTGGCGGTGAACCCCGCAATGTGGCTTCACCGGACATTAATTCAGAAGATTTTAGTGCTGCAATAGATTTTTTGGGATTGCAAAATGCAATTGACAAAAACCGTATCGGAATTATTGGTATTTGTGGATTTGGCGGAATGGGACTAAATGCTGCTGCAGTGGACAAACGCATCAAAGCTGTTGCTACAACCAGCATGTATGACATGTCACGGGTAATGGCAAAAGGTATAAATGATAATATGACTGTAGAACACCGCACAGAACTGCTGGAAAAAATGAGTCAGCAGCGTTGGATAGATGCGAAAAACGGGACACCTGAAGCCGGTTCCCGTATTTTACCGGAAAAACTAACAGGAAATGAAGATCCGGTAACTTTAGAATTTTTTGAATATTATCGAACACCACGCGGATTTCACAAAAACTCACCGAATTCAAACGGTTCATGGACAGCTACAAGCGCCTTTTCTTTTATGAATATGCCCTTACTGGCTTACATTAAAGAAATAGCACCTCGTCCTATTTTATTAATAGCGGGAGAAAAAGCCCATTCCCGTTATTTTTCTGAAGATATCTATAAATCAGCAGCGGAGCCAAAAGAACTCCTTATTATTCCCAATGCAAATCACGTAGATTTATACGATAAAACAGCTGTTATTCCCTTCGATACTTTAGTTTCTTTTTTTACGAAAAACCTGAAGTAAATTGAAATTCAAATCCTTAACTTTATACCTGAGCACCATATTAATGATTATGATATGGGCTTGTACAACTAAAAATTCAGAAAAAATGACAACAGAAAATAATGATGCCCTTTTTCCAAAAGGCAACAAACTACCCAATGACTGGTTTAGCGGAGAAGCTTTTTTAAACCCTTTGATCGCAAGAGACAAAAACAACGAATTTTCGGCAGGCAGCGTTAGTTTTGATGCCAAAGCAAGAACCAACTGGCATACACACCCAAAAGGTCAGGTATTAATTGTAACTGAAGGTCACGGTTATTATCAGGAAAAAAATAACGCTGCCCAAATCATTAAAAAAGGTGATGTAATTAATATTCCTGAAAATGTAGAGCATTGGCATGGAGCTTCGGAAAACACCAATATGACACATATCGCAATTACAAATTACAAAGACGATTTGCAGGTAACCTGGCTTCAGCCTGTAACAGATGAAGAATACAAAACTGCCATACAATCCACCGAAAATAATTAATGTTAAAAGCTTTATTCCAATTAGCATCAGTACTTTCTTAAAATAAAAACAGCTACCAAATTTGCTATTTCAAATATAGACTTCAAAAAAAAACCTGTAAATCTATTGTTTACAGGTTTTTAACTTTTAACTTTAAGCTGATTTTAAAAAACTGTACTTATTTTCTTTTTATTTCATTATAAAGAAAAAAAAATATCCAACGGAAACAGATACACTATTTAAGATATTAAAGCCTGATACTATGAACAGTACTTCCTTACTTCGCCCTTTAGTATTGATAACAATGCTGCTTTTTCTGTCTGATTTAAAGGCACAGGGAAAAGGTTTTCAGGTGCTCTTTACTACTGAAAATGATTTTTTAGCCATTAATAATAAGGATGAAAATTATACCGGAAGTGCCAAAATAGAAGTGCAGTTTCCTGAACTCGTTAAAGGGTTTCCCTTTTTTAAATACAAAAAGCCGGAAGAATCCCTCACTATTCAGCGGATTGGGATTGGAGGAACAGCGTACACACCCCAAAATTTAGCCGCTTCAGAACCTATTACCGATGACAGGCCCTATGCCTCCCTCATGTTTCTTAATTTCGGAAATACTTCCTTTAATCTGGTAACGGGAGCTGTACTGCAAAGTGAAATTGTAATTGGCGCCGTAGGCACTTCCCTGCCCGGCAATGCGCAGTCTTACATTCATAAACATCATTGGTTTGGTTCCACACGGGATGTCCCAATGGGCTGGGACAATCAAATTGGATATAAAGGATCTTTTATTTTTAATTATAATGCCCGAATAGAGTATCCTGTTTTTTCGGGATTTAATGCTGATGCAAAATGCAGCTGGCTGCAACTGCGTTTGCGTGCCGGAGCAGAATTGGGAAACTACACTGCCAATTTAAAAGGCGGAGTAAAAATAAATCTCCTCAATTTAAATAGCGGCATCATGCAGGACTATTCTCCGAGTGTTCCCGGTACTTTTCTAAAAAAAGCAAATACCATTTTTCCTGCGATCCGAATGAATGTTTTTATCACGCCCGAAATAAGAGCCGTTGCCTATAACACCACTTTAGAAGGATTACTGTTCAGCGATCACAGCGTTTATAAAATTCCCCACAGTGATATCTCACGCGTTGTATTTGACGTTAGTGCCGGAATAAATGTACTGATCAAAGATCGGTTTTATTTAAAATATGCCTTATACGGAAGAAGCAGTGAATATCAGGGAGGTAAAGATTTTCACTATTGGGGAGGGATTTCACTAGGATATTCTCCAGCCCGATGGAATCGATAGGGAAATTTTCCTGCCATAAACAGATTTCGCACCTTTAATTTCCATTTAACAAAACCTTCCAGTCACATCATTTTCTTTATAAAACCGGATTAGCATTTAACATCTTCTGCTGCTATTTTTTCGTAATTTTACAGTTATCCAAATCTCTCCAATGAAACGTTCCGGTACGGCAGATCTTCCTTTACATTACGGTCATGTTCCTTTATGGCTGGCTGACCGAATGTCAAAACTTGGCTTTGCGATTGTTGAGACGATTGCTATGGAATTTTCAACCTCTGAAGTAATCAGTAAGCTCAGTAATCCGTTTTGGTTTCAGAGTTTTGGTGCTGTTATGGGAATGGACTGGCATTCTTCGGGAATTACAACTTCTGTTTTGGGAGCTTTAAAAAAATCGGTCAATCCACATTCCAAAGAACTCGGAATTTATATCTGCGGCGGAAAAGGAAAACATTCTATGCTTACGCCTCAGGAACTTTTGTTTGTTGGCGAAAGAACAGGACTTGACGGTAATGAGCTGGCCAATTGCAGCAGACTAACGGCCAAAGTAGACAACACGGCCATTCAGGATGGTTTTCAATTGTACCAGCACAATTTTATTGTGGACAACAAAGGACAATGGGCGGTGATCCAGCAGGGAATGAATCCGAATTCTAAAACTGCCAGAAGATATCATTGGCATTCCAGGGATTTAAAATCCTTTATAAATGAACCCCATACTTTCATATATGGAGAAAATCAGGGCTCGATCCTTAATCTTACGGCCGGAACCGCGGAGAAATCCAGAGCCGGTATTTTAGAATTATCGAAAGAATCCCCGACCAAAATCATGAAGGAAATGCAATATCTTTCGATGCCGTCACACCATGATGTCAGAATAGAAGACGTCAACATGAAACGTCTCGGCGCCATGTTATGGGCTACTCACGAAAATAAACCGGAAGATTTTGAGGAACTTTTACTTTTAAAAGGAATGGGGCCAAGAGCCTTACAATCATTAGCACTGGTAAGCGAGATTATTTACGGAACGCCAACCCGTTTTGAGGATCCCGCGCGTTTTTCTTTTGCGCACGGCGGAAAAGACGGACATCCCTTTCCTGTTCCGTTAAAAATTTATGACGAAACAATCTGTACTTTAGAAAAAGCCATCCAACGTGCCAAAATTGGCAACAGTGATAAAGTTGATGCGATTCGAAAATTATCTGAAATTTCCCGAAAGGCCGAAGAAGGTTTTACCCCAAACAATAATTTTGATGCTCTCCTTCAAAAAGAAAGAGATGAGTCACATCAATATGGCGGAAGAACCATTTTTGGGGACGCCAAACCTCCTAAAGTTAAGCCGATAAATCCTGGCAATCAGTTAGAATTATTTTAGTTCTTATAAAATTAGAAAACACCAAAAAGTCTAATCAACTCATAAACAGCGCTATATTTTTAATTTTAACACACTTCCTGCTCTAAACATGGGAATTATGTAATTCGTAAAACAATAAAATTATCTTAAAGAGGGTTATATTTATATTGAGTTAATTTTAACATTAAAAAATTTACATTATGAAAAACCCATTTCTAAAAAAGCAGAATGTTCTTGTTTATCTTTCTGTTTTATTCTTAGCCTTTACACAGTTATCCTGTAATAATAATGATGATAACAATAATGATGATAACAATGGTGATGATGACGATGATGATGTACCCGTAGGAACACTTCCTCCGGTAGAAACTAAACCTGCAAACTCAACTTATGTTCCGGCATTTAAAGGGCAAACCAGAATTGCAGGCATAAAAACCGAAACTGCTTATACAAGTAAAGTTTTTGCCGAAGGCCTGGCCAATCCGTGGGGAATGGACAATTTGCCTGACGGAAGAATTATAGTAACTCAAAAAGCGGGTACAATGAGAATTGTTACTCAGGCCGGAACTGTTGGTGCAACAATCACCGGAATTCCGGCAGTAAACAGCAGCGGACAAGGCGGTTTATTAGATGTTGCCATTGATCCTGACTTTGCTACGAACCGAATGGTGTACTGGAGTTTTTCATTTAACGGAACTGCAGGTACTGCAACAGCCGTAGCAAAAGGAAAACTTTCAGCAGACGAGACAAAAATCGAAAATGCCGTTGTAATCTATAAAGCAATTCCCGAATTTAACAGCACGCTGCATTACGGTTCACGCCTTGCCTGGGACAAACAGGGAAATCTTTTTGTGAGTACCGGTGAACGTTCTGATATTGCATCAAGACCGCTGGCCCAGAAATTAGATGCTGCTCTTGGTAAAATTGTACGTATTACCAAAAATGGTGAACCTGCTGCGGGAAATCCTTTTATCGGACAAACGGGAGTTTTGCCTGAAATTTATTCGTACGGACACAGAAATCCCCAAGGTCTTGCCGTACATCCTGTAACCGGAGAACTTTGGGAAGCAGAACATGGCCCACTTGGAGGTGATGAAATCAATAGAATTACAATTGGAAAAAATTACGGCTGGCCAACCATTACATACGGTCTTGAATATAGCGGTGCAAAAATCGGAGATGGTATTACAACCAAAAGCGGTATGGAACAACCGGTTTATTATTGGGATCCTGTAGTTTCGCCAAGCGGAATTACTTTTTACTCAGGAAATTTAATTCCGGAGTGGAAAAATAATTTATTTGCTGCTGCATTAAGTGGTCAGCATGTCGTACGACTTGTACTTAAAGACAATGTTGTAGTTGCCGAAGAAAGATTACTTACTTCTGCCAACAGCCGTTTTAGAGATGTCTTAGAAGGAAAAGACGGCGCTTTGTATGCTGTTACAGATGGCGCAAATGCTAAAATCTACAGAATTGCAAAATAATCAGAATAATTAATCAGAGATGAAGAATGAAATTTTTCATCTCTGATAATAATTATAACCCATCAACTGAAAAGTCTTTTTTATACACTTTTCAGTTTTTTTATTTGGATATATGTATTCAACTACGTAGTTTTGTACCTATACTTAATATCCTGTAAAAATGCACATCGAGCCAATACAAAATGAATACCAAAACCAAATCGTTGATTTGATTTTAAACATTCAGCAGAAAGAATTCAATGTTCCTATCACATTAGAAGATCAGCCGGATTTGTTAAACATTAAAGATTTTTATTACCAGTCAGGAGGTTTTTTTCTCGGTGCTTTTATTGATGGAAAACTGGTTGGAACTATCGCTTTGGTAAAATTTAATGCAGAAGCCGGAGCGATCAGAAAGATGTTCGTGCAAAAGGAATACAGGGGAAAAGAATATAATATAGCGCAGCAGCTTTTAGAAAAATTGATACAATACAGCAAAGAAAAGGGACTCAGCAACTTATATTTGGGAACTGTTTCGATCTTACAGGCCGCGTTGCGTTTTTACGAAAGGAATCATTTTATCACCATCGAAAAGGAGGCACTTCCACATGATTTTCCTCTCATGAGACCTGATAATGTATTCTGTCAGTTACAATTAAATCCGGCAAAATGAATATAATAGATGAAATAGGTATTCTTGCCCTATCAACCCGTTTACAAAGACTTAGTGAGCAATTGCGCAAAGATGGCGCGTTGATTTATAAATCTTTCGATATTGATTTTGAACCCAAATGGTTTCCGGTAATTTATACTTTACACGTAAAAGAAATGTTGAGCGTGGTCGAAATCGCCGTTGAAATTGGTTACAGCCATCCTTCGACCATAAGTTTGCTTAAAGAATTGGAAAAGCAGAAAATCGTCAGCTCGAAAAAAGATAAACTGGATGAGCGGAAAAGATTAATTGTGCTGACTCCAAAAGGCAAAGAACTGATCCTAAAAATGCAGCCTGTCTGGAGCGTCATGAACGATGCCTTAAACGAAATCGCCGATAACCAAAACAATCTGCTGAAAGCCATCGAAGAAGCCGAACTAAAATTAGCGAAACAAGGCTTTTTTCAGCGAGTTTCGGACCTGAAAAGGTAACATATTATACTTTGCCGGTTATTTTTTTTCTATGGTTGTGTCCCCATTTTGCCAATGATTCTATAACTTCTTTTAAGGTATGACCGTATTCCGTCAATTCGTATTCGACCGTTATAGGCTGTGTATTTAAAACGGTTCGCGTTACCAATTGATTTTCCTCCAGATTTTTCAGCTCCCTGCTCAGCATTTTACCTGAAATACCTTCTACTTCCCTTAAAAGGTCGGTAAATCTTAGCCGATTAAAACACAAGGAAGCAATAATCGAAATCTTCCATCTTCCGTTTAGGATATCCATGGCATCGTGCACTGCCATTATGTTTTTGTTGCATTTTTGCTGGTCGTGTTCAGGTTCTTTTATCATAGTATGTTAGTTAGTTACCTCGATGTCACAGTTACTTTTGGTAAGCAGATGACAAAAATAAACTTAAAGTCTTTACTTTTGACAAGAATTTAAATTTAATACAAAAAAATATGGCCTTAATAGAAGCACTTGAATGGCGTTATGCCACCAAAAAAATGAACGGACAAGTTGTTCCGCAGGAGAAACTGGATTATATTCTTGAAGCAGCACGATTAGCTCCTTCTTCATCCGGTTTACAGCCTTATCAGATTTTTGTAATTTCTAACAAAGAATTGCAGGAAAAAATAAGAGCAGTCGGTTTTGACCAGAGTCAGATTACGGATGCATCACATGTATTGGTTTTTGCATCCTGGGATGGGTATTCTTTAGAAAAAATTTCAGCTGTATTCGACAGAACAATAGCAGAAAGAGGATTACCTGCAGAAGCAATGGACGATTATAAAAAAATGCTTTGGGGAATGTACGAACCTCTTGGTCAGGAATGCCATGCTATTCATGCAGCAAAACAGGCTTACATTTCGTTTGGTCTTGCAATTGCAGCAGCAGCTGAACAAAAAGTAGACGCAACGCCTATGGAAGGATTTGTTCCTGCTGAAGTAGATAAATTATTAGGTTTGAACGAACTTGGTCTTAAAAGTGCCATCATCCTTACGCTTGGCTACAGAGATGAAGCAAACGACTGGCTGGTGAACATGAAAAAAGTAAGAACGCCACAAAATGAGTTCATAACAGAGATCAAATAAGAAATTAATTGCTGCTTACTAAAAAAGCTTTTGATTTCTTTGAGGTTCTATCATGAACTGATCACGTTCTGACATGCTCAATTGGCGTCAGCTTACTGTAATTTGACGTCCGGAACCCCATTCATAACGTCTTAAACGTCATTAATGGCGTCTCTGGTTTAAAATTATAGGTTCTGAACCTAATTGGTAGGGTTTAGAACCCCAATCATGCCTGACAGAACGTATAATTATACAGTGCAGAGGCCGTAATTGGTATTCGAAAGAGGTTGAACGGAGTTACAGACGTGAAACTTTAGGGCACGTGACACCAAATATCTATTTTAGAACCTCTTGTTAATTAAAACAAAAAGAGACTTTTTTTAAGTCTCTTTTTGTTTTAGCTGTTTTTATAAGTTACTTATCTTTTAATATCTTTTCTAAATATTCTATTTTTTCTTTTTCAGCCTGAACCAAACGCTCATAAAGCTCAACCATTTTATCAAGTGGATTGAAATTACAGCTATATGCATTTCCATTAACAACATTGCTGTCATGATACGTATTTCCAATAATATTTAAAACGGCTTCTTCGGAGAAATTTTTAATGGCTTCTGCTGTTACACCAAGTGCTTTAGCAACTTCTATCAGTTTGTCTTCATCAATTGTTTCGCTGCTTTCAATAATTGAAACGGCTTGCTGGTTGGTGCCTAAAGCTTGTGCCAGTGCTTCCTGCTTCATATCACGAAGTTCACGAATACGGCTGATTTTTCGGCCTATATGATTTGGTCTTGTTGCTGTGCTCATATCTCAAAGGTATTTAAATTTCTTTTAAAAAAAAGATTACGGTAAAAAACAAGTCCTGATCAGTAGTACACATTTTTATCTTACTGAAGGATTCACAAACAAAAGTACAATTTTTCGGATAAAGTATCCACTACAACCGAAATCCGGGTAAAGCAGCAACTTAACAAAATCAAAACACTGAATTACAATTACTTAACATTTATCTGCTAAATATTTTACTATATTTAAACAATTTTGATTTTTATTCACAATACATGAAATATCAATAAAGAATAGCGAAATATCATTATTCAAAAAGTAGTAAAAGCTGAAATAGCCCCATTTCACACGTTCTTCTATCTGGTCTGATCTTTGCCTGATTTGATTATCGGTAAACAAACCGGAAAAACTGAGCTGTACTGATTTTAGTTTTTTTGCCGAAAATCATGTTTAAAAATCCACTTCCTATTTTTCCAATCTTTACAATATAATTATGAAAAAATTTTATGAAACAGAAACCCTTTTTGCCGATACGGGCGATCGAAAGATTGCTTATCGCTCTTATGGCAAGGGAAAAACGATCATTTTTGTAAACCGTTTCAGAGGAACTCTTGATACCTGGGATCCCTTATTTATCACCATGATGGCTAAAAGATTCAATGTAATTACTTTTGATTACTCCGGTATTGGTTCTTCCGGCGGAACTATGGCACCTGACATTGCAATTGTAGCCAAAGACATTAAAGATCTGGCCGACTGTCTGAAACTGGGCACTTTTATCGTTTTAGGATGGTCTTACGGCGGATTGGTGGCTCAGGCTGCTACCTTATTATATCCGAATCTGGTCACTCATGCTATTTTACTGGGAACAAATCCTCCGGGCAAAAATGAAGTGCCGTTTGAGCAGGCTTTTCTGGGATGCCGCGCTAAAACCCATCAATGATTTTGAGGATGAAGTGGTTTTGTTTTTCGAGCCGAAATCAGAAAGAAGCCGTGCTGCTGCAAAAGCGTCCCATGAACGGATTCATAAAAAACTAGATGTCAAAAAAATTCCTTCGACTATGGATGTTTTTCAGGTTTATTTTGCGGGTGGAGATGGTTTCCGCGAAGATATTCTAAACTTCAGGGAACAGCTTAAAAAAACCAAAACGCCGGTGCTGGTTATTTCGGGAGATCATGACATTAGTTTTGCGGTTGAAAACTGGTATCCTGTCATCAATCATATGGTCAATGCACAACTGATTGTCTATTCTGAAACGGGTCACGGACCTCAGCATCAATATCCGGAACTGACTACCAAATATATTATCAATTTTGTAAAATATATGCATTAAAAAAAGAGGAAGTTTTTAGCTTCCTCTTTTTTTTCAAATTATGTCAAATGTGACATGTTTAATGTATTTTCTGTTGTAGGTATACAAAACATGAATTTTTCCATCTGAAGTCCGTATAATGGCCGGATAACTGAATTCTCCTTCTTTTTGGTTTTCGAGATCAAAAAGCTTTTTCCATGAAATTCCGTTTGCAGAATACTCCACATCCAGAATATTGCGTCCGTTGAACCAGTCTTTTCCCTGTGGCAATGGATTATTGACCAGTAAAAAAGATTTTTTGGATAACGTTAAAGCGTCAATTCCGGAATTCGAATTTACAACATTCAGACTATCGGTTTCTGCCCAGTTTCTGCCATTGTCTTTCGACCAGCTTGTAATTATTTTATTGTGTTTGCTTCTGGATAACATCTGAATCGTGTTATTGGCGTGCACTAAAAACGTGGGTTGAATTACATCAAATTGCTTTTGGTCTGCTACCCCTATTTTCTCCCAGATGTCGGTTGCTTCTGTATAGGTTTCTACATGCACTCTCCATTGATTGTTTTCGGTACTTTCCGTACTGCTGCCACATAAAATAATGCCGGGAACAACCTCAACGGGTTTATTTTTTATTGGTCCCAAAATTCCTTCCGGCAGATATTTCGGTGCGCTCCAGGTAGCTCCATTATCTTTTGACGTGATCATAGCGCCAAACCATTCTCTCGGATTTTTTCCGACTTTATAAAACAAATACAGGTTTTCGCTTTTGCTTTTAAATAATACCGGATTCCAGCATGGTAATGTATCGCCCTTTATGATGGCAGGTTGAACAAGATTTTGGGGCACTGACCATTTTTTGTCTTTATAAACCGAAAAGTAAATACCTACGTCTTTTGCGCCTTCGTATTTGCCACCAAACCACGCCGCCATAATCTGATTGGGCTTAATCTCGACAAGAGTTGCCGCATGGCTGTTATTGGTAACAGGTTCGTCGGCAATATAACTTTGCGTAATATTTACAGCCTGCATCTTTTTCTTCGGTAAAGAAGTACAGGAGATACAAAGCACAACCCATAAAATTACTATATGTTTTAATTTTAAAATCATTTTTCAATTATATTTTCATTTTCAAATTCCAAATTTCGAAACTCCAAATTCCAAGTTTCAAATTCCAAGTTTCAAGTTTTCACTCACATCTCCCACTGTCCCATTGTCCCATTCTCTCATTATCTCATTATCTCATTATCTCATTCTCTCATTGTAACATTTATAAATAGCAAAAGGAGAGTTACCTCTCCTTTTTGCCTTGTTAAGTAACGATTCCCTTAAACTAAACTTTACTTAAACTACTTATTTTGTATCCCACCAAAGTTTGGTTCCTCCGGAATCAGGACCTTTAAGTTTTGAAATTGCATCTGTAACGGCATCTCTGTTTGATGAATATTCATTGGTTACAAAGATGACACGTTTCATCAGGCTTTTACCTACTCCCGTTTCCACATTATCTGTATTCAGTATCGGGTAAATCACTTTAGCATCACTTCTGCGTAAATCGGCCCATGCTTCCCAGGATTCAGGGAATATTGCCAAATATTTCTGCACTGCAATTTGGGTACGCTGGTTGGCGACAGAAGCATCCCATGCCACAGGAAGTGTAACAGGAACGGTCTGTAATCCTAAAGTTGGATAAGCCGTTGCAACATTCGGTACGCTCGGTTTAGAAGTTCCTGAGATATAGCTGTTAATTGCAGCAGCATCTGTTATACCCCATTGTCTCAATGATAATGCAATACCCTGCTCGTACAGGCTTTGTGCAGTACCACTCATGTTCCATCCGTTTAAGACTCCTTCTGCTCTGCTTAAAAAGTTTTCAGAAGCCATAAAGATTTCAATATTTTTAGTTTCACTAAGTGTTCCGTTAGCACCACTTCCTAATACATCATTGTTGAACATAGAGAATTTAGTAGTTCCAAACTGCCCTTGTAAACCTCCGACTGGTCTTCCCTGATACACACCTGTATCAATTGGTGCGAACCATTTTGCCAGTCTTGGATCACCATATCCTACCAGAAGACTTTCCATAGAGGCAGTCATATAATATCCCCATGCATTTACAATCATGTTCATGTTGTTTGGCGTAATATTACTCACTTTAAAAGTGGCGCTTTGCTCATTCGTTTCGATAACACCTGCCGCTACTGCAGCTTCTGCCTGAGTTTTTGCTTTTGCAGGATCAATATCTGAAATTCTTAAGGCCAAACGCAATCTAAGACTGTTTCCAAATCTTTTCCAGTTCTGTACATTTCCTGAATATACCCTGTCGTTAGGCTGAAGTGTACCCACTGTTGTTGCCGAAGTAGCACTAAGTGTAGCATTTGCTTCGTCTAACAGTTTAAAAAAGTCTGCATAAATAAATTCTACACTATCATAAGGTACTTTTTCCTTGTTATTCCCTGCTTCTGTGTAAGGAATCGGACCATAAGCATCTGTCATTTGATTGTACATGAATACTTTCCAGATTTTTAGTACTGCAAGAGCGTCAGCATTTCCTGCAGATGCTTTGATCGCATTGTTTAATGCCGGTACAGCAACAGTGTAGAATCGTAACCATCCGCGTCCTTCATAACCATTTACAAATGCATTTCTTTCGGTACCGTATCCACAACTTAAATATTGTGTAAAAGTAGAGGGCAAAATACCTGTTGCAATACCCCAGGTTCCCTGATCATCTACTCCCGGAGAAGAGTAAGAACCATTGTGAATTCCTGCATACAGGGCAGAGGCAAATGCCGGACCTGCAAGAGTCGGATCTAACTGATCCTCCGTTAAAGTATTTTTATTGGTATTGATCTCGTCAAAATCCTGTGTACAGCTTGAAAAAACAGCGAGCATCGACAGGACCACTCCTATTGTTTTAATTTTATAATTATTTTTCATGTTATCTCTTTTTTAAATTAAAATCCAAACTTTACATTCACACCATATTCTCTCGTTGAAGGAATATTGAAAGACTCGATACCTTGCAGGTTTCCTGTACCTGCTCCTGCTTCCGGATCAAAGTATTTTGCTCCGTTCAGGAAGAAGAATAAATTTCTTCCTACTATAGAGAAATCTATATTGGCAAAACCACTATTCAGTAACATGCGTTTTGGCAATGAATAACCAAAAACAAGTTCTCTTAATCGGATGTTTGTCGCATCATAAATAAAAGGTTCTGCTACCGGTGTTCTTTGTCCAATGGCTGTCCAGTATTGTTCAGCTGTAATACTTGTCGTGTTTGGAGAGTAGGTTCCGTTTCCGTTAGAAACCACACCGGCTACCACAATACCGCCTTCTCTTCCGGCTAAAGTTACATCACTTACTCCTAAACCGGCTTCTCTTGCCTGTGAATAGGAGATCACTTCTCCGCCAATTCTGAAATCAACAAGGAAACTTAATGAAAAATCCTTGTATTTGAAATTATTTTTAAAACCAGCGGTCCAGTCCGGGTTGAAATTACCGGCACGAACACTAAAATCATCTGTTGCCAACGGAATACCTGCAGCGTTTACAATAACCTGACCGTCAGGTGCTCTTTGAAAACCTTTAATGTATAAATCTCCGTATTCTCCTCCTTTGATTACTTTACTTCTCACTAACCTTCCTTCTCCAATAACCAATTCTTCCCTGTTATCGTAGATAGAAGTAATTTTTGATTTATAAGACGCGTAATTCGCCATAATATCCCAGGAGAAATTTTCGGTCTGGATTGGTGTTGCGGTAAGCGTAAGCTCGACCCCTTTGTTTTCGATATCACCACCGTTTAACACTGCTCTTGATTTTGAAGAAGATTCAGGTGTATTGATGTAGAAAATCTGATCTGATGTTTTGGTTTGGAAATACGTAAAATCTAAGCCCAAACGGTTTTTAAAAAATCTTACATCTGCACCAAACTCTGTAGAACTTGACATTTCAGGTCTTAGGTTAGGATTTGCAGCTGTAGTCTGAGAATACAACATACCACCGTTACCACCAATATAAGACAATTGTGAACTTGTCTGATAAGGATCTGTATCATTACCCACTTTTGCGTAAGAACCTCTTATTTTAGTAAAGCTGATCACTTCCGGCAAAGTTACCATATCTGATATTACAGCAGAAAGACCTACCGAAGGATAAAAGAAAGATCTGTTTTGTGACGGTAATGCAGAAGACCAGTCATTTCTTGCTGTTAAATCTAAGAACAGGTAATTTCTGAATCCGATTTGAGAAAACCCGTAAACGGAATTAACTTGTTTCTCTGACATGGCAGAAAGAGACTGAACCGTGGCTACATTGATTAAAGAAAAATAGTTTCTTTTACTTAAAACCCCGCCTGAATTTAAGGAAGAACTGGATTGTTTCAGCATGTTGGCACCGGCATTAAGACCAATTGTAAAATCACCAAATGTTTCTTTATACGAAAGTAATGCATCTGTATTAAACTCACTTACAGTCTCATATGACTCACTATAAGAACCTAAGTTATTATTGAATGCTCTGGTTGCGTATCTGTTTCTGACTGCTTTATTCGTCATTTGATCTAAACCAGTTCTTACCTGTAAACTGATCGTATTGGTAATATCATACTTAAGAGAAGCAAGACCTATAAATCTGTTTCTTTTATCTTTACGGGAATCATCGCGTAATGCTGACCAATATGGATTTCCACCAGGAGAACCTGCCTCGTCTATAAAATAATTTTGCTGCAATTGTCCTGCACCGTCCGTATATTCAAAATCCTTGTATTCATTAAACTTAATACTACGAGGCAATAAATAAGCAGAGGTACCAATAGACTCCTCACCTGTTCTTAATAAATTATTAATATTCTGAACGATGTAGTTTGTTTTGACATCTAAAGAAAGTTTATCCGATAATTTACTGGTCAATCTTAAGTTAAGGTTATGTCTGTCTAAAGCATTACCGCCAACAATACCTTCTGCACGAGTATTTGTATAAGAGAAATATCCTTGTGCTTTTTCGTTTCCGGTTGTAATAGATAATGTATTGGCCAGGTTATATCCTGTTTTATAAAAATCAATAACGTTATTGGGCTGCGGTGTATAACTTGTAGTCGCAGGCCCTGCATAATTAGGATTACGGGCCAACTGCCATGCCGAAACCTGACTTCCGTCTAACTTTCCTCCCCAGCTTGATACAGAGATCGGATTATAAACGCCTCCGTCTCCCTGACCGTATTCATTTTGGAAATTAGTAAGATTATAAGCAGAAGAAGCCATAAAATTAGAAGACAATGAAACTGCAGTTTTACCGGCTTTACCAGATTTAGTCGTAATAATGATAACACCATTACTTGCTCTGTTTCCGTAAAGAGCTGCCGCAGATGGTCCTTTAAGAACGGTCATAGAAGCAATATCTTCCGGGTTAATGTTTGAAATACCATCAGGCTGCGTTGTTCCTCCTGTATCAATATCAGGGTTTCCGGTTGTAGTTCCGTTACTGATTGGTACACCATCTACTACATACAACGGCTGGTTGTTACCGTTAAGCGATCTGTTTCCTCTAAGTGTAATTCTTGATGAACTTCCTACTCCGTTTGAAGTGGTAGAGAAGTTAAGACCTGCAACCTTACCGGAAAGTGAGTTGGCAACGTTTAGTGATCTTGCTTCTGAAAGCTCATCTACCGCAATATTTTGCGCAGAATAGGTAATCGATTTTTTCTCTCTTTTAATACCAAGAGCCGTTACTACTACTTCGCCTAACTGGTTCGTGTCTGCGCCTAACGTAACATTGAGGGTCGTTTGTGTTCCAACCGGAATTTCTTTTGTAGCTGAGCCTACATAAGAAAATACTAATACTGCTGATTGATTTGGAACATTGATACTATACTTCCCATCAAAATCTGTTGACACACTAGCTTTTGTTCCTTTTACCACAACATTCGCTCCCGGGATTGGAATTCCGCTGGAAGCATCGGTGATAGTCCCTTTTACTGTTGTTTGTGCCTGAAGATTTTGAAATCCAAACAAGCAAATTACAAACAGTAATTTTAGTACATCTTTAATCATATAGTTGTTTTTTGAGTTAATAACATGTTAAATTTAATGATAGGATTTGTTAACTAAATCATTATTTCGACAAATGACAATTTTGAAAAGGTGTACGTTACACATTTATAAAAAACCTCATTTTTTCATAGTTAAAATCCTTACTTTTTCAACCATAACATGTTATTAATCCAAACGATTTATCAAATTATTAAACGTATTCATTATAAAAAGCTTAAAAACCTGAATATCTTATTTTTTCAACTACAGTATTAATCGATGACTTTGAAGCTTTGTTTTTGTAAATCTGTCGAATTTCCGCCTACCATAACTTCAAAATCACCAGGTTCAACCACATTCTTCATTTCTTTATTCCAAAGACTTAGTTCGTCGGCAGTTAAAACAAATTCTACCTGTTTTGTTTCTCCTTTTTTAAGGAATATTCTTTTGAAACCTTTTAATGTTTTCTTTGGCGTAGTGACACTGCTGTATACATCATCAATATATAATTGTACGACTTCATCTCCATCATAATTTCCGGTATTTTTAACATCTACTTTTACTTTAAGTTCACCGTTACTTTTAATATTGGTATTGCTTAAGGTAAGATTTGAATATTCGAAAGTGGTATAACTTAACCCATATCCGAAAGTGTAAAGCGGATTTTCGCTTTCGCTCACGTATCTGTGAATGGCTGATGGTTTTTGGTTATAATAGATAGGAAGCTGTCCGACAGACTTAGGAAATGTAATCGGCAGTCTTCCGCCGGGATTGTAATTTCCAAACAAAACATCGGCTACGGCTTTTCCTCCTGCCTCACCGGGAAACCAGCCTTCTACAATGGCGGGAATATTTTCGCTGATCCAGTTTACAGAAAGCGGACGACCGTTTAGTAATACACAAACGACCGGAGTTCCTGTTTTTTGAATCGCTTCTATCAGTTCCTGCTGCATTCCGTGTAAATCCAAAGAAGCTACATCTCTGTTTTCTTCTACCAATTCATTTGATTCTCCTAAAACCACAATAGCAACATCTGCTTTTTTAGCAGCGTCTATGGCAGGTTGTAAATTCACTCTTTCTAAATTCCAACGCAGGTGAGCTCTGGCACCCCAGCCTCCTTCCCACATTTCTATGCGGACTTTGTATTTTTTACCGGCTTCGATATTTTTGGGAGTCGTTACCATATTCGTGGCTCCTTTGGTCCAGTTGTCAATCACTAACTGATCGTCGATCCACATTCTGATTCCGTCATCAGAACTTAGCCCCAGCCAGCCATCAAATGCTTTTTCTGATTTTATGAAGCCGGTCCAGCGAATCGAAAAATCATCATCGGCAACGCCGTCTCCCGGAGACCAAGGCCAGTCAAACTCCAACTGACTGTCGATACGGGTTAAAGCCGGGCTTCCTTCTAAATTTCTATTATTGAAATATTCTCCTTTTAATCCGTTTTGCGATTCATCCGGCGTCAGCAAATACGCTTTCGGAATGACCTGTCCCATTACGATCAGCGGTACGCCTTCTTCATAAAGTACCTTTGTTTTGGCACCCACGACCTGTTTAACTCCTTCTAAAACCGTAGTTCCGATTTTGTTTTTTACGGCATATCCGCCTAATCTTGAAGCGTTGGCATTTGGCCCTATAACGGCAACTGTTTTTATGTCTTTATTTAAAGGAAGTGTATTGTTTTCATTTTTCAATAAAACCATCGATTTAAGTCCTGCCTCTAAAGCAACAGCCTGATTTTCTTTGGTGTGAAAACGATCTTTAATTAAGTTGGTGGCCGTGTATGGATTTTCAAATAGTCCCAATAAAAATTTCAGACGTAAAACACCTCCCGCAGCACGGTCGATATCGTCCATGGATAGTTTTTTTTCATTAACTAACTCAATAACTGTTTTTTGCCAGAATTCATTGGTAAAATCGTAGAATTGCATATCCACACCAGCCTGAATGGCTACCCTGATACTTTCTTTTGGAGAATCGGTCACATTATGCGTCGTCTGAAGGTATTTGATCGCCCCTAAATCGGAAACTACAATTCCCTTGAAACCCCATTCTTTTCGAAGCACATCTGTCAATAACCAGTGGTTTGCCGCACAGGGAATTCCGTCTAATTCCGAATAGGCACACATGGTTCCTAAAGCACCGCCTTTGGTAAATGCTTTTTGAAATGACGGAAGATGATCTTCACGAGCCGAACGTTCTCCCACTAAAATAGGCGAAGAATTTCCTCCCGCCTGTGGAATCCCGTGTACGGCAAAGTGTTTCGGTTCTGCAATTATGGATCGATCCGATTTTAAGTCGTCGCCCTGCATTCCTTTTATAAAAGCCAGACCAATTTCGCTGTTTAGATAGGCATCTTCACCAAAGGTTTCGGCCACTCTTCCCCAGCGCGGTTCGCGTCCTAAATCTAAATTTGGACCTAAACCAAAATGTACCCCGTGGGCTCTGGCTTCCGTAGCAATAACCTGTCCTACTTTGCCTATAAGATTCGTATCCCAGGTTGCCCCAAGACCAATATTCATTGGGAAAGCAGTACTTCCGTCATCTAAATAACCATGCAGCATCTCGCACATAATAAGTGCCGGAATTCCCCATTTGTTCTTTTTAATCACCTCAGTCTGCAGGTCATTGATCATTTTTGCCGAACGCGGATAAATATCATGGATAGCGCCAATTCCTAAATTTCCAATTTTGAGATCTGATTTTGATTTGGAAAAATCTTCTTTTTCCTTAAAATATTCGCCTTTGTACATGTCCATCTGGCGCACTTTTTCCTCCAGGCTCATTCTGCCTAATAGATCTTTTACGCGGTCTTCAACAGGCGTTTTTGCATCCTGATACGGTAATTTTTTCTGTGCATAACTTTCGCTGTAAAAACTAAAAGCCATTACGAAAATAATGGCTGTTTTTGTCATTCTTAATCTTAACATAGTAGTGTTGTTTAGTTTTGTATCACTTTTAGTGTTTTTCCATTCACAAAATCATCATGAGAGATAAAAAAACCAGGAAGCCTTTTTCCGTTTAGTTCAATTTTACTGATTTTGCCATCGGTATTCTTTTCCCTTTCAATTACAATACTTTTATTTTTATAATATTTTGAATCCAATTGAATCGTTATTTTATCAAACATGGGCGTGGTAATCGTATAAACCGGATCACCCGGTGCTATCGGATAAATTCCCATCATGGAATACACCAGCCAGGCAGACATGGTTCCGGTATCGTCATTTCCCGGCAGGCCTTTGGGTTGATTCTGAAAATAGGCTGCCACCAGTTTTCTGACCATTTCCTGACTTTTCCATTCGTCTCCTTTGATATAATTAAACAAATACGGATAAGCAATGTCGGGTTCGTTGGCCATATCAAATTGTTTGCTGTCAAATACTTTTTGCAACTGACTGCTAAAAGCTTTCTCACCACCCATTAATTGTATCAATCCCTTGATATCATGCGGTACCATAAAAGCATATTGCCACGCATTCCCTTCTATAAAACCAACATTTTCTTCAAAATTAGCTCCGGCAACAGGATCAAATGGTTCGTACCATTTTCCGTCTGCGGTTCGCGGGCGAAGTAATTTTAAATTTTTATCGAATAATTTTCGGTACGATAATGAACGGTTTTTAAAACGCTGTTCGTCTTCTTTTTTGCCTAATGCTTTCGCTAAAAGAGAAATTGAATAATCGGACGCGTTGTATTCCTGTGTGGTCGAAACCGGGCCGCGATCCTTTGTGGTCAGATAGCCTTTTTCGATATACTCTTTAAGTCCGGGACGTAATGGATTATTTTCAATCTGATCTGCGCCTTTCAACATGGCACTGTAAGCTTTCTGAACATCAAAATCCCGAATTCCTTTTAAATAAGTGTCCGCAATAACAATACTCGCCGGATCTCCGACCATGGTAAAGGTTTCTGTCGAATTTAATTCCCATTTCGGCAACCAGCCGTTTTCATCATACATCTGCAACATACTTTTAACCATATCCGACTGTTGTTGCGGATATGCCAAAGACATGAGCTGATGCAAATTCCTGTAGGTATCCCATAAAGAAAATACGGTATAACGGGTATTTTTGGTTTTACCAATCTTCCCTCTTTTGATCTCCGGATATTCTCCGTTATAATCATTTAAGGTGTTCGGATGAATCAAGGTGTGATACAAGGCCGTGTAAAAAATAGTCTTCTCTTCTTTTGACCCGCCTTCGACCTTAATTTTCGAAAGTTCCGTATTCCATTCGTTGTATGTTTCTTTGTAAATATCCGCAAATGATTTGTTTCCGGTTTCTTTTTCCAGGTTTTCACGCGCATTTTCGATGCTTACATACGAAACGCCAATTTTGACTTCAACGGTTTCTTCTTTGTCAAACTGATATGAAAAATACGTTCCGATGCTGTCTCCTACTACCATTTTGGTGGTATTTTCCATCATTCTGGCTTTCCCGTTATAGGTCATCCATTTTGCTTCTGTACCTTCATATTTTGATGGTTTTTTCCAAACGCCAAACTGGTCTGCGGGTTTAGAAAATCTCGCCACAAAATAAACCGGATAAGCTGCTTCAGGACTGTTGTAACAAAAGGAGCCTACCGAACGCATGCCTTCAATTTCAGACGAAGACACCACTTTTACCATTGCTCCTTCTTCGTTGGTTAAACCCAAACCAAGATTTAAAAGCACATTCGATTTTCCTTTCGGGAAAGTAAATTTACTCACACCCACTCTTTTTGATGCTGTAAATTCTGCTTTCACCTTGTATTTGTCAATATTTACACTGTAGTAAGCCGCTTTTGCCACTTCATTTGAGTAGTTGGAGCCGTATGTGAGATGATTGATTTCTACGGCTCCAGTTGTTGGCATTAACAATAAAATGCCTAATTCAGGGCAACCTACTCCACTTAAGTTTACCTGACTGAATCCGGTCAGGAATGTATTTTCATGTACATATGGATTAGACAGCCACTGACTGTCTTTTTCCAGTTTATTCTGAGATCCGGCTACGTTAAACGGACTAATACTTGCCATTCCTCTTGGCGCGATTGGTCCCGGAAAAGCCGCTCCGTAATTTGAAGTTCCAATAAACGGATTTACAAAATCTGCCGGCTGTTGTGCAAAAACAGTGATGTTAAAAAACAGCATGCCCCAAAAACAGGCTGCTTGTATTGTGATCCTTTTAATTAAAACCATATTCTAATTGCTATCTGTTAATGGCTTCCACTTTTAACGTCCAGGCTTCTTTTGCCGGTAAATTATTTCTTAAGCTTTCCGGAATTACAACTTTAAATCCCTGAGCTTCTTTGGTCCATTTTAAGGATGTTTTAGAACCCAACATGGTAATTTTGGTTCCTTTTTTAGGATTGATTGCTTTTACAACCACTTCGGCAGGAATTGTGTTTTCTTCTGCTTTAGCCAGATAAAACAGGAATACGTTTCCGGCTTTATTCTGCGTCATACAAATGTTATTTTCCTTGAAAGGCTCGATTGGTTTGGTGTCATAAATAGCCGTACTGTTTACTTTCATCCAGTCTCCGTAGGCTTGCAGTAAATCGTAAGCACCCTGCTCCCATTCACCTTCGGGACTTGGAGCAACATTCAGCAATAAGTTTCCGCCTTTTGCTACAACATCAATCAGCATGTGAATTCCTTCTCTTCCGGTCATGTATTTCGCACCCGGACTATACGACCATCCACCGCCGGACGTAATACAGGATTCCCACGGATAAGGAAGCGTTTTGTCCGGAACACGGTTCTCAGGCGTTAAGTAGTTTTGGTTTTTTCCGTGAACAGCTCTGTCCACTACGATTAACCCCGGTTGTTTTTGACGTGCTTTTACCACCAGTTCATCCATTTTTGGATCCTGATCTACCACTCGGTGCTTGATGAAACCATTTTTGGATTCGTTTTCGGCAAACTTCTCTTCGTAGTTTTCTTTTAAGTTTTGCTGGTCTCTTTTTCTAACCCATCCTCCATCTAGCCATAAAATATCAACTTTACCGTAATCGGATAATAATTCCAGAATCTGGTTGTGTGTAAAGTCAACATATTTCTGCCATTTTTCCGGATACAAGGCCGGATCATAGTTTACGTTTCTGTCGAATGGCGGAAAGTAGGGATCCCAGTAATTCTCGTTATGCCAGTCCGGTTTAGAGAAATAAGCACCAACCGATAAATTTTCGCTTCTGAAAGCATTAAAAACTTCTTTGGCAATATTCGCCTTTGGATTTGTACTGAACGCACAGCCTGGATCTGTTACTTTATAATCGGAGTATTTGGTGTCAAACATATTGAAACCGTCATGGTGTTTCGTGGTAAAAACCATGTATTTCATTCCGGCATATTTAGCCGCTTTGGCCCATTTTGCAGGATCAAATTTTACCGGATTGAATGTTTTTTTCAAACCTTCGTATTCTTTTACATAGGCATTATAGTTACCCGGATTGCTTCCTTTTTTACGTTCACACCAGCCATAATCTTCCGGGCAGATGGACCATGATTCTACGATTCCCCATTCGCTGTAGGTTCCCCAGTGCATCAGCAAACCGAATTTTTTACCTTGCCATTCTTCTAAATTTTTCAAAACTAACGGATCAGTTTCGGGTACATAGCGTTCATCTTCATAAATGGCCTGGGAAAACAGCTGAACTGAAAATAAAATCGCGATTATGAATATTCCTCTTTTCATCTTTACTCTATTTATCATGTTTATTTATTCTTTTAATTCACTAAAATTTCATCTACAAACAACCAGGAGCTTTCTCCTTTCGGGCTCTTTTTTAAATTGCCTGCAATTACTTTTACAAATCTGGCGTTTTGTTTTGGGAAGCTGATTTTAAAATCTTTCAACTCCGAAATCGGGTTTACAGCATAAGGACGGTTTACTTTTCCGACTTCTTTATATTTAAGTCCGTCAGCTGAAACCAAGACTTTTAGCTGTACCGGAAAGAAAACCCCGGCTCCCTGGCTTTCCAGAGTTCCGATGATTACTTCTTCTACACTTTCCTGTTTTTCCAGATCTACCACCAGTTCCATATCATTGACCAGCCAGGCCTGCCATTGTCCGTCATGAAAGTTTTTGCTTCCTCTGATGGTGTTGACCATCTGAAAAGGACCGTCTCCTTTGTAATTTTGATTAAAGGGCGTTAAATAATTGACTTTATGTGCCACTGCTTTGTGGAATACGATTGTATCTGTAAAAGTTTTTCCAACCGGCTTATCATTTTGAAACAGGGAAGCTTTTAAAACCGTTGTTTCTGTAAACGCTATCGGATTGGTATATTTTAAAGCATTATGATCGATATTTTTGTTACCTAAAACGTAACGGATATCCGGGTTTGGGAATTCATTTTTTAACGTTACATTGATTTGTTTTTTTGCTAAATCCGCGCTTGAGGTTGCGGTTACCAAATAGGCACTTTTAGCATAATTGATTCCCAGAAGATCATACCGTTTTAGCATTGAAGTCAGTCTGGTTGTAAAGTCATTCCAGTTTCGGCTTTCTTTCGTACTCCATAAGGTTTCCGACAAAGCGGCTAATCTTGGAAAAATCATATACTCGGAATCTTTTGGTCCCGGCAAATGTTCTGCCCATAAATTGGCTTGTCCGCCTAATACATGTGCAGCTTCCTGAGGCGTCATTCCGGGAACAACAGGATCAAACTTATAAACTTCATTTAGTGGATTATAAGCATCAAAAGCAAGTGGTTCTTCGTTTTGCGGGCCCTGGTAAAAATTAAAATAGCAGGGAGTTTCCGGAGTCATAATAACATCGTGACCTTGTTTTGCAGCATCAATTCCGCCCTGGGTTCCTCTCCAGCTCATCACGGTTGCTTCCGGAGCTAAACCTCCTTCTAATATTTCGTCCCAGCCAATGATTTTTTTGCCTTTAGAATTGATGTATTTCTCCATTCTTTTTACAAAATAGCTTTGCAGTTCGTGGGTATTTTTCAAACCATTGTCTTTCATTCTTTTTTGGCAATTCGGACATTTTTCCCAATTGGTTTTGGTAGCTTCATCTCCTCCGATATGAATGTATTTGGAAGGAAAAATGGCAATCACCTCATCGATTACATTTTGCAGGAACTCAAAAGTCGATTCTTTTCCTGCGCAATAGATATCGGTAATAGGCCAGAGTCCGCCTGAGGGAACTCCGATACGCTGATCGAAACAAGCCAGTTCAGGGTAAGAGGCAATAGCACTGCTTACGTGTGCGGGCATTTCGATTTCCGGAATAATTTCAATGTTTTTGGTTGCGGCATATTTTATGATTTCTTTTAATTCTTCCTGAGTGAGAAATCCGCCGTACGTTCCTTTTTCATCCGGATTTACAGTCAGTCTGGCATTCCAGCTTGTATTTTCCTGATCTACTCTCCAGGCTCCTACTTCTGTTAGTTTTGGGTATTTTTTTATTTCAATTCTCCAGCCCTGATCGTCAACCAGATGCAGGTGCAGCACATTCATTTTGTGCATCGCCAGACGGTCGATCGTCTGCATAACGTAATTTTTATCAAAGAAATGACGTGAGAGATCCAGCATGAGTCCTCTCCATTGAAAACGCGGCTGGTCATTTATAGCAACAGCCGGAATTTCCCATCTGGCAGAAGTCACCACATATTGACTTTCTATTGCTTCCGGAAGTAATTGCCTGATACTTTCCAGACCATAAATAAAACCGGCATTTCCTTTCGAAGTAATCGTGATGCTTATTGGATTGACGTCTAAAAGATACGCTTCATTTTTTAACGCTGGATCAATTTTGAATTGTACGAAGTTACTTACCGGAATCTTCGTGGTGATTTCCGGTTTCCATCCCGCAGCAGTTTCAAATTTATGGATTAAAGCGGTGGAGGCTTCTTTTTGAAAATCACCATTGACCACAAATTGGGTTTCTTTGGAAAATTTAAAAACACCTTCTTTTACCACCACCTGAGTTGGTTTAGGAATGATTTGAATATCCTTTTCGGTATAGGTTTTCTGACTGTAACCTGAATTAAAAACAGTCAGTAAGAGTACAACAAGGAATGGTTTTAATATCCTCATAATGAATTATTTTAGGGATGGTGTAATTTTAAATTGATACTGATAGGTTTTGTCTCTCAGGAGGTATTTCTCCATTGGCCATGCCTGCCAGCTGTCGATACCGCCAACGCCCATTTGTTTGTAATCAATTTTTAAGCTGGTTAAATCTCTTTCTTTCAGTTCAGCAGCGTGTCTTTGGTCTTTTTGCAATCCGTCATCTAAATCTTCATTTAAAAAGTGTAATGCCGTTGTAGATAATAACTCATCTGACGTAACGGTTACTTTCAATTGATCATTTGATAGTTCCAGCCAGCGTATATCTGTTTTATTTCCGGTTTCCTGTGGACGGATGTACGGATAATATTGCTCTGAAACCGTCTGCTTGTAAAGTCCTACCTGAGCACTGTAATTTCTGTCGATATAGTTTTCGTGAGGTCCTCTTCCGTAATAATTCAGCGTATTGAAATCTTTAGGCAAAATAATTTCCATTCCAAATCTTGGCAATACAGGTGTTTCTTTTGTTTTATCAATATTTAATTCTTCTTTAACAAGCAGTTCTCCGTTACTATTGATTTCATAATTCAATACTAATTGTGCAAAAACCTGAGGCAAACTATAGGCTGCTTTTATCTGAATTTTATTGTCTTTTGTAGCATTGTACGTCCAGTTTACCAATGTTGGATTTTCTGTGGCGTCTTTCCACGCTTTTAATTGTACCTGAAGATTCGCTCCGAAATCATTGTCATTTGGGGCTCTCCAAAAATTGGGACGCAATTGATATCCTTCTTTTAAAACAGGTTCATTATTGAATGTGTAACCACTAATAAATCCGGTTTTTTTATCGAAAGTTATAGTCGCTTTTTCGCTTCTAAATACGGTGCTGTTTGTTTTTTTCTCAACGGCAATTTTTCCTGAACCTTCAATTTTAATATCATTTTTCCAAGTCCCTTTATAGGCTAATTGCTCTGTTGCAATTTGAAAACCTTTTGGTAAAAGCGGCTCATCCTGTTTTAAGTGATAGGTGATATTTACAAAAGCTTCTTTAAACTGTTTGTCCCCTAATTTAATAGGCAGCGTATAGGTTTTGGACTGATTGGGATCAATTGCCAAATAATCAATAACTCCTGTGTCTTGCTTCATTCCGTCTAAAATTAAGGTCCAATGCAGGGTTACATTGCTTAAGTCTTTGAATGAAAATTCGTTGTATACTTTAATCGTTGCAGTGGCCTGATTATCCCAGGACGTCAGGATATTCTGCATTACATTTCGCATTTCCAACGCATGCGGATTTGGTTTTCTGTCAACCGTAAAAACACCATTATTCACGAAGTTGTTGTCGCTTCTTACATCTTTTGGTCCAAAATCTCCACCGTAGGCCAAAATACGGGTGCCATCAGCCGTTGTTTTATAAACTGACTGATCGATCATATCCCAGATAAATCCTCCCTGAAAGTTTGGGTATTTGCGAATCACATCCCAGTAATCTTTAAAATTCCCCATCGAATTCCCCATAGCATGTGCGTACTCGCACTGAATATAAGGTCTTGACGGATTTGGATTGGCCAGAATGTATTCTTCCATTTTGTTGGGAGAACTGTACATCGGATCGATAATATCAGAGTCCCATTCAAATTTCAGATCTTTTCCGTCCCAGGCTCCGGCAGTAGCTCTTTCGTACTGAATCGGTCTTGATTTATCTCTGTTTTTAATCCACAAATAGCCTCTGTAAAAATTATAACCATTTCCGGCTTCATTTCCCATGCTCCAGATAATTATTGAGCTGTGATTTTTATCTCTTTCGATCATACGCTGCATGCGCTGAATGTGTGCCAATTCCCAATCCGGTTTGTTTCCTAATGTTTTGGTAATATCGTAGCCCATTCCGTGCGATTCTATGTTGGCTTCATCAACTACATAAATTCCGTATTTATCGCATAATTCGTAGAAATATTCATCGTTAGGATAATGCGACATTCTCACGGCATTGATATTAAATTCTTTCATCAGTTTAATATCCTCTTCCATTCGTTCTCTTGAAATCGTTTGTCCGGTTACCGGATCCACTTCATGTCGGTTTACCCCTTTGATATAAACCGCTTTTCCGTTTACCAGAAGCTGCCCGCCTTTGATTTCTACTTTTCTGAAACCTACATTTTGATGAATCACTTCTACAACTGCTCCTTTTTTATCTTTTAAAATAAAATCAACCTGATACAGATTCGGAATTTCCGCACTCCATTTTTTAGGATTGTTGACAGCAAAATCAAAAGTTTGTTTTTCGCTTAAAGCGGAAATATTTTTTGAGGTGATGATTTTATCGCCGTCTTTTAACTGAACTTCTAAAGTATACTCCCCTTTTTTATCCACGCCTGTAAATTCCGCAGCGATTTTAAGTGTTCCGTTTACATAGGAAGGATCAAAATCAGGAATAATTTCATAATCTTTTAAGTGTGCTTTGTTTCTGGCAACCAGATAAGAATCCCGGGTAATACCGCTCATTCTCCACATGTCCTGACATTCTAAATACGAACCGTCACTCCATTTCATTACTTTTAGAACGATGCTGTTTTTACCCGTTTTTACATATTTATTCAAATTAAATTCAGAAGGTAATTTTCCGTCTTCGCCATAGCCGACATACACCCCGTTGACCCAAACCGTAAGATTTGATTTTGCGGTACCCACATGAAGAAAAATATCTTTTCCTTCCCAGGATTTATCAAGGATTACCTCTTTTCTGTACACTCCCGTCGGATTGTAACTGGTGGGAACAAACGGCGGATTTGGCTTCATTAAATAATCAAAATCATAAGTGGTATTGACATAAACAGGATATCCGTAACCATTTACATCCCAGCTTGCCGGAATTCTGAAATTATCCCAGGCCGCATCATTAAAAGTACTGTTTTCGTATCCTGTTGGCAAGTTAGCCGGGCTGTCAACGTATTTAAATTTCCAGGGGCCGTTGAGATTCAGGTAATTTTTTGATTCTTTCCAGTCATTTTTGGCGGCCAGTGCTTCATTTTCAAAAACATAGTAAGCAGCATGCATCGGCTCGCGGTTCTCTTCATTTATTTTTTCGTTTTGCCAATAGGGAGTTTTGTCCTGTGCATTAACAGTTACTATTGAAGCAATTAGTAATAATATGGAAATTATTTTTTTCATTATTTGTTTTTGTTTGAACACATAGCCCGATAGTTATCGGGATAGATTTTAAAAAGTTTAAAAAATGATATGCCATTTATTTAAATCTTTGTGAGAGAAAAAATCTATGTTTCTATGTGTTTAAAATTTATTCGCAATTCAACTTTCTCAAAGTTTTTCATTTCGACGAAGGAGAAATCTCCGTTAGTAATTCCGCATAGAAGATCGCCAATCTTTGTAGAGCTACTTACTAAGATTTCTCCTTCGTCGAAATGACAATATTGCGTGTAATATTATGAGCGTAATTTAGCTTTGTCAAAGTTTAAAACTTTGACAAAGCTTCTGTACGATAACTATTTATCCCATGACATTTTAAATTTTGCATCTTCCATTCTGTGTCCTTTTTCCTCATCAGAAATGGCATAATTAAATCCCGATCTTAAACTGTAACCGGCATGTTCCCCATTTTTATTCAGGGCAATAAATCCGACTTGCAGGTATTCCATGTCTTTATGGTTTTTATGTTTGTTGTAAATACGTTCCGTAATTTCCTTACAGGCATCAAAAGGTGATTTTCCCTGACGCATTAATTCCACTACCATTGCGCTTCCGGCAGTTCTGATTACTGCTTCACCTAAACCGGTTGCCGCAGCAGCTCCTACTTCATTATCAAGAAAAAGACCCGCGCCGATGATTGGGGAGTCACCGACGCGACCGTGCATCTTCCAGGCAGCTCCACTTGTGGTGCAGCCTCCGGACAGATTACCGTCTTTATCTAACATTAGCATGCTTATGGTATCGTGATTTTCGATATTGATAACAGGTTTATATTTGGAATCTTCCAGCCATTTTTTCCAGTCTTTTTCAGATTCCGGAGTCAGTAAATTTTCTTCCTTAAAACCTTCGGACAATGCAAACTGAAGTGCGCCCTGTCCGGCCAGCATCACGTGAGGTGTATTCTGCAATACTCGCTTTGCTACCGAAATCGGGTGCATAATGCCTTGCAGAAAACAAACCGAACCACAATTGCTGTTATGGTCCATGATGCAGGCATCTAACGTTACTTTCCCTTCGCGATCCGGATATCCACCATAACCAACACTTCGGACATTCGGATCTGCTTCAGGAATTTTCATACCGGCTTCAATGGCATCCAGCGCTGATTTTCCGGCTTGTAATTCTTTCCAGCTTTCCTGATTGGCAGGTAAACCATGATTCCATGTCGAAATGATCACCGGTTTTTTTTGCTTTTTTATTGGATTTTCAAGTTCTGTTTCCTCTTCCTTATTTTTTGCAAATCCGCTATAGCCTAAAACTGAACTTATGGCTAGTGTACCCAAAGTTGTTTTTTTTATAAAATCTCTTCTATTTGACATATGTTTACTTTTTTAAATGAAATGTACTGGAAAGATATTATTTTAAACTGGCTTTTGTTGCTGCAATAGTTTTTAAATTACTATCCGATAAAGCATTTCCGTCAAAGAAAGAAACTCCAATTGCTCCGTTATCTTTTGCCATTAAAATTGCCTCTTTCAATTCAGCATCTGATTTTAATCCCGGAATATAAATCCCTGTGTTGATTTTTGTCTTTTTTCCTTCTAAATCAGCAACTCCTTGTTTTGTAGCATAGCCCACCCAGTCAATTTCCTCGTTATAAAAACTATGGTAAATCATGGGATACACCTCATCAATATTCCATTTATCCCAGCGCTGGCGCACCATGTGATCTGCCATTTCAGGATAAGGAAATACAGCTGCGGTTAATTTTACATGGTGTTTGTGCGCAATTTCATAAGCGTCATCAACCACTGCTTTTATAGCATTCAGCCTGAAGTTTTTCCACTCCATGTCAATGGCAGTATTATGGCTTGTTTTTGGGTTTTTATGATGTTCTTTTTCAAATTTACTAACGCAGGCATCGCAATAACAGAAATCAAATTGCGGCAATTCTTCATCCTGAACCAAATTGTATTTTGGAAGTAAACTAATAGGCAAAAAGATATCCGGAAAACGGATGTAATCTAAATGTACACTTTCTATTCCTTTTACTTTTGCCAAACCTTCCACAAGACCTAAAACATGTTCTCTGGATTCTTTTTTAGTGGGACACAGCCATTGGTAATAGTCTACGTAAGGTCGATTATCAAAACAGGACTTTCCGTCTTTACTGACTTGGTACCAATCCGGATGCTGTAAAGCTACTGAATCGTTGGGGCGATTCATAGCCATAATCCAGGCGTGTACTTTTAATCCTTTTTCTTTTGCTATTGGCACTAATCTTCCTAAAAGTTTGGGATCTGTATTGGTATTGATTAACACCTCATCAATGCCGCCGTCTTTGTATTTTTTGAATTCTTTGGCGTAATCTTCATCTGTTCTTTTGGCATCGGCCGTGATCCATACCCCAAATTTAAAAGTAGTTTCGTCTTTTTTGGCGCACGAAATCATGGATAAAGTCAGTAAAAGAAGGAATAGTTTTGGTAGTTTCATAGTTGGTTTAGTTGTTTATGATTTTGCCATCTTGTCTTATAATAAATGTTTTATTTGAAAATGGACTTTTTACTGAAATATTAAATCCTGAAGCGTGGTTTTCCAGCTTGGGTTTTAAAACTTTAGTGTCAATGCTAATCGGCTCTTTCGTTAGATTTTCCAGAGATGTTGCCCATTTATTATTCTTTTGGTAATATTCTTTTTGTGCCCTGTAAAGCGTGTACAATTCCCATTTTACTTTTTCTTCCTGTGGAATCGTAAAACTGTCTTTTCCTTCTTTCGAAGAGAAATAGACATAGCCCCATTTTTCCGGTTCATGCATATTGATAACGCCCATTGGCGACCAGACCCAATTGTACTCCGGCAGGAATTTGCCGTCTGCGCCTTTTTTGCGTTCGTAACCTTTATCTGTTATGGTATGCTGCCAGTTTACTCTGGAGAAATTGACGCGCCAGAATTTATCTGCGGGTACATTTTTATCAAAATAAGAAGTTTTATAAGATGCCCAGGGAATTGCCATTTCTAATACCCAGCCTTCATCGGTATCGTTGGGATTATTAAGCGTTCCTTTGATTTTTACCGCCGATTTCAGACCCGGAATATTCCAGTCGTTTAAAACAACATTATCATTTTCTCGGTACGGTTTTGACAAAAACAGATCCCAGGCGGTATTTAATGCATTAATTTCTAATTCGTAATAATTAAAAGTGTCGCTATCGGGGTCAATGAAAACTTCAAAATCATTGTTGTAAAAAATAATGGTATCGCGTTGTTTTAAATTGGCCCAGACATGGGGTTCATCAAGTTTTGCTAATATGTAGAAATTGGTTTCATCCCAGAGCATTTTAACTTTTGTCCCATATTTTGGTTTTACGTTGTTTTCAATATCTTCAAAAAGAGCTGTCCATTCTGCTTTATTCCAGGCAACATCAGTATCCTCTCCATCAATTACAATTGGTGTTTCTGTTTTTGATGCCACATAGGTTTTGGGTGTAATCTCCTTGCCTGACTGAGCAAAGCCAAACAAAGAGAAACACCCTAAGATCATTACCAATAACTTGCTTTTAATTCGCGTCATTTTTTTATAAACTGTTATCTATTGTGAATTGTACCACTTCACTTAATTTACCAAATGCCATAGCCACAACAGTATCTGCGGCACCGTAGTATACGGCTAATTTATCTTCTTCTGTATCGTGTAAAGCGGCACAAGGGAATACCACATTAGGCACATCACCCACCTGCTCGTAAAGTTCTGCAGGCCCTAATAAATAAGGCTGTGTTCTGTATTTTACATTTTCAGGTATTTCTGTTTCCAAAATTGCTGCGCCCATTGCATAACGGAAACCGTTGCAGGTATTGATTACGCCGTGGTACAGCATCAGCCAGCCCTCATTTGTAAGGATAGGAATTGGCCCTGCTCCTACTTTGGTACACTGCCAGGCACTGTCTTCAAAAGGAGTTGGTTTCATGACCAGTCTGTGCTCTCCCCAATATTTCATGTCAGGACTGTAGCTGATCCAGATGTCTCCAAAAGGAGTATGTCCGTTATCACTCGGACGGCTTAACATGGCGTATTTTCCGTTTATTTTTTGTGGAAATAAAACACCGTTTCTGTTGAAGGGCAGGAAGGCATTTTCGCATTGGAAAAATTCTTTAAAGTCAAAAGTATACCCAATACCAATTGTGGGTCCGTTATAACCGTTACACCAGGTAATCCAGTACCGATCTTCGATAAATACCACACGAGGGTCATATTTATAAGCCGATTCGATCATTTCCGTATTACCGGACTGCATTACTATCGGTTCATGATTAATGTCCCAATCGATACCATTTTTACTGAAACCGGCAAAAATGTTCATTTGTACCGCTTTGTTGTCACATCTGAAAACACCTGCAAATCCATCTTCAAATGGCACAACAGCGCTGTTAAAAATACTGTTAGAGGAAGGAATTGCATATCTGTCAATAATAGGGTTTTCAGAATATCTCCACATTACATCATTACTGTTTTCGGGTCTGTCTTGCCAGGGAATAGTGCTCATTTTGCTTTTATTTTTTTTAATTATTTTTTTTTTGAATAAATTCGGGTTAGTCCTGAATTTTTCGAACTCTGTCTAACCAGGTGAATTTTAGAGTGGTCGTTGTTATTAAAAACACAATCAACGCCACGATTGCTTTTGGATAATCTTTGATGATAAAAAATATCGGAAGCAAAATCATACTCGACTGCCATACAATTCCGATGGCACAATTGAGCATATCCCTGTAGAAATCGTTATTTTTTTCGAAAGTATGATCTTCTAATTTTAATGTTCTGTACACCGGATTCCACCATCCCCAGGGTCTTACATTGGTATAGAAAGATTTTAAAACTTCCATATCGGTTGGTTTACTTAGAAAAGTCCCCAAAAGACAGCCTAAAATAGAGAATCCAAATATGACGGGAAATAAATAAATCGCCTGCACTTCTGACAAATCGTATAAGAATGATCCCGGTGCGAAGTTTCCTTTATTTTGTCCCAGGATAAATTGAAAAGATGCTACCAGTAATCCGGCAAACATTCCCCAGAAATAGCCCCATCCGTTAAAACGCCACCAGATCCATTTTAAAAAGTTGGCGGCAACGTAACCTCCGTATAAGGCACTCGTAATCCATAAGGTCAGCGAATTGATCGAATCGGCAAAGAAGCCCATAAAAACACCCAGACCCACCACAAGGAAAGAAGAAATCTGACTTACTTTGATGTAATGCGCATTGGTGGCAACCGGTTTAAAGTATTTTTTATAAATATCATTTACAATATATGCCGGGCCTGCATTTACAAAAGCAGAAAAACCGGACATGAAGGCGGCCAGTAAACCCGCTAATAAAATTCCTTTGATCCCCACCGGAATATACAAATTAACCACTTTGGGCATTAGCAATTCTAAATCGGCTCCGGTTAAACCTGTATTGGCGTTTAATTCCGGTGCCAAATTCATCAAAGCAATGACTACAATTCCGGTGATTAATAAGTACCTCGGAATGAATAAGATCAAATTGGTAAACCCACTCATGTAAGCCGCTTCTTTGACCGATTTGGTAGAAAGAATTCTTTGTAAATCATAACTCGGTGTCGGTCCTGCAATACTGGCAAAAAATCCTTTGAATAAAGTCATTCCGATAAAGGCACCAAACATTTTATAGCCTTCAGAATCTATCAGGTGATTGAAGGTTTGAAATTTATCGCTCCACTGGCTTTCAAACTGCCATCCGAAGAAAACATTTTTCCATTCTTCCGTAATAACCGAATTGATCTGAATATCGGTATAATTGATAAAAGCATAACCGGCAATCAAAACACCGGCAATAATCATGATTAAATATTGCACCACTTCTGTGGCTACAACAGAAAACATTCCGCCTTTAACCGTATAAATGGTTGTTAAAAATATAATGATCAAAGCATACGAACGCTCAGAAGTCAGCAGAATCAAATCTCCGTAATGAAGGGCTAAATCCCACGGAAGAATAATGGTTACAAATTTCCCGATACCTTCAAAAAAGTAAGCGATAAAACCAATGGTTGAAATAATGGCAAAAATAGCCACGATAATATGGGATGCTTTTCCGGCCCTGTCGCTTCCAAAACGGGTTAAAATCCATTCAGAACCTGTCATTACTTTTGATCTCCTGATCCAGACGGCCAGAAACATCATGACAAAAATCTGATTCCAGATCGGCCAGAGCCACATAAACATAAAACTTTTTACGCCATACAAAAACAGTACTCCAATCATCCAGGAAGTTCCTGAAACATCAAACATTCCTGATCCGTTGCTCAGACCTAAGAAATACCATTTGATTGTTTTCCCGCCAAGGAAATAATCATCTAATCCTTTTGATGCCTTTCGCGAAATCCAGATTCCTATCCCTACGGAGAGCAGGATGTAGGCTACGATAATTGATACGTCAATAATGTCCATTAATTTTATGTTTATTTATAGTTAGTTCCGCTAGTTTTTATTTTTTTATTCCCCAGTTTTTATTGGGCTCAGCTCCCATTACAAAATGAAGTGTTCCTCCTTTTAAAATCTGCTGATGTGTGATTACGGTCTGATTGAATACAACTCCGTTTAAGGTTGCCGACTGGATATAGAAATTTTTCTCCGAAACATTTTCTGCCTCGATGACAAAAGTTTTTCCTTCCTGAAGATTAATGGTTGCTTTTTCGAAAATCGGACTTCCTATTTCATATTCCCCGGAAGCCGGATTCATCGGATACAGTCCCATTGAACTGAAAACATACCAGGCCGACATTTGTCCGCAATCTTCGTTTCCGCTTAATCCATTTGGTGTTGTGTTGTATTGGGTATCTAAAATATGGCGTACCCAATATTGCGTTCTCCACGGCTGGCCGGCATGATTGAACATATAAGCAATATGGTGGCTTGGTTCGTTTCCGTGTGCATACTGGCCAATTAATCCGGAAATATCTGCCGAAACATTGCTTCCTGTAATCTCGGAACTTTCGGTAAAAAGCTGCTCCAAACGTTTGGTGAAAATTTCATTACTTCCGTGTAATTTGATAAAATCTTCCACGTTTTGAGGTACAAACCAGCTGTGCTGCCAGGCATTTCCTTCGGTATAATCGGTATGCTCCCTGTGATTGGAATGTTTCGGGTCAAAAGGTTCGTTCCAGGACTTTCCGTCTTCTGATTTCCCTCTCATGAATCCTGTTTTGGGATCGAATAGAAAGTGATAGGCTTTAGAACGTTTCAGGAAAAATTCATAATCATCATTTTTACGTAAAGCTTTTGCCATTTGTGCCACACACCAATCATCATAGGCATATTCTAAAGTAATCGTAACGGATTCATCTAATAAATTGTAGGGAATATAACCGTATTTTTTATACAAATTCAATCCGCGTTCGTCCTGCATCATCGTCGCTTTCATGGCTTGATAGGCTTTTTCGGCATCAAAACCTTTAACACCTTTCAAATAGGCGTCCACAATTACCGGAATCGAATGATAACCTGTCATGGTATTAGTTTCATTGGCATACAAGGTCCAGACCGGTAATATTTTTTTATTATCGTAATACGCCAGCATGGAGTTGACAATGTCTGAAGTTTTGTCCGGAGCCAATAAAGTCAATAAAGGATTTTCGGCTCTGAAAGTATCCCATAGTGATAAGGTCGAGTAAGCGGTATAATCCTTTGCCGTAGCAATCTGATCATCCTCTTTTCTAAACTGACCGTTTTTATCACTATAGGTTACAGGGGCAACCTGGGCGTGGAACATCGCGGTATAGAAAATTGTTTTTAGGGAGTCTGTCGGGGTTTCAACTTCAATTTTACTTAAAGCCGTATTCCAGAGGGCTGCAGCCTGAGATTTTGTATTTTCGAAAGTTAATTTTTCATTGTCTAAATTCTCTTTGGCATTGGCCACACTTACAGAAGAAAGCGCCATTTTTACCAATAATTCATTTGTACCATTGGCTTCAAAAAATAATTGCGCTGCAGTATTTTCTCCTTCCGCTTTATTTCCGGTAATGATTTGCTTATTGGCCAGTAAAACAGATTCAGAAATGGGTTTTGAAAATTTCGCTACGAAAAATACTTTCTGGTTTTTGGCCCAGCCCGTACTAAAACGATAACCGCTTATGGTCTGTTTATCTTCAATTGCAATTCCGGTTTTTAGGGCTTTATCCCAATTAATGGCAAAACCAAGATCGATAACCACAGATTGCGGATCATTTTTGGTAAAGGTATATTTATGAAATGCGGTGCGTTGTGAAGAAGTTAATTCTACATTGATTTTAGGATCTTCAAGAAAAACCTGGTAAGAGCCCGGTGTTGCTTTTTCGTTAACATGGCTGTATTTTGATTTATAAGTTAATTGATCGCGAGAAGTTGTTTTAGTGGTTAAATCCAGTTTTTTATTGACGGGCATCAATAAGATGTCTGCCAGATCCCCAATTCCTGTTCCGCTTAGGTGTAAATGACTGAATCCGGAAACTATGGAATCTGAATAATGATATCCGGAACACCAATCCCAGCTCGAAATTCCATTATCAGGACTTACCTGAAGCATCCCGAAAGGAACAGTTGCACCAGGATATGTATGCCCGTGTCCGCCAGTTCCTATAAAAGGATTTACATGGCTCACAAAAACATCTTTTTTGCCGTTATTATTATTTATCTTTATTTTACAGCTTGTAATTAAAATTACAATGAAAATAAGCAGCGTAAAGTTCCTCATAGAAAACAATCTTAATTTAACCTTAAATTTATATAATTTCCATTTTTATTAAAAGTAATTTAGACGGACGACACATTAACTTAGATAAACATCAAAAAAAGTCACAAAATACCACCAATACCATGATTTTAAATTCAGGCAAATTATACCGCATCCAATTGCAATACCATATTATCTTTTGGTTAACTTATTTCGTTTTTAATACGTTTCGCTGGGGCAGTTATTTTAACGATTATGCCTATTCCTTAAAAACAAATTTATTGGGATTCCCCATTCACATGGCGCTTTGCTACCTGAATATCCTGATTCTGATGCCGAATCTGATTTATAGAAAAAAATACTTATTGTATGTTATCTGTATCTTATCTGCCATCTTTATTATGGTTGTGGTAAAATTCCAAATGACCTATTTACTAATCACGCATGACGTTTGGCCGGAAGGACCTGAAACGATAGATAAATTAACGCTCAATTATACGATTGACATGATGATGGGAGAGCTTTATGTGATGACTTTTGTAACGGCTATTAAGATTACTTTCGACTTTATGAGGGAACAAAAAAGAGTTACCGACCTTGAAAAATCACAATTGGAAACCGAATTACTGTTCCTGAAATCTCAAATTTCCCCGCATTTTTTCTTCAATACGCTTAACAATATTTATTCTTTGGCGGTAGAAAAATCAGATAAAACACCCAAAATTGTTCTTAAACTTTCTGAGCTCATGCGATATATGCTTTACGACACCAAAAGCAAAAAACAAAGTTTAGAAAACGAAATCCTTTGCATTCAGAATTATCTGGATTTAGAGCGAATCAGAAATGGTGACCGACTGGAAATAGACATGTCTGTTTCGGGAGATATTCATGACAAAGAAATCAGCCCTATCATATTGCTGACTTTTATTGAAAATGCTTTTAAGCACGGCGTAAACAAAAACACGGGAAAAGTGAAGATTGACATCAATTTTAAAGTCAAGGAAGACTTCCTGCATTTTACCATTTCAAACCCAACACCAGAAATTACCGTACATAAAGATAATTTTAACAAGTCAAGTGGTATAGGAATTGAAAATGTAAAAAAAAGACTCGAATTAGGTTATAATAAAAATGACTATAAGCTTTCTTTTAAGAATAAAAAGAATATTTTTGTTGTAAAGCTGGTAATTAAGGTGTCTTAATTCTGTTTACCCTGTTTTTTTATACTATCTCCCCCGATTCTTTCACTAAAGAATAAATACTATACTAAAATGAAAATAAATTGTTTGATTATAGATGACGAGCCGTTAGCAATCAATGTTATTAAAAATTACTTAGAGGCCGTTGAAAATTTTGAAGTCACAGCTACTTTCAGCAATCCTATAGAGGGTCTGAATTTTGTAAAAAACAACAAGGTTGACGTGATTTTTCTTGACATTAATATGCCGGTTCTGGATGGTATAAATTTCATTAAAAGTTTAGAAAACCCACCTTTGTTGGTTATTACCAGTGCTTATAGTCAATTTGCAATAGAAACGTACGAATTAGATGTTTTGGATTATCTCGTAAAACCTATTGAGTTCCCGAGGTTAATGAAAACACTCAATAAAATCAGCAAGAGATTGAGCAGCAATACCGGTGCTCCTCAGGAAACGGGTACCGAAAGTCCTTTTATTTTCGTTAAGATTGATAAAAAGAGAATGAAAAAAATCTTTTTTAATGAGATTCTGGTAATCGAGAGTTTAAAAGATTATTTAAAAATAAACACCTTAACAGGTAAATACATTATTCACAGCACCTTATCTGATTTTACAGATTTATTACCGGAACGAAATTTTTTAAGAATACACCGTTCCTATACTATTGCAATCGATAAAATTGATGCTGTGGAAGGAAACAGTATTGAAATTGAAGGTCTTCGTTATGTAATCGGAAGATCTTATATCGATCATGTCAAACAAAGGATTTTAAATTCTCCGATGTAACGATTTTTTAGTCGGAATGTTATTATAATGACCTCTGTCAAAGTTTAAAGCTTTTACAGAGGTTTTTTATTTTTGATTTTGATTGCGCCCTTCGACTTCGCTCAGGGGGATAAAAATTACGCTGAAAAAATTCACAAAAAAAATGCGGCCATAAGGCCGCATTTTCAACATACAGGTAACTAACCAAAATAAACCATTTAAAAAATAATTTATTGTATTCTAAACCAATGAAAACTAAAAATAATAACGTTTAAATGCTTCAATAGCCGAGTAATCTGCTAATCCCAAAGCATGATATTTTTCTGCTGTTAATCTGTTTCTGTCTTCTACTCTTACCCAGAATTCACGGCTGTCATCTCCCTGGAACATAACGCCGTCTTTTTGAGACTGGTGATAAAAGATTGCATGACGTTTTTTCAACACCTGATCCGGACTCATCGGAACTGCCATTTCAATTTGGTAGGATTCCCACTCATGCCACGCACCGCGGTATAGCCATACCCAGCAATCATCCATATAACTTTTGCTTTTCAGTCTTTTTAAGGCTTCAAACAAACTATCCAGACACACTTTGTGCGTTCCGTGCGGATCTGCCAAATCTCCGGCTGCGTAAATCTGATGCGGTTGTATTCTTTCGATGATATCACACATAATTTCGATATCGGCTTCCGAAAGATTATTTTTCTTTACTGTTCCGGTTTCATAAAAAGGAAGATCAAGGAAATTGACATTGCTATCCGGCAAACCCAAATATCGGGTGGCTGCCAAAGACTCACTTCTTCTGATTAATCCTTTTAACTTTCTGACTTCCAATAAGTCAATGTCGTTACTTTTTTTGCTTTTCAAAAAGTTGATGATATTTTCAGATTCAACAGAATTGGCGTTTAACGCTTTTGAAATTTCAGCAAATTTTAAAGCTTCTTCGTTCGAAACTGCAATATTTCCTGAAGTCTGATAAGCAATATGCACATCATGCCCCTGCTCTACCAATCTGTCAAAAGTTCCTCCCATCGAAATCACATCGTCATCCGGATGCGGACTGAAAATGATAATTCTTTTTCTTTCCGGAGTGGCGCGTTCCGGTCTGTACGTATCGTCTGCATTTGGTTTTCCGCCGGGCCATCCGGTGATCGTCTGCTGCATTTTGTTGAACATTTTAATGTTCAGGTCATATGCCGTTCCTTCTTCTGTCAACAGGCTCGACATACCGTTGTCATTATAATCTTTATCGGTTAATTTAAGGAAAGGTTTTTTAGTCAATTCACTTAACCAGGCAACCGTTTTCAGTTTTAGCTCTTCTGTCCAAATCACCGATTTAACCAGCCAGGGTGTTTTTACTCTGGTCAATTCAGACGAAGCTTCTGTATCTAAAACAAATGTTGTGTTGTTGTGCTCTTGTAAATACGTTGCCGGTACCCGTGAAGAAATTTCTCCTTCTATCGTATCTTTTATAATTCCCGCTTTGCTGATTCCCCATCCGAGAAGTACAATTCTTTTGGCATTTTTTACGGTACCAATTCCCATTGTAATTGCTTTTCTGGGTACATTATCAATCCCTAAAAACGAAGATGCAGCATCGATACGTGTTAAATGATCCAGCGTAATACTTCTTGTTCCTGAATTTACGTGCGATCCCGGTTCGTTAAAACCAATATGTCCGGTTCTTCCAATTCCTAAAAGCTGAAAATCTAATCCGCCATAGGCTTTAATTTTCATTTCATAATCAATACAATATTGCTGTAAATCCTCATTGCTTATGTTTCCGTTGGGAATATTGATATTTTCCGGAAGAATATTCACCTGATTGAAAAGGTGCTCATGCATAAAATGATGGTAACTTTGAATGTTATTTCGGTCCATCGGATAATATTCATCCAGATTGAAGGTTACTACGTTCGAAAAATTTAAACCTTCTTCTTTATGTAATCTAACTAATTCTTCATAAACTTTAATCGGAGAAGATCCTGTAGCCAGCCCTAAAACACAAGGTTCATTTAATTCTTCTTTCCGTTGAATTATATTGGCTATTTCCTGAGCAACTAATACCGAAGCTTCCTGAGACGATTCGAAAATCACATTATGAATCTTTTCAAAACGTGTTTCCTCAAACTTTCCGGCTTCTTTAAAGTGTATACCTTCTTTAATCATTTGTCTCTAATTCATTTATTAATATGTTAAAATTAGATATTTATGAATGTAAAAAATTAAAAATTCGACTAATAACGTAATAGCTTCGGCAAAAGACATAATTAGAAACTTTAAAAAAAAGGAAGGCTAATTAATCGTGACAAATACTATTCGATAACGTTTATTTCTGCGATCGAAACCGCCTGTCCTTTCCCTACTGCCGAAACTGCAACAAAACGTAAATATCGGGTCTTAACCTCCTTAAAAACTTTAAATTGCTCAATCGGATTATTTCTAATATTCGAAAATTCACCTTCCGACTGTCTGGTCCAGTTTACAGCATCCGTGCTGGTGTAGAATTCATAATTGGAAATCAGGTTAAGATTGTTTCCTACTTGCTGCGGAACATACGTAAAGCCTTTTATTTTTAGAATAGCTCCCATATCTAAGGTAATTTCCAGTGGAAGTTTATCAGACGCATTCCCAAAACCCCAATCTGTATTCGGGTTTCCGTCTATAATACGGTTTACAGTTTTGAGATCTCCGCCTGAGACAGAAAGCACTTTCCATTTTTCTTTAGAAATTCCATACTTTGCTGTATTTACGGCACTGCTTATGTTTTCTTCATTATTAATGGCAATCGCTTTTATCTGAACTGCCTCATTGTATGTGAAGGTTCCCTGATACAGCTTACTTTTTAGGGTTGGTTTTTTACCGTCAACGGTATAATATATCGAATTTCCCGGTTCAGAAGTAATAGTAACCGTTCCGTTTTTATCGTGTTGAATTTCGGGAGCGCGCACAAATGTTGGTGCATTGTAAGCCTGAATATTCGAAATAACCAAACCGGCTTTCGAATCGGTAATATTTATTCTGAGTGCCGACGCCACAACTCTGTCCAGTCTTAAAATTCGCTTGTAGCCAATAGTCGTTTCATTCGCAATTGTTTTCCACAGTCCATTTACTTTAGCTTCCACCGTAAAGGCTTTCACACGCTGTCCTAATTTTATGTATTCCTGAAGCAGGATGCGGTCAATTGCAGTTGGCTGGTCAAAAACAAATTCAATAGAGGCCGTTTTGACATTATCGTCTGTTGCCCAAAAGGTCTCTTTATTGCCATCGATGACATTTTTAGCCGCAAATTCGGCACTGTTTCCTCTAACATTATTAGCGGTTACTTTGCTTTTGGCCAATAGTTCTGTTTTGAAATCTGCTTGTATAGTGGCTACTAATTCTTTTAATCTTGTAACATCATTTTCATGCACCAAACCTCTTCTGTCCACCGGAAGATTCAATAATAAAGTGGCATTTCGTCCGATCGATTCGTAATAGATATCGACCATTTCATCTAGCGGACGAACTTTATCGTCTTCCACCGCATGGTAAAACCATCCCGGTCGTATCGAAACGTCAGCTTCTCCGGGAACCCATCTTTCTCCGTCTTCATGTCCGGACATAAATTCTGTATAATGTACTTTTCCGGCCAGTTCGTCCTTTTGGCGCAAAAGGCTCCAGTTTGTTTTTCCGGCGCGGCCTTCTTCATTTCCAATCCATCTGGCTTCAGAAGGTCCGACTCCCCAAACCAGTGTTTTTGGCGCTATTTTATAGATCAATTTGTAGGTTTCATCCCAATTGTAATATTCCAGCGAATTTATTTTTCTGGTTTCATTTGCTCCTCCATAATAGCCGTCACCACCATTGGCACCATCAAACCACATTTCGAAAACATCACCGTAATTGGTCAGTAATTCTTTCAATTGATTTCTGAAATAAGTGATATATTCCGGTTTACCATAGTCCGGATGATTTCTGTCCCAGGGAGACAGGTATAAGCCCAATTTTAAGTGATACTCTTTACAGGCTGCGGCCAGTTCTTTTACCAAATCGCCTTTTCCGTTTTCCCAGGGAGAATTTTTCACGGATCGTTCGGTATAGGCCGATGGCCACAAACAAAATCCGTCATGGTGTTTGGCAACCAGTATAATTCCTTTCATGCCTGCTTCCTTAACAACCCGTGCCCATTGCCGTACATCTAAATGGGTCGGATTGAACAACGCCGGTGATTCATCTCCGTAGCCCCATTCTTTATTGGTAAAGGTATTTAACGAAAAATGCACAAATGCGTAAAACTCCATTTCCTGCCAGTCCAGTTGCTTTTGTGTAGGCAAAGGACCAAATGGTGCGGGGGATTTCACCAATTCCTGAGATTTAATTGACGATGTTGCGAAAAAAAAAGACAATAGCAGAAAAGAAGTTCTAATCAGATTCATATTTACGTTGGTGTTTGTAAGCGAATTTAAATTTAAAATAAATCTATATTCCGCCACATACTATTTCGACCAACAACAATTCTAAAAGAGTAACGGGAAAATAGAGGTGCCATAAAGAATAAAAACTTTTGAAGTAACTATTTTTCACTATAAGCTTTTAAAAGCAATTTAATTAAAAGCAGAACACTATTTTTCTCTCTTTTTTCTTGCTTAAATTCATTAAATTTGACGAAAACCGTAATCAAATTAGTTTTATATTAGCAGACTAAAATCCAGACACAATTTAAGGTTAATTAATCGATTTTAGAAGTCCTGAATTTAATTGCCTGTTACAACACATAAAATGACCGGAACATTTTAAACATTCTATATAAAATGTGTTCCGGGTGAGTCTGAAAAGATTTGTTTTTTTTATACCAAAATCGCATCACATTAAATTTCACAGTAACAAAATGAAACAAAATTACAATCTTTTATTAGCGGACGATGACGAAGATGATTGTGCTTTCTTTAAAGAAGCACTTGACGAACTGCTTTTACCAGTATCACTTGTAACGGTTAATGACGGTGTACAGCTTATGGATTTTTTATCTGATAAGTCTGCTGAAAATCTTCCCGACATACTTTTTCTGGATTTGAATATGCCCAGAAAAAATGGTTTTGAATGTCTTACCGAAATAAAAGAAATCGTCAGGTTGCAAAAACTGCCGGTGATCATCTTTTCGACTTCACTTGACATGAATATTGTGGATACCGTGTATGAAAAAGGGGCATTATATTACATCAGGAAGCCGGGTGATTTTTCTAAATTAAAAAAAGTGATCGGAAATGCACTTGCCATAACTGCCGAAAATAATTTCGAACAACCTGTAAAAGAGCAATTCATCCTTCAACCCTAAATTTTATTTGAATGGGCCGTACCAATAATGAGCATTACTTTCTAGCCGGTGGTGGAGAAATGGGCGAACAGATTCGTGCTAAAGACTGGAGCAAAACTTCTTTGGGAGATCCTGAAAACTGGCCGCACAGTCTTCAAACCATGGTAACGGTTATGCTTCATAATCCTTTTGGAATGTATATAGCCTGGGGTGAAAACTATACCCAATTGTACAATGATGGCTTTCGTCCAATTCTTGGTTCCGGCAAACACCCGCAGGCTTTAGGAATAAGTTCAGAGATTACATTTTCTAAAATCTGGGAAATTATAGGCCCGCTGTTCACTGATGTAAGGAACGGGAAAGCAGTTAGTTTTCCGGATTTCATGGTGCCTTTAAACAGAAATGGGTTTACAGAGGAATGCTATTTCGATTTTTCCTACAGTCCTATTAGAAAAGAAGATGGAGAAGTTGGCGGCATTCTGGTTACTGTTATAGAAACGACTGAAAAGAAAAAAGCCACCGAAGCACTAAAAGAAAGTAATGCAAGGTTCATGAATAATATCATGCAGGCTCCTGTTGCCATGTGTGTGTTTAGAGGCAAAGATTATATTGTTGAAATTGCCAATAAACAAATGATTGAATTATGGGGCGTACAAAGTGAAGACGTACTCAGCAAACCTATTTTTGAAGCATTACCCGAAACAAAAAATCAATATCTCGAAGATGTACTGGAGCATGTATATCGTACCGGGGAAAAATTCACTGCCAACGAGCAACTGGTGCAGCTGCCCCGAAAAGGTCAGACAGAAAATACGTATATCAATTTTGTATATGAAGCACTGACAGAACCTGACGGAAGTATTTCGGGTATTGTAGCAATAGCGATTGAAGTAACGGGACAGGTACTGGCACGCTCCAAAGTAATAGAAAACGAACAGAAAATAAGACAATTGGTCGAAAATGCTCCTTTTCCGATTGCGGTTTATGTGGGAAAAGAAATGCACATTGAACTTGCCAACGAATCGATCATTACTTTATGGGGCAAAGGAAATAATGTGATCGGAAAATCATTTAAAGAGGTACTTCCGGAACTCGATAACCAGCTTGTATTCGAGCAGATAAAAAATGTATTGGATACCGGAAAATCCTTTCATACCACAAATACACCTCTTGACCTGACGATAGAAGGCAAACTGCAGACGCATTATTTCAATTATAGTTTAACACCGTTGTATGACATACATGGTATTATTTATGGTGTAATGAACACTGGGGTTGACCTTACCGATCTGAACGTTGCCAAGAAAAAAATAGAAGAAAGCGACAAACGTTTCCGTAATACAGTAAAACAGGCTCCTATTGGAATAAGTATTTTACGCGGCCCTGATTATATGGTCGAAATGGCAAATGAAGCTTACCTGAAACTGGTTGGCAGAGAAGAAGCTGGTTTTGTAGGCAGCCCTTTATTCGATTCCTTACCGGAAGTCAAAGAAGCCGTAAATTCACTATTAGAAGGCGTTTTAAAAACTGGCATTCCCTATCATGGATACGAGGTTCCTATTCCCTTAAACCGATACGGTCAGGAAGAGCAAATCTTCTATTTTGATTTTCTGTATCATCCTTTAAAAGAAGAAAATGGCGAAATTTCGGGTATAATAGTAACCGTAACGGAAGTAACTGAAAAAGTAGATACCCGAAAAAAAACAGAGCTTAACGAAGAAAGGCTAAACATTATCGTAGAAGCCAGCGAACTTGGGACCTGGGAACTGAATGTAAAAACCAAAGACTTCCAATACTCCAAAAGATATATAGAAATTGTTACAGGAAACAAAAATGACTTAAATTTAAGCCACGCTCAGCTGGTAAAACACCTGCATCCTGATGATCTTCATATCAGAGAAAAGGCGTTTAAAGAGGCTTTTGTTTCAGGATATATTAATTATGAAGCCCGATTAATCTGGGAGGATCAATCTATTCACTGGGTAGAAGCTAAAGGAAAAGTATTCTATGATTTAGAAGGCCAGCCGGAAAAACTCTTGGGTACCGTAAGAGATATTACAGAAGAAAAACAATATCAGCAGAAAATTGAGGAAAGCGAAAAAAGATTCCGAAATCTGGTTATGAAATCTCCTGTACCAAAAGCAATACTTAAAGGCAGCGATTTAATAATCGAAATGGCCAATGTAGCACTGTTGAAAAACATTTGGAAAAGAAAAGAAAGCGATGTTCAGGGCAAAAAAATATTTGATGTATTCCCGGAGCTTAAGCAGCAAAAATATGCAAGACTTTTAAGTGAAGTTTCTAAAACCGGAAAAGTGCATTCCGAATCCGAATCCCCAATATTCATTGACGGTGAAAACGGGAAACAAAAATTTTATATTGATTTTGAATACGCGCCCTTAAATGAGACAGATGACACACTTTCAGGAATAAAAATAACCTTAATTGATGTAACGGAAAAAGTTGAGGCCAGAAAGAAAATAGAAGAAAGTGAGAAACGTTTCCGTTCGTTGACAGAGAGTATTCCTCAGCTAATCTGTGAAACAGACGAAAAAGGAAATGCTTTGTTTGCTTCGGGAAAATGGCTGGAGTTTACCGGAATTCATCCAAAAGGAGAAGAAGAATGGAGATCTATCATTCATCCGGATGATTTTGAAGAAAATGCCAGAACATGGAGTCATAGTCTGGCAACAGGAGAACTTTACCGTTGTGATGTTCGCATAAAAAGTAAAAGCGGGGATTACCGATGGCATACTGCAATTGGTGAACCGGTTTTAGATAAAGACAATACGATCATAAAATGGGTTGGTGCTTTTACAGATATCCAGACTGAGAAAGCTTTTACCCATGAGTTAGAAAAACAGGTTGCAGAACGAACAAAAGAATTGGAGAAAAACAATATTGATCTCGAAAAGATGAATAAAGAACTTCAGTCTTTTGCTTATATTTCAAGCCATGATTTGCAGGAACCTTTAAGGAAAATCCAGACTTTTGCAACACAAATCATAGAAAGGGAATCTGAAAATCTGTCTGAAATCGGAAAAGACAAATTCCAGAGAATGCAAAATGCGGCCCAGAGAATGCAGACCTTAATTAATGATTTACTTTCCTACTCCAGAACCAGTACTTTAGAAAGGGTATTTGAAAAAACAGACCTTTCAGAAATCATTAATGAAGTCAAAGAAGATTTAAGAGAAGAACTGGAACAAAAAAATGCCACTATTGATATCATTGAAGGTTGTGAATTAGGAGTTATTCCATTTCAATTCAGACAATTGATTTATAATCTCGTCAGCAACTCTATCAAGTTTTCAAAACCGGAAATTGCACCGGTCATAAAAATAAAATGTACCATAGATAAAGGCAAAAACTTTAATTACGAAGCGCTTAGTGACAACAAAGAATACTGTCATATCAGCATTTCAGACAATGGTATTGGTTTTGACCAGCAGTACAACACCAAAATATTTGAAGTATTCCAGCGTCTGCACGGAAGGGAACTGTACAACGGAACCGGAATTGGCCTTGCCATCGTAAAAAAAATTGCAGAAAACCATAACGGATTTATTACCGCCCAGGGAAAACCAAATGAAGGTGCATCTTTTGATATTTATATCCCAGTAACTTAAAAATAAAAAAAGCGGAAACAACTTATGAAGTTGTTTCCGCTTTAATCCCAATCCATAAAGATCAGGTTTTGAACTAAAGTTTTTTACTATCTGGTATAAACTGTAATTACACCTGTAGCTTTATCTTTTATTTTTAATTCTTTGTTGGTAAGATTCATGATATCTGAAGTCGTACTTACACCACCGAAAGTAAGAGTCAAATCATTATGAGATCTTACGTAAGTTCCTGTAGTTTCTACTAAGGCACAATTAGAACCGTCATAATCACCTTCTACTGCTGCGTTACTTACTCTTAAATCTAAGTAATCTCTGTTACAACCACTTGCGTTTTCAATAGCATCAACCAATTGTTCTTTACCGTCTACAACAATACCTTGCTGACTAAGGTTGTATTTTCCCTGAATAGGAACAATAGTTTCTCCTTCATTATCATCGTTACTGCAAGATGTTGCAAACATACCTAAGCCTAAAGCTACTACGAATAATATTTGTTTTAAATTTTTCATGATCTGATTTGTTTAATTATTTGTTTGTTATAAAGGCAAAATTAACAGGAAACAACTTGAAGAATGTTCTACAATTTTTCGATTTAATTACATAATTTATGTTTTAAGATAATTTTAAGATGAAACTTTACATTATCATCAGGTTTTATTCAAATGTAATTTCTCTACTCATTTTCGTTATTCTTAAACAAAAAAAACAGTTAACTATTTCATAACCTTTACGTTACTGTTAATTCACATCTGTTTTATTAATTTGATCAAAACAAATTATCATGAGATTCTTCAGCTTAAATTTTTTAGTTTCATTTAAAGAATGGCTTTTTCTAAGAGCTATGCAATCTACTTTCCTTCATTAATATACTCACATCATAAAAGGAAAGCAGTACTTAAATGAATAAAACAGAAAACGCACTTTTAAATAAAGAACAATTTGGAGAGGATTTCCTGTGGGGAGTTTCCACTGCCGCTTTTCAAATTGAAGGAGCACACGACGCAGATGGTAAAGGAGCTTCTATCTGGGATGTTTTTACCTCGAAAAAAGGTAAAATAAAAAATGGTGATCATGCCCTTTCAGCCTGTGATTTCTATAATTATTACAAGAATGACATTGAATTAATTCGTGAATTAAACATTCCCAACTTTAGATTTTCTATCAGCTGGCCCCGAATTATGCCAACCGGAATACATCCTGTAAACCAATCCGGTATTGATCACTATAACAAAATCATCGATTTTTTATTAGAATGTAATATCGAACCCTGGGTTACGCTTTATCATTGGGATTTACCGCATGCTTTAGAAGAAAAAGGAGGCTGGACCAATCGAGAATCGGTTTCCTGGTTTTCGGCATACACAGAAGTTTGCGCACAACACTTCGGTGACCGGGTAAAAAACTGGATGGTGATCAATGAACCGTCTGTCTTTACAGGAGCGGGATATTTTCTGGGAATTCATGCACCGGGAAGAAAAGGCCTGACCAATTATCTTAAAGCCATGCACCACGTGACCTTATCTACAGCTGCGGGTGCAAAAATTTTACGAGAGCATGTTTCCGGGGCAAATATAGGTACTACATTCTCCTGTACGCATATCGAACCGGAAACAGAGAGACCTAAAGATGTTGAAGCCGCAAAACGTGTCGATACTTTACTCAACAGGACTTTTATAGAACCTATCTTAGGACTTGGATATCCGAAGAATGATTTGTCGGTTCTTAAAAAACTCAACAATTATATTCTGGACGATGATCTAAATAATATGGCTTTTGATTTCGATTTTATTGGTTTACAATGTTACACCAGGGAAATCGTAAAAGCCTCTTTACTTACTCCGTATATTGGCGCTGAGCTGGTAAGTGCAGAAAAAAGAAATGTAATCTCTACCGAAATGGGCTGGGAAGTCTACCCTCCTGCTCTGTATCATACGATCAAAAGATTTAATGCATACAAAAACATAAAGAAAATTATCATTACAGAAAATGGAGCTGCTTTTCCTGATGAAGTCAAAAACGGAAAAGTATATGATATCCGTCGTACACAATATATTCGCGATCACTTGGAACAATTGCTGAAAGCCAAAAAAGACGGGTATAATGTTGATGGTTATTTTGTCTGGAGCCTCACCGATAATTTTGAATGGGCTGAAGGATATAACGCCAGATTCGGACTTATCCATATTGATTTTGAAACTCAGAAAAGAACCATTAAACAATCCGGATTGTGGTTTCGTGATTTTTTAGCGCAAAGCAAATAAAAATATAAAAGAGGAAAAGAGTATAAATTCTTTTCCTCTTCTTTTATCAGAAATCAAATCAGGACAATTGCCCTGTTTTTTAAAGAATGATTTTCAAGACTCAAATCTACTTGTTCAATATTTTCAAGGAAAATCTTAAAAGTTCTATCCAGCGTATTGATTCCAATGGCTTTTATTCGCACTAGAACTTCTTCGTTTGCCGGTATGGGTTTGTCTATTTCTTTAATCTGAAAATCGGATCTAAATTCTTCAGGGATAAGTGCTTTCCTGTTTTTATATTTTGTAATATTGTTATTATTAAAAATTTCTATTGCAAAATTCTGCAATATTTGACTGTAAATTGTTGTAAAATCATGTTCTAAAAGTGTATTTTTTTTGTTATGACAAACGATGTATTGCATGAACCCTATGAGCTGGTTCTGAAAGATTTAACCGAAGAATGCCCAAGAGGCGGACACATGCACAGTTTTTTTGAACTGGCCTACATAGTAGAAGGCAGCGGAATACAACACATTAACAACAATAAACTTCCCTACAAATCAGGTGATTTGTTTTTGCTGACTCCCGACGATCTGCACCGTTTTGATTTTGAAGAGCCCACACAATTATTCTTTATCCGATTTAATAATTACTACTTAAGCGGAGCTTATCAACAGGAATTATTGCAGCGAATTGAAATAATACTTAAAAATGCTTCACACGAACCGGGTTGTGTTATCAAAAATGAAGAGGACACTATTATTGTTCAACCCATTATGGAAGCCATCATCAGGGAACACAGCAAAAGAGCATTGTATCACACCGAATTGCTTTCACATTACATTAAAACTTTGCTGGTCATCATTGCACGAAACATAATGATGAGCCTTCCAGAAAAAATCAACGATCACAGTGATCAGAAAGTCGTTCGCATTTTGCAATACGTACAGGCGAATATTTATGATCCGGAAAAACTAAAAGGATTTCATATCAGTAATAAATTTGGAATTTCCGAGACGTATCTGGCCCGTTTTTTCCGCAAACACACCAATGAGACATTACAGGAATATCAGACCAATTATAAGCTTAAATTAATTGAAAACCGCCTGTTGAATACCGACATGCGTATTAATGAAATTTCAGCGGAATTTGGTTTTACCGATAAAAGCCATTTCAATAATATGTTCAAAAAACACAGAGGCGTAAATCCAACAGAATTTAGAAAGATGTTTTTTGGATTTGGAAATTTTTAAACACTGGTAAATCACATTAAAGACAAGCTCAACTGCGCCGGAATACCTGATTTATTAAAAATTTTGATTTCAGATGAAAATCGTTTATATTTGTGGGATTTTTTATACTAATTATAGCTGTATCGATTATATACGCTATATTTGTTGAACTAAATTTTTAGAAATGGCACAGTCAGCATTATTTTTATCCGGAGAAATTCTAAAACGGGCAAAAGAACAGGACATTGAGATTTCTAATATGTCCCTGCAAAAACTTTTGTTCATTGCCAATGGTTTATATCTTGCCAAAAATGGCATTCCATTAATTCAGGAACCTATTGAAGTCTGGCCTTACGGTCCGGTTATCAAAAACGTTTATCTCGAATTTAAAGAATATGGCAACTCAGCCATAAAAAAAATTCCGTTGAGTTATTCTCTTAATCAAAATAAAGAACTGGACAAAGCTACCGATGACGTTATAGAATTCGCTCTGGAAGTAGCCAAAAATCTTAATGCCATACAATTATCAAACTGGACTCACCTTCCTGAGTCTCCGTGGACGGAAGCGAAAAGAAATAATGAAAAAGAAATATCCAACGACTTAATGAGCAGCTATTTCGAGAAATTTGTTAATAAACCAATCAGCGAATAATGGCAAGAGGTTTTAATTTAGGCGGTCTTATAAGCGATGTCACTAATGCGCCAACGAGTTCAGTATCTATTTCTGAGTTTATTTCTTATGAAAAACACCAATCAGATTTACAAAACTCAAATCAGAACATGCTGGAAAGAAAACGTTATGCAGAATATATCTTTTCTTTTACCTGCATCTGGTGTATCTGTATCTTTTTTATCCTGATGTGGAAAGGTCTCGGCAAACTAAATCTATCTGACGAAATCATTATAACGTTAATTGGTTCTACTACGCTGAACGTACTGGTTTTCTTTACTCTGGTGACCAAATACCTTTTTAATTCGGAGAAATCTACCTAAACAGTAATCTAAAAAATCTACTGAAGACCAATACTACATCTTAATTTAAAATAAAAAACCTTCCGAAAGCGAACTCTCGAAAGGTTTTAATCTACAACTTAATAACAATTTTTATTTCCAACCACCGCCTAAGTCTTTATAAACATTGACTGCAGCATTCAATTGGTCTTTTTTCGTTTCTATCAATTCTAATTTAGATTCCAAAGCATCACGCTGTGTCATCAGCACTTCGAAATAATCTACTCTTGCAGATTTAAACAAGTCGTTAGAAACATCGATTGATGTGTTTAAAGCCGCTACTTGTTGTGATTTTAAATCGTAGCTTTTTTCTAAATTACTAATCCTGGAAAGTTCGTTTGAAACTTCGATATACGCATTCAAAACCACACGATCATAATTGTACAAGGCCTGAAGCTGTCTTGCATTGGCATTACTGAACTCTGCTTTGATTGCATTTCTGTTAATTAGCGGTGCCGCCAAATCACCAGCTAAGGAATACAAAAGCGATTCCGGAAATGTCAACAGGTACGAAGGATTAAAAGCATTTACTCCTACTGCAGCCGAAATATCCAATGAAGGATAAAATTCTGCACGAGCTACTTTTACATCCAGTTTTGCAGCTGTAAGCTCCATTTCTGCCTGTTTAATATCAGGACGATTCTGTAATAATTGAGAAGGGATCCCAGAATTAACAGTTAATGGCAACAAACTTAAAAAGTTGTTTCTATCTCGCTTAATTTCCTGTGGATATTGACCCACCAAAAAGTTAATTCTGTTTTCCGCTTCTTTTATTTGCTGAAGAATTTCAAACTCTTTGCTTTTAGAATCCATAACCTCAGCCTGGAATTTCTGAACACCCAATTCGGTTGCTCTGGCTGCCTGTTTCTGAATCTTTACGATTTCTAAAGCATTGGATTGTAATTCTATATTTTGTTTTACAATCTCTAACTGACTGTCAAGCGCCAATAACTCGTAATACGAATTGGCAATTTCAGCGATCAGGTTTGTAACTACAAAGTTTTTTCCTTCTACGGTTGATAAATACCTGCTTACTGCTGCTTTCTTGGAATTACGCAGTTTTTTCCAGATATCTACTTCCCAGTTAGCATAAGCCGCTACAACAAAATCCCCAAGCGGGTCCGGTGTTTCTTTACCGGGTTTAATTTCAGTGGTAGCATCACCTGCGCCCTGGCTTGTATATCTGCCTACTTTCTCTACTCCTGCACCGGCTCTGATACCGACCGTTGGCAAATAAGCGCCTTTTTTTATACGAACGTCATTCTTTGCGATTTCAATTTCCTGCAAAGTGATCATTAATTCCTGATTATTTTTCAGGGCCGTATCGATCAGATTGACCAGATTTTGATCTTTAAAGAAATCATGCCACGGAAGAGCAGCCATATTTGTTGTATCCTTGCTATTGGTGTAAGCTTCAGGAACAACTGCTTTGTTTGGCGCTTCGGTTGTGGCCTGTGGAGCCTTGCAGCTCACAGCTGCAAGACAAAGACCTAACGCAATACTATATTGTAACTTGAATTTATACATGATTATCATTAATTTCTTCTGTTAATGGATTCTCTTCTTCATTTTTTACCAGTTTGTGTTTCTCTGATATTTTTGCAAAAATGTAATACAATCCAGGAATAACAAATACTCCGCAAATGGTTCCTACAAGCATACCTCCGGCAGCTGCTGTACCAATAGTTCTATTACCAATTTTACCCGGACCTGAAGCAAAAGCCAGTGGCAGTAATCCGGCTATAAAAGCAAATGAAGTCATCAAAATAGGACGGAACCTTGCTTTTGCACCTTCCATAGCTGCTTCTAAAACCGTTTTTCCTGCAGCATGCCTTTGTATGGCAAACTCTACAATTAATACGGCATTTTTACCAAGCAGACCAATAAGCATTACCATCGCAACCTGAGCATAAATATTATTCTCTAATCCTGTTAATTTTAACAAAAGGAAGGCTCCAAAAATACCGGCCGGTAAAGAAAGAATAACCGATAATGGCAGAATAAAACTTTCGTATTGCGCTGCTAAAACCAGGTACACAAATCCTAAACAAATCAAGAATACCCAAATGGCCTGATTTCCTTGTGCTACCTCATCGGCAGAAATACCTGCCCAGTCAATGTCATAACCCCTTGGTAATTTTTCGGCAGCTACTTCCTGAATCACTTTAATCGCTGTACCACTACTGTATCCCGGAGCAGCACCACCACTAATTTCAGTAGAAGTATACATATTATGTCTCGTAATCTCTGAAAGACCGTATACTTTTTCTAATTTCATAAAGGCAGAAAAAGGCACCATTTCATCACGATTATTTTTTACGTAAAGTTTTAAAATATCATCCGGCTGTGCACGATATTCCGGAGCTGCCTGAACGATTACTTTATAATTGATTCCGTATTTGATGAAACTAATTTCGTAGTTACTTCCCACAAGAGTAGACAGGGTATTCATCGCATTTTCGATAGAAATTCCTTTTTGCTGCGCCAGATCATTGTCTACTTTCATCATGTATTGCGGGAAACTGGCACTAAAGAAACTAAAGACATTCGATAGTTCCTTGCGTTTGTTCAGTTCTCTTACAAACTCATTATTGATCGTTTCCATTTTTCTGTAATCACCGGAACCTGTTTTATCCAGCAAACGAAGTTCAAATCCTCCTGCTGCTCCATATCCCGGTACTGCAGGCGGTTGGAAAAATTCGATATTGGCACCAGGAATATCTTTCGATTTTTCTTCCAGTTCCGTCATAATTTCCTGTACCGATTGCTTTCTGTCATTCCAGTCTTTAAGGTTGATCAGACAGGTCCCCGCATTCGATCCCGTACCTTCCGTCAAAATTTCATAACCTGCCAGAGACGAAACGGACTTTACTCCTTCTACTGTTTCGGCTATTTTCTGTAATTTTTCTGCTATATTATTGGTTCTTTCCAATGATGAACCCGGAGGTGTCTGGATAATAGCATAAAACATACCCTGATCCTCATTCGGAATAAATCCGGAAGGAACGGTACTACTGATCAGCCATGTTCCTGCGCAAAAACCTAAAAGTGCGATAATGGTAACAGCTCTTCTGTTTACGATTTTAGCTAATACATTTTGGTATTTCCCTTGTGCCAGGTTAAACTTGTTGTTAAAGCCATCTATAAATCTGTTTACAGGGGTTTGTTTTTTAGGTTTACCGTGATTATTTTTCAGCATCATTGCACAAAGTGCCGGTGTCAGCGTCAAAGCCACAATACCGGAAAGTATAATCGCTGTTGCCATTGTAATGGAAAACTGTCTGTAAAAAACTCCCACAGGACCAGACATAAAGGCAACCGGAATAAATACCGCAGCCATCAGGAAGGTAATCGCAATAATAGCTCCTGCAATTTCATGCATCGCTTTTTTAGTTGCTTTAAGTGGCGAAAGATGTTCTTCCTCCATCTTGGCGTGAACGGCTTCAATAACTACAATCGCATCATCGACGACGACTCCAATGGCCAAAACCATGGCAAATAAAGTAATTAAGTTCAATGAAATATCAAAGAATGTCATAAAAATAAACGTTCCGATCAGGGAAACCGGTACCGCAATTGCCGGAATAATCGTAGAACGCCAGTCACCTAAGAAAAGAAATACCACCAATCCTACCAGGATAAAAGCTTCAACCAAAGTGTGAATTACTTTTTCAATAGAAGCATCTAAGAATTTAGAAACGTCATAAGAAATTTCATAATCCATTCCTTTTGGGAATTTTTGCTTGATTTTTTCCAGTTTGGCTTTTACGTCTTCAATAACCTGATTGGCATTACTTCCAAAAGATTGTTTCAATACAATAGCAGCAGATGGCTTACCATTTAAGTTGGAATAAATATCGTACATCGAACTTCCAAATTCAACTTTGGCAACATCTTTCAGACGTAAAAGTTCTCCGTTACTGTTAGATCGTACTACAATATTCTCATATTGTTCTTTGGTTGTAAAACGTCCGGAATATTTCAATACGTATTCGAATGCCTGAGATCTTTTACCGGAACTTTCTCCTGTTTTACCAGGCGAAGCTTCCAAACTTTGGCTTGACAATGCCTCCATTACCTCATCGGCAGATATTTTATAAGCTAACATACGATCCGGTTTCAACCAGATACGCATGGCATATTCACGTGTTCCTAAAATATCTCCGGATCCGATACCATTTACCCTTTTCAACTCAGATAATACATTGATATCTGCATAGTTGTACAAGAACTTCATGTCGGTATTTGGATCCGTACTGTAAAGATTCACATACATCAGCATACTCGGAACCTCACGGGTGATCTTTACACCTTCTCTAACTACCAACGGAGGTAGTTTGTTTGTAACCGAAGCCACACGGTTCTGAACGTTAATCGCAGCCTGATTTGGATCTGTACCAAGATTAAATACGACCTGAATACTTGCTTCACCGTCATTTCCTGCATCAGAAGTCATGTATTTCATTCCGGGAACTCCATTTAAGGCTCTTTCCAACGGAATAACAACCGATTTGATCATCAATTCACCATTAGATCCCGGGTAATCTGCCGTAACGTTTACCATTGGCGGCGAAATGGATGGGAATTGGGTGATCGGTAAATTCAATACCGACAATATCCCTAAAAAGACAATGATCAGCGATATCACTATCGACAGTACAGGTCTTTGAATAAATTTATTAAACATTTTTATATTTTTTTAATGATTAAACCAAATGGAGTAAAACATTGTAGACTGTGAAATGTAAACTAGTAGATTGTGAAATGTGAAATTCCAATTGCACATTACTAAATACCGTAAACTGACACTGACTACTCCTACTTACTCTGCTTTAAGGCGCAAATGATTCAGTACCTCTTTAGGGGATTGGAATTCATATTTAATTTTGTCGTTGTCTCTTACTTTCTGAACTCCTTCAAGTAAAATTTTATCATTTTCAGTAAGTCCGCTGCTTACGACATATAAATCCGGAATTTCACCTGTAATCGTAATTTCTTTTGAACTTACTTTATTGTTTTTATCCACTACAAAAACGTACTTTTTGTCCTGGATTTCATAAGTTGCTTTTTGTGGAATTACGATAGCATTTCTAAGAGGCACAAGCATTTGAACCTGTCCGGTTTCACCATTTCTAAGTAATTTACCTGTATTGGGAAATCTTGCTCTGAAAGCGATATTTCCTGTTTCGTTGTTAAATTCACTTTCGATTACTTCAACATTACCTTTGTATTTAAACGTTTCTCCGTTAGCTAAAACCAAACCTACTTTAGTTTCTGCACGATCTTTTATATCGGTTTGATATTGCAGGTATTCGGGTTCTGAAACATTGAAATAAGCAAACATCTGACTGTTGTCGGAAAGGCTTGTCATTAATTCACCTTCGTCAATAAGACTTCCCAGTTTTAATGGAATCCTGTCAATAGTTCCGTCAAACGGAGCTCTGATTTCGGTAAATGATAAATGAAGTTTTGCTAATGCAACCTCAGCTTTTGCCGATTGCAATTTGGCCTGAGCCACACTTAATTCGTTTTTGGAAACGATATTTTTATCGGCCAGTAATTTAGCATTCTGCAGTTCAATTTCTACTGATTTTTGTTCAGCCTGTGCTTTTAGCAATTCAGCCTGATACATATTGGGCATAATTCGGAACAAAAGCTGACCCGCTTTTACAAACTGACCTTCATCAACATAAATATTTTGCAGGAATCCTTTTTCCTGAGCACGGATTTCAATATTTCGGACAGATTTGATCTGCGAAACATATTGTTTGGTAAACGAAGTATCAATTTTTACAGGATTGGTTACTGTAAATTTTTCAGCTTCTTCTTTTTCTTCTTTTTTTGATGTACAACTGGTAAGGCACAACAAGGCATATAAGCCCGTTAACACGACAATTCTTTTCATGGTATAATAAATGGAAATTAAGCGATTGAAATTGGGAATAGAAACTTTCCCGGTCTGAGAATATAATCAGTCGCCAGAATAAAACGTGAAACGTAGAATGAAAAAGTATTTTAAAAATACAGTCCGCACTTATGCATGATCACGCTTATTGGTAACCGATGTATAAATAGAATCAGATTCTTAAAACTCTCTGAGTAATATAAATAGGATTTGACTCGCCACAAGATGGCGCTAAAAATTCAAAACGACTATAAGAATTTACAACGATCTGACGAGAGAATGTCAAATAGAGTTTAGCGACTAAACTATAATTGGTTGTAAAAAATTTATTTAAAAGTCCATCTTTAAGAGTATCATTACCAAGACATTCTTCGTCAAGATCTACATCGGCATCTTCAATTACTGAATTGCCCTGATCCTGATTCGTGAATTTTACGCGGTGTCTTTTCTCAAGATTGTGATGAGCGGCGTTATGTTGAGTTTCAGCATTAAGATATTGCCCTCCGCCCAGCAGAAGGAAATTCATGAATACTAAAAATACTATTAACTTTCTCATTTGAGTGCGAAAGTAATAAAAGATTGGAATAAAAAAAATAAAATAAGAAAGTCTTAACAAGTTGAAAGAAACGAAAACGTTTTCATTTTTTTATTCTCTTCTGAAATTTATAAATTTGGTGTTTACCGCTTGAAAAGACTCGGATTACAACATTGTGAAATCAATAAAAAAAAGGTGTCGTAAATAAATATCAAATTATAAATCAGTAGTTTAAAAACAGAATATTCAAAAACTTCGAGGTATTGTTTTTCAGGTACTTGTTCTAAAATAAAATAGTCATTATCGTAAAATTTTTTCCTGCTTTTGTAAAAATTTTATGCGTATCTGACATTCCAAATTTCTCATAAAATGTTTTTTTATTGCTTCTGGCATTGCACCAGACTTTTTTCAATCCTTTTTCTTTTGCCAGTTTTAGAACAAAATTCAATAGTTCAGAAGCAATTCCTTTTCCCTGATATTCCTGTAAAGTGGCTAATTTTCGAAACTGCATTTCATCATCAGTAATAAAACAGGAAACTATCGAAACCAGTTTTCCCTCTATAAAAACACCAAAATGCAATCCTAGATTATCTTCGGCCAGTTGTACAAATTCAAAAGGCTGCTCAGGCCACATTACTTCATGCCTGATCTTCCAGGTTTCCGAAGCTTTAATTGCTCTAATTTCCATACTAATTTGAAAATGTATTCAAAACTTCCATTGCTTTATCGGCATCTTTTTTAGCAATAAAAATGTGGTCGTGATAAAATGCCGCCACCACATTACAACTAATCCCTTTTTCTGAAAGTGCCGTTGAAAATGCCGCCGTTAAACCGACTGCTTCCAGTGAGGAATGAACCGTAAGGGTTATCCAGGACATAATAACGGAATATTCCAGCTTCAGTTTATCGGCTGTTTCCTTTTTTAAAATTAAGGTGACAGCTTCTTTTTCGCGGAATAACATTTCTATTTCTTCCAGATTTACAGTCCCAACTTCTTCCATTTTACAAAAAACAAATTCACCCTGATTTAGCTCCGGCTTCATGCTTTGAAGCAATTTTTGCAGCTCTTTTTCTCCGGACATTTTAAATTAGTTTTAATTTTTAAAATTAATTCTTTTTAAAGGCAGGTCTAATTTAAAAAAAAGTCCCTTAACTAAAGGGACTTTTTAAATTTAATTATTTGCTTTTCCAGGTATTATTAGCGGGTGTAGCATCCAGAAAAATACCATTATCAACCGTGATTTCTTTAATTTGCTTTTTACTTTTTAAAGTAATTGTCGCCAGTTTTTGATTCTTTTCCCAAATAGCAGGAGTCTGATGCAGGGATTCTTTGGTATCGTCTGCATAAACAATATTCACCTCAAACGGAATCGCAAAGCCACCCACATTTTCTACCGAAATAGCTTTGGCATCCGCACTCTTAACAGAAAGGTCAATATAATTATTCGTAAAAAACCAATTATTAAAGAACCAGTTCAGGTTTTTCCCTGAAGCAGTATTTATTGAATTAAAATAATCCCACGGAATTGGGTGTTTCCCATTCCAGTTGTCCATGTAAGCGTGTAATGATTTTTTGAACAAATCATCACCCAACATATCTTTTAAGGCAATATAAGACAGAGAAGCTTTACCGTATGAATTATTTCCGTAACCCGGTCCTGAAACCTGCGTAGACATGGAGATAATAGGCTGATCTTCTTCCGTTGAAGGATCATTTATGTATTGTGCCACTCTAAATTGTTTGTAAAATTTATCTGCTGCTTCTTTTCCGTGTTCTGCCGTTCCAATTAGATATTCGAAGGTGGTAGCCCAGCCTTCATCCATAAAAGCGTAACGTGTTTCGTTGATTCCCATATAAAAAGGAAAATAAGTATGAGCCACTTCGTGGTCTTGTACTAATTGTGCAAAAACAGGATCACCCATTTGCGAATCATTACACATCATTGGGTATTCCATATCGGCAAATCCCTGAAAAGCGGTCATTTTAGAAAAAGGATACGGAACTCCCGGCCAATTGTTCGAAAACCAGTCTAAGGCATATTGATTGTTTTTTACGGAAGCTACAAAATCAGTCCCTTTTACATCATAAGCCGCCTGAACACTGGCGCGGCGATTTGTTTTTTTATCTACTAAAACGCTGCTGGCATCCCATAAATAATGATCACTCAATCCGAAACATACATCTGAAATGTTTTTAGCTTCAAATTTCCAGGTATTCCAGTCGTTTTGTTTGGTTACTGCACCACTTTTCATTTCCTGCTCGTTGGCAATATGAAGCACTTCATCGGTTACATACGATTTTTTCAAACGTGCTGAAAATTCAGGCTGTAAAACTTCATCAGGATTTAATAAATCTCCGGTACCATAAACTACATAATTTTTAGGTGCTTTTACCGAATACGTATAGTCATTAAAATCATTGTAAAACTCCTGACGATCGGTATGTGGCAATCTGTCCCATCCGTTATAATCATCAAAAACGGTTACTCTTGGATAACTGTAAGCCACAAAGAAAGTAGAATTGTCAATTTGTCCTTCTCTTCCGCTTTCTTTAGATAAAGGGTAATTCCAGTCGATATTGATTGTAATTTTTGAATGCGGGGCAACCGCTTTTTTAAGTTTTACACTCCCTACCGTACCCCAGCTTCTGGCATCTTCTTTATAAACTTCACCTTCCACTTTCAATAAAGTGATGGTTAATCCTTCACTTAAAAAATCATCGTTGACAGTTCCACTGCGTGGTGATGATGGCTTGTGAAGATTATTTACAAAGCGGATTGGTAAATTTCTTAAAGTATCAGGGCTGTTATTTTCATAGACGATAGTTTCTGTTCCGCTAACTACTTTGGTAACTGCATTTACAGTAAGGTCAATCGTATACTTACCATGATTTTGCCAGTATTTTTTTCCGGGTTTACCATCTTTAGAACGAGTTCCTTTTTCGTAAGCTTCTTTAATATTTCTGGGCATATAAAGCTCTTGTGAAAAGCTATATTGAATTAAAAACAGAAAGCCAATTAGTATATTTTTTTTCATAAGTGGTTTTGAGAATTTGGTTTATTTAATAGTTATTATAAATATTAGTTGTCCTTTTTTGCCTAAAGTTACAATTATCTAAGATATTTTTAAGTTTGGGTTTCAATTTATCGCAGAGTAACGAAGTCGCATAAAAAACTTAGAACCTCAGCATCTTAAAATCCCAGTAACTTTTAAAAAAAAACCGCCCTTTTCAAAAAAGAAAAAGACGGTGATCTACAATTAATATATAACCTTAATAACTACAAAATATAATCGGTATTAATGAAATTCGATTCTTTGCTGTTAAGCAATTCCTGCAGAATTTCATTATTATAAGCGATATCTTTTGAAGCCACAAACGTACGAATAGAGAAAGAACGCAAAGCATCCGGAATACTTAAAGTCCCTACAGCAGAATCTTTACGACCTGTAAATGGAAATGCATCCGGACCTCTCTGGCAGGAACTGTTCAGGTTTACCCTGCAAACCAAGTTTACCAAAGAATCGATAAGTGGTGCCAGGGTTTTAATATCTTTTCCGAACAAACTTACTTGTTGTCCGTAATTGGATTCGGCCATATCATCAAGAGGCTCATCAATATGCTTAAAAGAAATAATTGGCACTACCGGTCCAAATTGCTCTTCATGATATACTCTCATTTTTTTATCTACAGGAAATAAAACGGCAGGAAAAATATAATTATCGGTATGTTTTCCTCCTTTTTCGTTGAGGATTTTTGCTCCTTTTGAAGTTGCATCATCAATTAGACCCTGTATATATTTTGGTTTATCTGCTTCAGGAAGCGGTGTTAGTGAAACTCCTTTTTCCCATGGATTTCCAAACAACAATCCGTCTACTTTTTCAGAAAAACGTCTGTTAAATTCTTCTGCAATAGATTCGTGTACATACAAAACTTTTAATGCTGTACAACGCTGACCGTTGAAGGATAAAGTTCCTGCAATACATTCCTGAATAGCCAGATCTAAATCGGCATCCGGTAAAATAATTGCCGGGTTTTTAGCTTCCAGACCTAAAATCAGACGTAACCTGTTTTTATTGGGATGCTGATCCTGCAAGGCTATTGCTGATTTACTGTTTCCAATTAATGCCAAAACATCAATTTTTCCTGATTTCATGATTGGAGATGCAATTTCGCGGCCTCTGCCATAAACAATATTAATAACACCTTTAGGAAAACTACTTCTAAAAGCATGTAATAATGGTGAAATACATAAAACGCCATGTTTTGCAGGTTTAAAAATAACGGTGTTACCCATAATTAAAGCCGGAATCAACAATGAAAAAGTTTCGTTTAAGGGATAATTGTAAGGTCCAAGGCACAATACAACCCCCAGAGGTCCGCGGCGAATCATGGCATTTACGCCTTGTACTTTTTCAAAATGCGAACTGCGTCCGTTTAATTCCTTATAACTGTCAATCGTATCCTGAATATATTCTACTGTTCTGTCAAATTCTTTTTGCGAATCGCCAAGGTTTTTTCCAATTTCCCACATTAAAAGTTTTACCACTTCTTCACGGGTATCCTTCATTTGTCTTACGAAATTTTCCATGCATTTAATGCGGTCAGCCACTTTCATCGTTGGCCATAAGCCCTGACCTTTATTATAGGCACCATTGGCAGCCTCAACTACTTCAGCTGCTTCTTTTTCTCCCATAAACGGAATGGAACCTAATACAGTTGGCGCATATTTTTCTGTAGATGAAATGGTAGAAAAAACAGGTGTGGTCTGGCCTGTCCATTGTTTTAGTTCCCCATTTACAAGATAAGTATCTTGATTGATGAGGGTTTTAATCTGAAATTCTTCGGGTATTAAACTCATAATCCGGTAATTTATAATTTGGTTATTAATAGCATTGAAAAGAAAAAGAGGCTTTTTAAGGCCTCTTCATTTTTTTATGGATTTACGGTTTCGCCTTCCCAGTCAAGGATTCCGCCTAATAAATTATAGGCATTTTCGATTCCTAACTCGTTCATAACCTGACATGCTTTCGCACTTCTGGCTCCGGAACGGCAGTACACGTAATAATTTTTGTTTTTATCTAATTCTTCGATTTCGTAAATAAAACCTTGTCCTTTATTAATGTCAATATTAACGGCATTTTCGATATAACCGTCATTAAACTCGTCCTGAGTTCTTACGTCAAGTATAACTGCATTCTCGTCAGCAGCTAGTTGGGCAACCCAATCTTCTTGTGATAAATTCATAATAAATGTGTTTTTTGTAAAATTACGACGTTTCTATTAATTAAAAACGTACCAAATGCGATTTCGATTATTATTCTCAGAAAACGTTTTAGAGAAAGGATTATAATCAGTGAATTACAAATTTACTCACTATTTTCAAAAATACAGTCTATAAAATCGATAGAAAATAGGATTTTTTCATTTGCCTAAATACCTTCTAAAAATAGTTTTCCGGCAATTAATACCAATTCAATCTGCTATCTTTGTATAAATTTAGATGTTTTAATTTTAATTTGATAAAAAATGGCTGCCACAAATAAGGCTGAATTAATTCATACTGAATCGTGAAATTATTAGTCGTAAATTTTTTTAGCCACAGATTAATAGATTAGAATGATTAAAAAAGTAGCCACGAATTACACAAATTCTCACTAATTGATTCGTGTTAATTCGTGTAATTGATTGGCCTGTTCGCTATCGCTCGGGTCAACGCAAAAAACAACTACGGATTAAACTAGTTTTTAGTTGTGGAAATTCGTTCAAACCTTAAAATCCGTGCCCAATAAATAATCAAACCATGCAAAAGTTACTTAAAAATATATTTCCCAATTTCTCCAGCGAACTTATCTCTACAATTGAGGAAAACGGAAGCCTGCAGAATTTTGAAGCCGGAACCATTTTGATGCGAACCGGGCAATACATTAAAAACACGGTTTTAATCACCAAAGGGAAAATCAAAATTTATCGCGAAGGCGAAGATGGCGGCGAATTTCTAATGTATTACCTGCAACCGGGACAAGCCTGCGCCATTTCGATGATTTGTACCGCCAAAAGCGAAAAAAGTCAAATTATGGCCAAAGTGGTCGAAGATGTTTCGGTGATGATGATTCCGCTGCAGATGATGGACAAATGGATGATGGAACACAGATCCTGGTACGAATTCGTAATCGATACCTACCGTAGCCGCTTTGAAGAAGTTTTGGAAGTGGTTGACAATATTGCCTTTCGCTCTATGGACGAACGTTTGGAGTTTTACCTCAAAAGACATTCCGATGCCTGCGGATGTGATGAAGTGAAACTATCACATCAGGAAATTGCAACAGAACTAAACACCTCGAGAGAAGTAGTTTCCAGATTACTCAAAAAAATGGAACAGCGCGGTATGGTCAAACTCAACCGCAATCAAATCGAGCTTTTGAAATAGTTTTTTGTCCACGGATTTTACGGATAAAACGGGTTGCCACAGATTAAAAGATTATATTGATTTTTCTTTATCTGTAAAATATTAAAAAAAGATAATACTAACTCAAAAAAACCAGTGTAAATCTGTCCTATCCGTAAAATCAGTGTGCAAAACAATCCAATAATCTTTTAATCTGTGGCAAAAATAGCCTTGTGTGATAAATGTTACTGTAAGTTTCTATTTAACGAAGCACCTTTGCATAAAAACATGCAATGGAATATTTAGGATATTTTGCTTCAATCATCATCGGAATATCACTAGGCTTAATCGGGGGTGGAGGATCTATACTGACCATCCCGATTTTGGTCTATTTATTCAAAGTAAATCCCGAGCAGGCTACTTCTTATTCTTTATTTATTGTTGGACTGACCGCTATGTCCGGAAGTTACAGCCATTACAAAATGGGAAATCTAAAACTCAAATCGGCATTGTATTTCGCGATTCCGTCTGTGATTTCGATTTTGATTATCCGCGAAGTTATATTTCCTCAAATTGCTTCGACTTTATTTTCTATCGCTTCGTATTCGGTTTCAAAAGATTTTCTGATTATGATTGTCTTTTCGGTTTTAATGATTACAGCAGCGATTTCGATGATTCGAAAAAACAAACCCGAAATAAAGGCTACCGAAACCAATTATACACAATTAAGTTTAATAGGTTTCATAGTCGGAATCATAACTGGATTTCTGGGTGCCGGCGGAGGATTTCTGATCATTCCTGCCCTGCTATTTTTCGCCAATTTACCTATGAAACAAGCTGTTGGAACTTCATTATTAATCATCGCCATCAATTCATCGATAGGTTTTGGAGGTGATTTGTACATTGGCACTCCGATAAATTACCCGTTTTTATTAGGCGTTTCTGCAATGGCACTTCTTGGAATGCTAATCGGAAGCCAGCTTTCCAAAAAAATTGACGGTGCCAAACTAAAACCAATTTTTGGGTGGTTTGTTCTGGTGATGGGATTTTATATTATTACTAAGGAGGTTTTGTTTTAAGTTTTTTTCTCCCCGCAGATTTAGCAGATTATCTTGTCTCGTTATAAAGTAATCTTAGGCAAAGATGAAAACTTAACAAAGATGCAAACTAAAAATCACATAAAATAACCTCAATCATTGTCATTCAGAGGAATGACAAAAATGCGATTAAAAGATCAAAACTAAAAAATCCGTTTATTCCTGAGAGTAAACGGATTTGTATTTTTTGGGTGTTTTCGCCGCGGCGAACGGGCTATCCGCTATATCTTTTTGTTTTTAAAGAAAAAACAAAAAGGATATCGCTTCTATCCCTAACGCAGACTCGGGTAAATTAGAAATTTCGAGTCTATAAAATTGAATAGCCGTGGGTTTTAACCCACGGCTATTGATATAATTAATTCGTGAAAATTTGTGAAATTTGCTGCTAAAAAAACAAAACAACTTAATGCTCTCCATACCCAACATCATCCATTTTCCCGCTAAAAACACGGTACTGAACAATAAAGTAAACGATCACCAAAAACAAAGCGACAAAAAACCAGCTCATTCCCACATTCAATCCGTAGGCTCCGGCGGCAGTATTGTAAATGGTTAAAGAAGGATTTACTTTATTCGTTGAAGGCAAAACATTCGGAAAAATCGAAACGGCTGTGGATGCAAATCCGCCAACGAGAAATAAAGTCGAGAATATAAAACCGTGTCCGTCTTTTTTATAAGATCGTACTTTAAACAAACCTAAAATCCCGACAAAAGTCATTAGGGGGAAAAACCAGAGAATCGGGTTTTCTACAAAATTATGAAAAGGTTTCGGCTCAATAAAATGCCAAATTTGCAGTGAAATACAAACCAAAACCAATAAAACAATATTCAGTTTAAAAACGACATTTTTAAGTTGTGGATTCAAAGATGAATTGGTTTTAAAAATAATCCAATTGGCGCCATGAATGGTTAAAGCTACCACGCTCACAATACCAAGAAACAACGTAAACCAATCGATAATTCCCAATTCATTGGCTTGCGGACTAAAAGTTGGATTCCACAAAGGCAAAAAGAAATAATGTGCTTCCTGTGTTGAAACACCGTTGGTTACCATTCCGAGATTGACACCGCGCACGATATTTCCCAAAGCAATTCCGAAGAACAATGCCAGAAGCAAACTCGCGATTCCGAAAGCCTTGTCCCAGATCGTTTCCCACATCGGGTGATGCACCTGTCCGCGCATTTCTAAACCGATAGCACGAAAAATCAACAGCCATAAAATCATAATCAACGGCAGATAAAATCCGCTGAAAGAAGAAGCATACAACGTCGGAAATGCAAAAAACAAAACACCTCCGGCAGCGATAATCCAAACTTCGTTGGCATCCCAAAACGGACCAATAGCGCTTGTAATTGCTTTTTTATCTTTCTCTGTCTTAGCCAGAAATAAATGAATAATTCCCGCTCCAAAATCGTAACCGTCCAAAACAATATAAACGGCCAGAATTCCCATTAAAACAACGTACCAAAAAAATTCCATAATTATATTTTTTCTGTATTGAGTTCAACATTATGAGGTCCTTTATTGATGATTTTTCCAATCAAAAGCAAAAACAACATTCCTAATAAAAGATACAATCCTATAAATCCCAGTAAAGTAAATAAGGTATTCCCGGACGAAACCGTTGGCGAAGCTCCTGCAGAAGTGCGCAATAAATTATAAACCAGCCAGGGTTGTCTGCCTAATTCGGCGGTATACCAACCAGTAGTATTGGCGATATAAGGGAACGGCATCATAAACATCAGCGACCATAAAATCCACTTCGTCTGATATAATTTCCCCCGAATCAACTGAAAAAGTGCCAAAACCATCAAACCAATAAACAAAGTCCCCAATCCTACCATAATATGATACGCATAATACAATCCGGAAATATTAGTCGGATGCACCTCTTCTTCAAACTGATCCAATCCTTTTATTTCCTGTTCCCAATTTCCATACGTTAGAAAACTCAAAATATTTGGAACGGCAATTTTATTATCCAGTTTTTTGTCTTTTACATCAGGCTGACCAATTAAAACAATTTCAGAACCTTTTTTCTCGGTATGAAAAATCCCTTCCATTGCAGCAAACGTGACAGGCTGATATTTCACTACGTTTTTCGCCAGTAAATCTCCCGTTGGAACTGCCACAATAATGCTCGAAATCAATCCGAAAACAACTCCTGTTTTCAAAAATAATCTTCCGAAAGAAACATTCTTATGACTTAAAATATAAAAAGCACCAATTCCGGCTACAACAAACGAACTTGTGACCATAGAAGCGGCCTGATTGTGAAGATAAGAAGGCCACAACCATGGATTTAAAAATAAAGCCTGAAAATTATTCAATACAAATTTTCCGTTTTCAAGAATTTCATATCCAACCGGATTCTGCATCCACGAATGTGTCGCAATGATTAAAAATCCACTGGCCCACGAGCCAATCATAATTAGTAATCCGGTTACAAAGTGCCATTTATGTCCCAGTATTTTTTCTCCAAATAAGAAAATTCCAAGAAAAGAAGATTCAAGGAAAAACGAAAACATGCCTTCCATCGCCAATGTCTGACCGATAATTCCTCCCGTTAATTCGGAGAATTTGGCCCAGTTGGTTCCGAACTGAAATTCCATTGGAATCCCGGTCACTACACCCATTGCAAAATTTAAGGCGAAGATTTTCATCCAGAAATGCGTGGCGTGATTGTATTGTTCGTTTTGGGTTTTTAAATATTTCCATTTGAAATAAACAATGATCAGCGAAAGGCCCATTGTAAGTTGCGGAAAAAGATAGTGAAAGGTAATAGTGAAGGCGAATTGCATTCGGTCATAAAAAAGCATTTCTTCCATGAGTGGTATTTTATTTATGAAGTCCCACAAATTTACCCATTAAAACCCAAATTTCCGACCAATAATAAAAGTTTATCCGTTTGTATTTGTTAAACTTTTCAGGATTTTAAAACCTCTAGAAATTCTTTACCCTATAAGTTAGGTAAGTTCATTTAAGACAGCGAATAATTTGCGTAAAGCTAAAATGAACTTACCTAACTTATAGGGTAGAATATTACTCCTTTTTCAAAATTCCTTTTGCTACACTTTCATTTATTAATCCTTCGGCGTACGTCCATAAAGTTTGGGATCCTTCTTTTATCACACTCTTTTTTTCGTAAACCTTTTGATACCCTACGCCAAACTCCTTCCAGGTTCCTCCATTATTAGAAGTATTCTGTAATAAGGGTTCCAGTCTGTCCATCGATTTTGCAAATTTTGCTTCGTTGGTTGCACCGGCTTCAAATTCTTCCCAGATTTCAATGAAGGCTTTGGCTTGTTTTTCAGGAAGCAAACCAAAGATGCGACTCGCGGCCAGTCGTTCCTCATCAGTATTGTCATGATTTTTTTGTGTATCGTATAAAAAAACATCTCCTGCGTCAATTTCCACAATATCGTGTATCAAAACCATTTTAACGACTTTCAGTATATCTATTGGCTCATTGGAATGTTCAGCCAGAACAATCGCCATTAAAGCCAGATGCCAGCTGTGTTCGGCATCGTTTTCATTACGGTTGCTATTAAACAATTTCGTTTTTCGCTGAATATATTTTACTTTATCAATCTCTTTTATAAAAGCGATTTGATTCAATAAGTCTTCTGTGTTCATATCAATAATTTTCGTCAGTTGTAAAATTACGTAGATTTTTTTTTCGCCATGCAAGTGGTGTAAGTAAATTTAAGACAACACCAGATCTGCGTTAAGTTAAAATGAACTTACACCACTTATATGGTGAAATCCCTCTTTTTACACAAAAATCAAATTTCTGTAACATTAGTCACTTATTTTAAAGAAAAACTAGGTTACCTTTGTATTCCCATATTTTTAGAATCCGTATCATGAAAATAGAACAAATTTACACCGGATGCCTTGCGCAGGGTGCTTACTATATAACTTCAGACGGTGAGGCTGCAATTATTGATCCTTTAAGGGAAATTCAGCCTTACTTAGAGCGTTTAGAGCGTGACGAGGTACAATTGAAATATATTTTTGAAACACATTTCCACGCTGATTTTGTTTCCGGACATATCGATTTAAGCAAAGAAACTCAGGCCCCAATTGTTTACGGACCCAATGCGGCCTGCGAATTTGACTGTATTTCCGCGAAAGACGGACAAGAATTTAAAATCGGAAAAATTACGATTAAAGCCTTGCACACTCCTGGACATACGATGGAAAGCACCACCTATTTACTGATCGACGAAAACGGAAAAGACCATGCAATTTTCTCCGGAGACACTTTATTTATTGGTGATGTCGGACGACCGGATTTGGCACAAAAAGCAGCCGGAATGACACAGGACCAACTGGCCGGAATTTTATTTCATTCGCTAAGGGATAAAATCATGACTCTGGCCGATGATGTGATCGTATATCCTGCACACGGAGCCGGAAGCGCCTGCGGAAAAAACATGAGTAAGGAAACCGTTTCGACTATCGGAAATCAAAAAGCGACCAATTACGCTTTGCGTGCCAATATGACCGAAGCTGAATTTATTACCGAAGTGACTGACGGATTGTTACCTCCTCCAGCCTATTTCAGCATGAATGTGGCCATGAATAAAAAGGGTTACGAAAGCTTTGAATCGGTTTTGCATAATGGAATGAAAACGATAAAAGCCAAAGAATTTGAGGCTGTAGCCGAAGAAACCGGTGCTTTGATCCTGGATACCAGAAGTGCTGCAGATTTTAGCAAAGGATTTATTCCGCAATCTATTAATATTGGAATCAACGGGGATTTTGCTCCGTGGGTTGGAACTTTAATCGCCAATGTAAAGCAACCTATTATATTGGTTACTGAAACTGGTCTTGAAGAGGAAACCGTAACACGTTTAAGCCGTGTGGGTTTTGATGCGATAATCGGGCATTTGGAAGGTGGTTTTGAAGCCTGGCAGCAAGCCGGCTTTGAAATTGATACCGTTAACCGAATTACCGCTGATCAATTTGCAACTGAATTTAAACCTGAAAAAGACAAAGTAATCGACATTCGTAAAGAAACCGAATACGCCGCAGAACATATTGATGAAGCGTACAACAAACCGCTTGCTTATATTAATGACTGGGTAAAAGATATTAATCCAAACGAACATTTTTACCTGCACTGCGCCGGAGGTTACCGCAGTATGATCGCGGCTTCTATATTGCAGGCACGTGGATTTAGAAATTTTTCAGAAGTGGAAGGTGGTTTTGGGGCGATCTCGAAAACTGAAATCCCAAAATCTGATTTTGTTTGCCAGAGTAAAGTATTAAAATAATTTTTTAAAGGGACAAAGATACAAAGGCTCAAAGCAACAAAGATTTTACCTCTGGACCTTTGTTACTTTGTACCTTTGAGCCTTTAACACAACTTAGAACCTTAAAAATATGCTAGAAATTATAAAAGAACCTTGGCCCTGGTACGTTTCGGGTCCGTTGATTGGGCTAACAGTCCCTATTTTGTTAATTATAGGAAATAAATCGTTCGGGATAAGTTCGTCATTGCGTCATATTTGCGCGGCTTGTATTCCGGCAAACATCTCCTTTTTTAAATACGACTGGAAAAAAGAAAGCTGGAATTTATTTTTCGTTTTCGGAATTTTCCTTGGCGGTATTATTGCTGCTTATTTTTTAGCCAATCCAAATCCGGTTGAAATTACGGCCAAACTTTCAGAGCAATTAAACAGTTACGGAATCACAGATCGTTCCGGTTTACTGCCAAAAGAACTTTTTTCATGGGAAAGCTTATTGACACTGCGTGGCTTTATCATGATTGTTGCTGGTGGATTTCTAGTGGGTTTCGGAACACGTTATGCTGGCGGATGTACAAGTGGACATGCAATTATGGGAATTTCAAACTTACAATGGCCTTCACTGGTAGCCACAATCTGTTTTATGATTGGCGGTTTTATCATGGCCAATTTGATTTTGCCGTACATTCTTTCACTTTAAAATTTTAAAAATGAATAATTTAGAAAATAAAAATACCGATACCGAAGGAATTAACGGAAGTCAATTAAAAGATTCCGGATTCTCAAATCTTAAGTATCTTTTCGTTGGAATTCTATTTGGAATCATATTCGTAAAAGCCGAAATCATCAGCTGGTTTCGCATTCAGGAAATGTTTCAATTGCAATCCTTCTTTATGTATGGTGTAATTGGAAGCGCAGTTGTAGTTGGAATTATATCGGTTCAGTTGATTAAAAAATTCAATATTAAAACCCTTCAGGGTGAAAAAATTGAAATTCAGCCAAAGACTTTCAGCAAAGGGCAAATCTATGGCGGTTTACTGTTTGGGTTTGGATGGGCATTGACCGGAGCTTGCCCGGGACCTTTGTTTGCGCAAATCGGGACTGGAGTTACCGTAATTGTTGTTACTTTGATAAGTGCTATTTTTGGAACCTGGGTTTATGGTTTCTTTAAAGATAAGTTACCCCATTAAATATCGAACCTGACAATAATAATCATACCCGACAAGTTTTAAAAACGTGTCGGGTTTCTTTTTGAATTCAACTTTAGTTTTAAACAATAGTTAAATATCAAATAATCAGTATTTTAAATTAAAATTTTGTAATACATTTATACTAATTATATGGAGTTTACATAAGTGATAGTTTGGCCTTGATTGAATTAACAAAAAATTAACGTAACATTTGTATATACAACTATTAAAAGATGTACATTTGTATATACAAATTATACACTTACGACTATGACGATTGAAGAGGTTATAAAAAGTACAGTTAAGATGGATAATGCGAAAAAAGTTATTCTGAATATCATGTACACGCAAAATGTGATTCAGGATCATTTCAACGAGTTGATAAAACCGTATGATCTGTCCGGAGAACAATATAATGTGTTACGTATATTAAGAGGACAAAAAGGGAATCCTGCTAATATGTGTGTGATACAAGAACGTATGCTGGCTAAAACAAGTAATACAACCCGATTAGTAGACAAATTATTACTGAAGGATTTTGTAACCAGAAATGTTTGCCCGGGCAATCGACGTAAAATCGAAGTTCTCATTACCCAAAAGGGATTGGATGTATTGAAAGAATTAGATCCGAAGGTAGATGAGCACGAACGCGTATTTGCGGAGAATATTAGCCCTGAAGAATTAGAATTATTAAATCAGTTATTAGAAAAATACAGAACCCAAGAAAATTAATATTTATGAGTACATTCTTAGAAAATCAAAATTGGAGATATGCAACAAAACAATATGATGCAACTAAAAAAATCTCCGATTCAGATCTAAAAACAATTAAGGAAGCTGTGAGATTAAGTGCTTCTTCATACGGATTACAGCCTTATAAAGTTGTAATTGTAGAAAATCCTGAATTAAGAGAGCAATTAAAAGCTGCAGCTTATGGGCAAACTCAGATTACTGACGCTTCTCAGCTGTTTATTTTTGCAAATGATATAAATACAGGAGCAGAATCTGTAGATAAATACATTAGTAATATTAGCGAAACAAGAGGAGTTCCTGCTGATGCACTTGCGGGATTCAGTGACATGATGAAAGGTATGATTTCGAGCTTACCTGCTGAATCAAAAAATGTCTGGACAGCAAAACAAACCTACATCGCTTTAGGAAACTTACTAAGTGCCGCTTCTGAATTAAAAATCGATGCAACTCCAATGGAAGGTTTTAATGCTGCTGCATTCAACGAAATCTTAGGTTTCGATAAATTAGGATTAAACGCTTCTGTTATTGCAGCTGTAGGGTACAGACATGATGCGGACGACGCTCAGCATTACAAAAAAGTTAGAAAATCAAACGAAGAATTATTTATCACACTATAATTATTAATAACAATCAAAATCAATTTTAACAACATGAAAAATTTAAAAACAATTGCAATAGCATTATTCGTAGCAGTGGCTAGCGTTTCAGTAAACGCACAAACAAAAAAAATCGATGTAAAAGCATCTACTATCAAATGGGTAGGTAAAAAAGTAACCGGAGAACACTCAGGAACAGTAAACTTCAAAGATGGTTCTGTAGTTTTCAAAGGAAAAAAATTAGTTGGCGGTAGCTTTACAGTTGACATGACTTCTTTAACTTCTACTGACTTAACAGGAGAATACCAAGGAAAATTAAACGGTCACCTTAAAGCTGACGATTTCTTCGGAACTGATAAATTCCCAACTGCTAAATTAGTTTTCAAAACTATCGGAGCTAAAACAACTGATGTTTATACTGTAACTGCTGATTTAACAATCAAAGGAATTACTAAACCAGTAACTTTTGACATTACTGTAGCTGGAAACACTGCAACTACTGCATTCAAAGTTGACAGAACTAAATACGACATTAAATATAATTCTGGTAACTTCTTTGAAAACTTAGGAGATAAAACTATCAATGACGATTTCGAATTGACTGTAGCTTTAAAATTCTAATATTTCAGGCTTACTAGTTCATAATATTCAGAAAACCCCAATAGTTTACGCTATTGGGGTTTCTTTTTTGCCATATATTCAAAAAAATAACGTTCTTAATATTTGCATAACACTTTGGTAATACTGATCGCGGTTTTGATTAACATGAGGCCCTTAATTTTGGGTAATTAAAAAAAATCAAAAACTAGAAATCAAATAGTTATGAAAACAAAAATGCAAATTGCACTTATTACCCTTATCAGCACTTTTTTTCTACACGCCCAACAACAAACAAAAGGAATAATTGGAACAAATAACTGGATGAATAACTGGACCAATTTTAAACCTGTCGCTAATGAATATAGCGAAGCCACCAATATCATCGCCGGAACAATCGATAAAGACACTAAACTTTTAAAACGTAATACGTACCAATTAGTTGGTGTAGTATATGTTACCAATAACGCTACTTTGACAATAGAGCCGGGAACTGTTATTCGCGGGGACGATAAAACCTGCGGAACGCTGGTTATCACAAATGGCTCCAAAATCATAGCCGAAGGTTTAGAAACAGATCCGATTGTTTTTACGACAAACAAAGAAAAAACGGAAAGAAAACCGGGCGACTGGGGTGGTATCATTATTTTAGGGAAAGCACCAATAAATACTCTTGGGGGTTTACACACCTTGCCTTTTGACTTAGATCCTTTGCTAAATCATTATGGCGGTCCCGATGCAGAAGACAATTCCGGAATTCTGAAATATGTACGTATTGAATATGCAGGAAGAAAATTAAGCGCGCTAAAAGAACTTAACGGCCTTTCTTTAGCGGGAGTGGGAAGAAAAACCGTTTTAAATAATATCCAGATTAGTTTTTCAAATGATGATTCTTTCGAGTGTTATGGAGGAGATCTGAATATGAATAACCTGATTTCTTACCGTACTACCGATGATGATTTTGATTTTACACAAGGTGCTCAAATCACTATTAGCAATAGTATTGCTATCCGTCATCCTTTCTCTTCAGATGTATCAGGATCAAGATGTTTTGAGGTAGATTCTTATGATAAAATTCAAAATACAGATATGAGCAAAAAAATGACCCGTATCAACGCAAGTAATATTACACTGGTAAATCTTGAAGAAAATAATCAGGGATTGGTGAGAGAATCCGTTTATGTGAGGGAAAATACTTTTTTCAGCTTAACCAACAGCATTGTTTCGGGCTTTACCCCTTTTGCTTTAATGGAAGAGAATATTGGAAACAGTGATGCCAATTTATCTAAAATTACATTCAAAAACATAATTGTAAACAATTGTAACGGAGGAATTACAAGCGAAGCAAGTGGTACGACTACAGCTATTCAAAATTGGTATTCCAAACCTGAATTTGGAATTGGATACACAAAAATGAAAAACAATGAGTTGTTTACAATGCCAAATATCAAAGGAAATCCAGACTTCAGAGCGAACCAAAACAACACGATTGCTATTGGAAATTAAACACTTGAAAGTCGTTTGCTCTTTTAGAATTTAACAAATTTCTAAATTTAGAAAAGATTTTTTTGAAATTTTATGTCTTTTAATCCAAATTACATTTATATCTTTGTTACAACAAAAAAAGAAATGAGAACAATTTTAAACAATACTTGGTGGTGGAAGAATTTACGTCAAACGTCGTGAACAAAGCTTCCTATGGTACTTTAAAACTATAAATATAAAAGGCTTGTCATCACGACAAGCCTTTTTTTTTTGGTAAAAATCGAAGTGAAAAAATATTAAAAACTATAAAAACGAAATATATTGAAACCTTTTATACTCAACACGCACTACAAACAAATTCTGGCAGATACGATTACTCCGGTAAGCATTTATTTTAAAATCCGAGATAAATTCCCAAACAGTCTATTATTGGAAAGTAGTGATTATCATGGAAATGACAATAGTTTCTCTTATGTATGCTGTAATCCGATTGCTACAATAAAAATTGAAAACGAGAGCATCTCAAAAACTTTCCCTGACGGAACAACAGAAACCATTTCAATAAATGAATCCACTAATATTCCGGAGGTCATTCAGGAATTTTCAAGTCAGTTCAAATCGGAGAAAAATGATTTTAAATTCATTAATAATGGCTTATTCGGATACATTTCATACGATGCCGTTCGTTATTTTGAAAAAGTAACTATTGCCAAAAAAGACAACGCCACTTCAATTCCGGATGTTTTTTATGCTGTTTATCAAAACATTATTGCCATTAATCATTTCAAAAACGAAGCTTATATCTTCTGCCATAGCGTAGATGGAAGAAATAACATTTCAGAAATCGAACAATTACTGCAGTCCAGAAATATTGCCTCTTATAAATTTACAAAAGAAGGTGAAGGTTTTTCGAACCTGACGGATGAGGAATTCAAACACAATGTGGCATTGGCCAAAAAACACTGTTTCCGTGGAGACGTATTCCAATTGGTTTTATCCCGTCGTTTTACACAAGGTTTTAAAGGTGATGAATTTAATGTTTATCGTGCCTTAAGAAGTATTAACCCTTCTCCCTATTTGTTCTTTTTTGATTATGGAGATTTCAAAATATTCGGGTCTTCGCCTGAAGCACAGATTATCGTAAAAAACAGAAAAGCAGAAATTCACCCGATCGCCGGAACATTCAAAAGAACCGGAAATGATGAACGTGATGCGCTTCTGGCAAAAGAACTTTCTGAAGATAAAAAAGAAAACAGTGAACATGTGATGTTAGTCGATTTGGCCAGAAATGATTTGAGCAGAAATGGCCATGATGTCAATGTGGAAAAATACAGAGAAGTTCAGTTCTTCTCGCATGTAATTCACTTAGTCTCAAAAGTCACAGGTCATTTACATGAAAAAGCAACCACAATGCAAGTTGTTGCCGATACTTTTCCGGCAGGAACTTTAAGCGGAGCACCGAAACACAGAGCGATGCAATTAATTGAAGATTACGAAAAAACCAATCGTAATTTCTATGGCGGTGCCATCGGCTTTATGGATTTTGAGGGAAATTTTAATCACGCCATTATGATACGAACTTTCCTTAGTAAAAACCATCAACTACATTGTCAGGCCGGCGCCGGAATCGTGGCAAGTTCAGATGAGGAAAGCGAGATGCAGGAGGTTTACAATAAATTGAGAGCGTTGAATACGGCACTTGAAATGGCAGAGAAGATTTAGTATTCAATCCTTCCCGATAGCTATCGGGATCAGTCGCAGTAGCCAACCTGAAACCTGAAACAAAAACAAACCAACTATAAAAATCATGAAAAAAATAATATCAATTTTAATTTTAATACTGGCCATTTCCGCTTGTACTTCAGAGAAAAAACAAAATCCTATTGAAGGAACCTGGCGTTTGGTAGCGGCAGAGACAACAGAGAAAGATTCGACTTTTTCGACTTTCAATTCCAAAACAAAAATGATTAAAATTATAAATGATTCACACTTTGCTTTTTTTAATCATGATTTAAATAATGGAAAAGATTCGACAGCCGCTGTATTTTTTGGCGGAGGTGGAAAATATACTTTGAAAGACAGTATTTATACGGAAAATCTGGAATATTTTAATAACCGTCAGTGGGAAAACAACAAGTTTGAATTTACAGTAAAAGTTAAAAATGATACGCTGATTCAAAAAGGAATAGAAAAAGTGGAAAAATTAGGAATCAATCGCATTATCACTGAAAAATACATTAGAGAAAAATAAAAATTTAGTTTCAAGTTTTCTTTGTTTCAGGTTTCAAGTTATTGGAACGTGAAACTTGAAACCTGAAACCTGAAACAAAAAAATAAAGATGAAAAAAATATTAGTTATAGACAATTACGATAGTTTCACTTACAACTTAGTGCACTATCTGGAAGATTTAAATTGCGAAGTTACCGTTTACAGAAATGATGAGTTTGACATCGACGAAATCGCTTCTTTTGATAAAATATTGCTTTCGCCGGGACCCGGAATTCCGGATGAAGCGGGATTACTAAAAGCCGTAATTCAGAAATACGCGCCAACAAAAAGTATATTAGGTGTTTGCCTGGGGCAACAGGCAATCGGAGAAGTTTTTGGAGGAACACTTTCGAACCTTGACAAAGTATATCACGGAGTTGCCACCAACGTAAAAACAGTAGTTTCTGATGAAATTCTGTTTGAAGGTTTAGGAAATGAATTTGAAGTAGGGCGCTACCATTCCTGGGTAGTAGACAGTAATTTACCGGATGTTTTAGAAGCCACTTCAATAGACGAAAACGGACAAATCATGTCGCTGAGACACAAAACTTTTGATGTCAGAGGTGTTCAGTTTCATCCGGAAAGCGTTTTAACACCTAATGGAAAAAGGATCTTAGAGAATTGGGTAAAGAGCTAGTTTTAAGTGCACAGTCACTCCCGATAGCTATCGGGATCAGTCACAGTTTAAAAACTTAGAACCTTAGCCTCTCAGCAACTTAGAATCTCAAAAAAATGAATATAGAAATTTTAGAAACCAGAAAAATCAACTTAGAAGACATATTGTTCCTATACAAAGAAAACGAATGGAGTTCGGCAAATAAGCCTCATGAATTATATAACGGTCTTTTGAATTCCGAAACTTTAGTAACCGCCTGGGAAGGAGAAAAACTAGTTGGCCTTGGCAACGCTATTTCAGATGGATACTTAACGGTTTATTATCCTCATTTATTGGTACTTCCCGAATATCAGGGAAAAGGAATCGGGAAACTGATTTTAGATAAACTACAGGAAAAGTATCGCCATTTTCACATGCAGATGCTAACCGCAGATGGAAGAGCTGTTGACTTTTATAAAAAGAACGGATTCGAACGTGCAGGAAAAACAGAGCCCATGTGGATTTATCAGGGAAATGAACATTGAAAAAGCAGACAGTCCCAGTTTACAGTCTTAGCAGAAAAACTCAGAACCTTATCCTCTCAGTAACTTAGAACCTTAAAAAAAATGAAAAATATATTAAATAAATTAATCAACCACGAAGTGCTTACCAAAGAAGAAGCAAAAACGGTATTGATTAATATTTCAAGCGGAGCTTATAATCCGAGTCAGATTTCGGCTTTTTTAACCGTATTCATGATGCGCAGTATTACGATCGAGGAACTTTCCGGTTTCCGTGAAGCCTTATTGGAATTATGCATTCGTGTAGACTTATCGGCCTACAATACCATTGATTTGTGCGGGACGGGTGGTGACGGAAAAGATACGTTCAACATTTCTACCTTAGCTTCATTTATCGCTGCGGGAGCCGGAATAAAAGTAGCAAAACACGGAAATTACGGAGTTTCCTCTATTTCCGGATCCAGTAACGTCATGGAAAAAATGGGAATCAAATTTAGCAATGATCCCGAATTTTTAGAAAAATGTATCGATCAGGCCGGAATTTGTGTTTTACATGCTCCCCTATTTCACCCTGCAATGAAAAATGTCGGACCCATCAGAAAAGAACTGGCTGTAAAAACATTCTTCAATATGTTAGGCCCAATGGTAAATTCGTCGTTTCCTAAAAATCAGCTGGTGGGTGTTTTCAATTTAGAATTAGCCCGAATGTATGCGTATTTATACCAGAATACCGATGTGAATTTTACAATCCTGCATTCGCTTGACGGTTATGATGAAATTTCGTTAACAGGTCCGACAAAAATTATCACCAGCACTATGGAAGGCATGATAAAACCGGATGATTTTGGTGTTCGTCTTTTAGCGCAAAGCGAAATCGAAGGCGGAAGAACAATCGAAGAATCAGCAGAAATGTTTACCAGTATCATTTCCGGAAAAGGAAGCGAAGCACAAAACAATGTGGTTTGTGCGAATGCGGCAATGGCAATTGCAACCGTGAACAAATGTTCTCCACAGGAAGGTTTCAAACAGGCCAAAGAAAGCTTATTCTCCGGAAAAGGATTGAAAGTATTAAATAAACTGAAAGAATTAAGTAAGTAAGAAAAATAGTTTCAGGTTTGAAGTTTCAGGTTGCTGGAACGTGAAACTTCAAACCTGAAACCTGAAACAAAAAATAAACCATGAATATTTTAGATAAAATAATCTTCGATAAACAACGGGAAGTTGTTCTTAAAAAATCAATCATTCCGGTTTCACAACTGGAAAGTTCGGTGTTTTTTGAAAGGCAGACGATCTCTTTAAGTCAGAAATTAAAACAAAGTTCAACTGGAATTATTGCCGAACACAAACGCCGTTCGCCTTCAAAATCAGTCATAAATCATAATTTTACGGTTGAAGAAGTAGTAAAAGGATACGAAAATGCGGGTGCTTGCGGAATTTCCGTTTTAACCGACGGGAAATATTTTGGCGGTTCGCTGGACGATTTACTTTTGGCAAGAGCTTCGGTACATATTCCGCTTTTGCGAAAAGAATTTATTGTAGACGAATATCAAATTCTCGAAGCCAAAGCTTTTGGAGCCGATCTGATTTTACTGATCGCCGCGGTTTTAACCCGTGAAGAAATCAAATCATTGTCTGAATTCGCTAAAAAATTAGGTTTAGAAGTTTTACTGGAAGTTCACAATCAGGAAGAATTAGAAAAATCGATTATGCCAACGCTGGATATGATTGGCGTAAACAACCGAAACCTGAAAACCTTCGAAGTAAGTCTGGATTTCAGCAAGCAGCTGGCTTCTCAAATTCCGGATGAATTTGTAAAAGTTTCCGAAAGCGGAATTTCATCGGTTGAAGCTATTTCAGAATTAAGACCTTATGGTTACAGTGGTTTTTTAATCGGAGAAAATTTTATGAAAACCGATAATGCCGGAAAAGCTGCAACAGAATTTATTAGACAGCTGTAGGCTAAAGGCAATAAGCTTTTCTCAACATTATTAAAATTAGCATACAGCCTAAAGCGTAAAGCCTTTTCTCAACATTAATAAAATTAGCCTAAAGCCTACAGCTTAAAGCGTAAAGCATAAAAAAAAATGAAACTGAAAATCTGCGGTATGAAATATCCCGATAATATTCTCGAAGTAGGAGCACTCCTGCCCGATTATATGGGCTTTATTTTCTACGAAAAATCCGGTCGCTATTTTGACGGAACGATTCCCGAACTGATCAAAACAATAAAAAAAACAGGCGTTTTTGTAAATGCAACTGTCGATTATATCATGTCGAAAGTCAACAAATATCATTTACAGGCTGTTCAGCTGCACGGAAATGAATCGGTTGAATTCTGTCAGGAATTAAAAAAGAAAATTGATGCAAAAATTGACGCGAAAGTCGAAATCATAAAAGTTTTTTCAGTTGGAGAAGATTTTGATTTTGATCTTTTAAACCCTTTTGAAAAACTGTGTGATTATTTTTTATTCGATACAAAAGGAAAATTACCCGGCGGAAACGGAACCGCTTTCGACTGGAAGATATTAGAAAATTACAAATCCGAAAAACCCTTTTTCTTAAGTGGCGGTATCGGAATTGATGACATACCCATTATAAAAAATCTTAAATTGCCGATTTACGCGATAGATATAAACAGTAAATTTGAGATTGAACCCGGATTAAAAAACGTAAAATTGTGCAGAGAAGCATGTATCGAAACACACAGCAGTGCAGCTGTACGCGCCCGTCTTCATGAAATAAAAAACAAATAGATTATGAATTATAATGTTAACGAAAAAGGATATTACGGTGAATTTGGAGGAGCTTACATTCCCGAAATGCTGTATCCGAATGTAGAAGAATTACGCCAGCAATATTTAAAAATCATCGCTGAACCGGATTTCAAAGCCGAGTTTAACCAATTGCTAAAAGATTACGTTGGCCGTCCAAGCCCGCTTTATTTCGCCAAACGTCTTTCTGAAAAATACAATACTAAAGTCTATCTGAAAAGAGAAGACTTAAACCATACGGGAGCGCACAAAGTCAACAACACTATCGGACAAATACTGGTTGCCAAACGTTTGGGTAAAAAACGAATTATTGCAGAAACCGGAGCAGGTCAGCATGGTGTGGCAACAGCAACCGTTTGTGCCTTAATGGGACTGGATTGCATTGTGTACATGGGCGAAATTGACATTGCCCGCCAGGCTCCGAATGTGGCGAGAATGAAAATGTTGGGTGCAGAAGTGCGTCCGGCGCTTTCAGGCTCAAGAACCTTAAAAGATGCGACTAACGAAGCCATCCGGGACTGGATTAACAATCCCGTTGACACGCATTATATTATCGGATCTGCTATCGGGCCGCATCCTTATCCGGATATGGTCACCCGTTTTCAGAGCATTATCTCAGAAGAAATCAAATGGCAGCTGAAAGAAAAAGAAGGACGCGAAAACCCTGATTATGTAGTCGCTTGTATCGGTGGCGGAAGCAACGCTGCCGGAACGTATTATCACTTTTTACACGAGCCTGAAGTGGGTATAATTGCTGTTGAAGCGGCCGGAAAAGGGGTCAACAGTGGTCATAGTGCCGCAACGAGCAAGTTAGGAAAAGTGGGCGTTATTCACGGTTGCAAAACACTTTTGATGCAGACTCCTGACGGACAAATTACAGAGCCCTACTCTATTTCTGCCGGTCTGGATTATCCGGGAGTTGGCCCAATGCACGCACATTTGGCACAAACGGGCCGTGGCGAATTCTTCTCCGTAACTGATGATGAAGCAATGAAAGCCGGCTTAGAACTTACAAAACTCGAAGGTATTATTCCGGCGATCGAAAGTGCCCATGCCTTTGCCGTTTTAGACCAGAAAAAATTCAAACCAACCGATATTGTGGTCATCAGTCTTTCCGGTCGCGGTGACAAAGATTTAGACAATTATATCGAATATTTTAAATTATAATAAAAATTGTAATTTGGGCGTTCCCCAAGGGTCGGGTTATCCGCTAAATCTTTTATTTTTTAAAGAAAAAAACAAAAGGATACCGCTGCTACCCCTAACGCGGACCAATAACAAGAAAAAACAATATTTATGGAACAGCTATTTTCTTACGGAACATTACAGTCAAAAGAAATTCAGATGCAGGTTTTTAATACAATTTTGAACGGAACTCCGGATCAGCTGACTGGTTACAAGCTAAAAGATCTAAAAATAGAAGAAGAATTTGGAATGACGGATTATTTTGTAGCCATGCCCAGCGAAAATACTTCCGATTTTATAAAAGGAATCGTTTATCAGATATCTGCCAAAGATCTGGCAAAAGCAGATTTGTTCGAATCTAATGCGTACAAAAGAGTTCAGATAAAACTGAAATCAGGAATAACAGCGTGGATTTATATTGAAAGCTAAAATTCGAAAAGAGACTGGCCCTTTAAAACCCCTGCAAGGTTTAAACCCTGAACAAATAATGCAAAACAAGCAATAATAATGATTTTAGCAGCAGCACAAACAAAACCAAAACGAGGAGATATAGCGTCTAATTTATTAGATCATTATCGTTTGATCGCACTGGCTGCCGAAAAAGGAGCCAATTTAATTGTATTTCCTGAATTATCCATTACAGGTTACGAAAGAGAAAATGCAGCAGCACTAGCTTTTACGAAAGACGATTACAGAATAGATCATTTAAAAGAATTAGCGGTCGATCGTAATATTACGATTATTGCCGGCGCACCCATTCAAAATGAATCAGAATTGTATATTGGTGAATTTGTTATTTTTCCCGATAATTCGGTTTCAATCTATACCAAACAATTTTTGCATGAAGGCGAAGACGCGTTCTTTCAGCCTTCCTTCGATTATAACCCAATGATTGCGATTGAAGATCAGAAAATTTCGTTTGCTATTTGTGCCGATATTGACCATCCGCTGCATGCTGAAAATGCCGCTCAAAAAGAAACTTCGATTTATATCGCCAGTATTTTCTTTTCCCCAAACGGAATTCCGAATGCGTACAGCCATTTGCAAAGTTATGCCCAACAACATAAAATGAATGTCTTGATGTCTAATTTCAGTGGTGAATCCTGGGGATCTCCTTCAGGCGGAAAAAGTGCTTTCTGGAATAACAAAGGAGAACTTGTCGCACAAATGAACGATTCAGATTCCGGACTTTTAATTGTAGAAAAGCAAGGCGATAACTGGATCAGCCAGGTTATTACCAAGTAAAGCAGAAAAAGAATGCCACAGATTCTCAGAGATTAAATTATTAAAAAATCATTAGAATCTTTTAATCTGTGGCGAAAAAAATAATAAACCTATAAAGTTTTAAAATCCTTTCGGTAGGTAAATAAAAAGACATAAAATGAACAGAATAACGCAAAAATTACAAGAAGATAAAAAGATCCTTTCCATTTATTTTTCGGCCGGATATCCAGATTTAAATGATACGGTCCAGATCATTCAGGATTTGGAAAAAAACGGTGTTGATTTAATTGAAATTGGTTTGCCATTCAGCGATCCTTTGGCTGATGGACCAACAATCCAGGCGAGTTCGACTCAGGCGCTTCATAACGGAATGACGACGCAGATTCTTTTCGATCAGCTGAAAAACATACGCGAAAGCGTAAAAATACCGTTGATTATCATGGGATATTTCAATCCGATGTTACAATACGGCGTTGAAGCATTCTGCAAAAAATGTGCGGAAATTGGCATCGACGGATTAATTATTCCGGACCTGCCTGTTGATGTTTATGCAGACGAATACCAAGCTATTTTCGAAAAATATGGCATCATAAACGTGTTTTTGATTACACCGCAAACTTCAGACGAACGCATTCGTTTTATTGACAGCGTTTCAAATGGCTTTATCTATATGGTAAGTTCAGCAAGTGTTACGGGTTCTCAATCCGGTTTTGGAAATATTCAGGAAAGCTATTTCGAAAGAATTGCAAATATGAATCTGAAAAATCCACAAATTATTGGTTTCGGAATTTCGAATAAAGAGACTTTTAATCAGGCGACCAAATTTGCCAAAGGCGCTATTATCGGGAGTGCTTTCATTAAGCATTTGAGTGAAAGCGGTTCGGGCAAAATTTCGGAATTTGTTGGAGGGATACGATAAGCAACAACATTTAGAATTATTTTGTACATTTTGATAAAATCAATTATCATGGATTTAGAAGCCCGCAAAATATTTTTCGTTCAGGAATTTCTAAGACTTCAAAGTTAAGAAATAGTCATTGATCTTGAAAACTTGCTTCATAAACAAAAAGTTAAACTTTTAGATCCGGAAATGAAATCAATGAGTATTGAACAATTTAATAAAGAAATTGATCAATCCTTGGATGATGCCAGAAATGCAAGAATTGTATCTGGAAAAGACTTAAAATCTAAAATTCAAAAATGGGGCTAACTGTTTAATTGGACTCAATTTGCATAAAATAAAACTTGAAGACATTTTTGAATATTACAAATTTAAAGCCGGGATAAGATTCTCTCAAACTTTAGTAAAGGGTATAATTGACAGTTCGCTATCCTTAGAAATAAACGCTTATGGCGGACAAAAAGAAGAACTTTTATCTGAAAGAATCGAAGATTTCAGGTATTTAGTTTTTAAAAATTACCAAATTATCTATTGGATTGATGAGGCCAGGAAAATAGTAGTTGTATCAAATATTTTTGACACCAGACAAAACCCTCAAAAGCTTTCTTCAGGAAAATAATCCTTTTTTCTAATTATTTTTAACACAATATTATCCTACAGTAACTACATGGTTTTCTGTTAATATTGTGTTAAAAATAAATTAAACAACTGTTTAATTTAAACGCTTGTTTAATTTTGTACCCGATTAGAAACACTACCATGTCAAACTTCGAATTTAACGATAAAAAAATTCAGATTCTTGAGGTTGCTGAAAAGTTATTTTCAGATAAAGGATTTGAGGGTACTTCGATACGGGATATCTCAAAACATGCAAAAATAAATATTGCCATGGTTTCGTACTATTTTGGTTCCAAAGAGAGGTTACTTGAAGCTTTAATTATCTATAAAACCTCTGATTTAAAATTACAACTCGAAAATTTATTACAGGAAAATCTCGAACCTATTGAAAAAATCAATAAATTAATTGAAATTTACATTAACCGAATTAGCTGTAACAAAGGAATTTTCAGGGTTTTACATTTTGAACTAAACTCAAAGAACAGAGAAAAAAGCATGGCTGCCTTTACAGAATTAAAAAAAGGAAACTTAAAATCTGTTGAAAGTATTATTACACAAGGTCAGTTAAAAGGTGTTTTCAGGAAAGATGTTATCATTCCGCTTATTACGCCAACTATAATTGGAACCTTTTTTCATTTCCACATGAACAAACCTTTCTTTGAGGAACTTTTAAATTTAAATACAGAAAAGTTATACAACGATTATATTAAAAACAGTCTTACAAAGCACATTCAACAAACTATAAAAGCGCTACTTGTTTATGAAAATTAGTCAATTAATGCTCTTTGGGATTTTCTTTATCGGGATTTCATCAATAGAAGCACAAGAGAAAACAAGTTTAACCTTAGACGAAGCCGTTAAACTGGCTTGGGAAAAAAGTAACGAAGTTACTCTTGCCAATACTAAGGTAAACTCAAAAAAGTATGAGTTACAAACAGTTAAAAACAACCAATATCCTGACTTAAAAATTTCAGGACAGTACCAAAGGTTAACAAAAGCTTCTATTGACATGCACAATGACGAAGCAAGTGCAGAACCAATGGCTTCCCCGGACCGCGCAATGTTTGGTATGGCGAATTTGAGTCTCCCTATTTTTTCGGGATTTAAGATCCAAAGCAGTATTGAAGCTTACGACAATCTTTATGAGGCTGAAAGTGCAAATGCAGCGAAGACTAAAGAGGATGTTGCTTTACGTGTTATTACCTATTACACTGCTTTATATAAAGCGCAAAAAACACTGGATCTTCTAAACGAAAATCAAAAACAGGCGCAACAGCGTGTAACTGATTTTACGGAACTGGAAAAAAACGGAATCATTCCAAGAAATGACTTATTGAAAGCGCAGTTATTGGTTTCTAAAACGAAATTATCGATAGACGAAGCAAATAACAACATCAATAATATTAATTTTTACCTGACTACTTTATTAAAATTAGATCCGACTGTAAAACTTCAGGTTAACGAAGCTGATTTCTTTAATTTAAAAACAAACAATGCCCCCACTTCAGATGCTCTGGCGCTTGAAAGCAGAAAAGATTTAGAAGCTATTCGTTTTCAGCAAAAAGCAAGTGAGGCCAATATTAGAATTGCAAAATCAGGATATTATCCTTCCCTTGCCTTATTGGGAGGCTACACGGCATTAGACCTTAAAGATTTTATTACGGTAAAATACGCGATGAATTTTGGACTTGGTTTAACGTATGACTTATCCGGAATTCTAAAAAACAGTGCTCATGTACGTGAGGCTGAAAGCAAAGCTTTGGAAGTGAAGAATACGGAAGCTGTTATGACAGACCGAATTAAAGTGGAAGTTCAGAAATCTATTGAAGATTACAGTCTGGCAATTAATCAAAGTGTCGTTTATGACGAAGCGCTGAAGCAGGCCGAAGAAAATTACAGACTTGTAAAAGACAAATTTGATAATGGTTTATCTGACACTAATGATTTAGTTGAAGCTGATGTAGAACAGCTTAATGCCAAAATAAACACTGCTTTATCTAAAGCGGCCATTATTCAAAAATATTACGAATTACTTTCAGTATCAGGACAATTATCACAATCATTCAATCTTTCTAAAATATAATCGATAGCTCTCATGGAAAAGAAAAAAACAAATACTAAATTCATCATTATACTAACCGTTTTGGTTTTAGTGGGGGGAACTTACGGAATAACAAAATACATGCACTCCTTGTCTCATGAAGAAACAGATGATGCTCAGATCGAGAAAAAAATGAACCCGATTATTCCAAGAGTATCCGGTTATATTAGCAAAGTGTATGTGAAAGATAATGATTTTGTAAAAAAAGGAGATACTTTATTTACCATTGACAAAAGAGATTATCAATTAAAAATTGACGAAGCAAATGCTGCTCTTTTAGGAGCTGAAGGTCAATACGAAGCTGCAAAAGCTGATATTGGAAGTGCATACGCCAGCATTTCTGTTTCTGATGCCAATATGAAATCTGCAGGTGGTTCTATCGAAAGTGCAAAAATCAGACTGAGACAACTTACAAATGATTTTAACCGTTATAATAATCTGTATAAAACACATACGATTACAAAACAACAATTTGAACAGGCTCAGACTGCAAAAGACGAAGCTGAAAATCAGGTACGCGTTTTAGAACAGCAACAAAGAGCAAGTTCTTTTCAAAAATCAGTAATTCAGTCTAAATCTAAAGTTTCTGACAAACAAACCGAAGTGGCTTCTGCTAATATTAAAAGAGCAAAAACAATGCTGGACGTAGCGAAACTAAACCTTACCTACACTGTTGTAACTGCTGCTATTGATGGTCAGGTTTCTAAAGTTGATATTCAGCCGGGACAATTGGTACAACCGGGACAATCTTTATTTTATATTATTAATAATACTGAAGCGTGGGTTGTTGCTAACTTTAAGGAAACACAATTAAACAAAATGATTGTGGGGCAGAAAGTGAGCTTAAAAGTTGATGCTTATCCGAACTATGAATTCAAAGGAACTTTGACATCATTCTCACCAGCTACAGGATCCCGTTTTTCTTTATTACCTCCTGACAATGCTACAGGAAACTTTGTAAAAACGATTCAGAGATTACCCGTGAAAATTAGTTTAGATGAATCAAACGATCCTGAGAAAGTAAAATTATTACGTCCGGGAATGAATGTTGATGTAGACGTACATTTGAAATAAAATGACAGCAGCACAAGGAGATGATGATTTAGTAGAATACGGTTACAGACGTGTCATAATCACGATTACAGCAGTACTTTGTGCTTTGCTTGAAATCGTTGATACCACCATTGTAAACGTAGCGCTAACAGACATGCGAGGTAGCCTTGGTGCTACTTTGACTGATGTGGCTTGGGTTATTACAGCATACGCAATTGCGAATGTTATCGTAATACCGATGACGAGCTGGCTATCACAGCAATTTGGAAGACGTAATTATTTTGTGGCCTCTATCATCATATTTACAGTTTGTTCTTTTTTATGCGGAAATGCCAGTAATATTTGGGCACTAGTAGCTTTTAGGTTTGTTCAGGGTATGGGTGGAGGTGCGCTTCTTGTAACGGCACAAACCATTATTACAGAAAGTTATCCTATAGCAAAACGTGGAATGGCGCAGGCTATTTACGGAATGGGTGTAATTGTTGGTCCAACTTTAGGTCCGCCATTGGGAGGATATTTAGTAGATAATTATTCCTGGCCTTATATTTTTTATATCAATATTCCGTTAGGAATTATTGCTACTATTCTGGCGTTAACTTTCGTGAGAAGTCCAAAATATGGGGAAAAATTAAAAGCAAATCAGGTTGACTGGTGGGGAATTGCATTATTAGCCTCTTTTATCGGATCCTTACAGTTCGTTTTAGAACACGGACAACAAGACGATTGGTTTAACGATTCGCTGATTGTTACGCTAAGTGTTGTTACTGTTCTTGGATTGGTATTGTTTATCTGGAGAGAACTTACTTATAAACATCCAATTGTAAATCTAAGTGTTTTAAAGGATGGAAACTTAAGGATTGGAACCATCATGTGTTTTATACTTGGTTTCGGTTTATATGGATCCACTTTAATTATTCCTATTTACACGCAGTCTATTTTAGGATGGACAGCAACTGATGCCGGATTATTATTGATTCCGGGTTCAATTACAACAGCGATCATGATGCCATTTGTCGGAAACATGATTCAGAAAGGAGTCCCTCAGGGATATATGGTTGGATTAGGATTTTTAGTTTTCTTCTTCTTTACCTTTATGATGCAAACGCGAATTACACCTGATACCGGTGTAGAACATATGTACTGGCCATTGATTTTGAGAGGAATCGGTTTAGGATTACTTTTTGTACCTATTACCACGCTTTCCCTTTCAACTTTAAAAGGAAAACATATTGGTGAAGGAGCTGCTTTTACCGGAATGATGCGCCAATTAGGAGGATCATTTGGTATTGCAATCATTACCACTTTTATCACCCGTTTTAGTCAGGAACACAGAGTTAATCTGATCAATCGCATTGATCCTGCAAGATACGACGTTCAACAACGTATTGCCGGAATGCAGCGAGCTTTTATGGCTAAAGGATACAGTGCCGATGTTGCGCTTAAAAAAACGTATCAGGCAATTGATTATTCCATTTTAAAACAAAGTACAGTAATGTCATACATCGATATTTTCATGTATTTAGGAATTATGTTCTTATGTTGCATACCGATTATTCTTTTCATCAAGAAAGCAAAAAACAAGATTAATCCCGCCGATGCGATGCATTAATAATAATTATAATAATTGATTTATAACACGAAAAGCCGGGTTCTTAATTGAACCCGGCTTTTTATTTTAATTTTCAGAATGACTAATAAAAAGTTTGGCTAAAGCCCTTTTACAGATTTACATCCTATCTCCAGCTAAAGCTGGAGGTTATTGAAATTCTAAACTGAAAGCCTAAAAATTATTGAAGCAATAATAAAAACATTAGTAACTCAGACCCTAAAAAAACCTCTGAACCTTTGCAACTTTGCCCCTTTGAGCCTTTGAACCTTCCCAAAAAACCTATCTCGTAAATACCAAATGATTTCCTTCAGAAAGATTGGCATCAAACTGATACCCTTCATAATTGAAACCTTTTAAATCAGCAACAGTTTCAGCATTGGTATCGATGATATAACGCACCATCATCCCTCTTGCTTTTTTAGCGAAGAAACTGATTATTTTTAGTTTTCCATCTTTATAATCTTTAAAATCAGGCGTAATCACAGGTACTTTTAAAGCTTTTACATCCACAGCAGAAAAATATTCATTACTGGCTAAATTTACAAACAACTCCCCTTTTGACAACTCTTTATTCAAAGACTTGGTAACGGGCGCTTTCCAGAAATCATGCAAATTTTTATGTTCCCCCACAGGTAGTTTTGTTCCCATTTCCAAGCGATAGGCCTGCATAAGGTCCAGTGGTTTTAAAACGCCGTAAAGCCCGGATAGGATTCTGAGTTTGTCTTGTAAAACCTCTAATTTTTCTATTGGAATTGTATACGCATCCAGACCGGTATAAACATCACCATCAAAAGTATAAACTGCAGGACGCGCATTTTCGGGTGTAAAAGGCGTTTTCCATTGTTGGTTTCTCTGCCAGTTTAAATCCGCCAGTTTTTCTGAAATCGACATTAGTTCCGCTAAATCAGAGGGTTTTTTAGGTTTTAAAACTTTATGAACCTGACGTGCTTCTTTTAGGAAAGACGGTTCTGTATAGTGTGCAGTTGGTAATTCTTTTTCAAAATTTAAGGACTTGGCAGGCGATATAACAATTTTCATGTGTGCATTTTTAAGTGATCCAAAAATACAAATTGAATTGCTAAAAAAATAGTATTGCAATTGATTTGTTTGATAGCCTTATAAGGCTTTTTTTTCCACGAATTTCACGAATTTTCGCGAATCGTATCGGGTCAAAAAATTAAAAGGGATTCGTGAAAATTCGTGGAATTCGTGGCAACCTTTTTTATTTCATAAAATTATGCACTTCAAACTGTAAATTTCTTCAAAAAAGTGAGCAATAGATTATAATAGGCATTTTCTATGTTGTAAATTTGCAGACGTTCGATTCTCTTCAGGAACAAGACGTACTATTTAAAATTCGTGAATTCGTGGCTATACAAACAAATTACAAAACAGCTTTACAACATAAAATCTTCGGAATCATTTCGCAGGCCTCTCAGGAACTCAACGTTGACACTTACGTGATTGGTGGTTTTGTCCGGGATTTACTTTTAAACCGTGGTTCTAAAAAAGACATAGACGTTGTAGCGGTGGGCAGCGGAATCGAACTGGCCTTAAAAGTATCTGAATTACTTCCTAAAAAACCAAAAGTTCAGGTTTTTAAAACGTACGGAACTGCTATGTTGCGTTTTGAAGATACTGATATTGAATTTGTTGGCGCCCGAAAAGAATCTTATAATTTTGACAGCAGAAATCCGCTTGTTGAAAACGGAACTTTGGAAGATGACCAGAATCGTCGTGATTTTACCATAAATGCTCTGGCCTTATCCTTAAACGAAAAAACATTTGGAGATCTCTCTGATCCGTTTGATGGTCTGGCTGATTTAGAAAATAAAATCATTAAAACTCCTCTGGATCCAAGCATTACGTATTCTGATGATCCGTTGCGCATGCTTCGTGCCATTCGTTTTGCCACTCAGTTGGGTTTTGAAATCGAAAAGAATTCATTAGACGCGATTACCAAAAATGCCGAAAGAATAAATATCATTTCCGGAGAAAGAATTGTTGATGAACTGAATAAAATCCTTTCGACTGAAAAACCTTCTGTTGGATTTTTACTTTTATATCAAACCGGACTTTTAGATCTTATTTTACCTGAATTAACCGCGTTGAACCAGGTTGAAGAAATTGAAGGTCACACCCATAAAAACAACTTCTATCACACGTTGGAAGTTGTCGATAATATTTGCCCAAATACAGATGATGTCTGGTTACGCTGGTCGGCTCTATTGCATGATATCGGAAAAGCACCGACAAAACGTTTCAATAAAAAACAAGGCTGGACTTTTCACGGACATGAATTTCTGGGTGGAAAAATGGCTAAAAAAATATTCGAACGCCTGCACATGCCCTTAAATCACAAAATGAAATTTGTGCAAAAAATGGTCATAATGAGTTCGCGTCCCATTGTTCTGGCTCAGGATATTGTAACGGACAGTGCCGTTCGCCGTTTGGTTTTTGATGCAGGAGAAGATGTAGAGAATTTAATGACATTATGCGAGGCCGATATTACAACCAAAAATCCTTCAAAGTTTAAAAAGTACCATAAAAACTTCGAAATCGTACGCAAGAAAATTGTTGAAGTCGAAGAACGCGATCATGTACGTAAATTTCAACCGCCTATTTCGGGAGAAGAAATTATGGAGTTTTATAATTTAAAACCTTCACGCGAAATCGGAATGTTAAAAGAAGCTATTAAAGAAGCTATTTTAGAAGGTGAAATCCCTAATGAGTATGATGCTGCTTTTGAGTTTATGCAGAAGAAAGCGCATAAAATGGGATTAGTAAAATTGTAATCATTCCCGGGATTATAACGGATTTTATTTAATTTTATAAAAATTAAAAGTTATGGATATCGCCGAACTAAAATTAGATCTGATAAAAAAAATAATGGAAACCAATGATCTTGATTTATTACTAAAAATAAAATCTTTATTAGATTCTGGTGAATCAGGAGAGGATTTATCTTCAGTCAATGAACCTGTTGCAGCATATGAAAAATTAAAAACTAAGAATATCAGAATTTTTTCTGAGGCTGAACAAAAGAAAATAAACATTGCGTTACAACAATACGAAAACGGAGATTTTGTCTCGAATGAAGAAGCTCAAATTGAATTAGAACAATGGTTCAAAGAACAAGAAAAATAGTTTGGACTTCATTTGCAAAAGAATCAAAATACGCTATTTTTTTGTATTGGAATCAAAGAAATAAATCAACATCGTACAGTAGAAAATTAAACGTTTTACTTCAGGAATCATTAAAACAAATTGTAAAATTTCCGGAAAGCGCTATTGAATCAAATAATTCAAATGTCAGACTTAAAATTTTGAGTCATTTTGAATTGATTTACCAAATTACAAATACTCAAATTGTTGTTCTTGACATTTAGGATACGAGACAAAATCCTGAAAATTTTCCAATTAAATAAATTTAAAAAAACATAGAACCTCAACAACTAAGAATCTCAGGCACTCAAAAAAAATGAAAAAACACTTCCCTGCAATCGCAAAAACAGCATTAGTTTTAGTTTATTTAGTAATTGTCGCAGGAGCCTTAGTTCGAATGACAGGTTCCGGAATGGGCTGTCCGGACTGGCCAAAGTGTTTTGGTTATTATATTCCGCCAACGGATTTAAAAGAACTGACGTGGGCACCAAACCGTGCTTTCGAAAAAGGTCAGGTCATTATTAAAGAGGAAACTCTATTAGTTGCGAAAGATAATTTTACAACTGAGACCAATTTTGATGCTTCGCATTGGGAAAAATACACCAAACACGATTATGCGATTTTCAATCCGTTGCATACCTGGATAGAATACATTAACCGTTTATTCGGGGCATTGGCCGGTATGGCTTGTTTTTTTATGGCCGTTGTTTCCTTTAAATTCTGGAGGGAAAAGAAAAGAATTACACTGCTTTCCTGGCTGGTTGTTTTTATGATGGGCTTTCAGGCCTGGTTAGGAGCCAAAGTGGTTTATTCTGTATTAAACCCGATAAAGATAACCGTGCATATGGTAATGGCTTTGGTAATTGTTGCGGTAATTTTATACATTATTCAATTAGCAAGACCAAAATTGACTGCCGTAACATACAATTCCGGATTTAAAAAAATACTTTTATTTTCGCTTTTACTGACTCTAATTCAAGTTGCTATTGGTACACAAGTACGTCAGTTTGTTGATGAACAGGTAAAAAACGGTCTGACGGAAAGTATTCTTTGGCTGCAAAATCCTTCCGTTACTTTTTACATCCATCGTTCCTTTTCGATTATCGTTTTACTTGTAAATGTGTATTTATTCAATAAGAACAGAAAACTAAACTTAGGTTTTTCAAAAATAAACTGGGTATTGTTTATCATTGGAATAGAAATTCTAACCGGAATGGCTATGGCGTATCTTGATTTCCCATTGGGGAGCCAGGCCATACATTTGGTTTTAGCCTCTATCCTATTCGGAATTCAGTTTTATGTGATTCTGGAAGCGAAGAAAACTATCCCAGCCAACTCTTAAAATCCTGAACTTTTTCGCGGCTTACAATAACCTCATCTTCTTTATAAGACGGTAAAATAACTTTCAGACGCGAATTGGTGTAAACCTGAATTTCCTTTATTGCCGTAAGCGGAACAATAAATTTTCTGCTTACGCGAAAGAAATCTTTCATATCCAATTCCTGTTCGAGAATCTCTAAAGTGGAGTCGATTAGGTAGTTTCTGTTTTCGAAAGTATGAATGTAGGTCCCTTTATTTTCACTAAAGAAACATTCAATCTCATCAGTGGTAATCACTTTTAAGTGTTGTCCTATTTTGACTGTAAATCGTTTTTTATAGTTCTTTTCAAAGGGATTAGACAGCATTTTCCTGATTTGCTCAAAATCGAGCTGAAGGTTTGTGGTTTCTGTTCCCAATTTAGGAAGGCGGGTTTTAAACTTAGTAACCGCAACATCGAGATCATCTTCATCAATAGGTTTCAGAAGATAATCGATACTGTTAAGCTTAAAAGCTTTTAATGCATATTCATCATAAGCAGTGGTAAAAATAATGGCGCTTGTAATGTTTATTTTTTCAAAAATTTCAAACGACAAACCGTCTGATAGCTGAATATCCAGAAAAATTAAATCGGGATGTTTGTTATTGCTGAACCAATGAATTGATTCTTCTACAGAGTGCAACATCGTTTCTACAGCAATATCTAACTTTTCAAGTTTCCGCTGCAACAATCTTGCAGCTGGTTTTTCGTCTTCTATAATTAATGTGATCATCTATTGATATGCAAAATTTGAAAAAATAAATTTTAAAGTTACTCCCATTTACTCTTACTCTCTACTTCTTTCTCCATATATTTTTTGATTTTTTTATCCTCCCAATCCTTATTGAAGAAGATATCAGGCCCAAAAACTGTAAAGGCATGAATGGCTAAAGCAATCCCCCAGTAAAATGCTGTCGAATAAACTTCCCAGTTCTGAAACCCTCTCAATTCAAAATGATTTCCAACAAAGTCCCTGTTCAAACTTGAAATAATGATAATAGCATTCACTATAACATAAACCTTCAAATGCGAGTAAAATCCTTTTATTTTTTTTACTTTTCTGTAAGCTATGTTATAGCTTTCGTCTGTGCTAAATTCGTGTGCATATTCTTCGTACATACGTCTTCTAAATCGTCCCATTTTTTTATTTGAATTATATTATTGCCATTTGTTTTTGCTCTCTTTTTCTTTTTCCATCAATTCCTTGATTTTTCTTTCTTCCCAGTCTTTACCTAAAACCGGAAATACTTCAAAAACTTTTAACCCATGAAAAAGAACTCCTACTCCCCACCACAATAGTGGCCAGAAAAACCATAAATACTGTGGAGATGTCCACAAATTAATGATAATTAAAATAATATTAACCCCAATAAAGGCGGTAAGATTACCATAAAAGCCTTTAATATTTTCTACTTTCTTTTTTGCAAGATAGTATCTGTCCTCTTCATTATAATTTATTTCCATGATCACACCCATTTTTGTTTTTTTTGTCTTTTCTCTAAAATATGTTTCAGTTTACGTTCCTCCCATTCCTCTCCAAAAACTTTAAAAGAAAGAAATAAATCTATTGCAGAAAATAAAAACACCGAGGTCCAGATTATCATTACAACATGATTTAAATATTGGAATGGAAAGAAGTTCAGTGGAACTCCATAATATTCCTTTACCACAAAAACTACTAATCCTAATGCATAAACAAGCGCATGCATATAAAAAGATCTGAGCTTTACTGCCTTTTTCCTGAAGATTTGCTGAAACTCAAATCTTTCATGATCCTTGTTACAATTCGTTTCCATACTTATTTCCAGGTTTTTGGGTTGTTCTCTTTTTCTAAAATTTCCCTGATTTTTCGTTCTTCCCAATCAGAGCTATACCCAAACACTTTGAAAGCATGCATGGTAACTCCAAATCCCCAGCCTAAAGCCGAAAACCAAAACCATTGAAATCCAGGAGAGTAGGTTAAATTTACAAAAATTAAACACGGAATCACACAACAATATGAAATTACGTTTGCATAAAATCCCTTTAACTCTTCTACTCTCTTTTTAGCCCTGAAATAGGCTTTATTCTCATCACTATATTCTGCACTTGTTTCCATAACTGAAATTTGTTTGGTTAAAATTGGAATTTTAACGGTAAAATTTTCTTCGTTTTGTTCAATCAGAACCTTCCTGTTGGTTATAATTCCATATCGGTTTACGATGTTTTGCAAACCAACTCCCTGACGATCCTGTAATACTTCTTTCTTCTGAAAATTATTCTGGATGGCGAGACAGTCGCCGTCAATAAAAATTCTGATATGCAATGGTTTTTGCTCACTTACCACATTGTGCTTTACTGTATTTTCGAGTAAAAGCTGTAGTGACAACGGAACTACTTTTGCATCCGGATTTATACCTTCTGAAGGTAATTCGTAAAACAAACTGTTTTCGAAACGCATCTTTAACAAATTCATATAGGTTTTGGCAAAAGACAATTCCTCTTCAACAGAAACCAGTTCCTTATCTTTCTGTTCTAAAACATAACGATAGATTTTAGACAAAGAAGTGGTGAAACGCTGTGCATTATCCGGGTTTTCTTCAATCAGGGAACTCAGCACATTTAAACTATTAAAAAGAAAATGCGGATCTATCTGATTCTTTAAACTTTCGAATTTTGCATTTGCCGTTCCAGCGATAATCTTTTGCTGGGTTACTTCAAATTTCGAAGCCTGTTTCCATTTTACCATAAAGCTCCTGGCCTGCATGAAAGTGGAGACTCCCAAAGATAAAATGATATAAAAAAGGTGTACCCAAATCATTCTTTCACTAAAAAACTTATCTAAGGAAAGGTTCTGAACTACCACAAAAATGATATAGTTGATTCCTAAAACGGCCGGAACAGTATATAAAACAGTACACAGAATGCCGTAATAAACCCTCAGGTTGGTTTGTTCCAGCCAGTCCCATTTTTTATCTAAAAGAACATTCAGAAAGCCATTTCCAAAACCGAGTCCAAAGGAATAAAGGCAGCTTAAAAAGAACGTCAGCAGTACATTTTTAACAGTTAAATCGGCTCCTAAAAAAGCTGAAAATATGATTGTAAAGACCATAGAGATCTTGAAACACATGATTGTTCCGGTTCTCAAATTTGCGAATGTATTTCTATGGTCTTTCATTTATGAACTGATATGATATTATTTTTTACAACTTTTTTGAGTTTCCAATGCCCTGTCTAATCCCCATTTTGGTGAAAAAGGAGTTTCCGGTTTAAAAGTAGCGAAAAGTTCGATAGCTTTATCTACCTGAGCACACAATGGCTTTGTATCAACGCCTGTCCATTTTGCTCCTCCTAACTGATAATCAGCTTCACCAAAAACAGCTCTCGGATTATTAGGATCTATTGCCTTAGCTTTGGCGTAATTCTCCATTACTTTACCCGAATATTTTTGAGCGTTTGTCATCGGATCCTGTACCACCCAGGCGGTATAAAGTAAAGCCTGCAAAACGTATAATTCTGCGTTGTTCTGATCTTTTATAAATTCAACATCAAGTGCATCCTGCGCTTTAGTCAGTAATAAATCAGCTTTAGATTTATCTTTTTCTGCAAAAGCACTGGTTGTATTCACTAAGGCAACATAATAATTAGGCAGCCAGCTGTTTTTTTCTGCAGACGCTATTCTTTCGAACATTGCCGAAGCTTCTGTATTTTTTCCTTCTTTCCAAAGTCCGAATGCTTTTCCCATTCCTTGTTCAAATTGTGTTTGTGCTGAACTTATTACGGCTACAAATAATGCGATGGTGGTAATTATTTTTTTCATTTTAATTTTATTTTAATGGTTGTTAATTAATTATTTTTTAGTTGAATACAATAGCTATTTTCGAGTCTTTGCTAACCGTAAATTTAGCATCTTTGTACGAAGGAGGCCCCATAAATCCTCTGGCATTATTCGAACACGCATAGGCTTCAGAAGGAATTCCCATCATATTTTTATCCAGCTTTCCATTACTGTTTTCATCATGATACGTTGAAATCCCGTATTCTCCTTTTGGAATACCTTTAAAGGTAACGGTTAACTCATTATTTTTAATTTCAGAAACAATGCTTTTGTAAGTCGTGTTCAGGAATGTACCGTCTGAGTTGTACAAACCTACTTTGACAGCCCCTGTATTGTTTTTCAAACCTGAAACGGAAACAGTAAGATTTACATTTTGTGCAGACATTAAACTGCAGATAAAAAAAGTGATTAGCGTAATAATTTTGGTCATGGTTTCTATTTTTTAAGGTTCTAAGTTTTTTTATTGATGATTAAAACTCTGTTATTAATTTATACTTCAAAAGTATACCGGATTTTATTGTTTTAAAATTAAATGATACCGAGTTGTTGAATTTGGTTACTGAATTGTTTTTTCTTTGAGGTACAAAGTAACAAAGGTGCAAAGGCTCAAAGTTTTTTATATCCTACAAATCTAATTTTGCCAAATAATTTCTTTAAAAAAGCTTTTACGATCACAATTCTAAACCTTTGTAACTTTGCACCTTTGCAACTCTGAACCTTCTTTCTACAAGTTTTTCAACTGATTCTCGTTTTTATTCTGACTGATCGTCCAGAAGAAACCAACAAAGAAGAATCTGTCTGCTGTTGGGGTAACGGCTTGTCTGTTGTAAACTCCGTTGGCATCCGGTAATTTGGCATAATCGTATCCGAAAACGTTTTGACTTCCTAATACATTTGAAACCGAGAAATACAATATTTTTTGGGTGGTCAATAAGTACGCCCAGTTAAAGCTTAAGCTATTGTAGGACTTTGTCTTTCCGTTCATAAATTGTGTCTGGTTGGGATCGTTGTAAGGTCTTCCGGAACTGTAACTGTTCGTGAAACCAATTTGTGATTTCCAATCGGTGATGAAATATTTGGTTACGATTGACAAACTATGATTCGCAACAAAATTTGGTGTCGCCATATTAGGAAAGTTTTTATACTGTCTTTCCGAATCGATATAAGAATAAGAAATCCAATATTCTAAATTTTTATACAAATTGCTGTCTCTCCAAAACAAATCCAAACCTTTGGCATAACCGGAACCGTTATTATTGAAAACCGAATTATATTGAATATCTCTTGTATTATACTGAACCAAATTGCTGTAATCTTTATAGTAAGCCTCGGCTCTGAAGGTTTGTCCCGGTTTCGTAAATTGATAATTCAGAATATAATGCTGTGCTTTTTCGCTTTCAAACTGATGGTATTTTGAATACTTGATATAATCAACCACCGGTGTCTGGGAAAAATCCCCATAAGCAAAAGAGAACTGGCTATGTTTAGAAATTTTGTAAGCTACGGAAGCTCTTGGCGCCAGATTTGTTTCATCTAACAAACTGTTATTCGAAAGCCTTACACCTACTTTCAAAGCCAGGTTCTTCGAAAACAAAACATCTCCCTCCGTATAAAAAGCCGCAATATTGGAATCGTAACCATTTGCTACTTTAATCGAAATATTATCATTGAAGTTTTCATTAAATTTGGTAATGAAATAATCGGCTCCAAAAGATAATTTAAAGTAATTGGAAACATTTTTTCTCAATTTCAATTTTAGTTGTGCCGCATTTTCATTAGTATCAACATCGTTAATATCAAATTTGACTTTGTTTTTGCTGTACCCGTAACTTATTCCCGAAGTCAGTTGCCAGCCGGTTCCAAAATCTCCTTTGTAAGAAGCATTCAGATAAAAATTATTATTGTTTAAATCCGTTCTGACCGGTTCGGCAAAATTTATATTTTTCTGATTCAAATCGAATTTTTCAGAATCGAAAGCAGCATACAATTTAAAGATTCCATTTGTAAAATGATAACGATAAACAGCTTCCCCACCCAGAGACTGGTATGGATTATTCCAATCTACATTTTGTGGAATAACGGCCTGGTAAGGCGCTAAATTGATGTAATTGGTATTGATACTGAACGAGCTTTTTTTCCATTTTTGGGTATTCCCTACTCCTAAACCAACCGTCATTAAAGCGATATCTGTCTTATTCTGATCCGGTTCATCCTGAGTATTCAAAAGTAAAACACTCGACAAAGCTTCGCCATATTCCGCAGAATAACCACCAGTAGAAAAAGCGATTCCACTAAACAAAAAAGGAGAAAATCGGCTTCTGGTCGGCAAATTATTAGTACTTGCACCGTAAGGCTGCGCTACACGAAGTCCGTCAACGAAAGTTTGTGTTTCGCTGGCTTCTCCTCCACGAACAAATAAACGTCCGTCTTCCCCAACGGTCTGTGTCCCCGGCAAAGTCTGCAAAGCGGCAATAATATTTCCGGCAGAGCCCGCAGTGGTAACAATATCCAAAGGTTTTAACACTGAAACTCTCGCCTTATCTCCCGATTCTAAAGTTCCGGCTGTGATCACTACGGCGTCAAGAGCATTTACATTTTCTCTTAATTTAACCGTTTGGTCTTTATAATTGGTAACATCAATTTCTTGTTTGAAGGTATCATAAAGCAGGAAGCTCACTATCAAAAACTGATTTCCCGTTGTTGTCGTTTCAAAAGAAAATTCACCGGTTTCAGAACTTGTAGCTCCGTCATACGTTCCGTCAATGTAAATGTTGGCTCCCGGAACCGGTTTTCCTTTTTGGTCGAGCACTTTGCCGGAAATCGTATTTTGGGCAGAAACAAAAGCTGCAAAAAATAAAACGGTAATTGTAAAGAGTAATTTGGTTTTCATACCTGTTGGTTTATATATTATTGGTTTTTGATGACGCAAATATATTTTAACAGTTTTAGTTAAAAAATATTAAATAACCCAATTGTAGAAATTCGGGGATGAGTTGTAAATTACTTATTTGTATCTTAGCTTTTAGTTCGTCACTTTTAAGATAAAATACAAATGAACATAGGACTTGCTCAGATAAAACCCAGCAAGGGAAACATTTCAGCCAACATAGAAAAGCACATCAAATTTATCGAAATTGCTTCTTCACTAAAAGCAACTTCCCTATTTTTTCCGGAGCTTTCTTTAACAGGTTATGAACCGGAACTTGCAAAAGAACTTGCAACTCATCAGGACGATGACCGACTGGAGAGCTTTCAGCAAATTTCGAATCTAAGAAAGATTACAATCGGAGTCGGGATTCCAACAAAAACAAATACAGGAATCCAAATCAGTATGATTGTATTTCGACCGGATCAGGAAAGACTTACCTATTCCAAACAACAACTCCATGACGATGAACTTCCTTATTTTGAAAAAGGTAATGAACAAATACTAATTGAAATTGAAAACCAAAAAATTATTCCCGCTATCTGCTACGAAAGTCTGCAAACCCAACATGCCGAAAAAGCAAGTAAACTGGGAGGGGAAATATATCTTGCCAGCGTAGCAAAATCTCAAAATGGTATAAAAAAAGCTCTTATTCACTATCCGGAAATTGCTAAAAAATATACAATGCCGGTTTTAATGGTAAATTGTATTGGGGAATGTGATAATTTTGTGAGTATGGGTTTTAGCGCTGTCTGGACAAAAGAAGGAAAATTAGCCGGGCAACTTGATAATAATCATGAAGGCATTATAGTTTTTAATACACAAACCGAAGAAATTACAAAACATATCATCCGGTAAAATTCACTTTACACCTTTGATAATCAGTTAAAACCTGAAATTAAACTTTAAAAAAAACAAAAAATCCATAGTCGTTATGTCAGAAAACAAAAGAATTTCGAATTTATACCAATCCATTTACAATGGAAATCCGTGGCTGGAGGTTACTCTGTCACATACTTTAGAGAATGTAACAGCAGAGCAGGCTTACAGGAAAGTAAACCCTAATTTGAATACCATTTGGGAAATTGTCAATCACCTTATACAATGGCGAAGAAACATTTTAAGGCGTGTTCAGGGAGAAACAGTAGTAGCTCCTGACCATAATTATTTTGTTCCAATTTTAGATTCTTCCGAAGCAGCCTGGGAGCAATCGCTGCAAAGTCTGGCAAAATCCCAGGAATTGTGGAATGCCTTTTTCGAAGATTTTAATGATTCGGATTTAGAAAAAATATACGTCGATAACAATCATACGTATTACGAACACATTCATGGAATCATTCAGCATGACGTTTATCATTTGGGGCAAATTGTAATTCTGAAAAAATTACTATAATCATAACCCTACTTTATGAAGACTGAAAAAGAAAAAATGATTTCGGGCGAATATTATATTGCAACAGATCCCGTTCTAATAAAAGAACGCCGAAAAGCCAAAAATTTACTGCATCGCCTCAACGTAACCGAATACCGTCTGACGAAAAAAGCCAAAGAAATTATAGCTGAATTAATTCCGAATACAGGCAAAGGTTTTTATATTGAGCCCCCTTTTCATTGCGATTACGGATATAATATTTTTTGTGGGGATAACGTTTATTTCAATGTCAATTGTGTGGTTTTGGACTGTGCACCGGTACATATCGGATCGAATGTGTTCTTTGCCCCGAACGTTCAAATTTATACGGCAACCCATCCGCTTGATGCCGAGTTGCGAAAAACATTAGAAAATGCTTTACCGATTACCATTGGGGACGATTGCTGGATTGGCGGGAATACTGTTATATGCCCGGGCGTAACCATCGGAAAAGGCTGTGTTATAGGCGCCGGATCTGTAGTGACGAAAAACATTCCGGACAACTCACTGGCTGTTGGAAATCCCGCAAAAATCATTCGAAAATTAAATCAGGAACCTGAATCAAAATCATAATGCTTACCTTAAACAAAGTCCACCATATCGCCATTTTATGTTCTGATTATCAAAAATCCAAAACTTTTTATACCGAAGTTTTAGGACTGACTATTATTCGCGAAATCTACCGTGAAGAACGTCAGTCGTACAAGCTTGACCTGGCATTAAACGGCAGTTATATTGTCGAATTATTTTCATTTCCAAATCCACCGCAGCGTCCTTCCAGACCAGAAGCCGTGGGTTTGCGGCATTTGGCCTTTGAAGTAATTAATCTGGAGGAAACCGTTGCTTTTTTAAATTCGAAGAATATCGATTCGGAACCCATTCGAATTGATGAAACAACAGAAAAGAGATTTACTTTCATCGCCGATCCGGATTTATTGCCTATTGAATTTTATGAAAGGTAATTTTTAGAAAGATTTAATCTTGAGAAGTCGCGAAGTCGGAAAGTTTTTTTTTCATTTATGTCATTTCGACGAAGGAGAAATCTTCGCAAGTAGCTCGACAAAGATTGGCGATTTTGCATGTGGAGTTACTAGTGGAGATTTCTCCTTCGTCGAAATGACAAACTAGTAGGTTTAGTAATTAATTTAAATTAAACTTCTCAACTTTTCGAAATTTTTCTTCCACATTACACAACAAAAACAACTTAGAATTATCCTTCAAAACAACTTTTAACACAATATTCTGAATGTTTTTTATTAAAAACCGAATTTGATTCTCTAATTTTGTGAAATCGCAAATAAAATTCTGCGATTCTCAAATTTACTTCTGATGAACAAAACGGCGCAAATCAAAAAAAATCATCAATTCATTGTTTTCCGAAAATTAGTTATCGTTTCTGTATTAATTGGTTTTCTTTCGGCATTCTTAGGAATTTCACTAAAAAAAATAACAGAATATTACGAAGAAATTTTCTTTCACCAAGTGACTGTAAATCCAATATTCTATGTTCTTTTTCCTGTTTTCGGATTGTCCGTCATCTATTTCCTGAGACAGTATCTTTTTAAGAAAAAGGAAAATAAAGGCATTAAGGAAGTCTTTGAAAGTACTAATTCAAGTTCAAAAAATCTTCCTTCGTATAAAATTCCATCCCATTTTATAAACGGATTATTAACCGTTATTTTCGGAGGTTCAACCGGAATTGAAGTTTCAACTGTTGTAGCTACTGCAACAATTGGTTCCGTTGCACAGCAAAAAGAAAATGTTTTCCGCAAGTACAAAACAGAATTAATTTGTGCCGGAGTTGCGGCGGGAATCACCGCTTTATTCAGCAGTCCTATTGCCGGAATTTTATTTGCTGTTGAAGTAATCTCCCGAAAAGTGACACGTGCTTTTATCATTACCAATGTAATCGCAGTTTCTATTGCTTTTGGTTTATTATCGATTTTAAAAGAAGAGCATTTATTTACCGTTTCGATTACCACCTGGCATCTGAAAGCGATTCCTTATTTTATTCTTTTAGGCATTCTGGCCGGAATAAATTCGGTTTACCTGACACGCTGCGTATTGTTTTTTAAATCTCAGTTCGGTAAAATCCAAACTCATTATTACAAAATTCTTATAGGATCAGTTATTTTGAGCGTTTCTTTATTTGTATTTCCACAATTGTACGGAGAAGGCTATCATTCTATTAAAATGATTTTTGGAAATTCCGGCGAGCTTCCTCTGACCCTGACTTTAGCCCTGACTTTCATCGGAATTTTAATTCTGAAACCAATCGTAACTTCTGTAACCCTGGCTTCCGGCGGCGATGGAGGTGTCTTTGCCCCGAGCCTATTTATCGGTTCTTTTCTGGGTCTATTGGTCGCTTCTATTTTAAATACATTTTTTAACACACAGGTCATCCCGGTTAATTTTATGATTATCGGAATGGCCGCAGTACTGAGCGCCAGCATTCATGCACCTTTTACCGCTATATTTTTGGTGTGTGGTTTAACGAATGACTATACTTTATTCTTTCCGATTTTAGCCGTTTGCCTGATTTCTAAATACACGGCAAAAATGATTTATCCGTATACCGTTTATACGTATTCTCCAAGTTTCATAAAATAAAAAGGTATTTTTTTGCCACAGATTAAGCGGATTCTAAGATTTTTAATCCTTAAATCTCTGACAAAAACATTAATGTTCGTCAAAATAAAATGCACATAAATGCCCACTCAAAAATTAAAAAGAAGTTACCGCAAGACCCGTTATATACTTTATAAGGAAACCTTAATTGATTATAAAGAACACTTTTGGTCCTTTTTAGGCTCCTTTGTCGGAATTGGAATTCTGGCTTACATACAATCCATACATTTTTCTGGTAATGATGCCGTTTATTTAATTGGTTCGTTTGGTGCCTCGAGTGTTTTGGTTTACGGAATTATTCAAAGTCCCTTTTCACAGCCCCGAAATTTAGTTGGCGGACATGTGGTTTCTGCACTGGTCGGCGTAACTGTTCATAAACTCGCTCCTGACATTCTCTGGATTGCGGCACCACTTGCCGTTTCCCTGGCTATTATTGTAATGCAAATTACCAAAACACTGCATCCTCCCGGAGGTGCAACGGCGCTTATTGCCGTAATTGGATCCGAAAAAATAAAAGCTTTGGGCTATATGTATGTCCTGTCTCCTGTACTGGCAGGAGTTTTGATTTTGCTTGTGGTCGCTTTAATTTTTAATAATATGACTTCAGGCAGGACTTACCCAAGTCATAGTACCTATCACAAACGCTATCATAGGATCAGAAAGCGATTGGTTGGGAAGTAATTTTTTATCTTAACTCTTCTGTCACGCTGAGCGAAGTCGAAAGATTGCCAATTGGAATGGGCTTCGACTCCGCTCAGCGTGACCACTAATACTAAACTTCATTCGTTAAGATAAATCGCTTTCTAAAATCTTTTCAACAAAACGTAATTCATAATTCGGATTTCGTTTTTTATATTTTACCTTTGACTTTTCAAAAAATACAAAGATTATGGTTTATAAATTTAGAGTAATTCTAGACGCCGAAGAAGACATTTTCAGAGACATTGCAATTCTTGAAGACGATACGCTTGAGGATTTACACAATGCGATCTTCAACGCTTTTGGTTTTGACGGAATGGAAGTAGCTTCTTTTTATACCTGCGATGAAACTTGGAATCAGGAAGATGAAATTCCGCTTTTTGATACCGGAGATGTTCCAGGCGAACAAAAAATCATGAGTGATTATACCTTATCTGATATCTTAGACAAAGAAAATACCAAAATTATCTATGTGTACGATTTCATTAATATGTGGACATTCCTTGTAGAATTGGCCGCTGTGGAAGAGCAATCTGCCACTGCAATCTACCCGGAAACCTTATTCTCCCACGGGGAAATGCCGGACGAAGCCATAGAAAAAAACTTTGAAGCCGACATGCACGACGATATCTACGGCGAATTTGAAGACGATTTAGACGAGGATGATCTGGATATGTTCGAAGGAGACGACAGCTTTGAGGATTTCGGGTTTGAGGAGAATTGGAATTAGTTTTTTTTTTGAGGTTCTGAGGTTCTAAGTCGCTAAGGTTCTAAGTTTTCATATTGAAGGTTTTTTCTTATTTTTAATTTTTCAAATTAAAAAAATAAAAATGAGTGATTTTCGAAAACTTCTAATCTGGCAAAAATCAATGACCCTGATTACCAAAATCTATTTTTCAACCAACCATTTCCCAAAAGAAGAAATCTTCGGATTGACTTCACAAATCCGACGAAGTTCAATTTCAATTCCCAGCAATATTGCCGAAGGATCCGGACGAGAAAGTAGTAAAGATTTTTTACGCTTTTTAAATATAGCAATAGGCTCTTTATTTGAAATGCAAACTCAATTAGAAATTGCTAAAAATATAACCTATCTTAACGAACAAGAATTTAATAATTTATATGAGGACAGCCGGGAAGTAGAGAGAATGCTAGTTTCGTTTATAAAAAAAATAAAAGACAGAAACTAAAAACTCAGAACCTTAGCGACTCAGAACCTCAGAACCTTTAAATATGATCAACTTATTCAACACCCACATCGAGACGCTTTCGATACACCGCGTAGGAAACAAAAGCAGAAACGAAGCGATTTTTTTATCGGAACAGCCATTTAATCTGAATGACGAAATTGTGCCTTTGATAAAAGAGTACTTCTTTAAGCCTTTTAGAGAAAAAGAAGAAAACTATTATCAGTTTGCGCACGAAGTAGATTTGGATTATAATGACATGTTTAAATATGCTACCGAGATTTTTGCGAATCCCGCGAATGTGCAGGAGATTTCAAAAAAAATCACGACACATTTATTCGAGCAGTCCAATCATCCGCATATTAAGAACGGAGAGGTTTATGTAACCTACCTGACCAATTTAAGTATTGACAACAATGTTGTGGATGCTATCGGAATTTTTAAAAGCGAATTGCAAGCCGACTTTTTACAATTCGAAGAAAAAGACAGCAACCTTGAAATGATCCTGCAACAAGGAATCAACCTGAGCAAATTAGATAAAGGATGCCTGATTTTTAATTATAAAAAAGAAGAAGGATATAAAATACTTACCGTAGACAGCAACCGTTATGACGCTCGTTACTGGCTGGAGCATTTTTTATCTGTTGATGCTTTTGAAGATGAAAACTTCATTACTAAAAAATACCTTAAATTCTGTCAGAACTTCGCGAAAGATGTAGTTTTACCGGCAGAAGACAAAAAAGAAGAAGTGATGTTTATGAACCGGTCTGTGAATTATTTCGCTAAAAATGATCAGTTTGAAGAACAAAATTTCTTAAATGAAGTATTAGACAACCCTGACTTAATTCCTGAATTCAAAAACTATAAAGTTGATAAAGGAGAAAAATATAGCATCGAAGATGTAACCTCATTCCCAATTGCCAACGCAGCAGTTTCAGACGCCAGAAAATCGATTAAAAACGTTATTAACCTGGATACGCATATTCAGATTAAAATGGATTTCATCAATCCGGAAAGCGCAGAAAAATACGTTGAAAAAGGCTGGGATGAAGAAAAACAAATGTATTACTATTTAGTTTACTTCAACAAAGAAGAAAAAAGCTAGAAAGTCATTCATTTTCTATTACTTACTTAAACAAAAAACGGCAACTACTATTTGTAATTGCCGTTTTTTAATTAAAATACTTTTCTGTTAAAATAAAGAAAACATTGCTTTGAGAATATCATCATAAGCTTGTTTGTCTTTCTCTCCCGAACGGGCCAAAACCCTGATTCCGGTATAATTATTAAAGATAAAACGAGCCAGTGTTCTTGCATCCTGTTTTGTTGAAATCTTTCCTGCCTCCTGCCCTTTTGTGACCGCTTTTAGAAAAATGTCCTGCATGGTTGCTCTGTTATCGTTTACTATTTTGGCAATTTCTTCGTCATGCATCGCAAGTTCTACCGATGAATTTACCATAAAGCAGCCTTTTGTAATTCGGTCTTCGAGACTTTCTAAAACAGCCTGCTTAAAAATTACCGTCAGCGTTGCTTTTATGTCTTCAGATTCGTCCAGAAGATTTTTTACATAATCCTGACCTTGCTTTTGATATCTGCGTAAGGCTTTGGAAAAAAGCTTTTGCTTGTCTCCAAAGGTATCGTACAAACTGGAACGGCTTAAACCTAAATGTGTTACTAAATCCTGAGCCGAAGTTCCGTTATACCCTTTGTGCCAGAAAATTTCAATAGCTTTATCTAAAGCCTGATCTTCATTAAATTCTTTTGTCCTGGCCATGAGTTCTAAATTAAATTCTTTACAAAGATACTAATTAAGCGGAACAATCGTTCCCTAATTAGTCAAAAAATTATAATACTGTGTTTACAGTAAGTCCACCGTCGATAACAATTTCTGTTCCTGTAATGAATGATGCATCATCTGAAGCAAGAAAACCAATTGTTTTTGCAACCTCACTAGCTTGTCCAAAACGTTTCAATAAAATCTTTTGTCCCAAAGCAGCTCCTAAACCTTCTACTTCTTCTTTTTCTAAACCAACTTTTCCGTACAAAGGGGTTTCAATTGGACCAGGAGAAACCGCATTTACTCTGATTTTTCTTGGTGCTAATTCTGCAGCAAATATTCTGTTTAAGGACAAAACTGCTGCTTTACTTGCTCCGTATACGCTTGAGCCCGGCATTCCTAATTGTGCATTTACTGAAGTATTAAAGATGATTGAACCACCATCGTTTAAAATTGGCAATACTTTTTGAACTGTAAAATAAACTCCTTTTACATTCACATTCATAATACTGTCATAATGATCTTCTGAAGCTGATTCTACCGGAGCAAAAGCTGCAATTCCTGCGTTTAAAAATACAATATCAACTTTTCCGAATTGCTCTTTTACCTGAGAAACTAAATTATCAATTGATTTTAAATCAGATTGATCTGCCACAATTCCGGTAACATTCAATTCTGTTTCAGCTTTTGCCAAAGCTTCTTTGTTTCTTCCTGTCACAATTACTTTTGCACCTTTTGATACTAATTCTGCTGCAGCAGCATACCCAATTCCGCTATTTCCACCTGTTACTATAGCTACTTTGTTTTCTAAATTTTTCATTTTTATTTGTTTTTAAATTATTGATTGTTCAATTATTATGGAGCAAAGATATAATAACGGAACGATCGTTCCGTTATTATTGAAGTTAATATTTTGTTAAATAAAAAATACCCCCTGAAAACGTCAGTTTCCAGCCCATTAAAATCTATCGAACCATAAACGAAAGAGATGGTAAAATCAATAACATTCTTAATTTTTGCTTAATTTTGCATTCTAAACCAAAAACAAATGGATACTCTTTTGCACGCAGAAAGTCCTTTCAAAACAATAATCTCCTTTCATAAATTAATTGAGTCTTTTGAAGAAATTGCTTTATCAAACGTAGATTATCGATCGAACTATGCGAAAGCTATTTTAAAACAGATCGATTCTATCCCTCAATTGAAGACTGGAATTGAAGATTTCAGCATTATAAAAAAGAATGAGGCTCTAATTAAAAACATATTAGCTGATTTATTTCCTACAGCTTTGACCTATAATGAAATAAAAGCAGTTACCATTCCCTTTCAAAACATCTCTTTCAATTATACAGAGCGTTTCAAAAGAATATTACGTAATGCGGGCGATGAGTTTTATATGGAGATTCGTGATTTTGACAGTCACCAGTTCTATATTAATAACTGCTGCCTGATTCTGAGCAGCTATTATGGTCAAAACATAGATTTCAATAAAATCTTTTTTTACGATATTCCGGATGAAAACGGAATTGAAAAACATTATCGAATTCTGTATAATGCCGATTTTATGGAAATCACCCCGACAGAACATTCTGTTTCGCTTACGCAAGACGATATTGATCTGCTGATTGACAACTATAATGATATGGAACTCTGGAAATCGAAATTTCCTCCCGGAAGCTGGAGCCTGAAAGGCTTCGGAATCGTTTCTTTATTCGATGCCACTACAGAAAGTGCTATCTCCAATTTAAAAAGTAATCTGCTAAAACCAGATACAAAAACGGTAGCATCAAATGATATTATCGAAAATATTTTTAAATCTATCTTTAAAATTCCGGATTTAAAAGTTGGTTTTATTATTTACAATCCGGAGGAAGAAAAATTTATCAGGCCAGTCAAATACGATAATCAACTCCAAAGTTTTTTACTTTCAACCGATCATGAAGTAGATTGCAAAAATGCTTTTTTTGGCTGTTCTTTTGAAAATTTATTAGACAAACAGGAACCTTTTGTTATTTCTAATGTCAAAAAGTTCATGGAAGAATCCCCAAATAAAAGACTGGGCGAGCATTTATTAAAACAAAACATCCAGAGTTGTGTTTTTGCTCCGGTAATAAAAGATGGTCATTTATTGGGTGTTGTCGAATTAGTTTCTGAAAATCCAAGAAGTTTAAACAGCGTAAATGCAACCAAACTTGAATTGGTCCTGCCTTATTTAACCGACACCATCGATCGTTATAATACGGATATGCAGCATCAGGTTGAAGCGATCATTCAGCGTGAGTATACTACCATTCACCCAAGCGTGTATTGGAAGTTTAAAAAAGAATCCCAGAATTACTTTCAAAACAACAATCCAACCAAAGATTATATCTTTAAGGAGATTGTGTTTAAAAACGTTTTTCCATTATACGGACAAATTGATATTAAGGGTTCATCGGAACATCGAAATGAAACGGTTAAAAGAGATTTGAAAAATCAGCTTACGACCATTTTAGAAATATTCGGAAATCAGAAACCCAATAGTAATCTGATGCTTCTGGAACAACGTAAATTTGAATTAGAAACACTTCGGGATGAATTGGATCAGCCTTTGAAAGCAGATACCGAACAACATATTCAGCGTTATATTGAAGAGGAAATTCATCCGATTTTAAAAAACACAAAAGACACGGCTAAAAATGAAAAATTAGAGCAGTTGTATTTTGAAAGCCTGGATGAAAAAACAGGAATGTTTTATCAGGAAAGAAAGAAATTTGATAATGCTATGTCTATTATCAATAAAAAATTAGCTTCGGTACTGGACAGAAAACAGTTGGAAGCCCAACAAATCTATCCGCATTACTACGAACGTTTTAAAACGGATGGTGTTGAGCATAATTTATATATCGGAGCTTCAATAGCCCCAACAAAACCTTTTGACATTATGTATCTGCACAACCTTCGTTTGTGGCAGCTGCAGACTTTATGTGAAATGGAACTGGAACATCATCAGCTAAAAGAATCTTTACCGTACGAACTCGATGTGACTTCATTAATTCTGGTCTTCAGTTCAGCGCTTTCTATTCGTTTCAGAATGGATGAAAAACGTTTTGATGTCGATGGGACTTACAATGCCAGATATGAGGTTGTTAAAAAACGTATCGACAAAGCGAACATCAAAGGCAAAAAAGAGAGAATAACGGAGAAAGAAAAAATTACGATCGTATATTCTCAGAATAGTGAAGAAGCTGAATATCTAAAATACATCAAATATTTACAGCACAAAAAAATACTGGAACCTTCAATAGAACAATTTGAAGTTGAAGATCTGCAGGGTGTTTCAGGCCTTAGAGCTATACGCGTAAAAGTGATTAATAACATTGCCGGCGCAAACGCTAAAAAAATTACGTATCAGGATTTACTGGATGAGCTCAACTAATTTAGTTGAGCTTATTGCTATAATGATTTAAAAGCGATTACAAATGCAACAACGGTGATGATAATGCCTACCATAAAAAAGTTGTAAGCAATTCGCAGCAAATTATATTTACGCTGTAACACCAATCCGAGATAGTATAAATCTTTGATCATGGTCGAATACAAATAATCACGGTCCTTCATCATCTCGTTCATCGCCCAGTCGTAATCTTTAAGCGGCATTTTGTAGAAATTTCCAAAAAACATCAAATTTACTTTTTTAGCTTCAACATCCTCACGGGTAAAGAAACCCGAAGTCACTTTTGGCCGTGTAGAAAGAATAGCAAAAATAATAGTAATAACGCTCGACATCAACATGATAAAAGTTGGAATCACGAGGTGTGCGTTTTTCGGACTGTCTAATTTTGGTATAATTGATGAAAGCGCAATTGAAATAATAATAGCATTTACAGACAACAAAATATTCGCCTTACTATCTGCAATTCCACTCAAACGCGTATGATTTCCTAAAGTTACACGAAATAAAGTATCCACACCACGATCCGGTTTTTCTACTTTATCTTTCTTTTTTTCTTCGGCTTCAGACTCTTTTGCTTTTTTCAATTCCTCCTTATTCAATCTTTTTTGAACCGCAGCGATATTTTTCTCTTTTAAGGGCTGCCATTTTTTCAGGGCATAATCCGTGTAAAAGCGATGCGTGTTTATTAAAAAACTCAGGTTTTCTTTTGCCCAGTCTAAGCTTGAAAAAGTAAGATTAAGGGTGTTTTTCAATTCAAAGCGCAATAATTCGCACGTAGATTCGTATTCTAAGCTGGTGATATGAACGTAATCAGCATCTTTTATAATCTTCTCCAGGTGTGTTTGCGGAACGTAATATTTGGATGTAGCCAGAATAAGTTTCGAAACTTCGGCTATAAATATCTCTGATTGTTCCTTCTCTTTCAAAAAGGCAGTCGCAATTTTAACGCTTTCGTTTTCATGGTCTTCTACGCCATTTATATAACCGGTATCGTGGAACCATGCCGCAACTAAAAGCATTTCTTTTTCAGCACCCTCCACATTTTCCTTATTACAAAGCTTATTAACCGCAGTTACTACATTAAAAGTATGGTTAATATTATGGTAAGAATATAAATTAGAAAGGTTATCTTTGAGTAAATTACTGACGAAATGTTCGGATTGTTCTATTAAATTCATAAAGAATATTTTTATACCACGAAATTATGAAATTGTTTTTGGATAACCATTTTATTACTAAGATTAAAAACTATTCTTTAGTAATAACCTCTGTGTTAATACTTCATTCCTGCGCTACGCATAAAGCGGAATACGGAAAAAGTGTCAGCGCCAACGAAAATGAAAACGCAACAGATACCATAAAAATTGCTCACACTCTTTTTTTAGTCGGAGATGCGGGAAATGCTGACGAAGAACAAGCACAGCAAACACTTGAATTACTGCACAAAAAGCTAAAAAAAGCAAATAAAAAATCAACTTTAGTCTTTTTGGGAGACAATATATATCCGAAAGGTTTCCCCGGTGATAATAATGCTGCAGAAAAAGCGGCAGCAGAGACAAAACTCAAAAATCAGTTAAAACTAACAGAAAGCTTTAAAGGAAAAACTATCATTATTCCGGGAAATCATGACTGGTACAGCGGTATTAGCGGTTTGGAACGTCAGTCCGATTTTGTAGCAAAATACCTTAATGACAAAAAAGCATTTATGCCCCGCAAAGGCTGTCCGATTGAAGATGTAAAAATTGACAGTACATCGACATTAATTACGGTTGACAGTGAATGGTATCTTGAAAACTGGGATCACCACCCTACCATTAATGACAATTGTGACATTAAAACCAGAGAAGATTTTTTTGACGAACTTGAAAATCTTTTAAATAAAAATCAGGAAAAAACGGTTGTTCTTGCTATTCATCATCCGTTAATGAGTAACGGTACTCATGGTGGTCAGTTTTCTCTGGAAAAACAATTATTTCCTTTGGAAAACAAAATCCCGCTTCCTATCATCGGCTCTTTTATCAATTTATTGCGGAAGACATCCGGTATTAGTCCGCAGGATTTACAGAACAAACAGTATACGATTTACGCCAAGCGAATAAAAACATTACTTCAGGGACAGAAAAATGTAATTGTAGTTTCCGGGCACGATCATAACCTGCAATACGTTAGCAGGGAAAATATCAAGCAAATTATTAGTGGTGCCGGTTCAAAATCTGAAGCTGCAAGGGCTACAGGCCCAAATGATTTTTCTTATGGAGGAAATGGTTACGCAACACTGACATTATTTAAAAGTGGGGATGCAAAAGTTAATTTCTTTGGAAAAGAAAACCAAAAAGAAAAATTACTTTTTGAACATGAAATCATAAAAGCAAAAGAAATTAACTGGGCTGCCAATAGCACTAATTTTCCGAAAACGATAACCACTTCTATCTACACTAAAGAAATGACGAAGAAAAGTTTGTTTCACAGATTCTTATTCGGAAATCATTACAGAGCCTACTACAGCTTACCAATTGAAGCCAAAACAGCAACTTTGGATACTTTGATGGGCGGTTTAAAACCCATTCGCGAAGGCGGAGGCCATCAGTCCAAATCGTTAAGAATGTCTGATGACAAAGGCCGCGAATATGTATTGCGCGCCATGAAAAAAAGTGCCACCCAATTCCTGCAATCTGTCGCTTTTAAAGATCAGTACATTGTAAATGATTTTGAAGACACCTATGCGGAAGGCTTTTTACTGGATTTCTACACCACTTCTCATCCTTATACTCCATTTGCTGTTGGAAATATGGCAGACAAATTAGGTCTTGCCCATACCAATCCTGTTCTGTACTACATTCCGAAACAAGATGGCCTGAAAGAATTCAATTCAAATTTCGGAGATGAATTATACATGGTGGAAGAAAGACCCGCGGACAATCATCTGGATGCCAAAAGTTTTGGGCATCCGAGAAATATCATCAGCACCGATGATATGATGAAAAATCTTCATAAAGATGAAAAGTATACCGTTGACGAAAAAGAATACATGAAAGCCCGCCTCTTTGACATGCTGATTGGCGACTGGGACCGACACAGCGATCAATGGCGTTGGGGAGAATATAAAATCGGGGACAAGATAGTTTATCGACCAATTCCGCGTGATCGCGATCAGGCTTTTGTTAAATATGACGGAACTTTGCTTTCGATTTTAATGAATATTCCGGCGCTTCGTCATATGCGAACTTTTAAAAATAAAATTGATAATGTAAAATGGCTCAACAGAGAACCTTATCCATTAGATCTGGCTTTTCTGAAAACTGCTGATGAAAAAGACTGGATAGAACAGGCTCAGTTTATTCAGAAAAATTTATCTGATAATGATATCGATAATGCCTTTAAGAGTTTACCAAAAGAAACTCAGGATGCCACGATTAAAGACATTCAGCAAAAATTAAAAAACAGGAAAAAAGAACTTCAGAAATATGCATCGGAATATTTTGATGTCCTGAGCCATACCATAATGATTGCCGGAACAGATAAAAAAGACAAATTTGTGATCAGTCATAATGCAAAAAAGAGCTTGGAAATTAAGGTTTACAGGATCAAGAAAGAAGGAGATGAATTGATTTACACGAAAAATGTAACCGATAGCAAAACTTCCAATCTATGGATTTACGGTTTAGATGATAACGACACTTTTGAGGTAAACGGAAATCAGAAATCGAAAATAAAAATTCGTTTGATTGGTGGTCAGAACAATGATATTTATAATATTGAAAACGGAAAAAGAGTGATTGTCTATGATTTCAAATCAAAAGAAAATACCTATAATCTGGATTCAAAGACCCAAACGCAGCTGACAGATGATTATGATGTCAATTTATACAACTACGAAAAGCCAAAATACAATGTAGTTTCAGGACTTCCAAACATTGGCTTTAATCCTGATGATGGTGTGAAAGTCGGTATTAATTTTAATTACACCGTAAATAATTTCAAGCAAAACCCTTACACGCAAAGACATGTATTAAATGCTTTTTATTATTTCGCGACTGGTGGTCTGGAATTTAATTATGTTGCACATTTCCCCGGATTATTAGGTAAATGGGTAATTGATGTGGAATCACAATGCACCACTCCGAACTTTGCTAAGAATTACTTTGGCTATGGAAATGAAACGCCAAATAACGACCAGGATTCCGGAATGGATTATAACAGAGTGCGTATTCAGCAGCTTAAAGTTGCTCCGGCGCTTAGACACGTTGGACGTTATGGAAGCGAATTGACTTTTCAGCCCTTTTTCGAAAGAATGAAAGTGGAAGATACAGAGGGCAGATTTATAAACACTCCCGGTATTGTAAATCCGGACATTTTTGAAGGACAGTCTTACGGTGGAGCAAAAATTAAATATATTTTTAAAAACGCTGATTTTAAAGCTAAACCAACTTTAGGAATGGCCTTTATGGTTGCCGCTAGCTGGACTACTAATCTGAATGATACGAAACAAAATTTCCCTACGATAGAAAGTGCTTTAGGCTTTACACACAGAATAGATCATAGCGGAAAATTGATTTTGGCTACTTATGTGAAAGGGAAAGCGATCTTAAATAGCAACTATGAATTTTATCAGGGTGCTACTTTGGGCGGAGATACCGATTTACGCGGTTATAGAAACGAACGATTTTTAGGTAATTCCTATTTCTCACAAAGTAGTGACCTGCGACTAAGTCTCGGCAAAATTAACCGTACCATAGTTCCGTTTACGTACGGAATCCTGGGTGGTTTTGACTACGGAAGAATTTGGCTTGATGGAGAAAATTCAAGAAAATGGCATCAGGACTATGGAGGCGGACTTTGGCTAAATGCTGTCAACGTAATCACCGCAAGAATCTCTTATTTTAAATCTCCTGACGAAGTGGGAAGAGTTATTTTTGGAGCTGCTTATAGCTTTTAAACTTAAGGTAGTAAGGTTCTGAGTCGCTAAGGTGCTAAGTTTTTTTTTAAAAGCTCAGAGTGGCAAAGAATCTGAGGAACAAAAGTTTTTGAATGTCTGTTTTTATATATTAAAAACAGACATTTTATTTTATATGACAGCTACTTTTAACACATTTACCATTTACATTTCACGAATCGAATCACACAATAACTAAAACCTTATCAACTTAGTATCTTAGCCTCTCAGAACCTTAAATTTATTTCAATTTAAACTCATAAACCTTACCTCCTATTTTGTTGGTTTTTTCGTCAGCGATAAGTAACGTTTTGTTGTCTTTAAAAACAATGGCTTCTTTTTGGGAGAAATGATTCAGTTTTATTTCCGTTTGTGAGCCTTTATGAAAAGAATCTCCTTTGTACCCCTGAAATAAAACAATTTTATCGTGGCTTAACAAAACCACTTTTTTTCCATCAGGACTGATTGTAGCACTTGTCAGGACACAATGATTATAAGTATCACAGGTTTTGAATGTTCCAATCTTAGTGGCTTTCTGAACTCCGGGAGCATTTAAAATTTTATAGATAAAAGCAGTTCCGTCAAACCCTTTACTTCTGTTTTTTGTGAAAAGATAAAAATAATTTCCGTGTTCAAAAAATCCTTCAACATCATAAAATAGTTCCTTTTTCTTTGGCGGAAATGCAGTTTGTTCCGGATACGAAAAAGAAACTTTATATTCGGATACCGCATTTTCTTTATTCAGCTCATTCTTCGAAACTTTATAAATACACAAATCCCTTCGTTCGTTGTCATTGTTTCCAAAATCTCCAATATAAATATTTCCGGCCTGATCTTTTGTAATATCCTCCCAGTCCACATTTGTTGCATTAGAAATGGTGATCGTTTTATTTAATTTTCCATCAGCATTTAAAGCGTAAATTTCGTTCGCATTTCCGCTGTCTTCCAGAGTATAAATCAGATTTGTTTTGGGGAAATAAGTAATTCCGGAAACTTCTTTTAACTTCTTCGGAAGTGAAAAAAGCGTTTTCAAATCAGCATCTGACTGCTGCTGACAAGCCAGCAACACAATTGAAAAGGGAAGTAGAAAAGAATTTTTCATAGTATTATTTTTAAATTATTAATCACCGATTTCAACAAGATTAAAGTAAATTCGAAAAATTAAATCAAATAAAATCCGTAGAATCTGCAACTCAAAAATTAAATTAAATTGGTGTTTTTAAAATTACGCGTAATAAATTCAAATGCAGCAAACATAATGTGTCCCATCGATTTGGCATTTTTAAATTTCATGTCATTGGTATAACGGTACAATTCCATTTTCAGTTGGTTCAGATGTTCTTCTGTCGAAATGGTATCGTGACACATGATATTCAATAGCTTTTTGATCCTGTTTTCAGCCGAATGAATACGTTTTGCCAAAATGGCCCTTTCTTCATCTTTATACTGAATAATTGAACGTTCTTCTAATTTCTCTTTAATTAGTTTTATCATCGGATAATTTTCCTTGAAAAACTGCGGACGATAAACTTTAAAATTACCTTCGTAACACTGCTGGTCAAAATCAATAGGGCGGATTTTATAAACGACCTGATCAAAATCATGAATTGGTACAATGACATAATTATAAGCCCGCATATCGCCCAAAAGACGAATCATACAGCGCTCGTTGAACTTTACAAACTCTTTTGCTATTTGAGATTTTTCCATTTCGGTACAATTATCCAGCAAAGTATCCATAAATACATCACCTGGAATTCCGATAATATGTTCTTCGATCAAAGTATCCTTATAAACCAAAAAGTTGATTTTATCCGGTGAAAGAATATCTTCCAGTTCCAATCCGTAAATTCTGGAAGCGTCTGCTTTTTTAATATAAAAATGAACATAATTATCATTGAGAATATTTCGGACTTTTATCCGGAACGGTTTCGAATTCCCAAAAGTACAATAATCAATAGCGTCAATATTCAGAAAGTGAATGATCTCGCTGTTTCCATCTGAATGCAACAGCGAATAGATTCTTTTCAGGTTCAGATCGATTTCATTTCTTTCAAATTCATTATAATAAACACGAATCCACAAGGTATCCGTTTCATTTTTATCATAGACATTTACCGAACCTGAAAATCGCAATAAGTCATCATAGAATACCGATACTTTCGAAATTCGTTCGTATCGTTCCAAATAACTTAAAAGAGATGGTGTTAAAGGATAAGTAGGTTTTTTTAAGACCATTAAAGGTTCGCTCATTTTAATATCTTTTGAATATCTTTAGTACAAATTTACAGTAAATTATAATTTTAAACACATAAATAAAATTTAGCGTAACAATAAGCCTATTGTATCGTCATACTAAAAACTAAAACCGAAATAAATTTGGAAACCATTCTTACTATCGAAAATCTCCACAAGAGATACGGGCGCATTCAGGCCTTAAAAAATGTATCTTTTGAAATACAAAAAGGCCGTGTTTATGGCATATTAGGTCCAAACGGAAGTGGAAAATCTACCACTTTGGGAATCGTTTTAAATGTAGTAAACCGGACATCAGGCAATTACAGCTGGTTTAAGGGACAAATGCAGACACACGAAGCCTTAAAAAAAGTAGGAGCTATCATTGAAAGACCCAACTTTTACCCGTACATGACCGCAGAAGAAAACCTCAAACTGGTTTGTAAAATAAAAAGCATTGACTATTCTAAAATAAAAGAAAAACTTGATTTAGTGGGTCTAACGGAAAGAAAAGACAGTAGATTCAGTACTTTTTCTTTAGGGATGAAACAGCGTCTGGCTATCGCGTCGGCACTATTAAACGATCCTGAAATTTTAATTTTAGACGAACCAACAAACGGTCTGGACCCTCAGGGAATTCATCAGATCCGTGATATTATCAGAAAAATTGCTTCTCAGGGAACTACTATTTTATTGGCCTCCCATTTATTAGACGAAGTCGAGAAAGTATGTTCACATGTAATTGTTTTGAGAAAAGGCGAAATTTTGTATTCCGGCTCCGTTGACAGTATGTCTGCCAATGAAGGTTTTTTTGAACTTCAGGCCACTGACAATGAAGCTTTGAAAAATGTTTTAAAAGAACATCCGAGCGTAGACCGAATTACCGAAGAAGAAGGAAAAATTCTGGTGTACTTAAAATCAGAATTGTCCGCAGCTGAACTGAATCAGTATTTATTTTCTAAAAACATTGCACTAAGCCATCTAGTAAAACGAAAAAATAGTCTGGAAGCACAATTTTTAGAATTAACCAAAAACGCCACTATCAAAAACAACTAAGCCATGAACAGACTTATCTCTATAGAATTACAAAAAATCTGGAAAAACAAAGCCAGTCGTGTCCTTACTTTAACCTACTTTATTTTACTTTCCTTTATTGCTTTAATAGCTTCCATAAAATTTGATATCGGGGTTTTTAAATTTCACTTAGCAGAAATGGGAATTTTTAATTTTCCTTTTATCTGGCATTTTAATACCTATGTTGCTGCCTGGCTGAAATTTTTCCTGGCCATTGTAATTGTTTCCATGATGGCAAATGAATACAGTTACGGAACTTTAAAACAAAACCTCATTGACGGTCTGAGTAAAAAAGAATTTATATTATCTAAATTTTTAACGGTGGTGCTTTTTGCATTGTGCTCTACTATTTTTATTTTCATAATGACTTTAATATTGGGCCTATCTTTTTCCTCTTATAATGAAATTGGAATTATTTTTACCGATTTAGACTATCTGTTAGCCTTTTTTGTAAAACTGACCGGTTTCTTTTCCTTCTGTTTATTTTTAGGAATTTTGGTAAAACGATCTGCATTTGCGTTAGGTTTTCTTTTGGTATGGAGTATCATTGAAGGAATTATTAAAGGTCTTTTAGTCTTCAAAATTTTCCCAAACAGCAATACCGGAAATTACATTATGCAATTCCTACCATTGGAAGCAATGTCAAATCTAATCGTTGAACCCTTTACAAGATTATCCGTAATAAAAACCATCGGAACCCAAATGGGCGTTGAAAACACCAAAGATTATGGTGTACATTATCTTTCCATACTCATTGTTTTGGTCTGGACATTTTTGTTTATTCATTTTTCTTACAAGCTATTAAAAAATAGAGATTTATAGTATATTTGCTGTACTATGAATTATTTTAAGAGAATTTTATTTTTTTCCTTTATATTTTGCTTGTCTTCCAAGATAAATGCACAATTTATAAGTATTAACGATCAGAAAACACCACAGCAGTTAATAGAAAATACATTAGTAAATAGTTCCTGTGTTTCGGTTACAAATGTATCCGGAACAGGGGACACTTTTACACCCGGAAAAAACAGTTTTGCGTATTTTAATGCCGGAACAAGTAATTTTCCTTTTAAAGAAGGTGTTGTTCTGACCACTTCAACAAGTTCATCTGCAAGAGGACCTTATATAAGCAATCAGGGCGGCGGAGATGACAAATGGCAAGGAGATTTTGAGCTGAATCAGATCTTAGGAATTAATTCTATAAATGCTACTGTACTGGAATTTGACTTCGTTCCCCTAACGGATTTTTTGAGCTTCAATTATATTTTCGCTTCCAATGAATATCAGTCTTTCTTCCCTTGTAGTTATTCAGACGGCTTTGCTTTTTTAATCAAAGAAGCCGGAACGGATGATGAGTACAAAAATCTGGCTGTGTTGCCTGGCACTAACACACCTGTTTCTTCTATTAATATTCGGCCGGAAACTGAGCCAGGTTATGATATTAAAGGTGCTCCATACCCTGGTTGCCCGGAATCAAATGAAAATTATTTTAACGGACAAAATAAAAATACAAGTCCGGTAAATTATGCAGGGCAAACGATCATCATGAATGCTCAGACAGCTCTAATTACCGGAAAAAAATACCATGTAAAATTGGTCATTGCCGATGATAGAAATAGATTCTACGACTCAGCGGTCTTTTTGGAATCGGGTAGTTTTTCTTCAAAAATTGATTTTGGTCCCGATCAGACCACACTAACCAATTATCCCGTGTGTTTTGGCGAATCCATAATTTTAGACACAAAATTACCAGCTGCTTACTCCTATAAATGGTTTAAGGATGGAGTTCTTATAAATTCGGAAAACAGTCCGGTCTATAAGGCCACAGCGTCCGGAACATATAAAGTAGAAGCAACAGTAACAGCTTCAGTTTGTGTGTTAACTGGCGAAATTAATCTTGAATTTGCTCCTGAAATTATAGCAAACAATACAAAATTGATACAATGCGATGACGATACAGACGGAACTTCTGTTTTTAATTTAACGAAAGCCGCTGATATGATCAAAAATAATGATGCAGCCATTCTTAATAAGGGGTATTACGAATCATTAGCCGATGCTGAATCAAAAACAAATGAAATTGCTGCTCCTGAAAAATACACCAATAAAAGTGCTAATCAGATCATTTTTGCCCGAATTGAAAATAAATACGGTTGTTTTAAAACGCCTCAGATAACATTGGAAATTTCAGGCAAAACGATTCCAAATCAAAATCCAATACCAACCTGTGACTTAGATAATAATCAGGATGGTTTTTATCAGTTTGATCTTGATTTGCAAGTAACTCCCCAAATTAGGACGGGGTTGCCAACCGGATTAATTATAAACTATTATTTAAATGCTGCTGATGCTTTGGCAGAAACAAATGTATTGCCCAACATTTTCAAAAATACAATCCCTTTCTCTCAGACTATTTACGCCCGTGCCGTAAACGGAGCTGACTGTTATGCTATTACACCAATTACACTTGTCGTAAACACTTTTGACCCTCCTGCTTTTGAGGAAGAAACAAAAAGTTTATGCAAAGGCAGCCAAATCGATTTGACAGTAGATCCTGCTTTTAGCAGCTATTTATGGAATGTCGCTACTAATAATACCAATTCTCTTATCACAGTTTCCGAAGCCGGAGATTACTCCGTAAAAGTCACTAATGAATTTGGTTGTGAAAAAACTAAAAAGTTCCAAGTAATTTTATCTGAACCTGCTGTGATTACCGGAGCAGTTATAAAGGATTTTTCCGGTACTGATAATTCCGTTACCTTACAATATACAGGAACCGGCAATTATGAATTCTCCTTAAATGGAATTGATTTTCAGGATGATCCTTTCTTCGCTAATGTAAGTCCGGGAGTTTATAATGCTGTTGCACAAAGTAAAGATAACTGCGGTATCTCCAATTATTATTTGCTGTATGTCCTGGATTATCCTAAATTTTTCACGCCAAACGGAGATGGTATTAATGACGTATGGGCGATTAAAAACTTAGATCAGCTTCCGGATTACAGGCTTTCTATTTTTAATCGTTATGGGAAGTTATTAAAACAAATGACCCAAAACAGCCCGGGATGGAACGGTCAGTTTAACGGTCAGCAACTTCCCTCTGACGATTATTGGTTTGATTTGATCTTTACAAATGGTAAAGATATCAAAGGTCATTTTAGCATAAAAAGATAATACTAAAACTATGAAACATAAAAAAAGCCATCCGACGTGTCGGATGGCTTTTTTATATATAAAATTCAAATATTAGAATTTAAATCTTTTTCTGTCTGTTTCAGTTAAGTAGATTTTTCTTAAACGAATAGATTTTGGTGTAACCTCTACATATTCATCTTTTTGAATGTACTCTAAAGCTTCCTCTAATGAGAAAATAATCGGAGGGATAATTCTCGCTTTTTCATCATTTCCAGAAGAACGAACGTTAGATTGTTTTTTCTCTTTAGTTACGTTTACACACATATCATCACCACGAGAGTTTTCTCCAATTACCTGACCTTCGTAAATTTCGGCATTTGGTTCAACGAAAAACTTACCACGATCTTGCAATTTATCGATAGAATAAGGAATAGCTTTTCCTTTTTCCATAGAAATCAATGAACCTTTGTTACGTCCGGCAATTTCTCCTTTGTAAGGTTCGTATCCTATAAAACGGTGCGCCATAATCGCTTCACCAGCAGTAGCAGTAAGCAATTGATTACGCAATCCAATAATTCCACGTGATGGAATATTAAATTTTACAATCATACGGTCACCTTTAGTTTCCATACTAAGCATTTCACCTTTACGCATGGTAACGAACTCAACCGCTCTACCTGAAAGAGTTTCCGGTAAATCGATTGTCAATTCCTCAATAGGCTCACATTTTTTACCATCAATTTCTTTGATGATAACTTGTGGCTGACCAATTTGTAACTCATACCCTTCTCTTCTCATTGTTTCAATAAGAACAGATAAGTGAAGTACTCCACGACCAAAAACCATAAATTTATCAGCAGAATCAGTTTCACCTAACTTCATAGCTAAGTTTTTCTCTAATTCTTTTGTCAAACGCTCTCTAATATGACGAGAAGTTACAAACTTACCCTCTTTACCAAAGAAAGGAGAGTCATTAATTGTAAACAACATACTCATAGTAGGCTCGTCGATATCAATCGTTTTCAAACCTTCCGGATTTTCAAAATCAGCAATAGTATCACCAATTTCAAAACCTTCCACTCCAATGATTGCACAAATATCTCCAGCAATAACTTGTTGTACTTTTTTGCGACCAAGTCCTTCAAAAGTATGAAGTTCTTTGATACGGGATTTAGATATAGTACCATCTCTTTTTACTAATGAGATTGGCATACCTTCATTAAGAACACCTCTTTCCAGACGACCAATAGCAATACGACCTGTAAAGGCTGAGAAATCTAAAGAAGTAATTAACATTTGTGGTGTTCCTTCAGAAACTTTAGGAGCAGGTACATTTTCAACAACCATATCCAATAATGCTTCAACATTATCAGTTACGTTTTCCCAATGATCAGACATCCAGTTGTTTTTAGCAGAACCATAAACTGTTGGAAAATCCAACTGCCATTCTTCAGCACCTAATTCAAACATTAAGTCAAAAACTTTCTCGTGAACTTCTTCAGGAGTACAGTTTTCTTTATCAACTTTGTTGATAACGACACAAGGTTTTAAACCTAAATCAATAGCTTTTTGTAGTACAAAACGCGTTTGTGGCATTGGGCCCTCAAAAGCATCGACTAACAAACATACACCATCGGCCATGTTTAATACACGTTCAACTTCACCTCCAAAATCCGCGTGGCCAGGAGTGTCGATAATATTGATTTTTGTTCCTTTATATTGAACTGATACGTTTTTCGAAGTAATAGTAATACCTCTCTCACGCTCTAAATCGTTATTATCAAGAATTAAATCACCTGTATTTTCGTTGTCACGAAATAATTGACAGTGATACATAATTTTATCAACCAAAGTGGTTTTACCGTGATCGACGTGGGCAATAATTGCAATGTTTCTAATAGATTCCATCTGAGATTTTTAATGGGTGCAAAGGTACACTTTATTTTGATATAAAAAACGTTTCTGCGATAGTTTGCGTATAGACAAGTAATTAGTTGATTAAATCAATGTAAATATCAGCGCCAAAATGAGTTTAATTATTGTTTAATTATGGTTAATTTAACTATATTTGAGTAATGAAAAGTAAAACTATCCCAATTACTCTAATTTATATTATCATTTCGTTATTTATGGCTATTTTCTGTCATAAGTTACTAACCAGTTTTATCCCCTCCAAAGAATATTTTTATTTATTCTTCATAAAAGACATCTTATTTATATTAATTACAGGTCTAATTTTCAGATATATACTCTCTAAAAACGAAAGCAAAAATATCGCTGTTTTTGAAAAATTAAAAAAAACAAATGAAGAAATTAAAGAGTCAAATGAAAAGTATGACATTGTAGCAAAAGCAACTAGTGATACGATCTGGGACTGGAAAATCCAGGAAGACAGTATTGGATGGAATAAAGGCATTGAAAGTGTTTTTGGATACAAACAGAAAGAAGTAGGAAAAACATCAAAATGGTGGTTCGATAAAATCCATCCCGAAGACAGTATCAGGATGTCAATTAAACTCTACTCATTTATTGAACAGAAAACCGAAAAATGGCAAGATCAATATCGTTTCAGATGTGCCGACGGAACTTATAAATACGTGTTGGACCGTGGCTTTTTACTGAAAGACGAAAACGGGAGAGCCATCAGGATGATTGGAGCCATTCAGGATATCACCAAGCAAAAAGAAGAAGAACAACGATTAAAACTTTTAGAAACCGTAATCACACAATCTAAAGATTCGATATTAATTACGGAAGCCAATTCAGCAAACGGAAGAATTCCAAAAATAGTTTACATCAATCCGGCTTTCTCTCAAATGTCAGGTTATCAGCCTAATGAGATAATAGGAAAATCAACAAATATCTTCAACAAAGGACCAAATTCAGATTCCGAAGAACTAAAAAAGCTATTAAGAGCGATCAAAAACGAAGAAGAATGCTTAATAGAAACCATTAGCTATACCAAACAAAAAGAAGAATATTGGGTACGGTTTTCTATGATTCCAATTTTTAATAATGATGGCGTAATTTCCCATTGGATCTCTATCCAGAGAGATATTACCGACGAAAAAAAATTAGAAACAGAAAAAGAGCATCTTATTCGCGAATTAACCCAAAACAACAAAGACTTAAAGCAATTCTCTTATATAACATCGCATAATCTGCGTGCACCATTATCTAATTTAATTGGTCTTTTAAATCTCATAGAGGACATCCCGATAGAAAATCCTGAATTAGAAGAAATCTTAACAGGCTTCAACAAATCAACACATTTATTAAACGAAACAATAAACGATTTAGTAAAAGTCATCATCATCAAAGACAACCCTTCGATGCAAAAAGAGGAAGTTTCTTTAAAAGAAGTCTTCGAGAACGTCTTCAACCAGTTATCTTTTCAGATAGAACTTCACAAACCCATCATTAAACTCAAATTTGACAAGGTTCCATTATTAAACACAAATAAAGCATATATAGAAAGCATTTTGCTTAATTTGCTAACCAATTCTATTAAATACAAATCAGAAAACAGAAAATTAAAAATATCAATTATAGCCGAACAAATGGATCATAAAGCTATATTAACCTTTAAGGACAACGGAATTGGTATAGATTTAGAGCGAAACAGAGATAAAATCTTCGGACTGTATCAGAGATTTCATAATTACCCTGACAGTAAAGGATTAGGATTATATCTTGTAAAATCCCAGGTAGAAACTATGGGAGGAACAATAAGTATCGAAAGTGAGGTTAATAAAGGAACTACATTTACTATAACATTTAAAAATTAACATCAATTATGCTTGAGCAAATTTTATGCATCGACGACGACCCGATCACCTTAATGTTATGCAAAAAAGTAATTTCAAAATCTTGTTTTTCAAATGAAGTTATCACAGCACAAAATGGTGAAGAAGCATTACATCACTTTAACATCTTAAAATACAACAACAGTAAAAATACAATCAATAAAAAGCCGGAGTTAATTTTTTTAGACTTAAACATGCCTGTTATGGGCGGCTGGGAATTTCTCGATCATTTCACCTCTTCGGATTACACCGAATTTAACAAGGCAAAGGTAATCGTATTATCTTCCACTATTGACCCTGAAGACTTAGCTAAAGCAAAGAAATATCCCATCATTATAGACTTTCTTTCCAAGCCAATAACACAGCCCATGCTTGAGTATCTTAAAAAAAAGATAGAACCATAGTACATCTCTTCAATTTATAATTTTTCCAATGGCGTTTCCTTGTGGGCCGGGCTCTTCACTAAATCTTTTGCGGGATTGGTTTGGGGGACTTTAAGAGATTTACGTTCCCCGCAAAAGGATATCGCTGCGATCCCTAACGCACTTTAAGGGTAATTTGAGATCTTGTTTCCAAAAGAATCCTCCAGCCTTGCGTCCCTTGCGATTTAATACCATTCAAGAACTCCAAAAACTCCTTTGCGGGCTTTGCGGTTAAATTCCACGACTCAATATAAAACAAAAAAATCCCCATCAAATACATGATGAGGATTTTAAAAAGAAAGGC
>NZ_SLWA01000002.1 GCF_004345565.1 Flavobacterium circumlabens | reverse complement strand
TATACTTTTAAACTACTTTTTAGACACCTTTTTGAGTTCATTTATACTGCTCACTTTTATCCAGAATTAGGTGCTCACTTTATCCAGAATATCCAATCTTGACTTTTTACCAAACTCTGATATTATATAAAGTAGTTCTTTTAAATCTACATCATTTTTTAAGAATCCAATATCATAGTTGTATTGAGGCCGTTTAAAATCATAATAATAATTATCAAGAATTTCACTTAATAATGACTCTAAATCGTGACCAAGATTTTTAAGGTATTTAAAAGTTGGATATTGATTGTTTTCATTTTGATAAGCAAGACAAATATATGATTTCATGAATCGCTCAAAGCCTTGTGATAAAAGCTGAAAAGGTAAAAAATGAAAATTATTGCTTAAGCTAATATTTTGAATTTCACCAAATCCAAGTTTGATTAATTTACTAGATGCCTCAACTTCTTCTAATAACGCAAAATGCTTAGTCATATCTTTTTGGTTCATAATGTTCTTCATTATTTTATAAAACAATGTGTTAAATCTCCTTAAGCATAGTCGCTTTAATAGTAGTTACAGTTTGTTTTTCAATTGTCATTACCCACGTAATCTAAAAATGGATAAAAAATATTTTATTAGATATTATAATTTTTTATATATAGTTTTTTCAATTTTTGGATTTAATATATATTCAGTCCAATTAGTTGATAGTTTATTTTGTTCTCCAAAACCGGACTTAGTAATTTGCTTACTTAGAATATTTATGTCATCAATGTTGTCTACAATTAATTCAATAATTGTTTTTGAAACAAGACATTCCAGATAATACAAATATTCACTCACTAAATCTTCTGAAAATTGTTCTCCATGGACAATTTTACTTCTGAGATCATATATTTTCTTCATATTCTCAAAAATTACTTCACTAGATTTTTCGTCAAATCCACAAATTATTGCAATTGCTCTACGAATTCTGTACATTAATTCATGGCCACCTTGTATAATTCCTTCAAGACTAATACAAAACGCAACATATGAAAAGTGGAACATATTAGATTCGAATGCATTTATATAGTTTATTATAGGAAATTTTAAAATTTTACTCTCAAAGTAATTGGGAAAATAATTTGAAATAAAAAGATTAATATTATTTAAATTGCTTTCATCGAAATAGAGATTGTCTGAATTAATAAATTTAATTTCACACTCAAAACAATCAAGATATCTTGTGAATTCTTTACTAGTTTGATAGCTCAAAATATATTCAACTGATAAAATACTAGGAAATAACAACAACAAAAAATTAAATACATCGCTATTTTTTTGCATTGCAGGAGAAGTAATGTCTTCTGACATAATTGCGTACCGTTCTCTTTTTTCGTATTTATATTTCTCTCTTATTTTTGAAAGAAATTCTTCATCTTTTGTTAAAGTTTTTCCACAAAATTCTATAAATTCATCGGATAACACATTTAAAATTTTAGATCCAGCAAATTTTAACTTTGTTAAATCGCTATCTGAATTTGTAATTATTAATACAGTGGAGTTTCTCATAATATTTTGATATTTGAATATGTTCAATAATTAAATTATTCTATCTCTTAAATGCTTTTTTCATCATTTCCTTAACAGCTGACTTTGTTTGTTCAGCAATATTTTTTTTTGCTTTTTCAACTAATTTAATCTTAAATTCTTCACAACAGGAATTTATTTGAAATCCTTTAGCTGTCTTTATAAATTTAGGACTAGTATTGTGCTCTGCACATACTTCACTTTCAATTTTACGTTTAATCACACTATAATCTAGAAAATCACTCATATCTTTTTTGTTTTAATTATTAATCAAAGATATTTTCGTGGTACGCAGTGTTTTTGCGCAGTTAAAAAATTATTCATTTATCCTCAATTTTATTTAGTGTAAAAGGTGGATGTGGATCTAATAGACATGATTTCATGGTCTGCGTCTAACCCAGTTCCCCGAAGAGTTCCTTATCGATACTAAATGTATCGCATACTCTTTGCTGAACGTCTCCTAACTTCGCATCTTCACCTATATCCTGCTGAAAAGAGTGGAACCTTAGCCCGCGAGGAAAACACAAATTACCTACGAATTAAAAAAAACAGTATTTATACTTAGTGGTTGGTTACTCTAAATTACATACATTTAACTTACTGAAAAACATCAACATAACCCTAAATAAAGACTATGAATACTTTTTTAGCCTCTCTCCCTGCTATTCTTGGAATTGTTGGATTTGTTACTTACCTACTGGTTAAAAAAAGCATAACAGCAGATCCTATTATTCAAAAAGTCCTGGATAAACTACAAAGGGAAGCACCTGAATTCTATAACCATATCCAAAATTTACCAGAAAAGGAAATGATTAAACTGATAAAACAGGATAACGATTTCAGAAACGAAATATCAGTCGGTGATCGGGCAATTTTATCTAAGGCATTGACAAATCAATTTCTTACAAACATTTTTGTTTATTCACTTTGCGGGTTATTGTTAATCATTGGAATTATTCTATTCCTAAGACCCAAACCTCTGGAGATTCAAAGCATTACTTTACAGAACACAAATACCACTTCTAAGGAAATTATAACTGATCTTGATCCTATAACTGTGACTTGGACTTCCACAGGAAGCAACGAACAGTTGTATGCTGTATTGGTCAATGCAGAAACGGGTAATCAGACCAAAAGAATTGCCGTTCAGGCTTCTGAAGGTAGAGTGAAGTTCGTTGTCGATAAGTATTCAAATTTTGATAAAATACTCACTAATCGTGAACCTTATGGATACAATCGAATCAAAGCAATTTTATATGGATCTTCAAATTCTTTTCAATCTAAGGAGGTCGAGATAAAAGTAGGCATCAAGATAATTGCATACGAAGAAAAGCCAAACAAGTTAAAATTCTATGCAATAATTGATCAGGTAATAGCTGATAATTTCCTTTTTGCTCCTAGATTGGCCTTATTTACTGACGAACATTTTAACGGGCAGAAGATTTTTGAAGCACCAAATTATTCATCAAATCCAACACTTACAATTCAAGACCCTCAAAATTATACATCGGTAAACTTAGCGTTTACTGTTAACCCTCAGGATATAGTGGATAGTAAACTAATCAGAACTGATATTCCAAGCCTTAAGAATGCCATTTTAGCTTTAAGGCGTAATGAAAAGTAAATTTATTTAAAAGAGAAAATTGCCCTCGCTGATGCGAACTTCTCGCTCGTCAATATTGAATCTTTTTAAAAGATTATGCTCACGAGCGAGGCGCCAGCGGTGGGAGATACTGTTTATGTACTAATAAGGTGAATGTAAATGGCTCAACAAAAAAAACAGATTCCAAAAAATCAGCACTTTGTTCCCCAGTTTTTCCAGCGTTTCTTCTCTTATGAGAACAACGGAAAAACAATTGGCATGTTCAATACTCAGGGTAATCTATTCAAAAATCAGGTGTCGATCTCCTCACAACTTAGTAGTGACTACTTTTATGGTCTTGATGGCGAGCTAGAAGAGTGGCTTTCACAGCTAGAAAGAGATTCTGCACCAATCTTCAGGGAAATGTGGGAAAAAGAAAAACTGCCGATTGCCCAAAGTCCGGATCATTCTAAAATGTTGCATTTTATGGTTGTTTTAGACCTTCGAAATCCTATTCATTTCAGAATTCTAAGTAATTTTGAACAAAAGCTCCTCAATACTAAGTCCAAAATCAGTGAAGATAATGTCTCCAACGATATGATTCCTGGCCTTAAAGAACATCAGACTGATCAGGGAAAACTTAACTCGCTCAAATCTGCCGAACTGGTGGTTCCTGATCTTTTGGAACTGAAATACAAACTCATTAAAAATACAACTTCAAATCCTTTTATTATTTCAGATAATCCAATTATCATGTACAATCAATTTTTAGAAAGAAGAAACTGGAAATTTGGCAGCCAGAGAGATTTTGGATTAAAAGGATTGCAGATGTTCCTGCCGCTGAACGATTCGTATATGTTAGCTGTATATGATCCCAATATTTATAAACTCGGTAATAAAAAAGAGCACGTCGTAAAAATAGATAATAAAAACAGTATTGACCAGCTTAATCTTCTGCAGTTTCTGAATTCTGAAACTACAGTTAATTTCAGTCACAGAGCATCTAAACATTATATAGAAACGCTTTATGAAAAATCTAAAAAATATAAAAAAGCTAATGATGCATCTATTAACGTGCATAAAATGAATGTCCCAAGAGGGTTTGATAACTTTACCGCGCAAATGATTGAAATGGGTGTTTCAGACTTAAATATCAAGCTAACGGTTCAAAAATTAAACTTTATATCTAAATCATCGACTGTCAAACTAAAGTCACTTGAAGATCAGTACAGGAAAAATGTCAAATTCAAAGGTTATACTCACATAGTCTATAGATTTCTACCAATTACTGAAAATTCATAATAACTAAAAAAACAGCTCAACAAAGATTTCATTGCAAAAACTAAATTTATCGCATGCTCTGGCCAACGTCTCCAGACTTCGCACCCGCAATGATAATCCGCAAAGAGCATCGATTAAAACAAAAAACCTGATACCAGATGTTACTCCGGTACCAGGTTTTTCTTTTTTAACCCTTTTTATAAATCCCTCTTTCAACCTTCATCAAAAGAAAAACGCATCCTAAAAGTGATCACGAAGGAGAACGACAAATCCCGATTTTTAACGGTAATTCTGCCAGTTTGACATTGCGTTTTTTTACGTCGTTTCTCCGTCACCGCTCCGTCACTCCTATACGGAAACTCCTTTTGGGATTTTTACAGCATTTGCTCCTTTTCGGTCAAATTGTCAGGTAAATCTGTAGCCTGAATGGTGATTTTATCACCGGTTAAATCGTCATTTTCTTTAGTAGCCGTATAGATCCAATCGAGGCCATTGGCACTTATTTTGGCATTTCCTTCTTCTACCAATGTCCCGTCGGCATTTTCTATAAGTACCTTTACAGCGACCACTTTAAAGTCGTCGGTTACTTTGACACTAATCGTATCTCCTTTTTTACCTTTGTACTGAGAAAGATCAATTTCTTCTATTTTCGGAGCGCCAAGCATATCGGCTACCGCTACATTATACGCACTAATGTTTTTTTCAGGGTTTGCCCCTTTTTCATAGATGGCCTTGGTAGCAGCTTCCTGTAAGGCTGCTTTGGCATAGATCGTCGCTTCCTGAAATTTCGCAATCTGCTTCTTTTGTTTTTCTGTCGGTTCTCCCGTACGCTCTTTTGGCGCTTTTGAAACGATTGTTTTACTACCTCTCTGGCTAAATACAATGATGTCGCCTACTTTCCCACTCAATCCGTGAGTGATGATGTTGTTTTTACTTTCTGCCATAATTTACGACTATTAAATAATTATTATTAAAGAGGCAAATATAGCAGTATTTTCTAATAATATATTATTTTTCTTACTATTTTTAATTACATCTATCTAATTTATTGAGTAGTATTCTTACTTTTAAAAATTATACTATATTTGCAAAATGTAATGTTATTCGCACGTTATTACCTGCCTGAATAATGGATCTATTACAAAACATACTATAGAGTAAAACCGAATTGATTATGAAACTGGAATTATACCCTCAGAAAACCGCTCCGTCACTCCTATATCTGAACTTTATTGGAGTTTTTGTTTTTTTTGCTCTTTTTCGGTCACTTTTTCAGGGAAAATCCCCAGCCTCAATTTTGATTTTATCTCCGGCTAAACCCACATTTTACTATAGTATTAAACTGATAATATCATAAATAAAATAGCAACTATCTTCTGATAATTTACAATTAGAGAGCGAAAAGTTCTTGTTTATTTAAACCATTACAAAAGAAATTATCTATTAAAACAGATTAAACTAAAAAAATAATATATGTGTAAATTAACTTTAAAAACGACTCTTACATTTTTGTTTTGTATTCTTCTTATTTCCATAAAAACAGCTGGTCAATCAGAAAAAAAATCAAATACTTTTTTACCTAACATAATTCCGCCTTCACCAGGTGCTTATCAATTAGGAAATTATGGAAATGTACCTATTGGAATGTTTACAGGCTCGCAGAATATTACTATACCACTTTATACTTATAAAACTGTAAATATTGAGGTTCCTATAACCATGTTTTATTCTAATAATGGAATTAAGGTAGATGAAATATCATCTAATGTTGGGCAGGGATGGAACTTAAGTTTTGGCGGTGTAATAACACGAATCATAAGGGATTTGCCTGATGAAGATAGATTAAAAGCTTTTGTACCATTACTACCTAACGCTACATTAAATCAAAGAATAGCTTTTTTTAAATATATCGGAGAGGAGGATCTTACAGATAGTGAAGCGGATTTATACAGTTTTAATTTCGGTAGTTATTCAGGTAAATTTATATATGATCATGATGGTACTCCACTGTTGATGCCTGCTCAAAATATTAAAATCGAGAAACAAGTTCGTAATGGATATTTCACCTTTATGTTAACTGCACCAGATGGTATTAAATATTATTTTGATCAGATTGAATATACGAAAATTTTTAAAGAGAGCTATGGCAATCCTACTACGAAAACTTCTATTTCTGCCTGGTATTTATCTAAAATAGTACATCCAAAGGGAGATGAAGTTTATCTTAAATATATAGACAAAGAAGATCATTTTATCTCTTCTAAATCACAAACACTTAAAATGCAATTTCCAAGAATACAGACTAATTGCACTGGTACTGTAGTGGCAGGAGGTATTAATCTTAGTGCTATTAGGGAACATCGTATGAGTATTACAGGAAAAGCAATCCAGTCTATCAATAGTAATAATAGTAAAAATGGGGAAATAACTTTTCGATACTTTGAAAACAATAGTGAGGATGTAGAAGCAGGAAATAAAAAAATAAAAGAAATTGCCATAACAACAGATAACATAAAAGAAATTGAAAAGATAAAATTTACTTATACAACCACCGCAAATAAAAGAGTTTTTCTGGATAAAATTCAATTTAAAGATTTCGGTAAAAATTATCAATTTGAATATATCAGTCGAAATAATTTACCTCCAAGATTATCTTTAAGTCAAGATCATTGGGGATATTATAACGGCAAGATAAATAATCAATTAGTTCCCAATAAAACAGGATTAGATTTAGACAATATTAATTATGATGGTGCCGATAAGGAACCAAACGGAGATTTTGCACAAACAGGTTTGCTTAGTAAAATTATTTATCCTACAAAAGGATATACACTATTTGAATACGAGTCAAATGATTACTACGGAAGTAAGAAAATCATTCCTGAATTAAAGGAGGAAACATTATTTATTAACAGGACCGGTCCAACTAGTCAGGAGATTACCATCACAACTCTAAGTGATCAGGAAATAATTTTGCGGGGCGCTATTAGTTATGACGAATACGATTGTGGTCCCGATTATCTGGGAAGGACGAGAGCTACTGTAATGGCTAAAAACCTGATTACGGGAAAGTATGAAGATTTTTTCAAAAGAAGTAGTTATGGAGAACTTTACGCAATTTCTTCGGATCTTAAACCGGACAATGGAAACGATTTTATTTTACTTGCAAAAGCAAATCAAACCTATACAATTTCGCTAAGTTTACTGGTGGCTTCCACGAGAAGCGCGCTTAGACCTTGTATAAGTTCAGGTGTGTCTTTTAAGTATTTGCCATCTGGTCCAGTTACTATTGCAACAAATTTAATTGCAGGAGGAGTTAGGATTAAAAGCACTACAGATAATGGATTTAATACTTCACTTCCTGTTTATAAACGATACTATTATGCGAGAAAAGAGGACCTCAATAAATCATCTGGATTTCCGGGGACACCACCTCTTTATCTGGATGAATCAAGGGAACGTCTGGAATGTCCAACTCCCAGTAGTGGAGGTGGTATGCCATCAAGTCAGCTAAGAACCTATATAAACATAACTTCAAGTAGTCTTATTTCGCTTTTTGACAATGGAAGTTCAGCTGTTTCGTATCAATATGTTACTGTATCTCATGGTAATGATACTTTTTTGAATGGAGGAGAAATGAATGAATTCTATATTCACAAAAACTCAAACAATCAGATATGCGGCGATTTAAGATTATATGGTGCTCCTACAGACTATGGAGTCCTGACAAATGGCCTCCCTTTAAAGAATAGTATTTTTAACACTAAGAAAGATGATGTACAGATAACTACAAATCTATATGATAATAGAGAACTAAAAAGTTCGAAATCTTATAATGTGAAGAAATACCATCAATTAATAGATAATAATGATGAGGAATCAAATACTACAAAAACATCCAATTTAGGAATAGTAGAGTATATCAATAGTTCTTATTGGAATTACTTAAAATCAAAAGAGCATGTTTTATATGATGTAGGGGGATCAAACCCAATCAGGACAACTACAAGCTATGTTTACAACAGTCCTGTTCATATGCAATTAAGTGTACAAAAAACAAAAAGTTCAGTTGAAGATTTTTTAGAAACCAAATATTATTACCCTCAGGATCCGGTTATGTCAAGTGAACCGTTTGTATCGGAAATGATCGCCAACAATAAAATAAACACGCTACTCAAAACAGAAACTTTCAGAGGTGCAATAAAGTTATCGGAGCAAAAAACAGAATATGCAAAAAATGCCACAACGGGAAATTTACTTTTACCGAAATTTATTTATGCAGCCAAATTCCCCAATTCATTTTCAGGTAATTCTGTGGAAAAAAAAATAACATATGATAAGTATGATGACAAAGGAAACATTCTTCAATATACTTTAGAGAGTGGAATTCCGACCGCTATAATATGGGGATACAACAAAACCCAGCCCATTGCCAAAATAGAAAATGCGACTTACGCTCAGGTTTCCTCTTATGTAACCAACCTGCAAAATCTTTCGGACACCGGAACTGAGGCGAATCTGATTACGGCTTTAAATGCATTAAGAACCGCATTGCCAGGTACTATCATGGTGAGTACGTACACTTATATTCCACTTGTCGGGGTTAGTACCATCACAGATCCTAAAGGAGATATTACAACTTTTACCTATGATACTTTCGGAAGGCTGGAATTCGTAAAAGACAAAAACGGATCTATAAGCTCAGAGAACCAATACAATTACAAGCCATAAACCAAAAAATCATGAAAAATTTCAGCAAACTTCTTTTAGTTTTGTTTCCGGCTATGGTCATTGGCCAGACCCAGACCCAGAATTATATTAAAACGATTACTTACAAAACACCAACTGGTACGACAATCCCAAATCCAACACCTGCACAGGCTTCTCAAAATATAACCTATTTTGACGGACTCGGAAGGCCGGTTCAGCAAATTGCCGTGCAGCAGTCGAATACCGGAAAAGACATTATAACCCCCATTGAATACGATGGTTTTGGAAGACAGCTAAAAGAATACCTTCCGTTTGCTTCTGCTCAAACCAATTCGGGGTATGTAAATCCAGTCACCCTGGTACCGGATTTAATGGCACAATACAAAACCAATTACGGGGCTGTGAATGCAAATCCGTATAGTGAGAAACAAGTAGAGGCCTCCCCTCTTAACCGTGTTCTGAAACAGGCTGCTCCCGGAGACGACTGGAGCTTAAAAGCCGGTCATGCCATCAAAATTAGCTACCAGACCAATTTGGCCAATGAGGTCAGACTCTTCAAGGCCACTGCTATCTGGACTCCGGAATCAGGGCTGTACGAAATCGCTTTGGCAGACGCAGGGACTTATGCAGCAGGAGAATTATACAAAACCGTCACCTACGATGAGAATACCACCGCAAATCCAACTGAAACTGCGGGATCAACAGTAGAATTTAAAAACAAGGAAGGTCAGGTAGTATTGAAAAGAACCTATGATGCAGGTATGAAACATGATACGTATTTCGTACACGATATATATGGTAACCTGACCTATGTAATCCCGCCAAAAGCCGAGGGTACCATTACCACAGCCATTTTAGACCATTTATGTTACCAGTACAAACACGATTACCGCAACAGATTGGTCGAGAAAAAACTGCCGGGCAAACAATGGGAGTTTATGGTGTATGATAAATTAGACCGTGTGGTAGCTACAGGCCCCGCCAATTCGCCTTTTTCGGATATCACGGCTGTGGGTTGGCTCATTACCAAATACGATGTTTTTGGCCGTCCCATCTATACAGGCTGGAACAATGTCAGCAGCAGTTCTGCCACCAGAAAAATATTGCAGGAGGCACAAAATTCGGCTAAGGTCTTATTTGAGACCCAACAAAGCTCCGGAAGTATTGACGGTGTGCCTGTTAATTACAGCAATGCCATAGCGCCCACTACGTTTAAATTACTGACTGTAAATTATTATGATAACTATCTTTTTCCGGGTGTTCAGAAGATGCCGGCCAGCATAGAAAGCCAGACCGTTTTAACCAACGTAAAAAGCCTGCCTACCGGAACATGGAACCGGGTGGTGACCACCGCTGCCGCTATTCTGGCAGAAGTAAGCACTACTTTTTATGACCAAAAAGCGAGACCGATACGAGCGTATACAGGAAATCATCTGGGAGGTTATACCGTTACAGACAGTAAAATTGATTTTATCGGAAAAACGTTGTATACCCTGATCCGGCACAAACGTACTTCGGCCAGTACGGAATTACTCATAAGAGAAGATTTTACCTACTCGCCACAGGACCGATTGCTGACCCACACCCATCAGATCAATGGAGGAAAAGTGCAGCTCATGGCCAATAATAGTTATGATGCACTGGGACAGTTAATCAGTAAAAAAACAGGAAACAGTGCCGCTGTCCCTCTACAGAAAGTCGATTATACCTACAACATACGAGGCTGGCTGACCGAAATCAATAAAACCGCTGATCTGCAGCAGGGCATAGATCCTCTGGATTTGTTTACTTTTAAGATCAGTTACAATACGCCAACAGCAGGCATTACAGGCGTAAATGCCTTATATAATGGCAATATCTCGGAGACGCTCTGGAGAACCGGTTCTGATAATATCGAGCGCGGTTATGGCTATCAATACGATAAACTGAACCGCTTAAAAAATGCCATTTACGAGAAAAACGGTTTGACCACCAATGCCTATGATGAAAGTTTAACCTATGATAAAAACGGAAACATCATGTCCCTGAAGCGAAAAGGAGATATAGATCCGCAAATACAACCCATAGGGACTGATGATCTGGTCTATACCTATGCGGCCAACTCCAACCAGTTGGGCAAGATCACAGACAACAGCAACAACACCAGTGGTTTTAATGATTTTAACAAAACAGGTGATGATTATACCTACGATGCCAATGGGAACCTGATCATTGACAAAAACAAAAACATCACGGCGATTACTTACAATCATCTTAATTTACCCACTAAGATAACCTTTGGTACCAGTGGGTATATTACGTACATTTACAATGCGGATGGCCAGAAAACAGGAAAAACAGTTTTTAAAGCGGGAACCGTAGTTCGAAAACCCAGTACAACGATCACGGATTATTTACAGGGAGGATTTCAATACAGTGCCCTAAATTCCAAAACTTTTACTCTTGACTTTTTCCCTACCGCTGAGGGGTATGTACAACCTTCCGGAAGTTCTTACGAATATGTGTATCAATACAAAGATCACTTAGGAAATGTGAGATTGAGTTACAGTGATAAAGATAATAATGGCACTGTAAACAATACCGAAATTATTGCCGAAAATAATTATTACCCGTTTGGTTTAGCACATAAAGGGTATAATTCTAATGTAGTTTCTACAAATCCGGCTCAAAAATACAAGTACAATGGTAAGGAATTGCAGGATGATTTTGGGCTTAACTTTTATGACTTTGGAGCAAGAAATTATGATCCTGCACTTGGAAGATGGATGAATATGGATCCACTAACGGAACAAATGAGAAGACATAGTCCTTATAATTATGCGTTTAATAATCCTATCTTTTTTACTGATCCTGACGGCATGGCTCCAAATGATGTTATTGTTAATGGCGAAAATGCGGATAAATTTGTTAAACAATTAAGTGCAGGTACAAGTTTAACTATTTCAAGAGATGAAAAAACAGGGAAACTAAAAGCTGAAGGAACGGCAGAAACAGGTGCTGATGAGACATTGTTGAAAGCTATTAATGATGATAAAATAACTATAAATATTGATGCTACTAAAGCAAATCAAATTGACGAAGGTTTTATAGTAGGTGGTGCATTTCTTGGAAATACAGTAAACGATGATGGAACTAAAACCGCAAAACAAGTTGTAAATCCTGATCAAACAGAAGTTTTAGAAAAACTTGCGGAGGCACCTATTGGTACTATAGCAATGCATGAAACAATAGAAGCTTACCAAGGAGCTAGATTTGCACCTGGCGCAAAAGCTTCAACACAGGCAGGAGATGGTTTTGAAAAAGCTCATGATCTTGCAAACAAAACTGACCCTAGAGGTAAAATTATTCAAGATAAACTGAGCGTAGCATCTAATGTACAAAATAATGCAACAACAGTAACTGTTACGGTAAAAAGTACTGGTAAAAAAACGCCTTTATATACAGAAAAAAATAAATAATAATGTAAAATATGAGAAAGAAAAAAAAAATGTTAATTATTCAAGTTTTTTTTATTTTATTTCTACTTCCAATGAATAACGTTCGGGCTCAAAAGAAATATCGAATAATTGAAATTGATTCAACTGAGAACTTTTATTTTGTAGCGATAAAACATTGGTTTAAGAGAGGGACAATAATATCTCCAAAAAATACAATAGAAATAAATGGTCCAAAAATAAAAGTAGGAAAACGATATTTATTTAATTTGAAAGCTTACAATTCAAAAAGGATCATTTTAGGACCAAATTATTCTTTTGCAATTGAAGGAAGAATTGTTTGGTACAGCGACAAACAATATAATGTCTACACAAGTGAATCATTAAGGGGTTTATATCTTGATTAATACTTTAGGTAATGTATCTGGTAGTGTTTCAAATTAAGTAGGTAATATTTCAAAGTTAGAAATATTTTTTATTATTTATAGTCAAGCAGAATGTATCCATGTCTCTTCCCGCTCATGAGTAGAGTCGAACCACCAGTACAACGATCACGGATTATTTACAGGGAGGATTTCAATACAGTGCCTTAAATTCCAAAACATTCACGCTTGATTTTTTCCCCACTGCCGAGGGTTATGTACAACCTTCGGGAAGTTCTTACGAATATGTTTATCAATACAAAGATCACTTAGGAAATGTGAGATTGAGTTATAGTGATAAGGATAATAATGGCACTGTAAACAATACCGAAATTATTGCCGAAAATAATTATTATCCGTTTGGTTTAGCGCATAAAGGGTATAATTCTAATGTAGTTTCTACAAATCCGGCTCAAAAATATAAGTATAATAGTAAGGAATTGCAGGATGATTTTGGGCTTAACTTTTATGACTTTGGTGCACGTAATTATGATCCTGCATTAGGGCGTTGGATGAATATTGACCCGCTAACGGAACAAATGAGAAGACATAGTCCTTATAATCATGTTTTTAATAATCCCATTAGGTTTAATGACCCTGATGGAATGGCACCCCAAGATATAATTGTTACTGGTTCTGAATCTAAAAAGTTCACAGAGCAATTAAATTCAGCATCAAATTTAAAAATAACAAGAGATAATGAGACAGGTAAGTTATCTGCGACAGGAATAGCAAAAACGAAAGCTGATAAAAAATTATTAGAAGCTATAAATGACAAAGATATAACTGTTAAAATTGATGCAACAAGTGATAATTTTAGAGGAAATGAAGTGATTTTTGGTGGAGCATTTGGTGGGAGTGAGTTTAATAATGATGCTATTGTAGCTACACAAGTTGTAAACCCAATTCAAGCTTCTATTATAGAAGATCTTACTGGTATGCCAACAGGAACTGTTGCTATACATGAAACTTTAGAAGCATATTTAGGAGCTGTAAAATCACCTGGTGCTGGAGGGTTTAATAGCGATTTAAGGAGTTATGAAAAGGCTCATAAGGATGCCATGAAATTAGCTCCTAATGCTAAAAAAGTTAATACTTTAAATGGTTTCAGAGTTAGAGTGTCTAACGAAAATGTTTCAGAAGATAAAGCTACTTATAGTGGAGTTATATGGAAAGGAATGGACTACAGGCAATTATTTAGTGATGAAAATGTTCCAATAAAAAGAAAATGATTATGAAAATAAAAATTTGTGTTCTTGCCTTTTTGTTTTTGGTGATGCAAAATATTTTGGCTCAGAAATCAAGTAACTATAAGATAGTAGAGATTGATTCTGTAAATAACTACTATTTTATTACAGTTAAAAAGAATTTTAAAAAATACTTAATTATCTCTAATAAAATTAGAACTGAAGGTGATTGTGAAAAAATTAAGCATTCTAAAAAGTATAAATTAGTTTTAATAAAATATGTTCCAGCAATTATAATTCCTAATAGAAAAAATTTTTCTATATCTATTGAAGATCGAGTAGTTTGGAGTGATGGAGGAAAATATACTGCTTACACAACAGATATGTTATCAGGTTTATGCTTAACTACCCGTTTTAAGTATTGCAAAATTCATGAAAACAAAAAATGAAGTATTTAAAAAAGGCTCAATATTAACGAGTGGAACGCTCGCGCAAGCAGTGTTTTTTTTGGAATACATTTGTGAGTGGTGTATTGCAACTCTATCAGATAATAACTCTCTTTTACCAAAATATAATTCTCCATTTGCACCACTATCAGAATATCTATCAATTACAATGTCATTTTGCAATGATATAAAATCTTTAATTATTTCATCTACATTTTCGTCACCCATTATTTAAGAATTTAAAATATAGTAACCTAATTTTGAAGCTTCTGATTGATAACTAAACTGCGGAGTTATATCCAAAGTGTTTTTCTTGTAAAAAGCTATTAAAGTTTTTGGAGAAATAAATTCGACAGGCTTATTTTTATATGCTTGAATAAAACCTTCCAACTTAAAGGAAATTCCCGAGGATGAAAATTGACCTTTTGAACTTCTTGATAGAATTACAATTTTATCAATTTCTAAAGAATTAAAATGAGAATGAATAGTTTCTATAAAATCAATTACTTGAGAATGATTATGGTCATCATCAAGTACAATAGATTTTACTTTACCAGTACTTTCAGTAATTTGATTATCTGAATCTTTTTCCAAAACGACGAAAATTATTTTATTGGATTTTATTTCAATTGCGCATACTTTCATAAATCTATTTATTTGATTTAATTTCTTATGTTTTTTTGGTTTTCTCCTTGGCGATGTGGTGGATTAAAAAATCCAAAACTTTCTCGTAAGGTTCTACAATACTACATAAAAAAAAAAGTCAGGAATTACGGTTTTACATAAAATCAGATTTTTTTTTTTGTTCATCTGATCAACATTGGGGGAACTAAGTCCGGAGACATTCGCACAGCTTCCAAAAGAACTCTTCGACTATCGGGTTCGTTCTTCACGTGTTGTAATGTTTCTGAGCAGACATTCCATCAATTAAAAACCAGCAGTCCAGATTAGAATACCTCAAAAAAGATCTATTTTTTACATCCACAATCGGGCTTAGTCTTAAGTCCTAAACTAATTTCCTTTTCTATTAGTTTATAGTCGCAGTCACAAGCTTGCTCCAATCTGAGTGATATAGCACAACTATGAATTGCTTCGCATATATGTGACCACAATTTTGGAAATTGTTTGCAAATGTTTCCAATCTTTCCAGGTTCTTCAATTTCTAAACTATATACACAGTCAATTTCATTACATCGAAGCCAAGTATCCGTTTTTTTTAGTCCAAACCAGCTTTCTGGTAAATCGAATCCACTGATATCTATAGAATATTCGCCCTTTGGAATAATACTTCCTGTAAAATTACAAATTGGAAGACATCTTGTATGCTGATTTTGCGTTTCATCTTCTAAAATAATACAGGTATGAATCGATGGTATTCCAGCAATTTTAGCTCTGACTACATCTCCTCTCTTTAACTTTCGTTTACGTAAATAAAACATTTTTAAATAGCATTTAAATTAGATCATCTTTTTTGCTTTTAATTATCTATTCTTCATATTAGATACATAAAATCACATTTATTTTACTACACAGTAATTATAAATATTTAATGGCAAATTAGTCCTTTAATAAATAAAGCAATCAAGTATAAATACCTGTTTTAATTTTAAAAAAAAAGATGCTATTCTAGCCATCTATAATATGTTTATTTATCTAAAATAAAAAAAGAAAAGTATAAAAATAAATATGTCCTAAAAGAGATTTCAATCGAAATCTCTTTTACTTTTGCCCAATGTTAGAAATTCTTTACCAGGACGAATATATTATAGCCATTAATAAACCAAGCGGATTGCTGGTTCACAAATCATTTTATGCGCGCGATGCAAAAGTGTACGCTATTCAGGAATTGAGAAATCAAATCGGGCAACACGTTTATCCTGTTCATCGGTTAGACCGTAAAACATCCGGTGTCTTGTTATTTGCGCTGGATACAGCCGTTTTGAAAATTATGAATGATCGTTTTGCCACACGCGAAGTCGAAAAAAAATATTTAGCCATTTTACGTGGCTGGTCACCCGAAGAACTAACGATTGATTATGATTTAACCAACGATGATGACATTACACAAAATGCAATCACCTACTTTCATCGTTTGCAAAATGCCGAAGTGGATTTAGAATTTAACAATAAACCAACGTCACGATATTGTCTGGTAGAAGCGATTCCTGAAACCGGACGGATGCACCAACTACGAAAACATTTTAAACATATTTTTCATCCCATTTTAGGAAGTCGCCCACATGGTTGTAACAAACAAAATAAATTATGGCTGGAACATTTTGACCTGAAAGGAATGATGCTTCATGCACATCAGTTGATTTTTAATCATCCGATACACAATGAACAATTAATCCTGAATGCAAAGATTAATGAAGAGTTTAGCAAAGTAGGTGCTATTCTTAATCTGGATCTGAGTAAGTATCAATAGAATTTCCTTAACAAATCAGCAACAACCGATATTCCCCTTCGTTTTCTATGGGTGCTCTGTGAATACAAGGCAGCACTTGTTGTTTCGGATGATCTACGGCCAGTCGCCAAAGATGGCCTAAACCCAAATTAACAGGTTGTGCATCGTCATGTAGCTGATAATGCAAATCAAAATAATTCTCCTTCAAAAACTCTTCGAATTCTTCCGCAGGTCCGTCGTATAGTTCTTTTAACTTTGCCCGTATTTCCGGAATCAGGATTTTTTGCTCTGCCTGCGCATTCGGAATAATATCACTTGCCGCTCCGTGATAGGTACATAAAAAAGTGTCTGTTGCAATGGGCGAACGATCTACATGAAACGAATACACATCGGTCGATATGAAATCAAATTCATCATCACGTTCGTAACACTTCAGGACATTAAGAGCCGGCGAAGCCCCGAAATCAGTTAATACTTGTAAGTCCTTTAAGATTATTTCCCTCGCCCTATTCCCCTTTTCTGAGAGTTGAAGTGCAATTAGGTCTTCCCGATACACTTCGGTTATATTTTCTTTTAAACGTAGTTGGGTTACAATCTCGTTAAAATCGCCATCCAGATTTCTGTACCAGCATAGCGCATTCATTTCTCCTTTGAAATCGGTATGTATAAGTTCGGAGAAAGTAGATACTGTTTTAATTTGGCTGCTGTCAGAAAATTTATTGCTCATAGTTGGATATAAGAAGCTGGTTGCTTCATGCGTTACAAAATTATGCAATAGCGCTATATTTTATTTTTCTAAGGGATAACTATTTTTCGTTTAATTTTTCGTTCAATTTCAGGTAGTACTTTATCATTTAAAAGGTCATTCATACTTTTTTCAATATTTGGAAAATTTGGAGGACTAAGTATATTTTTCTTTTTAATATTACTAATATTCCCAACATTAAAATTTGAAACTACTTCATTTGTTTCCAAATTTATAAAAGCATTATTTAAAAAAATATTTGTTCTTTTATCTCCATTAAAGACTCCTGCTTTTTCAAATTCTATTCCAAATTGGCCATCAACAATAAACAAATAGTCCAAATTGTATTTCGTTTTTATTTTTTTTAAATCTTCGCTTACATATTCTGGTTTTGTCCAAACGAAAATTGGGGAATTTGCCTGACTGATTGTATCTTTTATTTGAGTAATTTCAACATTTAATGAATCTAAATTTTTTAAATATGCTTTTAGTATTCTTTCAGTTGGGTTTCCTTTTCCTGTCTCTAAAAACTTATAAGCGCTATAAAACATATCCTTTTTGTCTACATTTGATCTTTCAATCGTATTAGACATTGCTTGTCTGGTAATTCTGTAGGGACCATTTATATTAAAAATTAAACCTATTTTTTTCTTTTCCAAATTTTGCGAATAGCTAAAATTAAAAAGTAGAACTATGTTTACAAGAAGAAAGATTTTTTTCAGTTTCATTTTTTTATTTAATTAATTTTGAATTGAAGTTTTTAAGTAATTATTCGTGAACCTTCTGGTTCTTATTGGGTTTAAAAAATGAGTCTTTTTGGAGAAACTTAAAAGTAATGCCATCCACTTACTTATAAGCCTCAATATAAAACATTTAGCATCTTAATTTCGGCGCATAAGTCTGATGCAGCAAAAATTATTTTGCGCGAATATAGTAGAATAATCAGTGTAATTGACCATAATTTTTCAATATTTCCTGATCATGTACATCCTGTGAGAACTTCTTGAATTGTTTACTACTACGTAATGATAAATATTTAAAGGATTAGGGTCTGATCAACAATATAATACATAAAAATAATTTTCAAAATTACTTGGGTCAATCTAAATTAAATATTTATGGTTAAGGTATTCTAAAGCTACTGTGAATATTTTTCAGAATAATAACTTAAGATAACTATCCGTTGAATGTTATTCAGAACTGATGTCAGGCTGAGCGGAGTCGAAGCCCTTTTCAGGTAAAAAAGCCTTCGGCTTCGCTCAGGATGACAATAATTTCTAAAAGAATAAAGATATTTTATTCAAATATATAGCTGTCACATTTTTTAATTGAAAAACCATAAACCATAAACTATAAACTATAAACCATAAACTCTAAACCATAAACTGCTTACTTACGCAACAACAGTTCTCTCAACACTACCTCTTTCTGCTGTAGTACCAGGAATTTTATGGTGTGTTGCTCTTGTAGGATAAAAAAATCGGAACAAGATTAGTCCTGTTCCGATTTAATTCAATCCTTTTTTGACACTTTCGAAAAAAAACAAGCAGTTCCAACTGCCATTTCTATGCTATAGTATATTTTTTTTCTGTAACAGTAGTGGTCGTTTCAGTGGTTACATTGTCTACAAATCGCCATTCGGCTTCTGAACCGGATGCTGTAAATTTAAGATACGTATAGCCTCGTTTATACAAATTTGCATATTCTAAATCATCTATTAGTACTGTAAATGCCTGTGCTAATTCTATCGCTTTTGAAGGGTCTGCAGTGATTCCAAGATACGCTTCCAATCCTGGTGATGAAACAGAACTGCACGCTATTTCAGTTCCTATAAAATTCCCCTGCATATCAGTCAGTTTACCCATCCAGGCGTTGTGCGTATCTCCGGCTAAAACCACAACATTTTTTCCGGAAAGCATTGCATACAATTGTTCTCTTTCTGCAAAATAACCGTCCCAGGCATCCAGATTATAAGGTAAAGTGGTCGTAACCCTTGCAATTTCCTGGGGAGTTAAAGAAGGATCATTTTGTTTATGTCTCATTTTAATAACGACCAGTTGCGAGATGGTATTAATAAGAGCCTGCATGGTTGCCGGCTGTGCACTTCCTAATTGATCGACTTCTGCTAAAATTTGGTTCAAGAGCATCAGCAGTTCTGCAGGAATCAGCATTTTTGTCATCAGGATCTGCTGCCCTAATACTTTCCATTTGGCAGTATCTGCACTGATTTGTGATCCCAGCCATGTCATTTGCTCGCTTCCGATTAATTTTCTGCTGGTGCTTAACAGATCTGTTCTAAATTTTGTCTGGTCAAAATTTCCGCCATTATCAATATAATCCGCATAACTCATCTGCTTATCTCTTGCAATCACTCTGGTATCCATCATATAAAGGGAAAGAATTGTACCGAAATTAAAACTTCTGTAAATTCTAAGATCTTTTCCTGTCTTTAGCGGAATATATTCGCTGTAGGCCTGAAAAGCGGCCATTTTTCGCATCTGAAAATCCCCTTCGCCCGGCTGATGGTTTTCTGCACCGGATTTATAAGCATCGTTGGCAAACTCATGGTCATCCCAGACACATATAAAAGGTTTTTTCTGATGAAGCAGCTGAAGGTTTTTATCTCCTCTGTATTGTCTGTATCGTTCTCTGTAATCGCTTAGGCTTATAATCTCCCTGGCGGGTTGATGTGCTCTGCCCAGCGGGTTGGTAAAAGGATTTGTTCCGTACTGTCCCGGCGCATATTCGTAAATATAATCTCCAAGATGCACCACTACATCGGCATCTGAAGAAGCAATGGCTCCATACACATTGAAAAGTCCTGCCGGAAAATTAGAACAGGAAACCACAGCCATTTTTACATCATTTACACTATCTGTTTTAGACGGCAGCGTGCGTGTTTCTCCGGTAACAGTGACCTGTTTGGTTTTGGCATTATAAAATCTGTAATAATATTTGGTATTGGAAGGAATATTCTGAACGTCTACCGCTATTGTAAAATCATTTGTGGAAGAGGCTCCGGCCTGCCCTTTTCTTGTTACTTCAGAAAATGTGGCATCCTTACTGATCTCCCAGGTAATTTCAGCGTCTGAAGCTGCTGAATATCTGGTCCAGATAATCACTCCTGTTTCAGTAGGATCAAAACTGGCTACTCCTGTTTCAAACCCTTCATTTTTCAATCCATCCGGCGCACCGCTGTTATCCGGCTTATCATCGTCACTGCAGCTTTCAATAAGTGGAGCGATGAAAACTCCTCCGGCAGCCAATAAAGAATTTCTAAGAAACCTTCTTCTGCCTAAATCATTGTTATTTTCCATAAAAAAATTTTTATATCAAAAAAACAATTTAATAGTCCAACTCAGGTTACGGCATTTTTAAAATTACCTTACATTACTATTAACAATCCATTTACTATAATAAATTATCCATTTGATTATATATAAAAACAAATGGATAAAAGTATAATTTGAATAAAATAGCTTTATTCTTTTAGAAATTGTTGTCATCCTAAGCGAAGTCGAAGGCTTTTTTACAGGAAAGAGGCTTCGACTTCGCTCAACCTGACAACCGTTTTGAATTACAATTCAGGATCAAATTTGCAAGCCTACTCAAACTCTCCTTGTGCAATAAGGTTTTCAATGCAGTATTCCGCAATGGCGGTAATGGTCATAAAGGGATTCACGCCAATGGTTCCCGGAATTAAGGATCCGTCAATTACATAAAGATTGTCATGCTCCTTCAGTTTACCATATACATTAGTGGATTCGCCTAAAACACAACCTCCCAGCGGATGATAGCAAATATTAGCGCCAAAACCATTTTTAAAAAGCAGGTGGCTTCTTGTCCCGCCATTCGCGCGGTTCATTTTACGAACAAAATAGTCTGCATTCGCTTTCATCCTTACCGTATGGCTTTCATTCCAGTCTAATACAAGGCGATTCTGTACTTTATCATAGGTTACCGATCCCTTTTTATCTACCCGGTTGATCATTAGATAGAGCGCAGTCGCTACATCTACCCCCATTGGCAAAGGGGCAATTTCCGTAAAAAAGGAATGTTCACTATCCTCCCAGTTATCGACACCTCCCACAGGAATAGTCGATTGCAGCGCACCCGTTCCTCCGGATAATGGTCTGACCCAGTTTCTGCCGGTCATAAAATTACCGTTGTTCCCCCAATTTTTTCCAACCGTGTTATCCAGAGGGAAATTATTTTTGTCCTGAGCGCTCAGCAGCAGCTTTAAGGTTCCCATAGTACCGGCACCCAGCACTAATTTATCACAGCGAAAAGTTTTATCGGCAACAGTTTTCCCCGAAGTGTCAATTTGTCTAACCTTCAGGCAATAGCTTTTATCCTCATTCCCCGTTATCATATCCACGCAATGCAAATCCAGGATTTCGAGGTTGCCTGTAGCCAGTGCTTTTGCCAGATAGGTTTTATCAAGGCTGTTTTTGCCATGATTGTTACCGTAAATTACTTCGGTATTTAGTGCAGACCGTGGCACTTCTTTTTTATATTCCCTTTCCATGTATTTAAAGTCATACACATTGGGTACACGTACGGTCTTAAAACCGGCTTTATGCGCTTCTGCTTCTCCTACGCGGGTAAATTTATAGTACGGACAATCTTTTACAAATTGTTCCTCAATACCATTGACTTTTAGCTCTTTATTGACCAGTGGAAAATAAAAGTTGTAAAATTTTTCGGCATCAAGCTTCGGAAAAACTTCTTTAAAATAACTCTCTTTAGGTACCACTGCCATCCCGCCATTTACGATTGAGCCGCCGCCAACACCTCTGCCGACCCAAACATCTATATTTTTAAAATTGAACTTGTCTAAAGCTCCCGTAAAGGGTTTTAAGGGAAAAATATTCATAAATGGCGCAATGGTTTTCCTTTTCAGCCAGGCAGCACTTCGCCCGGGTTTTAATAAGCCGGAGTACGGAATCCCGGATTCTTTCCAGTTGATCCCCATTTCCAGAATTACTACTTTTTTCCCAGCTTCACAAAGGCGTAAGGCGGCAACAGCAGCTCCATATCCGGAACCGATGATGATAATAGGCCTGTTTATTTCTATTTGCTTTGGGAGCTGTCCTGCTTCTGAATGCGGGAATTTCGATTTTGAAAAATATAAGCTGCCCGAAGTTATTATATGGGAAAAGATTTTTTTTGTTCTATCCATGAGTACTGTTTAATTTAAATAGTATTAGATAAATTTATCTGGAAACGCGTATCCACCGTTCTGTCCTGCCAATAAGTGAGATGCCAATGTAACCCCGCAGGTCAAGTTGGTTTGCATCTTTGACTTTGATGGTACAGCTATATGTTTTATCTTGTTCAGGATCATGCGCTTTTCCCTCATATGCTATAGCACTTTCCTGCTTAAGCCCTGTAAGGATTAGTTCTCCATGAAATTTTTTAGCTTTCTCGCTCTGGTCTTTTGTCCATATTAATTTTCCATAGTACAATCCGTCTTTTGCCTTGTAAATCTCGATTTTGCTGATGCCATTTTTCGTAAGCCATATACCTGTCAGATCCTGAGAATGGGCATAAAAACTAACTGCCATAAACAATGCTGCAGTGAAGCAGAATTTAATACATAATCTCTTTCTTGTTTTCATACTTAAATAGTTAAAGGGTTAAAAATAATTTCGTGACCACTGTTATGAAACAGCAACCACAAAATGATGGCTGTCACAGTTTTTAGCAAATAAGCGAAGTCTAATCAATAGAATTCGAACAGTTTGCTTATAAATATACAATGTGTTACTTTTGTTACAGGTGGCAAATTCAAAGCCAGAATCAAAAATTAAATTTTCAATTTTTACCGGATTGCTCCTTAATACGCAAATGGACCGCAAATTGTTCGATAAGTATAACGTTAGAAAAAAATGTATCAATGAAAGTAACTACTGACAGGCGCGTGCGCTATACCAAAATGGTTTTGCGCGAATCAATGTTGGACCTGCTTAAAAATAAGTCCCTCAATCAAATCTCGATAACCGAATTGTGCAAGGCTGCAGACGTTAACAGAAACACTTTTTACAAGCACTATAATACCACGTATGAAATAATACGGGAAATGGAGGATGAGATCTTCAATGCGCTGATGGATTCCATTAAAAATATGGATAATGTAAACGATATTATTCTGGCTTCCTGCAGGACTCTGGAACGCGATAAAAAAATGAGTGTCATTATTTTTTCTGAAACTGATTCCAGCAGTCTGCTTTCAAAGGCGTTGTCATCCTTTAGAAAAACTGACCTGACCTTACAAAATAATGGTGATGCAGCTATTCAGCAATCTTTATTAGAGAAAGTCTATTTATTTGGAGAACAGGGCACGATCGCATTAATGAAGGATTGGGTCCTTGGCGGTTTTAAAGAACCTGCAGAATCTATTGCTGCAATTATTTCTTACTTAATCCAAAGCATTAACGGATCTGTGGCTAATTTTAAAAGTAAAAGCCTTTAAAATCACAATCTTTACCCAATTTTCATTTTAATGATTTTCAGAAGGTTATCTTTAATAAAATATAAAATTATGTCAGATATAAACAAGAAGTCGTTTGGAGTTTGGATGGATTCGCACAACGCAATAATCGTAGGAAAAGAAAATGTTGATAATGGAGAATTTGTTGTACTGGGACATGTAAAAAATGCAGGACCGGATAATAACTCCAATGAAAAAAATTCAAATAATCAGGAAATCAGCTTAACGCAAAAATTTTTCAAAGAGATTGCGAGTAAAATGCCTAACGTTGATCAAATTCATATTACAGGAACCGGACAAAGTCAGGAGCAATTTATTAAATTTTTGGCTGAATCCGCACAGTATAAAAATGCAGTATCAACTGAAAGCACCTCTAATAAAATGAGTGATGAAAATCTAATTGCATACATTGCAGAACATTTTAACTAGATCTTTTCCTAAAAATTAAAATAGATAAGGCCTTCGGTAAGTATACCGAAGGCTTTTTTTTATACTATTTACTGATGTAAAAGAATCAGGTGCAAAGTTACTACTTGAGCTGAATTAACTTACTTTCCCGTTATTACTTTTCTATGTAGTTTCCCCCAAGCATCCAGTTCACATAGAACATTTTTTAAAGTCTGGCAGTACTCGGTTGCTTCATAGATAATAGTTACTGGCGTTGTTGGAAAAACATTTCGTTTTATAAGGTTGTTTAATTCCAAATGCTTTAGTTCGTTCGCCAAAACCTTAGGAGATATGGGAATTTCTTTTTGAATTTCACTAAAACGCTTTGAGGATTGAGAGATACAAAGAATTAATGCCAGTTTCCATCTTCCGTTAAGGACAAACATAGCATCAATTACATTGCTGAGTGACCGGGCACATTCTTCCGGGTCCTGTACTGCTTTTTCTTCAATTGTTTTCATGGTTGGCAAGGTAACAAACTTTCCTAAAAGTAAGCGCTTTCCTTTGGGAAACTAGTATCATACGGTAACTTGTATACCCTAACTTTGTCACCAGAAATAAGATTATAAATAAAATATCCATTTAAAATGAAACACACTATTTTAACAACAAATGAAGTTGCCGCTAAATTTATAGAACTATGCCGTCAGGATAAATTCTACGAAGTACAAACAGAGTTGTATGCCGAAAATTGTATTAGTATTGAAGCGAATGATTTTCTGTTGCCAAAAACTGTAGAGGGACTACAGGAAATTTTGAAAAAATCCCAATTATTTGAATCTTTAGTTGAGCAGGTTCATGAGCGTATTATTTCAGACCCGGTCATTGGAGGAGATTATTTTAGTGTATCCTGGTCAGCTGACATGACCTTTAAAGGGCAAGAAAGATTTACAATGGAAGAAATTTGTGTCTATAAAGTGCATGAGGGCAAAATAGTATTTGAACAATTCTTTTATTGATCTGTAACAAGACCGATATCTGGTTAAAAAAAAAGATCAAACATTCTGGAGGTTTGATCTTTTTTATAAGATATTCTTCTAATGAGCAGTACTAGTGGTTGTCAAATTCTTTACGATGGTAAAAAGTGTCATCATCACTATCAGACCCGGGACTGGCATTATTTTCAGGATAATATCCGTTCATTACTCTTCTTTCATAGTTTCTGTCAAAATTGTGTTGCTGACTGTATCGGCTCGTTTTTCTAAAGGTATCATAGCCTATACCATTGGCTAAGACAATTTTCGTGTCTTTATTTATAGATACAGATCCAATCGGAATGATAATATGGCTATCGCCGTCTTTATACATAAATTCCTGTGCATTATCGTTCGCTATAGCGTCGTGCACCTCATTTTGGCCGTCGTCTATTAATGCCTTATCTACATTAACATCCAGATAAACAACACGCTGCATATCTTTATTAACCCAAAGATTATCAACTTTACCGATGGTACGGTTGTCAGCATCTACTATTTTCCATCCTCTTACATCAGAATAATCTGAAGCGACTTTATAATCAGAAAGTTCGTCCAGTCTGTATAAATTTCTATCTTTATTTTCCATAAATTCTTTTTTTAGTATTATAAATTCATTTTTACGCTAAATCTAATTGCAGAAACATTAGCGGGTATTTTGTCCGTGCTTCTATTGCGGCTTATAAATTCACCGATGCATGTCCTGAAACCTGCCTGGTTACTGTGCTATACTATCTGTACTTGTAGTATTTTCGATTTCTGTGCCGCTTTTACTTGTGGCCTCATTATTTTTTGCAAACAGAAAATATACAAGCGCTGCAATTATCAGCACTACTATAATCCATGGCCATATCGGCTTCTTTTTCTCAATTTTAATCTCTGCCATAACTAATTTTTTTTGGTTATAAAATATTTTAACTTGATACTAAGGTACAACCGGGCCTAGGCTAAAAAAGTATTTAATTTCAGCCAGAAGTTATACAATTCCCAGCAGACTAAAACTGATAATCAATAGCTTATTTGAAATTAATATCCCCAAATAAATTCTCAGAAATACAATTACAAGTGTCATCACCTTACTTAACGTGCCTAACACTAAATTCTTAATTGTTTAAATACTGTATATCTTTTTTTGATTTTTTTTGAAAATTCTATTTTTAAACTTAAAAAAATATACATAAAACACACCGACCGTATTTTTTTGTACCTAAAAACGTACTTTATTACTCCCCGCGCCAATTGTTATTAATCAACTTTACACTGTCGATTCCTAAAGGTATTGATAATGTTTTTTGAGAAGAATAAAAGCCTTTACATTCATTATCAAATAATTAGTAATCACTATCTATTTACTAACCATTTATTATTACTAACCTTAAAAATTTTAAAAATGAAAAAAATCCTAAAATTAACAAGTTTGCTATTTATTACAGCAGTAGTGTTTACTTCCTGTGAAAAGGAACAAGATTTAGATGTACCACAAAGCACTAGCAAAGAAGCGTTACAAAGCGCTAACAAAAACGCGCCGGAAATCGCTGGCAAGGACGCCGTCTCAGCTAATGCCGCGCTAGCCGGTGGTGGTGCCGGAGCCAGAACGATCACGCTGCAAACCAATACGCTATCGTGTCCAGGTGGTTTGTGTACCTCGTATGGGGTTTGGTCAGCGGATGTTTACACTGTTTGGTTCACGATGAAATTTAATTCCGGATTTTATTGGAGCAGAGGCGGTAAATGCGGATACGGTATATTAATTGGTGATCAGAATACCGGTGGCGATCCAGGCTGGGATGGTAATGGCGGTAGTGCCCGATTTATGTGGTATTGCCCGAACGGATCAAATAGTGCCAAAGGAAGCGGAGCTTACCTCCAACCCTACGTCTATTATAAAGATCAGCCCGGACAATTTGGTAATGATTTTGGAAAAAAGTACTACATACAAGAAGGTGTTACCTATAACTGTCAGATATCTGTTAAGTTAAATACTGGATCAAATACTAACGGATACGTCAAATATTATGTAAATGGTACAGAGATATTGAATCAAACAATTCGCTGGGTGACTAATGATTCTAAGCGAAATGTTAATGCAGTAAGTCTCCACACCTTCCGTGGCGGTAGTCAGGAGTACTGGAAAGCTCCGGTAACCAGTTCTATTTATTATCCTAGTGCAGCCTGGGATGCTCAATAGCAGCTGTACGCTTTAAAACAACTGGATCGGAAAAATTCTAAAAACTTTAAAACCCGCTATTAGCGGGTTTTTTATTGGATACTATTCGCCTTTACTGGACATATTTGGTCAAGCTTCTTCATCAGATTCTTACAGATATGATTGTACATCTTACTATAAATCGCGACAAAAAGCCCTGAAATGTCAGGGCTTTTTGTTGTTTCTGTTTTTTAGTTTTAATTATTTTCATTGGGCTGAATAATTCATGCACAAAAAATACACTCCCCACAGCTATTGGAATATTTTTAATTTTTTAATAAAAAAATAAAGTATACATTAAAATTTAACACTAAAATCACACAATAATAATAAGTTAGTATTCTTAAGATAATACTGCAGCTTTAACTTCGTCGTTTAAAAACAAACACATAAAAAAATTCATGAAAAAAAAATTACTATTTTTAATCGCAATAGGTCTTGTTGCTGCTAATTCTTTCGCTCAAACAAAGGGATTAATTATCTCTGAAGTTCTTACAAACCCAAACGGAGCTGATTCGCCTTTAGAGTATGTTGAATTGGTTGCCACCACAACCATTAATTTTGCAACTACACCTTATACAATTGTTTTTACTGATAATGGTACAGCGACTTCAAACGGATGGAAAGCAGGAAGTTCTGTGACTTATGCATTTCTGATCAACAGTGGCTCCGTTACTGAGGGTCAGGTTGTATATGTTGGAGGTTCCTCTATGGCTCCGTTAAGTCAGGGATCTGTTGCATTAAAAACTAAAAATACCGGAACTACTGCCGGAGATTCTTTTGGTTCAAAAAATAGTGACGGAGTTTTAGGAAACGGCGGTGACAATGCTGATGGTGTTGCTGTATTTAATGTTGCAGCATCTTCTATTTCGTCCTCTACGGTTCCTGTTGATGCCGTTTTTTTTGGTGACGGTATCGGAAGTGCTTTTAAAAGCTCAGGTTCAGGGTATCAATTACCTGTTAACGATAAATACAGTGGTGGAAAATTGCAAACCTCTTCTTATTTAGCGCCGGATCCGGGCAGTGATCAATTAATAAAAGCTACAGCAGGAGTTTACAATACGTCGACCAATACATTTACTACGTCACGTACGTGGTCAACTACCACTATTCCGAGTTATAATACAACTTCCATAACACTGGCAGGAACTCCGGCAGGAAATAGTACACCAACAATTAGCCTGGCAACACCAACTGTTTCAGGAAATGCTCCTGCTACCGTAAGTTTATCTGCAAATGCAGCAGATTCTGACGGAACAATTTCTAAAGTTGAATTTTTCAACGGATCGACTTTGCTGGCTTCTGTAACCACTGCACCTTATAACTTTTCATGGACAAATGTTGCGGCTGGTTCCTATTCTATCACTGCAAAGGCTACAGATAATGGCTCGGCAACTGCAACTTCATCCGTACAAGTGATAACTGTTAATTCAGGTTCTGGAAACGCTGCGCCAACAGTAACACTTGCAACTCCGGTTGTATCAGGAAATGCTCCGGCAACGGTAAGTTTGTCTGCAACTTCGAGTGATTCTGACGGAACAATCTCTAAAGTAGAATTTTTTAACGGAGCAGCTTTGCTGGCTTCTGTAACTGCTACACCTTATAACTATTCATGGACAAATGTTGCGGCTGGTTCTTATTCAGTCACTGCAAAAGCAACTGATAATGGTGGTGCTGTAACCACAACTTCTGTAAAAACAGTTACAGTAAACAGTGCTGTAAATGTGGCTCCAACATTAGTTTTTAACACTACGGCTTCAAAATTTGTAAGTTTATCATCGACTTCCGCAAAAGTAGGCTGTGTGATGAACAACAATACGGATCCTTTTATTGTATCAGGACTTGATATAACGGTTACTGATGATAATTTAAGCACACTAACATTTTCAATGACAAGTTCTAAAACGAGTGTGGTGCCTAATGCTAATTTCACCGTTACCGGTACAGGCAGTGCCCGTAAATTTAAAATTAACCCAACTGGCGTTGGCTATTCTACCCTAACCTTAAAAGTTACGGATAGCCAGGGAGGGAAAATCGATAACAGTAAACGTAGCGGTGTCTCAGGCATTGGCAACTGCTTCTTTGAAAGATATTTATCATACCGGTGTTGCTGATGGATCTACAGCTGTACCAATTGATGAAAATTATATGTTTGCGGCAGACGATGAAACAAATGTTATTAAGTTATTTAGCCGAAACAATTCAGGACTTGCGGTTTATCAATTTGACTTAAACTCCTACTTAAACTTAAGCGGTACTGAAGTAGATATCGAAGGCTCTTTTAGAAGTACCACTAAACCCAATCGTATTTACTGGATAGGCTCATTAAGCAACTCTAAATCCGGGGAAGCAAGATCTGACAGAAACAGAATTTTTGCAACAGATATTGTGGGCAGCGGTGCTAATGCTACGCTTGTTTTTGTTGGATATTACAGTAACCTGAGAAGTAAACTAATTACCTGGGGAAATAATAACGGATATGATTTTACTTCTAAAGCTGCTACGGGAATCGAACCTAAGCGTATAGACGGTTTTAATATTGAAGGGTTAGAAATGGGGCCTGATGGCACTACTTTGTACATCGGTTTCAGAGCTCCTTATGTGGGAAGCGGAACGAATAAAGCATTAATTTGTCCTTTACAGAATTTTGAGTCGTGGTTTGGAAACGGAAGTCCGTCTGCAAATCCTGTTTTTGGTTCTCCGATAGAATTGAATTTAAACAATCACGGAATTAGAAGTTTGGCTAAAAATGCTTCGAATAATTATATTATTGCTGCCGGAAGTTATGCCGCTACCGGAACTTTTGAATTGTACTCTTGGAATGGTCAGGCAACTACAGCACCTGTTTTGCTTACTGCAAATCTTGCTAACCTGAAACCGGAAGGTATCGTTGAAGTGCCTGCCGATATTTCGGGATCATTTACATTGGACTTAGTATCGGATTTAGGCGCAGATATCCCGTATAACGATGGTGTAGAAAATAAAGAAGTTCCTGAACCAAATCATCGTAAATTTTTGACTTCAACAATTACGGTAAATGCACAAGGAACAGCTAAAAAAGCCCTTGCAGAAAAGGAGCCTGAAGCTATTGTCACAGCATCTGAAGTAATAATTGCTTTTCCAAATCCTTTTACAGCAGTCTTAAACATTGATTTTCATGATCTTGCACCTGAACGTATTTCAGTCTACAATCAAAACGGAAGTTTAGTAAAAGAAATTCATTCAGTTACCAAGGGGATTAATACTTTTGATTTAAGTGATTTTAAAACGGGTATTTATTTTATCACTTATCCGGGAATGCCAAAATCAATACGTGTTATAAAACAATAAGGTATCTTATTACTTTAAAAATAATTATAAAATTAAACCCGTTGCAATAAAACATTGCAACGGGTTTTTTATTTATAGGGTGTACCAATAATGCCAGAATGCTTATTTTTCTTTCACCTGCTCAATCATCTCCAGGATAACATCAAGGGAAAGCATTGTTTTAAGCCTGGTTCCGCAGCTGAGGTAAATCCAGGTTCCCAGAGATTCCTCGTACGGAAACATACAGGTAATTTGAGAAATATTTACCGTATACCGGGTAAGATCATCTGTTCTGAATTGGATTGTTTTCATTGACTATCTCTTTAAATTACATTGTTTAAAGTGTGTTTTAAATCTTCAGGCTAAATATTCAAACTTCATTTCAGTTGTAAATTAAACAACTCCTGATTTGTAATTTTTCGCTATAAACATTTTATAACAATACCCTGGTAAAAAGTAAAAGGACAGTTTCGTATCGGCCGCGTGTTTTAAGAAAAAAACTCCCCGGTTTATTTCGCTTCTGCAACAATTCTCCAGGTATCAAAGCTGCAATCATACTTATACCCCAAGTCACACATTGTTACAATCCATTCCCGTAAGGTTTCATGCATCATTTTAATTTCTGTCGTTCTGCCCGAAATTACAAAAAGGCTTTTATCATGTGAAGCAGTCCCGTGATTGACGATATATTCCAATTTTTGAATTTCTTTTTCCAGTTTTTGAGATTTTTCCAAAGTGTCCGTATAAAAAAAGTAATCAATTTTTAATTCATCTTCTTCTTCAACTAAAGAATCACGCAGGCTTACAAGTGATTCTATTGAAAGCCGAAATTGTTTATCCTGATTCGCTATAAAATCCTTTTCAGAAACAAACTGCTTCTTTTTTTTAGGCTTCAAAAAACTTAAGATTTCCATTTTATTTGAGTATTGTAGTTTACAAATTATAATTTTCGAAACAAAAATAGGTAAATATCAAACCCGATAATCCTTGCTGCTACAAACTTAACATACAACTCCAACTCCCGGCAAGTACAGGCAGTATTAAGTCGATAATGTAGTTTTTATTTACAATTTAATAAAAAACGACGCTGTTTTTAGTTTTGTTACTTACAAAAAATTAATAGCTAAAACGGATAGCTTTATAAAAACAGATTTGGCACAACAGCAAAAAGCCCTTGCATTTGCAAGGGCGTGGTATTATTTCTTACCTTTTTTTGACTTAGATTTTTTTGCTTTCTTTTTGGCTTTCTTTTTGGCGATTTTCTTTGCTTTGGCTTTAGTTTTCGCTTTTTGAGCTCTATCTTTCTTTTTTGCCCTGGCTTTTAATTTCGCTTTTTTATCTTTCTTATTCTTTTTAGCTTTCTCTTTTTTCTTTCCAGACTGCTTTTTCTCTTTTTCTTTTTCTTTCATCTTTTTAATTTTAAGTTTATTCTTTTCTGATTTTCCCTCATCAGAAATTTCTTGTAATGGGTTTTCTTTATTGCTTTTTAAGTCTTCTACCGGAGCAGGTTGTATTTCGGTTGCTTTAACTTCAGATGAAAGGTTTTCTGCCGCGGTAACAGTTTCAGCTGCAATTTCTGCTACAGGCTTGCTTGCGTTATTATCAAGTTGATCAATTCTATCCTCAGTGTTGTTTTTGCTCATTAGTATTTATTAAAATTATGTTTTAAACTCAAACTCAGTAGTTATTTAACTAAAAGGTTAATTTAATGTTATCAAATTGTAAACAAATATAATATTAAATTAAGCTTCCCAATGTTAAGCTTTTAAAATACGGCAGCAGGAGGTGCGGAAGCGCTTTTCGAATAAAATAAATTTAAAGGGTAGTTATAAAAGTAAATAAAAGCCTACAGTAAGCCTTATGGATTTACTTATTAAACCAGCTATTGGTATAGTAGGTGAATTTCAAATTCAAAGAAAATCCTAATCTTGACGCAAGGGCCGAAGCGTTCAGGCTTTCTGAAAATTATACTAAAGCTATTGAAAAAACAGGTATAAGACGTGTAATTCATTTAAGCAGTATTGGTGCTCATTTAGAATTTGGCAATGGACTTCCTGCATTCCACTTTATGGCAGAAAAAGTTTTTAAAGAACTCCCGGCTGATGTAATGGTTAGGACTATGCGGCCCGTAGGTTTCTACTACAATTTATACGATTTTCCGGAATCTATACCAGGTTAAGGTTTTTTGGATAGCTTTATTGAGAAATTGTATGCAGCCTTTTTCTGTAAAGCTTACTTTAAGATACTTGATTGGCTGCAGCGATGCAATTATAAATTTCGGTCTGCGCACGTCTTGGTTCATTTATACCTGGCGCATCCAATTCATTATTTCCTTCGCTGTTTATGATTCTCCTTTTTGTATTGTCTTCCAGTTGTATCTGAATAATGGCATTGATTTCTGCAATGTGCTTTTCGTCATACAACGGAAAAGCAACTTCTATTCTTCTGTTTAAATTTCGGCTTAACATATCTGCAGATGACAAGTAGATTTTTTCCTGACCATTATTAGCAAATTTGTATATTCTCGAATGTTCTAAAAACATATCTACAATCCTGTAGATTTTTATATTCTCGCTTACCTCTTTAATTCCGGGCAATAAGGTGCAGATTCCGCGTACTATCAATGTCACGTCAACACCTGCCCTGCTTGCTTCGATAAGTTTATCAATGATATCTTTCTCATCAACTCCGTTTACTTTTAAAAATACGGCAGCTTCTTTACCGGCTTTTTTATTTTCTATTTCATGATCGATTAATTCCATTAATTTATCTTTCATGTTAAAGCCAGCCGCCAGAATATGTTTCGGTGCCCCGGCTTTTTTCCTGGTTTTCAGAAAGGTGAAGACTTTCTTTAAATCATCGGTATATTTTTTTTCTGAAGTAAAAAATCCAAAATCAGCATAAATATTTGCTGTACTTTCATTAAAGTTTCCCGTTGATATATAATTATAGTGTTTCTTATTTCCGTATTTGTCTTTCATTGTTACCATGGCAACTTTAGCATGAACCTTTAAATTCGGCATGCTCTGAATGATTTTGATACCGGCATTTTTCATTTCCCGGGACCAGAATAAATTATTGTATTCATCAAAACGTGCTTTAACCTCTACAAAAACAGTTACTTTTTTACCATTTTTTGCGGCACTTATCAAAGCATTTGCAATTAACGATTGCGATGAGATGCGATATAAAGTAATTTTTATTTCGAGAACGTTTCTGTTAATTGCCGCCTGATTAAAAAACTGAAGTACATAATAATACGATTGATACGGAAAGTGAAGCAATTGATTTTGCTTGTCAATGATTTCAAAAATGGACTTGCTGCTTTCAAAAGGCAGATGTTTGATACCCGGATAATTTGCTCCCTGAAGATTTGGTTTTACAGGATTTGGAAACTTGAATAAATCATAAAAATTATGATGGCTGCCGCCTTTTATCATTTCCTCTTTTTTAAGTCGAAACGCTTTTTTACAAATCGAAATGGTGTCGGCGTCCATAGCAGAATCATACAGAAATCTTGTCGACGAACCTCGTTTTCGTTCTTCTATTTTTGCTTCAATTTTTGCTATTAAATCTCCTGAGTTTTCATCTTCTATCAGATAATTTTCATCTCTGTTCAGCTTTATGGCATTACAGGAAACCACTTTTCCGGCAGGAAATATAAAGGATAAACAATTCTTTATTATCGTATCAATCGAAATAATATAATGCGTATCTCCCTGATTCTGTAATTGTTTATACCGATCCAGTTTATCCGAAGGAATATTCACGTAGGCATAGTTATAGTTGCCTGAAGTATCTTTTAGCTTTACCAAAAAGTATAAACTCCGATTATTTAAGAAATAAGTTTTAGGCTGGTTTACAGAAATATAAATCACCTGAATATAGGACAAAATTATACTTTTAAAATAATATTCAATCTCGTACAAATGCTCTTTTAAAAGCTCCTGATTTTCATAATACACAATATTATTAGCGGCCAGCTCCGGTACTATTGAACGGTTCCAGATTTTTCCGAATCTATTTTGCTGGAGATTTACTTCCGTCAGAATTTTATCCAGTACGTCTTTATTTTTTTTTGAATTTTTAATCAGCAGCTTTCTGATTTTAACCCTGAAAAATTCATCTAAATTAGAAGAGTGAATCGCTAAAAACTTAATTCTTTCGTATAACGAATTATTCAAGTCATCTGCTTCATCCAAAATACAGTTATTGAAGGAAAGCCAGGAAATTTCTGAAGGTATAAGGTGGTTTTGCACGTTTAATAGATCCTATTATGAGTAATAAATTGGTTTATGCTTTAATTAATACACTGGTAAATTTGAGGATTAAATTATCTCAAAATACAATACAAACAGCCCCTTAACTATAATTTAATTTACAGGTAACATATACTGAACTGCATATCAGAAGGGCTGTAACTAATCCGGACCTACGATTATAATTGCATTATGGGCCTGCTCTGCTTCTCTGTTTTTATCGACTCCGCAAACCACATATCATCCTTATCCTGCTAACTTTTTGTTAACGGTATTATAATACCACCCGGATAGTACGATTTCTCTTTTAAGGTACTTACAAGGAGTAAGAATTATAATTCAAAAAACAAAGTAGGCTGTCGTCAAAATTTTAAGGAATGAAGTTTCTACTGCCGCTGATTATTTTTTCTCAGTGGGGTATTGCTGTCAGATAAGGTATCAAAATCAATGAATTTAAATAGGTTATTAACAATTAAAACTGGAATTATGAAAAAACAGAATCGAAAAAAGGTATTAAGCAAAGTCTTTCTTATGCTGCTGGCTACAATTGCATTCTCCTGTCAGGATACGACAATGGAGGAAGCAGAAGCTACTGCGACGGTAAAAAAAGAACAAAATTTCAAAAAAATGACTGCAGCAGCAACTTCTGGTTTGGCGAGAAGATGGGCTCCTATTCATTACAGAGACGTTGATGCGACAGGAACTTATGCCGAAGGTGGAAAATCGGATTACATTACGGCTATTAACTATGACAATGACTGGAATGGCGAAAACAACTGGAACAATCTTCCTGCTTATGCCAACTCTTTAGCAGCACATTGTTACTATTCGGTAGTAGAATCCAATACACACTGGTTTATTACGTATGCTTTTTTCTCTCCAAGAGACTGGACAGATAACGCCCTTTTATACCAACTGGACCAACATGAAAATGATTTAGAAGGTGTATTAATGATTGTAGAAAAAAACGGATCTGCTTATGGTGCCTTAAAAGGAGCCGTTACAGTAAGTCATTCCGACTTTTTTTCTTATACACCCTCCGGAAGTTCTTTTGTAAGCGGACTGGAAAGTATTGACGGAACATTACAAATGAGAGATTACAACGGAGAATTACATCCTGTTACAGCACAGGATTCTAAGGGACACAGTCTTAAAGCCTGGCCGCAGCACGATATAGACGGAGACGGAATTATCTACTACCCTTCTGCCAGCGGAGTGGCACAGGTACCCGCTGATAATTATGACAACTATGTGGAGTACAAATTGGTCGATATTTTTGAAACCGGAGGATTATGGGACCAACGATTCAATACTCAATTGTTCTCCAGTCCGGGAGGAGGATTTACAGGAAATGATTTTAAAACCGGTGGTGCCAACGCTCCATGGGCATGGAATGATGGAAATGATGCGATTGTACAAGGCGGAGAATTTGCAACCGATCCTGCCAAGTTAGCCGATAATTATTTTGATGGTGTAGGCAATTTTTCCCGTATCTATACTGATAATAAATATAATGCCAATGCCGGAGGAATCGTAACCGTTTACCAAAATTGTAACTATACCGGTTATGCCATTGCTTTGCCTGCCGGTAATTACACCTTGGCTCAGCTAAAATCGTATGGTATTGTAAATGATGATCTGTCTTCTGTTCGCTTAGAAAACGGATACAAAATTACCCTGTATCAGAATGATAATTTTGGAGGAGAATCTGTTGTAATAACAGGAAATAATGGTTGTCTGGGCAATTTTAATGATAAAGCCAGTTCAGTGAAGATTAGTACGCTCTAAACTGTCTTTTTATTTTGGATAGGCAAACAAGAAGCTGGCTCACTTCTATTCTTGTTTGCATATCCATTTTTTTTATCCCTGTCTTCATTTTTAATTGGTTTATCAATAGGGGCATAGAAGTTAATAGTATTATATTTACCCTTTAAAGTGAATGTAACCTTATGGAAGATTTTTTAATTGGTATCGGAAAAAGATTAAAAGAAATTAGAAAGAAAAATGCCTTAACGATACACGAGGTAGCCAATAGAGCCGGGGTCAGCAACGGTCTGATTTCAAGAATTGAAAATGGCAGAACCATTCCGTCCCTCCCCGTTCTGATTGAACTTATCCACTCTTTGGAAACGGATATAACCTATTTTTTTGAAGGAGTCAAAAACATAAAAAATGCCAAGTTTATTCATATCAAAAAAGAAGATTACCAAAAGATAGAAAAAGAAGACAGGTCTGAAACAAAAGGTTTTAATTACTACCATATCTTCAGTAAAAGTATCAATTCTATCGGTTTTGAAGCCGTAATTCTTGAAGTGGAACCTGACAGTAAGCGTGATAAAGTAATCACTGATGCCTGGGAATTCAAATATATTATAAAAGGAAGCGTAACCTACATTATTGATGATGCTGAAGTAGTTGTAAATGAAGGCGATTCGCTATGTTTCAATGGAAGACTTCCCCACGTACCTGAAAACAGAACTAAGGAAAATTGTGTTATGCTGGTACTCTACTTCTATTCTGAAAGTAGCAGCTAACATTTATAACCGTATAATACTTAACCGCTAAGAGCACTAAGATCTGCGCAAAGTTCGCAAAGTTTATAACAAAGCTTTGCGAACTTTACGTTTTATTTCATTGCGTTCTCCTGTGTTTGCAAAGTTAATTTATAAGTTGTAATGTTTTAATCTCGCAAAGTTTTTAAGCTTTATGTTCTTATTTTAGAATTAACTTCCCTAAGATGCAGAAGCAAGTCATCAATAAACTTTGCACCCTTGCGCCTTTGCGGGATTATTTCAACACAGTAAAAAAAAACTTGCGTTCTTTGCGGTTAAATAGGCATACTCTTAAATAAGCCGTATTAAAAAAAGGTTATCTCCAAAATGAAGATAACCTTTCAAAAAAAAACAATAAACACATTCTAAATATTTTAATTCCCTGCCGGAAGCCAGGAACGTCCGTCCAGTGACCAGCCTGAATTAATGGGTACACCAAACCATTGCAGAGAGGAATAGGCAATATCTACCATTTTTGGAACAACTCCGGTAGCCGTTCCGCATTTTAAGGTCGCTGTACTTGTTGTCCACGCTGGCGTGTTCGGGAAAGCGAGCGTAACTTGTTTTGAACTCGAATCTATAAAGCTGCTGCCTGATCCGTTATCGCCTTTCCAATACCCAATTAGACTGGAGTAATCCAAATGCGAAGCTGTAACAGCTGAACAAGTATAATTAAGAATCGAAGCTTCTGATAAGGCTTTATTCCAAACGCGAACTTCAGCAATATTTCCGTTTACGTTTGCACCATAAGTCAAAGTTCCGTCTTGTCCAACAGCAAATGGCAATCCGGAAGTTAAGCTTCCAAAACTGCTAACAATAGCGGCTTGTCCCACAAAAGCACCGTCCTGGTACGTTTTGACCAATTTAGCTGTACGGTCAACCACTAATGTTAAGTGATGCCATTTTCCGTCATTGATTGTACCTCCCGAAATATCCACACGATTTTGAGTATCTCCGATATTTACTTTCCATTTTCCTCCGGTATTCGCGCAAATCACAAAACCACGATTTTTACCACTCACCCAGTTTTTATTCGAAACTAAGGATGGATCGCTCGAATAACCTGAAGTTTTTACCCTGCACTCCACCGTAAAACTTGAAGTTCCAAAATTATAAAGCGCATTGGTCGTTGAAGCATAAATGCTGTTCGAATTAAAATTGGCAAATTTACCTGTAATGGTTGTGGTCGGATCCACTGGTTTTTCAATTTTAGCCGAAGTGAAATTCTTATTATTATAAATAGTAAAAATATTTCTTTCTTCATAAGATGATCCGCCGTGAGATCCGGTAGAACCTGTTACTATTCCGCCATGATCCGGTGCAACAATAACCAGCCAGTCTTCACTGGCATAATTAGGCCTGTTTTTTAGTGCTGTCAAAATCTCTCCTATATAACCATCTGTAGTTTCAACAGCAGCTTTATATTGCGGAACATTGATCGAAAATCCGTAACTGTGCCCGGCGTGATCTACATCATCAAAATGCAGGAATAAAGCATCCGGATTATCGTTTGTTAGTGCCGCAACTACTTCATTTTTAACCGCTGCGTCTGTTGTCAATGTCTTTTCCACATCGATTCCATCTACAATATAGGTGTTAATGGGCGCCCAGTGCACGATCGACATTGTTTTTAAAGCGGTATTATAGGTCTCAAGACGCTTTAAAAAACTGGGATACGTTCCGAAATTCGGACTTGAAAATGAATTGTCTGTTACTCCGTGTTTTAAATGTGTAACTCCCGTTAGCATAGTCGACCAGCCATTGCCACTCCAGGTTGGAGTTTCGGTTAAGGCATCTAAACTGTAAACAGCATTAGGAAGCAGACCATGAACATTCGGAGTATTGGCACCCATCAAAACATCGCCACGGCAGCCGTCGATGCCTATAATCAGTAATTTTTTGGTACCCGAATTTGCCAGTGCCGATTTACCGGTTACAGAAACAGCTTTGGCAGTACTCACTGCATCTTCGTCTGTCAGCGGATCTTTAGTACAAGAAGTAACTAAAAAAATACTTGTCAGAATGGTAACGTAACTTAATCTAAAAATCTTTTTCATTGAATTGAATTTATGGGTTACTATTAGTTTACTTGTGAAATTATTTCCTGCAGGGATTTATTTTAGCTAATTTTTTATTATTTAATGTTTTAAATTTTTCGGCACGAATTTTTACAAATTATTTCTCTATTGATTCCCTTAAAGAAATTCGCGAAAATTCGTGGAATTCGTGGCAAACTTTTTTATTTCTAATCTGTGGCAAGATTTTCAACGCTGTATAAGGAAGCCAGAGAATCTAAGATGTAATCCGGTTTTGCTTTTTCCAGCTGGACCCTGGTTTGGGCTCCTGACAAAACACCAATGGTAATGCCGCATCTGGCATTTTTACCTTCCTCAATATCTATAGCGGAATCACCTGCTTTTAAAACTTTTGTGGCGTCCTTAATTTGAAATAATTGCATGGCTTTGTGTATCATGTCAGGAAAAGGGCGGCCCAGGTCTACATCATCAGCCGTAATTAAAGCATCGTAATGGGTGTCTTTTTTCCAGTTTAATTTCTCTAATAACGTATTGGCAACATGACTGCTGTATCCTGTATTTAAGACCACTTTTACACCGTCTTTTTTAAGATTTTCCAGCACTTCTTCTACACCTTCAATTGGTAAAACCCTTGCCGTCAAATATTCCTGATCCAGTATTTCTTTGAAATATTCAAATATTTGATATGCTTTTTCAACGTCATTACTATTCAGCTCTTTTAAGATATCTTTTATTGCCTGATACTTTTCTTTGCCGGCTCCCAGGGAAAGCACGGTTTCCAGAGAAACTTCAATTCCGAAATGATTAATTGCCTTGTGCAAAGTTTTGTAAACTATATTCTGTTCATTGATTGTTGTTCCGGCCATATCAAAAACGACCATTTCCATTTCATTAATTTTCATTTCGTGTATATTTTTTATAAACATGCTAATTTCATGTTTGAGAGTATTTATTCGAATAAAATCAGTACGATGCGTTAAATGTTTTCAAGCAGATTCGGCAGATTAAGCAGAATTTTTAAAATCTCTTAATCCTTAAATCTGTGGCTATATTTTTCAATCGCTTAAGCATTAAAAATTTTATCAATATTATGTTTCGCAAATCCTGCGCTTCCGGTCATTCCTTTACCTCCAATTCCGGTTATAATGTGAATATTTTCATCAACCGTATGCTCAAAAATATCTTTGGTTTTGCATTGTGAATACATACCGAACCATCTGCTTTGGATTTCATAAGTAGGCAGATCCATAATTTTTTTCGCTTCTTCGATCATGAAATTATCAATGTCCATATTCAGATCAAATCCTAATGAATCTATTTCTTTTGCAGAGGCATATTCATGGGAATCTCCTAAAATTACGGAACCGTCCAGTGCCTGTTTAAATAAGATATGAATGCCATATTTTTTCTCGAAACTCTCCTGATCTTCTTTTGCTTTAATCGATTGATATGATTTGCATTCTTCAAATGATTCATATCTTCGGATCGTTAATCCGGTTAGAATAGAACCATCCAGTTTATAATTAGGCTGCGGCTTGGTCTGTAACATCTGAAGTTTAGAAACAATCAAATCGCTGTTGTTGTAAATATCCGGATATAAAACCTTGAAATCACTTCCGTTACAGATAATGATTTTCGAAGCCTTGTATTCCTGTCCTGTTGAAGTTGTTGCTATGACTTCAGTAAATCTGTCTTCGGTACGAACAACCAATGTATTCATAAATAAATCCAGACCCAGACTGGCAGTCATATAGTGATGCAGTTTATGAATCATTGTTGCAGGTTCTACCGTTACTTCCTGCGGGAAAAATAATCCTCCGGTACAATAATCAGCACGTAAACCCGCGTATTTAGACAGACATTGTTCTTTCGTTAATAAATTCGATTCATAATCGTTTGAAATATTAATCTGATGCAATTCCTCTATCAATTGCATTTCCTCTTCGTTCGACGCTAAATATACCGTTCCGTTTTGGCGAAGATTAATATCAAACTTCGACTGAATATCTTTATAAATGGTAAGGCTGTCTTTTCCGAAATTTTGCCATTTCCTGTCCATTCCTGACGGTACAACCTGACCGAAATTTCTAACGGTTGTTCCTTCCGGTTTGCTGTTTTTTTCCAGAATGGCAACAGACATTCCTTTTAACAGCGCATGATAGGCGTGAAATGTGCCCAAAACTCCTGATCCAACTATGATTAAGTCATATTTATCTTTCATGTGTAAATTGTTTTTATCTTTTATAACTTTTTCTTTCTTCAGGTATATAAAGGAGTTGTACTGATTTTTATTGTTTTTTTGAATTTGCGTTTAAAGTAATGAAATGACATTATAGTGGTAATGATCCCTACAAAGGATAAAATATAAATGCAGGTGGTAAAGAAGCTTAACAGGGAAATATCCTTGTCTCCGAAATTTTTAAAAAAGAGAACCAAAACGCTTCCCAAATAACCAAAAGCATCGGCGATGTAGATTAAAAATCCTGTATTTCCGTCTATTTTATAAGTGGCGATCATTCGGTCAAAAAACAAACCGTTAAACGGAATGTAACAAATGTACATCCCAAATCCCGAGATCATCATCCACGGAAGTGGAGACAATACATGCTTTTGAAACAAGAAAGTAGTTACACCAACCAGCACTGAACCTATGAATAATACCAAATGATAATTTTTGAAGGCTTTGTAGTTGTTTTTCATGCTTCCTAAAAAACCTAAAATGATCAAAACCGAAATTGCAATCGGAATTTCTGAATACATATAGATCGAAATACTCTCTTTATAGCCTAAAGTATCCCATAATTCCCTGGCAAAATTATCCCTGAATTCCCGCATGGCCGTTAGCATGGCATAGAATACAATAATGGCCGTAAGCGGAAAAGCAAACTGTCTGAACAAGGAAGCGCGCTCTTTTTTGCCAAGCGGTTTTCGTTTGGATCGTAAAGCCAAATCTTCGCTGTCCGGGTTTGGAATTTTCTCCAGAAACAATGAAAATACGATTAACGGAATTATAAAAATTAAACCCGAAACAAAAGGCATCCAATACTCCGTACAGCCCAAAACTTTCAGGACAAATACCCCAACCGATTTTGCCGCTCCTGAAGAAACGATAAAACTCGAACATAAAATAACGCCCAATAATTCGGTTGTTTTTCTTCCTTCGATATACGAAAACACAATTCCCCAGATCATTCCCAAAGGCAATCCGTTTATGAATAAGAACACTATATTGTAGGGCGCCGGCACTAAGGCAAAACCTAATAAGGCCAGTTCTGAAATGGCTATAAAGCTTATTAAATACAAAGTTCGCCTAGACGATTTTAATTCAGATATAATTTTGATCCCTAAAAACTTAGAAAGTGTATATCCTAAAACCTGTGCCAGAATCAACAGGATTTTATAATCAATTCCCCAGAATGACATATGATCGAATGTAGCAACCGTAAAAGGTTTTCTAAAAGCATACATGCAAAAATAAGTGCCAAATGCCGCTATTGAGGTTTTTAAAATAAATCTGAAATTAGATGCTTTTATAGACATTAGTACTCGAAATTAGAATGATTATTGCGGTGTAAAATTGGACTGGGTATAAAACCCGTTGGATGCAGTCAGTTTAAAAAAAATAAATTGCAAAAATAGAACAGACGAACATCCAACAGGTTAACTTATAGTTGTCTATAGATTATATTTCAGACCAAGGTTAAACTTCACTCCGTAATATTCTACCTGTTTTGGTCGGTTTGGAGTTTCTCCAAAATGATACATTAAAGGCTCGTTCAGGACGTTGTTTACATCACTGAAGATTGTAAAATGCTCTCCTACTTTATAAGAAGCTGAAAAATCAAGTGAGTTGTATTTGCCGTAATAAATATCGTTCATGTCCGTATTCTTTGCATTGGCATCAAAACTTGTAGCATAAGCCCCTTTATGATTAAAAGCGGCTCTCACATTAAGTTTACCTGTTTCATAAAACAATTGCAAGTTGTATAATTCTTTTGCCTGGTAAGGGGTTGACACTTTTCTTCCGTTGGGATTATTGGCATTTTGTCCCAAAGTCATTTCAGAATTCATAAGTGTTGCATTGATCTGAGTTCCAAAATATTTCAGGAATCCAGGCAGGAAGCTGAATCTTTTGGTGATACCAAATTCAACACCGCCAATCCAGGCATTGCCACCATTGGCAGGCGAACTGATTTCGATATCTGAAATCCCGTTAATCGTACCTTGATAGGTATCATCAAAAATAGGATCTGTAATTGATTTATAGAAAACTCCTGCATTAATCACCCCTACTTCATCCAGGAAATATTCTCCTAATAAATCAAAGTTCCAGGAATAGGTCGGATTCAGATTTGGGTTTCCTCCTGCGTATTCTCCGTCGATTGTATTTAATGATCCGGCTGGAGAAATGTCTCCAAAGTTGGGTCTTGCAAAAGTTCTTGTAGTCGCAAAACGAATGTTTAAATTATCAACCGGAGAATATTTTATATGCAGCATTGGCAATACTGATGTGTAGCTTTTCGTATTTTCAGCATCTACGACAACATTATTCTCAACTGTTTTACCCGTAACCTGAGTAATAGTATTGGTCACTCTGACTCCTCCTAAAATGGTCCATTGATCAGAGGCTAAATACGTTGCCATTGCATAAGCAGAAGACGTTGTTTCGCCTACATTAAAGTTTCTTCCCAAACCTTTTCCTAATTCAGGAATCTGAGAATCTGCAGGGTTTAAAACCAGATTCCCTTGTGAAGAATTAAACAAATTCGTCATTCCGTCTGTAGATAAAACCGGACCAAAAGCAGTACCAACGGAGGTTCCTGTTTCTCTTCTCATATAATTTGTTCCTCCCGGCTGACTGATTAAATCAGAACCATAGTTGGATAAAAATGGTGTCGCTGATCCTGCCCAACTGTAGTATTCATCTCTAAAAGTCGCAATACGGTCTTTGTCTGTCAATTTCGCACCAAATTTCATTTTAAGATTTTCATTAAAATTGTGCTCGTAGTTTACAACTGCAATAATATTATCTCTTTCTACAATGCTGATTTTATACAATTCCAGTGTAGAAAATTTCATTTTTGTAGGGTCTGTTTTAAAATTTGGATCTGAAAAGAAATCAAAAATTGACTTTGGGTGATTAGGATCCAGCATTCCTCCATCAGCAGCCCAATAGGCTCTTGGTCCTCCTGCTCCGCCATTTGCCAACGGAATCGTATTTAAATATCCGGGTTTAACGCCAACACCGGTCTGGTTGAACTGAATTAAGAAATAACTGTTGTCTGCTGCATTTGGAATATTTCCGTACTTAAACTGATTTCGATATGAAGCCAGACTCCAGTCTAAAGTCCCATTTCCTAATTGATGTTTACCGCCTAAATCAATACCAATAAACTGAGTCATTAATTGGTTGTGAATGTCTTGCTGCTCTACTGTTAAAGCATTTGTAGCGCTGCTGAATTTATCAAACCTGATGCGGTGTTTGTAGTGTGTTTCTTCATCGGTAAGTCCGCCATAAGTGGCTTTCAGGAAAATTTTATCTCTTGAGGAAGGATTAAATTCCATGGCAGCATTTAAACCAGTTGTTTTTCGAACTCCGGTGTAATCCCGTAATTCTAATCTGTAAACGCCCTGATCGCCTTGTCTTCTGGCTTCGTAATTATCGGTTGCCCAGTTTCTGTCCCAATAAGTACCATTAACGATGTACCCGAACTTTCCGTTTTTACTTTTGTCACCAATCGTAAGGGATCCGCTGTAGATTCCTTTATCCGATTTTTGATTGTAACCGCTAAAAACAGTTGCTTTAATGGTTCTTTTTGTTGGAGCGGTCTGAGTCGTAAAATTGACACTTCCGCCAATGGCATCTCCGTCCATGTCCGGGGTAATGGCTTTTGTAGCTTCTACATAAGCGATAAGATCTGATGGAAAAAAGTCAAATGCTGTGGCTCTTGAAGTGGTTTCTTCTTCAGCTGTTGGAATTCTGTTTCCGTTGATTGTAGTGGATGACCAGAAAGGCGGTAATCCTCGTACCGAAACAAAACGTCCTTCTCCCTGATCGCGTTCAATAGAAACTCCCGGCATACGCTGAACGGTTTCTGCCGCATTACGATCCGGTAATTTACCAATACCATCGGCAGCAATTACGTTAACTATGCTCATGGATTTCTTTTGCATGTTCAGCGCTCTTGCTTCACTGTTTCTTTGGCTCATGCCGCTTACAACCACTTCATTCAGTTCTTTTGAATTGGTTTGTAATCGAATGATCCCCAAATTTAGTTGTTGATTGTCTTTTACTTCAACTGTGATCGTTTTTATTTCATATCCGATATAGGAGATCTGCAATTCGAAACTTCCCGATCTTACATCCTGTATGGTGAAATCGCCGCTGAAACCAGTAGTCGCTTTTTGATTGTTTGATAGTATAATTGTCGCTCCCGGCAGTGGAGATTGTGCGTCAGTAACAATTCCGCTGATAGTTGCTTTTTGTGCCGTCATGTTTTGCACAAAAAATAGGGCAGAAAAAATAAAAATTGCCTTGTAAATTGTTTTCATGGTTAGTTTGTTTACAAATATTAAATTTATTAAAGCAAATTAACTATGAATTTTACAAATAGTGAAAAAATTAAAATTATCGAATTGTTAAAGAAATGAAAATTATTGCACTGCCTTTGTTAAGAATTTGTAAAAAGCAATTGTAGAATTTTACCAAAAAGGGCGTTGAGTACCTGTAAAAACTACATTGTTGATAATTTTGTCTTATTTCAGCTAATCGAAATAAATTATTTTTAAGAAAAAAATAAAATTCCAAGCGGAACATAAGTCTTCCATTTATTTACAAATAGTAAATTTTATACAGTAAACATTATAACACATAAAATAAAAAAAGGTTTCTTTAGGTTTACATTTTTTTAGGTTTTTCGGTAAACAAGAAAGTTGTGCTTTACTTTCAACCGAAGACCGGAAAAGGATCCTTGATTAAAATAGTAAACCTCAGGCCTTAAAAATCGCTACAGGCTGGAAGGATTCAAAAAACGAATAGGCTCTTTTCTCTGCATAGGAATGCACGGAATTACGCAATGGAAAAGCGCAGTGTCCTCCGTACTTTGGAGTTTCCAGATATACATACGCGCTGTCCTGCGCTATAGCTCTGGGATAACACCTTTCGCCTAAAAAAGGATCATCCAGAGAATTAATAATTAAGACCGGAGTGGTAATATTTTTAAGGGAAAATTCCGGGGAAACACGTTGATAATAATCATCCCGGCTGGCGAAGCCATGCAGCGGTGCTGTAAAATAATGGTCTACTTCATCAAAAGAGGAAATACTGTCAATTTGATCGCTGTTTATAAAATCAGGAAACTGTGCTGCTTTGTGTTTCAGCTTTCTCTTAATATCAATTGTAAAATTCTTTAAATAGACTTTGTTAAAACCCTGTTTGAGTACTTCAGCACTTGTTGCGATATGGGTCGGCACCGAAATGCATACTCCTGCCTTGATGCGCGCATCCATTTTTGTCCAGCCAAAATAATTCAAAAGCTGCACCCCTCCCATTGAATATCCGATCAGGTACACTTCTTCGAAGCCTTTTTGCAAAACAAACTGAACTACCTCGTCCAGATCATCAACTGCACCGTGATGATACAGTCTGGGCAGACGGTTCATTTCTCCTCCACAGGTACGATTGTTCCATGCGAAAACCGAGAAATCTTTCTCCTGAAAATAAACCGCACAGCTATTGTTGTACGTTCTGCGGGAATCCCCTTCTAAACCATGACATAAAATAACGGCTTTTTTAGGGTCCTTTATAATAAAATCGATGTTGATAAAATCTCCGTCTTTCAACTCCTGTTTTTCTCTTGTATATCCCGGAGCGTCAAACCTTTTAAACAAAGCAGCATAAATGGTAGAAACGTGCCTGTTGCGATGAATAATAGAAGGGGAATTATATTCTGATTGTTCAATTATAGGCATGATAGGAAAGTATATTGGTACATAGTACAAATCTATGAAATGAATCAACATGTAATTTAAAACTGTCTTTTTTATTTCATACAGCCCTTAAAGGACGGCATGACTGCAAACGGTTCAAAATTTACATTTTTTCGTCTTTCATTGTTATTGCCATTGTTATGCCATTTCCATTGTTATTGCTGTTGCTGTTGCTGCAAATGATCCATATAGGCTAATTGTTCTTTAACGCGCAATGAAACTTCCTGAAGTTTGACATCATTTATTTCTTCGAATTGGCGTCCGTCTTCATAACCAATCGAAACACAAACAGAAAGTGTTTGTCTTGCCAGCCCTTTAAAAGTTCCTTTTATAGGGGTACAATCCGTAAAATTTCGTCCCACAGACAGCCGGACATGATTGTCCATCGTCCAGATATTGTTGGTGGGATCCAAACCTAACCAGCCTTGTTTTGGCGTATAAATTTCGACCCAGGCATGAGTGGCACCTTCACCCCGAAGACCACTTTCGTTAGGGCAGATATAACCGCTTACATATCGGGACGGAATTCCCGCAGTACGCAAAAGCTGCAATAAGATGTGCGCAAAATCCTGACATACCCCTTTTTTAAGGGTCAGAATTTCATCGACGGTAGTTTCGATATTGGTGATTCCTTTGGTGTAAGTGAAATTCTCAAAGACATAGGTATTGCATTGCTGTGCAATTTCGATAATGGATTTATTCTCAATTTTAATGGTCTTCAGAATCTCAGCAATTTCATTTTGTTTCTGAATATCGTCTCTGTAACAAAGCCGTAATAATAAAATGCTTTTTTGCTTTTCTTCCTGAATATTATCCACGGAAGTGGGATCAATATCCGGAATTTTAAGCGAATGATTGACACGTACCAACATTCGGGATTCAATTGTCATTTCAGAATGAGCCTCCAAAACATTGAAATTCCCAACGCGATTGCCGTAATAATCCTCAGAAATATCAACATCAGGATTATGTGTAATTAAAATTTGGTATTGCAGTACTTCCTGATTTTCAAAATGATGGGGAAAAAGCCTAATTTCGTTGATACTTTCTTTTATCGGATAATTGTATTGGTATTTTGTGAGGTGCACTATTTTGAAAATGGCCATATTTTTAGGTGTAAGAAAAGAATAATTTCGAGAAATCTGTTGAGAACTGAATAAGCTGCATTTTGGTATTTTTCAGCACATCTTCTAATTCCTGATTGGTCAAATGCTGATAATCAGTAAAAGCCACATAACTTTTCAGACGCCCAAACTGGTTCAGTAAAGTTCGGGCTTCGCTCAAATCATTGTCCTTGAACAAACTGTCTAAATACGTATTGATTAAATCAAGCGTATAAATGACTGAATGGGCAAAATCTTTATTGAAAATAACCTGATGTACTACTTTTCGATTATGTGAAATGTTGGAGTAACTTTTTAAATAAAGTTCATAACCCGAGAGCGACAACAATAATCTGCGCCAGTAAATTAAATCTTCTTCGCCTTCGAGATTGTAATTTATAGGCGAAAAATAAGCCTGCGTCATTGAAATGGTCTGCAGGCATCTTTCGATATGTTTGCCAATACTCGAAAAACACCAGCCTAAACCTCTTGGCATGGTAACCTGAAGAATCCCGTTGTAGAGCAGTAAATCTTTATTGAGTTTCGTGATAATATTTAAGGCATCATGGGTTTCCAGTTTTTTTGGCAGCTCGGGAGCATTCATATAGTGATACATAGAATTAATGTGCTCCCACAATTCCTTGGTAATTTTATCCTGTGCACCTCTCGCATTTTCACGCGCTTTAATGACCAGATTTTTAACCGAATTATCATTTTGATTGTCACAAATGATGTATTTAAGGACATAAGTCGTGTCGTATTGAATGGCATGAATCTTATCCTGGGATAAATTGGTATAATATTCCAAAAGGGGCCTGTAACCCTGAGAATCGTTTATTTCTTTATCAAAAGATAAGATATAAGAAGTATTCAGCGTCAGCAGCATTCCATCTGTACGTTCCATGTACCGGTTAAGCCAGAACATTCCGTCTGCTACCCGGCTTAGCATATTTACTCCCATTTTTGACTATTTTTTAAGGTTATAGAAAATAAAAATTTATTTGATAATCCAGGTGTCTTTACTACCGCCGCCCTGTGATGAATTTACGACCAGGGAGCCTTCGGTCAAAGCGACGCGGGTCAGTCCGCCGGGAACAATCTGAATTCCTTTCGGGCCGCATAGCGCATACGGCCGTAAATCGACATGACGTAACTGGAGTTTTCCATCAATCAGACACGGAACGGTGCTCAACTGGATAATAGGCTGTGCAATAAAATTTCGGGGCGTTTTAGTAATCGCAATTTTGGCATCCTCCATTTCTTCCTGCGTAGCTTTATTGCCCATAATCATTCCGTAACCGCCACTCTGATTGGTTTCTTTAATCACCATATTTTCCATGTTCGCAAAGACGTATTCGCGTTCGTCCAGATTTTCCATCCGGTATGTGGGAACATTTTTCAGAATGGGTTCTTCGTTCAGATAGTATTGGATCATATCCGGCACATAGGCATAAATCGCTTTATCATCGGCAACGCCGTTTCCTACCGCATTTACCAAAGCTACATTTCCCTGTCTGTACGCGCTGATTAATCCCGGAACGCCAAGCGCGCTGTCGGGTTTAAAAACCAGCGGATCCAGATATTCATCATCTAAACGGCGATAAATTACATCAACCTGCTGCAAACCCGAAGTGGTTTTCATGTAAACGCGACTGTTATTCACTACCAGATCCCGGCCTTCCACTAAAGGAATTCCCATCTGGCGTGCCAGATAAGTATGTTCATAATAAGCGGAATTGTAAACGCCCGGAGTCAGCAAAACTACATTTGGATTCGGAATACTGCGGGGTGAAAGTGAAACCAGAATACTATGAAAAATCATAGGATAATTGCTCACCATACTCACATGATTTGACGAAAGCATATCAGGGAAAATACGTTTGGTAATTTCTCTGTTTTCCAGCATATAACTCACGCCGCTGGGGCATCGCAAATTATCTTCGAGCACATAAAATTCTCCTTTTGCACCGCGAATTAAATCGATTCCGGCAATGTGAACATGAATATTATGCGGCACTTTTATACCCTGCACTTCTTGTATGTAATGAGGACAAGAAGCAATTAAGCCGGCAGGAATTATGCCTTCTTTGATAATGAGCTGTTCGTTGTAAATATCTTCCAGAAATAAATTCAGGGCCATTAAACGCTGCTTAATTCCGGACTCTACTTCGAGCCAGTCTTTTTGCGTGATGATTCTCGGAATGATATCAAACGGAAAAATACGCTCAATGCCATTGGCATCATCACTGTAAACGGTAAAAGTAATCCCCTGATTCATAAACAAATCAGAAGCCTGCTGTTGTTTACTGGTTAAATTTTTGTGACTTAAACCCTGAAGCGTTTTAAAAACCTGACTATAGGAATCCCGCACACCTTCTTTTGAAAACATTTCATCCCAGCCATTATCATTTAAATCTGGTGCTAATTTCGCCATAGATCAATTATTAAATAAATTATATTTTAGCTTTTCGTTGAAAAATATTTATTTTTTTATCTAAAATGCAAATTTATTTTTCCGAAAATTATTGATTAAGTATCAATTTTATAATTTATATACTATTCCTTTTTTAGTGTTTCAATTTTGAAAATAGTATTTTTTATAACTGTGTTTTTTTACAATTCCGTATTCAGAAAAAAAATGAATTGGCAAAATTTTCAATTTTCTAAAGGTTTTTATCTGCATTTATAGTGGAAAAATATCATACAGAAACACACTTTAGTGGGTATTCATTAATCGACAGTTTCAGAGTCATTGAAATTATGTAACATAGCATCCTCAGAAAAGAACTAAATTTGAGATGTTTATTAAAAAATACTATTATGAAAAATATTTCAATCCTTCTCTTATCCATTTTCTTTTTCTCCTGTCAGCAAAAAGAAAATAAAAATGCTCCTGTTCAAACTTCAGAGCCTGTGCTCACAGAGAAGAATAACGAAAAGGAAAACAAAGAAGAGGAGAACAAACAAACTGGCGACACTATCTTCATGAATTTTAAAAATGAAAAAGGTTTGTTTACAGCTGAAGGCCTGTTAGATTCCATTCACCCGAGAGTGTACGTTAAATTTAAAAATGAAGATTCAGGTGAATTAGCCGCAAAAATTATTCCGACTACAGGCAAGGGAAACATCCGTTTCAACCAAATTATCTTTCCTGATAAAACCTCAGACGGTCCCTTTGGAATGGATTTGAAAATCCCTGTAAAGCAAAAAGGAAATTATATTGTAGTAATTGGACATTCGTTAATGGCTGACAGTCCGTTTTTGGGTAAATTTAAGGTGGAGCTTGAGCATAAAAAAGAATAATTTCTTAAAGTAGCATTAAAAAAAATCCTCAGTCCCTAAAAATTGAGGATTTGACCTGCTCTTTGGCAAGCCCGTTTCTATTTGACTTTTTAGGACAGGATTATGAATTGCCTGTCAATTCTGAAGTATACTGCGATTTTTCTACCGTATTATTTTGACCTATTTTTTGAATATCAGCATGGATTTCAATATCATTTTTAAAAATGAGCTGCAACAGGTCAACAATTTTTTTTGGGGTAACTTTATTAGAATATCCTGTAAACTGAATCAGCTTGTCTTTTCTCTGATGCATTTTAAAACCTGCCAGAGGCAAATGTGATAAACCATTAGAAATATCGATATTATTGATTTTTACCTCTGATTTTGTAAAAAAAACGACAGGATTTCGTGCTTCCAGATCTACTAAAAACGGAATACCGTTTTCTATTTTTAAACTGCAAAAATCGCCCGTTCTGTAACGTACTAAGGGCAGAAACGGATTGTTGCCTCCCGTAACGACTAACTCGCCTCTTTCGCCATAAGGAAGCGGCACATCATTGTGTTCATCAAAAATTTCTAAGTATAAGTCCGGCCGGATCACTTGATGTCCGTTTTTGGTCGCATACGCTATATTTCTGCACTCTGTTAACGAATAAAGATCGATAACAGGACATTTGAAATAATTTTCCAATTTGTTTTGGGTCCCTTTTGTCAGCCTCATCGCCGAGGATATAAGCGCTTTTGGTTTTAATTGCGGCTGTAAATCCAACAATGCCATAAAAGCTATCGGATCGCCGGTCAGGATTTGCGGATTGTATTTCTCCAGATATTTTGTAACATCCTCTGGATGGTTCCAATCTGACGGATTCAGGTTTATTTTTAATACACCGGCTCCTTGCAGATAAGCGGATAAAGAAGCGTATGTCAATGTTTTTTCCTGGGCACAGATCAAAGCAATAGCCGTGGTATTTTTACTTTCTGTAATAGCAATATTAAACTCTTTAAGAACGGACTCTATTTGTGGCAACCAGGCAGCCTGGGATACCGCATCAAAAAGTACATCTAACTTCGGCCCCGTAGATCCGGAAGTATGATACACCAATAGTTCGTCTAAATTGGCCTCATTGGAAACAAATAAATAGGGAGACTTTCGGATATCTTCTCTGGAAGTCGTGGGAAAAGAATCGAAGTCATTCCCTTTGTTCTGGTAAAAGGGTACTGTTTTAAGGCACCATTTTAAATAGTCTGTTAACCAAATTGGAGTTTGCCCTTCTTTCCAAAATACTTTTTTATCATAATATTTCTTTTGGTACGCCTTCACTTTTGAAAGCTGTCCCGTATTTAACCGGTCACCGCTTTTAAAATTAAATTTTGGAGCAAACACATCCTGTCTAAGTTCATTTAAAAAACTTAAATCATCCAGCAAAGGAAAACGTTCCTTGTCTGTTAACGCTATTTGCGGACCACTACTCGCGTCCATAGGTATTTGCGGCTTCACGGGCTTTTTTTTCTGCCATCTCTCTTTTAATATTCATTATTCGTTCATGTGCTTCGTACGATTCTTTTAGAACTTTATGTCGGTCCGCACTGTTTATGGAGGATAATTTATCTGCAGCTTCATCATAATTTTCTCCGTTAGGGATAATTTCACAGCAGTTTAGCAATAATCTCACCATTTCCTCCGCACGCTCATCATCAGTAATCCAATCGTTAAATTTTACATAAGCCGAAGCGTTGCGTAATTCTTCAAACCAAAAAAAATACAATTTGTCTTCTATAACAGGTGCATTTCTAAAATCGGAATGACACAATAACCAGGCAGAAATATGAATGGCCCGCCAATGGTTGTCAGTAATAGCCTTTAGACTGGCATCCGCTGGTATATTAAAATCCCTTTTTAAAAAAATATTTCCTGTAATCCTGTAGGTATCACACACCAAAGCTATAGAATCTATTCCTTCCTTCGAAAAAAAGACAGAGGGTTTTAAAAAGGAATCCGGACATTTTCGTAAATAGGTCACCAGCTCAAAAACATCATACTTAGACATAGGCATAATTTTGTTGTGAAAATTCCAGTGCAAACTTTAAAAGTTCTGCTTCATTTGTAACATAACAGACCTTCCATCCCATTTTTTCTAATCGGATCACGAAGTCTTTATGATAATCGGGTTGAGAATGTAAAACCATAGTTCCGTGCCCGCCTGCATTTTTTAAGGCAATTTCGGCCAGTTCCCAATGGCTTTGTTCTGTTCCTGTATTGGCATCCAGCATACTAAAGATATCATTGTCGGTGACGATTACAATATGCGATTTTTTATTTGGTTTTTCTTCGAATGGTTTTCGCAATCGTTCCATTCCGTAGGCATAACCGGTACCCAAATAGGAGGTTAAAGTGGTCAGTAAATCTGTTTCGTCTGTAATAAAACCATCCGTTTCAAGATAATCTCCGGGCTCACCGGAAAGGCATCCCATAACAGCTGCTCCTGCGCGTAAGGCAGATAAACCTATAACGGCAGCTGCCAAAACCGGCCACGAAAAATTTTGTTTCGGATTCATCATCGAACCCGAACAATCGATCCCGATATATACATTTAAGGGACTTTTTGAAATACTGTTGTCAGAATCGGAACCGAACGTTCTCTTTTGAGTCGTTAATCCCGGAATAAGGGTCGGTGATAAAATGGCAGACTGCAGCCAGTCCATTTCTTCAATCGAGTCGCCAATATCCCAGGTTTCCAGTCCTTCCGGCAGATCCAGTGATACATTTTCAGAAATTTCCACAGGAAAATCAATTAAATGCGGTAAGGCAATTTCTTTGTAATAAGCATTGACCAGACGCTGTTCGTCTGCGTTTGGATTGACCTGTTTCATCAAATCAATATAATTTCCGGGGCCTATATAGCCCTTTCGGGGCCCTTCCCCACCTGCTCTATTTTTTTCGATGCCTAAACTTTGCTTTTTCTTTTTAGCGTCCTCTTCTTCTTTTAAGCTCAGGGCTTCTTTTCGCATATCAATTACTTCATCATACCCTTCTAAATCGAGTTGGGTCATACCTGCAATATCCATAGCTCCCTTCCCTGCATCTTCTGCATCTAATAGTATTAAAATCTTTTTACGGGAATCCTGAAAGGTTTTGTCATCCATCAGGTACGGATATAACATCACTGCAAAACGACCGCCGCCATGAATCCAGTTCTTGGAGTAGCTTCTGACCAAAGAGGCTAATAAGGAGGCATCAGAATCTATTTTTTTACTGTGGAAAGATAAATTTGTTGCCAATTCACCCCGGTTTAAACGCCATAAATACTCATAAGTACGCATCATCAGCGTCCAAAATTCAGAAAAAGTATCCTCTGAATTAATCGCTTGATACACTTCCGACATTCTTAATTTATGAATACGCTGTAATTTATCATTGATTAAAAAATCAGCATATAAATTAGAGACCATAGGTGCCCTGTCCTCAATACCCGGAAGCGCAAAACGAATACGATTCAGTAAGATGGCGTTGTCGTATAAATTGGCAGGCGTAAAAATATGATGTCCAATTTCGTGCGCCAGTACTTCAGTAGCATAATCGGTAATACCGCGCTGTACAATTTCTTCTAAATTAATCACAATGCGATGATCTGTTAACCGGATCATTGCAAAACTTCCTGTAAGCCCTTCTTTCACGGCCTCTTCATTTGATAAACACCAGATAGGTTCCTGTAAACGCAACAGCGGATTCCATTCCAGTTTTGCCGGCTGCCAATGCGATTTCCACAAGGCCAGTGTTTTTTCTATTTCAGATTGATTATGCATTTCCAAGACTGTACAGGTATAAAAAATAGGAGTTTTTTAAGGTGAAAACCAAGGTGTCTTCTGTGACCACAACAGATGAAATAGTGGGTGCGTCAATTTTTTCATTGTCTTTTCCAAGCCATTTCTCCAGGGTTTCAGATCGTTTGGAAATAGATACAATATACGCCGAATCAACAGAAGCGGCCGGAAGTAATACTTTGCCAAACTGGTCTGCAAAAAGGGCGTAACTGCTATTAGAATCACTTACAAATATATGTTCCCCAATCTGTGCCAGCACTGGCGGATGTTCAAAAAATCCGGTGGTGCCTTTAAAACCTCCCTGAACCCCTTCAAATTTTGTATTGGTAGTTGTCCATGCATTTTTAAAAAGGTGGCTGTTATTTTCAGCTGTACCTATGGTAGTGACAATGGTTTGCTGCAGATTTTCAGAAAGTTCCCCGAAATCCGTTTTTAAACGAGTTCTTAAATGGGCCAAACCGCAGTTCCAGGCATAAATACGTCCCACAATTTTAAAATCTTCTATTGTTTTAATTTCAGAACTGCTGGTACCGATAAGTGTACACCACGCTATGCTTTTCTCCGGCGCATACCTATGGAGGTTTACCAGTACATCATTCAGTAATGAAATCATTTTTGTTGGAAATTTCACTGTCAGGTTAGGCATTTCTGCCAGTAAAAGCCACGCCTCTTTATATTCATCCCTATAACGGAGGAGCAATCCGCTTCCGATTAATTTTAAGGATTCCAGATACAGCGCTTTTACAACTTCATGAATCTTTTCTGAGGCTGAATTAATGCTAACTGCTGCTTTTACTATGGGTTCAACCACTTCTGTCATCCAGCAGGCAATAAGTGGAGCAGGCAAATTGCCGTACTTCATTTCGCTTTCCTTGTACCATTGATTGTACAACACGCTGTTATCGCTTAATTCTGATATGAGTTCCGGAAGGCTTATTTTTTCCATTGCAGCCATCTTTTATAATTGGTGTAACGCTGGTGCAGGTATTTTAATTTTAAAATATCATCTGCCCTGTACCCGTACAACTTTTTCTCTTCCGACCATCTCTGCAATTGCTTTTCGATATTTAAAAGGCGATTGTCAATTTCTTTTGAAGATATATTTTCGAGTCCTTTTTTAAATTCGGCTTCGAAGGTATCCACCGGATCATTTCTGTCTAAATCCTGACTCACATATTCATCGCAGGACAAATCGAATAAATTTCGCAGCCATACAATTCGATCTACTCTGTAAACTTCATTCCCTGCCTGGTCAAAAAAGGGCGATTCTAAATGTGGTGTCAGGCTATCGTGCAAAACGAATGGTAAAACCTGTCGGATATCTTCCAGTTCTACTTTTTTATTCCCCCTGAAATAGGCCAAAGCTTTGGAGAACATCAATAAAGTCATGATTTTTCGAACAGACAAACCATTTTTCGCCTGTGAACCTAAATCTTTAATCTGATCCTTTCCGGTTTCTTTTCTAAAAAGGGAACGCATGTCCATACCTGACAATTTTGCCGTGTCTTTGGTCATGTATTCCAATCGATTGGAAGCAGGTTCAAAAAATTCAAACTGACGGCAGAAAAACTCGATACGTTTGCGTAATTCGGGTTCTATTTGTACACCTCTGATTTGTTTGTTTATGGTATCCAGTTCCTCTTCCGTAAAAATAATTTCTTCGGGAATGATCGCTTCCGGCTTAAAATTAAGTTCAATACGCTGTAATAAATCGTCAATAAACCGCGTATTAAAATGCATAGCCCTGATCACGATATCAATCCTGTCTTTTAAGGCTTCAATAACCTGATAGGTTCCGCCGCCGGCATCATCATTGGCCGTCAGATACCAGGCACCTTCGGGACATTCATAAATCTGATCGAAAATTTCAGCATAGTTATCGGCCAGTACGGTTAGTAAAGCAGATTGTGTCCGGGTTGGAATTCGATTGTATTCATCAATAATTTTCACGCGCATGCCGAGCCATTTTCGCCACGCAATTCTAATATCCGAAGTCTTTTCGGCCTTTACCATATCTGAAGGTAACGGATGCCCTAATAAATCTGAAATCGTCATTTGAGGCTGACCGTGCTGAATGGCACGCATGACATCCTTTTTATCGTAGCCCGCCAATAAACCCATCAAAACCGAAGTAGCTGTTTTTCCACGACCGGGTCCACCCACAATGAGGCATTTACCCCTGGCAGCCAGATTCAATAAAGGCATTAATACAAAACTGGAATAACTTTGGTCGGTTGGCAGGTAAACCGGTACTTTACTGTCTCCAAACAAAAACTTTTTAGGATCGCCATCATTGAATTCTATATCATAATACGGGCTGATAATGGCAATATTAGTGATCCAGAAATACGCCTGACGCAATTTTTCATCTAAAGTAATGGAATCATTGGATTCATTTTGAGGAATATCGCCTGAATAAAGATCTTCTATCTGAAATTTATTATCTTTTGAGGCATCTTGCGGATTCGTAGGCGATTCAGGGACTTTCTTAAAAAATCCCATTGTTTTATTGATCAGATCAGACATGCTATATTTTGTTTCCGGGTTATTTAAAATTTACTGTTTTCTGCAGCAGACAATACTTTTGACACCTGCTCAATTCTTTCTGCAACGGTGCCTTTGAGCATATGATATTTAAGATTTCTGGCCTCTAAATCTTCGATTATTATTTTTTGAAATACTTCTCTTTTAACCTCTCCGGATCTGTCCCAGGTATCATCATAAGGAATATCGGTATCACATAAAAAGATGATGTCGTGCCTGCTTTCTGCCGCTTTTGCTAAATTTTCCAGTTCCGGAAGAGCACTTCCATGATAATCCAGTGAAAATAAATAAGTCGTAATGGCATTGGTATCAGAGAATAAAAACCGATTGGATTGCAACACCAAAGCATCTTCTTTCCCGATATGGATTTCGGCTATTTTTAGAAGATCTTCTAAGGTCAGTCTTTTATTTATTTGATGCTTTTCCCAGTATTCTCTTCCATATTCAGGCATCCATTGGGTATTAAAGTGAACAGCTAATTGTTCGGTCAAAGTCGTTTTACCCGTTGACGGGGCACCCAGCAATACGGCTTTCGTAATCAAATCTTTGTAGATTTTAGGATGAACAAAGTCTTTGTACTGATAGGGATTCTCTCTGATTTTTGTCGCTGATACAGGAATGGTTTTGCGACTCACATCAACCTGCCTGTTTAAAGCTTTCAGCGCAATACTCATATGCTCACCATAAGGCTCACTCGAATAAAAATGGGAGATGGTACGATTGCCTAAAATGGATAAGACATAGTCTTCCTGAATTTTCATAATCTCAGCCGTATAACCCGTATCATTGGGCGAATTTACACCTTCAATGACCAAAATTTCCGGATATATTTCCCGTATCCAGCCTGCTCTGGTTGCCAGTGGAATATTTAGTACAGGATCATCATAAATCAGTACTATTAATTCATCAACCTCGCTAATTGCTGTTTCTATCAGGAACTGATGCCCTTTATGAAAAGGTGCAAACTTGCCCAGTGTTAACCCAACTTTATGTTTGTCTGTCATAAATAAATTCTTCTGTATGTGCTTTTTTCCATTCGAAGTAACCCACTATAGCCATAATCAGAAAAAGCACATACAATACTGTTGTAAAATATAAAGCTTTATAACCATATACGCCAATAGCAACCACATCAACTGCAATCCAGAATAACCAGGATTCCAATACTTTTTTTATCATCAGGTACTGGGCAACCAGGCTTGCCACCATTATAAAAGCATCCAGATAGGGACAAGCGGCATCGGTTCTGGTTTGCATAATATAGCCTACAAGCAGCGTTAGTACAACTGTTAAACCAATCCAGAAACTACTGTTCGTAATCAGGGTTACACGTAATGTTCCTTTATCGGAACCGCCATACTTCCAGCTGTACCATCCGAATACCTGCAGCACTATATAAATAATATGCAGGATCATATCTGAATACAATTTTGAGGTGTAGAAAACAAAGCAATATATAATCACCTGAATTAAACCAAAAAACCAACACCAGATATTTTGTCTGATCGTAAAGTAAACGGCCAAAAAACCGAAGATAGCGCCAAGTATTTCTAAAGTTGTATCCATAATTATAGATGCTAAGATATAATAATGAATTGAAACTTTTAATTGTTCCGAATAACATTTGATTTTTTGAAATGAATTACAGCCATAAAATACACTTTAATAGTTACAGGGCAGAAAATGGTTTAAAATTTGTTCCTCCCGGAACCAAAAATTAAAATCCCATCTCGTTAGAAATGGGATTTAAAAAGGATATTTGAAATCACGAGCTCTTTATCTAATTAATGACTTTAGGTAAATCGTAAAAGCTAATGATAACACCAGAACCGAAATGCGAATGGCATTTTTTACAAGTCTGTTAAAATGGAAAGATGGCAGCAATGTTTTTGTTTCAAAAAAGAAAGTAATAAGCTTTTTATAATCAGGCAGGATCAAAAATAAAACCCCTATTGTCAAGAGTATAGATTGAAGCAGTGCGCCGGCATTCATCTCATAAAAAATATTAATCAGCGTAAGATTAAAGAGTAAGGTAAACAGAATTAATGCTCCAAAAAGCAGTGTTTTCCTAAACAAGAGTAAAGTGCTGCCTATTATTTGAATGGAGGCTATTAAGATTCCGTACGTATGCGAATATCCAAAATAAAACCAGGTAAGCCACTCGCCTGTCTGCTGGTTCATAGCCCTGTTGGAAACTTCTTCCGGCACGACAAATTGAAGACCATAGTACTTTTTCCAGCCAAAACCAGCTAAATTGAAAGCTGTACAATAACGAATCCCCCCGTAAAGAAAGCCGAATATTTTTTCAGAATTAACTTTTTGCCTTCGTTCTAAAAAATGCCAGATAAACGGAAACAATAGGCTGCTTACTAAAAAAAATCCGATAACAGAAAACACCAACACCGGAGGGAGCCACGGAACATTACCTCCGTTACCCAGAAGTAACATTACGGCCGAAAACTCAAGCCCGAAGATGAAGGAAGTGATGCTTTTTTTAAATAATGAATTTGAAAACGCTAAGGAAAATGATTCTGACATGGTTTTTCGATTTTGAATTAATATCCCGCAAATTTGAATAGTAATCCTGTATGAATTGTTCCGATGTACCCTTTCGAACCTATTTTAAATTTCTATGGTTAACCCGTTTTACTGGCTTTTATAAACGCAGTTGGCGAATATCCTGTGCTTTTTTTGAATGTGGTATTAAAAGTAGTTTTGGAATTGAAACCAGATTCAAAAGCAATCCCGACAATGTTTAAGTGGTTACAGCTATCGGACAATAAAAGTTTTTTTGCTTCTTCAATTCTATATTTATTTATAAAATTATAAAAGTTATCCTGATTCCTTTCGTTGATCAGAAAAGAAGTTTCATTGCAGCTCGCCTGCAGCATCCCGGCAAGTTTCGGAAGGCTTAAATCATTTTCAAGATATACTTTTTCAATCTCCATAAGACTCTTCAGTCTGGCTTCCAGTTCAGTCAATCGGGCACCGGCAACTCTTTTAGGGCTGTCTTTTTTATACTCTTCAATAGTTGCCAATTCTTTTAATTCGATCTTGCTGTAACTAAAAACTTCTTCTTGTTTTAAGGAAAAAAAAGACAGAAAAAAAATGCTCAGTACATATACCAGAGGCGTATAGCTGATTAAAGATTTTAAATTAAAAAATACAAGATTGAGCCAGACTATCAGGATAATCAATACAATTAATAAATAAGACTTCAGCCAGTTCAGATTTACTTTGTCCAGAAGAGATGAAAACTGTTTTACATTTTTGATGTGTTTTTGCAACTTTATAAACGACAAACACCAATAAACGGCAGTCTGTAAGGGTAAAGCAATCTGAAGTATAAAAAATACAATTCTGCCGGTTTGATAGCTAAAATCTATATTTTTTCCGGTGATAAAAAACGGAATTCTGAAAATAAGAAAAATTAGGAAAGGCAGTAAATGCAACAAATCTTTCCTTTCCGTTTTTTTTTCAAAAGAGGTAAAGTACACTACGCTAAAGTAAAGTAAGGGTGCTGTCAAAAAACGCAATAACCCAATGATTTCAAATAATAGCGGATTCGTTAAGTGGAAATTTTGCGCAAATAAAGGTATTTCGAGAATCGCTAAGCACAGCGTAATCATAAATAATCCCAAACAAATATTAGCCCGTAAATTGACTTTCCGGGCTTTTGCTAAAAGCAAGCATCCTGATAAAAAAGCAGTACCGCTTGTAAAACCCATTAAAGTCGGAAAATTTATCATGCTCTATTTAATTTCGTATGATCTACAGATATTCAAATATATAAAAAGGAATTTTATATCTCTGTATTTGATGCTTTGGTAATTTCCAAAAAAAAACCGGAAAGAACCATAGGATAATAATGTAGTAGCTAAACCTAAACCTGACAGGTTTTAAAACCCTTCAGGCTTAATTTTCAATTAAATTCCAGAAACTTAGTATCGTTAAGATTATTTTAAACTTTTGTGTAAAATCAGGTGTGATTCCCTTCGATAAAACAATAAAGCTTATCATAAATAGTTCTATATTAGCTATAGTAAAAATGAAACCCTATTTTAAATCAATAAGAAACAGTATAATTGAAGCTTTTTTATGATATGCATGAGCAAGTTGTATGTTATATCATGAGAATATAAAAGTACTATAACTTAAAACAGAAAAAATGAAAAAAACAACAATTATCGCCCTGTTGGCAATTACTTTATTTTCCTGCAAAAAAGAAGAAAAAATTGAAAACACAGCACAAAAACCGCAAGTATCTGCAACTCCCGCCACAAATAGTGAAGCATCGTCAACAGAAATAAATTGGGATGACATCCCGGACTTACAGGATATTGGCAATTTCCCATTTATTACAGCTCCTGACGGACTGAAGATAGCCAATGAGAAAGATGGCGTTTCCGAGTTTTTTGATTACGAAACCATGGAAAACTATAATGGAAACAGTATTAATAGTACCGAGGGTAAATTAGGAATTTTAGTCTTTGAAGGTGCAGAAGGTAAAGATTTCAATCAGAAACTTTTTGATAAAAGTGTTTACGACTACCTCGACAAAATAGGTGCGAAAAAATTATATAAGGGTGATTTTCCGGAGGATGAAAACCAAAGAGCAAAACTGGAAAAAAATAGCTGGACCGGAAAACATCGTACCAGTGGTCTTCTAAGAGAAAGTGATGCCCCATTTGCTGTTTATGCATTTAAAAATAACGGTAAAAAGTATATCGTAAACATTCAATCCAATTCGGCACAGGGAAGTGTTTTTATAATGGAACTCAAGGATTTTGTACAAACCATAAAAAAATATTCGGCAGAACAAATGAAAATTGACATTGACAAAACGGGTAAAGCTATTTTGCACATCAATTTTGACACGGACAAAGCTACTTTGCAGCCTGATGGACAAAAAATTACAGCCGAAATTTTCGCATTACTTCAGGCAAATCCAAACCTTAAACTATCAATAGAAGGCCACACGGACAACTCCGGTACTGTTGCCAAAAATCAGAAACTCTCACTGGACAGAGCCCATACCGTAATGTATGATCTGGCAGCAAAAGGAATTGATATAAAACGTTTAAAAGCAACAGGATTTGGTTCTGAAAAACCTTTGAAAGAAAATAATACGGAAGCTAATAAAGCAGAAAACCGAAGAGTAGAACTCGTTAAAATCTGATCACCAAAATATAAAGCTCAAAATAATTACAAAGTCTTTTTCGCAATGAAAAAGACTTTTTTTTTTTTTCGAATAAAAAGCAAAAAAGTCTTCCGAAATCGTATGATTTCAGAAGGCTTTTATACCACTAAATAATAAAAAAAATGAATATTTTTAGTATGCTAAAATAAAGTTGAATTTGAAAAAATCACGGAGAAAGAGCTTGCAAAACACACTTCTATTTTACTGTATCTTGAAAAAAATTACAATGAATTTTAATTTCTGGGCAGGTAGATCCAAAAAGTGGTTCCCTCCTGCGGTTTACTGGTAAAATTAAGCACCCCGTTATGATTTTCTATAATACGCCGGCATAAAGCAAGTCCAATACCGTTACCACCATACTGGTCCCTTTCATGTAACCGTTGGAACATGTCAAATATACGACCTGAATACTCACTGTCCATTCCTATGCCATTATCTGCAATTGATATGACATCGTAGCTTCCTATTGGAGCCGCGATATCTACAGTAGCTGAATCTGCAGCGGACATTACCGCAGCGGTAATAGTTACAGTGGGTTGGGAAGTGTTGAATTTCAAGGCATTATTAATCAGGTTGTAAAATAGCTGGCGAAGCTGAGAATCCACACCCTCTACCAGAGGCATTGAGTCGATATGCAATACCGCATTCTTTTCTTCGATTACCATGCTTAAATCATCCAGTGTTTCCGAAATAATTTCATTAAGGTTCACTTTTAGCGGAGATTTATCGTTGTTGTTTATCCTCGAATAATTTAATACATCTGAAATTAAATTAGAAAGTCGGGCTGCCGCCATGGTAATCTTGTCAAAGTAATACAGCGATTTTTGCTCCTCTGTCAGGTGCTCTGCAGCACGGGAAAGCATAATACTGATTTTACGCAGCGGTTCCTGCAGATCATGACTTGCCACAAAGGCAAATTGCTCCAGTTCTTTATTTTTGAATTTTAACTTTGAATTGGCACTTTCGAGTTCAAGCTGAATCTCTTTCAGCTCCGAGTTGTCCTTTAGGGCTTCAACAACCATTTTTTGTGCATTGATATTAACAAAAGAAATCAGCCAGCTGCTAAATCTTCCGTCTTCCGCTTTATTCAGTACTATCGATACAACATGCCAGATATACGAAGAATCTTTTTTAATTCTGATTTCTGCAAAAAAATCAAGTCCATCCCTTCTGGCTTTGGACCAGCCTTCAAACAGATTCTGCACATCTCCGGAATGGATAAAACTACTTATGGTTTTCTTATCAAAAACGGTCAGCGGTGCGTGCAGGTATTCTTGTAGGGAGTTATTGGAAAGAAGTACCTGGTTTCGTTCATTCACCACACAGATTAAAACCGGAATTGTATCGGCTAATTTCCGGTAACGGTTCTCACTTTCCGCCAGCTTCTCTGAAAGAGCTATAAGTTCTATATTCTTCTTTCGGATCTCATCATAGGGAGACAAAGGCGGTTCATACTTGAAGTAATCCACCAGACTTTTTATTTTCACATCTGAAAGAAGTCCCGGAGCTGTTATGACCTGACTTAATTTGGTTATATACTGGTTGTCAGCATACTCATATTCCAGATTGCCGGAAATCTTTGAAGCATATTTATAAGCCTCCGGATTGCTCTTTTGCAGATCAACACTGTCTGTTAATACCGCCAGGATTTCTTTCTGATTGGATCTGATCACATTAATACCAATCACCAACAGCGAATTTTTACCATTGGAAATGGAACATCTTGCCACTTCAGACAACGCTGTTGAAAATCTGGTTTGCGCTGATACTGGCATACCGCACATTTCACCAATTTTCATCGAGCGCTTATGGGCCAGTATCAGGTCCATCTCATTGTCAAGATTTATTTTTAAAATTTCCTTCATAACCCTAAATTATTTTGCCAACCAGAACTGTTGCATCATCAGTTCCCCTTACATTGTCTTTGTACAGCGTAGCGGCAATCACACTCGGATTTTGCTTGATGATTGACGTTAAATCATTCAGATTCCATCGCGTACGCAATCCATCGCTGTGCATAACTATAATCTGATGCTTTTGATAAGGAACCAGAGTGTTGTTTAAAGTACGGGGAATGTTATGACCTATAATACCATTATAGGGCGTATAGGTTTTATTCTCCAGACCGTTATGAATACGGGTATTGATATTTCCGATACCGCAAAGAGACCAATGCTCTGATTTATAATCGGCACTGGCAATAGTAGCGACTAAGCCCCTTGTCTTTTTAACCTGATCATGGATCCCCCTTAAAATGGCACACGGATCACTATCTCCGGATTGTTTAAAAACTTTGATAGCCTGCTGAACAGCTTCTTGTGCATGCACGCCATGACCCAATCCGTCCCCTACGAAAATTTGAAAACCCCGTTTTGTCTGCTTAACGTAATATCCGTCACCACAGACTTTTTCTCCGGGATAATTGACACTCAAAGCGGAGAAATTCAGTTCATTTGTTGGAAGCGGAATTAAAAAATCAGACTTATCACAAATCTTGATATACTGAACAGTACCCCATCCTTTTATGGAATAAATCTGAAAATCATTGCTTAATCTTTTTATGGCACCCACTCCCTGTCCAAGTGTATTGGAAGTAGAATAGCCATCATTCATGATTTTTGCCGTGTTTTCAATTCCTTGTCCTTTATCCAGACAGTAAATCTCTATTTCATTATGATCATCGTTGAAATGTGCCCTGTAGAGTAATTCTCCTCCACTGGCATATTTAATAAGATTAGAAGTCAATTCTGCAACAATGATGTCAGTTTCAGCAGCCCTGTGAGGGGAAAAGCCCAGTTGTAAGGCTAAATTATGTATCTCTCTTTTTATAAAAGCAATTAAGCTTCTATCGTCAATTTTGTAAACGGAAAAAGTATTATCCATTTTTCCACTTTATTATAGTTACGGTAGTGCCGCTTCCTAATTCTGTTTGTATATCAAATTCGTTCACCAGTCGTTTTGTTCCGGGCAGGCCCAGACCCAGGCTTTTTCCGGTACTGTATCCGTCCTGCATGGCCAGTGCAATATCTTTTATTCCGGGGCCTTTGTCAATAAAAGTAACGCGTACGCCATTATCGCGTCCATTGCTCACTGACTCAATAATCACTTTACCGCCTCCTCCATATTTTAAAAGGTTTCGGACAAGTTCACTGGTGGCTGTAATTAATTTGGTCTGATTCAAAATACTCATCCCAAGTTTTACGCCATAGTCCTTTACACGATTGCGCAACGGAACTACATCCTGCTCTTTTATGATCAAAAGCTCTTCTTTATTGTTCGTCGTCGTCATATACTTGCTCCTCTTTATCGCCATTGTACATTTTCGCGCGAAGCAGATCCATGCCTTTTTCAACATTTAAGGCGCTGATAACACCATTCAAAGACAATCCGAGTTCAACAAGTGTAATGGCAACTGCAGGCTGCATGCCCACTACCACTGTCTGGGCATCCATAATTTTTGACATAACCGCTATATTTCCCAGGATTCTTCCCATGAAAGAATCAATTATAGAAACCGCTGATATATCAATCAAAACACCTTTAGAGCTATGCTTATTTATAGTATTAATCAAATCAGACTCCAGGTTTTCTGCCAATTGGTCGTACAGGTCAACCTGTATGGTAACCAGCAGAAAATCCCCCATCTTAAGTATAGGAATTCTTTCCATAGTAATTTAGTTATGCTATTATTTTCTTTTTACCACGGTAAGCTGAAGCATATCAAAAGCCGTTTGAAGTGCACTTGCGAGTGAAGCCTTAGTAATGATACCTGTAAGATCTATTCCTAAATGTACTACCGTCTGTGCAATCTCTGGTCGGATACCACTAATGATACATTCTGCACCCATTAATCTCGTTGCACTTACAGTCTTTATCAAATGTTGCGCTACCAGTGAATCTACCGCAGGTACGCCCGAGATATCAAGTATTGCTATAGAACTTCCTGTATCTACTATCTGCTGTAAAAGATTTTCCATTACAACCTGTGTTCTTGAACTATCCAATGTTCCAATGATAGGTAAAGCTACAACACCATCCCAAACCCGTATAACCGGAGTTGAAATTTCGCTGATCTCGTCTATTTGTCTTGAAATAACATCTTCACGTCCTCTCATATACGATTCGAATGTCAGAATGGTCATATTGTCCAAAATAGTGCTCAACTGTAAATTAGCGTGGTACAATGTAGCAGCATCCGGTTCAATGTCTGAAAGAATTTTTGAGGCAGCCTCCTTGAAGGTAATTAAATACTGGGCATTCTCACGAGGTGAAAAACCGCGTCTTCCTCTTGAACTTGAAATTCCGATAAGCAAATCATGAACTTTTTCAAATTCCTCCGAATCGCTATTTCCATTTGAATGCTGTAAAGCATTGAGTAAAAGCGCTGTAAATTCTTTTGATTCTTCCTCCTCCGTGGTACCATCAGTTGAACCATTTTCTATAAGAAGTTGCGACCATGTAGCCAATAATTTGTTTTCATGCTCTTTCAAGCTTCCCAGAATGTTATTTTGCATTTGTTGTGATATTTTGTGGATAATTATGTAAACAAATATATACAAATTAATCCAGCGAATTTTTGAATTTATAAAAAATGCAAACTGAATAATGCATTTAAACTTAAAATTTACCAACTCCTAAAATAGTAGGAAAGCAAGTATTTAAGACATTTTTAGTATAGCGTCCAAAGGCACATCACATTTTTTGATTTTTAGAATTGAAACAAATTATTTTTTATTTTTTTTTTGTTACAGAAATTGAAACAAAATTATTTTTTATTTTTTTTGTTACAGAACAAAATGAATTTTCTCTAATGCCACCAGATTTACATGTTAATTCAACAACAAATTCAATTTTTCCTGTAAGTCTAAACCTGCAGACATGCTTTAATTTTAGGATATTAAAAATCTAAAAAAATATAGTCATGGAAAATGTAAATAATTATAATAGCGAAGATCTTCAAAAATGCCCGTATCATGCTCAGCTGAACACTATGGCAGACGATAAAAATCAGAATGAACATGTTAACACTGGTGACTGGGAAGATGGAAGTGACGAGGACGGCACAGATCCGGATCGTTATGAAGAAGAAAAAGAAGAAGGAAATAACAATTCAGGCGGCGCCGGAAGCACCGGAAGTGCCGCAACCAACAGTTAAGATTTCTTATCACTTAAATACAAATACGATGATTACAGATAACAACAGAAATTATGATCCGGACGAACATAATTCTACCGAAGACAATCAAAGTTATACCGAGCAATACGAACAGGAGAAACTTGGTGACGAAGATACACAGGAGGAGCAATTTTTAGATTCTAATCAGGATGCCCAAGGCGGTGATTATCTTGATAATGAATTCTCTAACGCACTGGAAAGAGATGATGAGGAAAATACCGAAGAGGATTTTGATGACAGCGAGCTGGAAGAAGAGGAAACTGATGCCAATGATCTCGACGATGATCTTGTAGAAGATTATGATGAAAATGACCGTGAGCCTGATCCTGAAACTTTTAGTGATGACAGTCTGAAAATAGATTAAAAAGCTTCAAAACAGAAAAAAACCTCTGTAATAACCGTTACGGAGGTTTAATTTTAGGATTAGAAATGAATTGGAAAACTATTTTAAAGATTGTAAAGCAGATGAAAATTTAGCAATCCTTCCTAAAAATTATATAAAATCTGCTGTAACAGAAACGGTACCTTTAAAACAATCTAAATGGACCAAATTAGGTGAATGATAAGCTATTAATTTAAACTGATTTATATGAAATCCCAAAATTACATTTATACGTACGAGGATTCTGCAAGTGATATGACATCCTATGAAGAACAACTGTTATTGAATTATGATGATTATCTCGAGAGCGGTTTTGTTCCTCCCCTGACCGCCAGCAACCACTACAACTTAGAACCTGGAGAGCTGGAAGAAGACCTTGAGGATGATCTGGAATCAGAGTATGATGAAAATGACTGGGAAGAAATGGATGATGAGAATGAAGAAGATCCCGGAACTTTTCTAATGATCAGGTAAAACCGAATGCAGATATGTTTATGAAGTCGATGAGAAACGCATCGGCTTTTTTGCATTAGTAAAAAAATTGCTTTTGAATTCTGCCCGTTATTGAAGCAATAGTTTTAAGAGGATCAATACTATACAATTTCCCTATCCGGCAGCTTCGTTTTGTTGGGCAGGAAATCATTTCAGCAGCAAAAATTACTGGTGGTAAGGGGTTCACTATTCTTATTTAAAAATACTTACCGTATCTGTAAGTTCGGCCTTATGGATAAATGCTTTGATAAAATCCTGAACTTCATTTGTATTTTCAGGCGCTGTCTCAAAATAATTGATATGAAATTCTTCATCCTGATCGTCAATATGAATGATCTCCGTGTACCCATTGGAAATTAAGCTCCCTTTTAATTTAATAATATCGAATTGCTGTTGACTGTTTAACTCCTTACGAACCTGTAGTTTTATCGCTTTTTCCATTTTTAATTATTTAAAATTAATCTTCATTCCTTACTTTATAAAATTAGATAATTTATAAGTTGAAAAAATCACTTTAACACACTCTCAGGAACTATTTATTAACAATCAAATCAACAACAAAGTTATACGTAAAGTATTGGCGGGATTTCCCATTTAATCTCTAATTTTTCGTTCCGATCTGGAAATTGAGCTGTTTTAAACAGCACAGCATAATGTAATCCGGAAGTTATTGAATCAGCTTTTTTATCATTCCATTAAAAATAAAGCCATGAAACGGAAGTACCGAGTACCAGTACAACTTGCCCATTATGCCTCTCGGTTTAAAGGTAGCGGCCTGATATAAGGTTGAATTGATAATTTTAAATTCAAGCCATGCTTCACCGGGCAGTCTCATTTCGGCATACAGGGTCAGTTTTCCTTCCTTTTTATTGGCGTATACGACCCGCCAAAAATCGAGTGCATCACCGGCATGTATTTCATTTTTATGCGTTCTTCCCCTTCTGGCGCCGACACCTCCGAAAATCTTATCAATAAAGCCACGCAGATCCCAGAGCCAGTCGGCATAGTACCATCCTGTTTCTCCGCCAATAGACCAGATCTTCGAAATGGTATAATCCCTGTCTATGATTTCCCTTTTTCTTCGATCAATAAAACAGTCCTTTTTGGGAACTTTAAGATAGCTGGAGACATTTCCTTTAAATTGTCCGCTTACCATGGAATCTTTCCAACTTGAAATTATCGCATCTTCATTAATTTTTATCAAAGCTCTTTCAAGTGCCTGCTTGTAAGTCATAGGTTTTATTCCCAGCAAGTCATTGATTCGTTTGTCACTGCATATTACTTCCACTTTCATACTGCTTACCAGAGCCGACGCAAGTTTAAAGGAGGTTGAGGTTACAAAATAGAGCCAGTAAGAGGATAATTTCGGAGTCATCACCGGTACCGTATAGATGTATCTTTTAAGTTTTTTTGCCTTTGCAAACTCCAGTAACATTTCTTTATAGGTTAGGATGTCCGGACCTCCAACATCAAAACTCTGATCATAGGTTGCAGGATTTAGCAGCGATCGGAGTAAGAATTCCAAAACATCAGTAATAGCAATCGGCTGACATTTGGTATTGAGCCATTTTGGCGTAATCATAACCGGGAGCTTATTTACCAAATCGCGTATAATTTCAAATGATGCGCTTCCCGAGCCCACAATAATTCCGGCTCTGAGGGTCGTGCTGGCCATTATTCCCGTTTGTAAAATTTGCTCGACAGCTTTTCTTGAAGATAAATGTTTAGACAACGATTTATCGTTAACAATTCCGCTGAGGTAAATAATCTGCTTAGCCGTAGTTTTATTTAATTTTTCAATAAAATAATTGGCGGAAATACTTTCGAGTTCATCGTAATTGGCAGCGGAACCCGACATGGAATGAATTAAATAATAGGCCGCATCAATATCATCGGGAATGTTTTCCAGACTTTGCGGATCCAGAAAATCAACTTCAATGACTTTTACATTTTTTGAAAATTCTTCCGGATAATAAAACCTGTTTTTATCTCTTACGCAGCAAATTACTTCGTGCCCTTTATCCAGTAACAAAGGTAAAAGTCTCTTGCCGATGTAACCTGTTGCGCCTGTTAAAAGAATTTTCATATTGCTTGTTGTTAAAGTCTAAAGGTAACTAATCCATAATCCATTTGAAAAACCTGGCCTGATATTGATCCGGCATCTTTTGAAATCAGGTAATTTACCATTTGAGCCACTTCCTGCGGTTTCAAATAGTTTTTCATCGGATGGCGCTCGATCATATTTTCTTTCATACGGTCATTTCGTAAAATAGAAGCCGACAACGAAGTTTCCGTAATAGTCGGTGCAATGGCATTGATGCGCACTACCGGAGCTAATTCTGCACCAAGTGATTTTACCAGTCCCTCTACCCCCGCCTTTGCCACAGCAATACTGGCATGAAAAGGCATTCCCAGTTTTGCGGCAACTGTACTGAATAAAACAATTGACGGATTTTCTGATTTTTTTAAGGCAGGCAGATAGTGCTGAATGGCTTTTACCGCGCCAATCACATTGATCTCAAAATCATTCCTGAAATCGTCAATGCTCAAACTTAAAATCGGTTTTAGAGTAATAGAACCCGGACAATAGATGAGCGTATCGATATTTTCAATTTCAGGCAGTGCATCCTGAAGCACATCAGCCTGAAAATGAACGAGATTAGGATGCTCGATATCCGGTACTGTCCTGCTGATATTATAAACAAAATGATGCTCCAGCTGCTGCAGTAAGACAGCACTGCCGATTCCTTTGCTTCCACCGATAATTACAATTTTATTCATTTTTTATCTATTTGAGTTGATGATAGGTCAGACTGATGTAAGTGAGGTATTCTTGCCACCACAATGAATACCAGATATTCATTACTAATTTTTACTACAATCTGATTCAATTTTAGCTTATGAGTACCTTAAATGTTAAAGGTAATGAATGTTTAAACATTTTTACATAAAGTTAAACAAAATAAAAATCTTTTTTATTTAAATTAGCTGTTGCTATACTTTATAAGATTGTTGTGAGTATTCATTTCAATGGTCTGCTTTCAATACTAAAAATAGAAAGACAAACAAAAAGCACTGGCAATTATACTTTAGTTGAAATTGTGAAACAGTTAACTAAAGTAATGTAAAGAATTACAAAAAAGAATTAATTAGATTCGCTGATAAAAACAAAAAATCACTATGTACCAAAACCCGAGGCTTTTGAATGATATAGTAGACTCTCTTTCCCTGCCTGTTGGAGTATACGTGGGAGATAATTTAAAAATCGAGATTGCAAATCCTGCCATGATTAAGACATGGGGAAAAGGAGATCAGGTAATTGGAAAAAATTACCTTGACGTTCTTCCGGAAATTCTGGATCAGCAAATTTTTGATGAGGCACTGACTGTATACAAAACCGGAATTCCTTTTCATGCCAAAGATAAAAAAGTAGATTTAGTTATCGACGGTGTAATGACCGATCATTATTTCAACTACAGTTTTATTCCCCTTTTTGATGAAAAGGGAAATGTATACGGTATACTTAATACAGGAGCTGATGTCACGGATTTGCATCAGGCCAAAGAGCAGCTGCAAAGTTCAAATGAAAAACTTACTATGGCAATAGATGCCTCCGGTATGGGAACCTACGAAATAGACCTGGCAACAAAACAAATTAAAACCTCCGGAAATTTCAACTCCATTTGGTCTGTTGACGGGGAGATAACCAACGAAGAACTGATTGCCAAACTGCATCCGGATGATCTGGCTGTGCGCGAAAAAGCGCATGAAGAAGCCCTGATTACAGGAAAAATAAGCTATGAAAGCAGAATCCTCAACGAGGACCAATCTGTAAAATGGACAAAAATTAATGGTAAAATTATAAAGGATGAAAATGGTACTCCAAAAACTATTATAGGCATCATTCAGGATATTCAGAAGCAGAGAGCATTTGAAGAAGAGTTAAAAAGAAAGGTTGACAATCATACCGAAGAACTACAACGTTCCAATAATGATCTTCTTCATTTTGCAGGTATTGTAAGCCATGATTTAAGGGAACCTGTTCGGAAAATTAAAATTTTCAATACCCTTTTAAATAATGAAAAGAAAGCCGGGTTTTACAAAAGTTCAAGAAAGTATATTCATAAAATTGACCAGTCTGCAAACAGGATGGAAAATATTATAGAAGGCATATTAGCTTATTCTACCCTGGACAAAACAATCCAGCCTTTTGAAAAAATAGATCTCAATGAAATTATTGAAAATATTAAAACAGACCTGGAGCTTATTATAAAAGAAAAAGGTGCCATCTTAACCACTTGTGATCTTCCTGAAATGGAAGGCGCGCCCATTTTAATCAACCAGCTTTTTTATAACCTGATTCAGAATGCACTGAAATTCTCAAAAGCAGATATGCCGCCCAGAGTAATTATCAGCTGTTCCGACGAAAAGATCAATGGCGTTGATTTTGTAAAAATCACCATCAAAGATAACGGTATCGGACTTGATCCGGCTTTTAATGAAAGGATTTTCAATGCTTTTGAAAGACTGCATTCCAAAGATCAATATGAAGGAAATGGTCTCGGTCTTGCTCTTTGCAGAAAAATCGTAAAAAGACACAATGGAACAATTACTGCTATTGGCGAAAAAGACAATGGGGCTGAATTTATAGTAACATTGCCTTTAAAACATACAAACAACCCTATCTAAAGCAGCTGGCATTTGCAGTAATCCTTTTTTTTTGCTAGTTTAATATATTTCAATTTAAGCCAGTACTGAAATTTAAACTACGGTCAATTATAATTTGTATAACGATCAGCAGTCCAAACGATCAGCATGTCGTTAAAACAGGATTTTCTAAATTTAAATCCAAATCCTGAGAAGCGATAATCTATTGTGCCGCTACTTTTTACAATGCTAAAAAAGACTAAAAAACTATCCCTGTACATTTAGAATCATTCTACTGTTTTTCACTTCGTCTGCTATAAATTTTAAACTAATTTTATTTCGAAATTAAATAGAATTCAGAACAAAGATACTGCTGAAAATTACCTTCATTCGGAAAACAGCTTATTTGTGTTACCAGAATCTTTTAGTACAAATTTTGAAGCTGTAACTAATTTAAGTAACTGCTAAAGTACTACTTATGGAAATTGAAAATCATTACATCAATAGAAGTGGCTGGCTTAGGGCAGCTGTACTGGGGGCCAATGACGGAATTTTATCGACAACCAGTTTAGCGATTGGAGTGGCAGCAACAAGCGTAACCAGAGAACCTATTTTACTTGCAGCAGTTGCCGGACTGGCAGCCGGGGCACTTTCTATGGCTGCCGGTGAATATGTATCGGTAAGTTCGCAGGCCGATGTGGAAACTGCTGATCTGAAACGCGAAAAATTAGAACTTCAAAATAGGCCTGAATCTGAGCTTGAAGAGTTAACCCTGATATATAAAGAGGACTAAACAAAGCATTAGCCAGACAGGTCGCGATCGAATTAACAGCTCATGATGCGCTTGGCACTCATGCCCGTGATGAATTAGGGATTAATGAAATCACAAAAGCCAATCCTTTAATGGCCGCATTTGCATCGGCAGCATCTTTTATTATTGGAGGTTTACTGCCTTTGTTGGTAGCTATTTTCGCTCCTTTAAAAGAAATGGTGGTGTATCAATACGGATTTTCGATTCTCTTTTTAGCCTTATCGGGAATACTGGCTGCGAAAGCAGGCGGGTCACAGACTCTGAAAGCTGTTTTACGTATCTGCATCTGGGGCACTTTTGCGATGGCAATGTCTGCATTGGTTGGTTATCTTTTTGGGGTTCAGACCACTTAAAAATAATAGCTGTTTTATCAGATCAAAAATTAATCGAATCTTAAGCAATTAAAAAAAATAAGATCCGTAACAAGTCGTTATTTCGTAAGTGTCTAAAAACAAACTGCAAAATGAAATTAATTACCTTGTTTTTATTAGTAACAGTGCTCCCGATAAACTGGGAACCTGATTTTAACAATGCCAAAAAAATCGCGAAAGAAAAGCACGAATTAATATTGCTGAACTTCTCCGGATCGGACTGGTGCGGTCCCTGTATCGTACTTCGAAGGGACTATCTTGAAAGTCCCGTTTTTACAGAAATGGCTAATAAAAATTTGTTGCTTGTAAATGCTGATTTTCCAAGAAAAAAGAAAAATATCGGCACCGCTGAACAGGTTAAACGTAATGAGGACTTAGCAGAAATTTACAATAAAGAAGGAAGCTTCCCTCTTACCCTGCTTCTTGATGCCGATGGAAAAGTTCTTAAAACCTGGCATGGAAAACCGGAAACTACTCCGGATGAGTGGACTGCCGAAATAAAAGCGATTTGTGACAGCAAAAAGTAACATACTGAAAAATCAAAAATATTCGCAATCCCTCAAACTCATGGGGAACAACTTTACTATTACAGTTGTAGCGGAAAATGAGGAAATCGCAAATAAAAATATTGAGCTTGCGATTGAAGAAATCAGAAGAATTGAAAAACTGCTGACTACCTATAAAGAGGACAGCCAGACCAACCTGATCAATGAAAATGCGGGTATTGAACCTGTAAAAGTAGATCCTGAGGTTTTTAATCTCATTGAAAGAGCTATAGGCATTTCGGGAATTACACAGGGCGCTTTTGATATTTCGTACGGAAGTATCGACAAAAGTCTTTGGAATTTTGACAAATCCATGACCCAACTGCCTGATGCTGAAACGGCTTTAAAAATGGTACATCTTATTGATTATCGAAATATTATCCTTAATAAAGAAAACACAACGGTATTTTTAAAAGAAAAAGGCATGCGGATTGGTTTTGGCGGTATCGGAAAAGGATATGCCGCTGAAATGGCGAAACGAATCTTAATCAAAAATAATATTCAGAGTGGTATAATCAATGCCAGCGGAGATCTGTGCGCCTGGGGTTTACAGCCAAACGGTAAAAAATGGACCATTGGTGTAGCAGATCCGGACTCGCCCAATGCAGCTTTCTCTTATATGGAAATCTCTAATAAGGCCGTGGCAACATCCGGAAATTATGAAAAGTTTGTCACCATTAATGGCAAAAAATATTCACATACCATTGACCCCAAAACAGGATTGCCAATAACCGGAATAAAAAGTGTTACCATTATCGCTTCCAATGCAGAATTTGCAGATGCAATGGCCACTCCAATTGCGGTTATGGGAATCAGGGCAGGTTTGTATTTAATAGATCAGATACCCGATTTATACTGCATTATAATTGACGACAATAATAAAATTTACACATCCAAAAACATCCGTTTAAAATGAAAAAGCCAAAGCAAAAAATCCCTGCATTGTTCTGTACCGCTGCTTTTACAGTCCTTCTGCTTACCTCCTGCACTTCGGTAAAGGAATACCAGAAAGGAAAAATCAACGATTCTGAAATGGTGCTTTCCAACAGGAAAATAGAAAAAACGGAACTCAGTTTTCAATCCTACCGCGAAGGAGCTTCCGGAGCTAACTCAGGAAAAAGCGGCGGTGGCTGCGGCTGTAACTAATTTTCACACGCTTAAAAAATGAAAAGAATATTCATAACAGGATTTGCTTTATTGGCCTTATTTCAGGTAAAAGCCCAGAATGTCACTACTGATTCAACGAGTTACAAAAGCAAAAAATTAAAGGTGGAAGAAGTAAATTTAGTTTCGAGCTATTACAAACAGGACGGAGACAATTCAGCCGTTACGGGAGGAATTGGTTCCGAACATCTTACGGATATCGCGAATACTATTGATGTTAAACTGGTGAAATATGGTGAAACCGGAATTAAACATACCTTTGATATTGAAGCCGGAATCGATCATTACACTTCTGCCTCATCAGATATGATCGATTTAAGTGCCAATTCATCTGCTTCTTCTTCAGACAACAGATTTTATCCTTCCTTAACTTATTTAAGAGAAAATGAAGAGAAAGGAAGAACATTTGCTGTAGGAGTTTCATCATCAACCGAGTTTGATTACCAGTCTTTTGGAGGAAATATTAGTTTCTCACAAAAAACGAAAGACAGAAACGGAGAATTTACAGCCAAATTTCAAACCTTTATGGATCAGCTCAAACTCATTGAGCCTGTTGAACTTCGTGCTCCCGGAAGCGAAGGCTACGATAGTGCCAACAGAAATACTTTTGCCGGAACTTTAAGTTATTCGCAGATTGTAAACAAGAAACTGCAGGTACTGATAGTGGGTGATGTGATCAGTCAAAATGGCTATCTCAGTCTTCCTTTTCACAGGGTATATTTTGCAGATAGCTCCGTACATCAGGAAAAAATGCCGGATACCAGACTTAAAATTCCTTTGGGAATAAGGGCCAGTTATTTTTTAGGAGATAATGTGATTATTCGTGCTTATTACCGCTATTATTCAGACGATTGGAGTTTAAAAGCTCATACTGCTGATCTTGAAATTCCGGTGAAGTTAACTCAGGCTTTTTCATTGAGTCCATTTTACAGATATTATACCCAGAGTGGAACAAAGTATTTCAAGCCTTATGGTGAACATACGGCCGCAGCTGAATTTTATACCAGTAACTACGATTTATCTAAGTTCGACAGCAGCTTCTTTGGAATGGGCATGAAATTCACACCTCCAAATGGAATCTTTGGTCTTAAACACTGGAATACGGTAGAGGTTCGTTACGGTCATTACACCAGAACTACTAATATGACATCGGATATTATCAGCATCAATATAAAATACAAATAAAAGTAAGCTAATGAAAAGTGGGAATCGGAATAGTATTCGTTTCCTTCACAAAAAGGAAAATCTCCGATTCCTGTATTCAGGCAGCTTGAAATATATTCCGGATGAATGTTTTGTTTTTGCATTTACAAAATCGAACATTCATCCGGAATATTTGTTACCTCTTTCTTCAATTAAATTGGTAACAAATTTTATCGCTGCAATTTGAATAGCATTAATTACCTGACTTAAAAATGACGAGGATAAGTGAGCCAATTAAAAATTTCAGTACTTTTATGGTTCAACAACCTGTCTTTCTAAATCAGGCAAACGTTAGAAAATAGTACCGCATCTAATGACTGAACTTCTCAAAAAAAATATTACCGCTCACATTTCACTTTCAGATCCTGAAATAGGAACATTTTGCAATTTATTTCAACATCAGATTATTAAGAAGAAAAGTTTTTTATTGCGGGAAGGCGAAGTCTGTAAATTTGAAGCTTTTGTAGTGAAAGGTTTGTTTCGGGTGTATCATATTGACCAGAATGGTTTTGAACAAATACTCTATTTTGCCATCGAAAATTGGTGGATTACGGATATTGACAGTTTTACAAATGAAACTCCGTCACAACTTTTCATAGAAGCATTAGAAGACAGTGAAATACTTTTAATCGCAAAAAAAGAAAAAGAATATGCTTATGCGAATCTCCCGCAAATAGAAAAACTTTTCAGGATCATGACCCAAAAGACGCATGTTGCCTTACAAAGAAGAATGATTGATAATCTGAGTAAAACGGCAGATCAGCGCTACATAGAATTTTCAACCAAATATCCGCAGCTTATACAGCGCCTTTCCAATATTCAAATTGCCGCTTATCTGGGAATTACAAATGTTTTCCTGAGTAATATCAGAAAGAAAATTGCGCTCAGAAAATAAAATTTTCCTTATTTATTAAACTAGTTTAATGTTTAGAGCTGGCATCATGTTTCATCTTTGCAGTGTTAATTTAAAACATAACCAAAATAATGAAGCACATTATCTCAAAACTATTTTTAACAATTTTAATTTTATCTACTATGGAAATACAAGCTCAAAATTTCAGGACTATTGAAGCCAACAATTTAAAACTGGAAGTTTTTAACGCCTCAGAAAACAGTTTTGGTGTAGCTTCTGTAATCGTGTCCGGAAAAACGGATGCCGTTTTGATTGATGCACAATTTACGCTGGAAGATGCTGAAAAAGTAGCCGCAATGATTAAAAAATCAGGCAAAAAGCTAACTGCAATTTATATTTCACATACCGATCCTGATTTCTATTTCGGACTGGAAGTATTCAAAAAATATTTTCCTGAAGTTACAGCTTATACTTCTCCGGCAACAGTCGAGTCTATAAAAGCAACTGCACAGAAAAAATTAGACGTTTGGGGAGAACGATTAGGTTCTGCCATTACTTCGAATATCGTATTGCCGCAAGTTTTAAAAGGCAACAGTATTGATCTTGAAGGTCAGAAATTAGAAATTACAGGCTTACAGGAATTCCCTTCAAAAACCTTTGTATGGATTCCTTCTGTAAAAGCTGTTGTGGGTGGTATCAATGTTTTTGGAACAACTTTTAACCTCTGGATGGCGGATGCACAAACGGCAGCTGCCCGTAAAGAATGGATTGCTGTTCTGGATAAAATAGAATCCTTACATCCGGAAATCGTTATTCCTGCTCACGCCAATTCTCAAAGTCCGTTTGATATTTCAGCTGTAAAATATACTAAAGGTTATATTCAGTTTTATGAAGAGGCTTTAAAAACCAACAAAACTTCGGAAGCTTTAATAAAAGCGATAAAGACAAAATATCCAACACTTACTTTTGAAACTGCCTTGCAAATAGGGGCTAAAGTAAACACGGGAGAAATGAAATGGTAAAATTAAAAATCATCATCAGCCTGACCATTCTCCTTATAGGGTCAGGCTGTTCTTTAAATAACAGCAATATGACCAATCTTGAAATTGTAAAAAGCACCTACGAAGGGAAAACTTCTGAAGAAAATGGTAAAAATCTGGCGCAATACGCAGCCGAAGATATTTCCTGGACAGAGGCCAAAGGTTTTCCTTATGCAGGGACTTATATTGGTTTAGAAAACATAACCAAAAATGTTTTTAGCCGGTTAGGGAGTGAATGGATTGCCTATAAATTTACTCCGGAAGATTATGTTGCCAGCGATGATAAAGTCGTTGCTTTTGGCACCTATACGGGCACTTACAAAATTACCGGCAAACCATTTAAAGCCAGGGTCGCCCACATTTGGAAATTGAAGGCCGGAAAAATTATTAGTTTTGAACAGTTTGTAGACAGTCAGACAGTTAATGACGCAATGCGATAAGTTTATACAGGACGGTTGGGATTATAAAGCATTGCTGTACACAAACAGTTTTTTCTTTCTTTGCTGATCAGTATAGGACAGTTTACGCAGGAACGGCAGTTCTCCCAAAAAAATGCATCCGTAGTGAGTTCTGAATAAGTGACCGGTTCAAAACCCAGTTCATGGTTCATTTTCATTACTGCGAGACCAGTAGTCAGACTGAATATACTTGCCTTGGGATATTTCCTGCGGCTCAATTCAAAAATTTCTCTTTTAATCCTTTTTGCAAGACCTGTATGTCTGAATTCAGGAGCTACTATCAATCCGGAATTAGAAACGTAGCGATCATCTTCCCATGAAGAAATAAAAGAGAAGCCCGCCCACCTGCCGTCTGATGCAAAGGCTATTACAGCTTCACCGTTTTTCATTTTTTCTTCAAGCGATTCCGGAGCGCGCCCCGAAATACCTGTTCCTCTGGCTAAAGCAGATGATAAAGTAACGTCACAAATTTCCTTTAACCATAAAGTATGGTCCGCACTGGCAACTTCAACTGTAAAATCAAGCAGTTCATCAGCCACATGACTGTTGCCCGACAAGCATTTTTTTTCTGAGAATGAGACATCATTCGAAAAATCTTTGACTGGAAAATCTAAAACAGGCTGTTGGGTCTTCATATAGATGGAGCTTATTTCCTTTTTTACAGTACTATTAAATAAGTACTGTATTGGAAATACAAAACACTTTTTTCAAATTACATACCAATGTTTTTTAAACTGTCTGTCGCAGGACGTTATCACCTGTTAATGTACCTCTTACGAAAAAGCAAAGCCATTTTGCAGCTACTGGTGTTCCTATCAAAATGATAAGCTGCTATCATTTTGGTAGGAACTGGAGAAATCGCTATAAAGAAGTCAAAATCTATCTTATAAATCATCAGCATATCCGTTTTTGCCTCTTTGTGATAAATAAATTTATTACAAACTATATTTTACTGATTTAAAAATAATATCATTTTAAAATTTTAAACCGTTTAATAAGATAAAAAATGCTTATTTTTGTTTAACAATATCTAAAAATAGTTAAACAAATATAATGAAGTCAATTATTGCAAAAATCGATAATAGCGCCCTGAATGATGTTCAGATCGACAGAATTATAGAAATGGCATGGGAAGACCGGACGCCGTTTGATGCTATTCATTTTCAATTTGGCCTGGCTGAAGCCGATGTCAAAGCTTTGATGAAAAAGGAATTAAAATTCAGCAGTTACAAATTATGGCGCGAGCGGGTTGAAAACTGCAAGACCAAACATGCTGCCAGAAGACCGGAAGAAATGGATCGATTTAAATGTAACAGGCAAAGAGCCATTTCCAATAATAAAATTTCTAAGAGATAAAAACTAGTTGCAGCTAATGAAAAAAGACAAACCGGACAATATCGTATTTTCTGAAGAGCATGGTTATAATGCAAGCCTGTTGCCGTATGCTACCAGTGTTGGTGCACCGGTGATAAAAGCAGATGATTTGGCAGGCTGGAAAAGCATGGGTATCCATAAGGTAAACAAAGAATTCGAAAGTAAATTCAATGAATTAAAAGCTCAGTATCAAAATTTAATCGAAGAATTTCAGTGGAATGAATTGCTGTACAATGCCAGATTTTCTTTTGAACCAATTGTCGGGGAAATCTACCATTTATATAAAGATAACAATGGTGTTAATTTTCTCTCGCTAATTGCACCCGAAGAATGGAATAAAGAACATGTGGGTACTTTTAGACTCAACAGTGATAAAAAATGGGTCCTGATCAATCATAGAACGGCTGCTTTTTAATCCCATTTCAAACAGATGAAAAACAAGATAAATTTTAAAACCAGTGATCTGGAAAAAATGGAAAAACAGACTGTAGTACATCTGATCAACAGCCTGGGCGGTTTTAAAAGTGTGGCATTGGTTGGAACTTCTGATAAGAATGGAAACACCAACTTGTCTGTTTTCAGTTCCTTTTTTCATATTGGTGCCAATCCCCCACTTATAGGAATGATTTTTCGTCCGCGTCCACCCGAACGTGATTCTATGAGAAACATTCTTAGTACCGGTTTTTATACGCTAAACCATATCAACGAAGATATTTACAGACAAGCACATCAGACATCGGCAAGATACGATACAGAGATTTCTGAATTTGATGTAACGGGTCTAAGCAAAGAATATAAAAATGATTTTTTCGCTCCTTTTGTAGCGGAAAGCAACATACAGCTAGGCATTCAATTTAAAGACAAAATAGATATTGCAATCAATAATACCACTTTGATTATTGGTGAAATCGTTGAAGTCTTTCTTCCCGAAGACTGCCTGAGCGATGATGGTTTTGTGAATTTAGAAAAAGCGAATACCATTACCTGCTCCGGCCTGGACAGCTATCATAAAACCGTACAGCTGGACCGGTTGAGTTATGCAAAACCCAATAAGGAAATCACATCACTGCTGGACAATTGAACAGAAAAAAAGTAAATATCGTATGGTTTAAACGGGATTTGCGTTTTACAGATCACGAACCTCTTTTTATGGCGCAGCACGAAAATATTCCTGTGCTTTTGGTTTATTTTTTTGAGCCTTCGGTAATGGCTTACGATGATGCTGATGTGCGGCACTGGCGGTTTGTTTATGAATCCCTGCAGGAAATGCAGTCCAGATTAAAGACACTTGAAGCACAGATTTATTTTTTTCATAACGAAATTCCAACTGTTTTTGAACAGTTATGCAGTATGTATGACATTAAAACAGTGTTTTCGCATCAGGAAACAGGCAATAAAGTCACCTTTGACCGGGATATTGCCATGCAGTCTTTTTTTGATGATCATAACATTCAATGGAAACAATCGCAGCTGCATGGTGTCATCCGAAAGCTGAAATCAAGACAGGACTGGGAAAAACGCTGGGAAATAGTAATGCGTGCAGACCCCAGAATAATTGATCTGAATGCCTTTCAATTTGAAAATTTAGATGCTGATTTTTATACGAATCTAAAAGGAAAAACACTTTCTACAGCTATTACGGAGCACAATAAAAACTTTCAGCAGGGCGGTGAATACTGGGCCTGGCGGTATTTGGAAAGTTTTGCAAAAAAGCGGCATGTAGACTACAGTCGACACATTTCGAAACCGGCTTTAAGCCGTAAGGGCTGCAGCCGCTTATCCCCTTATTTAGCCTACGGAAACATCAGCATGCGAATGGTGTATCATTATACCAATCAGTTTTATGAGACATCTCCGAATCAAAAAGCCATGCTTAATTTTGTATCGCGGCTGCACTGGCACTGTCATTTTATGCAGAAATTTGAAAGTGACTGCCGCATTGAGTTTGAAAATACAGACCGAAATTTCGATGTACTGATAAAACCTAAAAATGAGACTTACATCAAAGCCTGGCAGGAAGGAAAAACAGGCGTTCCCATTGTAGATGCGTGTATGCGCTGTCTTGTCCAAATGGGCTTTATTAATTTTAGAATGCGCGCTCTGGTAGTCTCCTTTTTTGTATTTAATCTCTGGCAGGACTGGCGCGAGCTGCATTTTTTAGCACGGCAGTTTCTTGATTATGAACCCGGTATTCACTATCCGCAATTGCAGATGCAGGCGGGCGTAACCGGTACGGGGACCATTAGAATTTATAATCCCGTCAAAAACTCAGAAGAACATGACACTGAAGGTGTTTTTATCAAACAATGGCTTCCTGAACTGGCTGCTATTCCCCCGCATTTAATTCACGAGCCCTGGAAATTAAGCCTTATAGAGAAGCAGTTGTATAATTGTGAAATAGGAACTGATTACCCCTTTCCGATCGTTGCTATTGAAGCAACCCGCAAGTACGCCAGTGACGCGATCTGGAGTGCCCGAAAAAAAGAAGCAATTAAATCCGAATAGAATAACAATATCTCAAATCAGGTATAATGCGAACAGTAAAAAAACAAAATCTTCCCATTAAAATATGCCCGGTCTGCAACAGGCCTTTCTCGTGGAGAAAGAAATGGGAAAAAGTTTGGCATGAAGTAAAATACTGCAGTGATAAATGCAGAATGAATAAATAGTATGGCAGACAAAACTTTAAGGCTTATTCTTGGAGATCAGTTAAATTGCAAGCATTCCTGGTTTGAAACAACAGACCATTCGATAACGTATGTGATTATGGAAATTCGGACAGAAACCGATTATGCCACACATCACATTCAAAAGATAGCAGGCTTTTTTGCTGCAATGCGCCAGTTTTCTAATTTCCTGGAATCCAAAAAACACCAATGCATTTATTTGAACATAAACGACAAGGACAATTTACAGTCTCTTGAAGCCAATCTGTCCTTTCTAATACAAAGAGATCATTACACGAAATTCGAATACCAGCTGCCTGATGAATATCGTGTCGATTTGATATTGAAAAAGTTCACTTCACAGCTTGCTATTGCTTTTAAAGTTTACGATACCGAGCATTTTTTCAGTACCCGTGATGAACTCGGAAAATTTTTTGAAGGCAAAAAAACTTTTTTAATGGAAAGCTTTTATCGTGCGATGCGAAAGAAACATCAGGTACTGATGTCAGGAGATAATCCGATGACAGGTCAGTGGAATTACGATGAAGAAAACAGAAAGAAACTGCCTAAAAATCATAAACCGACTGCTCCTTTAGTTTTTACTAATAATGTTTCAGATATCATGGATGCTATTGTGCAGACCGATATTAAAACGATGGGCGTTATTGACAAAACCAATTTCATCTGGCCCGTAAACAGGGATCAGTCTCTTGAATTGCTTGCTTATTTCACAGCGGAATGTCTGCCCTTATTTGGCACTTATCAGGATGCCATGATTCCTGACGAATGGTCCTTATACCATTCCAGATTATCCTTTTCGCTAAACACAAAAATGATTGCTCCGGCTGAAGTCATAGAAGCCGCGATTGCAGCATGGCAGAAAGAACCTGAGCGTATTGCTTACAATCAATTGGAAGGTTTTGTGCGCCAGATTATTGGCTGGCGCGAATATATGAGAGGTATTTACTGGCTAAAGATGCCGGAATATGCCACATTGAATTTTTTCAATCATAAGGAAAAATTGCCTGATTGGTACTGGACAGGAAAAACTAAAATGAACTGTCTTAAAGATGCCATTACACAGTCTCTAACATTTGCTTATGCACATCATATTCAGCGTTTAATGATTACAGGAAATTTTGCTCTTTTGGCCGGAACGGATTCCGACGAGGTTGATGCCTGGTATCTTGGCATCTACATTGACGCCCTGGACTGGGTTGAAATTACCAACACCCGCGGCATGAGCCAGTTTGCAGACGGAGGCATTGTCGGCACAAAACCTTATGTCAGTTCAGCTGCCTACATTGATAAAATGAGCCATTACTGCGGTACCTGTTTTTATAATAAAGCGAAAAAAACGGGAGACAGAGCCTGCCCTTTTAACAGCCTGTATTGGAATTTTTATGATAAACAGGAAGCTAAACTGGCCCATAATCCCCGAATTGGAATGATGTATAAAGTATGGCATAAAATGAAACCTGAAGATAAAACAGCATTATTAGAACAGGCCGATTATTACCTAAAAAATATTAATGAGCTGTAAAAACGAGATTATTTTGCATCTCCCTATAGTAGATTATTATGAAAAAAGCTGCCTTAAAAGGCAGCTTTCCATTATTGTCAGGAATGAATATTAAGAAATCTCAATCATCCTTGGTGACTTTTGTCTGGCCTGTTCCAGTTTTGGAATAGACAGCAGTAAAATTCCATTTTCGTAACGGGCACGAATTCTATCCTCGTCCACCACATTTTTAGGAAGTACAAAACTTCTCTGAAAAGATTGATAACTGAACTCTCTGCGGGTGTAATTTTCTTCCTCGGCATTTACCTGCTGCTGCTTCGACGAAGAAATAAGCAGCTGTCCATTATCAAGGGTAACCTTGAAGTCCTCCTTGTTCATACCGGGAGCCGCAACTTCCACTTCATAATTCTCGTCGGTTTCCTTAATGTTTACCGACGGCAGTGTGGTGCTTGTGGTTGAAAAATTGTTGTTTTCCCAATTGAAAAGATCGCGGCCAAAAACATCATCAAAAAATAAGCGTTGGAAAGCCGGCACGCGGGCTCCGTTTCTTTTAATAAGATTCATAACAGTAATTTTTAAAATTGTTATACAATAAATTTTTGAACTTGCACAAAGGCGTGCAGCAGGAAAAAAACAAGAAATATGCCAGTGGTTAATTCTGACATTTTTTCATTAGTTATTATGAAAAAATGTCATTTTTATGTATCCCGAATGTGATCTTTTGTCACGGTACTTTCTGATACATAACTGTTTATAATGCCTTACAGTCTTTTAAGTCCACTATTTGAAGACTTTATAAATCTTACAAGAGCTACAGCATCTAAAAAGGTTATAAATAGTTTCTATTTGTCAACTATTTTTGTTTGATAAATTATCTACTAATCAATACTAAATCATTCGTTTATCATTGAAATACTTAATACACTACTCCCCTCTCAAGCCCCCAGAATATCTTTTAAAACTGCTTTTAATTCAACAAAAGTGTTGGGTTTGGTGATGTATTTTTCTGTGTCCTGTGTAATGGATAATTGTTCCGCAGCTGCTTCGGAGTAGGTGGAATATAATATAACGGGGATTTGTTGCAGTTGTTGTACTTTCCTCATTTTCTGAAGAAATTCACAACCGTTAATAACAGGCATATTATAATCCAGAAATATAAGGTCCGGCAGTTTTTCACTGCTTTTTAAATTCTCCAATGCTTTAATCGGGTTGTTTTCAGCTACACATCGAATATCTTTATTTAAGGAATTAATTGCTTCGATAAATATATCGGTATCATCTCTGTCATCATCAATCAGTAATATATTTTTGTATAACATGGCGTTTATAATTTTTTATGGTTTTTATGTCCATCGATTGTGGTTCAGTTCCTGCCGTCACTTCTCCCAGCTGAAATCAAACTTAAAAAGACCTGTACTAAAAAAGTACAGGTCTGCTCTTAGGTCAGAACCGGAATTGCTTTTTTTTTGCAGTTTATTCCTGATCCTGACCTTCATCGTTAGCATCAAAATTGATGGTATTATAGGCCGCTTCCGTCAGCAGTGTATCCGCTTCTTTTTCCTCAGCAAGTGTTTTCTCCAGCAGTAATACCGCATCATCCTCGCCCAGCGTTGTGGCAAAGGCAGCCAGCGTTCCGTAAGTGGCAATTTCGTAATGCTCTATTTTTTGTGATGCTGCAATAATTCCGGCATCACGAACAGGACCTGGCTGTGTTTCTTCCATAATACTTTCGCCTTCCTTGATAAGGCCTTCCATGGCATCGCATTTTTTGGCCGCTGCTTTTTCGCCAATCAATGAAAAAACTTTTTCAAGCCTTGTTACCTGTCCCTGCGTTACGGCAAGGTGGTCATTGATTGCCGTTATAAGATTTTCGGAAGTCGCATTTTTAGCCATTTTAGGCAAAGCTTTGGTTAGTGCTTTTTCAGCCCAGTAAATATCCTTTAGAGAATCTACAAATAATTCTCTGAGTCCTTCTGCGGCAGACGATTTCGCTTTTACGGTTCCGTTAGAAGTGGTTTTCGATGCGGGCTTAGTTCCGCTTTGAGCAGCTGTACTTTTTGCTTTTGCAGCTGTTGTATCTTTTGTGGTCGTTTTCATAATTTTTATTTTTTTGATTATACCCAAATATACAATGGCTTTACTTTCTTAATTTACATAATAAGTGGTATTTTTTTATACTATTCAAATAAAAAAGCAATTTAAAATCCGAAATTATACGGATGCTGCAAAATTAAGGCAGTGTTATTTTAAAAGCGCATCATGATAAGCTTCAGGGTAAAAATCTGGAATTTTTAGCCTGTTAATCGCTGTTGCGAAAATGTTCCTGTGAACTTCTTTATCCCCTTCCGTTTGTACATTCAAAAGAAAGCTGTAAAATGTTTTTCGAATAATGTATTACTTTTACGATATTCGTAACGGATTAAAATATAGAAAAAGGATACGGAAATTAAAAGACCGGATCATTGTATAATCTGATTTTGAATTCTTTACTAACTAGAATCTGTATTCCAAAGTAATTTATTATAAAAAGCAATTCCCTAAAAATAATGTCCCAATACTCCAAAAACGAACCCGTCAGGTTAGGCTTCTCTTATTATCTCAATCAGGATGTTCTTTTTCTGGCCAAAGATCTTTTGGGTAAAGTACTTTATACACAAATAGACGGAGCAATTAGTGCCGGAATAATTGTAGAAACGGAAGCTTATTTTGGTGTTCAGGACAAAGCTTCGCATGCCTACGGCGGACGACGCACGAACCGAACCGAAACTTTATACCGTCAGGGCGGCATTTCGTATGTTTATTTATGCTACGGAATTCACAATCTCTTCAATATGGTAACCTCTGTTGAAGGCGAACCGCATGCTGTGCTGATACGTGCTATTGAACCTCTCATTGGAATAGACTTAATCGAAGCGCGAAGAAATATGCCGGCCGCTAAAGCAGCTATTTCGTCCGGCCCGGGTTCTGCGACCAAAGCCCTTGGAATCGATCGTACTTTTAATGAAAAAGATTTAACCGGAGAAGAAATCTGGGTGGAAGATCACGGCATTCGATATCCGGATGATGCTATTGCAGCATTACCTCGTGTTGGCGTTGCTTACGCTCAGGAAGATGCACTTCTCCCCTGGCGCTTTTTCGTTAAAGACAATAAATATGTGAGCAAACCGAACAAGGTTTAAATACTTTTGATCTTTTTTATAACAATAAATAATTACAATGAAACACGATTTATTACTAATGGGGGCTCAGGCTTTAAATGACATTGTTGCTTAATATTTTTTCGAATACTTTTAGATATTCATTTATTTTTTGTTTCTTACAGCTGGAGCAACAAACAGCTACCACAGCGAAACCGTTAAAATGACTACAACCAGAATTACATTATTTAAAATTCCTTTCATAACCCTTTTTGCTTTTTTTATTGTAAGTCCAACCTACGGACAGGAAACAAAACGGGAATTGCTGGAACTGCTAAAACGTAAAGAATTAACTCCTGAAAAAAGAGAAGGCTATTTATGTCAACTCAGCTGTATTTATAAAAAAACAGATACCATAAAAGCCTACGATTTTGCAGATCAGGCATTACAAACAGCACGCAGTGAAAATTCACCGGGCAGGCAGGCTATCGCATATGAGGCAATTGCTGATGTGGCCCGATATCTGGATAATGCCCCCAAATTAATTCAATATGCCGATTCGAGTTATGCAGCGGCCATAAGATCCAAAGAGGAACTGGCCCTTGCTTATGCCCATTATGCCATTGCCTACAAATATGAAAAAATTGGAATTAAGGACAAGTATATTTATTATATGCTCAAATCGCTGGCTTATTTTGAAAAGCATAAAATACGCTATGACAAACTGGTTAACGGTTATGAGAATCTGGGCGCCATTTTTATTGATAATAATGATCTGAAATACTGTGAAAAGTATAATAAAAAAGCTCTTGATTTAGCTTATCAAAGCAGGAATCCGATAAATATCGCAAACGGCCTGACAAGCTGGGCTCTTTTTCTGGTAAGAAGTGCCGAGCAAAAATCACCTGCAAATGTAAAACTGCTGCAGAAAGCAGAAAATTATTATTTAAAAGCCATTACAATTTTCGAAAGTGAAAATAAAAAAGGCAATTTAAATTGGTCGTACGGAAGGACCTGCCTCAACCTGAGCAGCCTTTACCTCTATCATTTTTTTGACTCAAGGCCGCAGCAGACTTTAAATTATTTAAAAAAAACAGAAGAAGTTTGTCTGAAATTAGACGTTCCAATCCAGCTTATGGTTATGTATGGCCAGCAGGCGCAATATTACACTAACCTTAACGATATACCCAATATTGAGAAAGTACTCCGGAAAGTAGAAAAGCATATTGCTGGCAATCCTTCCATTAACTCCCGATATTATGCATTGCTCTATAAAAACTATATGGATCTGGCCGAATTAAAAAATGATTTCCCAGCCTACAGAAAATATTTTGCCTTGTACGATCAGGCATTGAGAGTACGGATTGAAAAAGAAAACAGAGTAAAGGAATACAATGCTTCGATGCGTTTTGAAACTGAAAAAAAATCACAGGAAATTAAACTGCTGAGAGAAAATCTTGAGACCAACAGAAAAGTAAATTATTTGTACATCGCACTCGTTGTCTTTGTTTTTTTTACACTGCTTTTTATGCTTCGCTCCTACTACTTCAGGCAAAAATCATATATAAAGACTAATCTTCTGCTGCAGAAAGCAAATGAAGAAGCTGCGTTTTTGTCTAAAATAAAAGAAGAGGAAGCCCGAATTGCCGTACTGGAATCGGAACTAAAAGAGAAAGAACTCCAGATTGCTGTTAATGAAAAAATAATGAACGAGCAGGCAAATATTAAATTGCAACAGGAATTAATGACCAATAACCTGCAGCTGGAAAAGAAAAACGACGTTCTGAAAGATATCAAAAGCAGGCTTGAGGTCATGAAATCCGAAAAACCTTCAGAGATAAAAAACATTTCAAAAACCATCGACAAAAGCATGGAAGTCGATGAAGAATTTGAATTGCTTAAGACAAGTCTGGAAAATACAAATCCCGCTTTTTTTTCAGCGTTACAGGAAAAAGCATCGGGAACACTTACTAAACTGGATTTTAAATACTGTGGTTACATAAAGCTTGGAATGAGTACGAAGGAAATAGCCGGCCATATGAATATTGAAACACAGAGTATGCGGATGGCACGTTACCGTATCAAGCAAAAACTAAATCTGGATCGGGATACGGACCTGGATGAGTACATTGGATCAGTCTAGTGATACCAAGGCTTAAGAAAATTTAATACCTCCCCGAATAAAATCTTGTAGATACAAAATAGATACCCGAATCCCGGCTGTAGATAGTAAGTATATACAGGATTTGTTTCTTTTTAACCTGACAGGACTACTTTTGAATTGAATTTAAAAAACTAAATCATGAACAAAAGAACGCTTTCCATTATTTCGTATATCACAATTATCGGATGGATTATTGCTTATGTTAACTACAACAAATTAACTGTTAAAGACTCTCTTACCAGATTTCATTTGAAACAAGGATTAGGAATCGCAATTCTGGGAATTGTAATTTCTGTCATATTAACAATAATTGCAGCTGTAGTACCAACATTGGCCTCTATTTTAAGTCTGGCAAATCTTGGTATTTTGGTGTTATGGATTTTGGGGATCATTAATGCCAATAACGAACAGGAGATTCCAGTTCCTGTAGTGGGAAAATTATTTACTGATCAATTTGATTTCATTAAATAATTACACAAAACCAGTATAAAAGCCATTTTTTATACTGGTTTTTATCAATTCTGAAATAAATTATTTTTATACCTACTGGAGGAATTAAATCTTATAGTCGGTCTAACTTGTTTACATTTAACAGGAACAAATAATAAAGAAATAAAATGAACGTAAAAATTAAATTTTTCTTTTTAGTACTGCTGTTAACACTGTTGCAGTCGTGCCAGCTTGAAAATACACCTGAAGAATATTTTGACCGCACAGCCTTAAATACCAACATTCTAATGGAATTTGGCGCCAGGGATTTTAGAACGATGGAACAGAACAGGAATGCCGGTCAGCTGCTTGCCTATGATGACAAAGGCACTTTTCCCGCAAAATCATATGAAGATCACATCCTAAGGTTTAAAATGCCGTATCTCGACCAGTCGATTGAAAAAATAAAAGAACTGAAGCCTACGGATGAAACCACCCCGATGATTCAGGCATCGCTTGATTTATTTGAATTCGTAAAAGAAAAATACAAAACCGATTACCTTACAATAGCCAGGCTGATGGAAAAAAAAGCGCCAAGAGAAGAAATTGATAAAGCTCTTGCGGAAATGGAACAGACCTCTTTTCCGGTTTTTGATAAGAAATATAAAAAATTGTGGGACCTTGCAATGCCTTATGCCAAAAAGCATGGCATAGAAGTAAAAACATACTAAATACAATTCCTCTTATCCTTAAAAAATTACATCATGAAATCAAATCCAGATTTAGGTGCGTTTGTTAGAAAAAGTGCCGTATCAAAGGCATTTCTTTATTTTTCCTATGGAATACTTGTTTTATTTACCGGCTTAAGTCTTTTTATTTATTTTAAACTCATTATACCTGTTAACGAAGGTATCACCCACTTTTCAGGCGATATTAGTATCTTATATTACTCCATAGTTTTTATTATGGCACTCGCTTTACTTATATTGGGTACAGCAGCTTATAGGTCACGAGGAATCCTTTTTTATTTATATCAAAATGGTATGGTGACAGCACATAAAGGCAATACGGAAACTTTATATTTTAAAGATATTCAGGATATCTATTTGTTTACTTCAGGCAAGCGCCTATTTGGCGCTAATAACATTGCGGTTCGTAAAAACAATACTGCTGACTGGTATCCGATTTCTGCACGATATTCCGATATTTATAAGGTAATTGAATTAATACGCTCCAGACATGCTGCTGTTTATGCACCCCTACTGTTGAAAAAACTGGAAGAAGGCCAGAGCGCAGATTTTACCTATGTTGATTTTAAAGATGTGGCCATGAAACAATTTACAGCCTTAAATACCAATTCATATTTAAATGTCAAAACCAAAACCATACAGGTATTCAAGGACCGATTGGTCGTTGATTCAGAGACTATCTATTTTAAAGAAGTTCTTCGTTTTTCTGTTACGGATTGGACCAATCAAATACAACTTATGAATACAGCTGAAAAAGTAGTTTTTAAAAAAGCCTTTACTTCCGTTTTTAGCGGCGATAGTTTTATAGTATTGCTGGATGAATTGGTTAATAAAAATAAATTTAAAGACTGATATTAGGATGCGGAATCTTTTTCTCTGCAAAATAAAAATGGCGCCAACTGTCTTCAGTTGGCGCCATTTTTATTTATTGAGGTTTTTCCTTTCGGAATCTTATTACTTTACATCAAACCATAGTTTTGTTGTTAATAAGTCTTTTCCCTGAACCGATACTGCGGCCTGGTAACTCGCTCCGTTCAACGACTGCTCCGTGCCCGGATAAAAGAAACGTGAAGGTATTTTTCTCTCCAAAACGGTATCCGGACCGGCTGTCAACACGGGGTAGTCCAGTCTTCTCCACTCCGTAAAGGCATCAAGACCTTGTCCGAAAAATGCAATCCATTTCTGTGTACCAATCGATTTGGCATAATTGGTTGCATCATATTGTACAGTGGGCTGATTAAGATACGCAGCAATAGTGGCTGCATCCGTAATCCCGAACTGATTAAACGATGCGGTAATGGCACTTTTATACAGTTGCTCTGCATCTCCGGCAATATAACCACGCGCTGCCGCTTCGGAAAGATTGAAGAGCACTTCGGAATAAGAAACAAGTACGGCCGGCGATGTTGAGGTCAGGAAGTACGTACCCGGTTTTGATGTTTTAGCAAAACCCTGACTGTTGGCAGCACTGTTAGACAATCCATTGCCACCTCCAACGTAGGTGCCTACAATTGCATCTGATGGAAGCTGCGCATAAACCGGCAAACGCGGATCTGATAATGCTTTTAATTTATCAACCATTGTTTTCGAAATACGATAATCATCTCTGGTTTCAAACCAGGCTGAGGCCGGATTTTGCTGAGGAGAACTAATGTACGTAAACTTAAAAGTATCGCTATTGCTGCTCAATACTCCTGCAGCATCTGTGGATGCCTCAATCGCAGCTTGTTTAGCCAAAGCAGGTTCTTTGTCCGAGATTCTCAACGCTATACGCAAACGAAGCGAATTCACCAGTTTTTTCCATTTTGAAATATCGCCTTTATAAGACAAATCACCGGTTACGGTACCATTGGCCGTATTGAGCAAAGACTGGGCTCTTTTCAAATCTTCAAGCAATCCCGTATATACTTCTTTTTGCGTATTGTAAGCCGGTGTTACTTTTAGACCAGCTTCTTTGTACGGAATACTTCCGTAAGCATCTGTCAGCAATAAAAATGTCCATGAACGCAAGGTTAAGGCAATTCCTTTGTAATTGGAATTGGCCTGCGCCTCCGGAAAGTTCAGAATCGTGTTCAGATCTGTAATTAAAGTTGCATATCCGGTATTCCACAAAGTTGTGAAAGAAGCATTGGATACATCGTATCGGTCCGGTTCGGTATATTGAATTTTAGCCCAGTGCTGAACAAATAACAAAGACGAATCAAAGTTATTGGCTGAACCCCAGTATAAGTCAGCGCCCTGTTTTAAGGTGCCTGTTAACAGGTAAGGTGCCAATGGTGTTTCGGTTGCATTTGGATTTTTATTAATATCATCCAGAGCATCACTGCATGAGGTCAGTGACAATGCAAATAAAGTGATATAGGCTATTTTTTTTAGCATGATTCTGTGTTTTAAAATTTAAGATTAACGTTAAGGCTGAAATTTCGGGTCGTTGGCAAAGCTAAACTCTCCAACCCTTGTGCATTTCCGGTATTGAAAGCCGTTTCAGGATCAATATTCGGTGTATCTTTGTAAATAAATAACAGGTTACGCCCTACCGCAGTAATACTGGCTCCATCGAATCCAAGCTTTCTGGCAAATTTTTTATTGAAATTGTATGCCAGTTTTACTTCTCTTAGTTTTACAAAAGTGGAACTGTAAATATACGCTTCGCTAATATTGTAGGACGCTTTATAATATTCCTGTGCACTAAGCACTGAAGTGTTTGGCGTTCCATCAGCATATACGCCTTTAAAAATCATTCCGTCATCATATATTACGGCACCAGCCGGAGCGTTACCGCCCGAAACTAACGTTTTTGTACTGGTGGTTCCATTGGTCGCTATATAGTAATTTAATCCGCCATTCGCAGCATCACGGCCCGGAAGTGTTTGCGCTAATACACCGGTATAAGTTCCCGTTCTGTTCGTTCCTGAAAAAATCTCACCGCCTACACTGGCATCCACAAGGAATGAAAGTTCAAGATTTTTGTACGTCAGGGTATTGGTCACACCCGCTAAATAATCCGGGGTATAATGTCCTAATACTCTTTTAGTCGGATCTGCTTTTGGCAATCCATTCGCTCCTACTACTATATTTCCGTTTGCATCACGTTGATAAGCGGTACCGTAAAGGGCTCCGTAGGCCTGCCCTACCGACGCCAGCACATCAACACCTCCCGAAGAACCTATGGTGTAATTTTTTATGTTTTGTTCATAATCCAGAATCTGCACTTTACTTCTGTTTCTTGAATAGTTCGCGGCTACATTCCATTTGAAATTTTCAGTCTGAACAGGGTTTCCATCCAGTTGAATTTCGATACCGCGGTTGTTTATTTTACCGGCATTGATCAATTGCGAATTAAAACCGCTCGCAGCCGTTGTTTTGATTTCCAAAATCTGATCAAAACTATTTGTATTGTAATACGCGAAATCAAAATGCAGTCTGTTTTTCCAGAAAGATGCTTCTAATCCTAATTCAGTAGAACGGGTGGTTTCCGGTTTCAGGTTCGGATTCAGTTTTCTTTGCGAAGAAGTCTGAATCGGATTTCCATCAAATGCGGTTTGAAAATTGTAAACCGACGCCAATTGATACGGATCGGCATCATTACCCACTTCAGACCAGCCGCCACGCAGCTTTAAGAAATCAAGTGTACTGCTTTTCAGATTAAGGGCTTCCGATAAAACTAAACTACCGTTAAACGAAGGATAGAAATAAGAACGGTTGCTGCCTGGCAATGTCGATGACCAGTCATTACGTGCCGTAACATTTAAGTAAGCATAATTTTTATACCCAAATTGTGCTGAGGCATAGGCACTATAGACTCTCAATCTTGATAATGTGTTGGATGACGTTAACGGATCTCTGGAATTTGTCAGTGTATACAAATCAGGCACGGCCAGACGTGGTGCTTTTTGATAATTGTTGGCATCGCTGTGGTTACGAATATTAAATCCGGCAAGAGCATCTACACTAAAATCATCATTCAGTTTTTTGGTATATGTAAAAATACCTTCTGTGTTTTGTTCGTTTACCGTATAGGCATCTTCCGCATACGATCCGAAAGGAGTTCCATTGGTACCATATTTAATCTCGTATTTTCTGCGGTCGTTATAATAGTCAACTCCGGTACGGAATTTAAAATTAAGTCCCTCGGCAAGTTTTGCATCCAGATGAACATCACCTATTATACGGTTGCGCTGCTGACTTGTTGTATTGTAATACGCATTCCAGTACGGATTGCTGTAATAACTGTTGTTCCAATTGACATTTCTGTTATTCTGAAGCTCGTTGACATCAACCTGGCGTCCGAACCAAAGAAACTGAAGCATAACACCGGCAGCTCTGTTACCAAATGGCCCTCCCGGAAGTGCCGGAGCATCTGTAACAACATAGTTAGCCGTTACCCCTACTTTTATACTTTCGGATATTTTATAATTAGTATTGATCGTAAAGTTTGTTTTGTTTACTTCACTGTTCGGTACTATTCCTTTTTGTTTTTGATGATTCACTCCTAAACGGAAATCTGATTTTTCATCTGATTTTGCTACAGAAATACTATTTTCATACGTAATTCCGGTATTAAAAAAGTCTTTCACATTATCAGGATGCGCTACAAAAGGCACTGCTGCACCATTTGAATTAAACTGAGGAATAAGGCGCCCATCCATTTTAGGCCCCCAGCTTTCATCAACCCCATCATTAATACCGCCGCCTTTACCATCTACATAGCTGAACCTTCCGTTTGATCCTTGTCCAAATGTATTTTGAAAGCTTGGCAAGGTAGCCACCTGAGAGATCGTGATACCTGAACTAAAACTTATACCAAGCCCTTTTTGATTTTTTCCTGATTTTGTCGTGATCAGCACAACACCATGCGCTGCACGTGATCCGTAAAGGGCTGCGGCATTCGGGCCTTTTAGCACCGTCAATGATTCAATATCATTGGGGTTTAAATCGGCAATCGCATTTTTGAAATCACGGGAAGCGGCGGCTCCTCCGGCGGAGCTCAGCTGTGAATTATCAACCGGAACCCCATCTACTACAAATAGCGGCTGGTTATTTCCGGATATAGAGGTTTCACCACGAATAACAATACGTGAAGACCCCATATCTCCCTGCGAATTGGTGATACGTACCCCGGCTAATTTACCAGTCATGGCATTTAAAAAGTTCGTTTCTTTTGTATCCGACAAATCCCTGTTTTTAAGCGATTGGGTAGTGTACCCCAAAGATTTCTTTTCTTTTGTAATACCCAGTGCGGTCACTACTACTTCTGACAGCGCATTTTGTTCCTGAGTAAGATCAATGACAACTGAATTTGCATTTACGACCACTTCCGTTTTTTTATACCCCAGATAACTTACTACCAGTGTATACGGAAATTTTTGTCCGGTCTGGAAATAAAACTTTCCGTCAAAATCGGTCTGAACCCCATGTGTAGTTCCTTTAATATTTACCGAAGCACCGATAACAGGCTCCTTTGTAACAGCATCGACTACTGTCCCGTCGAGTTTGGACTGGATTAGCGGTTTGGTCTCCTGAGCTTTAATCCCTATGGAAATCAACAAAATGCATAACCATGCATATCTATTTAATTTTTTTTTCATTACTTTGTTTTAGTTTAATACATAAGGCAAGCCGAAAACGGATTTACTCCACTCTCGCTTTCCTTATAGAGATGTACAATTTCTTTAAGCTTCACCATTTCTGTTCCCGCAGAAATGGTTTTTTTAACTACAACACATTCGTTTTTTCATTTTTTTTTTATTTTGGATTACTATTATTTGAATTGGTGTTTTCAGGATTTCAATCCTAAAAATTAAGGATCACTCTTATTGAAAAAAGGCATCAATTAGATTTTGAAGAATTTTTAACCGCGTCGACTCATAAGACGTAAATTGTCAAATGGTTCCTGCGAATTCAAAAATGACATGTATTTGCTAGTCTTTATTCTTTTGTATGTAACGTCTTTTTTTTAATCCTACTAATTAGATAGAACAAAAGTATATTAAAAAATAGTAACCCGAAAAATTTAATCTTTCTTTTTGCAAAAAAATTGTTAATTAATTTTTTTGCAAATTTTACAGCACTAAAAACAAGGGAGTTAATGACTACAGAGATTTTTGTATTGTGTAAGATTTTTTTGAAACTGATCTCAATAAATTCGAAACATGTACTTTTTTTTGATCATAATGTACTTTCGGAAGTGTTTTTAATCCTCTTTTTAGCTTGTCTATAGCTGTTCTGAGGTTATTCAATAAAAAAACCTGCAGTCTAATTTAGATTACAGGTTTTTTAAAAATTCGTTTTTAGAATAAACTTATTCCTCTTCGTCTTCAGCAGAGGCTTCAAAATTAATGTTGTTGTAGGCCACTTTGGTCAGACGTGTATCCGCTTCTTTTTCTTCCTCTAAAGTCTGCTCTAATAAAGACACTGCTTCATCTTCGCCTAAAGTTTGGGCAAATGCTGCCAAAGTACCATATGTTGCGATTTCATAATGCTCGATTTTTTGTGAAGCAGCAATAATTCCCGCATCTCTTACAGGACCTTCCTGGGTTTCTTCCATAATATTTTCGCCTTCTTTAATCAGGCCTTCCATAGCATCGCATTTTTTAGCAGTTGCTTTTTCGCCAATCAGATCAAATACTTCTTCTAATCGCCCTACTTGTTCTTCTGTAACCCTGATATGGTCGTTAATGGTGGCAATCAGGTTTTCTGAAGTAGCATTTTTTGCCATCTTCGGAAGTGCTTTGGTCAACGCCTTTTCTGCCCAGTAAATATCTTTTAGAGAATCTATAAACAGTTCTCTTAATCCTTCTGCAGCAGAAGGTTTTGCTTTTACGGTACCTGTTTTCGATTTTGCAGCTGCACTTTTATCTTTGGTGTCAGCTGTTACGGTGTCTCTTGTAGTTTTCATAATATAGTAGTTTTTTGTATTTAACCAAAAATAAAACAGTTGATTATCAGTATTTTATAAGATTATGTTTATAAATTATACAATCCGCAGGTTTTCAATCTAAATCGATATAATTTGAAATCATATAAACCAAATCATAAAAAAAGCCTGTAAATGAATACAGGCTTTTTAAATTTCTTCAGCCAAAACTTTTAAGGCCTGGAGGTACCAACAGAATCTTTACTACGAGTCGGACTTGTTGTTTTTGTCTTCGTCGTTTTTGTTTTAGTCGTTTGTTTACTCAATGTATCACCTTTGTGAGTCGAAGGATGTTTCTTACCATTATTTGTACCTTTCTTCTTAATTATGGTATCTGTTGTAGTCCTTGTTGTTGATTGAGTTGTTTTTTTTGGAGTTTCCTGTGCGAAGGTAGTCGCGGTTCCAAAAATCAGTAACATTGTGCAGGTTAAAAATAAATTTTTCATAACAATAATTTTAATTAATAATTTGATTATAAACGAAATACACATTTCATTTTTACAAATGTTGCTAACAAACAGGAGTTTATTTTATATATACGAAAACTAATTTTTACATGATTACCACCTTTAGTAATACTTACAATTTCAGACCTTCTTTTTATTTAGATTTTGATGTTTTTTTGATCTAACGTTCTCATAATTATATAATTCAATATTTTAATTCTATAATACGAAATACTGTTATTCTTATAATTTTGAGGGAATAAAAATCAGTATTTAATATAAAAATTATGGAAAATTTAATTAATCAGGAAAACTTTGCCGATTTAAAAGAACTCATTGAAAATAAAATAGCTGCGGTACCGGCTCATTACTTATTATATGGAGCAATAGGCTCTTTACTTTTGTCTTCGTATCTTAAAAAAACAGGACATCATCAGGCCGGTTCTTTCATTGGAAAATTATCTGTTCCTATTATAGCAATCGGAGTTAAAAAATATTCTGACCTATTACAGTCTGAATCAGATGTTCGAACAGAAAGCCAGGCGGAGCATTTCTAACGATTCTGTACTTCCCTTTTATTGTATTACTTTCTTCTGATACGTAACCAAATTGATAAAACGGGAAGTACATTTTTTAGAGTATTTCTTTATTTTCATCATTTTCAATACGAAAATAATTGCCGGTTTTTTCATGATAAAACGGAATAATAACCCGGGAACATGCACGATTTTTCGTATAAGTGTTCCTACATTTGAATAAACTTACTTACAACATGGAAGCGCTCCTTAACAATCATATTGAAACAGCAATAGAAAATTTTCCGGTAGTGGGTATTGGTGCCTCTGCAGGAGGTCTGGATGCTTTTAAAAAAGTAGTGGCCGCCATACCGGAAGATTCAGGAATGGCGTATGTTATTATACAACATTTATCGCCGGATCGCCCCAGTATACTTACTGAACTATTGGCACAACACAGCAAGATACCTGTTCATGAAATCATTCATAATATCATACTTGCACCCAATCATATTTATGTTATTCCTGAAAATACTACTGTCGTGGCAATAGATGGAGTACTACAGCTTAGGCAAAGAATTCGAAGTGATAAAACCAATAATGCAATAGATATTTTTTTTGAATCTCTGGCTGAGGTTTACAAAACCTTTGCGATTGGTGTTATACTTTCAGGAACCGCTTTCGATGGTACAGTGGGGTTTAAAAAAATAAAAGAATTTGGAGGTGCAACGATTGTGCAGGATCCCGAAACGGCGGCTTTTATGGGTATGCCGCAAAGCGCAATTGATGCTAATGCAGTCGATTTTGTACTGGCTCCGGAAAACATAGCTGCCCAATTAATACAAATAAGCAATACTTACAGTGCCAATCATGCGTATACAGAGGAAGATGAAATTCCTAAAAATGAAGAAGAAATAGTATTCCAGATTATCAACCTGATTTTTTTAAAGACAGGTAATGATTTTCGACACTACAAGCAACCCACACTAAGAAGACGAATTGCCAGAAGAATGGTGATTGTACGCAGGGATACACTACTGGATTATTATAATCTGCTTAGAAATGATAAGGCAGAACAAGATCTTCTGTTCAATGATTTTCTAATTCCTGTTACTTACTTTTTTAGGGATCAGACTTTTTTTGAAAGTCTGCCTACGGTTGTTCTTCCTTTACTTTTCCAGAATATTACCAATAATAATCTGAGAGTCTGGGTAGCGGGATGTGCAACGGGAGAAGAGGCTTATTCGCTTGCTATCTGTATCCATGAATATATGCTGCAAACGAATACCTCCTTAAAAGTTCAGATTTTTGCTTCGGATGTTTCTGAAATTTCCATTACAAAAGCCCGCGCAGCCAACTACTCTACCCAGGATGTTCAGCAAGTATCTGAAGAAAGGCTGAGTAATTATTTTGTAAAACAAAATGGCCGTTATCAGGTGAACAAAATAATACGTGACATGTGTATTTTTGCTACTCACAATTTCATTAAAGATCCGCCATTTGCGAGAATTGACCTGCTTTCCTGTAGAAATGTACTGATCTATTTTAATCCCTTTTTGCAAAATAAAGTTTTAGGATCGTTTCATTATTCGCTAAAAGATAAGGGCTTGCTTTTTCTGGGAAAATCAGAAACAGCAGCCAGTGCTCCGCACTTATTTGAAGCCATAGGAAAAAGTGACCGGATTTACGTTCGTAAATTTGCTCCCAGCCGAAATGTTCGTCAAATCAGTAGTCCGCTGCACTATAATACTGCGCTTAAAATTAGCTCTTCGGAAACAAGCATCACCGAAATTGATTTCAGGAAAATTGCCTCCGATATTTTATTTTCCCAATTTACCCCGGCAAGTGTCGTTATAGACAAAGATCTTGATATTATTCATTTTCATGGAGATAGCAGCGCGTTTTTGTCGCATTCGCCCGGAAAACCCAATTTTAATATTTTAAAAATGGTCGATGAAAGTCTTAGTTTTGAACTTCGTAATGCCATTATACAGGTTAAAAAAGAAAAAACAAGTATTTACAAAGAAAACATATCCCTTAAAGAACAGCCTTATCTTATTTCGTTTAAAATAGTTCCCTTAGAAAATGATTATGAGCATTTAATGGTCCTTTTCTATAAAAAAGAGGCACCGGAAACTAACGCCGAAAGTCAGTTAAAAACAAAAAATGCAGCTCAGCAGCGCATTGAAGAACTCGAAAGAGAACTTTCTCAGGTTAGAGAGGATATTAAAAGAGTAACGCAGGAACAGCAGACAGCCTTGGAGGAATTGCAGACTACTAACGAAGAATTACTAAGCAGCGGCGAAGAGCTTCAGACGCTGAACGAAGAACTGGAAACTTCTACAGAAGAACTTCAGTCTAATAATGAAGAGCTGATGTGTGTAAATGATGAACTCGTCGATCGTCAGAACCAACTGATTTCAATGCGTAATTACTCGGAATCAATTGTTAAAACCATTCGTGAACCTTTGCTTGTAATTGATAAAAATTTTAATATAAAAAGTGCGAATCCTGCCTTTTATAACTATTTTAATACTTCTGAAAAAGAAACAGAGGGTCACGGCTTTTTTGAAATTGGAAAGTGTCGGTGGGATATTCCCGATTTTAAGGCTCAGGTTTTGAAGATGCTGGATATGCAAGTACCAATAAAAGACTATATCATAAATGTAAACTGCAGCGAAATCGGCAAAAAAACGATGATCGTCAATGCCCGCCATATTATAAATACCAAACCTGAAGGCATGATTTTGCTGGCTTTAGAAGATATTACCGATTTGGTGGCCACTAATGAATTATTACGATCTAAAAATTCAGAATTACAAAGGCATAACGAGCAACTGGAACTATTTACTTCTGGTGCCAGTCATGATCTGCAGGAGCCTCTTCGTAAAATTCATATGTTTAGCAAACGTTTTTTTGAGAATGAAAAGAATCTGAGCGACACGGGAAAGCACAATCTGGAGCGTGTATTATTCTTATCAACCAATATGAGTCAGTTAATTAATGACCTTATCAATTACTCTAAAATTAATTTTATTGAAAAGGAGTTTAAAAGTACGGATATGAATTTGCTGTTAAGAAAGACTGTTACAGATCTCAAAGATAGTATTACCGAAAAAAATGCTGTTATCACTTTAAATGTTTTGCCGGTAATAAATGTAATTCCGTATCAGATACAGCAATTATTTACCAATTTAATCTCCAATTCTATCAAATACACCAAAGAAGGCGTGGTACCGGAAATCAAAATAGAAAGTACACAGCCATCAGAAGAAGAATTACTTGAAATTGGCGCAAATGCAGAAACAAAATATATAAAAATTAGTGTAAGCGATAACGGAATTGGTTTTGGAAAAGAATATGAAGACCGTATTTTTGCTCCGTTTTACAGATTACATAACAAAGATCAGTATACCGGAAATGGCCTTGGACTGACTTTGGTAAAAAAAATAGTCGAAAACCATCATGGATTCATACAAGCCAAAAGCATCCCGAACGAAGGAACCAAAATGTATCTTTATTTGCCAGTGTGATCTTTATTGAAAAACTGACAATTCATTTTACAATCCATTTATTTATATCCTGCCGGATCCCATTTTGAAATAAAATGGGATTTGTTGTTTTTAAGCTTTTTGATTTAAATACGATCACTTCAATGCAGCTAACTTCACTTGATTGTGCTTAGGTTTAAAACCTAACGCATCAAAATATACAATTTTATTACTGGCCGTTTACTTAAAGAACATTAGTATAAATTTCTTTATTTATTGCACTTTCCTTTTTCTTCGCAAATAACAGTAATTAACTGGTAATTATACAATTACAAACTCTATTTATATAAGTTTATGTCTATCCGCAACAATACATTTACCATTATATTAATCTTAAAAACTATTTATTATGAATACTTCAAACAACAACAAGAGCGCTGATAGTACAAAAGCATCAGATAAAAAAACTGATACAAAAGAAACTGCAGCAAAAAGCAGTAACAAGACTACAGATACAAAAAAAGAATCTGCAGATACTAAAAAAGCAACAGCAAGTAAAAAATAACCTTTAAAAAAAATTATTATGAATTTAGACGAAAGAGAGGACTACGGTCAAAATGATCCGTACACTCAGGAAAACGAAACACGATCTGAAAACCAGAATTATGATAATGCTTCCCTGGATAATAACAGATCTGATGGTGAACAGCAAAACAGCGGTCGTGATTTTAATCAAAGTGATTCCGACAATAACGAGGATTTGTATGCTAATAATCAGGAAGAAAATTCAGATGCCTTTGACGATGAGGAAGAGGATGAAGATGATTTTACCTCGAATGAGGAGGACGAAGATTCTGAATTGGATTCAGATAATGACCCTACGGAAAGCGACATCAATAAAAGCTTGTAAAATCAGTACAGAAAGCCGTCTGGATTCAGACGGCTTTTTTATGTAATAAATATTCAAGTACTGGTTTGTTTTCGAATTTAGAAATAGCGAATGGTACACCTTAAGTAATTCATACAAACAGATAATTGTATAAGGAAACTTTAAAAAAGTGTAAAAGAAATCTTTTTTAAACTTCTTAATTTTAATTACTTACAATAAGAATTAAGTAACGGACTTTATTAAATTAAATAACTAAAACAGAAATTATGGAAAATCTAACAATAACAGGAAACGGTACAGCAAAATCTTTTCTTAAAACCAATGTATCTACACTAGAAAGAATATTAATGGTGACCAGCGGTGCTTATCTTTTATACAACGGTTTATCGAATAAAAACAAAAGCATAACTAAAACAGGCGCTGGCGGAGCGATGCTTTTACGCGGAATTTCAGGGTATTGTCCAGTTTATGACGCTGCAGGACATTTGATGAACGACAAGGCTTCGAACGTTAACATCAGGTTGAGTACGGTAATCAATAAACCGGTAAGCGAAGTATTTGCTTTTTGGCGCAACCTTGAAAATTTACCTAAATTCATGAATCATCTGGATAATATCAAAACAATTGATGCGAACATCTCAGAATGGACGGCTAAAGGTCCTGCGGGAATTGGAACGATTTCCTGGAAAGCGAGAATTGTAAAAGACCGAAAAGACAGGCTTTTGAGCTGGAATTCACTTGAAGGATCGTCCATAAGAAATGCCGGAAAAATAAAGTTTAAAGATAATGGCAGCAGCACAGCACTTGATATCACTATTTCTTATCACGCACCACTGGGAATTGCCGGCGAAAGCGCTGCAAAACTTCTCAATCCGTATTTTGAAAAAATGGTAAAAAATGACATTGCCAGTCTGAAAGAATATCTGGAATCAAAATAGCAAACCCTCTGTATTCCTAAAATAATAAAATACCTGTAGAAAATATTTCTGCAGGTATTTTTGTTTTATTCCAGTCTGGTTCTTTTCTTATTCTGCTGGATTGAAATCCAATCCATTTGCAATACATTTTTGATTAATGTTTTCAATCCATCAAAGGAACTGGGTTTTACAGCGTATACCGTCGCTCCCAATTCAAGTGCTTTATCAATAGTAACGGGATCACTACTGGTGGAAAGCATGATAATTGGTAACTTTTTCAGGTTTGTATGCTGTTTAATTTGTTCTAAACATTCAAAACCACCCACTTTAGGCATATTGATATCCAGAAAAATAACTTCCGGCAAGGGGTCCGGATCACCATGTAAAATTTCCAGCAATTGCTTACCATCTTCGGCCTGGGTTAAAACAGCCGTACTGTCTACTTCCTGAAGTGCCTCTACAAACAAGGTACGATCATCGTCATCATCGTCTGCCAAATAAATGTTCCTTAGGGATTTGTTTTTCTGTAGAGCCATCTCTATATACTTTATATTGCAAAAACATAAGACAAGAATTTAGAAATCTGCAAATGTTTATATAAATATAAGCTTCTGAAAATCGTTAAACGATCGAATTATATCCGTGTAACCGGTTAATAATACTTAAAGGTACTGTTTAATCTAAGAAAAAACGCATATAATTAAATAAATATAATAGAATAGTGCAATAAATTCACAATTTTTACATTTTTATAAGTGAATCTAAGTAAATAGCAAATTATTGGTAAGAAATAAGCATTTGATGTTGAATGTGAAATGTGAGATGTGAGATGTGAGATGAAAGATGAAAGATGAAAGATGAAAGATGAAAGATGAAAGATGAAAGATGAAAGATGTGAGATGTAAGATGTAAGATGAAAGATGTAAGATGAAAGATGAAAGATGTAGATGTAAGATGTAAAATGTGAGATGTAAGATGTGAGATGTGAGACGGTTACTTTTTTGTTAAGTATTCCTATCTAACTCTCAACATCCGGTTTCTAACTCATAACTCATAACCCATAACTCAAAACTTTTAAATAATTTTCATTCTCCGGTTTCCCTGTGAGGGGCATCTACTGGTTTAGACTGAGACGAACCTATTTGTCGCAAATAAATTGAAAGTACGATAATCGCAAATATCGAAAGAAATTCACTTTGCCAATTTTGAAAAGATTCAAACCAAAACCTCGAATCTGCAATATATTGCGAAGCGGTTTCCAAAGGTTTTCCCTTTAGCGAAAGCTGTTCATTTTCATCTTTTAAACTTCCGTAAAAGTGAGCCACAAATGAGATTACAAATAATAAAAACAAGACAATCGTTAGCGAATGTTTATAGAGCTGTAAAATCCATCCTCCTTTTTTAACGGGGCCCGGAGCACCTTTTCGTGCAGCGGAAGGCTCTCTGTCCACTTCCTCTTCCTTATCAAAATCTTTAGATTCCGATGATCCTTTTTGTTGCAAAAAGATAGTCATCACTACCAGAAGTCCCATTTGTAAAAATTCACTTTCCCAATTTTCAAAAGTGGATTCTATAAAATGTCCGGTGGTAAAATAAGAGGATAGTGTTACTGATGAAGCTCCCTGCTCCATAAGTTCTTTATTATACTCTTCAAACCCAAAAATAATTTGTCCTCCCATTGCACCTACAAACAGCAAGAAGAAACAAACGGAGAGTCCGTTGTTGCGTAAAAAAGTTTTCATGATTTTATTTTTTTAAGGTATAAAGGTGAAATGATTCGTTCAAAATCTTACCTCATTGTAAGGCAATTATAGTTGTACTGTTAAACTATTTAAATTTCTCTTTTTATGCGGAATGCAATTTGGGGTATAACTTTATAATCAATCCCTTAAGACGGTTTTGATAATCTTCCATAAGCCACGACTTATAATTTTTACTGGCATTGTCCAGGCATTTTACATACTGTTTTACACGCCAGTCAATTTCCGGTTGTAAAGCTTCTGCCAATGCAATGGCCTGGGTGAGCGTTTCAGCATTGTCCATACACATTTTAGCCTGTTGCCTGATCGATTGCTGAATAACGGTCTTAGGCTTTTTATCCGTATCAAGAGCTTCCTGATAATGATCTTCCACATCAAAAGTCATTTCTAAAGTGTTTGGAAATTTGGCACGCAATTCAGCAGAAAGTGCATGCGATTGTACAGCCGAACCACCGTTAGACTGATAATGCAATTGTTTGGCAAATTCCTCGGGACGTTCGAAAACATATTTCCAGTCCACCGGTTCTTCCCAAAGTCCAAAACGCTGAATATTATTGCCTAAATCGGTAATCGTAAACGTTTTTTTAGACGGAAGCCTTCTGGATCCGCGACCCACCATTTGATGGTAAAGCGTTATAGAAGTTGTAGCACGATTTAAAATAACATTTTGTACGGAAGGCTCGTCAAAGCCTGTGGTTAGAATAGAAACGGAGGTTAAAACCGCATCTTTTGTTTTCTTAAACCATTTCAGGATTTCCCTGCGTTCCTCATCAGATGTTTTGTTATCGAGATGTTTGATCGCAATTCCCGCTTCGGTAAAAATTTCATATACCTTTTGAGAAGTGGCAATTCCGTTATTGAAAATCAATGTTTTCTTTCCGGTTGAATTTTCCCTGTAAGCCTTTAGCAATAATTCCAGCATGGGCGGAGAACTATACAATTCGTTAGAGGAACTCACTGTATAATCGCCATGAATTCCTGTTTTAAGAGAATTTAATTCTACCTCATACACATACGATTGTGGTTTGGCCAGAAAACCCTGTGCAATAAGTTCCGCAATATTCTCTCCGGTCACCAACGATTTGTAATGCTTGTTCATTGGTTTGGAAATATCAGAACTAAAAGGGGTCGCCGTCACGCCAATAACAAATGCCTTTTTAAAACTGCTCATTAATTTCCGGAAGGAATTATGATGCGCTTCATCTACTATTACGAGACCAACGTCACTCGTTTTTATTTTTTTTGATTTGATTCGGTTACGCAACGTTTCCACCATGGCTACATAGCAATCACAACCGGGTTTAAAATTGCCGCTTGTGCTGCTTATAATTTGGTTTTTGATGCCTAACTTCTTCAGTGTAGCCGAGGTCTGCGTGCACAATTCCCTGCGATGTGTCAGGATAATAGTCTTTTTTCCAAATTGCTCCATAAATCTTCTGGCAATTTCAGAAAATACCACTGTTTTTCCGCCACCCGTTGGTAACTGATACAAGAGTTTCCCGGTTTTGCCCCTTTCCATCTCATCAAAAATAATTTTGATATCCCTTTCCTGATATCCGTAAAATGTATGCTTAGGCTGCGTAATCGTTTTCATTTTGATCTGCTTTAGTGAAACCAATAAAGATAATTGGTTCCTTAATAATTTCTAATTCCTACTTTTTAATTTAATTATCGGCAAGCGAAAGCTGCGATTCCATAAACTTTCCGGTCACGATTGTTCCTTCATCATCTTCCCACTGGGTAATGACATTTTCTATCAATTCCGGCTCGAAACCTATTACTTCCATCACCTGATTTCCGAATTCCTGCTGTACTTTTTGTCCTTTCTTAAACATAATTTTTCATCATTAATGGTTATTGAATTTCTCTTGTTCACAAATCAATCCATAGTATTGTTATACTGCTTTTTTATGAGGATTAAAAGTACGGCACTGCCAATAGTCTGTTTTACATTATTGTGTTGCTATTTTTATATTATTATCTGATAGTCTGATACTTTGATCCCAATTTTAACTCTTCAAATGAAAATTTTATAAGACTGAAACCGTATTATATAAACGTTTTAAAAATGAAATAACTTCCTTTATGTTTATCCAAATAATGCAGCCATATTATGTTTTGGCGTAACAAAAATTAATTTATGAGTGACATTGCCCGCAGGTTTCCGGAGAATCCATTGTTAATGCCGAAAGATTTGAAGTCGAGCACCAGCGAATTACAGATTATCAGTCTTTTGAATCCGGGTGTTTTTGTATTTGAGCAAAAAACCTGGCTTTTGGTGCGTGTTGCCGAGTGTATTGCACAAAAGGAAGGTGTTATCTTCTTTCCGGTAATTAATGCAACAGGCAAAGTTGAAATCATAGAAATTCCGCTTAATGATCCCGATCTTGTTGCGACAGATGCCAGGATTGTAAAGTATAAGGGACTGGATTATCTCACTACTATTTCTCATCTAAGACTGGTTTGCAGCGATGACGGCATACACTTTTACGAACCTGAAAATTCACCGCCTCTGATGGGTTCCGGAATCTTGGAACAATTTGGAATTGAAGATTGTCGCGTTTCTAAAATAGCCGATACGTACTATCTTACCTATACCGCGGTTTCAGAAAATGGCGTTGGCGTGGGACTGCGTACCACCCAAGACTGGAAAAATTTTGATTCGAAAGGAATGATTTTTCCGCCTCATAATAAAGATTGTGCCATTTTTGAAGAAACCATCAACGGTAAATATTACGCTTTGCATCGTCCTTCGAGTCCGCAAATTGGAGGGAATTATATCTGGCTTGCTGAATCTCCTGACGGTATCCATTGGGGAAATCATAAGTGTATTATCAAATCGCGATTCGGGTTATGGGACAGCGCAAGAGTTGGCGCAGGTGCTGCCCCGATTAAGACAGATCAGGGTTGGCTGGAAATCTATCATGGTGCAAATGCCGAACACCAATATGGCCTGGGTGCTTTTTTAATGGATCTGGATGATCCTTCAATAGTAATTGCCCGAACTTTAGATCCTATAATGATGCCAAAGGAAAATTATGAGCTTAACGGCTTTTTCGGATATGTGGTTTTTACCAACGGACACGTCGTAGAAGGAGACAGACTTACCTTGTATTACGGTGCAGCAGACGAATTTGTTTGTGGTGCACATTTTTCAATTCAGGAAATTTTATCGGCTTTACAACCCTTAAAAGACGATGAAGAAATCCTGACCTCTCCCAGACAGAATCAGTAGCGAAATAATTCTCTGAACATTCATTCTCAAAATTTAAACTATGGAAAATAGAGAAAACCAACAAGACAATTTACCTGTAGAATTTTGGGCCTCCTACTGGAATTTAACCGCCGAACAATTAAAATCGATCATTTCGAAAATTGAAAGCAGGGATTTTATAAAAATTCAGAATTATATTCAGATTAAGTTATCCAGAGGTGGCGGCCAAACGACTTTTACGGGAATTGACAGCAATACAAAAAGCTGACATCTCCTTCTTTTAAGACAGCTGACCATAACTTCAATACAAAAGCTAAACTGCTGTATTTAAACCTTTTAAAATTCTGTAAATTCTGTAATATTAGAGTTACAATCCTGTAAATGTAACTCATTTAGTAGCGGTAAATTTGAATTACCTGATAATCAAAACTTATAATCAGGCTATTAATATTTAACCCATAATACGAAACAATATGAAAAATTCTCAGGATGAAAAGCAGAGAGATCTGTCGATCAACAAGTCTGACGGCACCAATAAGTTTCTGACTACCGATCAGGGTGTCAAAATTAATGATGACAATAATTCCCTTAAAGCAGGCGAAAGAGGTCCATCTTTATTAGAAGACTTTATACTAAGGGAGAAAATTACGCATTTTGACCACGAAAGAATCCCGGAACGCATTGTACACGCAAGAGGTTCAGGAGCTCACGGTTTCTTTGAAGTAACCAACCCAATTCCGGAATTAACCAAAGCCGGTTTTCTGCAGGAAGCGGGACTTAAAACACCGGTTTTTACCCGATTTTCTACTGTTGCAGGATCACGCGGATCTACTGATTTAGCACGTGATGTTCGTGGATTTTCAGTTAAATTTTATACACAGGAAGGAATTTATGACTTTGTAGGAAATAATATTCCTGTATTTTTTATTCAGGACGCTTCTAAATTTCCGGACTTAATTCATGCCGTAAAACCGGAACCCCACAATGAAATTCCGCAAGCCGCATCGGCACATGATACTTTTTGGGATTTTATATCGCTTATGCCCGAATCCATGCACATGATTATGTGGGTAATGTCTGATCGCGCCATTCCGAGAAGCTATCGTATGATGGAAGGATTTGGGGTGCATACTTTTAGATTCATCAATGAAGCCGGAGCATCCAGTTTTGTGAAATTACACTGGAAACCTAAATTAGGAACTCATGCCGTTGCCTGGGATGAAGCACAAAAAATTTCAGGTAAAAATCCTGATTTTCACAGACAGGATTTGTGGGAAGCTATCGAAGCGGGGAATTTTCCGGAATGGGAATTAGGCGTACAAGTCATCCCGACAGAAGACGAAAACAAATACGAATTTGATTTACTGGATCCTACAAAACTGGTTCCGGAAGAACTGGTACCCGTAACTATTGTGGGAAGAATGGTATTGAATAAAAATCCGGATAATTTCTTTGCTGAAACAGAGCAAATTGCTTTCCACCCCGGACATGTTGTTCCCGGAATTGATTTTTCTAATGATCCTTTATTGCAAGGGCGTTTGTTCTCTTACACCGATACACAATTATCAAGATTAGGAAGTCCTAATTTTCATGAAATTCCAATTAACCGAAGCATCGCACCTGTTCACAACAATCAGCGTGACGGACATATGCGTCAGGAAATTAATAAAGGCCGTGTGAGTTACCATCCTAATTCACTTGGAGGCGGTTGTCCGTATCAGGCTAAAATCAGCGAAGGCGGATTTTCAAGCTTTGAGGAACGCATTGACGCTCATAAGGTAAGAGAAAGAAGCGAAAGTTTCTCGGATCACTTCGGACAGGCCAAATTGTTCTTTAACAGTCAGACCCCGGAAGAAAAAAGCCATATCGTGAAAGCACTTCGTTTTGAACTTGGAAAAGTAGAAACTACTGCAATCCGCGTGAGAATGTTGGGATTATTATCTCAGGTTGATGCGGAACTGGCAGAAAAAGTAGCGGTTGGACTTGGAGCAACTGTACCGTCAACGCTTGAATTTCCAGTGAACAAAGGCGTTTCTCCCGAAAATGAAGGCGGAAATCAGGAACCGAAAACAGTCGAACAAGCTGTTTCTTCTTCTGAAGCATTAAGTATGATTAACAATCCAACCAATTCACCAACAATCGAGTCCCGAAGAGTCGCCATTCTTTGCTCTGACGGTGTTTCTGAGGCGGCAGTTAAAAACATAAAAAAAGCACTTAAAAAACAAGGCGCAAAAGGTTTTGTAATTGCACCCCATTTGGGAGCTGTACTTACGGATAATGACGGAGCCCTTAAGGCTGATTTCAGTTTTCTTACCGCATCATCTGTTTTGTTTGATGCCGTTTACGTTCCGCACGGATTAGGACTAAATCTACTGGCAGAAAATGACGATGCACTCGAATACCTGAATGATGCTTACAAACATTGTAAAGTTATTGGTGCAGACGGTGAAGCATCAGAATTGCTTAGTGCTACCAGTTTTGCCTCCAAAATAACAAATGACGATGACGGAGTTATTGTAACCAGTGAAGTTGCATCAGAAGCTTTTGCACAGGAATTTATTACTGCAATGACCAAACACCGCTTCTGGAAACGTGAACCAAACTTATATCTTTAAAATTTAAAAAAATAAACATGAAAAATTCAGAAAAACAAGGTCAGGTCAATGCCACTCAAGGCAAGGCAACTGATACGGAAAATATAAAAAACAATGCAAAAATCAATATTGTGGAACCGGCACCAGATGCTGCAACAGATTTAAAAGAATTGTTTGTTGACAGCCTGAAAGACATTTACTGGGCAGAAAATGCCCTGGTTGGAGCGCTTCCTAAAATGGCAGCAAATGCTACATCCCCGGGTCTTGCAAGTGCCATTTTAGAACATCTTGACGTAACGAAACTTCAGATAAGCAGATTAGAAGAGGTTTTTGATCTTGTGGGAGAAAAAGCGGAAGGAAAAAAATGCGAAGCTATGGCCGGATTATTAAAAGAAGGAGATTCTATTGTTTTAGAAACTACTCCCGGACCTGTCAGAGACGCCGGAATTATTGCTGCCTCTCAAAAAATTGAACACTACGAAATCGCAACTTACGGAACCCTGGTTGCTTTTGCAAAAACCCTGGGAGAAAATGATGCGGCCAAATTACTGACGCAAACTCTTGCAGAGGAAAAAGAAGCCGATTGTGTTCTTAATGTTGTAGCTTTAAATACTGTAAATGCTGTAGCTGCTGAATAGGAATAAAGAAATATTCCTATTATATAAAACAAACCCGACAGGTTTTATTCCGAGGCTTCGGGACTGTCGGGTTTACTATTTAAGAAATAAAAATATTATTTCCAGGGGTCCAATACTACTTTCACACAACCATCTTCCCGTTTTTTGAAAATATCATAAGCGTGTGAAATCTCAGATAATGGCAATCGATGCGTGATAATATCATCCAGTTTTACTTTTCCCTGTACTACATATTCCAGCAATTTGTCGATATGTTTGTGTGCAGGAGCTTGTCCTCCCTTTAGGATTATGCCTTTATCAAAAAATTGTCCCAGTGGAAAATTATCATAATTGGCCGGATAAACACCCAGAACTGAAACAATACCACTTCTTCTTACCGCGCTCATACAGGCTTCTAATACCTTGATAGAACCTTTTTCAAAATTAACGGTTGCCTTGATACGGTCTCCCAAATTTCGATCTGGCTCAAATCCAACCGCATCAATGCAGACATCTGCTCCTCGTCCTTCTGTTAACGAACGAATATGTTCCACTACATCTTTAGGTCCATCCTCCCATAGAATAGTAGTACAGCCTGTTGTCGTTTTGGCTTTATCCAGTCTGTACTGAAGTGTGTCAACAACTATAACTTGTGCCGCACCTCTTAGCCAGGCACTTTTTGCCGCCATGAGACCTACGGGACCCGAACCGAAAATTGCTACCGTCTCTCCTCCTTTAACTTCTCCCCAATCGACTCCGGTATACCCTGTCGGGAAAATATCGGTTAGAAAAAGAACCTCCTCGTCGCTCAGATCTTCGGGAACTATTCGGGGTCCATAATTGGCATACGGAACCCTTACGTATTGTGACTGACCTCCATCATAACCTCCGTACAGATCGGTGTACCCAAAAAGGGCACCGCCTTTTTCGGTTGCTATTCCACCTTCCGGACCATAATTGTCAGGATTACTGTGTTCACAATTTCCTGGAACATCGTGGTTGCAGAAAAAACAATTTCCACAGGCAATAGTAAACGGTACTACTACCCGATCACCTCTTTTTAAATGGGTTACCTCAGAACCTACTTCTTCCACTATTCCCATAAATTCATGTCCTAGCACCATTGGTCTTGGCTGTGGAAAACCTCCTGAATAAATATGCAAATCAGATCCGCAGATTGCGGTAGAGGTTACGGTAAGGATGATATCATCTTTGGCTTTTAGTATCGGATCATCGACTGTATCATATTTGATGGATCCTGGTCCGTGTATAACTGCTGCTTTCATAATTCTTTTTTTTAAGATTAATAAAAACCTAATTAACTATTAATAAATCACTTAATCTTACAGCATATCTACCAATTCTTACATAAACATCACAGCTGGTAATGATATAAACTTAAAATTTTACGGTGTAAACTTTTTACATTGAGGTATTTTACTTTTGGATTTATAATGAAAATCTGGATTCGTTCTGACCAAAAATTTTAAAAACAGTATCATGACTAAAATAGCAGATCAACTGAATAACGGTAGTATTTCATCCGGAGAAAATGTGTCGTTTTGGATTAACTCGACTTCCATCATCGCTTTTAATACACCCGATCAAAATAATGATACAGAAGTACTTGTTACAGGCATCGGAAAAACAAGCCGTACCACAGCAAATTTGACCTGCGCGCTCGACGACCGTTGTATTACCTACTTATTAAATAATCAAATTCTTTTTCGATGAATTTTCATATTATACTTCAAATCCTAATTTCTTCTGTCGCTGCAACTTCTGTAATGACATTATTTAGTTATGCCGTTTCTATGAGTGCACGGGAAATTTACAAAGAGCCCCTATTACTCACCTATATTCTTACAGGACTTCATTTAAAAGTATCACCAAATCTCAAAACTGTCCTGGGATGGATTTTACATTATTTAATTGGTCTTTGCTTTGTAATGGGATATCACTTTTTATGGTTCAATGAATTCCTGGAGGTTTCATGGGCTGCCAGTATTTTACTTGGAATAATTAGTGGCATTATCGGAATTATCAGCTGGGTTATTTTATTTGAAATCGTTCCTCAAAAACCAAATATCGATTTTAAGGGTTATTACATTCAACTTTTTGTAGCACATGTAATTTTCTCTGTTATTGCATTCCTGGTTTACAAATTGTTTCTGTAAATTATTCCTTTAAATAATTAAAAACCCCTGTATCTTTAAAGATGCAGGGGTTTTTAGTAATAGTACTCTGTGTTTACTATTTAGTTCTGATCGCCTTCAGTGGCATCAAAATTAATAGTGTTATAAGCAGCTTCAGTAAGTGTTACATCCGCTTCTTTTTCTTCGTTTAGCGTTTGAACCAATAGTGCAACTGCTTTGTCTTCACCCAGCGTTTTGGCAAATGCTGCAAGTGTTCCGTAAGTAGCAATTTCGTAGTGTTCAATTTTTTGAGAGGCAGCAATAATTCCTGCATCACGAACAGCACCAATTTCAGTTTCTTCCATAATTCCTTCGCCTTCTTTGATCAGACCTTCCATCGCATCACATTTTTTGGCTGTGGCTTTTTCTCCAACTGCTGCAAAAACTTCTTCTAATCTGGTTACCTGACCCTCTGTTACTTTTAAATGATCATTAATTGCATCAATTAAATTTTGAGAAGTTGCATTTTTAGCCATTTTTGGCAATGCTTTAGTCAGTGCTTTTTCAGCCCAGTAGATATCCTTTAAGGAATCAACAAATAATTCTCTTAAACCTTCGGCTGCTGAGGACTTCGCTTTTACTGTTCCTTTTGGTGTTGTTGTTTTTGCAGTTGTTGTAGCTTTTTTTGCTGTTGTTGCTGTTTTAGCTGTTGTTGCTGTTTTAGCTGCAGTTGTTTTTTTACTGGCTGTTTTTGTATTTGAATCTTTCATGATAATAATTTTTAAAATTTGTTATCTCAAAATTAGACTTACTTCACAGCATTTGCTTATATAATTTCAGCTCAATATTTCAATATTTAAACTTCTATAAATCAAGCAGAAAGACAATTAAATTATGTAAAAAAGTGAGACAATTATGTGAGTTTTACAGGATACCTGCCATTACATTTGGATCAGTAAAATTTTACAAAAAAAGTAAATTTTTTATTGAAAGTATAGCGAGTCTGTAATAATAAAACATTTACCAAAAAAGTAAGTAAAAACTCCGCTTACTTTTCTCATCAGGCACTTGTTATAAGTTTATAAAACGAGTCCGTATTCTTAATGGAATATAAATATTGATCTATCTATCACTCTCCTGTTTCAAAAGCATTCGTAAAAAACATCTACGCATCGCCTTAAAACAGTAGAAAAATTCTTATTTTTTAGAAATTTCTATTTCAATTTTTGCCTTTGTTTTCAATTTTTTTTTCAAAAATTCAACCTTTTGCTTATGTGGGAATTATATAACTTAAAATGAAAATTATATAAATATTAGTTAATTACTCTATTTACATTCAAACCATATAAAGTAGTACAATAATTACAATAAATAACATTGCAAAAATTAACATATTGATTTACAGATATTAAAAAAACAAGTAGAATTTTCAAAAATCTTAAAAAGCCCCCCCACAATTGAAAAAAAAAATGTTCCTCATGTTACTTTTAATTTCATTTTTCACCTATTCTCAAAACCCTCCTCCACCGGGTCTGCCTGATGATCCTGTTGTAGTTCCCATCAATAAAATGCTGCCTGTTTTGCTGGTAGCGGGTTTAGTTTTTGGAATCTATGTGGTTAACAAGAAAAGATGATTGTTTTTACTTAAAAAACAGATGATTTACTCCTAATCTAAAAACTTAAATTTAACACAGCATCAACTATGAAAATAAAAATATTCTTCTTTTTTACGATGATTTCATTGCCGGGTTTCGCTCAAATTTACATTGGTGCCAATACTCCGGTTTATGTGAAGAATCAGGTTTTGTACGTAACCCAGAATATAAACCTGGCTGCCAATTCAAATCTTTATTTACGAAATAACTCCCAGTTAGTGCAAGGTACAACGGGAACTTCTACAAATACAGGAACAGGAATTGTGTCTGTTTATCAGGAAGGGACTTCAGATAACTTTGAATATAATTATTGGTGTTCCCCTGTTGGAAGTCCCACGCTTACAGCAGGTAATACCAATTTTGGAATCACATTGCTAAACCGCCCGACCTCTTCGACTGCTGTAGTACCTGCTACTATACTTCCTATGTCGAATTATAACGGAACAGCCAACCCTCTTGCCATAGCTCCTTACTGGATCTATAAATTAACCAATGCCAATAATTACTCGCAATGGGTTCAGGTTGGGAGTGCCACTACAATTGCAGCGGGAGAAGGTTTCACCATGAAAGGAACAAGTGGTCCCGATACAACAGATCCGGAAGCTACAGGAGCTGTAAATAATCCCGGTGCTCCCTTAACAGCCCAGCGCTATGATTTCAGGGGAAAACCTAATGATGGCAATATTGCTGTGACCGTTGGATCTGGTAATGCCGCGACGCTGACCGGAAATCCTTACCCGTCGGCAATAGATCTGAATGCTTTTTTAATGGATCCGACCAATTCTGCCTGTACGCGTATAGCGTATTTCTGGGAGCAGGACAAATCAGCCAATTCTCATTATCTCTCGGCTTACAAAGGAGGTTACGGAACCTATTCACCCGGAACTTTGGGTTCAAATGGAGTTTATGTCGCTGCTACTTTTAACAGTTATAAAGCTGACGGTAGCTTAAATACAACCGGCACCAGCTCCGGATTAGTAATACAGCGCAAATACTCCCCTATTGGACAGGGTTTTTTGATAAACGGAGCTTCCAATGGCACTGTAACTTTTAAAAATGCGCATCGAGTATTTTACAAGGAAGGTTCTCCTTTATCACAATTTGCAAAGTCTTCACCGAATAAAACCGATGCTGAAAATAAAGAGGAAGACGTTACGGTAATTTCTCATTTTAAACTAAACACTATCATCAATAATGAGTTTACCAGACAGCTTGCTTTGGCCTTTATGCCGGAAGCAACAGATGGCGTAGATCCCGGTATTGATGCCCTTAATATGGATCAAACTCTACCTAATGATGCTTCGTTTTGGCTGGAGAATGGCAATTACGTGATACAGGGCGTTAATTTTGAACTGACTAAAAAAATACCTCTGGCAGTAAAGGCGACAACCAATACTACCTTAAAGTTTTATATTCCTGAAGTTATAAATTTCGATCCTTCACAAAAGATTTATATGTACGATGAACTCGATGCATCTTATCATGATATTAAAACAGGAACTTATCAAGTTACCATTGCACCAGGGGTGTATACGGAACGGTTTAAAATTGCCTTTACCAATATAACACTTGGCCTATCTGATGAAGTTAAAACTAACTTTTTTGTAAGTCAGGATAATACCAATAAAATATTAAATGCCTTAAATCCGGATAACATCGTATTTAAGTCATTTGTTCTTTATGACATTCTTGGCAGAGCTGTCCTGACTAAAAATAATCTGGAAGTGGAACAAAATTATACTTTTTCAACTTCGGGCCTGAGCTCAGGAATTTACATTGCCACTTTTGTAACCGCTGATAATGAAAAAATAGCTCAAAAAGTTGTGATATCAAATTCAGGAAAACAATAATTGGAATCTCTACTTTAAATGCACTGATACTGTGTCCAGCCCAATATTATAATCTTCAACATTAACTAAAAAATAAAATTATGATCTGTAAATATACTCCACTTAATTATAAGCTCTTTTTCTTATTCCTTTTTTTCATCTCCTCATTTTTAGGAAATGCACAAATCGGAATCGGTACTACAACTCCTAATGCCAGTTCGGTTTTAGACATCACTTCTACGACTCAGGGGTTACTTCCGCCGCGTATGACGACTATTCAAAGAAATGCTATCGCTACGCCGGCTGACGGATTGATTGTTTACGATACAGATTTTAAATCCCTTTATAGCTACGTACTCAGCACTACATCATGGATACCTTTAAGTGGAGGACTTCCGCGACTAAATTTTAAACGTATACGATCTACGGACAATTTAGCGACTGTATTGGCCACCGAATTAGCGGCTGGTGCTGGTGCTAAATATGTTTTGACAGCTAATACCTTATATGAAATTAATGGACAGGTCGTGTTTAATTTCCCCATAGACCTTAATGGTGCTTATTTGGATGGCCTGGATGCTAATGAAGATATCATTGTTAAAACATCCGGAAATCTTTTTGACGGAACTACGGGAGGCAGTGTCAGAAATCTTACTATTACAACCCCCGGTGCTACCGCTTTTAATCTAAATTCCGCGCTTTCAACCTCTACTTTTTTGCTTAGGGATTGTATTATTGCCAATTGCGCCAGTGTAGGTACCATATCTGGTTATGGTTTAGTTTTTATGAGTATTGTTAATTTTTCAGGAAATACAAATGGTGTCACTTATAATAACATTGGTCAGTTACTGTTAAGCAATCAGGCGTGGTTCAGCAATAATAGTGGTACTTATGAAAAATTTACAGGGACATTCAATCTGATTGAAAAACAAGGAGGGTTCTCTAATGTTAGTTCCGGAGCATATGGTGTGGATGTTTCTACAGCAGGTCTTACGATTACCGGTGATGCTGTTTTGGAATCTGTTGTTTTTACAGGTCCTACTCCTGCTACCTATGTCAGACCTTATGCAACTCCATCTGCAACCACCTTTACCGGTTATAATTTTAATACCAGCTGGGGTGTTAGGGCTGCAGGAATACCAAATGAAGCAGATGCCAATGCGGTAGGGGATTTTTCAATGGATTATCCTGTCAATAGTGGCCTTGGAGTAACGTTAAACAATTCCACTCCAAGTGATATCGTAAAAGTCGGGGTTAGCACTGGTACAGCGCCTGTAACAGTGTATTCCAATTTGTTCAGATTTGCAACAGATGCCGGTACTGCCGGTTACAACAGGCTAAAATACGTTGGAAAAAAGAAAAGAATTTTTCAGGTAACGGGATCTATTTCTTTTCAGGTGCCGGGCACAGGAGTTTTCATAGCTTATATTACTAAAAATGGAACTCCGTTAACGCAATACAAAATTTACGGAAGAGGAGCTGCCGTTAATGATATTATCGTTCTTCCCTTAAATGCAACTACTGAACTAGTCAGCGGCGATTATATCGAAGTGGCTTTACAGCGTAATTCCGGAGCTACCGGTGTTCTTGTGGTTCCCAATATTACTTTAACTCTAAAATAACAGATAAAGATGTCTTACAATGCATTAATACTTTATTAATTCCGAAATAAATACTTCATCTTAAATGCAAACAACTCCAAAATCAGCTGATCTTTGGAGTTGTTTTTTTATAAAATAACTTTCAGAAGCGCATCCATAAAAAAATTTGAATTAAAAATGCTCCTGTTTCCAAAACAATATCGTAATATTGCAATATAATTATAAACCAATGGGAGCTACAAAAACAGATCATTTTACAGCTAACCAAAACGAACTTGCCGTTTTGGCTAAAGCTTTAGGGCACCCCGCCCGAATAGCTATTATGGAATATTTATTGAAAGTCGATGCCTGTATCTGCGGAGATATTGTCAATGAGCTGCCACTTTCCCAGCCTACCGTTTCCCAGCATCTTAAAGAGCTTAAAAATGCCGGTTTAATCAAAGGCAGTATTGAGGGCAACTCGATTTGTTACTGTATCAATGAGCCGGGATTAGAAAAAATAAAAGGTTTTTTTGAACATATCACCGTTCATCTTGAAAAAAAGAGAAACGAGTGCTGCTAACTTTTAAAACATAGATTATGAAACTTTCAGAAATTAAACAAGTACTGACTACAGTGGAAGCTGTACATTTTGAATTGCCAAACGGAACTCTGGTACCGGAATATTTTCACGTAACCGAAGTGGGTCTGATTACTAAAAACTTCATTGACTGCGGAGGAAAAGTACGAAAAGAAACGGTGGTCAACTTCCAGCTTTGGGATGCCAATGATTACGACCACAGGCTTAAACCTCAAAAACTAATTCATATTATTGAACTTTCAGAAAAAGTTTTAGGTATTGAAGATCATGAAATTGAAGTGGAATATCAGGATACTACAATTGGCAAATATGATTTAGATTTTAACGGTAAAAATTTCATTTTACGAAACAAACAGACGGCATGTCTTGCACAGGAACAATGCGGAATCCCATCGGATAAACCTAAAGTAAAATTAGCCCAATTAAATGCTGATACTGCTAATTCCTGTACACCAGGCGGAGGCTGCTGTTAATTTTTAAATCATAAATAATCGTTTCCAACCTGAAAAACCATGTTATATACTGAAATAGAAAATACCATTAGCGCGTTTGATTTTGAGCAGATTTCCGGGGAACGTAAAATTATCCTTCAGCCGTTAATCGACTTTATACAGCGTAAAACAGACCGCAAGCTGGACATCAGGCTGAACTTAATCTGTACGCACAATTCCAGAAGAAGTCATTTGTCACAGATCTGGGCTCAGACCGCAGCTGCTCATTACAATATAAAAAACGTTTTTTGTTATTCGGGGGGTACTGAAGCGACAGCACTATTCCCGATGATAGCCGAAACATTAACATTTTCAGGATTTAAAGTTAAAACTCTTTCGGAAGGCAAAAATCCTGTCTATGCCATAAAATTTTCAGCTAATGAACTTCCTGTTATAGGCTTTTCGAAAACTTATGATGATGATTTTAATCCTGATAGTGAGTTTGCAGCCATAATGACCTGCTCTCAGGCAGATGGCGGCTGCCCGTTTATTGCCGGTGCTGAAATACGAATCCCAATCACTTTTGAAGACCCTAAAGTTTCAGACGGCACACCGCAACAGAAACAGATTTATCAGGAACGAAGTCTTCAAATTGGAACTGAAATGTTTTATGTATTCTCCCAAATCAAATCCTAAAAATGGCAGCAAATAACTGTACACCTGTCGCCGGACGTAAGAAATTAAGCTTCTTAGACCGATTTTTAACGCTATGGATTTTTCTGGCTATGGCCCTTGGAGTCTCGATAGGCTATTTTATCCCTTCGAGCGGTAATTTTATCAATTCCTTTTCCAGCGGGACAACTAATATTCCATTGGCTGTTGGACTAATTCTCATGATGTATCCTCCTTTGGCAAAAGTGAAATACGAACAGATGGGAGAGGTTTTTAAAAATACCAAGGTTTTGGGAGCATCGTTATTTTTAAACTGGATTGTTGGTCCTGTTTTAATGTTTTCTTTAGCCCTTCTTTTTTTAAATGGATATCCGGAATATATGATTGGTGTGATTCTGATTGGTCTGGCCCGCTGTATTGCCATGGTAGTGGTCTGGAATGACCTGGCTGATGGAAACAGAGAATATGCTGCGGGTCTTATCGCACTCAATAGCATCTTTCAGGTTTTGCTTTACAGTGTGTATGCTTATCTGTTTATCACTATTCTGCCTCCCTATTTCGGCTATAGTGGTTTTGAAGTGAATATCAGTATTGGCCAGATTGCCGCGAGTGTCGGGATATACCTGGGAATTCCTTTCGCACTGGGAATCATCAGCCGTTATATCCTTATTCGATGGAAAGGAACAGCATGGTTTGAAACTAAATATGTACCTTTTATTTCGCCCATCACATTACTATCACTGCTTTTTACAATCCTATTGATGTTCAGCCTTAAAGGAGAACTGATCGTTCAAATTCCTATGGATGTTGTACGCATTGCTGTGCCATTAGTAATTTATTTCACTATTATGTTTATCATCAGCTTTTTTGTTGGCAAATATTTCGGTGCCGATTATTCGAAAGCAACGGCTATCGCTTTTACGGCTACCGGAAACAATTTTGAGTTGGCAATTGCAGTCGCTATTGGTGTATTTGGCATCAACAGCGGACAGGCATTTGCCGGGGTTATCGGACCATTGGTCGAAGTGCCTGCGCTTATCGCTTTAGTGAATCTTGCGCTCTGGTTTAAAAAGAAATACTACGAAAAACCAAATTAATTAGATAATTGCCAACACCTTATTGTACGTCCGGATTTAAATAATAATCGTATTCGTCTAAAATCCCCAATCCAACCGACAGATCCTGAGGAGGTATGGGCTGACCGTACTGATTTTGTATCTCACGCCGAAATCTGGGAATTTCGTAATCATCATTTCGAAGAAGAAAAAAGGAAGGAAACTGCGGATATTGATTCGGTTCCATAAGGATCATCTGATTTTTCTTTTTCAAAAAACTAAAAATTGATTTTTTATAATTTCGAAAACCCGAATCATAAAAGAAAACTTTAGACGAATCTATTTTATGTTCTGAATTGAATTTTGCATTGCTTCTGTCCCTGATTTTCAGGTTATTTATTAAATCTGCTCCATTCCTTTTATTCAAAACAACAGCATAGACATTTAATTTCTCCTCTTTTAATTTCTGAATTACAGGATCATTAAATCGCTTAAATTTCGAACCGTCTTTTTTCCTTACCATAAAACAGATGTCCCACGATTTATTGGAATATTTTCTATCCGGAAAAATATTTGTGATGCCGCTTTTTAAAGGAAATAAGTATTCCGGACTTAATTTGTCGGTTTCCTTTACTGTAAGTGTCGGATAGGCTTCTTTCTGATCCGGAAAAAAGGGGGTTTCTTCGATCTTATCGACTTCCCAATAGGGATTTACCAATTCAATTTCGAGATTTAATTCCTTAATTTTTGAAATGATATAGGTTTTAAAAAGGTTATAGGTCATTTCATTCGTTGATGAAACACTGATTTTATAGGGATCTTCCACATAGGTGTTTTTAATGGAAAGATTGTCCTCAAAAAAATCAAAACCATACGACACATTCAGGGGGTCAAAAAGTTTGAATTTCAATTCCTTGGGCAATCCTGTCGTATTTTGAAAACCTTTTTCATTGTACTTTTTATGATACGTCATTACGGTCGTATAACCGGACGGTATTTCATTAAAATAATAGTTTTGTTGTTTAGTATTATATTTTGCAGTTATCTCCGGCAGTTCAAAACCTTCCAGTGTGACTTTTGCGTTGTTTATGTTTTTTCCGTTTTCAGCATCTTCCAGATATATTGTCAAGGCCGGAATTTGACTTTCCTGCGCAAAGAGGGAAACCGACAGGAATGTAAAATAAAGTAGATGGAAGTATTTTGCCATTGAGCTATTTCAAAAATAATAAGACCAAAATACTACTTAAAACTCATTAATCAGAAAATTTATTCCGATTAAAATTCTTAAAAATAAATTTGTTTTCTCTCAAAAGAGATTTCCTTAATTTTTCAAAAAACTAAAACTTCCGGGAACTGCTTTTAATTGATTATCAACAAATTCGACATCAATAATCGCCGCTTTTCTTGGCGAAACTTCTGCTGTACTAAAATGCGTATGCAGCACATAATGCATTTTTTGATTCGGGTCCCAAAAAATATCTCCGTGGCCAATTCCGTTTTGGCTGGTATTTTTTCGACTGATAATCGGACTGTCTTTTGATTTTTCCCAAGGCCCAAGCGGACTTTTGCTGGTGGCATACCCTACTGCATAATCAATGTTTCTAAAATCATTTGCTGAATAAATCAGGTAATACAAGCCATTGTGTTTTAAAACCGTAGGTCCTTCTGTTACCGGCCAGTTCGTGTTTTCGGTATTTTCCCAGGGTAAAGTTCCGGAAATACATTCGGTTAAAGTTTCCGGTTTAATACTTTGAAGATCGTCATTTATTTCCGCCACAAAAATTCGGTTTCCGTTCGTTAATCTTACGTGATATAAATATTTTTTTCCATCTTCATCGATAAAAACAAAAGGATCAATTTGGTTTCCGGTTTCAATAATTGGTTTTTTCGATTCATTTTTAAAAGGCCCTAACGGACTGTCACTAGTCGCAACAGCAATGTTTTCATTGGCGGTATAAATCATGTAAAACTTTTTATCGTACTCTAAAATTTGCGGTGCCCAGAATCCCTTGTCTCCAAAAGAATCACCCTTTTTTAAAGCGAGTCCGTTTTGCGCTCCTTTCGGTTCACTCCACTTCTTTAAATCAGAAGAAGTATAAACTAAAAACCCCTCACCATTGGCGATATTCCCGGTGGTGGTTCCATACAAATAATACATTCCTTTACTGTAATAAATAGTGGGATCGGCTACAAAAATGTTTTTTGCCACCACTTCAACAGGTTTCACAACTGAATTATTTTCCTGCGAACAAGCCCCGAAAACACTCATAAAGCTTACTAAGGTTATTATTTTTTTCATCTAATTGCTTTTGCTATTTTATATTTTAAATTTCAAGTTTCAAGTTTCAAGTTCAAGTTTCAGGTTTCAGGTTTCACATTATCTAATTATCTAATTATCTAATTGTCTAATTGTCTAATCCCCCTCCTCTACTTTACCGAAAACTGATAATAAGAAACCGTATGATATTTTTCTCCCGGTTTCAAAACAATCGATGCAAATTTCGGCTGATTCGGAGCATCCGGAAAATGCTGGGTTTCTAAGGCAAAAGCAGTTCTGAAATCATCTTTAGCACCCGATTTAAAGGTATTTTTTGATTGCATGAAATTTCCACTGTAAAATTGCAGACCCGGTTCCTGAGTATAAATATCCAGCGTAATTCCAGACTGGTCTCCGGAAATTGTGGCGGCATGATTCATTCCTTTTTTCTTCGTTCCGTTTAAAACATAGTTATGATCGTATCCTTTTCCAAATTTTAACTGTTCGTTTTTCGCTTCAATACGTTCTCCGATCGTATGTTTTGCCGTAAAATCGAAAACCGTATTTTGAACCGGTTTCTGTTCTCCTGTTGGAATTAAACCTTCATCCACCGGCGTAAATTCATTGGCATAAATTTGCAGTTCATGTTTCAGGATCGTTCCGCTTCCTTCTCCATTCAGATTAAAAAAAGCATGATTGGTTAAATTGACCAGAGTGGTTTTATCGGTTGTCGCTTCATATTCCATTTTAATAGTTTGATCCGCTTCAAGTGTGTACGTTACTTTTACCTTTAGATTTCCGGGAAAACCCTGTTCTCGATCCGGTGACGTATAGCTAAAAACCAAAGTATTTTCATTGGTTTTATCAACGTCCCAAACCACATCCTGAAAACCTTTAAGACCGCCGTGCAAAGCATTTTTTCCATTATTTAAAGGCACCTGATAGTGTTTTCCTTCCAAAGTAAATTGTCCTTTTGCAATACGGTTTCCAACCCTTCCGATGGTAGCTCCAAAATACGGCTCTGTTGCCGTTTTAAAACCTTTTGCGCTGTTCATTCCTACCACTACATCGGTTTGTTTTCCGTTTTTATCGGCAACCCAGAGTCCAATTAATCTTCCGCCGTAATTGGTAAAAGCGGCTTTTATGCCTTTATTTTCAATCCAGTACAAATTGACTTTTTTTCCCTCGATAACGGTATCAAAATTTTTAGTCTCTAAAAGTGGCTTAATCGAATCAATTTCTATTTCAGCAGTATTTTTAGACGGAACTTCTTTTGTATTGTCTTTGCAGTTCAACTGAAAAAGGGCCAGTAACAAAACGCCTGCTATTTTTATATTTTTCATTTTTATAATTTTAAAATGTTCCTGATTATTTTGATGGAATTTGCAATCTCGTTGTTTCGCTTACCGGTTCGCCCAAAACCGGAAAACCGTTGATATCCCAACTGATTTTTTGCATTCTTGGCGATCTTTTATTGCCACAGCCTTCTCCGGGATTTGAATTGGCATGGTATAAAATCCAGTCTTCTTTTCCGTCCGGAGATTTAAAAAACGAATTGTGACCGGGTGCATACACTTTATTTTTATCCGATTGCTTAAAAATCGGCTCTTCCGATTTTTTCCAGGCCGTTGCGTCCAGTAAATCAGCTCCGCCTTTAAATGTCAACAATCCCAAAGCGTAATAATCGGTCCAGCAACCGCTGGCTGAAAATACGATGAAGATTTTATCGCCATTCGACAAAAACTGAGGCCCTTCATTCACATTTACCTGAGCCGGATTTACGTCATCGTGCAACGCTCCATGGGTTTCCCAGTCGTGAATTGGTGCAGAAATCATTACCCTGTCACCTTCAATTTCAAGCGGATTTTTCATTCTGGCGATGTAGATATTTTGTTGTCCGTTAGTATCGCCTTCCCAGCCCGCCCAAATCATGTAAAGCTGTTTTTTATATTCGAAAACATTTCCGTCAATAGCCCATTTATCGGTTTTGGCGGCAATTTTTCCTTTAAATTCCCATTTTCCTTTAAAAGGATCTGCGGCTTTATTTTCTAAAACATACATCCGGTGTGTGTTGTTATCACCATTGTCTGCAGCAAAATACGCATACCATTTTCCATTAATAAGGTGAAATTCCGGTGCCCAGATATCTCCTGAATAATCGGTTCCTTTTGGTGCTTTCCAGACGACTTTGCTTTCGGCATTTTTAAGATCCGTCAGGCTTTTTGTTTTCCATAAAACCAATCGGTCCTGAAGTGTATTCGTGTAATAATAATATCCCTTGTAATACGTGCTGTAAGGGTCTGCGCCCGAAGGCAAAATTGGATTTGAAAAAGTCTGTGCCTGTACAAAAGCAACAGTAAAAAACAAAATAAGAATCAGGTATTTTTTCATTGGAAAGAGTATTATTTATTCTTTTTATTTAAGACATCAATAACCTCCGTATTGATTTTATTCACTTTTTTGAAATCCATTTTATCAATCTTTCGGTCGTACGTCATAAAACCGTTTACTTCGCCTTCAACATCAGTTGTTTGAGTGTACACTGCTGCCGAAAATCCTGATTTTACAAAGTTTTTAAGCATTTGTGCGTATTTTATATATTCGGCAGTAACCTCATTTTCATTTTTGAATTTTACATAACCCCAATTGTCTTTTGCTTTCCATAAATGTCCTTCAAGCGGCAATCCGATTCCGCCATATTCGCCTAAAACGGTTACTCTTCCGGCATCGTACAAATACAATTCCGGTCCCGGATAATGATGTAAATCCAGTATATCTCCGGTTTGAAAATGATTTCCGCCACTCGATGAATTCGTCAGACGGCTTGGATCATGATTTTTGGTCCATTCGGTAATTTCAACCGTTTTAAATTGTCCCCAGGCTTCGTTAAACGGAACCCAGACCACAATACTCGGATAAGAATATAAATGATCCATGATTTCTTTCCACTCTTTTTTATAGATGGCTTCCGATTTTGCAGAACGCTGTAATTCGGTTCCGTCAAAATATTTCCTGTCTTGCCAGATCGGCTGATCGTCGCCGCTTGGCATATCCTGCCAGACTAAAATCCCCAATTGATCACAGTGGGTGTACCAACGTTCCGGTTCTACTTTTACATGTTTCCGAATCATATTAAAACCTAACTCTTTCGTTTTGATCAGGTCGAATTTTAAAGCTTCATCGGTTGGTGCCGTATACAATCCGTCGGGCCACCAGCCTTGATCCAAAGGTCCGAACTGGAAATAATCTTTGTTGTTCAGCTGCATTCTCATAATGCCATTTTCATCTCTTTTTGATGAAATTTTTCGCATGGCAAAATAACTTTTTACTTCGTCGACGATTTTGTCTTTAGTAATCAGACTAATTTTCGTCTGGTATAAAAACGGACTTTCCGGCGACCATAATTTTGGGTGATCCAGTACGATATCCAGGTTTTCCCCAACCACCGCTTTTTCTTTTGCAATTTCTTGTGTGCCGTCAAAAACCGAAATTTCAATTACATCTCCTGTTTCTGCTCCTGCAACTTCGGCTTTTATACTAATGCTGTTTTGATCTACATTGGGAGTTGTCCTTAAATTCGTAATATTTTTAGCATTTACAGGTTCGATCCAGACCGTTTGCCAGATTCCTGTTACGGGTGTATACCAGATTCCTTCCGGATTTTTTACTTGTTTCCCTCTTGGCTGAGGCCCATCGTTGGAAGGATCCCAAACTTTTACCACTAATTTTTGTGTGTTTCCTTTTTTAATAAATGAGGTGATATCGAATGAAAACGGGGTATATCCGCCAGTATGGGAACCTATTTTTACATCATTGAGCCAGATTTCGGTTTTCCAGTCTACAGCACCAAAATGCAGGAGAATATTTTGCGCATCCCAATTGGATTCGATGGAAAAATTGGTTTCATACCAAAGTTCCTTTTGTGCTCCCACTTCTTTCATCACACCGGACAAACTGGACTCCACCGCAAACGGAACCAGAATCTGTCCGTGATATTTTGAAGGTACCGTTTTTCCAAAATCCTGAATGGCGTAATTCCATAAACCATTCAGGTTTTTCCATTGGCTGCGCTCCATAATCGGACGCGGATATTCAGGTAACGTTCTTGCCGGATCAACCTGTAATGCCCATTTCGTCTTAATTTTATCACCTTGTGGTTTCCATTGTGCATGAACCAGACAGCTTAAAAAAAGCGCCACGAGAACTGTAGTTTTCTTATTCATTCTATATCGTTTTATGCAATAATTTCCATGATTATTGCTGTTTCTTCTGTACTAAATAAATTACCAGACTATATCCACATAGTCTGGTAATTTCAAACACTAACTTAACTAACCAAATTTTTAATTATGAATTGTGAATTAGGAGTTGGATTAGGTGCTGATTAATTATTTATTTCCGGTACAATAATCTCTGTTTTTAGTATTAACTCAAAATACACAACCACACCTTCGTCCTAACTCAAAACTCATAATTCACAATTCATAACTTTTTCGCAAGACCAAATTTCTTCACCAGACTATCGTATTCCTTTCCTGAAATGGTAATCATGCAGCCGTGGCGTACTTTTTCGGGAAAGCTGTATTTGTCCCAGTCGGCAAAAAAAGTATAACCTGAGGCCTGAAACCATGGTCCGTTTAGGTTATCGGCTATCGATAGTCCGTAGGAAACTCCTGGATATTGTTCGTAATACATGTACCAGATTTTATCATCCGGAGAAGGGACCAGCATAGGTGCTTCCCTGAAATTCGGACTTATCGATTGCTGGGGCAAAGAATAAGGGCCTAAAAGTGATTTTGATTTTGCAATCCGAATGGTTTTTCCAGTGGTCCAATACAAGGTTGGATAGGTTTCATCCTTAATCACAGCATAATACGAATCGCCCACTTTACGAATGAAAACATCAATGGTTCCCATATCCCAATCGAATAAACGTTTTGGAGTTCCTTCGAAAGTTTTTAAATCTTTAGATAAAACATATAACGTTCGCTGACTTCCCCAATAGCGTTCCGGATCTTCTTTAGTTCCGTCTAAATGTGGGGTGTGCCAAGTCATAATAAATTGTTCCGAGTCTTTATCGTAATACAACTTCGGAGCTCCAATGCGCTGTAAAGCATTCGAATAATCCGGGGTACTTTTTAAATCGGGTGTATAATCGGCATGTTTTTTCCAGGTGATTAAATCATCCGAAACCCAAATATTAATTGTTTTTGCATCATCGCCCGTATTTCCTGCGATGTAATATTTTCCGTCCGGTCCCTTGCAGATATCGGGATGTCCTTTATAGTCTTCGAAAACTCTTTTGCCGCTGTTCAGATTCTCCCAGTGCAAACCGTCGAGGCTTACGGAATAATACAATCTGCCATAATCGTTATGGGTCATATGCGCAAACAGGTAGGCTTCGTTTTTGGGTTTCGCATTTCCTTTGACCTGTCCCGGCGGATCTGGCTGTTGTGCATACGATGATAAACCAAAAAGAAATATTGCCAGTGCAAATAGCTGTTTTATTGTGTATTTTTTCATTCTGTTTATGATTAAAATGTTTTTTGCCACAGATTAAGGGATTATTATGATGTGTTGCTCGCGGGTTTTACGGATTAAAAAGTTTTGCCACGAATTCCACGAATTTTCACTAATTTTTTCTCGCAGATTATGCAGATTACGCAGATTTTTTTTTGCGCGTGCCTATTGAAATGATCCGCTAAAATCTGTCCAATCCGTGCAATCTGTGGCAAAAAAAAAATCTAACTCTCTAAAAATCTAAGAAGTCTAATTATCTAATTGACACATTATCTCATTATCTAATTCTTCTTATTCGCCTCTGCAGTCATTTTCTTAATCAAATCCGTTTCTGCTTTGATGTATGGCGTTCCGTCATTGTGAAATACCTCGTGAAACCAGACTTTTGGTTCTGCATTGTATGTTTTAGTCCAGCTGTCCCAGGCGTATTTGGTTTGTGTTTTTCCGTCTACTAATCCCCAGTTGATCATTCCCACGTTGTATTTTTTGGCGACTGGAAGGAAACCTTCAAAAGTACTTCCGTTTGGTCGGGCCATATATTCGGTACAGATTAGCGGTTTTCCGTAGCGCTGCAATTGTTTGATTACTTTTTCGAAATCCTCCGGTTTGTTGTAATTGTGGAAAGTAATCACATCAGATTGTTCAATCTGCATTTTGTGCATCGGCAGCATTTTCGCTTCATCACTCCAATCGCCTACCCAAACTCCAGAAGTTAACGGTTGTGAAGGGTTGCTTTCTCTTGCCCACGCAAATACATTTTTCAGAAGTGGCAGAATCAATGCCGCTTTGTTTTTAATCTCCACTTTTTCATAAGAGGGTCCGGTCATATTATCGGGTTCGTTCCAGACATCCCAGCCTAAAATACGCTTGTCAGCGGCGAATTTCGAAACGGTTTCCTTGATATATTTCTCTAAACGAGTATATTGCGTCGAGTCCTGAAGCGCTTTCTGACCCGGGCTCTGCACCCATCCTGAATTGTGCGTATGCGGTTTGGGAGCTCTTTGTTTTCCTAAGGCCGGAAACGGATCCCAACAGGAATCAAACAAAACAAACAGAATTTTGATGTGGTGTTTATCGGCAATTCCTAAAAAAGTATCCATGCGTTTGTAAAAACCTTCTGCGTCTTGTTTGTGCAATAAATCGTGCAGGTAAACGCGCATTACATTCATGCCGATTCCTTCTGCCCAGCCTAATTCCTGATCGATTCTTTTGGGATCAAAAGTATCGGCCTGCCACATTTCCAATTGATTGATGGCGGTGCTCGGATAATAATTGGCGCCCACTAACCACGGCTGTTCGGCATACCATTGATGGGCTTGTTCTTTGGTCCAGATGTCTCTTTTTTCAACTATGGCTGTTTCCTTTTTATTTTCTTCCGAATTGCTTTTTTTGTTGTTACAACTTAGCAATAGTGTGCCTGCTAACACGAGTGTCAGATACAATTTTATTTTTCTCATTATAATTTTCTTAATTAGAACGGAGGTTCTTTGTGATTAAGGGAACCAGATGCGTTCTGATTCCCCTAAAAAATAGTTTAATATTCCGGGTGCTGGTCTAAGTTGGGATTGTTGTCCACGTCTACCTGCGGAATAGGTAATCTTTGGTTTTTACCTACTGTAAAGTTTTTAAAATCAGGATCACGAAGTGAAATTTTATCCACAGAAGCTTGGGAATCTAAATCTCCCCAGCGTTTTAAATCTTCCCAACGAACACTTTCACCGGCTAATTCCAAAACGCGTTCTGTTTTTAATCTTTCCAGAAATTTATCATGATCGTTTCCGATTTCAGGATGTGAAACAGCTAAAGTATTCATGTTTACACGTGCTCTCACCAAATCAACATACTGATAAGCTCCTGCTGTGTTTCCTGTTTCGTTCAAAACTTCGGCGTAGCGTAACAAAATATCAGCATAACGAATTAATCGGTAATTAACCTGACTGTAATAATCTTCGTTGTTTCGGTAATAATCACGGCTTCCTTTTCTGAACCAGGCTTCATTATTACCCCACTCCCAGTTTCTTCCATAGGTTTTGTCTTCAAAATCGGCTTCTAATGCCGGATAATATAAAGTGTATCTCAATCTTGTATCTAAATTTCCATCTTTATTTTTTTCCTGTTTAAAGGCATCGACTAACCAATAACGGGCTTGTCCATCAGACCATCCAATTCCCCTTGGTGCAAAAAACTGACCACGATTGCTGGAAACTGCAGCATTTGGATCTTCACCGGTTCCGCCTTTTCTCTGATCGCCAAACTGAATTTCAAATACAGACTCGTTGTTGTTTTCATTTACATCCGTAAAGTTGTCTCTGTAGTTTGAAACTAAACTGTATTTGGCTCCCGGACCGGTAATTAAATATTCTAAAGCTGTTTTTGCTTCAGGCCATTTGTGCTGCTGCATGTATACTTTTGCCAGAAAAGCTTTTGCTGCCCCTTTATCCGGTCTTCCGGTGTTATCTCCTGTCCAGTCTGCCGGTAAATCGGTATACGCCTCGTTTAAATCTTTTTCAATCTGGGCCCAAACTTCGGTTACATTTCTTTGTTGCGGTAAATCAGCCGGAGTTGAAGGCTCTAAAACCAATGGAATATTTTCCCAAAGAATGGCTGCATAATAGTAATGTAATGCTCTAAAAAATTTAGCTTGTGCTAAAATTTTCTTTTTATCCTCTTCATTCTGAAAAGCAATGTTCGGAACATAAGCTAAAACCTGATTACATCTGAAAACAGCTTTGTAAGTATCTCTCCACGTTACTGCATTTCCTTCCCAAAAATTATAATTGATATAATTGAATCTGGTCCAGTCGGCCAGTTCTGTCCACGGGCTGTTACTAAATCCTTCGTCAGAAGTTAAGTCTAAGCGAAAATACATCCATCTTGCCCATAAGCCGTCTTTATAAAACATGGCATAAATGGAATTGACACCTGCCTGAGCATCACTTTCACTTTTCCAATATTGTCCTGTTTCAATATCAGTTTGGCTGTTCAGGTCCAGTTCATTTTCGCAGGATGATGCAAAAAAGAGGCCTGAAAAAACTACGATTGCTATTATTATTTTTTTCATTATGCTGTTTTTTAAAATTAAAAGCTAAATTCAACACCAAAAGAATACGTCTGAAGATTCGGGAAGGCACCATTATCTACACCTCTTTCGAAAATATTACTGTTGGTAAACTCCGGATCTAACCCTTTGTATTTTGTAATGGTAATAACGTTTTGTGCTGATAATGTTAATCTTGCTCTTGTAATTCCTGAATTTTTTAAAACACTATCCGGTAAATTGTACCCAAATCCAATATATTTAAGTCTGATAAAATCTCCGCTTTCTAAGAAACGATCACTGTCTCCTCTTGAATTTAATGTTGACCCTTTTGTAATTCTTGGAAAATCAGTATTTGGATTTTCAGGAGTCCACGGCTGAATTCCGGTTCTGTAATTACTATTATCATCAAAACGATCTACTACGCTTCTAAATCCGTCATAAACAGTTGCACCGTGCGACGCAATCCAGTTCATAGAGAAATCAAAACCTTTGTATTCTGCTCCGGCATTGAATCCCATTTCAAATTCAGGCCACGGGCTTCCGACAATGTCTTTGTCTTTATTGTTAATTTCCCCGTCACCATTCACATCTTTAAAACGAATATCTCCCGGTACGGCATTGGGCATAATTACTTTTCCGGCTGCATTCTTGTAATTTTGAACTTCTTCCTGAGACTGAAACAAACCGTCCGTTTGTAAAACATACCACATTCCGACAGCATTTCCTGCACGTGTCATGGTGTTCCCTACAATATTTTCGTTTTGTCCGTTCCCTAAGGCAACCAGTTTGTTATTTACTTTTGTGAAATTTAAAGAAGCATTAAACGAGAAGTCATTGATTTTTTTGCTGTAGGCCAATTCCAGTTCAATACCTTTATTTTCTACAGTTGCCGCATTCGAAATTGGGTTTCCTCCGTCGTTACCTGTCGTTAATAAAATTGGGAAACCAAACAATACATCTTCGGTACGGGCGATAAAATAATCGGCTGTAAAACGCAAATCATTATTTAAAACGGCAACGTCTAAACCAAAGTTGGTTTGTTTTAGCTTTTCCCAACGCAATTCTGCGTTTGAAAGTTTAACCTGAGTTGCAGAAGGATATAAATTTTGTGTGTCTCCTAAAACAATCTGTCCGAAATTATTAATAAAACTTTTAGATTCGTACTCCTTAATGTTTCCGGAGCCTAATTCTCCGTAACTCGCTCTTAATTTTAAATCTTTAATGAATTCTGATTTAAAGAAAGATTCATTGCTAATTCTCCATCCGGCAGAAAGGGAGGGGAAATTTCCCCATTGATTTCCCTTACTGAATTTTGATGATCCGTCACGTCTGATTACAGCGTTGAATAAGTAACGGTTATCATAATTGTACTCTAATCTTCCTAAATAAGAGGCCAGCGCCGCTTCATTGATGTAACCTCCCACTACCGGCGAATCGCCCTGATTTAAAACATCATAGTACTGCCCTGTTGCTGAATTTATCGGCAGATTTCTCTTTGTTCCGTAAATTTGATTGTATATGTCTTTTTGAAAAGTCTGCCCCACTAAAATAGTCAGGTCATGTTTACCGAATTCTTTTTTGAAAGTCAGGGTATTTTCAAACAGTTTTGTTTCTGATCTTCCTTTGTTCTGATCTGTATACGATTGATCCGGTGGTTGGTTTAAGGACCAGTTCCCCACTTTTCTAAGAAATTTGTACGAATCAAAACTGGATTCATATCCAAAATTGAAACGGTATTTTAACCAGGATGCAAATTTTATTTCGGCCCAGATATTTCCCCTGATCCTGAAATTTTCATTTTTAGTGTCTGCAAAATCAGCAATGGCCAAAGGGTTGGTACCAAAAGTATCGGCTACGCCCTGTTTTCCATAACCATAACCGCCTGGGTTAGATGCGTCATATACCGGAATCGTCGGTGTTAGTCTGTACACATCAATAATTGGATTTCCGGACATTTCATCTGTTTTAGAATTACTGATGGCCAGGTTTTCCCCAATGCTGAAAATTCCTTTTGATCCGCTTGAATTAACACGGAATGAAATCCTGTCAAAATCTGTTGAAATCACCGTTCCTTCATTTCCGAAATAATTGGCCGACATAAAGAAAGTCGAATTATCGCCCCCACCGGAAACACTGGCATTATAATCCTTAATCATTCCGGTTTTAAAAACTTCTTTCTGCCAGTCTGTATTTACGGCCATATTAAGATTTTGTCTATTGTATATTGTATTTCCACCACTATCCAATTTAGCATTATCATAGGCCTGATTGTTTAATTTTGCGAACTCCTCCGTTCCCGTTAAACTGTAAGTAGGCATTGTGGTAAAACTTGTTTTGGCGGAAACTTCTACTTTAAGCGGTCCTTTCTTCCCTTTTTTGGTGGTAATAATAATGACACCATTGGCGGCTCTTGACCCATAAATGGCGGCTGCCGAGGCATCTTTTAAAACCTGGATGCTTTCGATATCGTTCGGGTTAAAATCCCTGTTGGCTGAAGTAACCAAACCGTCAATTACGTATAATGGATTTGCATTCTGAAGATTTTTCAGACCACGGATTTCAATATTCGCTTCCTGACCCGGTTTTCCTCCGCCACGAACTTTTACGCCCGTAACAAGGCCTTGCAGTCCATCGGCTACTGTTGTAATTTGTCGCTTTTGGATTTCATCGGCCTTTACTAAAGATATCGCTCCGGTTAAATCTTTCTTTTGCTGGGAACCGTATCCCACCAGCACCACTTCATTAAGTGCCAGGGCATCTTCTGCCAGTGCAATATTTATGGAAGTCTGGTTGTTGATGGCTGCTTCTTTCGATTTATAACCCTGGGAGCTAAAAACCAAAATGTCATTTGCCTTGGCTGTAATCGAAAAGCTTCCGTCAAAATCGGTAACAGCACCATTTGAAGTGTTTTTGATAATTACATTGGCAAACGGAATTGCTTCTCCTGTTGCCGATGTTACTTTTCCTTTTATGGCAATTTGTTGGGCATACGTTTGTTGTACTAATAAACTAAAGAAAAACAAGAGGTAATATCTCTGCTTTAAAATTTGAGTGAACTTTGTTTTCATTGATTTTTCATTTTAGATAGTTTTCTTTTTTGGTTGGTTTTACATTTAATTATTAAATATTCTAATCGTCTCTGATGCGAACTAAAAAATAATTAATATTGTTCTTTAGTAATAATCTGTTCATTTAATTTCAAAATTATATTTGACGTATTTTTTCAAACTTAATTTTATTGATACTATACTTTTTTTGCCTAAAAATTATCAATATCATTTATTTAAAATCCAAAGTAGATGATTTTTATTCAAAATAAAATGCTTGATTTGTGTCAATTTCTATCTCAAATGATTCAAATGGTATAATTATTTTGAAATTTTAAACGTCGTGCAACATTCTGTTGAACATTGACACGATTTGAAGAAACTTCTTTTTATGATAAAAAATATAACAATGCGTAAATTCTTTCTTTTTCTGTTAGTATCCTTTTTTTCGATGAATTTTATTCATTCGCAAGAATATTATTTTAAGCATTTTCAGGTGGAAGAAGGACTTTCCAATAATACTGTCATTACCTCCATGCAGGACGAAGACGGTTTTATGTGGTTTGGCACGAAAGACGGCCTGAACCGCTTTGACGGGTATCGTTTTAAGACGTACAGAAGTCAGTCAGACCCTGTACACAGCCTCGGAAGCAATTATATACAATCGCTGCATCCATATAAAGGTATTATTTGGGTAGGAACTGATAAAGGTTTGTATCAATACGATAAAAAGACAGATCAGTTTACGGTGCTGAACGAAGCTATTAATGACAGGATCAACGATATAAATCATGATAAAAAAGGAAACATCTGGTTTATATCCGGAAATATCCTTTACAAATACGCCACCACAAAAAAAGAAACCAAGACTTTTAATCCTAATAAATACTTTATTACTACCTCTATCACCAGCGATGAAAATGGTGAGATTTGGGCTTCTTCTCTAAATAAAGTCTACCATTATTCTGAAGAAAGTCTTTCGTTTGAAAATATTACTATAAATCCCCCAGCAAATAAAGCGAACTTTAGGATTACTGTTATTTATGCTTTAGACAAAAACAATATTCTGATTGGTACGCAGGATCATGGTGTATTGGTTTATAATGTCACTACTAAAAATACAACAGATTTAAAATTCTCTGTTAAAGAACCTGTTTTTGTCCGACAATTTAAAAAGAAAGGCCATGAAGAACTCTGGATTGCCAGCGAATCCGGCGTATATGTTTATGATCTTAAAACAAAAGCAAGCCTAAATCTTCGTAAAAACTTTAATGATCCCTATGCGATTTCAGATAATGCTGCCTACTCGATCACCATTGATAAGGAAAACGGAATCTGGATCGGAACGTATTTTGGCGGAATCAATTACCATCAAAAACAATACACGCAGTTTAAGAAATATTTCCCTCAGAAGAACCAGAATTCCATTAGCGGAAGCGCCGTAAGGGAAATTCACAAAGATGATTACGGTGACCTCTGGATTGGTACCGAGGATGCCGGACTGAACCGGTTTAATCCGAAAACACAGCAATTTACTTCGTACCTGCCCAATGGCAGTAAAAGCGGTGTTTCGTATTACAATATTCATGCTTTATTGCCGAGGAAAAACAAAATCTGGGTGGGCACTTTCGAACATGGTTTAGATGTTTTAGATCATAAAACCGGTTCTGTTATAAGACATTACAGTGCCAATGATCCGTCAAGTGGTTTGAGAAGCAATTTTATTTTTTCTTTTTCCGAAACAAAAAACAAAGATCTGATGGTCGTTACAACTATGGGAATTTATCGGTTTAACGAAAAAAATGACAATTTCGATATCCTGAAAATATTTCCGGAAAGCACGCATTACACGAGTTTTAAAGAAGATAGTGACGGTAATTACTGGGCAGGAAGCTACAGGGACGGTTTGTTTTTTTATAATCCGAAAAGCCATAAAAGAGCCGTTTTTATGTATGATTATAAAAATCCGGGCGGCATCAGCAATAATTCGATTAATTCTATTTTTGAAGACAGCCACAAAAATCTCTGGTTTGCTACTGAAAACGGACTGAATCTTTTTGATAAAAAAACGAGGACTTTTACCAAATTTACGAGCAAAAATAGTCTTCCGAGCAGTGTGGTGTATTCTATTTTAGAAGACGATGCCAAAAATTTATGGCTGACCACTTCCAAAGGTCTGGTAAAATTTAGTCCGGATCATAAAAGCATCAAAATTTTCACTACTGCCAATGGTTTATTAAGCGATCAGTTTAATTACAGTTCAGCGTATAAAGACAATAACGGCGATATGTATTTTGGAAACCTAAACGGAATGATTAGTTTTAATCCGAAGCATTTTACGAAAAACAAATACACGCCTTCTACTTTTATCACCAACCTTCAGATCAATAACAAGGATGTAGAGGTCAATAAAAATGACTCACCCCTAAAACAATCTATTTCCCATCTCGATGAATTGGAACTGAACAACAATCAGTCGTCATTTAATCTTGAATTTGCGTCCCTAAACTATACCGCTCCAGAACTTACCGAATATTGGTATCAGCTTGAAAATGTCAACACGGACTGGGTATACCTGGAACGAAACAATAAAGTTTTCTTTACGGAACTGGCTCCGGGGTCTTATGTTTTTAAGGTAAAGTCGCTAAACAGTTTTGGGGTATGGAGTAAGGAAGTGAAGCTGAAAATCAGGATTTTGCCACCCTTTTGGGCGAGTTCGTACGCCTATTGCTTTTATTTTCTATTGATTTGCGGCTTATTTTATTACATTATCCGGTATTCTCAAAATCTGACACAGATTAAGAATAACCGCAAAATAAAACATCTGAACGACGAAAAAGAAAAAGAAATCTATCAGGCCAAGATTGACTTTTTTACCAACGTTGCCCATGAAATCAGGACTCCGCTGACCCTTATCAAAGGGCCGCTGGAGAAACTTTTGATTATGGAACACCAATCGCCTGAGGTACCGCAGAATCTTTCGATAATGAAAAAAAACACATCGAGATTGCTGAAATTGGTGAATGAATTATTAGACTTCAGAAAATCAGAAATTGGCGGTTTGAAACTGACTTTTGTGGAGGCCAATATTTCGTCTATCGTCCGAAATCTGCATTTGAGATTCAGCCCATTAATTGAAGAAAGAGGAATTGAATTTGAAATGCAGCTCGGTGAAAAAGACATTTTTGCCTTTGTGGATAAAGAAGCCCTGAAAAAAATCCTGAGTAATTTAATCAGCAACGCTATCAAATACTCCACAGATAAGGTTTCGATAACGCTTTACAGAGAGGATAAGAAACTGACGCTGCTGGTTCAAAACGATGGAAATCTGATTCCGTTTCAGCTCAAAGACAAAATTTTTGAGCCCTTTTTCAGAGTGGATAATATGGACAGTACTTCCGGAACAGGAATTGGCCTTTCACTGGCGCATGCCTTAACACAACTGCACAACGGAACTTTACAATTAGTCTTACATGCCAAACTCAATATTTTCGAGCTTGTGTTACCGCTGCATCAGGAAGAGGAATTTATGTTGTATACCGATTCTGAAAAAGAAGGGAACCAAACGCAAACAGAAAAAACAGAAGTAGAAACCAAAAATGAAAAACCTCAGGTTTTAGTCGTAGAAGACAATATCGATTTATTGGATTTCATTACTGCGGGATTAGCTTCTTCGTACACTATTTTAAAAGCAGAAAATGGCGAAGAGGCACTGAAAGTAATTCATAACGAAAATATTCAGCTTGTGATCAGCGATGTATCAATGCCTGTCATGGACGGAATTTCAATGTGCAAGGAGATTAAAACAAATTTAGAAACCAGTCATATTCCGGTGATTTTATTAACGGCTAAAAACTCTCTGAAATCACAGATTGATGGTTTGGAAGTGGGTGCCGACGCCTATATTGCCAAACCTTTTTCTATGGATTACCTAAAAGTTCAGGCGAATAATTTGATCGAAAACCGAAAACAGATTATGAATTATTATGCGAGTTCTCCCCTTTCGCACATTAAAAGCATCGCACACAATAAAACCGATGAAAAGTTTCTTAAAAAACTCGATGATGAAATTCTTAAAAACATTACGGACCCTGATTTAAGTGTGGAATCTCTTGCCGAGATCATGAATATGAGCCGTTCTACCCTGTATCGAAAAATCAAAGATATTTCGAATTTGAGTCCGAACGAACTGATCAATATTGTACGTTTAAAGAGAGCAGCAGAACTGCTTTTGAATGAGAATTTCAAAATGTATGAAATTGCTGAAATGGTGGGCTATAAATCACAAACGAGTTTTGGAAGAAACTTTCAAAAACATTTTTCGATGACGCCGTCAGAATATATTGCATTGAATAAATAAGTGTTTCAGGCACAAATTAGTCTTTTAAAGAAAGAGAATTCAAAACTTAAGGAGAAATTAAGTCAAATTGAAAACGTAACTTGTGGCAGACTCCCATAAAATTAATATCTTTAAACTTAAGACTTAAATGATACGGAAATAGTCCCGATGGAATTTTGAAAGTCCGTTATGGTATTGTATATTAATTCATAGATTTAAATGAGAAAAATCAGCCTGTTTCTATTTTTGCTTTCGATATCCTGTACCGCAATTGCGCAGGATTACAAGCAAAAAGATAGTATCGCTGCTGATACTGTCAAAAATATACGTTTCAATTACAAACAGCTCATCATTCCGGGGATCTTATTTGGTTACGGTTTGTGGGGAGCTGAAAGCGGGCAGATAAAAAGCTTTAATTTTCAGATTCGTAATGAAGTTAACGAAAGCATCGACACGAAAGTAACTATCGATGATTTTTCAAGATATGTTCCGGCAGTCTCCGTATACGCTCTAAATGCTTTTGGCGTTAAAGGCAAAAACAACATGAGGGACCGCTCTGTTATTCTGGCTACCTCCACCATTATTTGTGTGGGAACTGTTTTTGGGTTAAAATCAATCACAAATGTAGAGAGGCCCGACGGAACTACCAATGATTCTTTTCCATCAGGACATACTGCTATCGCTTTTGCGGGTGCCGAGTTTCTGTATCAGGAGTACAAGGACCAGTCCATTTGGTACGGCGTTGCGGGTTATGCCATCGCCACGGGAACAGGAGTTTTCAGAATGTACAACAACAGGCACTGGCTTACGGATGTAGCCGCCGGAGCCGGAATCGGAATACTGAGCACCAAAGCAGCCTACTGGCTCAATCCTTATCTTTCCCGAAAATTATTTAATGGCAAAGAAAAAAAATTGACTTCTTTTCTTATGCCTTCCTATGATGGCAAACAGTTTAGTCTCTGTTATTTTAAAACATTTTAATGCTGATCTTACATTTTCATTTTAAAAAAAATCCCAAAGAAGAGTTTTACTATATTTTTCATGTTATTTAATCTTCTGTCTGATCAATTACCTGAATTTTAATTACAGTTAAATTGCCGTATTTTTCAACATCTTTTTTGGTCCATTCAAACTCTATTTCTTGTGGTCTCTTACCATTATCCCATTCATCAACAGGCTCTTTTACATAAACATATAATCCTGTAAATTTTCCCTCTATCATTTTTTGTTTTAATTCGTGTGAACTATTAAATGAAAACATAAAATAGCATGGATAACCTTTTGGAACCTTGACTCCAAAAGCTGATTGTATCTCTGGTTTTATTTCTTTCAGAAGGTTTTTTAAAGGCTTGTTGAGAAATTGCTCTTCATTGGATACTAATTTATAAATATCATCTTGTGTTTGTACCATTTGTTGTGCTTTGCAGTTGAAATTTATAACAAATAATAATATTGCTACTATTTTGACAGTATTTTTCATATTTTTTAATCTTTCCCTAATACTTTAATTCGAATTATAGTAAAATTACCGTACTTTTCCAGATCCTCTTTTGTCCATATAAATTCTATTTCTTTAGGTCTTTTGCCAAGTCCCCACTCATCAACAACCTCTTTTACATATACATATAATCCGAGTATATTAGAATTGGCAGGTTTGCTTTCTATCTCTTTAGGACTAATAAATCTAAAAGCAAAATAACATGGATTATCCAACGATCCGTAAGCCATTTTTATCTCTGGTTTTATTTCTTTAAGAAGATTTTTTAAAGGCTTATTGAGAAATTGCTGTTCATTTGCTTTTAATTTATAAACATCATTAGGTGTTTGCACCATTTGTTGTGCTTGGCAACTAATGGTTATAAATAAGAATATAAGTGCGGATATTTTTAATACATTTTTCATAGCATCTATTCCTCTACGGGTTGAATTACTTTGATTCGAACTACAATTAGATCGCCATATTTCTCTGGATCTTCTTTTGTCCAAACTAATTCTTTGCCTTTGGGTCTTTCGTCATACTTCCAGTCAATAGGAGTTTTTACATAGACATATAGCGATACACGATCTTCCTTACTTCCTTTATTTTGTAATCTTTGCTCCAGTGTTCTAAATTTAAAACTAAAATAGTAGGGATTATCATTAGTAGGATTTGCAGTTTTGATTTCCGGTTTTATTTCTTTGAGAAGTTTTTTCAAAGGTTTATTAATAAATTCCTGTTCATTTGTTTTTAATAGATAGACATCTTTAGTAGTTTTTACCATTTGTTGTGCTTTGCAGCTACAGTGTATCACAGAAAACAACAGTACTAGTTTCAATGTATTTTTCATACTTTTTAGTCTTCTATTCGTTGAACTACCTTTATCCTAGTTACAGTAAGATTACCATATTTTTCTAAATCTTCCTTTGTCCATTGGTATTCTTTTCCCTTAACTCTTTTATCAAAATTCCAGTCAATTGGTTCCTCTACATATATATAAATACTATTATGTTTTCTCCCAATGACCCTTCGATTAATTTCAGTGGGAGTAAAAAATTTGAAAGCAAAAAATGATGGATAATCTACTATTCCGAAAGCCATCTTAATCTCAGGTTTTATTTCTTTCAGAAGATTTTTTAAAGGCTTATTGAGAAATTGCTGTTCATTTGCTTTTAATTTATAAACATCATTACGTGTTTGCACCATTTGTTGTGCCTTGCAGCTAATGTTTGCAAATACGAATAGAATTATAAATGTTTTTAATATGATTTTCATGGTACTTAGTCTTATTTTAAGGATTTGAATATTAACAAAATTATTCTTTACCAATAACTTTAATTCGCTCTAAAGTAAGGTTTCCGTACTTTTCCAGATCCTCTTTTGTCCATTTAGAGGCTGTATCTTTTGGTCTTTTATCAAAATCCCAGTCTAAAGGTTCTTTTACATATACATATAAACCTATACCAAACGTATTATCATTTATTGATTTCTTCATTATTTCTTCACGGCTTATGAATCGAAAAGAAAAAAATGGTGGATAATCTACTGTACCTGAAACAAATTTTATTTCCGGTTTTATTTCTTTCAATAAATTTCTTAAAGGTTTATTGATGAATTGCTGTTCATTCGTTTTTAACTTATAGGCATCCATTGGCACTTGAAGCATTTGTTGTGCTTTACAGTTAGAATTTATAACAAATAATATTGCTAATATTTTTATAGTACTTTCCATACTTTAGTCTTCTATTCGTTCAATTACTTTAATCCTCACTACAGTAAAATTACCATACTTCTCCACATCTTCTTTTCGCCAGGAGAATTCTATTTCTTTTGGTCTGGTACCATAATCCCATTCATCAACGGGCTCTTTTACATAAACGTATAATCCTATAAGTTTTCTTCCTTCCTTTTTTTGTTTTAATTCGTGTGAACTAATAAATGAAAATGAAAAATACGATGGATAACCTACTGAGCTCAACGTTCCAAAAGCTGATTTTATCTCTGGTTTTATTTCTTTCAGAAGATTTTTTAATGGCTTGTTAAGAAATTGCTGCTCATTTTTCTTTAATTTATAGACATCATTAGGCGTTTGAACCATTTGTTGTGCTTTGCAGCTAATGTTTATAAATAGAACTATAAGCGCGGATATTTTTAATATGTTTTTCATTTGTTTTTCATTTTATAAATTAATTACAAGGTATTGAATTGTATGATTTACTGCCATTAGCCTGAGTAATCTCTTTAAAATTAATAGGTTTAAATTCTCCTGAATGTTCTTGTTTCAATAGTGTTATTCCTGATTTAAATTTATCTAAAGTAAAAGCTATTGCATTAGTTTTTCCTTCTACACTTGATCCCATGACATTTACGAGCGCTAGTAATTGGCTAAAAATAACATCAGGAAATTCAGGCGGATATATAGGAGATATATCTGCCGGATAAGCTGTCACAAAAGCTTTTGCCGCTGTTAAATTCGTAATCACAATGGCATAGGTCTGTCCTTCTGTAAAGATGAAAGAAGTTGTAAAATTACTGTTTGTTGTATTCAGCGTTACCGCAGCATAGATATCTCCTGCAGATACCTGAGAATTATTGGGGTGGTTGTGCATCGCGGCAAAAGCTCCGGGCCAATTCTGGTTGACCTTTACTCCGTTTGTGCCTCCGTTGTTCATAGGTGCCTGGGTTAAAGCACCTCCTGTACCATTCCCTAAAGTAATACTGTGTTCCTTTCCGTCAGCACTCGCCTGCATAATATCGGATTTAGCGTTTAAATAACCTGATTTTGCTGAAATTCCTGTTGTTGTTTTAGCGGCACCACAGGGATCTAATTTAAAAGAAGGGAAGTACGTCCGGGGAACAGCACCTGACATACCGGGAGGTCCCCAATTGTATCCGCTTCCATAATCAGGTTCCCAAACCCAGCTGCTGCAGTTTACAGAAGAACCTACATAAACCCAATATCTGCAGTATGTTCGCGAAGTTTCGTTTGATCCCCGACTTAAATTATGCAGGATGGTCACCATTCCGTTTACAAATTCCCCTGAGTATATAATTTTATTTTGACTGTCCTGAATGGTGATGTAGCCCGAATATCTGGGATCGATATGGTAGAAATTTTGTTCCCTATTCGTATTGTCAAAAGCGTAGTCTTTTGTTGTGTAAACAATGTCGTACACTTTGTATTGACCTGCTATGTCGGGAACAAATAATAATCTCATATGCGTTTTGTAGTCTTCATCAGTCACCACATTGGTATTGGTATTTGGTTTCAGTATAAGAGGAACTTCTATCGTCCTTCCCATTTCTCCATTAGTTACAATGGCATTGTTCCAGTCAATCGTTTCGGTGAAGGCTAATGCTTCGAGCTGCAGCCTACTGTTCTCAAACCATTTTTTTGCAGCAGTAACGGCTTTGTTTTGCTCCCTTTTTTGAATGTCGGGTGCTTCATTTTCTTCTTGCTGGCATCGTGACAGAAAAACTCCTACACTTATTAAGATAAAGATAGAAGCTGCCTTTTTTAGTTTACCATCCATAATTTACAGAAATTAAGGTTAATTACTCTATTAAAAACATCACTTAAAACTATATTTAATAAAGGAGAGCAACCATCAGGAATAAACAAACTCTATTATTCATGTAATAAATGGTCTGATATTTAGCATAACTTGTTTTTTGTCAGGATAAATTTTATTGTATTTTAGTCGATTCGCTAAGGGTAAAAACGGTACAAAAAGTATTTTAGCCCATAAAAAAACCAGTGATAAATCACTGGTTTAATTTAAGGTATTCTAAAATCGTTCCCTTTATTTTAGAATGAGTCTCTCCGGAATGTTATTTCAACCCAATTATTTAACGATCAGCTTTTTAGAAATAGTGAAAGATTCGGAACTGATTGTCACAAAATATATTCCTTTGGCTAAATTATGATTGATCTTTCCGGAAGTATTAAGCTTGTTTACCAAAACCCTTCTGCCATTGCTATCGGTAACCGTTACTGTTGCGACAGCACCCGATTTTAATTCCGGGAATACAATATTAAATTCATTATCGGTTGCCGGGTTCGGATAGATCCCGATAAAGGCATTATTTTGGGTACTAATTTCTTCTTTTATACTACTCATTTTAGCGGTAGTAGTGTTTTGAAATTGCCATTGTGCACTTTCCCAATTGTTCTGAGCTCCGGCATATTGAGCAGAACCATTTAAGTTTTCAATATGAATCATGCTTCCGGTCTGCCATCTGTTTTTAATTCTCACCCAGTTAGCATCAACATTTTCGTTTGACCATTGGGCACTCCACCAGCCGGATGATCCTGCCGTACATTGCACGGCCCCTGTTAAGTTTTCAATATGCATTATATCTCCGGTACCTACATTTTTCAATATAAAATAAGTCGCGTCAACGGCAACTTTTTCCCATTTGTAATTGTTATTGGCCACAGTTGCACCATATCCTACATTGGCACCGGCATCGTATAAATAGTTGTTGGTCCACCTGTTTTTAATGGTAAAGTAGTTTCCGGTTGCAGTACTGACCGTAATTGCTGCCGTACTTGTTTTATTCCCGTCTGAAGTGGTTACGGTGATTGTTGCTGTTCCGTTTGAAATTGCGGTGACTAAACCCGCAGCATTAACCGTTGCTACACCGGTATTGTTTGAAGCATAACTAACCGCTTTATTCGTTGCGTTAGAGGGAAGAACTGTTGGTGTTAACTGTTGTGTCGCGCCTACGGACAATGTTGCTGATCCCGGACTAAGACTCACACTCGTAACCGCTACATTTGATGAGTTTACGGTGATTGCAGCAGTGGCCGTTTTGGCACCGTCCTGCGTGGTCACCGTGATGGTAGCTGATCCCGAAGCAATAGCAGTGATTAAACCTGCCCCGTTTACGGTCGCCACTCCGGTATTATTAGAACTGTACGTCACCGTTTTGTTTGTCGCATTGGCCGGAGCAACAGTTGGCGTTAATTGTTGTGTGGCACCAACGCCTAAATTAGCGGTTGTTGGCGAAATTGTTACTCCCGTTACAGGAACTGATGTACTTGAACAATTAGAACCTGGTGTCCAGGAAAATGTACCAATTGCACTGATTTCTTCATTAACAGTAGCATTACCCCCTCTATTGGAATAATTCATATTACAATACGTACCATTTCCGGCAGGAGAACCCGCTATGAGTAGAAAAAAGCCTCTTCCCCAATTTCGGTTTAGGGCATTATTGTTTGGATATTCTTTACCTGTTCCGTTAACCGTTATGTCTTTAAAACTAAGATTATAAATACCGTCTCCTGACCTTTTACTGATCGAAATAGCATCATTTCTGGAATCTGTAATATCGATATTATAAAGCTGCACATTTTTAACCTGAGTTCCGGCATTAGTAGCACTGAAAATATCCACGGCGGCTACCGGATTATTGTAAGTATCATTAAAAGTGCCGCAAGTGGTTACGGTAATATCGTGAATTTCGTGTAGTCCATCATTGTTAAATGGCGCTCCTGGAAAATTATTACTCACCCTGATACCCGCTTCCAGATTGTCTTTTATAATTAAATTGTACGCTTTGTTATTTTTTCCGCCGTAAATAGCAAGGCCACAGGCACGCCAGCAGTTTTCTGAAGTATTGTATCTAAAAGTATTGTTGATACATTCCTGTCCGTCCGCAGACCAGATTGCCTGATCGTCATCGCCATTATTTCTAAAATTACAATGCTCCACGATGGAGTTCACAGTTCCTTTGCAAAGATTAATTCCATCGGCATAGTTGTTTCTGAAACGGCAATGAGACAGTGTAAATCCATCGGCAATTGCAGGGCCTCCCACATTGTATTGTGCAATCCAGGCACCGCATTCAAAATGCTCTGCCCATATATTTTTTACCGTTGAAGTGGCTGTAAAAACTCCGTTTATGGCTTTATAGGAATTACTTCTGGATGCCGAATTTGTCGTTAAATAAAGGTCCGCAAATGAAATATTGGATGCATTGGCACGCAACCCTCCATTCCCGCTGCTGGTGTTCGTGAAATTAATTTGTGTATACCACATTCCCGCTCCTATTAACGAAGTATTGGCCGAGCCGAAATATAATTCGCGATTAACGTTAAAAACACCAGTTGGAATAAATATTTTTTTACCGCCGTTTGCGTCAATAAAGGCTTGGAGATCACTTCCGTTTCCGGTATAGGTCACCGAACCTGATGGAGCGGTAACACTTGCCGGAATAGGTTCCATCTCGGCAAAATCCAAATGGATATTACCCGTTTCCCTCACTAATTTTAAAGTTCCGGAAACAGCGATTTTAGCCGGAAGCTTATAGCGCACTTCGTCAAATCGCATTCTTGGATTCTGGTTTGTAATTCCGCCATTATTTGGATTTCCATTACTCCACAAATATTCCCACGACCAGATTGCAGTCAGGGTGAGCGTTGTAATTTTTGTGTTCCCGTTATACACACCCACAGTGGCTGTTTGTCCGTCAGGAACACTGTATCGGATTACAAGTCCGTCCGCAGCTTCTGTTAGTGTCCATTGAACAGTAGCGTTCGTAGCAGACAGATTTACGCATTGCTGCTCTGTAGCTTCCGATTGCAGATCAGACTGCACATAGGATTTTGAAGTAGTGGCAGCACCATTGGATAATTGCCCCAGGTTTGCTTCATACCTTTTATACGGCGCATCGTAATAGCCCCGCTGTGCCTGTAAATTTGAAGTTAAGAGAATGAAAAAAAGCCCTATGAGAAGGCCATATTTTTCTCTTGTAAAAAAAATAGCATGTAATTGATTCTTCATAATTTTGGTTTTTAAATTAGTAAGTTAGTTCCTAAAAAAAGGATATAACGAAACTAGACTTAAAAAGAAAAATAAAGAAAAGATACATTAAAAATCAAGATTTATACAACGATTTCGTCAATACAAAATACTAATAATCAATACTATATGTTTTTAGTATAAATAAAAAATCAAGAAAAAATACAGATCAGAAGTTTCTGATTTAAGACCAGGCAATACGCTCTTAAACCAATAATTACAGAAATTTGCTTTTAATAACAGTTAGTTTTTCTCTTGTCATTTCATTGATCGAATAGGAAATTCCTCCCATGCCAATACCTGAAGCATCTCTTCCGCCAAAAGGCATCCAGTCTACTCTAAAAGCAGTATGATCGTTTACCATAACGGCGGTGGCATTTAACTTTTTAACGGTATCCAAAGCAATACCGAGATTTTTTGTAAAAACAGCAGCCTGAAAATGAACATCGAGTGCATTTGCTTTTCTTATGGCTTCATCCCGGTCTGTAAACGGATAAATACAAACTACTGGACCAAAAATTTCATGGGTCGAAACTTTAGAATCTTCTGAAGGATTGAACAAAACGGTAGGTTCAAAACAAGTATCGGATATTCTTTTTCCACCTGTAATTATTTTAGCTCCTTTAGTAACAGCTTCATTCACCCATTCTTCTACACGATCTACTTCTTTTGGTGTAATAAGCGCCCCTACATCTGTTGTTTGATCAAACGGATTCCCAACAATTAATTTAGAAGTTGCCTCGGAAAACTGTTCCGTAAAAAGGTCACAAATTTCCTGATTGACATAAATTTTCTGAACCGATACGCAAACCTGACCGGCATGATAAAAACCTCCCTTTACCAAATCCGGAATCATCTCTTTAAAATCGGCATCACTTTCAACAATAACCGGTGCTGCTCCGCCATGCTCCAGGGCACATCGGGTACCCGGGGCTAATTTACTTTTCAGGTACCAGCCTACTTTTGCAGAACCAATAAAAGATAAAAAATGAACTCTCGGATCTGTCACCAGTAATTCTGTTGTTTCATTATCACATAACACCACTTGCAGCCAGCCTTCCGGCAAACCGGCTTCTTTTAAAATATCGGCAAGTGCAAGACCTGATAATGGCGTATTGCCTGCCGGCTTAAATACCACAGGGCAACCCGCGGCAATAGCAGTCGCAATCTGATGAACTGCTAAATTTAATGGGTGATTGAAAGCGCTAACCGCTGCCACAATTCCAATAGGTTCTTTTGAGGTAAAGGCGATTCTGTTTAAGGAGGCTTCAGTAAGTCCCATTGGAATTTGTTCTCCTTTTATTTGCGAAATATGCTCTGCGGCTAACTTTACTCCTGTGATCGCTCTTGCCACTTCTGCCTTTGTATCCTGATAGGGTTTTCCGCCTTCGCTGATTGCCAAGTGAATTAATTCCTCGCTCCTTTCCTTCATTAGGAAAGCAGCCTTTTCTAATATTTCCATTCTTTTATAGGCCGGAATCCAGTTGGATTGCTCTTTAAATAAGTTTTCGGCAATATCCAGTATATTTTTAATATCGTTTTTATTGATCAGCGGTAACTCCTTTACTATACTTTGATCGTACGGGAATAGTACTTTTATCGTTTTTTCCATAATGTTTTTTTAGTTGAACTTAAAACCCTGCTTCTTTTTTAATCGAAGTTTGTCTCCTGATTTGTTTTTTAAATTTAATCAAATTATCGCTGGCTGCAATGTCTTATTTTATACTATTTAACATTTTCGGCCTACAAATAACTTATAGGTGTCGTTAAAATAATCTCCCTGTTTTCTAATAAAGGGACGATTTTCCCCAGAACAAATTCCTGAAAATGAGACGAATTACGATGTTCCGCTACGGCAGCTTCACTCGAATATCCTTCGAACAAAACAATTGTATTTAAATCTGAATTACTTCGATGAATTTTATAAAACAGATTACCTTCTTCTCTGATACTGGCGTCATGCACCGTTTTTAACAAGCTTAAAACATTTTCAACCTGCCCTTCTTTAACTTTCCATGTGGCAAAAACATGAATCGGATTTTGATTTTCCATTTTGATTTTTTTTTAAATTTTATACTATAAATTTAGATTGTCGGAGAGAATTCCACGGTATTAAAAATAATATTGACCCCAACCCTTTTTGGAAGAGGCCAATACAAGCAGTCCATTATTTTTTAGCAGATTCCAAAATCGAAATCATTTTTTCAGCCACTCCTTTTGCGGAAGCAGGATTTTGTCCGGTTACCAGATTACCATCGGCAATGCTGTGTGCTGACCATATTGCGGCAGCATGAAATTTTGCTCCCTGTTTGGTTAGGGCACTTTCCAGTAAGAAAGGCACATCGGCTATAGCATAACCTTTTTCTTCCTCATCTGTAAAAGAAGTGATGTTTTTACCGTTAACCAGATAAGATCCGTCGCTTAGTTTTACATTTAATAAGGATACCGGTCCGTGACAGACTGCTCCAACAACAGCATTTCGTTCGTAGGTTTCTTTAATCACTTTTTTTAGAAGTGCATTTTCCGGCATATCAACCATTGGTGCCAGTCCGCCAGGTACAAAAATCGCATCATATTGACTAACATCAACATCAGACAATTTAACGGCTTTTTGCATGCTTTCCCATCCCTTGCCTGTTAGAAAGGCTAAGTTCTGAGGATCATTTGCGAGATTAAGCGCATCTAAATAAGGCGTATCTCCTGTTAAACCTGCAAAGTCTATTTGGTAATTTGCTTGGTCGAATTCGGCATAAGGATGCGCTACTTCCGGAAGAAAAATTCCGGTTCTTCTGTTGTTGGGTCCAATTGCATTGGCATTAGATACGATAATTAAAATTTTCTTGTTCATTTTTGTTTCGTTTTTAAGGGTTGTTTTTTGTTTTACTGCTGTGTTTTCTTTTTGATTTTGTGCGTAGGAAGAAAAAAAGGCAAGTGCCGCTGTTACCATCATAAGTTTTTTCATTTCTATAATTTTTTAAGTTGTTATGAATTATTTATAAGGCAAATTTATAGCAGTTCCCCTCCTCAGAACGAGGAGGAAAGTCACAAAAAAAGTGTGATGAAAATCACACTTGAGCGTTAAAAAGGTCTGTTATTTATGGCTGGAGTACAGCCTGCTTAGGGTTTCCCGGCTTACTCCAAGATATTCCGCAATGTATTTTTTGGGAATTTTTTGCATGAGATTGGGATAAAGATCCGCAAATTCTCTGTAGCGCTGCTGCGGATTATTGGAAAGTAAAGAAATCACCCTTTGCTGAAGCGCAATATATCCTTTGGTGAGTTTTACCCTGAAAAAATGTTCCATTTTATGAAGCGTTACAGAGAGTTTCTCCCTTCCTTCCAATGTCAGGCATAACACCTCTCCTGCTTCCATACAGACCACATACATATTGGCCTGCTTCTGATTGAAGTAGGCCATATAATCAGACATCCACCAATTTTCTGTTGCAAACTGTACGATGTGTTCTTTACCCTCTTCGTCAAGATAAAATAGCCTGAAAATACCGCTCATAATGATGTATTCATATTTGGCATCATCACCTTGCTGAATGAGATATTGATTTTTTAATACCTTTCGAATCGTAAAAAATGGTTTGATCGATTCAAACTCTTCATCACTAATGGGTATGATCTCTTCAATATGTTTTCTTAGCTTTTCCATAATTTATTTTCACCTTCTCAAAGATAGAAGATTTATAATGGCATCAAAATTCCCCTTTTATTTATGATTGAATGCTGGTGAAATTTATCGTTTTATTATTTTGGATACGTAATTTTTATTTTCAATTTGAAACTTTATAAAGTACATCCCTGCGCCCAGTTCTGAAATATTGATTTTATTCCTTTCAGATCCTTCCATCAGCTTTTGTCCACTGCCATTAAATATCTGGTATTTTTCGACTGGTATTTCAGAATCAATAGTAATGAAATTAGTGGCCGGATTGGGATAAATACTGAATTTAGATATTTCCATTTCATCAATTCCCAGATTAGCACTCCCAAATTCATCTGCTCCACAGTCAATTATTCCTCCTTCAATTCTTAATTGGTTATAATAATCCGTTTCCGTATTTGCAGGAACATAAGCGGGATTTCCGGCATTTTTGGCTGGAGAACTGGTCAGAAGATGAAAATCAGGATTTGTACCACTGGCAGTCGTCAGTTGCGGATTGGCAAATATCGAATTCGTGTTGGTTGCCGTTCCCGTTACAATAGCGGCATATCCTGCATACTCGTTGCCGTTCCAGTCTGTTGTTAGACTGGCCGTACCCGCCTGGCAAAAAAAGTTGTTATAATTAAATTTTAAGCCCGGCTGTGTCAGTTCTGCATAGGCCAGAATATTTTGGGTACTTGTATAGAAAATATTGTTTTCAATCGTACTGTTTTCACTATAAGAAAGGTATAATTCTCCGTTTCCCGAACCGCTGTAATCATTCATCAGGCAGGTGTTGTTTCTAAAAGACGAGTTGATTACTTTTCCGGAACCTGACGGATAAGCAAATCCTCCCATGGCTAGGGCACAAATCTCATTATCGTAAAAAACATTATTTCTAATGATAATTCCATCTGTAGTCTGACCGATTTTTTCGCATCCCACCTCGATTCCGTAGCCATTATGATACGAGGTATTGTTTTCAACAGTGATGTTCTTTCCCCCGTCAATATAAATTCCCCCGGATGTTGAATAGGCAGCAGTACAATGATGCGCCGTATTGTTTTTAACCAATCCATTTCGTGCCTGATCGTTTGCCGGATTGGGGCAGGTTCCTTCGTGACCAATGATATCGATACCAATATTGGTTAGATTGTGGACGTTATTACCAGTGACTTCAAATCCGTTTACGTTTCCATTAACGGCGATTCCTTCGCTGTACCCTAATCGGCAATTATACAATTCATTATTCTGTATTTTTAAATTTGTGATTGCTGTCGTGGCGTTGGTACCAAATACTATAATTCCCTGCGCATTGACGGTTTCATTTACAGCTGCATTGGGATTCGCTGAAAAATGAATATCGTGTATTTTACAGTTTTTAACGGTAATATTTGTTCCGCTTCCTTCAATTAGAATTCCCTGAGCATCATTTTGAATATTATTTTGCAGCTCAATCCCTTCAATAGTTACATTACTTTTATTGTTGACAGCAAGAATAGCATTTTGAGAGGTTATCCCGCCTGCATCAATAACCGGCAGTACTGCCGAGTAATTTTTAAGGGTAATATTATTGTTCGGAATTGTAATTTTCTCTGAGTAAGTTCCTGGAAAAACGTTTAAAATACCATTGGCAGGCAATTGATTTAAACCGTATTGTATTGTTTTCCAAGGTGAAGAAAGAGAACCCGAATTCGCATTATTACCTGTTATGTCAACATAATAATTGGTTTGTGCGAAACAAAAATTCGACAAAATGCAAAGGATTAAAATTATTTTTTTTCTGATCATGGTTTGACGTTCTGTTAGAGATTTGGTAAGCCAAATGTATTAATTAAAGACCAAAATACGAGCTGTTATTTTTATTTAATAGCCTCCCAAATATTCAAAATAACAGCTGTGTTATCTATTGCTTCCTTCATCATTACAACCTGTTGCTATTTATTAGGTTAAATAATAACATATTGGTTAGATTTGCAGAAAATTAGATCGTTAGGAACTAAAAAAAAAGAAAAAAATACAGTAGCCGAAAACGGAAAAGAAATCATTGACACAAGGCTTAAAAATAAAATTGTGTTCCAGAACTTGAAAAACAAAAACCAGCATATCGAACAATTCCCACTGACGCCTAATGCAAAGGCAGGCGTTTTTATTCGTAATATGAAGGGCAACAACAGTGAGGAACACGATATTTCTAAACCACACCGGGACAATCATTGTCAGTTGATGCTGGCTACTGAGGGAAGCTTTAAGCTGAATATTGATTTTGAAAATGTTGAGTTTAATGCCCCGGCTTTAATTTGTGTCTTTCCCGAACAAGTGCATTACATCATTGAAGTGGATTCTCCAAAAGGATGGATTATTAATTTTGACCCTTCACTGGTAGATAAAGAACTTCTTCAGCTAATGGAAAACAAAATGAATGCTCCACTTCCCTTAGAGCCCACTGCAAATCTATTTCATCAGGCCACAACTTTAATGGCTTTGATAGAAAAATTACAATCAGAAAACACCAATAAATTTGTTCATAAAGCCAGTCACAGCTTATTAAATGGCCTCCTGAACCTGATCATTGGAGAAATTATGACCGGTTCATCCAGTCAAAATCAGAAAACAAGTCGGGGGATTATTCTTAAAGACACCTTTGGCCAATTGCTGAAACAGCATTTCAAAACCTGGAAACAACCTGCACAATATGCGGCTGCATTAGCCATTTCAGCTGCTCATTTAAACGATACCGTAAAAGCATTAACCGGAAATCCGATATCCATTCATATTCAGGAAACTTCAATTCTGGAGGCCAAAAGACTTTTATACTTTACCGATAACAGCGTAAAAGAAATTGCCCACGAAGTGGGATATGACGAACCGGTTTACTTTGGAAAACTTTTCAAAAAGCTGACAAACATGACTCCTCTTGAATTTCGGAAACAATTCCGTGATTAGGACTATCCTTCCAGCCATTCGTTCTATTTTAAGTTTCTCCTCTGTTCTAGCTTTGCATTATAATTAAAAACAATTATCATGCAACACGAAATTAATATCCCAATCGTACTCGAAGCAGTAAAAAAAGCCGGAAACCTCTTTTTAAAAGACTATAAGCAAAATACCATACCACAAACTATGGACGAACTTGTAGCAGAATTGGAAAACATAGATACCTTGTGTCTGACTTGCTTAAAAGAAGATTTATCGGTTGAATTTCCAAATACACCCTGGCATATTGGGGATGAGTTTGATACCGAAGCGCAAAGAAATCCCGCCCCGCATGCCGAATATTGGCTTTGCGATGCCATGGACGGAGCTATACAATATCTGCAGCACATGGCAGGATGGACCATAAATCTGGTGCTCGTCCGCCATGGTCAACCTCATTTTTCGGTGATTTTTGACCCACTGGCCAATGAGATTTTTTGGGCTAAAGACGGCGAAGGTGCCTTTATGAATGACGCACCATTGCAACTAAGCCGAAAAACCGATTTTGCAGTGATGTTATCCGTTTTTGAATATGGACATCAGGATAAATCACATAATGGTTTATCCCAAAAAACAGGTTCTACGGTAACGAGCTTAATTCAAAATTTTGGTATTGTCAGAAATTATGGTCCGCATGGTTTGCAATTGGCTTATATTGGTGCAGGCAGAATTGATTTTTTTATTCAGGAAGATCTCGATACTTACAACTGGATTGCAGGCATACTCATTGCCAGAGAAGCCGGCGCAGTAATTTTAACAACCGATGGAACACCCTGGAAATGGGGAAGTGAGAGTCTGTTAGTAGCCAAAAAAGAAACAGCTCAGCAATTCATACAATTAACCTCCAAAAAATCATAAAATGAAAATAACAGTCATAGGAGCCGGTGCAGGTATTGGGTTGCAAACTGTAATTCAGGCATTAGAAAGAGGGCATACAGTAACGGCACTCTCAACAGATACTTCGGCAATTCCGGATCATCATTTACTGACCAAAATAAACGGAAGTGCCACTATTACAGCAGATTTAAAACAAGCGCTAAAAGATTCAGATGCTGTACTGATCACCGTTGGTACTAAAAATAAAAAAGCGACTACCTTATTTTCAGATATTGCAAAGGCACTTATAACGGCGACAGCAGAATTAAATTTCTTATCCCCGGTACTCATAATTACAGGTTTTGGATCAGGAGAAAGCAAAAATTATCTGAGCTTTTTTATGCGAACGGTCATTAGGCTTTTTCTGAAAGAACAATACAGCAATAAAACGTTGATGGAAGAGCTGATTGTAAACAGTACTGTCAATTGGGAAATAATTAGGCCGGGAATACTGACAAACGGTCCATTAACCCAATCTTACCAGGTATTGCCTCAACTTAAAAAAGGGATGAAAGTGGGTAAAATTTCAAGAGCAGCCGTGGCTCATTTCTTAGTAAGTGAAGCCGAAAACACACGGTTTTTAACACAATATGTAACATTGACAACTTAGTAAAGAGCATAAGTCAATGTTCGAATTAGAAGTCTTTGGAGTTATTTCAAACGGCAACGAAACCACAACATAAATAAATAAAAAAGGCACCCGTTTTAGCGGGTGCCTTTATAAGCTCACTGTTATAGTATAATTATGCTATGACTACGTTTACTGCGTTTGGACCTTTACGGCCTTCTTCCACGTCAAATCTTACTTGGTCGTTTTCACGAATGTTTTCTGATAAACCTGAAACATGAACAAAAATTTCGTTTCCTCCATCGTTAGGAGTTATAAATCCAAAACCTTTTTCTTCATTGAAGAATTTTACTGTACCTTCTTGCATTTTAATATATTTAATTAGCCAAATGTAATACTTTTAAATGAGAACTAGCTGAATTTGAGATTTTTATTTTATTTTTTTTATTCAACAGGCTTCTGCAGGGCACGCAGCAGCAATTTTATTTTTTTAATTGGCATTAAAAAATCCATTTTTTACCTAAAGAATACTGGGTTAACGTCTTTTAATTTCTGCAATTCGGGAGAACCTCAATGGCTTTTCAAAAGAATAAACATAAAATTTCATCTTTCGCTTCTATAAATTTACGATATATCGTAATCTAAAATCACTGTCAAAAAACATAAAACCCTGACTTCATTAGCTTTTGGAGTTAGGGCATATTATTTGGCTATTGTTCTGCATCTATCATAAATTAAAAAATGTACAACATGAAAAACAGCCCTTAAAAAGGAAACAGGGAAATTCTCTTTCTCTCCAAATCCAGTCATTATTTTTTTCTTAATCTAGGTTAATCGACGGACTCTTGCAGCTGCTGTAAGTTTGTAAAAGAAAAATAACAACAACCATTCAATCAAAATCAGAATTTAATCACCCAACTAATTTTAATCATTATTTCTAAAATTTAATAATCTAAAACCATAAAAAAATGAGCACATTTAAAACACAAGACGGAACGGAAATTTTTTACAAAGACTGGGGAACAGGACAACCAATTGTTTTTCACCACGGATGGCCATTATCCAGTGATGACTGGGATGCACAAATGATGTTTTTCTTAAAACAAGGCTACAGAGTTATTGCACATGATCGCCGCGGGCACGGACGCTCCGGTCAAACTTCTGAAGGAAATAATATGGAAACCTATGCATCAGACATAGCCGAACTTACAGCTGCATTAGATTTAAAAAATGCTATTCACGTAGGGCACTCCACTGGTGGCGGTGAAGTGGTACGATATGCTGCAAAATACGGAAAAGCACGTGTTGCAAAAGCAATTATAATTAGTGCCGTAACACCAATAATGATTCAAAATGAAACTAATCCTGAAGGGGTACCATTAGCTATTTTTGATGAAATAAGACAAGGTACAGGATTTACCAGAGCACAATATTTTTATGATTTCCCGATTCCGTTTTACGGATGGAACCGCGAAGGAAAACCAGTTCAGGAAGGAATCAGACACAATTGGTGGCGTCAGGGAATGATGGGTTCCGTATTGGCACATTATGAAGGAATAAAAGCTTTCTCTGAATCCGATTTCACAGAAGATCTTAAGAATTTAGACATTCCGGTTCTTGTATTACACGGAGAAGACGATCAGATTGTACCTTTTAATCAGGCACCGAGAGCAGCAAAACTTTTGAAAAACGGAAAATTAATTTCTTATCCCGGATTTCCTCATGGTATGCCAACTACAGAGGCTGAAACCATCAATAATGATATTCTGGCTTTTATTAAAGCATAAGCAGACCTTACAGTTACAAAAACTGTCTGTAAAGGTTCGCTTTTGCAGACAGTTTAAAAAAAATAATCCCCGGGCATTTTTGCTCAGATTCTTCCTTACCAACTAAAAAACAATAAAGATGAAATATAGTATCTGTGCAGTAATCCTGCTCACGACCATTTTTACCGCTTGCAACAACGAAACGAAAACAGCGGAAGCAACAACTGACACCTCAGAAAAACAAACCGAAACAAGAGCCGAATATATTGAAGTTGCGCCAAATGTAAAACTTCACGTTACCGATCTTGGAGAAGGAAAACCTGTCGTTTTAATACACGGTTATCCGTTGAGCGATGCCAGTTGGGAATACCAATATCATGCACTTGTGAAAGCTGGTTACCGCGTAATCGGAATCACCCTGAGGGGTTTTGGACAATCGGATAAACCATACGGAAAATACAATTACGATCAGTTTGCAGCAGATATTAAAGTAGTTTTAGACAAACTGGATATTAAAGACGCTACTTTGGGCGGACATTCGATGGGTGGAGCAATTGCGTTGCATTATGTAGCCAAATACAATAGTGCTCATGTGGGCAAATTGGCTTTATTCTCCGCTGCAGCACCTTGTCATACTAAAAAACCGGATTATCCTTATCCGTTTTTTACAAAAGAAGATATTACGCAATGGGTTGAATTAAACAATTCAGACAGACCTGCTTTACTGGCTGCCGTTGGCGAAAGATTTACTTTATCGGCTACTTCCCTGTCTCCGGGAATTGGCGCATGGTTAGGCGGAATCGAAATGCAGTCTTCTGCTTATGCGATGGAACAGGCTTTAATTGCTTTAAGAGATGAGGATTTGAGAGGTGATCTTCCAAAAATTAAAATTCCAACGCTGATCCTTCATGCAAAAGAAGACAAAATTGTGTCTTTTGCCCTGGCAGAACAAATGAACAAAGCCATTGCAGGTTCGCAATTGGTTCCTTTTGATAAAAGCGGTCACGCTTCTTTTATTGAAGAAAAAGACAAATTCAATCAGGAATTTATCAAATTTATAAAACAATAAATCAATCTAAACCGCCTGTAACAAATAATCTTTTACAGGCCGTGTAATCTTTCAAATTATGAATTCATTTCAACAACCGTCATTTGATACCGTAACAGAAGCTTTACAATGGCTGAATCAGGAAGGTTTTACCGAAAACTTTAATCTTGACGAAAACTGTATCCGGTACAACAATAACACACAGACCATGTCACCGGAAGAATTCAAAATTGAATATCTGTTTCGTTTTGAAGGAGATACGGATCCCGGAGATGAAGATATTGTTTACGGAATCATTTCCGATATCTATAATATAAAAGGTGTTTTAACAAGTGCTTTTGGAATCTATGCCGACGCTGTTTCGGCTGAAATGATCCGAAAACTTTCGACACACTAATCATAAATTCAGGAAAGCAATAATGAATTTACGACATATCGTAAGAGATAAATCTCATCTTAAGTCATAAACACTTAATTAACAACAAACTAAAAGTTTGGCATTTTATTAGAATAACTAACATCATATAAATTATAAATCTAAAAAAATTATGAAACCATCAGTTAACTTATTGTCACCCGACAATCACGCTTTAGTACTAATTGACTTCGAAGGGCAAATGGCTTTTGCTACAACGAATATTCCGTTAAGCGAATTACGTACGAACGTTGCCATTATTTCCGGCGCATCAAAAATCTTCAATGTACCAACAGTGGTTACAACAGTAGCAGAAGAAAGCTTTTCCGGTCCTGTTTTTCCGGAAGTAGAAGAATTTTATCCAATTGCAACTTCAGGATATATTGACCGTACCACTATGAATACCTGGGAAGATGAAAATGCCTATAAAGCAATAACCGGTAAGAATAAAAAGAAATTAGTACTGGCAGGATTATGGACAGGAGTTTGTATCGTCGGGCCAGCCCTGTCTGCTATTGAAGAAGGGTACGAAGTATATGTAATTACAGATGCATGCGGTGATGTAAGCAAAGAAGCCCACGAACGTGCGGTTCAGAGAATGATTCAGGCAGGTGCACAACCTATAACTTCTATACAATATCTGTTAGAACTTCAAAGAGACTGGGCACGTGAGGAAACGTATGCTCCGGTAACGAACCTAATGAAAAAGTACGGTGGTTCTTACGGTTTAGGAATCCATTATGCCCACAACATGCTGAAACATTAATTTTAAAAGTGAACAGTTTTCAGTCGCAGTCGCTGTCGCAGTTTACAATAAACAGTATTAGTGAACTGCAGACTGAAAACTATAAACTATAAACTGTAAACCGTAAACTGTAAACTGAAAACTATTTTGACTTCAATAAAATCCATATCGCAAAACATCAGGGCAATTATGCTGTCTTTTCTATTGATTGGAAGCATGGCATCGGCACAAAATTTTAAACTTTTGCGCTATGACGAAAACTACGAATTCCTAAAAGATTCAGGCAGAAATTTTTATGAGAATTTAAAATTTATTCCCCTGAACAAAGAGAAGGATTTTTATCTCTCTCTTGGAGGGGAAGCCCGATATGAATACGTTGATTTCAACAATGAAGACTGGGGAAGACTCCATATTGGTCACAACAACTTCTTATTGCAGCGCTACGATCTTCATGCCGATATTCATTTAGGAAAAACCTTCAGAGTATTTGCCCAATTAAGAAGTGCCTTGCAGGACGGAAGAAGCAACGGTCCGCGTGGTATTGACGAAGATCAGCTGAATGTACAGAATCTTTTTCTGGATGTCAGTGTATGGCAGAAAGAAGATCAAAAACTAATCATTCGTACCGGAAGACAAGAACTTGATTATGGTTCCGGAAGATTGATTTCGGTAAGAGAAGGACCAAATGCCAGGCTTTACTTTACAGGAGGAAAAATAATGTATTCTTCTGCCCGATTCTCAATTGACGGATTTGCCATGATGGTCGATACCATAAACACCGGAGTTTTTGACAATAAAATGTCGAAACAATTGAATCTTTGGGGCGCTTATTCGAAAATAATATTCCCGAAAGCTGGAAATCTGGATCTTTATTATCTCGGAATCCAAAGAAAAGAATCGCTGTTTGAAGAAGGAATGGCGTGCGAAAAACGACATACTGTAGGCTCCCGATTCTGGAAATACGGCGGTGGTTTTATTTATAATCTCGAAGCTGCGTATCAATTTGGGAGTTTTGGTTCCGGAAATATCAACGCCTGGACAGGATCGGTTGATGTAGGTTATTCTTTCGAAAACTTAAAATTCAAACCCACGATCAATCTTCGAAACGACTATATCTCCGGAGATCGAAATAAAGGCAATGGCAACCTGCAAACGTTCAATCCGTTGTATCCAAAAGGAGGTTATTTTGGTTTTAGTCCGCAGGTGGGTCCGGTAAACCTGATCGATATTCATCCCTACGCTACTATAGATTTACTGCCACAGCTAAAGATGCAGGTCGATGTGGTTTTTAACTGGAGATATTCACTGCAGGACGGTGTTTACAGGCCAAGCGGTACTTTAAACCTTCCCGGAAGTGCTTCGGCAGAACGTTATATCGGGACCGCTTATCTTGCCAATTTTTCGTATAGCGTCAACAAATATATTTCGGTGGTCAGCGGGATTCAGTATTTTAAAACCGGGGCTTTTATCGATGACATAATTCCAAATTCCAAAGACGGTGTGTTTTTTAACGCCAGACTCGGATTTAAATTTTAACAACTAAATTTATAACTATGAAAAACATAGCAATTTTCAACAACTGCAGACTTAGATATTTTTCTCTGTTTCTTTTGATCACATTTTTATTTGCCGGTTCATTCACCAATATAACTTTCGCCCAAACTGCTCCTGAAACCAAAATGGCTGCGCTTGGAACGACTATTACCTGGGGAAAAGTAGACAATGTTGCCATAAACGGACTGGTTCAGGGCCCTTCTTCTGCTGAAGCAGAACTACAGGTGGCCTGTGTTTTTGAATATACAGAAGGGGACATCTTCAACCCTCCTGCCCTTCCTGCGAACCTAAACGGAATGGTACATTTAGATGATGCCTTAAAAGGGATTATTACCGAATTACGCAAAAGCGGCAAATTTACAGGACATTCATTGGAGACTTTATTGATCACGCCTCCAAAAGGAACTTTGGCTGCCAAAAAATTATTGCTTATCGGTCTGGGTGACCGCACTAAATTCACACCGGACTTAATGATCAGTGTGGGAAGTGTTGCGATGCGCGAAGCATTACGCCTGGGGGTAAGCGATTACTCCTTTGCAAGCGATATCAAAGATGCCGGAATCGATTCTCCAACCGCTTTAGTGGCAACAAATGTAGTTTTAGGTTCATTTGAAGCCTACAGAACACAAACCTATCTGAAAGATAAAAAATTATCCGATCACAAGCCTTTAAGTAAAATCACTTTGCTTGCGGGACCGGCATTTTATACGGTTGCAGGAGAAGGAATTAAAGAAGCCATTGCGACGCTTAACTCTAAATAACGGAACTATGAAAGCAGATCTAATTTTATTCAACGGCAAAATTCATAGTTTCAACGCCGAAACTCCAAATGTTACGGCAGTAGCCATCAAAGACGGGAAGTTTATTGCAGTGGGAAATGACAGCAATGTAATGGAATTTGCAGCTGAAGAAACCAAAATAATCGATCTTCAGAACAGAAGAGTGGTTCCGGGAATTAACGATTCACACATTCATTTGATCCGTGGCGGCCTAAACTATAATTTAGAATTACGCTGGGATGGTGTCCCTTCTCTTGCAGATGCCCTCAGAATGTTGAAAGAACAGGTAGACCGAACGCCAAACCCGCAATGGGTTCGTGTGGTTGGCGGCTGGTCTGAATTTCAATTTGCGGAACGAAGAATGCCTACTTTAGAAGAAATCAATGCGATTGCTCCCGAAACTCCGGTTTTTATTCTGCATTTGTACGACAGGGCGATTATGAACAGAGCGGCGTTAAGAGCAGTGGGTTATACTAAAAATACGCCCGCTCCTCCCGGAGGGCAAATTGAACGCGATTCGAATGGTGAACCAACCGGACTTATTATTGCGACTCCAAATGCCATGATTTTGTATTCGACTTTGGCAAAAGGTCCTACACTTTCTTATGAACATCAGATTAATTCGACACGTCATTTCATGAAAGAACTGAACCGTTTCGGAATCACCAGTGTTATTGATGCAGGCGGCGGATTTCAGAATTTTCCGGACGATTACAAAGTAGTGAATGAATTGAATGAAAAGAAACAGCTTACCGTTAGAATTGCCTATAATCTTTTCACACAAAAACCAAAACACGAATTTGAAGATTTCGAAGACTGGATCGATACCGTAAAATTACATCAGGGAGACGATATGTACCGTCATAATGGTGCCGGTGAAATGTTGGTTTTCTCAGCTGCCGATTTTGAAGATTTCCTGCAGCCAAGACCGGATCTTCCTGAAAATATGGAAGCGGAACTCGAAAAAGTAGTGCGCCTTTTGGTTGAAAATCGCTGGCCGTTCCGACTTCACGCGACTTACAACGAAAGTATCACCAGATTTTTAAATGTCTTCGAAAAAATCAATCAGGAAATTCCGTTTAACGGATTACCGTGGATATTTGATCATGCCGAAACGATTGACGAAAGAAATATCGAACGTGTCAAAAATCTGGGCGGCGGTATCGCCGTACAAAGCAGAATGGCGTATCAGGGCGAATATTTCACAGACCGCTACGGCGCAAAAGCAGCCTAAAACACGCCGCCGATCAAGAAAATGCTTGAAATGGAAGTACCTGTTGGCGGAGGTTCTGATGCGACACGAGTAAGCAGTTACAATCCGTGGGTTTCTATGTACTGGATGACGGTCGGAAAAACGGTTGGAGGTTTGCAATTGTATAATGAAAGTCGGTTAAGCAGGGAAACTGCTTTGGAATTGTACACCAGAGGAAGTGCCTGGTTCTCTCAGGAACAAGCCAAAAAAGGAGATATCAGAACCGGAATGTTTGCAGATTTGGTGGTTTTAGACCGTGATTATTTTAATATCGACGATGAAGACATTAAAAAAATTGAAGCTGATCTGACCATTGTCGATGGAAAAATTGTGTATGCCAACGGAGATTTCTCTTCGTTTTCACCACCACATATTCCGATTCTGCCGGACTGGTCGCCTACCAATATTTACAACGGATATCCAACCAGAAGCAATTTGCAGAGCGCTATCGAAAAGAATTCAAAAGCAACTGCAAAACCAAGTCTGACTTCTCAGATACACAGTTGCAGCGGAAGCTGCGATGTTCACGCTCACAGTCACGATGTTGCCCGAATGAGCAATGTTCCGGTTAATAACTATAACGCATTTTGGGGCGCCCTGGGCTGTTCCTGTTTTGCCTTTTAAATTGTAAAGATATGATCGAAATTATAAAACAAATCCTGTATTCCGATTTAGGAACAACATTCAATAATGCAGCACTTTTAATTTTTAGGGTTTTACTGGCTGTTGAACTTTTCAGGGTACACGGAATGAAAAAATTCAGGGTTGAAAACGGACAAAGAGAACAGGTTCCAAATCCGTTGCATTTACCTCAAAAGTTAAACGCATTGGTGGCCACTTTCTCCGATACGGTAGTGCCGTTTCTTATTATTCTGGGCATCGGTACAAGATTTGCCGTATTGCCAACCATTGGGGTTACAGCCGTAGGTTATTTTGTGGTGCACAGAAAAGATTCACTCGAAGTACGTGATGTTCCTTATATGTACACCCTGTCCCTATTATTAATTTTGGCACTTGGTGCCGGAAAATATTCACTTGATTATTATTTATTAAACCTTCTTTAAAATGAAAGCCAACATCGGAATTAAACAAGAAAGCATCTCCAAAGTAGCAGAGGTATTAACCAAAGTTCTTGCAGACGAATTTGTACTTTATACAAAAACAAAAAAAGCACACTGGAATGTTGAAGGTCCTGACTTTTACAACAAACACCTTTTCTTCGAACAGCAATACGAAGCGCTTGACGAAATTGTAGATACCGTTGCAGAACGAATCAGAACTTTAGGCCATTACGCTCCCGGAACCCTTAAAGAATATCTGGCATTGACTCATCTTACCGAAGAATCCAGAGAGAAAAATGACAGTACCGGATATATCAAAGAATTATTGGCCGATCACGAAAGCATTTTAATTCACTTACGCGAGAACATCAACAATTTTGCTGCAGAATTGCACGATGCCGGAACCAGTGATTATATCACGGGTCTTTTAGAAAATCACGAAAAAATGGCCTGGATGCTTCGCGCCCACCTCAAATAAACAAATTATGGAAATACAAAAAAATATTTGGTATGTTACCCTGCTGCTCACCATGATAGCAGGGTATTGCGATACCGTAACTTTTGTGGCGGCAGACTCGATCTTTTCGGCGCATGTTACGGGTAACTTTATTGTCTTTGCCTATCAGATTATCAAAGGCTCAGACCTGCACGCTTGGGTAAAACTACTGACTTTTCCGGTTTTCATTCTGGCTGTAATTGTGGGAGGAAGAATTGCCTTAAAAAGTATCAATCATTACACTATCTTATTTTGGGAAGGTATTATATTGGTTTTAAGCGGTATTGCTACCTACGTTTTGGGTTACTTTGATTTTTTTTCCGAATGGGCCATGTATACTATTGCGATGACAACCGTATTTGCAATGGGACTGCAGAATGCTTTCGGAAAATTGTATGCCAAAGAAACGCACGGTCCGACCACCATGATGACCGGAAATGTAACGCAAGCCTCTCTTGACCTCGGAAACTTATTGAAAAATGGATTAAAAGAGGCCGAAGTACTGCTCAGTTTTAAGAAACAGCTGGTTACCATAATCGGTTTTCTTACGGGCTGTTTTTTAGGGGCAGTTGCAGGAAAGTTTTTCGGTTTGGGGACTTTGGTTTTGCCCGGAGCAGCCATGATTATATGTTACCTCTACCACCGCGAATAGTAAACAAACCCGGATATAGAGTTGCGGATTTCTGATAATATATTATCTTTAAAAAATGAATTTTATCCCTTTTATTTCTGTCAAAAAACACATAAGAAGCTTATCTACAGCCTTCTTGTTTGTACTTACAGGCATTTCCGGAATTGCCCAGTCTAAGGAAGATCCCGATCAACTAAAAAAGAAAATTGCTTCCGCTGAAAATAACAGCCAAAAGGTCGAATTCCTTTTGGCTTTGAGCAATTATTATCTTACCAAACCGGGAGAGTTTAAAACAGATCTTGACAGTGCAGATAATTTAAATTTTGAAGCAGAAAAATTAAGCAACAGCTTAGATTATAAACTCGGAAAAGGAAAAGCAATTCTGTTGTCCGCACAAATTTGCAGGGAAAAAGGCGATGCTAAAAAAGCACAAATTATTACGAATAAAGCTTTGGCCTATTCGATAAAAAACAATTTACCCGTTCTAAAAGCAGATGTCTACAGAGAGCTTTGTGCTTACAAAGGTTATGAAAAAGAGGATGTGGAAGAAAAAATAAAATATCTTGAAATCGCAATTCCGCTTTATAAAAAAGGCAAGGCTTACAAAAAACAGGCAGATGCTTTAAAAGATCTTGGCGATTATTACGGAAGTATAGAAGAAAATCAAAAAGCATTAGTGCATTTAGAAAATGCAGTTGTTATTTATAAAGCTATTGGTTTCAAAGCCCTTCAGGGTGTCTATACATTAATGTCAGACAATTACGGGATTTTACAAAACACGCAACTATCATTGCAATATGCATTAATGGCAGAAAAAACAGCCGAAGAAACTCACGATACCAGTTATCAGCTGTGTACCATTTACAATCATCTTGGCCTTGCTTATTATGATCTTCTCAAATATGACTTAGCCTTTTCTAATTTTGAAAAAGCGCTGAATATTGCGTTAGAGAATAAAAACGTAAGTGACATTAATACAATAAGTTACAATCTGGCATCATTGTACTGCCAGCAAAAAAATTATCATGAAGCATTGCGCACGCTTAAACGAACTGCCACGGATTATCCCCCGCAAGATGAGGTTACCAGAATAAGACAGCGGTTTATATTTGTAGTCTGCTATTCTATGCTTAAACAACTGGATAAAGCTAAGCCTTATTATGAGCAGATACTAAAAGATTATAAGGAATCGAATGTCGGTCTTGCTTATAAACTTACCGGAATTATCATTTATTTACAACAATCCGGGCAGGTAGAAAAAACGTATGCCTACATTGAAAAATTCAGGGAATTTGCTAAAAAATCGAATAAGCTTATTCTTTATTCTCAGGTTGAACTCTTGTCTTTTCAATCCGATCATGCCAGCAAAAAATACGAATCTGCCATAAAACATTTGCAGAAACATCAACTCCTGAGAGATTCTCTTTTTAACGTGGAAAAACTGAAACAGTCCGCAGCATTGCAGCTTCAATTTGAAACAGAAAAAAAAGACAAAAACATTAAACTGCTCACACAGCAGGGAAAATTACAGGAAATAAAAATTCATAACGATCAGATTATACGCTATGTTTTTATAGGAAGCGTTTTGGTCTTAATCCTTTTCTTAGCGTTTTTATACAACAGCTTCAGGTCCAAAAAGAAAAAGAACGAAGAGCTGGAAATTCAGCGACAACAGATTAATGAACAGAACGAACTGAACAAAAAAATGCTGATTGAAAAAGAATGGCTTTTAAAAGAAATTCACCATCGTGTTAAAAATAACCTTCAGATTGTGATTAGTTTATTAAACACACAATCGGCTTATCTGGATAACGAAGATGCTTTACTGGCCATACAAAACAGCCAGCACCGAATGCATGCGATGTCACTGATCCATCAAAAATTATATCAGTCGGATAATCTGGCGAATATAGATATGTCGTGGTATATTCATGAACTGATCAGCTATATGAAAGAATGTTTTGATACCGATCAAAACATCAATTTTGTTTTAAACACCGAAAAAGTATATCTGGATGTGGCACAGGCAGTACCACTTGGATTAATCATAAACGAAGCAATCAATAATGCTATTAAATATGCTTTCCCGTTAGAAAGAAAAGGAGAGGTACTTATTTCGCTTCAAAATATGAAAAAAAACGACTATCAGCTTATCGTTAAGGATAACGGAGTTGGACTTCCGGACCATTTTGAAACGCTCGAAAGAAATTCTCTGGGCATGAATCTTATGATTGGTTTAAGCGATCAGATTGACGGCACTTTTAACATGGAAAATGAGAATGGGCTCACCATCACAATCACATTTACAAGAAACACGGAATTTGAAGGGGCTGTTGAAAATTCTGAAATAATATAAATTTAGGTAATGAAGGAGAAAATTCTAATTGTTGAAGATGAATTTATTGTAGCAAACGATTTAAAAATCATGCTGCTCAAAGCGGGTTATCAGGTAACCGGTATTGCTTCTTCTGTGGTACAGGCCCGAAAATTAATCGGCGAAAAAAGACCGGATTGGGTATTACTGGATATCATGCTAAAAGGGGATCTGACCGGAATTGACCTGGCCTGGGAACTGCGCGAAATGCAATTGCCTTTTCTGTACATTTCCGCCAATACCAATCAGACGACACTTGAAGCCGTAAAAGCAACACATCCGTATGGGTTTATGGTGAAGCCATTCCGGGAAAGAGATCTTATGGTCATGCTCGATATTGCCAAATACAGATTTGATCAGGAAAACGGAACATTTACAGCGCTTCAGACCGAAACCGAAAATCAGGAAATTGACGGCATTATCGGAACAAGTCCTCTTTTGAAAGAAGTAATCGAAAAAATAAAAATTGTAGCCCCTGCCGAAACCTCAGTATTGATTCTGGGTGAAAGCGGTACCGGAAAAGAACGTGTAGCACATTCGATACACGATCTTTCGGCTCATAAATCGAATCCAATTGTGGTGGTCAATTGTGCTGCTTTGCCCCATTCCCTCATAGAATCAGAACTTTTCGGGCATGAAAAAGGTTCTTTTACAGGAGCCAATACTTTACGAATCGGAAAGTTTGAACAGGCCCATAACGGTACTATTTTTCTGGATGAAATTGGTGAATTACCCTTAGATTCCCAGGTAAAATTATTACGGGTGCTGCAGGAAAAAGAAATCCAGCGGCTTGGAGGAAATAAAACCATCAAAATCAATGTCCGTATTGTCGCCGCAACCAACCGTTCTTTAGAAAAAGAAGTTGCCGAAGGGCGTTTCAGGCTGGATTTGTATTACAGGCTAAACGTATTTCCAATTCAGTTACCCACTTTAAAAGAACGAAAAGAAGATATTGAAGCTCTTGCCCATTATTTTCTAAAGAAATACGCCTCAAATTCAAGAAAAAATGTCACCGGTATTAGTCCTTCCGCTTTAGAACAACTGATGCAATACGACTGGCCGGGAAATATTCGCGAATTAGAACATTTGATCGAAAGAAATGTATTATTGGCCAAAACCAATGAAATCGAAAAATTTGATCTTCCTTCCCATCCTTCAAATCCGTTACAGGAACAGTCCGGAAAAATGAAATCTATGGAAGAAATGGAAAAAGAACACATCCTGAATGCACTGCTAATCTGCGACGGAAAAGTTTCCGGACCGGGCGGTGCAGCAGAATTGCTGAAAATGCAGCCTCAGACTTTGTATGCAAAAATGAAAAAATTAGATATAAAACAAGGATATAATTAAAAGATATGGAAACAATAAAACTGGAATTAGACGAGAAAAAACACGGAGCTTTCAATCTGTATGTCGATGATAAAAAACTGGGCGAAATGACTGTAAGCATCAAAGACGATTTACTAACGGTTTACCATACCGGAGTTGAACCGGAAGCCGAAGGAAAAGGCTATGCCAAAAAACTGCTGGAGGAAATGGTTTCTTATGTACGTGCCAATCATCTAAAAGTGCTGCCGCTTTGTCCTTACGTTCACGCACAATTCAAAAGACATCCGGATGAATATGAAGACATCTGGAAAAAATAATTATTTCCTGATTGGGTTTTCATTACGGATTTACTTACGGAGATTTCTCCTCCGTCGAAATGACAAGATTGTGAAATACCACTCCCGATAGCTATCGCGATAAACGATTGAAGGCAAAAAAATCTGCCCAATCTGCTGAATCTGCGGGAAAAAAATTTCATTACCACTTATTAATTAAAAAATAAAGCTCATGAATACAGAAATTATAACAGACGGTGTACCTTTAAATGAAGCCAAAAAAGCCCTGATCATGATTCACGGCCGTGGTGCAGGCGCACATGATATCCTTTCGATTGCAAGACATCTGGAGGTGGAAGATTTTGTCCTGATAGCACCTCAGGCCGAAAACAGAACGTGGTATCCGTATTCGTTTTTGGTACCAATTGCTGAGAATGAACCTTCTTTTTCAAAATCGTTAGACACCATTCATCAGGTAGTTGTCGCCGTTCAGCAAAACGGAATTGAAAAGGAAAACATTTACTTTCTTGGATTTTCCCAGGGAGCCTGTCTTGCCTTAGAATTTACAGCCAGAAATGCTGCCAAATATGGCGGTGTGGTGGCTTTTACAGGCGGACTTATCGGTGATAAAGTATACGAAGAGCATTATGCCGGAAACTTTGAAAACACACCCATTTTCATCGGAACAAGCGATCCTGATTTTCACGTTCCGGTCGAAAGAGTCAATGAATCTGAAGCACTACTTAAAAAGTTAGGAGCAGCTGTTACCAAAAAAATCTATGCTAATATGGGACACACCATAAGTCAGGACGAAATTGATCTGGCCAACCAACTTGTATTCTCTAAAAAATCATGATACAAATTACCAGAGTCTATAGCGATGAGAATGGCGAAAGTCATTTTGAAGACTTCGAAGTGCCGTTGAAAAACAACGGTGATATTGGCTTTTTATCTGATGATGAACCGGTAAAATCGATCGTTTTCAGAGAAGTCAAACCTGCTTACGATTACGATTTTCATAATGCGCCCGACCGCCAGTATATTGTTTTACTGGAAGGAGGCGTTGAAATTGAAACTTCATTAGGAGAAAAAAGAAATTTTGAAACAGGATCCATTTTATTAGTGGAAGACACGACCGGAAAGGGCCACAAGACAAAAAACATCGAACCGAAACTTCGAAAATCAATTTTTATAAAACTTTAATTTTAAAATAAATAGTTACCGATTAAAAAATCTGAAAGAGGGATAGATAGCCACAGATTAAAGAATTAAACAGATTAAAAAAATCCGCTAAATCTGCTAAATCTGCGTGAAAAAGAAAATCACATAGATTTAGAAATACATTTCTGTCTGTTTTAATTAAATTACACAACAAGTTAAAATCATAAAATGGAAAAAGAAACCGTAAGAATCGAGAATTTCAGTGATGCCGTCTTCGCCATTGCCATTACGCTTTTGGTTTTGGATCTTCATGCTCCGGACACCACTGCAGTAAAAAACGGTGCTGAACTGCTTGCTTTTCTAAAAGGCGAATGGACCACCTATTTGGCTTTTACGCTTTCTTTTTTCAGTATTTTTATCATGTGGGTCAACCATCATAAAATTTTCAAGCAGATTTACAGTCGCAATACAGCCATCATGTTTGCCAACGGCCTGATTCTTTTTCTGGTTACCACCGTATCGTATCCGACCGCTTTACTGGCACGATTTTTCAACGGAGAAGCTGCTTCTGTTGCTGTTGCGATTTATACCGGAATCTTTGTACTGATCAATCTTTCGTACAATCTTTTGTGGTTTATCGCGAGTACCAACAAAAAACTATTGCGTCCCGGAATTACCAATTCGGCCATCCGAAAAATCAGGAAAAATTATTTGTACGGACTGCCAACCTATCTAATTGCATTTGGTATTTCATTCCGGTTTCCTGTCATTGCTTTGGCAATCTGTATGCTTTTATTAATTTTTTGGGCTGTTTCTTCAGGGAAAATAAATATGGCGCAGGAATAGCAATCAACCTAAAAATGTCCTTTTTTGATCCCCAGTTTCTGCATTTTCGAAATTAGTGTAGTTCCGGGCAAATCTAATAAAACGGCAGCGCCCTGCGGTCCTGAAATTCTCCCGCCGCATTTTTGTACAACTTTCAGAATGTGCTCCTTCTCTACTTCCTGCAGCGTTTTGATATAAAAATCCGTTTCGGAAATCGTAGATTCTGTTTTAAAAATTTCGGGGAAACTCATTTCTTTTATCATTTCCTCTTTGGCAAATAAGGTGCCTCTCTCTACCATATTTTCGAGTTCCCTGACATTTCCGGGCCAGGCATAGGCGGTCATGCTGTTTATTACTTTTTTAGAAAAGCCCTTGACTTTTTTGCCGTTTTTCTGCGAATGCTTTTCGAGGAAAAAATTCCCCAATAGTTCAATATCTTCCGGACGATCCCGCAGAGCCGGCAGCGCAATCGGGAATACATTAAGGCGATAATACAAATCACTTCTGAAACGGCCTTCGACAACCTCTTTTTCCAGTAATCTGTTGGTCGCGGCAATGACCCGAACATTTACTTTCAGGGTGTTTTTACCGCCAATTCGTTCTATTTCTTTCTCCTGCAAAACCCGTAGCAGTTTGCCCTGCAATTCCAAAGGCAGCTCCCCTATTTCATCCAGAAAAATAGTGCCGTTATGGGCCTGTTCGAATTTACCGATTCTCACTTCCGTAGCGCCTGTAAAAGCGCCTTTTTCATGTCCGAATAATTCACTTTCTATTAAGTTTTCCGGAATCGAGGCACAATTGACTCTCACTATTTTTTCATTAGAAACCAAAGACAACTGATGAATCGCACTTGCAATCAGTTCTTTTCCGGTTCCGGTTTCGCCAAAAATCAAAACGGTCGAATACGACGCTGCAACCTGCTGAATCAATTCGTATACCTGTTGCATAGCTTCGCTTTTCCCTACAATTCCATAAAAGCCCTGAGGTTCTTCCTTTTTTACAGGTACTTTTTTTAGTTCAGGAGTACTTTTCAGCCGTATCAATTCGGCTAAATTGCTTTCGTACCGCTCCGTCATTTTGAGATTGCGGAAAGTAATGGAAAACTGAGTCGCGATACCCCGAATAATGCGATTGGATTCTCTGGTAAAAGCGGTGGTATTTCTAAAGAAAAGAAAAAGTACATTTCTGCTTCCTTTACTATACGGAAGACAAATTCCGATTCCGTTTTTAAAACCTTTGGTATTTATGGAATGAAGATAGTCCGGAATGTTATTTTTCCGTTCCGTTAAGGCTTTTAAATCAAAAATAACGGTATCGGCATTGTTGGCACAAGCGTCAAAAAAACCATCTGCTGTAGAATAGGTCTTGTTGTCTTGTGTTTTTGGTGCTGTCAATTGATAGAAAATTTCATAGGCCGTTTCGGCTTCATTGGAAAAAGCAAAAATAAAATCTTCAAAAGAAAGATGCTCTTTTAACAAATCGCTTACAACAAAGTGAAATTCTTCTTTGGTTTCTGCTTCCGAAAGCGCCTTGCAGATCGACAGAATCAAAATCTGTTCTCTTTCTCTTTCCTGCAGCCGGTTCATGATAACTGCAGTCGGATCTGTAGGCTTTTCCATAGTAGTGATTGGTGTGGTATTAGGTCGTAACAGGGTAAATTTAAGAAATAGAACTAATTAAATTACTATCGATTTTTGAAATAAAGCATATACTCCGCATAAAATTACGATATATCGTATAATTAAAAACGTACAACAAGCATGTAATTTACTAATTAGCAACACCTTAAAACAAACGGAATGTTATTTGGTTAGTATTGGTCAGATTTAAAAAAGATCGCGTTTTTATTTCTTAATCTAGGTTAATCGATGATGAGGCATAACGGACGTAAATTTGTAAAAGAAAATCAATAACAATTTAATATCAATAGAAACCATGGAAAATAAAATTTTAGGCTTACACCATATTACTGCAATTGCAGGTGACGCGAAACGTAATTTCAACTTTTACGCCAACGTATTAGGATTAAGATTCATTAAAAAAACAGTCAACTTTGATGATCCGGGAACGTATCACTTTTACTTTGGTGACGAGGTGGGTAGTGCCGGAACCATCTTAACTTTTTTCCCTTGGGGAGAAGGAATCCAGCAAGGAAGAAAAGGTTCCGGAATGGCAACAGAAATTGGCTATTCCGTACCAAAAGGAAGTCTTGATTTCTGGCAGCAACGTTTTGAAAAATACAATGTAATTTACAATAAACCTGCTGAAAAATTCGGTGAAAAATATTTGACTTTCTTAGATCCGGACGGACTAAAATTAGAGTTAATCGAATCTAAAACAGATGATAACAGAAAACCCTGGGAAACTGACGAAGTAAAAGCCGATGTCGCAACAAAAGGTTTTCATAACATCACACTGACTTTAAACAGTATCAAAGCTACTGCTGCCATCTTAACCGATATATTTGGATATAAATTGATTGACCAGGAGGTAAACCGTTACCGTTACGCAACAGACACTGTAGAAAATGCTGCTATTGTTGACCTTGTAGAACTGGCAGAAGAAAAACGCGGTCATGTAGCCAACGGATCTGTTCACCACGTGGCTTTCCGAGTGCAGAATGATGAAATTTTAATGCACTTCCGTGAAAAAATCGAAGCTTACGGATTATCCATAACACCACAAATCGACAGACAGTATTTTCACTCTTTGTACTTTAGAGAACCAGGCGGAGTTTTGTTTGAAATCGCTACCGAAAATCCCGGTTTTACCGTTGATGAAAGCTTAGAAGAATTAGGTCAGAATTTAAAACTTCCGGCACAATATGAATCAGACCGAGCTGCAATTGAAGCGCATCTGGTGAAGATTAATTAATTCTTTTTTAGTCTCAGTTTTCAGTATTCAGTCACAGTCGCAGTTTTCAGTTTATATTGAGACTGTAAACTGCGACTGAAAACTGTTTCTTATTTCACCAGTACACTTTTATATTTAACGATATCTTTTAACACAATACCTGTACCTCTCACAACAGCTCTTAAAGGATCTTCTGCAATATAAACCGGTAATTCTGTCTTTTGGGACAGCCTTTTGTCAAGACCACGCAGCATGGCGCCTCCTCCTGCAAGGTACAATCCCGTATTGTAAATGTCTGCAGCCAGCTCCGGTGGTGTCACTGAAAGCGTTACCATAATAGCATCTTCAATTCGCTGTATGGACTTATCCAGAGCTTTTGCAATTTCCCGGAACGAAACTTTGACCTCTTTGGGTTTTCCAGTTAGCAAATCCCTTCCGCGAACTGTTATATCTTCGGGAGCATCCTCAAGATCCTCCGTTGCAGCACCCACCTCAATTTTTATGCGTTCTGCAGAACCTTCACCAATATATAAATTATGGTGTGTTCTGATATAATACAAGATATCATTGGTAAAAACATCTCCGGCAATCTTTATCGATTTATCGCAAATTATGCCTCCAAGAGCAATAACCGCAATTTCCGTAGTTCCTCCTCCAATATCAACGATGATATTTCCTTTGGGCTGCATCACGTCCAGACCAATTCCGATTGCAGCGGCCATAGGCTCATGAATTAAAAATACTTCTTTGCCGTTTACACGTTCGCAGGATTCCTTTACCGCTCTCATTTCAACCTCGGTAATACCACTTGGAATACAGACGACCATTCGAAGTGCGGGGGTGAAAAAGTTTTTCTTGATCTGCGGTATATTTTTGATAAACCAGCTGATCATTTTTTCCGAAGCATCAAAATCTGCGATTACCCCGTCCTTAAGCGGCCGGATCGTTTTAATATTCTCATGTGTCTTACCCTGCATCAAACTGGCCTCCTGGCCTACAGCAATAATCTTCCCGTTTCTAATATCCCTGGCCACAATGGAAGGACTATCTACTACAATTTTTCCGTCGTAAATTATTAAAGTATTCGCTGTTCCCAAATCCATAGCTATTTCCACTATCATAAAATCAAATAAGCCCATAATATAGTTTTGTTTAAGAACGTTGATTGTTGCTGTTTTATTCTCTGCAAATAAGAAAATTCGAATACAACAATAAAATTTAACAACTCCGTACCTGTATTTAACAGGAAGCGTTTCCTCTGAGACATTTCCGGGCTTCCTTTATAAGATAATTTTAACACAACCACCTATTAATTATGCAACTATAACTGCTCTTTCTATAATACATTCAAGATTGGTCTGCCCTAAATTTGTAAAATACCGACTTTTAAAAAGGAAAGCTAATCCAGTATTTCTTTCGGGAAAAGGACATTAAAAGTTCAATTATAAAAATAGAATTAATTTAAAAACAGCGTTATGGAAAAGCAAAACAACAACGAATACGGTCAGACAGACCCTGATTTTATCGATCAGAATACGCTGGTTGATGGAAATAACATTCAAAGCGAAAATCCTTTTAAGGCACAAGCTCATACAGAGCCAACACCAGAATTTGGAGAGAGTGATCCTGATTATATAGACCAGAATACACTGGTGGATCCTGATAATTATGCCAGAGAGGAAGATCCGTATCAAAATGAACCGGAATTCATTAAAGAGCTTGAAAACGAGCACACTGAATTTGAAAACACGGAAAACGTTACAGCAGAAAATGTTCCGGGTGAAGAATCCATTACAAATGATGATGACGATGTGATTAACAATGAGGATGAGGAATCAGAAGAGGACAAAGATTAGCAAAACAGAGATAATTTAAAAAAGTAAAAAGCGTACCCAACGGTACGCTTTTTTTGTATTTAAAACAGCCAAGACAATTAAACTAATCCTTATTTTTTCTGTAATTTGTCTTTTTCTAAAACTCTTAGAAATTTTAAAATCCTTACATTTACCCGCTGGCTTACCAAATTACGCTGTACAAATAATAAATGCAGCAGCGTTAAGCCAATTAATTTTAAGCAGTCAAGATGGAAAAACATACTGTATCAGTAGCATCGTTACCCTTAGATGAAAATACAATACCGAATAGTCAGATCAGGAAAGTAGATTTGTTACCGGATCCCGGATCCCGATTAGATGCTATGGAAATGAAGGAAAAACCTCTCGGTGATTCCAGTATTCCGTATAGGGATCTAACGAATGCTGCGACTAAAAAAGAAAGTATTGCACGACTGATTGACAAACTGGATGTTGAAACCAACCTGAGATATCAAAAAACAGTAGAAGACACCTACTGCAATGTTTACTCGTACGACTATTGCTATTTCTCTAAAGTATACCTCCCAACCGTTTGGTGGACGCCGGAATCCCTGGAAAAAGTTTTGCAGGGACAGGAAGTAGAACCTGTTTTTGAACAAACCGTAGATCGCATTTATTCCAGTGCCATACACGATTGGTTCCTGGAATGGGGAGTCAGTTTTGGCTGGGAAAGAATGTTTTCTGTGGATGAAATGCAGACTAAAGTAAATGCTAACGGCGGCATTGGAATTATTTGCGCCAAAAGAAGACAAAGAGGACTTTCCGGACATATTGTTCCTGTTGTTCCTGAAACAGATTTGCATAAGGCTTATCGCGAGAATGGTGTAGTAGTATATCCGCTGCAGTCACAGGCAGGAAAGCTGAATTACAATTACTTTGCGGAAATCAGAAAAGACTGGTGGACAGATGAATTGTATTCGTCTTATGTGTTTTATTATCATGAATAAAAATACAATTGCTGCAATCGTATACACATTCAAAAATAAATATTGATTATCAACAAGTTAACCACTTGCAAATACGATAATAAAAAACTACTTTTGCAACCTAGAAAAAACAGGAATAGCAAAAGTGGTGTTTTGACTCTTCCCTGTCCTAAATTATTGATACAAAAGTGATTAATAACAACAGTAAATTTATAACGTTATTATGAATTTTACTTCTTAATTGCTCTTTCAGTCGATAAAAAGTACAGAATTTCTAAAATATAAATTCCTATATTCTTAAAAGTAAACAAAAACTTTTATAATGGAGGCAACAATATGCTTCATCCGTTATAGGTTTCCTGTCTCTAATTTTAACAGATTGGATTTATATCTCTGAATAAAATGACTTTAAAATTAAAATAACTTAAAAAAGAAAGAACGTATAAATGAAAGACAATCAGACAAAAAAATATTATTGGGGAATAGGATTGGAAAACGAAACCTACATGCAATTTGAAGAATCCCTAATAGTTTCTGGTGAGTTTATACAAGAAAAAATTGGTTTTGAGAAATACAGTATCGACTATAGAAAATGTTACAAACCGGAAAGCTTAACACCTATTTTGAAAAAAGCTTTTGGTCTGAACGAAAACTATAAAGTAAGCCGAATGATGAACAGTCATTCGCTGGAAAAACTGGATATCAATTATCAGCACAAAACATTATCGCCCATAAAACCATTAATCGATACCGAAACTGGTGAGGCGATTGCACAGCCAACTGAAAATCCTGACTATCTGGGAAAATCAATCATGGAACTTTTCCTTGAAGATCAGCCGTACAATATTCAGAGTATGATTACCCAAAGAAACAAAACAATGGGCTCTGTACATTTTGATGGTGATTCTATTGAATTTGTGACCAAATATTTTGAAAACAGAACAATAGCAGATTCTTGCAAAGAACTAAAAGCGACTAAAAAACTATTCCTGGATAAAATCAATGAATCATCTGTGTTAAACGGAAAATTAAGTTTTCCGGATTACAACAACGGACTCAATATGTTCATGACGAATCAGGAAAACCTGGTGTTGTTTAATAACGGAACGTACCATTTTCATATCACTTTACCGTCGTTAACAGAAGACAGCAGAATTGTAGATTACACTGATTTTGAAAAAACACATGCCAATGCCATTTATTTATTGCAATGGTTTGAACCGTTTTTTATAGCCACTCTTGGAAGTCCGGACATTATGGGCGTGATAAGTGATAAATACAGCCTGGATAAAAAGTTTACCCTCGGTTCTATGCGAAATGCCATGTCGCGTTACATTGGTGTGGGAACGTACAACAAAGCAATGCCAAAAGGTAAAATCCTAACGTATAATGTAGATGATTTTAGAAAATTACTGAAATTCGAAAAGGAAGAAAACGTTTGGTGGCGTGATCAGATTGAAGCTGACATGGAATATGAAATGTTATCTGAAGTGGGTCTTGATTTTAATCAGGAAAAAATGTACCAGAGCGGTTTCGAATTCAGAAGTTTTGACGAGTTTCCGGCGGAATACTTAAATGACGTTCTTTTCTCTATTATACTTATTTGTGAGCATTCTTTAAACCTCCCTGATGTTCAGTGGGCACATGACAGCAAAGCCTGGAATAATCTGGTTTTCAAAACCTTAAAAATGGGTTATGCCACTGAAATCAATGAAGAGGAAAAGAAAGAAGTCCTGGATTTACTGCAAGTATTAAATCCATCAGATTCTAATTTCGATACACTAAAAGCAGAGTTTGAAGCTATCGTATTACTAGATGAATTTTTCTTTAAAATTCTGGCTGTTTTACATAACAAATACAAAGACAACAATATTTGCCTGGATGCAATGTACGGACAAAAAACAAGTTCCCCGCCTAAATGGGACAACTTCAATAAATACCAAACCGAAAGACATTTACAGCAAATTGGTTCTTTCTGCGATAATTAAAAATAGTATATTCAAATACAAAATGGGACAAAGAAGTTTTTCTTTGTCCCATTTTTTTATCAGTCAATTAGAGCATTAATCAGGTAGTCACAATTAAAAATTATATCATTTTCCAATTGCCAAATTATCTAATTAATCAAGGTATTATTTTATCGTTTCTTAATTCGGTAAACAATTCAAAAAATGAATCTTTGGTCTCTTTATAAGTTGTAAATCCCCGCTTTCTGCTTCGCGACATATCTGTCAGAACTTCTAAAGGTCTTCCCAAATCAAGATCGGTATGCCAGGCAGATACCAGCTGACCCAAATCTCCTTCTATCAATTGATGTTCTTTTACAATCTCCTTCCAGATAGCATTCTTTTCTTTTAGTACTATTTCAAGAGGTTTTACAGTTCCATTGTATCCTTCATATTCAATTTCAAACCATTGTGCTATTCGTGGCCAGAGCCATTTCCAACGAAAAACGTCACCATTGGTAACATTAAAGGCCTGATTGTGAGCTTCAGGGTTAAGTGCAGCCCAGATAAGCTGATCGGCCAGCACTTTAGCATCCGTAACATCAGATACCCCGTTCCATTGTGCTTCAGAACCCGGCCAGATAAACGGTGTTCCTTCGCGTTTGCAAATACTCGCATACACCGCTAATGTTGTGCCCATATTCATGGCGTTCCCAATGGTTTTGCCAATTAGCGTATGCGGTCGGTGTATGTTCCAGGTAAAGCCATCTCTGGCAGCAGCTTCATACACTGCATCTTCCTGTGCGTAATAAAAATTCGGCAGGTCTAATCGGGGCTGTTCCTCTCTTAACGGCGTTTCCGGTAAAGTTCCGTTTGTAGCATAAGCGTCAAACGGTCCAAGATAATGTTTTAAACCCGTTACCAGTGAAACATGTTTTACTGATTTTTTAGGAGACAGTACGTTCAGCAAATTGCGAATCAGGGCGCTATTGACCCTGATATTTTCCTCTTCCGTATCGTTTCGCATCCAGGTTGTGAAAAAAACATGGGTCGGTGCCACGTCAGGTAAAGCGGCAGTTAACGATTCCGGATGAAGTAAATCAGCAGCAATGGGGCGTAAACCTTTAGTATCATTTTTCGGATTTCGGGAAAGTCCAAAGACAGTCCATCCCTTTTCCAGCAGTTTTGCGGCAAGATTGCTTCCGGCAATTCCGGTTGCTCCTACTACTAAGGCTATATTTCCGGCTGTATCCGGCAGGGTTGATTTTTGAGCATTCATAAGTACTTTATTTTTTTCAAAAGTACTTCCTGAACAGGCTTCGAAACGATGACCTAAAACAAGAAATTCGCTTGATCTAAATCAATTATTGATGACCTAAAACAATATTCTTTTTAAGACGGCTCAGCGTTTCTGGCGAAAGTCCAAGATAGGAAGCCAACAAATTTTGAGGTATGCGTTTGATCAGATCAGGATTGTTGTCTAAAATATGCCTGTATTTTTCTTCTGCAGTATGCGTATGCGAACTTATTAACCTTCTTTCTTTGGTAATCAGGCTATTTTGAAAAAGCAAACGAAAATACCGGTCCATGACGGGAACCTGTACGGTTAAGTTTTCAAAATTTTCGCTGGTAATCAGCAAGACTTCTGAATCTTCCATGGCATCTATGCTGTAAAAGGAGATTCCTCCGCTAAAAAAGCTGCTCATGTCCGACGTCCACCAGCCTTCCGGAGAAAACTGGTTGATATGTTCATTGCCTTTATCATCTGCATGATACGCCTTTAAAAGTCCTTTCGAGACAAATGTCAAATAGCTGCAAACATGTCCTTCCACTACCAGAAATTGTTTTTTCTTTAGTTTTCTGGGTGTAAAAAAAGTCTTTATCAGTTCCTTTTCCGCCTGGGTCAGGCGGACTTTTTCTTCAATATGTCTGAAAATGATATCGTACATTTTTTTGGTGTCTTACTTATGATTGAGGAAGTATAACAAAGGTATGCTATTTATTTTTTAACTTTCACAGACTCAATAACAGAGTAATTGATAATTTAAAAAAGTAGAGAATGGTTTTGGATTTCAAAAATTTCCCGCAACTCAGAACAGCCACCTGATTCCTGAAAATTACAGGATCCCATTTCGTTAGGGCTTGAATTTTTATTGTTTGCCTTCCAATAAATCCTATTGAAAACAGGTTCGTGTAAAACCTGAGATCAGGTATAAATACCCATTTCCTGTTCGTAAAAGAGCTGTATTTTTATCTCCGCTTCCATTATACAACTAAAACTCATACTACTATGCCCTGGACTATTCTTGAAAAACTATGGGAACGTGCTGTACAACCTGTCAGCTCTTCAACTACAGGGGATAACTGGGACGAAGAAATGAAAGCCTTATACCAATTGGGGATTGGCATGGAAGACACTTTACAGTTTTTATACTTTGAAAAACCCGATTTTGAAACCTTTAAAACCTGGATTACTACCCGACAAAAAAACGGAAATAACGAATCAGAAGCTTTTACCGATAAAGTACTCTCGGAGCAGGATCTCGATTTCTGGAATCAAAACGGCTATGTGATTGTAAAAAATGCTATTTCGAAAGAAGATTGCGAAGCTACACAACAGGCGATCTGGGACTACTTAAAAATGGATCCCCACAAAAAGGAAACCTGGTATGTAAGGCATGAAAACCAGAAAGGATTAATGCTTAATTTTTCGGATCATGAAACCTTAAACAGAAACCGCTTTTCTGCAAGAATCAGAAAAGCATACGAACAGCTTTATGGCACCGCCAAAATCTACAAAACGATAGACAAAGTAAGTTTTAATCCGCCGGAAACCAATGATTTTACTTTTTTAGGCAGTCCGCTTCATTGGGATACCAGTTTAAAACAACCCATTCCGTTTGGATTGCAGGGGCTCCTCTACCTCACGGATTGCGGAATTGAAGATGGTGCTTTTCATTGCGTACCGGGCTTTCATAACCAAATCAATAATTGGCTGAAAAACCTTGAACCACATGAATACCCAAGGGAAAAAGCGATTCAGACCTTGAAGCCAAAACCTGTACCTGGTAAGGCCGGCGATTTTATCATCTGGAACAATACATTACCCCATTGTGCCACTGCAAACAAGGGAAAAAGTCCACGGATGGTGCAATATCTTACCTATTTTCCGGAAGATTATAATACTTCGGGGGAATGGCTGTGATTTTTAGCGTATGCTGCTATTTATATTTTGTTTAAATTTGATTAGCAGCTGATAATCTAAAAAGTAGCTGCCAATAGTAATAATCCAAAATAGTACAAGGAATGAAAAAACATTTTGCCATTACCTTCTGGGCGCTTTATCTGCTCTTTTTTGCCATTCCTTTTCCTATGTTTATGTATTATGCGATCAATAGTGAATTTGATATAAGCACCCTAAAAGATAAAAACCCGTATCTGGCTATGGGTTATGTGGTGCTATCCTTACTCCTCTGGCTCATTCTTTTAATTGGTTATTTCCAAAAATGGATTGTACAGATTTTCATCACCAAAAGCACTTTAGAAAAAATAAAAACTAACGGTGTACAGCGCGAAGCAAAAATTATAAGTGCTGTAAAAATTTCAAAGCCAAAATCAAAATTCACTACGTACGAACTGGAATTATCGTTTAAAAACCTGTCCAATACCGAAATTACCCATAAGACCATAATTACAGACAGTAAACCCCACGAGCGACGCTTTGAAGCCGGAAAAAAGCTAAACCTGCTGCTCAACAGGGATATGAAGCGTACTCCGCATTTTATCATTGCCACTACAACAGCAACCGTAAAACTTCCAACTTTGATCTTACGAATACTGGGCTGGACTATTCTCACGATAGCAATAATAGCGTATTACGTTTTCTCGTATCGTTTCGAAAGTTATGGTATGGGCTGGCGTTTTATGTGCATTGGCCATCCGTTGATTATCTGTCCGATGACGCTTTTATTTTACCGTTACCTCGTGCAATTTATCTTTAGAAAAATAACCGGTTTAAATGATGACGCGGCCGTGATTAAATTCAAAGGCATAAGAACCCAGGCCAAATTAATAAGAGTCAGCCAGACCGGAACCTATATTAATGAGCAGCCCATGATGCATTTTGAACTGGAATACACGGATCAGAAACATCACGTTCATAAAAAAAGCCTGAAAAAAGTTATTGGATTTCTGGAACTTGACGTGACCAAAAAAGAGCATATTGACATTTTTTATCTCCCTGAAAATCCGGCACAAATTGCCTTTGCAAAAGATTTAAATAACATTGAATAAAATGAAAAAAATAATTATTCTACTGATTTCCGGTTTGCTGTTGGTAAGCTGCGAACAGGTATCAAAAAGTATCGATGAAACATTCCATACGAAGGATACACTGGTTCATAAAGAAGCAGAAAAACCGAATCCTGAACCGTTGAAAAACACACAGCCTGATGTTCAGCAGATCATAAATACCGTACTCGAAAAACATACTACAGTGCTGCGGCAACACCATCTTCAAGGCAGGGAAATCGATTTTCTAACAGACACCAATGCCTTAAAAAATGCAGAAGCAGCATTGCGAAAATTGCCGCAATATGCCGGGAAGGAAATTTTTATTTATTCCACTTTATATTTTTATAATGACGGTACCATCAACGTGATGCTCCAGCATCCGGAGAATCCAAAATATGTTGATGCCTACGAATTTCGGGACAACAAATGGTCTGAACCCAAACCTGTTCAGTTATCCGTGCATGATGATGTGAAAGGACGTTTGGTTTCTTTAAACAAAACCAGTTTCGTGAATGCAGCGAAACTAACCGATATTTACAATAAAAAAGCGCAGGAAATTGAAGGAGCCCAACCCCTGTCGAGTACTTACCTCACCATCTGGAACAATCAGATAAGATGGTATCCCATAACCATCAATGGAAGCCGTGAGAAATACTCCATACAATTTAATGACGACGGCAGCTTAAAATCGTTTGAGCAGGATTAAAACAGTAAGTTCCGAAATTTCAATTATAATTTTTGTTACAATTTAGAACAAGACTTCCACTACACACTACTACAATCTGTGCTATTTTTGTCAATACGATTTTCAACTTCTTAAGAATCAAAGGAAAATCAACCGATGAACCTATTTCTATTTTAGTTCCCGATGAAAAAAATGCAATATGCCATAGTAGATATCGAAACCACCGGCGGTAATGCCAGTGGCAGCCGGATTACGGAAATTGCCATTATTATTCACGACGGAACCAAGGTAATTGACCGATTTGAAACACTCGTAAATCCACAAAAGGAGATCCCGCTTCCCATTTTTGCCTTAACCGGAATTAACAATGAAATGGTGCAGCATGCCCCGATCTTCGATGATATTGCCGAAAAAGTGCTGGAGATGCTGACCGATCGAATCTTCGTTGCCCATAACGTCAACTTCGATTATTCCTTTGTGCGTCATGAGATCGAAAAAGCAGGCCTAAAGTGGACTGCCCGAAAACTTTGTACCGTTCGTGCTGCCAGAAAGATCAAACCGGGTCTGGGTTCGTACAGCCTGGGTAATCTTTGTAATGCTCTGGATATACCCGTAAAAGACAGACACCGCGCCGGTGGAGATGCAGACGCAACAGTAATCTTATTGGAACGGCTATTGGAATGGGATACTGAAGGCGTCATTTCAAAAATGATTAAGAACACGGCACAGGACCAGCGTTTGCCTCCTAACCTGCCGCCACAGGATTTTGAACAGTTACCGGAAAAACCAGGCGTGTATTACTTCTACAATCAGCTCAAAAAAGTAATTTACGTCGGAAAAGCCATTAACATCAAAAAACGGGTTGGTTCTCATTTCAGCGGTCATAATATCAATCCGCAAAGGCAAAACTTCCTGCGGGACATTCACAGTATTTCCTTTGAGGTCTGCGCCACCGAACTGATGGCACTGCTTTTGGAATGTACCGAAATCAAAAAGCTCTGGCCTGCCTACAACAGGGCCCTAAAACGCTTTGAAGCAAAATATGGCCTTTATCAGTATGAAGCCCGTAACGGCTATCGGTATCTGGCAATAGGAAAAATGGGTAAATTTCAGGACAGCATTGAAGTCTTCAATAGTGAATTTGCTGCCATCAACCTGTTGCGCTCCCTCTCCGAACAATTCGATATTGACTATCGATTCTGTAAATATTCAAAGCCCGAGCTCGGAGAATTTATGCCGGCCAAAGATCTATCGGAGTTACCGGATGCAGCGTCTCACAATTCGAAAATTGAAACTGCAATAGACTTTTTCCGAAACAGCCGATCGACTTTCGCCATTATCGATAAAGGCAGATCTGCTGAGGAACGCAGTTGTATCTGGGTCGAAAAAGGTCATTTTTATGGTATGGGATACATCACTTCAGATGTTGCGATTACAGAACCTTCCCAAATAAAAGATTTCGTTACGCCTTACGTCAGCAATCAATACATCATGCAGCTCATTGACAGTTATGCCAAGAAATATCCGCGTAAAGTTTTTTTTAATAGAAATGGTTGGATTGAGTAGTTGAGACAGGAAACTACTGTATTTCTGTTAATTTATTTTAGGAGGAGACAGAAATCCTATTATCATTCATTTTTTAAATCTATCAAGAATTTCTTTATTGTCTAATATAAACTTTTCATTATTTCTATAAACGGTAATAATTGTTTCTCCCCTTTTCTTCTCCAAAGAATCTCCAATCATAATCTTTGACCAAAATTCTCCAAAAATAGCAACTTTAGTAGTATTCTTTAAATAGATAACTGAGGCGTTATGATTAAATTTTTCAAATTTTTTATCGGCAACTATACCTTGAAACTGCTCTTCTTGAATGTTTTTTAATCCTCCTTCAAATACTTTTTGGTCTGTTTCTATAAAAAAAGACCTGATAAACAGAAAAGCTACAAATAAAATTATTGCAACATTTAAAGCTACTTTTTTATTCGTTTTTAATATTCCACAGTAATTTAACTTCATCTTTAATTAAGTTTTACTTATTTCTATATATCCTCAATAAACTCTTTAAAGCTATTATTTTTAAAAATAGCTGCATCGTTTGACATACCAATAAATGGCATTTCGTAAATATCTCCCGTAATTTTTTCTATTGCAAGAGCAGTATTACCTCCATCAGAACCAAAAATAAAAAACTCTGGTGCATAGTCTTGTACTTTATAATCCTTATTCATATCCATCATATCAGTTAATGCCCATAGTAGAATATAATTTTCATCAGTACTAATATCAGCTCCATTTGTTTCCTTAAAAAAACTTATAAATCCATCAGGCAAAATAAAATCTACTTGTTTCAAAAAGATTTCTATTTCTTCAGAACTAGGCGCTGCATTTTTATCTATATTTTTCATTTTATTTTATTTTTTAATATTTCGCATTAACCCGCTGCACAAATGTCTCTGACTTTGCGCGTTTAAACAAATCCTGTCAAAAAAGCGAAAACCGCCTGCTCCCTGAAGTCTTGATAAACGCTGCGCAAATGTCTCTGACTTTGTGCAATTTAAGAATGTGCAATTTAAAAACAAAACACCATAAAATCTCCAACTTTCATCCAAATATAAATTAAAAACAGATTGCAATTTCAGCTTAAATAATATTTTATAAGACATTGTTTTAAGACTGATTCCAAAAAAGTCGGGAGACTTTTATCAGGTTTATAATTTCTAAGGAACAAAAAAACTGCGCAAAGTCAGAGACATTTGCGCAGCTTTTCATAAGAAGACTTCGGGGAGCGGGTTAACGTTTTTCCTGTAAAATCAATTTCATGATCCGTATGGCTTATGCCTCCTAAATGTTTTTTTGTATAAGTGCTTGTTGCAATGGTTTTAATTTTATCATAAAAGGTAGTGGTTGTTTCTCCCGCAAGGGATGAAGGGGTGCTTAGAACCCTTGTCCAGGTCCCGGTTACCAGCCCTTTTACGTTGGTTAAAACTGTTCTTCCTATTATAAGAGCAGGGATTTATTTTTTATTGGTTCAATCGCCACAAGGCTAAGCATTTTTTTTGGAAGAATGCCAGGAATATTCTTTTTCAGTTGGACTATAAATTTGGCATTCTTCCAAAAAAAACGCAGCTCTCTTTGGGGTTTTTACATATGCTAAAAACATAAAAAACCTCGCCATTGGGCGAGGTTTTACTTTTTTTATTCTCTTTTTGGATTATCGTTGCGGGTGCGAAGTCGGGAGACTTTCGCACAGCGTTTCATGAGAACACTTCGGGGAGCGGGGGCATTTATATCTTTGAGTTCCCCCGCTAGCGCGAGCGTCTCGCTCGTGAACGCAATCAATATCAATTTATGTCAATTTCTAAAATAGTTTGGTCATTATCGCTATAGTTTCTTGCTGAACTATATTTCCAATCTACTGGATCGGTAACAAAACCTGCATCTAGTGGGTTATTATGTATATAGTTTAACTTTTGTTCAAAAACTTTCAAGGACCAAATCTCGATTGGTTTGTTATTTTGTTGCCAAAATTGTCTGAATTTCACATTGCTATTTTTCTTTCCTGCTCGCTCAAACATCCATAACATCCATTCTTTTCTGCTTTCTTGTGGATTGTTTTCTATGGACTTGATCATTTTTCTTGACGTAAATCCTTTAAAGTCTCTAATTAGTCCTGAAGGATCTTTATTTTCTGACCTAAAAATTAAATGGACATGACTTGGCATAATACAATATCCGTAAATTTCCATTCCTTTATTTTTTCGACAATAATCTAAAGATTCAACAATATTTCCAAAATATTCTTCTCTTGTAAATACATCGATCCAATAAACTGTGGCAAAACTGATAAAATAAGCTCCACTATTGTCACCAAATTTATATTTTCTACTCATTACAACATTTTGAAGCCAATGTAAGAAATACTTTTTATTTACAAGCAACGACGTTGCTCTACCAGAGAAAAAGTGTTGCGTCTATTGATTTAATTACACTCACGAGCGAGACGTCCGCGCTAGCAGGGAAAATATAAAATCTCATCACTAACTCTGAACCATTACCTATAATAAAACAGAAACCTCGCCGAATGGCGAGGTTTCTGTTGTGTTTTATTTTGCTTGCGTTCACGAGCGGGACGCTCGCGCCAGCATGGGGAGACGTCCGCGCTAGCAAGGAAAATATAAAATCTCATCACTAACTCTGAACCATTAACTATAATAAAACAGAAACCTCGCCGAATGGCGAGGTTTCTGTTTTATTATGATTGCGTTCACGAGCGGGACGCTCGCGCCAGCCGGTGTAGCACTTTCTACGATTAAACCTTGGTAAAAAAGGCAGCGCAACAATACGGATTAGTAGCCCCAAATCAGAGCTGTACTGAAAGTATATAAAAACACCTCTTTCAGCAGGGACTATAATTACGATTAAAAGCTCAGATTTCCCTGACAAGGTGACCGAAAAAGAGCAAAAAAACCAAAAATCTCCAATAAAGTTCAGATATAGGAGTGACGGAGCGGTGACGGAGGAGTGACGGCAACGTGACGGAGGAATGACGTAACGAAAATTTAATGTCAAACTGGCAGAATTAAGGGTAAAAACAGTAGTGATAGGAATGCTATACTATCTAATTAGTACATCCATTTTATTATTTGAAATATAAGACTTACTGTTTAAAAGATAGCAACGCCTTAAAAAAAAAACAATCTCATGACAATAAAAACCCATCCTGTGACATCTTTTTCTGTTGAACTGCACTAAAGCAGTACTTTTAACAACCCTGCCAAAAACCAAAAAATCAACCACCGGAATGCCTGAAAAAAAATCAATATTGATTGGATGTGACGATACCAGCGTGCTGACTCAGGTACTGAACATCCTGTCTGTAATAGCTGATTTTACTTTTTCTATCGCTGCTGTTTCACGCGCGCTCGATATTTACAGTACTGTGCAATCCTTCCAGCCCGATTTGATTATTTTGTGTTTCAGGAGGAACCAGCCCGTTATAAACGACAGCCATTTCAACTTCAATAAAATTGATACGCCCATTTTGTGCCTGACGCAAAACTATGAATGTGAGTCGACCTGCTGGTCTAAAAACTGTATCATTTTTGCGTATCCCTACAAACATATCAGCAATACTGATTTTCTGATCTACAGAATCAAGTCGATCTTTCAATTAAAAAAAGCAGAAACAAACAGCGATAAAGTAGCTTCCTTTGCGGAGGCTGCCCTGCAAAACAACAACAGCAGCACTACCAGGGAACTGAGTCATTATGTAATGGAACTGGACCAAAAAGTTGAAATCCTGCAAAAGGTCAAAACCCGCATTTCCTACCTTTATCCGAATGTAAATGATGCCATCCGCAGAGAATTAATGTCTATTGTGAATTCGATAAAAACGGTTGCGGATGACACCAAACTCTGGGATGATTTTAAGATTTACTTTGAACAGTCTAATCCCGATTTTTTATTGACGCTTGCCAAAAAACATCCTTCCTTAAGTGCGAAAGACTTAAAATATTGCTGTTATATCAAAATGAATATGAGTAACCATGACATCACCAGTCTTCTGGGAATCAACCAGGACAGTGTGCGGACTCATAAATACCGCCTGAAGAAAAAATTGACGCTTGAAAGAGAGCAGGATATTATTTCGTACTTAAGAACGGTTTCGTAAAGTATCAATACCTCAACTTTATACTAATAAAAATTCGGTTACTTTTCGTAATCGAATTTTTTGTTTACAGCACCTTTATTTAGTCTTCAAAACAGAAAAATTCGGGTATCAATCCCAAAATGTGGGGAAAGTGAAAAAAAAATTACCGCAAAGAACACAAGGACCTCTACTTTTAGCTCTTATAAAACGCAAAGTTCGCAAAACTCTGAATGATTTAGCTTTGCGAACTTTGCGATTTATATGGCCATCCTGGATAAAAATCTTTGCGTTCTTTGCGGTAAAAATAAGTAGTGAGCATTGATCCGTATTCTGTTAGGTACATACGGATAAAATTTTTCTTTTTCACGCAAAAAAAGCCCCTGTCTACATTTTGTCTACAAAAGGCCCACAATTTTACAGGATGTATACGAAAAGTACATTCTCAAAATCGTATCGGGACTGCTTTATACAGTAATTTTACCAGTATAATCTGACTACCAGTTTGTTTGGTCCGTTCAGCCGAAATTTAGAATTACCTAACCATGATACATCAGTCACTTCTATTTACGAATAAATTGCTGGGACAGTTTTTAAAAAACCGTTTTGGACTGGATGAAGAAAAAATCGTCCTGAATTATCTTATTGATACCAACGGCGCTTTTCCGAAAGCCAACCAGAACAAAGTAGTCTTATCCCTGATTAATGTAGAAAAAGAAACCAATCAGCCTTTTTATATCAAAAACAAAAGACTCGAAAACGGCAATTACTCGAGTTTTAACCCGGTAGAAAAATACAATCTGGACATTTTAATCAGCAGTAATTTTGATGATTATACCGAATCCTTAAAATTTCTGGATGCCATTATGTACTTTTTTCAGATCAACAATTATTTAGACGCTTCCTCCTCTTCGAGTATTCCCGATGGGATCACGAGACTGGAATTCGAATATGAAAAAATCTCCTACCACCAGATGCACAGCTTATGGACGGCCATGGGTGCCAAATACCAGCCTTCGATCATTTATAAAATGAAACTAATCAAGGTTCAGGCCAACGAAATGACAGAAATTGTACCGGCGGTTACCCATACCAATAATACGATACTATCATGAGTCAGGGCGATTACATAAAAGCTTTTGATGTTATGGTATACCATACCTTTTTTGATACCGGCAAATGCAACAGCCTGCATTTTATTCCGGACCCTGTGACCGAAACAGTATTCCGGAAATTTGGCGTCAGGATGAATCGTATTTCCAATGGATTTGAACTTTTCCTAAAATCCAATTCCTCTCTGACTGATACTTTACATTATATATCGAAAACCACATCGCTGGACTATTTCGAATTTAATATCGAATCCGATAATCCTTTTTTTGCCCTGTTCACCGCAATGCCCATCAACTTTGCGGGACAGCTTACCTACACCAGCCAGGATCCCAAAAATCAGGACAGCAACGGTGTTGTAGTGTTGAATGAAACCTTGCAACAGGAGCAATCCAATTCGTTTTTAGGGTCACTGCGAATCTCTTTTGAAGATCTAACAAAAACAGCCGATACAAGTCCGTCACATTTTGAAATAAAATTTACAGCCCGGGCAACGCAGTGGCAGTATTATGTGATCAATAAAAATGCCGTTCCACTCAATCATCCGGTCATTAATGAAAAAGGAAAAATGCAGTTTGACGGACCACAACAGGTCGTTGTGCCGACAGGAGAAAAAGCGCTTCTTTTTACCTCCGGCGAAACGGATCTTCCGTTGAGCGAAAAACCAAAATACAAATTCGATTTAATCAGCCAAAAAGAACCCACCGAGTCCGATCAGAAAAATTCAGGCGGCAAAGTACTCCTGAAAGGACTGCCTGTTCCCGATGTTTCCCGAATTGGAATCATCGGCAGCACCGGAACTATTCAAGTTACATCACCCATGTATATCTATTTATAAAAAACTATTTAAAAATGAACCTTAAAAACTAAAAATCAATGAATTTATCTACCATCCAGACTCCTGGTGTTTATATTCAAGAATTAAATGCTTTTCCGAATTCCGTTGTAGCAGTTGCTACGGCAGTACCAGCATTTATTGGATACACACCCCAAGCTTCTTACGAAGGGAAATCGTATACGAATGTTCCGGTAAGAATTACATCGTTTGCTGATTTTCAAGCCTTTTTTTGTTACCCGGATCCACCGCTACCAGCGAGTCCTGCGAAACAATACAGTCCTGAATATTATTTAGTAAAAGAAGACAGTCAACCTAAAAAGGGAGATTATATGCTGATTGCAGGGTCCTTCTACTCCATTGTTCCGGATCCTACAACTGTTTATTATCTGTACAACAGTGTACGCCTTTTTTATGAAAACGGCGGCGGCGACGCTTACATCGTATCTGTTGGTACTTACGGCACCCAGTCTAAAAAACCAATGACTGCGGGTACACCGCTTATCAATCCGAACGTGCAGTTAAACGACCTGACTACGGGTCTTGCCCTTCTAAAAAATGAGCCCGAACCGACCATGTATATTTGTCCGGAGGCCACGCTGCTAAGTGTAGCCGACAATGGTACGCTTATGGAAGCCATGCTGTTGCAATGTACCACGATGCAAACGGCCATGTGTCTGTTTGATATTATTGGTGGCGATGATCCGGATCCGATTTTATATACGCAGGATATTTCTAATTTCAGAATGAATACCGGCTCTGTAGGATTGAATTACGGAATGGCCTATTATCCTTTTATCGGGACGACCATCATGCAGAATCAGGATATTGATTATACGAATTTGTTTGGCGGAGACCTCAAACAATTAGAACCTATCATCAATCCGCCAAGCGCGCCCAATGCTAGTGTGGCTACCATTATTGCCGGCATTCAGAATCCTGCCAGTACGCTAACGGTTACTCAGAACAATAATGCACTTTTAATTGCGAGTCAGACGTACTCCCTGATTATCAAACATGTATTGAGTGATGCCAATATCCTTCCTCCAAGCGGGGCTATGGCCGGGGTGATTACCACAACAGACAATGCAGTTGGACCATGGCAGGCACCTGCCAATACTTCTATTGTAGGAGCGGCTTCATTACCGATTTCAATTTCAGAAAGCCAGCAGGCCAATTTAAATGTGGATGCCGTTTCGGGTAAATCGATCAATGCGATCCGATTGTTTAACGGACTTGGTATTTTGATCTGGGGTGCGAGAACACTCGATGGAAACAGTCAGGACTGGAAATACATTCCGGTAAGAAGAACGATGATCTTCCTGGAGCAATCCTGTAAACTGGCCGCTCAGGCATATGTTTTTCAACCAAATGACAAAAATACCTGGGAAGCGGTTATCGCTATGATCTCGAGTTTTTTAACGTCCATCTGGAAACAGGGCGGTTTGCAGGGTGCCAGTGCCTCTGATGCTTTTTCTGTAGCCTGTGGTCTGGGTTCTACCATGACCGGAGATGATATCCTGAACGGCTTTATGAATGTTACCGTAAAAGTAGCAGTAGTACATCCGGCGGAATTCATTGTGCTGACCTTTCAACAACAAATGGTAGCGTCCAGTTAAGCAGCAATCAATTCAATTTAAGTAAATTTTTAATTTAAAAATAAAATATTATGCCAACAGATGATGGAAGCGTACAAGGCGCAACGTGGCCGATGCCTAAGTTTAGGTTTGAAGTAGATCTTGGAACCGAACTGACAAAAGTAGCTTTTCAGGAAGTTACGGGAATGGATGTCGAAAATCAGATTATAGAATATCGTAAAAGTAACAGTCCGCTTTTTTCTGTCGAGAAAATGCCCGGCATTACCAAATACGGCAATATTACCATGAAACGCGGCATCTTCGTAAACGATAATACGTTTTGGGACTGGCACCAGCAGGTCGTAATGAATACGATCAAAAGAAGAACAGTACTGATCAAATTATTAGACGAAAAAGGAAATGTAACCATGCAATGGACACTCAATAATGCCTGGCCGACTAAAATTACCAGTACAGATCTGAAATCTGACGGAAATGAGGTTGCCGTAGACACTATAGAAATTGCACACGAACAGCTCATCATTAAAAACGGTGGCAAATAGTGATTATCCGGTTAGCTTTTATTTTACACTTTCCTTTTCGGGTGTAGATGCAGCTTTCAAGGAAGTATCCGGTATTTCTAAAGAATTAAGTATAGAAGAAATTGTTTGCGGAGGCGAAAACAGGTTTAAATACCGCCTCCCAACGGTTTCTAACAGTCAGAACTTAATCCTGAAAAGAGCCATTGTTCCCGTCGGTTCCCAATTGGTAAATTGGTGCGCCAGCTGTATTGACCAGGGATTATCGAATCCGATCCAGCCCCATAATGTGATACTCAGCCTGCTCAATGCAAGCGGTATTGTCTGTATGCAATGGACGTTCAATAATGCCTATCCGGTTAAATATGCCGTTTCTGACCTCAACTCTCAGGAAAGCGGAATTGCCATTGAATCTATTGAACTGGCCTATACCTATTTCAATATTTCATCCAAAACAACTTTTGAAAATCTTTTTAACTGATACGTATGCCAATCGAAATAAGGGAACTCATTATCAAAACAGAGATTGTAAGCAGCAACGCGAAGCACTCTTCTGTGGCCAAAGAAAAAGAATTATCGCTTTTTAAGAAACAAGTACTGGAAGAATGCAAAAGATTAATTGCCGAGAAAAATCAGGTGAACAGCTATAAACGTTAAAGAACAGACAAATGGCAGGTTTAGAATTAATGAAAATCACGGGATATACGGACGAAGAATTTCAAAACAAATTCGCCGGGAATCCGTATGCCTTTATGATAAATCCGGAGTCGATCAAGGTACAAAAAAGCATTGAATACAACGAACAGCAGGCTCCCGCTACAAGCTCTGCTTCGCAAAAATATAAAAGTACCCCAAGTGATAAGTTAAGTTTTGAAATTGTGATTGACTGTACCGGTGTTGTAGACAGCAAACGTATTGATATGGCGAAAGAAATAACGGCTTTGGAAACCATTATTTACACGTACAACGGTAAAATACACCGTCCCAATTTTGTAAAAGTGCAATGGGGACAGAATATTACGTTTAATGGCGTGCTGGAATCCATTGATATTTCCTATACGCTGTTCAAACCCGATGGAAGTCCGCTGAGAGCCAAAATATCGTTGTCCTTCAGCCAGTATGTTTCTCCCAAAACAGTTACGATGACCGATGCGCCCGAGTCTCCGGACTTAACGCATATTGTTACGGTATCCGAAGGAATGTCTTTACCGCAATTGTGTTTACAAACCTGGAATGACGATTCGCTTTACATACAAGTGGCCCAATACAACAAACTCAATAAATTCAGGAACCTGAATGGGATTGATAAACTCATATTTCCTCCTGTAAATCCTTCCAACTCATGAGTACTTCAAGCGAAATAAAAACCGGCGGAATCGCAACCTTCTCTATTCAGGTCAATGGCAGTACCATACCGGACGAACTGAGCGTGCTTTCTGTTCATATCGAAAAGAGCGTCAACCGAATTGCCAGTGCTAAAATTGTAATTTTAGACGGAGAAGCCAGTACGGGGGAATTTGAGGCGAGCTCTTCGGCAACTTTTGTTCCGGGTGCTGAAATTAGTATTCTGGCGGGTTATGATGAAACGAATACCGTAATTTTTACCGGCTTAATCATGAGCCAGTCCATTCGCATTGACAGTCTGGTAGGATCGGCTTTGGAAATTGAATGCCGTGATGCGGCCGTCAAAATGATTGTAGGGAGAAAAAGCCTGACGTATTCCAATCAGAAAGACAGCGATATTATTTCGTCTATTATAGGAACCTATTCCGGATTAAGTGCCAATGTTACGGCAACCACCACCACCTGGCCGGAACAGGTACAATATTACGTAACGGACTGGGACTATATCCTTGCACTTGCAGAAACCAACGGCTTAATTGTAACGACCCTAAACGGTAAAGTTTCCGTCACGGCGCCCGATAGTGAGACCTCTTCGGTATTGACCGTTACATATGGAGACAATTTGCTTGAATTTAATGCCAAACTAAATGCGACGAATCAATTAGGGAATGTAACGTCTAACACCTGGGATTATAAAAATCAGGCCGTCATCAATAGTGAAGCAACGCCCAATGTAAGCGGATCCGGAAATTTAAGCTCCAAGAAATTATCTGAAGTGATCGGCCTTTCTGCTTTTCAGCTGCAGACATCGGCACCTTTGGAAACGGCAGATTTAAATACCTGGTCGAAAGCTCAAATCATTAAAAGTGAATATTCCAAAATAACGGGTGAAGCCAAATTTCAGGGAACCAACCTGATTGATCCCGGAAAATACATGACCTTCAGTGGTGTCGGGGATCGTTTTAACGGCGATTACCTCATCGCGGGCGTTGTGCATGATCTCTCACAGGGAAACTGGATTTCTGAAGTCTATCTGGGCATTTCGCCCCTTTGGTTTACCGAAAAACCCGATGTGATGTCTCCCCCTGCCTCCGGACTTATTCCGGGCGCGAGGGGTTTGTTCAACGGAACCGTAAAACAAATGTATGAAGATCCCGATTCGCAATTCCGGATTCTGGTCAATGTACCTTTGTTTGATGCCAATGGTGCGGGAATCTGGGCCAGACTGTCCAATTTTTATTCGACCAGTGGTGCCGGAGCCTTCTTTTTGCCTGAAGTCGGAGACGAGGTTATTCTTGGTTTCTTAAACGAAGATCCGCGCTATCCTGTCATTCTGGGCAGTTTATACAGCGGTACGAAAATAAAACCGTTTACGGGTCTGGAACCCAATGAAAAAAATTCGGTAAAAGCGATTGTTTCCAAATCAGGGATCTCGGTGCAATTTGATGATGAGAATATCGTCTGGACCATTGCCACGCCTAATAAAAATACGATCATCGTCAGCGATAAAGAAAAGAAAATCACCATTAGCGATCAAAATCAAAACACGATTGTCATGTCGGAAAGCGGCATTGACCTGTCCAGTCAGAAAAACATAAGTATTTCGGCACAGGAAAATGTCAGTATCAAAGGCATGCAGGGTGTTACCATCGAATCCAGTGGCGGCGATGTCGCCACCAAAGGATTGAATATTAAAGATAATGCCGACATGCAATATTCCGCTCAGGGCGGACAAATGGCACAGGTTTCGGGCGGAATGGAATTAACGCTGAAAGGCGCAATGGTGATGATTAACTAGGTTCTGAGGTTCTGAGGGACAAAGGTGCAGAGATGCAAAGGTTCAAAGGTTTTCAAACAAACGATCAAACAACAAACAACAAACAACAAACAACAAACAATAAACAATAAACACATGCCACCAGCAGCACGATTAACAGATTTTCACGAATGTCCGATGGTTACTCCTGCTGTACCGCCGGTTCCCCACGTTGGCGGGCCAATAATTGGCGTAGGAGAACCAACGGTTCTTATCGTAGGATTACCGGCAGCACGGGTTGGCGATATGCTGGTTTGTGTCGGGCCGCCGGATTCGATCATAAAGGGATCGGCGACGGTTATGATTGGCGGATTACCGGCCGCAAGATTAGGGGATCAGACTGCTCACGGGGGATCAATTGTACTTGGAGCCTTTAATGTAATGATTGGTGGATAATACGGAAGATAAAAGAGAAAATACCTTTTTAGGTGCGGGATGGGCTTTTCCCGTGTCCTTTTCTGCGGGCAATTATCAGCTGAATACGTCTTCCAATGAGAAGAACATTCACGAATCTATCAATATTATCCTCAATACCCGCAAGGGAGAACGTACGCTGGAAGCCAATTTCGGTTCCGGCCTGCAACAGTTTATGTTTAGAAAAATTGATCCTAATTTAAAAGGCGAAATTATAGAAACCATCCGGTTTTCCTTATTGCGCTATGAACCCAGAATTGTGGTACAGGATGTACAGGTTGCTTCAACGGATATGACCAATGGCATCATCCAGATACTGATCACTTACCTCTATTCCAAAACCAATACCAGACATAATTATGTGTTTCCTTTTCACCTGAAAGAAGGCACCAATTTATCCCGAAAATAATGCTTGTAATCGATCAAAATAGCGCCCTGAATTCACTTAACGAAGCACTCGTTCCGAATCCCTGTCTGATAGACGGAAGGACCGAACAGGACTGGCTGTACTTTTTGACCGAATTTAGCAAGCTTATTAATTTTTATAATGACACCAACACCATCGAAGGAAACTGGAATCCGTTTTTACTGAAAGATCCCGTTTTTCTGATGGCCGCTATCTCCCGAACCAATTACAAAGGACTGCATTCGACTTATAAAAACAGCTGTACGGAGATTCAGACTTTATTGAGCACTAACAGTCAGGGTTTTTTGAATTCCAAAGCACTCAATCAGCTCTTTGATCACATTAGCGCTATTTATAAAATCATGGAACGCTGGACCCATTATATGCAAAGCAGCAACGAAACGTACGACCTTAAAAATTATATTTTACACGAGGTACAGAACAAACTAAGCATTGATTTTTGGGCGGTTCAGTCCTTCAGACAATATTTGTATACGGCTCCGTCTAAAGGGACCTATATTGCAGCTGCGCCTTATCCTGATTTTGTTTCTTTTGACGTACCTCTCTGGACGATTAATAAAGACAAAAGGCCTTTTTGGGAAATTTTCGGCTATGATACTGAACAGACGATTCTGAAGGCACTGGATAACGTAACTTCTTTTTGCCTGACTATTTTAACGAAAATCGGCGATCGGCTGTTTAACTTTTTAGAAACTATCATACATCATTCTGCCAATGAATTCAAAAAATTAAGTCTTCAAAAAAGTAAATTCCCGGATACGACATTGCTGCGTTCTTTTGTAAACGTACTCCAGATACAGCAGGAGCAACTGAACGGAATTTCACAAAAGCACCTTGATTTTTATTATAAAACCATTCTGAAACAAAAAGAATTACCTGCCCTGGCAGACAGCGCCTTTTTATGTGCTGCACTGGCCAAAAACAATTCGGTATTGGAGTTGCCGGCGGGTACCTTATTTAACGGCGGAGTTGATGCGGAAAAGAATCCGGTTGTATTTGCTTCCCTAAAAGACGTAACGCTGAATCCGGCCGTTATAAAAAGTGTGCAGACCCTTTCTTATCAGGCAGCACCCAATACTTTGTCTTATAACTTACAGTCTGTTGCCAAACCTTCCGCTGTTCAGCAAGATGAGACGGGCAAAACAATCAGCTGGTCTACTTTTGGAGCTACCACTCCTCCGACTGCGCCGTTGTACACCGGAATGGCTTTTGCTTCCCCAATGTTGCTATTGAGAGAAGGCCAACGAAACATCACCGTGACACTCGAACTGGATTCGGAAATTAATCTAACGGAGTTTCAGGGTGCCAGCTATTTTCTGAGTACCGCAAACAGCTGGCTGGAAGTTCCTTTAGCCCCTTCCGCATTTGTTCCGACTGCCAAAAGCCTTGCCATAGAAATTAATCTGGATCCTGCGGAACCGGCCATTGAGCCTTTTGTGGTTCATCCGGACGGACTGCAAACAACGTGGCCGATGCTTAAAATTATATTCAAAACCATTTCTAAACCCGCTGCACCACCAAAAATACTGGCGATCACGATCGCACTGGATATCACAGGAGTTAAAACGTTTCAGCTGTATAATGATTTTGGGGAATTGAATACCAAAAATCCTTTCCCTCCTTTTGGGCCGATTCCGCTATTCCATTCTAATTTTATAATTGGAAACAATGAGATCTTCAGCAAACCTCTGGACAGTTTTGTCATCAATATAGACTGGGATAAGATTCCCTCCGATTTCCGGACGTATTATGCCGCTTACAACAATTATATTGCCGATCCGGATGCTGCAGGACCAGTAGTAAAATCCAGAGTCAGTTTGGCGCGATTGCTCAACAGAACAACCGATCCACTGCCGCCCCCTGTTCCGGGACCGTTTAATAATCCTTCTTTTATAGCTGATTTTAATATCCTGCAGGAAAAAACATGGAACGGTCTGATTATGACCAAAACCAGTAAACCTGTCGTTCCGCCTGTTACACCCGAAACTGCCCCTGTTTTCGTTCCGGTACAGGAAATTATAACTCCGCTTTACTTATTTGACCCGACAGCGGGAGATCCGGATGTGCCTTTCAACAGTACGTGCAGCAGTTATTACAAGTATAATAATCATGAGATCGCAGATACAACGCCAGCTAAAACACCGCAACCGGATCCGTACATTCAGGTGCAGCCTTTCAAATTTACGGATACCAGTTCTTCAGGATTTATAAGAATGGTTTTATCGGGAAATGAATACGGCTTTGGCTCCGAAATCTATCCGAATGTCGTAGCGAATATTGCTTTGCAAAATGGTAATCTTTTTAATAAAGCAAAAGGCGACCCGATTTCAAAATTTATAGTACCCGCCAACTTGCCATTTGCACCCAAAATCAAAACGTTTTCGGCCGATTATAAAGCAAGTGTGACGTATAAACTGGACGTCTCTGCCGGAGATTATCCGTTGCAGTATTTTGTTTATACCCCTTTTAAAAATTATCAGCTGTTTGACAGTACCGATACAGCTTCCACCTTACTCAATACCAGTATCGTAGGCGTTCCGCAAACCGGCCTGACAAGCGGTTTCCCGGTTTATCCGTCATTCAGTTATTCGGGAGCGTTATTCCTGGAACTGGAACAATTAATCTGTAACAGTACTTTAAGTTTCTATTTTGAACTCGCGCGAAATGCCACAACAATTACACCCGGTGACAGTGTTTCGTATTTCTATTTGAACAATTCCGGCTGGAAAGAAATAAAAGCCTTATCCGATCAGACCAGTCAGTTTAAATCTTCGGGTATTATAGAACTTCCCATTCCGGAAGACTGTAATAACAACGGAGCTTTTATGCCCGGTACCAATAACTGGCTTTCCATTGTGGTGAGCGGTAAAGGGAATACGTATTCGAACACGACTTTTTTACAAACCAACGGATTTAGGGTACAGCGAACCGGAACGACCTTTCTGACCGATACGCAAACGCCGCAAATCAGCAGCAATACGATCACCAAACCGCAGACTGTGATTCCGCAAATCGCAACACTGGTTCAGCCCTTTGCTTCTTTTGGCGGAAAAGCCGCAGAAACTAACACCCATAAAAACCAGAGAGTCAGCCATAGTATTAAAACCAAAAACAGAGCCGTTAGCCCTGCCGATTATTATACACTGATCGCTGAAAGATTTGATACGGTTTATTTCTCCAAAGTGGTGCATAAAAAATCAGACAACAGCACTACGGTTTACGTAGTGCGAAAAATAACCGATGAAAGTGATACTGGTGCTTATCTTCCTCTGGTAACGAATGATGTCGAAAGTGCCATACAGAAATTCATAAAAGACAGCACATCACCTTTTGCTACGGTAAATATTTCCAATTTTAATCCGGAATATGTTTGCATTACGGCCCAAATAGGATTGAAAAGCGGTTATCAGGAAACGCTCATTCACAATACCGTAAACCTCGCCCTAAAAAACTATTTATCGCCGTGGATCACCGCTTATGATCCTCAGATCGCAATAGACCAACCGCTTATTGACGCCAAAGTACATACGTTCCTCCTCAATATGGAAGGCGTTGCCACAGTCGATGCTGTTTCTTTTTCAAGCTATAGGCTCGATCCGGTAACGGGAATAAAAACAACCTTGAAAAGCGCCAAAACAAGGCTTCAGTCGTACGGGCCGACCACCCTTTTAGTTTCTGCAGACCAACATAATATTACATTTTAAATCAGATGGATACCGCAAATCACATCACCAAAAAACAGCTTCCCGCTTCCCAGGATTTTTCTTTCCTGAAAGGAGAGGCGATTGCTTATGTGCAAAAGCATATCGGAAGTGAATGGACCAACTTTAATCCGAGTGATCCCGGAATGACCATTCTGGACCAGTTTTGTTATGCGCTGACGGAATTGGGTTATTGTACCGATTTTAGCATTGCCGATATCCTGACCGATGCTGAAGGGAAAATGGAAATGGAAAACCAATTCTATCAACCTTCCGAAATCCTGACTACGGCTCCCTATACAATTGATGATTATAAAAAATACCTGATCGACGGCATAGAAAATGTAGACAATGTTACCCTACTTTGCTATAACGATAATGCTTTTCCTTTTAACAAAGTCTATCAGGTTTATCTTTATATAAATCCGGCGATTACAGACCCAATTGAAATTTCAGGGCTTTGTAAATCGGCCTTTTACCTTTTGAATAAAAGCCGAAACCTGGGCGAAATTTTCAATACCCCAATGGCTTTACTCCCGGTAGCGTGTTGGATAGATACGAAAATCATACTCGAAAAAAATGCCGATCCCTATACTGTTTTACTGGAATTGCAAAACAATATCCGCTCCTATATCTTTTCAAAAATAACACAGGCAGATTACGATACTTTAAAACAAAACGGATACACGGCAGAAGCAATTTTTGACGGCCCGAAATTGGCAAACGGCTGGATTTTAACGGAATCCTTAACCGATAAAAAAGATTCGATAAAAGGAATTGATTTGGCACCCATTATAGCGTCTACGCCCGGTATTGCCTCAGCATCGGGCGTGCAGCTGTATCAGAACCAAGCATCGGTTACAGTGCTTCAAGCTGAAATAAGTGAGATACTGGCTATTGATGTACTGGCTTCTTTTCAAAACCAGAAACTGATCGTAAATGCAAACGGAAAAGATTTGCCGCCTGACAGCTTTGGGCCTTTACAAATCAGGATGGATAATTTTAATGAAACCACCGCTTTTATCAACAACAAAACCAATTCCAAAGCACCCAAAAGCAGTTTTAGGGATATCAATACCTACTACTCCATTCAGAATACCTTCCCGCAGCAGTACGGCATTGGGGATGACACTTTAGAAAACGCCTCACTGCCCGTTCAGGTGGCACAATCCCGTCAGCTGAAAGGATATCTGACGTTATTTGATCAGATACTGGCCAATCAGTTTTCGCAACTGGCGAATATTTCGAAACTGTTTTCTTTTAAAAACGCCCTTTGCGGAGCCCCTTCTGATGAAGATAATTTTTATGCTGTAAAAGATCCATACGATCAAAAACATTTAGAATATCCGGTGCCTTATAAAACCTTTGCACCCAGTTACTTTTATCAGTCCCTGTATAGCATTCCTCACATTAAACCCTTGCTAAAAGACAATACGGCTTTTAATTACAGTTCCGGTACAGAATCCAGGGCTGAGCTATTGGAGAAAAGCTGGTTCGAATACCAGCAGGATCCATACAATCCGTATATTTTTGGTTTAATGAAAATCATGGAAGAGGAAAAAACAAACCTCGACCGACGAAACAATCTTCTGGACCACCTTCTGGCCAGACATGGTGAATCTCCCAAAGTAATCGATGCAATTATTCAGGACACCGTTTATACCGGAGACAAAAGAAAAGACCAGATCATCTTAAAAAGCCTGTATCTGCAAAACCTCGGACTGCTGTCCTACAACAGACAAAAGGGCTATAACTATTTGGGCGCTAAAAAAATAGCCCCTCATGTCGATGGAAATCCGGATATAAACCTACCGAAGATTAGTGATAAGGAATTCGGTTCTATCAACGAACATACGACCGATTTTATATTCAAATCCGAGCAAATCAATACAAAAGAAAAACTGCACCAACAGGATTTCAATAATTTTTCGGGATTGGAACTGAAGCTGAATTTATTGTTCGGGCTTAAAAACATATACAAAAATTTCATCTCAGCGCGACTGGACAGTCAAAAAATCAATATTGAAAATTTATACAATACCACGATTTACAAAACCATCCAGAAAGCTTCGTGGTTTACGACAAACCGACACGGCAGTCTGCTGCTGGAAACGGTTTTGCTTTTGAATCCGTTGAAATTTAATCTCGAAGTCCTAAAACCGAATTCGGTAAATGAAGCCTATTACACGATTGACAACATCAGTTTTGAAACCTTGACCAACCTGAATTATGTTTTAAACGCCAGCAGCGAAGCCACACTGGATAGTGAACTGCAAAACGGCTATCTGCTGTTTTCCGGAACCAAATATCCGTTTACGGCAAGCAGCATTGCGACCGTCAACGAAGAGGATTACGTAAAAACAGCCGATTCCAATTATTCGTTCCGCATAACGGTGTCTTCCGGTAATGCCAAAATAGCGCTTGATGCTAAAGTTTTCAAAAAGAGCTTCTTATTGCTATTCCCGGATTTTATTCCGTCGCTGCAAACCCCGGAATTCAAAAAGAGATTGAAACAATTTCTTAAACTGAATGTCCCTTTTAATGTAAGTTATGAATGTCTTTTTTTAAGCATTCAGGAATTAGAAACCTTTATTCCGGATTATATGTACTGGTATGAAAGTTTGCGCTACAAAGACGAATTACTTCCGCTGCCAACGGAGCAGGAAGGTTCTTCCACCCCTAACAATGACCAGCCGGTATCTATCGATTCTGTATCGTCTGCCCTCAACCTGATTAGTAGTTTAACCACAATTTTAGAAGCAAAAAATGGAACAAATTAACAGCCATATTGTATCAAGTCTGAAGTGGGACACTACTTTTGATACCCGGGAAGAAGGATACCGACTTCAGGAACGTCTAAGTAGCTGGAGCAAAATTATGTTGCCCGGAGAAGTGGCCAGCGTATTCAATGAACTTTGCCCGCCGGAACAAAGCTGGAGAATCCAGTCACTCGAATTAGATCTGGGTGCCTGTGATTACAGCGACCTTGAATTCGATCTGAGTGTTAAAATCCGTAGCCTTTTGCGCGAGAAAATAGCCGAACTGATCATCAATCAGAACAATCAGAAACAAAACCTGATTTCGGTGTACAACAAAGAAAAATCGATGCTGGAGAACCTTACCGTTTTTTTACTGGAAGGGTACCTGCCGTGGAATTTTCAAAATAAGGAAGGCTCCGTAAATCAGATTATGGCCGAACTGCTGCAACAGCATTTAGCTGAAGTGGTTGCGATTATCAAACAAACCGGAGTAACGCACGAGGAAGTACGAAAAAGAATTTCATGGCAGTTTGAAGAGAAAAATGTCAATAAAATAATAGCCGCACTGGAACCTAATAACAGCGGTTCTATCATCGAATTTTCTTCGGTGATGACCAATCTGCAGGTCAAAGAAACCATTATTCAGACCAGCACGGCGAGTTTCAAAAAGAACCTTTATTTCTTTATTCTTAACTTTTTGCTGCTGGAACGCGGAACGCTTTTTAATAAAATCGCTTTTATGAAAAGCAGCATTCTGCAAATGGCGAATCATTATAATATTTCGTATTTGGAACTTATTTTATTAATTGAAAATACGATCATTAAACTGTCGGACAAAACAACCCAGCATAACGATTTTATATTCTCCTTAAAAACACTGACACAGGAATACGAAACACAAAAAAAAGCGCCTTATCATTCTGAAAAAAGTGTGGATTACTGGACTCTTTTCGAACAATTACTTAAGGATCGGAAATTGCGAAAATCCAAAACAGCAAAAGATAACCTGAATGAACTGATGGTAGCGCTTAACCAGCAGAATAGCGGTAAACTGGGCAGTATTATAAAAAGGGTTTTGCATACAGAAGAGACACTGATTTCTCTTATCGGGGATCTGGATGAAACTGCCGTAAAACTACTATTCTCAAAACTCGACACCAGTACGTCTTCCCTAAATCTGGATACGATACTTTACCTGAATATTTCAAGCAACAGACTGAAGATCAAAACAAAAAGCAACGTATTATGGCAAATTGGAATTGCTTTTCTGATCCAAAACAAAAATACGGATCATACTGCTTTTCTGCTGCACTGCATCAAAGCGTTAAGCAAAAAGAACCATCTCGATACCGAACAATTGCTGGAAGCCTTTACAACGGCACGAATTCCCGAGTCTTTAAAAACAACCCATTCAGCCGTAATTTATAACAAGCTTTCCCGTGTTTATTGCAGTGAAATCGGCCGAAATAATTCAAATTATCCTGCCGTGCATTTCAGGAATCTCATGTCGAAACTGGAATTGCAGCTGCAAAAAAAATCGACTAAAAATGAGGTTTTTGCTGACTTGCAAAACGCACTGATCAAAACGATTTCCCTGCATCCGAAAATGGCTTTTGAAGTAATGCTGTCGTACGGAAATAAAGATTTTATCAAAAAAATACTTCCGTTGGTGCTGAACCGTGAGGTATTACAATTGTTGGTCCACAAAACCGGTTATAAAAAAACAGAACTGGTACGCACGATACAAATCGTCTATGAAATTTTAAATGCCAAAGAAAAATACGAGTTTCCGGAAGAACTGCTTACCGAAGATTTATTGCTGTTAAGCGTTCAGGAAATATTGCTGCATCCCGAACACAATTTGTCTGTATTTCTGGAAACGGTCCTACATGAATTAGCCAAAAAAGTGACGAATACGAAGCGGAAGGATTACTTTCAGTTTATCACTAAATTATTGCAATCCGGAAGGGTGAAATCATTTGGCATTACGACTAAAAAAAGTTTTCTGAATCAGTTAAAAAGCAACAGTGCTATTGATATTGCGGCCCTTGCCCTGTTGATTCAGAGCACATCTCCCGACGCTCAGTTGGAGTTGTCGAATTTATTGGTTTCTAATTTTGAAGACGCCCAATTTAGTCTGCTGCGAAAACAGGACAAAAAACAGAGTCAGGACCTCATTTCCTATTTTTTAAAGAATGGAATATTCCTGAAAAATAAATGGATCAAAAGCCAGTCTGCTGCGATCATCAGACAAGCCCAATCCGTTTCGAAAAGTAAAATCAGCGATGAACTGAAGGAATTGTTCTGGCAAACCCTTCTGAACTATTCAGCTTATAAAGGAAATGAAGTGCTGTTGGAGAAAATGCTGCAAAAAGCTTTTACGGTTTATTTCAAAAAAGTGATTGCTTCTCCAAATATGGTATTCGAAAACAAAACAAAAACGATGGATAAAACAGCTTTCAAAACCGCAACAGCAAGTTCTTATACCGAAATATATAAAGATGATCTCATTCCTGAAAATAGTTTGTTTCCGGATCAGACCACAGCAGAAAAATCATTAAAAACTTCCGGAAACGCGATACTTTTTAACGGACAAAAACTAACTGAAAAAGAAAAATACGACTGGTGTTTACAAGTCATTGTCCAAAAACAAATTCCAACTGGTTTAGCCACTTCAGGAACATGGGAGATTAAAGCCGTATTGAATGAAATCATAGCCGAAGCACCCGGAATATTCTTTAAAATAATCAAAAAAGAATTCCTTTCTGAAGCACAAACTGACTGGCTCAGCCGGAACATTAGTTTCAGTACTTTATGTGAAGCCGTGAGCCAATTGGACAAAAACAAAGAATCGTACCTGAAAATTCTGGAGAAATTCTATCATGTTCTCGGTGCCATTACCATCCGCGGAATTGCCGCCAAAGACCTGCAAAGTCTTTTGTTACGGAAACTGCTTGGGGCGGCAGCCAACGACAACTGGCGCATCATTTCTATTGATAAAATCTGGAACGAACTGATCTGGGATGTCGTGACCAAAAAAGGAATTCCTAAAAAAAGCTTCCTGGCAGATCTGGAAAAGCAAATCTATCAGTTTCCACCGTCCCTGCAGCTTAGTTTCAGGGAAATTATACAGAATGAAAAACAAATCGTTCTGAAGGTGCAAAAAACGGCAGTAATTTCGAAGATGGAAAAATTAAAAGTCCATACACCTGCGAAAACAGTATTAAAGGAAGGGATTACAGTCCGAAATGCCGGAATCGTACTCTTAAACGATTATGTCGTCATGCTTTTTGAACGCCTTGGATTAGTAGTGGATAACAAATTTACGAGCATCGAAAATCAAATTAGTGCCGCTCAGTATCTGCAATACGTCGTTACCGGACTAACAGAAACCGAAGAAACCTATTTACCGCTGAACAAGGTACTATGCGGTTTATCGCTGCTGCACACCGTTCCTGATGCCATCGAAATCTCTGAAGCCAACAGGGAATTAATCAATGGGCTGATACAGGCAGCTATTTCGTACTGGGACGCCATTGGCGAATGTTCGGTGAGCGGTTTCAGGGGCAACTGGCTCGTTCGCGAAGGCACTTTATTTGAAATGGAGGACCGCTGGGAACTTACCGTCGACAAGAAACCGTACGACGTACTAATCAACAAATCTCCGTTTGCCTTTTCGATCATGAAATACCCGTGGATGGATAAACCGCTGCATGTAAACTGGCCGTACTAAACCAGTGTGAATTTAAAAATGAAAAAATATCTATAATAAACCGACCCTTGAAAATAAAAATTAATCCACTAAAAAAACAATTATGAACAGCTACAGTGAAAATTTACATTCCAGTGTATTGGCTTCATTAGAAAGCCAGGAATCGAATAAGAAAAAATTGGACTCCCAATTGAATTCTTCGATGTTTACACTTTATTATGCCGAAGGTGCTGAAATAGTAACCAACGACAAGTCTGTTACGGCAACGAAAAAATACAATCAGTCGCAGAACATTAAAAAACTGGCTACTGAAAGCAAGAACATTTCGACCAATACGCTATTGTCTGCCACACAGCAAAACAGTTACACTTCGCAATCGGTAACCAATGTAGCCACGAGTGCCGCCAACATTCAGGTTGCTGCCAATGCGATTGTACGATTGGCAAGCGATATGGGAAGCATCTTTAGTATCGTGAATGCCGCCGACTACGGTACGCAGATTTATCAGCAAAGTTTTGAGGCTTACACGCTGATGAATACAACCGCTTACCTGGCAGAAGTGGCGTCCCAGCATGCCATGGAAACCTCTGCCTCTATTGCCGAAGTGGCCTCATCGACCGTACAGGACAAGGCAAAAGTTACCGATACTGCCGTAGACAATCTGCTAAAAGTGGCAACCTCCGATTTTACCGCTATTGCAGCTGTTGTTGCGGCCCAGAATGATGCCAAGGCAGCGGCAAGTGTGACGACCAAAAAAGCACAGGGAGCAATAGAATCGAATAAGGTGGAACTGCAGGCCGCAAAAGTGGCTTACAATCTCAACAACAAAAGCCTGAACTATAATCTGAAAGTACATGTTCCCAGCGTTTATGACGGTTCTTACAATGTTTCTTTTGATTTTTACAAACCGCCTTTTAACAGCAATGAAAAAACAGCCAATACTGCCTCTCTTGGTTTAGACAATCCGGTAAAAAGTTATAATATCTTCCTGGTAAAGGACAGTAAAAAATCTACCTTCTCGGCACTGACGGCAGAAGAAGCAATGGGGAATTCACTGCAATATGTACAGCTTATTCCGTCACTTGAATATCCTTCAGAAACCGATCCGTCAAAAGCGCTTACTGCTGCTGTTGATACTTCGAATGCGTACTTTGCTGCTCTGAATGCCGCCAAGTTATCTAAAGAGAAAGTCGTTCAGGCAAAAGATACACTGCGCGATGCCAATGCTGATTTAGTAGCTGCCACTAAAGAAAAACAGGAAGCTGATGTACTTGTTTCAGAAGAAAAAGAGGAAATCGCCAAATTAAACAAAGAACTGCCTGCTGCCAAAGAAAAAGCGACACATACTGCTGAAGCTTCTAAAAAAGAGCCTAAAAATGCCGATCTCTCCAAAGCGGCCACAGACGCATCCAGAGCTTTGACCAACTTAGAGCAGTCGCTTGAAAATGCGAAACTGAATGAAACAAAGGCAGTTGATGCGGCCAAAGTTGCCGCCGATACGCTAAAAATTGCCACTACAAACGTAACCAATGCCAAAACCAATCTGACTGCTGCGGAAACACAGGCTGAAAATGATCAGAAAAACGTGGTCACTACTGCCCAGTTGGCTGCCAACTCCAAAAGAGAAGGCTTTAAAAATATCCAAAGTATAGATTTAGTGGATTCTGATAATGAAATGCTGGCCCTGGGTGAAAAATACGTGATTTTTCTGCTGACCATCTTTACGGATGATTATAAAAAAGGAATCAATACGTACGATGATTTTCTATCTGCCCCATCGGAGACTTTTAGTTTAAAAAACACCTTAAAAGCGGTAAACGATATTGCTGTAGAAAAAGAACCGGCAAGACATATTCTTAATCCCGACCTGCCGGTATTGTCACCTTATGGCATCAGCTTTACCGTAGACGAGACGGATCATAAACATACAGAGTACAGATGTATGTTCTTATCGTATAATGAAGATCTTTTTACGAGCTATGAACTGGATTATTTTGAAGAAAGTATAGAAGTAGCCGTAATCAAAAAAGAAATCCAGTATTCCCAAAATGATATCAGTCAATTTAAGGAAGAACTAAAAACCATAACCCTGAAGATTAAGGAATTGGATGATGCCTTTCAAAAAGAGATCAAAAATCTGGACCCGGTTAAGGACAAAGATAAAATAAAAGCACTTACTGCGGAAAATAAAAGTATCGTCAATAATTACAGTCAGGTTCAAACGGAAATTAATTCAAAATTGTTAACCGTTACCGCAAAATTAAATGAGCTGCATCTTTCTTTTGAAAAGATAATGGCCGAAAAATTGCCAAAAATAAAAAATAAAAAAGGCTTTTTCTTCAATCTGAAATTAGCGGAAAATGTTGCTTCAGGGAATTATACAACAGCCCTGCCTTCGTCTAAACATTCCTTGTCTTACGAGGCCAAAATTGACCCGACCACGACTGACAATTTTGGTAACGCATTGATAGACGGAAAATTATATATTCCTGTTGTCCTTTCTGTTTATTCCGGGAATGAGACCAATCAAAATCAATACAACAATAATTTATCCGATTGGGAAAACGAAGAACCATTTCTTTTTTCAATAACAAATAATCAGTAAAACTAACCCGTTAAATTCTACACTATGGAAACTATAGCATTAGTAAAACCAACTCCGAAGAGATATGGAATTACAGAAAAGAAAAAGGCCGATCTGGATTTATTAACGTCTCAGGTAACAGATGCACAGGCTGTCGTGCAGCAGCAACTGGCAGTTGTTTCGTCTTTAAATCAGAAAGCCAGTAAATATCAGGGCTATGTGGTAGAGGCAGAAAACAGCAGAACCCAGTCCTTAAGCAACAAACAGCTTGCTGAGCAGGTGGTTCAGAATGCCTTAGACCTGACGCAAAATTCTGAAATCGCCTTTTCTAAGATGACCGCTGCCAATGAAAACACCGGAGCGGTAGCCAAAGAAATGGCGGCATTAATTAATAAACTGATTTACTCGGTAGAAATTATCAATAAGTTATCCAATCTCGTAATCCGCAAAAAAGCCTTAAACCCGCTTATTTCAGACGATCTGATCACTAAAATAAATGCTGCCGGAACAGACGCCAACAATGCTGTTGCCCTGACCCTTAATGCCCTGAAATCAATCTTTGCCGCCCAGTCACTGGCTTTGGAATCTGAAGCGATTACAGCTTTGGAACAAAAACAGGCCTTAACGCTTTACCTGACGCTGACCGGAAAAAAGAGTGTGAACCAAACTTTTACACTAAAAGATAATAAATCGATTCTGGCCTTGCTTGCCACTGCAGATATTGAAGCAAAATCCGCTTATCTGGAGGCCAACAGAGCCAATGACGAAACGACGAGACAATTGAATTCGGCAACTACTCAACTGAACAAAGCCCAGATTGAACTTAAATCACTGGAGGATGCGCTGGCGGCTGCAAATGCTGCGGCTCTGGCCTCTTAAGGAAACTAAAAATGTCCACTGCTGCATAAGCTGTTGCAGTGGACTTTCATCTCTTAATTTTTAGTCGTATGGATAGCATCTACAAAAAATTCTACAGACATTTTTATTTAAAAACAGCCGGATTTATCCCGACCAAACCCTTAAACCAAAGTCTGTTTCCCGGCGATTATTTTCAGATAAAAAATGGAGAGATTATCGTATTGGGCAATCTGTACCGCAATACGATCATAGCTCCGGAAGAGGCCGATTTAAGTGCTGCAGTACTGCTGAATGCGTGGAACTGGAATTTTAGCGAGGGAATTTCAAAACCTTATTCCGGCCGTGGACATGGTCATAGTGCTATTGAAGGACAATTTGAATTCAGCAAGCAGATACTGGCTTTTGCCCATGAGGGCAGCTTTATTTTTAAGGCCGAGGAACCGCAGTCCATAAAAATTAATAACTGGAATGAAATTCAGCAGCAATTAATTATAAAACTGACGCAGACCTTATTCTCCTTTCGGGAAATTTATATCGTCACAGAAAGTGCCACCGCCGCTCACACCACACTGGCCATCGCGGGTGAGAAAAATGCAGAACTGGAATTCGCCAGTGAAACCGAAAACTTTGGTCTCGTTGATATTTTCGGGCATCCGGACACCAAAACCATTCAGTCTAAGGATATTGAGTACTATCATCGCGAAACCAAAAGAAAACCCGCTTATTTTAAGGCTAAAAAACTGGTGGTGCAGGATGATAAACTGGCTTTTTTCGTTAGTGATTTCATTACTAAAACCAATAATTCGAGTGAATGGACAGACACTTTTTATGATAGCAATTTTCATAACGATGCCGATTATAGTTCCCAAATAATCCTGCAGAATGCACAGGGTCATTTTCTGGATATGTTACAAGCCAATGAACTAAATCCAAACACGGCTTTATTGTATTTTAAATGGGCAGATGCCAATTTAGACGATGTTGAAAAACTATTTGCTAATTATGGAAACTAACCCCAACATATTGGTACTGGACCGGGAAATGGACTGGCTGCAAAAAGTAATCGATCAGGTCATCTGCAGTTATCTGCTTCAGGAGGGTCATGAAAATCACTGGATAGACATTCCGCCACCTCAGGCAGAAGATGAAACGGAAGACGGCGTTTACTATACAAAACTGGCAGAATGGAATTTAAATCTGTTCGAAAGGCTTTGCCTTGCCCTGATACTGGCTCCACAGATCAAACCGGAAATACTGGATATTTTTTTCAGCAAAAATGCCCTGTACGATCGTGGTTTTACAGAATTTGGCGGTGTCATCAATAAAAACCACAGCGGATTTATACCCACAGGTCAGACCTTGTCTTTTTTAATCACAGCTGTCAATCCGGAATTAAAGGTTGAAGTATTGAATGTGCTCAGCGCTGCTAACATCCTTTCGAAAGAACAGGTTTTAGTACTGGAAGCAGCAGAATCTAACGTTCCGCTTTTAAACCAGACCCTGGCGGTTAACGAGCGCTGGCTGCATTATTTTATCACCGGAACTTTACCCCGACTGGAGCATAGTGTTTCGTTTCCGGCACAACAAATTTTTACCAACCTCAACTGGTCGGATCTGGTTTTGGAAAATCAGGTTATGGAACAGGTCATGGAAATTAATGCCTGGCTGAATCACGGAGAAACACTGATGACCGAATGGGGACTTGAAAACAAAATTAAAGCCGGATACCGGACGCTTTTTTACGGACCACCGGGAACAGGAAAAACCCTTACCGCTACCTTACTGGGCAAAAATACCAATCGGGAAGTATACCGGGTCGATCTCTCGATGATTGTCTCCAAATACATTGGGGAAACCGAAAAAAACCTGTCGAAAATATTTGATGTTGCGCAGCATAAAGACTGGATCTTGTTTTTTGATGAGGCAGATGCGCTCTTTGGCAAAAGAACCAGTGCCTCCTCCTCAAACGACAGGCATGCCAACCAGCAAACGGGTTATTTATTACAACGTATTGAAGATTTCCCGGGAGTGGTCATACTGGCTTCCAACCTGAAGGAAAATATGGACGAGGCTTTTTCAAGAAGGTTTCAGTCTATGATTCATTTCGGGATGCCGGGTCCTGAAGAGCGTTTGCTGTTATGGGAAAATGCTTTCTCGGGAAAATGCAAACTCGATCCTGCTATTGATCTCGAAAACATTGCAGAACAATATGAACTGGCAGGAGGTGCCATTATCAATGTGCTCCGGTACTGCGCCCTGAAAGCGATACAGAAAAACGAAACTATAGTGGGGTTTCAGGTTTTACTGGAAGGCATCAGACGTGAGTTTAAGAAGGAGAACCGAACGCTAAGTGTTACACAAATGAACTGATATGAAAAACGTTGAACATACATCCGAAATCGTGCTTCCTAAAAAGCGCTTGTATACGCATCAAACGGAGCTTAAAATCGGAAACTGGAAAAACAATTTCGATCTGAATTATACCCATACCCTTATCGCAATTGCGCTCAATCATTCCTGTAAATACCATGATCTTATCGTCAATGGGTATCTAATTACAGCAAAGAGTGTGTATTTAGTAGTCAAAACACCCGAAAAATCAATTGAAAATATGCTGAATAAAATAGAAGATCATATTCATCTCTTATTAAAAAACGATAATAAAACCTTAAAAAACAAAAACTTCAATATTGATTTTATACTGGACAATGAAGATGTCTTTTTTGAGATTCAGGAACCCTTGTTTAAAGTATCTCCCTTAAAAAATGACGATCTCATTCCACTCATCACCGGCAAAAAAATAGAACTCCCCTATTACGACCGAAGACTGGAGGCTTTAAAAAAACTGATTCACCATCATCCTTTTTGTTCCGCTATTGATTATTCAGGGGCAATAGGACCCGTATACGTAACCTTATTAAAAAATTAAAAAACAAGTAAACCAAATATACAGCCTGAAGGCATTTAACGAACCAAAATTCAAAATCTATGAGTACAGCACCAACAATAGCCGATAATTTTACCGTTTTTGGAATTGATATTTCAAAATACCAGGGAAACGAAATCAATTCTCTGAACAAACAGACGGACAACCTTACGTTTATCATCTGCAAAGCCACAGAAGGCATTACCTATAACGATCCGGATTTTAAAACCAACTGGCCGGCAATTCAGGCAAAAGGTTTTGTGCGCGGTGCGTATCATTTTTACCATTGCGACGATGATCCCGCCAAACAGGTGGCCAATTATTTGGGAGTTGTTGGCCAACTTTCAAAAACCGATTTCCCTCCTATTGTAGATTTTGAAGAAACCAGTATCGATCCCGGTATTGATAAAACCACGATACAGCCCAATTTACTGCAATTCCTAACGCTACTGGAACAAAAAACAGGAAGAAAACCACTTATTTACACAGACAACAACACGGCAAATGCCTATCTGACAGATCCTGCTTTTGCCGCGTACAAATTGTGGATAGCCGATTACAATGCCACACTTACCTTACCAAATGTCTGGAAATCCCAGCCGTGGACGTTATGGCAAAAATCCGCCAGCTATACCTTAGATAATCAGTCCAATGATTTTGATGTTTTTAATGGAGATGAACCCGCTTTTACAAAATTCATTCAATCCAGTTAAGATTCGCAACAAAACGGGAAGCTTTTTAATTTTAAAAAACAGGCAATGGCGAGACACCAGGAAAAAATATCCGAAAACAGCATCACAGTAGCTGTCGCGAATGCAAATCGTAGTAGTGCTGCGGTGCAACTGAAAGATAATCGGGAGCTGTCACTGGTTCAGAGAAAGCTACAGGAGATAACAGGCAATAGTTCTCCTGCACAGCCAACTGTTCAGCTGCAAAGTAAAACATTAGGCAATGGAGTCATTCAATTGGGCCGGAAAAAGAAAAAAGACGATGATGAATACCTGCCGCCGCAAGGTAAAAAGCAAAAAAGATTCACCATACCGAAACGAATTGCAGAAAGAGTTCTAAGGCGAACAGCTCACAGACGTGCCCACGCCAACAGCAAATACAGTCATGTTTTTACGTGTCCTGCCTGCAGGCGGCCATTGGCGGCCATAAAGAAAGGCAAGACCAATTTGAACCTCACGAAGTTTGCCTATACCAGTAAAAGAGGAAACAGACACAGCCTGCGTGCCTTAGCCCTGGATCATTATCCACCCTGGGCAGGGCGCGAACTTGCCCTGAAAGCAAGAGGAGCTACTCATGAAGAAATAAGAGCGGATCATAATGATCCGTCCCGCTTAAGGGCTATATGCAAAAAATGCAATGAGAGCCATAAATACGAGAAAAGAAAAAAGCTCGAGTACGAAAGTGACGACGATGAAGAAGGTTATGTTACCGATGAAGGTGAGCATGAAAATAAAGGCAACTACAAAGATTTTCGCAAAGATCCGGACCCTGATCCGGGTTCCGGAAGTGCAGGTATTACGGCCTGAGACAGCCCGATGATCAGCGGGCTTTAAATGATGGAGAAACAGTAAATGTAATTTTATACTACTATGAAATACGCAAAGGATAAAACAGAAACCAAACAGCTTACCTCTTCCGTGGGAAACTTAAAGGGCAATAAAGCAATAGAACTGGAAGATAATCGCTCTGCTTCCATTCAAAGAAAAAGCAATAACACCGGCTTGCCTGATGCTTTAAAAAACGGAATGGAGAGCCTTAGCAATAAAAACCTGGATCATGTCAAAGTACATTACAATTCCTCCAAACCGGCTACTGTACAAGCCCTTGCGTATGCACAGGGTTCAAACATTCATTTGGCACCGGGGCAGGAAAAACATTTGCCCCACGAATTAGGCCATGTGGTACAGCAAATGGAAGGACGCGTAAAACCGACCATGAAGGTTGGCGGCACACCGGTAAATAATGATCCGGCACTGGAACAGGAAGCAACCCATATGGGACAGCGGGCTATTCAGCGGGCCAGCATTTCACGCCCTAAAGAAAATACCAAAACCATTCAGCCCAAAAAAGTACAGGAAGAGCACACAGTCCAATTTCAAAGTATGGATCATCTGGGAGTTCCGGGGATAAACTATGCCGTGATGAGTCAGGAAGGTTATGGAAAATGGCAGGAAACCGTTCAGGCAAAGGCCATGAGTGGTGTCAGCCATGCCGGCAATCAGGTTGTGGTGACACAATTTCAAAACTCAGACGAAGTACAACAATATTTTTTAGGGAGCACTGCTGTCTCCGTATTTTTACTTCTGGAAGGATCATTATCAGTGGCTGCCGGTATAGCAACCCTAAAATTATCTAAAGATGGGTTCACTCCGGGTCTTATAGCTATACTTGTAGGATCCGAAAAAATTATTCGTAGTTTATTGACTTATTTTAGTGGCGAGGAGGCTGGTCCCTTCCAGAAAATAGGTATGAATCTACTTCGTATGATTGAAGCTACTACAGCACTTGTAGGTGCTTCCTTGACTGTCAATCCGTTAGGACTGGCATTTAGTATTACAAAAATATTGCGCTCAGTAATGCATTTCGTGAGTGATTTTCTGGATAAAACCGAGTATACCGGAGGTCAAAAAGCAGCCACTATTCTCGCAGCAGCTCTACATGCGATTGAAGTCCTTATAACCTATGGATCAGGTGCTATAGATCTTCCCAATGGCATTCACGGAGGAAACGCACTCAAAACTGTAACTGGTAGTTTAAGTCTTGGAGTGGCCACTTCCAAAGGTGTGAGAACAGCCGATCAGATTTATAAAGCTCACAAAAAGTATAAAACTCCAACAATAGGACAATTGGAAGATGCACAAATACAAAAACCAAAACAAACAGAAGAAACAGAAGAAACAGGTCTTTTACCTTAATCTTTTAATGCAGACTGTAGCAGATAAAAAATACAATCACAGACTACTTTGTCCTCTAAAAAATATAATATGGAGCAGACTTTCAATACAACAACCAAAAGCGATACACAAGCTGTTTCGACTAGTCTGAGTGAGAAAACCATTCAAAATAAAGCAACAGCCTTGCAGGACAACCGCCCTGCTTCTATTCTGCAGCGAAAAGCAAACAACACCGGCCTGCCCGACCAATTAAAGTCCGGAATAGAAAATCTGTCCGGCCATAGTATGGATGATGTCAAAGTGCATTATAACTCCGACAAACCTGCCCGGCTTCAGGCACACGCGTATGCACAGGGAACCGACATTCATATCGCTTCCGGACAGGAAAAACATTTACCACACGAAGCCTGGCATGTAGTACAGCAAAAACAGGGGCGGGTAAAACCGACTCTGCAAATGAAAGGTAAAGTAAATGTAAACGATGATAAAGGGCTCGAAAAAGAGGCTGATGTTATGGGTGCGAAAGCCATTCAGAATAAAAGCATATCTCATTCTGCTCCGGAAAATACGTCTTTTTCCTCCACAAAAAACTACGGAACAGCAACAGTACAACGATTTACCCAGGAGGACATAAAGTTTATGTATGAAAACAAATTCGGTTTAAGGCATCATGGTACAAAAGCTTCCGCAGAAAATGAAAAATTACATGGAACCGAAGGTGGCGACGCGGTCCCCCTGAACGCTATTGGAGGCGAAAATCCGCGAATGTCATTCGATTTATTGAGAAACACCCCAATACCCGTTGAGGTGATCAATAAATTTATTGCTAATGTAGATCATTTTATTTCCAACTCCTTAAACCGTACTGTTGTAATACGTTTAGGTCACACTACACCAAGACAACTCATAGAGCAATCTGTAAGTAAAAGTACTTTTCTTCTGGTACAGGGCATGAACGGAACAGATGCGCCAAAAGACATAGAAAAAGCAGTCTATGGGGGATTGGGTAAAGCCGGAAAACAAAAAATAAACGCCAGTCAGATTATACATTTAATGGCACTAAATGACAATGAAGTAGATATGGAATTTATGAAGTTTATGCATGAAGATGCATTAGACACTCCAATCCAGACAAAGGAAGAGGGAGAAGAAGCCTTCAGTAATTTGGTTATGATATTTTCAGAAAAACTAAAAGATGTAGTGTATAAAATGCGTACAGGCAGGGACCGTTTTTTGGTAGACATCTAAAATAACACAACTCTATTTTCACTCCTATTGTTAGAAACCGATGGTTATACTAAAAAAAGAGAATAATTAATTGCAAAACTTATGGAACAGTCAAATTATATAAAAAACAACATCAAAACACAATCTGTTTCTAATAGCCTAACGACTAAAACCACTCAGAATAAAGCAATAACACTTGAAGATAATCGCCCTGCCTCTCTCCTGCAACGAAAAACCAACAATACCGGACTGCCCGACCCCTTAAAATCCGGAATAGAAAACCTTTCCGGGCATAGTATGGATGATGTAAAAGTACATTATAACTCCGACAAGCCTGCCCGGCTTCAGGCACACGCTTATGCACAGGGAACCGACATTCATATTGCTTCGGGGCAGGAAAAACACTTACCGCACGAAGCCTGGCATGTGGTGCAGCAAAAACAAGGACGGGTAAAACCGACTTTGCAAATGAAAGGTAAAGTGAATATCAACGATGACAAGGGACTGGAAAAAGAGGCTGATGTTATGGGGGCGAAAGCTTTACAGGCTGAAGGTTCTATTCAAAAACCATTGATAAAGGCACCCATTTCAACTGCTGTACAAAGAGTGGTGCAACGACTCCAGATTCGTTTTTCCTTTACTCAGTTTCTACATGGTGCAGCACCAACCCAGGATTTAGTGCGAAGTTATTTTAATGACTTTATACAAATGGATTATTCGAGGGCAAATGCTGCGGATATCAGACCAACTATGAAAGATATGGATAATTTTAAAACGATGACCGCAGCTTATCTTTCCTATGCCAAAGCTTATTTTGCTGCAGAACAGAGTCATGACTGGACGGCAGTACCGGCACTCTTAGATACACTCCGGACAGAAATTAATACGGTACTGGCTTATGCTAAAAATACCTTACATATCGCTGTTGAACACGAGTACAGCAATACCAATGATGACAGCTGGGCAACTGCCAATGATGCCCTTACAAGTTTATCCAAAATAAGTCCCCTGCCCTCCCTTATTCCAATGCATCCCGGTGGTGCGGGTATCGTTCACCCCAATATTTCAGTCATTCAGTGGAGTGTCGTAAAAAGTAAAATTCCGGGAGGGCTGCATCACCTGCTCCGGGATATTTATACTTCCTGGAGATTAGGCCACGTAATGGATGAACGTGACGCTGCTTCAAGAGCTGCCAGAGAAAAAAACCCTAATGTACCGGGTGCCTTACGATCCTGGCATGTTAATGATCAAAAGCAATTGCCGGCCAATACTGGTGATGTCCCTCCCAATGCCACTGCTTTACATGCCCATTATGCTGCCACCAGCAGGCATCCTTATATTAAAGACAAAGACTTACCTCATAATGCCGGCCCTACAGGTTATGCCGAATACACCGGAACAGGTATTCAGAATGACTTTCATTACAGTAAAATTGTTTTAAATTATAAAACAGGATTTATCTATCTGACGGTTACCCATTATGGACTTTGGAATAAGAAAGAAGATGGCAACCATGAAATAAAAGATAAAACCGCAGGATCGGGAGAATTAAGCGCCTGGTTTGGAATTAGTATGACAACCTAATTAGCGGTATACATAACTATGAAACCACTTTCTTATCCTTTTTAATGGAGAAACTTTAAAATATAAAGAGAAATTATCATGAATACACCTGTTGAAATTTCAGAAGAAAAAACGATACAACTTGCGGCAAACAGTGCCTCAAAAAATAAAAACACAACCGCTTCTGTGTTTCAGTTGGCTGATAATCGAATGCCGTCAATCGGTTTAAGAAATAAAACAATTCCTGTAAAGCAGCTGAAATCGTATCAGGCCATTGCTGATTTTAATACCCTGCGAACGGCTGAAACAGGTACAAGGCAGCTCGTGAGAAAAAGTCCGCTCATTACGACTTCCCCAAGGCCTTCGACGAGTGTTGCCCAGTTAGCAAAAGGAGTGACTTTTACGAAACAGCAACGGGAAAAAATGCTTGCTGCCAATAAAAAGAAACATGGCGGCAAGTTTCATACCTGTACCAATTGCGGGTTCCAGCATGCACTGGCGCACTATGCCACGTTTAGAGGAAGAAGAATGGGCGACGGACAGTTTCAGATCGATCACATCAAACATGCTTCAAAAGGCGGCAGAAATCTGATACGTAATGGCAGGGTGCTTTGTGGTACCTGTAACACTTCAAGAGGAAACAGAGCCGCAGCAAAAAGAACCGGAGCCCGTAAATACCGTGCTTTACATCAAAAAAATATAGCCAAGAATTATCTGCGCAGACCAAGTAAAAAATAGAAATAATAAGTATAGCCGCAATAATAGCTGCTTTTTTTTAATTAGTAACCTTTAAAACAAACCCTTATGAACAACATTTCAAACATTGCAAATGCTTCGGCATTATTACCGATCAGAGGCACCGCCTACGTACCCGTACCGTCAGACGATGCTTTAACTCCACCACAAAAATATTTTGATACCGATTTTACCAATTCCGACTTCCCGCTCTTATGGGGAAAAGCAAATGGAGGACGTGGAGATCTTTCTAATTTTGTGAATGATCTCAACATCAACTTCGTGCATCTGTACGACTGGAGTGTGCCACCTGCACCGGGACAGCAGCCGGGTGAATATCAGCGATCCCATATTGCGTTTTTAGACGAATGTGCGTCTCTTAATATTAAAGTTTTTATACCAGTCTCTAATTATTTCTTACAACATTTACATGCAGGTAAAAATATTACCGCTTTTATAACGGCAATGGTTGCAGAAATTTATCAGGGTACAACAACTCCTCATAGAGCGGCCGGGATATGGGGAATTGGTAACGAATTTGATTTTGAGAATGGTTATACCATAGCAGATGTGGCCAAAATGATTCAGCTTCTGATCAATGCTGAAAAAAGTTTAAATATTCCTGCATCAGCCCTGCTTCCCATTACGGCACCGGTTTCGTTTGCAGACCCGACTGGTAAAAGAATTCCGGGAATCATTGCCATCCAGCAACTTCAGGCTGCCCTTATCAGTATTGGTTTGGAATCGGTTTGGAATACTCGTTTTATCGCTTCTATGAACCCTCAGAACGAAGGCTTTTTTATTGCAAATTATATTGATAACACTTTTCCTTCCTATTTTCCCAACCTACCTTTTTTCTTTGCTGAAATGGGCGTTCCGATTAAACAGGATTCACCAGTGAAAACAGAAGAAGATCAGGCCGCATTTGTGCTGTCCCAATTGGAAAACTCCAAACCCAGAAATAACTTTTTAGGAGCTTGTGTATTTCAGTTCCTCAATCAGACTTTACTTAAGGAAGGCTCTGAATGCACTTTTGGTATGAACAAGTATTCCGGGAAATTTACAACTGGTACTATTCCACCAAATTATATCCCCGGTGGCGGCCAAACGTATAATGTGGATGAACTTATACAAAAACCAATGTATGCAGCTGTAAAAGAGGGATTTAAATAAAATTCAGCTTATAACAAAGCAACAAATAATAATTTGTTGCCAACTAATTTAAGATAAAAAGATCATGACACGTTTTGATTACAATGTGTCATGATTTTTTTATAGTTAGTTCTAAAGTAAATCAATAGACTAAAAGTACAGTAATAACCGTATTTTTTTATTTTTCATTCGTAATTTGTGTGCTTTTTACTTTGGCTTTTTTTAACTAACAACCTTTTTTCAGCAGATAAATATGATTGTACTACTAAACAAAATCGTAAAAACAATTGCTTTAAAACCCAAAAGTATTTTTTTGACTGACGGTTTTGGAGCACTGTTAACAGCCGTTTTTTTAATAGCCGCCCTTAGTTCTTCCGGTCTCCATTTTGGAATGCCTTCGGAAATTCTTACACCACTTTTAATAACAGCATCAATTTTTGCAGTTTATTCTTTCTCCTGTTTTCTGTTTTTGAAAAATAAGTTTCAGCCTTTTTTAAAACTAATCATCGCCGCCAATTTAATCTATAGTATCCTGACATTAGGGTTTGTCGCTTTTTATTTTGACAAGCTTACGGTATTGGGAATTTTCTATTTCTTTGGAGAAATTTTAGTACTATACGGACTCGTTTATATCGAATTTAAAATTTTAGAATCAATTAAAACAAGAAATAATTGAATATATATTACTACAATAACGATAGAATAAAACTAAATCTAAAAAGAATGAGCCCGATACAATATCGAGCTCATTGTTATCAAATTTAATTATAAATTCGTCTAAAACTTTTGGGTGTAGTGTAGGCATTTGCCAGCTTTTCATAAGGAACACTTCGGAGAGCGGAGTTAACTGCATTAGAAAGTAAACTGAATACCTTAGTTGCCAATGGGAAATTATAAAATCTATTTTGTCTGAACCAAGGGTTTTTTATTCCTGCTGTCGCAAGCTTTACCGTACCTATTTGTCATTCCGAGGTACGAGGAATCACATCTGCTGAGCACATGCTGTTGGCGAATACTTGATGTGATTCCTCGTTCCTCGGAATGACACCATGTTTCTATAAAAGTCAGGAGACTTTTAACACGTTTACAATTTTATAAGAAACAAAAAAATACGCAAAATTAAAGTAGGCATTTGCCAGCTTTTCATAAGGAACACTTCGGAGAGCGGAGATTGAAAATTATTTACTTGTTCTTACCCCCTCTTTATATTCAATATATTCTTTTAGAAAGATACTACCGTCTTTTTTCTGAACCAGTATCCTAACGAGAGAATCCAATTCTAAAAAATGTTCATATCCGTTTTTATAAATTTCAGTAGAAGTTATCGTTTTGTTTACAGGATCATATGTGAACTTTCCAATGGTATAAATGGTATCGTTTTCATTTTCAAAATCAAGTTTTTGGGTTTTAATGATATGGCCAAACAAGAATGTATCTTTTGTAGGACTGTAATAGGTTTTTATAGACTCTATTAAACCACCAAAATCGTCAATAAAGACTCTTTTAACAGTTGTTCTGTATTTAAAATTACCTATTTTTTCATAAGAGCTGCAGCTTACGAAAAAAGCGATTAGTAGCGGTAGTAAGATTTTAGCTTTCATATTTTATAAGTGTTGGGAATTGATTTATAACTGTAGAAATAACGTCATAAAATCATGGCACATTTCGATCCTAATTGATTGAAATGTGACCCTGATTTTTTGGTTCTCATTTTAGTATTGTAACCAAATAATTGTATAATATTCTTTTTGTTTGATAGTCAGACTTATTCACTTCTTCCTATACCATCTTTGTATTCAATATATTCTTTTAAAACTACACTCCCGTCTATTTTCTGAACAAATACCCTGACAAGTGAATCTACCTCTAAAAAACGTTCATATCCGTTTTTAAAAATTTGAGTAGTTGTTATCGTTTTGTTTACAGGATCATACTTGAACTTTCCATTGATATAATTGGTATCGTTTTCACCTTCAAAATCAAGTTTTTGGATTTTAAATTTGTTTCCAAATAAGAATGTATCTTTTGTAGGACTGTAATACGTTTTTATAGAAATAATTACACCACCAAAATCGTCATTAAAGACTCTATCAATAGTTGTTCTGTATTTAAAATCGCCTAATTTTTCATAAGAGTTACAGCTTAAGAAAAAAGCGGTTAGTAGCGGTAGTAAGATTTTAGCATTCATAAATAATTATTTTAATTCCCAAAAATAGATTTCTGCTGCTTTATTAAAATAGCAAGCCGAAAGGCAGCCGCTCTGGCTAAAAAAATCGGCATGACCCGAAGCTGTAAAAGTTCCGTCGGTTTTAGGAACCATAATATAGATGCCCCATTTGCCATTCAATGCTTTCTCATATTCTTGCGCTGTTTTATTTTTTAAATGCAGGGGTGGTGTATCTGAATAAGCTTTTAGCATATAAGACAATAAACTGCTTGCATCTAAAATATAATTTAAGCCATCACTTCCTTTTTCACTTTTTTGCTGACCGGTTTTATTTCTAAATACAGGTATCGGTTTTCCTGAATAATTCAGTCCTCTTGAAACCCGTATAGCGCATGCATTTTCATAGTTGGTATTTTGATCTTTATTCTCCTGAAACATATGTCCTCCCACCAACTTATACACTTCAGGGCTTTTCATGCCCGCTGTCCCATTTTTCGGAAAGGCATTATAAAAAGCATTTCGTCCCGGCAGCTTTTGCTTCTGCACCTGAACCCCGTCATAATCATGCAGGTCAAACGGATCTCCTCCATCACTCCCTTCCTGGATTCCCATAAACCAATTGTCAAAATCTTTAAAGGTTGTAGTTGGGTTGTTTTTAAAATAATCTAATGCCCAATTTACAAAAACTCTGGTTTCTATACTGTAACCGCCCTTTGGTGTTTTATTGTTTTTTAAATAATAATCAATGCTTTTTCGGGCTTCTTTATAGTGGAATCCCAACAGCAAATCTACTTTATCACGACTCAAAACCGAAGCATAATAGTTATGGGGATCATCCATAGGAATTGTTAAAATTGGAATATAGGGTTCCATTTTAGCGCATCCTCCATTAGCTCCTTGTTTAACACAGATGTATTTTGGTGCCCAATTGGTGTTGTCGCTGCCCTTCGGAAAATAATTGCCTCCGCCTCTATTGGGACCTCCCGGTTCTGCACAACCGGAACACACAGATCCCGGCCCAGGACCAATCGGAGGAGGAAGCGGCGAAGGGATATTGGTGCAGCTTACAGAAACAATCCATCCGGGCTGCTGACCGGAACTGCCATTGCACGGTTCTCCCGGCTGATGATTCCCCCCTGCCGTACAGGTTTTAGGTTTGTATGTTTCTACACAAATAGTTAAAGGTTCGTCTATTTCATCATCAAAACCCGCTTCTGCAACTTTTTTATTGGTACTATTAACTGTACTTCTTTCATCAATATTTACTTTTCGTTTATAATATAAATACTCCATTTTTTTACTTCCTGTAAAATCAATGTTGTCGTTAGCAGCAACTAGTCCTTGTTTAATAGATTCCTGATAATTTTCATCAGGGTAATACGTCACCAAATAGACTGCGTCCCTTAATTTATCTTTTTCAATCACCAAATTTTGGAAAACATAAGAGCCTACAAAATCATTGAGGATTGGTATTGTATAAGAGGTATAGTCCTGTAAGACAAACTTTTTCACTTCATTGGATAAATCCAGATTGAAGATTTCCGGATTCGGATTTTTGGAACTGCTTTTGTTTTGCCGTACTTTTTTTGATGCCTTTTGCAAAACCGGGCCTAAATAATCATCGTTTTTAATGTCATCTAAGGTTACATCTTCTTGTTTTATCCCCGATAACACTGCTGTAGCAGCAGATACCTCTTTTGGTTTATCGAATGTTTCTTCATTACAATTTGATAACAATAATAAAAGGGAAAGAGAAACAATACCTAATTTAATCTTTTTCATCGTCTTAAGTTGTGTTAGTTCATATTTATATTCGGGTTCTTTTGTAATGAGAGTCTCGAAATCTACATTACTCCGCCGGAAATTCTTCCGCTAAGAGCCTGATAGTGATCATAAAACAATCATTTCTCTGCTAACCTAAAAAATAAATATTGTACTAAAAAAACCGATTTATAAGTGGTGGGTTCTGATTGATAACTGTAGAAAGAAACTCTTAATTTTAACATTTTAAGCGAACAAAAAGGAAAAGATTAAGAAATGTTTAGAGAGAAAAACAATAATGGAAGATTATAATAGTAGTCAAACTATAGAATTAGGAATAAAAAAATATCCCTGTAAATCAGAACGACTTCGCAGGGATATGTTTCAATACTAGATACTTTTTTATTAAACATAAAATGTATACTATATGCGGTAAATTGTGAGTCCTATGTTTTATGTATTACTACTTTACACAATTTATAATTGAACTCCAATTATTGGAAAGTCCCCATATACTAGTGGCCGGACTAATTGCCATTCCTGCTCCAATTGCCAGAGCTGTTAATGCACCTACAGTACCACATTTAACTCCTCCATAAATACCTTCCATCTTACTTGATTGTATTTTTTTTCATGACTCTAATTTTTCTTTTTATTACTGTATAATAGTGTAATTATAAAAATAAATAGTATCTGCAAAACCAACAATAAAGTAATTATATCTTCGCTTATGAAATGCTTTTTATTATTAAATATAATTAACACGTTAATACCCAAACTAAAACCTACTAAAATTTTTTTCATTTGTTTAAATTTAAAAACAATTAGAAGCCATTCCAGTGACTCCGGCTCCTGCACTTATTCCTACAGCTGCAGCTGCACCTATTGAAGCAAATGCCCCCAATCCCAAACTTGCTACTGCAAAAAAACCTAATAAGAAACAATTTCTTTTGTTTGTTCCTCCACTCAGACTTTCCATCTGATTTAATTCTAATTTTTTCATAATTAAATTGTTTTAGTGTTAATAAATAATTTGATTTTAAACCTTGCGTTCACCAGTGAAAGAGTATGCAACAATTGCACAGTAATCATTTCTCTGCTAACTTAAAAAATAAATATTGTATTAAAAAAACCGATTTATAAGTGTCGGGATCTAATTAATAACTGTAGAAAAAGACTACGAATTTTAACATTTTAAACTAACAAAAATTAAAATTTTAAGAAATTTAATAAAGAAAAACAATTTAAAAAAAATATTTAGCAATACCACTGATATAGAAAATGCCAAATTGTTAAAAACTAAAATCACGATTCAGGAGAGTGAAATAGCTGACAATATGACCGAAAAAGACCCAATTAATCCAAAAATCTACGATAAAGTTCACGTATAGGAGCGACGGAGCGGTGACGGAGCGGTGACGGTAACGTGACGGAGAAATGACGGAAGAAAATCAGATGCCAAACTGGCAGAATTAGAGTGAAATAATGTTGGGAGTTGATTAACTTAAATCACTAACATATATGTCGTTGCTAATGTCTTTTTTTATCTGTCAATTTGAAATACTATGAAACAGATTAAAAACAATCAATTATTATCAGCATTTCAACCCATGAAAACCAAAAAAGAAAAACCAGACTGGAAAATCGCATCAGAAATAGAACTCATTTACAAAACCAAAGTAAAAGCTTCAGAACGCCCGCACATCACCTCTTCGGAGGCAGCGTATGAACTGGCCGTAAAAAACTGGAATCCGGACACAATCGAATTTTTCGAACAGTTTAAGATTCTCCTGCTCAACCAATCCAACAGAGTACTGGGTGTTTACGAAGTCTCTTCGGGAGGGATATCACAAACTTTTGTTGACCTTCGGTTATTGTTTTCGGCAGCACTCAAAGCCAATGCCTCCGGTCTTATTATGGTTCACAATCATCCATCGGGCAAAACTATTCCGTCACATAACGATACACTGATTACCCGAAAAATCAAAGAAGCGGGCGCTATACTCAATATTGATGTGGTAGACCATTTGATTATTAGTCCCGAAAATTATTATTCTTTTGCCGATCACGGTAAACTTTAGTGCTATTAATTATTTTCAAATAGCTATCTTCCAATTCCTCTCGCTGGCAAAAGGAATAATTGATGCGATTCCTTCGTTACTCGGAATGACAAATTAGGTACACGATAACTTATTTCAAATCGCTATCCGTTTCCAGTTCCCCCTTCTGTAAACAACCACACTCAAAACCGTAATAAGAGTCTCTGCTACCGGAATGGCTATAAAAACGCCCAATGGCCCTAATTTGTAATAGTGAACCAAAAGATACGCAAACGGAATCTGGAAAATCCAGAAGCCGAAAATATTAATCCATGTTGGGGTCCAGGTATCTCCTGCCCCGTTGAACGTGTTGTTTAAAACCATTCCCAAACCATAAAAAATAAAGCCGATACCCTGCTCCTCATAAGTGTTCATTCTTAACGCTGCGCAAATGTCTCTGACTTTGCGCCTTTATAAAAATCCCATCAAAAAACGAAAACGTCATAAAAGTCTCTGACTTTAAACTAAATTTTAATGCAAATTATATTTTGTAAACGATTTAGAATCTAAAACGTCCACCACAGGATTATCTGCTTTTTCAATTGCTAACAATCCACGATCATTAACATAATTGCTGGCACTGGAATAAATATAATCTGAAGCTTTTGTTACAAGCCCGGCCCTAACAGGATTTAAATGTATGTAATCTAATTTTGACCACATAAATGTATTGCTATAAATTTCCTCGGCATGATTTCCGTACTGCCAAAACTGATACTCTTTGTTTCTCTGATGACTTTGAGCAGCTAATTTGAAACGTTCTAGCATCCAATCTCTTCGGCTTTCGTTGCTATTTTGAATTTTTTCGAGAATATTTTTTGCTATATATTTTTTAAAATCCCTTATTAAATCTGATAATTTTCCATCTTCAGACTGTACAATTAAATGAATATGGTTACTCATAATAACATAACCATATAAAATCATTCTTTTATTTTTAATGCAATAATCAAAACTCTCAATAACTATATCCCGATACGTTTGTCGTGTAAAAACATCAATCCAGTCAACTACTGTTGAAGTGATAAAATGTGGTAAATTTTGGTCTCTAATAACATATCCTTCCTTCATTTTTATATTTATTTTTCTTACAAAAATAGATTTTATTTTACATTATTTGTATTAAAAAACCTGAGCGTAAAAGTCAGGAGACTTTTATTCGATTTATAACTTACAAGAACATTCAAAAAAATTACGCAAAGTCAGAGACATTTGCGCAGCTTTTCAGGAGAATTATTTATACTTTCAAATCGCTATCCGCTTCCAGTTCCCCCTTCTGTAAACAACCACACTCAAAACCGTAATAAGAGTCTCTGCCACCGGAATGGCTATAAAAACACCCAATGGCCCTAATTTGTAATAGTGAACCAAAAGATACGCAAACGGAATCTGGAAAATCCAGAAACCGAAAATGTTAATCCATGTTGGGGTCCACGTATCTCCTGCCCCGTTAAACGTGTTGTTTAAAACCATTCCCAAACCATAAAAAATAAAGCCGATACTCATAATCTGCAGGGCATTGACAGCAATTTTCACAATCTCGGCATCGTCGGTAAAAAAGGAAATCAGGTAATGGGCGCTAAAAAAGCACACCAGCATGATAAACCCCATAAAGAGCATGTTGTATTTGGCTGTTTTATAAACTGATTTTTCGGCCCGGTCTACTTTTTTGGCTCCGAGGTTCTGCCCCACCAAAGTCGCGGCAGCATTGCTGAGTCCCCAGGCAGGCAGGATAAAAAACATCATAATCCTGATCGCCGTCTGATACCCTGACGAAGCATAAGCACCTCCGGTGGTAGCGACAAGATTGGCGAGGAAAATCCAGCTGCAGGAAGCGATTACATATTGCAAAACTCCGGGTGTGGCGAGTTTTATAATGGCTTTAATTAATTTGATCTGCGGAATAAAATAGCTTCCTTTTATTTTTAAAATTCCTTTTCCGTAAAAGAGAAAATAACACTGATAGGCCACTCCGATTGCTCTTCCGGCAGTAGTGGCAATGGCGGCTCCCATGATTCCCATGGGCGGAATAAACCAAAAACCATTTATTAAGATGGGACAAAGAATGATATTCGAAATATTGGCAATCCATAAACTTTTCATGGCGATGATGGCATTTCCGGCACCGCGGAAGATTCCGTTAATCAAAAAAATCAGCATGACCACTACACTTCCCGCAATCATAATTCGGGTATAGATGGCACCATAAACGATAGATGAGGGCGAAGCTCCCATTAATTGCAGTATCTCTTTGGCATAGATAAAACCCGGAATGCTGATCAGCAGATTAATAATAATGGCAATTACGATGGCCTGAACGCCCGATTTTGCGGCTTCGGTGGGTTCTTTCTCCCCAATGCGCCGGGCTACAATGGCAGTCGTGGCAATACTGATTCCGATGGCGATCGAATAAATAATGGCAAACAACGATTCGGTCAACCCTACAATCTGAATGGCGTGGTTGCTTTCTTCTAAATGTCCCACGAAATACAAATCGACCAACGCAAATACCGACTCCATGACCATTTCCAATACCATCGGAATAGACAGGATGATAATGGCTTTTTTGATGCTTCCGGACGTAAAATCAAATGATTCGGCCTTTTTCAAAACTTCAAAAAAACGATCCAACGTACCGCGAATTGACTTTACCGACCTTGTGAGATATAACATAATTCTTTTTTTAATTCTATAAAATACAGTTTTCTTCCCGGATCTCAATCCAGAAAGAAAACCAGTAAAAACAAACCTTTCAGCCCAGTTAAAATGCTGCCGAAAGTTTGTCTTTGGGTATGAATACCGAAATCGGGTTTTTTAATTTCCCTACAAACTGAAGGCTTTCTATAGGCGAAGCCAAATCGAGCATTTGCTTGTTGTTTCGCAATTGCAGGCGGTTCAGGCAGCAGGAATCGAATTCGGATACAAAAAGATTGTACTTTTTAAACTGCTCTTCCAGCTGCGGATGTGTATCCTGGTATTCATGGATACAATTCGCCACTTCTTCCCAAAAATCACTTTCGGAAAGTGTCCCCGATTCAGATAAAATAGCCGACAGAAAACGGAAATAAAACTGAAAGATATCATTGAACAAACACAAAATCTTTAGCGGTTCGCTCATTTCAATCTGAATGCGTTTTGCTTTTTCCGGCAGTTCCCTTTTGGTAGTAAAAACCATTACTTCCTCGGTAATGTCTTTCATGATGGCCTTTACGGGAACATGATTTTCGAACACCAGAATCAGGTTTTCGCCGTGTGGCATAAAAACCATTTCGTGCTCGTAAAAACAATGCAGTAAAGGTGAAAGATACGCATTGAGATAGCTTTTTATCCATGCTTTTGCAGTGATTCCGGAGGCTTTGATTAATTCGGACACCAAAGAATTCCCGGCCTGATCGACATGCAGTAAGGCCGCCATGGTCATGATTTGCTGGCCTTTTGACAATTTCGGAATGGGGCTTTCTCTCCATAGGGCCGCGAGCATTTTATTATGGGGCAGACTTCGTCCGAGCGGTTCGTACAGGAAATTCCGGTAGCCAATAGTGGCTACTTCACCCAATAACGTGAATCCTTTTTGCTGTAAATAGGCATCGTTTTCTACCACATCGGCTACCCATTGTGTAATGGTTGGCGTGCTTTCCATATAATACGGAGACAAACCGCGCATGAAGCCCATATTGATGACGGAAAGTGCTGTTTTGACATAAAATTTCTCGGGAGCACTCGTATTAAAAAAAGTACGAATGGACTGCTGTGCCGAATACGTATCGTTTCCATAACCGAGGCAAACCAAATGGCCTTCGGCAATATCCGGCGCAAAAATAAGCGCCAGTTTATTGAACCATTGCCACGGGTGTACCGGGAAAAAGTAATATTCCTCACTATTGAAACCTTTCGACTCCATTATATTTTCAAAAGAAGTAATGGTTTCCAAAGGCAATTCCTGAGCCAGTACTTTTTTATAGTCCAAAGTCTCAATTCCGGAAAAAGTCGCCCTGCTCCTGTGTCCGGCAAGCCATAACAGCTGAATTGGCGCATTGGCTTCGGGTGAAAACTGCGCAAAATCATCGATATTAAAACCGTTCTTTCCGCTATTGGCCACAAAACAAGGATGGCCTTCTGTCATGGCATGCTCGATGACCTGATAATCCTGATTTACCAATGCTTCCGACGAATAATTTTCATGCTCTATTTTATAAGCAGTGCTGTATAACGTACTGGTAATTTCTTCCAGATAAGTAGGCAAAAGCTTCTCCCCGATTCCTAAAACGTCTTTAAATTCAATTAGAAATTCCAATAAGCGCAACGGCACTTCTTCTCCGTCTGCTGTTTTCTTTTGAATGGAATCAGCCGAAACCGACCAGTGGTTTAATGCCAGAACAGAAGCTTCAAAGGTATATTCGAAAGTTTTATCGGGCGAAAACAAACCATAGGTTTTTCCGTTTTTTAGTGTTGGAACAATGAGCAATTCGTGTGCAAATTCGCCTATCGTTTTCTTTAGCAAAAGTACATTGGTTTTGTCCCAGTTCTTTTTGGTGATATGTGCAATACTTTTAGTGGGTATTTCCATTTTCTTTTTAATTTAAATCGACTGTAAAGCCTTGTAATAGTCTTCGCGTGTACAAAATTCCAAATGTGCTTGTTTGTGCGGAAGATCCAGCAGGGTCTGAAAAACAAATCCTGCCTTTTTATTCAGTAAATGAATTTTATGATTGCGGGCATCCGGTTCCACCACGACGCGCTGGTTGTTGGCATCACAAAAAATAAAATCAAGGATCACGGTAAAAACTGACCAGGTAAAATTGTTAATCGGTTTCTCAAAAGGCGCTACGAGAATGTGCATGCCCCTGTCCCCTTTTTCTACTTTGTAATAATCGCCAATACTGTCTTCTTCCGGATTATAACATTCTAACAGAAAAGAAACAGTACCATTGAAAATTCCCATATACACATCGGTTTTTTCGAGAATTTTACGGTACGAATCGTATACTTCCTGCACCGAAAATCCGTTCATGCCCCAGTACACCGCATACTCGCGATTGACCCAGTTGTGCAGCAGCGGAATATCAGCTTCCAGATCTATCGGGCGAAGCTCAAAAACACCTAAACCCGGAATCGTTTTTACAAAAACAATGTCGGTAACGGCTTTATTTTCAGGATGCGTTAATAATGTATCAGTCATCTGTTGCGGAATTAAGCTATTATTTTTTTATACGGAGCGATCGGATTTTGCAGTTTTCCCTGAAATTGCAGCAAAGCCACCGGATCATCTAAATCGATCATGGTTTTGTTGTTATTCAGTTGCAGGCGGTTCAGGCAGGACAATTGAAATTCATCGGCAAACAAATCATATTGTTCGAATTTTGAATTCAAATGCGAATTTGCCTCCTGATAATCTGAAATACAATCGGCTACCAATTCCCAAAAGCGTTTTTCGTCATAACCGTCGCTCGTCACTAAAATGGCAGAAAGGAAACGGAAAAAACCATCAAAAATATCGATGAAAACAGAAAGCAATTTTACCTCTTCCGGCACTTCTGCGTAGATTCTTTCAATATTTTTCGGAACTGCAACATCAGGGTTCAGGATCACAGCTTCTTCGGTAATATCTTTCATGAAGGAACGAACGGGAACGTGATTTTCTAATCCTAAAATAAGATTTTCGCCATGAGGCATGAAAACCAAATCGTATTGGTAAAAACAGTGCAATAAAGGGCTTAGATATACTTTGAAATATTCCGTCAGCCAATTGTCTATCGAAAGTCCGGATGCTTTTATAATTTCTGAAACCAATGCGTTTCCGTCTTTATCGAGATGTAAAAAAGCGGCCATGGTCATTAGTTGTTCGTCGTTTTCGAGCTTGGCTACGGGGCTTTCCCTCCATAAGGAAGCGATCATCTTATTGTACGGATTGTGTTTTCCGAATTCCTCAAAATACGGATTGATGTAACTTACCGAAGCCACTTCGCCCAGCATCCCGAAGCCCACTTTTTGCAGGTATTCGTCTTTGCTTAATAAGGCGTCCAGCCATTCGGCCATTTCAGGCGCGGTACCCAGATAAAATACGGGCAAACCACGCATGAATCCCATGTTCAGGATTGAAAGTGAGGTTTTCGTATACAACTTTTTAGGATTGCTTAAATTAAACAAAGTGCGGATCGACTGTTGTGCCTGATACAAATCCGGACCGTAGCCTACACAAATCAGTTTTACTTTGGCAATTTCCGGTGAAAATAAATTCGCCAGTTTATTGAACCATTGCCACGGATGAACAGGAATAAAGAAATACTCTTTCGGGTCTGCTCCTTTTTTCTCGATAATGCTATTAAAGTGCGCCAGTGTTTCTGTTCCTAATTCCTGTTGAATCAGCGTCTCGTAATCCAGTTTTTTGGTTCCTGCATAAACGGTTCTGTCACGGTGACCGGCCAGCCAGATCATTTTAAACGGATTTCCTGTTTCGGGTGCATAGGCTTTATAATCCATGCTGTTGTAACCGATGCGCCCGTTGTTCGCCACAAATCCTGGATGGCCTTCCATCATGGATTGCTCTATGGTCTGAAAATCAGAATTGGCCAGGGATTTGGAAGTGGAATTGTCCTTTAATAATTTATAGGCGCTTCCGTATAAAGTGCTGATGATTTCTTCGATATAAGAAGGCAATAACTGCTCTGAAATGCCTAAGTTGCTTTTGAATTCCTGAATAAATTCGACAGCATCTAAAACGGCTGCTGCTCCGTTTTGCGTTTTTGAAATAGAATGCAGGTCAATATTTAAATGATTTAAGGCCAGCAATTGTGCCGTAAAACGATACACGGTTTTGCCATTGTCTGTTACCAAAGCATACTGATTTCCTTTTTCATTACTTTCTTCCTGAATTGGCCTGATTAAAAACTCATGCGAAAATTCACAAAGTGCTTTTTTAACCAATAAACGATTGGCTTTTTCCCATACTTCGGGCTGAATGTGCGCAATAGCATTTTCCGGAAATTCTATTTGATTTTCGTTATTCATTTCAATATAATTGAGGTTAAATAAATTTGTTTTTTTGATGAACTGATCGCGGTTACAGAAAGCCAGCAACGCTGTTTTATGCGGTAACTGCACTACTTCCGAATCTACAAAACCAACCCTGTGGCAGATTTCGAACATTTTTTTGTTTCGGATATCGGGTTCTACCAGAATACGCTGTACTTTCAGGTCACTGAAAATAAACTTCATGATACCCGAGAAAATATGCCACGTAAACTGCGGGATATATTTTGTACAGGGCGCCACAATGACGTGCATCCCGCAATCGTAATCCTGAACCGTGTAGTAATTGCCGATAATGTCCAGTTTCGGATTGTAACGTTCCAGTAAAAAGGAAACCTCGCCATTGACCAGTCCGATAAAAATATCGGATTCACTGCTTAATTTTTCATATTCTGTACGGACTTCTTCCACCGATTTTCCCTGCATGCCCCAATATTGCGCATAATCGCGATTGACCCAGTCGTGAATAATTTCCGTATCAAGATCCAGCTGTAACGGACGAAAATCGATAGTGCCGAATTCCGGAATCGTGATTGTATAAATGGGATTCAGCGATCCTTTTATAACCGGTTTTCCATTGTATAAATTCATTTCTCTGTTGTTTTAGTTAATTGATAATGGTGCTGCAGACCATTTTTCACGCCATTGAGAACGAACGGAATTGTAGACAAGCTGAATCGAAATACTCAATCCTATTACTACCGGAAATAAAGCTAAAACCGTGAGTTGGTCGTGTTCCCAAAAACCAATCGCATACATGCCCCAATTGATCAGCACCCATTGAATGACATACAAACTGGTTACATTTTTACTGCAGAAAATAAGTGCTTTAAAAACGGGATTGTCTTCTTTAAACAGCTGTACTATAAAATTGACCAGCCAGTAAAAAACCATATTGGCACCCAGCAATAAAATGCTTCCGCCGGGACCTAAATGATAGTAATCCCCAAAATGATATTCGGAATTAGTAAAATTCAATACGCCGCCAATTCCAATAAAAACAAAACCGAGAACTAGCATTTTCTTAAAAAATACCGTTTGATTTTCCTCTAATTCCTTATACCATCTTCCTAAAAACATGCCCAGCAAAATAAAGGCACTCCACGGAAATACAGGGAAATAAATATTAAACTGATTGCTGAAAAATAAGTCGCAGATATAGTCTAATCCGGTAATTCCAATTCTGTAACCGCTCACTTCCTTGGAAATTGCGATGATGGCCAAAGCCACGATTAACGGAACATATTTACTTGTACTGAAATGGTTGATAATTCCCATTATAAACAGCGTTACACCAGCCAATTGCAGAATGTCTCCTAAAAGCAAAAAGAATATTCCGGTTTGCAGTGTTCCTGATTGTAATCCGTAGGCGCTCACAAAGGCTTCGGGCAATCCGCCAAACAGGAATTCGGGTATCAGGAATTTCAGGAAGTTCATGCCATAACCAATTCCTAAAATGTATAAACCTCTTTTACATACTTTCTGAAAACTTTGTCTTCTTGACAGTACAAATGAAATGCCCATACTCACTAAAAACAAGGTGGTGCCTCTGCCCAGCCATAAAGTAATTTCTCCCAAAATAGTGTGGGTTTGTGTCGGAATAGTGCCGTAAATCAGCATGGTGTGAATCATCATCATAAAAATCACACTCATTCCCCTGGTAATATCTATTGCTAAAATTCTCTTTTTTTGTTGTGTTTCCATCGTTTTATAATTAGGAGATTTCTTCAAATACATTCGATTCAATCGTCTCAGATACGGCAACCCCAAATTCCTGAAAAGCAATTTTGGTTTCTACTTTGTAATGTTCTGTACCCGTGATTTCTTTGATGATATAAGAATTACGATAACAGGCCATTCCTAAATCCGGTGTGACAAATCCGTGCGTATGCAGTTCGGCATTCTGAACAAAAATTTCGCCTCCGTTTTTGTCAATACTGTAATTTCTGTTGGCGTCAAAACGTCCTTTTTCGTCCCATTGGATTCGGGATGAAATTCCTTCTATAAAACGAGGCAGTTCATAGCTGTACCCTGTTGCCAAAACCAATGCATCAGTAGTATGACGGTATTTTTTATCCTGTTCGACCTGATGCAATTCCAATTCAAAAGACTGCTTCTCCTCTTCGTAATCTGCTTTGATGCAAGCTGCATTGGTTCTTAAATTCACATCTATTTCCGTCACTACTTTTTTAGTGTAAATGGTGTCGAAAATCGTTCCGATCAGGTCTTTATTGATTCCTTTGTAAAGCAGTTTCTGATCTTTGAGCAGGTAGTCTCTTTTTTCCGACGGAAGGCTGTAGAAATAATCTACATATTCCGGTGAAGTCATTTCTAAGGTGAGTTTGCTGTAATCCATTGGGAAAAAACGGGACGAACGCGTAATCCAGTTCAGCTGATAACCATAAACATCGATTTCCTGCAATAAATCATTAAATACTTCGGCAGCACTTTGTCCGCTCCCTAATACGGTGATTGATTTTTGTTGCTGAAGCGCTGCTTTATTCTGAATATAGCCGGAAGAATGCACTGCTTTTCCTTTAAGGGCTTTGCAGGATTTCGGGATATGAGGTGCTGTTCCTGTTCCTAATACCAATTTTTTGGTTTGGTAGAAGGTAATGGCATTGGTTTTAGTACAAACTGCTTTGACGATGTAGATCGATTGATTTTCATCGTATTCGATAGTGGAAACTTCTGTATTGAAAAATACATTCGGTAATTTTTTAATCGCCCACTGGCAATACTGATTGTATTCGTTTCGCAGTAATAAAAAGTTTTCACGAATGTAAAACGAGTACATTTTACCTTGTTCTTTGATATAATTCAGAAAACTAAACGGACTTGTCGGGTCGGCAAGTGTCACCAGATCCGCCAGAAATGGAATCTGCAGTGTGGTATCCTGCAAAAGCATTCCGGGATGCCAGTTGAAAGAATCATTTTTGTCAAAGAATAAACCGTCAAGGTTCTCAATGGGTGCGGTCAGGCAGGCTAAACTCAGATTAAAAGGTCCAACACCAACAGCTATAAAGTCGTATATTTTATTTTCCATAAGGGTATTAATTTATCAATGAATATTCCTGGCCGTGACTAACGATTAAAGCGATAATCTCTTCAATATCGGCAGGAGTAGTAAGTGGGTTTAGCAAGGTGAATTTCAGGAATACTTCGTTGTAGACTTTCGTACTGGTTATAATGGCTTTTCCTTCGTTAAAAATGGCTTTTCTAATGTAACTGTTTAGGCCGCAGAACGATCTTTCGTCTGCTTTCCAGGGTGTGTAACGAAATACAATAGTGCTGATTTCCGGATGATGTATCAATTCGAAATCGTTTCTGTTTCTCAGTAAATTTGCGGTAAACAGGGCATTGTCTATTGCTTTTTCCATGTAGGTGCTTAGTCCTTTCGTACCAATGATTCTTAGGGTGAACCATAATTTCAGGGCATCGAACCTGCGCGTGGTCTGTATGGACTTTTTGACCATGTTCGGAATTCCCTCGTCTTCCTGTTCTTTGGAATTCAGGTAATCTGCGTGGTATTTGATGTAATCGACATACGATTTGTCTCTCATAAAAAACCCGCTGGAACTTACCGGCTGGTAAAATGTTTTGTGATAATCAATGGTCACGGAATCTGAAAGTTCGATTCCGGCTAATTTATTTTTATGCTTTTCACTGATCAGTAATCCTCCGCCATAAGCGGCATCAACGTGAAACCACAATCTATTTTCTGCTGCTATTGCAGCTATTTCAGCTAAGGGATCTATAGAACCAAAATCTGTGGTTCCCGCCGTACCCACAATGGCTATCGGAATATTTCCTAAATCTTTTTGTTGCTGGATTACTTTTTTCAGTGCCTGACTATTCATTTTAAAATCTTCATCAACGGCTACCGGAACTACGGCATTCTGACCTAATCCTAATAAACTTAAATTCTTTTTTAAGCTAAAATGACTTACCTCTGAACATAAAACCCTGAACTTTGAGGCATCGGCAGGAAGCCCTTCCATTTTAGGATCTATATTATAATGTGTTTTTACATAATGATCGCGCGCCAAAAGCAGTCCCATCATATTGGACTGTGTTCCGCCACTGGTGAAAATTCCGTCAGCTCTTTGGGGATAACCTAATTTTTCAATGGTCCATTCTACCAGTTTCAATTCTATAAAAGTGGCTCCGGTACTCTGATCCCAGGTATCCATTGAGGAATTTAAAGAGGAGATAAACGCCTCTGCCACCAGGGTCGGCGTCAGAATAGGGCAATTGAGATGTGCGATGTATTTTGGATCATGAAAATGGATGCAATCATTCAGATAAATGTCTTTTAATTCGTCTAAAACATACTCTAAACTCTTTCCTCCATAATTATCTTCAAGGGCTATTGCATCTATTTTTTCCCTGATTGCAGTAATACTTGTCCCTGTGAAGGGGGTATCCCTGTTTTCTAAATGATTGGCAATTAGCTTAATTGCTTTTTTCATGCTCTTTTTATAAAGAGAGACTGACTTTTTATTATTAGAAAAGATATGCTTGTGATGGTCTGTTTCTAATACGCTCTTTAATTGAATTGTTCTTATCTGTTCCTTTGCTTCCATTTGCTTAATTTATTTAGATTGATTCTGAATAATAGTTGTCAGCAAAAGTAAATTCGATACAAAATAAAGTCAATACTACAGCAGTAGTAAATAGAATTGTACAAAAGAGGTATAAGGCGTACTACATGTATAGTAGGAAATAACTAGTATATATATAATTATTTGAACGAAAATTAAATCATTTTTTTCTCAATGGCATATAATATAAGCTCCGGCGTGGTATGCTTGCCTGTTTTTTTCATGATGTTTTTCCGATGTGTTCTAAAAGTATGAATACTGATAAAAAGATGAGAGGCGATACTTTTTCCATCATTACCCTTTGCAATTTGTTTTAAAATTTCATATTCCCTGAAAGTAAGTTTTTGGCTGGCATCTGAACTGGGTAAAGCGAATACGTCCATCAGTCCGTTTAGTGTTTTAGGACAGAAGTAGCGTTCCCCGTTTTCAATCTTGTACAAGGCATCAAAAATGGTCTGTTCCTGACAATCTTTGCAAATAAAACCGTCAATTCCGTCCTGTAAGAAACTATTGACGGTTTGTTTGTTTTTAAAATAGGATAAAATGATGATTTTACAATCCGGGAAAGTCATTCGCAGTTGCTTGAAGTCGTTTTCATAGAATAAAAAAATATTGTTGGGATCTATGATAAGATACTCTACGTTGTTTTTCTCAAAATGATTAAGTAACTCATCTTTAGAGTTTACAATGGTTAAATTTGCTTTTTTTACAATTTTTTTCAGTGTATATCTCAGCCCGATTATGTGTAGGTTTTCAGAATCAGCAATAAGGAAGTTTTTCATTATTAATCTTTATTTAGAATTGGTCTAAACAAAAATAGATAATAAAATTGATATTACTGTATTATTTTTTTGTCACATAGGTTAATAAAAGAAAGAAACCAAGTACAAAAAAAATAAACTTTCAAAACGAAAAAGGAATGAAATATTTTGATCTGCCCCATTTATATAACTTTCAGTTGAACTTAAAACGAAGCACTTTAGCACCTGACTTTATATTATATTACCTGTAAATTATAGTATTTTAACTGGTTTAAGTGAAAATATAACAATCCCGAAATAGTGGCTTAATTTTGACCTAAACTGATTTATAAAATTATCACTTAACAATCAAAGCAGATATAAACAACTTAAAAAAGAAGCAAATGACAATTGGAGTTGGCGGTTCAACCGCAAGTACAGAATTAGAGAAAATACAAAACATGACCCTTGATGTACAGCCTATTGCATTAGCTGAATATCAGTTGCGCATTCAAAAAGCAACAGTCCTTCTGAAAAAACAAAACTGTAAAGCCATCTACCTCAATGCCGGAACCAACCTGTATTATTTTACGGGAACCAAATGGAATCCGTCGGAACGAATGGTCGGAGCCCTGCTTTTTGAAGATGGAAGTATCGAATATATTGTTCCTAAATTTGAAGAAGGTACATTTAGAACCTTCCTGCAAGTGAACGGAAACCTAAATTTCTGGGAAGAACATGAGAATCCGTATGAGTTGTTTGGAGCTGTTTTAGAAAGTAAAAACATTCAAAACGGAACCATTGCGTTGGACGAATCTGCGGCTTACTTTTTAGCCGATAATGTGGTCAAAACCAATCTGAATTATAGTTTTATAAACGCACAACCCATAACTGCGGGCTGCAGAATGCATAAATCCGCAGCTGAAATTGCCATCATTCAACAGGCAAAAGAGATCACGATGGTAATTCAAAAAGCTGCTGCACGTATTTTATACCCGGGTATTGCAGTAAAAACGGTTACTGATTTTATCAACAAAGCCCATATCAAAGCCGGAATTCCTTCCGGTTCTTATTTTTGTATTGTCCTTTTTGGAGAAGATTCACAATATCCTCATGGGGTTACTGCTCCACAGGATTTAAAGGACAACGATATTGTTTTAATTGATACCGGCTGCCGTTTAGAAGGCTATTTGTCTGATATCACACGAACGTATGTGTACGGCAAACCAACCGAGGCACACAGAAAAATATGGAACTTAGAAAAAGCAACGCAAAAAGCTGCTTTTGATGCCGCTCAAATTGGTGCTACCTGTGGTTCTGTAGATGATGCCGCCCGAAAAGTACTGGCCGAAGCGGGATTAAGCGGTGATTATGAAATTCCGGGCTTACCGCATCGTGTAGGACATGGCACCGGACTGGACATTCATGAATACCCGTATTTGGTGCGAGGAAATCCAACCCTTTTAGAAGAAGGAATGGTGGTTAGTAATGAACCCATGATCTGTATTCCTGGACAATTCGGAATTCGTCATGAGGATCATTTTTATATGACCGCTTCCGGGCCAAAGTGGTTTACAACTCCTATGGAGAGTATTGATAACCCGTTTGGTTTGTAGTCTTAGTTTCAGGTTTCAGGTTTCAGGTTTCAGGTTTCAGGTTTCAGGTTTCAGGTTTAAACTGTTGCGTAATTTGAGACTGTGACTGCAAACTAAAAAAAAGAGACTGCCCAACTTATGGAACAGTCTCTTTTACTTTTAACTAACAAATGAATTATTCTACTAACAACTTTTTCTTTTCTGTAGAATTTCCGTCTGTGGCAATTACCATATAGACTCCTTTTCTTAGGGAATTTACGGAGAAGGAAGTGTTATTGTCCATTGCACCAACGACATTCCCTGTGCTGTCGTAAATCATTATTCTGACTTTGGAAATATCAAGACTGCCAAAATTAAAGTTGACTATATCAGAAGCCGGATTTGGATACATGGCAAATGATTTAACCTCATCTATTGCTGATAGTCCCAGATTACCGGACTGCAGATCGATGGTATGGGAAGCACTCCATTCGCTCACTGCTGTTCCGTTTTTGGCTCTTACCCTGAATTCATAAACAGTTTGTGTACCCTGTTTCGGAATCCATAAATAGTAGGTTGCCGAAGTGCCGACTGTTGTCCAGCCTGAATTATTTAATTGTACTTCATAGGATGCCGCTTCAGGCATGGTCGCCCAGGAAGCATAAAAGCCTGATGCATAAACCCCTGCATTGGAAAGATTGATTGGTGTTGGCAAAGTTACAGGATTTGTTACCCCTGCCGTAACCGTATAATCTTCTACTTCCCCGTCCCCCAGATTACCGCAGGCTGTTGTTGGATTTGCATTGTATTTCATTACGACGCGCATACGGGTAGTTCCGGTAAAGTTGATTGGTGTAAAACTTCCTGTTACTGCAGTTTTCGATGAAAGGCCATCAATCACTTTTTCAGTTGCTTCAAACTGATTGTTTTTGTTGTAATCAATCCAAACGCCCCAGTATTCCGTATAGGAAGAACCCGTAAAACCGGGAACTAAACTGATATTTATACTGGTATTCGGAGTCAGCGTAATTACTTTTGAAGTATAATCGGTATAACCGGAGGTATCTTTTCCGGAAGTATGGGTAAAACTTCCTACCGTTACCGCATTAATAAATTCATAACCGTTTGCGGCCTGAACCGTACACAAAGCCGTGTTTGGAATAACAGCCGAAACGACATTCGAATATTCCGAATAAACAGCTGCCGCTTTTGCCCTGATCTTATATTGGTAGGTGCTGCCTGCCGTTAAAGCGGAATTCGTATACGTAGTTGCCGTAGGGGCTAAAGTCGCAATTTCGGCAAAAACAGCATCTGATCCGGCTCTTTCGATCACTATACTGGTGGCATTAGTTGCATTATTCACCCAGCTGAGCTGCACTTCTAAATTTGCTGCCGTTGCTGTTAAATTGGAAGGTGCCGGAACGGTAGTTGTATTTTGTATTCCGGCTTTAATGGATTCGTTGGGTTTGGTGTTATAGCCAAAATCCAAAACGGTATATCCTGTTCCGCCAGCTTCTACTTTTACGTGCATCCATCCGTAACAAGTACGTCCTCTGCTTTTATATTCAAAACCGACGTATCCTGTTTTATTATCCCAGGCTGTATAAGCGGGAGTTCTTAAATCCAATTGATCCGGATAGGCACTTCCGGGCGCTACAAAAGTATTGGATGCTCCGATAATAGTTCCTTCAGGGATAAATGAAATGTTTCTGGTACCTGTTTCCCCAACTAATCTTTTGCCATAGGTTTCCATTTTCAAAGCAGCTGCTGCAAATTGCCAGGCACCGTAGTCGGTATTATCACCTATTCCTAAGCTGAAAAATTGCCAGGTGGCTGCTGCCGATGCTACATAATCGGTATTATTGACATAAAATATACCGTAGGGTGCATCAAATTTCAGGTTGATTGTTTTGGAAGCATTGTCCAGCGTCGCAATTCCGCCTGTAATGGCAGCATCTTTAAAAGTAATCACAACAGCCGCGTCGTTAGCAGGAAGGTGGGCATTGGCCTTTCCGGTAAAAGTAACGACTGTTTTACTAGTTCCCTGAAGGCTAAGAGTCGCTGTTAAGCCCGCCGGAACTCCCGTTATGGTATAATGTGTTCCTTCGGTCCAGGTTCCACTACTTTTGGTAAATGTTCCATTATTGGTGGACAAGGTAATTGTAGTGCTTGTGGTTATATTACCATCATTTGCTTCCGATTCATATAAGGTTCCTTCGGATAAAACTACAGCCGTTTTAGCGGTCATTCCGGTATAAATCGGAGTATTCGGCTGGGTGTTATAGGCGTATTCAGAGATCGTATATCCATCTCCGTTGGCATTGACGGTAATTTTAAACCAGCCGTAACACGTTAAACCATCAATTAGATAATCAAAACCTGCATAACCGGTTTTTCCGTCCCATGCAGTGTAAGCTGCTGTTCGCAGATCCAGCTGATTAGGGAATGCTCCCGGCACAGTCATATTGCTTACAGGTCCAACTGCTGTATTCGATGCCAGCAATGTTATATTTTTGGTACCGTTTTCGCATACCATTCTTTTAGCATAGGTTTCGATTTTCAAAGCATTGGCATCAAATCTCCAGCCTCCAAAGGCAGGATCGTCTCCTTTGGCAATTTCAAAGTATTTCCATGTCAGATCCGATGAAACGGTAACATCCGGCATATCGACAAAAAAGATTCCGTACGGATCTGAAAATCTAAAATTAAAGAACAGTGCCGTACACGATAAATCAGCAATTCCGCCTACAAAAGCGGCCGGTAAAAAAGTAATTCCGCCTGAAGCATTATTTGCCAAAGCGTGACTGGTTGCTTTTCCTGTAAGGGTTATTGTAATCTGCTTGTTTGAATTTACGGTCAGAACAGGTGTTATTCCTGCCGGAAAAGTATGCGTGAAATGTGTCCCTGAAGTGAGTGTTCCGGAACTAAGTGCAAAATTTTTGGTACCGCTTAGGGTTACTGTTGATGAAGTACTAAAAGAACCATCATTTATCAATGCTTCTTTAAAGGATGCTACCGAAGCCAGCAAAGCACTTCCTGCTAAGTTCACACCCGTATCGATCAGATTTTGAGCCTGCCATAACGATTTACGGGCAGGGTGCTCTAAAGCAGCGAGCATTCTGCTGATCTGACCCTGGGTATACATTTTATAACAGCCCTGAGCGCCATTATATCCCATATAATTTTCAAAATTCACTTTATCTCCGCTACAATTAGTACCGGGTGTACAAGCCAAAGTATGCTTTGCGTCTTCTGCCGGAGTATCATCAACTTCATCGGTTCCGGAGCAGCCTCCTTCAAAAGTGTGAATTAAATTTAGGAAGTGACCAAACTCATGCGTTAAGGTTGCGGAGAATTCCTTGCTATAGGAGTTGTCATACAGGTAAGCGCCATTAAACACCACACGGGCCGTATTACTTGCCGTCATATCGGAATTGGGATACCAGGCCACTCCGGAGTTATTGGTGGCACCATCATTATACAAATCATTCTGAATGTAAACATTCATGTATTTGGTATTGTCCCAGGCATCGGCTGCAATCTGATCATCATACCCCCCGCCATTTCCGTAACCGTTTTTGGCGGGATGAAAGATAACCCCTGAAGTACAGCCTCCATTAGGATCTTTTTTCGCCAGTTTGAATTCCACATTTATAGTTCCTCTTCGGGGCTGAAAAAAAGATTCGACAGTCTGAAAATCGGCATTTCTTCCGTTGAAATCATCGTTGAGTTGTGCCAGATGATTTACAATTTTTTCATAGGTAACGGTTTTACCGCTTTGAACGTCTCTATAAATATGGAATACCACCGGAATGGTATAGGTAACAGCGGCTTCTTTTGAGGTTTTGTTTTTTCGCTGTAAAGCAAACTTTTTGCTAAATACATCAAAGTCTTTTTTCTCCTGAAGCGAAGCCGGATGATTCCGGTACACTTTTGCATTTTCTTCGGTTGTCCGACAAGGCAAGCCCTGAGCACTAACTTTCAATACACTGAAAATCAGAAAGAACAGTAGTAGTTTTAATTTCATGGTTTTTTGGTTTTAATTAGTAATAACCAAATTTAACCCTACAGATTCTTTCTTTCTGATACTATTTTAGTAAGAATTGGTATATAATTAGCTTTTTTTAGTCTTCAGTCGCGAGGAAAGTCGCAGTTGTAAGAACAGTCGCAGTCGCAGTTTTCAGTCTCACTTGAAAACTGAAACCTAAACTTTACAGTAGAAACGCGTTTCGACTTCGCTCAGAGTGACACTGAAAACTGAATACTGAGACTCAAGACTGAGACTCAAGACTGAAGACTCAAGACTGAGACTGAGACTAAAAACTGAGACTGCGACTAAAAAACTACTTCCCTCCGGCAGGACAATTCTTTTCAATAAACCTCACAAAGGTATCCAGTAAATGCTTACTTGTTCCTTCACCCTCATCAATATTGTGCGAGCGATTTGGGTAAATCATCAGGTCAAACATTTTATCGTATTTAATCAGTTCGTTTATCAGTACCTCGGCATTTTTATAATGTACGTTGTCATCGCCTGTACCGTGAATGTACAACAGGTTTCCTTTTAAGTTTTTGGCATGGGTTACAGGAGAGGCCTGAATATAAGTGGCTTCATTCTCACTCGGAATACCCATATAACGTTCTGTATAAATATTATCGTAAAAATGCTGGTCTGTAACGGCTGAAATTGCGATACCTGTTTTGTAGATATCAGGATACTGAAACATCAGGTTTAAAGTTACTGCTCCACCACCGCTCCAGCCGTGAACGGCTATTCGGTCGGAATCCACGAATTTCCATTTTAGAATTTCTTTGGCTGCCATGGCCTGATCACGGGTGTTTATAATTCCGATGTTTTTATAAATTGACTTTCTCCATTTCGTTCCTTTCATTACAGGGGTTCCTCTGTTATCCATCGCTATTCCGATATATCCCTCCGGAATTACCCGGCCGATAAACGGGTAAAAATAAGGTTCATCATTGGCGACTGATGCCATTGGCTCTCCATACACATAAAAGAATACCGGATATTTTTTTGAAGGATCAAAATCCAATGGTTTCGCCATTATTCCATCCATCTCTATTCCGTCTACTGTGGTTACTTTGAATTTCTCCATAGTGTAATCACGCTGAGGTGCCTGAAAGGAATCGGCTTCCTGCGGTAGTATTTTTTTATGTCCAGCTAATGCAATTAATCGTGTATTGTAGTCTCTGTTGATATTGGAATTGGTGTGTTTTGCATACATCGCATCTGTGGAGAAACTATATTCGTTGGTACCGTCAAACAGATCCGGCGTTACTTTTTTGGTCTTTTTTGAATTTAGATTGGTTTCGTACAAATAACGTTGTGTCGCATCTGTTGGACTTGCTTTAAAATAAATTGTTTTGGTCTTATCGTTGTAGGCCTGAAAATAAGCATCAAAATTAGCGGTCGTAATTAATTCTTTTGATTTACCATCACTGCTGATTTTATAAATATGCATCCAGCCATCTGCATCAGAACTCCATAAAAAGGATTTTCCATTCTCTACAAAATGACAAGGGAAGCCATCGTATTGACCGGAGGAAATATCAAAAACATCGATCCATGCTGCAGATTCTTCTTTATAAATTACCTTAGCGGCACCTGATTTGGTATCGCAATTGTAAAAGGCAACCTGATTTTGATTGCGGTTTAACTGAATCACCATAACCGACTGGTTTGTCAGCCATTTCATTCGCACTAAATAATTGTTATCCGGTTCTCCTGGAATATTCAGCCAATTGGTCTGTAAAGAAGCGATATCAATTACACCGATTTTAACCGACGAAGGTTTCTCTCCTGCTTTTGGGTATTCAACCGGAACGACAACCGGATACAAAGAATCGGTATTATTAATCATGAAATGAAATTTGGTTTCCGATGCATCTACGCGCCAGAAAGCAATACTCTTGCCGTCAGGGCTCCATCTGAATCCGTCTCGGGCTGCCAGTTCTTCTTCATACACCCAGTCAAATGTTCCGTTGATAATTTTATCGGTTCCATCTGTGGTCAGCGGTGTTATTTTTCCCGTCTTTATATTTTCAAGGTAAATATTATGATTGGAAACATAGGCTACATTTTCACTATCCCCTGAAAATTTCGCAAACATCAATGAAGACGCATCCAGGTTTTTTCCTAATTGTTTTCCTTTTCCCGTTGCTAAATCAAAAAACCAGTAATCTCCTTTTGTATTGGCTCTCCAAACTTTTTTTGAATTCGTATACAACAGTACTTTTGTTTTATTGGTATTCCAGACCAAATCTTCAATTTCTCCATTAAAGCCGGATTCAGACAACTGCTGCTGCGTCAGAATTGTGGCGTGCTTGTCTAATTTGTCCACATCATACACTTCTATAGTGTTACTTTTATTGACCCAAAACGAATGGGAATCGGGTAACCAGTTCAGACTATTGATGTCGATATCATGCTGCGCAAAAACAGAGGAACAAACAAAGAGTAACAGTAGTAAATACTTTTTCATAGTAGTGGTTTTTATTCTTAATTACAGTTGAAACATTTTTGTATCTACAGAAGTTGTTTTACCAACGATAATCTCCGTTACAATTTTACCGGTTGCCGGTGCCAGACTTAATCCCATCATGGCATGTCCTGTAGCCAGTGTCAAATTTACAATTTTTTTATCTCTTGTAATAATCGGCATTCCGGATGGTGTACAAGGCCTGAATCCGAACCAGGTATCTGCTGTTTTTGGCATTTCAATCTGCATTTCGGGATAAAAATCATTAATGGTAGTTACGATTCCCTGAAGCCTGTTTGTATTTATTTTGGTATCTGCGGTATGCGTTATTTCCATAGTTACGCCAAAATGAATGTCATTGTTCATAGGCGTTACCGCTACTTTTCCTTCGCATAAAATCGATGGAATTGCCGGCTTTTGATTTTTGTTTTTTAGTGTAAAACTATACCCTTTTCCGGGTAAAATCGAGAGGGAGATATTTAGCTTTTTTGCTAATGAAGGACTCCACGAACCCGCCGCCAATACTACTTCATCGGTTGCAAAAGTGCCTTTATCCGTTGCTATTTTAGCAATTTTATTTCCTTCGAAATGAAAATCCTTAACCGTAGTACAGGAATGGATTTCCACTTTTAAACGAATTAATTCTCCTTTGATAAACTTCATGAATTTTTGCGGGTACAAATGGGCATCACTTTTATAATGAACACCGCCAATAACATCGGTTTTGGTTCCTGTTTCCAAAGCTGCAACGGCTGTTTTAGAAAGATAATCGACTTCAAGACCCAATCGTTCTGCTTCTTTGCCTTCGTGGTACATTTCTTCTGCTACCTTATCACTTTTATAAAGCATTAAAAGTCCTTTTTCCTCGTAAAAAAAGGAATTGTTTTCTCTTGCAAAATCCTGATATAACTCTTTACTCAACATCGAAAGATTACGTAAAGCCGGCATTGCTTTCTCTACGTGATTTCTGTTGGCGTGTTTATAAAATTGCCAGCCCCATTTTAATAAATCGGTATTGAGACGCGGTTTTACATAAAACGGACTCTGGCTGTCAAACATCCATCTCATGCCCTGCGCGATCATTCCGGGTTGTGCCAAAGGTATAATATGTGAAGGCACAATCATTCCGGCATTTCCGTACGAACAGCCGTTATCCATGGGCGATTCATCGAAAATACTTACTTCGTAACCTTCTTTGTCCAGATAATAAGCAGAACACAAGCCAATAATTCCACCGCCAACAATCCCTACTTTTTTCATACATTTTTAATTAAAAGTTCATTGACAAGACTTAGTACCTTTATCAATCGCCAACTATTTTTTCGAATTTTTAAAGTACCTGAAATCCAAATGCGTAAGGATCATCACTTTCATCAATAATGATGTTGTTGTAGCCATATACTTTTGCCCAGCCCTGAATACTGGGAACAATGGCCGGAATGTCTCCGATACTTGTTTCTTCGACTACTTTTCCAATAAATTTACTTCCTATATAACTTTCGTGAATAAATTCCTCTCCTGCTTTCAGCTTTCCTTTTGCATGCAATTGCGCCATTCTTGCAGAAGTTCCTGTACCGCAAGGCGAACGGTCTATGGCTTTGTCTCCATAAAAAACAGCATTCCTGCCAGATGATTTCGGATCAATAGGATGTCCGGTCCATAACATATGGGTCACATCCCTGATCGTATTGTTTTCAGGATGAATAAAACAATTGGGATATTCCTCATTGATCCGGTTGCGTAATTCCTGACTGTACTGGATAATTTTACCTGCGGTGAAATCCTGAACACCGGAAAAATGATCCTGCGGATCTACAATGGCGTAATAATTTCCTCCGTACGCCACATCAAAAATAATTTCTCCGAGTTCCGGGCACTGAATGGTTAATCCTTCTGCCGCCAGATAAGATTTGACGTTGGTCAGACGTACCCAATCGACTTTAGTGCCTGTCTGCTGATACTCAATTTGTACTAAACCAGCCGGAGCTTCCATTTTGATTTTACCGGGCGTTTTAGGAATAACGAGTCCTTCTTCGATTGCAATGGTTATGGTGCCGATGGTTCCGTGACCGCACATCGGCAGACAGCCAGAAGTTTCGATGAATAAAATCCCAAAATCATTGTCCGGATTACTGGGCGGATACAAGATACTGCCACTCATCATGTCATGGCCGCGAGGTTCGAACATAAGACCTTTTCTGATCCAGTCAAATTCTTTCAGGAAATGCTGGCGTTTTTCACTCATGGAATCACCCAGTAAATTGGGCCCTCCTCCGGCAACCACTCTTACGGGATTTCCGCAGGTGTGTGCGTCTACACAAAAAAAAGTTTTCTTTAGCATTTTATATTTTGGATCGTGTTAGTTTATGATCTATTGTACGCAGAATTTGCATTGGATTTTCATTTTGCAATTCAGCCGGCAGCAAATCATCCGGCCAGTTCTGATAACTCAGCGGACGCACCCATCTGTAAACGGCGTGTGTTCCCACCGCAGTAAATCTCGAATCTGATGATGCCGGATAGGGGCCGCCGTGCAACATAGCAGCGCATACCTCTACACCGGTTGGAACACCATTAAAAATCAATCTTCCTACCCGTTTCTGCAAAGCAAAAATAATGTCCTGATGGTGTTGCAATTCATTTTCGGCACCGATAATGGTTCCTGTTAATTGTCCTTCCAAGGTATTAATTACTTGAACTAATTCGGCCTCATTATCACATTCTACGAGGATTGAAAATGGACCAAAAACCTCCTGGCTTAGTACTTTATTTTTCAGGAATTCTTCCCCACTCACTTTCAGAATAGTGGCTCTGCCATGGTTGGGAGGCACTTCTCCTTTAAATTGCGCTACTCTCGAAACTCCTTTTTGTGCTTCTCTTTTTAGGATACCCTCTTCAAAATCAGCCTGCATGGAAGCATGCAGCATACAGGAAGGCTGAGTATTTTCGATTGCTGTGGTTAATTCTTCTGCAAACTCATTTAAGGCCGCTCCTTTTACCGCTAATAATAAACCGGGATTGGTACAAAACTGACCTGCCCCCAAAGTAATTGAACCTGCATAAGCAGCCGCCCATTTTTGACTGTTTTCTTTCAAGGCATCGGGCAGCAGAACAACCGGGTTTACACTTCCCATTTCGGCGAAAACCGGGATTGGTTCAGGACGCTGTGCTGCTAGGTCACATAAAGCACGTCCTCCGCTGATACTGCCTGTAAAACCTACCGCTTTTACTAAGGGATGTTTGACCAGACTGGCACCCAGCGTTCTTCCTCCCCCTGCAAGATTTGAAAAGACGCCTTCGGGCATATTTGTTTTTTGTGCGGCTTTTATAATGGCCGAGGCCACCAGTTCACCAGTTCCGATATGCATCGAATGGCTTTTTACAATAACAGGACAACCTGCAGCCAAAGCTGAAGCCGTATCTCCTCCGGCGGTTGAAAAGGCAAAAGGAAAATTACTGGACCCAAAAACGACAACAGGTCCTAACGGTACCAGCATCTTACGTAAATCTTCTTTCGGGGCAGGCTGCCGCTCCGGTATTGCGGTATCTATTGTAGCCTGAACCCAGCTTCCCTCGACAAGCATTTCTGCAAATGAACGCAGCTGTCCTATCATCCTGCCCCGCTCCCCTTCTGCGCGGCCTTTTGGGAAACCGGATTCGCTACAATATTGAACTAACAATTCATCTCCTAATGCCAGAATTTCATCGGCAATGGCATTTAAAAATGCAGCCTTTTCTAATCCGGAACATTTTTTATAACGTACAAATGCCTGACTGGCTAAAGCAACCGCCTCTTCTATTTCTTCCTCAGTTGCTTCTGTAAAAACCCACGGATTTTCGGTATTTAAAAGCGGATTGAACGTTTTTAAGGTGATGGTTCCGGCTGCTTTAAGCTGACTTCCTATATAATTTTTTCCTGTAATCATAGTTGTTGTATTAGTAATGCATACTCTGCTGTTTAAAAACAGGCAAAGCCAGTCCGATGAATGTATTATTATAGATTTTTATAATCCGGCAATGTCGGTCGGTTACGCAATCCTTCTGCTATAATGGCCAGTACTTTTTCACGCTCACTACCCTGAAGCGGCAGTCTCGGAGCGCGAACATATTCGCTTCCGATTCCGGTTGCGACCTCGGCCAGTTTGATATTTTGTACCAAAAAGGAATTAATATCCAGTTCCAGCAAGGGCAAAAACCATCTGTAAATGGCCAGAGCTTCGGCGATTCTTCCTGCTTTTGCCAGCTTGAAAATGGCCACGGTTTCTGCCGGAAAAGCACAAACCAAACCGGAAACCCATCCATCTGAACCCATTAATATACTTTCTAAAGCCAGGGTATCTACGCCTGATAATATCTTTAAACGGTCTCCAAAACGATTGATCATTCTGGTCACGTTCGAAATATCTCTTGTGGATTCTTTTACGGCCTGAATGTTATCGTATTTCAGCAATTCCTCAAACATGTCTAAGGTCACTTCAATTTTGTAATCGATCGGATTATTGTAGACCATAATCGGAAGCGACGTATTTCGGGCTACTTCTGAAAAATAAACTACCGTTTCATAATCGGAAGCTTTGTAGCGCATTGGGGGTAACATCATTAATCCTCCGGCACCGTCTTCTTCGGCTTTGTTGGCGGCTAAGATTGCCCCTCTTGTGGTTTGTTCTGCAATATTCATAATCACAGGAACTTTATTATTCGTAAGCGAAACCGTATGTTTGACCAATTCTCTTTTTTCTTCTTCCAAAAGTGTACTGGCTTCCCCTAATGTTCCTCCCAGAATAATTCCCGATACTCCGGCCTCTAATTGTGCTTTCATATTGACCTCAAACATATTGAAGTCTAACTTATCGTCTGCAGTAAATTTTGTAGTAACTGCCGGCATAACGCCATTCCATTGAATCCCCATAGTATTGCTTTTTATTGTCAACCAAAATTATCGAGAAACCACTAAGCTGTCTCACAGAAAATTACCTCAAAACGATACTATATTACCCTATATAACTTTTAAATACAAAAAACAGATTAGTATACCATCATTTTATTACTGAAATACAATATATTTGGTTGTAACTAACCAACCCACCCATGAAAGTTTTTCCATTTAAAATTCCAAAATCCGGAGAAGAACCGCTTATCTATCAAGAAGATATAGAAGTATCTTTTTACGACAAATTACATCAGCACGAAGAAATTCAGATTAGTTTTATCGAAAAAGGGGAAGGTGCCGTTTTTGCCGGCGATACAATTTCGCAATATCAGGAAGGTGATATCTTAGTGATTGGAAGCAACCTGCCTCATGTTTTTAGAAGTGATGTCCGGGAAAACGAAGTTTCTGTGATGCGAACCCTGTTTTTTACCTTTACTTCTTTTGGAAAAGATTTTTTTGAATTATCTACTTTCAAAACCATTTATCCCCTTCTGGAAAGCAGTAAAAACGGATTCATTATTCATAACGCTCCCAAAAAAGTGGTCAAATATTTTAAGAAACTGAAAAAAGCAGACAGCTGCTCCCGTTTTATTTTGTTTCTGGATATTTTAAAGTGGCTTTCAACAACTGAAAATGAGCCCTTGTCCAATTATTTGTATCACAAAAAAATAACCGACAATGAGGGCAAAAGAATGCAGACTGTTTTTGAATATGTAATGACTAATTTTCACCAAAACATTACCCTTGATGAAATTGCTTCTATAGCGAACATGACCAAAAATGCTTTTTGCCGGTATTTTAAGGTACGGACGAACAAATCCTTTTTTCAATTTCTGATTGAAGTCCGGATTGAGCGGGCGGCAAAACTGCTGTCCAGCAATGGAGAGCTTTCTGTTCTGGAAATTGCCGAATTATGCGGATTCAATAATATCTCTAATTTCAATCGAAAGTTTAAAGAACTGAAACAGCTTTCTCCTTTACAATACAGAAAAATCAACATCTAAAAGCAATGGGCTTTTAAAGTTTATCTCAGAGAAATCGACTAATTTTTTAAGTTCTTTAAATCATCTACCGAATAAAACTTAAGCTTGTTTTCTGCTGCAAAGGCACAAAGCTGCTTTAGGAGTCCAATAGGAGTTTCTAATTTTTCATCTGCGTTATCGACTGTTTTATGTCCGTAAAATATAACGATTTTGTTATGTTCTTTGGCATACAGCAAAAGACTTTTATAGTACTCGAGATTAAATTGCTCGTAATCATCATCGATCCCTAAACCGTAGATTACGCGATTGTCCTCATAGTAACAGTACTGGCTTTTCGGATAGAGCTCTCCATAGGTAGTGCCTCTTATAAAATCAAAATAATTCAGTAATCTTTTGTCGAGTGCACTGTTTCTCGCACCATCTGGATAAGCAAAGGACTTAATATCGAATCCGTCTTTCAGCATGGCTTCCTTAAGCGGAAGGATTTCATTTTTTACATAAGCATCCAATCCATATTGCGCCACGTATTTTACCGCGTTTTCATGATTGTAACCATGTCCGGCTATATCATGTCCCATTTTTTGAAGGTAATGCAATTTTTCTTTTTGATCTTTTGTAAAAGCACTGTACTTGCAGATAAAAAAAGTAGCTTTCCAATTGTAGGGACGCAGTTCTTTTTCGGCATGATACCAGGTATCTACATAATCATCATCAAACGTTAATACAACGCCCGGCTGGTACTTTTCCTGTTTTTCCTTTTTTTTGGGAGCGACGGGCGGAACAGGAACATCAGTACTGACATCAAAGGCTACAAGGGATATAACAATAAGGGTGATAAAGGAAATCAGGTATAAAAACTTCTGTTTTGTCATTACTTTTTTAAATTATATTCTCAAATATAAGCATTAATCCAAAAGAATAAACTTGCCGGACGATTTATATAAAAAACCTGCTGAACGAACCCGTTTAATCGTCCTCCATCTCTTATTATAAAGTAAGAAACCGCTCCATAACCTTGCTTTTTCGATTTCTTGCAATCGGTAAAACCGTATTTTTCAAGCAGAGCCTGAAACCATCTATCTGTGTTATGTATTTTGTATTTACAAGATACGAACGATGAATCTGCAAAAAATTTTCTTCAGGAAGTTGATCCGCAATGCTTTTTAAAGTCTGATGAATGATACTCTTTTTATTGTTCTCCGTATATATTTCGATATAATTCTGCATACTTTTAATGTACATAATTTGTGTGGGACGAACTTTTACGGTTACACCGTTTTCTTTAAAAAACAAGGGTTTTGAAGTTAACTCCTGCTGATACATTAAATCATACATTTTTTTTGCCTTTAAAACGGCTGACTTAAAGTCTTCAAAAAAAATGGGCTTTAGTAAATAATCAACGGCATTTACTTTATATCCTTTTAATGCATATTCGGAATAGGCAGTTGTAAAAATAATCATCGCTGGTTTATCGGTAATGAGTTTTGCAAACTCCAGTCCGTTGAGCAAGGGCATTTCTATGTCCAGAAAAATCAGGTCAACGGTTTCTGTCTTTAGTTTTTCAAGGGCAAGATGCGCGTTAGAAAAAACGCCGGCATTGCTTAGAAAATCAAATTCACTAATAAAGGACTCTAAACCTTCCCGGGCAATCCTTTCGTCATCAATCACAATACATTTCATACGCTAGTAAGGTTTAATTCTAAACGCACACTGTAAGAATCAACTTCAGGAATCAATTCCAATTCGTAATTATCCTTATACGAAAGCTCCAGTCTTTTCTTCACATATTTTAAGCCAACTCCGCCCTTTTTCGGATTTGATACCTGCTGTCCTGATGCATTTTTTATATGCAGAAACAATTGATTTTCATCCTTTAAAAAAACATGCAGCTGTATGTAACTTTTTTTCTCTTTAAAAGAAGAAACATGTTTGAAAGCATTTTCGACAAATGTCGATAAGAGAAAAGGAATGATCAGTAGTGTATTCTCCGGAATATCCCATTGGCAGGAAATTTCAAGTTCTTCACCCGAACGGTCTTTTTCCAATTCAAAATAATGTTTGAGGAAAGCAATTTCGTCGTCCAGTTTAATCCATTTATTTTGTGATTCGTAGACATAATAACGCAGAATCTTGCTGTATCTGGATAACAATTCGAGTGCTTCATCCTGATCTTTGCGGATCAGAAATTGCAGATTATTGAGAATATTAAAGGTAAAATGAGGACTTAATTGTGTTCTCAAATGATCGATTTCCATTTCCAGTACACTATTTCTTAATTCCTGATGTCTTTTTTCCGAAGCTATATTTTGTTTGAACAATTCAATGGAATAACTCATTCCCGCAATCAGGATACTTACCAGCAACATACCACAAAACATAGAAATGAGCTCGTTTTCCAGCAGATTCGCATCCGCTAACAGCCCAATTGTAATAAAATAACCTGCTGCAGTGAGCAGGATGGACGTAGCAAAACTAATAGATAGAGCCGAAATTATAAATCCGGCCGTATCGTGCGTTTTGAGATATTTCTTGATTAAAACATTCAGAAAATAGACGTGTACCCGCAAAATTAATACAATAGCAACGGCATGAATAAGAGCTACACCCAAGGTAAAATTTGGACTGCTGGACAATGACAGTTGCAATAAAACAATAAGAAATAAAAAAATCCAGAAAAGAAGGTTTGCTTTTTTGATCGTAAACATGGCTACAAATTGAAATTACAAAATTAATTTATTTTCGATCGCAGCACGGACCATTGGTCAACAAATTACGACTATTAGTCAAAAGCAGGAAAAAGCTTTTGAATGATAGAATAGTTTTGCCCTGTCAAATTTAAAAACATAAAATATGAAAACGACATCATTGTTTACTTTACTAGTATTACTGCTTGCCTCTGCACCAACAAAAGCACAAATAACCCTTCAGGCGGAACATTTTGGAACATCCCGCTATGGTGATGAAAACAATAATGAGTTCGGAAACAGTAAAGGATCTGCAGCAGTGTATCAGGCAAATGTTAAAATCCCTATTTCGATGACCATAAACAAAGACAGTCTTGCTGTGGTTTGGGGTGTGGCGCTTTCCGGCTCTTACGCAGTCCTTACTAATAAAAATTTTACCCAAAATATGGTGCCGTCTGAGATTGTCAATGCGCAGTTTTCTTTGTTCAACATGCGTCCGTTAAACAAAAAATGGAATATGTTACTGTTTGCGGGTGCCGGAATTTATACCGACCAGACACAAATTTCAAAAATGGGCGTCAGAAGCGTACTCGGAAATGCAGGTGCCGTTTTCATCAAAAAGATGAATTCGAAATTAGATCTCGGTGCGGGACTGGCTTTCAATAATACGTTTGGATATCCTATGTTATTTCCTGCGCTGTATCTGAATTATAATGCTCCGGGCAGGTATATTTTTAAGGTTTCCCTTATGAGCGGTTTTCAGGCATCGGCCGGATATGAGATCAACAAGTCTTTTATTTTAAGCCTGATTGCGGACATGAACGGGCAAATGGCTCTTGTTGAAAAAGAAGGAAAAGATGTCATCTTTACGCATCAGTATATTGTAACGGGATTGAGACCGGAAATCAGGATTGGCAAAAAAATTACACTTCCGATTACGCTTGGAATCAGCGCTGTGCGTCCCGCTTATTTTACAGACCGAACCTTGAAAAGCCTTTTCAGCAGTACAAACCAATATCAGTTTCAGTCTTCCTTTTACGCAGCAGCACAGATTAATTATAAGTTTTATTAGCTTCCTTAAAACCTTACAATCATCTTATAAAAATCATTCTATGATTTCTCTTATTACAGCCTTACTTTGTTATTTGTTTGCTTTCATTTCTTAATTCCGAATGAAAAAATACAAAGACAATGAAAAATAAAATAAGTTTTGCAACACTTTCTGTTTCATAGATTCTGTTGCAAAGCTTTCTGTTTCAAAATAAAAAAAATGGATGTTTTGAAACAATTTTTGTTTCAAAACTTTTGTTTCAAAATAAAAGAAACAGATGTATTGAAACACTTTCTTTGTGAATGTGAAAATAAAATTAACTTTCACACCACTTTTCTTACCTGACTCATGCAGGCTAATCTGCCTACATAACAGACTCTAAAAAGAGGTTCTTAAAAAAAATACGCAAAGGTCAATTAGATCTTTGCGCATTCTAAAAACAATTTTCTTTTTTGAAGATTTATTCCCAGCGTAAATTTATAAAAATCTAAGCTTTATAAAGCATACTGGCAGCTCCTAACAAAGCAGCTGCCTCATTATCTGTAGAAACATAGACGGTGACTTCCAAATTTGCTTCTTTGATTTTTTTATTGAAAAGAGGCAGAAAAAATGCACTTGCGTTGGCAATTTTTCCTCCGATAATAAAATGATCTGCGCCAAATTTTTCCAGCCACGGAATTACAACTGCTGCCAGATCCTCTCCCATTTCTTCCAATACTTTTATAGCAATAACATCACCTTTAATAGCCCGATTATAAAGCTCCAGTCCGTTATGAAGGTTTGTTCCGCTCAAAGCCTTGTAATGCGATAAAAGGCCTCTTGCCGAAACATAGTCTTCTGCAATGCCCTCTTTATAAGGAAGGTTGTAAATTTCTCCGTCTGTTGGTACGCATTCTCCCTCAGCAACAGATACTCCTTTGTCAATAAAACAGGCGCCAAGACCCGTTCCTAACGTAACGGCCATTACTTTTTTGGCCAGATTCGCTTTCTCTTTAAAAACTTCACCTTTGCCAAAACAAACGGCATCATTTTCAAAAAGTACCGGGAAATCAGTGGAGTGATTCAGGTGCTCTAAAAGTAAGTCCCGAATATTCAATCCGTAAAAATGTTCGTACTTGGACTGGTCTTTTATCCAGCAAATACCTTTTTGATAATCGAAAGGGCCGGGCATGCATACCGCCAAACCTGTCATTGCTGTAACTTTGGAATTTTCTATGGCTGTAGCAATTGCTTTTTTCCATATATCCATCACCTCGTCAGCCGGTAAATTAGAATCGAAAGATTCTTTGTGCAGAGAGAAGTCTATAACTTTCATCTCTTTTATATTGATCACTGCTGCCGTAATATGTGTCCCTCCTATATCTAGCCCTATGGCATATGGTATATTCATTTTTCCTTGTTTAACTTGCTATTCTAGATATTCTTGTCTTTTAAAATCTGAGGGTATTGGATACTGGTGTGAACGATCATTTCGCCAAATAAGGTATTGGCCCAGGCAAACCATTTTCGGGTAAATTTGGTGACATCGTCTTTATGAAAGGACTCGTGCATGAATCCCGTGTCGGCATTGGTTTTGATCAGATTGCTAATGCAGGTTTTTATTTCTTTTTCATCTACACTTGTAATGGCTCTCAGCACAATACTCATCGGCCAGATGGTGTCTACTCCCGTATGCGGGCCTCCAACTCCTTCTCCGGCTTTTCCTTTATAGAAAAAAGGATTGTTTTCTGACAGTACCACTTTACGGGTATTAAGGTACAACGGGTCATTTGGAGCAATTGCGCCTAAATAAGGCAGAGACAATAAAGAAGGAACATTGGCATCGTCCATCATGTGGAAGCTGCCATATCCGTTTACTTCAAAAGCAATGATTTTTCCGAATTTCGGGTGGTCTATAATTCCGTTTTCTTTTAGTCCTTTTTGTACCTGTTCTCTTAATTCTTTGGCTTTGGCTACCAAATCATTGTCTTTTAAAGCCGGTAAGGAGAATATTTCAATCAGATAACCCAGTACTTCGATAGCAAACATATTACTCGGAATCAAATAACCAAACAACGTACTGTCGTCACTCGGTCTGAAAGTAGAAACAATTAAGCCGCATGGTTTTACCGGATAACCGTAGCCACCTAAAGGCACTCCGTCTGTCGCCCAGGCGGTCTGACGCTGAAAGCTGTAAGGTCCTCCTTTTCCATCCAGTCTTTGCTGTTCCTTAAAAGTCTGTAACACGAGCAGCATGGCTTTTTTCCATTGCTCATCGAATAAACTGATGTCTCCGGTTTCTTTCCAATAGCCGTGTGCCAGTCGGACGGGGTAACATAAACTGTCAATTTCCCATTTCCTTTCGTGGATGCCGGGCTGCATTTTGGTCAGGTCATGCTTCCACTCGCTTTCTTTTGTAAAATCTTTGTAAAATGCATTGGCGTAAGGATCCAGCAGGATGCATTTTGCCTGACGGTTTATGACTCCTTTTACCAATTCGGCCAGTTTAAGATCTTCTTTGACAAACGGGATATAAGGCCAGATTTGTGCTGTACTGTCTCGAAGCCACATGGCATCTATATCTCCCGTAATGACGTAGGTATCCGGTTTGCCGTCAATGATTTCAAAATCGACTGTAGTGTCGAGTGTGTTGGGAAAACAATTTTCAAACAACCAGGCCAGTTCGGGATTGGCAATTTGCTTTTTGATGCGCACAATGGCTGCTTCTACGGCCTGACTTGTAAATTTTCTTTCGGCCAACGGCGGTCTTTTGCTCACTAAATCTTTTAAGGGAAACTGAAAAGTATCTGAATTAAATCCGAAAGCATTGCTTTGAATGGCCAGTAGTCCTGCTGAAAAAATGCCGGTATTTTTTATAAATTTTCTACGTGATTGCATATAATTTATTTTGAAGTTGAATAAGAATACGGATACGCTTCTGCTGCTGTACCGCGTTGTAAATTAGGGGAACTGCTCATGTCAAATTTTAATTCGCCACCTTCCAATACCTCAAAATGATTGATGTAATTTTTGGTATGTGCCGTATTATTCCATTTTAATTCGTTGACGTATTTGTTGATTGCCGAATTGTCCGGAGCATTGATAATAAGCTGTTTTCCGTTTTCCAACTGCAGGGTTGTTTTCTTAAATAAGGGGGCACCCAAAACATATTGATCGGTTCCGGGACAAACCGGATAGAATCCCATGGCCGAGAAAATATACCAGGCCGAAGTTTGTCCGTTGTCTTCGTCACCGCAATATCCGTCCGGAGTGGGTTTGTAGAGTCGATTCATGACTTCTCTTGACCAATATTGCGTTTTCCAGGGTTCTCCTGCGTAGTTGTACAGGTAAATCATGTGCTGAATCGGCTGATTACCGTGCGCATATTGTCCCATGTTCATGATTTGCATTTCACGGATTTCATGAATTACGGATCCGTAATAACTATCATCAAAAACCGGAGGAGTAGTAAATACGGCATCTAATTTGGCTGTGAATGCTTTTTGTCCTCCCATCAGACCGATTAGCCCCTGAACATCATGAAACACACTCCAGCTGTAATGCCAGCTGTTTCCTTCCGTAAAGGCGTCTCCCCATTTAAACGGATTAAAATTGGCCGGAAAACTTCCGTCTTTGTTCCTTCCGCTCATTAATCCGATAGCCGGATTGTACAGGTTTTTATAATTCATCATTCGTTTTTCGAACAGCTTGATTTCTTTATTCGGACGATTTAACGCTTTTGCTAATTTCCAAATCGTAAAATCATCATAAGCATATTCTAAAGTTCTGGCGGCATTTTCGTTGATATTCACATCATACGGAACATAGCCTAAAGTATTGTAATAATTCACTCCTTTTCTGCCCACGGCGTCCATTGGTCCTTCGGTATTGGCACCGTGCAACAGGGCTTCGTATAAGGTATTGATATCATAACCCCTTAATCCTTTGAGGTACGCATCGGCAACTACGGAGGCTGAATTATTACCGACCATGACATTTCGAAAACCGGGACTGGACCATTCGGGTAAAAAACCACCTTCTTTATAATCATTTAATAAACCTTCCTGCATTTCTTTGTTGATAGAAGGATAGACTAAATTCAACAAAGGATACAAAGCGCGGAAGGTATCCCAAAAACCGGTTCCGGCAAACATATAACCCGGCAGTACTTTTCCGTTGTACGGGCTATAATGCACCACTTTTCCCTCTGCATCTATTTCATATTGCTTTTGAGGAAAACAAACCGTGCGGTACAAACAGGAATAAAAAGTTTTTAACTGGTCTTCATTCGTATCTTCTACCGTTATTTTTCCTAATACTTTGTTCCATTCGTTTTTAGATGCTGCTACTGTTTCTTCAAAAGTAGCTGCTCCTAATTCGTTCTTTAAATTTAATTCTGCCTGTGCGATACTGATAAAAGAGGAAGCGGTTTTTATATGTACCTTTTCTCCTTTTTTGGTTTTAAAACCCACTACGGCACCCACGTGAATGCCGTTTAATTCTAATTTGTCTTTTTCTAAAATCTTGTCGTTCCAGGTTGATTGGGTTGAAAATGGTTTGTCGAACTCCAATACAAAATAGTTCTTGAAATTCTCGGGAACGCCTCCGCTGTTGCGGGTGGTGTAACCGATAATTTTATTTTCGGACGGAATAATTTTAATGTAAGATCCTTTATTGAAAGCATCAATTACAATGGAAGATTCTTCGTTATCCGGAAAGGTAATCTGAAAATGTGCTGCTCTTTCTGTTGCGGTAATTTCTGTTGTAACATCGTAATCCGCCAGATAAACACTATAATAATACGGTTTTGAAACTTCTGCCTTATGACTGAACCAGCTGGCACGCTCGTCTTCTGTAAAAGCGAGTTTACCGGTAACGGGCATAATCGAAAACTGGCCGTAATCATTCATCCAAGGTGATGGCTGATGGGTTTGTTTGAATCCCCTGATTTTTTCCGCGGTATAGGTATACGCCCATCCGTCGCCCATTTTTCCGGTTTGCGGTGTCCAGAAATTCATTCCCCAAGGCCTGCAAATCGCCGGATAGGTATTTCCGTTGGAAAGATTAGGCAGCGATTGTGTACCCATCAGTGGATTTACATATTCTACAGGGTCTAAAGTTTTAACCTGCGCATTTGCTAAAAAGCAAGCTTGTAGTACTCCTAAAAAAATTAAACTCTTTATTTTCATGTTTTTATTAATTGTGAGTTGTGAATTATGAGTTGTAAACTGTGACTATGACTGCTAACTGTAAACTGTGACTAAAAAACTCCCTAAATCGGCCTGTCTTCTTTCTTAACTCCAAAAGTCAAAGAAGGCTTGCTGCCCATATACAATTTCAATCCTCCTCCTTTTACGATCATATCGTGTGTGATATAGGATTTTGTATAGGGTTTGCCGTTGTACTCTGCTTTTTGAATATAGATGTTTGTTTTGCTGTTGTCGATTGCTTTCAGTGTAAAGGAAATCCCTGCTGCAGGATGGATTGTCGCAGTATTGACCAATGGGCTTCCCAACACATAGATTCCGTTTGCCGGATTAACGGAATAGAATCCCATGGAAGAGAAAACATACCAGGCCGACATTTGTCCTAAATCTTCGTTACCGCATAATCCGTCCGGTTTTGTGGTATAAAATTTATCGTCAATTTCACGAATTAGTTTGGCAGTTTTCCACGGCTGTCCGGCGTAAGCATATAGGTACGGAATATGGTGATTCGGTTCATTTCCCTGCGCATATTGTCCGATCAGACCACTGATATCGGGAGAAACTTCTTCTCCTTCTACTTTATCGGTGATGAGGAAAAGGGAATCTAATTTGGCTAAGAATTGATCTTCGCCTCCAAATAAATCGATCAAACCATACGGATCCTGAGGCACCAGCCAGGTGTACTGCCACGCATTTCCTTCTACATAATCATCCTTACGGTGCGCTGAAGAAAGCGGATTGAAAGGCGTTCTCCAGTTTCCATTGGTTAATTTACCTCTCATAAAAGTGGTTTCCTTATCGAAATACATTTTATATAAATTCGCTCTTTTTGTAAAATAAGCGTAATCCTCTGTTTTGTTTAAGGCTTTTGCCATTTGGGCCACACAGTAATCATCGATGGCATATTCAAGGGCATTTCCAACCGATTCTAACATTTTATCAGCAGGAATATATTCTAATTTCTGAACATAATCCATTCCGTCGCGGGTCTGCATGGCTGTTTTTCGGATTGCTTCGTAGGCAAGTGCCGTATCGTAATCCCGGTATCCTTTCAGGTAGGCATCTGCAATCACCGCAATGGAGTGATTTCCGTTCATGGTATTGGTTTCATTCCCCATCAAATGCCAGACCGGTAATCTGCCCTGCTGCTGATAAATCGCCAAAAATGATTTAACAATATCATTAATTTTATCGGGTTGTGTGATCGTGTACAAAGGATGTAAACCACGGTAAGTATCCCAAAGTGAAAAAGTGGTGTAATTGGTGAAATCGGCTTTCTCGTATACTTTTTTATCGGTCCCCCTGTAATCTCCGTTGGCGTCATTAAAAATAGAAGGTGCAAACATGGTATGGTATAATGAAGTATAAAAAACTTTCATTGTTTTGTCGTCTGCTTTTATCTGAATTTTGTTGAGTTCTTTATTCCATTTTGAATTGGCTTCTTTTACGGTTTGATCAAAATTCCAGCCCGGAATTTCGGCTTTTATGTTGGCGGCAGCATTTTCGGAACTTACCGGGGAGATTCCGACTTTTACCAGAACCTGTTTGCTTTTTAAAGCTTTAAAATCTAAAACAGCTTTCATTCTCACACCTTCGCCTTCATTGCCTTTTACAGAAGCAATGCTGTCATATAAAGCAATAGCTGTTATGGGTTCGGAGAATTCCATTGTAAAATAAATGCGCTGATCTGTGGCCCAGCCTGCAGAATATCGGTATCCTGCAATGGTTGTTTCGTTTATCTTTTTTATGAAGGTTTTTACGGGTTTGTCCCATCCTATTCCATCGGCAAGATCTAACAAAACATGCGCGTCAGCAGCGGCATCAAAAGTATATTTATGAAAACCCACTCTTTCGCTTGCCGTTAATTCTGCTTTGATTTTATACTTGTCTAATACAACGCTGTAATATCCGGGCTGGCTTACTTCATTTTGATGTGAAAAGTAAGAGCCGTAACCGTTTGCCATGTCTTGTTTGGTTCCTTTGGTAAGGGCTACTTTTCCGGATACGGGCAATAAAAGAATATCATTTAAATCTCCGATTCCCGTACCGCTCAAATGGGTGTGCGTAAAACCTAAGATGGTATTGCTGGCATAATTGTATCCGCTGCACCAATCCCAGCCTTCAAAAACATTGACAGGCCCAAGCTGAACGGCTCCAAATGGAACATTAGCCCCGACAAATACGTGGCCGTGACCCGCAGATCCGATAAATGGATTTACGTATTGGGTGTAATCTAAATTGGTTTGTTTTGCTTTCTTTTCCTGTGAAATTGCCGGATTGGCAAAAAACAGGTTGAGCGCTAAAATTCCGCTGAAAGCTATTTTGTTATATTTTGTAAACATTTGTTTTGTTTTTTTATTTGACTTTTTTGATGGGCCACGGATGACACGGATTATACTGATTGGCACGGATTTTTTTTAATTAACCGCAAAGTTCGCAAAGTCTTACCTTTGTCCCTTTGCCCCTTTGCAACTTAGAACCTTAGCAACTTAGAGCCTTAGCACCTCCGAACCTTAGCAACTTAGTACCTCTTCAAAACCTCATACAAGGAAAAAACCTTAATATCAGGCTTTGTTATTTTTCCTTCAAAAGAAATTGCCTTTTCTTCTCCTGCTTTCAGATCGAAATAATTATCACTCCATTTAGCGGTATATCCTTTAATTGAAATGCAAACATATTTTGCAGGTTTTAAGGCCTTTAAAATTACTTTATTTCCTTTTATCTGCCAGCTTATTTTTGGATCTTCCAATAATAAATCTTTTGGACGGGTCAGATCAATTTCGGGTGTTTTGTCATCTCTGTACGCTTCGCGCATGGCGTACCAGGCTGCTTTGGGCTGGCGGTTATCATAATCGGTAACACTCCAGCTTGCCACGGGCCAACAGTCGTTCAGCTGCCAGACGAGGGTTCCCATATTATAAGGCGCTTTGGAACGGTGAATACCGATACTATTCTTAAGCGCATAATGCTGCAGACACTGGGTCAGATAAGTGTAATCCTCCACATTCATCTTTTTGATTTTAGTGGAATCTATAAAATACCGGTGTAAATAGGATTCTAATTTCAAAAAACCTTTGCCTGCTTTCTGATGTGCCTGCAAAACATCGGAATATAAATAGCGATCTTCGGGCAATGTAAATTTTTCGATTGAAGAATAATTGGGCAGGGACTGCATTCCGTATTCGCTCACGAAACGTCCGGTCTTTTTCTGCGTGACTTCAATGTCTTCCAATCCCCACCAGGTTCCCCAGTAATGGCTGTCGCCTTGTTTTACACTTTCTTTTTCAGACCAGTGAAACAAAGGTGAAGAACTAATATACGGACGCTTACCATCGACTTCGTTGACCCATTTTGGAATGCTGTCCTGAAATAAACGCACGTAATCCTTCCACAAACGGGTGGAATCCTGTTTTGACATTTTCATGCTTTTTTGCCAGCCCCAGTTTTTAAAGGCTTCGTCGGCTTCGTTATTGCCACACCACAAAACAATACTGGGATGGTGACGAAGGCGTTTTACCTGATATTTGACTTCTTCTCTGACATTGTCAAAAAAAGCTTTGTCTCCGGGAACCATCGTACCGGCAAACATAAAGTCCTGCCAGACATTGATTCCGTATTTATCGCATAAATCATAAAAATAATCGTCTTCATAAATACCGCCGCCCCAGACACGAAGCATATTCATGTTGGCGTCTTTGGCTAAAGCAATTACCTTTTCGTATTCTTTTTTGGTTACCCGTGAAAGAAAAGAATCGGAAGGAATATAGTTGGCTCCTTTCATGTAAACAGGCTTGCCGTCAATTTTAAAGTAAAATGATTTACCCAGACTGTCCGGCTGTTGTACCAATTCTATCTTGCGGTTCAGAACATAGGGCTGCTCTTCTTCTTTTGTATTGTAGGCTTCCAGTCTTGGTATTTTCCAAATACCGCAGGTGGTGAATTTTGGTCCCCAGTCCCATCCGAAATGATATTGTGCTTTGCGGACATACGCGCGTGGATTATCGGGAATTATAAAAGGCAGGTCTTTTTTGGCCAGTGAATCCACTACATTTTGTGCGGACTGGAATACGATAACTAAATCATTGTTGCCTGGTTTTAGTATTTTTTTGACATCTGCACGCCATTGACGGAACATGTTATCTGCTTTTAAAACAAGCTGATTATTGAGATAAACGGTGGCATAAGTATCCAGTCCGTCAAAAACCAATTCTGTATTTTTCTTTTTTAGCGTTGCCACCGATACCTGAAAAGTAGTTTTATATTCCCAGTTTTTACGTTCGACCCATGCTACTTTTTTCTCATTGTCCCTGTAAAATGGATCCGGAATGGCTTTGTTGTGTAGTAAATCGGTATGTATTTCTCCGGGAACTGTGGCCGGATACCACTTTTGTGTTTTCTGTTCACGGTAATTCCAGCCTTTCTTTAAATCCATATGCTGAGCAAGAGCTGCTGATGAAAGATTTAAAAGACCGATGCAGAGTAACCGATACACGTTTTTTTTATAATTCATTTTACTTAGTATAAAATAGGAATGTCTAAGTTTTAATTATTTGTATTTAATGAGCGGCAGTACGAGAAGGAATAAAGCGCTACACCATTATTCCCGCTCTTTAGGTTACGTTTACGAATAACTAACAAAATATTCAGAAATCATTTCCTTAACTGCGCATAATTCTATGGGAATGCGTACCATAATTTAATTTTTATCAGCTCCTTTTAAATCTAACAGAGTACTAAAATTAAAAAATGAACCTTTATTGTTTATAATTTCTTACCTCTACGGAAAAGAATCCCTTCTTTTTCAGCAAAAGCCATTTTTAGCTATTGCGAAAAAAAAGACATTATACCTTTAGATTAAACCTTAACAATAAGAGCTTATTTTAACAAGATTAGCAGAAAGATTAAAAATAAGCCGGGTAACAGGAAATTACCCGACTTATTTTAACTAACCAACCAAATTAATTATTTTAAACTTTGTCCCACCAGATTCTGGTTGTCATCAAATCCAATCCCTGGCGCTGTATTGCCGCTTTGTAATTGGCTTCGTTGGTGATCAACTCCGACTGATCGTAAATCAATCTTCTCGGAATAGTTCCTTTGGTCTCTCCCGTAGGATCATTTACCGGAACTAATACAGGATAACCTGTTCTTCTGTATTCTGAAAAGGCTTCAAAACCATTGAACAACAATACAATCCATTTTTGAGTGATAATTTGCTCTATTTTCTGAGCATCTGTTCCTGCCGTTTTAAAAGGATAAGTGGTAATATACGTATTGTATTCCGCTGCTGTAACCGCAGGCACTTTGTCTCCGAAAATAGTTAGGACTTCCATAGCCGCTTTTACTCCGTCTTCATAATGTTTCTGCGCTGTTCCGCCCACATTCCATCCTCTAACTACTGCTTCTGCCAGTATAAACTCTATTTCAGCGTAAGACATGATTAAAGTTGGGGCATCTAAACGCAATACTGTAGAAGTATTTGGGTCTGAGAAAAGCTTTTTGTCCCCGCCCGGAAATTCTTTGGCATCATTTGGTAAACCCTGCTGGCTTGCCGGATTGTTGTTTCCTGTTGCTTCCAGTTTGGCATAGATTCTTAAACGCGGATCGTTGGTGTTTTTCAATAAATCGATAAAAGTTTTACTGAATTTGATATTTGATTCCCCACCGTTCAGGTCATTTCGAACCCATGAAGAGGTAATTGGATTTGTTTTAACTCCTGCAGGACCTGCATCATGTTTTAATACAAGACTATCATCATTAGACGTAAAAACGCCTTTTGCAACTGCTTTTTCTACGTATTCTTTTGCTTTGGCAGGATTTACTTTAGACAAACGCATTGCTACTCTCAACATTAGGGAGTTGGCCAGTTTTTTCCATCTTGTAACATCACTCTGGTAATACAAATCAGCATTTCCGACAAAAGCTTTATTGGCATCTAATGCAGTTCCGGCTTCATCCAGTTCTTTTAGAAGGTCATTGTAAATGGCTTCCTGCGTATCATATTTTGGGGCATAAATATTTCCGTTATATCCCTTTCCGGCTTCGAAATAAGGAACTTCACCATAGGTATCTGTCAGTTTTTGAAACAGGAATACTTTCATAATCCTAAGGGCCTGAACCATATTGGAATTTTCCGGTGAGTTTGGTGTTACCGATAATAACTGAAAAATCTGATTCAGTCCTTTCCCGTATGTTTCTCCAAACAAAGCACCTGAATATTCCGAAGAATAGGTGTATTTTGATCCGCCGCCTAACGAAGCGAAGTGCTGTACATATTGCGCGGCGTAGATATTATTTCCTCTTGTATTCGAAAAATCCTGTCCGTCTACATAGATTTCAGCAAGCGTAAACATCGATTTTAAAGCCGGATCTGTTAAGGCATTTGGGTTTGTATTCAGTTCCTCAAATCCTTTATCGCAGGAAGCCAGTGTCAGAGCACCAACAATTGCGACACAAAATATTTTTATATATTTATTTTTCATCTTTTTTACTATTAGAATTTAACATTAAGCGTTACACGGTAATTTCTGGTCAATGGCATAGAGGCTCTTTCCATACCCTGAGCATTACTATTAGAATAGTTGGACTCGGGATCAATGTTTGGAACTTTGTCGTAAATCGTCCATAAATTATGAGCTGAAAAAGCTAAACTAATGGCTTGAAATGGTGTTTTCTGGATATAGGCTTTTGGAAAATTGTAGCTAAAAGAAATCGCTCTTAATTTCACAAAATCAGCATCGTACACGAAGTTTGAGGTTACATCACTGTAACTTCTCCAGTAATTATAAGCAGAAACAGTTTGATTTACAGGATTGCCGTTCACATCCGTACCGCTTACTGCTACGCCGCCTTCACGACCCGGAAGTGTGATTTCAGATAATCCGTAACGCGTTCCTAACTGGTTGGTAGCCGAATAGATTTCTCCTCCGAATTTAGCATCTACGAAAACGGAAAGCGTGAAATTTTTATAAGAGAAATCATTTGAAAGTCCCATTGAAGTTGGTGCTACCCCTTGTCCTGCTATAATTAAATTTCCTCTCAGGAATCTTCCGTTGGTATCTAATACGATATTTCCGTTGGCATCTCTTAAATAATCGTAAGCTTTGATTACTCCGAAAGGCTGTCCTTTTTCTAACACTACAGAAGCTCTTGCGTCTCTGTTATCATCCAATAATTTTGTTGGAATTTTATCAGAAAGATTGACTACTTCACTATCATTATAAGCAAAATTATAGCCTACACTCCAGGAAAAACTTGGTGTTTTTATGGCTTTTACATTGATTGCAAATTCAACCCCTTTGTTCAGGATTTCCCCAACGTTGATTTTGGTTGTTCTGTAACCAGAAGCCTTAGAAATATCAGCATCTGCAATATCGTTTGTTGTTCTCTTTTGATAGAACGTCAAATCGGTGCTTAATCTGTTATTGAAGAATGTATTTTCAAAACCAAACTCTATGGTACTTACATTATACGGTCTTAAATTTTTATTATTAACGGTATCACCATTTACACCCAAAATTGGCTGCCCTTGTGAATCTGTTTGCCCGTCGGGTGTGGTATAAGTCAGCATTAAAGCATACGCTTCCTGCAATCCGCCTCCAACGTTACCCCATCCTGCTCTAATCTTACCGTAAGACATCCATTCCGGTAATTTAATCACTTCGGAATAAATAAAACTGGTACTTACAGAGGGATAAAAAATACTGTTATCTGCTGGATCTAAAGTCGAGAACCAATCTTCACGGCCTGTTAAACTCAGATATAAGAAATCTTTATACGCTAAATCAGCAGAATAAAAAAGGGAGTTCACTTCGCGTTCCGAAAACAATTTCTCTGTTTTGTCCGGTTGCGTATTCCCATAGAAATATTTGAACGGTACAATAAAATTATTTCCTTTCATTTTAATCCCGTTGTATCTGTTATCCTGGCGATTTGCTCCGATAAAAGCATCCAATGAAAGATTTTTAGCGATATCACTTTTGTATCCTAAGTAACCTGAAGCGTTAAATTCAGAACGGTTCTCAATTCTGTCTTCAATTGATCCGCCAATATTGTAATTGATTCCGGTTGGCTCAATCTCCGTATATTCGTAGTTGATATCATCAATACCCAAAACCGCTTTTGCGTAAATCTTATCTGTAATGTTATAGGTGACTTTTGCAGAACCAATAAAACGCTTTCTAAGATCACTGTTTAAAAGCTGATCTGTAGCAAAGTACGGATTGGTATGGTATACGTTTGCACCCAGATAATCTTCTTCTCCTCCATTTACATCGTACGGATTACGCAGCCATCTGATGTCGGTACCCGGCGTCATAAAAGTAGTCGGGAAAGAAGGATTTCTCGGAGAGTCATTCAGATAAGGTCTGTTTTTACTTTTTTCCGAAATATATTGTGCGTTCGACTCAATACTTATCTTTTTGTTTGGAGCAGAGTTTAAACTCAGTGTCACGTTATTTCTTCCGAAAGTAGTTCCCGGTAAAATAGACTCATCTTTCGTATTTCCGAAAGACAATCTGAAATTTGTCGTTTCATTTCCACCCGAAATTGCCAAAGTATTACTGAAAGAATAACCTGTTCTGTAGAAATTTTCAACGTTATCTTTTCCGTATGCTTTGTACGGCTTTGTAGTTCCGTCTATGGCAAGAGAGTTCGTTCCGTCATATTTATCTCCCCACGCAAAATAGTAAGAATCTCTAAGTTCCTGTAAATTGGTAAATCTTGTCGGAACTCCATTAGCATCCGGTGCTCCTGCACCATATTGATCCTGCCAGTTCAGAAGACTTGCCGGTGTATTAAAAGTAGAATTGGTACTAAAATCTACTCCGATTCCGGTTCCGCTTTTTCCTTTTTTAGTGGTAATTAAGATAACACCATTTGATCCTCTGTACCCGTAAAGAGCAGAAGCGGCACTACCTTTTAATACCGACATAGAGGCAATATCATCCGGATTGAAGGACGACATACCGTCACCTTTGTCGGCTCCTCCGTACATTCCTGCATTTCCCTGTTGTGTATTGTCTATCGGAATACCGTCTACAACGTACAAGGGCTGGTTAAGTCCTGAAGCGGAAGTTGCCCCACGAATTACGACACGGCTCGAACCGGATGGTCCTGTTACCGGTGCAGAAACGTTAACCCCGGCTATTTTTCCCTGAAGCGCGTTTCCTAAGTTAATTTCTTTGTTCTTTGTCAGGTCTTCTCCTTTCAGTTCTCCAACTGCGTAACCTAAACTTTTTCTTTGTTTCTTAACTCCAAATGAAGTTACGACAACATCTTTTAATTCCTGTGCATTTTCTTTTAATACCACTGAAACTCTGTTTTCTGTTGCCTCAAGCACCACTGATTTTGATACAAAACCTATAGAAGTTACATTTAAAGTAACCTTTCCTTCCGGAACATTCATCTTAAATCGACCTTCAGCGTCTGTAATTGCGCTAAATGGTTTTCCCTGAACCTCGATTGATGCAGCAACAATTCCCTTGTTCTCTGCATCTGCCACTATGCCTGTTATTAATCGATTTTGTGCAACAGCTCCCAAGCTGCTAAACAATACCATTCCTAACACTGCTAAAATTCGTTTCATAAGCAATTTTTTTTGGTTTATTTGTTTTGATTTTTGTTTGTTTTTAACCTGTTTGTTTTAAATATTAATAAAAAATTTGAACTCAGTTTCAATAAAAAAAAGTAGTTGTATAGTTATAAAAAATTATCCGTTTGTCGGTTTTTACTACATAAAAAATGGTTTAGAAAGTCAATATGACCGCAGCTTCAGCTGTTTTGTTTACTAAAACGATTTAGTAAAAGGGGTAAAAAAAACCGCGTTTTAATTGATTTTTATTTTTTTTTTAATTTGAAATACGCAAAGAATCTAAACCGATTCCCTGACAATTAATGTGCCTTTTTTAAGCACTTTTTCAACTTTGAAAGCATCAAAATCTGTCATCTGACTCATTAGCAACTGAATAGATTTAATGGCAATATCTTCTATAGGCTGTGCAATTACCGAAATGGTCGGTGTATGCAATTTGAAACTATCATGATCATCAAAGCTGATCACCGAAATATCTTCCGGTATTCTGTACCCCATACCCCTGAAAGCCTGTAAACCCGCAAGCCCCATATAATTGGCCAGGAATAAAACAGCATCTATTTTTGGATTGGCTTTAAAAAAAGCAACCAGTGAATCAATCCTGGATTTTTCATTTGCATGATAATCCAAATAAAGCGCCAGTGATTTATCATAAATGCCCGCTTCTTTTAAGGCATCTGTATATCCTTTCTCTCTAAGTTTCATTTGAATCATTTGAGATTTATTATTGACAACAGCTATATTTTTACATCCTTTCTCTATTAAAAACCGAGTTGCCGAATAGGAACCTTCATAGTTATCCATCACCACGTGACTTACTTTCTGATGGGCGAAATAACGGTCAATCAGAACCACCGGTTTCTGCAATTTCAGCAGGAGGTCAATAGTCTTTTCTAAATTTTTAGTTGGTGTGATAATAAACCCTTCTACATTCGCCTGCAAAAGGCTTTGTACCAATTCTTCAGAACGTGCATCATCATCTCCCGTACTGCAATAGAAAACCCTGTAATCAATATTTTTTGCCTCGTCTTCTATTACTCTGGCCAAATCTGCAAAGAACTGATTGGAAATATCTTCTACAATAAGACCGATAGATCTCGTTTTTCCTGTTCTCAGACTGCTGGCAATCATGCTTGGACGGTAATGAAGCTTTTTAGCAACTTCCTGTACCTTTTTTATGACAGCCGGGCTAATTGCCATTTTCTCTCCTTTCCCGTTAATAACAAAAGAAACTGTAGATATCGACACTTGGGCCTCGGTAGCAATATCTTTAATCGTAATTCTTTTCATGAACGGATTATTTTACGGAAGGGTTATTTAATGATGTGACAAATATATATAAAACCGATTTACAAAATCGTTTTAGTAAAATATTTTTTCAATAAATCATTATTTTAAAGCTAATTTAAAACATAATACGCAGTAATAATGATATTTTAACCCATAATCATCAGTTTGATTTTTATCTGGAATCCATCGTTTTTAAGCTTGTTTTTCATTCGAAATGGCAATAAAATAAAAAATAGTCAAATTGACTATATAATTTATTGGTAGATTAATGAACTCATTTTCAAACGCATCTCAACTGATAATTTGTACTATTTAAAATTTGCACATAACTTCTTACTTAAAAGCGTTTTACTCTTTTTGTCTGAATACTGAAAGCAAAAAAAAGACGATCAAAGACCGTCTTTTTTTAATTGTATCAGAAATATTACTTTCTTAAATTTCTTCTTTTAAATTATGCTTTTCTCTTTTGATTTTGCCAGTTGATTTACTCTCCACATTAGCAGTACCGAACAGGATGTAATTACAGCAATAACATATCCCAAAATATCATAATTTTCCAAAGGGGAAGATTTGGTTTCCTGATGTACGATGAAACCCGCACATACCGCTGCAATACCGCCTGCAATTTGCTGTAATGAAGAAGTTATTGACATATAAGCTCCACGATCTTTCATTTCGGGAATGGCTGTATTCAGGGTGGTAGCAGGAATCATACGGCTCATGATCCCCATGAACAATACCATATTGATTGCCACCACTTCCCATAACGGAATGGGATCAAGATTGGTATAAATTAAAATCATAATTACCGAAATCAGGGATCCTACGGCGAAGAGTTTAAATTTATTGACTTTGTCACTTAATTTTCCCACCAACGGCATGATAAACAGTACCGAAAGCCCGGTAAAGAAAAATACCATTGGTAATTGAAGGTGGCTAATATGAATATTATTGACCAGAAAGGCACTTCCGAAAGGCTGTAACATAAAACCTCCCACAGATAAAAATGCAATGGCAGCAAAACCAATCTGATAGTTTTTATTATTCAGTGTATGCCACAGGTGTAGAAAAGGACTTTTGTCGGATTGCAATTCCAGGTGTTTGGTTATGGGTTCTATCTGGGTGATAACGGCAATCAGAATCAGGATTGCTAAAACGGCGATCATAATAAAAGCAGAATGCCATCCCCAGTTATTGGCAAAATATAAGCCCATTGGTATTCCTAAAATCTGGCTTGTTGCATAGGCCATTTGTATAGTTCCCATCACTCGTCCTCTTTGATGGATTACAAATAAATCCGTTACAATGGCAAGTGAAACCGAACCGATTACACCGCCAAAAAGCCCTGTAAAAATTCTGGCAAAAAGCAACATCTGGTAATTCGCAGCAAATGCACAAAAAACGGTACCGATAATAAATCCGGTATAAAAGAAAATGAGCAATTTTTTCCGGTCAAATTTATCGGCAAAACCTGCGGCAAGTAATCCGGAAATTCCGGCGCTAAAAGCATAAGCGGAAACTGTAAATCCAAATTTGGCTGTCGTCATGTCCAGTGTTTTCATTAAGATGTCACCCAACGGGGAAATAATAACAAAATCAAGTATAACTGTAAATTGTAAAAGCGCCAGAATGGCTATAATAATGATTTGTTTTAAAGTAAAAGCAGTCGGTTCTGCAGTAGTTTTTTCCATTTTAATAACTTGTTTTTATACCAATTCCTGGCATTTATGTCCAAAATCGCTAATAAGCGTAATAATTGCTTCGGGTTGAAGCGTTTCTGAAACGACACGCAGCACACAATCAATATCGTCATGATCAATGCTCCATTGCTGTATATCTTTGTGATCGTTCAGTTTGTGATACATCGCGCAGCCTGTATCCATTTTTCTAATATCTGTTTTAAAAACATGTACTGTGTTTAAATCTGTATCCATAATTTTCATGGTTTTAAAGCTTTTACGGTTGCCTGAAAAGCTTCTTTCATAATTTTTCTGGTAAGAACAAACGGTTTCCCTCCCATACTCTTACCATCGGTATGAAAGTTTAATAAAGTATATAATGGCCCGTACGCAACAGACCAAAAAGCTTCAAATGTCATTGGCGAAATTTCATTATTATGCAAACCGTTATCTATAAACTGTTTCATAATCGTTCTGAAATCTGAAAATTTGGTGGTAGAATTTAATATTATTTCTCCATGTGGAGAGTGTTTAATGATTTCAAAAAAAGCAACTTTTCTGGGATATTTCATGGTAAAGTCAGCCCTGTTTACCCATTGTACCCATAATCCTTCTTCAAATGACATTTCCGGCGAGAAATTTTTAATGGTACGTGAAAAAAACTCAATAGCAACGGTTGCCCCTATTTTTTGGATTAAATCATCTTTGTCCTTATAGTAAATGTATAATGTACCAACAGAAATATTACATGCTTTGGCAAGTTTATTCATGCTGAAACCCTGAAATCCATCCTGTACGATTTGATCTATTGCATTGGCAATAACCAGATTTTCTTTATCAATATCTCTTAATCTCATGACATTTTTTAGCAAAGATAAAATAATAAATGAATGAACATTCTTTTATTAATTATTTTTTTTTAAGGAGAACGAAATATATTTTTGAATCAGCAACTGTCAAAAAACAATAACCCGTTTTAAAATACGTTTTAGTATTTATTAACTTTTAAATTCAGTGAATAAAGGGAAATTGAAAATTAATTTAAAATTTTTTATTTTAAATTGTAGTACTTGTATTATAATTCCGTTAATTTGCTGCCGAACTGAAATAAACATGATACAATGTTTATTTGCTCTTACACTTATAGAAATTACAGATACAACATAAAGAAAAAGTCCCCCTTTTTTTAACATTCAAATTTTTAACAACAATGAAACCTACCATTTTCAGAAGCCTGTTCTCAATAGGCTTATTATTCTTAACCTTTATGCTGCAAACCAGTTGCAGTGATACGGAATCAAGCGGATACACCGCCCATTATTTACCGCAGCTTGATGCTACAAAACTTCCTGCGGCCAACCATCCGATGACGATGTTTGAAGACGATGAAGATCCGGCCAGAATGTATGACAAAAAAGACCGATGGTTTCGCGTAAACCAGCCAATGCAGGTGATACAAAAAGGAAAAGACTCTGTTCAGATTTCGCTTTACTCACCGGTTGGGCTTAAAGATGTAAAAATCTATGCTAAATTACCGAACTATGACAAGCGTTTTGTGCTGTATCACTTTACCCAGATTCCCGCTTTTCACAGATCATTTCATCAAATTCCATTGGTTTCAGCAAAAAATGACTACGAATTGGAAGACGGAAAAACAGTTACAATAGATAAGATCGATGGATTTTCATCCGGTGCAATTGAATTTTCGGTAGAATCCTCTGATCCTTTATTTGCCAAATTCAAGAAAATTAAATCTTCACAATTGGTTCAGTTTCATGACGGGTATCATATTGAAGAATATGGTAAATATTTGCCTATGAATCCGGTATTGGCGAAAGAAGCCGTGACCATGATTATCAATTATTCCTATGCTTTAAGCCATCCTGTCTATTATCAGACACATAATAATTTTGACCTTTATAAAAAAGAACAGGCCGCAGCTGCCGGAACTGCCGTAAACGGAGCTACAGACTGGCATGGCAATACTGCGGATGCAAATGGCCAGTACGATTATTTTACAAAAGCGGAGATCGAAAAAAGATACTGGGACTATGTTGACGGAAGAACACTTTACATGGCCATGGTGGGCGGTGATGCTGCCTGGGGAGGCGGACCTCTGGCTTCTCAGTATGAATCCAACTACGTATCCGGACACTGGAAAGGAGAAATGTCTCTTTGGTCGCATGAATACTCGCACCATACGGGGTATAACCATGACAGTAATTTCGCCAATAGTGGTGAAGGCGGCGGACAACAGGAGATGCTGACTCAGTTTTATAAATATTTGATTTACATCAACGATCTTCCTTTTATTGACCCGGATATTTTACAGACCTATACCAAAACAAAATATCTAAACGGAACTTATACAAAACCGGTTTTTAAAATTGATCCGAAAAACACATTTTTAGTAAAATATAAAGGAGAAGGAAAATGGAATTAAAAAAACTATACAAGATGTCTAAATTAGTTTTCCTGTTACTTCTAATACTAACAGGCTGCAACGACAGCGATGATGTAAACGCTTCTACAGACGATAAATATTATTATTACCCAACAGATGAAGCATCTGTAACAGCTGCACAAATTGGAGACGGAACAGGCACGCTTGATCCGAGAGGAATAACAATTGCCAATGATAAATTATATGTCTGCAATGGTAATGTTCTGGAAATTTTTGATGCAAAGACCTTAAAGTACCTGAAATCTGTAACTGCTTTTTCGAAAGGAACCACAAACATACCTTTTACAAATCTTTCTTCTGTTTGCGTAGATAATAAAAGGATCTATCTCGGAAGTGTTGATTCGCGTCTTTTTGTATTGGATGAAACTAATACTTTAGGAATCAATACGGTAGGTAACGGACAATGGTGGAATACTTTTGTACACGTTTTTGGTGTCGTGGTAAAAGACGGGCTGGTTTTTGTGAAGGAAAAAAATACTACCATTAAAGTTTTTGAAGCCTCACAAATTACAGAAACCAGCAAATGGGACTTAGCGCCGATTGCCAAGCTAAATACCTTAAATGGATATGATGAATTTTATTCCCTGCAAATAGAAGGCGGAAATCTGGTTGTTGCGGGAAGAAATGCCAAAGCCTATTTATATTATGATATTGCTTCGATTCGTGCCAATGCTGCGGCATCACTTGAAAATCCGATAGTTCCGGTAACCAAGGCATTTTCAGATGTTAAACCTCTTGCGGTTTCGATTAGTAGCGATTGGGCCATCACTTCTGAAAATGTGGGTGCTGTCAATTTTCTGCGATTCTATCCAAAAGAGGAGTTTTTGAACAAAACCTACTCTGCGAGAATCAATACGACGGACATTATGGGAAAAAATCCTTTTGGAACAATCCTGGGTATTGCACAAGTAGAAGACCGCATCTTCTTATCGGATAATACCAACAAAAAAATTAGAATCCTCAGGCTAAAGAAAGCTGCAATTAGCGAACAAAAATAAAAACAAAAGCTGCTTCCCAAATTATTACGGAAGCAGCTTTTTTACTTTAAAGACATTCTCAACAACTAATTGACGTTTTAAAAACGGTCGGGATTTCTTTCTTTTTTTAGAATAAAGTATCCGGATCGATTAAATGCGATAATTTTTCCTTTAAATCGGAACTCAGCAGTGTGAGTCCAAATTGGTAAGAGGCGTTCATCCAGCCAAATCCTTCTTCTGTTATGTAGTCAAATTCGGTTCCGACATTTCCGTACTCTGCAAAAATTTTATGGGAACTGATAGACAAATCAAATTTTTCAGGAATCGTTCCGTTATAATCAACCGCATTTCGGGTAATGAGCCACAACCAGCGATAGATCATTTCCTGTACTTCCTCCTGAAAATCATAATTCAATAATCCTTTCCATAATAGTATCTGATGCGGAGCCCAGCCAAACGGATAATCCCATTGTCTTGTGGGCGCATGTTCACTTACGTCCGCAATAGACGATGGAGTGCTTCCGGCAATTCCGCCTTTCATTTTAAATTTTGGCAGCGTTTTTTTAACTAAAATAGCGGCTTGTTCGTCTGTACAGATTTTTGCCCACAAAGGATAAAATGTTGTGGCTGCCTCAAAATAATGCTGTTCATTAAGTTCGAAATTATAATCCAGATAAAGGCCGTTGGTTTCATTCCAGCACAATTCATTGATTTTTTGCTTTCTTTCCGCTGCTTTTCCATTCCAGTCCTCACTCGAATAAGTAGTGTTTTCACTGTATTGAAACTCATCATTAAAAATAGTTTCAATGAGGAAAGCAATATCGGTTTCGTATTTATAAAGCAGACTGTTTATTGCAACTGTATTTAAATCCGCACAAATACCCACCAATCGGTTTGTTGTATCGTGGCCGCTTTCGCGCATGCTTCTGTCATGCATAAAATAATGATCCAGGTCGGCATCTAAAATTTCTCTTTCGAGGTATTTTTTCTCAAATTCCCGGGTTGACAGTCCGTATTTTGGCGCATATTTTTCAAGTATATCATCAAAATGGCCTTCTTCTACCTCAAACGGAAGTCCGATTCCTTCTGCTCTGTAACGATTTAAACCATTCGGAGTGCGTCTTTTTCCCTGCTCCATCCAAACCGTTTTGTATTCTTTAATAGCCGTTTTCAAATGTCTTTCAATCCATGCTTTTTCAGGATTTGACCTTTCGATAATATCAACAATCAAGGACGTATACAATGGAGGCTGCGTTCGCGTGAGATAATAACTTCGATTGGCATTTAAGATTTTTCCATAATGGTCAATCTGGTATTTAAAGTTTTCCGCCATGCCAAGTGCCAGATCAATTTTATCATCGATTAAGAGTCCCATGGTTATGAAATAACTGTCCCAGCCGTACATTTCATTAAATCTTCCACCGGGAACTACAAAAGGAATTCCGTCGGTTTTATTGTTTTTGGTTTGAAGCGCCAACGCCAGAATCCCGGGTTTTTTATTCAGTGATAAAACATATTCCGGTGCAATAGCTGCAGGCAACTGCACCACTTTTAAAGCAGGATTTGCGGCTTCTAAATTTTTAAAGTACTCAAATGCAAAAGAATCTCCGGCCGGAACATACAGATATGAAATTGCATTTTCTATTTTGTCATCCTCTAAAATCTTTTTTACTCCTGCAGCATCAATAGTTCTGGTAAGTCCATTCCAGTATAAATCTTTTATTTTTCTCGAAATTCTTTTTACCGGATCTTCTGTTATATCCTCTAAATTAATTTCGGCAAACTCCGCTTTATTTTTTTTGGACAAGGCCAATTCCTGTAATAAGTTAGAAAGTTGGTACGTTCCTTCGATAGCAATCTGATTTCCTTTATCATCTTCAAGCAAAAAGCGTTTTGGCCCTTTGTCATCAATGGTTATCTTTTTGTCGCCATCAGTGTCTTCCTGAGCCAGCAATTGACTAAGAGTCTGATTGATATGTAATTTAAATTTCATTTTTTGCGGTAATTTTTTTAAGGATAAAAAAGGAGATCAGTAATAAAGCCATCGGAATTAAGGTGAAATAAAATGCTTTTTCCGGGCCTTCGTTTTTAAACAGCCAGCCTGTTATCCGTGAACCCAATGTTCCTCCAAGAGCAGAAAAAATAACAATTAGTCCTGTCATTGAACTTTGAAGGTTTTTAGGCAATGAGCTCAATACAATTGAATTCAGTAAGGGATAAATAGGCGCTATAAATAACCCGATTAATGGAAATGCAAATCCAATTAGGGGAATATCTGTTAAAGAATTAATGTTTTTCACTTCAAGACCCACCACATTCGGAAGTACAAAATAGACGATTAACATAGCACAGATTACACAAACGCTAAGCACCCAGATCCAGTTGACTTTTTTGGTTATTATTCCGGCCACAAGTCGCCCAACTGCCAGTGAAATAGCCAAAATACTCGCCATCATAATGCTGATGTTTTCGGGTAAGTGTAATACTTTTGTATTGAATGTGGGCAGCCACGAAAGAATCCCCTGCTCGATCATTACGAATAAAAAAACGCTTATTACAAAAACAACTGTAAGCATTTTAGCGATCAATTTAAACATCTGCAGAAAATCATCCTTGAAATTTGCTCCGGCAGTTGCTGTAATTTCTTCAAATTTTGTAAAAAACAGAAATAAGAAGGACAATAGCGATAACCCCGCCAAAAACCAATAGACATTTAACCAGGAATCCGGATTGCTTTCCTCATTAAAAGCCGGAAACAGAAAGTAAGCCAATGCAATTCCAATCATAAAAACGCCTTCAATACTGCTCATCAGGGCATTGTGTTCCTTTTGGTTTTCGGTTACCGTACCGATTAAGGAATACACCGAAACTTTTATCAAAGCAAAAGATACTCCTACAGTTGCAAATAACAGTTTGGCACTGTCAAACGAGTTTCCGAAATACATGGCAATGCAGGCCAAAGTTACCAGCGCCAAGCCTGTCAGCATGGCTTTTTTATAACCAATCCGGGGCAGAAAAGAGGCGATAAAAAAAGAGACGATCGCAATAGGCATATCCTTAAAGGCTTCCAGAATACTGGCCTGTACTTCATCTACTCCGTAGTTTTTTTGTGATTTCAGAATTACAATGCCTACACTATTCAATAAAATAGCAAAGACAAAATAATTGAGATAAAGCGCTATTTTGATTCCTATGTTTTTCATTAAGGGATGGGTTTATTTTATAAAGAAGATCTCTTTATAAAAGAAGAATTACGTAAAGTTACAAAAATACCAAATGCTGTTTTTGCAACAGCATTTGGTGAACTATCAATTAACTAACTTCAAATTAAAAATTAACGGCTACCGAAAATCTAAAAGCACGTCCTAAAATAGGTCTTGCCATAAACACATCACTTGCTGCTGATGTTGTTTGTCTCGGATCGCCTTCCGTTAGACCAATCTCATTGAATAAATTCGATGCATCCACTGCAAAACGAAGGTTGTTGTAGGTATAATTTAAACCTGCCCCCACTTCTTTATAAGCTGGTAAAACCTGTTTGTTATCCTGATTGGTAAACTTTTTATCATAATAAGAGAATTGTACATAAGCTGTAAAATCTTTTGTGATGTCTACTTCTGGTCTCAGGTTACAGAAAAATTTCGGGATTCTTCGGGCTGTATTTCCATTGAAATCAAAAGTAGAACCGTCTGCGTTAGTACCCGTAAAATTATCATATTCCGGTTTTTGAACAGTGAAAGTAAAATTCAGGTTTACGATTTCATATCTTGCATTCGTCTCTACTTCAAGACCAATATTGTTTACATCGGCAAATTTGTTTTCAGAAGTTCCGTCTGATAAAATATCCGTAAAGGCAACATTTTTCAGATTCATGTGAAATACATTGGCATTAACAGAAAAGAATGAACCGGAATATTTGTACCCTAATTCCAACTGATTCACTTTTGTATTTTCAAGCTTGCTTAAATCAGCTGCATTGTCATAAAAAGATTCTTCAATCGGAGACCTGAAACCATGACTGTAACGAACGTAAGAAGCCATATTATCATTGAACTTATAATTTGCAGCGCCTGTATAAGACAATTCGCTTACATCATATCTCCAGTAGGTATAAGGATTTCCTTTTACCGTTGTAACCGCATCATCGGCAGTATTGTTATCTAAAACTCCTAAATTTTCGGCAAAAAATCTGGCATTATCCCTGTAGCCCGAATACTTGTCTTTATTGTATCGTACACCTGCATTAAAAGTCAGGTTTTCTGTCGCTTTGATTTCTGCATCGGCATAAATATCATTCAAAACGCCTTTCGTTTGTGCATCTCTTTCCAGCCAGGTGATTCTTTCCACTCCATTCCAGGTATGGTTTACTCCTGTTGTATTGTCTTCTACATTTAATAATCTCGGATTGTCTGAAACGCTTACCAGATACGAATTCCAGTTCCAGTATTGATTTGATTTCCAGTTGGAATAATAGTATCCGGCCGTCAGTTTTACAGGATCCAAATCAAAAGCGAAAGAGAAATTGTTGGCAAAATTGTTCATTTTTTTATGAATGTACCAATGATCGGCTCTCATAATTAATGCATTGGGATCAACAGCTGCACCATTATCTACATAAGTAAAATCAAGATTAGCCGCAGTTGTATTCTGAATTCCTGTTGCATAAGCATCTTGTGTCCAAGGACCTCCGTTAGGGAAAATGGCATTGTAATTCAAATCGATAGCCGTTTGTTTAAAGGCATTTTTGAAAGTCACTTTCTCTGAAATTTTCTTTTTGAATTCCGCTCCAACGGAGTTGATTACCGGATGCGAACCATCTTCTAAATCGGCACTAAAAGTTCCGCCACCGTATTGAGGCACGTTCAGATGACTGAAATTTACAGAGGTTAATGTTCCATAATTTGGATTAAAACCATCTATGCCTTCAATTTTTCCGTTATTGCTTTTTAATGGAATCGGCAGGTAAAAAGTATTTCTGTCGTCAAGATGTTTGAAATTGACTCTTAAATAATCTCCATCATCAAATTTATAGGTTAGGTTTCCTTTGATCTGACCTCCTTTATTGGCTGTAAATCCGGTATTTCTCACTCCATTATCGGCTCTGTAAAATCCTCCGATATTAAAAAATAATTTATCCTGAATTAAAGCGCCTGATAAATTAAGATCGGTTCTGAACATTCCGTAATCTGAAGTGGAAAATTTCGCTCTTCCCTGAAAATCATTTTGTCCTGTTTTAGAAATAAAATTGATGATTCCGCCGGGCGCATTGTTGGCGAAAATTGAGGCAGATCCTCCACGTACCGCTTCCATTTTACTCACCGTTTCGTCCAGTCTGTAAAACGTATCTGCGTTGGCAAATTGCAAAGCGCCATCTTCAAAAACCGGTAATCCGTCTTCCTGGATTTGTACATATTCATAAGCTCCTGCTGATGGAATTCCTCTCGCAAAAAGGTTGTTTCCGATTTCCCCTCCTGAGGCTTCTACTACAAATCCGGGAATGGTCTGAAGCAAAGCTGCCGTACTTGCCGGAGCCCTGTCTTCGATGGCTTTCGCTCCCATCGAAGTAATGGCCACGCTTGATTCGAGTTTCGATCTCGGACTCGATGATCCTGTCACGACCACTTCTTTTAAGTTTTGCGATTCTGTTTCTAAAAATAAATTTTCTACTACTGCTTCTCCTTCTTTTACAGTAACTTTTTTTCCGAAGCTTTTATAGCCCACATTGGTTGCTGAAATCGTATAAGTTCCGGCAGCAACATTCGAAAATAAATAGCTTCCGTTTACATCGGTAGTCACAGTCTGATCTGATCCTGTTAAGGATACGTTTGCTCCTGGAACAGTTTGTCCGCTTTCATCGAACACTTTTCCGGAAACAGTATTTTTCTCCTGTGCAAACAAGTGGTTTGGTACAGAAATTAGGCATAACATTAAAAATAGTCCGCCTGCATACGAGTTAATAAGTTTCATTTTTTTTTGGTTTGGTTAGTAAAATTCATACTTGTTAGTGTAAACTTAGTAACTAATTAAAACCTGACTACGAAATTATAATCGAAAACGTTTTCGAAAACACCTAAAACGTTTTCGAAAATTATTTTTTTATGGAAACTGGTCTAATTTAACCGCGAAGTAAACAATGCCAATAGCTATCAGCCATAAGTAAAACGTGCTATTTTTAGATCTTTGATGGCTGAATTATTTATATCTAATTTCTTTCTGCCTTATCTCTTCAGGAATTTACGTTCTCTTTAAAATGTTGAAAAAATCTTTCCTAATATTGCCCCTTAATAATTTTCACCTCGAACTCTCGTAATTTTTAGTATATTTATTTCATGAATGATACAAAATTAATTGATATCGCCTCGGCATTGGGAATTTCTGTCACTACGGTTTCAAAAGCTTTAAAAGGGTATACTGACATTAGTAAAACTACCCGTGCGAAAGTGATTGAAATGGCCGATAAGATGAATTATATGCCTAACTCTGTTGCGGTCAACCTCAGGACCAATGAAACCAAAACGATTGGCGTCATCATTCCTGCAACGGTACATCACTTTTTTTCCAGCGTCCTGAACGGAATTTTGGAAGAGGCCGAGAAAAGAGGTTATTTGGTTATTATCCTTCAGTCGAGTGAAAAATATGAACTGGAGAAAAAACAGGTTGCCCTATTATTGCAAAAAAGAGTGGATGGTATTTTGATGTCCCTTTCCAATGAAACGGATGATTTTTTTCATATTAATGAAGCCATCCGAAAAAATACGCCGGTGGTTTTATTTGATAAAATTGCCAAACGTGTCGATTGTTCCAAAGTCGTTATCAATGACATGAAAGCTGCCTATGATGCCGTAACGTATTTAATAGAAAAAGGGTTCAAAAAAATTGCACATTTTCGCGGGTCTTATGTTCCCCAAAATTCTATTGACCGTTTTTTAGGCTATAAAAAAGCACTTGAAGACCATAATATAAAGTACGATCCTTCTCTGGTCTATGTTTGTGATCACAATACGGACTTTGAAGACGGCTACGAAAATGCCGAAAAATTAATGACCGATCATAATGATGTAGATGCTGTTTTTGCCGTTACGGATCTGGTGGCCATCGGAATTATTAAATATTTTAATGACAAAAAAATAAAAACGCCCGAACAGGTTGCCGTTTTTGGATTCAGCAATTGGTTTATGAGCACCGTAATTTCACCAAAACTTACCACAATCGACCAACCCGGATACGACATCGGCTATCGTGCTGCCTCGATATTAATTGATGAAATTGCCCAAATAAAAGAACATATTCCAGTAGTACATCAAATTGTTGAATTACCCACTCACATTATTGAAAGGGAATCTACGCAGAGGTTATAAAAAGACCCGAAATTATACATTAATTTTTTTCTTTGGATAATAATCTCCCACTCCATTACCCTTAAAGGTTTTTGATTTAAAAATCCCGCTCTCCGAAATGTCCCTTATGAAAAGCTGTCGAAATGTCTTATAGCATATTGTTTAGACAATGAAAATTTGCAAGCTATTTTTAATTTATATTGGGATGAAAGTCGGAGACTTTATGAGATTTCTGTTTAAATTATACTTGTTTAAAAAAACGCAAAGTCAGAGACATTTGCGTAGCGTCGATGAAGACTTCAGGGAGCTGGGGATATTTATAAAGATAAAATATCAAGATGAGGAAAAGAAATGACAGAAACCTATTTAAAATCGATGAATGATAATTTAAAGATGTATAAAGATGGAAATGATTAAAAGAAAAACGATAACTCTGTGCATATTAATGGTTTGTATATATATTTTTGAAAAATGTAGTTTCTATGATTCAAATATTTCTAGCACTATTTTGAATCATCAAATAATTTATGATTCTATAAATTATAAAGTAAAAAAATTTAATGTTAATTTATATACAACACTAGAGTTTAAAAATAAAAATATCGAGAGAAATCAGTATAATGACTTTTTATTAATTATTGAAAAAGATACTTTTCCTTTAATTCCACAGGTTAACTATTTAAAAAAAGAGAGTCATGATCAGATACAAATCCGATATTTATCAAAAATAAATTTTCAATCTAATAGGTACGATAATGATTCTATATTAAATATTATAAAAAAATATAGCAAAGTAATTAATTCAAAAGGGAAAGAAATTAATAAAAATAAAGGATTTATTATTGAGCCACTGATTCTTTTACATATGCCTAAAAATAATGGAATAAAAATTTAATCTTACCCGCTCTCCTAATTTTTCCTTATGAAAAGCTGCACAAATGTATCTGAATTTTGCGCATTTTTTTTGTGTTCTCATGAAAATTAAAATCTGATAAAAGTCTCCCAACTTATTAAGAATCAAACTTAAACAATGTCTTATAAAATATTATTTAGGCTATGAGAATTCCAATCTGTTTTTAATTTATATTTGGATGAAAGTCGGAGACTTTAAGGTGTTTTCGTTTTTAAATGATAAATTCTAAATGGCGCAAAGTCAGAGACATTTGCGCAGCGTTGATGAATACTTCGAGGAGCTGGGCACTAAGTAACAAAAATTTGCCAGCGTAGATAATTACTTCGCACAACTAGTACTACTCAAAAAATATTTCCTACCCCAACTTTTTTTAATTGTAATCTTTTTATTACATTTGTTTTTATTTAAAGTAAGGATATAAAAAATCTCCCTCGTAAAACAAAAATTAAAATGACGTGTAAAAAAATTATGTTGAAAAACTTTTGTTGTAATACAAATTCAACAAATAATTCACAACAGCCGTGTTGAAAAACTTATGTTGATTAAAAAATACAACAAGTAATTTACAACAGAATGTTGTAAGCGAGAATAGCAATTAATTTTAAACAGTACTAAAATACAACAACCATAAGCTGAGTAATGAAAAGGGAGAAAAAAACAGGAGACCTATTGGGGTTTCAGCAGGAAGAAATAGCCACACTATTGGGTATAAAGCCAGGCCTTTGGTCGATGTATGTATTAGGGAAACGTCTTCTGCCGTCGGCAGCCCAACTGAGACTCGTCAAAATGGAGGTTTTTGTAGAACAGCAAAAAATAAAGAGAGAAAATAATCCTTCTCCTAGACAGCAGCCGGAATTAAACGAAAGGAAGTATTGGGAAGACCGGCTGAACCTAAACCAAATCAACCAATATAGGATCACCGCTAAACTCAAAAAGTGTCAGGAAAAATACGAGTGTGCCCGCAACGGTTTCGAACTTACTGATTTTCTGGAAGACGAAGTAGAAAAAGAAATCAAAGACAAAGTTTTACCGCACCTAAAAGACAGAACACAAGATGTTATGCAGAAAAACAGCCCCCATCAGCAGGAGCAATACGAATTTAAACTTCAACTACTGCAATACGAGGAAAAGCACCTGAAAAAGAAACTATCGGCTCTGTGAAAAAAGTTTTCAGTCGCGGTTTTCAGTCGCAGTTTGCATTATCAAATTATCACATTGCCAAATTATCTAATTACCAAATTTTTTCAATTTTTTTATTCATTATTATTATCTTTGAACTATGAGCACAGCAACCAAACCCAGACACATTGGCCGAAATATAAGCCGAATCAGAGAACTTCGTGGTATGAAACAAGAAGTACTTGGAGAAGCTATTGGAACAAGCCAGAAATCTATTTCCGGTATTGAATCCAGCGAAACTGTTGATCCCGAAAAACTTAAAGAAATTGCAAAAGCACTTGGTGTTACGGTAGAAGCTATTGAAAACTTTTCGGAAGAATCTGTATTTAATTTCTTTAATAACTTTTACGATAATAGTTCTAATAATGGTGCCATACATGCTGCCAATTGCACTTTTAATCCTCTTGATAAGGTTGTGGAGCTTTACGAACGTTTAGTTCAGTCTGAAAAAGAAAAGATTGAATATTTAGAAAAATTGATGAAAGGAAAATAATATTCTTAAAGTAGAGGATTTCTTATATACAAAATGCACAATTTGACTTTGTGCATTTTTTTTTTGATTCTTACGAATTATAAATTCGTAAATGGCGCAAAAGTCAGAGATCTTTTGCTACAGCAACAGCGATTAAGGCTTCGGGAAGCCGGTTAATAAAACAATTATTATGAAACAAATTAAAGTTACTCCCGTTTTTTTTATTTTATTGTTAGCACTCACTGCTTGCAAAAAAGAAAAAAAAGATGATGAAATAATTATAGAATCTGAGAATTCAGCTAGTTATTTTCAAGAGAAATTGAATAATATAGAACTTATGGATTCTTTAAGCAAGAGAGTTATAGAGCATGGGGACACAAAAGCTTATTTTGAAATCCAGTCGATATATAATATTGCTGAACAAAGGCAAACATCAGCATTGTATTATGCCCTTATAATGGCTAATAAGTACCATTATAATCAGGCTTATTACGATGTGTATTACATTTTGAATTCACCAAAAGTCGATAATAAAACAAGAGAAATGGCCAACGAATATCTAAAAAAATACAAGAAAGAGAAATAAAAAGGTTTGTTTTTCATATTAGTATTTTTACCCACCCTCTTTCCAAAGTATCCCTTATGAAAAGCTGCGCAAATTTCTCTAGACTGGAAAGAAAAACAGCAATGTGAAATTCAGACAGTTTTGGCAACAAAATAATAAGCCTATCGAGATTTGGTCCTTGAAAGTTTTTGAGCAAAAGTTAAACTATATACATAACAATCCGCTGGAAACAGGTTTTGTTACTAATCCAGTAGATTGGAAATATAATTCAGCAAGAAACTTTGGTGATAATGATCAAACTGTATTAGAAATTGACATAAATTGATGTTGATTGCGTTCACGAGCGAGACGCTCGTGCTAGTAGGAGAATTATGTTAATAATGAACCACACCGTAATATTACTATATATTCTGAAAACGGTAATATAAATCTTTTGGACAATTATTTTTATGGTAAAAAATAAGGTTTCAGTTATTTATACTATAAAGATGGGAACTACAGTCTAATAGTTTTATGTCTCTGGAAAACGAGATGGCGAACAATATGAGTTTAAAGAAAATCAAGATACTTTAAAAATTGAATATTATAAGAAAGGCATTTTAACTAATGAGAAAGTAATTAATTTACTTATACTTTCCTGTTGTTCTCATTCTTCTTTTTTGAAGATTTAAGCAAACCAATATATGTCAAAATTTCGATTATCATTTCTATCATAATTATTTGGGTTTTTATATAACCACATTTTAGCAAAGGTAATGTTATGTGATCTATTAATACCATTTTAAGATTTTAAAGAGATAACTCTTGCTCTCCGAAGTTTTCCTTGTGAAAAGCTGCGCAAAGGCATTTGCAATTTTTTTGTATTCTCATGAAAATTAAAACCTGATAAAAGTCTCCTGACTTTTTTATAATCAGTCATAAACAATGCCATATAAAATATTATTTAGGCTATGGAAATTTGCAATCTCAACTTATTTATCATACAAGACAAAAAAAAAATTATAAAGAAAAAAATTTCAGAATTTATTGCAACTAATTAAAACTAGTTTAGAAACAGCCTACCCTGCTCTCCGAAGAGTTTTCATGAAACGCTGCGCGAATTTCTCCTGACTTCGTACAGACAACTATAATCAAAAAGCGAAACCTCGCCATTCAGGAGAGGTTTTTTTATGTTTTTTAGAGAGCTCTTCTGGTAATAAGTAAATGTTCCAAAATAATGTAAATAAAAACCCTTCCACTCAATTCCTCCTAAAATTCTTTGATTTAAAAACCTTTCCCTTATCCGTAATCATTAGACAACTATACGCAGGATATTTATTGATTAACTGAAGTCCGGCCTCTTTTCCGAGCACAATTAGTGAAGTACTGAAACCATTTGCCATTTCCGCACTTGGTCCGAAGACTGTAGCGCTTACAATTCCGGTTGCGGGATAACCTGTAATGGGGTTTATAATGTGGGAATATCTTTTACCGTTTAACTCTATAAACTTTTCATAATTACCGGAGGTGGTAACGGCTTCTCTTTTCAGGGAAAATATTTTAACGAATTTATCGGTATCAAATGGATTAGTAATGCCGATAGTCCATTCCTTTCCGTTGGGCTGTGCTCCCCAGGTGGTGAGATCTCCGGAAGCATTTACAATACCTGCTTTTACGCCTTTGGCTTCCATCACTTCACGGGCTTTATCGGCTGCGTAGCCTTTTCCGATGGATCCAAAACCAATTTTCATTCCGGGTAATTTCAGGAATATGGTCGATTGAATACTGTCCAATACTATATTTTGATATCCTACTTTTTCTACTGATTTTTTGATTTGTTCGGGTGTTGGCATTTCGGTCATCGAGCCGTCATATTTCCATACTTTTTCCAGAGCGGCAAAGCTAATATCGAATGCACCGTTTGTAATTTTAGAAATAGCAATTGCTCTCTTCGTAAGATCAAACACTTCCCTATCGACCTTTACCGCGCGAATACCCGCATTTTGATTGACTTCGGAAACCTGAGAATCCGATTTCCAGTCTGAAATCAGGTTTTCGATACGTGTAATTTCTGCAATGGTTTCCTTTATCCGGGTTTCAGCCGTTAGTGAATCTTCTGCCACAATGGTAATATCAAAACGACTTCCCATGAGCAATGTGGTTCTCTTCCGCATGACTTGTCCGGTGCAGGCAAAACTGTACAGGAGCAGGCCAATTGCGATTGTATTTATTACTTTTCTCCCCATAACTTCAGGCTTAATAACAATCTGCCAGCACTTGTTTTTTTGTTTTATAATACGCCAGATCATTTCCGTTTTTTTCGATGCAAATGGTGTCCAGCATTTTTTCTACGTCCTGTTGCATCGCAAGCGACCCACAAATCATAACAGTTCCGCCCTGTTGTAATAAAACGGCAAAAAACTCAGCGTCTTTCTGAATTAAATCCATTACATAACACTGATTTTGTTCCTTTGAAAAGGCAATATGAAAATCTTTCAGGTGTTGCCTGCTAATCTGATGGTCTGCAAATTCTTTGTATGTAGAAACCGATTCTGTTTGGTTTCGGAAACCACAGTACAAATGACATGCTGTTTTAGTTTTATTCTGCTCAATCATTCCCAGGAAGGGGGCAATTCCGGTTCCATTTGAAATCAAAGCCACCGCAGAAGTCTTTTTAGGAAAGTGAAATCCTTCATTTTTCATTACTCTTGCTTTGATAACCGATCCTGGTTCAAGACGATATAAATAACCGGAACCAAGACCATGTGGGTGCAACTTGACCACTAAACTGATATTCCCTTTGCTCTTTCCTATAGAGTACAAACGGTCTCTCCCGTCTCCGGCCGGATAAAGGGCCAGCAAATCACCCGATGTAAATTTCGTTCTGCTTCCGGCACGCAGGGTGATCCTAAAGGTATGATCGGTTTCTGAAACTGCCGTTTTTTCCAATACAATCATCTTCTCCACTCCTCTTGGCTTTTGTGCATAGGTTGCCGGTGTCAAAGCTAAAGCAATGTCTGCTTTTTTGCTCCATTTTTTCACCCATTCTACAAATTGTAAAGGCGATTTATCATCAACAGTATGAAGTTCCAGAAAACGGCTACTCCATGATTTCTGATCTAACAACTCGTCTGTTTTTTTCGCAAAACCGCAAAAATCCGGATATGATTTAGACCCGAAACCCACAATACTTATTTCAACTTTTTGTTCCTGCGGATATTGATCTACCAGCGATAAAAATTTGCCGCCATTGGAAGGTGCATCGCCTAACCCATGCGTAGAGGTAAAAACTATAAGATGTTCTGCTTTTGGAAATTGGGTATAATCATTTAAACCGCCCAGATAAGAAGAAAAGCCTTTGCTTATTAATTGGGTGTGAATAGCATTCGCAAAACGCAAGGTGCTTCCGTTTTCTGAACCGGCCAGTAAAATAAAACGACTGTCTTTTGCGGTATGCTTGTTTTTAATTTTGGTTTCCCTGCGACGCAAAGTCATGGCAAAGCCTGAATAAATGAAAAACAGAATATTCAGTGAAGCAATAGCCAGAACAACAGCCCAAATCGCATTAGTGCGTCCGGTATGAAGATCAAGACTCAGATTTTCAAGCAATACCGTTACGGGATAACGGACTTCACTTATAATTTGCCCTGTAAACTGATTGACATGGAGTTCGCGATCTGCAAGTTTAAGGATGAAAACCTCTTCCGGATCTTCGGTATCAAAAGGAAATTCTATTTTCTGGACCTCAGAAAGTTTTGTCTTTTTGAAGATCTCAAAATCCGCACTATTTTGCTGTTTGGCAGTTTTAGTATCAACCGGAGTCTCTTTCTGATTGATTTTGGTCTCCGGAAAAAGCTTAAATCTTTGCATGGAAAGATACGTCCCAGAAAGTGCGATGATCAAAATCGGAATAAGCATCAGCCTTCCTAAAATAACATGATAATATTGCGCAAAATTGTCTTTAATGATTTTCGAGAAAAAACGACGCAATCCCTTTTGTCTCTGCAATACTAATGCTGTACCGGAAATGGCGATCAGGAAAAGCAAAAAGGCATTAACACCAATAAAAAACCTTCCAGTTTCATGTAAAAAAAGGGAACGATGCAGCGAAGTAACCCATTGGATAAAAGCACTTTTCTTTTCGGTCTTCCCTATTACTTTGCCAGTTACAGGATTGATATAAGCATTAACATCGTTACCCTCTTCATCAAGACCTTTTAATGTGGTAAACTGATTGTGATCTACACTGATTTCGCTAACTTCCAGATAGTTTTTACTCAAAGCAGGAATAACATCTGCAATGTAGAGATTCTCAAAATTATCGACACGATAAGGCGGCATTTTCTCCCCTATCGCATCGGCAGCTAGTACCACTCCGGTAACGGATGCCAAAACAAGAAAGAGTGAAGAAAATACCGCCATCGTTAAGTGTGCATATCTCCAGACAGATAATGTCATATGCCTTATATATTGCTGAGTTTTACATATCGTATGTACCCTTTTCCTTCTGCTTTTTCGGTAATTCCAGCTGTTGTTAGCGGTATTTCGGCATCTCCTACATAATATTTCTGGTCTTCTACAGCGGTTTCAAAACGTATTTTATAGCCTTTATTAATTTTTGAATTTTCAATTTCAAATACCGTTACACTGCGATCTCCTCCGGTAACCGAAGCTCCCGTTTTAGCACTTACGTCCGGTTTTTTAGCATTGAATCTATTCCATTCCTTCAGGCTTTTGTACCATTTTTTATCATCGCCCATTACATACAGGGTTTTTTCATATTCACCTTTAGCATCAATAAGGGAAACTGCCACATAAGCACCTTCACCAACATAGTTTGCCATTTGCAAAAGGCATTTGTACTTAGTAGTTTGTGCCGAAGCCTGAAATGAGAAAAGGCCTGCAATTACTGCCATCAGACAGATTTTAGATAATGATTTCATTTAATATTTATTTTAAAAAATCTACAGATATATTATTCTTTTTTAGTAATTCGTTTTCTTGTGCCAGGCTGTAAGCCGTTTCATCAAATTCGGTTTTGATGTCTTTTTTAGCGCCGATTGACAACAAATACTTCAAAACAGTATCGTCTTTTGCGATCATTGCTGCTTTATGCAAGGCTGTTAATCCTTCTTTATTTTTAGCATTTACATCAATATTAAGTCCGTCCAGTTTTTTCAACAGGGTGATATTATTTTTGGCCGCAGCATTATAATATAAGGTACTTCCGTCTTTTTGCTGCGCTGCAAAGTTAATCCCTTTACTCTTTAACAGGGTTAATTTATCGTCGAAATCATCTTTTTGCGCTCCGCCTTTTGAAGCTCTGTACGATTCAATCAGATAAAAGGCGAGATTGTTTCCTGCAGTGTCGGTAACATTGATATCTGCACCTTTACTCAAAAGCAATGCAACAACTTCTGCAGTACTTCTTTTTACTGCTGCAGTCAGTGCAGATTCTCCTTTGGCATTTACAGCGTTGATATTTTTTACTTTTGCTGCTAAAGTTTGAATTAGCTCTATGTCTTTTCCTTCTGATGCCAGAATTAAAGCGGTGTTTCCTTCTTTGTCAGCCTGGTTAACGTCTACTCCTTTATCGATAAAATATTTTACAATTTCAGACTGTTTTTCTTTGCGTGCCAGTATGTGAATCACAGTTTGACCAGTAGAAGAGGTTGCTGTGGGTTTAAGTTTAAGATCCTCTACTAAATATTTAAACTCTTCGATTGGGTTTGCACTTCTGCGCATTCCCTGAGCGGCCGTTATTAAGGCATAATCCGTATACTTCACTCCTTTTCCTGCCAGTGTTTTTAATAATTCAATATTTCCCGATCTCGCTGCATAGTCAAAAGCGGTATGTTTGTTATTATCTACATCTTTAAGAGATAGTCCTTTCGATACTAAATAATTCGTAATGGTCAGGTCTTTATCGGCAGAAACAGCCAGCAACAATAGATTGGCTCCATCATCGTATTTCTTTTTCGGATCAACTCCTGCTTTAAAAAAGGCATCAAATGTTGCGGGAGTTGTTGTTCCGGTGCCGGCAGCAAATGCAAGTGGCGTAGTGCCATGACTGTCTTCGAAATTAACATCGGAACCTTTAGCAATAAGATATTCTGTAAGTTCTGTATTTCCTTTATAGGCAGCCCAGTGCAGGTAAATACGATTGTCGTGCGTCAGTTTTGTTATTTCGTTACCCGGAAGTGTCAGTAAATATTTGATGTCTTCAATTGGCGCGCTGTTATTGATCGCCAAAACAACGGGATCAAATGCATTTGCATTTAATTCTGCAGGATTACTTCCTTTTTCTATTTCCGATTTTAAAGTGGCTAAATCCGGAGCGGCTTTCCAGAAATTCTGGTCTAAAAGTTTATTTTCCTGAGCGTTTACCTGTAATGCTGCTGCTAGTAATGCAGTAAAGAATATTTTTTTCATAATGTATCCAATCAACGAATTCCTAATCTGTTTAACGAACTTTCCACTGCGGGATTTCAAGGCCGAAAGTTAAGTCTTATTTAGAATATTTCAAAATAAGGATTCGTAAATGTGGATTATTTTTTCAATAAAATTTTCATCGCATCCAACACAATGATTTTCAATCTTATATATTGATTTATTTGTTCTAAATATTACAAATTTAAGGTTATCATTTACTAAAAAAATCAACTTTTGCGTCGCATTCATCTTCTATTTGAAAGACTTTCATTCAACTTTACAGGAAGAACCGTCCCAGAATTGTATTTTGTCCCGGAAAAAGATAAAATAGTAAATAAAAAATCCCGCCTTAATAAGCGGGACGTTTTTAACAGGATATCAAAATTGATCATATAATTTCGAACCTCTATTTATTCTTTAACAACATTTCCAAGGCTGTTTTGTAATCGGTATTTGTTGAATATCACAAAAAGGATCGTAACGATTACAAGTAAGGAAAGATCAGCAACTCCAAGTAGTAATTGACTTTTCACTTTAAATAAATTTGCAAATCCGTAACTGAATATTGAACTGATCATATACATCACACCGCCTGTAAGACCGCTGGCCACTCCTGCATTTTTGGAGAAACGGGTCAGGCAATACCCGTAAATAATATTAAAAATAAAACCTCCGGCGATATGAATACCAATTATAAAGCCAATTAAAGTGTAAATATTGGTCAGCCATGAAGAAGTGAAAATCATCAGTAACACTAACAGAATCTGAATACCAAACGCAATTCCGACTTTCTTTCCCAACGGTTTTTTTATTAATGCTTTTGCGATGATTCCGCCTGTCATCAACGATAAACCGGACAACAAAGAAGTGTAACCTGTCGTGATTGCAGAATGACCCAAAACACGTTCTATGATAAAAGGACTGGATAAACTAAAGACCACTACAATACCAAAACAGATTCCGATAATAAGGAGTCCTAATGTAAAATCAGGTGTTTTAAGCATTCCCTTATACGTTTCTGCAATTGATTTTAGCCTGAACGGATGATAATGTTTTAATGATTCTCCACTATAAATAAGTTCTAAAACCAAAAATACCAGTGATAATCCGCCTAAAAAGTAAAAGTTAGATCTCCAGCCAAAACTGCTTTGCAGATAGCCTCCCAGAAATGGAGCCATAATAGGCGCACAGGCCCAAATGATCGAAAACAAACTGATGTAGCTTTTTAGTTTTTCATCTTTAAAAAGGTCGACAAAATAAGCACGTTTCCCGACTACAATCAGCGCAATTGTAATGCCCTGAATAATTCGCATGGCATAAATCACATAAATATTAGGCACCACTGCAATTACAAAGCTGGTAACCGAAAATAAGGCCAGCGATACCAGACCAATTTTATAACGTCCGAAACTGTCTAAAATACTTCCGATAAAAAACTGGCTTACCCCAACACTAAACATAAACAACACCAGCGAAAGCTGAACAGCTGCTGCCGAAACATGCAGATCATTGGCCATTGCCGGTAATGATGGCAAATAAATATCTGTCGCAAAGCCGGATAACGGGATCAAAGCAAGGGCCAGTATTGTACTAAAGCCCTTGTGATTTTCTTTTAAAACTCTCATTTTTTATTTTATAAAATTATGCTCCGTGTGCTTCCTCAGAAACGCTTTTCCATTCTTCGAAACTTGCCAGACGTTCTTCGTATACTTTTTTAACGGCCGGATAAGCAAATGAACCCAGTAACAATCGTAAAGGAGGTTCCGGAGCATCTGTCAATTTTAAAATAACAGCAGCCGTAGCCTCCGGTTTACCAAAAATTCCGGGAGTAGCAGTAGCTTCACTAAAAGCTTGTTTTACAGGATCGTATATGGACATGCTTTTGGTCTGAACTGCAGATTCTCCGGACCAGTCTGTGGTATAACCATTAGGCTCTACCAGGGAAACATTAATTCCAAAACCTTTTACTTCTGTAGCAAGCGTTTCACTAAACCCTTCTACTGCAAATTTAGAAGCATTGTAAAGTCCCAAAACAGGCAGCGTTATCAGTCCTAAGAAACTGGATACCTGAATAATATGGCCGCTTTTTTGTTCACGCATAATCGGCAGTACCGCTTGTGATAACCAAAGTACTCCAAAGAAGTTGGTTTCCATTTGCTTTCTTGCTTCTTCTTCTGATGTTTCTTCAATGGTGCCAAATAAACCGTATCCGGCATTGTTGATCAGGACATCAATTCTTCCAAAATGTTCTTTCGCTTTGTTTACGGCTTCAAAAGAAGCTTTGCGGTCATTGACGTCCAGTTGAAGCGGCAGTACGAGATCTCCATATTTATCTTTTAATTCCTGTAAGGCTTCAATACTTCTTCCGGTTGCCACTACACGGTCACCACGCTTTAAAAATGCTTCTGCCCAGATTTTTCCAAATCCTCTTGTGGCTCCTGTTATAAAAATTACTTTCGACATTGTTATTATATTTAATTATTAAACTTTATATTAAAACAGACCGATCGGTCTAAAAATTAGCAAAAAAAAAATTTGGTCACAGGACATAACTTTTAAATTCCTTTTTTATGCTTTCCAAAACAAGTAGCATCTGTTGATTCCCCGCTAATTTTCCACATAAAATGGCACCTTCGACCATTGCAAAAACTTTGATGCTAAACTGTTCCGGATCTAATTCTTCTGATAATTCCTTATTTTTTATACCTTCTTCTACTATCGTAAAGAATCTTTTCTGAGCAGAAAACACCGCTTTTCTGACCAGTTCTTTCATGCCTGGATTTGTATCATCGGCCTCAGTACCAAAATTCAATATGGGACAACCCTCCATCATGCTTTTGTCATTCTGATAAACGTCTAATAAATTAAAGAGCTTTGTTTCAGCAAATTTGCCTTTAGAAACAGCTAAATCTAATTTATTTGCCAATTGTGATCTTAGATAGGCAAACGCCTCCATGCAGATTTCTTCTTTGCTTTCGAAGTTACCATAGATGCCTCCTTTAGCTAATTTTGTAGCTTCCATAATATCAGTAAGGGAAGTTCCGGCCATTCCTTTTTTGTTGATTATGGGTGCCGATGCTTCAATAATAAATTGTCTTGTTCTTTCTGCTTTGCTCATGATCTTTTCCTTTTGACGGTACAAATATAGACCGTTCGGTCTTAAACGCAATTAATTTTAACTTTTTATTTTTAAATGAATGGTGTTTTTGTTCATCAGAATTAAAAATAAAAATGCTATTTTATCCATATTTGCAGGCGTTTACAGCTAATTTATTTACTTTGGAATATTTCATTCAGAAATGCCAAAAACTAATAAAAAGGCTAAAACCAAATCATCAGAAAGGTTTCCATCTCTGATTTTCTAACTATCTTTACCTCACTTTTTTAATAATTACTCCGAAAAATTATGCTTTCCCTTTCCAATTTGCTTGTAGAAAAAGAGATTAAAAATTCCTTCTCCATTCATTTTTTTGAAGATAAAGAGTACGGGCAATTATCAACTTACAGACTTACTTATAATCGGATATTATTAATTAATTCCGGCATTGGAGAAGTTGTGATAGACACAGAAACATTTGAAATTTCTGCCGACACTCTCTTCTTAGTTGCAAAAGGTCAGCTAATACATTTTAAACCTAATTCAAAATTTACGGGATACGAACTCAGTTTTGGAGATTGTTTTTGGGAAAGAACACCTTCGAGTGCTAACAATTGCAAAGCGGTTCTTTTTAATAATGCATCTGCAAATCAAACTATTCCTTTACTTAAAGAAAATAATGACGAGCTTAATGCTGTTTTTAAGTCTTTATTATATGAATTTAAAAAAGACGAATACATCAATCAATTGGATGCAATGGCGGCTTATCTGAAAATTATCATGATCAAAATAGCCAATGTCAATCATTCCCTTGCAAAAGGATTTGACAGTTATGAAAATCAGCTTTATGCAAGGTTTTTAGAATTGATCAGTAAAAATTATAAAACTTCCCGCGAGGTAGCCGATTACGCCGGACTTTTGGGTATCTCTGCCCGCAAACTGACTGATTTATCCAAACGCTGCAGCGACAGAGGTGCCAAGGAATTAATAAACGGACAAATACTAGCGGAAGCCAAACGCTCTTTGCAATTTACTTCTGATCCGATAAAGGAGATTGCTTTTCAGCTGAATTTTGCTACACCGGATCAGTTCAGTCATTTCTTTAAAAAGAATACTCAGGTTTCGCCTCTCGATTACAGAGCGCTTTTTTTAGGCATTGGCGTTTAACATTTTACAAATACGAATGTTGTTTTTAACATGCGCTTGACGGAATTTGTCATTTCCAGAGTTTTTGGACATTGATACCTTTGAAAAAAACAATTGATCATGTCAGTAAAAAAACTAAAAACAGTTGCAGGAATCAGCATTCCAGACAGCTCCATTGCTCACCAGGCCACAGAACTTTTATTGGAACACGGAACAGAATTTATCTACAATCACTCTTTGCGCGTGTTTCTTTTTTCTTCCTTAAACGGAAAAAGAAAACAGCTTAAGTATGATGCCGAACTATTATATGTTGCCTCCGTTTTTCATGATTTGGGATTAACAAAAAAGTATAGCAGTGCAGATCTTCGCTTTGAAGTAGACGGTGCCAATGCTGCACGTGATTTCCTGAAAAGTCACGGATTACCACAAGAATCCCTGCAACTGGTCTGGGATACAATTGCACTGCATACCACAATTGGTATTGCAGAACACAAAGAACCCGAAGTGGCCCTGATGTATTCCGGTGTTGGACTGGATGTAATGGGTGAAGGTTATGAGCTCCTTAGCGAGGAAAACAGAATTCAGATTCTGGATGCTTTTCCTCGTAATGACTTCAAGAAAAATATTATTCCAACTTTCTTTAGTGGATTCGAACATAAAACAGAAACTACTTTTGGAAACATCAAAGCGGATGTTTGTGCGTATATGATTCCGAACTTTCATCGCAAAAACTTCTGTGACTGCATTTTGCATTCGCCATGGAAAGAATAAGTTTCTAAGTGTAGTGCTTTACAAACAAAAAAGCTTCTATTCATTCGAACAGAAGCTTTTTGCACCAATTAATCTCTATTGATTCAGAATTACAATTTTATTTTTTATCGGATAATCCACGGGTTAACCAGCCTCTTTTATTTGCAGTTACGATGGCATACGGAGTAATCCAAAATAAACTGAAAGTATAAAAGATACTATAGGAATACGCCCAGAACGAATCTGCCAGATTGTATCTTTTGGCATAAAACAGAACCGGGAAAGTAGATACGACTAGTATACTTAATAAGGTTGAGCTTAAGAATAATAACGGGTGCGTTGCTACAAAAATCAACATGAAAATGAGGAACGGATAGGCTAAAATGATTTTTAAAGATTGGTTGATAAACAAAAGTCTTGCACCAAATTTAGATTCTTTTCTAAAATCCTTAAAAACATATTGTGCCATCATCAGGTTTTCACGGACATTACTCCTGCTCCATCTGATAAACATTTTATACAAACCTGTGTATTCTTCAGGAACATTGGTAAGGACATAAGCATTTTTCTGAAACAACACATGAAGTCCCTGTTTCAGTATCATATTGGTCATGGCACGGTCTTCACCAATGTCTGAAGGCTGTCCCATAAACGTTTGGTTGATCCATTCCGGAAGACAGTTCATAACGGCATCTCTGCGGTACGCTGCTGCTGCACCCGGAGTACAAAGTACAGAGCCTAACATACTTTCGGCAGAACGCATGAATTCAAAACTCATTACAAAACTTACGTTTAACATTTTAGGAAGTAATGCTTTTTTATTGTTCAAAACCTGAACATTTCCTGCCACTGCCCCACATTTTTCGTTTACTACAAAAGGACTTACCAGATTTCTCAAAGTATCCTTTTTTACAATGGAATCACTGTCTACCGTTACAAAAATTTCTCCTGTACCCAATTCAAATCCACGGTAAAGTGCGTGACGTTTACCTCCGTTTTCAGGCTGTTGGAAAATAGTCAGACGATCTCCCAATTTGATTTTTGCCTGTTTCATCCAGTACCAGGTATCGTCTTTACTACCATCATCAATGGCAAGAATCTGTAATTTTTGCTCCGGAAAATCGCTGTTCGCCAAACTTAATAAAGTATCCCAAACCAGCTTCCCTTCATTGTAGGCTGGCACTATCACCGTACAGGTTGGCAATAAATCATCGCTAACCGACTCAATTGGTTTGTAACGCAAATAAAGAAATAAATTATAGGCAAACACACCACTTTGGAAAACGAACAAAGCAATAGCTAAAATCAGAAAAGGAAATCCCCACGAAGAGTTGATTCTTTCTATATGGAACTGATCAAAGTCAGGCTGAAATTGATACACCATAAAAGCTCCTGTCAACATCAGGGCAAAAGTGCTTATCAGTACAATTAATCCCAATGGACTTGAAGTTGTTTCTTTGTTTCTGGTTGATGTTGTACTATTAATACGAAAAATGGAACTGCTTATTGAATGTCCGTTATTGTTTGTATTGTCGCTTGTAGTATAAAATTGATCTGAAATAATTGTTTCACTTTTCATATTGCACTTCTGTTGATTTGTATGGTATGGCATTTATAATTTTCCCGTAAACAGGAATTCACATTTACACATTTAGCAATGCATGTGCCATTATGCTATAAAATACATTTTGAGGGATTTACGATATTTAAGCACTATTAAGAGTGTATAAAGTTTATACACTTGTACAATGTTTATACAGGTTTTGTGTGTATTCAGAATCTAAATTTGCTGGTAAATAAAGCTGCTTTGAAGTGTTACATCTTTATTTATTTCCTTTTGAAAAGTACTCAAATGGGATTGGAATTTCCTAAATACTAACGACAAAAAAAAGGAAATAGTATCTGACTATTTCCTTTTTCACATTTCGTTTTTTACTTTTTTACTTTTTTTCAATTTCCCGACAATTTAATCTTTCTCCCCTTTTATAAATTTTCCTTCTTTAGTAAATTCGAGATCAATTTTGTTGGTTAAATCTACATCCAGGTCTTTATGTCCGTAATCGATGTGGGTAATTTTTTCGTTCGGATAGTTTTTTGCCACGTACTCTTTAACAGATGCCGGAATAAATGCAGTCGGAATCGGTTTGTCACCGCCATCTACTTCCCGGTACGAACCATCTTTCCAGAATTCTACTTCTGTTCCGTCTTTCAGTTTAACCTCGTATCCTTTTTCGCCGTGTTCGGCGTCTTTTTTAGCAATGTCTATAGTTGTCTTACTAAAATGTTCTTTCAGAAAATCCTGTGCCGGTTGTGGCAGCTCTGTAACTGCGATTTTCTTTTGTGCGTTGGCCGATATTGCAAAACCCAGCAATACTGCGGCAAATGTGATTCTCATTTTCATGGGTTGTCTGTTTTAAAATTATTGTTTTACTAATTTACAACAGGAGAAAATATTTACAAACCAATTTAAGAAACCTTTATAATTTTATAAAATACTCATTTACAAAATATTACTAAATTATTACAATTGCAAATCTGCCGGTATACATCTCCTGAATCTTATTTTTCCAATTTTATGATTTGAGTCATAAAATGAAGTTTTAGTCCAGTGCTACATTTGCGAATGAAAATTCTAAAGCGCTTTACCATTTTACAAATCAATATTTAAACCTAATCCAAATAGCACAAATGAATACATATCAAAAAGAGCTTATCAAAGCTACCATTCCAATATTAAGAGAAAGCGGTGAAGACCTGACCCATTATTTTTATGCCCGAATGTTTACTGCACAGCCCGAATTGCGCAATATGTTTAATATGGGCAATCAGGCCAACGGACGACAAAAATCGGCTTTGGCTAATGCAGTCCTCGCGTATGCTGAAAACATCGAAGATCCCTCTGTTTTAATCGGTGTTCTAAAAGGAATCGGAACCAAACACAGAAGCCTGAACATTCAGCCGGAACACTATAAAATCGTGGGTACCCATCTGATTGCTTCTATCGGTGAAGTTGTGGGAGAAGCCGCAACTCCCGAAATCCTTGATGCCTGGACCGTTGCTTTTTATCAGCTCGCTCAAATCATGATTGATCTTGAAAAAAGACTGTATGAGGAAAATGCAGCGAAACCCGGAAGCTGGAACGGCTGGAGAAAATTTGTAATCAAAAAAATAGTACCCGAATCAAGTGAAATCAAATCGTTTTATCTGTATCCGGAAGACGGAAAAGAAATTGCCGATTTTCAGGCCGGTCAGTTCATCAGTGTTCAGGTTTTTGTGCCCGAACTGGATCTTTTACAGCCCAGACAATACAGTTTATCCAGTGCTTTTAATCCGGAGTATTACAGGATTTCGGTAAAAAAAGAGAGCGGACTGGCACCGAATCCCTCCGGCTTGGTTTCGAATACGTTACATGCAAAAGCAGAAGGAGATGTTATTTCGATTTCAGCTCCTGCGGGACTGTTCCATTTAGAAAAAGATTCGCAAAATCCGTTGGTTCTGATCAGTGGCGGTGTTGGCCTTACGCCCATGCTGAGTATGCTGGAAACAAATCTGATGTCATTTCAAAACAAAAAAACAATCTGGATTCACGGTTGTAGAAATGAATCGGTTCACGCTTTTAAAAATCAGCTTACTGAAATCAAAAAAGAGGCGAAACACCTGGAAACTTTTATTTTTTATGATACCATCGAAACAGACGACGAAACTTCAAATCAGATCATCAAAGGCCGGGTAGATCTTCATAAATGCAAGGAAGCCATTTTACTGGAAGAAGCTAAATTTTATATCTGCGGTCCGGAAATGTTTATAAAAACGCAATACGAAACACTCCTTAGCCTGAATGTCAATCAGGAGAATATTTTCTATGAAGAATTTGGACCTCAGTTAATTAATTTGAATTAAAGTGAAAGTTACCGGATTATACCACAGCAAACATCGGACTCGATTGCTGCAAAATTGGACCACTACCTTTTTTATTACTTTTACATTAGCCGGCATTAATTGTGCAGATTCCTCTAATTTCTTCTTTTTCTGGATGCGGTCCTGGCTTGTTGCAGGTCTAATTTCGAATGTGTTTTCATTCTTTATATTTAAAGACAAAAAATAAACGCGAAGAGCCTTCCTTATATTGGGAAGGTTTTTTATGTTTTTACAACGACCGAATGTTTATTCCGGTAACTTTATTGATATTTGTATTTCAACGTCTTTTTTACTTTAAAAAACAAATGAACAAAACAATTTTAGTGGTCGCGATTATAAGTACAATAGTCTTTTTTATGATACGGCAAATGGTCTATAAACCATATATGTGGAAAAAAGCAATTCATACCGAAGCACACAAACTGCAGGTAGGAAGTTTTATTTTTAGCAAACAAAGAGGTTCTAATGGAAGCCAGAGTTTCGAAAACAAATATTTTGTTTTTAAAGTAATCGAAATCAACGGCGATTTTGTGCGGCTTTCCGTTATTAGAAAATTATCTGAAAAAGGAACTATTGCTCAGGGCGATTTTTCGATCACTTCAAGTCATTATAAAACATTAAAAGAAAATATAACAAATCTGCTTATCACTCCAATTCAGCAAGAGGATCTGTACAAAGGCGACGGTCCCCGCTATGAGCTGAATAATTATTTGCTTCAGCAATATCCAAATTTAAAAAAGTCCCGATATTATTATGAAGATATCCCGGAAGAAAATAAAAATAAACCCCTACCCGCAAACGCAATGGAACTGAATATGTATTTCAGTCTGGTGTATTCTAAAAAGGAAATCATTGAAAACCAAAAACTGACTCCCTGGATTATGAACAACAGCCTGAAAAATGAGCCTGAAATTGCTAACGGGCTTTCACAGAAAATAGATTTAATTTTAAATAAGTAATTTTTATTCTTACCGGAAAGTTCCATAAACAGGGCCTTCTTTAATTCTCGAATATTCTCCGATTGTAGCCTTGAACAGAACATACGTCTTATCAAAAGTAAAAAGCAAACAGGAAGCAATTGCTGAAGCCGAAAAACTCAATCTGACCAACAATCCTTTTTTAGTATTCCCTGCTCGGAAATCTATACAGTGACTTTGATGATAAGAAGGCTTTACATCAATTTGAAACCGCTCTGGACTTAGCCAAAACGATGGCCAACAAAAATTTGATCCGCAAAAATATGGAACGATTGCGATCAAAAACTAATTAAATATTCCCTTATTTTTCGCTATTTCAGACGTAATGGTATGCAATTATGGTTTTCTCTTTTATTCTCTTTTACGTTGCGAATTTATTTAAACAGCTGTTAAAACTTTAATAAATAGGAATGTTAAATTCTGTAAGAAAACGTATATTTGAGTAAACAGAATATTTTATAGCGTGCAAAAAGAATCAAAATCAAATCGTTTTATATTTCCAAAAACTCCGACAGGAGTAGATGGTCTGGATGAAGTTACAGATGGAGGGTTTCCAAAAGGGCGACCAACTTTAGTCTGTGGCGGAGCCGGCTGCGGAAAGACATTGTTATCTATGCAATTCCTTATTAAAGGTATTACAGAATATAATGAGCCAGGGGTCTTCATGTCTTTTGAAGAACCCTCAAATGACCTTACTCTAAATGTCAAATCACTGGGTTTTGACCTTGAAAAGCTAAAAGCCGAAAAGAAACTCGTAGTCGATTATGTAAGAGTAGAAAGATCTGAAATAGAAGAAGCAGGTGAATACGATCTTGATGGTTTATTCATCAGATTGGGTCATGCCATAGACTCCATAAAAGCCACAAGGGTTGTATTGGATACTATTGAGTCCCTATTTGCCGGTTTGGATAATCAGGCAATACTGAGAGCTGAACTTCGCAGACTATTTCATTGGCTTAAGACCAAAGGAGTGACAGCTATTATTACAGGAGAGCGCGGTGAAGCAATGCTTACGCGACAAGGATTGGAAGAATATGTTTCAGATTGTGTAATCGTGCTGGATCACCGTGTTATCGAACAGGTTTCTACCCGAAGACTTCGAATTGTAAAATACAGAGGGTCGACACATGGTACCAATGAATATCCGTTCCTTATTGATGCAGATGGAATTTCAGTACTTCCCATTACCTCATTAAGACTGGACAACGAAGTTTCTTCAGAGATAGTTTCTACCGGAGTTCCCGGATTGAACACTATGTTTGAGGGTGGAGGTTTTTTCCGTGGCAGCAATATATTAGTATCCGGAACAGCCGGTACGGCCAAAACAACCATTGCCTGCTATTTTGCCGCAGAACAATGCGAAAAAAAGGAGAAAACACTCTATTTTGCTTTTGAGGAATCACCGCAGCAATTGGTTCGAAATATGAAATCGATAGGGGTCAATATGGAGAAATACATTAAGAATGGTACTTTGCAAATACACTCTTCACGTCCTTCGCTTAATGGTCTTGAGCTGCATTTGCTTACCCTTAGAAAATTGATCAGGGAATTTAAGCCAACCACCATTATTATCGACCCTATTAGCAATCTGACTTTAGTTGGCAGTGAACACGAAGTCCGCTCCATGCTGGTACGATTGATAGACATGCTGAAGATCAATAATATTACAGCTCTTTTTACTTCCCTGAATAAACAAACTGATAATTTAAGACCTGATCTTGCGGAAGAATCCGTATCATCTTTGGTAGATACCTGGATAACAGTACGTGACATGGAAGGAATCGGCGAAAGAAACCGAGGGCTTTTTATTGTAAAATCACGAGGAATGGGACATTCCAATCAGGTACGTGAATTTATTATCACAAGCAACGGAATTGGATTACTCGATGTAGAATTGGGACCACAGGGAGTTTTAACCGGAACGGCAAGAAAATCACATCAGATTAAAAAAACAATATCGGATATTAAGCTTCAAAACGAAATCGATCGCAAAGACAGAGAAATTGCGCGTAAACGCAGAGTTCTTGAAGCCAATATAGAAGCTCTTAAAAATGAATTCGAATCTGCTGCGGAAGAATTAAGTATTCTAAAAGCAACAGAAGAATTACAGGAAAAGCTAGCTTCTAAAAAAAAATAGAGATCATATGAAAAAGGAAGTAGCCGAATGGCAATTACTGCTTTATATAGCAGGACAAACGCCAAAGTCAATAAAAGCACTCGAAAATATAAAAAAATATGCCGAAGTACATCTGGCTGGAAAATACAGTATTGAAATTATAGATCTGCTTAAAAGTCCGCAATTGGCTGAAGGCGATCAAATCTTAGCAGTACCTACCTTAGTTAGAAAATTTCCGGAACCTATTCGTAAAATCATTGGTGATCTTTCCAATGAAGAAAGAGTACTTGTCGGACTTAATATTAAACCTGTAATCTCTTACTAATGGATGATCCCTCTGACGACACAAGTACAACCCAACATAAATTTATGCTTTTTGTTTCGGGTATGTCTGTAAAATCAGGACATGCCATAGAAAACCTTCGTAAAATCTGTGATAAATATTTGACAGATAATTACGAACTGGAAATTATAGATATCAGCCGTGATACAGAACAGGCTGTAATTCATCAAATTGTAGCAATACCTACATTAATAAGAACAGATCCTGCACCGCAAAGAATTATACTTGGAGATCTATCCGATAGAGAAAAGGTGTTACGGATATTAAATATCAGTGAATAATTTGGAGTATAACAATAAAAATATCGAATCTTTATTAAAAGAAATAGCCTCATTAAAAGAAGAACTTTATGAAGCCAATAGCATTGTCGATGCCATAAAACAAGGAGATGTTGATGCATTAGTAGTAAATAACAACGGAGTTCCTCAGCTTTATTCGCTGGAAACCGCCGATTACACTTTCAGACTTTTAATTGAGAAATTTGGACAGGGCGCACTGAGTATTGCTAAAAATGGACTCGTATTATACTGCAACGATTATTTTGCAAAGCTTGTAGGCCTGCCTTCCGAAAAAATAATTGGAAACTATCTCTATGAATATTTCGAAAATCCGGAAAACTTTACCGCATTGATAGAAGCCTTGAAATATGGTGTTACCACACACGAAATTGTGTTTAAAACCCAGAATGAGAAACATGTTTTCCCGGCTTATATTGCCTTAACTGATTTTGAACCTTCTGTACAGGGAATCGGAATTGTGATCACCGATTTGACAGAAAAGAAAAAACATGAAAAAGCGTTAATAGACCACCAAAAGGAACTCGAAGAAAAAATTCATGAATTGAACAGGATCAACAGCAATCTGGAAGAATTTATTCATGTAATTTCACACGATCTTAAAGAGCCGCTTCGAAAAATCGTCATGCACAATACAAAAATTGACGGAAGTTATCTTTCAGAAATGGATGCTAAATCCATGAACGTGATGAAATTATCTGCATTACGGCTCAATTCACTTGTAGATGATTTAGTACGTTATTCGTCCCACACCGCACAGGAAGAACGTATGGAAATCAATCTGGCACAGGTTATTGCTGAGGTCAAAGAGGATTTAGAAATAATAATCACCGACAGGAATGCAACTATTGAAATTGGAAAACTCCCCTTAATTAAGGCTTCAAGAGTACAAATGCGCCAGCTTTTTTCAAATCTTATTTCAAATGCTATTAAATACAGCAAAAAAGAAATTCCGCCCTTTATTCAAATTTCACAAATTGAAAATTTTAAATCTGAAATCTCAAATCAATCCACTAAATTTGTAAAAATTCAAATCAAAGACAACGGCATTGGAATGGAGCAAAACCATCTTATAAAAATTTTTACTATTTTTCAGCGCCTTCATGCCAAAACCGAATATTCCGGAAATGGTATTGGTCTGGCAATTTGTAAAAAAATCATGGAAAACCATTCGGGAAATATTACTGTTGAAAGTGAATTGAACAATGGAACCACTTTTAATCTTTTTTTTCCAATAGTATAAACGCCGATGCTAAATAACTTACATATTGTTATTGCCGAAGACGACAGCGATGATGCTGACGTAATGCAGGAGACTTTTAATAAAAACCCGAACTTTGGTAAAGTAAGTCTGGTGAGCAATGGTGAAGAGCTGCTGAATTACCTCAAAAACACTTCCAATCCCATTCCGGATGTTATTCTGACCGATATCAACATGCCAATACTGGATGGTATTGAAGCTTTGCAGCGGATTTTGAATGATACTGATTTAAAAACTATTCCCTGTTTTGTCTATTCTACCAGTATAAATCCGGCCTACAAAGAAAAATGTGATGTACTGGGCGTAAAAGCCTATCTGATCAAACCGTATTCCTTTGAAGCTTTTGAAGAGATTCCAAAAAACATCCTTACTATTATAGAACAGGAATAATCGCAATGAACAATCCTAAAATTTTCGAATCCAATTATAAAAAGCTGGGCTTTAAAGTGCTCAGCCCGGATTCTATGGAGGAAATAAATGGCGATTATTACAAACCGTACATTAAAGTCCTTTATCTACCGGAAGATTATGCGGTAACCATAGATTTTAAACGGTACAAAACCAGAACACCTTCCCTGTTTTTCATTAATAGCAATCGTGATTTTTATTGCGTACAAATTCACGATGCCGAAGTAGCCTGTGACGGTCTGTTGTTTAATAATATTTTCGAAATGCCAATGACAGCCTTGCCTGACAAGGAAGTCTTTTTTGTGGAAGGGATTTTTAATCAGATTCAGGAAGAATTTGACACTCCGGATGCTTCACAGGAAGAAATGATCCGGACGTATCTGAAACAACTTATTATAAAAGCAACCCGAATCTGGAAGGTGCAGCAATTAGGTATTCTGAATACTGAACCTTCCAGGGAAGTGGATTTCTTTCGGGATTTTAGCCGTCTGGTCGAAATTCACTTCAGGACCAAACATACGGTAGCAGATTATGCTGATATTCTTGGCGTAGCTCCAAAAACACTATCCAATAAATTCAATCGTCTGGAACTAACCCAGCCCAACGATATTATTAAAGACCGGATTATACTGGAAGCAAAAAGGCTTTTAGGGTATTCTTCTTTAAGTGTAAAAGAAATTGCCTATCAACTCGGATATGAAGATCCGGCGTACTTCAACAGGCTTTTTACCAATAAAGTTGGCGACACACCTTCAAATTTCAAGAAAAAATACCTTCAAGGGAAAAATGTACAATTAGAATAGACTTTTGTCTATTTTAAGCACCTTACTACCGCCATATTTTTGTCCTATCAAATTATAACTGATAAAACATAAAAGATATGAAAACTATTAAATTATTACAACAAGGTTTATTTATTGCAGCATTGTTTATGGCAAACACAATGGTTACAGCACAAGAAAGACAATTTAAAGGAGAAAATGACCCGCAGGTCTTTACAGAAGTCCGTTCGTTTTTAAAAGCTTTAAATTCAGGTGACGGAAAACCATTAGAACAATTAAGTATTTCTGATGCCAGAAATGTTTTGGTTGGCGCTCAAAAATCGGTAGAAGTTGATTATTCCGGTATCGATGAATCGGAGAAAGTGATTTCACAAAACGGATACAAAGTAAAAATCCACATTACAAAACCTAAAGGAGCCAAAGCAAATGCTCCGGTATTTATCTTCATTCACGGTGGCGGCTGGGTGTTAGGTGATTATCCGACACACAGAAGATTAGTAAGGGATCTAGTAGTTGCAAGTGGTGCCGTAGCCGTATTTCCGGACTATACTCCATCTCCCGAAGCACAATATCCGGTAGCCATTAATGAAATTTACGCCGCCACACAATGGGTAGCCGAAAATGGAAAAGAAATTGGTGTTGATGGTAAAAACCTTGCTGTCGTAGGAAACAGTGTTGGTGGAAATATGACTGCCGCTATTACGCTAATGGCAAAAGACAAAAAAGGACCCCATATTAAACTTCAGGTTTTATTATGGCCGGTAACCGATGCTAATTTTGAAACTGAATCTTATAATTCTTTTGCAAACGGCAGATTCCTAACCAAAAACATGATGAAATGGTTCTGGGACAATTATTTACCGGATACCAGCAAAAGAAAAGAAATATATGCTTCTCCGTTGCAGGCCAGTCTGGCTCAACTGAAAGACTTACCTCCTGCACTGGTACAAACCGCAGAAAATGATGTTTTGAGAGATGAAGGCGAAGCTTACGCCAGAAAGCTAAACGAAGCCGGAGTTCCGGTAACACTAACAAGATACTCCGGATTAATTCACGATTACGGGCTTCTAAATCCAATTGCTAATGTGCCTGCCGTACAAACTGCGATTGAACAAGCTGGCGTAGTGATCAAAACTACCTTAAAATAAGTAACACAAAAATTAAGAATCTCAAAAAGGGGAATAGTTTTAAAACTATTCCCCTTTTCTTTAATGTGGAAAAAGACCGCATTTAAAGGATTTGCACTCCATAAATCAAACAAATAATTCATGATGATACCTTCTTAAAAACATACACATCCCCTAAATAGAATTATTATACTGAAATTTGGTAACTTAAAATTTTACTAAAACCACTATTTAACCATGCGCAAAAAAATACATTTCTTATTTGCTGCAACGCTGTTAGCCTCTTGTTCGGTGAAGCAATATCAAACTATCGACGACGGTATCATTGTAAGCGTAAAGCAAAACAGTAAAACAGATGTTCAGAAAGTACGTATTCAGGTACTACAGGACGAATTAATTCACGTTTCCGCCACTCCCGACGCTGAATTCGCAAAAGATTCTTCACTGATAATTGTTGCCGGAAAATCAAAAACACCTTATAAAGTAGAGACCAATGTCGCCGATTCTATTTCGATCGTAACCTCGCGTTTGAAAGTGATGGTTTCTAAAATAAACGGCGGAATCAATTTTAAAGACAAAGATGGTAAACTAATTTTAGCCGAAAAATCAGGCGGAGGAAGAAATTTTACTCCGATTGAAGTGGAAGGTACCAAAGGGTATACCGTTCGTCAGATTTTTGATTCCCCTGCCGATGAAGCTTTCCACGGATTGGGACAACATCAGGCCGATGAATTCAATTACAAAGGTAAAAACGAAGAATTATTTCAATACAATACCAAAGTTTCCGTTCCTTTTATCGTTTCGAATAAAAACTACGGGGTTTTATGGGACAGTTATTCTTTGAGCCGTTTTGGTGAAAGCCGCCCTTATGCCCAATTGAATACCGTTTTTAAATTATACGATAAAAAAGGAAATGCGGGAGCTTTGACAGGGACTTATGTTTCTAATGTAAAAGACGTGCAAAACATCGAGCGCAAAGAAGAATCTATTTTCTTTGAAGACATTAAAAGCATCAAGAAATTACCGCAAAATTTCCCTTTAAAAAATGCTGACGTCACCTACGAAGGAGCAATTGAAGCACCCGCAAGCGGAACCTACAAATTTACGTTGTATTATGCCGGATATGTAAAAGTATATTTAAACAACGAATTGGTAGTTCCGGAACGCTGGAGAACAGCCTGGAATCCGAATAGTTATAAATTCTCTTTACCCTTAGAAGCCGGAAAACGCGTACCCTTACGAATTGAATGGAAACCGGATGGCGGAACTTCCTATTGTGGTTTAAGAGTGCTTACACCCCAACCGGAGGAAGAAAAAAACAATCAGGTATGGTGGAGCGAAATGACACAGAAAATCGATTATTATTTCGTTCACGGAAATTCTGCAGATGAAGTAATTAAAGGCTACCGTACCTTAACCGGAAAATCTCAGATCATGCCAAAATGGGCCATGGGATACTGGCAAAGCCGCGAAAGATATAAAACACAGGATGAAATTGTGGGTAATCTGAAAGAATTCAGAAAACGTAAATTCCCGATTGATAATATTGTCCTCGACTGGAATTACTGGGAAGAAGATTCCTGGGGAAGCCATGAATTTGACAAAAAACGTTTCCCTAATCCGCAGGCCATGGTAGATTCTATTCACGCTATGAATGCAAAGATGATGATTTCTGTCTGGCCGAAATTTTACAAAACAACCGAGCATTTTAAGGAATTTGATGAAAAAGGCTGGATGTACCAACAAGCCATAAAAGATAATGTTAAGGACTGGGTTGGCCCTGGTTATGTGGGCTCTTTTTACGATGCGTATTCCGGTGGTGCCCGTAAATTATTCTGGAAACAAATCTATGATAATTTGTACCCGCTAAAAATTGATGCCTGGTGGATGGATGCCAGCGAACCGAACGTACTGGATTGCACCGATATGGACTATCGAAAAGCCTTATGCGGACCAACGGCCCTGGGTTCTTCTACAGAATTTTTTAATACGTATGCCTTGATGAATGCGGAAGCCATTTACGATGGACAACGCAGTGTGGAACCCAACAAAAGAGTATTTCTGCTGACAAGATCCGGATTTGCAGGTTTACAGCGCTATTCTACAGCAACCTGGAGCGGTGATATTGCCACACGTTGGGAAGATATGAAAGCTCAGATTTCTGCCGGACTTAATTTTGCGGTAAGCGGTATTCCGTACTGGACGATGGATATTGGCGGTTTCTGCGTAGAAGACCGATATGTAAGCGGACAGCAGCAATACGACAAAAATGGTCAGGAAAATGCTGATTATAAAGAATGGAGAGAATTGAACACACGCTGGTTTCAGTTTGGTGCCTTTGCTCCTTTGTACAGAGCACACGGACAATTTCCGTACCGTGAGCCGTGGAACATAGCTCCGGATACACATCCTGCTTACCAGTCTATTTTGTATTATACCAATTTGCGTTACAGACTAATGCCATACATCTACACCATGGCCGGAATGACATACTTTGAGGATTATACCATCATGAGACCTTTGTTTATGGATTTTGCTGCAGATAAAAAAGTGCAGAATGTGAGCGATCAGTTTATGTTCGGACCCTCGTTTATGGTTTGTCCGGTTTATAAATACGAAGCCCGTAACCGTAATGTGTACTTTCCGGAAGGAACCAACTGGTTCGATTTTTATACAGGACGTTACATCACCGGAGGACAGCAACTGAATGTGGATGCACCTTATGAGCACATTCCGTTATTCATTCGCGAAGGATCTATTATTCCGGTTGGACCCGAAATGCAATACAGCACAGAGAAAAAAGCAGACAAAATTGTGCTTTATGTGTACATGGGACAAGATGGAAAATTCACCTTGTATGAAGATGAAAACGAAAATTACAACTACGAAAAAGGAAGCTTTTCTAATATAGCTTTCAATTACAATGAAGCTTCCGGAACGCTCACCATTGGGGAGCAAAAAGGAAAATTCGACGGAATGATCAGGAATCGAAAATTCGTGATCGTAGCCGTAAGTAAAGATAAACCGCAGGCTTTTACCTATGATGCCGCCGGAAAAGAAATTAGTTACGACGGAAATCAGCAAACCATAAAGCTGAAATAAGACAAAAAGAGGTTTATACGAATTCGTATAAGCCTCTTTTTAATTAAATAAAAACCAAAATTATGGCAGTATTCCACGCTGCTTTATACCTTTGGAAGGATTACGGGAAGAATGCCACTTCTTGAAATATTATCCTATATTGTACTTCCAAAAGTAGCTTTAACTTTAAATGAAACTATTTAACCCATTTCTCTACATCCTTTTTCTGTCGCTCCTCGCCTCTTTTGGTGCTGTGGGGCAATCGTATACTTTTCATCATTTAAAAACGAATGACGGACTTTCGAACAGTACGATCAAAAGTATCCTGAAAGACCAATATGGTTTTCTATGGATCGGAACAGAATCAGGCCTGAACCGTTATGACGGCTACGGATTTAAAGTATATGCAACAAAATCCGATAAACCGTCGTCCATCATAAACGACGATATCCGAGGCTTGCAGGAAGATGGTTTGGGAAATATCTGGATCAGTACCGAATTCAGTTATATTGTTTATCAGCGTCATAAAGATAATTTCAGAAGTGATATTCCGAATGTACTCAAAGATTTGGGGATTAAAGCAGAGGAGAATTATAAAGTTTACGTCGATAAAAACAAAGACTTATGGGTTTTGTCTGGAAACAGAATCTTTGTGTATGATACCTATAAAAAGAACTTAAAAACCTTTAGTTCGAAAGAAAAAATAGCGGAAACTTCAACTGTCTTTTTAGGTGATGACGGCAATTCCATTTTTAGAGTGCTCCATTCCGGAACTATTTTGAAGGTAAACAAAAGCAACGGAAGACAATCTTTTTTGAAACTCCCTGATTTTGTTTCACAGCACCTTCAAAACAAAAAGAATAAAATTTATGTGGATTCCCAAAACGGTTTATGGATTTTCTCGAATACAGCTGCCCTCTTTTATCAAAAAAACAGCCAAACCGAATGGAAAAAAATCACGCTCAATTCAGCTGTAACTACACAAAACGATGTCATATTCGACATCAAAGACGATGGAAACGGCAGGGTCTGGATTGGCACGGACCATCAGGGGATTTTTATTTATAACACCGTAAACAATAGTATTTCCAACCTCACCCACAACCCCGACAACACTGCTTCTATCGCATCCAATAATATCGGCTGTCTGTATAAAGATGATACCGGAACCCTATGGGCGGGTCACAACAAAAAAGGGATTTCATATTATAATGCCAGTTTTGGAAATCTCGTTACTGTCGAATTACAGGACTGCAAGGATGTCAGCACTTTCCTGGAAGACAAAAAAGGAAATCTCTGGCTGGGAACCGATGGAAATGGTTTGTATTTCAAAGAAAAATCTTCCGGAAACAAAATCACGAAAATGCCTTTGGCGAGCAATGTAATTGTTTCATTGTTAGAAGATAAAAAAGGAAGAATCTGGATCGGCACCTATTTAAACGGTTTGTTTTGCTATGAAGACGGAACCTTTAAGCATTTTACAAAAGAAAACAGCACTTTAAATTCGAATGATATCTGGAATTTAAAAGAAGACCGTTATGGCAACTTATGGATAGGTACGCTTGGACGTGGAATACAATGCCTCAGAAGCGGCACCACCCGCTTTGAAACCATAGCCAAAACCGTCAAAGGACTTGAATTTACGCTCGATATGTTTTATGACAACGGAGACCAATTATACGTCGGCACAGACAACGGACTTTTCAGTATCGATATTCTGACCGGCCAGCAGGTTAAAGCTTCGGGAAACAGAAGCAAAACGCAAAAATTCAGGCAGAGCTTTACTTCCAGCGTTTACAAAGACAGCAGGAATAATATCTGGCTGGGGCATTCCAAAGGTTTATCCGTCTGGGATACCCAAAAAGATACGGTCTACTATTTCGACAAAACCAATGGGTTGTCTGATAATATTGTAAAGGGAATTATTGAAGACAATCACCGGCACATCTGGATCACGACAAGCAACGGATTATCGGTATTGACTGTCGAACCCAATACAAAAGGGATCTTAAAAATAAGCAGCCGGAACTTTTCTGTTAAAGACGGACTTCACGATAATTACTTTAATACCCACGGCATTTACAAACTTCAGAACGGAGACATTCTTTTGGGCGGAACAGAAGGCTATACCACTGTAAACCCGAATAAAATGGCAGAGAAAAGCAAACCTCTCGCCAAAGTCATTTTTACCGGATTAAGTCTTGGTAATGTACCCGTTCAGGTAGATTCGCTTTATAACGGCCATCGTTTACTAAAACGCTCCATGGAGCAGACTTCAGAAGTTACGTTCAGTCATGACGATCAGTTAATCGCCATTCAGTTTACGACCGCAGATTTGGTTAATGCCGATAAAGTCCGTTATCTCTATAAACTGGAAGGTTTTAGTAACCAATGGCTTCCGACAGAAAAAAACAAAATCGAATTTTCATCGCTTGCTCCCGGCACTTATACCCTTTTCATTAAAGCTTCCAACAGCGACGGAATCTGGAACGAAAAAGCCACTGTTTTAGACATTACGGTCACTCCGCCCTTCTACTTGTCGGGTTGGGCCTTTTTATTCTATGTAATGGCAATTGCCGGAATTACCATGTACGTTATAAAGCATACCCGAAAAAAACACCGGAAAGAACTGGAACAGCAGCGCATACAATTGGAACATCTTCAGCAAATCAATCTGAATGAAATGAAACTCCGGTTTTTCACCAATATCAGTCACGATCTCAGAACACCGCTGACCCTGATTACCATTCCGCTTCAAACCATTCTGAACAAAGAGCTGGAAGAAGGTCTTCGCGCCAAACTCAGTATTGTTTATAAAAATGTAGAGCAGTTAATGACGCTCATTAATTCGGTATTGGATTTCCGTAAACTGGATGTCGGCACCGAAAGCCTGAATCTTAAATCAGGTGATTTTGTGTATTATATTCAGGAAAGATGCACCCTTTTCCAGTCTTATGCCACCGACCGCAACATGAAGTTCTCCTATACCAGCGAGATGGAAACGCTTATGATGGAATTTGACAACGTAAAAGTCCAGAAAATACTTTTTAACCTGTTATCCAATGCTTTTAAATATACGCCCGACGGAGGAAGTATCAATTTGCACCTCTACCGTGAAGAGAAAAATGTGGTGGTGTCTATTTCCGACAGTGGTCAGGGCGTTCCTGAAAATGAAAAGCAATCTATTTTTGAACGCTTTTACCAGGCCGAACAAAGTGAAGAAAATACCGGAAGCGGCATTGGCCTTCATATTGTAAGCGAATATATCGCGATGCACGGTGGCAGTATTACAGTCGAGGACAACTCGCCAAAAGGAAGCATTTTCACCTTCAGGCTTCCTGTTCAAAAAGTAAAAAGCAAAGAACAGATTCGGCTATTGGAAAGCCATCCCGAAAAGAACATAAACGAAAAACCGGTTTTACTTTTTACAGACGACAACAAAGATTTCTGCGATTTCATGTCCGAAAGTCTTTCTGAATTTTATACCGTTCTGGTTGCCCATGATGGTCTTGAAGCCCTGGAAAAATTGCAGCAAAACAATATCAATATTGTCGTGAGTGATGTTATGATGCCAAAAATGAGCGGTACCGAATTGTGCGCCCAGATCAAAACGACAATAGAATGGTCGCACATTCCGGTCATCCTGCTTACGGCACGAACTGCTGAAGAATACAAAATAGAAGGTCTTATGCTGGGTGCCGACGATTACCTGAACAAACCTTTTAATTTCAATCTGCTCAAACTTCGTATTGATAAATTTCTGGACTGGACAAAAAAATCCCATCAGGCCTTTAGCCAGAAAATTGACATTGCGCCAAGCGAAATTACCATTACTTCCCTTGATGAACAATTGATCGAAAAAGCGATTAAAACCGTCGAGGAAAATATCGCTAATCCGGATTTTACAGTAGAAGAACTCAGCGCTATTGTAGGGCTGAGCAGAACACACCTGTATAAAAAGTTAATGCACATCACCGGAAAAGGCCCCGCGGAATTCATCAGAACGGTCAGACTGAAAAGAGCCAGACAGCTCCTCGAAAAAAGTCAGCTCCAGATTGCTGAAATAGCGTATGCCGTTGGTTTCAATTCCCCAAAACGATTTACCGTTAATTTCAAAAATGAATTCGGAGTCTCTCCTTCTGAATATGTTCGTAATTTGAAATAACAGTTAATTCGGCTCCTTTTTTATTAACATCAGATTGGTGAAAACATAATTTAACACACTAAAAAACAACCGTTTATTTTTCTTTAATTTTAAAATGTAAAAATGCTTAAAAAAATTTAAGCTAAATTAAATCCAAAATATCAATTTGCACGTAAATAAGAAAAACGGTACTCTTGAGCAGGGTAGATTCAAATGTAAATGGGTTTTTTGGAACATCTTGGATTTATCACACTTTTGATTATCGTTTTCTTTTTTTATTAAATTTTAAGAAACTAAAAGTTGGAAAAATTAAACGTTCAAAGGTTAAAAAGGACTTTAGATTATTTGGAAAGTAAACAGCGGGAATTAAAAAACCAGAAAGAAAACGATACCAGAAGCCTGGAATCCATGATCAAATACCTGAAAAAAGACATGATGGAACAGTTTAAATTATCCGATCATGTTTTATTGTCCATGAAGCAGGAAATTAAAAACACGGAAACTTTTATCGTCATTGTACAAAATATAATAGATGCCAATTCCTAAAATGGTGGAATCTAACCGGAATTAGGATACGATTGTATCTTCGAAAATTTCCAAAATAAAAAAACGCCCCGGTTAGGAGACGTTTCTAAAACATTTTACAGCTTTTAGTTTTTATACTTTCGCTTTTCTTTTCACCGTACAGCCAATTTCTTTAGTTTCGGTTACAGTCGGTTTTTGATTGTTTTTCAGGGATGCAATTACATCTTCCACATATTTTGTTTTTTCGCTTTTCGTTCCTTCAGGATCATTATCGATTGCCCCTGTGTATTCTACGACAGTTCCTTTTGCCGTTTTAGAAACCACAAAAAGATGAGGTGTATGTTTCGCTCCGTATTGGTCGGTTACCACCTGCCCTTTATCAAACAAATAAGGGAAGGCATATTTTTTCTCTTTGGCCAAGTCCTGCATTTTATCAAAAGTATCTGCTTTTGAAGCTTCAGGATCATTCGGATTGATGGCAATTACAGGATAACCTTCCGGTCTGAACTTTTTATCAAGATCAATTATTCTTTGCTCATAAGCTTTGGCATACGGACAGGTATTGCAGGTAAATACCACAATAAAACCTTTAGCGTTTGGATAACTTTCGAAAGAGATGTCTTTATTGTCTACATTTTTTAGTTTAAAATCCGGTGCCGCTTCTCCCGCCTTAAGCGTTTTGCTTTGTGCCTGAGATAAAATCGCTGTAAAAACCAGCAGAATGGTGATGTACTTTTTCATGATTTATAATTTTTTATATTCGGTTACTAATTGTTCATAGGTAAGTTCAGTTTCCAAAAATTTCCTCTTGTCGTTTTTAAGGAAGAGCGTCGCCGGAATACTGCCCGACCAGGACGGATCGATCCGGTCGATATATTCCTGCGGATTGCTTTCATTCAAAAGAAAAACCGGATTGGTAATCTTCTTTCTTTTTACAAACGGCACCACGGCTGTATTCAATTTCGATTTAAAATCAACACTTACCAGGAGCACCGCCAGTTTCTCCGATTGGTATTCCTGGCTCAGTTTTTGAAAATGGGGTAATTCTTTGATACACGGAGCACACCAGGTCGCCCAGAAATTGACCACATAGGTGCTGTCTTTTCCGTTTTTTACTCTTTCCTGAAGCTGATCAACAGTAAGCAGCTTTACATTCTGGCTGTAAGACATTACGGGACATGCCAGCAAAAAAACACAAATTATAAAGGTTCTTATTTTCATCGTATAATGGCGTAATGACTGTTTGAATAACGGGATTACTTCCTACAAATATAAATTAATGCCGAAATATTTTTACCAATCCAATCATACATTTTATAGTATTAGGATCAATTTAACAAAATACGGAACTACCAGTATCAGAATTACTGCCTCCTAAAATTTAAGTAGAGATGTTGCAGAATAAGCTTTAATTTTGTGAAAAATAAAACTCCTGATGAATCTGTACGAACTGACCGTAAACGATACTGAAAAAATTGCACTGAATGATTTATTTTTTAGTGCCGAAAACAAAGCTGCGTTGGCACAGACCATCAAAGAGCATCAGTATCTGGAGGAATTAAAAAAATACGATCTCAAAGCAGACCATAAAATATTGCTGCACGGTCATTCAGGATGCGGTAAAACCACGACTGCCAAGGCCATTGCCACGGCTTTAAACAAGAATATCGTAATAATCAACCTGAGCACTTTAATTAATGCCCGAATTGGTGAAACCTCCAGAAATGTAAAAGCCCTGTTTGATAAAGCGATTCGGGAGAAAGCAGTTTTATTTCTGGATGAATTTGATCAGATCGGAAAAAGCCGTGACAGTGAAGATAAAGACGTCGGAGAAATGAGACGCCTTGTCAACACGATTATCCAACTGATTGATTATTTCCCGGCGGACAGCTTACTCATTTGCGCCACCAATCATTATCACAGTATCGATACCGCTTTATTGAGAAGATTTCAGATCCGCCTGAAATTCGAAATGCCCGACGAAAATCAACTTGATCTGTATTACGACAAGCTACTGGAGCGTTTTCCTTCGCATCTGCAGGACATTCCGCGACACTATAACATTTCGTATGCCGAAGCCAAAGATTACATTCATACCCTAATGAAAAAGCAAATCATTGCAGAATTAGAACTTGCCCATAAAAAAAACAGCGTTTAGAATACTTGTTTCTAAACGCTGTTTTTATTTTTGAAAAGCTAAAACCCTGAATACTGCCTTTTTGACATTGTGTTTTTTCAGGTCATTTCTCCGTCACCGCTCCGTCACTCCTATACGTAAAGTTCGGGAGAGCGTTTTGGAAAATTTTCTATTTTTCAGTCACTTTGTCAGAAAAAACCATACAGTCCTGACTTCAATTTGCCACGACACTGTGTAATTAATTTTGAATAGCCATGAAATCTTATTTCCTATAAATCACTTCACGACCGTTGCCTCTACTTCTACTTTTAAGGTTTCAAAAAGCGTTTTTACTTCCAGTAAAGTGCTGGTTTGCCTGATCCCGTGTTTGGCGATCCAGTCCTGAAAAACATTGAAACAGGCGAAAAGTTCCGATTCTGAAGTGGTATAGACATTCAGTCGCACTATATTTTTACATTCATAACCGGAATCTTTTACTACTTTTTCCAGATTGGCTAAGGTCTGAATCAATTGTGATCTCATGTCGGCATCGCTCGATATGCCGGCGGCGTTAATAGCCGTTTGTCCGGAAACATAGAGCGTTCCTTCCGGATTTTTCACTTTTACTGCCTGTACATAACTTCGTTTGTCCTGCCACTCCCAGGGGTTAATTACCTTCTTTTCCAGTTTGTTGGTTTTGGTTTGCGCCATTACAGGCACAGCAGTCAGGACTGCCATTGCTAGAATCTTGAGGCCTTTTTTCATTTTTACAGTTTTTAAATTATAGCTGCAAAATTGAATCGATTCCCGGATTCTAACGTGTGACAAACATCACAAATGTTAAGTAAGTAAAAGAAAATTAAGACGAAAGCCGGCTTAATGTCTCTCGAGAAACGCCTAAATAAGAAGCCAGCATGGTTTTGTTGACCCGCTGAAATAACGAAGGATGCTGTTTCAGCAGCAAATCGTAACGGTCTTTTGCACTGGAAGTTAAAAAAGACAATATCCTGCGCTGGGAGGCAATATGTCCTGAATTTGATTTTTTAAGAAGGAAATGTTCCATCTTCTGAAGTACGGCACACAACTTCTGATAATTTTCTATTGAAATACAGAAAACATCGGTGTCTTCAATACACTGCAAAGACATAGTAGCGTTAGTTTGGGTAAAAAAGGCAATAAAGTCGCTTTCCCACCAATCTTCCATGGCAAAGGATACAATATGCTCATTTCCGTTTTCGTCCTCGTAAATGAGCTTTAAAAGGCCTGAAACGATGTAATAACAATCAATATTGGTGTCACCTTTGTCAATTAGAAATTCTTTCTTCTTAAAACTTCGGGAATTAAAATGCGAAAGCACTAACGAAAATTCATCATCAGTCAATAGTATTATTTTTTCAATATGTTCCCTTAGTTTTTGATGCATTTTCTTTTTTAAAAATGGATAAGCCTTAAATTTATGGTCGCAGTACGGAAGCAAAAATAGATTTTTTACGGAAAGCCGGTGACTTTAAAATCATTTAATTGTTTTTAAAAAGTACTTCATTCCTGTAACTAAAAGTCATTTTTAAGACTTATTTTTAAACTAGTTCCCGTTGATTAGCACTCCATTTTTAATCTAACAAGCAAAAAATGACAACAGACATCATCGAATTAAATGACTTTATTGTTTTAATCGAACAATCAAATGCCACCAAACCATTTGTTCAGAAATGTGAAATCGACGGAGATGCTGTTGGATTTGCTTTTTATGGTTCCGGGAACGTTGAACTGGAAATAAAACACAATAATCAGACTAAATACTTAACCAATACAACTGGTCTGGCGATTTGCTTTTTTGGCAATCAGAAAGTGGAATTCGCACACAAAATTGAACCAGATAAACCCTTACAGTCCATTAGTATTTTTACGAAACTAAAAAACCTGCCGTCGCTGCATCAGGCCGAAAAAGAAGTTTTTGAAAAATATTTGCCTCAATTAGTACATCCAAAAGAACACTTCGTAAAAGGCCCTTCTTTTTATATGACGCTCGATATGCAGCTGGCCGTTCAGAAAATTTTCAATACGACTTACATCGAAAACACCCGTTTGTTATTTCTAAAAAGTCAGGTCAATGAACTCTTGGCTCACTTCTTCGGACTCCTGGCAAGTGATCAGAAAAATGCTTTTTCTGAAAAAGACCGTGATAAAATTTTTCAGGCCAGAGAAATCGTTACCACCCACTATTCCCAACCTCCCTCTATTAGCCAACTTTCTAAAATGGTGGGACTTAACAGCAATAAGTTAAAAAAGAACTTTAAGGAGTTATTTGGTGTCCCTGTCTTCAAATACATTCAGGAGGAACGTCTGAATAAGGCTTACGAATTGCTGCAAAACAGCGACAAAACCGTACAGGAAGCTGTCTGGGAAGTCGGTTATGAAAGTCTCAGTTCTTTCTCGAATGCTTTTTATAAAAAATTTGCAACCCGCCCGAATACAGTAAAGCAAAAATGCTTTTCAGACAAATCATAATTCTTTTGCAACAAATGATTCAATAGCAAACCCAACACCTTTGTATCAGTATTCATTTAAAGAAATATTGATATGAACAAAAAGAAAATTTTAGTACTGGGTGCTAATGGAAAAACAGGCAGCAGGGTTACAGAGCAGCTTCAAAAAATAAACGATGTCGAAATTGTGATGGGTTCGCGAAGTGCGCAGCCGGCTTTCGATTGGGAAACTCCGGAGTCCTGGCCCGCCGTTCTCGAAGGCGTGCATACGGTTTACATTACCTTTCAACCCGATTTGGCGGTTCCTGCTGCAGCTGAAATCATCCGGAATTTTACATCTCTTGCGACCGCACTTGGTGTTCAGAAAATGGTTTTATTATCGGGAAGAGGCGAAAAAGAAGCCCGGGTTTGCGAGGAAATTGTAAAAGCTGCTGCTAAAAACTGGACGATTGTAAGGGCAAGCTGGTTCAGTCAGAACTTTAGCGAAAGCTTCTTTTTAGAGCCTGTTTTAGCCGGATTTGTCGCTTTATCCAGAGCAGAAGCCCTGGAACCTTTTACGGACGCAAATGATATCGCAGCAGTCGTTACAGCCTGCCTTCTCGACGACAAACACAATGGTCAGACCTACGAGCTCACCGGCCCCCGATTATTGACGTTTCCTGAAGCCGTGGCAGAGATTGCCAAAGCGACGGACAGAGACATTCAATTTCAGGCACTGACTTTAGCAGAATACCAACAAATGTTACAGGAATATCAGGTTCCGGAAGATCAGATCTGGCTGGTGAATTATCTTTTCGAACAGGTATTAGACGGCAGAAATTCAAGCATTACCAGCGACATTGAAAAAGTGTTAGGCCGTAAAGCAACCGATTTTAGTACCTACGTAAAAGAAACGGCTAAAACCGGAATCTGGAATAACTCAACTGTTTAAAACCATTGTCATGAATTACGTAAAAATGTTACTTGCGGGTCTTTTTGTATGGGTGTGCGTGAGTGCTGCTTTTTATCTTTCAGTGCTTTTTGATATCATAAACCATAGCTTTAACATAAATCTATTAATAGTACTGGTAATAATGTTTTTATCTTCTACAAATTTGGCTTCATTTTATTATAAAAATGACCCTAAAAAGCACGGTTTACTTCTAGGTTTAGGCATGTCGATTACAGCAGTGCTATTAGATGTTTCAATTACCGTTCCTTTTGTAGAAATTCCGAAAGGGAGCAGTTATTCGCACTTTTTTGCAAGTCCGGTGATCTGGATACTGGTTGCCTTTAATACAGCAACGGTATATGGGTATTGGAAGTTAAAAATTAAACCCAAAAAGTAATTCCGAACACCCTGAATTCGTTCCTGAAACCATAAAAATCCAATTTATACAGATTGGATTTTTATTATTTGATACTATTAACGGTTAATTCAGGTAACAAACTTTAATCAATTGGTTTACAATACAATTAAATCAATTCCTACAAATTCATTTTTTAGTATAAAATCTACTATCTGGCTGTGGAAAAAGCAAAATTTAGCCGCTGAAGATTTCAACTTCGCTGTCTTAAAAAACGTCACATCTGCTTCCGCTCAAATGTTGTTAAATTGTAGTGAAAGTCCCTTAAAAAAAATTACATTTGGGAACCCTAATTCATACATCCAATTATGATTCAAAAAAGAAGTTTTATTGTTTTATCAGCCTTATTGGCCGTCCTGTTTTTTGCACCGCTTGCCTACTCGCAAAGCACCCCTAAAAAAACAGAAAGCCGTTCTAAATTATTTGAAGAAACAACAACCGACAGTGATTATCTGATGGCTATTGAAAAAGCCAGTGCCGTAATGGAAACTGCCTACAATGATGCCGATTTTGACGGAGCCAGTCATCATTTGTTTGGAGAAATCAGAAGAACCCAAAGCAAGCTCGATTTAATTTTAGCCAGTCTGAAAGGTGCGAATCCAAATGTTCGAAACCAGCAAATGTACCGTGTTGTCCTTAAAGAAATTCAACAGGAACTGGACGAGCAAAATGACGCGATCAACTTACGCAATAAAAACCTGGAAAAAATCAAAGACCGGTTTATCGAATTGCGTAAAGACAAAACACTGGTCGGCCTGATAAAAGATACCATTCGCCGCAAGCAATTTAAAAATGAATTTGCGAATCTTAGAAAAAAATACAAGAATACCGATAGCCTGATGACTAAAAACCAGGGTGTTCTAAATAAAAACAAAAGATTAACCGTAGAAAGAAAAATTGCCGTTTCTAATGCACTTATTACCGTAGAAAATACGCTTGAAAAGTCAGGGATCAGTATGCTCAGAAAGGAATATCCTTTTATCTGGAATGTTACCGATTCAATCCCGAACAAACAAGTTACCCAAAGCATCGGATCAAAAGTTCTGATCGAAGAGAGTGTTGCAGCTTATTATCTGAGTTATCGTGCCGGAGGATTGCTTACACTGGCTTTTTTGATGGGATTACTGGGCTGGTACATCTCCCGCAATCTCAAATATTTAAAAAGTAACGGACACGCGGAGAGTCTGGCTCTTTTTAATTTTAAATACCTGAACAGGGGTGTTATCATTCCCGTAGCAATTATTGGGCTCAATATAGCCGTGGTAAGCAACTTATATGCTCCGGCCTTGTTTATCGAAATACTGGAATTGATTTTACTTGGATTCCTTACCATACTTTTCAAAAACAAATGGTCAGCAAATGCCATGAGAAACTGGACTTTCCTTTTGGGACTGTTCTTAGCCCTTTGTTTTCTGGACCTTTTCATTAGTGTTAGTTTATTGCAACGCTGTTGCTTTATTATTATTAATGGCTTTGGAATCCGTTATGGTCTTGTTCAGATCAAGAGCGTCAAAGGGGAATTGTACATCAAAGGCTTCTTTAAATGGGCCAGTATTATTTTTATTGTTTTTAACGGCTTGTCGATTTTATACAACATTTTCGGAAGAGTATCTCTTTCGAATATGCTAAGTCTTACTGCTTTTATTTCAATTACACAGATTATTGCACTGAGCGTACTTCTAAAAATAATCCTGGAAGTGATCATTTTGCAAATCTACACGACGAGGGTAAAACGTGGAATTGAAAAAATCTTTGACCATGAAAATTTATCCGAGACACTTAAAAAGCCCTTCATTATCATTATCAGTTATATGTGGCTGGTTGTAATCGGATCAAATCTGAATATCTGGGAATCCTTACGGACTTCTTTCGGATCTTTACTTAGCCATCCGAACACCATCGGCAGTATTACTTTTACTCTGGGTAATATCTTATTATTTTTTATCATTATTTGGATTGCACATTTACTTCAAAAGTATGTAGCTTATTTCTTTGGAGAAATTGACGATGATGAAAACGAAGAAAACATCAATAAAAGACAGCATTCCAAACTGCTTATTACGCGGCTTGTTGTTTTAATTGTCGGATACCTGCTGGCTGTAGCCGCTTCAGGCATGCCTCTGGACAAATTAAGCATTCTTTTAGGTGCTTTGGGTGTTGGTGTTGGACTTGGACTGCAAAGTGTCGTAAACAACTTTGTTTCGGGTATTATCCTGATTTTTGATAAACCGATTCAGATTGGCGATGTGGTCGATATCAGTTCCGAATCCGGCCGTGTAAAATCAATGGGACTTCGTACAACCAAAATCAATGCTCCAAACGGTGCCGAGATTATTATTCCGAACGGAAACCTATTGTCGCAAAACATCACCAACTGGACGTATACAGACAATTTTAAACTGGTTGATATTGCTGTTGAAATTACCGGAGAAACTACTCCTGAAGATATCAATGCTATTATAAGCGAATCCCTGGAAAGTATTACTTTGGTCAACAATGCCAAACCATCGCAAATTTATTATACTGCCATTTCTGAAGGAAAATATAAAATTCAGGTCAAATTCTGGTGCAGCATTTACAAAACAGAAGAAACGGTCAGTACTGCCCGTCAGGTATTGTTTAGCAGCTTTAAAGCAAAAGGACTGGATTTTTCAGCCTAAAAAACAGTTCTGATTAAAAAACCAAAAGCCGTCAAGTAATACTTGACGGCTTTTTTGTGGATTTATTATTTAAATTAAAACTTCGCAGCAAATTCTTTTGCAAAATCTTTCAGTTTGATTTTTCCGTCAACAGGGAAATTCCCATTTAAGAAATCAGTGCCAATTGCACCACTTCGCAAACCCGAACCCATTTCGGTATACAAACGGGCAATTTCTTCCGGTAATCCGGCTTGTATCATTCCCTGCAGCGATTGTTCGTCGGTGAATTCCACCCAAGGCAAATCGGTTTTATCAATTGCCGCTCCTATTGCTTTTGCTATTTCACCCGGAGTACGCACGTCACTTACGATGTAACGGATATTTTTGCCTGTACTCTCTTTTTGCAATTCGTTTGCCACTGCTGCTGCAATATCTTCCGGATGTACCAATGGCATTTTCGCATCAGCGGGATAATTAGCCCCCATAATCCCCGCTCCTTTTATCATCGGAACATCGTTGTATAAATTGGTAAAGAAAAATCCGGCACGTAAAAAGGTAACCGCTGTATTCTCCAGTTTATTATATAAGGCTTCTATAGGATAAAGTCCAGCAATGGGTCCGTTTCCGTCAGGCAAATCCGCACCGATACTGCTCAGCATTACCACACGTTTTACAGCTGCTTCCTGTATGGCTTTCGCGAAAGCTTTACCGGCTTCAACAGTATTCGCAATCACATTTCTTCCTCCTAAATTAGGCGGTGTCATGGCAAAAAGTGCATCTGCTCCTGCAAAAGTCCTGGCCAAAAAAGCAGCATCACTGACAGAACCAATGGCAGCCTGTGCTCCTGCTTTTTCAATGGCTTCTTTTTTATCTGCATTACTGCTGATTACCGTTACCTCATGTCCCGCAGCCACAAGTTGATTCGTCAATGGTTTTCCTATGTTCCCTAAAGAACCTGTAATTATAATTTTCATCTTTAATTGTTTTGTATTTATAAAAACAAAGGTATATTTGTACTTACTTTTATACAAGTACTTACCCTAAAGTATGTATCATGACCGCAATCAAAGAAACTTCGACCATTCAGGAAAATAAACAATATGCATTAGATATCTGCCCGGTGACCTACGTCATGGAAAAGATTGGCGGCTACTGGAAACCGATTATCCTCTATCATTTGTCCACCAGTGATAAACGCTATAGCGAACTGAAAAGGGCCATTCCGGCGATAACCGAGAAAATGCTTATCCAGCACCTCAAACAATTAGAAAACGACGGCCTTGTCATCAGGGAAGCGAAACCGGTTGTCCCTCCCTTTGTTACCTACAGCTTAAGCAATGCCGGAAACGGTTTGATTCCTGTTATTAATGCCATGGCCGAATGGGCTTTTAAGGAAAAGGACGGGGTTTATGGGGGTTAAAAGTTTCATGTTTTTCAAGTACTGTCGCAGTAAGGCTACCTTTACATTCAATGATAAAAGTATTATGCAACAGCAGTAGTCTAAAGCAAACACATATATCAAACGTATGCAAAAAAATAGCAAAACGCTCTAGCCAAGTAAATTTTATCAGAAAATATTATAAATCAGAAATATTATAGAAAAAACATGAATCGAATGACAGATAAAAATAAGGTACAAATAAGTAAAGAAAAAAAAATAAAGGTTTTAAATAAATAAAAGATTATGTTTTTTTTTGATTTAGTATTGATTAGCATTTACAAGCTTTTAAAGATAACATATTCCGATTTATTATATAGGAATAATAATGTCAAAACACATGCTTTTATAATATTTAGTGGACTTCAAAGCATAAATATATTTAATATTGTTGGTATATTATATTTTTCTGCTTTTGCGAAAGTTCAACCTGATATCCTAATCTATATTGCTTTTATATTGCCTCTTGTTTTTAATTATATTGTCTACTATAAAAAGAACAGATTTTACAAGATCATGAATTCAGAGTTAATAAACAATACTATCCTACATCATATATTAACATTTATATATATAGTGGGTACCTTTTATTTCATGAATATAGTTAGCCATTATATTAGGAATAATTATCTGAACGGCCACACTCTTTTGTGACGACTATCCTGATCCCCACACTCCGCAAAGAATGTTCTCATAAAAAAACTGCGCAAAGATGATCTAAGTAGCATAATCAAACAAGAAGGCAACTGTAACTGGTTATTTTTTTGTTATCAAGTTTCCTTTATAATCAATGATAATTGTTATGCACATTATTAAACATTTTGGTAATTTTATAAATACAACATTTGGGGATTTAATAAATAGAGGATTTTAATTATGAATTATTTAGAAGTATTAAAGAAAGATTTATACAAGTTTGAAGATTTAGGAGTTCAAAAATCAGAGAATGGAGCTATATTGATAGGAAAAGCTCCTCACATAGCTCAGCTTGCTTGGTTAAATAAGATTTATCCGATCTTAAGCGATAAAGATATAGTACTATTAGGAAAAGAGTTAAAGAGGGAAATTCCTAAGGACTATAAGCTTTTTTTAACCAATTTTAGTAATGGTCTTAATATTTTTGTCTCTACTTTTAGTTTGTATGGTTTGAGAAAAGAATTAGGACGTTCTATTGAAGCCAGCAGACAGCCTTTTTCAATTTTCACACCCAACTTGAAAGAAAAGCCGAAAAATGCAAAAGAAAATTACTTTTTTATTGGAGGTTATAATTGGGATGGCTCTAAATTGTACATAGATAGTGTAACTAATAAAGTTCATTATTGCGCTGAATGGGATGCTACATCATTATACAAATGGAATTCATTTGAAGAAATGATAGTCTCTGAAGTAAAAAGGATAACAAGTTTATTTAATGAAAAAGGGGTTGTTTTAAATATAAATAAACATACAACTCCAATTGAAATATTATAAAAATGAAATCTTGAAAAAAAATTATTAAGTGTAATTGTAATTATTTTCTTTCTTTCTTGTAAGAAAGAAAACACTAAAATCCAAACAACTAAAAATGAAACAATTACAAAAAAGAAAAATAATATTACTCATCAAAATAATAAAAATAATTTAGATTATTTTGAATCAATTCCTGATACTATAGATGGATGTTTCTATTCTTTTAATTATGATTCGATTAACAAACCGAATAAGTATATTTTTGTATCTAACGTTTCTGACTTTGCAATTATAAAAGTAAATGGTATAGAAATATTTTTGAAAAAAAGACACAATTAATAGCATACAATTATCTGAAAAGAAATACAAGGAAGTATATTTTGGAAATGGTTACAAAACAATTTTAAATATTGAAGTGATTGACCAAATTGATGAATCGTATAAATATAAAGGCACTTTGGATATAATAAATAATAACGTTAGTAAACATTTAAAAATTAAAGGGGAAGGAGGATGATAAAACAAACCCAGCTCTTCGAAGTGTTCTTATGAAAAGCTGCGCAAACGTCTCTGACTTTGCGCTCTACTCTCCGAAGTGTTTTTTCTAAAAAATAAATTTTTATGTTTGCTGTGAGAATATTTTCCTAATTCGCAACCGCCGCGACATAAACAAAATCGACAACTAAAAAAAATAATCAGAAATAATGGATTTTATACAAGTAATATTTGGAAAGTATATACTAGAATCTCTGGGAGCACTAATTAGATATATTTATGTAAACCTAGTAGGATTGATAAAAAACAAAAATCATACTTCTTTCTCAAATATATGGTCTCCAAATCAAAGTACTGTTATAAAAAATGAAAACTCTACACTGAATCATATGATAGGTGTAATCCTTTTTGGTATTATTATAGTTCTTGTAATAATTTTCACAACATGATCGATCTCCTATGCACAATGATAAGTTTTAAATTCTTTTTTGTTTTTATTAATCAGATAAAAGAACAATAACCGAGTTGTTTTTTCATGCCTTAAAGTTACCTTTACATTCAATGATAAAAGTATTACGCAATAGCAAAAAAAATGTAATTGGATGGGAAATCTAGTAAGTAATAAAATTTTATACAAAATAATGTGGGCTAATCAGGATGAGATAATATGGGACATGAGATGAAAAGCCTATCTCATTAAATGATATAGTTTATAAATATTTAGAAGACTTTATAGATTATAAATTATGGACACAAGAATTTCATGATGAATATATGCGATGGTTATCAGGGAGAGTGATGATTTATACAATATTAAATTCAAACTTAATTCTCAAATTATTGATATTTTACCGAAAATAAATAAAACTTTAAACAAAATAAATATCTATTTATTTTATTGGTTTGATATTGATAAATCAGTTAATGAAAGTTTTAGTTGGAAGTATTGTCCAGTAACAAATGATTTATTGACGGATTTAAATATAAAAAGTAATAACTCGCTAATATGTAGTAATTGTTTTTTGGTTTTTCCAAAATATTGATTTTTTTTGTAATACTCCAAGATTGATAATTTTATATTACCTGCTGTACAAATTTTCATGACTTCAGCATCACAACTATAAAAACAGAATAAACTCAGCTCTTCGAAGTGTTCTTATGAAAAGCTGCGCAAACGTATCTGACTTTGCGGCCTCAGATGCTCACATTATTCGAGGATTTTATAGAATAGGGGTTCATTCCAATAAAATAAACGGTTTTCTTAAGTGGCAAGTTCCTGGTAGTGGTAGAATTATAAACCCATAGTTATGAGATTACAAGAGTTAAAAAACAAATATGAAGTCAGCGTATTTAATGAGTTATCAGACGAAAACTTAGTCGGGAAAGCAGATGAATGGGAGTACTATTCGGCTATTCGCCTAAATGGAATAATAGCAATTGGATGGCTTTCAGATGATAATATTTTGCTGATTAATGCAGATGGAGTTTTTATTTATGATATTCTTAAAAAGAATATTATATTTCGTGATTATGAGAATTCATTTAAAAAAAGTATATCTGATGATAATCTGACTTTTTTTGTTCAAAGTAAGTCTGAAACTGTATTTATTTTTGGATTAAGAGGTGGTGGTGGAAATCTATTGACAAAAGATAATACATGGAAGATAGAAGTTGTTGCTATTGCTTGGAATATCAAGGTGCCTAGACTGTTAAATTATAAGAATGGAAAAAAATATTTTTTAGAGTTGCAACAAAATAGTTATGAGGGAGATAAATATGTAGGATTTTCAAAGTCAGAAAATTATTTTCTAATTATGGGAGATGGAGGTCTTGACGTTTTTTCCCGATTACCTGATTACAATGAACCAGATGGCTCAGATATATCAACGCGACGATAGCCCCCAGCTAGTCCGAGCATTAGGTAATGTTGGGCTAGCGCGATGCTTCTAGCTCGTGCCCGCAACAGACACAAATACTGCAATATTACATTACGGAAGCAAAGGAGCCATTTTGTACCCACAATACCAAATTAATATGGAAAATGAAATAATTTTATCTGCTCATAGAGCATTTTTTGGTCTAATATCTAAGGAGGTAAGAGGTATTACTATTGATTGGGATGTTGATTTGAATTATCTTAGGTTAAGAATATACATTGAATTAGGGGCATCTGAGATAATTTCTGAGGACATGGATATAGCATTTACTGGTATAATTTCTGATTTTAACTTTAAAAAAGTTTATGATATTGAATGTATATATACAAATGAAGAATTACCCTCTTTAAAAGAATATAAAACATGGTATTTTATAAGAAAAGGAGATAATTATTCTGATGGCTCGGGTATGTATTAAACTAGGTATCTTGGTTTATTCTTTAAAGAATAAATTTATAGTATCTGCTGTACAAACGTCTCATGATTTTACATCCACAACAATAAGCCACAATGTAGATGTTAATATCGGAATTGGTGCTGCTGCTGCTGATTTATCCTTTGGCGCAAGCTCATTTAGAGGAAAAGTTAGTGATATTACAGCTGCTGGTTTAATCGGTCCATCTAGATATGTTTCAGTAACAGCTGCTGATATTATTGGTGGAACTGCTGAATATTCACAATCTTTCAACGAAAAAAATGAAGTTTCATGGGATAATGTCTCATATGGAATAACAGGAGGAGCAGGAATTAGAGTTCAAGCTGGTGTAAAATATACTATGGTATTGATTCATCCTTCAGGTTTATATGGAATTAAGAGAGATGGTGGTTGGGCGTCTGGATATCATTTGGGAAATTTTAGTAGTAATTAAAAAAAATGAAAAAAATAAAAATAGGGATAGTTATTGTTATTATGATTTTCTTTTGGTATTCTTTTGATTATATATGGTATCGCAATTTTAAACATTTCTACGAATTATCTTTAAATGATAGGATATTAGATATTAAACAAGGAAAAGGCGGAATAAAAATTGTAATTAAAAGAATAAAAGATGATAATTTTTATATTTATTGTGATAATGAAGAATATTTAAAAATTGGAGATTCAATTTCCAAAAAAAGTAAATCTGATGAAATTAAAATATATAGAAAATCAGTAAATACGTTAAATTGGAGTTATTATAAGAGCATATATATTAGTAAAAAATTAGACTTTTATTCTTTAATTATCAAAAAATAGTTATTAGTTTACTTTAGCTCTCCGAAGTCTTCTCATAAAAAGCTGCGCAAACTTCTCTGAATTTGCACCCGTAACGATGAGCCAAAAGCAGCATAATCAAACCAAAAAGCAACTCATAATCGGGTTGCTTTTTTCATGTTGTAAGTTTCCTTTATAGTTTTTACAGAGTAACCTATTTCATTACCGTGATAAATCTATTTTTATTTTTACTCCTATCACGGAATCTGTGATAGGATTTATTTCTATTTTCACGTTATTACGAAAACTGTGATATTTTTTTTATTTTTTCTTGTGTTATTACAGCGGTTTTGCAGGATGTATTTGTCACTTCGAAGAGCGAGACGCGAGCGATAGCGAATAGACAAAGTAAATCACATCCAGTATTTACCAACAGTGTGTACGCAGCGCATTTGATTCCTCGTTCCTAGGAATGAACTTAGTCTGAAAAATAATCCTGTTGTATTCCGCAGAAAAAGTTCCTGAATAAGAATTTAAAATATTAAATTTAGCATCCTAAATCAGAACGGATTAAAAACATCCGTACTCTTTTTTACGATTACTTTTAGGATCAAATCAAAAACAAAACAGCATAAGGATATGGGAAATCAGGACACTATTAGAAAAGTAGCCATTGTGGGGTATAACAGGATTCCGTTTGCGCGAGCGAATACGTTCTATTCAGACGTTAGTAATTTGCAAATGATGACCGCAACACTCGATGGTCTTATTGAAAAATACAAACTGCAGGGCCAATTACTGGGTGAAGTGGTCGGCGGTGCCGTCATCAAACATACTACCGACAATAACCTGATTCGTGAATGTGTCATGAGAACAGCTCTGGATCCTGCCACTCCGGCCTGCGACTTACAACAGGCTTGTGACACAGGAATTGAAAGTGCTATTTATATTGCGAATAAAATTGCATTGGGTCAGATTGAATCCGGGATTGCGTGCGGTGTTGATTCCATTAGTGATATGCCTATTGCGGTGAGTGAAAAGCTGCGAAAAATACTGCTCGACGCCAGAAAAGCAAAATCATTGGGTGAAAAAATTAAAACCTTTTTGAAAATCCGACCAAAAGACCTGACGCCGTTGGTGCCCAGAAATGAAGAATCACAAACCGGTCTTTCGATGGGAGGTCATACCGAAATTACGGCTAAATACTATCAGATCGCCCGAGAGGATCAGGATCAGCTGGCCTTGCAAAGTCATCTGAATATGGCAAAAGCGTATGACGAAGGTTTTTTTAGCGATATGATTACGCCTTTTAACGGACTGGACAGGGACAATAATTTAAGAAAAGACAGTACTTTAGAAAAGCTGGCCAAACTGGCTCCGGCATTTGATAAAACAAACGGGACGCTTACAGCCGGAAACTCCACTCCGCTTACCGATGGTGCCTCGAGCATTCTTCTGGCTAGTGAAGAATGGGCCAAAGAACACAATTTACCGATTCTGGCTTACATTACCCATGCGGAAGTTGCCGCTATCGAATATGTGAAAAATCAACAGAATTTATTACTGGCGCCTTTATTCGCTGCCTCCAGAATGCTCGAAAAAGCAAACCTGACGCTGCAGGATTTTGATTATTATGAAATTCACGAAGCTTTTGCCGCCCAGGTTCTGGCTACCCTGAAAATTTGGGAAAGTCCTGAACTTAGTGCATCCATTGGACTTAAAAAACCGCTGGGTGCCATCGACCGAAGAAAGCTTAACGTAAAAGGAAGCAGTCTTGCGGCAGCGCATCCTTTTGCCGCTACCGGAGGAAGAATTATTGGTGTAATGGCCAAATTGCTTCACGAGAAAGGTTCAGGAAGAGGTTTTATCTCGATTTGTGCTGCTGGCGGACAGGGAATTACTATGATTATTGAAAAATAATACTTTTTTAAAGTCTGTTTTTTAATCACGCAACGACGCAAAGTCGCCAAGTTATTTTACTAAATTTTACTTTGCGTCTTTGCGTGAAACTAAACTTTTTTATATCAATTAAAGCGTAAATTCTTTCAGTGAGAAAATCCAAAGGAGATACTCATTATAATGATACAGATTACGATTGCAGTAATCACCACATACAGATAATCTTTTTCCAAAAGGAAAGAAAATAGCGAAAGTAATACTCTAAAAACCGGGGTCAGAAAAAGCAATACCACTCCAAAGAATATAATAGATTCTCCCCTGCCCTGAATTACACCATTGTAAACAGCAGTAATTACTTCAAAAATGTTTCGGTCATTTTCTTTAAACACCGAATAATTTTCGATGTCACTGCCGTGATGGACCAAATAAACAATCCCTCCAATAAAGGCTACCGATAAGGAAATCCATACCCCGTAGCGCAATACATTACCCACCATTTTCTGAAAATCTTTTTCTCCAAATTTTTCCGTTGTCATATCCTTAGATTTTTCCGTTAAGTCCACTGTAAATCATGTTTAAAGCCAGTACGAAAATCAGGCAGGCAAAAAAGACACGCAGTTTTTTAGGGTTGGTACGCACTAATATTTTAGCTCCTGCCATTGCTCCAAACAATACACCGATTACCACCGGCATACAGATTCCGGGCTCGATATATCCTTTCTGAATGTAAATAACGGAACTTGCCGTTGCTGTTACTCCCATCATAAAATTACTGGTGGTGGTAGATACTTTAAACGGAATTCGCATAATATTGTCCATCGCAATTACTTTAAAAGCTCCGGAACCAATTCCCAACAATCCAGACATCATTCCTGCCACTCCCATCATACTGAACCCTCCTATTACATTTTTGGTACCGTAACGTATTACCTGACCGTCATGCGAAGGATACGTTCCTTCTAATTTCAGTTTTTTGGCCAGTGGACTGGATTCCAAAACAATATGTTCTTCTTTTTTTCGTAAAGAGTTTATCGCCGAGAAAATCAGGGTAAGTCCGAACAAGACAGCAATAAAAGATGTGGGTGCAATTACAGAAAGCAATGCCCCTCCTACTGCTCCTAAAGTAGTGGCTATTTCGAGAAAAATACCCAGACGCATATTGGTAATGCCCTCTTTCACATAAGCTGCAGCTGAACCGGATGAAGTTGCAATTACAGAGACCAAAGCCGCTCCGATGGCATAATGAATATCGACTCCGAGGACAATCGTCAAAAGCGGGATAATAATTATTCCACCGCCTAATCCTGATAATGAACCTATAAAACCAGCTAAAAATGCCCCCAGAATCATGATCAGGGTAAATGTGAGTACTGTCATTTGGATTTATTTATTTGAAAGCTAATTTACGAATACAAATTTGCTATTGCAGCATGCTCTTTTAAAATGAACCCGTAAAAAAATCTAAAACCAAAACAAACACCTGATTATCAAAACTATAAACCCATACTTAAAAATGCCTTAAAAATTCTGACGTTCCTAAAAAAGCTTTGACTTCTAACTTTTACCATTTTCAAAAACTATAAAAAATTAAAAAAACTCTTTCCATAAATTTAGTTTTAAATGCAGATTATGAAATTTTGATATGATTTTCTGTAAAATAAAATGGAGTGATTAGCGGTAGCTTTGAAATATAGCAAACTTTAAAAAGTAACTAATCTCAAAATATACTCTTATGAAAAAAGACAACAATGTTAATTACGGTCAGATTGAACGTAATTTTCACCATGATGAGGATACACTTACGGATACAAAAAGAGATTCTTCCGTTGAAAATTTATTTGATAAAGATCCTTTCAATGAAGAAGAACTGCAGTACAAGAAAGATGATCTGAATGACATCAACCATGAGACCAATGATTACAACAGAAATGAAAATATTCCGAACGAGGAGCGTGTCATTGATGAAGACAATCCTATTGCCAATGACCAGCCGGATAATCTGGATGATGATTTTAATCAAAACGATATCGATCACCTGGAAAAAGACGGTGATTTAGACAACGATGACAACAGTGCAGACCTCGAAGAATCTGACGAGCATTTTCACGAAAATCATACAAGAGAATAGCAGGCTTTCAAAAAAAAATTGTAGAAAAGCAGCCGTTAAGAATGAATCTTAACGGCTGCTTTTTTGTTGTAAGGTTATGAAATTTTATAATAGTATTTAAAAACTATATAGTAGATAAAGTGCTATTTTTTTGTAATTTTAAGAAATTGATTTTAAACAAATTACAATTATTATGGATATTACCAATCAAATTATTTGGCTTTTTGTTTTAGCTATTCCAATTTCCTGTATCAGCTGGTCCGTCACTCACGAAGAAATATTTCGGGAACCCAGAGAATGGTGTGTCAAAAATGCTGCAAACGGACGCACTATATTAGTCAGAAAGGCTTTTTATCTCTTTACCTGCGAATATTGTTTTAGTCACTATGTAACTGTTTTTTTTATTTTTTTCTGTGATTACAAACTTCTGATGGAAGATTGGCGGGGTTATATAATTGCAGGGTTTTCTTTAGTTTTTGTGGCTAACCTTTATATGAGTTTGTTCGGCTTATTAAGACAGGCCATTAAAAAAGAAAAAGTAGAAATTAAAAAAATTGAAAAAGAAGAAGAAAATATTTCCGGTTCTTAATTTAATTGTATAGCTAATCGGAGGAAATTATAAACAACGAGGTGCTTGTAAAATGCTTTGCCTGAATAAAATTAAAAAACCGGTAACAACAATATGTTACCGGTTTTTACTAATTCAAATTATTTTTAATATTTTTTCTACGCAGAGGATCACTTTTATAATCTTCTATCGATTTAATTTTTGACCAATACTCAAGAATGGTCTTAATAATCTCCTTAAATCTGTCATAGCTGTAAGGCTTAATGACGTACGTTTGTGTTGGAACAGAATATAAATCTATTACAAAACACTGTGTAAAAGCTGTCGTAAAAAACAAACAGGGACAATTTAATTCTATACTGAGATTTTCATACGTGACATGTATGAGTTTTTCATCAGTTGTATTGAGCAAAACTATATCTGAAAATATTAAGAACGCTTTAATTTTTTTTGAAGTCAGGTAATGATACGCATTACTAGCTGAATTAAAATAGAGCACCTCGTTAGAAAGCTCTAATTCAGAGAAAATTTCCATAAATAATTTACGATCTCCCTGATTATTCTCTATAAGCACAATAGGTACATTTTTATTCATAATAGTCTATTTTAGGTTATAAATAAGAGCATCGAACATCCGTATTACTGTGTTTTATTTTATACAGTAATGTATTTTACAAAGATTCTAAATTTTGTGAAATATCTTTTTACAGTATCTTTTTGAAAATTTATATAATTTTCATTCTGTTTTTTTAACCAGAATTATATACGAAATTTTAGAAGCCAGGGATTTATTTCGCTTAAAATTATATAATCAGAAAGCTTAATTCTATAATAAAAAATCACGTTATGGCCTTAATTTTGATACATAAATAATTGATGCCAATTTATAAATCGAAAAGTCATGGTAGAAAAGAATTATGATCCTGATAATGACAACTGTCCGGAAAAAGATACCGTAGAAAATCTTCACAAATCAAAAGAAAAAAGCAATAACACGCAGAATGTCGAAGAATTTATAGACGATAGTCCAAATCGTCTTTCTGCCGATAAAGTGAAAGATCTGAAACAAAAATCCGATACTAAAGAGTAGTATTGCCAATAGAAAATTTACTGAAAGGAAATGAAACCACAATAATCATTATACCTTTACAGTTTAAAACTGAATCTGGGTTCATTTCAGATTTTAAAAATGTTTAATCAAAAAATTAAAAATATGTCAAATTTCATTAATCCATTACTAGTTGGAACTACAGCACATTTAAATCAAAATACCTCCAAAATTTCTGCCAAACAATTGGTGCTTGCAGGGGTAGGTTCGCTTTTAATTGGTGCTGCGTTAAAAAAAACCGGACATGCTAAAACAGGCGCTTTTGTAGCCGGTCTTGCCATACCTCTTCTTACATCAGCTGTTTATAAAAAAATGAAGTCCAAAAAACTGGAGAATGTAAATAAAAGTACAGACATTACCGGAAATTACTACGAGCATTAAATCAAAAAAGCACTTCTAAACAGAAGTGCTTTTTTATTGCTTTATTTTCAAACAAAAGGAAAGTTGAAATCTTAATTTATATTTCCTTCCACCCAATTTAAGGCTTTATTAAACGCCTCCTTTTTAAATCCGCGAAATTCTCCCGGAACTATGTAACTAAAGCCATTCGTAAAAGCAATAATCTCCTCGGAATCTGAAACAATAGCAGCTCTGTTCCATTTTCCTAAATTTTTAATTCCCAACATGGCATCCTCAAGCCACGCTCCCGCTGTAAAATTTTGAATATCAGTATCCAAAACCATTAAGAAATTAATTTCGTTGGTATGATTTATTAATTTTTCCACGGCAGGAACCACCACAGTCTGAAAATCTTCCTTGGTTACCGCTGCCAACGCTCTGAAAGCAACTATATTGTCTGTTGTATCAATCTGATGTATCATTTTATATTTCCTTAAAATTAGTAATTCGTATTCTTTTTAGTTTTTTTCCGGTAAGATGAAACCTTAGTTTTTTCTATGGCTATCAAAAGTAATCCGCATTCCTGTCCGTTGACTTATAGGATCTCACTATAATTTTACAAAATCCCTATTAACCAACCACTTAAAAGCATTTATTGCGTTACTTTTTGATTTTTTAAGGTTAACTGTTTTTTCAAAAATCCGATACTTTAGTGGAAACTTACTAACTCAAAAAGGAGCTATCATGGAGAAAAAACCAAAAAAATTTCCGGAACAAAAACAAGAGCTTCCCGGCAATGAGCATCAAATGAATCCACTACCTGAAATCATTCGGGAGAACTACACCGGAAGCGGGAAACTTTTAGGAAAAACGGCCTTTATAACAGGCGGCGACAGTGGTATTGGCCGAAGTGTTGCCGTACATTTTGCGCGTGAAGGCGCCAATATCGCCATTGTGTATCTGAAGGAGGATAAAGATGCTCTGGAAACCAAAGCACTAATCGAAAAAGAAGGTCAGCAATGCCTGATTATCAGTGGTGATTTGAAAGACGAAAAGTTTTGCAAATCGGCCGTTAAAAAATGTCAGTCCGAATTTAAGAACATCAATATTGTTGTCAACAACGCAGCGGTACAATTTCCTCAAACCGAACTGGAAAAGATTACAGCTTCTCAGCTTCAGAAAACATTTGAAACCAATATTTATCCCTATTTCTACATTACAAAGGCAGCATTGCCATTCTTAAAAGAGGGTGATACTATTATCAATACAAGCTCTGTGACCGCTTATCGTGGCAGTGAGCATCTGGTAGACTATGCCAGTACCAAAGGTGCTATTGTAAGTTTTACCAGATCTTTATCGACGATGCTGGCACCCAAAAAAATACGGGTCAACGGAGTAGCACCGGGCCCTGTATGGACACCTCTGATTGTTGCCAGTTTTGATAAACTCTCCGATTTCGGAAAAGACAATCCGATGGGAAGAGCCGGTCAACCGTCTGAAATTGCTCCTGCTTATGTTTTTCTGGCTTGTGAAGACAGCAGTTATATTACGGGGCAGTTTATTCATATAAATGGCGGGGAGATTGTGGGGTAAAAAGTTTGCCACGAATTGGCACTAATTCTTTTGAAATAATTTAACAAACCAGACAGGTTTTTAAAACCTGTCTGGTTTAGAGAGGCAAAAAAAAAAGCGGATATACTCATTTTAGTATATCCGCTTTTTTTTTATTTTGATCCGCATGGTTTTTTATATTTATTAAAGATGTATTGTGTAACGGGTCTTAAGGCTTTTTCATTTTCAGGATGTATACCATGAGTATTAAAAAAATCAGCTGCATCACCTGTTTTGGCATACCAAATAATTGGTTTTCCATTTTTAAAGCAGGTAGTAGTATCGCATACAGTAACTTTTTTGAGTTCAAACTTAATCTCATCAAATGGTTCAATTGTAAAAGGGATTAATCCGTTTGCACTTAAATCACAATCTACTTTTTCATAATGATCATTGGACCATTGCATACATTGTTTCTTTGGAAAAGTATAACGGCTTATGATAAATCCCAAGCCAAAAACAATAAAAACTCCTATTGTAATAAGCTTCAACTTCTTTTTAAAATTGTCTGAAATACCGGCTCTGAAATTTTGGATAAAATTAAATCGTTTTTTAGCTATTAGCGAACCTTCAAATTTATCTTCTTCTTCATCTTTTTCATTCTTTTCCTCTTTTCCTTCATCATTTTCTAGAGCTGCAAATGCGAGAGGAATTTTAGGCGCATCAATTGGATTTTCTGATATAACTATACCTCTTTCCCTGTATTTCTTAAATGGTCGCGGTTGAAAATCAACTAAAACTGCTGCCAATTCTACGGCAAATTGATTGGCAGGATCTTTTGCTCCTCTTAAAAAAGTACCAATTGGCCTAAACTTATCTGTTTGTTCCCTAAAATGATTCCTCTTCTCGGGATCAAATTCAAATTCAAAGAAAGAAGAGAAAATACTTAAATCATCTGCATTGCTATTGGACTTAAATCTTTCCCAACATAAATTTCTAAGATTGGCTTGTGATGGAGGCGTCAAAAAATTAAAGTATACACCTTCTTTTTCAATCTCAAATTTTGCTCTCACAGCATTTTTATAATCTTCAAAAGTAATTTTTCGCATAAGGCATTCAGGATTTTTTAGGAATTCTTAGGAACAATTAGGAAACTCAGGAAACAGCAGGAATTCCAGGAATTCCTTGTCAATGCAGGCTTGTAAGCGTCGCATCTTTGCCATAACAAAATTAGTTAACGTTTTGATCTGCAGGTCAAAAACAAATGTACAAAACTAGTTCTATTAACAAGTGCGGAAAACCGTAAGACGGAGTTTATCCCGGGAAGTATAGATGAAAATCTTATAGTTCTACGCACTTCACTTCCCAACCTTCATAGGTATTGTTTACAAGATCCGGACAGAATCCGGACGGCCATACCTATGTCATCAATAAACTTTATAATCATGAAAAAATTAATGATATTGGGAGCGTTTGCACTATTAACAACTACATTATTTTCCTGCACAGCAGACGAATTAGAGACTCCGGCAACAAAAGAGGTTCAAAAGAAAATTAATCCTGTACCTTCTTATGCTGACGGACCTGGTGATGATCCTATTCCTGTTGATCCGCCAAAAAAATAGTAGGATCAGGTAGATCATCTACATTTAATTACTAATTTCGGGGAAAGTAACTTTTATGCTACGATCCCCGTTTTTTTGTTTTATTCTTTTTTTGTTTTTTCTTTCCTGTGAAGAAAAAACAACGGTATCCATACCACAGAGTCCTGTAAAAAAAGAAGCTGCATTTTTACAGGAAAAAGCATTAAACAATTTTAAAAACAAAAACTTCAACAGTGCTTTTTATTATTATAACAAATCAAAAATATTATTTGAATCTATAAAAGACAGCTCTAATATTACTTATAGTCTGATCATGATGTGCGCTGTTCAGCAGATGAACGGAGATTATTATGGCAGCAAGGAAACACTGACTGAGGCATTGCCTTTTATCAAGAACGATTATAATTATAGTGCTTCCATCAATAATTACTTCGGGATTGCTGACAAAGAATTGTCCTTATATGATGACGCCATTTTTTATTATAACCAGGCTATAAATGAAGCCAAGGATACACAGTCAAAACAACATCCTTTAAATAATATTGCTGTAGTTTACATCAAACAAAAAAAATACGATAAAGCTATTAAGATTTTAGAATCAATAAATTTTGATGATTCAGCTCTTGTGAAAAGCAAAGCCAGGGCGATTGACAATTTGGGCTTTGCTTATTTTAAAAAGGGAAATAGCAACAAAGGGATTAAATTAATGAATCAGGGTCTTGACCTCAGAAAACAGGCTGATGATCCTTATGGAAGCATTGAAAGTTATCTCCATTTATCTGAATATTATTCCGGAACCGATCGCAAAAAGTCTAATAAATATGCACAGACGGCTTACGGACTTGCTACAAAATCGAATAGTATTGATGAACGGCTGAAAGCCTTATCATTTCTAATTACCAATAATGGCGATACTAAATATGCACGAAAATATATTGTCTTAAATGACAGTATTATTCATATTCGAAACAATTTCAAAAACAAATTTGCCAAGATCAAATACGATTCCAAAAAGGAAAAAGAGGAGAATCAGAAACTGAAATTAGAACGGGTTGAAAACTTATTATCACTCCAGGAAGTAAAATATCAGCGTATCTTTTTTATAATTGGTATTGCAGCCCTTTTCTTTTTTATTCTTTACCTGAGAAAGCGAAGTCGAATTGAAAAAATAAAAACAGCCTACGACACCGAAACCAGAATTGCCAAAGATATTCATGATGAACTGGCCAACGATGTTTTTAATGCGATGACTTTTACGCAGACTCAATCCTTAGATACGGAAAGTAAAGAAACCCTGATTCAGAAACTGGATCATATTTATGCACGGGTTCGCAGAATTTCGAGAGAAAACAATACCATTGATACCAAATTAAATTATGCTGCGAACTTAAAAGAAATGCTTTCTACCTATAATAGTGAAGGTACAAACGTGATTATTACCAGCATCGAAAATGCGAATTGGGAAACTATGGACGACTTAAAAAAGGTAGCGATTTACAGGGTTCTGCAGGAATTAATGGTTAATATGAAAAAACACAGTGGCGCTTCTGTGGTGGTTGTAAAATTTGACACTGATGACAATTCGGTTTTTATTCAGTATACCGATAACGGAAAAGGAGCCGAAAAAAATAAAATTATTAAAAATGGTCTCCAAAATATGGAAAACCGTATTCTGGCCATAAAAGGATCTATTATTTTTGATACAGAGCCTCAGAGAGGTTTCAAAGTTAAAATAACTCTGCCTAAATAATTCTATATGTTTAAAAAAGTAATTGTAGCCGAAGACGTTGATGCCATCAGTTTAGGAATTGAACAAGTCTTAAAAGATTTAAATATTGTAAATTTTCAACATTCAAAATATTGCGATGAAGCATTTCTTAAAATACGCGCCGCCATTCATCAAAATGAACCTTATGATTTACTAATTAGCGATCTGTCGTTCAAAACAGGTAACCGCGAAGTGAAAATTACAGCCGGAGACGAGCTAATTCAGAAAGTCCGCGAATTACAACCTGATATTAAGATTATCGCTTTTTCTGTCGAAGATAAAAGCTATCGTATTAAATCCCTTTTCGACAATTCAGGAATTGATGCCTTTGTGCTTAAAGGCCTAAACAGTATCGAGGAATTAAAAAAAGCCATTCATATTGTTTCCACTTCAGATCAGACGTTTATCTCGCCTGAAGTTGCTTCGGCATTACAGGAAAAAAATAATTTCGAAATGGACGATGTCGATATTCAAATTCTAAAACATCTGGCATCGGGTACTTCGCAGGATGAAATTATAGCCATTTTTAAAAACCTGGATGTGAAGCCCAACAGCAAAAGTGCTATCGAAAAACGACTCTCAAAGCTCAAAGACTTTTTTAAGGCCAACAATACGATTCATTTGGTTTCGATTACGAAAGATATGGGGATTATTTAAATCTCATTACCATACTGTTACAACTTTATCAAGCTCCTTCGGGAGCTTTTTTTATGTTCTGAATTTTAAACAATGCGATTATGGTTTTCCGTAAAATACTGGTTTTAAATAGGTTTAAGTTTGAATTATTAATCATTTAAAAATAAAATTATGAAAAAATTAGTCGTTTTGTTTAGTTTATTCTTCCTGGTTTTAGGAGGTAGTATTGAAGCCCAAAGTGGTCATTACAAAAGTGGAAAAGGTAGTTCTCATAAAGGAGGAAAGTATAAAAACTCAAGTACCAATAACCACTATAAAAAAAGAAAATAACATTCCTGACTTCGATTGACATGAAAAAAGAATGGTCAATAGAAGTTTCTGAAAAATAGAAAAACTTTAATTAACTAAACCTAAAAAATCATGGGCTTTCGATTTCAAAAAAGAGTAAAACTTGGAGGAGGACTTGGATTAAACATCAGCAGATCCGGAATTTCTCCAAGTTTAAGAACAAAAATGGGAACTTTTAGCAAAAATGGCTATTCGACCAAAACGGGTATACCCGGAGTGCGATATCAAAATAGTGGCTGTATGGTATTCTTTCTATTTACAGGAGCCTTAACATTTTTAATTTATACAATAAAACATCTATAATTATGGGATACAGAAATGGATATTACAGAAAAGACGGAACTTATGTTCAGGGACATTATGCCAATAACAGATCCAAATCATTTTCAAATAAAAATAACGGATGTCTGGTCCTTCTTTTAGCAGGTTTGTTATTAGGATTGCCTATGTCTTGCTCAGATTCATCTTCAGACTCACCAGATAAACCATCCAAACCAAATTCAAATTGTCCAACTAAAACCTGCGGTGATTTTTCATCTCAGTCCGCTGCTCAATCAACCTACAACAGCAATAAAAGCTGTTATAAAAACCTGGATGCTGACGGAGACGGAATTGCCTGCGAAAATTTATCTAAATAAAATTATAACATGATAACACTAGAACTAAAAAGTCATTTCCTGAGATTATATCAAATGGCCTTATCCGATGATCAGTTTGATGTATTAGAACTTCAAATGCTCTATCATTTTGCCGATGAACGCGGCATTCCGAAGGAGGAACTCGATAAACTTTTCCTGAATCCGGTGAATACAGAATTCGTTGTTCCTGAAGATCTTATCACACGAATAGAATACTTATATGATTTTACAAGAATCATTTGGGCAGATGGAAAAATTACTGATGATGAATTGAATATGCTGAAAAAGTATTGCAGGAAATTTAATTTCCTGGACGAAAACATCACTGATTTATCGAACTATCTCATTGATTGTGTGCAGAAAAACATTCTAAAAGAAGAAATTATTAGTCAATTAAACGCTTAGCTTATGAAATCACTTACACAAATATTCAGTTTAAAAAAACCTGAGGAATCTCCCTTCACTCTTTTTGAGGACAACGAAGAAGACAGGGAAAAGATCAGAATTACCTATTACCAAAGCGGATTTGCAGCTTCTATAAAAGCAACCGGAAAACCGATTGTTCTCAAAGCCTGTCTTCAAAATCTGTATATGAGTTTTGAGGACCAATGCCGAAAACAAAAACTGGAACAGGATAAATTGAAGCAGCCGTACCGCGAAGAACAGGAAAAAAACAGAACGGAACTTAAAAAATGTGAAGCCGCAATTGGTATTTACGAAAAGAAAGAACAGGATATCAATGAGACTGTCGACCAGATCAAAAATGAAATTATTGAGGTAAAAAGAAACCCTGATAAATATGGAATCGAAGACGGAAAAGGCCTGAAAGCCCAGTTTTATATCGGTTTGTTTTTGCTTCTTCCCATAACGCTTTATGTACTGGTTTTCTACATTTCGGCTTCTTACTCGGCCTTTTTTAAAGAGTTTGCCAATGATAGTTTAACGGCTGCCATTTTTGATGCTGATGCCCTGACCAATTCCTTTAAGGCAAGCTGGCTTGAAGGGGTTTTGGTGGTGACGATTCCGTTTGTCTTTATGGGATTAGGCTATGTAATCCATATGGTTCAGAAAGGAAAAGGCATTAAAAATGTTTTCAGAATGATTGCTTTGTTCCTTACCACCTTTTTGTTTGATGCGCTGTTGGCTTACCAGATTGAAAAGAAAATCTATGAATTTAACAAAACTACCGATTCTGCTCCTTATAATTTAAATATTGCTTTAGGGGAAGCCGAATTCTGGATGATCATATTTGCCGGATTCGTGGTCTATATTATTTGGGGACTTGTTTTTGATTTTGTGATGAAGGAATTTGAAAACATTGACAAGATCAGGGCTTTCATAAGAGGTAAAAAAGAAAAACTTATTGATTTGGAAAAACTAAAAATCGATTACAGCAATAAAACAAATGATTTCAAACAGCAGATTATTACTATTACAGGTAAAATTGCAGAACTGCAGTCGAAAATTGATGGATTTATTTTTCCGGTAAAAGAATATCTGCATTACCACCACCAATACAAGGAAGGCTGGTTTCAGGCAATTGGCACCGAAATAGCATTGCCGTATAAAGAAAAAGAAGAACTGCTGGTAAGCTGCGAAATTCATTCGGAAGAACATCTGAGTAAATTAAATTTAACAGATCCGGACTTTCAGCATTTAGTGTATTCCATTAAAAATTAATTTATGAAAAACATACTGAAAACATTCGCCCTTTCCTTATTATTCATTTCTGCATTTTCCTGCAAAAAGGATTCTGATAAAAACGAAAAGGAAACTGTAACTAAAAAACCTGTCGCAGAAAATTATAACATTAGTATCCTGCTGGATTTATCAGACAGGATTAGCCTTGAGAAAAATCCAAACCCGACAATGGAATATTATCAGAGGGATCTGGGGTATATAAAATCGGTTTCGGACGCATTTACGCAACATTTAAAATCCAAAAGAATACGGCAGATTGATGATAAAATGCAATTGTTTTTTAATCCCGAGCCGAAAGATCCGGAGATCAATTCGATTTCCCAAAAGCTGAAAATTGCTATTGATAAAAATAATGCTTCAAAAGATTTACTGAATTCCATCAACTCGAATTATGCGGCCCGTACCTCAAAAATCTATGAATCAGCCCTAGAAGACAACAATTTTATTGGTTCGGATATCTGGAGTTTTTTTGACACTAAAGTGAAAGACCAATGCATTGAAACCGGAGACCGCAATATACTGGTCATATTAACCGACGGTTATATGTATTACGACAGCACGATAATGAAAGAGGCCAACCGAACTACTTTTATTACGCCTGATTTTATTCGAAAAAATGGCCTGAATACAAAAGACTGGGAGAAAAAATTTCAAAATGGGGATTTTGGTTTTATCAGGGCCGGAGATGATTTATCGAAACTGGAAGTGCTGGTTTTAGGGATTAACCCTGCTAAAAGTAATCCGTATGAGGAGAAAGTAATAAAAGCCTACTGGACAAAATGGTTTTCTGAAATGAAAGTAAAACACTTCGAAATCAAAAATGCCGATTTACCTTCTAATATGGAAAAGATTATCAGGGATTTTATAGTGCAAAATCATTAATCTTTACACCACATTGAAACAAAAATACCTGCCAAGAGGATTTTATTAATCCTCTTTTTTTGTACTCAATCTAAAAATAACAGTAACTCTTTTATGCTTTACGGTTTAGCATAAAATACTGATTTTTATTGGTTTTACATTTGAGTAAATAATCAAAAGAACTAATAAATTCTAAAAGATAAAATTGAAACTGTTTAAATTCAGGTATAAATACGCATCTATTGCATCGTATTCAACTCTAAATTTATAACCTGTTTAAAATGTATCAATTACGTTTAGAATTAAACTCTGATGTATTTGATGTATAGTTCCACAACCCTTCTTAACAGCTGAAAATTATGATAAAAAAACTACTCTTTCTATTTCTTTTCCTGCTCATTGGCTGCAAAAAAGTAGTCCAGCCCCCAAAAATAAATACCTTCTACAAAGAAGCTATCACCGCCAATGACCGAAAAATTATTACACCGGAAGAAGCTAAAACCTATCATGTTGATACCGATTACCAATACGAATACCAGACAGGCAAATCGGGCCATTACGAGTACAACTATGATGTAAAAGGAATTAATGCTAAAGGAGATTCCGTTTTTGGAAACATCAATGTTGAAGGAAAAAGTGGCGCCGGAATATTACGTTTCGATACCATTCCCGATATTGAAATTAAAACGGAATGGATTGGTCAGGGAAAGCTAAAAGCAATAGATAATCAGGCAAATGAATACTTCTTAATAGTCGATTAAAAACTCCAAAACTCATCGTATGAAATATGCCCCACTCCTACTATTAATGTTCCTCACCTCTTTTCATCCTGTAGAAACCAAAGTTTATATCTGTGGTCCTGTAGGAGCGAAAAAATACCATTATAATGAAAACTGCCGCGGACTAACGGCCTGCAGACATGAACTGACAAAAGTCTCTGTTTCCCGGGCCCAGGGCTACGGATTGACCTTATGCGGTTGGGAAGATTAAATGAAATTCTAAGTTAAAATTACGGAAATAAGAAAAGCCTGTTCCAATAAAGAAACAGGCTTTTACGTAAAAATAAACTAACACAAAAACTTAATTATACCCTTGATTTTGTTTGAAAACTTTCTGGTCTATAACGGTTTGTGGAATTGGGAATGTTCTTCTGAAGGGTTGAGAAGCAGCTTTTGCAGTTCCGGCTAAATCAAATTTTCCAAAACGGATGCTTTCCGGTCTTCTTTGTAATTCCCAGTACAATTCGAAACCTAATTCTTTATACAATTGCTCTGCATCTAAAGAAGTAAGGGCTTTCCCGGGAGCATTTGCAAACAGGGATTCTCTTGTTCTGCTGGTACGCAATTTGTTTAAATCGTCCATCGCCAAACCTGTGCTTCCTTTTCTGAAATAGGCTTCTGCTCGCATCGCATAAATTCCACCTAAACGGAACAACGGAATATCAACATTACTGTTACCGTTTCCTCCTTCAGGATCAAATTCATATTTAAAAACACGTGCTCCCTGATTGATTTCATTTTGGGCAAAAACAGATTTATTAGGATCGGCAAACGTTAATGTTGGTGTAAAGTTCATTCTCGTACCCGTACTTTTTTCCATAAATAATGGCGAAACTTTAATACGGTTCCCTATCATTTCAAGAGATCCGGAAGGCAATAATATAGGCCCATACTGAAGTCCGGCCTGAATTCCTCTGTTAAAATGAAACCATGGCAGGTTGGCACTTTTAGGTACGATGTCAGTTGCAGGAACACTTACATCTGTACCATCATTCATAAACCAGGTACCATCAGCATATTGGTAATGCTGCTCAAATCTTGGATCATCGTGATTACCAGCCCATGAGGCATAGAATTCCGGCGTAATACAAGCAGCATTTGTACCTCTGTTTGCCGCAGATGCTCTTTGGTTACGCTCCATAGACACATAAGCAAAACTGTTAGAACCGTTTCTGATGTAATCTATCTTTTGAGTAATGGCAAAAATAAGCTCTTTACCATTTTCATTATTTCTTGCGAAGTTTTTGAAAAAATCACTTTCCAGACTATATTTCCCTGAATCGATTAGTAATGAGGTGTAATAAATAACACGGTCCATATCTGTTCCGGTACCTGATACGGCAGGTTCATTAAAATTGAAGCTGGATGCAGGATTGTAACGATCTTTAAATACCGCACGATTCAAATACATCGTCGCTAAAAAAGCATAACCAGCTTGTTTGGTGAATCTTCCGTGGTGTGTACGTTGTGTACCAATATCAGCTAAATCAGGAAGTAAAGCCTCCACATCTGTAATTAATTTATCTATTTGAGTATCTGCTTTTAAAATTTGTAAAGTCGCTTTTGGATCCATTGGATCTTTATATGGAGCCTGTCCGTATAAATCCAAAGTGGTATACGTGTAAAAAGCCAAAAGTGCTTTTGCTTCTGCAGCAAATAATTTTTTTTCAGGAACTGAACTTTGTTCAGCCGATTGTATAGCTGTTATACAACGTGTAATACCATTTGTTAATAAATCCCAGTTACCTACAATGATTGAATTACTAGAGCTCCAGGTAAATTCGTGCATATCTCTCCATTTTCCGCCATCTCCCCAGTCACTTCCGCGGGTTGGCAAGATTGCTTCATCTGTAGTGTATTCCTGCATGGCAAAAATGGCTCCATGATCGGTAAAAGTTCCGTCACCCAATCTGTCATAAGCGGCAGCAAGTGAACCCGCAGGATCTGAAACTGTATTTCCAGGTATTTCATCTAAAAAAACTTCATCCAGATCAGTACAGCTGTTTAGAAGAAAAATAAAAGAGAATAATGTTAAAACTTTTATACTTAAAAATGTCTTTGTCTTCATAATTTATAATTTTAAAGTTGCTCCGAAACTGAACGTTCTCGAAGTTGGATAAGCTGCGTAATCAATTCCAATAGATTGATTTCCGTCGGTTGCTTTAGGAGTATTTACTAATGGATCAAATCCGGTATAATTTGTAATTGTAATTAGGTTATTTCCTGTAATATAAAGTGTTAAGCCATTCATCCAGTTCAATCCTTTCAAATCAAAATTGTAACCTATACGTGCCGCATTTAATCTTATAAAATCAGACTTTTCTAAGAAAAGCGTAGACAAAATTGGTGAGTTTGTTGGGTTTGCCCCTGACTCATAATATCCTGTTGCCACGTTACGATCTGATGCTAAGTTGTTAATATTTAAAGCATTCAATCCTGTATTATTCAACAAATAACCGCCTGTTTGTCCAATAATTGAGAATGAAAAACTAAAATTTTTATATCTCATATCACTGTTGAAACCGTAATAAAAAGTTGGCAAAGCTCCTTCGATAATAATCCTGTCGCTGTTATCAATTTTACCGTCTCCATTCTGGTCTTTAAATACGTTTGCGCCATTTTGATCAAAACCAGTGTGCTCTAACAAATAGAATGAACCAGCGGCATAACCGCTTTTGTAAATATTAGCATTAACACCTGATTGTCCAGGACCAGAAATAGCACCTGTTAAGATTTCTGAAAGCGGTAAGTTTTCAATTTTGTTGTTTAATGTTGATCCATTCACATCAACATTCCAGCTGAAATCTTTTCTATCGATGATTTTAGAACCCAGCATAATCTCAATACCCCTATTAACAATTTTACCGTCAATATTTGTCCAGATAAATTTTGTCTGACTCAAAGGAGTTGAAGGTATATACAAAATAGCATCTGTAGTTGTTTTATTAAAATAGTCTACAGTTCCATAAAATTTGTCATTCCACAAATTAAAATCAAGACCTAAATTATATTGTGTAACAACTTCCCATTTTAAATCCGGATTTGCTGTTCTGGAAACAGAAACACCATTTACAAGATTTAAATCATCATATAAATAATATCCGTCCGGGCCAGCCAAAGAGTAGCTTGCCTTGGTTTGTTTATTTGGTACTTCCTGATTTCCTGTTTGTCCCCAGCTTGCTCTAAGCTTTAGGTTATTGATTGTTTGAGAATCTTTCAGGAAATTTTCATTAGAAATATTCCATCCTAAAGCAAATGAAGGGAAATAACCGTATTTGTTATTATCACCAAAACGTGTAGAACCATCAGCTCTCATAGAAGCTGTCAATAAGTATTTATTATCAAAACTGTAATTTAATCTTCCGAAATAAGATTGCAATTCGTTTTCCTGAGCATAACCTGTTGTACCAGACTGCGTTCCTGCAAAACCCGGATTAATAGATGGTTTTACACCTGCTCCTTGCGCTGAAATTCCATCAATACTGAAACTTGTTCCTGATCTTTCAAATTTTTGATAAGAGAATCCGCCAAGAACTTCAAATTTATGTTTATCTAATGCCTTATTATACGTTAGATAATGTTCAATCAATGAATTTTTTGAATCAAGATTGTTCTGAACATATTTACCTTTTGGATTTAAATCGGTAAGGTTGGGATAAATTGTAGTATTTCTTTCTGATGTAGAGCGATCTATACCAATATTTAATTTATATTCTAATCCGTTGATAATTCTGAAAGAAGTCTCCAGATTTCCTAAAACTCTTAACGTACGCGTTTGATCTTCATAAATACTTAATAAATAAGCCGGGTTATAATGTGCGTTCATATTAAAATTGGTGTACTTTCCGTTAGCATCAAAAACGGATCTTGTTGGATTAGCCATCAAAGTATGTACGATCAATTGTCCGTTAGAACCACCATCATCACTTGTTGGAACTCCATCATCTGTAGTCTGGCTCGCAGTAAGATTCAGTTTTACATTTAAACGTTTGTTGTCTAAAAAGGATTCGGCAGCATTAATTCTACCTGAAAGACGTTTAAAATTACTGTTATGAATAATTCCTTCCTGATCCATTTGTGCAACAGATGCATAGTAGTTGCCTGACTCTGTTTGTTTTGCAAAAGACAATGAATTATTTTTAGTAACTGCACTTCTAAAAATAACATCCTGCCAGTCTGTGTTTCCGCCATGATCAAATGCTTTATCTTTTATAGCACTTCTATATTGGTTTGCATCTAAAACATCTAATTTATGAGCAACACTCGAAACTCCCATATAAGAGTCAAACGTTAATGTTCCTTCGCCTTTAGATCCTTTTTTAGTGGTAACCAAAACAACTCCGTTAGACCCTCTTGCTCCGTAAATAGCCGCTGCAGAGGCATCTTTAAGAACTGTAATCGATTCGATATCACTGGTATTCAAAAAGTTTAATGGATTTTTTGCTGCCGAAGCACCAAAACCAACATTACTTCCGCTTGGACTCACATCATCGTTAGCTAATGGCATACCGTCTACAACAAACAAAGGCGTACTTCCGCTTCTGATAGAGCCAACGCCACGAATCGTAACATTTACGCCTGCTCCCGGCTCACCGCTTGTGCTCACCACACGAACTCCGGCCACTTTTCCCTGAATTAAATTATCTACTGATACATTAACTCCCTGCTTAAAATTAGCAGCATTCAATTGTGTTACCGCTCCTGTAACGTCTTTTTTAGACTGTTTACCATAACCTACAACCACAACTTCACTCAATTCTGAGGTATTTGGCTCTAATTTTATGGTCATGAAATTCTTTTGTACACCAACCGTTTTCGTTTGATAACCTAAATAAGAAACTTCAATTGTTTTGCCTTCCGTTACCGAAAGTTCAAATTCTCCATCAAAATTAGTAACGGTAGCATTTTTAGTCGCTGTTTCTAAAACAGTTACGCCCGGCATTGGCACACCGTTTTCATCAACAATTTTTCCTTTTACTCTAATTTTTTCTGCTGCTTCTGAAATTTTTACCGGAGCAGTTTTCTGAATTAAAACTAATTTTCCGTTAATGTTATAATTGAAATTCGCTTTTTTAGAAAGGTCGCTTAAAATTACCGCTACAGATTCGTTTGTATAATTTACTGTGTAAACCGTATTATCAGAGATAATGGCTTGCCCGTAACTGAATTTGTAATCTGTTTGTTGGCTTAATTTCGAAAAAATAGAAACCAGTGTTGCTTTTTCTATTTTATTATTTACATTTGATTTTTTGTAACGGGTTGTACTGTAACCACTTTGAACGGTCAGTAACGCCAGCGCTAAAAAGAAGATTCCCTTTAGAAGATTTAAATTGATTCGTTTAAAATACATGATTTAAGTTATTGGTTTTTCGATACTTAATTATTAATCGCAGTTGTTCTCAGCAACTGCTTTTTTGTTTTTTAATTCACTTGTATTATTCCGTCATAGGTGTTGAATTTTAGGTTCGTGATATAGTTTATTTGTTTTAAGACACTATCAAGTGAAGCATTCTTTTCTATAAAAACAGTCACCGGCGTTGTCAGCACAGCTTCGTTTTTACACGAAAAGGTTACTCCGTATTTATATTGTAAAATGGTAATGACTTGTTTTAATGTAGCCTGATTTAGTGCTATGTCAGTATTGTACCAATTGATTGAAAGTGATTTGTCAATTGGAAGTTTCGTTAATTGAGCATCAGCAAAAATAGCTTCCTGATTAGGTATCAGATCAACACTCTGATCTTTGCTGGAAACATTTACTTTTCCGGTTACAACAAGCACTTCACATTTTGATTTGGAAAACTGAATATGAAATGAGGTTCCGACAACCCTTGTTTTAATTGGTCCGGAATGAATGATAAAAGGATGTTTTTTGTCTTTTGCCACTTCAAAAAAGGCATTCCCTTTTAGTAAAGAAACTGTTCTTTCGTCACCTTTAAACTGCGCCGGATATTGGAAAGAAGAATTTGCTGCCAGATAAATTTTCGTACCATCACTTAACCGGATTGATTTTGGAGATGATGCGGTTTTAAATGTTAATTGCTTTTCGATGGATACATTCGGCTTATAAAAAAATCCTAAACCAACAAGAAAAAGAATACTGGCAGCAGCCATATATTTCCAATACGGACTAAAAATCTTCTTCTTCTCTATTCGAAGCTGAATACCTCTATATATGTTTTGGGAAACTTCGTCGGCATTGCCCATTGAAGCGTCATCCCACTTTGATTTTTTAAATTCAGTAAAGGCAAAATGATCTAATAGATTTTCTTCTGCTTTTGATGTTTTATTCTGAGCACTTTTATCAATCAGATACCCTAAACTGTGTTTGATTCTTTTTATCATAATACTTATTATTATCTGTAAGTACCGGAAATCAGAAATCGTACTATCCGGAAATATTATGAAACCATTAACAGAAAGTTATCTTAAAAAATTTTGATGCAAAACGATATAAGGTGCCATCCAGGCCAGGTCTTTCAAGCCTTCACGCAATTGTTTTAAGCCGGAAGAAATTTGATTCTTGACGGTTTGTTTTGAAATACCGAGTTCTGAAGCGATCTGATCGATAGACATGTCCTGAAATTTATACATTAGTAAAACCTCTTTCCTTTTTTCGGGAAGTTTGTCTAATAAGGAATAAAGCAGATCCATAACTTCAGGATCAATAGAGGTGAAATTATCAATAATATAATCTTCGAATTTGTCTTCGAGAATGGTCTTGTCAAAACGATTGTTCTGGTAATGTTTAAAAACCTGATTCTTTACCGCACGGAATAAATAAGGTTCGATTGCCTGAATGTTCAGGTCGTCTTTTCTTTCCCATAAATCAATAAAAACATCCTGAACAATGTTCTGCGCCAAATCTTTATCCTGAGTCATGGTATACGAAAAGGCATTTAACTTTTTCCAGTATTCCGTATACGTTTTTTCAAAAATTTCAGGGTTCTTCATAAGAATATTGGGAACTTTTTTATGCTGTAAAATAAGGAAATGTTACACCAATGTTTTTTGCCTGAAGGTTAACTTTAAATTAAATAATAAACTCTTTTGCTGTAGTAATACTACTTTTTTACCGAAGAAATGATAATCATTTTGCGATTTGTTTTTTTTTAACTAACACAAAAACCGGATGATGCTTTTAATTTAGTACACTCAAAAGAGGACGTATTCTCAGCTCTTCTCCCCTCTCCCTTAATCCTAATTACAACTTCAAATTATGAAACAGATCCTGTTTACATTATGCCTTGCAGGTGCCCTGAATGGCAATGCACAAATAAAAGACGAAAACCTAAAAATAAATCAGCTACAAGTCATTGGCTCCCACAATAGTTACAGACACGCTATCGAAAATGATTTGTACAACTTCATTCAGGCGAAAGACACGGCACGTTCCCTGAAAGGTTTGCAATACACGCATATTCCTATTACAGAACAACTGAATAAAGGATTACGCAATCTGGAAATCGATGTTTACGCGGATACGAAAGGTGGAAAATACGCGCATCCAAAAGGATTGGATATTGTAACACCACAAGAAGCTTATGATCCCAAAGGATTAATGAACAAACCCGGTTTTAAGGTGTTTCACATGCCGGATATCGATTTCAGGACTTCTTGCTACACTTTCGAAATTTGCCTGCAGGAACTTAAAAAATGGTCCGATGCCAATCCGGATCACGTTCCTGTTTTTATTACTCTGGAACCTAAGGACGGGGAAGCCAATTTCTTCGGAACGAAACCGGAAGACTTCACTCCTGAATTATTTGATGCTCTGGATAAAGTGATCCGCAAAGAATTAGGAAACAATAAGTTGATTACGCCCGATATGGTGAGAGGAAAATACAGTACGCTGGAAGAGGCGGTTTTACACCAAAACTGGCCAACACTTAAAAAAGCAAAAGGACGATTTTTATTCCTGTTAGACAACAACGGAGCAAAAAGAGATTTGTACGCCTTAAATCACCCCTCCCTTAAAGGACGCACCGTTTTTATCAACGCCGAACCCGGAAAGCCGGAAGCTGCAGCTTTATTCAGAAACAATTCTGAAGATCCTGAAATCGCCGATCTGGTAAAAAAGGGATACATCATCCGCACCAGAGCCGACTCGGATACCAAAGAAGCCAGAGCAAATGATTACAAGCACTTTGAAGCATCCAAAAAATCAGGTGCACAGGTAATTACTACGGATTATTATCTGCCGAGTACGTTTTTCAATTCGCCTTATCAAATTAAATACGATGATGGGACTTATGTTAGAGTTAATCCGGTTAATGGTGTAAAATAGTTTCAAGTTTTTTAGTTTCAGGTTTCAGGTTCTACTTTGTGTTGAATCTGAAACCTGATTTTTTTTGTGGTGGTTTTCTTTTTTTTCTCAAGCAGATTTAGCAAATTTTTTATGTTCTATTTTGTTAACTAACACAAAGTTGTGTGATTCGATGCTGGAGACTAGAGCGGTAGCGAACAGACGAAGTAAAATTACATATACAGAGCAACAATGTTACCCGGCAATCAAAGTCATTGCGAAGAACGAAGCAAACTATACTAAACGGATTCAGCAAACGTGCTTCAGAAAATGTGATTTCTCCTTCGTCGAAATGACACAAATTGCGTAGAAAATCTGCAAAATCTGCGTGAAAAAAACTTCATTGAGAAGAAATAAAGTTTGCAGTCTCAGTTTACGGAAAACTGAGACTGAGACTGGGACTGAAAACTATTTAAGATCCCTAACTCTCCCAGTCTTCAAATCAACACTAAAATGATCTGCCGGAACTTCGTGCATGAATTTATTGAATATAATCAGGAAAAGACGCATTTGATTTTGCAACGGTTTTTCTTTTGAAGCCGTTTCTTCTTTGTAGTTTTCAAAAAACAACTGTGATAGTATTTTATATTCCTTTGCTTTTTCTGTTCCGATATCGGTTAAAGCCAATTCATCGGCGCTTCTGAAACGGTAAAAGTCGACCAGAAAATCGTACCCGTTCCAGTTTTTAAAAGCTTCTTTTTTGAGATTATTTTTGGATAAAAGTTCAGAAGTTTTTTGTTCCGACGCTGCCCATTCTGTTTTGAAGTTTTCTTTGTTTTTCAGGATTACATCAAAATCCTTATCTGATTTTATATTCGCCAAAACCAATAAATCTTCTCCGGAAACATTCAGAATAAAATCTTTGAACGCTGCAGGCCAGTCATCTGCTAAAAAACGAAGACGAACCAGTTCTTTGAGGTGGAAATCGGTAAAATCGTGATAGTTTTTCGTTTTCAGGATCTCAATATTCCAGATGTCTTTGGCATGTTTGCTTTCCAGAAACTGATATTCTGTGCGGTACAAATCAAAAAGTTCATCGTAACCGGGAACCTTATCAATGGTAATGGTCTGAATATCGACAAGATTATCTTTCTGAATTGTCAGTAATTTATAAGCCGGAATATAAGCTGCCAGGGAAGGCGTCTGAATATTGACCAGTGTATTGCCTTTTGCAGTAGTCCTCACTCCCGTATCGTTGATGTGCATGTGTCCGCCAAAATGAATTTTTAATCCTGCATCAGCAAAAACCTGTGCGACTTCTTCGGTCGGAACCCGGTTGAGCTGCCATTTATTCGGACCCAGTAATTCTTTTATTTCCGCCGAAGCGTCATCATTAAAATCAATCATCGGAAAATGACTGAAAGCAATCAGCATTTTGCCTTGTTTTTTCGCTTCAAGCGAAATTTCCTCTACCCATTTTATCAGATGTTTTTTGTTCGACAGCACATTGTTGTAGCCCGTACTGGCATCCGAGTAATTCTTGGGATCTTTTGAATCTGCCGTTGCATTTTTCTTCGGAATATAAACATTCCCGTCAATCGCCATTAGCCAAAGTCCGTCAATGGGTTCTACCACATAACTCACATCCGGAACTTCATAACCCGGAGCTACGTTATACACTCTGTTGGATAGTAAAGCGGCTTCCATAGCTTTTGCATAGGTATAATTCTGGCTCGTATAGGGTGCAAAAGGCGTGGACCAGAATTTATATTTTTTATTGGGATAAAATCCGGAATTTTTCAACCCTTCTGTAATTCCTAAATAACCCATTTTTGCGATATCGGCGGTAACGACAACAGGTTGTTCCAGGTCTAAATTAGGTTTATACATTCCTTCTTTGCTGTAAATCGGCTGATTTTTTCCTTCGTTTCCTAAAAAGTCTTCTTTACCGGATTCCTGCGCGAATGGCCCAACGGGATCGTGATTTCCGGTGGTGATAAAAAATTCAATTCCGTATTTTTTTCGGTATTTATTTAAGATTTCTTCTAATCCGCGAACATGAATCGGCTGACCATCGTCTGTATAATCACCGGGAAGTGCCACATACTTTATTTTTCGTTTGGCGATATCGTCTAAAGCAGCCAGAAAGGCAAAGTAATTTTCATTGAAAATTCGGGTCGAATGTAACTGGGAAGCCATTGTTCGCAATAAGGTATATTTTCCTGTCTTCGGATTTAAAATTCCACGGAATTCATTATCTGAAAATTTTCCGAACAAATCCTGTAAATGCACATCTGATAAAAAAGCAACCTGAACACCTTCAAGCCGGGCTTGCTTTTGGGCTGAAAGCGTATAATTCAAAAAAAGCAGGAACAAAAAGCTGAATCGAACGATATTTTTTTTGGGGAAGAGCACTATTTTATTCAAAATCATGGCATAACATTTTATAAATTGGCTTATAAGCTGCAATTTTAAGTATTAAAACCCAGAATCATTTTATGAAAGTGTTATCGAATAATAATCTTTTGGGGAATGCTTAACTGTTGACAGAAATAATAAATTTTAATATTTCATCGGTATTCAGAATAAAGTCCGGTGTAGTGTGTCTTATAGCATTATTAGGCATAAAGGGCATATCAGCCGATTGCGGATCCTGAACAATAATGATTCCTCCGGCATTCTGAATCGTTTTTAATCCTTCTGTTCCGTCAGCATTGGAACCTGATAATAAAATCGCAACCAGACTGTCTCCGTAAATTTCAGCTGCAGACTCAAAAGAAACATCGATACTTGGCCGGCTGTAATTTACCTTCTCTGAAGTGTCGAGAGACATCGTCTCCCCTTTTTCAAACAATAAATGGTAATTGGACGGAGCCACGTATAAAAACCCGGGCACTAAAGGTTCTTTATCTTCGATGATTTTTACGGGAACTTCTGTTTTTATTTTGATTAATTCTTCGAGCGTCATGTCGTCTGTACCTCTTCTGTGAAGCACAATTACAAGAGCGAAAGCATTTAAAACGTATAGTTCCGGCAGGATTTGCATCAAAGCGTTTAAACTTCCCGCAGATCCTCCGACAATAACCACTTTACATTTTGGATTTATTTTATCTTCCGCCATATTTTTTCTTTCTCTAACTGTTTGTACTTAGTGGTAGATATAGAATATTTTATAGTCTCTTTTGTTCCCAACGCTAAAAATCCCAGAATTGACAGACTTTCGTCGAATAAATTGATCACTCTTTTTTGCAAATCATTATCAAAATAAATGAGAACATTGCGGCAAAGAATAAAATCGAATTCATTAAATGAATTGTCTGAAACTAAATTATGCTGGGAGAAAACCATTTTTTCGGCTAATTCCTCATTAAACTTAGCGATTCCATAGTTCGCAATGTAATATTTGGAAAAATCTTCCTGCCCTCCGGAGTCCCGGTAGTTTTCGGAGTATTCCTTCATCATTCGCAACGGAAAAATTCCTTTTTTGGCCGTTTCCAAAACTTTAGAATTGATATCTGTGGCATAGATAATTGATTTGTGAAGAAGTCCTGCCTCTTTGAGCATAATGGCCATAGAATATACTTCTTCGCCACTGGAACAACCCGCATGCCACAAACGAATGAAAGGTTTTGGAGCCAGCTGAGGCAAAATCTCATTTCGGACTGCCTTATAAAAAGCGGGATCGCGAAACATTTCAGTAACATTTACTGTAATTTCGTCAATCATATTTTTATAATATTCCGGATCGTACCTTACTTTTGACAAGAATTCATAAAAATTTTTGAATCCTTCTAATTGATATATTCGGTTTACACGCCTTTTCAGAGATGCCCTGGAATAACTTCCAAAGTCAAAACCGTAATATTCATAAATATCATTTATAAGCGTTTCTAACTCAATATCTTCAATCATAATAAAATCAAATTTTTGATAATGCTTCAAGCAATTTATCTACATCAATGGGTTTTGAAACATAATCATCGGCACCGGCCTCCAGACATTTTTCTTTATCACCTGTCATAGCCTGTGCCGTTACGGCAACAATTAACGTATCTTCTCTGGAAGGTATTCTTTTTATTAACGGAATAGCATCATAACCATCCATTTCGGGCATCATCATGTCAATCAGAATGGCATCAATCTGCTCCTCTGTCTGTAACAATTTTAAGGCTTCTTCGGCACTTAAACAAGATAAACAATCGAATGATTTTACCTTTAGGGTATTGACCAAAGCGAAGATATTTCTTGAATCATCGTCAATAATTAAGACTCTTTTTTTACTCATTTTTTTTATCCTTTTTACCTTAAATTTTATCATACAACCATACGCGCAACAACGACAATAACTGATCGATATCAACCGGTTTTGTGATGTAATCCGACGCACCTGCCCTGATACATTTTTCTCTGTCTCCTGTCATTGCTTTTGCCGTCACGGCGATTAGTGGTAATGTGATAAATTTAGGGATTGTACGTATTTTTTCTGCCGTTTCGTAACCGTCCATATTGGGCATCATCATATCTAAAAGAACAATATCGGTATCCGGATTTTCTTCTAATATCTTGATGGCTTCGTTTCCGTCAAAGGCTGTGATTACATTCATCTTAAAAGTTTCCAGCGCTTTGGTCAGCGAATATATATTTCGAACATCGTCGTCTACAATCAGGACTTTTTTGTCGTATAGTACGTTGTTGAGCAAATTGAGCTTTTTATGGCTTTCTTTTTTGCCGTCTGCTCCTTTCGTTTCTTCCACCAAATGTAAAAACAAAGATACTTCATCTAACATTCTCTGGTACGAATGAGCAGTTTTTACAATAATAGAATCTGCGTATTTTTTAATTTTAACTTCTTCTTTCAGGGATAAACTTTTTCCTGTAAATACAATTACAGGCAGGTTTTCTAAGCCCGGGCTCTTTTTAACGCCATCTAAAATCTCGTAGGCATGGGCATCGGGAACTCCCATATCCAGAATAACACAGTCTATTTCTTTTTTGTTTAATGCGATTAAACCTTCGGAAACTTCACTTTTAATTTCAGAATTAATGTCATGTGTCTCTAAAAAGAAAGCCAGCGCTTTTGCATGCTGCGGATTATCTTCAATAATTAAAACCTTTTGCGATTCTTTGTTGATGATATGTTCTATTCGCGTAAAAACTTCGGGAATTCGGTCAAATGCAACCGGTTTATGAAGAAAATCAATCGCTCCTTTCAATAAACTTTCCTGTTTCAGTTTATGTGATGACATGATATGCACCGGAATATGTTTGGTCTCTCCGTGGTTTTTCAATTCCTCCAGCACTTCCCATCCGCTTTTTATCGGCAATTCAATATCCAGTAAAATTCCGACTGGTTTGTAGATAATCGCAAAATTTAAAGCATAATCTCCACGAACCGAAACAATAGCTTTATAACCATTATTTCTACTGAAGCTCAAAAGTGATTTTGCAAAGTTAATATCGTCTTCCACAATTAAAATTACTTTGTCATCTTCGGAAATGGTGTCTCTGTCGTCTTCAATTTCAGCCGGAATAATAGTCGAGATGTATTTATTTTTGATTGATTTCAATTCTTCTGCCTCTGCTGCAGCAATTTCTATGGGAGGATTTTTCTCCACAGTTACTTTTTTAGTGATTGACCCAAAAACAGGCAAACATAAAGTAAAGCTGCTTCCTTCTCCTACTGTACTGTGCAGGATAATCTCTCCTCTTAATAATTTTGCTAATTCCCTGCTGATCGACAATCCCAAACCTGTTCCTCCGTACTTACGTTTTGTAGAGCCGTCTGCCTGCTGGAAAGCTTCAAAAATCAATGGCTGCTTGTCTAACGGGATTCCGATTCCGGTATCTTTTACGATAAAACAAATGATTTTATCATCGTCGTCGTTTACTTTAATTTCCAGACTTACGGATCCTTTTTCTGTAAATTTTATGGCATTTGAAATTAGATTTTTAAGAATCTGTTCTAATCTCATTTTATCTGTTTTGATGACAATCGGGGCATCTTTTGAGATAATCTCAAAGTTGATGTTTTTCTCTTTCGCCACAAACGAGAACAAGTTATACATGCCGTCTGTAATTTCTTTGGTGGAAACATCTAAATATTCAAGTTCCATTTTACCGGCTTCAATTTTAGATAAATCCAGAATTTCATCAATTAAGCCCAATAAACTGTTTCCGGAACTCTGAATTACTTTTGCAAACTCAATTTCTTCATTGTTCATACTCTGACTATTATTCTCTGATAATAATCGGCTTAAAAGCAAAATAGAATTTAAAGGTGTTCTTAATTCGTGTGACATATTAGCCAAAAATTCGGACTTGTAGCGAGTTGTCAATTCTAAAGCTTCTGATTTTTTCTGAATCTCATTGTTTTTCTCTTCCAATAAAACACTGCGCTCCGAAAGCTCTTCATTGGTTTGTTCCAGTTCTTCCTGCTGCACTCTTAATTCCTCTTCAGAAGCCTGCAATTTTTCTGTCTGTGCTTCCAGTTCGGCATTAATTGCTTCCAGTTCACTATGCTGAATACGTAATTCTTCCGATTGTGACTGTGTTTCTTCCAGCAATTCTAAAACGCGTTTACGGTTTTGAGTTGATTTAATGGCAATACCAATATTATTACCTACTAATTTCAGGAATTCCAGATGAAGATCAGAAAATCCGTAAATACTGGCCAGTTCAAGCGCTCCTTCTACTCTTAAATTGATTAAGGGAACTGCGACAATATGTGTCGGTTTTATTTCACCCAGGGCATAATTAATATGAATAAAATCGGATGACAATACTTTTAATTCTAACATTTTACGCGAAATAATCGCTTGTCCCAATAAACCATCTCCTTTCTGAATACGCTCTCTGTTCTTAGTCGGTATATAGCTGTATCCGGCGGTCGCAAAAAGCTCATCACCTTCCAGAATATACATCACACCTGCACTGCTATTGGTATACATACATAAAAATTCAATAACATCTTTAGATAATTCATTCAGTGATTTATCACCCAGCATGATGTTATTCAATTTTGCAATACCACTTTGCAGCCATTCTTTTTCAGACAATAAACTAAAAGAAGATTTTAGGGAAGCTCCCATATTATTCAGGGATTCTCCAACATTTCCGAGAGCATCTGCCTTGGTGTCTTCTATTTTTATATCATAATTTCCGTTTGAAATATTAGAGGCAATCGTACTGATGGCAACAATTCGCTCCGCTGTCTCCCTGTCTTTCTTTTCGAGCTCATGCTGAAGTGTTAAACGTTCGTTATAATCTTTTAAAATTCGGAATAAAAACACAATCGAAATACAAAAGGCTATAACAAAGGCAACGATAATCAGGATAATACTGTAGGTTCCATATTGGTCTGAAGTTTCATTTCGTTCTTTCAGAAGAATCTGTTCGCTTTGTTCAATGCGTTTGAAATAACTTCTTAATTCATCCATCATCTTTACTCCTACTGCGAGGTCAAAAGTAGCATTGCTTTTTCCAAGACGCTTTTTTACGATCTGATTGTTTAGATATTTAAAGAAATTAGCTCTTAGCGGCTTTAGATCATTTAGCAGTTTTTGCTGTGTCGGATTATCACTTGTAAGTTCAGCAAGTTTTTGAAAATAAGCATTCGATTCGTTTTCAGACTCACTATAGGCTTTTATAAATTGCTCATCACCACTAATCAGGTAACCGCGCATTCTGGTTTGAGCATCGGTAACAAGATAAGATCCCTGATTTAAATTGTAAATAACATCCTGAGTATGATTTACCCAGAAATTACTTCTTAGCAAATTTTTTATACTGAGATAAGAAGCCGTAGAACTGATTGTTAATACGAGCAACGAAACCATTGAGCTAATCAGTAAATTCCTTTTAAAATTGTTTTTCATAGGTTTTAAGCCGGTTATTTTATTTTAATTCTCATATTTTAGTGGTAAGACCATGATAAAACTGGCTCCCTTACCGGATTGACTCTTCGCAGTTATTAATCCGTTGTGTTTTTCTATTATTTTCTTGGCAATTGCCAGACCAATTCCGGTGCCTTCATAAGTCTGACGGTCATTTAGGCTCTGAAAAATAATAAAAATACGATCCAGGTAAATTTCATCGAAACCAATTCCGTTATCGGCAACGATAATTCGGCAGTATTTCCCGTCGGATGAAACCTCACCGTCAATATCTTTTGTTTTGATTAATTCTGACGTAATCTTAATAACAGGCGTTTCTACATTTCCGGAGAACTTAAGGGCGTTCCCGATCAGGTTCTGAAAAACCTGTCTCAACTGGCTCGGAATACTGTCTATTGTTGGAAGTTCGCTTGTTTCTATGACGGCATTTTTACGCTCTATGAGATAATCAAAATCAGTAAGCACTTCCTGCAAAACAACATTTAAATCTGTTTTTTCAGGTTGTACTTTTGAGGATAATCTGGAATAGGCAAGCAAGTCAGTAATCAGGGTCTGCATTCTTTCTGCGGCCTTCACCGTACGATCTACATAATCAATTGCTTTTGCGTCAGGTACTAAGTAAAGTTCTTTGATGATTTTGATAAAAATCTGAATCTTCCGGAGAGGTTCATTCAAATCATGGGAAACTACCCACGAAAATTGCTGCAGTTCATGATTTTTGAGCTCCAGTTCTTCATTTTTCAAAACCAGTTCTTTGGTTCTTTCCGCGATTTTGATTTCGAGGTTATCCTGCGCTTCTTTTCGAATTTTTATTTCTTTTGAAAGTAAGTCTTTCATTACTTTCAATTCGTTTTTCTGCTCGTAAATTTTGATGAAGGTTTTTACTTTTAAAATAAGTAAATCTGTATCTACCGGTTTTGTAACATAATCGACAGCGCCTGTTTCGTATCCTTTGAAGATGTATTTTTTTTCGATGCTGATGGCGGACAGGAAAATTACGGGAATTTCTTTTGTCTTTTTATTGCCGGAAAGAATTTTAACGACTTCAAAACCATCAAGTCCGGGCATCTGGACATCCATTATGATCAGGCAATAGTTTATTTTTAAAATTTTCTTCAACGCTTCTTCACCAGACTCTGCCGTGTCTACTTCTATATCATGCAGCTCCAGCGTTTTTTTTAAGGCAATTATATTAGCCTTAACATCATCTACGATTAATATCATTTTATTGGTGTAAAACGTTATTGAATTAAATTTTAAAATTAAAATTTGGTTCTGAATGGTTTTTTGTTCTTGGAATACCAGTTATTATGTAAAAAACAGCTGACAAAAGCTTCAAATTTATAAAAAAAAATTAAAAACCTATTTTATCACAAATGAAAATAGTTTCATAATTCCCATGTTTGAATCGAATTAATTAGATTCCTGATGATTGCTGAATTTTTAAAATTTCATTAACGTTGAAACTTCCTTTTTTACCAAATGTATTTTCGTACAAAATGACAAAAGAAGGTTTTATTGCGGTAGTTTTTGTTGCAATGCAGTTAACGACCCGACAAAATAAGTGCTACTTTTAAGTCTTCTTCCAGTTAAAAATTCGCTATTATTTTAAAAAAAAGATATGGATCTGATTAACGTTGTTGGGCTTCTGGCTGGTACGTGCGTTACGCTATCGGTTATTCCCCAGATTTTGAAGGTTTGGAAAACTAAAAAAGTAAAAGAAATTTCACTTTTAACTTTTAGTGCGCTGACTTTTGGAATTGCGGCCTGGATAGTTTATGGCTTTCTTAAAAATGATCTGCCCATTATTATCACCAATAGTGTATCTCTTTTTCTAAATTTAATAATGGTGTATTTTATACTTTACTACGAAAAGGAAAAATAATGCCATAAAAAAAACAGCTTTGTTTTAAGCTGTTTTTTTGTCTTACAAGTTAAGGATATATTAGGCTGTTTTAGCTAGCGAATTGTGAGAGTATTTATGGATAAGCTGGTATTTCTCTTTGAAAAATCTTGGAAAGTAATTTCTTCCCGCATGTCCGAGTGAATGTAAAACTTCAGAAATATTAACCTGCGAAATTCTTCTGATTTCCTCCATTTGTTTAGTGGCCAAACCTAAAATTGGTGTAATCATTGAGCTGTAATTAGAACTGTGCTGCATCACTTCTACTTCCACAATACTGTTAAGAATACTTTCTTTAAGCAAGTTTTTGACAATCCCTTTTTGAGGAATACGATCAAACTCAATTAGTTTTTCGGCGATTCTATGGTTTTGTGCACCAACGTAAATATAGTTCCCGGAAGAATTAATAAACATTTTTGATATTTTGGAAAGCAAATCGTTATCTTCTTCCACCTGAAATGTTGCCGTTGGAACCCCGATCAGTAAAATCTTAACCGGTTTGTTTCTTTCAAAATACAATACATTATTGATCGTTGTATTGTTACTCATAATTCCGGATTGTCCTTTTTTCAGATGGGTACTATTTCCGTACGCTCCAAAACTATGTTTTAAGTTTCCGGCTGAACAATACGCGAAAAAAACCGGAGCACACTGAAACGATTCTATACTTAAAGTTACCTCTTCAGAAAAAATCATATCAAACTGTATATAGGACATTTTGTTTTGAAAACTCATTCCGCTGATGGTACCTTTTGCCCATTTAGAGTTTACCGCTAAATTGTAATCCTCATTATCAAAGGTTAAAGTTCCTTCAAATGAACTTTCAAGATCCGTAAAGATTGTATTGATTCCGCCAGTATTTAAGTATAGTTTTTTCATTTTGATTTATTTAAAAAAAACGGTTAGTATTAATTTACGTACAAAACCGGTTTTGGTTTTTTTATCGCTTTTGATATTTCAAATTTCGTAATTATTGCAAATCAAATTGTTATACAATTTTTCGGATATATTTCAAAATTTGTGGTTGCACTCAAATTCCTACTTTAGCATTCTTTTAAATAAAAAAGCAGCTATTCAGAAATTAATCCTGAATAACTGCTTTCCTCAGCAAAATAAAATAGTTGTGTATTTTTATAATAAGCTTCTTCTAATATACTTACTCGGAAGCAATTTCATTAATATCCGCATTTTTAGAATAGTTCTTTTTTGGAATATCTTTAAAGAATTCTGCCTCTTCCAAATCAGCAGTTGGTCCATAGCCTATTAAATGAGTTCCTTTTTTCTCATCGTTGGTTTCTATTATATATAAGATAGACATATCATCAGGATCACTCATTCCTTCGTAGCGATGATGGGCCACAATAAATATTTCTTCCGGCAGATAGCTGTTCTTAGTTTCTGAATCTAAGAATGTACCATCCTGAAACAAGAAGTTAGAGGTATATCCCTCATCCTGATATTTTTTGATATAGTCGGTTTCGTTTTTTGAATATTCTTTTTTCATGATCTTTATTTTTAATATGTTTTCTAATCTCTTATCCAAATTTCAGCAATCAGACCCAAAAACCTTAACTCAATGCATTTAAATCTTAGCTCATTTAAAAATTAGAAAAGAGAATATACGCCACAATAATAACACTTTACAGACTCTAAGAAAAATGTGCGCTTTTCAAAGTCAATAATTGAGATATAGGAATTGGTCTGCAATCCTGGCACAGTGAAAAAAGTTAAAGAAGCACCTTTTTGAAATTAATCTTCTAAAAAAAAACCAAACTTATGGGTAAGTTTGGTTTTTATAATTTTTTTAAAAGTCCTTATAATTTATAGACAAAATTTTTGGAATCGGGAGTAAACTTTTTCCAGTCAATTTCTAAAGCATGTTCAATAGATTTTATAATATCTTTCATTAAAACAGGTTTTGTTATAAAGTAATTGGCTCCCAGTGTACGGCATTTTTCTATGATGCCCGGTTCGTTTGAAGTGGAAAAAATTATAATTGGAATGTCTTTTTTTTCATCAGACTTTTTCAGCTCAGTCAATACATCAAAACCATTTTTACCCGGCATATTCAAATCTAAAAAAACAACGTGTGGCGTTGGTGGCGGATTGTAAATTGCGTTCAGTAATTTTTCACCTCCATTGTACGTTTTTAGCTCTATTTTCTTAGGTAAAGATTCAACTGCGTCTGTGAAAATGCTTATATCATCTTCGTCATCATCTGTATAAAATATTGTCAAATCTTTCATGTATATTGGAAAAATGGTATTTTGTGATTCAAAGATAACTCAAATAAATAAATTTAAATAATTTGTTTTAAATTCTGACAAAAATCCAAATTGGAATCTCATAATTTATAAGTAAAATTCTGTAACCGGAAAAAGAACAAAATCCTCAACTTTATCATTATTAAACTCTTACATAAAATTCAATTTACAAACAGGAGTTTTTATGCAAAACTAATTAATTAACACATTAAACAAATAAAGTTATGGGAGATCATAAAGACCTTACAGATGAACTAGCTGCAGATAAAATAAAAGATCTCGCAGAAGATATAAAAACATGTATGTTTTGTACTTATAAAGACATCAGACTGCAATCAAGGCCAATGTCTGTTCAGAAAATTGATGAACTGGGACAACTCTGGTTTTTATCGGACAGAAACAGCAGTCAAAATGCAGAAATCACGCTAAATCCACTGGTAGAAATCTTTTTTGCTGCGCCACATGATAAATTTCTGACTTTACATGGAACTGCAACAATATTGTACAAACGCGAAATCATAGAAGAACTATGGGATCCGATTGTAAAAATCTGGATGCCGGGTGGAATTGACGATCCGAATCTGAGTGTTATTAAAGTCGTACCTGAAGATGGCTACTACTGGAACAATAAACACGGAAAAGTGGTTGCAATTGCAAAAATGACAGCTGCATTTGTAAGTGGAAAAACCATGGATGACGGAATTGAAGGAACTTTGAAATTGTAAATTTCATTTCTTCATTATATTTTTTCTCATTTAAGACCAAGGAGCAATTATTATCGGGCCAAAGCCGGATTGTAATTGCTCCTTCCTTTTAATACCCCATTTTGGTTTTTCTTTATCTTTTTAAACTTATAGTGCTTTAAACTCCAAAGCATTCGAAATCCCTTCCACACCTGCCGTATTATTAAAATAAACAAAAGCACTTTTAGAGGATTTTGAAATTTCCTTTTTTATTTCTTCCAGTTTTTCTGTTGAATACCCTGAATAAAACAACTTTTTATCTCCGTGCAGCCGAACGTAAACCATTGGAAATTCGGTTAAAACAACATCAGGCAATCCCGGATAACTTACACTGCAAAAAGTGATTTTATTTTCTATAAAAGTATCCCGGACATGCTGATTCCACCAGCTTTTATGCCTGAATTCAATTACATTCATAAATTTAGTATCAAGTGATTTTATAATGGTTTGCAGTCTCTCTTCGGTAAAATCATAACTCGGAGGAAACTGAAATAATATCGGACCTAATTTTTCACGTAAACCATTTTCACAAATAGAATAGAAATCAGACAACAAAGTTTCGCAAGCTGTAAACTTCCTGATGTGCGTAATTTCTTTTGGTGCTTTTACTGCAAAAAGGAAATTTTCCGGTACTTTTTTATACCAATTTTCGAATATTCGAAGGGTCGGAAATTTGTAAAAAGTACCATTCATTTCATACGTATCAAAATGCTGGCAATAATAATCGAACCATTTGGAAGTGGGCAAATTTTCGGGATAGAAAATACCTTTCCAATAGCGGTTATTGTAACTCGAACATCCTGTTAATAGTTCTTTTTTCATTGATATAATTTTTGACAATTGGTACAGAAAAAGCTTCTTCGTTTTTTTACACCGGTATATTTCTTTGTAAACGGAAGATCGCAGCGCAGACAGATTTTTTTGGTATGAGCAAGCCAATGTTTTTTAAGTTCAAATGCTTTTTTCCATTCCAAAAACTGAAAACTGTAAACAGAGCATTCGTCAATCAATTCCTTTAGTTTCAGAGGTGGAATTGTACCCACCAAAGATTCGGGATGAATGTAACAGCGGTATAAAACTTCATTTTTTATAATATTGCCGACTCCCGAAAATATATCCTGATCGAGTAAAGCATCGCAAATCTTTTGTTTTGGAATTTTATCCAGGCTTTGTTTTGCTTTTTCCGGATCCCATTTTGTATTCATGACATCCTCAGTCCAGTCATAATGAAGATTGATATCTCCTTCGAGAATTTTAACGGAGCAAGTATAAAAATTAAGTTCACCTTTCGAAAAAACCAAACTTAATCGTGGCGTGGTTTCTTTTCGCTCATTGATCCGGTAGGTACCAAACATGAGTAAATGGATTTTAACCGTAAAATCATCAAAACAAATTAGAAAGTGTTTTCCCCAGGTTTTAAAAGAGGTTATGCTTTTACCTTTTATTCTTTGAATGTCAATAGCACTATTTCCGGAAACAGAAATTACTTTCTGCCCTGAAAATTGCTGTGTTTCTTCCTTAAGTATTACAATTGACGGACCTTCTGGCATAAGAATTCTATATTTTGTTAGACCGGTATTTTTAAATTATAAAAGAAAAAGTGCTGCAAAAAACAACACTTTTTCTTTTAGGGCAGTTTACTTTTCGTCTTCTTCTGCCGCTTCAATATTAATGGCTGCTACGGCAACTTCCGTTAATTTTTTATCAGCCCCTTTTTCTTCATCTAATGTTTCCTCCAACAGCGCTGCAGCTTCCGTAAAACCAAGGGTTTCTGCAAATTGTCGTAACGTTCCGTAAGTGGCAATCTCGTAATGCTCGATTTTTTGGGCGGCCGCAATAATCCCGGCATCACGAACTACGCCTGGTTCGGTTTCCTCAAGGATACCTTTTCCTTCTTCAATTAAACCTTCCATGGCATCACATTTTTTCGCGCTTGCTTTTTTACCGATCGACTCAAAAACCTTTTCTAAACGGGTTACCTGTTCTTCTGTCTCCGTCAAATGATTGGTTAATGCGTCGATCAATTCAGCAGAGGTCGCATTTTTTGCCATTAGCGGAAGTGCTTTTGTCAGCGCTTTCTCCGCCCAGTAAATATCTTTTAGTCCATCTTCAAAAAGTGCTGTTAATCCTGAAGCTGCATTTGACTTTGGTTTTATGACACCTGCTTTTGCAGTTTGTTTTGGTGTGGTCTCTTTTTTACTTTTAGTTTCCATGATAGAGTTTTTTTTAATAATTAATAAGAGTAAAATTACAGGCATTAAAAACGAATTTGTTACACCCTTTTTTGCTTAAATTACAATATAAACATCTGTAAATTATAGAATTAGCAAATAAAATTCTGTAAGAAGAAAGCATCTGTCAGGTGTTAGATTTGTAATACAAACAATTAAAATCACCGATCATGGATATTACAGATAAAAAAATCAGAAGCACTAATTTAAATAAGCAAAATGCGATTATGAATGAAGCCCTTTATAACAATCACGAGCTAAAAAAAGGACATCACCATTACAATGATAGTAGAAATTTTGGACGTAAATTAAACGGATATGATCCTAATAAGGCAATTCCGGATCAGGAGCAAATCACTAATGACGAAGGTGATTACGATGAAATTGATGATCTGGACGATGATTTCCATTCTCCCCGTGATCTTGAACACGATGACGATCAGGAAGATTTAAACGACGAATTTGACAACCCTAAAGATGTTGACGATGACTTTACCGAAACAGATAAAGATCTTGAAGATATAGATGAGGATGATGATGAATTGGAAGACGATCTGGAAGAAGACGAAATCGAAGAAGAAGATTCGGGAGATACTTATCCTGACAATGACCCCAGAAAATTTTAATCGGGGTAAAACATAAAGAAAGCTGTTACATGTAGTAACGGCTTTCTTTATTTTATTTTTTTATAAAAACCTAATCTCCAATTTTTTCCAAAGGAGGAATATCATCCATTCTTTCCAGGCGTTCTGAGAGACCGGATCTGGCTTCGTTTAGTTCCTGTTCAGCTTTGCCTAATTCTTTATACCATTCCTCTTTTCCTGTAGTGGAACTTTCGATTTTACGCATGATTTCATAAATTTCACCCTGTGCTTCCATTACGGCTAATCTTTTGTAATAGGTCAGGCTTTCGGTCATATGGGCAAGTGCGATCATGGCAGTCAGAAACGGATGATTGCTGGTTACATTGACATCCTTTATCCTTCCGTGTTCTAATTCCACTTTTAAGGCAAAAGCGAATTCTTCCATATTAAATCTTTCGTGTTTGCTATTCGGATTTAAATAGGCTTTAATGGCTTCGACATTGTTCATCGTTGACAGATCAACATCGGTTTCTATGTTTTTATTTAAATCGTTATAAACAACAGCTGCAATCGCTCTTGCTTCGTCAATTGTAGGATCGTTATCCGGATTTTCGAAATCCCGTACCGACCAGTCCCAATTATCGGGATGAACAGGTTTGATGTACTTTTCACAAAAATCAGTTACATCGTTTTTCAAACTTACCATTTCATCCTCTCTTTTGATATATACATCCTGATAAGCACCACTTTTAGTTCCCATAACTTTATAATTTTGTTTTAAATTAAAACGACACATTTACCAAAAGATATATGTGCCGCTTTTTTTTTCCAATCTGAACTCCTTGTAGTATCAAAATTGCTGTTTTTTACACGTATTCTTTAACTCAATCCAATCAATTTTTAGCTCAATCCGTTTGAAAATTCGGGTTGAAAGCTTCCGATTAATTCAGAAAAAACAACTTCCGAACGTGAAAAATATTTTTGATTGCTTCTGTTTTTACGGACTTTATCAAAATATTCTTTGATTGAACCATCTTCATAACCGGCTACAATCAAAGGATGCACATAATAATTTCTACAGACGCTTCTTGTATTTCCCAGTGCTTCGGCAGTACTGTCAATAGCCGTCAGAATATTTTTTTTAATTTCTTTTTCTTCCTCAGTAATTCCGATATTCAGTAAATTTTCAAAAAATATCAGGGATGCTGCCCATGTTCTGAAATCTTTCGCACTAAAATGCTTACCTGAAATTTCATGAAGATATTCATTTACCATATGACTGTCCAGGACTTTTCGTTCGCCATTTTCATCATAGTATTTAAAAACTTCCCAACCTGGAATTTCTTCACATCGGCTGACCAATTTTATCAGTTGTTTATTTCTGGTGGTGATGGTATGCTGTTTTCCTTTTTTGCCGACAAACTCAAACCGAAGCGAATTACGATCAATATTGATATGTCGTTTTCTTAAAGTCGAAAGCCCATAAGATTTGTTGTCTTTTGCGTATTTTTCGTTTCCAATTCTAATATGTGTTTCTTCCATCAGCCGAATAACAAGCGCAATGACTTTGTTCTTGTTCCATTCTTTTTGTTCCAGATCCAAATCGACCTGTCTTCTGATTTTGGGAAGGAACTTTCCGAATTCGGCTATTTTATAGAATTTCGTCTGATTCCGAACCAGGTTCCATTTGGGATGATATCTGTATTGTTTTCTGTTTTTATCATCTGTACCTACAGCCTGAAGATGCCCGTTGGATAAATCTGTAATCCTTACATTCTCCCAGGCAGGCGGAAGCACTAAGCTGTTAAAGCGTTTTAATTCACTTTTCCTTTTAACACTTCTGCCATTCTTTTTATATACGAAACCCTCGCCTTCCCTACAACGTTGTATCGTAAGCGCGTGATCATTTACGTAAACTAAATCTAATTTTTCTAAAACTAATTGCGGTGCTTTTATTAATTGCTCCATTAGTTCTCCCTGGGCGATTTTAGCATTCATATGATTTCCTGAAATTTAATTTTGTATTCTAATTGTTGCGTAAGGATTTGATAAGGTTCTTTTTAGACATATAAGAACGCCCCGGGATACCGACTTTTTTGGCTTGTTGGTACAATTCGTCTTTTGTCCATTCTTCGTAAATTTTAGTTCTGCCGCCTCTTACTTCCGAATCAGGAGTATTGTCAATGCTGACTGATTTTTCCTCACTATTTCCTTTTTTTAAATGTGCTTGGTCTTGCTCCTCGTTTTTAATTACTGGATCTGGCATGATGATAAGTTTTAATGAATAATGATAATATGTATGGTAATTCAAAATTGATCATAAATCAAAACAATTGCGTTATACAATTTTTGAATAAATTTTCATAATTAACTATAAGTCAAATAGTTTATTAACAAGGTAGCTGTATTGTGATTTTTCCGACTCATTCATTATCAGATAAAAAAAGCAAGAAAATGCTCCATATTTAAATCCTGTAACATTTTTCTAAAATGCTGTAAAATATTCCCTGGCCTTTCTGAATAATTTTACATCATAACATTTAAACCATAAAATCATGAAAAAGTTATTACTAGCAGGAAAAGTTATTTTAGGCGCCGGACTAATCATTATATTCCTAAATTCCTGCAAAAATGAAACTAAGCAAGAAGATCCAAAAGAGGTTGCTGAAGATAGCAATGAAGCCAAATTTGACTCTATAGATGATAAAAAGGACGATTCTGAATTTTTGGTAGATATCGCTGAAGTGAATTTAGCCGAAATCGAAATCGGAAAACTGGCTCAGACAAAAAGCACTAATATAGAAGTGAAAAAATTTGGTAAAATGCTTGTTGATGAGCACACTAAATCTGCTTCGGAAGTGAGTGCTTTGGCTAAAGCAAAAAATTTCACCCTTCCAACTTCTCTAACTGAAGAAGGACAGGAAGAATACAATAAACTAAACGAAAAATCAGGTGTTGATTTTGACAAAAAATTTGCTGATATGATGATCGATGGTCACGAGAAAGCAATTGATAAGCTAAGAACAGCCTCTGAAGATGCTAAAGATGAAGATGTAAAAGTTTGGGCCTCTAATAGTATTGCAGGTTTAACAGCACATTTAGAACATGCTAAATTGCTTAAACAAAACTTAGATAAAAAATAGAATTGGTATTGGTATTTTTTTTTTTGGGGAACCCCTAAGCAGTAAAATGTTTAGGGGTTTATTTTTTTTTTTAGAGGTTCTAAGTTGCTGAGGCGCTAAGGTTCTGAGGCTTTTTTCTTTTAGGGTCTTAGTGACTTAGAACCTCAGTACCTTATAAGTTAGCAACTTAGTACCTCTTCCCAAAACTATTGTACTCCTCTTCGGTTACGCTTTCCAGCCAGGTGCCTTTACCTTTGTCTATTTCTGTGATGATGGCTATATGGGAAAATCGACTGAACGGTGTTGCCCCATACCAGTGTTCTACGCCAGGCAATACGGTAAGTACCTGCCCTTTATGGATGAGTTTCATCCCTTTTCCTCTTTCCTGATAATAGCCAATTCCGTCTGTCGCGATAAACAGCTGTAAACTGGAATTGATATGCCAGTTGCATCTCGAGCCCGGTTCAAAAACAACATCTTTGATCAGCGTATTTTCGGGATGAATATCGCTGGTCTGTTTTTTATAAGAAACATCGCCCGTCATAAACGAATTCGAAACTTTCCCTTCTTCAGTAACTGTGGTGTATTTTGTTGACATAAAGTTAGTTATTAATTGAATTTAGTTTTCTATTTAAAAATTTATTGAGTATTTCCGATTCGCTTTAAAATATGGTAAAGCTTTTATTTTTTATTATCAGTACTGCAACTAAATCGGGCAAGAGTGTGCCTATGGAAGTATATATCTTTAGCCAGTAATAAATCTGATCAATAATTCTGCATTCTGAGTGCAAATTTACTACGGTAAATCCGATCAGAAATAATGAAAATCAAACAAAAAATTAAGATTTTGAAACAATTTACATTCGTAACGACTTCGGAATCGTTCCTGTAAGTCTTTTGAAGTAATTATTGAAATAACTCGGATATTCAAATCCAAGGGAATATCCAATGTCTGCGATACTCCAGTCTGTATGCTGCAACAGTGCTTTTGCTTCGCTGATAATTCTTTCCGTAATATGGGCTGTAGTAGATTTTCCGGTAATTTCTTTTACCGAACGATTCAGGTGATTGACGTGAACCGCCAGATTTTGCGCATAATCCTGCGGCGTTTTTAAGATAAGAGGCTGATCTTTAGTTTCAATTGGAAATTGTCTTTCTAAAAGCTCCAGAAATAAGGATGTAATTCTTGCAGAAGCATTTTTATGTTTAAAGAAATTTTCCGAAGGCTGCATTTTCATCGATTCATGAATAATCAGATTGATATAATTTCGGATTAGATCGTCCTTAAAGACATAATCGGTATCCTGCTCTACTATCATTTTCTGAAAAAGAGAAGTCAGAAACGTCTTTTGCTCCGCTGATAAATAAAAGATGGGCGTTCCGCTGATTTTAAACAACGGACATTCATGAAGGCTCTCCGAACGGTCATTGACTTTCAGAAATTCTTCGGTAAAAACACAGGCAAAACCATGATAAGACTCCGATATTACTTCCCAGGAATACGGAATGTGCGGATTTCCGAAAAACAAAATAGTTCCGTCAGTTTCAATACCTCTGTCTGCATACTGAATAATATTCTGACCTGTATTGATACAGATTTTATAAAAATCCCTGCGATTATAAGTCGGTATGGCGCTGCAGTCGTTTCCGGCTTCGTACACTTTAAAGCCTTTCAGTTTTAAGTCAGAAGTATTAAAATCAATTGGTTCTGAAATAGTGTTCTCCTTCATGCCGCAAAGTTATGAAATTCAAACAAAAATTTACTTCTCAAAATGTTAAAGAATAAAAACAGATCTTTCCTGTTCCATCCATAATATTTTATCTTTGTGAAATGAAGGATTTACTACCCGTTATAGATTATATTTCCAGATATGTTGATCTGACTGATGATGAAAAAAATCATCTGGCCGGCTTTTTGAAAATTACAAAGGTCAAAAAAAGACAGTTTATCGTACAGCCGGGCTTTGTGTGCCAGCATAAAAGTTATGTCGTAAAAGGCGCTTTCAGAGGCTATCTGGTAGACAATGAAGGCAAAGAACATACGTTATCATTTGCCATAGAAGACTGGTGGATTTCCGATTACAGCAGTCTGATTTATCAGGAACCTGCCACTTTATTTGTAGAAGCGCTGGAAGATTCCATCCTCATTCAGATTGCCTATGAAGACGAGCAAAGGTTTTTAGCAGAAATTCCAAAACTGGAAAAATTTGAACGCATCATCACGCAGCGTTCGTTAGCCTTTCAACAAAAAAGACTCTTGTCTAATTTCACAAAAACCGCCGAAGAACGCTACGATGAATTTATGAGCAAATATGCCGCCATTGCTAAACGCGTTCCACAATACGCCCTGGCTTCGTATCTGGGTTTCAGTACAGAATACCTCAGCAAAATCCGAAACGGAAAAACATCAAAAAGTTAAACCAGTTCAACCTTATTTCCTAAACCAGTTCATTTTTATTTTTCTTATTCTGTCCCAGATTTGCATTGTCAATAAGGACAACTAATTTTAATATTATAAAAATGAAAAAGTCAATTTATGCCAACAATACAGAACGCTTTTCTTTATTGTTTTTCTTTTTACTGATTGCCGCAACTTTTACTGCCGTTGCACAGCACAAAAATGACAACCAGAAAGTCCAGGTATATCATATCCAAAATTATTTTTCAGAAGCCTATCTTATAAAAGGCAATTCCGGGAAATTAATACTAATAGAAACAGGTGTTCCTGTTGCAGGCTATCAGGATAGTCTGGTACATTCAATTCAAAAACTGGGCTTTAAACCGGAGAACATTTCTTTGGCCATTGTGACACACGGACACGGGGATCATGCCGGAAATGCCCGTTTTTTACAACAGACCTTCAAAATTAAGATTGCAGGAAGCAAAGGCGACTTAGAAAAATTTACTTCAGGTAAAACGGAATTGCAAAAATCGGAAGATGTCAGCATTTGGGGAAACCGACTTCGTCCCTATTCTGATTTAAGTTATCCGCCCTTTACTCCGGACATTGTTGTTGAAAATACGATTGATCTGAGCCAATATGGCGTAAATGGCAAAATCATTCCGATTAAAGGCGGACATACGCCAGGTGATTTATTGGTTCTGATTGGTGAAAATCTTTTTGTGGGAGATGCCTTTGTAGGGACCTTCAAATCTCAGGGAGGCGGACTAGCTCCTGACGGTCATCATGTAAGAGAACACTTTTTTCACGAAAACAAACAATTGGCGGATGAGAATTTAAAAGTGATTGAAAAAATTGCTTTGGAAAATAAGGTAAAAACTATTTATCCTACACATAACGGACCAGTTTCTGCTTATGAATTAACGAAATACATTAAGGAGGAACCCTTATTAAAACTTTTATCCAAACAGGAAAACGATTTATTAAGTGCTGTTGTAAAAGGAAATTCTGATGTGACCAATCAATTTTTAGGAGCCAATTTCATATTACAAACCGCTGATCTTAAAGAATTAAACAAAAATGAATTTATCGAAAGTTATAGTACACATCCGAAAACTAAAATAGAATCCTGGACTGCTGAAGATTTCAGGATTGTTTTTTCCAATGAAAATACAGCGGTACTTACTTACATTGAAGTCCTTAAATTGGAAGGTAAAGACGCCCAAAATGTTGCAGTAACCGAAACGTTTTTTAAAGAAAAAAACGGATGGAAACTGAGGTATAAGAAAGAGGTTAATTAGTCTCAGTACTCAGTACTCAGGCTTAGTCTCAGGGTAAAAAAATGGCTGTAAAAGTTTAAATTTTACAGCCATTTTTTGTTATTCAAATTGATGATAGCCTGTTATTATTTTTTGCTAAAACTAATATTCAAAACTCCGGGCTTTAAATTCTTAGCGGAAGCTGAAATCACTACATCATTTCCACTGCCGTCGGTCTGGACAATGACCTGCGCATATCCGTTAAAAAGTTTTCGTTTCCAGGGTTCGGATGGCGTTATGATCTGGATCAGTCCGGGATCGGTATTCATAACATCCCATTCTTTTAATTTTTGAAGGGGTTTGGCAACAATGTGAATTGTATTTTTTCCCTGTCTTAAGATACCCGAATTTAAAATGTATTTATCAGGATCTTCCGCACTTGCGGCAACTCTGTTTCCGTTGACAAAAATGGTCGTCTCGAGTCCGATTTTTTTATAAAAGAAACTAACTGTATTTGTTATTGCATTATTTTTCAGCTCAAACTCACCGCGGTACGCATACGATGGAGCCTGATTTTTATGATCCCTGTCTTTAAAAGCTTCTTTCCAGCCTTCTTCCGTATTGGCTGATAATTGTTGTGAAGCGTCAGCTGTTGTTGCTTTTCTTTCCTGAAAATTAGTGATAGGAACCAACGTAATTTCATCCAGAAATTTGTCTTTCTCTAATGACGTCGGATTACCATTCCCTACTCCAATTATCTTTCCTCCTTTTACTTCAAACTTAATTTCATCATTTACATTAGGCACATGCAGCCCCTTTTTGTCTGTCAGTTCTACTGTAACCACAGCGATATCAGTATGAGAAAGAATTTGTTTATCGGCAGTCAGCTTTATGTTTTCTTCTATTTCAGTTGTTTTCTGAACCTCAGTAAGTATTTTTTTTCCGTTTTTATAACCAACGGCTTCCAGAGTTCCCCGTTCGTATTTTACTTTCCATTCTAAATGTCCCAAACGTTCCATTTTCTTTTTTCCGAGGCTTTTTTTATTTAGAAAAAGTTCTACTTCATCACAGTTAGAATAGGCCCAGACATCAATTTCCCTGCCTTCTCTTCCTGCCCAGTTCCAATGCGGTAAAAGATGCAAAACGGGTTCTTTTCCCCACCAGGATTTCAGGTAATACACATTGTCTTTCGGAAAGCCGCAAACATCCATCATTCCGAAATAAGAAGTAACCGACGGCCATCCGTACGGAGTTGGTTCTCCACGATAATCGAAACCAGTCCAGATAAACATTCCGGCAAGATAAGGGCGTTCTGCATAAAACTTCCAGCCTTCTTCGATACTGTAAAAAGACGGGCGCGGTTTTTTATCGTAAGCACTCTGATAATGTTTTGCATCATCTGTAACGTAAATGCCGCGCGTCGCAAAAGTAGAACCTTCCTCTGTTCCCATTCCGGGCTGTTGTCTGAATTCATTTTGATGTGCATCAATATCTCCGTTTCCAATATAGTTGTAGCCCATGATTTCAACAACCGATGAAATTCCGCTTTTAAAACCACTGCTGATTCCAACCGTTACAGGTCTTGTAGGATCTATACTTTTTGCAAAACCCTGCATGACATTTGTAATACGTTCGCCTGTACTGTTTCCTTCAATATTCCATTCTTCATTTCCAACCGACCAGCAAAAAATACTCGGATGATTGCGATCTCTTTCGATCATTCTTTTTAAATCATTCAGATGATATTCATTAATTCCCATCAGTCGCGTTTCATCAATGACCAGCATGCCCAGTTTGTCGCAGGCTTCCAGCAATTCCGGAGTGGGCGGATTATGCGAGCAGCGATAGGCATTTGAACCCATTTCCCTGAGTTTCTGAATTCGAAAATAGTGTAATTCATCCGGTAGCGCCGTTCCTACGCCTGCATGATCCTGATGATTATTTGTACCCTGAAGTTTAATATTTTTACCATTCAGGAAAAACCCTTTTTCGGCATCAAATTTTATCGTTCTTATTCCGAAAGAAGTTTCATAACGGTCCAGAATCTTACCGCCCTGCCTGATCTGAGTTACCAGACGATATAGATTGGGTGAATCAATATCCCATAATAATGGATTCTTCACTATTAATTTTGAAGTATATTTTGCTGTTTTATAAAAATCAGGTGCGATCGGATTTTCAGAAATAGTTGCGATTTGATTTCCTGAAGCATCCAGGATATTTTGGACGATTTCAAGCTGCCCCTTATAATTTCCTTTGTTTTCAATGGTAACTTCTGCCGTGACTTCCGCTGTATCATTTTTAATTTCAGAGGTGACATACGTTCCATTTTGGATGACATGCAGCGGATTTGTTTTTTGAAGATACACATGTCTGTAAATTCCCCCACCTTCGTAAAACCATCCTTCTTCCATCGAAGCATCGGCACGGACGACAATCGTATTTTCCCCTCCGTAATTAATGTAGGCCGTAACATCAGATTCAAAACCATTGTATCCGCTTTCTTCTGTTCCCAGGAAATGCCCATTAAACCAGACTTTGGAATTCCTGAAAACACCATCAAATCTTAAGGAAATAATGCGTCCGAGATCTGATTGTGGAATCTCTATTTTTTTTCGGTACCAGCCGATGCTTTTTTCAGGGAAACCTTTTCCGGCTGCTTTAAATCCGTGGCTGAAACTTGCTTTTTCACTAAAAGACTGTTCCACCACCCAATCATGCGGAAGGTCCAGTTTCCTCCAGGCACGGTCATCAAATCCCGGTGCAGCTGGTCCGTCTCCAAATCCTGTTTTTGATAAATAGGAAAAATAACCCGTCGCGTGTCCGAAATCCTTTTCTGTATCAGACAAATGACCAAAAGAAAAACTCCAGCCCTTATCAATCAAAATCAAGTCCCTTTCTGATTTATTTTGCCCAAAAGAATTAAACGAGAATAAAAAAACAAGGTAAAGAAGAATTCCGTGAGGAGAAATAGTTTTCATAAATATAAAAATTAACAGAATTGTTTTGCAAACAGCGATAAAAATATTCTTTTTAAACCGATTAAAATAATAGTATTTAATCAAAAGGTAATCTTTTATATTATTTGCCTCTGTAAATTAGGCCTTAAAAATTTAGAATCATTCTATCAGCGCTTCTTTACCAAATCTTGTTCTTTTAACTTAATTTTACTTATTAAATTAAAAAAACCATACGTATCATGAGTGTTATAAAAGATGAAAACACACTTCATAGCACCCTAAAAAGCATTGACGAGAAGATTAACAGTCTTAACGATCAGAAAATAGTTGCTTTTTTTGAGTCGCTTGGCTTAACCGAGAGAGAAGATATTCCTAAAGATTTCCTGAAATGGGAAACCATACTTATTATAGTTCCGAATCGCCATGTTTCCAATGAAATAAAACCTTATAAATACTCTATTTCAAGACTTTTTTTTGTTACCAATCCCTATGCACATGAAATTCATCTGTTTGATTTTCTGGAATGGAAAAATATTACCCGAAGCAAAACGCAATTTCAAATTAGGGAAATGCTGAAAACGAGTTTTGGGGGAGTCAGGAAAAATTCAACCGAATAAAAAGTAAAAATCTAAAAATCCAAAAATCAAATTCCAAATTCCAATCTGACAGTAAGGTTGGAATTTGGAATTTTTTTATTGAAATTTCCAAAATTATTGTGGCGTGAGCAAACTTTTGACCATTTCATTCAATGCATTTCCGTGAATGTTTTTGGCCATAATAATTCCGTTTTTATCTATAAGGAAATTTAAAGGTACCGATTGCAGCATATAATCCCCAACAACGGGAGATTTCCAATATTTTAAATCGCTAACTTGTGTCCACGGCAATTTTTGTTTCGCTATTGCAGCTAACCAAAGTGGCTTTTTCGTATCCATAGAAACGCTGTAAATAGAAAACTTGTCAGGATAAGTATTGTACAGTTTTATCAATTCCGGTTGTTCCTTAATACTCGGTCCGCACCAGGAAGCCCAAAAATCTACCAGTACCAATTCTCCTCTTAAAGAAGAAAGCAGAACGTTATTTCCTTTCGTATCCGGAAGATCGATTTCCGGAGCAATATCTCCTACTTCAGTGCCTACAACCTGAGCGTTGCTGGTCAGTAAATTAAAAAATGTAAAAACTAAAACAAAGTAGATTTTTTTCATAAGTAATTGAGTTTATTTATTTGGGCTTTTTGATCTCGCAAAGTCGCAGAGTTTTATAGTATAGCCACAGATTAAAGAATTAAAGGATTTTAAAATCTTCTTAAATCCCTGTAATCTGCGTGAAACAATGGAAAAACAACTTTGTCCCTTTGCATCTTTGTCCCTTTGCATGATTAATCCGGAAACAAATATAAATACTTCTTTCAATATTTCCTTAATCAATTCCCCTATCTTAAAATTTTGCCAAATATTTTTCTTTAAATTGGTATATCGGGAAAAGTCGATATATTTGCGGCATGGAAAATATAGAAATCTTTAAAGCATTATCTAATAAGTCCAGATTACAAATGCTGGAATGGCTGAAAGAACCTGAAATCAATTTTCCGGATCAGCTTCAGCATGCAGGATTTGAACACGGAGTTTGTGTTGGGCAAATACAGGCCAAGGCCGGCTTAACGCAATCAACAGTATCTGAATACCTGTCTATTTTACAACGCGCCGGATTTATAGAATCTAAACGCGTCGGACAATGGACTTACTATAAACGCAACGAAGGTGCCTTTGAAGCACTCAGTAAATTAATTCAATCTAATTTGTAAATTACTATGAGTACAAACAACCTGTTTTCGCCATTTAACTTAAAAACGTTAAATCTTAAAAATAGAATCGTAATGGCGCCAATGACGCGCTCTTTTTCTCCAAACGGAGTTCCAACGGATGAAGTAGCTGCTTACTACCAAAAAAGAGCAGAAGGTGAAGTTGGTTTAATATTATCTGAAGGAACTGTAATTGACAGACCTTCGTCCTCAAACGATGCTAATGTCCCTCATTTTCATGGAGATTTAGCCTTAAACGGATGGAAAAAAGTGATTGATGAAGTGCACGCTGCCGGAGGTTCAATGGGGCCACAAATCTGGCATATGGGAATTATGGATAACCACCATTCCGGATGGGTACCGCCTGTTCCTTTTGAAGGCCCTTCCGGATTAAACCGACCTGATTTCAGAAACGGTATTGCCATGTCTGAAAAAGATATTGAAGATACAATTCTTGCTTTTGGTAAAGCTGCCGCTGATGCTAAAAGATTAGGTTTTGATACCATCGAAATTCACGGTGCACACGGGTATTTGATTGACCAGTTCTTTAGAGCTGAAACGAATTTACGTACGGATATTTATGGTGGAAAAACATTGCCCGAACGTAACCGTTTTGCGATTGAAGTGGTTAAGGAAGTGAGAAAACAAGTGGGTCCTGATTTCGCAGTTATTATGCGCTTTTCTCAATTCAAACCTTCTGATTACAATTATAAACTGGCTAAAAATCCACAGGAATTAGAAGCCTGGCTTACGCCTCTTGTAGATGCGGGTGTCGATATTTTACACTGTTCGCAACGTCGTTTCTGGGAACCGGAATTCGAAGATTCTGATCTGAACTTTGCAGGCTGGGCTAAAAAAGTAACCGGAGCACCAACCATTACGGTAGGTTCTGTTGGTCTTTCCGGAGATTTCTTCGGTGCTTTTGCAGGTGAAAGTTCTGAACCAACTTCTCTTGAAGAATTAAACAGACGTTTCAACAGAGGTGATTTTGATCTGGTTGCCGTTGGAAGACCTCTTTTATCTGATCCGAATTGGGTTGCAAAAATCAAAGCGGGAAAAACAGATGAACTAAAAGGTTTCAGCAAGGAAGCTTTAGGGGCATTGGTTTTAGAGTAAATCTTTTAAAAAGGTTCTAAGTTACAGAGGTTCAGAGGAGCAAAGGTTTTGCTTAATTGAACTCAATACAAAAGGGATGAAGCTTTTAAAGTTTCATCCCTTTTTTTGTTTGTTAGGTTGGTTCAGAGGTCCAAAGGATCAAAGGTTTTCCCTCCGCGCCTCTGAACCTATGCTTCTTTGAGCCTTGTTTGAAACCTTTTCTGAAGCCACTTGCGTACAGGTTCATCGTAGAATTTCAAACATAAGAAGGCTATAACTAAACTGGCAATTAAAACACCAATTCCCAATAAATAGCCATCGGCAAGAGTAACTTTATTATCTACAACCCAGGCGGTGTACCAGTAAATAAGCGGATAATGCGTAATATAAACGGGATAGGAAATAGCACCCAGAAGTTTACAGATTTTTAAGGAGAATGCATTTTTTATTTCTCCTCCTGCCCCAATGGCAACGATTATGGGAAACAATACAATGATACAAACCGATTCATAGATACCATTCATCCATAAACTGCTTTCATTTCCAAATCTTGGCAGGGCTAAAATCACCGTTATCATTACACTGCAAACCCAAAAAGCCCCTTTGATGTGAATTAGTTTTCCTAAACGCGAAAGCAATATACCGGCAAAAAACGGGTATAACAAACGGGTAAAACCAACATTCAGCTGCTCCAGGTTTAAGGACCAGCCGCCGATTACATCCCCTTTTGGTCCAAAAACGGTATAATTAATTACCATTCCTGCAAATAGTAAAACAAAAACAGCAAGTACTTTATTTGAAAATTTACGAAAAATCAGCGCGTACAGGATATTAGCGATATATTCAAAAAAAAGCGACCAGGCTGGACCATTTAAAGGATGCATTTCTCCCCAGCCTCTTATTTCCATTGAAGGTGGAACTGGAAGTAAAGTAAACCCGATAATCATGGTTAGGATCACTTTCCAAACTTCCATTCCGGCAATCATCGGAAATAAAATATCCGAAGCCTGAAAATAATAGAGTAAGGCTCCAATGATCATTCCTATAATGACCATGGGCTGCAAACGGATTAATCTTCGTTTGTAAAATTCCCATTGTGTCATTTTTCCCCAGCGATCGTCATACGCGTAAGCGACTACAAATCCGGACAAAAGAAAAAAGAAATCAACAGCCAGATAGCCGTGATTGATAATTTGTACAAAACGGTTTCCCCCTGAAAAGGCTTCGAAAATGTGAAAAGCAACTACTAAAATTGCTGCTACTCCACGCAAACCGTCCAGAATTTCATAATGCTTTTTTGGTTTTATATCAATATTCATTGGTTAGAAGTTATGGGTTATGGGTTGTGAATTATGAGTTGTGAGTTAAAACACTTTACAACTTATAATTCATAAAATATTTTTTGGTAGTTTAATATTTTTTTCACCGCAAAGTCCGCCAGGTTTTACGCAAAGCACACAAAGTTGTTGCGTTTTAAACACGGTTATCTTATTGTCTAATTACATTTACTCTCAATTTACTGAAAACTGCCACTGAGAACTGAGAACTGCAGACCTGACTTTACTGGTGATTTTTAAGCCATTCCAATCTTCTTTGATCCGGTAAATGGGTTACTGTAAAATTTTCAAATTTAGCTTCAAAACCTTTTCCATCCGGGGATGCGGCCATTAAACCTACCATAACAGGTGTATTATCCTGCAATGGTGCATTTCTGGTCAGGATATAATTTTTATCATCATAAGAAAAGAAAACTTCAACAGCATCTAATCGTCGCACTACTTTTATCCATACAAAAGGCGGTGCTTTGTCTAAGGTTGTAACACTCCAATCACTTTTGTCATGCGTTACAACGGTGCTGATATTGAATTTTCCATCTACAAATTCAACTCCGGTTTTGATGTAATTTTTTTCATCCACACGAATCATCAGTCCCATTTGGTCAAAACGGGCTTTATAATCTCCTGTTAATTTTACTTTTGCTTCGAATTCCCCACCGTAACTGGCATAATAAAACGGAGCATCATCAACGGTGAAGCCGTAGTGCGAAATACGCCAGTAATCGCTGTTTGCCGTAACATTCATAAGCAATGCATTGTTTTTAATTTCCCATTTTTCAGGTTCGTTAAACCACTGCATTTTATTCAGGCTTTGTGCGCAAACATTCTGAAATAAAAAGAACGCGGCGGTAAATATTAGTATTCGTTTCATTTATGTTTTTATTAAAATTATTAATTGAGATGCAAAACTTTTCACATCTAACCCTTTTTACATTTAACTTCTGTTTTTATAAAAATTAAAGCTGCAAGTTTTACCATTGCAGCTTTACAAACCAACCAAGTTTAGAAATTTAATGAAATTATTGAAGTGAGAAACCCACTTTAGATTTTATGTCAACAGCAGAAGCACCAATTAAAGCTTCGAAAGCTCCCGGTTCTGCAACCCAGTCGTGTTTTTTATCATCGAAAAAGCTTAAAGCTGTTTTGTCTACTGTAAAAGTAATTGTCTTTTCTTCTCCCGCTTTAAGCGAAACTTTCTCAAAACCTTTTAATTCTTTTATTGGACGAGGCAAAGAAGATTTTAAATCACTGATATAAAGCTGAACTACTTCCGCTCCTTCTCTGTTTCCTGTATTTTTTACTTTTACAGAAAACGTAATTTGATCTCCGGCAGCCATTTGCTTTTTATCCGCCGTTACTTTTCCGTACTCAAAAGTGGTGTAGCTTAAACCATGTCCGAAGGCGAATAATGGTTTTGCTTTTTGTTTGTCAGCCCAACGGTATCCGACAAAAATGCTTTCTTTATACGTTACTTCTTCTCCACCGGGGAATTCTCCCAAGGCATGCGCTCCGTTATCCGTTAATTTTACAGGAAAAGTAAAGGTCAGTTTTCCGGATGGATTCACATCTCCAACCAAAACAGCAGCCAAAGCATTTCCTGCCTCAGTACCTAAAAACCATCCCTGAACAATTCCGGGAACTTCTTTTACCCACGGCATTGCCACGGCATTTCCTGAAATGTTTACAAAAACTACATTTTTATTGACTTTAACTAACTCCGAAATTAATTCATCCTGACCATACGAAAGTTCTAATCCTTTACGATCGTGACCTTCATCATCCTGATTTGGAGCTTTATTCAAACCTCCGATAAAAAGGACAATATCAGCGTCTTTTGCTACTTTTAAAGCTTCGGCAGTCAATTCAGCCGGAGAACGTTTTTCTTCTAAACTTACTTTGGCAACAACTCCGTTATAATTACTGGTCGGATCTCCAACGTAACCGCGGGCATAGATAATTTCAGCCTGATTTCCGATTCTTTTCTTTAATCCTTCCAGTGGCGTAATTTCGTATCTGGCTTTTAAGGAAGAACTTCCTCCTCCAACGGTCATCATTTTGATCGCATTTTCTCCAATAACTGCAATTTTCTTAGTTTTAGAAAGATTGATTGGCAGGATATTATTGTTGTTTTGCAATAAGACAATTCCTTCTTCGGCAATTTTTAAACCTGCATCGGCATGTTCTTTTGTTCCGAAAGATCCGAATGGTCGTTCTTTATTCATGGTCGTTAAAAATGACAAGCGTAAAATACGACGTACTTTATCGTCCAGTTCTTTAGTTCCCACTTCTCCTTTAGCAATCATGGTTGAATATGGTTTTGCTAAATAATAGTTGTCATAAGCGTTGCTGGTTCCCCAGGTAAGTCCGTTGGTCCAGGAACCGAATTCCATATCAAGACCGTTATAAATGGCTTGTTTGGTATCATGAACTCCTCCCCAATCTGAGATTACAACTCCTTTGAAACCCCATTCTCCACGAAGAATATCATTCAGTAAAAACTCATTATGACAGCAGTGCTGCCCTTTGTATTTGTTGTAAGATCCCATTATGGCCCACGCATCACCTTCCTGAACGGCTGCTTTAAAAGCAGGTAAATAAATTTCGTACAAGGCACGATCATCCACAATTACGTTTACACTATTACGGTTCGTTTCCTGATTGTTTAGGGCAAAATGTTTTACACAGGCAGCAACTCCATTAGACTGAACTCCTTTAATATAAGGAACCACCATTTTTGAAGTCAGGAAAGGATCTTCTCCCATATATTCGAAGTTACGACCGTTTAGCGGCGTTCTGTAAATATTTACTCCGGGGCCTAACAGTACATTTTTATTACGAAAACGTGCTTCTTCTCCTATTGATTTACCATATAGTGACGATAATTCCTTGTTCCATGTTGCAGCAAGTGCCGTCAATGCAGGGAATGCGATACAGGAATCATTTGTCCATCCTGCCTGTTCCCATTCGTCCCATAAAACTTCCGTACGAATTCCGTGTGGTCCATCCGTCATCCAGTTTTCAGGAATTCCCAAACGCGGAACACCCGGTGAACTAAATTTAGATTGTGCATGAATCATGGCAATCTTTTCATCGATGGTCATTTTCGAAAGCGCATCTTCTACGCGCTCATTGATTGGTTTTTTATCATCCAGATATACAGGAACTTTATTTTGTGCATTCAATCCGAATGAACTTAATAAAACTAAAACAACAACTGTTTTAACGTTTTTAAACATAACTATTAATTTATTAAAGCATTTATTTTTGGCGGTGTACTCTAGTAGTCAAAAGTACCTTATAATAATATTGTAAAGCTAAAACGTTATAGTACACGTTACATTTTTAAACGAAAAAAAGTAGTGATTTAAAAAATCAAAATATTTAAAATCAAATACTTAACAAAATTTAAGTGTAGAAAAAAGTAGTGGTTTTAAAATAAATTGTTATACTTTCAAGGATATTAAACCTATTTTAATGACCATTTCCTCGAAATCATTTCGCGAAACTGCGGCTTTATTTCGGGCTCTTGTACGGTAATTATAAATAGTGCTTAGAGAGTAACGCAAAAAGGCAGCAATTTTCACACTGTCGGTAATCCCAAGTCGGATCAGTGCAAAAATTCTAAGTTCTGTATTGAGTAATTCTCCCTGCTTTAAAACGATCTGTTCTTCTTTTATGAGCAAGTCATTAAAATCTTTGACGAATGTCGGATAAAGATTCAGAAAGATAATGTCAAAGTTTTTATACAATTCCTCCAGTTCATTATCAACCAAAGTTGTTGATTTCAGCATTTTATAAATTTCATCAAATTGTTTGGCTGTCGCCTTTTTATTCAAAATGATGCGGTAATTTTCTAATTTGTTAATGTAAGCCGAACAAAGGCTGAAGAAATGAGCAATGTATTCTTCTTTGATATGATTGGATTCTGACAATTGCGCGTTACGTTCCTGCAACTGACTGTTGGTTTCGGTAATATCTTTGTTTAATTCGGCTAATTTCTGGCTCGTTTCATAAAGTTCCCCACGAATTCTGGATACTTTTTTCATTTGCTTGTACACGTAAATAACTGCTACAATCAGAAATAAGGAAAGTAAACTGATGCATAAAAGATAAAGCTGTAATTCTGTTTTTCTTTTTGCTTCTTTCTCTAAATATACAGTATTGATGATTGAATATACTTCTGACATCAAAAGTGTACGAAACTGTACATTGCAATAAAGTGCATCCTCAATAGCGGATTGCGTCAGCTTGTACGCCATATCTACATCGCCTATTTCATAAAAAACCAACGCCAGTTCCTGAAGTGATGCATTGTCTTTTATGGCATTTTTGATATCCGCAGTAGAGGAAAGTGCATAATATTTTTTTCTTAATTCTAATTGATGCGTTGTTTCATAAATACTGCCAAAAAGATAGGTAATCATTGCATATTGGGAATCTTCTTCTTTGGTATTTTTCAATAAAACTGTTAATTGCTTTTCGGCAACAGCAAACTTTTTGTCAAAAATATTTTTCTGAATCTGAGTAATTTTAAAATTCAGTGATTCCGGATGGAGAACGCTTAGCAAAGAATCTCGGTATTTGCCTATTTGCTCAATGTATTTTCTGCTGGTGCTATTGGCATTATAATGCTCAAAAAACTCCCGGTAAACCACGTAATAGTTGGGCAGCAACGACTGGCTTAATGTTTTTTTATTGATGCTTTTAAGAATAGCCTCGGATTCCCGATATTTTCCTGATGAAGAATACAGGTTGGCTAGTTGCAATGCTGCCAAATCTGATAAATCTTTATTTTGAAGTGCTGCTGCAAGTACCACATTCTTCTTAACATAAAAAATAGCCGAATCGGAATTGAATTTCTGATATTCGTTATATAACGTTTTATTGTAATTGTATTCCTGTTCTTTGGTAAACGAGTCGGACTTGATTTTCTTGAAGTTCAGAATTCGTTCTTCTTTTAACTTAACATAGTATTGTTTATTTCTCAAAGCATCATTCAGCTTACTCAAAATAGTAGCTGTACTATCCGATGCACAAACAGGGAAGCAAAAAAGAAGGGTTAAAACAAAAAGAAAATAATTTTTCAAACTAATAAAAGATAAAACAGAATTACAAATATAAGAAAGTGATGGTATAAAAATGATTTATAAAAACCCATTTCCGTCAAATCCGGATAATGTTTGCTAATTTTGTCTCAATGAAATTCTCTACACACTAAACTACATACAGATGCCACATTTTATCATTGATTGTTCTGAAAACGTAATCCGGTTAAAATCTGCCGACGAAATAATGGATGAAGTTTATAATTCGGCTTTAGCAACGGGACTTTTTGTGGAATCTGAAATAAAAGTCCGCATCAATCCTTTTGCTTTTTATAATAATGGAAATACGCTGGATGATTTTATTCATGTTTTCGGATATATTATGGAAGGCCGGAATGACGATCAGAAAAAGGATCTTTCCAAAGTAATTGTAACTAAATTAGCTTCGATTCTTCCGGAAGTTCCTGTGATTTCGATCAATATTCAGGATTTCGAAAAATCAAATTATTTTAATAAGGCAATGGTCTGAAAAAAATCGTTCCACTGCTACATCCAAAGGGAACGTAGAAGGGGAACGATACTTTAAAAATCAAAATCGTCTGTTCATTACGGTTTCAATTCTGTGAATTTGCTATCTAAGTCAAAGGCTTTCTTTACTTTTTCAACGGTAATTTCATTTGCTACGGTGAACTCAGCTGTTTGTTTGATGTTTAAAGAAGAGGCTCCCACCAAAACTTTATACGTTCCGGCTTCGGCAATCCACGCACTTTTATTTTCTAAAAATGATGCTAAATCTTTTGGCGATAGTGTAAAAGTCAGGGTTTGGCTTTCCTCTGGTTTTAATTCTTTGGTTTTGCCAAAAGCTTTCAATTCTTCTTTTGGTTTGTCAATAGATTTAGACGGAGCAGCAAGATAGACCTGAACAACTTCTTTTCCTGCTGTTTTTCCGGTGTTTTTTACCGTTACCGAAACGGTCAGTTTATCTTTAAAAACCGGAGCGCTTACTTTCACATTCGAATAATCAAAAGTTGTATACGAATTTCCATATCCAAATTCATACGATGGCTTTACATTAAAAGTGCTGAAATATCGGTATCCGACATACACTCCTTCTTCATAAGTCACTTCTTTTGGATTATCAGCTGGCAATCCCGGAAAGTTTTTGGCTGAAGGCGTATCCGCATATTTTACAGGAAATGTCATGGTCAGTTTTCCGGACGGATTGATCTTCCCGGAAACGACATCCGCAACCGAATGTCCGCCTTCCTGCCCTGGCTGCCACGCTAATAAAATAGCATCTGCTTTATCTTTCCACGAGGCTGTCTCGATTACACCGCCTATATTTAGGATCACCACTACTTTTTTTCCTTTTGCATGAAAAGCAGTTGAGATTTTATCCAGCATTTCAAGTTCTTCTGTGGCCAGATTAAAGTCATTATCAACAACTCTGTCGTTAAACTCTCCAGAGTTTCTTCCCAAAGTCACGAATGCAATTTCAGAACTTGCCGCTTTTTTAGCAATAAAAGCATCATCCAATTTCAATTCAGGAAGTCTTTCAGGCAAAGCCATAACTCCTTTTTCTTTTCTTCTTTCCTTTTCAGCAAGTACTTCTTTATCAGCGTATGGTTTATACAAATCAACTAATTCCTTATCTAATTTGTAACCTGCAGCATTTAAACCTTCTAAAAGGGAAACCGTGTGTTTGTTATTTACGCTACCGCTTCCGGTTCCGCCTGTAATCCACGCATAAGACGTAACGCCAAATACAGCAACTTCTTTTTGTTTGTCGGCAAAAGGTAATGCACTATTGGTGTTTTTAAGCAAAACTATTCCCTCAGCCGCTGCATTTCTGGTTACCTCGGCATTTTTTGTTAAATTAGGTTTATCGCTGTATTTGTATTTTGCAAAAGTTGGGGTGCGGAAAATATATTCTAAAATTCTTTTTGCATTTGTATTTGCCACTTCCTGAGAAAGTTTTCCTGAATTTAAGGCTTCTAATAATGCCTTTTTCTGTACCGGAATTCCTGGCATCAAAAGATCATTTCCGGCAATCATTTGTTTTACTACTTCAGAATTTGAACCATCTCTAATACTTTCAAATCCCGGAAAACCGCCAAACCAGTCTGTCATTACAATACCCTTAAAACCCCATTCGTTTCTTAAAACTTCAGTCAGTAAATCTTTTCTGGCAGAAGTATATTCGCCGTTAAGTTTATTGTAAGATGACATTACAGTCCACGGCTGCGATTCTTTCACTGTGATTTCAAAACCTTTTAAGTACAATTCTCGAATCGCTCTTTCAGATACATGCGCATTAATTGTTAAACGGTTGGTTTCTTCATTATTAACTGCAAAGTGTTTAATCGAAGTTCCCACGCCCTGCGACTGAATTCCGTTTACGATTGCTGCTGCCGTTTTTCCTGAAATCAGGGGATCTTCAGAATAATATTCGAAGTTTCTCCCGTTTAAAGGATTTCGGTGGATGTTTAAAGCTGGTGCCAATAAAACGTCAACACCATATTCTTTTACCTCATTACCCATTGCTTTTCCAACTTCTTCCAAAAGCGCTTTATTCCAGGTCGAAGCCAAAGCCGTTCCAACCGGAAATGCCGTTGCATAATAGGTTTTTGTATCATTATCTCTGGTTGGCTGAATTCTTAAACCCGCTGGGCCATCGGCAACAACTGTGGCTGGAATTCCGAAACGCTCAAAAGCAGCAGTTCCGCCGGCAGCTCCCGGAACCAACCCTTTTTTAGAATCTCCAATAGGACCCGTAAGTACTTCTATTCCCGGCATTCCGGTTCCGATAAGCAGTTCTGCCTTTTCTGCATTGGTCATTTCTTTTATAATCGCGTCAATTCTTGTATTTACAGAAAGTCGGGTATCTTCCCACGGGTCTAATTTTCCGTTTTTATTGAAATCTTTAAACGTAAAACCTTTAATGGTAATTAACGGCGGTTCATTTATATCATCCGTCACTGTATTAAAGGATAAGTTTGAAAGTACCAATGCGGTCAAAAGTGATACTCTCGCTGTTTTTATAATTTTGTGTTTCATGCTGTAGAGATTAGTTCATTAGTTTAAAAATCCTTGTAATTTCTGCTGTTTTTCCAATCAGTTTATTAATTGTGAAATTTCATTGCTTCCTTATGAAGCAATATTAATTACAATTTCTCATATCAGCAAATAAATACCGTATAATTTTCATTATCAAATTAATAGCATTTAAAAATTAAATAAAAAGAAAAATAAAATCTATAACCGATTTATCAAAATGAAGTGCAAAAACAGCTATTTCGTTTGCGTAAAATATTGAAATTAGCCGAAAAATTAATTTTACTTTAAAAAAACAGTAAACGAAAAGACAGTGAAATAACAAATTTGAAAATCAAATATTTTTTTATGCGAAGAATAAATTGTCAGAAAAATTTTAAATAATTTGACTTGTTCCATTCAAAAAACTAAATTTGGAAATACTTCTGCCAAATGGAATTTAAAAGAATACTTGAACAGCAATCTGAAGAGTCCTGGAATAAATATATTCCGACGCTTTCTATTGACTGCGTTATTTTCAGTTTTCACGAAACGACGCTTCAGGTGTTGCTGCTTAAAATGAAAGATCAGTTCAGCTGGGGACTTCCCGGCGGGTATGTCGGTAAAGAAGAGAATGTAGATGATGCCGCAATACGCATCCTGAAAGACAGAACCGGAACTGAAAATATCTACTTGCAGCAATTTTATACTTTTGGAAATTTAAAACGTTCTGAAAGTGCTTTTGAGGGATATGCTGATACGCTTTGGAATAAACAGCGCTTTGTTTCGATCGGGTATTATGCTTTGGCCGAATACACCAATGTGAAATTAATTATCGATCAGTATTCTACTGCCTGTGAATGGAAATCTATTGCTGAATTGCCCGAATTTATGATGGACCACAGAACCATTTTAGAAAGGGCTTTACTTACGCTTCGGGAACAATTAAACAATCATCCGATAGGTTACAATCTTCTTCCTGAGAAATTTACCATGCCGGAACTGCAAAAATTATATGAAGCCATTTTAGGCAAGAAATTAAACCGGGGAAATTTTTACAGAAAAATTCTGCGTTACGATATCCTCACAAAATTAGACGAATCGAGAAAAGGAGGCGCGCACAAAGCACCTGATTTGTATAGTTTCGATCTTGAAAAATACAATGCTGCCTTAAAAGAAGGTTTAAAGGGAAGCTGGTAATACTTTTTTTTACCATATAAGTGATGTAAGTTCATTAAAGATTTTTATTTCACGCAGATTTGGCAGATTGAGCAGATTTTTCTCATTTGTGTCATTTTGTGTCATTTCGACGAAGGAGAAATCACAAACTTTGGGATAAAAAAAACTCTGTCAAAGTTTAAAACCTTCACAGAGCTCTTAAAAAAGTCTATTTTCTTTACTCTTTACTCTATATTCTTTACTCTATATTCTTTACTCTATATTCTTTACTCTATATTCTTTACTCTATATTCTTTACTCTATATTCTTTACTCTATATTCTTAATTAACCGCAATAGGTGCTGCCAGGCAACTTTCCGGAATATCAAAAGCATTAACCAATGATACGGCATCCGGACGAATATCCCAGCAAAGCTGATTGACCATTTTACGAATGGCTTTGGTTTTTACCGCTTCCATATAACCGTCTTCGAGATACCAGCCTTTGTTTTTTTCGATCTGGGCAAGTGCATACAGCTGATTCAGTTTTGTTAATATTGCTTTTGAGTTTTCGTCTTCAACTGCTTTTATGGCTTCCTGAAACTGCTCTAAAACAATACGTTCCAGATAAGCCTGCGCTACATCGATCATTTGGTGCTGCACGACATTAAAAGCATCATAAGCTTCCAGACCTTCGTCGATCAGTTTTTTGATACGTCTTGCTGCCGATGCCAGAATTGTTTTTTCCCTGTGAACGAATGCCTGCAGGTGAAACTGATCGTCCAGTAAATGTTCGTCATCTGTTCTGCGGGTGGCTATTGGATTTTTCTCAGCAATAGCGGTTTTTGCATTTTCATAGACATAATTAATAATGCCCAAAGATCCCATTTCGCCAAAGGACTTTCTAAATTCAGACAAGCGGTTTTTAGCAACGAGTTGCATCAGAACGGTATTGTCACCTTCAAAAGTGGTGTATATTTCGGTATCGTTTTTTAGGGCATCAATTCGGTTTTCAGACAAATATCCTTTTCCTCCGATAGCTTCCCGGCATTCCTGCAAAATATCTCTGGTACTCCAGGTCGAATAGGATTTCATTCCGGCCGCCAAAGCTTCAATTTCCTGCATTTCCGATTCGGTTCTGTTCAGAAAACGGTTCGTTAGGTATTGCAAGGCAAAATGTACCGCGTAGGTTTTTGCTAAATGCGGCAATAATCTGCGTTGGTGAATGCGATAATTTAAAATCGGCACTTCAGAACCTCCTTCAGGGCCAAATTGTCTGCGCTGATTGCTGTAGCGAATGGCAATTGTAAGTCCTGATTTAGCCGCAGCCAAAGCCGAACGCGGAATTCCGATTCGTCCTCCAACCAAAGTGCCCAGCATGGTAAAGAAACGTCTGTTATCGCTCGGAATCGGACTTTCGAATTCTCCTTTATCGTTTACGGAAGCAAAACGATCCAGCATGTTTTCTTTTGGAATCTCAACCTTATCAAAACTAATTGTTCCGTTATCAACGCCGTTTAACCCCATTTTATGGCCGCAATCGCCAATGGTAATTCCTGCTAAAGTATTGCCGTTTGTATCGCGCAAAGGCACCACAAAAGCGTTTACGCCGTAATCATGACCGTCAATAATCAGTTTGGCAAAAACAGTTGCCATTTGTCCATGAACAGCTGCGTTACCGATATATTCTTTTTGTGCATTTTTATTGGGCGTATGTATCGTAAAAGTCTGATTGCCGTGATGGTAAGTCGCTGTAGTTTCAAGCCCTTTTACATTGGAACCATGATGTGTCTCGGTCATGGCAAAACAGCCCGGAAGCTTCAATGATCCAATATCTTTTAAATATTTTGCGTAATGTTTCTCTGTTCCTAACGACTGAACACTCATTCCCCAAAGTCCGAACTGTACTCCGAATTTGATTACCAGGCTTAAATCGTGATAACTCAGGGTTTCCATAATAGCAAAATAATCGGCTATGTTTTCTCCTCCTCCATGTTGCTTTGGATAAGCCATGTTTCCGAGATTTTCATCGGCCAGGATTTTACACCATTTGTATACCGTCTCGCGATAAACAGTAATATCTGTTGAAGTTTCGTAAGCGAACTCTGGTTGTGAAATGACCGCTTTTACCTTTTTAATAATTGCGGCTTCTTTACCGTCTAAAAGTTCGGTAATTTTTTGAATGTCAAAATTACTGTTGGTTTGAGAACTGGCCGTAAAGGAATCGGCTTTTGTTTTGAAATTCTGAATGACTTCTTCGCCTAAAACGCCCAGATCATTTTCGAGTTTTGTAAAATCTGCTTCCAATGTTGAAATATCCAGATGGGTATCGGAAAGGGCCACAGCGATATCAAAAACAGATTTTATGGAAGATTTATCTTTAATACTTTTCTCTATATCCAGTTTCCATTCTGCGAGTTCATTTCGGGAAGGAGGATTTGAAATATCAACTTTAGAAAGCAAATATTGCTGTTCTTCAGGTGAAAGCAAAGTAAGGGAACGAATAAATTCCTGTAAAGTAGAAAACTCTTTCTGTGTCAGAAGATCATCGGACCACACCAGATAAAATAAAGGTATAAAGGCTTGTAGTTTCGTATTTTTCATAAAATAATATTGTGCTTTTGTGGAAATTAAATTTCAACTGTCTTTCGATAAAACAAAAAAAAAACAGAAATGAAAAATAATCATTCCTGTTTTAATATGCTGTTAAGATTCTGGTAATTTTACCTTTTCGAAATTATGTATTTTTAGTCACCGGCAAATATTTCGCTCTCAAGGCAAAAAGATGATGGGAGTTAAATACCAAAACTGCGATGAAAATAATACCATACGCCAGAATCTGTAAGCTGCTAATCTGCTCATTAAAAACAAAAGCGGCCAAAGCAAAAGCAATCATCGGATTGATGTTTAAAAGCATTCCGACTGTTGAAGAATTAAGTCCTGAAAGCGCGTATAAATTCAAAAACAGCGGGAAAATGGTAAACAATATGGCAATGGTTTCAATACAGAAATAAAACTTAAATTCTGTTGGTACCGGACCACTGTAAACCGGATAAAAAGGCAGCAAAACCAATCCGGCCAAACTAATGTGAAAGGTGAGTATGATAAATTTATCAAACCCTTTATTGACACGCTGACTTACCAAATAGGCTGCGTAGGTCAATCCAATGACAATACTAAAAACCATATCCATAATATTGGTGTATGATAAAAGTAAACAGCCTGAAACACTAAGTCCAACGGAAATCCACTGTGTTTTTGACAGCTTTTCGTGCAAAAGAAAATACGCCAGCAATGTGGTTAAGATCGGACATACTAAATACGCCAGAGAGGTTGCTTTAACGCTCACATGATTCATGACATAAATAAACGTAAACCAGTTGGCCATTAGAAAAAAGCTGCCTCCAAAATTCAACAAAAGTGTTTTTCTTTTTTCTGCTTTTGATAAGGCTTTAAAAATACCGATTGTTTCTATGACTGTTTTTCTTTTAAAAATAAAAACAATCAATACCATCAGGATACTGCAGCTAAAAACGCGGTTGAACAAAATATCTAATGAAGGGTATTCATGGATCGGTTTTAGCACCAGGCTAAAAAATCCCCAAATGGTGTAAGCGGTAATCGCAGCTAAATAATATTTTGTTGTTTTCACGGGGTTTGTTTTTGGTTAATTTTTCTGATGAAGCAAATTTCATAAAAATAAAACAGCAATACAGATACAGTTTTTGTAAATTGCACCATAACAGTTTTTTTTATGAAAAATTCCAATTACTTATATCTTCAGTTTGCGGACCGAATTGAAAAACAGATAAAATCGGGTGTTCTGAATGTTGGGGATAAGCTGCCCTCGATTCGGGAAGTCTGTTCTGAAACCGGTTACAGCATGAGCACTGTCAGTAAGGCCTATTATGAAGTCGAAAGCCGTTCTCTGATCGAATCCAGACCGCAATCCGGTTATTATGTGAGTAATACTTCTGCAAGAGTAATTGCGGAACCGAGTTCAAGCAGTCCGGTTTCAAAATGCCTGAATATTGACCGCGAAGATTTAATCGATCAGGTTTACGGCAATATGACCGATAAAAATATCACGATGCTTTCTTTGGGTTTTCCTTCGAATGAACTTCTTCCTATTGCAAAATTAAACAAAGGAATGATTCAGGCGATGCGTTCCTTGCCCAATAGCGGAACGAGTTATGAAGAAATACAGGGCAATCCGAATTTAAGACGGGAAATTGCCAGATGGTCTTTTACCTGGGGCGGGTCGCTTACCGAAGAGGATATTATTACAACGCCGGGCTGTACAAGTGCGATCTCGCATTGTTTAATGACACTAACAAAACCGGGAGACACCATTATTATTGAAAGCCCCGCTTATTTTGGCCTGCTGCAATTGTCAAAATCATTGGGCTTATATATCATGGAACTGCCAACCAATATGACAACAGGAATAGAATTGGATGCCGTAAAAAAAGCCATTTCCACCAAAAAAGTAAAGGCCTGTGTGCTTATGAGTAATTTCAGCAATCCTTCCGGAAGCATGATGCCTGTTGAGCACAAAAAAGAGATTGTCCGATTGATGGAATTTTATAATGTTCCTTTAATTGAAGACGATATTCATGGTGATTTGTATTTTGGCTCCAGCCGTCCTACCAATTGCAAAACCTATGACGAAAGCGGTATTGTGCTTTGCTGCAGTTCGGTATCTAAAACACTGGCTCCGGGTTATCGCGTGGGATGGGTGTCGCCGGGGAAATTTAAAAAGGAAATCCTGAGAAATAAAATTTACCATACACTCTCCTCTCCTACCATCACGCATGAGGTTGTGGGTGATTTTCTTAAAAACGGACGCTATGAGAATCATCTCCGGAAAATTCGTCAGATCCTGAATCACAATTGCAATAATTACATCAACACGGTTCTGGAATCTTTTCCGACGGGAACAAAAGTGAGTCAGCCACAAGGCGGTTTTTTTCTTTGGGTAGAACTGGATAAAAAAATAGATACCGCCGATTTTTATCATCTGGCGATGAAACATCGTATCAGTATTGCTCCGGGTAGGATTTTTTCTTTTCAGGATCAGTTCTCCAATTGCATGCGTCTGAGTTTTGGTTTGCCCTGGACCAATGAATTACGACAATCGATTCAGACTTTGGGCAGATTGCTTCATTCTTATTAAAATAAAAAACCAGACAATACAAATACATGCATTGTCTGGCCAACAATTAAAATTGACTAACATTAATTATAAAACATAATAGGTATTCTTGTCTACTTTTGCAGGTTCTGCACTAAGATTAAATTCTTTGATGATATCAAATTCGCTTTGATATTCGTTTAGCATCTGCATGATATTTTTTTCAATAGTGTTCGAAATAGCCGTTACCGGTGTATCTGTAGGTCTGTTTTCGAAAGGATCCTGCAAGTGGATTGCCATTCTTTCAATTAAAAAGAAAGCTCCGGCAATAGCGGTAATCAACGGAATAGCAAACCAGCTTAAGACACTGATTAATCCAAAAGGCAATAGCAAAATAAATAAACACAGGGTCAATCTGATGTACATACTGTAGGTTGTTGGAAAAATGGTGTTTTTAATACGCTCACATTTACCCATTGCATCACATAATCGCGACAGAGTATTATCGATTTCTACCTGCTGATACATGTTGATGTGCTTCGTATTTTTAGCATTTCGAAGATCTTTCGCATGAAGCATTAAAATGGCATTCGGTATGTTTTGATGATTTTTTACAAATCGCAGTTCTTCTTCACTGATTAATCCTTCAATGGGCGTTATGGCATCTCTGTTTCTTAATGCCTGACCTAAACTATAACACCATGCAATTTGTCTTTTCGCGAAATTTTCTTTGAACTCGCTTGCTTCCACAGAAAAATCAGGATCTTTATAAAAAGTCAATACCTGACGGATCAACGTTCTGGAATCGTTTACAATAGCTCCCCAGACAATACGTGCTTCCCACCATCTGTCATAGGCCTGATTAGACTTAAAAGCTAATAATAAGGATATAATAGTACCAATCATTGTGGGTATTGCAATTGGAATATCTACGGGAAGGTTTATAAAATAATTGTGGAAAATTTCAAACAAAATTGTGTAAGCCAGTACCAGGCTTAATTCTACTTTAATTTTTCCGAGAACGTACTTCATGGGAATTCTTTTCTTTAATAACATATTTTCGGTTTTAAATTAAACTTGTTTTTATTAAGCAATTAGATTTTAGACTAATTCTTCGTAAAGTGATAACACAGGAAGTCCAAGTTTATCGTTGATATTTTCTTTTTTAGATTTTTTGAATTTGATTTTTTCGCCTTTGCGTGTTTCTACCAGCAAATCGATGTCGTACTTTGAAATGGCTTCTGATAAGTAAGGCGCAAATTCTTCGTAGTTATCATCAAAATTAGCGGTCTGACTTACTATTTCATAAGAGAAATTCTGGCTCAGAAACTGCTGAACATCTTTGACATGCATGTTGGCATTACTGTTTTCGATATAAAGTGCTTTGTTGAAATCTTCTTTGACAGCTTCTGTTCCTAAATGCAAAATAGGACATCTTTGGTTTCCGGCTAGTTTTACCAGATATTGGTGAATACGTTTTGTTTCTTGTTTATAAGAATGGGTCAGAATGACCAGCTTCACATCAAAAGCATCAATAATTCCTTTGAAAACCGGTGATGAAAGTCCGTATTGGTTGTGCACTTTTATTTTGCAGTTGGCACTGTGCTCAATAATATAGCGGCAGGTTTCCAGGACTTCTTCCTGGCTTGTGGTAAGGCCAACTCTCATTTCACGCAAAAACTGGGAAGATGAAAAAGAGTCGGGAGCATCTGAAGTCATCATTAAGACGATTTCACAATTGGTGTTTTTTGCCTGATTTACAGCTGATTTAACAGCGCTGATCGTATCTTCTTTTAAAGTGGTGGGTATAAGGAAATTTTTCATAAGTATACTTGTTTAGTTTATACTTACAAAATAACTCCCTGCAAATTAGAAGGGTCTTAAGTTAAAATTAGAATTTCCTAAGATTCAACATTAGATTTTTTAATGTTGGTTTTTCCGGTCTTGTCTTTCTTAAAAATAATGGTGACAATAGTGCCTTTGTTTTGTTCGGATTGCACCTGTATTTCCCCATCATGCATGCGGATAATTTTAGAAGCCAACGGAAGCCCTAAACCGTAGCCGATATATTTGGCTGCAATTTTCCCTCTGAAAAAAGGTTCATATAAGTGTGGAATATCTTCCGGCGGAATTCCGATTCCGATATCGTTTATGGCAATTTTAATCCAGTCAGTAGTAGCGGAAAGCGATACAAAAACCTCATTATTGTCGGAATATTTTACTCCATTGGTAATGATATTATTGATGGCCAGCTCTAAAAGAGGCTTGTTACACGGAATCAATAATAAATTAGAATCTTTAGGCGCAAAATTAAGTTTAATGCTCACGCGGTTATCCGGGAAAATTTTATCCAGATCCGACTTTACATCCATCAGTAATTCGTCAATTCGGGCAATATCGAGTACCTGTTTTTTTCCGTCATAACCAGTTTGTGTTAATTTAAGCAAGCTTTCAGTCAGGTTCCCTAATCTTGATGCCTGACTGTAAATATTTTCCAGCGACTGAATGTATTCCGGCACCTGTCTTTCTTTCAGAAGCATGATCTCAGACTCTGCTATAATAGTCGTAATAGGCGTTTTTAACTCATGAGAAGCGTTATTGATAAAGTTCGCCTGTATTTCAAAGGAAGTTTCCAGACGGTCCAGCATATCATTAAACGTTTCCGTAAGATCTGAGATTTCATCTGAATTTTTGACTTCAGGCAGCCTGTTGTGAAGATTGGAAGCGCTGATTCTGTTGACTTCCTTCGTAATTCTTGCTACCGGATTGATGACCCTTTTTGCCAGAAAACGACCTAAAAAGAAGGCCAGAAATACAAAAGCAATACCGCCAAAGAGCATGATTTTTACAATATAAATGGTTGTCGTAGTTCCCTTTCTGTCCCTCGCACCAACAATTACAATATATTTTTGATGGTTTTCTGTGAAGACCTGCCCTAAGTAATATTTATTGTCAATTTCAAAAAAGTCTCTTCCGGTTTTTAAGACGTTGGTATAAAATTTATTCGGTAAATTCAGGTTTGTATTATAATCAAAACTGCTAGCACTGTTTATTTTAAGCACAAATTCTTCCTCTTCGATCAGTTCTTCAAGGCCATTTTTTTTAAGATTGCTGTAATATTTGATCTTTTCAGGATCTTTCTGAAAATGAATGGAAGCTACAATTTTGGCTCTGTCTTCTAATCGTTTTAAGAAGTAATATCGGTTATTTTCGCGAAACAAAACAAAAACAACAATACACAATAATAGTGTACTAAAAGTAGAAAGCGCCACGTAAGTAACCGTAATTTTTTTTCTTATATCCATAATTAAGGCTGTATCACATAACCTAAACCTTTCATCGTGTGAATAAGCTTGGTTGCAAAAGGTTTATCTATTTTTTTTCTTAAATAATTGATGTAAACATCGACAACATTGGTGTTCATATCAAAATTTATATCCCAGACGTTATCTAAAATCTGATCTCTGGATACAATTCTGCCACTATTTTTGGCTAAATAATAGAGTAACTTAAATTCTTTGGCGGTTAAAACAATAGGTTCTCCGTCTCTTTTTACGGTTTTGGCTCTTCCGTTTATTTCTAAATCACTAATGACTATAGTATCTATTTTTTCCGTATCCTGATTGGCTCTTCTGTTTAAGGCATTTACCCTTGCATCGAGTTCTCCAAATTTAAAAGGTTTTACCAAATAATCATCGGCTCCGGCATTCAGGCCTGTTACAATATTTTCTGAAGTTCCAAGTGCTGTTAAAAGCAAAACAGGAACAAAATTTTTACCGGCACGTAATCTTCTGCAAATTTCAATTCCGTTGATATCGGGTAACATTACATCTAAAATTACAACATCGAACGTATAATTATGAATCATCTCTAAAGCTGTTCTGCCATCAAGGGCAACACTTACTTCATTATTATTTTCAGCAAATCCTTTACGTAAAATGGATAAAAGATTGGGTTCGTCTTCGACTATTAGTAATTTCATATGAATATATGTATATACAACAAAAATAAGAATTGAGTTCAGAATACAAATCACAATAATTTATTATTATGAATTTATTATGACTAAAAGTACTTTAAAATTTAAATATTAAATTATTCACGGTTAAATTCTTATAAATTCATTTACATTTTAAAAATAACAAGCCAAAACGTATCAAATAACAACGTAATTATTATCTTTTCACTCTCAAATAACGATTAAAAAGCATTGAAAAAACAATCCGAATATTTCCTTGATAAAGAATACGATACCATTACTTATGGCAGGGATGACGCCAATTTCAAGGATTTTGAATGCTGTGTTTTCAATAACTGCAACTTCTCAGCCTGTACTTTTTTAGCCGTTACCTTTATCGATTGTGTTTTTAATGATTGTATTTTCAGTGAGGCCAAAATCAATTATGTCGCTTTCAGAACAGCCACTTTTAACCGTTGCGAAATTAAGGAAGTTAATTTTGCCATGTGCGACAAACTGATCTTTGAAGTTCATTTCTATGATTGTATTTTAGACTTTTCGAAGTTCTATACCTTAAAAATAAAAGGAACCACTTTTACGAATTGCAGTTTGATTGCGGTAGATTTTATGGCCACAGATCTTACAAGCGTACTTTTTGATAATTGTGATTTATACCGCTCTGAATTTGATAAAGCGATTGCTAATAAAGCTGATTTTAAAACCAGCTATAACTACACCATTGATCCATCGAAAACTAAATTAAAGAAAGCGGTTTTTGCTTTGAAAGAGGTTAAAGGACTGCTGTTTAAGCATGATATTATTGTGAGTTAATGAGAATAAAAAAAGCAGCGCCTTTTAATAAATTAAATCGAAAACTATCTGATTTAATGGCTTTGGGAGATTATAACTTTAAGTTATTTAGCCTTAATGCAAAATGCTCGCAAAGGCGCAAAGACGCCAAGTTAAAAAACTAACTACTAAACTTTGCGATTTTACAACTTTGCGAGATTATAATTTAAGTTTTTTATCTCAATATTTTTCATCAAATAATTTTAGATATTTCTAAGATTTTAACTCTGTTTCACATATTTTTGCAACACCTAAACCAAATTCACAAAGAAATGGCAGAACTTGAAGTAATTAAACACACCAAAAAAATGCATGAAATAGCAACAAACGAAAAGCACAGTACTTTTAAAAAGATTAAAGAAATTGGTTTAGAAATTTTCATTATTGTCTTTGCAGTATCCTTATCGATTTGGTTACACGGATGGAGCGAACACAGGCACGAGCAGGAACAGGTGAAGAAGTTTTTACTTGGCTTAAAATCCGATATACAAAGTGATGTTGATGACAGTAAAGCTATTATTAAACAATATCAGGAATTTGGAAAAGTATATACTGCACTGAATAATCTGGATAAAAACAAACCGTACGATCAGGAAGATCTAAAAAAACAATTGGCTTATATTAATACAAACGTGTATTTACGGCCTAAAATTTACAGATTTAACGGTTTTGTATCTTCCGGAAGAATTGGAAACATAGAAAATGATTCGCTTTCCCTGAATATCCTGAAATTTTATCAGGAGACAATTTCTGAAGTTAGTTCATCTGAATCCGGATGGATGTCAAACCAAAAAAAATTACAGAATTATTTAGAAGAAAATGTAAATAATCCAGAAAGCATTCCTGATAATTGGAGCGTATTAACAAAACCTAAAGGAAAACAACTGACCAAAAATCTTATTCCGTGGAATCAGATTTATGAACGCTATAATAATCTGGTTAATTCCGGAGAAACGATTATCAAACAGATTAACGAGGACCTAAAAGAATAACTGGACATCATATTAAACAATAAAAGACCTGATTTCAATTTTCATATGAATTCAGGTCTTTTTTATGCTGTAAATTATCTTTTAAATACTTACAATTGTTTTTCCATCACATAATCTTCCATCAAATAACCGTTTCCAATTTCGATGTTGACTTCATCAACAATTTCAAAACCTATTTTTTGATAAAACCCCAAAGCCGAATTAAATCGGTTTACATTTAAGGATAGTGCTGTTGATTTATTTTCTAAAGCTAATTTTTCAATTTCTTCAATCACTTTTTTACCGATTCCTTTGCCCTGTGTTTCCGGCAAAAGATATATTTTATGAATTCTTGTTGATGGCTCCCCTTTGTACTGATGTTCAATTCCGATAAAACCTAAATTAGTTTGTTCATCTGCAATCAGATAAAACAGCTGCTCTTTGTTATGGAAATGAGCCGTTAGTGCTTCATCTGAATAAATCATTTCTAACATATAATCCAGCTGCTCTTTCGATAAAATCTCGCCGTACGTTATGGGCCAGGTTATATGCGCTATTGCCTGAATTACTTTTATATCCTTTAAACCCGCTTCTGAAATTGTAATCATATCTATTCTAAAAAGTATTTTTAATTATTGAAAACCTGATTTTCCTGTTCACTTACCCTTATAAAAGTGGTTCGTTTTGTTAATTCTTTCAGTCGTGAAGCACCTACGTAAGTACAGGTACTTCGCAAACCGCCTAAAATATCTAAAATGGTGCTTATAACTTTTCCTTTATACGGAACCTGAACTGTTTTTCCTTCGCTTGCCCTGTATTCTGCCACGCCACCGACATGTTTGTCCATTGCTGTTGTGGAACTCATTCCGTAAAACTGTTTGAATTTGTTACCGTTAATTTCGATTAATTCTCCTCCACTTTCGGTATGTCCGGCCAACATTCCGCCCAACATTACAAAATCGGATCCTGCGCCAAAAGCTTTCGCCACATCGCCCGGAGTACTGCAGCCTCCATCACTGATAATGTGCCCGCCTAAACCATGAGCTGCATCAGCACATTCTATAATGGCTGAAAGCTGCGGATATCCAACTCCTGTTTTGACGCGGGTGGTACAAACGGAGCCCGGGCCAATTCCGACTTTTACAATATCTGCTCCGGCCAATAATAGTTCCTCCACCATTTCACCGGTCACAACGTTTCCGGCAATAATAACTTTATCGGGATATTGTTTGCGGGTTTGTTTTAGAAACTGAACAAAATGCTCCGAATAACCATTGGCAACATCAATACAAATAAATTTCAGCAACGGATTTGCCATTATAACCTGACCGATTTTTTCAAAATCTTCTTTACCTGTTCCGGTACTTATCGCAATATAATCGTAGAAATCGGGTGATACATTTTCAAGAAAAGCATTCCACTCCTGTAGTGAATAATGTTTATGAATTGCCGTAAAAAGTTTTTCACCGGCCAAAACTTCTGCCATTTCGAAAGTACCGACAGTATCCATATTGGCAGCCATAATCGGAATACCTGTCCAATTTGCAGTGCTGTGTAAAAATTTAAAATTCCGTTCTAAAGAGACTTCAGATCTGCTTTTGAGCGTTGATCTTTTTGGTCGGATCATTACATCTTTAAATCCTAATTTTAAATCACTTTCTATTCTCATGGTTTTCAATTTTCGTTACTTTCAAATGTAAGGAATTTTAGATTGTAGATTGTAGATTTTGGATTGCTAAAAAATTGCGGTTATGTGGAACACGGATAACGCGGATTTAAACGGATTTTTTTTTTCAGAGATTACAAAGTTTCGCAATAGGAATGCGTTTCGACTTCGCTCAACGTGACAAACGTAAAAACTGACAGCTAAAATCAGACTGGAATACTAAAACTGAAAACTGAGACTAAAAACCTACCCATGAATAGTCTCCCCTTTTCCGTAATTAGAAATAATGGATTCTTCGAATGCCAGCCATTCTCTCCAGCGTTTTTCAACGTCAATGCCGACTCCGTATTTTCTGGCGTAAGTGATGAAAGTAGTGTAGTGACCTGCTTCACTTTCCATTAAATCCCGGTAAAAAACAGCCAGTTCTTCGTCCTGAATATTCTCCGATAAGACTTTAAAACGTTCGCAGCTTCTTGCTTCAATCATGGCAGAAAACAAGAGTCTTTCTACCAGGCCGGAAACACGGCTTCCGTCGCCGCTTTTTTTCATGTACAAATACAATTCGTTTACATAATCGTCTTTGCGCTCGCGTCCTAATTTTAAGCCTCTTTTGATGATAATGTTATGAACCTGCTCGAAATGATCGATTTCTTCTTTGGCCAAAGCCAATAAATCTTTCACCAAATCCTGATGTTCAGAATTATTGGTGATAATCGTAATTGCATTTGTTGCTGCTTTTTGCTCGCACCAGGCGTGATCTGTTAAGATCTCTTCTATGTTTTTCTCAACAATATTAACCCATCTCGGGTCTGTTGGCAATTGTAATCTTAATACGCCCATAGTCTTTTATTTGTTTTGTTTCAAGTTTCAAGTTTCAAGTTTTCTTTGTTTCAGGTTCTTTTAGGAACGAAAAAAGTTTAAAGTTTTGCATAACGTTTTTATACGCGTCACAAAACTTTAAACTTGAAACTTTAAACCTGAAACCTTTTATTAGTAAACGAAAATCGGTCTTTCGCTCATCATTTCATTTACTTCATTGGCTACTTCTTCGATAAGTGCTTCATTGGTGTGGTCCGTAAGTACTTTATCTATTAAGGCTACGATAGTTTCCATATCTTCTTCTACTAAACCACGAGTGGTGATTGCAGCTGTTCCAACACGGATTCCTGAAGTTACAAATGGTGATTTATCATCAAATGGAACCATATTTTTATTTACTGTAATTTCTGCTTTTACTAATGCATTCTCTGCTTCTTTACCCGAAATATTTTTATTTCTTAAGTCAATAAGCATCATGTGGTTATCAGTTCCGCCAGAGATAATGTTATATCCTCTTTTTACAAAAGCATCTGCCATAGCATTTGCATTTTTCTGCAATTGCATTGCATAAGTAAAGAACTCATCTTTTAGCGCTTCACCAAAAGCAACCGCTTTAGCAGCGATAATGTGCATTAAAGGACCACCTTGATTTCCGGGGAAAACGGCTAAATCTAATAAAGAAGACATCATTCTGATTTCTCCTTTTGGCGTTTTTAATCCTTGTGGGTTTTCGAAATCTTTCCCCATTAAGATCAAACCTCCACGAGGTCCGCGTAATGTTTTGTGTGTTGTTGTAGAAACAATATGACAATGTGGAATCGGATCATTCATCAATCCTTTTGCAATAAGACCTGCAGGGTGAGAAATATCAGCAAACAAAATTGCTCCTACGCTGTCAGCAATTACTCTGAAACGCTCAAAATCCATATCACGGGAATAAGCCGAAGCTCCTGCGATGATTAATTTTGGTTGTTCTTTAGTCGCAATTTCCTGAATTTTATCATAATCCAAACGACCTGTTTCAGCATCTACGCCGTAAAAAACCGGTTTGTATAAACGACCTGAAAAGTTTACCGGAGAACCGTGAGTCAGGTGACCACCGTGAGATAAATCGAAACCTAAAATAGTATCACCAGGATTTAAACAAGCATGGTAAACTGCTGTATTTGCCTGAGAACCTGAGTGAGGCTGTACGTTTGCATATTCAGCACCAAATAATTCTTTAGCTCTGTCAATCGCAATTTGCTCAATAACGTCAACTACTTCGCAACCGCCGTAGTATCTTTTGCCAGGATATCCCTCAGCATATTTATTCGTTAAAACAGAACCAGCTGCTTCCATTACTTCATCACTTACAAAATTCTCAGAAGCGATAAGTTCTAGTCCGTGAATTTGTCTGTCTTGTTCCTCTAGTATAAGGTCAAAAATTTGTTCGTCGCGTTGCATTTTTTCGTTTTTCGTTAATTTCCTGCAAAAATACAAAAAAACGTTTGTCAAACTGTTAGATTATGATATATTTGACATACAATTTTTCAACAAATAATTAACATTCACATGCCAATAACCGCCAACGATACCAAAAGAAAATCATGGTTAGAAGTACCGGAAAATAGTGACTTCCCTATTCAGAATATTCCTTTCGGTGTATTTCTTACTAAAGAAAATGTCGTTACAGTAGGAACACGAATTGGCGATTACGCTATAGATTTAGGAGCTTTACAACAATTAAACTATTTCGCAGGAATAGATTTAACGGATGATATGTTCATGCAGGACACCCTTAATGATTTTATTTCCGATGGAAAAAAAACATGGCGTCTGGTCCGAAATCGTATCGCTGATATTTTCGATGCCACCAATCCGCAACTTAGGGATTCAACAAAAGACCGCGATATTGTTATTTTCAAAATCGAAGATGTTGAAATGCAACTACCCGTTTTAATTGGTGATTATACTGATTTTTACTCGAGTAAAGAGCACGCTACGAACGTTGGGAAAATGTTCCGCGATCCGGAAAATGCCTTATTGCCCAACTGGTTACACATTCCGGTAGGCTATCACGGAAGAAGTTCTACTATCGTTCCATCAGGAATTCCGGTGCACCGACCAATGGGACAAACTTTGCCGGCCGGCGAAAAATATCCTGTTTTTGGTCCGTCCCGTTTAGTAGATTTTGAACTGGAAACTGCTTTCATTACAACCGACGTCAATATAATGGGAGAAAATATCCCAACTTACGAAGCCGAAGATTATATTTTCGGAATGGTTTTACTGAATGACTGGAGTGCGCGCGATATCCAGAAATGGGAATATGTGCCTCTTGGACCTTTCTTAGCCAAAAACTTCGCTACCTCAATTTCTCCATGGATTGTGACTATGGATGCTTTGGAACCTTTCAGAACTAAAGGTCCTAAACAAGATCCGTCACCACTTCCTTATTTACAGACTAAGGGTAAAAAAGCTTTTGACATTCATTTAGAAGTTTCAATAAAACCTGAAAATCAGGAAGAAACCATAGTTTCTAAATCGAATTTTAAATATTTATACTGGTCTATGAGTCAGCAATTGGCGCATCACACTTCAAACGGTTGTCGCATTAATTCCGGTGATATGATGGGTTCCGGAACTATTTCAGGCCCAACTCCTGATAGTTTTGGTTCGATGTTAGAATTGACCTGGGGAGGACAAAATCCGTTAAAATTAAAAGACGGAAGCGAACGCAAGTTTATCGAAGATAATGATACCGTTATTATCAGAGGTTTCTGCGAAAGCAATGAAGTACGTATTGGTTTTGGAGAAGTGGCAAGTCAATTGTTACCTCCTTTTATCAGACAATGAAGAGAAAATAAATTATCCGAATAAATAAAAAACCTTGTTAGCATCTAACAAGGTTTTTTTGTCTATTTTTTTTTGCCACAGATTAATGAATTAAAATGATTTTTTATAATCTTTGAGAATCTGTGTAATCTGTGGCAAAAAAATTAAGCCGGAATCTGCTGGCTCAGACAATGTAAAGTTCCGAATCCCCAGATAAAATCGATACAGCTAATTCCGATTACTTCTCTGTCAGGGAAACATTCTGACAGTATATTCAAAGCCACACGATCGTTGCTGTCATTGAATGTTGGTACTAAAACACAGTTGTTCAGAATTAAGAAATTAGCATAACTCGCCGGTAATCTCAACTCTTCAAAATCTACACGTTTTGGCATTGGCAAAGCGACAATCACCGGAGATTTTCCGTTTTCTAACTTCGCATTCTGCAAACGTTTCAGATTATCCTGCAACGGTTTGTAGTTGGAATCATTTTTATCGGTTTCAACAATTGTGACAATGGTATCCTCATTTACAAAACGGCATAAATCATCGATATGTCCGTGTGTATCATCACCTTCTATCCCATCTCCAAGCCAAATGACATTGGTAACACCTAAATATTCCTTAAATACTGCTTCGTAATCTTCTTTGGTAAAACCCGCATTTCTAACCTGAATGGTAGGATGCATCAAACATTCTTCAGAAGTTAGTAAGGTTCCTTTTCCGTTTACATCAATGGCTCCGCCTTCCACAATTACCGGTTTTCCCTTGTACATTACTTGTGTTAACGGAACATCAATAAAATCAGCCACTTTTCCTGGAACAAATTTATCCAGCTGATAGTTTTTATACTTTGCCCAGCCATTAAAGTTGAAATTCAACGCTTCTCTTTTGGATCCGTTTTTTACGATAATCGGTCCGGAATCACGCATCCAGCTTCTGTTGGTTTTATGAATGATGAAAGAAACGTTTGCACTATTTACATGAGCCCGTTCTAACATTTCGGCTACTTTTTCCTTTAATTTTTCATCGGCTACAACCAAAAAAACGGTTTCAAAAGTGGCTACTTTTTTAATAAATTCCACAAAAGCCCACTGAACGGCATCGTATTTACCCGGCCAGTCGTTACCATTATGCGGAAAACACAATACAATTCCTTGTTGTTTCTCCCATTCTGCGGGGAATCTTCTATTATTTGTTGACATACAGCATTTCTAAATTTGAAAGTGCACAAAGATAATGATTCGTAAGGATTATAAAACAACTCAACGAAAATCAAATTGGAATTCAATACAAAACCTGATAAAAATTAAGTTAAAGATTAAATAATACAACCTTAATATACGGACCCGTTCTGCGATTTACATTTGGCAAAACTAAAAAACCAACACAATGAAAAAACTAAGTATCTCATTATTAACGGCTTTGTTTATAATAACAAGCTGTAATAACGATGAAAATTCAAACAACGAAGAACCTGAGGTTGTTGTAAATGAAAATCCGGCAGCTTTTAAGGAAATTGGAAGCATTACGATAGGCGGAGAAGCTGCAGCTGAAATTTCAGCTTATGATGAAAAAACAAAAAAACTTTTTACAGTAAATAATAGCGGAACAAATCAGATTGATGTAATTGATTTAACGGATCCTACAAAACCAACCAAAATTGGTAAAATAGATCTGACTCCCTATGAAGGAGCTTCTAACAGTGTTGCTGTTTTTGATGGAAAATTAGCAGTTGCCTTAGAATCAACCGTAAACAAACAAGGAAATGGAAAAGTAGTTATCTTTAATACTACCGATTATAGCGTAATCAAACAAGTTACGGTTGGTGCCTTGCCGGATATGGTAACTTTTTCACCAGATGGAAAATACATTATGACAGCCAACGAAGGTGAACCGAATACGGACTATTCTCAGGATCCAAACGGAACAATTTCTATTATCGAAATAGCCAATAATTATACGGTTACCACTTTAGATTTCAGCTCTTTCAGCAATCAGGCAGCAGCTTTGAAGAAAGACGGTTTCAGAATTTCAACCTTTGCTAAAAGTTTTGCTCAGGATATTGAGCCGGAATATGTAACGATTTCAGATGATTCCAAAATGGCCTGGGTAACACTTCAGGAAAATAATGGAGTTGCAAAAGTGGACTTAACGTCTAAAACCATTACCGCTATTTATCCTTTAGGCCTTAAAGATTACAATACTGCTGAAAATGCAATTGACGTAAGTGATAAAGATGACAAAATTGCTTTTAATCCGTGGAAGGTAAAAGGAATGTTTATGCCGGATGCAATTAGCCATTTTTCTGCAAATAGTGTACCTTATTTTGTTACTGCAAATGAAGGAGATGCGAGAGAATATACAGCCTATTCAGACATTAAAAGAATGAAAGACATGAAATTAGATGCGACCGTTTTTCCTGATGCAGCTACTTTGAAATTGGAAACTAACTTAGGAAGGTTAAATCTTGTTGCCGATATGGGCGATACGGATGGAGACGGAGATTTAGACGAAATGGTAAGTTTTGGCGCACGTTCTTTCTCTATATGGAATGGAAATACAGGAAAAATAGTTTATGACAGCAAAAATGATGTCGACAAAAAGACCAATGAATTAGGAACTTATGATGATAAACGCAGCGACGATAAAGGTTCAGAACCGGAAGCGGTGGTAGTTGCCAAAATGGGCAGTCAAAATATTTTATTCGTGGGTTTGGAAAGATCTGATGCTTTTATGACTTATGATGTGACTAATCCTGCTTCGCCACAATATTTACAAACGGTAAAAACAGGTGATGCTCCTGAAGGTTTACTTTTTATTCCGGCTTCTAAAAGTCCAACAAAAAGAAGCTTGGTAATCGTAAGCAGTGAAGGTGACGGAACGATTAAAATTTTCCAGGCAGATTTAAAATAATTTGATCATCTCGAAATAATAAAAGGGGCAAAATATTGATTTTGTCCCTTTTATTTTGGCTAAAATTTAGATTATTTTAACAATTTTGCAGTGATATTGACCAATATGTGGAAATTATATAAGATTTACAGAAAAGTAGTGGAACGGAATTTCGTGATTGATGGTCTAAGTTTGTCCTAAGCTTAATAAAAGCTTAACAAATTAAATTAAATAATTAGATATCATGAAAAAGACATTAGCTTCCGTATCATTTTTAGTACTATCATTTGCAGCAAGTGCGCAAAATATGGCAACGACAGCTGCTCAGCCTTCAGTTGACAAACCTGCATATGACAGATGGTCTATCGAATTGAATGGCGGTGTAAACAAACCAACCAGAGCATTAACACCGGGTTACTCTACTGCGACATTAAATCCTTTCCACGCTGATTTAGGTGTGAGATATATGTTTAACCCGAAATTTGGTGTGAAACTTGATTTTGGATATGATCAATTTCAGGAACGCGACAATACTGCTGCATTCGAAAGCAGATCGATCAGAACTAGTTTGCAAGGGGTTGTAAATATTGGAAGAGCATTAAATTTTGAAACCTGGACGAATACCATTGGTATATTGGCGCATGGTGGATTTGGTGTTTCGCAATTAACTTCAGATAATGGTTTTGACGGAGAAGATTACATGGGTCATGGAATCCTTGGTCTTACAGGACAAATCAGATTAAGCAACAGTATTGCCTTAACCGGAGATTTAACTGGTATCGTTAACGGAAGACAAAATCACAATTTTGACGGAATGGGTCAGACGACTACAGGTTCATTTGATGGTGTATTGCTAAATGCTTCTGTTGGTTTGACTTTTTACTTAGGTAAAAATGAAAAACATGCTGACTGGTTTTCTGAAGAAAACGAAAGATTAAATAAATTAGAAGACAGAGTTACAACAATCGAAACTAATCTTATTGATACTGACAAAGATGGTGTTGCCGATTTGTATGATTTAGAGCCAAATACTGTTTCAGGAGTTGCTGTTAATACGAAAGGACAATCTATTGATACCAATCAAAATGGTGTACCGGATGAATTAGAAAGTTATTTAGAAAAAACTTACGTTCAAAAAGGCGGAGAAACAGCAACAAACAATACAGTTGAAGAATTAATTAACGGAGGATATGTAAATGTTTATTTCGATTTTAACTCTTCTAAACCAACAAACGCTTCTTTATCAGGTGTGGATTTCTTAGTGAAATATTTGAAAAACAATCCTGGTAAATCTGCAGATATCATTGGATATTCAGATGAAATCGGAAGCTCAGATTACAACAGTGAATTATCAAGAAAAAGAGCTGAAGCTGTGAAAAACGTAGCTATAAACGCTGGAATTGATGCTTCAAGACTGAATGTAATTGCAAACGGTGAAGATACTTCTGTGAATAAAAATTCTAAAGAAGCCCGTCAAATCGTGAGAAGAGTTACTTTTAAGGTAAAATAAATTTCTCCTTATAAACTAAAAAAGCCGTTTCAAATTATTGAAACGGCTTTTTTTATGTAATAAAGTCAATTAATCAATTGCTCTTTTGGTAATATCTCCAAATGCATCAATTCTTCTGTCCCTGAAAAATGGCCAGTTCTGACGTACATTTTCCTGTAAATCCAAGTCTACTTCGGCGATAAGAATTTCTTCCTGATCGTGAGAGGCCTGAGCCAGAATTTCACCCTGAGGCCCTGCTATAAAAGAAGCTCCCCAAAACTGAATTCCATCAGTACCTTCCAGATATTGTTCTAAACCAATTCTGTTGGCCGCTGCAACGAAAACTCCGTTGGCAACAGCATGACCTTTCATAACATTCATCCAGGCGCCATATTGGTTTTCACCGTACTGCTCTTTTTCCTTTGGATGCCATCCTATCGCTGTTGGATAAAATAATACTTCAGCTCCCTTCAGCGCTGTAATACGTGCTGCTTCCGGATACCATTGATCCCAGCAGATTAATGTACCAACAGTTCCTTTTTGGGTTTTAATGGCCTGAAAGCCCAGATCTCCGGGTGTAAAATAGAATTTTTCGTAAAAATGAGGATCATCCGGAATATGCATTTTACGGTATAAACCTGCTTCTGTTCCATCTGTATCAATAATATAGGCACTGTTATGGTAAATTCCGGCCATTCTTTTTTCGAAGAAAGGAACAATAATGACAACTCCCAATTCTTTTGCCAGTTCGCTAAAAGCAATAAATGAAGTACTGTAAAGCGGTTCTGCTAAGGCAAAATTATCCACGTCTTCGCTTTGACAGAAATAATGGCTGCTATATAATTCGGGAAGTAAAGTAACTTCAGCCCCTTTACTGGCTGCATCTTTTACCCAGCTGATACATTTTTTCAGATTATTTTCGGCTACGTCATTCAGATTTAACTGAATAACGGCTATTTTATATTTTCTTTTCGGCATGACATAAAATTTAGAGTGCAAAAATAGTAATTTTTAGAGGGATTTATAAAATCTAATTTAGATTATCTTATCTAACTGTGTTTTATCTAAGAATTACCTTTTTATTAATTACTAATTATCATCTGTTCTTATTTTAATATAATATATGCCGGTAGATTTTCCTGAAAGATCAATTTTTTGCAGATTCCCAGATTTTACATTATGGTCATAGTTAAACATTTTTCCTAATTCATCAACAACAATAATTGAAATAACATTTTTATTATTTGGCAAATCAATATTAATAACTCCATTAGTTGGATTAGGATATAAAAATACATTATTGTTTAAAGTAGGGGTTTCAACTCCTAAAGATTGAGTAGTAAACGACATTATATCTGAATACAAAATATTATTATTATTTGCATCAATACCTTTAATTCTATAATAGTATTTTTCCCCTTTTAAAGGATTATCTAAATCCGCACTAAATGTATAGGTACTATTCCCGTACGCATAATTGGGATTGGTTTTAAGTGTTGATCCTAAACTTTCAGTTGTGCCATATTCAAATTCAATATTAGTTACATATCCTCCAATAGAATTTACATATCCTGTTAATTTAATTGAGCTGTTATTTTCGATTACGTTTCCTGCCTTTAGAAGTATCTTTTTAGAAGTATTAAAAACTCCTTCCCGACTATAAATTATATTTCCTCCGGTGAGCGCTTTTAATCTATAGAAGTATATTTTATCAGGATCTAAATTAGCTAACAATGCTGATACATATCCTGAAGAACCAGCTGAAACCAAATCTATATTTGCAGCAATAGTATTTTCATAATTTAAAACTCCGTACTCAAAAACGATATTGCTTATATCCTTACTATTTGTAATTACATAAGCTGATAATGTTACATCATTATTTACTACAGATGGATAATATAAGTTTATTTCATATTCCGATAGGGTGACAAAAGAACTGATTTGACTATAAATTTCCTTTCCTTCATACTTTGCCTTAAGCCTTACGTAATAAATAGTTTTTGGTTTTAAATCAGATAAAGTTCCGGCTATATTTTCAGTTGTATTTCCTTTGACAATTACACTATTATTGAGAATATCATATTTTGAAAAATTTTGCTCGGGACTATATTGATATTCAACATCGGTAATATCATATTTATAAGATGTTATGCTTCCAATAATTTCTGCCTTATTTGAAGAAACATTATTGATGGTATTTATTGTTATCAAATAATCTTCCTTTGTGTTAAAAATTTTCAGGTCACTATAGTAAGATACATTATCACGAGTTGCTACAATTCTATAATAGTAGGTTGAATCAGGATCGAGATCTGATACTGGCAAAGAAAAATCTATTGATGTACCAGGATTTATTGTATTTGTAGAAATATCCTGTTTATGTATTACAGCAGAATTAAAATATTCAAGACGGGCGTTATCAAAATAATCTTTATTCACACTTACACTTCCAGATAAAACTGCAGTACGGCTAAGAATATTTTCGGCCGGATTTAATTGCAAATTGAATGGTTCAAAATCTACTTCACTTTTTAATATTTTACCATATTCTCCGGATAAATAAATATCTTTCCCAACAATTGTAATACTATTGCTGGTAAATCCTGATGGCAAAGTATATATGTTTTTCCAGCTGTTACCACCATTTTCAGTTTTATACAATTTACCATCTTCATCAAAAAGATATCCGACATTTTTAGAATAAAACTTAATATAAGTATAATATTCATAAGGAATGGTAAGCTTTTTCCAATCTATTCCTCCATTTTTTGTTTTTAAAATCAAACCGTTAGAACCTGCTATATAACCATTATCTTTATCCAGAAAATCTATTGATTTTATGTCTTCCTCAGCTGTAAATACAACAGTCCAATTAGTTCCTCCGTCAATTGTTTTATATATTTTCTTATCATAATAGTTATGTGCATAACCAATATTTTCATCTAAAAATTGGATTTTAATAAAACTAGAACTTGAAAGTTCTACCCAATTTTTTCCTCCATCTGTTGTTTTTATTACTTTTGGCCGATTATATCCTCCGGAAATCACAACTGTGTTTTCATCAAAAAGGGATAAGGAATTAGCTCCTTCATCAATTATTCTAAATCCATCATTTAATGCATTCCATGTAACTCCTCCGTCTAATGTTTTAAAAACATAACCTCCATATGTACCTCCAGAAACAGCATAACCTAAATTTTCATTCAAAAATTTGAATGTAGCTATATAAGAATATCTATCATAATCTATTGAACCCACACTATTCCAGCTTTTACCTGAATCTGTTGTTTTAAAAAATGAATTTCCCGATTGAGCAAAACCTGTTTCATTTGTTAAAAATTGTAAGTTGTTAATATCGTTGTAAGTTGGAGAATTTTCAGTCCATGTTTTACCACCGTCTGTTGTTTTAATAATTCTGCCTCTGGCACCGGTAGCAAATCCTATGTTATCATCTACAAAGTGAATCCCGTAAATACTAGTATTATATATACGTCCAATTTGAAATCCTGCCCAATCCCATGTAAGACCGCCATCTGTTGTTTTAAAAATTACTCCGTGATCTCCTGCTGCATAACCAACATTTTCATTTAAAAACGAAAATGTATATATAGCATCAGAAATTGCGGGGATTTCTGTCCAGGTTTCTCCACCATCTGTTGTTTTATAAAGATCATGATGTTCACGGGTTGCAAAACCAACATTTTGATTGATAAAATAAACGGTAAAAAAATTAGAGGGAGTACTATTAGAAGTCATGGTTGAATACCAATTAACTCCGCCATCAATTGTTTTAAGCATTGTTCCGTTATTGCATGCTGCGTGTCCAATTAGCGATGTCGTAAAAAAAGTTTTATTAACGGTTACATTGGGGATATTTAAACTTATCCAGGTACTACCTCCATCTAGTGATTTAATAATACTATTTGAACTTGAAATAATGATTATTGTTTCATTAACGATAGTTACAGTGTTAAAATTAGCTACAAATCCTGTATTCACTTGTGTCCATGAAGTACCGGAATCAAGTGATTTTAATATATAGCCATCTTTACCTACAATATAACCTAAATTATTATAAAATTTCAAATCATTACCGCTATTAATATTTTGCTTCTTTTTCCAGCTTATACCAGAATCGACAGTCTCTAATATTTCATTATCGTTTAAGATAAATCCGGTACTTTCAGATATAAATTTAATTTCCTTACCGGTTTTATAAGAAGGGGTAGGATTTAATAATTTCCAATTATTTTGAGAAATTATATTTGAAGTAAAGCAAAAAAATGAGAAAAAAGCAATTATGCAATAGTGTAAAGGTTTTATCATAAGAGATTAAGGGTTTGAAATATATCGCAAAAATAAACAATTAACATAACCAAAACTATTTTTAAATTAACCTATTATTTCATACAAATAAATCAACTTTAAACTTATAATATAATAATTTATCATGAATGAGTACAATTTTAATTAGATCAGAAAAATTGATGTAATTAAAACATCTTACAAATAAAAACACCAATCTGAGACTGGTGTTTAATTGAAAATAATGATGAAATTATTTAATAGAACTTAACTAATTAGCTTTCGTTTTTAAAGGGTTAAAGTGAATTAATCAATAACCACTTTCTGAATTATAAATTCAGTTTCTGATTTTTTGAATTTAATTTCGAAAGTTCCTTTTTCTGCCGATTTAAATTTATAAACTGCTTTTTTAGGGGTCGGAACCTGTTGCGTACAAACCTCAGGATATTTTACTTCTACCTGTAAACCTTTTACGGTACCAATGGTTGCTTCTGTAAATTTGTTAAGCTCTCCACAAGAGTTGTCCGGTAAAAAAGTAACCTCATAACTAAGTTCTGTGTTTACTTTTCCGGTTGCAGGTCCCGTTACTTCAGTTGCCAAAGCATTTTTTACAGTTTCCTTTACAGGATCAGGTGTTTTGTCATCATCACTATCACAGGATGCAAATAATGTTAACGAGAATAATACTAATAAAACTGATTTTAATCTAAACTTTTTCATAATAAATATTTGTTTGTTATTTTATTATGAAGAGGGGAATACATTCATAAGGTTGCTTACAAAAAATGTTAAATAACGAAAACAAAATAGTAAACAACTGGTTACCAAATTTTTATTCTTGAAAAAAAAGTATAAAAAAAACACCAGCTTTGCAGCTGATGTCCTGATATTGTCTGAATATGATTTAATTAATGTGCTTTCTTTCCGAAGATTTTTTTGAAAAGATTTACAATTCCCAAAACTATAAATCCGGCTACCAGTCCAATTATAAATTCTTTTAAAATGGAAGGAAATTGCGGTAATAAATGATGTAAAAATTCAATATTATGAACAAATAAACCTCCGGAGACAAGAAGTAAAGCGATTGTACCGATCACTGTTAACGCTTTAATAACTATTGGAAGCGCCTGTACCAGTATGTTTCCTATAGTTTTCAAAAGACTTTTTTCTTTTTTACTGTGCTGAATCATCTTAAACCCTACTTCATCCATTCTCACGATTATGGCTACAATCCCGTAAACACCAATGGTTGCAATCAGCGCAACGATTGAAACTACTGCAATCTGTGATGAAATAGGTTTATCAATTACGGTTCCTAAAGCAATGATTACTATTTCTACCGACAGAATAAAGTCGGTCACAATAGCTGATTTTATTTTATCTTTTTCGATAGCCAGAATTTCTTCCTCTGTGAGTGTTTCTTCAGTTATTCCTTCTGAAGCGTGTTCGTGGGGAAATATAAATTCGTATATTTTTTCTGCACCTTCATACGCCAGGAAAAGGCCTCCAAGCACTAAAATCACAATGATTGCAATGGGAAAAAAGGCGCTTAAAAGAAACGCAATTGGCAGAATAATGATTTTGTTAAGAAGTGACCCTTTGCTAATTGCCCATAAAACGGGAAGTTCCCTTGAAGAAGCAAATCCTGAAGCTTTTTCGGCATTAACGGCTAAATCATCACCCAAAATACCCGCAGTTTTCTTTGCTGCTACTTTGCTCATTACGGCAACATCATCCATGATTGCTGCGATATCATCTAATAGTACGAAAAAACCTGATGCCATTATATTTTTTTATTTTATGAATTACGTAATTAACTGGATTTCAGAACCTAATTTAATTAACGTTATTTATTTTTTACGTACGCGAATCTACTACTTTTTTATCAATTTTTTCCTAAAAAATTAGCTGCACTGTCCTAATAGCAACCAGATAATTACAAAGACAAAGATAGTACCGAAGCATCCCCCTCCTAATTTTTTCGCACCATAACCTGCTATTAATCCTCTAAAAATATTGTTCATGATTTTTTGTTTTAAGTTATTCGTAAATTTCTGTACTTAATTTTTAATTTGATTTATATTACTTTTCAAAAAAGTTTCATTATTCACGGATTTCAAACTTTAAAAAAAAAAGCACCAGCCTTTCAGCTGATGCTTCCCCAATTTAATAATTAACTAAACAAAATCATTAAACTTTATGGGTCTGGTTTCTGAAAACCAGTTTTCCGTCGAAAGCATCAATTAAAATGATACTATCGGTTGTAATAGTGTTGGACAGAATTTCTTTCGACAACTGATTCAATACCTCTCTCTGGATAACACGTTTTACCGGCCTTGCCCCAAATTGAGTATCATAACCTTTATCTGACAGATATTTAATTGCTTCGGGAGTGGCATCCATTGCAATACCTTGTAAGGCCAGCATTTTGGTTACACTCTTAAGTTGTAAGCTCACAATTCTCGAAATATTTTCTATCGTTAAAGGTGTAAACAATACAATTTCATCGATACGATTTATAAATTCGGGACGTACAGTTTGTTTCAGTAAACCTAAAACTTCCACTTTTGCAGCTTCTGTAGCAGCTTCGATTCCGCCTTTCCTATTATCGAATTTCTCCTGAATAATCTGACTTCCCATATTGGACGTCATAATGATAATGGTATTTTTAAAATCAGCCAGACGCCCTTTATTATCGGTTAGTCGGCCTTCATCTAAAACCTGCAATAAAATATTGAAGGTATCCGGATGTGCTTTTTCGATCTCATCCAGCAAAATCACGGAATAAGGTTTTCTGCGTACCGCTTCTGTCAATTGTCCTCCTTCATCGTAACCCACATATCCCGGAGGCGCTCCTACCAAACGACTCACACTGTGGCGTTCCTGGTATTCACTCATATCAATACGGGTCATGGCATTTTCATCGTCAAATAGATATTCCGCCAAAGCTTTTGCAAGCTCTGTTTTCCCCACTCCGGTAGTTCCTAAAAACAAGAATGTCCCAACAGGTTTTTTCATATCCTGCAAACCGGCACGGCTTCTTCTAACAGCATCACTTACGGCTTCAATCGCTTCTTCCTGACCTACCACTCGTTTGTGTAATTCATCCTCCAGATGCAACAGCTTTTCTCTTTCGGTCTGAAGCATTTTCATTACCGGAATACCAGTCCATTTTGCGACTACTTCAGCAATATCTTCGCGCGTTACTTCTTCTTTAATCAAAGAATTACCGGATTGGTATTCCTGCAATTGTTTTACTAAAACATCCAGACGTTCTTGTGCTTCCTTGATTTTTCCGTAACGGATTTCAGCTACTTTTCCGTAATCTCCTTCACGTTCCGCACGTTCTGCTTCATGCTTGAAATCTTCTATTTCTAATTTTACAGCCTGAACCCCATCTACGACATCTTTTTCAGATTTCCATTTGGTGTAGATTTCATTTCGTTCCTCTTTCAGGTTGGCAAGATCCATTCTTAAAATCTTAAGCTTGCTCTCTTCTTTTTCGCGTTTTATGGCTTCAATTTCGATTTCAAGCTGCATAATTTTACGATCCAGCACATCTAGTTCTTCCGGTTTTGAATTGATTTCCATGCGTAATTTGGAAGCCGCTTCATCCATTAAATCAATTGCTTTGTCCGGTAGGAAACGATTGGTAATATAACGCTGCGAAAGTTCTACCGCTGCGATAATAGCTTCGTCTTTTATCTGAACTTTATGATGTGTTTCGTACTTCTCCTTGATACCGCGCAAAATTGAAATCGCGCTTTCGGTATCCGGTTCATCAATTAAAATCTTTTGAAAACGACGCTCTAAAGCTTTGTCTTTTTCAAAATATTTCTGGTATTCATCTAAGGTTGTTGCTCCAATTGCTCTCAATTCTCCACGAGCCAAAGCCGGTTTTAAAATGTTAGCAGCATCCATCGCGCCTTCTCCTCCGCCCGCTCCAACCAGCGTGTGAATCTCATCGATAAATAAAACAATATCACCTTCTGCGGCAGTCACTTCTTTTACTACCGATTTTAATCTTTCTTCAAATTCTCCTTTGTATTTGGCGCCGGCAATCAATGCCCCCATATCCAGAGAGAAAACAATTTTGTCTTTCAGGTTTTCAGGCACATCGCCATCTACAATTCTATGCGCCAGACCTTCTGCTATGGCTGTTTTACCCACTCCGGGTTCACCTACTAACATTGGATTGTTTTTGGTTCTGCGGGTCAGGATCTGTAACACGCGTCGGATTTCTTCATCACGGCCGATAACGGGATCCAGTTTTCCGGTACGCGCTAATTCGTTCAGGTTTTTAGCGTATTTATTTAACGAATTATAATTTTCCTCCGCGGATGCCGAAGTCACTCTTTCTCCTTTTCTAAGTTCCTCTATAGTTGCTTTTAATGCTTTTCCCGTAACTCCCTGATCTTTTAAAATCTGGGACACTTTACTTTTTGAATCAAAAATTGCCAAAATTAAATGCTCGATCGAAACGTATTCATCGTTCATTTTCTGGGCAATGATTTCAGCTTCATTCAATGCTTTTTTTGCGTCTCTTGAAAGCACAATATCTCCTCCTGAAACTTTAGGAAAGCTTTGAATGGTTGAATCTAAAATCTGCAGAAACAAGGGTACGTTTACATTGAGTTTTTTCAAAATAAAGGGGGCCACATTTTCGTCCACTTCAAAAATAGCCTTTAGAATGTGTTCGTTTTCGATTTGCTGTTGCCCGTATCGTTGCGCCAACTGCTGTGACAGCTGAATCGCTTCCTGAGATTTAGTTGTAAATTTATTTATGTTCATGATTGGTATGATTTAGGTTTCTTATTTTAATTCTAAAAATTCGATATCATCAAAATTTGATTTTATTACATCAAAATTTAATTTTAAATGATATAACTTTGCTACTATCTATTCAAATTATAGTCCATAGTAAAAATACAGACATAATGGCGTTAAAAGTTGAGAATTCACCAATAACAAATGCCAAAAAGTCATAAAAACAGTCAAAATATGAGTTTTTTAAATTCAATCTTCGGAGATTCAGAAAAATCTGATTCACAAAAAAGCAAAGTAAACTGGATTCCTCTTACAAATTTAGCACAGTTAGAAGATATACAAACCCTTTCTAATGTTAAGCCTGTTGTAATTTTTAAACACAGTACAAGATGCAGCATTAGCCGGATGGCTTTGAAACAATTTGAAAGAGAGTATGATCTGAAGGAAACAGTTGATGCTTTCTTTTTGGATTTAATTGAACACCGTGATGTGTCTAATGAAATCGCCAACCGATTTAACGTCTATCACGAATCACCTCAATTGATTTTAATCAAAAACGGTAAGGCCGTTTACAACGTTTCCCACAGTGATATTGATGCTGAAGCTTTGAAAGCTAAAGTTTAGGAAAGGTGGGGGAAGTTATGAGTTATTAGTCATGAGTTAGGAGTACGAAATAGAAATAGAAATAGAAACAAAAAAAGTAAAACCCTGAATTTTGCAGTTCAGGGTTTTACTTTTTTTGTAGTTTAGGATTTATGGTTTATAGTTTATGGTTCAATTCTAACTTATAACTTATAGCTCATAACTCTTAACTCCTGAAAAAAATCAAAAATTCCCTTCAGATCCTCCTCCGCTAAAACCTCCTCCTCCAAATTCCATTGGGGATTCCGGTGATTTTACTTCTGGTTTCATTCCAAATGTTGAAGCGATAAGTAGTGCTTCGGCATTTAAAAAGGCATTTGAATTGGCTATTCTGTCCGGTTTAAATGTTAATCCGGTTTCTTTGTGTTTTAATTTTCTGATGGATAAAAATGCTATGGCAAATAAAACCAAGCCTCCGAGTGTTAATGCAATTTCTATTGGTAAAACCGAATAATAAAACCTGAAGCTGTAGAAGGAAAAAGCAACCGCGGCAAAACTAATCCACAGCATGATCCGGTCTTTGTTTTTTAAAGCAAAAAACAAGTATAAAACCGGAATACCAAATGTAAATATCCAAAAGAAAAATGCAAACGGAATTTCAGGACTTACTTCATAATAAGTATCGGCCAGGCTTGCTGAAAATTCCCGAACCACTAAGTAATTTCCCGAAAAATACAGCAGGATTAAACTCATATTTTTTATTAAAACAATTCCCTTATAATAGAATGGTTCGTCGAGTTTACTTATAAGTCTTCGGCAAAAGTAATACGTTCCTATGCCGTAGAACATCATAAAGAAGGGCAAAATTGCCTGTCCTGCTTCCAGAAAATCAAATATAGCATATCCTAACGTTGCCGTAAAGGCGAGGTAAAAAACCAATGCGGAGAGCAAATGTACATAACGCAAATACGATATAATGGAAGCGATTGTCACAGCAATTGTAATGGCCAATATATTATCACCATCTGTCGAAACTCCCACAGCAAAACCAATATTCAACTGCAAACCTAAGATAAAAGCATCATCCAGGCCGTGATTGTGATAATCCTGTTTGGTGAGAATTTCAGATCCCACAACACCGATTATTGCAAACAGATAGGGAAATATTTTCCAGCTCTCATCCATTCCCGAAAGACCCAAAAGGGAAACCACACCACACAAAGACGAATACAAAAAGGAACCTAACAAAAAGAAACCGATACGTACGAGAATATTATTATGACTGTTAAGCACAGGAAGTTCTTTTTTTATAAAGTCAAGCTGCTCTTTTCCTATAAAGCCTGCGTTTTTTAATGAATCTGCTTCATCAATTAAAGCTGAATTTTTTAACTTACTCTTATTTAATAGTATCATTCGGCGATTTCTTTATTGAAGTTCTTAATTAATTTGATAAACAGAATTATGGAACCAATGAAATAGGCAGGGATAACCATAACAAATAAGACCCAAATATCTGAAAAGTCTATATTTTCGAAAATCCTGAAAATAAAGATATTTATTCCGATGTAAGCATAGATAATCATAAAAACAAACAAGGATATTGCCTTTACTTCATGGCTGATTTTATAAAAATAAAAACTGGATCCGGCCAGAATAATAGAAAAAGCAAACCAAATTCCCTTATGTTCGTTAACCAAATTGCTAATGGAAGCGATACTGATCATGTGCAGTGCAAATGTCAGGTAGATGAGATTAAAGTGTGTTTTTAGTTGAATTCTTGAACTATAAATTGTCCATAGTATTAATAAACCTCCTAATATGACGGCAGAATAACTTAAATCCTGATGTGAATAGAAATCGTTTTTAAGCAAATCCTGCGGTGTTACCGAAAAACCGACATACGCTGTCAAACCTGTAATCGCGATCGTCAATACACTTTTATTGTCAAAATAATACGCGCAAAAGAAACTCACCAGCGTCGGAACCAATGTTGCCAGACCATAATGCGTGCCGAAAGGTTTGTATTGAAATTGCAGATAACCTATAAAAATACACGTCAGGATATTCGCAGCAAGTACCAGATATTCTAAAACAGGACTTTCAAAAGCCGTTTCTGATTTCTGAAATCCTTTTGAATTCTTAAAACAAAAATAAAAACAGATTACTATAACAATAAGCAACAAAGACAAAATTGCAATATGTCCGATCGTGTCAATGTTTTGATAAATCAGGATTCCGATTCCGGATGTAAAAAGCAAAACTCCTAAATACAGAAACATTTTTAATTCCGCATTTAATGAAAAAATACCTGAACTTCGATAATTTTTTATCTGAACCAGTTGTTCTTCGGTAATGAAATTTTTCTCAAAAAGAGTTTGAGTTGCCTGTTCTTCAAATTTTGCCATAGTCTTATTTTAAGATAACTGATACTCAAATGTATGTATTTAGCATGGATTTTCTGCCTTAAATAAAAAGGATTTATTCAAAAAAAATGCGTTATGAAATCATAACGCATTTTATATTTTTAAATGCAACAACTACTAAAGTAGTTTTCAATAATTTTCTTAAAGAAATGAATCCACTAATAGCTGTTAAGCATTTTAAGTTTTATGGCATCCAGACACAAATTATTAATACTGCCTTCGTGTGTATGTTTAGTTTCTTTTGGAGAGGTATAGGTTCCTTCTTCCAGTTGTTCCGCCACCGCTTTGTAGGCATCTCTAAATGGCATTCCGGCCACAACCATTTCGTTTAAAGTATCTACGGTGAACAAATAATCGTATTTTTTATCTTCTAAAATATGCTGTTTTACAGTAATATCTTTTATGGAAAAAATAGCGATATCCAAACACGCTTTTAAGTTTTGAATAGCCGGAAAAAGACCTTCTTTTAAAAGCTGCAAATCCCTGTGGTACCCACTTGGAAGATTATTTGTGATTAAAGTAATTTCGTAAGGCAAAGCCTGAATTTTATTGCATTTCCCTCTGATTAATTCAAAAACATCCGGGTTTTTCTTGTGTGGCATAATGCTGGAACCTGTGGTAAGATGTGATGGTAAACCAATAAAATCAAAGTTCTGACTCATATACAGACAAACGTCCATGGCAAATTTTGATAAGGTTGCAGCTACACTGCTCATGGCAAAAGCTACTGTTTTCTCAGCTTTTCCACGGCTCATCTGAGCGGCAACAGCATTGAATTTTAAAGTTTCAAAACCCAATTCCTGAGTGGTAAATGTTCTGTTGATTGGAAACGAACTTCCGTAACCTGCAGCTGAACCCAATGGATTTTGATCTACAATCCTGCCCGCTGCATTCAGCATGGTGATATCGTCAATCAGGCTTTCGGCGTATGCAGAAAACCACATTCCGAAAGAGGAAGGCATTGCAATTTGCAAATGTGTATAACCCGGTAATAATACATTCTGGTGTTTTTCTGCGGATTCCATCAGCAAATCAAAAAGTGTTTTTACCTGCTCTTTTAGGGCTTTTACTTCGTCTTTTAAATACAAATGAACATCCACCAAAACCTGATCGTTACGCGAACGGGCGGTATGAATTTTTTTTCCGGCATCTCCCAGTTTTACCGTTAATAAATATTCGATTTTAGAGTGCACATCTTCAAAGCTGTCTTCTATTATGAAGTTTCCTTTTGCAATATCTTCGATGATTTCATGTAATGCCTCCACTAAAGAATCCGTTTCTTCTGAAGTTAGCAATCCGATCTGACCCAGCATTTTTGCGTGTGCAATAGATCCTAAGGCATCATATTTTGCCAGCACCAAATCGAGATCTCTATCGTTTCCCACAGTGAAATGTTCGATTTGCTTGTCTGTTGGTATTCCTTTTTCCCAAAGTTTCATAACTTAGATTTTTAGACTTCTTAGATTTTTAGCTATTTAGACTCTTTAGACTATTAGATTTTTGGATCTTATTTTCTAATTATTCCTAAATGTTGTTGTTTATACTTTTGGTTTTCTAGCCCCGATAGCAGTGGAAATCCTTTTATTTTTTTCTTTAAAAAATAAAAGATTGGAACGGATAGCGGGATTAGCTCCTGATTACTATTATAATTTAAAGAAATCGGTTAGTATTTTGATATACAAATCGACTCCTTCTTCAATTTCATTGATAAAAATAAATTCATCTGCCGAATGCGACCGCAAGGTTTCTCCAGGTCCCAATTTTAAAGACTGACAACTCAAAACCGACTGATCGGAAAGGGTTGGCGACCCATAAGTCGTTCTTCCTAAATCGATTCCGGCCTGAACTAAACCGTGCGCAACCGGAATTGAGGAAGCGTTTAAATGCATTGATCTTGGCGTAACTTCAGCATTTACATTTGCTTTAACAACGTCAAGGATTTCAGTATTCGAATAACAGTCCGTTACCCGAATATCAACCACTAAATCACATTCTGACGGCACGACATTGTGCTGTTTTCCGGCACTAATTTGCGTTACGGTCATTTTAACGGGTCCTAAAACCTCGGATATTTTATCGAATTTATAATTTTCAAACCACTCCATTACCGGAATTGATTTGTATAAAGCATTATCGTCGTTCTGATGTGCGGCGTGACTTGCCGTTCCTTTTACTTTTACATCCAGAACCAATAATCCCTTTTCGGCAACAGCGAGCTGCATTAAAGTTGGCTCCCCTACAATGGCACAGTCCAGTTCCGGTAAATGCTGCAAAACGCTGTTTAAACCACTTTTACCACTGCTCTCTTCCTCTGCGGAGGCTACTACTACTATATTATATGGTAAATTTTCGTTGTCATAAAAATATACAAACGTGGCCAGTAACGAAACCAGACAGCCTCCCGCATCATTACTTCCTAATCCGAATAATTTGCCGTCTTTTTCGATTGCCTTAAACGGATCGTTGGTATAAGCCTGATTGGGTCTTACGGTATCGTGATGTGAATTCAGTAAAAGCGTTGGTTTACTCTCCTTAAAATGTTTGTTGAAAGCCCACACATTATTGTTTTCTCTCTTGAAAGGAATTTCATTTTGATGGAACCAATTTTCTATTAAAAGTGCGGTTTGATCTTCTTCACTTGAAAATGAAGGGGTTTCGATAAGGTTTTTTAATAAACTAATTGCTTCCTGGGTAAGCGTTGCAATATTTTTCATAGTTATGGTTTCTTTGCCACGAAGGCTCAAAGTCACAAAGTTTGTAATTGATTCTTGTTACCAATTTTGTGACAATTTTAATTTGCGCTAATTTCTTAAATTAATATTTAAAATGTCTTCTGTGGTTATGTTTTTTTGCCACGAATTACACAAATTTTCACTAATTTTTTAAAATTTTAATTTGCGGAAATCTGTGTAATTCGTTGCAACTTTTTATAATGTTATAGTAGTATGCAAAACGTCAGGATTCTGAAGCATTTTGTGGTGACCGATCTTGATTTTCTGAACACCTCTGGATAAACTATTAAAACAATTATCTAATTTGGGAATCATTCCGGAATGGATTACTTTCTCTGCTTTTAGCGTATGGTACAACTGTTCATTGATGGCTGTAATTACCGAGGAATCATCTTCAGAATCCTTTAAGACGCCTTGTTTTTCAAAGCAGTAGGTTAACGTAACATCAAAAACTTCAGACAAGGCAATTGCTAATTCGCTTGCAATCGTATCGGCGTTGGTGTTTAATAATTGTCCATTTTTATCGTGTGTAATCGCGCAGAAGACAGGAATAATTCCGTTTTCAAGCAAAGTAGCCAGTAATTTTGTGTTTACCTGTTTTACATCACCCACAAAACCATAATCGATTGTCGGATGATTTCGTTTCACGGACTGAATTAAATTTCCGTCAGCCCCGGAAAAACCAATGGCATTGTTGTCTTTCGATTGCAATTGCGCCACGATATGTTTATTGATCTGACCTGCATAAATCATTACTACCACATCCAGCATGGGAGCGTCTGTAATACGTCGCCCTTCGATCATTTGCGGGACCAGGCCAATACTTTCAGCCATCTTTGTCGCGGATTTTCCTCCTCCGTGAACCAACACTTTATACCCTTCAATTTTAGAAAAATCAGTTAAAAACTGTTCTAATTCGGTTGGATTATCAATTATGTTTCCACCTATTTTTATTACTGTTACCATTTTTTTTAGGTTCAGAGGCCCAGAGGTTCAAAGGTTCAAAGGTTTTATAAAGGTTTTATAAAGGTTTTAGACCTTTGCTCCTTTGCAACTTTGCACCTTTGTACCTTATTTATAGCTTTTTTAAAATCTTCTGCAACACCAATTGTGCTGCATACGTTCTGTTATTCGCCTGCTGGATTACGATTGAATTCTCGCTGTCTATCACTTCGTCCGTTACAATTACGTTACGACGTACCGGAAGGCAATGCATGAATTTTCCGTTGTTGGTTAATGCCATTTTTTCGGCGGTAACAGTCCACTCGGGATCAATATTGGTTACTTTCCCGTAGTCCTTAAAATTACTCCAGTTTTTAACGTAAACAAAATCAGCATTTTCGAAGGCTTTGTTTTGGTCGTATTCGATTTTGCAGTCTTTTGTGATTTCCGGACTGAGTTCGTAACCTTCCGGATGTGTGATCACAAAATCCATGTTTTTTTGCAGCTGCATCATTTCTACAAATGAATTGGCTACTGCCTGAGGCAATGCTTTAGGATGTGGTGCCCACGAAAGTACCACTTTTGGTTTGTGTTCTGTTTTGTATTCTTCCATCGTAATCGCATCTGCCAAAGACTGAAGCGGATGACGAACCGCACTTTCCATGTTTACAATCGGAACGGTTGCATGTTTTAAGAATCCAGAAATGACAGTTTCAGCATAATCTTTCTCTTTATCTTCTAAACCTGCAAAAGCACGAATTGCGATCATATCACAATATTGCGAAACTACTTCTGCGGCTTCCTTAATATGTTCTGAAGCTCCTGAATTCATAACGGCTCCGTCTTCAAATTCCAGTGTCCAGCCTTCGTTAGTGAAGTTCATGACCATTACATTCATTCCCAGATTTAAAGCAGCTTTTTGCGTACTCAGACGCGTTCTTAAACTCGGATTGAAAAATAACATCCCTAAGGTTTTATTTTTCCCTAAACTTTGATTTTTAAGCGGATTCTTCTTGATTTTTAAGGCACTTCTTACCCATTTTGATAATGAGTTGATATCTTTAATTGAAATATAATTCATATTTTTTTTGTTTAATCGTTAATTTGTTAACTGTGTATTTGTTTATCGATTAACCGAATTAACGATTAAACAAATAAACATTTTATACAATCTTTGTGAACGGAATTTCATCTTTTAATGCTTTTAAAATAAAATTATCATCTAATCCGTTGACAATCCAGGTTTCTATTCCAGCTGCTTTTGCAATTCCGGCTGCTTCGATTTTGGACTGCATTCCGCCGGTTCCGTGTGATGATTTTGATTCGCCGATTTCTTTTTCCAAAAGTTTTAAATCCTTTACTAATTTTATGGTTTCCGGAACTTCATTGTGAATGGAATCCTTGGTGTAAATTCCGTTTGTATTAGTAGCTATAATCAGCATATCAACATTTAGCAGCACTGCCGTTAAAGCGGCTAATTTATCATTATCCCCAAACCGGATCTCATCTGTGGCAACGGTATCATTTTCATTAATAATCGGAATGTAATTGTTCTCCACCAAAACGTTAATGGTATTGACAATGTTTACTTTCGACTGGTCTTTTTCGAAATCAGAATAAGACAATAAACACTGGGAAGTCAATAATCCCAAATCACTGAAGTTTTCATGGAAAATCCGCATTAAATGAGGCTGTCCAATTGATGCCAAGGCTTGTTTCAAGGCAATTTCTTTACCTTTACTTTCCAGTTTTACAAATTGTCTGGCGGCTGCAATGGCTCCGGAACTCACGATTACGAATTCATAATCCTTGTTTAAGGCTGCAATCTGCATTCCGATATCTTCAATCTTTCCCCGCGAAATATGATTAGTTTCTTTGGTTAAAGTATTACTTCCTATTTTTAATAAAATCCTTTTTTTAGTCATTTTTTTTGAGTAGCTAAGGTTCTTAGTGGCTAAGGGCCTAAGTTTTATATTGTTTTTTTACCGCAGGGGGTGCTAAGTTTTTTTTATATTTTGACGCTTATAAACGCAATCCCGATAGCGATCGGGACGCAAAGCTTTGTCTTAATAAATTCCAAATTTTAAAAATCCAAATTCCAATTAAACTGAACAAAATTGCAATTATCAAAATACTTCATTGAAACTCCAAATTCCAATCACAATCTAAAATTATCTCAATTATCAAATTATCTAATTTGGCCTTCTCCGTAAACGAACCATTTATTGGTAACCAGATGCTGCAATCCAATTGGTCCCCTTTGGTGCAATTTATCTGTACTTATGGCTAATTCTCCGCCTAAACCAAATTGTCCTCCGTCTGTAAAGCGGGTGGAAGCGTTCTGATAAACGGCTGCTGCGTCAATCGCTTCCATAAACTCCTGTGCTGCTTCATCATCTCTGGTAATAATTACAGCCGAATGTCCACCGCAATATTTGTTTATTTTTTCGATTGCATTTTCCTTTGAATCAATTGTTCCAATGACAATTTTATAATCTAAAAACTCTTCGTACCAAATATCTTCATTTTGAAGTGTTGCTGTATCTTCGAAATTTTTTAAAGATTCATCCACAATAACTTCAACCTTATATTCTTTTAATTCTTCGATTAAAATAGCGGTAAAACCTTCAAAGTTGGGCAATTTTGAATCTATTAAAACTTTATCAACTGCATTACAAGCTGAGATTTTTGATGTTTTGGCATTCAAAATTACTTTTAGAGCCAAATCCGTATCTGCTTTTTCGTGAACGTAAACAAAATTATTGCCGCGTCCGCTTACAATAACCGGACAGGTTGCGTGTGCTTTTACAAACTCAATTAGTTTTTCTCCTCCTCTCGGAACAATTAAATCTACTTTTTGAGTTGGTTTTTCTAAAAAAGCCTGCGTTTCTGCACGATTATAATTCAGATACTCTACCCACTCTTTTGAAATTCCGTTTTCTTCTAAAGCCTGATGCCATAGATCCACAATTTTCAAATTCGATTTTAAAGCTTCTTTTCCTCCTTTTAATAAAATCTTATTTCCGGATTTAAAGGCAATTCCACCTGCTTCAATAGTAACATCGGGACGGGATTCGTAAATAATCAGAATCGTTCCGAAAGCGGCCGTTTTGTTGATCACTTTTATTCCATTATCATGTATAAAATGAAAACGTTCTACTCCAACCGGATCTTCCTGGGAAGCCAGTTGGTTCAGGGACAAAATCATCTCGTCGACTTTTTTATCATCTACTTTCAGGCGTTCTTCCATTGCTAAATCGGAGCCATCGTAAGCCTGCAAATCCTTCTGGTTGGTGAGAATTATGCTGCTCCGCTCCTGCCCGACGAGCTTTGCCATGGACCGCAAAACCAGATTTCGCTTTTCAATTGATAATGGATTCATTTTTTTGGTTTAATTGGTTAATCATTAATTCGTTTAATCGATTAACCATTTAAACGATTAAACGAATTAACAGTATATGGTAAACTTAGTTTTGAAGCTCTTCTAAACTTTCTTTTAAAGCTAAGATAAAAGTATCAATGTCTGATTTTTTCACTGTTAATGGCGGCAAAATTCTCAACAGGTTTTTGTTGTTGGCACTTCCGGTAAAAATATGTTTTTCGATAATTAATTTTTTCCTCAATGCCGCAACATCAAAATCAAATTCAATTCCCAGCATTAATCCTTTTCCTTTTATTTGTTTGATTCCCGAAACTTGTTTGATCTGCTCTGCGAAATATGCTGAAACTTCATTTACATTTTTCTGTAAATCCAGTTTTTCGATTACATCCAGCACTGCAATTCCTGCTGCACAAGACAAATGGCTTCCGCCGAAAGTGGTTCCTAATAATCCGAAACTTGCTTCAAATTTTGGTGAAATTAAAATGGCTCCAACCGGAAATCCGTTCCCCATTCCTTTCGCAACCGAAATAATATCAGCGTTGATTCCGTGGTGTTGGAATGCGAAAAACTTTCCGCTTCTTCCGTATCCGGATTGCACTTCATCCAAAATCAGAACCACGTCATGTTTTTTACAAGCTTTTTCCAAAGCCTGAAAAAATTCGGTTGTTCCTTCATCTAAACCTCCAACTCCCTGAATTCCTTCGATAATTACACTGGAAACATCTCCTTTTTCCAGTTCTGCTTCTACTAATTCGATTTGGTTTAAAGGCAGAAAAGTAACTTCCTGCTGTGCATTTATCGGGGCTATAATTTTCTTGTTATCTGTAACGGCGACAGCTGCAGAAGTTCTTCCGTGAAACGAATTATGAAAAGCCAGGACTCTTGATTTTCCGTTATGGAAAGACGCTAATTTCAAAGCATTTTCATTCGCTTCAGCACCGGAACTGCACAAAAACAATTCGTACTCTTCCAGGCCGGAAAGTTTTCCTAATTTCTGGGCCAGTTCTACCTGTAAAGGATTCTGAATGGCATTCGAATAAAAACCCAAATGATCCAGTTGATTTTTCAATTTGGCCACATAATCGGGCTGAGTGTGTCCGATAGAAATTACACCATGACCGCTGTATAAATCTAAGTATTCTGTTCCGTTTTCATCTGTAATCGTGCAATCTAAGGCTTTTACAGGGGTAATATTATATAAGGGGTAAACGTTAAATAAGTTCATGTTTTTTTGTTTATTTTGTTTCATGTCTCAGGTTTCAGGTTACTCATAGAACGTGAAACCTGAAACTTTAAACTTGAAACTATTATTAAAATCCGCTTGGTTTCAAATGTAAACCTGTGGTTTCTTCTAATCCGAACATTAAATTCATATTCTGAATCGCTTGTCCTGAAGCACCTTTGGTTAAGTTATCAATGATTGACGTGATTAAAACCCGGTTTCCCTTTTTCAATAAACTAATGATACATTTATTGGTTTGAACGACTTGTTTCATATTGATATTAGTCGTTGTAACGGTTACAAATGGCTCCTCTTTATAGAAATCTTCGTATTTGGCAACCAATTGCTCCAGGCTATCATCTGAAATGGTATATAAGGTGGCAAAAATTCCTCTTGGAAAATCTCCTCTGTTTGGAATAAAAAGCAATTCACTTTCGAAATCATCCTGTAATTGCACTAAACTTTCTGAAATTTCTCCTAAATGCTGGTGTTCAAAAGCTTTATAATGAGACATATTATTGTTTCTCCAGCTAAAATGAGCGGTTTCTGAAAGACCAACTCCGGCACCGGTACTTCCTGTTGTTGCATTGATATGAACATCATTGTTCAGTAAATTATTTTTAGCCAAAGGCAACAGGGCCAGCTGAATTGCTGTAGCAAAACAACCCGGATTTGCAATAAAATTGGCTTTTTTAATTTCTGATTTATTCAATTCCGGCAAACCGTAAATGAAATCTTTTCCTTCGAAATGCGCATCTTTATTCAATCTGAAATCATTTCCTAGATCAATGATTTTGGTATGTCCGGCAAATTGATTTTCCTGCAAAAACGAAATAGATTTTCCGTGTCCCAGACATAAAAAAACAACGTTTACATTCGGATTTATCACATCAGTAAAATTCATTTCGATATCTCCCATCAAATCGTGATGTGCTATTGAAAGTGGTTTTCCGGCATTTGTAGTACTGTAAACAAAATCAATTTTTACATTGGGATGATACATTAATATTCTGATGAGTTCTCCGGCCGTATAGCCTGAACCACCAATTATTCCAACATTAATCATGATCTAAGTGATTTACAGATGAAAATATGTTTTGGGCATTTCCCAAAATCTTAATAAATCCTTTTGCATCGTCGGATGTCCACGCATTGTTCATTTCGCCATATTGACCAAAACCGGTATTCATCAAATCATTATCGGATTCAATTCCGTCAAGCGAAAAATGATAGGGTTTTAATGAAACCGTAACGACTCCGTTTACCGTTTTTTGTGTGTCTTGCAAAAACGTTTCAATGTTTCTCATCACCGGATCTAAAAACTGACCTTCATGGAATAGCATTCCGTACCAGTTTCCTAACTGTTCTTTCCAGTATTGCTGCCATTTTCCTAAAGTATGCTTCTCTAATAAATGGTGTGCTTTAATAATAATTAATGGCGCTGCAGCTTCAAAACCAACTCTTCCTTTGATTCCTATAATGGTGTCCCCTACGTGAATGTCTCTTCCAATGGCAAAAGCATTGGCTAATTTTTCAAGAATAACAATATTATTCGATGGTTTGTCCATTATACCGTTTATACCAACCAATTCACCCTGCTCAAAATGCAGTCTTACTTTTTCTTCTCCTTCTTTTTGTAATTGTGAAGGATAAGCGTCACCTGGTAATGGCTGACCTGAAGTCAACGTTTCTTTTCCTCCAACACTGGTTCCCCAAAGTCCCTTATTGATCGAATATTGTGCTTTTTCCCAGGAATAAGGAACGCCGTTTTTCGCTAAATAATCTACTTCTTCCTGTCTGGAAAGTTTCAGATCTCTAATCGGAGTAATAATTTCGATTTCCGGAGCGATGGTCTGGAAAATCAAATCGAAACGAATCTGATCATTTCCGGCACCTGTACTTCCGTGTGCGATGGCGCTTGCCCCTACCTTTTTGGCATATTTTATGGCTTCAATGGCCTGAAAAACACGCTCTGCACTTACTGATAATGGATAAGTATTGTTTTTTAATACATTTCCGAAAATCAAATATTTTATGGCTTTATCATAATATTTATCTACAATAGTAAGGTTAGCATGTTGTGCACTTCCTAATTCGTAGGCTCTTTTTTCTATGGCTGATAATTCTTCAGCATCAAATCCTCCTGTATCTACAAGCACAGTATGAACTTCGTATCCTTTTTCATTTTTTAAATATTTCAAACAATACGAGGTATCTAATCCTCCACTATAAGCTAATACAACTTTTTTCATTTTTTATAATTTAGGCTAATACTTTCGTATGTAGCAAGTTTGAGATTTCTTTTTTACGGATATTCTTAAGGCAATAAAATAAAAGACAGGATTTTATTTAAGAATAAAGCTTGTTTAATTTTTTTCAGTCTTTTCAAAACGGCTTCATTAAAAGGATGTCTTGGCGGATCTTTTTGTTTTTCTTTGGGATCGTACAGCATTCCGGTGCAAAGACACATCTTGTTTTCTTTGCTTTTCAGAATTTCATAATTGGTACAGGTTTTACAGCCCGACCAAAAGCTCGGATCTGTTGTCAGTTCAGAGAAAGGTACTGGCTTGTAACCTAAATCAGAGTTGATTTTCATTACGGCCAAACCAGTAGTTATACCAAATATTTTGGCATCTGGATATCTTTGTAAGGAATAATCGAAAACCTTTGATTTTATCTTTTTGGCTAAACCTAAACTTCTGTAATCCGGGTGTACGATTAAACCCGAGTGTGCCACGAATTTTCCGTGCTGCCAACTTTCGATATAACAAAAACCTGCAAATTTTCCATCTGCCAAAGCAATCATCGCATCACCGCTGGACATTTTTTTCTGAATGTATTCAGGAGTTCTTTTAGCAATCCCCGTGCCTCTTAACAAAGCCGATGATTCTATTGTATCGCAAATTTCCTGCGCATACTTAAAGTGTTCTTCCTGAGTTACAACAATAGAGATCTTCATTTCAATAGTTGAAGTTAGAGTTAAAAATTAAAACATTTTGTTTCATTTGAAATCTAAAAACCAATCCAATAAAGTTAAGCAAAATAAAGATAACACCTTCTAAATCAAAAAGTTGATTACGAGATGATTTCAAAAAATAGGTGCTTTCAGGATAGGTTTGTCCAATGGACAAATGATGTGATTTCAAAATAGAAAATGAATATAAATAAATACGCGGCGAAAAACTCAGTGAATACTATAGAGATAGCATCCGTACTTCGGGAGAAGTACCAGGTGAGTTTGTCCGTGACAAAGAAGTTATATGTAAACTTATTTTATTCATCGGTGCAAAAGTACACTATTTTTTTATTTACAAACCATAAAAATAAAATTCTAACATTTTTTTAATGTTTTGTTGTTTTTTGTTATGTGTTAAGCTACTAAGGTGCTGAATTTTCTATTAAAGTTTGATACTTGGTACCCATTAAGCAACCTGAGAAAGTGATATGAAACTGAAAATGTAAAAGGTAAAAGGTAAAATGTGACTGTGACCAAGACCATAACTGAGACTGAGACTGCAACTGTGACTAAAAACTGCAACTCCAAAAAAAACCCGATAGTTAAAAAATAACTATCGGGTTTTTGAATATTTCAAAGCTTTAATATTAATTTTTGGTAAACGGAATTACTTGTCCATTTCCTAAAACAATCATGTCAAAAGCAGTTTTAGCTTCGTTAAATTTAAATTTCAAACCAGCTCTTTTGGATTGAAAAGTATCTTTTTCATTTTCAACCGGTTCAACAGAAAACTTAGGAAAGTTTGTTATTTCTACATTAAGAACACTGTTCTTCTCTGTGAATTCAATTTTCAAAGGTGCTTTCGCTGTTGAGTAAGTTCCGATATATCCGTCTAAAATAATATCTTTTTCAAGCAAACTTTTTCCTGCCGTCCAGACATTGTTACTTTCGTTATAATCGGGAAAAACATGATCAGGGTCCAGTGTTATACTTTCAATTTCTTCAGTAGAGTTATTTTTGAAAGACCAGTCATTATTACGCTGCCAAATTTCTACCGGTAATTTAACTCTGGTTACTTTTCCGCTTTTTGTTTTTACATCCAAAACAATTGGCATCGGCATTTTATCAAAATTTTCGACAGTAATTATAGCTCCTTTTGCAGGATCATTTTTTACATATTTAACAGAATTGATTCCCTGATCAAAACGCCAGTTGTTTACGAACCAGCTTCTCCAGAACCAGCTTAAATCTTCGCCTGCAACATTTTCAATTGTTCTGAAAAAGTCGTCAGGAGTTGGGTGTTTAAAGGCCCAACGCTCTACGTAAGTACGCAATGCTTTATCAAAACGTTCTTCTCCAAGAACCTGTTCTCTTAAGATTGTTAAGCCGGCACTTGGCTTGAAATAACACAAAGTACCAATATTAGCTTCCTTCATATTATCGGGAGAACTCATGATTGTTTCCAGTGTCGGACTTGTTAAACCTTCTGCATCCTGATGCAAATCGGAAGCTTTTTGCTTGTATTCTCCGTTGTTAAAATCAACAGAACTTACAGAGTTGATAAAGGTATTAAATCCTTCATCCATCCAGGCAAATAAACGTTCATTCGATCCTACAATCATAGGAAACCAGATATGCCCGAATTCGTGATCTGTAACTCCCCATAAATCATCTCCTTTAGATTTCCATCCACAGAAAACAATCCCGGGATATTCCATTCCGCCTTCATTTCCTGCTACGTTTGTAGCTGCCGGATAAGGATATTCAAACCATCTTTTAGAATAATGCTCAATCGATGATTTTACATATTCCGTTGAACGCCCGTAAGCATCATTACCCGCACTTTCTACCGGATAAGCCGATAATGCTAATGATTTTTTACCACTTGGCAAGTTTATTTTTGCTCCGTCTAAAATAAAAGCCGCAGAAGATGCCCAGGAGAAATCACGTGCGTTTTTAATTTGGTAATGCCATGTTTTCTCGGCCGTTGCATTTGTATTTGCAGTTGCAGCAACTTCATCAGCAGAACGAATCATAACCGTTTTATCACTTTGTTCCGCTTCTTTGTATCGTTTTAATTGCTCTGCAGAAAGTACTTCAGCACCATTTAACAACGCTCCGGATGCTACTACATACTGATTGGCAGGTGCTGTAATTTTTACATCAAAATCACCATACTCCAAATAAAACTCAGAAGCCCCTAAATAAGGTGCAGTATTCCACCCTCTTACGTCATCATACACACACATACGCGGGTACCATTGTGCAATTGTGAAAATTTTTCCGTTTTTCGTATCTAAAACTCCCATTCTGTCTGATCCTTCCAGAGGAGCAATGAATGAATATTCAATTTTAATCTTTACAGCTCCTCCTTTTGAAGCCAGTTCTTTAGGCAGAAAAATTTGCATTCTGGTGTCTGTAACGATATATTTTGCAACAGTCTCCGTTTTATCCTTTCCTGTAGAAATTACTTTTACTGATTTAATTTTATTTCCACCATCAAAAACCTGACCCTGAGCACCGTTACGACTTCCTGTTAAAGGCACGACAGCATTTCCTCTTGAATCTTCCTTGAATAAATTCTGGTCTAAATTCAACCAGACAAATGACAATTTATCAGGACTGTTATTCGTATAAGTAATCTCATCTGTACCGACAAGTTCATTTGTGGTACCGTTTAATTTTACCGTTAATTGGTAATCTGCCCTGTTTTGCCAGTACTCAACTCCCGGCTGACCGCTTGCAGAACGGGTTGGTGTACCATTTTTAGTGTAAAAATGGGGTGCGAATGCATCATGGTAATTGTAGTTATTAACTGGATTTGCTGCTGTTGTAGCTGGCGTTTGTTGCGCCCAAACAGAAGAAATCCCAACAAATAAAGCCATGGTTAATAAGGCTTTTGAGGAACGCTTTTTCATATTTTTTAGCTATTTATGTAGCAAATTAATGAAAAAAAAAGCTATTTACAGAGAAAAACTGAAGCTTATATTTAATTTTATCAAAATTTTATTAAAAAAATAATTTCAGTGATTTATAGAAAAAACTAAAATTTATAAAATATATTTACAATTCATTAAAAGTAACTTATTTCAATTTTAAGATTTTGAATACAATCCTCTCAAATTCAAGTTTAAAGGTTTCGATAAAACATGCCGGAGCTGAATTATTTTCAATAAAAGACTATCAGAACAACGAATACATCTGGGAAGGCAATCCCGCTTTCTGGGGAAAACACTCACCGGTTCTTTTTCCTATCGTAGGAACTTTAAAAAACAATACTTATACCATTAATAATAAAGAATATCAGCTTCCAAGACATGGTTTTGCGCGTGATATGGAGTTCGAATTGATTAATGAAACGGATAGCAGTGCTACTTTTTCGTTACAATCGAACAGCGAAACCCTTCAAAAATATCCTTTTGAGTTTGAATTACAGCTCCTTTATAGTTTAGCAGAAAAAGAGCTGACTATTGGGTATAAGGTAATTAATAAAGGAGCTGATAAAATTCCTTTTTCAATTGGTGCCCATCCTGCAATTGCTTTACCGGCTGCCTTTGAAAGGTATTCTTTTAAGTTTGAAAAAGACGAAGTTTTAAAGTACAATCTTCTCGAAAATGATTTAATATCAAATAAGACCGAGGTACTCGAAACTACAGCTAATTTGGTTCCCCTAAAGTATCAGCTATTCGAAAATGATGCTTTGGTTTTTAAAACATTAGAATCTGATTCCCTGACAATTCTCGAAAACTCTAAACCTTATGTAAGGGTTAATTTTGAAGATTTTCCAAGTTTAGGAATCTGGACAAAAGAACAAGCTCCGTTTGTCTGTATTGAACCCTGGTTTGGTTATTCCGATACAGCCGAAAACTCCGGTGATTTATTCCAAAAAGAAGGAATTGTAATTTTAGAAGCCAATCAGACATTCCATTCGAAATTCAGTATCCAAATATTTTAATAAAAAAACATGTTAGCATTTAATTTTACGCCCTTTCCCGTAATAGAAACAGAACGTTTACTTTTAAAAAGAATTACGGATGCTGATGTGAACGAAATTTTCGAATTACGTTCGAATCCGGAAACAATGAAATATATCCCGAGGCCTTTAGTAAAAACTACTGAAGATGCACTTGAACATATTGCAATGATTGAAGAAAAAATCATAACAAATGTTGGCATAAATTGGGGAATTACGCTAAAAGATAATCCGAAATTGCTTGGAATAATTGGCTATTACAGAATGCAGCCAGAAAATTACCGCGCTGAAATCGGTTATATGTTATTACCGGAATTTCACGGGAAAGGGATTATTACGGAGGCTGTATACAAATTAATCCGATATGGTTTTGATGATCTGAAACTGCATTCTATCGAGGCTGTTATTGATCCTGAGAACTTCGCTTCAGAAAAGGTATTACAAAAATGTGGTTTTGTTAAAGAAGCGCATTTAAAAGAAGCAGAATTTTATGAAGGTGTATTTTTGGACAAAGTAATTTATTCATTATTAGATAAATAACTTTTTCAGAAACTTATTTGGAAAAATAAAACCTGTTAAAATTATTTTTTACGCAACAGTCTGGTATGGTATTGCGTTATATTTGCACGCGAAATAAGTAACTGAAGCTTATTTTCTCCCTGAAAAACCACTTTATGAAAAAAGTCTTAATTCTGTTTGTCCTCTTCTTATCTACCCAGTCACAAAGTCAGACCTACCTGAAATTTAATGCTGCCACAGCTGCAATTGCAATACCTAACATAGGAATTGAAACCAGTATTGGAGAAAAAACCACCTTCAGTGTTGATCTTATGGCTTCTTTTTGGGAATCTTTTGATGGGCACAGTCCAATGAAATTTTACACCCTGACTCCTGAAGTTCGTTATCATTTTAAAGAAAAGTATAATGGATTTTATGTTGGTGCACATATAGGACCGGATATCTATGAAATTCAAAAATGGAATTACTGGGAAAGCAATAAATATGAACACGGTTTTGGATACCGAATGGGAGTTACGGTTGGATATAACATCAAACTGAATGACAAATTCCTACTCGATATTTTTGCCGGAGGCGGCTGGCATCAAGGGTTTTATCACGGATATTACAACGACGGAACTCCGGGCAGATATGAAAAAGCTCAAAACTGGAACAAAAGCGGTGAATGGCTTCCGTATCGCGGAGGTGTGATGCTTTCTTATAAGCTCAATTAATACCTTTGAACTTAGGGATTGATTTTACATATAAATCCTCTACTTTTTTTCGTGCCCAATCTGTTTTTCGTAAAAAAGTAAGACTTGATTTTACACTCGGATTTGAAGTAAAACATTTTACAGGAATCAATTCTGCCAAAGTATCAAAACCATAATGGTCTACTAATTTCTCGACTACAGCTTTTAGTCTAATTCCATGCAAAGGATCTTTAGATTGATTTTCCATCTGATATTTTTAAATAATACTAAAAAGACCGTACTCTAAAAAAGCACGGTCTTTCTTTTTTTGCAAAATTAGCAAATTGAAACCAATATCATCAACTAACGATTAGAATATAAATTTAAATCCAAAAGAAAGTGGTGAGGTCAGGTTAGGGCTGCTTCCGCCTAAAGTACCATTATAAAGTGGCTCAACATTGGCAACGTGCGCTAATCCAAAATTAGTTACCGTTGTTTTCTCCCCAATTTTTGGATCCAGAGTGGTTGAAGTGAAATTAGCCAGGTCATAAGAGAATTCTACCGAGAAATTTTTAGTGACAAAATAATCGAATCCGCCGGATAGTGATAACCCAAACTGCGTGATTTTTAAGTCACTTTGTTTTTCTTTTCCTGTGATAATTGGCGCTGCCAGTTGACCGAAGAAATACAGAGAACCTGCAACATTCCAATATTTTCTTGCCAATGGCTGAATCACAATCAGATCGGTTTTGGCAGCAGTTCCCTTATCCGAATCCGATTTTATGTTCATATAACCAAATCCGGCTCCAACAGCAACAGAAGGCGTAACAAATGTACCTACAATTGGCAGTACAGATAAACTTGTATTTTTTACATCTGCTGTTTTGGTTTGCTGGTATCCGAACTGTGATGTTGCAAACCACGCTCCTTTTAACCCCTTGTCTACTTCCTGAGCTTTTGCAGTTAAGCAAATTAATGCTATACTAATAAGTGTTACAATTTTTTTCATAATAAGTCTGTTTTAAATTATACAACAAACTTAATAGTAAGATTTTTCCCTAAAACTGATTAAAATCATAGATTAAAAAAAATATAATTATCTTTAATTCCCCCAAAGTTTTTCATTTTTATTTTACATTTGCATCTATGTTAAAATCAGTCAATATACTTAATAAAAGAGCGCGTTTCGATTACGAAATAATCGACACCTATACTGCCGGAATCGTTTTATCCGGAACCGAAATCAAATCTATCCGCCTGGGGAAAGCAAATATTACCGAAAGTTTTTGTGAATTTAGCGGAATAGAACTTTTTGCTATCAATACCTATATCGAAGAATATACGTTTGGAAATCAGTTCAACCATAAATCCAGAAGTGAAAGAAAATTGCTTTTAAACAAAAAAGAATTAAAAACACTTCATAAAAATGTGCAGGCAAAAGGATTGACAATTGTTCCTTTAAAATTATTCACCAACGAAAAGGGACTGGCAAAACTACAAATAGGCCTTTGCAAAGGAAAGAAAAACTACGACAAACGTGAATCTCTTAAAGAACAGGACACTAAACGTGATTTAGACCGGATTAAAAAAGCGTACAACTAAAACAACTTTATCATAAACATCTGTTTTTTAATATTTTATAATTAAATTTACTTTAACATCAACTTTTAATTATAGAATATGAAAAAATATCTAATCGTATTGACCGTCTTAATTCTTTTAAGCTGCAGCAGTAATACATCAATTGTAAGCAGCTGGAGAGATCCCGATATTACGGTAGCAAAGGAGCAATTTAAAAAAGTTTTAGTAGTGGCTTTGGTAAAAGACGAAGCTTCCAGAAGAATTACAGAAAACAGGATTGCTGCCAGTAATCCAATTTTTAAGACTTCGTACCAATATATGAATGGTACAAATTTGCATCTGACAAAAGAACAGCAATTACAAATTTTACACGATGAAAACTTTGACGGTGTGATAACCATGCGCTTAGTGAGTACCGAAAAGGAAACCAATTATGTTCCCGGAACTTACACCGGTATGTACTACGGAGGTTTTGACGGCTTATACAGTGGAATGTACGGATATGGTTTTGGAAATTGGTACGGAATGTACTCTCCGAATTTTTATGATCCGGGATATTATCAGGAAACGACTTCCTACATGGTCGAAACCAATATTTTTTCGCTAAAAGACAATAAATTAATCTGGACGGGAACCACAAAATCCGAATATGTTACTGATCTGGGACAAACTGTAGACGCGATCATGCAGGCTGTTGTAAAAGAAATGAAAAAAGACGGCTCGTTGCCTCCAAAATAATCCATTAAGAAAGTAATATCTCTTATGTTACTTTTTTTTATCTAATAAAAATGACTAAATTTGTCAAGACAATTTAAAACATAAAAAAAAATGAAAACACTTCTTAAAAATGCAAGAGAGCAAAAAGGCTTAAAAACCCGTGAAGTGGCGCAGATTCTTGGCATTGATCAGGCTTTAATAAGCAAATTTGAATCAGGAACAAGAAAACCAACAAAAGATCAGATTTCAAAACTTTCGCAACTTCTAGAAATTGATTATGAAACTTTGATGATTGCCTGGTTGAAGGAAAAGATTCTTTATGAAATTGGAGATGATGAATTTGCCTTAAAAGCTTTAATGGTAGCCGAGCATGAAATTAAATACAATAGAACTGTTTCAAAATTAAAAATCTCTGCCACTTTGGAAAATCTTTTAAAAGAGATTGATCTTTTAAAAGCAAAGTTAGATAGTTATCGTCAATTTGACAGTTATAGAATTACTCAGGCTCTTGAATTAGAGTATACATTTGAAAGCAATCGAATTGAAGGAAATACAATGACTTTGCGTGAAACTGATATGGTCATCAACGAAGGTTTAACTATTTCCGGCAAAAGCATGCGGGAACATCTGGAAGCGATTAATCATCAGGAAGCTATTGGGTTTATTAAAGATTTGATGCAAAGAAATGTTTCCTTAAACGAACGTGATCTTTTGTCCATTCATAATTTAATTCTTCGCGGTATCATCCCGGAAGATGCAGGTCGCTACAGAAAGGTTCAGGTCATGATAAAAGGAAGTTCACATATGCCGCCACAGCCCTACATGGTTGGGAAAGCGATGGAAGATTATTTTATTTGGTACGAAATCAATAAAAACAAATTGCATCCTGTTATTTTAGCTGCTGAAATGCATGAACGCCTTGTTACTATTCATGCTTTCATTGATGGAAATGGGCGAACTTCCCGTCTGGTCATGAATTTAATTTTATTGCAAAAAGGTTATATCATTGCCAATATAAAAGGAGATTATGATAGTCGGATGCAATATTATCAAAGTTTAGAAACAGCTCAAACCAAAAACAATAAAGAAGATTTTTTACTTTTTATTGCTCAGATAGAAAAAGAGAACTTAGAAAGATACATTGGTATTATTGCCCAATAAAACAAAATTTCACTAACTTACTACGGGTAAATTAGTGAAATTTGTGTTTATACCATCTAATTTTTATGTTCTAACAAAGGAACAAATCTGAATTCTCCAAACTCGTGTTTTTCAAATTGCGTTTCGTTTTTGCGTACTAACAAAGTCATGATCTGAACATCTTCCCCTAATGGAATCACAAGCCTTCCTCCTATTTTTAACTGTGCCATAAGAGGCTGCGGAATAAACGGAGCTCCTGCCGTAACAATAATACTGTCAAAAGGAGCGTGATTAGGTAATCCTTTATATCCATCACCAAAAGAAAGATGTTTGGGACGAATATTTAACTTTGGAAATAAATTTGAAGTAGCCTTAAACAATTCGTTTTGTCTTTCAACACTGTAAACTTTTGCTCCGAGCATACACAAAACTGCTGTCTGATAACCTGAACCGGTGCCAATTTCAAGAATTTTATGCTCTTTTTTAACCTCTAATAACTGCGACTGAAAAGCTACCGTATAAGGTTGTGAAATCGTTTGCCCCGCACCAATAGGAAACGCCTTATCCTGATAAGCATAATCTTCAAAACTGGAATTAAGAAAAAGGTGTCTCGGGATTTTTTTTATAGCCTCTAAAACTGCTCTGTCAGTAATTCCTTTTTGCTCTAAAGTGCTTACTAATTGATTACGAAGTCCTTGATGTTTGGCAGTATCTTTCAAAATTGGTAGGTTTTATTTGGACAAAAATAAGAAAACAAATTATCAAATGTCAACTACTTTTTAATCATTTAATTTCTATTTTTGGTTACGAACTTAAAAGCTAATGAACGTTAACATCTTATGAAAAAAACTATCTTTCTTCTCTCTTTATTTTTTGCTCTTTGGGGTATTTCTTTATCTGTTTTTTTTGTTTTTTTTGACATAAAAGATTTAACGGAGTTTCTGAATTTTATTGTTTTTCACAGCAATCCTTATTATTATTCAGGAATGGATATTTTTGTTGTTACAGAAAGAACAAGTAATTCATCCAGAAGTACGAATATAGCACTTATAAATTTATTCTTTTATTTATCTTTTCTTGCAGGCGCACTTATTTATTACTTCTCTAAATATAAAGAAACCAAATTATTAGTTTTTAATTACAGTTTAGTATTTCTAGGTTCTATAATAAAAATATTCTCGTTTATTTCTTACTTTAATATTGACAAGCTGGGTATTTATGATGGCCTTTATATAGTAATTACTTTATTATACATTTTCATCTCATACCATTTCTTAACCAAAAATCTAAATTCAAATACTATTGAAAATAACCAATTGATTGAAAATAATCTCGAAAACGCATCCAATTATAAGCGTTTTTTAAACTTGTTTATTGATTCTTTTATTATAATGGTAATTGCTTTTGGATTTATCACCTACTCAGAAAAAAATCAGCTGCTAACTGCTTTTTTCAGCTATTTAAAAACAACTTTTGGAGATAAATTTGGCATTATAGTTTTCTTTTACCTGATTAAATTTATGTATTATTTAATGTTTGAATCTATCTTTAAAAATACACCTGCAAAATTTCTGACAGCTTGTTATGTAACAGATGAAGATGGAAACTCACCTGACTTTTCGATGATTCTAAAACGAACATTATTGAGGTTTATTCCACTGGAAAGCCTCTCTTTTTTAATGGGGAAAAATCTACATGACGATTACTCATATACCTATGTAATCAATAATAAAAGAGATCCTAAAACAGAAAAAAGATATTTACAAATTTTATCAATTAGTTTTATAATAATGCTTGTGGTCTATTTTTACAATTTATCCACAACGAATCATTTTTGAATACTAAAGAATATCAAAATATATACATGCAGTATTCTTTTATAATGATTAAATCACTAAATCTTTAATGCATTAACTTTTACTTTCAACAAATAAATTATATTTTTGTTTAAAATACATTATCATGTTAAAAGTGGGAGTTTTAGGTGCTGGTCATCTTGGTAAAATACATTTACGTTTATTACAACAATCTGACCAATACGAATTAGTTGGATTTTACGACGAAAATCAGGAAAATGCCGAAAGAATTTCAAAAGAATTTGGCTATAAAAACTTCAGCACTATTGCAAAACTAATTCACGCTGTTGATGTAATCGATATTGTAACGCCGACACTTTCACATTACAAATGTGCCAAAGTGGCGATCAAATCCGGAAAACATATTTTTATAGAAAAACCAATTGCCAATACGGTTGATGAAGCGGAAGAAATTATTGCTTTAGCTGCAGAATACAATGTAAAAGGTCAGGTGGGCCATGTGGAGCGCTTTAATCCGGCTTTTATTGCAACCAAAAATATGATCGAAAACCCGATGTTTATAGAAACACATCGTTTGGCCGAATTTAATCCGCGTGGTACAGATGTTCCCGTAGTTTTGGATTTAATGATTCACGATATCGATGCGATTTTAAGTGTTGTAAATTCAAAAGTAAAAAATATTAATGCGAGCGGTGTTTCTGTAATTAGTGAAACCCCGGATATTGCGAATGCCAGAATTGAATTCGAAAATGGATGTGTTGCTAATCTGACGGCAAGCAGAATTTCGATGAAAAACATGCGTAAAACGCGTTTCTTTCAAAAAGACGCTTACATTTCAGTTGATTTCCTGGAGAAAAAATGCGAAGTAGTCCGCATGAAAGATGCTCCTGAAATTCCGGGAGATTTTGATATGATCCTTCAAAATGCCGAAGGCGTAAAAAAACAGATTTATTTCACCAATCCTGATGTGGAGCAAAACAATGCCATTTTAGATGAATTAGAATCATTTGCAAACGCAATCAGCACCAACACTACACCGGTTGTAACACTGGAACAAGCTACTGATGCTTTACGTGTGGCTTATCAAATCATCGATTGTTTCAAAAAATAACACAATAAATATACTTTTATTTTTTAAGGTTTAAAGTTGGCTTAAAACCCGCTTTAAACCTTAACTTTTAAAATTTAAATACCAAAATTAAATGAAAACTATAGCTGTAATTGGTGCAGGAACAATGGGCAACGGAATTGCTCATACTTTTGCACAAAGTGGTTTTGTTGTAAAACTAATTGACGTTTCCGAGAAATCATTAGACAAAGGAATGGCAACTATTGCTGCCAATCTGGATCGAATGCTGGCAAAAGGAACTATTTCTGCTGATGATGTTGCCAAAACAATCACCAATATTATTACTTATACTGATATAAAGGACGGTGTAGTTGGTGTGGATTTAGTAGTGGAAGCGGCTACTGAAAATGTCGAATTAAAATTGAACATTTTCAGACAATTAAATGAAGCCTGTTCGCATAATACGATTTTAGCCACTAATACTTCTTCTATTTCCATTACCCAGATCGGAGCTGTTGTGACACATCCGGAGCGTGTAATCGGAATGCATTTTATGAATCCGGTGCCGATTATGAAATTGGTAGAAATCATTCGCGGATACAATACCAGCGACGAAGTAACAAAAACCATCATGGATTTATCTGAAAAATTAGGTAAAACCCCTGTTGAAGTAAACGATTATCCGGGTTTTGTAGCCAATAGAATTTTGATGCCCATGCTAAACGAGGCAATCGAAACATTATACAATAAAGTGGCCGGAGTTTATGAAATTGATACCGTAATGAAATTAGGAATGGGTCACCCGATGGGACCGCTTCAATTAGCTGATTTTATTGGACTTGATGTTTGTCTGGCTATTTTAAATGTAATGTATGAAGGTTTTAAAAACCCTAAATATGCTCCTTGCCCGTTATTGGTCAATATGGTGAGAGCCGGAAAACTGGGCGTAAAATCCGGTGAAGGTTTTTATGATTACAGCGAAAGTAAAAAAGCAGAGAAAATTTCTAAGCAATTTATCCTTTCATAAAAAAAAAACAGCATGTCAATCGCATCAAATTTAGATTCTATCAAAGCTTCTTTGCCGGAAAACGTAACTTTAGTGGCTGTTTCTAAAACAAAGCCCGTAGCGGACTTAATGGAAGCTTACGAAACCGGCCAGCGTATTTTTGGAGAAAACAAAATCCAGGAAATGGCCAATAAGTGGGAACAAATGCCAAAAGATATCCAATGGCATATGATAGGCCATGTACAAACGAACAAAGTCAAATTTATGGCTCCGTTCGTAAGTTTGATTCATGGTGTTGACAGTCTGAAATTACTGCAGGAAATCAACAAACAAGCATTAAAAAATAATAGAATTATCGATTGCCTGCTTCAGATACATATTGCTGAAGAAGAAACTAAATTTGGTCTTGATGAAAACGAATTGAATTTACTTTTATCTTCAACCGAATTTAAAGAGATGAAAAATATTCGTATCTTAGGTTTAATGGGAATGGCAACATTTGCAGAAGACCAAAACCAGATTAAAAAAGAATTTACACATTTAAAGTCTATTTTTGATTCCATTCAAACATTGCAAACTGAAAATTGCGAGCTGAATACTATTTCTATGGGAATGTCCGGCGACTATCAACTGGCTATTGCATGCGGAAGCACAATGGTTCGTATTGGAAGCAGCATTTTCGGAGGAAGATAATTTTTCAATAATCAATTGCAAGAGTCAAAAATCAATAACTTAAATGGAAAAAATATTCAATTTTGAAGACAGACTGGTTCGTTTTGCCGGAGAATGTATTTTCTTTACACGACAATTACAAAGATTATTTGAAAATGAATATTACAAAAATCAATTAATTAGATCATCAGGAAGCGCGTCTTTAAATTTTGGAGAGGCACAAGGCACAATTACGGATAAAGATTTTATTTTTAAAGTTTCATTAGTTGTAAAAGAGTTAAAAGAGTCAAGAACTCATTAAAAATTCTAGATTACATTAAAGAAGGTGATAACGATAAAAGAAGTACACTTTTAATAGAAGTAGAACAACTTATCGCAATTTCATCAAAAATGATAATAAATAAAAAATAATTCAATTACAATGACAATTTCAATTACAATGACAATTTTCAAAAATTGAAATTGATTTTTGAAATTGAAATTGCCATTGATTTTTGAAATTGACATTTAAAATGTACGCAATACTAGACATAGAAACTACCGGAGGCCAGTTTAATGAAGAAGGAATTACCGAAATCGCCATCTATAAATTTGATGGCCATGAAGTAATTGACCAGTTCATTAGCCTTGTCAATCCCGAAATTCCAATTCAGCCATTCGTGGTGAAATTAACCGGAATCAACAATGCTATGCTCCGTTCTGCGCCTAAATTCTTTGAAGTAGCCAAAAGAATCATCGAAATTACTTCTGACTGTATTATTGTGGCGCACAACGCTTCTTTTGATTATAGAATTCTGCGTACCGAATTCCGTCGTTTGGGATATGATTTTGAAGCCCGAACGCTGTGTACTGTTGAACTGGCTAAAAAATTAATTCCGGAGCAGCCTTCTTATAGTTTAGGAAAATTGGTTCGCGCACTCGGAATCCCTATGGCAGACAGACACCGTGCCAGTGGTGATGCTATGGCAACGACGAAGTTATTCAAAATGCTTCTGGAAAAAGATTTAGAGAAAACCATTGTAAAAGATTTCATAAAACTGGAAGTTGAAAAAGGAATTGCGCCCAAATTCCTGGATCTTTTATCACAAATGCCTACAAAAACCGGAGTTTATTACATTCATAACCAAAGCGGAACCCTAATTTATATCGGTAAAAGCCAGAATATCAAAAAAAGGGTCAATCAGCATTTTACCGGAATTACGACAAAAAGCAAAAAAATTCAGGCTGAAGTTTTTACCATCACTTATGATGAAACCGGAAGCGAATTAATCGCCCTGCTAAAAGAAAGCGAAGAAGTAAAAATAAACAGACCCAGATACAATCGTTCTCAGCGAAAAACAATTTTTCCATATGCCTTATATACCGAAAAAGACAGTAATGGCTATCTGAATCTAAAACTGGAAAAAGCAGATGGCCGTAAAAAAGAAGTCACCTCTTACGCCAGTTTGCAGGAAGGTAAAAATGCCCTTTTCGCGCATACCGCCAAATATCATTTGTGTCAGAAACTGACCGGATTGTATGTAGCTAAAAAAGAGTGTTTTCAATATAAAATAAAAGAATGTGATGGCGCATGCAATGGTGAAATAACTCCGGAAACATACAATGCCAGGGTTCAGCAATTCATCTCCGAAAACAGTTTCGAGAACAAAAGCATGATTCTGATTGACAGAGGCCGAAATATAAACGAACGAAGCGCTGTCTTAATCGAAAACGGAATTTATAAAGGATATGCATACTATGATTTGAATTACCAAATCACAAATATTGAAATCCTGAAAAATATTCTTATTCCGATGCAAAACAATCGGGATGTCAAAAATATTATTCAAAGTTACATCCGTAAAAGCAAATCGCTGAAAATTCTTCATTTTTAATACTTACAAACTTTACGTATCTTCGTAGGGATGACAAAAAATAAATCAAAATACGAGGTTTTTAGAGAAAAAATAAAAATCATTCTCTACGGAACAAACACTATTTTAGGGCGTATGTTCGATTTAGTGCTTCTCGGATTAATACTTTTAAGTGTTATTCTGGTGATGCTCGATACCGTAGAAGGAATAAATCAGAAGTACCATTCACAGTTGTTAATTTGCGAATGGATCATTACCGTTTTCTTTACAATCGAATACCTGCTGCGAATTATCTCTATTCAGAAACCGCTGAAATATGTCTTTAGCTTTTATGGAATTATCGATTTGCTGGCTATACTGCCCATGTACATGTCCATTTTTTTTCCGGCGACAAATATTTTGACTATCGTAAGGGTTTTGCGTTTTTTCAGGCTGTTCAAAATCCTGCACATTCCGCAAATATCGCATCAGTCCTACCAATTAAAAGAAGCACTGGAAGGCAGTAAAGAAAAAATTCTCGTCTTTATTTATTTTGTCGTGATTAGTGCTGTAATTATTGGTGCATTAATGTACTTCGTTGAAGGCAAAGAAAGTGGCTTCACCAGTATTCCTGCCGGTATTTACTGGGCCATTGTAACCCTCACAACAGTGGGTTACGGTGATATTTCACCGGCAACGCCATTAGGCCAGTTTTTAGCATCATTAGTAATGATTATGGGATACGGGATTATAGCCGTCCCTACAGGAATCGTAACTGCCGAGTTTGCAAAAAGCAGCCTTAGAAATAATGCCGTTAGTACAAAAAAAACATGTCAGAAATGTAATTCACAAGTACACTTTGACAGCGCGAAATATTGCTATGAATGCGGAACAGAATTACCAAAAACTTAAATTATGAGCCAATCCGGCTGTACACTGCAACTCCTCCTTATACTTGTAGTTTTTTAAAGGCATAAAAGGAGCTTCCGCTGGTCGCTCTTGTATCCAAAAAAAAACGCACAATTATAACTTCGGGATTTCCGTTTCCATCCGGGCTAAAAAATATGAAATATCTAATTACCATCGTAGGTCCGACAGCTATAGGAAAAACGTCCTTAAGCATTGCTTTGGCACAACATTTCAACTGTGAAATTATATCTTGCGACAGCCGTCAGTTCTTTAAGGAAATGACCATAGGCACAGCCGTTCCGAATCTGAAAGAATTACAAACTGCCAGACACCATTTTGTTCAAAATAAATCGATATTCGAAAATTATACTGTTGGCGATTACGAAAAAGAAGCTTTAGCAAAAATTGAGGAACTTTTTCAAAACAATAATTATGTTATTCTTATCGGAGGTTCAGGCTTATATGTGGATGCTATTTTAAAAGGTTTTGACGAGTTTCCTGAAATCAATCCGGAAGTTCGTTCCGAAGTAAATTCAAATTACGAAAAACTCGGAATTACTTATTTACAAGAACAATTACAACATCTGGATCCTGAATATTATCAAAAAATTGCGTTGGAAAATCCACAGACTTTACAAAATCCACAGCGAATGATGCGTTTTACAGAAGTCTGTATTGGAACCGGAAAGCCTTATTCTTCTTTTCTGAATCAAAAGAAAAACAACCGCAACTTCACTCCTGTTTTAATTGGTTTAGATGCTGACAGACCTGTTATTTACGACAGGATTAATCAGCGTGTCGATATTATGATGAACGAAGGTTTACTGGAAGAAGCAAAAAGCCTATATCCTAATAAAGCGTTAAATGCGCTCCAAACGGTCGGTTATAGAGAATTATTTAGTTATTTTGACGAAGAATTTACATTACCTTTTGCCATAGAAGAAATCAAAAAAAACACACGAAGATTTTCCAAAAGACAATTAACCTGGTTCAAACGAAATGAAAACACAAAATGGTTTGATTACGCAACAGACAGAAAAAAAATTATAGCTTACGTAGAAAATTTTATAAAGTAATCCAAATCTATTCTCTTTATTCTATACTCTTGACTCTATATTTTTTATTCTATACTCCCAAATCAAATCTAAAAATCTAAAATTCAAAAATGCCAATATCTCCAAATTTCACATCCGTTTTAAGCAAAGACTGGGAAATTAATTTTACGCAATGCACACCAAACGGTTATTTAAAGTATACCGATTTGTGCAACCTATTACAACTAACGGCTGCCGCACATTCAGAGGTGGGAGGAATTAGTTTTGCCGACATGCAGGAATTTAATCAGGCCTGGGTTTTAAGCAGAATGCGTGTAGAAGTAACTGCTTTACCTAAATGGCAGGATATTGTAACGGTAAAAACATGGATTAACAGCCTTGAGAACTCCCGTTCTGTTCGTGCGCTGGAAATGTATGTAAACGGAAAAAAGATTGTTGGAAGCGAAACATTCTGGGCTGTATTCAATACCAAAGCGCGTCGCCCGGAAGCTTTGGCCTTGCCTTACGAACATTTTGAGCTATTTCCTGAAAACAGGGCTACAGCAGAAGGTTTTTCGAAAATAAATGTCAATCCGGAGAAAGAGTCCGTTTTTGAAAAAACGGTTTATTTATCAGACTTGGATATTGTCAATCATGCCAACAATGTAAAGTACCTGGAATGGTGCCTGGATCATGTTGATCCTAAAAAAATACTAAATCAGAAAATTGCCAGTTTCGAAATGAATTTCATGAAGGAATTATCGCTGAATGATGCTGTTATCATTCATGAGAGTGAAACTGAAACTGATTCTACTTTTAGTATAACCAAAGAAGATAAAACATGTTTTGCACTACAGCTTAACTGGAGATAAATTATATACGAGAAATTGAATCCATAAAAAAAGCTCTGATTTCTCAGAGCTTTTATTTTTTTATAGTGTGAATTATTTATTCAGCAATTTTGCTTTTAACTACTAATCTGAAACCTTCTCCGTGAATGTTTAAGATCTCTACATCTTCATCAGATTTTAAATATTTTCTAAGCTTAGCAATGTAAACGTCCATACTTCTTGAAGTAAAGTAGTTATCATCCCTCCATATTTTAGTCAATGCTAATTCTCTTGGCATTAAATCATTTTCATGAAGAATCAACATTTTAAGCAATTCATTTTCTTTTGGAGATAATTTAATTGCTTCATCGTTTTCAAAAGTCAAAAATCTCAATTTAGAATTTAAGTGGAATTTACCAATATTAAATTCAAACTGAACTTGTTCTGCTTTTGTATCCGCAGATTTTCTCTGAATAATTGCTTTGATTTTCATCAGTAAAACTTCTGAATCAAAAGGTTTATTCAAATAATCATCAGCTCCGGCTTTATAACCTTTTAACACATCCTCTTTCATAGATTTTGCTGTTAAAAAAATAATAGGCACTTCACTGTTCTTTTCTCTAATTTCTTTGGCTAAAGTATAACCATCTTTATAAGGCATCATTACATCAAGAATACATAAATCATACACATCCTTCTTGAACTTCTCGAAACCTTCCATACCGTTTTTAGCTAAAGTAACTTCAAAGTCATTTAACATTAGATAATCTTTAAGAACTGCCCCGAAATTAAGGTCATCTTCTACTAAAAGTATTCTTTTGTTATTATTTTCCATATTTTAATTTATTAATGGTATTTTTATTATAAAGGTGCTACCTTTTCCTTTTTCGCTTTCAACATATACTTGACCATTGTGATCTTCTACTATTCTTTTTACATAAGCAAGGCCCAAACCGTGTCCTTTCACATTATGCAAGTCTCCGGTATGCTCCCTGTAAAATTTCTCAAAAACTCTTTTTTGAGCAATCTTACTCATACCTAATCCGTTGTCTTTTACTTTTATCAAGATCATGTCTTTGACATTTTCTGTGAAAATTTCAATTTCAGGAATATCAGGTGAATATTTTATGGCATTTTCTAAAATATTAACCAACACGTTTGTAAAATGCACTTCGTTGATCAAACAGGTTGTTCTTGCAGCATTAAAATGCTTTACAATTGTTCCCTGCCTGTCTTCTAAGATTAAATTTACATGCTCAATTGCATCATCGATTATATCATGAATAAGAGTGGACTCTTTTGTAATATCCAGTTCCCTTTTTTCTAATTTCGAAATACGAAGAACATTTTCGACCTGGGCATGCATTCTTTTATTCTCATCCCGTATCATTTGAAGGTATCGGAAAACTTTCTCTTTATCTTCAATAATCTTAGGATTCTTAATCGCATCAAGTGCTAAATTTATTGTTGCAATTGGAGTTTTAAACTCGTGGGTCATATTATTTATAAAATCTGTTTTGATTTCAGAAATATGTTTTTGACGCAATAATTGATTTAACGCACTAGTATAGGCAACTATTATAATTAATGTAAAAATTATCGATAGTATGGTTATACTTAATAGCTCTGATAACAGAAATTTCTTTTTATGAGGGAACGTAACAAATAATTCATATTTACTATTGCCTTCATTGTTTGTATATATGGGAACATGGTAACTGGCATCATTATCAAAATGGAAACCATCCGATTTAATTTTAGTAGCAATTCCATTACTGTAAACCCCAAATTCAAATTTGGTTTTTACTCCGTATTCCTCCAGTTCTTTCTTTAAAAGAATAAGTAATTTTTGTTTCGAAATTCTTTCTTCCAGAGGTAAAGCATCAGCAACATCTTTTATAGTGATTTCCTGCTGCACTTTATTTAATATATCTAAACTTCCTGATTTTTCAATTGTCAGATCTGGTATAATACTCTGTCCTAACGCATTGTTATCAATACTATTGTTATTATTATAAACTTCGGTAACTCGTTTCGAGCTAAAGTTCTTAAACCTTTCGCTGCTGAATTTTTTATTAAAAAGTGAATTGCTTATATCGTAATCTTCAGAGGTAAGTGTATTGGAGTATATAATTGTTTTATTTGTCTTTTTGTTTCTCTGAACAAACAAAACCTGCAATAAATCTTCTTTTTTGGGAGTCTTACCGGTACTGTCTTTCATTTCGTTTGCCTTATAAGCAAAACTATACAATTCTTGTTTTTCTAATTTGTCTGCCACATTGCCAATCACCTGCGTCACATGATATTTAAACTGGTCGTCATTATTCTTAAATGAAGAATTGAACCAATATACCTGAACCAGAATTATCCCTATTAAGGACAAGCTCATGAGCAAAACAAGTATTCTAAAAAATAATTTATTCATCGCAACAAAATTAATATTTTAACAATATACTAAATAATACATTAACCAAATATTAACATTTAAGACCGATTTTGTTTTATATTTAAAATTTTAAGAATTTTAACAACTTCTTCTTTAGCTTTTTTAAGATTATCGTTATTTATTACAAAATTGCTTCCGGAAATACGTTTTTCATCATCCCATTGCATTTTCATACGGCTTAAAACATGGTCTCTTGTGGTATTATCACGCTTTAAAACTCTTTCAATCCTTACTTCTTCAGGAGCAGTTACTGTTATTACAAGATCACATTCTTTATAACGACCGCTTTCGAACAAAATTGCGGCTTCGTAGATTACATATTGGCAGTTTTCGTGTCTCAATAACCATGCCTCGAAATCCTCCTTAACAGCAGGATGAACTATCGCATTTAATTGGCTTAACTTTTCTTTATCTTTAAAGACAATCTCAGCCAGTTTAGCTCTGTCTAAAATATTATTTTCAAAAATTGCATCTCCAAAAGTTGTTTTTATTTGTTTAATAATCTTTTCAGACTGCATGACTTTTTTGGCTCCGTCATCTGCTATATAAACAGGTACTCCCATTTCCTCAAAATAACGGGAAATAGTTGTTTTACCGCTTCCGATTCCGCCTGTCAAACCAATAACTTTTGTCATATTATACTTTAAAAAACATACGAGGAAAAGCTTCTTGTGGTTTTTTCTTTAAAAGGATAATTTTCACAAAAGATTCCAAAAACCCCGTTCCATAACCATAAAATTGTTTCCAGACGGCTACTAATGAAAGTAATCCAATCTTAATACTCTTATTCTGAACACTGGATGTAAGAAAAATTATACCGAAATATACAAAATATAATTGTAAAAAAAGATCTATACTAAAAATTAACAATAAAAAAGCTATTAATAACCCTAAAATAAAGGCTGTAGGAAAGAAAAATGTGATTTTATTATGCTCCGGATACCAACTATTTAGGATTGGCCTTGCAATTCCGAATTTGTGAACCTGCACAGAAAATTTACCCCAGTCTATTCGACGTTTGTGATAAACGAATGCTTCAGGGAATAATCTGGTTTCAAAACCTAAATTCCATAAACGAATTGAAAGATCGGGATCTTCCCCAGGATGAATATTTCCAAAACCTTTTGAAATTTCAAAGGCTTTCTTTGAAATCCCCATATTAAAACTGCGCGGCTGAAATTTATTGATTTTCTCAGAACCACCTCGAATACCGCCGGTTGTAAGAAATGAAGTCATGGCAAAATTGATCGCCTTTTGAATGTCTGAAAAGCTTTTCAGCGCTTTATCAGGGCCTCCAAAACAATCTACATAATTGGCATTTAACTCTTTTCGAACTTCGGTCAGATAGTTAGACGGAATGATACAATCCGAATCAAAAATGATAAAATAATCACCCCTCGCCTTTTGCATTCCAAAATTTCTTGAGTCTCCGGGTCCTGAATTTTCTTTGAAATAATAGGAAATATTAAGTTTTCCCTGGTATGTCATCACCACATCTTTACATGGTATGGAGGAACCATCTTCTACAAGGACAATTTCAAAAGCTTCATTATAATCAGATTGGGTCAGACTTTCTAAAAGTTCATCAACTTCATCTGGTCGATTATACACGGGTATAATTAAAGAAAAAATCATAATGGAATATGAGGTATTAAAGTAGTAATTATTTAAACTGAAAAATTTTAACAAAGATATGGTATATTCACAAAAAAACCATCAACTTTTGGCTGATGGTTTTTATTTATGGTAATCTGTATTTTTATTTTATACTTTCAATTTCAACTACTTCATTTGCTTCGGCTTTGTAGTCGACTCCTGCAAATTCAAATCCGAATAAATTCAGGAAATCATTTCTGTAACCTGCCAAATCTCCAATTCCAGGTAAAGATTCCGTTGTTGCTTCCAGCCAAAGTTGTGCTACTTTCGCCTGAACATCTTCACGCATTTCCCAATCGTCAATTCTGATTCTTCCTTTTTCATCTACAGGAACTTCAGACCCACTGTACAGTCTGTCCTGAAACAAACGTTGAATCTGCTCAATACAGCCTTCGTGAATTCCTTCTTCTTTCATGATTTTGTACAGAAGAGAAATATATAAAGGAATAACAGGAATTGCAGAACTTGCCTGAGTAACCAGGGCTTTATTTACGGATACATACGCTTTTCCGCCTACTGATTTTAGACTATCTGTAATAGAAAATGCTGTAGCTTCCAAATCATCTTTTGCACGGCCAATTGTTCCTTTACGGTAAACTGCTTCTGTCAATGATGGTCCGATATAAGAATAAGCAACTGTTGTAGCTCCTTCTGCCAGCAAATTTTCATCTTTTAAAGCATCCATCCACATAGCCCAGTCTTCACCTCCCATTACTGCAACAGTATTGGTGATGTCTTCTTCATTAGCCGGAGCTATAGAAACCTCAGTAACGTTTCCGGTATGAAAATCAACTGTTTTGTTTGTAAATGTTTGTCCGATTGGTTTCAAAACAGAGCGGTGTGTCACTCCTGTAACAGGGTGTAAACGCACTGGTGATGCTAAGCTGTAGATCACAAGATCAATCTGTCCTAAATCAGCTTTTATTAAATCTAATGTTTGTCTTTTAATTTCGTTTGAAAAGGCATCTCCATTGATACTTTTTGCATACAAACCTGCTTTATGAGCTTCAGTTTCAAAAGCTGCAGAATTGTACCATCCAGGTGAAGCAGTTTTTCCTTCAACTGGTGGTTTTTCAAAAAAAACACCTATTGTCGCAGCATCAGATCCGAAAGCACTTGTAATTCTTGAAGCCAATCCGAAACCTGTTGAAGCACCAATAACCAGTACTTTTTTTGCTCCGGCGATCGGACCTTTTGATTTTATATATTCTATTTGATTTTTTACATTTTGCTCGCATCCTTTTGGGTGGGATGTCAAACAAATAAATCCTCTCATTCTAGGTTCTATAATCATCTTGCAATTATTTTATTGTATTAATTCAATTTCAGTTTTAATTTTTCAAAAATAGACATTTTATCTTTAACCCTTTTCATGTTGGCGTTCATATTGTCTATAAAGTTTGGGTTTAAGGCATTTTTCTTCGCTAGTTTATAATAATTATAAGCTGTCGTGTACTCATTTTCATACTCCGCCATTCTTCCCAATTCACTGTGGTAGGTCGAATAATCAAAATTTTCAAGGTTTTGCATCGTAGTATTGATGTGGTCTTTGGCTTCAGCATAACGACCAATATCAATGAGCAAATACGTATAGTTGATATAAGGCGGCGGGTATTTGGGTTCAAATTTCATAGCCAGTTTATAATGATAAATTCCTCTGTCATGGTTACTTAACTTGTTATAATAAATCCATCCCAAATGATTATGCGCTTTACCAAAGTCAGGATATTGAGCCAGTATTTCCTCCAGCAGTTCTTTTCCTTCAGCTATATTTCCGTCAGATATTAAGGAATCTGCTTTAATAAATTGATTTTCATAAAAACTCAGGCTTTCCATATCTAACGTATTCTTAATTTAATAATTCTTTTGCATGATTTAATGCCGAATCAGAAATGTTGGCACCAGAAAGCATCTGGGCAATTTCTATAATTCTTTCTTCCTGAGTTAACAGCTTCAATTCTGATTGTGTATCCTCATCAACCGTAGATTTGAAGACTTTGAAATGAGAATCTCCTTTTGCGGCAATTTGCGGTAAATGCGTAATCGCAAATATTTGCATTGTGGCGCTCATTTCTTTCATAATCTCTCCCATTCGAATGGCTATTTCACCGGAAACTCCGGTATCAATTTCATCAAAAATCAAAGTCGGTAATTTCGAGTATTTGGCTAATATTGCTTTAACAGCCAACATAATACGCGACATCTCTCCTCCCGAAGCCACTTTCTTAAGCAATCCGAAATCTGTTCCTTTATTGGCTGAAAATAAAAACTGTAATTCGTCTTTTCCGTTTTGAAAATAAGTTTCAGACGGCAGCAGTTCCATATTGAAACGAACGTTTGGCATTCCTAATGTCTCCAGAATCGAAACGAGCTGACTGGATAAAACCGGAATCGCTTTTTCCCTGTTTTGATGAATTGTCGCAGAGAAAGCATCCAATTCCTGTGTTTTTTGTTCTATAGCCTGCGTTAAAATTGTAATTTCTTCTTCGATATTTCCTAATTCGACAACTGCACTTTCCAAATCAGCCTGAATCTGAAGCAGATCTGCTACAGAAGTGACCTGATGTTTCTTTTGAAGATTATAAATCAACTGCAATTTCTGATTCGTTAATTCTAACTTTTCAGGATCGTTTAATAATTTTTCTGAAGCATTTTGCAGTTCTTTAGAAACGTCATCTACTTCGATGGCTACACTTGTAATTCTTTCGAATAAACTCTGATATTCGGGTGAAAAAAGGGCTATTTTTTGCAATGAAATTTTAATTTCATTCAGATTATGAAAAACGCCAAATTGTTCTTCGTTGGTAATCACCAAAGATTTATCAATTGCTTCTTTTATAATTTCGACATTATTCAGCTTCTCAAAATCAGCTTCCAGTTCTTCCTGTTCCCCTGATTTCAGCTTTGCTGCAACCAGTTCATTCAACAGAAAAGTATTGTATTCCTGCTCTTTACCGGAATCGCTTTGTTTTTTCAGCAAAGCATTTAGTTTTGACTTGTCTGATTTATAGGTTTTCAGAAGTTTTTGATAAGATCCGATTACATCTGAATTGTTCGCAATTGCATCAATTATGTTAAACTGAACGTTTTCATCAGAAAGTTCCTGAGTCTGTTGCTGCGAATGAATATCAATCAAAAACAAACTTAAATCCTGCAGTTCCTGAAGGTTTACAGGGCTATCATTAATAAAAGCACGTGATTTTCCTGAAGGCAAAATTTCGCGTCTGATGATTGTTTCGTCTTCATAATCCAGGTCATTTGCTTCGAAAAATTCTTTTAAATTGTACTTCGAAATTTCAAATTGTGCCTCGATTACACATTTTTCTTCTTTATTTTTCAATGAAGTCAGGTCGGCTCTTTTTCCTAAAACCAAACCTAGTGCTCCTAAAATTATAGACTTACCAGCACCTGTTTCACCTGTAATTATAGAAAAACCTTTTGAAAAATCAATAGCAAGCTTTTCAATCAGAGCGTAATTTTTAATTGACAGTGAAGTAATCATAAGAAAAAATATATAAATATAAAAGTTAATGAAGGGAGCAAAATTTAAATCTAATTAAAATTTGATTTGCGACCATTTTGTAGAATTCAATGGGGACACTTTGTTTAAAACATCTGTTAAATCGGTAACGGGAATACTCGGTCCTCCTGAAAAAATAGACACAATTTCATCTGATTTAGCATCAAAAAATATCCGTGTTAAAAAAGCATTTGGCTTCACCGAATTTAATTTGCTTATGAGTAATATTGAAGATTTTATTTTTTCTTTGGCCGCTTTCAAATCCTGATTCATATTATCTAAACCGGAATGGTATAAAAACATGGTTTGTCTTAAGTCGCTGTAGGTTGGCGAGAGCATATCGTTTATCAAAAAGTAACGGTTCTGAACTCCGTCTGCCTGGCTCCAGCCTTTAAAACCTCCCTGTTGCGCTACATTTGAAATATTTTGGGCGGTTTCAAGATAAGAACTTCCTCCACCCATTTGAAACGTATCGGCATCTATTCCTAAAATCATATAGCTGTAAAAGGAAACTACAGATACCAGATTGGATTCAAAAGTGGTCGGATTAAACAATAGCGGCTCATATTCTGTATACCTGAAGCTAAAGTCTTTATCATTAAAATTAAAAATCGGAGAAGAATAGGTCGAATTATAGATCAGTCTTGACGCCTGAATCTGAATGGTACCCGAAAACTGATCTGAACTATTCGATGATAAAGTAATATACATCGAACAATTAATGCGTTCGTTTTGTTTCAATACAGAACCTGTCCAGTCTGTTTTATTTACAAATTCTGATAAGGAAGTCTGCAGTGTTTTAAAAACCTGCTGATTTGGATTGGGAAGTCTGTCCGTATTTATAGTTACCGTACAATTTAGCTGTTGTGCCTGCGTAAAGCCAAAGATTAAAAATACTAATAAAGTAACTATTTTATTATTCATACGAAGATACTATTTGCGTTTAGCGAAATGTGGTTCCGCTATTTTTTAATTCAGTGTTTGACTTGAAATCAATTCTGCTTTATGAAAAATGTGAAATCACTTTATTCAAAATATCGGCAGCAACTGATTCTTTTGATTTCAATTCCATTGGTTCAATTTTAAAGTCCTTATCGATAAAAGTCACTTTATTGGTTTCTTTTTTAAAACCGGCTCCTTCATCCTGCAAGGAATTTAAAACAATCAAATCTAAGTTTTTTTTCTGAATTTTCAACTTCGCATTCTCAATTTCATTTTCAGTTTCTAAAGCAAATCCAATCAAAAATTGATTTTTTTTGCTATTTCCCAGCGACAATAAAATGTCTTTTGTTTTTTCGAGTTCAATCGAAAACTCATCCGAAGCTTTTTTGATTTTCTGTAAAGCTACCGTTTTAGGCTTATAATCAGCTACTGCTGCGGCTGCAACGGCAACATCAACCTCATTGTAATAGAGATGGCAGGCATCGTACATTTCCTGTGCAGATACAACATTTATGACCTGGATTGCTGTATTTTTCACCTTGAAATGTGTTGGTCCGGAGACTAAAATAACACTTGCCCCTAAATCTGCTGCTGCATTTGCGATATCAAAACCCATTTTTCCCGAGGAATGATTTCCTATAAAACGTACAGGATCTATTGCTTCGTATGTTGGTCCGGCAGTAATTAGTATTTTTTTTCCTTTTAAGGGTAATTTACTTTCTAAATCAGCTTCCAGAAACGCAATTATGTTTTCGGGTTCTGCCATTCTTCCTTCGCCTGAGAGACCACTTGCCAATTCACCGCTTTCTGCGGGAATCATGACATTCCCAAATTGCTTTAAGGCCGTAAAACTTGAAATTGTAGAAGGGTGTTTGTACATATCCAGATCCATTGCCGGAGCAAAGTAAACAGGACATTTAGCCGATAAATAAGTTGCAATTAGAAGATTATCGCAATTGCCGGTTGTCATTTTAGATAATGTATTGGCAGTTGCCGGAGCAATAAGCATCAGATCAGCCCAAAGTGCCAATTCAACGTGATTGTTCCAAACAGCATCTTCATCATCCTGATTAAAGAAACTGGAATGTACCGGATTTTTAGATAAGGTAGATAACGTAAGCGGGGTTACAAAATCCTTAGAAGCAGGTGTCATTATCACTTGGACATGTGCACCTGCTTTTATAAAAAGTCGTACTAATGAGGCTGTTTTATAGGCTGCAATTCCACCAGAAACTCCCAGTAAAATTTTCTTCCCGTTTAAAACTGACATTATACTCTATTATTTGTTTGAACTTCTGTGGTATGTTTTACCATCTAACCATTCCTGAACAGCTAAAGCGTGTGGTTTTGGTAATTTTTCGTAAAATTTAGAAACTTCAATTTGCTCTTTATTTTCAAAAACTTCTTCAAGACTGTCATTATAAGTAGCAAACTCTTCTAACTTCTCTGTTAATTCTTTTTTGATTTCAGAATTAATCTGATTTGCTCTTTTAGCCATAATGGTAATTGCCTCATACACATTTCCTGTTGGCTCTTCAATAACTGTTTTATTGTAAGTTATTGTGTTTACAGGAGCATTCGTCTTTTTTAAATCCATGACTTTTTTTTATTTATTATATTTTTGTAAATCAGTTTCAACTCTGACGTTCATTTCGTCAGCCTGCACTTTGTATTTTGTGTCGCTTTTAAACTTAAGCAAGTTATTGTAAGCTACTTTGGCAACATTTAAACGATCCTGCATTTTGGAAGGAACGCTGTTTATGGCCAGTTTGTATGCAGAATCATATTTATAGAACAATGCATCTTCTTTAAAAGGTGTTCCCGGGAAATCAGCAATAAAATTATCAAAAGCAATTAATGCGGATTTATAATCTGAAATCGTGTTATACCCTTTGGCATTTTCGTATGCTTTTTTCTCCAGCTTACCATTCAGAATTTTCACTGCTTCATTTGCCTGGGCAATGTATTCTGAATTTGGATAATTATCAATAAAAGCCTGTAATTTTTCCAGTGCTTTTACCGTATCTGTCTGGTCTAAACTGTAAACAGGAGATAATTTTGAATAACTAAAGGCTCCGAGAAAAGCAGCTTCCTGAACTTTTTCACTTCGCGGATAACCTGATACGAAACTTTCAAACTGGTAACCTGCCAGGTAATATTGTTTTGTTTTATAATAGGACTGAGAAAACATATAAAATAATTTTTCAGCCTGAGGTTTACCTCTGTAGGTAGGTGCTAATTGCTCAAAAAGACGGATGGCTTTTGAATATTTTCCTGCCTCATACATCTTTGTTGCTATTTCAAATTTTGCCGCAACGTCTTCATTTTTCAACGCTTTTTGGTAATCACTACAAGAACAAAAAAGGACAACAACAATTAACAGAGATACTAATTTTTTCATTTTATTACTTTTATTATGATTACTTAGACAATTGTGCCAAAGCAAAATCACACCGAAGTTCCGGTGGCAAATTTAGTTATTAATTTAGCTACTACAAAATATTTTTTTGGTATAATAAAATACCGTTAATCCTGTTCTACTTTAATGCTTTTTTTAACAAATTCATTCAATCTTCCTGCCAGTGAATCATCTACTGATACTAATGGCAAACGTACCGTGTTTTCAGCAATACCAAGGGCTTTGAATACTTGTTTGATTCCGGCAGGGTTTCCCTGCTCAAAAATCATATCAATACAATCGGATAAAAAGTATTGCGTTTTAAAAGCTTCATTTACCTTTCTATTCAGTCCCAAACGAATCATTTCTGAAAATTCTTTAGGAAAACCCTGTCCAATTACAGAAATTACCCCTGCTCCGCCAGCCAAAACTATTGGTAAGGCAATCATATCATCACCTGAAATTACAAGGAAATCTTTTGGTGTGTTTTTAATCAGTTGAAAAGCCTGCACGATATCTCCTGCAGCTTCTTTTATTGCCACGACATTTTTAAAATCATTTGCCAGACGAACTACTGTTGAAGGCAACATATTGCTGGATGTTCTTCCCGGCACGTTATATAAAATAACCGGCAGCGGAGATGCTTCGGCAACTGCCTTAAAATGCTGATAAATCCCTTCCTGGGTTGGTTTGTTATAGTAAGGGGAAACGGAAAGGATTGCATCAAATGCCGAAAAATCCCTGGTTTTTAATTCTTCTACAACCTGAATGGTATTATTACCGCCAACACCAAGTACAAGAGGTAATCTTCCTTTATTAAAATCAATTACTGCATTAATAACCAATTCTTTTTCGGCCTGGGTTAAGGTAGCATTTTCTGCTGTTGTACCCATAACCACAAGATATTCAACTCCTCCATCAATCGAAAAATTAACTATTCGCTGTAATGCTTCAAAATCAATTGAGAAATCTTTTTTAAATGGAGTTACAAGAGCAACGCCAGTACCTATTAATGATTGCATATTCTAATTTATATTTTATTTTAAACTTTTTAAATACTTAAACAATTCGAAAACGAAGAGTTTGTAATTCTCTATAGCAGTCTCTATCATCCATCTGTTCAATTTTTTATCGACGGATGCAAAACCAACTTTAAACTTCGCTTCTGACTTACTTGTTATCAGCATCAAAATTGCTTTTTCGATATCATAATAACTAATCAAAAGGTCAAATTCTGTCTTTATAAATTCATTTAGAAAATCTACCGTTACATTTCCATTCCAACTGATGTCTTTTTTACCGAAAGTTGGTCTTGAATACGCTGCTTTTTCTTTGAATTTATCTCTGTACACCACAATTTTGATATCCTCCGCATTGATTCCATTCAATATTAATTCTTTAATTAACTCTTTTGAATGTTGAAATTTACTTTCATCAACCAGTAAACCAATTGTTTGTATCTTACTTGTAAACACTTCGTTTTTGACATTATACAAGTTATTTTTTAATGATTTTTTTACAAAAAATTCCTTTATATAATTTAAAAACATAGTACTTTTGCCAGATTACAAAATTAATTATTTAAGTCGCATTTAAGATGGTAAAACTAAAAAAGTATAACGGATTTTTAAAACTTTTTGTTATATTCTTAACACTTTTTTTTATAACTTCTTGCAGTAAGAAAAATTACAATTTAACGAAGATAGAAGGTAAACTGCTTCCTGTAACGGAAAAGGCTTCTGAAACGCCTGCAATTGAAAGCTTTATTGCTCCGTATCGAAATCATATTAATAAGGATTTAGACAGTATTCTAGCTTATGCTCCTGAAACGCTTGACAAAAGCAGTGGAAAATGGCAGTCAACTATTGGAAATCTCATGGCTGATGTTTGTGTCGAAAGAGGAAATCTGGTTTTTAAAGCCCGTGAGAAAAAAAGCATTGATCTGTGTTTATTGAATCATGGTGGAATAAGAGCCATTTTACCTAAAGGAAATGTGACCAGCAGAACAGCATTTGAAATTATGCCTTTTGAAAACAGTATGGTTGTTATGGCGCTAAAGGGAGATCAAATTTTAGAAATGTGTTCTTATATAATTAAGGCACAGAAAGCACAGCCATTATCAGGGATGACTTTTACAATCGCAAAAGACAAGACTCCAAAAAACATTATGATTCAGGGAAAACCCCTTGATCTTACTTCAACTTACTATGTAGCAACCAATGATTATTTAGCAAATGGCGGAGACAGTATGACTTTTTTCGCAAAAAGTGTACAAAAGTATGATCTGAATTACAAACTTAGAGATGTATTGATCGATTATTTCAAAGAAGTCGATACCATTCCGGTACCAAGAGACATCCGGATTACAGAAGAATAATATTAAGGTTGCCACGAATTTCACTAATTTTCTTAATATAGAAAATTTAAAAAATGAGTAGAAAATAAAAGCCGGCAACCGTGCTTGTGAAAAGTTTAAGCGCTCCCGGTCGCTATCGGGATAAAAGATTAAAATCAATGCAAATCTTTTTAATCTGTGGCAAAAAAAATTGCAATACAGAAAAATAAGTTACCACAAATTTCACGGATTTACACCAATCCTAATGTTGATAAAAAATACCAATTCGTGAAATTCGTGGCCAAAAAAACATTACAAATTACAATATCGTTTCAGTAAAAAACATAAAAAATGAAAAGAAGAGAATTTATCGAGAAAACAGCTGCCAGTACTGCCTTATTAAGCTTAGGACTGTCATTAAGCAGTTTTGAAACTAACGATATTAAACACTTAACTATTTTACATACTAACGATGTTCACAGCCATATTGACCCTTTTCCGGCTGATGATCCGCGTAATGCAAACAAAGGTGGTGTATCCCGCAGAGCTGCTCTTATAGAAACTATACGTAAAGAAAATCCAAACGTACTTTTATTAGATGCAGGTGATATTTTTCAGGGAACTCCATACTTTAATTATTATGGTGGTGAGCTTGAATTTAAATTGATGAGCATGATGAAATATGATGCCTCAACGATAGGAAATCATGATTTCGACAATGGTCTGGATGGTTTATACGCTCAGATGCCGCATGCAACTTTTGAATTTATAAATTCGAATTACGACTTTAAAAATACGGTAATGAACGGACTTGTTAAACCGTATAAAATTTTTAATAAAAACGGAATCAAAGTTGGTGTTTTTGGCCTTGGAATTGAACTTGCCGGTCTGGTAGACAAACAAATGTACAAGGAAACGGTTTACAACAATCCTGTAGAAATTGCACAGGACATGACGCAATTATTGAAAAAAACGGAAAAATGTGATCTGGTTGTCTGTCTTTCGCATTTAGGTTATAACTACAAAGATGACCCAACTAAAATCTGTGATTTGAAATTAGCGGAATTAACCCAGGATATCGATTTAATTATTGGCGGGCATACGCATACTTTTTTAGACAAACCAACTATCGTAAAGAACAAAGCGGGTGAAAATGTTTTGGTAAATCAGGTGGGATGCTACGGCATTAATTTAGGCCGTATTGATTTTTATTTTGATAAGGACAAAGCGCATACCAATCAGGGGAAATCGATTATTGTATAATAATCCTTTTCCCGGTTTTAGTTTTTTCAAGGAAATATTCTGCCATAAAATAGTAAGCCAGGATTTGGGTGATGTCACGAATCAGCACGAGAACAACTGAAAAGGAAAAATATTCATTGAAGATATAAAATATGTCTGAAAATATATAGCTTATCGCCATCAGAGACATTAGCAATGTAATGTGGGTTCCTTTTGTGATGTAACTTACAAATGAAAAATAACTTAAAATACTTAGTACAATTCCGTAAAAAGTATAAATAAAATTAAACTTTTTTATACTGTCTGACTGCAGGCTCAGTACTGAAATCAGTAAGTATATTATAAAAACAACCACTATAAATACCGGCAAAATATCTTTTCTTCTGAGCTTTATTCTTTTATGGTTGACTATAAAAAACCGAAGCAGCAACATATATACCAGTAAGAAACTGAGTACTGCACCAATTTTAGAGACTTCCACTTCCATCAGATCAAAGACCTGACCAACAAAGCAAAAGAAAAAAATAAAAGCTTCTGTTTTTCCAATTTTGTAATTGCTGCTAATTAAAAAGTAGAAAAAAATTGCAGGAAGTACAATCGCTTTTGCATAAACGGCCAAAAAATCCTGTCCTGTACAATCAAAAATTATGGTACAGAGTAATGCGAGAAAAAACAGGATTAACGACGGTTTATTCGCTTTCATTTAGTTTCGTTATAAAATCTTCTTCAGACAATATCGGAATATTTAATTTATTTGCCTTTTCTAATTTGGCTGGTCCCATATTATCTCCTGCAACCACAAAATCTGTTTTGGCAGAAATGGAGCTTCCAACCTTTCCTCCGTTGTCTTCTATGGTTTTCTTTAATTCATCCCTTGAAAACTGAGCAAAAACACCTGAAACCACAAATGTTTTTCCGATAAATTTCTCTGTTGCATTTGGGTTTATTTTTTCAACAATTTCAAATTGAACGCCATAACTTTTTAAGCGTTCTATAATTTTCTGATTTTCTTCATTTTCAAAAAATTCAATGACACTTCTGGCGATACGTTCGCCAATTTCATCTACTAAAATCAACTCCATCAGGGAAGCCTGACTTAATGCGGTAATATTTTTATAATGTTTGGCTAATTTTTTGGCAACCGTTTCCCCCACAAAACGAATTCCAAGTGCAAACAAGACACTTTCGAATGGAATTTCTATTGACTTTTGCACTCCGTTTACCAGATTTTCAGCAGATTTTTTTGCCATTCTTTCTAAATGCAAAATGTCTTCTACTTTCAATTCATATAAATCGGCATAGTTATGAACCAATCCGTTTTTGAAAAGCAGCGCGACTGTCTCACCTCCAAGACCTTCAATATCCATTGCTTTTCTGGAAATATAGTGTTGGATTCTTCCTATAATCTGTGGAGGACATCCGTAGAAATTAGGACAATAGTGATTGGCTTCACCTGCATTTCTTACCAGTTCGGTATGGCATTCCGGACAATGTGTAATGTATTTTGTAGGAAGTAAATCTAGTGAACGTTTTGAAAAATCCACACCTATAATTTTAGGTATAATTTCACCGCCTTTTTCTACGAAAACCTCATCTCCAACACGAATATCTAATTTTTCAATTTGATCAGCATTGTGCAGGGAAGCTCTTTTTACTGTAGTACCTGCCAACTGTACCGGTTTTAAATTAGCTACAGGCGTGATGGCACCTGTACGACCTACTTGATAAGAAATAGAATTTAATTTAGTAGAAACTTGTTCTGCCTTAAATTTATATGCTATAGCCCATCGAGGAGACTTTGCAGTAAATCCTAATTCATCTTGAAAATGTAAATTATTCACTTTTACAACAACTCCATCAGTTTCATACGGTAAATCGTGTCGTTCAGTATTCCAATAATTTATAAATTCCATGACTTCGTTGCTTGATTTACATAATTTTGATTGATATGGAACATTAAATCCCCATTTCTTAGCTTTTTCTAAACTTTCAAAATGATTATCAAAATATACATTTATAGAACGATCCATTATAACTGAGTAAATCAAAAATTCTAATGGTCTTTTTGCAGCTTCTAGAGGATTCTTTAATTTTAAAGTTCCGCTAGCTGTATTTCTGGGATTCATATATACTTGCTCACCAGCCTCTAGTCGCTCTTGATTTATTTTTGCAAATCCACTTAACGGCAAAACAATTTCACCTCTAACAAAAAAGCTGGAAGGAAAATCTCCTATAAGTTTTTTAGGTATAGAATTTATAGTCTTTATATTTTCTGTAACATCTTCACCTGAATTACCATCGCCTCTTGTCAAAGCTTGAAATAATTCACCATTTACATATTGCAAACTTATCGATGCTCCATCATATTTTAATTCACAAACAAATTCAATATTTGTTAATCCTAAATTTTTCTGATTTTTAAGTTCCCAATCATCAATATCTTCTTTTGAGTAAGAATTATCTAAAGAATACATCTTAAAAAGATGATCAAAAGTTTGAAAGTACTTAGTCGATGTCTCATACTTCTTTTTACTTTTTCCTTTATCCTTTAAAGGATTAAAACCAATCCTTTGAGTAATACTTGTCGGAACAGTTTCATTTATTAATTCTTCTAAATTTTTAAGAATTTTATAGAGAACGTCATAATCATAATCAGGAATTTTAGTTACTCCTCTTTCATAATAATTTAAATTATGTTCTTTTAGACTCTCTCTTAAACCTTTGGTAATTATTTTAACCTCATCAAGAGTTGCATTTTTTTCTTTTAAAACTGAGACTAATACTTCTTTTTCTCTAGAATCAATTTTAAGTTTATCAAAATTAATCTGTCTTTCTTCCGAAAATAAATTCCCATCTATTTGATATAAATCAAATTGTCCTAAAAAGTATTTTTTTAAATCTTCCATTATGCAAAAACTAATTAATTCTATTTTATAAAAATCAAAACTAGCAATAAAATTAGGATTATTTTCCCTGAAAAACATAAAAATGCAAAAGTTTTAAAAATCAAAAATCAAGTTGCAAAAAAATGCAACTTGATTTCCTTTTTGTCCATTATTCTTTAAAAAAGAATTAATCAAAACCAACTTCCAAATGGTTTTTAAGTTCTATATCTTTACACTGGCCATAAGCCAGTTTGGACATAAATATAGAGTTACTTTTGAATGATAATGAAATCTGAACGTCTGTTAAGCAAGTGCTCCGCTTCGGTACATTTCACACCATTTTTACATTTATTAATCAACCGGCTTTCGCCATAACCTATCGCACTCTCGATTCTTGAAGCATCTATTCCCTGAGAAATAATATAATCGCGGGTTGATTTGGCTCTGTTATCGGATAGTTTCAGGTTGTAAGCGTCTTTTCCGCGAGAATCGGTATGTGATTCTATTTTGATTCTGATGTTAGGAAATTTCTGCATGATAAAAACTACTTTTGTCAGCTCTTCTATTGCCAAAGGTGTAATATCATACTTATCATAATCAAAATAAATAGGGTTAACATCTACTTTTTCAACCCCTTTTTTCTTCACTACTAAGTCGTCATAATTGCTAAGTTCAAAATTAATATCCTTAATTTCGCCCTCATTATCATTTCCCGTTTGAACTGTTTTTTCGTCATTACTATAGTTCTGTTTTGCTGCCAGCAGTTTAACGACTTTTCCACACGGCACTACGATTGCATACTTACCCTCATAATTGGTCTTTGTTTCATTCAGAACGTCACTATAGGAATTGTATGCCATGATTACAACATCGGTAAGCGGTAATTTGGTTTTCCTGTCAACGGCTATACCGGAAATATTCTGATTGCAGACCGGTTTTCCTTTTACAAAAGAATAAATGTCATCATCACCTTTTCCATCTGCTCTGTTGGACGAGACATAACCGAAATTATCGGCTTTGTCAATTATAAAAGAAAAATCGTCTTTGTTACTGTTTATTGGTTCTCCCAGGTTACGCGGAACAGAAAATGTTCCATCTGCCAGGAATTTGCTTTCGTAAACATCTAAATCCCCTAATCCGTAATGCCCGTCTGAAGAGAAATAAAGCGTTCCGTTGCTAAAAAAAGGAAAAAGATCATTCCCCAATGTATTAATTTTTGGTCCCAGGTTTACAGGGGAACTCATCGTACCATCATCGGAAATTTTCACATAATACAAATCGGTTTCGCCGTATCCGCCAGGCATATCTGATGCAAAGAAAAGCCAACGCCCGTCATCGCTTAACGAAGGGTGTCCTGCAGAATACTCATCACTGTCAAAAAAAACTTTTTCAGGATTTTCTAATTTGTTATTTACAATCGACCCTTTAATTATCTGAAAATTATTGGTTTTGGTCTCATCTATAACCAGTTTATTTTTCTTGACAATGTTGGTCGAGTAATAAATTGTTTTTCCCTGAGCATCAAAGGTTGCCGTTGCTTCATGGTATTTTGTCATTACGTTTGGTATAAACAAAACTTCATTGAACAAGCTTCCGTCTGCCGGATTGCGCTCGGCTACATAAAGATTTAGAAAAGGCTGATTGTTCCAGGTGTATAATTTTTCACTAAATTTTGTAGTATCCCTTGCGGAGGTAAACACTATTTTATCCTGGAAAAAAGTAGCACCAAAATCAGATTTACTGGTATTGATATCGAGATTTTTTATACTATAAAGAGATTTCGCTTTCGAGAGACTGTCCAACTGCTTCTTTTGGGCGGCATATCTGTTAATTTCATTCTGATCTCCTTTTTTATCCAGATATTCTTTGATCATTCTATTGGCTTCGTCATAATCCATAACCCCTTTTAAGGACTGGATGTAACGCAAATAGTAAATGTCTGTCAGATTGTTACCTTGTGCTTCGTATAATTTTTTATACCATTTCAGCGCATTTCTTGCATCTGAAATAAAATAATACGAATCGGCCGCATTCTTTAGCGTCTGTGTGGACGGATTCTTGATGTTTTGTAAAATTTCTTCGTAAGCTTTAGAAGCATCTACATAAGAATAGTTTTTAAACAACGCATCTGCCTTTTTTAAATTAGTCTGAGCAAAACCAATCGTAAAACTCAGGACTAAACTTAGGATATATAATTTTTTCATAGAGTTTGTTTTTAGAAGAATCGAGGAGATTTGATTTTGCTTTCGCCTTTATTAAACTGATAGCGCAGGATGATTTCATGTGAACCATCATTATACTTGTTCAATTCGCTTACTGTGTAGTCAAATGCGTATCCGATATAAAAGCTTTTTGATATCTGGAAACCTGCCAGTATGCTCACAGAATCGTCTGTTCTGTAAGCGCCGCCAATTACAAATTTTTCCGCAATCATGAAATTTGCTGAAACATCAGCAGTAAGTGGGGCTCCACTTACTGCTTTTACCAAAAATGCCGGTTTGAATTTTAAATTCGGATTCAAATCAAACACATACCCTCCCATTAAATAATAATGTAAACGATCGTAATCTATAGATTCCTGAACATCATCGTAGTAAGTACTCTGAATAAAACTAGGAACCGAAACTCCCAAATACCATTTATCGGTATAATAATAAATCCCGGCACCAACGGCTAATTTCATCTGATTGTTAATATTCTGATTTAACAAATTATCGTTATTATCATAATATTTTCCTTTGGACCAGTCTATATTCAGCATTCGCATACCGGCTTTTAATCCGAAGGCCAATCTTTTTTCATATCCAAGAGGTATTGAATAAGCAAAGTTTCCGTCAACATACAACTCGTCGGATGGTCCGATTTTGTCATTGACAATACTTAAACCGAGACCGATTTTTTCATTTCGAAGCGGCCCATGAATAGAAAATGATTGTGTCTCCGGAGCCCCATCAATTCCAACCCATTGTGAACGATACAAAAGTGCAGCCTCCAATGCTCCGGTAGATCCTGCATAAGCAGGATTTACCGACATCGTATTATACATATACTGCGTGTATTCCGGGTCTTGTTGCGCAGAAGCGCAAAACGTGATAAAAGAACATATTAAAATGAAATACGTTTCTAATGATTTTATATATAGTTTCATAACGATACTTATTTAGTTTAATTAATTAGATAAGATTAATAATGGATTATCTCATTATAGATAACCATCCTTTTTTAACCGTTCCATCTCCGGTGTCTATCACATAAAAATAAGTACCAGTAGGCAACATATCTCCTCTATTAATAACTCCCGATACATTCGCAGTTCCATCCCAATCGTTTTCATATTTCATTTTGCTGTATACCAACGCACCGTATCTGTTGAATACTTTTAATTCATTATTTGGGTGTGTTTCGATACAATCAATTCTGAAAAGATCATTTTGTCCGTCATTATTTGGAGTGAACTCATTGTAGACTGTCAAACAAATTGGCTCCACAAAAGCCGTAGCCGAATTATTTGTAGGATCAACATCTAAAGGAGTTGAAATTTCGATTGTTGCAACATTGTTATAGTTTCCACTTGGCAATACCAGAAGTTTAACTTCCAGGGTTTCACTTTCTCCACCACTTAAAGTTGGAATTGTCCACACCTGAGTTGCAGGATCATAAACTCCGGCGGATGTTGTGAAGGATACCAAACTGTAACCGCTAGGGATTAATTCACTTACCAGTGTATTGATAATAGCACCCTGTCCAACATTATTTACCGTTATTGTAAAGACAACCTCATCTCCAAAATTCGGAGTTGGATTATTAACTGTATTTGTTATAGTCAGATCTGAACATGTTGCTACTATAACGGTTAATGATTTAGTTGTGGTTTCATCACAAGTATTCACATACGTTACACTAACTGTTCCCGAACCAATATCAGACCATGAAACTGTTACAGAATCATCAGCTGTTCCGCCTCCGGTAAGAATGGTACCGTTTGAAACTGACCACACATAATTTGATTTTCCGTTTGCAATAGAATAAGTAACGCCCTGGAATACACATGGTGTATCATCGCTTGTTGTAATTTGCACAAGAGCATCATTTGCAAATTCTACTTTTATTCCTAAACGGGAAGTATTCACACATCCATTGGTTGTATTATTAAGTGCTACGGCATAATAAGTTGCAGCGGTAAGCGGCGTGTTTGCAGCCAGCGGTGTTCCTCCTGTTGCTGAAGAGTAGTAAACAACATTAGCTTCATTTACTACTATATCTTCAACTGTTGGCGTATCGGATAAACAAAATATTTGCGTTGTTCTTGGAGTAGTAACTATTCCCGGCGTATTTACATTTACCATCACTATTAGTCTTACCGGATTCTCACAACCTACATTGCTGGCGATAGCACCGTAATAGTAGCCTGTTACCAACGCTGTTGTTGCAGGAATTGCAGTTCCACCTGTTGAAGTACTATACCAAACTACATTTGGTTCATTTACCTGGATATTAGCAACTGTTGGCGCATTTACCGAACAGAAGTTTTGAGTTGCTGAATTTGTAGTTGGCGTTGCTGTAGTGTTGTTAATTGTAATTATTACCTGCAATCTTGTAACACTTTCACAACCTGTCGTTGGATTTGATATAGCACCGTAATACGTTCCATTTACTAATGGCGTAGTGGAAGCAATTACTGTACCGCCCGTAGGAGTACTGTACCATACTACATTTGGTTCATTTACCTGAATATTTGCAACTGTTGGCGCAGCTGTTATACAGAAACTTTGTGTATCATCTGTAGTTGTTGGCGTTGCCGGATCATTTACTGAGATAGTTACCAATAGACGAACTGAACTTTGACATCCCGTTGCAGCATCTAACAATGCAGCGTAATAAACACCACTAGTCAAGGCTGTCGTAGCAGGAATAGCTGTTCCGCCTGTAGCAGTACTATACCAAACCACATTAGGCTGATTGGTCTGAATACTTGCAAAAGTTGGTGCATTTACCGAACAAAAGTCTTGTGTGGTATCTGTGGTAGTTGGCGTTGCCGGATCGGTTACTGAAATTGTAACCAATAGACGAGCTGAACTTTCACATCCTGTTGCAGCATCCAATAAAGCAGCGTAATAAGTACCACTGGTCAAAACTGTTGTTGCAGGAATTGGAGCCCCGCCGTTTGCAGCACTGTACCAAACCACATTTGGCTGATTGGTCTGAATGCTCGCAAAAGTCGGTGCATTTACCAAACAGAAATCTTGTGTTGAATCTGTGGTCGTTGGTGTTGCCGGATCAGTTACGGAAATCGTAACGGCTAATCTTATGGAACTTTCACATCCTGTTGCAGCATCTAACAGAGCAGCATAATAAGTACCACTAGTCAATGCTGTTGTTGCAGGAATTGGAGCTCCGCCGTTTGCAGCACTGTACCAAACCACATTAGGCTGGTTGGTCTGAATGCTCGCAAAAGTTGGTGCATCTATTAAACAGAAGTCCTGTGTGGTATCTGTTGTTGTTGGCGTGGCCGGATCGGTTACTGAAATTGTAACCAATAAACGAACTGAACTTTCACATCCTGTTACAGCATCCAATAAAGCAGCGTAATATGTACCGCTAGTCAAAGCTGTTGTCGCAGGAATTGGAGCTCCGCCGTTTGCAGCACTGTACCAAACCACATTTGGCTGATTGGTCTGAATGCTTGCAAAAGTCGGTGCATCAACCAAACAGAAGTCTTGTGTGGTATCTGTTGTTGTTGGCGTTGCCGGATCGGTTACTGAAATGGTAACGGCCAATCTTATGGAGCTTTCACATCCTGTTGCAGCATCCAATAAAGAAGCATAATAAGTACCACTTGTCAAAGCTGTTGTAGCAGGAATTGGAGCTCCGCCGTTCGAAGCACTGTACCAAACCACATTTGGCTGATTGGTCTGAATGCTCGCAAAAGTCGGTGCATTTACCAAACAAAAATCTTGTGTGGTATCTGTGGTAGTTGGCGTTGCCGGATCGGTTACTGAAATGGTAACGGCCAATCTTATGGAACTTTCACATCCCGTTACGGCATCCAATAAAGCAGCGTAATAAACTCCGCTAGTCAAAGCGGTTGTCGCTGGAATTGGAGCTCCGCCGTTTGCTGCACTGTACCAAACCACATTAGGCTGGTTGGTCTGAATGCTGGCAAAAGTTGGTGCATTTACCAAACAGAAGTCTTGTGTGGTATCTGTTGTGGTTGGCGTGGCCGGATCGGTTACTGAAATTGTAACCAATAAACGAACTGAACTTTCACATCCGGTTACGGCATCCAATAAAGCAGCGTAATAAGTACCACTGGTCAAAGCGGTTGTAGCAGGAATCGGAGCTCCGCCGTTTGCAGCACTGTACCAAACCACATTAGGCTGGTTGGTCTGAATGCTCGCAAAAGTTGGTGCATCTATTAAACAGAAGTCTTGTGTGGTATCTGTTGTGGTTGGCGTGGCCGGATCGGTTACTGAAATTGTAACCAATAAACGAACTGAACTTTCACATCCTGTTACAGCATCCAATAAAGCAGCGTAATAAGTACCGCTAGTCAAAGCTGTTGTCGCAGGAATTGGAGCTCCGCCGTTTGCAGAACTGTACCAAACCACATTTGGCTGATTGGTCTGAATGCTTGCAAAAGTTGGTGCATCTACCAAACAGAAGTCCTGTGTGGTATCTGTTGTTGTTGGCGTGGCCGGATCGGTTACGGAAATCGTAATGGCCAATCTTATGGAACTTTCACATCCTGTGGCTGCATCTAATAAAGAAGCATAATAAGTACCACTTGTCAAAGCTGTCGTGGCAGGAATTGGGGCTCCACCGTTTGCAGCACTGTACCAAACCACATTAGGCTGATTGGTCTGAATGCTCGCAAAAGTTGGTGCATTTACCAAACAGAAGTCTTGTGTGGTATCTATTGTTGTTGGTGTGGCCGGATCGGTTACAGAAATTGTAACCAATAAACGAACTGAGCTTTCACATCCTGTGGCCGCATCCAATAAAGCAGCGTAATAAGTACCACTAGTCAAAGCTGTCGTGGCAGGAATTGGTGTTCCGCCGTTTGCAGCACTGTACCAAACCACATTAGGCTGGTTGGTCTGAATGCTCGCAAAAGTCGGTGCATTTACCAAACAGAAGTCTTGTGTAGTATCTGTGGTCGTTGGTGTCGCTGGATCAGTTACGGAAATAGTAACGGCCAATCTTATGGAGCTTTCACATCCTGTGGCAGCATCCAATAAAGCAGCATAATAAGTACCACTAGTCAAAGCTGTTGTAGCTGGAATTGGAGCTCCACCGTTTGCAGCACTGTACCAAACCACATTAGGCTGGTTGGTCTGAATGCTCGCAAAAGTTGGTGCATTTACCAAACAGAAGTCTTGTGTGGTATCTATTGTTGTTGGTGTGGCCGGATCGGTTACAGAAATTGTAACCAATAAACGAACTGAGCTTTCACATCCTGTGGCCGCATCCAATAAAGCAGCGTAATAAGTACCACTAGTCAAAGCTGTTGTTGCAGGAATTGGAGCTCCGCCGTTCGAAGCACTGTACCAAACCACATTTGGCTGATTGGTCTGAATGCTGGCAAAAGTCGGTGCATCTACCAAACAGAAATCTTGTGTCGTATCTGTTGTTGTCGGCGTGGCAGGGTCATTTACAATTATTGTTGCTGATTGAAGTGTTCCTGCAATATTCTCACAAGTAGCATCACTTGCCACTGCGACAAAATAAGTAATTGGACTTACTGCACGTGTTAAACCTGTTACTGTTAAAACACCTGTAGCGCTTATCGCATAAGTCAATCCGCTTACCACAAGGCCATTTGTTATGGGCTGGGTTTTATTGGCATCAAAATACCAGGTAAATACCGGATTGGTCAGCGTACTTGCTGTTGGTGTTAATACTCCAGGTACGTCGTGACACACAGCTATATCAGCAACTGAAATATCATTTGTGCCTGAAGGAGGTAAAATCGTCAATGTAATCTGTTTTCTGTCTGCGGCTGCAGTTTCACAAAATTCAGTAGAGCTTACTCCAACATAATATGTATAGGTGCCCGGTGTTAAACCATTTACAATCAATTGAGAAGTAATTTCTCCCGGAATTAACTGACTAGTTGTTCCGTCAAAACTATACCAATAGTATATTGGATTTGTCAATGCAGGAGTTCCACTCAGGCTTGTTGCTAATGTTATAGTACCGGTTGGTGAACAAACTGAAGTAGCTGTTCCTCCATTTAAAGTAATATTTGTTAAAGCATTTTCCGGGCTTGAAGCTTTTACTTCTACAGTTACTTCTCCTCTTGCTAATGCCTCACAACCGTAACGTACCGGCTGTACATAATATTTGTAAATTCCTGCTGCCAATGTAGCTGGTACTGTATACGTAATACCATTAGCGACAACATTTCCTCCAACAGGCGAGTCGTACCATGTGTAGGTTGAACAGGCATCAGCCGGTATCTGAAGCGTGACAGGACTTCCCGGACAGACTATTACTTTATTATTAAGGTCTCCTCCTATTACTTTTGTATTGGCTACGCGCTCAACGGTATGAACTCTAAGGAATTCTAATACTCCTGCAACTCCGCCAAAACGAATGCGAACTCGATCATAAGGTTCTGGTTGAGAAGATACAAGTACCATAGACATCGTATTTCCCGGCAGCAATCTTACACTTAACAGTGTACTTGTATTCTGAATTGGAGCCCCAACTGCAACATTACCTAAATAACGTTGAATACTGAATCCTGTTAGCAAATTAACATCTAAAAGAACTCCTGGTTTTGAAACCACGATTCTTAAGGTATCACTCACAATGGATGGTGTTTTAAATGCTACTGTTAAATCTGCAGCAGCAAGAGCACCAACCCCGCTATACATTGTTGCAAAAGTGGTGATATCATTATCCGCGACATTCAAAGCATCACTAACCCCCACAGTGGCAGTTAAAGCCCCGATCGGAAGACCTAAATCTGTAGCTCCATAATAGATGTCTTGTATATCCCCCGGAGTACAGGTTACTGTAGATACTGGTCTGGTGTAATAAGCGTCAAATACTTTTGTATTCTGAGCAACACTTAAAAGTGATGCGGACTGAATTCTTATTCCGTCATAATCCTGAGGTCCTGAAGTATTTGAGGGAACAAAAGTATATTCGAATGAATTATCTCCTGAGATTAAATTCACTAATGATCCTGAAATAGATTGCATCGTTCCGATATCAACCCCGCTTTTAGTTCCAATAATGGACAAATCTTGTCCTACCGCTAAAACACTGGCTTCAGATCCTAATTTTATAGTTACCGGAGTTCCTTTTACAATATTGGCAGGCCATGTCAGATTTTGCCATGTGGTTCCTACACCTAAAAGTCCGACTCCTGTTGTAATGGTAGAAAAGGTCTGCGGATTGCCATCTACAGCTGCAGTTGGATTCGTAACACCTCCTGTTACAATTGAGCCCTGGGTTTGTCCTGTAGCGTAAACTCTTTCTGCCAGTAATGGACAGTTACCCGGGTCTATCACATTTACAGAAACAGTTCCTGTAACAGAACAATTGGCATTACTCGCTACTACCGTATATGTATAGACTCCCGGTGTATTCAAAACTCCTGTTGTAAAGGGTGGTCCTGTCAGCGTATTCCCCTGAGGATCAAACCAGGTTAATGTACCGTTTGATGTTGCAGTTAAAGTCACAGAAGAACCTGCATTTACTGAAACTGATGGATTTACAACCAAACTTGGCAACGGGTTGACAGTAACTGTTACTGGTAGTTTAACAGATGGACATGTAACACCGTTACCTTGAGCTTGAATTGAGTAAACACCACTTGCTGTTATATTTCCTGCTGCATTTTCGGTTATGATATTATTGGACGCATCATAAAAAGTATAGGTCGTATTTCCTGTTGTATCAAAACCTATTATGGCATCTCGTAAGTTTACACTTCCGCAACCTGCCGGCAAAGGTGTTGTTACTGCTAAAGGTGTAACTGTAGGAATGGTAACATTTACTTGTTTTAAAGTATTAATGACATTCTCACAAGTACCTGCGTTAGTCACAGAAACATAATAATTATAAGGAGCTCCTAAAGCAGTAAGCCCTGAAACCGTAAGGGCACCAGTTGTAACATCTTTAACAAAAGTTACTCCTGGCTGGGTTGCTACAACAGATCCTGTTATAATTTCCTGATCTTTACCCTGACTGGTATAATATCTAAACTGAGCTCCCGCTAAAGCAGAGGTCGGAGCCAATACAACCGCTCCGGAGCAGGAAGCTTCCAAGGGACTTGTAAGAATCACATCTGCAGGTGTTGCTAATGGATTTACAGTAATGGTAACAGGCTGACGAACGCTGTTAATACAAGCTCCGCGCGCTGCTTCAACATAATAAGTTGTCGTATTACTTAACGGAAGTGTTGGATTTACAGCCACTATACTTCCAGCCGTTGGAGAATCATACCATGTAAACGTTTCTGTTCCTGTTGAAGCAGCTGTTAATAAAGCTGCATCTCCTGCGCAAATTGTTGTTGCTCCGGTTATTACCGCATTTGGATATCTGTAAGAAGCGCCATAAATATTCACACTAGTCAATAATGTTGCTACACCGCCTAAACGAACTTCCACTCTGTCAAAGACTGCAGCTGTAGTAAAACTAGCTTTAAATCGGTTTCCTGATAATAATTGTACATTCAATAAATTATTATTAATTGCAACTCTGTCATTATTATAAGTCACTCCGTTATAGGTTGCCAAAGTAATATAAGATAAAGCACTTATATCAAGAAGTCCACCCGGAACTTCCAATTCGACGTCTATAATATCTCCGGCCTCACCTGCTGAAGCGAAAGTTAAGGTTTGCTGAATATAACTTCCCAGTACTCCAATTGGTATGGTAAGAGTAGCGGCTGTATTTATATCTCCGTCAACAGAACCACCCGGATTGGTTGCTCCACATCCAACACATAAAAGCCCCGGATCTAAAGTTGTAACCTGAGCATTAGCCTGCAAGCAATTACTAACCGTATTAATTACTACAACATCAATTACTGCTCTCGAACTACTTACACAACCTGTAGTGATATCCGTAGCTTCAACATAAAATGTTTTATTTGCCGTTAAAGCCGGAGTTGGAGTATAAGTACTTGTATTAGTTGCTAAAGCAGTACCTCCTGTTGGAACATCGTACCAAACATAAGATATTCCGGGATCAGGATTTGAAATGCCTAACATTACATTCTGACCAGACTGAATAATCACATTTGATGATAATGGTACCGGAACTGCTGGTAATGGATTTACAATAAGGTTGAAGGGACTACGGTCAGCTGTACAACTTCCTATTGAAGCTTCAACAAAATAAGTAATGTCGGCTGTTAAGGCAGGTGTAGTAAAGGAAGTCCCTGTAAACACTAAGTTCCCTCCTATATTTGCATCGAACCAATTGTAAACTGTACCCGGAACCGGTGCCTGAATACTTAAGTCAGCAGTCTGTCCGCTGCAAATTGTTGTTGGAACAGCCGTAATCGTTGGGGATATAGGGCTTTGCACTATTACCGATACCGGATTACGCTCACTGTTTAGACAACCATTTCTGGTAATGGCTACATAATAAGTTGTATCGGCATTTAAAGGCGGTGTTGTATACGACGCTGTATTTACTAATGGGACGCCGCCGGTTGCTGCACTGTACCATTCAACTGTTTCACCGGCACCTAGCGTGGCTGTCAGTGTAGTGGTCTGTCCATTACAAATTGTTGTAGTACCTGTAATCGCAGGAGCTTTATATCGGTAAGCAGCCTGATAAATATCTAAACTTGTTACTGCTGAAACCAAACCTCCCAATCGCACTTCAACACGATCAAAAGCGGCACCTGCAACAATGCTGGCTCTAAAACGGTTTCCACCTAATAATACAATATCAACTATATTATTAATCTAAACTCTGTCATTATTAAAAGTTGCTCCGTTATAAGTTGCCAAACTGATGTAATTTAATACACTTAAATCGAGAATCCCCCCGGGAACTTCCAATTCAACATCAACAATATCTCCAGCTCTGCCGGGATTGTTAAATTGAAGCGTTTGTTGGGCGTATCCATTAATTAAACCAACAGGAATGGTAAGCCTTGCTGCAGTTGCCGGATTTCCATCAACAGAATTATTAGGATTAGTCGAGCCACATAATAAACAGAGACCATTAAAATTGGTTTGCTGACTATTGGCTTCTAAACAAGTTCCCAAAGGATTATTGACCACTGTTACCGTTACTGGCACTCTAGAAGAACTAACACAACCTCCCGTGGCACTTTGGGCTTCGACATAATAGGTTTTAGTAGCGACTAATATAGGTGTTGTAAATGTTGCCGAATTAGTCAGAAGCGCAGTTCCGCCGGTGGCAACATCATACCAATTTAAAGTAACGCCTGCTCCGGAAGCGACAGCACTTAATGTCGCATTCTGACCTGATTGTATGGTAACACTTTGTGTCAAAACTGTTGGCAGTGCCGGTACAGGGTTAGATGTTACAGCTACCTGAGTTCTTGCAGGACTTACACAAGAACCAATTGCAGCTTCTACAAAGAAATTAGTAGTTCCAACAGGTACGGTTGGAGCGTATGTATCACCGGAGGCTAAAATCGTTCCTCCACTATTTACAGAATACCAATTGTAAGTGGTACCGGGAATAGGATTAATTACAGACAAAGTAGTTTGCTGTGTCGCTCCTGTAGAACATATTGCGGTTCCTACTGTACTGATAACCGGAGCAACAGGATTAGAAACATTAACCACAACTGGTACACGTTCACTGCCTTCACAGCCGGCGGCTCTGGTTACACCTATATAATAAGTGGTAGCTGTCGTTAAAACCGGCGTTTGATAACTATTAGCAGTTATCAAAGGAGTGGTCGAAGTTGCAGAACTATACCATGACAGGGAAGTGCCTGCTGCAGGAGTGGCAGTTAAAGTAGTAAAATTTCCTGAACAAATAGTTTGACTTAAACCTCCTGATACAGTTGGTTTTGCAAAATCTAAACGAACATCATAAATTCTTAAACTTACCAACAGGCTTAAAAGCCCGCCCACCTGCACCTGTATCTGATTCGTATCAGCTGTAACAGTAAATCGTACTGCTGCAATTGAGTTACCGGATAACAAACTTAAATTTAAAAGTGGGCTGTTTAATGCTACACTTGGACCTACATTTGTTCCCGAAAGTTTAGCCTGAATAGTCGCATTAGATAATAATCCAACATCGAGCAAACCATTTCCCGTACCCAGATAGAGTACAATTTGATCTCCGGCTTTTGCCGTCTGATTCAGTGTTAATGTCTCCTGGACAAAACACCCGACCCCTACAGCGTTTGTGAGGGTTGCATAAGTTGTCAGCCCTGCGTCATTGTCGTAGGCACTGGCGGGACTATCTATATCTAATCCTACACATAATAATCCACCCTGGCTATTCGTTTGGGACACAGGCCGACAAACTGTTTGCGAAAATGCATTAGTACATAATAGGAATAAAAATAATAGTCCGAATAATCTCTTCTTTGGAATGAGATTACAAAAAGTAAAGATTTTTTTCATAATTTGGAAGATTAGAAAATGGACAATAAAATACCTGCTGCCATAAGTACGTATACTCAGGCAATTTAAAAAACGTTAATAATCAATAGATTAGAGTTAAACTTAAAAACCTAACAAGTAAGACTTAAATCAGATTTCCTTTAAAAAAATAATTATGTAATAGTTATACAATGAAACACTAAGAGCCTTTTTCATCCACTTTGAATAAAAAAATAACTCAAAAATTTTGAGGAACATTGATCTGAACCAATCTTCCGAAGGAGTGATTTGTTGTAGTGCAAATTTTCATAAACGAAAATTTTATTGAGCCAGATAGAATTGGGGAGATTCTATGGATTGATATATAAGGATGATTCAATATTACTAGAAAGTTGATTAGTCGATCTGTTAATTGGTTTGATTAGAAATAAATTCTAAAAAAATTGAAACCATGATTTTATATCATTGAATTTAAAATTAGAACACAGCAATGCATTTTATTGCCAAAACTAATGACTGGGTTTTGGCAGCAAAAATGAAAATTTAATATAATGTTGGAATTTATAAAACAAATTTGTTGTTATACTAAAATTCAATTTGGGAATAAATTTCAGTTTTTTGAAAATCAAAAGATTTAAAGCTAAAATAATTAGGAGACTTAAAACAAATTTGATAAAGAGAGTATTTGTCAATTCCATAAGCAAATTAATTAAGTTAGTAAAAATTTTAAACTTTAAAATCATAGAAGGAAAATCAAAAAAAAAAAGGTTTTATTATATTCTGAAAAAGGCTGTAAAAATTACTTCCTTTATAAATGTTTATAGAAAAACCTAAAAACCATTTTGTTTAACTTTCTTTTACTAAAATTAATTAAAATTAAAATACAAAACAAACCTAAAATTGTTGTTTTATTGGATTGTCTTAAATTTAAAAAAGAAAAAAAACAGCTGAAGTACAGGAATTACTGATGTTTAAGACTTAAAATGAAGCAGTTACATATATCACATTTTTTTTAACTATTTTTTATGAAATACACAAAAAGTAAGTTTAGTACTACTTTTAAACATTTTAAAAGCTATTTTTATTAACACAAAAGTTGTATTTGAAAAGTAAAACTTACAGAATCAATAAAAAAGTTAAAATGCTTAGCTATTCGAAAAAAACACGTAGAAATACGGGTAAAAAAAAATAAAAAAGATTAAACAAAAGTTAAAACACTAAAAAAAGGTAAATAATTTAACACCAATCATTTACCTTTTTCAATTTAATAGTTTCTAAATTATCAAGATTCTATAATCGTATTGATTTGTTTGAATAATTGCCCGTCACTTAAAAAAGCACCCTGCTGAATTAATTCAAAAATAGATATATTACGATCTTCAGTAAATACTTTTTTTCCCACCTTCATTTCTATGTTCTCTGTAAACATATTATCGCTCAGCCACTGTAGACCTTCCTGCGTCAGAAAATCAGTTTCAGGAACCAATGATTTTAAAACGATAGACTGCACATGACTATCAAAACATTGAAATAAGAAAATATGGTTTTTAGAAAAATGCTCCAAAAACTCAGCTCTGGACAAAACACCTTCCCAGATCAAATCTGAAAAAACATCCAGTTCCTGCTCTGCTACTTCGGGTTTATTTTCTTTTATGGAATCCCACTCTGCTTTATCAATCGCCTGCGTTGCCAAAAAACTGGAAAATTCTGCATGCAATTCATCAAATTGCTCTTTTGTTAATCTTGCGTATTTCATTATTATTTTTTCAAATTAAACCTTTGTACAGCTTTATAAGTATCTACATTTTTAAACAAAAAAGCCCCCTCAAATGAGGGGGCAAATTTACAATATCTTTATTCGATTAGAAAATATATCTGATACCAAATTGCATTTGCCATCTTGAATTCAGACTGGCATCATAACTAAAGGTCTTTGTCTGTGTATTAGTGAAGGTATACGTTGGCGTATTTCCAACAACAGTAACTCCAATTGGCTGTACACTGGTAGGAACCTGAACAACTCCCCAGTCAGAATTTAACAAGTTTCCAACATTTAAAATATCAATACTAAACTGTATGGTATTCTTTTTTTCTGAAGCAGATGAAAATTTGAAATTATAATCCTGTAAAAGTTTTAAGTCCCATTTTCCTCTCCACGGAGAAATTGCCCCGTAACGCTCTGCATACTGACCTCTTCTGTCTCTTAAATAATCATCCTGTTCAATAAATTTATTAAAAGCATCACCTTGTGCCAATCCTCCTGTAAACGTCATTTGTCCGATTTCGGCTGCTCTAGGCACATAGATTAAGTCATTTACCGCCGATCCGTCATTATTGATATCACCACCATAAGTATAACTAAAACGCCCTCCTCTGGCATATTCGAAGAAAGTAGAAATTGTCGTAGACCACTTATCGTTCCCGTATTTCCATTTCTTTGAACTCACACCAATGAAACGGTTATTGTCTCCGTATTTAGAATTAGAAAGCACATCTTTATTTACATTACCCAAAGCAGGATTAAAGGCAAAGGCATCTCCGGTAATTTCAGCTTCGATAGAATTCACATCTTTAGACACTAAATAATTATAAGCTAAACTCGCATACAAACCATTTTCAAAAGTTTTCTGGATTTTAACGGAACTATTAAAAGCAAATCCTTTATCTGAGTTAGTCATCACATAGGCATTATTTGCACCTTTATCAGCAGCAGTATAGATCAATCTGCCGTCTACACCTCCCAAAGTTCCCGTTGGATCTTTTAAACCCCAGTTTTGCACATGAACGCCATTAATATCTTTGTTATAAGACATATCAATAGTCAAAATATAATTACTTTCAAATTTATGATCATATCCTAAACTGGTTCTCCACACTTGCGGCCATTTATAATCCGGATCCATAATCTGAAAAAAACTGTCATCGGCACCACTTACCTGATTACCTAACCAAACAAAAGGAATCCTGCCCGTAAAAACTCCGGATCCACCTCGAAGCTGTGATGTTTCATTACCGCTGGCATCCCAGTTAAAACCAATTCTTGGTGACCACAAAATTTTATCGCTTGGCAGGTCAGTAGAAATTAATTTTACGGCTTTTCCTGTTTCAGGATCAAAATAATCTATATTATTATTTCTTTTTGATCCGCCATTATTCGTATCAATATATTTCTGAATTAAATCTGACGTATTAAAGTACAAGGGCTTATCTGCTCTTAAACCAAATGACAACTTGAAATTATCGGTAACACTCCAGTCATCCTGGGCATAAAAAGCCCATTGCCCAACATTTAACTCTGCTAACTTCCAGCCATTATCGGCACCAACAGCATAATTATTTTTTGATTTATACGTATCAATCGCATTCTGCATATTCTGAGCTACGGAACTGGATGCAAATGGCAAAGCCGCATCTGCTAAAAAGTCCGCTACACTTGCATAAGGTCTAAAAGTTCCGTAATAAGGAACCGGATCTGTATTACCACGAAACTTATCGTAACCCGCTAAATTAAAGGAATTTTCGAAATTAAATTTTTCAAAAGAAGTCCCAAAAGTAAAGGCATGGCTGCCTACAGTATAATTCAGATTATCGGTAATCTGAATTACTTTCTGCTTCAGTGTATTATTGATGGAAAATGGCTCATGCCCGGCAATAATATAATTTGATCCGGCACCGTCCTGTATATTAATCACCGGAGCGGGAGATGAAAAAGGATCTCTAAAATCATTGAAATACGTATAACCGGCCTGCAGTTTATTAGAAACAGATTCGCTGAATTTTGAATTTAACTCCAATAAAAAAGAACTCAGTTTATTGTTAATCTGATATCCTGCATTCTGAAACTGAAGAATTGAAGCATTTGGCCCCCTGAACCCTAATGCTGTCGGATGTGCCGGTTTATCTTTGGAAGCATCCAGAAAATTATAAATAACAGCTAATTTATGATTGTCATTAATATTCCAGTCTACTTTTACAATTCCTTTTGTAGAATTTGAATTGTGTACAAAACCCTGGTAAGCGCCGGGATTATAATTAAAATTATTGCCATTGGCATCTTTTAGGCCCGCTAAGGCATTTGATACTGCAATTAAATCAGACTCCAATACTCTGGATTCGTTAATTCCGGTAACACCATCATTATTATTGGCCACGAAATTAGATCCCAAATCGCTTCTTTTATCAATTTCAAAATTTCCGAAAATGAATAATTTATCTTTAATAATTGGAGCTCCCAAACTGAATCCGGCCTGGGTTTGTTCTAAAGAAGGTACAAATATTTTTTCTCCTTTTATTTTACTTCCCGTTAGATCCTGGTTTCGGTAAAAAACATAGGCAGTACCATGAAATTCGTTACTCCCCGACTTTGTTACCGCATTTACAGAAGCTCCTGTAAAGCCGGACAAAGTAACATCGTAAGGAGCGGTTGCTACCTGAATCTGATCAATTGCATCTAATGAAATTGGCTGGGAACCTGTTTGCCCACCCGGAGTTGCCGCATCCAAACCAAATGGATTATTAAAAATAGCACCATTTAAAGAATAATTATTGTACTGGTCATTTCTTCCTCCAAACGAACCCCCGCTGGCCGTTGGCTCTAAACGTGTAAAATCTTCAGCCGATCTCGAAATAGTAGGTAAAGCAGTCAGCTCTCTTCTGCCAATTGTGGTTTCGGCGCCGGTTCTTCCGCTTTGAAAAACTTTATTTTTAGAAACTACTTTGACTTCTTCTAAAGCCTGGCTTTCATTTGCTAAAATAACATCTAAATTAAATACCTTTCCCAAATCAAGATAAACATCATTATATTCCTGATTTTGGTAGCCAACAAAAGTAACAATGATCTTATAAGGTCCGCCAATTCTCATATTCAAAATATTAAATCTTCCATCTCCATTAGAGAGAGAAGAATATTTTGAACCAGTCGGAGTATGAACTGCCTGGATAGTCGCTCCCGGCAAAAGTTCGTTGCCCGAACTTTTTACGATACCTTTAATACTCGATGTCGTAGTTTGCCCTATACTGGCGGTAAGACCTAAGACACATAACAATAATGCAAAGATTTTTTTCATTTTCTTGGTTTTGAGTGAGTTATTTCACTCAAAATTAGACAAAAAAAAATCACTCCAAGGAGTGATTTTTATATTTTATTAACAAAAAGTTAACAATCTGTTATTTCTCTGCAATAATTTCGTAAGGTAACTCAACTATTACATCTCTGTGTAAACGGATGTTTGCAGTATATTTTCCAGTACGTTTTACGATACCACTAGTGATGAATTTTCTATCAATAGCGTTACCGGATTTTTCTAAAGCTTCAGCAATGTCGATGTTTGTGATAGAACCAAAAAGTTTCTCTCCACCAGCTTTTGCAGTAAGTTTAATTTCAAGAGCTTTTAAAGTTTCAGCTAATGCTTTTGCATCACCAACTACTTTAGCTTCTTTGTGTGCTCTTTGTTTTAGGTTTTCAGCCAAAACTTTTTTAGCAGAAGGAGTTGCTAAAGCAGCAAAACCCTGAGGTATTAAAAAGTTACGTCCGTAACCCGCTTTTACAGATACTACATCATCTTTAAATCCTAGATTCTGTACGTCTTGTTTTAAAATAAGTTCCATGTTGTTGTCCTTATATTTGAGAAGTTAGGTTCCGTTTTAACGGGAAACCAACAACTGAGTTTTTAAATTATTTTAATAAATCGGCCACGTATGGCATTAAAGCTAAGTGACGCGCTCTTTTTACAGCTACAGACACTTTTCTTTGGTATTTCAATGAAGTTCCTGTTAAACGACGAGGAAGAATTTTTCCTTGCTCATTAACGAATTTCAATAAGAAATCAGCATCTTTATAATCGATATATTTGATTCCTGATTTTTTGAAACGACAATACTTTTTAGTTTTGTTAGTTTCAATATTTAAAGGCGTAAGATATCTGATATCCCCGTCTTTTTTTCCTTTTGCAGATTGCTCTATTGTAGACATAATAATTAAGCTTTAGTAGATTTTAATTTGGCTCTTCTTCTTTCAGCCCAAGAAATTGCATGTTTATCCAAACTTACAGTCAGGAAACGCATAACTCTCTCGTCACGTCTAAATTCAGTCTCAAAAGCAATTAGGACTTCTCCTGCTACTTTGTACTCAAACAAGTGATAAAAACCACTTTTTTTGTTTTGGATTTCGTAAGCCATTTTTTTTAGGCCCCAATCCTCTTTTGATACCATTTCAGCTCCTCTGCTAGTAAGAAATTCTTCAAATTTCGTTACTGTTTCCTTCACCTGAACCTCAGATAAAACGGGATTTAAAATGAAAACAGTTTCATAATGATTCATAAATATAATATTTATTTGTTAAAATTGGGTGCAAAAGTAGTGAATATATTTATATCCACAACACTTTTTTACGTTTATTCGCCGGAAAACGAAAAATAAACTTCAATTTTAGTTTTTTTCCTAAAAAAATAATATATTTACTACTGCTATCCTGAATTTATACTAAACTTAAATGTTATGAAACTAAACTGTGTTGTTGTGGATGATAGTTCTATACAGAGGACAATTATTGCAAAATTAGTAAATAATCACCCAGGCTTGCATTTGATTGGTGACTTTTCGAACGCAATTGAAGCGAAAAGCTGTATCTCTCTTAATAATATCGACTTAATATTTCTTGATATAGAAATGCCCGTTATCAATGGTTTTGATTTCCTGGACGGGCTAAAATCCAAACCGCAGATCATTTTTATTACTTCTAAAGCTGAATATGCCTTAAAAGCATTTGATTATGATGCTACCGATTATCTTCAAAAGCCTATTGCTGTTGATCGTTTTAACTCTTCCGTTAAAAGAGCGGTTGATATGCATTTACTTAAAAAAGAGGTAAAAGAAGAAGAAGGCGAACATATTTTCATCAAAAGCAACCTTAAAAAACTTAAAATTTTCACTGCAAAAATCAAATGGATAGAAGCTTTCGGAGATTATGTAAGAGTGGTTACCGAAGATGACAGCAATCTGGTACTTTCTACGATGAAATCTTTTGAAAATGATTTATCTAAAGATAAATTTATTCGTGTACACAAATCCTATATTATTAATATTGATAAGGTAGAACGCTTTAACAGCAAATTTGCAGAAATTGGTATTACAAAAATTCCGTTAAGCAGAAATAAAAAGGAAGACCTTGTAAAAGCTCTTTCTACTTCTTCTTAATTAATAGAAATCGACATTTATTACCACTTTTATAGCTCTGTATTGAGCAACAGCCTCAAAACTATTCAACATTTTCTGAATAGTTTTTTTTGTACCCCCTAATGGCAGATTTTGAGGAATCTTAATCAAAATCGTACGTATGTACTCATTTCTTATTCTACTGATAGCCGGCTCTTCAGGCCCCAGTACCGGCATAGCCAGATTCTGGCTCAGCACCTGATACAACCACATTGAACCTTCTTTTAGTTTATCAAAATCACGATGCTTTAAAGTGAGCTTGATAATCCTGAAATAAGGAGGGTATTTATAGATCTGACGATCATACAATTGCTCCTTATACATGCCTGCATAATTATTGGTCGTTACCTGTTGAATTGTATTATGGTTTGGATTATAAGTTTGGATCACCACTTTACCTTGTTTTTCAGCTCTTCCAGCCCTTCCCGCAACCTGTGTCATCATCTGAAAACTACGCTCGAAAGCCCTGAAATCCGGATGATGCAGCATGTTATCGGCATTCATGATTCCGACGAGACTCACATTATCAAAATCCAGACCTTTGGCCAGCATTTGTGTTCCTACCAGAATATCTATTTCGCGATTTTTAAACGAATCAATAATTTTTTCAAAACCAAACTTTCCGCGAGTCGTGTCTTGATCCATTCTGCCGGTTTTCGCTTTCGGAAAAAGAGTCAGTAATTCCTGCTCAATCTGTTCTGTCCCGAAGCCTTTTGTCGTGAGGTCAATACTGGAACAGCTGTGGCAGTGTGTAGGTTTTGCAATCGCATAACCACAATAGTGGCAACGCAATTGGTTTTTATGCTTATGAAAAGTCAGACTCACATCGCACTGCTGACAATGCGGAACATGGCCACAAGTCAGGCATTCAATTACAGGGGAATATCCACGTCTGTTTTGAAACAAAATCACTTGTTCGCCTAATTGTAGTGCTTCAGCAATTTCTTCGATCAGGAGGTCACTAAAATGTCCGGTCATTTTTTTTCGGAAATGTTTGTCTTTAAGATCAACCAAAACAATTTCGGGCATTCGGACATTATTATAACGTTCCATAATCGACACCAAACCGTATTTCTCTGTTTGTGTATTAAAGTACGTTTCTATACTTGGTGTTGCGGATCCTAAAAGTACTTTGGCATTATGAAAATTTGCCAAAACTACCGCTGAATCCCTGGCATGGTATCGTGGTGCGGGATCTGCCTGCTTAAAAGTCTGCTCGTGCTCTTCATCTACGATCAATAAACCTAAATTGGCAAATGGCAGAAACAATGCCGACCTTGCTCCTATTATAATCTGGGCTTTATCCGCATTTTCGAGTGTTTGTTTCCATACCTCAACTCTTTCATTATTACTGTATTTCGAATGGAAAACAGCAATTTTATCTCCAAAATGAAGTCGCAAACGAGAGACCAACTGTGTAGTCAGCGCAATTTCCGGCAGCAAATACAAGATTTGTTTTCCGGTAGCCAGATATTCTTCAATTAATTTGATATAAATCTCCGTTTTTCCGCTTGAAGTTACACCATGAAGCAGACAAACGTCTTTATCGATAAGATTTTCTTTAATTTCAGTAAAAGCCTTTTCCTGGGCTTCACTTAAGTGTAACAGCTTTTCTGAAGCTTTCCCTTCAAAATTAACCCGGTCGTGCTGCAGTAAATATTCTTCTAAAATTTCTTTGTCTACCAATGCTTTTACAGCCGCTGAAGAAGACTGCGAAGCTTCTACAATTTTCTTCACCGTGATTGGCTTTTTTTCGGAAGCTCTCAACTGAAAATAAGCCAGGACTATTTCCTTTTGCTTATTGGCATTTTTAAGTACTTCCAACAACTGTCCTAAACCTTCATCTGTTTCGTATTTAGGATGCAATTTTACATATCGAATCAGTTTGGGTTTGTATCCTTCCTTTATTTCTTCTTCTAAAACAATAATACCTTTGGCAATCATTTTTTGAAGAATCGGGAAAATATTTTTCTTGTTCAAAATCGCAATGATATCCTGAACTTTAAGAGAACTTTGTTGCTGCAATGCTTCATAAACCAAAAATTCTTCATCAGAAAGTTCGTTTTGGTTTACGGAAACATCCGCTTTATGCGAAATAATAGTTTCACTTTCTAATAACAATCCACTTGGGAATGCGCCACGATACACATCGCCAATACCGCACATATAATAGCTTGCTACCCAAAGCCAGTGTTTTATCTGGATTTCTGTGGCAATTGGTTTTTCGTCTAAAATCTGGTGGATTTCCCTGGCTTCGTATAAAGTTGGTGCATTTTCATGAATATCGAGAACAAGTGCCGTATACATTTTACTTTTACCAAAAGGTACCGCCACTCTCATTCCTTTTTTTATAAAATGGAATTCAGCCTCAGAGACGCGATAGGTAAAGGTTTTTGCTAAGGAAAGCGGTAAAATAACTTCAATAAAATACATTGACTTTTTTATAGTTTCGAAATAATTAAAAACTAATTCTTTTCGAATTGGATTTTTCTGTACTGCCTGTAAGAACCGCTTTCGATAAATAATACACAAAATGAACCGGATTCCTGACAAAGTTAATACTCCGTCAGTAAGTACCCAAAATATTTACCGAAATTCCAATAACAGGAATTCATCAATTACTTTTTCTCTACTTTATCCGAAGCTTTTAAAATATTATATTCCTTCACCATTTTTAAAGTATGATTCAGCGATGCTGTATTTTCCCAGCCTTCATGCCCCGGAATAATATATATTGGATTTTTAAATTTGGCCTGCACTTTCTTAATTGACTTTTCCCATTCCTTCACATCAGAATCTCCTAAATAGCCAAGATCCTTTGCTTCGGTACTCTTTATAAAACAAGCACCGTAAAGTACTTTTTCTTTAGCAAACCACGCCACAATATTATCTGGCGCATGTCCTTTTCCGGGGTAATATACTTCAAACTTATATTGCCCTACGGTAAATATGCTGTCGTCCGGAATTACAAATTCGGCTCTGGGCTTATTTTCTTTCTTTAAAATTTCATCCGTGAGTTTTCCGGTATAGGTTTTAATTCCTTTTTGTCTGTAGAATGCTATCCCTCCTGCTCTGTCATCATGGGAATGCGTTGCAAAACACATAATAACCTCTTTATGATGTTTCGCTTTTATGCTGTCTAACAACGGTTGAAATTGTGTTTCGTCCCAGGGAGCATCAAACAGCACAACGCCCTTATCTGTAACCAGATACATGGCGTTGGCAGAAATCAGGGTTCCTTTATAATCGTGAAATGTTTTATAAACATAAAAGTCACCTGTTAGATGACTTATTGGTAGTGCTGTATGTTTAGATTGTCCAAAACTGTTTGACAATGCTAATAAGAATACGAGTATCGATACTACTTTTCGCATGTTGAAGAATCAAAAAGAAATTAATTTTTTACTCTTGTCCAATATTGCGTTCTGCCCATTATGGCCACGCCAACATAACCGCGAAGTTTTAGTTTATCAGCAGAATCTAATGTGATATAACATTTGTATTTTTTACCATTTGTAGGATCCAGAATACTTCCTCCGTTATATTCATCACCGTCTTTCTTAAGACCGTTAATAATAATCATCCCCAAAATTGGTTTGTTCTTTTCAGCTCCGCTGCATTTTGAACAGATATCTTTTTTATGGTCGGCACGAAGTATTTCTACTACCTTTCCATATACTTTTCCTGATTTCTCGTAAACCTCTACAATTGATTTTGCTTCACCCGTTTCGTCGTCAATTGTTTTCCATTTTCCAATGACACTCTGACTCTGAATAGTGCCTAATGTTAGAAAAAACACTCCAATTGTTAACATCCAATTTTTCATAATATTATTTATTTTTTTGTTTTAATTTTCTGACAGTGGCGTTCAGTTCAAACCCCAAAAGCAGAATCATACAGTTTATCCAAATATAAAACATTAGAATTAATAATGTCCCAATTGAACCATAAAGTTCGTTATATTTTGAGAATTTTATAACCCAAATCCCAAAAAAGAACGAAGATATAACAATTAATATCGTCGTAAAAACAGAACCTATGCTGATAAAAGGCACTTTATTATACTGTCTTGTACCATAACGCAATAATATTGAGGATGTTATAAGAATCATTAATATAACGAAGGCATAACGCCCTAATATGATCAGCGGAATGCGGTCACTCAGCACATCCTGAATGATTGTTTTCTGAATAAAGACCTCGAAAACTACAATTGTTGCTACTGTCACAAACAGAATAATGGTCATAAGAAGCGAAATGGCCAGTGCTGCTAAATACTGACTGAAAAACCCTCTTTTATCAAACACGTGTTTTGAAGATTCAAAGCCACTCAAAATTCCGTTAATACCGTTTGCCATCAAAAAAATAGAAAGTAAAAAACCCGAAGACAATAAACCCGAATGACTATTATTTAAAATATCGCTGATAATTTTACTGATCGCATCGTAGGTATTTGGAGGAACACCCTGCTGTACGAACTGCAAAAAATCTGCCTGAAATCCTTCAATCGGAATAAAAGGAATTAAGTTTAAAATAAATAACGCGAAAGGGAACAACGCCATAAAAAAACTGAATGAAACCGCGCTGGCGTGGTAGGAAAAAGCACCTTCCAGAATTCCTAAAGTGTACAATTCCAGCAAATCGTATAATGAAAACCCTTCTAACCAGGGTAATTTTATTTTCTTGAAAATCCCAATTACAGAGCGCAATACCGGAATTTTTTCGATCCGGTCTTCTATCTCTTTAGACATAATTATTATTTTAGATTTTGGATTTTAGACTGTAGATTATTAGACTTTAATTTTAAATTTCAATTCATAGCTTATAACTCATAACTCTTTTTAAAACGCCTTCAAACTTAAATCCATGTTGTAAACGGAGTGTGTCAAAGCGCCGGATGAAATATAATTCACCCCACATAACGCATATTCACGGATGGTTTTTTCGTTGATATTTCCGGAAGATTCCGTCTGACATTTAGTGCCGATTAATTGTACGGCAGTTTTGGTATCTTCGTAATTGAAATTGTCAATCAGGATTCTGTGAACACCATCGCTGAGCAAAATTTCACGTATTTCATCTAAATTTCGGGCTTCCACAATAATTTTCAAATCTAAATTATTGGATTTCAAATATTCCTTAGTTTTCTTTATGGCAAGTGTAATTCCGCCTGCAAAATCAATATGATTGTCTTTTAGCATCACCATATCGTAAAGTGCAAAACGATGATTTTCACCTCCGCCTATTTTCACTGCCCATTTTTCAGCAGCCCTGAAATTTGGAGTTGTTTTACGTGTATCGAGTATTTTGGCACCAGTTCCTTCTAAAAGCTGAACGTATTGGTTTGTTTTAGTTGCAATGGCAGACATACGCTGCATTGTATTCAGAACTACTCTTTCTGCTTTCAGAATGGATTGGGAGCTGCCTGAAACTTCAAAAACAACCTCACCGTATTCTACGTGTGTACCGTCTTCTATAAATGTTTTAATTTTTAAAGCAGGATCTACATATTCAAAAACCATTTTTGCAAGCGCAACACCTGCAATAATGCCCTGATCTTTTACCAATAATTTAGCCTGACCGTGCGCTGATTCCGGAATACAAGCCAACGAACTGTAATCGCCCGTACCAACATCTTCCCTAATGGCATTGCTGATCAATAGTTGTAATTCAGTTTGAAATTGTAATTCGCTAATCATTTTTTAAAATTTTATGAGATGCTAAAGTAGGACATATTTTGTGGATTTGAAAATTCAACTCCGATGAAAAGTTTTTTTAACACATCAAATACTTCTTTTTTTCACCGTTAAGAGATTTCGTTTTATGTCCGATAAAGCTTCATTTTCCCATTTCCAAATCGTTTAAATTTTTTCTTTTTTGTTGACTGTGAATTAGGAACATTAAATATCTTTGAAGTTCATTCAAACAAAATCATGGGATTAATTAAAGATATTTATTCGGTTACTTTTTACGAAAAATTGGGTCAGGCTGTAGCCGAAATACATCCGGCATTTGACAAGCAAAAATTCATCGCTACTATTTATGAAGGTGATTTTGCCCAAAAAGAATGGAAAGACCGCATGAAATATACCACAGTAGTTTTCCATCAATTCATGCCTGAAAACTTTCCGGAAGCCGTTTCTTTAATCGATAAAATCATTGAAAATCTAAAAAATAAATTTACAGAGGGAAATCTGGCGTTTATTTTCTTTGCTGATTATATCGAAATGTATGGTCTGGAAGACTTCAAAACTTCGGCGAAAGCCTTTGTTTCCATCACGCAATTTATCAGCTGTGAATTTGCCGTCCGTCCTTTCATTTTAAAATATAAAGAAAAAATGATTGAAGAAATGACAAAATGGTCACTGCACCAAAACCATCACGTACGAAGACTGTCGAGTGAAGGAAGCCGTCCGAGATTACCTTGGGCAATGGCAATTCCGTACTTAAAAAAAGATCCCGACTCTATTCTGCCCATCCTGGAAAACCTTAAAAATGATCCATCAGAATATGTACGCCGAAGCGTTGCCAATAACCTGAATGATATTGCCAAAGACAATCCTCAGACCGTTCTGGGAATTGCCCAAAAATGGAAAGGTTTGAGTAAAGAAACAGACGGAATTATCAAACATGGCTGCAGAACTTTACTGAAACAGGGACATCCTGAAATTCTGAGTCATTATGGCTTAGAAAGTTCGAATATTGAACTTTCTGCTTTTGAAATCAAAACGCCCATTGTAAAAACCGGGGACGCTTTACAGTTTCAATTTCATTTAAAAAACCTCAACAAGGAACCTAAAACAGTTCGTTTGGAATATGCTGTTTATTACAAAAAAGCAAAAGGGCATCTGGCGAAAAAAGTCTTCAAGATAAGCGAGAAAACCTATCAGCCGCACCAATTGGTAAAAGTTGAAAGAAATCAGTCGTTCCGGATCATTACTACCCGTGTTTTTCATACCGGAATTCATGAATTATCGATTATTATAAATGGAACAGAAAGCGAAACTTTGCGTTTTGAACTGATTTAACTTTACAAAAATCTAATCTATTAAATAACAGGATTATAATTTTGCCCTAAAACATTTATCCTTATCTTTACCTCCGTGAAATGGATTAACATCATATTATCAGTTTATTTAATCGTGCTATCGTCTTTGCCGTGCGCAGATTCCCTACAAAGTGAGGGCATTGTGCATACCAACGAAACGGTATCGCAAACTGACAGTACCTCTCACGAAAAGGAATCAGATCTTTGTCCTCCTTTTTGTACCTGCAGCTGTTGTGCCGCGCAAGTACTCAATACAACTCCGGTGATTACGTGGTCTTTTGATGAAAGTATTCCTCTCATTAAAAAACCATTATCGTCTTACCATTCCATTCTTACTTCCAATTTCTACGGAAGTATCTGGCAACCGCCTCAGATCGTATAATGATGCCCCGATAATTTCGGGTCAGGATGTTGTGGACTTACCACAAAAAAAACAGGCGTATTCCGTCTGATTTCTCATTCATTATATTCAAAAAATGCTCGATAAAATTATACAATTCAGTATAAAGAATAAATTCATTATACTTTTACTTACCCTGATTCTTATCGCCTGGGGAAGTTATTCGCTTAAAAATTTACCGTTAGACGCTCTTCCTGATATTACCAACAATCAGGTACAAATTATAACGACTGCTCCAACACTGGCGAGTCAGGAAGTAGAACAGTTAATAACGTATCCGCTGGAACAGGCCGTAAAAACAATTCCAAAAGTCATCGAACTCCGAAGCATTTCCCGTTTTGGCTTATCGGTCGTAACTGTTGTTTTTGAAGAAAATGCAGATACGTACTGGGCCCGTGAACAAGTTTTTCAGCGGTTAAAACAAGCAGAGGAAAACATTCCAAAATATGCCGGGACACCGGAATTAGCTCCGATTACAACCGGTTTAGGTGAAATCTACCAATATGATGTGTATGCCAAAAAAGGCTATGAAAACAAATACAATGCAACCAGTTTAAGAACCATTCAGGACTGGATCATTGTGCCTCAGTTACAGGGTGTGAAAGGTGTTGCTGAAGTAAGTACCTGGGGAGGAAGTGTCAAACAATACGAAATTGCCGTCGATCCCAACCGCTTAAACAGTTCCGGAGTAACGATTACAGAAATCTTTGATGCCCTCGAAAAAAACAACCAGAACACCGGCGGGGCTTATATCGAAAAAGATGAATTTGCTTATTTCATCCGTGGTGTCGGTATGGCTTCCGGAATTAAGGATATTGGCAATATTGTGGTTAAAAACCGAAACGACACCCCTATTTTAATTCGTGATGTCGCCAGCGTTCAGCCCGGAAACGCCATTCGTTTCGGGGCAACCACCAAAGATGGAAAAGGGGAAATCGTGGGCGGCTTAACGCTAATGCTCAAAGGAGAAAATTCGAAAGCCGTTGTTGAACGTGTGAAAGAAAAAATGATTCAGATCAACAAAATGTTACCCGAAGGTGTTGTGGCCGAAGCCTTTATTGACAGAAGCAAACTGGTTGATAATGCCATTGGAACGGTTACCAAAAACCTGCTTGAAGGGGCTTTAATCGTAATTTTTGTCCTGATTTTATTTCTCGGAAATCTTCGCGCTGGGTTAATTGTCGCCTCTGTCATTCCGCTGGCCATGCTTTTTGCGGTGATTTTAATGAATGCCTTTGGCGTAAGCGGAAACTTAATGAGCCTGGGTGCCATTGATTTCGGAATCATCGTGGATGGTGCGGTAATTATCGTTGAAGCCACGATGCATCATATGCAAAAGCTAAAAAGGAAAACTAGATTAACACAGCCCGAAATGGATGAAGAAGTTTATGCTTCGGCGTCCAAAATACGGAATAGTGCTGCCTTTGGAGAAATCATTATCTTAATCGTCTACCTGCCTATTTTGGCTCTGGTGGGAACCGAAGGGAAGATGTTTAAACCAATGGCAATGACAGTTGGCTTTGCGGTAATTGGTGCTTTTATTCTTTCGCTCACCTATATTCCAATGATGAGTGCTTTGTTTTTATCTAAAAATCCGGAACATAAAACCAATTTCAGTGATCGAATGATGGCTTGGCTGGAAAAAATATACACTCCGTTTTTAGAAAAATCATTACGCTTTAAAAAGATAGTTTTAGGAATTGCTTTGTCTTTGTTTCTTTTCGCTATTGTTATTTTTCAAAATATGGGAGGCGAATTTATTCCAACCATAGAAGAAGGGGATTTGTCTATCAATGCCACCATCATGACCGGGAGTTCTTTATCTCAAATGATCAAAACAACAACCCAGTATGAAAAAATGCTGAAGGCCAAATTTCCGGAAATTAAAACGATTGTTACTAAGATCGGAAGCGGGGAAATTCCAACCGATCCGATGCCAATAGAAAGCGGCGATTTGATTATTGTCCTCAAAGACAAAAAAGAATGGACAAGTGCTGACAACTGGGAAGATCTGGCGCATCTGATGAAAGCCGAAATGGAAAAAATCCCGGGTGCCAATATTGAAGTTTCACAGCCCATCCAGATGCGTTTTAACGAATTAATGACAGGCAGCCGAAGTGATATTGCGATTAAAATATTTGGCGATAATCTGGACGTTCTCGAAAGAAAGGCCAATGAACTGATTCAGAAAATCAATACAATTGAAGGCGTTGGCGATTTAAAAGCCGACAAAGTAACCGGATTGCCTCAGATTACCATAAAGTACGATTACGATAAAATTGCACTATACGGTTTAAACATAGAAGATTTAAATAAAATCATACGCTCCTCATTTGCGGGAGAAGCGGCGGGCAAAATCTATGAAGAAAACAAACGATTTGATATTGTCGTCCGCATGAATAAGGAAAACCGAAATGATATTAATGATGTCAGTAATTTGTTTATTCCGCTACCCAACGGGCAGCAGGTACCTCTTTCGCAGGTGGCAACCATCGACTATGAGCAGGGTCCCGTGCAGGTAAGCCGTGAAGATGGCAAACGCCGGATCACCATCGGATTAAATGTTCGCGGACGTGATGTAAAAAGTGTTGTGGAGGAAATTCAGCAAAAACTGGACAAAAAATTCGAGCTTCCCGCAGGCTATTATGTTACATACGGAGGTCAGTTTGAAAATCTTATCGAAGCCAACAAACGGCTTTCTATTGCTTTGCCTATTGCCCTGAGCTTAATTTTGGTGCTGCTTTATTTTACCTTCAAAAGCATCAAACAGGCAGCATTAATTTTTACCGCAATTCCACTTTCAGCTATTGGAGGTGTATTTGCTTTGTGGCTGCGCGGCATGCCTTTTAGTATCTCGGCCGGAATTGGTTTTATTGCGCTGTTCGGAATCGCAGTTCTTAACGGAATTGTTTTGATTTCGTATTTCAATCAGTTAAAATCGGAAGGAATTGACAATGCCTTACAACGCGTTTTAATTGGAACAAAAACAAGATTACGCCCTGTTTTGATGACTGCGGCTGTAGCCTCTTTAGGTTTCCTGCCGATGGCTTTATCTACAAGCGGTGGTGCCGAAGTTCAGAAACCATTGGCTACTGTTGTCATTGGCGGCTTATTTTCAGCAACCCTCCTGACACTGATTGTTTTGCCTATACTCTACTTATTGTCCGAAAAAAGAATTAAAATCAAATCAAAAATGATAAAACCTATAGTAACACTTATGCTATTAGTTATAAGCAGTTTCTCATTCGCCCAAAATAAGCAGTCCGTTTCATTGGAAAAAGCAATCGAAATGGCGAAATTTAATAATCTTAATTTAAAAATTGCCGATAAGGAAATAGAGAAACAAACGATACTTAAAAAGACTGCTTTTCAGGCAGATCCTTTGCAGGTACAATATCAGGGCGGGCAATTCAATAGTGCTGATTATGACAGTAATGTTTCTGTACAGCAATATTTCCCCGTTGGAAAAATTACCAGAGCCAATCGGCAATTACAGGAAGAACTGGTCAAACTGGCCGAAAAGCGAAAAGCCATGTCTGAATATGAAATTGAAAAGGCCGTTACATTAGCCTATTATCAATATCTCTACGGACTATCTATTCAAAAACTAAACACCGAATTACTGGATGTTTACGCTTTGTTTTTAAAAAATGCAGAGCTTCGTTTTAAGACTGGCGAAAGCGGAAATATAGAAGTCATTAGCGCAAAGGCAAAAGTGAAGGAAATTGAAACCCAAAAAGAGCAATTGGAATATGATCTCACTATTTATCAAAAACAGCTGCAATATTTTGTTCAAACCAGGGAAAACATAGTTCCTGATGCTGCCAATTCTTTGCAATTTACAATACTAACGGATTCCAATAAATCGAAGGTAGAAAACTTAGTGGCGGACTATCATCAGCAGCAAATTTCGGTTTATCAGAAAGAAGCCAATGTGTATAAAGCACAACGAACTCCTAAAGTAGGCTTGGGTTACTTTGCACAAACCATTGATACCAAATCCTTGTTTCAGGGATTTACGGCAGGTTTGCAGATTCCGTTATTTGGCGGCGTGAATACGGCAAAGGCGAAAGCTGCAGCCATAAATATTACACAATCAGAATTGGAATTAGAGAAAAACAAATTCTCGCTGGAGTTACAAATGCAGGAATTGCAAAATGAATTTGAAAAACAACAAAAAGGATTGTCTTATTATCAAAAAGAAGGTTTACAATATGCGGAGCAAATTATTACAACAGCCCAGAAAAGCTACGCCAGTGGAGATATGAGCTATTGGACGTATATCAGTTTTTTAAATCAGGCCATTGACATAAAAAAACAATATGCCGAAACAATGCATACGTACAATCAAAGCGCCATTCGATTACAATTTCCTTCCATTTCTATTAACTAATCGTCATTATCCATGAAAAATATAAAAAATAGCATACACCGTTTTATTCTTTTGCTCTTCCCTGTTGCCCTTTTCCTCTTGCTTTTAACTTCCTGTAATGAAAAAAAAGCGGAAGAAATTCACGAAGAAGAAGAATCCGAAAATGAAGTAGCCTTAACCGCTGTACAATTTAAAACAGTCGGTATTCAGTTTGGAAATGTAGAAAACCGAAACCTTAACACCATCATTAAAGCTAATGGTTATACAACGGTTCCTCCTCAAAATTCTGCCAAAATTGCGACATTGCTTGGCGGAACCGTCAAAGACATTTTAGTGCTGGAAGGCACTTATGTCAACAAAGGCAAAGTACTGGCCACCATTCAAAATCTGGAAGTCGTAGAAATGCTCGAAGATTATAAATCAGCCACGGCCAATATTGAGTATTTACAATTGGAATACAACCGTCAGAAAACATTGTCTGATGAAAATGTAAATCCACGAAAAACATTTCAGGAAGTAAAAGCAAAATTAGCGGTAGAAAGAGCCAAAGCACAAGCGGCAAAAAGCAAATTACAGGCCCTTCATATCAGCCCTGGCAGCAACAGTGCCTTGATTCCTATTGTATCGCCAATCAATGGCTATATCGGAAAAATCAGCATTGCCAAAGGAGCATTTGCAGAAACCGGAATTCCATTATTTGAAGTCACCGATAACAGTCAGATGCATTTGGATTTAAATGTCTATGAAAAAGATCTGGGTTCGATTTCAATCGGTCAGGAAGTCGATTTTATACTGACCAACCAATCGAATAAATCCATAAAAGGAAAAATATTCGGAATCAATAAATCTTTTTCCAATGAAAGCAAAACGGTTGCCGTTCACGCCAAAATAAATCCCGATGATGCCAAAGGATTAATCTCCGGAATGTACGTTTCTGCCAATATAAATCTCAATAATGCAACCGTAAAGGCGCTTCCAAAAGCTGCCATTGTAAAAAACGGTGATAAATATTTTATTTTTATTAAAGAAGACGAACAGGCTGAAAAAGAAACAAAACCCAAATCTGCAGCGGAAAACGAAGAAATACATTTTAAAGCCATTGAGGTGATTCCCGGCACCACAGATATGGGATTTACCGAAATAAAATTTGTAACTTCAATCCCTGATAATAGCAAAATTGTTACACAAGGTGCTTTTTACCTTTTATCTGCCCAAAAAGGCGGTGGAGAGCACACCCATTAATCTAAATTTATGATACATAGCGACGATACAGATTGCTGCGAAACCAAACAAAACGCAGCAGTCAAAAGAAACAAAGCTGCCAGTTGTTGCTCAACTGACGATCACGGACATGATGATCACGATGGGCATGACCATTCCATAGGAGATCAGACTACTTTTCAGCTTTTTCTCCCTGCAATAATCAGTTTTCTACTGTTGATTATTGCAGTTGTTTTCGATAATTATATGCCGCAAACCTGGTTTACAGGATGGGTACGGATAATCTGGTATATAGTTGCCTATTTACCCGTTGGTTTTCCTGTATTGAAAGAAGCGCTGGAAAGTGCTAAAGACGGATCTTTCTTTTCGGAATTTTTACTGATGAGCATTGCCACGGTCGGAGCTTTTGCTATTGGTGAATATCCCGAAGGAGTGGCCGTAATGCTTTTTTATGCCATTGGCGAAACGTTCCAGACACTGGCTGTAACGCGTGCCAAAGCCAACATCAAAACATTATTGGACCAGCGTCCGGATGAAGTGACTATTCTCGAAAATAACAAAACTAAAATCATTAAAGCCACAGAAGCCCAAATCGGAACTGTCATTCAGTTAAAACCTGGTGAAAAATTGGGTTTAGATGGTGAACTGCTTTCCGAAACGGCTTCTTTTAATACCGCAGCTTTAACAGGAGAAAGCAAACCCGATACCAAAAACAAAGGTGAAAGTGTTTTAGCCGGAATGATTAATCTGAACTCCGTAACCGAGGTCAAAATTACGGCTTTATACAAAGACAGTAAATTGTCTAAAATTCTGGAAATGGTTCAGGATGCTACCGCCAAAAAAGCGCCAACCGAATTATTCATCCGAAAATTTGCCAAAATATACACGCCAATCGTGGTCTACTCCGCCATTGCAATCTGTTTACTGCCGTATTTTTTTGTAGAGCATTATATTTTCAGGGACTGGCTGTATCGCGCTTTGGTTTTTTTGGTAATCTCCTGCCCGTGTGCATTAGTAATTTCTATTCCGCTGGGTTATTTCGGTGGAATCGGAGCTGCCAGTAAAAATGGAATTCTGTTTAAAGGCTCGAGTTTTCTTGATATCATGGCGGCCATTCAGGTGGTTGTAATGGACAAAACCGGAACCTTGACCAAAGGCGTTTTTAAAGTGCAGAAAGTGGTAGCTGTTGGTATTCCGGAAGCAGATTTAATACAATATACGGCTGCTCTCGAAACCAAATCAACGCATCCTGTTGGCACTGCGATTATCGAATATGCCAATGGAACAGACAAAGAAAACCTTGTGACGGCTGTTGAAGAAATCGCTGGTCATGGCCTGAAAGGTACCATTGACGGCAACGAAATTCTGGCCGGAAACACCAAATTACTGAAGAAATTCAACATTGCTTATGATTCCGAAATTGATAATACGCCTTTCACAATAGTCGTCGTTGCCATCAATCAGAAATACGCCGGTTATTTTCTCATAGCCGATGAAATTAAAGAAGATGCAAAGGATGCTATTCAAAGTTTACATCGCATAAACGTAAAAACAGTCATGCTTTCAGGAGACAAAACAGCCGTTGTAAATTCCGTAGCCAAAGTATTAAATATCGATGAAGCCTATGGGGATTTGCTGCCGGAAGATAAAGTTACCAAAGTGACTGAGCTGAAAAACAAAAACCTGAAAATTGCCTTTGTGGGTGATGGTGTAAATGACGCGCCCGTTGTGGCCCTTGCCCACGCCGGAATCGCAATGGGTGGCTTAGGAAGTGATGCAACTATAGAAACAGCAGATATTGTCATTCAGAACGATCAGCCAACAAAAATATTTACCGCCATCAATATTGGTAAAAAAACCAAACAAATCGTCTGGCAGAATATCGGTCTGGCATTTGTCGTAAAAGCAGTTGTACTAATTCTTGGTGCCGGCGGTCTGGCAACAATGTGGGAAGCTGTTTTTGCAGATGTCGGAGTGGCTTTACTGGCCATATTAAATGCCGTAAGGATACAACGAATGAAATTTTAATACAAAACCGAAAATTTAACCACAGATTAAAAGATTCACACAGATTTCTCAAATAAAGTCAAATAAAAATTCGTGAAATTCGTGGCAAACTTTAATCCGTATAATCTGCGAAATCTGTGGCAAAAAGAATAAAGAAATCTTAATCTGAATTAAGTTACAGCTTTCCATTTCCACTGTAATTTTGTTTTCAACTCAAATAAACCATACCATGTCAAACATCAGCTTAATTATTGAAGAACGTGCCGCCAATATCGGCAATTTTATGGTAGGGAGATTATTGCCCTTCCGTGAAAAAAGAGCTGTCGGACCCTTTGTATTTATTGATCATATGGGACCGGCGCATTTAAACCAGTACCAGAATATGGATGTCCCGCCTCACCCGCACATCGGACTTTCCACTTTAACTTTTTTGTTTGAAGGAAGCATCATGCACCGTGACAGTCTGGGAACCGAATTGGAAATAAAACCGGGCGCCGTAAACTGGATGACAGCGGGAAAAGGAATCGTACATTCCGAAAGAACGCCGGAATATTTAAGACATTCTGATAAAATGCTTCACGGATTACAGATCTGGGTAGCGCTACCAAAAGAATTAGAGCAAATGGATCCGAATTTTGCCCATGTGGAAGCAGAGGATATTCCGGCCTGGGAAGAAAACGGCGTTTCTTATAAATTAATTGCCGGAGAAGCTTTTGGAAAAAAATCACCGGTTCCGGTGTATAGTCCGTTGTATTTTATTGAAATTAAAAGCGAAACCACCCAAAAAATAAACATCGGAAAAGATTTATTTGGCGAAAGCGGATTGTATATTCTGGAAGGAAGTATCAAAAGCGGCGAACATGTTTACGATCCGAAGCAAATCCTGATTACCAACGACAGTACTTTGTGTGAGTTTGAAATTACGGCCAATTCAACCGTTTATATTTTTGGAGGAACGCCTTTTCCGGAAGAACATTTTATCTTTTGGAATTTTGTTTCTTCGGATAAAGAATTAATAGAAAAAGCAAAAAAAGACTGGACAGCACAAACTTTCCCAAAAGTTCCGGGTGAAACCGAATTTGTACCTTTACCTGAACCAAGAATTAAATAATAGTATGGATACCATTAAAGCAACAATCGATACCCGAAAATATCGTACCGAAATAACATCTAAAACCGGCAATACACTTATTTCAGATGAACCGCAGGAAATAGGCGGAAAAAATTTAGGTTTTAGTCCGTTTGAACTTCTCGCTTCATCTCTGGCCTCCTGCACTTTAATTACATTGCGAATGTATATTGACCGCAAAGTCTGGGATGTTTCAGAGCTTACCATCTGGGTTGATTTTGACAAAAATGAAGAACATACCGTTTCTTTGTTTTCGACGAAAATCTTAATTGCCGGAAACGTAGACGACGCACAAAAACAGCGAATTTTGAAAATTGCAAACAGTTGTCCGGTTCATAAAACACTTGTAAATACAATTAAAATAGAAACTTCATTAGTATAAATAATCATGGAAATCCAACAAATAAACGATATAAAAAGAGGCCATTTTGAAGCTCTCGAAGATGGAAAAGAAGCCGGAAAAATGACGTATACCTGGGCCGGGGATTCTAAATTCATCATTGACCATACCGAAGTCAACGAAGAATTCAGCGGAAAAGGGGTTGGCAAAAAACTGCTGATGGCTACCGTAGACTATGCGAGAAATAATAATCTGAAAATCATTCCGCTTTGCCCTTTTGCGAAAAGCGTTTTTGATAAGACGGAAGAAATTCGGGATGTGCTTTTTTCCTGAAGGTTCAAAGTCGCAGAGTTGCAAAGGGTCAAAGGTTTTTTAGATCCTGAGGTTCTGAGTTGCTGAGGTTCTAAGGTTTTATTTTAGACGCACTGATGTGCGTCTTTTTTTGTTTTTAGGTGAAGTATTGCGGTACAACTTTGCGAACTTTGCGGTTAAATTTACGGCATGTTTAAAAAAAACCTTGCGCTCTTTGCGGTTAAATACACAAAGTAAAACCTCAGTTTAAAATCACATTTTCAAATGTCCTCAAAATCCATTACATTTGCATGTAATTTAAATCTAGACTATGACGAGGATAATTACACTTTTCTGTTTTTTTATAGCGCAAATTGGCTTTTCTCAATCAGCTGAACGTTATTTAGAAAAAATCAGAAACAATGAAGCACTCTCCACTGCTTTTTTTCAACAAATGCCCAAAGGAGGCGATTTACACCATCATTTTTCAGGATCCATTTATGCGGAACCTCTTCTGGAAAGAGCCATTGCAGCCGATTTTTATCTGAATTTAGAAACGATGGAGGTTTCCAAAACAAAACCTGCAAAGGGAAACTGGGAAAATTTTTCTTCTCTTAAAAATAACGGAAAACTGGAATTCTATAAACAGCAGGTCATGCAAACCTGGTCCGCTAAAGATTACAACAGCGTGTCTATTCCTTCTGACGATTTGTTTTTTGATTCGTTTGATAAATTTTTCCCCACAATAGACGGGCATTTTGCCGAAGGCATGCTGGAACTAAAAAAGCGTGCTGTTGCTGAAAATGTAAGTTATATCGAAACACAATTATCTACAATTCCATGTGATATGAATGTTTCCGATTTAACTGATTTCAATGCTAAACTTCGCCAGGCGGCAGCTCAAAAAGACGAAAAAGCGGTTCTGAAATATTTAGAGGAATTGTACAAATCCCTACAGCAAAAAGACGCTAAAAAATACGCAGAAGATTTCAATACCAACTTTATAGCAAAACTGCACAAAGACCTGAAAATTGACGATGACCGTTTTACGATGCGTTACCAAAATTTTGTGCTGCGTTTTATGGAACCGGTAGATTTGTTTAAAAATCTGGTGATCGCTTTTATTTCTGCCAACGACAGTAAATTGGTCGCCGGTGTAAACATTGTTTCTCCTGAACATGGCGAAAATTCAATGAACGATTACTGGCTTCATATGGTGATGTTTAAATACTGCCATTCGAAATTTGCTGATGTAAAATATACGCTTCACGCCGGAGAATTAACGCTGGGATTAGTACAACCGGAGGATTTAACCTGGCATATCAACGATGCGGTTTATGTTGCCGGAGCCAATCGAATCGGACACGGAGTTGATATTGCCTACGAAGCCAATTCTTATGATTTGTTGCGTTACATGGCTAAAAACACTATTCCAATAGAAATTAATCTGACCAGCAACGAATTCATCTTAAAAGTTAAAGAAAACAGACATCCCTTTTCACTTTACAAGGAATTCAATGTACCAATCGTCATCAGCACGGACGACGCGGGAATTTTAAGGACAAACATGACAGAACAATATGTGTTACTGGCAAAAAGATATCCGGATGTGACGTATGCGACGATCAAACAATATGTGTACAACAGCATAAATTACAGCTTTATTCAGGATGCTTCGGTAAAAAAACAATTACTGAAAGATCTGGACACAAGATTCAAAACCTTCGAAGCCAAATTTTCTAAAAATTAAAACGGATTACCAAAAACTATTAAAAAAAATCTGCCAAATCCGCCAAATCTGCGGGAGCTATTTTTTTCTCGCAGATTTAGCAGATTTGGCAGATAAAATATAATAACTAAATTTTATGATTCTGGAAGCTGTTTTTCTTTTTATAAAACCCGAATTAGCAAGTCAGTTTGAAGCTGATTTTGCCAATGCAAGTAAATTTATTTCTTCTATTGAAGGGTATTTGGGACATCGTTTAGAAAAATGTCTTGAAGTCGAAAATAAATATCTTTTATTAGTGGACTGGAATACACTTGAAGATCATACGGAAGGCTTCAGAAATTCTGAAGCGTATTTAGAATGGAAGAAGATTCTCCATCATTATTATGAGCCGTTTCCGGTTGTAGAGCATTTTAAAACTGTTTTTGAGAATAAAAAGCAGATCGTTAAATAGTACACAGATTTTACGAATGAAACGGATTATCACAAATTCCGTTTTTTAAATTTGTGATTATTTGTGTAATTCGTGGCAAAACTTTTAATCAATGAACATCAAACTTATCGCCATTGGCAAAACCGACAATAAATCGCTTCAAACCCTGATTGACGATTATACCAAACGCCTGTCTTTTTATATCAAATTTGATCTGGAGATTATTCCGGATATCAAAAACGTAAAGAATTTGTCGGAGAGCCAGCAAAAGGAAAAAGAAGGTGAACTGATTCTTTCCAAACTAACACCCACCGATCAGTTGATTTTGCTGGATGAAAACGGTAAAAACTTCTCGAGCGTTGGTTTCTCTGAAGAATTACAAAAGAAAATGAACTCCGGAATCAAAACGCTTGTTTTTGTAATCGGTGGCCCTTACGGATTTTCAGATACGGTTTACAGCAAAGCACAAGGCAAAATTTCGCTTTCATTGATGACGTTTTCGCATCAGATGGTGCGTTTGTTTTTTATAGAGCAATTGTACCGCGGATTTACGATTTTAAGGAATGAACCTTATCATCATCAATAAAAGTTTTTGTTTCAGGTTTTCTTTGTTTCAAGTTTAAAAAACGAATTCTTCTTCTTCATTTATAAAAACAAGTGGAATCTTTTTATCAATTATAGTTTTCACTAAGATTTTACATTGAATATAATCCCCGTAAGTCATATTTTTATCATACGAAAATTTAATTTCAGCTTTGGGATTAATTACTAAACTATCTAAGAATGGCTTTAAATTATTTTTAGGAAAATCATATATTTTTCTACCGCTATATTGTATCAAACCGTTCTTTTTAAAATACAACTGACTTCTGTTATTGGCAATTTCCATTTTATAATACACTTTCGTGAACGGCAGAAAGGCTAAATTCTTTCCGACAGAATCAGCGTAGGAATAATAGTTTTCGGCTTTTTCGTTTTTATGCGCTTTCTCAGCACGCTTTTTTTCCTGAAGTTTCATTACTTCCGGAATAACCATTTTTAAAGGCAGACGTTTGTCTATATTGAAAATCCAATTGGTTGAAATGATACTGTTTTTCCGGTTTAATTCAGCAATGGTATCTTTGCCTTTGGTTTTAAAAAAGATATAAATCGGCGAGAGATCTTCTACATTTTTAACGATACTAACATTTGATTTTGGTAATAAAACGTCTTCTTTTTTTCCACAGGAGAAAAGAAGAACAATAAAGAGCAGAAATAAGTATTTCATATTTACAAAATCATTTTATTAAACAAAGTCACACATTCCATTGCTTCCTTCACATCATGAACACGAAGGATTTTAGCCCCTTTTGTCAATGCAATCGTATTGATGACCGTGGTACCGTTTAGCGCTTCCTGGGCTGTAATATTCAATGTTTTATAGATCATTGACTTTCTTGATATTCCGGCCAAAACGGGCAATTCCAACGAATTAAAAAGCTCCATTTTTTGCAGCACCTCATAGTTCTGCTCCGTTGTTTTGGCGAATCCGAAACCCGGATCCAGAATTAGATCATTGATTCCAAGACTTCTGGCTTTTTTTACTTTTTCCGAAAAATAAAACAGCATCTCTTTTACAATATCTTCGTATTGCGTCATGGTTTGCATGGTCTGCGGATTTCCACGCATGTGCATCATGATGTAAGGCACATTATAATGGGCGATTACGTCAAACATTTTATCGTCTAATTCACCGGCCGCAATATCGTTTATAAGCGCAGCGCCGCTTTCTATACTTGCTTTCGCCACTTCTGCCCTGAACGTATCGATCGAAAGCAGTGCCTCCGGAAAGTGTTTTAGAATTATTTCAATAGCAGGAACAATGCGATCAATTTCTTCCTGTTCCGACACAAAATCGGCACCGGGCCTGCTGGAATAAGCCCCAATATCTATAAATGTTGCGCCTTCGGTTAAAATTTTGCCCGCGCGCGTGACAATCTCATATTCATTTTTATATTTTCCGCCATCAAAAAAAGAATCCGGCGTGACATTCATAACTCCCATTACTTTAGGAGTCGATAAATCAATAAGTTGGCCTTTGCAGTTAATTAACATTTTGCTTTAAGTTTTATTTGTTTCAGGTTGCGGGTTGCAGAACCTTTGTTTCAATCTTTCCCTGTTTCAAGTGGTCTGAATTACAAACTCTGTTTTAAAAAACTTGAAACAAAGAAAACCTTAAACTTGAAACTCTTTAATTTTATCCTTATTTTTGAAGAAATTTTTAGCAAATATACAGCAATAAATGAAGAATACTTCCTTAGAATATGATAATGTAGTCACGGTTTGCCGTACCTTATTTATCAATAAAATGAAAGATTACGGCAGTGCATGGCGCATTTTGAGACTGCCTTCACTGACGGATCAAATTTTTATAAAAGCGCAACGAATCAGAAGTTTACAGGAAAACGAAATCCGTAAAGTCGATGAGGATGAAAAAGGAGAATTTATCGGAATTATCAATTATTCTATCATGGCTTTGATACAGTTAGAATTGGGAGTTGTTGACCAGCCGGATCTCGATGTGGAAAAAGCAACCGAATTATACGACGCCAAAATTAAACTGACCAAGGAATTAATGGAAGCCAAAAACCATGATTATGGTGAGGCCTGGCGTGAAATGCGCGTGAGTTCGCTTACGGACCTGATCCTGCAAAAACTGCTTCGTGTTAAACAAATTGAAGACAATAAAGGCAAAACTCTAGTCTCTGAAGGTATTGATGCCAATTATCAGGACATGATCAATTACTCGGTTTTTGCGTTGATTTTAAACCCTATGAAATAAAAAATTCCAAAATGAAATTCCAAATTCCAATCTTGTTTTAAGAATGTAAAAGGAAATGGAATTTTAAATTAAACTATACTTATGAAAAACATTATTACCCAATTCTCCAGACTATTTGTCGGCGTATTATTTATTATTTCGGGATTAATTAAACTCAATGATCCGGTTGGTTTCTCTTACAAACTGGCAGAATATTTTAGTGAACCGGTTTTCAATATGCCTTTTCTGGAGCCGCTGGCTTTAGGATTAGCGATATTTTTAGTGATTTTAGAAGTGGTGTTAGGGATAATGTTGTTAGTAGGTTACAAAGCAAAAGCAACGATTTGGTTCTTATTGCTATTGATCGTCTTTTTCACCTTCCTGACCTTCTACTCTGCTTATTTTGATGTGGTGAAAGATTGTGGCTGTTTTGGAGACGCTTTACATCTTACACCGTGGCAATCGTTTACAAAAGATGTTGTTTTACTTTTCTTTATCCTGATTTTATTCTTCAATAAAAAATTGGTTAAACCTTTATTTTCAAAACTGGTAACCAATATCATCACTTTAATAAGTGTTATTTTGTGTGTGTTTATGGCCGTTTGGGTATTAAATCACAATCCGATTAAAGATTTTCGCCCTTTCAAAGTGGGTAACAACATCGAGGAAGGAATGAAAATTCCAGACGGTGCTCCCAAATCGGTGGTTGAAATGATTTTTATCTACAAAGTAAACGGAGTGGATAAAGAATTTACCGAAAAAGAGTTAGCCAATATTCCTGCAGGTGCCACTTTTGTTGACAGAAAAGACAAGGTAATCACTGAAGGTTATGTACCGCCCATTCATGATTTTACAATGGTAAAAGAAGATTCTGATTATAAAGAAGAATTACTGAAAGAACCGAAATTAGTGATTTTTGTAACCTATGATTTAAATTTATCGAATCCTGAAGGCATGAAAAAACTGGAAAAAGTAAATCAGGAAGCGAAAGCGAAAGGCTACAAAGTAATTGCAATGACGGCTTCAGGTCCGGATGAAATAGCTAAAGCCAAAAAACAATACGGTTTAAATGTGGATTTCTATTTCTGCGATGCAACGGCTTTAAAAACCATCGAAAGAGCCAATCCGAGTATCGTAGTTTTACATAAAGGAACTGTGGTTCAGAAAGTACATTACAACGATGTTGATGATTTAAAATTATCCGATGTTGCTTATGGTCTTTAATAAATAACAGATAATATTACTGGCGCCAATATTCTATATTTTAGAGGTATTGGCGCTTTTTTTAAGTTCCATTTTTAAATAATAAATTTTAGAAAAAAGAACATTCGCAAAATCAATCCTATTTAAACCACAATGAAGAAACCATTTCAACTGATTACTTTTTCACTTATCATTCTTTTTAGCATCCTGGGTTTTGGTCAGACACCAAGTAAAAACACCGAACAGGCTTATATTTTTTTTCTGCACAATAAATTTATCGAAGAACATGATTTAAACGAAGCCCATCCTGAATATGGAAAAGCCGAATACAATGAAATTATCAATTCTTTTAAAGCGGATCATTTTATAGTTTTTAGCGAAAAAAGGAAAAAGAACACCAATGCCGCAGAGTATGCTGAAAAGGTGGTCAAACAAATTCATAAACTACTAAAAAAAGGCGTCAAACCTAATAAAATAACTGTAGTCGGAACTTCAATGGGTGGTTATATCGCACAATATGTTTCAACTTATCTGGCGAATCCGGAAGTGAATTTTGTATTTATCGGCTGCTTTCGTGATATCGATATTGAGGAAATTCAGGATATCAATTTCTGCGGAAACATTCTGACCATTTATGAAAAATCAGATGTTTTGGGCGTATCGGCCATTAGACGAAAAGAAACCTCAAAACTGAAAGTTAATCATTTCAGGGAAATCGAATTAAATACCAATTTAAAACATGGTTTTTTATATAAAGCTTTAGACGAATGGATTGTTCCCTGTAAAAAATGGGCCAACGGAAATTACGATTTGAATTGATAATTTATCGTCGAAAAAAAGAAATTTGCAGCGTTTTTCTAAATTTTTTTAAACCTTAAAAAAGTAAAAAACATCCTTTTTTGATGGATTAAGAAATCTAATTGCTAAAATTTGTTCCAAAATTGAATTTTTCCAACGAACTATTACGATTTCAGACTCTTTTTTTTAACCGAAATTTCCTGTTTTGTGATAAAATAAAGAGGTGTTCAAATTTTGTTAATCTCCATTTGGCATTCGATTTCTTTGTTTAACTTTGTGAATTCAGTATTGAAATAAAATTTTAGAATCCTACTATGAAACAAATAGCACTGCTCTTTATTGCCTTTATCACATTTTCATGCTCACAGGCTCAGAAAACAAGTTTTTCTAAAGAAGCCTTATCTGAAAAACTATTAGCGACTGATGGAAGTCAGGTTGCTTTCAAAAAAATATTAAAAAATTACAAAGGAAAAACGCTGGTTATCGAAGTTTGGGCTTCCTGGTGTGGTGACTGTGTAAAAGCAATGCCAAAAGTAAAAGAACTGCAAGCCAATAATCCTGATGTTTCTTATTTGTTCCTTTCTGCTGACAAAACAGCTGATAAATGGAAAATCGGCATTGAAAAACACGAATTAAAAGGAGATCATTTTATGATGAATGACGGTATGAAAGGTCTTTTCGGAAAAGCAATTGATTTAGACTGGATTCCGAGATATATTATCGTCGACAAAACCGGAAAAATTGTTTTATACAGAGCTATCGAAACCGATTTTGATAAAATCAATGCCACTTTACAAGGATTAAAACAAGTGCAATAAAAATTGCTATTTCATCTAAACAAAAATTAAAAGAATAAATAAAAACTACCAAAATGAGAAAAAAGATTGTTGCAGGAAACTGGAAAATGCATAAAAATGCCGCACAAACTGAAGAATTATTAAATGAATTAATTACCAAAATACCAGCACAAACTACCGCTCAGGTAATTGTTGCACCAACATTTGTAAATTTACAGGCAGCTGTTGCCAAAGTAAAAAACACAACAATAGGTGTTGCTGCTCAAAACGTTCACCAGGCTGAAGGTGGTGCTTTTACAGGAGAAATTTCTGCTGAAATGCTAACCAGCATTGGCGTAAATACAGTAATTCTTGGTCACTCTGAGCGCAGAGCTATTTTTCATGAAACAGATGCTTTGATCGCGAACAAAGTAGACACTGCCCTGAAACATGATTTGACTGTTATTTTCTGTTTTGGAGAAGAATTAAAAGACCGTCAGTCTGAAAACCATTTCAATATTGTTGAAAACCAACTACGTGACGGATTATTTCATATCGCAAAAGAATCATGGTCTAAAGTTGTTTTAGCTTACGAACCGGTTTGGGCGATTGGAACAGGAGAAACTGCTTCTCCGGAACAAGCACAGGAAATGCATGAATTCATCAGAGAAGTGGTTCGTAAAGCTTTTGGTGCTGATATTGCCGATGAAGTTTCAATTTTATACGGTGGTTCTGTAAAACCGGACAATGCTAAAGAGATTTTCTCTAAACCGGATGTTGACGGTGGTTTAATCGGAGGTGCTGCTTTAAAAGCAGAGGACTTCTTAGCTATTGTAACAGCAATCTAAAAATTATTTTGCCACAGATTCCAAAGATTTGGACAGATTTTTTAAAAATCATATTAATCTTTTAATCTGTGGCATTAAATACAGAGCGATACTTCAGGTATCGCTTTTTTTATGTTTATAAATTATACTTAAAATAATAAGGTTCTGCCGGATTTTTAAACAACTTCTGCTTTGGATTCTTACCTTTGCAAAAAAAATAGTTATGTCGAACATATATTTAGGATATCATTTTACCATTGAACCAAAAGAACCGGGTTCGGAAATTTTAATTGCGGAATTAGGCGAAAAAGCGTTTGAGACTTTTACAGAAACAGAAAACGGAATTTCGGCTTTTGTAAAGAAAGATTTATGGGATTCGACTATTCTGGATGACATTTATATCTTAGAATCAGAAGAATTTAAAATTGAATATACCATTGAAGAAATCGATCAGGTAAACTGGAACGAAGAATGGGAAAAGAATTTTGAAGCCATTGATGTTGACGGAAAATGTCATGTTCGTGCTCCTTTTCATCCAAAAACTGATGCCGAATTTGATATTGTAATTGAACCAAAAATGAGTTTCGGAACAGGTCATCATGAAACTACGCATATGATGATTCAGCATTTGCTTGAAACTGATGTTGAAGGTTTGAAAACTTTAGACATGGGTTGCGGAACTGCAATTTTGGCTATTTTGGCCGAAATGAAAGGTGCACAACCTATCGATGCCATTGATATTGACAACTGGTGTTATTTGAATTCGATCGAAAATGCAGAACGCAATAACTGTAAACATATTACCGTTTATGAAGGCGATGCTGCGTTGTTGGCCGGTAAAAAATACGATCTGATTATAGCCAATATCAACCGTAACATTTTGTTAAACGATATGCAGGCTTATGTAGATTGTTTAAATCCAAAAGGGACTTTATTATTAAGCGGTTTCTACGAAGAAGACATTCCGTTTATTGATGCATCCTGCACTGAAAAAGGATTAAAATATGTTAAAAAGTTTCAAAGGAACAACTGGGTTTCATTAAAATACGTAAATTAGATTGTTAATTATTTCCAGGTTAAAAGGGCTCGGAATTAAACGAGCCAAACGGATTTTCACAGATTCTGAGTTTTAAAATCTTTACAATTCGTGTAATCTGTGGCAAAAAAAATAGTAATTACAACAGTACAAAAACTTAAAAAAATGAGTACTAAAGAAAAAGTAAGAGAAAGAGTTCGGGAAAAAGAAGCTACAGGTTTCAATAACGAAATCATTGTTTATAACGACGATGTAAACACTTTTGATCACGTAATCGATACTTTAATGCGCGTTTGCAGTCACACGCCCGAGCAAGCAGAACAATGTTCCTTAATTGTACATTACAACGGAAAATGCACTGTAAAGACAGGTCCGATGGACAAACTGAAACCGCAATGCACACAACTTTTGGAAGCTGGCTTAAGCGCCGAAATTGTTTAAATTGAGAATATTTTAAAAAACATTCAATTTTATCTATATTTGGGTAAAATTGAATGTTTTTTTATGGAAGAATATGGAAAGATATTAATTATTGCCACACCGGTTTTTTTAGTCTTAATTATAATCGAAAAAATATATGGCATATACAAAAAGGACGATACCGCCCCTTTAATAGACAGCGTATCGAGTATCAGTTCGGGAATTACCAATTCGGTAAAAGATGTTTTAGGCCTTAGCCTTACTTTTATTTCCTATGAATGGCTGGTTTCTAAAATTGCTGTTTATCATCTGGAAGCTAACGTTCTCTCCTACTGCATTGCCTTTTTTGTGATCGATTTTTATGGATACTGGAGTCACCGATTGGCACATCAGATTAATTTCCTCTGGAACAAACATGCAATCCACCATAGCAGTGAAGAGTTTAATTTAGCCTGTGCCCTGCGACAGCCTGTTGCAAGCTTAGTCAATTTATTTACTTTTTTACTTATTCCCGCAGCTTTGATTGGTGTTCCCGCTACTGTCATTGCCATTACCCTGCCTCTTCATTTGTTTTTGCAATTTTGGTATCATACCAAGCATATTAAAAAAATGGGCTTTATTGAACACATTTTGGTAACCCCCTCCCATCATCGGGTGCATCATGCCATAAATCCGGAATATTTAGACAAAAATCATTCCCAGATCTTTATTTTCTGGGACAAACTTTTTGGGACTTTTCAGGAAGAATTGGATGATGTTCCTCCTGTTTTCGGAATTACGAGACCTGCTAATACCTGGAACCCGATCCGGATTAACTTCCAACATTTGACTTTGCTGATTAAAGATGCCTGGCGTGCTCCGAAATGGAAAGACAAACTCAGCATCTGGTTTAAACCAACAGGATGGCGACCGGAAAATTTCGAAGAATTATTCCCCGTAAACAAAATCGAAAATGTTTATGAGTTTGAAAAATACGGAACACAAAATTCCAAAAAACTAATTTATTGGTCTGTTGCACAAGTCTTACTCACCCTTTTGTTTGTCACGTATCTATTTGACAATATTGCCAAAATTGGTTTGCCCAATATCTTTATCTATGGCTTTTTTATTCTGATTACAATCTACAGTTACAGTGAGCTTATGGACAAAAGTAAATATGCTCCTTTCTGGGAAGGTTTTCGTTTTATAACAGCGATTGCAATACTCTCTTATTATGGAGATTGGTTTGGACTGAACAGTATTTTTCCATTCTCCAATTCTGTTATTATCGGCTATTTGACTTTATCTTTTTTTGTCTCGGTATATTTTGTCTCGGTCGATTTTAAAACTGATTCAAATCAACTTATCAATTCATAATCCCCCAATCTATGAAAAACACCTTATTCCTTAAAATCTATATTGGTTTTAGTATTGTTTACCTGATGCTTTTACTTTCCGGATACGAGAGCTTTGATCTTTTCCTAAAGCCAATTCTAATTCCTTTATTAGGATTTGGAGTTTATCTTCATAAAAAATTTCCCTCCAAAAATATTGTTTTAACTGCCTTACTTTTTTCTTGGATTGGTGATGTCATTTTGCTTTTTGCAGACATAGCGGAGATCTATTTTATTCTCGGATTGGTTGCTTTTCTTATTTCACATGTTATTTATTCGGTTCTTTTTAATAAACAAACCAAAACACGCAATAAAAAAACAAAAGCCGCTTTTTTAATCGGAAGTCTTATCATTGGCTGTTATTTAATCGGAATGTTATCACTTTTATTACCCACTTTAGGAGAATTAAAAATTCCTGTAATTGTATATGCGACAGTAATTTCACTAATGTTATTGTTTGCCTTTAATGGATTCCTGACCTGGAAAAAACCCGGAAATCAATATGTTTTTGTTGGTGCGATTGTCTTTGTTGCTTCAGACAGTATTTTGGCAGTGAACAAATTTCACTCTCCAATTGAAAAAAGTTCATTTTTCATCATGTTAACCTATCTTGTGGCACAGTATCTGATTATAACTGGTATTTTAAAATTGAATTCAAATCAAAACCTGACAATAGAAAATCAGAAGATTTAAACTTAATTTACGCATTTCAGGCGGCATTTTTCTTAATCCAGATTATTTTAAAAACCGTTTTTACAGCTTACATTTGTACTACAAAACACGTATTTAACATGAAAAAAACAGCTCTTTTTATCGTTTTGCTTATTTCGGTAACTTCTTGTATCAGCACCAAATCTACTTTGAAAAATGTAGATGACAATGCTCCGGATTTAGTTTTGAAAAAAGACAATACGTTTGTCATTACTTTATTCAGCAATGATAAAAAATACGGTTATGATCCGGATTACCCGGTGAATATTTTTTACCGAAACACCAAAGATGAAGCGCTGAACGAAACCCGTTTTTTAAACGCGCTGGCCGGACCAAACGGAGAAAAAATCACCTATACCCGATTAGAGACCTGTTGTCCCTTCCCAACCAAAAGAAGCGATATGGGAGCCGGATTCCTGAATGTTTATGAACTGAAATGGGACGGACAAAAGAAGCCCATAAAACTGTATCTGAACATTTATGAAAAAGGTATTTTAATGGTTCCGATGGGATTGCGTCTGAAGAAAGAATAAACATGATGAAAACAAAAACCACTTTTTTAATTTGTATCTTTTTATTGGTTCTTTTATTTCCTTATTCAATTCTCTATCTGACTTCTAATTTTTTATCATCAGTCATACCCGGATGGCATACCACGATTTATCCTTTGGCAACATTGCTTAAATTCATTATCTTATTAATTGTAGCTTTTTATTATTGGAAACTTTCAAAAATTATAACTGAGGTAAATTTCAAAAAGTTCATCATTTATTTTTTATTAACCCTTCCTGCGATTATAATTACAAAACTGGATCTTTATACAATATTACATTTTAGATCAAACGATCCTGAGGGCGTGATGACAACCATCAGGGCTGTTATTTTTATAAGAATTTTTACAAATATTTTATTTTTTACCGGACAAATTTTGTTTGCAGTTTACTATAAAAAGCAAAGCAGGAAATTAACTTAAATTCTCATAATTCCACTAAAGTTCAATCACAATAGAAATGAAAATCATTTTTATTGAGCAAACCTGTTTTTTCAAGTGAAAAACACCGGAGTAAATCAGTGTTCCGATACGTATCGGACTCATAAAAAAAACTTAAATCTTCATCTTCGATTCATAAATCATAACTACCTTTGCACAGTCAAAAAAATCATACTATGAACATACAACATATTCCACAAATTAAGCATACTGATAGCGGAAATTTCTTTTTACTTGCCGGGCCTTGTGCCATTGAAGGAGAAGAAATGGCGCTTAGAATTGCTGAAAAATTAGTTGGTATTACCGACAAACTTGAGATTCCTTATGTTTTCAAAGGATCCTTTAAAAAAGCAAACCGTTCCCGAATTGATAGTTTTTCCGGAATTGGTGATGAAAAAGCATTAAAAATTTTAAGAAAAGTTTCAGAGACTTTTCATATTCCTACCGTAACAGATATTCATACCAATGAAGATGCTGAAATGGCGGCACAATATGTAGATGTTTTACAAATTCCTGCTTTCCTGGTACGCCAGACAGATTTAGTAGTTGCAGCTGCCAATACAGGAAAAGTAGTAAACCTGAAAAAAGGACAGTTTATGAGTCCGGAAAGCATGAAACATGCGGTTCAGAAAGTATTAGACTGCCACAATGAAAATGTAATGCTTACAGATCGTGGAACCATGTTTGGTTACCAGGATATGATTGTGGACTACAGAGGAATCCCGACTATGCAACAATATGCGACTACGGTTCTGGATGTTACACACTCTTTGCAACAGCCAAACCAGACCGCTGGTGTTACGGGCGGAAGACCGGATATGATCGAAACTGTAGCCAAAGCCGGTATCGCAGTGGGAGTTGACGGTATTTTTATCGAAACTCATTTTGATCCTGCTAATGCAAAAAGTGATGGTGCCAACATGCTGCATTTAGACTATTTTGAAGGTTTAATGACGAAGCTGGTTGCCATTAGAAAAACAGTTAATTCATTCTAATTTTTAATACTATTTCATTGAAAACAAAAATTTTATTTTTCTTTCTGATTTGTGTTTCATTAAACACTTTTGCTCAGGAAGAAATAGCAGTAGAAAGATACACCGCTCACAATAAAGGAAAATTCTTCGTTTCATGGGGAGGAAACAGAGATAGCTACACCAAATCTGATGTGAACTTTAGAGGTAAAGATTATAATTTTACGGTTGCAGATATGAAGGCGCATGATAAACCAAAAGGGTGGCATATTGATTATGTAAATCCTGCTAACATGACAATTCCGCAAACTAACTTCAGAATGGGATATTTCATTAGTGATCATTACAGTGTTTCGATTGGCTGGGACCACATGAAATATGTAATGACTCAGAATCAAACTGCGAATGTTACGGGGTCTATTAATTTACCTGCCGATCAGGCCGGATCTTATTATAACGGAGATTATAATAACAGACCTGTAGATATGTCTCTAAATGGCGCTCAGGAAGGTGGTTCTGATGTTCCTCAGGGAAATCCTCCTGCTTTTTTAATGTACGAGCATACAGATGGTCTGAATTATGTCAATACGGAGGTGTCCAGACATGATGATATTTCAAAATTGTTTGGCATCACTAATACAGATAAAGTACAGATTAATCTAACGGAAGGTTTAGGTGCCGGAGTTTTATATCCTAAAACCAATACGACACTTTTAGGAAAAGAACGTCATGATGATTTTCATGTTTCCGGTTATGGTTTATCTGCAAAAGCGGGCATTAACTTTACGTTTTTCAAATACTTCTATATTCAGGGAGAATTAAAAGGCGGTTATATTGATATGAATGATATCAGAACTACCACAAGTAGTGAAGATAAAGCTTCCCAGCATTTCCTTTTCTTCCAAAGAATTATTGCTTTCGGAGGAATTTTCAGACTCTAAAAACACTTTACTTTATATTTTAAAAAATAGCAGCCCTTTTATTTGGCAGCTATTTTTTTATTATTTACTTTGTAACGCAAAGTACTTTAATTTATACTTTATGAAATCTAAAAAATATCTATTTCCGGTAATCACATTCCTAATCAGTTTTGGATTGGCGTTGTTTATTAGTTTGAAGGTTTTTCCGAACAATCCATTTACGGGAAATAAACTGGAAAAAACAATATCCGGCAAGTACAAAGATGGTGATGTAATTTTTCAAACTTCGGAATCTAAACAATGTGAAGCAGTTCGTATAGCTACTCATTCAAAGTTTTCGCATTGTGGAATTATTTACGATATAAATGGAAAATGGTTTGTTTTTGAAGCCGTTCAGCCCGTTAAACTTACTCCGCTCGAAGAATGGATCAAACACGGAAAAAACAGCAAATATGTGGTTAAACGATTGAAAAACGACAGTGTACTGAAACCTGAAGTTCTCCAAAAAATGAAACAGTACAGCCAGCAATTTGAAGGCAAAGAATATGACGCTTATTTCGAATGGACTGACGACAGAATTTACTGCTCTGAATTGGTCTGGAAAATTTATAAAAATGGTGCAGGCATTGAATTGTCAAAACTGCAACATTTAAAAGATTTTAATCTGGAGGATGAAAGGGTCAAAAAAGTACTGAAAGAAAGATATGGAACTACTATTCCACTCGAAGAAGAAGTTGTTTCTCCATCTAATCTTGCCGATTCTAAACTGTTAACAACAATCATAGATAACTATTAAAAAACATAAAAGCCAATTGAAATCCTGATTGGCTTTTTATTTATTAATTTACTTTGAAATTCAAAGAACTTTTAAAAAACAAGCAAGTCATGAAAGACCAGATTATCGAAAAAATATACGAATACAGCAAACAGCCTTACCAAAAGTATTTCAAAAAAAATAAACCGTGGGAAATTGACAAAACTGCTTTATTAAACTACCCTGAAGGAAGTTTAGGTTTTGGATTAGGAAATTTCCTTTCTAAAAATCATTTTGATATTCAGCCAAAACTGGAAGATCATGATATCATTCACGTCCTTACCAATACAGGTATTTCGGTACGCGAAGAAATCGGAATGCAATATTACCTTTTGGGGAATGGCAAAAAAAGTTTGTATTTATTTCTGGTGATTGCCTCCGGAACGCCCTTTTATATGAAAGAAATCAATTATTTCATGCAACAATACAAAAGAGGCAAAAAGGCGCTTCCGTTTCATTATCTGGACTTTTCAAAAATGTTGTTCACACCCATTCACGCTATTCAGAAAACTTTTAATATTTAGACTCATGAAAACTATTGACAAAAAAACTTTCGATGAAACAGCCTCCATTGACTTAACAATCGGATCGTTTATAATTAGTACACTGCTGTTTGTCATGTACATTCTTTCGAATGAAAATTCAAATGTTCTGGTGATAGCAAGCCCGTTTGTTTTTTCGGCCATTGTGCTGAATACGATAATGCTATTGCACCTGACAGACCTTTTTATACGAATGCCGGAACTGCGAAGAGACATCGGAATTAAAATCCTGATTTTACTTTCTAATATCCCGATCACCTTTTTATATTACTGTATTGTTATGAAAGTCTGATCACTTTTGACTACTTCCAAAAAAAAAAAGCTGCAAGTTATCCACTTGCAGCTTTTCTATTTTATTGATGAAATTTTAATTGGCCTTAGGCGCATCAATTCCGTTTTGGTCCATCAGGTACATCAGAGCTGTCATTGTTGCTGCCCCAAGTTCTAATTCTCTTTTGTTGATCGCATCAAATTTATCATTTGCTGCGTGGTGATAATCAAAATAGCGCTGTGAATCCGGTTTTAAACCTGCTTTTACAATCGCTTTAGACGTTAAATGATCAATATCCGATCCTGCATGTCCAATAGTAAAACTGTGCACTAAATAAGGCTCGAAAAAGTCTTTATAGCCTTGTATCTTTTTAACATTGGCATCATCCGCTTGTATTGAAAATCCTCTTGGGCTAAATCCTCCTGAATCACTTTCTAAAGCAAAAATATGGTTCTCGTTGTTTTTCTTTGAAACTTCTTCATATTTCGCTCCGCCTTTTCCACCATTCTCTTCATTCATAAACAACACAACACGAATCGTATTTTTAGGTTTGTAGTTTAAGTTTTTAAGAATACGGATTACCTCCATACTTTGTACTACCCCTGCCCCATCATCATGTGAACCGTCTGCTAAGTCCCAGGAATCTAAATGCCCGCCGACAACCATAATGTTTTCCGGGTGTTCTTTTCCTGTAAGTTCACCAATTACGTTATAAGATAAAACATCCGGTAATGTTTCGCAGGATTGTTTAAAATAGAATTTTAAAGCCGGATTGTTTTTTAATGTTGCACTCAATAATTCTGCTCCGTTGGTACTAATTGCAGCCGTTGGAATGTATTGCTCTTTTGGTAAATCACCATAGCTTTGCGCTCCTGTATGAGGAAAATCATCCACACGTAAATTCATCGAACGAACAATTGTTCCTACTGCTCCTAATTTTGCAGCTTCTTTTGCTCCTGCAAATCTCTGATCAACACAAGCTCCGTATGATTTGAAAGTTTCGATATTTTCAGGATCCATCGGTCTGTTAAAAAACACAATTTTTCCTTTTACTTTGTCTGCTCCCAGTGCTCCTAATTCTTTAATTCCCTGTACTTCGATTACTTCAGCAGTAAGCCCTGTTTTTGCAGTTGCCACTGATCCGCCTAAGGCACAAATCGGAACTACCGTTTTTGTTTTATCATCCAGGATATAAGCTGTTTCTTTTTCGCCTCGTACCCAATGCGGCACCATTACTTCCTGAAGGTATACTTTATCAAGTCCTAATCTTTCTAATTGTGTTTTTGTGTATTGCACTGCTGCCTCAGCAGTTGGAGAGCCTGATAAACGACTTCCGATATCGTTAGACAAGTATTCAAGCCAGGTATAACATTTGGATTCGGTTAAAGCTTTTTTGTAGAATAATTTAATGTTTTTTTCATCGTTTGATTGCGCAAAAGATGTCAATCCGTTTAAAACTAAAACAGTTAAAAGAATCGTTTTTCTCATGGTTTTTATAGCATTTTGGGTTACTTGTCCGCTTCTTTTGCGAACAAGACAAAGGAACAAAATTCTTTACAACCCAACGTCTTTTTCTGAAACCTTTTCTCAAAAAAAACGCTGATTACGAACTTTTTTGTTGCAATCAGCGTTTTAAAAAATTGATTATAAAAAAAATTATTTTACCTCAATAATCTTATTCTTTATACCGATTCCATTTTCATTAAAAGGTTCAATTGTAAAATAATACTTTGTTCCCTTGTCTAAACCTCTGAAATCATAGGAACTCTCTCCGTACACCATTATGCTATTATATAATTTATCGGGAGTAATTCCATAATAAATATTGCAGCCAATAGCGTCTGTCTGCGTTTTCCACGAAATAATGGCATTACGGGAATCGGCTGTATTTCTTTTGACTTTAAAATCAGTAACCGATTTTGGTTTTTCGGCTAATCCGTTTCCAAAAACCCTGAAATCTGACACCGCAAACATTCCTGAAGCATTATGAATGTTTATCATTTTAATATAACGCGCTTTAATCGCTTTTGTTAACTCAACATAATCGTGTGGCACATCTTTATCGTTATTTGATTTATCGACGACCAGAGTCCAATTTAGGGCGTCATCTGACATCAGGATTTTATACTGATAATAAATGTCCATCGCTTTATTAAACTGTGTCGCTTTATGATCTGCATAATTGATTTGCAGCGCGTTGATTTCCATTTTTCTTCCTAAATCCAGCTGCAGCCACTCGCCCGGTTTATCGGTTGTAGCTGACCAGTACGTCTGAATATTTTCATCGGTTAAGTTAGTCGCGTCGTAACAAATTTTCTCATACACTTTTTTGCGTCCATGATCCATTCGGTGTGTTTCAACCTCTTTGCATTCTTCGGCAGAAGAAACGATCACCGGTTTTTTATACGATAATAACATCCAGCCGGAAGAGGCGCCTTTTGTCTGATCTCTTTGTGCTGTTGGCAATACAATTGGAAAATCACCATAAGCCGTAATGGAATACATCACATCGTCTTTATCAAATCCTGCCGGAAACATATCGATACGACGTTCGAAGCGGTCTTTTATCGAAATTTTACAGGTTCCTGTATTCCAGTAATTACCATAATTGTCAGCAAAAGTATTTCCGTGTCCGGCACCAATTACAAATCCGCCTGGTTTATACGACATCGGATTGTGTTTTTGGTATACGAATGGCCCTAAAGGATTATCCCCCACATGAACACCATTGGCATAGCCTTTAAACTCGGTAGCCGGAGCGCCGTATTGCATGTAATATTTTCCGTTGTGTTTGGTCATCCAGGCTCCTTCTATAAAATTTCCCCAGGGTGCAGGTTCCATATCATTGTTGGGACCGAAACGTTCCCAGCCATGTGCTGCAGGATCTAATCCAACCACTGCTTTTGCCTGTCCGTAAGGTTTCTGGATATCCTCTACTTCTGTAGCGGCGTATAATTGGGCATAATCGGCCTGATTGCCTTTAGGAAGCCAGGTGTTGTAATCTACTTCAACACCTACAAGTGGTAATTTTCCGCTTGAACCGTAATACATATAAACCTTTTTGTTATCATCCTGAAAGATAGCAGGATCCCAGGTGGGAAGCATTGCGGTATTCACATGTCTGATCCATCTTCCTGATTTCGGATCCGCTGTTTTCCAAACCGGATGATCTTTTTTCCAGGTCGAACCTACATAAAATAAAGTATCATTTACGACCCAGGCCGCCGGTGCACACTGATCATCATCGCCCGGATTTCTTTGAAAACTTCCATATACGAATTTCCAGTCTGACATGTCTTTACTCCAGAAAAACCCCGCCTGATTGGTCGCAAACAAATAGTATTCTCCTTTGTAAGTAATAATTACCGGATCTGCACTGGAACGTCTGGATTCCGGAATACCATTATGATTCTGAGTCGTATAATTGTATCCAATGTTTATGGGGTTACAATAGGTTGTGGCGGGCTTCGCCGGATCAAACCATGCTGTTTTTCCGGGGACATTCTGAGCTGAAGCATTACTTACCAGTCCCATAAGAAACAGCCAAACCGGTATGAGAAACCATTTATCTCTTTTCATTTTGATCTTATTTTGTTATCAATACTTTACATTTTTAGCTTAAAAAAAGCCCCTCGGTTAACCAAATCCGAAGGGCTAATTACTAATTAACAAACCAACTATTTAGTTAACTCAAAACTAACTTTCTTATCGGCATTTGAATTTGTTCCCACGAAAACATCAAACTGCCCCGGTTCTGCTACAAATTGTAAATCAGAATTATAAAATTTTAAATCTTCAACAGTGATTTCAAAAGTCACCGTTTGCTTTTCTCCTTTTTTCAAGGCTATTTTCTGGAATCCTTTCAGCTCTCTAACGGGTCTTGTTACGGAACCGATTAAATCTCTGATATATAACTGAATGGTTTCTTTTCCGTCAAAATTTCCTGTATTGGCAACGTCAACGGTCACTTTTACTTTTCCGCTAAAGTTCATTTTATCGGATGAGATTTTCAAATTTGAATATTCAAAAGTGGTATAACTTAACCCAAATCCAAATGGAAATAACGGTTCGTTTCTTTCATCGATATAATTGGATCTGAATTTTTCAAATTTTCCTTCGCTGTTAGAAAGTGGTCGCCCTGTATTTTTGTGTGCATAATAAATCGGCACCTGCCCTACGCTTCTTGGAAAAGTAGCTGTCAGTTTTCCGGATGGGTTAACGTCCCCGAACAAAACATCGGCAATAGCGTAGCCTGCTTCACTTCCTGCAAACCAGGCATTCAGGATAGCCGGAACAGTTGCATTTTCTTCATTTAAAATCAACGGACGACCATCGAATAAAACTAACACTACCGGTTTTCCTGTTTTAATCAAGGCTTGTAATAAATCTTTCTGGGCTTGTGGAATTTCCAAATTGGTACGGCTGCTGGATTCTCCGCTCATTTCAGCAGATTCTCCCAATGCTGCTACAATTACATCAGACTGATTGGCTACTTTTAATGCTTCCGCTAATAAATCTTCTTTCGAACGCCCATCACGGTGTAAAGTTTTACCAAACATTGTTGCATTCGTTTCAAAAGTTTCATCGTAATCTAAATTGCTTCCTTTGGCATATAAAACTTTGGCGGAAGGACCTGCAACTTCTGTAATTCCTCTTAAAAGTGATACTGCATTTTCCATTTTTGTCGCGACACTCCAGGTTCCCGGCATGTTTTCTTTCGCATCCGCTAATGGTCCGATAAGCGCAATAGTCCCTGATTTTTTAAGGGGTAATACCTGATTTTGATTTTTTAGCAAAACCAGGGATTGTGCTGCAATCTGACGTGCTTCTTTTCTGCTGGCTGCCGTAAAAATTTCGGTTTTTGCTCTTTTTTCATCGCAATATTTATAAGGATCTTCGAATAATCCTAAATCGTATTTGGCGTCAAGAATCAGTTTGACAGCATGATCTATTTGCTGGATTGTTACTCTTTTCTCTTCTAAAGATTTTTTCAGAGTGGTTAAGAAACCTTCGCCCACCATATCCATTTCCACTCCGGCATTTAAGGCTAAAGCGGATACATCCTGAAGATTCCCCATTCCGTGCTCGATCATTTCCGGAATTCCCGTAAAATCAGTGACCACGAAACCTTTAAAACCCCACTGTTTTCTTAAAACATCGGTCATTAACCATTTGCTTCCGGTTGCAGGAATTCCATCTACTTCATTAAAAGAAGCCATCACAGAACCTACACCTGCGTCAACCGCAGCTTTATAGGGTGGGAAATAATCATTGAACATTCTGATATGACTCATATCAACTGTATTGTAATCACGTCCTGCTTCTGGCGCACCGTACAAAGCGAAGTGTTTTACACAGGCCAGAATCGTATTGTTTTTTGATAAGTCTTTTTGCTGGTATCCGTTTACCATCGCCTTTGCGATCTGACTCCCTAAGTACGGATCTTCACCTGAACCTTCAGAAACTCTTCCCCAGCGCGGATCACGTGAAATGTCTACCATTGGTGAGAATGTCCAGTTGATCCCGTCGGCACTTGCTTCCTGAGCGGCAATCTGGGCAGTTCTTTCGATTAAATTCATATCCCAGGTACAAGACAATCCTAACGGAATCGGGAATGTTGTTTCGTAACCGTGAATAACATCCATACCGAAAAGCAATGGAATTTTTAAACGGCTTTGTTCAACGGCAATTTTTTGTACTTCCCTGATTTTTTGAACCGATTTTATATTGAACAATCCACCGACTTTACCTTCCGCAATATTTTTGGCTACATTAGAACTGTTGGCTTGCCCTGTAGTAATATCACCGGATGTTGGCAAATTTAGCTGACCCAATTTTTCGTCGAGCGTCATTTTTGATATCAACTCCGCTACAAATTCAGACTTTGGTTTAATTTTTACTGTGTTTTTAGTGTTCTTTTTTTGAGCGTAACCCAAAACAGCACATCCTAAAAAAAGTAAGACTAATTTGTTTTTCATGTGTATATAATATTTGTTTTTTAATGGAACATGCAATCGCTTTTCTTCATTGTGTTTGTAATTCAGAATCAAAGCGATTTTATTCGATTTGTTTATTGGTTCTTATTCGTTTTAACCTGTTTCAACATCCAGTCATAAATATCGGGATTGTCGTATACACGTGTCCAGCTATCGTGACCGGCATCATCAAAAATGGTCAGTTTAACATCTTTGGCATTACACTTTTTTAATTCCTTGTAAATAGTGACAGCGTAATCTGTTTTTACAACATCATCTAATAATCCGTGGTAAATTCGGATTGGAATATGAGCTATTTTGCATGCCTCTTCCAGCTGAATCAAATCGACAAATCCTGAAATTGGTACGATTGCCGCAAACATATCGGGATGGGAGAGCGCTAAATTCCATGTGGCCCAGCCTCCTGAACTCAAACCTGTCACATAAATTCGGCTGGAATCGATATTATTCTCTTTTTGAACTTTTAGAATCAGTTGATAAATGGATTCAATGTCCCAATTTTCATCTTCTTTACATTGCGGAGCCAGAACATAGGCATCCAGTGCGTGTGATTTTAAATATTTGAATGGGCCGTTAATTTTGACTTTTTCAATATCGGTCCCTTTTTCTCCATCACCGGATATAAATACTATTAATGGCTTTTTATCTTTTGTACTGGCCGGTTTGTGCAAGGCATACCCCAGCTCGTAATTGGTGACTACAACTGTTTTAAACTTTCCGGTTGTCTCGGTTTGTGCAAAACCAATTGTTGAAAATAAGACTACTAAAAGTGTTGTGAGATGTTTCATGTAATACCTGTTAGAATCCGTATTTACCTGATTTAAATCCAAGTTTTACAAGACCTTGTTTTACTTCCGGAGCATTCATAAACAATTTCCATAATAAACCGGAACGATAATTTTCGATCATTACAATTTCGGGACCCTGATCTATTGCCAGATAACGTTGCGCTGCCCATTTATTCTGCAGGTCAACTGCATCATAAAAACCTGCACTTCCCCATGTTTCTTTCTTATGATTTTCGTATAAATTTCGAATCACAGCCAAAGATTCTTTGGGTGTATATACTATTGAACTAATTGCGGCGGTTGGAGAAATTACCCCTTTGTCATTGCCCGGCATGTGCGCATCATATCCGATCGATCCGTCAGGATTTCTGGAGTAAGAAGCCGTTAGCCCCCAATAATTGGCTCCGTAATACCCGAATTTTTTAGGATTCTCAAGACAATACTGATAATCAATTTTGACCTGATTTACATTTAGATTCCAATAATTAGCATATTTATCGCTTAATTGATTTGGATCTAATCCAACATAAGAATAGTGTGCCCAAAAAAGCGGACCGCCAAATTCTTCTGCACCGTTGTGTTTTAAGATCAACGGAAGATTGTATTTCGTTTTAGCAGAAACAATGCCGCCACTTCTGGCCCAGCCTTCGTGATAAACTTTTGCATCAATTGGGTGTGTTGGCGAGGAAGCTGCCATGATATAAGTAATCAGACATTCATTATATCCTTCAAGCGGAAAATTCATCTGCCAGTCGTAGGTTGGTGACCAATGCCAGTACAACACATTTTTATTATTGGTAAACCATTGCCATTCAACACCTTTCCAAAGTGCGTCATATTTCTGAGCTACAGCTTTCTCTTTTTCAGAACCGGTTTTTAAATATTCCCGAACGGTAATCATTCCTGAAATTAAAAATGATGTTTCGACTAAGTCTCCTCCATTATCTTTGATTCCAAATGGTTTTACTTTTCCGGTATTTCCATCAATCCAATGGGACCATGCGCCATGAAAACGATCTGCTTTTGCCAGAAAATCGGCAATTTTATCTAATCTTTGTACGCCTTCTTCTTTTGTAACATAACCTCTTGACATTCCGGAAACGATAGCCATCAATCCAAAACCTGAACCTCCTGTGGTAACAATATTTTTATCATTATCCGGGTAAATTCCATCGGGATGAAAACGTTCTCTCGCTAATCCTGAATTGGGTTCAGCATAATCCCAGAAATATTTAAAGGTTTCTTTTTGAACGGTATCTAAAAGTTCGTCGTCTGTTAATTTTACAGCAGTAACATTTTCCGCTTCATTCTCTTTTGGTTTATCAGGATTCGATCCGCAACCAAAAAAACTAAAAACGAATACTAAAACTGAAATTCTAATCATTATAAAAAATTTAAAACAATGAATAAAAATCACTCCTTTCAAAATTAAGAAAGGAGTGATTTTGAAAATTTAACTAGTAACCACCAGGGTTTTGTTGGGAAAGCCCGGCTGCTTCTCTTATGAATGAAGTCGGAAGAGGCCATAATTCATGTTTTCCAACAATAAAGTTTTTCCCATCTGCTGCCATTGCTGCTGCAGCCTGACCAGTTCTTACAAGATCAAACCATCTGTCATGTTCGAAAGCAAATTCTAATCTTCTTTCTTTGTAGATTGCTTTTCTAATATCAGCCTGAGAAGTAAATGGCGTAACACCCAAATTCGCTCTTTTACGAATCTGATTAATTAAAGGAATAGCTGCGTCAGTCTGACCTAATTCATTTAGCGCCTCAGCTTTCATTAATATTACTTCTGCATATCTTAAATATCTAAGATTTGTATCTGAAAATTCCTGATTATAAAAATCTGATGAATATGCTTTGTAATTATATCTTGCATTCGCTACAGATTCAGGTATTTCTCTTCCATCATATAAAACTGAACCTCTGAAAATGATAGTAGCAGCTCTTCTGACATCACCTGCTTCATAAGCATTTGCAAGACCTTCTGTCGGAGTGTTGAAACCCCATCCCCATCCTCCAGCTCCACGCGGAGCCTGAGAAACTGAATAATTACCAATTCCAAATCCAGGACTTGAAGTTCCTCCTATTCCATCAATCTCAAAAATAGATTCCGGACCAAATTCGCCTTCTTTTTTAAATTGAGAAGAATAATCCGATACTAAAGAATATCCAGTAACTTTATCGCAATTGTCAATTACTTGTTGCCATTTCTTTTGGTACAAACTTACTTTTGCTAACAAAGCATAAGCAGAGCCTTTAGAAACACGTGTTCTGTCTTCTGCCCCATAAGCTGATTTTTCAGGTAAATTTATTATCGCGTCATTTAAATCCTTTTCAATAAAAGCATACACTTCTGCAGGTGATTTACGAGTTAACTGCATTATTCTATCTTCTTCTGAAACTGGAACAGGCACATGATCTACAATAGGAACTCCACCGTATCCCTTAACTAAGGTAAAATACATAAAAGCCCTGAAAAACTTAGCTTCCCCTTCTAATCTAACTTTTAAAGCAGGTGTTACTTTATCTAGTTTAGGAAAAATCTCCAATGCCTGATTACATCTGTTTATTCCGGCATAATTAGCATTCCATGTAGATTGAAATGATGCAGTTGAAGCATTATAAGTTAAAGCGTCGATAATATCTTTATCACCACCTGCATCTCCCGGATCTGAACCTTTATCAGCATCATCTGAAATAATACTTGAAACTGCATTCCAACCAAAAGAAGACATTTCCCAGCCTAAAAAATGATTATAAATTGCTGTTACAAAACCTTTAGCACCTGCATCGTTATTTACCAACTCTACATCAGCCGGAATTGATTCTGTAGGATTTACATCTAAAAACTCATCTGAACAACCTGAAAAAAATAATCCAGAAAGTACAAATATTGATATATATAATCTTTTCATAATATTAAAATTTTAAATTAGCACCTATAACAAATGATCTCAATGATGGGTAAGCATCTAACTCAACACCTTGAGTACCCTCAACCAATTTACCATCACTTGTAACATCTGGTGAGAATCCTGAGAATTTTTGAGAAATAAACGGATTAATTGCGTTTACATATATTCGACAGAAGCTAATAAACTGATCTTCTTTAAGTGGTAGTTTATATCCTAAAGTAATGTTATTGATTCTAAAGAAATCTGCAGATTCAAGATAATAAGTTGAAGCATAAGGTACTACATTAGATGGCGCAGGATTAGAAGCTGTTGTATTAGTTGGTGTCCAGAAATCACGAGTTGACGAAGCTTCTATGTTTTCACCTCCAAAACGTTGTGCTTTTTTACCATTGTATACTTTTGCTCCTCCGGTTCCGTAACCGTCAACAGAAAAATCAATATTTTTATAATTTAATCCTAAAGTAACCCCGTAAGTAGAAGTTGGTAAAAGCGAACCAACATATTTCTTATCTTTAAGTTCATCTAAACCTGTTTGGGCAACTTTGTCCCCATTAGCTTTATAGTATAACATTTGCCCATTTGTTGGATCAACACCAGCATATTCATACATATAGAAACTACCTAAAGGCTGTCCTACCGAAGTATTATCAAGTATTTTGGTATTTTGACTATTTCCTAAACTCCCTCCAATAATTGGATTTAACTGAACATTTTTAAGACTTGTTAATTCATTTTTATTATGAGAAAAATTTCCACCTACCCAATAACTTAAATCATCATTTATTTTATCATCCCAACGTAATGAAATTTCATAACCTTTGTTAGAAACTTCTCCAACATGTGCTGGTGTGGCTAATGTAATTCCTGAAGTCGAATATGGTGTAACATTCAAAATTGTATTGGTTGTCTTTTTATTATATAAATCAAAAGATCCCTTTAATCTATTATTCAATAACTCAAAATCAAAACCTCCTGAAAGTTCTTCTACAATCTCCCATGATAAATTAGGGTCTACCTGAGAATTAATTGTAGTACCTGAGCCAAGATCCGGATAATCTACTCCAGAAGTAAATACCTGAGTATTTAATGGCACATTTTGATTTCCTAATCTACCCCAGGATCCTCTAATTTTCAATAAATTAATTGTTTCTATATTACTTAAAAAACTTTCTTTAGATACTACCCAACCTAAACCAACAGATGGAAATGTTCCCCAACGTTTGTCTTCAGCAAATTGTGATGATCCGTCACGTCTTACAGTACCGGTAAACAAATATTTATCCAGCAATTTGTATTGAAAACGAGCGAAATAAGATGCTAATCTTCTTTGATTTAAAGCTTCATCTTTATAACCAGTTACAGAACTTGCAACATTTATATCTTTTAATGACCAATAGTTAGAATTTGGATTTACATTCTTTCTATCAATAGTTAATTTCTCTCTGGTTCCTTGTACATTAGCTTCAATACCAGCGGTAACTTCAACGTCATGAATTTCTGCAAAAACTTTATTATAAGTAAGGTAATTGGATAAATTCCAGTTAAAATATTGGTCTCTACCTCTTGTTAAAGTATTTATATTCAAACTTACAGGATAATCAGCTTCTACACGCGTAGGATCTGCTGCTGACCAAAGTGCCTTATTATCAACATAATTATATTGTTTGTAGGTGTAAAATTCTCCATTAAATTGAGAAGTAAACTTTAATGATTTTACAATATCATAGTCCAGTTTTAATCCACCTTGTAAAATAACACTTTGTTGCTGTTCATCTGTATAATCCAATTGAGCTACAGGGTTACCAACATTATTAAATGATGATCCTGTTTGATCCACAATTCCATTTGAAACAAATGGTACACCATATTTTCCGTTAGCATAACGTACAGGAACTAATGGAGATTGTCTGTAAGCATTAGTAAAAGCACTCAAAGGCATTGGTGTGTTTTTTATAGTACTGACACTTAAATTTTGACTTATTCTAACTTTATCTGAAAGCTTGAACTCGTTATTGCTTCTGATAGTAGTACGCCCATAATCAGATCCATTCAAAATTCCTTTTTCTTCATAATTTCCAACACTAAAGAAGTATTTTACATTTTCTGAAGATCCTGAAATTGCAATATTATTTTGAGTAAAAGTTCCTGTTCTTGTTATCTCGTCTAGCCAATTAGTGTCATAAGGCTGATTAGCGGAGAACCTGCCTTGTGGAAAATCGTTGATAAAAGCAGCGTTACTGTAACGAACATAATCATCGCTATTTGCCATCTTAACTTTTTTCAACGGAGTTCTGAAACCTGCAAAACTTTCAACATCAACAGTAAGTTTTCCTTTTCCGGATTTAGTTGTAATCATAATTACACCATTAGCACCCCTTGTTCCATAAATAGCCAATGAAGATGCATCTTTCAAAATTTCATAAGAGGTGATGTCATTGCTATTAATGTTATTGATATTCTCAGTAGGCATACCATCTACAACATATAGTGGGTTTCTACCTCCCAGTGCAGTACCGGCTCCTCTAATAACAACGGATGGTGTACTTCCAGGTGCATCTGAAGTAGATACCTGAACCCCTGCAGCCTTACCTTGAATGGCCTGAGAAGCATTTAATACTTTCATTTTGGTAATTTCCTCCGATTTAATTGAGCTTACTGCAGAAGTATTATCAATTTTCTTTCTGGTACCGTACCCAATAACGACTACTTCTTTTAAGGCAGTGTCACCGGATTCTTTTAATGTAATGGTCATTGGTGCCGAAGTTGCAGGTACAGAAATAGCTTCAAAACCCAACATAGAGATTTTTAACATCTCCCCTTCCTTGGCATTGATTGTAAAATTACCATCGAAATCAGCATCAGCAGAAGTTCTTGATTGAGGTGCACTAATAACAGCTCCCGGAACTCCCATTCCGCTGCTATCTAATACTTTTCCTTTAATTGTCTGTCCGGACATATAAGCCGGCAGCAATAAGAGTGCTAAAAAACTAAAAATAAAATTTTTCATACAGTTTGTAATCGTTTAAGTTAGTAGAGCCAAATTAAACAATTACAACGTTGTAGTACATCAAATACCACTACTACACAGCTACATCACTACATCATAAAAGTTCATTAAAGATCTATAAACAAAGACTTTAACAAGTTTTAATTTTTCGTTAACATAACGTTATGATGTAGTAATGATGTATTGGAATTATGTAAAAAAAGAATCGGAAAAATAAACTATGTTTAAAAAACACATACGAATCTTACACAGTCAATAAAAATTTTGACAGATTTTCGTCCTGATTAAGGTTTAATTTCTTTCTCAGGCGGTATCTGTGTAATTCTACACCCCTAAATGAGATGTTCATTAGAGGTGCAATTTCCTTAGAAGAAAGGTTCATTTTAAGATAAACACACAGTTTTATATCTTTTGGAGTCAGACTTGGAAATTTCTTTGTCAGATTAATAATAAACTCATTGTGAATTTGATTCAGATTGGTTTCGAAAATTTCCCATTCGTGTTTGTTGACTTCATTGATTTTAATTGCCTTTTTAATTTCACTTTTAAGTTTATTAAAATCTTTCTCTGAATCTAAGATGTTTTGTATGTTTTCAATCATTTCACTTTGCTTGGCTATCGATAATGATTTACCCGCAACTTCAGATGATTTTGTTTGCAATTCAAGTTCTAAAATATGTTTTTCATATTCCTGAACATTTAATTCATTCTCCGCTTTCAACTCCATTTCCAGAATTTCCCGCTGATGCTTTAGTTCTTCGGCCTGTAATTTTAACTTTTGGGTGTATCGAAGTTTGTTCCATTTATAATACAAAAACAGCACTGCGGCAATTACAAATAAATAGAGCAGAATCATCCAAAGTGAAAAATACCAGGGCTGGGCCACTTTAAAAGAGAAATCTTCTACTTTTTCATAACTGGCACCATCGTGCTTATAAATAACGATAGAATGATAACCGCTGCTTAAATTATTAAGTAAAATTACTCCGTCAGAAATTGGAGTGAAATCTTTACTTTTATTTAGTTTGTAAAATAAGTTCGGTTTACTGGCTCCATACATTCCGGAGATTACATTTATTTTTAACTCTTTATTGAATTTAATTTTAGAATTATCTGCAATTAGAACATTATCACTAAAGCCCTCTACCCTTAATGCTTTATGTTGTTTGTTTTCGTACTTCAATTGAAGGGAAATAAAACCATCATCAAGATTTAACAGATAATGATTGTCATTTTTAAAAATTCGTAAATTTTCATTGATCAGCTTTCCTTTATAATATTTCTCCTGAATAATATTCCAGACAAATTTATTTCCGGTCGCATAAATATGGTATAAAATTCCGTTTTGAAGTACCATAAAATGATCTTCATCTATTGCTACAACATCCGAAACATTCCTGAAATTAGCATTAAATAATTCATTTTCTTCCAGTTTATTGGTAATAGAATTATAAGTGTACCAGGAATTATCGATTAGAAAAAGTATTTCTTTTCTAAATTCAAAAATCTTAATGCCAAAGTCATTTTTTATTTTGCTTTGCTGTGTGACATTCTCTATTTTTTTTGTTTTATAGTCATCATCCAGCAAGACACGATATAAACCGCGATAATTATCCGCTGCCCAGATTTCATTTTTTTTATTTTGGGCAACATACTTGATCGGTTTCGCAAGATCTTTGATTATTTTATAATGAGATAAATTGTATAAATCATCATACACCAGGATACCGCTGTAAGTCGACTGAAAATACGTATTGTTAATACTGCTTTTAGATAAATTCCAGCCACCGCTTGCGCCATTAATTTTAGAGAGGGAGCCATTATCATAAGAAAATGTTCCGTCATTATGTCCAATAATATATTTAGTGCCGATTTTGGTAATATTCCAACCCTGTCCCTGTGTATTGGGCAGCATATTAAACCTGCCGGAGCCAAACTCAAAAATACCATGATTGGAAGCAATCAGATAGCCTTTATTGGTGGTTGCCACCGAATAAACAGATCCTAATATGCCTGAATTATCATAGAAAAAGGAGATTGGAGAATTGACTTCAACATGAGCAATTCCGTTATCCAGCCCCAGCCATAAATCATCTTCCTTATCAAAACCAATACTCAGAATCGAATTGTTCATTAAAACATTATTACGATCAATGTTTTTATACAAATTTGAGTTTAAGTCTAAAATAATAACGCCTTTATTTCCGGTACCAATTATTAGTTTATCCCCTTTAATAAATTTGGCAACATTTATAGTGGTTGACTTTAAGGTTTCGTTCAGGGGATTATTCCACGGTCTGAGTCCCTTCTTTTCAACTATAAAAACTCCTTTTTTCTGTGTAAAAATGTACGTTTCGTTTTTGTATTTTTCGATAGCGTGCACTACCGTGTTTTTCAGAATATTCCATCCTTTTGGATTTGCGATCCTTTTGCCGTTCATCTTAAAAATACCGTCCTGAACAGAAGCCACGTAAAGGTTTTTGTCTATAAAAAAACAATAGGATATCAGAAATGGAAATTTTATTTTTTTAATGGTTTTTCCATTATAAATAAAAACATCATTGAAGGATTGAAAATAAAGCGATCCATTGAACCTGAATATTTTCCAGATTTCTTCATTGTCTTTTTCATCAAATAAACGCAGGTTTTTGGTAATCGAAACGTAATGCATTTTGCCCTGTTTACGGTACCAGTAACCAAATTCTTTATAAGAACCGGAATATATTTTATCGCCTTCAATTAAAATAGAACGGATAATCGTTTTATTGGGTAATGTATATTTCTCCCATATCACCCCATCATATCGCAACAAATAATGATTATTGGCAAAATACATGGCATTATCTTTTCCCTGTGCTACATTCCAGATCTGATTATCGCCCTGATAATCTGATTTACTGTAATTTTCAACAAAGGGAAGTAATTCTTGTGCCTGAATTTGTGAAGCTATGAAAAGGAAGAAAAGTAATTTTAAAAGTATCGATTTCAAAATATTCGGATTTATATTCAAAGATACTGACAAATAATTAATTTTTGAATGTAAAAAAGCTCCTCAATTGGGAGCTTTTTCTAGGTATAAAATATGTTTTTTAATTCTGAAGCAGTTGATACACCTGATTTGCAATCTCATATTCCTCGTCTGTTGGAACAACTAAAACTTTAGCCTTAGAATTGGACTTATTGATTTCTCTTATTTCTTTAGAACGAACTGCATTTTTTTCATGATCTAATTCAATTCCGAAATACTCCATATCCGTACAAACCAATTTACGCATGTAGGATGAGTTTTCACCAATTCCGGCGGTAAAAATAATCGCATCCAGACCATTTAAAGCAGCGGTATAAGCACCAATCGTCTTTTTAATTCGGTACGCATTCATCAGCAAAGCCAGCTGACAATCTTTATTTCCTTTTTCAGCTTCCGATTCTATATCTCGCAAATCGCTGTATCCTGTAAGACCAAGCATACCGCTTTGTTTTAGTAAAATTGCATTTACTTCATCAGCCGTATAATTTAGATTTTTGATCAGGTAAAAAATCACTGACTGGTCGATATCTCCGGCTCGGGTTCCCATTATTAAACCATTTGACGGAGAAAAACCCATTGTCGTATCAATACATTTTCCGTCTTTGATAGCTGCCATACTACAGCCATTTCCTAAATGAATGGTAATTATTTTTGAACTGTTCTCTAAAAAACCAATTGCCTTTTCAGAAACATATTTATGACTGGTTCCGTGAAAACCATACACCCTTACTTTATTCTCTGTTAAAAGATAATTCGGAATGGCATATTTAAAGGCGGTTTCGGGCATTGTCTGATGAAAGGCCGTATCAAAAACAGCAATTTGCTCTGCGGAATTAAAAATTTCTTCCGCCACATTAATTCCCTCTAAATTGGCAGGATTATGTAAAGGTGCAAGTTCAAAAAGCTGCTTGATTTTTAATTTTACTTTCTCATCAATTTTTACGGTATCTGTAAAATCACTTCCGCCGTGAACGACACGATGACCAACAGCTGCAATTTCCGAAGTCGATTTTATAACTCCTTTTTCCGGATCTAAAAGCATTTCGGCTACTTTCTGCAAACCCACTTTATGATTGGGAACAGGAAGTAATTCTTCTACTGAATCTGATGCTGTTTTAAAAGTAATATTTGAAATTTCCAAACCAATTCGATCAATCATTCCCGAACAAATCACTTCGTTTTCGGGCATAACCATTAATTGATATTTGATTGATGAACTTCCTGAATTTATAATTAGTATTTTCATTTTTTTAGGTGCTAAGATTCTAAGCTACTGAGTTACTTTTTTTAGTTTTTTTTCCGGATTTTTAAATGATAACTCAAAACTCATAATTTATAATTCATAATTAATTAAAGTCCCTGTGCCTGAATGGCAGTAATCACTACGGTATTTATAATATCGTCTACGGTACAACCACGGCTTAAATCGTTTACGGGTTTGTTTAAACCTTGTAACATTGGTCCAATAGCCAAAGCTCCGGTTTCTCTCTGAACGGCCTTGTACGTATTGTTTCCTGTATTTAAATCGGGAAAGATTAAAACACTCGCCTGACCTGCTACTTCAGAATCCGGCATTTTACTTTTCCCGACAGTAAGGTCAACTGCAGCATCGTACTGAATTGGCCCTTCGATTTTTAAATCAGGACGTTTTGCTTTTACGATGGCAGTGGCTGTTCTTACTTTATCGACTTCATCTCCTTTTCCTGAAGATCCGGAAGAATAAGAAAGCATAGCTATTTTGGGCTCAATTCCAAAAGCCAGACTTGATTCTGCTGACGAAATTGCAATTTCTGCCAGTTGTTCAGCGGTTGGGTTTGGATTAATGGCACAATCTCCAAAAACGGAAACCCGATCTTCCATGCACATGAAAAATACAGAGGAAACGACAGATGAATTGGGTTTTGTTTTTATGAATTGCAAGGCCGGTAGAATCGTATGCTGTGTGGTATGTGCAGCTCCCGAAACCATTCCGTCTGCATGGCCTTTATACACCATCATGGTTCCGAAATAAGAAACATCTTCCATTAAATCCCTTGCCATTGTAATACTTACGTTCTTGGCTTTTCTAAGCTCGTAATAGGTATTGGCATAATCTTCATAAAGCTTAGATTCTATTGGATTGATGATATTAACTTTCGAAAAATCAAACGTAATTCCGAGTTCCGCAACTTTACTTTCAATTTGTTTTTTATCTCCAATAATTGAAATATCAACCACATCCATATCCAATAATCTTGAAGCGGCCATAATGATCCGGTCGTCATTTCCTTCCGGCAGCACGATATGTTTGCGATGCTGTTTCGCTCTTTTCACCATATTGTATTGAAACATTTTTGGTGTCATTCCTTCTGCCACAAAAGTGATTAACCTTTCCGACAAAGCGTCCACTTTTACATATTTTTCGAAAGTACTGATCGATGTTTCTATTTTATGTGTGTTGTTGGCATAGATTTCAGATCTTATGCTGCCAATTTTATTAGTGATGTGGTAAGTTCCTCCGTCAACTGCAATGATCGGAACAACTGCCGAAAGTCCTTCGATAAGTTTTAATATACTTTGTTCTGGAATTATATTTCCGGTAAGAATAATTCCGGAAATCGTCGGATAATTAGCCGATTCGTTTGCCTGTAATGCCCCTAATATAATATCCGAGCGGTCTCCTGGCGTAATTACCAAAGCGTTATTCTGCAAATGAACCAGATAATTATGCAATTGCATCGCTCCAACACTATAGTGCCCTATTTCATTGTTTAAATAAGTTTCTCCAAACAGTACCTTAGCATCCAGCTCGTTGACAATTTCCTGCATGGTCGGATTGTTCAGACTTGAGATCAGCGGAATGGTATTTATCAAAACATTGGGCGGCAGGCTTTTCTGGAGACTTTTGGTTACCAGTTCAATATTTTCAGGTTGTACTTTATTAGCAAAAACAGACAAGACCTCTACTTCTTTTACTTTAAAGGAATCGTAAACCAGATGCAGACTGTCGACCAGTTCGTCAAGCGTTTTTCCAATTCCTGATCCTATAATTATGGTTGGAATTCCAAGGTTTTTTGCAATCAGAACGTTTGTATCCAATTCAATAGAAGTCCCTTCTCCGGTAAAGCTGGTACCTTCCACCAGAACAAAATCAAAGCGTTCTTCAAGGCGTTTGTATTTCTCGATAATTAAGTCTAAAACCTCTCCTATCTTTCCTTTATTTTTCTTTTTAATCAGTTTACTTTTCGTAATCGCATAAGCGTCTTCAAACTTAATATCAAGATTAAAATGCGAAAGAACTGTTTCGATATGATTGTCTACCCCGCCATCGACAAAATCTTCAACAATAGGTCTGAAATACCCGACCTTGGCGGTTTTCCCGATCAAAATACTCATCAAACCCAGCGTAATAATTGATTTTCCACTATTCTGATCACTTGTGGCTATATATATTGCTTTACTCATAATTTATATTTTGAAACGAAACAAATGTCGTACAATTAATATTTTTTTATAGATAAACTAACGTTAAAACCAACGTCTTTTTTTGAAATAAATAATTAATGCGATCACTAAAAAAAACATAGCAACCATAACACTATGATAGCCATATTTGTAACGCAGTTCCGGCATATTTTCAAAATTCATTCCATACACTCCAACAATAAATGTCAAGGGAATAAAGATGGCTGAAATGATGGTAAGTGTTTTCATGATTTCATTCATTTTACGGCTTTGTTCCGAAAAATAGAAATTTGAAGCACTTTCCAATGAACTCATATCTGACTCAATCTGTTCTAAAAGCTCTAAGCTTTTCTGGTGTAACCGAACGAAAAAATTAAAGGTATCTTTTTGGATTAAAGTACTCGTATCATCGTCTTTAATCGTTTTTAAATAATACAGCGAATCCCGAAGCGGAATTATGGAACGTTTTAAAAAATTAAAATTATCTCTATGATTTTCAATCTTTTCCAGTATTACCGGATCTGCGCCTTTCTTGGTTAAATTAATCAATTCTTCAATTTTATCTTCTTCGTCTTCTATCGTAATATAAAAGTTTTCGATTACGGCATCTAATAACAGATAGAGTAAATAATCTACTTTTTTCGTTCGCACAATTCCCGCATGCGTGCGAAGTCGTTCCCGAATGTGTGTAAAGAAATCGCTTCGTTTTTCCTGAAAGGAAATCAGAACGCCATCTTTCAGAATAAAACTAATTTGCTCAACGCTAATATTATCCGAATATTCGGAAGGTAAAAGAGATTTTATATTAAAGAATAAAACATCCTGCTGTTCTTCTAATTTCGTTCTTTTGGTGGTATTTAAAATATCCGCCAGTAAAAAATCATCCAGTTTAAAATGTGTTCCAAGGGTTTTAAGCAAACCAATATCATTTAAACCATGAACATTAAGCCAGTTATTCTTTGTATAATCAAAGCAGGAATTTAATGCGGCTACAGTAAATTTTTCATATTCAATAACATCGGCATCATCATATACAAAAAGCTGCAGCTCTGTTTCATGCTCTTTGTGGGTTCCTGTATATTCTAAAGTAATGTGTTGCAGCTTGCGCCCCTTCTTATATTTAATCTTTCTCATTCAAAATTATTTACCTAGTAATATTACAAAAAAGAATCCGAAAAGGAAATGACAATTGTCAGTTTGTCTATATATAAGTAATGATAGCGCATAAAAAAACCGGATCATTTCTGACCCGGTTTTCACTATTATTTAAAGAAGAATTATTTTACTTCTTCAAAATTAACATCATATGTATATCAATACTTTACAAAGTAATGGTACAAATAAGGTACAAAATAAATCTAATTTATCTATAAGAAATAGTATACTGAGTAGAAAAAAACAAACCTATTAAATGAAAAATTTATCCCTCATCTAAACTTAGAAGGAATGAATTCCAACCTTTTACCTGAAGATTTGAAACTCTTAGCTGAAGCTTTTGAGGATGTTTTTGAGGATGTTTTTGTGATGTAACAGTACCTAAACTCAACCGCATGACCTTTCAAAAATGATCAGCTAGATTCTTTTTCAATCTTTTATACCTTGACAAGATTCTCCATCTCAACCCTTGTTGCAATAGGGATATAAAGATCTTGTGTGTTATCAGTCGTCTCAATAAAAACTATAAGGGAATATCCGATAGTGCTATTATACTTTACTTCTCGTTTAAGTTGTCCACCAACCTGAAGCTTGAGGATAGATAGCGAACTTGTTGCAAGAAGCTTTATCTGCAACAGTTCCAGTCCAATAATCACTGTGTATTGATCGCTTGAAAACATTGTCTGCCCCTAGTGACCACCTTTCGCTTGGACTTTATTCAGTATTTATACAGTATCTGCTTTTTAAACATAAATCTTAATCAGATAAAGGCAAACCCATAAAGTTTTAAAGCCGACATAAGCCGGCTTTTTATTGTGCCCGAAAAGACACTAAAATATATCGTTTTTTACAAGATAAATTATTTACGACATTTATATTTTAACTCAACTCTGTATTTCTTAATCTAGCTGCTCTTTTTTTTTACTCCGTTGCTCTGTAGCAGAAAAAAGGAGTAGCCGAACTGAAGCTGCGAGAAATTATTGTTGATATTATCCAGCTCATGGATCAATTTATACCTCAGGAACAGTTTCCCGGTGCTTGAAATGTCAACATTCACATCAACGTTAAAACTGTTCAGCCATTTATTTTTCGATGTCAGTTTCGAGTCTTCAATTGATTTCAGATTAATATTCGAATCAAAAGTGTCAAACCAAGAAAGCCTGTCCCCCAGAATAAAACTTACCCTTTTCTCCGGCAGCAGGTGAAAGTTACATTCAATTGGAATCTCCAAATTGCTTAAATAAGTACCGGTTTCTTGTAATGCGGTTTCCTTAATCCCGCTTCTTCCAAATAGGAACCCGGCGTTGAGATAGACATTGGCTTTGGCATTCTGGTTCTCAAGGGTCATCAGGTTGGCAATGCCACCGATTGCAAAATTTCTGTGCTGGTATAGTGAAAGGGGCGAATAATAATTTTCCGAAGAAAGCACATTTCCATTCTCGTCTTTTTCCTCATAGGTTTGAGGAAGCAGAAACTTATTATTTTTCTCAATTTTGGAATACTGGAATTTCGCATCAAAAAATTGGAAAAAACCGACTCCTTCAGCTAAAAAAAACGGAGGAAATAAAAGGCCCCAACACTTATTTCTCATATCAAACCTGCTAGTCTCTACATTGAAACGCTTATTGACTTCGGTCTGTATGATACCGTTTGGACTTGCTTCATCAAATACTCCGAAAAAATCAGTGTAGACTGTAGCCTCAAAAAGTTTCGATGATTCTTCTTTATACAGCTTGGCCGTTTTCTGGTTTTCATCCAGTAATACCAGCTGGGGAACCGGACTGATGTCATTTGCATTCACATCTACCTTCTTCACATATCGAATGACATCCGATGCGCTTATAAAAAGACTTCTCTTTTCGGCATCCTTATTATACTGAACCGGAGCTACTCCTTTGTTTCCATTTGCTGTAGCAAAAAATGCTTCCTCGAATCTTTCATTGCTGTAAAGCCTGTTGTCGGCAAACTGGCCTATATTTTTTGTTGCGCTGATACCTATGGAGAATTTATTATTGAAGGATACATCAGCACCTTTGACTTTACCGTTTACCTGTATTTTTTCTATAAACCCTCCATAAAAGGAAATTTCAACATTCACATCTGTAAGGGTGCCTGAAGGATTGAGATTCTTAAGATCTTCAGCTTTTTTTTTATTGAAGTAGACATTAATGAGATCTTCCTTTAAGTAGATTGTGGCAACTTGAGGTCTTTCATCCTCTGAGTTAACATACGACACAATCTGAGTAAACAGCAAAGCGATAGAGTTAGAAAGCACTGCAGAATCTATTGCATTGGCTGCCTTCAAATTATTTTTATCTGTAGCGTTATATCCAACTACTTCAATAATCTTAGGCTTCAGTTTCACTTCAAATTCAACCTAGGTCAGCGGCTTAAGTTTAAAATCTGATTTCTTCCCATCATAGGTCAATGTAAAATCATACAGGTTGTCGGCATCTAGTTTTACCTCGAGAATCATATCATATGAAGTAGGCTCTGTCCCTGCTTTAAAAAATGCAGCGATAAGGTCTCTCTTCACTAAATATTTCTGTGAAAACATACTGTAACACAGCAGCATGCAAATTAAAGTAATTATTCTTTTCATAAGGTCTAGTTTTTGGTTTATCTAAAATCTCTCGCAACCCCGCTTTTTTTGAAGAAGGAAGCTGCTACTCTAATTACTATGCTGCATAATCAAAAGTTTTAATCTCTTCACACCCTATAATCCCTTTTCTGCTTACTGCTTTTTCTAAAGCCGAAAAACTAAATCCGTCAGACTAATGTTTAAATAACTTATTTTTTAGCAATGAAAAATTGATTAAAAACCCTATTAATCGTTTAAATACTAAACTTCATATATTCTATAAATGACGTATTAATATTCAAAGGAAACTTAATCAGTAGAAGCTGATCCAAGCTTATTTCGATTCAATTTCATCACAAATAAAAAGGACAAAATATAGACAACCCATTTCTAGCATTTTTTGGGCTGGAGCTAAATTAGTTCTTTCACCTGCTTTCATTTACCATATCGAAATTAACTATAATCTGCGGATGCAAATCGCGTATAAATACTTGTTTTCTAAAAACTTTAAAATTCCAAACAACCTGATTTAAAGATTTCTAAACCGTAGATGATTATAGATGAACACCTTTTGAATTTAGCAGACAAAACATCATCAGAAATTATCTCTATGAGGAACATATTACAGGATTTACCTGAATTTAGAAAGCTACATGCAACAGATTAACTATAATACACTTGAAGGATTGCATTATTAGGATTATTAATATCGGAAGGTTGATGTTAAATTATGCGATCCAGCCTTAAGGGCAAATTGGCGAAAGCTGCCACAATCTTTATAAAATCTTTAAAATAATAAAGCGGTTCATCTAGTTTAAAACTTGCCTCAAACGGTATTTCGAGGCTAAACTGTTGCAGTTGGTTCATCGTTAGAAAGTTAATTGGTCGTGCTAAATTAAAAATTCACATACACTATTGCTAATTAACATATTAAACATAAAACCGCATAAAAAGTCAATAGATTTATTGGCATTTTAATCCTTTTTTTGACAGAAATTTTATATTTGTACGAAAATTTGAGATTTAAATTTGTACTGTACCTATGGGTGTATCAAGTTTAAAAAAAATCTAAAAACACAAGTAATTGCTGGGATCTATATATGGTTAGCGGTACCTCTTTCTCCGCGGAATAAAAAGCCCGTGCAAATACAGGGGGTTTTCTTGTTTTGATCCCAGAAGGCCAAAAGCATGAAAAACTAACCTTTTTCATTTTTTTCAAAAAGCCTCAAAAAGATGTCTTAAACCAGTAAATCCAAGGATTTACTGGTTTTTTTGCTTTATTCCCAATATGTTAGAGAAAAGTAGATTCAATAGGCGTCTTCATAAAATTGGAAAGCTTCTTTATGAGCTATTTGAGATTGTAAGTTCTTATTTAAAACCTTTTGCTGTGAAATGCAGTATATAATTGATTCTTTTCCAGTTGCGGTTTGTAATAATATGAGAATCACAAATTGCAAAATACTTAAGGAGAAGAAATGGAGAGGTTACACAGCAAGTATGAAAAGTTGTTTTTACGGGGTTAAAGTACAATTAGTGACCACAAAAGATGGAATACCAATAGCTTTTCATTTCACTCCAGGAAAAACAGCCGATGCAAAAGCACTTGGAAAAATGATAGATAAATTACCAGCTGAAGCTTCTATTTACGGCGATAGTGCGTATTTGGATTACAGTTTAGAAGATGCAGCATTTCAGAGAAAATGTGTGTTTTTGAAGATTCAAAGAAAATCAAACTCTAAAAGAATAGATGATGATTTGCAATAATTATAAATGCTCCTTCGCTGGGAATATTTAATAATTCTGAAGCATCAAATTGGACTTTCACACCAATTTTCGTTAAAACATAATTAGCAAAATCAGCACCCTCGAGATTGCTTCCCTCTTTTACAATAGTATTTAAATCATTGATTTTAAATACTTTCATTAAATAAGAGGAAAATCCAGGGATAGGAATTTTAGAAATGCCGGCTGCTTCAGAAAACTTTTCTTTGGATATCAAAGGCATGCGTATAGTTGTTAAGGTTGGATATGAAAATTAATAATAAAATATATTGAAAATAGCAATTGGTTATTCTTTATTTGAAATTAGTGCTGGTGCGTTAAAAAAAATTAAAATCATCAAAAATATTATATTATTAATCATTGACATTTTGATTGTTTTTAAATTCATTTAATAATTACCTAAAAGGAGTTTTGTCAAAATCTGATGTGATTAAAATTTGCATAATCTGATAGATTGATAATTCGCTTTTTTCATATTTTTCACACATACGCAACAATTAAATAGTTTAAAATGGCAATCCAAATGTGTATTTTGACAGCTTTTTATGAATATCCCTAATTTTTTATTACTGAATTTTGTTTTATCCATTTAAAGAATGTTACAATAGGGAATATTGATAATCATCACTGAAATAATCGATATTTCTTATAATATGCTCACTTAAAATATTCCTTCTTTTTTTAATTTTTGCCAATTCCCAAAACCTAATCTATACCTGTTCAAAAATACTTTTAAACTGATATAAGATTCTTTCGATTAAGCGTAAATCTTCTGTAACAATTTCAGCACTTCCTTTCATTTCCTGCTGAAATACGATTTCTTTTTTATAAGAAGTCTGTAATCCGTCAGGAAGGGCTACATCCAATAATAGATTCCCATCTTTATCGGGAACTAATGAAATATTCTGAATTTTGCCTTTTAAAACTCCAAATTCTCTGTCTGGGAAATTAGCTAATCTTATATTAACCTTTTGTCCCAATTTTATTTTTCCTGAGTTCAAAGCAGGTGCTTTAACTTTTCCGATAAATCCATTTTTAGTGACCGGAATAATAGAGAAAACATTATCACCAACATTTATAGTTTGGTTTTCTGTCCAAACCTGTAAAAAAGTAACCACTCCACTAATTGATGATTTTAGTGTATAAGTCATTTCCCAATCTTTTATTACTTTTTTAAGTTGGTAAAAAGATTGTGCCATGTTACGACCAAGGTTAACTTCCTCTTTAGTGCCGCTTATCTGCGAATTTTGACTTAATTTTGAATTGTCAATCAAAGAAGACCTCAACTGAGAAATAGACGATAAAAGTCCCTTGTAGTTCTTCTGAGCCTGAAGATAAACTAATTTTTTAGCTTCCATTTCCTGGGCCGAAATAATTCCTTTATTGAATAAGGTTTCAAAACGGGAAATTTCATTTTTCTGCAACTGCAATTCGCTTTCGTTAATAACTTTTTGCTGTTGTAGAATTTCCAGTCTTTCCTTGATCTGCACTTTTTCTGAAACCTGCGCTCTGTTTTCAACCTGAAAAGGCTGTAATTCTTTGTTTAATTGTTCAGCCTCATAATCTTTTTGAAAAACGGCAAAAGCAGTTTCAATTTCTCCCAATTGCGCATTTTTTAGCAAAGGAAAAGGAAAAGCTTTTTTTGAATCGTTGATATTATAATTATTAACGATTTTTTTTAATAAAAAAACATCATTGTAATTGGCTGTGCTTTCAATAATGGCCAAGGTACTATTTTTTGAAACTATCGATTTGTCTTTGACCAGAATAGCTTCGATTCTACCCGATGACTTTGAGACTATCTTCTCTGGTGGAATATTGGTTGTAATGACAATTTCGGTATTTACAACGTCCGGATATTTGATAAACCAGGACACGAAAAAAAGCATAAATATAATAGCAAATATCACAACAGTTCCCCAGCGTATCATCCAATGCGGTACTTTTGTTAGAATGTCCTGAACTTCTTCACTTCTTAATTCAAATGTAGTATTATCTTCAGCCATAATTAATTTCCTAATTGTAATTGATTTCGAACTAGCTCAAAATAATTTCCTTTTTGTTCTACTAAAGCGGAATGAGAACCAATCTCAATGATTTTTCCTTTATCCAAAACTACAATTTGGTCTGCATTCATAACTGTACTTAATCGATGTGCAATGACAACGACAGTTTTGTCTTTAAAGAAAATATCAAGTTTTTGCATAATTTCTTTTTCGTTATTGGCATCCAAAGCAGATGTTGCCTCATCAAAAAACAATATTTCAGGGTTTTTATAAACCGCCCTTGCAATAAGTAGTCTTTGTTTTTGTCCTGTACTCATTCCTAATCCTTCAGAACCTATCTTTGAGTTATATCCAAGAGGTAAACTGCTTATATATTCTTTAATATTAGCTACATCCGCAGCGTAAGCCAATCTTTCTTTATCAACCTTATCAACACCAATAGCTATATTATTGGCGATAGTATCACTAAAAATAAATCCTTCCTGCATTACTGTTCCAATATTTGATCGCCAGGCTTTTTGGGAAATGTTTTTTAATTTAGTACTCCCTATATTTAGTTCACCTTCATTAGGTTCATAAAATTTAAGAAGCAATTTCATCAATGTTGTCTTTCCACTGCCACTCGTTCCTACAATTGCGGTTATTTTCTTGGCTGGAATAATTAAACTGAGATTCTTGAGAACAGGAACATCAGAACCTAAATAACGATACGAAATATTATCAATTTTAATATCATCATTAAAAGGAACATCATTAGTTTGCAGAAATTCATGATCAGTTTCATCTTCTTTATCATGAATCTCAGATAACCTGGCCAATGCTATTTTTGCATCCTGAAGTTCTCTGACAAACTCTATAATTTGTATAATAGGCCCATTTAAACTCCCTACAATAGAGCTGATAGCCAACATCATACCAAGTGTAATCTCCCCTTCAATAACCAATTTAGCAGAAAGAAAAATTATTAAAATATTTTTCAATTCATTAATGACAGACGACCCAATAGTTTGGGTCTGCTCTAAAACTAAACCTTTTATAGAAACCTTAAAAAGCCTAGCCTGCACATATTCCCATCCCCAGCGCTTTTGTTTTTCAGCATTATGCAATTTTATCTCCTGCATTCCATTAATAAGCTCCATAACTTTACTTTGTTCTTCTGAAACTTGCGAAAATCGTTTGTAATCTAAATCCTTTCTCCTCTCTAAAAATAAAAGAATCCAGCCGAAATAGAGAATACTTCCTACAAAAAAAACAAAAAATATTTTGATGTTATAATAAGCTAAAACTCCGCCCATAACGAACATATTAATTACAGAGAACAAAACATTCAAAGATGAAGAAGTAAGGATTTTCTCAATTCTTCGATGGTCATTAATACGTTGCATAATATCTCCAGTCATTCGGACATCAAAAAATGAAATGGGTAAATTCATTAATTTAATGAAGAAATCAGAAATCAGAGAAATATTTATTCTTGTGGAAAGATGTAATAATATCCAACTACGGATAAGCTCCAAACCAGTTTTTCCTGCAAAAAGAAATAATTGTGCGAAAAGAATTAAATAAATAAAATTTATGTTTTGGTTCTGTATTCCAATATCAACGATACTTTGGGTTAAAAACGGAATGATTAATTGTAAAATACTACTGGCAAACAATCCGATAGCTAATTGCACCAAGAATGATTTGTATCGCAAGACATATTTTGACAGCATTTCAAATCCGAATCCTTTACGATCTTGTTCAAATTCCGATTCAAAAAATTTTGGAGTAGATTCAATTAATAAAGCAATTCCATCTTGGGTAAAATCAGTAGCATTATTTCCAATCCAAGATTTGGTAAATTCTTCTTTGTTATATTCCAGTAAACCACGTCCAGGGTCTGAAACTTTAAATACCTGACCTAACGACAAATCAAATTTAAATCCAATTCTACCTAACTTCTTTTTGATTTTTTCAAACTTTAGCTTCTTTACTTCATATAAAACTACATAGTGATTATTGTTCCAATGTAAAATGCAAGGCATTGGCATTTCATCAAGTTCAACTACCGATAATTTAGCCCCCAAAGTTCTAAATCCAATCTTCTCTGCAGCATCACTTAGCAGTAATAAATTACTTCCCTCACGGGTAGTTTCACTGTAATTCCTCAATTCCTGAATATTTACATTTTTACCGTAGTATTTGGAAATTATTTTTAAACAAGTTGGACCGCAATCCTTAGAATCTGCCTGAATAAAATTTGGGAATTTTTTTAACATATTCTATAGATGATACCTTCTTGTAATAATAAATAAAGTAATTCTTCGGATAATTCTTCTTCAAAATGAACTTTCATATTCTCTAAGTTAAGAACACTATCATTATTGAGAAACAGTTTTAAATTAGAAAAATCACCTTCAATTTCGACTTTTTTAGTTCCATATAGAATTAAACTTGTACCCTGAGAATAATTAATATTCGCATATTTTCTAAACTTAAAATCCGTTTTCTTAAAATCAACTTCTTCAAAAATACTATTTATAATATCTGTGTATTGGTAAAGTTCACTATATCTGTTTCTACTAATCAGTGTTTCTAAAAAAACAGTTAGTTGAGTTTGATCTAAACTATCTGTAAATAACTTTTTAATCTCCGTGACAGAAGACTGTTTAGTAATATTTTTACGAAAATTACTATCATTATTTTTGAGTGTTGTATGCATCAATTCAAAAAGGTCTACGAAAGTCTGAGGAAACAAACTTATAGTAAGATGGAGTGATGGTTCATCATTTGTATATACTTTGTGAGATACCCCTCGAGGCATATAAATCATATCTCCTGGCTGCAATGTAATTTTAATGCAGGAAGTATTTTCTGGGAGAGTATGGTTTATAGAATTCTTCAAAGGATAAACTTCCTTGGAATACTCATATAGCTCCCATGTTTTAGTTCCTGCTAATTGAATAATAAAAATTTCGGAAGTATCATAATGGAGAGGAAAAGCTTGACAATCTGACGGCGTGAGATATAAATTTGATGAAATATTTTTAATATAACCTATTTTTTTGCTAATCTCTATTTCAAGATCAAGGATATTACGACTGAACTTGGATATGTTATCAATAATAATAGAAGCCCCATCATTGAAAAGTTCCATCATCTTACCTATATTAATTTGATCTTCATTATAGAATTCATCATGAACACTATACTCTTTCTTAAGAATCTGTTTATCAATTTTAGAAACTCTCAAATTCTTTTCAGTCAAAATAGTAGATGTCAAAATTTCATCTAAAATTGAAGCAGATATTATCGAGTCATAGTAGCTAATGTTATTTCTTTGAATGTGCAGTGTCTTTTTGCCATAATAGTTCTCCATAAAATCCTGTAAACTAGAAGGGCTTATAATTTTTTCTAATAAATTATCGTTTATCATTACTCTATGTTTTTAGTTGTATATTTTAATTGATTCAAATAGCATTTTGCTAAATAGTACATTTTAAATTCATGAAATCTTTGATTCTCATTAAAAACCCTATTCACACCCATATGTAAAATAGCTGATATATAACTGTATTTTACCAGATAGCTATTATCCAAGGCATTATTAAGAACTATTTTAAATTCTGAATCATATAAAAAGTTCTTATAATCAAATAGATCTATTTCAGATTTAATTTTAGAAAAGTCTTTATTAAAAGATTTTCTCATATCTGCATTTAAATTAAACTCATTAGAAAAATAAAGTATATTATTCTCGCAAAACAATATCATTTCCTCAATATTAAGATCAAAAAACTTTAAATAATATTTTAGTTTCAGCACTGAGATAATAAATATTTCTTGTATCTCTAAGTCTTTCTTTAAAACATTTTCCAGTGTATCTATACTGTCTAGAGTGAAAAAATTCTCAGTAAGCAACATTAAATCCATTCCTCCATACCTGTAAAGTTCCTGTTTGTAAGGGAGTATCTGATATTTAATTACCCAATTCTGAACTTTTAATTGTTCCAATTTTGAGATAATAAATTTCTTTACTGCTGTTGAATTAGTTTTAAATCGTACTCTTAAATGATTATCAGGATTATTGTATCGAACAAAAAAGAACTGCTCTACTTTATTTTTCGAAATAATTTGATCATATATATAATTTAAGATTTCATTTTCTGCATATGTATTGCAATACAACTCAAAATACAGCCAATCTGCTAAAATTGGAGTATTATTAAACTCTGAAACATCTTCTGAAAAATTTAGATTTGTCTTTTTATTTTCAAATAGAGTATTTTTAACACTAACCATTAATTCATGAGAAAAATTATCATTATCTCTGGTAACTGCTGGGACAAACGAATCATACAGAAATTCTGTTACATATAATTTCTCCGTCTCTTTTAACCGTTCGAATAATAAGACTAAGTTATCTTCTCTTTCTAAGTCTATGATTATATTTCCTTTTGGGTCCTGCAGAGTTACTTTTGAAGTAAAAGAGTATCTTTTTATTATGCTCCATAAATAGTCTTTAAAATCTTTAAGATTCCAATTATCATGAACAAGCATAATTTGGGCAGGATGAAGTAGTATGTCATCCTGAAGATAAATTCTTGGCACATATTGCATTAATGTATCTTTATACAAATTAAAATCAAAATAAACAGAGTAAATCTCACCATCTTGTGATCTTAACTCATTTAAAAATTTATAAATTTCCGAAGAGGATGTTTTGTGGTTAATTGCTGAAGTAACTCTAGGAATAATTTCCTTGTTGTATTTTTTTGAGATAAGGATAAACTTTTTTCCATCATAACGTATAAAAATATCAGACAAGGGAATACTATTTGAGTTTACAGTACCCGAAGTATTTAATGCTACATTGTAATCATAATACTGTCGTTCTGCAAAAAGATTAATGCTTCTTGAATTAGAAATCATGTTGATTTCTGCAATAATTTTACCTTCATTAACCTTTTTTTCGTAGTTAACAATATCTTCAATCACTTTGTCAGTAACGTGACCAAACCTTGCTATTAAATTTATTGCAGAAGCTTCACCTAAGTGTTTAAAATAAATTATTTCTTTTCCAGTTTCTTTACAAAACAGAACTTCAAAAACAACTGTACAAGTTGCAGGAAGCCTTTTTCTGTTGTTTTCTATTTCTTCGCTAGCTTTTTTTGGCAATAAGAAGTGAACCTCACCTGTTTTAGCTAAAACAATTTTAGTAAGCAATTCCGAATTTAAAGTTTTATTTTTTTTGCTTTTAATTGAACTGTAATTTAAACCTGAATATGGATTAAATACCTTACCCAAAGGAACAAAACCATCATCAAAATTATGGTAAAATACACTTCCAAACTCAGTTAAACGTTCATTAATTGTATTACTTTTATTGTAATGGAGACAAAAATCAATGTAGTTTTTAATTTTATCTTTTATTTTTGAGTCTAGCACTCCAAAATTTTCTTCGAAAGAGGTTACATTATGCAATTGAGATCCTATATTATCTTCTTTTAAATCAGTATCTTGTTCCTTTATATATTCCTGAATAAAATTATCAAAATCATCAGATCTTTTCAAATGATGAACATTTTCACTGATTAAGGCAGACTTTATTCCTTTGAAATTAATTTTTAATTTCTTGTTATATGGAAAATAACTTACTTCATTAATGATAAGGCCAGCATTAATTATTTCTAAAAGGAAGTTATCTATTTCAGATTCCAGGAAACCATTTTCTAAAAGATCAATTACAACTTCTGCAATTTTAGCTCCTCTTTCAAATTTATTTATTAACCATTCTATATTTTCATCATAATCAATTTCAACAAAACTGGACTCAAAAAGTCCATTTGATTTAATCTCATATTTATAGAAACTGATTTTAGACTCACTTAAAAAGTGAATAGAGGGATTAGTGAAAAAAGAATAGTTTCTCCATTCCTCTTTTAATAAATTCTGAACTTTCTTTAAATAATAAAAACTATCAAAATCAACCTTTAATGAAAGAAAATCAGATTTAGATATATTTGTATTATCGCCCCATTTCAAACAGCTAACGCTGCTGAAAGTACCGAAAGGGACTGGATTAAAATGCGCTCTGGAAAAATATTTTCCTAGTGTGGAACTAATCTTAGCTGCTTTATTTTTTTTAATGTCTTCATATAATGTTCTTGAAGAAACCAAGAGAGATAAATGAAACAATTTATTTTCAGAGAAAAATTTAATCAAATCATCTCTATTTTTTTCATAAGACTGAATTGGTAAAGAAACTGCCCTTATAACTATGTGATCAAAAAACTGCATTTATATTAATTACTGATTTATAATGATTTTGTATCAATTGATAAAACACTACAAAGGAATGTCTAAAAACCTCGTTATTTTTTATCAGTAGATATTTAAACAGTTTAGCCAATCCGGCTTTATTCTATCATCTAATGAGAGTAAAACCAGACCTAATCCGGCTGACCCCTCTAATATATTCGTCTCCCCCAAGTAACCTTTATGATTCATCGCAAGAAAACTGGTGAAATCATTGGTTTGATCTCGTAAAATATCAAGCCATATACTGATGACACTCTGGTAATCTGACTCACTTCTTTTACCTGCCAGATAATACTGCATTATAATACCAGTAGTTCCATGACAGATACCGAAATCTTTAACTCCTGAATCGGTTAAGGAGATTTTTTTTGTAAATTCAATTAATTCAGCGCCTTCGATCTGCAATTTAGCATCTTTAAAAAACAACCCTGCGTTATATAGTGCATTACCTATTCCAAGATCTCCTTGACACCAAGATAGTCGAGATTGAGCAAAAGTTTTATTTTCTGTCAGGTAATGATTCGGATAAAATTGTTTTGATTTATCATTATAACCTTTGAATTTGTTTAAATAATCGATACATGTTCTAATTGATTCATCAAAATTATTTATTTGAACTTCTAAATTTTGTTTGATGTAAAGCATTATATTTATTACTCCTGCAATACCATGTGCCATACCAAAATAAATATAATGACACTTGTCTACACCATCTTCTCTAATCAATACTCCTTCTAAATTTTTAGATATTTTCCCGATTAATTCTGTTATATAATCAATCAAAATTCTTTTTATACTCTCATCTTTTGTTTGCTTAAATCTTTCAACAAAGTACATAGAAATACCTAAAGACCCATGCAAAAAATCATAGTCATCTTCATTAGCTTGTCCTGTCAATTCTTCTAGCAAAATTTCATCGAGTGACAAAAAGTAATCTTCATCTATATCAATTATCTCATTATTAATCCTCAATAAAACCCATCCATAACCTGCTAATCCTGAACAGAAAGATGGTAGAGAGACATTATCTGAGATGATATCATTAATCCTTTCGATAATTTTTATTAATTTTTCCTGAAACTCATTATTATTATCAATTTCTAAAAGTGAATTATAAAACAATGCAATCCCTGAAAGACCATTAAGTATACCTATTCTGTTTTCTTTGGGTACTGTTGCCCAAATTTGTTTTTCAATTTCAAAAACTATGTTCTGCATTTTCTTTATAAATATTTAAAACTTGATGTCTTCATCTTCCAAAAGAAAGTTATTATAATCCAAATTAACGGGATTATCTTTGATTTTAATATCTAATTTCAAACGGTCAATCGGGCGGGAAATTACCTCAACGTTATTGGTTAATATGTCTACCGACATCAAATCATAGTTAGTATTCAATTCGCTCAAAAGTTTCTTGTCTTTTTTGGATAAATATTTGTTTTCTACTTTTTCATTACAGTAATTCATAAAATATTTTCCATTCACTAATTTAAATGTCTCGGTAATCTTATGAGTTGATTCTATTATCACATTTTCCTGATCATTAGGTTGATCTGGATACAATACCACAAAATGTTCGAATTTCAATATAGCGAAGGACATTACATCTATATAAATATATCCTGTAGCTGACTTGGCAGGAGGGTTTCCAAAGCCAGTTGAAAATACATCGGGAGCTTTATTGATAAAGCTGATTACATAAACTTTTCTACCATTATACTCTATGATTTTTTCCTTTTGTAGATCAAATGAAGACGTCTTATAAAGTACATTTTGGTTGCTTAATAAGATGCTTCTAAAAATAATTACACCTAAATAACCAATTCCTTTCCAATTTTCCTTTGATTCAGTATTTGCAATATTCTTATATTGAAGTATCTCTCCAAAATAATTACTTGCAGGATCTTGAGAGACTTTAAAGCCATTGGGACTATAAGTATTTATAAAAGCTTTTTCATTAGACGTGAGACCACTTTGTTTTTTGGTTTGTGCTCTAAAAAAGAATTTCTGATTAAAAGGTGCCTGATAATAATTGTACTGGATAGCCGATTTAGCCTTTTTTAAGATTGTTTTCGCGGACAAATTATTCATTTTCTTTCTTGAAGAAGAAATCAAAACCTCATTCAAAGAAAATCCTATATCAGTTTCTTTCTTGAGCTTAATTTGCAATAATTCCTTATTGGATTTTTCTAACTGTGAAACTGATAGTGTATCAGAATAATAACCCATTGCTGAAATAATCAATTTATCATTAAAACTACTTTTTGGTATTGTAAAATGAAACATCCCTTTGTCATTGGCTACTACACTTTTATTACAATTCATTAGGTAGACATCTGCATTTGGAATAATTTTATCACTTTCTAAATCTAAAGTTTCACCAGATATCGAAAAATTCTGACTATCCGCAGAAGAAATGTCACGAGTTTTATAAGAGCTCAATGGAGGAGCAAATGCTGTTTTTATAAAAATCAAACCATCAAAAATGGAATTCCAATTTGCTTTTAAAGGCATATTTCCAAGTGCGGAACAATAATATTTTCCCATAAATTTTTTATCAAAATTAAGAAAGATTTTATCGTTGCTATCCTGAGCAAGAGTTTGCTCAACACTTTTTGCAGGTGGTGTTAAAATAGGATAAGACTTACCTTCCGCAATTCCGTATTCTCCTTCAAAACTCGAAAAAGCAATACTGTATATTTTACTTTTGAAATGATTCTTTAAAAACTCACCCATTGGATGTGCATCTCCAAGCATTTTTACATCTTCAAAAGTCGAAATGGGATTAACTGAATTTGTTTGCTCCAAAGCGACTTGCCTCTTTAGATAATCTTCGGTTATATCTGTATAATCAAAATCCTTGATACGATTTGAAAAATGATAAGAAGCTCCCCAACAAACCATTTTTTCGTTGGGATATAACTCTGTTAAAAATATAAGGTTTCTTGCCATCTGAGCATCTCTGGGATTTTGAAAAGCAATTTTATAGCCCTGTAAAACTTTGATATCAAAATCAACTTGAGCAATCTGACTCAGCACGACCTGCTTGATCATTTTCTCATCTTTACTAAGATTATGCATCTTTTGAAATGAACTTAATAGCAATTCATATTGTTGATATAAATAGATGGAATCTTTTTTATTATCAGCAAATTCTTTCAAATCCTTATCAATAAAAACTTTTTTTATTGTATTATATGTTTGATCATTAATAATAATTTGACGATCATTAAAAGTTTTTCTTAGATCATCAATAAAATATTTCTTAAACAATTCTCCTTTCTCTTGCGAATCAAAACCTATGATTTTAATTGAATCTTTTAAAATAGCTCTACGATCAATATGATCTAACAATTTTTGAAACGATTGAGTTGTTGACCATAAGGAATAAATGCTTTGATAATAAATTGATGAAGTTGCTTTCCCTGTAGAATATAATTTCCACGCCTTATAATTTTCATACATCCCGCTTTCAAAAACGATTGTATTAAACTTTCCTTTATTTGTTAGGTATTTAATAATTTTGACCTTTTCCTCGAAAGTAGCTCCATCGCCATGACTTTGTTCTCCTAATAAAACGACTTGCTTGTTTTTTAGAATTTTTTCCAAAAAAGAATAATCATTTTTTTCACTCATCGAATAGAGTTTAGAGCCAAAAGAATATTGGGCAAACATAGAAGTTGAATTCATTACAATTCCTGCAAAAATCATAAAAAACCTTATACAAAAAGTATGTGGAATTACTAATCTAACTTTCTGCAATAAAGTAGCACCTAACGAAAAAATATCCATAGAAAATAGTAAATAACATGTTTAAAAAAAGGAACTACCTAAATAAAGGTAGTTCCTTTAAACAATTGGTCTTTTTGTTATAATTATTTTATTGAAGATATGGCTCCATGTCACAGCTTGAACAAGATAGTGTAACTGTTTTTTCATTCCAACATTGAGTTGAATCACTACAGCTCCATAAAGATAGAAAACCACCTTTAACTGCTTTTTGCTCTTCTTTAGAAACTTTTTTAACTTTTAAATTTTTTAATGCTAATTTTTTCATCGTTCTTTTTTTAGATGATTAATAAATAATTTACATTTCTAAAATATTCACATTTTTCTCTAATTTTTCATCACGTGCACTTGATAATTATTAAGAAAACTATAGTGAGATTATTTTTACCAAAAGTAAAATTATAAATAACATAAAAAAATTTTAAGAATAAAAATTTTAAGAAAATACATTGTATTTTCTTAATTTTATAAAATAAAATATTTTTTTTAAGATATGTTACTAAGTTCTTTTATAATTTTTTACTTTTTCCTCGAAAGTAGTCTCATCTCTATGCGTTTGCTCTCCTAAATAAAACAATTTCCTTTATTTTCTAAAAGAGAATAATCATTTTTGCATTGATTAGATATGATTTGGAACTAAAAGTCTCCTGAGAAAACATAAATGTTTGAGTTCATTAAAAATACTGGTATAAATAATAAAATGTACGACATAAAATTATGTGATAAAACAGCTATAATTTTTTGCCATAAATTAGTACCCAAGCAAAGAATATTAATCAAGAGGATTTTAATATTCAATTTATAAGAAGGAAACTACCTAAATGAAGGTAGTTCCAATAAATAGATTTTATAAGTATTACCTTATTTACAAAACATTAATTGATTAAATCATTATGCTTGCCCAAAATCACAGCTAGAACAAGATAATGTAACTGTTTTTTCGTTCCAACATTTGGTTGAATCGCTACAGCTCCATAAAGATAAAAATTCTGCCTCTTGTCCACCTTTAACTGATTTTTGTTCCTCGTTGGAAACCTTTTTAACTTTTAAGTTTTTTAATGCTAATTTTTTCATCGTTCTTTTTTAGATGATTAATAAATAATTTACATTTCTAAAATATTCACATTTTTTTCCAAATTTTTTTATCACGTGCACTTGATAATTACTAAGGAGACTAAAGTGAGATTATTTTTGCCAAAAGTAAAATTATAAATAACATAAAAAAAAATTAAGAATAAAATTTTTTAATAAAACATAAAGTATTTCATAAAATAAAATATTTTTTTAAGATAAAAAATTAATATTAACCAAGTTAAGTTGGAGAAATATTTATCTCGTTTTTTTAACCCGATTTTGAAATCTTATTTGTTATATTCAGATTTATATATAGCCCGTTGAGTATAATTATTGAAAATTTTCTTAATACATAGAACATGTTTTTTATTTATAAAAAGAAAATAAAGAATATTTTATCTATTATTGGTCCACTCAAATATATCTGAAATTGACATCCAAGAGAACTTGAATTTTACATTTACGAACGTAAGAAGACTATTTATCAATATATATTTATCCGCGTTAAAATCCAAATTATATTAATTTAAAAGAATGAAATAGAGAAGTTACTGATTTAGAATAAATTCCCAGAGTTTTAATCCGTATTAGGTGCTATTATGCTCGTTTTTTTGAATTATAATACCCTAATATTACATCTAAAATAAAAAAAGTGCAATTACCTTATATTGTTATAATAGAAAATTCTAGTATAATTTTAATTATTGGTAAAACTGTTAATTAAATAGTAGAATAGTTTTTAAGTAACTTTTAATTAAATTATTTTAATTGGATTTCAAATTAGAATTCTGTTTTTCATCTAAATGAGTCATTTCTTCTTTTTTAATTTCCTGAATGAAAAAGGAAACTGGCATTCCGGTTCTGGCAAAGAAAGCGTTGGTGAATCTTTGTGTACTGCTGAATCCCACTTCCTCAGCCAAAGCTTTATTGGTATACTTTCTAACTGCTTTATCATTTTGCAGTTGAGAAATTAAATAGTCTACTTTGAGGTCATTAATGTAATCGACGAACTTTTTTCCTCTATAGTGATAAATTATTTTTGACAGATACTTTACATTTGCGCCAAAGGCTACAGCTAATTTGCTAGAAGTCAAGTCTTTTTCGAGGAATTTGTCGTCCTTTTCAAATTTCTCCAATTGCTTCAACAATGTTTTTATTTTATCCTGATTTATATCAGCAATTACATTTGTTATTTGTTTCTCTTCAACTTTGGGGGATTTACCTTTAGTCATTAGTTCTTCGTATTTTTGTCTGTATATACGCTTATTTCTTATATTCCGGTATAGTAAAAGGATTAAGGAAAAAAATAAGAAGGCAATAACCAAACCCTGAATCAAATCATTGTGTTTTCTTCTGTTAAGAATATTTTCTATACTTTTTTTATCTGCCAACAGCTTTTTGGTGTCATACTCTTTATGGATCTTATGGGATAGATATCGATACCTGCGATCTAATATCCTGTCTATGTTTAGTAACTTTTGTATGTAATAAAGCTGGTTGTTCAGATCGTCTTTAGACTTATAATAACGTATCATCAGCTCATAATTCTCACGAAGATCTGGCCGAATATAATTTTTAGTTTCAATAATCTGAACTACTTTTTTAAAGTAAGGCAATGCTGTTTCATATTCATTTAACTGCCAATAGCTTTTGCCAATGTAAAAATAACCAACAGCCTGGTTTGCAAAGTCCTTCTTTTCTTTTATAATAGCTAAAGAATAGTTGATTTGCTTGATAGCCTCCCTATAATTTTTGAGCGCATATTGATTAATTCCTTCAGAATGAATAAAATAAGAATCCATCGTAGTGATACCCAACCTTTTTCCTTCTGACAAACCCTTTTTATTTGTTTGGGAACATAAGCCATAATTCCCAATTCTGTTGTAGCACAATCCAAGTGAATGAAGTGAGTTTAGATAACCTCTTGGATCTTCTTTTTCAAAAAAAGCAATGCATTGCCGAAATAACGATATGGCTTCATCATAAAAACCTAGATAATATTTTATATGGCCTATTGTATACTTTACTTTATGAATTAAATAATTGTCTTTGGTTTTTGAAATAAAATCATTTGCAATGAGGTAATTGTCCAATGCCTGATCATGTTGTTTCAGTCCATAGTAAACGATCCCTTTTGACAAATAAGCAGAACCGATAAGATTATTCTCCTTAGACTGCTTAGCACTGTATATCATGCTGTCGGCATAAATGAGTTTTAGTTTATCGGGTGAATGATGGAGGTAATTTTTGTATCCATTGACTATCTCCTCGAAATTTTTTTCAGACTTCGATTTTAATAAAAATGATTTTAAATACAAGGACTGCCTGATAGTATCACCTTGCGATTGGTCAATCCTATCATAGAGATAGTCATAATCTTTACGTAGAAGTGAGTCCGGAATTTTAAAGGCACTTTCTTGTGCTGTAATCTGATTTCCCAGGCATAGGAAAAAAACGAGTAGATATTTTTTAATCATAGGTTAAGATAAAAGTGTATACTATTTTATTGTAAGATAATTTCTAAAGAAAGGGGTTTTGTCTTCCAGAAATGTTCTTGAACAGTTTTTCTAAAAAAAAGAACATCAAATATAATATAAACAATTGATAATGAGATGAATATTTTTAAAAAATAGGGTATGGATTTTCCGAAAATCGATATGCTATTTTCCGAAAATCGACAATACATCTTTTGCGAGATTGAAATCCAGCTTCTAGCTTTGTCCCGAATTCAAAAGCAAAAATGTTTGGCATCGTGCTAAATAAAAGTTCTGCTTCCCGGGGAAATGAACTGGCGAAAAAAAAAGTAGCCGGTCACATTTAACAAATTTAATCATGAAAAATTTATCATTATGGGTACTTACCATTACAATTCTGTCGATTTCCTGCACAAATGATTTTACAGCGGATAGCGAATTAAAAGAAATTAATTCCCTTGAGGGCTCAACCTCTAAGCTGAGTAAATCCAATGTATCCAGTTTCGCTAAAAATTCACTTACTCTGCAAATCGATCAGCTGCTATCACAATTTTATGATCAGAGTACTTTCGATTCTGAATCAATTCTTTCAATTAATCAGGCGATCCATCCCACTGGAAATACAACAGTATCATTGGTTGCGGGTAATTTAAACCTGACCAATTCATCAATCGATGCAATCAGAAATGCAGTAAACCAATCGCAGGGACTATTTGAATTAAACGTCGATAATCCTTCTATGACAGCAGCAGGGAAAGCCAGTCTGTCAAACTTTATTGAAAACATTATGGAATTCAATAATGGTGATTACCAAAGTATGCTCCAGTCAATAGCACTTTATCAATCTAATATTAGCACTGATACTTCCTATACATCGGAAGATAAGTGTGTCATACTCGCTATATCTTCGATTGCAGGCTCTTCCCTTTTTTACGAAAAAAAGCGTGGGGATAAAGATTGGGACACAGCTATTGGTAACAGGGATGATAATTTTATCCCCACAGATGAAATTACTTTTAAAACGGTAAGAATGGCTTTGCTGTCCGGAATTATTCAAAATAATTTATAAAAAGAGAAATCATGTATCTATCACCCAAGATTGAAAAAAGAATCGTAACTGTTTTTTGCGTGTTTTTAATCATTTTTAATCTTATCGAGCTTTATTTCATTTATGAGCTGTCGAAATTTGATGAAATGATTGGTTATCCATCCATAAATGAGGTTAAAACCCGTAATGTACGACCGCTGGCTTTTCTGTTTTTTACAGATAACCTTGCCAACTTATTATTTGTGTCCGTTTCCTTGATGTGGATATTAATGTCCAATAGTTCCTATCAAGACTGATGATCCAAAATTTTCTTTAGGGTTTATCACAGCAAATGTTTAAAATTAATGTTTTGATAAAGAAAAGTTTATTATACCGGCATTCAGACCTGCAGGTCTTTACTTTTGAAAGGTTTTGTTCGAAAGCTGCACTGGAACAATATTTTAACAGCAGTTACTTCATTATAATTTTGATAAATTCAGGATGTATAACCTTGCGGGCAAATCATGTGGAGTATTACTTATGCCAAAGTGAACTGCTTGTAATACCGGTTAGAACTTCTTGCGAGATTGTATTGATGAGTGAAACATTGGAGATTTCCCTACTTTCTTTTACACCAGGTTTTATCTTTAAGAATACAATAAGAAAGCCAAACATAGGTTTCTTTGAATTTTTTATCGCAAAATTTCCATCGAAAATAAAGCTCAAGGATGAGGATTCTCTTTTGCTGAATGATTTGTTTGCTTTAACAGGAAACAAAAGATACAAAACAAATGAATATCCATTTTATAACGAAGTACTGTCGCTGAGCTTCAATCTTTTGTTGTATGTGCTTGCTTCAATATACAGCAAAGATTCCTGTAATGTAAAAGAAAAACATACCCGAAAGGAAAAACTGGTATTCCAATTTTTACAACTAGTAGAGCTTCATTGTGCAAAAGAGCATAGTGTCAAGTTTTATTCTGATGCATTATTAATAACAAAAGGACACCTTAGTAAAACCGTACAGCAGGTCACCAATAAGACCGTTAAGCAGTTTATCGAAGAAGCACTTATTTTGGAAGCTAAAATTTTGCTTCAAAATGATGACTTGACCATTTTGCAGATTATTGAGGAATTACATTTTTGTAATTCCTCATCTTTTAGCAATTTTTTTAGAAAATCAACTTTCATGTCCCCCTCGGAGTACCGTTTAAGGCTGAGATCTGAATGAACCTGAAAGATGGAATTATATTGTTTGCATAATATTATTAATATGATACAATCCCCTTACAAAGATGTCCTTTACAGTATCGTAAAAAAAGAACAGGAAATCAGTTTGGAATCCGTGCATGTAATAGACGAGTCCTATCGTATGATTATTTTCCTGCAGGATTTATTGTCAGGAATGAAAAAGCAAGTTTTGGAGCATCATTTTACAGAGGCAAATGAAGAAATCGAATTCTTCAGAATTATTAAGCCACAAATACTTGGAAAGTTGATTTACTATAATAAAGTGTACAGGATAGAAACATCCTGTCCGGTAAATGGAGGAAAAATGTATTATAAATATTTTTCCGGTGAATTGCAGCATTTGAAGAATGAATATAAAGAACATATTTGCAATTCTGATTTTTACCGGTATTATCGGTCAGGGAGAACCGACAGAGACCATGACTTTTTTAAATTAGGAAAAATAAATCTAAACACTGGTCTTAACAGTTTTATTTTTGAAGTTGATACTCAATTTTCTACTTACTATGATTATAAAGTTTCCCGTATCATAGCGGATGAACTGCTCTACAATTACCTGATTATCAAAATTAATCCTGTTGACAAGCCCGATATGGTTTTGCAGAATGCTGAATCCACAAAAGATGTTTTCTGGACAGAATCGAAAAATGCACTGATAGAGTTGATTTATGCACTTTATGTATCGGGGGCAATTTCTAACGGTAAAACTGGAATCCGCAAAATCAGCTTAATCTTTCAAATCGTGTTTCGTATCCAATTAGGAGATATCCACCATGCTTTTCACCGTATGAAAGAACGCTCAGGTAATCGCACTTTGTTTTTAGACCAGCTCAAAACTTCCTTAGATCAGTATATGGATAAAGATCTATAAAATTCATACATATCATTCTTAGCTAAAGCAGTGTCATAAAAACACTGCTTTTTTTATTACCTGCCCATATCCACCCATTGGCAGAATACTCCTGCGGCCTTAGTTTATCAACCAACAAAAATGAACAAACGTTGATAAACAAGCCATTGTTTGTTTTTCTGAAATCTCAAAAAAAATACTTTTCAATTGGCAAGCCTTGGCAGAAAATGTCATTAATGCGTTCCAATTTTGCATAGATCATTAATCGAGAATTAGTAATTGATAAAACATAGCTATTATGAATATCGACAGAATGGAATTTATGTCATGGATGGAGCGTATAATGGATCGCTTCGATATACTGGGCGAACACTTTGAAAATACCCAAAAACAAAAGAGCGCTATTGATGGGGAAGAATTGCTGGACAGTCAGGACCTGTTTATGATGCTCAAGGTCAGCTCACGTTCTTTACAGCGTTACCGATCCTCGGGTAAGCTTCCTTATTATACCATTAGCGGCAAACTGTACTATAAACTATCTGATGTAAACCAGTTTGTCCGCGATAGCTTTTCTGCTCCACTTAGAAAACAGATTAAGACAATTCCGGACAAATAAAGCCTCAAAAAGACTTGAACAGTCTGGCTATTGAGCTTTGGTTTACTTTCGATCCTACTTTAACAAAACTGAAAATATATTATGAGTGAACAAGAGAAACCCAAACAAGAAACTCCAGAGCAACTGACAGACATTCTTTTAGTACTGGACCAGGAAAAAATGAAAATTGTGGATGTAAAAGGAATTGATAAAAATGGAGAATTGGAAACAGTTCCCGCTGATAAAAAAAATCAAAATCAATTTATGCGGGTTGATAAACAAGGAGATTTGCTGTCCAACTTCTTTTCCAATTTCTTTAGCCAGCTAAAAAATCCGACCCGTTTCAATTTTTTCAAAGTGCCACAATTGCTGTCTGTAGGTATTGCTGCAGAAATGCAAAAACAGATTGATAATCCAAAGCCCGAAGGCGAAAAACTAATGAAAGAATATGAAGTTAAGATGGAATTACAAAAAGATAACAAAGTAGAAAATCATAAAAACATGGAAACAACACAAACAACAACAGAAACAAGCGAGTATCGTTTTAAACCAGAACAAATCGATTGGGATACCATGAACAATCTGGGGCTCAGCAAAGAAAAACTAGAAAAGATGAATCTGCTTGAACCGTTACTTAAAGGCTACAAGTCAAATGAACTGGTTCCCATCAGCCTTAATTTAGGAACTGCTATCACACGAATGGATGCAAGGCTGTCATTACAGTCAAATGAAGAAGGACAGGTTGTAGTTGCCATTCACGGTATAAGGAAAGAACCAACATTAAATTTTCCATTTTTCGGGCATGAATTTAGCAAAGAAGATAAGGACAACCTGCTTAAAACCGGCAATATGGGGCGTGTTGTAGATCTTACCAATCTCAAAACAGGAGAACCAGTTCCCTCAATTATCAGTGTAGACAGGCTTACCAATGAATTAGTAGCCCTTCATGTGGATAAGATAAAGATCCCGGATGAAATCAAAGGAATCAAACTTAATGAAGAACAAAAACAAACCTTACTGGAAGGCAAACCGCTTTACATCGAGGGGATGATCTCCAAAAAAGGGGATCCATTTAATGCTACTGTCCAGTTTAATGCCGATAAACGATATGTCGAATTCCAATTTGACAGAACCCAGAGTACTGGTCAAACCCAAAATAACCAGCAGCAAAACCAAGAAGTTCCAAAAACCATACGAGGGAAAGAGCTCAGTGAGCAGCAGTACGAACAATTTGCAGCAGGAAAAACCATTTATGTAGACGGATTGGTGGATAAACAAGGTAAAGAATACAAAGGGTATCTGACTTTCAATAAAGATACCGGTAAAGCCGGGTTTTCATTTAGTAATCCTAACAGTGTGAAGGTTCAGCCAGCCGAAGAACATAAAACCCAGACAGCTGTTAATTCCGAAGGTAAAACCAATGAGGCGACTAAAAATAGCACAGAACCACTAAAATCAGGACAGAAAGAACCTGACAGCAAGAAACAACAGGAAGAGCAAGACAACACACCAGCCAAGAGCAAAGGTAGAAAAATGTAATCATAAAAAACATTAAGATATGAAAGCAGTGATTACTGAAAAACCAAGTGTTGCCCGTGAAATAGCCTTATTATTAGGCGCAACAAATAAGGAAAACGGTTTTTTTACAGGAAATGGTTATATAGTCACTTGGGCTTTAGGGCATTTAGTAGGACTTGGTTTGCCTGAAGATTATGGATTTTCAGGCTTTCAAAAAGATGTCTTACCAATATTGCCTAAGCCTTTTCTGTTAAAAGTTCGAAAAGTAAAAAATGAGAAAGGCTATGTTACTGATACAGGTGCTGCAAAACAGCTTAAAATCATCGCACAGGTAATAAAAAGCTGTGAAAGCATTATTGTGGCTACTGATGCCGGACGTGAAGGAGAATTGATTTTCCGTTATATCTACCAATACCTGCAATGTAAGAAACCATTTGAACGGTTGTGGATTAGCTCTCTTACTGAGAAAGCCATCAAACAGGGATTTGATAATCTTAAACCAGGCAGTGATTTTGATGGTTTGTATCTGGCCGCAAGGGCAAGAAGCCGTGCCGATTGGCTTGTAGGTATCAACGCCTCGCAGGCACTCAGTATTTCTGCAGGTAATAGTATTTATACATTAGGAAGAGTACAAACACCAACGCTGGCTTTAATCTGTAAACGATATTTGGAAAACAAAAGTTTTACAATTCAGACGTACTGGCAGCTGCAGCTTAGCCATCAAAAAGAGTTTATTAACTTTATTAGCCTCTCCAAAAACAAATGGGATGATAAAAAACAAGCTGATGCTATTTTCAAGTCCATTCAGCGAAGCAAAACTGCCAATGTTACTTCCGTAGAAAGTAAAACCATTACAGAGCATCCGCCTCTTCTTTTTGATCTAACGGGCCTACAGAAAGAGGCCAATAAAAAGCTGAACTTTTCAGCAGAAGAAACGCTCTCTATTGTCCAAAGCCTTTACGAAAAGAGATTCATCAGCTATCCAAGGACCGGAAGCAAATATATCCCGGAAGATCTTTGGGATGAAATTTCTAATCTGGTCAGAGCATTGGAAAACAAACCCTCTTGTAAAGAAGCCTTTGCCAGAATAAAATGGGGACGATTGAATAAACGCATAGTTAACGACCTGAAAGTGACCGATCATCATGGACTTCTTATTACAGAGAAAATACCCTCTGTATTACCTGCTAAAGAAAATTCTATTTATGATATGATTGCCCTACGGTTATTAGAAGCGGTTTCCGAGGCTAGCATAAAAGAAATTACAGACATAACGTTAAATGTTTTGCATTATGATTTTTCTTTGAAAGGTTCTAAAGTCATGCAGGCAGGATGGCGTGCCATTAAAGGAAGTTTTTTTGACGAAGACAGTGAACACATTCAGGAGCTGCCAGAACTAAAAGTTGGCGATGAAGTTAAAATCAAAGAAGCCGTTGTACTGGAAAAGAAAACGAAGCCTCCTGTTTTATATACAGAAGCGGGGCTTTTATCTGCTATGGAAACTGCCGGAAAGGAAATTGAAAGTGAATATGCACGAAAAGCGTTACAAAATATTGGAATAGGTACGCCCGCGACAAGAGCTGGTATCATAGAGATACTTTTTAGCAGAAAGTATATTCAGAGGCAAAAAAAATCCCTGATACCAACTGAAAAAGGACTGCAAGTGTATAATCTTGTGAAAGATAAAAAAATTGCAGATGTAGCAATGACCGGCGAATGGGAATTGGCTTTAGAAAAAATAGAACATAATCAAATTGATTTTGATGTCTTCCAAAAGGAAATTGAAGCTTATGCAACTTCTATCACTGCAGAACTTCTTAATGCTTCCATAGCAACTGAAAATTTACCTGCTCTTATTTGTCCTAAATGCAGAAACAACCAATTACTCATCAAAGATATACTTGTCAAATGTCCCGATGACAATTGCAAATGGATACAGTTTCGTAATGTTTGCGGAATCCATTTGAGCATAGCTGATATAGAGAAATTGGTCAATGAAAAAAGAACCTCCCTTATTAAAGGAATGAAAAGTAAATCTGGTAAAAAATTCAATGCTTATATTGCGATTGCTGGTGATGGGAAAACTGTCTTTGAGTTTGAAACAACTAAATAGCTTTAAACATATTCGCAGCTTACTATTATTAAATGTTTTGATGATAGAATATATTAAATGATATAAAAGTAAATAGTTACTTAAAATTCAAACAACTCTTTTACTCGTAAAGCACTCCGTTACCTATCGGCTATATTTTTTCTTTGTAAATCCAATTTATTAATAGCTTCTTCTAGTATTTTGGTTTCAGTCTTATCAAGAATTGCTTGTTCATATTCCTGACTAAGATTTGTAACAATAGAATTGTTCTTTGATTCATATAGATATCGAATTCCATCTTTTTTATTTTCGCCGGCTTTGCTGAGTATGGATTCAATTGCTAATTGCGAAAGTTTCTCAGCAGTTACTTTTCCGTCAATATTTTTCCCAATTGATGTATAAATAACTGTTTCAACATTTTCGAAATCTCTAATATACTTCACTACAACTTGGTTATTTGTTGGAGTTATAACTTCTACATATTTTTTATCATCAAAATTATGTCTTTCTCTCCTCCATAATATTGATTTTGCATGAGATAAATCGGTAGAATTCTCTAAAACTAGAATAACAGCTTTAACTTCATTTCCTGTCTCAAAAGGAATTAATGTTGGTGCACCACTCCTAGAGCTACTAGTGCGTGCAAATTCAACTTTGAATGGAGTTTTACAATTTATTCTATCGATAATTATAGGCTCGATTTCTTTTCCAGGATTGTCAATTAGAGAACCATATGCTAAAATTCCAATTTTATATTTAGTCATAGTTTTGCGATTTAATGAGTAAGATTAATTGGTCTAAGATAATAGCTATAGCTTAATTCTAATCATGATTAAATTCCCAATCATCCCCGTAAGTTTCATTATCATCAAAATCATCGTCATTACCGCTATTATTAGTTGGTGGAACATAACTATAATCGTCATCATCATCGAAATTAGTATTAGAATTATTTTCTTGACGAGACTTATCGTAAGCAGAATTATTTGGATTTAATTGATTAGAGCGATTATCCTTATTAGCTTTATTTGGATCGGAATTATTATTCATTTTTTTAGTTTTGATATTAACAATATTAATAAAAAAAGAAATATGATGAATAGTTTTTTATCTGAATATTGAGACTATAGCTTAACTGCTAAAACCTTAATCTTGCGAATCACTGTTATTGCTAGTATATTTATTTAGTTATTTCCCAGTGATCATCAATAACGATGTTTTTTTGCTTATAATTTCCAGTAAGATTTTTTACTCCTTTTATTAACCCCTAACCAGCAATTCCAGTTAAGATTGGAACTGCAGCTACAACTACGATTCCTGTTGCAGCACCAGCGCCAACAAAGCCACCAATAGCGGCTAGCCCAGACATTATTCCTGCACCAGATAAACCAGCAGTTCCTAACCCGCCAACTACAGCTGTAATACTTCCGAATCCAATTCCAGCTCCACTTACAGTTCCAAGTCTTTCAGAAAACTTTTCTTTTTCAGCATTACTTAATTTAGAATATTTGACAAAACCTAAAGTAATTAATAGTCCAGTTTGTTTTATCATTTCATTAGTCGGAGTAGTTTGATTGTTTAATAATCTTTCCAAAGTTGAAATCGAGCAATTTATTGCTTTTGAAACTTTTCGAACCTCTAATTTATTTTGACTTAAAAATGATTTTAAAACTTGACTGTAGTTATCAGGGGTAATTCTTTCCATTTATTTGTTATTTAACTTTATGAGTAATCCATCTATTTTGAATCCAAGAATACATTGCTTTTATTCATAAAATTCTCTTTTTAAATCTTCGGGTTCTATACATAAAGAATGACAGTTTTCTCTTTTAGAGTCATCATACATTAGAATCAATTGAAACTTTACATTGATTTTTTTTGCTAAAAGTATTATATAATCATAGGATTCTTTTTTTAAGCTTCTCGGAGTAAGATCAAATTCTTTATTTCTAGTGATAAATTCATTTGCTAGTTTTTTTGACAAAAATAACATAATTACTTTTGGAGTCTTTTCAAAGCTTACAATATGATAAGTTCCAGTTAATTCTCCATTATTATGCTCCATAAGTACATAAAATGGTTCTCCAATAATATGCTCGTTTGGTAAAAATATCTGCTTTAAACGACTTCCAACCAGATTGAAAAAATTTGGAAGATCATCTGTAGTCATAAGAATTATATCGTGTTCCGATGCATAACTTTTTGCTCCAGATTGAAAGCCACTATTAGATATAAATACACCAGTTATGTTTTGTGATTTTGAAATTTTAGCATGAAAATCTCTTATTTGGTTTATTGCTATCGGTGAGGAATGTTTTTTGCATTCAATTGCCACTCTATGGCGGACTCTCGCTTTTACAAATTCATATAAAATGTCAATCTCATCCGTGTAACCATTCCTCAGAAGCTTTACATTTCTTGAAATTACAACTGGTTCTTCATCCGTGTTTGTTTCTAATATCAGAAGTAGCCTATATACTTTTTCAATATAGTCTTCAAAATCCTTACCTTTTTTATAGTTTTCCACTCCAATTTTAAATATTTGTCGTTCTCTTTTAGCTGGTGATTTTTTAGGAAATAACCAAAATATAAGAGCTTATTGAATTATAGGTACGACTATTCATCAACATTTTATATTACATTTTTTAACATAACGAAACTTGTTGAAATAGTGGCCATTTAATAATTATTTATAAGTCACAGTCTATTTCTAATTATTTTCCTTTCTTACTTTTCTTTTTAATTTCTTTCATCACATCAATTTTAACCCATTTGTTATCTTTTTCAGAAAACTTCACAAAATCCGGAATTTGATAAGTAGTCTTGATCTTTTGATCTTTTAGGAAATCAAGTACTTTGTCTAATGAGTGTTCAATAACTTCGTCACTTAGATTTCCTTTTAGTTCAAAACTGAAACTTGTGTTTTCATCTAAATTAACTTTTAAACCAAATGTTATGTCTTTCTCTTCAACAGATGCAGAAGTCACTTTACTGATTTTCTTTCTCTTAATTTTATCTCTAGCGAAAAATATAGTTTCTTTAATAATATCCCAAGCTGCATTTGTCGCTAAACCTTTTAAAAGTTCAATAATTAAAGGTTGATTTATTACTAAAAATGTAATTAAAGTATAGCTTTCAATATTATTTTGCGCAATCCCACTATAATTATATGAACTCAATTCAAGTTCCGCTTTTTTTAGTATTTGATTTATATCTTCAATCTCTTCATTTTCAAAGACTCCTAGATATTGTAAATGGATAACATTATCGCCGGTTTTAATACTTTTTCTTCTTTCTGCAACAAGATTTTCCTGTTGCTTGAAAGTATCACTTGAAATTATCTTTTTCAGTAGTTCGCTTGATTTCTTTCTATTTTCGTTCATATTTTCTTCAATTGATTTAATTTTTGCTGCTTAACACTTATAATCTAAATAGTAGAGACATTGTTGACTATTTATTTCTACCTCCAAATTTATATTTCATATCATTATTTTTTATTGAATATTATAAAAATACAAAACAATTATAATTATCTATTACGGTTTTCCGTATAATAAAAAAAGATGCTCTTTCAAGCATCTTTATATTTTTTAGAAATTATTTCATTTTTACAAAGCTATTCGCAACCTCTTGAATTTGCTCGTCTGTCAACTTTCCAGTTGCATTAAAATCTTGAACTTTTTCGAATGATATATTCAATCCACCATTTCTAACCCGCACCCGATAATATCCGAAACTTAAATAATGCTCAATGTAATATCCGATTTCTGAATTCTTGATTCTAGCAAGGTTTGTTATAGCTTGAACTGCACTAGTATCTTTAGTTGTTTTTTGCATAGCTTAAATTTATGATGTTAAAATTATTCGAAGAATAAAGATGCTGACCAGCGTCTTATTTTATGAATATATTTTTTTAAGTCGAAATCAAGGCAACTCTTTTTGTTTCTGTTCATTTCCTAATGCCCCATCTAGATTCGCATAATAACTATCAAAATCAAACATTATATCAAATAACTCTTTTGGATGTATTCGCATTCCAGTTGCTATTTCAATAAAAGTACTTAATCTGCAATCTATCTTATTATTTGCTGCATTGCTAATTTTAGCCTGACTCGTATTGCATTTTCCAGCTATTTCGGCATATGAGGTAACTCCTTTTATCTCCTTTATTTTTGCAGCTACTAATTCCTTAATTCTTTCAGTTTGAAACTCTTCCATAATTGCACTTTTATTCTGCAATTTGTATTTTATAATGAATTATTTCATTACCGAAATCGGTAATTTAAAATATTTTCTTATATTTGTCATTACATTAAATATGAAAATGTAATTTTGCGATTCTTCAAAACAATATTGAAGCATTCGCTTTGAATCTCGTATAGGAAAACTGGCGTTTTTAAATACCACGAGAAGATAAGTAAGATGCTCACGCTTATGGCGTGGGCTCACTTATTTGTGGTAAAGGTACCGCCAGTACCTCCTATACAATATAAGCTGAGTTCCGCGCCTTTTTTTAGGTCTTAATTTTTCTCTGCTTTATTCTTAGCAATCTTCTTTATTTCATTAGTGTTGCATAAATTTTTTTGTCTAACAATTAATCATTTGCCTGCCTATGAAATAACCTTTGTGATATTTACTGCCTGTACTGTTTAAATTTATTTGAATTAGTAAAACAGTATGGGCTTTTTAAATCTCATGCTACTTTCTCATTTTCAACAAGGTTTCCTGTTGAAACTAAACAAAAAAAGGCCCTCTATCCACTGTTGACGCACGAATAGAGAGCCGGAGAATAAATAAAACATTGTTTCACTTAACTAATCCAAAATTATGAAAATTTTTTCATTTTACAAGGGTCGGATACTTCCTTGGTACACGTTTGTTTCAGTAATTTACCTGTGCTGCTATACCACAAGAGCCAATCCAACACTACTAAAATTGCCTAACCAGCAGCAACAAATTACAGGAACCATTACAGATGGTGTGATACCTTTGGCAGGAGTTACCATAAAAGTAAAGGGAACTACAACAAGTGTAGTTTCTGATTTCGATGGTAAATACGCTATCACCGCAAATACTACTGATATTCTTATCTTTTCCTATCTCGGATATAAAACCCTTGACATTTCCATTGGTAACCGCAAGATTATCGATGTAAAAATGCTTGATAACACTACTTCATTACAGGAAGTGACTGTAAATGCGGGCTATTATTCTGTTAAAAATAGTGAACGGACTGGAAGCATAGCCAAAATCACTTCCAAGGATATAGAAAAACAACCAGTAACAAATATACTTGCTACCATGCAGGGTCGTATGGCCGGGGTTGAGATAATTCAGGATGGAGGTACTGCAGGAGGGGCTTTCCAAATAAAAATAAGAGGACAAAACAGCCTGCGTACAGATGGAAACAGTCCACTTTATATTATTGATGGTGTTCCTTATTCCTCGGAGACAATAGGCTCCACTGAGACCTCTACAATAACTGCCAGCCAGACAAGCCCTCTTAACAGTATTAATCCAGCTGATATTGAAAGTATTGAAGTGCTTAAAGATGCTGATGCCACGGCAATATATGGCTCCCGAGGTGCAAATGGCGTAGTACTTATTACCACTAAGAAAGGAAAAGCCGGGAAAACAACAGTCACGATTACAGCTTCGTCAGGTATCGGTAAAGTAACAAAAATGCTTGACCTGATGAACACCACACAATATCTGGAAATGCGGCGACAAGCTTTTGTGAACGATGGAATTACAGTTTATCCAAATTCCGCATATGACATCAACGGAGCATGGGATCAAAATCGATATACTGACTGGCAGAAAGAACTTATTGGCGGTACAGCACAAATTAACAACACCCAATTAGGAATCGCAGGAGGTTCCAGTTCAACCCAATATCTTTTAAGCGGAAACTACCGAACAGAAACCACAGTGTTTCCGGGAAATTTTGGATATAACAAAGGGGCTGTTCATTTCAGTATGAACCATGTATCTGATGATAAAAAATTTAAATTAACATTTTCTGGAGGTTACACCTCTCAAAAAAATAACCAGCCCTCCACTGACCTAACTGGTATATCACGATCATTAGCGCCCAATGCCCCTGCTTTATATGATATTGATGGAAATTTAAACTGGGAAAACAATACATTCGAAAATCCTCTGGCTTCGCTGATTAGTAAAGGAGTAATAAAAACCAATGATCTTTTGGCCAATGCAGTGCTCAGTTATGAGATTATTCCCGGTTTGGAATTCAAGACAAATTTGGGTTTTACCGATCTTAAGAATAATGAAGTGCGTACGATGCCTTCCACAATGTACAATCCTGCTTATGGGATAGGTAGTAGTGAATCAATATTACTCACTAATACAACGCTAAGACAATCCTGGATAATTGAACCGCAACTGCGTTGGAACCGAACATTTACCAATGGAAAAATGGATATTCTGATTGGCGCTACTGCACAACAGCAAAAGAACAACCGTCTGTATCAAATGGGATATGGATTTGCAAGCAACAGCCTGATAAATGACCTTTCTTCGGCAAATTCTGTTTTTACATTTACCAGTGATGAGACTGTCTATCGGTATCAGGCTTTTTTCGGAAGGATCAATTACAATTGGCAAAAACGGTTTATTGTGAATTTAACCGGACGACGCGATGGATCAAGTCGTTTTGGTCCGGGTAAACAGTTTGCTGTTTTTGGGGCTGTTGGAGCAGCATGGTTATTTTCTAACGAAAAATTCTTAAAAGAGAATAATAGCATCCTGAGTTTTGGAAAACTGCGTACAAGCTACGGAACAACAGGAAATGATCAAATCGGTGACTATCAATTTTTAAATACCTACACATCCGCAGGAACGCCTTATCAGGGAACCATCGGATTAAATCCAGTAAGACTGTTTAATCCTGATTTTGGCTGGGAAATCAATAAAAAGTTTGAAGCAGCTCTTGAAACCGGTTTTTTTCAAGACCGTGTTTTTCTAACTACGGCATGGTACCTCAATAGATCCTCAAATCAGCTTGTTGGTATACCATTGCCGGGAACCACGGGCTTTTCATCCGTAAATGCAAATTTGGATGCTACTGTAGAAAATACAGGAATAGAATTGACGCTAAGAACGTTGAATATTGACCATAAAAATTTTGATTGGACATCAAATTTTAACATCTCAGCATCAAAAAATAAATTGATATCATTTCCCGGATTGGAGGCTTCCACCTATGCTAATAATTATGTTATTGGAAGTTCCTTAAACATTACAAAAGTATTTCACTATACCGGACTCAACACACAGACAGGTATTTATGAATTTGAAGACGTAAATGGAGATGGTCTTATTACAGCAGACAAGGACAGAAAGACAGTCGCTGATTTAACCCCACAGTATTTTGGCGGGATACAAAATCAATTTCGGTTTAAGAATTTACAGTTAGACTTTCTTTTTCAATTTGTGAAACAGAAAAACTACGATTATATCGCTAATGTACCAGCGGGGGCTTTTTACAATCAAACGGCAGCTATGACAAATTCATGGCAGCAGTCAGGTGATAACACTCCTTATCAACAGAGCACAACAGGCACAAATGGAGAGGCAGTAACATCATTTTACAATTACAGGTCAAGTGATGCTGCTATTGTTGACGGATCTTATATACGCTTGAAAAACATTTCCCTCAGCTATGATTTACCATTAAAGATGGATAAAAACTTAAAATGCAGACTTTTTTTTCAAGGACAAAACCTTATGACATTTACTTCTTATAAAGGCGGTGATCCCGAGTTTAAATACGCTGGGTATTTACCACCATTAAAAATGTATACCGTTGGTGTCCAATTGACTTTCTAACATAATACTTCTAAAAATGAAAACTATATATAAAACCTTTCGGTCTTTTTTAAATGAAAACCGGATAAGAATTAACACTTTTCCAATTTTGGTTTTGGGAGTTGTAATTACGTTGTTAATTTCGTGCGATAATTTTGTAGAAGTTGATCTTCCGGGTTCACAGCTTAATGGTGAAACAGTTTTTGAGGATGCGACTACTGCAAATGCTGCGATGGCTGGTGTGTATACGAAACTACGTGATACAGGATTATTGACCGGCCGCTCTACGGGTTTATCCTGTAGATTAGGATTGTATAGCGATGAGTTGGATTATTATCAGGCTAATGATCCCAATTACTTCTATACAAATTCGCTTTTTTCCGCCGAATCCGGAATACAGGATTTATGGAACCAAAGCTATAATGTGATTTATAGTTCAAATGCAGTAATTGAAGGCGTTTCAGCCTCAAAATCACTGTCTCAAAATGATAAGAATCATCTTAAAGGAGAGGCACTTTTTGTCCGAACCCTTATTCATTTTTATCTGCTCAATCTGTACGGTGAGATTCCTTATGTAAAAACAACAGATTATGTCCAAAACAGTAAGGTACATAAAATGCCAGTCTCTGAAGTGTATAATCAAATAGTAAATGATTTATCGGAAGCGGTTTTATTATTGCCTGAAGATTATATATCCTCAGAACGGGTTCGACCCAACAAAGCAGCAACTCATGCCTTGTTAGCCCGCGTGTATCTGTTTATGGGATTATGGGCAGAAGCTGCCAATAGCGCTTCAGCTGTTTTAAATAATCCCCTTTACACTTGGGAACCTGATTTAGACAAAATATTCCTTAAAGGATCCACAACAACTATTTGGCAGTTTATACCTGATAGTAATACGGCGAATTCTGCTGAAGGCAATCTGTTTATTTTTAATTCAGGCCCGCCTGCGAGCGTGGCATTAAATAATAATCTGATGAGCTCATTTGAGAGCAATGATCAGAGAAAAACGCATTGGACCAGAGCAATTACTGACGGAAATTTAACATGGTATCATGCCTATAAGTACAAGCTAGATTCAGGTGCAGGAATTTCCAGCGAATATTCGGTTGTTTTTCGTCTTGCAGAGCAGTATCTCATTCGTGCAGAGGCACGAGCTAGACAAGGTGACCTTATTGGGGCAAAAGAAGACCTGAATAAAATACGCAATACCGCAGGACTAAACGATACAAACGCTCTTACTTCAGCAGAAATTACAACAGCAGTACTTAATGAGCGCCGTTTCGAATTCTTTACCGAATTTGGGCACCGCTTTTTTGATTTAAAAAGGACAGGCATTCTGGACACCACATTAGCTTCAAAACCCGGATGGTCACATGACGATGCCCTTTGGCCACTGCCTGCACAAGAGCTGCAGGCAAATCCAAATTTGAACCCGCAAAATTCCGGTTATTAATTCAATCTGAAATGAAAGAAACGAACATAATAAAGCGGAAAAATGCTCATTTGAGTATTTGCGAAATAATAGTCTGCATCTTTTTTTTGATTTGCAGTACTTCAATAGCAATAGCGCAGGTGAGACAGAAAAAACACCTAAGTGAAAATGAATATTATAAATGGGGCAATTTAAGAGTTACAGCCTTATCTGGAACAGGAAGCTGGGTGAGTTATAAAGTGAGCTATGAAAATAATACAGATACCCTCTTTGTTAAAAGTACGGTTGGAAATAAAATATATTCTTTCCCAAATGGCAGCAGCGGTATATTTTTAAATGCAGATATTTTCACCTGCATGATGCCTGACCAGAAATTAAATATTGTTGATCTTAATTCCGGGAGAAAAGTAAAAGTACCTGATGTAAGCCGATTTGAGGTTGCTTACAGTGGAAAGTATATTATTACTCTAAACCAGACTTATGGTCTTAAAAGCAACATGCAAATCAGGGATAAAAATGGAGAGATACTCGATAGTATCAATGGTGTTTCAGAATACATCCTTAATAGTAAAGCAGATGCTTTAGTCTATAGTAGTGAGTTGTCTGATAATCAAACTGTGGGGCTTATAGATTTAAAAAAATATGCCAGACATACTGTCATTTCTGGAAAGCAGCATCGTTTCCACACGCTCACATGGCAAAAAAATGGAGATGCAATAGCTTTCTTCAAGGAAACAGACAGTATTACAAAAAATAATAAGTTGTATTTATGCCAGTTATCGAAGCGAAGAATAATCCAACTGATACAGCAGAATTTTAAAGAAATAGCAGAATTGAATCTTGTAAAAGATTTGGGATTAAATATCTCCGATGATGGCTCAAAGGTATTCTTTGGTATTAAAAATAAGGAACTTGCGCCTTCTGTAAAGGAAAACGAGGTAGAAATATGGAATGGCAATGCGCCCTTTGTTTATCCTTTGGAAAAAAAGATTGGAAACTTTCAAGACATTGCCAAACTCTGGGTTTGGTTTACAGAAACCAACAGTTGCCAACCAATATCCTCAAACGATCTGCCATACGTACAGTTAACTGGAAAGCAGGATTACGCGCTCCTTTCAAATCCCAAATCGTATGCTCCACATTACAAAGAGTATGGAGATGTTGATTATTATATTACGGATCTAAAAAAGAACACCCGTTCGCTTTTTTTAAAGCAGCAGACCACAGACCATAATGACCTTATTATTTCTCCTTTGACAAATCAAATTGCCTATTATCGTGATGATAACTGGTGGCTGTATAATCCTGATAAAAATAAAAGTGTTAATCTTACGAGCGGCATCGCAACAGTATGGGATTCAAGGAATGATGCTCTAATGCCTCCTATTTCACCTTATAATTGTCCCGGCTGGAGTTCAGATGGCAAGTATCTATTGCTTTACGACACCTTTGATCTGTGGATAGCAGACCTTGCACAAAATACCTGCAGAAGAATTACCCATGGCAGGGAAAAAAATATTGTTTTCAGGATAAGCCAGTTTGAATTTTCTAATCTATTTTCAGCAAAGTATGATGGAAAAAGTACTGCGGTATTTGATTTGTCAAAAGATTTAATTCTGGAAGCTACCGATAAAGATGACTGTTCTAAAGGATACTTTATTTGGAATACCAGAGAAGGAGAAAAACCATTGGCTTTTAACGAGAGTGCTATTGATCAAGTGCATAAATCAAAAAATGGCTCTTACGTCTTCATTGAGCAGAAATTTGATAAGTCATCTGTTTTGTTATTTAAACCCAATAAAAGTGCAAAAAGTACAGAAGTATTTGCCAGTAATCCACAGCAAGAGCAATACAATTGGGGCAAATCAGAACTAATCCATTATAGAAATAAAAAAGGTCAAGAATTGAAGGGGGTATTATTATATCCGAGCGATTATGATAAGGAAAAGAAATATCCAATGGTAGTAAATATTTATCAAACCAAGTCAGGCATACTGCACGAGTATACGAATCCTTCCCAATACAGTGAGGAAGGTTTCAATCCCACCAACTATACTTTGAATGGCTATTTTGTTTTGCTGCCGGATATTGTTTATGAATTGGGAGATCCTGGCCCTTCAGCCACAGACTGTGTTATAGCAGCAGTTAAAAAAGTAATTGATTTTGGATTTGTAGATCCTCAAAAGATAGGTCTCATAGGACACTCTTTCGGAGGATATGAAACAGATTTTATTATTACACAAACGGATATTTTTGCAGCAGCAATATCAGGTGCAGGAATAAGTGATACTGTTTCGTGGTATTTTAGCATGGGCAAAGATATTGAAATACCTCAAGCCTGGAGATTAGAAAATCAGCAATTTAGAATGGGTAAATCTTTTTATGAAGATGCGCAAAGCTACTTTCGCAATTCTCCTTTAATAAATGCAAAAAATATAAAAACACCATTACTGCAATGGTCAGGAAAAGAGGATACAAATGTTTGCTGGGAACAAAGTGAGGCTTTTTACATAGCACTGCGAAGACTCGAAAAAGAACATATGATGTTGGTATATCCTAATGAATCCCATGCCATTTATAAAAGAGCTAATCAAATAGACTTAACAATACGAATACAACAATGGTTTGATTGTTATTTAAAAAAGCAGCCTGCCGCCTTATGGATTACTATGGGTACAAAAACTAAATAGAATGATAAATATAATGCAGTTCCAGAATCCGGAACTGCATTACATTTCAATCCAATTGAAAATTATTGGGGTCTAAACAATTGAAGATTACAGGGAGCAGCAGCAGATGCTTTTCTATATACCTGAAAGTTACTGCTACCGTTGTTGTACATACAAGTAGCACCATTAGTGGGAGTACAATCTACCTGTACTTCCTGACAGCTGTTTGGTTGTGGATTATGAATATAACCCGAAATTAATACTGTGTCAGTTTTGCTTTCTTTTGACACATTTGTGCTTACAGCACCTGCGCTTGCCAGAGCAAATGCTGCAATTGGCAATACTAAAGCTTTTACAATAGTTCTCATAATATTAAAATTTAAATTAATGATCTACTCTTTTTTACAGGTTTTCGATCTTACCCCTGTTACCGGGCCCGGTGGCAATGAATCAATTAATTGATTTATTTTTATTTTCTAATAGCTTTTTTAATGGTGTTTCCCAATGAAAACCGCTGCAGGACCAAACCTGAAATGGTATACAGACTGGAATCATTAACTAGAAAATATTTCATCTTTGATTTTCCAATATTGTAAATATAAAAACTGGAAACATATTCATTTTTAGAGATGTCATAAACATCAATTATGGAGGCCTGATCCCAAACCTCTTTACTTTCAAATCTTCCCTTAAGGGAGGAATTCACAAAAAGTAAATTTTTAAAAACAGCCGTGTTTTTGTTTACCGTATAAGGAGGTGCTCCCAATTTGGTATCACCTGACAGCTTTATTTTTATTACTTTTAATTTAGCTTTTGTGGTGGTATCTATTGTATTACCTCTGTAGCGTACCTTCAATTTATCATCAGTAACAATATATTGGTTCCTGTAATAGTAGGTATAAACAAAACGTTTAAGTCCGTAGCTATATTCAAATGTACCGTCAGTATCAAATATGCCGTCAATTTGTTTTTCCAGAATATCGGGATTATATGTAATGCTGATATTGTTATTAAAGTATAAGACTCCCATCAAATTCTCCCCTGTATTTTTTTGCTGGCCGCGAATGGCGATACTATTGGAATCGATTACAGCTGCTTTGGTAAAAAAATGATTACCGTTGTAAATAACCCCTGCCTTCCAGTCTGTTATTTTACCTTTGTAAATTACAGGAACCATACCATCATACAGGTAAAAATAAGGGGCTTTTATTCTTACTTCTGCTGATCGAAACGGAAAATCATCTCGATCTAATTGTATGGTATACTGCTTTTTGTTTTTGAAAACAGTATCAAAAACTTGTATTTGTAAAGGGGCAGCAAAATTCCCTAAATATATTTTTCCATTATCAGAACCCGCCAGATAAAATGAGGGGTTTTGTAAACTGGTTTGGTCCATTTTTGTTATGGCATATTGGTCAAAACGTCGGATAAATGGATTTTCTTTGGCAATAATATCTTCGGATGTAAAGAATAATACAATCATGATTCCAATCGCGGCTATATCGGTAATCAACAGTACTCTTAAGGTTCTCTTCCCATGGTTCAATAATAAAATGGCCACTGTACCCAAGAGAATAAAGACACAATTAAAAACAAGGTGTTCGTGCCATCCTAACTTTTCCAGAATACCACCGCATGAACAGGGAATAAAAGAACTATAATTTAAAATAATGATAATATAAGCAGTAAACATTGTCATCAATCCAACTGCCAGATATAAGGCCGGCAGTCGGAGTCTTGGTATACTAAGTAAAATCGAGATCATGATTTCTACGAGCAGTACACCAAAAGATACATAAACTGCAAATGCACTTAAGAGCGGCGACTGCCCTAATTGTGTTTGAAAATTTTGAAAATCCAAAAATTTGCTTCCTGCTGCATAAACAAATAGCAGTATATACAGGAAACAAACTACTTCTACAAAAATATACTTATGGCGCTGGCTAAATTTCATGATAAAAGTTATTGGTGATTTGTGATGTAAAATTCTATAAAACAAATAAATAACACTTGTCAATTCAGGATAATCGTATGTCAAAAACGGACAGCAAAGCCCATGACTATAATTTTTCAAAAGAAAATCTTATTTATATGTTCTTAGCCGGCCTCTTAACGCGGTTGGGTGCATAATCAAATTTTTTCTTAAATGATTTTGAAAAATTAGCATAGGTTGAAAAACCGCTTATGTAGGCTATTTCTTTTAAAGGCAGAATACTTTGTTCTATTAAGAGATGCGCTCTTTTAAGTCGCTGTTCATTATAAAACTGGTATATAGTTGTCCTGAATAATTCCCTAAAGCTCTGCTTTAATTTGAATTCATTGATGCCGAAAATTTGCGATAATTCCTTTAAGGACGGCAATGGGGAATCCAAATGTCCTATAATGTAATCGTAAACATTCTGAATCAGGCGGGCTTCCAATGATCGAATTATAACATCTGAATTTTCGGGTAAAGATTTGATCAAAGCTTTATAATCTTCTTTGGTTTCAGTTATGTGATTGTGAGTGTGGTTTTTATTGATGTATCCATCAGGGAAGATTGCCTCTTTCATTTCTTCTGCTAACATATTGATCAGAACCGCTAATCCCTCTAAATTATCGTCATTTTCGGTACGAGGTATACGGTACGTAAAATTACCTACTGACATCTCCAGAAGCATATGGTATATGTTTCTCATTCGCTGTTGATCTATTTCCCTTTCCATATCCAGAAATTGAGAATCGATGCAGAGATTTATGAGCTATATGAATGTATTTAAAAATTCCATCGCCTTTAATTTTTCTGTAAAGACCTTGACCGGAACTTCAGCTGTATACCTTTTAAGATAAAAAGACGTTATGACTGATGAAACTCCTGGATTAACAACGATAACTACGGCTTTGGTGAGCATAAAACCATATTGGGCTAAATAATCACGGCCTGCTTTGTCAGAATCTGTTACACCTCTCATATCTAAAAATAAAGGGTAGACTTTTTTCGCCTGTAATTGTAATCTCGTTGCAACAATATTTTGCGCAGCTGAAAGATTAATAACTGTTTTAGACTTGAATTCTAAAGATATAATGCTATTGCTGATTGACAGGATAAAAAGTTCATTTTCATAAAAAATCATGCATTTAAATATTCTGTTCCAAGTTGCAAAGTAGGAAGAATTAAAAGAAGAACACTTACAAAAAAACGGCAAAGTTAAATCGTTTACAATCATTTTTATTTAATAACTGCGCATAAAAAAAATTAGCAAAGAGAAAGCTAGTGCTTCCTTTGCTACCATTTAAACCAGTCAATTAAAGCCGTTACCAGTCAAATAATGCCTTAAAAATATTCAATAGCTCCTTCGTTATATTTTTGCTTTTGTTTTAATAAAGTAAATTTACCATCCCTAATACTCATTATTTATGAAGGCAGAGAATAAAATATCCTATTACGCACTACGATTAAAGGAATTGCTCAACAGCAGTTTTCCTGAGTTATCCACAGACAAAGAATTTATTGAACGACGTGGACAATTAGCTGCTAAAGTCTACAATGATGCTTTTATAGCAGGCAATAAAATTGAGCAGTGCAATGAGATTGCTGAGTATGTACTATTTGAAGGATTGCACTTCTCCAAATTCGACACTGTTTTTAAAGTGGTCTGCAGCGAGTTCGACACGATCATGGCTGATGAGGAATTAAGACCATTTGCCTTAAAAATGCTGCCTGTCAGCATCCCTGTATTTGAACAATACCAACTTACGGATGACTTTGCGGACAGCCCTGAATTTGAACTGCTCTACACCGAACTCACCGGCACTATTCAAATCTGGATAGAAGATAATGGCCTTCAATAAACGAGAACATTTAAAGAAGAATATTGAGGCGTTGCAGCTTGTTTTCCTGCTGGAGAAAGAAAAACGCCAAGCTACTGAAAACGAGCGCCAATTACTCATGAAATATAGTGGTTTCGGTGGTCTTAAATTTGTCCTCAATCCGGCCGATAAGGCAGATGACCTTCACCGCTGGGTGAAATCTGAACAGGATTTATTTGCACTTACCCAGGAACTTCATCAGGTTTTACGTGAAAATGCGCTTGACGAAAAACAATACCATCGTTATCTCGACAGTATAAGAGCTTCCGTACTGACGGCTTTTTACACCCCGCCTGCAATCATTGATGCCATTGCAAATTCCTTTCTAGAAAACCAAATTCCTATAGAGCGCTTCCTGGAACCATCTGCAGGAAGAGGATCCTTTATCGAAGCCTTTAAGAATGAAGGTATATCACATATAGCGGCATACGAAAAGGACTTACTCACAGGAAAAATACTAAAACAACTTTATCCTGATAATAACATCAGGGTTGCCGGATTTGAAGAAATCCCGGACAGCGGTAAAGAAACCTATGATATCATTGCCAGTAACATTCCTTTTGGGGATACATCGGTTTTTGACCTTTCATTTATACGCAGTAAAAATTCTGCAAGAATGCAGGCTGCCCGAAGTATTCACAATTATTTCTTTATAAAATCAGTTGATATGCTCCGTGACGGCGGGATATTGGCATTTATTACTTCACAAGGAGTGCTTAACAGTGCCAAAAATGAACCAATACGTGAGGCTTTGATGCAAAGCTGTAATCTGGTTTCGGCTATCCGTTTACCCAATAATTTGTTCACCGATTATGCCGGTACCGAAGTGGGCAGTGATTTGATTGTACTGCAAAAAAACAAGTCTAAATCAGGGATTTCCCAAATCGAGCAGCAATTCTGCAAAGCCTATATTACTTCTGAAAATATCAACAATAACCTGCTTTTTGCAAAGGGACAGCGTATTGTACATACTTCATTGTATGAAGGAACCAATCAATATGGTAAACCCTCGTGGATTTATGAGCATAAGGACGGCGTGTAAGGAATCGCAAAAGATTTAAAAAAAATGCTGTCTGATGATCTCTCCAATTATTTTGACCTGGACTTATATAATGGACTTAGGGCAGAAACTATTTCTACGATTCATATATCTGAACCCATAATACCAATAATAGATATTGAAAAAGAGAAACTGGATAAAATCCATTTTGTAACCCCAAATGACTTTTCAGCAGCTTCCCAATTGAGCCTTTTTAGTTTTTATGAAAATACTCCTGTAATAAAAAGTACACCTCAGAAAAAGAAAAACTTTCCCCAATCTAAACGCAAAATAGTTCCACCAGTTCGACAGGGAAACTTATTCGATTTACCCATCAGGCAAAATGAAACTACGCCATCAGTTCAAAAAGTACACAATGGTGAAAATAAACAGATAATGGGGGATTTGTTCTCTGATACTGCTGAACTAAAAACTTTACCTATTGCCGAAGTAAGTATTTATCAAGACAAATTGAAGTCTTTTTATAGAAATGAATGTCTGGTGCTTCACAACGGGCATGTAGGCTATCTGAAAGATATAAATACGGAAGAACAAAAAGCATTATTTCATCCCCTTACCCTTGCACCAATTCAAAAAATAAGAGCTGAATCCTATATCAACGTTCGTGATGCTTATCAGGAATTGTATGAGAAAGAAGCTCAAATACAAACCGAACACAAACAGGAAAGAGAAATATTAAACCATTTCTATGATGCCTTTTCGAAGAGATATGGAAGCCTGAACAGTGCAGAAAACATCCAACTTATTAAGACAGACAGTGCCGGAAACGAAATTCCATATCTCGAACGTGTAGTTGGCGGTGTGGTCCACAAATCGGATATCTTTCATCATCCAGTCAGCTTTTCAATCACTGCCATGACAACCGATAATCCTGATGAGGCATTAACCGCGTCACTCAATAAATATGGAGCTGTCCGTTTGGATTATATGTCGCAGATCAGCGGGTTATCGACTGATAATCTGAAAGAGGCACTTCACGGACGTATTTTCTATAATCCTTTGGAAAAAGAATATGAAATAGCAGAACGGTGGATTGCAGGAAATGTAGTTGAAAAAGCCCAGGCAATACAAAACTATTTAGAGCTAAACCCAGACGATACCCAAACCAGAGAAAGCCTTCACGCTCTTGAACAGGCCTTTCCCAGACGTATTGAATTTGAAGAACTGGATTTTAATTTAGGCGAGCGCTGGATACCAATGGGAATCTACAACCATTTTGCTTCGCATCTGTTTAATACGGATGTACGCATTTATTACAACGAGAATACAGATGATTTCTCAATTAAATGTGATACCAAAAATATACATATTACCGAGAAATATGCTATAAAATCGCAAAGCCGGTCTTATGATGGAATTACGCTGCTTAAACATGGTCTGGTCAATACCACCCCTGATATTACCAAAAAAGTAATGCATGGTGACCAAGAGATAAAAGTACGGGATATGGAAGCTATCCAGATGGCCAATACGAAAATTGATGAAATCCGTAAAGCGTTTTCCCAGTGGCTGTATGCCCAGAATCATGAATTTAAAAAACGTCTGACCGATAAGTACAATGATACCTTTAATTGCTTTGTCCGTCCCCAATACAATGGCAGCCATCAGGACTTTCCCGGACTGGACAGAAAGGCATTGGGGATTGAAGACCTGTACTCCAGCCAGAAAGATGCAGTATGGATGATCAAACTGAGCGGCGGAGCGATATGCGATCATGAAGTCGGTGCCGGAAAAACGCTCATCATGTGTACCGCCGCTCAGGAAATTAAACGTCTGGCACTGGCACATAAACCCATGATTATTGGGCTGAAAGCCAATGTTCATGAAATAGCGGAAACCTACCGAAAAGCATATCCTCATGCTAAAATATTATATCCGGGCAAAGAGGATTTTACACCTCAAAAACGCATGCGTATTTTCGGGGAGATTAAAAACAATGACTGGGATTGTATTATCCTGACCCACGACCAATTCGGGATGATCCCACAATCGGCTGAAATGCAAAAAGAAATATTGCAGACGGAACTCGATAGTGTTGAAGAAAATTTATCGGCCCTTGAATCCCAGGGCAAAGAAGTATCACGCGCCATGCTCAAGGGCGTTATCGTACGAAAGCAAAATTTGGAAGTCAGGCTAAAGACCCTGCAGCACGATATTGAAAACCGCAAGGATGATGTGGTCGATTTTAAGATGATGGGCATTGACCATTTATTGGTGGATGAAAGCCACCGCTTCAAGAACCTGATGTTTAATACCCGCCACGATCGTGTGGCGGGACTCGGAAATATGCAGGGAAGCCAAAAGACGCTGAACCTTTTGTTTGCCATTCGAACCATTCAGGAACGAAGCGGAAAAGATTTAGGGGCTACTTTTCTTTCCGGGACCACCATTAGTAATTCGCTTACTGAATTGTATCTTTTGTTCAAATACCTTCGCCCGCAGGCATTGGAAAAACAGGGCATTAATTGTTTTGATGCCTGGGCAGCTATCTATACAAGAAAAACTACTGATTATGAGTTTTCAGTAGCCAATAATATCGTTCAGAAAGAACGATTCCGTTTTTTTATCAAGGTACCGGAACTGGCCCAGTTTTACTCAGAGATTACCGATTATCGTACTGCAAAAGATATTGGCATCGACCGGCCGGAAAAGATGGAGATACTGCACAATATACCGCCAACACCTGAGCAGGAAATATTCATCAAAAACCTGATGGAGTTTGCCAAATCAGGAAACGCAACGCTTCTTGGACGTGCTCCATTATCGCAAAGTGAAGAGAAAGCGAAAATGTTGATTGCCACGGACTATGCCCGCAAGATGTCGCTGGATATGCGGATGATTAGTAAGAAGTATGATGACCATCCCGATAACAAAGCTTCCCATTGTGCGGCAAAGCTGGCCGAATATTATTTTCGTTTTAATGCCCAAAAGGGAACCCAGTTTGTATTTTCCGATTTAGGCACCTACAAACCCACTGAGTGGAATGTATATTCGGAAATCAAACGCAAGCTGATACAAGACCAAGGCATTCCTGCCAATGAAATACGTTTTATCCAAGAGACGAAAACCGACAAGATGCGCAAAGAATTCATCAGCATGATGAACGAAGGAAAAATCAGGATACTGTTCGGATCAACCGATATGCTGGGGACGGGAGTCAATGCTCAGAAGCGAGCTGTAGCAGTACACCATCTGGACACGCCGTGGCGACCAAGTGATTTAGCCCAGCGGGACGGCAGGGCTATCCGTAAAGGCAATGAAATTGCAAAATTCTTCGCAGATAATAAAGTCGATGTGATTATTTACGCCGTCGAAAAGTCCTTGGACAGCTATAAATTTAACCTGTTGTATAATAAACAGCTGTTTATTGATCAGCTCAAAAACAACAGCCTTAGTAAGCGTACCATCGATGAAGGTGGTATTGATGAAAAATCAGGAATGAATTTCTCAGAATATGTCGCCATACTCTCCGGAAATACTGATTTGCTGGAAAAAGCCAAACTGGAAAAAAAAATTACATCACTTGAAAACGAAAAACAGGCTTTTACCCGTTCCAAATCCATGTCAAGATATAAACTCGAAGACTGCATGGCAACTGTTGAAACTTCAAAATCGATGGTAGAAAGATTTTCTGTTGATTGGCAGAACCTAGAAAAACGCATTCTTGCAGATAGTGATGGTTCAAAATTAAATCCGGTTGAGCTTACCGGCCGGCCTGCAAATGCTGATATAAAACAGATTGGAGAAAAACTTAATGTGCTTGCCATTAAAACCAGAACAGAGGGATTGTATGAGGAAATCGGTACTTTGTATGGGTTTACACTTTTAGTAAAAACGGAAATGTCGGAAAAAGAAGGAATGGATATTAGAGACAACCGATTTTTTATTCAAGGTGAAGGAAATATAAAATATACATATAATAACGGGCAGATTGCAGGCGATCATAAACTTGCTTCGCTGAATTTTTTGAATGCATTGGAAAAAATACCCGGATTGATCGAAGCCGAGCAAAAGAAAATTACGGCTATTGAGAAAGATATTCCTGTACTGCAAGAAGTAGTAAACAGTGTATGGACTAAAGAGAATGTACTTGGTGAATTGAAAAATGAATTGGCGGCAGTTGACAGGAAAATACAATTGTCTATCACTCCAGAGAATAAAGAACTCATAGCTGATGAGTCGAAAAAAACAATTCAAATTGATTATGTTCAGGTTCAGGAAAACACTCCTATACGCTTAAAGACTATCTAATTAGTAATTAAAGTGCTTAACTTGTGTTACTTGTTGAATCATATATTCTGTTGGTGTTAGCTGATGTATTTTTTATTTAATCACATAAATTAAATTCGGAGCACCTCCGTCATGTTCTCCAACAGCTAAATAAAGAGGTGTTTTAAAATTCAATTTACTAAATACTTTTTCTTTATCTGCTCTCAAAAACATTTGATATGCTTCAATGTATGAACTTGATTCGAAAAGGTTATAAATATCCATTACATCATCCCAATCGTCAAAGTCGTCTTCTTTTCCTTGTATTTCTCTAGTTAAGTCGTTAAGCAATGGAACTATACAAGCAGGAAAGCAAGAAATGTTTTCTAAATAAGTAATCCTTTTATCCATAATTTCAAACTTTGGAAACTTATCATTGATATAGTTAAAATCAATGGCATAAGATTCAAATTCTCCTCCGTAAAGGCCACTATGTTCAAAATAGATCATATTGAATTCCTTTTCTATCTCTTTATTATATTTCTCGTTTAGCCAGTATTTTTCAATGTTTAATTTTAAATCATTGAACATTATATTGATATATTGTTCAGAATCATGATTCTTCCACATATTGAAAAATTCAGATTGAACTTTGTTTTCTGTCTCTTTTAGACATTCAACCACCTTTATTTCTGATTGAATTTCTACTTCTCGTAATCTTTCTAAAATTGTTTTGTTTTCCATAGGTTTTTAAAAATATAACCGCTAAAGTTCGGATGCTTCTATCTATTGTGGGGTTTTGAAAATGAGTACTTTCTGCTAAACGTAAAAGTGATAAAAAACGCGAATTCCACTAAATCCCCAATCTCGCTAAGCTGCTGGCAGCAGGTTTTATTCGGTTAGTCTGCTTAAAATTTCTTCAAGTTCTAATGTTCTTTCCCTTATTTTATTCATAAAGTTTGTAGCCGTAATAAATATTCCCTCTCGTCCAATTTTAAATTGTAAGTCCTCAAAGGAGTACACAAAATCCTTTTCCATCTCAAATTGTTTAATCCAATTAACTTGCGTTTCTATGAGTTTCTGTTTTTGTTTTTCGGAGAGTTTTTTTAATAAAGATTGATAAATATTGTCCATCTCTTTTTCCCATAGTTCATTATGTTTTTTAATACATTCTCCCCATTCAAAATTGGTAGTCCATTCACAATTAGTAAATGATTTGTCAATCCAATGTTCTTTTTCGTCTGTACTTCCAGCGGAAAATCTACCACTTCTACTTTCAAGTTTTTCGTCTAAACTGTCTAAGATTTTTGGGCCGTTTTCAATTACCCAATTTGCATTTCTAATATCATAGTCCATTCCATGTGCAGCATAGTTAAGCGTATGAATAATATCTTTTAAAGATTTTGTTTCTGCATTGTTAATGATTTCCTTGTTGTGTAATGCATCGATGAGTTTCGAAATTGAAAATTTATTACTTTCAATACTATATTTATCTGCTAAACTTCTTAATCTTTTTTCAACTTCTATTCTAAAACCTACCAATGCTAACTCTTGATTCTTTTCAGCTATTTCAATAAAGGAATATGTTTCTGAATTTGAAATTGAATTCATTTCATTTTCAGGCTTAATCAAACCTGCTTTTTTTGCTTCATCTTCAATTTTTTTCAAATCTTGAAATTCTACTTTTAGCCCTCCAGGAAGTTCAACAGACTTAAACAAAGGTTCCAACCAAGGAATTATTGCTACAATAATCAAAGTAATAAATATTGCATCTATCTGTAAATCAGGAAATATTAAATGCGTTAGTCCAACAAGAATTGCAGAAACTGTTATAAATATTTGTGTTTTTCTTTTTAATGTCATATTTCCATTTTCTGCTGTATGCTTTACTGCCAACGTCTCGTGGCTTTTAGATCTTGAAGGGTTTTAATTAACGTAAACTTTAAAAATAACGTTTATTCCACTAAATCCCATGGCTGTTACAGGAAGTAGCTTTTTTAAGTCATCGTGTTTTTATAGTAGTAGAATCACCATTTCTTTCTATCATGTCGGTGGGCAATTTTGGTAGTTCAGGTTTTTGTGTTTCTATCTTAGGTGGCTGGCTTTTTGATTTGTCATCACTAGTTATCATAAATCTGAATTTAGAAATTATTATTTTCTTTCCAAATCTGGAGTTTCACCTTTTTCAATTCTGTCCACTGGCATTCTTGGAGCTTCAGGTTTTGGACTCTCTGTTGGTTGAGTCGTTGGTTCATTTGTCTGTTTGTCGTTGTCAATCATGAATCAAATTATTAATTGTTAAAAATATTAAATTAAAAACTACAAGAATAAATGATATGATTATATACTTTCTTGCTAATTGTAAATCTAATGCTCTTTTGTCATTTATTATGGTATGATTATCAGAAAAGGTAATTATTTTTTCAACAATTTTTGTTTCAAAATCTTCTCTCTCTTTTTCTTCAACTTGTTCGTTATAGACCTCTAGTTTTTTTTGGACATCACGATAATCACTAAGAAGACCAAAATTTTTGTATTCAAAGCCTTTTAAAAGATTATTATTTGATAAGAAAATAAAATACAAAGAAATCAAAGTAGTAAAAGTAGAAAGTATTAGGTTGAAAATTATCCAATAATCTGCTTTGTCAAGGTGTTTAAAATTATTATTTTGAATGATATACGATGTTAGTCCAACAATAATAGTAATGCCAAGTATAGGGTTGTTAATAGCATTATCAAGGTCATTACGTCTTGAAAGTTCTCGGTCTAATTTACTTTTATAAAAATTATAGTCTTCCATTAAGATTTTTGTAAGTTTTGTAATGTCTCTTATGCTATTTCCTGTAACGTCAGTCTGTGAATAAACCTCCGTTTTATTAGTAACCAAATATAGCAAAAGAATTGCATTGAAAAGAGAAAGGTTGTATCTTTAATAATGCAACATATCACAGGAATTCCCCGTAATCAAATGTGTTTTTCTTCTTTAGAAGACACTATTTCAGCAGATAATCCCATTCGTTTTATTGATGCTTTTGCAGAAGCTGTTGCCCTGGAATCTCTTGGTTTTACGGTTCAAACACTTAAAACCGAAGGCCGTCCCAGCTACAATACCAAAGTGTTTCTTAAAATCTATTTATACGGTTATTTAAATGGCCTTAGAAGCTCCCGGAAGTTAGAAAAAGAATGTGTCCGCAATATAGAATTACAATGGCTTTTGTGTGCAATAGCTCCCAATTATCATAGTATATCCGATTTTAGAAAAGACAATCCAACAGGACTTAAAAAGCTATTCAAACTCTTTGTTTCGTTCTTAAAAGATGCCGAGTTGATCGCAGGAGAAACCATTGCTATTGATGGTACAAAAGCCGGGCGCACAATAGCAAGAAAGCCAATTTCAATCAAAAGAAAATAGACCAGCATCTGGAATATATTGAAACTAAAACCCAAGAATACCTTGATGCTCTGAAGGAAAATGATACCAAAGAAAATCAGCCTAAAATTCAAAACATCCAACAAAAAATAGAACGATTAAAACAAAATAAAATTCGCTATGAATTGCTGGAAGAAAAGCTAAAAGCCAGTGGCGAGCCTCAAATAAGCACTACCGATAGCGATGCCAGAGCTTTGTTGGTACAAGGGCAAGTGGTTGAAATTTCATTTAATATTCAGGCTGCAGTAGATGCCAAACACAATCTTGTAATAGCTACGCATACTATCAACAAAAATGACCGCAGTGCCTTGTCGGCAATTGCTATTGAAGCTAAAGAGAATTTAGGCATTGAAACCTACACGGCTTTGGTGGACAAAGGCTATCATAACGGTAAACAAATAGAAATCTGCAAACAAGCCAATATCACTACCATTGTGGCACAACCCGAGCAGGGAAAAAGTAACGAAAACGGTACGACCAAGGATTATTTGGTAGCCCAGTTTCAATACGATCAAGACACCGATACTTACACTTGCCCACAGGATGAAACGCTTAAAACTACAGGAAGCTGGCACAAGAAAACCACGGAAAGAGACAGTTATGAGTTTAAAAAATACCGAACACCTAAATGCAGGGAATGTCCCGTAAAACATTTATGTACTAGTAGAGCAGGCGGCAGAGAAATCGACCGAAGCCAATATGCTGATGCAGTAGAAGAAAACAACAAACGCTATCATGCAAATGCGCAGTTGTATCGCAAGCGACAGGAAATCAACGAGCATATCTTTGGAACTATCAAACGGCAATGGGGGTACAATCATACAAATTTAACGGGATTGGAAAAAGTAAACGGAGAACATAGCTTGATTATGTTGGTCTATAACATTAAACGCAGTATCAATATTCTTGGAGTTCCCGAGCTGATTGCCAAACTCCAAAAATGGAACTCACCTTACAAGGTAAAAGTCTTGTTTTTACTAAAAGCGATGTATTTAAAGTAGAAATTAGAGTGCTTTTTTTATCAAACCAAGTTGGCAGCCTGAAAATTACGCCCCGTTAAATGACTTCTATTTGCGTTCTACGGCAAGATAATTTAAAGATTTAATTGAAAAATGAGGTTTTTTCACAGCCTGACGTTCTGGCACTAGAAGAGGTTTTGGGGTTTTGAAAATGAGTTTTTCGGCTAAAAAATCACTCAATAGACAAAACGATTATTACCAGATGTATTTATTCTCTTTCCATATCGAATGTAGTTTCAGCTATTTTCGATTTCCATAATTTTATTTTTTTGTCAGATGCAAACTTTCTTATTTTTTCTTCGTTTTCGACGTTTATATTTGCGCCCAAGACTATTTCATTTATTGCCGAATGAGGAACTTTGAATAAATAAATATCTAAAGGTTTTCCATTTATTAAATGTTCACGAGAATTCAGAGTAGAGATTATTCTAACTTCTTCTTCATATTTCCAATCTAAACTTTTCGTTATATATGGTTCAAAATTGAGCTTTTCTTGTCCTAAAATCATCGGAATTTCAACTCTTTTTTCGGAATATATAACTTCTCTAATAGTTTTGGAAGTTTCTTTATCAGGACATAAATAATTTGTAAAGAAATTGTGTTGTGAATCAAAGCCAATACAAAATCCTTTGTGAGATTCAGTATAATGAGCCCACATAAGTGAGTTTTTCCAATTTTTAGACAGTGATAAAATGCCTATATCTTGATTCACTTTTCCATACTGAGTTTCGTATAAATTGCTTAAAAAATTTGAGTCAAATTTTTCTCTCACTATTTTTCCCTTCATTTTATTTGTATTTGTAGGAATTAACGAATCTATTAAAGCATTTAATTTTTCGATACTGGGTTTTTGTGGCAAACACTCAAAAGGATCATTTAAATCACTAGCTTGAGTAAATCTTAATAATTCATTTTCAAGATAACTTATTCTGCTAGTTGGCAAATATTTATAGTAGTTTTTGCTCATTTTTTTCTAATATTGCTTATAGGAAGTGTTAATTGTAGTGCTTTTAATTTTTTCCTAATACTTCTTTATGATCATGTTTTTCCTCAACTTTTATATTTTTTGATGAACGAACGCAATCATTGTATTTTGAAATCCAATTTGATACTATTCGACCAAAAATCTGAAAAACGTTTTCCATGTCGGGGGAACATTGTTTTTCTTCAGTGTAAATGGTGAAAATTACTCCATCAGGCGGACAATCTTCACAAACATTTGTTATTGGAGAACATATAATTGTCAAGTTTCGAGTACTTAACGTTAATCTTTTACATAGATATTTATCAAACTTTTTCGACTCCATTATAGCTGTCTGTATTTGAAAATATTCTTCTTCCTCAGATTCCATGTTAAATAAAGATTCAGGAAACTGATCGTTAATTTCTAAATCATCTCTCAATATGAAGAATTTTTCAGAGGATTGTAACTCTCCAATTTTGGAATTCCTATCATGAATATTTTCTAAATAAACACCAACTGTAAATTTTGTTTCATCAATATTGAGAAAATAATTTGGTCTCTCTACTAAGTCTGTAAGTACACCTAGAAGTCCAGAACTTAAATCTTGATGACAAAGGTCATTTTCTGAACCTCCTAAAATGGGACATGTATTTGAATTTAGCGATTGAATGGAATTATCAATGTATTCGTAAATTTTAATTTTTCGACTATAAAGGTTGCGTAAGTTTTGTAGTTCTTCTGAGGCTTTTAAGTGTTCTAATATTGAAACAGGAAAATTTCTTTCTTTTTTTAATCGTCGATACTCAATATACATACAAATAATAACCCCTATAACTGCATATATAAGATGATTAAATCTGTAAATTGCCGGTTCGGAATTAATCTCTTTTAGAAATAATCCAAAATAGGCTCCTGAGATTATTAATAGAATTGATTTAGAAATTGAAATAACAATGGAATCTGCTTTTTCAAATTGAAAGTAAGTTTCTAATTTATTGTAAAGTTCATTCATAAGTATTTGTGTTTTAGCATTACCACGAATGCCCCCTTGCTAGAAGAGGTTTGGGTTGAATTAAGCCTTATTTTCGAATTTGCAAAATCATTGCAAATACAGAAACAACTTTTCATTGAGTCAATTGCACAAATCCGTTGTAGCTATTATGAGTCGTTTATTTTTTTGTTCGAATTTGTTTTTTCATTTGAATTTTCATTGCTTTATGATGTAATTCGTACATATCATCGATTGTTGATTCCAAAATTTCAATAGCTAATTTGATTTCATCAACACTTGGTTTTGATAGTTCGTGAAGTGCTTCATTTCCAATAAATCTTAATTCATGTAAACTAGTTGCACTACTCTTTGTCAAAAAGCCACTTTCAAATAATCCTTCAATTTTACCTTCTAAATTTTCCTTTAAAACATCATTACCTTTTCTGTCTTTTACCATAATTCCCTTTATGGCTTTATCAAGACATATACCTTCAATTAATGCACGTAATCCTCCACAACAAAGAATAAGTTGTTCATTATTAAAAGCATCAATAGTCTCGCGATATAAGCTTTTTAGCTTTATTGTGAGATTACTAAAATTCTTTATTGAAATGCTATTTGGACCACGTTTAGGATAAAGCTCTTGCATATACTGTGGAATGTCATCATACGATTGTATTTGCGGATTTGTTTCCAATCTTCTGAATGAAATTTCATCGCAGCCACTACATTGTATAATTTGATAGTCAATTTCTTCCCACCAACCTTCGCCGTCGTCATATGAAGTTTTTTCTTCTTTCACTACAACTTGATTAGTAGGTCTACTACATTTATTACAATAACTTTTCATAATGGTTTTTTGCTAAAAGATTTATAACGTTTTGGCACTTGCCGTGGTTAGGACTTTTAAAACCAAGCATCTCGGCTAAACGAAAATACAAATTAAAACGGTAATTTCACTAAATTCGCAAACCGCTACAGATGTGTCTTGTGTGTCGTTGCTTTTACTATCCTATTTTTATGAGGCAATATTTAAAGGTTGTTTTCTCAATTACTGAAAAATCTTTCCAAGTTATTTCATAATCTTTTAGTAAGTCCAATTTATAAAAATTTTCTTTACTGCATGTCCAATGTTCTTTTGACTTAATGTTACACCAAACTTTATTTTCATTAAATATGAATCTACTTTTATCAAGTTTGCTATAATTCCAACTTAAATCAGAACGATTAAGAATTACGCCATTATGGAATGAAAAATGTTTGTCAATATTGTCTTTTTTAAAAACATTTTTTTCAAAATATGCATTATCATTAGTTAGAATTAAAACATAACCATATTTATAATTCAAATTACTTGATTTATAATTTTCAATTCTATAAATATCTTTTCTAAAGCTATATCTTCCTGCGTCTTGTGCGCCATGTTCCGCTAAAATGTAATTTTCGTTATTATGAAGAATATTTGCTTTTCTTGTTTTGTATTTTAATTCAATTGGATAAGAATCTCCACTAGTATCCATTACTATTATATCTATTGGAGCACGAACAGCTATTCCTTTCCCATTTCGATTAATCATTTCTAGTTGTACAGGTCTTTCAAGACGAATTTCAAATTCGGGATTATTTTTTTTGATATTAAAAGCTAAAGCTAATTTTAAATCATCTTCAGAATGAAATATTGGTCTTTGATTTTGCAGTTCGATAATTGATTTTTCAAAAAAATCCATAGTTATATTTTATGTCAGTTTCCGTTTTTTTTTGCGATGACGCACAAATTGTATATAGTCGAAACAAACATTCTTTTACACACACACACACACATTTTTGGGTAGATTGGCGAAGGTTGTTTCGCTTTTATCTATCTCAAATATAAATTATTTATTTTACAAATCATCAAATGGAGTTTTTATTTATTGAATACTTTTCTTACTTACATCAGCATATATTTAGATTGTGGACTTTAAGAACTAAGTACCATTTGTTAATAAATAAAAGTTGTCTTTAGTAGTCGTAATGAATCTTGCACGAAGTGTTTTGTAATGTATTGGCCAAATAATGTTACAAGTAGCTAAATCAGCTTAGTTCCTCTGTAAATGACAAAACTTATTAGAACAAATACTTTTTTTTAAAATATAAAAAATCTATTGTTTGAAGGAAAGATTGCTTATTCGGATTGAAAACTGACGATAAATTTATATTTATACATTGCCTTTAGGCTTCTCTTTTTGGTAATAAATGCTGTAGATTTGGATCGTTCTTGATGCGCTCCATTTCATCGGACACTATCCCGATAATATCCTGTTTGATTTGTTTGTAGTTGGCCTCAATTTCAGCTTTCATCGTATCTTCTCCCTGATCATTTACAAATGAAAGTATTTCTGGGATTTTCTGGTAGGTTTTAGTTTCAGCAGCCACTTTCTCATTATCGACCACAATCTCTGCATGAAAGATCTTTTGTTCGATACGCTCCTCAAAATTATCGGAAACGGCTCCCACAAACATTCCCTGTGTCAGGGTAGATATTTTGGAGGCCGGTATGAGACTTTCCAGTTGTGTGGAAATGGAAGTTGATTTATCATTGCGATTGATAGTCATACTCTGGCGCTGCTGCAATATTTTACCAAAACGTTCCGAAAGGCTTTTTGCCGTTTCTCCCACTACCTGTCCGCTGAAAATATTACCTACCGTATTTTGAATTACCTTACTTTCTTTATCCCCATAATCGCGGGTCAATTGTGAATAATCCTGAAACCCTAAACATACAGCTACTTTGTTGCTTCGTGCTGTCGCAATAAGATTGTCCAGTCCCCTGAAGTAAATAGTAGGCAGCTCGTCTATGATTACCGAACTTTTAAGCTGTCCTTTTTTATTGATGAGTTTGACAATACGTGAATTATATAATCCCAAAGCTGCCGAATAAATGTTTTGTCTGTCGGGATTATTACCTACGCAAAGGATTTTAGGTTCGTTAGGATTATTGATGTCCAGTGAAAAATCATCACCGGTCATTACCCAGTAAAGACTTGGGGAGATCATACGGGACAATGGTATTTTTGCTGATGCGATCTGACCTTGCAATTGGTCTTGTGCACCTCCCTGCCAGGCATCCATAAACGGCGATAAATAATTCTCCAGTTCGGAATATGTCGTCAAAATGGTAAATACATCGGCATACTTTTTATTTAATAATTCAATTGCGTGAGGGAAAGTGCAGTATTTCCCGTTATCATAAATCTTTAAAAACCAGATGATGGCAGCCAAAAGGATAATCGGGCTTTCCACAAAAAAATCACCCTGCTTCTGTATCCAGGAACGGTTCAGGTTGAGCATGATGGTATAAGCAGATTCATAAGCATCGGATATGTCAGTCATAAAATCAGGATTGATCGGATTGCAACGGTGGCTTTTTCGCGGATCGTCAAAATTGATCACGTAAAATTTGGGCTTTACTTTGTACTTATCCGTATGCTTCAATAAATGATTATAGGCAATTGTAGAGAGATCATCGAACTTAAAATCGTAGATGTACATGGAAAAACCTTTCTCAATCTGTTGTTTGATATAATTGTTTACGATGGCATAGGATTTACCTGAACCCGGAGTACCTAAAACAATGGTTGCACGAAACGGATTTACAATATTAATCCAGCCGTTGTGCTGTTTTTTATGGTACCAGAATTTAGTTGGCAGATTGACAGAATACTCATTTTGCATTAGCTCGGTTTCTTGCATGAAACTTTCATTCTCGGTATTAAATACATCATCCATAAGGCTGTTTTTGAGCAGCCTGCTCATCCATACACCTGCCATCAGCAGGGCAATATATCCCAAACTCAGGGTGAACATATATAAAAATGCTGCCATTTCAACAGGAAGACTGAGTAATGGGGTATTGAGAAAGAAAAAAACAAAGCCTATTGTGAGCGCTGTATAGATTTTGCCCCAGGTAATCTTTTCGTTTTTCACTCCCTTACTGCCCAGACAGCTTAACGCCAGAAGAACTAAAGCAAATAGTTTCGTATACAGCGTATGTGAAAACAGTCCTGCAGTCCGCTGAAAGTTCCCCAGTATTTTATCAATAATAGATAATGTCCACCCTTCTTCTTTGAAAAACCCGTAACAAAACCAATAACAGTGCATCAGTACTAATAAAATACTGACTCCTCTCATAAACTCCATAATCTTGGCTAATCCCCTTAAGTCATCTTCTCCCTGCATAGCTGTTATTTTTAATTATTTATTATTGTTTCTTCGCTTTTTCTTTTTCCTTAGACGATCTGCAAAGGCTTGTTCCTCAAAATCTTCTCCCTGAGCCTCAGGCAATAATCCGCCTAAACCTTCTATAGTACTATGACTGTCAACAGCATATGCAGGACTTTCATAATGTAGAAAATCAAACAAATCGTGAACTTTGTCCGTTGGTAAGCTTTCGGATATTGCTGCTTGGGTGGAAATTGTTTGTGGTTCTTCTGCATTTATGATTTCCGGTTTTTGTCCCTCGTTCCACCAATGGTTAAATACATTGGCTAAAAATTCTTTTCCTAAACGCGAACCATTCCATACTGATTTAGAATTGTGGTCAATGAATGTAATGCCATAAATGCGGCCTGTTTCATTTCGGCGGACAACAACATTAATTCCTTTCTCAGCCAATTGCTTTTTAAAGTCTGGTTCGTCAGTGGCACATTGCAGGGGCGTTTCAATTGCTTTTCTAATTGTAATTCCCGCATCACTTTTTTTAAGAGACGCTGCGGAAACTGTAAAATGATTTAGCAGCTCGATATAACCTGCACTTTTTCCAAAAAGAGAGGCTTTAAAAGGGGTGCTTGTTTTTTCTCCGTTTTCATTCAGGACAAAATAGACCAGCCCTTGTTTGGGCTTTCCATGTAACTCTCCTCTGACTTCTTCTGCTGTAATATTAAACAGCGATAACAAAGCATTATATTCCCCTAAACTTTGGAACTGATAGGATTTGGGCAGGTACCGTATCACTGAAGCGATCTGTACTTTAAGATCATTGCTCTTGTAATTCACTGGGCGAAATGCCCTCTGGTTCTGTTTGGGATCTTTCTCAGCAGCGCAGGCTAATTGGTGTTTTTGTTCCAGCTCCCGGCATATATCCATCGAGCGTCTACGCTCATAACTGTCGGAAATTTTCCGGCCTTCTTCATCTATACAGACCGATACAATATGAATGTGGGTGCGTTCAATGTCGGTATGTTTGAACACTACATAAGGCTGCTGGCCGTATCCCATTTTTCCCATATACTCCTGCGTAATAGCATTAAATTTTTCATCACTGACATTATCCTTTGGGTCCGGATTCAGAGAAATATGCAGAACCGTTTTCTCCGTTTTACGATTCGCCAGCAAATAAGGTTCAAAAGAACGCAGTAGCTGGGCAACAGAATATTGACCATCAGGAGTTTCCAGCATCTTATTGGTAAAGAGAATCTCCGCATTTTCCTTCTCGACTTTGAGTTGATTATAGGAAAGTACACCGGTCAAATTTTGTCCTCTGCCAATTTTAGCTACCATATCACTTGTTGTTTTTACTGTATTTTGCTTCAAATTCCCCTGTTAGCTGTATGATTTTTTGACACAATACTGCCATTTCTGCGGTATGCTTTTCGAGCTTATAGAGATAAGCGGCGGCTTTTTTCTCGGAGAAATTGCGATAAAGCAGCTTTACGATTTGATTGTAATTCACTCCAACGCTCCGGAATTGCCCGTAAAAAGTGGTTAATCGCATATAATAATCCATTGTGGCTTTGTCTACTTTTACGGTCTTAATGGTCTTCTGAAAGATACAGGCAGTGATAAAATGGGCCATTACTTTCATTTGTGACTGCTCAAAAAGAGAAAGGAAACGGGCGTTTTCTTCCGCATTTAAGGATATGGAATAACGAAATACAGCGGGATCCGTTTTAGGATTGCGTCCAGATTTCTTTTGTGGTCTGTTAGTATTTTCGGTCATAAAAAATCCATTTATAATTTTATAAAACATCGACTTTGGAGAATGTTTTCCAGCCCCCGGCGGGGCAAGTTGTTTTGAGCGGCGGAATTCATTTCCAGCAGCTCAAAACACAACTTGCTCCTTTCTGGTGAAAGGAAAATCCGCTCTTACAGGCGGATTAATGTTAGCAGGGAAAAACGGCTTTTGGCCGTTTACTTTCTTACCCGATATATCATCTTGTTTTTGCATCAGGCGTTTAATAAAAATTATTTTACAAAGTAAAACACTCTTTAACAGAGTAATGCAGTGTGCTGCAATGCCAAAAACTGCCTTTGGATGCCAAGCAATACCGTAGTAATAAAAGCACATAGATATCTCTATTCCTTTGTATAAGAAAGTAGATGCATGGAGTTTTAAAATCACCTCTGTATCTATCTACAGAGTAATGTAGATACCGAAATTGGAATATAGATAAGCTGCTAATTGTCTATAAGAGTATAAGGAAAAGTAGTCCGCTGATTACCCACTTAAACATTGGGCTATATGTACGCAGATGTAATTGAAACAGTATCTCACTATGCGCACTGCTATCTGAAACGGTAGTACTATACCCAGATAGTTTACTAGGATAATACAAATGTAATCAGGTACGCAGGCCAAGACAAAATTACTTGTGTACTGTAAAAGACATACAATTAACTGTCTGATTATCTACACAGATAAATAAGTACAAATAATTAAAAACAGTAAGAAATGAAAACAGAAAACAAACCCGTATTTATTGCCTTTTCTTCCCAAAAGGGGGGTGTGGGCAAAAGTACTTTCACGGCACTTGCAGCCAGTACGCTTCATTATCGTTTGGGTTACAATGTTGTAGTATTCGATGCCGATTTCCCACAGCTCAGCTTAATGAAAATGAAGACCCGTGACCTGGCGATGGTTATGGAAAATGAGGTTTTAAAAAGGATGGCATACACACAGTTTACCACGATCAACAAAAAAGCCTATCCAATCATTCAGCATAAAGCGGAAGGTGTTTTGGAGGCAGCAAATGATTTTTTAGAATCCTCAACAGTTCCAATAGACGTTATCTTTTTTGATCTTCCCGGAACGGTAAATACACCAGGGATTTTGAAAGCATTGGCAGGGATGCATCACATTTTCACCCCCATTACTGCTGATCGTGTAGTGATGGAAAGCACCCTTGTTTTTACACAATTGATGCGCGATGTCATTATGAAAAAAGGAGAAACGTCCATTAAAAGTATCAACCTGTTCTGGAACCAGGTAGATGGCCGGGAACGCTCCCCTTTATATGGCATCTATAACAAACTTATCAATGATTTGGGATTTAGCCTTATGCAGTGCAGCATCATGAACAGCACACGCTTCCGAAAAGAAAGCGAACTCGATACAAAGTCTGTTTTCCGCTCCACTTTAATGCCTCCGGACAAATACTTGATGAAGGCTTGCCGGTTAGACCAGTTCATGGCAGAATTTTTAAAGATTGTTCAATTATAAAGCTATGGAAAAAGATAATAAGAAAAAAATCACTCCTAACATCGACGAAGCGTTGATGATGGATATAATGGCGGATGGCGTTAAAAAGGAAGGGCTAATACCTCCGGTTGAAGAACACAAACCTTCATCAGAACCGGTACAGGAGAAGCCTTTAACAAAGGAACGCATAAGAATTAAAAGAGGAACTGATACGGACTATGAATCCATTTTTTTCAAGAAAACTGATACCAATGCCCGAGATGGCAAAACGGTGTACATCCAGCCTGATTTTCATGAAAAATTATCCCGGATCGTTCAGGTTATCGGTGAGGATAAGCTGGCGATCTATGCCTATCTAAACAATGTACTGGAATATCATTTTCAAGAATTCGGAGAACAGATCACCAAAAGTTTTAACGAGAAATACAAACCTATTTTATAATGTAACCATGAAGATAAAAATTAAAACTCACAAGAACCGTAAAGAACAATTTAAAAAATTGTTTATGGTCAATCGCTTTTCCTCAGGACGAAGCGGAAAAGTAGTATACCTACGCCCCGAGTACCATGAACGTCTGCTGCGCATTGTGCAATTATCGAGAGAAGAAAAAACTACGCTCTATTCCTACATTGACAATATTATGGAACATCACTTCAGGGAATTTGGCCAGGACATCACGGATTATTTTAATGAACGCAACAAACCAATTCTTTAGTTATGGAAACAATCATTGTGATATGCCTGCTTATCATTATTACCCTGTTGGTACAGGATAAAATTATTATTAAGAAAAGGAAGGAGCAAAACCCAACAGAGGAAAAGACAAATCCAAATCTTCCCGAAATTATGGGGCAGCCTAGACCTATGAGAAGCCATTCAGTGCCAAAGAATGACACTGAGCACCAGATTCAGGAACTGGAGTTAAATCCTGATAATTTAGACATTGAATACGACGAAAACGAAAACGTCGGTATTCAAATTCCGCAAGAAGAACTGGACGAAGTATTCAGTAGAATGCCTGATTTTGAGGAAGAGGAAGAAGAATGGAACAGGTATGGGATATCGGCAGGGAATGACGGTTTTGCCCAGGGGGTTACCTTCGAAGAACTAAGCTCCGTGGCGATGCTGCTCCAAAAAGAAAAATTGGAGCCATCCCAAAAGGAAACAGCGGCCGCCATCGTTCAGAAAATACAGGGAACCGAATTATTCAGCCTGCTGGAAAATTCCATGGAAGGTGCTTCCCGAAAGATAGCTACGCTATTGGAGGGAAGCCTTTCTTCTGAAGCTGATTCCGGTTCTTCTATTTTGCGGAAAAATGATTTGAGTGATTTTGATATTGGGGAGTTTCTTTAGACTTCCCTTTGTCATTCTATAAAAAGAAGGAATTATGGAAAGAGAACTGCCCGAAATTGAAATTGAGGGAACACAATACCTGTTCGACATCGACCAAATGGCTTTGTTTGAAAAAGTAAGACCTGACTACAGAGTACTGCTGGAGGATATGAAAGATTGCGGTACACATTATGAATTTGTATATGATAGAAATTCCAAACGTCTTGACGAATCAAAGACGACCTACGGAATAGATGCATCCGACATAGCAAATGAAATCTTTACAACTGTCAGAATACCCAGAATTTCCGATATGGATCCATTGGGTATATGCAGGAAGTACAATTGCTCGCCTGATGCTATCGGCCATATGACCGACTTTGAAATAATGGTGGATCAGAAAGCTTTTGATTTACGTATAAATAAGGGACTGCTGCCCACTATAGAAATTGCAGGGCATACTTTTTATGTTGATGTACGAATGGACAAGCTAAGACCCAAAGATGATTTCCTTTCACAAGGCATTGTATTTTCCGATATCGAAAGCTACTATGACGGAGATAAAAGAACCTATACCATTCCATACAACCCAAAAACGCATGAATTCCAGGAGCCTGATTATAACAGTATAAAAGCATATCCAAAGGATTTAATAGCTGTTGAATTTCCATCTGAAAGATTATTGGACAGGATAGGTTGGAATCGGAAATATGGATTGGATATTAGCCACGGACTGGTAAAGCAAGGATTAAAATTGCAGTTTACTGCAAAGAATGTTCCGTGGGAAAAAACGTTTCTAGTCGATTTAATTAAAAGCAACCTTAAAACAGAAAAGAGGCTAAAAAAAGCTACCGAAAAACAACTGTCAATCCAGCCAAAACAAAGTAAACAAAAAGGACGCAAAATGTAAATCGAAAAATGCTAAACAGTAAAAGGTTGGTACTTTTCATACTCAATTTCCGCTTAAAAACCACAAATAGCTAATATTCAGACCGCTAGAAAACTCTATAAAAGCTGAGCTATTGGATGAGAGCCTTTCCTCTGAAATTGATGCCAGTTCTTCCACTTTGCGGAAAAATGATTTGGGGGAGTTTGACATTGGGGACTTTGTATAGACTCTTTCCATATCTTGTTAAGGACATTAAATTATTATTTTGACTAATAAATATCATTATTTTGTGCTGCTTAATTTTTTTAGTTCATCTTCATATTTAGCTAATAAAAATGTATTTAACTCTGAGTATTTTTTGAGTTCAGAAACCCTTTTTTTTAATCTCTCAGTATTATATTTTTTTGAAAAATCATCTTGATCGTCATCTTCAAAATCAAAAAATGGACGTTCTTCCACTAAAGAATTGACTATGGTTACCTCAATATTATCATTTGGCAGGTTTATCGTACTTTCAATCCATTCTTTTGTCTTTTCATTTTTAGCATTATTTGTTGCCTGAGTTAAAGCATATTCAATCCAAATTCTGGATGTCTTATCAATTTCTGTTACAATATTTAACCAGGCTTCTACAGAATTGAAATCTGAAATATCAGTTTTTAATTCCGTTAGGTCTCTATTTTGGAAAGGATTAAAAAAATAAGGCTCCTCATTATCAGGATTTAATTTAGATAATGTGGCTAAAATCGGTTCAAAACTTTCTAAAGGTCTTCTTCCTGACGGAAGAGACCGTCGGTGCTCCCATAATTTTAATATTACTTCAAAACACTCTTTTTCAGCAGCTTGTTTTACACTTCCTTCTGATTCTTCAGCAATAACTATTTTTTCAGCAATAAAATGAGCCATCCAACGCGAAAAAGTGTCAACCCCTGGTTCTAATTTAAGCTCCTTAACAAAAAGTTTACCTAAGTTTATAATTTTTTTCTGTAGTTCTAAGTTCTCCATTCGATGATAGTATAAATAGTTTGTGTTTAGGTTTTAAATATTCGTACTTCTCCTCACTTCTTCTATATTTATAGGTAATATCCCTTTTTATTTCAACTTCCAGTAATAAATCACAATTAAAAGTTGAACATAGATGTTTTAAAAAATGTAATGATGCTTTCAATCGTTTACCACTTTGATCTGGATTCTCATCCCTCTCCATTCCCCTATGACTGCTCCATATTTCGCATTTCAAATCAGGATAAGATGATGTTGGCAAATACCAGCTTTTCCCTTCACTTTCTCTAGACAAATTTAACTTGTTTATAAATTCGTCCCCTATTAAATAAGAAGGATAGTCTACATTATCCGCATAAGGATCATATTCATCTAATCCCTTTGAAGCAGTTTCATTCATAAGCCACCCCTTAAGTTCGAAAGGATCTGATTTTATTTCCATTCTTCTTTCTTTATAGTCAGGAAGTTTATAATCGTGAGGATCACTGCAGGTTTCTAGTGCTCTCATTAATGCATTGGAAGTATATTTAGAAACTAAAGCAGAGGTAATTGAAAAACTTTCAGTTCTTTCTCCATCCTTTTCTGTCCACCCTCCTTTAACATTAAGCCACGGATCATCATTATCCCCATTTACAACGAGTAATGCTTCGTAGAAGGATTCTTCCGGCATATCTTTCCTCCAGTTATCATTCATATTTTGAGAAATCCATTTAGGCCTGTCTAATGGAACAGCATCACGATAATCAGAGAGCCATCTACCATTAGTACTAGTTAGTGAATGATCTGAAATCCATTCCTCTAATTGATTATCTTCCCAATCTTCTTTTAAAACCACGGGCATTTTTTCAAGAAGCTTTGCGGCTGCAACCATCATCGAATGATAAGACAAATAAAAATCAAGATTGTCTGTTCTTGGATAATTTCCGTGATCATGCCATGTTTCCCGTTCATTGGAGTATTTATTCCATAAAGAAACACGAGGATCTTTATCATATCCATTCTCTTCTTTTATACTCCATTCCTTAATGAGTACGTCAGCAGCGATATCTTGTGCTTGTTTCCAAGGTATACCAAATACTTCACCCAACGGTTCAAACCAGTAGCTGTCGAAATCCAATCCAAAATAAAAATCATATTCAGTGGCAACTTCATTATTGATATGCCAAGGGCTTTCTATTCTCTCATTATCGCTCACTTTCAAAACGGGCAATTTACTTTTACCAACAGCATTTATTTTAATTAACGTTTCCTCATCGTAGATATCTTCTAAATAAACTGAAAGATTAGCTGCTATTTCAGCTGAAATTTTTTGGATCAGTATATGAGGTTCTCCTATGGAATAATGAACAAATACATCCTTAAAAGGAATCAATAAATCAGGTTTATCAAGAGATATTCTCGCTATAGCGATTAATAAATACTGCCGTGCATGAAGATTATAAAAAGGGAATTCGCAACTGCCAAAAGCATCGGTTTTATCATGTTGCATCCATTTAAACAGTTCTTCAATAACCTTAATACAATTAAACTCAGCCAGCATTCGTACACAATGGGCAGCATTCCATCGCTCAGCCGACCTTGGAGATCCAAGTGCGGACCAAATGAAACCTGCTATTTGATTATTGACATCCATAGATGTGTTAAGCCAATTATTCCATTGCCCATCACCAAAACCTGTCTCAATATGCAGTTCAAATCTTGATATGGCAAAATCAAGAAGATCTCCTGCTTGTACAGCGTCTATTAAAGGAGAAGCAATAGTTACAAAGCCAAAGAATATTTCTGCATTGGAAAACTCATATCCATTTGCCAAGCCTTCAAATATCCCTTCTTTTAGTTTATCTATTTCATCAGGATTTAGATCAAGTTCTAATGCATAGGATTTAATGGAATATGGAGCCGACAATTCCTGAGCATACTTTCTTCCTAGCTGCCTGACCAGATTGGGCCAATTTTTCTTAAAACTAACCTTATTCTTTATTTCATTCGGAAGGGAAGCGAAAAATGAATTTACTTCATAACGGTCTAATTCAGATTCAAGTACTAGATCGATAAATTTCACAACATCTTTTTTGTCTAATCTTTTTAAACCTTCTTTCCAAAATATTTTAGTAGTCCTGTAAATTTTTTTATCTGAGATCACATAAAAGGAATGAAGGCACTTTTCAAAATCAGTAGCATTCAGAATATTCAAATCCCCAAATACATCTTCCCAATTTATATCAGAGCCTTTCTGATCGAATTTAAAAATATCTTTCTCTTTTTTATCTTGTAATAATATTAATTTTTCATTTTTTTTATGGCTAACCAATATACTCTCTAATATATCATTTTGAATATTCTGAATGTGTCCTATATCTCTAATTTTTTTCCAATATTCTGCTGTAGTTCCTTCTCTTTGAAGAAGACAGACGACGTCGGCAAATATTTTCTGCTTTAATTCTAAATCAGATTCCTTTTCTAAGCAGATTGAAAGAAAGTGCTCCTTTTGATGATGTGAAAAGAATCGTGACATAGTCCATCCCAATGAAGGAGAAATTTTACTCGATCCAACCATTTCAATCATCAAGGCTTCTAACTGGTACTCAAACCTTCCAATATTCCTTTCTCTCCACCGACTTAATGCAGCAATTGCTGTTCCACTGGACATTTTAGCACAAACAGCAATTGCTTCACTTCTATCCCAATACTTTTCACGATCTACGTATTCGCCAACAACTTCGGCACATCTAATAAACCGGTAAGCCAATTCATTTGAGATATTATTTTCGATACATGTCTCTTCACTAAGAGATATAAAAGCTTCCCATCTCCTGACTATCTCATCACCAAATTTAGAGACAATATTTACGGCTTCTTCAAAATAAATACCAGCATCATCTGATGCGGTGTTCAATACAGCACGACTAAGACATATATATTTTTCTGCCGCTTCCTCCGGAGTACCGTCATTAATACTTTTAATACGGTAATAAGCCCGTTCTTCAAGGCTCTCTTTGATAAAATATAAATGCGGCAATCTAAAAGCTGCCCTGACTGTGTTCAGTTCAACAGGAATCCACAAAGATTTATTATCCTTAAGACAGGAATCATACAACCAACTAATTTCTTCTTTATTTCCTTTGTTATATAATATTAAAATGGATGACCAGAGCGAAGTAATCTCGTAGGGTAAGCTATCATGAGATTGATATCTATTCGATCTGGCTTTACCTGATTTTTCTTTCGCATTTTTTACTTCCTCTTGGATATTGAAATGATGGGAGCTTATTACTTTAGCTCTTAAAAAATACAAAGGAAATAAGCCACCGATTATTTCTTTGAATTCGTTAATCTCATTATCACGATCATAGTTCTTCTTTTCCTTTTTTTTAGCAAGTTCTTGAGGTAAGATAGCATCAATATCTAATTCCGGCGTTCCATCTATCAAACTTCTGACTGCCAGCGCTTTTAAATAAATAGTACGCTCTGCAGATTGATGTCTGCTATGCACCATCTGTGGTGCCTTTTCAGAAACATAATACCGTAATACATTTAAAATCAGTTCGTAAGATAGATTTCTGTATAAACAAGCTTCTATAAAGGAAACTATTGCTGAAATTATATTTTCACTATTGTAATATTGTTTTGGCTTTTTAATTCGGGACTTTGAACCTGTCATTAGTTTTAAACAAGTTTCAATGAATTTCTTTTCTGGAAATATGCCAATTTTAAACAGTTCACTTACAATTGCTACTGTACAATATGGCTTTTTGGTACAGGCTGCCAAAAAACTATTAACAGCTTCAAAATTTCCAATATCAATAAGTCTTTTTGTCAGATTCTGCATCACATTGAAAACAAACTCTTTGGATGTAAATCTGTTTAGAAAATTAACACAATCAGCTACTCCTTCGATGTTGAAAAATGCATATGCTAATTCTAAAACATCTTCTTTTGTGACTTCGTTTTCAGGACGTTGCTTATCACTTATCTTAAGTTCTTCAAAGTAAATTTGCATCCAGTTTACAGCAGCCCTTAAATACCCTCTGGCTTCTCCTTTGTATTCATCAATTCCTGACAGTAATGAAGCGGTATAAGCATTCTCTGAACCATTCCATCTTCCTTTCAATAAACGTTTAAATGCAATATCCTGAATTTTTTGTTTGTCCTGCAACGCAACAAGCAGATCAATATTGGTCTGAAAAAGTTCTATCTGCCTTTGGTTACCAGCCATTTCTTCACCAGCCCGCATCGCAATCTGAATCGCATCATTGTATTTTTTTGCCCTTAGTGCCGCACGAAAAGCAAATTGCAACCTGTAAACACGTACGTTTCTTGCATCAATGGGATTATCTTCCGGTAAATAACTATCCGAGAGTGCTATTTCAATTAGTTTTTCATATTTCTCCGCTTGAAGATACATGTTCGGCAGAACCTCAGCCACATAAGTATAATGATTGGCTAAAGGTTCCAATATATTTATATAGGTTTCAAAATTTTCTTTCTTTGCTAAGAAAGTTTTTCTAAACCACGTTTCCGTTGGCTCATCTCTGAACTGTACAGATTCATCTGACAACCACAATGAGCGGCCAATATCGGCTACAAAACTTTTTATTGTCTCAATGGTTACAGTCGATGTCTTTGCTAAAATCTCTATTGGAATATGTGGTGGTAAACTAGCTAATCCTAAACATATAGCTTCTATTTGTTCTTGGAAAGAATCTGATAGGGAATCTTTTATTGCCAATACAGCTGTACTTAATTGCATCTCAATCTGCTCTTCAACAGTAATTACTGAAGGGCCTAAACGACTTAGTAATTCATAAACAGATGAAGTATTGACACTTAACGCATTTGCTTGTACACGTGGATTCCCGCTTGTTAAGCGGTGAAATTCCTCGGCGTCTTTCTCATCAGCTTCTGGGAACCATCTCTTTAAATTTATGAATGTCTCAGTTTTAGAAAATCCTTCTAATTTGAGCTGCTCAATTTTAGAAGGTGGCTTTAATAATTCAATACGTTCTGTCCTGCATAACAGAATAAGCTTACATCCATCTGGCATATCCTCACGAAGCAATTCCTTGGCAAAACAAGGATGACTATATTCCTGGGCTGCCATTTCTGCATTATCAGCCGCATCAATTAAAATAAATAGCATGGCAGATTTACTTGTCTGCCTTAAGATTTTTAAGGCCGATTCAATACGCCATAAGAACTTCTTCATAATATCGCTATCCTGAGAAGTATCTTGTACAAGTAATGGATCGCATAACCCTTTTACAGCAAGTTCATTTACGATTTGTACCAACGCATCTCTATGCCTGTGCCGGGGTTCACTACGATTTCTATAGCGTCCAGCTCCAAAACAATCATAAGCTATACCCACTGAATCTGAAGGTAGTGAATTCACTAGCTGCCTACAGAATATGGATTTACCAACACCCCCAGGAGCATGCACTATTGTAGCATATAGGGAATTTGAAACATTCGTGATAAGCTCCCCGTGTTGCTCTCTTTCAATAATATTTTCAGCAGTCTCCCATATAGCAGGAGCCGGAAATAGATCTTTTTCATAGTATATCCCAAAACGCTTTAAAATATCCTCACGTGTAATTGTTCCATCAGAGTCCGGTAAAACTCTTTCCTGTACAAGGGCAACAATACTTTCAATTTGTGCATTATCAACGGCTCCAGCTATAAGCTGCGCAATTTCTAATTTGAGATCATCCTTTTGAATATTGTAGTCTCCTTCACCATCTTTAAATTCTAAAAGTTGGCAGAACTGAGATAGTTCACTGGAGGTAAGTCCGGTGTATTTTTCAATAGTTGTTTTAAACCTGTTGGGAACCTTCTTGTCCTGTGCCAGGAAAATTATATTTTGTTTAAAAGAATTTTCAATCGGTCTGTTGGTAACTACATTAAACGAGAAAGCAAGAGCATTCTTCTTCTGCAAATGCTGAGAAAATCTCTTTGAAAAGCCTTCAATAGTATCTTTTAAATCACTTAAAACAAACGGAACATCTTTTTGAACTGTTGTATGTTTTAATTGATAATACTTGACGTGTTTTTTGTCATTTAACTCTTCATAGTATTCTGAGACATCTATGACATACTCGCCTGCCTTTTCATTTTCCTTGGATCCTTCAATTACAATGCTGCGTAACGAGGCGTTAGGATAAATCAATCCTAAACAACGCCTTGCTGCCCATCTGTAATGAAATACATCACCTGCTCTTGAATATGCGACTAAATTATTTGACATTATTCTAATTTTTAAGACACAAAGCAATTATATACAATCGACTAATATAATACTTTTCTTCATTGTAAGCGCCCATCAGCGCCAAACAATTCCACTCATAGCCACTTTCTTAAAACACATGAAATTCTATAACATCTTTGTCTCTAAACTCGCTAAGTGCGGGAAAAGAGTAACAATTTAACGTGTTTAATTATGGAAAAACAAAGAAAAAAAAACCTGTTGGCAACAATGATAATTCTGACAGGCTTCGGTGCGTTGGCACAAGGCAACGGTACAGCAGGTATTAATGAAGCAACTCAGATGGTCACCTCTTATTTTGATCCGGCAACTCAGCTCATCTATGCTATTGGGGCTGTAGTTGGTCTAATCGGAGGTGTTAAGGTGTACAACAAATTCAGCAGCGGCGATCCAGATACCAGTAAGACGGCCGCAAGCTGGTTTGGTGCCTGTATCTTCCTTATTGTAGCGGCTACGATTCTTCGCTCTTTCTTCCTTTAAAAACTGATATATGAACAATTACAATATCAATAAAGGGATTGGAAATACAGTGGAATTTAAAGGACTCAAAGCGCAGTATCTATTCATTTTTGCAGGCGGCCTGCTGGGTATTCTTGTCCTGGTGATGATCCTGTATATCATTGGGATGAGTTCCTATATCTGTTTAGGGCTTGGTATCGGCGGCGCATCACTTATTATCTGGAAGACTTTCTCGCTGAATAAAAAGTATGGAGAACATGGTCTCATGAAAGCGGGCGCAAAAAAAAGGCACCCACGATACATTATTTGTCGCAAGCCCATCTACCGCTATGTTTCATCAGTAAAAACCAAACCGCTATGAGAAATACCTCAAAAGCCGCCACACTCGAAAATAAGTTTCCTTTACTGGCGGTAGAAAACCATTGCATCCTTTCTAAAGATGCTGATATAACGGCTTGTTTTCAGGTGCATTTACCCGAGCTTTTCACAGCAGCTTCTGCGGAATATGAAGCCATTCACTCCGCCTGGCATAAAGCAATTAAAACACTGCCAGATTTTACAGTGGTACACAAGCAGGATTGGTTTATTAAAGAAGACTATGCTTCAAAAATGGATCAGGAAGAAATAAGTTTTTTAGGGAAATCCTATCAGCAGCATTTTAATGAGCGCCCATTTTTGAATCATTACTGTTATCTCTTTTTGACCAAAACCACTAAAGAAAGAATGCGCACCCAGAGTAATTTCTCTTCCTTATGCAAGGGCACTTTAATACCAAAAGAAATTAGCGATAAAGAAACCATTCATCGTTTTATGGAAGCCGTATCGCAATTTGAAAGAATTCTTAACGATTCCGGATTTGTAAAACTTACAAGGCTGAGTGAAGAAGAAATAGTCGGGACAGATGAAAAACAGGGATTACTAGAGCAATACTTCACCCTCTCAAGAGAAGCCGGAACACCGATGCAGGACATTGTCCTGGGTGCTGAAGAGGTGCGAATCGGGAACAAAAGACTATGTCTGCACACCTTGTCCGACACAGACGATCTGCCTGGTACAGTATCGGCAGATACCCGTTATGAAAAGCTTTCCACAGACCGAAGCGACTGCCGGCTTTCGTTTGCGGCTCCGGTAGGATTGTTATTGAACTGCAATCATATTTACAACCAATACCTGTTTCTGGATAACAGTGATGAGAACCTTAGAAAATTTGAGAAGTCCGCAAGGAATATGCATTCCCTGGCCCGCTATAGCCGAAGTAACCAGATAAACAAAGAGTGGATTGAGCGTTACCTGAACGAGGCACATTCCTTCGGACTTTCTTCTATAAGAGCGCATTTCAATGTGATGGCATGGTCGGATGACCCCGGGGAATTAAAACAAGTAAGAAACGATACCGGGAGTGCACTGGCACTCATGGAATGTAAACCAAGACACAACACTACCGATACAGCAACCTTGTACTGGGCTGGTATTCCTGGTAATTCCGGTGATTTTCCAAGTGAGGAAAGTTTCTATACTTTCATCGAGCCTGCTTTATGCTTTTTCACAGAAGAAACCAATTATCAAAATTCACTATCGCCTTTCGGAATCAAAATGTCAGATCGTCTGACCGGAAATCCCATCCATTTGGATATTTCCGATCTGCCGATGAAAAAAGGAATTATTACCAACCGTAACAAATTCATATTGGGCCCATCAGGAAGCGGGAAATCTTTCTTTACCAACCACATGGTACGGCAGTATTACGAACAGGGAGCCCACGTGCTTTTGGTAGATACCGGAAACAGTTATCAGGGATTATGCGAGCTTATTAAAAGTAAAACCAAGGGGGAAGACGGCGTGTACTTTACTTATACGGAAGACAATCCGATTGCCTTTAATCCTTTCTATACCGATGACGGGGTATTTGATATTGAAAAAAGAGAAAGTGTCAAAACTCTAATCCTTACGCTTTGGAAAAGGGATGATGAACCGCCAACCCGCTCGGAAGAGGTAGCGCTGTCCAATGCAGTAAGCGGTTATATCGAGCGAATCAAACAGGAAACAGCAAAACCTTCATTTAATGGCTTTTATGATTATGTACGCACTGATTACCGCAAAGTACTCGTAGAAAAACAGGTAAGGGAAAAAGATTTTGATATTGCCAATTTTCTCAATGTACTGGAGCCTTACTACAAAGGCGGTGAATACGATTACCTGCTGAATTCCGAACAACAGCTTGATTTATTGTCCAAACGTTTTATCGTTTTTGAGATTGATGCCATCAAGGATCATAAAATACTCTTCCCAATAGTGACCATCATCATTATGGAGGTATTCATCAATAAAATGCGAAGACTAAAAGGGATACGCAAACTGATATTGATTGAAGAAGCCTGGAAAGCGATAGCCAAAGAAGGAATGGCAGAATATATCCGCTATTTATTTAAGACTGTGCGCAAATTTTTTGGAGAAGCGATTGTAGTGACTCAGGAAGTCGATGATATCATTCAGTCACCGATTGTCAAGGAAAGTATTATCAACAATTCCGACTGTAAGATCCTGCTGGACCAGCGCAAGTACATGAACAAGTTTGATGATATACAGGCCATGCTGGGCCTGACTGACAAAGAAAAGGCGCAGGTACTTTCTATCAATATGAATAACGATCCTTCAAGGCTTTACAAGGAAGTATGGATAGGTCTCGGCGGTACACACTCGGCGGTATATGCCACAGAGGTCAGCCTTGAAGAGTATTATGCCTACACCACCGAAGAAACTGAAAAACTGGAAGTGATGAACCTTGCTGCAGAACTGGACGGCAATGTAGAACTCGCCATCAAACGCATTGCAATGGCAAGGCGTGACAAAAAAACAAATAATTAGTAACAAATTTTAAAATCAAAAACAATGAAAAAATTAACGTTTTTGGTGTATACGGCACTTATGCTTGCCGGAGCACCTTCTGTAAAAGCCCAATTTGTAGTTACCGATCCGGCAAATCTGGCATCAGGTATTCTCAACAGCGCCAATGAAATAGTACAGACCTCTAACACGGTGTCGAATGTCGTAAAAAATTTCAAGGAAGTGGAAAAGGTATACAAGCAGGGCAAAGAATATTACGACAAACTCCAAGCGGTAAACAATCTGGTGAAAGATGCGCGCAAAGTGCAGCAGACCGTCCTGCTGGTGGGTGATGTATCGGAAATGTATGTAAAGAATTTTGGCAAAATGATGAATGACCCCAATTTTTCCGCCCAGGAACTGGCTGCTATTGCCAATGGCTATTCGGCACTTCTGGGAGAGAGTACCGAGCTGCTGAAAGAACTCAAACAGATTGTAAATTCCTCCAGCCTGTCCCTTAATGACAAAGAGCGCATGGATATTATTGACCGTGTGTACAAAGAAGTCAAAGAATACCATAGCCTGGTGCGCTACTATACCAATAAGAATATTTCGGTAAGCATTCTAAGGGCAAAGAAGCAGCACAATACAAAAAGAGTACTGGAACTCTATGGAACACCAAACCAAAAATACTGGTAAGCCATGGAATTTAATAACCTTCATCAGGTATTGCGCTCTTTGTATGATGAGATGCTCCCGCTGTCCGCCGATATGGCGGCAGTGGCTAAAGGGGTGGCTGGTCTTGGAGCCTTGTTTTATGTGGCATTAAAAGTTTGGCAGGCACTCAGCCGTGCAGAGCCCATTGATGTTTACCCGCTGCTCCGCCCATTTGCTTTAGGGCTTTGTATCATGTTTTTTCCCACCATTGTACTGGGAACCATCAATGCGGTCTTAAGTCCCGTGGTTACAGGTACCCACTCCATCCTCGAAGACCAAGTGCTTGACCTGAACGAGCTGCAGGCAAAAAAAGACCAGCTCGACCGCGAAGCAATGCTCCGCAACCCGGAAACTGCCTATTTGGTGTCAAACGAAGAATTTGACAAAAAACTCGATGAATTAGGCTGGTCGCCTGCCGATGTCGGGACAATGGCAGGACTGTATATGGACAGGGAGGCTTATAGGATAGAGAAAGCAATAAAGGAATGGTTTCGCAATCTGCTGGAAATACTTTTTCAGGCAGCAGCACTCGTGATCGACACCATTCGAACTTTTTTCCTGATTGTACTGTCCATACTCGGACCAATAGCATTTGCCATATCGGTATGGGATGGGTTTCAATCGACACTCACGCAGTGGTTCAGCCGATACGTCAGCGTTTATTTATGGCTTCCGGTAGCAGACCTGTTCAGTTCGATGCTTGCCAAGATACAATCGCTGATTGTTGAAAGGGATATTGAAATGCTAGCCGATCCGACTTTCATTCCCGATACCTCAAACAGTATTTATATCATCTTTATGATTATCGGTATTGTGGGCTACTTCACTATTCCTACGGTGACAGGCTGGATCATCCAAGCCGGCGGTGCTGGAAACTTTACCCGCAACGTAAACCAAACGGCAATGAAATCCGGAAATATTGCCGGAGCCGGAGCGGGTTCGGCAGTTGGAAATATCGGTGGCAGGCTGATAAACAAATAAAACAACTAATTATTCAAGAAAATGGAATTTAAAACGCTAAGAAATATCGAAAACAGTTTCAGGCAGATACGCCTGTATGCTATTGTGTTTGCTGTGCTCTGCACAGGTGTTGCAGGATATGCGGTATGGAAGTCCTACAGTTTTGCCGAGCAGCAGAGACAGAAAATTTATGTACTGGACAATGGGAAATCACTCATGCTGGCACTCGCTCAGGATGCCTCAATCAACCGTCCCGTCGAAGCACGAGAACACGTAAGGCGGTTCCATGAACTCTTCTTTACACTTGCTCCGGATAAAAACGCGATTGAAAGCAATATGAAAAGGGCATTTAATCTTGCCGATAAAAGTGCCTTTGACTATTACAAAGACCTTTCGGAAAAAGGATACTATAACCGTATTATATCGGGCAATGTGCAGCAGCGCATCGAAATAGACAGTGTGTCCTGCAGCTTTGAGACCTATCCCTATTCAGTACATACCTATGCCAAACAGTTCATTATCCGTTCGAGCAACGTGACAAAACGTAACCTGGTTACGTCCTGTTTTCTGGTAAACTCCGTTCGTTCGGACAATAACCCGCAAGGCTTCAATATCGAAAAGTTCGCCGTGACAGAGAACAGGGATATTGAGGTCGTTAAACGCTAAATTAAAAAGACATGAAACAGATAATTGATTTAGAAACATTCTCAAAAAGCCTTTCGGATAAAGGCTATAACGGCTATTTCCATACGCAGTCTGCACATCCCGGCAGGTTAAAAGAAAGTATCAGTGACTATCTGGAAAGCTGCCAAAAAGGAAAGGAAGTTTTTTCTAACAGCGAATTTACGCTCATAGGCTATCTTAAATGGACAGGTGATGAACACCCGAGAATTGAATGCCGTATGCGGGTGAAACATGAAAACGGAAATTTCGAGCTTCAAAAAATGGAAATAACCCAAAAAGACCAGTTCGGCCAACTGTTAAAGCAATCGAAATTAGAAAATCTTTCAGTAGATACTATGCCAAAAGCGAGTGAAGCAATTGCTATGGTTAGTGATGTTATTGAGCAGGAAACTGTGTCAGCCCGCAGGCATTTCAAACTATAGCTAGAAAACAATATGATTATGAAAAATCTAAGAACCAATATGAGCGAGTGGTTTGACAGGTTGGATCATCGCTGGAAAGCACTGCCAGTAGAAAAACAACACAGCTGTACACTATACTTTTTTGCAGGATATGTACTGATTACTGCAGGGGTCATTTTTAAAACAGTACTCGATACGGCGGGATCCGATAATGATATGGAGATCAGGCATATTGAAAACCCTGCCCTGAAAAAGAAAGAAAGTCCTCCGACTTTAGGGGACAGTTTGATCACAATTCTAAAAAATAAAAATTATGAAGGAAAATGAAAAAAAGGTCAGCCTTCTTATTGAAGAAGGGGGCCAGAACAACACATCCAATCTTGCTGATGATCAAAAAAGCAAGCAGGAACGGCTTAAAAAACCACTGGTATTCGTTTTAATGGGCATCCTATTTTTAGGCTGTATGTACCTGATATTTAAACCGTCTTCCTCGGAAAAAGAAATCGAAAACATCGGACTCAACGATGCCGTACCGCAGGCAAGTGATGCAATAATGCAGGCAGACAAGCAAAAGGCCTACGAACAGGAGATGCTGGAAGAGAAAGACCAGGAAAAACAGAGTGCCCTTACCACGCTGTCGGACTATTGGAACGAGGGCAGTTCAGCCGATAACTCAACAGCAGTACCTGATGAAGAAGACCCAGACAATGGAACTGGCGTCGGTACTGGAAAATCCGGCAACCCGGCACTCAACAGCTATCGCAACGCACAAAGTACATTAAGTTCTTTTTATAAGGACGATAACAGCGAAACACAGGAACTCCGCAGGCAGCTCGATGAGCTAAAGGAAAAGCTGGCTGAAAAGGAAATACCCGCCGGAGTAACGACAACTGACCAACTGGCACTCATGGAGAAATCCTATCAGATGGCTGCCAAGTACCTACCCTCAGGAACCGTTACCAATCAGGTCCCAAACAGCAATAGCACTAGTACTGTTACTCCTGCGGCTATACAGGAAGGAAATTTTGCACCGCTCGTCCCAGCAGGAAAAAGCCCAGTATCATCGCTGTACCGCGAACCCAGTGATAGTACTTTTTTGGCAGAATGGAGCGGCGCCAGAAACCGCAGTTTTTATACGGCTGGTTCGTCCAAGCAAGTGGTAAAGCCAAAGAACAGCATCAAAGCCTGTGTACAGCAAACACAGACCATTATCGGTGAAAGCTTGGTACAGCTGCGTTTATTGGAACCTGCCCAGACTTCTGGCCGTATCATTCCCAAAGGTACCATCTTAACGTCCGCGGCTAAGATTCAGACAGGGCGTTTACAGCTAAAAGTTACTTCCATAGAAGTGGACGGTACTGTCATCCCTGTCGAAATCACCATCTATGACCTTGACGGACAGCAGGGCTTGCCCGTGCCGTATTCACCGGAAATGAACGCCCTTAGCGAAATGGCCGGCAATATGAGCCAGCAATCAGGAACAAGCCTCATGCTGACCCAATCGGCAGGACAGCAGATAGCCGCAGAGATGAGCAAAGGAGTGGTTCAGGGGATTTCCGGTTACTTCTCCAAAAAAGTAAGGACACCGAAAGTTACCCTAAAATCTGGGCATCAGGTTTTTCTTGTTTCAAAAAATAAAAAATAATAGTAAACTTAAAATCAATTACATAATGAAAAATCATTTAAAAATCTTTTGGGCTTTTGCCTTAATGATCGGCTCTATTGTGTCCTCTATGGCACAGGATGCTGTACAATCGCCACTTACTATGGGCGCTATACAACCCTATCAGATGGAAGTAACTTATGATAAGACTTCCCATCTGATTTTCCCCACTGCCATCCGTTATGTGGATCTCGGAAGTGAATACCTGATTGCCGCAAAGGCTGAAGATGCAGAAAATGTGCTTCGTGTAAAAGCATCGGTAAGGGAATTTGAAGCTGAAACCAATTTTTCGGTGATTACCGATGACGGCCGCTTTTACAGTTTCAACGTGTATTATAATCTCTCTCCCGAGACATTAAGCTACAGCCTTTTGACAATGCAAAAAGCAGTAGATAAATCTGCAACAAACGATGCGCTTTTTGAAGAGCTGGGCAATAATTCGCCATCTCTGGCAGTACTGCTGCTGGAAACCATCTATAAAAAGGACACACGTTTTGTAAAGCATATCGGGGCGAAAAGTTTTGGTATTCAGTTTATCCTTAAAGGAATTTACATCCATAACGGTAAATACTATTTCCATACCCAGCTGGAAAACCGCACCAATGTTCCTTTCCAGATTGATTTTATCAATTTCAAAGTGGCGGATAAAAAAATAGCCAAACGCACCGTGATACAGGAAAGATCACTGATACCACTTCGAACCTATAAGCCGCTGGATGAGATTGGCGCAAAAGCAAGCGAACAAAACGTTTTCCTAATGGACCAGTTTACCATTGCCGATGACAAGATTCTGCAGATCGAGGTTTTCGAGAAAAACGGTGGCAGGCATCAGGTACTTCAGGTTGAAAATTCGGATCTGATAAAAGCGCGACTCATTAATGATATGCACCTGAAATTTTAGTAATCCATTAAACGACAAAATAAAATGAAAAAATATATCTATACTGTAATGCTTATTTTGATGGGCATCACAATAGCACAGGCACAACGCATGCTGGCAAAACAAAAAGGACTGGAAGTAAATGCAGGTGTGTTATCCAATGATAAAATTGGCAATGATTATTACCTCAATATCGGTATGACCGTAAACGGCAAAAATGGTCATTACCAGCTGTGGTCGTTGGAATATACGCACCAATACCACGATTATAAAGACCTCATTATACCGCAGGAAACCTATACCGCCGAGGGCGGGTACAGTTTTTTCCTACTGGGAGATGCTCATATGAACATTACCCTCAATGCCGCAATAACCGGCGTAGTCGGTTATGAAAGCATCAATCGGGGTGAAACTATCTTGTATGACGGAGCAAAAATACAAAGCGAGGATAATTTTATCTACGGAGTTGGTGGACGTTTGACTATTGAAACCTACCTGTCAGACCGATTTGTATTAGTGCTGCAGGGGCGTACAAAAGTCTTTTGGGGTACGGATCTGGAACAGTTCCGGCCATCGGCAGGTGTGGGATTAAGATTTAATTTTTAAAACGAAAAACTATGAAAACATTTTTTAATAAGTTCACAATAGGATTACTGCCGTTAATACTGGCAGTGCTGATAAGCTCTGTTACACTCTTGTCCTGTGATAAGGGCGAATTGGAGATACAGAATGATTTCCCTTTTGAGGTAAAGGTGATGCCCATATCTAAAGACATTGCTAACGGCGATACTGTGGAAATAAGGTTAACCATACAGCCAGCGGGTAATTACACGGGCACGCAGTATTTCATCCGCTACTTTCAATTTGACGGGCAGGGAACCTTGCGGTATTACAATGAACCGCCTTACCAGCCCAATGATCTGTACGGGATACCAACAGCTCAATTCAGGCTGTATTACACTTCAAATTCCACTGTTTCCCAGTCTTTCGAAGTATGGATTTCGGATAATTTTGGAAATGAAAAACAAGTGAGTTTTGAATTGAACAGCATAAATAGATAAAATCAATAAGGATTGCTTTATAATAAAATGACCTGCTGCATTATAGCAGGTCATTTTTATAATTTACTTTTTATGATAGAAATCTTTAATCTAACCCCCATCGTTCATTATTCTAAAACAGAAAATTATGAAATACCTATAATGTACTGTTGCTTTTCCTGTACTAATATCTCCACCCTGTGAGAACTATTATTTCCCTGATGTGCCAAAGCATCCTGAATCGCTTCTTTTTTTGTCGATCTCCATTCAGATTTAAGATCTTTTTCTTTACAAACAGCTTTATATTGACGCTCAGATGTAAAGGCATTGCTTTTTAAAATAGTACTTTTTGCCATAATATAAATTAATTAGAGTTAAAACTTATCGGGAAAACTAAACGTACTCCAACGTTGTTTCTTTCAATTACTGTATAATTTGAATCTCTGGAATTGAAAATATCCGTAAAATTGTAATACAATTCAGCATTGATGGTTGATTTATCCTTTTTCTTGTCTAAGAATGGAAATACCACTCCTACACCAGCATTGTATACCGGTTTTATGTTTTGTGTATATTTACTTTTTGGAAAAATATGAAATCCTATTTCACTTTTATTAAATGGAAAATGATAAAAATCAACATCAACATTCAATTCGGTTATACCTGTTTTATAGGTTCCCGAATAGGCAAAGAATTTTTCAGCATTTTCTCTTGTTTGATTTGAATCTGATCCAATAAAATTGGTTTGGGTTACTTCCACTTTCTTTAAATCAGAAAAATTACTTTTATATTTCATGGCTAAAGAAGACGTAAAGTAGGTTGTCTTATTATTGCCCGCATTTAAATGAACATAAGTAGTAGTAGTAGTAACTAGCGTTAACAAAATGAGTAAAAGTTTTTTCATAAGTTTTTATTTTTAATCCACACGTAATAAACAGGTTAAGTCTGATTAAAAAATTAAATCTTATTTTTCAATCAAAATTTTTTCTTCTAAATTAAAAAAGATTTCTTTCCTAGGATTAGGTATTTATACGTATTTTTTTTACAAATATTTCTTATGATTCCGAAACAATAAAAAAGTAAAAGCGGTTACATCCAAAACGGCCTTCTTTTGCTTTTCTTTGGCCGCTGATGTGGAAAGAAAAGAAGCCCAAAATCTAGTTGAGGGATGTGTATCCCTGCCAAAAACGTCACAACCGCTTTGGTAAAATGTAAGGAATGAGGAATGGGAAAAGGTACATTTTTCCAATGTGGTTGTTCCACTTTTATGCAAAAAGACTGTCCCGACCATCGGAAGGGTCTGTCTTTTTGCCGCCGAAAATTGGTTTTCAGCCAACTTTTATCGGATGGGTTCGGAAATCCTTCAGATTGTGAAAAAATCCCCTGTATCGGGTCATTCCGTTGCGGAACAATCCCCAAAGCAATGAGCATCCCATCTGGGTCAATGAAGAATTGATAAACAAATCCTGTTTGTCCAATGCTTCTGCTAAACTGCAACTTGGCGTGTCGTCCTGCTGTTCGGACTCTTTGAGCACTTCTGCAAATTCATCGGTCACCATTGGCAGGCTTGCCACCGTTTGGTATTTCTCTGAACTGGGCTGTTTTATCTCTGTGATAGTAGATAGCAGGACTTGCCCTGTGTGCTGGCTGTTGCCAAAGTCCAGCCAATATTTTGGCTCATCCCTGTGATGTCTGCGATTGCTTATTTCTTTTAAAATTTCAGCCACCCCAAACCTTGATTGTACGTTGTCCACACAAGTAATAGTAATAATTGCCCTTACATTTTCGGGTAATCTGCCAAACTTGTCCTTTTCAAATTTTACCGTTTCGGCTTTCCAATTGGTGCCTGAAAAGCGGTTGACGCGATTGATTAAAGCAACGGATTTGTACAATCCTGTTTCGCACTCTGCAAAACGCTGTCTTCCTAAATTGGCATTCGTTATTATATCATCATCCCAAAGGCGAACGGATAATCCTGCGTGTCCGAGTTCAATTAAACTATGGTTCATTTCCATCAGGGCAGTCAATACCTTTGAGCCTGTGCCACCTGCACCGATTAAATTTACGGCAATTGGATTGCTGGGATTAATAAGATAATTGTCAGTAAAATGGACTTTTATTTTTTCAGTGTTCATTTGAGCAGGTTTTTAATTGTTTTGTTATTTGGTTTTAATACTTCCTTAGGAAAGGTTTTATCTGTTCCAATAAGGTCTTTGCATAGGGTTTCACAATTTCCTTTTATCGGATTGTAATTTCCTAATAAATGGCTGAAATAGCTGTTGAAAAAGTAATGTTCCCAAGCAGTAGTAAATTCCTCTACCGAAGCTGAGTTTTTGATATCGATACTTACCGTTCCCATACATACGTTACCGTTTTCATAGACATTGAAAAAAGGTGCATAATATAATGGTGTTTTCTCTGTGGGTCTTCTCTCGCTTGCAAGGGCAAATACAAAGAGGCTGTTTTTATTGGCATACCAAACCATTGGCGGAACTTGTGCCATTCCGCTCGAAATGTCCAAACCATTCACAAAAAACAATTGTCTTTGCTGTGCTTTGGTGTACCAGAGTACCGTTCCTTTTTCGCTCGGATTGATATGCAGAATGTTGGTCGGCAAAATTCCCTTTGGCTTTAAAAAGGCTTTGCTTTTTTCTTCATCACTCTGCAATGACTTTGCCAATACACTGGCTTCCTTTACGCTCAAAGGATGAGCATTGATGGGATTTCCGTTTTTGTCCATATCAAAATGCTCCACATACATATTGGTGTCAGTTCCTTTGGTTTCATAAAAAACCAAAGCGGATTTCGGGTGGTACAATGTTTCGAAATTCTCGGTGATGTCGTTTAAATTGTTCATTTTTATTCCGTTTTATATTCATATAATAAACCGCATAAATCGTTCAATAAGGGAAACAGGCGGTTCTCGAAATCAAGGCTTCCCGCTGTTATTGCACTTGCGTCAAAATGTTTGCAAATGGTGGGTTCTTCCATTGCCCCGTACTCATTAAATTCATTGTTGATGCTCTCGGAAAGGCTTTCATAGAGCCATCCTTTGGTATCGGCTATAAAGGAAATGTACTTTTCCATCCCGATGGTTTCATAGTCATAGTCATCCTCATTATTATCGGGGTCTTGTTCGGAAATGGAGGCATTTCGGAAAATGCCTGCTGTGGGATATTCCGTAAAAAGGGCAAAGGCATCACGGGCAATCTGCCTGCATTCCTGGTCAAAGGCATCAAGGCTTTTGAAACTATTTAAACGCTCACTTTTGCCAGAATTTGCACTTTACCCACATACCACAAGTATTTTAAGCAATTGCAGGAAATGGGATATTTAAAATATATGCCTTCGTATCATCCTGGATATAAAAGTAAAATAGATTTACTAATATAACTTCTACATTCTAAACACTGTACTTATGGAAAGAAAAATGAGAAACGTACATCCTGGAGAAATTTTAAAAATGGAACTTATTGAAGGAAGAAGGCTTTCAGTGAACCAAATTGCGGAATTATTAAATACTTCCATTTTGGATATTTTTAATGTTTTAAATGGATATTAGGTCTTATCTAATCTCCAGCTGGCCCCCACTCTGCCTTTTCTCTTCTTCAGATCTAACTCAAAGGTGTAAACTTATAAGCCCAGCGCCGAATCGTGGCATGATCCACAAGCACTCCTCTAATCTTCATTATTTCTTCAACATCGCGGTAACTAAGTGTAAATCTTAATTTGAAATATACTGCCTGAAGGATTATGTGTTTTGGATAACAATGACCTTTAGTATTCATTTTTTGTTAGTTTTGAAAAACCAAACATAAAAGGTATTCCAAATGCGACAGAACCATGACTTGCCTTAAAACATTTTAAAATACAATAACCTATAAAAGGATGACTTAACGAATTAGCTAATTATGGAATACTAAAAATATAAACCCGTTGGATGTAATTCACTGAAACTCCTATTTGATATAAAAAACAGATAAATAAAAGTGTAAATTTGAGTAAAACACCTTTATTCTTTTAGAAATCAATGTCATCCTAAGCGAAGTCGAAGGCTTTTTTACAGGGAAAGAGCTTCGACTTCGCTCAGCCTGACACCAATTTTGAATTGCACCCAACGGGTTAAAAATATAATTTAAAAGAGAGCTTAAAACTAAGCTCTCTTTTAAAGAAATTATAAATGTATCTTTATTACGGTTTACCAAATGCAAGAATATAAGTATCGTCACCAGGTCCTGCGGTGTATGCACTTGCCTGCCCACTCTGAGAAAAATAATTATCTGTATTCATATTTTGTCTCACAAACAAATTACTCCTGTTAGGATGTGGTCCCACTGATGGAAATCCAAGACCTTTAGACCACATGTATACTCGTGTCGGCTGGGTATGTTTCGCTGCTATGTCATTTGTATAATAGGGTAACAAGTTAGTATATTGGGCAATATAAGCAACGCCGCGATTATAGCCATCCGAACCTGCTGCACTGGAAACAAAATATTCTATGGCAACATCTAAATTATTAAGTCGCACCGCAGCATCTTTGCCAACATATCGTGTATCGGGACTGGAGTTTGGAGTTACAAAATTAGTAGGCAAATTAAATGAGCTTGATTTTACCAGACCAGGATTCCAGTAGGGATCCATTAATGTCACTCTGTTTGGCACCCTTGCCCCATTTATTGCTACTTCACGTAACATCGCCATAGTAAGATTACCTCCTAATGAGTTGCCTATAAGACGTAACTCAGTTGCATTAGAAACTACAGCAGTAATTTTCTGATATTCCTGACGATATAATTGTAATACATTTAAACTGGGATTACCTCTGGTACTGAACGTATTATTTGATTTTCTCCATCTCATACCGATTCCGCTCGAATTAGCATCGTAGATTTTCTTTTCTTCAGTTATAGGAGGAAGTCCACTATCATCAGCCAGTTGGATCCATTGGAATATCCCGATATTCCAGTTTTCACTTTCTGAATTAAGCTTCCAGTAGTTCTGAACATTTTGATTTCCACTCTCAGCCTGATTAAACAAAAATCCTTCTCTTTTGAAGCCGCCTATCGATCCAGGCTGATATCCATGAGCATAAATCAAAGTCTTTCTTGTTGCTGTAAAAAATGGATTAGGTTCTCCGGGGATATATTTTTGACAGCCCACTGCATCGTTTGAAGCATTTTGCTGAATACCGTAAAAATAAATACCAAAATCATTTACCTCATAATAATAGGTTTGTAATGTAGTTGTATCGGCATCAAATTCAGCTGTGGCTGCACCGGCTAAAAGTGCTACAACCCTCGCCGGAGCAAAAATCGCTCCATCTGAATTCAAAGCAGCTTCCGGCAAAAATAAACTGGTACTCTGACCTGATGAAGTTAAATAGGATACACTTGTACTGCCAACAGTAATGTTAATTCTTTGTGCGCCAAAAGTATTTTCCGGTCTGCGAACACCTGTAAGAACACCGTTAGCAAAAGAAACCGTGTATTCAAATCTCCTTAATAATTCGGCAATAGGTGTCATAAAATTACCACTGGTTGAAACATAGGACTGTTGATAACCGGAGACGCCATATCCAATTATGGAACCATTAATTAGAACCCTTGTATTTAAAAAATTAGTTGCCACAGGTCTTGCGGCCTTTGGATTTACTGCAAAACCATTTTTTATAGACTCTAAACCTCCTTTTGCGGCCTCTTCAATTAATTTTGCATGCAATAAATCTGCGTTTGATGCTTGCTGTACGGACTGAGGCAACTGTACTGATTGTGATTGTTCAGGATTATACTCAGTTTCACAGCTCGTTAAACCAGTAAAAATTAACCCAAGAGCTACGAAAAAATGGGCATGTTTCATTTTATAATGTTTCATTTTATAATTTTTATTTAAAGTTACTTTGCAATTGTAAATACTATCCGGCAAGCAATTGAGAATAAATACCTATGTCTGTCGGATAGCAAATGAATATTTACTGACTAATAATAATTTTCTTTACAGTCGTCTGAGATCCGTTATAAATTTTTAAAAAATAGATCCCGGCCGCTAATCCTCCAATATCAAAAGTGAACGTATTATTTATATTCACCCCATTATATTTTTCATTTTTGATTATTTTTGCTTCCTGCGAAGATAATTCTGCCACTATGCTATTTTGAACAGCACCAGATAAAGTAAAATGTAATACTCCTTTTGCAGGATTAGGATAGACTTTAACAGCATTATCTGAAATTTCACCCTCGCTATTTGCGCCGGCAATCTTTTTTGCCAGGGATGCTGAGGATGGGTATAAGGACGATTGAGGAACTATTTCCTTTTTCAAACTTGTACTAGACCAGCTTAATTGAGCTAGCGCATTTACTGTATTTTCAAAATACTCTGCGTTTATTTTATATTTCTGGCCGGCATTAAGTTGTATAGTCGCTTTATGTTCCGTACTGCCCTGATTGACCCATTTATTAATTAATAATACGTCGTCTATCCACAATCGGATACCGTCGTCAGAAGTTGTGTAAAAAGTATAAGTTTCAGTATACCCAGGTTTAATTAGTCCTGTCCAACGGGCCGAAAATGTATCAGCTTGAATGTCTGTTGCCGGTGACCCACTACCCCAGTTAAAATTAATATTAGAATCTACACGGCTAACGAATGTTCCTGTAAAATCCGTATTATTATAATATACCCCCTGAAGTCCGGTTCCGGGTGCCTCAGGTGTTTTAAAAATATCAGAATAAGCAAAATCTGAAACTCTGTCCCCGTTTTTAGCTGAAAGCCTGTAACGGTATTCTTTGTCAGGAGAAAGTGTCTGATCTGTAAAAAAAGTGCTATTTGCTGAAAAGCTTTTAACTAAAGCATATTCCTCACCATCAGTAATTGATCTTCTGTCGACAACAAACTCAGTTTCGTTATTTGAATTGTCAACCCATTTTAATGTAGCCTGTGTTGCTTCAACAGCTGTTACAGAAAGGGCTGATGGGGCCAAAACAGGCGCACTTAGTGTAGTGACATTACTTAAATAAACAAATGAAGATTGTGAGTTTGAATTTTTTGCAGATATTCTGTAATTATAGGATGTGCCCGGAATTAATCCGGTATCCTTGAAAGTGGTAGTACCTGGAGTAAGGCTTTTGACTAGGGCATAATCGCCTCCGGCTGTTACATTCCTCCTTTCAAGTACAAATTCAGTCTCGTTATCTGAGTTATCCAGCCAACTCAAAGTGAGCTGCGTATCCGCAACAGATCCAGCTTTAAATCCTGAGGGAGCAGTTATAATTGCTGTATCAAATTTAATATTTGTGGCATAAGCATTTTTAGTCATTTTAGATTCTTCAATAGAAGTGATTACTTTTCCTCCCATTTTTAAATTAGAAAAAGTAATATCATCAACTGTACCGGTTGCATTTCCTAAAATAAAGCCCTCATCATTTTTCTGATCATCAAGGGTAATATCTGTAAACTTCCAGTTTTTAATCTTTCCATTTTTAGCATTTTCTATTTCTAAAAATTTAGCAGAGGCCCTTTGTTCAAATCGGATATTTTTAAAATTAATCTGACTCATGTCTTTTTCCCTTTGAACCAATATTAACGGTTCATAACTACCATCCCTGCCTATTACATTGATATTTTCCATTGTAAAATTACTGGTAGCAAAGAAAGAAGGAAGCCATAAAATTCTCCCCCATGGTCCTCCCCAAAATACCATATTTGATACTTTTGAATTTGTTGAGCCATGCGACATAATACAATCATCATTATTAAAAATGAAACAATCGTCTACAATATTTTTATCTCCATTTACCCATATCCCGTCAGTATTTCCATTCCAGTTAATCATTTTTAAATTACGGTACTGATTATCATGAGTAAGATTGTCGCTGTTATAAATACTTAAGTTCCATCCTGTAATATTGGCAAAAATAATACCTTCCATTTCCAGATTACTTACCCCATTTGCTTTAATAGCACTATGTTCTCCCAGCCATGTAAGATCTGTAGAGGTATGTTTCCATTCTCCCATTGTTAAAATACCACGCCCTTTTATACTTATATTCTGGGTGTTCCATGGAATAAAAAATGAACCTTCAACCACTGCACCGGCTGCTATGTATACTTTGTCGTTTGATTTCAGCTTTTTTGCCAAACCAATTTTATGCACTCCCGGTCCGTAAAAGTAGGTAGTTTGAGATGCCGATGGAGCAATATCCGGAGTATCAGCAAATAGGAATAATGGCTTTAAACGATTATTAACCTCAATGGAAATTTTTACTGGTTTGTCTAATCTAAAAGTAATTACATTTCCATTTCGAACGCTACTAATACCATAATTTAAGGGACGTATAGTAACATTGCTTGCATTAAAATTAGTTGTAATTCTAACGTCTACAGCGGTATTGCTAAAGGAGATATTAGTGAATGAAGCAGACTCCTGAGGCTTAGCTGTAAAAATACTTGATGCTGTCCAGGAGTTAATAGTTTTATAGACAAAACATTCTGTAAAGTTTGTATCGCCCGATTTTTTAACTTCTACTTTATAATCTGCAGACCTGATCAAACCTTCAACAGAAGATAGATTTCCCGGATCGGGAGGAATAACCAGAGTCTGGGAGTACACCTGAAAGGAAATACATTGCATGGCACAAATTAAAAGAGTAATGACATTCTTTTTTCTGTGCTTGCTTCGTTGGAATAACGTCTTTTTTTTGTTCATAATAGTTGGGGGTTAAATTTGGAATTTATTTTAAATCATATGTATCGCCTGAAATTATATTTTAAAAAAATCTATTGTATTAGTGTAGTTAACTGCTCAATATTGAATATTAAAATACCTTTAGATTTAGATAAAAGCTTAGACCTGCATCCTTACACATGAGTTTTTATTGATGCCTAATAATTTTATCTACTTACGGATCAGTTTTTTTACAACAAAATTTTTGTTGTTATCTTCAATTCTAATCAAATAGATACCAGTTGGCAATGCAGATATATCAAGTTCTGTGCTTGTTTTCTCATTTGGAAAATCCTTTTTCAATACCGTTTTGCCTTCCATCGTAGAAACTGTAATAGCATGTATATTTGCTTGATCCAATGAAATAGTTACAATATTATCGGATGGATTAGGGAAAATCTCTGCGTCTTTTAAAATAATAGGATCGCTTACACTTAACGACGCTTGCTTACCTAACGTATTTTTCAAATTATCAATTTTCAAATGTGTAAGAATAGCGCTTTGCCCATTATAGAGGTTATTTCCCCATGCCGGAACATTTGAAACTGGGATTTGACCTCCAGTACCTGTATGCTGACCAACTACTACGATCCCATCGGCAGTTTTAAAAGCTCCGCATAGTTGCACATTGTCTCCCTCTGCGCCGGTAGAGGTGTTCCATTGACCAACAATAAGCGAGCTGTACAATGGTTTTGACAGATCAGGTGAATATACTCTGACAAAAGAATTCCAAGCCGAAGCGCCCTGGGAAGGCTTGATCATTTTTTGATATGCATTAGCTGTAGTTATTGTCCTGCGGCCTTTAGCCAATACTATCACTGATCCATCTGCCGCTACCTTTAAGGTATTTGGGCTCATTCTTGTTGTATTTACAGTGGGCCATCCTTCGTTAGGATTAGGCCATCCATCCAGATTCGGATCAGGATGCACCTTTCCCAGATTTGTAGCGTTATCAGCATATTCGGCCATATATGTACTGTTTTTCAAAGTACCGGACAATAACGATAGTTTGCCTAACCAGGAAATATGAATATTGCCGGTATTGCCGGTAAAATTATTTTGAAAACCGCTTGCCGATGGTGTTGCCTTTACGGTATTGCCTTCCCAAAAATTTTCTGTATTGTTTCCATGGCAACGCGCACCAACAACAATATTACCAAGTGCAGGCGCAAGTGAATAATCTATAGCCAGAGCATCTATATATTGGTCCGGGCTTGAAACATGTAAAGAACCGTCGCTTCTTTTTTCATGATAAAGCCTGTTCCACCAAATAAGTTCCCCCTGATTGTCCATAGCCATTACAGCTGGTTCAAAATCAGGCTCGCCACCTGGTAATGTACTTTTAGCATTAAAGCCTATATATATATAATTGTTGCGTTTATCAATAGCTATTGTGGAAGGTCCATAAGTAGCAGTAGATGCTGGTCTGTATCCTGTATATCCGGGACCTGATGCACTATTGCCTGCGGCACCGGGGTTGCATGGACCGTTAAATAAAACGTCCAAAGGCCATTTTCCTTTTTTTGTACCTCCATTTCCATCTGACTGCCAAAGATCATAATCAGCCTGGTTAGTTGATCTTAATTCACAACGGGATGCATCTTTTTTAAATACGATACCACTATATAATAGTCCGGAAATACCACCAGGGTAATTGGATGCTTTGCCATAATATTCTCCTCCTGTTGTTTTCCAATGGATCCGCCAATTGTTGACAATTTCATCAGATCCCTGACTGTTCAATCTGTGAATTGCTGCCCAATTGTTACCGTGTGATTCACCAGTTGCGTACACCACTTTTCCATCACCTCCCACATCCCAGGGCTGGTTATCTTTCTGATAACTACCAGGATTGGCAAGGATATTTTTTACCCATTGAAAACCGGTAGGTGAACCTGTAACAAAATTATTATTCAATTTTCCGATAAAATATCCCTGAGAAGTTTTGCCACTTATGTATATTGATCCGGTTGGATCCTGACTTAAGTTTGTTACTTTAATAAAGCGAAAATCTTCTGCAGCTCCCGATGGAAGGCGATAGACCTTGAGCATTTTTTGAAGAGTATTGTCAAACTCTATTAAAAATGCAGCTCGAGTCCCCGATGCATTGACAATTCCTGGATTAGGCAGGGTAATAATACTAACAGACTGGGGAATCCAATTCATATTATCAGCACCACCAACAACAATAAAGTTTCCATTTGATAACTGCGTAGCATCGTTGAAAATTTCAGACCCAATGCCTCCTGCATAGGTAACAATCTGGTTCTGGGAGCTAATAACCAGCGAGCTTAGAAAAACAAATAAAACAAAGATTCTTTTGACAAAATAATACATAATAGTAGGTTTTTAATTGGTAAATAATTTTTTGTTAAAATTACAAACCTTCAACTACCATTGACATTAACAAAACGTAATACATGTATGAAAAGCAGTTATCCGCACTTATTTTCATTTTTAGAAACCATTTCAGACAAAAATTGAGATCAATATGAGATATCTATCTTTAAAATGCTACTAATCATATATCTTTACAAAAGCTTTTTCTCTTTATTAGAGATAGTTAATTAGGAAACTTAGATAATCTTTTATAAGCTTTTGGAGTCATGCCTTCGTGATTCTTAAAATAGCTATTGAATGAGGATTTAGAATTGAATCCCGCTTCTTTGGCAATCGCCTCTATGGTATACTGCTCATAATTACTGCTGTTAATCATTTCTTTGGCTTCATTAATTCGAAAGGAATTAATGAAGGAATTAAAATTATTTTCATAAAAATAGTTTATAAGCTGTGAAATCTTTCTCGTTGATATTCCGCTCACTTCTGATAAAATGTAGATATTAAGATTTGTGTTTTTAAATAATTTTTCTTTCTGTACTAATTCTTTTAGTTTTAAATACTCTGATTCTTCTAACTCTTCATTTTTTTGATTTAGAGCTTTGAGAATATTAGAATCTAATTTGAGCATACTTCTATTTTTAATTCCAAAAATTGAAATCCAATAGATAAAAACCGTAGCCAGTATCGAATCCGTTATATAAATTATTTCTTTATAAATATCCAGCATAATAAAATTAGAGGCTATAAATTGAAAGGAGTACAAGATTACCAGCAATATGGTCGTCTTTTGTAACCAGGATGCGTTTACAGTATCATTTGAATTGATCTTAAGCGATCCTTTCCTGTAGATTTTAAGCCTGAGGAGAATGTATATCAGATAAGACAAGCAGAAAAAATTGAGTAGACTGGCATAAATTGCGTTGTAAAGCCATTCATATTTGTAAAGCAATGGTAATGAATATTCTACTGGTATAAAAAACAAAACCAGAAAGATTAAAAATTCAATGATCCCAACTGAAAGATGCTTTAAGACAAAGCTTCTGTCTATTTTATAAATAAGATTTTCCACATATAGAAAATACAAGGGTATGGACATAAAATAAAATCCAACCGGTAAAAAAAACAAACTTGGATTAGTCTTTAGCATGCCCGTTTCCCTGATAAAGTAAGAAATGAACGGAGCACAATAAGACAGTAAAAAAAAGCCCAGAATATTTATATTCCTATTGTTCTTTTTTAAAATAAAATAGCCTCCAATAATTAGGCCCTGAGCCAGACCAATGATTTCAATTACTTGACTAACAGATTCAATTTTCATGGAAGTATTGCTTTAGTAGGTGTAAGACAATAGTTTTCAGTACTTTTTGGTTATTGTGCTTTTAAAATTATTAAGTTATACATTCCTTTTTGCAAACTTAGATTCATAAAAAAGTCTTCCATATACAAAAGACTTTTTACAGGTTAAAAATAGCTGATAAAGTATTTCTGACAATATTAATAAACAAATATTATCTAAAAATTATTTTATTATAAACTTTCACAGTCAACAATCAGACATTGACCGTGAGTTTTAAAACTGAATCTATAATTTTATCAGCATAAAGATTAGGAGTCTGATCACCCATTTAATATTTAATGGATATAATCTCTCATTCCAAAGGGGATATTTTTTAACATTTTTTAGTTCATTGCGTAGGTGTACTACTGACCAATATAGTATTACTGATGTATGTTATTGCTTCATTAAATTATTTTTTTAATAAACGATATGTAATTCCAGTTCCTATTAAATGTACGCTTCCAATTAAACAAAGCGTATATTTTACTTAAAAATGAATACAAAAGCAGTCAGCATTATAAAAAAGAAAGTCCGGCCAAATACAGATGCCTTAAAAAAGAACTCTTGTTCATTTCTGGCACTTATATAATAATAGATTCCGACTGTAAATGTAAAAGGCCCGAAATTCTTATCCATATTTCTTTTGAATCTAAAAATCCAAAAAAAGTAATTATTTGGTTTGGAATCACTATTAATCCCAAACACATTAAAAATAAATAAAAACTATAGTAATAAATTGTTTTGGCTGAGTTGGAGTTGGTCATATAGTTCGAAACTGTATTAATTTCAATTTAATAATTCTGTAAATTCAATTTGAGATAAGTAATTACTATTATTAGGCCATATTCAAAAAATTGAATATGTTAAAAGTTAAACTATCAAATCCATAATATTATAACAAAAATTGCTAATTGAATTACCTTCTTTGTTACAAATATATTATCCTTACAAGCTTCTATCTAAATGAGTATAACCACCATCAACATAAATCAACTGTCCCGTGGTATGGCTCGATTTTTCAGATAATAAAAAAACGACCATATTGGCTATTTCTTCAGCTGTAGTCATTCTGTTTTCAAATGGAATTTTATCTGTAATTTGCTTTAGCTTTTCGTTCGGATTCTCAAAAGTTTCTATCCATGTTTCGTACAAGGGTGTAAAACATTCGGCAACAATTACCGCATTGACACGAATTCCATATTTTAATAATTCCACTGCCCATTCCCTTGTTAAGGCATTTCGACCTCCATTGGAAGCAGCATAGGCAGAAGTATTTCCCTGTCCAGTATCGGCAGTTTTTGAACCAATATTTACGATGCTTCCTTTTGATTTTTTTAATTCGGGCAAGGCATACTGAGCCATTAAATAATAATGCACTAGATTTTTATGCAAAGACTTCATAAAAGAATCATAATTACCATTTTCTAAACCTACACCATCGTTTACCCCTGCGTTATTGATAAGTCCATCAATACGACCATAGGATGCGACAACTTGCTTTATGGCATTCTCACAATCTTCCGGCTTTGTCAATTCTGCAACAACAGATACGGCTTTTCCTCCCTCTGCTTCAATTTCTTTTATTGCCATAAGATTGTCTTCCTCTCTTCTTCCTATAATAACAGGAATAGCTCCTTCTGAAGCAAGCACTTTACAAATCCCTAAACCAATTCCTTTGGCTCCACCAGTTATAATAATTATTTTATTTTCTACATGTAAGTTCATCTCAGTTTTTTATAAATGATAAAATTTTCGGGCATTTCTCCCCCAGAATTTGTCCTGGTCTTCCTTTGAAAATTTAGAAAAATAATCTTTTACTATATTGCAGGATTGTTTGTAGGTTGCGGCTAACAAACTTACAGGCCAATCGCTTCCAAACAGCAATCGATTTATTCCAAATGTATTTGTAACTATATCCAAACAATAGGTAAAATCCTCTTCTTTCCAATTTTTCCAATCAGCTTCTGTAACCATTCCTGATACTTTACAATATACGTTGGAATATGTTGCCAATTCTTTAATTCCTTTCTCCCATTCTTTAAAATCAGCCTGCTTAAAATCTGGTTTTGCCAAATGATCAATCACAAAAGCGTGATTAGGAAATCGTTTTACAAACGCTGTTGCATACAATAAATGCTTTGTAGTAATCAGCAGATCAAAAGTAAAATTATACTTCGCCAATTTTTCTATCCCGTTACAAAAGTCCTCTCCTAACAGAAAATCATCTTCTACTTCTGCTTGTACAATATGTCGAAAACCTTTCAGTTTTTTAAATTGAGAAAAATATTCAAGTCGCTCTTCTATAGTATCTGATTTGAAATCGATCCAGCCCACAACTCCCAATATAAAATCATTTTCCTGAGCAAGGTGAAGAAGAAAATGGGTCTCTTCTTCACTCTGGTCTGCTTGGATAGCTACACAACCATCAATGTTATTTTTTACCAATAAAGAATATAGTTCAGCAGGTAAGAAATCCTGCTGAATTATTTTCATTTCTTCACTAATCCAAGCGTCTTTTACAGGATGGTATTTCCAAAAATGTTGATGACTGTCAATTTTCATTTCAATTCAAATATTTTTCAATTAACGTCCATTATTAATTTTCATTCAAATGAAAAAAGTTCCATTTGACCTATTAATATAGTGTCTAATTATTTGTTATAAGCCTTTGCCACCTGTTTGCTTGATCCTAAACCTTGCATTCCTAACTCAATAACATCACCCTCTTTGATATAAATTGGGTCGGGCTTAATTCCTAATCCAACTCCTGGAGGTGTTCCGGTACTGATAATATCTCCCGGCAATAAAGTCATAAACTGGCTCAAATAATGAACCAAATATGGTATTTTGAAAACTAAGTTTAAGGTATTGCTGTCTTGGAATTTCTTTCCATTAACAGTTAACCACATTGAAATATTATTTACATCGGCAATTTCATCGTGAGTGGCCAAGAAAGGCCCAAGTGGAGCAAATGTATCACAACCTTTTCCTTTTGCCCATTGACCACCCATTTCTATTTGAAATGCCCTTTCACTGTAATCATTCAATAAGGCATAACCAGCTACATAATCCAAAGCTTCTGCCTCTTCTACATAGCTTGCTTTTTTACCCACAACAAATGCCAATTCAACTTCCCAATCTGTTTTTTTACTGTTTTTCGGGATAATCAGATCATCATTAGGACCACATAAAGAAGTAGTCGATTTGAAAAAGATAATTGGTTCTGTTGGAATCGGAGCACCAGTTTCCTTACAGTGATCTACATAATTCAAGCCAATACAGATTATTTTTGAAGGTCTTGCCACTGGAGAACCCAAACGTACCTCTCCTCCAACTTCTGGCAATGTTGGATTACTATCTAAAAAAAAATTAAGTTTTTCCAATCCATTATCTGCAAAAAAAGCCTCATTATAATCCGAAATTAAAGACGATACATCATATCTTTTTTCGTCTATTATAACTCCTGGTTTTTCTTTTCCTGCTTCTCCAAATCGTATAAGTTTCATCTTCTTTTTTTAAATTTAATTATATATTCAATACTTTAAACAATATTTATTCGACAACATACACTGTTGCACTTCTTGCTCCATGCGCCCCAATAACCAATGATTGCTCGATATCAGCCGTTTTGGAAGGTCCAGCAATAAAAACGCCAAACCCATTTTGAGCGACATCAATTTTATCATAGGCATCATGCATGGTTGCTACAATGTCTTCCTTATTTATGATTAATATTAAATGCTGACAAATAAAAGGCAGCAATCGGTTTTTCATTTGATTTTCAGAAATCCATACAGCACCATTTTCTGCCACGCCAAGACATCCTTTTATATAGACTTTTTCTAATTTTTCTAACTCCAACCCCGTTAATTTGTCCAAAGGCACGCTTACCTCGCCGATGGCTGTTATTGTATTGATAATAAATATATTATTTACTTTGTCAACTTTAATATTTTCCTCTAACATCGTTAAATTATTTATCAATTCTACCTTACCTCCTATACTTTCAAGCACAGATTTAAACTGTATGTAATTATCGTGATATTTAATAACCTCAGTACGATAAATTATAGGAAGCGGAACCAGATTCGGTTGATTGCTTGAAATTGCATTCAATATATTTTCTCTTGTAGTCATCTGCTATTCGTTTTTATTGATTTTTCCATTTTTCAAATACCAATCCCTAAATGATTCTTTTGGCGGTTCAGGCATTTCCCTTTGTTTGTACCAAACATTCCATTTATTATTAGTTAAAAATGGAAATACTTGCATTATAGTCCGTCCCATTTTTCCGGCAAGACGATACACTTTTGGTTTCGAAAATAAAAAAGCCATTGCGGTCATAGCGATTTTTTTACTGGCATCTGCATAACCTTCAGCAATAATTACTTGTCTCCATTTCCACAATTGTTCATGGATGTTAATCTTTACGGGACACACATTGCTACAACTGCCGCACAAGGTGGACGCAAAAGGCAAATCAGCATTGGCTTTCATATCCAAATTTGGATTTAGAATAGAACCAATAGGTCCCGCTACAGCAGTATGATAGCTGTGTCCGCCACTACGGCGATATACGGGACAAGTATTAAAACAGGCCGCACAGCGAATGCATTTTAATGAATTTCTAAAATCTTCGCGCCCCAATTGTTTACTACGGCCGTTATCTACAATTACTATATGTATTTCCTGCCCTTGTCTTGGTTTTTGAAAATGGCTTGAATAGGTTGTTATAGGCTGTCCGGTGGCGCTTCTTGCCAATAATCTTAAAAACACACCAAGATGTTCCGCTCTTGGAATTATTTTTTCGAACCCCATGCAAGCAATATGTACGGCAGCAGTATGTGCTCCCATATCGGCATTTCCTTCATTGGTGCAAACCACGAAACCACCTGTTTCGGCAACGGCAAAATTCACGCCTGTGATTGCCAAGTCAGATTCGACAAACTTATTTCGCAAATGCTGTCTGGCGGCTTCGGTTAAATATTGTGGATCATTGTTTCCTTTCTCGGTTCCTAAATGCTGATGAAACGTTTCGCTTACATCTTCTTTTTTTAAATGAATCGCTGGCAATACAATATGGCTTGGAGGTTCTTTTCGGAATTGGACAATTCGTTCCCCTAAATCGGTATCGACAACTTCGATGTTATGTTGTTGTAAATATTCATTCAAATGGCATTCTTCGGTAAGCATGCTTTTGCTCTTCACAATTTTTTGAATTTTGTGCTTTTGAATTATCTGATGAATAATTTTATTATGCTCGGCTCCATCTTGTGCCCAATGGACAAATATTCCATTGGCCTTAGCCTTCTCTTCAAATTCCTTCAAATAATTGGAAAGATTAGAAAGCGTATGATTTTTTATCTGCGAACCCCATTCTCTCAATTGTTCCCATTCGGGCAAACCATGAGCAGCCTTGTCCCTTTTCTCACGGACAAACCATAAGGTTTCGTCATGCCAATTGATTCTTGGCTCGTCAGCAATAAATTTTTCTGCTAATGCAGCATGTTTCGCTGTCATACCTTTAATAATTCAATTTATTAATATATTCATTTGGGTAAATTATCCAGTTTGGGTAAAAATCAAAAATTCATCTTTTAATTTTTCATTAAACTCTCTACTACTTTATCACTAAGTGCATTATAACCAGCTTCTGTAAAATGTATTTTATCATCTTTGTACCACTCTGTATGACCTTTTACTAGTGAATACAAGTCGTCTATTTCAATTGCATTTTTTGCACAAATCTTTTGCACGATTGCATTACGGGATTCAATAAGTTTTTTATTAAATTCATCTTTTGTTTTCCAAGAGCTATAGCCAGGCAGTACCGGGGTTGAAGTTGCACAAACTAGTTTTGCGCCTTTACCATATTTCTTCAAAAGCTTAATCAACTTGTTCATACCTGCTTCATATTGAGCCAAAGAATATTCAATGCCATGAAGCCCGTTATTGAAATGAATCACTGCAAACTTATAATGAATGAGGTATGTTTTAATTTCATCAAAAAGTACCGGATCAATTATTCCTGTTGAACTAGCGATTCGGGCAACATAAAACTTGTCATTCATTTTGTTTTCAACCATTTTTGAGTAACCACGAGATTGAGAATCTCCTATTAGAAGCACACGTGGTAAATCATTTTTATTGCCATTTGATATCCATATATCTGTCCATTCAATATTTTCGCGTTTAATTTCTTCTTTATTATTTTGAGCAATTGCACTAACTGAAATAATGCAGGTAAAAATTATTGTTATTGTTTTTTTCATAGTTGTTTTTTTATAATTCCTATTACCATAACTATAAAATGCTATTCAATATCTCAGCAATATGAATAATTTTCGTTTTGCTTCCTTGTCGTTTCAATATTCCTTCCAAATGCATCAAACAACTGGTATCTCCTCCAGTTATAAAATCTACCTCGTTTGCTTCATGCTCAGCAATCCGATCCTTACCCATTTTTACACTTACAGCTTCTTCAAATACGCAAAATGTTCCTCCAAAGCCACAGCACTCATCATTGCGTTTTGGTTTACTCAATTGAATGTCTTTTACCATATTCAATAATTGTTCTGGTTTAGAAAAATCAGGGGACATCGTTTCTGTCATAGACGAAAGATGCAAACCCCTCTGACCGTGACAGCTGTTGTGCATACCAACTTTGAAAGGAAAACGAGCATTAAGGCTTTTTACTTTTAAAATATCCGTCAAAAACTCTGTAAGCTCATAAATATTTTTTCTTATTTCACTTGCTTTTTCTGGATTTTCTGCATCGTGCAAATGTTCTTTTATATGCAACACACAACTTCCTGATGGAGCCACGATATAATCAAAACCAGCGAAATTTTTAACAAAATTTGCATCGCAACCTGTACTTAAACTAGCAAAACCACTATTAGCCATAGGCTGTCCGCAACAACTTTGTTCTAAAGGAAATGCTACATCACAACCCAATTTCTCTAGTAATTGCAAAGTCGCAATACCTACGTTTGGATAGAATTGATCGATGTAACAGGGTACGAATAAGGCAACTTTCATTAGTTGTTTAATTTTATAAATCCACCATCAATTGGATAATCACTACCTGTGATAAATGAAGCTTCATCACTGCATAAATACAATGCCAAAGCGGCTACTTCATCTGGTTGTGCCATACGACCTATAGGTTGACTTTTAGATAATTTTTCAAACATTTCGGCTTCCTTTCCAGGATATGTTTTAGTAATAAATCCATCGACAAATGGTGTATGTACCCTTGCTGGAGAAATAGAATTACAACGAATATTTTCTTCGATATAATCTTTAGCAACAGATAAGGTCATTGCCATTACAGCTCCTTTTGCTGTAGAATAGGCAAATCGATCCGGAATACCTACCCAAGATGCAATGGATGCCATGTTTACAATTACACCTCCATTGCTTTTTCTTAGCTGGGGAATGGCGGCATGCAGACAATTGTAAACCCCTTTTACATTTACATTCATTATGCGGTCAAAATCGGCTTCTGCAGTGGTATCAACTTTGCCAATATGAGCAATACCTGCATTGTTGACCAAAATAGTAATGGCTCCAATTTTTTCAAATATTGACAACACTTCTTGTTGATTTGCCACATTACACTCATGAGAAAATACTTTGCCTCCATTTGCTGTTATTTCGTTTACAGCATCTTTGGCACTATCGGATGTTAATTCAAGAATGTGAACTGTTGCTCCTTGTTTGGCAAATAAAGCCGAAATGGCTTTTCCTATTCCGCTTCCTCCTCCAGTAACTACAGCTTTTTTATTTTGTAATGAAAACATATTTTCTATATTTGATAAAGTATACTAGATTTTTGATCTTTATAAAGATACTCCTCTCTTCCAAGGAATAAAATCATCCTGATTTAATTGTACTGCCTTAGGTATAATCTCACCGCTGGCTGCCTTAATGCAATATTCCAGGATATCTTCTCCCATTTCCTCGATGGTTTTTTCTCCACTGATTATCGGACCACAATCGATATCAATAATATCGCTCATATTGTTGGCCAAGACAGAATTGGTTGCCACCTTAATCACAGGACAAACTGGGTTTCCTGTTGGTGTTCCTAAGCCTGTTGTGAATAAAATTAATGTTGCTCCAGCTGCTGCTTTACCAGTTGTCGCTTCTACATCATTACCAGGAGTACATACTAAGCTTAATCCTGCTTTTGTTACGGGCTCTGTATAATCCAAAACATCTACTACGGGTGCAGTTCCACCTTTTTTGGCAGCGCCTGCGCTTTTGATAGCATCTGTAATCAAGCCGTCTTTAATGTTTCCTGGAGAAGGATTCATGTGAAATCCTGAACCTACCTTATGAGCCAAAGCATCGTAAGATCGCATTAAATCGATGAATTTTTCAGCAGTTTCTTTGGTCTCACAACGGTCGATCAAGTTTTGCTCTACACCGCACAATTCTGGGAATTCTGCCAATAACACTTTTCCTCCTAATGCCACTAATAAATCAGAAGTATACCCTACTGCTGGATTTGCAGAAACTCCACTAAAGCCATCACTTCCACCACATTTTACACCTAAAATCAATTCGCTTAATGGCTGTGCTGTTCTTTCTAATTTATTAATTTCGATTAAACCTTCAAAAGTTTGTTTAATCGCATTAGCAATTAATACCTCTTCACTTTGTGCTGTTTGTTGTTCGAAAATAAACATTGGTTTATCAAAAGCAGGATTTTGTTTCTTAACATCAGTCATAAAATCCTGAACTTGTAAATGCTGACAGCCTAAACTCAAAACTGTAATTCCAGCCACATTAGGATGGTTTGCATACGAGGCCAACAAAGCGCTCAATGTAGACGAATCCTGACGAGTTCCTCCACATCCACCTTGGTGATTCAAGAATTTTATTCCATCAACATTTTTAAAAATGCGGTTTGCTGTAGTGTTTGGTTGCAAATCAATTGAAGCCATATTCTCTCCATTTTGATATGCTTTCAATAACTGATGTGTATATTGTGTGTATTTATCACTTACAGAATACCCTAATTCATTGTGTAGCGCTTCTTTTATAACATCAAGATTTCTGTTTTCACAAAATACTGTTGGTACAAACAACCAATAGTTAGCTGTTCCTACACGACCATCTTTTCTTTTAAAACCCTTAAAAGTTCTGTTTTTATATTTAGAAACATCGGGTGCTTGCCAAGAAAAAGCTACATCACGATATTCATAAGGATCAGCGGCATGTTTTAGATTTGATGTAGTCATCAAACTACCTTTGGCAACATCATATTCTACTTTGCCAACCAAAACACCATACATAATTACTTCATCACCCTTACTTAAATCAGTGGTGTAAAATTTATGTTTTGCTTTAATAGCATCCTGAAGAATATAAGTTTGCTCTTCAAAAATTACTTTCTCATCTTTTGGTAAATCTGTTAAAGCCACCAAAACATTATCTTTTGGATCCATTTTAACTACCAATCTTTTTACTTCGTTGTTTAACATTGTATATAATATAGAGTTATGCTTTATTTGTTTTGTGTCCGTTGAATGCGAATAATAATATTACTGAAAAACAGATTAATGGAACTACATATCCATTTTGGATATTCCCCGTTGCATCTGAAATCAATCCTAAAACTGGAGGTAATAACGCCCCTCCTACAATGGACATCACAATCAATGATGAACCAATTTTAGTGTTGTGACCCAATCCATCAATTCCCATAGAAAAGATAGTAGGAAACATGATACTCATAAAAAAGGCAATCGCTATCAATGTATAAACAACTATGATACCTGTTCCAGTTATTGCTAAAATTGACAACAAAATATTGATTGCGGTGTAGATGATCAATAATTTTCTTGGCTGAACATACTGCATCATAAAAGTTCCAAAGAAACGACCTAACATAAATACTAAACCATAAATTCCTAAATATTTCGCAGCTGCATCTTCTTCAAGACCTGCAGTGGTGGTTGCCATTTTAATAAAAAAACTTCCTACACAAACCTGCGCACCCACATAAAAAAACTGGGCTAAAATTCCCCATCTCAATCTCATTGATTTCAAAGCACCTGCAAAAGTTGCTCCGTCAACTCCATCTTTATCTTCATCTTTTACATCAGGCATGTGGGTAAAATAAATCACTACTGCAACAGCAAGAATTATCAAGCCCAAAACAAGATAAGGCATCTTTACACTTGCTGCTTCTGAAGCCAAATATGTTTGTAACTCTGTAGATGACATCCTGGAAGTTTCTTTTTCAGTCAAGTTTTTATTCGATAAAATCATTGGTCCCACAACCGCTGGCGCAATAAAGGCTGCTAATCCATTAAAAGATTGCGAAAAGTTCAATCTTTTGATTGCTGTTTCCGGAGGTCCTAATATGGTTACGTATGGATTTGCTGCGGTTTCTAAAAAAGTAAGTCCACAGGCTATAATAAATAATGCTCCTAAGAAGTAGATGTATTGCAAAGAATTGGCTGCTGGTACAAATAAAATGGATCCAATTCCAAATAAAACCAACCCAATAAGAATACCAAATTTATATCCATATTTTCTCATTACATATCCCGCAGGCAGCGCCATAGCAAAATAGGCAATAAAAACTGCAGAGTCAACTAATGACGATTGCAAATCTGTCAAACTAAATGCCTTCCTTAAATGTGGAATTAAAATAGGATCCAGATTATGCACAAATCCCCAAAAAAAGAATAAACTCGTGACTAAAGCAAATGGTAATAACCAGTTTTTATTTCCTTTTAATAATGGATTATCATTTTTTGCATCATTAAGAAAATATTTTTCATTTGAAGATACTTCATTTATCGACTCTTTATTTGAAACTGCTTTATTTCCCTGAAAGGTTTGAATACTAAATGCCCGTTGACTTGTAGTTATTTGTGATGATGAAGATATTCCCAGAATTTTACATACAGTTACCATAGCTGTTTTTTCTTGTAGATAAATTAGGTCTAAAAATTTCATTTTTATATATTTAATTAATGTATATTATTTAACACTTACTATTAAGGGATTTTTTAATTCTTGTGAAAACTTATTCAGATAATCAAACCAATGTGTTGCAGTAGTAATTTTTCCTGCTTTGTCCCAAGCTGCTCCTGTATAATAAACTATAGCTTCGTTATTTTTAACTTCTGTTTTAGCTAAGAGTTGAGCAGTTCCAACTGTAATGTTACTTACTGGAGTAGTTAAAATTGCACCAACGCCAGTAGTACCATCTTTACCATATGATGGCTCCCAATACCCCATTATGCCTTGTTGCTCGTTTAAAGAAAGGATCCCTTTTTCAAGTCTTTTGATTATTCCAACTACAACAGGCAATAATGCATTGCTTTCATAAGTGTATACATTTTCAATGCGGTTTAGCTGTGAACCTGCCTCCAACGTGATTTTTTTTGTGGCTTTAACTTTAATTCTGTCCGCATCCCAAGTGTCATAGGTCAATATAAAAGAGGAACGTAATGGACCATTATCCAAAACTTTCCATTGGTGATAATTAGCAGAATAACGAATCGTATCTTTTACATAAGGAGCCATATTACCAGCTCCTAATGTAAACCCAACATGGTAATAATCCAATCCATTTCCGTGATCGATATGATAATCTCCAATTTTATAACGTTCGTTTAGAATCATTTTGTCGGTTCTTTTTACCCAAACATCCAATCCGTAAGCATCTTCCTTTGTTTTTTCAAGTGCTTTACCATAAGCCCTAAAGGCAATACGATCATTTTCCCATGCAAAATCATCCTTGCGTTCTGGCACGAAGCGAGCATAAGTTTTGGTTTCAAAAACAGAATGCTTCCCTTTTTGTATGGAAAGTTGCAATACCGACTTTGCTTTTACATTCACTTGTACCAACAAATTTTGAATTGTTTTAAAACCCTGATGTTCCAATTGGAAAGGAACTTGCTTTTTGGTAATTGAATTAATTACGACAAAATTGGTTGTGTCAATTTGTGGATAATGAGATACAATTGTTTCCCATTTAACAGAGACTACCGCTTCTTTTCTATCCGAAGCTGTAGTGTTTTGAATACTAACGGTCGCTTTTGTTTGTGCAAGAAGCGCTAAAGGGAACAAAATGGCAAGCAGAAAAAATGATTGAATTGATTTCATGATTTATACTATTTATTCATTAGATGGTTTTCCAATAGTGGCTAGTATCCCTCCATCTACATACAGAATGTGACCGTTTACAAAATCACTGGCTTTGGATGACAAGAAAATGGCGGCGCCTTGCAGGTCTTCTGGCTCTCCCCAGCGAGCAGCAGGTGTTCGGCTAATGATAAAATCATTAAATGGATGTCCATCAACTCGAATTGATTCTGTTTGGCTTGTTGCAAAATAGCCAGGACCAATTCCATTAGTTTGAATGTTAAATTTAGCCCATTCAGTGGCCATATTTTTGGTCAGCATTTTCAAACCACCTTTTGCAGCAGCATAAGCACTTACGGAATCTCTTCCTAGCTCACTCATCATCGAACAAATATTGATGATTTTTCCACCACCACGCTGAATCATTCCTCTGGCAACATTTTTGGAAACAATGAATGGACTTACTAAATCAACAGTAATTACGGCCGTAAAATCTTCAACCGTCATATCTATGATTGGAGTTCTTTTGATTATTCCCGCGTTGTTTACTAGAATATCTATTGGGCCAACTTCTATTTCTATTTTTGCAATATTGGCAATTACAGCTTTTTCGTCACAAACATTAAATACATATCCATACACTTCTAGTCCTACAGATTTATATTCGGCAATAGCTTTATCCAAGGCTTCTTGTGAAAGATCATTTACTACAATTTTGGCTCCTGCTTGTCCAAGTCCCTTGGCCATTGACATTCCTAATCCGTGAACTCCTCCTGTAATAAGAGCCGTTTTTCCAGTTAAATCAAAAAGGTTAGTTGACATAATTTTTATTTAATAGTATTAGTTATCTTAATTCTGTTATTTTACAAACATCCATATCGCCGTAGTCTAAATTTTCTCCCGTCATTCCCCAAATGAAGGTATAGTTTGAAGTTCCTGCTCCTGAATGAATTGACCAATTGGGAGAGATTACCGCTTGGTTATTGTCCATCCAAATGTGCCTTGTTTCTTGTGGTTCTCCCATAAAGTGACAAACCGCTTGATTTTCTGGAATGTCTAAATATAAATACACTTCCATTCTGCGATCGTGAACGTGCGCTGGCATGGTATTCCAAACACTTCCAGATTTCAATTCGGTCATTCCCATTTGAACTTGGCAGGTTTCCACTACGCTGTTTACAATCAGTTTTTTTATTATTCTGTGGTTGGCTGTTTCCATAGAACCCAATTGTACAATTTCGGCATCTTGTGTTGTTATCTTTTTGGAAGGATAAGTCTGGTGCGCCGGAGCCGAATTCAAATAAAATTTGGCAGGACTGTTGGCATCCAAGGATTCGAAAAATACTTCTTTGATTCCTTTGCCTAAATACAACGCTTCCTTAAAGTCGATTTCATATTGTTTGGCATCGGCAGTTACAATTCCTTTTCCACCCACATTTATGATTCCAACTTCCCTTCTTTCCAGAAAATAGTCTGCCTTTAAATTATCGGGATTGGGTAATGCTAATTTTTGATTTTTTGGCATAACTCCGCCGACAATAAATCGATCATAATGAGATAAAGTTAGATTGACTTTATCCGCTTCAAATAGGTTATCAATCAAAAAATTAGTACGTAAAGTTTCCGTGTCCATTTGTTTTGCCTCCTTCGGGCTTATTGCATAACGGCTTTCAAAACTTGAATTCATGATTTGTTTTTCTTAATGGGTGAGTATTATTTATGATTTTAATTTTACAATGACTTTTTAGTATTTATCTTTTAATGATCAAGTCTGAAACTACTTCTTATGCTTGTAATATTTATTTAAAGTAAACCAGGCTTTTTTCTTAAATCCCCTGTCTGAAAGTAAACCTTTACGATTCCAGCCATCTTGAATACCATGCAATTGACGACGAGGAGACTTAAAATCAACCAAAATCCAAGGCGAAATCCCCTTTAAAAATGGAATTTTGTCTAACATCGCTAATTGATTTACGTATAAATATTCTTGATATTCTTCAGTAAAGCGTTCGTCTTTTTCACCATGAAAACCATATAAAGCTCCACCTCCAAATTCACTTATCACCATAGGTTTATTGTAAATGGTTTTCCAAGTTTTTGTCAATGCATCTTCTGGTTTGCCTTCATACCATCCCAAATATTCATTGCAGCCCAATACATCCAAATACTCTCCCAATGGATCATCTAATATATTGGTGTCATTTTCTTTATGACTAATCTCTAATGCAGCAGATAACAATCTGGTGTTGTCTAAAGAACGGGTGTAATCGCATAAACTCTTAATAAAGTTATTTCTATCGTCAGAAACTGGAGTTTCATTCGCCATAGACCAAATGATAATGGATGCTCTGTTTTTATTTTGTGTAACCATAGCATTCAATTGATCTTTAGCTTTTTTCAAAACATTTTGATCTTCATAATGAATAGTCCAATAAACGGGAATTTCAGACCAAACCATCAGGCCCATTTCGTCTGCCATTTTCAGCATGGCTTCGTTATGAGGATAGTGGGCTAATCTTACATAATTACATCCCAGTTCTTTTGCCCAGCCCAATAGCAGTTTAGCATCCTCTGGTCCATTTGCCCTGCCTGCTCTTTGTGGAATCTCTTCATGTATAGAAATCCCTTTAAGATATATCGATTTCCCATTAAGTAAAATGTCTTGTCCTTTGGTTTCTATAGTTCTAAAACCTATTCTGTCTTTTAAAGTATCAGTATCTTTTACTAAATAGACATCATAGAGTTTAGGGTTTTCTGGTGACCATAAGATAGGTTTTGAATTAATGCTTAAAGATGCTTCTCCATTTGAATTAGCTGCTAATTCCTTACTTATTTTTAGTTCAGGAATTAATAATTTTATGTTTTTTGACTCCGGCTTATTTAACTTCACAGAAATATGAATCGTTTTAAAATCGCCATTTGTTAGATTTAATTTATAATCTTGAATAAAATTTTCTGAAGTTTCAGCTACGTAAACATCACGGGTGATACCACCATAATTGTACCAGTCGGTATTTGTAGTTGGCACTCCATCAGCTCTTCTTTTATTATCTACTTTTACAACAACGTTGTTTTCTTTTGAGTTTACTTTTCCAGTCACTTCAAAACAAAAAGGAGTAAAACCTCCTTCGTGCTCGCCTAATTTCTTACCATTTAAGTAAACAATACTGTAGTAATTACAAGCTCCAAAATATAGGAAGAGTCTTTTATCCTTTTTTAGAGGATAATCAAAGTTTTTTTGGTACCAAACTGTGCCTTCATATAGCTCTAATTTTTCCCGTTGTGAATTCCAGTCTCCTGGTACGTTTAGATAATCAGATTTAACAAAGTCATATTCAATAAGGCCTTGTTTTGTTTTTGGTTTTTCATTAAGAAAATAGCCACTTTGACTTTCTTTTAGACGATAATCGTAAAAACCATTTTCGTAAGGATCAATTAGGATTTGCCAATTGCCGTTTAAGGAAATTTTATCTCGACCAACAATGTTATTTACTACTGCTAATTCTTGGCAATAAGCGATGGTTTGAAAAAATAAAATGAAAAGAAAAACACTTATCTTCATTGTTGTGAGCTCTTTTATATAACGCAATGAATTAAAAAAATGTTGACAAACAATCATGCGTTCTTCATTAACGGACCCTTTATATTTTTTTTTTGTAATTTGCTGTTCCATACTATTTAAAAAGATTACTTTTATTACAGGATATTATTCAAGTCAGAAGGCACATCAACTAAATACACTATTTATATAAATTATTTCTAATCACTATCCCACTGAAGATAATGATTTATTACCTGCACGAGAAGCATCTCATGAAGTTTTAATTTACTAACCATATAGGCCGCAGATTTTATTTAGGAGGATTGTAATTTAATATGCTTTTTAATTTTTAGCCTAATTACACATTAACAAACTCCCGTAATAAAGACATCAAAACTTATTCTATTAATTTTAGTACAATTAAATACAATATCATAAATAAAAAATTGCCTAAAAGTTAAGATCAACATGAATAAACTAAAAAGCCATTATATATTATTTATTTTCTCAAATAAAATTTTACCCCTCTGACTTTCCGATTTTAATCAATTAGTATGGGTGAAATAACAGATCTAATGTGACAAAGAGCCCTAGACATGTGTGTTTTCACAGTTAATGGTGAAAGATTTAATTTTTTTGATATTTCAACATAAGAGAGATTCTCATGCCTTGCCATATTGTAAACAACCAACTGTTGATCTGAAAGCGATTTTAAAGTAGTATTTACCTTTAACTCATATTCGGAATATATAAATTTCTCTTGCATAGAATTATCAGAAAAAACCTGAGACATTTTTAATTGCTCTTTAACTTTCCAAAAATTAGCTTGCTTTTTAAGCTTATTTAAAATATTATTTTTGCCAACAGTATAGAGCCAAGCCTCGACAGGTTTACCTATCTCCATTTCTTCCCGGTTTATCCAAAGTTGCATAAAAACATCTTGAACAACGCCTTGAGCCTCGTTTCTACATTTTAGATACCTCATAGCAAGAAAAAAAATTCTACTTTGATATCTTTCATAGAATACTTGAAACGCTTTATTGCTTCCTTGATTAAGTTCTTTTATAAAACGATCTTCGTCACGAATACTTAATTGAGTGGTATACATAGTAACATTTTTTTACAATCAATTAACATTATATATAATGGATTGATTTGGTTGGTTAGTTATTAATAAGTACTGCAAATTAAAGAGTTACACATGTCTATGATTTGCTGAAATCTGTATTTTATTTGCTCATTTATGTATTTTTGATAAAAAATTCGGTTAAAAATTATTCATGTAATATTTTTATTGATAATTATTTTTTTTCTGGGTAAATAAATTAGGTGATGTAGTATGTTGCTATTGTGCCGATCTTAAGGTTGATTTAAAGTGAAGAAAGTAGATCTTCAATTAATGGAATCAAAGTGATATTGAAAATGATGTTTTTTTTAAGGAGACTCCTAATATTTATGAGATAAGTTTTCAATATTGTTTTCGAATAGTCTATCTAACCATTTTCTTATATCAATTGTAGTGAAATGATTAAATTTTAATAATGACTATTAGCTTGATTATATCCAAGTGAATTTTTGCATAATTCTATGGGAATTTTGTGGTACAAATTAAATTTATTTCTAAAAAATTCAATAACGCACCCATTTTCATGATCTTAAATCAATTACTAAACTCTGGATATGTTTAGAATATTATTCTTAGTAAATTGAAGTAATTTATCTTTTCATAACTAATCAAAGACTTTGAATTATCTTTGTTTAGAGCAAGGTAATTTAGGTTTCCTGTGGCCAGACAAGTCTATAGTTATATTACAAACCGAGCGGCAATTTTGTAGATTAGAGGATAAAACACTGATACTTAACACTCCCTATTATTGAATCTTAATTATGCCTGTCAGTTTCTTTCTTGAAAATTATTTAATTAAATTTTGGTAGGCTCCCTTTTGAAATAATTTGAGAAAACAGCATTATATTTGCCTTGATAAGATGATTTTTTTGCTTTTCATCCCAAAGAAAATTGGAGATAAAAATTAAGTACTTCTTTATGTTTTTCTTATTTAAACGTCTAGAAAGTTATTGATTTTAAACTTATAATATCCTTTTATACTTTATATATATAAAAAAACTAAACTAGCTTAAATATAATAGAACCATGGTTAAACAAAAGCGTTTTTTTTTCAACTACTATTTTCATTTATTAAAAATATATATTGTCTGTCTCATCTACCTTTTTACAACATCAGTATTCTCACAAACGGATAAGGTAAAATTTAAATATCTCACACGCGACCAAGGCTTATCAAGTAGTAATGTTACAAACATCTTACAGGATAGTAGAGGATATATTTGGTTAGCAACAGAAGATGGTTTAAACAGATATGACGGTTATAAAATAACTGTATATAAGAATGACCAAAGTAATGCATCCAGTTTAAGCAATAATTTTGTTAATTATATTTTAGAAGATAAGCAACATCGAATTTGGATTGCAACAAATTATGGTTTAAACGTGTATAATAGCTTTACGGATAGTTTTACTAGATATATGCATGACCCTAAAAAAAAAGGCAGTATTAGCAGTAATGTTATACATAACCTTTATCAAGATAAAAAGGGAGAAATATGGGTGGGAACTGAACATGGTTTAAACAGGTATGATAAAAAAGATAATAACTTCAAATCCTTCATTCAACACCCGAATGTAATAGGAGAATCTTTAGAAAATAAAATAATTACTATATGTGAAGATGAGTCTAAAAACCTATTGTTGGGTACGGATGGCGCTGGGGTCAAGAGATTCAATCCAAAAAAAGCATTGTTTATTACTTCAACTAGTACCACTACTTTAGCGACATTGGATGGTTACCGAATAATCACAATTAAAAAGGATGATAAAAATCTAATCTGGATAGGAACAAATGGTAAAGGACTTTTTATTCTTGATCCTAAAAACAACACCTTAAACCATTTTCAAAACGAGGCAAATAATAGCAAAAGTATATCAAACGATGTTGTTAAAAGTATCATTTTTGACGAGCACAAAAATGTCTGGATTGGCACTGAAAATGGTGGACTTAATTTAAAGCCTCATAACGCAAATTATTTTTTAAGATATGAAAATGACCTGAGAAAACCTATGTCATTCTCGAGCAAAACCGCCGCATGTCTTATGGAAGATACGCAAGGAAATATTTGGGTGGGCACTCATCATGGTGGAGTTAATATCTACTCTCCCAAAATAACAAATTTCATAAACTATAGTAAAGGAATATGGAATGGTGCACTTTCTTATAACGATGTAAGAGCTTTTATAGAAACTAACAAAGGGGATATTTGGGTTGGTAGTGATGGGGGCGGAATCAATGTTTTTAATCAAAAAATGGGAACTTTCGATAAAAAAAGATTTTCACCAACTAACAGTAATAGTATTGGTTCAGATGCTATTCTAGACCTTATGAAAGATAAGAATGGTGTTATATGGGTTGGTACATGGGGAGCTGGCCTAAATCGCTATAATGAAAGTCAAAATACTTTTACTCGTTTTTTACATGATGCGAATGATAAAACAACTATAAGCTCAAATTACCCGTATATTATTTGTGAAGATAAAAATGGAACCCTTTGGGTTGGTACATTTTATGGTGGCTTAAATACCTTTGACCCCAAAACTAAAAAATTCAAACGTATCATTTCTGCACCTGATGGCAAAACTAAATTTACTGGAATATATGTCGAAACTATTCATCAAGATACTTATGGTAATGTATGGTTTGGAACTCTTGATGGTGGATTAAATTGTTTAACAAATAATAGAAAAACCTTTGTTCATTATTTTAGCAATACTCCAAAAGATTTAAAGGATCACGTGAGAGCCATTTATACCGATAGCAAAAAAAGGTTATGGATTGGTAAAACAGGGCTTTATCTTTTTAATAATAAAAAAAACAAGTTTTTGCTTTATTCTAAAAACCCTTATTTGGTCAATGAGCAAATTCAGTCTATTATAGAAGATAAAAGAGGGAATCTTTGGATAGGTACCACAAATGGCCTTATCCAATTCAATCCTGACACCAATTTTATAAAGAGATATTCTGGTTCTGACGGCTTGCAAGGATTAGAATTTTGCCAGAATTCGGCATTTATGTCCAGTAAGGGAAAACTTTTTTTTGGTGGTTTTGAGGGATTTAACACTTTTTATCCAGACAGCATCAAAACCAATAATTATAGTTACCCAATACACTTAACCGATCTATTAATTTTTAATAAAAGTATTAGCGAAGGAGAAGACAAATCTACCGTTTCTAAATATGTGGAGAGTGGAGAAAATATAATATTGTCCTACGACAAATCGGTTATTTCTTTTGAATATGCAGCCTTAAATTATGTTTCGCCACAAAAAACAAATTATGCTTTCAAACTTAAAGGTTTTGATAAAGATTGGAACTATGCTGGTACACAACGCAAGGCTACTTATACCAATTTAGACCCAGGCGATTACACATTTTATGTTAAGGCAAGCAGTACAAAAGGGCTTTGGGACACTAAAGCTACTTCGGTAAACATTACAATAAAGCCACCTTTTTATCTGACATGGTGGTTTAAAAGTATGGCCTTAATATTGTTATTTGCAATTTTATATGCTGGACTGTACTATAAAAGAAGACAAGAAATACGCAAAATACGGGAAGAAAATAAAGAAAAGCTCCATCAGCTCCAACTTCAATTTTTTACTGATATCTCTCATGAGTTTAGAACTCCCATCACGCTAATTTTGGGTACATTGGAACAAATCTTTAAGATGGGGGAAAATTCACTACTTGCTCCTTATTATCAAACTATTAATCGTAATGCCAACCGACTCTTAAAACTTATCAGTGAATTGATGGATTTTAGAAAGGCAGAAGCAGGAGCATTAAAACTTAAAGTCATGTCGGGTAACTTTTCTTCATTTATAAAAGAAATAACCGATGATTTTAGAAATCAAGCTATCCTTCAAAATTTTGAATTTAATCTTGATTTAGAACAGGAATTTAACAAAGTATGGTTCGACAGTCAAATATTAGAAAAAGCCATTTTAAATGTTTTAAACAACGCTTTTAAATACACGCCTGAGAAAGGCAAAATCAATATTAAAGTTGTATCGACCCTAAAGAATTTTAACTCTCTCCATGAACAGGGAATAGAAATAGAAAATAAATTTGTAGCCAATAGCTATCTATATATCATCATTTCTGACACAGGAATAGGAATTTCAAAAAGTTCACTTGAGCATTTATTTGAGCCGTATTTTAGGGGGTCTGAACAACATATTGGAACAGGCATTGGATTGGCTTTTGTAAAAAGATTAGTATCTATACACAAAGGTAAACTTAGCGTTTATAGCACCATAGAACAAGGAACTGAAGTTGTTATTGCCATACCATGTAACAAAAAGGATTACAATAAAAATGAAATTTGGTCTAATGATAATAATGAAATTGTAGCACAAATAGAAAGTATTCCTTCAAAAGCTTCATTAATAACTAATTCAACCAAAACAGAGCTTGCTAAAAAAGAAAAATTGGGAACTAAAACAAAAACCTGTATTTTAATTGTAGATGATAATGAAGAATTAAGAAATTTTTACAGAGAAATACTTGAAGATGACTATTTCATTATTGAAGCGAGTGACGGACAAGAAGGTATTACGAAAGCTAAAGAAGGATCTCCGGCATTAATCATTAGTGATGTAATGATGCCTGTAATGGATGGAATAGAATTTTGTCAATATATCAAAAATGATTTTGAAACAAGTCATACCCCCTTTATTCTATTGACAGCAAAAGATGCGCTTGAGTCTCGACTACAAGGCATAAAATCAGGTGCTGATTATTATTTCAGTAAGCCTGTGAGCACTGATTTATTACTTTTAACCATAAAAAATCAGCTCAATCAGCAACAAAAAATTAAAGAGCGTTATCTAAAAGATTACCAGGTAGAAGTTAGGGATTTGGTGCACTCTACAAAAGATAAAGATTTCATGGATCAATTGTTAAAAATTATTGAGGATAAATTAGAAGATCCAGAATTGAACATTGATTATGTAAGCAGAGAAATTGGTGTTAGTAAAAGTAAACTTTACAAAAAAATAAAAGATATTACTGGTCAGAGTAGTAACGAGTTCATCAGAACCATCCGATTGAAAAAGTCTATGGAGTTTTTGACAAATGAAGACGTCTCAGTTACTGAGGTGATGTATCGTGTGGGAATATCATCGCAATCGTATTTTACCAATGCATTTAAAAAAGAGTTTGGAATGACTCCATCAAAGTTTCAACAACAGTTGGATAGAAAGGGTTAAATCTATTTTTTAAAAATTTTGTTTTCTAATTTTGATAGCATAACAAAGAATATGCCTTTGTTTAATCAATAGACCTACAAGAGTTATGAAAATAAAAAATGTGATTTTTGATTTCGATGGCATGATTGTTAATTCGGAACCTATTTAAACCTCAATGGAATGAAAGTCTATAGATTTGGTTAGCTAAAATCTCAAGATTAAATTGGACCAAAAAGTAAAATTGCCCACAGATTTACCTCGTCTGTTCACTATCACTCGAGTCAAGAAGGTGGACGGACTTTGACAAAAAGTTGCTAACTTTTAAACGCAAAGAACACAACGTATTACGCAAGGTACGCAAAGCTTTGCGAACCTTGCGTTTTTAAAGACAAAGTATAATCTTTCTTTGCGTCCTTTGCGGTTATAAATATTTTGCTAAATCGAATTAAATTGATTTCAAGAAATTAAACCCTTTTAATTATAAAATCTGTGTCTAAAAATTTTAGAAGCTAAAGAGAGATACGCTGAGAGTGTATATTTTTAAAGTCTATTTGAGACCTATAAATTAGAATAAAAAACTAAGGACGCCTGTTGCTCCAAATTTCAAGATCATCAAACAGCACCTTTAATGATTTTCCATTATTTTTAAATGCATCAATTACCTCAGAAGAACAGTACGCTTTCATCGGATTGAAAGTTTCAAACCCATTTACCGTATTGTTAATATTATAAGTAGTGCCATATATGTTGCAAATAACAGATGTACTCTCGCCATCAGGCGTAGCAGTAACATAAAACCTTCCATTACTTGCATCACCTTCCTTCATATAAATTTCAATGGTCATCCATTTATTGGTAGGCACCTGAAAGCTAGTGTTTAAATACTCCCATAATGTACTCCAATTTATGGCATTATTATAAGTGTTTTCACCCTTTACATAAAAACGTAAAGCCCCGGTAGATCCTGAAATTGCTTTTCTAATTTGTAAATTGGCTTTAAACTTATTGTAAAGAAGAGGGTCATTTCCCATTTCCCATAAGATAAACCAGCCACCCGCCACTGGAGCAGTTGATTGCTCTAGATATTGCCAATCTGGGAGATAAACTTTAACTTTTTGGTAATACTCTTTTGTATTTTGAGGTGTTCTCGAAAAAAGCTCCCCCGAAATACGGGCTTTGCAATTTCCATTGGGATACGAAGGAGAAGGTGCATAACAAGTCGTTGCATTATCTATTTTGAATTGCATGGATTTTGCAAAAATGGCAGGATCAGTATTGGGAGTTTGCACAATGCTAGCTATTCTGTCCGTAGATGCACCAGATTCATAATTAATGTAAAAGTCATTAAATAAGCTTGAACTGCCTTGCAACGTGCTGGTCCAATCATATCCATAATCATCTCCGATGATGTCATCCCGATTTGAACTTATAGTGCTAACTTGTGTCCCTCCTTGAAAGCCAGATTTAAATAATAATGTACCTCCTGTTAACTGTGAAGATGCAAAGAAAATATCTGTTTTTAGTACTGATCCACTTTTTTTGGATAGATGCTCGCTTTGCGATTCTGGTGTCATGCTGTTTTCGGTACAAGCCGTAAGAGTGATCGCCATAATTACAGCAAATGCGCAATATTTTTTTAATTTCGTCATTTTGCAAAAAATTATTGGTTAGTAATTAGTTAAGGATTGTCTCGTTAAAATGAAACAATGCTAAAAATTGAGACCGCAAAAAAAAATGAATTTACATTTTTCATTGGTTTGTTATAAGGTGATAATTAGTTTATACTAATGTTTACTTAAGATTATCTCCTAAACGGTCTTTAGCTGAAAAAATCAAACCTGGCTCTGATTAATAAAAAAACTCGGTAATCTTCAACTGCCAAAACCAGAAATACATAATAAATTGATAATTTTCTTGTAAACACTTCTGATTGCGAACGATTATAAGCAATAACTTTGTGTTTTTAATGACCAAAAAGTAACTATTCTGCACGCTTTATCATTGCTGTCGGATTTTTTATAATAGTATTCTTTGCACCTAAAAACTATTGATGCAAAACAAAAAGTATATTAAGTAAAAAACTTTACGATATACACCCGCAAACAAAACGCTTTCAATTTTTAAATTATTTTTTAAAACTGCAGACTATTTAACCCGAAAAACTTAAGAGTGCATTATTTTGTCCATCAACTTTTCTTTAAAATTTGAATAGAATTTAAATAACTATTTATTAATTGTTTATTATCAAATTTTATATAAACTCCAATAGAACGAGAAACATTTTCTGGAGGTGTTTTTATCATTTTTATAGTGGCGTGCACGGGGTTTAAGTAGGCCTCAACCAAGGCAACGTCCCATAAAGTTCTCACTGTATCGTTTGGATTGGTATCCGCCCAGCGTTGTGCCATATATTGTAAAGCAGGATTACTATCATTGAACAGTGTATATAATTTATCCCTTTCAAATTTGAAAGGCTCAGCTGTGGTAACAGGCATAATAATCAGCTGCACTGAAGGAGTATTGAGCAAATAATCAAATGCATTTAAATCATTACGTATATTGAATTCATTTTTGTCCCAAAATTCGTCTTGAATATTATATTTTGCTCCTAACAAATAACATTTAATATGATCTGCTATAGTGCTATCAATAGCAATGGCCGATGCAATATTTGTCAATGCCCCTAAGCATATTATATGTAATTTTTCTTTTGGCAAAAGTGTTTTTACAGCTGCAATAATCTGTTTTGCAGCTTCTGAATTACGAGGTTGACTGCCACCCCAAGCCCTTCCCATAGCTCTATCAGCACCTATGGGATGACTGATATTTGACTTACCACTTAAATTCAAAATTTCTTCATTCAACTGCTGGGATATCTTCACAGTATTAATGTCATTTGCACTATATTGATTCCATTTATCAAAAGCTACCAGATCTGCATTATTAAAATGTGCGGAACTCAGCCCAATGAGATTTATGGATGGTTCATTCAACAATCTCACAATAGCATAAACATCATCGGTTTCATTGCCGGTATCAGCATCTAGCCACACCTTTTGTGTTTGACCAAGAGCATTTTCATGGTTGATAAACAAGCAAAGGATTAACAAAAGAAAAATTTTGGATATTGGTAACTCTTTCATTTCAATTTATAACATTTATTTTTTGATTAAATATGATTCTTTATAATTTTCAAGCTAACTTTTAATGCAATACAAAAACAATCAATATTAAACAGGTCTAATCAGAATTGTTTTTGATATTTATAAATACTGATTATTAAAAACTTTTGGGCTCTTTTTTTAATTCAATTTCCTTACTAAGTACACTTGAATTCTTTCCATTAGGTTGACCACCTCCTAAGAAAACTTCAAATTTACCGGGATTGACAACTGCATCTCCATTCTCTACAATCACCGAAAAATCAGACGGTTTAAGAGTAAATGAAATCGTTTTTTTCTCTCCTTTGTTCAAATGAATTTTTTGGAATGCTTTTAATGAAATTAACGGAACAGCAACTTTTGAATCTAAATGCTTTAAATAAACCTGCACGACTTCATCACCTTCTCTTTCTCCAATATTTTCAACATCTACGGACAAATTTATTTCTTCGTTTATGCCAAAGACTTCTTTAGTTATTAATTTATCATAAGAGAATTTCGTATAACTCAATCCGTAACCAAATTTGTAAACTGGTGTTCCTTGATAATATTTATAGGTTCTGCCTTTCATATCGTAGTTATCAAAAGCAGGCAAATCATCTACCGATGCGTAGAATGTAACTGGTAATTTTCCTGAAGGATTATAATCACCGAAAAGAACATCCGCAATAGCTTCGCCACCTTTTTGTCCACCATACCAAGCCTCTACTATGGCCGGTAAATTTTCATCCTCCCATTTCAAACCTAATGCGCTACCATTCAGCAAAACTAAAACGACTGGTTTTCCCAAAGCCTTCACTTCTTTTATCAAATCTTGTTGCACCTTAGGCAAGACTATTTCTGTTCTGTCACCACCATCAAAGCCATCTAATTTTACATCCATTTCCTCCCCTTCTAACCTCGGAGAAAGCCCCATACACATAATCACCACATCAGCCTGTCGGGCAATTTTCAAAGCTTCTAGTTTTAGGTTTTGATCTGGTAAGCCCCATGACAATTTCAATTGCGCATTTGCACCACGACTGGCATACTTAATATCTATTTTATGGATTTCGCCTTTTTTAAAATTTAAATTGACTGACTTGTAACCAGGGCTATAAATACTTGAAAAAGAAAATTGGCTTTTACCGTCAATTAAAAGTTCATATTCCTCGGCACCAAACATATTAAAATTGATTTCTCCGCTGACAGGGATTTTAATATATCCAGACCACTTTGCAGAAAAATCTTCTTCATTTAAGTTTTTAATTGGGGAATTATCCATCCAATTAAAATCAATTTTTTCATCAACTCTGGAAATTACTGGTTCACCTTTATAGCTAATGTTATTATAATATTTGGCATGTAAACCCGGCTCTAAACCGGAAGCATCCTGAAAAAAATTTGCTGGTGTAATAATTTCCAATGATGGTGCTCCTTCTGCATGGGCAGATCCTCTGGCATACAACACTTTTGCCTTTGGAATTTTATTCTTAATACCTTGCAAGGGAGTAATGATAGTTGTCGGAAATCCATTATAATTAGCCAGCATTACTTCTTCATCATTTGAATTTGGACCAATAACAGCAATTGTTTTAACACTCTTGTTTAAAGGTAAAAAAGCATTGCCGTTTTTAAGTAATACTATTGACTCTCTCGCAGCTTGTAGAGAAAGTTCTTGATGTTTTGTGCTTTCTACAACACTATAAGGAATATTATCAAACGGATTGTCCCCTTTTTTATCAAACATTCCTAATCTAAACCTTGCGGCAAACAAACGCTTTATAACAATATCCAACTCCGCTTCTGTCACTAATTTCTTTTCTACAGCCTTATCCAAAGCGTTGAAAATATCACCACACTCTAAACTTACTCCTGCTTTGATTGCCAAAGCCGAAGCTTCTTCTGGCGTGTGAACTATCTCGTGAGTACCATCTTTAAAAAAATCATCTACAGCTCCACAATCCGTTACAATAAATCCGTTGAAACCCCATCTCTTGCGAAGAATATCCTCTAATAGGTAAGAACTTCCGCAGCATGGCTCACCCCTGAAACTATTATAGGCACACATTAAGGAATAAACTCCTGCATCTTGAATGGCTATTTTGAAGGCTGGAGTATAGGTTTCAAAAAAATCAAGGTTAGTCACTTCCGCATTAAAACGATGGCGGGTTTGTTCGGGACCACTATGCACAACAAAGTGCTTAACAGTCGCAATGGTTTTAAAATAGTTAGGATCATTACCTTGCAGCCCTTTAATAAATGAAGACGCCATTGTTCCAGTTAAAAAAGGATCTTCCCCATAAGTCTCCATACCTCTACCCCATCTTGGGTCACGAAAAATATTGATATTTGGTGTCCAAAAATTCAAGCCTTGGTACATTCCCCTCTTATCAAGTGCTGAGAAATGATCGTATTTGGCTCTTGCCTCATCAGAAATTGCAGATGCTACTTTTTCAATAAAAGGGGCATTCCATGTTGCTGACAATCCAATGGCTTGGGGAAAAACTGTTGCTCTTCCGGCTCTGGCAACCCCATGCAAACATTCGTTCCACCAATTATATGCTGGTATATCCAAATCGTTGGTTTTTATAGATGAACCTTTATATTGTAAAAGTTTTATTTTTTGATCTAGGGTAAGTTTAGAAACTAAATCATCCACTCTCTCTTCAGTAGTTAACTTTTGATTTAAATAGTTTTTTTCATTTTGTGCAAAAGAAATTTGCGCAAAAAAACAATGACCAATAAAAATAAGTAATAGTAGGGTAGGTTTTTTGAACATGAAATTTGTATTAAATTTTAATTGACTTTTTTAAGTTATTGTAGCAGGATGATAGACTCAATATGAAATATAATTATGTTTAGACGCAGCAATTTTTTTTACCTTTCGAAATAAAAGAAGATATTTAAAAATTGTTCCTTCGTTTTCAATAACCTTTGCCAAGGTCTTTATCAAAGTTTTGAAGCATAGTAAGAGCATTATTATGCCTTTAGGCATTTTTAATTCATATTAATCTTACTATTAATACAATTCAATTTTGCTCAAGGAGTACATGTTTATAAAAAAATCAAAAAAAATATATACATGACTAAATAGTATGTAACGATTTGTAAAAGAATAGTACGGTTTTTTTGAATATTTAGATATTACAAAAAAAAAATAGAAATTAACAAATGGAAAATTAATCATATGTTTAGATAGTTTATTTCTATTAACATGTAAAAAAATTGGTAAAATGCTTAGTGATAATTCGTAAATAATCGTTTACCTAACGGATTGCTCAAAAGAAATCTATCTTAGTTTAGATCTAACTTTCCTATCTTCATCAACTTATCGTACCGCAACAATGCTTCAAGATAATAGTAATCAGCATACACTAATGGTACATCCACTTCCGATTGATGTGGTTTAGATCCCACGCTGTTCTTCAGTAAAAAATTACCGTTTGTTCCAATTTCAGCTTTGTATTTTGGACTTGTCAAACTGCTTAACATTGTTGTGGCAGCGTCCTTATATTCTTTACTATGTTTGTTGCTATATTGACTTAATTCAAATAATGCTGATGAGATTACAGCTCCAGCTGAAACATCCCTTTCTGTATTTGGGATAGCCGGATCATTAAAATCCCAATAAGGAATTTTATCTTCAGGAAGATTAGCATGATTGAGTATATATTGGGCAATATGCTCTGCTTGTTTCAAGTATTTTTTATCTCCAGTTTCTCGATACATTACGGTGTAGCCATATAAACCCCAACCCTGTCCGCGGCTCCAAGCAGAACCATCTGCATAGCCTTGATGAGTACCTTGTTTCAACACTTTGTTATCTTTTCCATAGCACACTACATGATAACTACTATAATCTTTACGAAAATGATTCTTCATAGTTTTATCAGCATGAGAAACAGAAATGTTATAAAATTTCTTATTCCCTGATGCTTTTGCAGCCCATAATAAGAATTCCAAATTCATCATATTATCGATAATCACTGGATAATCGTACCCTTTCCACTCATCCCAAGATTTGATAACCCCATAATCATAATTAAATCGGCTTGCCAAAGAAGCTGCGCCAGTTAACATCACCGATTTAAAGGCAGGGTCATGAGTTATACGGTACCCATTTCCAAAGGGACAGTATAACATAAATCCTAAATCATGCGTAGTTGTATTGTTTTTTTCGCTTTCAACAGCCATAGTCCATTTATAAGCTTCATTTCTCCATTTTGTTTCTCTGTTATAATCAAACAAATACCAAAGGGAACCGCCGAAGAAACCACTACACCACCAATCAGCGGATCTATCCATAATTTTACCGTCATGACTATAAGATTGAGGAAATTTCGCGATATCTGGATGAGTTCTTAATATTCCTTCATATTGCAAGGCTGCATCGTGAAATTCTTTCTCTACATCAATTTTTGTCTGAGCAAAAATTGGAATACGTATAAATAAAAATGGCACAAGAAAAAGATATTTTATAATTGATGTTTTCAATGTTATGTAATTTAATTAGTTAAAATATTTATATAAGATAATGCTGAGTAATTATTAAGTGCTTTATAATTTAACTGTCCATTATACATAAGCCCGCTATCTGTCTTTTAATAAATTCATCATGTAAAGATTAATATCCCATTGATAGGCAATTGGCATATTAGTAAGCGGAAGAGCCGGCATATAAGGATAAGGCCCAAATTTGGGCGTAATGGTTAATAAATTAGCTTTTTAAGCGGCTCTTTTTACAATAATTTGATGCCACCAATTTAAGTGAGTTTCCAGTTCATTTGTCCATGCTTTCGCTCTTGGATCAGAGACTTGTGCTACTTGTTGGCAATGCCCTACTCTTGAATGAATATGGAGTTCTTTCGATGGCAGTTTTCATTTCCTTTTTTTCCTGCTCATCCAAAGAAACAGGAGATTCCACACCATCATATCCAGCCTTTTTTACTTTTGAACAGAAATCAACCCATGAAAGTGACTCCGAACCCCAGCGTGGACAAAAAAATTTAATTTGCATAAAATTGTATTTTAAATTTAATTATTGGCCTATTTTTTTTATCTCTTTACTATCCTGATCAAGTGAAGAATATTTGAAAAAATAGTTTCAAAATATAGTACTCAATATTTATTATGAAAGCAAAACATTAACTTGTAGCCCAGACCCTATCCCCTTTTTTATAATTTATACATCCAATATATCTCGTTGGTATGGCTTCATAACGACGTGCCTCAGTAGCTCCTATTTCGGAAGTGAAATAACCTTTTACTATTAAATCTTTCAACAATTGAAAATAATGGATAGGTGCTGAGGGCTTACTCGTATTCTCTTTTTTATATTTTTCAGCTTCCAACTGAATATTTAAAAAAAGCTCTTTCTTCTGGTCAGAATTCATAGATAAAAATTCAACTCTATACTTTTCAACAGCAGCATCTTCAATTTTTTTTAATCCTTCTAAAAAAATCAGTCTTTCCTCATTAGTAATACATTTGTTTACCATCATTTTCATATACAAACCAATTTTAGCAGCTTTTGCTCCTCCACATCTAGCTGTAGTAGGGATAATAGTTTCACCAATTTCATCCAAAAAGTAAATGTCTTGTTTTGAGATAAAGGTTCTTCCTGCTGGTGAATTACATCCTGCCAATAAACCAGCGGAAAATAAAATAGTCCCTCCTGTAAAAAGCATCAGATTTTTTATTGCTTCTCTTCTTTTCATATGTCAATCTCTTTAACTATTGTTTCCTTGGTTGGGTTAAAAAAACATGCTACCCACTAAATGAAAAAGGATGAACATTTTTTTATAAAAAAAATGAATCCTTCTTACCTAATTACAGGTTGTTTTTTTTTAATTCTTCGACAGCATAATGCGCAGCTCTAGCGGTTATTGCCATATAAGTGAGTGAAGGGTTTTGACAGGAACCAGAGGTCATACAAGATCCATCTGTAACAAAAACATTCTCTGCTCCCCATACCTGATTATGTTTGTTGAGTACTGATGTTTTGGAAGAATGTCCCATTCTGGCTGTCCCCATTTCATGTATCCCTAAGCCCATTGCATCATTGGTATCAAAAGCCTCTATGTTTATAAAGCCTGCTTTATCCAGCATCTCTGCACCGCTTTTGAGAATATCCTTCATCATATTTTTTTCGTTTTCACCAAATGATGCGTCAATTTCTAATAAAGGTATTCCCCATCGATCTTTTTTATCTTTGCTTAAACTAATCTTGTTTTCATGTGAAGGCAAACATTCTCCCATACTTACCAAACCCATTTTCCATACCCCGGGTTCTGTCAAAGTGTTCTTTAAATCAGCCCCAAACGAAACTCCTTTATCATCTTTTATTTCTCTTGAACCATTACAGGCAAATGCGTATCCTCGCAAAAAATCTTTTTGTTTGTCATTTCCGAAATTTCTGAATCTGGCCAAATAGCTTCCCGTTGGTTTACGCCCTGCATAATATTGATCTTCATAGCCATGATATTCGCCACTTATTCTCCCATTGTAATTATGATCCATTAAATTATGACCAAGCTCACCACTATCATTCCCCATCCCGTTAGGAAAGCGAGAAGATGTCGAATTCATTAGTATTAATGTAGAATTAAGTGTACCAGCATTAACAAAAACTATTTTTGCAAAATATTCTGTAACTTCATTGGTTAACGCATTTATTACTCTAACACCTTTGGCTTTCTGTTTGTCTTCATCGTAAATAATGGAATGTACAACAGCATTAGTAAGCATACTCAGGTTTCCTGTTTTTTCAGCTGCAGGTATGGTAGTAGAATTACTACTGAAATATCCGCCAAAAGGACATCCTCTAAAGCAAAGATTTCTGTATTGGCATGGCCCTCTTCCTGACAAAGCCTGGGAGAGGTTTGCAGTTCTGGAAATTACCAGATGCCTGTTATTATAATTAGATTTTAAACTTTTTTGCAAATGCGTTTCTATACAATTCATGTCCATTGGAGGAAGAAATTCTCCATCCGGAATTTGAGCAAGTCCATCTCTATTGCCGCTGATGCCAGCAAAACGCTCTACATAACTATACCAGGGAGCTAAATCATCGTATCGGATTGGCCAATCGACAGCAATTCCTTCTTTGGCATTTGCCTCAAAATCAGTCACTCCCCAACGCTGAGTCCATCTTGCCCACATAAGGGATTTTCCCCCTACCTGATATCCTTTGATCCAGTTAAATGGTCTTTTTTGAATATAAGGATGATAATCATCTTTTACAAAGAAGTGGTCTGTGGCTTCTTCATAAGCATAACAGCGGCTTAAAATGGGATTTTCTTGTTTCTGTTTTAAAGTTAAATTGTTTCTATTTTCAAATTCCCACGGATTTAACAGAGCAGTTGGATAATCTTTAATATGTTCTACCATTCTTCCTCTTTCAATCACCAGTGTTTTTAAACCTTGCTCACACAATTCCTTCGCTGCCCAGCCTCCAGTGATACCAGAGCCAATTACAATTGCATCATAGGAGTTGGATTCAACCCCTCCACTATTTATATTAACCATATAATTATGCTATTTGAATTGTTCTATTTTAAATATCTTTTGGATTACTTCTCCTGTAGCCTTATGCTTTAAAATTCGTTTTAAATCTTCATTAGGCATAAGCTCCTCTTTAATCAGAAAATAATTTTCATCAAAGGATACCAGTTCTTGTTTTTTGTCCACAATCTCCTCACCTCTCCAGTCTTCCAAAATAACGGGTTCCCATTTTTTTGTTTTGGCCGATAAATAAGCGGCATCAATTATGGCATTCACAACATAGCCGTCATAAAAAGTTTCCAAAGCATCTCTGCCCTCTTCAATAGCCGTAAACATATCTGTAAACATATTTGGATAGCCCAATTCATGCGCTTCATCTCCTACTGGAAATAACCAGCCCTTACTTATTTCGGCTTTTTCTGCAACATAATTATCTCCTTTTCCGGTGCTAAAAATTTCAAAACCTGTTCTTAGAAAATTGTTTAGCCAAATAGAACCTTCAGTTCCCATTACCTCATCTCTCAAATCCATTCCGCCTCTAAATGTCCAGCTTACTTCAAACTGACTCATAGCTCCATTTGCATATTTAACCAATCCTATGGCATGATCTTCGGCTTCAATAGGATGCACTTGGGTATCTGCCCAGCACATTACTTCAATAGGTTTTACTTGTTTACCAATAAAATTTCTTCCAATTTCTATGCAATGACATCCTAAATCTATAATAGCACCTCCACCCGATTTGTCTTTATTCCAGAACCAATCACTATGAGGCCCAGGATGCGCTTCTCTGGATTTTGTCCATAAAATTCGACCTATACTCCCCTGCTGAATGGCGGAGACTGATTTTAAAAACTTAGGGGTATAACACAAATCTTCTAAATAACCTCCAAATATTCCTGCTTTCTCTACCATATCGAGCATTCTCTTGGCTTCAGCAGCAGTTCGTCCTAAAGGTTTTGTACATAAAACATGTTTCTTGGCATCAGCACATTTGGCTACAGCCATTTCGTGTAAATCATTAGGTAAGGATATTAAAACCACATCCACATCGGGATGATTAATAGCCTCGTCAATATCATTGGTAAAATGTGCCAATTGATAATCATCGGCAAAACGTTTGGCATTCTCAATATCTCTTGAATACACAGTTAAAATATAATCTTTACGGCGTTGAGCGTGCAAAGATGTAGCGTAAAATCTGGCAATAAAACCAGAACCTAAAATTGCTATTCGCATTATTTATTTTTTTATAGTTAGTAGCTGTTTACCAGCCAAAAGTGTTTTTTACATACTCTCTACTCAATTTCCAATCTTCTTTTAAGGGATTTACGGGTTGGAAATCTTTAGGAAAAGCAAGTTCTATAGCAACATTAGACCCTTTAAAAGGAATTGCTTTTAATGCATTTGCAATGGCTTTAAAATCTGTTGCTCCTTGTCCTAAATATTCTGTCCAAGTTCCATCTGAATATTGATCTCTAAGATGCATATAAACAATGTTATCGCCGTATTGTTTTATAAAATCAATAGGGTTTATTCCAGCTCTAATCAGCCAGTTTAAATCGGGTCCAAGATTAATATCTGGTATTCTGGCCAATGTCCCTTTTAGATCATGCATTCCATTTTCTACTTCATAAGTATGATTATGGAGATTAGCCTCTATTCCTTCTTCTTTACTTATTGCAAAAATCTTCTTTAAAACCTCAGCTTGTGCATCAAGTTCAGCTTCGGTTTTTAGTCGGTTAGCTTCTCCTACTGATATTCCGAAGGTTTTGCCTTTTAGCTGTGACAACCTTTTTAATGATTGTGTCACATCTTTAATGATAAAATCATGTTGATTTTTATCCCACATTTGAGGACCTACACCATAAGAAGTACCTGAAACTGGAAAATCATATTTATCAATTAAATGTTTAATGTTTTTTACCGAGTCATCGTGTGTAAGATTGATATCCATTAATTCGATACCATCCAACCCAGCGGCGCTCATATCGGCGAAAGCTGCTTCCAAATTAGGAGTAGAATCCCAATTGGGTGGATATTTACTGGCATAAAGCCATAAATGACCATTTACTTTTACCTTAGATTTTACTAAATCCATAGTAGTTGCACTGGCACTAAAAATATTTGGAGCTAACAATGCTCCAGCCAAAAAGAGTCCGCTATTTTTTACAAAAGTTCTCCTTGAAGAATTTGATTTTTCCATATTTAATTTTATAAAAATTACCCTTCCCAACCTGTTGATTTAAGTGCAGGATCATTTTCTTTTTTCAAAAAATCTGCATCTACTGTAGCCTCTGATTCCCAATTTAAAATAGCCTCATTGGGTACAATTTCAACGGGAGTTTTCCATGAGGTAGAAGTTTCATTATATGCTAAATTAGATTGTGAACAATAGCAGGAAATAATAGACCATCTTGGATGATCCGATAAATTTGCCTCTGAGCGGTGGAGTAAATTGCTGTGAAAGATAAGAGCATCACCAGCCTCTAATTCGGAATAGACTAATTCCATTGTTTTTAATGCATTTTCAACCATCACCATATCTGCACCAACTTGCTCGCCAGCAAAACCATGATTAATTCTTCCTAATTTATGTGACCCTTTAATGACTTGCAAACAGCCATTTGCTTTGTTTGCAGGAGTCAAAGCCACCATTATACTAATTAATTGATCAGGAAACATAAATTGATTTTTATACCAATAACCATAATCCTGATGCCATTCCCATGCGCCACCTACTTTTGGTTCTTTTTGCATTAACTTAGAATGAAAATGGCATACTGGAGCATCACTATCTAATAAATCAGTTACTGCTTCAACCACTTTTTTACTACGGGTTAAGTATCCAAAAACGTCATTACCAGGTTTGAACCATAAAGAAAGTTTGGTTTTTTTACCTGTTTGATCGTTTAAATCCAAGGCATTATTAATCAGATTTTGATCTCCAGTTGCTGTGTTATAAAGTTTTTGAGTTTCCTCTGCACTGCAAAAGTTTTTAATAACGATAAAACCGTCACGATGAAAGTCTTCAACTTGTGTTTGTGATAAATTAGACATGATATAAAATATTAAGTTTATACAAAATAAATCAAGAATCAGGTTATTAGAAATTCCTTGCTCTTATTATACCATACAACTGAATATTATCAATGGAGTACATCTAATATTCTTTTTTTTAAACAGTGTAGCAAATTGTACTTATTGATAATGAATTAATAGAAATTTATTAACCTGAATTCGATTGATCTTTCGCTTTTAAAGTGCTGATTTTTAAAATAAACAAAATATTTTATTAATTGAAATAACTATAAGGTTAAAGAAACTTGTCCGAGAAAAGCAAAAGACTTTAAATCAATTAAAAATCGGATTCAAGTATTAAATATGACTTTTTGATAATAAATTTTCAAATGTGATAAACCCTCTTGCTTTGATGTTCTTTCCTTCAAAGGTCACATCATCATCACTAAAATTAACAACCACTTTTTTGCCTGAAGAAAAAATGCTTTCCTGAACCTCATGGTCAAGTGTTACAAAGCGATGAGAAACTAATTCATCGTACCCTATTTTTTGCAGCCAAGGGCAAATATTTTGATAACTTTGAATGAATGTTTTTTTATAATCATCCCAAGTTTCTTTATTAAGACTCCACAATGGTGCAGTACCGTATAAAATATTAAACAAATCTTTTTTCCACCAAATGGCAGGCATGTGATGGTTTCCATCTTCCCAACGCCATGAAGTGATAACTGCATCATGATACACTAACTCGTAAAGTGGTACTCTTGTATATTCGTTTATAGAATACTTTAAATATTTATCTGGTGCAACACTACTTCTATTCATAATAGAAGGATTTGGATTGCTTTTCCAGTCCCCTGACCAATAAATACTTCCTTTTTCATCAATTTCTTTTCCCCACCAAGTTCTCTGAAGCGTCATCATCCCATGAGCATATATACTGTTTGATCCTACATAATCAGCGCCCCACTCGCCTCCAGTATATAAACCATATTTATCCTCTATCAATTGAAGATTTTTATTTACTTGTTCAGCAAATTGCTTACGAGTGAGCTGATGTTCTGGATTGTAACATTCAAATAATCCATTTGCTTGATAAACATCCAAAAAGTATGTTTCATGCTCATATTCTTTCAATTCTCTATCCATTCTTTCTATCATATGAGGCTGGACAGTAGCGGGACAAATGGTATGTCCATATTGATTAAAATAGGTTTTACCATCTTTGTTGATGGCCGCCAATTTTTTAAATAAACCTGGGAATGCGGTACGTTCAAATCGCATAGGTCCTTTAAGATCTACTCTATAATTGATAGAATCTCTGTAATGCAAATCTGTATAAATATCATAAGCTCCAGTGGCAAAACCCAAATCTTTTAACATTTTATCATATCCCACTACAGGATAAGGGGTGTGATTGGCATCCCATAAAAACAATGCTTTATCAATACCAGATTGCTTTAATTCTTTTGCAAAATCTATAGTTCTTGCCGCATCCCAAACATATAAATTTACTGCACCAATCAATTTTGAAATGGCAGGAAATCTTTTTTCCTTTTCTTTAAGTGTAATGACGTTGTTTTGTTTCCAAATGTATTTTCGGTACTCTTTACATTGTGCCACATAGCCCCCTTTATCAAAAAAATGATAAGTAACTTTACGATTATACCCAAATTTTCCCATAGAAGGTTGCCAAACTGGCTCAAAAGAAATTAATCCGTTTGCTCTTTTAGTAACAAATTTAGCGTCATAAGGAGTATCTATTATAGCCATAAAGCCCGTTTTAAAATCCTTATCAGTCATACCAATCCAAGACATTGCTGTTCCTCCACCACAGAAATACATATTACCATCTATCATTGGATAGTTGGTATCATCAACAGGGACTAACAATCCTTCAGTTTCTGTAAATAAAACATAATGATTTTTATCAGGTGCCTGTAAAGCAGATGGGAATGCAAAATCCTGCATTGAGGCTTTCTTATCTGCAATTATTTCTAGCTGTACAGCGGCTTCTTGAGTTAGAGTAAGAACTAGCTCAAATGGCAACTTTCCAGAAAATTTCAAAACAAGATTCTCCTTATTTTGAGTGGTTTTAATCAGCTTTGCACCGTCTGTAGGTAAATCTTGTTTCCAAACTTTATTACATCTTTTATCTAAAAAGCTAAATTTTACCGTTTGATCATCAAAACTTACTTCTATATTTTGGTTTGACAATTTCCATATCTTGGCATAACCATGACTAAAGGCGAATAACAATACTATTGTTAAAAGGAATTTATTTTTCATTTGAAATATATTTATTAATAACTAAAATTAAAGATTAAGGCTTAAGCCCTTTATGTCAGATTCTACATATACTTTACCTTCACCCTGAATCAGTTTTGCAGAAAAATCAGATTCAATTGCCATGCTTCCACTTGTTTTTAGATAAATCTCTTTCCCTTTGCAATTGTTCTTAACCAGAATTGATTCCCCTTTATTTTTGAAAATACATTTTGCATAAACCACATGCGTTTTGGGATAAGATTCAAAATCTTTTGATTGTTTAAACTCCACACCATTATTAAGGAATAATTCCTCATGGTTAACAAATCACAAGGAGAAGAAATAGAAACCAAAGGTTTTTGATAGTTGTTTAAAACCGTAATGTTCTCTAAAGTATCTCCAGCATTTATAAAGACTCCATTTGTTTGGGCTGAACCGTTTAAAGCAAAAATAAGACTCCAAATAAGTAGGCATTTAAAAAATATTCTTTTAAAAAAAACATATCTAAATTTCATGATGTGGTATAATTTTATATAATTATTTAATCAGTTTTATGGTTTCAAAAAAATCTTCTCTTATCATTCCTGATGCATACTATTACTCTTTTCATTTCTATTTAATTAAAAAATAATATTATTGAACACTTACATTTATAGCTAACCCATTCTGGTTCAGAACTGCTGTTTTAGTAATTTCTTTACCTTTATACTTTACAATAATGTCATAATTACCATTAAATCCACGAGTTTTAAAAATTCCATTCTTACCCGTTTCTCCCGAAACACTAGTATTCCATGTTTTATCAACTAACTGAGTATATACTCTACCTTGTGGGCGAATATTCCAATCTTTATCCCATAGTGCAGCTACAGGAAACCAATGCATGCCTTCCCAAAAACCCCATTGTACAAAACCAATGGTTGAGGGCTGGCTAAAAACGGCTTTCATAAAATCGCGCATATAATTAGCTTTGAATTCATCATCATTACTATTGATATCAAATTCACTGATTTGTATTGGTAAACCTAAAGTTGCAAAGTATTCTAATCTTTCAATAACTTCTGGAATTCCTGGCGGAGTACCTCCTATATGTGCTTGTTCCCCTATGGCATCAATTTCTGCCTTATTATCGACTAAATATTTAGCAATTTTATAAAATTTCTCACTTGATGAATTTACTCCTTTACCATGAAACATAGTGTAATCATTAAGAAATAATTTAACTCCTGGCGCATCTTTTCGAGCTCTTTTAAACCAATTTATCATTTCGGATTTACCTAATAAATCAAAAACATCATGATGCAAAGTAGGCTCATTAATCACATCCCATTCTGTAAATCGACCTTTCATCACTGTAGTTTCTACGTCAATTCCATCTAAAATGGCTTTTCTTAGTGCTGTAGTATCATTTTTAAATTTTCTCAATTGAGGAGAATTTTGAAAAGAAGGCCACAACATGACATGTCCACGAGCATCAACATTATGACTTTTAAACCAATCCAATGATTGAACCGTTTTACTATGATCGGTACTTTCCCAATTTTTAGCTTTAACCTCATTTTCGAAAACAACTTGGTTAAAATATCTTGAGATAGTATCTCTGTAAATCTTAGCATCTTTACTTGTATTATCCAATATAATAGATGAATTGGTTGCCGTACCCCAATTAAATGCAATCCTGTTTAATTTAATGCAAACGCTTGCTCCGGAAACTGGTTTTCCTTTACTATCCAAAACCGTAACAGCAACATCTCCTTTTCTATACTTCTCAATCCTTTCATCAGCTTCCTTTCGCCAGCTATCAGTAGGCTTATCTCCGTTATATCTTACTACAGAACGAGGTAAGTCACTCAACTTTATATTTGAACCATAATTAATAAATTTAAAATCACCTATTTGAAATTTTTCTGAATAAGAATCAAATTTTATAACAAATTTTAAATCTTTAGCTTCTGCATCTTTTTCAATTACAAAAGGAATATTAATATCAGTCCATTGGTTTCCTATAGAAACTCCACGTTCAATATGAGAAGGCCAAACGTATTTATTATTAACCAATTGATCCAATCTCACTTCTATAAAAGATTCTCCGGTTTCTCTTTTGCTTTCTATATTTTTGGCTTTAAAAGAAATTAAAAGAACTTCTCCTTTATCCAAAGTAGTATTGATATTTGCATTAAAACCTATATCTCCTTTTTTTGACTCTAAATTATAGGTGTTGATTTCTAAAGCTTGTTGAAAAGGTTGATTTGTAACATCTATCATTTTTACAACACCATCTTGTTGCAAATATCCAAAGGGCTGCAATGCGGCTATTCCGTCTGTCAATAAAATGAAAGTTCCTGAAGGAACTTGAGCTAGAGCCTCAGCTACATTAATAAAACATAACCACGATAGGAATAGAGTGAAAATTTTATACATTTTTTTAAAAAAATTAATTGTTGTTATTAAAACACTACGAACAAAATGGACATAGGTTTGGCTGTGCAGATAAAAATCTACATTTTAGAATCATACTAAAAAAATGAATTTAGCTACATATTAAATCCGTTCTAACTGAGGCAAAAGGTTTTATGAAACTGAAGAAAAAGCTCTAAAAAACGTTAGTTTGAAATCAATTTGAGGGTTATATAGAATGATTATTAAAAATCACTTATTCCTCCAAAGTTTAAAATCGTCCCAAAAAATTTGAAGGGTCTTGTTTTGATCTTTCATAAACTGTACTAATTCTTTAGAAGTATATAATTTAAGTGGGCTATATCCTGTTACCCCATTTGGAGCAGGATCATAAGTATTGTGTGTAAAGCCTGTAACATCAAAAACCACTTGTTCTTTTTCTCCTTCGGGAGTGATGGTCATATAAAATCTTCCAGTTTTATCATTACCTTCTTTATAATAATAATTCATAGTGAACCATTTTCCAATAGGCACTTCTACTGCAGAGTGGTCATTATCATTCCAAACTTCTTTTTGTCCAGCATCTTCTGCATTTAGAATAAAATGTAATTTACTTTCGGCTGCTGTAGGTTTTCCAATACCCAGAGTAACTCTAAATCCATACTTTTCGGTAGTTACCCACCACTCATTATTCCAAAATTCTGAAATAGTCAGCCAAGTGATTGGACTGGGATATTTCTCTAATGCTTTAAAATCATCATTCAAAAAAACTCTCACAGATTGGTGGAACTCTTTAAACCCTGACTTAATATTATATATATCTGCCTGAATACGAGCTTTCTTTTGATTTTCTGTTGCTAACCACCAGTCGTTTAGCCAAAATTGTAGAACGTGGTTTTTAGGGTTGCCAATTTCAGGTATTATTTTCACATATCTTTTTGTAGAATCTCCTCCAGTATATTCAACAAAAAACTCACCTGCTTTAGGGTTTTCATCTAAATCTTTTACAAAATCATTGTGGTCAGCTAAAGTGTTATCAACTCCAACAATATCATCAGTTTCATAATGATGTGATTCTACACCCGCTTCATTTCTGGTTCTAGGTACCATTTTAGAAGTCCCTTCAAAACCAGTTTGAAAAAGTAAATCACCACCCGTTAAAACAGTAGAATTTCCATTTACAGTATTTTTATTTGCTGTACAACCACTTAATAACGACATCAAAAGAAAAGAGGAAATAATAAAATATTTTGTATTCATAAGTATTGATTTTTTTAGTTAGATTACTTTACAATTAAACAGTATTTTTATAATAAAGTTGATTGTTTTTTGATTTAAAAATTTCAGTTTACAAGTAACTAATTAGGATTATATTTTTTTCAAATAATCACAAAAATTAAAGTTTAATATAAAAGCATTTAATACTATACATTCAAATCAAACATGCAGAGTACTGCAATTTGGAAAATTATGTTAAATGTGCCATTTTTATTAATATTCACCTCCCTACTTATAACTCAACTACTACAATACTTTAATAAAACAAAGATTATTAAGCCTCTAATTGTTACTTTCAATAATTTCATATGTGTTATTTTGTAAAATACTGTATTGATATATAAAATATAATTTTCACCATAAATGAAACTGATTATTTCCAATAGTAAAATAGTACATAACAAACTACTCCGCCAACATGTTTCAATTGTTTATATAATTGTAAGCACTCATTCTTTTATTCAAAAAACCTTCAACAACTTAGAATCTTTGAAATAGCTATACAAATAGACGTAAATCTCACTGAACTTTAGGCACGACTGAAAAGTTACGGACAAAGAAGTGTCTTTAATAATTCCTGCAGTTTTTAAAGAAATAAATAATGTGCTTATATTAATAAATAATTAACAAACCTAAATTAAACTGCCCATGTATAAAAATTCCAAGTAAAACCAAAATGGTAATTTATTAACCCTAAACTAAAAATTAACTAAATTAAATATTATGATAATAAGAATAAAACATTTTGTTTTTACATCTATACTCCTAGGGGTACTAATAGCATGCGAAAAAAATGAAAAAAATGAAAACGTAACAGCAACTGATAAACTTGATTCTGAGTCAGACTTTACTGGTGGGACAATCGTATTTAAATCAGGTTTTCAAGGAAATACAATTGTTGGTCCATACGGTACTAATGCACAAAGGGAAGATATTATAGGACTTGAATCTGGAAATGACTGGACCTCCACCCTTCAAGATGGCACACCTTTCAACGATTTTCACATAAACTATGAGTCCGGAAACAATAATGACCGTAAGGCAAGTATTGTTATGGCTCCAAATGTAGACCCAGCATTAAACGCTAAAGTGTTACAATGCGAAATTAAAAATGCCACCACATGTTATGCGCCAGATCAATCGTACCCAAATGGCCTCTGCAAAGCCAGAATCGCAGGAGAGTTAATTGCTAACCCTGCTACTAAACCCAAAGAATATTACCAGAAAATAAAAGTTTATTTTCCGCAATGGGAAACGCTGGAGCAATCTACTGCCCCAGAATTATACAGATGGTTTATCTTATTTGAATATGGCAATGACAATGACCTTCAAAATATTAATCAAGCATTTAAAGCTAGCCTACGGATAACAAAGAGTATACCTGGAAATACAGGCCCTTTACGTTTTTACATTAAAGGTGAAAATTGCATAAATGGAGGTGCCAGCTGGTCCAAGGCATGGGAAGAGCTTAATACTAATTTCCAAGTACCAACAAACACCTGGATGACCCTAGAAATCTATATCAAGGAAGGAAATGCCGACAATGGAAAGTTTTATGTTGCAGTAACACCGACTGGAGGAAAGACAATTGTTGTATTTAACAAAACAGGGTATACCTATAATAGTTCTCTAAGCAAAACACCAGATGGAATCGAAGAATTTAATGCCCTAAAATTATATTGCAGTGATGATGTTGTTAAGGCTTTTACATCCCAAGGCAGGACATTAAAAGTATTATTTGACGATTTGGAAATATGGCAAAACAGATCATTGAAAATTTAGTGACTTACCACAATCATATGATTTTTTTATCTTCAGAAATGGCATTATGAATCTATATAATGCTATTTCTGATGTTTTACTCTTCCTCTATCAGCAAAGATATTTTTATTTTATAATACAGTAAGCTCTCATTTTTAAAATCTAGCAAACAACTTTTATATAACTTTTAAATTGATATTTTAATTGAATAATTGCAAACGTTATTTTTTTCAAATTGAAGTAATGCAAATAAAAATTTATTTTGCTATTTCAATAAATAGGTAGTATTAGAAAATATAAACTTTACAAACCAAATCATAAAAGTAGGATGTTTTTTACTAAATAAAATGTTTTTCTGTCAAATAAAATTAAATTTTATGACACAGTACTCCTTTGACCTATCTCAGATGTTTATCAATAAAGTAGATGTTTTTTATCATATAATTAAAATCTTAGGTTTCAATTATTTTTTTTAAATCAAAACTATACAACAAAACGCTGCTTTAGTATATTGTTGATGTTTAATCTACTTAAAAAGACATTTTTTTATCAAATAATCAAAATTTTGAGTTCTTAATATGGTATTTTATAATTATAATTTCATCACAAAGTACTCCTATTACATGTTTGAGATGTTTATGTAATATAGAGTGCTATTTCATCACAAATCGAAATCTTATAATTTTATAAACAAAATATAAAATGAAAAAAAAATCTATCAAAGGTATCTGTCTTAGAATTTTCTGCTTTTTTTTTATAATTGTCAGCTATCAATCCTTTGCCCAAAAGAAACATCCGGAAACAACTTGGAAACTATGGTACAACGAACCTGCGCCAGAAATACCAAAAATATATAATGATTCACTGAATAAAAAAAGTTTAGTTGAGGCTACACCAGTAGATAGGGCTTGGGAAGAGTGGTCTTTACCTCTCGGCAACGGTTATTTTGGTGCAAGTGTGTTTGGAAGAACCACAACAGAACGAATACAAATAACAGAAAATAGCATGGCTGGTAAAAGTTTATATGGCGGAGGTGGACTTACCAATTTTGCTGAACTTTATATAGATTTTAATCACACAACTACTTCTAATTATCAGCGAAGTTTATCTTTAAATAATGCCTTATCAACTATTCAATACAAGCAAAACGGAGTAACTTATAATAGAGAATATTTTGCCAGTTATCCGGATAAAGTACTTGTAATAAGACTTACCGCAGACAAAAAATCTAAAATATCTTTTACATTAAGACCCGAAATACCTTATAAAAAAGAATTTGGTAAAGCATCAAATTTTAATGGACGAAATGGAAAAGTAATTGCCAAAAATGATTTAATCACCTTATCAGGAAATGGTGAATATTATGGAATCAAATTTGAAGGCCAATTTAAAGTAATTCCTACAGGTGGGAGTATGAAGGCTGTTAACGACCAATATGGCAACAACGGCAAGATTGAAGTGACAAATGCAAATGAAGTAACAATTATTGTTACTGTGGGAACAAATTACCAACTTAAGCCTACTATTTTTACGGAGAATAATCCAAGTAAAAAACTAGCAGGAAATCCTGACCCGCATGAAAATGTAACATCTATTATTGAAAAAGCATCAAGTAAAACATATAAACAACTGCTTGAAAGTCACCAAAAGGACTATGAAAATTTATTCTCACGAGTAAATATTTCTTTAAATTCTAAAATACCTGAAATACCGACTGACGAGTTACTTCAAAATTATAAAAATGGGCAGATTGATCATTATTTGGAAGAACTTTATTTCCAATATGGACGATACCTCCTTATTTGTTCCTCAAGACCACATACTCTCCCTCCAAATTTACAAGGAATATGGAGCCAGTATGATGTAACTCCATGGACAGGAGGATATTGGCATAATATCAATATTCAAATGAATTACTGGCCCGTTTTCAACACCAATCTCTCTGAGCTGTTCCAACCATTTGTTGATTATAACGAAGCTTATAGAAAACAAGCTGAAGAACTGGCTACTTCTTATATTAAAAAATACAATCCAGCAGCTTTATCCCCAAATAATGGAGATAATGGCTGGACAATTGGTACGGGAGCAAACGCCTATAGTATTAGTAGTCCGGGGGGACATTCTGGACCAGGTACCGGGGGCTTAACCGCTAAATTATTTTGGGATGAATATGATTTTACTCGTGATCCTATTATTTTAGAAAACACTGTTTATCCGGCAATTACAGGAATGGCAAACTTTTTATCAAAAGTGGTAAAAAAAGAAGGTGAATACCTTTTGACATCTCCTTCATATTCACCGGAACAAAGAGACAAGAAAACAGGTATTCACTATTCTACTATTGGATGTCTCTTTGACCAAGAGATGATATTTGAAAACCATAATGATGTAATTAAAGCTTCAAAAATTTTAAATAACGAAAATGAGTTTGTTCAGGAATTAACTGAACAGCTTGCTAAATTAGATCCCATTCAAATTGGGGCTTCGGGACAAATTAAAGAATATAGAGAAGAAAATTTTTATGGTGAAATTGGCGACCCTCATCATAGGCATATCTCGCATTTGGTGGGATTATATCCTGGCACAATGATCAACAGCAATACCCCTGCATGGCTAGATGCAGCAAAAAAAACCCTCAATTTAAGAGGAGATCTATCAACAGGTTGGGCAATGGCGCACCGCCTAAATCTTTGGGCGCGCGTAAAAGATGGAGACAGGGCGTACAAAATTTATCAAAACTTGCTGCAAAAGGGCACTTTACCTAATTTATGGGACACTCATCCACCGTTTCAAATAGATGGAAACTTTGGAGGAACTGCAGGTGTGGCTGAAATGCTTTTACAAAGTCATGAAGGATATATTGATATTTTACCTGCTTTGCCCACACTATGGGATAAAGGTTTTTATGAAGGTCTGATGGCACGAGGAAACTTTGAAATTTCGGTAGCATGGAGCAATAGCAGCCCCTATGATATATTTGTGAAATCAAACAAAGGTGGCATTTGCACTTTGCGATATCCAAATTTAGAAAAATCAATTATTGAAAAAGTCTCTAATAAAGTAATTATCAAATCAGCAAATAAAAAGAATTTTGTTTCATTTGAAACAAACCCAGGAGAAATTTATCATATCAAATCCATCCCATTAAACAGCAAAGTTTTCGATGTTTCCAATCTTCTTATTAAAGAAATCAGTAGTGAAAAAATAATATTGAACTGGGAGAAAAGTGCAAATGCTACTGTATACAATGTTTACTCCCATACAGGAGATCTACCTGATTACGAACTAATAGCCAAAGAAGTTACCGACACATCTGTACCTTTTATAATACCGGCAAATGCAAAAGGAAAACTTTATGTATTTAAAGTAATTGCAATTAACAAAAATGGAACAGAAAGTAATGGTGTAACAGTAAACTTAGCACCTGAAAAACAGAAATTATAAAAACAAGTATTTGCTTGGTCAATATATTATAAAACAATTATACACTCTAAATTAAAATTGCCTGTGAAAAGAAAAAACTTAACTAACTAACAAAAATTAAAACCAATCATTAAATAGTAAAATATTATGAAATTAAAAACCACAAAAAAAATGGCAAATAAAAAAGATCAAAAAAAACAATCTAGTCTCCGAATTTTAAGACAGTTGTTTATTGCTGTTTTTTTATTGCTTACATCTATCCACGGACAATCACAAAATAAAGTGATTTCCGGACTGGTTGAAGATGAAAATAAAATGCCGCTTCCTGGCGTTTCTATATTGGTCAAAGGAACTAGAAATGGCGCTCAGACCGATTACGATGGGCGATTTAAAATTAATGCATCCACAAATGACCAATTAGTTTTTTCTTCTATTGGATTTGAAACTAGGACGGTGGTAATCGGAAGTTCATCGGTATTAAATATCAATTTAAAAGAAATTACTGCAAAACTAAATGAAGTAATCATAGTCGGATATGGAACTCAAAAGAAAGCAACTTTAACCGGGGCCGTTTCTACTGTAACTTCAAAGTCAATTGAAAACCGTCCAGTAACAAGTTTAGCAACTGCCTTACAAGGGACAGTTCCTGGAATGAACATAACCAGAACAAGCGGGCAACCGGGTAATGAAAACCTAAATATTCAAATACGTGGCGCAACTTCAGCAAATGGAGCAGTGAATCCATTATTACTTATTGACGGGGTTGCAACTGATTTGTTTAACTTACAAACTATAAACCCTACAGATGTTGAAAGCTTAAGTGTTTTAAAAGACGGGGCAGCCGCAGCCATCTATGGCGCACAAGCAGCGGGAGGGGTAATATTGGTAACTACTAAAAAAGGAAAAGAAGGTAAAACTACCTTTGACTTTTCCAATAATCTAGCAATTCAAAAACCACTGTATATACCGCAAAGACTTTCGCTATTTGACGAAGCAAGTATGGCAAATCTTGCAAGAAAAAACGCTGGAGTTGCTGATGAATATTCTGCTGCTGATTTACTTAATATTCAAAATGGCGTACCTTATATCGAAAACCCACAAGATCCTAATGGGTATACTTTTTATAACCAAAAAGATAATAATAAAGAGATACTACGAGATAACTCAATCATTAACACTTATAATTTAAGTGCGCGTGGAGGAACTGCTAAAACAAATTATCTGTTTTCTTTAGGCTATTTAGATCAAGGAGGAATGTTTAAAGTGGGTGAAGATAACTTCAAACGTTTGAATGTTCGTATGAATATTGGAACTGAATTAAATAAATACATTTACCTGGATACAAAGGTATCTTATGCACAGCACGATACCAATCAACCTTCGATGGCTATTAATGGCAGTAATGGATTACTTGGCAATCTTTATAAACAGAGGCAAAGATATCCTATATTCACACCTGAAGGACGTTTAAACGGTATTGGAGGCGGATATATCTCCTATGCCCTACTTTCACAAGGGGGATATAACAGACGCACAATTGATGATATTGATGGTTCCTTCCAAATGACAATAAAGGATCTAGCAAAAGGGCTTAAATTTAGAGCAATATATGGACATAAAATAAGATCCGAAGATTCCGAAGTTTTTAAACGAACTGTAGAATTATGGGGCAAAATAAAACCAATTTCATATCAGAATAATCCAAACTCATATACCTTGGACCAATCAGTATTAAATACTGACAATTTCCAATTCCTGACCGATTATAATCTGACAATAGCTCAAAATCATAAGTTGTCAGTATTAGTGGGTTATCAAATGGAAGATTATAGATTTTCAAGTGTTAATTCTGGTGCAACAAGTTTAAAAAGTAACGATCTTCCTGCACTAAATTTGGGAGATCCAACTTCTAAAACCAATAGCCAAAATATTGGCACGTATGCAAGTCAATCTGTTTTCGCACGTTTTAACTACAATTATAAAGAACGATATTTAATTGAAGCTACTATAAGAACAGATGAGAGTTCCCGCTTGGCCACTGGATTACGTACAAAAACTTTTCCATCGATCTCTGCAGGATGGAATATACAGAACGAAGAATGGTTTTCTCAACATGTAAATTTTATTTCTGTACTTAAACCAAGGATTTCATATGGGCAACTAGGTAACGCTCAAGGTATTGGATATTACGATTACCTAAACATGCTTACCAATAATACTAATATAGTATTAGGAAGTTCCGAAACAAAGACGACTTACTTCTACCAAAGTACAATACCTTCTTCCAATTTATCATGGGAGACAGTGGAGACATTCAATTACGGACTTGATTTTGGTTTTTTCAAAAATAAACTGACCGGTAGTTTTGACTACTACACCAAAAAAAATAAAAACATGTTAACGCCTTTGCGTTTACCTGCAACTCTTGGTGTTGGAACACCAAAAATTAATAATGGAGTCTTAGAATCATGGGGCTGGGAATTAGCTGTTAATTATAATGGTAAAATAGGAAGCTATTTTAACTATGGAGTCGGATTTAACCTATCAGATAATCAAAACAAATTGACCAAGTATGCTGGAATCAGTGTCTTAGGAATCGGAACCAACACCTTAATCGAAGGATATTCCTTAAATACTATATGGGGATATCAAACCGCTGCAGGATATATTAACACCCCGGAGCAATTGGCAGCAGCACCGGTATATTCTCCGCTAACAGGTGTGGGTGATATTGCCTATGTAGACCAAAATGGAGATGGCAAAATAAATGCTGGTAAGGGTACAGCAGCCGACCACGGTGATTTGGTATTATTAGGTAAAGATCAACAACAATATTTATTTGGTTTTAATGCAAATGCAAGTTGGAAAAATATTGACTTTAGCATGATGATTCAAGGAGTTGGAAAAAGGTCTTTTATGCCTAACTCAGAAATGATAACACCATTCGCACAACCTTGGATTAGTCCATTAGCTATTCATGCGGATTATTGGACACCAGAGCATCAAGATGCTGCATTTCCAAGACCTTACTTAAGAGGATCTCACAATTACATTACCTCTGACAGATGGGTTTTAAATGGAGCCTATGCCAGACTTAAAAATATACAATTTGGTTATTCTTTACCAAAAAGTGATAAATTGTTTTTTACCAAAATCAGATTCTATCTCTCAGCAGAGAATGTTGCTACAATATCCAAATTAGGTATTTTTAAAGAAACCTTTGATCCAGAACAAAAGAACGCTAATTATGCTGATTACCCACTATTTGGAACGGCTTCATTGGGAATTAACCTAATATTTTAATTTTTCCTAAACTATTAATTATGATACTAAAATATAAAACAATCGTTGCCCTATTATTTTTTACGGCAACTATCATTTCGTGTGATGTGGATCGACTTCCAGAAACAACTGTAAGCGACGAGTCATTCTGGAAAACCGAAAATGATTTAAAGTCAGCAGCAAATTATTTTTATTCAAGATTTGCCATTTTACCAGTGACTTCAGATATCATGTCTGATGATGCTTATGGTTCTTTTCCGGATGCCATTAGCGATGGATCAAGAATTGCCGGATCCACAGATGATAACTTAATCTACACTTATAAATATGATTATACTACCATAAGAGCTGCTAATAATTTAATAGAAAAATCTACAATTGCACTGTCATCGGGAGTATTGGAACAAAATGTAAATTGGTACGTTGGAGAGGCTAAATATTTTAGGGCATGGTCCTACTATCAATTGCTGCAACGTTATGGAGGGGTTCCGCTAATCTTAAAAACATTAACAGAAAACTCACCTGAGCTGCAGGCTCCACAGGCATCAAGGGAGGAAATTATAAATGCTATATATGCCGATTTGGATGATGCAGTTCTAAAGCTAAGAACAGCTACACAATTAGGAACAGAAAATTATGGGCGAATCTCACAAACTGCTGCTTTGACTTTAAAAGCTCAAGTGGCCTTGTTTGAAGGTACAAGGGCAAAATTCCACGGATATGGAGATCCTATAAAACATCTCACCATAGCAAAAAATGCTTCTTATCAGGTAATGAATTCAGGCCAGCATCGTTTGTTCAATAATTACTTCCAGTTATTACAATACGAAGGTGAAGGCTTTCTTAATAAAGAAAATATAGTAGTAAAACAATATGGTAAAAGTATTACTGAAAACACCATTTCTCACAATTCTCAAAGAACTTTAGAATTAGGAGGTTCAAACCCCACAAAAGCATTGGCAGATTCTTACCTGATGACAGATGGCTTAACGATAACAAAATCTCCGCTATATGTTACCCCTACTAAAACAGCCGAAGTTTTCATAAACAGAGACCCCCGAATGGGAGCGAGGTTTTTAAAGACAGGAGATCCCTATATTACCTCAACTCCCGTATTTACAGTACCTAATTTAGGGTTTACAAAAACAGGTTTTGCTAACAGATCTTATGCTAATATGGCAGATTGGACTAATTCGAATTCCTATATTGACCAGCCAGTTACAAGGTATGCGGAAGTACTATTAATTTACGCGGAATCTACTTTTGAATTAAATAACAGTATTAGTGATAATGATCTTAACCTTTCTATTAATTTATTAAGAGAAAGAGTTTCGATGCCAAAACTAACAAATGCTTTTGTGGCAGCAAATAATTTGGACATGAGAACCGAGATAAGACGAGAGCGCAGAGTAGAATTAGCACTTGAAGGTTTTCGCTATTGGGATTTGATCCGATGGAAAACCGCAGAGATAGAGCTCCCAAAAGAAGTTTTAGGAAGCTTTTTCTTCACCGAATTTGGTACCTCATCCATCCCTCTACTAAACGAAGAAAATTTTATAATTACTCAAAGAAGTACCACTCGAAAATTCAACGCTTCCAGAGATTATTTATGGCCTTTTCCAAATAATGAAATAGGTTTGAATCCAAATTTAAAACAAAATCCAAATTGGTAATATAACAAAAAGTCGTTTAATTAATTTTAAACGACTTTTTTTTGGTTCTGTCGCATCTGCCAGAATCAAATATAAGAATTTAAGTAATTTAACAGTTAGCCCGCCAATTTACATAATGATTTAAACATAGATATCCCTGATCCAACCATTTGATTCTTTCTCAGCATATGCACAACTTCAATTCCGCTTAGCGTTCGTTTGGCTGATTCAAAACTTTTAAAACCTAATCCGTTTTGGATGTGCCACTTGATGAAACGATGGTCCTGTTCGACAATATTGTTGAGATATTTACACTGCCGAATTTTAATCTTTGAGAAAGAACGCCTGTTATAAACTTTAATTGCTGTGAAGTTACTTTCTTTTTGACACAAAACTTAAGGTAATTTCGAAAGAAGAAATTTTATATTATCAATTACAAGCGCAGGTTCTTCATGATGGATATAATGTCCCGATTTTACTGTGGCGATATGTGTAAAATCGGTAAGGCCATTTCCTAATTCTTCATGAGCCTGAAACCATTTTTCTCTATTTAATTTATTGATTTCATCAGCTGCATTATTGTTTTTATCCAATTTCATACTTGTCAGTACAACTACAGGAACATTAGGCAGGACTGGTAATGAAGCACCATAAGCAATATCCACAGCAATTTCTTTAGTTTCTCTTGTAGGCCCGTAATTTATACCATACGCTTTTACCATTGCATCATAAAGTATGTTTCCTGCGTCTGGATTATTGTACTTCTCATGCATTGGGTCTATAAACAATATTGCGGCTGTTTTATCGGGATTTTTTATGGCATAATCACGTACTATCATGCCGCCTAATGAATGTCCTACTAATACAATTTTGCGTCCGTCTGCATATTGAGCAATCACAGCCTCCAATTCACGACGTAATGTATTAATATTTCTTGGCTCATTATCAATACCAGACTTATCATAACCTCCCCTGTCGTAAATTAAAATATCGGAATTGATTGCGGACGAGAGGTTAACTAATTCGGATTTTTTCCCCGAAGGCATCCACGATTCATGTCCGTCTCCTAAGCCAGATTCACATACAACCAGATATTTTGATTTTATATTGACGTTGTAGGCTCTTAATTTGTGAGTGTTTAGATTTACAAAGGATTCAGAATAACCTGCGGCATTTTCATCGTCTTTTGAGCATGAAATGAAAAAAATCGCTATTATTAAAAGGGTTTTAAAAAGATTGGAACTTGCTTTAAACATGATTCTTTATTTAAGTTAATTACCGGCAAATATTTGGTTTATCTGCTTAAGGAAAGTTCTAACTTATGAATCCGAACATGTTTTTTTTAAATCAGATTTTATTTGATGCTTTTTTAAATTCTGACGGGGTTTGATTTGTTATTTTCTTAAAGGTGGTATTGAATACAGTTTTGGAATTAAATCCAGATTCGTAAGCGATACCGATTAGATTTAAATTTTCCATTTTAGGATCGAGTATCATTTTCCTGGCCTGCTCAATTCTATATCTATTGATGAATTGATAGAAGTTTTCATTAAATCCGGTATTGATAATATAAGAAAGTAAATGTGGGGACGTATTTAACAGTGAGGCAAGTTTTAATAGGCTCAGTTCAAAATCTAAAAATGGTTTTTCTTTTTCCATTAATTCAGTCAGTAAAAGTTTCATTTCGATTAATTTTTCATCAGAGATTAGTTTTTTTCTGCTGTCATCTACAATAGAAGTTTCACTGATTACAGCATTAATTTCATTTTTCTGCTCGTTATTAAATGGAAAAACTTCTTTTTGTTTTAATGAATGAAAAGCAATGAAACAAATTCCAAAAAAATTAACCAAACTTGAAAAATAATCATACAAGAAAAAAGCATCGGATAACTGAAATAAAATATCTGCCAGCCAAATAAAGGCTAAAACTAATACGCAGATACTGATCTGCTTTAGCCAATTTAGGTTTACAGCCTCAATATTAGAAGAATATAAATAGAGCTTTTTTTGATACTTATCAATTTTTATATACGCGGCAATACAATATGCAGTTACCATTACACAAAATAAAATACCAAAAACGAATACAGCATAATATTCAATTTTCTTATCACTGGCTGTTTTTATTTTATCATTTTCAAGGAAGTGAGAAATAATGATTAAAACCAGCATTAGAATTGCAAATAAAAAATGCAGATTATCTACTGCTTTCCATTTTCTATTGGACTCTGCATAATAAACAACACTAAAATAAAAAACAGGGGCAATAATAAGACTGGCTAAACTTAGAATTTCTAATGCAAACGAACCTTCTGCAAAATAATTTGATTTTTGAAAAAGCGTATCGATCTGAATTAAAAAAATACAAAGAATAAAGGTGCCGAGCCAGCGATTGGCTTTAATATTTACCTTATTTAAATTTACATAAATAAGAAATGCGAGGAAAAAACTTGGTCCGCTGATAAGCGCTTCCAGAATTGGATTCATAATACATTATAATAGTAGACAATTTAACTATTTGTTACAAAAAAATAATTTTCTAAGAAACAATTTTCCAATTGTCGAAATTGCAATCATGCTTATATCCCAATTCACACATTTCGGCAACCCATTTACTTAAGGATTCGTGCATCATTTTAATCTCTGGAGTTCTTCCGTAAATAACAAAAAGATTTTTATCGTGTGATGCAGGTTTATAATTTACCATATAATCCATATTTTGGATTTCCTTTTCCAATTTTCGAACTTTTTCCAGAGAGTCTGAATAATAGAAATAATCAATTTTTAATTCATGCTCCTCTTCCACTCCAGCATCCCGAAGCCTTACAAGTGATTCTGTTGCAAGTCTTAAATGTTTACCCTGATTGGCTGTAAAATCATTTTCAGAAATTTGTCGTTTGCTCTTTTTTGGTTTTAAAAAACTTAAGATTTCCATTGTTTTGGTTTATTGTTTAGATTGTTTTTTTTATAGTCGAGCGCAAATCTAAATAGTATTATATGTATTTCAATGTTAAGTTTTTACAGGAAAGCGTCAAGGGCTCCTAAGAGGCTGTTATTACAAAACAAATTGAACACCCGCATCAAAAACAGAAATAATCCTACAAAAAAATAATTGTAATTGATTCCAGTCAATTCGAAATCAGATTGAAATGCGCTGCATAAATTATTCTCATTCTTATCTAAAAAGATCTTTTTAATCTATACTAAGTCAACGTTTTAAAAATAAACAATATTAATCCTGTTAACTTTTTATCAACTATATCGTAATATTCTTAGATAGTACGATTAAATGGTTTTGTAGTTCAAAATCCAATGTGTTCTTTTTTGTACCAAATCTAAATATTGAAAAATTTCAAGTTTTATCTTTTTCTCTGAAAAATTATTTCAGTGCCGTTAACCAATCTAGTTTTTATAATTTTCCATCAATCCACAACAGTACATCTAAACCAAAATTCCGAAGACATATAAAGACAGTGCCTGCATATAGTAAGCCAGTCTTAGCTTGGTACAATTACAAAACCGTGTTAGACAAACACCAATAGCAATTAACCTCTGCCAAAAAATTCACTCTTTACAGTTGATCCATTATTATGAAGAATATTATGCGTAGAATTGGAAAAACTCAATTTCCGCAAAAAAATTCTCCCAATGAATTTATTAATTAAGCTGGATGAAAAAACAAAAAAATGTCTCTCACCAGGCTGCACAATTAGATAAGTTTGATCTCTCCTAATTATGGGGAGCTACCTTTTAAGGGATTAGTTTTAGCCTCTAGAATCGAAAAAAATCTAAATTTTAGCTTTAAATTAAGCCCTTATAGGTATTTCACTCCATTAATATCTTGTTAATATTTTTATTTATGACTACCTGAACTACAAATTACTATAAATGTAGTTTTCTAAAGCTTTCAATTCTTCATTTGTCATCGCCTGTGTAACAGGAAAATTAGTTTTCATCACCGCAAACTGACTCGGATCAACGATTGCATCAGCATTTCCTTTTAAGAAAGTTACAATATCTCCATTTTTATTTTTATAAATTTTTGCAATTTCTTCAATACTAGGTCCTACGAGTTTTTGATTAACCTTATGACAAGTGGTACAATTTCCTTTTCCCTCAAAAATTTCTTTACCTAAAGCTTCATCAGTAGTTATAGTTTTTGCTGATTCGCCTTCATTGTAAATCTCTGTTGGTTTTTGAATGGAGTTTTCAGTTGACTTATTTTTACATGAAATTAAAGCTAAAACGGCAGATAAGAATAATATTTTTTTCATTTTTCTATTTATTTAATACCCATTGGGTGTAATTATTTAAGATTGTGTTGTCAGTATTTTAAAGTTATAAGTAAATTGCTGTTTAATTTTCATAATACAACTGTGTATCGTTTATCTAATTTGGTTAAATTATTAGCTGGAGTACTTTAAAAATTTTAATTGGCTATAATATATATTTCTTGTATCTGTCTTTTAATAAATTCATCATGTAAAGATTAATATCCCATTGATTGGCAATTGGCATATCAGTAAATGGAAGAGCCGGCATATAAGGATAAGGCCCAAATTCGGGGGTAATGGTTAATAAATTAGCTTTTGAAGCGGCTCTTTTTACAATAATTTGATCCCACCAATTTAAGTGCGTTTCCAGTTCATTTGTCCATGCTTTCGCTCTTGGGTCAGAGACTTGTGCTGCTTGGGAATGCCCTACTCTTGAATGAATATGCACAGTTCTTTCGATGGCAGTTTTCAAAGCAGTTTCTTGCTGCTCCAATAAACTTTCAGAAACATTACACCAATGAGAAAAATCAGCAGTAATAAGCACATCAGGATTTTGATTTAATAATTCCATAGCTATATGAGCTGCAAAAAGAGCTTTATTTCTATGTGTTTCATGAGCTATAATTACATCGGACTCTTTAGATATAAATGAAGCTAATTCAAAAAGCTCTCTATTCTGTTCTGCAGTAAAATAATCTTTACCCGTTTGAGAATCTATCAGCAAAGGATCTAATTCTAATATATTGTATAGATGTTTCTTGAATTCAGTTTTATGAATCTCTAAATCGCTGTTAAAAGACTGATAATATTGTCCTATAAACAACAGCTCATATTTATCCAAGGCAGTTTTCATTTCCTTTTTTTCCTGCTCATCCAAAGAAACAGGAGATTCCACACCATCATATCCAGCCTTTTTTACTTTTGAACAGAAATCAACCCATGAAAGTGACTCCGAACCCCAGCGTGGACAAAAAAATTTAATTTGCATAAAATTGTATTTTAAATTTAATTATTGGCCTATTTTTTTTATCTCTTTACTATCCTGATCAAGTGAAGAATATTTGAAAAAATAGTTTCAAAATATAGTACTCAATATTTATTATGAAAGCAAAACATTAACTTGTAGCCCACACCCTATCCCCTTTTTTATAATTTATACATCCAATATATCTCGTTGGTATGGCTTCATAACGACGTGCCTCAGTAGCTCCTATTTCGGAAGTGAAATAACCTTTTACTATTAAATCTTTCAACAATTGAAAATAATGGACAGGTGCTGAGGGCTTACTCTTATTATCTTTTTTATATTTTTCAGCTTCCAACTGAATATTTAAAAAAAGCTCTTTCTTCTGGTCAGAATTCATAGATAAAAATTCAACTCTATACTTTTCAATAGCAGCATCTTCAATTTTTTTTAATCCTTCTAAAAAAATCAGTCTTTCCTCATTAGTAATACATTTGTTTACCATCATTTTCATATACAAACCAATTTTAGCAGCTTTTGCTCCTCCACATCTAGCTGTAGTAGGGATAATAGTTTCACCAATTTCATCCAAAAAGTAAATGTCTTGTTTTGAGATAAAGGTTCTTCCTGCTGGTGAATTACATCCTGCCAATAAACCAGCGGAAAATAAAATAGTCCCTCCTGTAAAAAGCATCAGATTTTTTATTGCTTCTCTTCTTTTCATATGTCAATCTCTTTAGGTTTTGTTTTCTTATCTGCTTTAAAAAAAGTTATAAATAAAAATAAAACTACAATTGTAATCATTGCTGGAACAATCCAAATTCTGTTCCATAGATGCTCTGTTGTATTAATTGTATTTTGATTGGCAACCAATCCTGATAAAATACTACCTATCCACATGCCAACACCGTAAGTTGACATTGTAATCATAGCTTGTGCAGCATTTCTATTTTCAGGTTTGGCCATAGAATCTGTGTACATCTGCCCTGCCACAAAAAAGAAATCATAGCACAAACCATGCAGTAAAATTGAAACAATTAGCATCCAGCTGTTTGTACTTGCGTCTCCAAAATAAAAAAATGCAAAACGAATAATCCAAGCAATCATACCTGCCACAATCATCCATTTTATTCCCCATTTTTTCAAAAAGAACGGAATTGCAAGTATAAAAAATGCTTCCGAAAATTGTCCTCCTGTCATTTTGCTCGCCGCGTCAACAACTCCAATTTCATTTAAAAATTGATTGGTAAGACTATAATAAAAAGATAAGGGAATTGCGATCAGAGCCGAAGCAATAAAAAAAACAGAGAAAGATCTGTTTTTAAATAAGCTAAAAGCACCTGAATTATACAGTGACAAAGTTGAAGTTTTATTTTCAACTATTTCCTGTCTCACTTCTGGTAAAAATATAGTCCAAACCGCTAAAACAATAGAAGCAATACCAGCAACAGCAAAAGTCGAAGATAAAGAAATTTGATTTCCAAAAAATTGATCGATACTGATACCTGCAATTATCCAGCCTAATGTTCCAAAAACACGCAAACCCGGAAATAATTCCTCATTTCCGTCTAATTGGGCAAAAGTTAAACTACTTGATAAAGCTAAGGTTGGAGCGTACAATAAGGCATACAATAATAACACCCAATTAAAGATACTACTATCTGTTACCTTCGAAATAATTAACAAAACACCACTTCCAAATAAATGAAGCAAAATGAACATTTTTTTTGGGGAAATGAATTTATCAGCTACAATCCCTATCAGTAATGGTGAAATAATGGTCGCAATAGCCATCATACCATAAGCTGCTCCTATTTGTAAACCAGTAGCTTTTAATATTGTTGAAAGATAGGTACCCATAGTAACATACCACATACCCCAAATAAAAAATTCAAGGAACATCATCATTGAGAATTGCAATCTAATTAATCCCTTCATATTATTATAAGTCATTTTTTTTGAGTTCTTCTGCAGCATAATATGCTGCTCTGGCTATTAGTGCCATATAAGTCAGTGAGGGAGTTTGGCAGGAATCCGAGGTCATACAAGTCCCATCTGTTACAAAAACATTTTCGGCTCCCCAAACCTGATTGTATTTATTAAGTGTCGCGATCAAAGTCTTCAAGTTGTGTTTGTGATAAATTAGAGATAATAGAAATATTAAGTTAGTGTAAAATAAAGAAATCAGATTACTCGAATTTTCTCATGTTTTCTACTTCTATAGTATACAACCGAATATTAATAACAGAGTACTTTTAATATTGTTTTTTTTTTATAAAATTTCGACAATCAATATTTTGCTCTATTTATCCGGTCAAATAATATTGTATCCTAACAGTCCTTTAAACACTTCTGGTGTCTTATACAAAAAAAGAGAGATCAAATGACCCCTCTTTTTAAGTTTTATCGCTCAACATTATACCATCTTGATTTTCATAGGGTTTAAAGAATTTGTAAATTCTATTTCTATATGTGCTAAAATCTGAATATTAGTTTTTTTTAACCTTTACTTTTAAAACGATGCTATAAATGTAGGATTTCTGACACATTCAAACACTATCAAAAAAAGTTGATTGCGTGCTTTTCATATCTCAAACGTTAGCACTATAGTTTTCTACAGGTAAATTGTCCTTAAAAAAAAATACTTGGAGCTAAACCACACCTTATTTAACATTCTTCAACACTTGCAACTCTTTAACTTAAATCATCTTAAGATTTAGATCTTTACACATAAAATGACTCTTATTTAATTTCCATTAGTAGTTCGTCGCTTCCTATAAAAAATTAATTATAATAATTTTACGTTCTCTATATTCTTAATAAGGTCAAATCCATAAATATTTGGAGTTTGAAAACCAATCTTTAAATCATTCTGAAGTATCCTTTTACTGATTTCAATAAGTGTCAAGGCTGTAAATAAATAAGCTTCAGGCCCAATTAATGTCACGGAGGTTTTTTCACCGTTTTCATTTTTGATCTCAGCAAAGCAAAAAGTTTTGCCTTTCTGTAATTGTTTCATTGAAGGGCCATCTGGTAAAGCCTTTATTAGTCTTTTTAATATAAAATCACGAATCCAGAGCATCTTTCCCTGCATCATTTTAACGATAATACCCGGAAAATTGGAGTACGTTTCAATGTTTTGAATGCCGGTTGAAAGTTGAGCAGTAAACAAATCCGCTCTCCATGGGTTGTAGACGACTACTTTGTTTTTCCCTAAAACTTTAAAAGAAAAAACAGTTGCAGCTGGCATTTTTTTTGCAAATTTTCCATCTTTTAGAACTACTCCTTCTTTATTGATATCTTTCAAAACAGTTTTTAGCGTACCTCTTGACACACTTCCCTCAGTACTGTAAGCTATCTTTAATTGGTTGGCAGTGGGCATTTTATTTTTGGCAAGATTAGCCACGATATCTGTAGGCACTACACCAAAGCCGGCCCCTGGCATTAACATAATTCCTGCTTTTACTGCCCTTTCATGAAATTCAAAAACAGCTTTCATTTCAGTAACCTCTCCGGAAATATCAATATAATGGGTTTTAGTAGAGATACAAGCTTCTACCAAAGTCTTATTAGTATTAGCAAAAGGACCTGCTAAATTCACTACAACTAAAATATCATGCAAATTATCACAAACATTTACTGGATGATCCAAAGAAAAAATCCGGTATTCCATATCTGTTTTAAATGTAGATCTCCCACCTAGTATAATAGGTAATTTGTGCAGAACAGTATGTTGAGTAAATAGCCTTCCCATATATCCAGCAGCTCCATATATTAATATTTTATCTTTCATTTTCTATTCTTTTTTTTTAAAATTTTATTATGACTAACAAAGGCATCTTCCATTTTTTTAATCATTTTCTTTGAAATGAAATAAGAAAATAAACCCGTAAAAAATTCGCCGTGATATAATTTTGTTTCTCTTTCGTTCAATTTTACTAATTTGTAATAATGTTTTCCAGCCAATATTTTTTTTGCTCCTTGCACTCCTTGCCACACAATTTCCTTATTAATTTTATAAGAAATCAAAATCGGATGGAATGTTTTTTTTAATGGAATAATAAAAGTTGTTATTTTATTACCTTCTATCATATCTCCTTCTAATTTACCAACAATTGGATTCCACTCAGGATATGATTTAAAATTTATTAACGACTTCCAAACATTATCAACTGGTGCTTGAATAATTATACAGGTATGATATTGTTTCATGACTTTTTTATTAATTGTTAAATAAGTAATAGGTTCCCATTAAACATTGTCTAAAACCTTTAGCAGTTTTAAAAACAAAGAATAACTCGTAAAGCACCTAAAAAAGGGTTCACTCATTTTTTTTGGCAAAAAAATGAGCTTACCCTCAAAAAAACTAAACAAAATAAAAACTAAAAATTTATACTACTATTTCAGACCAAAAGGAATGAGAGGTCTTTGTCACTCATTTCCACAAGTACTCAGCTGTCTGGCTTAGGTTTTACTGTTTTATACCTTTTTCAACCGCACTAGTTACTATTTTTGTAAACCAAGAAAGCGGGAGTAGCCAGCGCATAAATAATAAAAGAGGTCCCTGTCCACCAACTGCATAACGCAAACGGTAAGAAGTATCGTTTGCAGCATGCCATACTTTTTTAGCAACTATCTCCGCAGTTGGAGCAGTTTTGTAATTATCAAGCATATTCTGGTGTGCGCGACTTGTATAATTGTCATATTCACTTGTTGAAAAATAATCAATTGCATTTTCAAATTCGGTTCTAATAGCACCTGGCTCAATATTTTTCATTCTGATATTGAATGGCTTTAATTCAAATTGTAAACTTTCCGTAAAACCTTCTAAAGCCCATTTTGTACTATGATAAACACTGTATAGTGGAAAAGTAATCAAACCGCCCATAGAAGTTGTATTGATGATTGTTCCTTTTTTATTACCTCTAAAATGAGGTAAAATAGCCTTTGTTACATTCATTACTCCAAAAACATTGGTGTCAAACTGCTTTTTAATTTGTTCCTGACCCATAGCTTCAAACGCTCCAACTAAGGCGTATCCTGCGTTATTAAATAACACATCAATCTGACCAAATGCCAAAATAGTGCTGTCTATGGCTTGTCTTATACTATTATCGTCCGTTACATCTAATCTAAATATTTTTAAATTAGGATACTTTAATAAATCTTGCCCTTTCTCTATTGTCCTCATCGTTGCAGAAACATTCCATCCCTTTTGAGAAAAATATATAGCAGTAAGTTTACCTATGCCTGTTGAAGCTCCCGTGATTAATATCGTTTTACTCATTTATTATTCATTTATTATTTGAAATGCGAAAGTAAATATTATTTTTGCAACTATAAAGTATGAAGCATAGTCTATACTATTTAAATTAACATAAAATTAACAAGTATGAAATTAATAAATCAACTTTCCAAAGAAACAGGAATTCCTATACCAACAATACGATTTTATGAAAAATCCGGACTGTTTACAGGAAAGAAAAAAGAAGATGTAAAAAGTAATAATTATACCTATTATGATGAAGAAGTAATTAAAAAATTAAGTTTGATAAGAGATGCGAAATCTGCTGGCTTTACATTATCTGAAATAAAAGAAATTATTGACGCCTGGTATGGTAAACAAATCAGTAAGCCAGAAAAATTAGAAATTTTAAGCCGAAAATTAGTGCAAATAGAAACCAAGATAAAAGAGCTGAAAGAAGTTAAAATACAAATTGCTTTCCTCAAAAATGAAGTTGAAAAATGTAATTGACTTATATTCATTCAGCAAGCATTTTTTTTAAAATTTTCGATTCATAAATTATTTTAGTTGAAAAATCAAGAACAAAATATTCTAAAGAGCATTCTTTAATTTTCTGAATGAACGCTGAATAGGTTAAAAAAAAAATATAGATGAAATATATCAGAATTACTAACGAAATAATTCACAAGTAGTCCATCAAAAGAGAGTTGATAAATCAACCCTCTTATAAATTTATTAATTCAAGTTTCCTCTTAATTTATTTACACCTTACTTGAGCTGTGGAACTATCTGTAAATTGCTCCCAACTTTTCTGCTGTAAACAATTTTATGGCTTGCCAAATGCAAGAGTATAGGTATCATCACCAGGTCCAGCAGTAAATGCGCTGGACTGTGAATTCTGAGAAAAATAATTATCTGTATTCATATTTTGCCTTACAGATAAATTATCTTTATTCGGATGTGGACCAACAGCAGGAAATCCTAGTCCTTTGGACCACATATATACGCGTGTAGGCTGTGTATGCTTTGCCGCAATATCATTAGTGTAAAAAGGTAGAAGATTCGTATATTGTGCAATGAAAGCTACCCCACGATTATAACCATCCTGACCTGCTGCACTGGAAACAAAATACTCAATTGCAATACCCGCGTTATTTAGTCTCACTGCCGCATCTTTGCCTACATATCTAGTATCTGGACTAGAGTTTGGGGTCACAAAATTAGTAGGTAAATTAAAGGATCCTGATTTTACTAAACCAGGATTCCAATAGGGATCCATCAACGTTACCCTGTTAGGCAATCTTGCCCCATTAATTGCTACCTCACGTAACATAGCCATGGTAAGGTTACCTCCTAATGAATTTCCTATTAGTCGTAATTCAGTGGCATTAGATACTACGGCAGTTATCTTTTGATACTCCTGACGGTAAAGTTGTAAAACGCTTAAAGAGGAATTACCTCTCGTACTGAAAGTATTATTTGATTTTCTCCATCTCATACCAATGCCACTGGAATTGGCATCATAGATTTTCTTTTCCTCGGTTAAAGGAGGAAGCCCATTATCATCAGCGAGTTGTATCCAATGAAATATTCCCACGTTCCAATTTTCGCTTTCAGAATTGAGTTTCCAGTAATTCTGAACATTCTGATTACCGCTTTCAGCCTGATTAAACAAAAATCCTTCTCTTTTAAAACCACTAATAGATCCCGGTTGATATCCATGGGCATAAATTAATGTTTTTCTGGTCGCTACAAAAAACGGGTTGGGTTCTCCGGGAATATATTTCTGACAGCCAACTGCGTCATTAGAAGAGTTCTGCTGTATACCGTAAAAATAAATACCAAAATCATTCACTTCATAGTAGTAAGTCTGCAATGTCGTAGTATCAGCATCAAACTCAGCAGTAGCGGCACCTGCCAAAAGCGCTATAAGTCTTGCAGGTGCAAACACTGCACCATCAGAATTGATAGCTGTTTCTGGTAAAAGTAAATTCGCTCCCTGACCGGATGAAGTTATATAAGATACGTTTGTACTGCCAACAGTAAGATCAATTCTTTGCGCACCAAAAGTATTATCCGCCTTGCGAATAGCCGTTAGAATATTATTACTAAAAGAAACGGTATATTCAAATCTTCTTAATAATTCAGCTACCGGTGTCATGAAGTTTCCACCTGGTGATATGTAGGATTGCTGATAGCCTGTTACTCCATATCCTACAATAGAACCATTAATTAGCACTCTGGTATTTAAAAAATTAGTAGCTACAGGTCTTGCCGTTTTTGGATTTACTGTAATACTGTTATTTACTGATTCCAAACCACCTTTTACAGCTTCTTCAATCATTTTAGCATGCAGTAAATCAGCATTTGATGTTTGCTGCTTTGATTGTACCGGCTGCGCAGCTAAAGTAGGTCCAACCTCATTTTCACAAGAGGTTAAACTCACAAAAATAAGTCCTAAAACAAAAGCCAGCCTTGCATATTTGATTTTATATTTCTTCATTTTATTTTATTTATAAATTACTTTAAATACTTCATCTTCTGAGTAAGGTATAAGTGAATGAGCAATAATTTGGCTTATCAATTGTAATTACTTATTATTTTATTTTAGAAATAAAGAAAAAGTAATGAGAAATGAAATACATTATTACAATCTCAATGAATGGAATCATTACTATAATAACCAATAGATTGCTAACGATCTCACAAGTACCAGTAGGCATTATTTTGAAAATTAAATTTTATTGTCCGACAATAACTTTCTTTACAATTATCTGCGGTCCGTCGTACAATTTTAAAAAATACAGCCCTGCTTCCAATCCATTAATATTAAGAGTAAATACGTTGCTACCCTTGGCAGTAGTAAAGGTTTCTTTCTTAACTGTTTTTGATACTGATGAAACTAATTCAACAGTTATAGCCTTTTCATCTAAAGCATCTACCTTAATATATATTACGCTTTTAGCAGGATTAGGATACGTTGTGACACTATTATCTAAAATTTCGGATGCTGTGGTTTTAATATCATTTGTGTTTTTCGCAGTAATTGCTGAAGACTGATAAAGAGCCGATTGTGGAATAATTTCTTTTCCTAAGCTTTTACTTGACCAGCTTAATTTAGAAGTCGCACCTCCGGCATTATCAAAATATTCTACTTTTATATTGTACTTCTGTCCTGCATTTAGCGTTATTGTTGCTGTATGCTCGGTGCTTCCCTGAATATTCCATTTATTGATTAACTGTACATCATTTACCCACAAACGTACACCATCATCAGTCGTAGTATAAAAAGTATAAGTTTCACTGTAAGAAGGCCTGATCTGCCCTGTCCAGCGCACTGAAAACGTATCAGCTTCGATTGCTGCTAAAGGCGACCCATTTCCCCAGTTAAAGTTAATACTCGGATCAATCCTAAAAGCAGAAGCTCCTGTAAAATCTATATTATTGTAATATGTGGCCTGAAGTCCAGTACCAGCTGTTTCTGTTGTTTTAAAAATAGCAGAATAGGCAAAGTGTGAAACTGAACTTCCATTTTTGCAAGAAAGTCTGTACAAGTATTCTTTGTTCGGAGAAAGTGTTTTATCTATAAAAGAGGTGTTATTTGCGGCAATACTTTGTAAAAAAGCATAATCTCCACCATCGGTCACAGATCTTCTGTCAATAATAAATTCAGTTTCATTATTTGAATTATCTGTCCAATTAATAGTTGCCTGATTAGACTGAATCTGAGCTACATTGATCCCTGAAGGAGTCAAAACAGGGGCGGGAAGTGTCGTAAGAGAAGTACTTAAATAGGCAAAGGAAGATTGCGTGGTTGCATTTTTCGCAGACAATCTGTAATTATAAAGAGTCCCGGGTAACAAATTAGTATCTGTAAAAGTTACTTCATTTGCAGTAAGGTTTGCAACAAGCGTATAATCTTCTCCCGCAGTTGCATTTCTTCTTTCCAGAATAAAGGAAGTTTCATTACTTGAATTATCGGCCCAGTTTAAAGTCACTTTTGTTGCCTGAACACCAGAAGGTGTTAATTCAGAAGGTGCTGCAATTGTTCCGTTATCAAATTTAATATTTGTCGCATAATCGTTTTTTGTCATTTTTGACTCAATAAGGGTAGTGATAAAATTTCCTCCCATTTTTAAATTGCTGAAAGTGATATCATCCACTGTACCACCTGTTGCATTTCCTAAAATAGAGCCTTCGATGTTTTTCTGATCATCAAGGGTCACATCTGTAAATTTCCAATTTTTCACCTTTCCATTTTTAGTGTTTTTAACCTCTAAAAATTCATTATTATTTCTTTGTTCTACACGAATATTTTTCAAATTCACCCCACTAATGTCTTTTTCCCTCTCTATTAATATTAAAGGTTCACCGCCATCTTTACCAATTACATTGATGTTCTCCATAGTAAAACCAGATGTAGCAACAAAAGAAGGTAACCACAGTAATCTTCCCCAGGGGCCTCCCCAAACTACAAGATTGGAAATCTTAGAATTTGTAGATCCATGAGACATAATTGCATCATCATTATTAAAGATAAAACAATCATCAACAATGTTATTATCGCCATTTATCCAAATCCCATCAGTATTTCCGTTCCAGTTTACCATTTTTAAATTTCTGTACTGATTATCATGTGTCAGATTATCACTATTGTAAATGCTTAAAGTCCATGCCGCACTATTGGCTATGATTATACCTTCCATTTGCAGATTGCTTACCCCATTTGCTTTTACGGCACAATATTGACCTAAGACGCTAAGATCTGTTGTGGTATGTTTCCATTTTCCCATAGTTAGAATACCTCGCCCTTTAACACTTACATTTTTACTGTTCCAAGGGATCAAAAAGGAACCTTCTACCACTGCCCCTGCAGCTATATAAACTTTATCGTTTGTTTTAAGCTGCTTTGCTAAACCAATTTTATGTATTCCAGGGCCGTAAAAATAAGTAGTTTCGCTTGCAAGTGGCACAACATCAGGAGTGTCTGCAAATAGGAATAAAGGATTGAGACGATTATTAACTTCAATAGAAATTTTCGTTGGTTTTGTTAATCTAAAAGTAATGACATTGCCATTACGAATACCATTAATTCCAAAGTTTAAAGGTCTTATGGTAACATTATTTGCTGTAAAATTAGTAGTAATTCTAACATCTATTGCAGTGTTGCTGAAAGATATGTTAGTAAACGATGCTGATTTTTGTGACTTTGCAGCAAAAACACTTGAATACGTCCAGGAATTTATTGTTTTATAAACAAAACATTCAGTATAGTTTGCATCGCCAGCTTTTTTTACCTCCACTTTATAATCGCCGGACTGGCTCAAACCTTCTACAGAAGATAAACTTCCTGGATTGGGAGGCACGATAAGATCTTGCGCCTGTATTTGAAATGAAATAAATGGCATGATGAACAGAAAAAAAATAGTACCAATTTTGCTCCTGTAATCAATCCGTCTGAGTAATTTACTTTTGTTATTCATGTTGAAAGCTGTTTTATTAAAAAAAGATTTTTTTATTTTCAGGGCAAAACTATGTTGTATTAACTTTGAATCAATTTAAAAGCAATAGATAAAGTGTAGACAAATTGCAAAATAGAATAGAAATTAAGTAAACATATATCACTTGTAAAACAAAACACAAAAGCCGAAGCCTTAATAATCAATTGTTTAAAAATTCATATTCTTTTAATCTGTCTTTCACTCGGTTGAGCTCTTTCATTACTTTTTCCTTGATCTGAATATGCCGCCATAGACTTATCTTACATCCTTTACGGTCAGAATAAAATCTACTGTGTTACCTAATTTATCAACAGCTCTATATAATAACACCAGATACCTTTAATTTTTATATAGGTTTCGTCCATCCGCCAGCTTAACTCCTACTCTATTTTCTTTCTTTTTGATCTGAGACTCAATCATGGGAGTAAATTTAAATACCCAGCGCTGAATTGTCGAATGATCCACTTGTATACCACGCATTTTGATTATTTCCTCAAGATCACTATAACTCATTGTAAATCTCAATTTGAAATAGACGGCCTGAAGAATGATAGCTTTGGGATAACAATGAACTTTGGTATTCATTTAAAAGTTTTATTAATCCAAAGATAAAAAGTTATATTTTAGATGGACAAAACCAAATTTATTCAGTATAAGATTAAAATTATATGCTGCTTTACAGCAAACGAAAACTGCCTCTTAATTCTTAATTAATTTTAAATCAATTATACTAAGCTATGATTTTTAATTGTCTAATGGTTAAAGTATATAAGTAGAACGAGCATCCAAATTTCTTGTATTTAAAATTTCCACACTTAAATTTAGTGTTAACTCACGCCCATCTAATAAATCTCTTTTTACTACTCTCTCTGCATTTAACTTTAAATTTGATCGGTTTTATTTCATATCAGCCAGACTTTTCACTTGTATATCCTTCAATGAAAAATGTTCATTCACTTTCAGAATCTTTATTTCTCCTGGTAATAAATCAAAATAATTATCGCTGAAAGCATTAATTGATTCCGGAAGGTATAGCCAAACGAATCTAGCTAACTTATCTGAGTAAACCGAAACATGATTCCGATCAATCTTCTTTATGAGAATTTCGGCCTTGGGTAAGACTACATTTTTAGGTTTAGCAAAAAATATAGTGTTCTGACACAACTCTTTATCATCTTCAAACAGACTAATGTGCAAAAAGGTTGAAACTGTATCTTTTGGACGTAACCATTCATTTTCAATAATTTTGTGTATAGAAGTGCTTGTATTTGCAGGCAATGTGAGTTTTTTTTCTTCGCTTCTGATTACCCTTCCATTAAAATTCATTAATCTGAAACGGGCTTTTACAGGAATATTTTCATATTTATCAGAAACGGCATAGATCTCAATATTACCTTTATCCCTATGGGAGGAAATAATGACATCCTTATAGGCTTTCTTTACATTATATTGAAGCGCTTTCCAACGCCCGTAACTGTCCATACTGCTCCAGCTAGCTCCAGGACAGCAATCATTTATCTGCCAGTACAGTGTTCCCATGCAAAATGGTTTGCTCTGCGGTGAGCCTCAATAGCTGTTCGGATTCCTTCGGATTGCAAAATTTGTCCAACATAGAGAAAATCTTCAAATTTTTTAGGAACATTAAACATATTTTTCATGTAATATTCTATTGTCTGATTTCCAATACCAGATTTCTGATGACTTTTCATTACTTGCGAATTAATATTATAATCCTCAGGAATTGCGAACGTCTTGAGTGTTTCCAATTCCGGAAATGACTGAAATCCATATTCGCTCATAAAAGGTGCTATATTATCATTAAAACTCTCGAACTGCTCCTTACCATGCCACACACTCCCCAAAAATGTAAATCACCAGCCAAATGCTGCGTAGGGAAATCATGTGAATAATTAGTGGTATTGGGACTTGAAGACCAATAGAATTTTTCGTCGTCATAAGCTTTCATTGCTGCGGGTAATATTTCGTGGAATATGTGATCATAGGTTGCAACTGTTTCTAAAGAATCTTCCGGTGTCCTCCATTTTGATTTGAATCCCCAATAGTCCTGATTCATAAACTGGGTAATTTCATTATTACCACACCACATAGCTATGGAGGGATGATTGCGAAGCCTTATGATATTTTCCTTTGCTTCCTGATAAATACTTTGTTTAAATTTTTCTGTTGGCGGATACAGCGAAAAGGCAAACATAAAATCGTGCCATATTAATATTCCGTTTTCATCGCATAAATCATAAAATAGATCATTTTCATAAAAACCTCCTCCCCAAACACGCAGCATATTCATATTGCTTTCTACTGCCGTTTGGATAACATGTTCATATTGTGTCCTTTTTATCCTTGGTATAAAATTATCCTGAGGAATGTAGTTAGCCCCCTTCATAAAGACCATTTTACCGTTTACTTTAAAGGCAAATGACTGCCCTTTTTGACCGGATTCCTGTACTACTTCAATCGTTCGGATCCCACGCTGCGCTTCTCTTACTGCCAATTCTGAACCCTTATCAGACAAAACAGTTTTAAACTTGTACATCTTATGATTTCCCATACCGTTGGGCCACCAGAGTTCGATGTTTTTCATATCAAAAGTTACCTGGATGTGATTGTTTCCTTTTTGGACTAATACTTCCTTAGAAACTAAGGGTATGCTACTGCCGTCAATAAAAATCTTCAAGGTTTTTACACCCTCCACTTTACTTCGTATGCTCAATTGTGCCTGGATCTTTGCGTCGTTTGCCACTATAGATAATTGTTTAATAAATAAATCATCAATAACTATTGTATTCCATGTACTAATACTAACGGGGCGCCATATGCCGGAGGTTACAAAACGAGGTCCCCAGTCCCAGCCAAAATGATAGCCAGCCTTGCGTGAATACATACTCACTTTGGCATCGTTAGTCATATCATTACTGCTGACAGGAACAGGATATAACCTAATGCGCTGTATAAAGGCATTACAAAATTAACGGGAGAATGGAAATAAACCCGTAATTCATTACTGCCAAGTTTCAAACCTGACTTTACATCTGTCTTCCAGCTGCGAAACATATTATCCGCAGATAGAATTTTCTTGTTGTTGAGATAAATATCAGCATACGTATCCAATCCTTCAAAAACCAATTCCACGGCATCGTTTTGAAGTATTTTTTCAGTTACTAAAATTTCGGTTTTGTATTCCCAGTCTTCTTTTTCGATCCATTGCAATTGTGTTTCATTATCCCGGTAAAATGGCTCTGCAATTTTTTTATTAGCTAATAAATCAGTATGCACTGTTCCGGGAACCGTTGCCGGAAGCCAAAGAGAATCTGTAGATTTGCGAAACTGCCACTGTAACTTTGACAAATCAACCGACTGAGCCTCAACGTTTATACTAAGAGACAAGATAAATACTATTAATTTTTCATTTTTAATTTTTAATTATTTTACAGTGAATCTATTATTAAAATAAACTTAATTCAAACCCTAAAAGCTTCTCCAATACTTTATTTATTCAAAAGTTTAATCTTGATAATTAAAATTTAAAATCTCTTTATTTAATTTAAATTCAGTACTATTTTCAAAATTGAAACGATATAAAGAAGCTGCTCTTTGAGATGTTCCATATTGTTTTTGATTAATTGCAGAAATTACATTCATATGTAAAATCTTCTTTCTGAAATTTGCTTTTTCTAGTTTACGATTCAAAACCGCTTCATAGACTCGTATCAGTTCCGGCAATGTAAATTTTTCGGGTAATAGATTAAAAATTATCGAAGAATAAAGCGTTTTTTCTTTAATGATATTTAAACTGAAATCAATAATTGCATGATGATCACAAATTAATTCCAAAGTGTCTTTCATTTTAAACCAGCTTGCATCTGTTTTTCTTCCCTCTGCTGTCATGTAATACTCTCCTCTATTTATTAAAGCAAAATATCCAACGATAATCGTTTGATTTAAATTGGTCTTGTCAAGATTTTCAAAAACTTTAACCTGACTTACATAGTTTGAACTGTTCCCTATGAGCTTGTTCATTACTCTTTTGGCAACAGCATCTAAACTCTCGTTTTTAATCAGCCAGTCATTTGGAAGACGCCATTTATTTTCGTTTTCTGTATCTCTTATGAGAAGCACTTCTAAACCTCCCTGATTAAAACCAAAGATCACACAGTCAACTGATATCGACTTTGAAGCATGTAGGTTGTTCATCTCAAATTCTGTGTTTTTTGATTGTCAGGTATTTAAAATTGGTTGTGATTTACCATACTAATTAAGTACTAAAATGGTACACAAAGCCCAGCCAGTGAAATTTTTATTTTTTTCAGACGACTTTTAAATCGAGAAAAATATAAGGTTTACACTACCCTTTATCTGTTTTTAAATAAAGAATACTCCCTGTCTTATGTTTTTAAACTATTCTATAATTACCAAACCACCCAGACCAGCAGTATTTCCCGGAATTGTTTCAATAAGCACGCTCAACTCCCTTTTACCTTTACCAGCAGGAATTTGCACACTAAAATCATTTTGAGCTTCTTCCTTTTTTACGGCCAATAGTTTTTTATCCAGCCAGATTTCAGCTTTTCCTTTCAGGTTCTTAAACATAATTTTTCCGCCACTTTCCTGCTGCGCTAAATAGGGTGTAAAACTGCTGCGGAAAACTGCAAAGCTGCCATCAGAAAAAGTTCTGGATTGACCTGCTGGAACAGGCTGCCAGCTGTTCATATCGTTCCCTTCAATTTCTTTGTTCGGATCTGGTTTTACTTTAGAAATTGGAGACAGTAACCATTTATCCAAAAGTAAATAAGGTTTTATGACTTCTACTGACGGAATATCTTCCGTTGGCTGAATTTCTATTGAAAGCATTGCCGATTTTAAACCTGGAGAACTTGCTTTTAAATTTAATTTTCCATTGCCGCCTTCTTTACTTTGCAAAATAACCTGTGCTAAACCATTAAACAGACTTCGTTTATTTCCTTTTTCCATTTCATGCGAATTGGGGTCACCGTTCCCAAGCCCGATAATATCAGCTGGTCCTTCAAGTTCAAATTCAATTGGCAGGTTTGCAGTTTGAACTGGTCTTCCTTTACTATCCAGAACTTCAACAGTTACGGGAACAGCATCCCAGCCATCACCATTTATTCTATTGCGGTCTGGTGTCAATCTTATTTGTGTTGGTTTTCCGGTTGTTTCTATTGTAAAATGCGAAACTTCTTTTCCATTGGTATAACCAACTGCTTCTAATTTTCCTGCTCTGTAAGGAACTTCCCAAGTATTCATTTCATACTTGTCCACTTTTTGTTCGCCTACCACTTTTCCGTTCAAAACTAATTTTACCTTTTCGGCATTGCTCATTGCCATTACTTTTATTGGAGTTCCTTCAGCATGTTCCCAATTCCAGTGCGGCACCACCTGTAAAATTGGTTTGTCTTTAATCCACTGTGCCTGATGAATGTAAAAAGCAGTTTTCGGAAATCCGCATAAATCCAGGGTTCCAAAATTCGATCCGGCTGTAGGCCAGTCAAAGGGCGAAGGTTCTCCGTGATAGTCAAACCCTGTCCAGATAAAACATCCTAACAAATAAGGCCGTTCTGCGATGGTTTTCCATGTTTCACGATGCGTAGCGCCCCAGCTTGCTTTCTGAGTATCGTAAGCATCCAGAGTATGTTTTGCTAAATCTGTGGTATAATTTCCACGGATCATATAGGCAGAAGCATCTTCTGAACTGGTCAATATCATATTGGGATGTTCTTGATGAAATCGGTCGTAATTATTCATTTGATAATTAAAACCAACCACATCAACTGCCTGAGATACATTAACAGGTTCAAACAAACCGCCGTTTGCGGCTGCCGTCACGGGTCTTGTGGTGTCCAGTTTTTTTACTTCAGCACTCATGCGTTTGACCATTCTATAACCTATTTCGGTTCCCTGCATGGGTTCTTCATTAAAAACTGACCATAGAATAATACTGGGATGATTTCTGTCTCTGCGAACCATCCAGGTAAGCTGGCTTATATATTCGGGTGAGGAATTGAAGTTTCGGTTTTCATCCATAACCAGAATACCCAATCGGTCACAGGCATTTAAAAATTCTGCAGATGGCGGGTTGTGAGCGCAGCGGTACGCATTAGCCCCCATTTCTTTCAATTTTTTCAGACGAAAATCCCATAGGGAATTAGGAACTGCAACTCCAACACCGGCATGATCCTGATGATTGCAGACTCCTTGTAATTTCATAGGCTTGTCATTTAAATAAAACCCTGAGTCAGCAGTAAAACGGATTGTTCTGAATCCGCAGGTTGTCGTTAAAGTATCTATTACCTGTCCCTTTTCTTTTAGAACCGTTTGCACTTTATATAAAGTTGGCTGGTCAACAGACCATAATTGCGGATTATTTACTTTTACAGATAAATTTGCAATTGTTTTGTCCATTGCAGCTGCTTTGATTGATGTTTCAGAATCAGCGATTTTATTTCCTTTTGCATCCAGAAGAGCTGCATAAATTACAGCATCACTACTAAAATCCCTACTATTTTGAAGCGTAATCTCTACAGGAATTTCCCATTCCGAAGCATTCTTTTTTACGGGATTTGCAAATACTCCATCTGTAATAATATGCAACGGCGAACGTTTTACCAGCCAGCTATGGCGGTAAATCCCTGCACCTTCGTACCACCAGCCTTCCTGATCTACAGCATCTACGCGTATTGAGATAACATTAAGTTCATCGCCATATTTAGCCATATCGGTCATATCAATATAAAAGGAGGTATATCCGGACCAGTTTCTATGTACCACATTACCATTTAACCAAACAGTACAATGCGTTGCAATACCATCAAACTGAAGTTCCAGATTTTTTCCTCTGTCTTTAGGATCTATTTTAAAACTGCGTCTGTACCAGCCAATTCCTCGTTTGCGATAGCCCTGCGCAAGGTTAGCTGTAGAATCGATTCTTCCTTCAATTGCCCAGTCATGCGGCAGATTGAGAATCCTCCAGTTGGTATCGTCGTAATCTGTTGCCGCGGCTCCGCCTGCTTTTCCTGCTTTCGCATTAAAATAACTTTCCAAATGCCCTTTTACTTCCGGAAATGGAATGTCTCCTAAATGAAATCTCCATCCTTTATCTAAAGAAAGTTTTTCACGATAATTTAAAGATGAATTCTGCTGTGCAAAACCTGTTAAACTTAACACAGAAAAAACGAAGGTTATAATGAGTTTCATAGTATTACTTTTTAAAATGATGAACTATTCTATTTATTATAAAAGCTAAGATGTTACCTGAGTTCAAATGAAGCTGCTAAAACATCACGAGAATTACCGCCCATGTAAACATTGAATTTTCCTTTCTCCAGAATTGATTTTCCGTTTTGATCAAAAAAGGAAAGGTCCTCGGGTTTAATTTTAAATTCTATCGTTGTTTTTTCTCCTGCTTTTACCAGAACCTTTTTAAAACCTTTAAGTTCTTTTACCGGTCGAACTATGGAGGCTGTCACATCCTGAATATAAAGCTGCACGACCTCTTCCCCATCATATTTCCCAGTATTTTGCAGATCTGCCGTGACCGATAAAAAACCATCTTCATTCATAACCGGAGCTGACAATTTAAAATTGCTGTATTTAAAAGTCGTGTAACTCAAGCCATAACCAAATGGGTACAATGGTTCATTCGGTATGTCATGAAATCTGGAATAAAAATCTGCAGGTTTCTCTTTCGCATTTGGATCTGGAGCAGGTCGTCCGGTATTAAAATGATTGTAATAAACCGGAATCTGACCCAAAGCATACGGAAAACTCATTACAGTCTTTGCCGATGGATTGTATTTTCCTGATAAAACCTCCGCAATGGCATTTCCTGATTCTGTTCCTAAAATCCAGCACTGCACCAAAGCATCACTAAGATTTTGCACTTCATTCAAAATCATCGGTCTTCCTGAAGAAACCAGAATAACAATTGGTTTTCCTGTCTCTTTTAATGCTTTTAAAAGTTTTAACTGACCTTCAGGAATATTAATGTCTGCCAGTGATTTATCTTCACCAGATAAATTACTTGTTATTCCGATATTTACAATTACTACTTCTGCGTTTTCAGCATTTTTTACCGCCTGATTTAGTAGTTCCTGAGAAGTCGAATTATCTTGTTTGTAACCTTCTGTAAAAGTCAAATTTGAAAACTGCTTTTTCAGACCTTCATAAATAGTAACGCAATCCTGTGCATCTGCACTTGCTTTCCACATATCGACCATATCGGTTTTGCTGTTGGCATAAAAACCAATCAAAGCAATTTTTTGATTTGGATTTTTAAGTGGTAAAATTTCATTATTGTTTTTAAGTAGCAGTATGCTTTTCTCGGCAGCTTCTTTGGCCATCTTTCTGTTCTCTGCGTTAAATACATTTTCTTTCTCGCGCTTCTCGTCCAAAAACTTATATGGATTTTCAAACAGTCCCAGCTTGAATTTATAATAGAGAATAGAACCAACTGCTTTATCTACTTCTTCTTCGGTTAGTTTTCCCTCTTTTACCAGTTCCGGTAAAAATTTAATGGCCGTTCTGCTTTCCATATCCATCATACTTCCGGCCTTTAAGGCTTTGTAAACCGCATCCTTTTTGTCTTCGGCATAACCGTGGGCAATCATTTCTGCGAAAGCATTCCAATCGCTTACTACAAATCCTTTAAAACCTAATTTTTTTTGTAAAATATCGGTCAGTAAAAAACTATTGCCACTGGCAGGTACACCATCAAAGACATTAAAAGAAGTCATTACAGTTGCTGCGCCAGCTTTTACAGCTGCTTCATAAGGAGGTAAATATTTATTGTAAAAAGCCACTCTGGAAACATCTACATTATTATATTCCCTTCCCGCTTCTACAGCACCATACACGGCAAAATGCTTAACACAGGCCAGAATATCAAAAACACTTTCCAAATTTCCCTGAAAACCTTTTACTCTGGCAGCGGCAATAACAGAACCGTAATACGGATCTTCTCCAGCACCCTCCATCACACGTCCCCATCTGGGATCGTTTGAAATATCACACATGGGCGCAAAAGCCCAGTTTAATCCCGAGGCTGCAGATTCTTTTGCTGCTATTCTCGAATTCAGAAAAACCTGATCCATATCCCAGCTGCAGGCCTCTGCAAGCGGAATGGGAAACAGGGTTTTGTAACCATGAATGACATCAAAGCCAAATAATAGTGGAATTTTTAAACGGCTTTGTTCGACTGCAATCTGTTGTACTTTTTTAATTTTAGAAACACCAAGCGTATTCAGAAATGATCCCACTTTACCCTGTTTGACCTGATCGAGTTTTTCCTGCTCTCCATCCACTTTATTATCAGGGCCTGTAAACATTCCGTAATTTAACTGGTTGAGCTGGCCGGCTTTTTCTTCTAAAGTCATTCGGCTCAATAGATCTTTTACACGCTCTTCTATTGGAGCATTTTTATCGAGATATACTGTTTTTTTATTTTGCGCTAAGGCAATAGAAGTTGTGGATAACATTAATACGATGATTAATGTTATCCTTTTATGAATTGAAAACATAATTTTTGAAATTAGTAATTCAAAAAAACATCAGGGTGATTTTCTTTTTGAATTATGAATTGAAAATTAAAATACTGTTAACCTGGTTATTGCTCGACCCAAAATTCAACGGAAAGGTCTGGTACAACAGGGTTAAAAGTTTTAGTTGATAATGTCCCAACAGCTAAATCTCTCTGGTATGGCGTATAACGGAATCCTTTAAATTTTTTATTCGATTTGGTTTCAATGTTAAACTGAAAAGGCTTTCCGGAACGATTTGTAAGTACAATAACCTGCTTTCCTTTTGGCGTTTTATAGGCCATAATACGGTTGTCTTTGAGTATTGTACTTTCATCAACAGCAAATCTTTTGGAATCCCAGGGCATGTATTTAAGAAAACCCGCAATGGCATTAAAATTCTTTTGAAAATAATCCCAATGTCCTTTTTGGACGTTTGCAAAATGATTTAAATTATTATCATTCTCCGGTCTCCAGACTCCTAAAGCAAAACTCTCTGCTTCTTCGTTTGTAGTTGGTTTTAGTGCATGCAGCCAAAACCAGGTCGGGGAATTCGCAAAAGTCATCCAGTTCATGATCGTCTGGGCGGTATTGACAAAATTTCCGTCACTGACTCCATCATTTTTGGTATAATTAAAATATTCAAATTCATTGGTAAAAACATATTTGCCGTCTGTATTTCCATTGTATTTTGCTGTTTCATCAATCAGAATATTAGAATTATTTCCAATGCGATGTAAGACCCAGGCATCTACATATTTTAAAGTTTCCGGATCTTTTTTGATTTCCTGCGCGATAAGTCCCAATTGTCCGTCCCAGGAATCCGTCATGATAACGGCTTCCGGAAAAGCTTCTTTAATTTTAGGCGCAACAGCTTTAAAAGCTTTATAATATACTTCAGGATCAAAATAATCTGTGGTCGAAAAAGACTGGTTGGCCATTTTATCATTCGAATCAATTGGTTTCGCAGGCGGTGCAACATATCCTTTAGGCTTAACATGCATTCCGGCTTCATTCTGCAGTCCCCACATTTTAACTTTTAATCCGTTGTGGTCTAAAAATTTGGCATCGTCTACCAAGGCATTTCCAAGATCATTTAGAAAATCATTTTCGGTACTTTTTAATGTTCCTCCAATAAAAGAATTATTTGATTTCCAATATGGTGCAAGCGACCAATATTCTAGAGAAATTCCTTCCATTCCCGAACCTTTCATTAATTCTTTAAGATCATTAAGTTGGTTTGGGTATCTTTCCTGAAAACGTTTTCCTTCTTTATCAAGTCCTCTAAAATAAAGCCCCATAGCTAGTCGGCAATACCGAAACCCTTTGAGCATATCTTTATAAAGTCTTTTTCTTTCAGATTTTACCAGATTATTCGGAATGGCAATTACTTCGTCAGGAAGTCCGATATTTCCCGAACCAATAGCATCATTTTGAATTTCAATTCCCAATCCCCAGATGGTCTGCTCGGGTTTATCTAACCGAATAATGTATTTACCCTGATTTGGCTGCTGGGCCCATAAATGGGAACCTGCAGCCAAAAGGACAGTCAAAAGTGTTTTTTGTATGGCAGTACGTTTATTCATAACATCTTATTTCATAAATCTGAGCCGAAGGATCACCGTTTGTCGCAGTGACCTGAACTCTAAGTTGTGTCGTTTCAATACTTTCAAAACTGTATTTCACCTGTCTTTGGTAATTATCTTTTACCGTTAAAACAGTTTCCCATTTATTATTTTTAAAAGCTAGAATTTCAAAATCTTTTGGGCACTGTGGATCCTGATAAAATGGGCTGTAGGCGTGATATTCTCTCAACAGATGTCCCGGAAAAGTAAGTTCTACTTCTTTGATCTTTTTTGTGTTTTCCCAACTTAATTGTAAAAACTGCGCTAAAGGCAGATTCGGATCTGATTTCCATAAGTTTGTAAATCTATGAGGTCTTGTAACCCCGCTGATCACATTTTGCGGGCCAAAACAAGCCTGAGGCGGATCAACCTTAAAACTTAAAGTTTGTCCGTTGCCAAATCTTCTCATTTTGTCGTCACTGATCTGATACATTGCCATATGTCCGGATTCTATTTTTCCTGCACACAACCATTCCAACTCCGGATTAGGTAGCAAATCCAGACGAACAAACTCACCCACCGGAGCATTTTGTAAACCAATTGGCCATTCTACCCAATGGATACCCGGATCAATTGTTAATTCTGCTTTTGCTAAAATCCCACCTTTATTAACGCTGTAATCCCAAATGTGTTCCGATTTTTTTAATTCAACAAAAAACTGCTGTACTTTATCTGAATTATTTCGAAGACAAACTTCAATTTTGTTTATTTTTTCAGAACCAACAGCAATGAGTTGGCCTTTTCTATTTTCCAATTTTTCAATTTCATACTGAGGCTGGTCTTCCCATATTTTTAAACCTTCATGAGATCCTTTACTTTCGGGGCCGGCACCAAATAATAAAGCTTCGCTGCTAGCTGTTATTTTCGCCATAAGCGCAATATCTTTTTGATCTTTATTGGCATAATTAGGAAGGAAACATCCATCACGTAACAACTGCTGTTGAATTTCTTCGATAATCTTAACTGGAGCTTCTGTAACTGGTATATTTTTTTGTTTTGCAATAGCTGCCGCGGTTCCTGCTGCCTGTCCCATAAGAGCCGTTGTGTTCATCACCCTTACTGTTCCAAGAGCAGCATGTGTTACACTTACATTTCTTCCAGCCATCATTAGATTGTCTATGTCTTTAGAAATCAAACTCCTAAGTGGAATACCATAAGGTCCTGCATAACTCTTTACGGCATAATCTGAAAACGTAGAATAGTTCTCATTACTTGCCGGCTCGCTGTTTGCCGCCAATAAACCTCCCGGAGTATGAAGGTCGATAAACCAGCCTCCAAATGCGATTTCATCATTAAAAACAGTGCAGTTCTGCGGATCGTGTTCCGTCATAAGATATTGCCCCATAATACGGCGGCTTTCTCTCTTTCCAGGTACCTGTCCCACCCAGTCTAAGGCATATTCCTTAGTGAGCTCCTTCATTTTAGGATCTTTATTTTTCATCCAATCCCAAACTCCAAGTGCATGACGTGTAAGTTCGTGCCTAATGGTTTCGTTATCTGTGATGGTGTTGTACGGAACTCCAATTTCGATCCACCAATACCCTCCTTTTTTTTGTTTTGGAGGCCTTCCCTGTTTGTAAAAGAAACCGGCATCTTCGTAGTGCATTGCCCAGTCTGGTGCTTTATAACTACATTCTTTTCCTATATATTTTGTTTTAAAATGAATGGAACTTCCCATTACATCATTACTGGCAACATCTGGCGCATGAGGTTCGTCAAACTCGCTTTTAGATTCACTTCCTATACGGTATTCGCATCCGGCTAAATCTGCAACGATTCCATCTCCTGACGCGTCTATAAAGGTATCAGCAAGAAACAAAATATCTGTTTCTGTGTTTTGTACTCTTCCTTTTACGGCTTTAATTATGCGGCCTTCTTTTTCCACTTCATACACATCTGTATTAACTTTGATGGTAAGATTTGGCGTAGACTGTGCCAGATTGTATAAGGTTAAATCCCAAATGCTGTTTGTCCAGCCATTTTCAAATATTTCTTCGTGATTTACTGCACGCTCTGCTATTAATAACTCTGAAATAATTCCAGTCTCTCTTGCATAGGCGTGAAAGGCACAAGCTCCATGGGGGGTTACGCGTATCTCTGATGAACTATTACCACCAAAAACGGGACGGTTTTGTACGATACAGGTTTTAGTACCTAAACGCGCTGCCGCAACAGCCGCACAGAAACCGGCAAGTCCGCCGCCGATAACCACTAATTCATAGTTTTCTTTTAAAGTCTGCATTTAAATTGATTTTATAAGTAGATTTTTTTTGTTTTTAAATTTTAAGGTCAACAGTATAATAGCACTCAAAATGAGCAATACTGCAGCAAATATTCCGATTAGCATTTGGGAATGGTGTGTAGAAAACAGCATCAAACCAAACATTATTACCGCTAAAACACCAATACTGTATCCTAATAACTGGGCTGGAAAAACAGCAAGCTGAAAATCACTTTGTGAGTCCGGGACTTCCTGTTTTTCTGCCAATTTTTCTTCGATTTGTACGAAGCCGCCATCAACTGTTTTTGAGCCTAATTCCATAACTGCCAGAACAGTCAACGGAACGAAAATACCAACCGCAACTTCAAACAACTGATTGTTTGCATGATACAGATTCATGATAAAATTATCCGATTCGATGAAAATCGCGCCTTTCAATGCAATCGAAACCAGTACTGTTATTCCGGTTGACCACCAAATTGAGCTTTGTTTTATTTTTCCAAAATACAATCCCCAGAGCATTGGCAGCACCATTGCTACTACAAGCAAACCGGTTATGGTCAGGATAATCTGTTCTGCACCTCCAAAGTAAGGTATGCAGACTGCAATTGCCATTATAAGAAGTCCTATTAGGAGGGAACTTAATCTGCCTACAAATACTACTTGTTTTTCGCTGGCTTCGGGTGCAATTATATCTTTATACACGCTGTTTGTAATAGCCGCGGCGTAAACATTTATCTCCCCGTCAATATAACTGGCGGCTGAGGAAAACATAGCGGCTACTAATAATCCCATGAGTCCCGGAGGCAGTACCCAGGCACAGGCCATAATGTAAGCCTGTTCTGGTGCTGCACCAGGATGGGCAACACGATAAATGATTGGGGGAAGCATCCATATAATTGGACTTATGATATAAAGCCATCCGAATAGATTTGATGATTTACGGGCGTTTTTAGGACTGCTTACGGCTAAAAACCGTTGCACAAAAACCCATTCTCCACCTAATTTGAAAGTATGCACAATCACCCAGCCTAACAAGAATAACCATGTAAAATTGCCCGAAACCGGCGAAAGAAAGTCTTTAGGTAATTGGTCGATAAGACTACTCATACCTCCAACTTTGTAAATGCTTAACGGAACAACAAATAAAACGGTCATTGTCAATACCACAAACTGAACCGCGTCAATAATCAAAACGGCCCATAAACCACCGCTGACAGCATACATAAGCATTAACAGACCTGAAATTATAATGGTGTATGAAACCGATAATTTATGTGTATCAGTATCAACCAGCCAATTATCCGGAGATAGTGGTATAAGGGAAGCTACTACAACGGCAAATGAATATAAAGCCACACCCATCGCAATGATTTTAAATAGCATGCCGACCCAGGTGTAAAATTGTACAGCACCTTGCCCAAAACGAATTGAAACATACTCTCCTACTGTGCTGATATTTAAGGAAGCCCATTTTTTAGCAAAAAACTTTCCTACTAAAAAAGAAGCAATCCCTGAGCACATTAATATACTTACTGCAACCAAACCCTGTTTGTAAGCAATGCCACCCCAGACTACGAATGTTCCGGCAGAAAATGCACTCATAAAAGCAGATAAGCCCGAAAGCCACCATGGCGATTGTTTTCTAACGGCAAACATATCGTCTGAGGTTTTATTGCGTTTTGAAAGGATGCCGCCGATAAGTAAAATACCGGCAGCGTAAATAATAAGTATAATATAATCTATTAATTCCATTTAAAGAAAGTTATAATTTTAATCTAATTTAGTAATTTGGATTTTGTGTTAAATTAGGATTAACAGTTCTTTCAATAGCAGGGATCGGCCATAAATATTGTTTGGTTGCATCAAATTTTCTGGTTGTAAAGTTTTTAGCAGCTCCTGTAGCAATATATGGCGTGTAATCTGGTATTCCATCTGCATCAATTACTGGTGCACCGGCAAAAGGGAATTTGGCTTTGTGGATAGCATTTGCAGGAACCGGATCAGGTATACCAACTCCAGGCTTGTTTAGTGCTTTTTCTGCAATTTTCCATCGGATAAGATCCATATATCGCAATCCTTCAAATGCAAATTCAACACGGCGCTCACGGCGGATAATAGTTCGTAATTGTGCTTGATTTGTTGTAGTAACAGCAGGATAAAGTGTGGTTTGTCCTACCGTTTTTCCATACGCTCTGGCTCTCACAGTATTTAGATAAAGCAACGTATTCGCATCGATTGTATTCATTTCAATATCAGCTTCAGCGTAAGTCAAAAACATTTCTGCATAGCGGATAATTTTTAAATCATTATCTTCTAATTTTCTATCAGCCCAGGATTGATCTATACCTTTTTTCCATAAAAAGCCTGAAAAACTGGCATTAATTGCATTTGCACGATTATCATTATTTTTTACCATAGCGTTATCGCTGGTTCTTCTTACAGTCAATGAATCCGGATGTGGCTGATAAATGTAACCAAGCCATATTGAACTAAAAGGAACAATGGTCTGAGATAAACGCGGATCTCTGTTTGCAAATGGTTTTTGAGGATTATATAAAGGAGATTTATCCACTGGTAATCCATCTGTACATTCGTAGGAATCCACTAATTCCCATGTTGGAAACTTGGCAGCAAATCCACCAGCGTTTCTAGCGATATGATCCGGGGCAATAAATCCATCAGAAACAACTCCATTGGCCTGGTCTCTTACTACGGTTAAAATATTTTCTTTGCATTGTTCTCCTACCTTTAAAAATAAATCACGATAACTTGGATATAGTGTGTAAGCATTTGAATCTATAACTGCTTTAGCGGCTGCTTTGGCAATATCATATTTTCCCATATACAAAGCTGTTCTTGCTTTAATTGCTAATGCGGTCCCACTTGTAAAACGTTGAATTGCACTGGCATTGTAAGACGCAGGCAGGTTTGCGGCGGCAAAATCCAAATCTTCAAAAATAAATTGCAGTACAAGATTTTTGTCCGATCTCGTAAAGGCATACGATTCAGCTAATGTAATTGGCTTTGTTATCAAAGGAACATCACCAAAATGAGTAATTAACCTTGAATACTGATAGGCACGGGCTAATTTAGCCTGCGCTTCAAACGAAGCTAAGGCCTCTGGCGAAGTATTTCCAGCAGCTCTGTTTAAGCTGGCAAGAATTGTGTTGGCTCTTGTAATAATTTTATAGGCACTAGTCCATAAACTTTGAACATCCGGATCACCGCTGTTCATTGTACCGCTAATTACAGCGTTGGGATTGGCTCTGTATAAAAAGTTATCACTGTATTCTTCCTTATCATTCTGAATAAATGAAAAACGATACAAGTCATTTACCGCAATGGTAAGTTCAGTTTCATTTGAGTAGAAATTACCACTTGATGGGTCTGATAACGGGTTGTAATCTAAGTCTTGACAGCCTGTAAGAAACAGCAAACATAATGCAGTTAAATATATTGAAATTTTCATGATAATTAATTTTTAAAATTTAACATTTAAACCTGTCATAAAGGTTTTAACAATTGGATAAGAGATAGCATCAACTTCCGGATCTGAGCCCTTTGGAAAATGACTGATAGTAAATAAATCATTACCTGCTACATACAATCGAAGTCCTTGTATTCCTAACTGGTCTGTAATTTTTTTATTAAAATTATATCCCAATGTGATATTTTTAATCCGTAAATAACTACCGTTAACTAACCAAAAATCAGACATAGCGTAGTTATTTCCACTGCTTGCGTTAGATAATCTTGGATATTCTGCTGCTGCATTTTGTTCTGCGGTATTAGTAGCACTCCAGAATTTACCATCAATCAGAGTGGGCACATTACCAAATGTTTCCTGAAACGGCTGTACAGCATAATTGCTTAGCCTTACCTGTTGTTTACCTACTCCATACGCTACAAAAGAAAAATCAAGGGTTTTATAACTCAATTTACCATTGAGCCCGAATGTATATCGTGGCAATGATCCACCCAAAATAACCCTGTCTTTATCAGGAGTTATTTGACCGTCCCCGTCAATATCAACGTATTTAATATCACCAGGTTTAGTGCTGGCACTTGTTTTTGGAGAAGCAGCAACTTCTGCGGCTGTTTGAAATATTCCGCTTGATTTATAGCCGTACCAAGCAGCAAATTCATTCCCTTCAATATTTGATGTATCGCCGAGAATAGAAGTACCTTTCAAATCATCAACATTTGTTTTAGCATCAGATATATTCGCCCCTACACTGTATTTCCAGTCTGTTCCGATGTTGTCTGACCAACTCACTGTAGCTTCAAAACCTTTTGAGCTTACTTTTCCTGCATTTTGAAAAGGTGCATCATATCCAAGATAAAGAGGAACGTTTAACTTAAGCAAAATATCTTTAGTTTGTTTGTAGAATACATCTCCACTTAGAGTTAACCTATTGTTTAAAAATGTTGCATCCAAACCTATATTGGTACTTTCCTGTGTTTCCCATGTTATATCATCAACAGCGTAATTAACCTGCGATCCTGAAGTTGGAGCAACTACAACGCCGTTTTGATAAAATAAGGAATTATATAAACTGATACTTGCTTGGTACGGATAATTCCCAATACGTTCATTACCCGACTGTCCCCATGATGCTCTGAATTTCAGGAAATCAACTCCCCATTCTTTAACCGATTTGAAAAATGGTTCTTCTGATACAGCCCATCCAGCACCCAATGATGGAAAGAATGCCCATCTTTGATCTTGATTAAACCTTGAAGATCCATCATAGCGCCCACCAGCCTGCAAATAATATCTGTTTTTAAAATTGTAGGACACTCTACCAAAATAAGAGCTTAATGCCGTTTCATAAGCTGAACCTCCATTATCTCTAAATGTTGGAAGCCCGTTATCCAAATACGGATAATTTGACAAGGTATATGTTGCGCGAGAAGCCCTAATAGTTTCTACATAAGAGTAATTATTTTCATAACCAAAAGTAGCATCTAAATTATGCTTACCGCTAAAACTATTGTTATAATTGGCAACAAATTGTCCATTGAATCTGTAATTATAGGACTTGCTTTCATTTAATGAAGCAGAAGCAGGCTGCTGTCCTACCGCAACTTTTTTCGATGGATCCAACATATCTGTAAATTCCACTACTTTAATAAACTGCTTGGATGGATCCTGGACAATTTGTCCATTTTCTTCTCTTTCTACAGGTCCAAAAATAATTGTCGGAGACGCCTGCCCGGTTAAAGTCAATCCTTTAAAAGGCTTAAAATTAACGGCAATTCTACCTGAAAGATTATTGGTAATAAATTTTTTAAAGCCACCAGCACCGATTTGTGCTACTGCATTTCGACCATCTTTACCCAGCGCATATCTTCCATCAGAATAGTAATCATCATAAATTGGAGCCATAACACGTGCATCCAAGAAAACATTATTATTAAAAATATTTACATCCTTGTTTTCAGTCCTTACTGCACTGACGTCAAAACTCGCGGTTAATTTATTGCTAAATTTAAAATCATTGTACACTCCTGCATTTAATTTTTTAAAACCACGGTTATCATATAATGCATCACTTGATGAGTATCCTAAAGTAGCTCTGGATTTTACATTTTCAGAACCGGATGAAAAGGCTAAATTGTGAATAATCCTTGGCGCGTTATTTTTAATTATAGACTTCTGCCAATCTGTATCCGGATATAAATCAGGATTAGCCGCATGGTTAGCATTATAATTTGTAATGGTAGCCTGAGAATATAAAGGAGCAGCTCCGTCATTGGCCAGATACTCATTATATAGCTGCATGTATCTAACTGCGCCAGTTGTAGCAGGCTGGTTTACAGGTTCAGCTTGTGCATATTCGTAACTATACTCTAAACTGGTTTTCCCTGCTTTTGCTCTTCTGGTAGTTACCAATAAAACCCCGGCTGCTGCTCTTGATCCATAAATCGCAGTTGATGCAGCATCTTTTAGAGCTGTTATTGATTCTATATCATCAGGATTAAGGTAATCTATATTGGCTGTAGGTACGCCATCAACAATAATTAGCGGGTCATTGCCGCTAACTCCAATGGTAGTAACCCCACGAAAGCGAATTTTGGATTGAGAACCAGGTGCTGCTCCATTTCTGGAAACTGTTACTCCTGCCATTGCACCCTGCAACGCATCAGAAACCTGAACTGTTCTTCGTCCCGTAATGTCTTGGGACTTGACCGTTGTAATTGCACCTGTTAAATCCTTCTTTTTACTTGTACCATAACCAACAACGACAATTTCCTGTAATTCCTTGCTTGACGTCTTTAATACGATATCCAGAGTACCCGGACTCGTTATTTTTATGGTTCTAGTTTCAAAACCAATGAAAGAAACAATAAGCTCACTTCCTATAGAAGCTTTAATTTGAAAGCTACCGTCAAAATCAGTTGCTACAGTATTTTTTGTACCTTTAATTTGTAAATTGGCACCTGGAACACCTTTTCCAGTTTCATCTTTAAGTATTCCCTTAATACTTAAATCTTGTGCATAACTGCTTATGCAAAACAGAAGCCCAGTAATAATCAGAAGGCAACGTTGTTTGAAAAATGATGCATACATAATAAACTTTGGTTTAGATTGGTTAGTAAAATTTTAATATCGCTTTTTTGAGATGCGAATATTAAGAGTTATAAGCCAAATATAAATTTTAAAGCATATAGTAGACAATAAGTGTAATGGTATTTCAATCGTTTTTTCTATCTCAAACGTTTGCACTATCGTTTTCGATAGATAGAAATTTTTTACCTTTGTCAGGTAATATAAACAAAAACTGACATGCCAAGAGTTAAATGCCCAAAATGCAGCAAAGTTGAAACTATTTTAAAGTCTGGATTTATCCGACAAAAACAGCGTTATTATTGCAAAGAGTGCAATTATAATTTTACATTGAACCATGAAAGCAGAAAAGCAAAAAACAAGACCCGAAAAAATTATCAGACAACAATTGTTGATATTGGCAATGCCATGGGAATTTCTGCTACAACAGTAAGCCGTGCCTTAAGAAATCATCCCGATATTAGTCCCGCAACTACTTTGGCAGTACAACAAGTGGCCTTACAAATGGAATATAGGCCAAATCTATTGGCTAGGAATTTTGCCAGCAAGCAAACTCAAACTATTGGCGTTATTATTCCGCATCTTCAGTCTACTTTTTTTTCTTCAATGCTTGGCGGAATTCAGAAAGTTGCTTCTAAAAATGGGTTTAAAGTAATTATCTGCCTTTCTAATGAAGATTACCAAACTGAATTGGAAAATGTACAGGCATTAATGGATAGTCGTGTAGACGGTCTTCTTGTATGCCATTCTGCAAGTACTACAGCATTTGATTATATTGAAAATTATAGCAAAAAAGGAATTTCAATTGTTAATTTCTACAGGACAAGTCCTTCGCCGAAAACATCAAAAGTTTTGGCAAAAAATACAGAAGGAGCTGAAAAAGTCACAGAACATCTTTTAGAACAGGGATGTAAAAGAATCGGAATTATCCTGGGACCAAAATCGTTAACGATTACCGAAGAGCGTTTACTGGGTTATCTCAATATTTTAAAAAAGAACAAAATCAAACCCGATAAAGAATTAATTGCATACACAGATTATTCTAATGTTAGTATTAATAGCGTTGTCGATGACTGGCTGAATCTGGATCAAAGACCAGACGCGATTTTTTGTATTTCTGACCGATCTGCAATTTACGTGATTAAACATCTTAAAAAACGAAAGATTAAAGTGCCAAATGAAATTGCCGTAGTTGGTTTTGGGAATGATTTAATGGGAGAATTAATTGAACCTTCGCTCACTACTTATAATATACAGACTTCTGTAATTGGAGAAACCACTATGCAGTTGTTTTTACAACAGTATAAAAATGAAGCTGATTCTGAAATTCAGATCCAGACTATTGACGGCGATTTATTGGTAAGAGAATCGAGTATTAAAAAGAAAGAAAAATAAATTGTTTTAAATAAGTCCCCATTTACCGTTTTGTAGAATCGCTTACAATCAATTTTGGTCTTAAAGAATTTCTTGTTTTCTCAACGACACTTCCTGTTATAATATCATTAATTAAAATTTCCGCAGCAAGTTCCCCAAGTTTATGCGGATTTAAATCTACTGTTGTTAATGATGGTGTTAAATAATGAGAAAAAGAATCGTTTCCGCAGCCGGCAACAGCGACTTTTTTTGGTATGCTGATTTGCTGCTGATTTAGATAATGTACAATTTCAATGGCTCCACGATCGTAAATACAAAAAATTGCATCGGGAGCTTCTTTTTGATTTAATAATTCTGAAACTGCAAAAATCTCGCGTTCGCGTTGCAGATTACAATACACAATGTTTTCTTTTTTTATGGTTACTCCATTAGCAGCTGCTCCCGCAATACAGCCATTGATTCGCTGACGGCTCATTACAAGCTGTTCAGGTCCGCCAATAATGGCAATGTTTTTATAACCTTCTTTTGCCAGATGTTCGCCAATCATAAATCCGGCTACAAACTGATCATTGGAAACAAAGTGAGTCTGTAGACCAAATAATTCCCTGTCAATTGCCAAAAGCGGAATGTTGTTTTTAATAATATTGTTATGTTCTGTAAAATTGCTGGTTTCTTTAGAATGGACTATCGCAATTCCGTCAACATTTAGACCGATAAGTGTTTGTACTGCTTTGATTTCATCTATAAAAGAATCTTTGGACTGGCAGGCCACAATAAAGAATTTCTGTTCGATAGCTCTTTCCTGCATGCCGCTGATAATAGACGAATAGTAGCCTCGTTCAATATCCGGAACTAACACTCCTAAAATATTACTCCTGTTGCTTTTAAAATTTTGCGCAAAAAAATTAGGCTGATACCCTAAATCTTTTGCTGTGTCTCTTACAATCTGTTTTGTCTTCTCTGTAATATCCGAATGATCTTTTAACGACCTGGAAATTGTCGAAATAGAATATCCTGTTTTTTCGGCAATATCCTTAATTGTAATCATTTTCTTTTTCATAAATACAAATATAATAATTTGCGCAAATTTTACTTTCGTTTGCGCAAAAAAATATTGTTTTTTTTCGCAAATTTTCATGTTATGTATAATTCTTTTATCTATTTTGCGTCAAATAATCAATTATAGAACACTGTCTCATAAATACTTATTATCTTTTTCAGAGAGAGGATTTAACTTTTTTATTTATTGATTATTTTAAAATTACTAACTAAACCAACCCTTTATTATGAGAAAAATACTAACCTTTCATCGTGTAAAAGCTATCTTTTACACGTTATCATGTATGCTGCTTTTTAATCTTAGTGCAAAAGCTCAAAACTATCAATTAGTCTGGTCAGATGAGTTTAACGGTACAGGAGCTCCTGACAATTCTAAATGGAGCTACGAATTAGGCGGTAATCTCCGCAATAGTGAATTACAGTATTATACTAACAGCACAAATAATATTAAACAAAATGCAGGAAACTTAGAAATTACGGTCATCAAAGAAGCCGTAGGTGGCAAACAATACACTTCGGGCAGTATAACTACTTTAAATAAAGCTTCTTGGACTTATGGCAAAATTGAAGGCCGCTTAAAAATGCCAAAAGGGCAAGGATTGTGGGCGGCATTTTGGACATTAGGAACCAACTACGCTTCAGCTGGATGGCCTAAATCTGGGGAAATAGATATTATGGAACATATTAATAGTGAAACTATTATTCACGGTACTGCACATTATGGAGGCTTAAATGATGTGCATGTACAAAACGCCAATACTTATAGTGTAGATGTCACTCAATGGCATACTTACTCTGTTGTTTGGGATGCAAATTACATCAAATGGTATGTTGATGATGTTTTATTTCATCAATTACAGATTACTGGCGGACAAAATTACACAGAAGAATTTCACTTGCCACAATACATTCTGATAAACCTGCCAATAGGGGGTTCCTGGCCGGGCTCTCCAGACGCAACAACCGTATTGCCAGCAACAATGTACTGCGATTATATTCGAGTATATAAAAATATAGACACTACTCCGGTTCCTGTTTCAAGTATTTCAATATCGCCTGCAAGTGCCAATGTGGCGCTGAATGGTTCACAAACACTTAAAACTTCATTTGTACCTGCAAATGCGACCAATTTGAAACTAACATGGACATCAAACAATAATGCTGTAGCTAATGTAGACAATTTGGGTGTAGTTACTGGTGTATCAGTAGGGTCAGCAATTATTACAGCAACCACTGAAGATGGAAATAAGACATCCATTTCTACCATTTCTGTACAAAATTTAGTAGGAGTTAATAAATTGGTAAATGGAAATTTCGATTCTGATGTTGCTATTGTTCAGAAACCAGCTGGCTGGCTGGAATATTCTGGTATTGCTGGTGGAACCGCGAATGCATTAAACTCCAATACATCACCTCATTCAGCAAATTATAATGGTATACAATCAGCAACAGGACATTATGAAGTGGCCGTTTATCAAACTTTTACAAATCTAGCAAATGGTATATATACAGCAAAAGCTTGGGTTCGCAGTTCTGGGGGGCAAAGTAAATCAGTCTTTTATGGGAAAACCTTTGGTAGTGACGAAATAAATTACAACTTGGCAATAAGCATACCTACCTGGACCCAAATACAACTTAATAACATTTTGGTATCTAACAATAGCTATGAAATTGGGTTTTATCAATGGACAGGAACAGGAGCTGCAAGTACTTGGCTTGAATATGATGATATTGAATTTTATTTGTCAGCAACAGGCACACTTGGTGTAACTAATCCTTCTCAAGACTTTGGAATACAAAATTTTACTGCTTATCCAAACCCTGTGAAGTCTGGAAACATATTAAATATAAGTGCAAATGATGGGTTATTTTTTGACATTTTTATTGTTGATATTAATGGTAGAAAAGTATACTCGCAGTTAAATAATACTAGCAATTTAACCGCTTTACAACTACCTAATCTGGATAAAGGAATTTACTTTTTAAGAACCACAAGTGCCACAAAAACAAGAATTCAAAAAATTCTTATAGAATAAGTACCATAATTCGTTGGAGATAATTATCAAAAATCTCTTCTACCTTTTATGTTGTCGTTCATTGTAAAAAAAAGGTCGAAGAGATTTTTTTAATTTCTAATAAGCTTAAACAGTTACTAAAATAAACAATTAATAAGAAATGAAAAAAACACTACTTATCGCACTTACCATTTTAGGTACTGAAGCTATTTTAGCGCAAAATAATCCAATAATAACAAAAAGATACAGTGCAGATCCCACAGCTCGTGTTTTTGGAAACACCTTATACTTATATCCAAGTCATGATAGAAATGAGGCAAAATGGTGGGATATGGAGGATTATTATGTGTACTCAACCACTGATATGAAAAAATGGAAGGACTGTGGTAAAGTATTTTCTCCATTAACAGAAACAAACTGGGCAAAGAAGTTTGTCTGGGCACCAGATTGTGTGCAGCGTGATGGTAAATATTATTTTTACTTTCCTACTGACCAAAAGCATATTGGTGTGGCAGTAAGTAATAGCCCAACAGGACCATTTAAGGATGCAATTGGCAAACCACTTATTTCTGAGGATTCTCCTGGGATAATATCAAACCGTGATTTTATTGATCCAAGTGTTTTTATTGATGATAATGGACAAGCATATCTTTTTGTAGGTCAGATAGTATTGAACTGCGTTAAGCTAAATAAAGATATGGTATCTTATTCAGATCCTGTACATATTATAGAAGGGGTCGATGATTTTTTCGAAGCGATATGGGTGCATAAACGCAAGGGCAAATATTACCTCTCTTATTCTACTGCTCATAAAAACGGTCAAGGGCCACAAATTGCTTATGCAATGTCAGATAAGGTATTAGGACCATACAAGTATCAAGGAGTTATTTTAGACGCTGTAAGCAGTGGAACAAATCATCATAGCATAGTTGATTTTAAAGGCAAATCATATCTTTTCTATCACACTTCTGATTTAAGCAATTACCGTTTTCCGGCAGGAACACCAGATCATGCTTTTATTCAATGGAGGCGTTCAGTATGTGTTGATGAACTTCATTATAATGCGGATGGCACAATTCAGCCAGTTATAATGACTGTAAATAAAGAACAACTGAAGAAAAAATAATAGCTGCACCGTTATCAAACTGTCTGCAAAATTATGTAAAAATTACGCAAGCTGATTCCTCACTGATTGTTCTAAAAGGTAAAACCACATTATCTGATACATATAGAAGCAGATTGTCAAATTATAGAATTTTTAAATTAAATATTTTTTATAAAAAAATATCAATAGCTATTTTAAGTGGTGTGCTATTAATGGCGTCAACCAGAAATTCTGATGATGATAATACAAATTTACTTTTAATTCAAGTTTAAAAAATTCATTTATTCCACATAATATTAATCAACTTTTTATTCCATAAACTAAACATTCAATTAATCATTAAAACCTCAAATCTATGAGTACCAAAACACTTTTTTACACCTCCTTATTGCTTTTATTAATCAATAACAATATGGGAGCACAAACCTACCAACAGGTATGGTCAGACGAATTTAACGGAACGGGATTACCGGAACCTAATAAATGGGGCTACGAATTAGGTGGAAACACCAGAAACAATGAACTTCAATATTATACTAATAGCACAAATAATGTAAAACAGAACAATGGAAATTTAGAAATTACAGTTTTAAAAGAAAATGTAGGCGGTAAGAATTATACATCAGGAAGTGTAATTAGCTTGAATAAGGCATCTTGGACCTATGGCAAAATTGAAGGCCGTTTTAAAATGCCGATGGGAAAAGGATTATGGGCTTGTTTGGACATTGGGATCTAATTTTTCGCAGGTAGGATGGCCAAAATGCGGTGAAATTGATATTTTTGAACATCTGAACAGTGAAACATTAGTCCATGGAACGCCACACTGGGCCGGTGCTAATGAAGTGCATGTTCAGGATGGAACTACTTATAATGTGGATGTTACACAATGGCATGTTTATTCCGTAACGTGGGATTCCAACTATATCAAATGGTACGTAGATGATATCCTATACAAACAGTTCAGAATTACAGATGGATATAATTATACTGCTGAATATCATCTACCGCACTATATTTTAATCAACCTTCCTATTGGAGGCGATTGGCCTGGTTCTCCGGATGCTACAACCGTATTACCTGCGACTATGTATTGCGACTATATAAGGGTTTATAAAAATACAAACACTACTCCAATTACAATTACAGGTTTTTCTACTTCACCTTCTTCCTTAAATTTAAATCTAGGAAGCAAACAAGTTATTAATACCACATTTACACCGTCTGACGCAACAAATCAAATTGTAAATTGGACTTCCAGCAATGCTGCAGTAGCTAAAGTAAATAATTGGGGAATGATAACCGGAGTTAGTATTGGAACAGCGACAATAACCGGAAAAACATCTGACGGAAGAACCTCCACTTGTAGTGTAACTGTTCAAAATTTAGCTAACATCAATAAATTGGTGAATGGAAATTTTGAAGCCAATACAGCCGTAACACAAACACCAACTGGTTGGAATGAGTGGGGCAGCGTAGCAACTGCACAAAATTCAACAGCTTCACCTCATTCTCCAAACTATAAAGGAACACAATCTGGAACAGCTCCCTTTGAAGTTGCCGTTTCGCAAACCCTAACAGGATTAGCAAATGGAAATTACACAATGAAAGCATGGGTTCGTAGTTCCGGCGGGCAAACCTGGGCAACAATGTACGCTAAAGGATATGGAGGAAGCGACATAAATTACTCCATAGCTTCCAGTATTCCAAATTGGACTCAGGTACAAATCAATAATATTAAAGTTACCACTAATACCTGTGAAGTTGGTTTCTATCAATCAGGATTAGCCAATAATTTTATAGATTACGATGATGTCGAATTTTATCTTTCACCTGTTTCCATAACAGCTTTTACATTTTCACAGAACACTATGACAATACCTATTGGAAGCAGCAGGGTAATAAATACTATTTTCACCCCTAATAATGCAAGCAATCAAACGTATCCTGGTCTTCCAGTAATATAGCTGTAGCAACAGTCAATAATTTAGGCATAGTAACTGCAATAAGTTCGGGTTCAGTAACTATTACCGGTACGGCATCAGATGGTAAAATTGCAAGTTGTTCGGTATCAGTACAGAATCTCGTAGGAGTAAATAAACTAGTAAACGGAAACTTTGATACCAATACAACCGAAACGCAAACCCCAACCGGATGGACCGAATATGGGCCTGGCATTGCAAATGCGCTAACTTCCGCAGCTACACCACATTCTCCAAATTACAAAGGTATGCAATGGGGAATTACAGCATTTGAAGTTTCAGTTTTTCAATCCCTTTCAGGAATTGTAAACGGAAATTATACCATGAAAGCATGGGTTCGAAGTTCGGGTGGGCAAAGTGCTGCGGTTATGTATGCAAAAAATTATGGGGGAAGCCCAATAGAATCCTCTTTAAATACAAGCAGTGCTAACTGGACAGAAGTACAAATAAATAATATTATAGTTACTAATAATAGTTGCGAACTTGGCTTTTATCAATTTTCAGGAGGTGCAAATAAATTTCTCGATTACGATGATGTCGAATTTTATTTAACATCAGCTTCTTCTGCAAACAATACTCTAAGCTCAAAAACTTCCTCAAATATTTCAGACTTAAATCCTAAAGATCTATTAGAGAATAACCCATCCGCAGAGAGATTTGCAATTTACCCAAATCCTGTAAAATCAGGCGGAACGCTAAACATACAATCAAATGATAAAGAGATATTTGACGTTTCAATTATTGATTTAAATGGTAAGGTAGTTTATTCAGAGTTGAACAGTAATAATTCTGCCCTATTAAAAGTGCCAAATTTAAATAAAGGCCTGTATTTTTTAAGATTAACAAGCGCTAATAAAGTTAAAATTAAGAAAATATTCATTGAATAATTATTCAATGAATTCCTAAGTTAAGTTTTTTGACACCCGTGAAGCAAATTCTAAAATAATTAATTATACAAGATAAATGAATTTAAAAGAACAGTTGAAAGACGTTAAAGACTATTTTTCTCCAAAAATCGTTACGGAGGTTAATGACCAATATGTAAAAGTCGCAAAAATTAAAGGTCAGGAAGTTCCTTGGCATAATCACGAAAATGAGGATGAGCTATTTTATATAATAGAAGGCGAACTTTTGATGGAGATTGAAAATGGAATCCCTAAAATTATGAATTCCGGAGATATGTTTGTAGTTCCAAAAGGAATAAATCATAAGGTCTCATCGGTTGAAGTATGTTCCATTATGTTGATAGAAACTAAAACAACCAAACATACTGGCGAAGTTAAATCTTCAATAATAAAATCAATTAAAGAACAGTCTTATTAGATTTAAAAAAAATAGGGACACATTGGGAAAGATATTGACAAGTACGAAAGACATAAAATATGACCTTAGTGACAGACAAATACTGCCACTAAGGACTATGGCTTAGTTAGGCTTGCAAAACCAACAATGAGTTCTCTTTAAATTTTACTTATAATTAAATACCCATTATAACTAAATCAAACAAATGAAAAAAATAAAAATTACATTTTTTATGTTTGCTCTTGTGGGCATCCACTTTGTAAATGCGGCAACCTATTATGTTTCACCCAATGGCCTCAGTACCAACAAAGTAACCCAAGATAGCCCCTTGACTATTCAGCAAGCTGCCAATAAAACAAACGCTGGTGATATTGTGTACTTCCTTACTGGAACTTACAATTTTACCGGGCTGACAATCAATAGATCAGGAACACCTTCGGCTTACATTACTTATTCAGCTGCACCAGGTGCTTTGCCTGTTTTACAATGTCAGAATCCTTGTGAATTATGGAATGCCATAAATGTTCAAGCCAATTATATTAAAATTGAAGGGCTTGAGTTAATAGGCAATAATGCCAACATTACGCTTGCCCAAGGGGAGTCTAACTACAATGAAGCCGTTGCAGGAGGAACCGATTCGGCAAAATATGGCAGAACAAATACAAATGGTATATCAATTGGCAATAGTAATATAGTGCCTCACCATATTGAAGTCAGAAATTGTAAAGTACATGATTTTGCAGGTGGTGGTATATCTGCAATAAAAACTGATTTTATAACCCTTGAAAACAATAAAGTTTACAATACTTCATGGTATGCAATGTATGGAACTAGTGGCATTAGTATATTTCACAGCTCAAACAGTGTCGATTCATATTCTGATTTTTCAATGATTGTCCGCAACAATATTGTTTATAACAATAAAACTCTAGTAAAGTGGATTGATGTAAAAAAATATTCTGATGGAAATGGAATTATTATAGACGATAATATGAATACACAAATTAATGGTGCTCCCTATAAAGGCAGTTTTCTAGTTGAAAACAACTTAAGCTATTCTAACGGTGGAAATGGCGTTTACATTATGAGTTCCGAAAACGCTCTTTTTCGAAATAATACATCCTATTGGAATTCTACCGAAAAAGCCAAAGGTACTGGTGCTGGTGAATTGGTTTGCTACGATAGTAAAAATGTAACTTGGGTGAACAACATCGGTTGGGCAAATCCTTCCTACGGGTCTGTCTATGCAATAGTTGATGACGGTGCATGGGGAAATAATGCAAACATCACCTGGAAGAACAATCTCTCGTTCAATGGCACTGCGGGTCAATCATCTGTAAGAATTAACAAAACCACTACAACCAGCATTGATGCACCCAACATCTTAGGCGTAAATCCTTTATTCATCAGCCCAACAACTAACTTTAAGTTGCAAAACAGTAGCCCAGCAGCTAATGCAGGGACTTCATCTTATGGAGTTTCTTCACTTGATCTGGCCGGAGATACAAGAGTAAAAGGAGGAGTTATTGATATGGGTGCATATGAATCATCTGTAACAAATACTGTTACAATAACCGCAGCACCTGCACAAGTATATCAAAGCGATACTTATAATATAACGGTTAATTATGTCACTGCGGAAAATGGTAAAATTTGGATCGGTCTTTTTAGTCCTAATTGGGCAAATTATTACTCAAGTAATGAAGTATCTGTAAATGCTGGAAACGGTACGCTAACCATACCCATAACGCTGACCGATGTAGCTGTTGATACTGGTTTGCATTGGAATGCTTCTTTTCGAAACCTTAGCAATGTACAGAAAGCCCGCTGGGTACAGGATAACGTTACGGTACTGCCTAATTTAGTTACAAATCCATGTTTTAACTTAAATACCACTGGATGGAATACCCATCTGACCTCTCCTGCATCGGCCGGTATTGCCTCGGTTACCAGAACTGGCTATACAGATAAAGCAAGTAAAACTACAATTACTAATATGGGAAATGCCAGCTGGAACATACAATTGAAACAAACAATACCTCTTGTAGCTGGTACAACTTATACTGTAAAATTTAAGGCAAGCGCTGACGCAGCACGTACAATAGATTTAATGTTTCAACAAGGCGTGTTACCAAAAAATGTTTGGAAATCGCAATATGGAATCAACTTGACCACAACGCCACAAATATTTGGTCCATATACATTTAACTGTACAACAACCGATGTAACCAATGAGTTTAGATTTTTGTTAGGCAATAATACTTCAGCTGTTTATATTGACGATGTTGAAATTATAGCAACAACAACTTCACTAGCAAAAAAGCTAGCTAATACCAAAATTGAAAATAAAGAAGTAGCTGATGAGACGAAATTACTTGTTTACCCAAATCCCGTAACTAATGGTTCGGTTAATATTAATTTAGATAATAGTCAGGACAAGGTAGAAATAAGCATTATGGATTTACAGGGGAAAGAATTGTATCGAAAAACTTCGACAGGTTTAAATAATTTAAACATTAATACCTCAAATTTACTCAAATCAGGCATTTATATAATTAAAATTCAAGGCGCAACTATGAGCAAAACTCAGAAGCTGATAGTCAAATAATTGACTTCATCAGGTAAAAATTTGATAATCAAACTTTAAAAAAATAAAAACAATATTGAAAACTACCCTCAAGAGTTAGATCTCTTTGAGGGTATTTTTATGAATGAACTCAGCTATAATTAAATTCAAAGCTCTAAATTTCTAAAAATATTGTCGAAAAAGGCACTATCCCAAAAACGGTGCAAGTCAAAAACAACAATTCAACAATCCTCTTTTTCAACTTCATTTTTAAGGTAGGCAATTTGCTTTTTCACTCCTTTTAATTTCTTTATTTTTTCTTCTATTTGAGCTAATTTAGTATCCAAAATTTTCAATTTTTTTTTGCTTTTGTTATGTGGTTGCTGTACCATGCATCAATAAGTTCCTTTATTTCGGATAAAGTAAAACCTACAGATTTTGGGTCTTTTATTAATTTTAATTTAGTGATTACTTCTTCATCATAATAACCATAGTTATTACTTTTCACATTACTTTTTTTCTTGCAAGCAATTAAAGCCGATTTTCCATAAAAACGTATCGTCGCTATTGGAATTCCTATTTCCTTGGAAAGTTGACCAATTAATTTAATGCTCGTTAGTTTTTTATTAATTCAATAACTATAAACTATACTTCATACTTTACGGTTGCAAATTTAATAATTACTTTTGCTTAAATCAATTATCAGAGCAATAAAAATAAAAAAAACAATTTTAATAACTGGAGCTTCAACAGGAATTGGTAAGCTAACAGCCCCTTATTTCATGCGAAAAAGATGGAATGTTTCTGCCACAATGCGAAACGTTGAAAAAGGTCAGGATTTATTAAACCATCCTAATCTAAAAAATATTTGCATTAGATGTAATGGATGAAACAAGTATCAAAAAAGCAATTGACGAAAATATTGAAGCATTTGGCGACATTGATGTTTTTGTTTAATAATGCAGGTTATGCTTTAGTAGGTGCATTTGAGGCAATGACAAATGAACAAATTTAAAAAACAATTTGATACTAATGTTTTTGGAGTGATGAATGTAACCAGAGCTATTTTACCCTATTTTAGAGCTAAAAAAGGTGGAATTATTATCAACACCACTTCTATGGGTGAACTTATCACTTTGTACAATGTTTACCATGGCACAAAAATGGGCTCTTTAAGGTTTCATGGAAAGTTTAAAATTTGAATTAAAATGCTGCAGAATTTGTTTCGGTGCCACAATAACTTGTTTACGGATAGGGTCAAACCATTCTACTTCTTTAGTAACTTCTGCGCAGCATTCGTTTATGGAGTTGAAAAAGCAACTTTTAATATTGATTTTATCCTCTATATAACAATGTTTCATCTCAACAAAAAAAGGTTCGGTAAACATTAAGTTCTTATGAATGACTAACTCCTGATTTCCTTCCCTTAAGCCCAGATGCAAAGCATTAAGCCTCTCTTTTGAATATCCGTTAGCAAACAAAAAATGATACAGTAATCGAAGTGTGTATGAAATGTACGCCGTACTTTCCATTACCATAGCGTCATTTACATCCTCGCCGGTAACAATATAATTTTTGCAGGTCATTTTAAATTTAGTTAGGATTGTTTAAAAAAAAGAGGCCAGTTTATGATGAAACTGACCTCATAACATTAGCCATGTTTAATGATCTTCCAAATCAAAAAGAGATCTATTTAGCCAATTTAATGGGTACTCTTTATTTTCTAAATATTTAAGTCAAAGGACTATTTAACTAATAAGAAATTGTAGCTGACTTTTATTTTATCTGCCACTTTTTGCCTTACTACACCTGGGATTTCTATATCGAAATCTTCGGGTTTTACTTCAAATGAACCCAGAGCAATAACGCCGTTGGCAGCTTTTGAAATTTTTATGGTAACTGTTACAGGTTTTGTTTTTCCGTGTATGGTAAGATCTCCTTTTAAAGTAAAATTTTTGGCTGTATTTGTAATTTTAGAACTATCAAAATCGGCTATCTTGCCTTTTAAAGTTGCTTTTGAAAATTTTTCAGATTCCATGTAGTTTTCATTGAAATGTTCCTCCATCAGAGCAACCTTAAAGCGAAACCCTTCAATAAGGACCAAAGCAGCGAAATCTCCCGTGGATTGTTCTAAAACGGCAGATACACTTTTATTTTCGGCCGCAACTTCTTCATAAGAAGGCATAGAGGCCTGAAATCTTATACTGCCTGTTTTTGTGATTAATTTTTGTGCAAACGCATCTGTATTTGCAACAATAATCAGCAGTAATACAAAGAAATTAATAAGCGGTTTTTTCATAATAATTAATTTTCTTTTAGTCCGTCTGTATTCCATTTTACAATCAGGTCAATATTGGTCTGTGACATTCTTCCACCTTGTGGCATAAGTCCCTGCTGTCCATTTTGCAGCTGAATCCTGTTTAACAGATTCGCATTTTCAACAGCTGTTTTTACCTCAGCATAAGTAGTCAGAGGCCTGAAAGCTGCAGATCTTCCGGATTGGTGACAGGAGATACAATTGGCATCAATAATTGATTTTACGTTTTTAGTATAACTGATTGTGGTTACCGTAGGATCTGTACCTGGCGTTCCGGTTTCTGGTGGCGTTTGGATATCCTGAACAGTGTCAGAATCGCTGCAGCTCGTAAGGGCAGCCAGTAAAATTGTAAATGCTATTGCTTTTTTCATAATTTGTTGTTTATGGTTTTTAAAATACTCTGTATAAGTTAAATCCGAAAAAGAAATCTCCTTTGCCCCAGTCTCCTGCTGCATTTGTGAGGTAGCCGCTTTCACTCATAGATTGCGAATTCGTAAATATTAACTGGAATACATGTCCTCCGGTTTCTACGTCAAGACCTACTGATAATGGGTTGTTATAAAAAGTTGGTTTGTCAAAATTGTGTGCATACTCTAAATTGACAGATAATCTTTTCGTGATTTTATAACGACCTCCTCCTCCAAAAGAAAACTGATTATCTCTTTCTATATCAGGATTGTAAAGATTTTTGTGAATAAATGACGGTACTAATTCCAACGATAGTTTTTCACTGACTTTTCTGGACAGTAACAACTGTTGTACGTATGCGACACGGTGCTTAAATTCTAAACCCGGATATTGGTCTTTTTCCAAAAAGGTATTAATATCGGCTACACTATAGCCGACAATGTCCAGCGGAAAATTATTGTCTTGTCTCATCAGTCGGTATTTCACTCCGGTCTCATACATTTTGTTTAAGGTATGTCGGGAAAGGCTGACAGATAACCAGTCCGTAACGCCGTAAATACCGCCCAGTTTTGTAGTAGCGTTATCAAGACCAAAAAAGCTGTCAAAACCATCTTTTACAGTTCCAAAGCGGTGCGAGACCACAAAATAGAATTCCTTTTTTGCAGGCATTTTTGTGGTTTGTAAGGTGACCAGCTGTAAAGCTTTAAAAGTTGCTGTAGAATAGCTTTCCTCTACCTGAGTAGAATCAAGACTGTTCAGTAAGTCGTCTTGCGAATATGCCATCGTAGCCAGAAAAAGGCAGATTGGGACTAAAAATTTCTTCATAAATTAATTAATTGTTTTGTTTATTAATAGAGCACTGGTCAAATTTAACCTCCTGAAAGAGTTCGTCATAACCAATACATTTCCCTTTTACAGTTACTTTATTACCGATAAGTTTCTGTTTTATTTTTTGAGTAAACAGGCAGAAAACACTGTTTTCAAGGACAACTACAGAATCGGTTTCTTTGGTTACTTTTCCCGTTATTTCAATAGTTTTATTGAGGTATAATGAATCTGCTATTTTTGGATCGGATTCATAATCCTTAAGTAGTTTTGTCGCTGCTACATTAAAATCCGGCACTTCTGATTCTATATTGCGTGCTTCCTTAAAAAGAAAACCGTAATAAAAATAAATGCCGGCAGAAGTCACTAACAGCAAGGCTACAATTATAAATGCTATTCTTTTTCTTTTCATATTTTATTTTTTGATGGGTTTCAATACTAAAACAGCTTTGGTGCAGATTACCCTACCAAAGAATTGTTATTTTATAAAAAAAATAAAAGGGGAGACAAGGATTTTTTTGCAAAACTTGCACAAAGAGCATTGTTAAGAAATCCTAAGACTCACATTTGGAGTTGTTTGCAGCGAAAAAAACGTTGCAACTTCCTTGTATTATTTCATGTTAGTTCAATAGTGTATTTAAACTAACCTGAAATACTTTTAGATTATAAAACGAATCCAATAAATGGATTTGATTTTATATTGCAGCAGCTATATCTTTTACCGGTACAGGCCATACACCGGGGCTAGGGAAACTAATTCCTTTATTAGCGCCTCTTACGCCTGCATCCTGTCCAAAATAGTACAATGGCCAGCCGTTGTAAACCAGTTGTGATTTGCCAAATACAGTAATAACAGAAAATTTAGATTTATCAAGAATAGAGGGAACAACAATTTTATCGGTTTCATATATTGGCCAAACAGCATTGTTTGAAAAATCTGCTTTTGTGAAATTGTTCTTTTTGAAATTGTCATTCTTGAAAGCATACAGCGTTACTCCTTTAGCATCCGTAAAGTAAGTAGTCAAACCATCACCAACAGTATAATCTGACTTGTAGTTTTTTCCGTCATGGCCTAAAAGCTGACTTTTTACAAGCATAACAGAATAATCCGGTTTTGCTATAAACCAAACACCGCCAACTCCGTCTCCGGTTGTTTTACCTGCAGCTTCCGGTGTATTGGTGCCACCGTTACCATATGCATCGCCTTGAGAAACCGGTGCATAGTAATACAGCGGCCAGCCTTTATACGTTATTTGTTTTTTACCCGATGCAGTGGTTATAGTTGCAAAATCTGATAATGTTAATCCTGTGCCTAATTTATCAGCGGTTAAATTATCCACAGTAAAAGCCGGCCATAAGGCTTCACATCCTCCTGTGCAGGACGCCTGTCCGTTTGCATCAGTTGCGAAAAAATATAAAGATCTTCCATTTTTATCAGAAAGATAAGAACCTAATGTTGCACTTGTAGAAAGTGCAATTTCTGGTTTTACTTGAACAGGAGTAACATTGTTATTGTCATTGTCTTTATCATTACTACAGCTTACGAAAAATGTTGTTGCCGCAAGAGTGATCAAAGTAAATTTAATTTGTTTTAATTTCATGATTCTTTAATTTAATTTATATCGAAATGGGAAATAAGTTTTACCGATTTAGTAAAGTGTTTCGTTGTAATAACATTATATATCAGGAATTTTTGCGCATTTGCAATACGCATTTTGTCCCATATTTTTTAATTATTATTGTTACGAACTGTCATAAAAAATAGCCATATAGGCGATAAAGTATTTTATTAAAGTCATTTTTTATTCTTTTGGTAAGGTTCAATAGTAAAACAGTCTTGAAGCAGATTACCCTACCAAAGAATTGATTTTTTTTGTTAAAAAATGAAAAGAGAAATGATCTTTGTGTAAACGTTATCTAAACAAGGTTATAATGAGACTCTAAAACTCACATTGGGGGTTCTTTGCAATGAGAATGTTTCGACTTTTTCTATAGAATTTGTTAAAGAATTTATTCTGTAAGATTCGCTGATTGCATTTTTTCTATTTAGAATATTTAAGATCGAGATTCCTACTTTAAATTGAACTCCATTTGTAGTTTCCCACTTGTAAGTAGAGGAAAGGTTAATCTGAGAAAAAACTTTTAGGTTAGTTTCGTTGGGTTTTTTGTAAATGAGCACAGGATTTGAAGGATCAATCAGCGAGTCATCAAGAGACGTTTTTGGTCTGCCAGAAGACCATTTTACCCCTAAAGCGATTTTAAAATTGTTTTTTTCATAAATCCCTGCCCAAGATATTGTATGTGTTAACTCATAGTTGTTCGGAAAACTTGGGTACGAATAATTCGAAAAATGGTAATTATTCTTATTATACGTATAACTTAGCCAGGTCAGGAAATGATTTATTTTTTTCTGAACTAAAATCTCCGTTCCTAAAACTTCATAATCGCCAGTTGTTCGAACAAATTCCAACTGGTTTTGAAAACCCTGACTTGAGGTGGTAATTCCTGTTACTTTTTTATAAAAGTTTTCAATATCCACCAGCCAGTCATTCTTTGTATAGAATAAATTCAAGGATAGTTGTTTACTTCTCTGAATAGGGATTGTAGTGTTATTGGATATAATCCACCGTCTTTTTTCGATGCCGAAATAGTCTTTTTGCAAATCAATGATTTGTTGGGTATTTTGACTTTTTAGCTCTCCCAACATTTCTAAATTTAAACTTTTGCTAATGCCGTAGAGAAATTGTATACGAGGTTCAACAATATACTTCTTAAACTTTTCAATGTAATTAATTCGGGTTCCTGCTTTAAAATATATTCTGGAAAGTGTATCGTTATATTTCCCCTCCAAAATTAAGGCATGCGTTCTCAGCACCTCGCGATCTTTAACGTAGAAATCAGGATTACTTATTTGTTCCAAATTAGCAATACTTATTTCATTGAATTGATATCCCTCATTAAAACTCGATTTAGAATTGATGATATGAGAATTCTCTAAATTAATTCCGTTATTGTGAACTTTGTTTTCCTGAAGGACAATTTGATTTCCCATGGTAATTTGTTGGTTAGCTAAAAGTGCATAAGAAGAATTATATATGTTAATTTTAGTGGTATTCAAGCTATTCCAATTTCTTTTCCACAACAAATTTCCACCATAGTTTTGTTGGTGTAAAACATTGTTTGCCGTTTTGTTTATATTGTATACAGTAGCGCTTTGAAAAACTTCCAGATTATCCTTTATCGTTATTAAGTCTAATACCAGTTGGTCTTTACGTCCTATTTTTTGAATATATTTAAGAGTAGCATCGTGGAAACCAAATTTTTTATCACTTTGATAATTAACATTATGGTTAAATGAAAAATCGGTAATGGTAGTATTTTGAAACACTTTGTTAAAGTATTGTTTATATGTTGGAGTTTCGACAAAATCAGTAATGGATTTACGTGCCGAAATTTCGATAGAACCCTTTTTCGAAATATTATATTGTGCGTATACATCAGCATTAATCATATTGATTCCGGCGCTAAAAGAATTTTTCTCCGTTGTATCAGCGGTAGACGAAATAGCTACTACACTCGATACACTTTCTCCAAAAAAGGCAGAACTCCCGTTTTTATAAATAGAAATAGTATGGGCCAAATTAGGATTAAAGACCGATATTAAACCGAAAAAATGCCCAGTCTGAAACATTCGTATTCCATTCCACAAAAACAAATTTTGGTCGTGTGTACCACCGCGTACATTAATGCTTGCTACACTTTCATCAAGACTGTTTACACCTGGTATTTGCTGCATTGCTTGTAAAGCATCAGGTTCTATAAGTCCAGGCAGGATACCAAATTTCTTGGGCTTAATTTCAAATGATCCATCTTTATTTTTGGCAATTCCCGACGCCAGAATAGCATTGGCTTTAATTTCTTCAAGTTCCGTAATTTCAGGTTCTAAGGTTATTTCGAGACAATTTTTAGAATTATAATTATCGGCTACAATTCTTTTGGAAATAAATCCGATGTGACTGATTAAAAAGATAGCCGCATCTTCTTTTTCGAATTTAAAATACCCGTGTGAATCTGTTTGAATCTGGGTTTTATTAAGGAAAGTAATATTTGCGTTTTCAATAGTTTGCTTATCCGTAGCAGAAAAAACATATCCACATATCATCTTGGACGGATTATCTTTTTTATAGATATTAATGAATTTATTTCCAATATTTTCAAAAGACAAATTGGTTTTTCTGGCTAGATATTGCAACTTTTGATCTAACGAAAGTGCTTTTTTTGGCGGATTTAACTGCACTGCAAAAATAATATTCTCGGTGTAATTAAAACTAACATTGTGCTGATGTTCAATATTGTTTATGATTTTTTTTAAAGGCACAACTTTCCCGTTGTCCTGAGCAAAAAAGCTCAGCACATGAAAAAATAAAAAAAATGAAAAATAAAATCGTTTGCGGAATAACATTTATTTTTCGTCAAAAATTATTTTGTTCTTTGAAACTTTTTTTGCTTCTAAATTATAAGTTGTACTAATAATTTGTAAAGCTACATCCAGGTCTTTAGCAGGCAATTTTCCGGTAAACAAAGAGGTTGTGTCATTCGCTTTTAATTCGATCTTAATATTATATTGTCTTTCAACTTCATCTAATAAAGTTCTGATATTTTCCTGATTAAAACATATTTGACCATCTATCCATTCTGGTTTTGATGACTTTATTATGATTTTAACCTGTTTTCCGTTTTCAAAACTAACGCCTTGTCCGTGCGTTAACAAAATTTGACTGTTTGAATAATTTACCTTTACGCGTCCTTTATAACAAACAACATCAAACCTGTTTTTTCTGGCTTTAACATTGAACTGAGTTCCCAAAACCGATACTTTTCCAAGACTGGTCTGCACTTCAAAACGTTTTCCTTTGGCTACCCTGAAATAAGCTTCTCCTTTTAGTTCAAGACGCCTGTTATTTTCCCAGTTCCATTTTTTATACTTTATTTCAGAACCGGAATTCAGCATTACTTCAGAATTATCAGGTAAAGCAAAAGTTGTTTTTTCTCCAAAATCTGCCGTTTGTGTCTGCTGTACAAATTTTTTCGATGCAAAGGTAATTCCAAGCGTTAAAACAAAGACAGCGGCGGCTCTAAACATCCAGTTTTTGTATAAAGGAATCACTTTTGGAACCTCTTTTTTCTGCTTAAGAATGTTTGATAACATAGTATTTTCATCAAAAGCTTCTACTGCTAAATGGTCTGTATAATTTTTTATTTTCTGGTATTTTTCGAAATCGGGAGTTGCTTTAAATTCAACCAATTCATCCTCAGACAAATCATTGTTGAGCCATTTTGCTAATAAACGATCTTTTTTCATAATGCTGGATTATATCATTAAAACAATTGGAACTACTTTTCCCCTACTTTTATAGATCAATTTCTTTACGTAAGCTTACTAAAGCTAAGTGAATTCGCTTTTCTACTGCTTTTACACTAATATCTAATTCTAAAGCAATCTCACTGTATTTTTTTGCGTCAATACGATGCATCAAAAAGGCAATACGCTGTTTTTCGTTTAAGTTTTCGATAGCTTTCAAAAGTTTGAACTGAAATTGTTTTTCCTCCAAAATATATTCCGGATTTTCATTTGTTTTATGTAGCCATGTGAAGTTTTTTTCGTATCTCAAAACGACTTTCTGATGTGCGATTTCGTTGAGACAACTATTATTGGCGATAGTATAAATATATGATTTTGCTTTTTCTATGGATACAGAAGAACAATTTTGCCAAAGTTTCAGAAATGCTTCTTGTGCTAAATCTTCAGCCTGACCCATATTGCCAAATTTGTAAAAAAGAAAATTCCGAAGCGCTTTTACATGACTTTTAAAAAAAGACGAGAAAATTATTTCGTCGCAAGTGTTTGATTGATTTTTATTTGGCATGGAAATTTTTCGAATTGTACGTTGTAAAAATATTTATTTTTATCTTAAGTACGGCAAAAGTAAAACTGATTGTTCTATATAAATAATGAATGTTGTTTTACATTGAATATTATGTCCCAAAAAAACAAAGGCAACATCGTAGTATTATGATTACCATCAAAAAATTTGCATATTCAAACAATACTTTTGTAAATATGAAAATTATTTCAACTTTTTCTTTTTTTCTTTTTTCTTTTGGATCTCGAGGAGCCAAACTTTCCCATATATATCACCCCGTACTAATTGTATCATCAATTCAGGATACACAATGTATGCAAATAATTTTAATATAAAAGGTAAATTATGAATAATATAACCCCATCGATAAACCAAAAACGAACGCTTAAACTCTACAACTCAGAGGGACATCCTATATGTCTCTTAAAAAAAGTAATTCAACTGTACTTTAAAGGCTTTGAGTTGTTTGACTCTTTGAGCGAAGTGTTAACCATATTTAATAATTTTGGAGAACTTATTATTCCTGCAGATCATCCCGCAAACTTAAGTTAATAATACTTATTATGTGGATAAAGGGACATTTATTACACACCCATACCTCCGGACATCAAAATAACTTGATGAAACAGGATCATACTAAGTTTTTAGTAACCGGCAATGTTTATCGCAAAGACACCATAGACGTACCCCATTATCCTATTTTTCAACAGATGGCAGGGGTAAAACTCCTGCCTGAGGGCGCAGATGCGCTCGCAGATTTGCAAAAAACGCTTGAGATCCTTATGTTATATCTGTTTCTTGACACGGAAGATCGCTCTATTGACGATTACTTTCCGCAGCCATCCATACAGGCAGAGATAAAACAAAACGATGACTGGATAGAAGTATTAGGTGCCACGGTAGGTCCAGCTATACTGAAAAACTGTAAGATTACAAGAAACTTACTGGGCATTTGGATTGAGTATTGACCGTTTGCTTATTAATTACTGTACAATTCCTGATATAAGGGTATTTATGAACCGATGATAAACGTTTTCATGAACAGTTATGTAATAGCTTGCCAACCTTTAAAGAACCACTAAGGTATGTAGGATTAACATAATAACTTTTGTTAGACTGCAAGGGAAACAGGCAATAATCTTATTGAAAATTTAGAAATATATTAAGGAAACAAGAATATCAGGAAGAAATATTAATCTCAAAATATAACTTGTTACCATTTTGCAACAATAAAAATAGTAGTAACCCCATGGAATGAGGTAATCAAAATGTACTGACTGCCTCACCAAAGAAAGAAATGATCTTATATTGCAATGCATCAATTCTTAAAACATTGAAAACTGTCAGGTATTAAAAACTAATCAAAAAAATGTACCATATAAAAAAACATCAGCCAAAAATAATATATTGACTGATGCCTTTAATTCTATTATAAAACTATTTCAATTTCTGAATTGCAAAAACAGATTGGTCAGTATCCCCACTTAATAATTTTCCTAATTTAGCGGACACAACATATACTTCACCATTTGGCAACAATGCAGCAGTTGTAGGAAACTCATCTTTTCCAATTGACATTTCGTTAACCTTGCTGGCAGTTTTCCAATGATCATTACTGGTGAAAGTGTATGCTTTTCCGTCGCCTTTTACCGCATCTCCTACTAGAACAAGTTTGCCGTCTTTGGTAAATTCTAAACCATCAGGTGCTTTAAAAGAAATGCCAACAACTTCACTAATTTGTGTTGGGTTTGCTATGTTGACTTTAAATAGTTTTTCACTATCGGTCTTGCACACTAACAGATAACCGTCCGGATGAAACAAGATGCCGTTTAATCCAAAAGTACCTGGAGCTGGTCTAAACAATTCATTTTCGGCAAAAATACTTGCTTTATAATACTTGTCTAATTTATAAATCACTGGTGAAAAGGAATCAGTTATGTAAATATTTCCATTTTCATCTACAGCAATATCATTGGCTACGGCACCTCCGTTAGGTGTCAAAAATTTTAAATCTACACAACGGATTAAAATACCTGTCCTTAAATCATAAATTTCCGCATAAGCATTTTTACCAGCACTTGCGCCTTTTGGTAAACTTTTTTTAGAAATTCCAATATCTCCACCTACAACAATCAAACGATTTCTAATTTCGTCAGTAAAAACTCCAGCAATGGCAGTTATTTTGCTTTGGCTTATCAAACTAGACAATTTTCCATCTAAGGATAGTGTAAAAACTTCTCCCTTATATAATGAACCTATAATAAATCGGTTGTTATTGTAGTCATAATCAATGCCTTCTGGATAAAGACTTGGGCTATTTAAGGTATATTTATCTTGAATAACGCTTTTTTCGATACTATTATATTTAAACTTATAAATGTAATAAGGTGCTTTTCCTTCATCTTTTCCTCCCGTGAAAGCAGGTGTTGTATTGAGTTGGTTGGTACAAATGTACATCCACTCTTTATTTATGGCTAAATTATCAGGCCATTGTAAACGCTTGTCTTGTAGAATATTTGATAAGTTTCCGTTTGTGTCTAATTTACTAACAGCATGCTCTGTTGTATTGGTAAAATAGTGATTTCCTTTATCATCGGTTAGTGCACCATCACTTATGGGTTTTCTGCCCGCTGTTTTAATATTGTCAGCGATAGTTTTGTCATCAGCATTATTTCTAAAAAATTTTGTACTTATTTCATACCAACTTGTACCATTCATTGCCCCGTAATAAAGCGTTTGCTTATCATTTGAAATAGTTATTGGGTCTATGGCAACTCGTGCAGGGCCTCCATTAAAATTAATAAGTTTTTCATCAATAATCATATCCTTGTCTTCCGCTTGTAATGAGGGATGATTTCCGAATCTTCTAGCCTCTTTAGTTTTAATATTCAAGGCTATAATTGCAGGGTTTATGATATCTGCCATATAAACCCATCCATTAACTTCATCAACGGCAAGATCCTGAACGAAGCTGCCTTTTGACGCAACCGATTCTGATAATTCAATTGAAGAGATTAGGAGATTTTTCTTAGTGTCGAAGCGAAATAATCTCGTTTTGCCTAATGTTAATCCCATATCAAGAACTAATAAATTGCCGTTTTTATCTACTGCAATTCCAAGTGGTGCGTCAAATGTTTTTTCCGATGCAGGTTTTCCATTTTTTTGGAATCCGTCATTAGGATAGGGTTTGAATTTGTTTTTCCCGGTTATTTCAACTAACTGTAATTCACTACTTCCCAAAGGGTGGATGGTTGCAAATATTCTACCTTCTTTGGTAACAGCAATATTTGCAGGTCTCACAGGTAATTCAGCTACTATTTGAAGTTCTGTATTGGATTTTTGCGCATTTATAAAATGCGTTTGTATAAAAAATACGGCTATAATCAAGATGTTTTTTTTCATTTTTTTATGTTAAAATGTATTGTTTTGTATGTATTAATGGTTCTGAAAGTACTTCCTTTGTTTTTGTTATAAAATTTTTTGAAGTGAGCAGTTACAACAATTTTATTTACGTTTGCGAGCTGATTCGTTTTTGAAGATCTAGATATTCACCACCACTTTTCCCACGGTATGACTTGTTGCTAATTGTAAATGTGCACTAGCCATTTCATCAAAAGTAAATTCTTTGGAAATATGGGATTTGATAATTCCTTGTTCCATCAAATCAGCAATGGTTTTCATATCCTCGCCCGATGATTGTACAAGAATGGATTTAATTTCAATACTTTTATTTTTAGCAGCATCCAAAATTTCTTGTGGTACTGCTCCTAAAATATAAATGATTTTCCCTCCTGATTTTGTGACGGTTACCGAACGAGTATTGATTTCATTCGAAACGGTATTTAGTACCAAATCAACATCCGAAACAACTTCTTCAAAGTTTACTTTTGAGTAATCAATATGTTGGTCGGCACCATTTTGCAACACAAATTCTTTATTTTTTCAGAAGAAGTTCCAATCACGTAAGCTCCAAAATGTTTGGCAATTTGAATGGCATAATGTCCAACACCACCAGAAGCACCGTGAATTAAAACCTTGTTGTCTTTTTTAATATTTCCATTTGTTACCAATGCTTGCCAAGCAGTGAGCACCGCAAGTGTTGCAGCTGCCGCTTCTTGATGTGAAATATTTGCAGGTTTCAATGTTAAATGGGAAGAGGGCACTGCAACATATTCGGCATAAGCACTTCCGTTGCCAGGAAAATTCGCCATTCCAAATACAGCATCATCGATTTTGAAATCACTCACATTTTTACCAACTTCTTGAATGATTCCGGACAAGTCCCAGCCCAATATTACAGGTCGTTGTTCTCCGAAAAGCCAATTCAAGGTTCCTTCGTTTTCCCTTGCCTTGTAATCTACCGGATTAACACTTACTGAAGTTACTTTCACTAAAACTTCATTTTCCTTAATAGATGGTTTAGATACATGTACATAATTAAAATTATCTACACTTCCGCTATTGTTTAAAATAATTGCTTTCATTTTTTTTATATAATTGAATGACAAATGTATATTATAGCTATCTTTACCACAAGTATGCACATTTAAGTAATCTATGCACCAAAACAATACTATTACTGATTATCAATGATTTAAAAATTAAAATAAATGAAAAATAATTTTGAGAACACTTGTGAAGATTATGTTTGCTCCGTAGATTTTGCTTTTAAACGCATTGGCGGAAAATATAAAGGCAGGATTTTATGGCATTTGGGTGAGAGTAAAATATTAAGATATGGAGAGCTTCGCAGAATAATAGCCGATGCCACACCAAAAATGCTTACCCAAACGTTGAGAGAGTTGGAAGATGATGAATTGGTATCGAGAAAAGTGTATCACGAAGTACCACCAAAAGTAGAATATTCTTTAACTGACATTGGTCAAGAATTAATCCCTTTTATAACTCATCTAAAACTTTGGGGTGACAAACAAGTGGAAAAAAAGGTAAAGGTTTTATTGAATGAATGAATGATGTCAATTTTAAGTTGAAGGTGGCCAATTAGCAAAACAATTATTATGCATTTGTTATTTAGTTTTGGTTTATTTCTTTATTACGATAAAGAATTATCAATCATACGTTTCATTTGTTTGAAAAATATGTAAATTCAATATACTTTCATAGTGGGATGCCCACAGATTTTACGAACAAAAAAACTTCTTCAATTTTTTATTTGAGCAAGTTATCTAATTCAGAAATATAGTTTTGAAAATAATGTAATCCTGTTTAAAAAAATAGATAACTTTAATGTTTTATCGAAAGCCAAAGTTCAAATAGCTTGGCTTTCGATAAAGATTTACTTATTGCTTGTTTATTACTATTTCATTGCAAAAAGAACCAAACAAACAATAAAAATTCCCAATAAATGATAGCTTCCGCTGATCAAACCATAAAAAATTGGTTTTGGAATGTTGGGATTAATGGCAATGTTTACGGTGTTGGCAACTAAATATCCAATACCAACAACTAATGCTAATTCAATTGTAGATTGGTAGGAATCAATTTTTAAAACATACATTAATATTGCAGTCGTAATTGTAATAAAGAGTGAGCAAATTGCTGGACCAATAATGAAAATAGGTGCAGGTTTTTGTTCTGGTTCATTTTCTTTTCCTAACGAAATAAGGTATTGCTTTTTGAAAAGCAAAGTAAACCACAATGCTCCGAGTATAAAATAAGCTACAAAAGCGATTGCTATACTAATCCAGTTTAAATTTGCTAGTTGACCGATCATAATTATATTTTTTATAGTTGTTTGTCGTTATTGACTTTACAAAGATAAAATAGGCAAATGACAGCCTTATGTCAGGGGTCAAAAAATAATTAATAATATTTATCGAAGTATTCCTGAAGGGTTAATTTGTGTGGTGCAAATTTCTCTGAAAGAATTTCCAATTTTGTTATTCTGTCCAAACGAAAGTACCGAAAATCTTTGCGTAAACGACACCAAGCAACCAATAACCAATTTTCCTGTGTGCTTAATAATGCAAATGGTTCAATCAGTCTGCTTGAAGTTTTGTTTTCTTCGTTGGTGTAATCTATTTTTGTAACGAAAAAATTTGTTAGTGCATTTTGAAACTGTGATAAATTATTGCTGTTTCTCTCTCCATTTATGTTTTGTTCAAAACGAGTTCTATCGGCAAGTAAGTTTACTTTGTCTTTTTCTGTTTGTCTTAATACTGCCTTTATTTTGTCAATCGCTTCTGAATAATCTTTGATGAAAGAGGCGTCTTTGTTTTTCAAAACCAATTGTTCGGCAAGAATTAATGCGTTTGCTTGGCTTTCGGTAAACATTATAGGTGGAATTTTGTACCCTTCCATCAAAGAATACCCTTTCCCTTCTTCTGTCAAAATGGGAACTCCTGCTTGTTCCAGCGCTCTAATATCCCGATAAATTGTCCGGACACTAACACCAAATTTTTCGGAAAGTGTTGTTGATGTAATAAGACGTTTCGTTTGCAATTGTGTCAAAATTGCCGTTAGCCTAGAAAGACGTTTAGTATCGTTTTCGTTCATCTATTTTTTCTAACTGTTGATGTTTGTAGGGCGCTTCTAACATTGCATTAAATGGATGTTAATAATGTTTTTTTTCTGAGAATTTATTCGGCTTGCTTTATTAATTGAATGTCAAAATGAAGTTTAACGTCCTCTCCGACTACAAGATTTCCTGCATCGTTCAGCAAATGAAAAGTTAATCCAAAATCTTTTCGATTAATTTTTCCTGAAATCTCAAAACCTGCTCGAATGTCGTTAAAGCGTCCTGTACCAATACCAGTATGTTCGGCTTCCATTTTTATATTTTTTGTAGTTTCCAATATTGTCAAATCACCCTCAATAAATTTATTGCCATTTTGATTTCGGAAGTAGCCTACAAATTTAATTTTTGGATATTTTTCGCTGTCTAAAAACAGTGGTGATTTCAAATGTCCATCTCTATCTGAGTTGTTGGTATCAATACTATTCGTGTCCACTTCAAATTGGATTTCCGCATCAGTAAAATCTTCATTTTCTGTTTGGAATGTTCCATTAAATGTTTTGAAAATGCCAGAAACATTGGATATTGCTAAATGTTTTACCTTGAATTGGATTTCGGAATGTCCCTGATCAACCGCCCATTTTGAATTTCTAATTGCTGTCATCGCTTTAATATTTATTTTGTTATAAGCAAAAGTATAAATTCAAAATAGACTATTATTTATCAAATGGTAAATAATTACTTTTGATTTCTAATTCTACTCAAAGATTGCTGTGTGATGCCAACATATTTTGCAATTTCTCCAAGGCTTATTCTTTGGACAATTAAATCATTATCAATCATAAATTGATTGTATCTGTTAGTGGCATTTTCTTCAAGCATTTCTCGAATTCTTTTTGTCATTTTTAAAGTTGCAACAGAAACTAATTTCCTAAAAAACGTTTCTATACTGTGATGCTTTTTACAAAGTTCTTCTAATTTTTTTTGAGACACTAATGTTACGGTGGTTGTTTCTAATGCAATTATAGCAAAATTTGAAGCTGTTTGTGTTAAGTAACTTTCAAAAGCGGTGAACATAAGATTTTCAGAAAAAAAACGAACTATAAATTCTTTATCATCTTTAGTAGAAAACATTTTTACTAGACCGCTATTTACAAAATAGAAGTGTTTACAAACCATGCCACTTTTAAGGATAAAATCACCTTTTTGAAATGTTTTGGTTTTCAAAGTTTGAACTAATTCTAATGAAGCAAGTTCATTAAGTTCAGAAAATTGGTTGCAAAATTGTTGAAAGTCTGTCATATTTTTAAGTTACAGGCAATGTTACCGAAAAATACTCAAAATCAAAAACTAATCTGTAATAATTACAATCTTTCTTTTGTACCGAAATTGCGAAATATGTGGTAAATTCATGTTTATCTTTCGTAGGAAATTTTATCTCAGCATAGCTTTCAATATTAGGTTTTTTTATTTAGGATTTTTTTATAGAATAATCATGATTTTTTATATATGTTAAATTTAATGTACTGTGACGCTCGTTTGTAATCTCAGGTTAATTTCCTGCCCTTGATTTTTCATCAGTAGCTGAGCTTAGATGACTGGTGGATTTGAGACTTTTGCTTCCGAAATTGTAGGTGAATACAAATCTTATTAGGCGGGTATCATTCTTTTGGTAACCATGAATATGACTTCCCTTTGTTTCGAGTGTTAAATCTGTTTTTCTTTCATTGAAAATGTCATTCACAGAAATCTTTAAATTGGCTCTGTCAGACCAAAAGGAATGACTGACTCCGGCATCAATACTCGAGAAAGGACGCAAATGATAAAGACCATAGACGAACTGAGACTGATACCTTGCGTTAATTTCTAATTTATAATTGTTACTGATACGAAAATTCTGTGTCGATTTAATATTGTAAGACAGATTTTTATTTTCCTGATTTACACCACTTGAACCATTTAAATTGTAATTATTATACGTTAAATAGCCATTAATATTACCGCTCCACCAATTGGCTAAACTATAGGAATAGTTTGTACTAATTGTATAACGCTCAAGAGAATTTAAGTTAATAAACGTTACAGAAGAAATCTTAGAAATTGTATCTGTAACTACAGTTTCTGTACTCACATTCGTTGTATGAGCATAACTCAAGCCAACATCAAATCGACTGTAGCTGTAATTCAGTTCTATATTATTAGTGTATTGAGGCTTCAGAAATGGATTTCCAAGCTGACGGGTATATGGATCTATATAGTATGCAAATGGATTCAGGCTTTGATAATTCGGTCTCTCAATCCTACGGCTTAAATTAAGACTGATTTTATTTTTTGCATTTAACGATTGTAAGACAAACAGATTAGGGAAGAAGTCTAAATATTTCTGTGTAATCGATGGCTCATTGCTATTGAGTAAAGTTCCCTTAGAAGTGGTATGTTCAGAACGGAGTCCAAGCTGAATAGTTGTTTGTTTCCTTTTTTTTGTCAGGTTAATATAGCTCGCCTGTATTCTTTCCTTGTAAATAAATTGATTACTTAATTGCGGATTGAAAACATAATCTACATCATCAGAACTTGTTAGCACCTCAAGGGTGTTGTCTGTTTTTACTTCACTAATTTTTATCCCTGTCTCTATTTTGACAGTTTTAAAATCCGGGGAAATATAATCTGCTTTTCCTGCATGTACCACTATTGCAGCCGATGTATTCTGCCGTAAATAATAGGGCGATTGCTGTTGCCTATTGCCTTCGGAATTATCATATAAAGTACTTAAAAGAGCATCACCATTATTTTTGTATTTTATATAATCCAGGTCAATACTCAACGCTTGTCCGATTGTGTCCAGACGAAATCGGTCATTCAGATTAATTCCAACATTATTCAACGTTCGGTTATCGTCAGATACTGAAATCTGTTTAGTCAAATTTTTATTCAGTGGATCAATTATGGTGGCGATCCCTTTATTTGCAATGTTTTTATCATTAAAATATCCATTGATGACAATGCCTAATGTATTATTTTTCCCTGTTTCGTAGTCCGCTCCTATCCTGTAAGAATTATTAATTGCTACATCCTTTATGCTACTTTTCTGTGAATAAATAGTTTTAAACCCTGAACTGTCTATTATTCTGTCGGATGACAGGTTTATGAATTTCTTGTCATTGATTCTGCTTATGTTAGCAAAACTGTTTAAATTACCTGTTTTTGCATTTAAGGAAAGACTCGCATTGTCTGATACATAATGTCCATGTCCAACTCCTAAAATCAGACTGCCATTAAATCCGTTTTCTTTATTTTTTTTAAGTCTGATATTGATAATACCCGAATTTCCGCTTGCATCGTATTTCGATGACGGATTAGTCATGATTTCTATTGCCTGAATTGTATTACCGTTTGTGGAGCGCAACATACCCGCCAATTGGCTGTTCGAAAGATAACTCAGTTTATCGTTTATCATCACAGTAACTCCCGCCTTACCATTTAAACTGATATTACCATCTCTGTCAACCGAAACACCCGGTGCTCTTTCCAAAATATCAATTGCATTATTACCCGCAGCCAAAACACTGCCGGCAACGTTTATGACCATTCGGTTGTCTTTTCTTTCAATAGTTGGCTTACTTGTCGTAACTACAACCTCTTTTAAATTTTCGGATGACTCTTCAATAGTGATCGTATCCACGACAACTTGTGTTAGTGCGTAAAGAAAAGGAAGACTGGTTTTTGTATTAAAACCGATAGCTTCAACACTAACAATATATTCTCCGGCTTTAAGGGGCATAAATTTATAAATGCCGTTAGCATCACTAAACGCTGTTTCCATCAAAGCCGAGTCTTTGGCATTTATTAATGAAACCGTTGCGTAATTAAGAGGTTTTCCTTCTTTTGTCAATACAGCACCACTAACCGAAAGATCTTGCGCTTTTACACTACTTACTGATATAAGTATAAAAAAAACAACCAGCTCCAATACGTATTTTGAATTAGTAATAGTGGAGCAGAACAACCATATTTTCGGATTTGTTTTAAAGTTTCTCATATTTAATTTTTGCCAAAAATATTGCGCCTTAATCCGTCTTGAAAATTTATTAGCTGAACGTCTTTTTTTTCCCTTTCAATGAAGTTTTTGAGCACTATACCGTTTATAAGTATTATAAGCCTTTAGTCCGGGCCAAATTGCCGTTTGTAGAAAATATGATTTTTTTTCAGTTGAAATGATGTAATTTTATATGCTGACACTAACAAATGCAAAAAATAATATGGATATTTCTGATTCCGGGATTTTTTCAAAAGACAGATTTTTATATCAACTGAATACCAATCGCACTAACTACTTTACGAGTGCCTTTACAGTTCGTATTTATTATCACATCGCTTTCTGGATCATGCTGTTTTTACTGACCGCTGTCTCCCAGGGGTATCTGACAGGTGCATTGAAATATAATATAATCTGTTTTGGTATAAGACTGCCCTTTATTGCAGCAGTAGTTTATTTTAATCTCTATCTCCTCTTGCCTTTGTTTTATTACAAGGGAAAACTCATTTTTTATGTAACATTATTTATTTTAAGCGCTTTGTTTACAAATGCTTTTAATCTGTTTATTTTCGGGATACTGATGAAGTCGGGCATACTCCCAACTGCTTTAAAAGCCGATTCCCAATTTACAGCCTTCAGTTTTATCGGTAAGGAGATTTTTATGATTACTGTAATGGTATTAACAACCGGAATTAAATTATCTAAAGATTATTTCCTGCAACGACAAAAAGCAGAAGAGATGGAAAGAGAACAGTTGACCACAGAACTTTCTTTCTTAAAATCACAATTGCAGCCTCACTTTTTTTTCAACACATTAAACAATCTGTATGCATTGACCTTAAAGAAATCTGACCTTGCCCCAGAAGTAGTTTTAAAATTATCAGATTTTATGAGTTACGTTTTATATGAAACAGATCAGGAAAAGACTTCTTTAAAAAAAGAAATCAGCTATATCCAAAATTTTATTGATTTGGAAAGTTTAAGATTCGGAGTAAGTCCTAAGGTCATTTTTGAAATTAATGCTCAATCAGAAGATATCTATTTACCACCTTTATTGCTATTGCCTTTTATTGAAAATAGTTTTAAACATAGCCCTAAAAGTGCTACAGCAAATATAGAGATAACGATTCAGCTTCAGATTTGTAAAAATGTACTTGATTTAACAGTTATCAATCCCTCTTCAGAGGTATTCAATCAAACAAAAAAAGGTGGTATCGGACTTCGAAATGTAAAGAGAAGACTTGACTTAACTTACGGGCAATCGTACACACTTTTTCAGGAACGAAAAAACAATCAATTCATAACTAAACTCCATATTCAATTATCATGATCAAATGTGTAATCATTGATGACGAACCACTCGCCATTGAAATAATACAAACTTATCTTGAAAGATTATCAGATTTTGAACTCTCAGCCTGTTTCACAAGTGCTGTGGATGCTTTAACTTATGTACAAAAAAACAAAATCGATCTTCTTTTCCTTGATATAGAAATGCCCTTGTTTAATGGTTTAGAATTTGCAAAAACTTTAAATTACAATCCTGCTATTATTATGACAACTGCTTACCGGGATTATGCTGTAGAAAGTTTCGAATTGAATGTTGTAGATTATTTACTAAAACCAATTGGTTTTCAGCGTTTTATAAGCGCCACTTCTAAAGTAATAAAAATCATATCTGAAATACCGCCGGCGACAGAAAAAACCGATTTATCAAATTTTACCGGTGAAGATGAAGATTTATGGGTAAAAGTGGATAAAAAATTAATCCGCATTGCTATAAATGATATTTTGTATATCGAAAGCCTAAAAGATTATGTAAGAGTAAAAACTAAAAACAGGGAATTAGTTACATATTCTTCATTAAATAAAATTTTAGAAAAACTTCCGGAATCTAAATTTTTACGTATTCATAAATCTTTTATTGCTGCCGTGAAAAAAATTGAAACTATAGAAGGCAACAGGGTCACCATAGATGGAAAGATACTACCATTGGGAAGGATTTTCAAGGAAGAACTGATCAAAAAAACTCAGGATTAACGGTTGATTTTTTGTTTTTTGCATCGTTACTTCAACCCTGTTTTAGCGGAAAGAAAAACTGAAAAGAATAAAAATGGTCAAATTTTTAATTCAGCATTAAATTCAATTTTTTCAAATGCTTCACCCACTTCCTTTTGATTCAACAATCGCATCATTACCTCCATTAATTTATCCCCCATAGCTTCCAGAGGCTGGGGAACGGCTATAATTGCAAGACTGTAAATTTTGAAAAGTTCATTATCATCAAAAGTAATAACGCCTAAACTTTGGATTAAATCCGGATTGCTTTCTTTGAAAACTTCCAATCCAGTCTTCGTGAGATGATTCGCTGCAAAAAACACAGCATCCAACTCGTTGTTGGTTTCAATAAATCTTCTGATGAGATCTTTTGATTTTTCATTAGTGATTTCCTGGTATGGAATTTTAAGAAAACAGGATTTTAAATTATGAGCCTTAATCGCTTTTTTATAGCCTGTTAAACGATCCTGTATCTGCATTTGATTCGAATCTGTGGTTATAAAAACGATGTTTTTATAATTATTTGAAATCAGATGATTCGTTGCATTAAAAGCTGCATCAAGGTTATTGAGCATAACACTATTACAATCCAAATCAGCAAAACAACGATCAAAAAGTATAACGGGTAAATTGTCCTCAATTAATTCTGCTATATTTTTTTTTATTCCCGGGGACGGGACAATTATAAAACCATCAACCTGTTTGCTTTTATGCAAATTGATAAGTTCAATTGATCTGGCATCTTGATTTTCATTACTGCAAAATACAACTCTGTAGCCGTTAGAATACGCAATTTCTTCGATAATTCTGGCCAATTTAGAGAAGAAATAATTAGAAATATCTTCTACCATAAAAACCAAGGTTTTGGTTTTTCCGGTTCTTAGGCTTTGTGCGATTTGGTTTGGCTTGTAATTTAACTTTTGGGCATAATCTAATACACACTGAGTGAGTTTTTTTGAAATATGCTTCTCTTTTGCTTTTCCGTTAAGAATAAAAGAAACAGTCGTTATAGAAATATTTAAATCCTTGGCAATTGTATTGATGGAAACAGATTTTTTTTTCATTTGAAAAGTTATAATTTGAAAAGAACACAGTTATTTTTTAATCCTAAACAAGGAAACTAAAAAAACGGTGGACAAAAACTCAGATCCACCGTTTAAAAACAAAATAAACAAATAAAAACTTCCTTTTTAACAGTAGCCAAAACCCGCAAAAGACTTTGATTACTTCATATTCAGCCAATCCGGATCATTCATCTGAAATGACTATATTATTATTTTAATCGACACTCTGTCCAAAAAATTCTTCAGCGTTATTTTCTTAAAAACAAATTGCATTTACCTCAATTTTGCTATATTTTCAAAAACTTCTTTAACTTTTTGGGTAACCCCGAATAATCTTTGTCTGCAATGATTTCTTAAGTTATTCATTGAGAGCCGATACCCACACAAGTCACACCGCATTGAACCAGCCCGTAAGATTTTCTTCACTTGGATTTACTGCTCCTGTAGGCATAATTAAAGTCCATGGTTGTGGTCTTTTTACTCCTTTGATAAACTCAGGTCCATATAGATAACCTGAAAAAAGCTTTACAATTTCGCATCCTAATTATTCTGCTTTTTGTAATCTCCGTTAAGTTGCCACTACAATGACTATAATACTTTCTATGGTTACAGACTATTGTGATATCTTCTCTTAAAACAGGGGTTACGATAAAGTTGGCTCCCAGTTTGATATACAATGAGGCCGAAGATACATCTATAACTGACCCTAATCCCATAATCATTTCGGTAACTCTTTGATGGCGTATTTTCTAAGCGCATCAAAGAGTTCATGACTAAAATTAACCATGGCGGTAAACTTCATTAAACTAGCCCCCTACGTCATTAGAAACTTTCAGCACGTTGAAAGTCTTATTCCAAATGTAGAATTTAAAGCATATGCTGACAATGTGCACTACAGCGTTTCAAATGTTTTTCCTATCTCAAACGTTTACACGATCGTTTTCGATAGATAGAAAATTTCTGTCTTCGAAAAACAAAATCAATCTAAAATGTCATGCCGGGAGTTAAAAGCCCGAAATGCAGTAAAGTAGAGGCTGTTTTAAAGTCAGGATTTATCAGACAAAAGCAGCGTTATTATTGTAATTTCACTTAAATCATGAAAGCCGAAAAGCAAAAAATAAAACAAAGAAAAATTACCAAACCACTATTATAGATATTGGTCAGGCAATGGGAATTTCGGCAACAACGGTAAGCTGCGCTTTAAGAAATCATCCGAATATAAGTCCGGCGACTATTCAGGCCTTAAAACAAGTAGCATTGGAAATGGAATACCGCCCAAATCTAATGTCAAGAAATTTCGCCAACAAACAAACTCAAACCATTGGGGTGATTATTCCGCATCTTCAGTCTACTTTTTTTTCTTCAATGCTTGGCGGAATTCAAAAGGTTGCTTCTAAAAATGGGTTTAAAGTAACTATCTGCCTTTCGAATGAAGATTACCAAACTGAATTGGAAAATGTATAGGCATTAATGGACAGCCCTGTTGACGGACTTTTGGTTTGTCATTCCGCAAGTACCACTGCATTTTGATTATATCGATAACTACAGCAAAAAGGAATTGCAATTATCAATGTCTACAGAATAAGCCCTTCGGCTAAAACATCAAAAGTTTTGGCAAAAATATAGAAGGTGCTGAAAAAGTCACCGAACATCTTTTACAACAGGGATACAAAAGATTCGGAATGATCCTGGTACCAAAATCTCTAACCATTACCGAAGAGCGCTTATTGGCTTAATTGAATATTTTAAAATCTTCTCTTACAATCTGTTTTGTCTTCCCCATGATATCCGAAGGATCTTATATTGACTTGGAAACTGTCGAAATATAATATTATTTTTTTCAAGGCATACCTTTAATAGTAATCGTTTTTTTCTTCAATAAATACAAATACAATAATTTGCGCAAATTTAATTTACGTTTGCGCAAATAAATAGCATTTTTTCCGAGATTTTTTATTGCATGTATAATTTTTTTATTTAATTTTCGCCAAATATCCAACAATACAAGTCTCTAAACTAAGTACTTAAATTTTAATTTAAAAGAATTCGACTTTCAAATTACAAATCCGAATTCTAAAGACTCATTGTTAATTTTATACATTACTAACTATAAACCAAATCATTTTTATGAAAAAAACACTAACCTTTATTAGTGTAAAAGTTTTCTTTTGCACTTTATCATGTATGCTGCTTTTTAATTTTAGCGCAAAAGCCCAAAACTACCAATTGGTATGGTCTGACGAGTTTAACGGCACTGGTGCTCCAGATCCCAAAAAATGGGGTTATGAATTAGGAGGAAATATCAGAAACAACGAGTTACAGTATTACACAACAAATTCTAATAACATAAAACAAAACAATGGAAATTTGGAAATTACGGTTGTTAAAGAAAATGTAGGCGGAAAAAATTATACTTCGGCAAGTGTAATTACTTTGAATAAAGCTGCCTGGACTTACGGAAAAATCGAAGGACGTTTTAAAATGCCAAAAGGTAAAGGATTATGGTCGTGTTTCTGGACATTAGGATCAAACTTTCCTCAAATTGGCTGGCCAAGGTGTGGTGAAATCGACATTTTCGAACATGTTAACAGCGAAACTGTAGCGCACGGTACGGCACATTGGGCAGGTGCCAATGAACTGCATGTGCAGGATGGAACTTCTTACACTGTTGATGTTACGCAATGGCATGTTTATTCGATAACCTGGGATGCTAACTATATCAAATGGTATGTCGATGATGTGCTTTACAAACAATTTAGAATTACAGATGGATATAATTATACTGCAGAGTACCATCTGCCTCAATATATTTTAATAAACCTGCCTATTGGTGGAAGCTGGCCGGGCGATCCTGACGCAACAACAGTTTTGCCGGCTACTATGTATTGCGACTATGTTAGGGTTTACAAAAATATAGACACTACTCAAAAAGCAATTACAGGTTTTTCAACTTCCCCAGCTAACCTAACATTAAACATAGGCAGCAGACAAGTTATCAATACAACATTTACACCTTCTGATGCAACAAACCAAATTGTAAACTGGACATCGAGCAATACTTCTGTAGCTATTGTAAATAATTGGGGAATGGTTACGGGAGTTAGCGCGGGAACTGCAGCAATAACTGGAACATCTTCCGACGGAAGAACCTCAACATGCTCTGTATCTGTTCAAATTTTTGCCAATGTCAATAAATTAGTCAATGGAAATTTTGACGCCAATACAACACCGACCCAAACACCCACAGGCTGGAACGAATGGGGAAGTGTCACAACTGCACAAACTTCTAATCTATCGCCACATTCTTCAAATTATAAAGGAACACAGTCAGGAGCGGCTCCTTTTGAGGTTGCTGTATCACAAACCTTAACCGCACTAGCCAATGGAAATTACACGATGAAAGCCTGGGTTAGAAGCTCCGGCGGACAAACTTGGGCAACCATGTATGCCAAAGGATATGGCGGAAGTGACCTAAGCTATTCTATAGCTTCGAGTATACCAAATTGGACACAAGTGCAGATCAACAATATTAAAGTTACCAATAATACCTGCGAAGTTGGTTTCTATCAATCAGGACTGGCTAATAATTTTATAGATTACGATGATGTCGAATTTTATCTTTCGCCTATTGCAATAACAGGATTTACATTTTCACAGGGCAGTATGACAATGCCTATTGGAAGCAGTAGGGTAATAAATACCGTTTTTTCCCCAAACAACGCAAGTAACCAAGGCGTAACCTGGACTTCAAGCAATACTGCTGTGGCGACAGTAAGCAATTTAGGAATCGTAAATGCAGTAAGTGCAGGTTCTACAATAATTACCGGAACAGCATCAGACGGTAAAACTGCAACATGTACAGTCTCTGTACAAAATTTGGTAAATGTAAATAAACTGGTAAACGGAAACTTTGATGCTAATACAACAGCGACCCAGACACCAACAGGCTGGACAGAATACGGACCGGGCATTGCAAATGCCCAAACTTCTGCAGATGCTCCGCATTCTCCAAATTACAAAGGAATTCAATGGGGAAATACTGAATTTGAGGTGTCCGTTTTTCAATCTCTTTCGGGAATCGTAAACGGAAATTATACCATGAAAGCATGGGTTCGCAGTTCAGGCGGACAAAGCACCGCCGTTATGTATGCCAAAAATTATGGGGCTGGTCCGATAGAATATCCTCTAAATACAAGTATCGCCACTTGGACAGAAGTACAAATAAATAATATATTAGTAACCAATAACAGCTGTGAACTGGGTTTTTATCAATATTCCGGGGCAGCTAATAAATGGCTAGATTACGATGATATTGAATTTTACCTTACTTCTGCTGTTTCTTCGAATGCCACACTTAGTTCAAAAAAAGTATCATCGGCTGTAAATGAAGATCAAAGTATATTAGGAGCTCAAAATTTTATGGCTTACCCAAATCCGGTAAGGTCAGATTCGCAGTTAAATATTACGTCAACTGACGCACTGCCTTTTGATGTTGTTCTTTCGGATATAAATGGTAGTATCGTGTATTCACAATTTATGAATACGGAAAACGCTGTAAAGATTCAGCTGCCAAATTTAAATAAAGGAATTTACTTTTTAAGAACTACAAATTCTACCAAAGCGAGAATTCAAAAAATAGTTGTGGAATAAACAAATGGTCATTCTACTGCGTGACTTTTAATCTTTTTATAAATGGATCAGCCACAGAAAAAAATTGAATGGTTCGGCTATAAAAAATTAATTAAAAAGTTGCGTAGTAGAATAATATAAATTAAAACATTTTGTATGAGCCACTTGATAAAACGATGATCTTGTTCTATAATATTGTTGAGATATTTACACTGTCGGGTTTTAATCTTTGAGAAAGAATACTTGTTATAGACTCTGATAGCGGCAATATTAGAGCCACTTTTATCAATATTAATCACTCTTGGCCTGTAGTTATTACCAAGTGCTTTAATTGGAAATGACTGCATGTTCATTCTCTGCCTTTTTCTGGTCAAAAGAAAATCTACTGTATTGCCTGATTTAATATTAAAAAAAATATTGGAAGCATGTTTTTTCTAAGTCTCTATTTTATGTACATGGACAATCAATTGATAGAATTACTACGAACAAGGAAGTAACTCGTATAGAAAATACTTTCTGCTGATAATATGCAGGGCAGGAGAACTTTTACTCCCAGTATTGACATCCCAATAGGTTAATATAAACCTAAATTTAAAATATACTGATGTTGTATAATAGATTTCGATTATCAATTACCTTTTAGTATTAATCGGTTTTAAGAATTTATATGGCGAAGATAAAATTAAGCTTTAAATAAGACAGAACCGAATAGCAAGCATATACATTTTAAAAATAAAGTGCAGGTAAAATAAAATTTAATTTTATTAATAAATTATATCTTAGTCGATAGAATTCATCCAGAATGTTACAGCTACTATTAAACGTTGAATTTCCGGTTTAACTTTATTAAACACTAAAACAAAAATATGCAAACAATTGGTCTTATCGGCGGAATTAGCTGGGTTTCAACAGTTGATTACTACAAATTAATTAATCAGGGGATTAATGAAAAATTGGGCGGGCTCAACTACTCTCAATGTCTCATATATTCGTTCAATTATGCGGATATTAAAAAAAACAATGACATAAACGATTGGGAAACAACTTTTAAAATGGTTTTAAAGGCCTGTAATGATTTAAAATTTTGTGGAGCAAAAGCGATTGTACTCTGTGCCAATACAATGCACTTTTTAGCAGACAGACTTGAAAATGAAATTGGTTTGCCAATTATTCATATTGCTACGGCCACTGCGACAGAAATTGAGAAAAAAAGATTAAAGAAAGTAGGCTTACTTGGGACAAAATTCACAATGGAACTTGATTTTTTTAAATCTAAATTGGCAGACAAAGGAATTGCAACAATTATTCCAAATGATGCGGATAGGGAATTTGTACATAATACAATTTTTGAAGAATTAGGAAAAGGTCTTGTAACTGCCGAAACAAAAAAAAGGTATTTAAAAATAATTGAGGAGCTTGTAGAAAACGGAGCTGAAGGGATTATTCTGGGTTGTACCGAAATCCCATTAGTTATTCATCAAAATGACGTTAAGGTGCCGGTATTTGACACGGCATTATTACATTCAAAAGCAGCGATTGAATTTCAATTAAGTTAAAAAAGTTACAAGCAACAACAATTTGGTAATAGTGAGGCTAAAGTAATTTGAAGTAAAATAAATATCTTTAATTCATATATTGATCTAATTATAAATAAATGATCACAATTTCAAAAGGAAACTAAACATTTCCATAAACTAATATTGATGAATAAGATATTCCACATATTCAAAGTTGACGAATTGGAAGCCAAAAAGATTTCTGACCAACCTGATGCGCCACATAATCACGATTTCGAAGAATTATTGATAGGATTAAATGGAGGACTAGAACATTTTATAGATTTTAATTCTACCAAAACCCTAGCCCCTTTTGTTAGTTTTATTACCAAAGGAAAAATGCACCGTATTATTCCTAGCATTTATAATGGTGAATGCGATATTTGGGTGATTCGTTTCAAAAGCGAATTTATTCCAGAAACCACGTTTCAGCTGTATTCTCTTTATCACAAACAAGCCAACCTAAAATTACAAAATGACAAACGTTTTCAAAGGTTTGTTGAACTCTGTAAAATGATGTTGGATGAAACAACTCAAGAAAATCCAAATTATGCAATCATAAAGCAGCTTCTAAGTGTTTTATTAACGATGATAGAAGCCGAAAGAAGAAAAATTGAATGGTCAAATGAATCTCAACAAAAAACTCAACACATTTCATTTGGAAACTTTCTTAAAATTCTTGAAGAAAATTATAAAAGCCCCGTTGGGGTTGAATTTTATGCCGAAAAGTTGTTTATGTCTTCCCGAAACCTAAATCTAATTTGCCATACTATTTTAGAACAAAGTGTTTTTGAAATCATAGAAACACGTAAGCTTATTGAAGCTAAAAATTTATTGATTTCAACTGAAAAAACAATTTCTGAAATAGCTTATGAATTAGGATATAATGAAAATTCATACTTCTCCAATGTATTCAAAAAGAAGTCTGGGCAATCACCAACCGAGTTTAGAGAAGAAATGAAAAACAGACTTATTTCCTAAATCTACAATTCAATTACCGAATATTGTATTAAATAAAGTGGGCCTCGTCTCTATCTTTGCATTGTTAATTTACTGGTAACCAATTAAAAAAAATATGAAAACAAAAAAAGCAATTTACGCAATCATACTTGCCTTCGCACTAACAACTTTTATAAGTTGTAAAAAAGAAGCTAATACTGATTCTGAAAGTCAAGCAACAATTACATCTCTACAAAAACAAATTACAGAACTAACTGCTAATAGTACTTTGGTAAATGAAAATTTAATAAAATTTGACACGCTTGATTATACCGTTTTTTCAAATCAAGAATGGACAAGATTACACGAAAGTCACGCCAAAAACATTAAAGTAAATTGGCCCGATGGTCATTTCACAACTGGTATCGAAAAACATATTGAAGATTTGAAAGCAATGTTTGTATATGCGCCAGATACGAGAATTAAACAACATCCTATCCGTTTTGGTTCTGGACAATATACCGCAGTAGCAGGAATAATGGAAGGAACTTTTACAAAACCAATGCCTATTGGAGAGGGAAAATTCATTCAACCCACAGGAAAAAGTTTTAAACTGCCAATGGCTACCATCGGAATATGGAAAAATGGTGTAATGATTGAAGAATTTTTGTATTGGGACAATAAAACCTATATGGATCAAATTGGTCTTGGAAAATAATTTCAATAAAAAATTATAGTTAAATTTAAAACAATATGAAAATATCAGGAACAAAAATTGTTGAATGGTTTATACGTATCGCTCTTAGTGTTGGTCTTTTATCAGCTGTTGCCGATAGATTTGGATTTTGGAGTAAAGAACTTTCGGCTTGGGGAAACTGGGAAAGTTTTTTGGCTTACACACAAAAAATAAATCCAATGTTTCCTCCATCATTAATTCCATTTTTAGGAGGATTAGCTACTATTTTAGAAATAGCATTTGCAATAGGGCTACTTTCTACTTTTAAAACCACATTTTTTGCCAAGGCAACAGGCTTTTTACTTTTATTATTTGGATTGTCAATGGCATTTTCAACTAATATAAAAGCACCACTTGATTATTCCGTATTTTGTGCATCTGCTGCAGCGTTTTCATTAGGTATAATAGCGAAAAGAAATTGATTAAATAAAAAAACGTTAGAATAAAAGTTATTTAAAAAAATATACACATATTCACTCAATAATTTAATTTTAAAACCAAATCATAAATTTAAAAAATAAAAAATGATCACAATTTCAAAAGAACAAAATGCATTAACTTTAGTTAGTCTTTTTACAGTAGCACCAGAAAAACAAGATGAATTAATCAATTTACTTGTTTCTTGCACCGACGAGTTTATTGCGAGTTGCCCAGGGTTTATTTCCGCAACTTATCATAAAAGTTTAGACGGAAACAATGTAGCACTTTATGCTCAATACGAAAATATGGAAGCTTTTCAAGGAGTGATTAATAGCGAAGGTGGAAAAAGGATGATAACTGAGGGCAGTAAAATTGCCTTGTCGTCTCAGCGTTTTTTGTGTACTGTTTTTGATACAAGAGAAGCAAACTCTAAATAATTTCACTGAATTTAAAAGATCAACTAAGGGACATTAAACACTATTTCTGTTCAAAAATCATTGCTGAAGTTAATGACCAGTACGTAAAAGTTGCCAAAATTAAAGGGCTAGAAGTTCCCTGGCATAATAAGGAATATGCCATAGCTAATGAAACTGCATACTCTTTTTCGGATATAGCTGAAATTCTTTCGGAAATTACTGGTAAAGAGGTTAATTATCACAAACCAGACAGTAAAACATATATAGAACAATTGGTGAATGCAGGAGTTCCAGAAGGTAATGCTGCTTTTTTTGCCACTTTTGCAGAAGCTATTAAAAATGGAGAATTTGATACAAATCGAAGTGAGGTAGAAATGTTGTTAGGCAGAAAGCCAATTTCTCTAAAAGAATTTCTAAAAACTATTTACGGAAAATAAAATATGTCATAGATTTTAAAATTCAAAGCCGTCATTTTGATAAAAAATTTTCATATATAAAAATCATATGACGGTAAATAAAATAAATAATTATGACAAAATTAGATAGACCTGCGTTAATACTTATTGACATCCAAAAGGCACAGGAATTACAGAATAATCCATTTAAAGTCAATATGGTTTGACCGGGTTATCCCCAAACTGACTTTACAGGACATCAAGGCACAAGTACACCAGAAGAAGCAGGGAAACGTATTGTTAAATATGCTACTATTGATGAAAATGGTCCAACCGGAAAATTTATCAGTGAAGAATATTTTCCTGAACCAGCAAGTTGCCCTCTGTAAAAATATAGGCAAACAAAAATTCTGCCTATAAAAAAGGTTGTCGAAACTTTATGCGTAATGCTGTGAGCAAACCTTCAAACTATGCCAAACCTTGTCTAAAAAAACAAGAAATTGTATTGCAATAATCTTTTTTGCCATTTGACAAATTAAAACAAATTTAAATTAATGACCTTTATCGCTATGGATAATTTAATAAACTACTTACTGCAATTTGGTCAACTAAATCAACAACAAATCGATTTAATTAAAAGTAAAGCGAAAGTTTTGGAACTAAAAAAAGACGAGTATTTTTCTGAAGCTGGGAAAATACCCAAAAGGGTTGCTTTTATTGACACAGGAATTTTACGGGTTTGCTATTACAACAGCAAAGGCGAAGAAATAACAAAATACTTTATTGACAAACATAATTTTGCAGTTGACATAAACAGTTTTAACCAAAAAATACCATCATCAGAATATGTACAAGCCATCACAGATTGTTCACTTTTAATCCTTTCAACGGATGCATTAACGGAATTGTCTTTAACGATTATCGGTTGGGACAATATAATTAGTCAAATTACCTCTAAAGCACTAATAGAGAAAGTAAATAAATTAAGTCCGATGCTATCCGAAGATGCGACTACACGCTATCAGGAATTTTTAGATAAATTCCCAACCCTTGCTAATAGAATACCACTATCTTATTTGGCTTCTTATTTGGGAATTACCCAATCTTCATTAAGTAGAATTAGAAAAAACATTCGCTAAATCGTTTTTTTTTGCCAAATGGCAAATAATTTCATTTTTAATTGAGGCAATTTTGCATCATAAACTAAAAATATAAAAAATGAAATCAATTATTATTACAGGAGCCAATAGCGGAATTGGTTTTAAGTGCGCCTTACAAATGGCAAAAATCGCAACAAACGAGCAAATAATTTTAGCTTGCAGAAATGTACAAGCAGGAAACGAAGCAATTCAAATAATCAAGAATAAAACAGGACATCAAAATTTGAAATGTTTACAATTAGATTTGGCTTCACTAAAATCTATCCGTCAATTTGCTAGTACTTTTAGTAAAGAAAAAGAACCTGTAATTTCAGCTTTAGTAAACAATGCAGGCATACAAAATATTGGTGAAACAGAATATACGGCTGACGGATTTGAAATCACTTTTGGAACAAATCATCTAGGTCCATTCGCGTTGACACAATTACTTTTACCATTTATGGATAATAATGCAAGTATAACCTTTACTGCAAGTGATACTCACGACCCATTACAAAAAACAGGAATAGAACCACCTGTTTATAAAAGTGCCAATGAGCTGGCTTATCCAAAGGAAACCAATGAAAAGAAAACGACAACAGGACAAAGAAGGTATTCAACATCAAAATTATCAAATGTACTCACGGTTTACAGCTTACAACAAAAATTAGCTAATACAAAAATTAGGGTTAATGCTTTTGATCCCGGACTTACTCCAGGAACAGGACTTGCAAAAAATTATCCTGCGATTTTGAGATTTGTATGGAAAAACATCATGCCCTCAATGACGCTTTTTAAGCGAAATACCAACACACCGTCAAAATCAGGAACTCGATTAGCCAACCTTGCGTTTTCTAAAGAATTTAGCAATTTGAAAGGAATTTATTTTTCAGATGGCAAAGTAGTGAAATCTTCTGTTGATTCTTAATAATTTGGAGTTTCAAAAAAATCTTTGGGAAACAAGTTTAAAATTAACAAATATAAAAGAGTGATTTAAAATAAAATAACCTTATTTACACACAAAAAAAAATATAAGCTCTAAAGCACGGTTTACATTATTTTCCAATTTAACAATATCAATAAAAAAAAATGAAATTAGCAAACAACAAAATTTTAATTACTGGTGGTGCTACCGGTATCGGTTTAGGATTGACGGAAAGATTTATCAGCGAAAACAATACAGTTATTATTTGTGGACGCAGGGAAACTGCACTAAAAGAAGTGGCAGAAAAATTTCCTTCCGTTATCACAAAAGTATGTGATCTGGAAGGTGAAGAAGGCCGCAATGAATTATATGAATGGGTTGCAGCAAATCATTCCGACTTAAATGTGCTTGTAAACAATGCGGGCGTTCAAAACTGGATGAATGTGTCTGACGATGACTTTTATGAAAGGGCTAAAACGGAAGTGGACATAAACATTTTGGCACCTATCCATCTTACAAAACTCTTTTTAAGTATTCCTTCATTAAATACAATAATCAATGTATCATCAGGACTTGCGTTTACACCATTTTCCAAAGTGCCGGTATATTGCGGTACGAAGGCTTTTACAAGGTCTTTCACAATTTCTTTACGCCATCAGCTAAAAGACAAAAATATAGAAGTAATAGAATTGATACCGCCTGCAATAAACACAGCATTGGGCGGACAAGTAGTTCACAAAGGCTTACCTGAAGTGAGCGATTTTGTGGCATCAATATTTGAGCAATTGAAAGAAGGCAAAACCGAACTGACCTTTGGCAGCAGCGAAACAAGAGCCAAAGCGAACAACGAAACAATTTCAGAGTACCTGAAGCTGCTTAATCCATAGTTATTGAAAATTATATCCATTTTGCTTACCAGTCTGCCATTGCAACAGGATTGATTGTCGGCATTGTGTACTTAGCAACATATACGGTAAACTATTAAAATATTATATTATGAATTTAAAAGATCAACTAGAAGACGTTAAAGACTACTTCTCTCCAAAAATCATTGCTGAAGTTAATGACCAATATGTAAAAGTTGCCAAAATTAAAGGTCAAGAAGTTCCTTGGCATAATCACGAAAACGAAGATGAACTATTTTACATTATAGAAGGTGAACTTTTAATGGAAATTGAAAATAAAGCTAATCTAACTATGAAATCTGGAGATATGTTTGTAGTCCCAAAAGGTATTAATCATAGAGTTTCATCTATTGAAGAATGCTCAATTATGTTGATAGAAACCAAAACAACAAAACATACGGGAGAAGTTAAGTCTGCAATAACAAAATCAATCGAACAACAGTCTTATTAAATTTGTTATTTATCATTCTGTTTTCAATACATTTTCTTTGCCCCAATTTGCCATATCATTTAATATTGGTGCCAAACTATTTCCCAAATCTGGAATTCATACAAGAGTAGGAAACTGAAACAAGCTTGAAATTAACAAGTATAGAAGACTAAAACAAATTTTACACCATTAGAGTTTAGAAATTCTTTTAATTAGCTTGTATGTAATTCATTTTGAACACAAATATCTTTTATTTGGACACAGCCAAATTTATTAAACTGCTGACCTTTGTACTTCACAATTAAATAAATAGAAAAAATGAAGTACAAAACTTTAGGGAATACAGGGTTAAAAGTTTCAACCATTTGTTTAGGTACAATGAATTATGGCGGAAAAGGATTTTTTGGTTATATGGGCAATCTTGACCAAAAAGAAGTGGACGAACAAATCAAAACGGTAACAGAGGCAGGTGTTAATTATATTGACACTGCAAACATTTATTCCGAAGGACTTTAGGAAGTAATGATTGGTCAAGCTATAAAAAACCTTGGTATCAACAGAGACGATTTGGTTTTGGCAACAAAAGTTAGAGGAACAATGGGTAAAAGCCAGAACGACCTCGGGCTTTCAAAAAAGCATGTCATTCAACAAGTGGATGCCAGTCTAAAAAGATTAGGTACAGATTATATTGATTTATATCAAATTCATACAGCAGACCCATTAACTCCAATAGAGGAAACTATTCGAACTTTAGATGATTTGGTGCGAAGTGGTAAGATTAGATACTTTGGTGCAAGTAACATTGCAGCTTGGCAACTAATGAAAGCGTTGTCTTATTCTAAATACAATCATTTAGACAGTTTTTCTTCGTTACAGGCAAATTATTCATTAGATGTGAGGGATGCAGAAAGAGAATTAGTTCCATTATTATTAGACCAAAAAGTTGGAATGATGATCTGGAGTCCTTTAAGTGGTGGTTTGCTTACTGGAAAATACAAAAGAGATGGACAAAAAGAAGAAGGGCGTTTAAATAATTTTCCTTTTCCATCTTTTCACGAAGAAAGAGCTTATGATGTTTTAGACGTTTTAACGCCAATGGCAGAAGAAAAAAATACAACTATTGCACAATTGGCATTGGCTTGGACTTTAAACCAACCTGTAGTAACAAGTGTGATCATTGGAGCAACAAAACAGCATCAGTTAGAGGATAATTTAAAAGCAATTGATGTGGTTTTTACAGAAGAAGAATTAGCACAACTGGATGAAGTAAGCAAATTACCAGGCGAATATCCGGGCGGTGTTTTAGAAGTAATGACACAAGACCGAAGTGCATCTGGGAGTAATTTTTTAAATGCTTAAATTTATAGATTTTTAAATGCAGACAGTATTTGAAAACTGTCTGCGAATTTTAAAATATGAAAAATTCTGAGCAAAATATCATCAAAATAAGTTCGATAAAAGAGCTACATACTTTCAATGGTTTGCCATAGACATGATGTCTATCATAGTATAAAGAATAAAAACAAGTCATTTGAATAAAAGAATCAGATCTAATACAATAGACTACAAGCGATCAATTAAAATCTATTGAAATAGAATATTTTAAATATATTCGTGCTAACCGTTGGGTTAATGTATTCTTTGAGATAAGTAAAAAAGGTCAAACAAAAACGATCCTTATATCTATAATTTTTTATTTGTTGTTACTTTGTTTTATTAGCTAAAAACTTGTACCTCATTTGTATTTCATGGTTGGAAAAACCTTATAAATAAAGGAATATTACTTTCTGTATCGAAAAAATTAAGGTTCATTTTTTAATAATAATTTTTTAATCTTTCAATAGTTTATATTTCAAAATAGTGAGGCTTATTTTTATTATTCAAAAAAGTTATCCTAATTTTTCAAAATCAAATTTAAGATGCGCATTCAATAATACTAGCATAATCATCAATATTTGAATGCTTCCCGCTACAAAGAATCATCAAAAATTAAATTATTAATAATCGAAAAATAATGATATATTTACAAACAAATTATTCAGAATAATATCACTGAATAAGAGTCTGTTAAACATAAAAACAAAGCTGTTTTTGAAATAAATAAACAGTAAAAAAGCAACAATTGTAATTCAGGTGCAGAATCGGTGCACTTAGGTTTAAGACATTATAAAAACGTAACATAGAAACGGGTTTGAACGATTAAGTTCGAATCCTGCTCTACTCTATCCAGCTTTTACACATCAAGTTGATCCAAAAATACCTATTAAATAATAAAAAAATGTATATTTATTCTATTAAAATTTCAGAAGTATCCCTGAAATAATCAGCATTGCATTACCTATATTAACTGGGTCTAAAGAAGAATTCGAATCCCTAATTATCCGTTGAAAATTTCCTATCTAATAATCAACAAAATTTGTGTATTACTGACCTAATTATTCATGAAACCACAATATGAATTTTTCACTATGATCTAATAGAATGACAATAAGTATTCTTCCTGGCTATAATCCATCTATTTATTTCGATTATGATTATATTTCAATACTTCTGATTCGATTTCCTGTATTGTTTTCTTTTTCCCTTTAGAAATCCATTCTAAAAGCTCTTCTTCAAAAAAATACAGCTTTTTACCATACTTATAACACGGGATTTTTCTTTGCCTTACAAGAGCGTAAATTGTAGGCTTTGCTTTTCCTATTAACCGGCTTACTTCTTCAATACCAATAGGAACACTTTTTTCTTTAGATTCATATACTTGTACATTCTGAATCATAAGTTTAATCTCGGCAATTTCAATCGCTAATTGTGCTACTGCTTTGGGCAGGTTCTCAAATGAGATTTCATTTATGTCCATAACTATCGTTTTTAATTGTTATAGAGCAAATGAAAAAAGTGTTTTCACTGTGTCCTAAGCCACAACAAAAACACTTAAAAAACACAGTGCATTTCTAATTACTGATAATTAGAAATAAGTAAAGTCTTCCATAATTTTTATAATGCCTTTTTGATCATCATCTTTCAGATGCGTTTTAATGCTGTTCTCTTCAACATCCTTTAAGGATTCCGCAAAAGTTAATTTTAAAAATTGTGCGATACTGTCCTGTTTTCCTACTTTAAAACAATTCCAGATATTCCAGCCAAAATGATACAAATCGAGATTTGACAAATCTTTTACTTTTACCTGTTTAATATTTTCAAAATTTATCTCTTCAGCATATATTATTATATTCCTGCACAATTGTTTCAAATCATCATCTGCAGCATATATGGCAAATTTTTCCTGCGTATAACGAATTACAATATCAATTCTGGCTTGTTTTTGATTTTTGATTACATTTTGCTGCTGCTCTCTTATCTGTTCAATATATCTGGCTGAATTTTTATTTTCAGACAATTCGGGTTTAATTAAAGTATCCTGACGCTCCTCTTCGATCTTTTCAAGGTCTTCACTTGGAATATGGTTTTCAGGCGATTCATTTTTTTTAACCTTCAAAAAACGATTCAGTACGCGAGCGGCCAATTCGTTTAGAAATAAACTTAGAATTGCAAACATTAAAATTCCAAATCCAGTGCTGATCCAAAAAAAAGCGCCGGCTGTATACTCATCCGCACCTTTTTCCAGCAGCACCAGTCTTCCTATTATGCCGACAAAAACACATACTAAAAAAACAGACAGGTAAATAACAATATATTCAAAGTATTTTGTTTTCATTGCGGCTTGTTCTTTAAAGATTCCAATTGTATTGCCTGCGAAGCTTTATTTTTCTTCTCGTCCACTACTTTTGCATAGATTTCAGTAGTTTTTACGTTGGTATGTCCCAGCATTTTACTGACCGTATAAATGTCTGTCCCGCTCGATAACTGCAGTGTTGCAAATGTATGGCGGAAGCAGTGGAAGGTAATATTTTTTTTAATGCCAGCAGATTCAACCCATTTTTTCAGAGGGCGCGAAATCCACGATGGGTCCGGCAGATCCTCAAAAACAAGCTGCGCGGGAAGCCTCGGTTCTCCGCAGAGCTGCAAAGCCTGCTGAGAAATAGGCATATATTCAACGCCCTTTGTCTTTTTCTGCGTAAAATGCAGTTTAGCCATACCATCTTCCAGACTAATCTCTTTCCAGCGGAGCTTCTGAATGTCGGAATGCCTCAGTCCTGTAAGCGCTGAGAAAAGTGCGGCTCTTTTAAGGACGTCTTTTTCACATGGTGTTGATACCAGTGTATTCAATTCTTCAATGGTCAGATATTCACGTCTTGACTCCTGCTCCGGGATGCCTTTTATTTTTGAAGATAAATCAACTGTTAGATATCCCTCGATAAAGGCCTGTTTTAAAGCCGCTTTAAATATGGAAAAATAGGTACCCGCAGTGTTGCGGGAAATGGTTCCTTTTTTGCCTCCTCCGAGTGGAGCACCTAGCAGAAATAGTTTAAAATCTTCCGCCATTCTGCTGTCAATCTGAGAAAACATAAGGCTGCCTTTCGAATAGCTTTTTAAAAATTCTTTGGACCGCTCCCAATTGATCTGAATAGATTTCGAACTTCGGGCATGTCTTTTAGCTGCAGTGGCAGAAATATATCTAATAAAATCCTCTTTTCCTTTTTCTTTTTGTTCAGCCAATAGGTTCTCAGCATCACTGTACAAATCTGTGTTATCGTATTCTTTCTGCCGAATTTTACGCACTCCGTCAGCATACAGCATAATTTCACGGTCGTTTTCGCTTCTGCAGATTATAATTCCGTTATCGCTGCGTCTGGGTTTGTACGACTTTGATCCAGCTGCATCTGTCCGGGCAGTTCTTTTTTTGTCCCACTCCACTGTTGTTACGGATCGGTTTATATATTCACGGATTCTCTGGGGAGCTTTCTTTTCGGAAATCTCTACAGGATAGCTTTCTATGTAAACATACCATTCTTTTCGGTCTTCTGCTTTTCGAAGACGCACAGTCACCTTGGTTTTTGCTAATTGCTTCATATAAAATCATTTCCGTTATACAAGTTGTCAATTTCCATTTTGGGGGCATATACGTACTTTCCGATCTGTCTGGTAGGGATTGAATATTTCCTGATATGATTGTAGACAGAACCTTCAGAAATTTGAAATCTTTCAGCTATTTCGCCGATAGAATAGCAGTCTTCTTTTTCAAGGCTGTATAATTTTTTCTTCGGTGCGCTTTCAGGCTGCGGCAGGCTGCGGGCAGGGCCGAACATCTCAGCCATAACGCTTCGGTCTATCCTTACAAGGCGGATTCCCAGATTAACTGACGGAATTTCCCCCTGGCTGACAAGCCGGTAAAGTGTTCTTTTGGCAACACCAAAAAGAATGCCAGCTTCCGGAACAGAAAGAAAAGCCTTGTTCTCGGGTATTTTACCTGCCAGCACTTTGATCTCCTCTTCCTTTTTTAGCCGCAGCATCTTCTGTTTGTATGCTTTTTTGCTGCATTTAGGAGAGCAGTAGACGGAAGCTACGTTTTTGGGCAGAAATTCCCCGCCGCAGACAAGACATTGTTTATTTAATCGTTTCATAGCTCAATCTACTGATTAATACACCATAAGCATAAATAAGTGCCACTTTATCGCCTTTTAAGTGCCGGTACAAATGTGGTACAAATATATGATAAAAAACGATTAAAAAATAGCAGAATAAAAAAAGAACAAAAAAGAAAAAGCGCTGTAAACATAAAGTTTACAGCGCTTTAGCACTTATTCTTAACTGATGTTAATCAGTAATTATTTGACTTCTTCGAATTCAACGTCTTCAACATTGTCACCTTGAGACTGCTCTTGTTGAGGAGCCGCTTGTTGACCTTGTTCACCACCTTGAGCGTACATTGCTTCTGTAGCTACTTTCCAGGCTGCATTTACATTGTCTAATCCTTTTTGGATTGCTTCAAGATCTTGAGATTGGTGAGCAAATCTTAATTCAGTCAAAGCAAATTCGATAGCTGTTTTTTGATCGTCTGTTAATTTACTTCCCAATTCTTTCAATTGACTTTCAGTTTGGAAAATAGTACTATCAGCTTCGTTTAATTTCTCAGCTCTTTCTTTAGCTATTTTGTCAGCATCAGCATTAGCTTCAGCATCTTTTTTCATTTTTTCGATTTCTTCAGCTGTTAAACCAGAAGAAGCTTCGATACGGATATCGTGAGATTTTCCAGTTCCTTTATCAGTTGCAGAAACTTTGATGATACCATTTGCATCAATATCAAAAGTAACCTCGATTTGAGGAACTCCTCTTGGTGCTGGTGGAATACCGTCTAAGTGGAAACGACCGATAGTTTTGTTATCAACCGCCATAGCTCTTTCACCTTGCAATACGTGAATTTCAACAGATGGCTGAGAATCAGCAGCAGTAGAGAAAACTTGTGATTTTTTAGTTGGAATAGTTGTGTTAGACTCAATTAATTTAGTCAATACACCACCCATAGTTTCGATACCTAAAGATAAAGGTGTAACGTCAAGTAACAATACATCTTTTACATCTCCGGATAAAACTCCACCTTGAATAGCAGCTCCAATAGCAACAACTTCATCAGGATTAACTCCTTTAGACGCTTTTTTACCAAAGAATTTTTCTACTTCGTCAGCGATTCTTGGCATACGTGTAGAACCTCCAACAAGAATAACTTCGTCAATATCAGATGTAGATAAACCTGCATCTTTTAATGCTTTAGCAACTGGCTCCATAGAACGTTTAACTAAAGAATCAGTCAATTGCTCAAATTTAGCTCTTGATAATTTTTTAACTAAGTGTTTTGGTCCTGAAGCAGTAGCTGTAACGTATGGCAAGTTGATTTCAGTTTCTGAAGAAGAAGACAATTCAATTTTTGCTTTCTCTGCAGCTTCTTTCAAACGTTGCAATGACATTGGATCCAAACGTAAGTCAATACCTTCCTCTGCTAAGAATTCATTTGCTAACCAGTCAATAATTTCGTGGTCAAAATCATCTCCACCTAAGTGAGTATCACCGTTTGTAGACAATACTTCAAATACACCATCTCCTAATTCAAGAACAGAGATATCAAAAGTACCTCCACCTAAATCGTAAACAGCAATTTTTTGATCAGTTCCTTTTTTATCTAATCCGTAAGCAAGTGCCGCAGCAGTTGGCTCGTTGATGATACGCATCACTTTAAGACCAGCAATTTCACCAGCTTCTTTTGTAGCCTGACGTTGTGCATCGTTAAAGTAAGCAGGAACAGTAATAACCGCTTCAGTTACAGTTTGACCTAAATAGTCTTCAGCAGTTTTTTTCATTTTTTGAAGAGTCATTGCTGACAATTCCTGTGCAGTATATAAACGACCGTCAATATCCACACGTGGTGTATTGTTGTCACCTTTTACAACTGAATAAGAAACTCTTTTTGCTTCGTTTGTAGTCTCAGCAAAAGTGTGTCCCATAAAACGTTTAATAGAAGCAATCGTTTTTGTAGGATTCGTTACTGCTTGTCTTTTTGCAGGATCACCTACTTTAATTTCGCCACCTTCAACAAAAGCGATGATAGATGGAGTTGTTCTTTTTCCTTCTGCGTTAGGAATAACAACTGCTTCGTTACCTTCCATTACAGAAACACAAGAGTTCGTCGTACCTAAGTCAATTCCGATTATTTTACCCATTTTTTATATATTTAATTTTTGATATACATTTTTAACTCAGGTGGCATAAGTCAATCTTTGTGCCAATATAAAAAACCAAAGTAAATTGTCAGTTTTAATGTTGTCATAGTAAAAATCAGCTGACAACATGACATTTTCAAAACCTGACAACTGTGGCATATCAGTACTTTAGGTGTCATTATCGGGAGCTATTTCCAGCTATCCGCTTGTATCTTTTTATTTTTAAAGAAAAAACAAAAAAGGATACCGCTTGTATCTGGGCTAGGGCACTCGTTTTCAAAAGAAGTTTATTGGAATCTAACAGGATATGTCTTTCTATATTTTTAATTAATCCCGAAATACTTACATTAGCAACTTTCTTCAATTCAACAGCAGTCTAAATGGAAAACTACAGTATCATCATATTTATTCTGGCCATCGTCATCGGACTATCCGCTTTTGCCGACACCATAAAATTGCCGCAACCTATTTTACTGGTCATAGTAGGAATCGCAATTGGATTTATTCCAACAATGAACGAAATCGAAATTAATCCGGAAATTATATTTCTGCTATTTCTGCCACCTTTATTGTACGATGCCTCTTTTAATATTTCGCCTAAGGATTTCAAGACCAATCTGAATACAATTGGTACACTCGCTATTTCATTAGTTTTCCTTACTGCCTTAGGAATCGCAGTTTTAGCCCATTTTATAATTCCCGGAATGACCTGGCCGCTGGCGTTTGTACTTGGAGCAATTCTCTCTACTACAGATGCCGTAGCCGCAATAAGCATTACAAAAGGACTGAAAATATCCCATAAAACGATAACTATTCTTGAAGGTGAAAGCCTGATTAATGATGCCTCGGCATTGGTGGCTTATCGTTTTGCGGTCGCTGCCGTAATGGGATCCGCATTTGTCATCTGGAAAGCCACGCTGGAATTTCTATTATTACTAGGAGGAGGATTTTTAGTAGGCTTTGTAATAGCTAAAATTCTAAGTTACATCCTAACGCGTGTGCATAAAAACGTAAATGTAACGATTAGCTTCCTGCTGTTAATGCCTTTTGTCACCTATCTTATTGCAGAACATCTGCATGTTTCAGGAGTAATTGCAGTCGTTATTTTAGGACTGGCAATTGCCCGTTTCAGTAAAAAAATATTTCCCGAAAGCTTAAAAAATCAATCCAGAAGCCTTTGGGAAATTATCATTTTTCTACTCAACGGATTGATCTTTATCTTAATAGGACTTAATTTTCGTTATATTCTGAAAGACATAGACAACAGTATGATCCTGCCTTACATTGGTTACGCAGCAATCATTACTATTGTCGCTTTAGTGATTAGGATGATCCGAATATTTTTGCAGAAAATCAATCTCCAAAAAGCATTTCAAAATACAAAAAGGAAAAGAAAAGTAAGCGAACACGCACTTTTAGACTTCAACAACAGTATTATTTTAAGCTGGTCCGGAATGCGCGGAATTGTTTCGCTCGCCATCGCCATCGGATTACCAAAATTTCTGGAAGACGGAACACCATTTCCTGAAAGAAATGCAATTATTTTTATTTCTGTCGCTGTTGTATTACTGACTCTTATCGGTCAAGGTCTCACGTTGCCGTGGATTGTGAAAAAATTGAGTGCCAAAGAAGAAAAATAAAAGCAGTAATCTAATCGTCATATTTCGGTTTCATTATGAAATTTAAAAATGAATATTAACAGCAAAAATACAATACTATTTTAGTTACATTAGCGTCCACAAACCTTAACTAAAATTCATAATGAAGCAATTATTACTTTTTATTCTTTCTTTTTTTATTTACTCCAATTCATACAGTCAAAAAACAGAATTGAGACTGTCTTTAGATTCGGGACTTTCTTCTTTTAGCGGAGAAAGCGCGGAATCGTCATCATTTATACTGCTTTCCGAAACTGTAGGATATGGATATACCAATAATCCTTATGGATCAAAAAATGCATTTGCTTATGGAGTTTCACTTAACTTAAAAAGAATAACCAAAGTTAATTTCATTTATGGCATAGGAGCCGGTTACGAAAATCTGAGAAGCAAAACGGCATTGGCTTTTGTGTTTAAATTTGAAGAAGGGATCGCGGAGCCTGTTTCCGGTGAAACCACTATGGATGTCAGCTCAGTCAATATCAATCCATTTGCCGGATATCGTTTTAATACCGGCCAGCTTCCAATTGACCTGGTCGCCGGGTTTGATTTTGCAAGTATCTTAAATGCGAAAGAAAAAGGAGATGCAACTGACACAAACGGAAATAAATATACGACCTCCAGAGACAGAAAAACAATAAATACTGATCTTCGTCCAAGAATTCAGGTATCTACAGATTATAAAAAATTTGGCGTTTATCTGGGATATTCCTTCGGTTTATCGAATTATAAAGAAGGATATACCGGAGGCACAAATAGTGTACATTCTAAAATTTTTAGATTTGGCGTAACTTATCAGATACTATAAAACCAATTTAATATTTTCTAATATGGAAAATCGCATTGCAATTTATGGCGCTTATGGTCACACCGGAAAATTTATTCTAGCGGAACTTTTCAGACAAGGTTATAAGAATCTGATTCTTTCCGGAAGAGATCATGAAAAATTAACCCTTCTCCATCAGGAATATCCTGATTTAGAAATAAAAGCAGCAGACCTTCATGATCCAAAAACACTGGACGATGCTTTTTCCGGAGCCAAAATTATTATAAACTGTGCCGGACCTTATTTAGATACTGCAAAACCTATTATAGAAGCTGCTTTACGATCAGGCAGTCATTATATTGATTTAAGTGCTGAACAAAAAGCCGTATTAGATGTATTTGAACAATTTGCTGAACCAGCAAAAAACAATAAAATTCTAATAATCCCTGCTGCTGCCTTTTACGGTGGCTTAGCCGATCTGATAAGTACCGCATTAACGCAGGATTGGAACGAAATTGATGAAATTAATGTTTACATAGGCCTGGATTCCTGGCATCCCACAAAAGGAACAAGATTAACCGGAGATCGAAATCATTACAAAAGATTAACATTCAAAGACAATCGTTTACAAGAACTTGAAGCCGGGATTTCAAAAGAATGGGATTTCAAAAATCCAATCGGAATTAAGGAAGTTGTAGCTTTACCACTCTCTGAAATCATTACGATTTCACGCCATTTAAATGTAAATACGATTAATACCTTTCTTAGTCAGAACTCTTTAGATGATCTTAGAAATAATGATACTCCGGAACCAAAACCGGTTGACAGTAAAAACAGATCATCTCAGCAATTTTGTGTAGAAGTTATTGCTGTAAAAAGTAACATCAGGAGAACCATTTCGGCTCAGGGTCAGGATATTTATGCCGTTACAGCGCCTTTGATCACAGAAAGCATAAAGAGAATTTTATCGGGCAGCACAAAGAAAAACGGTGTAACGACAATGGGAGAAGTATTTGATGCTTCTGATTTTTTAAAATCCTTAAATGATGATGATATTAAAATAACAGCCATAGAAGAATCTACCTTAAATTAAAAACCTATTGCACCATTAAACAATGCCAAAAATCATATTCTTCTTATTGTTTCCCATAGCTTTAATAGCTCAAAAAGATAATTTCACTAAAAAAATAACTAAAGTAAATGGCGATCTGAACAAAGATGGTCTGGCGGACTATGTTTTAGTTTTGCAAGATACTTTAAGCGATAACGCTCCGTATAAACTCGAAATTTATTTTGCTGAAGCCAATGGTAGTTTTAAACGTATTCTTTCATCAGTAAAAGCGATAGATCCTGCTTTCCCTGAAGGCAAAAAGGGCTACTACAGCGGAAATGCTTTTTCAGAAATTACCATAAAAAAAGGTATTCTTAGTATTGAAAATGAACTTTTGCGCGGTCATTTTGAGCATAAATTCAGGTATCAGAATAATAATTTCGAACTCATCGGTTTCTCTGAAGTCTATTCGGACGGACAAGGAACGATGGGTCAAATCGATTTTAATTTATCTACCGGAATTCGTATTAAAAAAACAGAACCTTATGGCGAAGATAATTTTCCGGTAACGAAGACTCAAAAGAAAATCAGCATGAGGCCGCTTCCAAAACTACAGGATTTTGCTCCTTTCAAAACGGAATATTTTTAAAAACCAGAAGCAATACTTCTCTTTTGCACTAAATGGTCTGGGTTTTTATTTGTAATTTCGATTTCCTGAAAATGACTGTTTTTCCAACCCGATAAAAACAGCCTGAATAACATTAAAATAAAACAAAAATGGTTTCATTTATCCGGTAGGTCATGGTACTTTTAAACTTATCAGATAAGGACTTACATTGCTGTGGATTGTAAAAAGATTGAATACAAAAAGGAATAAAAATAATGAACAAATCCTCCGGTTTCGGTTTCGCTAGAAAATCTAAAAAAAAAGAATAAGCTATTGATCTTCAATAAAATATTTGTTTTTCATAAAAAAAATCTTATTTTTATTAAAATTTTAATACTAAATAAGTTATTATGAAAAAAACTACCCTTCAATTTCTTTTTGTATTTTTTACTTTTATAAACTTAGTTAATTCCCAAATAATATCGGGAATGTATAATGTGAGTGTAAATAACTCCCCTATAGAAAATTGTGCTACTATCGCATTAGGTAATAATCCGACTGTAACAGTATCTTTTACATTGAGAGTTACAAAACCATCTTCATCAACAGATGTTGGATCTACGGCCCAATTTAAAATCTTTTTGAAAAAAAACAGTTCCGCTACCCCTGTTGAACTTAATGGAATATTAGTTAACAACTCTGCTTTTTCAGGTGGAACAACATGGGAAGGGACATTTAGCCAAACAATATCAGCTTCTAGTATTGAAGTTACGGGAAGTAATTTTTATGGCGAATACAGTCATTCTTCAGGCAATTCTCCTGCAAAAACTTGTATCTACAAAATAACCAAAAATCCGTCTCCTACATTTGAAATTAGTCCAACTTCACAATTCATTTATTGTGATTCAAACTCACACTATATATTTACTGTTAATAATGTTTATAATTCTCCGGGTACTTTGTCCTACACTTGGTATGTTGGTTATGGTTGGAGTAGAAATGGTATCCCGGTTCCCGGCGGAACTGGTTTTACAACAACTGAAAATTATATAGACTTAAAACCTACCGATTATACAACAGTACCTTCACCTGTTCAAGTAGTTCCAATATTAAATGGGGTAAGTCAGCCTCATAAAACGTGTTCAACAGCCAGAAGTGGTTTTAGTCCAACTTTATTAACAATCGCTGGCAGTCCTGCAATTTGTTATCAGTCAGCATCAGAAGTCTATGATATTCCAAACCTGTACAATGGCCTTACTGTAAACTGGAGTTCATCTAATAACTCAGTTGCAACTGTTACAAATTCAGGCAATCAGGCAATAGTAGTTCCAGTTTCAAAAGGTGCTTTTACATTAACAGGATTAGTATCGAATTCTTGTGGACAATCATTTGCAATAACAAAAAACATAAGTATTGTTGGCTCTCCTGTAGCAAATTTTACCGGAGAAAAAGTAGAACGATATGTTTATAATTATCGTGGTCAAGATCTTTATAATGACTTTTCTACCTATACTTGGGAATATGTCTCAAGTACAGGTTATGTAGATTTTTTTAGTGTAGGCGGCCTTGCTATTTTTACAGCTTACCCTCCCTTTTCAGTAACAATGAAATTAACAGCTACAAATGCTTGCGGAAGTGATGTGATTTATACTTCTCAAGCGATAAACAGTGAAGACGAAGAAATAAACAGAGTCGCTGGTCCCGATATAAAAATTACCAATGAAAATACAATAAATAGTTCAAACTTTGAAATATATCCAAATCCTTCAAATAATATTGTGAACATAAAATTAAAAAACACGAATTCAAAGGCTAGAATAAACTCAGAAATCCATGCTCGATTATATGATCTAAATGGAACTCAAAAAAGAGAAATTAAAATTAAGGATGAAGGTTCTTCGATAAATGTTCAAGGATTGGAAAAAGGGATATACATTTTAAAAATAAATAATAATGGTAAAGAAGAAAGTAATAAAATCTTGATCAATTAAATTTTGGTATCATTATTCAAATAAATTTAACCTTTCTTTTAAAGAAAGCTATTACATGTGTTCCGTCCTAAAAAAATAAAATAAATTTATTAAATAATCAAACAGTTACAAGTACTTTCTTGCAACTGTTTTTTTTTATTTCGAAGTTATTTCTCTAATATACAATTGACCGCAAATAAGAATATATCAATTCTAAATTATTATAATATCAAACATACAAGAATCTAAACTGGAATAAAATATTTAACTTTATTTTAAAAATTAAAAGACAATTTCAATATCAATAATTCTATTTTCTAATAAACTGTTCGTTTTTATTTGTAATTTCGATTTCCTGAAAATGACTGTTTTTCCAACCCGATAAAAACAGCCTGAATAACATTAAAATAAAACAAAAATGGTTTCATTTATTAAAGAATTATCTTTTCGCTGGTCAGATTTAGATCCCAATTTTCACGTCCGTCATAGCGCCTATTATGATTTTGGAGCACAACATCGTATCGAAATATTAGAACAATTAGGTTTAACCCTTCGTGTCATGCAAACACAGAGTTTTGGCCCGGTTTTGTTTAGGGAAGAATGCATCTTTAGAAAAGAATTAAAACTTTCAGATAAGATATTCCTGCATACCAAAACTTCAAAAATGAAAGCCGATGCTTCGCGTTGGTCCATCGTTCACGAATTCAGAAAAGAAGACGACACCCTTTGTGCTGTTATTACAGTTGATGGTGCCTGGATGGATACCAAACTTCGCAAACTAGCTTCTCCGACTCCTGAAATTGCCATTGAAGCTTTGAGTATCTTTCCTAAAAGCGATGACTTTGTCGGGCTTTAAAAGAAAATACGATTTGTTATAAATTACAAAAATCCAAAAAGCACCTTTTAAAAAATAGTCGTTTTTTGGATTTTTTTCAAACTTGCAACCTATGATTGATTATTTAAAAGACTTTAGAATAGGTGTTTTTATTGCCATTATATTAATTATTACAGTAATACTGGGTGCCATTACCGACAAAGTATTACGTTATTTCCTGTATCGCAAACTAAGCAATAAAGAATATGATGCAACTGGTTTTCGTTTTTTAAAACATTTAATCATAACCGTAATTTATATTTTAGGTTTTGCTTTTGCCCTAATCCAGATTCCGGAATTCAAAATCATCGGGCATTCCTTTTTAGCCGGGGCCGGAGTAATTTCGCTGGTAGCGGGTCTGGCTTCACAGCAGGCTTTGAGTAATATTGTCAGCGGAATTTTTCTGGTAATTTTTAAGCCTTTCCGAATCAATGATAAAATTACCATCAATGGCTTTGTTGGTACAGTCGAAGATATAAATCTGAGACAGGTAGTACTCAAAGATGCAGAAAACAACAGAATCATTATTGCGAATTCAGTTATCAGCAATCAGATTATTGTAAATACCAATATGCACGACACCAAATGCTGTAAAATAATAGAAATTGGTATTGGTTATGAATCAGATGTCGAAAAAGCATTAGAAATCATGAAAGACGAAGTCGCCAAACACCCTCTTTTTATTGATACCCGAACAGCAGAAAATAAAAAACTAAAAACTCCTTTGGTCGTGGCGCGTGTTGTAGCACTCGCAGATTCAAGCGTAACGCTGAAAGCATGGGCATGGGCAAAAAATTCTACTGATGGTTTTGTAATGTATTGTGATTTATTGCAAAGCATCAAAAAGCGTTTTGACGAAGCTGATATTGATATTCCGTACCCGCAGCGCGTTGTTACGCTGAAAAAATAATCCTGTAATAAACTTTCGGTTTTTTCTGATAATTTTAAGAGTATATTTTTTGCATTTAAAGCGGTAAGCCTTACTTTTATTATAATTGCAAATTAATATCCTTCGAAAATGAAAAAAATACAAATCATATTGCTGCTCCTACCGTTCCTCTGCCTGGCGCAACAGGAAAATATAAAAGCTCTCGATATCAATCTAACGAATTATGAATATCCTTTTCCCGTTCATTTTTTAGAATTGAACAATCAGCGCCAGCCTTTAAAAATGGCTTACATGGATATCAGACCCGATAATTACAACAACAAAAATATCATTTTGCTTCACGGCAAAAACTTCAACGGTGCGTATTGGGAAACCACAATCAAAGCTTTGACAAAAGAAGGTTTCAGGGTAATTGTTCCTGATCAGATTGGTTTTGGAAAATCTTCAAAACCGGATAATTTTCAATATACTTTTCAGCAACTGGCAGAAAATACCAAAAAATTACTGGATCATTTGGGAATTCAAAAAACAACCATTTTGGGACATTCCATGGGCGGAATGTTAGCCACAAGATTTGCGCTGATGTACCCGGAAACTTCCGAAAAACTGGTACTTGAAAATCCAATTGGCTTAGAAGACTGGAAATTGGTTGTTCCGTATAAACCTGTCGAATGGTGGTACGAATCGGAATTGAAACAAAATTACGAAGCCATCAAAAAATACCAGATGGAGAATTATTACGACGGAAAATGGAATGCCGATTTTCAAAAATGGGCCGAACTTGGCGCCGGTTGGACTACCGCTGCGGATTATTCAAAAGTAGCCTGGAACTCTGCTTTGCTGTACGATATGATTTTTACACAACCTGTTTTATACGAATTTAAAAACCTCAAAAGCCCCACACTTTTAATTATCGGAACGAGAGATAAAACCGCTTTAGGAAAACCGCTTGTATCGGAAGAAGTCAGAAAAACAATGGGGAATTATTTGGAACTGGGTAAAAAAACACAAAAAGCAATTCCGAACGCAAAATTAGTCGAAATTCCAAACACCGGACATTTGCCACATATTGAATCTTTTGATTTCTTTATAAAACCATTAATCGTATTTTTGAAACAATAAAACTTTAACTAAAAACGAACTATTATGTTTACTATAGACCAAATAAAAGAAGCACATGCCAAAGTAAAAAGCGGTGCAGATTTTCCAAATTATATACAGGATTTAATTATTTTAGGCGTAAAAGGCTACGATACTTTTGTACACGATGGCCATGTTGAATACTATGGCGTAAACAATTATAACGTTACCGCCGATGAAAAATACAACGAAATTAAAATCTCAGCCTCTGTAAACAAAGAGCTTTTTATCGAATTTCTGGTCAAACATCAAAATGGTGAAACGGATTATCTTACGTTTTGTAATCATTCCGCGCAATGTGGTATTGCCAAATGGCGTGTGGATATCATCGAAATGACCTGTACTTATTTTGATCTGGCAGGAAACGAAATATTAATTGAAAAAATCCCGGGTTAGTATTTTTAAAAAGAATTTAATTTTCATTTAAATGTCAAATACATTTTCAGCAATTATAAATCCTGAAGAATTAGTAAAACTACAGGAATCATCAGAAATTATTTTAATTGATGCACGAGCAGGAATCAATGCGGAAGAAAATTATCAAAAGGAACACTTAAAAGGCGCGAGATATGTTGATTTAAATAAAGACTTAGCAACCGTCGAAACCAATCCTGCAAACGGAGGAAGACATCCTTTACCTTCTTTTGAGAAGTTTTCGGAAGTACTTTCAAAACTTGGCATTCAGCCATCAGCCCATGTGATTATTTATGATGATAAAAACGGATCGAATGCCGGAGCCAGATTCTGGTGGATGCTGCGTTCCATTGGCCATGAAAAAGTGCAGGTTGTAAACGGAGGTCTGCAAGCCGCCATAAAAGCCGGTTTTACGGTAAGTTCAGAAATTGAAACTTTTGAACCCGCTGAAAAATATCCGGTTTCAGAATGGAAATTGGCTTTAGCCGATATCGAAGCAGTCGAAAAAGCCCGAAATAACAACGAAAACATAGTAATCGACGTAAGAGATAAAAACCGTTTTGACGGCCTCACAGAACCCCTGGATTTAATCGCAGGACATATTCCGGGCGCTGTCAATGTTCCCTTTAGTGAAAACTTAGACGAAAATGGTTTTTATCATTCCGCTGAAACGTTACACCAAAAATACAGCCGGATTTTAGGCGATGTAAAACCTGAAAACACCATTGTGCATTGTGGCTCAGGCGTTACGGCCTGTCATACTCTGTTAGCAATGGATTACGCCGGAATTCCGATTCCGAAACTGTACATTGGCTCCTGGAGTGAATGGTCGCGCAATGATCGTCCGATGGCAACCATAAAAAATAATTAAAAATTTAAAAAACAGAAATGCAGCATTGGGATATACTTTTATCGAATCAGGTAAACAAAAAAGCCTTTATTGATACTTTACTTTCTGCCGAAGCCAAAGGAGAATTAGCCGTTTTTAACAATCAAAAAGGAATACTGTTTTCAGATATTGCCATTGAAAAATTCATCGAAAAAGAATATCAATACGACATTGTTGAGGCTTCTCCTGATTCCCACAGGCAATTACGAACCTTTTCTTCCGGTGAACGCAAAAAAGAGTTTTTAAAATACTGCATCAGTCAAAAACCTGACTTTATCATTTTCGATAATCCGTTTGATCATTTAGATCAGGCCTCGCGTGTCATTTTAGCCGAATCTTTAAAAGATTTAACAGAGCAGATCGCCATTATTCAGATCGTAAACCGCGTTACCGATGTACTTCATTTTGTTCCCAATAAAGCACAAATCAAAGACAATACATTTGAATTACATCCTCTTTCAAAAATTGAAAAACTTTATAAAACCTTAAATACATCCGCAATTCCAAAGGCTTTGGAATCGCATTCTTTCCACGAAAGTGTTTTAGTCAAAATGGAAAATGTTTCCGTAAGCTATGACGATCGGAAAATTGTAGACCAAATTTCATGGACGATAAAAGAAGGTGAATTCTGGCAGTTAATCGGCCCAAACGGTTCCGGAAAAAGCACAATCTTATCTTTAATTACAGGTGATAATCCAAAAGGCTTTGGTCAGGATTTATACTTATTCGGAAGAAAAAAAGGAACCGGAGAAAGCGTCTGGGACATCAAAAAGCAAATCGGAATCTTCACGACTTCCATGACCGATTTATTTCAAAAAGGACATACTTTGGAAGAAATGATTCTGTCCGGATTTTTTGATTCCATCGGCTTATACACCGAACCCACAACGTTGCAAAAACAAATTGTAACGCAATGGCTTGAAGTAATTGAAATGAGTAGTTTACGCAAAAAACGTTTTATCGATCTTTCTATAGGTCAGCAAAGAGTCGCCTTAATTGTTCGCGCCGTTTTAAAACATCCGCCTTTGTTAATTCTGGACGAACCGGTGGAAGGTTTAGATGACGAAAATGTTGATTTGGTCATTCAGCTGATCAATACCATCAAACAGGAAACAAACGTCAGTATTTTATACGTTTCACATCGCATCGAATCCGGCCTCGCTCCTACTTCGGTATTTGAATTGCTTCCGACTCCCACAGGATCAATCGGCAAAATAAAATACCACTCAGAGCTAAACTAAAAACAAAAATGAAAATTAAATATCCCCTATTATTAGTACTCTCCCTAATAATCACTTCCTGTTGTAGCACCATTGCAACAACAAAAAAAGAATACAAAATAGCTCCTGCTTCTGCTCTGCAGTCAGACTGGAACTTAAATCCGAAAGAATGGTCTCTTGAAAAAGATACATTAAAAGGAACCGGAGGCCCAATGCATTGGGGCGTCATAGAATCTAAAAAGAACCTACCTGAAAATTATGAAATCGATTTTAAGTTAAATATGACGAAAGAATCTTTATTTGAGATTATGCTGAACATCGATAAAAAGCAATATATCAGAACCTATCTCTATCAAATCGACCAGAATATCGTGATTGGAAAAGGCGTTTATCACAAAAAGAGTGATGAATACGAAAAACGCGGAGGCCCGACCTTGTTTAAAAAAATAATGAAATTAGAAAACAACAAATGGTATTCCGTAAAAATAAAAGTACTGCATAATCAATTGTTCTTTTCAGTCAATAACGAAACTACATTAGAATGCTCTCTTGAAAAAAGTAATTTAAGCCAACAAGGCAAATTAGGTTTTCTAACCAACGGAGAAGCAAAAATCACCGACTTAACAATTAGAAGTATTCTGTAAACAATAGCAAAAAAAAAGCTCCAAACAGGAGCTTTTTTTAATATCAGGAATTATCTAATTTTCTAATTAAAAAATTATCTAATTAATTTTCCTCTTCTTCCATAGTATGCGTCTTCCCATAATTGCGCCATTTCTCGATACAATTCTGAAAGTCTTGTGGCAATTCAGTATCAAAACGCATCATTTCACCGGTAGTCGGATGTACAAAACCAAGTGTTTTAGCATGCAGCGCCTGACGTGGCAAAGCTTTAAAGCAATTTTCTATAAACTGTTTGTATTTCGTAAACGTAGTTCCTTTCAGAATCAAATGACCACCGTAACGTTCATCATTAAATAATGGATGCCCGATATGTTTCAAATGCGCACGAATCTGGTGCGTTCTTCCTGTTTCCAATCTACAGGAAATCAAAGTCACATAACCAAAACGTTCCAGCACTTTATAATGCGTAATGGCAGGTTTCCCAATTTCAGGATCAGCAAAAACAGCCATTTGCATGCGGTCTTTTAAGTGTCTGGCAAGGTTTCCCTTAATAGTTCCTTCCTCTTCAGCCACATTTCCCCAGACAAGGGCAATATACTCGCGTTCCGAAGTTTTAGCTTCAAACTGTTTGGCTAAATGCGTCATGGCCGCCTCCGTTTTGGCTACCACCAAAAGTCCGGACGTATCCTTATCAATTCGGTGAACCAGACCTGGGCGTTCGCTGCTGTTCATAGGCAGATTATCAAAATGATGCGCCAGGGCATTCACCAAAGTTCCGGTATAATTTCCGTGACCAGGGTGTACAACCATTCCGGGCTCCTTGTTAATCAGTAATAAAGCATCATCTTCATAAACAATATTCAATGGAAGATCTTCCGGAAGAATATGGTTTTCAAACGGAGGATGGGTCAGCATCACGGTCACCACATCCAGTGGTTTTACTTTATAATTTGACTTTACCGGAATATCATTTACAAAAATGTTTCCTTCAGTGGCTGCGGTCTGAATTTTATTTCGGGTCGCATTCTGAATCAAATTCATTAAATATTTGTCAATACGCAACAGCGCCTGACCTTTAGGGACTTCAAATCTGAAATGTTCGAATAATTCGTCTTCCAGATCTAAATTTTCATTATTATTGTTCATCTTTTGGGGTTTCAGTTGTCGGCGCAACTAAACTATCTGTCGCCTGACTGTCGTCTACATACGATGCTTTTCCGTCTCCTAAAACCAAATCAATTTTAGAAGCTTTAAGCACGCGGTCTCCTACTTTTAAGTTTCTTCCTTTATAACGCATCTCCAAAACCATATCTTTTCCAAGGTTCGGAATATAAGTAATGGTTCCCTCCTGAAGTCCCAGAGCTTTTAGGGTCGGAACTGCTTCACGGTAGGTTTTCTCAATTAAATCCGGAATTTTAACAGACGAAAAACCCGATGCATTAATTTTAATATATATTTTTCTTCCTACTTTAACCTTTGTTCCGGGCAATGGATCCTGCTCTACCACACTGTATTTAGGAAATTCACTTCGGTAATCAACACTATCCAAAAGCACATAATCCAGGTCTAATTCGTCCAGTTTACTTTCGACTTGTTCTTCTGTCAGTTTAGATAAATTCGGAACCGTTATTTCGTTCCCGTGATCCGTTGTAAAAGTCAGCCAATGCATAAACAAATACCCCAAAACTGCAATAATAGCAGCTGCACCCAATACTTGAAGAAAAAACACACGGCTTGTTAAATACTTACGTAAACTCATAAATTTATTTTTAGTTGTGGCAAAGATAAACCTATTTCGTTTCAAAAAAAATGATAATTTTGTTTAAAACAAGAAAGTCTCAAATTGTCTTACTTTGTAAAGTCCGACAACTGGTTTCAGAATTAGAATCAGGAGCTGTTTCCTGCTTTCGCCTAAATCTTTTTCCTGCTAAAGAAGCAAGAAAAAGGATACCGGCTCTATCAGGGCTAGGCCATCAGTTTTCAGGAGAACATTTCGACTAAACAAATAAACGATTAAACAAATAAACCTCAAATCAATGAAAAACATAGCCATCATCATGGGCGGATATTCAAGCGAATATAAAATTTCTCTTATCAGCGGAAACGTCGTACACCAATACCTTGACAAAACAAAATACGCCGGTTTCCGTATTCATATTTTCAAGGAAAAATGGGTTTATGTAGACGAAAACGATGCTGAATTTCCAATTGATAAAAATGATTTCTCGGTAAACGTAAACGGACAAAAAATCACTTTCGACTGTGTTTTCAACGCCATTCACGGAACTCCGGGCGAAGACGGATTAATGCAGGCTTATTTCGAATTACTAAATATCCCGCAATCTTCCTGTGATTACTACCAGTCAGCACTTACGTTCAACAAACGCGATTTGCTTTCGGTTTTAAAACCATACGGAATCAAAACGGCCATCTCTTATTACCTGAACAAAGGTGACGTGATCAATACAGCCGAAATTGTAAAAAAAGTAGGTTTGCCTTGTTTCGTAAAACCAAACAAAGCAGGTTCAAGCTTCGGAATTTCAAAAGTAAAAACAGAAGCAGAATTGCCAATTGCCATTGAAGTAGCTTACAAAGAAGACAACGAAATCATCATCGAAAGCTTCCTTGACGGAACAGAAGTTTCGGTTGGTGTAATCAATTATAAGGGAGAAATCAAAGTGCTGCCCATTACCGAAATAGTTTCAGACAATGATTTCTTTGATTACGAAGCCAAATACGAAGGAAAATCACAGGAAATAACACCTGCCAGAATCTCAGACGAATTAACTCAAAAAGTGGGAGAAACTGCAAAACGCGCCTACGAAGTGTTGAAAATGAAAGGTTTCTCCAGAAGCGAATTCATTATCGTAGACAACGAACCGTACATGCTTGAAATGAACACCATTCCGGGATTAACAACAGAAAGTCTGATTCCGCAACAAGCCAAAGCTGCCGGAATATCCCTGGAAGATTTGTTTACGAATGCAATTGAGTTGGCTCTTTCTTAAAAAGTTGCTAAGATACTAAGGTTCTGAGACACTAAGTTTTTAGAACCTTATTTTTTATCATACAAAATATTATCAGACTGAGTGAAGTCGAAGTCCCGTAACAATTTATAATGCGTTGCTCTCTGAATGCGATTTCTCCTTCGTCGAAATGACACAAAAACTTAAAAACTTTCCAGTTCAAACACTCAGAAACTCGGAACTTAAAAAAAAGTCTTAGTACCTTAGCAACTCAGAACCTTAGAACCTCAAAGAAAAACCTTAGAACCTCAAAGAAAAAAAAATGAAAGAAATATTCGAATGGAATAGATTATTATTCAACGACTTGCCAGCCAATTTCATTTTAGAAGTTATATTTCGTTCTACAGTGATGTTTGTCATTTTACTTTTGACTCTAAAACTGGCCGGAAAACGGGGCGTAAAACAACTATCTATTTTCGAAACCGTAATCATTATAGCATTAGGTTCCGCAGCCGGAGATCCCATGTTTTATGAAGATGTTGGAATTGTTCCCGCTGCCATAGTTTTTACTGTGATTATCATTTTATATCGTTCTGTAACCTGGCTTACCGGAAAAAGCAAGAAATTCGAAGAATTCATTGAAGGCAAAACCGAATGTTTAATCAATGACGGCAAGTTTTCTGTCGCTACTTTCAAAAAAGAAAGCCTAGCACAGGATGAATTTTTCTCGGAACTTCGAATCAGATCCATTGAACACCTCGGACAGGTAAAACATGCCTTTATAGAAACCAGCGGTGAGGTAAGCGTATTTTTTTATGACGATAAAGAAGTGAAATACGGTCTTCCCATTTTACCGGCCCAATTCAATAAAAAAAGTAAAATCATTGAAAATGAAGGTATTCAGGCCTGTACTTTTTGCGGCCATACCGAACAACAAAAACCAGGCACCGCAAAATGTGAAGTTTGCAAAAATGACGAATGGGTACCGGCCATCAAAACACTTAGAATAACGTAATATCAAATTCCAATCCCGAAGCTATCTGGAAAAAATTCCAAATTTCAAATTCCAAATTCCAAATTCCAATAAAAAAAATAAAGCGCTAGCATGGTTACTTAAAAAACTTTGAACCTTTGTAACTTTGATTCTCTGTACCTTAAAATAAAAATCAACAAAGCTTCAGCACCTTTAATTAAAATACTCTGAACCTTTGTAACTTTGAACCTCTGAACCTTAAAAAAAATGAGAAAAGCCATATTCCCGGGATCGTTTGATCCGATTACACTGGGCCACGAAGATATTATCAAAAGAGGAATTTCCCTATTCGACGAAATTGTGATTGCTATTGGTGTCAATGCCGAAAAAAAATACATGTTTTCACTGGAAGAAAGAAAACGATTTATCGAAGAAACTTTCAAAGATGAACCCAAAGTAACCGTGATCACGTACGAAGGCCTTACTATCGATTTGTGCCATAAATTAAAAGCCCATTTCATCTTAAGAGGTTTACGTAACCCTGCCGATTTCGAATTCGAAAAAGCCATTGCACACACCAACAGACGCCTTTCTAAAATAGAAACGGTATTCTTGTTAACTGCTGCAAAAACTTCTTATATCAGTTCAAGTATTGTCCGTGACGTCCTTCGAAATGGCGGTGAATATGAAATGCTGGTTCCTGATGCTGTCAGGGTGAAGAAGTAATTATACAATTTAAATTTATAAGTAATGAGAATAACTAAAATAATTCTAAGCTTTCTTTTATTAGTCTTTTGTAATATTTCTTTCGCACAAAAATATTTTGGGCAAATAGTAACAATAAAAAACGATACCCTAAGTGTTGAAATAAAACTTGATGCGTCTTCTTTTAACGTTAACAAACTAATGTATCTCCAGGATAAAATTTCAGTTATACAAAACGGAGTTACTTCAACTTATTTACCAAAAGATTTGAAAAGTTTTAAGATTAGATTAGAAAAAGAAGTAGCCTCTTTTGAAAGTGTTGATGAATTATCTTTTGCACAAATTCTGTATTCAAACAAAATAAAACTTTATAAGGTATTAAATAAAATATCTTACAATAACATTATTAGAGTATATGTCATAAAAAAGCCTAACGATACACATTATTTTAACATGCAAGCAATGGGGCTAAGCAGACTAATTACCAAAAATGCTATGTTACCAGCGATTGAAGATTGTAAAGTTTCCTATGAAAAGATTAATAATGATGAAATCAAAATTAAGGATGAAAAAATACTTGTAGAGTTCATTAAAGATTATGAAAGCAACTGCTTTTAAAAAATTTGTCAGCAAGGTAAATTATAAATAATTTCGCATTTTAAAATAAAAACCAAATAATGAGTATCGAAAGAGAATTAAACAAACGCAGCGGATCTAAATGCGAACTTTGTGGAGCTGAAGAAAACCTAAAAGCATATCAGGTATTACCTACCCAAAAAGGAGGTCTTGACGAAAGTATTTTAGCGTGTACTACCTGTATTGACCAAATTGAAAACCCGGATAATGTTGATTTAAATCACTGGAGATGTCTTAATGACAGCATGTGGAATGAAAACGCAGCTGTACAAGTCGTAGCCTGGAGAATGTTAAGCCGAATGCGTGCTGCCGGATGGCCACAGGAATTACTGGATATGCTGTACTTAGACGAAGATACGCTGGCATGGGCACAAGCAACAGGTGAAGGTGAAGAAGATGAAAACAAAATTACACACCGCGATAGCAATGGCGTAATTTTGGAACACGGAGATTCTGTTGTTTTAATCAAAGACCTGAAAGTAAAAGGATCAAGCATGGTGGCCAAACAGGGAACTGCCGTTCGCAACATTCGTTTAGACCATGAAAATGCCGAATACATAGAAGGAAAAGTAGACGGACAACAAATTGTAATTATAACGCAATACGTGAAGAAGATATAATTTTTAAAGGTATAAAGGCTCAAAGGAACAAAGTTGCAAAGATTTTATTTTTATAACCTGAAACTAAAAAAACTTTAAACCTGAAACTAAAAAAGGCTATTCAAAATATGAATAGCCTTTTTTTAGTTTTATACTTGAACTAAAATTATTTCTGGAATAATTTACTGATCTGATCTTTTACGAATGGCTCAGAAACACTGCTTGTTGCAGAAGAAGCTTCTTTTGAAGAAACCATGAACTGAACTGTAGCTTTCTCAGGAATAACGCTTCCTGTGTAGTGCAACCAGATGTAGTTATTAGGCAATTCTAATTTAATATCATACAAAGGGTTTGCAGTAAAACCTCCCATAATGATATTGTAAAGACTTGTGTAATCATTATTTACGTTTTTAAACGAAAACTTTCTTAAACTTGAAGATTCATCATCGTTCTGGATACTAGTATAATAAACAGTATATTCATCTCCAATTTTTTGAATATAATTGTTATTTACTTTTCCCAATTTTTCAACTGGTACAGTTTCAAGAACTTTAATTTGTGCAAACGAAACAAAACTAAAGAGCAAAATGGCAAGGGTAATAATTTTTTTCATAACGAATTTGGGGTTAATTTTTACTAATATTATAAACGCCGAAATTATGAAAAATTACCTCTAAAACTGCTATTTTATTAACATTAAATTGTGAATATTAGTTAAAATTACACAACAGTAAAACAAAACAAACGTAACCTTTTAATAATCAGTAAAATAAATCAAAAAAAAACGACTCAGAACTTTGCGAATTTTCGTAAAAACTTGTCAAAATTCATTGCATTTACCTCTCCTCTTCCTTTTTAACGACTTTTCTGGCCACTTCAATTTTAAATTTTTTGCCTTTCATTTTCTCATCCCTGATATTTTTAAGCAAATCTGTTACTTTATTATATTTCACTGCTGCAAACGAAATAAAATCTTTTACTTCAATCAAACCTAAATCTCCTTTTTCCAGTTTTCCTTTTTGGGAAAAGAAACCTACAATATCAATTTTATTCAATTTTGTTTTCTTTCCGCCACTAATGTAGATCGTTTGAAATTCGGGTGGTTTTGGTAATGTCGTTGTACTTTCTACATTCAGAACCTCCATTCCGTAGTCAATATAATCCAGTTTTTTTTCACTTTCGTGAATCAGTATATAAGCCGTTCCGGAGGCCAGCATACGTGCCGTACGACCGTTACGGTGTGTAAATTCGTCTTCTTTTAAAGGTAAATGATAATGAATTACATGCTTCATTTCCGGGATATCCAGACCACGGGCAGCCAGATCTGTTGTGATTAAGTAACTCACACTTCCGTTTCTGAACTGAATCAAAGCGCGTTCACGCTCGTCCTGATCCATTCCGCCGTGATAATAAACCGAGTAAATTCCCTTTTCGTTCAGGGTATCACTAATACGCTCAGCGGCATCACGATGGTTACAGAAAATAATAGCCGATTGTGATTTAAACGAACAGATTAAATTGAATAAACTTTCCAGTTTATCTTTTGAAGGAGAAACCACCATTTTCATCGAAAGATTGGTCTTTTCTTCTTCCTCAGGAATAAAATCTAAAATAGTAGGATTTACAACTCTGGTATATCTCGGAATCTCAACATCTGAAGTAGCCGAAACCAGAACTCGTTTGTTTAGTTTCGTTAATTTACCAATGATAAAAGACATTTGTTCATGAAAACCCAACTGCAGGGATTTGTCAAATTCATCCAGAATTAAAGTCTGAATTTTATCCAGGCGAAAAGTTCCTCTGTCAATATGATCTGCAATTCTTCCCGGCGTTCCAATTAAAACTGCCGGTGGATTGCTTAAATTTTTAATTTCCGTTTCTATTGAGTGTCCACCGTAACAAATATTTACTTTATAATCTGTTCCCATTTTTTTCCAAACCTGTTCGATTTGTAATCCCAATTCACGCGAAGGAACTAAAATTAAACATTGAACGGACAGAATTTCAGGCTGCAATAATTCCAGAACCGGCAATAAAAAAGCCAGGGTTTTCCCTGATCCTGTCGGAGAAAGTAATAAAACATTATTGTCGTTAAGAATTGCATCCTGTGCAACTTCCTGCATTTCGTTCAGGCTCTCAATACCTAAATTCGAAAGTATATTGTTGGAATGGTGTTTTTTATTCATTTTGCAAAAGTAATCAAAAAAAGTGGTTTCAGGTTTCAGGTTGAAATAGGAATAAAATTTTAACCGCTAAGAACGCTAAGAATTTTATTTGGATTGGCTATCTATATACAAAGTTCGCAAAGCTTTTTTTATTTAATCACGCCAAGTCGCAAAGCCACAAAGTTTATTTTCCTGGCGACATGGTGACTTGGCGTGAAATAAATTACTATTCTTTATGATAAAATACCAAAATTGCTCTACCCTCATTTCAACTTAAAACTTGAAACCTGAAACAAATAAAACTTTATATTTGACTTTTCTATTAAAACCCAAATCATGAGACTTTTTACCATTGTCATTTCACTTTTTACACTTACTCTTTTCGCACAGAATACCAAAAAATACGATACCTTTTTCGAAAAAGGAAATGGAAATCAGGCGGCAGACTACCCCGAAACCATCAACTATTACAGCCTTTTATCTCATGATTTCCCGACAATTCAGATGCAGGAAATGGGTCTGACCGATTCCGGATATCCTTTACATATGATTATCTTTAATCCGGAGAAAGAATTTGATTTTAATAAAATTCAGAAAAATAAAGCCGTTTTATTAATTAATAACGGAATACATGCGGGCGAACCGGACGGGATTGACGCTACCATGCAATTGTTCCGGGATTTGGCTTTAGGAAAAATCAAGGCTCCAAAAAATACGGTTATCGTAACCATTCCGGTTTATAATATTGGAGGTGCTTTAAACAGAAATTCTACTACAAGAGCCAATCAGGATGGTCCCGAAATTTATGGCTTTCGCGGTAACGCCAGAAACTATGACCTGAATCGTGATTTTATGAAATCGGATACCCGTAACACCAAGAGTTTTGTAGAGATTTTCCAGAAAACAAATGCAGATGTTTTTATAGACAATCATGTGAGTAACGGATCTGATTATCAGTACAAATTAACGTATATCATGACACAACACAACCAATTGGGAACTGTTTTGGGTGATTTTATGAATACCGAAATGATGCCTGCTTTGGTAAAAGACCTGCAAAATAAAAAAATAGAAACGACACCTTATGTAGATTCGTTTAAAGATACGCCCGATAAAGGTTTTGGTCAGTTTACAGATAGTCCGAGATATACTACCGGTTATACTTCGCTATATCATACCATTGGATTTGTCGTTGAAACGCACATGCTTAAAAAATATGCCGACCGTGTCAAAGTAACGTACGAATACATGAAATCGACAATTGATTTTATGGATGGCAATTATCTAAAAATCAAAGAACTTCGATTAAAAAACGAAGAGCAATACAAACCTAAAAAAACCTATACTTTAAAGTGGGAAATGGACAGTACCAAAACAACTACTTTTTCATTTCTGGGGTATGAAGCGGGTTACAAAAAAAGTGAAGCGACAACCGGAAATCGTTTGTTCTATGACCGCAGCAAGCCTTATAAAAAAGACGTTCCCTACATCAAAGAATTCAAATCGGTTAAGGAAGTTGTGATTCCGACTGCTTATATTATTCCGCGTGGATATTGGAATATTATTGACCTTTTGAAAAACAATGCCATAACGTATTCTACCTTAAAAAAGGATACGATAATAGAAGTTGAAAGCTATAAAATTGCAGATTTCAAAACAGTTCCGTCAGCTTATGAAGGGCATTATTTGCACCGAAATACAACCGTTACTTCTAAGGTTGTAAAAGTTGCTTTTGTGAAAGGCGATTACTTCGTTCCGACAAATCAAAAAGGGGTAAAATATCTACTGGAAGCTTTCGAGCCGGAAGGGGTTGATTCTTTCTTTAACTGGAATTTCTTCGATCCTATTTTACAGCAAAAAGAACATTATTCGGAGTATGTTTTTGAAGATACCGCTGCAAAACTTTTAAAAGAGAATCCAACTTTGAAAGCTGAACTCGAAGCTAAAAAAGAATCTGACGCCACGTTTGCCAAAAATCCTGAAGCCCAATTAGAATGGATTTACAAACATTCTGCTTATTATGAAAAGGCGCATTTGCAGTATCCGATTTATCGTGTTTTATAGTTTTTCTTAACCGCAAAGTTCGCTAATTTTTTTTGCTTTTGATTGGGCTGAAAAACGCGGGAGGACGCAAAGCTTACGTGAAGATCTATGCCAAAATTTTGAACTCTGACAAAGATAAAATTAAATATATTTGATCATATAAACAAAATAACCGAAAATTATGAATAACCAAACTGGTGATACCATTGCAGGTGCAATTATTGAGGCATTAGGTTATTTAGGTGCCATGGTTCACTGGCTTCTGTTCTTTGGAAAGAAGCCTTTTCAAAAGGTACTTCAAAATAATATAATTAATGGTTTTGTTGGCCTGCTGCTTATAATTTTAATCATTGTAGTATTTAAAAATGAGGTATTAAAACTCCTCTTATATTTAATTAATAATCGCCAAAACCATAAATAAATGAATTCACAATTTTCATCAGGAAATCCAAAAATATTTGCTGTAATCGGTCTTATTTTTGCTATTTTTTCTTTTCTTTTTTCCATTGTTCCGTGTATCGGATTTTATGCAATCGGGCCAAGTATTATGTCTATTGTTTTTTGCGGAGTCTCCTTTTTAGGGTTAAAGCAAAAAAATCAAAATACCGGAGTTTCAACCGCAGGTTTAATTGTTGGCATGATAGCAATATCAATAGGGATATTCCAATATTATAAGTATAAAACAGTGTTTGATGCAAAAGCAGAAATTGAAAACTCGCTTAACAATATAGAAGGTCAAGTTTTAGATACGATAGAAAAAAAGGCTTTGAAACATGTTAAGGAAAAAATTGAAAAAGAAATAGAGAATGATTCAATTGAAAAAATCAAGAGTGATTCCATTAGTCAATAAAGAATATCATTTATTTAATTTTTTGATATTTGTTGCAATACTAATTTTAGTCCTCTATTTAAAAACAGGCTTTACAATTATTAAATGTCCTTACGCCGAACTGGGAATTAAATGCAAGACTTGTGGTCTTACAACTTCTTTTAGAAAAATAATAAACAACGACTTAACCCACTTAAATTTTGGTCCTTTTTTATTATGTATGACTTTTTTGTCACAACTTTTTATCAGGCCCTTTATTAGCTTAATCTTATTATATTCATCAAAATCAAAAATAATTCGGAATATCGATATTATTTTTTCAGCTGCTTTAATTGGATATGCATACATAAAGTTGATTTTGAATTAATTATAAAACCGAAAAGAAATTATACCCAAAAAAAGCAAAAACCCCGAAATTCAAATGAATTTCGGGGTTTTTAATTTATAATCTAAAAGAAATGGCAGTTTATTGACCACCAAGTCCCACTAAAGTAGGATATTGTCCAGCTGTAAATTTCCAGTTGGCAGACGTCCAGGTACTCGTGTAAGGAGTTCCTGTTTTCATATCAACTGTCTTTTTTCCAACTGCCTCACCTCCATCATCTGAAGCGGTTTGTCCTGTAGATTGGGTATCCCAGAAACAATTTGGAGCCGAACTCCAGTTAAAATTGAAACCAACCAATCCACCGCCAATTTTTATATTTCCTGTAGCATAACAATTCATAATCTCGCAGGCATTCTTCCCGATAAGAGCTCCTCCGTATTTATAAGTACCGGATACTGAACCTGTAGCATAGCAGTTTTGTACATCGCAAAGGTAGTTGTACCCTATTAATCCGCCAACTACAGAAGCACTTGGCCCTGCTGCAGAAACGTTTACCGTACTGTAACTATTTAAAAGTTTACCGCCTATACCGTTAGCATCATTATTAATTCCAACCAGACCTCCTACTTGCGTGTTCGCCTGGATTCCTGTAGAACTAACCGTTCCGCTGGCATAACAACGGGATATCGTACCGCCCACATTATTAGCAACCAGAGCACCTACGGTACCGCCTCCCTCAATTTTTACGGAGACAAGTCCCAGATTTTTCACCACACCTTTAGATCCTAAAGTAGAAACAAATGCAACATCATCGGTACTACCTCGCTTGATGGTTAGATTTTTTACTACGTGATTATCTCCGTCTATCGTTCCGTTAAAAGTTTCAAAATCTCCAATAGGGCTAAAACCCATTGTTGCATAACCTTCACCAATCGGATATTCAGTACCATCTACAGCAGGCATCGTGATATCATTAATCAGCTTAAAGTTGTCATTAAGATATAAATTTGGTGTCCAAAGTTGTGCCGGGGTATAGATACCATAAGGATTTGTAGTCTTGTTGTAAACCGGTATTTTTATCGTATAGGTCTTTTTAGTCTTTCCATCAGCAGCCGTTATCGTAAATGTAAATCCTGTCGAATTGTAGTTACTGGCTTCATTATCTCCTGCTGCTGTAAGTTCTGCTCCCGGAGGCAAAATTGGAATTCCTGTAATAAAGTCAAGATTAGCCGGAGCATTGTAAAAGGTATTAACACCCTCTTTAAGCGCAGGAAGTTCCCAATAGATTTCAGAATTTGAACCTTCGAAAGTAAAACCCAGTACAGCTGCCGAGTTAGGAGGAGTGATTGTATAATCCTGCTTGCTTCCGTCTTGTGCCGTAACGGTATAGACTAAAGTTTTGCTAAAATCATTTGGCGTTGTACCACTTACCTGAGCAACAGTCCCAATTGTAACTTTCGCGCCTGTAGTAGCAAAAATAGCCACTAAATTAGTTACGTTTACTCCCGAAGGATACGTAATGGCTATAGTGTGTGCTGTTTCGTCAATAGTAGCTTTTATAGCCGTATTTGAAAAAGAGAAAGACGTAATCGCCTTTGTAGTGCTTGCTGGTATCGTTGGTTCTTCTGTTTTACCAGGTTCATCACTTGAGCAGGAATACCCCACTACAATAAATAAAGCAAGAATCGTTGCATATTTAAAAAAGGGTATAATTGTAGATTTTGTTTTTTTTGACATTTTTTGATTAGGATAAAATTTTGGAAATGATAGCTGTTTTGGTTCAGCTATCTCTGATTTTTTAAATTTTCGTAAAAATTATTTTTACATTAAAGTAGAGTTAACTCATAGAGAAATTAGTTTTTAGGTTTGTTAATTTGTTCTTTTTTTTGAAAATTATTCTTACCAAAAATATCATTAAATTTCTTTAACACAAGCTTAGTAAGAGAATTTTGCCGTAAATAATTTGTGTAATGTCTTTTATTTTAAACAATAAGAATTTTCTTCTTTCCTGTTAACCAAACGCAAAGAATAATAATCTTTAGGATAGCATTTAATTACTAAACTTAAAGGAGGATTGATTATAAAAAATTCCCAATTAAATATCAGCAAATTTCAAATGATAGAACTTGCCTCAGGCATTACACTATAAGTTGTGACAAAATAAAAATGAATAAAAATTTTGTCACGTTTTTTTTGTGACAAAAACAAACAAACAAAAAAATTTGTCACGGATTTTGTGACAAAAAATAATTTTAAAAAAAATGTCACAACTTTTATACACAACGAGAATCAAAAAAAAGAGTCATGATATTTGGCGCGTATCACTTCTAAAATTTTCCGTTTTGAATCATTTTGAAGAGGGGAAATCATTTATTTATTACAAACTTTTATGGAAAGTTATTTTGTAAATCATTTTTAGCAAAGCCGTTTTTGCAACATCACCTAAAAAAATAAAAATAATATCTTTTAAAATTGAAAGTTTTTTCTTAGTTTTGTAATTCTAAACTACGACATTAGAATTAAATATAATTTGCTCTTGAGATAAGGTTGCGTTATTGGAAACAATAGGAATGCATTATTCTCGCGGGTTTAATATTCACTAAAAATGTAGTTTATGAGTACAAACACTTTTTCAAAAGAAGCCGAAAAAAGGCTAATTGATTTTTTTAATCACGCGATAGCCCCGGAAGATATGGCTAAAGTAATCAGGCAGGTAAATTATACACTGGCTTTAGGCGTAATGCGGGAACAGGAAACCCCACCAAACGGAATAGAATCCAACTTTTATTGGCTCAATGAATTAGCCGAAATTCTAAATCCTTATCTGGAGGCCGAATAAATTTAACTGATATTATTTAAATGAAAACCCCGATTTTAAAAAGATCGGGGTTTATTTATTTAAAGTTATTGCATTTACGAGTAAAACGCTCACACAAGCAGCGAATTGTTAAATCACTAAAATTATTTGATCTTTTTATAGATCAGAAAAACAATATAAAGTATTAAAGAAAATAACAGTACAATTGTTGCCACAGGCAAATAGGTAAAGACATAATATGTATCATGAATATTAATATCTAAACAATATTCACTTGGATAAATGTAACCATAAATTAGCATCCCAATACCTAAAATAAAAAAGAAGTAAATAAAATATTTCATAGTCTTGTATAATATTCATCCAAAAAATTACTGCCTAGTTAATCTCATTTTAACCTCTGGAAATAATTGTGCTGCAGCCCCATTGGGACAATCCTTTTCAAGCATAATATCTCTTTTTGGTATTAAAACTAGTTCCATTATAGAATCCGAATTTTTAGTTAGCATAACATAAAGTTTTCCTTCTTGTCCGCAATCAAATTGACGTCCTCCATACAATAAAACAAAAAATGTTTTATCATAATAAAGACTTTTTACCACATATCCACTATTATTCGGTTCCTTTCTCGTATCTTCTAAAATTCTGCCATTTACATCTTTTATTAAGTAACGCATTAGTAATCTGTCTTTAGTATATCGAACTGGTTTATCTGTAATTTTAGAAAATATTAATTCGTAATTTTTGCCGCCATAAAATCCTTTCCAGGTTCCGACATATTTATCCCGAATTCCATTTACATCCTTTAAATAGGTTACACTTTCTGGAAAGTCCTTTTTTGCACGCACATACTCTATCTCTTTTTCGATTGGAAGTATTGACTGGGCTTTACATGCTGAAATACTTGCTATTGTCATACCTATAATAATTATCTTTTTCATATTATTTACAATTTGAAAAACATTACTGCCTAGTTAATCTCATTTTAACCTCTGGAAATAATTGTGCTGCAGCCCCATTGGGACAATCCTTTTCAAGTATGATATCGCGTTGGGGCATTAAAAACAATTCCATTACAGAATTAGAATTTTTAGTTATCATAACATAAAGTTCCCCTCTTTGTCCGCAATCAAATTGACGCCCTCCATATGATAAAACAAAAAATGTTTTATCATAATAATAACTTTTAACAACGTAACCACTCTTATCTGTTTCTGCTCTTGTATCTTCTAAAATTCTGCCATTTGCATCTTTTATTAAATAACGCATTACTAATCTGTCTTGAGTTATTCGAGAAGGTTTGTCTGTTATTTTAGAAAATATTAATTCGTAATTTTTTCCCTCACACGTTCCTTTCCAGGTTCCGACATATTTATCCCGAATACCATTTACATCCTTAAAATACGTTACACTCTCAGGAATACCAATACCCGCATTTATGTAATCTATCTTTTTTTCGATTGGAACAATTGATTGGGCTTTGCATGCTGAAATACATGCTATTGTGATACCTATAATAATTATCTTTTTCATATTATTTCCAATTTAGAAAAACATTATTGTTTTGTTAATCTCATTTTAACCTCAGGAAATAATTGCGCTGCAACCCCATTGGGACAATCCTTTTCAAGCATAATATCTCTTTTTGGTATTAAAACTAGTTCCATTATAGAATCCGAATCTTTAGTTAACATAACATAAAGTTCACCACTTTGCCCGCAATCAAATTGACGCCCTCCATACAGTAAAACAAAAAATGTTTTATCATAATAATAGCTTGTAACCACATAACCACTATCATCCGGTTCTGTTCTGGTATCCTCTAAAACTCTGCCACTTGCATCTTTTATTAAGTAACGCATTAGTAATCTGTCTTTAGTATATCGAACTGGTTTATATGTAATTTTAGAAAATATCAGTTCGTAATTTTTGCCGCCATAAGATCCTTTCCAGGTTCCGACATATTTATCCCGAATTCCATTTACATCCTTTAAATAGGTTACACTTTCTGGAAAGTCCGTTTTTGCACGCACATACTCTATCTCTTTTTCGATTGGAAGTATTGACTGGGCTTTACATGCTGAAATACTTGCTATTGTCATACCTATAATAATTATCTTTTTCATAATGTTTGTTTTAAATATTAAGAACATGGTTTTGTTGCTATTTTATCATTGTTATTCAATGTTTTTTTAGCACTAGTCCCATTTTTGTTTATTTTGAATAAGGAAATACCGTTAATACCAATTTGTTCCTTTACGAATTTTAAAAACCCAACTTCCCTTGAACTCTTATAATCCTCCATAACTTCCTTGTATTTTTTATTCATATTTGCGTCAAAATTCAATCCCATATTAAGATCACTATAAACTCCTTCAAATCTTAAAGTATAATCTCCTTCACTTGAAATCATCGTTCCATACACATTATCTAAAGCAATATTATTTCTATGGGCATTATCTAAAAGCGCAATAAACGATTTCACATCTGAAGGTGAAAACATTTTAATCGGTGAGTTTATTGTTGGATCACCATTTGGATCAACAGTTCCAGAATCATAATCATCAATATGTGTATGCATATAACCAATGGTATTTGGATCTTTGGGCAAGCTCATACTGTCATTACTCAAATTATCAAGAGGTGTATAAGGACCGTTTTTGCTTTGTGAATATCCTGTTTCATTTTTTAGATCCGTTTTCTTTCTTAATTCTTCCTGTTTTGCCAAAAAGTTAGCATTAACCATCTGTGTCTTAATTTTATCACAGGGGTTTGCAGCCGTCGCAGGAGGGGGAGCCGTGCCACCACCGCCATTACCACCACGAGGAGAGGTATAACCACTGGGAGTTGTTCCTCCAATTACAGGAGAACGTGGTCCATAGTAGGCCACAGGAGTTCCCAATTTAGGTTTAGGTCCGGTATAAGAATTAATCTTAACAACTTCTCTTAATTCCGTTGGTAGTATTCTAGGCACTGGTGTTGGATTACCGCCACCAGGACCATCATTGCAGCCATCACCACAAGGATTAAGAGAAGGTGCCCTGTAAGTTGTCTTATCTTCTCTGGGCAAGACTTCTACAATTCCGTCTTCCACAGCGTGATTGTCTTTAAATTGAGCTGCTTTTACAAAACCTTTCTTTAGATCCCAGACGCTTATGTATCCGTTAAAATTCCCGCCCTCCATAGACTGGTCCTCTTGTGGGGCAGCTTTGTCGGGATAGATTTCAACCAGTGAGGCTTTGTAACTGCCATCGGGTAATTTGTACAGGTACAAGCGCTGTTGCCAGATTTCTGAATCGTCTATTTTTAATTCTTTTATCGGGATTACAATCACCTCAGTCCCGTCTTCAGCTTGTTTCACGATCGCCCCCGGCCACTCATAAATGAGGTTCTGGAGGTAAACATAATTATCTCCTTTTGCCTCGTACTCTTTAAACCATTGTTTGGCGGAAGACAATGTTGTGCCCTGCGTAACTACTACTTCATCTTCCTGCTGACATCTTGTAAAAAAAACAGAAATCAACAGCACAGTAATTACACTTACTGCTCTTTTAAAATTTTCTTTCATCACATAATTCCTTTAGGTTATAATTTTGATTTTTTCTGAACAAAAACACCCTGTTAAGCTGCTGCAGCTAAGGCTTAAAAGGTGTTGTTTTTATAAAGTAAAACAATAATTTTGTAGTCCGGAAAACCGATTTATAAGTGGAGGGTTTCAATTGATATCTGTAGTTAAAGTCTGTGACAGAACCAAATTTCGGGTGGGATTTAAATGAAAAAAGTGTAAGACCGTTTTTTTGCTACTGTGCTTTTTTAAGATTTTTATCAATTACTAATGCCCAAAGCCGAACTAGCAAAGAAAAACTACAGCCTGAAACAAAATTTTCTAGTCAAAATGCAGCTTCCGCGTGAGGGATAGAAGCTGTCCGCCACGGCGGAGCGGATAGCCCGACAGCATTAAAAAAAAGGCCTCATAAACGTAAAGTTTGTCAGGCCTTTTTTTAAATGGTGGCACGCTCAGATAACCGACAATTTCATTTTTAACATTTTAATACGCAACTATTCTTAGCATATGTTACTAGAGAATATAACTTAAAAACAAAATGAAATGAAAAAGCTAATCGCATTATTTACTGTACTCGCAATTGTTTCCTGCTCTAATGAAGAAATTACGGACTCAGAAATTAAAACGAATCTAAGTTCTATCAGGTTTAATGATTATTATAAAAATTCACTGATGTATTATCAGGATATGCAATTTGAAAATGAGAAACTTACAACGGTTAAAAGTTCTGACAATAAGCATAGTGACTATACTTATAACAATCAGAATCTGGTTTCGAAAATAATTGATTACAATCCTTCGGAAGAAATTTTACTAACAACCACTTTCTTGTACAGTGATGCCGGAAAAATAACCGAAATAAAACAACTGTCAGGTCCGGCAAATGAAGAAATTTTGAATACGAAATTTGTTTTTACGCATCTTGCAGGCAAAATAGTTTTGACAAAAACTACCGAAAATAATCCAGTAGAATCTTTGGAAATTTCACTTAATTCGAATAATGAAATCGAAAAACGAACGGTATTTTCAGGAGCTTATTTTTACAAATATGATTTTGTAAACGGCAATGTAGAAAAGTTTTCTCAAGTTGGAGATAACGGAAGTTTAAGTGAACATTTCATCAGTTGTAAATACACTAATCTGAAAAATAATTACAGTTACAAAAAAATGCTGTTTGGCAAAGAATGGAAACTCAACAGCTTTTTAAACAGTTTCTTAAATTTTAATCACTCCATAATGATTGACCTTTCTGAAAACTTAATTTCGGAATACACTGATACTTTTGTTTATCAAAGTTCAAATTACAGTGTTATTTATACCACAAAAACAGATTACACTTTTGACAATACAAACAGAATGACAAAAATGACCGAAAACTTTAGTACTGACAATGGTGGGAAAATATCGAACAATTATAGATCGGAGTTTATTTTTAATTATAAAGAGTAAACTATGTTATAAAAATTGATTTAAATCGCAATATACCATTGCGATTTTTTTATTGATATTGATTTTCTTCTTCAAATAATAATTTAATATTCTCATAAGAATTTTTAAGTGCATCTTTTATTTCCTCCGGATTTAGCCAGGCTACTTTTTCGATACCTTCCTCGATCTGGCCTTGCGGAATTCCTTCAAAATCAGATTGCATTTCGAACCAATGCGTGATTTTGAGTTTGTATTTTCCGTTACGTTTAAAAACATGATACGTTTTCTGAAGTTTTTCGGTAATAGTCAATTTTCCAACACCGGTTTCTTCTTCAACTTCGCGCATGGCGGTATCTTCAATTTCTTCCCCTTTTTCGATTCCGCCCTTAGGAAGATCCCATTTTCCGTTTCTGAAAATAAATAAAACTTCGCCTTTTTTATTGTAAACCAATCCTCCTCCGGCTTTCGTTACGGGAATTTTAGCTTTCAGGGTTTTCATTATTTCCCTTTCATCTGGATGATATAAATAGGCTTTTTGAATTTTATTTTGAAATATTTTCACTATAAGCTGCTCAATATCAATACTCTCTAACAAGAATAATTGAAAATTAGTCTCTTTGGAGATTTCATTTGTCAAAAAAAGTGGTTTGTCGTTCACAAAAACTTTATACATTTGTACTATGATTTTTAATAAAGATACTGCCGAAAAAACAGCCGAATTGCTTTTGCAAATAAATGCAATTAAATTGAATCCAGAAAATCCTTTTACATGGGCTTCTGGCTGGAAATCTCCTATTTATTGCGATAATAGGTTAATTCTTTCATTTCCAACCATCAGAAATTACGTTCGTGATGAGTTTGCAAAGAATATTGAGAAACAATTTGGGAAACCGGATGTCATTGCCGGAGTTGCAACTGGTGCTATAGGAATTGGTATTCTCGTGGCCGAAAGCCTCGGATTACCTTTTGTATATGTGCGTCCGGAAGCAAAAAAACACGGAAGACAAAACCAGGTAGAAGGCTTTTTGCAAAAAGGCCAGAATGTTGTTGTGGTAGAAGATTTAATCAGTACCGGAAACAGCAGTCTGATGGCTGTGGAAGCTTTACGCAACGAAGGTGCTAATATTAAGGGGATGGCAGCAATTTTTACGTATGGTTTTAATGTAGCAGAAGAGAACTTCAAAAATGCTAATATTGACCTGTATACCTTAAGTAACTACGAAAATCTATTGGATTTAGCGGTTCAGAAACAATATATCACCGAAGATCAACAAGCTACGCTGCAGGAATGGAACGTGAGTCCGTCTACCTGGGGACAGGAAGAGGAGTAATTTTAGATTTTTAGATTTTTAGATTTTTAGATTTTTAGATTTTTAGATTTTTAGATTTTTAGATTTTTAGATTTTTAGATTTTTAGATTTTATACAAAAAATCGCTTCGCTCTTTTTTGTAAATTGTAATTTAATTTAAATCTAACTTTGCAAACATAACATTTACTATCGTTTTACAATATAAAAAAACCTTGCGCCCTCTGCGGTGAAAAAAATTATAAAAAAGAAAAATATGAACTTAGAAAGTCCAAAAGTTACTGTTCAGAAATCAGCACAGGATTTATTTGATTTGTTGACTGATGTTAAGAATTTCGAAAAATTAATGCCGGATAATATTGCTAAATTTGAAGTAACCGGCGAAGATGCTTTTATTTTTGGACTAAAAGGTATGCCGGAAATAAAACTTAAGATGAAAGAAAAAGTGGCTCCAAACAAGATTGTTCTGGGTGCTGCAAGTGATAAGCTTCCGTTTACACTGGTTTCTAACATTGATAGTATTTCTGCTACCGAAAGTGCCGTACAATTGCAATTTGAAGGAGAATTCAACGCCATGATGGCCATGATGATCAAAGGACCAATCAGCAAGTTTATCGAAACTCTGGCCGCTAATATGACAAAACTATAAGTATTGATTATTAATGCTTAAAATTTAAAGTCCGATTTTACGATCGGGCTTTTTTTTTTGTTTCAGGTTCAGGTTTAAATTCCAAGTTTGAAAAATTCCAAATTCCACGTTTCAGGTTCAGGTTCAGGTTTCAGGTTTCAGGTTTGAAGTTTCAAGTTTCAAGTTTAAAGTTTAAAGTTTCAAGTTTCAGGTTCAAAACCTCAGAACCTTAGTCCCTCTGCACCTCTGCAACTTAAAAAAACCCAATTCATCCCCAAAATACAACAATTCAGAATTATTAATTATAGCAAACTAAATTATTGATCGAAGTTTGGACCATTAAACTAAAACAAACAAAAATGGAACCAGCTATTAAGATTTTAATTTACATTCACGCCTTCTTCGGAGGAATCGGGCTTATTACAGGAATTGGAAGTATTGTTGTTAAAAAAGGCGGAAAACTGCATAAAAGAATGGGGAATTTATTCTCTGTCGGAATGATTACCAGTTCCCTTATTTCGATTCCGATCTGCTGGATGCCCAATCACCAGAATATCTTTTTATTTTTAATTGGTTTATTTACTATCTATCTTGTAGTTGCCGGAAACAGAGCCTTAACATTTAAAACAAAAAAAAAAGCTGATACACTTGATTTTATCATTTCAGGAAGCATGCTTTTCTTCTCGGTAATCATGATTTCCATTGGATTGTATTGCCAGTTAATGCATATTGCAAATGGAATATTGTTCATCTTCTTTGGCGGTTTTGGGCTTTATATGACGGTTAAAGATTTTATATTCTACAAAAATGTTTCGGAAACAAAGAAAGAATGGCTCTCCAAACACATCGGAAAAATGATTGGGGCTTTAATTGCTTCCATCACCGCTTTTATAGTAGCCGGAATCGGACTTGGGAATATAATCGCCTGGATGATGCCCTCTATTCTCGGAACACTTTACATCATCTACTGGAACAGAAAAATAGCTCCAAAAGCTGTGAAACCAGTAGAGATTTGATTTGAATCAATGGCAACAGGACACAGATTTGACGGATTAAACAGATTAACACAGATTTTTTAACCTCTGTACCTTTGCCCCTTTGCAACTTTGAGCCTAAAAACTTAGCAGCTCAGAACCTTAGTACCTTAGAACCTCAAAAATCAATAAAGCATCTGAATTTCCTTAATATCAAATTCGGAAACCGAATCATCTTTAAGCAATATCCGGATTTTTCCAACAGGAGAAACACCCTGAATAATTCCCATGAAGTTTTGTCCCGAAGTATTGGGATGGAGATTTTTAAAAGGCATTGGAATTCCTTTTCTGAACAGCGAATTAAAATATTGATCCCAAAAAACTGCGGAATTAGCCTGCCAGAATTCAATTTTTTGTTCGATCTTTTCAGTAATTAAAGAGGGCAAAACATCCTTATCAAACGTCTTTCCGGAAAGTACTGCCAATGACGATGCCAGGGGTAAATCATCAAAATTAGTCTGATTTACATTAAGGCCTAAGCCTGCGACTGACACGATCCTGCCATCACTTTTGATGGTATTTTCGATTAGTATGCCACCAATTTTTTTATTGTATGACATAATGTCGTTTGGCCATTTTATACTTAAATTAGAAATATCCAACGCTTTTAAGGTCTCAATTACCGCTAATGAAACTATTATACTCAGATTAAAAACCTTTTCTTTATCAAACAAAAAATCCTTCACCAAGACACTCATAATTAAGTTTTTACCGGATTCCGACTGCCATTTAGAGCCCATTTGGCCCTTTCCTTTTGTCTGATTTTCAGCTGTTACCACTGTAAAATTATCAAGCTCTTCCTGACTGGCCAAAGCCTTAAGAAAATCGTTTGTTGAATCTATGGCATCGAGTTTGATTAGTTTCATTCAAATAATTTATTTATACTTAATTTAATATTTTGTTAAGGTTCAAAATTAATCACAAAAATTGGTAACTTTACAAAATCATATAAAATAATTCATGGCGAAAAAGACTATTAATAATGATGTTCTATTGGCGAACATAATCAAAGGAATTGAAGAAGTAAAAGGAAATGATATAGATATTCTTGACTTAAGGGAAATAGACACGGCTGTTTGTGACTATTTTGTAATTTGTAACGGAAGTTCAAATACCCAGGTTAATGCCATTGTAAACTCAATTCAAAAAACAGTATCCAAAGACTTAAAAGATAAACCCTGGCACGTAGAAGGAACCGATAATGCGGAATGGGTTCTTATGGATTACGTGCATATCGTGGTACATGTTTTCCAGAAACACATTCGTGAATACTATAATATCGAAAGCCTTTGGGGTGACGCCAAAATAACTACAATCGAAAACAAATACTAAAGAAAATTTTTTCTAATGGCTAAAGATAATAATCCAAACCCGAGTAAATTTAAAATAAGTCCCTGGTTAATATATACTGCAATACTTCTAGTTTTTTTATTTATAAGTTTTGCAACCGGTGGATCTAACTTAAGCGAACCTGCTCAATTAACTTCTTCTAAATTCAACACTTTATTAGAAAAAGGACAAATTGAAAAAGTTATCGTATACAATAAAGCAGAAGCTGAAGTGTATTTGACAGCTGCAGCACTAAAAGACGCAGCAAATAAAAAAGTAGCAAAAGATATTTTTGAAAGACCGAATAAAGGTCCTCACTATACTTTAGAAATTGGTAACGATCAGATTTTTCAAACTAAATTAGAAAAAGCAGTGGGCGAAGGCAAACTGAAAGATTTTAATTTCCTGCAGAAAAACAACTGGAGCGATATTCTAATCAGCCTGCTTCCAATTATCATCATTATTGGTGTATGGATTTTCATTATGCGTAAAATGTCAGGCGGTGCCGGTGGCGGTGGCGGACAAATTTTCAACATTGGAAAATCAAAAGCCAAATTGTTTGATGAGAAAACAGATATCAAAACAACATTTAAAGATGTTGCCGGTTTAGAAGGTGCAAAAGAAGAAATACAGGAAATAGTAGAGTTTCTTAAAAACCCTGAAAAATATACCAACCTTGGAGGTAAAATTCCAAAAGGAGCTTTACTTGTAGGACCTCCGGGAACTGGTAAAACTTTATTGGCCAAAGCTGTTGCAGGAGAAGCCCAGGTTCCTTTCTTCTCTTTATCAGGTTCTGATTTTGTTGAGATGTTCGTAGGAGTTGGTGCATCACGTGTACGTGACTTATTCAAACAGGCAAAAGAAAAATCTCCTGCTATTATTTTCATTGATGAAATTGATGCTGTTGGTAGAGCAAGAGGAAAAAGCAATATGTCAGGCGGAAACGACGAAAGAGAAAATACACTGAACCAATTATTGACAGAAATGGATGGTTTTGGTACTAACTCGAATGTAATCGTTCTGGCTGCAACCAACAGAGCTGATGTTCTGGATAAAGCTTTAATGCGTGCTGGTCGTTTTGACAGACAAATTTTTGTTGACTTACCGGACATTCGCGAACGAGCTGAAATCTTTAAAGTACACTTAGCTCCTATCAAAAAAGTTGAAGGTCTTGATTTAGATTTCCTAGCCAAACAAACTCCGGGTTTCTCCGGTGCTGATATTGCAAACGTTTGTAACGAAGCTGCATTGATTGCTGCCCGTAACAACAAAACGGCTGTAGACAGACAGGATTTCTTAGATGCTGTTGACAGAATTATTGGTGGTCTTGAAAAGAAAAACAAAATTATTACTCCCGAAGAGAAAAGAGCAATCGCTATTCACGAAGCGGGTCACGCGACAGTAAGCTGGATGTTAGAGCATGCTGCACCACTTATTAAAGTAACAATTGTTCCTCGTGGACAAAGTTTAGGAGCTGCATGGTACCTTCCTGAAGAAAGACAAATCGTAAGAACAGATCAAATGTTAGACGAAATGTGTGCTACTATGGGCGGAAGAGCTGCTGAAAAAGTAACTTTTGACAGAATTTCCACCGGAGCATTAAGCGATTTGGAAAAAGTAACTCGTCAGGCTCGTGCGATGGTAACGATTTATGGTTTGAATGATAAAATAGGAAATGTTACTTATTATGATTCAAGCGGACAAAGCGAATACAACTTTTCAAAACCGTATTCTGATGAAACTGCAAAAGTTATTGACAAAGAAATTTCAGAATTAATTGAAGGCCAATACAAAAGAGCTATTCAAATTTTAGAAGAAAACAAAGACAAGCTAAATCAGCTTGCCGATATATTAATTGAAAAAGAAGTTATTTTTAAAGATGACTTAGAAACAATTTTCGGAAAACGTACTTTTGATAAAAATCTGGAAGAAGTAGTTTCTTAAACTATTCGGAAATATTTAATATTTTTTAAAATCTTAATTCAAAATAGCCTTTTGAATTAAGATTTTTTTATCTTTGAACGTTTTCAATTAACATGTAAAGTATTTCATATAAAATGAATTTTTTCAAAAAAATATTTGGTTCGAGCGATGCCGCTTCTGATGAAGAAACTGAAAGCGAATATGGAGGGAATCCAACAACTCCTGATAGTCACTTATCTATTGACGAAAGATTCATTTTTAATTTTAAGAAAAACGGAGGCAAATTTTTGTATTGTGAAAACAAACAGGAAGTAGCAGAACAATTTGAAAATATTTTAGAAGAAAACGACTGGTTTGAGAATGAAGTTTTATGTTACGAACCGGGTTTATTTACTTTATTGGAGGAAAATAAATTAATTTATATTTCGCCCAGAAATCCTAAATTTTTACTTGCCACTTGTGAAAGCCTTATTGCTGATGAAGGTTCTATCTTATTTTCATCCAAACAAATCAGACAGGACAAACCAAACGAATTACCGGCCAATATTGTCATAATAGCCACAACCAGCCAGATTCTTTCTATTAAAAGCGATGGACTCAGTGCTATTAAACGCAAATACGAAAGAGACTATCCTACCAATATTACCACAATAAAATATTTCGAAAAAGCAAAAGAAGAAGATTTCACACAATACGGAAGTGTTGCTAAAAATCTGTACTTATTGCTTTTAGAAGATCTTTAAGATGAACGAAACACTCAAGAGGACCATTTCTGGTGCTGTTTATATCGCTTTGTTACTAACTTCGATCTTGTTTTCTACCGAAAGCTTTATTATCCTTTTTGGTATTTTCCTGGTTATTACCATTTATGAATTTTCCAATTTGGTTCATCTCAATAAAATCTTTTCGATTCTGTTTGGAATCTTGTTGTATTCCGTTATTGTACTAATAAGCCATTACAACAAAGAAACTACCCTGTATCTTAACAATCTGTTTAACGCAGACTTTTATTTAGAAACTAATATCCAGCAATTAGATTTGGTGCTGCTAGCCGTTACGATAGTCATCGCAATTAAATGTATTTTATTCTTGTTTTACGACTCTGTTCAGAAAATAAGCATTTCTTCCAAATATCTATATCTGTTAGGATACATCACTTTACCTTTCGTCTTTATTGTAAAAATTTCTTTTGGGACCAATGATTACAATCCAAAAATTATCATTGGACTATTTATCCTCATCTGGACAAATGATACATTTGCCTATCTGGTTGGAAAATCGATAGGAAAACATAAATTATTTGAACGTGTTTCTCCTAAAAAAACCATCGAAGGATTCTTAGGCGGTGCTGTTTTTGCTGCATTCGCAGGTTTTTTGATTTCAAAATTTTACATTCAGCCCAATCCCGCTTTTAGCAGTAAGTCTATTTTAATATGGACTATTATTGCACTCATTGTCAGTATTTTTGGAACGATCGGTGATTTGATCGAGTCAAAATTTAAAAGAATTGCCGGTGTAAAAGACAGCGGTTCCATAATGCCCGGACACGGAGGCATCTTAGATCGATTAGATAGTGTTATATTTGTAGCACCAATTATATATTTATTTTACCAAATTTTATATTATGTTTCATAAAGAAGGAGCCCCGTCCATTTTATTAGGTACTGTTTTTACTGTTGCCGTGCTTTTGATCGCTGATCGTTTTATTGATATCAGCTGGCTGAGAATGCTGGTTCAGATAGCAGCTGTTTTGATTTTGATTATTATTTTGCAGTTTTTTAGAAATCCTAAAAGAATTGCGATCAGAGAAGACAATCATATCCTGGCTCCGGTAGATGGAAAAGTGGTCGTAATTGAAGAAGTTTACGAAGGCGAATTTTTTAAAGATAAACGTTTACAGGTTTCTATTTTTATGTCACCAATAAATGTGCACGTAACGCGTTATGCTATGGATGGTGTTATCAAATTCAGCAAGTATCACCCCGGCAAATTTTTGGTTGCATGGCATCCAAAAGCAAGTGAAGAAAACGAAAGAACAACTGTTGTAATCGAAAATGAAACTTTCGGACAAATTCTATACAGACAAATTGCAGGTGCTTTGGCACGCAGAATTGTAAATTATGCAGAAGAAGGAATGCAGGTTGTTCAGGGAACAGATGCAGGTTTCATTAAATTTGGTTCAAGAGTAGATTTATTTTTACCTTTAGGCACACAAATTAATGTAGAATTAAACCAAAAAGCAATTGGCGGAAAAACCATTATTGCTACAAAAGCTTAAATGACGATCAAAGATTTAGATACTCGTTTCTCAGAGGCAGTAGAAATTGCCTTAAAAATGACACAAGCCTCGTTACCGCAAGATGTGCAGCTAAGACTGTATGCCTATTATAAACAGGCTACTTTTGGAACTGCCGTGTACAATCAATCAGAAAATTTTGATTTACGTGATGCTTTCAAAACAAATGCCTGGATGCAAATTAGTCATTTATCCGTTGACGAAGCAAAAGAACACTATATCGAAATCATAAATTCACTAACAGCGAAATAATTCATATTATGAAGAAAAACATTGTTCGATTCAGTATTTTAGCTTCATTCTTAGCATTATTTTCTTGTAATGACAATAAGCTAACCGAAGTTGTAGAAGTTCCTTTACCAACAAAAGAGGAAAAAATAACCATAGGAAGTCCCGATGAAGTAAAAGCAGATCCGGGATCTTTTGCGCTTACAAAACTGGCTTTCCCTTATGATGGATTAGCGCCGGCCATACGATCTCTTACTTTAGAAACACATTATTCCAAACATTATTTAACGTATACCAATACCTTAAATAAAGAAATTGTTTCTACTGAATTTGAGAATATGTCTATTGAAGATATTCTTAAAAAATTAGATCTCAATAATGCCAAGCTTCGTCAAAATGCAGGTGGATATTACAATCACACGCTTTATTTTAATATTCTGACGCCAAAAGAACAAACTCCAAAGGATACTCTTTCAAGCGCAATCAATAAGGAATTTGGCTCTTTTAATAATCTTACCAATCAATTTAAGGGACAGGCCACGAAGCAATTTGGATCTGGCTGGGTCTGGCTGGTTGTAGATAAACTGGGAAAACTGCAGGTAACCACGACCGATAATCAGGATAATCCTTTAATGAAGAATGCCCTGATACCGGGAACACCAATTATGGGTATTGATCTTTGGGAACACGCTTACTATCTGGACTACCAAAATAGAAAAGGAAGTTATATCGATGCTTTTTATCAACATATCAATTGGGAAAAAGTAAACGAAAATTACATAGAAGCCTTAAAGAAAGTCAAAAAAGTATAATTATAAAAAAAGCTGATACCAAAAGTATCAGCTTTTTTATTTTTCGATTCATTCCGCTTTTATTCTACTTCATAAATAAAAGATTCTGAAGGCCCGATTTTAACTCTTGCTAATCCTACTCCGTTCTTTACCGTAAAATAGGTTTTATTTTGCAAATACAACTGATCTAAAAGGACATAAGAACCATCTTTTAATTTCCATTTTGAAATAACATCAGAAGGGATTTTCAATTCAAATTCGCTTGTTTTCTCCGAAGAAAAATTAGCGACAACAATTAGTTTTTGGTTGTCCGACCAACGAACATAGGAATAAAGTAAGTCATGATACCCCGTATTAGTTTGAAGGTTTACCGATTGTACTTCCTGAAAATTGCCCATCAAAGCCGAGCTTTTAATCGAGAAATTCAACAATCTTTTATAAAAATCGCGAAGACTTTTTTCTGATTCAGAAAGTTGTCCTCCGTCAAATTTTCCATCGTTCATCCAACGCTGATGATTGGGAACGCCGATATAATCAAAAATTGAAGTTCTGGAATGTGTTCCAAAACCGGCATTTTCATTTCCGGCCTCTCCCACTTCCTGTCCGAAATAAACCATTGTTGGCGATGTGCTGATTGTTGTAGAAACCACCATCAGAGGTTTTCCTCTTTCCGGCGTTCCTGCAAATTCAGGACTTGCCAGACGCTGTTCATCATGATTATCCAAAAAATGAAGCATATGGTGTTCGATGTCCTGTATTCTGATTTGAATTTCAGACAAACCATCAGTAGAAGATTTTCCACGAATAATATCTTTCAGTTTATCGTAGGTTTCTACCTTATCATACAAATAATCCATTTTTCCCAAACGAATATAATTGCGGTATTCATTCGGATTATAAACTTCAGCCAGTAAAAAAGCATCTGGGTTTTTCATTTTGATAGCTGAATTCATGTAACTCCAAAATTCATACGGAACCATTTCAGCCATATCATAACGAAAACCATCCACTCCTTTTGCAGTCCAGTACAAAGCGATTGATTTGAATTTTTTCCAGGAATCCGGCACGTCTTTGTCCTGCCAGAAGGCAAAATGTTCGGCATAGGATTTTTGGTCAAAACCAGCAGGAAGTTCAGGAAAATCTTTCGAACCATCCGGACGGATTCCATAATTTACTTTTACAGTTTCGTACCAGTCATTTTGATCTGGTTTTACTTTACGCGATCCGTTGCCGGTCCATTTTGCCGGGTTTTCATCGAAAACACCATCAACAAGAGGATTTTTTTCTCCATTTAACGGAACATCTCCGTCAGGAATCTGAAAATGTTCATTCGGAATATAATAGAAATTATTATTTCTGCTGTATTCCACCTGTACATCATCACCAGCACCAAAATCCCGCACACCCTCCGGATTGTTTTTTCCTTCGTATTTACGGGCAATATGATTGGGTACTATATCAATAATTAATTTCAAACCTGCTTTGTGTGTGCGGGTTATCAACGCTTCAAACTCCTCCAGGCGATGTGCAGGGTCGACTGCTAAATCAGGATTTACATTGTAATAATCTTTTACGGCATAAGGAGAACCTGCCCTGCCTTTTACCACTTCGGGATCATCATTTGAAATCCCGTAAGCGGTATAATCCCGAACCAAAGCATGATGCGGAACACCTGTATACCAGATGTACGTAACGCCTAAATCCTTAATTTCATGCAATGCTTTATCTGTAAAATCATTAAATTTTCCAACGCCGTTTTCTTCAATTGTCCCCCAGGGTTTGTTGGTTGTATTTTTATTTCCGAATAAACGTGTAAAAACCTGATACACGACAATTTTCTTATCTGTAAGAACTTCTTCCTGAGCTGCATTCATTTTTAAATCTTTTGTTTTACATGCTGTCAACAGCATCGTTACAGCTATTCCTGCAACCAAAATTCTTTTATTTATCATATTCAATTTATAAACTGTTTCATAGAAAAGAAAATCCAATATTTAAATCCCAAATTCCAATCTTAATAAAATTAAAATTTGTTTTTTATTGGCTTATTTCATCAAATCGTTAGAAACGATGTTTTAAATTTAAACTAATTTTTAAAAATCAAAAGAAACTGAAATCAATTTATGCCTGTTTTCATTCAAAAAACCAAACTACAACGAAAGAGTGTCCTGTTTTGTTGATAACTTAGGAAGTAAGTTACAAAGATTCAGAGGGACAAAGGGACAAAGGAATAAAGCCCAAAAAAAATGACTTGAAACAATTTAATAGTTGATTTAAAATCTAAAGAATCTGAGACCTTTGCCCCTTTGAACCTTTGCCTCTTTGAGCCTGTTTCCCTTTGAACCTGTGTCCCTCTGAACCTTTGCAGCACCGAACCTCCTAAAAAATTATAAATTAATACTAATATCAAGAAAGGTTGTAACCTTTTTCATAAATTTGACAAAAAAAATTAATCCCTTGACGAAATCACTCTTTTTCATATCTTATTGTTTGCTTCTATTAAGTGTTCAAAGCATTTTTGCGCAGGCACCCAAAAAAATCATTATTGAGAATGCAGACAATTCGTATGTAGATCAAATCGCAGTACCTGATGCTCTATTACTGGCCGGCAATGTAAAAATCAATCATGACGGCGTTGTGCTTACCTGTAACAAAGCTTATTTTTTTCAAAAGGAAAACTATTTAAAAGCGTTTGGAAATGTACAATTAGTACAGGGAGATACTTTGTACCTTAACAGTAAATATGCCGAATATAATGGTAACATGAAAAAAGCATTTGCCACCGGAGATGCTGTTATGACCTCACCGGATGCCACTTTACAAACTGACACCATTAATTTTGACCGTAATGTTCAGGAAGTTTTTTATAATTCGAAAGGAACAATCGTTAATAAAGATAATACCCTGGTAAGTAAATCAGGCCGCTATTATGTCGCCCAGAAAAAATTTCAATTCCTAACTGCGGTTGTTCTTACCAATCCAAAATATGTTATCAAATCAAATCATCTTGATTATTACAGTAATTCGGGACACAGTTATTTATTTGGCCCATCAACCATTACCAGTAAGACGAATTATATTTATACTGAAAAAGGGTTTTATGACACCAAGAAAAACCTGGCGCACTTACTTCGAAAATCATACATAAAATACGACGATCGCCGCATTGAAGGAGATAGTTTGTTTTATAACCGGAACACTGAATTTGCATCGGCAACCCGAAATGTAAAAATTACTGATTCTGTAAATCGCGGCATCGTAAAAGGGCATTATGCGGAAGTTTACAAACTAAAAGATTCGATGTTTGTAACCAAAAGGGCTGTTGCGGTTAACTTTGTAGACAATGATTCGGTTTACATTCACGGAAAAAAACTAATGGTTACCGGAAAAGAGGGCGAACGAATTTTGAGAGCTTATAATAATGTTCGTTTTTATAAAACGGATATGAGCGGAAAATGCGATTCGATTCATTCCAATTCGAAAACTGCTTTGACAAAACTAATCGGAAATCCAATTCTCTGGAATGGTGAAAGTCAGATTACCGGTGACATCATGCATTTAATCGGAGATAACACCACCCGAAAAATAGATTCCTTAAAAGTACTCAACAACACCTTTATTGTCTCGCGGGATACGCTCGGAACCGGCTTTAATCAGGTAAAAGGCCTCAATTTATTTGGAAAATTCAGAGAAGGTAAATTACATGATGTCGATGTAATAAAAAACACCGAAGTAATTTATTATATGAGGAATGATACTAATGAACTTATCGGTATCAATAAAAATGTCAGCAGTAAAATCAATATGATTTTAGAAAACAATGCCATCGAAACCATTACATTTTTCAACAAGGTCGACGGAGATATCTACCCGGAAGCCGATTTACCTGAAAATGCCCGTAAATTAAGAGGTCTGGTCTGGCGCGGTGACGAACGAATAAAATCGAAAGATGATATTTTTACTTCCGAAGAAAATGAACTCAATGATAAATTAATCAAAGAAGGAAAAGCCGAAGACGCCAAAGAGAATGTTCCGATGAAAATCAGAAAAGAAACCTTAGATTACGATAAAAAGAAACCGGCTGTGAAGACAAGTACAGCTAAGTCAGCGACGACTAAAGGTACTTCTAAGGATAAGAAATAGTCGCAGTTTCAGTTTCAGTTTTCAGTTTTCAGTTTCAAAGCTTTGCGATCTTTGCTTTTTAATACTGTAAACTTGATTTAAAACTTTGCCAACATTGCGTAAACTTTGCGATCTTTGCTGTTAAATTTAGTCACAGTTAGGCAGTCACAGTCACAGTCACAGTCGTAGTCGCAGTTTTACTGAGACTGAAAACTAAGACTGAGACAAACCTCAGAACCTTAGCAACTCAGCCACTTAGACCCTTAAGAAAAAAATGAATTCAGATTTTATAAAATACCAGGCGCAAACATCCCCCTATCCTTTAGGAATGGAAGTTTCTCATGCAATTGGTTCCTATATATACGACACCGGCAATAAAAAATATTTAGACTTTGTTGCCGGAGTTTCGGCCTGCACATTGGGTCATCAGCACCCCAGAGTTAACCAGGCAATTAAAGATCAGTTAGACAAATATTCGCACGTAATGGTGTATGGCGAATATTCGCAGAGCCCTGCTGTCCAATATTGTAAATTACTGGCTTCTCTCCTTCCGGAATCCCTTAACAAAACATATTTGGTTAATTCGGGCACAGAAGCAATCGAAGGAGCACTGAAACTCGCTAAACGAACCACAGGCCGCAGTCAGCTTATTTCGTGTCATAATGCCTATCACGGGAATACGATGGGATCCATGAGTGTTATGGGTTTTGAAGAACGCAAGCAAGCTTATCGACCTTTGCTTCCTGATGTTGATTTTATAACATTCAATAACGAAGAAGATTTACAAAAAATAACCACCCGAACCGCTGCGATTCTTTTAGAAACTATTCAGGGAGGAGCCGGATTCATTCAGCCTCATAATAATTTTCTTCAGAAAGTACGCCAACGATGTGATGAAGTAGGCGCCCTGATGATTGTTGATGAAATACAGCCCGGTTTTGGAAGAACCGGAAAACTCTTCGGTTTTCAGAATTACGATGTAGTTCCTGATATTGTAGTAATGGGAAAAGGTATGGGCGGCGGAATGCCCGTTGGTGCTTTTACGGCTTCGGCGGAAAAAATGGACCTTTTAACTAAAAATCCTAAACTAGGTCATATCACTACTTTTGGAGGCCATCCTGTCATTGCGTCAGCCTGTTTAGCCACTTTGCAGGAATTAACTGAGACAAACTTAATGCAGGAAGCTTTAGAGAAAGAAAAACTCTTCAGATCTCTTTTGGTACATCCTTTGATAAAGGAAGTTAGAGGAAAAGGATTAATGCTTGCCGCAATGACCGAAACTGCCGAAATAACCAATCAGGTTATTTTAAATTGTCAGGACAAAGGGCTCATATTATTCTGGCTGCTCTTTGAAGGATGCGCCATAAGAATAACACCGCCATTAACCATTTCTGAAGAAGAAGTAAGAGAAGGCTGTGCCATAATTTTAAACGTTATGGATGAAATAATGAAAAAAGAACAAGTAGTTTAAGTAGGAGCTATTTCCTGCTGTTCGCTAAATCTTTTATTTTTTTAAGAAAAAAAACAAAAGGATATCGCTGCCATCAGGGCTAGAACTCCGGATTAAAAACAAAAATAGAATAAGAATTAAATTTAATCTTTTAACATCAAAAAGATTATAACTTAAAACAGATTAGAAATTCTGTCCATATTGTTAATTAAATTGTTCAAAACAATTGATTCCCGTTCCTCTCAACACGAATATGGTTGCCTAATTTTATAACAGGCTAATTTCAAATAAAACAAAGTATGCAATTAAGCAACGAAGAAGAAGATTATAACCTATCCTTATCCAAATTTGAGTCGATGTTAAAAACTAACAAAGTACTCTTTTTTGATTCTGAAGAATTTGAAGAAATCATTCTTCATTATTTAGATATAGGCAAGGCTAATTTAGCAAAAAAGGCCTTAAAACTTGCATTAGACCAACATCCAAAATCTACAGGCTTAAAATTAGTACAAGTAGAAATGCTGGTTTACGACGACAAACTTGATATTGCTGAAAAGCTTTTAAACGAGTTGTATGCAATTGAACCTAACAACGAGGAAATTTACATCCAGAAAGCCAATATCTGTTCTAAGAGAGATCAACACGAAAAAGCAGTAGAATTGCTTAAAATCGCCCTGCAATATACAGACGATTACGCTGACGTGTATAACTTAATCGGAATGGAATATCTTTTTATGGATAATCTCGAGATGGCAAAAGACAGTTTTATCAAATGTCTGGAAGAAGATTTAGAAGATCAGTCTGCGCTGTACAATGTGGTTTATTGTTTTGAATTTTTAGATCAAAATCAGGAAGCCATTGTATATCTTAACGATTACATCAATAAAAATCCGTACAGCGAGATTGCCTGGCACCAGCTAGGACGCTTGCATTATGGCGTGAAGGAATATGAAAATGCCATTCGCGCTTTTGATTATGCCACCCTGATTGACGACGAGTTTCTGGGTGCTTTCATGGAAAAAGCAAAAGCGTACGAACGCCTTAAAAAATACAACAAAGCAATTGAAAGCTACAACCGCACCATCGAGTTAGACGATGCGACTTCGTATGCATTATTGCGTATTGGAAAATGTTATGAAAAATTAGGCAATTCTGCCAAAGCATTACAATATTACAATCAGACGGTACATGAAGATCCGCTTTTAGATAAAGGATGGATTGCCATTACTGACTTTCATGTTCGCCAGAAGAATTTTCAAAAAGCATTATTTTTTGTCAACAAAGCATTGGCAATTGACAATCAGAATCGTTTGTACTGGAAACGCTATGCAACGATAAACAAACAAATGAACTTCTTTGAGGAAGCTGAATTTGGATATAGAAAAGCGGTTGAATTTGGAGATTATGCCTTAGATACTTGGTTATTCTGGGTTGATATCCTGCAGTTTTTAGGTGAATTTGACAGTGCCATTCAAACTTTATTGCAGGCATCAGAATATTTCCCTGAAGAAAACGAAATCGAATATCGTCTGGCAGGACTGTATTTTATGATTCAGGACAATACAAAAGCAAAATTTCATTTAAGCAACGGATTACGTCTAAATTTTGAAAATTATATTCTAATCGAGGATTTATTCCCGGTGGTCTGGTCAAAGAAAATGGTGAAAAATTATATTGAAAAACATAGAAAAGAATAATGATTGACATTTTAAAAAGACGTTTTGGCTTGCTGGGCCGTAATATTAGTTACTCTTTTTCGAAAGGATATTTTACAGAAAAATTTAATGATGAAGTTTTTGCAGGCAACACCTACGAAAATTTCGACATTTCTGAAATTAATCATTTCTCCGGACTGGTTAAAAATAATCCCGATTTAAAAGGCCTGAATGTTACGATTCCGTACAAAGAACAAGTGATTCCCTTTTTAGATAAACTTTCAAAAAAAGCATCTTTAATAGGTGCTGTCAATACCATTAAATTCACTAAAAACGGAAAATTAAAAGGGTATAATACGGATTACTATGGTTTTAAAAAATCACTGAAACCACTATTAGAGCCACATCATAAGAAAGCACTCATTTTAGGTACCGGCGGCGCCTCAAAAGGTGTTGCTTTTGCTCTGGATGAACTTGATATCCTGTATACTTTTGTGTCAAGGGAAGCCAAAGAAAATATTATCGATTACGACCTGATCAATGCCACAACTTTTGACAACTTTCAGATTATAATAAATTGTACTCCCGTAGGAACAAGCCCAAATATTGAAGCTTGTCCCAATCTTCCTTACGAGTTTTTTACCAGTAAGCACATTGCTTATGATTTGATTTATAATCCGGAAGAAACACAATTTCTAAAAAATGCAAAAGAACACGGAGCGATTATAAAAAACGGTTATGATATGCTTATTTTTCAAGCTGAAAAAGCATGGAAAATCTGGAATAAATAAATCCCCACACAAAACAATTAGTGTCTTCGTGTCTTCGTATCTTCTATTCATAACTAAAAAATTGAATTTAAGAGTCGGTCTTCCTGCTTTATAATCTCAACCAAAACAGACATTGCAAACATAAGCGGATTGCTGCAGCTATTACTTTTCAACACACCCTGCCTTAAACGGATTTCAAAATAATGCGTTTTTTAAATTCGGCAGAAAAACCATTTCGTTTTAAAAGATTCCTTAAAATAAAATCAGAATCAGAAGGTTAAAAACAATCATTTAATATGATTTTTCTAAAAATACTGGTCATTCAAATTTTATATTAACTTCAAAAAAAAGGATAAAAAAATCAATATCATATTTGCTAAACAGAGCAATAAATAAGAATTTCATTGCAAAATAGCGTATAAACAAACGATTTATTTTGTATTTAGAAACACCTTTACTATCTTTCGCTCTGTTTAAAACAATAAACCTTATACATTTAAAATGTTAGAAGAAAAGAATGATAACCTGCAAGAAGCAGACGGAAAATCAGGAATCGAATTAACTGATTCTATACAAGAGGATGCAACTGAAACATCAGATTCTGAAGTAACAGCTGAAGACTCTGTTTCAAATACTGAAACTGAGCCAGAAAATACAGTTGAAGCTACAGAAACAGACCATCAGGAAGCATTAGATGCCATAACCAATTCAAATGCGGAAGAGAGTGAAGATGAGACGCTGAAAGAGCGCCATGATATTCCTATGCAGGATTATGATACTTTTTCGTTAGATGCACTTGTTGACGAATTGAAAAATCTTGTCCATACAGATAAAGCGATGTCTGTAAAAGATCATATTGAAGAAATCAAAAAAGCATTTTTATTACAATACAATCATTTGATTGAGGAAAAAAGAGAAGAATTTAATGCTTCTAAACAAGATCCAAATGAAGAATTTGAATACCATTCTCCGTTAAAATCTAAATTTGACGAATATTATAATGTTTTCAGAGAAAAAAGAAATGCTCATTTTAAACATTTACAAACCAACTTAAAATCAAATTTAGACAATCGCCTTGCTATTGTTGAAGAACTAAAAGAACTTATAAACCCGCAGGAAAACATCAAAGACACGCTTAAACATTTTAATGATTTAAGAGAAAGATGGAAAAATGCAGGACCAATTCCAAAAGACAAGTACAATCACGTTTGGAATAATTATCACTTCCATGTAGAAAATTTCTATGATTATTTACATTTGGACCGTGAAGCCAGAGATTTGGATTTTAAATACAATCTGGAGCAAAAACAAAAAATTATAACCCGCGTTGAAGAATTAGTAAATGAAACTGACATCAGTAAATCATTTAGAGAATTACAGGATTTACACAGAATCTGGAAAGAAGACATTGGACCTGTTTCGAAAGAACACCGCGATACGATCTGGAATAAATTTAGTGAACTGACTAAAAAAATTCACGATAAAAGGGAAGTTTTATTTGAAAGTCACAGAGCCAATGAGCAACAAAATCTGGAAATAAAAAAAGGTATTATTGCTACATTGGAAGTTTTAGGTACCGAAAAAGTAGGTTCTCACGCGCAATGGCTGGTTCAGATTCAAAAAGTAGAAGCCCTTAGAAATGAGTTTTTTGCTGCCGGAAAAGTTCCATCTGAAGTAAATGAGCAAACCTGGGCTGCTTTTAAAACTGCCGTTAGAAATTTTAATTCTTTCAAAAATTCCTTTTACAAAGACATTAAGAAAGATCAAAACGATAATTTAAATAAAAAAATGGCACTTGTGGCGAAAGCCAAAGAGTTACAGGAAAGTACCGATTTTACTGCCACTACTCCAATCATGAAGCAAATTCAGGATGAGTGGAAACAAATTGGCCACGTTCCTAAGAAATATTCAGATAAAATCTGGAAGGAATTTAAAGACGCGTGTAATCATTATTTTGACAAATTAAAAGAACATAAATCTGAAGAAAATGGTGATGAAGTAGCTGCTTTTGACAATAAAAAAGCCTATTTGGATATCCTTAGAGCTTATCAGCTTACCGGAGACCATAAAACAGATTTAGATGCTATAAAACTGCATATTGAAACCTGGAAAGGATTTGGAAAAGTCCCGTTCTCAAGACGTCACATTGAAGGAAAATTCAATAAAATCTTAGATGCTCTTTTTGAAAAATTAAGTTTGAGCAAAAAAGAAACGGAGATGATGCGTTTCTCTAACCGAATTGATTCATTATCCGAAAGTAATGACACGAGAAAGCTGGACAACGAGAAAATCTTCCTGATGCGTAAGATTGAAGAAGTTCAAAACGAAATTTTCCAATTAGAGAATAACATTCAGTTTTTTACGAATACTAAAAACGCAAAAAAAGAGAATTCCATTGTTCTTGAAGTTCGCAAAAACATTGCTATTCACAAAGAGAGCCTGGAAGTCTGGAAAGATAAACTAAAGCAATTACGTAATCTGAATCAATAGCAATTGTCAGGTTAAATAAACATAGCATTTTACCGCAAGGGCACGCTAAGGTTTATTTATACGTAAAATTCTAAAAAAACGCAAAGTTCGCAAAGCTACATAAGTATAAGCCTTGCGAACTTTGCGTTTTTAAGCGTAATATAAAAAACAAACCTTAGCGTGCCTCGCGGTTAATTCGTCTACTATCATTTCAACCTGAAACCCTAAACTTAACACTGTCCTTAACTTTCCTAAAACAATTCTGTAAAATATTGATTATATTTGATAGTACATTATTTACTGAAGATCAATTAATTAAATAATTCTAATAAATACTAATATGAAATTTACAAGAAAAGCAAATGCCAACTGGAAAGGAACGGGCATGGAGGGAACAGGAACTATAAGTACACAAAGTACAACACTGGATAAAGCTCAATTATCCTTTAAAACAAGATTTGCAGACGGCGTTGGAACAAATCCTGAAGAATTGGTTGCCGCAGCTCATTCCGGCTGTTTTACGATGCAATTAAGTTTTCTGCTAAACGAAGGAGGGTTTACGGCAGATGACCTGGCTACAGAAGCAACAGTAACTTTTGAAGACGGAACCATAACTTTGATCCATCTGGACTTGAAAGGAAAAGTTCCATCAATTTCAGCTGAGGAATTCGAAAAAACAGCTCTTAAAGCAAAAGAAATTTGTCCGATTTCCAAACTTTTAAATACGACAATTACACTTTCTGCTACATTAATCAGTTAAGGGACATACTTAAAAAAAAAAAATCCAAATTCCAATTATGCTGAGCATCTTTTGGAATTTGGATTTTTAAAATATTGTCTTTTTGTACAAAGAACTACATTGTAGCTTTCAAAGCTTTTGCTTCAGCTGTCATTTCTAATGCTTTATAAACCCCTAATAATGTTTTAGCAACATCTTCATTTTTAGGATCTAATTCATTTGCTTTTTTAAGGTAAGGAATCACTCCTTTAAAAACAGACTCTCTTTGCGCTTTTAACACATCGTAACGCTTCATATCTTTTGCAGAATTACCCAATTTATTCATTTCATCAATAATTGGTTTTTCAGCTTCTAATTTTAATGCGGCAAGATTAAGGTAAGCATTTGTATAACCTGGATTAATTTCGATCGCTTTCAAATAGTATTTTTCAGCGTCAGCAGGATTTTTTGCATTCCCGCTAATTACTCCAAGGTTGAATAAAAGATCCGCATTGTTTGGATCTTTCTGCAAAGCCTCACCCACTAATTTTTTGTAGGTATCAAAATCTTTGGTCTCAAGGTATAAATTTGCTTCTGTAAGCAACAAAGAAGAATCTTCCGGGTTTGTTTTTCTTGCATCGGCAATTGCTTTTTTAGCATCTTCGATACGACCTTTCTGAACTAAAATTAAAGCAAGATTTTTGTAAATCTCTCCTCTTTTAGAAGGAATAGCCTCTGTTTTAGGTTTTTCGTGAGTCCCTAATTTTACAGCTAAATCTCTTTCGTTAACCGTATTAAAACCGTCTTCGTTACCAGAAGCTTTATTTAAAGCTGTATAACTAGTCCCTTTTCCGGAGTAATTAATTTTTTTCAGCTCTTCGTACATTGGTAAAGCCAAATCATAATCCTGAGCATTTACAGATGTTGAAGCCGCATAGTACAAATTGATTGTATCCTTTTTATCTAATAAATAGGCATCATACAATTTTTTTGCTCCTTCAGCATTTTTGTTTGCCTGAGTATCTGCAATTGCTGAATTAATTAAATTTCCTTTAATCTGAGTAATTGAAGTAGCTGCCTGAGTAGAATATTTTAGCTTCCCGGATTCTTTTTCAACGTCAATTAACTTTTTATAACTCTCGGCTGCAAGAGACAAGCTTTTGCTTTCATCTACTTTTTTAGTAGCTAAATCAAGATAAGCATTCCCTTTTACAAAATAGTATTGTGCCTGTTCAACATCTTTGGCATTTACTACTAAATTTTCAGCATCTTTCAATATCGAAATTGCTCCTTGGGCATCTCCGTTTTTTAATGCTTTCTCTGCACTTTTAATCTGATCTTTTTGAGCAAAAGTAGCTACTGAAATCAATAATGCTGACGCAAGTATTACATATTTACTTTTCATAGTATTCAATTTGTATATTTAATTTTATTTTTTGTGGTTTTCTTTTATTCTTCAGATTCCTCTTCTTCTTCAGAATCATCTTCGTCTTCTGTTTCTTCATCAGAATCGTCGTCATCATCTTCAACTACAGTATCATCTTCAAGAACTTCCAGATCTGGTTTCACTCTTTCAATAGCTGATTCTATAACATTTCCGTCTTCATCAACAATAACTTCGGCTACATCATCTTTCATGACTTTTGTAACTGCAGCGATAGAATCTTTTCCTTTTAAGTTAATTAATCGAACCCCTTGTGTTGCACGACCCATTACACGTAAATCTTCAATTGCCATTCTGATAGTTAACCCTGATTTGTTGATAATCATCAAATCATCAGCATCTGTTACAGCATTAATCGAAATTAGTTTTCCTGTTTTTTCAGTGATGTTCAATGTTTTAACTCCTTTTCCACCTCGATTTGTGATTCTGTAAACATCTTCTCCGTCGTCGTCTACTAATTTGGTACGTTTACCGTATCCATTTTCAGTAACCACTAAAATTTGTGAATCGTTAACATCATCTTTATCAACAGTAACCATACCAATTACTTCATCGGTATCGTCTTTTAGTGTAATTCCACGGACTCCGGAAGCTGTTCTTCCCATCGGACGTGTCTTTGTTTCCTCAAAACGAACTAATTTACCGGATTTAACCGCCAAGATAATCTGGCTTTCTCCGTTAGTTAATTTCGCTTCCAGTAACTCATCCCCTTCTTTAATTGTAATAGCAGCAACCCCATTTACCCTTGGTTTAGAATATTTCTCCAGAGAAGTTTTCTTAACCTGACCTTTTTTGGTTACCATTACCAGGTTATGACTGTTGATATAATCTTTGTCTTTTAAGTCCTGAGTACAAATGAAAGCTTTTACTTTATCATCGCTTTCAATATTTACCAGATTCTGAATTGCTCTTCCTTTTGCAGTTTTACTTCCTTCCGGAATTTCGTAAACACGCATCCAGAAACATTTTCCTTTTTGCGTAAAGAACATCATATATTGGTGGTTGGTCGCAACGAACATATGCTCAAGGAAATCCTGATCTCTTGTTCCTGCACTTTTTTGTCCAACTCCGCCTCTGTTTTGAGTTTTGTATTCTGTTAAGTTGGTACGTTTGATATAACCGGCATGAGAAATGGTAATAACTACATTTTCATCGGCAATTAAATCTTCGATACTTACATCTCCACCGGAGTATTCAATTTGAGAACGACGGGCATCTCCGTATTTCTCACGAATCTCTTCCAGCTCTTCTTTAATCAGATTAGTTCTTAGATCCACATCAGCCAATAAAGCTTTCAAGTGCTCGATTAACTTCATTAATTCTTCATACTCGGCTCTTAACTTATCTTGTTCCAGTCCAGTTAACTGACGTAAACGCATCTCAACGATAGCACGAGCCTGTATATCGGACAAATTGAATCTTTCGATTAATTTTTCACGGGCTTCTTCCGTATTTTTTGAACCTCTGATGATAGCAATTACTTCGTCGATATTATCAGACGCAATAATTAAACCTTCTAAAATATGCGCTCTTTCTTCTGCTTTACGCAATTCAAAACGAGTTCTTCGAACTACAACATCATGACGGTGCTCAATAAAATAATGAATCATATCTTTTAGATTCAACATTTGCGGGCGACCTTTTACCAGTGCGATATTATTTACACTAAAAGAAGATTGTAATGAGGTGAATTTATATAAAGTATTCAAAACTACGTTTGGCGTAGCATCACGTTTCAGGATATAAACGATACGCATACCGTTTCTGTCTGATTCGTCACGAATATTCGCAATACCTTCAATTTTCTTATCATTAACCAGATCAGCCGTACGTTTGATCATTTCGGCTTTGTTCACCTGATATGGAATCTCGGTCACAATGATACATTCTCTTCCGTCAACTTCTTCAAAACCAACTTTTGCACGCATTACGATACGCCCTCTACCGGTTTTGAATGCTTCACGAACACCTTCATAACCATATATTATACCTCCCGTTGGAAAATCCGGAGCTTTAATATGTGTCATTAATTCGTCAATTTCAATATCGTTATTACCAAGATACGCTAATGTACCGTTGATAACTTCAGTTAAATTGTGTGGAGGCATATTGGTTGCCATACCTACTGCGATTCCTGTCGCTCCATTGATCAGCAAAGTAGGAACTCGGGTTGGCATTACTTTTGGCTCATATAATGTATCGTCAAAGTTCAATTGAAAATCAACTGTTTCTTTTTCGATATCTGCCATGATGTCTTCTGAAATCTTACGCATTCTGGCCTCAGTATAACGCATTGCTGCAGGACTGTCACCATCGACAGAACCAAAGTTACCCTGACCGTCTACTAATAAATAACGCATACTCCATTCCTGAGCCATACGAACCATTGCGTCATACACAGAGGTGTCTCCGTGTGGGTGATACTTACCCAAAACCTCCCCTACGATTCTCGCCGATTTTTTGTGGGCAGATCTTGAAGTTACTCCTAAGTCATACATTCCATAAAGAACTCTTCGATGCACTGGTTTCAAGCCATCTCTAACATCAGGAAGTGCTCTTGATACGATTACTGACATCGAATAATCGATGTAAGCTGATTTCATTTCATCTTCTATGTTAATAGGAATTAACTTTTCTCCTTCAGACATAAGTTGTTATATTAAATAATTATATTAGTTTCAAAGCGTGCCAAGATACGTTTTTTTGAAATTTTTTCAGCTATTTCCTTACACTTATTTCAATGATTTATTAACAACTTTATTTTAGCTTTTGGTTAATAAATTAAGCGTTTTTTAACGCTTTTATTGTCTTTTTTTTTGTCTCTTAGCTGTCATGAGATTCTGAAGGGTACGGTTTTTGTTTTTCATACAGTAATTCACTAAATTTACAATACAATTAATAATATTATGGATGATAATTTTTCACCAAGAGTAAAAGATGTTATTACTTACAGTAAAGAAGAAGCCTTACGTTTGGGTCACGACTTTATTGGTACTGAACATCTAATGCTGGGCATTTTGAGAGATGGAAACGGTAAAGCCATTCATATCCTCAATAACCTCGCTGTTGATTTAGATCATTTACGCAGAAAAGTAGAAGTACTGAGTCCAGCCAATCAAAGCGTTGAAATCAATGCCGAAAAGAAGAATCTTCATCTTACGCGTCAGGCGGAAAGAGCACTGAAGACCACTTTCCTTGAAGCAAAGGTATTCCAGAGCTCATCGATTAGCACGGCGCATTTGCTGTTATGTATCTTACGAAACGAAAACGATCCAACAACCAAGCTGTTGAATAAACTAAAAATAGATTATGACATAGCTAAAGAACAATATTTAAATATGACTCCAAGCGAAGAAGAATTCTTAGAAAACTTGCCAAGAAACGAATCGTATAATGACGATTCAGGACAAGATGACAGTCTGAAAGAAAGTAGTTTCAACAATCCCGCCAATAAGTCAAACAAAAAATCAAAGACTCCGGTTTTAGATAATTTTGGGAGAGATTTAACAGAAATGGCGGAAGAAGGAAAACTGGACCCTGTAGTAGGGCGTGAAAAAGAAATAGAACGTGTTTCTCAAATCCTGAGCCGTAGAAAAAAGAACAACCCGCTTCTTATCGGAGAACCCGGAGTGGGTAAATCTGCTATTGCAGAAGGATTGGCTTTACGTATCATTCAGAAAAAAGTGTCGCGTATTCTTTTCAACAAACGTGTGGTAACTCTTGATCTGGCCAGTTTAGTAGCCGGAACAAAATACCGCGGTCAGTTTGAAGAAAGAATGAAAGCCGTAATGAACGAGCTTGAAAAAAACGACGACATTATTCTTTTTATTGATGAAATACACACCATTGTTGGTGCCGGTGGAGCCACTGGTTCCCTTGATGCCTCAAACATGTTCAAACCTGCTTTGGCAAGAGGAGAAATCCAATGTATTGGAGCTACAACTCTTGATGAATACAGACAGTACATTGAGAAAGATGGTGCTTTAGAAAGACGTTTCCAGAAAGTAATAGTGGAACCAACTTCTGTTGAGGAGACTATTGCTATCCTAAACAACATCAAAGACAAATACGAAGATCACCATAATGTAACCTATACTCAGGAAGCCATTGAAGCTTGTGTTAAATTAACAAACAGATATATGTCTGAGCGTTTTTTACCGGACAAAGCTATTGATGCTCTTGACGAGGCTGGTTCTCGTGTACACATTACCAATATTGATGTCCCGAAACAAATTTTAGATTTGGAACGCCAGTTAGAAGAAGTGCGCGAAAATAAAAATATGGTTGTTAAAAAACAAAAATATGAAGAAGCTGCCAAACTTCGCGATGATGAAAAACGTATCGAGAAAGATTTAGCTGTCGCACAGGAACAATGGGAAGAAGATTCCAAAAACAACAGAATTGAAGTTACAGAAGACAATGTAGCCGACGTTGTTTCTATGATGACCGGAATTCCCGTAAACAGAATTGCACAAACAGAAAGCAATAAACTCGCTAAATTACCTGAATTAATTCAGAACAAAGTAATTGGTCAAAACGAAGCCGTTCTTAAAATTGCACGTTCTATTCAACGTAACAGAGCCGGACTTAAAGATCCTAACAAACCAATTGGTTCATTTATTTTCTTAGGTCAGACCGGAGTTGGTAAAACGCAATTAGCGAAAGTTTTAGCAAAAGAACTATTCGATTCTGAAGATGCATTGGTACGTATCGACATGAGTGAATACATGGAGAAATTTGCTATCTCCCGTTTAGTTGGAGCGCCTCCGGGATATGTTGGTTATGAAGAAGGTGGTCAATTGACTGAAAAAGTCCGCAGAAAACCATATTGCGTGGTGCTATTAGATGAAATCGAAAAAGCGCACCCTGATGTATTCAACATGATGCTTCAGGTTTTGGATGATGGATACCTGACAGACAGTTTAGGTCGCAAAATCGACTTTAAAAACACAATCATCATCATGACCTCTAATGTTGGTGCCCGTCAATTGAAAGATTTTGGACAAGGTGTAGGATTCGGAACTGCTGCTAAAGTCGCCCAGGCCGATGACAATTCAAAAAGCATCATTGAAAATGCATTGAAAAAAACTTTTGCTCCTGAGTTCTTAAACAGAATTGATGACGTTATCGTTTTCAACGCATTAGAAAAAGCGGATATTGATTTGATTATAGAAATTGAGCTTAAAAAACTATATTCACGTATTGCTGAATTAGGATATAGTTTAAGCCTTACTGATAAAGCGAAAGCATTTATCGCTGAGAAAGGTTTTGACAGACAATTTGGTGCAAGACCACTTAAGAGAGCTATCCAGAAATACGTTGAAGATTTGTTGGCTGAAGAAATCATAACTTCAAAAATACATTCAGGTGATGAAATCTTAATGGACCTGAAAGAAGATTCCCAGGAACTTTCGGTAGAAATACACAAAGCCGAGGAACCGACTAATCTATAAATTATTTTAAATTTATAACAAATATAATTTACCCGTTACGTTTTCATAACATAACGGGTATTTTTTTTAGATAAATTACTATCTTTAGTAAAAGCAAATAGCTATTTTTGGCTATTAAATTCTATAAAAACAAATAATAAAGTATGCTTCAAAACAAAGTCATTTTAGGTAGCGAAGAATGGTGCTCATTTCCAGAATTAGGAATCCCAACAATTAAAGCTCGTGTAGATTCCGGTGCAAAAACCTCGGCAATGCACGCTATAAACATAGCTCCTTTTATAAAAAATGATGCCAATTGGGTAAAATTTGATATTAATCCAATTCAGAATAATATCAAAACTATCATCCATTGTGAAGCTCCTTTGGTTGACAAAAGAATCGTAAAAAGCTCAAGCGGTTTTAGAGAACATCGTTATGTGATCCAGACTAACCTTAAAATTGGTGATGTAAAATGGCCAATAGAAATGACATTGACCAATCGTGATTCAATGGGTTTCAGGATGCTTTTAGGTCGTGAAGCAATGAGCGGACGTGTATTGGTGGATCCTGAAGAAAAATACTTATTAGGACAGCCGACTCCGGAAGCACTAAAAGAATTGTATCAAAATTCAGAAAAAGCAACATCCGGCTTAAGAATCGGACTTTTGGCCAGTAATCCTGAATTATACAGCAATAAAAGAATTATGGAGGCCGGTGAAATGCGCGGTCACGAAATGCATTTCCTGAATATCAAGGAATGTTATATGAAACTGGATGCCAAGACTCCTGAAATTCATTACAGAGGCGGAAAAATCCTAAATCAGTTTGATGCTATTATTCCGAGAATCAGGCCAAGTATTACCTTTTACGGTTGTGCTTTAACACGTCAGTTTGAAGCTTTAAAGGTTTTTTGTCTGAATTCGGCAACTGCCATAACACAATCACGTGATAAATTATATTCGCTGCAATTGTTGTTAAACAGCGGTGTTGATATTCCAACCACCGGTTTTGCCAATTCTCCCTTAGATACAGACAATTTAATCAAAATGGTGGGTGGTTCTCCGTTAATCGTAAAATTACTGGAAGGAACTCAGGGAAAAGGCGTTGTTTTGGCAGAAACGAAAAAAGCAGCAGAAAGCGTTATTAATGCATTCAAAAGTTTAAATGCAAACATTTTAGTGCAGGAATTCATCAAAGAAGCAAACGGAAAAGATATTCGTTGTTTTGTTATTGACGGAAAAGTAGTTGCAGCAATGCAGCGTGAAGCAATGCCCGGTGAATTTAGAGCCAATATACATCTTGGAGGAACGGCTTCTATTATAAAAGTAACTCCCGAAGAGAAAAAAATAGCTATAAAAGCCGCAAAAGCAATGGATTTAAAAGTGGCTGGTGTTGACATTATTCGTTCTTCAAAAGGGCCGCTATTACTTGAAGTAAATTCTTCTCCGGGTCTTGAAGGAATTGAAGGTGCGACTAATAAAGATATTGCGGGGGAAATGATCAGAGCAATTGAGAAAAACTTTAAGCTTATATAAACCAGTTCATTTAAACTTAATACCGAATAATTAATTTAGCAGCTTTGTCAGAGTTTACACTTTGACAAAGCTTTTTTTAAATTCAAAATAAAAATGACGTTAACCTTGATTCCTTATCTAGATATTATTGGCCGAAGTGCTGCGGTTTATTTTTTCATGACCATTGCCTTACGAATCTTCGGAAAAAAAGAACTATCGCAGCTAAATACAGCTGATATTATCCTGATTTTACTGATTAGTAATTCGGTTCAAAATGCAATGGTTGGTCCGGATACCAGTCTGTGGGGAGGTTTAGTTGCTGCTTTGGTGTTGTTTATAATTAATTTTGTCATAAAAAAATTAACCCACAGATACAAACTGCTCAATGATTTGCTTTTAGACAAACCTGAAATTTTAATTCACAACGGAAAATTAGATTTCAAATCTTTAAGCAAATTAGACATTTCTAACGACGAATTAAAAGAAGCGATGCGAGAACACGGATTAGAACACTTTACGGATGTAAAGCTTTGTATGCTCGAAATTGACGGTACCATTAGCGTAATTTCAGAAGACAAAAAGAATCTTAAGCAAACTCATTACAAGCGAAAACACAATCATAAGAATTTTAGAAAATAATTTAAATAAAAATTTCAATCTTTTAAAATTCCAAATCCCAAAAATGAAAGTATCGAATATTGGGATTTGAAATTTTAGAAGATTTAATTTCATTCTATTTCCTAAACAAAAAAGCTGGCTTCCAATAGAAACCAGCTTTTTTTATGCTGACAAAATGCGATTTTAATCACATTTCACAAATACCATTTTACTATTACATAAATAGACTTAAAATAAAATATACTAAACCAGCCAATAAAGCCGATATAGGAATCGTTAATATCCAGGCCCAGATCAAACTTACAGTTACCCCCCAACGAACGGCAGATACACGTTTTGTTAATCCAACCCCGATGATAGAACCTGTAATCGTATGTGTTGTACTTACCGGAATTTTTAAATGTTCTGTAAAATAAAGTGTCAGTGCTCCGGCAGTTTCAGCAGCCACACCTTCAAATGAAGTTACTTTTGTGATTTTAGATCCCATTGTTTTTACAATTTTCCAACCACCACTCAAAGTTCCTGCTGCAATTGCAGAATAACACGCTAAGGGAATCCATCCCGGCATTACTCCTTTTATACCTAAGTCATCGTTTGGCAACACAACATCTAACCAGGAGTCCATATGAACACCAGGATTGGTGTGAATATATACCGCTACAGCTGCAGCAATAATACCCATTACTTTTTGAGAATCGTTTCCACCATGTCCTAAACTAAAAGCTGCAGACGACAATAATTGCATTTTTTTCAAAGCAGCATCTGCCTGATGTAAATTTAAACTACTGAATATCAAACAAAATGCACTTACTGTTAAGATAATAAAGGCTACCAAAAACCATTTAATATTATGCGGATCGAAAGCTACACTCCAAAAATGAGATGCAAATCTTGGTTTATCGATTTCTTCATAAGGCACCATTAGACTGCTAACCAACCAAACGGTTGCTATCATTAGCACTACTGTAAATATTTTTGGACCAATAACTTTACGGGAAGCATTTAACAACCAGATTGAAATTAAATACGATGCCAACGCTCCTAACAATGGTGCTAAAACTATAAAAGCAATAATAATTAAAACTCCTGAAGGCATTCCGCCGTCCTTTCCTGCTTTATACCAGCTTACGATTTCGTACCAATAATGTGTAACTCCATCTTCGCCCATGTAACCTGAGAAACCGTGTACTGCTATAGCGTGAGCAACTGCTGCTCCTGCAAAACCACCAATCAAGGTATGAGAAGAACTCGAAGGAATTCCAAGCCACCAGGTCAATAAATTCCAACAAATCGCTGCAATAACACCGGCCAGAATAACAACCAGGTTAATTTCCATGGTATGCGCTGTTTTTGCAACAGTATCCGCAACACCAAATCCGAAAACCCAATAAGCCAGAAAGTTAAAAAATGCTGCCCAAAGTACGGCCTGAAAAGGCGTTAATACCTTTGTCGCAACAACTGTAGCAATAGCATTTGCCGCATCATGAAAACCATTGATGTAATCAAAAATTAAAGCTAATACTATAATAATTATAAGTAGCGTCATAAAATTATAACTTCAGAATGAAATAAATTAAATTTAAGAATGTTTTACAGAAATAGACTCCAGTATGTTTGCAACGCTCTTACACTTGTCTGTAGCTGATTCTAAAACAGATAAAACTTCTTTATATTTAATAATATTTTTAGCGTCTGTTTCGTTTTCAAAAATTTCAAAAACTGCTTTGTTATAAACGGTATCTGACTTGTTTTCCAGTTTATTAATTCTGGCACAAGCATCTTTAATAACTTTGAAATTATTTAAATTTCTCAATTCTTTTACTGCACTATCAATATTCTGACAAGCCTCAAGATTGATTTCTGTCATTTTTCTGATAGATTTTGTAATCTTGTCAACCTGATACAATCTCATTCTGCTGGCAGCACCATGCAAGTAATCGGCTACGTTATCTATAGAAGTGATTAATGTGTGAATGTCTTCTCTGTCAAACGGAGTAATAAAATTTCTACTCAATTCTAAATTGGTCTGACGCGTAATGTCTTCTCCTCTTTGCTCTAATTCATCAATTTTTTGAAAAAGAACTTCTCTTTCTTTTAATGGAAGATTTACAGCTTCGTGTAAATTAGAAGCCAATTCAATTAAATTGCTTGAAGCCTCTTCAAAAAGTGGAAAGAATTTCTTGTCTTTCGGCACTAAAAATTGGAAAATACTATTTATTGACATTTTTATATTTTTGATAGCGCAAAATTACTTCAATATTATTTTACAATGTTAAGCCATTGTTAACAAATCATTTTCAATTTGGAAACTACTCAGGAATTCAACGGTTTTTTCAATATCATAATGCAAAATTCGATCTTCCTTTACCAAAGGCACCACTTCTCTGTAACTGCTTAAAAACATTTCGATAAATTCGCTTGACTTTAAAGGTTCTCTGTACGCAATAGCCTGAGATGCATTCATCAATTCAATTGCCAGAATACGCTCTAAATTATCCATTACACGCAGCGCTTTTGTTGCTCCGTTTGCTCCCATACTTACGTGATCTTCCTGACCATTACTCGAAACAATACTATCTACACTTGATGGTGTTGCCAATTGTTTGTTCTGACTTGCAATACTGGCTGCTGTATATTGCGGAATCATAAATCCTGAATTTAATCCCGGATTATCAACCAGGAATGCGGGAAGATTGCGCAATCCTGAAATCAATTGGTAGGTTCTTCTTTCAGAAATACTTCCTAATTCCGCCAGGGCAATTGCCATAAAATCCAGAGCTAAAGCCAAAGGTTGTCCGTGGAAATTTCCGCCCGAAATAATCTGATCGGCTTCAATAAAAATATTTGGATTATCTGTAACCGAATTGATTTCTGTTTTAAATACTTTTCGAACGTAGTCAATTGCATCTTTTGAAGCACCATGCACCTGGGGCATACAACGGAAAGAATAGGGATCCTGAACGTGCTTTTTCTCCTGCTCAATAATTTCACTTCCTTCCAGAAATTCATTAATACGCTGAGCGGTAACAATCTGTCCTTTGTGAGGACGTATAAAATGAATCAATTCGTTGAATGGTTCGCTTCTACCATCAAAACCTTCCAAAGAAATAGTTCCGATTAAATCTGCCAGATACGAATATTTATACGCTTTAATTAAAATATGTGCTCCATAAGCACTCATAAACTGTGTTCCGTTTAGCAAAGCCAAACCTTCTTTTGATTGTAAAACGATTGGTTCCCAGTTAAAATGTTTTAAAACTTCGCGGGAATGTACTTTTTTACCTTCAAAAAACACTTCACCTTCTCCTAATAACGGTAGAGATAAATGAGCCAAAGGTGCTAAATCTCCGGAAGCCCCAAGCGAGCCCTGAGTATAGATTACCGGTAAGATATCATTGTTATAAAAATCGACTAAACGATTTAGCGTCTGCAACTGAATTCCTGAATATCCATAGCTTAAGGATTGAATTTTCAGCAACAACATTAGTTTTACAATTTCAGCAGGCACTTCTTCCCCAGTTCCGCAAGCATGTGACTTTACCAGGTTTTCCTGAAGTTTTGATAAATTTTCGGTAGAGATTTTTACACTATAAAGTGATCCGAAACCTGTATTGATTCCGTAAATCGGTTCAGAGTGTGTCGCCATTTTTTTATCTAAATAGTCACGGCACTTCTGAACATTTACTTTTGCTTCCTCTGATAATTCGAGTGTTTTCTGATTGACAATTATCTCTTGTAAAGCTTCTAAACTTAAGGTTTCAGTACTTATATAATGGATTTCTCTCATGGTGTTTGTAATTTTAGACGCCAAAATTCAGCAAATCAATATTAAAAAGCAACATTTGTTCATAATAATTAAAATTTGACAGAAACAAATTCTTCCCTTTTATTTATTTCACAATAGTAATCATACAAATAAACCCCTTTTCAATGAAAAAATTAAAAATACAAAGCCCCGCGAAAAGATCGAAAAAAAAACAAATCCTACTAATTTCATAGACTAAACTCATCTTATTGATAAACATTTTTATTAAAAATCAGACGATTATCTTCTGTAAATAGTCTTTCAAACCAGAGTAAATATACGAATACATCAATTTATCAGATTCAATCCTGACAAAAATTCAATATTAATTTCATGAGATTTGAATTATTAAAATATTCGTAAAAAGGCAATTAGGTTTTTTAACTTTTATAAAAAACTGTACTTTTGAAAAACCAAAATGAAAAGTAACAGCACAAAATATCAATCTACAATGACAACTCAAACAAGAGTTGTGATTGCTGCTACAACAACTTCTACTACAACTACTACCCCTTAGGGGTATACATTTTACATATAATCCTGGTTATCTATACTTTTTTCTAAAAAGAAGAAGGGTATTGGATAGATGAAAATATTTGCGTAAAAGAAAAAAAATATCAAAATGAAAGTATTAAAATTTGGCGGAACCTCGGTTGCCAATGCACAAAATATAAAACTCGTTCTCGAAATTATAAACCAAAATTCTAAACAGGGAAAATTAGTTGTCGTTGTTTCTGCTTTAAGTAAAGTAACCGATTTGCTTCAGTTGGCAGCAGCAAAAGCGGCGGCTAATGATGAAAGTTTCAGGGAAATCGTTGCCGAAATCGAAAAGAAACACCTGGACACCTTAAAAGAATTGATTCCGGTAAGTGAACAAAGCAGTTTGCTGAGCCATGTTAAAAGAATCATCAACCACTTAGAAACCCTATTAGACGGCTGCTTTTTATTAGGGGAATTATCTCCAAGAACAGCCGATACCATTTTGAGTTTTGGGGAATTACTCTCCTCTTATATCATTGCACAGGCTTATCAGCAAATCAATAAAAATGTCGTGTATAAAGACAGCCGCGAAATCATTAAGACAAATGCTGACTTTGGAAAAGCAGCTGTAAACTTTGAAATTTCAAATCAGCTGATTCAGGAATACTTTGCCCAAAATGAAGCGCAAATCAATATTTTACCCGGATTTATTGCTCTAACTCTTGACGGAATTACTACCACTTTAGGCCGTGGCGGTTCTGATTATACTGCCGCTATTATTGCCGGAGCACTTGATGCCGAGCAACTGGAAATCTGGACTGACGTAAACGGAATGTTTACTGCTAATCCGAAAATTGTAAAACAGGCACAGCCTATTGCCACTATTTCGTATCAGGAAGCGATGGAATTGTCACATTTCGGAGCGAAAGTGCTGTATCCGCCAACCATTCAGCCTGTTTTACGAAAAAATATTCCAATTTTAATTAAAAATACTTTTGAACCGGAAGCTGCGGGAACTTTAATTTCGAGTCAGGTTTCGTCAAAAGATACCGTGGTAAAAGGAATCAGCCATATCGATCATATTTCGCTGGTAACATTAGAAGGTCCCGGAATGATTGGAGTTGCGGGTTCATCAAGACGTTTGTTCGAAGTATTATCTCAGGGAAAAATCAATGTTATTTTCATTACTCAGGCTTCTTCCGAGCATTCGATTTGTATCGGAATTTTAAATTCAGATGCTGAAAATGCTGAAGCGGCAATCAACAGGGCTTTTGAAGTAGAGATTCTTCAAAACAAGATTGATCCGTGTATCGTCGAAAAAGATCTTTGTATCATCGCTTTGGTGGGTGAAAACATGAAAAATCACCAGGGTTTAAGCGGTAGAATGTTTAGTACTCTTGGTAAAAACAACGTGAATATTCGTGCGATTGCGCAAGGTGCTTCCGAGCGAAATATTTCGACTGTAATTAACGAAAGAGACGTTAAAAAAGCTTTGAATACACTACACGAAAATTTCTTTGAGGAAAACACCAAACAGCTTAATTTATTTGTGATGGGCGTTGGAAACGTGGGCGAAAAATTCATCGAACAAATTCACAACCAGAAGAAATTTTTAAAAGACAACCTGAAAATTAATGTTCGCGTAATCGCTTTGTCCAATTCCAGAAAAATGCTTTTCGATGAGGATGGAATTTCTTTGAAAGAATGGCAGGCTGATTTAGATAAAGGGGAACCTGCAAGCAAGGAAGCTTTTATAGAACGTGCCAAAGAACTGAATTTACGTAACAGTATTTTTGTAGACATTACAGCCAATGCAAGTGTTTCTGAAACTTACGAAAATTTCTTAAAACAAAGTATTGCCGTTGTGACCTGTAACAAAATTGCCTGTTCCTCTGCTTATGATAATTATAAAAAACTAAAAAACCTATCACGTCAATATAACGCCCCGTTTTTGTTTGAAACGAATGTTGGAGCGGGATTACCTATTATTGATACCGTTAAAAACTTAATCGCTTCGGGTGATAAAGTGCATAAAATACAAGCCGTTTTATCCGGAAGTCTGAACTTCATTTTCAATAACTTCGATAAGGATAATTCTTTTCATGATGTTGTAAAAGAGGCCGGAGTTCAGGGATTTACAGAACCTGATCCGAAAATTGACCTGAGCGGAATCGATGTTGCTCGTAAAATCCTGATTCTTATTCGCGAAAGTGGTTATGAAATGGATATTGATGCGATCGCCAACGAATCATTTTTACCGGCGGAATGTCTAGCAACCACAAACAACGAAGACTTTTTTGCTTCCTTAATCAAACACGCTCCGCATTTCGCAACTATTTATGAAGAAGCGCTGAGTAAAGATTCCAGATTAAAATATGTGGCTCAATTCGAAAACGGAAAAGCAAGCGTTGGCCTGCAATTCATTCCGAAAGATCATCCTTTCTACAATTTAGAAGGAAAAGATAATATTGTTTTGTTCTACACAGACCGCTATATAGATCAGCCGCTGCTCATAAAAGGAGCCGGAGCCGGTGCTGCCGTTACCGCTTCGGGGATTTTTGCGGATGTAATTCGAATAGGAAATAATTAATTGAGGTACAAAGATGCAAAGGTGCAAAGGGACAGAGTTAAAATCTTTGAACCTATGAACCTTGCCTTTTTGAACCTTTAAAAATAGAGTAGCGAAAGCCTTTGTGCCTTTGAACCTTTGCTACTCTGAACCTTTAAAGAAATGACTGAAATAAAACTATTTTGCCCTGCCACTATTGCGAATCTTTCGTGCGGATTTGACGTACTTGGACTTTGCTTAGACAATGCGGGGGATGAAATGATTGTTCGAAAAGTAACGCAAAAAGGAATTCGCATCACAAAAATTACGGGTGCCGATTTGCCTTTAGAAACCGAGAAAAATGTTTCGGGTGTTGCAGCTGTTGCCATGCTGGAAGCTTACGAAAGAGATTTTGAACCCATAACCGTTGGATTTGAAATTGAAATTTACAAACATATCAAAGCCGGAAGCGGTATCGGGAGCAGTGCGGCAAGTTCTGCCGGAGCTGTTTTTGGGATTAATGAATTATTGGGAAGACCTTATTCGCGCAAAGATCTGGTGCAATTTGCGATGCAGGGCGAAAAATTAGCCAGCGGAAATGCGCACGCAGACAACGTTGCCCCTGCCCTTTTAGGCGGTTTTACTTTGGTGAGAAGCTATAGTCCGTTGGATATTATCAGAATTGATAGTCCCGAAGAATTGTTTGCTACGGTCGTGCATCCTCAGATTGAGCTGAAAACTTCGGATGCGCGTTCGGTATTAAAACAAACCGTTTCGCTAAAAAGTGCCATCATGCAATGGGGAAATGTAGGCGGATTAATCGCCGGATTGTATACCAAAGATTACGACCTGATCGGAAGATCGCTTCATGACGAAATCGTAGAACCCTTAAGAAGTGTTTTGATTCCGGGTTTTGATTTAATCAAACAAACGGCTTTAGAAAACGGAGCCTTAGGTTCGGGAATTTCGGGTTCCGGTCCGTCGATTTTTGCTTTAAGCCGCGGAAAAGAAACCGCCGATAAAATTGCCAAAGCGATGAGTGAAGTGTACGAAAACATGAATTTGCCGTATGAAATTCACGTATCGAAAATTAATCCGGATGGCGTTAGGATTCTTTAAAAAGAATTAAAAATTAAAAATTTAGAATTAAAAGTTATGCGCGCTGTTTGTCAGACTGAGCGAAGTCGAAGTCCCGCAAAGTGAGACACAAAGCATAGACATAAAGTTTGTCATTTCGACGAAGGAGAAATCTTCGCAAAATATTTCCATACTGCGAGGAGCTTCTTGTGAAGATTTCTCCTTCGTCGAAATGACACAAAAAAGAATACTAATTATTGGAATTTGGAATTTAAAAATTGGAATTTGATTTATCCATTTCTAAAATCTAAAATCTAAAATCTAAAATAAACCAATGAAATACTACAGTTTAAACCACAACGCACCCGAAGTTTCGTTTAAAGAAGCTGTCATACAAGGATTAGCAAGCGATAAAGGATTGTACTTTCCGCAAATAGTTACGCCTTTAAATCCTGCTTTTTTTAATGTAATCGAAAACCTGACCCATCATAATATTGCTTTTGATGTGATTCAGCAATTTGTGGGCGATGATATTCCCGAGGATCATTTAAGAGAAATCATTGCCGACACTTTATGCTTTGATTTTCCGCTTGTAGAAGTTGAAAACGGAATTTATTCACTGGAATTATTCCACGGACCAACAATGGCTTTTAAAGACGTTGGAGCGCGATTCATGTCACGTTGCCTGGCGTACTTTAACAAAGACAAAAAAAACAGTAAAAACACGGTTCTGGTAGCCACTTCCGGAGACACAGGAGGTGCTGTTGCAAGCGGATTTTTGGGTGTTCCCGGTGTTGATGTCGTGATTTTATATCCATCCGGAAAAGTGAGCGACATTCAGGAAAAACAATTGACCACTTTAGGCAAAAACATCAAAGCCCTTGAAGTTGACGGCGTTTTTGACGATTGCCAGGATATGGTCAAAAAAGCATTTTTAGACGAGAGTTTAGCGCATAAAAACCTGACTTCGGCAAATTCTATCAATATTGCGCGCTGGCTGCCGCAAATGTTCTATTTCTTCTTTGCCTATAAAGCACTCAAAAGCCAGAACAAACCATTAGTTTTCTCTTGCCCAAGCGGGAATTTCGGAAATATCTGCGCCGGAATTATGGCTAAGAAATTAGGTTTGCCCATCGAACATTTTGTAGCCTCTACCAACGTAAACGATACCGTACCAAGATTCTTAGAAAACGGAAAATACGAGCCAAAACCTTCCAAAGCGACCATCTCAAACGCTATGGATGTTGGAAACCCAAGCAACTTTATCAGAATTCAGGAATTGTATAATAATGATTTGAAAGCTTTCGAAAAAGATTTCTCCTCCTACAGTTATACCGATGAAGAAACGCTTGAAGCTCTAAAACAAATTTACAAAACCGATGGTTATATCGCAGAACCACACGGGGCTGTTGGCTATTTAGGTTTGAAAAAAGAATTACAAAAACATGAGAATGCCATTGGTGTTTTCTTAGAAACAGCACATCCTATTAAGTTTCTCGATGTAGTTGAACCCGCTTTGGGAATTACGCTTCCGATTCCGGAGCAAATTGAGAGTGTTATGAATGAGGAAAAAGTTAGTGTGAAGATTAAGAGTTATGAGGAATTGAAAGCGTTTTTGGGGTAGTTTATCTCTTCATAAAATTTTAAAAGCTACAGATTACACGAATTTATTTTGTATTCTGAGGCTTATTTTTATTCTTATAATAAGATAGAGTAAAAATTTTGATTAATATTACTGACTTTATTTCTTAAAATTCATAATTATAATTAAATGAAAATCAAAACTATCATTATATTATTAAACATTCTAGCTTTTTTAACTTCAGTAATATGGTTATATATGGATCAGACACTGGAGCCATTGATTAGTACCTTAAGCTTAACAGGTACTCTTTTAGTTTTATTTTTTAATAATGATAATGATAGTAAAACCAAAATGAGGCAAAAAGGTGGAAAAAACTCAACAAACTACCAAGCAGGTGGTAATATAAATCTTTAATTATGTTTGGAAAAAAAAATCTAAAACAAGAAGGCGGATCAGATTCAACAAATCTTCAAGGACAAAATGTTGTTATAAATAATGGGATAAATTATTCAGACGCAAAAGAAATAGCATTAGATGTATTTAAATCAAACTTTCTAGAATTATCACAATCGGCTGCATTTATTGCTAAACAGAGGGCTGAAGAATTAATTGATGATTTTTTAAAAAGAATAATTGATAGAGATCCTTTAAAAATTAATAAAATTCAGGATCCAGACATACAATATGCAATTTTTACAGCTCAAAAAGAATATGCTAAAAGTGGTGAAAAGAATCTAGAAGAAATGCTAATAGATATATTAATACGAAGAGTTGAAGAAAATTCACAATCTCTAAAAAAGATAGTTTTAAATGAATCTTTAGAAATTCTTCCAAAACTTACTAATGAGCAATTAGACATTCTTACAATTGTTTTCTTGATTCATGAAACACAAAATAATCAAATTACAGATCGATTAACATTTAAAAATTATTTAGAAATATACTTTTCACCCTTTGTTGAGCAGATTACTCCAAATAATGCAGTTTATAAACACTTAGAATATACCGGATGTTGTGGAAGCTTTGGAATACCTGATGATAACTTTGCTAATCTATTACTTAATAAATATAAAGGTCTTTTTTCAAATGGTTTTGAAAAATCAATATTTGAACAAATCACAAATGGTGACGAAAAGTATAATTCCTTAATCATTAATTGCGTAAATAATCCAACTTTATATCAATTTAATGCAATGGATGAAATTGCTCTGGAAAAAAGATTAAATGAGTTAGAACCAAATAATATTCATTTATCCTCATTCAAATCATTACTGAATGAATCCACAATGAATATTGATCAAGCAACAAAACTTGTAATAGAGCTTGAGCCTAAATTAGAAATCTTAATTAAAGTTTGGAAAGAATCATATTTATGTACTATGAATACAACTTCTGTTGGAATAATGCTTGCAATAGTGAATTTAAAAAGAAAGACTGGATTAGACATAGATGCAAATATTTGGATAAAATAAACTTTCCCCCGCTAGCTCTAGTATCCCGCTCGTGAACGCAACGAAAAATAAATTAGATGGACAATTTAGAATAATATTTCAATAAAAACCCATAATGTTTATATAATACCATTATCCGCAAAAGAGTAATAGCTTTCCGGGCTAATAATTAAATGATCTACAACTTCTATATCCAGAATAATACCTGCTTCCTTTACTTTTTTAGTAATCCTTTTATCGGCAGCAGAGGGACGTGTTTTACCTGATGGATGATTGTGCAGCATAATAAGAGCAGTAGCGTTTGCTTTAAGCGCCGCAGTAAATAATAATCTAAGGTCTACAATAGTTGATGTTATACCTCCTGTAGATACTTCATAAATCCCCAGCACTCTATTTGACTTATTGAGCAGAAGAATTTTAAACTGTTCTAAAAACTCTATTTTATTGGGATTCCAGGATTTTAAAGCCAGTTTATAAGCTGCTACAGACGAAGTGATGTGAGGTCGTTCAGAGGCTTTTACTTTGGTTTTGTAAATCAGTTCAACTTCTGATGCAATTCTCCAATCTTGTTTTTCCTTTATCGTTTCCATAATAATAAATTGGTTTTGAAATTTGAGTTTTGAAAACAAAATCCTAAGTAAACTGTTCAATTTTTTTAACAACTTAGAGAAGTTAAATTCAAAAACAAAGATAGCAAAAAATATTAATTGTGGTATTATAATACCACAATTTTATAGTTTGTAATTTCCAAATTGCTTAAAAATGCTGATTATGATAAATGGAGATATAAAAAACAGTTTTTTATTGCTTTTTGGTAAAAATTTAGAGGCCTATAGAAAGAAAAAGAAGTTGAGTTATCGTGAACTTGCACAGAATTGCGATCTTGATCATAGCTACATTAGTAAAATTGAAAAGGGAGAAGTTAATGTAACTTTAGAGACGCTGCTCGAATTAATGAAGGGATTGAATATTAGTGCAAAAGATTTATTTGACTTTGATTTCGATATAAATAAACTTAACTCCTAAGTCTATCCAGAGAATGAACTTTCTACGCCGGAAACGCAAACAGAAAACTTTCAAAATCCCGACATTCATTTCAAAATACTAAAAAATGAACCTACGTCTTTTTCCTAAAAAAGAAACTACAGCCTCTGTTTGGAGTGGCGGATTGACATACGAATACATGATCTATCCGGAAACAGCACGCTATGGCGATAGGGATTTTGTATTCAGAATAAGCAGTGCTACAATAACGGAAGTCCCTTCAGCGTTTACCAAATTTAAGGGCTATCACCGATATCTCGTTATGCTTGATAACTCCTTACGTATTGAGATAAACAAAGAGAAAAAAGTATACGAGAAATATGAAATCATGGAATTTAATTCGGATGATGAAGTAACTTCTTATACAAAAGGGATTGATTTTAACTGGATGGTTTCTGAAAAAATATCGAATCCCAAACTCCAAATAACAGATCGTAATCAGAATTGTAATGCTCAGATCATCCTTTTATTTTCTTTACATACAACAGTTATTAAAATTAATGAGAAGCCGTATCATCTGGAACCTTATGATTTATTAGCGATTGAAAATAAAAAAAAGGAAACCATAATGATTCATTTTTCTAATGAATGCCTCTTTGGAAGATTGGATTTTTAATCGATAATATATTAAAAATCCATAGAGAGCAAAGTTTTTGAATAGCATTTAATAAAAAGGCTTTATTCAAACTAGTAAAAGTTTGAATAAAGCCTTTCAACTTACTTATTTTTATTTATTTATACTCAAAAATTACTTTTTCATCTTTAAAATTGCCAAGAGGATAATAAGCTGCATTACTAGTAATAGAGTTACCTGATAACAAAATTTCCTTAATTCTTCCTGATTTATCTAAAACTCTTTTGTAACTAATTTTTTCATAACATATTTGAAACGGTGTTTCTGTAAATACATTTTCCATTGTAACAATATTATTTGCACTTCTTTTTCCTAGTTTATCATGCATTAGAATATTATATCCTCTAACTAAAGATAATGGTGTTTCGTATGCAAAATCTCCCATTAAAATATTTGGCGTATTATCATAAGTGTAATTGGTAACCACGATGCCGTTATATGGATCATTAGTTTTAACTTGCGTGATATTGCCATTAGTAACCTGAAAATCCATTTTTCTCTCCAAACGATATTTTCCATCACCAGTAATAGATCGTTTTTGGTAATGTACAATCTTAGAAATGTACTCATTTTCATAGCTGTAAACTGTAGAATCCCTTTCGATACTATACGTTTCTCCAGTAGTTCTTTTATAAACTGTATTAGAGATAATAGAAGTAATATTTTTATTTTTTAGTGTAATCGATGATTTCGTTTCGATATCAGCATTAGATACATCATCTCCTAATGTTTTGGTTTCAATCAATTCATCATTTACATAAGATATAGAAAAATAATACCCAACTAAATTAACTCGTTTTTGATCGTCGTATTTAAACTCTTGTTTGTCCTGCATATAGGCCATATTACTGCCTGAAGGATTGGAAACTGAAACTAACTTTTCTTCTGCCGGAGTAACTATTACGACTTCTTGATCTGATTCTGAAGAATCATCTGATGAGCAAGAATAAAGAGAAAAAACCATTAAGTCCAATGGTAACAATGATAATTTTTGAAATTTCATACTTTTTCTGAGGATTTTAAAAGAGGAATTTAATTTAATTTGGACTATTTTTTTTCGAGACAAACTTAAAAAATTAAAGACAATAACAGGTATTTTCTTTATAAAGATTTTATACAAAAATTAACAAAGAATCTCTCCCACTCGTGAACGCAAAAAGAGAACCTTTCGAAATCGCGACATTAATTTTAGCAAACAAATGAAATATATTTTTAAAATTACCGGAAAAAACTGAATTTAATAGTTGTTGCGAATGTTACAATCCGTTTGCCTACTTCAATATCTATTGGAATATTGGAATGGCTGTAGTTTTAGCAACACATTTTACATACTGCTATTTACTTAATCTAAAATCAAAAATACCACTTTAAAAATCTATTTATTTACAACTGTTACAGCCAGAATGATCACATCAGAAACCTGATTTTATTTGGCAGCTAATTATAAAACATTACCTTTCCTACAAATTATAAATCAATCCCAATACCACATGAAGAAAATTACTTTAGGAATTTTACTTATTGCTTTACCCCTGTTTTTTCCGAGCTGTTCAAGTGAAGAAAATGCAACAATAACTACTCCCGAGGCAGCAGATCCAAGATTACCAAATCAAACAGAATTTAAACCGGCGATACAGTTGGTGCCCAAAAAGAGCACGGCAAAAACTACAGGAAAGTTAGCTGAAACAAAACCACAACATCTGGTTAAGGAGTTAGTTTCTGATATATATAAAGATGATAGCGGTAACGATGTAGAAGAAAACTTCAGAGAAAGACGTTATTCCTATGATACCAAAGGAAGACTGCATTCAATAGATAAATATATTGATAATGAACTGATCGGAAATATTTCGAAATTCGATTTTAATGATGCCGATAAAGTTATTAATACTTATTATTCTGACATTGTTGCGGTCATCAATAATGATGGATTCATTTCGAAAGTCACAGCCCCTAATGGTACCGTAACAGCTATTTTTTACGATGAAATCGGTCGTGACATCAAAGAAGTTGAAAACGGATTTTATACACAAAGACTGAACCAATTACAACCTGATGGTAATTATCTTCAGGTAGTGGTTACCAACCCGCAAAGTGCTACATATTTGTATAGTTATGTAGATAATAAAGTTTTTGTTACTATCGTAACGTTACAAAAAAATTACTCAAAACGTGTTGTTATCGATGGTGCCCTTTCGTACATCGTTAAAGACAGAGAGGTACAAACAACTTATGAACTTACTGTAGATTACACAAAAGCCGGAATATATTCCAGCGAACCTATCTTTAGATGTTAAATGTCCCTGACTTTGCGCTTTTTTTATTTAGCTCAATGGCATTTTGTATCTATTCTGATTTTCTAAATACAGCTATTTTCCCAGTCTTTTCTCTACCTTTGAAAAATAAAACAACAGCCCATTTTAATACCAATGATCACAAAAGCAACCTTACAAGACATTCCGGCATTATTAACCTTAATCAATTCTGCTTATAGAGGCGAAACTTCCAAAAAAGGCTGGACTACCGAAGCCCATTTGTTAGAAGGAAAAAGAACGACTGAAGAAGAATTAACGGAAATCATTTCTGAACCTAAAAATACATTTCTGAAATATACCGAGAACGACAAAATCATCGGTTCGGTTTTACTGGTGGAAAAAGAACATCAATTGTATTTGGGAATGCTGACCGTTTCGCCTGAATTGCAAAATGGCGGCATCGGCAAAAAGATGCTGGCTGAAGGTGAAAAGCATGCTAAAGCTTTGGGATTGTCGAGTATTCTTATGACGGTTGTTTCGGTTCGTGCGGAACTTATTGCCTGGTACAAACGCCACGGTTATGTTGAAACCGGCGAAAGGGAATCTTTTCCTTCAAGCGATATTCATATTAATATTTCAGATCAGCCATTGGAGTTTATCTTTTTAGAAAAGAAAATCTAGGCGGGTTTAACCGCAAAGTTCGCAAAGGGTTACGCAAAGATTCGCAAGGTTTTTTTTTAAACTGAATTTTATAATCACGCAAAGGCGCAAAGTTTTATTTTCCTGGCGGTTTTGCGCCTTTGCGTGATTTTTCAAATAATACGTTAGACACACTGCTGTGCGCCTCTACTGAAAACCTTTGAACCTTTGTTTACTCTGTACCTTTGAACCTTAGCACCTCTTTTTAATCTTCGACAAAAATTCGTGTGAGACACCAAGATAAGATGACAGATTTCTATTGTTGATCTTATCCACTTTGTGTGAATACTTTTCGATAAACTCCAGATACCTCTGTTTGGAGGTTTTGTTTAAAACATCTATAAGTCTTTGCTGGATGGCAATGTTCGCTTTTTCGACCATAATAATATGAAACTGGATGAGCTTTGGCACTTGCTCAAACAAGAGTGTTTTGTTTGTCTTGCTAATGACCAGGATTTCGCTGTCTTCTATCGCCTTGATATTGTAGGTGGTGGGCTTCTGATGATAGAAACTTTCGAGATCACACATCCATTCGTTTTCGAAGGAGAAAAAAATAACACTTTCGGTGCCGTTGTCGTTCAAAATGTAGGTTTTGAAAGCACCTTTTAAAATAAAGCCTTCGTAGGAACTGTTTGAATCCTGAATTTGAAGGTATTCATTTTTTTTGAGTTTGATAAACTCGGCTTTTTCAACGACAAATTTCCATTCTTCATCTGTTAATGGAATTTTGCGTTCAATACTTAATCTGAGGGGGTTGTACATGTGTTTTTATTTTTATTCTTACTTGGGGCGTAAGTATTGGAATGAATTAAAAATTAATGTAATCGATTACGCAAAAATACCGTTTTTAGACATTTTTGTCACTTAAAAATTGTTAAAAAAACATTTTTTACGGATTTTTTTTCAAAACATTGAACTTGTTCAACTTTTTTAAGTGCAATTATCCGCAGATTTGTATTGTTAAATATTTTATAAACCCCCAAACTTAAATTATGAATTTTAAATCAAAAATCTCAGTGTTCTTACTAACATTGGTCTTCGGTTTTACAGCATGTAATACCGAAGAAATTGGTTCATCACAAAATGATGAAAACAGTATTGTATCTGCAACTTCTGCAGGAAGCGACGTAACCGCCAAAGTAGGAAACTGTGCTCAGGTTCCGGGATGGGCCTCTCAAAATGGCGGAACAACCGGAGGAGGAACTTCGGCAGAGACGGCAGTTACGACTTACGCTCAATTAAAATCAGCTATCGAAAATGCTGCTGTAAAAGTTATTAAAGTTAGCGGTACGATTACGGTTACCACAAGATTGTCATTTCAGGATCAGACTGGTAAGACCATCTACGGAACAAGTGGTGCAAAATTGGTTTCTACCAATCAAACCAAAGATGCTTCGGGTATCATCAATATTAAAAGATGTAAAAACATCATTATTAGAAACCTAATTTTTGAAGGTCCCGGTGCTTATGATACTGACGGTTGGGATAATGCTATTCTTGACGAATGCACAAATGTATGGGTTGACCACTGCGAATTCAGAGATGGTGTTGACGGAAACTTTGACATCAAAAACAAATCAGATTATATTTCGGTTACTTATTCTAAATTCCATTACCTGAAACCACCAAAAGCAGGAGGTTCAGGAGGTTCTGACGATCACAGGTATTCCAACCTGATTGGTTCAAGTGACGGTGCTACAGGAGACCGTGGAAAATTGAGAATTACTTTTGCCCGTTGCTGGTGGGCTCCTGGCTGTAAAGAAAGAATGCCAAGAGTTCGTTTTGGAAAAGTGCATATTATCAATAGTTACTTCAACAGCACAGTAAGTAACAAATGTATCGCAGCTGGTTTTGAAGCTGATATTCGCGTAGAAAAAAATGTTTTCGAAGGTGTAAAAACGCCTATCGATTTAATGACTGGTTATACAGCAGTTACAGCAGTTGACAACATTTTTACAAACACAAGCGGAAATACAGCAGGAAGCAAAACGGCTTTTACACCTCCCTACTCTATCGTAACACTTACCGCAGCTGCTGTTAAAGCAGATGTTACCGGTGGTGCGGGTGCAACATTAGGAGGAAATACCTGCGGTTCGTTTTAATGTAGAAAATCTTTATTGCCCTAATTTCAAATCATTTAACTGAAATTACGGTTATAAAAATCTGAGTTAGTTAGTTTTAGTTTTAACCACGGATTACACAATCGTAAGATTATTGTAATTCGTGGTTATTTTTTTTAGAAAGAAAACAATCCAGTTTTCATCTTTCCTCTATACTCTTTCCTCTTAAAGCACCAACTCTGAAAATAAACGCTGAATAGTACTTTCCAAGTCCTGACAAAGTCCGGGATGTGGCCTTGAAGTCTGAATTGCCGAACTTCTGATCGCCGTTAACCATCTAAAACGCGACGGAATATCCATTTGTGCAATCGGGCCGCCATCTTTGGCTCCGTTAGCAATTTTCTCTAATGAAGTTAAATTACATTCCAGTTGTTCAATGTCAAAATCATCCGAAAGTGCTTCAATCTTAGTGGCATTAATATGAAAAAGTACCTTAATGAATTTAGCTCTTTTGCAGAACAAAATGATTCCGATATTTAGAAATTCTTCGCGCTCCACTCTTGGTACCACACGAATTACGGCATACTCATATAAGTGATTATCTTGCATTTTGAGCTTGGTTTACAAAGATTTCGGAATGATTTAATCGGGTAAGTAAAAATTGTAAATATACATTGCGCAAGGCCTCAGGAGTTTCTTCAGTATCTTCCCATTGCAGCCATTCGAGCGGAATTGTATTGGTGATTTCCTCGAGAATTTCCAGAGTCAGAAGTGCTTTAAATTCGGTATCAACTTCTTTTAAAAGAGAAGCCTGGGGTAATAATACGTGATCTTTTATCAACGCAAACGGACTTTTGGCATGCTGTTCCCAATTGTTCCAGGAATGATGAAAATACAAACAGGCACCATGATCGATAAGCCATAATTCTTTATGCCAGATCAGCATATTGGTATTTTTAAAAGTACGGTCAACATTGGTGATATAAGCATCCAGCCACACTATCTGTGAAGCCAATTTAGCATCAACTGTAGTAACGACAGGATCAAAAGTGATGGCACCGGATAAAAAATGAAGTGCGAGATTCAATCCCTGGCTTCCCTGCAGTAAATCCTGAATTTCCTCATCGGCTTCTGTTCTCCCAAACGCTTCATCCAGATTGGCAAAAACCAATTCCGGAAGCTGCAATTGTAAAGCTTTAGCAATTTGTCCGCCGATTAGTTCGGCAATCAGCGCTTTAACACCATGTCCGGCTCCTTTAAATTTTAAGACATATTTAAAATCGTCGTCAGCCTCTGCCAAAGCTGGTAAAGAACCGCCTTCGCGTAAAGGAGTAATATAACGTGTTACATTTACCGTTCTCAGGTCAAAATTGTTTTTCATAAGCAGTATTTACTGAAATACAAACTTACGAATTTAGATTTCTGATTTTATAATTTAAAATTCCAAAAATCAGAGCAATTCTACATTCCAAAAAATATTGGCAAACTAAGAGTCCAAAGATAAAAACGCCTTTCCCAGATTTTTAATAATATCAGACGCGATAAAAGACTGATAACCTGTTTCCGGAAGTGCAATGTCTGCTGTTAATCCGTGAATAAAAACGCCAAGTCTGGCAGCGTGGTCTGGTGAATACCCCTGTGCTAAAAAACTCGTAATAATTCCGGTTAAAACATCTCCGCTTCCTGCGGTTGCCAAGGCTGCATTTCCGGTTGTATTTTGGTAAATTTTACTTTGGTTGATGATAAAGGTCGGTGCGCCTTTCATTACAATAATAGCTTTATAATGCTCTGAAAAGGCAATTGTATTTTCAAATTTTTCAGTTTCGGAACCCCACTTGCCTATCAGCCGTTCCAGTTCTTTCGGATGCGGTGTTAAAATAGTATTTTCGGGTAATAAACTAAGCCAGGCTTTATTCAGTGACAAAATATTTAAGGCATCGGCATCTACAACTAAAGGACTTTTATTGGTATTTAAAAACTCTAAAAATGCTTGCTGTGTCTGTTTTTCCTGTCCCAGACCGGGACCAATTCCAATTGCTTGCGGCTGTATTTTTAAATTTATTCCGGAAATAAAATTTTCATTTTCATCAGTAAGCACCATAACTTCAGGATTACTTATCTGAAGTATGGCATAACCGGATTTTGGTATAAAAGCAGTCACCAGTCCGCAACCGGATTTCAGGCATGCTCCTGAGGCTAAAACCGCGGCTCCCATTTTCCCATAACTCCCACCGATAATTACTGCATGACCCTGAATTCCTTTATGTGTTAGAGGATTTATAAGTTTGTAAAAAGTTAAAATTTCCTGTTTTGTGATCTGAAGTGGTACTTTCATCTGATTTGCTTTGCGCTTTTAAAATTACAAAAAAATCTATGAGAAGAATTTTCTTATATAAAAAAGTTTTGCTTATGAAGATAAATCCGTCCTCCTTTTTTCCGTTCAAAAAAGCAAAGGAAATAGCGAATTAGCAAGAAATCAGACTTAATCTTTACGGATTTTATAATTTAGACTAGTATATTTCGATATTTTTTAAATAAATTTGCGACACAATTTTATAAAACAACACAATGAAAAATACTGCGCTTACGCACATACATGAAGGTTTAGGAGCAAAAATGCTGCCTTTTGCCGGGTATAATATGCCAATTACTTATGAAGGTATTAATGCTGAACATGAAACAGTTCGTAACAGCGTAGGCGTTTTTGACGTTTCGCATATGGGCGAATTTTTACTGACAGGACCGAATGCTCTGGCTTTAATTCAAAAAGTAACTTCAAATGATGCTTCGACTCTAACAATCGGAAGAGCGCAATATTCTTGTTTACCGAACAACGACGGTGGAATTGTGGATGACCTTATTGTCTATAAAATGAAAGAAGAAGAATATTTACTTGTTGTAAATGCTTCTAATATCGAAAAAGACTGGAACTGGATTGCAGCACACAATGATTTGGGTATTGAAATGAAAAACCTTTCCGATGACTATTCCCTATTGGCCATTCAGGGACCAAAAGCGGTTGAAGCCATGCAGTCCTTATCTTCTATAGATTTATCGGCTATTGCTTATTACCATTTTGAAGTGGCTGATTTTGCAGGTTTTAATGATGTAATTATTTCTGCTACAGGTTATACCGGTTCTGGCGGATTTGAAATTTATTGTAAAAATGCCGATGCTGAAGCGATCTGGAATAAGGTTTTTGAAGCCGGTGCTGCTTTCGGAATCAAACCAATAGGACTTGCTGCGCGTGATACGTTGCGTCTTGAAATGGGTTTCTGTTTGTACGGAAATGATATTAATGATACGACTTCCCCACTTGAAGCAGGTTTAGGATGGATTACAAAATTCAATAAGGAATTTACCAATTCTGAAAGCCTGAAAAAACAAAAAGAAGAAGGCGTTACTAAAAAATTAGTCGCTTTTGAAATGCAGGAACGTGCAGTGCCAAGACATGATTACGAAATTGTTGATGCAGCTGGTGCTGTAATTGGTGTTGTAACTTCAGGAACAATGTCTCCATCGATGAATAAAGGAATTGGTTTAGGATATGTTACCGTAAACAACAGTGCGATTGATAACGATATCTTTATCAGAATCAGAAAAAATGATGTCCCTGCCAAAGTGGTAAAATTACCATTTTATAAAAAATAGATTTTTTAAAACCTTAATTTTCAACGATTAATTGAGGTTTACTTTATAAATGCATTACACCGAAAAGTGTAATGCATTTTTTTTGCAGTGAGATCATGAATTAAAAGATTTCACAGTTCATTTAAATAAAATCCGTGAATTTCCGGCTGTTTTATTTAACCGGAAATTTTACCTGATGTTGCTGCTGTCAGATAAAATTATGGAGTCTCCGACATTTTAAAGAAATTACTGTCGTTTATCAAAAAATAACCGTAATTTTAGTGTAAACGATGACTTTCTCCTTTATGAAAAAAATAATATTAGTATTTATATTGACAACAAATGCCCTGTTTAGTCAGAATAGCGACAGAACCTGCGAAATACTAAATAAAATCAATGTATTAATTCAGACTGAGCATGTTCGTCCGAAACCTGTAAACGATAGCTTGTCAATGTTTGTTTTTGATAATCTTATCAATGAATTAGATCCTTCCCGAAATATCTTTTTTCTGGATGAATACAATGAAATGTCTCAAAAATATCGCTTAAACTTAGACGATTTGATTCTCCAGAATGATTGTAGTTTTTTAGCCGATATAAACTCTAAATATAAAGCCGGACTTCTCAGAACCAAAGCGGTTCTGCAAAAGATCCAGGCAGAACCGATCGACTATACTAAAAAAGATACGATCCGGTTTTACAAAAAAGCATTTGCTTTTTATCTCCAAAAAGAAAACCTGGAAAAAGTATGGGTTAAGAAACTCCGCTATCAGATTCTGGATGATATTGCAGAAACCAGTGACAATTTAGATTCCATAAAAAGCAATTTCAAATCGATTGAATCGGCTTCAAAAAATATGATTTTGACTAATGAAATCTGCAGGATAAATACCCTCCTGGAAGAAAAAAGTACACAGGAAGAAAAACTATATAATTTCTTCTGCACTTATTTTGATCCTCATACGGCCTATTTTAGTGATGATTCCAAATCAAGTTTTGTTGCTTCTTTGTCAAAAGAACATTTATCGTTGGGAATGACCGTCAATCTGAACGAAAAAAATGAAATTATAATTGACGAAATCGATCCGAATGGCCCGGCATTTAAAACAGGACAAATCAAAAAAGGAGATCAGATTGTTTCCGTTTCCAATCAGAAGGAAACGTTGCAGGTTTCCTGTGCTTCATTAGAATCTGTTTCGACTATGATTTTATCAGAATCGAATAAAAATATAGTGCTCACCTTAAAACGAAATTCCGGTAAAAGCTTTGATGTTTACGTCGAAAAGCAAGTCATGAAAGATGAGGATAATTCTGTTTTTAGTTTTATAATTGGTAAGGACAGTAAAATTGGCTATATCAAGATTCCAAGCTTTTATGCTGATTTAGACGGGAATAGTCGAAAAGGCTGTGCCGATGATGTTGCACGCGAAATTATAAAGCTGGAAAAAGACAACATAAAAGGTTTAGTCATTGATTTAATTGACAATGGCGGCGGTTCTATGGAAGAAGCTATAAAATTGGCCGGAATGTTTATTGATTACGGTCCGCTTTCTATTGTTGTTGACAATAAACAAGCTGCATCTGTGATCAATGATCCGTATAAAGGACTTATTTACAAAGGTCCGATCGTAATTTTGGTTAACAGCAATACAGCTTCGGCGAGTGAATTTTTCTCTTCCATTTTACAGGATTACAACCGCGCTTTATTATTAGGCAGTACTACACTCGGCAAAGCAACAATGCAAACGATTCTTTCGCTTGACGAAAATAAAAATACTGACTTTGTGAAAATTACCATTAATAAATTCTATCGGGTTACCGGCAAAAGCCATCAGTATATTGGTGTCACCCCAGATGTTGTACTTCCGGAGTTTTATGAAGATGTTTATCAAAAAGAAAGTGATTTTCCAACTGCCATTAAAAACGACAGCCTTGCCCCTTTTTTAAAGTATAAGACTTATGTAAAACGAAACGTAATCGATAAAATAGCAAAAAACAGTTCTGTACGATTAGCAGATAATTATTATTTTAATGACATCAAAAAAATCAATCAGAAAATTGATCAGTTGATAAATGTCCCAAAATCAGAAATTCCAATGACTCTGGATGCTATTTTTGAACAAAAAAAGGTAATAAACTCCCTCTGGACGGAAATTCACACTTTTAACGATGATAACAATCCGCTTGATGTTTATAATTCAACTGTAAACCAATTTTTGCTGGGCGTTTATCCAACTGAAAAAACCATAAATCAATACCAGATAGACAATCTTAAAACAAATCCGTACTTAAATGAAGCAGTGAATATTATTACAGAGTTTAATGGATATAAATGATTTTAGCCCACAATAGCTATCGGGGTTAGATTCTTAGATTCTTAGATTCTTAGATTCTTAGATTCTTAGATTCTTAGATTCTTAGATTCTTAGATTCTTAGATTCTTAGATTCTTAGATT
>NZ_SLWA01000001.1:95891-1086700 GCF_004345565.1 Flavobacterium circumlabens | reverse complement strand
TCATACGACGACTAAGAAAGTTATATTTCAATAAAACACAAACACTTTGTGTACTCCATAAAAAAAAACCATTCGCCGCGGCGAATGGTTTTTTTATTATAATCTTTACAGATCTAAGCTTTTTCAATTAAGATGCTAACCGCATTACCTCCAAAGCCTACTGCGTTAATCATTATTTTTTTTAATGGTTTTGTTTGCTTTTGTACTTTGGCAAAAGGAACATTGATAAAAGTATTATGCTGCATCATTAAGAGTGCTAATTCTAAGCTTAATATTCCGGAAGCACCAAAAGTGTGTCCAATTTTCCATTTATTGGTAGTCAATAATGGAATTCCAGAACCAAAAACTTTTTCGATAGCACGTAATTCTGTCAAATCTCCTTTAATGGTTCCGGGTGCATGCATGACAATAACATCAATTTCCTCCGGGCTAGTGTGTTGCAGTGCCATTTTCATAGACTTTTGAAAACAATCTGCCTCTGCCGAAATTGAAATATTATGTTCTAAAATTTCAGTTGCATAACCGACACCGGTCACATATGCGATTGCATTCTCTTTTTCGCCCGCTTCCAGACAACAAACCGCTGCCCCTTCACCCAGAATCATGGTGTTTTGTGTCTTTTCAAAATCAAAAGCAAGATTCGGCCAGGCTTCTTCGTTCTGATCAATACGCGAATATATTTTTAAAGCTCTCATCTGAGCAATCGTAAAATCTGTTAAAGGGGCCTCGCTTCCACCCACCAAAAACTTATCGGCCATTCCGGACCGCAGCCATGCAACTCCATTCAAAAGTGCGTGGAGTGCCGTAGAACAGGTAATGGAGTGTGAAATTTCAGGTCCAGCGCTTTGTAAATCATGTGCAATCCAGGAAGATATATTTCCTAATGTTGTGGTTGGAGAAGCTAAGGTCTGTGCTTTTCCTGTATCTAAATATTCTTTATAATGCTTTTCGAATAAATCAGTGGCACCGCGCGAAGAGCCAATATTGATTCCGAAAATAGCTTCTTTATTCCAACCGGCTTTTTCAACTGCTTTTCGTGAAGCCGTTAAAGCAAACAAGACAGAACTGTCCAAAAACTTATATTTGATATCCGATTCCCGAACTTCCGCTACCATTTGCCCTGATTCAACACTTAAAGCTGCTACAGACGTTTCCTGCTGATCTAAAATTTGCTTTGTAAAACAATGTTGATTGCCAAGATATTTTTTCCAGACTTCCTCTGCAGTATTTCCCAAAGGAGAAATAGATGAAAAGGCTGTAATAGAGATTTTTTGTAAATTCAAAATAAATAATTTTACCGCAAAGTTCGCAAAAGTTTATGCAAAGTTCACAGGATTTTCAAACTAAATTAAACCATTTCAATAGCTTCTTCTATCGTATCATATACTTTCTGAAGCTGCTCATCAGTCATAATGTACGGAGGTAAAATGTAAACAATATTTCCCACTGGCCTTAAAACCACGCCTTTTTCTATAAAAAAATTATAAAGCTTGGTACGCATCGAACCGTAATAACTTTCCTCAGCATCCGATTTAATTTCAACGGCAAAGATTACCCCGAGCGTTCTGGCCGTGATCACTTTTGGATGATTTTCGATCTTTTTCTGAAAAATTAAATGACTTACATTTATTCTCTGAATGTTATTTTGCATTTCCGCTGTCCGCAACAAATCAATACTAGCCAGGGCAGCTGAACAACCCGTAGGATTTGCCGTAAAGGTATGTCCGTGAAATAATGCTTTATTGATATCATCATCATAAAAAGCATCAAAAACATCCTGGGTAAAAGTGGTAATTGCCATTGGAATCGTTCCTCCGGTCAGGGCTTTCGACAAACACATCATATCCGGTTCTTCGGCAACATAATCCATTGCAAAAGTTTTTCCGGTTTTACCAAAACCGGTCATCACTTCATCAGCGATAGTTAAAACCTTATTCTCTTTACAAATCCCGATCAAAGTAGCCAGTGCTTCGGGCTCATACATCACCATTCCCGCTGCTCCCTGCACTAAGGGCTCAAAAATAAATCCGGCACAATTATGACTTTCAATCACCGTTTTCAAGGCCTTAAAACTAAACTCCTCCTGTCCTTTTACAGGAACCGGAATTCTGACCACGTCTATAAACATTCCCTGAAAAGCCTGAGTGTAAAAAGAGATTCCGCTTGCTGCCATCGCCGCAAAAGTATCTCCGTGAAAAGCATTTTCGAAAGCAATTATCGTGGTTCTTTTTTCATTTTTATTGAAGAAATACTGCAGTGCCACTTTTATGGCTACTTCTACAGCTGTTGAACCATTATCCGAAAAGAAGATTTTCTGCTGATTTGCAGGCAAAATTTCCATCAGTTTTTCGGCTACTTTTATCGCTGGTTCATGTGTGAAGCCTCCAAACAAAACATGTTCCAGAGTGGTTAATTGTTTGTAAATCGCATCAGCTATAATTTTATTACTATGCCCAAACGGATTTACCCACCAGGAAGCAATAGCGTCAATATACTCTTTGTTATTCTCGTCCCAAAGCAAAGCGCCTTCTCCTCTTGTGATTGCAATTGGCGTTTGTGCTGTTTTATGCTGTGTATAAGGATGCCATAAATACTGGCTGTCTTTTTCTGATAAGGTCATCTGATGTAATATTGTAGATTTCTGATTTTAGATTTTAGATTTCTCTAACGACAACAAATTATGTCGAAATAATTCAGCGTACTCCCGAATTACATTTTGATCAAAATAGGGTTCTTCATCGATTCTGCCGATGCATTTTATTCCCGTTCTATTTAAAATCAAATCCTCGGTAGATTTGTTTTCGCTTCCGCTAAAGATAATTCCGGAGACTTCAAAACCTCTGTTTTTAATCGCTTCAACCGTTAACAAGGTGTGATTGATACTTCCTAAATAATGTCTGGAAACTACAATTATCTTATAATCGGGTTGAATCAGATCTATAATCGAATGCGTTTGATTTAGCGGAACAAAAATTCCTCCGGCCCCTTCAATAACCAAATGATTATCCGTTTTTGGCTCTTTTATTTGTTCTAAATCGATTGTTATTCCGTCAATCTCCGCTGCCAGATGAGGACTTGCGGGCGTATTCAATTTATAACTGTTCTCAAAAATCTGCGTTTTTGTATTTGATATTTTAGATTTGATCTTATGACTGTCCGAATGATCCAGATCTCCGGCCTGAATCGGTTTCCAATAGTCGGCTTCTAAAGCTTCTACAAGTATTGCAGAAGAAATCGTTTTACCAACATCGGTTGAAATTCCTGTAATAAATAATTTCATTTTGTTGTTTTTAATGGGATACAAAAATACCAATAAAAACAACAAACCCATCAATTACGATGGGTTGTATTTATTATTCTTCTTTTAATTCGTCAATAACAGCCTTGATTTCTCTGGCAAATTTCCCATAAAACCTATGAACCCACCATTCCAGCGAAATGCCCATAAAAAGCATGGCTAAAACTACAATTGAAGAAATACCGGCTATTTGAAAATTAGTTAACTCTTTTGCAAAAAAACCTGGAATCTTAGAAAATTCATAATAACCAAACCCAATCAAAAATAGAATTAGAAAAGGCGTTAAGGCAAATCCAAAGGTTTTATACAATTCCATATTAAGCCTGATATCAAAATAAGTCTCGTACAAATTGTCTTTTGTTTTTAAGGTCACGGTATTCAGTCTTTTATAAAACAAGTAAAGCTTTACTAAATAATAAATACATACTGCTGTAAAAAGGCTGAACAGCAAGTAATACAGAACAGTCATTTTTGCCGGAAAACTGTATATAAGAGGAATAAACCCCATAAAAACAATTGATATGATCTGGTAAATAAATTCGTTCTTCAAATTCTTTTTAATTTTATCCAAAGGAGTGTTTGCCGATTGTATTTTTTCTAAATTATTCGGAAGAACGATATTTTCACCTTTTTCGTTATTCCATGCGTTTTGTATATCGTTAAAATCCATATCCCTGATTTTTTATTATTTCTTTTAATTTTTCTTTTGCCCTGTTTAATTTCACTCTGGCATTTCCTTCACTAATCCCTAAATTATCCCCTATCTCCTTGTGAGAGAACCCTTCTAACTGATAGAAAATGATAGCCTTATCTATCTTGCCTAATTTCTGAACTGCTTTATAAAAATGATCAATCTGACTTTCCTTTATATGCGAGTCGCCTTCATCATCTTTGATATTCTCTGAGGCAATTTCGTATTTGTCTACTTTCCGTTTTTCTTTTTTCAGGAATACGATCGCAGTATTTACTGCCACACGATACATCCAGGTTGAGAATTGGCTTTCGTTTCTAAAGGATTCATACGATTTCCAAAGCTGACAGACAATTTCCTGAAACAGATCCTGCTGATCATCCTGGTTATTCATGTACATTTTAGAAACTTTGTACAAGATTCCTTTATGACTTTCTATCCGGTTTAAAAATTCTTTCTCTTTCAAAATAGTTCTAGTTCATTACTGGTTTTACAGTATATCCTGCTTTTCTAAGTAAATTAATTATTCCTTCTTCACCAGCCAAATGCGCTGCTCCTACTGCCACAAACAGGTTTTCCTTTTTCATCATTTCCGGCAAAAGTTTAACCCAATTCTGATTTCTTTCGTCAAGCATGTATTTTTTGGCTTTAGCATTCATTATATTCTCAGAAGTTGAAATCTTGTATAGTTCTTCTAAATTTTCCTTTTTATAATTCGCAACCAACAGCTTTGTTTCTTCCACATCTGATTCTTCCAGCATTGCTAGCATTTCATCATCAGCATAAGCATTTTCAAAACTTTTAAACTGCGATTTAACCGTTTCCAGTCCCTCAACTTTCAGGTTTCTTTTCTTAGCGCTTTCGATAAACTCCATTTCGTAAAGTTTGAGATCATTGCAGCCAAAAGATTTCATCGAAATCAAACTCATCACGGTCATCAGACTAAAAGCATCTACTTGCTGAACGCTCATTCCGGATGTCTTTTTCAAAATTGCATCTAATTTAGACAATTGTTCCGGATTTAATCTTTTACTTAAAGGTTCTTTTCCCATTGCCATTTGCTGCATATCAGTCATTTCTTTAGGATCCGAAAAATTAATTTCCAAAACTAATTCCGATGAAGCGTCAAATGCTTTTTTTGTTTTTTCGGATAGAAAATAATCCGGTCCGCAAATCATATGAACCGTTCCGTACAAATAAGAAGGTTTTGTTAATCCATTCCCTGAGACTTCCCACAAAAGGGAGTTTTCTAATTGAGGAGAAACCGTTTGGGCATTGATTGCGCCATTAAAAACAAATAATATTACTGCTACTGCTGATTTGAATACATTTTTCATTTTGTTGATTGATTTAAATTGATTGAATGATTGAAAACTCCTTTTTTAATTACGTTTCTTATTTCTCTGCCAGGAAGCAAAAGAAGCAATACACAAAAATGCCATTTGAACAAGAAATCCCAGATTCGGTTTGTTTAATAAAAACTGGTTTACAAAAGCATACCCGAATCCAGCTGAAGTAAGAATGATAAAAATAAAATTGAAGCTATTTTGTTTTGATATAGTGGATTGCGTTTTCATAATGGTTTAGTTATTTTGATTACGACTCGTAAGTAATCAAAGAACCAAAACGTTACAAAAAAATTTCAACTTTTTTTGAAAAGTGAGGAAAATCAGGACTTAAAGAAGGAGATATTTTAAAAATAAATTTCAAAACAGTTCGCAGATTATACGGATTAAACAGGTTGTCACTGATTTTTTATATTTGTTTTTCTATTATTCGTATACACTAAACGTTTAAACTCCGGGTTTCACCAAAATTTAAAACTAATCCGACTTCAATAGGGGTTGATTTTAAATAATTCATTAATTGGGCCACGTGCGAACTCAAAAGACATTGACCTGCTTTAAGTTCCACAATTATAGTATCTTCAATTACTAAATCGGCGTAATATTCGCCAACTAAACGATTTTTATAATATACCTTAATTTGTTTCTGCGCCTCGACTTCATAGCCTTGAGATTTTAGTTCAAAGTACATTGCATTATGATATACTTTCTCAAGAAAGCCATACCCAAGATGGTTATAGACCTCATAAAACACTTGCAGGATAGGCTTAGAAATTTCTTTATGGAGTAAATCAGTGATTATTTTCCGTGTCAAACCCGTTTAATCCATTTAATCGGCGTGCTAAAATACGAAATTTCCTAGTAAATTTAAAACCTGATTAATTTCTTCTTGTGAATTATAACTATGAATACAAAAACGAAGGCGTTCCTGTCCTTCGGGAACTGTTGGTGAAAGTATCGGTTTTACATCAAAACCTTTATCCTGTAATTGCCCTGCCAATTGTTTTACATTTTTATTTCCCGGAACAATTGCTGATTGAATGGCCGATTTGCTTCTGACAAACATGGGCTTTAAGCCCAATAAATTCTTTTGCTGATTAAAAAATACAATGTTCTGACGTAATTTTTCGATTGTTTCCTTTTCAGTTTCCAAATGCTGATAAGCGGTTAAAATGGTTGAAACGGAATGCGGAGATAATCCTGTAGTGTAAATAAAGCTTCTTGCAAAGTTCACCAGATATTCTTTTAAGGCTGAACTTCCCAAAATTGCAGCGCCATGACAACCCAGACCTTTTCCGAAAGTCATTATACGTGCAAAAATGCGGTCCTGCAATTGCAAATACTGCATTAGTCCTTCGCCTTTTTCTCCAAAAACACCTAAAGTATGTGCCTCATCTACCACCAGGAAACAATTGTACTTTTCGGATAACGCGACCAATTCTTCTAAATTTGGACTGTCGCCATCCATAGAGAAAACAGTTTCGGTGACAATATAGATTGTGGTATCGGGAAATTTCAGAATAAGACGTTCTAAATCTTCAAAATCATTGTGATTGAATTTGTATGATTTAGCATTCGACATTACAATTCCGTCACGAATAGAAGCGTGACTCAGTTCATCGTAAAGGATAACATCATTTCTTTGTGGTACAGCGCTAAAAAAACCCACATTGGCATCGTAACCCGAATTAAAAATTAAAGCCGATTCTGAGCCATGAAACTGCGCAATAAACAATTCGGCAATTTGATAGAGCGAATGATTACCGGAAATCAATCGTGAACCTGTTGCCCCATTCTGAATGATGTCATTTTCTATTAAATAATGATGTGCCTGCTTAAAAATAGCTTCCGATTTTGAAAACCCAATATAATCATTAGAAGAAAAATCAACAAGATTATTAAAACTTGGCAATTGTCTCAACGAATTGTTTTGCTTTCTGTTTTCAAGTTTTTGGGTAAGGTTTTCGGGTAATTTCATAAAAGCAAAGTTATGAAAATGATCTCAATATTAAATAAAACGGCGGATTTGATATCATCCGCCGTTACTTTTCTAATTTTTAAACACCGCTTACAAAAGGCGATTTTCGGGAAAATTCAGACTCCAACATTTCCTTAATCATAAAGTCAGCAATGTCAAGGGCGCTAATTTTATCTCCCATACAATCTTCCAGGCTTATTGACAAATTAGAACTGAGATCCCTAAATTCAATAAACGGAACCCTGACTAATGTCCAGTCAACAGCACTATGAGTCAAAAGATCATACGCAGATTGTCGGTCTTTTTGAATTTCAGGATAATTGGTTTTCATCCAGTTTGTTGCCAAAGTTGTTTTTTCGCCTTTCTTATCGAAGGGAGTATCAATATTAAGCCCTGCCAACAAAATATATCTTTTAATGTTATATTCCTTCATCACTTTCAATATATTACTGGTTGCCCGACTTGCCACCATTGGCTCTCCATGGCGCTGGCCAATAGTACTGATTACAGCCAGGCATCCTGCGAGCAATAGACGAATAGTATTCTCATCGACTGCATCTCCTTTGATAATTTCGATTTGTGAATTTTGAATTGTAAAGTCTTCAGGAGTTCTTAGTAAAAGTTTTATACTAAATCCTTGTTTCAACAACTGGTTTACAAGATATTTTCCAGTTCTGCCTCCACCGCCTAAAACGGCAATTTTTATATTTTTCATAGATACTCTTTATAAAATTTGACATAGATTTCTACGCTTCATCGGCTGACAAAACGTAATAATAAAAGCTTACTGAGCTTTTATAGCTGAATCAATATTTTTATAAAGAGATTTTAATAGTTTAAAAGTATAAAAAAAGCCATTCGCTTTCGCGAATGGCTTTTAAAATTTATTTCAAATTATTTTAGTCTGCTAAAACAATTATCTTATTGTCTTTCATTTCGATAGTACCTGACACAATCTCTAAAGTATAAGTCTGGTCATTTACTTTCGTGAATTTACCCGCTACTTCTTTAGAAAAATTGAAGCTTGGAGCCACAATTTTAATAGTTCCTTTTTCTAAAATAGAAACAATAGGAGCGTGATGATTCAATATTTGAAAGCTTCCATCAACTCCGGGCAATGTAACCGAAGTTACTTCTCCTGAAAATAATTTTGCTTCTGGTGATACTATTTCTAAAGTCATTTTTTTTAGTTTACAGTCTCAGTTACCAGTCTCAGTACTGAATACTGCGACAGAATACTGAAAACCAGATTATGCTTCCGCCAACATTTTTTCTCCAGCTTCGATCGCATCCTGAATAGAACCTTTCAAGTTGAAAGCTGCTTCCGGAAGGTGATCTAACTCACCATCAATGATCATGTTGAATCCTTTGATCGTATCTTTAATATCAACCAAAACTCCAGGGATACCTGTAAATTGTTCCGCTACGTGGAAAGGCTGAGATAAGAAACGCTGTACACGACGTGCTCTTGATACAGAAAGTTTATCTTCTTCAGATAATTCTTCCATACCTAAAATCGCGATGATATCCTGCAATTGTTTGTATTTTTGAAGAATCTCTTTTACTCTTTGTGCACAGTCATAATGCTCAGCTCCTAAAATTTGAGGAGTCAAAATTCTTGAAGTAGAATCTAACGGGTCAACCGCCGGATAAATACCTAATTCAGCAATTTTACGAGACAATACAGTTGTTGCATCTAAGTGAGCAAAAGTTGTAGCCGGCGCCGGATCGGTTAAATCATCCGCAGGAACGTAAACCGCCTGTACAGATGTAATAGATCCTTTGTTTGTAGAAGTAATACGCTCTTGCATAGCACCCATCTCTGTTGCCAGAGTTGGCTGGTAACCTACTGCAGAAGGCATACGTCCTAAAAGTGCTGATACCTCAGAACCTGCTTGAGTAAAACGGAAGATGTTATCAACGAAAAACAATACGTCTTTCCCCTGATCAGTTCCGGCTCCGTCACGGAAATATTCCGCAATAGATAATCCTGAAAGTGCTACACGCGCACGAGCTCCAGGAGGCTCATTCATTTGTCCGAAAACGAAAGTAGCTTTAGACTCTCTCATTCCTGGCATATCTACTTTAGATAAATCCCATCCTCCATTTTCCATAGAGTGCATGAAATCATCACCGTATTTAATAATTCCTGACTCTAACATCTCACGAAGCAAGTCATTTCCTTCACGTGTTCTTTCCCCTACTCCTGCGAATACAGAAAGTCCACCGTGACCTTTTGCGATATTGTTGATCAGCTCCTGAATCAATACTGTTTTACCAACACCAGCACCACCGAACAATCCAATTTTACCCCCTTTTGCGTAAGGCTCAATCAAATCGATTACTTTAATACCTGTAAATAAAACTTCTGATGAAGTTGATAAATCTTCAAATTTAGGCGCTTGTCTGTGAATAGACAAACCAAATTCTCCTGTTTTTGGCAAGTTTCCTAAACCATCAATTGCATCTCCAATTACATTGAATAATCTTCCATATACATCCGGACCGATTGGCATTTGGATTGGATTACCCGTTCCAACTACTTCATATCCTCTTGACAAACCGTCTGTAGAGTCCATAGAGATAGTACGAACAGTGTTTTCACCAATGTGAGATTGTACTTCTAGAACTAACAACGTTCCGTCTTTTTTAGTGATTTCTAGTGAATCATAAATTTTTGGAAGTTCAACATCCTTACCGTTGAAAACTACGTCAACTACTGGTCCAATGATTTGAGCAACTTTTCCTATTACTTTTGACATTACTTATGTATTTATTAAATAGCTATTTAGGTTTATCGAAAATACCTCTTTTTTCAGAGCGCAAAGATAATTTTTTAAAATATAAAATCAATATTTTTTTTAGAAAAAATACTATGTTTTTGTTTGATTCCTAAAACTCAGGTCCCAAATATCTAAAATGGTAATTTTTTAGTTAAATAAAAAAGCCACTGCATTTTATAAACGAGTGGCTTTCTCACTAAAAAAAATTGGCTTTACGGAAGACTTGCGGGATACAGGTTCTGGTAATTACCCACATTCACTCCTTTTAAGTTGGAACCGTATTTTTTATTAATGGCTTCAATGAATTTATTAGCAATAAAAGCGTAACCTCTTGGAGAAGGATGAATCCCGTCTAAAGAAAAAGTCCCTCCAAAAATAAATGTTGAAGTAAGTGTATAGCCATTTGCAGGAATTCCACCATTATCTATTTCCCCCAGGAAGGCATTAGCATCAACAAATGCAAGTCCTTTTGAGTCTGCTAACGATCTTATAATTGCATTATAAGAATCTGTTGCTATTTTTAATTCAGCAACTTCCGTTGGAATCAAAACAAATTTATCCTGTAAAGGATAAGTAATTCCAAATTTATCTAAGGGAGCCGGCGGAGCAAATCCAACACCTGAATTGGCCGCAGTAGGCGCTTTACCAATTGCAGACTGAGTTGTTAAAAGAATCAAATCGGATGAAGTAGCCTGACGTGCCTGTCCAAAAACAGCACCGTAGAAAGCAGCTGTCTGAGCACCTAATGTGGGCGTAAAAGCCGCCGTAAGCTGTGCTGATAAATTAGTTAAAGACTCATCTTTTATCAATAATGGATTTGACGCAGTAGTTGATAATAAATTAATTCTGTCACCTGCTCCAAAAAACGTTAATGCATTTTTAAGCGGACCATACAATTGTGCATTAAGCGCATTGACTGTAGCTACGCCAACTGCCGTATTTCCAGCACCCAAAAGGGATACCGATAAAGGATTGTGAGGAACAGTTTTGAAAAACGGAATTGAAGTTACATAAGGAATATTAGCCACAACACCTTTTGCTCCCGAAGAAGTTAAAGTTGTAACTAATGCGCCATAAGTACCATCAAAACCAACACCCGGAGCTCCAGTTACAGGAGTAATTGGGTTGGAACCATCTCCCCCTGATGTAGCATATCCTAAAACATCATTATTTCCTATCCATAAAGAAAAAAATGTAGGTGTCTGGCTCATTGCATACGCCAATACCGAAGTAGTTCCGTTAGGAGCAAAACGCACATAATAAGGGTTTGCTGTTCCATTAGCTAAACCAGCCGCTGCACCATAAGTAGGTGACAACAAATGAAAACTTTTAGCACCTGGAACTCCGGTATTATTATAAGGCCCTCCACCCGCAACTGCCGCATTAAACACTTCTGTCGTTGATACTCCCGAAACAGGATCAACAGTTGGACTTGGATGAGTTGCAGACACTGAACTATTAAAATACAATCTAGGACCAAAAGCCGGATTTACCTGCCCTCCAAAAAGCAGTCCACCAACATTATCGTTTGTGTAAGGAATTTTAAAATCTCCTCCACCCACTAATTTAAATTGTTGCGCCATAATATTAGTATAAGCCCCTTCCTGCCCTCTTTTAAAAAGAGCCCCATCACTAAAACCGGAAGTCAGAGAATTCCCCAAAGCAACATATTTAGAAAAATTTGCTGTACCGGCAGTCAAAGGTGCTCCATCTGATGAATCTGCAACTACAGCTTCATCATCGCTATTACAGGCCATAAAGGTCAATGAAACCAGTAAAAGCCATTTTAAATTCTTTTTCATAATTTATATATTTTAAAATTATTCTTTTCTAATTTCTTCTTTTAGAAAAGTAAATAATGTAATTGTTTTATTTAAAATCGTTCGATTAAGGATTGATTGTCCAGGAAGCAAAATATTGCTGACCAATTAATCCGGCACCAATTACCTGAGCATATTCTTTTCCTCCAATGTTTGAAGCTCCTAATTTAAAAACTGATTTTAATTTTGGAATTCCATAATTGATCTGGGCATCGATTACCGTAGCTGACTCAATTATACCATCAGCAAAACTTGATTCCCAAGTATATTCACTATTCCATCTTCCGCTAATATTAAATCCGAAATTTTCAAATAATCTCTCATTACCAAGAGACACCTTAACTCTGTGTTTTGGTGTATTAAATCCAGCTTCAAAACTTGGGTCTTTTGCTTTATCAAAATCAAATTGAGCGTAATTATAATTTACTCCTAATTCAAAATTTGCAATTATTTTCTTAGAGAGACCTGCTCCGAATCCAAATGATTTAATTTCAACATCTGTATTGGTGTACAACTGATAGGCTCTGTAATTTCCGTTTTGAAGTGCATGCAATGTTGTCGCACCAGCATTTGTTGGACTAGGCGCATCTTGTGCTGTACCGTAATACGGCGCAACTACATTCAGATTACCAATAAAATTATTATATACATTGTAATAAGCGTTAAGATCTATAGAAACATCTTTAACAAAAGAACGGTACCCAAGTTCAAATGCCTTAACCTCTTCCGGTTTCACATAATTTACGTTGGTCTTTTTAAGCAATGCAGCACCGGCCACAGGGTTACTTCCTGCCAATGCACTAAAAGCATTCACGGAACTTGCCGTATATGAATTACCATAGGCTTTTAAACCGTCCATTACCACTGTTGTACCGCCTGCAAAACCCTGACCGGCAGCTGTAGAAACAGGCAATGTCTCTCTGTAGCGTGCTAAGTTATCAGGTGCAGAACCTAACAATACAGCACTCCCTACATTAAATCCTATATATTGATCCTGAGTGGATGGGTTTCTAAAACCAGTTTGGAACGAACCTCTGAAATTATGATTCTTTCTTTCTCCTGCAGAATAAACAAGAGATAATCTAGGAGAAAAATTTCCATCGAAATTTTTTGATTTATCATAACGAATAGACCCGGTAAACTTCAGTCTTTCGTCCATAAATTTTTTCGCCAATTGCGTATAGGCTCCATATTCATTATAATTAATAGGACCATCGGCATCAGTATAGATTCTGCCGTGAGAATTTAACTCATACAATCTAAAAGATCCCCCTACCTGAATTTCAGCAAATTTTATGATGTCTTTAAAATTATAATTTGCATCTGAATGATAGATTCTCGAATTATCAACCAGCTTTGAACCTGTTAGCACACTTTCATCAGCAATTACCTGACTGAAAGCATTTTTAAAAGCCATTGTTCCAGGTAAAAACCGACCCGTATCTGCCGTTGCTCTCGCGGCAGCATGAGCATTTTCCGGCGTCATTCCGGCTAAAGTAGACTGAACATAGGCTCCAGCATATTGACCAAACCAGGTTTTATCGTCTTTCCATTTTCTATTGACATTGATCCCTGTAAAAACCATATCATAAGAATGTCCGCCGTCTTCTGAAGTGGTATATCCTCTCACGAAAAAATTCTTTCCTTTAAGTTCTATTTTATGCTGCTGCATAAAAAAGTCATTTAAATAATATCTGTTGGCTCCCTGGTAAACAGCATTTCCGGTACCGAATTTACTTTGCCAGATAATTTCTAATCTTTCATCACCAAAAGGTCTTCCATGCAATGAAAAATCAATTTTAGTATTTCCTGCTTTGTTATTGGTAAGATCAACTTCATTATAACCTGTTCTGCTGACATTGGTATTAGGCAATAAATTTACAGCAGCAGCAGGAATCAAACCTAAAGTAGCCAGAGACTGACCAACTCCTTTTATATTTGTCGAAACTTCATCTCCATATACATTTATTCCATCGTAATTGATATTACTTCTATCGATTCCGCTAATTGTTTTGTCATTATAATTTGTGGCATACCAATCTGTAGCCTGCATATACGTAAAGTTTGCTTTAGCCGCAAAATACTTATTAAAAGCATGCGAAAATCTCACCCCTAAATCATAGTAATTATTGGTACCTGCAGCTTCTTGCGACGTCACTCCATATTTAAAATAAGCAGATACACCCTGATAAATGAATGGACTTTTACTATTCATAAATAAAATTCCGTTAAAAGCATTCGCCCCATACAAAGCAGAAGATGCACCTGGCAGCAACTCAACACTTTGAACATCTATTTCCGAAACACCAATCAAGTTTCCTAAAACAAAATTCAGAAGTGGAGACGAATTATCCATTCCATCAACCAATTGCATAAAACGAGTATTGGCTACGGTAGCAAAACCTCTTGTATTGATTGATTTAAAAGACATACTACTGGTATTCATCTGTACCTCTTTCAGGTTTTCCAAACCATCATAAAAAGTAGGTGAAGCGGTCTTTTTAATATCCTGAATTCCCATTCTTTCAATAGTAACCGGAGATTCCAGTACTCGTTCAGGAGTTCTGGATGCCGAAACGACAATTTCATCTAATTTAGTTTCTTCACTTTTTAAGACAACATCCAGATTTTGATTTAACGATGTAACATTAATCGTTTTTGTTTCAAAACCCACAGCCGATACTTTAATAGCAAAAGGCGGTTTGGCAGATGTGCTTAGTTTAAAAGTACCGTCAAAATCAGTAGAAGCTCCGGTGGAACTTCCGACAACATTAACATTGGCACCTGGAATAGATTGTTTGTTACTATCGGTAACAGAACCAGTAATTGTATTCTGCGCAAAGGAAATTCCGCAGAAAAACAACATAATTAGCAAATAGACTCTCATTTGGTTGGTTTTTTTGTTAGTTTATCCTACCAAAATACAAATAATTTTAATATGTATAAAAAAACGTTAAATAAAATTCATATTTACCAAGTTTTTAAGTTATATTTTAACTATTCCTCAATGAGTTTTATTAAATTAAAATCAAATATCAAACCTTCCCTATCTCAATTACTATGCATACATATTATTTTTGAAGGAAAAATTGCGGATTTACTAAAAATACAGGCCTAAGAAAAAAAATCTGATAATAAAAAAAAGCGAGACCTAAATCTCACTTTTTTAACATTCGCTGCAACTCACCTATTTCCTTATTGGAGGCAATATATAATACTAATAATTACTCTTTTGGATAAATCATTAAAGACTAATAAATTAGCTTAAAATTCAATTTTAAGACCAATTTGATTGGCACTTGCCACCAAAGTGGTTTTAGGCCCCGGTTTATATTGTTCCGCCAAACCGTCATTATATTTCGCAATAGCTGATTTAATCTTTTTTGGATAACCAATTTTAATTGGAATCGAGGCGATAATCATTGCACCTCCAATAATTGCAGCTGTAAAACTGGTTGGCTTAGACTGAATCGAAGGATTGTATCCGTTTCCGGGATAGGTGACTGTAGTGTCATCTTTGGTTAAACCGACAATCAAATTGGCAATCACAAGACTGGTTCCACCATAAAAAAGGACATTCCCCCATGTTTTTTTGTTTCGCCCGGCATTGTAAAGAGATAATGCTTCCCTGTTACTATTCAAAACGGATCTCACCTGATCGGATGATAATTTGTTCTCTCCTTCATAAACAGTTCCACCACTTCTATAGGTTAATTGCTGAGAAAAACCAGCTATAGTCATTACTAAAAATAATGCCGTAATCATTCCTTTCATCTTTTTACAATTTATTGTTTTAAGCGGCGAAATTAACCATTAAATGAATCCTTACAAGAAAAATGTTAACAAAAAAAACGGTCATAAAAAAAGCGAGACTAAATCTCGCTTTTTCTAAAACTATTATATTTTAAGTATGTTATTCTACAGTAACCGATTTCGCCAAATTACGTGGCTGATCTACATTACAACCTCTCATGACAGCTATGTGATAAGAAAGCAACTGTAAAGGTATAGTTGTAATTAACGGTGACAATGCATCTGAGGTCTCCGGGATCTCAATTACATAATCGGCTAATTCTCTAACCTGAGTATCGCCTTTGGTCACAACAGCGATAATTTTACCGCTTCTTGATTTTATCTCCTGAATGTTACTTACAATTTTATCATAATGACCTTGTTTAGGTGCAATAACAATAACCGGCATGTGTTCATCAATAAGAGCAATCGGCCCGTGTTTCATTTCAGCTGCAGGATATCCTTCAGCATGAATATAAGAGATCTCTTTAAGTTTCAGCGCCCCTTCAAGAGCAACCGGGAAATTATAACCACGTCCTAAATACAAACAGTTTGGAGCATCTTTAAAGGCCGCAGCGATTTCTTTTGCTCTGTCATTTGTTTCCAGTGCCTCAGCTACTTTTTCAGGAATTATTTCTAATTCTTGCAAGTATGTGTGATAATCTGTATTTGATAATGTCCCCTTAGCCTTACCTAATCTCAAAGCGATCATTGTTAAGACTGTAATTTGTGTTGTAAATGCTTTTGTTGAAGCTACCCCAATTTCAGGACCTGCATGGGTGTAAGCACCTGCATGACTTTCTCTTGAAATAGAAGAACCCACGACATTACAAACTCCAAATACAAAGGCTCCATTTTCTTTTGCCAATTTAATAGCTGCCATAGTATCGGCTGTTTCTCCGGATTGAGAAATAGCAATAACTATATCATCTTTATTTATAATTGGATTACGGTACCTGAATTCAGACGCGTATTCTACTTCTACCGGAATACGTGTAAACTCTTCAAAAACATATTCAGCTACCAAACCTGCATGCCATGAAGTTCCACAGGCAACAATCAGAATCCGTTTAGCATTCAGGAATTTTTCAATATTATCCTCAACACCGGCCATCTGAACAATTCCTTTATTGGCATTAAGTCTTCCTCTGTAAGTATCCTTAATTACACTTGGCTGCTCATATATTTCTTTAAGCATAAAATGATCATAACCCCCTTTTTCGATTTGCTCCAAATTCATTTGAAGTTCCTGAATATAAGGGTCTACCAAAGAATCATCTTTTATTTTTCTAACTTTAAGAGGCTTGTGCAATCTGATATTTGCCATCTCACCATCTTCCAGGTAAATAGCATTTGAAGTATATTCAATAAAAGGCGAAGCATCAGAAGCAATAAAAAATTCTCCTTCTCCAACACCAATAGCCAAAGGGCTGCCTAATCTTGCAGCAACAATTTCATTTGGATTTTTCTTATCGAATACTGCAATTGCGTATGCGCCTACAACCTGATTTAAAGCAATCTGAACTGCTTTACCTAACTTAATTCCTTCTTTCTTTTGAACTTCTTCGATTAAATTTATCAGTACTTCTGTATCTGTATCAGATTTAAAAGTATATCCTCTTTTAATCAACTCTTCTTTAAGAGGAGCATAATTTTCAATAATTCCATTATGAATAATTACCAGTTCTCCCGAATTCGAAAGATGAGGATGAGAATTCACATCATTCGGAACCCCGTGAGTTGCCCAACGTGTATGACCAATCCCTATAGATCCATTTATAGTTAAATCATTATCTGCCTTAGCTTCAAGATCTGAAACTTTTCCTTTTGTCTTACAAAGTTTTATACCTGATTCTGTATCATATAACATGACACCCGCACTATCATATCCTCTGTATTCAAGACGCTTTAATCCCTTTATAATAATGGGATAAGCCTCTCTGTGACCTATATATCCAACAATTCCACACATATATATTTATTAATTTGGTTTCGTGTAGTAAACTTCAAGCTTCAGTCTTTTATTTTCCGGAACTGTAGATTTCCCTCCAAATAATATGGTTCCTAACGGACTCAAAACTGATGCTCTTGGTGCATCTGTAATAACGGTGTTTTTCAATTGTAATTTATTTGAAGCCACCGTGTTTATATCTCCTGAAACAACTAAACCTAATTTAACATTAACTGCTGTAGTGGTTTTTATAATATTTCGAATATGATCTGTTAATCTAATTTTATAAGTTGTACCTCTTTTACTTGTAGCGTCGATATTAATTATACCGCTATAAATCACTTTTCCAAGTGCCGCTCCACTACCGGTTCCATCTGTCAAATAATCTAAAACAGGAACATTATTGGTTAAATCATACAAATAAACCCTCTTAGATTCGTAAACGCCGGCCATTTTATCGGTATCAATATGAAAAACTAAATTAGCCTCATTAACCAGCCATTTATTATTTCTGATTTCTGTCAGTTTCGAACCAAAAGCATTAAGCTCAATAACAGCAAGTGATCCCTGACCGCCTTTCAAATAAAGAGACTCATCACCATCTGTTTTATTTTGATCTGTAAGCGCAGTTTGATAGGCAGGTGTCTTAACATCATCCAGTAAACTGGCCGTTGTACCTGTTAGGTTAATCACTAAAGACCTATCCTCTCTTACTGTCTCTGCATCGGTTGTAATATCAGTTTTAGCTGTATATTTTATGGTAATCTTACCTTTAGAAAAATCCATTAAAGCCATATTACCTGCACTGGATCCTGATTTTTCGACCTTAAAATACAACCCTTTAAAATATTGCTGAAAAACATCGCTTGCAGAAAGCACTGAAGCAGACGCATTTAATATTTTAGTTTGAAAAAACGTCTTATCCAGATTTAAACGCATTTGCGGAGCAAATCGGGTTGTCGTTTCAACACCCGTCTTTTCATCTTTAGTTACATCCTTAAGTTCCGTTGGGTTAAAATAAAACTCATCATTCTCTGCTTTAACATTCTTACTATTATTCAAACGTTTAATACCACCATCCGGCGTTGGGTTTTCTATTTTAAATTTGTCAAAATCGGCATTTTGATTCGTATAATATAACTGCGGAAACTGAGACCCATTATCAAAATAAGAAGATCGCATCTGAACTCCCGATTCATAAACACTCAATTTAATAAGCTTATCTTCAGGCTTTCCGTAAATAGAATCCAATACATATGTAGTATCTCCCTTATCATTTGTACTTATGGCATGACTAAAATAAGGTATAGTAAGCTGAACACTTACTATTTGCGGTTCCGCACCAATAGACGGGGCGTAACTTTCAAGTGAAACCTGAGTAGCAAAACTTGCGGTTCTGGCTCCAAAAACCTTATCATCATAAATACCCAAAGCATTATTTACCAATCCGTTTGACTGAATTGGGGAAATTTCCTGATCGTAAGCCACAACATCATATTTCTCAGGTTCTAATCCGAAATGGTCATCACCAATCAAATTATCACCAATGGCGTTAAAATCTTTGTCACAAGAATATAAAAGAACAACCGTTGCTATTAATAGAATTTTCTTAAAAAAAGAAGTATTATACATGTTTTATAATAATGTTAAAATTTAAAGACCCATACTTTTGTAGAAATTTGTATACGCTTCTGCGAATGCATCTTTCGTGGCGAAAGGTAAAAAAGGTTTTCCTGAAGATTCTATAAATTTTGTTAAACTTGAAGATACGTTTGGTGATGCGATAATTACGGCATCAGAATGCAAGATGCTCGCCTTTAGCACGTTTTCGTAATTTGGCACTTCCAAATCCGCTATAGCGTCATGCGGAACACCATCAAACTTCACTTTATTAATCATTTCTAAATCCAGATTTTCATCAAAAGACTGACCGTAAACAGAGGTCACAATTTTGGTTTCAGAAAACAAAGCTTCATTTTTGTAATAATGCTTCATGTAAATCGGAAGCATAGCTGCTAACCACCCATGAACGTGAATAATATCAGGAACCCAATTGAGTTTTTTTACTGTTTCTACAACTCCTTTAGCAAAAAAGATAGCTCTCTCGTCGTTGTCAGAATACAAAACCCCTTCTTCGTCGGCAAAAGTTGCCTTACGTTTAAAATATTCATCATTATCGATAAAATATACCTGAATTCTTTCTTTCGGAATTGAAGCTACCTTAATAATCAATGGCATATCTAAATCATTCACTACCAAATTCATTCCTGAAAGTCTAATTACTTCGTGGAGCTGATGTCTTCTTTCGTTGATATTCCCATATCTTGGCATGAAAATTCTTATCTGTCCTCCCTGATCATTAATCATTTTCGGAACGTCATAAGACATTAAGGAAACCTCATTTTCAGCCAAATAAGGCACGACTTCAGATGATACATATAATATCCTCTTATCTTTCATAATAGTATTTTACTTAATTTTTGGTAATAAAAACGTTGCAAAATTACAAAAATTTATGCAGTTATTAACTAATATATTATGTTTGCACTAAATTTTAATAATACCGCCATGCATATTTTCTACGGTAAAGTAGCTTTGATAGCTTATTTGAAAACTATCAAAACCACAAATTCGACCATCGGGTTTGTACCAACAATGGGCGCTTTACACCAAGGGCATCTGGCTTTAATGCAAAGATCCCTTAAAGAAAACGACGATACCGTAGTGAGTATTTTCGTCAATCCTACTCAGTTTAACAACCCTGAAGACCTGGCAAAATATCCCAGAACCATTGAAGAAGACATCAAGAAAATGCGCGTTCTGAGCGACAAAATGATTTTATATGCACCCTCTGTAGAAGATATATATGAAGGAAATACTGTTTCCCAGAATTTTGATTTCGACGGATTAGAAAATCAAATGGAAGGAAAATTCAGACCCGGACATTTTAATGGTGTCGGGACAATTGTAAAACGTTTATTTGAAATTGTAACTCCGACAAATGCCTATTTTGGAGAGAAAGATTTCCAGCAATTGCAAATTGTCAAAAAAATGGTCGAAAAGAACCATATGCCTGTTAATGTCATAGGCTGCCCTATTTTCAGAGAAGAAAATCAACTGGCGATGAGTTCCCGTAATGAGCGCTTAACTGCTGAGGAAAGAAAAGAAGCGGCCATCATTTATAAAACGTTAACAAAAGCAAAGGAAATATTCCAGACCAGTACGCCGCAGGAAACAATAGAATTTGTTGAAAATTCTTTCAAAAACAATGAAAGATTTGAATTAGAATATTTTGTCATTGCTGATGAATCCACATTATTATCTGTCGATCATAAAAGTAAAGACAAAAAGTACCGTGCATTTATAGCGGTATTTGTTAATTCTATAAGACTCATTGATACCATTTCATTAAATTAATTTACCTTTGCACCATGCAAATTCAAGTTATAAAATCAAAAATTCATCGTGTAAAAGTAACGGGAGCCGATTTAAATTATATTGGCAGTATTACTATTGACGAAACATTACTGGAAGCTTCAAACATTATTGAAGGAGAGAAAGTAGCTATTGTGAACATTAATAATGGCGAGCGCTTTGAAACTTATGCTATTAAAGGAGAAAAAAATTCAGGAGAAATTACCCTGAATGGCCCTGCAGCAAGAAAAGTTCAAAAAGACGATATTATTATCATTATATCCTATGCAACCCTGGAATTTGAAGAGGCCAAAACCTTCAAGCCATGGATCATTTTCCCTAATGAAAACGACAATTCGTTAACCTAAATTTTTCTTTTACACCTTATTTCTTCAGCGATTGACAAAATTATTTTTGCCAGTGAAGACTTCTTTTGCCCTTTGTCAAAGTAAACTTTAAGCAAAATACTGTATTGCTATTTTTAGAATCCCAAAATAATAAAAAAGCAAATAAAGTGTTATATTGCTACACTATTTCAATACTTTTAAATCACTGAAATATCCCAAATCATGAAAAAAGTTTACTTATTACTTACTTTAATTTCTGTTTCTGTTTTTTCACAGAAAAAATTTGACAACATTACATCCGAAAAACTAGGAGAGGAAAGAAGAATAACTATTGGACTTCCTGCCTCTTACGAAGCCAATCCTGAAAAAAAATATCCGGTTTTATATCTGTTAGATGGCGATTATTTATTTGATCCCTTCTCCGGAGCATTAAGTTATGGTTCCTATTGGGGAGATTTACCCGAAGTGATTATAATTGGTATTCATCAAAATAAAAATGACGAACGCGAAGACGATACCACAATTGACCAAAACACCGGACTTCCCTTTGAAAAAGGAGCTGATTTTTTTGAATTTGTCGGTGCCGAACTGGTTCCGTACATCGAAAAAAAATATCGTACATCCCCTTTCCGAATTATTGCCGGGCATGATGTAACGGCAAGTTTTATCAATTTTTATCTCTATAAGGAACAGCCTCTTTTTAATGCTTACATTGCTTTTAGTCCGGAACTTGCCAATAAAATGGAAGTTCGAATCCCTGAAAAATTTGCTAAAGTAACGGAACCCTTATTTTACTACCTATCTGCAGCAGACGGAGACAATAAAAAAATCAAGGAACCTATCGAAAAGTTAGACAGTAATATTAAAATTGCCAATAATCCGCTAGTGAATTATAAATACGATTTATTTAAAGGCACAACACATTATACAGAGGTTTTACACGCAATCCCGAGCGCTTTATATCAAATATTTGAAGTCTACAGACCTATAGATTCTGCTGAATACAACAACAAAATTGCTATTCTTGAAACAGGTTACGCTGATTATCTGGAGAATAAGTACAATGTAATGTCTAAAGTTCTGGGAGTTCAGATTCCGGTAAGAATGAGCGATTTCAAAATCATAGAAACACTTATTCTAAAAAAGAATGCCTATGATGAATTGGGTAAAATGGCCGAAATCGGAAATGTAAATTATCCGAAAGCCATGTTGGGCGAATATGAACTGGGATTGATGTATGAAAAAATGGGCGATCCGAAAAGAGCTTCTAAAAAATACCAAAATGCTTCTCAGATGGAGCCAATCGGAGATTTGAATAAAGATGTAATGTACGAGAAAATCGACGAGATGAATACGCTTTCAAAAACAACTAAATAATGTCGAAAGTTAAAACTTCTTTTTTTTGTCAGAATTGCGGAACTCAGTATGCCAAATGGCAGGGACAATGCAATGCCTGCAAAGAATGGAACACTATTGCTGAAGAAATTATCCAGAAACAGGAAAAAGTGGCCTGGAAAAGCGAACCCAGTTCAGGCGGCAAAGCTCCGCGTCCGTTAAAAATTAACGAAATTGACTCGACTCAGGAAATTCGAATGGATACTACTGACGGCGAATTGAATCGTGTTCTGGGTGGCGGAATTGTTCCCGGCTCATTAATCCTTCTGGGCGGAGAACCCGGAATTGGGAAAAGTACCCTTTTACTGCAAATCTCCTTAAAATTACCTTATAAAACGCTTTATGTTTCCGGTGAAGAAAGTCAGAAACAAATAAAAATGCGCGCCGAAAGAATTACTCCCAACAGCGACAATTGTTATATCCTGACCGAAACAAAAACGCAAAATATATTCAAACAAATTGAAGCTATTGAGCCTGAAATTGTAATTATTGACTCTATTCAGACTTTGCATACGGATTATATCGAGTCCACTGCCGGAAGTATTTCGCAGATTCGGGAAACTACCGCTGAGCTCATCAAGTTTGCCAAAGAAACCAATATCCCGGTGATCTTAATCGGACATATTACGAAAGACGGAAACATTGCCGGACCAAAAATCCTGGAACATATGGTCGATACCGTTTTACAGTTTGAAGGCGACCGAAATCATGTCTACCGAATCTTACGTGCGTTAAAAAACCGTTTCGGATCAACTGCCGAGCTGGGAATTTACGAAATGCTGGGAAGCGGTTTGCGGGAAGTAAGTAATCCGTCGGAAATTTTAATATCGCACAAAGACGAAGAAATGTCGGGAACTGCTATTGCCACCACTATGGAAGGCATGCGTCCGCTGATGATCGAAATCCAATCGCTTGTAAGTACCGCTGTTTACGGAACCCCACAGCGAAGCACAACAGGTTACAACGCTAAAAGACTTAACATGATTCTGGCCGTTTTAGAAAAAAGAGCCGGATTTCGTTTAGGCGCAAAAGACGTTTTTCTAAATGTAACCGGTGGAATTTCTGTTGACGATCCTGCTATAGACTTAGCCGTTGTGGCTGCCATTTTATCTTCCAACGAGGACATTCCGGTCACCAAAGGTTTCTGCTTTGCAGGTGAAGTGGGTTTGTCAGGAGAAATTCGCCCGGTAAACCGGGTGGACCAAAGAATTCAGGAAGCCGAAAAATTAGGATTCAACACTATATTTGTTTCCAAGTACAATAAAATTGCTTTAAAAAACGCAGGAATCAAAATTGAACTGGTGGCTAAAATCGAAGATGTAGCCAGTATTCTTTTTGGTTAATTTTTTATAAAACCTACTTTATGAAATTCCCCAAACAAAAAATAATAAAAGCACTCTTAATACTTGCCCTGGTATTAGCAGTGCTTTTTTCAGGATTTTACTTTTTTCGCGATTCACTGCTAAAACAGGCAATTGCTAAAGTAACGCACAAAATGAATGTCGAATACAACAGTACTTTTTCTGTAAAATCGGCTACGTTTGACGGATTATCGGGGATCAGGCTGACGGATGTGATTTTGGTTCCTAAAAATGCTGATACTCTTTTTAATATTCAAAAAATTGAAACCAGCATCAGTCTGTCCAATTTATTAATTGGTGATGTTCAGGTTGGGACATTAAAAGTCAATAACGGGTATATTCAATTAGTCAAAAAAGGAAAAATCCGCAATTTTGATGCTTTTTTAAAAAGAGATCAATCCGACACTGATAAAAATGAGAAACGCAAATATGCTGCTTTTGCCTATCGCATTATTTCAAAACTACTGAATCTGGTTCCGACAGATATGAAGCTGGAGAATTTAAATTTCAGAATTGATGATAACGGCAAAAAAACGTCTATTGCCGTAAATAAGCTTGTATTAAACAACAAGCAACTCGAAACGAGCCTTCATGTCCAAAGCAAAGATTTCGATCAGCGCTGGAACATAAAAGGATTTGCAGATCCGAGAAACAAAAAAGCAGATATCCGTTTTTTCAATCTGGATACCGGTGCCATAAAAGTTCCGTATCTGGACGAGCGCTACAACCTGAAAGCCAGCTTTGACTCGATACGCCTCAACGTGGCAAATATCGAAAAAGACGGCAGCGAATTGCATATTGACGGCTATACTTCTATTTCAAATTTAAAAATCAGCCACCCGAAAATTGCCAGCAAAGATGTTGTGATTAAAAATGCACGTTTTGATTACCGCTTTTTATTAGGAGATGATTTTATCTCGATCGACAGCACTTCAACCATGCAGCTGAATAAAATAAAAGTCCGTCCTTACGTTTCTTACAATACTGAAAAAGATACCGTTTACACTTTAAAAGTTGACATTCCGAAGATGAAAGCGCAGGATTTTATCGTTTCTCTGCCTGATGGATTGTTTACGCATTTCCAGGGAATGGAAGCTACCGGAAATTTTGATTACAAACTGGATTTCAAATTCAATAAAAACAAACCAAATGCACTTGTTTTTGACAGTAAACTAAACAAAGAAGATTTAAGAATCACAAAATACGGCGAGGCCGATCTTAACAAACTGAACGGAGAATTTGTGTATCGCGCGATCATTCAAAATGTATTACAGCGGCCTGTTTTGGTTGGAAATGCAAATCCGAATTACACCCCTCTGGATCAGATTTCACCTTATTTGCGAAAATGTGTACTGACGACAGAGGATCCTTCTTTCTTTTCGCATCGTGGCTTTATTAATGAAGCTTTCAAGCAATCGATCTTAAAGAACATCAGAACCAAAAAATTCTCCCGCGGTGCCAGCACCATCAGCATGCAATTGATTAAAAATGTTTTCCTGACCCGCGAAAAAACAGTTTCGCGCAAACTGGAAGAAATTTTACTGGTTTATATTTTAGAAAACAACCGAATTGTAAGCAAAGAACGAATGCTGGAAGTGTATTTCAATATTATCGAATGGGGACCAAATGTATACGGAATTGGCGAAGCAAGTCATTTTTATTTCCAGAAAAGCCCATCGGCATTGAGTTTAAATGAATGTCTCTTTCTGGCAACGATTATTCCGAAACCCAGAAAATTCATGTATCAGTTTAACGATCAGGGAAATTTAAGAGACTACGCGGTTAAAAATCAGAAATTCCTAAGCAACTTAATGTTACGTCGTGGCGTTTTAATTTCCGAAGATACAATTGGCGGACTTTCTCCGGTTTATATTTCAGGAAATGCACGTTCTTTGCTACGCATTAAAGCCCCGGATTCAACAGCAGTTCCGGTTGATTCTTTAGCTATTGGAGATGAATTTGATTTGTAAACACGGATTATCACGAATTACTGCAATTACTTAAATGTAAAAATTCCACAAATTATCACAGATTAACCCGTGACAATTTGTGGAATTCTTGTTTATTTTAAAACAGTACTTATGGAGCCGGATCAGGAATAATTGCCTGAACGGCTGCAATTTCAGTCAAAATTTCTTTTGACAAAAACACATCTATCGTATCGATGTTTTCTTTTAATTGCTCCATAGTGGTCGCACCAATAATGGCACTTGTCAAAAAGGGCTGTTGCAACACAAATCCCATGGCAAGTTCCGTTAGGGTTAATCCGTGTTTATGAGCGATTTCCTGATATAATCTTGTCGCTTGCGTACATTGATCGCTATTGTAACGCGTGTACTGCGGAAAAAGATTGATTCTTGCCTTTGGATGGGCTTCTCCGGTTAAAAATTTACCGGTTAAAACACCAAACGCTAAAGGAGAATAAGCCAATAATCCCACGTTCTCATATTTGGAAACTTCGGAAGAACCTACTTCAAAAAGACGATTTAATAAATTATACGGATTTTGAACTGTTTTGATTCGTGGAAGATTGTGGTACTTGCTTTCTTCCAGGAAACGCATGATTCCCCATGCATTTTCGTTAGAAACGCCAATATGTTTTATTTTTCCTTCTTTGATTAAGCCATCAAAAGTTTCCAAGACTTCCCTGAAATTATCTTCCCACACGGCATCATGATCTTTGAAGTTGCGTTGTCCGAAATAATTGGTTGGTCTTTCCGGCCAATGCATCTGATACAAATCGATATAATCTGTCTGAAGGCGTTTTAAGCTGTTTTCTAAAGCATATTTAATACTTTCCGGAGAGAAATCTATTTTATCACGCATGTAGGTGAAATTCGGGTTCGGACCCGCAATTTTGGATGCCAAAACCACTTTATCGCGATTTCCTGATTTTTTAAACCACGTTCCAATGATCTTCTCTGTACTTCCGTACGTTTCCTGACGTGCCGGAATCGAATACATTTCGGCTGTATCAAAAAAGTTAACGCCTCTTTCGAGTGCATAATCCATTTGGGCATGTCCTTCGGCTTCTGTATTTTGCTGGCCAAAAGTCATTGTACCAAGGTTGATTTTACTAACTTTTATATCGGTATTGGGTAACGTTGTGTATTTCATTTGTTTTAAGGTTCAAAGTTGCAGAGGTTCAAAGGTACAAAGGGAATAACCAAATGAAAATATGACAAAAGTTAAAAAAGTTACAAAGTTCGCTGTATTGCTTCAAGGAGAATAAGGCTATTCTGATGTTTTAAATAAAAAGGTACAAAGTTGCAGAGGCCCAAAGGTACAAAGGAAATCACAAAACAAAATATGACAAAACTTAAAAGCTAACTGTTAGATTTTAAGAGTGAGGCTCTTCGATATTTTTAAATAAAAAAAGGCCCAAAGTTAAAACTCTGAGCCTTTGTTCCTTTGAACCTTTGTTCCTAAAAAGAACCTTAGTTGATGCTATTCAACATCTCCGCAATTTCATCTAATCTTGGCGTTAATATAATCTCGATTCTGCGGTTTTTGGCTTTTCCTTCCGGAGTTTCGTTGCTGGCCAGTGGTGAAAATTCACTGCGCCCTGCTGCCGTTAGTTTTTGTTTGTTGATTTTAGTGTTTTCGCTTAGGATATTTACAATGGCAGTGGCTCTTTTGGTAGACAGATCCCAGTTGTTTGCAATTGGTCCTGAACCTGCGTACGGATCATCGTCTGTATGGCCTTCGATCAAAACAGAAAGATCAGGATTATCTCCTAATACTTTTCCTAACTCGACTACTGCTTTTCTTCCTTCGGTTCCAACCGCCCAGCTTCCTGAATTGAAAAGCAATTTGTTTTCCATGGAAACATATACTTTTCCATTTTTTTGTTCCACTGTCAAACCTTTTCCTTCAAAACCATTTAAGGCTTTTGATAAGGTTTCTTTCAGTTTTTTCATGGCTGCTTCTTTGGCGGCAATCATAGCTTCCAGCTCGTTTAAGCGACTTGCTGTCTTATCTAAACGTGCTTGCTCTTCGGCTAATTTTTTAGATTTTGCTTCTAATTGCGCCAGCAATTCACGGTTTTTATTCATGTTGCTTTCCAGGGCATCGTTGCTGTTTTTTTCGAGAGCATTGTAGGAATCCTGAAGCACTTTGTACTTTTTCTGTTCCGCAGCCAGATCGGCTTTTTGTTTTTCAAGATCTGATTTTGTGCTGGCCAGATCTTTGGTTAACTTATCACGATCCAATTCCAATTGATTTTTTGATTTCTTTAAATCGGAATTTTCGTCAGCAATAGAGCGGTTTTCTTTTTTCAGATCTGAATATTTCGATTCAAGATCATTGTAAATTTTCTTAGAAACACAAGAAGTAGTGGATAAAGCTAAAACTAACAATCCGATTGAGGCTTTTTTAATCATTTTATTTACTTTTTATTTGAGGCGTTTACTAATTTAAAATTTCCTGTCTGCGAAATAGCTTGGTATGAGCATTTAACGATGCTGTTTTCTTAACAAGAACAATACCAAAATTACTCGATTTCGACTAAAACCGGACAATGGTCAGAATGAATGGCATCCGGTAAAATAACAGCGCGTTTCAGTCGGTGTTGCAAAGAATCGCTTACCAGATTGTAATCGATACGCCATCCTTTGTTATTTCCGCGTGCTCCGGCGCGATAGCTCCACCAGGAATAATGATGTGCCTCTTTGTTGAAATGGCGGAAACTGTCAATAAAACCGGATTTCATAAAACCATCTAACCACGCGCGTTCTGACGGCAAAAACCCGGAAACGGTTTTATTACGAACCGGATCATGAATGTCTATCGCTTCATGGCAAATATTGTAATCTCCGCAAATTACCAAATTTGGAATGGTAAGTTTCAGCTCATTGACATACGTCTGAAAATCATCCATAAACATAAATTTATGATCCAGTCTTTCGATATTTGTTCCGGACGGAAGGTACAGACTCATTACAGAACAGTCGTCAAAATCGGCACGAAGGTTACGTCCTTCAAAATCCATATGATGAATTCCGGTTCCGTAAACGACATTGTTGGGTTTTATTTTAGATAAAATTGCCACACCGCTATATCCTTTTTTTGTTGCCGGGTAGTAGTACTGATACGGATAACCCGCTGCCGTAATGTCATCTACGGGAATCTGCTCCTGGGTGGCTTTTATTTCCTGAAGACAAATAACATCCGGATTGGCATGTTGCAGCCAATCGATAAATCCTTTTGAAATTGCGGCTCTGATTCCGTTTACATTATAAGAAATAATTTTCATTACAGTTTTTTTTTAGGATTTCAAATGTAATAAAAAAGTGGAAAGTTTGTGTTTGAAACAGCAAAAAGTAGAGTTTTTTGTTATCTTTGTTCGCTGCTCTAATAAATTAAAAATAGTACATGGGTTTAGTTACCGCGAAAGAAGTTGCAAAGGCAATAAATGTTGACAAGTACGGAGTACTGGGTACTTTTTCAGGCTGGATGCTTATGAAGGTTCTTAAGATATCTACCCTGAACAAGATTTACGACCATAATAAACATTTAGAGGATGTTCCGTTTTTAAACGGGATTTTGGATGAAATGGAAATTAAATTCGAAATTCCTGAAGAAGATTTAAAGCGTTTACCAAAAGATGGCGCCTACATTACCATTTCAAATCATCCTCTGGGAGGGATTGATGGTATTTTATTATTGAAATTAATGCTTGAAAGAGAGCCTAATTTTAAGATTATTGCCAACTTTTTACTACACCGAATTGTTCCGCTTAAAAAATACATCATGCCGGTGAATCCTTTTGAAAATCACAAAGATGCCAAATCAAGTGTGGTTGGAATTAAGGAAACATTACGTCACTTAAGTGATGGGAAACCTCTTGGAATTTTCCCTGCCGGTGAAGTTTCAACTTATAAGGATGGAAAATTAGTCGTTGATAAACCCTGGGAAGAAGGAGCCCTGAAATTAATCAGAAAAGCAAAAGTTCCAGTTGTTCCCATTTATTTTCATGCTAAAAACAGCAGATTATTTTACTGGCTTTCTAAAATTGACGATACTTTACGTACCGCAAAATTACCGTCTGAATTGCTCACGCAAAGAGACCGCGTTATAAAAGTTCGTATTGGGAAACCGATCTCTGTAAACGAGCAAAACGAAATTGAATCGTTTGAAGAATACTCTGAATTTTTAAGAAAGAAAACCTATATGCTTGCCAATCCTTTTGAAAAGGACAGCAAACTGCTTGACACGGCAAGTTTAAAAATCCCGAAAGCACCCAAAAAAATCGTTACTCCGGCAAGTGAGTCAGCAATGATTGACGAAGTAAATGCATTGAGAAACAGCGATTGCCGTTTATTACAAAGTAAAAACTACGAAGTCTTTTTTGCAAGAGCCAAAGCGGTTCCGAATATTCTGCATGAGATTGGCCGTTTACGGGAAATCACTTTCCGTGAAGTGGGCGAAGGAACAAATGAATCTATAGATTTAGACAAATTCGATCAATATTATCACCATATGTTTTTATGGGATGATGAAACCAAAAAAATCGCAGGTGCCTACCGTATGGGATTGGGTTCTGAGATTTATCCGAAATTTGGAATTGAAGGTTTCTATCTGAATGATCTGTTCCGATTTGAGCCTGAATTACACGATATGATGCATAAATCGATCGAAATGGGACGTGCTTTTATCATCAAGGATTACCAGCAAAAACCAATGCCTTTATTCTTGTTGTGGAAGGGAATTATTCACACTACCCTTCGTTATCCGGAACACAAATATCTGTTGGGCGGCGTAAGTATCAGCAATCAGTTTTCTGATTTCTCAAAATCTTTGATGATTGAGTTTATGAAATCCAACTATTACGATCCTTATATTGCACAGTACATCCACCCTAAAAAAGCATACAAAGTAAAACTGAAAGATGCAGACAAAGACTTTATTTTTGACGAAGCCGAATCTGATCTGAATAAATTTGATAAAATTATTGACGAATTAGAGCCGGGAAATTTACGTTTGCCTGTTTTGATTAAAAAGTACATCAAGCAGAATGCACGCGTAGTGGCTTTTAACGTCGATCCTTTGTTTAATAATGCCATAGATGGCTTAATGTACATCAGAATCGCAGATATTCCTGAAAGCACCATGAAACCCGTTATTGAAGAGTTTCAAATAGAATTAGAGCGTAAACTATCTGAAAAAGAAGATTAACCCTTTAATCACCAAATAAAAAAACCCGTTTCAATATGAAACGGGTTTTTTTATTTTATAGAATGCAGGTTAGGCTACTTCCTTTCCAATGTCATCCATTTCATCAAACTCATCTTTGGGATCTGAACCATATTCATTTGTGCCATCATCTCCTTCGGTACAAAGTACTATAAAAAGCCAAATCACACCTACTAAAGGAATAATTAAAATAAATAAAAACCAGCCGCTTTTGCCAACATCATGTAATCTTCTGATCATTACGGCAAGTCCGGGAATAAAAACCGCCAGACTGTATAGACCCCTAAGGATTCCAAGTTCACCAATACCAGATGTTAATCCACAAAAATACTCCAGTATTCTTAAGATTACAGATATAAGTATAGTTGCCAGAGCATAGTACCAATATTCACTTCTTCTGGCTCTTCCGTTAAAATTTGCGTAATTTTCAAAAACTACTTTTTTGTACCATTCAATCATAATCGATATCTCTTAATTTTCCCTACTACTCAGGATTTTCAGTTAACTCCTTTTACTTTTGTTATTTCATCAAAAGTTCTTTTCTGAACAAAAAAAATACAAGTTCTCTCATTTGAAAGAACTTGCATTTTAGTAAAGAAAAAATCCCATTTAGTAAATGGGATTTATATGTTTTAGAACCAGCCTTTTTTACCAACCTGATACGTCTGGTAAAAATCTTCGTCTGATTTTGTAAGATAAATGATTCCTTCAACGAAACCAATTATTCCTGCAATACCACAGGTTACAATACTTAAAACGAGTTGAATTACTCCTTCCTGAGTGTACCCTAAAACGAATTTATGAATTCCTAAATATCCGAAAATTATCCCCAAAACTCCTGCAAGAACTTTTTTATTTTCCTGTCTTACAGTTGGGGGAGTATTCCATGATTCTGGTTTTGTCTCTTCCATGTTATATTTCTTTTAAAGATTATTAAAGTTCAACTTTTCCAATTTCATCAATAGTGTCACTATCGCTTTTAGGATCAGTACCATATTCGTTTGTTCCTTTATCTCCCTCAGTAGCCAACAATATAATATTATAAATAGGGATAAGAATGTACCAGCCACTTTTACCAACATCATGCATTCTTCTGATTGCAACTGCAATTGAAGGAATGAAAACCGCTAAACTATAAATATTTACCAGAGGAGCCAGGCTAGGAGATATCAATGCGAAAACCAAACCTAATACAAAACCTAACACAAAACTGATAATTAGATTTGCCAAAAAGAACATCCAGTATTCTTTTCTTCTCGCTCTGCCTTCAAAATTTGCGTAATTTTCAAAAACCACTTTTTTGTACCATTCAATCATAATAAACAATATTAGTTAAGTTAATTCCTACTCTTAAGGATTTTCGGTTACTCCGTAATTCTCAAAGACAACCTTTATTTAGATTAATTCTTCGAAAATAAGAAACAATATTATTAAAAATTACCTAATAAAACTAATTATGAATGGAATATTTAGAAGAAAACGCTCGTTATTTAAATCTAAAATTAAAGTTAATTAATCCTGTAAACTGCCTTTATTTTATCTACAATTACCTGTGCAAGTCGCTCATGGCTCTCAAATGTCCATCCGGCTATGTGTGGTGTTAACAAAACGTTTTTAGCGTCCAGTAAATACTGATAGGCTTCCGGTGTATTATTATCCTGAAAAAGGGTTTCAAAAGACAACTTTTCATATTCCAGAACATCAAGACCTGCTCCCAGAACTTTTCTTGCTTTCATGGCTTCTACTAAATCTGCCGTAACAATATTTTTACCACGGGAAGTATTTATAATCCAGAAGGGCTTTGCAAAGGCGTTTATGAAATCGGTGTTTACCATTTTATCCGTTTCCGGAGTCCACGGAAGATGTAAACTCAGCACATCTGCTTTTTGCTGTAATTCGTGCAATGAAACCTGTGCAGCGTTTTCGTCACCGACATTTTCTAAAATATCATAACAAAGAACATTAACCTCAAATCCGCGAAGTTTTTTGGCAAATGCTTTTCCCATGTTTCCATAACCGATAATACCTACTGTTTTACCGTCAAGTTCATGTCCGCGGTTGCTTTCCCTGTTCCAGTGTCCGGCTTTTATTTCTGCATCGGCCTGATTTAAATTATTAAACAAGGAAAGGATTACGCCCAAAGAATGTTCTGCAACAGCGTTGCGATTACCTTCCGGCGCAGCTATTAAATGAATTCCGCTGGCTTCGGCATATTCACAATCAATGCTTTCTAAACCCGCACCCACTCTGGCAATAAACTGTAAGTTGGCTGCTTTATCGAGAAAAGTTTTATCGATTTTAAAACGACTCCGAATGACGATTCCGTTATAATCCTGAATTTTGCTTTCTATTTCTTCTTTAGAAGATTTAAAATCAGCATGGTTTTCAAAACCGGCTTCTTCCAGTTGATTCCAAAGAATCGGATTATTACTGTCGATATGTAGAATTTTTGCGCTCATAAATTAAAACTTTATTAGGAAAACAAAGTAACAAAAAAATTGCCGTTTATTATTTTGACAAAATTAATTCCCTAAAAAATGCGTAAATTCGCATAAAAGTGAATATGAAAACAATTGGTTTAATTGGAGGTATGTCCTGGGAAAGCTCTTCTTTATATTATCAAATCATAAATCGAACGATTCAGGAAAAATTAGGAGGTGTTCATTCTGGTAAATCGCTGCTGTATTCTGTAGATTTTAATGAAATTGCAGTATTGCAAAAAGAAGGAAACTGGGAGAAATTAGCAGAGTTGATGATTGAAGCGGCACAAAAACTCGAAAAAGGCGGTGCCGATTTTATTGTTTTATGCACCAACACGATGCATAAAGTATCGGATGAAATAGAAAAAAGCGTATCCATTCCGTTAGTGCATATCGTTGACGCCACTGCCGAAAAGATTCAGGAGAAAAATATAAAAAAAATAGGCTTGTTAGGCACGTCGTTTACAATGGAACAGGATTTTTTTAAACTTCGTTTACTTGAAAAACATAATATCGAAACCATAATCCCGAACGAGAAACAAAGAGCAGATATACACCGCATTATATATGAAGAATTAGTAAAAGGAATTATAAACGTTGATTCGAGAAATCTCTTTCTGGAAATAATTACCGATTTAATTCACAAAGGGGCCGAAGGAATCATATTGGGCTGCACAGAAATCGAATTATTAATTACCAATGAATACACTGACGCTGAATTGTTTAATACTGCTGCAATTCATGCCAAGAAAGCTGTCGAATTTTCATTAGAATAAAATATTAAAACTCAACAATGAAATTAACCAAAACTTTTAACGCTTTTTTTGAAAACGAAAAATCCGGAGGACTTCTTTTACTTTTTGTGACGATTGCCTCGCTTATTCTTGCCAATTCTTCTTTTCAAACGGAGTACATTTCTTTCTGGGAAAAAGACCTGGGACATCATTCCATAACCCATTGGATAAATGATGGCCTGATGACTATTTTCTTTTTACTCATTGGTTTAGAACTGGAACGCGAAATTTATCACGGTGAATTATCGAATATCAAAAATGCTTCCTTACCCATAATGGCAGCATTTGGAGGAATGTTAATTCCTGCCGCAATCTTTCTGGCTTTGAATTTTGGCACTGCGACCCAAAACGGAGCAGGAATTCCGATGGCTACCGATATTGCCTTTGCTATTGGAATTTTATCTCTTTTAGGAAGCAAAGTTCCTGCATCACTAAAAATATTTTTAACTGCCCTTGCGGTCATCGATGATTTGGGTGCTATAATTGTAATAGCTGTTTTTTATACGAAATCAATTTCTTTCTTAAATCTTGCCATTGCGTTAGGAATTTGGGGAGTTCTTTTTATTCTGAACCGCAAAAAAGTGCACTATATTCTTCCTTATTTAATCGGAGGAGCTGCAATGTGGTATTTTATGCTGAATTCCGGCGTTCATGCCACCATAACCGGAGTCATATTGGCTTTTGTTATTCCGTTTGGAGATGGCGGAGAAAACTCGATATCGTATAAACTACAACACTATTTACACAAACCGGTAGCGTTTTTTATATTGCCATTGTTTGCTGTTGCCAATACCTGCATCGCCATAAAACCGGACTGGCACGAAGGTTTAAATCACCCCAATACCTTTGGAATCGTTTTGGGTCTTGTTCTCGGGAAACCATTAGGAATTCTGCTTTTCTCCTTTGTTGGAGTTACTGCAGGAATTTGTTCGTTGCCAAAAGACTTGAAATGGCCGCATATTTTAGGTGCCGGAATGCTGGGCGGAATTGGTTTCACCATGTCAATTTTCATTACCATTTTAGCTTTCAAAGACCCGGAAACTATCATTTTTTCTAAAATTGCCATTTTAATTGCGTCAATCCTTTCTGGCTTTTTTGGTTATTGCTGTTTAAAATACACCCTGAAACAAAAGAAAAGAAAGCGTGATTTATGAATATAAAAAACAAGTTCCTTACCGTAATAATTACCATTTTGTTTATTACAGCCTGCAGTGATAAACAGAAAACAGCGACTACGCCGCAAGAACAAACTAAAAATACTGCCAATCTTCCTGTTCAAAAAAGTTCTGAATCGATTGAAGGGATTTATAGTTCTGATGAATGTGCTCTTTCTGTAAAAATCACAAAAACGAAAGATGGTTACGCCTATTTTCTAGAGACAAGCGCAAGAAAAGTAAAAGGCAATGCTACTGTAACCAAAAATGAATCCGGTGAAAAGTATGTGACGCTAGAAGGAATACAGTGGGATGATTACGAGGGAGACATCAGTAACGAAGATGAAACGGATTCTGTTTCAAATCAGGAAAAGACCGCTAAAGAAATAGAAATTCCTGTGGGGATTGATGCCAGTTATGTAAAAGATACGCTGACGATTCAGAATTATGGTAATTCTATGAATTCGTACAGCAAGCTTTCGGAGTGTGGTGCAAAGTATATTCGACTGATTAGAAAATAAAACTCCAAAAAACAAAATTCCAATTCTGATTATCGAATTGGAATTTGGAATTTTTATATATTGGAATTTCACTAAAAGCTATCCCTTGATCTGTTTCAGAGAAGTTTTGATTCCTTTGATTAAAGATGAACTGAAACCATTGTGTTCCATTTCATTCAAACCGACAATTGTACAGCCCTGAGGCGTTGTAACACGATCGATTAATTGTTCCGGATGTACTTTTTCTTCCAATAACATTTTAGCGGCTCCTTTTACCGTTTGTGCGGCAATTGCCAAAGCAGTATTCGAATCGAATCCAATCTCGATTCCGGCCTGCATAGAGGCACGAATGTAACGCAAAGCATATGCAGTACCACAAGCACCTAAAACAGTCGCTGCATCCATCAATTTTTCATCGATTACCGGAGCCGTTCCCAGGTCCTGAAACAAATCAACTATTGGTAATGCTTTTTCCCTGTCTTTTTCAGGAAAAGAGATACAGGTTGCTGATTCTCCAAACTGGGCTGCGATGTTGGGCATAATCCGGATTACAGGATATTCATTGTTTGTTTTGGACTGGAGTACATCAAGAGACAAACCGCTTACTGCCGAAGCAATCGTTTTATTTTTTATTACCGGTAAAATCTCTGCCAGGACCGTATCCACCTGATAGGGCTTTATGGTTAGAATCACCAAATCGGCCTCCTGAATTTGATGTTTGTTATCGGATGAAACCGTAATTCCGTGTTCTGATAAATATTGAATACTGGCTGTGTTTCGCCTTGTAACGGTTACCTGATTGTTTTTAGAGAATTTTGCAATTCCCAAGGCTATAGAAACCCCAAGATTTCCCCCTCCTATAATGTGTACTTTCATTGCTTGTTTTTTGGCTGGTTAATAGCTTATTTTTCAGCCACAAATTACACAGATTTTATAGATTTTTAATCACTGTAATCCATTAATTTGTTGCAAAAACTTAAAACCCAAGAATCAGTTTGGCCACTCCGAAATAGAGCATAATTCCAAAAACGTCATTGGTTGTCGTGATAAAAGGTCCCGTCGCAATCGCGGGATCAATTTTGTTTTTATGCAGGAAAAGCGGCACTAAGGTTCCTAGGGTTGCAGCAAATAAAATGACTACAATCATCGAAATTGAAATTGCCATTCCTACCAGATACTGCTGGTACATGATCGAATGGTATCCTAACAAAAGCAACGATATGATACTTCCGGAAATCATCGATACTGAAATCTCCTTGCTGAAATATCCGCGACTGAATTCTTTCAGTGTTCCGTTCGCCAGACCCTGAACGACAATTGCGGAAGCCTGAACACCAATATTTCCTGCCGTTGCCGAAAGCAATGGTACGAAAATAATTAAAGTTGAATATTTTTGAAAAGTAGCTTCGTTTCCTTTCAGGACAAAAGACGCCACAATCTCGATCACCATTCCGATTAAAAGCCAGGGTAAACGTGCTTTGGTCAACTCCAAAACACTATCGTTGGACTCTACGTCTTGTGTAATACCCGCTGCCAATTGGTAATCTTTGTCTGCCTCGTCCTTGATTACGTCAACGATATCATCAATCGTAATTCTGCCCACGAGGCGCCCCAGTTCATCTACAACCGGAATCGCCTCTAAATCGTATTTTTGCATGATACGGGCTACCTCAACATCTTCGGTATCTACGTTTACGAAATTTAACTTTCGAATATAAATGTCACCGATTTGTGTTTTGGTAGAAGTAGTCAGTAAATCTTTAAGTGATAATCTTCCTTTTAAGCGGTTTTCATCATCAACCACATAAATAGAATGTACCCTGGATACATTTTCAGCCTGAATACGCATTTCTTTCACACAGGTCAGCACATTCCAGTTTTCATTGACTTTTACGAGCTCTTTTCCCATCAGACCACCCGCGGAATTTTCGTCGTAACGCAATAAATCGACAATGTCTTTTGCGTGTTCTACGTCAATTAATTCTGAGATTACTTCTGCTTTGATTTGTTGTGAAAGCTCTGCGATAATATCTGCCGCATCATTCGTCTCCAGCTCATCAAGTTCTTCGGCAATCTCCTTAGGTGAAAGTCGGCTTAAGATATTTTCACGCAAATCATCTTCTAATTCCAGAAGGATCTCTGCTGTTTTATCACTATCTAAAACCTTAAAAATATACGTTGCTTCGTCAAAATCCAGTTCATCAAGGATTTCAGCAATATCAGCGTGGTGCATATCATTAAGCAAAACTTCAAGTTCCTTGTCGTTTTTGTTAACAATGTGCTCTTCTAATTGTTGGATTAATTCTTTGCTAACTTTGAACTCCATCGGCTTCTATTTTTTGAGTCAAAACAATAAATTCGTCTACGCTAAGCTGCTCCGGACGTTTATCAAAGATAACGTCTAATCGCAGAGAATCTGATAAATTTAATGTTTTCAAACTGTTACGTAATGTTTTTCGTCTTTGCTGAAAAGCCGTTTTTACCACTGTAAAAAATAGCTTTTCGCTACAAGGAAGACTGTAATCTTCCTTTCGGGTCATTTTCATCACACCCGATTTCACCTTGGGCGGAGGAATAAAAACATTTTCGTCAACAGTAAATAAATACTCTGTAACATAGAAAGCCTGAGCCAGAACGGATAAGATTCCGTAAGCCTTTGAACCTTTTTTCTCGCAGATTCGTTCTGCAACTTCTTTTTGAAACATTCCCGAAAATTCAGGAATCTGATGTTTAAGTTCTAAAGTCCTGAAAACAATCTGAGTCGAAATATTATACGGAAAGTTTCCGATAATAGCGAACTGCTTGTCTTCATACACTTCTTTTATATTGTATTTCAGGAAATCCTGAGAGATAATTTTATCTTTTAATTTTGGATAATTTTCACCCAAATACACCACGGATTCTGTGTCAATTTCGATGACATGTGTATTAATTGGTTTGTCAAGCAAATATTTAGTTAACACACCCATCCCCGGTCCTATTTCTAAAACCTCATCGTATCCTTTTAAACTTAAAGTATCTGCAATTGCTTTGGCGATACTTTCGTCTTTCAGGAAATGTTGTCCTAAATGTTTTTTGGCTTTTACTTTTTCCATTGTCTTTTTTTAGATTCTTAGATTGTCAGATCCTAAGATTGTTAGATTTTCGAAATATCGTTTAATCTAAATATCGAATAATCCGAAAATCTCTTTTAATGTTCCGAAATAACTTCCAGCTCTGTTCGGAAAGAAAGCATTTTATCTGCAAATAATCCCAAAGCTTCCCTTTGAAATTGGGGTTCATCTTCGATATAAAACTGCTCTAAAGTTGCTTTACTATCGGTAACATATTGAACGGAATACGTAATGCCGCCCATTTCTTCTTCCACCAAAACTTTTACAATTCGTGCCGAAGAGAATTTTTGTGTGGCTAAAATTTCGGGTATATGTTTTTCCTGCATCCACTTTAACCATTGGTCGTGCACGCTTTCGTGTATATTGGTCGTAACGTTGTAAATAATCATTTTCTGTTTAGATTTTAGACTTCTTAGATTTTTAGATTGTTAGATTTTTAGATTGTTAGATTTTCAGAAAAGTCTAAAGATCTAAGTCGTATAAAATCTAAGAATCTAATTTTATAAATTCTTTTTTTGGAATTTGGAATTTGTTTTTTAGAATTTACAAATTCTTGTCTCCTCTTAACTCCCGGTATTTTTTTCTCGCATCAACAAAGTAAATACTGTCCTGATGGTTAAAAATCACTTTTTCATATAAAGGTTTTGCCTTTTCTGTATCTTTCAATTCGTCGTTGTAAATTTCTGCTGAAAAGAACAACGCTTCATCTACATAAATTCCGTCACTGTGATTGTCAATTATTTGCTGATACTGACTCAGAGCAGCAGTATAATCTGCCTGACTTTCGTATATTTTTCCTAAACGCAACATTGTAACAGCTTCGATTTCCTGTCCTTTGAAATCCTTCAGAATGCGCTGAAACTGGGCAATAGCCTCGGGTTTCTTATTTTGATACATCAGGAAATCACCTTTTGCAAACTGTTTCAGTGCTGTTTGTGTCGAATCGGCAACGGTGTTGTCATTGATCAGTAAAAAATATTCAAGAGCATCATTGGCAATCAATTGTGTATTGGCCGATTTCAATTCCTTGAATTGTTTTAAGGCCCATTCAAAATCAGTTTTGTAATAACTGGTTTTGGCTGCTCTCAAACTCGCCTCATGCGACATCACATCATTCTTTAAATCCAATTGAATCTGGGAATAATAAATCAGCGCCTGATTGAACTTTTCTTCCAGCAGCAAAATATCCCCTAATTCCATTTTAGCATCAGCCTGCTGATACTCATTCAGATTAAGTTCTAATGCTTTTTTTATAATTTCTTTGCCTTCTTCCGGTTTTTTTAAATTAAAAGCCAGAAAGTGCGCCTGAATTATTTGCAAAGATACGGTAAAAGGAGTGATTTCATAGGTGGTCAGCAATTGTTGTAACTCGGTCTCGATTGCCGGATAGTCTTTTTCCTGTGCTTTTTCAATTTTAATTTCCATCAGACTGGCATTGGTCTGAATCAATAAATCTAAATCTTTGGTATTAAGCAGAATAAAATTCAAAATCTCAGTAGCAGTCTCGGTATCATTTTCATTCAGTGCAAACTGACTCAGGTTAACAATACTCATCAGGGATTCGGGTTCTCTTTTATAAATGGCTTTTTCCTGGATAAAAGCCTTTCCGAATTCTTTCTGCTGCACATAAAACCAGCTTAAATAATGGTTCCAGAATACATCCTGATCTTTTTGCGTTCTTAGGATTAATGCTTTTCTCATCGCATCTTTGAAAGCCGTATTATCGGTTTCCCCATTCATAAAACGGGAAAGCTGCGTCTGGATTAAATTGGCATTCTGTGGATTCTTAAAGGATTCAGTAAGTAAAAGATCAATCATGAGATCGGTCTTTCCCAGCTGGCCATACAACATTCCGATCTGAAAATTGAAATTGTAATTCGGCTGTACTTCCATAGCCGTCTGATAGGCTTTTAGAGCATATTCCAATAAAACCTTTTTCTCAAATGAATTTCCGATTCCGTAAACATCATTCGAATTGGTTCTGATTTTTTCAATAGCCTGATCGTAATAGTTTTTAGCTTTGGGTTCATTTTTCTGCAATTGAAAATTATATCCCAATTCAACCAGAAAAACACCTTGTTTGTATCGGCTGTATCTTTCCTGAATTGCTTTTTGGGCAATATCAAATTGCTGCAATTGCTGATAACAATCGACCGTTCTTAAAAAATACTGGGTATTGGATGGCGCCAGGCTTAAAAGCTGTTCGTAACTGACCTTTGCTTTTTCGAAATCGCCTTTATCGTAGTAATATTGAGCCAGTTGCTCATTTTGTGCAAACGCAAAACCAGACCACAACAAAAGAATATAGATAAAAATGTTTTTCATATTTCTGGTTTTTGTTGAAAATCTTTTTCAGTCGCAGTTATTAGTTTTCAGTCGCAGTTGACAGTCGCAGTTTGCTAACTGAATACTGCGACTGTAAACTGTAAACTGAATTAATCTATAATATCAAATCCGCAGTACGGACGTAAAACTTCCGGAATTACGATTCCTTCCGGCGTTTGGTAATTTTCCAAAATTCCTGCCAGAACCCTTGGCAAAGCCAGTGAACTTCCGTTAAGCGTGTGTGCCAGCTGGTTTTTTCCGTCTTTGTCTTTAAAACGCAATTTCAGACGGTTCGCCTGAAAAGTTTCAAAGTTAGAAACAGAACTGATTTCCAGCCAACGATCCTGCGCGGTAGAAAACACCTCAAAATCATACGTCAAGGCAGAAGTAAAACCCATATCGCCACCACACAAACGTAAGATTCGGTAAGGCAATTTCAATTCCTGTAAAATGTTTTTTACATGCTCGACCATTCCATCAAGCGCTTTGTATGAATTGTCCGGGTGCTCGATTCGTACAATTTCTACTTTGTCAAATTGGTGCAGACGGTTCAGTCCGCGAACGTGTGCTCCGTAAGAACCCGCTTCACGACGGAAACATGGTGTGTAAGCCGTATGTAAAACCGGTAATTCACTTTCGCTCAAAAGAACATCACGAAACAAGTTCGTCACCGGAACCTCAGCGGTTGGAATCAGGTATAAATCATCAATTGTAGAGTGATACATTTGTCCCTCTTTGTCCGGCAATTGTCCTGTTCCGTAACCTGAAGCTTCGTTTACCAAATGCGGCACCTGCACTTCATTGTATCCTGCAGCTGTATTTTTATCTAAAAAGTAATTGATCAGTGCACGTTGCAGACGGGCTCCTTTTCCTTTGTAAACCGGAAATCCCGCACCGGCAATTTTTACACCCAATTCAAAATCGATGATATCGTATTTTTTTACCAGCTCCCAGTGCGGCTGTGCACCTTCGTGCAGCACCGGAATATCGCCTTCTTCAAAGACGTTTAAATTGTCGTCCGGAGTTTTTCCTTCGGGAACAATATCAGCCGGAAGATTGGGCAAAGTGTATAATTTGTTCGTTAATTCGATCGCCAAAGCTTCCGCTTTTTCGCCTAATTCTTTACTTTTTTCTTTTAATGAAACGGTTTTTTCTTTTAAAATTGCTGCTTTCGATTTCTCTCCGGCTTTCATCAGTTCACCAATATCTTTGGATAATTTATTAGATTCAGATAAAACATTGTCTAATTCTACCTGCGCAGCACGACGGTTTTCATCTAATTGAACCACTTCTTCAACAACACTTTTGGCATCGATATTTCGTTTTGCCAAAGCCTTGATTACTTTCTCCTGATTTTCTCTAATAAATGCGATTTGTAACATAGCTTGATTTTTGTAACTATTTTATTTTTATATAAAGGAAGCAAATTTAAGGAAATGTTTGTTAAGAATAAGGACAAAGTTGCCCGTAAAAGCGAATTTCACAGCGCAATATAAAACTAACATAACATTTCTTTAGAATTTAGATTCAATTCTGTGCTGCTTTGTAATTTTCTTTGTGTATTTCCTTGACAGAAAAACTATTCCCTCTTAATCTCATGCCCCACAAATTCCTCTAAAGCAGCAAACATTTCATCCACCGAAAGTACTTCGGTATCGGGATGGGATTTTAGGAAGCCGGCGTTAAGTGTCACCAGGTTTTCCTCTAATTCAAAGAAAGTATCGTTGTTCAGCAAATCTCTTGTTGGGTTTACGCCTTCAAGTTTGCCTTTCAGGAATTTATCAATCTTAACACTGCTCAACAATCGGACTCTTTTGGCCTGTGTCTGAAACAATTCTAAATGTTTCTCGGCGCCAATAAGAGCGAGGCCTTCTTCTATCAATTCATTCAGTTCCTTATTCCAGCGCGAGTTGTATACGAATTGCGAAAAATTACCTTCTGTATATTGCGAAGTATAATAATCTAAGTAGTAACTCATCAATGCATCTTCGTGAATCAGGTCGTCGTCAATTTTTTCCTCACGCATCAGGTTGATCACCGAAATATTTGAGTTGATAATATCCTGTGGATTTTCGCTGTTTGCTGCGGTTTCTGAAATAATGATTCTGCCGAATTCCATTTGAGTTTGTTTTTAAGGAGTTTGATGCAAATTTCGGGTAAAATAACAGACGAAAGAAATCCTAAATTGCTTTTATGCGCAATTTTGTCATTTCTGTAAAAAGGAAACTTAAAATTATTATCAGTAACTTTATAAAACAATTCGCTAACTCATTAATAATCAAAACAAATTATAGCATTAAAAAGTGACACAACGCAACCTTTTATAAAAAAATACATCTGCAAACTAAGGAAATACCACCAATATTTCCATAACCAAAAAACCAAAAACCATGAAAAAGATTGTTTTAATTTGCAGTTTTCTTTTTTTATTAACGGGTTGCGGTAGCGATGAATCGAGTAAATTCAATGAATCAGCCGTACAATATTCCTTAATTGCACAAAATGATTTTTCCGTAAGCACTACAGAAAGTTTTATTGAATCAAAATTAGTGATCAAAGACATCAAAAGCTGGACTACTTTTCTAGCCACAATCAATGGCCAGTCTCAGCTTACTGCTACATTTACTGAAACCGAAATCGATTTTACAAAATATCAGATTATTGCTGTTTTTGATGAGATACGCCATTACGGAGGATATTCCGTAGATATTACCCGAATAGTTGAAAACGGAAACAAGATCGTTATTCAGGTAGAACATTTGAAAAAAGGAAATATTGCCACCGTAGTAACACATCCGTTTCACATTATTAAAATGCCCAGATCAAATAAAAAAGTGATTTTTAAAGAGATAAAAACCTAGCTAAATGAATACACTGCTAAAAAAACCGACCCTGTTTTTTGTGCTGGGAATACTTTCTATTCTGGCCGGTACTGTTTACGCCATAATGCTGATTGCCGGAAATTCTGCGCAGGACGGATTACTGGGAATTTATATTTTATTCAGTCTGATACTGGTTTTATTCGCAGTCATAGTCGACAGGTTTCTGGTTCGGGAATTTGGAAGCCAAAAGGTGAATAAAGTTCAGTTTTCTTTCCTGCTCTTTATAGTCCTTTTGTGGATTGTGAGAGCAATAGTAAATTGGTTTTAATTATTTCTGCTCGACCAATAATTCTTTCAGTTCCTTTGTTTTTACAAAAGCGGCAAAACGTCCCGCCAGCAATAACATTTCTTTTTCTTCGGGGGTTGTTTTGAGTTTTGTTTCAACGTGCGCTGTATATTCGTACAACATCAAGAGTTCGCTGGCGCCAAAATCCTTAAACTTTTCTTTGTCTAAACTGGACAGTATCACTTCGCTGTTTTTATCTTTTTTGAAACTGTCTGCACCAAAGTTTTTAATCAGCTTGGTTCTAAAATCAACATGGAGTTTCAGCCAGCTGCTATCTTCATCATCCGTATTTTTCAATTGCAGTACCAGGTCTTCATAATCCTTATCTTTTTTGAGCTTTAGAAGATAATCGCGTAAGGTTGTAAAACCAATTACCTGAAAATTGGAAATCGGAATTTTATACTTCTCCAACACATCTTCAACATCGTTTTCAAAAGTAATGTATCGGGTCTGAACAGTATATAAAGAAGCTGTTTCCAATAAGGAAATCAGTCTGATTTTGGCATCATTGATATAAGGTTCCTTCTTCCCTTGTCCTAAACAATCGATAAAAAGGGCCTTTTTGTTTTTATTATCAACTTTATCATCGTTGTGCAGCAGTTCAATTAAGGTCTGATAGCCCATATTATCTGAAGCACCGCCATCAATCACACACAATATTTTGTCCTGACCTTTGATTCCGAATTTGGTTTTTGGCAGCACGCCCGGAAAAGCAGAACTTGCGGTAATCGCATACGTCAGCGGGAAATCGTAGCCATTACTAATCTCGTTTTTATCCAGAGGAAGAACCGACTTATTGGGAGCCAATGATGCATTTATTTTTAAACCTCGGATAATATGCGGCATAAAGGGAAATCGCTCTCCGTTGTTATACGCTGTTCCATTGGCAACAAGAATGGGCAATTCCGGATTTTTTTTGCTCTCTTTGGAGATAAAAAAATCAGACAGCAGCATTTGGGTTTTAAACTTATCGGAATTGTCAGGATTGGAACTGTCATATTGCAAAACCTCCAGATCTAAACGCTGCGTCATGGATATTTTTTCTCCTTTTTCATTCCTGCTATTATTCAGAAGCGAAAAAAGTGATGCCGATTTGTTTACATCTGATTTGTAAGCGTCTGCTTTAGAGAAATAAAATTCGTTGAAAGAACAATTATCGTGCTGCAGCTTATTTTTAAGAATCGTTAAATAATATCCCGCCGAATAGCAGCCTCCGGAAACGGTGGAATAATAATCGATTTCGTTTAAAAAATTACGATGGGAATCATTTTCTCCTATTTCTTCTAACCCCAAAAGCACACCCATACTAAAAAACTGTGCTCTCGATCCGCCACCTGAAATTCCGACACCCAGAGCAATATTGGGATTCTGGATTCTTTTGTCGCGTTCCTGAACCGATTTATATTCACTCAAATTTACTGCAGGAATAGAGTTATAGTTGATTTCCGAAAAAAGATTGATTTTATTTTGAGCTATCGTCTTACCTGCAAAAAGAAGCAAAAGAAAAACGACCTGAAGCCTTTTATATTCCATAAACCTCACAATTAAATTGTTTTTTATTCCACATTAAATAGTCTCAAAATACAGGATTTAAAATTAAATAATTAATTCAATATCATTTACCTGATAGCTGTTTTTTTAACATTTCACAGCATAAAAAAAGCTGCACCATTTAGTGCAGCTTTCTGTTTTTATTGTTTTATCCCCTTGTCTATTATTGGCTTTTGTTGCTGTTGTGGTGGAATTCGTTTTTTCAAAAACAAAATCTGTCCCAAATGACTCGACTGATGTTCCATAACGTGAAACCAGCAATATTGGTTACTGATGTCGTATTTCATCTGAACTTCGGCAAACCAGGCATCATCTCTTTTCTTTAATTCCGAAATCGTTTTGGCCCTTACTTCATTATAAATATCCAGATAATACTGAATGTCATGCCCTTTAAATTCATCTCGTCCACCCTGATCTAAGTTTAAAGCGGCCTCCCAAATTTTCTTTTCTTCTTCATTAAATTCCCTGTTTTCGAAAGTAAAAACCTGATAGTATTTTTCGGCTGCAGCCAAATGCATCACCAGGGCACCAATTCGGTTCGCCTGTTCATCGTGCAGGTAATCTATTTCATATTGATTCATGTTTTTAACGGCTCTTTCAACACGATCTTTAAGGTCTTCCAGCATCGAAATCATGTCGCCGATTTTTGGTGAAGCGCCTTCAACATTTCCTATTTTTCCGGTTTCTTTTATTATGATACCCGTTCCTTCCAGTACTAATGCGTTTTTTCCATCTGCGGCTGATTTATCGGAAGAAACCTTATATTCCTTCACCTTAACCAATTTTGCTTTCGAGGTTCCTAAATTCCATTTCGGGATATCTCCATTGTTTACAGGCGTTTCAAAACCTGAATTTAAAAGGGTTACCGGCTCAAAAACACCTTTTGCATTTTCAATAAATAACTGAAATTTATCAAAATAAAACTTTCCATTATATGAGCTTAATCCTCCAAAAGTCAAAGTTTTACTATTCTCATCAATTGTTCCTTCAACAGTATACGATTGCCAGTCTTTTGATTTGATTGGCCTGTCGCCCATATTATCAAAAAAACCGACTTCATCATTTTTATTATTCACTCTTGCCCAGATTCCCGCCCATGCTTTAGGCTCTGCGGTTTCTACTTTTGCAGAAGCGATCAGTTTAAACTTTTTCTTGGCCGGAGTCTGAATGTCTATGGTCTGGCTGAAACCCATCCAGTCACTCGAAATGACTCTTGGCGCCTGACCCTGAACCGAAACAAAACTTAAAAACAATAATAGCATAGTAAATTTTCTCATTCCCTATATTTTAAAAATTTCCGTAAATATAATATACTTTTTTAAGGAATTAACTTATTATTATTGAATAATCATTTCAAAAAAGAGAATAAAAAAAGCCACATTAAAAAATGCAGCTTTCATGATATTTCAGAAACGTCTCTTAGTTCGTTTTCATTGGCGGTAAATCGAATGCGATAGAATCGTGCTCGAAATTATTACGGTGTCCCCCGTCACAAAATGGTTTGTTGGCCGATAATCCGCAACGGCAAAGGCCTAATGCACTTCTGCCTTGTAGTCCGTAAACCGTTCCTTCTGAATCCATTATTTCGAAATCACCTTCAATTTTGATGGATCCGTTTTTATTGATGATTAATTTTGTCTTGCTCATAGCTTTGTTTTTTTCAACGCAAAGGTTGCAAAATATATTTTGAAGTTTTTAATGGGAGTGCTAGTTTAAACTCGTTCTATTTTATGGGTTTTACCACAGAGATACACAAAGAAAAAGCACAGAGATTCGTGAAGTTTGTCTGGCTGAGCGAAGTCGAAGCACCCGCAAAGATTTGACTAAGCTTTTGTTTCTCGCAGATTCTGCAGATTGAGCAGATTTAATTTAGAAAAAATCCATTTTAATCCTTCGTAATCTGTGGCTAAATAAAACTTTGTGCTCTGCTGCGGATAGCTATCGGGATTACGTGATTAATTCCTCCTTCTTAAAAAAAACTTCGTGAATCTCCGCGCTTTTTCTTTGTGAATCTCCGTGAAATAACAAATTCTCGATTCTATTGCTTATTTTTGCAGGCAATAAAATTGAGTTATGATACAAAATCCAAAGAGATATACTATTACGGCAGCATTGCCTTACACCAACGGACCTATACATATTGGCCATTTGGCGGGGGTTTACGTGCCTGCAGATATTTATTCGAGATATTTACGTTTACAGGGAAAAGACGTTGCATTTATTTGCGGAAGCGATGAACATGGCGTTGCGATTTCGATGAAAGCCAAAAAAGAAGGAATTACACCACAAGAAGTTATTGATAAATACGACGGAATTATTAGAAAATCATTTGCTGATTTCGGAATTTCGTTTGATAATTATTCCAGAACTTCGGCTAAAATTCATCATGATACGGCTCAGGAATTTTTTAGAAAACTGTATGATAATGGTGATTTTATTGAGGAAATTACGGAACAATTGTACGATGCCAAAGCAAATCAATTTTTGGCAGATCGTTTTGTGGTAGGAACTTGTCCAAGATGTGGTAACGACGGAGCTTATGGAGATCAGTGCGAAAATTGCGGATCGACTCTAAATGCTACGGATTTAATAAGCCCGAAATCGACGATTACCGGAGAAACTCCAATTTTAAAAGCAACAAAACACTGGTTTTTACCTTTAGACCGATATACTGATTTCTTAACAGAATGGATTTTGGTCGGACATAAAAACGACTGGAAACCGAATGTTTACGGGCAAGTAAAATCATGGGTTGACGGCGGACTCGAGCCTCGTGCCGTAACGCGTGACCTGGATTGGGGAATTGATGTTCCGGTAGAAGGTGCCGAAGGAAAAAAACTATACGTTTGGTTTGATGCGCCAATTGGGTACATTTCATCAACAAAAGAATGGGCTTTACGCGAAGGAAAAGACTGGGAACCTTACTGGAAAGACGAAGACACCAAACTGGTTCACTTTATCGGGAAAGACAATATTGTTTTTCACTGTATTATTTTCCCGGCGATGCTAAAAGCCGAAGGAAGCTATATTTTGCCGGACAACGTTCCAGCAAATGAGTTTTTGAATCTGGAAGGAAACAAACTTTCGACTTCTAAAAACTGGGCGGTCTGGTTACACGAATATTTAGAAGAATTTCCGGAGAAACAAGACGTTTTGCGTTATGCATTAACATCGAACGCGCCGGAAACTAAGGATAACGATTTTACCTGGAAAGATTTTCAGGCCAGAAACAACAACGAACTGGTAGCGATTTTTGGGAACTTCATCAACCGTGTGGTGGTGTTGACGAACAAATATTACGACGGATTTATTCCGACGCCAAATGAATTTTCGGAAGTTGACGAAGCTGCTTTGGCAGAATTGAAAGCATATCCGGCCGTGATTTCAAGTTCGGTAGAGCGTTACAGATTCCGTGAAGCTTTGGGCGAATTGATGAATGTAGCCCGTTTAGGAAATAAATATCTAGCTGACGAAGAGCCTTGGAAAGTAATGAAAGACAATCCGGAGCGAGTAAAAACGCAGATGTATGTGGCGTTGCAAATTGCCGCTGCGTTGAGCATATTGGCGGAACCGTTTTTACCTTTTACTGCTGCGAAATTATCCCGAATCCTTAAAAACGAAGGAAAATTGAAATGGAATGATGTTGCTGAAAATTCAGAATTAATTCCGGAAGGTCACCAAATTGGGGAAGCAGAATTACTTTTCGCAAAAATCGAAGACGAAGAAATACAAAAACAAATAGACAAATTGGAAGCTACAAAAACGGCCAATCTTGCCGAAAACAAACAAGTGGAACCTCAAAAAGAATTAATTCAGTTTGAAGATTTCGCTAAAATGGACATTCGTGTCGGAACTATTCTGGAAGCAGAAAAAATGCCAAAAGCAAACAAACTGCTGGTTCTGAAAGTAGATACCGGAATTGACGTTCGTACGATTGTTTCGGGAATTGCCGAAAGCTTTACACCGGAAGAAATCATCGGAAAACGTGTTTCTGTTCTCGCCAACTTAGCGCCAAGAGCCTTACGTGGTGTAGAAAGTCAGGGAATGATCCTGATGACGACAAATGCCGAAGGAAAACTGGTTTTCATCAATCCGGATGCTGATGCACCGAATGGTGAAACGGTGAACTAGGTTTTTAATTAGAAAATTTGAGAATGTGATAATTTGATAATTTTAAATGAAAGAATATTCTTGTGTTTTTGTTGTGGGTGGGGTTTATATTTTGTAAGTTTGTACCGACAAAACACTTTACTAGGAGAAATCCGAAAAACTTATCTTTAAGTTTAACATAAGCGAACCCTCGTTCACGTTGCTGGTGCTAGTGATAGCCCTAATCTCACTCCTAGGAGTGTTTTGTCACAACCGAAGACGAGGGTTTCGTGCGTTTAATATTTTCAGAAAATGACAAAAGAAAATCAAAAACCATCACATCATGATGTAATGCCATCCGTGGCCAATTTCCTTTCTAACCTTTGGTTTGAAGGAGAATTTAGAGAACAACCAGAACATTTGTCCGAAATTTTCGAGGCGCTACTGGAAACTGAAATGGGCGACAACCATGACCTGCGGGCCAAAATGCTGAACTGCATTAAAACCAGTAAAATGCTCGCCAAAGCACTCGAGCCGTTTTCAGACAAGCAAATCGAGAAGGCCTGTAAAAGTTTAACCGCCTAAAAAACAACAATTCGAAACGCGTGAACCACTTAATTGATTCACGCGTTTTGCTTTTGGAAAAATTATCTTATAATATTTTTAAAAAAATATGATATTTGTACAAAAATCATGAATACATGATACCACTCAAAAGCAGATTTAATACTCCCATAAATAAAGTGGGAACCTTTATTTCTTTTCTTTATTTTATTGAAAAAATAAAACATTTACCAAAAAACATGAAAAAATTACTCCTTCTGTTCTTATCATTTTCCTTCTATAACTGTAGTAGTGATCATAATATTGAAAATGAAATTGAAAAACCAACTATCAGTCTAACAACATCTATCATTCAACCTTTAAAAGACAGAGATTTCTCTTTTCACAATAATGGAGTTCATGGGGTTTTTGAAGACCCGACCGTTTCAAAAAAACTGAAAGCAAAAATAGAGTTGTCAGAAGTTAATAATTCCTCCAAAGGCACTCTAAATGTCAAATGGAAAAGTGATAAAGATGGACTACTTTATGAAGGAAAACCAGATGATAATTTAGAAAGTGTAATAAATATAAATTTGAGTAAAGGATTTCATAAAATCTTTTTCGAAGTATACACTGCTGATAATAGCTTAATTAAAAAAGATTCTATTACAATTTCAAATGTAATTAAATTAGAAGCATTAAGTGATACAGGAAGATCGATTAAATTGAACTGGTCAAAATACGAAGGCAATAACTTCATATCCTATCTTGTCTATGGTGAAAACTCAAAACCAATTGCTGAAATCACTGATATCAATATATTGACATATGAATATTTAGAAACCATATCACTAGTTAAAGAACAAAAGTTTCAAATTGTAGTCAAAACAACGGATTTAACTGATAGAATTCTTGGCAGTAACATTGTCTCGAAAATGTCTGGTAACTTTATTGAATTCCCATACTTTGTTCCAAAAATGATTAAAGATAATTTAAGATCTAAGATCTATGTACTTGTGGCACCTCGCAGTAAATGGGATGAAACTGACAAATATGGCATATTAATTATTGATACTAAAAATTTCAAAATTGAATCTCATATTTTAACGAGTGATCGCTTTTCTGATTTAGACATTTCTCCCGATGGACAATACTTATACCTAACCCAAAAATATGTTGAAAAGTTAACTAAGATAAATTTAGCTACAATGGAAGTAAAAACCTTTACAACATCTACTAATGATTGGGGGTTTCATAAAATTGAAGTAGGGAATAATAATATTCTTTTTTGTCATATTACTCCACCTACATCAGGATCAACAGGAATTATGGCAATTAATGGAATGACTGGTGAGACAATAAACATGAGCTATAATGCGTATTTACATGGAGATATCGAATATAATAGCAAAAACGGAAAACTTTACATGGGAGAAAGCAATACTTCAGCGGGGGTAATTTATTGCAATACATTTATAAATCAAAATTTAAGAATCGAAAACAATTATCCTATATTCCCAAATAGCGTTGTCTATCCAGATCCTTTTCTTTTCATTTCAGATGATTATAATTTCATTTTTTGGGAGAAATATCAACTTGATCTTAATCTTAATGTAAAAAGGGAATTTAACACCAAAATGATTGCTTGCAGCCCAAATAACTTTTATTTGTCTGATATGGATAAAATTTACAACTATAATAATCTTTCTGTTGTTTTTAATTATCCCCCATTTCCATCAAATGAAAGCACTAAGTCAACTTTATTTATTGATGATAATACCATTATTACATGCAAAACTTATCAGCCAAATACTGTAGGAGAACCTGCTCAGACCTATTTCTTTAAAATGAAAATCAATTAACCTGGTCAATAAAAAAACTATTACTTTATTGGAAATAATACTAATACATAAATTTTGAAAACGCATAGATAATGAAACTCACAAAACCAAGATTAGCTTTAATCTGCGGCATACTTTGTATTTCGATTTTTCCGATATTGATCAAATTGCGTTTAGCTTCGGGATTGATTTCTGCTTTTTACAGAATGTTTTTTGCCGTGACTTTGCTTTTGCCGTATGTGCTTTTGACTAAAAACTTTAAACTTCCAACCTTAAAATTTACACTTTTAGCGGCACTATGCGGAATTCTGTTTGCCTCAGATGTTGCGGTTTGGAATATCGCCATTCAGGATTCAAGTGCCACTCAGGCTTCTTTGTTAACTAACCTTTCTCCGCTTTGGGTTGGGCTGGGTTCTTTTTTCTTTTTGAAAGTAAGACCGGCAACTAATTTCTGGATCGGAACTATCGTTTCTTTATTAGGAATGGTGACTTTAGTTGGCTTTAGTTTTTTTCTGGAATTAAATTTTGATCAGGCGTTCCTGTTTGCTGTTTTGTCCGGAATCCTGTATTCGATTTATCTTTTGGTGAGTAAAAATGTACTTTCCCATGTTGATGTTCTATCATTTATGACCATTAGTTTATTGGCTTCCAGCGCTTATTTAGGAATTATTTGCTATGCATTGGATGAATCTTTTACGGGATTCTCCAATACGGGTTGGTTTGTGTTTGTACTTCAGGCGATAATCTGCCAGTTGTGTGCCTGGCTTTCGATCAGTTATGCCACACAACACATGCGTGCCACAAGAGTTTCGTTAAGTTTATTGAGTCAGGCTGTAATTACTTCGATATTAGCTTGGTTGTTTTTAGAAGAACAAATAACTTTACAAATGGTTTTCGGCGGAATCATTTTGCTTTTCGGAATCCGGATTACGTTTTACGATAAGACCATTTCTCTGGGCAGGTTCTTTTCTAAGAATTAAGATTGGGAATTGGTTCGCGGATTAGGCGGGTTTAAACGGGTTTACGCAGATTAATTTTAAAAATGCTTTCTCGCAGATTTGGCAGATGGAGCAGATTTTTTTAAATCCCAAAAATCTCGCTAATCTGTGGCAAAAAATTAGAGAAAATTCGTGAAATTCGTGGCAAAAAAACCTAAAACTTCAAACCTGAAACAAAAAACATCATGTTACATAAAAGCAAAATACCAAATTTAAAAGTAATCGCCTTCGATGCCGATGACACTTTGTTTGTAAACGAACCCTATTTTCAGGAAACGGAACATAAATTTTGTGCCTTAATGGAAGATTATCTTTCGCATCAGGGCATTTCGCAGGAACTGTTTAAAATCGAAATTCAGAATTTGCCTTTGTACGGTTACGGAATCAAAGGTTATATTTTATCGATGATTGAAGCGGCGATGAACATTTCGAACAACACCATTCCGGTTGAAGTGATTCAGAAAATCATTCAATACGGAAAAGAATTGCTCGAAAAACCAATCGAACTCCTTGACGGAATCGAAGAAACACTGCAGGCTTTACACGGCAAATACAAATTGGTCGTGGCTACAAAAGGCGATTTAAAAGACCAGCACAGCAAATTGCACCGTTCCGGACTAGGGCATTATTTTCATCATATCGAAGTAATGTCAGACAAACAGGAAATTGATTACCAGAAGTTACTGGGTCGTTTAGACATTCAGCCACAGGAATTTCTGATGATCGGGAATTCCTTAAAATCGGATGTTTTACCGGTTTTGGAAATTGGCGGTTATGCCGTTCATATTCCGTTTCACACTACCTGGGAACACGAGAAAATCAGCCATAAAGTAGAACACGAACATTTTAGTTCATTTGAAAAAATCACGGAAGTGGTTAATAATTTAGCCTAATGAAAACACTTTTAGATTTAGAAAACTGGAACAGAAGAGAGCATTTTGCCCATTTCAAACAGATGGAAGAACCTTTTTTTGGTGCCACTGTCGAGATTGACTGCACGAAAGCCTATCAGACCGCAAAAAGTCTCAATGCTTCCTTTTTTATTTATTATTTACACAAAACGTTGGTTGCCGTAAACGCGATTGAGAATTTCCGATACCGAATTGCAGAAGACCAGATTTACATCAACGATCGTATTGATGCATCAGCCACAATTGGCCGCGAAGACGGTACTTTCGGATTTTCACTAATCGAATACAATCCTGATTTTAAGGTTTTCGAACAAACTGCCTTAAAAGAAATCGAGCGTATTCAAAACACAACCGGGCTTTTCACACGGGAATTTAAAGACGACAATGTCATTCATTTTTCGGCAATACCGTGGTTAAATTTTACATCGCTTACGCATGCCCGCAGTTTCACGTATCCTGACAGCTGCCCTAAAGTTTCTTTTGGAAAAATGATGACTTCGGAAGCCGGAAAAAGAACTATTTCGATGGCTGTATATGTGCATCATGGTTTAATGGACGGTCTGCATCTGGGTCAGTTTGTAGATTATTTTCAGGAGTTGATGAATTCCTAAACAGAATTCAGGAGTTGATTTTGAATTGATTTTATTCTTAAAAAGTATGAGAAAAATTTTTCTGTTTTTAGCTGTATTGTACAATTCTATCCTGTTAAGCCAAACGGTATTGACGACTTATCCTTTGGACTTAAAAAGGATACGCGAAAACGATCAGATTTTAAATTTCGAAAACAACTCGACCCATGAAGTATTTGTTTTCGTGCTGTACCAGGGAAATTTTACGGTTTTAAAATACAATAGTGCCTTGTTCCTGACCGATCAGTTTACGGGTCCGGCGACCTATTTTGAAGACAGATCTTTGATGGGATATAGTTTTAGTGAAGACGGAAATCCAACTTTGTATTGGTTTTCAGAAGAAGCAAAAAACATTATAATCGTTAAATATTATTTCGAAAGCAAAACCTCGAAAGCGCTGAAATTTGAGTATCCGGTTAAGAATCAGTTTATCGTAACTCAATATCAGAAAGATAATTCCTTTAATTTCCTGACGCAGGATAAGACCGAACCAAAACTAATTCTGTATGTCTTCAAAAACGGAATCGTAGAAGAAAAGGTGCTTGATTTCTCCCCTTTTACCTTTTCAGACAGAAAAACACAACCCCAAACATTCAATCAGATCCTTACAGAAAATCCTATTGGAAAAATGGAACCCGGTGAATACAATCCGCTGCCTAAAACCATTAGTAAAACTAAGATGTATTTATTAAGCGATCGCATCCTGCTAACGCTGGACCAGAACGTTAAAAAAACACAACTCTTCGATATTAATTTAAACAATCTTGAGATCAAAGAGAAAGACTTTGTTCAATCGCTTGCCAAAAAAGGAGCCAGATCCTCCAACTCTTATTATCACGAAAACAAATTATATCAGATCAATGCCAACGAAGACGAGCTTTTATTTGATGTAAAAGATCTGGACTCGCAGGAAGTCCTAAAAAGTATCGCCGTTTCAAAAAATGACACTATTCTTTTTAAAAATTCGCCTTTATTGATACAAAGAGATAACTACAGTCCGAAAGAATTAAAAACCACAGCCAAATTCCTGCAGCATTTAGCGGGTTTAGATATGGGCATCTCTGTCTTTAAAAACAAAAAAAATCTGTTTATTACCATTGGGGGAATCAGTAAAGCAACCAACCAGAGTTTTGACGGATTTTACTATCCTGACATTCAAACCAAAACAGTATTTTTTGAAAGTATCTGGGATAAAAAACTAGGATTTACTACCGAAAAACAACAGCCCCTTGCAGTAGATAAAATTTACTCATTTATGGATAAACATAAAGAAGTTGCTTTAGAAAGTATCATGAAATTTAAGGATTATTCGATTTTAGGTTATTTCGATACCACAACCAAACAATATACTATGCTGAAGTTTACAGATGGATACAACTGAGAGAATACCAAAATACTTATACGCGGCTATGGTACAAAAAAAGGCTTTTAATTCAAATAAGTTAATTTCAGTGTATTTAGTCTGAATCTGAATTGTTTTCAATAGGACGGAATGAGGTTCTCAATTCCTTAAAATTATTTAACTTTACACAAAACTCAAGATTATGTTATCAAAAAATATAGAAACAGCACTGAACAAGCAAATCAGAATTGAAGCAGAGTCTTCGCAAACTTACCTTTCAATGGCTTGTTGGGCAGAAGTACACGGATTAGAAGGAATTGCTCAATTTATGTACACTCAATCAGACGAAGAGCGCGCACACATGCTTAAATTGGTTAAGTATATTAACGAACGTGGCGGACGTGCTACAATTACGGATTTAAAAGCGCCAAAAACATCATACACTACTTTTAAGGAAATGTTTGAAACACTTTACAATCATGAAATTTTCGTATCAGAATCTATCAATGAATTGGTACACATTACTTTTTCTGAAAAAGATTATGCTACACATAATTTCTTACAATGGTATGTGGCGGAACAAATCGAAGAAGAGGCTACGGCTAAATCTATCCTGGATAAAATCAACTTAATTGGTGATGACAAAGGCGGACTTTACTTGTTTGATCGTGATATTCAGCAATTAACGGTAACAAGCTCGATTGCAATCAATCCAAAATAAAAAAGTTAAAGTTTATTTAGAACACATAAAAATAACATTTATTCTTTTATATTTGTCTCGTTTTATAATTGAGATGAACTGTGAGCAAGAAAGATAAAGTTAAGGACAAAGACAAGAAAAAGGATAAAAAGAAAAAGCAGAATGCTGTTATCCTTGACAAGATTAAGAAGATCGAAAACTGCAAATCAAGCTGTTGTGAGAAATTCAAAAAGAGCGAAAAGAAACGTTGCTCCCGTTGTCCTATGTTTGACTTAATAAAGAAAACTGCTTAAAAAAATATAGAAAACCCATCAGAAATCTGGTGGGTTTTTAGTTTAAATGACATTCGTGTTCTACTTTTAGAAACGCAAATATTTTAATTATGAAACAACCAATTACGATACCCAAATCCAGTCTTGACTTTTTGCAGCGGCTTAAAGCAAACAACAACAAACCCTGGTTTGAGGCAAACAAAACAAACTATCTCACAGAATTAAACCATATTGAAACCTTTGCAGGGGCATTGCTGCAAGAACTTTCCAAAACCGACGTTTTAGAAACGGCTTCCGGCAAAAAAAGCGTCTATCGCATTTATCGTGATATTCGTTTTTCCAAAGACAAAACGCCTTTTAAAACCTTTTGGGGCGGCAGTTTTACCCGGGCAACAACTCAAAGACGTGGTGGGTATTATTTTCATCTCGAACAAGGAAACAGTTTTTTCGCAGGAGGCTTTTGGGGACCAGGTGCTGCCGATTTAAAACGCATCAGAAGTGAATTTGCGCACGATGCCGCACCTTTCCAAAAAATACTGCATTCAGAATCTTTTGTCAAAACTTTCGGAACGTTACAGGGTGAACAGCTTAAAACTGCACCAAAAGGATTTGATATCAATCATGAAGCCATCGACTTACTTCGCTACAAACAGTTTTTAATCATTAAACGTTTTACAGATACAGAAGTATTAAGTCCGCTTTTTTTAGAACAGGCCCTGGAAACCTGCCAAAATATGAGACCTTTTTTCGATTATATGAGCGAAATACTGACTACTGATGTCAATGGCGCTTCTGTTTTGTAATACCTTGTTAAAAAATAAACCCGACAGTCCAGAAGCTTCGGAACTGTCGGGTTTGAATTATTTACTTCAACAGTAAAATTTCATTGACCACTACTTCTGTAATAAACTTTTTCTCTCCGTTTTTGTCGTCATAACTTCTGTGGGTTAGTTTGCCCTCAACTGCCACTTCTTTTCCTTTTACTACAAATTTTTCGATAATCTCAGCTGTTTTCCCCCAGGCCGTCACACGGTGCCATTCTGTTTGTTCCACTTTCTCGCCTTTCTCATTCTTGTAGTACTCATTTGTAGCGATACTCATATGCGCTAACTTTTTTCCGTTTTCCAATGTTTTAATTTCCGGATCGTTACCTACGTTCCCAATTAACTGTACTCTGTTTTTCATTGCATTCATGGCGTATAAATTTTTAATGTTACTATAAATGAATTTGTTAGTCAAATTCAACAAAACAAATATAATGTATTTTCTTACAATTATGCAATTGTATATTATTTACTTTCGGTTGTAATTATTTGTAAGCGTTTGTAAATGGTAATATTTTCGTATATTCGAGAAAAACATTTAAGACATGCAGAAACAAATCAACAAAGTTGAATTGCGAAATTTACAATTAGTCGATTACAAACAATTGAAAAACTCAATGATAGAATCCTATCCCGAAATGGCTAATTCGTATTGGGAATCTAAAGACATAAAAAAATTACTCTCCATATTTCCTGAAGGTCAACTGGTTATTTTAGTAGATGGTGTGGTTGTAGGATCAGCACTTTCTTTAATACTGGATGAAAAATTGGTCGACAAAAGACATAATTACAAACAAATTATCGGGGATTACACTTTCTCTACCCATAATAAGGATGGCGAAATTTTATACGGAATTGATGTTTTTATCCACCCCAATTACCGTGGCTTACGTTTAGGCCGTCGTTTGTATGATGCCCGTAAAGAACTTTGTGAGCAATTGAACCTAAAAGCGATTGTCTTTGCAGGAAGAATTCCAAACTATGGTCAGTATGCCAGTAAAATGACTCCCAAGAATTATATCGAAAAAGTAAAACACAAAGAATTACACGATCCTGTACTTTCGTTTCAGCTGAGTAATGATTTTCACGTTTTAAGAATCATCAAAAATTACTTGGAAGGCGACGAAGAATCCAAAGAATTTGCCGTGCTTTTAGAATGGAACAATGTCTATTACGATGAAAGTCCAAGATTAATTAACCTTGAAAAAAGTGTGATTCGATTGGGATTAATCCAATGGCAGATGCGTCAGCTTAACAATGTTGAAGCTTTATTTGAACAAGCGGAGTTTTTTATTGATGTCGTTTCGGGTTACGGGAGTGATTTTGCTTTATTTCCGGAACTTTTTATTGCGCCTTTAATGGCCGATTATAATCATCTTTCGGAAGCAGAAGCCATCAGGGAATTGGCCCGACATTCTGATCCGATTCGAAAACGCTTTCAGGAATTCGCCATTTCATACAATATCAATATCATCACCGGAAGTATGCCTCATTTAGAAAACGGCAATTTATACAATGTCGGTTTTTTATGCAAAAGAGACGGAACTTCGGAAATGTATACCAAAATTCACATTACTCCCAACGAAGTACAGCATTGGGGAATGAAAGGCGGATCTCAATTTAAAACCTTTGATACCGATTGCGGTAAAATCGGAATCCTGATTTGCTATGATGTCGAATTCCCGGAACTCTCCAGAATTATGGCCAATGAAGGAATGAATATTTTGTTCGTTCCATTCTTAACCGATACTCAGAATGCTTACACCCGTGTAAAACATTGCTCACAGGCCAGAGCGATAGAAAATGAATGTTATGTAGCCATTGCAGGCTGCGTCGGTAATTTACCGAAAGTAAATAATATGGATATTCAATATGCGCAGGCATCGGTATTTACACCGTCTGATTTTGCTTTTCCGAGTAATGGTATAAAAGCAGAAGCTACTCCGAATACAGAAATGACTCTGATCGTAGACGTTGATCTGAATTTGCTAAAACAGCTCCACGAGCATGGAAGTGTCCGCATTCTAAAGGACAGAAGGAATGACCTGTATGAAATTAGAAAAATAGAACAGCCATGAAAACATGTCTCGAATGCTCTGAAAAAATTGTAGGCCGGGAAGATAAAAAATTCTGTTCCGACAGTTGTCGCAATGCATACAATAATAAAATAAATAAGGATACGAATAATTTTATGCGGAATGTAAACAATAAATTACGCAAAAATTACCGTATTTTGTCTGAACTCAATTCAGAAGGAAAATCAAAAGCAACAAGAGATAAAATGTTGAATAAAGGCTTTGATTTTGATTTTTTTACTAATATTTTGCAGACGAAAACAGGCGATACCTATTATTTCCTGTATGACCAGGGATATTGCTTCCTGGACAATGATTATTTTATGCTCGTAAAAAAAGAAATTTAGTATATTCAACATGAAAAAAAATCCTACTTCAATACTAGCCTTTCTCTGCGTCATAGCCATTTTAGCTATCATATACGCCACAATGATGCCCCAGTGGGTTTCTAAAAACGAAGAAGCCCTTGCAGAATTCTCTACAGAACGAGCACTAAACCAAGTTAAAATCATAGCCCAAAAACCCCATTATGTAGGCTCGACAAATCATGAATTAGTTGCCAATTATCTTAAACTTGAACTAAACAGAATCGGTTTAGAGACAACTGTCCAGGAAGGATTCACCCTTAACAACAAAGGACTTCTGGTAAAATCTAAGAATATTCTTGCCCGCATTAAAGGAACAGACAATTCAAAAGCGCTTTTATTACTTTCCCATTACGACAGTGCCCCACACTCGTTTTCTAAAGGAGCAAGTGATGATGCTTCCGGAGTTGCCACAATCCTGGAAGGTATCCGTGCCTTTTTATACGCAAAACAACCTCATAAAAATGATATTATTATTCTCTTTTCCGATGCCGAAGAATTAGGCTTAAACGGTGCGGCACTTTTTGTAAATCAGCATCCGTGGGCAAAAGACGTAGGACTGGTTTTAAATTTTGAAGCCAGAGGTTCTTCAGGACCAAGTTATATGCTAATGGAGACCAACAAAGGAAATGAAGCGCTTGTAAAAGAATTCTCAAATGCCAAAACAAAATTTCCGGTTTCAAATTCACTCATGTACAGCATTTACAAAATGCTTCCGAATGATACTGATCTGACCGTTTTTAGAGAGCAGGGAAACATTCAGGGATTTAATTTTGCTTTTATCGATGGTCATTTCAATTACCACACTCAACAAGATGACATTCAGCATCTCAATACAACCACACTGACACATCAGGGAACGTATCTAATGCCTTTATTGAAATATTTTTCGAATATTGATTTAAATACAACAGCTTCAACTCAGGATAATGTTTATTTTAATGTTCCCTTCGGATTTTTTATAAGTTATCCTTTTAGCTGGGTAGCACCCATGACAATCGTAGCTTTAGGTCTGTTAATCCTTTTTATATTTATAGGAAAAGCGAAACGCGTCATTAGCTTCAGGGAGATTTTCAGAGGATTTGTTCCGTTGTTAGGTTCCCTGATTATATCCGGACTGGTTACTTTTTTAGGATGGAAAATTCTTCTGGAGGCCTATCCGCAATACAATGATTTGCTCAACGGATTTACGTACAACGGACATGCTTACATCGGTGCTTTTGTAACACTAAGTATTGCCATTTGTTTTGCCTTCTATCATCACTTTTCTGAAGGAAAGATAACTATGAATCATTTCGTAGCCCCTTTACTCCTTTGGATCGTAATCAATGCCTTTCTGGCCAACAGCCTGACGGGAGCCGGTTTCTTAATTATTCCGGTATATTTCGGAATTATTTTATTTGGAATTTTTGTCATCACCCAACATTACAGTTTAGGCCTGAACTTATTATTTTGTATTCCGGCCTTAGCCATTGTAGCTCCTTTTATAATCATGTTTCCGGTTGGTTTAGGATTAAAAATACTTTACGGAAGTGCAATTCTCACCGTTTTGGTCTTTGGACTATTGCTCCCTATATTTGGCGCTTTTTCTAAAAAAGGAATATGGACAATGCTCTTTTTTAGTATTTCCATTGGGTTTTTCGTTTACGCAGGTATTCACTCCGGTTATGAACACGGGAAAGCAAAATCAAACAGTTTATTGTATGTCTATAACGCCAACACCAATTCGGCACTATGGACTACTTATGACGTCAACTTAGACGACTGGACCAAAAGCTATCTGGGACAGACCAATCAAAAAGCAGTGGGTTTAAATTCACTTCCGATTACCAGCAAATACAATTCAACATTTACCTACAGTGCAATTGCTCCTAATGTAGCAGTGCCAAAACCAACAGTAACATTCATAAAAGACAGTGTAGTTGGAAACAACAGGTATTTAAAAATAAAAATCTCCCCCAACAGAAAAGTAAATCGTTATGACATTTATGCCAACACAAAAATGACGTTTTACAACTTTAAGGCCAATGGAGTTTCGACTTCAGGACAGATCGGAAATCGTTTAGAACGCAATGACAGCAAGATTTTATGTTATTATGTGGTAGGCAACGAACCGCTTGTATTGGAATTTTACATCAATAAATCCTCTATTTTCGATATGGATCTTATTGAAAGTTCGTTTGATTTAATGACCAATCCACTGTTTAATATCAAACCAAGAAATGACTGGATGATGCCGACACCTTTTGTGCTGAATGATGCCGTTTTGATTCAGCAGAAAATAAAAAGATATACTGCTCCTTTGAAACCGATTGAAACTGCTCCTGTAAAAGACAGTATCATTGTTGCAAAAGATACTTTAACACCGGTTGTTACCCCTAAATAAGAAAGCTTTTCAATATAATTCCCAAAAAAGCAAAAGGACAAACTTTAAAATTAAAGTTTGTCCTTTTTGTTTAACACGCGCATTCGATTTTCAATCCGGCTTTTTTACCGTTTGTCCCTTCGGTGGCATAACCGTCAAACTTCCACCATTCGATTCCACCGATCAGTTCTTTTACCTTAAAACCCAGTTTTGTCATATTCAGCGCTCCTTTTGTGGAGGCATTACAACCAATTCCGTCGCAATAGGTTACATACAAAATTTCCCTGTCTAGGTGCCTGGTGTTTTCAGCGTTCATTTCACGGTGTGGAATATTAATCGCAGTCGGAATATGTTCTGCTTCGAAACCAAATGCTTTTCTGGCATCAATTACCATAACTTTTTCGCCATTATTTAAGGCATCAAACAAATCGGAAGGATCCATTTCGAAGGCCAGTTTATTTTCATAATGTTTAAGTTGTGCTTCCATTTTTAGTAGATTTTAATGATTTCTTTTTTCAAAAGTAGCGGAACTCCGGACACCATAAAAACGAAAAGAATTCATCCATTTGATTACTTTTTTTCATGGAAAACCCATCGTAAAATTTTGTTCCTTTGTGTAAATTCTCTAAAAATGGAAATACGTCATTTACGACTGATCAAAGCAATTGTAGAAGAAGGGAGCATCACCAAAGCAATTGATAAACTTCATTTGACACAATCAGCCCTGAGCCACCAGCTCAAAGAAGCCGAGTATCAGTTGGGCACTCCCATATTTTTCAGGATGAATAAAAAACTGGTGCTGACCAAAGCCGGTGAAAAGATGTATCAGATTGCCAATGAAATACTGGATAAACTATTGCAAACCGAAACCCAGATCAAACAAATGGTTTTTGGTGAATACGGTGAAATCAGAATTAGTACCGAATGTTTTTCAAGTTATCACTGGCTGCCATCGGTTTTAAAACAGTTTCATCTGTTATACCCGAATGTCGAATTGAAAATCGTGACCGAAGCGACTCATATTCCACTCCAGAATTTACTGGCCAATACCATTGACATAGCGATTATCAGCGATCAGATCAAAGACAATAACATCAGATACCTGGAACTTTTTCAGGATGAAGTGGTAATGGCAGTTTCCGAAAACCATCCGTGGGCCCATAAAAAATATGTGGTTCCCGAAGATTTTGTCAACGAACATCTTTTGATTCACTCCCTTCCGATGGAAACGGTGACGATACACCAGTTTTTCTTGGCTCCGGCCAAAGTAACACCCAGAAAAATTACGCCTTTGCCTCTGACCGAAGCTTCTCTCGAAATGGTAAAAGCCGATATGGGCGTCATGTCGATGGCAAAGTGGGCCTTGTTGCCCCATCTTAAGACCAGTCCGATAAAAGCCATTAAAATTGGTAAAAACGGTTTAAAAAGAAAACATTTTATTGCGATTCGCGAAAACGAAAAGTATCCGGATTACTTTCATCATTTTATTACCTTTTTACAAACCGAAATCAACCTGCAATGGAATATTCAATAAGGAATTGCGAACGTACGGATTTGTCCCAATTAGTCGTTTTATGTCAAAAGCATGCGGAATTTGAAAAAGCGGAATTTGTTCCGGAGGGAAAAGCAACAAGTTTAGAAAAAGCAATATTCGCAGAAAACCCTAAACTTTATTGCCTGGTTGTTGCCACTAAAGAAACAATCATTGGTTACGTTTCCTATACAATTGATTATTCCACCTGGGATGCCGCTGAATTTATACATATGGATTGTTTGTTTCTGGAAGAACAAGCCAGAAGTTTCGGGATCGGGGCAATTTTAATTGGAAAGCTGCAACAAATTGGCAGGGAGAAAAACTGCATCAATATACAATGGCAAACCCCACAATTTAATGAGAGGGCCATTAAATTCTATCATAGAATTGGCGGAAAAGGAAAGGACAAAGTTCGTTTTACCTTAAATTTGTAAAAATTAATTTCGCAAAGCGAAGACGTAAAGAAAGAAACTATCCGGTTTAGCTTTCCATTTGCCCCTCTGAACCTTTGCCTCTTTGTACCTTATAAAAAAATGACACAAATTAGTATTTTAGGATGTGGTTGGCTGGGTTTGCCCCTAGCGAAAAAATTAATCGAAAGAGGAAATTCAGTAAACGGATCCACAACTTCAGAAAACAAGTTGTCGATCTTGAAAGAAGTTGGAATAAATTCTTTTCTGGTTACACTCGAAAGCGAAAGTATTTCTGAAAGCATCACTGATTTTTTAACCAAAAGCGAAATTCTGATTATAGACATTCCACCGAAATTAAGAGGAAATAATCCGGATACTGAAAAGAAGGTTTTTGTGGCGAAAATCGAAAACCTGATTCCGTTTATCGAACAATCGACCGCAAAAAAAGTGCTTTTTGTGAGTTCAACTTCTGTTTATGGGAATGAAAACAACATAATCACAGAACAAACAACCCCAAATCCGGATACCGAAAGCGGCAAACAATTGCTTTCAGCGGAAGCTCTTTTACAAAAAAATAAACAGTTCGAAACTACAATTCTCCGTTTTGGAGGCTTAATCGGTGAAGACCGTCATCCGGTGAAAACCTTATCGGGAAAAGAAAATCTTGAAAATCCGGATGCTCCTGTCAATTTAATCCATCAAACCGATTGTATTGGTTTGATTTACGAAATCCTCTACCAGTCAAAATGGGGAGAAATTTTTAATGCTGTCGCTCCCTTCCATCCTACCCGCGAAATGTATTACACCGAAAAAGCAACAGCTTTAAATTTACCGTTGCCGAAATTCAGCCCGGAGCAATCTCAGATTAAGAGAATCGTTTCAAGTGAAAAAATTGAAACTAGTTTAAAATATCAATTTGATCTGAAAAATTATTAGGATCACTTATAGGATTCCAAACAAAAACTTTGCGAACTTTGTGAAAGACCTGATACTTTAGGTTACTATAAAAATGGAACAGACAGCTTACATAGAATCCCCGCTCGGAATCACAACAATCATTGGTGATGAAGAGGGCGTATCGGTTATTTCGGTAACAAAAGAAGGCGAACTTTCTACTGAAATCCCGGAAGTGCTGCAGGAAGCTGTTCAACAATTACAAGAATACTTTGAAGGCAAAAGAACTGATTTTACTTTCAAATTGAATCCAAAAGGAACGGAATTCCAGCAAAAAGTATGGAAATCGCTGCTCGAAATTCCATATGGAAAAACGGTCAGCTACATGGACCAGACGAAAAAACTTGGTGATATCAAAGCCATTCGTGCAGTTGCATCGGCCAATGGTAAAAATCCGCTTTGGATTGTAGTTCCATGCCATAGGGTCATTGGGACAAATGGCTCACTTACGGGTTACGCCGGAGGAATCTGGCGCAAAAAATGGCTTTTGGAACATGAAAATCCAACGCAGCAACAAAGTCTGTTTTAAAAATATTATTTCATAAATTAGCCAAACCGATTTAAATTGTAATACATTTCTTTCTTTAAGTCGAATTTATGTATATTCACAAAAAAAATCAATTCGTAGAATTAGTGGTTAACAAGTATGATTGAAAAAATAAACCTCAACAATATTTTATTCCTGGATATAGAAACGGTTCCGGAAGAAGAGCATTTTAATTCGCTTGATGCTGAAATGCAATCCCTTTGGGATCATAAAACGCAATATCAGCGAAAAGAGGAATTCACTCCGGAAGAATTTTACGAGCGCGCCGGCATCTGGGCGGAGTTTGGTAAAATCGTCTGCATTTCTGTGGGCTATTTCACCATCAAAGGAGATATCCGGAATTTTAGGGTCACTTCCTTTTTTGGCGAGGAAAAAAAGATCCTTCATGATTTCAATAATCTGCTGAACAATCATTTTAACCAGCCGCAACATTTATTGTGCGGTCATAATGCCAAAGAGTTTGATCTTCCGTTCATAGCACGCCGCATGATTATAAACCAGATTGCGATTCCGAACAAGCTCAATTTATTTGGAAAAAAGCCCTGGGAAGTTCCGCATCTGGACACTTTAGAATTATGGAAGTTTGGTGATTACAAGCATTTTACTTCTTTAAAACTACTGACCAAAATATTGGGCATCCCTTCCCCAAAAGGCGATATCGACGGCAGTCAGGTGGCTCATGTGTTTTATGTAGAAAAAGACATTGACCGAATTGTAACCTATTGTGAAAAAGATACCATTGCCGTTGCTCAGATTTTCCTGCGTTTACGCCGGGAAGATTTATTGATTGCCGATGAAATTATTCATGTTTAGGTTTTTTTTAAAGGTACTAAGCTGCTGAGACGCTAAGGTTCTAAAGCGCAAGGGAACAGAGGTGCAAAGGGACAAAGCTTAAATGAACTTTAATAACTTATATGGTTTAAAAGGTATAACGTGCTGAGGAACTACGATGTCAACGCACAAAGCTTAAATGAACTTCAATAACTTATAGGGTTTAAAACAATGACACATCAGGAAATATCACATTACAGGCTTGCTTCTCAAAAGCTTTTAGAAACGAGCTCAAGCACTCCACAAGAAATTGTGCATCATTTGGGTGCCATGCAGGCGCAGGATTATGCCATGGCGAAATGGGCCATAGGTTCGCGATGTAATGCCACTGAAAAAGAAATTGAAGAAGCAATTAATTCCGGTAAAATCATCCGGACACACATCCTCAGGCCAACCTGGCATTTTGTTTCTGCCGACGATATCTATTGGATGCTGAATGTTTCAGGACCACAAGTCAAACGCATGATTCTTGCCGAAACCAAAAAGCATGGTTATGATGAAAAGGAGTTCGACAAGATTAATTCGGCTATCGAAAAACTTTTGGCCAGAAACAATCCTTTAACACGGGAAGAAATCATGCAGGGACTTAATCTCAAAAAGGTTTCCGGTGCCTATTTTTTAAGTCCCGTACTTATTATGATGTATGCAGAATTAGAAGGTTTGGTCTGCAACGGAAAAATGAAAGAAAAACAAATGACTTATGCTTTACTCGAAGAAAAGGTCTCAAAACCTAGAACTAAACTGACTAAGGAAGAAGGTCTGGCGAAATTAGCCAAACGTTATTTTGAAAGTCACGGTCCTGCAACGCTGCTTGATTTTTCATGGTGGTCTGGTTTTTCGCAGACAACCTGTAAGTTGATACTTAATTCTATTGCATCAGAATTGAACTCGGTTGAAATTGATCATCAGAAGTATTGGTTCGGTGCTAATCTTTCCCTTAAAAGCAACTTCAGCGAAAGTGTACACTTTCTACCCGCTTTTGATGAAATCCTGATTTCCTATAAAACCCGTGAAGCCTCCATTTTACCAGAACATCAGTCGAAAGCTTTTACTAATAATGGAATTTTCAAACCGGTTATCCTTGAAAACAGTAAAGCTATAGGAACCTGGAAAAGAACGCTTAAAAAAGACCATGCAAAAATAGAAACACAGTTTTTTAACGAAACCAAAAATCATAAAAAAGCCATTTTATTTGAAGGCCTTAAATCTTTCGAAAAATATCTGGAAACCAAAATTGTTATTGAATAAATCGAATTTTTATTAAAAGATTATAGTTTCTAAGAAATACTTCGCGTTTCAGCACTAAAATCTTTGTACATATTATGGCTAAATAATTACATTTACAAAAAAATATAATTATGGTATTAAGTAGATTTTGGTTAGCTATATTTATTTCGTCGATTGCCTTTATTGTAATCAGTTTGTTTACCGCCAATACGTATACTATTGATTATGTTTTGAATGGTAAAAAAGACGATCCCATTCTGATTTCAGAGAAATACGCTGAACAGCTTCCTGCTTTTATCAAAGACAGCATTAAAAAAGCGAAGGATCAAACCATAATCATCAACCGTGATACCCTCAATAGCGACACCACTTATGTTTATAAAAACAAAACGGTGAAAATCTACAGTGGTGTTCAAAAATCGGATGGTTTATTACCCACCTGTAAAAGTACTTTACTCGATTTAATTCTGCCGCTTATTGCCTATCTGGCCTTTTTCTGCGGGTTAATGGAACTTTTAATCATTTCGGGAGCGTCCGGAAAACTGGCTAAAGCTTTGAGTCCGGTGTTTGTAAAAGTATTCCCGAGCATCCCTAAAAATCACCCGTCTATCTCATATATGACTTTAAACTTTGCCGCTAATTTCTTAGGATTAGATTCAGCTGCCACGCCATTTGGTTTGAAAGCAATGGAAAGTTTACAGGAAATAAATCCAGACAAAGACCGAGCCAGTGACGCGCAGATTATGTTTATGTGTCTACACGCTTCAGGTCTTACTTTAATTGCGACTTCAATTATCGGTTATCGTGCTGCCGCCAACGCTAGCAATCCCGCAGATGTAATGCTTCCGTGTATTATTACTTCGTTTATCGGCACCATTGCAGCTTTCTTAATTGTTGGAATCAAGCAGAAAATCAATTTCAAAAGTGCTTCCCTGGTTATTGCCTTAATGGTCTTAATTGCTGCTATTGTGGGCTTATTGATGTACGTGAATCATTTGGATTTAATTGGAAAAAACTATTTTACTTCTAATCTTTCCGGTCTGATCTTATTCGGAATCATCGCTTTTACACTGATTTTTTCATGGCGTCATGAAAAGAAATTTACCGAGGCCGGCACTACTGTTTTTGATGCTTTTGTGGTAGGTGCCAATAACGGAGTAAAAACCGGAGTTACTATTTTCCCTTATGTATTGGGAATGCTGGTTGCCATTTCATTGTTCAGAAACAGCGGTTTATTTGAAATTATCAGTGATGGAATTGCCTTTGTATTCTCGAATATGGGAGTCAACAAACAAATTACGGATGCCTTGCCGGTAGCCATGCTTCGTCCTTTTAGTTCTGCAGGATCCAGAGGATTTTTAATTGACTCTATGAATACATTTGGAGCCGATTCCCTAACGGGAAGATTAAGCAGTATTTTTCAATGTAGCGCCGAAAGTACTTTTTATGTGATCGCCGTTTACTTTGGTTCCGTAAATATCAAAAATACCCGTTACGCGCTGGGCACGATGCTTCTGGTAGATGTAATTTGTGTGATTACTGCCATTTTTGTCGCCAGCTGGTTTTTCTAAACATTATATTCTGATATAGTACAACCCTTTAAAACAATATAATCCAAAATGAAATATTCTTTATTTGCTCTAATTCTTACCCTTTTTGTTTCGTGTGTCAGTCATGAAATTGACAATGAAAACTTTGTTCCGGTTGATTACACCGAAAAAAATGAAGCCGAAATTTTAAAGTATCTGGCCGACAATAATCTGACTGCTCAAAAAACAGCTACCGGTTTGTATTATATCATTACGGAACCCGGAACGGGCAAGCAACCAAAAGCAACTTCAAGCGTGACCGTTGCTTACAAAGGCTATTATACAACAAAAATAGGTTTTGATCAGAGTCCTGATGCCGGAACTACATTTGGCCTGCAACAAGTAATACAAGGATGGACAGAAGGAATTCCTTTATTTAAGGAAGGCGGAAGCGGTGTTCTTATTGTACCGGCCCGTTTAGGATACGGCAGTTTTGCTTACAGAGGCATTCCAGGTGGCTCCGTACTTGTTTTTGACATTAAGTTGATTTCTGTTAATTAGTCATGAAAGTTAAATATTTATTTGTTTTAGCTTTACTGGCAGGTTGCCAAAAAGAAAAAACAGTAACCGCAGCAGCTGCTGTTCCGGAAAAGAAAACAGAAATTACTCTGGTTGCAGAAGAGAAATTCTTAAAAACAGATACTATTCCAATTTCAGAAGGAGAAGAAGTATCAAAGAACAATTACATTCTTGCACATCTTGCAGATCAAAAAGCAGATAAAGACAGTATTGTAACACAACATTATCAACTTGATTTTTACCAGGACAAAACCAAAACAGTTTCTTCTAAAATTACTATTGAGGGATATCAAAAAGGATCAGAGTGGGGAGCGTCATACGGACTGTCTTCAAGTGCACCCAAAAAATCTTCTTTTATTCAGGTTAGTTTCGGATATCCTGCCTGTGGTTATACACAGAACAATTACTTATATTACCTAAAAAACCAGACGTTACAACTTGTGTATGAATGGGATACAATGTCTGATAGTGGCTGGGGAAGCTGGGTTGAATTTACCAATCCAACCGGGAAACCGGAGACTGAATCTTTCTATTGCAAAAGAGTTGCATTTGAGCCGGACGACAATAATGAGGATATGGGAACCGCTGCACACTCTGATTCTATTGTTTTTCAATTAAAAAACAAACACTGGATTAAGCAATTTTTATCTGCAGAAGGCAAAACGTACTTTGAGAAAAAAATGTCTTTTAATGACTTTCACAAAATAAAATAACGGGTAGAGAGTCTTATTCAAATCCTTTCTAAAATAAATAATTTTTAACTTTGTAGAAAAACATAGCAATGATTGATTTTATATATCAGGATCCTTATCCAATTTTAAAGGATGACACCCAATACCGCAAAATCACTTCCGATTTTGTAAAAGTAGAACAATTTGGAGAACGCGAAATTCTCACTGTCGATCCAAAAGGTTTAGAGTTATTAGCCGAAGAAGCGTTAACTGACGTTTCGTTTATGCTGAGAACAACACATTTACAAAAACTGCGTAAAATTTTAGACGATCCCGAAGCAACCGACAACGATCGTTTTGTGGCTTACAACTTACTGCAAAATGCTTCTGTTGCTGCCGAAGGTCAGCTGCCAAGCTGCCAGGATACCGGAACTGCAATCGTAATGGCCAAAAAAGGCGAAAGTATCTTTACCGGTGTTGACGATGCGGAATGGCTGAGTAAAGGAATTTTTAATACGTACCAAAAACGTAATTTACGCTATTCTCAGATTGTTCCGATTTCGATGTTTGAAGAAAAGAATTCCGGATCGAATCTTCCCGCGCAAATTGATATTTATGCTAAAAAAGGAACTTCCTATGAGTTCTTATTTATGGCAAAAGGTGGCGGATCTGCGAACAAAACCTTTTTATACCAAAAAACAAAATCGCTTTTAAACTATAAAGCAATGGATGAGTTCATCCGTGAAAAAATAAAGGATTTAGGCACTTCTGCCTGTCCTCCTTACCATTTGGCTTTGGTCATTGGCGGAACTTCGGCAGAAGCCAATCTGGGAGCCGTTAAAAAAGCCTCTGCGGGTTACTATGATCACTTACCAACTTCTGGAAACATGTCAGGCCAGGCCTTCCGTGATTTAGAGTGGGAAGAGCGTGTTCAGAAAATCTGTCAGGAAAGCGCTATTGGTGCTCAGTTTGGAGGAAAATATTTTACGCATGATGTTCGCGTCATTCGTCTTCCGCGTCACGCCGCATCCTGTCCGGTTGGATTGGGGGTTTCCTGTTCTGCTGACCGAAATATAAAAGGAAAGATCACAAAGGACGGCATTTTCGTAGAGCAGTTAGAAGTAAATCCAAAACAGTTTTTACCGGAAACCGCACCACATTTAGAAGCGCCGGTTGAAATCGACCTGAATATGCCAATGGCAGATATTTTAGCCAAACTAACGCAGTATCCAATCAAAACCCGTTTAAAATTGAACGGAACTGTAATTGTAGCGCGTGATATTGCCCATGCCAAAATCATGGAATTGTTAGAATCCGGTCAGCCAATGCCCGAATATTTCAAAAATCACCCGGTTTACTATGCAGGTCCTGCCAAAACTCCGGAAGGAATGGCTTCAGGAAGTTTTGGCCCAACTACAGCGGGCCGTATGGACGTTTATGTGGATGAATTTCAAAAACATGGCGGAAGTATGATTATGCTGGCAAAAGGAAACCGATCCAAACAGGTTACGACTGCCTGCAATACCTATGGTGGATTCTATCTGGGTTCTATCGGAGGTCCGGCTGCTATTTTAGCGCAGGATAACATCCTGAAAGTAGAAGTGGTTGATTTTGAAGAATTAGGAATGGAAGCCGTTCGTAAAATCACGGTAAAAGATTTCCCTGCTTTTATCATTACGGATGATAAGGGGAATGATTTCTTTGAGAATTTATAGCGGGTTTTTAACCGCAAGGCTCGCGAAGTTTTACGCAAGGTTCGCAAAGTTTTTATATAATAAAACCGCCCAAAAAGGCGGTTTTATTGTTTTAATCTTTCAAAAATATTGGTTTTCCCTTCACGTTTTACTCATAACTTAAAACTCATAACTTTTCTCCTCACGCGCTTAAAACTTCTTTTTCGAAAGCTATAAAATGGGTTAGTTTACCTTTTAAGTTGAAGACTGGAGAACCGTAAATTCTGCAGGTATACATCTTTCCATTCTTCTTGTAATTTGTGATTGTTTTTTCAAATGGAATTAGCAGTTCTATTGCTTTTCTTATTTGTTTTAAATCCGTTTTGGAAGTTGCCAGGCCCTGAAACATTTTTGGCGTTTTTCCCAGTACTTCACTTTCAGCATATCCTGTCATTTTTTTTATTCCGTTTGAGGCGAAAACAATTTTCATGTCAACGTCAGTAACCAGAACGACTTCTTCTTTGATGCGTTCACTTATATTCAGGTTCTCTTCATCCCACGCAAAATGGGTGGAGATTTCTTTTACCTTTTTTAAATCGGTAAAAGCAACTTTCAATTCATTCAGGTATTCATAATGAAAATCCCACGCCATGATGGGAACTGAATTATGATTGGAGATCTCTTCTAATTTGGCCTTTTTCATCTTCATTAATTTAATAGCAAACTACACTTTTTTAAAGGTAGAAAGAAAATTCATCATAAAACATAAAATTAAAACATTTAACGGTCTTCAAAAGTATTAAAATTCAAATTTTAACTGCACAACAACGGCCTTTTTTTCTTCAGTATTCAGGTTGTTCATTGATATTCCGAGCAATCGGACGGAATCCTTCATTCGTTCCTGATACAATAGTTCCTCCACTATTTCCATAATCAGACTTTTGTCTGCAATAAAATAAGGCAGAGTTTTACTGCGTGTTTGTTGTGTAAAATCGCTGTATTTGATTTTAAGGGTTACTGTTTTCCCGGAAATCTTATGTTTTTTTAAACGTTTCTCTAACGAAACAGCGATCCGTTCGAGTTGTTCTAGCATAAAAATTTCCGATGATAGATTCACATCAAAAGTATGCTCGGCTGCTACCGATTTGGTTATCCGGGACGGTTTTACTTCGCTGTTATGAATACCGCGAACCACTTTATAATAAAAGGTTCCGGATTTCCCGAAGTGTTTTTCTAAAAACTCCTGCGATTTACTTTTGAGATCGGTACCGGTAAAAATACCCAATTGATACATTTTTTCGGTCGTTACTTTTCCAACTCCATAAAACTTCCGAATCGGTAATTCTTCCAAAAAAGCCGGAATCTCATCCGGATTTACTGTTTTCTGTCCGTTTGGTTTGTTAATATCGCTGGCAATTTTAGCTACAAATTTATTGACCGAAATTCCCGCCGAAGCGGTAAGCCCCACTTCATTCAAAATTCGTAATCTGATTTCCTGAGCCAGTAAACTCGCGCTGGGATTTCCTTTTTTGTTTTGGGTGACATCCAGATAGGCCTCGTCAAGCGAAAGCGGCTCGACCAAATCGGTATATTCATAAAAAATCTTATGAATTTTACCGGAAATCTCCTTGTATCGGTCAAAACGGGGCCGGACAAAGATTATTTCGGGACAATATCTTTTGGCGAGAACGCCGCTTATGGCACTGCGAACTCCAAACTTCCGGGCTTCATAACTTGCTGCCGAGACTACTCCTCTGTTCTCTGATCCGCCAACCGCAACAGGTTTCCCCCGTAAAGCAGGATTATCCATTTGCTCTACCGAAGCATAAAAAGCATCCATATCAATATGGATAATTTTTCTATATACAGGCGTTTCAGACATGGTACAAATTTACGCAGTTTTATAAACTTTAGGCACAAAAAAAGCCTCGCAATTGCGAGGCCCTTAGTATTTTAAAAAGCTGTACTTATTTTTTTATAAACTTCTTAGTAACTCTTTTTTGAGCACCATTGAATTCAATAAAATAAATTCCGGTATTTAATTTGCTTACGTCAATTGGGCTCTCAGATAAATGACCTGAACTCACTCGCTGACCTAAAGCATTTATGATTGTAAAGTCTGATCCGGTTTTATCTGATATTGAAATATTCAATTCATTTTCAACAGGATTTGGATACAAAGTAATTTCAGAACTTAATTTATCGGTTACTGCGATTTCATTCACTTCCACAACTCCCGATGCTGTTATGTTTACGGAATAATCTTCCACCTGTCCATAAGAAAAACTCTCACAAGCTGTTGGAATACCGTTGTATTTCATGGAAACTCTCAACCTTGTTGTTCCAAGAGTTGCCGATGCAGGGATTGTAACAGATCCTGAAACCGGTGTTGTTGTGGAAGCACTTTTTGTCCAAACCGTTTCTCCGCTGTCAGAGAAATCTCCATCCTGGTTGTAATCAATAAATACAGCATAACCTTCACTGTACACAGAAGAAGTCCATGATGGTGTAATGGTAATGGTATAAGCAGTTCCTCTGCCCACATTTGTAGAAATTGCGGTCAAATTCTCGTAACCTGTTGTTCCCGTAGAAGTATTGTTAATTGTACCAAATACTACTTTACCAATTCTTTCATCGGAAGCACTGTTTCCTTTTGATGCACAATAGGTCACCGAACCGGCAAGTGTTGTAACATTTACAGTATTACTGGCTGCCGAAACATTTCCTGCGGCATCTTTTGCTTTTACAGAAAAAGTATAAGCTGTTGAGGCTGTAAGTCCTGTTACGGTATAACTAGTTGTTGTAACAGTTCCTTTTAGCGTACTTCCCTGATAAACATCATATCCTGTAACAGCAACATTATCTGTAGACGCTGTCCATGCTAAATTGGTCGTAATTCCTGTAGTTCCTGAAGCCGCTAAAGAAGAAGGTGCTGATGGCGGAGTTGTATCTCCTGATCCTCCGGAATAGGCTGCTCCAACACCAACTGCGTAAAATGCATTGGTTGTGGCGATAACCTCAGCTGAACCTGCTCCGTATAAATCAATCGCAGACTGAATTCCGTAAGTTCTGGCAGTAGCATAAGTGGAGTTGGCAGATAAATAGTTACTTTCTAGACGATATGCAATTTTTGCTGCTTTATCGATTGTGATTCCTGTAACGTTATATGCATTTCCAATATCATTTGTTCCTGATTTACCTACTGAAAGAATATAAAACCAGTGATTTAATACTCCTGAATTGGTATGCACACCACATTGGTCATTATTGTTTGTTGGCGTACAATTTACATTTACCCAATACGTTCCTCCGTAAGTGTCCGGCTGACCTTCAGAATTTGGATCACTCATAGAGCGCAAAGCCAAATGTCCTGATCTTCTTTCTATATCTTCACCAACCAGCCAAGTTGATTTTGTAGGGGCAGCACGGTATTCGATACAAGCTCCCCAAATATCAGAGAAACCTTCATTCATTGCACCCGATTCTTTTTGATAGGCCAGATTAGCTGTATACGTACAAACTGCATGACCTATTTCGTGACCCGCAACGTCCATAGCCGTTAAGATATCAAATCCGCCTGTTCCTGTTCCGTCACCATACGTCATAACGCTTCCGTTCCAGAATGCATTATTGTTATTCGGATAACCTGCAGCCACTAAGTTGTAATGCACATAACTTTTAATTTTTGCACCGTTACCATCATAACTGTTTCTTCCATGAACAGCTGACCAGTAATCGTAAGTCATTTCGGCTCCCCAATGCGCATCAAGTGCACCATTGTCTTTATTGGTGTTATTATATTCGATCCAGTTATTATCCGCATCGGTAAAATTGGTTGTCGGATACGTTGCTGTTCTCGCAGAGTTGTACGTCTGGATTCCATTTCCGCGGGTTCCGTCCAATAAAATATAAGAAGATCCGCTTAGTGTTGTCTCGATAGTTTGTGTTCCGCTGTAACGTGTTGCCGCATTGGCAGCCACAATCGCCATTTTTGAATTTAAACTATTTTCTTTTGCAGCAGATGATTTTGATTTTCCATGAACGTTTTCACCAAGGTGTTTGATCGTTGCATTATAAAACAGGGCTTGTCCCGTTACAGCATCGATATACAAATCCCCACGACTTAATGGATTGGTGGCATAAATGTCAAATTTATACGCTAAACGAACTTTATCACTAGTTCGTTCTTTCCCCTGATTTTCCATATCCGGTAAGAAAACCAATTCTCCTTTCGGCTTTTCATAATTCATTGCGGCAGCGTCCTGTGGTGAATCCCATAGGTAACGTTTAGCTCCGGTAAGGGCCACTGCCCTGTTGAAAGCTTCCTGTGCAGAAAGTGCCGGTTTTACTTTTGCGTTTACAATTTTGTAAAACTCGCCATTCATCGACTGCAGTTTTCCGTTTTTTGAATGCAAAGTATAATTGGCAAATTCTACTTTAATTCCCTGTTCGTACAGCTGAAATTTTTCGTGGGTAAAACCCTCGCGATCTGATTCGCTTTTAATCTTTGAGAAAGACTGGTTGTCTTTCAGAGCCAATTGTTCTTTAAATACTTTTTCGGAATCAGAGCCTTTATAGGTTGATTTGTCACTGAAAGTAATTAAACTGGGCTCACCATTTTCAGATAAACTTTTCTGACTAATTCTTTTATCTGTCTCCTGAGCTAGTGCAGATAATGAAAATGCAAATGCAGCAACCGTTGTTGTTACAATTCTGGGTAATGTACTTTTCATAAGCAATTTTGAATTTTGGTTAGTTAAAAAGGGGTTAAAAATCAACAAATAAAATATGTAAGTAAATACCTTATTTGTTTGATAAAAATATATAAATTTTGTTAATTAAACGGATAAATTTACCTTTTATCGATAAAATACAACATTTAGACAGGTAAAAACACTTAAAAATAACAAGAAATCTCAGGTTTCACAATGCCTTACAGAACAAACAACTACAACACTGAAAACTAACATTTTATAAAAAAAAACAACTTTTTTGACCTTTTTTTAGTGTACGAAAAGGAAAATTGACCCATTTTAAATCGAAATTTTAAACAAAAAAAGCGGGAATTATCTTCAAGGCTGTATTTTTTGTAAAGCAAAACTTAGAATAAACTTCGAAAAAGGATTTTTTCTGACATTTATAAAGATTCTTAACTTAATAGGTACAAACAAATCATTTTCTTTATTTTTGCCTAACGAAATAATACAAAATGCGAACATTTGTTATAGGTGACATACATGGAGGATTACTGGCGCTTGAACAAGTGTTGGAGAAAGCCAATGTTACCGAAAAAGATACTCTTATATTTTTAGGCGATTATGTTGACGGCTGGAGTCATTCGACGCAGGTAATCGATTTTTTAATTGACCTTAAAAGCAAACAAAACTGCATTTGCATCAGAGGAAATCATGATCAGCTGGCCCTGGACTGGCTGGAAAACAGACATGAGGATTTTGATGAGGAAATGTGGTATAAGCATGGCGGAAAAGCGACTGTTGAAGGATATTCCATACTTTCCGAAGAAAAAAAGAAAGAGCATATCGCTTTTTTGGAATCGCTTCAGGATTTCTATCTTGACAATCAAAATCGTTTATTTGTTCATGCCGGATTTACAAATCTTAGTGGGGTAACCTACGAATTTTTTTCGAAATTATTCTACTGGGACAGAACACTTTGGGAATCTGCACTTGCATTGGATCCGAATTTAAAACCGGACGATTTGTATTATCCGAAGCGTTTCACGGTTTACAAAGAAGTTTATATTGGCCACACACCCGTAACCCGAATTGGAAAAACTGTACCGGTACAAAAAGCCTGTGTCTGGAATGTTGATACCGGGGCAGCCTTCAAAGGCCCGTTGACCATTATGAATGTTGATACGAAGGAATTCTGGCAAAGTGAACCTTTAAATGAATTGTATTCTAACGAAAGAGGTAGGAATTGATATCTAAAAACCTATTTTTGCACTTTAGAAATAATTAAAAATTTAAAAATTTTATGAAAAAGGTAATTACACTTTTGTTTTTAGTAACATTTGGAATCACACAAGCGCAAAAGGCTTTTACAGGGAAAGGTGATGTCAAAGTTAATGTTGGTGCTAATCTGCAAGATGGTGGTTCTGGAATTCAGGGTTCTGTAGATTTTGGATTAGGCGAAAATTTCTCATTCGGTTTTGTTGCTAATTACTTATTGGGAGTAGACAACTTTTCCGGTTTTTACCGTGGTAATACAGCTGTATACAATGATACTAAACCTGAATTTAAAGATCGTTTTGATGCGAAAGCAAGAATTAATGCCAATTTATCGAGTGTTATTGGCGTTGAGCAATTAGATGTATACCCTGGATTAAGTTTAGGTTTACACAATTTCGGAGGTCATGTTGGAGGCCGTTACTTCTTTACTGACGGATTCGGAGTTTTCACAGAGGTTGGATTTCCAATTGCAAAATACGGAAACAATGACGATCCTTTTTACAACTTAAATAATCAGGCTACTTTTAGTTTAGGAGCTTCTTTTAATTTGTAAAATTAAACCAGAAGGTTTGCGAAGATTTGTTTCCGGCAAAAATGGGAAGTCACAAAGCTTTATAAATAACAAAAAAACCGCCTATATGAGGCGGTTTTTCTATTTATTCTAAAAAAATTATTTTTCAACTTCCGCTTTTAATCGGATATTTAATTAATCATCATTTCCGGAATTTCTCCTTCAATTATTAAATTCGCTTCGGTTGAAGCAATGATATGCTCTACAGAAACTCCTGGCGCTCGTTCTAAGAGCTTAAAACCCTTTTCGGTCACTTCTAGAACCGCCAGCTCGGTTACCACCTTTTTAACGCATCCTACGCCCGTTAATGGCAAAGTACATTTTTTCAGGATTTTTGATTCTCCGGCTTTGTTTACATGCATCATAGCCACAATGATATTTTCGGCGGAAGCCACCAAATCCATAGCGCCACCCATTCCTTTTACCATTTTACCCGGAATTTTCCAGTTGGCGATATCCCCGTTTTCGGAAACTTCCATGGCTCCTAAAATAGTTAAATCTACTTTCTGGCTTCGAATCATCCCGAAACTAAAAGCAGAATCAAAGAAACTCGCTCCCGGAAGGGTTGTTATGGTTTGTTTTCCTGCATTGATGACATCCGCATCTTCTTCTCCTTCAAAAGGAAAAGGGCCCATACCCAGAACACCATTTTCACTTTGAAATTCAACTGCAATATCATTTCTCACATAATTGGCAACCAGAGTTGGAATCCCAATACCAAGATTGACAAAATACCTGTCTTTTACTTCTTTAGCAATTCGTTTTGCTATATCTTCTTTTGTTAACATATGTATAATTTGTTAATTAGAAAATTTGACAATTAGATAATGCTTATCATTATCTAATTCCCTCATTATCTTTATTATCTAATTTTTATTTATAAAGTAACCCCAGGTTGCTCTTGTTATATCGGCAATTATTTTTTCAGTATCTTCCTGCGTTTCTGTAATGTTCTTTAAATAAACAGCAAGTATAAAATGTTTCCCGTTAGGAAGTTTCACAATTCCTATATCATTCATCGCAACTCGCAGATTATTGTCGTTTGTTCCGGACATTCCGGTTCTGTGCGCCAATTCTGTGTTTTCAGGAAGTCCGGCTTTCATCCAGGTAATTCCTCTTGACGTTTCTGTCATTATTTGATATAAATATTTTGTGGTGTTTTCTTTCAGAATTTCTCCTTTAAAAAACTTTTCAAGCAGTTCGGTTGTTGCCAATGGAGTTGTCGTGTTTATATAAAGATTTTTCCAGGTTTTCATTTGTTCCTCGTTCACTTTAATCACGAAGTCCTTAATTCCCTGTTTATTAATAAACCGCTGCACCTCTTTCGTGCCACCCACTAAATCAATAAGAATATCACAACCATTATTATCACTGTGCGAAATGGTGTATCGCAATAGTTTGTCTAATGTAAGATACAGATCTCCATTCGGGTACTCTTCCCTCATCGGACTCCAGGTATCTTCATGCAGATCCTTCTTTTTAATAAAAATCTCCTGTGTTAATGAAAGTTTGCCTTCATCGACTTTATTCAGCACAGCCAAAGCAATATGAAATTTAAAAACACTCATTAAAGGCGCTTTTAAGTTTCCGTTGATGCTCAAAGTATCTTTATCTTCTATACTCTTAATAGAAATTCCAACTGTGGCATTTTTACCGGCAATGAGCTGCTGCAATTGTTGTCGAAGCTCATTTGTTGTTTGCGCAAATGAATGAAACGAAAAAACAGAAAATAAAGTGATGTAAAAAAGTCTTGCCATATTTTTAAGGTGCCAATTAGGGAATTTGATAATTAGATAATTTTAAAAACATTATCTAATTGACTCATTATCTACATTATCTAATTTCTGGTTCTAACCGTTCTTTGCTCGATACGTTTCTCAAATTTTTCGCCCTGAAAGATACGTTGTACCATAATTCCGGGAATATGAATCTGATTTGGATCTAATGTTCCCACAGGAACCAATTCTTCAACCTCAGCAATGGTTATTTTTCCGGCTCCGGCCATACAGGCATTAAAGTTTCTGGCAGTTCCTTTAAAAATCAGATTTCCGGCTTCATCGCCTTTCCATGCTTTTACAATGGCAAAATCGGCTTTGAAAGCTTCTTCCATAATGTGCATTTTCCCGTTGAATTCACGTGCTTCTTTTCCCTCAGCTACTTCAGTGCCGTAACCTGCAGGTGTAAAGAAAGCCGGAATTCCGGCCTGAGCTGCGCGACAACGCTCCGCTAAAGTTCCTTGTGGGGTAAGTTCTACATCCAATTCACCGGAAAGCATCTGACGTTCAAACTCAGCGTTCTCGCCTACGTAAGAGGAAATCATTTTTTTGACCTGCTTCTTTTGCAAAAGCAGTCCTAGTCCAAAATCATCTACTCCTGCGTTATTGGAGATGCAGGTTAAATCTGAAATTGTTGTATTTACTAAGGCGGCTATTGTATTCTCCGGAATCCCACAAAGTCCAAAACCACCAAACATGATAGTCATTCCGCTTTCGATTCCTTCGATAGCATCCTTAACATTATTTACTTTTTTTGTAATCATAACAAATGGTCTTTATTGTTGTATATTTTTGATAAAAATAAGATTTTTAGATTAAAATATAACGATTTCGTAAAAAATAAAACAGGCTAATATATTCATTAGAAAGTAAATTTTGAAAGGCTGATTTAAGCACATAAAAAACTCTCGCAGATTTAGCAGATTCGGCAGATTTTTTTGGTTCACGCAAAGGCGCAGAGTCGAAAAGTTATATTGCTTTGCGGCTCTGCGCCTTTGTGTGACTATATTTTTCGTACAGATTTCGTATGATCATATTAAAGTACTTACCGAACATTTTATAATATACTACAAAAAAAAATCCTTTTGTGCTCTTCCGGATTCAGAAGTTACAAAAGGATTTTTTATTGGAGAAACGAAATTAAACTAGAGTTCGAATTCGTCTGTATTTTGTTCTGTTTGTGTCGTATCTTTTACAACTGCCGGTCTTGAGTAACAATCGACTTTTATGGAAAGATTAGCCGGACGCTCAAATTCAGCTTTAGAGACCTGAAGTCCCGGATCGGCATAACAAAGTTTCATAAAATAAGCCCAAACCGGCAATGCAGCCGTTGCTCCCTGACCATAAGTCAAACTTTTGAAACGTGCTGAACGGTCTTCACAACCTACCCAGACTCCGGTTACCAAATTTGGAACCATTCCCATAAACCAACCATCTGACTGGTTTTGTGTTGTTCCTGTTTTACCGGCAATCGGGTTCGTGAACATGTACGGATATCCTGTCCAGCGATTATCTCCACTTCCACCGCCCTGCGTACGCAAACGTGCACCGGAACCTGTTTCCGTTACACCCTGAAGCAATTTGATTACTGCGAAAGCAATGTCTTTATTCAGAACGTCATGCGATTCCGGAATCGGCTCGTAAATAACCTCTCCGCTTTTGTTTTCGATACGGCTTAAAAATTGTGGTTTTACATAAACTCCCTGGTTGGCAAATGTGCTGTAAGCAGCAACCATGTCTTCAACCGTAATATCAACAGCACCTAATGCAATTGACGGTTGTACCGGGATTTCTGTTTTTACTCCTAATTTCTTTGTTAATTCAACAACAGCCTCAGGACCCGTTCTGTCAATTAATTTTGCAGAAACCGTATTGATAGAATTCGCTAAACCTTGTTTTAAAGTAACCATTCCGCGGTATCTGTTGTCTGAGTTTCTTGGTTCCCAGTCTTCCGTTACGTGGTGACGGCCTTTATGGATCATAAATGGTCCGTCAAGTATAGAATCGCAAGGTGACATATTTAATTGTTCGATTGCCGTTGCATAAACAAATGGTTTAAAAGTAGAACCTACCTGTCTTGCTCCCTGTCCTACGTGATCGTACTGGAAATATTTATAATTGATTCCGCCTACCCAGGCTTTTATATTTCCGGTTTGAGGCTCCATCGCCATTAAACCTGATTGTAAAAAATGCTTGTAATAACGAATAGAATCCAGTGGAGTCATAGTAGTATCACGCTCTCCTTTCCAGGTAAATATGCGCATTTTTGTTTTTACTTTGAATGAATTTATGATATCATCCTCACTTTTGTCCATATCTTTCATGATAGACCAACGCGTGGAATTCTTCATGGCCTGCATCATAATACGATCCGTTTCAGCTTTGGTAATATTGACAAAAGGAGCATTTTTATTGTTCTTCATTTCAATAAAAAACTGCTGTTGCAGGTTTTTCATGTGTGCCGAAACTGCTTCTTCAGCATATTGCTGCATTCTGGAATCGATAGTGGTGTAAATTTTCAAACCATCTTTGTAGATGTCATAATCAGAACCATCCGGTTTTTTATTTTCGGAAACCCATTTCTTCATGTAATCACGAAGATATTCCCTGAAATAGGTAGCCGTTCCTTCACGATGGCTTTCCAGTTTAAATTTTAAGGCAATTGGCAAAGCCTGTAATCTTAATTTTTCAGCAGAAGAAATCATTTTTGCTTTTTCCATTTGAGAAAGCACGACATTACGTCTGTTTTTTACTCCTTCCGGATTTCTAACAGGATTGTATAATCCTGAGTTTTTGAACATTCCGACCAAAATAGCCGATTCGTCCATCGTTAAATCTTTCGGGTCTTTCGAAAAGTAGGTTTGTGCGGCAGAACTAACTCCAACTGAATAATTTCCAAAATCATAAACGTTGCAGTACATCGCCAAAATTTCATTCTTGGTATATTGTCTTTCCAGACGAATGGCAATAATCCATTCTTTTATTTTTTGTACGATTCTGAAAGGCAGAAATTTAGATCCTTCTCCATGAAACAATTGTTTTGCTAATTGTTGTGTTAAGGTACTTGCTCCTCCATTTGTTCCTAACGTAAAAACGGCTCTTAAAGTTCCGCGTCCGTCAATTCCTGAATGCTCATAAAAACGGGCATCTTCGGTTGCAACCAAAGCTTCCACCAGGCTTTTTGGTAAATCTGAATATTTAAGTTGTGATCTGTTGGTTTTGAAATATTTACCGATAACTACTCCATCAGAAGAAATAATCTCGGTAGCTAAATTAGAATCCGGATTTTCCAGATCTTCAAAAGAAGGCATGGAGCCGAATAATCCCCATGAAGCAAATAAAAAGAAAGCTAAAACACCTAATAACGTATAGGCAAAAATTCTCCAGAATTTATTTTTATAGTAGTTAATGTCTTTAATACTATTGGTTTGATTGTTTTTTTTAGTAGCCATAAATATATTCGTCTAATCTTTTTGTTCTATTCTAAAACCTACGTCCGTAATACCTTCCAAAGCCTGAACACCCGGAATTTTTCCTGATTCCCTAACGGCTTGTTTGATGTATACTTTATATTTTCCTCTAAACTTTACGTCTTCTTTGTAATACAATTTACTTTCTTTTATATCTGTAAAACCATTTCCTAACAGCGTTCCATCCGGATTTGCCATTTGGTATTCTAAGGTATCTACTTTGGTAAATCCGCTTGGTGTTTCAATAGCAACAATTAAAAACAAATTATTGAATGGATAATTGTCATTGTCTCTCAAATTTACAAACAAATTGTATTTCTTCGTAGAATCCAAAACAGGCAGGTCGAAGGTAACAACACTGTCTTTGTGCCAGGCACTGCCAACAGATTTGTATTCATCAAACACTCTTTTTTTATCACAGGAAAAAAGAAGTATCGCTGCCAAAATAAGAATCCCGCTAATTTTTATTCTCATTTTTAGTAATAATTATAGGTTTTCTAGGTTCTGCCGGTTTGTTGTCATTCGAATTGTTGGGTTTATTCGAATTATTGGGTTTGTTGTTCGGCTTGTTTTGTTTGTTCGGATTTCCTCCTGCAGGTTTATTGTTGTTGTTATTTCCCTGCGGTTTTGCCGGAGCCACATTGGCAACAACTGCATTTTCAGCATTTGGTTTGCGTTTGCGGTTTGTTTTTTTCTTTCTTTTTGGCTGATCAAAACGGGTAAGACTTTCCTGGCCCATTGCGTTATTAAAATCTTTTTCAGGTTCTAAAGTTACCTCAATAGCAAAATCTTCCAGCGAAGAAACTTTATTTTTCTGCTTGTTTTCAGCGATAATTTCTTTTACCTGATCAATTTTTAAAACATGCCAGTTTGCAAAATTATTCGTGTAGGCGAACCACATCAGACCTTTAAAAATATCCTGTTTCTGGCAGATTGCATCTCCTTTTTCGGTTACCAATTTAGTATCGTAATCCGGAAAATCTTTCAGGGCATCCATGTAGGTATCAAGCTCATAATTCAGACAACACTTTAGTTTTCCGCATTGTCCGGCTAATTTCTGAGGATTAAGTGAAAGTTGCTGGTAACGTGCTGCTGATGTATTGACACTTCTAAAATCTGTTAACCAGGTCGAACAGCAAAGTTCTCTTCCGCAAGAACCAATTCCGCCAAGACGTGCCGCTTCCTGACGGAAACCAACTTGTTTCATCTCGACTCTCGTACTGAATTCTTTTGCAAAATCTTTAATCAAAAGCCTGAAATCGACTCTGTCGTTTGCCGTGTAGTAAAAGGTTGCTTTTGATCCGTCTCCCTGAAATTCAATATCGGAAATTTTCATTTCCAGTTTATGCTGAATTGCCAATTCACGGGCACGAACCTTCATTGGCTCTTCACGTTCACGCGCAACAGACCAGATATCAATATCTTTTTGGGAGGCTTTTCTATAGATTTTCGGCACTTCATTACTTTCGTGATTAACGCCTTTTTTCTTCATTTGAATTTTTACCAATTCTCCTGTCAGAGTAACGATTCCAATATCATGTCCCGGTGATGCAACAGTTGCTACAATATCACCAATACTTAACGTTAATTTCTCTGTATTTCTGAAAAATTCTTTTCGTCCGTTCTTGAAACGTACCTCAACACAATCAAAAATTGCCTCTCCATTAGACGGACTCATGTTCGCAAGCCAGTCAAAAACAGTCAATTTATTGCAGCTATCGGTGCCGCAAGTCCCATTATTTTTACAACCTTTTGGTGAGCCACCATCTGAAGTTGAACAACTTGTACATGCCATAATTCTATATGTAGTGTCGCAAAAACGCGACTTAAGTTCATAAACGTTTGATCGGTAAAGATAGTATTTTTTTTAGTTTGCTTTTTATGGATTAAAACTAAAGGGGTGTTAAAAAGAAAAACCTATTCGGTTTCACGCAAAATAGGTTTTCGAAAATGTTTTTAAAGCTGTTATTTTAGTTTTTTTCATTGAATTTTGTTTCAATATTTTCAACACTTCCGCAACAACAATTCCTCTTATCTGAGAGACACGATCAATTTACGACAACCGCATATAACAGCAATATTCTGTTTATTAATTGATGTATACCAATTATTACAAACACAATAGAATAATCCTTTTCTTTTTCAAAATTTGCCTCGAAAATCTTGAAAGATTTTCAATACTACTGCAATCGGGCTACGATTTTTTCAATCAACACCTTTGATAGTGCGAACCTCGTATGACAAGAATCACAAACAACATAAAATTATTATACAATTAAAATTCAGGAACCCATGACAGCAAAAGATCTAATTAATGAAGCAGTAAGTATCCAAAAGATTGACTATAAAAATCCTAGTGTGATACCGATCTACGAAAAAGCCATTGAACTCTCCACAACAAAAGACGATGAATATGATAAACTTTATTCCTATTATTCGATTATGTTTGTCTGCAGCCATTTACTAAACGACTATCTTCCAAAAGGCATTGAGGCGGCAAATACCTGTTTAGAGCTGTTAAAGCCCTATATTGCTGCAGGTAACATTTGGCATTATACAGAATGGGGGAAATTTCAGAAAGAAGTAATACGTTATGCCAACAACTTCATAGCATGGCAAAGGTATGAAAACACTGATGATGAAAAACTACTCCATGAAGCATTAAAAATGACAGAAACAGCATGTCACTATATTGAAGATGGCAACAAGGATCAATTATATCTTTATGATACACGTGCGCGCCTTTTGCTAAAATTAAACCGTAAAGAAGAAGCGTATGAAATAATACGAACCACCTTAATAAAAGATAAAAATAACCCTTATTTTGAAGAGCTTCTCAATGATCCAGATTACAAAATATGGTTAAAAAACAGAAATGAAGAAATATTACAAACCTTATCTGATGACGATTATAATTTTTTAGAAAGAGCAAACGCTATCACAAAAAAAATAAAGGCAAGAATTACCGAAGACGAAAAAAAACCTGCAGTACTTATCGAAAACAACCTTAAAGTAGAGATTATTGACGGCTATGAAGCAATGGATAAATATGGTTTCCTTGACTCTGACATTCCTGACGTTGGCGAAATATTAATGATTACCGGCGATGTCTTTCTTAATCATAGATTAGATTCTGAGTGGCTGCTGGCGCAAACAGAATCATTAGATGTTGACGAAATCGAAATGGCCTTCCTCATCGTTGGCAATGTAACCTTAGAAGGTGCTGATTTGTGGGATGACGATTATATGACTTTACTTATAACGGGAGATGTAAAATGCGATATTCTTTATTCTGAAAACGCCTGGATTGTTATATCCGGAGATGTCGATGCCAAATATGGAATAATAGGCGAATATAATGATGGAGTCCTCCAAATTGACGGAAAAACAAAAGCCCCTTATATTTTCAATGATGATGAACACGATATGCGTCTAGATATGAAAGGGAAACATATGGAAATCCTCGGGTATTCAGACCATTTTCTCATAGATGGCTATGGTGATCGCCACCGCCGTGAGCACTTACTACGTCCTGAAGTTTGGGATGAAGAAGATGGTGATGAATTTGTTAGAAACTTTTTTGAAATAGTGAAAAAAGGAGAAAGCCCATTCATAACCATTAAAAAAGAATAGCAACACCAGACGAATCGTTGTGTTTTTAACTTCAAAAAGTACTACGGGGCAAGTTCTTCACTTGCCTAAGTTTATTTTAGATCTTTTGTTGCTTTATCAAAATCAGAAATTTTTTGGGTTTTATTGAACACTTCATAAACTGCAACTGCTTTTTTATCAGCTTGCAGTTTTTGCTGTTATGGCAAAATGAAATTTATTTTGCAGTTTGGCATCACGCAGTATGTTCCAAAATGGAACTTACTGAATTTTACCATATCTGTCTGCGTTAACCGGGAAACACATCCAATCCTAATTTAAAAAACCTGTTCTGTTGCTTTTACCACTTAAACTGTCATTTTTAATTTTTATCCTGAAATATATTTACGAATTTTATGTTTTGTCTTACAGCATCGTTTGTGAAGTCAATAATTACAAAGCAAACTATTATCATCATTTTTAAATATCAAATGCAAATGCAAACACAAAACCAGATTGAAAATTTCCTTTTTCAGGGAAAATTTGACGAGGCCAGAGAATCCCTGAATAACGGCGAAAATTTTAACGGACAATATCTTCAAAATAATTTTTCTCAAATCACAGCCAAAATTATTGAAGCCAAAGAAATGGATTTCATTGACAGATTGATAAAAGCGGGTTTTATCGAGACTGATATTTACGAACTGGACAGTTTTGACAAATCAATATTCAACTCTCTTTCGCGAAATATAAAAAATGATGCAGAATCTATTTCCTTTTTCAAAGAAATAATGTCGAAAGTTGACAATAGTAACGATGAAATCAGCGATCAGACTTTACTGGGATATTGTATCGAAAAAGAAGCCGTTCCGGAAGTAATTAAAAGCTTAATAGAAGATTTTGGCTGCAATGCCCAATATAAAAACAACGCACAGGAGAATTTCATTCATAAAATCGTAAACAACTATTCCCTAAATGCCGAAAAAGGACAGGAATATATTAAAATACTGCTGGAAAACGGTGTTGACATTAATGAAAAAAATGTAGTAGGCACGACACCACTGATGTATGCCGTTAAAAGAAACAAAAAGGAATATATTCCATTGCTGTTAGAAAATGGAGCTGACCCTAACGAAACAGATAATCAGCAAAACAGTTCCTTTTATTATGCGGTTGGCGAACAGTTTTCTATTCCCATGTATGAACTTTTGGCAGCATCTTCATCAGCCAATTTCAATACTATCAATAAAGACGGAAGAACCTTGCTGACCGAATTTATCCGAATGATGTCTGATTCAGAGCATGATCTGAATTCACTTCAGAGATTATTTTCAGATGGTGCCGACTTAAATCACTGTGCGCAATATTACGGAAATCCAAAATCAGGCCTGGATTATATTGCGGAGAAAAAATCAGGTATTCTAAAATCGGTATTGGACAGCGGATTTATTAACGTTAACGAACAGGACAATCAGGGAAATACCATTTTGCATAAAGTCTGCGCGTACAATGTAAATTACGATGCCGAAGCCGCAAAAGAAATCTACAGAAAGGTAAAATTACTTCTGGAAATTGGGGCAGATAAAGATATCACCAATGATAAAGATGAAAATGCTCTTACACTCGCTTCTACAGATAATTTGAAAATTAAGACTGTCGAACTTTTAATGAAAGCCTAAACTTATATAAAATCAAGATTCTATGTCAATGTCATTTATAATTGCCTGCGAAAACGGCAACCGAAAAATAGCCGAACTACTACTTCAAAATAAAGAAGTCGATGTAAAATATACAGATGAAAAAGGGAGAACTGCATTGCATTATGCCGCCCATAGAGGATACCTGGATATTGTAAAGATATTAACTGACGACGGTGCCGATATTAACTACGAAGACCATCAGGGAGAAACCCCTTTGTACTTTGCCTGTCTGCAAAAACAAAAACAAACTGCATTGCACTTATTGGAAAATGGTGCAGAAATTACCAAAAATGATAAATACGGAAATAGTCTTTTACATTTGGTTGTTCAAACTGCTCAAATTGAAATTGCAACAAAGTTGCTTCAAGCGGATATTGATGTTAATCTTTTGAATAACAATGGAGAAACTCCGCTATTATTGGCTTCAGCGAAATTAAACCGGGAAATTATTCAATTGCTTTTAGATAAAGGAGCAGATATTAATGTAACCGATAAACAAGGAAACACACCTTTGCTTTACGCCTGCTACACAAAATCGATCCCAATGGTGACCCTGCTTTTGGATAATGGTGCCGACATCAACCATGCAAATCACGCTGGCGAAAATGCTCTTTTGATTGCCTGCTACGAAACCAATCGAATGCTGGCCAAACTTTTGGTTGAAAGAGGTGCAGCTGTGTTTACATCCAACAACAATGGCTATTCTCCAATTTGGTACGCCTGCGCGAATAATCAAAAGGAAATTGTGGCTTTGTTTTTAGAAAACGGCGTCGATGTAAATTACAGTAAGCCAGTGGCCGGCGATACCTCATCTATGAATGATTATCTGGATTGGGTGTTAAGTGCCTCCAACATTTCTAACGAATCCAGTTTTACACTGAATAGCAGTTATACTTATGGTGGCGAAAGCCTTTTGCATGTGGCTACTAAAAAAGGTAATTTAAGCATGGTAAAACTGCTTATCGAATCTGGTGCCAATATCAACATACAAGACGAATCCGGGAATACGCCTTTGCATTACAGCGCGGCAAACGGAAAAAAAGATGTTGTTAAATATTTACTCGAAAATAAAGCAGACGCTTCCATTGTAAACGTAAAAGAGCAAAAAGCAATTGATTATTCGAATGTAAAAGGTTTTAATGAGATTACAGAGCTGATTCTGAAATTTGCGCCTTCAGGAACAGTTGTGAGTCCAATACATACAACCTCACAAACAGACGCACCAAAAGCCGATACTTCAAATTCAATGGAGGCAAAGAAAAAAGCCTTACTGGATCTTAAAGAGTTATTAGATGCCGGAATTTTGACAACAGAAGAATTTGATGCTGAGAAAAGTAAAATCTTAAAAGGATAAATAAATAACAAACTTAAAAATGAAAAAAATCTTAAATACCATTACGCTGTTTTTAATAGTAATCGCCACAAGTATAGTTTCTAGTTCTTGTACAACCCATACGCCAGAAAAAACTTTTGATATAGCTGCTTTAAATTCTAATTTATTATCGCGCTTTGGCAGTAAGGACATCAATTTTAAGCTGGATTCTGAACCTCAGATATATGATGAGAGCAAAAAAAATATGGTTGCTTCTTCTTATTATGATTACTTTAAATTTGATATCACCAATTTAGAAACTCAATTGAACAAAATTAAAGAAATAGAGGAAAATGATGACAATAGAGCGCTTCTTCAGGCATCGAAGGATCTATTCAATTATGCAATTGCCAAAGAAAAAGAAGGTTATTTGCCAATTGCCAAAATGAAAGACGAAAAGGCCTCACCTGAACAAATACAAAAAGAGATAGCAGATTTTGATGCCTCAACTCAAAACGATATTGATGCCAAGTTTACAAAATTGATGAATGTTGCAAAAGCTTATGCCGAAAAGCATAGCATTGATGCCAAATTTGGTATTTAATAATTAAACAAAGTTTTAGGAAAAAAGAAAAACCCTGTTTTGTAATGATACGAAATAGGGTTTCTTTTTTTATTGCTAAGTTTCTTTGACCCTAATAATCTTCACCGGACATGGCTTTGCGGCCAATTCAAAACTTTAGACACTAATATGATTGGGAGATTTTAATGTATAAAAACCTTTTGCATTTTGCGAATGAATCAAAACCGATTTTCCATCTTTTCTGGACATTTGAAAATGCACCCGATCCATTTTGACACAATAATTATAGCCGACACTTGTCCTCCTGCGGTTTAAACCGCAGGCAATGCTTTCTCTAGCAATGTTAAAATATAGCCCGTGGTTTCAACCACGGGAAACGTGTTAAATGAGCAATCATTTATTTCCCAAACCATGCAATTTTACAAAATCATCAAATTCATCTTGACCGTTTTTCTTTAGATGATGTTGTTTTTGATTTTTAATATAATAGTAAACAGCATCTACCTGAGACTCGCTAACAGAAAAAGCCGCATAGCCAGTTTGCCAGGCAAATTTTTCAAGGATAAGGTCTTCTCTATTTATAAAATGAGAAGAACTTCCTTTTATTTGCTTCACAATATCTGAGATAGTTTTTTGTGGATTTTGTAAAAACAAAACATGCACATGATCTGGCATTCCATTTATGATTCTAACTGGACATCCGAGTTCGGTTAACTCCTGCCAAATAAAATCATACATCCTCTTCTCAATTGAAAAATCAATTAATTCTTGACGATGTTTCGTTGCCCAAATTGCATGAATCCATAATTTGGTAAAGGACTGTGACATAAATAAATTAGCAAAATTTCTGCTAATTTACAATTTTATACAACTTATCTGACAAACGAATACGAAAAGGAACTTCAAAAGTTACTTTGTCACCAATATTTGCTGTGGTAGTTTCAACACCATTCACGATCATTTTGTCTAAAACCAATTCCTGCTCACCTGTTGTTGGTCCGGAAATTAAGATTTTATCGCCAATTTGCAACGTCTGGTTTTCAACTGTAAATTGCCCAACTTTTGCTTTTACATAATAATGTTCCGCTTTTCCAAGCAATGCTTTCTTTACTTTTATTTTCTGACGGATATCAGCTGGTTTAGCTTCGCTCTTTTCGGCTGCAGCCAAAACTGTATCCGCTAATTCCCCGGAATGTTTGAATTTTAGATTTTCAGATTTTCCTTTTCTGAATACCTTGTTCCCTACTTGTTTTCCGGTTCTCAGACGAACCTGATCCACCAAAGGCAGGTGAATAATATCCAAACATTCTGTAGAGCAGCAGTTTTCCATTGTTGCTTTACATTCATCACATTGAATAAACAACAAATGGCATCCGTCATTTTCGCAATTGGTATGGTTGTCACAAGGTTTTCCGCATTGGTGACATTGTGAAATGATATCTTCGGTAATTCTTTCGCCAAGACGATTATCAAATACAAAGTTTTTCCCGATGAATTTGCTTTCCAGACCTTCTTCTTTTAGTTGTTTGGCGTAATTAATAATTCCGCCTTCTAACTGATAAACATTCTTAAAACCCTGATGTTTGAAATAAGCACTTGCTTTCTCGCAACGAATTCCACCCGTGCAATACATCACCAGGTTTTTGTCTTCTTTATGATTTTGAAGCTGTTCGTTGATAATGGGCAAACTCTCTCTGAATGTTTCTACATCCGGAGTGATAGCGTTTTTAAAGTGTCCAACTTCACTTTCGTAATGATTTCTAAAATCAACAACAATGGTGTTTGGATCGTCAAGTATTTGGTTGAATTCCTTGGCTTTCAGGTGAACGCCTATGTCGGTTACATCAAAAGTTTCGTCGTTTAAACCGTCAGCAACGATTTTATCACGAACTTTAATAGTGAGTTTTAAAAACGAATGATCATCATGTTCTACCGCTTCATTCAGTCGTATGCCTTTCATGAAATCATAAACTTCAAGAGTTTCCCTAAAAGCCTCCAAATTTTCTTCCGGAATACTCATCTGGGCATTTATTCCTTCATTGGCAACGTAAATTCGGCCTAAAGCATCGAGCTTATTCCAGGCTACAAATAAATCATCACGAAATTTTTTGGGATCTTGAATTTTGGCATACGCATAGAAAGACAACGTTAGTCGTTGTTTACCGGCATCATCGATCATGATGGCTCTTTCTTCTGCGCTTAAAGTGTTGTACAGTTGCATGCTATAAACAGTTTTTAAGTTTAGAAATTATTTTTTTTGCAAAAGTAAGGAAAAAGGTTCTAAGTTGCAAAGGCTCATAGTTACAAAGGTTCCGAGGCACAGAGAAGCAAAGGTTCAAAGATTTTAAACATGAATATTAAAAAACAAAAAAGCACTAAATTAATAGTGCTTTTAAAATCTTTGTTCCTCTGTAACTTTGCCTCTTTGAACCTAAAAAATAAAAATCTTAGAACCTCAAAAATTAACAATACTCATTAAAAGCATCCTGCAAGTTCTCAGCGATCAATTCAGCAGGGCGACCTTCGATGTGGTGACGCTCTAACATGTGAACTAATTCTCCGTTTTTGAACAAAGCCATAGATGGCGATGATGGAGGAAAAGGGAACATATGTTGTCTTGCAGCATCAACCGCTTCTTTGTCAACACCAGCAAAAACTGTAATTAAGTGATCTGGTTTTTTAGCACCTTCTAAACTCATTTTTGCTCCCGGACGTGCATTTCTTGCAGCACAACCACAAACAGAGTTTACAACAACCAAAGTGGTACCTTCAGCTTTGATAGCGTTATCTACCGCGTCAGCACTATGTAAATCTTGAAAACCTGCAGCAGTCAATTCAGCTTGCATTGGTTTTACCATTTCTTCTGGATACATATTTCTTTATTTTTAAATTTTACTTTTGAACTGCAAAGTTACAAAGTTTACTCGCAACTACTTAATTTGAAGTATAAAGTTTTGTTATAGTATGATTGATAATACAATTGTCGAAAATTTCGGACTCAAATTTGATAGATTGCGCCGTTTTTTTGACTCAGATTCTGATAAATTATAATTCGCTTAATCCTGCAAATCTGCGCGAAATAAATTTTTTATTGGAATAATACCCGAAACAATGCCTTAACAAAAGGTATCTTGGGACATTTTAAAATCACCTCAAAATCTTCCAATATATTCGTTTCTTCATCCAAAAATTTAAAAATCAAAGCCGGGTTGCCTTTTTTGAATAAAGATGAAAAAATGCGGCTACCTATTTCATTATGACCGTACAGAATATCCAAAAGCAACAAATCATAAAACCAAAACCTGCTTTTTTTATGAAATGAAGCCATTTTTGGAGCAGGATTGTGTTGTAGGAACTCTACTAATTCAGATGATTTTCTATCTGAATTTTTAAACGTATAACCCGTACTTGCTTTGGTCCAGCCACCAGCCGTGCCAATATTTAAAACGCGTTTGGTGTTTTTTTTCCAGAAAGGATAACAGGTCATGGGAATACTGCCCTGCTCCTTTTCGGTAATTTCGTACTGATCAGCTCCGAGGTTTCTCAAATAGATCTGAATCTCATTTTCGTATTCTGCTGTAGGAAGCAGATTTCCAGAAAACAGTGTGTACTCCACTAAAGCTTCGGTTTTAGAAGTGGGCAAAACGTACATGAAACGTGTATTCCCTCTTTGTTCTACCGAAAAGTCCATAAAAGTGGCTTGTTCCGGATGGAAGATTTCAGATTCACTTTTTACAAACCAACCCACAAAATGCTGCTGCAAAACAGGGTATTTCGTCTGGCTCAAAGCAAAAGATCTGGTATAAATACTATTGAATAGATAATCACAAGTATATCGGTTGGCTTCTGTTCCCACAAAAACATGGGTTTCGAGTTCATTGATATCCGTTACTTTTTCCGTTAAAAAAGTAATATTGGATTGCTTTGAAACAGTTTGAAAAACAAAATTATAAAAGTCTAATCCACGAATTTGATTGTATTGGTAGGGCTTCAGATCTAAATCTCGTTTGAAATCTTCGTTGGCAAACAAAGCCGAGTCCCATTTTTTGGAAATTATCGAATCCCAAAGAGATTCTTCTTTATCCCAAAAACACCAGGTTCTGTCGTTGGTCTTTTTCGCGTCTTCATCCAGTAATAAAATTGATTTATCAGAAAATTTTCCGGACAACACCATTTTATAAACCGTCATCAATGCCGATAAACCTGTTCCGGTAAAAATATAATTGAAATGTTTGATTTGTGAAGATTGCATTCTCAAAAATAAGGAATTTTATTCTTTCAATTTTTCTAAAAGAAGATTAAAATCTTTAGGCCCGAGATAATTATTGTACTGTAAAATGATCTCGTTTTTCTCATTCAAAACGCATAACACCGGATACACGATCTGACTGTTCACCGTTCCCAATTGCAAAGCCAATTCGTGAACGCCAACGTTATTACCTGATGGCTGATATTTAAAAACCTGATTATTAAATGTGATAGCTCGTTTTTCACCGGCATTAAAATCCACATAGTAAAAATCTGAATTCAGTTTTTGAATTATTTCCTGATTTTTGAAAGTGGTCCTTTTCATTCTATGGCAAAACTGACACCAATCGGTATGGATAAAAACGATTATTTTTCGCTTTTGAATGTGCTGTAAGCTATCGACTTCCTCAAAAGAGCTGCTTTTAAGCTGGCAGAATCCTGTTGAAGTAGTTCCAAAAAAGAAAATAATTAACGTTAGCTTTTTCATTTTTTTTGTTTTTTTTCGCCACTAATTGCACAGATAAACGGATTTTTTTTCTTGTTTTTTGATAATCCTTGTTAGGCTGAGCGAAGTCGAAGCCTTCTGCTTAAAAGTATTAGACTTAGCTAAGGATGACAATAAGTTTTAGAATCATTTTAATCTGTGTGAATCTGTGGCAAAAAGCATTTATCGCAAAGTATACCGCAGTCCGAAAAACCCGCGAATCGTTTGATTTTGCCCGTAGACATAAGTCGTGTCAAAAGTTAAACCGTAGGGATTATCGGGAGTATCTACTATTTGGCCTTTTGGAACTACGTTACCTCTCATGCCAATAGCCGTACCATCAGAAGTTTGCACGTTTTTGTCAAACGGGTCATTGGTTCTCGAAATCAAAAATGGATTGTTTTGCTTAGGTGTAAAGTTCAGTAAGTTCTTGATTCCGCCGTAAAGTTCAAAATTCTTCCATCCAAAGTACGTAAACTGAATATTCTGAATACTGTACCAGGGCGACTTCGGGCTTCTTGGATCTAAATCACTCAACAAGGGCAACTTCATCGGACTGTAGACATTTCCGGTATAATCCAATAGTAAATTCATCGAATCTATTTTGTACGAAACACTCCAGGTTGCCGTAAATTTCTCGGTTAAAAAAGGCGTCTGGGAAACTCCGTTTTCCACATTTTTGTTATCCAGAACAGTCGCTCCGACAATAAACTTTAATCCTGACGGAAAATTTAGATCTACATTCGTGCTGATTCCCTGACTCAACGCATAGCCATTAATGTTGTCATAAATGATTTTATTCGGATCCGTTTCATAATCGGATATGATTTTATTACTGAATCGCGTATAAAAAGCTGTAGTTTCAATTCCGATAAAAGTTCCGTTGGTAAAGTTTATTTTCTGAATATAATTCAGATTTACATTCACCGATTGTTCGGGTTTTAAATCACTTTTAATGACCACATCCCTGGAACCCGTAAGTGCTGCGTGATCTTCGGTAAATAAATTCACTACACGAAATCCGGTTCCGGCGTTCAGACGGAAAATCGTATTTTCATTCTTTTTCCACCGGTATGCCACTCGTGGTGTATAAATAGAACCGTGAATCGAGTTGTAATCGTAACGCATTCCCAGCAACACCTGACTTTTGGGAGAAAGCGTAATTTCATCCTGAACAAAAATTCCGGGCAGCCAGGTACTTTCGGCTTCTTTTGTCGCTGTAGTATTATCATCATAATAGGAATATCGATTGGCAATTCCGGCAAGAAAATCATTTCGGCCAATTTTCTTATCCCAGGTCAGTTGCAGAAAACCAATTTTTTGATTGGCAATATAAGATGTAGTTCCATAACGGCTGTCCTGATAATGTACGTTACCGGAGAACGAAAGCATCAATTTTTCTTCAAAAGGCAATTGATAACTTCCAATCAATTCCCCTCTTTTGGTATAAATACTTTCGCCGTAAATTTCATCTCCACCGCGGTACTTTTTCTCCCAACGAACGTCTCCGCCCCAGCGATCTTCGTACATTCCGCGTGCTGCGATGGTAAACAAACGATTATCATCGCGTAAAAAACTCCATTTATTAAAAACCGAAATCCTTTCAGAAAGCGTTACATCCGTAAAATTGTCTTTATCCTTATCAATAACCTGATTGTAATTGAAGTAATTGATTCCCAAAAGTGTCGTTGCTTTTTTGGTTGGATTGAATTTCATTCCCAAATCAACATTGGTTTCTAAGTAAGTGGTCGAAAAAACATCCGCAGAAAACAGCGGCGCGTTGGTTGGGTTTTTGGTAATAATGTTAATCAAACCGCCCACCGCTTCACTTCCGTATAAAGAAGAGGCCGGGCCTTTTACGATTTCAATTCTTTCTACCAGAGAATTCGGAATTCCGGACAAACCATAAACCGTTGAAAGACTGCTCACAATTGGCATTCCGTCAATTAAAACCAACGTATAGGGGCCTTCGAGTCCGTTAATGTGAATATCTCCCGTATTACACACGCCACAATTGAGCTGTGGCCTGACACCATTGATGTTTTGAAGAGCTTCATAAATACTTGGCGTTGGGTTTTTCTTAAAGAAAACCGGTGAATAAACCTCAACCGGAACAGCGCTTTCTAATCTTCTTACTGCTTTCAAAGTTCCGGAAACGACCACTTCATTCAGCTGATTCTCATTATCGGTCAATTCGAAATCGTACGATTGAATGGAATCCTTGACTACTTCTATTTTCTTTTTCAAAGTCTGAAATCCCATTTGAGAGACCTGAATGGTGTAATTTCCAGCAGCAACGTTTTCTAATTTATAATACCCTAAACTGTCGGTAACCGTTTTATGTTTTGTTCCTGCTAAATGAATGTTTACCAACTGCAATTTATGGCCTTCCGCTGAGACAAATCCACAGATAACAGAAGTTCCTTGTGCATAAGAATAGTTTAAACCAAACAAAAGCAATATCAAAAATAGTTTTTTCATTCTTGTAAAATTAAATTTAGGCAAAACTAAAAATTAAATTTGACAAATACAGTTTTAAATATAAAAATATTTAAATGTTTTCTAATTCAATGGATTGTGGTTATTATTGCCACAGATTTCACGGATTAAAAAGATTAATCATTTCAATCCGTGAAATCTGTGGCAAAAAAAAGATGGCTATACAAACGATTCGTCAATAAGCTCTTTATTGATCATGGCTCCGGCTAAAGAACCTGAAGAAACCGCCATAGCCACAGATCTTGCCTGAATATGGCAATCACCGCTGGCAAAAACTCCTGGAATCGTAGTTTTCTGAAAAGGATCTACCCGCAACAAGCCTTGTTCGGTTAATTCGCAACCTAAAGATTCCGGTAAAGGACAATGCTGTTCAAAAGGAGCCTTAAAGTAAATAGCTTTTACGCCTATTTTTGATTGGTTTTTAAAGATGATTTGGTGAACATTCCTATTTTCATGGTCTATGGCGACGATTTCTTCTTCAATAATTTCAACTTTATGTTTCTTCAGGATTTGAGTTTGTTCTAAACTTAAAGTTGATTTTCCATTTGTGATCAGTCGCAGGTCTTTGGACCAGTTCGAAATCATTTTGGCATATTCAAAACCCATATCACCATTTGCAATAATTGCTGTTTTCTCTTTTTTTACTTCATAGCCATGGCAATATGGGCAATGTATAATGGAAATACCCCAGCATTCCGCAAAACCGGCAATTTCCGGTAACAAATCTTTTACACCGGTTGCGAACAACACTTTTTTGGAAAGGAACACTTTTCCGGATTCCGTTGTGATTTCAAATCCGTTTTTCGTCTTAATGGCACTTATTGCTAATCCGTTGTAAAACTGAACGGTGTCGTAAAAATCGACCTGCACTTTGGCTTTCGCCGAAATAACGGCAGGTTTCTCGCCATCTTGTGTAATAAAATTATGCGAATGTGGTGTTTGTCGGTTACAAGGCAAACCGCTGTCAATCACCAAAACGTTTCGTAAAGAACGTCCTAAACTCATTGCGGCTGAGAGTCCGCTGTAACTTCCGCCGATAATAATAACTTCAAAGTTTGTGTCTTGTATCATGATTTTATTTTTTATGAGATTTATAATTTAGAAAATGTCCAATGATCATTCCGATGCCGCCAATAAAGATCAGATTCAGATGAATGTCCAGAAAAAATTCGCTCCAAACACTAATCCAGATCAAAGACATTGAAATAATAAGAATACTTGCTACCAATAAGCTGGATTTTTTAATAATTTTGAGAATTGCAAATAATCCTACGGTGGCAAAAGTCAAATCGACAAAAGGATTATGACTCAACCCCAAAGGCAGAATTGTAAGCAGCGGAAAAACCAAACAATGCACCAGACAAATGGTCGCACTTGAAATTCCTAAAATATCGTAAAAGTATGTTGAAACTTTCTTCATTTCTTGTATATTTGCTTAATGCAATTTTGTTGCAAATATACACTAAATTTTAAATAGCAACATAGTTGCGTTAATATATTTTAATTCTTAACGAATGAAAACAACACGTAATACCACAGCAAAGACGGCCGTTTTAGAGATTTTTGGTAAATCTAAAACGGCACTGTCCCATACCGAAATTTATAAATTAACCGCTGATTTATGCGATCGCGTTACGGTTTACAGAATATTGGATCGCTTGGTCAATGATGATATTGTGCATAAAATTGTAGGTCTTGACGGTACGGTTAAGTATGCGAAATGCCATCATGCGCATCCGGTTACGATACACAATCATGCTCATTTCAGCTGTGAAAACTGTCTTGAGATCACTTGTCTTGAAAGTGTAAAACCGAGTTATATCATTCCGCATAATTACAAAGTCAATGACATCAATTTTACCTTATCGGGATTGTGTCCGAATTGTTTAAATTCTAACATTTAGATTTTAGACTTGCCTAAAAATATTGTTGCGCAAATGTAATTTATACCTATATTTGTTCAAACAACATTTCTACAATGACCAAATCTTTAGAAGAAGTACACCAATCGGTTGCAACAGAGCATAAAAAAACAGGATTCAGAAAAATATTAGCCTTTTTAGGTCCGGCCTATTTAGTAAGCGTAGGCTATATGGATCCCGGAAACTGGGCAACAGACATTGCCGGAGGAAGCCAATTTGGTTACTCTTTACTTTGGGTTTTATTAATGAGTAACTTAATGGCTTTGTTGCTTCAAAGTTTAAGTGCCCGTCTTGGAATTGTAACACAACGGGATTTAGCACAGGCTTCCCGGGAAACGTACTCGAAGTTTATCAATTACATTTTATACTTTCTGTCCGAAATTGCGATTGCGGCCTGTGATTTGGCAGAAGTTTTAGGAATGGCGATCGGAATAAACCTTCTTTTTGATATTCCATTGATCGAAGGTGTTTTGATTACGGTTTTAGATACTTTTTTATTACTCTTCCTAATCAATAAAGGAATCCGTAAAATGGAAGCGTTTATAATTGTTCTGGTCGCGATTATCGGATTTTCATTCATTTTCGAAATGATATTTGCCGAACCGGAGCTGGACAAAGTACTGTACGGACTTATTCCGTCAATGCCAAATTCTGCTGCTTTGTATATCGCCATCGGAATTATTGGTGCTACTGTAATGCCCCACAATTTATACTTACACTCTTCTTTGGTACAAACCCGAAAATTTGACAGAACTCCGGCGGGAATCAAACAGGCTTTGAAATACAACTTTATAGATTCCACCATTGCTTTAAACCTTGCCTTTTTCGTCAATGCTGCTATTTTGATTTTGGCCGCGGCTACATTCTACAGAAACGGAATGTTTGAAGTTGCGGAAATTCAGGATGCACATCAGTTTTTACAGCCTTTACTGGGAACGAAATGGGCTCCGATTTTATTTGCGGTTGCTTTAATTGCTGCCGGACAGAGTTCGACTGTAACAGGAACTTTAGCCGGACAAATTGTAATGGAAGGTTATCTGAATTTACGCATACAGCCCTGGGTGCGAAGAATCATAACCCGTTTAATCGCCATTGTACCTGCTGTTATCGTGATTTTGATTTATGGCGAAAGCGTAACCGGAAAATTATTGATTCTGAGTCAGGTTATTTTGAGTTTACAATTAGGCTTTGCTATTATTCCTCTCATTCATTTTGTGAGCGATAAAACCAAAATGAAAGGGTTTCATATTTCGCGAACAACGCAGGTCGCTGCCTGGATTATTGCCCTGATCATCGTTTCATTAAATGCTAAATTGGTTTACGATGAAATTACTTCCTGGCTCGAAAACTCAAATCATCCAATCATTTTATGGGTTACAGTTGTTCCGCTTGCTTTTAGTTTTCTTGCCTTATTGTTATACATCATTGCGAAACCTTTTATCGCCAGAGCAAAATCAAATATTGAGAATCATTCCCCGCATCATTTAAAATTGCAATATTCTCCAAGGGAAACTTACAGCAAGAAAAACATCGCGATTTCCGTAGACTTTTCTAAAGCCGATGAAGCTGCGCTCAACAATGCCTTTGAATTGGGCGGAATTGATGCGCAATATACCTTAATTCATATTGTAGAAACTGTCGGCGCGTTAATGTACGGAGGTCATGTTGACGATCACGAAACCACTATCGATGAAAAATTATTATTAGAATACAAAGAGATGCTTTCCCAAAAGGGCTTCAGGATCGAAACAGAACTCGGTTTTGGAAAACCTAACACCGTGATTCCGAAGATTATCAATCAGGGTAATTTTGACATTTTGGTCATGGGAACCCACGGTCACACTGGCCTAAAAGATATTTTATTTGGAACAACCGTAGACAAATTGAGACATAAAATTTCGATACCTTTGTTGATTGTTAAAAAATAGGTGCAAAGTTCCAGAGTGACAAAGGTACAAAGGCTTAGAAACTATGAGCCTTTGTACCTTTGCAACTTTGAACCTCAAAAAATAAAAAAATGACTTTTTCAGAAGAAAATTATCTTAAATCAATATATCACCTTACGACTTCCAACGATTCGGAAGTGAGTACGAACGCTATTGCCGAAATGATGGAAACGAAAGCTTCCTCGGTTACGGATATGCTTAAAAAGCTGGCGGATAAAGATTTGGTAAATTATAAAAAGTACCAAGGGGTCTCTTTGACCGAAAATGGTAAACTGGCCGCAAAAATGATTGTTAGAAAGCACCGTTTGTGGGAAGTATTTTTGGTTGAAAAACTAAATTTCTCCTGGGATGAGGTTCACGATATTGCGGAACAGCTTGAACACATTAAATCGGAACAACTGATTAACCGACTGGATGATTTTCTGGGAAATCCGACGGAAGACCCTCATGGTGACCCGATTCCGGATGCTAACGGACGCATTGTTAAAATCGAAAAATACCTGCTTTCTGAATTAAACGAAGGGCAAACCGGAGTTTGTGTGGGCGTAAAAGATACTTCTTCAGAATTCCTGAAATATCTGGACAAACAGGAAATTGCTTTGGGATCAAAAATCGAATTTATTTCTAAGGAGTCTTTCGATTTATCGTTACGAATAAAAGTGGACAGCAGAGAATTGTCTATTTCTAATAAAATCGCTTCGAATTTGTTTGTGAAGCTGGTTTAGGATTTTTTCACGGAGATTCACGAAGAGCTGCACAGAGGTTCGAAGGTCTTATTCTTTTGTCAGACGGAGCGAAATCCAAGTCCGGCAAAGTAATTCAGCAGACGGGAGCTTCGACCTCGCTCAGCCTGATAAACCAAGTGCATTCTAGCCCCGATAGCAGTGGAAATCCTTTTATGGCGGGGTTCGCCATAAAAGATTGTAACGGATAGCGGGATTAGCTCCTCCAATCAATCCTTGGTATTAAACAATACCCTTCTCTATCATTTCGAGCATTACGGGTGACGCATTTTTAAAAGTTGGCTCTTGTTCGATAATACTTCCGGCGTTCTTTTTGTTTACTTTAAAAGTCACATCATTGTCTGTTGTAAACAATAAAGCGGTCAAAAACGGATTTTTAATATAGGTTCCCAAGACCAATAAAGCTTCATCTAAAGTGTGAGTGCTTTCTATTTCTTCGGTTTTATAGCGAGTCGTGAGTGAAATTGAATAGGTATCGTCTTCGTTTAATACTAAACGAAAATAGATGTTCTTGATCTCTGTATCGCCAATCGTTTTGGCTAAGGTCAGTTTGGCAAAAGTGCCATTTTGAATGCTTTCTTTGACGCGTTCGCAAAAAAGAGCGAATATAGGTTCGTACATTTTTTTAAGGTTCTAAGGTTCTGAGATGCTAAGGTTCTAAGTTTTTAATTACTTTGAGTCGCTTTGTGTTGGTTTACCGCAAATTTCGATACATTTTTTAATTTCCTTGTGTGCTTTGCGTAATTCTTTGCAAACTTTGCGGTTAGAAAAAATTACTTTCCTGTAAATTCAGCTTTGCGTTTTTCTAAGAATGCTGTTGTTCCTTCTTTAAAATCCTGAGTTCCGAAACATTTTCCGAAAGATTTTATTTCGGTTTCAAAACCATCTTTTCCATCTTTGTAATTCGCATTAATGGCTTTTATCGCTCTGCTGATCGCAAATGGAGCATTTTTAATAATTTTTTCGGCAATTCCTTTCGTAAACTCTAAAAGTTCTGCCTGAGGCACGACGTGATTCACCAGACCATTTTGTTTTGCTTCTTCTGCCGAAATCATGGCTGCGGTCATAATCATTTCCATCGCACGGCCTTTACCAACTAACTGAGGCAAACGCTGCGTTCCTCCATAACCCGGAATCAATCCTAAAGTTACTTCCGGCAATCCCATTTTAGCGTTGTCTGAAGCTACTCTGAAATGACAGGCCATTGCGAGTTCTAATCCACCGCCTAATGCAAAACCATTAACGGCCGCAATTACGGGTTTCTTTAAATTTTCAATATAATCAAATAACGTTTCTTGTCCTTCAGCTGCTAACTGAGCACCTTCAACAATTGTATAATTGGCAAATTCTGAAATATCAGCTCCGGCCACAAATGCTTTTTCGCCGCTTCCGGTAATGATAATCACACGAACGTCATCATTTTTTGCTAACAATTTTACGGCTTTACTTAAATCACTAATGGTCGCTTTGTTTAACGCATTTAGTTTTGTAGGCCTGTTTATTGTTACGGTTGCAATTTTTTCTTCGATTGCGATTAAAAGATTTTCGTAGTTCATGACGCTGAATTTATGAGTTTGTGATCGGTAAGGAAACTCTGAATGTGGTTCCTTTTCCGTATGTTGATTCAAAGGTAATTGTTCCTTTGTAATTTTCGATGATGTTTTTTATAATTCCGAGTCCAAGACCCATTCCACTGGTTTTGGTTGTGAATTTTGGTTCGAAAATCCTGCCGGTATCCTGTTTCTGGATCCCGATTCCGTTGTCTTTTACGGCTATTTCGACATTATCATTACGGCGCTTCACCGAAACTACAATAGATTTATGAAACTGACTTTCCGGAATGGCCTGCGTTGCATTTTTAACCAGATTGGTAATTACACGGATTAACTGTGTACGATCCATTTTAGAAATGATTTCCTGCTCCTGGCTTTCAAAAACAATATATTCTTCATTAAAAATATCCACTGAAAGCTCTACAACCTCAACCACGTTTAAGGTTTCGTTTTGTTGTGCCGGCATAGAAGCGAAATTTGAAAATGCAGACGCAACAGCGGTCATGGTATCAATCTGCTGAATTAAAGTTTCGGAATAATCGTTTAATTTTTGCTTTACATCCGGAGCCGTGGGATCAAATTTTCGTTGAAAACTCTGTACCGTCAAACGCATTGGCGTAAGCGGATTTTTAATTTCGTGGGCCACCTGTTTCGCCATTTCGCGCCAGGCTTCTTCACGTTCGCTTTGCGCCAGTTTGACCGCACTGGTTTCCAGCTTATCGACCATTCCGTTGTAGGCTTTAATCAGAAAGTTGACTTCTTTACTATTCGCTTCCAGAACAATCTTCTCGTTTTTCTGATCCAGATTGGTTTCTTCGAGGCGGTCTGAAATTGTTTTTAACGATTTTGTGATGTAGGTCGACAGAAAATAAGCCAGGGCAAAGGCCACCAAAAGCATGAAGGAATACACCTGACTTAAACGAATTAAGAATGTATTCAACTCGTTGTCATAATAACCGTCATCTTCTAAATAAGGGAGATTGAGGATTCCAAGCGGTTTGAACTTTTCATCTTTAATTAAGCTGTAAGACGATCTGTTTTTAACGCCATCTATGGTTTTAATATCTACAAAACGCTTTTCGATGGAAGACCGGACCAGTTTCAGGATATACTCCGGAATTGGCGGCGGCGCTTTGTCTACAGCAAAAGATTCTTTGGAAGATTTAAGCAATTTCCCGTCGAGGCTGTAAATATTAATTTCAATTTTATGAATCTGGGCTAACTCATGGATTTTATCTTTAAAAATTAAATCCAGATTTCCCGTTTTCAAAGGATATGTTGTCGTCGAAAGCACATAGTTAATGTGTTCTTTAACCGCATTTTCCTTACGTTCCAGACGTTCCTGGTGATATTCCTTGGCTTCATTTTTAAATTGAATAATCGAAATGGAAGCCAGTAAAAAAGATGCCACAACAATCAATACAATCATCGACAGGAAAATCCTGGTACGCAATGAAAGCATCGACATTTTGAAGTTGTTCAACATATTTTTAAGTTATGAATTATAAGTTATGAGTTATGCGTCATAAACTTACAACTCATAATTCATAACTCATAACTATTTTTTTTCTCTTATTCTCTTGTAAAATCTAAAACCCAGCATAATGATAATGGAGAACAAAAAGATTCCGATTACGCCGAAAATCCAGTTGATAGCGCTTTTTAAAACTACCAGAAAAACAACTGCGAATAATATAATAGTAGCGCCTTCATTCCATAAACGCATAAAATTGTTGGAATATTTCACCTCATCGTTTTGCAATTGCCTGAAAATCTGATGACATTTTGCATGGTACAAATAAAGCAGAAAAACGAAACACAATTTTACGTGCATCCACGGCATTTTAAGCCAGGCATTTCCTAAGTCGGTAAAAAGCAGCATCCAAAAAGCAAAAATACTCGCCAAAATTGCCGAGGGCCAGGTAATAATGTACCACAAACGGTACGTCATTATTTTATATTGCGCTTGTAGAATCTCTTTTTCCGGAGATGGTTTTTGGCTGGCTTCAATTTGATACACAAACAAACGCACAATATAAAATAAACCGGCAAACCAGGTTATTACAAAAATAAGATGTAACGATTTTAAGTAGTTATAATATTCCATTGTTATTTGTTTCAAGTTTCAAGTTTAAGGTTTTTTCTAAAGTTGATTATGACTTGAAACCTTAAACCTGAAACAACTATTTTTTAGCCCAGTCATTAATCCAGTTACTCACGGTCTGACACCATTCGTCGCCGTCATTCAGACACGGAACAGCCAGAAACTGCTCACCTCCGTTTGCCTCAAAGTCTTCTTTGGCACGCATGGCGATTTCTTCCAGTGTTTCTAAACAATCCGAAACGAAAGCCGGTGTTACAACTGCCAGATTTTTGATTCCTTTTGCCGGCATTTTATCAATTTCAATATCCGTGTAAGGCTCCAGCCATTTATCCCCTGCTAATCTGGATTGAAAAGTCAGACTGTATTTATCGGCCGGAAGTCCTAATAACTTCACCACTTGTCTTGTCGTTTCATAACATTGGTGACGGTAACAAAAATCATGCGCCGGAGATGGCGTGTTACAACAAGAACCGTCAATTTTACAATGTGATTTGGTTATATCTGTTTTACGAATATGGCGTTCCGGAATTCCGTGGTAGGAGAACAATAAATGATCGTATTCAAATCCTGCCAGATGTTTTTGAATTGAATCGGCCAGGTTTTTAATATAATCGGGTTTGTTGTAAAAAGCAGGAACATCAGTAAAAGTCATTTGTGGAAATTTCTTCTTTCTGATTTCTTCGGCCTTAACTAAAATGGTCAAAGTCGAAGCCATGGCATATTGCGGATATAAAGGAAAAAGCATTACCTCAGTAACTCCTTTATCATGCAATTCCTGAAGTCCCTTTTCGATTGTCATGCTTCCGTAACGCATTGCTAATGCAACCGGTACGTTTACCAAGGGCTGCACTTTCTTCTGCATTCTTTCGGAAAGAACAACTAACGGAGAACCTTCGTCCCACCATATTTTTGCGTAAGCATGTGCTGATTCTTCCGGTCTTTTTCTCAGAATGATCCCTCGAACTAATAAAGCCCGCAATAAATACGGAACGTCGATCACGTATTTATCCATTAAAAATTCGTCTAAATACGGCTTTACGTCTTTTGGGGTTGGACTTTCGGGAGATCCTAAATTTACTAATAATACGCCTTTCATTATGTTATTTTGCTTTAGGCTTTAAGCTTTAGGCTTTAAGCATTGTTGGTTTAAATTTTCGTCAAAAATATGGTGTGAACCTTTTCGGAAATATGATATTTATTACTTTTTATTTATTGTTGAATATCAAAAATTGATTTCATATACTTAAATCTGTTACTAGCGAATGAATAATTTGTCTAAAAATTAGCCCGCAGATTTGCTGATAAAGCAGATTTTAAAAAATCAAGCCGGCAGCTAATCACATTTTATTTATAATAAAATCTGCTTTATCAGCAAAATCTGCATGAAACAAAACATTATTTAACCCTAAACATTCGTATTAATCGACATCAGGTATTTTTTGGGAGTTGTGGCAAATTTTTTCTTGAATGCCGCAATGAAGTGACTTCCGGTGCTGTAACCAATTTTCAATCCTACTTCATTTACATTGTAAGATCCGCTGTCCAGCAGTTTTCTGGCGAAATCCATTTTGTAATCAAACAGAAAACCGTAGACTGTGTCGCCGTAAATTTGTTTGAAACCCATTTTCAGTTTCTTCAAAGTCAATCCAATTTCATCGGCCAGTTCCTGTAGTCCCGGAGGTTCAGCCATATTGGCGATAATAATTTCTTTGGCTTTTCGGATTTTCAAAACATTGTCCTCATCAATTAAAAACGGACATTGTTCTGCGTTCGGATCTTCGGTTCTGTTAAAATACAAACTCAGCAATTCGTATCCTTTACCTTTATAATAGAGGTTCTTTATGGAGGGATGAAGATTGTAATGAAACAACTGACTCAATACAATCGACATTGACGGACTGATATTCCCTTCATTATAATATTTTTTATCTTTATTGTCCGGGCTTAAAAATGTAATATAGTTGGCTTCTGCAGAAAACAACGCGTGAAATTTCTTAATTGAAACAATAACAGAAATCACCCACGAATTTGGAGCAAGCTCTAAATGAAGCGGTAACTCTTTTTGTGGATTGTACAAAAGCAGCGATTTTTCCTCCTTTAGTTCCAAAGCATAATTACCCTGATTGAACAAAAATTTGGCATTGCCTTTTAGTCCGAAATGAAACTGTATCAAACCACTACCCACTTCACGCTGAGCAAAAAAAGGTTCTGAACTGTCGTTTTGAAAACGGATCAGCGTAAAGTCGTCTTCAATTTTTATTTCTTCCTCCATTTTTGATTTACTTTATTCCGGTTACTATTGTCGTTTTTAATAAAACGAATAATTGACCTTTCAAAATTAAATCTTTTTGATGGTTTATTGTTTACTTGCTCCTAAATTTATAAAATCTTTATTGTTTTGATCCGTTATTTCAAAACCGCATCAATCTGAATGTTTATTTTATTAGAAATTTTGCTTTTAACGAGGGATGGTATTGCAATATTAAAATCACTGGCATTCACACTAAAAGCAGACCCGATACTAATTCCTGATGCCGACTTGCTTATTCTTGCTGTGGTGGTGATATCCTTAGATTTTCCGTGAAGTTCCAATTTTCCTTTTATACTAAAATCCTTAGGATTTGCGGTCAAGCTGTTTGGATCAAATTCTTCTATTTTTCCTTTGAATGTTGCTTTTGGATATTGGTCACTTTCAACATAATTTTCATTAAAATGTTCTTCCATCAAAGCGACTTTGAATCGAAATCCTTTCATTAAAGCCAGGCTTGCAATTTCTCTTGTTGCAGGATTCAGCACAAAAGTAACACTGGAATTGGTTGCCTTAACTTCTTCAAAAGAAGCAACTGAGGCTTCAAAAGTAATCTTTCCCGATTTACTGATCATTTTTTGTTGCGAAAAGCCAACCGCAGAAACAGATAACATTCCTATGAGTATGATTTTTTTCATGTTTTTGATTTTAAGTTAATTTTGCGGCATTTTACTCCTTTCAACGGTGTAATTGTTTTAGCTCTGTTTTAAAACAGCAATCATCTGAACTTTGACTTTATCATCAAGTTTGTACTTAATCAGTGATGGAATTGGGATGCTAAAATCACTCGCATTTACTCCGAAATCTGAAATAATGGTAATTCGGGAACTCGTCTTGGTAATTTTTGCAGTAGCCTTTATATCTTTCGATTTACCGTGAAGTTCTAATTTTCCTTTTATTATATAATCTTTATAGTCTTGAGTCAAATTATTTGTGTCAAATCCTTCTATTTGTCCTCTAAAAATAGCTTTGGGATATTTATCCGTTTCCATGTAATTTTCATTAAAATGTTCTTCCATCAAAGCCATTTCAAACTGGAATCCTTTCATTAATGCTAAGCTTGCAATTTCACCTGTTACCGGATTTAAAACAAAGGTTACACTACTGTTGGTTCCCATGACTGGCTGAAAAGAAGGAACTGAAGCTTCAAAAGTTATTGTCCCTGATTTAGTTAACATTTTTTCCTGCGAAAAAACAACGAATGAAGCCAATAGGATTGGTAGTAGTACGGTTTTTTTTATCATTCTACTGTAAATCATTGCTCTAATAATCCATCTTGTTCCCACTTTTTAATCACATCGATTGTAGCTTGTGGCAATCTTGGTCCGCCTTGTGGCATTAAGGAACTATTCCCGTTTTCTAAAGAAATCCGGGTAAGCAATCCACGATTTAAAACCGCATTTTTCACCTGGTCATAGTTAACTAAGGACATAGGAGCTCCGTTTTTAGGAACTGCTGCATGACACACCACACAGTTATTATCAATAATAGATTTCACATTCATATTGTATGTCGCTAAACCTGTAATTGGTGCGGTGTCCATTAAAGTACTGGGGTTATCATCGGTACAACTCACAAGAACTGAAGCAAATGATAAACCGACGAAGAGTGTTTTTAAATTCATAACGATTGGTTTTTAGTTTATAAAGCATAAATGATTTTACGAACTGCAAAATCATTTTGAAGACATATACGTTGAAATGAATGATACAGATTTGGCAAAACGCATATTTGACAGTTTAAATCCAATAGGTATTTTTTAACGTAGATAATTCCAAACACTAAAAACCAGCCATGAGAAAAAAAATACTTATAACAATTTCCCTTTTCCTGATAATCGGAATTTCCGTTTACCTCTACAGCTATAAAGGGCATAGGGATATCGAATCGGAAACTGCAGATTATGTAGTGACGGTTCACGGGCTCGAAAAAGAATTTACTTCTAATGATAGTCTGGCTTACCTCAAATACCAGGACAAAACGATTGAATTGACCGCACAAGTAACCACTATTGATACCGCCAGTAATGGAATTGTTATGGGCGAAAAAATATTTGCAACATTCAAAGACCCTTTACCAAAAGATATTACATCTGGTAAAATGCTAAAAATCAAAGGACGGTTTTTGGGATATGATGAACTGTTACAGGAATTTAAAATAGACCAATCTTCAGTTGTACACTAAAAACAAATAACAATTTAAAACTAACCACATGAAAAAGCTCATTCTATTCTTATTTTTATTTCCATTATTAACCTATTCCCAGGACGACTTATTGTCCGGAGTAGAGACGCCCGTTACAAAAGAAAAGGTCACATCTGCCTTTAAAGCCCTGAAGATTGTTAACCTGGAATCTACAAAACTGGCGGCAAAAGGAGACTTGTATTTTGTTGTTGCGCACCGGTTTGGCTCTGTAAAAGATGGTTTCGAAGGCTTCTACGGACTGGATAATGCCAATACGCAAATAAAATTCATTTATGGATTAACCAATGGCCTCAACATAAGTGCAGCCCGAAGTGAATTTGCGTATGACTTTGCAACAAAATATACTTTATTACCTCAGATAAAAGACGGGTTTCCTGTTGCTATTGCCGGTTTTAACAGTTTGTCTATAAACAATACACTTAAAGAAAGTCTGTATCCGAAACTTCAATTTCAAAACAGGCTGACTTATGTAGCGCAACTGTTAATTTCGAGAAAATTTTCTGAAAGACTTTCTTTAGAAGTCGTTCCCACATTTTTTCATGAAAATTTTGTTGAAGATACAGAACAAAGTAATTCCCAGTATGCCGTAGGATTCGGAGGCAGATATAAATTTGCGAAACGCTGGTCACTAAATGTTGATTATGCCGCGCATTTAAACAGGGCATCCAATTCTCTTTATAAAAATCCATTATCTATAGGTTTTGATTTAGAAACCGGCGGACACGTTTTCCAAATGCATTTTACCAGTTCTCAGGCAATTGATGAAGCTGGATATCTAGGAAGAACCACTGGTGACTGGACAAAAGGCGATGTATTTTTTGGGTTCAATCTGGCGAGAGTTTTCTAAGATGAATTCGATCTACAACGTTTTAGCTATTTAAAATTATTCTAAACTAACCTTTTCCTTCTTTTAAATAAAACCAAGCCAAAAAAGTGCCCGTATATAGCTATTAAAATCCAATCATTTTAAAAATCAGCTTTATGAAAATTAACAAAATAATAAAAAAAGGACTTTGGATGGGATTGATAATTACAGTCTTATTTTTTGCCATTCTTCTTTTCCACATTATTACGGCTAAGCCTGCTGTTTACGAAACTCCAAATCTGCAAGTAAGCCGGATCGACTTTAAAACCAATATAGATTCTGTTCAGGCGAAACAAATCTGTTCAGATTTAAGATCTATTAAAGGATTGACCTCAGATTCTATCATCGTTAAAAGAAATGTGGTTGTTTACTTCCACAACAATAAAATCACTAGTTCTAAAAAAGTATATGACGAGCTAATGGCGAAAAGACATTACGACGCTCAGCGTTATATTTTACCCGCCGATTTGGCGAATAAAGAAGTTTGTCCTATGGACCAAAATAGTTTGAGCTACAAATTATCTCAGAAAATAAATCAATTTTTTAATTAACCCTTTAATATTATTATTATGAAAATTTATTCTAAAATTACACTTAGTGTATTACTCGTTGCATCAGCGACTCTGACTTCCTGCAGTAGCAATGATGATGACGCTCCGGCACCACCGGTTGTAAAAGCATCAATTTATGAGCGCCTGGGCGGAACTAAAATGGTTGCCGATCCGGATAATTCAGGTCAAATGATCGAACAGGGACGTTTAAGCTTCCGTAAAGTGGTGAATTCAACTATAGGATTAATTGTTGCAGACGTTCAGTCGAATGCTTCAGGAAATTTACAAGCGCATTTTGCTCCTTTATTAGCAGAAACAGGAACTACCCAGGCAACTAATATTGCTAAATTATCAGATAATTTAACTGATTTCTTTTCGTTCAACACGGGAGGTACCAATGCTGTAAACACCTATTCTGGTTTGAGTATGACAGCGGCACATAACCCTGCAACAAATCCGCGTATGGGAACAAAATCCAGTAGTGCGGATTATACAAAATTTGAAGGGTATGTAGGCGCTGCAGCCAATGCAAATGGTGTTGCTTCAAATACAGAACTTTATACTGATATCGTTGCTGTTTTAGAATCATTGAGAACTCCTATTGTTCAAAAATAATTTTCTTCTCAAAAACGCTACCTTTTCAGGTAGCGTTTTTATTTAAATTACTATATTTTATTATAAATACGCACATTAATAAGATGAAAGCGAATCATTTATAAATAGTAATTACATATACCGAACCCATAGCGATATTTTTTCGCACATCGTTTAAGACAAAAACAAGGTTGTTATTTAGAATAAGTATATATAACACATTATTGAATGCTTGATATCATTATAAATGGCGAAAAATACTATTTAGAATGCCATTTTGAATCAATTTATTCCATAGCGATATAAAAAGTACCTCTAGCGTTGTTTTTATAAAATAGTTAGTAATAATTTTGTTGAACTTTTTAAGGAAAGCATAATATGGAAAATTTTAACATGTCCAAAACCACCACTTTTTACGCATTAGGTTTAAGTTATAAAAAAGCAGATGCCACTATTAGAGGAAAATTTAGTTTAGATACTAAAGCACAATCTGATTTGTTGGTACAAGCCAAATCGGAAGGTATAGAATCATTAATTGTCACTTCTACTTGTAACAGAACTGAAATATATGGTTTTGCTAATCATCCATATGAATTAATCAAATTGCTTTGCGAAAACAGCAATGGTTCAGTAGAAGAATTTAGAGAGGTTGCTTACATCTATAAAAATCAGGAAGCTGTTAACCACATGTTTCGCGTAGGAACAGGTTTAGACAGTCAGATTTTGGGTGATTTTGAAATCATCAGCCAGATTAAAAACGCTTTTAACCATAGTAAATTAGAAGGTTTAGTAAATACATTTCTGGATCGCTTAGTAAACTCCGTTATTCAGGCGAGTAAAAAAATCAAAACAGATACTGAAATTTCTTCTGGTGCAACATCCGTTTCGTTTGCATCAGTTCAATATATTATCCGAAATGTAGAAGACATCGGAAACAAAAACATTTTATTATTCGGAACAGGAAAAATAGGAAGAAATACCTGTGAAAATTTAGTAAAACACACCAAAAACGGCCACATCACCCTTATAAACAGAACAAAAAACAAGGCTGAAATATTGGCCGGAAAACTAAATGTTATTGTAAAAGATTACGCCAATTTACAAGAAGAAATACAACAGGCAGATGTACTGGTCGTAGCTACAGGAGCACAAAATCCAACTATCGACAAAACATTGCTGAATTTAAAGAAACCTTTATTGATTTTGGACTTATCCATTCCAAGAAATGTAAATCCGGATGTAGAACAAATACCGGGAGTAACTTTAATACATTTGGATTATTTGTCTCAAATTACAGATGATACACTGGAAAGAAGAAAACAACATATTCCTGCTGCCGAAGCTATCATTGAAGACATGAAATTAGAATTGAATACCTGGGTAAATGGTAGAAAATATGCCCCGACAATTCATGCATTAAAAGCAAAACTAAGTGATATTGTAGCCGGTGAACTGGCTTTTCAAAAAAAGAAAACAAGCAATTTTGATGAAGCTCAGGCGGATTTAATCAGCTCCAGAATTATTCAAAAAATAACAAATCAATTTGCAACTCACTTAAAAAATGAAAATACTTCATTGGACGAAAGTATTGAGTTTATTGAAAAAGTATTTCAAATAGGACAGCTTGCACCAAAAAACACTCCTTCACCAGTCGAAGAAAAATACAAAATCAATCTGTCATAAACAGTTTAAAATAAGGTTCCTTAATTTCCGGGATTTCAAAACAATATGGTTCAAAAAGTTATTAGAATAGGAACTCGCGATAGCGAATTAGCACTTTGGCAGGCTCATACTGTCGAAAAAAAACTGAACGATTTAGGATATAAAACAGCTATTATTGCTGTAAAATCCACAGGTGATATTATTCTGGACAAACCACTCTACGAACTTGGAATTACAGGAATTTTTACCAAAACGTTAGACATTGCAATGATTAATGGCGACATTGACATTGCCGTTCACTCCATGAAAGACGTACCAACCGCTTTACCAAAGGGCATCGTTCAGGCAGCAGTTCTGGAAAGAGCCAATGTTCTGGATATTTTGGTTCACAAAGGAAATCCCGATTTTACAAAAACAAGCACCGTTGCAACCGGAAGTTTAAGACGTCAGGCCATGTGGCTCCATAAATACCCCAATCATACTGTAGTTGATTTACGCGGTAATGTAAACACCCGTATGCAAAAGCTACAAGATAATAATTGGGACGGAGCTGTTTTTGCCGCTGCAGGTTTGGAGCGCATTAATTTAACCCCTGAAAATCACATCAATTTAGACTGGATGATTCCGGCGCCCGCACAAGGAGCCATGCTTGTTGTGGCGATGGAAAACGACAATTATACGCTGGATGCATTATCACAGCTCAATCATATTGAAACGGAGATCTGTACCTATATCGAACGTCAGTTTTTAAGGACTTTAGAAGGTGGCTGTACAGCACCAATCGGGGCTTTGGTTCGTTATAACGAAGACGAAGATACACTTCATTTTCAAGGAGTTTTACTTTCTGTTGACGGAAAACAAAAGCTGGAAATTGACAAAACAGTTGCCATTGAAGAATGGAAAAAACTGGGATTCTTCGCTGCTCAGGAAATTCTGAACAATGGCGGAGCCGAATTGATGCAAACTATTAAAGAATCACTAAAAAAATAATGGCAAAACCAATTCAAATAGTCGCTACAAAAAAGCTGTCGGGCGAACAAAAAGAAGCATTGACAAAAGCCAATATTGAAGTAATCGAAGCTGATTTTATTCAAACGCAAAACAAACCTTTCGAACTAAAAGATCTCAACGAAAATCTGATTTTTACCAGTCAGAATGCCGTTCACAGCGTTTTATCGAATCCGGAATCAGAAAAACTGAAAAGTAAAAATGTTTTTTGCGTGGGTTTAAAAACGAAAATCCTTTTATCGGAGAGCGGTTTTAATGTTGTCGCCTACACCGGTTATGCATCAGATTTAGCCGAAATTATCACTTTGATTTACCGTAATGAAAGCTTTACTTTTTTCAGCGGAAACCTTCGCAGAGAAACGTTACCGAAAGCCTTAAAAGACGGTGAAGTAAAATTCAATGAAATTCAGGTTTATGATACTTCATTAACCCCCCAGAAAATAAAAACAGCTCCGGATGGAATTCTGTTTTTCAGTCCTTCCGGCGTTGAAAGTTATCTGAAAGAAAATACCATTAAAAAAGAAAAATGCTTCTGCATTGGAGATACCACCGCAGACGCTTTAGATAAAATCACCAAAAACATCATCATTGCAGATCAGCCAACGGTTGAGGATGTTATTGAAGATGTTATTGAAGAATATAAATAATAATAAACAAACCCGACAGGTTTTAAAAACCTGTCGGGTTTAAATATAAAAACAATGTTAAAAAACGACCTATTTTTAAAAGCACTAAAAGGAGAAACTGTTCAACGTCCGCCAGTATGGATGATGCGTCAGGCAGGAAGATATTTACCTGAATTTATCGCTTTGCGTGACAAATATGATTTTTTCACCCGTTGTCAGACTCCGGAATTGGCTGCTGAAATTACAGTACAGCCTATTCGCAGAATTGCTCCGGACGCTGCTATCCTTTTCTCGGATATTCTGGTTGTCCCTCAGGCAATGGGAATTGAAGTTTTAATGAAAGAAAATTTCGGTCCGTTTCTTCCAAATCCTATCCGCACTACTGCTGATGTTGAAGGCGTTTATGTACCGGACATTCAGGAAACCTTAGGATATGTAATGGATGCCATTAAACTGACTAAAGAAATGCTGAACGACGAAGTACCGTTAATTGGTTTCGCCGGTTCACCGTGGACGATTTTCTGTTATGCCGTTGAAGGAAAAGGTTCTAAAAGTTTTGATACTGCCAAAGGATTCTGTTTTTCGAATCCGATTGCAGCACACAGCTTATTACAAAAAATCACAGACACCACGATTTTATACTTAAAGGAAAAAGTAAAAGCGGGTGTTGATGCCGTTCAGATTTTTGATTCCTGGGGAGGAATGCTTTCTCCTGTTGATTATCAGGAATTCTCCTGGAAATATATCAACCAGATTGTTGAAGCTTTGGCTGATCACGCTCCGGTTATTGTTTTCGGAAAAGGGTGTTGGTTTGCTTTAGGTGAAATGGGTAAAAGTAAAGCTTCTGCACTTGGTGTAGACTGGACTTGTTCTGCCAGAAATGCCCGTTATTTATCAGGTGGAAACATTACGCTTCAGGGAAATTTTGACCCTTCAAGATTGCTTTCTCCAATTCCAACCATCAAAAAAATGGTTCATGAAATGATCGACGAATTCGGAAAAGATAAATATATCGTAAATTTAGGTCACGGAATTTTACCAAATATCCCTGTAGACCACGCTAAAGCATTTATTGATGCGGTGAAAGAATACGGGCAATAGTTTAAATAGTGTTCAGTCTCAGTTTTCAGTCGCATTGAGACTGAAAACTGAGACTGAACATCAACTTTTAAAACACCAAAATCCATATGAAACAAAAGAATGTTTCTGAAATTGAAGAAGTTAGTATTAATTTCATTGGATTTAATACAATGGTGTTGTTCATTTTTATAATTTGGTGGTATAATGTAATCAGTGCAACCATTTTTGGCAATTATTCACTTTCGGGTGAAAAGCAAATGTTTGAAATATTTATTTATACCATTGGTTCATTTGCTATACCATTGCTATATACTTTTTATATTTTGGCGCACGTTCAATACTCCAAAATAAAAAAGCAGTCCTTATATTTTAAGCTTATTGGATTAGCATGGCTTCCAGCCTTAATTCTTTTAATAACCATCTGCTATAATTTAGCGACTGTTGACAACAGAGTATATTTCGAATAAAACAATTAGAATGTTAAACAAAGGCCTACGAGACGAAGAAAGCATCAGAATTGACAATGTCCTTAAAACATTGCGTGCTCTTGATTTTGTACCTCAGCCTTTAACCGATGATAAAAAATTTGAGGTTGAAAATCAGTTAAAAGAATTCGGTTTACATATTGAAAGTTTAGTAGAATATCAAAATGAAGAATTGATTAGACTATTAGTTCGATGTCATTTAGATTTCAATCAATTAGAGCAATTTGCCGATTTTTTAATGGAATTTTCAAAAGTGGAAACTTATAATTTTAAAAATAAAGCTTTGGCACTTTACCAGTATATTCAAAACGAAAGCAATGTTTTTTCTTTTGGAATAAATACTAAAATCGCTTCCGCTAAAAACCAATAAAAATGAGTTTTACAGATTGGAAAACAGACCGGATTGAAGATATTCTTCCTGAAGAATTCTACCAGTTAATTGATAAAAATAAAAATCATATTGCAAAAACTTTCCCGGTAACGCTGGCCAATGCTGATACTTCGAAGAAAGCCGAAAACTTTCTGACTGTTAGTCTTGACAAAGAGAAAAACAAAGAAGGTTTTTATTTTTATGCCCGAGATTTGGCAACCAATAACTTAATTGGTTATTTATGTGTAAAAACGATAGATTACCGTATTTCCAAATGTGAATTTGGGTATTTTATTGACGAAGAATATCAGGGAAAAGGAATTACCTCAAAGATGGTTTCGGATACACTTGCTTTTTGTTTCAATGAATTAGGGTTAAATAAGGTTTTCATTTGTACTTCGGAAATTAATGTGGCCAGCCAGCGAATTGCATTAAAGCACAATTTTAAACAAGAAGGAATTTTACGTGACGAATTTAGAAATGGTGACGGAGAATTGCAAAACACCGTTTATTTCGGATTGCTTAAATCAGAATACAATACCCATGAAAGATAAATTTTACACATACATACAAAAACTGCAAGACCAGATTTGCGCCGGACTAGAAGCTGTGGAAGGAACTGCAAAATTCCGCGAAGATCTCTGGAAACGCCCTGAAGGCGGAGGCGGAAGAACACGCGTTATCGAAAACGGAACGGTTATCGAAAAAGGCGGTGTCAACATTTCTGCCGTTCACGGAAAATTACCGGAAGCCATGCAAAAAATGTTTAGTGTTGGCGAGGCTGATTTTTTTGCCTGCGGACTAAGTCTGGTGATACATCCTAAAAACCCGATGGTCCCGACGGTTCATGCAAACTGGCGCTATTTTGAAATGTATGACGAAAAAGGAAATGTAATCGAACAATGGTTCGGCGGCGGACAGGATTTAACGCCTTATTATTTGTTTGAAGAAGATGCAAAACACTTTCATCAAACCTGTAAAACAGCTTGCGACAAACACAATCCTGAGTTTTATCCAAAATATAAAAAACAATGTGACGCTTATTTCTGGAACGCGCACCGAAACGAAGCCCGTGGTCTTGGCGGTTTGTTCTTTGATTATTGCAAAGCCAATGAGCAAATGTCTATGGAAAACTGGTTCAATTTTGTAAGTGAAGTTGGGAATAGTTTTCTGGAAGCCTATGTTCCGATTGTCGAAAGAAGAAAAGAGCTGCCTTATACACCCGAACAAAGAAACTGGCAGGAAATCCGTCGTGGCCGTTATGTAGAATTTAATCTGGTTCATGACAAAGGCACTTTATTCGGTTTAAAAACCAACGGAAGAATAGAAAGTATCCTGATGAGCTTACCTCCGCATGTGCAGTGGGTTTATGATCATCATCCGGAAACAGGAAGTGAAGAAGAAAAATTATTGAAAGTCCTTGAAACTCCAATAGACTGGATTTAGAATAAAAACAAAACAACAACACGATTGAAGAAAGCAGATCAGCGACTTATGATTTCAGAAGTCAACATCTAAAATCTAAAATTAAAAATCTAAAATGATATGTTCCCATTACACAGAGGCAGAAGATTAAGAGTAAATGAATCCATTCGTTCTTTAGTTCGTGAGACAACTTTAAGTCCATCAGACTTTATGTTTCCCATGTTTGTTGCTGAAGGCGAAAATGTAAAAGTTGAAATTCCTTCAATGCCGGGAATTTTCCGCAGATCAATTGATCTAACAGTAGAAGAAGTAAAAGAAATTTACGCTTTGGGTATTCGTGCCGTTAACATTTACGTAAAAGTTAGCGAAAACCTAAAAGACAATACCGGAAAAGAAGCCTGGAATAAAGACGGATTAATGCAACAGGCGATTCGTGCTATCAAAGCCGCCTGCCCCGAAATGATTGTGATGCCGGATGTCGCTTTAGACCCCTATTCTGTTTACGGCCATGACGGAATTATAGCAAATGGTGATGTTGAAAACGACAGTACTGTTGCCGCGTTAGTAAAAATGGCAGTTTCCCACGCTCAGGCAGGGGCAGATTTTGTAGCACCAAGTGATATGATGGACGGACGTGTTCTGCGTCTAAGAGAAGGTCTGGATGCGGCTGGTTTTCATAATGTCGGAATCATGAGCTATTCGGCTAAATATGCCTCTGCTTTTTACGGTCCTTTCCGCGATGCTTTAGACTCAGCTCCGGTAGATACGACTGACATTCCGAAAGATAAAAAAACATATCAAATGGATTATGCCAACCGTATTGAAGCCATAAAAGAAGCTTTGTCTGATGTAAAAGAAGGCGCAGATATGGTTATGGTAAAACCGGGAATTGCTTATCTGGATATTGTCCGTGAGGTAAAAAACGCTGTTCATGTTCCTGTTACGGTTTATCATGTTTCCGGAGAATATGCGATGATAAAAGCGGCTGCAGAAAGAGGCTGGTTAGATAATGATAAAATCATGATGGAACAATTGATGTGCATTAAACGTGCCGGTGCCAGTCTGATTTCTACTTATTTTGCCAAAGAAGCAGCCATACTTTTAAATAAATAAACCATGAAAAAAATACTATTCTTATCTGCCCTTTTAGCTTTGGCTTCCTGTAAAAAAGAAGCAACTGAAAATCCTGTTCCAACCTCAACAGAAGCCTACTCAGAAGGAGAATCGGCGAAAGCTGCCACTCCGGAAGCTTTAGGAAAAGAAATTTTTGAGGGAAGAGGAAACTGTATGTCCTGCCATCAGGTGGATCAAAAAGTGATTGGCCCGAGTATTCAGGAAATTGCCAAAATTTATAAAGATAAAAAGGGCGACATTGTTACTTTTCTAAAAGGGAATGCGGATCCTATTGTAGATCCCGATCAGTTTTCGGTAATGAAAACTAATTTTCCCGTAACGCAGGCCATGTCTGATGAAGAATTGAAAGCGATAGAAACCTATATCTACAGTAATTTGAAGTAATTCAAAAACATATAAAAAACAAAAACGGCGCTGAATCAGCGCCGTTTTTTTATGATTTGATATTACCAGATTTTAACTCTCTTCTCTGGTTCTACATACATCTTATCTCCTTTTTTGATTCCAAAAGCATCATAAAAAGCATCTACATTCTGAATTGGCACATACGCTCTGTACATTCCAGGAGAGTGCGGATCTGTTTTTACCTGACTTTTGATCGCCTCGTCTCTTGATTTTGTTCTCCAAACTGTAGCCCATGAAATAAAGAAACGTTGTTCCGGTGTAAAACCATCAATTAAACCAGGATTTCCATTGGCTTTCAAATACAATTGCAATCCATCGTAAGCTGCATTTATTCCACCTAAATCACCAATATTTTCACCTAAAGTAAATTTACCGTCTACATGTATTCCCGGCAAAGGCTCTAAGGCACTATACTGAGCTGCTAATGCAGTTCCAAGTTCCGTAAATTGTTTTAAATCATCAGCCGTCCACCAGTCAACAAGGTTTCCGTCTGCATTGTAACGTGCTCCTGAATCATCAAAACCATGTGAGATTTCGTGACCGATAACCGCTCCGATTCCACCGTAATTTACCGCTTCGTCTGCCTGATAATTATAAAATGGAGGTTGTAAAATGGCTGCAGGGAAAACAATTTCGTTGTAAGACGGATTGTAATAGGCATTTACCGTTTGTGGAGACATTCCCCATTCTGTTTTGTCAACCGGTTTACCCAGTTTAGCCAAATCTTCTTTATAATCCCATTTCGATAAACTCGCCATATTGGTAAAGTACGTTCCGCCTTCTGAAACATTTTTAATTTCCAAAGCAGAATAATCTTTCCATTTATCCGGATACCCGATTTTGATTGTAATTTTCTTTAATTTCTCAATCGCTTTCACTTTAGTCGGCGCAGACATCCAGGGTAATGCATTGATTCTGTTTTCATACGCCAGAATAACGTTCTGAATCATTTTCTGTGCTTTATCTTTTGCTTCAGCAGGAAATAATTTTTCAACATATAATTTTCCTAAAGCTTCTCCTGTTGCATTATTGATTACCTGCAAAGCCATTTCCTCACGTGGGCGTTGTTTTAATGCACCAGTTAATGTTTTTCCGTAGAAATCAAAATTGGCATTTTCAATATCCGTACTTAACAAAGAAGCTGATCTGTTTAAAGCAGACCATTTCAGATATTCTTTCCAGTCTGCGACTTTCTTTTCAGTAAATATTTTTTCTAATTCAGCCATATAACGAGGCTGTGTCACAATTACAGTATCCACTTTTGTCATTCCGATTCCTGTAAAAAACTTATCCCATTGAATAGAAGGAATCGTCTTTTTTAAATCAGCAATTGCCGTTGGGTTGTATTGTTTTCTGCGGTCTCTTCTCTCAACGCGATCCAATCTCGGAGCAGACATAGCCGTTTCTAATGCCAGAATCTGAGTGGCGCTTTGTTTTGCTTTTGCCGGGCTTTCTCCGATAAACTGCATCATTCTCGCCACATGCAGCTCGTATTTCGCACGTTTTTCTTTAGAATCTTTATCATCGGCATTGTAGTAATCTTTATCCGAAAGTCCTAAACGTCCCGGTCCGATACTCACTGAATTTACATTACTGTTTTTCGCATCAGCACCAATTCCGACACCAAAGAAACCAATACCGCCCTGAGGCTCCATTTCGATAAGGAAATTTTGTAAATCTGCTACATTTTTTATTGCATCAATTTTCTTTAAAATAGGCTCAAGCGGTTTTACACCCAGCTTATTTCTTCCAACTGTATCCAAAATGGTATTGAATAAAGCAATGGCTTTACCCTGATCGGTGTTTGATTTATATTTAGGATCTTTTGAAGCTTCTTTCAAAATAGCCAACGAATTCTCATCTGTTTTTTGTCTTAATTCGTTGAAACTTCCCCATGAAGTCCTGTCGCTTGGAATCTCTGTTTTATCCAGCCAGGTTCCGTTTACATAACGAAAAAAATCTTCTGTCGGACTGATTTTAGTATTCATATAGGAAACATTGATTCCCGGTTCTTTTGGTTTTGCATTTTGAGCGTTGACTGCTGTTAGTGAAAACATTACAGAAACAACACAAAACACAGGTTTGTTAAACTGTTTTATCATTATAATTATGAATTAAGGGTTTAATACAAACATATTGTTATTATTTTAAACTTTATGTTAAAATTATATAATAATCAATAAGGGTTTTTAATGCAAATATTTCATCAGAAGCAGCTAAAAGTTTCATGAATAAAAATTCGCTTTTCAACTTCTATTTGAAATAGTTTTTGGAATATTTGACAAACCAATCTAAACAAAAGTGAGAGCACGAATACAAGCCGCATTTTCAGGAAAAGTGGAAGCAATAGGATTACCAGTTCTGGCTTTATGCTGGGTAAGTTTCTTTTGGGGCACAACCTGGCTTGCTTCCAAAGAAGGCGTAAAACATATGCCGGCATTACAATTGGCGACGATACGTCAGTTTTTGGGAGGCATTCTGTACGTTGGTTATTTTTTATTGAAAAAAGAACCGTGGCCAAAAGGTAAACAATGGAAGACCATCTTAATTTTGGCCGTTCTGAACTTTGTCTGCAGTAACGGACTGAGTACCTGGGGCGTGAAATACATAAGCAGTGGACTCGGTGCCATTATTGGCGCTATCTTCCCAATTTGGATTGTTGTGATCTGTTTTTTTAAAGGCGTACGAATTGCGAAGCTGGCCGTGACTGGACTTTTAATCTGCTTTGGCGGAATCTGTATTATTTTTATGGATCATCTGGGCGATTTCTTAAGACCGGATTTTCAATTTGGAATCTTCTTGTCTGTGGCATCAACCATCACGTGGGCTTTTGGAATTTTACATACGAAGAAAAAAGCGGCAAGTTTTAATCCGTATTTTAGTTTAGGATTGCAAATGGTGATTTCGAGTTTTATTCTTTTTGGAGTAACAGAAGTTTCCGGAATCAATATTCCTTACAGTGAGATTCCGTTAACATCCTGGTGGGCAATTGCTTATCTGGTCGTAATTGGTTCTATCCTGACTTTTATTGCTTTTATATATTCGTTAGCACCTTCCAACAGAAGTCAGCAGTATTTATGCGTATATCAATCCGGTTGTGGCTATTGTACTCAGTTTTTTTATTTTTGGAGAACCGCTTACCCAGGCCATTTCGATTGGTGTTATGGTGACCTTAATCGGATTGTATCTGGTCAACAAATCCATTCGGAAAGCTAAAATTAAATAGTATCCCTAAAAGCGACTTCTTTCAATTTTGGAATTAAAATCTGACAAGCACTGAAAAACCAAATTTAAGGCATTCCTTTCACCGAAAATTACACAAACTTTCGAAGTTAAAAAAGTTACGAACTACAGATTTAAAAAGTGCTTTTTGTATTTTTGCGCCAAATTACCTTTATGAAATCACTGCTATACAGATACCGCAAATTCTTTATTGTTTTAATTATATTTTCGGTTGTTACAATATCCTTATTTTATTCGGCTTTAAAGCCACAAAAAACATTACCCATTTACAATCCTGCCGATGTAAATCCTGAATTGGTTGACAGTACCATTCAGTACAAAAGCAAGTATCATACCATTGCCGATTTTTCTTTTGTCAATCAGAACGGAGATACCATTACGCAAAAAAACTACGAAGGCAAAATTTATGTGGCCGATTTTTTCTTTACCACCTGTGGTTCCATCTGTCCTAAAATGACCACCAATTTAGCGGATGTCCAGAAAGCCGTTTTAAATAATCCGAAAGTATTGCTGCTGTCCCATACGGTTTTCCCTGAAGTCGACAGTATTCCGGTATTAAAGGCATATGCCATAAAACATGGCGTGGTTGACAGTAAATGGAATCTGGTTACGGGCGACAAAAAAGAAATCTATACCATGGCCAGAAAATCATACCTGGCCGTAAAACTTGGAAGACCGGATCAGTTGTACGATATGGTTCATACTGAAAATTTTGTACTGGTAGACCAAAAACGCCGTGTCCGTGGTTTCTATGACGGAACGAATAAAGAAGACATCAAACGTCTTCTGGCAGACATCGATTTTTTGTGTCAGGAATAAAACACTTTATTTTAGAAAGATTTAGCATTTGAATGAGCATTAAATACTTAGATATATAGAATAAATGCCTATTTTTGCAATCTAAATTCAATCTAAATAAGCTTTGCGAAATACGATCCATTCCCTAAAAAAAGGCGAGAAAGCCATTATCAAAGATTTTGATATCGAACTTATTCCTCTTAAATTATTAGAAATGGGTTGCCTTCCGGGCAGTATGGTTGAATTACTTCAAATTGCTCCTTTTGGAGACCCTTTGTATTTGGACATTAATGGTTCTCATGTTGCCATTCGTATAGAAACTGCTCGTGAAATTGAAGTTGAACTTATCAAAACCAATTTGTAATGAGTGTTGAAAATATTAATGTTGCGCTTATCGGGAATCCAAATACAGGAAAAACTTCCGTATTCAATCAGCTTACCGGACTTAACCAGCAAGTAGGGAATTATCCCGGAATAACCGTTGAGAAGAAAATAGGTTTCTGTAAACTGCCTCATGGTATAAAAGCCAATATTTTAGATTTACCGGGAACGTACAGCCTGAACGCCAGTTCCATGGATGAAAGCGTGGTAATTGAACTGCTGCTGAACAAAAATGACAAATTATATCCCGACGTCGCAGTCGTTGTGACGGATGTAGAAAATCTGAAAAGAAACTTACTCATTTACACACAAATAAAAGACCTTGAAATTCCGACGATTTTAGTCATTAATATGGCGGATCGCATGGAAACAAAAGGAATTACTTTAGATATTCCGCTTTTGGAAGAAAAACTAAAAACCAAAATTGCCCTGATCAGTTCAAGAAAAGGGACCGGAATTGAAGACCTGAAAAACCTGATCGTTTCGTATAAAACCCTTCAGCATGAATCCTGCCTGAATGCTTTAGAAATTGATCCTGAATATTTTAGCGGTTTACAAAAATTGTTTCCAAACCAATTGCTGTACAAATTATGGCTGGTTATCACGCAGGATGTCAATTTTTCTAATTTAGACCGAAATGAAATTCGAAATGCCTTTACCAAGTCACATCCGGAATTAAAACGTTTACAGCAAAAAGAAACCATAAAACGGTACCAGTTCATCAACAATGTTTTAAAAGACGGATTGAAAATAGATGCCACAATGGCAAAAGATTTCAGGGCAAAACTGGACCGCGTTTTAACACACAAAGTCTGGGGATATGTCATTTTCACAGGAATTCTGTTTCTTATTTTCCAGTCAATTTTTAGCTGGTCTACCATCCCGATGGATTTTATTGACAGCACTTTTGCCTCTTTAAGCAGCTGGGTTGCTCAGGAATTGCCCAGTGGTATTTTAACCGATTTACTTTCTCAGGGAATTATTCCGGGGATTGGCGGGGTTATAATTTTCATTCCGCAAATTGCCTTTTTATTTCTGTTTATTTCTATTCTCGAAGAAAGCGGTTATATGAGCCGTGTGGTTTTCCTTATGGATAAAATCATGCGCAAATTCGGGCTTTCCGGAAAAAGTGTCGTGCCTTTGATTTCAGGAACAGCCTGTGCGATTCCGGCGATTATGGCCACCCGAAATATCGAAAACTGGAAAGAACGCCTCATCACCATTTTGGTAACTCCGTTTACCACCTGCTCTGCACGATTACCTGTTTATGCGATTATTATTTCACTGGTGATTCCGAGCAGACGTGTTCTGGGAATTTTAAATCTTCAGGGACTCACGCTAATGTTCTTGTATATTTTAGGATTCGGAACAGCTATTTTATCTGCTTATATTTTAAATAAAGTTCTAAAATTAGACAGCAAAACCTATTTCGTAGTTGAAATGCCAAGTTATAAATTACCTCTTTTCAAGAATGTTGGAATCAATGTTATCGAAAAAACCAAAGCCTTTATCGTTGGTGCGGGTAAAATCATTTTAGCCATATCTGTTATTTTGTGGTTTTTGGCTTCGTACGGTCCCGGAAAGGATTTTAATGAAGCGGAAGCCATTGTGAAAGAAAGAACAGCAGAAAAACACTTAAATAAGCTTCAGTTTGAAAATGAAGTCGCTTCTCAGAAATTGGAGAATTCCTACATCGGAATTATGGGCAGGGCAATCGAACCTGCAATTGCCCCTTTGGGTTACGACTGGAAAATCGGAATTGCACTGATAAGCTCTTTTGCTGCCCGCGAGGTTTTTGTGGGAACGCTGGCAACCATTTACAGTGTAGGAGACAGTGATAATGAAGCCACCATAAAAAGCAAAATGCAACAGGAAGTAGATCCGGCAACGGGTTCAAAGATTTTTAATTTTGCTACGGGGATTTCATTACTCCTGTTTTACGCTTTCGCCATGCAATGTGCCAGTACGCTTGCCATTACCAAAAAAGAAACAAACTCCTGGAAGTGGCCAGCCATGCAATTGGTTTTCATGAGTGGCCTTGCTTATTTTGTAGCTTTAATAGCGTATCAAATTCTAAAATAAAAATCATGATACAGGAAATCATCGCCTTTGCCATATTAGCTTTCGCCGTTGCCTTTTTGATTAAGAAATTCTTTTGGAAATCTAAAAAGAAAAAGGACTGTGGTGATGGGGGAAGTTGCGGATGTAGCTAATTTTTGAGGTTCAAAGAGGCAAAGGTTCAGAGGGGCAAAGGTTTTTTTTGGAAGTGCTAAGATGCTGAGGTGCTAAGGTTCTGAGAATTTTAGGGCTGTCGCTCCTGGAAAACTATAACTCAATACTGTAACTGAACACTGAGACTAAAAAACTACTTCACTCCCTCCCATTCCGCGTAGAACTGTGAAAGAAAAAGCTCCATAAAACGATGTCTTTCGGCTGCGATTTCTTTTCCGGTTTCGGTATTCATTTTATCTTTTAAGAGTAGGAGCTTTTCGTAAAAATGATTTATGGTTGGTGCATTATTCTTTTTGTACTCTTCCTTCGTCATATTTGTGACAGGCTCAATTTCCGGATTGTACAATGCTCTGTTTTTAAAGCCTCCGTAGTTGAAAGCTCTCGCCACTCCAATAGCTCCGATCGCATCTAAACGATCTGCATCCTGAACAATATCCAATTCAATTGAGGAAAATTTCTTTTCAAAATTACCGCCTTTATAAGAGATGTTTTCTATGATGTATACCACGTGAGCAATCACATCTTCTGAAACATTTTCACCTTCGAGAAATAAACGTGCGGTTTTTGGACCGATCGTTTCATCTCCGTTATGAAATTTGCTGTCGGCAATATCATGAAGCAAAGCACCTAATTCAACCACTGTTAAATCACAGTCCGTATTTTTGGCGATCAACAGCGCATTTTTATGCACACGTTCAATGTGAAACCAATCGTGTCCGCCCTCTGCATCTTCTAATTTTTCTTTTACAAATTGAATTGTTCTCTTTATTAAGTCTGTAGTATTCATAAATTTTTAGATGCTTTTAAAGTCATTCCTTTTACGGATTTTTAAATGAACATTGTTGCATTAATCAACATTCCCAAATCCATTTTATTAAAAAATGTTGATTATCAAAGTTTTATAAACTCCGATAATCAACATCAATTTTATTATTTATCTAATGCAATAAAGTTGCTTTAAATTGAATTTTCAATTAAAAAGCTGAAATCACAATCTCGCCGGTTCAACCCATTTGAAAATATGAGATTCCTGTGGGATCACTAATCGTTCAGAAATTCTGGCCATACGTCCCGGTAATTTCATTAAGTAGTCACGAGCTTTTTCTGCTTCATCCGTTAAATTGGTGATTTTATCAACCTCCCATTTATCGATTAACTTCTGCATGATATCAACATAATCGTTTGCTGTATAAACACCAATACGTTGTGCTGAATCTGAAAACTGCTCAAAAGCAGAACTGATCTTCTGACCTGATTCTCTTAAGAAATGTGCGGGCATAACGATTTTTTGTTTCATCATGTATTGAAAGGCCAACATCATTTCGCTAGGATCAACCGCGAAAATACACGTTACAAATTCACTGTACGCATGATGATGACGCATTTCGTCTCCTGCAATCATTTTACACATTTTAGACAATTTATTATCACCAAATTTCTTCGCCATCTGGGCTACTCTGTTATGTGATACATATGTTGCTAATTCCTGAAAACTGGTATATACAAAGTTTTTGTACGGATCAGATCCGGTTCCGATGTCAAAACCGTCGTTGATTAAATGCTGTGTAGTCATTTCGATTTCACGCATGTTAACGCGACCTGACAAATACAAATACTTGTTTAATAAATCACCGTGACGGTTTTCTTCACCGGTCCATTGACGGATCCATTTCGACCAGCCATTTCCGCCATTTTCGATCTGATTTATTCCTTCTACATCCATTAACCAGGATTCATAGGTAGGCAAAGCTTCTTCGGTGATCGTGTCACCTACAAGCGTTACCCAGAAATCATACGGCAATTCTTTAGCAATTTCACGTAATTCTCTAACCTCTTCAAAGAAATTATCTCCTTCAGAATTAGGCAGAAAATCAGACGGCTGCCAAATTTTTTCCACTGGAATTAAATACTGTTCAACGAAGCTATCTACGTTTTTTTCCAAAAACTGCATTACTTCTAATCTAATGTTTTTTATAGACATTACTTATTTTAGATTTGGGATTTAAGTTTTTGCTTTCACAAAACGAAAATCTATTTATATTCATTTACTCCTTCTACAACTGCCTTTTCTGTAATTGCCATTAACTCGGCAAAATCATAATCTTTTACGGCTAAAGCTTTATGAACGGTAAAGGTAAGGCGATTTCCTAAACCAACAGGGAACATTCCGTATCGTACCATTTTCCATGAATTGTTGATGCTTACCGGAACAACATAGGCTGATGGTGCATATTTACACAAGATTTTCAAACCGCTCTGCGCAAATTCTTTTGGCTTTCCGGTTTTGCTGCGGGTACCTTCCGGAAAAATAACAGCCGATCTTGTATTTTTTTCGATATACTCAGACAGGCCTTTGATTACGGGAATGGCTTGTTTTGGATCTTTTCGGTTAATCAGCACTGAACCTCCATGTCGTAAATTGAATGACACACTCGGAATTCCGCTTCCTAACTCTTTCTTACTTACAAATTTACAATGAAAACGTCTAAAGTACCAAATCATTGCTACGATATCGTACATACTTTGATGATTGGATACGAAAATCAAGGGAACTCCGACAGGAATAGTCTCTCTGTTTTCAATTTTATATGTCGTCCCTACTAAATTGGTACATCTCAAAAGAAAAAAATTCAAATAGTCAACGCTCTTTTTATGCGCCTGATAACCAAAAACTTTTATGCAGATCCATTGTATTGGATGAAAAACCAATAAACATAAACTAAAACATAAATAGTAAATTACGGATATGGGATACGAAATTATCTTTTGCATGCTTAAAAAAATTAAAGGCCAAAAGTAATAAATATATTTTTTAGCGGTATTAAAATTAAAAACAATAACCGTTTTTATGGTTTAATTGTACCTTTGTCCTTTAAAATTGCAACTTTTTTCTGAATTAATGAACTTTACCTACCCAAAAAACGAACGCCTTAAAAGCAAAACAACAATTGGTCTACTCTTTTCCGAGGGGAAATCAGTTTCTAAGTATCCGCTGCGTTTGGTTTACCATGCCGGAGAAGCGGGATCTGAGGAAAAAATTAAGGTCGGGGTTTCGGTTTCAAAAAAATACTTCAAAAAAGCAGTTGATCGCAATTACTTCAAACGGGTCTTAAGAGAAACGTATCGTCTCAATAAACATTTGCTTTGGGATACTCTTGAAGGTCCTTATTCTTTTATGCTTTTTTATCAAAGTAAAGACCGGTTGTCTTACGATGAAATCAACAGCAAAACCATTCAGTTGTTTGAGAAATTTCTCCTACAGGTAAACAAAACGACCGATTCTGAGCATAAAACTGAATTATAAGCTATAAAATACAACTTTATTTATCAGATTAGATAAAAAATTATAAAAAAATTGTAGTTTTAGCTCTAAATTGAAATTTTATGCGACATATTTTATATTTATTCCTTTTTGCATTGCTTTTTTCAGGCTGCAATAAACAGGCAGAAAGTGAGAGCGCTGTTTATAAAAGTGAAGTTGCAGCGATAACAATGTCGGCGCCACCTCCACCTGGAGCAGCGGATGATGAAAAAGCAATTCCACAAAAAATAATTAAATATGCCAGCCTGAGATTTGAAACGAATGATATTGAAGAGACCTTCCACAAAATTCAAACTGCTGTTAAAGAAAGCCATGCGACTATACAGTCTGACTCTGAAGGAAAAAATGACAATTCGCTTTTTAGAAATATAACCGTTCGCGTTCCAAGTCAGAATTTTGATGTTTTTTTACAATCGATTTCAAAAGGCGTTTCTTATTTCGACCAGAAAGACATTTCAACTGAAGATGTTACGGAACAATATATTGATCTGGATTCGAGATTAAAAACAAAACAGAAGCTCGAAGAACGTTACATTGAAATTTTAAAAAAAGCAACCAAAATAAGTGAAATACTAGAAATCGAAAAGCAGATTTCTGCGATTCGTGAAGAAATTGAATCCAAACAAGGTCAATTGAAATACCTGGAAAGCCGCGTTTCTGAAAGCAGGATTTCCATCGAATTTTACAAACCTATTGCGGAAAAGCAAAGCATTAAAATTTCCTACGGTTCCAAAATACTGACCGCCATACAATCCGGATTTTTTGAATTGTCCGGTTTATTCATCTGGATTATTAGTGTCTGGCCGTTCCTTATACTATTCGGCGTAATTGCCTTTTACATTAGAAGAAGATTTAAAAGAAAAAAAATATAACCCATGTATCCTTATTTCAAAAAGAAATTCATCATTCCTGCTGTTGCGGCCGGATTTTTATTTATCGGAACCAGTTTCAAAGACGACTTTTTTGAAATAGCCAAGCAGATTGAAATTTTCACCACTTTATTCAAAGCCGTAAATACCAATTATGTAGACGAAACGAATCCCGGGGATTTGATGGATAAGGCCATAAAAAGTATGTTGGGAAGTTTAGATCCGTACACGGTTTACTTTAACGAACAGGATGTCGTAAACTTCAAAATCAATAATACGGGAGAATATACCGGAATCGGTGCCATGATTGCCCGAAAAAAAGACCGTTTGATTGTTCGTGAACCGTATAAAAATTATCCTGCTGATAAAGCCGGACTGAAAGCGGGTGACGAAATTATCCAGATTGGAGATGTTTTGATTGCCGATTTTAAAGATGATGCCTCGCAATTATTAAAGGGAACAAAAAATACTAAAATCACGATCAAATACCTGCGTCAGGGAAAACCTTACACTACTGAACTTGTTTTGGACGAGGTGGATATTAAGTCTGTTCCTTTCTTTGGAAAAATAGATGACAAAACCGGTTATATCGTTTTGGCGCATTTTAGCAGAAAAGCTTCCGCGGAAGTAAAAAGCGCCCTGGAGAAACTAAAAGCAGACGGTGCCAAACAGATTGTTCTTGATTTACGAGGAAATCCGGGAGGTTTGCTAAACGAAGCCATTGATATTTGTAATTTGTTTGTTCCCAAAAACGAAGTTATCGTGACAACAAAATCAAGGATTGAAAAACACAACAACACCTACAAAACCCAAAACGAACCTATTGATACTGAGATTCCTTTAGCGATATTGGTCAACGGAAGAAGTGCTTCTGCATCCGAAATTGTTTCAGGAGCTTTACAGGATTTAGATCGTGCTGTCATTCTCGGAAGCCGCAGTTTTGGAAAAGGTCTGGTACAACGTTCTGTCGATCTTACTTACGGAACGCAGTTAAAAGTGACCATTTCCCGTTATTATACACCATCAGGGCGTTGTATTCAGGCTTTGGATTATGCGCACAAAGATAAAAATGGTGTAGCTCAAAAAACAGATGCTAAAAACTTCAATGCTTTTAAAACCAGAAAAGGAAGAACCGTTTATGATGGCGGCGGTGTTTTACCGGACATTGAACTGGAAGAAACCAAAATGAGTCCGATCACGAATGCATTGTTAAAAAACGACGGGATTTTTGATTATGCCTCCTCTTACTATTACAAAAACCCGAATTTGGGAGATAAAATCCCTGTACTTACCGAGGCAGATTATACCGCTTTTAAACAATATCTGAAAACCAACAAAATCAGTTTTGATACTGAAACTGAAGTAGCACTGAAAAATACGCTTGCTGCTGCCAAAAGTGAAAAAATAGACGAAACGATCGCACCGGAATACCAGCAATTACTAAACGCCCTTGAAAAAAGTGAAACTACATTACTGGATAAAAACCAAAAGGAAATTAAAAACCTGATTCAGGAGGAACTTATCAAAAGGTACCAATATCAGGAAGGTTTGTATCAATTTTATATTAAAAACAATTCAGAAATTAAAAAAGCGGTAACCGTTTTGAATAATCAGGCTGAGTATAAAACGATTTTAAAAATGTAAAAATGAAAATTTATAAAGTTCTGTTTCTTTTCTTTATTATCAACTTGTCAGCACAACAGAAACCCGTTGAAACGATTTATTTTGATTTCGACAAGTTCAGTCTTAGGGACGAGCAAGCAAATATTATAAGCAACTTTATAAAAAAAATTGATACCTCAAAAGTAGAATCCATACAAATTTACGGCTATTGTGATGATCGCGGCACTGACGAATACAATTTCAGGCTGTCGAAAAACCGCGTGAATACTATTCAGGAATTATTGCTGTTGCATGGTTTTAACCAGAGCAAAATAGTCATTCTGGAAGGAAAAGGCCGTGTAATTATAAAACCCGATACCATAGAAAACCTGCACGAAACCCGCTCCCAAAACCGGCGGGTAGACTTAATCGTAGTCAAGCGGAACAGTTTTGGGAAAGGAATCCACAACTCCTTTAAAAACAAACTAAAAGTCGGCGATAAAATTTATCTGGACAATATTTTATTTGACATTGGAAGTTCCAAACTCACTCATAATTCCAAAAAAGAATTAGACAAAATTGCCAAAATCCTTCAGGATAAAAATACGCTGGAGTTTGAAATCCGCGGCCATGTGTGCTGCACCCCTGAAATTTACAGTGATGCAATTGACAAAGCGACCAACGAAAGAAGACTTTCGTGGAATCGCGCCAAAGCCGTTTTTATGTATTTAATGGATAGAAAAATATCCAAAAGCAGAATGACTTTTCAGGGTTGCGGCAATAAATACCCACTGGGACAAGGCGATAAGTTAGACAGACGTGTCGAGTTTTTTATCACCCAAATTTAAATTAACCGCGCTGCATCTCAATATGCGGAATATCATCTTCCAGGTACATTTCACTGGTCTGGACAAAACCGTGGCTTTCGTAGAATTTCTTCAAATATAACTGGGCACCAATCGTGATTTTGTCTTTACCAAAATTAGATTTTATCCCGGCGATAGCTTCCCGCATCAGATCGTGTCCCCACTTTTTATCGCGATAATTAGCATCTACTACCACTCTCCCGATGGAAGCATGATCGAAACTGATTCCAGCATCAAACAAACGCGAATACGCAACAATCTTCCCGTCGTATTCACCGATCAGGTGCAAAGCAAGTTTGTCTTTGCCATCAAGATCCAGATAAACGCAATTTTGCTCTACTACAAAGATCTCACTTCTTAGTTTGAGCAAATCATATAACTCATGTACGGTTAAGGCCTCAAAAGGCTTTATTTTCCATTTTAATTCCATTTAAGTTTTGTTTGTTGTTTTGGGTTTATTGTTTGTTGTCTTAATTTACTTAAAGCAAAATTACACTAAATATTATCAAATAGAAATCCCGATTACGAGTTGTAATCGGGATTTATTATGAAGCTTAAAAAAAATTTTATCCTACCACTCTTCCTAAAGTAAATTTACAACTTTCAGGATATACACTTCCATTATCCATCCAGAGCTTAAATTGCATATTGTTGAATAAATCAGCTGGCGTAATTGTAAAATCTTTGATTTCAATTTCTCGATTTAAAACTTTCGGAACGATCTCATTAATAAACCAAGAGTTATGAGTTATCAAAAGCGATTTTTCTAAACCAGTGACAGCCAGTGGTGACAAAAGTAATTCCATAAGCTCTTTATCATTTTGATAGTTTTCAGCAAATTCCTTAAAATTATATTGAGATGCTCCCGAATTGTCGATACAACTTACAAAGTCTGACAATGTTGGAATAAACCTATTGAGATAATCAGGTAAAATATGATCTTGCTCGCAAAGGTCTTTTACATTTACCACCTTATTATCACTGTTGATTATTGGATGGCCAAAAATGGGGATAATTACTCTTTTAATTCCCCACATAGTGTGCAGAATTCTATGTCTGTTATCACTGCACAGTTCTTTAGTGTTATCCATTAAGTCATGGATTTTAAGATAATCTTCGATCACACCACCGCGTTTCCGAACTGATATTTGAGAATGTATAACTGAATTCATCTTTAAAATTCTCCTAAATCTGATTCTTCCAAATTAAAATCATCCGGATTCAATATGACATCATTTTCATATTCTACGATATCATGAAATGTTATATTTAAAATTTCGTGAATCTTTTTGGCTTGTTCGGCTGAAATAACATCAGGAAAATCAAAATAATACTTGTCTTCGATCTTTATATCGAATTCTGAACTAAAAAAATCTTCAAACTGTTGATACACTTCATCATAATTGTCCTTATAAAAAAAGAAATCTACCACGTTCATTCCTCCAAAATTTTGAATTGAAAGAAGATCCTGTTTTACTTTTTCATTTTTTGCTTCTTCCAAATTATTAAAAGAACCTACTATACTTCCTATTTTCCCTTCTGCTGATTCAAAAGCTTCATCAGTGTAAAAAAACCCTTTTTTATGAATTACAAATTTTGCCATCTCGATTGAACATTTAATATATTATTTTATGTATTTTCTTTATCTGCATTACACCATAAGGTTTTCTTTTTGAAATACAAAAATAGTAAAAAAGCTACAAATATTAAAAAAAGTAAGAAATTTAGAAAAAATATCGATCTCAAGTTGCAACCGGGATTTTTATCAGATCTTAAAAATTATCTTATTTTTTCTTCATGACAATTTCCATGCTTTTATATGGTAATCCTATCTTTTCTCCACTTTAACCGATTTGATTATGGCTTCAAGCTCTAACATCAAATCCCTCTCCTGATAAGATGGCGAATAACAGAATCCTTCAATAACCAAAATTCGGTTGTATGCTTCATCAATAATGGCATAATTAATAAACGGGCCTGTCATAAAATCATTTCTTAATTCCCACGTTCCTTTGGTCTCGAAGGTTTTTTTTCCGTCCAGTTCTGTGATTGAAAAATAAGGAGCATAGGCTTCGCCGGTAATCATTTGTGTATTGGGTTCGCGGCCTTTTATATAGCGACCCACGGAATCCCTCATGCGAACGATGCTTTCAACTACATTTGGTCCTTGTTTCAGTTTTTGCAGTGGCATCTGATAAATCAGTAAGCTTGTATTGCCACTTATAATTTCCTTTTTGAGCCAGATAAAGTTCTTTTTATGAAGCATATATTCATAACCCGACGGAATCTGTAAATTGATATGGAATTTGTTTTTAATAACTGCAGGGTTCAGCAGTGATTTACTGTTGTCCTGCTGGATTTTCTGAATTTCAGTATCGCGAATCACCTTAATGATCTGAGCGGAATTAAATTCGATACTGCAGATAATATCATCAACCGATTTGGCATAAATCCGAAAAGTGTTGTGAGGCAGTGATTTAGAATTGTGTTTGATTTCAAATTTGTCCACTGTTGCCTTCTTGACCACAATGATGCTGCGACTATCGGTCACAAAACCTTCCAGAAGTTTGGCCGGATACTGGTTTATGGTAAACAACGGTTCTTCCTGCGTAAGTCCGAGAACCGGAGAGGCAAATTTATTTCGAATACTGTCACCTACTTCTCCATACCACAACTGATCGTCTATGATAACCGAAATGGTGTTTGTTTTACCGGATACGGGCTGAGCCTGCTTTTCGTTTTTAAAACAAGAAACAAATAAGCAGGAAAGTAGAAGGCATAAAAAATGGGTTTTATTCATTTTTTTAATTTATGAAATAAAACCCAAATTTAGTTAAGATTTTTTTTATTATCCGTTTATTTTAAGTTTCATTCCCGGTTTTAAATCATCATCTTTAATTCCATTCCATTTTTTGATATCTGAAATCGTAACTCCAGGATATTTTTTAGAAATGCTGTATAATGAATCTCCTTTTTTAACGTAATAATCTTCGCCCAGGTTTTTAGCTGACACTCCTTTTTTCTTAAATGCTTCTATTGAAGTCGAAGCAATGGCAGTAGTTTCAGTGGTTGTTTCTTCAACAGCAGAACTGGTTTTAGCCACTAATAAAGTTTTTCCTGAACCAATAGTATTTGAGGTAAGATTATTTAACTCTTTTAATTCAGCAATAGTCATACCGAACTTTTTAGCAATGCTGCCCAGATTATCTCCGGCTGCAACACTGTATTCCTGAGATGGTGCAGCAGTTTTTTCTTTATTGTCTGCAGCTGCAATCGCTTCTTCAGGAGCTTTTTTATCAATTAATGGTGCTTTTAGCTCTTTTGGATTTTTAATAATCAAATCAGACTTAATTTTTATTGTTTTACCAAGAGCAAGTGAATTGGTTTTCAGATTGTTCCATCTCTTCAGATCAAGGATGGAGACATCATATTTATCTGCGATAGTACCTAAGTTATCTCCTTTACGAACTTTATAAAACTGAATATCTTCGGCACTTTTTTCAAGTTTCGCTTTTGCCTTAGGTGAAACCTTCAAAGCAAGCTGCCTAGGAAGCCCTTTATATTCAGACTGATGTTTTACGTAAGCGTAAATTTTATCTTCATTGGAAACAAAAGCAGCGATCTTATCTTTTGGTAAACGCAAGTAGTGCGCTTCGCTTTGATAAAAAGGAACAACGTTTAATTTATAAGAAGGATTTAAAAGTTGTATTTGTGATTGTGGCATGTCTAACAAATCAGCAATTTGTTTGAATGACATTTGGGATTTAACCTGAACGGTGTCTGTTTCGAAATTCTTAACGACTGCTCTTTCCGGATTGATTCCGTGTTCTTTATGGTATTCAAAAAGATACATTGTTGCTAAAAAAGCAGGAACGTAACCCTGAGTTTCTTTTGGAAGATGGTTTCGAATGTCCCAGTATTTTGTTTTTCCACCTGAGCGGCGAATGGCTTTGGTTACATTTCCCGGACCTGAATTATAGGACGCTAAAACAAGTTCCCAGTCTCCAAAAATGCTAAACATTTTGGTCATGTATTGTGAACAGGCTGCTGTAGCTTTCAGAGGATCACTTCGTTCGTCTATGTACGAATCGATTTTAAGAGCGTATTGTTTTCCGGTTCCGTACATAAATTGCCAGAGACCGGTGGCGCCCATTTTAGAAACTGCTTTAGGATTTAAAGCAGATTCTACAACGGCTAAATATTTAATTTCAAGAGGAACGTTTTGTTTTGCAAAGGCGTCCTCAAAAATTGGAAAATAATATTCTGATAAAGACATTAATCGGGAGAACGATTTTTTTCGATTCTTAAGAAACGACTTTATAATGTTCTCAAGGCCTTGATTGTATTCAATTTCAAAGGGTGATTTCTCATTCATCGCCTGGAGACGCTGTTTCAGCAACTCGGTTGGCAGTTCTTCATCTACAGAAACATCTGAATTGATGGTTTGAATGTCTTTCGTTAAATCATCGTAGATGTCTAAGCTTACTAATTCATTCATCCAGAGACTGTCTACACGCGTAGCCATATTGTCCTTTTTAAAAGAATTCTTTACTGAATCCAGGTACGAAATTTTTACTTCGGGTTTAATCTGAACATCTGAATTTGCAACGTCTTGTGCAAAAGCAGCGATCGAGAAAAAAGCCGAAACCACTAAGGAAATTTTTCTTACAATCATATAACATTTTATTAAAATCCTATAATTCAAACAATTAGAAGGATTGTATTTTTACAAACTTAAGGCCTTTGTAGAAGAAAAATATCAAAAAAAATGTTAATTGTGATATTTAGTCTAAAATCGCAGCGATTCCAGGCAGTACTTTTCCTTCTAACATTTCAAGCATAGCACCTCCACCAGTGGAGACATAACTCATTTTATCTTCGAAGCCAAATTGCTTCACTGCAGCAACAGAATCACCTCCTCCAACTAATGAAAAAGCGCCGTTTTCTGTGGCTTCAGCAATATAATCACCAAGAGCAATTGTTCCTTTAGCGAATGATTCCATTTCGAAAACTCCTAATGGACCATTCCATAAAATGGTTTTAGAATCGAGGATTACTTTCTTGAAATTTTCCAAAGATTTTGGACCTGCATCAAGACCTTGCCATCCGTCAGGAATTTCTCTCACATCCAAAATTTTGGTATTGGCTGTGTTCGAAAAAGCATCAGCTGCAACAACATCAACAGGAATATGAACCTGTACTCCTTTTTCTTTGGCTAATCTTAAAATCTCAAGTGCCAGTTCCTGCTTATCATCTTCACAAATCGATTCTCCAATTTTACCACCCTGAGCTTTAATGAATGTAAAAGTCATACCGCCTCCGATGATCATGTGATCTACTTTGTCAAGAATATTTTCGATAACTGTAATTTTAGAAGATACTTTAGATCCTCCTAAAATTGCCGTTACCGGTTTTTCACTATTTTTAAGTACTTTATTTAAACTTTCTATTTCTTTTGCCAATAATGTTCCGAAACATTTTTCAGTTGAGAAAAATTGTGCAATAATAGTGGTAGAAGCATGTGCTCTGTGCGCCGTTCCGAAAGCGTCGTTTACGTAGATGTCTCCAAGTGAAGCCAATTCTTTTGCAAAAGCAACATCTCCTGCTTCTTCTTCAGCATGAAAACGTAAATTTTCCAATAATAAAACTTCTCCGGGTTTAAGATCTTTCGCTGCAGTCTGAGCTGGTTCTCCAACAGAATCTGTAGCAAATTTAACTTCTACTCCTAATATTTCCGAAGCTGTTTTTAAAATATGTTTTAATGAATATTTCTCTTCAACTCCTTTTGGTCTTCCTAAATGCGACATTAAAATAACACTTCCTCCTTGTGCCAGAATAGCATCAATTGTTGGTTTAGCGGCTTCGATACGAGTAGCATCTGTTACCTTAAAATTTTCATCCAGTGGCACATTAAAGTCAACACGGATAATTGCTTTTTTATTTTTAAAATCGAAATCGTTTAAAGTTTTCATTTGATAAGTTTTTAATTTTTTTGAAAGAATAACAAATATAGAACTTTTAGAGTAGTATTAAATTTGAAAAAAGCAAAAATAACCGACCAATAACAACGAAAACGTTGTAAATTATGAAAAAAAACAAATTAATGGCAAAAACATGAAAAGGTTTTATTCTCTTTTAAGAACAAAAGCTTACCGTATCAATCAACGGTAAGCTTTTATTATAAAGATATGTATTAATCGTGAACCGGGCTTTGTGTACAAGGACAGTTACTGATTGACCCTAAGAAATCGAATCCGATTGTTATAGAGTGCGTACCTGTATTATAGCTGCCAAGATCGTTGAACATTATCTGATAGGAATAGGCGAAGTAAAATTTAGACTTCATAAATCCCGCCATTGGTCCTACAGATAATGGTTTTGGAAACTGGTCATTTAGGAAACGGTAGGAAACACCCACCCAGTAGTAATCTTCGTAACGGTTAAAACGTCTGTATTTAAAGTTAAAATCTGTTGTTGAACGCTGATCACTTGCAAAGTACTGGTAGAAAACAGATGGCTCATATTCGATACGGCTGTTTTCACCGTCTTTAAAAACATATCCGGTATATACCTGATAATTAGAAAGCAATTCCGGTTCTATCCCTTTGAATTTATCCACGTTTTTCTTCAAAACGTTATTCGCATTAAAACTGATATAAAAGCTTCTGTTGCGATACAAGGCACTAATATCAAAGTTATTGTTTGAATTGTTACGATCCCCCAACAAAGCCGGGTTCAATGTCACAGGTTCATTGGAATTGTTCGTGAAATTCTCGGTTAAAATTCGAAACGTATTAAAGTTGTACGAAATACCTAATGAAAGATATTGTTTTGTAGTGTAATCTAAAATAAGGTGGTGTGCAAATGAAACTTTGGCACCCGTCTGTCTTGTATTACCATTACTGTCATTGTATAGAGATATACCGACTCCGGAACGATCCAGCACACGGAAATCAGCGTATACGGACTGGTTATCTGGTGCATCTTTAATTCCGACCCACTGCGTTAAACCATTGGCTCTAATTCGGAGATTATCGCCAATACCGGCATAAGCAGGTGAAAGAATAAAAGGATTATCAGCTAAATATTGTGTAAACACCGGTAGGTTTAGCTCTTGGCTGTAACTTGTTGTTACAGCCATGAGTACTAAGGATAAAATAAATTTTTTCATTGTAATAAATTTTTTAGATAACATCATCGGGGCTATAATTTTGTTATCTGTATAAAGTGAAATGTCCAACAAACTCTCTTGCATCTTTCTCGTCATTTAGTTTAAGAACATACCAGTAATCACCTGTTGGTAATTCGGCACCGTTGTATCTACCATCCCATTTCTGACCTACACGATACTTAGCTACTACTCTGCCATATCTGTCGAAAATATCGAAAGTCAGGTTTTTGTATGCCAATGCACCACAATCAGGACCTATTAGATCATTACGTCCGTCACCGTCCGGTGTAAAGTAGTTCGGCAGACAGAAGTCGTAGAATGTACCCGGAACTAAAAGTGGGAATTCACAACCATTCTGATCTCTCACGACTACGCTATAGATATCTGTTTTATAGATTCTATACGTATTTGATGATGTAAATCCTTCATTGTTGAAATTGTATTCGTAAGCCGGTACACCACCAGAAGCTTTCACTTCGATAATATTCAGGTCTTTATTAACTGTTGCCGTAACGTCTATTAAATTCAGTGGTGCAACAGCATCAATACGAACTGTATTGGTCATTCTTGAACAACCTTCCAGTACAACCTGAACACTATAATTACCAGTAGGAAGGTTTCTAAATATTGGGTTACCGGTTTGGGTAATTCCTTTAGATACTCCATCTTCGAATAAGGTATAAACGATAGTTGCTTTTCTCGTATCATCGATACTTGAATCAACTTCTACGGTAATGTTATTTACCGGAAGGTCATTCTCACAACTGTAATTTTCCTTCGCGATCGGGTTTAATTTAACCGGATCCGGTAATTTAAGGAATACCTCATTAGTACATTCGTTAAGATCTTTCACTATTACGTGATATTCAACTCCACCTGAAAGACCCTGGAAACTAAATGTATTGGCGTCAACATCCGGTGCTCTGAAATCGATTGTAACACCATCTCCAGTTATACTGGCCATATAAGGTCCTACACCACCTGTAACTTCAACAAATGCAACTCCGTCTTTATCGCCGAAACAGTATTCCGGAATTTGTGAACTTACAATTTCAGCAACTTCTAATGGGTCCGGTTGTTTAACTTCATCTTTGTAATCGTTAAAACAACCATTTGCATCCTGAACTCTTATGGTATAAAAACCAGGTTTTAAGTTATCGAAAATATTTGAGTCAAAGAACTGTGTCAAGTTTGGATGCAGTGCATATACATATCTGCCTGTTCCTCCTGTTGCGTTAACCGTAATTTTACCGTTACTGAATCCGTTACACTTAACGTCTTCTACAGCTAATGTTGCGGACAATTCAGTATCCGGTTGTGTAATTTCGATTATCTCGAAAGGCTGCTCACAATCCAGACTCTGTACTTTCACACGGTATTTACCTACAGCAAGTTCTGTAAATTCACCCGGAGTCAGTTGTGTCGGAGCCGGAGTAATTGCGTTACCATTAACGTCTGTTAAAATGTAAACATAATTACCTAAACCTCCTTTTGCAATAGCTGTAATAGATCCGGATACAGATCCTCTACACTGAACATCCTGATGTTCGTACACTTCCAGCACAATTGCAGGAACTGGTGAGAATTCAACAGTAGCTTCAGCTGCAGCTTTACAATCATTTGAATCTTTTACAAAATACTTGTACGTTACATTTGCCGTCGTTTTTGGTAAATCAATCGTCACTTGTGATACAAATGATGTTGGGTTATAAGTAGTTCCATCCGTACTATAGAAATAAGGACCTGTTCCACCCGTAGCTTTAAGAATAATTCTTGGCGTAATGGCACAAGTTTCTGTTCTGTCTATAGCTATAGTTGCTTCAACTTCATTCGGTTGGTCAACTTTAACCGAGTTAGATGTACCTACACACGTCCAGTCATCAGAAACAGTAACAAAATAAGTTCCTGCACCTAATCCAGCAAATACTTTATCCGGCTGCGCATCTCTCGTGATTGCTGTACCGTTTGCCAAAGTTCCGTGTAAGGTATACGTATAGTTCCCTGATCCACCTTTAATCGTGTTTACAGTTAAGGTAGCATCTGTGTCGTCATAACAAAGAAGCATCGTTTTATCTAAACCAACTACTACATCAATTGGTTTCGGAGCATCTAACTGAATTGGTGCTGACACCTCACAACCGTTAATGTCCTTCACATATACGGTATACGATCCAACTGCTAAATTTTCGAAAACATTTACAGTAGAATATGGTAAGGTCTTCGCTCCTTCTAATTTATATTGGTAATCACCTGGCCATCCACCGGCTGCTGATACAGAAATAATACCATCATTGCTGCCGTTTGCACAAGTAATTTGTTTTACACTTGGTTCAATTACCAATTGCGTTGTCGGACCTTCAATACTAAATTCAGTCGTAACGGTACAGAATGGTGACTTAATGAGCGTAGCTACTACCGTGTACTTACCTCTAATCAGATTAGAAAGTTTTAATTCCGGTGATAGTGTAGTTCCACTTTGTTGTGCACCTGATTCATGCGTGATAACATAACTGAAGATATCTGCTTCATCTGCTGGTACAATTTCATCTACCAATGTTAAAGTAGCGCTTCCGTCTGTATCACTGTAGCAAACAAGATTTTTAACATCTGAAGCTATAATTCTGAATGTATTAGGCTCATTAACGATATGGAATCTTTCGATACTACATCCTGTTAAAGGATTTGTTACAATAATTTTGTACTGACCTACTTTTAATCCTGCAAATAATCCTGTTGGACTAGATGTAACCGGATATATAGATCCGTCAGCTAATACACCTTCAATAGTATAGCTTAAAGTTGGTAATGTACCTGTTGTACCAATTGCAGTAATCTGAATCGACTCATCGTCTTTACAAGTTATTTTAGTAACATCGATTTTTAAATCATCAATATCTGCATATGGATCAATAGTTACACTGTTAGACTGCGCCTGACAATTATTACTGTCAAATACTGTTACCGTGTAAGTTCCGCCTAAGTAATCAAATTCAGTATACGTATTTCTATCGTCTTTCTGTACTGATTTTCCATCTCTGAAGAATTCGTAGATCAGGTAGTTATTTGAACCACCTGTAACAGAACCCGGAGTTACAGTGATCGTAGCATTATTAGCTGAGTTGCTTCCTGTGTTACAAACATATTGTGTAACCGCCGGTAAACCTACTGCCATTACAGCTGGCTCGGCAACAGTAATTGTTGCTGTACCTGAACAACCTCTTCCTGATAATACGGTTACGGTATAAAGCCCGTAAGGCAAGTCATTGAAAACAGGTGATTCCTGAGCCGGTCTTGGTGTAAATCCTGCCGGACCTGTTAAACTATATTTATAAACAGGATTATTATTTGAGGTCGCGATTGCTACACTAATTCTACCATCTAAACCATCTTTACAAGAAACAGCTGTCGGAGTTAAAACAATTCCGGTTACATCTGTTGGTTTTTCGATTTCGATGTCAAACTCTTTTTCACATAATGTAACAACATCTCTTACTTTAAATTTGTATACAGCCGGAGCAAGGTTTTTAAAGACAGGAGTAACCTGGCTTGTAACCCAATTGTCTTTCGTATATACATAGCTATTAGCTGGTAAAACCGTACCGCCTGCAGCATGTAAAGTAATTTCTCCTGTTGCTGTGTTACAATTTGACATTACCGTTATTTCTCCACTTAATGTAAGCGGTTCTAAAACAGTAACTGGTGCAAGAGCTGTTGTCGTACATTGATTTGCATCTTGTACGGTAACGGTATATTGTCCCGGAGAATAAACGATAAAGAAATTATCTGTTGTAAATGGTCCGTTGTCCAAACTGTATTGTAAAGTTCCAACTCCGGTTGCCGTAACATCTATTCTGTATCCTAAAGTGCTGGCACATTGGCTCGCTACTTTTACATCTGTAATGGTTGGTTTTGGATCTAATGAAACATTTACTGTTACATGATCATAACAACCCTTCGCATCTTTTACATACACATCCCATGCATCGAATAATGGGAACACTTTCGTCGTTACAATTGTTTTTGTCGGAGACGGTGTGTACACTAAAAGTGTCGTACTTGTTCCTGCAGGAGCAAATGCATAGGTAAATCCAGGAGTACCACCAACAATTGTTAAAGGATCTACCGTCAGTACTGCACCGTCATTGTTACAGTTTTGGTTTACATTGTCAACTTTTAAACCAGTCAGGCTTAATACCGGAGGCTGCGTAATATCTACAGGGTTTGAAGAAACTATACATTCAGGGTAAGCTGTTTGTGTAATTCTAACGGTATAATTACCTCCAAAAGGAAGTCCTGCAATTGTAAACGGATTACCCGTTGTAGCATTTCCTGATCCTGAAGCACCCACTACTGCATTATTTGCGGCATCGTAAACCTGGTACGTAAATGCACCTGTGTAATTGGTAATGCTCACCGTGATTTCTGCATCGCTGAAACCATTACAGCTTACCATTTGAGAGGCAGTTGCGATCACTTTCATTGTATTGAATAACGGAACGTTATATACATTAGAAAGAATGAAACAAGTTGTCGTTTTATCAGTTACTTTAAACTGATAGAAATGACCTGCATCCGGTGCTGTATAATTAAAGGTATTACCTGTTACCGGAATAGCTGAAGCGAATAGTATACCATCTTTATAAACATCATATTCAAAATTAGCCGGAACAGATCCGCCTGCGATAACGACATTTATAATTTCTCCTGCATTTTTACAATCTGCTTTAGTATCTAATGTAGCTATAGCAGAAATCAATTTAGGGAATGGGTTTACCGGAATCTGAATAGAAGCGATACATCCATTACCATCTTTAACATAATAGATTGGATTTTGAACTGATCCGTTATCTATAACATTAAATGTATTTGTTGTTTTCCAGTTTGTTCCGTTGTCACTGTAGGTATAATCTGTAACCAGATTAGTTCCTTTTCCACCTGTACCTGTAACCGTAACAACAGTTGCATTTAGGGTGTTTGTTCCTGAACAAGTATATGGCGAAGCTAAAGCTGAAGCCACAACCGGAGTTGGAGGGTTAATAATAACTGTATCCGTAGTAGAACAATCTCTCGCTGATTTTACAGTAACCGTATAAGTACCTGCAATTAAACCTTTGAATAAAGGATTGTTAACCTGACTAACAAGTACTCCGCCAGCTGGAATTGTACGTTGAATTGTATAAGTATAATCCGGATTGTTGTTAGAAGGTGGCAAATTAAATAAAATTGAACCATCTCCTACAGTTCCCTGAGTTCCTGAACAACTTGGTGAAGTTGGTGTCGCAGTAAACACAACCAAAGTTGGGTCTACCATTACTACAGCAGGAATCGGATACGCACAACCTCTTGAATCGTACACTGTAAATACATAACTACCGGCAGCTGTCACGTTGTAATCAGAGAAAGCGGGGTTTGTAAACGCCACTGGTGCAGAAGCTCCGCCGCCATTAATATTTACTGTATACGTGTAAGCAGGATATCCGCCAACAGCACTTACTCTAATTGTTCCGTCAGCAGCAAGACCTGCACAATAAAGATCTTTTGTGTTTTCTGCAGAAGCGAAAAGCTGACCGTTGATTTTAGTTGTTACAGCATCTGTACAACCAAATTTATCTCTAACCGTAATGGTATAATCACCAGGTTTCAGACCAGTGAATGAACCTGAAAGTTGCCAGTTTGTACCATCAATACTAAACTCGTATGGTGTTACAACATGCGGCGCACCTACAGAAGTAGCACTTACGTTTATAGTTGTTGTATTATCATTTACATAACAATAATTAGAAGGGTCGATTGCAATTGTTGGCTTAACCGGAGCGGTTAAAGTAAACGAATCCTTTACTTCACAACCATTACTGTCTTTTACAGAAATGTTGTAGGTACCTGCTACAGTAAGACCACCAAATATTCCATCTGTATTTGTTTTAACAACCGCACCCTGAGTTAAAGTGTATGTATAGTCACCCCAACCGTCAACAGCTGTAATAGTTACTGCTCCAAAAGTAGTACAACCTAATGGTGTAACCACTTTAGTTGCTGATAGCGGAGCAGGCGGTGCAGCAATGTCAAATCCTAATGGCAATGCCATAGAACAACCTGTTACATCATCGAATACCGTAAGGGTGTGATTTCCGCTTGACAATCCTGTTAAATTGATTGTTGCAGCTGTTAAACCGGTTACATCCGCGCCACCATCTAATTTATAGCGGTATGTTCCCGGAGCAGCTGAACCAAAGCCTGACACGAAGAAAGTAGCTTTCCCGTCTGTAGCCGTAGCACACGTTATTCCTGTTGTGGATTGCTCCACTATGTTGATTTTGATTACATCTTTTACAGTATACGATGCCTGATCTTTACAATTTCTCGAGTCTGTTACTTCAAAAATATAGTCACCAGCAGGTAGACCTGTGAAAAGACCAGAGTTTAAACCTGATATATTTCCTGCCTGTGCAACTGGCGAAATGATTTTATAAGTAGGGGTACCAATACCTTTGGTACTCACCACCTGAACATCACTTGTAGTGGCCAGACATGTAATAGTAGTTTGCGTAAAGGCCGGTTCATTAAATACCGGTGGATCTAATTTTAAGATATCCACAGTACCTGATTTAGAACAGTTATTTGCATCTCTCACACTAAATGGAATAGCCAATCGATCGTTTCCTGTGTCAATAACATTGTACGTCGTTTTAGTACTGAAATCACTTCCGTCAAAACTATATTCAATAGTACCTGTACCTCCACTTGCAGATAAAACAACCTGCGCGTCTATTCCAACATTACCAGGACCACACGTTAATTGTGTAATAACCGGAGGATTAATAGTTACCTCACTTGGTTCACCTAAAATTACAGTACCTGATGCTTCGCAACCTAGATCGTCTTTTACAATAAATGAATAAGGTATACCATTATTTGAAATAGCTGTATACGTATCAATTGTAGAGAATCCTGCATTGTTGAAGTTATACCTATATGGTCCTTTTCCTCCAATTGCCGATAATACAATAGTACCTGTACCACCAAAACATGATGGCTGTATAGCTTTAGCATCCGGTACAATTGGTACAATAGGATCAATTGTTACAGGGTTTGTACTAATAGGACAACCGTTTACATCTGTAATTCTAAAAATATAAGTATCAGCAGCTCCCGAAGGCACTGTATAATCGAATGCTGTTACTCCGGCAACAACAGTTGTCGCAGGCGTAAATGTAACGAAACCAGCAATTCCTTTCTTAACTTCATAGGTATAAGCCGGTGTACCGTCTTTAATTTCAACATGAATGACAGCGTCTTCCACTACAGTACCCGTAACCGAACAAGCCAGAACTTTTCCGAGAGTTGCTATTGCGGATGGTGTTGGATTTATGTTTAGATCAGTCGGAAGTGCCTGAGAACAGTTGTTTTTATCTATCACTACAAAAGTATGTGGTCCTGAAGTAAGACCTAAAGCAGTATAGGTTACTCCTGTAACCGGAACCGGAGTACCGTTATCAACACTTACTTTATATGGACCCATCGTAGGTACCGGATCTGTTATATTCACCGTAACTTCAAATGCGCCTTCTCCTGCACAAAAAGTAGTAAAGTCAACGTTAAATACCGGAAGAGGATCCTGAATAACTTTTACGGTTGCACTTGTAATACAGTTGTTTGCATCTTTAACCCAAACCAAATAATCTCCTGAATTAACAAAGAATGTATTGCTACTATTCGCTGTTGTGAATGATGCCGCTGTTGGTTTTGGATCATCAGCATCACCAATTGCTCCTGTATCCGTAATTATTTGGTATAGATAAGAACCTGCCCCACCTTTACCCTGCGCGGTAACAATACCGGCGTTTGGATTACAATTGGCATTTTTAAGTGATGATGCCAACAGCGTTAATGGTGTTGTTGATTCTTTTATTTCGAACATTGTTGAAGCAGACTGACAACCGTCAATAGTTCCGCCTCTTTCTGTGAATACAATATAATATCTTCCCGGCGCTAAAGTTCCAGGATAAGTTACAGTAAATGGCGCAGCAACTACCGGTGCATTTAATAAAGGACTCATCACAGCATTATCCTGATCTCTGAAAATCTGATAATCTACAGACGTTGTAGTGGCGTGTTGTCCTGTAATAGTAAAGGTCACTTTACCATCACCTAGTCCAATACAAGTAACATTCTGAGGCGCTGGAGTACCCACTAACGTAGAAGCTGAACCAATAGGAGCATCTGCAGATTTCAGGAAGTAACAGTTTGTAACTATATCATGTACTACAAATGTGTATGTTACACCTGGAATCAGCGGGTTAAATGTTTTAACATTTCCACCAACCACATCTGGTCCAGTGTAGTTATTAGTGTAAGGTGCGGTATTAAATTCTAAGATACCAAATTCATAGTTTCCACTCGTTACCGCTGCTGAAACCGTAACAATAGCAGTTCCGCCTGTTGTACAAGTAGAAGGGATAGTAGTCACATCAATATCTAAATCATCTGGTGGAGAAGCCATAATTACCTTCTTTGGTAAAGGACAACTATTAGCATCTATAACTACTACATCATAGACACCAAAGTCAATAATATCAAACTTATGATCTTCTCTGGCAATTGTTGTATAAGAATCTTTGTAGCCAAAATTATTACTAATATGGTAGGTATATTGTCCTGTTCCACCAGTAGCATTTATTACAGTGATTGACCCTAAAGTTGAACCCGGTGGTGTCGACGACGGATCACATTCTATGTTTTGAATAGCCGTACCAAAAGTAATAGGATCCGGGGCGATAACAAATGCCTGAGTAGCTCCTGTTCCAATACAACCTTTAGCATCACGAACCTGATAGGTATATCCTAAACCTGTTCCTGTTGCACCTGGTAAATTTGGAAAATAACCGGTATCATTACTGGTTACCCAATTATCAATAGTATACGTAAATGGACCAACTCCGCCGGAAGTTACCGTAACTTGTATTGTTCCCTGTTCAGATAACGTACACAATGTTCCGGTTGCTACAGCATTTACAACTGGCAGTACCGGTGCAGTAACTTTTACAGGAACCGTACTTTCTGCAGAACATCCGTCAGAGGTAACCCGGAAATAATAATCTCCAGCTCCTGCTGCTGACATATTGAAGACATTACCTGGTAAAGCAACATATGTTCCTCCTAAACCTAATTTATACCAGTAAGTATATGCAGCACCACCACCTAAAGCTGACAAAGTAACTTGTGCATCTGTAGTTGTAAATGGCGGAACAGCTGTACAGGTAACATCTTTTTCAGGTTTAACCGTAAGTTTTAATTGATTATTAATAATTAATTTGAAAACCGGAGATATACAACCGTTATCATCTTTAATCGTTAAATCATAAGTACCTGGTCCGGAAATAGTTTTAGTAGGGTCTGAAGAGTACGTACCATTAACACCATACCATGTAGTTCCTGCAAAAACAGTACCTGACATCACGATGTTAAGTGAACCTCCTTTGTAACAGGTTACTGGTATTGGGTTTATTGTTGGCGGTGCATCTCTCACTACTGTGAATGATGTCGTGGCAGGACAGCCTTTTGCGTCTCTTACAAATACATTGAAAGTTTCTCCGTCTACAACCGTGTTTCTTGAGAAGACTCCTGTTGTATTGTAATCTGCCGGGTAAACCGGTGCCGGAGTTCCAACTTTTGCAGAAACAACAGCATAATATAAAGTACCTGTACCTCCCGTAGCGGTTACTGTAATCGCTGTATTCGGTTTGTCACAATATACTTTTGTACCAGATGCCGCTGTAATCGTGATTGCAGTTGGATTGGCAAGGTTTACAAAAGCAGTGTTAGTACATTTTGTTGTTGGGTTGGTAACCGTAATGGTATACGTTGTTCCTCCAAGTAAATTACTGAAAGTAACAACATTACCCACCTGATTTCCACCTGTAATAGTGGTACCAGCAGTATTTGTCAGAACAAAACCAAATCCTGTTGAGTTTCCTCCAACTGTAAATTTAACAGATCCGTCTAAACCATTATTACAAGATACCGCAGTAACTAAACTACCACTTACGGTAATTGGAACTACATTATCAATGGTGTAATTTCCGTCTTTTGTACAACCATTAGCATCTGTAATGGTAAAGAAATAATTTCCAGGTGATAAATTGGTAAAGGTATAATCCTGAGTAGTAATACCTGTTACAACTGGAGTTGCCGTAGCAATTGCAGCCGTTGTACTTGTTATTTCAAATTTAAACGGTGCTACACCATTAGTAACGGTAACTTTTAAATCAGTATCTGATTGAGTGGCGTCACAGTTAATAACATTTGCCTGTGCAAAAGCTAAAGCCGTTGGCGGGTTTAATGTATTAATTGTAGCAGATGCTGGTGCCGTACAGCCATTTTTATCTATTACTGTAATACTTACAAGTCCCGGAGTACTTGTGGTAAATGTATTTGAATCTACATAACCGTTTCCATCTCCGTAATCGTATTTATATTTTCCTCCTGTAAATGGAGTTCCATTAATCGCTGTTACCGTAATAGTAGCGGCTTGAGGAGCGTTTCCTGTTCCACATTTTACTTTTGTTGCTAAAGCTGAAGCTGTCAATGCAATAGCAGGCTCTGTAATGGTAACCGGGAAAGGTGCAGAAGTACAACTTTTAGCATCTGTAACTGTAACAGAATAAGTTCCGGCTTTGATACCTGTAAATACATTATTTGTTTGTGTAATTACAGCTCCCGTCGTTGGTGCAGTTGGTGTTAATACATAGGTATACGTTCCCGCTGCCGGGTTTGTTGTTACCGTAATAGTACCTGTAGCGTCTCCTTTACATTTTACATGAGCCGGAGTGGCAGCAGTAACTACTGGTTTTACAATTGTATTTATCTTTTGACTTACAACGGTAGTACAATTTTTACTGTCTGTAATTTCAAAATAATAAGTAGCAGCAGCACTAGCCGGATACGTAAACGAAGTCTGTCCAGCAGCAAGTGTGGTATAACCACCTGTAAATGGTGCACCTGTAGTATTTACTCTGTATTTATAGTCCGGGTAACCCGCTGTAATATTATAAACTCTGATAGTTGCACCCGGCGTAGCAAGTGAACAATCTAAATCTTTGTCTAAAGTAATGCTTGCTGCTATTGGCGAAGCAATAGTTGTTGCAGGTAAATTAATAAAACAACCTGTAGAAGTATCTGTAACTTTAATAATATAACTTCCCGGGATTAATCCTGTGAATGTTCCGGTGGTTTTAGTTACACCATTAAGTGTATACGTGTAATTAGGTGCTGTATTAGGTGTAACTTTAATAGTTGCTCCTAAAGCACTCGAGCAAAAATCTGATGTAACAGTATCTATACTGGCCACCGGATCAACCTTAGGGTTAATCGTGAAGTTTTGCGTTTTAGTACATCCGTTTAAGTCTGTTACTACCACTTTATAGTCTCCCGCTGCTAATCCTGTAAAAGTATTAGTCGTTTGATTCACAACAGCCCCTGCCGGATTTGTTGGAGTTAACTCATAATTTTTATAGGGTGTCCAGCCACCTACTGCATTGATTATTGCCTGACCTAAACCGTTACAAGTAACAGGAGTTAATCCAGGAGGGTTTAAGACTAAAGCCGCAGCCGGAGCCAAAATCGTTACAGTCTGTTGTGCAGAACAAGTAGTTGATGTATTGGTTACTGTAATGGTATGTAAACCAGGGCTTAATCCTGATACCGGAATATCAAAAGATGTACCTGCTGCAGGAGAAGTTCCTGTTACAGCCGGTTTAGTATCTACAACATACGAGTAATTTGTACCATTACCCAATCCTGTTACCGTAAATATGGCACTACCATTGGTATCGCCAAAACATACGATATCAATTTGAGATTTAAATGTTACTGCAATAGTGGGTAATGCAGGTATAAATATAGTTTCTTCGAATTTACAATTGTTCGCGTCTTTTACTTCAAATTTATATGAAACTCCCGCAGCTAAACCTGTAAATGTAGTAGTAGTCTGGTAAGTACCAACCGTTGGTAAAAGCATTCTGTATTGTAAGCCTGCAGTTGGTAAAAGTACACCAGCCGCATTTTTCACATCTGAAATGGTTACGCTGGCCGTATTACTCGGACAAGTTACTTTCGAAGGCGTGAGCGTCATCGCTGCCGGTGGGTTCAATTTGGTAATCGTTCCCGCTGGTATTGTAACAGAACAACTTTTCGAATCTGTAATTGTAACGGTATAAACACCTTCTGTACTTAAATTATTAAATACAAGTGTTCCTTGTGGTCCGGCATATTTTACACCATCTTTCAATAAAGTATACTGGTAAGAACCATTTCCTCCACTAACTCCTGAAATTGTTATTGTTGCAGGATTGTCACAATTGTACAAAGGCGCCATTGTAGCAGTACCTTTAATTACATCCGGTTGGAAAACTTTAAAGGAATAGGATTGTTCACATTGTTGTCCGTCTTTTACAATGTAGGTATAAGTCGTTCCTGCAATAGAACCGGCTAATGGTCCGTAAGTAGTCGTAGACGTAAAAGGACCTGTACCATTAAACTGGTACGTAAACGGAGTTACTCCTGTTAGTGGTGTAATGGTAACGCTTCCGTCAGCTGCACCATTACAGCTTACATGATCTACTTTCTCTTTTGCAGTAACGGCAACTTTAGAATTAACGATTGCGTCAACCTTAAATGGACAACCTTTTACATCTGTAATTTCAAAAGTATAGGTTCCTGAAGTACTTGTTGAATAGGTAAATTTAGGACCTGCAATACTACCGCTGGTAAATAATGTCGTAGCACCTTTTTTAACCACATATTTATAAGGTGTATAACCTCCTGAAATAGAAACTTCTATAACTGCGTTTGGTGCAGTAAGATCACAGCTTAATGGCGTAGTCGTTAGCGCATTTGCTGTTAATTTACCTTCAATTTTTTGACTTACAGCTGTAGCCTCACATTTGTTGCTGGTATCTGTAATCAAAAAGTCATAAGTTCCTGTTGCAGTTCCCGTATAGGTAAATGTTTTGCCTGGAAAAGTAGTACTTGGATTACCATATCCTGCTCCATTTACATTTACCTGATAATAGAATGGACCGGTACCTTTAGTAATATTAACTGTAATCAGAGCACTACTACCATCAAAACATAAACCTGTATTGGAAACAATATTTGCTTCCGGTTTAACAGGGTCAGCAATAACTAAATCAGTACCGATAGAACCTCCACATCCTTTAGCATCTGTTCCTAAAACGGTATAAGTTCCAGGCTTGATGTCTGGTAATATTCCACTAGGTGGGAAAGTTACTTCTGTAAATGGTGTATTTTTATCTTTAAGTATTAATGTGTAGGGCCCAATACCTCCCTGTGCGCTTGCTGTAACTGTTGCGACAGCGCCTGCTCCTGACTTACATAATGCCACACTCGCATTTGCTTTTACAACAAAAGCAGTAGGTTCTGTAATTGTTGCAGGAATAGGAATAATACATGGCGTTCCAGGTGCAGGTGCAGCCGGGTTATCATATCGAACATTAACATTATAATTGCCCGCAATATTGGAAATTTTAACCGGTGAAACTTTTGAGTTTGCCCAGGTAGTACCTCCATCAATAGAATAATAGAATCCATTATTGGTATCAAAGTTTTTAACGAAAATATCAAAAGAACCTTTACCACCATTACAATCTGCCTGAATAGAATTCCCGACAGTTGCAGAAAAAGCGTTACCTAGAGGTACCGTAAAATCAATGAATATGTCTTTAGCACATGTTTTTGGTAATTGATAAACGGTAATATCATCAATGGCCACATCGTTTCCACTTGTTTCTTTTACGTTTGAACGGACAATAAATTTTAAATTAGTATTGGCTCCAGGATCAAGAGTCATAACTGTTTTAGGGTAAACTTCCCATTTTTCAGATTTCGGTATTGAACCTGTATTAAATCCTGAAATCTCAACACCTGCTGCATTAACCAATGCAACCCTAAGATTTGGGTCAGCCTGAGTATTGTTCTTATTTAGCAGGTTCATTGCAAAAAACTCGAAATTAATCGGCTGGTTCGGAATAATATCTTTAATGTCTTTTTGGTATAAAATAGCGGTCACCGGAATTTGATCTCCGATATTAACCACTAAACATCTTCCCTTAGCAGTCGCCGGCACAGTTGGAGGTGTATGATCACCCGGTTGTAACCATGGTCCGAAAGGCTGTACAATCTTTGCCGTAACAGAATAATCACCATCATTGATTTCTATAGCTCCTCTACATTGAGTTGCTGCTACTTGTCTTTCAAAACAATAATAGGTACTATTAATTCCAGGAGACTGAACATCATCACCATAACCGAAATCTTCTTTTAATAAAATACTGTATGTAGGAACATTTGTAAGTTTATACTCTACTCTAACTCTATGAGGTCCCGCAGACACATTAGGAAAAACATTTGTAGGATTATTGGTATTTGCTACGGTACTTGGCAATAAATAATAGTTAAAACTATAATTGGCTGCGCCCGGATTTTTAACCGTTACCGTACTTGTTGCTGACCCGTCACAATTAAATGTTACAGGATTATCAACCTCAATAACCGGTGCTACTGGCTGAGGATCCAAAACAATACCTGTCATTGGATAAATACAATCAACAGCATCTTTGATATAAAAAGTATAAGGTGTTACTCTCGGATTTACATAAGCAAAATTATCTTTAATCCAGGTGGTGCCTCCATCAAAACTGTATCTGTATAAATCTGGAGCGGCAAAAGGAGTTCCTCCCTGAGGGTTTGTAATTCTAACCAATCCCTGGTTTTCAAAACCAGTAGGTCCACAACCGGACAAAGCTGCAACTCCCGCTGAAGCACTCAATCGCGATTCCGGTCCGGTAATTTCTACTACTTTAACGGCATCGAAACAATCTTCAGTACCATATGTATATTTTACGATTACATTATATTTAGCCGGAGCTAAATTGGTAGTTGGTAACGTTGTATACGCCCCACCATTAACATTATAAGAAACGCTGTAACCTGAATCTGCTGGCGTAACTGTCATCGAAATTTCACCTTTTTCACCATAACATTTACCATTTTTTGGGGTTATTGTTACAGTTGGTCTCGGTGTGTCAACGACTATTATTGTTGGTATTGTAAATTTACAACCTGCATAATCTGTTACTATAATATCATATTTACCACCATTGGTTAGTGGTCTCACTACAGTAATTACAGGATTAGTTCCTGTATCAACTCCATTTACATTATAATTATATTTGGCAGGACTGGAGTTAGGAATTGGAGTTCCACCCGAAGCAGTAATCGTAATTTCACCATTTCCACAAGCTAATGACTTCGTAATTTGTGCACTGGCCTTTAATGTTTTATCGAATACCTCGACTGTTTTCATTGCGAAACATCCGTTATTCGCTGGAAGTACTAAACTGTTATTAGCATACACTTCAACATCATACTTTCCGGGAGCTACTGTAAAATCTTTATAATTTGGAGAGGTAACTTTTCCTGAATTTGCTACAATTGTATTCGTTCCGGCATTTTTAACTATAAACTGATAATCACCAGGAACACCCGCTGCACTGGCTCTTATAGATCCGCCAACTGATCCGCAAATAGCATCTGTAGCGACTACTTCGGGATTGAATGTAGCTTGCAAAATTGTTACTTTAATAGTAAACGGACATGAAGCAGTTTCTGTGGTTGGCGCGGTTTGTTTTACAGTAATTACGTAATCACCAGGATTCAGGTTATCAAATACATTTGAATTTTGAAAATTAGTTCCGTCTTTACTATACGTATAACCCGTGTTTGGTAACGGGTTTGTAATCGTTATTTTTCCGGGTGTTGAACAGATTGCATCATCTTTTTTAGCTTTTACATCTAAAGGGTTCTGGAAAACACTAAAATAAAACGTGTTCACACAGTTATTACCGTAACTTACAATTACCCTAAATGCCCCGGATTTATTTGCCGTAAAATTAGGTCCGTCAGGCGCTGCCTGTGTCCAGTTTACAGCATCTTCATACGCACAACTTGCAGGGAATCCTGTAGGTGGTACATCTGTAGAAACCTGCCATTTAATACTGGTGGCTCCTGCAATATTGGTCTTGATTTCCCTGGTGTCCGTTAAACCACATAAGAAAATCTTTGGAAATTCCTTATTATCGTTGGCACAAAGGTAAGGTCTCTTTGTAGCCGGGTCTATATTACTGGCATATGGACTAACCGGATTATCATTGGCACCTTTTGCATAATCTTCAACTGTAAAAGTCTGAAGAATACCTTTACAATCCGGATTACCTCCTGTTTGTACGGTATAAATTCCTGCTTTAGTAACTGTAATTTGTTGTGTAGTTCCAACTACTTTTCCAGACTCATCTTTCCATTCATAAGTAGTATACCCATTAGCAGCTTTTAGTATGGCACTACCACAAAGTGATACTTTTCTTTGAAACAAACAATCATCTATACCAACCAAAAAGTTCGTTGAAGTTGGATCACCAACAATACAACCTGTATTAAAGGAATAACTTCCATCACCATATGGTTTTCCATTGTTTGTTGGGTTTTGATCTCCGTAATATTCTGATGTCGCCGTATTTTTTATTAAATTAGAACAAGCATCAACCAACTCATTACAATCAGCAACAACCCTAACTCTAAATTTTAATGTGTATGTTGATCCTGATTTCTTAACTAAATCATCATCAACTTTAAATATAATTGTTCTTGTTGCCGGTGTATAAGAAACAAATGTAATACCAGCATCTTTATAAAGTATATCTGTTGCCGAATTAAAAATTACATTTTGAGGTAATACATCTGTAATAGTAAAATTCTTAGCATTGTCATTTCCCTGATTTCTGAAACCAATTTCATAACGCAATTCCTGACCTAAACTTACTGGTGCAGCTGAAGCATCATATTCTGTTACACCATCAGCGCGCAGCGCTTTTACAACTTTTGTTAATACAATTTTCGGTTCAATAATATCAACCGCAAAAGTCGTCACAAATGCACCATAACCATCGTCGGAAGTTGTTAGTTGGAGAGTAGCACCGGTCTCATTATTTGGAATAACTGCATTCTTGTTGTTTTTAACAATAACATTATCAATATCAAATCCCATTGTGTTCTTACTTTTAGGATTTCGATCCAGAACATGGGCATCATTATTTGAAATTGTGGCGTTAAAGAAATTCCCAACAGGGTTAATATCGTCCCATATTGTTGTAAATCCTGCTACACTATTCGATTTAATTTGAAAGTTATCACCTGTCAACTGATTGTCCCCTTCTAAGGCACCAACCCCAATTTTAGCATTTACCTGAAAACCTACAGGCAATGTTTTAAACCCATTTACAGTATATGAAACTGATTTTAAACCACCTGGATCAACTCCTGCATAACCATCAAAAACAGAAATAAATTTACTTGGTAAACTTGGACTTTCATAAATTACAACAAGTGTCCAGCCACCAGCTCCACCTCCGTTACGCTTACCTCTGGCTGCTCTTACATTTGCAACAGTATATTCACCATCGGCATCTAATTGACCAGCGGTATTTTTTACGCCTTGTAATAATGTAGTTACGTCTTTAAAACAAACGTAAGGAGAGTCTTTAAAAGAATCGGAAACGTTTGGTCCATTCTTTTTATAACCATCAAAAATTACTTCTTTTACATCCGTTTTACTTGCGGTTAGCTTCTGATACGTTCCATTAGGAACTTTAAATTGTACTGTATTCCAGTCTTCATATCGAAGAGAACCATCATACTTTGTACCTGTATTAGTACTTCTCTCATACGGATAAATCGCTGACCAATACAATCCCGCAAAAACAATGCTTTTACATGAATTATTGATAAGCAATTTGGCTGAGGTAGAATTATAAGTATCCGGATCAGAATCTATATCAGTATATTCGACATAATAACTATTATTATTTCCGGGATCATCAAAATCTTTATTGGCTTCAGTTGTTAACGCTGGTAAATTAGTTACTGACCCAGTATACAAAACACCATTAACTGGTTTTGCAGGACTAAAATCTGCAGGATCTGCATCTTTTCCAGGTGGATAAGGTTTTAAACGATCATTTACTTTGTTAATAACAGTATTACCAATTAAAATAATATCACCCTTAACTTTTACGCTTCCATTAGCCAGTCTGGATGAAAATGGAGTTCCAATCTGTGCATTAACAGAAACAAAACAGAACAACAGTAAGAAAACAAACATGTTCTTATTGTGAATTGCTTTTACAAATAAAGGCTGCAATTGTGCATCAACAAGTGAAGCATTACGCTTTTCAAACTGATTTTGAATATCACAAACGATGTTTTTGATAAAAGTAAAAACAGTTTTTACTGATTTAAAAGTAGTAGGTTTTTCCATAGTCATCTTTTTGTTTACTTACACTTCATTCCCTAAGGGGCATTAGAAAATAAAATTATTAGTATTCTAAAATATTTATTATTATGTCCTTCTTAAAAATTAAGAAGGACGAAACTCTTTAATCTTAATTGTATTAATTCTCCACTTTTACGATAGCCATTTTCCCGTTATATGGCTTTTTACCTTTAGCTCCTAATGCTTCCTGAGCCTCAGATAATCCATCGAATTTATCGTAATAGATGTAATATTTACTTGTCGTTACATTATAGAAGAAATTAATATTCGTAACACCCGCAGCAACTGCCTTAGTTAAGAACTCATCTCTCTTTTCAACACTGCTGTGTACCGCAACAATCAAATAGTAACCACTTTCAGAATTTTTAATATTCTTGATAATCTGCATATTTGACTGGTCTTCACCAAAATCAAAATCACTTGCCGTTAAAGGTGTACTACTTGGTTTAGTCGTTTCCTTAATACGTTTAAGAGCAGCTATATCCTGTGCATATCTTCCCTGATCATTTTCGTATGCTGCCTGCTTGATTCTACGTCTTTTCTCTATTTCAGTTTCTGCTTTAATACGCTCTAAATTGGCAAGTAAAGCTGCACCATCTTCTTCCATTTTAAGCTGAGCCGCTTTCAACTGATTTATTTTCTCCAGATAAGCTTTGTTTAAAGCATCATTTTTATTTGGTACTTTTTTAAGTCTTTCGTTATATAAATTAGTCAGTTTCGCAATCTCATCTTTTTGAATTTTATTGGCTTCGGCCATCTGTAATTTTAAAGCTTCAATCTGACTGTTTTCAGCAGCTACACTTTTGAACGGTTTTGGTTCTTTATAAATACCTTTATCACTTAAGTCGTTCTCTTCTTTTAAATCATCCAGGTCTTTTTGTTTGTTTGCTACTGTTGCTTTAAACTGCGCCAATAAATCATTTTGCGCTTTTCCTGATGCATCTAGTGATTGTGCCAGATTATCGATTGCTTTTGCTGTATCATCTTTAGCTAATGAAGCAGTTCTTGCAAGAGCATCTGCATCGGCTTTTGCTTTGGCATCGGCTAATAATTTTGCTTCACGTGCTTCCTCTGCTAATCGTAATTGTTCTGTTTCTTGTTCCGCTTTTAATTTTTCATTTGCTTCTGCATCTGCTTTCGCTCTTGCATCTGCTAATAACTTAGCCTGCTCAGCTTCCATATTCGCTTTGGCTTTAGAATCAGCTGCTAGTTTTGCTTGTAAAGCTTCTGCGTCTGCTTTCGCTTTGGCATCTGCTGCTAACTTAGCTTGTAAGGCTTCTGCATCAGCTTTGGCTTTAGCATCAGCAGCTAGTTTTGCTTGTAAAGCTTCTCCATCAGCTTTTGCTTTGGCATCGGCTGCTAGTTTCGCTTGTAAGGCTTCTGCATCCGCTTTCGCTTTGGCATCGGCTGCTAACTTAGCTTGTAACGCTTCTCCATCAGCTTTCGCTTTGGCATCTGCTGCTAGTTTTGCTTGTAAGGCTTCTGCATCCGCTTTCGCTTTGGCATCGGCTGCTAACTTAGCTTGTAGCGCTTCTCCATCAGCTTTCGCTTTGGCATCGGCTGCTAGTTTTGCTTGTAATGCTTCTGCATCTGCTTTCGCTTTGGCATCGGCTGCTAGTTTTGCTTGTAATGCTTCTGCATCTGCTTTCGCTTTGGGTAAGGCTTCTGCGTCTGCTTTCGCTTTGGCATCGGCTGCTAGTTTTGCTTGTATAGCTTCTGCATCTGCTTTCGCTTTGGCATCAGCTGCTAGTTTTGCTTGTAAGGCTTCTGCGTCGGCTTTTGCTTTGGCATCGGCTGCTAGTTTTGCTTGTAAGGCTTCTGCATCCGCTTTCGCTTTGGCATCGGCTGCTAATTTCGCTTGTATAGCTTCTGCATCCGCTTTCGCTTTGGCATCCGCTGCTAGTTTTGCCTGGCGCTCTTCCTCTGCTACTTGTAATTTTTGAGCTTCAGCTTCTGCTTGTCTTTTTGCAGTTGCTTCCGCATCCGCTTTTACTCTTGCGTCAGCAATTAATTTTGCTTGTAAGGCTTCCATATCAGCTTTTGCTTTGGCATCGGCTGCTAATTTTGCTTGTATCGCTTCTGCATCGGCTTTCGCTTTGGCATCGGCTGCTAATTTCGCTTGTAAGGCTTCTGCATCGGCTTTCGCTTTAGCATCGGCTGCTAATTTCGCTTGTAGTGCTTCTGCGTCGGCTTTCGCTTTGGCGTCTGCTGCTAATTTCGCTTGTAAGGCTTCTGCATCCGCTGCTAATTTCGCTTGTAGTGCTTCTGCGTCGGCTTTCGCTTTGGCATCGGCTGCTAATTTCGCTTGTAAGGCTTCTGCATCGGCTTTCGCTTTGGCATCCGCTGCTAATTTCGCTTGTAGTGCTTCTGCGTCGGCTTTTGTTTTGGCTTCCGCTGCTAATCTCGCTTTTAAAGCTTCTGCATCGGCTTTTGCTTTGGCATCGGCAACTAATTTTGCCTGTAGCGCTTCTGCATCCGCTTTCGCTTTGGCATCTGCTGCTAATTTCGCTTGTAGTGCTTCTGCGTCGGCTTTTGTTTTGGCTTCTGCAGCTAATCTTGCCTGTAAAGCTTCTGCATCGGCTTTCGCTTTGGCATCGGCAACTAATTTTGCCTGTAGTGCTTCTGCATCCGCTTTCGCTTTGGCATCCGCTGCTAATTTGGCTTGTATTGCTTCTGCGTCGGCTTTTGTTTTGGCTTCCGCAGCTAATCTTGCTTGTAAAGCTTCTGCATCGGCTTTTGCCTTAGCATCGGCCGCTAATTTTATTTTCAGTGCTTCTGCATCCGCTTTTGCTTTTGCATCGGCTGCAAGTCTTGCTTGTCTTGCTTCTGCGTCTGCTTTCGTTTTGGCATCAGCAGCAAGTTTCTCTTTCAGGGCTGCATCCTCTGCTGCTTTAGCTTTCGCATCCGCTGCAAGTTTTGCCTTATTTGCTGCATCAATACTTGTTTTTGTTTTTGTGGTAGCAGCAGCTTTTGCTTTCGTTTCTGCAGCAATTCGGGCCTGAAGTGCATCAGAATCAGCTTTCGCTTTCGCATCTGCGGCTAAGATCGACTGTAAATCGGCAGCTTCAGCTTTCGCTTTCGCATCGGCTTTGCGTTTCGCCTCTGCAGCATCAGCTTTCGTTTTAGCATCTGCGGCGAGTTTTATTTTCAACGCTTCTGCATCGGCTTTCGCTTTTGTATCCGCAGCAAGTCTTGCTTTTGCAGCAGCTTCCGCATCGGCTTTCGCTTTATCAGCAGCCAATTGTGCTGGTGTTTTTTGCGGCTCAGCAGGTGTTGCTGTTTTTGGTTTTGCTGTACCTTCAGCATCGGCTTTTGCTCTCGCAGCTGCTAATCTCGCTTTCGCAGCAGCTTCTGCATCGGCTTTCGCTTTATCTGCAGCTAATTGTGCTTGTGTTTTTGGAGTTGTAGCAGGTTTGGCTGTAGTTTTACTTTCAGCTAATTTTATTCTCGCAGCAGCCTGAGCATCAGCTTTCGCTTTTGCATCTGCAGCCAGTCTTATTTTTAAGGCTTCGGCATCTGCTTTAGCTTTTGCATCTGCTTCTAATCTTGCTCTTGCCGCGGCTTCGGCGTCAGCCTTCACTTTTTCGGCGGCTGCAAGTCTTGCTTGTTGTGCTTCTGCATCGGCTTTTGCCTTGGCATCAGCAGCCAGCTTTGCTTTTTCAGCTCCGCTAACTCTCGTAACGGGAGCAGCAGCAGTCGTCTTTTTAGCTATTACCGGTTTTGCTTTAGCAGGATCCATTAGGGAACCTTCTTCGTCATCACCATAATAGTAATTTTTATTCTTGAATTTGTAAGCAATAGCGAATTCATGAGAACCTCCTAAATTAGAGAAATTACCCATTCCTCTTTCATAGTTGTATTCAATAGCAATGCTTGGTGAGATATTAACACCAAGTCCGGCTGAAACTCCATATAAGGTATTGTATCCGGCCTGTGCCCAAACGCCTTTTGGAATTGCAACCATAGCCAATCCCGAAATAACGGTTTTGTCTTGTTTGATTTCTGTTTTAACGATTCCGGAGAATTTACTCCTGTCGAAAAAACCGTAAGAATCTATATAACCCGTGTACATAGCATGCAATTCGATAGCTCTTTCGGGATCTTCTTTTACTACTCCTGAACCAAAATTGTAAAGGATTAAATTATTTACAGACAATCCGAAATCAAGGAAAGCAGTACCGTAATTAATACCCGGATTTACTGTAAGCAAAGTGTTTCCCGGATAGTCAACATTCAAACTTGCATCATCCGATATGATTTTACCCTTATCCAGACTGCTTTTGTAAGCGCCCACATTCAGACCAAAAGTCAAATTACTGTCCTCCTGTAAAACGATATTATGAGCAAAGTTAGCGACTCCGCCAAACACCGTCATTAAGCCGTAATTCTGTTGAAATAGTCCGAAAGCAAAAGCTTCATTCTCTCTGAAACGCCCTGAATAACCGAACAAATAGCTATTGGGTGCATTTTCAAACTGAGTCCATTGTCTTTTATTATAAAAACTTATATATGCATTTTGTTCGCGTACGAAACTAAATGTTGGATTGATTAGATATCTATTAAACTTTAATGAATTTCTGATAGGTAACGAAAACGAAACAACTCCATCCTCAGGAACTTCCTGTGAATAGAGTACATTTGAAAAACCGTAAAATAAAGTTATGAATAGTAAAATTTTCTTCATATTATTTTATCACAGTGATTGATCCTTTTTTTTCACCTGTGTCGGATTGAATGACATAGTAATATACTGGATTAACATTTTTAAAATCTTTTATAAACGTATTAAGTTCGGGATCGTAATTACTTCCAACATCGTCAAACATCACTTCTCCGTTTGAACTTAATATGATAACTTTTGTACTTGCCGTTTTGTAAATATCCGGGATATTCCAATACGGATTTTTAAGACTTACTATGTTTGGAATTACTGATGTAACAGCATCCAGTTCAGAAGTAATTCTAAACGAAAATTCTTTGGTAGAGGTACAACCCGAAGAAACCGAAACTTTTGCTCTGTAGCTTCCTCTTACCGCTACTAAATAAGTTGCTGAAGTCGCACCCTGAATAATATTGTTATTTAAATACCATTCGTATGTAGGGTTTGTGGCATCTGTTGTAATCGAAACGCTCAAGGTCTCCCCGTCTTTAAGTTCATATTGATCTGCAACGTCAATACTTGCCGTAAAGCTGGTGCTTTCCAAATCTATACTTCCTGTAGCTATACATCCGCCAAAATCTACGGCAACACTGTAAACTCCGGATTCATTTGCATTTATACTACGGGTTGTTGCTCCTGGAATAAGGACATTATCCTTTTTCCAAACATAGCTGTTTCCAGCTGTAGCGGTCAATACAGTTCCAACTCCGTCAGCACAAAAAGGATTGCCTAAACTTGAAGTGATCGTTACTGAAGAACCTGCACCGGAAGAAGTTAGCACAACACGGTTTGAATAAGAAAGAGAAGTACAGCTTCCGTAATTCGTTTCGACATAATATGTACCTGCCGCAGTAGCTGTATAATTAGGCCCTGAATTACCCGCCATAAGCGTTGGTGGTGTTGTAGCACCATTATCCTTGTACCAGTTATACGATAAAGAAGGATATTTTAAGGGTGAATCATTTTCCGGATTTGTAGAATCAGGATCTATAGACAATACATAACTACCCCCTGAACAGAAAGTAGCGGAGCCATTAAAATTATTAATGGTGTATTGTTTATCGTGTATTTTATAATAAATAGGGAATAACTTTTTGGCTGTTGAAGAGAAAAATGTAGGGCTTACATATCCTCCTGAACTTTTCACTCTTAAGGCATAAGTATCCGATCCCACAATGTTTGGTGGAATCGAAAAAGTGATGGTCTGTTTATCCGGTGCATCATCTACAGGCGTTCCTGTAACAGGCGTAGGTGTAGTAAAACTTCCTGTTTTATCTGAAAGTTCAACCACAAATGTAGTACCCGCCGGGAAGCTGCTGTAGGTAAATGTAGCCTTGTACGTCTGACTGGTAATACCGGCACAAATTCTGTCGAAAGCAAGAATTTCAGGTGTTACTTTTTGGGCGTATAAACTAGATCCAGCAAATAAAAAAATGCCAAATAAAAGAAAAAATTTGGTAAAAGTTAGAGTAGTTTTTTGAATCATATAGTACGTTTTCGGGCTAAGTCTATATTTTCAAAAAACAAAATATCAATAAATGTCTCTGAAAAATCGTATTTATAGTTCTCAATTATGTCTTTTGCAAGAACTGAATAAGAACCTGTAATGGCTGATTCATCGCATTTAGAAGTGGTCTGACAATCTGAATCAGTTGCCATAGTAAGGCTATCCTTGGGGATGGATAGCCCTGCTATAAACTGATTAGAATTATCTAATTCGCCGATACGTACATCAGCTATATCATTCTTTTGGTTCAGGGTACACGAAGTCGATTTACAAGGAGTTGTAACAGAAAAAACAGGCTTTTCTATTGTACTTTGTGCATATAGACTTAATGTTACCGGCGAAACCAAAAATATTATACTAATAAAATATTTTTTTATCGTTGGTGTCATTCTGTTTTGATCTTTATTTGTCCGGTTTAAGACGAATACATAAATTGTGTCTGGGGACTTTATTAATAAAATTTACGCTCTGAAATAAAAATCTAAGTCTATCTATCTGTTTCCGCTAGAAGCTGTAATTTTTCCTAATTGTAATCTGAAATCTGGTTTCTTAGGATTGAAAATATCAATGAATGTTTCCTTGTTATCACTTTGAGAATAAACGTTAAAGAAAACGCTGTTTCCATACCAGCTCTCTAAATCTTCATTGTTTGAATTGTATTCTGTAAAGATATTTCCGTTACATAGGTTGAAATACATTTCTTCAAATTTGATTTTTTTAAGACTGGCATCGTTGATTTCTGTTTTGCTGTCTAATAATACAGCAGGATTGAAACCTGAGATAACGCTGCGTTTCATTTCAAGTGAAGCAGTTTCTGCAATGTAAATAGCTTCTTTTACCAAACCTGACTGAATATCAGCTTTAATGTTTTCGCTATCGTTAAGCATTGTAATATTAGAAGCAACAACTAAAGTAGTTTTTTTAGTAAAGTCTGTTTCGTTTTTCTTTTCGTATGTTTTTACTTCCAGACAACGAGATCCGTCTTTGTTACTTGATAAGTAAGAAGATCTTACAGCCAATGAGTTATACAAACGACATTGAACTCCCTGAGTGAATTTAAAATCATCGTTGATAGATTTATAAGACACTAATTTCGTAGCATTTAAATCTCCGCCAAAGAAAGCAAATGAGTCACCTCCGGAATAACTAACCATTACGTTTTCAAGTATTGTTTTGTTTCCAACACCTGCAACAGTTAATCCGTTGAATGATTCCATTCCTTTTACTTTTTTACCTGCAAATTCAATTCTTACGAATCTAAGGATTCCTGAATTACCTGCAACATTATCACCACCATAAGTAGTTAATGTAGGATCAAGATCAAGGTTATAAGAACCAACATTTCCAAATTTATTAATTGGAGCATCACCAAGAATCACAACTCCTCCCCAGTCTCCTGCTTTTTTCAGGCTACGGTTTGAAGTGAATACGATTGGGTCAGTCTCTAAACCGTCTGCAATAATTTGTGCACCTTTTGTAACTACCAATGTTCCTTTAGTTTCGAAATCACCAATAATTAGTGTTCCAGGCTCAATAGTTAAAACTGCATTGTTAGTAACATAAACGTTTCCTTGCAAAACATAAATATTCCTTTTCATCAATTTAGTATTAACAGAAATATTTCCTGCTAAAATTTGATTTGCTTCTCCATAGTCTACTTTGTTAGGCTTAAATTCCGTCCAGTTATTTAGCCAATTGTTGTAGCCCATGATTCCTTTCTCTTGTTGAGCACTCATACTGGCTACTGTCAAAAAGATGCAGATGATTTGAGTAATTTTTTTCATGACAAGGTGTATTAGGTTAATAATAAATTTGGGATGCATATGCGTAATATGATAAAAACTCATCCCGAATTTTCTGATTGTATACAGAAGCTCCGGGAACGAGTTGCTATTTTTAATCTTTTCTAAAATCAAATACACTTACGTAAAGAGTTCAGAAAAGGTTTTAAAATATTTTTTTAAATTACATTTCGTTCAATTCGTTGAACTCGTGTAATGATTTCAATGTGCTTTCGTAAAATAAAATAGCTGCGATAAGGTTTCCTTTATCAGAGTATGGCATCATCTTTCTTTGGAATTCTACTGTAGTATCCAAAAATGTAGATGTTCCAACTGCCTGAGCATCTAACACTTTCTTGTGCTCACTGTCGTCCGGAATACCTAAGTCTGCCATAGTAACGCCTGGTTTGGTAACCAAAGCGATGTAAGGGAGAGTTTTAACTAATACTTTAATGCGCTCAATGTACAGTTCCAAAAGTTCACCTTTCTGCATACCGCTCAATTCTTTTTGATCGTGGTATTTACGAATAAGTGCTGTTGTACTAATAATACTTCTTGGAGCGTTTTTAGCCTGTGCAGACGCTGCTGCAGTTGTCAAGATAAAAAATAAACTAAAAAAAATAATTTTCCCTTTCATAAATTCTATTTAAAATTGGTTGTTGATGAAAACAAAAATATATAAATTATGTTAAATCGCAACTTTAATGTTTTTTTTTTTGAAAAAATGAGTTTCAGATTACCGTAAAAAAAGGTCATATAACGAGAAAATATGCCTTTTGCCGAGTTTTTTGTTAATTTTGTTAAAATTTTTTCTTGTAAGAAACGGACTAATTTAACAGGGCCTTTACGCATTATTGTAGATAAAAAAAAGACATGTTTTCAATAATTTTGTAAAAACTATTAACAAAAAAGTCTTAATATCTCATCAAAGGCGACTCAGTATTACCAAAACATGACGGAAAAAAAATAAACATTTTGCCAAAAAATTAGTTTTTTGAAATAAAAAACGGGTTCATAATTAATCTTTATTCCGAAAATTTTTGACTACATCATTTTCTTCTATCTTTGCTTCATGCAATTTTCTCAAATTTTAGGTCAGGATTACATCAAAAGTCACTTGATAAAAAGTGCATCTTCCGGAAGGATTCCGCACGCACAATTATTTGTCGGACCAGAAGGAAGTGGCACATTATCAACTGCTATTGCCTACGCTCAATATATTTTGTGCAGCAATACAGGCGATGAAAACTCAAACGGAAATGATTCCTGCAATCTCAAGTTCCAAAACATTTCGCATCCCGATCTTCATTTCATTTATCCTACGGTAACCACCGAAGATGTAAAGACAAAACCAAAAAGTCTGGATTTCATTCAGGACTGGAGAACATTTATTCAGGAAATGCCTTACGGAGGTTTATTCGACTGGTATAAAGTACTGGGGGTTCAGAATAAACAAGGTGAAATCAGGGTCGAAGATGCCCAGGAAGTTTTAAAATCACTTTCGTTAAAATCCTATGAAGGCGGTTACAAAATTATGATTATCTGGATGGCGGATAAAATGAACATCGCCGCATCCAATAAATTGTTAAAACTGCTGGAAGAACCATCAGACAAAACAATTTTTATTCTGATCTCTGAAAATGAAGAAGATATAATTCAAACCATACGTTCCCGTTGCCAGGTGATTCATTTTAATGGCTTACCTGAGAAAGTAATTGCAGAAGCTTTGGTATCCCAGGAGAATATCGATCGGAATATAGCTTTAAAGATTGCACATCAGGCACAGGGAAACTTTAACAAAGCTCTTTCCCTTTTAAAAGAAGATGATTCCGAATATCCTTTTGAACAATGGTTTGTCAATTGGGTTCGTGCGGCATTTCGGGCAAAAGGAAATGCAGCAGCCATTCAGGATTTAATTTCCTGGAGCGAAGAAATTGCTTCACTTGGCCGAGAAAGCCAGAAAAAATTCATTCAGTATTGTATTGAAATGTTCCGACAGGCATTGCTATTAAATTATGAGGCACCGAGTCTTGTTTATATTGAACCGAAAGTAGATAAATTTAAACTCGAAAATTTTGCACCTTTTGTAAACGGAAATAATATACACGACATTTTTAAGGAACTTTCAGAGGCAATGTATCATATTGAAAGAAACGGAAATGCAAAAATAATTTTGACAGATTTATCCATAAAACTCACACGTTTAATTCATAAAAAATAATTAGTAATGAATAATGTTGCTTCAATTTTACTGTTGCTTTTTTTGGCCCTGACTTTTTTACAGTCAGGCTATGAGAAAATATTTTACTGGAAGGATAATGTCTCCTGGCTTAAAGAACACTTTGCCAAAACAGCTTTAAAAAATCAGGTTCCGCTTGCTCTTTTACACCTTTTAATTTTAGAATTAATTTCGGGAATTTTATGTGTTGTTGGTGCAATACAATTGCTTACCGACAGCGGTCGTGAATTTGGCTTTTACGGCGCCATTTTTTCCTGTATTTGTTTGTTAATGATGCTTTTCGGTCAACGATTGGCCAAAGATTATGATGGTGCAAGAACCATTGTTATCTATTTTATTCCGGCCGTCATGGCAGTTTATTGGTTGAATTAAAATAATAGGCCACAGATTTCGCAGAATAAATGATTAAAAATCTGTGGCAACAAAAAATGTTCGCTTTAGCGAATAGCAAAAATAAATTTTATATTAAAAAAATGAATCCAAAACATCCTGCAGAGTCCCTTACTATTTTAACAGATTTAGTTTTACCGAGCGAAACAAATCCATTGAATAATCTTTTTGGTGGTGAATTATTAGCGAGAATGGATCGCGCAGCAAGTATCGCAGCCAGAAGACATTCCCGCCGAATAGTGGTTACGGCTTCTGTGAATCACGTCGCTTTCAACAGAGCCATTTCTTTAGGAAGTGTGGTTACTGTTGAAGCCAAAGTATCACGATCTTTCAAAAGTTCTATGGAAGTTTTTATAGATGTCTGGGTAGAAGACCGCGAATCCGGAAACAGAACCAAAGCCAACGAAGCTATTTATACATTCGTTGCTGTTGATGATACCGGAAGACCTGTTGAAGTTCCTGCAATTGAGCCGGAAACTGAACTGGAAAAACAACGTTTTGATGCCGCTTTGCGTCGTAAACAATTGAGTTTGCTACTGGCCGGGAAAATAAAACCTTCTGAAGCTACAGAATTAAAGGCTTTGTTTTTATAGTGAAAATTGTGACAATTTGGAACAATTTGAGATAGCGAAACTTCAAAAAAAAGAAGTATTTTTACAAAATTACAAGCCCATACAAATCTAAATCAGGAAGTTATTATTTTCTGATTTGTTTTTGAAGAGAGAAAAAGAAAAATTTTAGATGAAAGAAAAAGAAAAAGAAAAAGAAAAGATGAGTTCAGAGAAAGAGGCCAAATTAAAAGCGTTACAACTTACGCTTGACAAACTAGATAAAACGTACGGAAAAGGAACTGTAATGAAAATGGGCGATAAAGCCATCGTTGAAGTTGAAACGATTTCTTCAGGTTCTCTCGGTGTTGATTTAGCGCTTGGAGTAAATGGTTACCCAAGAGGAAGAATCATTGAAATATACGGACCGGAATCCTCTGGTAAAACCACCCTTACACTACATGCAATTGCCGAAGCTCAAAAAGCGGGCGGAATTGCTGCCTTTATAGATGCTGAACATGCCTTTGACAGAAACTATGCTGAAAAATTAGGCGTAGACATTGAAAACCTGATCATTTCGCAACCGGATAATGGTGAGCAGGCTTTAGAAATTGCAGAAAACCTGATCCGTTCAGGAGCAATTGACATTGTTGTAATTGACTCGGTAGCAGCTTTAACTCCAAAAAGTGAAATTGAAGGTGAAATGGGAGATTCTAAAATGGGTCTTCATGCACGTTTAATGTCTCAGGCTTTAAGAAAACTAACGGGAACAATCAGTAAAACAAATTGTACTGTTTTCTTTATCAATCAGTTGAGAGAGAAAATCGGTGTTATGTTCGGAAATCCTGAAACCACAACCGGTGGTAACGCTTTGAAATTCTACGCTTCTGTACGTTTAGATATTCGTCGTTCTTCTCAAATTAAAGACGGGGAAAACGTAATCGGAAACAGAACGAAAGTAAAAGTCGTTAAAAACAAAGTAGCTCCGCCTTTTAAAACGGCCGAATTCGACATTATGTACGGAGAAGGAGTTTCTAAAACAGGTGAAATTTTAGATTTAGCGGTTGAATTTGAAATCGTTAAGAAAGCAGGATCATGGTTCAGCTACGGAGATACCAAATTAGGACAAGGTCGTGATGCCGTAAAATCTTTAATTAAAGATAATCCGGAATTAGCGGATGAATTAGAAGTTAAAATTAAAGCGCATATCAAAGAATTAGCTAACGCTTAAAATATTGAAAATCTGAATATTACAGATTTATAAATTACCAACCCGACAGGTTTTAAAACTTGTCGGGTTTTTTTATTCCAAAAATTATAAAAAAACTTTAATTATTCACGCAACCTTTTCCGGTTTGCACACTCTATATAAATGTGATGCCAGCATTACAACGGTCAAAAATCTAAAATATCAATCGTAAATATTTTTATTATGAAAGAAAAAATAGAATTGTTGTGGCATAAAAATAGCAAAATAACCAGAAAAAAGTTTAAAAAAGTATTACGCTTTATAGCAGTTAAAATAATTCACCGTTAGATTTTGAATATAAAAGGGGTTTTAAATTCAAAAGAAAACCCGGCACGATTCATACTCAGTGCCGGGTTTAATATTTATGTGCTTTTTTAAATCTTGTCTTTCTTTTTAAATTCAAGTAATCCTTTATAAATCAATTGCCTAACCTGATCTCTCAGCTCTTTCCTGTTTTCGCTCGTAAGTCCCTCAGTTTCTACAAATGGCAATATTCTTCCCCTCATTTTTCCGGGACTGCCACTTAAAAAAGTATACGAAAACCGTTCTTTATTATCAGTAAAAACAATGGGAACAATTGGAATCTGATGGTCAATGGCCAGCCTGAAAGCACCGTCTTTAAATTCATCCAACAAAATTGTTTCGTCATCCGGAACTCCGCCTTCCGGAAAAATACAAATACTTAATCCCTGATTCAGACGGTCTTGTGCCCGTTTGAAAACCTCGTTTTTACTTCTGGACGAATTTCTGTCCACCAGAATACAAGTCCTTTTATAGAAAAAACCAAACAAGGGAATCTTCGAAAGCTCTTTTTTCCCAACAAAAACAAACGGATTTTTAATTACCGCCAGCATTAACATAATATCAGTCATTGAAGTATGATTGGCAACAATCATGTAACTTTTGTGCTTTTCAAGCTTTTGCTCCCGCTTGATTTTATAATAAAATCCCATTCCAAAAAGAATGAATTTTGCCCATATCCGCGCCATTTTAAAAAAGTACGGATAACCACTTTCGGTTATAATAGATGCCAGTAAAAACGGCAGCATAATCAATATCGGAATGGCCATTAAAATGTAAAACCAAATGCGCCAGATGATCCAAAAAACAATTTTTATTCCTTTCATGGTTTCAAAAGTAAGAAAACAGAAATGAATTTAGAATTTTAGGTCGTTAGATTTTCAGAATATTCGATTTTATTATAAACAAGCCTTTGATTTCTAAGAAGTTTTCAAAAACTTGATAATATTTACAAAGAAAAAAATAAACCTTGCGAACTTTGCGAAAAACTTTGCGAACTTTGCGGTTCAAGAATACGAAAAAAACTAGAATGGCAAAAATACTTACTGGTGTTCAGAGTACTGGAACGCCACACTTAGGCAACTTATTGGGAGCAATTATTCCTGCAATCGAATTATCAAATAATCCGGCAAATGAATCGTTTTTGTTTATTGCTGATTTACATTCCATTACACAAATAAAAGATGGCCAAACATTAAGAGAAAATACCAATAGTACTGCTGCTGCTTGGCTTGCCTGTGGTTTAAATCCGGAGAAAGTAACTTTTTACAGACAGTCTGACGTAACTCAGACAGCAGAATTAACCTGGTATCTAAGCTGTTTTTTTCCGTTTCAACGTTTGACTTTAGCGCATTCTTTCAAAGACAAAGCAGATCGTTTAGACGATGTAAATGCAGGGCTTTTCACCTATCCGATGTTAATGGCGGCAGACATTCTGTTGTATGATGCCGAATTTGTTCCGGTTGGAAAAGACCAGTTGCAGCATTTAGAAATAACACGTGATGTGGCTTCCCGTTTCAATCATCAGATGGGAGAAACTTTTGTAATTCCGGAAGCTAAAATTCAGGAAGACAGTATGTTGATTCCCGGAACAAACGGTGGAAAAATGAGCAAATCTGCCAATAATATCATCAATATTTTCCTGGATGACAAAACGCTTCGCAAGCAGGTAATGAGTATCGAAACAGACAGCACACCACTGGAAGAACCAAAAAATCCGGATACTTGTAACGCTTTTGCAATCTATTCGCTTTTGGCAACTGAAGCCCAAATTGCCGAAATGAGAGCCAATTACTTAGGTGGAAATTACGGTTACGGTCACGCTAAACAAGCTTTGTTTGAACTGATTACGGAAAAATTCAAAACCGAAAGAGAAAAATACAATTACTACATCAACAACCTGGATGAAATAGATGCCTTACTGAAAAAAGGAGCTGAAAAAGCAGCCAGTGTAGCCAATCCTGTTTTACAGAAAGTTCGTGAAAAACTTGGATTTGGAAAATAGATTTTTTAAACCCGACAGGTTCTTGTAACCTGTCGGGTTTAAAATTTATATCAGATCGCTTCAAACAGCTTCCCGGGCAATGGCCGAATTACTCCCTTAAGCTCCATCTGTATTAGGATTCCTGAAATTTTATATATTGGAAAATCACATTGAAGAGCAATAGTATCCAGTAATTCTTTACCGTTTTTTAATAGAAAATCATAAATTTTTTGTTCCTCAGCTTCCAGTTCCACGAACAACTGTTTCTGAACTGTTTTTACTTTACTTTCAATATCCCAGTTGAGCATATAAACCAAATCGGCAGCACAGGTAAGCATGTTTGCTTTTTGGCTTTTAATCAGATTATTACAACCCATACTGTACACATCCGTATTTCGTCCCGGAACTGCAAAAACATCCCGGTTGTAGTCGTTTGCTATGTTTGCTGTGATTAGTGAGCCACCTCTGTCGGCAGATTCAATAACGATTGTAGCCTCCGAAATTCCGGCAACAATGCGGTTTCTGCGAACAAAATTTTCCCTGTCCGGATTAGAAGAACTCCAAAACTCGGTAATAAAACCGCCATTTTCTTCCATTTTGGCAATATATTTTTTGTGCGTTTTGGGATAGATCTGGTTTAAACCGTGCGCCAAAACTCCAATAGTCTGCAGGTTATTTTCCAAAGCCAGCTGATGCGCCACAATATCAACACCATACGCAAATCCACTTACAATTATGGGATCCAACGGTGCCAAATCTTCTATAAATGATCTGCAGAATTCTGTCCCGTATGAAGTAATCTGGCGAGTCCCGACAATACTGATTATTTTTCTGTTCTTTAAATTAATATTTCCGGCAGAAAAAATTAAAACAGGTGAATCAAAACAATGTTTTAGGCGCTCCGGATAATCCGCATCCTGAAAAAAAGAAACATTTACAGGATTCGCTTTTATGAATTCCAGTTCTTTATTCGCTTTTTCAAAGACCGTTTTATCTTTCATGTTTTTCAATAAAGCAGAACCTACTCCATCAATAGCGGCAATCTGATTGAATTTGGTTTTGAAAATCGTTTCCGCATTCCCAAAATGAGCCAATAATTTTTTAGCGATTATATCTCCAACTCCATCCACTTTAAGTAAGGCTAATAGGTAAAATAATTCCTGATCTGACATTGATTAAAAATATTATGTAAAATAGACTAAGATAAAAATCCGATTCGAAGCAGCAAATATCATTAAAATAAAGTAATTTCTTAATAAAAAATAGTGTTAATGCTCTAAATATTTCCTTACACGGGCAATACACACAATTAACTGTTTGAAAATTAATTATCTATAAAATAAAGCGAATTGTTAATAAAAATTGTGAATAAAATTTTGATAACTATATTCATTACATAACTTTGTTACCATGAAAATCGAAACTTACATCTCGCAATTATTATATCGTTATCAATGTGTAACGGTTCCCGGCTTTGGAGCATTTTTAACCGAAATTCACTCGGCCAAGCTTAATGAAAGCACCAATTCGTTTTTTCCCCCAAAGAAAACTATCGCATTCAACAGTCTGTTAAAAAACAATGACGGATTATTGGCCAATCATATTGCCCAGTCTGAAAACACTTCTTACGGTTTTGCCGTTAGTGCAATTGCGCATGAGGTTATGAATTGGAAAAAAGTATTAGAAGAATACGGCGTTTTAAGTTTTAAAAACATTGGTGATATTCGTTTAAACTCGGATATGAACATGGTTTTTACTCCAAACGATCAGACCAACTATCTTTCAACTTCTTTCGGATTAGGTCCGTTTGTTTCTCCTTTGGTTAAAAGAGAAATATTCGAGAAAAAACTGGAGGAAATTCAGGAAAGAGAAACTATAACTTTACCCGAAGCTGAAGAACAAGTACGATCTTCAAGGCCTTATTTACGATATGCTGCCATTTTTGTTTTAGGTTTGGGAATAACCGGAAGTATCGGATATCCGTTGTACCAAAATCAAATCGCAAACCAAACACTGGTTGTGGAAGGTGCTGTTCAGAAAAAAGTACAGAACAAGATTCAGGAAGCTACATTTTTTATACAAAATCCGTTACCTGCAGTAACGCTTTCTGTAGACTCTGTTAAAACGGAAGCTACTGAAATAAAAACGATGCCTTACCACATTATGGCCGGTGCATTCAGAAGTGAACAAAATGCCCGAAAAGCGTATAATCAACTGATCAAAGATGGTTACAATGCAAGAATGCTGGGTGAAAACAAACATGGTTTATTTCCTGTTTTATACGGAAGTTATCCAACAATGGCTGAAGCAGAAAAAGCTCAAAAAGAAATTCAAAAAGGAGAAAATCCGGATGCCTGGATTTTAGTCGAAGCATTATAAAATTCCTTTTACTACTTACTTATTAAATCCTCTTTTCAAAAAATGAAAAGAGGATTTTTTTATCTACTTATAATACAGTCTTATAAGATTAATGCAACCTTTATACCATTTCACGTGGAAACCTGTTTATAGTAAAAACGCTGTTAAAATTTTATGATAAATTCCTTTAAGCTAAAAATGAAATTGAAAACTCAAAAAGAGCCATTATAGCGTGTTATTTTAAAGTATACAACGTAGAAGCCATGTTTTCTTTAAAAACAGCTTTACACGACGAAAAACAGCCTTAAATCACTTTTTTTATTTCAAAACCAATTTAGCATTTTGCGTCAGGATTTCTTTTCCATCCTGATAGATGGTCAGAGTGGCCGGAGGTGAATCTGATGTTCCTATCAGGATAATGGCACATTCATAAGTGAAATTTCCTTTTTTGAATTCATAATGATGATTTCCACCACTTCCGTCAGAAATATCTTTTCCGTTAGTAATCACTAAATCAGGGGTATCACTCATCAATTTTTTTATTGACCATGAAGCATACCTGAAATTATCATTTCCAAGATCGTCAATTCTAATTCTGAATTTGCTCGTTTCCAAAATACAAACCGAGGCTTTAAAAGTTGCAATGGCTGGATTTAATTTTCCTTTTTCGCTGGCAATCAGCTTATTTTTTTGATTCTTTTCAGCTTGTGACTGATAATTTATGGTGATCACTTTGCCATCCGTATCCATCCAGATATCGCCTTGCAAAAGCATAATACCACGCCAGCCCATTTCAGTCCAGTCTTTTGCGGGATTCGATTTTATAATTTTGTTTTTTAATGTCGCATCAAAAATCTGATCGTATCTTTTTATAAAATCGGCTTTGTTTTTAACAGACGGGATTGGATAATCTCTTCCAAGCGGAAAGGAAATAAAAGCCGCAACACCAGCTTTGTTATTGCTTTTCACATTAGTCATAAAACTTTTGACAAACTTTTGATATTCCGGTTTTAAATCCTGACTAAAAATCGTGTGATTGCAAAAAATCAAAAATATTAGATAAATACTATTTTTTCTCATAGCTGAATATTTTTTTACTTATTTATAAATCTGATAGTTAACGAAATATAAAAGTACTTAATTTATACTTGCCTTAAACATTTTAAGCTCATCCCAGGTAAACTCATCCCCATGTTTTTCTTTCAGACCGTTCAGTGATTCTTCCTGATAAAATTCAAAAGCTTCCCTTAAAGCCAGTATTTTATCATACGGCAGCACATCAGCAATTTCGACTTTTTTAGCCTGAATCAATTTAATCAAATGCGTTTCAACGGTTTGCACCGTTAGCTTTCTCATTCTCGCAATATCCTGAACAGAATTTTTTTCAATCCACAAATCGTACGTCTCCTCGACGGTCGTTTTTTTGACTGCTTTTGGTTCGTTTTTGTCCAGTTTTTTGGCCGTATATCGAACAACCGGCTCATCCGGTTTAAAAATATCGGTATTGCTCATTTGAAACTCTTCACGAATCTTTTCGAGCTTATTTGATTTGAAATTTTTAATGGCAGGAGACGTTAATTTTTCTTTACAGATCGTTTCTCCGGCAACCACAATTTCAATTAATAATTTGGCTTTCATCAGACGTAAAACGGCTTTTGTTTGCAGATCATCCAGAAAAGCCAGTTCCTCGTAAAATTCCTTTACTTTTTTAAACTTCTGAATTTCAGCCATTTTCTGCAAAAGATCCGTAACCAGTTTGTCCATTGGTTTAAAGAAATACACATAGGCCGCCTCTACCCTTTCCTGAACAAAATACAAATCAACCGTTTCAGTATTGAATATTTTGTTGAGCTGATTGATGAATTTTTGCGAAGGATCAGAAAGCTGCTCAATGATTTCCAGGCGTTTGTGCGCCCACATGGCATGTTTGGCTTTTTCTGAAGCAGCTGCGTTTTCGTTATAACTAAAACGATGGTTTCTCCATTCCTGCGTTAAATCTGTCCAGTTAAAACTGTTAATCAAATAGTTATGAATAAAATTCTTTGTTTCGAAATGCAGGGATTTTTCTAAAATATCATCTGTAGCTTTATTCAAAGCGTAATCCATCACATCCTGATCATTAGAAATTCCGTTCATCTGCATCGGAGAAAGCAAAATAAGGCCGTTTAAGGACCTTAATCGCGATAAAGCAACATATGCCTGCCCGGGAAGAAAAACCTGCGATACGTCAAGCGCAGCTTTGTCAAAAGTTAGTCCCTGGCTTTTATGTACAGTAATCGCCCAGGCCAGTTTAAGCGGATAATGGGCAAAAGTGCCCAGAACTTCCTCTTCTATCTCTTTTGTTAGTTCATTGACTTTATATCGAATGTTTTTCCACTCATATTTCTCTACTTCGATTGTTTTATTCTCTTCCGGGAAGTAAACAAAAATTTCTTCGGGTGAAAGTGACTTGATGATGCCCATTTTTCCATTAAAATAGCGTTTTTCAAAAGACAAATCGTTTTTAACAAACATCACCTGCGCTCCCACCTTCAGTTTCAGGTTTTCTTCCACAGGAAAAATTTTCTCCGGAAAATCACTTACGATAAAAGGCTGATATGAATATTCCCTTCCGGCCAAATCATTAATGGACTGCTCGTTAATAGAATCTGCTTTGGCATTGTGCGTGGTTAAAGTGATATAACCTTCATAATTTTTTAAATCGAAATCGGGTTTCACATATTGGTTCAGAAACTGGATATCCTGTGCTGAAATCTGATTATTCCTCAGATTATTCAAAACCGAAATAAAATCATCATCGGTTTGGCGATAAATCTTCGATAATTCAATATACAAGGGCGGATTTTGCTGGATTACATGGGAATGAAAAAAGAATTTTCCTTTGTAATAATTTCGCAGTGTTCTCCATTCTTCATCACGGATTACAGGCGGTAATTGCAATAAATCACCAATAAAAAGGACCTGAACACCACCAAAAGCCTGCGAATTTCTGCGAACAGTCTGCATCATAAAGTCAATGGCATCCAGCAAATCCGCGCGAAGCATACTTACTTCATCAATAATGAGCAATTCCATGTTTTTGATGACATTTCGCTTGACATTATTCATTTTAAAATGCCTGCGCAGTGTTTCCTTATTTTCGAATTTTACGGTTTCTGTAAACTGCGAATTTGCTTCATAAGACGGAATAAAAGCGGAAAAAGGCAGCTGAAACATAGAGTGAATGGTCACTCCGCCGGCGTTTAGCGCCGCAATTCCCGTAGGTGCCACAACAACAGTATTTTTGTGGGTAGTCGCAATGATTTCTCGCAAAAGTGTCGTTTTCCCTGTACCCGCTTTACCGGTAAGAAATATAGACTTTTGCGTCTGATTGATAAATTGTAAAGTATAAGCAGCAGCTTCTGTAACGTTTTGCATTTGGGCTTGTATTGAAAAACTAAAAGTATCGTATTTTTATAAAAGAAAAAACCTAAATCTGAGATAGATTTAGGTTTTTAAAATTTAGTTCGTTTGGTCGATTATTTCTTAGCCTCTTCACCTTCTTTAGCGGGAGCTTTTTCTTCTGTTTTTGGAGCCGCTTTGTACTTATCGTTCAAAGCTTTAATGATATCTTTTGTAATATCATATTTCTCTTCAGCATACAATACTGTTGCAGCATCACCAGTTCCGTAGATATAAGAGTAACCGTTTTTCTTACCGTATTCTTTGATAAATTTCTTCACTCCGCTTACAAGAGAATCCATTTCAACTCCGCTTTCCTGTTGCAATTGTTGAGACAAAGCTTGTTGAGCGTAACCCAATTGTTGCTCTCTTTTTTGCAACTCAGCACCTCTTTGTTGAGCCCATGCCTGACCATTTGCTTGTGCCTGACTTTGAAAACTAGCAGCGTCTTGTTTAAAACGAGTAATTTCAGCTTGTAGTTGTCTTCCTTTTTCTTCTGCCTGACCTTTGTATTTTGCTTCCAGATCTTTTGCCTCAGTGTACTCTTTCATTAAAACAGAAGTATCAACGTAAGCCGTTTTTACTTCTTTAACTTCTGCTGTTTTACCACATGAAACAACGAAAATTGAAACTGCGATAATTACTAATGCTTTTTTCATTTTTTTTAATTTCTATTTTTTTAATGTTGAAGACAAAAATATAAAAAAATAAATAGCATCAACATAAAGTTTAAAAAATGCTCCTTTTTTCTTGTATCAATTTTTGTTATCGAACTTAAGATATTTATAATTTACTGTTATTAATAATGGATTTATTAGCTTAATTTTAAGCGATTTTTTAAAAAAAGACATATTCAGAGTCCTCTATAATGCAAAACCTCGCTTAAATGCGCTAAAAATAAGTTTTAACTGTTTTTTAGCACGTAAATGTGCGAAGAATATTCTAATGTTCGTTTGGCTTTCAGATTTGACCTTAAGCCAACAAAAAATGCACTAATGTAATTCATTTTTCCGGTTTTATATTTTTCGGATAATAAGCTCACATAAAAAGAATCAAATTTCATCGGAAGGACTTTTTCCAGGTTCATATCAACTTTTGCAAAAAGAGACTGAATCGCTTTTTTCGAAAAATGCCAAAAGTGAATGGGCACATCATAGGCTGCCCAAAATTCCTTATAATATTTTGCGTCGTACGATTTGAAGTTTGGAACCGCAACAATTAATGTTCCAGTTGGTTTTAATAAACGCTTCAATTCCTGAATCTGCAATTCTAAATTTGGAACGTGTTCCAAAACGTGCCACATGGTAATGACGTCAAAAGAATTATTTTCGAGGACACTAATTTCTTCCACAAATGAAATCCCTTTTTTAATTGCAATTTCTTTTGCTCTTTCGCTCGGCTCTACTCCAACCGTTTCCCAACCATCATTTTTTGCGGTCAGTAAAAAATCTCCAGTTCCGGCTCCAATGTCTAAAATTTTACCTTTTTGAGATTGTTCCGAATTAATTAAATCCAGTTTATTTTTCAATGCTATATTTTTTACAAAATGATAGGCCTTTTCAAATACCGAACGTTTGTTGTCTGTGTGCGAAATATAATCTTCGCTTTCGTAATATCTTCCTAAATTTTCTAAATCGGGTTGCGGAGATGTAATCAGCATGTCCAGATTTTCATCATGATACAATTCGAAAGTTTCTTTAGAAACCGAGTGATCTTTTACAGTAAGAAAATGTTTTTTATTTAAAACGTCCATTTTTTAATTATAGGTATTTTGGTTTAATTTCACAGCAAACCCTAAAAATGAAATTTCACTTTTAGGGCCTCTTCCTTTATATTTTTTTATCGTTTCCAATTTATTTTGACAGCAGACATTTTCTCATTTTCAATTCTGGTTTCTTTGCAAACTACAAATCCATTTTTGCTATAAAACAACAGCGGAGATTTATACTGCTCTTGATTTTGCTTCACATCATTTTCATGATCAATAACCCAACCATTCAAACTGTCTTTGTTCTTTTTTAATTGATTAATAAGAAGCGAACCTTTTCCTTTTCCCTGAACATCCTGATTTAAAATTATAGCAAACCAGTCTTCATCATTTCTTAAAAACGTGAATGCCCAACCTTTTATTTTATCTTCACCATCGATTAACAAATAATGATTCTTATCAGACAGAGCGTCCAGATACGAATCAAAATCATCCATTGTCTGATAATTTAATTGTTCCGGATATTCATTATTCCAAAGTTGCAATAACACTTCTTTATCCTGCAATGATAAAACTTCTTTCTCAATTATCTTCATGAGTAGATGATAAAAAATAATTACTTATTTCAGAATCTTTACAAATAGTTTCACGTGGAACAATTTTTAGTCTCGGTTTACAGTCTCCGTTTGCCGCTGTATGTGAACTGAGACTGCGACTGTAAACTAAAAAACTACCTTCCCATATAGATTAACAAGACAGAAATATCACTTGGAGAAACACCACTAATTCTTGAAGCTTGCGAAATGGTAACAGGACGGATTTTACTTAGTTTCTGTTTTGCTTCAATAGACATCGATTTGATTTTATTGTAATCGAAATTTTCCGGGATTTTCACTTCTTCAAGTCTTGTCAACTTGTCTGCGTTATTTCTTTCCTTTTCTATGTAGCCGGAATATTTCACCTGAATTTCGGCTTGCTCTAAAATTTCCTGATCCAGATCGTTCTCCGTTATGTAAGCTGCTACTTTCTCAAACTTCATGATATCTTCCAAGTCAATCTGAGGACGAGAGAAAACCTTAAACATTTTATCCCCTTGCGTAATCAGCGCGGTATCTTTAGATTCTAAAATCGGATTTGCCTCTCCAACAGAAACACTTGTTTCTTTGAAAAAGGCAACCATTTTTTCAGACTCATTTAATTTATGTTCCATTCTGCGTAAACGTTTTTCAGAAGCCAAACCAATTTCATGTGACATTGGCGTTAATCTGAAATCGGCATTATCCTGACGCAACAATGTTCTGTACTCTGCACGAGAGGTAAACATTCGATACGGTTCTTCTGTTCCTTTCGTAATTAAGTCGTCTATTAAAACTCCGATGTATGCTTCATCACGTTTCAAAATCAACGGCGCTTTTTCATGCACTTTTAAATGCGCATTAATTCCCGCCATCAATCCTTGCGATGCAGCTTCTTCATATCCTGTCGTTCCATTTATTTGTCCGGCAAAATACAAACCTTCCACCAGTTTTGTTTCCAAAGTATGTTTCAATTGTGTTGGTGGAAAATAGTCATATTCGATCGCATAACCCGGACGAAAAAACTTCACCTTCTCAAAACCGGCTACAGAACGCAATGCTTTAAATTGAATATCTTCGGGCAGTGAAGTTGAAAATCCGTTTACGTAAACCTCACAGGTATTCCATCCTTCCGGTTCTACAAATAATTGGTGGCGCTCTTTATCAGCAAAGCGATTTATTTTATCTTCTATCGATGGGCAATATCTTGGACCGATACTTTTGATACGTCCGTTGAACATTGGCGAACGATCAAAACCCGATCTCAAAATATCATGAACATCCAAAGACGTGTACGTCATGTGACAAGATCTCTGGTGAACCAAAGGTGACGTCACATCTGAGTATGAAAACTTATCCGGTTTCGCATCTCCTTTTTCTTCGTTCATTTTAGAATAATCCAAAGAGCGTCCATCAACACGTGGCGGAGTTCCTGTTTTCATTCTTCCGGATTCAAAACCCACAGCAACCAAATCTTCCGTGATCCCATACGCAGCACTCTCACCTGCTCTTCCTCCTCCGAATTGTTTATCTCCAATATGAATCAAACCATTTAAAAAAGTTCCATTTGTAAGGACTACCGACTTAGAACGGATTTCAATTCCAAGCGAAGTTTTGATTCCCTTTATTTTTCCGTTTTCGATAATCAAACCTTTTACCATCTCCTGGTAAAAATCAAGATCGGGAGTTCCCTCCAGCATCATTCTCCATTCTTCAGCAAAACGCATTCGGTCACTTTGAACTCTTGGCGACCACATCGCAGGCCCTTTCGATTTGTTCAACATTTTGAACTGGATAGCAGTTTTATCTGAAACAATTCCGGAGTATCCTCCAAGTGCATCAATCTCCCGAACTATCTGTCCTTTCGCAATTCCACCCATCGCAGGATTGCAGGACATCTGTGCAATGTTTTGCAAACTCATTGTTACCAATAAAGTTTTTGATCCTAAATTTGCGGCCGCTGCCGCGGCTTCAGAACCAGCATGGCCAGCACCCACCACAATAACATCGTATTCTTCTAAAAACATTTTGTTTTACTATTCTCTGAAAACCGGTTAAGTTGGTTCTCAGAATTAACTTTATAAACTTTTGTTCCACGTGGAACGGCGCTTACGCGCAAAAATCAATCTTTAAATTTTCAAGCATAAAATACCAAATTCCAAACCACACAACACAATCTGTTCCACGTGGAACAGATTAAAACCTATTAAAAATTTAACAAACCTTACAACCAAAAAACCTTTCGCACATGTTCCACGTGAAACATGTTAAGAGTTAATTTCTAAGATTTTAATGTTTCACGTGGAACATCTGAATAAGATTAAATTTAAAATGTTTCACGTGGAACGTATTTTTCTAGAAATTATTAGTAATTTAAGTTATAGTTCCACGTGGAACATGGCAATTTTTTCATCTTCCTTTGAACGCATTAAATCTGCGTCTGCTTCAGTTTTATCTTTGTATCCACAGTAATGTAATATACCGTGAGCTAAAACGCGTTTCAATTCCTCTTCAAAAGAAACCTTAAAATCTTTCGCATTGTCTTCCACTCTTTCGACAGAAACAAAAATATCTCCGTTTAATTCATTACCCACTGTATAATCAAAACTGATAATATCTGTAAGTGTATCGTGATTCAGATATTCAACATTGATTTTATGAAGATACTCATCATCACAAAATATATAATTTATCTCTCCTTCGTTTTTATTTTCAGAAACAATTACAGCACTCAACCAATTAGAAAAGGCTTCTTCGTTATCTAAATTAAATTCTGTTTCGTAATTAAAATTGATCATTTTGTATTAAAATATTCTTGAACCTTTTGGTTAAAATTTGAGCGCAAAGGTAGTGATTGTCTATTTAAAATCTCTACACTGTTTAAATAATCCAAAAGTGAACTTGGTAATGTATTGGAACGATTTGTAAATTCACCCTTATTGGTTTCGGATTGACGCTTTGTATCCTGACCTTGTTGTTGAACTGCATTGTTTAATTTTAATAATTCCTGCTGAATATTTAAGATTCTCTGCAAGTTCTCATTTTTAAATCCTTTATTCAAAAGTTGCTTTTCAGATTGTTTCATCTGATCTATAACCGATTTCCCCTGAGAATCTAATCCTTGTTTGGCTAACTCTTTTTGTAATGCTTCACGAAGTTTGACCTGTTCTTTGTAAATCTGCATTATTGCTTCAGCATCTCCTTCTCCATCATCTCCTTCTTTTCCGCTCTTCTCTCCCTTACCATTTTTGCCATCTTTACCGGAAGAACTTTTATCACCACTTTTATTTCCCGGTCCGTCTTTACCCTGACCATCTTTACCGTTACCACTTTTTCCCTGTCCCGGCTTTTCACCCTGACCTTGTCCTGGCTTATCTCCACTTTTATCACCGGGTTTATCTCCTTGCTTCATTCCCTCTTTAATCTTATCGGCCAAACTTTTTTGTTTTTGAATAATATCCGGCAACTGCATTCCTTGTCCGTCACCTGGTTTTGGTTTTCCTGCCCCCGGCTTAGACATAGCCATTTGCATGTTGTTTAATAAATCACTTAAAAAGTCAGCCAATTTATTAGAAGATGACACTGCATATTGCTGGTGAGAAACTCCTTTTGGAACCTGAACATCGGTTAAGGATTCAATAGCTTTATCTATATTATATTGTACATTTCCAATTTCCTTTGTTACATCTTCACCTACTTTTGGGTTGCGTAAAGACAAGGCAAACAAACTATCATCGATATGTTTGAATTGCTGTTTTAGATTTTGCTGCACTTTTATATTCTTCGTATAGGCAGAAGAACCTAATCTCATACTTTTGAATTGTTTCATTACATCTTCCTGCGATAATGAATACGCCAGAAGATTATCCAGAACCTGACGAAGCATTGCCACATCTTCTTCTAATTGCTCCTGTTCTCCGCCTTCCATACCAGCATCCATTTGTTCAGCCATACTTTTCATTTTCTTGGCAGCACTTTTTTGTTTTGGCTTAGCCGAAGAAGTATTCTTTTTATCCAGTTCATCAGATGCTTTTTTCAAATCATCTTCTACTTCTTTCTCTTTTGAAGCATCTGAAGGAATGTCTAAAGGAGCTTTCAACGTTTTATTCTCCTCTTTCAATTCTTTTAAATCTTCCTGAATTTTATCAAAAGATTTATTAATCTCATCTTGTTTCTCAGCCGTATTTTCTTTTTCTTTATTAGAAAGCTGTTCCTGCTTTTCGGCAAGTTTCTGTAATTTATCGGCAACCTGTTCTGCTTTCTTAGAAACATAAAAACGTTTCGTCAGTTCTACTAACTGCTCTAAATTTTTAGATTGGTTTTTACTGATCTGTTTGAACTTTTCCATCTTATCAAACAAGTCTTCGCTATTTAATTTATCATTTAGATTCTTTAATTCGTCTAATAGTTTCTGATTTTTCTCCAGATCTTTATCCGCATTCTCTAAACGTTTTTGCAAATCTTCAGCTGTTTTATCCTTTTTATCTTCTTTGAATTTATCCAGATTCTTATTCATTTTTTCTGCAAACTGTTTCATCAATTCGTCCTGTTGCTTTTGACGTTTGATAAAATCATTAATTTTCTGCTGATCTTTAAACTCTAAATTATCTTTTTCTTTTCCGGAATTTTGAATCTTATCCATTTCAGAAAATTGCTTGTTCTGGTTCTTTAAAGATTTCTCCAAACTATTTATGTTCTGGTTTTGTTGTTGCAATTCCAAATCATGAACTTCATCTGTTGTAGCAACTCTGTCTGAAAAAACAGAAGACTTTGTACTCTTAAGATGGTGTGGGGCATCGTTATCAAAAACCTCAAAATAGTATTCATAAGACACTCCTTCTTCAACTGCCAGATTACTTGGAAACGAAAAAACAAACTGATCGAACACGGCTTGCTTTACCGGAATAGTTCCACGCTTTGCTGTTTGTGGTTTGTTACGTTCGTAGTAAACAATCTGTAATTTTGATAATCCATAATCATCTCCTACTCTTCCCAAGACATAATTTTTATCTAACTTTAAACTATCCGGCGCAGGGGCAACCGTTATTGTTGGATGCTGATCTTTGATAACGGACAGCTGATAGTCCAGTTTTTCGTAATTTTTGACTTTATTATTGGAAGTAAGAATTTGATATTCTGTATTTTGACCAATATTTTTACTTAATTTAAACTCGTTTTCGGCTTTATTAAACTTAAAAGTTGCATTATTGTCCTTCCAAACGATCTCCTGAGTAGCCTGTGTATTCATTTTCCAGGTTACTAAAGTTCCCTCCGGAACGATAGCGTTTCCAGTTCCCTGAATGGTTTCGGATTTCTTTTTTAAGTAGGATGGAAAATTCAACACCATTTCGAAGTTGGCAATTGACGGAACTGTGATTACCTTCAATTCGTATTCTTCAGACGAAATCGAATTTCCTTCAAAAGTAAAAGAGACATTTTCTGTTGGCTTTTCAATCTTAAATTCAAACTTTCCAGGTTGAGAAGATTCCATGAAATAGCTTTCATCACCAATATGAATCATCACATTCTCAGGAACGATTTTACCAACGGATTCCATTTTTACAATAAAATCTTTATTCTGTTCCGTTTGCAAATTCTGATTCAGCACTACAAATCTAAAAGGTGCCGGAGGCAAAAATGTTGCATTGAAATGCACTACTCTGTTTAAACTTTGAGAAATGATATTGCTATTTCCTGAAATATAAAACACCGCAAAAAGCAGCACTGGAATAAGTGCTAATGGCAAATACTTTTTGTTTGAATTAAAATTGATAGCGTTTCCAAATGGAATTGGCTGCAGCGAATTTGCTTTTTGTTCTATAGAAGCCAACATCAACTCTGAACTTTCAGATGAATTTTCAGAAGCAGACAACTGCAAAAAGTTCGTTAGTTTATCACTTACTTCCGTGAAATGATTTCCAATAATAGTAGAGGCCTGATTATAATCGATCCCTTTTTGAAGCTTGAATAACTTAAAAACAGGAAACAAAATAAAACGAAACAAAAGGAAAACTTCTACTCCTATAAAAAGCCAGAATAAAAGTGTTCTTCCCGCTGGTTTTAACCAAAGGAAATACTCAATAAAAAGCGTAAATAAAAAATACAAAAGTCCAAAACCGGTAAAAAGAAGAATTCCTTTTATGAGTTCATTGGTATAATATTTTTTAATGAAAGCTTCAAGCTTCAGATATATGGCAGACGTTGTTTTCAAAATGAATCTGTTTGATTTATAACCTATAAAAGTAGTAATTTTAATTAGATAATTCTCAATGAGAAAATTAGCCAATTCAGCCATAAGCAACACATTATCTCATTAAACTCATTCTCTAATTTTCTAATTAGAATCGTATCTTTGCATCAAAATTTAAACAAATGTCAAAGCAAGTCAGAGTGCGTTTTGCACCAAGTCCAACTGGGCCATTACATATTGGTGGTGTTCGTACTGCCCTATTTAATTATTTATTTGCCAAAAAAAATAATGGTGTTTTTTATCTTAGAATTGAAGATACCGATCAGACCCGTTTTGTTCCGGGAGCTGAAGCTTATATTATGGAAGCATTAGAATGGCTGGGAATTGCTCCTGAAGAAACTGTTGGAAAAAACGAAAAATTTGGTCCGTACAGACAAAGTGACCGTAAAGAAATATACCAAAAATATGCCGATCAACTGATCAATTCGGGTTGGGCGTATTATGCTTTTGACACTCCTGAAGCCTTAGATGCCCTTAGAAAAGAACAAGAATCAGAAGGAAAAACTTTTATTTACAATCATCACAATCGTGAAAAGTTAGATACTTCCCTGGTTACTTCTCCTGAAGAAGTTGCTAAAAGAATTGCAAATGGAGAACATTATGTAATCCGTTTTAAAACTCCGGTTGACGAAACGCTACATTTGAAAGATATCATTCGCGGTGATGTTAAGTTCGAAACAAATCTTCTTGATGATAAAGTATTATTCAAAAGTGATGGAATGCCAACGTATCACCTGGCCAATATTGTCGATGATCATTTGATGGAAACGTCACATGTAATTCGTGGTGAAGAATGGCTGCCATCGATGCCGCTTCACGTTTTATTGTACAGAGCTTTTGGTTGGGATGCGCCGGAATTTGCACATTTACCTTTGATTTTAAAACCTGTTGGAAATGGTAAATTATCAAAAAGAGATGGTGACAAATTGGGATTTCCTGTGTTTCCTTTAGAATGGAAAACGGAAGAAGGCGTTTCATCCGGTTACAGGGAGAAAGGATTCTTCCCGGAAGCAGTTGTAAATTTCCTTGCTTTGTTAGGCTGGAATGACGGAACGGATAAGGAATTGTTTTCTTTAGAAGAATTGGTAGAAGCTTTTGACCTGAACCGAGTTCATAAATCGGGAGCAAAATTTGATCCGGAAAAAAATAAATGGTTCAACCATCAATATCTGATCAAACAAAATGATGTAGATTTAGCGAAGGACTTCACTCCTATTTTAGAAGAAAAAGGCTTCTCTATTCCGTTTGAAGTGACAACAAAAATCGTTTCATTGATTAAAGAAAGAGCTCATTTCGTTTCTGAATTTTGGGATTTGACTGATTTCTTTTTCCAGGCTCCAACCTCTTATGATGAAAAAGCAAGCAAAAACTGGAAAGAGGAAACTCCGGCTTTAATGCAGGAACTGATTTCAACTCTTGAATATATTGACGGATTTGATTCCGCAAATATTGAAGCGATCGTAAAAGACTGGCTAACGAAAAACGAAATTGGTATGGGGAAAGTTATGCAGCCTTTCCGTTTGAGTTTAGTTGGAGCTTTGAAAGGTCCTCACCTATTTGACATTGTTGAAATCATCGGAAAGGAAGAAACTATTTCGAGAATACAGAAAGCAATTGCAACTTTATAAAAACAAAAAAGCTCCCAAATTGGGAGCTTTTTTTTATTCCTTAAATAAAAGGATTTTATAATTTTCTTTATTATCCGTTTGAACTAACCAAATTCCCTGATCAGAAATTACACTTTCATAATATAATTTCTTTCCTTCTTTTGATACAGTTTTCAAATAACTCATAACGTTTGGATTTAAAATCATAGCGACAAAAGTCATTTGAGAAAAAACCTTATTTTTAAATTCATCGCTTACATAACTATTGTTTACAAAAGCTTTACTTTTTAAATTACTTGTATTGTTATTGTATTCTATAAAATTGATTTTTGAAATAGATCCGGTCGATTTATCAACAGTTGTAGAATATGAAAACTCCGTAAAATCATTAACTGAAACTGAAAAACTCAAATTTTTATTATACTCGAATAAATTCACCTGAAGTCTAGAGGTCATATTTATTCTTTCAAAAAATTCTTTTCCGTCAATCTTATTAACAGATTCCCATAGTTTTGTTCCGTTTTTATCAAACTTAAATACATAAAATCCTCTAGGATAAACTCCCCCATTAATTTCTTTTGGTGCTTTTTCACTATAAATTCCATAGACATAAATATCCTCAGTTGTTCTATCTATGAAATAATGATTTACAGACATTGTACCTAGAGTAACTCTAACTATAGAAAAAGGATATCCTGGGTTTGCTGGAGTAGTATTAAAATCTTTAGGTCCTCCATAATTGTCTGAAGTAACAAAAAATTTATCACTAAGCTTTAAAATAAGAGGTAATTCCTTTACTTTTTTTCCTTCAAAATCATAAGTCGTTTTATACAATATTGAAGTTTGAAAATCAGCTGAAACAGATTTTGTAATAATATCAAAATTTTCGTTTCCATTCAGTTTAGCACTAAAAGAAGTTTTAAGATCAGCTTTTGCATACATATCACCTTTTAGTAAAGCTAAATCAGGTTTATCAATCTTAATTCTCTTCCTCAATTTAGTTTTAATTTCTATTGTTTCAAGATATATATCATCTTTCTCGAAGTCAATCCTTTCTTTTTGTTTCTGATTAGTAAATCCAAAATCATAAACATCATTAAATGAAGCATTAAAAAAATCATTTGGCCATCTATTAGTAACATTATTCAAAACATGGTAAAAATCAAAACGCCCAAAGAAATTAGAATTTAAATCTTCAAGTGCATCATGATTAACAGGGAAAACATTTTTATCCTGAAAAAATTTATAATTAGCCTGCATAAATTTTGTAGCATCGTATGCTTTATAAGTGTTCTCAGTTACGGAAAATGTTGGGCTAACTAATTTTTCGTTTTCAAATAAAGTTGTTTTTTTTCCGTCTACATCAAAACTTAAAGCATTTGTGGTGATGTAAGAAAGTGTCATAGTAATTCCAAAACCTTTATACACAACTAATTTCTTTGAATTTGGAAGGTATTCAAAAGTAATAGGTTCATTTTTGTCTTCAAATTTTTCCTCAACTATAACAGTTTGAGCGGATAAATAAACAGAAGAAAATAAGGCAATACTAAGTAGTATTCTTTTCATAAATTTTGTTTTTGGTTTAAAATTTGAACCAAATGTAGAATAAATTTTAACAATTAAAATCTTCTAAAGAAATTAATAAGTAACCAATGTCATTATATTATTCGTATTTTTAAAAAATTAATAAATCTAAAATTAATATCATCATGAACACAGCATTAATTATCCTTTTAGTCTTTGGATTCTTCATTTTTATGTCTTCCTTTTTTACTGTAAAACAACAATCTTCTGTTGTAATCGAAAGATTTGGTAAATTTTTAAGCGTAAGAAATTCGGGTTTACAGCTTAAAATTCCGATCGTTGACAGAATTGCCGGACGCGTAAATCTTAAAATTCAACAGTTAGATGTTATCATCGAAACCAAAACCAAAGACAACGTTTTTATCAAAATGAAAGTTTCGGTTCAGTTTAAAGTAATTCAGGAAAAAGTATACGATGCTTTTTATAAACTGGAATATCCACACGATCAGATTACGGCTTATGTTTTTGACGTGGTTCGTGCTGAAGTTCCAAAATTAAAACTGGATGATGTTTTTGAAAGAAAAGATGATATCGCAATTGCTGTAAAAAGAGAATTGAATGAAGCCATGACTACTTACGGTTATGACATTATCAATACTTTGGTTACTGATATCGACCCGGACATCCAGGTAAAAAATGCCATGAACAGAATCAATGCTGCGGACAGAGAAAAAACGGCAGCAGAATTTGAAGCGGAAAGTTCAAGAATCAGAATCGTTGCAAAAGCAAAAGCCGAAGCTGAAAGTAAACGTTTGCAGGGTCAGGGTATTGCAGATCAGCGTCGTGAAATTGCAAGAGGTTTGGTGGAAAGTGTTGAAGTTTTGAACAATGTTGGAATTAATTCCCAGGAAGCTTCTGCCCTTATCGTGGTTACGCAACATTATGATACTTTGCAGGCGATTGGAGCTGATGCGAATTCCAACCTAATATTACTTCCAAATTCACCACAAGCCGGAAGTGATATGCTAAATAATATGGTCGCTTCATTCTCTGCATCCAATCAGGTTGGTGAAATGATGAAGAAAAACAATAAAAAAATCGAAAAACCGAAACCAAAACCAATTGAACCACAATCAGGTTACGAAGATGACACTGCTACTCCAGAAATTAAATAAATATCAAAAACGAAAAAGAGGCTTAATTGCCTCTTTTTTTATTGATAAACCAACTGATTACAGAAGGCAAAATGGATTGCAAAATCTGTGGATAGGAATTGGAAAAATATTCTTTATAGGAAGAAAAAAATCCATTTACGATATATTGTGGTGTAATAGATTCTTTTGTTCTTTGAAAATTTAAAACCAATTTCTGATAATTAATCTCTTTTTCGAGTTTCAAAATTTCCAAATCTCTTTCGATTTCTGCGTATGACGAGTATTTTTTTGTTTCCATAATTAGTCATTAAAAAAGATTTCTGAAAATTTCTCCAATATCGGACCTTCTACAAACTTGTCTTTCAGGAAGAAAAGTAAAACTGTAAAAACCAGGTAGATCCCTCCTACTGTTAAAAAACCAAGCGCGGTACTTTCAAACAAAGATCCAAAAGCATACGCTGCCGCAAAAGATCCAAAAATCATAACCATACTAAAACACAATAAAATCAAAGTAAACTTAAAAATTAAAGTGGTAGATTTCATGGCCACTTTAAAACCCCAAAGTTTATAATACGCTAAATGACTGTCGAGATAAACTTTAGCCTGATCCTGAATATTTTCAGTGTTTTCTTTTAATTCTTCAAAAGCCATATTTATAATTTGAATTAAAAAAAGCACAAAACTCATGATTCAAAAATTGTTTTCTAATTATTCTAAAATTAAAATAACAAGAACAATCATCAAAATCAAGTTGAGCTTTGTGCTTTCCGGATTATTATTTTTGAAGTTTAGCGTTTTGCGCTTTTAAGTCAGCTAGTTTAGATTCTAAAAAACTGATTACTTCTTCTGTTTTATAACTCATATTCGAAAGTAACTCTCCATAAGTTCCATCAAGATTTTCTTTTGCATGAACAAATTTTTCACGCAAAACTTCAGAACCTGCTGAAAGGGAATCTTGCAAATTATGTTTCGCATCGTCCAAACCTTCTTTAAGTTTAGCACGGGTTTTTGATCCTTTATCCGGAGCAAATAAAATTCCGATCGCTGCTCCTACTGCAGCGCCGGCCAAAATTACTGCAACTGTATTTACGTTTTTTGACATAATATTAAATTTAAATGATTACTAAAGGTACTCTTTTTTTGAATTATAAATTATTGATTAATTGTAATTTAATAGCTATTAGTACTAAATTTAATACGCATAAGCAACAGCCTCATACTTTCCATCTGCTTTTTGAACAATACTTACAAACGGATATCCCTTAGAAGCCGATTGGGTTTTGATTCTCATAGCCGTATGATTCTGGTTTGCAATTGGCGGCTCCCCTTTTGTCTTCGTCGAAACTCCCGAAAAATTAGCCGCTTGTTTTAATCCTATTGTCTTCTCCTGAGATAAAACGGTAACGAATTTATAATCGGATTTTGAATCTACTATTACTTTATCGGATACTTTTTGAGTTTGATTAGATTGTTTGTTGGTAATCTTGGAAACAGCATATTTGCTAATTTTATGTTCTTCAGAACTTCCGTCGAAAGTATAATAAACCAAATCGTTTTCGACTTTTATAAAATTAACGTCAAGTTGTTCACCGTTGTGTTTGATAATTTGGTGTGTTTGAGAAATGGCGATGTTCGCAAATAAAATAGACAGCGTAAAAAATAGAATTTTCATAATATTAAAATTTAAGGATTAAAATTGTTGATGCCAAAGCGAAAGACAAAATTTCAAATAACCCGTAAAATTAATTCCATGAAATTTTTAAATTATGAAACATCTTCTAAAAAAATACTTTTACGCTATAAGTATTATCAAAATACGATCATAATTACAATTGACCATAAAACTAATTTTGAATTCAGATTTTGAATTCCCTCCAAAAACAAAAAATTATTCATTTTTAAATTTTAGAAAAACTCAGATTCGATTCTAAGTGTTTTTCAGAAATTTGACACTTTAGATTTGACCTTGGATAAAAGTAGCAACTTTATAAACAATTGTATGTTAATAACCCGTTAAACTAAGAAAAATAAGGTCTAAAGCTTAAATAAAGCTTAAAAATAAACAATAATTCAAAAGATGATTAATGTTATGGAAGAAATAAAAAAGCGTCTTAAAATCAATTTATGAAGGTCACTTTTAATCGAATTATATTATCAAAATTATAATAATGATAGTTTTACTAAATAATAATTAAAAACATTACATATACAAATACGATAGTTAAAATTGATTATACTAAAATTTAGAATTTTAAAAAATTGCTCAGGTAAAAAGTAAAATTTTAAATTTTATAACAAATCCATCTTGATTTAACGTTATAAACAATCATATGTTAATAACCCGAAAAACAAGCAAAAATGACATCTAAAACTAAAATAAAGCGTTCTGTTTAATGATTTTTTAAAAGAGGATTAACGAGGTGGAAGAAATAAAAAAACAGCTTAAAATTAATTTATGAAGGTCAATTTTAATCTAAAAAATTTATAATTTTATAATTTTTAATAGAAATTTTAAATAATAAAAAAAGCGCTTATGATAAGCGCTTTTTAATAGATTTTAATGATGTTATTTCTTCACCATTTCTGCAAGAATTTCAATTTCTCTTTCAGATGCATTTTTTGGAGGATTAGAATATAATTTCAAAATTTCATCATCAAATTGATTTTTCAAACTTACACTTTCAATATCCCGTAAATTTAAAAGTGCTTTTGAACGAACATAAGTTGATTCACTTCTAAACGACATCGTGTACAATTTTTTGATATCTTCTTCTTCAAAGTCGGCTGATTTCAAAATTGAATATTTTAAAATAAACTGAGCAAATAGTAACGAACCCTTATTATTGTTAATATTCTTTTTTAATGAATTTTGCAGTAGAGAAAAACTGGAAACATTCTTGATGCTCTCCCCTATTGCACTTTCAATTGCAATGCGTTCCGGTTTCGTCTCAACTTTAAAATATTTATTGATTTCTTTTAAAGAATTATTGATACTGTTTTCTTCCTTTTTACCTTTTTCTTCCCAGGCATCTTTCAATCCAACCGTTTTATTAAATACTAATTTTGAAGGAGTTGAGTCTTTATCAACAGTAAAATAACCCAAACGCTGAAACTGAAATTTATCTTCATTCTGAGCGGTTGCCAAACTTGGTTCCACAAATCCGGTAATCACTTCTAATGAATTTGGATTCACAAAATCAAGGAAATTTTTATCTTTATAACTGTCCGGAGCTTCATCTGTAAACAAACGATCGTACATACGAACTTCGGCTTCAACTGCATGTGAAATAGAAACCCAATGCAATGTACCGGATACTTTTCTTTGACTTGCTTCTGTTCCGCTTCCGCTTAAAGAATCCGTATCATACGTTACGTGAATTTCTGTAATATTTCCTTCTGCATCTTTTATAACACTTTCACCTTTAATAATATAGGCATTCTTCAGACGTACTTCTTTTCCTAAAGTCAGACGGAAATATTTCGCCGGTGCTTCTTCTAAAAAGTCTTCTCTTTCAATATATAATTCACGGGAAAAAGGCACTTTTCTGAATCCGGCACTTTCATCTTCCTGATTATTTTCGGCTTCCAGCCACTCCTCTTTTCCTTCCGGATAATTGGCAATGATCAGTTTTACAGGATCTAAGACGGCCATTACACGAGGGGCAATTTTGTTCAGATCTTCCCGAATACAGAATTCTAAAACAGATACATTGATTAAATTATCACGTTTCGCAATTCCGATTGTATTGGCAAAATTACGTAAGGAAGCAGCGGTGTAACCACGTCTTCTTAATCCTGAAATGGTTGACATTCTTGGATCATCCCAACCGTTAACATGCTTTTCCTTAACCAGTTGCTGTAATTTTCTTTTACTAACAACCGTATGCGAAAGATTACGTCTTGCAAATTCTCTTTGCTTTGGACGCAGTTTGTTTTCTTCTAAAATCTGATCTAAAAACCAATCGTATAATTCGCGGTGCGGCAAAAATTCAAGTGTACAAAAGGAGTGTGAAATTTGCTCTAAATAATCACTTTGTCCGTGTGCCCAGTCGTACATGGGATAAATTTTCCAGGTATCTCCGGTTCTATGATGATGCTTGTGCAAAATCCTGTACATGATTGGATCACGCATCAGCATATTGGTAGATTTCATGTCTATTTTTGCACGGAGAATATGAGTACCAGCCTCAAATTCACCATTTTTCATTCTTTCGAATAAATCTAAATTTTCTTCAACAGAACGATTTCTGTACGGACTATCAACTCCTTCTGTAGAGGGAGTTCCTTTTTGAGTTGCCATATCTTCAGAAGACTGACTGTCAACATAGGCTTTATCTTTTTTAATTAATAAAACTGCCCAGTCATATAACTGCTGAAAATAATCGGAAGCATATCGTTCTTCTGACCAGGTATATCCTAACCATTCCACATCTTTTTTTATGGCGTCCACAAATTCCTGTTCTTCTTTTTCAGGATTGGTATCATCAAAACGTAAATTCACAGGAGACTGATAATCAATTCCTAAACCAAAATTTAATGCAATAGAACTTGCATGTCCAATGTGTAAATAACCATTTGGTTCCGGTGGAAAACGAAAATGAAGTTTGTTATTTGACAGACCTGATTTTAGATCTTCTTCTATGATTTGTTCAATAAAATTGAGTGATTTCTCTTCTGATGCCATTATTTTATAGTAATTTTAGCAAAGATAAAAAAGTTTACAGTTTTCGGTTTACAGTTTACCGTTTTCTTTAGAAACTTCTCAGTAAACCTGAAACTTAGAACCTGAAACTAAATTTAAAATGGGAGTTATAAAACTAAAAAACATTCGCACTTTTTCGTACCACGGATGTCTAATTGAAGAAGGAAAAATAGGATCTGATTATACTGTTGATCTAAAAATTAAAACCAATTTGCAAAAATCAGCACAAACAGATCACCTGGCTGACACTGTTGATTACGTGCATCTGAATAAAATTGTTACCGAAGAAATGGCTATTCGTTCGCATTTATTGGAACATGTAGCCAAAAGAATCAATATTCGTGTTTTAGCCGAAATCAATTCAATAGAAAAAACTACGGTTTGGGTTTCTAAAATAAATCCTCCTATTGGTGGTGATGTTGAATCAGTTACTATAAAAATGACGGAAAACAGGGAGTAATTTCCGGTGATAAAATACTAATTTTTTAAAATAGTTACTTTTAAAGTTTTGAATTTTAAAGATTTTAGTTACTTTTGCCATCCGTTCAACTACGGCGTCGTGGCCGAGCGGCTAGGCTGGGCTCTGCAAAAGCTCCTACTCCGGTTCGAATCCGGACGATGCCTCTAAAACCTTCAGGGAAACCTGGAGGTTTTTTTGTGGCTAATTTTTAGAAAAAATTAGATATAGATTTATTTTCGAATCCGGAAGATGAATCTAAAACCTTAAGGAAACCAGGAGTTTTTTTGTGGCTAATTTTTAGAAAAAATTAGATATAGATTTATTTTCGAATCCGGACGATGAATCTAAAACCTTAAGGAAACCAGGAGTTTTATTGTGGCTAATTTTTAGAAAAAATTAGATATAGATTTATTTTCGAATCCGGAAGATGACTTAATAACAAACCCGACAGGTTTTAAAAACCTGTCGGGTTTATAAATTCTAAGAACGGTGATTAAACAAAAAAACCTCTGAAATTCAGAGGTTTTAATTTATATTTTCAGTTGTTAAAAACTACTTCTTCTCAATCTTCTCAAAGGCATTCCTGACCATTTCTTTTTCTTTTGGAAACCAACCCTGAGTTATTAACACCACTCCAAAAATCATTAGGACAATACTAATTGCTTTTTTGATTTTAAGAATATTAGTTGGAGTCATTTTTGATTTTAACTGTTTGGCTAACATTATTTTAATACAATCAACCAGTAAATAAGTAATAATTACTGATGTGAAAAAAGTAATCATTCTTGAATTTTGCATATCTAATTTTGGTCCTACAGAAATGATAACTGCCAGCCAGAAACCCAGTACACCAATATTAATAACGTTAAGTAAAAAGCCTTTTATAAACAAACTGCCATAGTTTCTTTTTATAATATCACGATCTATTTCTTCGTCGTTTATTTTTTCGTCGTTTTTTAATTTTACAAACGAAATTATACCATAAGCAAGCATAATAATACCTCCAAAAACAAAAAGTGCCGGTTTATCTTTTAAGCTTTGAATTAATCTATAGCTTCCCAGATAAGCAATTCCTATAAAAAAAATATCACCTAATACTACACCCAGATCAAAGACCATTGCGGCTCTGAATCCTTTTGTAATACTGGTTTCCAGTAGTATAAAAAATACCGGTCCTACCATGAAGCTTAGGAAAAGTCCCCATGGCAGTCCAGCTAAAATATCATTTATCATTCAAATACAATTTCTTATTTTACTTCTTCAATTTTTCCTCCAAAAACCGTTTTTTGATTAATTTGTTTCGGTTTTCCATAAATGTAAATAGAGCCTCCTGCGCTCACTTTTGCATCCACAAGCGTAGAAGCATTCACATCTGCTTTTCCTCCCGCAGAAACGCTTACTGTAGTTTGTGCGGTGCTTAATTTACTTGCCAGAAGATATCCGCCAGCTCCTAAACTTGCATCCTGGTTATCGGCTTTTCCGTTTAAGGTAATTTCTCCTCCGGAAACAGAACTCACTTTTAGCTTATTAACATCTAATTCAACATTAATTTTACCGCCTTCCTGAGCGCTAACTTTAAAAGCAGTTGCTTTAATAGCTTCGGTACTGGAAACAGAGGCACCTTCATTTACGTCTATAAGTTCTAAATGTTTGTAATATACGGTAATATCCAAATCATCTCCTGATAATAATTTAGGAAAAGGCATTCTTAGTTTTAATAACCCTTTCTTATTAACAACTTCAACTTCTGACTCACGTGCTCCTTTGATCACAATCTTATTTTCTGAAGACTGTACTAATTTTACACTTAGTTTATCGAATACTTTTAGCGAATCAAAATCACCTAAATCTTTGGTAACCTGACCAAAAGACATCTGAACAAATAAAATTGCAGCTCCTATAATTAACTTTTTCATACTTTTATTTTTTAAATTAAACTTCTATTCTGCTCTTCTTAAAAAATGAAAATCCAATTGTTTTTTAACTAAATCAGCATTTTTAACTTTTACATATATTTCATCTCCCAGTTGTAAAATACTATCTGAAGTTGCTCCAACCAGGGCATACTGCTTTTCATCGAAAGTATAATAATCATCTTTTATTTCTCTGATTCTTACCATTCCCTCGCATTTGTTAGAGACGATTTCAACATAAATCCCCCATTCGGTAACACCGGAAATAACGCCAAGGAATTCTTCATCCTGATGATCCTGCATGTATTTCACCTGCATATATTTAATACTGTCACGTTCTGCGTTAGTCGCTAAACTTTCCATATTCGAACAGTGTAAACACTTCGTTTCATAAACTTCTTCGTTTACAGATGCTCCTTTATCTAAATAATATTGCAGCAAACGGTGTACCATCACGTCAGGATAACGACGAATTGGTGAAGTAAAATGACTGTAATAATCAAAAGCTAAACCGTAGTGACCAATGTTTTCTGTCGAATATTTGGCTTTACTCATACTTCTAATCGCAAGAGTATCAATTAAGTTTTGCTCTTTTTTACCGTTTACTTCTTCCATCAAAGCATTTAGTGATTTCGAAATATCGCCTTTATTACGGAAATCTATTTTATATCCAAATTTGGCAATTACGCTTTGCATCGCAATTAATTTATCTTCATTTGGTTCATCGTGAATCCTGTAAATAAAGGTTTTCTTTTGTTTACCAATGTATTCTGCCACTTTTCTGTTGGCTAAAAGCATAAATTCTTCAATCAGATGATTGGCATCTTTAGAAACTTTAAAATAAACGCCTTCCGGTTCCCCTTGTTCGTCTAAGTTGAATTTTACTTCGACTTTATCAAAAGAAATAGCACCATTGGCCATTCTTTTCTTTCTTAAAATCTTAGCTAATTCATCTAATTTTAAAGTTGCATTCGTAATTTCATCTGAAACTACATAAGATTCCCCAGTGATTGAAATATCAACCGGAATTGTATTGTCTTTGGTTTCAATGATATATTGTGCTTCCTCATAGGCAAATCGCTGATCGGAATAAATTACTGTTCTGCCAAACCACTGGTTAATCACCTGTGCATTTTCTGAAACTTCAAAAATAGCAGAGAACGTATATTTTTCTTCATTCGGACGTAACGAACATGCAAAATTAGACAAAACTTCCGGAAGCATTGGCACAACTCTATCGACTAAATAAACCGATGTTGCGCGTTGATACGCTTCATCATCTAAAATTGTTCCTTCTTCGAGATAATAGGAAACATCGGCAATATGAATTCCGATTTCGTAATTTCCATTTTCTAACTTTTTGAAAGATAAGGCATCATCAAAATCTTTTGCATCTTTTGGATCTATCGTAAACGTAAGTGTATCACGCATATCACGACGTTTTGCAATTTCAGCTTCCTGAATTGAGGTATCTATCTTTTGTGCATAAACCTCTACTTCTACCGGAAAATCTGATGGTAAACCATATTCGGCTAAAATGGCATGAATCTCCGTGTTGTGTTCTCCTGGTTTTCCTAAAACTTTAACAACAGATCCAAACGGACTATCGGCTCTTTTTGGCCAGTCTTCTATCGTAACCAAAACAACATCACCGTTTTCTGCTTCTCCAATTTTATCTTTTGGGATAAAAATATCGGTATACATTTTAGGATTTGCTGTAGATACAAAAGCAAAATTGGCCTGAATATCGATAACTCCGACAAAGTCAGTTTTATTTCTTTCTACAACTTCAATTACTTCTCCTTCAGGTCTTTTACCTTTTCTTCTGTTATAAACATACACTTTTACTTTGTCCTTATCCAGCGCACGGTTCAGATTATTGGTCGGGATAAAAACATCTTCTGTAAAATCAGGACAAACAAAATAAGCTGTTTTACGGCTTGTCATATCAATTGTTCCTTCGTAATAATCCTGACTTTCGGCTTTTACCAAATATTTACCAGGTTCAGATTCTGTAATTTTCTTTGAAGCAGCCAGAATTTTTAAATCTTTTATAATCTGATTTCTGCTTTTTGTATCATCAAGTTCAAGCTTTGCTCCTATCTGTTTGTAATTAAATGCTTTATTAGGGCTTTGCGATAAAATTTTTATTATTTTACTAGAGAGATCGGTCTCATTTTTTATCGGCTTTCGAATTTTCTTATTCATATATCTTTTCTTAAAAAGTTAAAATTACAAATAAGATACCAGATTATAGATTTTAACAAATAGAATTATTAAAATTATAACTTTCAAAGGTCATTTGTAATGTGTATATTTAGTTACTGCAAACAACAAATTTTTAGTAATGCTCATTTCGTATCTTTATAAAAAGACCTTTTATGGAAAGCTTTAAAACGATTGCCATATTCAATTATGACCACGAAACGGTTATCCTGAAACATTTATTAGAGCAAGAAGGAATTCCCTATTTTTTTGAAAATGAAATGACATTATCTGTTGTTCCTTTTTATTCTGCTGCGCTTGGCGGAATCAAACTAAAAATCCATCCCAATGATTTCGAACAGGTACAGGAAATTCTGGACAATCTTAATAACCCGCTTAAAATCGTTTAAACAGTTTTTTTTCAATCTCAAAAAAAAATTTTCTCTTTTAAACTTTCAAAGTTGTCAACATATATTAAATACAACAAAAAAGAAATTTTAAATTTAATTAATTTTTGATGGTTATTATAGTGTGTTAATATGTGATATAAATTTATTTTTAAATGTATTGAAATGAAGTTTTACTTACTTATATAGAGTTATCAACATGCTTATATTGGGTTAAAGGATTAATTTTTAAGCGTTTTTCAATTTTAATTAACAATGGTTGACAACCAAAAACACATTCAATTTGTAGATAAGTTCATAGGTTGACTTTTGTTGAAAATAGCATTTTTGATATTGATAACTTTTCTAAAAATTCATCAAACTTTATTAGGTTATTTCATCCCGGTTTTGGATTAGGTTTTTTTTCGACACAACCAAAAAAAACTTCTAATATTCTATCCGAACTTATTAACAAATAATGTTAATTTAAAGTTAACTGAATATCAACGAATTAGGTTTTGGTATTAACATTCTAAAATTTTAACAAAAAGATTATTTATTTCTTATTGATTATCAGGTTATTATAGAGATGTTAAGATTGTTGATAAGTGATAAGGTTTTGATATGATGTAAGTTATATATTGATATGTTTTACCACGAATTTCACGAATTAATATTGGATAAAGTACAACATAATTTTAAAGTCTACAGAATAAAATTTGTGAAAATTAGTCTAATTCGTGGCCAACATTTATTAATTAAGTAAATTTGCAAAGCACAACTTAATAGTATTTAAAATGAAAATTTCAATAGGAAACGACCACGCAGGACCAGATTATAAAAAAGCAATCGTTGCGATGCTCAAAGCAAAAGGCTATGAAGTAACTAATTATGGAACAGATTCTGAAGATTCTGTTGATTATCCTGATTATGGACATCCGGTTGCGAATGATATTACGGAAGGAAAAGCTGATTTTGGAATTGTGATCTGCGGAAGCGGAAACGGAATTGCGATGACGGTTAACAAACACCCGAAAGTAAGAGCAGGTTTATGCTGGACCAAAGAAATTGCGTATTTAACCCGTTTGCATAATGATGCTAACATTGTAAGTATTCCGGCACGTTTTACCTCGATACCACAGGCTGTAGAAATAGTGGAAACCTTTTTAAATACCGCATTTGAAGGTGGAAGACACCAAAACAGAGTGAATAAAATCGCCTGTCAGTAAAAAATCAAAAAAAATCGGGTGCTTCGCACCAAGTAGTATAACAACCGGGCGGATTTTTAAATTCATCCGGTTTTTTTATGTAAATAGTTTAAATACAGTAAATTAAAAATAATTTTTACACTTATCAACAATGTTAATAACTAGATTTTATTCTTCCATTTAAGGAATATCAAAAGCTGAATCAGGATAATTATTGCAAATTTTAGAATAAAAGACGTTTTACTGATTTTGTGTCTAAAAAGCAGCATCGCCAATACTAATCCCGCTGAACCACCAAGGGCAGCACTTAGAAACAGTGTATTTTCAGAAATTCTGCTTTTACTTTTGATTGCCAGATATTTATCATATCCGGCGAGGATAAAAGCGGTAGTATTTATAAGTAAAAAGTAAAGCAGTACAATTTTCATTAGCTTAAAATTAGAAACAAAGATATTATTTTCGTCATATGCTAATAAGAACCGGTGTAAATTCATTCTGTTACATCCATCATAGCTAATAAATAACGAGCTTCTTTTTGGCTTAAAATTTATGGTCATTTATTTCCTGAAAAGTCTATTTTTGTCACAATTAACACGTCAATTTTTATAGAATAAAACTACATGAAGAAAATATTTTATCTGGCATTTTTCTCGTTTCATTTTTTAACTGCTCAGGAAAAATCAAAAGTACTTTACCGGAATGAAGTAGTGTACTTAACCAATAAAAGCAAATTAGAGATTGAGTCTTTTATTGAAGAACAAAGAGAAATTGCCAAAAGTAAAAATGTCAGGGAATATTCTATCAACATACCGTATGACAATTTTAGTGAGATTTCGAATATAAAAGGAATGGCAATTAATCCTTTAACCAACAAAAAAAACAAATTATCACAATATGATATCAGTACGAATGAACTGAAAAGCAGGGATGTTTTTTACAGTGATAATAAATACAAGCATTTTGATTTTAGCTACGTCGTAGATAAATCAAGAATAGAATTTTCGTATAAAGTAAAGCAAAATGAACCACGACTCCTCTCCTATTTTGCTTTCCAGCAGGAACTTCAGACAGTTGCTTCTAAGTTTGAAATAAAATCCGATCCGTCAATTGAAGTTGGTTACAAACTGTTTGGAGAGAATCAGGATAAAATTGTTTTCGAAAAAACGAAAGAAGGCAATATAGATGTTTACACCTGGAAAGTAGCAGATATGCCCGCTTTTGAAGAAGAAAACAGAGCGCCAAACTACACTTATTTTTTACCGCATATTGTGTATTACATTAAAAGTTATACCAAAGAAAACAAAAAGGAAGAATTGCTTCCCGATGTTAAACATTTGTACAAATGGTATTATTCTTTGGTGAAAGATGTAAATAAACTGGATCAGGCTGCTTTAAAAAGCAAAACGTTAGAATTAATAAAAGACAAAACAAACCCTAAAGATCAAGCGAAAGAAATTTACAATTGGGTACAGCAAAACATTCATTACGTAGCATTTGAATACGAGATGGGCGGTTTTATTCCGCGTGACGCAGCGTCTGTTTTTGACAAAAAGTATGGTGATTGTAAGGACATTTCCAACTTATTGAATGAAATGTTTAAACATGCAGGCATAGAGTCCAATTTGGTTTGGATCGGCACAAGGGATAAACCCTATCGTTTTGAAGATGTTCCTACGCCGTTAGTAAGCAATCATATGATTGCGTCGGTAAAAATTGACAAACAACGATATTTTGTAGACGGAACAGATTCTTTTTGTCCTTTCGGTTTTCCGTCGTCCATGACGCAGGGAAAAGAGGGTCTTATCGGAATATCGGAAGATGAATTTGTTATTGAAAAAGTTCCTGTAGTTGATAAAAAAGACAATCGACTGAAAATGGAAATGAAGCTGAAAATAGCAGACAATGCTGTTTCGGGAACATCAAAATTGTTTTTGACCGGTTATGAGAAAAGTAATTTTCTGAATATTTTATCTGCGAATAAACCCGAGGAAGATGAAATTTTGAAAAACGGAATGGCAAGATATAATGAGAAACTGGAAATAGAAACCACTGAAGTAAAGAAAAACGAATACGAAAATAAAGACACAGAGCTTTCATACAGCCTTAAACTGGACGGATGGGTTAAGAAAATAGGAGATAAAATCATCATGAAGCCTATTTTATTGGCGCCTTTTAAAGAATATATAATTGATTTAAAAGAAAGAAAACTGCCGATAGAAAATGATATTGCGTTTCTAAATGAATTCACATATGTATATGAAATCCCGGAAAATTATCAACTGGAATTTGTGCCCGAAAACAGTAAAAAAGAAAACGAAAATTTAAGTTATGAGATCGCTTATAAAAAAGATAAAAAGAACCTGATCGTATCTCAAAAAATTGCCTTAAAAAAATTACGTATTGAAACCAGCGAGTTTGAAAGCTGGAACACGGTAATAAACGAACTGACCCAACAATACAACCAATCTATAATCTTATCCAAAAAATAATGAAAAAAATATTATTGATTTTACTCTTTTCCTTTTTTATAAAAGTGCAGGCGCAGGAAATAAAAAGTTACACGTGGGATGCCGTTCCCTCTTTTCAGAATATTCCCCAAGAATATAAAAAACTGCCGGCTATTGTTTTGTTTGACAAAAGATGGGTTCATACCAGAATTAACACCAATATGTATGGATTTGCAAAATTTAAAATGGAACATTTTGCCGTTAAAATAAACGAAGCATCAGAAATTAGCAAATACAATAAAGTTACAGCCGATGATAATACAGATATCCGTGACACAAAAGATTTCCATGCACGTGTAATCAAGCCCAATGGAGAAGTACGCGTTTTATCAGAAAGTCAGATTGTAAATTCAGATATAAAAAACGTAAAATCAACGGTTTTTGAAGGAGTGGAAAAAGGAGATATTTTAGAATATTATTTTATTGTAAAAGAAAATCCAACATCAAACGGTATCGAGATTTATCAGAAAGATGCTCCGGTCCTTCACGCCGAATTTACACTGACAGATTCAGGAACAGCTGCATCAAGAGTTTTTGCTTCTTCCGAATTCAAAGACAATCACATTAAGAACAAGGAATTTTTTACCGCCGATAATATAGCACCGCTGGTTAATGAAAAGAATTCAAAAAAGTTTAAAAACCTCGTTAAGGTACTTTATTTAATTACCGGAACGCCTCAGGCGATGAGAGATAAACAATGGGGTATCTTTTTTAAGGAATACATAAAATTTAAGCCTTATGCCTTTTCAAATAGTGAGGTTAAAAAACTTCTTGAAAAATTAGATTTAAAAAATAAAACGACAGACGAGAAATTAATAATCCTTGATGATTATATCAAATCACATTACGAGTCTTATTCACAAGGAGAATCTCTGAGACGCGATGTCAAGCTTCTGGATGGAAAAGGTAAACTGAGACATGATGATTTTATGTATTTGTATAAATATTCGTTGGAGACACTAAAAATACCCTACGAAATCATTGCCACTGAAGATCGGTTTATGGGAGAACTCGACGACGAAATGATGACATTTTATGAGTTTACCGATTTTAATTTTTACATCAGGGAAACCAATAAATATATTTTTCCAAATACAGGATACAGCCCGTACGGAAATCCGTCGTATGAGTTCCAGGATACTAAAGCAAAAGGATATGATGCGAAGAAAAAGGAAAATACGACTATTTTTATACCTGTAATTGCATCAGATTTTACAAAAAACGAAACAGAATCTATTGTAACTTTGAATGCTGATTTATCGAAAGTAACCATAGAAAAAAAGATTTCCAATACAGGTTATACAGCCGAATTAATAAGATATGCTTATAATGACGTAGCCAATAACGAAGAAAAAAAGGATCTTACCGATTTGGTTAAAAGTCTCGCAATGGATGATGTTGAGGTTAATTTACTGGAACATACAGCCGAGAATCTGGAGTTTAAAAATAATTTTACAAATACACCGTTTATTATTAACTCGAAATTAGAATCTGTAGAATCGTTTACTGAAAAAGCGGGTAATTTGCTTATGGTTAACCTCGGGAAAGTATTAGGAAGCCAGAATAATCTTTATCAGGAAAACACCAGAAAAACAGATGTCGATCTGAAATATGCGAGAGAGTTTCACAACAAGATAATCTTTAATATTCCTAAAGGATATCAGGTGGATCATTACGACGATTTAGTGATCGATAAAACAATGAAGTACGATGAAACTAAAAACTGTTCCTTTAAATCCACAGTAAAAATAGTTGACAATCAGGTCATCATTACAATAGATGAAAAATACAAAGCGATAAATTATCCAAAAGAAGTTTATCAGGAATACAGAAAAGTTTTTAATGCCTCAGCAGATTTTAATAAAGGAAGCATTGTGTTAAAGCCAATAAAGAAAAAATAAAATGACTAATATTCAATTCATTGCCAGAACTGTTCAGACAGCAGCGGTCAACATTCAAAATACGGTAAAATTATTAGAGGAAGACTGTACCATTCCGTTTATTTCCCGTTACCGAAAAGATACCACCGGAAATCTTGACGAAGTGCAGATCGAACAGATTGCCAAACTTCAGAAAGAGTATGAAACGATTGTAAAACGTAAAGAAGCCGTTCTGAAATCAATAGAAGAACAGAAAGCACTTACGCCTGAATTAAAACAAAAAATCGAACAAAGTTTTGATTTACAGGAAATCGAAGATTTTTATCTGCCCTATAAAAAGAAGAAAAAAACAAAGGCAGATGTTGCCCGCGAATTTGGTCTAGAACCATTGGCCAAAATTATAATGTCTGAAAATGATGTTGATATTGACTTTATTTCCACGCAATATATCAATGAAAATGTGATTAACGAAGAAGCGGCAATGCAAGGAGCCCGTGATATTGTTGCCGAATGGATTAACGAAAATATTTATGTTCGTAAACAATTGAGAAGATTGTTTCAGCGAAAAGCAACTATTGGAACCAAAGTCGTAAAAAAGAAAAGCGAAGAAGAAGGAGCGCAAAAATTCAGTCAGTATTTCGATTGGGAAGAATCGTTGACAAAAGCACCTTCACACCGATTATTAGCCATGCTTCGTGCAGAAAATGAAGGTTTTGTTAAGATGAAAGTAGATGTTGATATTGATGAAGCCTATGATATTATTGATGAAATAATCATTAAAAAACAAAACAGCACCACGGCACATTTGCAATTAGCAATTGAAGACAGTTACAAACGATTGCTGAATCCGGCGATTGGAAATGAAACGCTGCAGGAAGCCAAAGCCAAAGCCGATGCTAATTCGATTCAGGTTTTTGCGAACAATTTAGGACAGTTATTATTGGCACCGCCTTTGGGAGAAAAACGTATTCTGGCTATTGATCCAGGATTTAGAAGTGGCTGTAAAGTAGTTTGCCTGGACGAAAAAGGAGATCTGTTATACAACGAAACCATTTACCCGCATGCCCCTCAAAACGAGGAAGCGATGGCAATCAAGAAAATCCGTTCGATGGTCAATGCGTATCAGATTGATGCCATTTCTATCGGAAACGGAACGGCTTCCCGTGAAACCGAATTTTTCATCAAAAAAATCGCATTCGATAAACCACTGCAGGTTTTCATCGTTTCTGAGGCAGGAGCTTCGGTGTATTCGGCATCAAAAATTGCGCGTGAAGAATTTCCGAATTATGACGTTACGGTTCGTGGTTCGGTTTCGATTGGAAGAAGACTTTCAGATCCTTTGGCCGAATTGGTAAAAATTGACCCAAAAGCCATTGGAGTAGGACAGTACCAGCATGATGTTGATCAGACCAAACTAAAAGAAGAATTAGATAACACCGTAATTCGCTGCGTGAACTCGGTGGGAATTAATATTAACACAGCAAGTAAACATTTACTAAGTTATGTGAGTGGAATAGGAGAGAAACTGGCCGAAAACATTGTACAGTACCGTTCTGAAAATGGCCCTTTCGAGGACAGGAAACAATTGAAAAAAGTTCCCCGCTTAGGTGATAAGGCTTATCAGCAGGGCGCGGCTTTTATTCGAATTTCGAACGCAAAGAATCCGTTAGACAATTCTGCCGTGCATCCTGAAGCATATCCCGTGGTAGAGAAAATGGCAAAAGATTTAAAACTTTCGGTAAACGATCTCATCGCCAACAAAGAGAAAACAGCCCTGATTAAGCCCGAAAACTATATTACACCTGAAATTGGTCTGTTAACCTTAAAAGACATCATAAAAGAGCTTGAAAAGCCCGGACTGGACCCAAGAAAGTCCGCAAAGGTTTTTGAATTTGATGCGAATGTAAAATCGATCAAGGATCTGAGAACCGGAATGATTTTACCCGGAATCGTGAACAACATTACCAATTTTGGCTGTTTTGTTGATATCGGAATCAAAGAAAGCGGATTGGTTCACATTTCACAGCTAAAAGCCGGCTTTGTGAGTGACGTAAATGAAGTGGTTAAATTACACCAGCACGTTGATGTAAAGGTTACTGAAGTTGATGAAGACAGAAAGAGAATTCAGTTGACGATGGTTTTGTAGAAAATCCTAAATTTTTGAAATTCCAAATTCAAAATAACAGAATAGATTAAATAGAAAATCCCAAATTACCAATCGTAATTTGGGATTTCTATTTTTATGAATTTAGAGAACTAAATTTTTATAAATTTTTGAGAGGTTTCTCCATTTTGTGTTTCAATTTTAATTAAATACATACCAGAAGTAAATGAACTTACATCTATAGAGTTATTTACATTTTCTTTTGAATAAATTAATTTTCCACGTAAATCATAAACTTTGACAGCGTAATTATTTTCGTTTAAAGAATTTATATTTAAGATGTTGTTTGCCGGATTTGGCCATAGAGAAAATTGTTTATTTTCTTTAATGAATTCTTCATTCGATAAGTTATATGTATTTCCTTTTATGCCAATTAAATGAGCAGAACGATGATCTTCTTTATAAGTGGTAAAATTTCCTCCTAGCAGAAGTTCTCCATTAACTTGCTGAAGTATAGAATTTACACTGTAATTAAATCCTGTTCCAATAGCAAAGGAATTATCTTTGGTACCGTCAGAATTTAAACAGACAAAATTATTTTGATTATTACCCTGATAGGAAGAAAAAAAGCCTCCCAGAAGTATTTTTCCATCAGGTTGAATTGATGCAGTAATAACTTTACTAGGGGTTTTGGAATCACTATAATTAAAACCACTTGCAACATCAAAGGAATTATCTCTGGTCCCATCATTATTTAAACGAACTAAATTTCTTTGCGAGATTCCCTGATAAGTAGTGAATTCACCGCCTACAATTATTTTTCCATCACTTTGTAAGGCTAGGGATAAAATTTGAGCATCAAATCCCGTTCCTATGTTAAAAGAATTATCTACGCTTCCATCTGAATTTAAACGAATTAAATATTTATTTTTGATTCCATTGTAAGCGAAAAAGTCTCCACCGGCAAGTATTTTTCCATCTGGTTGCAAAACGACAGATTTTATACCAACTGTATAAAGGTCGACTCTAAAATTTGTTGCAAAAGATTTATCATAGGAACCATCTGTATTCAAACGCATTAAATAATAATTTGAATCTGTATCTCCATAACTGCGGCCTAAAATTATTTTACCGTCAGGCTGTACTACAATACTATTGACAGTATTATAAGTACTTGCACCACCAAATCTAGGGGGTAACTTAAAAGAACTATCTGCGCTTCCGTCTGAATTTAAACGAGTTAAATACCAAAAACCTTCTATTCCCTGATATTCAGAAAATTTCCCACCTACAAGAATTTTTCCATCAGCTTGTACCGCTATTGTGGTAACAATATTATTAAATCCGGTGCCAATATTAAAAGATGAATCTTTACTACCATCCGGATTTAATCGAACTAAATATTTTTGAGCAATTCCATTATAGGATGTAAATTCTCCTCCTAAAAGAATTTTCCCATCAGCTTGTTTCGTTATAGCATATATATTGTGATTGAATCCGATTTTTATTCCAAAATCTGTGTTTCGATTACCATCCGGATTCAGGCAAGTAAAACTATTTTGAGTAAATGCATTATAGCTGGTATAAAGACCACCTACAAGAATATTTTTATTTTCTTGTATTATGATCGAATATACTGTACATCCATAAACAATATTGGGAAGTTTTTCAGAAACAAAGCTTTCGCCAACATTAAAAGAATTGTCAATAGTTAGGTTAGAATTAAAACGACGAATTTTTTTTGAAAAATCGCCACCGACCAATATTTTACCATCATTTTGAATTGCTATAGTAAATACGGTGCCATCAAATCCAGAAGCTGTGTTTAAGCTGCCACTAGATACAGTTCCTTTATTATCCAGACGAACTAAACGATTGTAGGTATTTCTTTTGTAGGTGGTAAAGCTTCCACCAACAACTATTTTTCCATCTGTTTGTGCTGCTATTGAAAGGACACTTCCGTTAAATCCTTCTCCTGTAACAAATGAAGAGTCATAATTTCCATCAGCATCTAATCGAATGATCTTATTTGAAGTAATATCTTTATATTTAGAAAAACCTCCACCCAGAATTATTTTACCATCATTTTGCAAAAAAATTGCACTAACTCCGACATTAAATCCTGTTTCAATATTAAAGGATGTGTCATTGGTTCCATCACTATTTAATCGAATTATTTTTCTCTGACTTTTATCCTGGTAAGAATTAAAATTACCGCCGACAAGAATTTTACCATCTGTCTGAATAGCTATCGAATTGACAATATTATCAAATCCAGTTCCGATATCAAAAGAATTATCTTTACTTCCATCGATATTTAAACGGATTAAGCGATTGCAGTCAAATCCTTGATAAGAAGTAAATGCACCTCCTATAATTATTTTTCCATCGCTTTGAAGTGCTATACACTGAATACTATTATTAAGTCCTGTTCCTATTTCAAATAATTTATCCTTACTTCCGTCTGCATTTAAACGAATCAAATAATTTTGTTTAAGGCCTAAATAAGTTAAAAAGTGTCCCGCAACAAGTATTTTTCCATCTGGTTGGATAATACTAGTATAAACAGTACCTCCTGTATTAAAGGCAGGACTTACACCAAATGGTTGTGTTATATCACCAATAGTTTGTGAAAAAGATATTAAAGACGGTAAAAAGAGAATTAAAAAAAGTAGAGTTTTTTTCATAAAAATAAATTTCAACAAATATATAAAGATTCCCTAACAAATATTGTGAAGTGGAATATTATAAAAAATCCCAAATTACCAATCGTAATTTGGGATTTCTATTTTTATAAATTACTTTAAAATAACCTTTTTTGTAATGCTTTTATTTCCGTCTGTTATTTTGATCAAATACAAACCGGAGGAATAACTGGCTAAATTTATCTCCGTGTTTTCTGAAGTTGTTTTCAGCTCTGAAATAATTTTTCCTTGTGGAGAAATTACCGATATTGTTGATTTTTCGGGCGCGAAAACCGTAAATCGATCGGCACTTGGATTCGGATATAAAGTAACCGTTGCTTTTTCTAATTCGAAATCACTGTTAGCCAAAGTAGCATTTTGAGGCAAATAGAAATTACCCGTTAACAGGAACATATAGAGCGTTTTCAATGTTTGATTAAAATAACTCTTAGGCTCGTTTAACCCATTTAAGTCGTTGTAGGAAGCATCTAAATGTGCCTGATTTTCTCCCGCCATTGCAGCGCAGGCAAAAGCGCCGACAAACGTTGCATTATGCCATTGTCCGTTCAAAGTTCCGTCCTGATTATAGCCATCTTTTATATTGGCAGAACCTCCAAGATTTACCCGCACAAAATCGGATGATTTTTTGGCATAGGTTTTTGCGTCTGCATTTCCATACCAGAGATAATCAACCGCAATACGCCAGGGCGTTCTGGCAGCATCATAGTTATAGGTTTTACCGGCATTTTTATACCCGCCTGCATCTGGCGAATAAGCTCCTGAACCCTGACACCAATCAGAAACTAAACCACCAGCGGCATTGTTTTGAGTTAAATTATTGTTGATAACCGTGTATGATTTTGCTGCAACGGCATTCCAAAAAGTGCTGTCATTCGTAAAATTCCCAAAAGCCCTGTAATAGGCAGGGGAGAAATAAGAAGGATTTGTGATCTGGCTTCCGCCGAACTGATCGCCAGGTTTTAGCACAAAAGTATTAGCTTCAACTTCATGAGTTTTAATAACGGCAATTAGCGTTTTGGCATCATTTTTATAATTAATCGTTCCGGTACTTGCCCATTGGAAATCAGCTACAATAAGAGCAAAAGCGGCATCCAGTTCGGCATCGGTCGCACCGTTGGGACCATTAATTCCGGAACAGCCGTTGATTTTCCAATTCATCACACCATTAGAATTAACGTTGTCTTTATAATAAAGCCAAAGACCATCAAACAGTGTTTTGTCGGCTGCATAAACAGAAAGCAGCATTCCGTATCCAATACCTTCGGAGACCGTTTCAGAAGGATTGTCAAATTTTATTCTGTATCGCCCATTAGAGCAGGCTTCTACAAAATTGGTTTTCCAGATGGTGTAATTGTTTAAAGCGTCCTGGCTATTTTTAGACGAAGCCATAATACCATTGTTGAATACAACATTGGCAGGAAAAGATTGCTTTTGTGAATGACTTTTGAGACACAAGAAAGCAATACTAATCAGAAGTAGATTTTTCATAATTATTATTGATTAAATTTGGGACTCTAAAAGTAAGAATTTTTAGGCATAAAAAAAATCCCAAGCTACAATTGTAACTTGGGATATGTAATAAGAAATAACTCCTTATTTTGCTTCTTCCTCTTTTTTGACAGCATTTGCGGTCTGATCGTCTTTAGCAGCGTTCTTAAATTCCTTAATACCGCTTCCTAAACCTTTCATTAATTCCGGAATTTTTTTACCTCCAAAAAGTAATAATATGATACCAACTATTACGAGGATTTCTGTAAGACCTAATCTTCCCATGATTGTATATTTAATGCCTAAGCAAATTGTTTTCTAATTGTAACGCAAATGTATATAGAATATACGAAGAAGAAGAGTATTTGGATCAAAATATTTGTTTTTAATAGCGTTAAATATTCTTTAAAATTATAATTTAAGAACATTCCCTTAATTTTGATACGCACCAAGACAGTGATTAATTCTTATATTTGCTCGTGTAAACAACCTAAAATGGCTAAAAAGAAATTTAATTTCAGGAAAAAATTATTCATCAAAAACCGATTGGTAATTTTGAATGAAGACACTTTTGAAGAGATTTTTTCGTTCAAACTGACGTTAATGAACGTCTTTGTTGTTTTTTCACTTGGAGGAATATTTTTAATTTTAATCACTACTTTCATCATTGCTTTTACCTCTTTACGAGAATTTATCCCCGGCTATTCTTCTTCTGGACTGAAGAAAAATGCAACCGAACTGGCTATAAAATCGGATTCACTGGAAAGGGCTTTAAAGAAAAATGAACTCTATATAAAAGGAATCCAAAAAGTTTTAAGAGGAGAGCTGGAATATGCGAAGTTTAATAAAGATTCTATTCTATCCGAAACAGAAGAAACTCCTGATCTTGATATGAAAGCTTCTGAAGAAGAAATCAAACTTAGAGAAGAAGTGGCAAAAGTGGAGAAGGAGTCGGGAGAAAAAGGCCAAAATAAAAACAAAAGTGACAAAAAATAAGATTCAGAAAAATGTCAATTAAATCAGTAGCGGCAAAATTATTTGCAACCAAAATATACTACCAAACCCAAGCCTGGGCCAATAAGCCGGTTGAAACCCAGCTTGCCGTATTTAAAAGTTTGATCAGTGGCGCAAAAGACACTGTTTTTGGTACAGATCATCATTTTGATACAATAAAAACGTTTCAGGATTTTAGAAAACAGGTTCCTGTAAGAGATTATGAAGACCTGAAACCTTATATAGACAAGGTGAGAATGGGCGAAAAAGATATTCTATGGAAAGGCAAACCACTTTATTTTGCGAAAACTTCCGGAACCACTTCGGGGGCAAAATATATTCCGCTGACCAAAGAGTCAATGCCGTATCATATTGAAGCTTCGAGAAATGCGATTTTGCATTATATACATGAAACCGGAAATGCCGATTTTGTTGACGGAAAAATGATTTTCCTGCAGGGAAGCCCAATTTTAACTGAAAAATACGGAATTAAATTTGGAAGATTATCCGGAATAGCAGCGCATTTTGTTCCGAAATACCTGCAAAAAAACCGAATGCCGTCTTTAGAAACCAATTGTATTGAAGATTGGGATACGAAAGTCAATGCCATCGTTGAGGAAACAATCGAGCAGAATATGACCATTATTTCGGGAATTCCTTCGTGGGTACAAATGTATTTTGAGCGTTTGCAGGAAAAAAGCGGGGGAAAAAAAATAGGGGAGCTATTCAAAAATTTTAACTTGTTCATTTACGGAGGAGTTAATTATGAGCCTTATCGCGCGAAGTTCGAAAGCATGATTGGCAGAAAAGTAGACAGTATTGAGTTGTTTCCGGCTTCGGAAGGATTTTTTGCCTATCAGGATTCTCAAAAATCAAAAGGAATGCTTTTGTTATTGAATTCCGGAATTTTTTATGAGTTCATAAAAGCAGATGAATTCTTTACAGAAAACCCAAACAGGCTTACAATTGGAGAAGTTGAGGTTGGCGTAAATTATGCCTTAATAATATCAACAAATGCCGGGCTCTGGGGATATAATATTGGTGATACTGTTCAGTTTACGTCGTTATTTCCACATCGGGTAATTGTTTCGGGGCGAATCAAACACTATATTTCCGCTTTTGGCGAGCATGTTATTGCAAGTGAAGTAGAAAATGCGATGAAAGAAGCAACACAGGGAACCACGATTGTAATTAACGAATTTACCGTAGCACCTCAGATTACGCCATCGGTCGGATTGCCTTACCACGAATGGTTGGTAGAATTTGAAAAAGAACCTGAAGACATGGACGTTTTTGCGGAAGCGATAGACACCGCCATGCGAAAACAGAATATTTATTATGACGATTTAATAACAGGGAATGTGTTGCGAAAAGTAGTTGTTACCAAAGTTTCCAAATATGGTTTTCAGGAATACATGAAATCACAGGGAAAATTAGGCGGACAAAATAAAATTCCGAGATTGTCGAATAATAGGGATATTGCAGATAATTTGAAATAGAAAAACAACTTACATTTGTAAGTTCGAAAATAAAAATACATGAAAGAAACCAAACATATATCAAGATCAAGAGCACAGGAATCATCTGCGGCGATAGAAAAAATGTACATCACTATGCGCCATTTATTCAACCGTGGTTTTTACAAACCAATGGGAGTTTCGGGCGATAGTTTACGTGAATCTTTATTGGCATTGCGTCCTGAGATTTATGGAAACATTGGAGAAGAAAAAGTAGAACTGAATGGACTTCTGTATGTTATAGAGCGCCTTCCGATTGGAATTGAGCAATGTCGATTTATTAATCTGACGTCAGACGAAGGATATTCCAAATCACATTTTCAGGCAATCGTTCCTCCGAAAAGACGACGAAATTGTTACCGAATAGATGAGGAACAAATGAATGTTGAAATCACCAGAGGACGATCAGACATTTACGATATTTTGACACATTTGACTTTTATCTTCATCGAATCCCACAAAATAAAAAACAGGGTTTTATTAGACGACGGAGGTGAAGTTTCCCGTGACTGGATGAAGCTGGAGCAGGCAGTTATGCAAACCAAGAAATTGTCTTTGATAGAAAAAGAAAAAGCAATTTCTCACGTTGCGAATATTTTGGCAAGAACCTTCGAAGAAGTTTTAGACATTTATGACACTTTTGGGTCTGATGATGCACCGGATCGTTTCCTGCATGTAATTTACTGGTTAGGAAAATTAGCGATCGAGGAAGTAATTGATAACAATAAACGTACGATTACTTTTAGTCCGGTTTTGAGAGAACGCTTAGGACACCATATTCATGGAGAAATCTGGGCGACAAACATCAAGGAAGTTTTAAAAGCGAACAGTCTTTTAAAAAGACCGATTCATGTGATCAGTGCCAATATGCATAGTGTGATGAATTCTATTTTTGCAACTCCGTTGCTAAAAACAAAATTCAAAGAGAAATCCGATTTTTTCATTTATGAGGAATTAAGTAAGTCAGGCGCAAAAGAAACCAGAAATCTGGTAGAAGAACTTGCCCTGAAAAACGGAATGATTTCTTTACCGGATACATCAGGGACAAATATTGACGTTCAGATTTTTGATACCGCTAAAATTGACTGGGCAAAAACAGCTTTTCCCAAAGCAAAATTAGACGAACAAAAACCGGTTATTATTGTAATGGATTATGCTTTTGGAGAGCAGGCGTATGAAACCATTGATGAACTGTTGAAGCCGTATAAAAAAGATACTTTACTGGAAGTAAAATCGGTCTCGATAATGGGTAAAGCCGGAATTTTAGAAGGAGGAAAAGGAGATATCATGATCCCGACAGCTCATATAAATGAAGGAACAGCCGATAATTATTTCTTCGAAAATGAATTGACAGGAGCTATGTTTGAAGGAAATGATATCGCGGTTTTTGAGGGCGCTATGGTTACCGTTTTAGGAACATCATTACAAAATAGGGATTTATTAAAATTCTTTCACGAATCGACCTGGGGTGTAATTGGCCTTGAAATGGAAGGTTCGTATTATCAGAAGGCCATACAGTCAGCATCAAAAATCAGAAAAAGTGTGCCGCATGACGTGAAGGTTCGATACGCCTATTATGCATCAGATAATCCATTGGAAACAGGAAGTACGCTGGCTTCCGGGGGATTAGGTACAACAGGTGTAAAACCAACGTACTTGATTACCATTAAAATTTTAGAACAAATATTCAACCTCAAATAGCCCTAATAAATGAGTACAAAAGTACCCCAAAATCAAGAAGATCAGGAAATTGATTTAGCACAGATTTCTAAAAAAATCGGCAGCTTTTTTGAATCGGTTAATGCTTCTATTTTTAATGGAATCCAGTTTTTTGTCCGAAACTGGATTATTGTTTTAATTTTAATAGTGGCCGGGTTTGCTATAGGGTTATATTTCGACGCTAAAAAAGCGTATAGTAATGAAATCATCGTAACGCCAAATTTCGGAAGTGTTGATTATTTATATTCGAAAATTGATTTATTAGAATCAAAAATTATATCCGGGGATACTGTTTTTCTTAAAGAAATTGTAGGTATTAAAGAGCCTAAAAATCTGAATGAAATTAAAATAAAACCAATTACGGACGTCTATAATTTTGTTAAGAATAAACCAGAAAATTTCGAACTACTCAAGTTATTAGCGGAAGATGGAGATGTCAACAAAGTTATTGAAGAAAGTACAACAAGTAAAAACTATCCTTTTCAAAAAATAATTATTTATACGAAGAAAAAAGCATCTGAAGAAAAACTTATAGAACCATTGTTCGCTTATTTGAATAAATCGGATTATTTCAAAAAAATTCAAAAACAGGTTTGTACGAATACAAATTCAAAAATTAGACAAAACGACTCTATAATTAAGCAGATCGATGGTGTTTTGAGTAATTTCTCAAGCGCAACTAAATATTCGAACAGAAGTGATAAGTTATTGTATAACAACGAGAATACACAGCTAAACGATATAATAAAAACGAAAGACCTGCTATTGAGTGAGCAGGGAACTCATAAAATTGAATTAATTGGATTTGATAAAATTATTAAAGAAAGCAGTGTAACGATGAACATTGAAGCACCTAAATTTATTAATGGAAATTTAAAACTTTTATTACCGCTGGTATTTATTTTCGTATTTGTACTTTTGACTGTTTTTAATTCTTTTTATAAAAGACAGAAACTTAAAATTTCTCCAACACTTTAAATTATTTATAAACTATAAGGAGTTGAAAAACAGATAATTATTTAATAAAAGAAGCAATAGTTGTTTCTGAAGTATAATAACAATGAATTATATAAACATTTTTATAATTTAATATTAAAAAAAATATATTTTTGCCAAAAAAATTACAAATGAAAACAAAATTAATTCTTTTAAATTTATTAGTTATAGTTTCTTTAATATCCTGTAAAAACAAAGAGGAAGAGAAACCTGTAGAAGAAGTTAAAGCAAATACATTTGATGTAATTGTAGATTTAGACATCAAAAAAGATGATGAATTAATTCTTTTTTATAAAGACCCTTCCATTTCTTTTTTTGATGATAAAAACACCGTTTATTACGGAGTAAAAGGAAAAGATGAACCGCAAACGATAACATTTAGTGTTCCTGAGGGAATTTTACCAAATGATATTCGTTTTGATATCAGTTCTAAAAAAGATCAGGAGCCTGTTAAAATCAATTCTGTAACATTAAGTTTTGAAGGAAGAACTTTTAAAATAGAGCAAAAAGATTTATCCAAATATTTCACACCAAACGAATTTATAAAGTTTGATGACGCATCAGGGACAGCAACATTTGTTAAGGAAGGGGAAAACTATGATCCTTATTTCTTAACTAAGCCCGCAATTTATCCTGAACTGGAAAAAGTCAGAGGTGCTAAAATGTAAATTCTTCCTAATAAATTATTAAGGCTATTTCATCTGATCATAGCCTTTTTTTATAACCTAAATTAAAATTTTGAAGCTAAAACTTTTTGATATATTTCGACAATATAAAAAACACAAAATTTTAGCTTCAAATTTTGTTTATCTCTCCGTACTGCAAGGTCTCAATTTAATTCTGCCATTAATTACACTTCCTTATCTAATAAGAGTCCTCGGAGTTGAATATTTTGGTTTATTATCTTTTTCATTTGCCTTTATTACTTATTTTCAAATTATTACCGACTACGGCTTTAATGCTACAGGCACAAGAGATGTTTCAATGGTAATGGATAATGTGGAAAAGCAAAATGAAATTTTCAACCAGATTATGTCAACCAAATTGCTTTTGGTAGTATTGAGTTTTATCCTGATGACAGGAATTGTTTTTGCTTTTGAAATTTTCAGAACCTATTGGATGGTCTATTTATTTTCATTTGGATCTATTCTTGGTCAGGCGATTTTTCCGGTGTGGTATTTTCAGGGAATTCAAAAAATGAAATATATTACGTATCTGAATTTAGTAACGAAGATCATTTTTACAATTGCGCTTTTTATTTTTATAAAACACAAATCCGATTATTATCTTGTTCCTGTTTTTAATGCATTAGGTTTTATTTCTGCAGGAATTTTTTCTTTATTTTATCTCCGGAAAGATTTCAATATCAGGTTTCGGGTTCAATCATTTAAAAAAATCAAGGAACAATTAAATAAGGGTAAATATGTTTTTTTATCAGAATTAAAAATCTCTTTATTTACCAATACCAATACTTTAATTTTGGGAATTATTGCAGGAAATCATGCGGTAGGATTTTTTTCAGCAGCAGAAAAACTGGCGAGGGCAATAGGAAATTTGCAGACACCAATTTCAAATACACTTTTTCCATACCTCTCCAAAGAGATGAGTCTGGATAAATATAGTACGATTCAAAAAATAAAAAAAATCACGATGTATGGTGCTTTTATATTTTCTGTCATTATTGTGATATGCTTTTGTTTTGCAGAACAAATTATAAAAATAATCTACGGAGCTGAAATGGTTTCGGCTGTAATTCTCTTTAAAATTTTAATACTTATACCATTGCTTTCCTTTTTAGACTCCATGTACGGAAAACAAATCCTTTTAAATTTGGGAAAAGATAATTTATATTTCCGGGTTATATTGTACGCTACAATTCTAAATTTGGGTATTAATTTATTGCTTACTTATTATTATAAAGAGTTAGGAACAGCTATTACACTCATTATCACTCAGGTTTTAATTGCTTTAGGGATGTGGTATTTTGCAAAAAGAGAGATTGATATGATAGCTCAAAAAGGGGGAAAGAATGAATTCAATTAAAGTCAGTATAATCATTCCCGTTTATAATGGGGAAGCGTTTTTGCAGGATTGTATAAAATCGCTCATAAATCAGACGTTAATTGCATGCGAATTTATTTTTGTTAATGATGGATCTACAGACAATAGTATTGGCATTATTCAGGGATACCAAAAAAAGGACAGTAGAATTATAGTAATCAGCCAAATTAATAAAGGGATCAGCGAGGCAAGAAATACTGGAATTGCAGTTGCTAAAGGAGAATATATCGGCTTTTTAGACAATGATGATTTTGTAAAAGACGATATGTTTGAACATTTGTATGAAACTGCTCAACATGATAATTTAGACATTGTAGTTTCTAAAACTATTTTAGGAAGAGATGGTAAATATATTATTAAAGATCCGGTTTTTGATGTAGGTATTCTTTACGCACAGCCCTTTATTCAAGCTGAAATAATTCCTAATCTATTGAAGACAGAGGATTTATTTGCAGTTTGGAATAAAATTTATAAAAGAAGTTTTGTTGATTTGAATAACATACATTTTCCTAAAAACAGAGTAATTGAAGAAGATAATATGTTTAATATACAAGCTTTCAATAAAGCTGAAAAAATAGTATTTATTGATTACGCGGGGTATTATTATCGGGAAGTTGCTACCAGTAAATCCAGATTAACGATAGAAAACGATTATTTTTCTAAAGCGCTTGAAAAATATTATTTCGATTATAAAAAAGAATATAATCTTACCCTTCCGGATAGCGAAATAGAGGAATTAAAAGCGGTACGATTTATTCAGAGAGTCTTTTATCTGTTATATAAGTGTGCTGTAACTAAAACTTCGTTGAAGATAAAATATAATTATATAAAGCGAATGGTATTTCATGCGAAAGTTTACGAAATAGCAAAAAAATACAATCAGGAAGTAATTGCTGATAAAGGAATATATGAGAGAATAGTTTTAAAGGTAATTACTAAAAAATCTTCGATTCTGCTGTTTTTTTTAATACTGATGATTCAAATAGGGTATCATCCCGTTATTTCTGAAACGATTAGAAAATTAAATAAATTAACCAAAAACAATTAAGTGCTTCAAAAAATTTATACAGTTTTATTTTTTTTAGGTTTGTTCTTCTTTCCTTTTAATGAATACGAGGGTATTTCTGCCCTGGGTGAATTTAAAAGCGAATCCGGAGCGCTCTTTTTATTTGGTGGATTTTTATTTTTAGTGGCAGATACCTTTTATTCTAAAAAAATTATGATCCCTTATAAAAACATACTTTTTCAGTGTGTAATATTGTTTTTGGCTTGGTGCATCATAACATTTATAGTAAACCTGGATACAATTACTACTAATTATTTTAAACACACCACCGGAATAAACAGATTTATAAGACAGTATTTTGCACTAATTACTTCAAGTTTCATATTCCTGATTTTATACATAAATGTTTTAGCAAAAATGGAAGTAAAGGAAATGCTTTTCAAGATCAGAAAAGTTTTTTTATACTCTTTAATTATTGCTTCCGTATATGGTTTTCTCGAAACTTTGGTAATTGTTTTTGGGTTTAGAATCTTTTATCCGGTCTTAAATCTGTTTGATTATTTTCCTTTTTCAGAAGTACATCTTCATCCTGAAGGAAGGATTTCTTCTGTTTCTTACGAGCCTCCCTTTCTTGCCATTTACTTAATAAGTATTGCCGGCTGGATGTTTAGCTATATTTTGACAAACAAAAAACCAACCAAATTTTTACCGGCCATTGCAGTATTACTCCTGACGTACTTTTCGGGATCAAGAACAGGATTAATTGTAATATTTTTTCAGTTGCTGATTTTTGCAATTTTTTTATACAAAGACATTCGATTTAAGACCTATATAAAAAAAGCATTGATTGGTTTTGCTGTAATTTTTGCTGTTCTGTTAGCTTTTAATGGAGAAAAAGTAATGAAGTCCGTTGCAACTAAAATGGAATCATTAGATTTTAAAAATAATTTGACTAAAAGCATTTCTAACCAGTCAAGATTTGGAATCCAATATGCGTCGATACAGGTTTTTAAGGAAAACCCAATCGCAGGAGTTGGATTTGGGCAGCAAGCCTATCATAACAGAACCCATTATCCGGGTTGGGCAACAAAAAACAATTACGAGTTTAAATTGTATTACAAAAACAAGAAAGAAAAAACTTTTCCTCCGGGATATAATTTATATACAAGATTATTGGCAGAAACAGGATTATTAGGCTTTCTTTTGTTTATTATGTTGCTATATTTTTCTTTAAGAGAAACGATAAGCATAATGAAAAGTACTCAGAATGAAGAAAAAACATTAACCGTAATTATTCTAATTACACTGATAGGATTATACATAAACTGGCTTCAGATTGATACATTTCGAATGTATGTTGTCTGGCTAAGTATTGCTATTTTAATTCAATTAAGATATAAACTAAAAGCATTGAAAAATGAACAATAGTGCTGTCCTTCTAATCCCATATTTTAATAATTCTGAAGGATTACTTCGATCATTGCGTTCTATTGATCCAGACGAGGAAATTGATGTCATAATTGTTGATGACGGAAGTGTTACAGATAAATTTGATGAAGCTGTTGTCCGGTCTAATTTTAAAGCAAGAGGAATTATACTATTCGAATATTTGAAAAGTAATAAAGGAATTGAAACAGCTTTAAATTCAGGATTAAAAATTAGTATTGAAAAAAAATATAAATACATCGCAAGATTAGATTGCGGAGATAGCTGTCTTGGAAAGAGATTCGCTGTTCAAAAAGCATTTCTGGAAGAAAATCCGGAGGTAAAAATTGTAGGATCAAATGTGTTGGCTGTCGACACAAATGGTCATTTTCTATATTCGATCAATTTACCACTGGAAGACAGGAATATAAAAAAGAAAATGTATTTGAATTCGATGCTGATTCATCCTGCCGTGATGTTTTGTTCTGAAATTTTAGATAGCGTCAGTTTATATCCTTTAGACCATAAATTCGCAGAAGATTATGCTTTTTTCTTTACTATTTCCCGGAAATACAAAATGGCAAATATGGAAGAATATCTTACACAAATTGAAATCAATGCCAACGGAATTTCATTAAAAAAAAGGAAACAGCAGGTTAAAAGCAGAATTACAATTATAAAAAAACATTTCTATTTTGGTTTCTATCCAATTTACGGATTGCTTAGAAATTATGTACTCTTGTTTCTTCCTTATAATTTGATTTTGTCTATAAAAAAAATTAGAAAATGAAGAATGTAATTAAACAGAATGCTTTCGACTATCTTATTTATATATTGATTTTGACGCTTTTTTTTTCAAAAGCGCTGCCCAATATCCTATTGGTACTTTTATCACTTTTATATCTTAAGGATCTCAACCTAAAAGAATATAAAAAGACATTTTCTGCCGGAACTGTTTTATTTTTATTACTGTTATATCTATTTATCAAATCTCTTTTTTATGGTACTATCGTCTACGATTTGAAAGTTTACAAGGGTATGCTGTTGCTTTTTTGGTTTTCACTTATACTACGTAAAATTACAGATATTGAAAGGTTTAAACTTTTCATCCTTTTGGGAATAAACGCCTGCATCGTGAGCTCCTTGTTTTTAATCGGGATGTTTTTTTATAAAAACCATACATTACCATTTGCAAATACCGCTGAGGTTAATAATTTATTACTTCTGGAGCGCCCCTATATTGGTTTTGTTGCCGTTTTAGGATTTTTATTGTCAGTAGAAAAAGCAGTTGTGAGCATAAAACAAAAATGGATTTACATACTAAACGCCATAGTACTACTGCTGTTTATTATATTAATTTCTGCCAGAATTTCCATTATTACAATATTTTGCATTGCTGTTGTTTATTTTCTTTTTTACTACAAAGTTCAATGGTATAAGAAAATACTATTTACAGCGTCGATCATCGTTTTATTTGGAATTATTGTGGTGACGAACAAAAACATATCCGAAAGATTTTTTATCAAAAACAATATAGAAGAATCTTTAAAAGTAGCATCAGATTATGAACCAAGAATTGTGATTTGGAATTGTGCCAATAATATGACATTAAAAAAGGATTTTCTTTTATTATCCGGATTCAGTGGATACGAGACCATCACAAATAATTTCCTGGATTGTTATACCACAACAATAGAAAACCAATCGAAAAAAGAATATTTTCTTTCTGAGAAATTTAACTCCCACAATCAGTTTATAGATTTTTATCTAATTGGTGGTCTTTTGGGGCTGCTACTGTTTATAAGCTTTTTTATAAAATTGTTTTACGAGGCAAAATCAAACTTTTTTGCAATTGCAATCGCAATATCATTTTTATTATTCTTTTTTGTAGAAAACATATTTTATAGACAGTTTGGATGTTATTTGTTCGCGATATTTATTCTAAATTTGGTTCCCCAAAAGAAAGTTAGTAATGAATAAAATTAAGGTTGCCCATATTCTTCATTCCGTAGGTGGTGTTGATGTTTCATTACGACAAATACTCCAAAATCTTGACCCTTCACATTTTGAATGTTTTGTGATTCATGGGGATACGGACATAAAAGAACAATTCAGAGATAAAAACTCAAAAAGCATTATCGATTATAAGCTTCCAATATACAGATCAATATCATTAAAAAATGATTATCTCGCCATTGTAAGAGCTTTAAGGATAATTAGAAAAGAGAAACCGGATCTTATACATTCCCATAGTACAAAAGGAGGAGTGATCGGAAGAGTTGTTGGATTTTTAACAGGAATAAAAGTACTCCATACTCCGCAGGCATTTTCTTATTTGAGCGCAAACAGTAAATTAAAAAGATCTGTTTTTCTAACGGTAGAAAAAATACTTTCAAAAGGAAATTCAGTTTTACTGGCCTCTTCTGAGTCAGAATTAAACAGAGCTACACAAGATGTTGGCTTTCCGGTAGCAAAAACACTGCTTTTTAATAATGCAATTGAACCAATTAAAAATATATCAGAACTTTCGATACCAAAAACATGGCCGGACGAGTATCTTTGCACGGTTGGCAGACCCTGTTATCAGAAAAATATAGAGGAGTTAATTCGTATTTTATATGAAATTAACAAAACGCAAAAAATGCATCTGGTATTATTGGGAGTCGGACACCATGCAGATCAGTTAGAAGAAGTTCAGGAATTAATTTCTAAACTAGATTTAATAGAGAACGTAACACTTTTAAACTGGACTTCACGTGAAGATGTTTTAAATATAATTAGTAAATCAAAATTATATTTGTCTGCAGCGAGATATGAAGGATTACCTTATGCTATAATTGAAAGTTTAGCTTTGTCAATACCTGGTGTGGTTTCTGACTGCGATGGAAACAAAGACTTGATTAAAGATGATTTTAACGGCTATACCGTAAAAGATAATAACACAATTAACTTTTGTGAAAAAATAATTACGTTGCTAAATGATGAAAATGCATACCATGAGTTTTCAAAAAATGCAAAAAAAACATTTGAGATGAATCATAATATTTTAGAAAAAATAAATGATTTGGAATTTATTTATAGAGAGCAAATAAAGAGATAATGAAAAGAATACTTATTACCGGAGCAGCAGGATTTTTGGGATCGCATTTGTGTGACCGATTCATCAAGGAGGGTTACTATGTTATTGGGATGGATAATCTGATTACCGGAGATCTTAAAAATATTGAGCATTTATTCAAATTAGAAAACTTCGAATTTTACCATCATGATATTACAAAATTTGTACATGTCCCTGGTGACTTAGATTATATATTGCATTTTGCTTCACCGGCGAGTCCTATTGATTATCTGAAGATACCAATTCAGACTTTAAAAGTCGGATCATTGGGAACACATAATTTATTAGGTTTGGCACGTGTTAAAAATGCCAGAATCCTGATAGCATCTACCTCTGAAGTTTACGGAGATCCGTTGGTTCATCCTCAGACAGAAGAATATTACGGAAATGTAAATACAATTGGACCACGTGGTGTTTATGACGAAGCAAAACGCTTTCAGGAATCGATTACGATGGCCTATCATACTTTTCACGGAGTAGAAACCAGGATCGTTCGTATTTTTAATACGTACGGACCAAGAATGCGATTAAACGACGGCCGTGTTATTCCGGCATTTATCGGTCAGGCGCTACGCGGTGAAGATTTGACTATTTTTGGTGACGGAATGCAAACACGTTCCTTTTGTTATGTTGATGATCAGGTAGAAGGTATTTTCAGATTGTTGCATTCCGATTATGTATATCCCGTAAATATTGGAAATCCGGACGAGATTACGATTAAAGATTTTGCCGAAGAAATTATAAAACTGACAGGAACCAATCAGAAAGTAGTGTATCATCCCTTACCGGTAAACGATCCTTTACAGCGTCAGCCGGATACTACAAAAGCAAAAGAATTATTAGGCTGGGAAGCCAAAGTAAATCGTTCTGAAGGAATGAAAATCACTTACGATTACTTCAGATCACTTTCCAAAGAAGAACTTTCCAAAGAAGAACATAAAGATTTTTCAAGTTATATAAAATAATACTCTTAATACAGCGTGGATTTCGTATTGAAATCCACGCTGATTATTTTAAGTTAAAGCATAAATTTTCAAAGCAGTTACCATCAAATGAGCGAATTAGTTTCAATTATAATCCCAACCTATAATACGGAAAAGTTCATCGAATCGACTTTGCAATCTGTTCAGAAACAAACCTATAAAATATGGGAAATGATTTTGGTAGATGATGCTTCAACAGATCAGACCGTTGCAATAATTGAGAGATATGCTCAAAAAGACGATCGGATAAAACTATTTAAATTATCCAAAAATTCAGGAAATGGTTTTGCAAGAAATGTTGCTGTAGAAAAAGCCACAGGAAAATATATTGCCTATCTCGATGCCGATGATGTATGGCTTCCTGAAAAACTGGAAAAGCAAATAGACTTTTTAAAAGCAAATAATTTACCGTTTACCTTTAGTTTTTATGACTGCATTGATGAAGAGGGGAATAACTTACACAGAAGAGTAGAAGCACCATTGAATCTAACGTACAGACAACTGTTTTTTTGTAATTATGTGGGGAACTTAACCGCGATTTACGATGCCGAATATTTCGGAAAAATTACTTTACCGGCGTCTCAAAAGAGACAGGACTGGAGATTGTGGCTTACGATTGTAAAACAAATTAAAACGACTAAACCCGTTCCCGAACCTTTGGCCTTTTACAGAATCAGAAAAGATTCCATTTCGTCTTCAAAATTCAAGTTGATTAAACACAACTTTGAGGTTTACAGACAATTTCACGGTTATAATTCTGTGTCTTCTGTTTTCCTGATGATTCGTTTTTTAATCACGCAGTTGGTTATAAAACCTCGATATATAAAAAAGATTTAAAGGAGTTATTTCTTAAATCCAATTTTGACTCTTTCAATTTTGTTTTCCTTTTTCTCTGTCAGCTCATCTAAATAAGAAAATACCAATTCGATATTTTTATCGTGATTTTCCAGTTTCTTTTGAATCTGGAGAATATCAACTTTGATTTCTGTGGTGTCCAAAAGCATTTGTCTCACTTTCGTAAAAATTCGCATAATCTGAATATTGGTCTGAATGGCTTTATCACTTTTCAACACACTAGAGAGCATTAAAATTCCATGTTCAGTAAATGCAAAAGGAAGATATTTTAAGTTTGATCCTCTCCCATTCTTCAAGGTCACAAACTGTGACCTTGAAGAATCATACTCTATTTTAGTAAGTTCAAACATGAAATCTTCTGGAAATCGTGACAAATTTCTCTTAACAGCTTGCTTTAATACTTTAGTTTCAACACCATACAACATGGCGAGATCACTGTCAAGCATTACTTTTTGATTGCGGATAAAGTATATTTTATCAGAAATAGTTTCTTCTGAAAGTAAAGATTGATTGTCCATAAGTTTTAATTAAAAAACAAATGTAAGATTTTATTTATATTATAAATAAGATTTAAATTGCTTTAATTTTCCTCGATTGGTTCTTTCTAAAACCATTTTTCTGGTAAAAGTAAACTTTAATTCAGGTTCAAGATACAAAGCAATAGCTTCTTCTATTTTTTGAATCTGATTGGAATCCAGCTCTTTAATACTTACATATTCAATTTCAAACGTATCTATTTTAGTTTGTTTGATGATAAATTCTTTTACATTCCCATCATCTTCAATAATACTTTTGGTAACGTAATAAAAAGTCAGTCCGGGCGATTTTTTTCCGCTTGGTAAAATGGCAATATCGTTGGTTCTTCCGGTAAGTTTTTTCAGAATTGGTTTCTGAAGCGTACTTTTTTCATCTAAAATTCCAATGTCGCCAATGTCATATCTTATAAAGGGATTTGCTTTGTTGAATAAGGAAGTAATCACAATTCGGCCTTCTTTTCCATAAGGCAGTACCTGATCGTTTTCATCTAAAATTTCAACAAAAAGAGTTTCCGAATTTACCTGCCATTCGCCTTTCGGATTTTCGAAAGCAATTAAATCCAGTTCGGAAGCTCCGTATTCATTGATAATCGGAATTCCGAATTGTTTTTCCAGGAGTTTTTTATCCGATTCAAAAAGCATTTCCGATGTAACAAAACAAGCTTTCAGGCTCGGGCAAATTTCTTTCAGAACTATATTTTTTTGTTCTAAAAACTTAGCAAATAAAACGATCGAACTCGTATAACCATTGAGGTAATCGAATTTTTTTGTTCTGAATTTCCGAAGAAATTTTTCTAAAACTTCATCCGATAAATCAAAAACCGGGAATCGAAAACGGCGACTCAAAAAGTCTTTAAAACGTTCTTTTCGATACCCTAAAAAATCCATTGGAATACCGTAAAATCGTGCCTGGTATGAATGGTTGAAATCAATTCCAAACCAGCCAAAACGCATACTATTCGAAGCCCAGGTTAAGGCATGGGAATATTTATCTTTCGCAAAAACAAAGGGAGTTCCGCTTGATCCGGAAGTTTTATTGATGTAGGTATTTTTTGAGGTGTATCCTTTTGAAAGCCTTTCCTGCAGTGATTTTTGAAGGTTTTGTTTGTTTAAAACAGGTAAATCTTCCCATCGCTGAACAATTTTATTTCCCGTTAATTCGTTATAAAATGGATTGTTGTGCAAATGGAAATAAACAATTTCATGTTTTTGTCTTTCAAGAAATTTTAAAAATTCTTCTTCCGAAAGACGCGTAATGGCATCCAAATCGGCTTTTGCTTTCCTGATCGGAAAACCATTTAATTGAAGCGAAATGTCGAAAAGAGAAATCATTTGAGGGATAATTTTCATCAAAAATAATATTATACAATTACTATCGGGGAAGAATCGAGAACTTTTTAAGATTTAATTATTTTTTACATACAAAAGCAATTATTTTTGCACCACAACTAAATACAACAACACATGACAATTTTATTATTGGGATCAGGCGGAAGAGAACATGCATTTGCATGGAAAATGATTCAGAGTCCGCTTTGCGAAAAACTTTTTGTTGCACCAGGAAATGCGGGAACTGCCGGCATTGCCACCAATGTTGCAATGTCTCCAACCGATTTTGATGCGATAAAAGCATTTGTATTAAAAGAAAATGTAAAAATGGTTGTCGTTGGGCCGGAAGATCCATTGGTAAAAGGTATTTACGATTATTTTAAAAATGACGAAAGTTTAAAACATATTCCGGTTATTGGCCCGTCTAAATTAGGCGCACAATTAGAAGGAAGTAAAGAATTCGCAAAAGAATTCCTGATGAAACATAACATTCCAACTGCTGCATACGACAGTTTTACTGCTGAAACAGTTGAAAAAGGATGTGAATTTTTAGAAACGTTACAGCCTCCGTATGTTTTAAAAGCAGATGGTCTGGCGGCCGGAAAAGGAGTGCTGATTATTCAGGACCTTGAAGAAGCCAAAACAGAATTACGAAATATGCTGGTACACCAAAAGTTTGGTGCAGCGAGTTCAAAAGTAGTAATCGAAGAGTTTCTGGACGGAATAGAATTAAGCTGTTTTGTTCTGACGGATGGAAAAAGCTATAAAATTTTGCCAACCGCAAAAGATTATAAAAGAATTGGTGAAGGTGACACCGGATTAAATACAGGCGGAATGGGTGCTGTTTCTCCGGTTCCTTATGTTGATGCCGTTTTAATGGAAAAAATCGAAACACGCATTGTAAAACCAACAATTGAGGGTTTTCAGAAAGACGGAATCGAATATAAAGGATTTGTATTTATTGGTTTGATTAATGTAAAAAACGAACCAATCGTTATTGAATACAATGTAAGAATGGGTGATCCTGAAACCGAAGTTGTTGTACCGAGGTTAAAATCAGATTTAGTAGAATTGTTTTTGGCTGTTGCAGATCAGAAATTAGATACTCTTGAATTAGAGGTTGATCCAAGAAGCGCAACAACAATTATGGTGGTTTCTGGCGGATATCCGGAAGATTTTGAAAAAGGAAAAGTAATTACAGGTTTAGAAACAATTACAGATTCTATTGTTTTTCACGCCGGGACAAAATTAGAAGACGGAAGTGTTTTAAGTAACGGAGGCCGTGTATTAACCGTAACTTCTTATGGAGACGACTTTCAACAAGCCATAAAAAAATCTTACCAAAACATAGATAAACTAAATTTTGATAAGATGTATTTTAGAAAAGATATCGGTTTCGACTTACTTTAAGAAAGAGTGAGCCGTAGTATCTTGGTTTTCTGTTCCTGCAGCATCAAAAATGCGTAATTGTTTAATCCAATATACGATTGCTGCAGAACAAATAATCATGAAAATCCAGTTAATTGTGTTTGCACCAAACCATGTAATTGGTTCTAAACGACGTAAAAAGTCAAGTGGAGCAAATAAAATGTTAACGAATAAGTATTGTATTCCTTCAAAAAAAGCTGTCATAATTTATAAAATTATATGTTATTTATTGTTTTGTAACGCATTGAAGACAAAATCCATTTAATAGAATCTTTTTTCAACTTGTTGGTTTTCCTTTTTAAACAAGTATTATATTTACAATCACAAAAGTATAAAATATCCTTATGATAACAAGTGTTTTTAAAAAATCTACACCATTAAATTATTCCCTGGTTGTAATTTTAATACTGGTTTTCTTTTTTCTCTTTCAAATTCAGGAACCATCATGGATGAGTTCTTCATTTTTGGCGTTTCAGAAAATGAGTCTTTTGTGTTTTGTTTTCGCTTCTTTTTTTCTGATTAATTTCATCGTAAAAAAGAACGGACTCAGTAAAGACAACGGTTACGCAATATTTTTCTACTTATTGTTTTTATTATTTTTCCCCACTATATTCAATAATCCTAACGTAATATATTCGAACTTTTTTATTTTATTAGCTCTCAGACGATTGATTTCTTTACAATCTCTGAAAGCATCAAAAGAAAAAATATTCGATGCTTCTTTTTGGATTTTAGTAGCTTCTTTATTTCAATTTTGGTGTATTCTTTTCCTGATATTGGTTTTTATATCCATTATTTTTCACGTTTCACGTGATTACAGAAATTGGGTATTGCCTTTTATTGCACTTTTGGCCGTTGCTGTAATTTTTTTACTGATATCATTAATCTTTCATATTGATGCCATTGAATTTTTCGAGAAACGTGCAGTCGTTGATTTTAGTCTTGATTATTTTAAGAACAATTACGAAAACGGAGCACTTTCGATATACACGGCAGTCGCTTTGTTTTTTGTATTTTCAATCGTAACAACCATTTCAAACAGGCCGCAAATCGTGCATTCCTCCTACAAAAAAGTCGTTGCCTGCTTTTTCATAGCCATAATTGTTTTTATTGTTTCTCCGAATAAAAGCAACGATTTATTGTTGTTTAGTATTGCACCATTAACGATTATGGCATCGAGTCATGTAGAATATATGCAGCAAAAACTAAACAACGAAATTGTATTTTATGTACTGATTGCGTGTAGTTTGTTTACCTTTTTCTCGCAGCTATAATTTACTTCCGTAAGCAAGATCGCCTGCATCTCCAAGGCCTGGAACAATATAATTTTTCTCATTGAGTTTTTCGTCTAAAGAAGCAACCCATAAATGACAATTTTCAGGAAGGTTTTTCTCGAGGTAGGCAATTCCTTCCGGCGCAGCAATAACGACAACTATATGAATTTCGTTTGGAGTTGCATTCTCAATCAGTTTTTCGTGAACGGCAACAATAGACTGACCCGTTGCGAGCATAGGATCCAGAAGCAAAACGGTTTTATTGTTGAGGTTCGAAAGTGCCTGATATTCAACTAAAATTTCGAACGCATCATCATTATTCGGATGATGTCTGCAGGCCGAAACAAAGCTGTTTTCAGCATGGTCAAAATAATTTAAAAACCCATTGTGCAGCGGCAATCCGGCTCGTAAAATAGAGCACAACACCAAATCTTCACTTATTTCAGTTGTTTTTTTTATACCCAGCGGAGTCTGAATCGCAACCTCTTTATACGATAAAGTTTTGCTCAGTTCATAAGCCATTATTTCGCCAATTCGCTCTATATTTTTTCTGAAACGCATACTGTCGTTCTGAACATTTATATTTCGAATTTGGCCTAAAAAATGGTTCAGCACACTGTTCTCTTCAGATATATAATGAATTTTCATATTGAATTTTTAGAATTGTTAGGGAGTAATCTTTATTAATAACGAAAAATTAAACGTTTTTTTCGCACTATAAAAGTATAAAAAGTATCTTTGTATCTCTAAAAAATAAAGACATGTTTTCAAAATTAGCATATTCGGTTTTCGAACAAAGCATCAAAGATTATCACCAGTTTGATAATGTTGATCAACCTGTAAACAATCCTTTTCCAAAAGATAAATTCGAACATTTATTGTATTTAAAAAACTGGATTGACACTGTTCAATGGCATTTTGAAGATATTATCCGTGATCCGCAGATTGATCCGGTAGCAGCTTTAACGCTTAAAAGAAGAATTGATGCTTCTAATCAGGAACGTACAGATATGGTAGAATATATCGACAGTTACTTTCTTCAAAAATACAGTGATGTAAAAGTAAAAGATGGTGCAAAAATCAATTCTGAAAGCCCGGCCTGGGCATTTGACAGATTGTCTATTTTGGCATTAAAAATTTATCATATGCATGAAGAAGCCAATCGTGCAGAGGCTTCACAAGAGCACAGAGATAAATGTCAGGAAAAATTAAATATTCTTTTGGAACAAAGAAGCGATTTGTCTACGGCAATAGATGATTTGTTGACAGATATCGAAAATGGAGATAAATTTATGAAAGTGTACAAACAAATGAAAATGTACAATGATGATGAATTAAACCCTGTTTTATATCAAAACAAAAAATAGTTTGACCGTAAAATTGTCTAAGACTATTCAACATATAGCCGTCATGAGACTTTCCGCAATGGGAGATGTCGCCATGACGGTTCCTGTTTTACGCGCTTTTGTAAGACAGTATCCAACGGTGAAACTTACTGTAATTTCGCGTCCGTTTTTTAAACCTTTTTTTGAGGGAATACCAAATCTTGAATTTTTTGCTTTTGATGAAAAAGAGCGTCACAAAGGTTTTCCAGGACTTTTGAGATTATTTAAAGACATCAAAAAACTCAAAATCGATGCTTTTGCGGATTTACACAATGTGCTGAGATCTAAAGTAGTGAGTTTACTTTTCGCTTTAAGCGGAAAAAAAAGAGCCACAGTTGACAAAGGCCGTGACGGAAAAAAAGAATTAACCCGTGCAGAAAATAAAATTTTCAAACAACTGCCAACCATGTTCGAAAGACATGTAAAAGTGTTTGAAGAAATTGGTTTTCCTGTAAATTTATCCCATCCCGAGTTTCCAAAAAAAGCGGTTTTAAGCGCAGAAATCACAAATTTAGTTGGAGAAAATTATCAAAAACTAATCGGAATTGCGCCGTTTGCACAATACGATTCTAAAGTATATCCTTTGGATTTAATGCAGGAAGTCATTTCAAAATTGGCGGAAACGAAAGAGCAGACTGTTTTGCTCTTCGGAGGAGGGAAAAAAGAAATTGAAATCCTGGATTCGCTTTCGGAACCTTTTAAAAATGTAATAAATGTTGCCGGAAAAATTAAATTCCAACAGGAATTAAAATTGATCAGCAATCTCGATGTCATGCTTTCAATGGATTCCGGAAATGCTCATATTGCTGCAATGTTAGGCGTTAAAGTAATTACACTTTGGGGCGCCACGCATCCTTACGCGGGATTTTTACCGTTCAATCAAAGTCCTGAAAATGCGTTGGTTTCAGATCGAAGTTCGTATCCAAAACTACCAACATCTGTTTATGGAAATAAAATCGTGGAAGGTTATGAAGAAGCAATGAGAACGATTTCTCCAAAGAAAATAGTCAAGAAGATTCAATCCCAGTTGGCGGAGATAAATTAGTCTCAGTTCTCAGTCTCAGTTTACATTTACACTAAATGATAACAATAAAAAAAGAGTTTGCTTAGCAAACTCTTTTTTTATATCTGAAAACTGAGAACAGTAAACTGAAAACTTTCTTACACGTCATCAAAATCTACATAAATAGTATCTGATGTTGGATGCGCCTGACAGGTTAAAACTAATCCCGAAGCGATTTCCCCGTCGGTTAAAATGGAGTTTTTAGTCATTTCGGCAGTTCCGGTGGTGACGCGGGCCAGACAGCTGCTGCAAATTCCGCCCTGGCAAGAATAGGGAGCATCAATTCCTTGTTTTAAGGCTGCATCAAGAATCGTTTGTTTTTGAGACATTTCAAAAGTAACTTCATCATCATCCACTAAAACGGTAATTTTTGTGTGACCTTCTAATGAAGTACTGATTTGATTTTCCTGAGTAGAAGACGTAAAAAGTTCAAATTTAATAGCTGATTCTTTTATGTTTTTCTCCTTAAGAATTCCCGACACAGTATCGATCATTTCTTCCGGACCACATAAGAAGAATTTATCAAACTGTAATTCTTTGTGTTTGTTATTCAATACAAAATTCACAGCCGATTTCTCAATTCTGCCAAACAATGCATTTTCGGCTTTGGCCTGACTAAAGACATAATGTACAAATAAACGTCCTACATATTGTAATTGCAGATCGTGTAATTCCTGGTGAAAGATTGTTTCTTCCGGAGTTCTGTTTCCGTAAACCAATACAAATGAACTTTTCGGTTCACTTTTCAAAACCGATTTTATTATGGAAAGAACAGGAGTGATTCCGCTTCCTGCTACAAAAGCAGCATAATTCTTTTGTCTATCAGCATCCGGCTCAAAGGTAAATTTTCCTTCCGGATGGCCCACTTCAAGAACATCTCCGGCTTTTAATTTGGTATTTGCAAATTGCGAGAACAAACCATTTTTAACGGCTTTTACGGCAATTCTTAATTCACCGCTTTCTGGCGCGGAACAAATAGAGTAAGCACGTCTAATTTCTTGATTATCAAGAGTTAGTTTTAAGTTTATATACTGTCCGGCAATAAATTTATAATCCGGTTTTAGTTCTTCGGGAACATTAAAAAGCACAGAAACCGCATCGGCAGTTTCGCGTTTTACCTCTTTAATTATGAGTTTTAAAAATGAAGGCATGATGTTATATTTTCTGCAAAAATAGCAAAGAAGACCTAATTGACGGTTACTTAATTATTTTTTTTAACTTTTTTTGTAACGTTTACTTACATTTGATCTCTTACTATAAAACTGAAAACCAAAGAACCATGATTAAAAAGTTTATTTACCTCGAATGGAAAGCCTTTACCAGATCTGCCTCGTTTGGCGCAAATCTGGCAATGAAAATTCTGATAGGGTTTTTGATGATTTATTTTTCTATTATTTTTATCGGAATGGGGGTTGGAGCCTTTTATATCCTAAAGAAATTGAATCTTGAACCATTAAGTACAGTCAATAAATTTCTGATTTATTATTTTCTGTTCGATCTGGTCATTCGCTTACTGATGCAGGCTATTCCGGTACTGAACATAAAACCGTTGTTGGTTCTGCCTTTCAAAAAACCAACAATCGTTCATTTTTCGCTGGGAAAAACAGCCTTATCTTTTTTCAATTGGGTGCATGCTTTTTTCTTTCTCCCTTTTTCTATCGTACTGGCTATTGAAGGATATGATATAGTGGGAATTATTGTTTGGCACTTCGCTATTTTATCCCTGATTTATATCAACAATTTCCTGAATATTATTTTGAGTAATATCGACAAATTATTTGTGGTTTTTATCGGAATCATTCTGGCTTTAGGAGCCGCACAATATTATAAGATATTTGATATAACGACTTTTACTGCACCTTTTTTTCAAGGACTTTACAACATCAAATGGCTTGTTTTTATTCCTGTTTTAATCTTAATTGGATTGTACGCCTTTACCTTTAAATATTTTAAAAACAATTTATATCTGGATGCCGGACTTTCTAAAAAAGAAGATATCGCGACAACCGAAAACCTTTCCTGGCTAAACCAATTTGGAACCCTGGGAACATTTCTTAAAAATGATATTAAACTGATTAAAAGAAACAAAAGATCGAAAACAACCATTCTGATGAGTGTCCTCTTTTTGTTTTATGGTTTGATATTCTTTGGAAATTCTCACCAGCCTGCAGTAATGCATATTTTTGCAGGAATATTTGTTTCCGGTGGATTTCTGTTTGTCTTCGGACAATTTGTACCCAGCTGGGATAGCTCTTATTACCAATTAATGATGACTCAGAATATACCGTATCGCGGTTACATTACTTCAAAATGGTGGCTGGTTGTTATTGCCACTTTTATTTCGACAATTTTAGCCTCATTTTATCTTTTTTACGGATGGGAAATATATTTAACGATTGTTGTCGGGGCGATTTATAATATTGGAGTTAATTCACATCTGGTACTTTTAGGAGGAGCATTTACCAAAACTCCAATTGATTTAAGTAATGCCGGAGGCGCTTTTGGTGACAAAAAAGCTTTCAACGTTAATGCAATGTTACTGACTTTACCAAAATTGTTACTGCCCGTAGCATTGTATGGTTTAGGACTTTATCTGGGGGATAAAACACTCGGATTATTGTTAGTGGCAGGAGCCGGATTTTTAGGTTTTATCTTAAGAAACAAGGTCTTCTCCTTAATTGAAAAAAGATACAAAATGGAGAAATACAGTACGATAAGTGCTTATAAACAGAAGAGTTAAAATTAGAGAATTTGCCAATTTGATAATGAGATAATTTTTTACCAAAAACAGAATAAAAAACAGATTTTTTAATCTAAAATCAACAATCTAAAATCTAAAATTACCATGATACAAGTAAATCAACTTTCAAAGAAATATAACGGAACAACAGTCTTAAATATAGATAATCTTGAAATCCCAAAAGGGCAGAGTTTCGGATTAGTCGGAAATAACGGAGCCGGGAAAACCACTTTTTTCAGTTTATTGTTAGACTTGATCCAGCCTTCAACAGGAAATATTAGAAGTAACGATATTCAGGTGAATACAAATGAAAACTGGAAATCTTTTACAGGCTCTTTTTTAGATGAAAGTTTTCTGATCGGCTATTTAACTCCCGAAGAATATTTTTATTTTATTGGCGATTTACGTCATCAGAATAAAGCGGACGTTGATGCTTTATTAGCCAGACACGAAGAGTTTTTTAATGGAGAAATCCTGAAGAACAAAAAATATTTGCGTGATTTGTCAAAAGGAAATCAAAAGAAAGTAGGTATAATTGCAACCCTTATTGGTCATCCCGAGGTAATTATTCTGGACGAGCCTTTTGCTAATTTAGATCCGACTACGGTAAGCAGATTAAAAAAAATCATCAAGGAACTGGCTGAAGATCCAAACGTAACCGTTTTGGTTTCAAGCCATGATTTACAGCATACAGTAGAGGTTTGTGATCGAATTGTAGCACTGAATAAAGGAGAAATTGTAAAAGATATTCAGACATCAAAAGAAACCTTGCAGGAACTGGAATTGTTTTTTGCGGTATAAGTTTCCATATTACAAAAAGAAGCGTATTTTTACAAGTCATTATACTAAAAATCGTTTTTAGAAGTTAAATGATTTAAACTCTTTTCTATTGAAAAAGAATACTCTTAAATATAGTTTTTACCTGGTGTTTTTCTTCTTTTTGATAGCTTGTTCTACCAAAAAAAACACTTTTTTATCGAGGAATTCACATGCTTTAAGTACAAAATATAATATTTTGTACAATGGCGGTATTGGTCTGGACAAGGGTTTAAAATCAATTCAGGGCAATAATCAGGATAATTTCTGGAAAATGCTGCCGATTGAAAAAATGCAGGTTGACGAAGGTTTTGCGGATGAGAACAAGGCTAAAAATCCTGATTTTGAAAAAGCGGAAACAAAAGCAACAAAAGCCATTCAGAAGCATTCCATGAACATTGGCGGAAGGGAAAAAAACTCACAAATGGATGAAGCTTATCTGATGCTCGGAAAAGCCAGATATTATGATCAGCGTTTTATTCCGGCTTTAGAAGCATTCAATTATATTTTATACAAATATCCAAACAGCAGTAATATTTATACCGCAAAAATCTGGCGCGAGAAAACCAATATGCGTCTGGGAAATGATGGAATTGTAATTAAAAACATTAAACTCTTATTAAAAAATGCGGACTTAGACAAGCAGACTTTTTCGGATGCCAATGCTTTGCTGGCCGAGGCTTTTTTAAATTTAGAAGAAAAAGACAGTGCCGTTACCAAACTTAAAATTGCGGAAGATTTTAGCAGGATAAACGAAGACAAAGCCCGTTACCGTTTTATTTTGGGGCAAATGTACCAGGAACAAGGAAAAAAAGACAGTGCCATTTATTATTATGACGGAGTCATTGATATGAACCGAAAAGCAGATCGTAAATACATGATGCATGCCTACGCTAAAAAAGCGCAGTTGTATGATTATGAAAACGGTAATGACACCATATTCCTAAAAACCTACAACAAACTGACGGCAGATCGGGAGAACAGACCTTATTACGATGTCTTGTTTTATGAAATGGGAGTTTTTTATGATAAAAAGAAAGAACAGGAAAATGCGCTGAAATTCTATAATAAATCATTGGCCAGAAAATCTAAAGACCCTTATTTAGTAGCTTCCGCTTATCGAAATATCGGGAACCTGTATTTTAAGAATACAGACTACACGATGGCTGCAAAATACTACGACAGCACATTGGTAAAGTTAGATCCAAAAAGCAGGGAGTATACTTTTATAGAAAAAAACAGAAAAAACCTGGACGACGTTATTAGATACGAAGGAATTGCAAAACGCAATGATAGTATCATAATGGTGTATGGTTTGCCTGCTCCGGACAGAAAAATTTATTTTGAAAATTACATTGCCGAGCTTAAGAAAAAAGACGAAGCCAAACGCATTCTCGAAGAAAAGGAAAAAGAAAAACTTGCAAATATAGAACGCAATACCAAAGAAGACAGCGGTCCAACGGCTGTAAATCCTCAATCCCAACCCGGAATTACGCCACCCGGAGTCGGAACTTTTAATCCACCAACAGGGAACGAGCCGACAAGTACCTTTTATTTTTATAATCCAACAACAGTGGCTTACGGTAAATTGCAATTTAAAAAAACGTGGGGAAACAGAATTTTAGGAGGGTATTGGAGGATGGCTTCGGCAAAAGCAGCAAATGATGATGCACTATTAAAAGAAGCTGCGGAAATCAATGGAGATTCTATAAATGCAGTAAAAAAAGATTCTATAATTATAGAAAAATATACTACAGCATTTTATGAAAAACAGCTCCCAACAACTCAACCTGCAATGGACAGTATTGGCAAAGAACGCAATTTTGCCTACTATCAGTTAGGACTTATTTATAAAGAAAAATTTAAAGAAAATAAATTAGCGAGTGACAAGCTGGAGCAATTGTTAAAAAACAATCCGGAGGAAAAATTAATTTTACCGGCGATGTATAATTTGTATAAGATTTATGAAATTACAGATCCGGCAAAAGCGCAAGCGATAAAAGCAAATATTACAGCAACATATCCGAATTCGAGATATGCCCAAATTTTAAATAATACCAATAATGAAGATTTAGCCTCACCGGAAAAAGAATATCATAAATGGTATAAACTTTTTCAGGAAGAACAATTTGATGTGATACTGGATAATATAGATAATTTGATCAATCAATATTCCGGAGACGAAATTGTTTCTAAGTATGAATTACTGAAAGCGAATACCTTAGGGAAAGTAAATGGTTTGGCGTCTTACAAAAAAGGGTTAGAATCAGTTGCAGATAATTATCCGAATAGTGTTGAAGGCAAAAATGCGCGTGAAATTTTAGAGAAACAGGTTCCGGGATTAGAAAAACTTGATTTTACAGCAGTTGATGGTAAAAACTGGAAAATTTTATATTTAATTTCTAATAACGATTCGAAATCGCTTCAAAAAATTGAAGAAGCATTAAAGGTATTTTTGTTAGTTGAAAATTATGAGAGACTGACAACTTCTGTCGACAAATACAATAAAACCCAAAAATTTGTAGTTATTCATGGTATGAAGTCTGAAGCTTATGCTAATGATCTTGCAGGTGTTTTCAGAGATGATAAAAAGTACAAAATTACAACTCCTCCTATCATTATTTCAAGTGACAACTACAAAATAATTCAAATTAAAAAGAATCTTGAAGCTTACTTAGCTCCTAAAAATCCATAAGATAATGTTTGATAAAGCCAAAAAAAACGGAACCGAACTTTTAGGAAAAACCAATAGAATTGTAGAAGGCACATCAATTATTGGTGATATAGTATCAAAAGCTGATTTTAGATTAGATGGAGAATTGATAGGAAATTTTACGTCGCAGGGAAAATTAGTTATTGGGGTATCGGGTGTTGTAAAAGGAGAAATCGTTTGTAATAATGCTGATATTGAAGGAGTTTTTCAGGGAAAAATAAAAGTTTTGGAAGTCCTTAATATAAAAGCGACAGCGCATATTCATGGAGAAGTTGCTGTTGGAAAATTATCTATAGAACCAGGAGCCGATTTTACTGCTACTTGTACCATGCTAACCAATACTAAAGAAGTTACCGTAAAAGATGGAAAAAGAGCCGAACAGAAGCCCGAGGAATAAATGGATTGCACTCATTAATATTCCTATTCAAATGGGAGCTATCATTTTCTTGTTTTCCTATCTGGGAAACTGGTTAGATGAGAATCATCCTAGCCCTAAAGTGTATTACAACAAAATTCTTATCATGGTAGGAGTCGCGTTAGCCTTATACAATGTATTTCGCCAGGTTAACGAAATCAATAAAACAAAGTAATTTATCTTTTAAAACAGCTTTAAATAAATGTTGCATCTTTGCATGAAAATTATTTAAAATGCTTTTAAAAAATCACAAACCCATTCTACATTTATTTTTTCTTACTGTAGTGGCTTATATCGTGCATAAAGCCGTGTTTTTAATTTTTGGAATTCAGGATCAAAACTTTCATTACACAATAGAATTGTTGTATTTGATTTTTTTTGCATTTGCAACGGTTTTATTCATGATACTGTTAAAGTTTAAAACAACTCATTTTGATAATATCGGAATGCTTTTTATGGGAGGAACTTTTATTCAAATGTTTTTTTTGTATTTTGTTTTGAGACCTATATTAGTGGACAAGCTGCAAAACATGGCAATTGAAAAAATCAATTTTTTTATAACATTTATTTTATTTTTGTTATTTGAAACGCTTTTAACTATCCGATTATTAAATGAAAAGCGTTAAATTAGCGATTCTGTAAAACAAGGTTAAAAAATAATTTTTCATATCCTTTTGAATATTAATAAAAAATGTACCTTTGCACCAAATTTTAGAAACGTAAAAAATAAGATTTTTAACAGATATGGTGATTCCAAACAAACCACTCAGATTTATTCTTGTAGCTTTAGTAGCTTGTCTTCCGGTAATAAGCTTTGCTAATTCCGAAAAAGACGCTGTACATACTCAAACTGAAGTAGCTCACGAAGCTGCTCCGGAAGGCCATCATGCAGAGCCAACAGATATAAAATCTAAAATTAAAGGTTTTATTGGCCACCACGTTTTAGATTCTCATGATTTTACGGTAACTCAGGATGATGAGACAGGAAAATATTATGGTTTTCCATTACCAGTTATTATCTGGGATAATGGTTTACAAATTTTTTCTTCTTCAAAATTTAATCATGGTCACGCTGTAGCAGAATCAAATGGTAATTTCTACGCGATTAATCATCATGATGGTAAAATCTATAAAACAGATGCTACCGGAGAAATCAAAGAAGATGAAAAAACAGGACACCCGACAAATGTGCGTCCTATTGACTTTTCAATTACAAGAACAGTAGTAGCCATTTTTTCAGCAGCTATCCTAATGTTTTTATTGTTTTCAAGTTTAGCAAAATCGTATGCTAAGAACGGAGGAATTGCTTCAGGTGTTGGAAGAATCTTCGAACCATTAGTAGTTTATATCCGTGACGAAGTTGCCATTCCAAATATTGGTGAAAAACATTACAGGAAATACATGAGTTATTTACTGACTATTTTCTTCTTTGTATTGTTTTTAAATATTTTAGGTTTAACTCCACTGGGGATTAATGCTACAGGTAATTTAACCATTACATTTGCTTTGGCATTGGTTACTTTCTTAATTACAAATCTTTCGGCAAACAAAAATTACTGGGGTCACATTTTCTGGATGCCAGGGGTGCCAAAACCAATGAGAATTATTTTAGCTCCGATTGAATTGTTAGGAGTTTTCATTAAGCCATTTTCATTAATGATTCGTTTGTATGCAAATATCTTTGCAGGTCACATAGTTTTAATGAGTATCATCGGATTAATGTTTATCTTTAAAAGCTGGATTGGAAGCAGTTTATCTTTTGGATTATCATTTGTGCTTTCTATTCTTGAAATTTTAGTAGCATTTTTACAAGCTTATATTTTCACCATGCTATCTGCGCTTTACTTTGGTTCAGCAGTAGAAGAGCATCACCATGAGGAAGCTCATCATTAAAACGTAGATTTCGGAATTTAGATTTCAGATTATTCAAATCTAAATCTACACTCAAAATCTAAAATCAATTTGAATGTTTAATTTTTAATATATATACATATGAACGGTTTAAATTTCATAGGAGCAGGATTAATTGTAATCGGAGCTGCATTAGGTATTGGTAGAATTGGTGGTTCAGCAATGGACGCTATTGCACGTCAGCCAGAAGCTTCAGGAAAAATCCAAACAGCTATGCTTATCGCAGCTGCACTTATTGAAGGTATTGGTTTCGCTGCATTATTTGCTGCTTAATTAAAACACAAAAAAACACTAGTTGTAACGGTTGGTTGCAACTAGTGTTTAAAAATTAAAACATTAAAATTGCTTTTAAACAGTAATTTAAAAAAGACATAATTTAAAATTTATAATTATATATAATGGATAAGTTAATAAATCAGTTTGAGTTCGGTTTGTTCTTTTGGCAAATATTAATATTTGTTGGATTGATATTTTTGTTAAAAAAATTCGCCTGGAAACCAATTCTTGATGCAGTTAATGATAGAGAACAAGGTATTAAAGATGCATTGCTTTCTGCTGAAAGTGCAAGACAGGAAATGCAAAATCTGCAAGCTGACAATCTAAGAATTTTGAACGAAGCTCGTGCAGAACGTGACGCGATGTTGAAAGAAGCTCGTGAAATGAAAGAGAAAATGATCGCTGATTCTAAAAACGAAGCTCAGGCTCAAGGTCAAAAAATGATCGAGCAGGCTAAAGCGGCTATCGAAAGCGAAAAAAATGCTGCAATGGCTGAATTGAAATTACAAGTTTCAACTTTATCCTTAAGCATTGCTGAAAAATTGTTGAAAGAAGAATTATCTAACAAAGAATCTCAAACTAGATTAGTGGAGAAAATGTTAGGTGACGTAAAGTTAAACTAAGATTATGGCAAGTACAAGAGCAGCAATTCGTTATGCAAAAGCAATTCTGGACTTAGCAAACTCTAAAGGTGTTGCCGAAGTTGTAAATAACGATATGAAGTCGATTGCCTCAGCAATTGAAAACAATTTAGAATTGAGTGCATTTATTCAAAACCCGACTGCAAAAGTTGAAGTTAAAGAAAGTGCTCTTTTAGAAGTTTTTGCAGATGTAAATGGTGTAACCAAAGGTTTATTTCATTTATTATTCGAAAACAAAAGATTCGAAATTCTGGAAGCAATTGCAGTAGAATACAACAAAGTATTTGATCAGAGTAATGGTGTTGAAATAGCAAAAGTTACAACAGCGATTCCTATGGATGCAGCTTTAGAAGCTAAAGTTTTAGCAAAAGTAGCTACATTATCAGATAAAAAAATAACAATAGAAAATATAGTTGATCCGGCGATTATTGGAGGATTTATTCTAAGAATAGGGGATCAACAGTACAACGCTTCTGTTGCAAACAGATTACAAGTATTAAAAAGAGAGTTAAGTAATTAGTTTTATCACACATAAAAGTGTCTAAATTATAAATTAAGATGGCGGAAATCAAACCTGCTGAAATTTCAGCAATATTAAGAAAGCAAGTAGAAGGTTTTGAATCTGGTGCTACGCTGGAGGAAGTAGGAACGGTACTTCAAGTTGGAGATGGTATTGCTCGTATTTACGGGTTATCTAATGTACAATATGGTGAGTTAGTTGAATTTGATAACGGACTTGAAGCTATTGTATTGAACCTTGAAGAAGACAATGTTGGTGTGGTACTTTTAGGACCATCAACAGGAATCAAAGAAGGATCAACAGCAAAAAGAACACAACGTATTGCTTCTCTTAAAGTAGGTGAGCAAATGGTAGGACGTGTAGTAAACACTCTTGGTTTTCCAATTGACGGAAAAGGACCAATTGGCGGAGACTTATACGAAATGCCTTTAGAAAGAAAAGCACCTGGTGTTATCTTTCGTCAGCCGGTAACAGAACCATTACAAACAGGAGTAAAAGCAGTTGATGCTATGATCCCTGTTGGTCGTGGACAACGTGAGCTTGTTATTGGTGACCGTCAGACAGGTAAATCAACTGTTTGTCTTGATACCATCTTAAATCAAAAAGAATTTTACGATGCAGGAAAACCTGTATTCTGTATATATGTTGCAATTGGGCAAAAAGCTTCAACTGTAGCAGGAATTGCTAAAATGTTAGAAGAAAAAGGTGCAATGGCTTATACCGTTATTGTTGCAGCTAATGCTTCTGATCCGGCTCCAATGCAAGTTTATGCTCCTTTCGCAGGTGCAGCAATTGGAGAATACTTTAGAGATTCAGGTCGTCCTGCACTTATTGTGTACGATGATTTATCTAAACAAGCTGTTGCTTACCGTGAGGTTTCTCTTTTATTAAGAAGACCACCGGGACGTGAGGCATATCCTGGAGACGTTTTCTACTTACACTCCCGTTTATTAGAGCGTGCTTGTAAAGTAATTGCAGATGATGGAATTGCTAAAAACATGAACGATTTACCGGATTCTATCAAGTCTATCGTAAAAGGTGGTGGTTCATTAACGGCCTTGCCAATTATCGAAACTCAGGCTGGTGACGTTTCTGCATATATCCCAACAAACGTAATTTCGATTACAGATGGTCAGATTTTCCTTGATGGAGATTTGTTCAACTCAGGAGTTCGTCCTGCGATCAACGTAGGTATCTCTGTATCTCGTGTTGGAGGTAATGCTCAGATTAAATCTATGAAAAAAGTTTCCGGAACTTTAAAATTAGACCAGGCTCAATTCCGTGAATTGGAAGCTTTCGCTAAATTTGGTTCTGACTTAGATTCTGTTACTTTAAACGTAATTGAAAAAGGTAAAAGAAACGTTGAGATCCTGAAACAAGGTTTGAATGATCCTTATACAGTAGAAAATCAAGTAGCTATTATTTACGCTGGTTCTAAAAACTTATTAAGAAACGTTCCTGTAAATAAAGTAAAAGAATTTGAAGCTGATTTCTTAGCTTACTTAAACAGTAAACATAAAGATACGCTTAATGCGTTGAAAGCTGGTAAGTTAGATGACAACATTACTGATGTTATTGAAAAAGCAGCAAAAGAAATTTCAGCAAAATATATCTAATTAGATAATAAGCAAATTAGATAATTAGAATATATCTCTGGATACTTCTAATTGTCTAATTTTCAAATTGTCACATTTTTTAATTAACAAATGGCAAATTTAAAGGAAATACGTAATAGAATTACTTCCGTTTCATCGACGATGCAGATTACATCGGCTATGAAAATGGTTTCTGCTGCAAAGCTTAAGAAAGCACAAGATGCAATCACTGCAATGCGCCCTTATGCCGAGAAATTAACAGAGCTGTTGCAAAACCTTTCTGCTTCTCTTGATGGTGAAGTTGGAGGTGACTACACAACACAACGTGAAGTAAAAAAAGTATTACTTGTTGCTATAACTTCAAACAGAGGTTTATGTGGGGCATTTAATACTAATATTATTAAAGAAGCTAAAAATCGTAGTTTGTTTTATGAAGGAAAACAAGTTGATATTTTTCCAATAGGTAAAAAAGGAAACGACGTTCTGGCTAAAACGCATAAAGTTCACGGTCATCATAATGCAATTTTTGACCATTTAACTTTTGATAATGTAGCTTCAATTGCAGAAAAATTAACTGAAAAATTCCTGTCTGGAGAGTACGATAGAATTGAATTGATTTACAATCAGTTTAAAAATGCTGCTACTCAGATTGTTCAGGTAGAGCAGTTTTTACCGTTAGCTCCAATTAAAACGGATCTTCCAGTAGCTTCTGCTGATTATATTTTTGAGCCTTCTAAAGAAGAAATTGTGTTGACTTTGATTCCTAAATCATTAAAAACACAATTATATAAAGGTATTCGTGATTCATTCGCTTCAGAACACGGAGCGCGTATGACAGCAATGCATAAAGCAACTGACAACGCAACTGAATTAAGAAACCAATTAAAATTGACTTACAATAAAGCACGTCAGGCAGCTATTACTAACGAAATCTTAGAGATTGTTGGTGGGGCAGAAGCTTTAAACGGATAATTTATTTTGAAATCATAGAAAAAGGGCCAACAATTGTTGGCCCTTTTTTATTTATAAAATTGTTCTCGAATTTTTTATATTTTTAAAATGGTAATTCCCGATTCAATCATAAACCGAGAATCAAAACCATTTTAAAACTTATGCACAGATTATAGACATCTGCAACGCTTTGTCTTTTATGGGAACAAACTAGCTTTATTAATCCCAATGCTCTGTTTTTTTTAGGGTTACATATCAGCAGAATCAATCCCTTGTGCTTTGTCTTTTGTGGGAACAAACTAGCTTTATTAGTCCCAATGCTCTGTTTTTGTAGGGTTACATTTCAGCAGAATCAATCCCTTGTGCTTTGTCTTTTATGGGAACAAACAAGCTTTATCAGTCCCAGTGCTTCCTTTTTTATAAGGGTTGTATTTAGCTTTCTCAATCCCTGTTTAGCAAATTTAAGAAAGAGTCAGTCAAAATTACTTACATAATTTTTGGCAATAATTTATATATTTCACATACGCAGTTGTGAATTATATAAGGAACAATGAAAAATAAATTAAGTATTTTTGATGATCTATTTTTAAAATCATGAACTTACACATACAAGAATTAGTGACTGTTCCGGAAATGCTGCTCCAGATTGAAACCATGAGATTTCTCTACCCCAACCTTTCCGTTGAAAAATACGAAGCCTATCTTTCTGAGATGGTACCACATAATTATATTCAGATTGGAGTTTTTGAAGGTGAAAGCTGTGTAGGAATAACAGGTTGCTGGTCAGCTACTAAATTATGGACCGGTAAATATCTCGAAATTGACAATTTTGTTGTTAATCCAAACCATCGCTCTAAAGGAATCGGAAAATTACTGACCAATTATATAGAGGAAAAAGCTATGACTCTGGAGTGCAGCAGTATCGTTTTGGATGCTTTTACCGGAAATTTTGCTGCACACCGATTTTATTACAATCAGGGCTATGGTCCAAAAGGATTTCATTTTGTTAAAATCCTAGATGAAAAAAAATTAACGGTATAAAATCATATGTAAGTTTTTTTATTGAATCAACAAAAGCAATAATTAACCAAAGAAATGGTTATTTTTGTTTCACAAACTTTATTACGAATATATTTTGGGATTATATAAGAATCTATTTAAACAAACGGCTATTTACGGACTAGCAACGGTTTTGCCGCGAATGCTAAGTTTTTTATTAGTAAGATTGTATACCGGTATTTTACCAACATCAGAATACGGAGAAGTTTCTATCGTTTTGTCGTGGATGGTATTCTTTAATGTAGTACTTTCTTACGGAATGGAAACTGCTTTTTTTAGGTTTTACAGTGCCGAAGAAGATAAGAAAAATGTCATCGCAACGTCTACGATATCTATTTTCTGGTCTTCGATAGGATTTTTGTTTGCTGCTTTAATTTTTAGAAATACGCTGGCCAATTGGGCTGAAGTCGACACGCAATATATTACCTATTCTGTTTGGATTTTAGTTCTGGATGCATTGGTTTTAGTTCCATTTTCCAAGCTGAGGGCTAATCAGAGGCCAATGGTTTATGCGGCCATAAAAATTGGGAATGTGGTAATTAATATGGTACTGAATTTTTTCTTTTTAATCTACTTACCAAAACTTGCAGCGTCTCATCCCAATACTGTCTGGGATAACTTATATGTAGAGAACTTTCAGATTGCGTATATTTTCATTGCTAATTTATTGGCGAGCTTAGCCACCTTCGTGGTTTTGTCTCCCAATTATCTTTCGCTTGGACGAAAATTTGATCCTGTTCTTTGGAAGAAAATGATGAAATACGGTTTGCCAATTCTTGTAGCAGGACTTGCCTTTGCCGTTAACGAACATTTTGATAAAATTTTATTGGGTTATTTATTGCCGGAAAACCTGGCGAAATCGGAAGTTGGGGCTTATTCGGCCTGTTATAAATTAGGTTTGTTTATGGTTTTGTTTGCAACGGCTTTTAGACTGGGTATTGAACCGTTCTTTTTTAGCCATTCTAAAAATGCAAACGCACCTCAAACCTACGCTGTTATCACGAAATACTTTGTGATTTTTGGCTCGTTGATTTTATTGAGTGTTATTGTATTTGCAGACTTTTTAAAGTTTCTTTTACTCGATAATAAAGCATATTGGGAAGCTATGAAAGTGGTTCCCCTAATCATACTGGCAAATTTCTTTTTGGGAATTTACAATAACTTATCGGTTTGGTACAAACTTACAGATCAAACGAAAATCGGAGCTTACATTTCTATTGTCGGAGCAATTGTGACATTGGTTTTGAATTACTTCCTGATTCCAAAATACAGTTATTACGGATCTGCAATTGCGACTATTTCTGCCTACGGTTCCATGATGTTAATATCCTATTTTTTAGGAAACAAGTATTATCCAATACCGTATGATATGAAAAAAATAGGCGCTTATTTGGGGATTTCAATTCTATTTTCTGCTGTTTCTTTTTATGGATTCAGGGAAAAATATTATGTTGGCATCCCGCTGCTTTTAGTCTTTATTTACTTTGTTTATCACAACGAAAAAGACACCATCAAAGGAATTATGAATAGGAAATAAGATTGGTTTTAAATCCAGTTTTGTTTTTAAGATTTTAAATAAAAATGAAAATACAAATTATCAATAAATCACAGCACGACCTTCCAAATTATGAAACTATTGCTTCGGCAGGAATGGATTTACGTGCTAATCTGAATGAATCAATTACTTTAAAACCATTAGAAAGAACCATTGTAAAAACGGGACTTTTCATTGAATTACCAATAGGATACGAAGCACAGGTGAGACCAAGAAGTGGTCTTGCAGCCAAAAAAGGAGTTACTGTTTTAAATTCACCCGGAACCGTAGACGCTGATTACAGAGGAGAAATAGGGGTAATTTTAGTAAATTTGTCCAATGAAGTTTTTGTAATTGAAAACGGGGAAAGAATTGCACAATTGATTATTGCCAAACAAGAAAGAGCGGAGTGGATTGAAGTGGAAGAACTTTCAGTAACCTCCAGAGGCGAAGGTGGTTTTGGGAGTACGGGAGTGAAGTAGTTTTCAGTCTCAGCTTTCAATTTATAACTTTACAACAAACCAAACCAATAGAAGATTTCCCAATCTTCCCATAAAAAATAAAAAGACAAATGAAGATAATCGTTCCAATGGCGGGTCGCGGATCACGACTTAGACCACATACCTTAACTGTTCCCAAACCATTAATTCCGGTTGCAGGAAAATCAATTGTGCATCGATTGGTTGAAGATATTGCTGAAATATTAAAAGAACCAATTGAAGAAGTTGCTTTCATACTGGGAGATGCTGCTTTTTTTGGAGATGATCTTGTGGCAAGTTTAGAAGAATTAGCCGGAAGCTTAGGTGCGAAAGCATCTATTTACCGTCAGGATTTACCTTTAGGAACAGGACATGCTATTATGTGTGCCAAAGAATCTCTGTCAGGGCCAGCCGTAATTGCTTACGCTGATACTTTAATCAGAGCAGATTTTGAATTAGATCCGGCAGCAGATGCTGTAATTTGGGTAAAACAGGTAGAACAACCAGAAGCTTTTGGAGTAGTAAAATTAAATACAAATAATGAAATTACAGAACTGGTTGAAAAGCCAAAAGAGTTTGTAAGCGATTTAGCAGTTATTGGTATTTATTATTTTAAAGAAGTTGGTGATTTGAAAAAAGAACTTCAGAATGTTTTGGATAATAACATTCAAAATGGAGGAGAATATCAGATCAATGACGGAATCAAGGCCATGATGGCTAACGGAAAAGTTTTTAAAACCGGTAGTGTCGATGAATGGATGGACTGCGGAAACAAAGATGTAACCGTTGAAACGAATACAAGAATGCTGGGTTTTTTACATAATGATGGAGAACACTTAGTTGATTATAATGTAGTATTAGAAAATGCGACAATTATTCCACCGTGTTATATCGGGGAAAATGTAGTGTTGAAAAATGCAACCGTAGGACCTAATGTTTCTCTGGGAAAAGGATGCCATGTTATTGACAGCACTATTAAAAATAGTTTAGTACAGACCTATTCCCAAATTAAAAATGCTAACTTAGACAATGCGATGATAGGAAATCACGTTGTTTATGATGGTAAGTTTACCAGTATCAGTATTGGTGATTATTCTGTTTTAGAATAGTTTAGGCATTTAAAAATCCTTCTAATTAGGAATAGAATTATAAAAAGGATGAAAAAAGAGTTTTGGATAATTTTATTTTTTGCTCTGTTTAGCAACACAGCTTCCGTTATGGCTCAGACAGAACCGGAAGATATTGCTATGGCTACCGATCAATATCAGGACTCTTTTTATGAATCATTAAAGCAAAAAGGAATTGAAAATTACGATAAAGCCATTCTGTCCTTAGAGAAATGTATTAAGCTAAAACCGAATGATGCTGTTGCTTATTTCGAATTAGGCAAAAATTATCTGGCTTTAAAACAATATAGAAACGCACAGGATTCTTTCGAAAAAGCGACTCAGTTAGACCCAAAAAACAAATGGTTCTGGTTAGGAATTTATGATGTAAGTTTTGAAACCAAAAACTATCCTCTGGCAATTGAAACCATTCAGAAAATTATTGTTTTTGATGAAGAGTATAAAGATGATTTGATTTCGTTGTACATGATTACCAATCAACAGGATAAAGCATTGATTGCGATTAACGAAATGAATGATAAGTTTGGAAAATCATCAGATCGGGAAATTTATAAAAACCAGATTTTATCCCAGGGGAAATATCAGAATGCTGAAATTGGTAATTTGATCAGTGAGATTAAGAAAAATCCAAAAGAAGAATCCAATTATGTCAACCTGATTTTTTTATATTCGAAAGCAGAAGAAACAGATAAAGCCTTAGACGTTGCAAAGCAGTTAGCAAAAGAAATTCCAACTTCTGAATGGGCGCAGGTGAGCCTGTTCAAAGGATATTTAGAAGCCAATCAAGCTGATAAAGCAATTAAGGCGATGAATGTAATTTTGTCAAGTTCCAAAATTGATTCCAAAATAAAACATCGTACCTTAAATGAGTTTTTGATCTATGTGAATAAAAATCCACAGTACGCTCCGGATCTGGAAAAAGCAATTTCTTATTTTGACAACGATAAGGAAATCGACGTTGCGAAAGAAATCGGAAAATTTTATCACAGTAAAAATCAATTTGAAAATGCGATTAAGTATTATGAGAAAGAGTTGAAATCGAATTCAGATACAGATCGGGAGACCAATTTACTTTTGCTTGAAGCATATACGCAGGCAAAACAATTTGAACCTTTGACAAAAAGGGCGATGTATATGATTGAAGTTTATCCGAGTCAGCCACAGTTTTATTACTATGCCGGTTTGGGAAATAATCAGTTGAAACAATTTAAGAATGCAAAAACCGTTTTAGAAATGGGACTTGATTATGTTGTTGATGACATAAAGCTGGAAGCAAATTTTAATATTCAGCTAGGTGAGGCTTACAATGGGCTGGGAGACGCTAAGAAAAAAGAGGAATACTTTTTGAAGGCAAATGAAGTATTAAAGAAAAAAAAATAAAAGACTAAGATTAGATGAAAAAATATATAGCCTTACTACTGGTATCCGTTTTTGTGATTTCCTGTAAATCTAAAGCGGTTGCCGTACAAAATAATAGTGCTGCAGTTGTTGAGACAAAAACGGACAAAAAAGCAATTGATAAACATTACGAAAACAAATTAAATTTCAAGACATTATACATAAAATCGAGTGCCAGATATGTTGATGAGAAACAAAGCCAGAATGTTTCTGCCGAAATTAAAATTGAAAAAGACAAGCAGATTTTAGTAAGTGTTCGCTTTCTTGGAATTACAATGGCAAAAGCTCTGATTACACCAACAACCGTAAGTTATTATGAAAAAATAAACAGCACATATTACGAAGGTGATTTTACGAGTCTGAGCAAATGGCTGGGAACAGAACTGGATTACAGCAAAGTGCAAAATTTATTAATCGGAGAAGCTTTAGACGATTTAAGAAAAGGAAAATATACGCAGGCAATTGTAGAAAATCTTTTCCGTCTGGATGATGAAAAAGAAACCAATATTAAAAAAACGTTCTTTTTGGAACCGGAAAAATATTTGCTGCAAAAAGAACAAATTTCACAGCCTTCGGAAAACAGAATGTTAGAAATTAGATATTCTGATAATAAAACGTTTGACCAGGGAACAATTCCAACAGCAATCGAAATTAATGCGGTTCAGCCAAAAGGAAAAACAGACATTAATTTAAATTACAATAATATTACATTCAACGAAGAACTTTCTTTTCCTTATAGTGTACCAAGTGGCTATAAAAAGGTTATAATTAAGTAAATTTGCAAAAAGAAAACAGAAACATGCCAAAATTTCTCCTAAGCCTAATTTTTATATGCGCCACTACAATGTTGTGGGCACAAGATTCGCAACAAGAAAAACTTGAACAGCGAAAAGCTCAGATTCAGCAGGAAATTAGAGACAACGAAAAAATGTTGCAATCCGTAAAGAAAAAAGAAAAATCAGCGGTAAATGTATTTTTAATTCAGGCAAATAAAATCAAGCTGAAGGAAAAACTAATCAATACAACAGCGAAGCAGGAAAAATTGCTGAGCAATGATATGTATATTAACCAGGTCAAGGTTAATAAGTTAAAAAAAGAACTGACAGTTTTAAAAGAAGATTATGCTAAAATGATCCTTAAATCTTATAAAAGCCGTTCAGAGCAAAGCAGAGCGATGTTTATTCTATCATCGGAGAGTTTTTTACAGGCCTATAAAAGAGCACAGTATTTAAAGCAATATACTAATTTCAGAAAAAACCAAGGGTTAGAAATTCAGTCTAAAAGTGCACAATTGGTCGATTTCAATGCAAAACTGAATGGTCAGCGACAAGACAAGAAGAAAATTATTGCTGAAAATCAAAAAGAGCGACTGGCTTTGGAAGTTGAGAAAAAAGAGCAGCAAAAGCTGGTGAACTCCATTAAAAAAGATAAAAATAAAATCATTGCAGATACAAGAAGCAAACAGCAGGAAGCGAAAAGAATTGACAGACAAATTGATCGTTTGATCCGCGAAGCTATTGCTGAGGCCAATAGAAAAGCAGCTCTTGAAAAAGCAAAAGACAATCCGGGATCGGCGCCATCAAATGCACCAGTTTCCTCTTCTAAAATTGCTTTAACGCCGGAAGGAAAAATTTTAGCGGCAGACTTTAAAGCAAACCGCGGAAAATTGCCATGGCCGGTAGAAAAAGGATTTATTTCGCTGGGTTACGGAGATCAGCCTCACCCGCTTTATCCGTCATTAACCGTTCATAATTCTGGAGTAGAGATCACAACCGAACAAGGCGCAAACGCCCGCGCGGTATTTGAAGGAGAAGTTTCCAGTATTATGGTTTTATCTCCTATAAACAGGGCCGTTATGATACAGCACGGGGATTATTTTACCGTTTATCAAAATTTGAGTCAGGTATTTGTAAATAAAGGAGATAAAGTAAATATTAAACAAAGTATCGGAAAAGTAAGAACCAGCGGGGATACCGGAAAAACAATTATTAAGTTTTTGATTCTTCAAAATACATCCAATAATAATCCGGAAGGATGGTTACAAAACAGATAAAAAAAGGGAGCTCAGTGAAGCTCCCTTTTTTTTCAATTCTATTGCTCTAAAAAATAGTGCATCACATCGGTTGTGGTGACAATGCCTTTTAGGATTCCCTTATCAACTACAGGTAAAGCATGAAACTCTTCTTTTGCAAAAATCTCAACGAGATCCCGAATACTGGTTTCAGGTGAAACAGTTTTAGGTTTGGAAGTCATTATTTGTGCAATGGAAAGCATTTCGAGGATCGCTTCATCAGCACCTTCCTGGCCTTCAAATAAAGCGCCAAAAGTAAGTCTGTTGATATCCGAACGACTTATAATACCAATAACTTCGTTGCCATTAACAACAGGAATGTGCCGAATAGCATTTGATTTTAGTTTTGCGACTACTTCTTTGAGATCATCCATTTGATTTACGGTAATGACACTTTTAGTCATGATATGACTGACTGGTTCTCTTTTTTTCATAATTAAAGCTGTTTTGTTTGTGTCAAATATGTAAAATATTTCTTATATAAAACATGATTTTTGTCACCTTCAAAACAGTAGTTTTTGGCTTTTTATAAAGTTGTTACTTTTTATTTAACTAAAAAAAAGAGTCTAAAATCGAAATTGAAATAAAGAAGAGTTTAAAAATCACTTTATTGTTTATTTGAAATTGTATTGATTGAAATTTAAAATAGTATTTTTGCAGTATGGAAACAAATAGACAGAAAAAAATAGGCGGTGTCATCCAAAAAGATTTGGTTGATATTTTGCAAGGTGAAGTGCGAAAAAACGGAATTAATAATTTAGTAATTTCGGTATCCAAAGTTAGTGTTACTTCAGACTTATCAGTGGCAACAGTATATTTAAGCATCTTTCCTCAGGAGAAAGCCAAAGAAACTTTAGAAGGAATTAAATCGAACAGTACTTTAATCAAACACGATTTATCTCAGCGTGTGCGTTTGCAATTGCGTCGTGTACCAAACCTGGTATTCTTTATTGATGACTCTTTAGATTATATTGAGAAAATTGACAACGCATTGTCAAACAGAGAAAACCCAATTGAAAATCGTGATCTTTTAGAAAAAAGAAGAAAGTCATAAATTGAATTTTCCGCTTTACATAGCCAAACGTTACATTTTTAGCAGAAGTAAAAACAATGCTATAAATATTATCAATCGTATTGCCAGCATGGGAATTATTGTTGGTACAATGGCTTTGTTTGTGGTATTGTCTGTTTTTAGCGGGCTAAAAGTTTTTAGTCTTTCGTTTACAAATGAAATCGATCCGGATTTAAAAATGACCAGTACATATGGAAAATCATTTTTACTGACACCCGATCAGGAAAGTCAGATTAAAAAAATTAACGGTGTAGCGTCATATACTAAAATTATCGAGGAACGTGTTTTGTTTATTTTTAAAGACAAGCAACAAGTTACTTACATAAAAGGAGTTGATAGCAATTATGTAGTGGTAAACGACATCAAAAAAAAGCTGTTTAACGGACAATGGCTGAAACCGGATACCTATCAGGTGGTTGTTGGCTATGGAATTGCCCGTGACTTTTCTATGGGATTATTGGATTTTGAAAACCCATTGCAGATCCTAGCCCCTAAACCCGGAAAAGGAGCCTTTGAAAATCCAGAAGAAGCATTTAATAAAACGGATGTCTTGCCAGTCGGAATTTATTCGATTAGTGAGGATCTGGATTCGAAATATGTGTTTACCGATTTGGCACTGGCACAGGAATTATTGATGTACAAACCCAATCAGATTTCGGGAATTGAATTGAATCTGAAAGAGAATGCAGATGAAGCGGCTATCAATTCTCAATTAGAAAAGATTTTTAAAAATAAGATTACTTTAAAGAACAGGGCACAACTCAACGAGTCTTTGTATAAAATGCTCAACACCGAGAATATTGCCGTTTACCTGATTTTCACCTTAGTTATTATCGTTGCACTTTTTAATTTGATTGGTGCTTTGATCATGATGATTTTAGATAAAAAAGGAAATCTGAAAACCCTTTTTAATTTGGGAACGGAAATCAATGATCTGAGAAAAATCTTTTTGCTTCAGGGCACTTTACTAAGTGTTTTCGGAGGTATTATTGGTCTTGTTCTGGGGATTATTTTAGTACTGCTGCAACAACGATATGAGTTGATTATGATTACGCCAACTTTGGCATATCCTGTAGTTTTTACTTTAGAAAATGTACTTATTGTGATGGGAACTATTGTTTCTCTTGGCTTTGTGGCTTCTTTAATTGCCAGCAGCAGGGTAAGTAAAAAGCTGTTAGATTAGTACCCTTCCGTATAAAATAATTACTTATATTTATCCCCTTAAAAAACTCATGTCTATGATTGTTTCTTCCTAATCCTATTTTATTTTTCGAATAATTAGGATACTTACGTTTTTTTTCTTCAGTTCAGATCTATTATATCTGGGCTAATTTTATCATTTATCCTATTATATCATGACAGAAACAACTATACAAAAGAGTTTATTTTCTAAAATTTTTACCACTTTAAAATTAGCGATCAAAGGAGACGAATCTTTTGATTATACTTCCGGAAGCATTAAAAAAGCAGTCATTCTCCTGGCCATTCCTATGGTTCTGGAAATGATGATGGAATCGGTGTTTGCACTAGTCGATTTATATTTTGTTGGGCATTTGGAGCATAGCAGTTTTGCGATACAGACAGTAGGTTTAACCGAATCTGTAATTACAATAGTGTATTCGGTTGCAATTGGTATTAGTATGGCTGCAACAGCAGTTGTAGCAAGACGAATCGGAGAGAAAGATCCGATTGCCGCCGCAAAAGCAGGTATGCAGGCCATCATTATAGCTTTTGTAATCAATAGTGTAATGAGTATTCTGGGTTTTATTTATGCCAAAGATATTCTGATATTGATGGGTGCCTCTCTTGATGCTGCGGAACACGGTTACCGATTTACACAGATTATGATTGGTGGAAGTTTGTGTATCATGCTTCTATTTCTGATTAACGGAATTTTTCGCGGAGCCGGAAATGCTGCCATTGCCATGAAAAGTCTTTGGCTGGCCAATATTTGCAATATTATTCTATGTCCGGTATTAATTAACGGTTTTGGTCCCGTTCCCGCTTTTGGGTTGACGGGCGCTGCAATTGCAACTACCTTGGGACGAAGCATTGGAGTTCTGTATCAATTGTACCATTTGTTTTTTGGGAAGGGTGTTTTAAAGATCATTGCATCGTATTTTATTCCTGATTTTAAACAAATAAAAGCATTGATAAAAATTGCTGCTCCCGGAGTGTTACAATTCGTAATCGCATCCTGCAGTTGGATTTTCCTGGCGCAACTGGTGGCAACAACCGGAGGTGATCATGGATCTGCCGGATACCAGACGGCACTACGAATCATGATGTTTTTTATACTTCCAGCCTGGGGATTAAGCAATGCAGCCGCAACTTTGGTTGGACAAAATTTAGGTGCAAAACGAATTGATCGTGCTGAAAAATCGGTTTATACCACGGCCAAATACAATGTGATCTTTATGGCTACCATTATGGTCATAACCTTATGTTTCGGAAAATATATCATTTCCTTTTTTACCAATGATGAAATGGTGAAAACCATTGCCGTTGAAGCCTTACAGATTATGAGTATTGGGTTTATTTTCTACGGAATCGGAATGGTATTGATCAACACCTTCAATGGGGCAGGAGATACCTGGACACCAACCGGAATTAATTTCTTCGGCTTTTGGCTGTTTCAGATTCCGTTGGCTTTTATATTGGCAAAACATTTTCAGATGGGACCAACGGGTGTTTTTATAGCAATTCCGGTTGCTGAAACGGCCATAACACTGGCGGGTATTTTCTTTTACAAAAGAGGGAAGTGGAAACGAACTCAGGTGTAAAGTAAATGGCAGAAATATTTTAGAATTTAACCGCAAAGAACGCCAGGTTTTTTACTATAGTATTTTATATAATCGCAAAGTTCGCAAAGCTATATCAATTATAGCTTTGCGAACTTTGCAATTTTTATCATATTGCCAGGATATAAATTTTAGCGTCCTTGCGATTAAAATTATTTTTTACACAAACTCGTATCCGGCATAAACCTCTTTTATTTCATCCATAATCGCGAATAAAATTTCAGGTTCATCAGTCGTAACCAGTTTTTGCTTGTATTCTTTAAAAGAATGAATTCCTTTGAAATAGTTGGTATAATGACGACGCATTTCTACAATCCCTAAACGTTCGCCTTTCCAGTCCATAGACCATTGCAAATGATTTCTGGCGGCTTCAACACGATCACCAACCGTTGGAGCAGCTAAATGCTCACCGGTCTTAAAGTAATGTTTAATTTCGTTAAAAATCCACGGATAACCAATTGCAGCACGACCAATCATGATTCCGTCGATGCCGTATTCGTTTTTATATTTTAGTGCTTTTTCAGGACTGTCGATATCGCCATTTCCAAAAATTGGCATTGTAATTCTTGGGTTGTTTTTTACTCTTGCAATGTGCGACCAATCGGCGTGGCCTTTATACATTTGCGCACGCGTTCTGGCGTGAATTGTTAAAGCCTGAACACCAATATCCTGAAGCCTTTCGGCAACTTCATCAATATTAATGGAGTTATCATCCCAGCCCAGACGTGTTTTTACTGTAACAGGTAAATCAGTACTTCTGATAACCGCTTTGGTTAAACGAATCATCAAATCAACATCTTTCAGCACTCCTGCACCGGCACCTTTGCAAACGACTTTTTTTACCGGACATCCAAAATTGATATCCACTAAATCGGGTTTTACGGTTGTGACAATTTTTGACGAAAGTGCCATCGCTTCTTCATCACCACCAAAAATCTGAATTCCAACCGGGCGTTCGTAATCAAAAATATCCAGCTTCATTCTGCTTTTGATCGCATCACGAATCAATCCTTCTGACGAAATAAATTCAGAATACATTAAGTCAGCGCCATGCGTTTTACATAATCTGCGAAACGGTGGATCGCTCACATCTTCCATCGGTGCGAGTAGTAAAGGAAATTCGGGTAATTCTATGTTGCCAATCTTGACCATCTTCAATATTTTGTGCAAAATTACAACATTTAGTTTAATTCATTGCTATTTAGAGGTTCAAAGGGGTAAAGTGACAAAGGGTCAAAGGTTTAGTTTAAGTGCGGAAAAAATTAGAAGAGCAAAGTTTAAGTATTCCATAAAATTAATACTGTAGTATTTATCCTAAAATCACATATATTTGAGTAATAAATTATTAAACCCAAAAACCTAATCAAATCTATGAAAAACTTAAAATTTATTTTCATGTCATTTATGGCTTTAACAATGCTTTCGTGCTCTGAAGAAACCATGAAGCAAAATGATGAAATTTCACTTACAAAAAACACAGTCAGCACTAAAAAGATAGCAGCAGAAGACTGCAGTACACCTGCCTTAATTGGTCCGGCTGATACTTCTTATAACTGCTTTGGACTTGCTTTTTCTTTAAGTGAAACAGAAGAAAAAAAACCAATGGACAATGCAGAAATATATCAAGCTTATATTGCAACAGGTATATTTAAGGAAGACAACAGTAATAAAGCAACAAAAGTATTATATTGGAATAATTTGACAGATTATCAAACAGGTAATTATACAGCGATTGACCACGCCGCTATAATAACTGATAGCGGAAATACTACTGTCTATTCGAAACAAGGTTTAAATGCTTTATATAAAAATTGCATTGGATATTATTACCTGAATACCACAAAAAGTTACTATCGAACTTATTCTCTAAATGTAGATTTAAATAAACCCGTTACTGCTCCGATAAGAGGAGAGGTTTTTTCAGTTTCACTTCAGCACGATGCTCATTCTTTAGGAGTACAATATAGTTGGGTGTATGATACCGATAATTTACAACTAATCTCAAATGATGGAATCACACTTACATTAAAAGTAAAAGATAATGCAGTAGCAAAAAGCTATAGTATTACATTAAATGCAAAACATCAGGCAGGCGTGGTAATAAATGGTTTATCATTTCCAAAAACAGTGACAAGTTCATACAGTTTTGTGTTGGCTTCAAATACTCCTCCAGCACTTACAGCCAGTTTTACAGGTTCCAGTTATGTAACAAAAGCATCAATGGGATCCTGGTCTGCAACAGTTTCCGGAGGAACGACTCCTTATCAGCAATACAGCTGGTGGATTAAGCGTCATGAAGATCCAGTTTCGTCTTACATTCAGATTGGTACTGGAAATCCATTGTACTTATTTACCAGAACATCTGTAAAATCAACTTATTACGACTTGTATTTCAGAGTTATCGATGCAAACAATCAGTCCTATTCAACAACTCCACAAATAATTCAGTCTACCGGAGTATTAGAGTTATTCGATATGTAAATTTTGAATCTAAAGCCTGGTATCAACCAGGCTTTTTTTATTCGGATTACAAGCCTTTGCCCCTCTGAACCTCTGCAACTTTGAAACTTACTATTGAACTCTATAATCAAAAAATCGAATTGGTTTTCGGCTCATTGGGTTAAAAACCAAAGGATTTAAAGTTTCTTTTGAAGCGAATTCAATCTTTGGCGTTACTCTTAATTTGGCTCTGAAGTGATCTTTTATTTCCTGTAAGAATTCAGGGCTTTGATTTTTTACGGCAATTTTTATTACAATTTCATCCGTGCCTAAATCATTGGTTGAAATTTCAATAATATGATTTTCGATATTGTCGAAATCACTTAAAACATCGTTCATGGCAGGCGGATAAAGTGTCGTTCCTTTGTATTTAATCATTTGCTTTTTACGTCCGACAACCGGACCAACGCGCAACGTATTTCTTCCGCAGGCACAAGGGCTGTTATGCAATTGTACAATATCGCCTGTTTTAAAACGTAATAAAGGCATGGCTTCAATACCTAAAGTGGTAAAAGTCAATTCACCGATTTCTCCTTCTTTTACAGGAATATTATTTTCGTCCAGGACTTCAACAATGATCAATTCCGGATGATGATGACCGCCAACGCCATGTTCGCATTCCGTAAAGGCAGTGCTCATTTCGGTAGAAGCATAAGTCGAAAACAACTTGATATTCCACTTTTCAGTGATTTTATTGGAAAGGATATTCATCGAAAAATCCTGATTTCTTAGCGATTCTCCAATGCAAATGGCCCCCTTTATACTTGAATTATTATAATCAATTCCGTGTGCTTCGGCATATTCAATTAACTTCAGTAAAAAAGAAGGAACCGTAATTAAATAGGAAGGTTTGTATTTCAAAATCGAGTCCCATTGCAATTCTGGAATTCCGGCACCCACCCGAATTACGCCGACTTTTAATTTTCGCAATCCCAGAAAATAAGCCAGACCAGCCATAAATTTTCGGTCGATTGTAGTCATTAACTGTACGACATCGCCTTCTTCAATTCCGGCACAGGCAAACGAAATGGCTTCATTATACGCCAGTCGGTCTAAGTCCGCATCGGTTAGACCAAAAGTCACAGGATCTCCCAAAGTCCCTGAAGTAGAAGCATAATCAATAATTTTATGTTGCGGAACGCATAAAAAATCATCGTTGTACTGTTGTAAATCTTCTTTTGTTGTTACAGGCAAATGCTGTAAATCTTCCAGGGTTTTTATTTTTGAAAGATCAATATTCTGCCCTGCGAAAAGTCTTTTGTAAAAAGGGGAATTCTGACTGATATACGTTAAAAGTTCCGCTAATTTCTGCTCCTGAAAATTTTTAATCTGTTCTAAAGAATCCTTTTCTATTGATGGAATCATTTTCATTTTCTTTTGAGTTTTTTTAAATATTTTTCAATTGCTTCTTTGTCAGGAACAGTTGTGATTTCTTTGGTTAATGCTTTTTCAAAATTAATCTGAGCCAGCCGGAAGTATTTCTTTTGGTAAAAATACAATCCTGCTTTATAATACACAACCCAATAATCCGGGTTTAAAGATTGGTAATTCCGAATAAAATCAAAAGTAATTTCGGTTTTATTCTTCAGGTAGGAATCTATTTTATGATCTTCAATTCTAAATTTCTGATAGTTTTTGAAAGTGGTAGTTTCCAGAAAAGGATCTTTGGCAATGTTATGGCTTTCTTCTTCAAATGAAATGACATGTTCGTTTTTTCTTTCTTTAAAAACAGAATCTAAATTATAGCAGACAAATTCTCCCATTTGATAAGGATTTGCAGAAACCCAGACTAGTTTTTCTTTCGGTTTAAATATAATTCCGTGATGCGCCATCAATTGATTTAGTGCTTTTTCGTTGCCGTAACCCAAAGCTATATTTTGTAAACCCTCTTTATTTCTTAGAATTTGGGATGCTATTTCGGGATTGATTTTTGGGCTTTCTGCAAAAAGTTCCCGCATTCTGTCAAAGCGATATTTCGAATGACTATTGGCAATTTGCAATTGGTTCCTTTCGTCATTTTTAAAAGCATCGCTCTGAAAATGGTTCGAACAAATTAACTGACTGCTATTTGGAGCATCAAATACATCCATTTTTTCCGGTGATACTTCAATTAAAACCGCTTTGTTGTCCTGAGCGCTTCCTACCATTATAGATTCTGAAACAAATACTTTTCTTTTTTTGGCGATCGCAATTGCTTCCTCAATATTTTGTGCATGCTGTAAAATCTCTCTCGTCAGAATAGAGATGGGTGTTTTTGCCGTCATTGGAATTTTAGATTTCCCTGCATTTATGGTCACGGTCAGTCCTTCATTATTCATTCCGGAAACAGCGCCGATCATACCGGCCCAGGTTACCATCATAAAAGGATGGCCTTCCTTCGGATTTATAAAAGCCACGATTTTATTTTCCGCGAAAGCGTCATTCACATAAAAATCAAAATTACGGCCCAGAATTAAATGACCATCTTCAGATTTGTCACCCCAGGCAGCAAAAGAGGAACAGCCTACCAAAGCCAGATCCTGTAAAGCGTGACCAATATCGTGTGCGGCATGCAAATATAAATTGCGCAGGTATTGCGGGGCTAAGTTGTCAAAATCATGAGAAGCATATTGGGAAACACCGTAAATCTCCGTTTGATATTCATCAGGTACATTCTGGAATAATTTTCTGTTGTACCATTTTAGAAAATTGCGAAGCAGCCTTTGCTGGAATTTTGAAGGTACAAAATCTTCAATTCGGGAGAAAAAAATCTGTTCCTGCTTTTTTAAAAGAGAATCGGAAAGAGCCCCGGTTACAAGCCCAATTTCAAGCGGATTACCTTCAACGTATAATTCCCAAAGGCCTTGTTTGTTTTTTAAAAGTGAATTTTTACCCGAAAGAAATACACTGTCGGAGAATTTTGTAACAATCGGTTTTGCGGCTTCGTAATGCGCGATATCCGGCAGGTGATTTTTTGATTTTGAGATACCACAAGAAACCAATACTCCTAATAAACCAATAAAGATAAGTAGATGGATCCGGTTTTTCATGATACTAATTATTCAGATGCCTGATTGATTTTGTTAATGAGATATTCTTTTCCAATAATTTCAGAGCAGGTTACGACCGCTCCGATGGTAACTCCCAAAACGCCATGCATATTGATACTTTGTCCGGTAAGGTAAAGATTGTCTAATTTGGTTTTGGAGGCAATCAGTGTCTTCATCGGATTATTGGAATCCTTTACGTAACCATACATATTACCTCCGTCGCCACCAATGTAATCCCTGTACGAAAGCGGTGTGGAAGTATGTACGGATCTGATGCAGTCTCTGATTCCGGGGAATTTTATTTCAATTTCATCTAAAAATTTAGCGGCTTTTCGGGACTTAAATTCCTCGTAACTTTCGCCTCTGTCATTTTTATCAGCTGCCGTATTGTAAGTTTCCGTCCACGGCAGGACATCATCAAATTTCATGTAGGTAATAAAAGTCATTCCTTCGGCCCATTCTTCCTCTTTTTTAGAAGCATTCATCGATGCCATATACGCTTTTGGCCAGGTTTTTTCATCATACTCATGAGAGGTCCAGACTTCTGTACTCTTTTTAAAATGATAATAATTATGATTGATGTAGTGGAACGTTTTAGGTTTAAAAACAATATAAAGGCTAAAGGCAGAAATCACACCTTCAAGACTCTGAATGCGACTGTAGAATGATTTCCTGAAATTTTCTTCGCCGACCATTTTTAAGGTCGTTTTCGGTTCAATATTCGAAATAAAATAAGTGCCGGAAACCTCGGTTCCGTCTTTCATTTTTACAGCAGTTACTTTGTTATTTTCAGATGGAAAATGAGTTACTTCTTTGTGTTTGTAAAATTCTCCTCCGTGTTTTTTGAGCTGTTTCAGGAGTTGTTTTGTAATCTGGCTTCCGCCATTGATGCAACGCCAGGAACTTTGAATATAGGAGTTTACAGAAAGAGCATGAACATAAAATGGTGATTTGTCGGCAATTCCGGCATACAAAAAATTAGAGCCGCCAAGAACCGCTCTTAGTTTTTCGTTTTCTGTAAATTCGTCAATAGTTGCTTTGGCATTTAATTCTAAAATAGCATTGTCATATTTACCTTCCCACTCTAAATTGTAAAGGGGAAACGAATCGCAGATGGTTCTTATTTTCCGGCAATACGCTTCCAGATTTGTTTTTTCTTCGGGGAAATAATTTTGCAATTGTTTTACAAAATTATCATACCCCTGCGCGTGGGGATATTCGATTTTATCATCTTCAAAAGAGATCATATCGAAACCATTTTCATCTAATCTTTTTAAATTTAAATGATCGATTATTCCGAGATATTTGAAATATTTATACAGGTTTTGTCCTTCCTTCAATCCTCCGATATAATGAATCCCGGTATCAAAAATGGTTTTGTCCCGTACAAAAGTCTGCAGGTTTCCGCCATATTGATTGTTTTTTTCAAGCACACAAACGCTATAGCCTTCTTTAGCCAGAATTATAGACGACACCAATCCGCCTAAACCGCTACCTACAATTACTACATCGTAATGTTCTTTCATCCTAGTTTTTCTTTAATACAATTAGGGCACCTTCATCCAAAACAGAATGAAAACCAAAGTTAGTCAAAGTGTTTTTTAAACCCGAGCTATCAATTAAAATTACCAATGAAGTAAGGGAAATAATTTTTTCAAGATCAGTTTTATAATTTTCATCGGAAATTAAAATGGCATCATATTGATTTTCGAATGCGGTCTCTCTATTTTCCAGATAAGAAATCTTTCTTTTTGTAACGATATAATTGGTTTTGGCAACGGCTGATTTTTCTTCGTCATGATGAAAAGAATAAATTTTTCGCTGCGGTTCCTGTAAAGTCAATAAGACATCCAGTTGCCCGTAATCATCCGACAAATGTAATATTCTGGCTTTCGCCGAAAGATATTTATTGAGTTTATGATACGTTTCAAAATGAGTTTTCAGATTACTTTTAACACTCTTGATGACTTCAATTTCTTTGTAATCATAACTGTGAATAAGCATTTTTTTCCAGTATTCCGGACCTTCTAATTCGTGACGAAGGCTGCTAAATTGATCCCTGAAAAAAGAACCTATTTGTTTGGTTCTTTCGCCATAATTTTTTCCAAACGAAAGATTTTCGGGCGTGATTCTTTCTAAAATAGAAAGTGTGAGATAACTGTGATGAATGACAAAATCTCCTTTCGGAATAGCTTCTGAAGCACCGTGGATCAGGACAGGGACAATGTCTAAATTAAATTCTTCGGCAAGATAAAAGGCACCTTTATGAAAACGATTAATCTGGTTGCTTTCTGAACGCGTTCCTTCCGGAAAAATCATTAAGGAATATCCTTCGTTTACTTTTTGGCGTAAATGCTCAACGCCTCCTTCGATTCCTTCTGAAACCGGATAAAAACCTGCTTTTCTGACAGTACCACCAAAAATAGGAGAGTTGTACACCCAGTCATTGACCAAAAATATAATCTTCGGACTCAGCATTCCCATAGCCAGAATGTCAATAAAGGACGAATGGTTGGCAATAATAATAGCCGGTTTATCGAAATTTTCGTTACACTTATTAATGATTTTTTTATGTAAAAGCGGACTTGAATACAGGACAGATTTCATAAATTTTGAAATCACATATCGAAATGCTTTCATTTTTGGTTTTTCCCGAACCGGAAGAATCGGCATGATAGTCATGCTGAAAACAGACATTAGAATACCGCCAAGTCCGTAGTAAGCAAAGGATATTATTCCATGAAGTAAGCTTCGCAATTCAAAAGGAGCATTTCCTTTTTTTGAACGGTTTGAGATAAATACTTTGAACAGGATCGGATAGAAAATAAACGTAATAATAAGCGCTGCAAAAACCCCGATTAAAGAAACCGAAGAAATAGACCTCAGGGCAGGATGCTGTGCAAAAATCATGGCACCAATTCCTAAAATAGTGGTAATGACGGCCAGAATAATGGACGTTCTGTAAATGGCAATTTCGTTTTTCCCGTTGGTATATTCTTTCTGAAGTGCGCTTGTCATAAAAATACTGAAATCTACCCCGTGGCCAAAAATAAGCGTACAGACGATCATGCTGAAAATATTCATCTGAATGCCAAAAATGCCCATAATTCCGGCCGTTACAATTCCCGTTAAAGCAATCGGAATACAGCTTACAATAACCAGTTCGATTCTTCTGAAGAAGAAAAACAAAATCAGGATTACGGCAACAAAAGAATAATTGACGAGCGAATTAAAATCAGTTTTTAAAGTGCTGAAAAAAGTTTCATTCATCTGCTGACGGTCAATTACGATCAGATTCTTTTTGGTTTCAGCCGATTTTACAAATGCATCACGTTGTCCGGGACCTACTTTTACTAAAGTGGAAATCGTAAAAAAACCATTTTTTTCTGTGACAAATTCATGCAATTGCAAAGCCTGAACTTTTAGATATTCAGCTGCTGAAATCGGTTTGAAATCTAAATCTAAATGCTCAAAAAAGCGGGAATAAGTCGTTGGTTTGAAACCCAATTTTAAACCTTCCGAAATCAATTGGGATTTTAGAAGCTGTTTTTTATTCAAATCCCAAAAGGAATTCCATTGGTCAATTTTTTGCTGTTGCTCTTTTTGCGAAAGCATGATTCCGCCAACGGAGCTGAAATTTAATATTTTCTGTTGTTGTTTTTCTTTAGACAAATCAGTAAAAAGGCGGCTGTTATTTTGCAGCACTTCTTCCATCGTTTTTCCGTACGAAGCAACATAAATGGTTTTGGAGGTTAAACTGGTACTTTCCTCCAGGTCTTTTTCGGCAGCTTTTATTTCTTTCGGAACAAAATTCAATTGCGACAAATCATTGTTGAAGCCCACATTATTATAAGTAAAACAGCAAACAATCGTGATCAGTACACAAAAACCAATTAGGATTTTATTATTATGGAATGAAAAATGCGCCAGTTTATCGATCACATTTTTCTTGTGGTCGAAATTATTTTCTTTCGGCTTGTACAAATGGGGAACAATCAAAAGGGAGAAAAAAGCAGAAGCCATAACGATAACAGCTGCAAAAATTCCTAAGTCATTCAATGCGTCTGATTTTACAAAAAGCAGGCATAAAAAGGCAACAGCAGTAGTAGAACTACTCATGATGACCGGCATGGTAATGTCTTTGTACAACGTTTTTACATCGCTGTTGTGTTTGTAATGCGTCAGGATATGAATGGAATAATCAATCGTGATTCCCAATAAAATAGAACCGATTCCCAGAGAAATAGCGGAGATTTGTTCTTTTACAAAATATAAAAAAGCGACGGCAAACAAAGCACCAAAAACGGTCGGCAGAAAAATGATTAACGGTATTAATACTTTTCTGTAGAATAAAATCAGAATCAACATCAGCGTAATCATCGCGATTGATGTCGTTAAGATAATATCACTTTTAATTTGATTGGCGTTGGCAACAGCAATCAGAGCGGAACCAAAATAACTGATGGACGTTTTGGTTTTGAATTTCTGATTTAAATTTTCCTGAATCGATTGAAGCCTGGCAGCAAAGAGGGTGTTTTTTTCAGTTTCGCTGGAGGGAAGATTAGACGTAATAAATAGCAGTAATTTCTTTTTGTCTTTGGTCATTACAAAACCATTATCGAGCGTAAAATCATCGCCCACATTGAGCTGTTGTAATTTTTTTAAGGCAATAAAAGAAATTCCCAAAGGATCCTGCAGGATAAAATCTTTGGTTACGAATCCAGACGGTGAAATAATCGATTTGTAATTTCCCTGAACAGTTGCTGCAATACTGTCTTTTTGCAGTTTATCCTGAATAGCGGTGTAATCTTTATTTTCCAGAAACAAAGGCAGATTGCCGTAAACAAAATCAATTGTTTCCTGAATATTTTCTTCGTCTATTTTTCCCTGAATTCCTGTTATATAAGGCTTGCACGATACAGCAACACTGTCTGAAAAAGCAGTGGACATTTCTTTTAAATCTTCCTGAGTTCCGTTTTTATCCAGTTTGAAAATAACGGTAATTTTATCCGCAAAATTGAGTTGTTTCAGCACTTTTGCCGTAACATCAGACTTATCGTTTGTTGGAATAAGCTTGGTAATATCTTCTTCAAATTTTATACGGGAAGCAAAAAAACCAAAAAGGAAAAGCATCGCAACTGCAAACAAAACCGACAGCGATTTTCTTCGATTTACAAATAAATGAATAGCGTAGAAATAATGATGCATGTTTATTTTTTGTTTTTTCTTGAACTAAAAATGGTTAAAAGCAAATAGCTTAAAAGCCCTGTAATCAACGCGGAAACGGTTGCTAAAATAAGACTTCCTACGATATATTGCGTTGCATTTTTCTGAATATCGTCAAGTGTAAGCGAACTGTCTAAAACTAAAGGAGTTTCACTGGACACAAAATAGCTTCCCATTTTCAGGGAACCATAAATAATGAAGGGAATAAAAGGAGGAAAGCTCACATTTGATGACAGGTAGGCAATGACTTTATTAAGCTTAAATAAAGTAGCGAAAAACAAAAGCAAAATGGTCTGGAATCCCCAAAAAGGAGACATTCCAATAAAAATTCCCAGTGCAATTGCGGCTGCTTTTTTGAAATCGGAATCACTGCTTTCTAAAATATCTTCCAGGAAAAATTTCTTAAATCCTTTTTTTTTTGCTCTTCTGAAAAAATCTCTGGGTTTAATGTACAAAAGCGTATTGATAACCAAAACAGTATTCAGAATACTGATTCGGGTAAAATCTTTAAACGGACGAAAATGCGAAACCCTTTCGGCAGGATCGTATAAAATCTGAATCGGAATATTTTTTACGACAATTCCTTTCCAGGCCGAGCGGACGATAACTTCAATTTCAAATTCAAATTTATTGGTATAATATTTTTTCGGAATCAGCTGCAACGGATACAACCGGAAACCCGATTGTGTATCTTCAAGCTTAATTCCGGTTTCAAACCAGAACCAGAAATTCGAAAATTTGTTGCCGAAACTACTTTTCTTAGGCACATTTTCCTGTGTCATGTTTCGGCTTCCGATTAATAAAGAATTCGGCTGATTTTGAATTTCAACAATAAAATTCGGAATATCGGAAGCAAAATGCTGTCCGTCGGAATCGATTGTAATGGCGTATTCAAAATTCATTTCAATTGCTTTTTTGAAACCGTTTCGCAAAGCCATTCCTTTTCCGGAATTTTTGGTGTGATGAATCTGAGTTAACTGCGTATATTGTTTTAGGATTTCACTTGTTTCATCGGTCGATCCATCATTAACTATAATGACATTGGGAGTGAAATCTAAAATAGAATCCAGCACCTTTTTTAAAGTTTTGTGATTATTGTACGTGGGCACAATGACACAAAAATTAATAGTAGGAAGGAGTTCTTGTTGTGGTATTACAGGTTTCATTGCATTTGGTTTCTTCGTCTACTGCACAAATTGCTTCTCTTTTTTAGAGAAACTTTTAGATTGCAGGACAAAGTCTTTTAGATATCCTTTTAAAGCAGCATTTTGCTCGCTGTAATGGTCAGTGATATATTTTCTGTCTTCTTTGATGTTTTTCTTGTAACCTGTAATTCCGGGTACATTTTCCTGAATACTCAGGCGGATCATTCGGATTTCGATATTGTTTGGTTCGTTCGCAATAGTCGATTCCAATAGTTTCGCACCTTCTTTAAAACGTTCCATTTTTTGGCCTAATTTCTTCTCGAATTTAGAATCCAGTAAAATCGAAGCCGCTTTATAAGCCACTAATATTTTTTCATCAGTCGTAGAAATGCCTGAAAGTTTTTCTACAAAATCTTTGGCAGAAGCCTCTGATTTCGGAGCAGTAGTATACATTTTGCGAATGCTTGCCAAATCCGGGGTTCCGGCAAAATTTATCCAGAGCAGTACTGACAGTAGTAATTTCATAATTATATTTTTTTATACACATTGCTTAATTTTAAAGCAACCGTATCGTTAAAATAGGTGGTGTTTTTCACCTTTACCAAATCATCATCTGTAGTTGTTATATCAAGTTCTAAACGCAATTCCGGATTCGTTTCAGGATTTATCAATGCCATGAATTTTACATTGGTCAGTGTCTGAATCATCAAAGTACTTTTAGTAATAGATTCTGTCAGTTCTTTAATAATCTGAATCATGCAAACGCCCGGCATAATTGGGTTTCCAGGAAAATGACCTTTAAAAACATCATGATTGGCATTAACCAATATACGAATATTATATTTGGCATCTCCTGTTTCTTCTTCTGAAAGGACTTTATAGAAGTCTTTTAAAACCATAATTTTATTTTTTTCCGAATGTATAGGCTGCACCTATTTGATAAACCAGATTCGTATTTACCGTAGCCGATCCGTTCACATCATCAAATGCATCTCTTGTTCCTTTTTTGATTCTTGCTTCAAAAGCAATTCCTTTTGGAAGGCTAAATCCAACACCTCCGATAATTCCAAAATCAATATCTTCACCTTTTGAAATCGGTGCAAAAAAATTATTCGACTTATCGTACTTCACTTCATCACCCACCATAAAATCAACAAAAGGACCGGCCAGCAGATATATGTTTTCCGTAAGATTAAATTTATTCATCGTTATAAATGACAAATACTGAAGCGAAATATCCAGACTTCTTTTTTCAGTTATAGTTTGTGATTGGCCATAATAAAATCCTTCAACAGAACCTTTTGATCCTTGTCTCGAATAGGTTATTTCAGGCTGTAAAGTATAAATTTTACCAAGTTTCAGCGCTCCAAAACCACCAATGTAGAAATCTGTTTTGCTTTTTAGATCCAGCTCCGTTTTTCCTATTTTAGAGATAGTAGCTCCAGCCTGAATTCCGGGTCTGAAAGTTACTTGTGCTTTTGTTTTTGTAAAGCTTAAAAAGATAATGGCAAAAAGTAAAAATGTTTTTTTCAAGATATTTATTTTAAAATGGTTTATTTTTTTGCTGCAAAAGAATAAGAAATCCCTAATTGAAAATTCATATTGGTATTATAATCTCCAAATAAATAATAATCATTATGATCATTGTGATAATAATCACTGTCTAATACGTCAAGCAACCCTTTTTTCAATCGCGCTTCAAGGGTTAGATTGGAAGACAACTTATAAGCGATACCAGTAATAAAGGCTACATCGTTATACGTTTTTCTTCTCACTAAATTATCATATAATAAAACATCTAAAGCGGGTCCGAATTGTATTTGAATGCCGGGTCCAAATGTAAATTTATTAATAAGGGCAAACGATAAGTAATCGATTTTTAAATCACGACGTTCGACTCTTTCTGTGCCGCTATTATTGTCAAAATAATTCCGGGTTACATTATTAGAGGCTTGTCTGGAATAGGTGATTTCAGGTTGCAGCGCATAATGTTTTTTTATATTTATTTCTCCAAATCCACCAATATAAAAATCGGGTTTATAATCAGCATGCGTTTCTGAAATAGTAGAAAATGTAAAACCTCCTCTCAAACCGGGTTTAAAAGTAAATTGAGCTTGTGTTTGCTGCAATGCAAAAAAAGCGACTATGGCGATAAATATTTTGTTTGGACTCAAAAACTTTTATTTCGTTTTAAATGTATAGCTAATACCAATCTGGAATACCTGATTTAAGATTACATCATCATAATAATAATCTCCGTTATCATCGTAATCAAGACCGTCATACCCATAAATATCAATTAATCCTTGTTTAAATCTTGCTTCAAAAGTTAATCCGTTTGGTAAGGTGTACCCTAATCCGGCAACTATAGAAAGGTCAAAATCGATCGGGTCAAAACCGTATTCGCCAAAATTATCACTTGTTTTAAAATCAGCTGACGGCCCCGCTAAAATGTGAAAGCCTTTTCCGCCGAAGTAAAATTTAGCAACAGCACCAACCGTAAGATAATCTAATTCGTATTTTGCAGGTACACCAAAATTCGGGTTTTGATCATCAAAATATCTTCCTTCAGAACCTTGTCTTGAATAGGTCAATTCAGGCTGAAGTGTAAAATACTTATTGAATTTTATATCAACTAAACCACCAACATAAAAATCTGATTTTAAACCATTATCATCAATATTCGATAATTTCGAAAGGTTTAAACCTCCGCGAAGTCCCGGGCTGACAGTTACCTGCGCATTTGATGTTACAAGACCTGTAAATAAAACAAATGCAATTAAGGTTAATTTTTTCATTTTGGTTTGATTTAAAGTTTATGATTAGTTTAAATTTTTATTCAGATTTAAAATAATTCAACTCAATTTTCAACTTAATATTTTGATGAATAATCTGAATTTTCTCGGCAAAAATATTGTTTTCTGAACTAAATAGAAGTGTTATTTTTTCTTTTGTTTGAGATGCATGAATCACTTTCTCTAATTTCTGGTCTTTTTTGGATAGAAACAGATAATTATCTCTTTTACCATCAGCCGATTTGTAGATGTTATCTGATTCTTTTTCAAACTGTTCCTGTATTAAATATTCTTTTTTCAGCAATAATCGAAAATCTTCCCTCAAGGTATTAATTAATATTTTTCGGTCTAATTCTGAAACAATCGAATTGACTTTAAAACTCTTTTCCGAAATTTCAAAATCCAGCAATTTGTTACCAAATTCAGTGGTAAAAACGATTCGGTGTACGGTATCATTTATTTTTTTAGCAATGAAAATTCCGCTCATTTCATTTCCGTAAACCGTAATATTGGTTTTATAAACATAATCTGTTTTTGGATTTGAAAAATACGGCGCTTTATAAGACGTTTTGTCTAATTTTTTAGGGGAATAATTTTTTGTGACTGAGCCACAAGAAATCAAAACAATTGCCAGTACGCAATTAATTAGTAAAAAGGGAATCGTCGATTTTTGCATTGATCACTTTATTTTTAAGTACAATTCGGGTATAATCTTCAGAGGATTCCAATAATTTTACCTGAACCACAGTTGCTTCTTCTTTATCGAAAGTCAGTTCAATCTGTTTGATGTATTTTTTCAGCGTTGCATCTTTCGGAATGAATTTGGCCAGATTTTGTCCTTTTGATTTAAAGTATGAAATCGTAAATTCTTTATCATCAAACATATTTCCACTCACGCTGCCCACAATTAATTTATTGATGCGGCCAAAAATTTTACTGTTTCCAACATCAACGGCACTTTTCTTTCCTTCATCATTAATCAGGATTTTCCCGTTCTTAAAAACAATACTATAATTGTATGGCTTTTTGTATTGCCACTGCAGCATGTTTGGTTCCTTAAAAATCATTTTTCCGGAAGTTTCAATATCCTTCGATAAAAAGTCCAAATGTTTGTACTGTACAAAATCGGTAGTCAGTGTTTTGATTTTTTTTGCGGATACATTGACGTCCTGTTTGAAAGCGGCAATTTCTGCATCAGACATTTTTTGTTCCTGGGCAAATAAATTGCCTGAAATAAATAGAATTAGTAGTGCTATTTTAGTTTTCATAATTTTATTAAAATTGTGCTTAAAAACATTTTGCCACAGATTAAAATGATTTACACAGATTATTATTTGAATTAAGCATTTTGATAAAATCTGTTTTATCCGTGTTTTCGCTTTAGCAAATCTGTTTTATCAGCGTTCCGTCTCATACGCTTTAAGATTCAAAAGCTCTTCAGTCGAAATTACTTTATAATTGTTTTGCTGTAAAAATTGCAAAAACCGTTCCAGTACCAAAACAGAGTGTGACGCTGTATCATGCAAAAGTACGATTCCCCCGGGAGAAACACGTTTTATAATGCGATTGAAAATTAAATTCTGGTCTTTTGTGCCGCCATCAAGTGATCTGATATTCCAGCCAATAACGTTATGTCCGGTAATTTTTAGGGCTCTTCGGATGGAGGGCGTGGTTACACCATAAGGAGGACGAAAGAAATTTATTTTTTTGGAAGTAAGCTTTTCCAGCAATAAATCTGTTTTCTGAATTTCTTCGGTAATTCTTTTTGCAGTATAGAAATCAAAAAAAGGCGAGTGGCTGTAGGAATGATTTCCAATTAAATGTCCTTCGGCTATAATCTGTTTTACAATTTCCGAATGCATCTCGATATTTTTCCCAATGCAGAAAAAAGTGGCGGTTGCGTTGTATTTTTTTAAAAGGGCCAGAACCTCCAAAGTATACGAACTGGGTCCGTCATCAAAAGTAAGGGCTATTTTTTTTTCGGTTTCCAAAGGATTATTGCAGAAAGCTTTTACATGATAATCAGAAGAAATTCTGGCAGAACCGATAGCATTAATGCCCAGCCAAAGTAGAACAATGGCAAGAAACCACATCCAGTTCATTGCGGTATACAAGTTCAGAAGAAGCAGTAAAAGCAGTACAAAAATAAAAAATAACGAGATGTTTCTATGCGTTATCATTTTGACAGTAACGTAAAACTATGGTTTTTTCCGCTCAGCTGATTGTATAATAAAATGGTATTGTAAGCTGATTTTTTAACTGAATTTACTTTTACAATTTCCGGAATTTCCTGCAGTTTTATAATTTTTGACGCCATCCATAATCCAAAAGCAGAAGCCGTATCGTATTCGCCGCACAAATGTTTGTAATACAACTGAGGGGTATCTGAAAAAGTATTTTCGGTCAGTCTTTTATAATAAGAATCGAATTTTACATCGCCGTTAAAACCTAAAACGATAGCATCAACAGCTGAAACTTCAACGTTATTAGCTTTTAGAAAAGTAGTTATTTCCGTTTCAATTTCGTTTTCTTCTAAAGTGTTTATAATTTGAACATCCAGAATTTCGGCGTAAGTAGTGTCTTTTTTTTCACTTTCCAAAACAAAAAAACTGGCCCCTTCACCATGAACGGATCCAATTGTTTTTGGAGCTAAAAGCGTAAACGGCTGCTCGCTTTCCTGTTTAACACGTTTTGCCAATTTAAAAAGTTCCATGGTGTAATCACCGTTCTCATCTACACCGCCCACCAAAATCGAATTGGCTTCGTTTTCTTCCAGTTGCATTTTAGCATCCAGAAGGGCAGATTCAAAAGAAACCGCACCATTTACATAGGTAAAATTATACCCTTTACATTGCATCGTCAGCGCAATTTGTGCCCCAACGGTATTATGGGTGGATTGAATAAATGCGGTTGGCGTTAAAAATTCTTCGTTATTGTCCAGGATGTTTTTCAGGAATTTTTCAGAATCCTCAATACAGCCTAATCCTGTTCCGGTAATAATAGCGTCTACATTTTCAGCATGTGCATCTTTCATCGCAAGTGCCGAAGCTACAATTCCGTTTTTCACCCCTTTTGCCATTCTTCTGGCAGCAGCGGGAGCAATAAAATCTTTGTAGACAGGGGAGACAACGCTAAGAATGTTGTCATTTTGATTGTATACGGCGTCTTCTAAAAAAACAGTATCAAATGTTTTTTGAGTCGAAATACAACCTACTCCATTTATATATGTTTTCTTCATTCGCTTTTTGAAAATATAAGGGTGGAACAGTTTCCTCCAAATCCGAAAGAATTAGATAAAACGTGATCTATGTTTTTATTTTTTAAGGAAGTCTGTGGCTGCAAATTAAATTCCTCCATCGGAGTTTCGAAATTCATATTCGGATAAACCACATTATTCTGAATGGCCAAAACACTGTAAACCGCTTCAATTGCTGCTGCTGCTGCCAATGTGTGTCCGGTAAAAGGTTTTGTTGAACTAAAATCAGGTACTTTTTCATCTCCGTAAATACGAAGTATCGCTCTTCCTTCGGATAAATCGTTATTGGGAGTTGCCGTTCCGTGTACGTTGATGTAATCTATTTCAGAAGGTTGCAATCCGGAAACTTCAAAAGCTTTTTTCATCGCTAAATATGCACCGTCTCCATTTTCTGAAGAAGCAGTCTGATGAAAAGCATCGTTAGCATTTCCGTAACCGGAAACTCTGGCGAGTACTTTTTTGTTTTGTTTTTTTACAATTTCATCCGATTCCAAAACCAGATATGCTGCCGCTTCTCCTAGATTTAAGCCTTTACGGTTGTTGTCAAAAGGTTTGTTGTAATCGTCAGATAAAATCATTAAGGTCTTAAATCCGTTGATGGTAAATTTTGCCAAAGCATCGGCTCCGCCCACAATAACGCGATCCAGTTTTCCGCTTTTAATCAGTCGCGCGCCCAGCATAATGGAATTTGCTGCCGAGGAACAAGCGGTACTGATTGTGGTTACCATTCCTTTTAAACCTAACTCTGAAGCGATTTTATCGGCAACATCACCGCCATCATGGCAACTGATATATTTTACAAGTTCCGGTTTTTCGAAATAATCATAATAATATTTTTCCGTCATGTCCATTCCGCCCACACTTGTAGCCGAAATGAGTCCGGTTCTGAATTCGTTTATGGCTGTAATTCCGGCATTTTCAACAGCCTGTTTTGCTGCAAAAGTGGCAATCATAGCTGTTCTCGAGAAATTATTATTCGCAGGAAGATGCAATTCGGCAATCAGTTCCGAATTGGTTTTTTTGATTTCCCCTACCTTATTAATATCAGCATGAATAGTCGAAATATTCTGGACACGGGTAATGGCACGATTTTCATTTAATAATGAATCGAAATTTTCCTCAACGGAATTTCCAATCGAAGAGATAATTCCCATTCCCGTTATTGCAACACCTTTCATTATTAGACTTCTTAGATTGTTAGAATTTTAGACTTCTTAGATTGTTGTATTACATAGATTTTCAGACTTTTTTATCTAAGAAGTCTAAAAATCCAAGCAATTCTAAGTGAGTCTTATTTTGTTCTGTTAGCGCTAATGTAAGCCGCCATAGATTCGATCGATTGGAAAATAGTTTTCCCTTCTTTCGGGTCTACCAGTTTAATTCCGTAATCCTTATCTAAAATCACGATTAACTCAAGAGCATCAATCGAGTCCAAACCTAAACCATCTCCAAATAAAGCGTCATTATCTGCAATATCTTCAACAGCGATATCTTCAAGGTTTAAAGTGGTAATGATTTTATTTTTTAATTCCAGTTTTAATGCTTCCATGATTATTGATTATATAATGTATTGATAGTTTCGTTTGTATATTTTGTGCTTTCTTCTTTACTGATAGTGCAAAGAAACGCTTTGTAATCGTCATTAAAAAATTCTACCCATCCACAAAGAACCAGGTCTGCTTTATTCGTATTCAGAAGAATATTGGAATAATTAGACATAAATTCAGTGTTAAAGGCATCAAATATAAAGAAAGAATTTTCACTTTTCAGCTGATGGCGGATACTTATTTCGCCCAGACAAATATTTGGCAGCGTATAAACGAAAACCGCCGGACTCGGAAAGTAGTTTTCCTGGTCGGAAATAGATTCCTGATATTTTACATCGGTATCTAAACTGGAGGATTTATTGGCCAGAACCAGCGCAATATTATTTTCTTGTTCCCCCGAAGTCATGGGGCTCAAAAGCAATTCAGCTCCAAGAAAAGCCAGTTTACTCAAAGCATCCATTTTGAAAAACTTCGGGTATTGCACGTCAAAATTACGATAGGCTTGTTTCGAGAAATCCGCAAAATCGGTGGGTTCGATTTTGAATACCGAAGTTCCGTTCAAAACAATTTCGTTGTTTTGGATTTTGATATAGGATTGTATGTTGTTTTTTTGAGTCATTGTTTTTGTTTAACACTAATTCCACAAATTTACACGGGATTGTTTTGGGTTGAAATTACACTAATTAATCTGTGAAAATTACTTCCTTTTTTAAGAAACCCAGGTTTGCTCAACATTTGTAATATGCCAGTTTCCTGCTTTATTTTTAATTGTAATTATAAATCCTCTTCCGCATTTTCCACCTCCGCAAGAAGCACTTGCAGTTATAGTTCCGGAAGTTTTGGTTTTATTAAAATGAATATTAGAAATTTCAATTGTGCCAGCAGGCATTTTACTATTTTTATTATTTATATCCCAATATATCTCTTTAGGATATTTAGAAACATATTGAAAATCAAATTTTTCATTATTTTTAAAAGGTGTTAAATCAAATTTGTTATTTCTAATTTTATTGTTAACTACAAAATCATATACACCTATTATAATTTTATTTTTATCATTTTTAATACTGTCTTGTTCTATCTGATATCTTTTTAGTTTATCATGATATCCAATTGTATCTATTATGTTTTTTCTAAAATCTACTATTTTTGGACTTGGAGGTGGAAACATAATTCTTCGATCCATATAGATTGAATCTACAATTTCGATAAAGACACTATTCATTACGCCTTTTTCAAAATCAGATTCAGACACTTCTTTCTTTTTGCATCCGAAAGATGAAAGAAGAACAAGAATTATAAATATGAATTTTGATACTTTCATTTTTATTATCAATAATTAATCTGTGAAAATTAGTGCAATTCGTGTTTCACTTTTTCAAAAACCACAGCCGTATTACAGCCACCAAATCCGGAAGCCGTCTTCAGGAAAAATTGAATAGTTGCCTTTTCATTCTTCTCAATTACATTTATAGTTTCACTTACGCCGATTTCATCAAATCCTTTGGATTCAAAAAGCAGATTCTGATTGGCAGATTCAATTGAAATAACGGTTTCTAATAATCCTGAAGCGCCTAAAGTGTGACCGTAAAATCCTTTCAGACTGTTTATCGGGACATTTTGTAAACCTAAACGGTTTAAGGCGATGGCTTCCATTTCATCATTGAACGGAGTCGCGGTTCCGTGTGCTGAAATATAATCGATTTTATCGACTTCAATTTGAGCTTCTTTCAACGCATTCTGAATACTTCGGTACAAACCTTCACCTGTTCTCGACGGACCGGAAATATGATTGGCATCGTTTATCGAACTGTCTCCAATCACTTTTATTTTTGCGTTTGTGGCATCCGTTGAAAGTAAAACTGCAGCCGTTGCTTCGCCTAAACTTACTCCGGTTCTGTTTTTAGAATAGGGCTTGCAGGGCAAATCACTCATGGCCTGAAAGGCATTAAACCCGGATAACACAAACTCCGAAACTTCATCGCCGGCAATGACAAAAGCATTGTCATACAGTTCCGACTGAATTAATCTTTTGGCAACGGAAATCGCTAAAATTCCGGAAACACAGGCATTCGAAACAACAATTGGCTGCGTTTGAAATCCGAAGAAATCGGCAATATTTTTTGCTAAAACATCCAAATGAGCATTTTGAAAACTGTCGTCTGAATCCTTTTTTAGCGCTGTAACATTTCCTTTTGTAGTCGAAAGGATAAATGCTGTTTTGGAATTTAAATCAATTTCTGAATTTTTGATAATAGGTTCTAAAGCCAGAATCATCATTTTCTCCAGACGGGAATATTTTGTATCAGTGCTGATTTTCTCAAAGGCACTGTTTAGTTTTTCATTATTTATAATTGAAGCATAAAACGGCATCGGCATCAGAGAAAGATCGTCATGTAATTGAATACCGGAATCACCACGAAGAATCGCCTCGGTATTCGATTTGACATCAAACCCTAAAGGTGTTATACAATTGGTTTCGGTGATATAGATTGCTCTTGTCATTTTTCTTTTTTTCTGGCGGGTAAATCGGCCACAGATTGTACGGATTAAAAGGATTAACGCAGATTTTTTATTTTGTAATTATTGAAAATTAGTGTTCTACGTTAATAACCCTACTTTTCTCTTCCATTCTTCGTAGAAAGGAGGATTGGTCAGCATTAAATTTCCGTCGCCGTCTAAAAATACCTGAACAGTTTCGCCAGTGCAGGCTACTTCGCCTTTGGCATCGATTATTTTAAAACGGTAAATCATTTTAGCAGCCGGAGTATCCACTACGGTTGTTTCTATCGTTACCACATCGCCGTAACGAAGGGATAATTTATGCTCGCATTTTGATTTTACAATCGGGGTCGTGTAACCTGTGTTGCCAATATCCAGGTAGGTAAGTCCGTGCTGGCGGCCAAACGCTTCCCGTCCATCCTCAAAATAGGTAATGTAATTTCCATGCCAGACAATGCCAAGCGGATCAGTTTCGTTAAAACGAATTCTGATTTCGTGCGTTACCGTCAGGTCAGTGGCTTCGTTAAACTGTTCTTTTCTTTTTGTCATAAAATAATGCGATGGAGGTTGTGATGATAAAAAACAAAAACAATAAACTTATTTTTGGAATGATTTCTAATAACGTTACGTTGCGCAGCAGGACATCGTAAAAGGCTTCCAGTCCCCAATTCATAGGAGACGATTTGGCTATGACCTGCATGATTTTCGGCATGGCGAAAACAGGAACCCAGACTCCGCCAATCGCTGCTAATATGAGTACACTCGTTGCACCAAACGGCGCAGATTGTTCCTGGGTGCTGGCAACAGTTCCTAATAAAATTCCGAATCCGATGGCGGCAAATCCTGAAAATAGCGCCACGACACTCATTAAAAACAAATGCCCTTCGATATTTAAAGGAGGCAGGCCAATATGCGGAAACAGAAAAATCGCAACCGCAACCATCATATAAAACTGAATCATACAGATCACAGAATACGTAATGGTTTTTCCGATGATGACAATCAGATTGGAAACCGGATTGGTTAACAATCGTACGAATGTTCCTTGTGATTTTTCTTTTACGATATTGATAGACAACGGAATTACAATAAAGAATATGGCAAAAAGCGTCCAGGCCGGAACATTATGCTGCACCGAATTGGGAAGAATTTCTTTGTTGTTTATTTTCGGAATGATTTCTTTAAACGTAATAAAACTCTTTTGTTCGAATGAAGCAGTGCCTTCTCCTAACTGATTCTGAAAAGTGGTATAAATTGATTTAGTCTCGATTTGTGAAATCATTTTATCAATAGAACTCATGACCGCATTTTTAAAACTCATCTGAACCGCCGGATCAAAATACAATTTCACTTCTTTTTCCTTGATTATTTTAGAAGGTTCCGCCGTTGCCGTGCTGTCGGTTAAACCCATACTGCTGACAATTTTGGCTACATTCTGATCAATTTTGGTTTGTAAATCGACACTCAGGTTTTTCGGAATTACAATCGCCAATTGAAATTTTCCTTTGTAAACGGCTTCTTTGGCAACTTCTTCCGTAATGGGTTTGTTGTCAATCTGAGTGACAACGCTAAACAAATTGCTTTTTTCGAGATTATCAAAAACAGTTTTAGAAACAGAACCTTTGTCATTGTCGACCAGTAAAATCGGAATTTTAGTATCGCTAATGGTTTTAAAAGTACTGTCCTGTATTAAAGTTACCGTGATGACAAGTACCAAGGGCATGATAAACAAAATAATCAAACCGCCTAAATCGCGTTTGAGCAGTAAAAATTCTTTTACGACCGACATCCAGATTTTATAGACCATCTCTTAAGTTTTTACCGGTTAATGAAATAAAAACTTCTTCGAGATTTCTGGCTCCGGCAGTAGCAGCAATCAAACCGGAAGGAGTTCCCTGCGCATAAATACTTCCCTGATCCAGAATAGCAATATTGGTACAGAAATCTTCCGCTTCGGCTAAATGATGCGAAGTATAAATAATGGTAGTTCCGTTTTGATTTAAGAGTTTCAAATAATCTATAATTGCATTTTTGGATTGAACGTCAACGCCTACGGTTGGTTCATCTAAAAACAAAACTTTCGGATTGTGCAGAATTCCGGCAATCAGGTTTACTCTTCGTTTCATCCCGCCCGAAAAGGTTTCGATGCGTTTATCAGCGAATTTCAAAAGCCCTAAAAGATCTAACGTTTCGATTACTTTATCTTTCAGATAGGAACCTTTCAGACCGTACATGCTTCCAAAATAATGCAGGTTTTCCCTGGCGGTTAAGGTTGGATATAACGCATATTCCTGCGGTACAACGCCAATAATTTTTTTAATTTTTGAAGCATGACTGGCGTAGTTCAGATCATGAATAGTAAAATGACCTGAGGTTGGTTTTACTAATCCGCAAAGCATGGAAATCAAAGTTGTTTTTCCGGCTCCGTTCGGACCTAATAATCCGAAAATCTGGCCTTCGTATATGTTCAGCGAGAAATCGTTCAAAGAATACAGTTCTGCATTTTTGTACTTTTTCGAAAGGGATTCTATTTTTATAATGGGATGCAAAATATGTTTAGCTAATTGCTTTTTTTAATTTTTTGAAAAAGAGTTCTTCTCTGTTGGCAATGTCCAGAAGTTCATCGGCAATAGTATTGTAGGCATCTTCTTTGGCACTTCTGTTTTTATAAATGCGCGATGCTTCTACGGCAAAATCACGCCATGAATCTCCAATTTGGGTCATTTCCTTAGAAAGTACTTTCAGTTCTTCATTGTTCAGAATAACCGAAGCTTCCTGTAAAAAAGCAGCATAAATAAAACGGAAACCACCGCCTCCGGTTCCAATTTCCTCCTGCATTCGTACCATTTGCGCCAGATAATGATTGGCTTTTTTAGTGCCGTGTTTTACAGGCCATTTTCTAATTTGTCTGGATACAAATTTAATTCCGCGGACACCAATAATGGGCATGGGAGCCAGCATGTCGCGACAGGTATTTTTGATCCCTTTCAGGATGGCACTTTTCAAATCTACCTCTTTTGGAATCTGAATCGGATAATACATTTGACCCCGTGGTGCAAAAGCACCTTTGGCAAAACGTACCTTATCTAATTCGTCATGCGTTAAAGTAGTAACGGTTTCCATTACAGGATCACTTACTAAATAGTCCGTTTCGGTTTTGCCATAAACAACTAAATTGTGCGCGTTAAAATGAAAGCGGTATTCATCAGGGAAATAACTCAAATGATACACACCAACTTGTAATCCGGTTGGAATATTGTTTTTTAAATTCGCATCCAATGCTGCATTGGCACTTGCTACGGAAGAGAATTTTTGTCTTTTAATTTTTAGATTCAAACGGCTTGCCACCTTATTAAAAATCTGTCCGGGCAATGTTCTGTAACTAATTGCCGGGGCGTGATTGACTTTTATAAAAGGGAGGTATACGAAAAAAAGCCCGGAACCAATCCCAAAAACCATCGGTTCACTGATGCTCAGTCCGTTGTTTTTTAACAAATTCGAAGCTACTCCATTCTCGCAATGGGCAGATTGATGATGTGTGAAATTAGTTTGCATTAGTCTTTTTTGATATTTTTTAGTTCGGCTATTGATATCTCAAAAGCGTCGGCATATTTCTGTAAAATAGTATCGTTTAATTTGGCAAAAACGGAGGGTTTAAAATGTCTTTTCACACGCCATTTCCACATTCCGACATAACTTGCCAAAATGGTCAGATCCATTTTATTGCGTTCCATATAATAACAAATCGGACTTGCTTTACCAGTTTCAACCTGCAATTTTGCTTCGGCAATCCTTTCGTTAATATCATCAATAGAATTGGAAAGTGCAATTGTCTTTGGTTCCCAGCCGGTACTTAAAGTCGTTGTATAATCCCCGTTTTCGTCGGTCGCGTATAACAATTCTTTCAGGTTGTTTTTGGTTAAATTGCCTTTGTCCTGTGGTACTTTTTCTTTTTCCATGACAGTTTAGTTTTCTATTGAAATTAGGATACTACAGTCGAAATTGATTTTTGAATGAACAAATTAATTTCGCACTCTAAAAGTTTTTTTTCTCCCAGTACACTTTCGCAGCTCATCGTACATAAAGTATAATCGTCGCCTTCAAATTTAGAAACCAGATTTGCTCTGGTAATAATGGTATCGTAAGCTTTTGGCAGTTCGTGTATTTTTAGGTTTTTTATAGCACTGATAAAACCAATTACATTTATGTTTTCGTTTTCTGAACCATTCTCGTCAAAAAAATATTTTTTCCCGACTATAGCAGAACAGGTTTGTGCGGTATTTTCTATGAGACCAGCTTCGATAAAAACATCGTTACTGACAAATATATTGTCTTCTTTTATCAAAAATACGGTTTCTACGTAACTGGCATCTACATTCAGAATTAAATCGACCATGAGCATAGGTGGCCGGTGCGGTAAATAATTCTGGATGTCAACAGCAGTTCTCATACCGATATTATTTAGCTAAAACGGTTTTCATTTGTCCGTTAGCGATTTCTTCATTGTTTAAAGTCGTTACGATATCGACCAGAGTAATTCCGGCAAATTCCTGTATAATGGTTACCGTAGACTGAATCGTATCATTGACTTTAGGTAATTTCTTAATCTTAATTTCTTTTATAGAACCAATATAACCTGTTGGTGCTATTTCGTTTTTCAAAAAGAAGTCGTATCCGGTATGTAATGCGACAGACTGGGCCATGTGCTCAATTAAACCGGCTTCCAGAAAAAAATTATGGTCAGCAAATATATTATCGTCTATAATCTTCAGTCCGGAAACTAACGAGTTTTCGGTAAACGAATACATTTTATCTACCATTACAAAAGGAAACTTTTGTGGCAGTAAATTCTCGACAGCTTCTTTTTCTAACACTAAAGTGGTTTCCATTAGCAAACGGTTAAATAGGCATAGGCAAAAGAAAATCTCCCGCTTTCGGGAACTGATAAAAGAATACGGTCTCCCTTTTTCAGATTACCGGAATTCATTAATTCTTCCAAAGCTAAATAAATAGAGGCAGAACCCACATTTCCAACTCGTGAAAGATTCATGAACCATTTATAATCGGCCATTCCGATTCCTTTTTCCGTCAGACCTTTTTTTAATCCTTCCACAAAAAAGTTAGAAGAAACGTGCGGCATAAAATAATCCACCTGATCTGCTGTAATATTATTTTTCACCATGGCATCTCTCATGCTTTCGGCTCCTTTGGAAAGAATAAATTCGTCCAGTATTTTCACATCCTGTTTGATGGCAAAAACAGATTCCTTCAGCCATTCTTCAGGGGCATAATCGCTCCATGCTTTGATTTCGCCATTTTCTAATTTATCACCTCCGGCATACATGCAGGTTTCTAATTCGTACGCATAAGAAAAAGCTTCCATCCATTCGATTTTCAGGGAAATAGGTCCTCTCGGTTTATTTTCCAGTAAAAAAGCTCCGGCTCCATCAGATAACATCCAGCGTAGAAAGTCTTTTTTGAACGCAATAATAGGCTGCTCTTCCAGGCTTTTTAGATTGGCTGCTTCATGATTGTACATTTGGGCATTCAGCCAGGTCGAAACTCTTTCAGATCCTGTGCAAATTGCATTTTTGGAATTTCCTGATCGTACGGAAAGGAAACCAAATTTTAAGGAGTTCATTCCCGCGCAGCAAACACCGGTTGATGAATTTAATTCTACTGATTTATTTTTTAATAAACCATGTACCATTGCAGCATGCGAAGGCAGGAAAACATCAGGTGTTGAGGTTCCGCAGGAAAGCACTTCAAGATCTTGTGCAGTGAAGTTTTCATCAAACAATTGCACAACAGCGTTTCGGGTTAATTCGGCATTGTTGTGTGTACTCTTTCCTGTTTTATCTATGGCGTAATAACGACTTGTAATTTTATTATTGCGCAAAATAATGCGTCTTGCTTTTGAAGCGGCATCATTGATGAGTCCTAAGTAATCTTCCATTTCGTCATTAGAAACAGCTTCATTTGGCAAATATTTTGCAGCTTTGGTAATATATACTTCAAACATAATCTAATTTCGTCTACTAAACTCCCTGATAATATTGAGTTTCTTTTTTTATTTTTTTTAACTTAACGGGATAGGTAATAAGGTGCAATATATATACTATTGGTGAGATTAACCATATCGCGAGGAATAAATAAACATAAAATAGTTTCAGCAGCTTTTTTCTGTTTTTTTGATTTTTATAAATCAGGTTTGACCATTTATTGAAAATTTTATTGGCCGTTTTATCTACTGTTACCAGATACGGGCTAATTTTAACTCCTCCAATGGCCACTAGTCTGGGCTGCAATTCGTTTAGTTTATTCTGATTAAAATGGGAAAGTATCACTTCTCCGAACTTATCTGATTCCTGAATGTCTTTGTCTGAAACTCCCGGTAACGGAAAAATCCCCAAATACTTTTTCTTTACTCCGGAGAACATCCATTCTACAATGGTAATCACACTGATTAAATTTCCGACACGGTCTACCAGTGCTACATTTCCAACTAATTCTGCATTTGCTTCCTGCAATAAAACCTTGATTTTTTCCTGCGCCATGATCCACATATTTCTGGAACCGCTGATGGTTATGACAGGCGTATTATTCAGTATTTTTTTGCCTGAATCACTTTTCAAAAATGAATTGATGGGAATAGAAGGGGATAAGTACCAAACCTGATAATGAAACAGGATCAAGTCATACTTTGTATTTAAAATTTCTTCCGGAACCGGTTTTAATGCTGTTGGTATTTGAAGAAAAGTTTCCGGGAAAGCATCAAAAAAAGAAGTTTTATCCCATGGAAACGGAAATGGCTGCTCTAATTGTATTTCATGAAAAGTTACCTGGATCTCTTCTGAATTAAGGAATGGTTTTGCAATATTTTGTGCAATCGATTCCAGTTGTCCGGATTGGGAATAATAAATGACAAGAACGTTTTTCATTTCGGTTTCTGGCTTTGGTTATCGCTAAAGTAGTTAATTTTTCGGAATGAATTTCCTGATTTTGTCCGACCGTTTTGTATGTACCCATTGCGGCCATGTGGAGGAATCCTCTGCATCATAAATTCGTATTTTCTGATCGGCATCTTCAATTAACAAATCATCCGGTGTGCAGTCTAAAATTAATGCTGCAGCAGCAATACCGGAATACGTTGCACCGGTAACACCATGTGAAAGCGTACAGGCTCCACAAAGAAATAAATTGTCAATCTCGGTTTTGTTCTTGTAGGCAAAAGGTCCCACCTGATTAAGTGTTTTTTCGGTTCCGTATACATTCCCTTTAGTTGAATTAATATAGAATTCGTTGGTTTTTGGCGTTCCTAATTCGGCCTGAATAATATGTTGTTTCGCATTCGGGATTATTTTTTCGACATTGTTCATGAGTTTGTTGGTGACCTTTTCCTTGAAGATTTTGTATTCTTCATTGTGGTAATCCTCTAAACCGTTAAAATCATCCAAATGCTCATAATTGACATAAGTAACAATTTCGAAATTATGATATCTTCCATTAAAACTTGCAGGATCTTTAAGGGTCGTACAGCTTATAAAAACAGCAGGAAACGAATCGCCTTCTGCAATATCATTATTCATTAAATCTTCAAAATTGTCATCGTCATTTTCATCTTTCATCATCCAGATATTTCCGGAATCAATTTTAAACCGGGTAACATCAATGTCTAATGTCAGAAATAAAATCAATGAAGTAACCGAGTATTTTGTTTTCTGAAGTTTCTTCAGCAGGGAATTGCTAAGGTGTTCTTTTTCGATCAGGTTTAAATACGTAATCGAAGGATCAGCATTCGAAACGATATTTTTAGCAAATATTTTTTCGCCATTTTCAAATGCAACACCAATGGCTTTTTTATTTTCTATGATAATTTTAGATACATTTTGCTGTACGCGAACTTCGCCTCCATGTCTTTTTATTCCGTTTGTCATCGCTTTTACGATACCGCCGCCGCCGCCCATCGGATAATAACCGCCATCAAAATAATGACTCATTACAGAACAATGTACCGGGAAACAGGCTCTGCTTGGAGGAAGGCCATGATCTCCACATTGAATGTTAAGAACGGCTTTCAGCATCGGATCTTTAACATGCCAGGCCACTACCTTTTTTAAGGGGAATAAGGCAAATTTTCCAAAATGTTTGGTTCGGAATGGCACCGTTATTTTTTGCCACCAGCCTTTTAATTTTGGAATTAGCTGAAGTTCATAACTTACTTTTTCGACTAAGGAAAGATATTCATCAATGTTTTTTTCTTCAGCAGGGAAATGGGCAGCAAGTGTTTTTTTTAGATTATCAATTCCGGCCGGCAAGTCAAAAGACTGATCACCAATTAAGCAATGTTCGTAGGCGTTTTTATTCATTCGGAAAAAAACCAGGTCATTGGCAATTCCCAAACCGCGATAAAGTTCATTGGTAGAGGAACCTTCTTCAAGAAGTCCTACATAATGTACTCCTGGGCTGAAACGTTGTCCGTTTAGGGTAAAACTATGACTCCAGCCTCCGGGAACATAGTGCTGCTCCAGAATTAAAACTTTTTGTCCTGCTCTTGCCAGACAAATACCTGTCGCTAAACCTCCAACTCCGGAACCAATGATAATCGTGTCGTATTCTTTCATGCCTTGTTTTAAGATTTCCTAAAAGTATAAAAGAATGCCCATCAAAAGCAGTACGTTGTTTTATTTTATCTTTATTTTTTAAGCTGATTCCAAAAATCGAAATAATTGAACCATTGTAAAGGGTATTTCTGTAAAATAGTTTCTACACTTTGTACATATTCTTTCAGCAAAGCCTTTTCGTCACGATGTTTTACGGTGGCTTCTCTTGCGTATAAATGATAATGTAAGTTGGGCTCTTTCATGACATAAACGAAAACAACAGGGACTTGTAGACGGGAAGCGATTAAAAAGGGACCTGCAGGGAAATGAGCTTCCTGGCCCAGTATTTTCTCGGAAAGGGATTTTGTTCCTTCAAAATAACGATCACCGGTAAAACAAACCAATTCATTATTGGTTAAGGCCGAGTTAATCTCAAAAATATGAGACAAATCGTCTTTGATGATGATAAATTTTACGGTAGGTTTCTGAGCAAGACTTTCAAGGTAGTTTTTGATGGCAGAATGTTCTAAATCCGTAGTAACAAGATTAATGCTGAAATCAAGATTAATATCGCCTAAAAAATGTTCGGCAATTTCAAAATTCCCAACGTGTGCACTAATAAGCACTCCGCCTTTTTTTGCTGCCAAAAGATTTTTTAAAACATCAATTCCGTCAAATTCATAGGTGAATTTATTTCGCATTCCTGCCGAAATAGAAATTTTATCAATGATGGTCTGTCCAAAAGTATAATAACTTCTGAATACCATTTTTTTCGACTTAAACCGGGAATATTCTAATCGTTGATTAAAATAGTAGAAGATAGCACTGTTGCTTTTTTTCAGGAAAAGAAAATAATAAGATGCTACAAAGTACAAAAGTCCGTAAGCAGATCGAATACCCATTTTTTGTATTAAAAAAACAAATATTCTATATCCTAAAACGGTACCTTTTGATTTACCATCCCATTTGCTCATTAAACAGCTTTGGCTTTTAGTTTCGTTTCAATCAGGTCATAAAAATTCTGAAAAGAAGCAATTCCAACAAAATCGACTTCTACCAGTTTTACTCCAAAGTTAGATTCAATAGAAACGACTAAGTCTACATAATCTAAACTATCTAAACCTAATGTGTCTTTTAAATTAGCGTTTGGTTCAATATCGTCTCCGTCAACTTCAAATTCTTCAACCAAAAAACTATTAATTCTTTCTATTATTTCTTCTTTATTCATCACTCAATTAAACTTTTTAACTACCAACGCCGAGTTGGTTCCTCCAAACCCGAAGGAATTGGACAAAAATATGTCAAATTTTTTGTTTAACGTAGTTTTAACTAAATTTAATTTTGAAGCATCTTCATCCGGATTTTCTAAATTGATGTTTGGTGCGATAAAATCATGCTGCATCATTATTATAGAGTAGATTACCTCACTTGCCCCGGCCATCCAGCATTCGTGTCCTGTCATTGATTTTGTAGAACTAACGTAAGGATTTTTCTCACCAAAAACTTCAAAGATCGCTTTGGCCTCATTACCATCTCCAACTGGGGTTGAAGTCGCATGAGCGTTAATGTAGTCAATATCTGACGCTTTTAATTTGGCATCGTCAAGTGCTCGCTGCATCGCAGTTGCAGGCCCTTCTACATTTGGAGTCGAAATATGACCTCCGTTGGACGAAAATCCGTAACCCGCTACTTCGGCAATAATCGTAGCGCCGCGTGCTATTGCAGATTCGTAACTTTCTAAAATTAAAGTTGCCCCTCCGCCACTCGGAATTAACCCGTCACGGTCTGCATCAAAAGGTCTTGACGCTTTTTCAGGTTCATTTTCCCTTGAGGAAAAAACCCCTAAACCGTCAAAACTGCTCATAGCATATTTGTTGATTTCCTGCGCACCACCGCAAATAATGATATCCTGAAAACCGCTTTTGATTAAAAAATAGGCCAGTCCAATGGAGTGTGAACCACTGGCACAGGCTGCACTTATAGTAAGATTGATTCCTCTTAGCTTGAAAATTGTAGATAAATTCATGGTTACCGTAGAATTCATCGATTTAAAAATGGCTCCGGAACCAATTAGGGCAGTGTCTTTTTTCTCGCGGACAATGTCTGTTGCATCAATAATAGCTTTAGAAACACTATCGTTTCCGTACATGATTCCAACTTCGCGGGTGTCAAAAAAGGCATCGTCGATATTGGCATTTTTCAGGGCTTCGATAGTAGCCATATAAGCATATTCGGTTTCTTCACCAATGCTCATACGTTGTCTGCGGGACAGTAAATTTTTGAGATCAGTTTTAGGAACCATACCGGTTAAGGCAGATTGAAATCCAAATTCCTTTCTTTCAGGGTCAAACTGAATACCCGATTTTCCGTTGTATAGGGATTCCTTTACTTCGTCTAAAGAAGTTCCGATACAGGAATAAATTCCCATTCCAGTAATTACAACTCTCTTATTCATCGTCTTTCAAAGTAATTTTAAGAATATATTCCTCCGTTTATATTGATAATTTCTCCTGTAATGTAGCTTGCTTTTTTTGAAATCAAAAAGCTTACCAAATCAGCTACTTCTTCGGCTTCGCCAAAACGATTTACCGGAATTAGTTTTAGTAATTCTTTTTCATCCAAGGCACTGGTCATATCTGTTCGGATAAAACCGGGTGCCACTGCATTTACAGTAATATTTCTTTTGGCAACTTCCTGGGCCAACGCTTTGGTAGCTGCAACAATTGCTCCTTTTGCAGCCGAATAATTGGTTTGTCCTGCTGTTCCTTTTACTCCGGAAACAGAAACCATATTCACGATTCGGCCATATTTGTTGCGCAGCATTTTCTGAATGAAAAACTGCGTTACATTAAAAAATCCGTTTAGGCTTGTATTGACCACTCCATTCCAGTCTTCGGGAGTCATCCACATAAAAAGACCATCTTTTGTAATTCCGGCGTTGTTAACAATGGCTTCAACAATTGCCTCAGGATTTGCTTCCTGCCATTTTGTTAAAGTATTTTGTACTTCTTCAAAATTAGAAACGTCGAAACCTAAAATTTCGCCGGTTGCCCCTAATTTTTGTATTTCCTGAAGTGTTTCTTCGGCAGCAGTTTTGTTAGAATGATAATTAATCAAAATATGATAATTGGCATCAACGGCTAATTTTTTACAAACCGCGCTTCCAATTCCTCTCGAACCACCTGTTACTAATACACATTTCATTTAGGTAAAATTTATTTTTTATAGTTTATTCCTGTTGTCGCCCTTTTATTGGATTGGCGCTTTCATAAATAAAATTATTTTTTCTTTTTGGTCACTGGTTTTGTCGCGGCTTTTGTTTCTGCTTTTGGCTTCTCAGCAGCGATTTCACCGGTGTTGTTTTTTTCTGTTGTTTTTGAAAATAATTCAGCGTTTTCAAACCATTGATTCCCTAATACCGTTCCATCCGGTTTAAGAAATCCCCATTTTCCTTCATTTTTTACTCTTGCTATACCATCAATGAATCCTTTGTCCTGTTGTACGAACAAAGCAATAATCAGACCGTTTGAAGTAATACCGTATTGGGTAGGGATTATTAATTTTCCGGTTTCATTGATGAATCCCCAGTTTTTTTCTTTTACGGGGGCCAGTCCATTTGAACTGAAAACCTCGGCATCACTGTAAGTTGGCGGAATAATGAATTCTGCTTTTGTGTTAATGTAGCCCCATTTCGATCCCACACAAACAGGAGCTAAATTTTTCGAGAATGCTCTTGCTTTATCATAAATAGGCAGAATTGCCCAGTTTCCTTTTAAGTCAATGAATCCGATTTTTCCGTTCTTTTTCGCATACGTTAAATCTTGTGTTTCAAAATCCCAGATTTTTTCAGCACCTTCAACCGGAATAAAATTTCCGGCACTTACAATTCCAAAAGTTTTATCTTTTCGTGCCCAGGTTGTGTTTTTAAAATAATTGCCTATTTCATCGTAAACAGGTTCTACTACTTCTTTCCCGGCAGTAGTAATGATTCCCCATTTTTTATTCAGTTCCACTCTTGCAAAACCATTTTCGAAAGGTTTGATCTGGTCGTATTTCGGGTCTAAAACGATTGTCATTTTAGGATTAATCAATCCAACTTTGGCGTTCTGTCTGAAAAACGCGACCCCATCATTAAAATCAAATACTTTATCAGAAACCAGTGCTTTTTGAATTTCTCCCTTTGTATTAATATAAACCCAGTCTTTGTCTTTTTGAACAATGGCAATTCCACTGTTAAAATTCTTGGCATCCTTAAAATCAGCAGGAATTACCCAGGTTCCCTTACTGTCAATAAAACCCCATTTTCCATTATTTTCTACAGCAGCCAAACCTTCAGAAAAACTTTTGGCCGATTTATACTGAGGCTCGATTTTAAAACTACCATCTTTGGAAAGATATCCAATTTTAGCATTTTTTTTGACCAAAGCCAATTCCTGACTATTAACAAACTGAATAAATAATAACAATAAAAAAAAGAAATATTTTTTCATGGGTTTAAGATTCAAGATTAATAATTGTGTACGGTTTAACTGTTTATAAGGTAATCTTTTACGTTTTGAACAAAAGGATACATCACCTGATCTTCCTTAAATGTCGGAACTATATTTCGAACATCATCATACCATTTTTTGGTAACAGATGAAATTTTATCTTTTTGGCCTAAATAATCAATTGCCTGAACGATTGTAATCATTTCAATACTTAATACTTCAAAAGCATTTTCGATTACTTTTGAGGTAATCACGGCAGCATTTGTTCCCATGCTTACAATATCCTGATTGTCATTGTTGTTCGGAATACTGTGCACATACATTGGGTTCGACAGCATTTGGCTTTCGGCAGTGGTTGAGGTAGCGGTAAACTGAACACCCTGCATTCCGAAATTAAATCCTAATGTTCCCAAATTTACAAATGGAGGAAGTATTTCGTTGATTTTCGAATTCAATAAATAATTCAACTGACGTTCTGCCAGCATCGTTAATTTGGTAATAACGATTTTCAATTTATCCATTTCAAGCGAAATATAATCGCCGTGGAAATTACCTCCGTGATAAACGTGTTTGTTTTTTACATCGATAATCGGGTTGTCGTTTGCGGAGTTAAATTCGTCCTCCAGAATAGAAGCAACATTATTGATTGTTTCTAAAACCGGACCTAAAATTTGAGGTACGCAACGTAGGGAATAATACTCCTGAACTTTTTCTTTGAAAATTTCTTCGGTATTTTCTCCTGAATATAAGTGATCTTCTCTTTTACGGATTAAAGTACTGTCCGAAAGATTTTGTCTCATTCTTGCCGCAACTTCCTGTTGTCCTTTATGACGTTTGGTTTGGTTTAATTCTTCAGAAAAGTGATCGTCATACGCCTGAACCAATTCGTTGATGGCGCAGGAACATTTTAACGACCAGTCTAATAATTTATTGGCATGATGTACATTTACCACTCCAATTCCGGTCATAACCGAAGTTCCGTTGATCAACGCAAGACCTTCTCTGATTTCTACCTGAATGGGTTTTAAACCTTCAATTTCGAAAACTTCCTGAGTTGGTCTTCTTTCACCTTTATAAAAAACTTCGCCTTCGCCGATTAAAACTAAAGCCAGATGTGACAATTGTACTAAATCTCCACTCGCACCAACACCACCGTGTTCAAAAATTAAAGGGGTAATATCTCTGTTAATCAGCTCGGCCATTAAATGAATTACAGACGGGTGAACGCCTGAATTTCCTAATGAAAGCGTATTAAGTCGTGCCAGGATGGCTGCTTTTGCACATACAGGACTCAAAGGTTTTCCTGTTCCGGAAGAGTGGCTTCTAATTAAATTATATTGTAACTGAATCTGGTCGGATTCTTTAATCCGGTATTGAGCCATTGGTCCAAAGCCCGTATTTACTCCGTATATTACTTTGTTTCCCGAAAATTCCTTTAAAAAATTAAAGCTTTCATTTACTCTGTTTAAAACAATATCGCTAACAACAACTTTATTATTTCCAAAGATAATAGACTCAAATTCTGCTAAACTTAAATATTCATTAATTGTATTCATTAAACCGGTTTTGATTGTGCTAATTTAATTTTATTTATCAAAATAAATGTAGTTATTTTGATGATGGCAAATGTAAGTTAATAAATCATAACATTTCTAATATGACAAAGGAGTTTGTAGATGTTTTAATCATAGGCGCAGGACCTTCTGGATGCGTTTCGGCATCGTATCTTCATAAAAATAACGTCAGGATAAAAGTTGTGGAAAAAACAAAATTTCCGAGACTTGTTGTCGGCGAAAGCCTGATCCCGAGAGTTATGGATCATTTTGCAGAGGCAGAGCTTTTGGAGAGTCTTGACGCCATGAATTTTGAAAAGAAATTAGGGGCCCGTTTTATAAGAGGAGAAGAGATTTGTGTTTTTGATTTCAGTAAAAAATTTGGTGAAGGCTGGGATTGGACCTGGCAGGTGCCAAGAGCTGACTTTGACAATACAATGGCGCAGGAAGTAATTCGAAAAGGAATTGATCTCGAGTTTGAATCGGAAGTACTGGAAGTTTCTTTTGAAGGCAAAAAATCCAAAACAATCGTAAAAGATAAGGACGGAAACCTGAAAGAAATCCACGCCAATTTCATTATCGATTCCAGTGGATACGGACGTGTTTTACCCCGACTTTTAGATCTGGATACGCCATCACAACTAGATCCGCATTCGTCGATATTTGCACACGTAAAAGATATTAACAGACCGGAAGGAGAGGAAGGAACCCAGATTTCGTTTGATATTCTGGAAACCGAAGTCTGGTTATGGGTAATTCCGTTTTCGAATGGAAATACGAGTTTGGGCGTTGTGGGTCCGACGGATTTCATCAATTCATTATCTGAAAATAAAGATAATGCCGAGGCTTTGCGAAATGCGATTCAAAAATCTGATTATTATATCAAAAGATTTAAAGGAACCGAGTTTTTATTTGAGCCGGTGAAGCTGGAGAATTATTCGAGAGCCGTAAAAAGAATGTACGGAGATGGTTTTGCCCTGACAGGAAACAGTTCTGAATTTCTGGATCCTGTTTTTTCATCGGGAGTTGCTTTTGCAACTGAATCCGGAATGCTGGCCGCAAAATTATACCTGAAAGAATCTCAAGGAATTGCAGTAGACTGGGAGGTTGAATTTACTGCCTACATGAAACGCGGAATTGCTGTTTTTACCACTTACGTGAAAGAATGGTACACCGGAAACCTGCAAACGCTGTTTTTTCACCAACCGGAAAATCCGGAAGTAAAAGAAAAAATATGCTCTGTTTTGGCAGGTTATGTTTGGAACGAGGAGAATCCGTTTGTAAAGAAACACGATCATGTGATCAAGAATATGGCGTATTTGCTGAATATGCAAAAAGAACAAAGCCCTGAGTGATCAGGGCTTTTTTTTGATTTTATTTGAATGCTTTTTTCAATAAAAGTTTAGATAATGATTTTGCTGTTTTTGCATATCCTTCTCCAATTCTGGTTTCATTATTAAAGTTGCTTCCCCACTGATCTCCCGGAGCCTCTTCGCTTGTTATTTCGAGTAAGACATTTGATTTGTTTGCTGTTTCAACAAACTTTAAGTTTGTAGTAACTTTTGCAGGTTGTTTCATAATTCCGGCATCCCAGCCTGGGTAAAGCCATACGGTTTGAACAATTAAAGTATATGGAGTTTTTAATCCTTCCTGAAAATTGACATCTTTACCCGCTTTAGACAAAACAATGTTTCCGATTTCCAGAAATTTTGGAGTCCAGATTTGTTGTTTTGCCACAATCCATCGCTTTTGCCAAAGATTTCCGTTTCCTTTTGCTTTCTCATCTAAATCGGCTTTATGTTCTTCAACATATTGTGCTTCTGATTTTTTTTCTTTCATCATAGTAAAATTACTATAATCAAATTCGGTGTTGATTTCTTTTTGATCTTTTAAAAAATCAAAGTTTCCCTGAACGACTTTCATGTCTTGTGCAAACACAACTCCTGAAATAAAGAAGCATGCAATGATTAATTTTTTCATTTTTATTGGTTAATTATTAAGGGTCTAAAACTAAGTAAAATCATTGTAAATAAAAAAAAGGATATCGTTTTTGATATCCTCTTCTTTCTTCAAAAAATAATATAGTAAAAAATTATACTACCAGAATTTAACATATAAAGCCACAATAACCAATAAGGTAATTACGATTAAAACCGTAGTTTGTGGTTTTACCTTAAACATTTCAGAATCTATTTCAAACGCTTTAGGATTTACTTTTGGTCCTGCAAAACTAATTGCAATCATAGCTAACATCGTAAAGAAGAATGATAATCCCATACAGATGTGGAAAGGAATTTCGAAAGCCCCTTTTCCGTTAGGATAAGCAGTGTATAACAAAGTTTCGTTTCCGAACAGCATTGGAGCATATTCGTTGAATAATACAGATAATACAAATCCTAAAATTACACCCACAATGGCTGCAGTTCCGGTAGTTCTTTTCCAGAACATACCAAGAAAGAACATTGCAAAAACTCCGGGGCTGATAAATCCGGTATATTTTTGGATATAAGTAAATCCACCAACTCCGCCAATTCCCAGGATGTCATTCCATGTAAACAGAACAGCCAGAAGCATTGCAGCAAAAACGGCAATTCTGCCAATGTTTACCTGTTGTTTTTCGCCAGCTTCTTTCTGAATGTATTTTTTATGAATATCTAAAGTATAAATTGTTGAGATACTGTTTACTTTTCCGGCCAATGATGCCACAATTGCAGCAGTCAAGGCCGCTACGGAAAGTCCTTTTAAACCTGTTGGCAGGAAAGTCAATACAGCAGAGTAAGCACCGTCTTTTCCTCCCACTAATTTTGTTAAATGTCCGTTTTGATATAAAACATAAGCAGCGATACCAGGCAGCATTACGATTAAAGGCATTAACAATTTTAACATACCGGCAAATAAAATACCTGTACGGGCTGTTTGTAAATCTGCACCCAAAGCTCTTTGTGTAATGTATTGGTTACAACCCCAGTAATTCAGGTTGATAATCCAGATACCGGCAAGGTAAGACATCAAACCCGGGAAAGTCAAATATTTGTCAATATCAAGTTGAGAGGAAGTTGCCGTTGGTTTTGGAATAATCATTTTGAAATGCTCCGGAGCTTCTCTCATTAAAACTTTAAAACCTGCGATAGCATTTTCGCCAACGCCAAAATACTGTCCAACGGTTGTTAGTGCAATATATGAGGTCACTAAACCACCAATAATTAAAACGGCTACCTGAATAACGTCTGTATACGCTACAACTTTCATTCCTCCTAAGGAAATCAATAAAGCGAATAAAGCCAGTCCAACCATGATTACATGCAGGTATTCTCCGCCCGCAAGTCCGTTAATGGCAACCGCACCCAAATATAAAATAGAAGTTAAGTTTACAAATACATACAAAAACAACCAGAAAACGGCCATAATCAATGCAGTCGATTCATTATAACGCGTTTTTAAGAATTGTGGCATGGTGTAAATCTTATTTTTAAGATAAACCGGAATAAACCAAACCGCTACAATAATTAAAGCAACAGCCGCTAACCATTCGTAAGCAGCAACTGCAATTCCTAAAAAGAAACCTTCCCCACTCATTCCGATGAATTGCTCAGCAGAAATATTAGAAGCAATTAAAGACGCTCCAATAGCCCACCAGGTTAAATTCCCTTCAGCCAAAAAGTAAGCTTTAGCATCTTGTTCGTCTTTTTTACGTTTGTGGTAAATAGTAAAACCGTAGGTTGTCACTACGATAAAATAGATAATAAAAACCGCATAATCTGCGAAAGCAAGGTTCTGGTTCATTGTTAGTAATAGTTTAAAAATTAGTAAAGGTGATTGTTTGTTTTATTATTTAATACGGTTTAAAATATAGGATGTGTTTTTATTTCGTTATTTTTTTGTGAAAAAATGATCCAAAGCCAAAAATAAGATAAAAAAACATTTCCGCACCAAAAATAAATGTGTTTTTAACATTTATAACCGCATTATTACATTAAATGTAATTTTAGTCTGCTTTTAGTTTCGTTTTATAGTGAACATCTGATAATTGTCTTAAAATTTCTGCACTTTTTTCAGGAGTAATGTCCCTTTGTGATTCTCCTAACATTTCGTACCCAACCATGAATTTCTTAACCGTTGCAGATCGCAATAAAGGCGGATAAAAATGCATGTGAAAATGCCACTCGGCATGTTCCAGACCATCTGTCGGAGATTGGTGAATTCCCGATGAATATGGAAAAGAAGTATTGAATACGTTATCGTATTTTGACGTCAGTTGCTTTAGGATTGTGGCAAAAGAAGTCGTTTCGTCAGCAGTAAAATCTGTGATTTTTCCAAAGGTTCTTTTACTGATAATCATAGTTTCATAAGGCCATGTAGCCCAAAACGGAACCAGTGCCACAAAATGATCGTTCTCGATTACAATGCGTTCCCCGGATCTTAGTTCGGCCTGCAGGTAATCTGCCAGCATCGTCTTGCCGTTTTTGTCAAAATAAGCTTTCAGGTTTTTTTGCGTTTTTTCTACCTGGGTCGGTAAGGAAGACTGTGCCCAGATTTGTCCGTGCGGGTGCGGGTTGCTGCAGCCCATTACACTTCCTTTATTTTCGAAAATCTGAACGTGATTGATATATTTGATGTTTCCTAAATCAGTGTATTCTTTTTGCCAGGTTTTAATGATATTTTCAATTCCGTCAATATTCATTTCCGGTAAGGTTAGATCATGTCTTGGTGAAAAACAAACTACTCGCGAAATTCCGCGTTCCGGTTGTGCTTTAAAAAAAGTGTGTTTAATATCTTCTTCAAACATAATTTCATCCTGCTTCATTGCGGCGAAATCATTTTCAAATACAAAACTGCTTTCGTATTTGGGATTGCTGACTCCATTGGCACGAACATTCCCCGGACAGAGGTAGCAAGTGGGGTCGTAATTTGGCAAAGCTTCGGTTGAAATAGTTTCGTTTTGCCCTTGCCATGGACGTTTTGCACGATGGGGTGATACTAAAACCCATTCGTTGATTAGTGGATTGAAACGTCTGTGAGGATCTTCGGTAATGTCAAAATTTTTCATTGTACTGCTAGTGGTATTAAAGTAGTGTTGTTCCGTTTGAGATTTTTACATCATAAAATTTTAATTCAATCCCAAATGTATCTAAATAAAGATTTGAAAACTTACGTTTAGCCTCATTTTCGCAACCTTTTTTTATTAAATTTATGGTACACCCACCAAAACCCCCTCCCATCAATCGGGAACCGATCACAGAATCATCTGCTTTTGCTGTATCCACCAGCATATCCAGCTCTGCACAACTTACTTCATATTCCTGCGATAACCCGTAATGCGTCTCAAAAAGCAACGCTCCCAAAAGTTCAATATTCCCGTTATCTAATGCCTCACAAGCTTTTATGACACGGTTAATTTCTTTGATAACAAAATGTACTCTTTTAAAAACAGTCGGATTCATTTTACCCTGAATGCTCAAAAGCTGTTCTTCGGTACAATTTCTAAAACTTTTTACTTCCGGAAAATGCTTTTTTATGATTGATAAACCTTCTTCACATTCCAGTCTTCTGGTATTGTATTCAGAGGTGAAAAGCGAATGTTTTACATTACTGTCCATTAAGATTAATGAATAATCTTTGAAATTAGCATCGTGATATTCAAATTCCAATGTATTGCAATCTAATTTGATCACTTTATCTTCAATTCCGTGAACACTTGAAAACTGGTCCATAATTCCGCAATTGATACCTACCCAGTGTTCCGCTTTTTGACCCATTAAGGCAATGTCAACTTTTGTAATTGTAAGATCGAAAAGTGCTGCAATACCAAAAAGCATTCCGCATTCTAAAGCCGCAGAAGAAGACAGCCCAGAACCAACCGGAATATTACTGCTGAAAACACAGTTGAAACCTTCAAAAGAAAAACCATTATCCTGTAATTGTTTGATTACACCAAGAATATAATTGGTCCAGACAACATCACTTAACTTAATTTCCTGCGTAAGATCTACCTCAAATTCTTCGTTTAAATCGATGGCGATTATTTTAGATTTTTTGGTATTGTTTTTCTCAAAAGCAAAGCAGATTACTTTGTCAATTGCTGCCGGTAAAACATAACCGTCATTATAATCGATATGTTCTCCGATAATGTTTATTCTTCCCGGAGAAAGCACGGTTTTTTGAGGAGAAGAACCAAATGATTTCTCAAAAAATGCCGTTGTATCCTGTATTAAAATGTCATTCATTTTTTTTGTAATTGTAAAGTGTTGTCCTGTAGTTATATGCTAAAAATCTCAGTGTATATTTTCAAATCGGTAAACCGTTTTCTGGCTGTATTCTTCCCCTTTTTTCAGGATCGAATTCGGAAAATTTTTATGATTGGGTGCATCCGGAAAATTTTGTGTCTCAAAACAAATTCCGCTTGACGGATGATAAGCCGCATCTTGCTTTCCTTTTAGCCTGCCAAAACAATTCCCGCCAACATAGATATGAACACTGGGCTGATCGGTATAAACGTTCATTTGTAAATTGTTCCCTAAGCTGATTAATCTTGCAACAACCTCTGTTTTCGAATTCACGACAAAAGAATTATCAATCGGAAATGGGCATTTTTTTGGTGTTCTGAAGTCGAAAGCATGATTCGTAAGATCCGTTAAATTCCCTGTCGGAATATTGTTCTCATCCGTTTCCAGCATTTTGACCGATTTGATAAATATCTCCTGATCTAAAACGCTCGAATCATGACCGTTGAGGTTGAAATAACTGTGGTGTGTCAGGTTAATAATAGTATCTTCCGTTGTTGTCGCTTTATATTCTAATTTTAATTCGTTTTCTTCCGTTACCGTATACGTCAGGTAGACATGCATTTCTCCCGGAAAATTTTCGTCCGAGTCCTCGCTTAAAAGACCAAGAGTAATCGAAGGATTTTCACCGGAAGTTACATTGACCACATTCCACACTTTTCTTCCAAAACCAAAAGTACCGCCATGCAGCATATTACCATTATTATTAGCCGGCAGCTGAAAAGTTGTATTATTAAGAATAAAAGAACCATTGTGTATTCTTCCGGCATAACGCCCAACGGTAGTTCCGAAATAAGGTGCGCTTGGTAAAGTATAAGAATCCAGGTACGCCTCAAGATTGTCAAAACCCAGAACAACGTCTTTCAGGGTACCATTTGAAAGCGGAACCTGCAAAGAAGTTACGGTTGCTCCGTAGTTGACGATCTGAACTTTCATTCCGTTTTTGTTTGTCAATTCGAAAGAATAGATTTCTTCGTTGTCAGGCATTAAACCAAACAATTTGTAGTCAGATAGATTCTGAAAATGAGATATCTGTTTTATTTTCATATAATTTTTACCAAAAATGAAATTCAAAAATAGAAACATTTCGAAAAATCACATACCAGTACCTACCAGTTTTTGTATCTTGCACCCAAAAACTATTTTTTATGAACGTAATTTCTGTACAAAACAATTTAGGGCTTCCAAAATATAAGCAGATAATTCTTTCAATTGAGAAAGCTATCGAAGAAGAAAAATTAAAAAAAGGAGACAGATTGCCATCCGTCAATAAAGTTTGCCTGGCTTTTTCATTATCGCGCGACACGGTTTTACAAGCTTACGATGAACTTAAAAAAAGAGGGATTATTTATGCCATTCCAGGTAAAGGCTATTATGTAAAAAGCGTTGAAACTACCCTAAAACATAGAATTTTTTTACTTTTTGATGAATTGAATATTTTCAAAGAAGACATTTACAATTCGTTCCTGAAAAACATTGGAAAGAATGTTCAGGTCGATATTTTCTTTCATCATTTTAATGTCAAAGTATTTCAGAAGCTAATAAATGACAGCAACGGAAATTACACCAAATACATTATTATGCCGACGAACTTAAACGATGTAGTAAATTTTATAAAAACCCTACCAGTAAATGAAGTAATCATACTGGATCAGACCAATGAGAACTTAAAATCGTATCCCGCAATTTATCAAAATCATCAGAAAGATATTTTTGAAGGATTGTTTAAAGCGAAATCCAGATTGAATAAATACAAAAAACTCATTTTGATTTTTCCGGGATTCAGGGAACCCCTTGGTATGAAATCAGGTTTTGAGGATTTTTGTGACGCCTATCATTTTAACTACGAAATCATCACCGAATTTACCGCAAGAGAAATCACAACAGGAGATCTTTATATTATTCCGAATGATCGGGATCTGGTAAAAGTTATTGAAAATGCCGGAAAGCAAAGCTTAAAATTAGGCAGCGATTTTGGTATTATCTCTTACAATGAAACGCCACTCAAAAAAATTGCAGCCAATGGAATTACGACAATTTCAACTCATTTTGAAGCTATGGGAAAAATTTTGGCCGAAATGGTTTTGAAAGGGAATAAAGAACAGATTGAGAATAAATCGTCCTTAACCATCCGGAATTCGCTGTAAGAGATAAAAAATGAGTTTTTCGCGTATTACTGGTTATGTGATAAATAAATTTGTTTATAAGTAGTAAATCATCAAATTTTTGATTAAAAAAATAAGGAAACAATTTTTTTGTTTTTGTGGAATTATTTTACATACATTTGTAAATGTAAATTTCACACTTATTATTTGTTTCGTTTTGCGTTCGTTATTATGAGCTAAAAACAAATAAAAAACCACTATAAAACAAACCAAACTACAGCTTAAAATGAATAACAAAATAGACCAGTTATCGGCAGATAATATAAGAGCTTTGGCCATTTCGATGGTCGAGAAAGCAAATTCGGGTCATCCCGGAGGAGCAATGGGAGGCGCAGATTTCATGCACATTTTATATTCCGAATATTTAAAATACGATCCGACCGATATGCACTGGATTTTCAGGGACCGCTTTTTTATGGATGCAGGACATCTTTCGGCTTTAATGTATGCGCAATACCATTTGCTCGGAAATTACACAAAATCAGATCTTGAAAATTTCAGACAGTGGGGTTCCGTAACACCCGGACACCCTGAAATTGATGTTAAAAGAGGCGTCGAAAATACTTCAGGGCCATTAGGACAGGGTCATGCAATGGGCGTTGGAGCAGCAATTGCGGCTAAGTTTTTATCGGCGAGATTTGAAAACTTATTCGATCATAAAATATACGGTTTTATTACTGATGGCGGCGTTCAGGAGGAAATTTCGCAGGGCGCCGGACGAATTGCAGGACATTTAGGATTGAATAATTTTATTATGTTTTATGATTCGAATGATGTACAGCTTTCGTCCATGACAGATGAAGTTACGACCGAAAATACAGCGATGAAATATGAAGCCTGGGGCTGGAAAGTAATTACAATTGAAGGTCATAATCATGCGCATATTCGATCCGCATTAAACGCAGCCCACGCCGAATTAGAAAGACCAACTTTGATTATCGGAAGAACTGTAATGGGAAAAGGCTGCGTTACCGCCGATGGAACGATGTATGAAGGACAATGCGAATTGCACGGTAAACCAATTGGCGCTACAAAAGCCAACTTCGAAAAAACAATATTAAATCTGGGAGGAAATCCGGAAGATTCATTTGCAATTTATGATGCTGTTGCAGCGCATTACAAAACTATTTTAGCCAATAAAACAGCAGAAGCGGCTAATAGGAAAATACAAATTTCAGCTTGGGAAAGTCAGAACCAGGAATTAGCTCAAAAGATGCAACAGTTTTTTAACGGAGATTTACCGGTTTTGGATTTTGGCAGTATTGTTCAAAAAGCAAATGCAGCAACTCGTGATGCATCGGCGTCCGTTTTAGGATATTTAGCTGAAAATGTAGAAAATATGATTGTGTCTTCTGCCGATTTATCGAATAGCGATAAGACAGACGGTTTCCTTAAAAAATCATCTGTTCTGCAAAAGAATAATTTTAAAGGCGGTTTTTTACAAGCCGGTGTTGCCGAATTAACGATGGCGGCCATTGCAAACGGAATTGCGCTTCACGGCGGTGTGATTCCTGTTGTGGCAACATTTTTTGTGTTTTCAGATTATATGAAACCAGCCATTCGTTTGGCGGCAATTCAGGAATTACCTGTAAAATATATCTGGACACATGATTCTTTCCGCGTAGGTGAAGATGGTCCTACCCATCAGCCAATTGAACAGGAAGCTCAGCTTCGATTACTGGAAAAAATTAAAAATCATTCCGGCGATCAAAGTTTGCTGGCCTTGCGTCCTGCAGATGCCATTGAAACTTCTGTAGCCTGGCAAATGGCACTTGAAAACAAAAAAACACCGACAGGTTTAATCCTTTCGAGGCAAGATATTGCAGCTCTTCCAACAAATGGAAACTCCAGATTTGATGAAGCTTCGCAAGCCAAAAAAGGAGGTTATCTGGTAAAATCAAATTCAAATCCTGACATTACTTTAATCGCAAACGGCTCAGAAGTTGCCACACTTACAGAAGCTGCAACTGAGCTGGAAGAGCGTTTTAAAATAAACATAAACGTTGCTTCTGTTATTTCAGAAGGACTTTTCAGATCACAATCAAAAGAATACCAGGAAAGTATTATTCCAAAGAATGCCTTAGTGTTTGGACTTACGGCAGGACTTCCTGTTAACCTGGAAAGTTTAGTTGGCAGTAACGGAAAAGTATTTGGCTTAGATCATTTTGGCTATTCGGCTCCCGCATCAGTTTTAGATCAGAAATTTGGATTTACAAGTAAAAATGTCTGCGAAGAAATCCTTAAATATTTAAAAGAGAATAATTATAACCTTTAAAAATAAAAGAAAAGATGAAATTTTTTATAGACACAGCGAATTTAAAAGATATTAAAGAAGCCAATGATTTGGGAGTTTTAGATGGTGTAACCACTAATCCGTCGTTAATGGCAAAAGAAGGAATTACAGGAGCGCAGCATATTTTAGACCATTATGTAAAGATTTGCGAATTGGTTGACGGTGACGTAAGTGCTGAGGTGATCTCAACAGATTTTGAAGGAATGGTTGCCGAAGGAGAAAAATTAGCAGCTTTGCATCCGCAAATTGTGGTGAAAATCCCAATGATAAAAGAGGGTGTAAAAGCAATCCGATATTTTTCGAATAAAGGAATCAGAACCAATTGTACTTTAATATTTTCGGCCGGACAGGCTTTGTTGGCAGCAAAGGCCGGCGCAACTTATGTTTCACCCTTTATTGGACGTTTAGATGATATTTCGACTGACGGAATGGTACTGATTGAAGATATTAGATTGATTTATGATAATTATGGTTTTGAAACTCAAATACTAGCAGCTTCCGTTCGTAATGTGATGCATATTATCAATTGTGCAAAATTAGGATCTGATGTTATCACAGGACCCTTAAGTGCAATTGAAGGTTTGTTAAAACATCCTTTAACAGATATTGGTCTGGCTACTTTCCTGGCTGATTATCAAAAAGGAAACAGCTAGACTATAATTTTCAGCCACAGATTACACAGATTAACACAGATTTTTTAATCCTTTATCCCGATAGCTATCGGGAGGGGCAAACTTAAAGACAATAATTTTTATAGTAGTTTTATTGAAGAAAAAACCCTGAAAGTTTGTAGCTTTCAGGGTTTTGTTTTTATTCGAAAAAATTGTTTTCCCGCAGATTTAGCAGATTGAGCGGATTTTTTTAAGTCTTCCATCTGCTTAATCTGCGAGAGAACTTAATCCGTTCTCTGATAAATATAATCTGCGCTAACCCGTTTCATCCGTAAAATCCGTGGGTAAACCAATTTTTATAAATTCAATACAAAATCATTCAGTAATTTCTCTTCATATTTTTCTTTATTGAAAGTATACAGATAAGATCCTTTACGGGAAGATGCCATATCTTTTTCTTCTAATTTATTCAGGATTTCTAAAGAATTAATCTTGCTGATAAAGTTTCGTTTGTCTAATTCCTTGCTCAAAATTGCTTCGTATAATTCTAATAATTGTCGCATGGTAAACTTTTCAGGCAGCAATTCAAATCCAATTGGTTTTATCGAAGTCCTGTAACGAAGTCTTCTAATGGCTTGCTGAACCATTTCGTTGTGGTCAAAGATTAAATGAGGAGCATCGGCAATACTAAACCATTGCGCATGATAATTTTTAATCAGCTCGGCATTATGATTTTCAATATTAATCAAGGCATAATAGGAAACTGAAATGGTTCTTTCAACAGGATCACGATCAATTTCACTGTAAGCATATAATTGCTCCATGTAAATATCGTTAAAACCTGTATAGGTATTTAAGATTCTGATTGCCGCATCATCTAGTACTTCATCTCGTTTTAAAAACCCACCAATTAAGGACCATTTTCCTTTTTCCGGTTCAAAATCTCTCTTGATTAAAAGGATTTTTAAACCCTCAAGGTCGAATCCAAAAATGATACAATCTACTGCTAACAAGACTTTATCGGCAGAGCTATAACTGTTTAGCATACTCAATTTTTTATTGTAAATATATAAACTTCCTAATCGGTTTCATAATTTATTAATGTAGGTTTCACACTTAAAACATTCCCTATTCAAGAATAAAGTTAAAAAAGCGTCTTTTAGCGCAAAATTAACATCCATTTTTGTTTTTTATGATTTTTTTAAACAAAAAAAAGGACAGTAAAGAATCGTTTTTTTTTAAACGACTCAATTGAACCGTAAAACAAAGAGTTATAAATCAGTTTATTTTTACAAAAAAAGCACGTTACCGCATTCAAACAGTTATAAAACAGCTCCTTTGTTATTTTTTTTAAAAAAGTCATTTTTTGCTTAAATAGTGGCTTTTCACTTAAAAGTGTAGTTTTTACACAAATAACTCTAAGGAAAGACCTTTTTTTTTGAAAAAAACATTAAGCTTTAAATATTGTAAACATCTCTAATTTACGATATGCGTTTTTTTAAGCACTTTTTTTTATGATATTAATTTGTTTTTAAGCTTTTTTTTTAGTTAAATTTACAAATGTAAAATTAACACTTATAATTATACACTAACTAACTTAAACTAACCAATATGATAACAAACCAAAAATTATTTTTTTATTGCAATTATTTATTGCCAAAAAAAGAATGGCTTTTAGCAGTTTTAATGCTATTATTTTCCGTTAATCAAATGTCGGCTCAGGACAAAATGATTAGCGGAGTTGTTACTTCGGCTCAGGACAAACTGCCTTTGCCGGGTGTGAACATTTTGATAAAGGGAACTAAAACAGTTTCAACCACCGGTTTTGATGGAGAATATTCGATTAAAGCATCGCCAAATGATGTTTTAGTTTTTTCATTTATAGGATTTCAGAACCAGGAATTAACAGTAGGAAATCAATCTAAGGTAAATGCGGTTTTAGGTGAGGATACAAATAAATTAAATGAAGTAGTCGTAATTGGTTACGGAACACAAAGGAAATCTGATTTAACAGGATCTGTAAGTGTTGTTAATATGGAATCGGCAAAAAAAACAGTTACGTATGATGCTGCAAAAATGCTTCAGGGACAGGTTCCGGGAGTAACAGTACAATCATCCGGCGAGCCCGGAGGTTTTGTAAACATCAAAATCAGAGGTATAACTTCCTTTACCAACAACAATCCTCTTTTTGTTATTGACGGTATTATGGTTGACGCTCCTTACGATTTTGCGCCGGGGGAAATAGAGTCGATGCAGGTTTTAAAAGATGCATCTTCGGCAGCCATTTATGGGGTTCGCGGAGCAAATGGAGTTGTAATCATTACAACTAAGAAAGGAAAAGCAGGCAGAATGGATATTAAATTCAAATCAATTGTAGGTCTTCAGAATGTTACTAAAAAGTGGGATGTAACAGATCGTCTGGGCTACCAGACTATTACGAACCAGGCGGAAAGAAACAGAGATATCAGAGCAGGGGTCGCAGAAAATATCGCACCTGGAAATAATCCTGCAAGTCCTTCCTATATTACCAATGTTAATACAGATTGGCAGAAAGAAGCTTTGCAGACAGGGGTTATACAAAATCAGGCACTTACATTGAATGGTGGTGCAGAAAATATCGCCTATAGCTTTAATGTTGATTATTTCAAGAATACCAGTTATGTAAAAACGCCACAGGATTATGAAAGAATATCAACGAACCTGAATCTGAACGGTAAAAAAGGAAAATTCAAATATGGAGCAAAATTAGCCTATACACAATCTGATAAGGAGATTTTTAATGAATATAACGCAGGACAAACCGTAATTAGTGATATTCTTGGTGCCATACCAACAATGCCGGTGTATGATGCTAATAGACTTGGGGGTTACGGAGGTACTGATAATTTGACACAAAGAGCTATTTCGATGAACCCAATTGGATTTAATAATCTGATTGAGAACAACGGTAAGAGAAATCGTTTTATAGGAGATATTTGGGGTGAAATTGAAATTGTAAAAGGGCTTAAATATAAACTGGATGTGAGTTATGACAAAACAGACTGGCAAAACAGAAAATTTGTGCCGCCAAGTGATTTAGGCTGGTATTATATTACAAAGAATGATGAAGCTTCTCTGGATATTTCGAATGGGAATGAGTTAAGAACTTTCATGAACAATTTACTGACCTATGAAATCTCATTAGGAAAACATAAAATAGATGCTCTTGCAGGATGGATCCAGGAAAAAAGAGATAACTACAATCACTGGTCCAGAGGTGTAGGTTATGAACCGGGCGAAATTAGTATGCTTCAATATGCGGATTCAAGAGATGCAGGGGAATATAAATTTACCATTACCGGAGTATCCTACATCAGCAGATTAAATTATGCCTATGATGACAGGTACTTGTTACAAGCTAATTTCAGACAGGATAAAACATCTCTTTTTAGTGAAAAAAATAATTCGGCCAACTTCTATTCTTTTTCCGGAGGCTGGAAAATCAGCAACGAAAAATTCCTGCAGTTACCAAAGTGGGTAAGCAACATAAAACTTAGAGGAGGTTATGGTACACTGGGGAACAATACAATTCCGCAATACTTTTTTGCCTCAACAGTAAATAGTTTTGCAGGTTATGATTTCAACAATGAACTTGCTCCCGGTACAACAGTGGTAAGTGCATTAGATCCTAATGTAAAATGGGAGAGAACAACCAGTAAAAATATTGCACTTGAATTGGGTTTTTTTAATAATGACTTACAATTTACAGCGGAGTACTTTACAAAAAAAGTTACGGATATATTAGTTAAGGTGCCCCTGCCCTTTTCTAACGGAGCTTTTCCGGCAGAAATTTTTACGAATGCGGGAGATATGAAAAATAGTGGTGTAGAGTTTACAGCATCATACAGTAATCATCATCATAAATTCAAATATGACATCTCAGGTAATTTTGGGACGTTAAAAAACGAAGTGACCAAAATTGGAGTAAACGGAAATCCTCTTTACGGAGCAGTTTCAAAAACAGAAGTAGGAAGATCTGTTGGTGAACTTTTTGCATGGGAAGCAATTGGTATTTTTCAAAATGCTGCCGAAGTTGCCTCTTCTCCAAAACAAACAGGTGCCGCACCCGGAGATGTTAAATTTAAAGATGTAAACGGTGACGGAATTATTACGGATGCCGATAGAACTTTTCAGGGAGTATCAATTCCAAAATATGGTTTTGGAGTGAATTTTAGCGGATCTTATGAAAATTTTGATTTCTCAATGTTTTGGCAAGGAAGCGGAGGAAATAAAGTTTTTAATGCCATGTATCGTAATCTGATGGCAGGACAATATGGAAACCACAGTACCGATGAACTTAACTACTGGACTCCGACAAATACAAATACAAATGTTCCTGCACCCGTTATTGGTGACCCTAACGGAAATGGCAGAGACTCTAATCGATTTATTGAAAGTGGCGATTATATTAGATTGCAAACAATGGAGTTGGGTTTCAATATTCCGATGAAAGATAAATTTATCCAAAAAGCAAGGGTATATCTTAATGGTCAAAACTTGTGGACTATTACAAAATATACAGGATATGACCCTGACTTTAATAGCGACGGATTAATTTCAAGAGGATATGATGCAGGATCTCTTCCTAATCCAAGAACTATTTCTCTAGGAGTAGAAGTAAATTTCTAAAACAGGTCTAACCAATTAAAAATCAATTAAAATGAAATATAAAATATTAAATTATATAGCTGTTTTCTTTTCACTGGCTGTTGTAACAACAAGCTGTGTTGACGATGAAGATTTGACTCAACTTGACCCCAATAATGATGCAGTAGATTCATTTTGGAAAACAGATCAGGATGCCATTGAGGGTGTAAATGCTGCTTACGGGAGCTTACTAACAGATGGAACTTACATGAGAAGTACGCCTTTATTGTTAGATGCAAGATCTGATGACGCCCGTACCAATAGCCCTTGGGGTTCTATGTATAATGCAGGTCACTTTAACTCAAATGTTGCCGATGCCGCAATATACGGATGGGCTTTTGAAACCTACTATCAGGGAGTTTACCGTGCGAATCAGGTTTTAACAAATGTGCCTAAAATTAGTTTTGCAGACGAAGGACTTAAAAACAGAATCTTAGGACAAGCTTATTTTTTAAGAGGATTGTATCTTTTTCATGCCGCTAATTTGTTTAAAAATGTACCGGTACCAACAGAACTGGCAGTATATTATCCTCAAAAAACAGAAGCAGAAGCGTGGGCTCAGGTTATTGCAGACTTTAAAGCGGCAGCCGAATTATTGCCTGTTTCCTATACTGGTATTTCAGGTTTAGACGCAGGTCAGAAAGGGCGTGCAACAAAAGGTGCTGCTTTAGGATATTTAGGAAAATCGTTTTTATTTACCAAAGATTTCGCTAATGCTAAAATCGCTTTTAGACAAGTTATAGATTTAGGAGTGTACTCTTTAGTGTCAAACTATCGTGACAATTTTACTACTGCTAACGAAAATAATTCTGAATCTCTTTTTGAAGTACAATTTAGCAGGGATGCAGGTGGTGTTGACTTAGGTTGGGGTGGTGCTCCGGCTTCAGGTTGGGGAAAAACTTCGGGAAGAGCAATTACCTATGCACCAAGAGCTTTTGGGTGGACAGATGTTCAGCCATCATGGGCATTGTTTAATGAATTTCATGATGAAAAAACAAAAACAGGAGATCTTGATCCTCGTTTAGATGCCACTATATTTTATAACAAGCCGGGCGGAATGAAATTGTATGGTAAGGACTTTTCAACTTTCTATGCTTCCAGTCCGGGAGATTTAAATGATATATTTTGTAGAAAATACCAAAATTCAGATGGTGAATTTGCAGATGAATACGATTGGCGTTCCGGTATAAATGAACGTTTATTAAGATATGCCGATATCCTTTTAATGTATGCCGAATGTTTAAACGAAACAGGTGATACTCCGGGAGCATACGGATACATTCAAATGGTAAGAAACAGAGTTGGTTTACCGGATTTAAATACTACAAAACCAGGAATGTCGCAAGTAGAAATGAGAGAACAAATTGGTCATGAAAGGTTTTTGGAATTCCCTCTTGAAGGCCACCGTTTTGATGACATTCGACGTTGGGGATGGTTACAGAATCCTACAAAACTAGCCTGGTTAAAATCCAGAGATGCCGAGTTTAATTCTTATACGCAGGGAAGAGAATTTTATCCAATTCCGCAATTAGAAATGGATAATAATCCGGGAACAAAACAGAATGAGAGTTATTAAGTTTTCAGTCTCGGTCCCAGTCTCAGTTTTCAGTCTCAACTGAAGACTGCGACTGCGACCGAAAACTGCGACTGAGATTGTACAGAGATAATTAGTAACAGTAACTAAAATTATAAAAAATGAAAACAATTACAAGTTTGGTTTTATTAGCAGTATTATTAGTAAGTTGTCAAAATGAAGATGTTGTAATTCCTTCAAACGAGGATGCAGCTGTAAAAACTCAAAATTCTCAAATAAAAAGTTTAACAGCCAAAACAGTTGCCGGAACCGTGCCTTCACACGATCCAAGTACAATTGTAAAAAGCGGAGTCAATTATTATGTTTTTACGACAGGCGATAATATCCCAATGACGTATTCTACAAATTTAACAAGCTGGACTTGGGGAACATCAGTTTTCACTTCAACTCCGGGCTGGATCACAGGATATGTACCGGGTTTTGTAAAAACATTCTGGGCACCTGATGTAGCATGGTTCAATAACAGATGGAACATGTATTATTCCTGTTCTACTTTTGGCTCTGCAACTTCTGCCATTGGGTTAGTAACAGCGCCTTCGATTTCGCAAAGTGCAGGTACAAACTGGACAGACAGAGGTGTGGTTGTTTCTTCTTCTTCATCTTCAGATGTAAACGCAATTGATCCTTCAATTTTAGTAGACGGAAGTAATGTTTATATGGCGTATGGCTCCTGGCATGCCGGAATCGGAGTCATTCAGATAAATCCTTCAACAGGAAAAACGACAGGAAGCAAAACTATTGTAGCGGGCGGAAGCAGTGCAAGCTGGGAAGCCCCTTGTTTAATCAAAGAAGGAAGTTACTACTATATGTTCGTTAACCGGGGCTCTTGCTGCAATGGCGTAAACAGTACCTATTATATTGTAGTGGGTCGTTCAACAAGTCCGTTTGGGCCTTTTGTGGATAAAAACGGAGTCAATTTAAAAAGCGGTGGCGGAACGACCGTTTTAGCTACACAAGGAAATTATATTGGCCCTGGTCATTTATCCAGAATTACAGGAACTCAAAAAGGATCCGTTCATTATTATGACGGAGCCGACAGTGGAAATCCTAAACTGGAAATTGTATATTTCACGTGGTCATCAGGATGGCCAACACTTTCGTATTAAAAATACCATTCAGAGGAAAGTCTCATAAAGCTTTCCTCTTTTATAACTTATAAAACATACTATGAAAAAAGCACTTTTAATCACATTTCTTATTACCATTTGCAATCAGGTAAGTTTCGCTCAAAATCAGACCACAGTTGTTACGATAAAGAATGCGGCCGATGCTCCGACAATCAACAAAAATATCTACGGACATTTTGCAGAACATTTAGGACGTTCTATTTACGGAGGTTTTTTTGTGGGAGACACCTCAAAAATTCCAAATACAAAAGGAGTTAGAAATGATATTATCAAAGCTTTAAAAGAATTAAAAATTCCAAACTTAAGATGGCCCGGCGGATGTTTTGCGGATACCTATCACTGGAAAGACGGTATTGGACCGCAACAGGAAAGACCAACAATCGTAAACCAATGGTGGGGAGGAGTAACAGAAGACAACAGTTTTGGAACACATGATTTTCTGAATATGTGTGAATTGCTTGGAGCAGAACCGTATTTATCAGGAAATGTAGGCAGCGGAACCGTTCAGGAATTAGCAGATTGGGTACAGTACACCAATTTTAGTGGTAAAAGTCCAATGAGTGATTTACGTAAAAAGAACGGAAGAACGGAACCATGGAAAGTAAAATTCTGGGGAATTGGAAATGAAGCATGGGGTTGCGGCGGAAATATGACAGCAGAATATTATGCGAATGAATACCGCAAATACGCCACCTTCATGTCAGATTGGGAAAACACCGGCGGAATTACCAGAATTGCATCCGGATCAAACAGTGCCGATTATAACTGGACAGAAGTTTTAATGAAAAACATTCCTTTAAATATGTTAGGAGGATTAGGGGTTCATCATTATGCCGTAATCGATTGGGGTAAAAAAGGCGACGGTGTAAACTTTACCGAAGACGGTTATTTCCATACCATGCAATCGGCGCTAAAAATGGAAGAATTGGTTACCAAACATGCAGCTGTAATGGATAAATACGATCCGGAGAAAAAAGTAGCCATGATTGTAGACGAATGGGGAGCCTGGTACGAAGTAGAAAAAGGGACAAATCCGGGATTTTTATACCAGCAAAATACCATGAGAGATGCAGTTTTAGCCGGAGCAACGCTTAATATATTCAACAATCACGCTGATAGGGTCCGTATGGCAAACTTAGCACAATGCGTAAACGTTTTGCAAGCCGTAATTCTTACAGACAAAGCAAAAATGATTACAACGCCAACGTATCATGTCATGAAAATGTACAGCGTGCACCAGGATGCTAAATTATTACCGGTAAGTTTTCAATCGCCGTCATATACTTTTAATGGAGAAACACTTCCGGCAGTATCGGCTTCAGCTTCAAAAGACAAAAGCGGATCGGTTCATATTTCACTAGTAAATGTTGACGCAAAAAATCAAAATAAAATAGAAATTGATGTAAACGATCTTGGAGTAAAAGCTTTCAAAGGAACGATTATAACATCAGCAAAATTGCAGGATTACAATTCATTCGATGCACCAGACAAAATTGTACCAACGGTTTTTAAAGGTTTCGAAAACAAAAAGGGAAAATTAGAAATCACAATTCCTCCTTTCTCAGTAGTGGTGTTAGAAGGAAAATAAAAATATAAAAATGAAAAAATCAAATTCCATTTTAAAAATGGCTTCGTGCATCGGACTATTTTTAATTGCAGTTGCGGTAACGAGTTGTTCAGGTGATGATCCTGCGGAGCATAATCCGGATCCTGTAGTAGTACCTCCGGTTGTGGTAACACCTGGTTTTCCCGGGCCAACGTACGCCGACAATTATACGGCAATATCAGGCTGGGGAAGTAAAGCACAATGGAATTTGGCCAACGTACATGATCCCTCAGTTGAAAAAAGCGGAGAATACTATTATATGTATCAAACCGATGCTTCTTACGGAAATGCAACGGATGGACACGGACATTTTTTTTACAGAAGATCGAAAGATTTAATCAATTGGGAATTTATGGGATCATCCATGACCGAAGCTCCGGCCTGGGTAAAAGATTCCCTGAATAACAAAAGAGCCAGAATGTCTCCGGCATTACCCGCCATTACAAATCCGAATTATGGATACTGGGCACCTTGTGTTCGAAAAGTCGGAAATATTTACAGAATGTATTACAGCATTGTGGTTACAAATCCTATTGTAGGAACAGACACCAATACTTCCTGGACAGAACGCGCTTTTATTGGTTTAGCCGAGACAAATGATCTGGCTTCAAACAATTGGACAGATAAAGGAATGGTAGTTTGTTCTGAACCGGACGGCGTAAAAAGTTATGTTCGAAACGGAGGAAATGATTGGGATGCTTATTTTAAATTCAACGCCATTGATCCCAGTTTTATTCAGACTCCTGAAGGCGATCAGTATTTAATTTACGGTTCATGGCATTCCGGAATCGCAGCTTTAAAACTGAATCCAACTACAGGGAAACCCTATAAATTAAAGACAATTGACGATTACGGAGTGCGAATTGCAGGACGAGGAAATGTAAATACAAACCGTTGGCAGGCACTGGAAGGACCGGAAATTATCTATAATCCGGACACTCAGTATTATTATTTGTTCTTGGCTTATGATGAATTATCGGTTGCCTATAACACGCGTGTTGCTCGTTCAAAAAGCATTTTAGGACCGTATTTGACAATCAGCGGAATTAGTATTACCAACGGAGCCGATTGCCTGCCGATGTTGACTCATCCGTATTCCTTTAAGAATCACACGGGTTGGGTTGGAATTTCACATTGCGGAATTTTTCAGAATCCGGAAACCAAACAGTGGTTTTATACCTCACAAGCACGTTTACCGGAAGGAGTTCCGGGAATTGCAGTTTCGAATGCCGTGATGATGGGACACGTTCGTGGTATACAATGGACAGAAGATGGATGGCCGGTCGTTGATCCGGAACGTTATGCCGGAGTACCAGCCACGACAATTTCTGAAGCCAGTTTTGTTGGAACCTGGGAACAAATAACCATGAATTATCAATACAAAACCATTCAAAAATCAGTAACCCTTTATTTAACCGCAGATAAAAAAGTAAGCGGGGACGCTAATGGAACGTGGTCGTATGACAGCACCAAAAAAATCCTGACTATAAACGGAGTAAAATGTAATGTAACCGATGCCTGGGATTGGGAATTAGCCACCAGAAAAGTGACTTTGACCTATTCAGGTTTAACATCAGGCGGATTACCGGTTTGGGGCAAGAAAGTGAATTAGAAAATTCCAATTTTTAAAACCCCAAATTCCAAACATTAAATAATAGCCAATCGCAATAGCTATTGGTATAAAGCATTAAAAGATAAAAATCAGCCCGATCGGCAAAATCTGCGAGAAAAAATATTTACAACAGGAAGAATGGTTTTTACATTTTGGAACGATGTCTTAAAATAAATCATAATGAAAAATACAATTACATGCCTGTCACTTTTAGTTTTGCTTTCCTGCTGTCAGACAGTTCAAAGCCAAATGGACCACGTAAAATTCAATAACCCTATAATCAAAGATCAATATACAGGCGATCCTGCAGCATTGGTTTACAAAGACAAAGTGTATTTGTACGCCGGTCATGACGAAGCACCAAACGATTTTAATTTTTATAAAATGAACGAATGGGTGGTGTATTCTTCATCAGATATGAAAAAATGGGAATCACATCCGGTGCCCCTAAAAGTAACAGATTTTGCATGGGCAAAAGGCGATGCATGGGCTTCGCAGGTAATTGAAAGAAATGGAAAATTTTATTGGTATGTAACCGTTCACCACGGAAGTATAGACGGAAAATCAATTGGAATTGCAGTTTCAGATAGTCCAACAGGACCGTTTAAAGATGCCTTAGGAAAAGCTTTAATTACAAATGACATGACAAAATTTACCGATATAAGCTGGGACGACATTGATCCGACGGTCTATATCGATGGTGATGGACAAGCCTATTTGTTTTGGGGAAATACCTCTTGCCATTATGCCAAATTAAAAGAAAACATGATTGAACTTGACGGACCAATTCAGCACATCGATTTGCCGCATTTTACAGAAGCACCTTGGATTCACAAACATAAAAACTGGTATTATCTATCATACGCCTATGAGTTTCCGGAGAAAATTGCCTACGCCATGAGCAAGTCCATTACAGGTCCGTGGGAATTCAAAGGAATTTTGAATGAATTAGCCGGAAACAGTAACACCAACCATCAATCGATAATAGATTTTAAAGGACAATCGTATTTTATTTATCACAACGGAGCATCAATTCCAAACGGAGGAAGTTTCAGAAGATCGGTTTGTGTAGACAAATTATATTACAACAAAGACGGAACTATGAAACGAGTGGTGATGACTTCTGAAGGAATTCAATAGTTTTTTAGTTTTCAGTCGCAGTTTATAGTTTACAGTTTACAGTTTGCTTATATGATTTAAAAAGTTTCCGGTCAACGCAAAACTTAAATGATTTTTTATCACTTATATGGGTAAAAAAAGTTTACAGTCACAGTTTTCAGTCCAAACTTAATGATCTTATATCACTTATATGGTAAAGAAAAAAGTTTACAGTCGCAGTCTACATTTTTCAAATAAGAATAAAACATTATACATGGAATTACACAAAAATATCAAACATACATTTTCGGCTCTTATGCTGCTGATGGCTTCAGTTTCATTTGCGCAGGAAATAGTAGTGCACGACCCCGTAGTCATTAAACAAAAAGAAACCTATTATCTGTATTGTACCGGTAAAGGAATTAGTGTTTTCAGTTCGAAAGATTTAAAAAGCTGGAATCCCGAACCTCCCGTTTTTAAAGACAAACCAGTTTGGGCAGATGGTGTTGCAGCTGATTTCAAAAACCATATTTGGGCACCGGATATTTCTTTGCATAATAATGTTTATTATCTGTATTATTCCGTTTCGGCTTTCGCCAAAAATACTTCGGCAATTGGTGTTGCGACAAACACAACATTAGATCCAAAAGACAAAAAATACAAATGGGTCGATCAGGGAATTGTGATTCAGTCACAGCCCAATCGCGATATGTGGAATGCCATTGATCCAAATTTAATTTTCGATGAAAATAATACGCCGTGGTTATCATTTGGTTCTTTTTGGGAAGGATTGAAGATGGTAAAACTAAATCCTGATTTAAAATCAATAGCACAGCCACAGGAATGGCATACAATCGCTAAGCGCAAAAGAACTTTCGAATTACCGGATTCTGACCCGGGCGATGGCGCACTGGAAGCCCCTTTTATTTTTAAGAAAAACGGATATTATTATCAATTTCTTTCCTGGGATTTATGCTGTCGCGGAGAAAAAAGCACCTATAAAGTGGTTGTTGGAAGATCTAAAAATATAACCGGGCCTTATGTCGATAAAGACGGAAAATCTTTAAATGAAGGTGGAGGAAGCATCTTAGTTCAGGGCGATGAAAAGTACTATGGCACAGGCCATAACAGCGCTTATACGTTTGATGGCAAAGATTATATTTTCTATCACGCCTATGAAAAGAAAACCAACGGAACACCAAGACTAGTAGTTCGGGAAATGCTTTGGGATACAGATTTATGGCCCGTTTTAAAATAGAATATTCCAAATAATGAAAAAATATACTTTCCATATTGTAACAATTTTTCTATCATTTTTGATTTTTATTTCCTGTAAGGAGACAAAGAATGATGTCGTAGTATCGAATAAAACTTCGGTGTTAAAAGCAGGTTACGAAATTGAACCGGTCAACATTCAGAATGTAAAACTGACCGATTCTTTTTGGTTGCCTATAATTAAGAGAGTGCAGGAAATTACGATTGCATACGCCATTCAAAAATGTAATGAAGAAGGCCGTTTTGAGAATTTCTTAATTGCAGGAAAGCAAAAAACAGGAGAAGTGAGAGGACAAATGCCTTTTGATGATACCGATGTTTATAAGATTATAGAAGGAGCATCGAATACCTTAATAAGTGCGCCAAACCCAAAATTAGATCGCGTTTTAGATTCCTTGATTGCCATTGTAAAAATTGGCCAGGAAAAGGACGGTTACTTGACCACATGGAGGACAATAAATCCGGCAAAACCGCCAGCGCCCTGGGTTCCGGTTATCGAAGGAAAACGTTGGGAATCATTGCAAATCAGTCATGAATGCTACAATTCGGGACATTTGATTGAAGCAGCTGTCGTACATTATGAAGCTACGGGGAAAAGAAATTTTCTTGACATTGCTATTAAAAATGCAGATTTGTTAGTCAAAACTTTTGGCGACAAACCATGTCAGGTAAAAGGAGTTCCGGGGCATCAGATTGTAGAAACAGGTTTGATCAAACTGTATCAAATTACCGGAAAAGAAGCGTATCTGAAACTGGCAAAATACTTTCTCGACAATCGCGGAAATCCCAACAATCATAAATTATATGGCGAATATGCACAGGATCATATTCCGGTGGTACAGCAAAACGAAGTCGTTGGCCACGCCGTAAGAGCCGTTTACATGTACGCCGGAATGACCGATATTGCCGCCATAACAAAAGACAAAGCCTATACCGAAGCCGTAAATAATTTGTGGAATAACATGGTCAGCAAAAAAATGTATATCACAGGCGGAATTGGTTCCAGACATGACGGAGAAGCTTTTGGAGCCAATTACGAATTACCAAATTTAACCGCATATAACGAAACCTGTGCAGCAATTGGTGATGTATACTGGAACCACAGACTACATAATTTAACGGGGAAATCGCAATATTTTGACGTGATCGAAAGGACCATGTATAACGGATTAATCTCCGGAATTTCATTAGACGGAAAAGAATTTTTCTATCCAAATGCCTTAGAATCTGATGGCGTTTTCAAATCAAACAGAGGATCTTGCACACGTCAGGCTTGGTTTGATTGCTCTTGCTGTCCAACAAATTTAATTCGATTTGTGCCTTCGATTCCGGGATTGATTTATTCAAAATCAAAAGATGTTCTATATGTGAATTTGTATGCTTCGAACAACGCATCCTTCACTTTAGGAAAAACCGATCTACAGATTTCACAGCAAACCGGATATCCCTGGAACGGAAAAGTAGCGATCTCAGTTAACCCGAAAAAAGAAAGTCAATTCACGATCAAACTGAGAGTTCCGGGTTGGGCAAGAAATGAAGTTTTGCCGGGCGATTTATATTCTTATAAAAAAGCATCCACCCAAAAAGCAACCATTAATCTGAATGGAGAAACATTAGCTATTCAGCCGGAAGCCGGTTATTTAACCATTACAAGAAATTGGAAAAAAGGAGATAAAATCCAGCTTAATTTCCCAATGGAAGTTCAGGAAGTAGAGACAAATGCAAAAGTAGAAACCAATAAAAATAAAGTTTCTTTAGAATACGGACCAATCGTTTACGCCGTTGAAGAAATCGACAACAAAATGAATTTCGATAAAATAGAGGTGGCATCAGGCGACACTTTCAAAGTAAAAAAAGAAGCGAGTTTATTGCAAGGCGTAAATGTTATCGAAAATTCAAAATTCAAAGCAATACCCTATTACAGCTGGTCAAACAGAGGAGTTGGAAAAATGAAAGTTTGGTTGGATTATAAGAATTGAGAGTAAAGAGCAAAGAACATAGAATATAGAGGCAAGAAGAAAGAATCAAGAAAATGCCACAGATTAAAGGAGTAAAAAGATTAGAAAAAAATCTGCTCTATCTGCGAGAAAACAAAAATAAAAATCCGTTTTAATCCGCGTCATCCGTGCCATTAAAACAAATTAAAACATAAAAAATGAAGTCCAATTTAATTACCAAAATTACCCTTTGCGGTTTATTGCTGAATGGCTTTTATGCTTCGGCACAAAAAAATAATCTTCAGGTTGATGTTGCAAAAACAGTAACTAAAATTCAGCCAACGATGTACGGAGTGTTTTTTGAAGACATCAATTTTGCTGCTGATGGAGGTTTATATGCAGAAATGATCAAGAACAGATCGTTTGAATTCGAAACACCCATGATGGGATGGAACGAACCCAATAGCGACCGACACAAATTAAACCTGCAATCCGGAATCGCCACTATTATTCAATATTCGCAAAAAGGAACCAATCATAATTATTGCCGGGTTACAATCAACGATGCAGGCGGTTATGAAATGATCAATGAAGGTTTCAGAGGAATGGGAATCAAAAAAGATCTGAAATATAATTTATCGCTGAAGGCTTCAAAAGCATCAGGAGCTGTTTCTAAGATTAAAATTCAATTCATTGATAAAAATAAAAAGGTTTTAGGTGAAACTTCAATCACGCCAACAGCGAAAGAATGGACCAGTTACACCGCACAATTAACCGCGACGGCAACCGAAGCAAAAGCACAAATCAGAATCACTTTTGAAGGAACAGGAATAATCGATTTAGATGCAATTTCCTTATTTCCGGAAGATACCTGGAAAGGAAGAAAAAACGGTCTTCGCAGTGATTTAGTACAATTGTTGTACGATTTAAAACCAGGGTTTTTACGTTTTCCGGGAGGGTGTATTGTCGAAGGAAAAACACTGGCATTGCGTTACCAATGGAAAAAATCGATTGGTAATGTAACAGACAGAGAAACCATGATTAACCGTTGGAACACCGAGTTTGCACACAAATTGGCACCGGATTATTTTCAAAGTTTCGGATTAGGATTCTTCGAATATTTCCAGCTTTCAGAAGATATCGGCGCTGCGCCGTTACCCATTTTAAGCTGCGGAATGGCGTGTCAGTTCAACACAGGAGAATTGGTTCCGATGGATCAAATCGATCCTTACGTACAGGATGCCTTAGACTTAATTGAATTTGCAAATGGAGATTTAAACACCGCTTGGGGAAAAGTCAGAGCGGATATGGGACATCCAAAATCCTTCAATTTGAAATTTATCGGAGTTGGAAATGAGCAATGGGGACCGGATTATATCGAGCGTTTCAAAGTGTTCCAAAAAGCCATCAAAGCAAAATATCCAAACATTACAATCGTTTCCGGAACAGGACCATTTCCTGACGGAGATTACTTTGATTATGGTATGACTGAACTTAAAAAACTAAACGCAGAAATCGTTGACGAACACTATTACAAAGATCCGGCCTGGTTCCGTAAAAATGCAACCCGTTACGACAATTACGATCGTAAAGGACCAAAGATTTTCGCCGGAGAATATGCAGCCCAAAGTGTAGCGATTGCAAGTCCGGACAATAAAAACAACTGGGAATGTGCTTTCTCCGAAGCCGCTTTTATGACCGGAATGGAGCGAAATGCTGAGGTTGTTCATCTGACATCCTATGCGCCTTTACTGGCCCACGTAGAAGGCTGGCAATGGACACCTGATATGATTTGGTTCAACAATTTACAATCCTACGGAACGCCAAATTATTATGTTCAGAAATTGTTCTCTAATAATAAAGGAACCGATTTAATCAACATTACAAAAGACGGAAAAGCAGTCACGGGTCAAAATGAGTTGTTTGCATCTGCAGTAAAAGATGTCAATTCGAAGGAAGTAATTCTGAAGATTGTGAACACTGCGGCAGCGTCTCAGAATGTGACAATTGATTTAAAAGGAGCCAAATTAGAAGCAAAAGGAACGGCCATAATTTTAAAAGGAGACGGAATAAACGATGAGAATTCTTTTGAAACTCCAACTAAAATCAGCCCGAAAGAAAGTGAATTTAAGATAAACGGAAGCAAGGTTCAATACGATTTTCCGGCATACTCGGTTACGGTTTTGAAAATTAAGATGAAATAATCGCAACAGAATAAATGTAAATCAAACGTTTATTTTTTGTTTTTATCCTAAATCCTTGTTTTGATGCATTATTTGCAAAAATACAAGCCCTTATTTTTATTAAGTGTTTTTTACACACTTATAAATTATTTATATTTATATTTGTCATTATTATAAAATGAATTTCGAATGAAAAATTACGTTATAGGATTGGACTACGGAACAGATTCTGTTCGGGCGATGCTGATAGATACTGAAAATGGACAAGAATTGGCATCCAATGTTTCTCCTTATAAAAGATGGAAAAACAAGCAATATTGTGACGCATCTGTAAATCAGTTTCGTCAGCATCCACTCGACCATATTGAAGGTTTAGAAATTACGATACAAACTGTTGTAAAAGAGAGTGGAGTTGATCCGTTTCAAGTACGCGGAATTTGTATTGATACCACCGGATCTTCTCCCGTTCCTGTAACCAAAGAAGGAATTCCGTTGGCATTAACAAAAGGTTTTGAAGAAAATCCGAATGCAATGATGGTATTATGGAAAGATCATACCTCGATAAATGAAGCAAACGAAATCAACGAACTGGCAGTAAGCTGGGGCGGAGAAAACGTAACAAAATATGTAGGCGGAATTTATTCATCGGAATGGTTTTGGGCAAAAATCCTGCACATTGCCAGAGAAGATGAAGCCGTTAGAAATGCAGCGCACACCTGGATGGAGCACTGCGATTTAATGACGTATTTATTAATTGAAGATAAAGATTTAAAGACATTCAAAAGAAGCCGTTGCGCCGCGGGTCATAAAGCGATGTGGCACGAAGACTGGAACGGACTTCCGCCAGTTGAATTCTTAGAAAAATTACATCCGTATCTGGCAACACTTCGCGGTAATTTATATGATGAAACGTTTACATCAGATGTAGTTGCCGGAAATTTAAGCAAAGAATGGGCAGATCGTTTAGGACTTTCGACAGATACAATCGTAGCCGTAGGAACTTTCGATGCACATTCCGGAGCTGTTGGAGCAAAAATTGGCGAGAACACCTTAGTTCGCGTTATGGGAACTTCAACCTGTGATATTTTAGTAGGTTCGAAAGAAGAAGTAGGGACCAAAACTGTTCGCGGAATCTGCGGACAAGTTGACGGATCCGTAATTCCGGGTTATATCGGTTTAGAGGCAGGACAATCTGCTTTTGGCGATTTATTGGCCTGGTACAAAGAATTATTGCTTTGGCCAACCGATCATTTATTAGATTCTTCTTCTATTTTAAGTGACACTCAGAAAGAACAATTAAGAGAAGAATTCAGCGATAAATTAATTGTGGAACTGACAAAAGAAGCAGAAAAAATTCCGGTTTCAGACAGTCTTCCAATTGCTTTGGACTGGATTAACGGAAGAAGAACTCCAGACGCCAATCAGGAATTAAAAAGCGCAATCTCCAATTTATCTTTAGGAACAAAAGCGCCTCATATTTTCAAAGCATTGGTAAACGCAATTTGCTTTGGAGCGAAAAAAATCGTGGATCGTTTTGAAGAAGAAGGTGTAAAAATTGACAGCGTTATCGGAATTGGAGGCGTTGCCAGAAAATCGCCTTTTATCATGCAGACTTTGGCAAATGTTTTAAACAAACCCATTAAAATTGCAGCATCAGATCAGACTCCGGCTCTGGGAGCGGCAATTTACGCAGCCGTTGCGGCAGGAATTTATCCAAACGTAATTGAGGCAAGTCAAAAGATAGGAAGTGATTTTGACGGAGAATATTTTCCTCAATTAAATAAAGTAGCAGCTTATCATAAATTGCTTTTGGCATACGATCAGTTAAGTGCTTACGAAGACCCAACTATTAAATTACCACAACATGAGTTCTCGTTATAAAGATTTAAAGCAGGAATGTTACGAAGCCAACATGCAGTTAAATGCATTGAATCTGGTGGTTTATACTTTTGGAAATGTAAGTGCGGTGGATAGGGAAAATGATGTTTTTGCCATTAAACCCAGCGGCGTTCCTTATGAGGATTTAAAACCCGAAGATATTGTAATTGTTGATTTTGACAATAACATTATTGAAGGAACCATGCGTCCGTCATCAGACACCAAAACACATGCTTATTTATACAAAAACTGGCCAAATATTGGAGGTGTTGCGCATACGCACGCAACCTATTCTGTGGCCTGGGCACAGGCGCAGCAGGATATTCCAATTTTCGGAACCACACATGCCGATCATTTAACGTCAGACATTCCGTGCGCACCGCCGATGGCAGATTCACTAATCGAAGGAAATTACGAACACAATACCGGAATTCAGATTTTGGATTGTTTCAAAGAAAAAAATCTTTCCTACGAAGAAGTAGAAATGATTTTGATTGGAAACCACGGTCCTTTTGCCTGGGGAAAAAACGCAGCCAAAGCAGTTTACAACAGCAAGGTTTTAGAAGTCGTAGCCGAAATGGCCTACCTGACTTTACAGATAAATCCAAACGCACCAAGATTGAAAGACTCCCTGATAAAAAAACATTACAACCGCAAACACGGAAAAGATTCGTATTACGGACAGTAGAAAATTTTGTTTCAGGTTTCATGTTTTTTTGTTTCAAGTTATTGGAACGTGAAACGTGAAAGTCAAACAAAAGAAACCTAAAACAAAAAATAACAATTCGAGTTTTCAGATTCCAACACTTGAAACCTGAAACTTGAAACAAAAAAGAACAAAAGAAATGATAGATATATCTCAAAAAGAAGTTTGGTTTGTAGTAGGAAGCCAGGAATTATACGGACCGGAAACTTTAAAATTAGTAGCGGAACATGCTGCAATTATGGCAAAAGGTTTAGACGCTTCATCACACATTCCGGTAAAAATAATTTGCAAAGACACCTTAAAATCGCCTAAGCAAATTTTAGATTTATGTTTAGAAGCAAACTCCACTAAAAACTGTATCGGTCTTATTGCCTGGATGCATACTTTTTCTCCAGCTAAAATGTGGATTGGAGGATTAAGCATTCTAAAGAAACCCCTGTGCCATTTACACACACAATACAATGCTGAAATTCCGTGGGGAACTATCGACATGGATTTCATGAACCTGAATCAATCCGCTCACGGAGATCGTGAATTTGGTTTTATCATGTCCAGAATGCGTAAAAAACGTAAAGTGGTGGTTGGACATTGGGAAGATCCACGTGTTTTAAACAAATTAGGAGTGTGGACAAGAGTAGCTTTAGGATGGGACGAACTTCAAAACTTAAAAGTAGCCCGCATCGGAGACAATATGCGTGAGGTTGCCGTTACAGAAGGCGATAAAGTAGAAGCCCAGATTCGTTTTGGAATGTCGGTTAACGGATATGATTCTTCAGATGTGACGAAACATATTGATAAGGTAACAGAGCAACAATTAAACGATTTATTAGCCATTTACGAATCATCTTATTCTTTAACCGATTCTTTAAAAGAAGGCGGAGCGCAAAGAAGTTCATTAGTAGAAGCAGCAAAAATAGAATTAGGCCTAAGAGCTTTCCTTGAAGAAGGAGGTTTTGGAGCTTTTACAGATACATTTGAAAACCTTGGAGCCTGGAAACAATTACCAGGAATTGCGACACAAAGATTAATGGCCGATGGTTACGGTTTTGGTGGCGAAGGCGACTGGAAAACGGCTGCAATGGTTCGTGCATTAAAAGTTATGAACGTCGGGCTTGAAGGAGGAACTTCTTTCATGGAAGATTATACCTATCATTTCACACCTCAGAAATCATACGTTTTAGGATCGCATATGTTGGAAATTTGCCCGTCAATCGCAGAGTCAAAACCTTCCTGCGAGGTGCATCCGTTAGGAATTGGAGGAAAAGAAGATCCTGCACGTTTGGTATTCAATTCACCTGCCGGAGCGGCAATCAATGTTTCTTTAGTAGATATGGGGAATCGTTTCCGTTTGATTGTAAACGAAGTGGAAGCCATTAAACCATTGGCAGATTTACCAAAATTACCGGTGGCGAGAGTTTTATGGGACTGTAAACCAAATCTTGATATCGCAGCAACCGCCTGGATTCTAGCCGGTGGAGCACATCACACGGTTTATAGTCAGGCCATCACGACAGAATATATGGAAGATTTTGCAGATATCGCCGGAATCGAATTATTAGTTATTGATGAAAGGACTACGGTAAGGGACTTTAAAGATAAAATCAATGCGAATGAAGCATATTATCATCTGTTTCAGCATGGACTTTAATTAAGGTGCAAAGGTTCAAAGTGGCAAAGGTTTTATCTTGAATTTTAATTTGCTATTTTTAACTTTTAACAGCTAACATTTAACCAAAACTAAAAAATATCATTTATGAATGTATTAAAACGTTGCGTTTTTGGAATCAGCCTTTTGAGTTTGGCTGCGGTTTCAGTTCAATGCAAAAGCGATAAAAAAACAGATGCAAAAGCAGTTTCAACAGATGAAAAAGCTACGGTTACAATTGAAAAATCAGCTTACGGAACCACTGCAAAAGGAGAAAAAGTCGATAGTTACAAATTAAAAAACCAAAATGGGATGGAAGTGGACATCATCACTTTTGGTGGAAGAATTACAGATTTGAAAGTACCAAATAAAGAGGGAGTTTCTGAAAATGTAGTAATCGGGTTTAACTCTTTGGCACAGTACGAGAAAGAGAATCCGTTTTTTGGAGCTTTGATTGGAAGATACGGAAATAGAATCGCTAAAGGAAAATTTACTTTAGACGGAAAAGAATATCAATTAGCCATAAATAATGCGCCAAATGCTTTGCACGGTGGACCGCAGGGATTTTTCAATGTTGTTTGGAAAGCCGATGAGGTAAAATCAGGAAATACAGCTTCTTTGAAATTATCGTATCTAAGTAAAGATTTAGAAGAAGGGTATCCCGGAAACTTAAAGGTTTTTGTAACCTATACGCTGACAAATGATAATGAGCTGGAAGTGCTTTATGAAGCATCAACCGATAAGAAAACAATTGTGAATTTGACACAACATTCATACTTCAATTTATCCGGAGATTTTTCGAAAACAATCTTAGATCACGAATTGACTTTAAATGCGGACAAATTAGTTCCGGTTGATGCAACGCTTATTCCGACAGGAAAATTAGAGGATGTTGCTAATACGCCTTTCGATTTCAGAACACCAAAATTAATTGGAAAAGACATCGAAGTGAAGAACGAGCAATTAGAAAGAGGAAAAGGATATGATCACTGCTGGGTACTGAACAATCCTGAAAAAGGAAAAACAATCATAGCGAAAGTGTACCACGCTGCAAGTGGAAGAGTGCTGGAAATGACAACCGACGAACCTGGAATTCAGTTTTACTCCGGGAATTTCCTTGACGGAACTTTACCAACACGCGACGGTGGAAAATATGCACACAGAACCGGACTTTGTTTAGAAACAGAGCATTATCCGGATTCTCCAAACCAGAAAAACTTCCCGACAACGGTTTTAAACGCGGGAGAAAATTATCAAACTAAAACTACTTTTAAATTTTCTGTAAAAAAATAGTTTTAGAATTTGTTTATTAGTTTAGTAATTCTCTAAGAAACCTCGAAAGTTATGCTTTTGAGGTTTTTTATTGAGTGAAGTTTGCCACGAATTGCACTAATTTACACAAATCAGGATGGTTAATTTTAATTAGTGAAAATTCGTGAAATTAGTGGCAGAAAAAACTTTGCGACTCTGCGACTTAGCGCGATTAATTCATAGTAACTATATAAAATGGTAACTTAGCAAAGTAAACTAAAGCAAAATGAAACATCTATTCAAAGCAGAACTCAATTGGACTTCAAAAAAAGAACAAGAATCAGTTTCAAAGTTGTACAATAAAAGTCATCAAATTAAAATTGAAGGGAAACCTGTTTTAAATGTTTCCGCAGCAAAAGCCTTTAAAGGTGATCCGGAAGTATACAATCCCGAAGATTTACTGTTGAGCAGTCTGGTTTCCTGCCACATGATGTCATACTTATATGTCTGCTCACAAAACGGAATAGAAGTTCTGGAATATTCAGATCATGCCGAAGCAACACTGGAAGTCTCACCAGACGGAAGCGGACGTTTTACAGAAGTTCGATTAAATCCTAAAGCAAAGATTTCAGATCCGGAACAAATAGAATTAGCTCTAGGATTACATCAGAAAGCAAATCAGTTGTGTTTTATTGCGAACTCGTGTAATTTTCCTGTTTTGCATGAGGCGAGTTGTGAGGTTTTAACCATGTAGTTATATAAATAAATATAACGTTACGTTATAAAGCAGCAGTATTAAATGAACTTACATAACTTATATGGTTAAATAAAACCAAAAAAACCTCTTCCGTTAAGAAGAGGTTTTTGTACCCGGAGCCGTTTTGCAACCCTCTTAATTTGTACGAATTAAACAATCTGCAAAAATCACTGCAAATCCTTTAAAATTAATTAATTAAATGTTTTTATCTTACAAATATTATTAAGATAAATTAAGTGTTATTAAGATAAATTAAAATATTTTCGGCAATATTTCGGCAAAACACTATCTTCGTATGATAATGTTCACACTATGAAAATTCGATATTTTATTATAAAAGGCAAATCTGAATTATCCAGTATCTATGTTAGGTTTTGGGATAGTAAAAGAATAGACCAAAAATCACGAACAGGGCTATCAGTAAAATTTAACGAGTGGAGCGAAACTAAAGAACAGGTAAAAATTAGCGTTACAACTCCGCAAAAAGATTTCATTAACAGTAAACTTCGCCATCTGGAAAATTATCTCTTAGAAGAGTATAATATCGACTACAATACTCAACAAAATATAAGCAGTATTTGGCTTAAAGAAAAAATAAAAAAATTCTTTGGAAGAGCTGACAAAGATGAACTTTACAAAATCTATTTTACGGATTGGGTAAAAAAGTATATTGATGATTCGCCACAAAGACTTTACAAAGGGAATCCTATTTCTCCGAGAACAATTCAACATCATATAACTGCAAAAAATAAACTTTCTAATTACGAAAAACACTCAAATAAAAAGCTTCGTTTTCAAGATATTAATTTAGAGTTTTATAGGGATTTTTTATTTTACTGCCGAAATTTCGAAAAATTAAACGACAACACTTTCGGAACACAAGTTGCAATTTTAAAAACATGGTGTAAAAACATAGAAATAGAAGGATTACCAATAAATCAAGAATACAAACACTCAGAATTTAGAGTTCTCACAAATCCAACAAAAGATGTTTATCTTACAGAAAATGAAATAAATGCAGTTTTTAATCATGACTTTAGTCATTCAGAACGACTGGATAATGTGAGAGATAATTTTATTTTTGGTTTGCGAACTGGTTTAAGAATTTCTGATTTTTTAAAATTAGAAAAATTCAATTTTGTTGGAAACTATATTGAAATTATTACCAAAAAAACTGCACATCTGGTTATTATACCAATGCATCAACAGATTACGGCCATTTTACATAAACGTAATGGCAATTTACCACATCAAATTTCAGATGCTAAATTTAATGAATATGTAAAAGAAGTTTGCAAAGCTGTTGGTTTTACTGAAATGATCGAAAGTGCAAAAATGACAAACAAAAAGGACGAAAAAGACTTCTTTCCTGACATAACAATTATATCAAAAAATAAAAATCGAAAAGTGTTTGGTACATTCCCAAAACACGAACTTATTACCTCGCATACATGCAGGCGCTCGTTTGCATCAAATCTTTATGGAAAATTATCCAATATGACAATTATGGCTATAACAGGACATAAAACCGAAACGCAATTTTTAAAATACATAAAAATTACTCCGAGAGAAAACGCTGAAAAATTAAAAGAGCATTGGGAAAATGAAAATAATTCCCAATAAAATAACTAAAGCTTTTTTGTTCGAGGCGTATGGTGATCAATTACCTGAAAAAGTGATTAGACAAGTGATTAATTATTACATTAAACTTTTAGGGGGGAATGTTAGAATAAAAATAATACCCGTAATTGTTTTTATTTCAATCATAAAACAAATTGGCGTTCCTAATGGATATAAAGCTTCTGCGGAATTAAAATTGAAATGTGAAAAAGTAGGATTTTATTGCAGTTATTGGTAGGTAAATGTTAAAGTTTTAAGTAGACTTCCCAAACCTTTCTTATCCTAGTTAATCGCAACAGCACTAAATTAATCGTACTTAAGTTTGTCTTATCAATCATCAATCAAAAAACGATTAAGTTATGACAAACGTACTACAACTGGAAAACACAAATGCTCTTGATTTCAAAAATGAAATCGTAAAAGAGGTTGTCGATGCACTTAAGGGATTTGCAAACACTTTGCAACCTGACAATGAAAAACTGCTAACAAGAGAGGAAACGGCTAAAATGTTGTCGGTTTCACTTGTAACATTATGGGACTGGACAAGAAAAGACCTTATTCCCGCTTATAAAATTGGGAATAAGGTTCGCTACAAAAAAAGTGAAGTTTCTGAGGCATTACAAAAAATGAATAAATTTCAATCTTAATTTATTTTAATTGGAATTAATTTGTACGTTTGTTGTGCAAACATATCTCGGGGAGCAATCTCCAAAAAAATCTTATCGACAATAACGAAGTACCCTAAGGGTCTCAACTGCTAAAGCGTTGTTAATTTATTCCTCGGAATATGTTTGCAACCCTAAGGGGTACTTCGCCTATACAAAACTTTTTCTTATGCAAACAGAAAAAACACCTTACGAAATCCTTAAAGCTAATTACGATTATTTAAGAGACAGACTCGACATTCTCGTAGAGCTTAAAAACCTTTACAAACAAGACTTAGACCGAAAAGAAAAGGAACTTGATATGTATAAGCAGGGCACGCCATCTTTTATAAAGCATTCCCATATTGATTTTGAAAAGGCAAAGATTTATGTAGAGCCCAATTTTTCAGAATTGCAAATGCTTAATTAAAATATTGCAAAGGCTTTGCAAAGGCTTTGCAACAAAATTTGTAATCTAATTAATTCTTAAAATGTAGATTTTTTTCAATTCCTGGACAAAGTGCCGGCGCAGATCTCAGCAAAATAAATCTACATTTTAAAATACTTACTACAGAAGGTATTCAAAGAAAAATACAAACCTAAAAAAACAAAATCCATTGCTGGCTAATTGCAAGGGATTCTAACAATTATATCAATATGAGTCTAAAAGTATTACACACTATAAATAATAAGGCAGAATTACAGAATTTATATATAAGTCAAATGTCCTGTGAATTTATCCGAAAACAAATAAACGACATAATCAAAGAAACAAGGAAATCTACTACCATCGGATCGATAATTCATGCCAAGCGAATATCTTCTTTTGAAGCAATAATGTTCATTTGTAAACATGGCTCACCTGATGGTTATATTCTATCTGACAGATTAAATAATGCGATCAATAGTTATAAAGGAAACAATTCGTAAAACAAAAAACCCATTGCTGACCAACTGCAATGGGTTGTAAAACATATAATTATATGATTTCAAATATTTTGACCAAAGATATAATTTTTGGACATACTACGGCTGAAAATATTTATTTAAAATTTTTAAATATTTCTGAATTTCCAAAGGGAAATATATCCAGTCCTTTTTCAGAAGATAAAAACGCATCGTTCAAGCTTTACAAAAATGGAACTTTTAAATGCAATAGTTCAGGAAAACAAGGGGATGCATTCGAGTTCGTGGCCAACTTAAAACAACTGAATTGTAAGACACAATTTAATGAAGTCTTAGAAACAGTTGCAAAGGAAATGAACATACCAATAAAGCAAGATTTTAAAGGCTTTGCAAAGGAAAATCAAACCTTTGCAAAGCCTTTGCAACAAAAGGAAAAAACTGTTGCAACGCAAGAAAAGCCATTTGTATTAAAGGTTATTAATACTCAAATGAAAGAAAATCATTTTTCTTTCTGGAATAAATTAGGCGTAGAAAAAGAACTTTTAGAAAAGTACAATATTAGAGCTGTTGAAAAATACAGTTTTTTTAGCAGTGCAAAAAATAAAGATTTCAATTTCACTATAAAAGAAGATGTTTTAGCATTCAGTTATGAAGTAAATGGAAATTTTGAAGTCTATGCTCCTGCTCAACCAGATAAAAAACAACCTAAAATATTCAGTAATGGTTTACAAAACGGGGATATATTCGGATTAGAACAATTAGGAAACGAGAAAACAGAAAACCTAATCATTTGTGCCGGAAAAAAAGATACTATTGTAGCGGTTTCAAGAGGTTATAAAGCGATCACATTCAGGAGTGAAACCCACAACCCTACAAACGCCCAAATAAAGACTTTGCAAAGCCTTTGCAAAAATCTTTTTATCTGTTATGATAACGATAAAGGTGGCGAGACTGGGCGTAATGCAATAACAAGTAGATTTCCTAAAATAGTACCCTTGCAACTTCCAAAAAATGAAGCTGTAAAAGGTTACGATCTTACAGATTATTTCCAAGAACATACAGCCGAAGACTTTCAAAAAATCATTGATTTGGCTTTAAAGGTTAATGATTATGTTGTTGATTTACAGGAAAATGAAAAGTTATATGCTCAATATGAAATGCCAAAAGAGGTAAAAACGCCTATTTCAGAATTAATTACTGACATAGAAAAATATAGAATGTTTATGGCAAATAATCAAATTTGGATAATGCAGGGAGATTCAAAAAAATATTTCAAATCGGTTTCCAATTTCGTTGTAAAAATCATTCAGCACATGCAGGATGAAAAATTCCCGATGAAACTTATCAAAATAAGGAATGTATATAAACAAGAAAAAATATTTGATGTTCTATCCGATAAATTAAATACCCCTCAAAAATTTGATGATATAGTAACCTCACACGGAAATTATCTTTGGTCAGGAACTCCAAAGGACTTTCATATCTTAAAAGCATTCCTATTTGACAAAATGGGAAACGGAAAGAAAATTGATTGCTTAGGATGGCAAAAAGAGGATGATTTTTGGCTCTGGAATAACAAAGTAAACCTTTGTGACGGCAACAAAATAGAAATTGACGAAAATGGAATTTTTAAACATAAAGAAACGTCCTATTATGTTCCATCGGCAAACAAAGTTTACAAAGAAAATGCCTTTAAATATGAGCCACAAAAAAGAGTTTGTATAAAGACTTCAACCGTTACAATTGATGCTTATTTATCTAAAATGTTTGAAGTTCACAGAAACAATTCAATTTCTGCAATTCTTTTTACCATGGCCAGTATATTTCAGGATATTGTAGTAGATGAATTAAAAGCATTTCCAATATTGTTTTTTCATGGTAAAGCATCATCGGGAAAAGATCAGCTAGCAAACTGTTGTCAAAGTTTTTTCGGCAAGCCTCAATCTGCAATTAATATCGAGGGAGGTGCGTCCACTTTAAAGGCTCACATTAGGGAATTTGCACAATTTGTTAATATAATCTGTCAATTTTCCGAGTATAAAAACGGAGATAAACAACTCGATGGAATACTGAAAGGTATTTGGGACAGGAACGGGTACAAAAGAGGGACTATAGACAGTCATGTAAGCACTGAAACCGTGCCTATATTATCATCGTTAATTTTAACGGGTAATCATTCTCCTGATGACGAAGCTTTAATAACCCGTTTACTGTGGTTAGATATGAGTAAAAACACTTTTACAGATGATGAAGTTAAAAAGTACGATGAACTTGCAGATATGACCGAAAAAGGTATTAGTTCATTTACCGATGATTTATTGAAAGAAAGAAACCGATTTTTAATCGATTTCAAAACAAAATTCAGACTATACAAAACCAGTATATCCGCAAAAATGCCTATCGGCTCACCAAGTAGATTCTCTACTAATTTTGCGATTTTAGGGGCTACCTACGAGATTTTAAAAGATACTATTGTTTTTCCCTTTACGCATGCTCAAATGATGGAGCATTTTGAAAAAATCAGTGAATTTCAAATGAATAAAATTAATTCTGCAAGTGCTTCAAATAAATGGTGGGATTGCTTTTTGGTTTGTATAAGAACCAACGGAGATAACAAATTAGATTACGAAAGAGATATAAAATTGGACGGCAACTTTTTGTATTTTAATTTTTCTAATACCTATGATAAAATACAAAGACAATGGTACAATCAATACAAAGAAATGATACCAAGTAAAGCAACTATGCAGGATACAGTAAAAAAAGAAAATGCATTTTTCGAAATAAAAAGTAGCTATCGTTTTCGAACCGGAAGAGATGGCTCGGTAACTTCAGCTTTTGTTGTAGATATTACCAAATTAAGCAATTTTGACGAAATTAATGAAGCCATTCATTATATGAATACAATGCCATAAATTGAAACCAGTAAAAAATAAAAAGCTTTTTAGCGTTCTTGCTTCTACTTTTTGAAAATTTTGTTTTTCTCGACCTACACAACCTACACGCAATACTACAGTTTCTATATTGCTTATAATCATAATGTTATGTGATATAAATATAAAAAAATGTGTAGGTTTGTGTAGGTCGGTGTATTTTCAAAAAATCGCAAACCTACACAAACCTACACATTTTAACGTGTTTTTGGACTTAACTATCTGATTTATAGAATATTGTAGGTTGTGTAGGTTTGTAGGTTTGCGATTTTGCCAGTTTAGGATTTTTAGGTTTTTATTTTTACTGTTAAAAATGTAGATTTTTTTTAATCAGATCCTCAGCTGCAGTTTGTCCAGGAATGAAAATAAATCTACATTTAAAAATTATTGTAAAAAAATACTTAGATTATTTTTTTAAACGATCAAAAAGTATACTTTTGGTTCTCGAAAGAAAAAACTGTAATAAATGGGGATTTATAACAAGACGTGCGGGTAGCTGTAGCTGGAATAGTTGAAGTAAATCTTATGTTTTAATAAGCGAAGAAACAAATCCGCCATAAAAAAAAGATTTAATAATTATTACGGAAAAACCGTAATTCATTTTATTAAGTTATCCCGATCATTGCGAAGTCAATTTTGTTAAATGACATTTTTAAAACAATTATTAATTATAAATTTTAAATCACTTTTATGAAAAAATTAGAATTAAATCAGATGGAACTCTACAGTGGAGGAACTAGTGGACGAGGTTGTCTTATTGCTGGAGCAATTGGAGTTTTAACATTAGGTCTCCCTGGAGGTGGCCTTATAGCTGGTCTAAGTATTTTTGCGGGAGCAGGACTATCAGATTGCTTTTAAGCAATTTCTGTAATACCAAAAACAATCAGTAAGTATAGAATAATTTAAAACCAATATATTATGTATAAAAGCGTAAAAATAATGACGTGGGTCGTTGTGGCGATAATGATACTTAATGCTAGTCAACATTTTCTTTCAGACAAAATGTTTGCAAATATGATGCTTCTATTATTAATCGCTGTCATCATAAATATAATTGGTTTAACTTTTAAAAAAGATTAATCATGAAAAAAATTAAGACGATAGAGTTAGAAAAAATCAGTGGAGGTTCTGTCCCTGGATGCGGAACAGTTGGCGCGATTGGAATTGCAGTAAATGCTTTTGCAAGTACTTTCGCTCCATATTGGAATAGTTTAGCAATGGTATGTTGGGACAATTAATAAAAGAAATTATTCTGCCTGATTTATATTCAGGCAGAATATATTTTTTAATAGTTTAAAATCCGATAATTAGATTACGTTTTTATCGGATTAAAATTTTCATTCGGGTCGTAATTGTATTTAAAACATGAAAAAAAATTATCTTATATTTTTAATCATTAGTTCTTTTGTCTTACTAATAGATATTTGTCTCAATGTTTTCTCAATAGATATTAAGAGATTAAGTTTTTGGATCTTTTTAACCCTGAACATATTGTTTTTGTTAAAATTAAAATCCAAAAAAAACATCTCTTAAAGGATTTAATATCCGGCTAAAAATCCGTTAATATTTTTACTCATTTATGAAAAGCACTTTTTTTAAGTTCTTAGCACTTTCTATTGCTTCCATTTTAATTACAGAAATTTTTAAAAAAGTCATTCATTTTGATGATTTACTTTACAATTCACTTTCTGAGCAACTCACTTCAAAACAAATTGAAAATTTACTTGGCTTTCAAAAAAAGTGGCAATGGATTGGATACGTGTTTATTCCAATTTTTCTTTTAATCAAAACCACTATAATTGCTACTATACTTTATATTGGTTTGTTTTTCTTTGATAAAGATTTGAGGTTTACTAATCTTTGGGATATAGTTCTAAAAGCAGAATTTATCTTTTTACTTGTTCCCGTTTTTAAAATTATTTGGTTTTATTTTTTTCAGCCAAATTATAATTTACAGGATATTCAAAATTTCTATCCATTATGTGCATTAAATATAGTGGGTTATAAAGATTTGGAAACTTGGTTTTTTTATCCGTTTCAAACCCTTAATTTATTTGAGCTTGCCTATATTATTTATCTAGGATTTCAAATTGGTAAACTAACGGGTACTAATACAGATCGGGGTTTAAAATTGGTTGCTTATAGTTATGTGCCTGCATTATTACTTTGGGTAGTAACAATAATGTTTTTTACACTAAATTATTCTTGAAATGCTAAGACTAAAAAAAATATTACTAATATCTTACTTCATCGTGATTATTGCACACATCATTGGGTATGTTTTTTACAATGAAAGTCTTTTTTCTTTGGTATTAGGATTACTGTCAATGGGAGCAATGATTTTGGTTGTAATACTATATAAAGAAGAAAAAAAATGAAACGATTTTTAAAAATAGTTTTTCCGATCGTATTTGCATGTTTTATTTGCTTTTTGGGTTATTTGATAATTACAAAAATAAATCGAAAAAAGGAAGCAGCAGAAAACATCAAAACCATTCCTAAATTTTCATATAAAGATGTAAACGGAGGTTTTTTCACCAATCAGGATATAAAAATCAATATTCCAACCTTATTTATTTACTTCAATACTGAATGTGAATATTGCAATGAAGAGACCAAAATGATAAAGGAGAATGAAGAAAAATTCCAAAACGTCCAACTCATTTTTGTGTCGTTTGAAAAACCGGGACTTATCAAAACATTTGCCACAAAACACCAACTTACTTCTTATCCTAATATTCATTTTTTATACGATAACAAAGTTACTTTTGCTACTATATTTGATGTTAACTCATTACCTTGTTTAGTTTTATATGATAAAAATCAAAAACTAATAGAAAAGATAAAAGGGCAAACCAAAATCGAAATTCTTCTAAAAAAACTGACTTCTCAATAAATCCTAATGAACCTAAAACATATTGAAAAAACACATACGTTACAACTAGACCAATCAGATTGTGGCGTTGCTTGTTTAATGAGCATCATAAGACTTTATCAAGGCAATAACACTCTTGAAAAAATTCGTGAGTTAAGTGGTACAACCAAGCAAGGAACTACGATGTTAGGTTTGTATCAGGCAGCTATCAAATTAGGCTTTACCGCTGAGGGTTGCGAAGCCGATATTCAAGCACTTATAGATCACAAACAACCCTTACTCTTACATGTTTTAATTGAAAATCAACTCAATCATTTTATAGTTTGCTATGAGTATGACGAAACAAAAGGCTTCCTAATTGGCGATCCGGGAAAAGGTGTTTTTTATATGTCCATAACTGAATTAGAAAAAATTTGGGTTTCAAAAATCTGTCTTGTTCTCGAACCAAATAAAACTTTTATTAAAGAAAAAGCAGAGATAAACGCTCAAAGAAAATGGTTTTTAGAAATTCTGAAAGAAGATTATAAACTTTTATGGATTAGCATTTTACTAGGTATTTTTGTTGCTGGTTTAGGAATGGCGATGTCGCTGTTCTCTCAAAAACTAATTGATGATATTTTGCCATCTCAAAATATCAAAAAATTAATTTCAGGTATTGGCCTGTTAACCATTTTATTATTGGCAAGAGTAGGATTAGCTATTTTGAGAGAATTCTTTTTATTACAGCAATCAAAAGATTTCAACAACCGAATCAATAATCAATTTTTCTCATCGCTTTTACATTTACCTAAACCGTTTTTTGACACCAGAAAAATTGGCGAATTAGTTGCTCGATTAAACGACACACAACGTGTACAGAGCGTTATAAAAAAATTAACGAGTTCTTTTGTAATAGATGTTTTAGTTTCTATTATATCGCTGGGATTTTTGTTTAGTTATTCCTGGAAATTAGGATTAATTTCTTTGTTGAGTTTGCCGATTTATTTTTATATCATTTACAGAAGCAATAAAAAAATAATCAATGCACAAAAAGAAGTGATGCAGAGTTATGCGTTTAATGAAAGTAATTACATAAACAGCATACAGGGAATATCAACTATCAAAAATGATAACAAACAAGAAATTTTTGCAAAGGCAAATAATATTATTTTTGCCAATTTTCAAGAAAAAATATTCAATCTCGGAAAAATAAATATTACTCTTTCATGGCAATCAGGTTTAGCAAGCGTTCTGTTTTTAATCGGAATTCTAATTTATGCTTCCATACAAGTTTTTAATAATGAAATGAAACTGGGGGAATTAATGGCAGTCTTAGGAATCACCGGATCATTATTACCATCTATTGCAAATATCGCACTGATTGCAATCCCAATTTATGAGGCAAAAATCGCTTTTATTCGAATGCATGAATTTGCATCAATCGAAAAAGAGGAAAAAGAAGGTTTTGAAATTTCAGGAATTGAACAGATATCTATTCAAAATCTTTCATTTCATTTTGCAGGAAGGAGTGAATTGTTCAATAATGTTAATATAGAAATTAGGAAGGGAAAATTTATTGCTATAGTTGGAGAAAGCGGTAGTGGCAAAAGTACCGTCGGTCAGATATTACAGCGGTTTAACACTTATGAAAAAGGGAATATTATTATTAATGATCAATATGAACTTTCTGAAATAAATTTAGAGAACTATAGAAATTTAATAGGTGTCATTCCTCAGGAAATAACAATTTTTAACGGTAATGTAGTAGATAATATCTTACTTGGGAGTAAATCCGCGCCTGAAACTTTAATCGATTTCATTGAAAATTATGGTTTTGATGTTTACTTTAATCAATTTCCACAAGGATTAGCTACAATTTTAGGGGAAGAAGGGATTAATTTATCTGGTGGACAAAAGCAGATTATCGCTTTAGCAAGAGTGCTTTATAAAAAACCACAGTTCTTAATACTTGACGAAGCTACTTCGGCCATGGATAGAAACACAGAAAATTTTACGATGACATTATTTCAAAAAATAAAGCCAAATTGCGCTATATTTTTTATTTCACACCGTTTGAATATGCTTAAAAATGTTGCAGATATCATTTACATATTAGAAGATCAAACAATTTCTATATCAGGAAATCATCAGGAATTAATCGAAACTGATAATTTTTATAGTAATTATTTTAAACCCCAGTTTATTTAGCTTAGACGTTGCTTTTTGAGAGAGCTTAAGTGATTGATTAGGGAAATGTATCGCTTAAACATTATATTGCCTTAAAATTACTTTTCGGTCAAAATAAACAATTGATAGGAATTAACTATTTCTAATTGTATTAAAAACTCAATTTTCGGCAAAATTTTAAAAAAAAACCTAAGCCTTTTTAAAATAAATGTTTAGGAGTTTTTAAAGTACCGTTTACAGTTGAGTTGTCGAATTTATTCGTTGAGGTTTTAAAGAAATTATCATACACTTACAAGAAATTATTCTGGCATAGTTAAAAGTGTAATATATAATTTCTGATTCTTGTTTTAGCAATAAAAAAATTTATAGGCTCTCTATAATATAAAGAATTAAAAATCTCACAAAAAATCACTTTATTTGCAATACACGAAATGCAAAAAAGCTACTATAAACAAATGAAAAGCATCCAAGAAAACCTTACAGAAGTCAAATTTCAATATTTCTCTTTAAAATTTACACCTTTAAATCATTTAAAGGAGAAATATAATAGTAATGACATTATGAGGAATGTAGCTACATATATTTCAAGAAAACTTCAAGAAGATAAAGAAGGACATCTTATTGATAGACATGAAGGAAGACCAAATAGCATGAGAGAGCTTTTTATGAATAGAGCAGTATTTCTTCCTAAAGAAAGGAGAATTAGATGTTCTATGGCATTATTAAGAAGTGGAAGAGAACCTTTATTAAAACCAAGAGAGCAATTTAAATTAGTTTCTATGAATGCTCTTGGAAGTATTGCTGAAGAAACGCATTTTTTTATAGATTATAGCAAAGGGTTTTCTGTTATTTGTATTGAATACCAACATTTTGGTCCGCGTTTGTCAGATATTGAGTATTACTTTAGGAATGTGGCACAAAAAGTTCTTAAGCAAAGTAAAGCAACTGAAGTAAACTTGTATATGGACGTTTCAATAGATAAAGCTCTAAGTAATTTAAAAAACGTGCTGAATATGGATATTAAAGTTCAGCCAAAAAATTTGCCGCAACTTGATGCTGATATTCAGGGGAAATATTTTACTGGGATGAATAACATTGCAAATACACTAAAGCCAAAGTATATTAAAATTGAAACCTTCTTTCAAACACCCGGAAAAGGTATTAAAAGTACCGAATTGAATAAGGAGGCAAACAAGATGTTTATTGATATGCTTCAGAGATTCAAAGGGCGTACATTCAATATTGATGCATTTGATACATTTGTAGTTAAATATGAAGATAAGGAAGGAATTGAAGAGGTTTTTAACTTATTGAATAGTAAACGTGAATTTGTGATTCCAGTCGATTTGAAAAAAATTACCAAGTCGAAGGACTGGTATTCTTTAATTGAAGAAGATTTTAATGCTTTAATGGCTACATTATGATTTTGGATAGATATTTTAAGCGACCGCTTATTTGGGACTTTTTTATGGCACTATTGTTATCCGTAATAGGTTTTATATTAGTCTATAAAAATATAATTTTTAGACCTCAAGCAGATGATTCGATAGCAATAATAACAGATATTACAAATATAAGCTTAACAATGTCAGGCTTTATTTTGACTCTTCTAACTGTTTTAATAACATTTAAGGGAAGTTCAAAAATTACCAAAGTAGAAGTTGATAGTAAAGAACCCTTATTTGACCTTTTTTTTGTAACTGGATTGTATCATGAAACTGTTAGGCACTTAAAAAACTGTATTAAATCATTAATTATTGTAGCAATTATAGGTTTTACAATTAAAATATTTTCTCCAGAATCTCTTAAAACTAATATCTTCTATTTTAATATTTTTGGATTTACAGTCATTATGCTGACAATTACTAGATGTCTATTGATTTTAGGAAAAGTAATGGATTTGCAAAAAGAAAATGATGAAAAAAATAATGAATGATATTGTTATATTTATTCTTATTCATAGCCGAAGGCGATCATAAGAATAAATAGCATTATGAAATTATTAGATTGCAGACCTAAGTAAGTTCAGGTAATAGCTACAGAAAAAATGTTATATTAGCTTATCATTAAATCCTTACAATATGTCAAAATATGATAATGCTTATGAACAATTTTTATCTTTTGAAAAAGATTATCTGGTTTATGAAGATATTAATTTATCGGAAACCGATACTAGAAGTAAATTATTAGATAAGATATTGATTGATATTTTAGGATGGACAGAATTTGACATAGAAAGAGAAGGATATGTGAAAGTAGGTTATTTTGATTATGAGTTAAAAACATCTAATTTCAAATTCGTTGTTGAGGCTAAAAAAAATTTAGTTGCTTTCAAATTACCAGAAAAGGGCAATGAAATAAAGTTAAAAACTATAAATGCGTCAAACGAAGAAGTTGTCAAGCAAATCAGGGAATATCTTTTTGAAAAAGGCTTGTCTTATGGTGTTATAACTAATGGAACTCAATTTATAATTGGCAAATTCTACGCTGAAGATTGGCAAGAGGAAAAATGCTATATTTTTAAAAATTTTGATGATATTAAAAAGAACTTCCATAAATTTTATGATTTACTATCGAAGGAATCCATATCAAATTACGGGAAAATTAAAATTACAAAAGATGTAATTGTTGGTAAAACTATAGTGCAGGATTACCCATTGGCTAGAAAAAACGATGAGCTAGTTCGTAATCAGTTAAGTAATCAATTAATTCCTATTATTAATGGTGTTTTTGAAGAAATCTATAATACAGATGAGCTTGAGGGAATTAAAATTTTAAAAGATTGTTATGTCCTAAATGAAGATGTTAAGAAATATAATTCAGAATTAGGTTCAATTTTTTCTGATGAACCACCAACATTTGATACAAGAATTCTTCCTGTCCAAAATACCTCTAGTACTCATGACCAATTAAAGAATCAAATATTCGGAAATAATTTGCCTGACCCGATTATTCTTATAGGAACTGCAGGTGCGGGAAAAACAACGTTTATTAAGTATTTTTCCGAAATTGTATTGTCGCCAAAAAACAAAAAAAATAGACCTGTAATTTATCTTGATTTTAGACGCTCTACAAGTCAGACAATTAAAGACACTAGATATATTTATAGTGAAATAATTAATCAACTTGAAGATAGATATTCAGAATTAAATCTAACAAAGATTAACGTTTTAAAGGTTATTTATAAATCAGATATTGATAAAAAGAAAACAGGTGTTTGGTCATGTGCTCTTTCAGATACTAAGAAAATAGAGGAATTAACTGGTGCTTTTATTGAAACTAAAATGTCTGATTCTTTGGTTCATTTACAAAAAATATCAGAATATTTACTAAATATCTGCAGTAAGAGGATTTGCGTGATTTTTGATAATGCAGACCAGTTAGATGATTCGGATCAAAAAGATGTATTTCTATTAGGTAATGCTATAAATAGGGATTTAAAGACCTTAGTAGTAATATCCCTTAGAGAAGGTTATTTTTACAAATGGAGAAATAAACCGCCTTTTAATGCATACCAATCTATTGTTTATCATATAACCGCACCACCATATTCTGAAGTCTTAAAAAAGAGAATTAATTATGTTGTTCGGAATTTTCAGTTTGAAGAAACAAAGATAATAGGCGGAAATAAAACAGTACAATTTGAACGAGGAAGTCTTAAAAAGTTATTTGATAATTTATATGACACATTATTTAATTCTAAAAATGCTGAAATTTTAGATTTTTTAGAGCAAACCTCGTATCCTAATACTAGGCAGGGATTGGAAATTTTTAAAAATTTTCTACTTTCAGGTCATACTAAAATTTCTGAGTATATGTCTTTTGGTTATGGAACTAGTGCAGGTGCAGGTATTCCAATATGGGAATTTTTTAAATCAATCGCATTAGATTCTAATTTTTACTACGAGGTATCAAAAAGTTCAATACTTAATTTATTTAGTCCTAGTCCTTCTAATTCTAATCATTTTACAAAAATTAGAATTTTAAATTTTTTGTATTGTCGGTCTTTAAAAAGAACAAAAAAGATTGAATTTGTTGAAATTGATTTTATTTCAAGCCTTTTTGTAAAAGCAGGATATTCAAAGGACATTATCTTAGAAGAAATACAAATTCTTTTTGACTATAATTTGATTTCTACCTCTGAGTATTCCGAAGATATCGAAGAGGTTACAAAAATTGAGGGAACTTCGTCAATTACGATTACGCCAGTAGGGGTTTATTATTTGAAAAAATTACTGTGTAGATTTACTTATATTGATTTGGTATTACAAGATACACCTATATTTAGTGAATCATTTTTCAATGAATTGACAGCAGTATTTCCAGATAGTGATGAATATGGCAACAGAGATTTAAGAAGAAGAAAATTATCTGCTGAAATTTTTGTAAAATATTTAGTAGAGCAGGAAAAATTAGATTTAGAATTCAGGAAAAATTTTGATAATGATGAAGTAATCTATAATGTAGTTGCATCTATTAAAGCGCATTTTAATTCTGAAATCGAAAGAATTGACAAGGTTTTAACGCATAAATAGCGTTTTATTAGAATTTGTTTTTATAGTAATTCTAGTGAGTTTTGATTGTTACAGGCTGGAAAAAACTAAAATTTGGTTGGAATACCACGCTTGATAATACAATGAAAGAGCTAAATATTTCGGCAAAATTTCGGCAAAATTGCAAACAAAAAACCCCTAAGTCTCTTTTAAATAAGAGCTTAGGAGTTTTTAAAGTACCCGGAGCCGGAGTCGAACCGGCACGGTTTCCCACAGGTGTTTGAGACCAGCGCGTCTACCAATTCCGCCATCCGGGCTTAGCAGACGAAAAAACAATCAAAATCGATTATTTTAACGCAATAAAATGAAGTCATAAATGGCATCATTCCTTTAACACGGTGCAAATGTAAAAAATAAAATTAAATGTGCTACTAAAAATACTTAAAATTTTCCTTTAAGTGTCCAATAAATTTTATAAATTTGCACCTCGTTAAAACGACGCACACACAACTAACTACACCCGAGGCATTTATATTTATTTTGTTTTACCGAAAATGGTGAAGCTTGATTGTACTAAGCGCAGCGGAGCAAAAACAACAAATTATAATGTCGCACCTAGAACCAGAAGCTAAAATTTTTGCTTGTTCACAAAGTGTTTATCTTGCAGAAAAAATTGCAGAACAATACGGGATTCCGTTAGGAAAAGTAACGATGTCAACGTACAGTGATGGTGAGTTTCAGCCATCTTACGAAGAGTCAATCAGAGGATTACGTGTTTTTATCGTGTGCTCAACATTTCCAACAGCCGATAATTTGATGGAATTGTTATTAATGATTGATGCTGCAAAACGCGCATCAGCAAGACATATTACAGCTGTTATGCCATACTTCGGTTGGGCAAGGCAGGACAGAAAAGACAAACCGAGAGTTCCGATTGGAGCAAAATTAGTAGCTAATTTATTAGATGCTGCCGGAGCAACAAGAGTAATGACAATGGATTTGCACGCAGATCAAATTCAGGGGTTTTTCGAAAAACCGGTAGATCATTTATTTGCCTCTACCATCTTTTTACCATACGTAGAAAGTTTAGGATTAGAAAATCTGACCATTGCATCTCCGGATATGGGAGGTTCAAAAAGAGCATATGCTTACTCTAAGTTTCTGGAATCAGATGTAGTAATCTGTTACAAACAAAGAAAAGCAGCCAACGTTATCGATACCATGGAACTGATTGGTGAAGTAAAAGGTCGTAACGTAATATTGGTAGACGACATGATCGATACGGGTGGAACATTAGCGAAAGCTGCCGATTTAATGATCGAAAAAGGAGCATTAAGCGTCAGAGCAATTTGTACACACGCTATTTTATCCGGTGACGCCTACGAAAAAATAGAAAACTCAAAATTAAGCGAGTTAATCGTTACCGATTCTATTCCGTTAAAGAAAGAATCAAAGAAAATAAGAGTAGTGAGTTGTGCGCCTCTTTTTGCTGAAGTTATGCACATGGTGCACCACAACAATTCCATTAGTGGAAAATTTATAATGTAAGAAGCAATACGCTTTAGGCTGTAAGCCATAAGCTTTGTTACTCATTTTAAAAAAGCCTAAAGCCTAGTGCTTAAAGCTTAAAGCAGTTGAATATTTATTAATAACTATATTTTTTTTACAATGAAATCGATTACAATTAAAGGATCAGAAAGAGAAAGCGTGGGCAAAGTGTCAACTAAAGCCTTACGTAATGCTGGAGCGGTTCCTTGCGTGTTATACGGAGGAAATCAGGCAGTACATTTCTCAGCGGAGGCTGCGGCATTCAAAAACTTGGTTTACACTCCAAATGCACACACAGTTGTGATTGAGCTTGGAAAAGGAAAATCATTCAATGCAATTTTACAGGATATTCAGGTTCACCCGGTATCTGACAAAATTTTACACATTGACTTCTTTCAGTTATTTGATGACAAAGAAATCACTATGGAAGTTCCTGTAAAAGTTGTAGGTACATCAAAAGGTGTTCTTGCAGGTGGTGTTTTACGTTTGAACACTCGTAAATTAAAAGTAAAAGCTTTACCTAAAAATCTTCCTGATTTTGTTGAAGCTGACATTACGCCACTTGAAATGGGTAACAAATTATATGTTACTAAAGTTGGTACGCCAGACTACAAAGTGATGCACCCGGAAAACACGGTTGTTGCTCAGGTAAGAATCTCTCGTGCTGCTATGAAAGCTGCTCAAGAGGCTGCAAAAGCTGCAAAAGCTCCTGCAAAAGGAAAGAAAAAATAATTTTTTTCAAATTCAATACAAAAGCATCAATCGAAAGATTGGTGCTTTTTTTGTTTTTAGAGGTTCTGAGATGCTGAGGTACTAAGGTTCTAAGAAAGAATTATCTTCAATATAACAGACTGAGCAATCCAAAAATCCTCATGAGAAGTCCCTGTAAAAAACCGTGTAAATCCGTTTAACCAGCACCATCCGCGTGCACCAGCGAACCTTGCGCAAAAAAAACCTTGCGTTCTTTGCGGTTAAACCGACACGCAATAAAATCAGCATTTTTTTTAGAAGCAGAAATTTTAGTTTTTTCAACACGAGATATTCCTGCCATCCGCTATATCTTTTCCTTGCTAAAGAAGCAAGAAAAAGGATGCCGCTTCTGTCAGGGCTAGCCGGAAAATTTGGTTTTATAAGGAAAAAGGTTCAAAGTTGCAAAGGTTCAGAGGTACAAAAAATGACAAGGCTACAGATGTCAGGCTGAGCGAAGTCGAAGTCCCGCAAGTGACTCGATAATCTAAAATGAAGTACTTTGTGGTCCTTCGACTTCGCTCAGGATGACAAATATGCGAGCAAAAGCTAATAAAGCAAAATAAAATCGGCACAAATCCGTGTCATTTGCGTACCATTCTTAGCGCACTTAGCGTATCCCGATAGTTATCGGGATTGCGTTCTTTGTGGTTAAACCCGTGCGCAATTCAAATTATCTAATTGACACATTTTCTAATTACCAAATTAACCCTATTTTTGCAGACATGATAAAATGGATAACAAAACTGTTTTCATCAACACCAAAAGAAGAGAACACAGATTATATGAAGAAATATTTAATCGTAGGACTAGGAAACATAGGAGCCGAATACGTAAATACACGACACAACATTGGATTTAAAGTTCTGGATTTTTTAGCCAGAAAAGAAAGTCTTTCTTTCGAAACCGTAAAATTGGGTGCACTGGCAGAATATAAATTTAAAGGAAGAAGTTTTTTCCTGCTTAAACCAAACACCTACATGAATTTAAGCGGTAAAGCCGTTAAATACTGGATGGATAAGGAAAACATTCCATTAGAGAATATTTTAGTCATTACAGACGATTTAAACCTGTCTTTCGGAACCATCCGAATCAAACCAAAAGGCAGTGACGGAGGTCATAACGGATTAAAGAATATCAATCTCGTTTTAAATACACAGCAATACACCCGTTTCAGATTCGGGATCAGTGATCAGTTTAAAAAAGGACAGCAGGTAGATTACGTTTTAGGAGATTGGGACGAAGAAGAAAAAGCAAAACTGCCGGAACGGTTAGAAGTAGCTTCGGAAATTATCAGGTCATTCGGAACTGCCGGATTAGAAAATACAATGACGACTTTTAATGGAAAATAAAGATTTACAGCTATTTAAACCTTAAAAAATCAGATTGTCAATTAATTAAATCAAATTATAACGAAATAGTATTTTCTATTCCAAAGTTAAATGTTTAAATTTGGGATAAATTATTATAAACCATAAAATCATAATATCATGGCTTTTGAATTACCACAATTACCTTATGCATATGATGCATTAGAACCACATATTGATGCCCGTACAATGGAAATTCACCATTCAAAACATCATAATGCCTACACAACAAATCTTAACGCTGCAATTGCAGGAACAGATTTAGAAGGTAAAACAATAGAAAATATCTTAATTAACTTAGATAAAACAAACGCTGCGGTTCGTAACAATGGTGGAGGTTTTTACAACCACAACTTGTTCTGGACAGTAATGTCTCCGGACGGTGGCGGATTACCAACAGGAGATCTATTGGCTGCAATCGAAGCTTCTTTTGGAACTTTTGAAGAATTTAAAGCTAAGTTTGCTAAAGCAGGTGCTACACAATTCGGTTCAGGATGGGCTTGGTTAACAGTGCAAAAAGGAGGAAAGTTAGAAGTTGTAGGTACTCCAAATCAAGACAACCCATTAATGCCAGAAGTTGCTGGTAACGGTGGAACTCCAATCTTAGGAATGGATGTTTGGGAACATGCTTACTACTTAAACTACCAAAACAGAAGACCGGATTATATTGAAGCGTTTTTCAGTGTAATTAACTGGACAGAAGTAGCAAGAAGATTTGCTTTAGATAAATAGTAGAGCATAGAATAAAGAAAAAAGACGGACAGCCTGAAGGTTGTCCGTCTTTTTTTGTCTATATTTTTTCTTCTCTCTATTTTCTTTATTCTATTCTCTCTCTCGTCTTGATTCTATAATCTATTCTCTTTTTCACATCACACCAGAGTTTATTCCAATAAAAAAGGCGGAATTTCTTCCACCTTTTTTGCCCCAAATCTACCATATACTTAACCTACTAATGTTATGGTGTAGTAAATGTAGGATAGCAGTATTGTAATGCCAAATATTTTAGATGAAATGCAAATAAACTCGATGAAATACGTAATTTCTTACTTTGAATAAATCCTTGACTTTATTCCAATAAAAAAGGTGGAATTGCTTCCACCCTTTTTGCCCCAAATCTACCATAAACTTAACCTACTAATGTTATGGTTTCCCAAAAGTATTGTAGCTTTTCTATTTTGCCAAACATTTAGGATTAACGGCAAAAAAAACCGATGAAATGCACAAATTAACCTTTTCTTAATAATTGTCTAATATGCTCTTGCATCTTTTCCCTCATAAAAATTCATGAAAGCTCTGTTTACAACACGATTTCCTCCTGGTGTAGGATAATCTCCGGTGAAATACCAATCTCCCAGATTCTTAGGACATGCGATATGTAAATCCTCTACTTTTTGGAAAATGATTTTTACTTCAGCATTGATTTCCGGAGAACTCAACATTTCGGCAATTTTATCTGAAACCTCTTCCGGCGTAAACTGATCATAGATAGCCGTTACATAATTGATAACATCTGTATCAGCAAAGTTTTCCTGTGCTTTACATTTAATGTAAACCTCGTCTACTATATGGTATAAGTTTCTTTCTTTCAATAAAGCCAGTGCTGCTCTAAAAGCAACAAGACCTTCTAATTTTGCCATGTCAATTCCATAACAATCCGGATAACGGATCTGCGGAGCTGAAGAAACGATTACGATGCGTTTTGGTTTTAGACGATCCATCATTTTAATGATGCTCATTTTAAGAGTCGTACCGCGAACAATACTATCATCAATAATAACCAGATTGTCCGTAGGCTTAATCACTCCGTAAGTCACATCGTAAACGTGTGCTACTAAATCATCACGGCTGCTGTCTTCGGTAATAAAAGTTCTTAGCTTGGCATCTTTAATCGCTACTTTCTCTGTGCGAATTTTTACAGCTAATAATTCCTGTAAGGTTTCTGCAGTAAGTGTATTTCTGTTTTCTAAGATATAATTGTTTTTACGCTGGTTCAGGAAATCCTGCGCAGCTTCTACTAAACCATAAAAAGAAGTTTCAGCTGTATTCGGGATGTATGAAAAAACAGTATTATCTGTATCACTGTCAATCGATTTAAGAACAGCAGGCAAAATTAATTTACCAAGGTTTTTACGTTCCTGATAAATTTCAGCATCACTTCCTCTTGAGAAATAAATTCGTTCAAAAGAACATGCTTTTTTAACAGTTGGTTCCAGGATTTGCTCCATCGAAACTTTTCCGCTTTTTTTGATGATCAGAGCATTTCCCGGTGAGATTTCCTGAACACTTTCAAAAGGAACATTAAATACAGTTTGAATCACAGGACGTTCAGAAGCGACTACCACAACTTCATCATCCTGATAAAAGTATGCAGGACGAATTCCTGCAGGATCTCTGAAAACGAAAGCGTCACCATGACCCAATAAACCGGCCATTGCATAACCTCCATCTAAATTTTTAGCCGAACGGGCCAATATTTTTGCAATATCTAAACGTTCTGCAATAACAGGAGAAGCTTCTCTTTTAGAATAGCCTTCTTGTTTGCAGTCCTGATACAATTGCATCACCTCTTTGTCAAGGAAATGACCTATTTTTTCCATTACGGTAACGGTATCGGCCATTTCTTTCGGATGCTGTCCAAGCTCAACTAAATTCTCGAAAAGTTCTTTAACATTCGTCATATTAAAGTTACCTGCCAGGATAAGATTACGGTGCATCCAGTTACTCTGACGTAAAAAGGGATGTACGCTTTCGATACTGTTTTTACCGAAAGTCCCGTAACGAACGTGACCTAAAAATAACTCTCCTATATAAGGTATGTTCGCTTTTTGTTTTTCAACATCATTGGCATATTCAGGATGCGCAGTCATTTCTTCATTGATGCGGTCATTGATCTGTGCAAAAACATCCTGGATAGGTTGCGAATGATTCGAACGGACTCTGCTGATGTAGCGTTGTCCGGCTTCAACATCAAGTTTGATGCTTGCAAAACCTGCACCATCCTGACCACGGTTGTGCTGCTTCTCCATCATCAGGTACATTTTTTGTATCCCGTAAAAAGCAGTTCCGTATTTCTCTTTGTAATATTCAAGCGGTTTCAGAAGTCTAACTAAGGCTATACCACATTCGTGTTTTAACGCGTCGCTCATTTTTTTTGTATTTGTGTTGTTGTTGTAAGTTGTGTGTATTAACGTAATAAAAAAAGCCCCGTTTTATCGAGGCTCTCAGGTATTATATTTCTATGTCAAACTGAGTTAACGATTTAAATTGCTGTAATCGAATCGCTACTTCAGCTTTGCTTAATGTTTGCATCCTTTCGGTTCCAAATTTCTCTACGCAGAATGAAGCGAGATTTGAACCGTAAATAATTGCGTTTTTCATGTTCCCAAACGAAATGTTTTCACTTTGTGCAATAAATCCTGAAAAACCTCCTGCGAAAGTGTCTCCGGCTCCTGTTGGATCAAAAACATCTTCTAAAGGTAATGCCGGTGCAAAAAATACTTCTCTGTTGTGGAATAAAAGTGCGCCGTGTTCTCCTTTTTTGATCACCACATATTTTGGTCCCAATTCCTGGATTTTGTTCGCCGCCTTTACTAATGAATATTCTCCCGAAAGCTGTCTTGCTTCTTCGTCGTTGATTGTGATAACGTCTACACGTTTAATTACTTCAAGCAATTCCGGTAAAGCGCAGTCCATCCAGAAATTCATAGTATCTAAAACTACTAATTTTGGTTTTTTCTCCATTTGATCCAAAACACTGCTTTGTACCAGCGGATGTAAGTTTCCTAACATTACGATGTCAGCATCTTTGAAGTTCTGAGGAACTTTAGGCTGAAAATCAGCTAAAACGTTTAGTTCCGTTACAAGAGTGTCTCTGGAGTTTAAATCGTTGTGGTATAAACCGCTCCAGAAAAAGGTTTTTCCGCCTTTTACAATTTCGATACCCGAGATATCAATATTTTTTGAAGTCAGTAAATCTAAATGTTCTTGAGGAAAATCGTCACCAACTACAGAAACAATGGCCGATTGCAGGTTGAAAAAAGATGCTGATAAACCAATGTACGTTGCAGCACCACCTAATATTTTATCTGTTTTTCCGAAAGGAGTTTCAATCGCGTCGAAAGCAACTGTTCCAACAATCAATAATTTATTCATTTTATGAATTTCGAATTAGGGTGCAAAGATACTTCATAAGTTACAATATTGCAACGGTTTACACTCTCAAAATTTTCATAAAAAAAACAATATCGTTTTCGGGTCTGAAACTATTGTAAATGAGTAAATTATATTTGATTCAATGGAATGCTTAAAATAGGATTTCCCGATTTAAATCGCAAGTTTTATTTTTGAAAAAAGCTTTAAAATTTCTATCTGATTTTTCTAAAAGAAGAAGCTTTTCTCTTTCCGCTTAAAACACCAAGAATTGTAATGTGGTTTTTCTTTATCTTAAATATAATGAGCCATGTTTTATAAGAAGCTTCCCTGTAAATTTTGGTTTTAGTTGGAATATTTTCACATTCAGAATAAATTAAAGGATTATGGATTATCTTAGCCATTGCTTTATTTATTCCATTACCAACTTTAATTGCATTTAAAGGCTGATGTTTTTCGAATGCGATGTAATTTACAATTTCTTCTAAATTCAGAAAATAATGTTCAGAAATATCTAACGTATATTGTTTTGTATTTTCAGCTTTTTCTCTTCCCATTTTTCATTAAACATTTCTAAAGACATTGTTGGAGATTTTTCAGCAGTTTTTATCCATTTTAAAAAATCTTCTTTAGATAATTCTATTTCATTCTGATCGCTTTCGTCTTCGAAATCAATTGATACTGTCAATGCTTTTCCAATATAATTTTTTGGAATCTCAAAAGAAAGATTGACAATTTTATCTTTGGGAGTGATGGTTTTTTGTATCATTTGATTAAAATTAAAGACCTAACAAAATTACAACAATTTGAATTTCAAATAAGTTAAAAAAAATTAAATCTACAACTCATACTTCTTGTCAAAATAATTTTTCAAAACCCCAATCTGAATTAAGATCATAAAAGGAACTATTAAAACCCCATACAATATGTTTTTAGAAAAATGAATTCCTGAAAATAGGGCAGAAGCTTTATCTAAATTTAAATACAATTGAGAGGTTTCTAAAGCAGAAGTGTCGCTACTGGAATAAAGCGAATAAGCAATCAAAGCAGCTAAACCTGCACCCATAAGTATCCAGGTTGTTTTGGAAATCAAAGGTTGGTAGGCTTTGATTTTGCTTTTTTCAGCCGCTAAAACCTGAGTCATTATTTTTGAAGTGAAGTCAATAGATGGTGATTCTAAAGTGTTTTCGGCCATCATTTTATCAATAAGATTTTCTATGTTTTTATCGCGCTCTGTCATAATACTCCAGTATTTCGGGTTCTAATTGCTTCTTAAGGATAACAGCCAGTTTTTGTCTGCTTCTGAATAATTTTACTTTAGCATTGTTGGCTGAAATATTCATGATTTTTCCAATTTCTTCCAGACTCTGATCGTCAAAATAAAATAAAGTCAGGATGATATTGTCTTCTCCCGGCAGTAAATTTAGACAATTCTGAATGGTCTGCTTCCGTTCTTTGTCTTCTAATGCACTCAGCGCATTGTCCATTGTTTTTATTAAATGTGCCGAAAACTCATCAATCGAGATATTGTTTTCTTCTTTTTTATTTTTCTTCAAACGGTCTAAGCAGGTATTGTAGGCGATTTTATAACTCCAGGTTGAGAATTTAGAATCTCCTTTAAACTTACTTAAGGAATTGTAAATCTTAATAAAAGTATCTTGTGCCACTTCTTCGGCCTCCTCGCGGTTTTTAACCATTTTGAGTGCCAGGCTAAAGATCATATCCTTATATCGATCTACCAGCACGGCAAACACATTGGTCTCACCCTGCAGAATTTTGTCGATATAATGCTGATCATTTAAAGTACTCATATTATATAGGACGACAGTTACTTTAATTAGGTTACAGGGAAAGTAAAAAAAATCATTTTTAAAATTCCAACTTAAAGGAAATTCCAAAAAAAGAAAATTCCAAATCCCAATATTGAAATTCCAATTATTACAGATGAAAATCAGTGCAAAGAGTATAGCTTTATATAATAAACTCAAAGGTAATGGTAATTTCGTTGGAATTTGGGATTTGAAAAATTGGAATTTCTTCCTTTTTAGAATTTGGTTTAATTTTTTTAAAAATTCTGTAACCTAAATAAAACTCCTCTCGTCTTATGAAGTATCAATCAATTAAAAACAAAATATTATGTTAGCAGGAATTTTAGTACCACTTAGTTTTTTTCTAATGATCTTCGGGATTGTTTATCTTATTTATTCCACCAGAAACCGGGAACGTTTGGCACTTATAGAAAAAGGTGTCGATGCCAGCATTTTTTTACAAGGCAGGGAAAAAGGTGTTCCGATCTGGAAAATCTTAGTTGTTAATTTGGCTTTTTTATTAATTGGCTCCGGCGTTGGAATTTTTCTTGCGTTGCTGATTACAACTTACACTTCTTTAGAAGATGGTGCCGTTTATCCATCTATTATCTTTATAATGGCAGGAATTGGACTTTTGACCGGATTTAAAGCAGCAAAAGACTTAGATAAAGAATAAGTAAGCATTTAAGTTAGTAAAAAAAAGCATCCGCCACAGCGGATGCTTTTTTTTATTCTTTAGATCCGATGGTTTCGTAATAAACATCTACAGAAAGTTTGGGCTGCATTGATGCCATAACGGCCAGTTGGTCACAACGTTCGTTTTGCGGGTGATTGTTATGGCCTTTTATCCATTTAAAATCGACCTGATGTTTGCGGTAGATCACTAAAAACCGTTTCCATAAATCTGAATTTTTCCTTCCGGCAAATTTCTTTTTTTCCCAGCCTAAAACCCATTTTTTTTCAACGGAATCCACGACGTATTTAGAATCAGAAATCACAAGTACTTTCATATTTGGGTTTTTTAATTTCTCCAGACCCACAATTACCGCCAAAAGTTCCATTCTGTTGTTGGTCGTCAGGCGAAAGCCTTCGTAAAATTCTTTTTTATGCGGTGTTCCAACCAATTCCATGACTACGCCATAACCTCCGTTTCCAGGATTTCCTTTAGCGGCGCCATCAGTATATATATGTACTTCGTGATTCATTTTTTTTTAGACTTCTTAGATTTTTGGACTTCTTAGATTGTTAGATTTTTGGATCGCTAGAATTTGGATTTTGGATTGCTGGATCTTTAGACGGATTAGAATGTAGGATTTTAGACTTCGTGAATTTCTATTAGAAATGCTTAAATACTTCTAATATCTAAAGAGTCTAATAATCCAAAAATCTAAGAAGTCTAACAATCTAAGAAGTCTAACCTTCTAACAATCTGGAAATAATTTCCGGAAAATACTTTTGTTCCAATTCATGTATTTTTTCGGCCACTGTTTCCGGTGTATCTTCTTCTGTCAGCAGTACATTTTTCTGAAAAATAATACCGCCTTCATCATAATGTTCATTTACATAATGAATAGAGATTCCGGTTTCTTTTTCTTTGTTGTTTACTATTGCCCTGTGAATGTGCATTCCATACATACCTTTTCCCCCGTAATTAGGTAAAAGCGCAGGATGAATGTTGATAATTTTATGAGGATACTGTTCAATTATATGGTCCGGGAATTTCAATAAGAAGCCGGCAAGGACAATCAGATCCGGATCGATTTCCTGTATTTTTTGCAATAAATTTCTTTCTAAAAGTTCTGTTTTAGAGAAGATTTCGACAGGAATTTGATGATTTTTGGCTCTTTCGATAACTTTTGCCGAAGCATTATTGGTAAAAACCGAAACGACTTTTGCGATTTTCGTTTTTGCAAAATGTTTTATGATATTTTCGGCATTACTTCCTGATCCTGAGGCAAAAACAATAATTTTTTTCATAATCGAATTTATTTTGAGAATGCAAAAAACGGAATAAAAAACGAAAATAAATAGTATTAAAAGGGCTTTCTTGAAATTAATTTTATAAATTAGTATCACATTTATAAACTAAATAGTTGTTTTAAAATAAAGTTTTTTATTTTTGCCAACAAATTAAATTCTAAAATTAAAGATTATGTCAGACATTGCATCAAGAGTAAAAGCGATTATCGTAGACAAATTAGGCGTTGACGAAAACGAAGTTGTAACAGAAGCAAGCTTCACTAATGATTTAGGAGCTGACTCATTAGACACTGTTGAGCTTATTATGGAATTCGAAAAAGAATTTGATATTCAAATTCCAGACGATCAAGCAGAAAACATTGCTACTGTTGGTCAAGCTATTTCTTATATCGAGGAAGCTAAAAAATAATAATACCACACCCGAATTCTAAAAAACTCAAATTTGAAATTCCAAATCCCAAAATTGGTTTTGTTTTTTTAAAATTGGAATTTATGGAAATCGGGTGTTATTATTTTTTTAAAATTTAAAATTCGATTGGTTTTCAATCAAAAAGATATATTTATATTGTAATACCCATAGCTCTTAAAGTAACACTACAGTTAAGAAAGCATGGGTTTTATTTGTTTAAAGTACAAAATACATATTTATGACGTTAAAGCGAGTTGTTGTAACAGGATTAGGTGCTCTTACTCCTATCGGGAATAATATCCAGGATTATTGGGAGGCACTTTTGAATGGAGTTAGCGGAGCCGCTCCTATCACGTATTATGATACAGAAAAGCATAAAACGAAATTTGCTTGCGAAGTAAAAAACTTCAATATTGAAGATTACATGGATCGCAAGGAATCCCGAAGATTGGATAAATTTGCCCAATACGCTGTTGCCGCAAGTGATGAGGCCATTAAAGATGCCGGACTTACGAATGATAATATCGACAAAACAAGAGTTGGTGTGATCTGGGGAGCAGGAATTGGAGGTTTGGAAACGTTTCAGGAAGAAGTAATTTATTACGCTAAAGGTGACGGAACTCCAAAATTCAATCCGTTTTTTATTCCAAAAATGATTGCCGATATTGCTCCTGCGCATATTTCAATGCGTAATGGTTATATGGGTCCAAATTATACTACTGTTTCTGCATGTGCCTCTTCTGCAAATGCCTTAATCGATGCTTTCAACTACATCCGTTTAGGAATGTGTGATGTTATTGTATCAGGTGGTTCAGAAGCTGCGATTACTATTGCCGGTATGGGAGGTTTTAATTCTATGCACGCTTTATCTACCAGAAATGAAAGTCCCGAAACAGCTTCAAGACCTTTTGATGGAACCAGAGACGGTTTCGTTTTAGGAGAAGGAGCAGGAGCTTTGGTTCTTGAAGAATACGAACATGCTAAAGCACGCGGAGCAAAAATTTATTGCGAAGTTGGCGGTGGCGGAATGTCATCTGATGCGTACCACTTAACAGCACCACATCCGGAAGGAATTGGAGTTATTGCAGTAATGAAAAATACATTAAGAGACGCAGGAATGACTCCTGAAGATGTTGATCACATCAACACTCACGGAACTTCTACTCCATTAGGAGATGTTGCCGAACTAAAAGCAATTAGTGCTGTTTTCGGAAGTCATGCCAAAAACATCAATATCAACTCTACAAAATCGATGACAGGACATTTACTGGGTGCTGCCGGAGCTATTGAAGCAATTGCTTCTATCCTGGCGATGAAACACGGAATTGTTCCTCCAACGATTAACCATACGGTTGTGGATGAAAATATCGATCCGGCATTAAATCTGACTTTAAACAAACCTCAGAAAAGAGAAGTAAATGTTGCGATGAGTAACACTTTTGGTTTTGGTGGACACAATGCTTGTGTATTGTTTAAAAAATTAGCTGACTAGTTTTGTCTATGAATTTTATCAAAAAAATATTTTCAAAATCCCGTTCTCCAGAAGACGGGATTTTTTTTGACACTATTCAGAAAATACTTGGTTTTGAGCCCGCTTCGATAGATTTTTATAAGAAAGCTTTTACACACCGCTCTTCTAACAAGCTGGATGAATCCGGGCACCCCATTAATTACGAACGTTTGGAATTTTTAGGAGATGCCATGTTAAGTGCTGTTATTGCAGCGCATTTGTTTAACAAAGCACCTAATGGGGATGAAGGGTATCTGACTAAGATGCGCTCAAAAATTGTAAGCCGGGAACACCTGAATGAATTAGGGAAAGACCTAAACTTAGTTCGGTTTGTAGAAAGCAAAGTGCCTATTCATCATTTTGGAGAAAATATTCATGGTAATATTTTTGAATCCCTGATTGGCGCTATTTATCTGGATAGAGGATATCCTTTTTGCGAAAAGTTTATTCAAAAAAGAGTCATTACACCGTATGTTGATATCGCCCGACTTGAAGGGAAAGTAATTAGCTATAAAAGTTTGGTTATCGAATGGTGTCAGAAAGAAAAGAGAATCTTTCATTATGATATTTTTGAAGATAACGGAATTGACGGGCAACGTTTGTTTGGCGTAAAATTAAGTATAGACGACAAAGTAATTGCAAGAGCGAGAGCAACTTCAAAAAAGAAAGCAGAAGAAAAAGCATCGCAGCGTGCCTATTTTGCATTTCAGGAAAAAATAGATAAGAAATAACTACATAAATAGCATGGCTTTGTTAAAGCTACAACGTTTTCGTTTATAAATTAACAAAAACAAGCTAATCTTAACTATTGATGGTCCGTTAGAAATAGTATATTTACAACTTGATTTTTCATGATATGGCAATTCATAGATTGGATTTGGACGAATTTGACGAAATTGATTATTATTTAATGGCAATTCATACTTCATTAGAAGATTACCGACTGGCCTATTTTATCAATAAAAAACTTCCGATAAACTTAAGTAAGAGCAAGAACGAGATCCACGCTCAAACTAAGGAAGGTGAAGCAAATTTTTCCAGATTTTACTATTATGATTCTGAAAAGGCCGTTTCATGGAATCTGATTCAGAATAAAAATGAGATCATTTCAGTGAGTACAAATGATTTCCAGAATTTGTTTTCCAATGAAACGAGTGAGGTTTCTACAACAATTCATTTACTTCCTGAATTCAAAAAAGTAGATTTTTTCCTGAAAATCGATATCAGCGACGAGGCTGTTGATTATTCAGAAATCCAACAACAGTTAAATGCAATAGAGAGTATCGCAGCTATATATGTTGTGGATACAAACAAAATAAAGTCAAAAAACAATTTAATTTTTTAAAAAAAATGCTTACAAACAAAAAAACCAAAATTGTAGCCACACTTGGACCTGCATGTGGAACTAGAGAGATTATCAAAGATATGATCGACGCAGGTGTAAATGTGTTTAGAGTTAACTTTTCGCATGCTGATTACGAAGGAGTAAAAGAAAAAATTGGAATTATCAGAGGCCTTAATGATGAGTTTGGTTACACTACGGCAATCCTTGGAGATTTGCAGGGACCAAAACTTAGAGTTGGGGTTATGGAAGAAGGAACCGTAGTACATGATGGTGACATCATTACTTTTACTACTGCTGAAGACGTGATCGGAACGGCTTCAAAAGTATTCATGAAATACCAGAATTTCCCAAATGATGTGAACCCGGGAGAGCGCATTTTGCTTGATGACGGTAAACTTATTTTTGAAATTATTTCAACAGATAAAAAAACAGAAGTTGTAGCTAAAGTAATTCAGGGTGGAGAATTAAAATCTAAAAAAGGAGTTAATCTTCCAAACACTAAGATTTCTTTACCGGCTTTAACTGAAAAAGATATTGCAGATGCTATTTTTGCTATTGAGCAAAAAGTAGACTGGATTGCGCTTTCATTCGTGAAAACGCCTCGTGATTTACAGGATTTACAGGAATTGATTGCACAACATTCAGATGTTAAAATTCCTATTATTGCTAAAATTGAAATGCCGGAAGCTCTTGAGAACATGGATAAAATTGTAGCGTATTGTGATGCTTTAATGGTTGCCCGTGGAGATTTAGGAGTTGAACTTCCTGCACACGAAGTACCATTAGTACAAAAAGACCTGATCAGAAGAGCAAAAACAGCCAGAATTCCGGTTATCGTTGCGACTCAGATGATGGAAACCATGATTACCAGTTTAACGCCAACAAGAGCGGAAGTAAATGACGTTGCCAACTCTGTAATGGACGGTGCTGATGCCGTAATGTTGTCCGGAGAAACTGCTACAGGAAATTATCCGGTACAGGTAATTCAGAAAATGACTCAGATTTGTGAAGCAGTTGAAAACTCTCCGCTTATCAATGTTCCTCAAAATACGCCGCAAATCAAAACAAAACGTTTTATTACTAAAACAGTTTGTCACCAGGCCGCTTTATTGGCGAATGAAATTAACGCAAAAGCAATTTGTACGTTAACAAACAGTGGGTATACCGCTTTCCAGATTTCTGCGTGGAGACCTTCTTCAGCACATATTTTGGTATTTACTTCAAACAGAAGAATCTTAACACAATTGAATTTATTATGGGGAGTAAAATCATACTACTATGATAAAGACGAGAGTACAGATGATACGGTAACTGACGTAAACAGAATAGCAGTAGAAAAAGGATACGCTGTAAAAGGAGATTACTTAATTAACCTTGCGGCAATGCCAATTAAAGATAAAGGAATGGTAAATACGATGAGAGTTTCTGAAATAGAATAGTCCTCTCGTTTTACGATAACAACCTATCAAAAAAGGGTTTATGAAAATTTCATAAACCCTTTTTTATTGGTGATTGGTGTAGTTTATTTTTTCCAGTAAGGTGCCATTATTTTGTTTTCTTTGTGGCTTAAAGCCAATAATACAAGTGCGGCGATAAAACAAAACAGGGTGGCTTGTATACTGCCTTCCGGCCCAAATTCTCCTCCGGTTAAAAGGACTGATCCCTGTATTTTGCTTTCCAGTAAACTTTTGGTTTTTTCGTTTCCGGAAGTGATCGCGCCAAAAATGCCCGACTGGGTAAAATTCCACGCAAAATGCAGCGCAATCGGAAACCATAAATTTCGGCTGTAAACAAAAGCAGCACCCAGTAAGAATCCTGCAAACGTAATACACAATCCCGAAAGCAAAGTGCTGTTTGGATTTGCCATGTGCAGGGCTCCAAATAAAACAGCCGAAATGCTGAGGGCAATATAAGTTCCGAGTTTTTCCTCAATAATCCTGAACACAATCCCGCGAACCAATATCTCTTCAATAATGGCAATTGTAAAAGCCACTGTAAGCGGAATCAGAATAAACGAAACCGGATTTACGGCAACAATACTAAATCCTCCACTAAGGTAAATTACCAGAATCGTTAGGGCCTGCAGCACAAAACCGATTAATGTTCCTATGATCAGATTTTGAGCCAGTCTTTTTGACGATAATTCGGTTACGGCTCTTTTTTCATAATAGGTAAAGAAAAGAATATAACTCGTAACGGCTAAGGCCGAAACAAAAATTCCTTTAAAAAGATTTCTGAAGTCTTTATCCAGGGCAGTCATTCCAAGTAATTTTGCGGCAATTTGCTGTCCGATAATTATGAAAGCCATAAAGGTAAGTAAGGCCAGAATGATTTTGGTAACCGGGAAATTAAATATTTTTTGTTTGGCAGTAAGCGTTTCCATTTGAGTTTGATTTAATGATTATAATAAGACAAATGTAGCCCGCATGAAAACCAAAAAATAGAATGAAATTTGCCTCTCCTATAATTTTTGAAATTGTTTCGGAAGAAATCCGGTTTGATTTTTAAACGTCCGTATAAAATGACTCTGATCCGAAAATCCGCACTGAAAACTAATTTCGGTCAGATTGCTTTCTTTCGAATTGATCAGCGAAAGGGAACGGTTGATTTTAATCCGGCGCATGTATTCGCCGAGTGTACAGCCGAAATATCTGGGAAAATGTTTTGAAATGGTAATCGGATTTAAATTTAAAACCTGCGCCAGATCCTGCAGGTTCGGGTTTTCGTTCCAGCAATCGTTGAGTAATTCATTTAAACTCTTAACCCAAAACGGACTTTTTTCGAATTGATCCAAATGGGCATTCGGGTTGGACAGTTGCGCAAACAGCATGTTGATCGTATCGCCCGAAAAAGGATCGGCAACCAGGGATTCTCTAAAAATCTTAAGGATCAGAAATTTGGTAAGAGTGGTATTTCGAACCGATTTTTCGATAATGGATTCGTTGATCTGAAGTTCCTTAAGTACGTTTTCTTCAATCTCGAGGTTAATATTTTTAGACGGAAAAAGCGTATTGTGATTCAGGTGCAATTCATCGCTATGGTAAAACAATAACGAACCGGGACCGACATCAAGACTGGAATTTTTTCGTTTTTCAGACGTTCCGCCTTTCAGGAAAAGCGTAATGTGCGCATTGTTGTGCGAGTGCCAGCCTTCAAAAACTTTCTGCTGATACTCTGTTTCTACAACGGCAATTCCCTGACTGTTGTTGTAAATGTTTTTGGTATTGCCTAAGTATTTCTCTTTTTCCAGTTCGTACATTGTAGTTGGGAATTACAGCAACCAAATTACTATTAATTTCAGAACTATAACCTGTTATTCTTTTCAGATTGTAAAAACAACAATTGGTTTTGCATATTTTGTACTATTTTACGCCTTAATAAAAAGATTGTGAAAAAATTAACCGCAGAAGCGCAATAAATTACATAAAATTTAATTGTTTTGTAACAAATTAGAAACATTACAGACTAATTTATTCAAACCTTAAACATTAATTTATGAATCCATTTTCATTCAAATCGGTACTTGCGGCTTCGGTATTTTTTGTTGGAGCAAGCAGCTGTTTTGCACAGGACGTTTTGGTAAACTCCTTAAAACTAAATGCGAGTGATAAAAGTAAAGAGAACTTTAAATTCACAGAACAAATCAATTTAGGAACAACCTCTGTAAAAACACAAGGTTCTTCAGGAACTTGCTGGAGTTATTCTACCAACTCTTTTTTAGAGTCAGAAATGATTCGTTTGGGAAAACAGCCGGTTGAATTGTCTCAGATTTATTCGGCAAGAAATGTTTATGTTGAAAAAGGAATCAATTATGTTCGTATGCACGGAGCGGTTACTTTGGGTGACGGTGGTGCCTTGCACGATGTAATTAATATGTACAGAAAATACGGAACCGTTCCTAGAGAAGTCTACACAGGACTGAATTACGGAACTGATAAAAATAAATTTGGAGAAATGGCTGCGCTTATCGAAGGCGTTTTGGCGGCTGTGGTAAAAAATCCAAACGGAGAATTAACACCAAACTGGCAAAAAGCGTATGCTGCCGTTATTGATTCGTATTTAGGAAAAGCGCCGGATAATTTTACATACAAAGGAAAAAATTACACGCCACAATCTTTTGCGAAAGAAGTAGTAGGAATCAATCCTGATGATTATATCGAAATGTCATCGTTTACAACAGCGCCGTATTACCAAAAAACAACCATGATGGTACCGGACAACTGGTCTTTTGATCAGGTGTACAATGTAAAAGTAAACGATATGACAGACGTTATCGACAATGCTTTGAAAAAAGGATACACGGTAGCCTGGGCAACTGACGTAAGTGAAAAAAGCTTTAGCTGGAAAAATGGTGTGGCGTATGTTCCGACCAAAAAATTCGATGATATGACTGCCGAAGAAAAAGCAGACATGTTTAACGGACCAAAACCGGAACCGGAAATCACACCAGAAATGCGTCAGGCTGCGTTTGACAATTACACGACTACAGACGACCACGGAATGCATATTATCGGTCTTGCCAAAGATCAAACCGGAAGAGAATATTACATCGTAAAAAACTCCTGGGGAGAAACAAACGACTACAAAGGTTTCTTGTTTGTGACCAAAAATTTCGTAAAATATAAAACTACAGCTTTGTTGGTAAACAAAGGAGGGCTTCCTGCTGAGATTGCTAAGAAGTTAGGAGTTTAAGTTTATCTCGATTTTAGAATATAGAAAAGCGCTGCAAGTAATTGTGGCGCTTTTTTTTATTCAAGATTTTTAAATCTATTTAGTGAATTAATGATGTATTAGATGATTGCTCAAATGCGAGCAAATATTTAAATCAATCACTTTCCTGAAGTCGGGAAGTTGATAATAGTAAAAGACAATATACTCTTAAAAACAGAATGTAATTTGTTGTTGTAAAATAATATTTTGAAATTTAATTTGTTTTCGCTTCATTTGAAAAAGAAAGTGTTACAAATTAGTTTTTTGTTCAATTTTGTCATAGAAATTAAAAATAAGCATATAAGTAGATGTTTAAAAGAAAAAAGAAACATCCATATTTTAATTAGTTATTATTTTAATTTGACCTGCAAAGTCTTTAAGAACATAGTTGGCAACTACATCACAACCTCCTTTAATCATTTGATCGGTATAGGGTTTTTGAAGTCTTATTACACCATGAGATCCATCATGCATTAAAGAATATAAAAATTCATTTTCTGCAAAATCATCTATTCTTTCACAAAATGCATTAAGCTCAATATCAGGAGCAATAAATCGATTTATTGTTTCTAATATATGTCTTAACGAGTTTGGAGTAGTATGTGATGGATTTTTTGTTCCTTGAGATATTTCATAAATATCTCTAAGATGTTCTTTATATGGCATTATTAATTCATTTCCTAGCGTTTCAAGTTTATTATTTATTAAAATAAATTTTTGGTCTATAATTTTGTTTCTAATTATAATAGACATGAATTCTAAATTATGTGTAAGAATAATTAATCTTAGTCTTTGAATATTAAACAGTTTGTTTAATGTTCTTATAATTTGCGAGGTTGCATAAACAAAGTGAAAATCTTGACTAGATATCGGATCATCTATAATAAAGAACAATTTATTATAATCTTCTTCTTTATTAATAAATTTATGTGTTTCGGCAATATAAAAACAAAAGGCTACAATACTTTTTTCACCGTTACTCAAAACATCGCTAGCATTAGATTCTAATAAGTGATTTTTGAACTTTAAACAGAACGTTTTATCGTCAAAAGAATATTTTGAACCAAAAAATTTAGTCAGTAACTCAGTAAAGGTTTCTACAACCTTTTGCTTTTTTGAAATTTTTTCATTCTGTTCCTTTTTTAAAATATCTTCTTCTAAGGTTTTAATTTTTGATTTGCAATTGTTTATATCCGTTATTTTTTCAGCTTCAGTTTTTTTTAACTCATTAAATCTGGCTCTACACAATCGTTTATTTAAGTCAAGTTTTTCAGAACTGATATTATTTTTTTTGTCATTAAAACTTTTTATTATCAGAGAATTTTCTTGAATTATTTCATTTTGATTTTGAATCCATAGTTGAATATTTTCAATAGCCTTTTTTGTGTTTTCGTTTGAAAGAGAAATTGAAATATCTAGTTTCTTTTTTTCAATTTCATTATTAATTATTGTATAGTCAGAATCTAAGATTTTTAATTCTTTTAGTTCTTTTAAATTTATATTGCTTAACGATGGAATGTATTTTTGATTTTTTAAATATTCAATTTCAATATTTTTGAAAGATTTTAAAATTTCCTCATATTCTTTTTTTTCAGCGTGCAATTGTATCGATAAATCATTAGCTTTTTTTATTTGTAAAGCTTCTGTTTCAGAAAGATATTCCAAATATTGGTCAATTAATTTTAGTGCATCTTCTTCTAGATTTTGTTCGCAAAAGGGACAATCATTTGCGCTTCTGTCGAGAATTTTAATACCCGTTTCAATGAATTCTTGTTTATTTTTAATTTTTGTTTTGAAATCATCAGCTATAGTACTCTTAGTAAATACCTGATCTAAAAAGACAATTATATCATAAGTAGTTGTGGTTTTTTTTAAATAACTTGAATTTCTCAAATCTTGTAAATTGTCAGGTAGTGATTTTAATTGATTATGTTTAGTTATTAAATCGCTAAACTTTTCAGTTTCTGTAACATTAAAGGAAGGATTGAATAAATTATTAAAATTTATGTTTTGATAATCACCAGTATTTTTTCTGATTGATAAGTCATCTAAATCTTTTATTGCTTTTGAAACTTTTCCATTTAATTCTTTTCCTTTTATTTCAAGCTCTTTTTTAATTTTTTCAAGCTCATCTTTCTCTTTAGTTAAATCGATTTTTTCTTTACCAAGTATATAACCTTCTATTTCTCCACTTGGTTTATATTTCAATCCTTCTAAATTTTCTCTAATGTAATCGTCATTGAATACACGAAAAATGTATCCGGTCGTGTTTTTTGAAATGTTTGGGATTTTTTCTCGATTTATTGAAAACTCTAATTCTCGTACAACACTTGGTTCAGCAGTATTAGTTATTTTTAACTTAAATGATCCATCATTTTTCCCAATTGTTAGTAATTTATTTGAATCAGTGGTTTCTAATTCTTCTTTACTAATTAATCTAAAAGCTCTGCTCAGAAAAGTTTTACCGGTACCGTTATTTGCATAAATTCCCATTTCCAATGAGCTAATTTGGATTTTAGTATTTAGAGCTTCATGTGGTCCTAAATTTACGGTAGACAATTCAAATGTGATATTTTTGGCCATAATTTTGTAATTATAAATAAATAAAAAGTTTGTTTTTTAAACACATTTTTATTTTACGATTCTTATTTAAAAAAGAGAAGATTAGTAAATAAACTATTTTAAAATGACATCTCATATACGTATAAATACTCAATTTGCCATTACAAACTTAAAATTAGATAATTGATTGGCAGTTTTTTTACGGTTTTACATAAACGATTAAATAAATTACTGCAAAAGATTAGTGAGTTTAAGATTCAATAAAAAAAGAGGTCACAAGAGAATTTTTTATATAATTGATATGTTTGAAAAAGAACTACTTTTTTTTTCACCCAAAACAAAACGCTCATAAAGCTCTATAACTTTATTAATCGAATTAAAATTGAAATTTGATTGCCATTTCATTTTAAAAAAGAAACTGTAACAAATTTATTTTTATTAAAATTTGTTTCAAAAACGGTAACATTTTTTTAAAATTTTAATTTTGTTTCACTTTTTGAAACAAAATATTTTTAATTCCTTTTTTGTTCCAAAAACTTTGAGATGTAAACAGACACACTAAAACAAAAAAAGAGAGATCTCAGACGAGACCTCTCTTTTATATAAATGCTATGTTTTAAAAAGAATTACTTCTCCTTCAACAATTTTTCTAAATATTCAACCTTATCTTTTTCAGCCTGAACCAAACGCTCGTAAAGTTCAATAACTTTATCAAGTGGGTTGAAATTACAACTGAATGCGTTTCCATTAATAAAGCTACCATCGTGTAGGGTATTTCCAATAATGTTTAAAACGGCTTCCTCAGAGAAATTTTTAATGGCTTCTGCTGTTACACCAAGTGCTTTAGCAACTTCTATCAGTTTTTCTTCATCAATTGTTTCGCTGTTTTCAATAATCGAAATCGCTTGTTGGTTGGTGCCTAAAGCCTGTGCCAATGCTTCCTGCTTCATATCACGAAGTTCACGAATACGGCTGATTTTTCGCCCTATATGATTTGGTTTTGTTGCTGTGCTCATAGTTCAAAGATATTTAAAAATGTTGAGAAATAATCGGTTCTGTACGATACAAGTTTACATTAGTAGCTTATAATTATTCGATTCGGGCTACTGCTTCCTTGTAGGACGTGAAACAAAAGTATAATTTTTCTTACACAAAACAAAAGCGATAGATTTACAAGTTTTTTTTTATCATTTGGACAAGGCAGCAGTTACGGGTCATTTCAAATTTAGGAATTCATCTTTTTTCCCACAAACCGAATAACAGCCCCGGTGCCGACGTGAAATTTTCCTTCATTCAGCCTAATTTCTTCTTCCTCTAAAAGTACGATTTCATAATTCGAAAAATCCGAGGCTATTTCGGCGGTAGAAAACAAATCAGCAATAGAATCAGGTCCGCCCACTTTTGGATTCTCTTTTTTAAAAGCGATATGGTTTTTGCTGAACGCTTCAAAAATAATAAGACCGCCCGGTTTCAGGTATTCGTTTAGTTTTTTGTGGAGCGCTGATTTTGTTTCTGCCGAAAAATGAGCATAAATCAATCCGATCGCATCAAACGATTCTTTTTCGAATTCGAGCGCTTCGAGATTACCAACCACATAATGTAAGTTCACGTTGTTTTCACTGGCCAGTTGCAGGGCTTTCATTTGCCCTTCAGTGCTTAAATCAAACGAAGTGACCTTCCAGTTCAGCTGCGCGGCAAACACGCCGTTACGGCCTTCGCCATCGGCCGGCATTAAGATCGCTCCGGGTTTAAATTTCGGAAGCCATTCTTTAAAAAAAGCATTCGGTGCTGTTCCGTAGGCAAACTCGGTGCCTTTGTATCTTTCGTCCCATTTCTGACTCATCTTATTTCGGTTAAAATTGATACTTCAAAAGTACTTTCAAAACGGTTTTAACAGATAGGACAAAAATGCAGTTTGCTATAACTTATCTGAAGTTTTGCCGAAAGGTCTCCGGAGAAAATCCGGTATGTTTCTTAAAGAAACGAATAAAATAAGAGACATCATCATAACCCATATACCCCGCAATCTGATTGACCTGATGGGTTGTGGCCAGGAGATATCTTTTCGATTCCAAAAGGATGGCTTCGGTGATTAGTTCAGAGGCCGTTTTGTTTACTAAGGTTTTGGTAATGGCATTTAACTGATAAGAAGTCAGATGCAGCATTTCGGCATAAGAGGAGGCTTGTTTGTGCGTGAGAATATGAGTTTCCAAAAGTTCGAGAAATTCTTCCAGACGCTCCTGCGCATACGAATTGGTTTTGTCTTGATGATTTTTGTTTTGCTCCCGAATCAGTTCAACGAAAAGAATGTTAAGATTGGCTTTGATGATTTCAGTATAATTCTCCTGCTGGTTTTTATATTCCTCAAAAATAGAAACTAACACAGGAAGTACTTTTTTGAATTTATTCTCCTCAAGAGCATAGTGATTCTGATAAGCTGCCTTGCGTAAAAAAGAGCTGTTGTTTTTGTCATCAGATGAATAGAAATCGGTATTCAGCTGAATCATGTATCCGGAGCAGTCCGCCTTTAGTTCCAAACTATGCGCCTGTCCGGGACGGATCAAAAACACGCTGTTGTCTTTTACTTCATACTTTTTAAAGTCAATCGAATGAAGGCTTTTTCCCTTTTCTAAAACCAGGATATGAAAGAAATCATGTCGGTGTAAGGGCTGCACCATATCTTTTCCCGAAAGTAAATCGGAAATACTACGGATGCTGAAATGCTGAAAAGAATCAGATTTGCCAGAAGTTGCATCGATACGCCGAACGGGGATTTTTTCCATTTGTTTTTGATGTTGTACAAATGTACAAAACGGGAGGAAAATCGGGAAGTGCTCATTTAAGGATAGTCATAAAAACAAAAAAAAGACTTTACAGTGATGTAAAGTCTTTTTAAAAGCTCCCTCTCTTGGGCTCGAACCAAGGACCCTCTGATTAACAGTCAGATGCTCTAACCAACTGAGCTAAGAAGGAATCACCTTAAAGGTAAATATGTTTGCTAAAAAAAGTTGCTCCCCCTCTTGGGCTCGAACCAAGGACCCTCTGATTAACAGTCAGATGCTCTAACCAACTGAGCTAAGGAGGAAGTTGTTGCTCTTTTTAGCGAGTGCAAATATAGTTGATTTTTTAATTTCGCAAAAATATTTTAGCACTTTTTCTCAATTATTTTTATCTGCCTACAATTGCCTTGTAGATATCATTTCCGTTAGCAAACAAAAGCAGTGCTATAAGTAAAACGAAACCAACCATTTGGGCGTTCTCTAAGAATTTATCGCTCGGTTTTCTGCCGCTGATTATTTCGTATAATAAAAACATCACATGACCTCCGTCAAGGGCAGGAATTGGCAATAAATTCATAACACCAAGCATAATTGACAATAAAGCCGTGATCGACCAGAACACTTTCCAGCTCCATGAACTCGGAAAAATGTTAAAAATCGCTGCAAAACCACCTACTTGTTTGTACGCTTTGGTTTCCGGATTAAAAATCATTTTAAGCTGTTTTCCGTAACCTACCAACTGGTCTTTCCCTTTTTCAAGTCCAACCGGAATAGATTCGAAGAAACTATATTCTTTAGTGCTTATTTTATAGTAGCCTAATTTTTCTAAAGAAGATAAATCAACGCCACCTGCAACAACACCCAATTTTCCGTTCTTATCTACTTTTAGGGTAACAGGAGTTTGCTTTAAATCACGTAAAACAACCCCCGGAATTGTTTTTCCTTTGTTGTTTGCTAAAATAGCTACTGCCTGATCGTAGTATTTTGCCTGTTGACCGTTGATGCTGACAATTAAATCTTTTGATTTCAGATCCTTATTGGCAGATTCAGCAGGAACATCTTTTATCGCAAAAGGTGTACGAATTGATACCAAAAGACCTTTTTCGTATTTCGATAACTGATCTACAAAATCAGTTGGCATAGTAAGCGTTTGCTGTTTTCCGTCTCTTTCAATCAATATGTGTTTACCCATGATGATGTTCATGTTTAAATCACTGTCAAAATTAACCACTTGTTTACCGTCTATAGCAACAAGTTTATCTCCCGTTTTAAAACCCGCTTTAAGCATCACCGGATTTTCAACCAGAATACCGTCTTTCAGATCACTGTTCGCTACATAAGTATCGCCATAAGCAAATGCCATTCCGATATAGATAATAAATGCCAGGATAAAATTTACCGTAACACCTCCCAGCATAATAATCAAACGCTGCCAGGCCGGTTTAGAACGAAATTCCCAAGGTTGCGGAGGCAGGGCCATTTGTTCTTTGTCCATGCTTTCGTCAATCATTCCGGAGATTTTTACATAACCTCCAAGCGGTAACCATCCGATTCCGTATTCTGTTTCGCCGATTTTCTTTTTAAGAAGAGAATATTTAACATCAAAAAATAAGTAAAATTTTTCGACTCTTGTTTTAAATAATTTAGCAGGAATAAAATGTCCTAATTCGTGAAGAATAATAAGTAAAGATAAACTCAATAGAAATTGAGAGAGTTTGATAACTATATCCATTTTGTATTTTTAGTTCGTAATTTAACGCACAAAAGTAACGTTTCTATTTTAATTTGATAGTGCAAGATAATACATAAGGTTTTAAATGTTTGTTAATAAATGTATCTAAGTTTTTTTAAAACCTATTTGGATTTATTTTCTTGTTTTTTTAGGAACCCTTCCTCTTTTTAATGGGCCTTTTAGTGAGAAACTGCTTTTTCTTTCTTAAAAGTGTCTTATTCTGGTATTTTTAAGACTAATCCGGGCCTTTTTATATTTCTGTTATAATTAATTTTCCATCTGTTTAAAAACTTTTTTACTATTGAATGTAAACGAGAATATTGTATTTCATTAATTTATCTAACATGAGTTATGGATATTATCAAACAAATAGAGCGTTTAAAAAAAATGCACCAATTAATTTTTGCTGAAAAAACGGGTACCCCCTGTGTATTTGCAAAAAAAATGTATTTAAGCCGTAGCCAGTTATATAATACGATTGATATAATGAAAACTTTAGAGGCACCAATAAAATATTGTAAAAAAAGGGAAACTTTTTATTATGAAACTCCTTTCGATCTGGAATTAAGTTATTCATTTAAAGCAATTATAGACGACGAAGCCAAAGAAATTTTTGGAGGTTTTAGTTTCCGTCCAATTTTATTAGACGGAACTATTATAAGTTTGCTCTGACAAATAAATTCTCGAGAAAATGATTTTGTTAAATTTTTAATAACCGTTTAAAATTTAAAATTATGGAATTAGCAGTAATGAATTTAGAAGATTTAAATTTAGTTGAACTGGATTTTCAGGAAGTTCAGGAAGTACGTGGTGGGGCTCTTTTTACTTTTATTGCACTTGGAGCATTAATAATAGGAGTCGGTTTATTTTCTAATAACAATAGTAAAAAAGTTAATGGGCCTGGGGGAGGTGTTTCTAATCCTCCTGGTAACTCTACTGGTTATTTTAGAGGCGATTTACTTACTACAGGAGGAATTTTTTAAATTAAAATAAAGAGCCTTGAGTTTTCAAGGCTCTTTAAATTCACAATAATTGAGGATACTCTTTACTAAAAACAAACATTAATACAATCATAATGCGAAACAATATTTTAAAAACCATAAGAAGAACAGCACTTTTTTCAACACTGCTTTTAGTCTGTTCTTGCGGATTAAAATCTATTCCTTCTGACTATACTTTTATTAAAGGCGGTTTTGAGAAGGTTGAATTAGATAAATTGGGAAATGGAAAAATACTCATCTATAATGGTGCTGATATTTCACATAAAATAGATAATACTGCCAGATTAAATATCTGGATTGATGATAAACCATTAGGTCAGCTAAGAGCAAGCGAGTATGTGATAATTGATCTAAAAAACGGTATATATCAATTCAAAGTACAGCATTTAGATTTGGTTAATATGCGGAGTATAGACGAAGTTGAAATTGATGAAAAAACAAGAGTTATAAAAATTAAAGCCAATCTTACTTCGAACAAATTAACCATTACAAATGAATTGCCTAAAAACTTCGATAAATTCAGGTACTCAGAAAAAAAATAATGTTTCCCTATTATTGAATTTTTATAATAGATCTGGTAAATGCAAGAAAGACTGCTTACCATAAACTTTTTGCTTTTAAAGCTAATACTTATTTTATGAACTTCAGTTCAGATCCAATAAATACACTGGAAAACCTTATTTCAAAAAACAAAACAAAGAGTTTCTCAATTTACGTTGTTGTTATTGCAGGAATTATAATTTTTCTGGGATTACTGCCCATTATTAAAATTGATATAAGCAGCCAGAGTCGTGGTATAATTCGAAGTAAAATAGATAATGTTCCCGTTTTTACAATAGTAAGCGGCAAGGTTAATTGGATTCATTTAAAAAATAATGGTTTGGTAAAAAAAGGAGATACGATTTTAAAAATTGCTAAAGAAAATCTGGAAAATGATAAAAAAACCCAGGACACCTTATCGGATGCTGTTTTAGCAATACTAAAGGATATTTCGAACATTTTAAAAAATAGAACAATTGATTTACAGACGTCTGCAGGAAGAGAAGAATTGTTGAGATTTCAGTCTGAAACCAATGAATTGCAAAGCAAAATCTCACAAGCGCAAATAAATTATGATCGAAATAAGATTTTATACGATAAAGATATTATTGCAAAAGCAGATTTTGAGAAAAACGATTATGAATTACGTATAGCTAAACAAGCACTGCAAAGTTTTGTAAGTCAGCAAAAGTTAACTTGGGAGAATCAGAAAAGGGATTTAGAAGAACGGCTTAAAAACCTTACCGGAACTGTTGCCAAAATAAATGTAGAGTCAAGCAATTATGTAGTTTTGGCTCCTATTTCAGGTACAATCGAAAATTATTCAGGTATTCAAAAAGGTTCTTTTGTAAGTGCTTCACAATCTATTGCAACAATTTCACCTACAGAACATCTTATTGCCGAATGTAGTATTTCTCCAAATGATATTGGTTTAATTAAGAAAAACCAAAAAGTAAAACTTCAGTTTGATGCTTTTAACTATAATCAATGGGGGTTTTTAGAAGGAAAAGTAATTGATATTGATCAGAATATAACGATTCAGGGAGAACAGGCTTTTTTTAAAGTCCGATGTGCCATGAGTTCAACTACACTACACTTAAAATCCGGTTATAAAGCCAGTGTTTCAAAAGGAATGACACTAACAACAAGATATATAATAACCCGCAGAAGCTTGTTCGATTTATTATTTGACAAAATAGATAATTGGCTCAATCCAAAACAAATATCAAGTAAAAAATAAATGGCTTCAATTAAAATAAAACAACATGATATTAAAGATTGTGGTGCTGCTTGTTTGGCATCTATTGGAAACCATTTTAAAGTTAATCTTCCTCTAGCGAGAATTCGCCAATATGCCAATACAGATAAGAGAGGTACGAATGTTTTGGGAATTATTGAAGCTGCCGAAAAAATGGGATTTACTGCCAAAGCAGTAAAAGGCGGTATTGATTCTTTAGACAAAATTCCGCTTCCCACAATAGCCCATATCGTTACAAAAGAACAGTTGCATCATTATATTGTAATTTATAAAGTTGATAAATCTAAACTAACGGTTATGGATCCGGGTTTTGGTAAAATGGAAATTTATACTTTCGAAGATTTTCAAAAAATATGGTCGGGAGTATTAATTCTTTTTGCACCTAATGAAGATTTTAAAATATTGAATGAAAAAACTTCACCCATAAAACGTTTTTGGAATTTAATTCAGCCACATAAAACGATTTTAATTCAGGCTTTAGTTGGTGCAGTTGTATATACCGTACTAGGATTGGCGATGTCTGTTTATATTCAAAAAATAACGGATTATGTTCTGGTAGACGGCAATAGAAATCTACTCAATTTGTTGAGTATTTCTATGATTGTCATTATTTTGCTTCAGGTATACATCGGCTCTAAAAAAAGCATTTTTGTAATGAAAACGGGGCAATTAATTGATGCGAAATTAATTCTTGGTTACTATAAGCACTTGCTGCATCTGCCCCAGCGTTTTTTCGATACGATGCAAATAGGCGAAATAATATCCAGAATAAATGATGCAGTAAAAATTCGTTCGTTTATAAATGAGGTAGCCATCGAAATGATTGTAAATATTTTTATTGTTGTTTTTTCATTCACTTTAATGTTTACTTATTATTGGAAATTAGCTTTGGTTATTTTGCTGGTGATTCCATTTTACAGCACAATTTATTTTATTCTGAACAAATTCAACAAGAAAGTAGAACGAAGTATTATGGAGAATGCAGCTGAACTTCAAACTCAGTTAGTTGAAAGTATTACACATGTCAGGACTGTAAAAGAGTTTGGGATTGAAGAATTTTCAAATCTGAGAACGGAGAATAAATTTGTAAAATTATTGTTTACTACTTATAAATCCGGATTAAATGGTCTTTTTGCTAATACATCGACTCAAATTCTGGCTTCTGTATTTACTGTTGTATTAATATGGATCGGATCGGGATATGTAATCGATCGAAATATTACTCCCGGCGAATTATTTTCCTTTTATGCTTTGATAGGTTATTTTACATCTCCAGTTGCTTCACTAATAGAAATGAACAAAACAGCACAAAATGCATTAATTGCAGCTGACAGACTGTTTGAAATAATGGATTTGGAACGCGAAGAAACTGAGAACAAAATTGAAATTAAAAGGGAAAAAATAGGCGATATAAAATTCGAAAATGTTTCTTTTCGATATGGGTCAAGAGTTGAGGTTTTTAAAAATTTTAATGCCATATTCAGGAGAAATGAAACAACAGCTATTGTTGGAGAAAGTGGCAGCGGAAAAACAACTTTGATTTCATTACTGCAAAATTTATACCCCATAAAAGAAGGTAAAATTTACATAGGAAATTATGATACTCAATTTATACATTACAAGAGTTTAAGGAAGGTTATGGGTGTTGTTCCACAGCAGCTTAATTTGTTTTCAGGAAATATTATAGAAAACATTGCTTTGGGAGATTCGTTTCCAAATATTCAAAGCATTTTAGATTTATCAAAACAACTGGGTATTACTGAATTTGTTGAAAAACTACCAAAAGGTTTTGAAACACAAGTTGGTGAAAATGGAGCATTGTTATCCGGAGGACAGAAACAGAGAATTGCAATTGCGAGGGCATTATACAAAAATCCTGAAATTTTATTAATGGATGAAGCCACATCATCATTAGATACCAATTCAGAAAATATGGTAAATGAAGTTATTGAAAAGTTTAAATCGCAAGGAAAAACAGTAATCGTTATTGCTCATCGATTAAGTACAATTGCTAATGCAGATACAATATTGGTAATGAAAAATGGAAGCATTGTTGAATCCGGAAATCATATCGATTTATTAGAACAAAAAAGGGAATATTATAATTTATGGAATAAACAACATTTGCTTTAAATGTTTGTTAATTAATAAACATTTAGATTTCTCCTTTTAGGCAGATACCTTAACTTTACTTTTTTAAACGCTATCATACCCAATAGGTAGCGTAGAACTATTAAAAGTTACAAAATATGGCTTCATTATTATTATCTCCACTTACAATAAAAAAAATTACCTTAAAAAACAGAATCGTTATTTCGCCTATGTGCCAGTATTCCGCAGTTGACGGATTTGCAAACGACTGGCATTTGGTTCACTTGGGAAGCCGCGCTAGCGGTGGAGCAGGTTTGATTATTCAGGAAGCGACATCCGTTTCTCCCGAAGCCAGAATTTCTCCTTCAGACTTAGGAATCTGGAAAGATGAGCACATTCAAAAATTAAAACAGATCAACGAATTTATCGTTTCTCAAAACTCCATTCCCGGAATTCAGTTGGCGCATGCCGGACGAAAAGCCAGTGTTTCGGCTCCGTGGGAAGGCAATAAAAAATTAGATTTTGCTCAGGGCGGATGGCAGACCGTTTCTGCGAGTGCGATTCCGTATCACGATGGTGAACCGTTTCTTCCGGAAGCTTTAGACCAAAACGGAATCCGAAAAGTAGTTTCAGATTTCAAAGCAGCGACCAAAAGGGCTGTTGAAGCGGGGTATAAGGTTGTGGAAATTCATGGGGCACACGGTTATTTACTACACCAGTTTTTATCGCCTTTAACGAATGTCAGAACCGACGAATACGGAGGAAGTTTTGAAAACAGAATCCGTTTTACGTTAGAAATTGTCGAAGCCGTTCAGTCGGAATGGCCCTCAGATTTGCCGTTATTCGTTCGAATTTCAGCAACAGACTGGGCAGAAGGAGGATGGAATCCCGAAGAATCTGTAAAGCTTTCGAAAATATTAAAAGATAAAGGAGTAGATCTTATCGATGTTTCTTCCGGAGGATTAGTATCGCACCAAAAAATTCAGATTGGTCCCGGCTATCAGGTTTCTTTTGCTGAAAAAATCAAAAAAGAAGCAACTATTCTGACAGGGGCCGTAGGTCTAATTACCGAAGCCCAACAAGCCGAAGAAATTCTAAATAACGGTCAGGCCGATTTAATTTTATTCGCGAGAGAATCTTTAAGAAACCCAAATCTGCCTTTGGATTTCGCCAAAGAACTAAACGACGATATTCAGTGGCCCAAACAATACGAACGCGCTAAGATTTAATTTTTTTTGCTACAGATTATTTTGATTAAAAGGATTGAAAAAAGTTGGCCACTCCCGATAGCTATCGGGATTCACGAATTTTCACAAATCAGTGCGTGTAAAAAAGCTAAATTAATTCGCGGAAATTTGTGAAATTAGTGGCAAAAAAAAATCTTTTTTTAATCACAAAATCTATGGCAAAAGAAATTTTCAATCACAATAATCCGTGACAAAAAAACGAAACGAAAATGCAAAAAATAAAAACAGCACTATTATCATACGGAATGTCGGGGAAAGTTTTTCATGCCCCGTTTTTAAACCTTCATCCGGGATTTGAATTATTAGGTTCCTGGGAAAGAAGCAAAAAACTCATTCAGGAAGATTATCCCACCGTAAAAAGCTACTCTTCCATTGATGATTTACTGGCAGACGATGTCGATTTGGTCATCGTAAACACACCGGTTGGGACCCATTACGAATATGCAAAAAAAGTACTATTGGCCGGAAAACATGCCGTTGTCGAAAAAGCATTTACAACCACTGTAGCGGAAGCCCAAGAACTGGCAAAAATTGCAAAAGACAAAGGACTGAAGTTGGCCGTTTTTCAGAACCGACGCTGGGACAGTGATTTCAAAACCGTTCAAAAAATAATCAATGATGGAGTTTTAGGAGATTTGGTCGAAGCTGAATTTCATTTTGACAGATACAATCCGTTGCTGAGCCCGAAATCACATAAAGAAACCGTTAACGATGGCGCCGGAATTCTGAAGGATTTGGGACCCCATTTAATCGATCAGGCTCTTGCTTTGTTTGGTTCACCGAAAGCTGTTTTTGGTGATATCAGAGTGACCCGGGAAAATTCTTTAGTAGACGACTGGATCGATTTGGTATTGATTTATAGTGAATTCAGAGTTCGTTTAAAAGCAAGTTTCTTTGTCAGGGAAGCGAATCCCGCCTATACTATTCACGGAAAAAAAGGATCTTTCCTGAAACCTCGCGGGGATGTTCAGGAAGACGATTTAAAACTCGGTAAAAAACCAGATTCAGCATTCTGGGGAACAGAATCGGAAAGTTTGCAGGGCCTTTTGCATACCGAAATTAACGGAAAGGAAGTGCGTGAAAAAGTACCAACACTTCAGGGGAATTATTTTTCATTTTTTGATGGTGTTTACGAATCAATTGCAAATGATAAAACAGAACCGGTTACGGCACAAGACGGTGTAAAAGTAATGCAGATTATCGAAGCTGCTATTGCGAGTGCTGCGCAGCAAAAGGTTATTGTTCTTTAGCTGTTTTTTTCCCGCAGATTTTGCAGATTACGCGGATTAACGCAGATTTTTTCAATCCTTTTTATGCGTGATCCTGATCACTTTGGATTGGTAAAAAACTTTGAATATTACAATTAAAAGTTTTCCCGCAGATTTTGCAGATTACGCGGATTGACACAGATTTTAAATTCATTTAATTATGTGATTTCGATAGTTATCGGAAAGGCAAAAAATAAAACCAGTAAAAACCCGCCTAACCCGTAAAACCCGCGCCCCAATACCTTTTCTGCTTCATTAAGCGTACAATTTATAAACAATAACGTTATAAATTAGGGAACCGAAAGGGTTTGGTAGTCTGTAAAGTAGCTTTTTAGTACTTTTGCCACACAAACATTAAATGCATTATTTTGATCAATTTCAATCCATTATCATTCTTTCAGGCCAAAGGGAAAATTAAGAAAGTCTACAGAGAAGCAAAGGCTTCTTATTTAAACCGAATTCGTTTTGCTGTCGGAATGTTTTATTTTGGAATGGGTTTAAGTTTTGCAACCTGGGCAAGCCGTATTCCGGATATTAAAACCGCACTCCACCTGACCGAAGGAGATTTGGGATCTATACTTTTTGCATTGCCCGTAGGTCAGTTGGTAATCATGCCTTTTTCAGGAAAAATGGTGACCAGATTCGGAAGCCACCGTATTTTGATTTTCTCTCTGATCATGTATGTTTTATGTCTTGCCAATTTAGGTTTGGCAACTACAGTTCTACAATTATCATTAGGATTATTTTTGTTTGGACTGTTTGGAAATTTAGCCAACATTGCCGTTAACACGCAAGGCGTTTATACCGAAGTCCTTTTCAAAAAAACAATCATGTCGTCCTTTCACGGCATGTGGAGCTTTGCCGGATTTACAGGAGCTTTGGTAGGTTTGGGAATGTTAACCTTAAACTTAAGCCCGTTGCATCATTTTTTAATTGTTGGTGTAGTAGTACTGCTTATGGTCGCTTTTAATTTTAAATTTCTGGTGAGAGCCAAAGAAAAAATTAAAGCAAAAACCGGAGAAAAGAAAAAACTATTTGTGAAACCGGACAGCGCACTAATCTGGCTTGGTGTAATTGGTTTTTGCAGTATGGCCAGCGAAGGAGTTATGTTTGACTGGAGTGGCGTCTACTTTAAAGACGTTGTGGAAGCACCGGGACCATTAGTGGTTTTAGGATACACTTCATTCATGATTATGATGGCAAGCGGTCGATTTTTAGGAGACGGAATGATCAATAAATTTGGCCGTGAACGCGTCATGCAAATCAGCGGTGTGATGATTTCTGCCGGACTTTTTACCGCAGTTTTTCTTCCTTATATTATACCTTGTACGATTGCTTTTATGCTGGTTGGACTGGGAGTTGCGACAATTGTTCCAACAGTGTACAGTATGGCAGGAAAAAATCCGACAGTTCCACCCGGAGAAGCTTTAACGATAGTTTCCAGTGTTAGTTTTTTGGGATTTTTAATGGGACCACCAGTAATCGGACACATTGCCCAAAACTTCGGACTTCAGTTCTCCTTTGCTTTTATCGGAATCTTTGGTGTTCTGATTGCGTTTATGGTTTCTAAAATCAGAACTACTTAGTAAGTATCTTTTTCGAAGATTTTACAGCGCAATGTACTATCTGATAATGAAATCAATTTAATATAAATCTGTATGAATTTAGAATCTTCTATTTGCTTTTAAAATAAAATAGTAAGAAAAGTATTATTTTAATTAATAATACTATCTTTGAAGCGTGAACGATAGTTCTTCCATTATAATACCTTTTTTCCAAAGACCAATTGTATCCTTTGATGTAATGATTAAATGTTTTGTTTTTAAAATATTCTAATCCTAAACAATTTATCAAAGTTAATTGGTGATCTCCATGAGAAAAAAGTATGTATTGTTTTTTATTTTGCTGCCTTTTGGACTTGCTTTTGCACAAAAGGAAATTGCCATTTCAGGAATTGTGATTGATGCAAAAACACAAAGTCCCTTAGAGAATGTTGTCGTAAGCATTCAAAACTCTTCTGTCACACAACTTACTACAGCAAATGGAAAATTCGTTTTGTATTCTTCCCTTAAAGGAGAGCAATTGCTTTTACTGCACAGTCAGGGATACAAAGATCTGCTGCTGAAAATTAATATCTATGCCAACCTTACTTTAGGAACCTTACAATTGGAAGATAATTTTACAGATGAGGTACAGGGAACTTTGATTACCCTGCTGGATAGTGATTTGTCGGATGATAACAGTTCCAGCGAAATGACTTCTGGTCTTCTGCAATCTGCGAAAGATGCATTTTTTCAGGCCTCCGCTTTTAATTGGGGACAAGCCCGGTTTAAGGTTCGCGGTCTGGACAGCGAAAACGGTACCATGATGCTGAATGGGATGCCCATGAATAAAATTTACGACGGAAGGCCGCAATGGACCAATTGGGGAGGATTAAATGATGTACTTCGAAATCAGGAATTTTCTATTGGTGCGGCTTCTTCCCTTTATACTTTTGGAGGCATTTTAGGAACACAGCAAATTTATACGCGGGCTTCCTTGTACAGAAAAGGAGAACGTATTTCGTTGTCGGGAAGTAATACCACTTATAACTGGCGGGCTACAGGAACTTACGCTTCAGGTATGAATTCTGCAGGCTGGGCGTATGTCGTTTCAGCAGGGAAACGTATTGGAAATGAAGGTTATTTTGAAGGAACCAATTTCGATGGGGAATCTTTTTTTCTAAGTATCGAAAAAAACTTAAACAGAAGGAACGCGATTAATTTTACAGGATTTTACACGCCAAATTCGCGTGGAAAAAACTCCGCCAATACAACTGAAGTTACTGCATTGACAGACGGAAGATACAATTCCTATTGGGGTTGGCAAAACGGGAAAAAACGAAATGCCAGAGTAAAAAACATCGAAGAACCGCTTTTAATGCTGAACCATTATTTTAAAATTAATGAAAAAACAAACCTGAATTCGGCCATACTGTACCAGTTTGGTAAAACAGGAAACAGCAATATTGATTACCAGAATACACCAAGTCCGGATCCTGTTTATTATCGCAAATTACCAAGTTATTACAGCTCCATGTATGCTTCTGATAGAGGAGAGTTCTCCGGTGATTTTACTCCGGATTATAAAAATGCCGAAAAAAGTAAGGAATTGTTTTTGAAGAATCCTCAGATTAACTGGGAAGAAATCTATCGTGCCAATCAGAAACCCATAACAAATGCTGACGGAATTATTACAGGGTATGGGCCAGTGCAAAGTCATTATGTTTTGTACGAAGACCGGACAGACGACAAAACATTTGCCGCAAACTCAAACGTAAACATACAGCTTACAGAAAACAGTGCTTTTGACGGCGGAATTACTTTCCGGAATTTAAAATCACACCAGTTTCAGTATCTTTTAGATTTATTGGGAGGGGAATATTTTATGGATATTGATGCGTTCTACATCGGCAATCAGGCACAATCTGATTTGCGAAATCCAAATCGACAGGTAAAAGTGGGAGATCAGTATGGGTACAATTATAATCTTCTGGCAACGACTGTTGATGCGTTTACACAATTTAAATTCAATTATAAAAAAACAGAGTTTTATCTGGCACAATCTTATTCTGTGTCGGATTATCAAAGAGAAGGACTGTATCAAAACGGAATTTATCGAACCACTTCCCTTGGCAGAAGTCAGAAAGTAAGTTTTGAGAATTTTGGTTTCAAAGGCGGATTTACCTATAAAATTTCAGGAAAACAAGGACTTTTTTTTAATGGAATGTATCTGACAAAAGCACCCTCCCTTCGCAATACTTTTTCAAATTCGCGGCTCAATAACTCGATTGTGAACGGAATTGAAAATGAAAACATAAGCAGTATAGAAGGAAATTATGTGTACCGTTCGCCCAAACTTAAAATCAGGACAACCGTTTATTATAGCCTGATAAAAAACACGACCAAAACATCTTTTTTTTATGCCGAAGGAATTTTTGACAAAGGAGCCGGTTATAATAATACGGATGCTTTTGTAAGTCAGACTTTAAGCAATTTAGACAAGAAAAACAGCGGAGCTGAACTTAGTTTTGAATATCAGGCTTCAGCAACATTAAAAATAACTTTATCTGCTGCATACGGCAATTATACCTATAGCAGTAACCCGAATGTTTCGATCACCAATGATGCCAATGCTGCAAAAGCAAATACACAGGCCACTTTTGATTTTGGAGAATCCTACCTTAAAAATTACAAACAGCCGGGTATGCCGCAACAAGCCTATTCATTAGGTTTGGAATACAGGGATCCTAAATTTTGGTGGCTTGCTGCGAATATTAATTACTTAACCGATAGTTATATAGATGTTTCCCCAATCGCAAGGACCAATCGTTTCTATGTCAATTCAAAAAGTGGTTTAGCATTTCCCGAAGCCACAGAACAACGGGCTTCTGAACTACTAAGGCAGGAAAAATTCAGTCCGGTTTCTTTACTAAATATTACAGGCGGAAAGTCCTGGCGGGTTTTCGGAAAATATGTTGGTTTTTTTGCGAGTGTTAATAATGTTTTTGATTCTTCCTATAAAACCGGTGGGTTTGAACAGGCAAGAAACGCCAATTTTAGAGCACTTAATCAGGATGTTTCGAGTAAAACCCCATCGTTTGGTCCCAAATATTTTTATGGATACGGAAGAACTTATTTCGTAAACATTAGTATCACTTTATAAAACTTAAAAACAGATTATATTATGAGAAATATATATTTAAGCTCTTTTCTAGCCATACAATTATGCCTGTTTTGTGCTTGCAGTACTGAAATTGAAATTCCTAAATTAGGATGCGAGCAGCTTGATCTGCCCGTAAACCAAACGGTAGAAAAAGTAAAAAGTGTTTCAGGTATAGTTCCGAAGCAATATAATTATGATGATGTAATTGAAGGATATGTAGTATCGTCAGATGAAGGGGGTAATTTTTTCAGGACTATTTCTTTTCAGGCCCTAGCGAATGAGCAAAATCCTGCCGCAGGATTTAGTGTCGCTGTAGATGCGGCCAATAGCTACATAGATTTTGGTGTAGGCAATAAAGTTTATATCAGACTTAAAAATCAATATACAGATTTAAGTTATGGCGCTTTAAGGATTGGCAGTTTGTATGCGAGTAATTCAGGTGAGCCAACAATAGGCAGAGTTTCACAAAATGATTATAAAAGTGTGCTGAATGCTTCCTGTGTTGTGGTTGATGAAAATCAATTGGTTCAGTCTCTTTCGATAGCGGAAGCATTAAATGAAAACAAGCTCAACACATTGGTAGAGCTTAAAGACGTACAATTTACGGAAGCTGCAATCGGGCGTCATTATTTTGAGGAATCCAATACTATTGGCGGCGCAACCAATTGGAACCTGACTGATAAGACAGGGAATCAGATTATTTTCAGGACCAGTAGTTTTGCGAATTTTGCTGCCGGTCTTGTGCCGGACGGAAGCGGAAAAGTGCGTGGAGTGATCACAAAATTCGGATCCGATTATCAATTAGTGGCGAGATTTGAAAGCGATGTTGTAATGGAAGGGAAAAGGAGTGCGCCTTTCTTTTCGGAAGATTTCCAATCGGTAAAAAACAACGTAAATTTTAATCTTCCGGGATGGGGCAATATCGTTGAAAAAGCCTCAAAATTATGGAAAAGCATTGTGTATGGAGGAAATGGCTATGCCGAATTTAATACCACAAGCACAACCGCTGCCGAAAACATCGCCTGGCTTGTTTCTCCTAAAATCGATTTGGATTCGTATAAAAATGCAATCTTATCTTTTAGAAGTGCGCAACATGATTTAAAAGTGGATTCTCCATTAAATGCAGTAGAAATTTATGTCTCCTCCAATTTTGACGGCTCAAATCTAACCAAAGCCAATTGGACAAAATTATCCGCAAAAACAGCAACACAATCCACGCCTCCCCGTCAGTTTATAAGCTCAGGAGCTATAGACTTAGCCTCTTATTCCGGAAAGATTAATATTGCCTTCAAATACAGAGGTTCCGGAAAAGACAAAACCTTAAATGGCGCCTTTATGATTGATGATGTTAAGATTTATGGGGAAAAATAGCCACAACTTTTTTTAAAAATTAAATTAAAGTATTGGTTTTTAGAAGATTATTTAAAAATGTATAGTTTTTAAACTTATAACTGTTAAATTTAATGGAATTTTGTATTTTGGTCATCCCAAATTGATACAAATACCATGAAGAAAATCTACTTAATTGCCATCCTAATGATGGTGTTTCCATGTTTAGTACATAGCCAGGATGCTCCACCTGTAAGATTAAAACAAATCAACATTGTAAAAACAAATTACCAGAACTACAAGGACGGTGAAATTGTAAATAAAACAGTCGTTTTTAGTGAAGGAAAAATACAAACGATTACAACTTCTGATGTAATTCAGAAATTCTTTTACAACAAAAACGGATTATTGGATATGACCGTAAAAGAAAAAATTGGAAGCGACTGGAAAGAGGTGATCAATTACACTTATGACGCAGACAACAACATTATAAAATTCGTAAACAAATATCATGAAGGTAATGATTACATTACCAAAACGGTAACTTTTACTTACGAAGGAGCGAGAATAAAAGCAATCACTAAAAAAAGTACCAATCACCAGAATATTCTTGATGATATTGAATACATTGTTGAAAATGGTATTATCGTAAGACGTACTTCCCGCGATAGAAACAAGCAGATCATTGGTAAAATAGAGTATGTTTATGTGAATGATAATGTCGCAAAACACAAAGGTTTAGTTGGAGATAAAATCTCTAAAACCTATACTTATGATGATAAAAAATCGGTAGAATCATTAATTGTTCAGAATCTTTTTGGAGATAATTACAAAATAATTGTACCAATGATTTCCTATCACGAAGATGAATTTACTTTTGAGACTATTTCTTATAACAATGAAATGAATTTTAGTCCTTCGTCTACAGCTTTAGTAGCGGTAAGCAGAAAATACAAATACAATAAATTGAATTATCCAATATCTTGTTCTCAGCTTGAAGAAAATGGTATTGTAAAAACAGAAAAGACTTTTATTTACGAATAAAGACGATATACTTTATTTTTTAAGTCCTTTAGAAATTAAGATTTTAATTTTTAAAGGACTTGTTTTTTTTAAATGAAAGAGCATAATTTCCCAAATAGAACTTAAAAATAAAATTCTATAAGGGTAGTAGCTTACAAATCATTAAATTTGCACCTTATTCAAAGCTATGTTAGAAAAAGAAGTTATAAATTTTGAGAGAACCGCCATTGTTGGTATTGTAACTCAAAATCAAAGTGAGGAAAAACTAAACGAATATTTAGACGAATTAGAGTTTTTGACTTTTACCGCAGGAGGTGAAGTGATCAAACGTTTTTCGCAAAAAATGGAGCGCCCGAATCCGAAGACTTTTGTTGGGACAGGTAAGATAGAGGAAATTAATCTTTTTGTAAAAGAACACGAGATATCAACTTTAATTTTTGATGATGAATTATCACCATCACAACAGAAAAATATATCAAAAATTATTGATTGTAAAATTCTGGACAGAACCAATTTGATTCTGGATATTTTTGCGCAAAGAGCTGAATCTTCTTATGCAAGAACGCAGGTAGAATTGGCGCAGTGTATCTATTTGCTGCCAAGACTTTCCGGTTTATGGACACACCTTGAACGCCAGAAAGGTGGTATTGGTATGCGTGGTCCCGGTGAAACGGAGATTGAAACGGACAGACGTATTGTACGTGACAGGATTTCGTTATTAAAAGACAAGATCAAAACAATCGATAAGCAAATGGGAGTTCAGCGTAGCAATCGCGGAGCGATGGTGCGTGTTGCCCTGGTGGGTTATACCAATGTTGGAAAATCGACTTTGATGAATGCTGTTGGTAAAAGTGATGTTTTTGTTGAGAATAAATTGTTCGCAACGCTGGATACAACCGTTCGTAAAGTGGTGATTAAAAACTTACCATTTTTGCTTTCGGATACGGTAGGTTTTATTAGAAAATTACCAACACAATTGGTAGATTCCTTTAAAAGTACATTAGATGAGGTTCGTGAAGCGGATCTGTTGTTGCATGTGGTGGATATTTCACATGCGGATTTCGAGGATCATATCGAATCGGTAAATCAGACCCTGTTAGACATCAAAAGTAATAACAAACCAACTATTATGGTTTTTAATAAAATTGATGCTTACAAACATTTGACGATCGATGAAGATGATTTGATTACAGAAAAGACCAGGAGACATTATACGCTTGAGGAATGGAAACAAACCTGGATGAGTAATGTTGGTCAGGATAAAGCGTTATTTATTTCGGCAACCCAAAAAGAAAATTTCGAAGAATTTAGAGAAACCGTTTATGAGGCAGTCCGCCAGATTCATATCACAAGATTTCCCTACAATAAATTTTTGTATCCGGATTATAAGGATGCAATTGAGAAAGAAGAAGAACAAGATCAGGAATAAATAAAATTTTTACCGTAAAGAACGCAAAGATTTTTATTTTGCCGGAAGTTTATAAAACACAAAGTTCGCAAAGCTAAATTCAGATAAAGCTTTGCGAACTTTGCGTTTTTGCGAGAAATATGAATTTTTTCATTTTGCGAATATTTTTTGTTTCGCAGATTTTGCGGATCTATTTTAAAAAAAAAACATTAAAAAAGAAAATCTGCTTAATCAGCCAAATCTGCGGGAAACTTTACTGCACAGTTTTAAATCTATGGCAAAACCTTAACTGCAAAGTTCGTTAAGCTTTTTATATTTAATCTCGTAAAGTTTTTCTTTAGGTTTTTAAACTTGGCGGTCTCTGTGGTAAAAACACAATTGGTTTTCCGTTTTAAATTAAAATCCGAAATTAATTCCCAAACCGAAAACTTCCCTGGTTTGAAAACCCTTAAAAGCATTGTCGTCATAAATAGCCTGGAAGGCTAAATTGGCAGACAAGAATTTGTTTACTTTCATGATAATATTCAGAGAGTAATTAATGTCTACGTTCTGAGGATCTTCTAAATAATTAGAATATAAATTCAAAGTATTTTCTGCCGTTACGTTGGTCATAATGGCAAGTTTGTAATAAACGGAAGTATAAAAACCAAGCTCGTATCTAATGCTTTTATTGGCATCTACGCCAAAATAAGCTCCGTCAACATAAGGTAATCCGGTTCCCTGATCGATTCCTGAAGTATAAGCACTGTCTACAAAAGTAAATTTTGAGGTCAACGGTGCAAAGTTTATTTTGAGATTTTCATCTTTAGACCAGTAAATACCCGGACCAGTGGTGAGATAACCGGGAGACATGAATTTGGTGTTTTCCGTTCTGATTTCTTTTCCATTTACATCTTTACCGTAAAGGTAACCAGTGGAGAATTGGGTTCTGAAATTTAAAAAGAAAGAGTAATACCAGTCGCCAAAAGCTCTTTTTCCGACTATTGAATTAAATTCTAAACGGTCATCGGTCTTTTTTCCAAAATCAGAATTTTTAGTTTGTAAAATCCCATAGGAAGCCAGAATTTTATTATCCCAGGTGATGTCATCCTTTTTATAATTAAAGTCGTAGTTGATTCCTAAAGTTCCCGAGAAACTGTCTTCCCCTCCTGCGAGCCAGTTATTAAAACTGGATTGATTTAGTAAAAGAGATACAATTCCTTTTGCTTTCCAGCCTTCACCCTCAATCGTATCATTTAATTTTTTTACGGCTTTTTCAGTGTTTTGAACTAATTCTTTTTCGGAATTTTGTGCCTGAACAAAAGTAAGATTTGCTAAAACGAAGAGTAATAAGAATATCTTTCTCATAGTATTTAGTTTAAAGTGTAATAACAAATATACTAAAAACTGCCAGATTCTGTAGGATTAATTGGTGGTTAAAGTGCGCTATTTCTTAACTTCTTTGTATAAAGGTACTGCAGAACATGCCTCTCCGTACATAATGCTTCTTGCAAAAGGTTGTAAATAGGTTGTTGCTAAAATATAAGCACGCACAGGAACAGGCTTTTTTGAGCAGCCTTTTACAATAACAGGTTTGTTTCTGTATGCTGAATAATCAATCTTGCTTAAGATATCTTCGTATAAACTTCCGTTTAAATCCTCGATGGTACCGTTGACTGTTTTTTTGGCATAAGGTGCCAATTGAACCGCAACTAACAGTAAAGCCCAGGCGGGAATAATAGCATCGGTACTGCAGTTAACGGCAACATACTGATCCTGATATTGTGACCAGTCGTGATTTTTTAAATGCTCTCTAAAGTCTTTTTCTTTTAATAAAAAACCTTCCAAAAGCCATTGTGAAATGTCAAGCTGCACACGCATTCCTTTTGGATAATAATCCTCAAGATCAAATACTTCCAGAGCACTATTGGCAACTTTATTGATTATTTCTTCCATTTTTTTCAGTTTTCAGTTTTCAGTCTCAGTCTCAGTAAAAACTGAAAACTGAGACTGAAAACGGTATACTTTCTTAAAGCATTCCTAATTCTAATTTTGCTTCTTCGCTCATTAAATCTTTACTCCATGGCGGATCGAAAGTAATTTCTACATCAACATCTTTTATATGCTCGATTGTTTTTACTTTTTCTTCTACTTCCCTTGGTAAACTTTCTGCAACCGGACAGTTTGGGGAGGTTAAGGTCATCAGGATTTTTACCTCATAATCGGTGTTTACCATTACGTCATAAATCAGTCCTAATTCGTAAATATCTACAGGGATCTCAGGGTCGTAAATTCCTTTTAAAACTTTTACGATTGATTCACCTAATTCGTTTGTGTCTATTTCTTGTTCCATTTTATTGTTTTTTGTTTTTCACCATATAAGTGATGTAAGTTCATTTAAGTATGGTATGTATAATTTTTTTCCTTACCATATAAGTGATATAAGTTCATTTAAGTACGTATTGTATAATTTTTGTTTTTCATCGTATAAAAACATAAGCGTTCCAGCTTATATGTGCTTATATCACCTATATGGTTTAATCTAATCTTCTAACCAACGATACAATTCGTTGACGTATGTTTTTTGACCTTGGTGATAAATATTCGTGACGTTAAAATTTATCATGAGTCCTATTGGTGAATTTAAAAGTTTCATATATGACATTAGCTTAGCGATGTGAATTGGTATAATTTGATTTACCGCTTTTAATTCGAGGACTAAACAGTCTTCAATAAATAAATCACATCTTAAATCCGGCTCTAATTCTAAACCTTTATATTCAATAGGAATTATTAACTCAGATTTAAAACTAATATGTCTTAGAGATAATTCCTTAATCATGCATTTATGATAAATACTTTCTAAAAGTCCCGGCCCAATATTTTTATGAACTTCAATTACTGCTCCATTAACGTGATATATTAAATCAGCTAAATATTTCTTTCTTATCATCTGCTTTTTTAGCAATAACAGGAAATAAAAGAAAGATAAAACCTACTTTTTTAAAATATTTTTTCCCAGTAAATTATTCAAGTTCCATTTATATGAACTTACATAACTTATATGGTTTCCTAGTTGTTTTTGGCATTAAAAGCCAAAGCGTACATTTTAATATTTTTTATCATCGACACTAATCCGTTTGCACGTGTTGCCGATAAATGTTCTTTTAATCCGATTTCGTCAATAAAATCAGTGTCTGCGTCAAGAATATCTTTTGCTTTCTGATTGGAAAAAGTGCGAATTAAAATGGCAATAATTCCTTTGGTTAAGATGGCATCACTGTCTGCAGTAAATACAATTTTATCATCAGTTTGTTCGCCCTGTAACCATACTTTCGACTGGCATCCTTTGATTAAATTTTGATCCGTTTTGTATTCTTCGTTTATTAGCGGAAGACTTTTTCCCAGTTCGATGATGTATTCGTAACGTTGCATCCAATCATCAAACATTGAAAACTCATCTATTATCTCGTTTTGAATTTCTTTTATTGTCATAATTATTCTTTAGTAAAATCTACTAATAAGTTGACCAGTTTTTCAATTTCCTTTGGAGGAAAACCATTGTCAAACCCTTTTGTTTCGTAGGTTTTTCCGTTTGAAGTTATTTTTAAATTTCCGATTGCAGCCCCATCATAAAAGCGTTTTTCTGTTGGAGCTTTGAGATCGGGAATGCTTTCTAAATTCACTTTTTCAAATTCAGAAACAATTTTGTTCCATTTTGAAGCCTCTATTTTAGTTTCAACGGCTTCTTCGTTTCTGCCATTTGTAACAGAAACGGATTCATTCTGAACAAGGATTTTTTTATAAAGTCCTCTTGAAACAGCTGAATATTCAATTTGAGTCGATGTCATGTCTGCTTTTTTTTGGCTTGAACAACCAGTTGCTATAAAGACAGTTAAAAGTAATAAAGATAATATTCGCATAGTTTTGTTTTTTTTTAGCTTAGCATTGTTTTAGCTTTTTTGACGGCTTCTACCATCAAATCAATTTCTTCTACAGTATTGTAAAAAGAAAAAGAAGCACGGATTGTTCCGGGAATACAAAAGAAATTCATAATGGGCTGAGCACAATGATGCCCGGTTCTAACCGCAATTCCTAATTTATCAATTATCGAACCAATATCGTAAGGATGAATTCCATCAATATTAAACGAAACAACAGAAGCTTTATTCTTTCCGGTTCCGTAAATTTTCAGGCCTTCAATTTCCAGTAAACGTTTTGTGGCGTGTGTCAGTAATTCTTCTTCTTGCTTCTGAATGTTTTCAAAACCAATACTATTCAAATAATCAATTGCAGTACCCAATACAATTCCGCCGGCAATATTTGGGGTTCCTGCTTCAAATTTATGGGGCAGATCGGCATAAGTTGTTTTTTCGAAAGTTACTTCTTTGATCATTTCACCACCACCCTGATACGGAGGAAGTTTATTGAACCACGCTTCTTTTCCGTATAAAATTCCGGTTCCTGTCGGACCGCACATTTTATGTCCGGAGAAAGCATAAAAATCACAATCCAGGTCCTGAACATCAGGTTTTAAATGCGGAACAGCCTGTGCACCATCAATTAAAACAGCTGCGCCGACAGCATGTGCTTTTTCAATCATATATTTAATAGGATTGATGATTCCCAAAGCATTTGAAATGTGGTTTACGGTAACCACTTTTGTCTTTTCAGAAAGCAGCGCCTCAAAAGCTTCCATAATCAATTCGCCGTCTTCGTTCATTGGAATAACCTTCAGTATAGCTCCCGTTTTCTCGCATAACATCTGCCAGGGCACAATATTACTGTGATGTTCTAAAGACGAAACGATAACTTCATCACCCGGTTTTAAAATCGAAGCAAAACCATTGGTCACTAAATTAATTCCGTGTGTAGTTCCGGAAGTAAAGAGAACTTCATGCGCGAATTTAGCATTTATATGGTGCCGTACCTTGCCACGGGAAATCTCGTAGGCATCTGTAGCTAATTGACTTAAAGTATGAACACCGCGGTGAATGTTGGCGTTTATTTCCTGATAATATTTCGCGATAGCATCAATCACAATTTGTGGTTTTTGTGAAGTCGCACCGTTGTCGAAATATACTAAGGGTTTTCCGTTTACAGTTTGTGAAAGTATTGGAAATTCAGCTCTTATTTTTTGAATATCTAGCATGTCTTATTTAGAAAAAATCTATTTACAAAAGTACTAAAACTAAATTGTTTTATACGGCTATTCTATAATTTCCTTTTATGACGCCATCAACATAAGGCTAAAAGGTTGATTTGTGAATTATTATTTTAGTTTTCTGAATTTTCCGAATTGTATTTCTAAATTGGGTTGTAAAAACGTGCGTATAAATTAATTATATTGCAGTAAAAATATCTGAAAAATTATGAAAAAAATCCTCAAACTGCTTGTACTTGTTTTAGTTATTGCCTTTTTATATTTTGGGTTTACAACTTATCCGAAGCTTGATCTGATTTCCGGGTTTTCTGCCAAAAGTATAGCTTCCGGGCATTTTCTGGATAATCGTCCGTTAGATTTAATTCAAAAAACGGACAATGACATCAAGATGATAGATCTGGCTTCCAATTCAATTGATGAAGCGGGAAAGTTTGCAACGTCAAATGTCTACGGATTAAAAGAGCGAAAAGCGATTTATCGGGAAGGTTTGGGTGCCATTTTAATTAATGATGATTTTGATGTTTCAAGACCTTATTTGTTGCCAAAAAGGGCAAAATCGAAACCATTACCTTTTCCTTATGGAAATATTGATCCGGCCGATACACTCTTTTCGAATGTGGATTATTCAAAATTAAAAAAAGCCGTTGATGCTTCTTTTGATAAAAACGGAGGAAAAACAAAACGTACACGGGCAGTTGTAGTTTTGTATAAAGATAAACTGATAGCCGAAAAATACGATACCGGTTTTACAAAATACAGCAAAATTCTAGGCTGGTCCATGACAAAAAGTATTACAAGTTCTGCTTTTGGAGTTTTAGCCAAACAAGGAAAAATTGATATTTATAAACCAGCCCCAATTGCAGAATGGAAAAATGATGATCGTAAAAATATTACGATTAATGATTTACTGCACATGAATTCCGGTTTGGAATGGGAGGAGAATTACAGTACTATTTGTGATGCGACAAAAATGCTTTTTCAGGCAGAAGACATGGGAAAAGTACAAATGGATAAACCGGCACAATTTAAACCCGATACACATTGGAATTATTCTTCCGGAACTACAAATTTATTGTCCCGAATTTTAAAGAGTCAGTTTAAAACGCAACAGGAATATCTTGATTTCTGGTACAGTGCCGTAATCGATAAAATCGGAATGAGCTCGATGATTGTCGAACAGGATATGTCCGGAACTTTTGTAGGTTCATCTTACGGCTGGGCGACACCCCGCGACTGGTCGAAATTCGGATTGTTGTACCTTCATAAAGGCAACTGGAACGGAGAACAAATTCTGGATGAAAGCTGGGTAAAATATACATCAACTCCAACCAATACTTCTGAAGGAAAATATGGTGCGCAATTCTGGTTAAACGCCGGAGGGAAATTTCCTGATGTGCCTCGTGATATGTATTATTGCAGCGGATATCAGGGGCAGATGGTAGCGATTATTCCATCTCTGGATATGGTGATTGTGAGAATGGGATTGAAAGAGGAAGATCAGGGCTTTGATTTTAATGGGTTTTTGAAGGGGATAATTTCTTCTGTAAAAAAGTAATTTTAACCGCAAAGAACGCCAGGTAAAAAGCGCAAAGTCCGCAAAGTTTTTTATATCAACTTTGCGGACTTTTGCGTAAATCTTTGCGAACCTTGCGGTTAAGCTATTACAAATCGAATCCTAAATTCACGCCTAATTTCATGGCGATAATTTTAGTAATACGTTGTTTTAATTCCGGTATTTTAATGCTTTCGATAACGGCATTTGAGAACGCGTACATCAATAAAGCTTTTGCTTCTTTCTTTGGAATTCCGCGGGACTGCATGTAGAACATTGCTGTTTCATCAAGCTGTCCGACAGTACATCCGTGAGAACATTTTACGTCATCAGCAAAAATTTCCAATTGTGGTTTTGCATTGATTGTAGCTTTGTCACTCAATAAAATGTTGTTGCTTTTCTGGAAAGCGTTTGTTTTTTGAGCTTCTTTTTCTACGTAAACTTTTCCGTTGAAAACTCCTGTAGAGCGATCCGAGAAGATCCCTTTATAATCCTGGAAACTTTCGCAATTTGGCGTTGCGTGATTTACCAGCGTATAATGGTCTACGTGTTGTTTTTCACCGATAATTGTGATTCCGTTTAGGGTACTTGTCAGTCTTTCTCCGAAATGGTAGAAGTTCAGGTTGTTACGTGTAATATTTCCTCCAAAAGAGAACGTATGTACATAAACATGGCTTTCCTGTTGTTGTGAAACATAAGTGTTGTCTACCAGGTTGGCTTCACTATTATCATTTTGAATTTTGTAATAATCAACAATAGCACGTTTTTGAGCAAAAATCTCTGTAACCGAATTGGTTAAAACCGGATTTTCATTCAAACTCTGGTGACGTTCGATAATCTGAACATGTGAATTTTCTCCAACAATAATCAAATTTCGGGGCTGAACCATTAGTGCAGCTTCATTTCCTGTGGAGAAATACATCACTTCAATAGGTTTGTCCGCTACTTTTTTCTGTGGAATATTGATAAAAGCCCCTTCACTTGCAAAAGCCGTATTCAGCGAAGTCAGACTTTCGTCTTTGCTTGCAATCTGATTGAAGTAGGTATCAATAACCATCTTATATTTTGGTTTGGTCAATGCCGATGACATTAAGCAAACGTCGATTCCGTCATGTGTTGTAGAAGACAAATGTGAACTGAAAACACCATCGATAAATACTAATTTATACGTATCGATTTCATGTAAAAAGTATTTTTTTACCTGATTAAATTCAATTGCATTTTCCTGCTTTGGAAAAACCGTAAAGTCATTTTTTAAGATGGCGTTTAGCGATGTGTATTTCCAGGCTTCTTCTTTTTTGGTTGGGAAACCTTTATTTTCAAAGTTTTTTAGGGCGTTCGTGCGAATGTCGTGTAAATCTGAATGTACATCAACACGCTCTTCAAAAGCCATAAAAGACGATACTAATTTTTCTTTTAAATCCATTTCTGTAGTTATAAGTTATGAGTTATAAGCTATAAGTTTTTGCAAACCGTAAACTGTAACTGTAAACTAGTTTTCTGCTTTAATCCAGTCGTATCCTTTTTCTTCCAGTTCGTAAGCCAGTTCTTTTCCTCCTGATTTTACGATTCTTCCGTTGTATAAAACGTGAACGAAATCCGGAACGATGTAATCTAACAAACGTTGGTAGTGCGTGATCACGATAATGGCATTTTTCTCGCTTTTCAATTTGTTAACTCCGTTAGCTACAATTCTTAAAGCATCGATGTCAAGACCTGAATCGGTTTCGTCAAGGATGGCTAATTTTGGCTCTAACATTGCCATCTGAAAAATTTCGTTTCTTTTTTTCTCACCACCCGAAAAACCTTCGTTTAAAGAACGGGATAAAAATTTACGATCAATTTCCAGTAATTCCGATTTCTCACGAATCACTTTCAGCATTTCGTTAGCCGGCATTTCGGCCTGACCGTTTGCTTTACGGGTTTCGTTGATCGCCGTTTTCATGAAGTTAGTAACACTTACTCCGGGGATTTCTACAGGATATTGAAAAGAAAGGAAAACTCCTTTGTGTGCTCTTTCTTCCGGAGCTAAATCAGCAAGGTCTTCTCCGTCAAGGAAAACAGCTCCGTCAGTAACTTCGTAGTTTTCGTTTCCGGCAATTACAGCCGAAAGGGTACTTTTCCCGGAACCGTTAGGCCCCATGATCGCGTGTACTTCGCCAGCTTTAACTTCTATATTAATTCCTTTAAGGATTTCTTTATCACCAATTGAGGCGTGAAGGTTTTTTATTGATAACATTGTTTTTTTTATTTTATATAAATGTCAATTCTATTTTTGTTGTCTGGTTTAGGATGTTGGCATTAAAATGCGCGTGTCCTAAATATTCCATGCCTAAATAATCGGCTGATTTTTTGAACGGTATGTAAAAACTTTCTTCAATTTCATTGTCATGTGAATTGGAAATCACGCCAATTTTCTTTCCTCTGAGTTTTCTTCCGGTTTCTTTCTCAATACGGATTAAATCCGAAATGCGATCAAAGAAAACTTTCATAATTCCACTCATATTATACCAATAAATAGGAGTAGCAAAAATCAAAGTATCATACTTTTCGAGTATTTTTCTTATCAAAGGCAAAAAATCATCATCTATGTTTTTGCTTTCATAATCATAATAGGAAATAGTATAATCGCTCAAATTAATTACATCTGTTGCAGCATCTTTAGCGATTTGATCTACAATTTTTGTGGTGTTTCCATTTTTTCGGGAAGAACCTAAAATGATGACTGATTTGTTTTCCATTAATACTTATTCGTAATGTCCTTTCATAGAAAGGATATTGAGTATTTCGATATTGTTTTCTTCTGTTATTCTATATATTATTCGATGTTCTTTATCGATTCTTCTTGACCATCTTCCGGATAATTCATATTTTAATTGTTCCGGTTTTCCCAGTCCTTCATAAGGATGAATTAAAATGTCTTCAATTAAACTTGTGATTTTTTTCATTATTGATTTGTTTCCGGATTTCTTCCAAAAAAGAATATCCTTTTGTGCCTTTTCAGAATAAATTATTTCCACAAATCTTCAATTTTTATTTTAATTCCTTTTCCTTCTTCAATACTTTTTTCCGCGTCAAGAATTTCTTTTACAAACTTTGAATTGTATGGTTTTTCATTTTCTTCTATAATTTCAAAACCAAGAGATTTTGCCAGGGATTTTAAAACTGGAAAATCTTTTTTCTTTACATTTTTTAAGATGATATCCATAATTCTTGTTTTTTATTATCCAACAGATCCTTCAAGAGAAATCTCTAATAATTTTTGAGCTTCAACCGCAAATTCCATTGGCAATTTGTTCAGTACATCTTTACTGAAACCGTTTACAATTAAGGCAATCGCTTTTTCAGTCGGAATACCTCTTTGGTTGCAATAAAATACCTGATCTTCTCCAATTTTACTTGTCGTTGCTTCGTGTTCTATTTTAGCCGACGGATTTTTACTTTCTATATAAGGGAAAGTATGTGCGCCGCAGTTGTTTCCCATTAAAAGAGAATCACATTGCGAAAAGTTTCTTGCATTCTCAGCTCTTGGGCTAATTTGCACTAATCCGCGGTAACTGTTTTGTGATTTACCTGCCGAGATACCTTTAGAAATAATAGTCGATTTAGTATTTTTTCCTAAATGGATCATTTTAGTTCCGGTATCTGCCTGTTGGTAATTATTGGTTACGGCTATAGAATAAAATTCTCCAACTGAATTGTCTCCTTTCAAGATACAGGAAGGATATTTCCATGTTACTGCAGAACCTGTTTCTACCTGTGTCCAGGAAATTTTAGCGTTTGTTTCGCATATACCTCTTTTGGTCACAAAATTATAAACACCACCTTTTCCTTCTTTGTTTCCGGGAAACCAGTTCTGAACGGTAGAATATTTAATTTCAGCATCATCCATCGCGATCAATTCAACTACAGCAGCGTGCAATTGATTTTCATCACGACTTGGAGCAGTACAGCCTTCTAAGTATGAAACATAACTTCCGGCATCAGCAATAACAAGGGTTCTTTCGAATTGTCCTGTTCCGGCCTGATTGATTCTGAAGTAAGTTGAAAGTTCCATCGGGCAACGAACGCCTTTTGGAATATAACAGAAACTTCCGTCAGAGAAAACCGCTGAGTTTAATGCAGCATAGAAGTTGTCTTTTTGAGGAACAACGCTTCCTAAATATTTACGAACTAATTCAGGATGTTCTTTGATCGCTTCAGAAATCGGACAGAAAATAATTCCTTTTTCTGCCAGTGTTTTTTTGAAAGTCGTAGCCACAGAAACAGAATCGACCACAATGTCCATAGCGACATTGTTCATCATTTTTTGTTCATCGACAGAGATTCCTAATTTTTTGTACATCTCTAAAAGTTCCGGATCTACATCATCCAAAGTTTTGGACGGATCTACCTGTTTTGGAGCAGAATAGTAAGAAATCGCCTGAAAATCGGGTTTTGTATAATGTACATTGGCCCATTCCGGTTCGATCATTTCTTTCCATGCCCGAAAAGCCTCGATGCGCCAGTCGGTCATCCATTGAGGTTCTTCTTTTTTAAGAGAAATAGCGCGAACAATATCTTCATTTAATCCAATAGGGAATGTTTCCGATTCAATATTAGTATAAAATCCGTATTCGTATTCTTTGGTTTCGAGTTCGATTTTTAAATCGTCTTCAGTGTATTTTGACATTTTTTTCTTTTTTAAAACGCTGTAAGAAATTGATTTTCTTAAACATTTAAATTTTTGCTTTTATAAATTCGTTTGATTTATAGAGAAAAAGATTCTCCACAACCACAGGTTCTGCTTGCATTTGGATTATTAAACACAAAACCTTTTCCATTTAATCCTCCGGAAAATTCAAGAATTGTCCCGGCTAAGTATAGAAATGATTTTTTTTCAACTGCAATTGTTATGTCGTTGTCTACAAATATTTTATCGTCGTCGCCTTTCGTTTTATCAAATTTTAAATCATATGACAAACCAGAGCATCCGCCACTTTTTACACCTACGCGTACGTAGTCATGAGTGGCATCAAAACCATCATCTTTCATCAGGTCGATGATTTTCTTTTTGGCTGTATCAGAAACTTTTATCATTGTGTTTATGGTATTTATCTTTTCTTATATTTTAAGCTGCATTTAATAGTAATGAAATTATTACATTTTAAAGTGCTGTCTTTCAATGTTGAAATGAAATTATCTGCAAAGATACGACTTAAAAACCTTTTTCCATAATGGTTCACATTATTATAACAAATGTTAAAATAGACAGAAGTTATATAATAATTGCAGCAACCGTTTTTATGTTTCGAATGACTTCTGTAATTACTAGAATTGAAGAATAATAAGTAAGAAAATTGTTTTGTAGGGTTTAAGCGTCAATAATATTCGTAAAATGTTAAAAAGGCGTATTTATACGTATTCCCGCTAATTAATTAGTGGTATTTTTGCAGAAAATTGTGAGTTTATGAAAGAACAATACAATAACAAGTGGCTGACAGCACTTCTGGCAGTATTTTTCGGTTTTGGACTAGGGGCTACAGTCTTTATTTTTAGTAAGGGACCCATTGACAGGGAAAAAACAAAGGATGTAAATAAATTACAGGGAATTGTGGAACCCAGTCAGGAAACTAAGGACCAAAAGAATATATTAGATTCTCTAAATGTTTTAAAGTTGGCTTATGATGTCGCGATTCTGGAAAAAACAGCCCTTTCTCAGGAATTGGAACTGGAAAGAAGAAACGTTGAAAATCTGATGGAAATTATCAAATACTCTAAAAATCCTTCGCCTTCACAAATAAAGGTTTATCGAAAGCAATTATCGGATTTAAGTGCTAAAGTGCTTGAAATTAAAAATTTAAAATTTCAAAATAAAAACTTACTGACTGAAATTGAGATTCAGAATCTGGTAATGTATAAGCAAAAAGCAGAAAATGATACTTTACTATTGAAACAAAAAAAGTTAGAATCCACTTTAATTGATGCGTCTAAATTATCAGCGAATACTTTTAAGGTAATTGCACTTCGTGAAAAAAAATCGGGAAAAGAACTGGAAACCGATAAAGCCAAAAGCACTAAAAAATTAAAGATTAGTTTTTCTGTTAATGGAAATACTGTTGCAAAAACGGGAAAGAAAGTTTTTTACATTCAGGTGCTGGATCAGAAAAACACCGTTCTGGGAGAAAATAAACTGATAGAATTTGATACTGATAAAGCTTTGGTTTATAGTTTTATAGTGGTGGTTGACTTTCAGGGAAAACCTGCCAATGTTTATGGAATTTTGAATGAGGAAGACGGATTTCAATTTGAAAAAGGAACTTACTTTGTCAATTTCTTCGACAAACAGGAAATCATGGGTAGCGCTTCTATTACGCTCGAATAAGGTGATTTTTTTTGCGACTAATTTCGCTAATTTTCGCTAATTTTTCTTTTGATTATAAATGAATTCAGCAATTTTATTTGAGATGTGAGTTTCTAAATGATTAGTGAAATTTGTGGCGGACTTTTTTATTTCTTTTCCTCTAATTAAGAAAGATTGCGTTTTTGAAGGTGAATGTTTAGTATAAGGAAATCCAATTTCCTAGCTTTGTTTCACTAATAGAAACTTAAGCTCATGAAACTTTATCCAATAGAATCCGGAAATTTTAAACTTGATGGAGGCGCGATGTTTGGGATTGTACCTAAAACAATCTGGAACACAACCAATCCTGCCGACAGCAATAATCTGATTGATATTGCAGCGCGTTGTCTTCTTATTGAAGAAGGGAATCGCCTGATTTTGATCGATACCGGAATGGGAGACAAACAATCGGAAAAGTTTTTTGGATATTATTCGCTTTGGGGATCTCATTCGATAGATAAATCATTAGCAAAATATGGCTTTAGCCGGGACGATATAACTGATGTTTTTATGACGCATTTGCATTTTGATCATTGTGGAGGAAGCGTTCAGTGGAATTCGGATAAAACTTTTTATGAGCCCGCTTTCAAGAATGCTAAATTTTGGACCAATGAAAATCATTGGGAGTGGGCAACAAAACCGAACGCGCGTGAGAAAGCATCTTTTCTTTCAGAAAATATTTTGCCCATGCAGGAAAGCGGACAACTGAATTTTATAAAACGTCCTGAAGCTGATTTTGGTTTTTCGGAAGAAATGAATTTTGGAATTTATTATGTCGATGGCCATACCGAAAAGCAAATGATTCCGCATATTCAATACCAGGATAAAACCATTGTTTTTTGTGCCGATTTGTTAGCAACAGCAGGACATATTCCGTTACCGTATGTTATGGGTTATGATACAAGACCTTTATTGACAATGCCGGAAAAATCAAAATTTTTGAATGAAGCAGCAGATAAAAATTATTATTTGTTTTTAGAGCACGATGCGCATAATCAGATTATAACGGTAGAACATACCGAAAAAGGAGTTCGATTGAAAGAAGTTTTTACTTGCGAAGATATTCTTTAGAAGATGATTTAAAACATAAAAAAATCCCGTTTTCAAATATTTGTGAAAACGGGATTTTTTAGTTGTACTAAATTATATTATTCAACGATGATTTTCTTCGCTGAAGCGGCATCGCCATTTATTAAATAAACATAATAAAAGCCTTTTGGTAAACCAGATAGGCTAATTGCGTTATTGCTTTCTCCATTACTGAAAGTGAATGATTTTACTAATTGTCCTAATGAATTATAAACGTTTGCTTTTTCTAAAACAATGTTGTTAATATGAACCTCACCATTAGTCGGATTTGGATAAACTACGGCTTTTTCAAAAACTGAATCTTCAACACCTAAAGTGGTACAATTTGAAGAATAAACAGCTTTAGGATCTTTTTTATCCGACCAATTTTTATTGGAATAATTTTCATCATCGACATTAATACAAGTAAGCAGAGCATTATTTTTAAAATTAGAATCAGTCAGATCAAAATTTTTGTTATTTCCGTTTTTTACATTCAAATTCTTCAGCTTATTATTGTGGCTGTTAAATTTAGTCACGCCTATATTTTTAGAAATATCTAAACTTTCTAATAAATTGTCATTGCAATAAAAAGTAGTCAAAGACAGATTTTTTACTACATCCAGGGTTGTCAATTTATTATTTGTACAGTCGAAAGTTTGCAAAGCTAAATTTTTGGAAACATCAATAGTAGCAAAAGAATTTTTACTCAAATTTAAATATGTCAAAAATCTATTTGCTGAAAGATCAAGACGGGTAAACTCATTTGTGCTGCAATCTAAAAAAGTTAACAATATATTTTTAGTCAGATTTAAACTTTTTGCAGAATTCTTTGAATAATATAAAGTAGTTAAAAGAACATTTTCTGAAAAATTTGGTGCGTTAATTTTATTTGAACCACAATCTAAGTAAGTTAAAGATGTAAAATCTTGAATTCCTGTTAAATTAGAAATATTGCTAGAAGCAACATCTAAGTTTTCGACGTAACAGATGTTAGCAGTTAACACTTTTCCGTTCTTACCATCGGTATCAATTCCTATGGTTATTAATTTTTCTTCAAAAGCGGGATCTGGGATAAGCGTATAAGGAATATTTTCAGGGCAACCTTCACTATAAATAGTTTTTGCATCTTTAGAAGTCGCCCACTGGGAGTCGGTAATAGTTTCCTTGTCAACGGTGATGCACTTTAAATTAGGATTTTCTTTAAAATAGTGGGTTTTCACTGCTCTATTGTTTCCACTTTTCAAATTCAGATTAAATAGATTGTTTTTGGTGCAACTAACATAAGTTAATAAATAATTTTCTGAAAGATCAAGACTTATTATTCTATTATAAGAACAATTTAGGTAATTAAGCTTAATGTTTTTAGAAACGTCCAGATTTGATAATCGATTACTAGAACAATCGAGATAAGTAAAATTAGGATTTTGAGGAAGTTCTAAAGTAGTTAAAATATTACTTCTACAATAGAGTTCAATCAGTTTCAAATTATTCTTTAGGTTTAAAGTTTTAAGGTTTAAATTTTCACAATATAAATAGTTTAAATTAACATTCTTAGATAGATCTAAAGAACTTACTTGATAATTATCTGAACAACGTAATGATGTTAAAGCAATATTTTTTGAAACATCTAACGAAGTCAACTTATTGCTATTACAGCTTAAAGAAGTTAATTCGGTAAAATCTTCAATTCCAGTCATATCTGATACGTTTCTGGAAAAGACAGATAGACTTTTCAGAGAAGAAATGTTTGCTGTTAATACTTTTCCATCAAGTATAGGTGAATCTTGTCCAAGATCTACAAGTACTTCTTCAAAATTTGGATCAGGAATAGCCGTATAACGTCCATCACAAGCGTAGGCATAAGCAGACTCATTGGCTTTGTTTCCGGCCCAATTTTTACTTGAATAGATTGGATCGTCTACAGTGATACATTTCAAATCTTTAGTACCATAAAAACTTAAATGAGAAATAAAATTCCAGAAAAAGGCCTTATTATTTCCATTTTTTATATTTACGCTTGTTAGGGAGTTGTTTTGACAATAGAAAGATTTCAAAGCTGTGTTTTTTGAGGCATCCAGATTTGTCAGTAAATTGTAGGAACAATCTAAAGTGACTAAGGCAGTGTGTTTTGAAATGTCAAGACTTGTTAGTGAGTTTTTTTCGCATAGTAAAGTGATTAAGGCAGTATTTTTTGAAATATCCAGACTTGTTAATTTATTGGATGCACATTGTAAATTGGTCAAGCCTAATTTTTCAGAAACATCCAGAGTAGTTAGTCTATTACCATTGCAAATAATAGCAGTTAAAGCTGAGTTTTTAGAAATATCCAAGTTTGTCAACAAGTTGTTCTGGCAATTTAAAGTAACTAAAGCGGTATTCTTAGTCAGATTTAAACTTGTCAATTGTTGACCTTGACAAATTAGTAATGTTAATGCTGTGAAATCTTGGATTCCCGTCAAATCTTTAACTAGACCAGCCCCATTAGTATTAGCAGTAATATTTAAAGAAGTTAATGTAGCAATATTAGCTGTTAACACTTTTCCATCTGTCGTAACCAAGAGCAATCAAGTTTTTTTCAAAACTTAAATCTGGAATAAGTGTATATTGCTCGGTTCCTTTAGCATAGATCTGTATATGATCTATAGTGGCATTAAACCCGATATTATCAAGAGTATTTAAAGAAATACTCAAATCGTAAGATAAATTTTGATCTGGCGTGAAAGTAGTTTCAACAGCTGTCCAGTTGTTGTTTATGGCAAAATAACTGCTAGAAAGGGTTGTCGAACTTCCGTTTTTGTTAATGTTTAATACAATTGGGTGAGAAGTATTATAATTACTGCTTAAGTATTTATATTTGAATTTAACTACATACGTAATTCCTGCATTTAAAGGAACTTGTGTTGTAATTTTCGGAATCAAGGCACTATTTGTAAAAGATAGTCTTGCGCTGTTGAATCCTTCCCAATACTCTGCAGTGTTTTGAGCAACATTGTTTTGAGTTGTCCAATCGGACAATACGGTTGCGCTTGCCCATTTTTCAAATCCTCCATTTAGGACTAAATTGGTTTGTGCATAAATAGAAAAATTGGCTAATAATAGCACTAAAAGTAGTTTTGTTCTCATAGATTACATTTATGGTTTTTTGAATACAAGGATACGAATTACAAATCAAATTTTATTACGGAAAGACGTATTAAAAATAAATAATTTTGTAGTATAGTTTAAACTAAAAATCCCATTTTCAAGTGAATGAAAATGGGATTTTCTGTTAAACGAGTTCGTCCTTATTCAACAATAATCTTCTTCGCCGAAGAAGCATCCTGATTGATTAAGTATACATAGTAAATTCCTTTAGGAAGTCCCGATAAGTTGATTGTATTACTACTATCAGCGGTATCCAAAGTAAATGATTTTACCAGTTGTCCTAATGAATTGTACACGGTTGCTTTTTCTAAAGAAACGTTATCAATAGTTACCTCACCTTTCGTTGGGTTAGGGTACACCACTGCGTGATTAAACACAGAATCTTCAAGGCCTAATGAACAGCTATTAGAATAGGAAGCAGTCGCATCTTTAAAGAATACACCGCTAGTGCTTGCAAATGAAGCGTTGTCTACTGTAATACACTTCAAAGCAGGATTGGTAAACATGAATGCAGTTGTAAAATTGATATTATTACCATTTTTAAGATTTAATGTTTCCAATGCATTTTCTGACGCATTGATGTACACTAAACTGGTATTTTTAGAAATATCTAAACTCTTAATTTTGTTTTTGTTGGCCTGTAAAGTAGTAAGGTTTTTATTCGCAGCTACATCAAGAGCTGTTAAAAGATTTCCATGACAATACAACTCAATAAGGTTTAAATTTTTTGACAGGTTTAATGAAGTCAGATCATTAAACTGACAGTTTAAAAATTCAAGGGAAACAAAACCTTCAATTCCTGTTAAATCTGCAATTTCATTCAATTCTACATTTAAATCTTTTACAACAGCAATCGATGATGTAAGCACTTTTCCGTTTTTACCGTCAATATCAATTTTTAAATCAATAAGGGCTTGTTCAAAATTTGCATCCGGAATTAAGGTAAAACTGCTGCAATCTACAGCAAAGAAAGAAGTTTTGTCCAGTTTGCCATTCCAGTTGTCGTTAGAATACGCTGCGTCATCAACCTGAATACAGCTCAAAGAAGGGTTTTTTGTAAAGTTCACACTAAACCAGTCCAGTTTTGTGTTTTGACCGTTTTTCAAATTCAAAGAACTTAAGTTGTTATTTGAAAAATCAATATACAACAAAGCAGGATTTTTTGAAATGTCCAAACTTGTTAAAGAATTGTAAGCAACCCTTAATTCGGTCAACAACGGATTGTTTGCCGGGTTGTAAGAGGCTACAGTATTTGTGCTGAAATTTAAAATTTTCAAAGAAGTGAAATCCTGAATTCCGGTAAGGTTTGCAATAGCGCTTGATGAAATATCTAAAGTTGTAACAGAAGCAATACTTGCCGTTTTAACTTTTCCGTTTTTACCATCAGTATCAATGCCTAAGTTTATCAGTTTTTGCTCAAAATTAGCATCCGGAATTAGCGTATAAGGGGTACAGTCGACATTAAAAGAAGCCGATATATCTTTTCCGGTACTCCAGTTTGTAATAGCATAAGAAGTGTCATCTACTAAAATACAAGTTAACTTTGGATTTTTAAGCATAACTACACTTGTAAAAGCAGTGTTGTTTCCATTTTGAAGATTTAAATAATTCAAATCATTTTCAGAAGCATTTAAGCTCACTAACTTTTTGTTTTTGGATAAGTCTAAACTTTTTATTTTGTTTTTGTTTACCTGTAAAGTGGTTAGGTTGCTATTTACAGCAACATCAAGAACTGTTAAAAGATTTTCATGACAATACAATTCAATTAAGTTTAAATTCTTTGACAAATTTAGGGACGTTAAATTATTGTACTGACAGTTTAAAAATTCAAGTGAGGTAAAATCCTCAATTCCGGTTAAATCTGCAATTTCGCTAAATTGAACGTTTAAATCCTTAACAACAGCAATTGATGCTGTTAATACTTTTCCGTTTTTACCATCTTTATCAATTCCTAAATCAATTAATTTTTGTTCGAAATTGGCATCCGGGATTAGTGTATAGGCTGTACAATCAAGGTTGTATTTTGCATTTACATCTTTAATAGTAGCCCAATTTGCATCAGAATAAGCAACATCATCAACCTGAATACATTTTAAACTTAAATTATTTTTAAAATTGGTATCCGGCAAAGTCAGGTTAGTATTATTACTGTTTTTCAGGTTTAAAGAAGTCAGAAGATTATTACTAAGCCCTAGTTTTACCAGTTTACTATTTGTAGAAACATCAAAAGTTGTAAGTTGATTGTTTTTAGCATCAATCAATGTTAGTTCCGGATTTTTGGAAACATTCAGAACCGTTAATTTATTAGAATCGACTATCAATTCTTTAAGAGAAGTGTTGGCAGAAAGATCTAAAGCTGTCAGTTGATTGTTACCACAATACAAATTAACTAATTGCGTATTACCTGAAACATCTAAAGCGGTTAATGCATTATTCCTGATGTCTAACTTTTTTAGTGCTGTTAAAGCCGAAATATCTACAGTAGTTAATTTTCCGTTGGAACAGGTTAATGTTGTTAACGAAATATTGTTACTAACATTCAGACTCGTTAATAAAGTACTTGGCGCGTATAACTCTTCTAATTTAGTATTATGTGATAAGTCAAGACTCGTAATAGAGTTCACATAACAATTAAGATAAGTTAGGGATTTAAAATCCTGAATACCGGTTAAATCAGTAATAGAACTCCATGAAACATCTAAAGTAGTTACATTTTCAATACGTGATGTTTTTACTTTACCATCGGGAGCACCAAAATCAATTCCTAATGAGATTAATTTTTTCTCAAAATTAAGATCAGGAATTAAAGTGTAAGGAATCGTATTACAATCTGTACTAAAGGTTGCTTTAGTTGGTTTGAATGCCGACCAGTTTGCATTAGCATAGTCAGCATCATCTACCTGAACACAGTCTAAACTGGCATTAGAGGTAAAACTTAAATATTGTAATTTTAAGTTATTTCCATTTTTTAAATTAAGGCTTCCCAGAGCATTTCCATTATTGCTTCTAAAACTGGTAAGCGCCGTGTTTTTAGACAGGTCCAATTCCTTTAAAACGGGACTGTTAATACTAATGTCTGCAAGAAGTAAATTGTGCGACAAATCTATCGAAGTAAGACCTGTATTATCACTGTCTATATGGTTTAAAAGTGGATTTTGAGAAATATCTACAGAAGTTAACTGCGAACTTTGATCAATAGACAAAAAAGTCAGTAAAGGATTTTGAGTAACATCAACCGATTTTAAGGTTTTCTGACCGCAGCTTAAAGAACTTAATTTTGCGTTTGATCTCACATCAAAAGTTTCTATAAGATTCTCCGAGCAGACAAAAGTCTTTAGAGCAGTAACATTAGAGACATCAATAGTCGTTAACTTATTTCTCTGACACCAGAATTCCCAAATTAAAGGGTTGTTCGAAACATTTAAAGAGGTTAATAAATTGTCAGTGACAATTATAGACTCTAATAATGGATTTGATGATAAATCCAGACTAGTTACTTTAGTACTGCTGCATCTCAAATATCTCAAAAGTGAATTATGGCTTAGATCTAATGTTGTAAGGGCATTTCCATCACAATCTAAATTTTCCAAAGCAATATTTTGAGAAATATCTAAGGTCGTTAATCCTGTTAATGTAACGTATAAGTTTTTTAAAGTACTATTATTTGTTACATTTATATTTTGCAGGTTATTCCTTTCAACGCTCAATGTGATCAAAGAAGGAAGGAACGAAACATCTACACCGGTTAATTTGTTTTTACTCAGTCCAATCAGTGTTAAAGATGTGTTTTTAGAAAAATCAATAGATGTTAATTGATTACTTCCGGCGCTTAGTTCATTCAAACCAGTATTGTTCGAAATATCGAGACTGGCTAATTGATTGGAATAAATATACAGAATTTTTAAATTAATGTTTTTGCTTAGATTAATGCTGGTGAGTGTGTTTCCGCTGCAATCTAACTTCGTTAACGAAGTGAAATCCTGGATACCGGTTAAATCTGCAATTGAATTTCTGGAAACATCAAGAGATGTTACGCCCGAAACCTTTGAGGTTAAAACCTGTCCATCGGCAGTACCCGAATCAATACCCAATGCGATTAATTTATTTTCAAAATTGGCATCCGGAATAGCCGTGTACTGCGCATAAATAGAAAAATTGGCTAATAATAGCAACAAAAGTAGTTTTGTTTTCATAGAGTATAATTTTGTTTTGATGGCATGAATGTTATAATAGTATAGGGTTTCGATGTGTTGAAAGCACAAGATTAATTAAAACTAAAAAGCCCATTTTCAAATAGATGAAAATGGGTTTTTTTAGTGTAAGACCATCCAATTATTCAAGAATTATTTTTTTAGCCGAAGCAGCATCCTGATTGATTAGGTATATATAGTAAATTCCTTTTGGAAGACCCGCTAAACTAACCGTATTATTGGTGTTTGCAGCATCCAGTTGAATTGTTTTTACCAGTTGCCCGGATGTATTATAAACGGTTGCTTTTTCTATAGAAATATTGTCAATACTAACCTCTCCTTTTGTTGGGTTTGGATATACTACCGCTTGATCAAAAACAGAATCGGCAAGACCTAATTTAGTGCAGGTAGCAGAATAGGCAGCTGCTGCATCTTTTATATTCATCCATTTTGCATTGGAATAAGCAACATCATCCACTTCAATACAGGTTAAATTCGGATTGTTTCTGAAATTAGTAAAGCCAAGTTCTATTTTTGTGTTATTTCCGTTTTTCAAATTCAAATACGTTAACTGATTGTTTTCACAAGCCAGTTCTGTTATTTTTGGATTTTTAGAAATATCAACACTTGTAAGTTTGTTGTCTAAACAATCGAACATATAGATATCCGGATTTTTAGACACGTCAATAGCAGTAAGTTTATTGTCGTTACACATAAAACCCTGAAGCAAAATATTTTGTGAAACATCTAAACTTGTAAGTTGATTGGTATAACAATAGAAATCCAGTAAAAGAACGTTTTTGGAAACATTTAAACTTGTTAAAAAATTGTTTCCGCAATTTAGGGAAGTCAGCTTTGTATTGTTTTGAATATCTAAAGAGGTTAATTTATTTCCTCGGCAATCGAAATCGTCTAGTTCCGTATTTTTCGATACGTTTAATGTCGTTAGCTGATTAAGCATAGCCGTTAATCTTTCTAAGGAAATATTCTCAGATAAGTCAATATCAGTTAAACTATTTCTTTGAAAATCTAAGCTAGTCAATAAAACATTTTTTGTAACATCTAAATTGGTCAATTCATTTCGGCCGATATTCAAATAAGTTAAAGCTACATTTTGAGATAAATCTATATTTTTCAGTTTGTTTTTTGAACAGTCCAGGTTAGTAAGTGAAGTGAAAGCTTCAATTCCTGTTAAGTCAGTAATCAAGCTGTTACTGACATCTAAAAAAGTCAGTTCTGAAATACTTGAAGTTAAGACTTTTCCGTCAGCAACGCCCGAATCAATACCTAAATCAATTAATTTATTTTCAAAGTTAATATCCGGAATTGAAGTATATTCTTCAACCTGGTCGCTATATACTTTAACGTCGTCAATTAAAACATCAAATGGCTCATCGTCAAAACTAAAAGTAGAAAAAGACAAATTAAAAGTAAGATCACTGCTTGGTGTGAAAGTCGTTTCTTTTTCAGTCCATGCATTATTTGAAGCAAAAGCACTGCTGGATATGCTGCTGCCACTTTCATCATTATACAATTTTAAGGCTATAGGATGGCTGCCGCTATAATTGCTATTGAGGTATTTATACTTAAACTTTACAGTATACGTGATACCACTCTTTAAGGGAACCTGAGCAATAATCTTAGGGGATAAGCCAGCGGTTAATGATAATTTTGCACTATACTGTCCTGTTGCAGCATCAGTACTTTGGGATATAGAATTTGTAGTAGTCCAACTATTAGGAGTATTACCTGTCCAGTTATCAAAACCGCCATCAGGTACTAAATTAGTTTGAGCAAAAACAGAAAAATTAGCTAATAAAAGTAATAAGAGTAGTTTTGTTTTCATAGAATTAATTAAGGATTTTGGAAGTGCAAGTATACAAATTACAATTGTAGTTTTATTACGGAAAGACGTATTAATTTTGATATTTTATCTTTTGTAAAGCAATTAAAAATAAAAAAAACCGGGCTTATGTTAAATTCCTTACAGAAAAAAATCATAAGGCATTGTTAATGGTTAGTTTTTTGTAACAAAAAAGCATAATTTAGTCGCAACTTTTAACTTTATACATTAAAAATAAACACATGAATCCTATAAAACCTATTACTTTATCTGCATTTGCATTGCTTGTTCTGACAGGTGGAGGTATAACTGTACAAGCACAAACTTCAGCTCCTAAAGAAGCAATCACTGTACCTTTAGCTATTGTAAAAAAAGCTCCGGTTACAGAAAACGATTTAAAAAGATGGAGTCATCTGGATCTGGTAAAAGATACGATTCCCGGAATGAGTGTTGACAAAGCCTACGCTGAATTGTTGCAAGGAAAAACGGGACAAAAAGTAATTGTTGGAATTGTAGATTCCGGTGTAGATATTGAACATCCGGATTTGCAGGGAATGATCTGGACCAATGCTAAAGAAGTTGCGGGTAACGGAATCGACGATGACAAAAACGGTTTTATCGATGATGTCCACGGATGGAATTTTCTTGGCAATGCCGTTCATGAAAACCTTGAAATGACCCGTGTCATCAAAAAAAAGGATGACGGATCTGCCGAATACAAAAATGCGTTAGCACAATACAACGAAAAATACGAAAAGGCTTTACAGGATAAACAACAAGTAGATTATTTACTCGATGTTCACAATACTATTAAAAAAGAGTTAAATAAGACGACTTACAAACTGGAGGATTTAGCGGCTGTTACTTCAACAGATTCAAAAGTGTTGATGGATAAAAAAATCATGACACAGATTTTTACCAATGCAGGACATACTTTTGATCCGGAAGCTGAACTAAAGGAGTATAGCGAACAAGTTTACGATGAGTTAAATTACAACCTAAACAAAGAATACGACGGAAGAAAAATTGTAGGAGATAATCCAGAAGATATCAAAGACAATCATTATGGTAATAACATTGTTTTTGGTCCGGACAAAGAAAAAGCACTTCACGGAACTCACGTTGCCGGAATTATTGCACAGATCCGCCATAACGATTTAGGTGGAGACGGTATAACCAACAATGTTGAAATCCTGACCGTAAGAGCTGTTCCTGATGGAGATGAATATGATAAAGATATTGCATTAGCAATTCGTTATGCAGTTGATAATGGTGCAAAAGTAATTAACGGAAGTTTCGGAAAAAGCTTTTCCCCACACAAACAATGGGTGTATGATGCGATCAAATATGCCGCTAAAAAAGACGTCCTAATTGTGCATGCTGCAGGTAATGACGGTTCTAACATTGATGAAACAAAAAACATCAATTTTCCTAATGATGCTGAAGATAACGTCAAAGAATTTGCGGACAATGTGCTTACAATTGGTGCCATTAATAAAGCGTATGGAGAAAATGTAGTAGCCGGATTTTCGAACTTCGGAAAAATAAACGTCGATGTTTTTGCTCCGGGAGAAGAAATTTATGCAACAGTGCCAAACAACAAATACAAATATTTACAGGGAACTTCAATGGCTTCGCCTAATGCAGCCGGAGTTGCCGCTTTGATTCGTTCTTATTATCCAAAATTGAAAGCCTCACAAGTAAAACACATTCTGATGGATTCAGGGGTTTTGCTTCCTGCTCAGGTAGTTTTGGGTGAAAATCCAAACCCAAATGAAAAACCTGCACCGGTTTCTTCTTCGGAATCTTCTAAAACGGGTAAAATGGTAAATGCTTATAATGCTTTATTGATGGCTGAAAAAATGTCAAAAAAATAAAAAAATAAATTACTAATCCAATGGAAGAGTGAACACTCTTCCATTTTTTTATTTAAATGAAGATGTATAAAATTATTCTATTTTCTTTTCTGAGTTTTGGTTTAAACGCTGCTTTTGCACAAAATGCGCCTTACTGGCAGCAACATGCCGACTATAAAATGGAGGTTTCGATGGATGTAAAAACCTATCAGTATAAGGGGAAACAGGAATTGGTGTATACCAACAATTCTGCTGATACCTTAAAAAAAGTATTTTATCATTTGTATCCAAATGCTTTTCAGCCGGGAAGTGAAATGGATGCACGTCTGCATACTATAAAAGATCCGGACGGAAGAATGGTGAATAAAGTAAAGGGTGCTGATGGCAAAGAAACAAAGCAAAGCCGAATTGAAACTTTAAAACCAAACGAAACAGGTTTTTTAAAAATTACTAATTTTAAACAAGATGGCGAAACGGCTCAGACAAGAACTTCAGGGACTATCTTAGAAGTAACTTTGGCGAAACCAATTTTGCCGAATTCTAAAACGACTTTTACGTTAGATTTCGACGGACAGGTTCCGGTTCAGATTCGCCGTTCCGGAAGAAACAATTCGGAAGGAATAGAATTATCAATGTCACAGTGGTATCCTAAATTAGCCGAATTTGATTTCGAAGGATGGCATGCGGATCCTTATATTGCGCGTGAATTTCATGGCGTTTGGGGAAATTTTGATGTAAAAATTACAATTGATAAGGATTATACAATTGGCGGTTCCGGATATTTACAGGATAAAAACGAAATTGGTCACGGGTATCAGGATGCAGGTGTGACGGTTACGTACCCAAAAAAAACCAAGACTTTGACATGGCATTTTATTGCACCAAACGTTCACGATTTTACCTGGGCAGCAGACAAAGAATATGCACATGATATTGTAAAAGGACCAAATGATGTCGATTTGCATTTCTTTTATAAAAACACTCCGAAAGTAGCTGAAAACTGGAAAAAACTGGAGCCATTAATGGTGAAAGTAATGGATTATTACAATCATACAGTTGGGGCCTATCCGTACAAACAATACTCCTTTATTCAGGGTGGAGATGGCGGAATGGAATATGCAATGTGTACTTTAATGTTAGGAAACGGAACTCTTGAAGGAATTTTAGGAACCGCTACACACGAACTGGGACATTCATGGTTTCAGCATATTCTGGCTTCAAACGAATCGAAACATCCGTGGATGGATGAAGGTTTTACAACTTACATCGAAGACAGCGCTTTGAATGAGCTGGCAGGAGATAAAAAAGTAGCCAATCCGTTTAAAGGAAATTATAATGCCTATTACAGCTTAGTTTCATCAGGAAAAGAGCAGCCACAAACGACTCATGGTGACCGTTATGATGAGAACAGACCTTACAGTATCTCTTCTTATGTAAAAGGAAGTATCTTTCTTTCGCAGTTAGTATATGTAATTGGACAGGAGAATCTGGATGCGACTTTAAAAAGATATTACAGTGATTTTAAATTCAAACATCCTTCTCCAAATGATATCAAAAGAACAGCTGAAAGAGTTTCCGGTGCAGAATTGGACTGGTATTTAATGGATTGGACGCAAACAGCCAATACGATTGATTACGGAATTAAAGACGTTGCCGATAATGCGGGCAAAACAACCGTTAGTTTAGAAAGAATCGGCAGGATGCCAATGCCAATTGATTTGCTGGTAGAATATACTGACGGAACTTCTGAAAGTTTTTACATTCCGTTAAGAATGATGAATTTCATCAAACCAAATCCAAATCCAAACGTAAAAAGAACAGTTTTGGACGACTGGGCCTGGGCGCAATCGAATTATAGTTTTACAATAGACAAAAGCAAAGGTGCAATCAAAAAGATCACCATTGACCCAAGCGGATTAATGGCTGATGTTAAAGCTGCCAATAATGTTTTTGAAGTGAAATAACAAAAAGAATCTTATAAAGTAAAAGCCCTTAAAGTGATTTAAGGGCTTTTCTTTTTTCAAATTTATCTTTATTATTATATTGTTTTTACTTCTGTAGCAACAACGGTTTCTGTTTTCTTAAACGGAAATAATTTTCGATAACTGGCAGATCGCCATAACCATTCGATTGGACCATAATTGTATCTTGACAGCCACCATTTGCTTATAAATAGCTGCACGATAAAAATAAAAACCGCTAAGGAAAAGTAAAACCAGTAAGGCATTGCATCTCCTATTCCCAGACCAATTCCCGAAAAAATAAAAGCCGCTAAAATGTTTTGGGCGATATAATTGGTCAGTGTCATTTTTCCGCCGGCACTAAAATAACTGAAAACGGTTTTTAGCTTTCCATTATTATACAACAAGGAAATTCCCGTAGCGATAAAAATCATGGTGCTTAGAACGAGCCAGTAGAGCGGGTGAAAGACTTTGAAAATAGCGACTTGTTTGTAGAAAATAATCAGATTAAAGCATACACCAATAATGACGGCCGTAGCTAAACTGATCCAAAGTACACGTTTTAATAGCTTTTTCAGTTCGTTTAGACGATTAAAAAAGTTTATTTTCTGAAGTAAAAAGCCAAAAAGCATGCAGGCAAACATGACAAGATGTGCCGTAATGGCGTAACCCGGAATAATGATTTGTTCGTAAAAGGAAGCAAGCAAATTAAACCTGAAAAAATCCAGCCAGTTTCCGGAATGATACAATTTTAAATATTCGGGATTTGTTGCGATTTCCGGATGTTCGACCTTATAGCCGTTGACATAAGCCATGACAAAAGGAATGGTAAGAACAATAACAGCAGAAATTATGGCTAATGTTTTTGCAGAACATTTGTAAAAAAGTAACATTACAAGTCCTAAAAAAGCATAATCTTTTAAGATGTCGCCAAGCCAGAAAGACGAATTAATAAAAGCCAGTACAAAAAGTAAAATCATTCGCCACGCAAAAAAGGTGACCGGATTTTTGCCTTTACTGGCAACATTATCAATTAAAATAGCAAAACCGTAGCCAAATAACAGCGTTAATAAGGTCCAGGATTTTGCTGCAAAAAAGTAGCGGTTAAACGTCATCAGTATTTCAGATAAAATACTGTGGTTGAATTTGTGTGGTACGCCGATAAACAGGAAGTCCGAATAATTTCCAATGGCAACGCCTAGTAGAGCCCAGCCCCTGAGGATGTCAACAATAGCAGTTCTTTTGCTTTGTTCGACAGGATGATAAGAATTTGTCATTTGATTAACATTTTTGTTGTGATTTGATTGATGATTTTAGATAAATTTGAAATTATTCTAACGCAGCCAAAAGTAAGAAAATTATATAATCCTGTGCTTTTATCTTAAAATATATTTCACAAAAAAAGCGTATTATTTTAAAAGAACTTCTTTTAAAATAATACGCTTTAAATAGTTAGGAATTTTTAAACTATCCCAAATGTTCCAGCATATCTTTTGTCATTGATTCCAGATCAAAAGTATGTTGCCATCCCCAGTCTTTTCTCGCTTCAGCGTCATCAATACTGGCAGGCCAGCTGTCCGCAATTTTCTGACGGAAATCAGGATTGTATGTAATTTCAAATTCAGGAATATGTTTTTTGATTTCAGCAGCAATTTGAGTTGGAGTAAAACTCATTGCGGCTAAATTGTATGAAGAATGTATTTTGATGTCTTCAGCAGGCGCTTTCATAATATTGATAGTCGCTTCAATAGCATCATCCATATACATCATTGGCATTTTGGTTTCTGCCGATAAAAAGCATTCGTATTTTTTATCAGCAATCGCTTTATAAAAAATATCAACAGCATAATCGGTAGTGCCGCCGCCCGGAGGAGTCGACCAGCTGATTAAACCAGGATAACGGATACTGCGAACATCAACACCATAAATATTATGGTAATATTCACACCATCTTTCTCCTGCCTGCTTGCTAATTCCGTAAACAGTCGAAGGTTCCATTACCGTATATTGCGGCGTATTTTCTTTTGGAGTTGTCGGGCCAAAAACGGCAATACTGGAAGGCCAGAAAACTTTCTGGATTTTTTTGGCTTTAGCCAGATTCAGAACATGAAATAACGAATTCATATTCAGGTCCCAGGCAAAGGCGGGATTTTTTTCGGCGGTAGCAGATAAAAGTGCTGCCATCAAATAAATATCCGTAATCTTATGTACTTCAACAAGATGTTCAATTTGATTGAAATCCAACGCATTGACCACTTCAAAAGGCCCTGAATTAACAACGTCCGTATTTAATTTTCGGATATCAGAAGCGACAACATTTTCGGTTCCGTATAATTTGCGAAGCTTTTGAGTCAGTTCTGTCCCAATTTGACCGCATGCACCAATGATCAATATTTTTGGATTCATTTGTAAATTTTTAGATACGCAAATATAACGTTTTCGCAAATATTTTTGGTTTTCAGAAGAACAAATTATAAATTTAACAATGATAAAGATGCTTTTTTGGATTATTCTCCGTTGAGGCTTTTAATTATTTAACCGCAAAGCACGCAAAGATTTTTAAAAATTATGCCGTTTTATAAAAACGCAAAGTTCGCAAAGCCAGTTCAACGCCAAGCTTTGCGAACTTTGTGTTTTCTAAACTTACTGCAAGATAAAAAGCTTTGCGTGCTTTGCGGTTAAATTTTCCAGACACAGTTACAGCGTTTTCTTTGCTACGAATTTGCTTCGCCTGTTCGCTATCGCTAGGACCCCGAATTAGCACAAATCTATGCGGTCAAAACTTGAAATAATTCGTGAAGATTAGAGAAATTCGTGGCAAACTTTTTAAAATCCATATCCAGGGCAATATATGGCCAAAATCAGAATTCGTAATTGTAAATTTACTTTGTAACTTTGTAGCTTAATGTTTGACCAAATGAAATATAAAATATCTCTTTTTCTACTTTTTATTTTTGTATTGAACTCCTGTCAGGGTGAAGACGAAAGGCGCCTTGCAGAGTATGAAAAAGAAGCTAAAAAAAAGGAAGTCATATTTAATAATATCAATAAAGGCTGGGTTTTTATTGATGAACCCATCAATGAAGTCTCTGAGCAGAATGCAGCAACCTGGACAGAATGGCGCGACTTCTTAAAAGAAATCGGAGAAAAACCGAAGAAAACGATTGGAGCGTTTCAGAAAAAATCGGCTGCAATTGCTAAGAAAGCAATGCTTTTAAATAATAATATTCCGGCACAATTCAATCTGCCTCAGATAAAAAGCAGAATCTCAATTTTGATCACTAAAATCAAAATGATGGATTTGTTTATTCATCTGAACCAAATTCCCGACGAGAAAGTGATTTTTTTAGTTGGTGAAATCAATAAGGAATTAGTTTCACTGGAAAGACAAATGGATAAAATTGTTGAAAAAAGCAAGATTCCGAAAGAAGAAGGAGAAGCAGATTTCCTGAAAATGTTAGATACAACACGCGCGATTCCGAATTCGGCACCGCCATTAGATCAAAATTTACCTAAAGTTGAGTAAAAACGCCCTTTATACTACGTATGATAATCTGCCAAAAGCAAAGCAGATTGCATCAAATTTACTGGAAGAAAGCCAGATAAAAATGCATCTTAGCGGTTTGCTGGGATCTGCAGTATCCTTTGTAATCCGCTCTGTTTTTAAGCAAACCGAACTGCCTTTTTTGATTGTTTTAGACAACAAGGAAGAAGCGGCGTATTACCTGAATGATCTCGAACAGATGATTGGCGAACAGGATGTCTTGTTTTATCCGGCATCATTTCGCCGTCCTTACCAAGTTGATGAAACCGATAATGCCAATGTACTGCTTCGCGCTGAGGTTTTAAACCGAATTAATTCCCGTAAAAAACCAGCGATCATCGTGACCTATCCGGAGGCGCTTTTCGAGAAAGTGGTGACGCGCCAGCAGCTGGACAAAAACACTTTAAAAGTCGCTTTAAACGATAAAATTTCAATTGATTTTATCAATGAAGTTTTGTTTGAATATGAATTCAAGAGAGTCGATTTTATTACCGAACCGGGCGAATTTTCCGTTCGTGGAGGAATCGTTGATGTGTTCTCCTTTTCAAACGATCACCCGTACCGAATTGAATTTTTCGGAAATGAAGTAGACAGCATCAGAAGTTTCGATGTAGAAACACAACTATCTGTAGAAACGCATAAAAAAATAACGATTATCCCGAATGTAGAGAACAAGATCTTTCAGGAAAACAGGGAAAGTTTCTTAGATTATATTGCAGAAAAAACGGTTCTTTTTATTCAGAACACCGACGGGCTTTTTTCTCAGTTAGACAAACAATTCGCAAGGGCAGAAGAAGCTTTTGAGAAACTTTCGAAAGAGATAAAACACGCCAGTCCGGAACAACTGTTCTTAAATCAGGCCTCATTTATAAAAAGGGCGTTAGACTTTTCGGTTGTTGAACTGGCTTCAAAACCCATTTTCAAAACCACCAAAAAGTTCGAATTTCATATTCTGCCGCAGCCCTCATTCAATAAACAATTTGATTTATTACTGAATAACCTGAGTGAGAATCATTTTAACGGCTATAAAAATTACCTGTTTTGTTCTAATGAAACGCAGGCAAAACGTTTTCATGATATTTTCGAAACTTTAGATGAAGCCAATTCAGAGAATATTCGAAAACAATATCATACTATTGTATTGCCTTTATACCAGGGTTTTATTGACGAAGAAAATCAGCTTACAGCTTATACCGATCATCAGATTTTTGAGCGGTACCATAAATTCAACATCAAAAACGGCTATTCGAAAAAGCAGAATATTACGCTAAAAGAATTAACGTCACTATCTGTTGGGGATTATGTGACGCATATCGATCACGGAATCGGGAAGTTTGGCGGCCTGCAAAAAATTCAGGTGGAAGGTAAAACGCAGGAAGCCATAAAATTGGTTTATGCCGATAATGATATTGTGTATGTGAGCATTCACTCGCTTCATAAAATTTCAAAATACAACGGAAAAGACGGAACACCGCCTAAAATTTATAAACTGGGATCGAACGCCTGGAAAATTTTAAAACAAAAAACCAAAGCGCGTGTCAAACATATTGCTTTCAATTTGATTCAGCTGTATGCGAAACGCCGTTTAGAAAAAGGTTTCCAGTTTGCGCCGGACAGTTATTTGCAAAATGAATTAGAAAGTTCCTTTATCTACGAAGACACTCCGGATCAGACGAAATCGACTCAGGAAGTAAAAGCCGATATGGAAAGCGATCGTCCAATGGATCGTCTGGTTTGTGGTGACGTTGGTTTCGGAAAAACAGAGGTGGCGATTCGTGCCGCTTTTAAAGCGGTTGACAACAGTAAACAAGTCGCGATTCTGGTTCCCACAACTATTTTGGCATACCAGCATTATCGGACTTTTACGGAAAGATTAAAAGATATGCCGGTTTCAATTGGTTATCTGAACCGATTTAGAACGGCCAAACAAAAAGCACAAACCTTAAAAGATTTAGCCGAAGGTAAACTGGATATTGTAATTGGAACACACCAATTAGTCAACAAAAATGTAGTTTTTAAAGACCTTGGTTTATTGATTGTCGACGAAGAGCAAAAGTTTGGCGTAAACGTAAAAGACAAGCTCAAAACGATTGCAGCCAATGTAGATACGCTGACCTTAACGGCAACGCCAATTCCGAGAACGCTTCAGTTTTCCTTGATGGCGGCTCGCGATTTATCGGTAATTACAACACCTCCGCCCAATCGTTATCCAATAGAAACCAATGTGGTTGGTTTTAATGAAGAGATAATCCGCGATGCGATTTCGTATGAAATTCAGCGTAACGGACAGGTTTTCTTTATCAATAACCGAATTGAAAATATTAAGGAAGTGGCCGGAATGATTCAGCGTCTGGTTCCGAATGCCAGAGTCGGAATTGGTCACGGACAAATGGAAGGTGCCAAACTAGAAGAATTGATGTTAGGTTTTATGAATGGGGATTTTGATGTTCTGGTCGCGACAACAATTATCGAAAGCGGTTTGGATGTACCCAACGCCAATACGATTTTCATCAATAATGCCAATAATTTCGGATTATCAGATTTGCATCAGATGCGAGGCCGGGTAGGGCGAAGCAATAAAAAAGCCTTCTGTTATTTTATCTGTCCGCCATATTCCTCTATGACCGAAGATGCGCGTAAACGTATTCAGGCGTTAGAGCAGTTTAGCGAATTGGGCAGCGGATTTAATATTGCTATGAAAGATCTTGAAATTCGTGGTGCCGGGGATTTGTTAGGTGGAGAGCAAAGTGGTTTCATCAATGAAATTGGTTTTGATACTTACCAGAAAATCATGAACGAAGCCATCGAAGAATTAAAAGAAAACGAATTCAAGGATTTATATCCGGAAGAGAATGATATTGAAACGAAGGAATACGTAAAAGATTTACAAATTGATACGGATTTTGAACTATTGTTTTCTGATGAATATATCAATAATGTCACAGAGCGTTTGAGTTTATATAACGAATTGGGTTTTGTTAAAAATGAAGAAGAACTAATCATTTTCCAAAACAAATTAATTGACCGTTTCGGACCGATGCCTCCGCGTGCCAATGCCTTGATGAATAGTATTCGAATCAAATGGATTGCCACAGCTGTAGGTATTGAAAAACTGGTCATGAAAAAAGGCAAAATGATTGGCTATTTCGTCTCAGATCAACAATCTGATTATTATCAGTCGAAACGTTTTCAGAAGATGATAAAATTTGTGCAGACACACAGTAATCTTTGCACAATGAAAGAAAAACAGACACCAAACGGCTTGCGTCTTTTGCTGACTTTTGAGAATGTAAAATCTACGAAAAGGGCTTTGGAACTGATGGAATTATTGGGAGAATAATTTTTTTATTTTTTACAAGCAGAAAAATTAAGTTCAAAAGACGACCAGTCCCGCTATCCCTTTCAATCTTTTGTGCTGAACCCCAGCACAAAAGGATTTTCAGTCCTATCGGGGCTAAAAAAGAGGTTTAGTAGTTCTATTGACGTTCCTTTGAAAGAATAAATAAAAAATGCCGTATGAAAACTCCATACGGCATTTACTTTTCAAATCTAAAGAGAACTATTTAACAATCAGTTTTTTAGTTACATTTGAATTTTTCGAATTAATAGTTACAATATAAATTCCCGATGCCAAATGATGATTGATTTGTCCTGAAGCCGAAAGTTTTTCCGTTTGTACGATTCTTCCGTTCATATCAGAAACGGTAATCGCTGCCACGTCTCCATTTTCTAATTCCGGCAATAAAACCTGAAATTGATTGTCTGTTGATGGATTTGGATAAATGGTAATTACGGTATTTTGTACCTCAACATCTTCTTTAGTATTCAAAGCCATTTTTGAAGCAGTGGTGCTTTCAAGCTGCCATTGTGCGCTGTACCAGCCGTCTTGTGAATTACCATATTGAGCAGATCCGGTTTGATTTTCAACATGAATAATATTTCCGGATTGCCATCTGTTTCTAATTCTGGTCCAGGTTCCGTCAATATAATCAGCAGACCATTGCGCACTCCAGAAAGTGGTATCGGTAATGTTGCACTGCACACTTCCGGTTTGTCCTTCAATATTAATTAATTCGCCTGTTGCTACATTTTTCAATACGAAATAAGTAGCATCAATCGCAATTTTCTGCCATTTGTAACTGTTATTGGAAGCGGTTGCTCCGTAACCCACATTTGTTCCGGCATCCGATAAGTAAGCACCTGTCCATCTGTTTTTAATAGTGTAATACGTTCCTGTTGGGGTTGAAACCGTGACAGCAGCTGTACTTGTTTTGCTTCCGCTAACAGTGGTTACCGTTATAGTTGCAGTTCCATTTGCCACAGCCGTTATTAATCCGGATGCATTTACCGTTGCCACAGCCGTATTGCTTGAACTGTACGTAACATTTTTGTTTGTTGCATTTGCCGGAAGAACAGTCGGTGTAAGCTGTTGTATTCCGCCAACGGCTAATGAAACTGTTGTCGGACTAAGACTCACACTTGTCACGGCTACAGTTGAAGCATTCACCGTTACCGCGCAGGTTGCTGTTTTAGCACCATCCTGAGTCGTTACCGTAATAGTTGCAGATCCTGCAGCTAGTGCAGTTATTAAACCGGACGCGTTAACTGTTGCTACAGCTGTATTCCCTGAACTATAACTAACCGTTTTATTGGTTGCTGTTGCAGGCGAAACTGTTGGCGTTACTTGTTGCGTGGCACCAATTAGTAAAGTAGCTGTTGTTGGCGCAAGTGTTACTCCTGTAACCGCTACAACCGTTCCCGGATTAGAATCGTACCAGGTAGTGTTCATGTACCAACCCGTTTTGTTTCGGCTTAAATCAGCACTTTGGCTGGTTCCATCATTGAAAATTAAATTGGTTGACGTTATATTCGTAAACGTATAACTGTACCAGCCATTTCCTGCATCGGTCATGTTTACACCCGGCCATGATGCGTCAGCCAAAATTCCTGTTGGTAAAGCACTCCAATGATAGATTTTAATGCCCGTTCCCCAATTTGATGGTTTGTAGAAATAAACCGTAAAATTGGTATTCGCATTTACAGTAATTGCTGCAACTGCGGTTTTATTTCCGTCCTGAGTAGTTGCTGTAATATTGGCTGTTCCTGCAGCAACAGCTGTAACCAATCCGGATGAATTTACAGTTGCCACTGCACTATTACTCGAAGACCAGGTTACCGTTTTGTTCGTTGCATTTGCCGGAGCAATCGCTGCCGAAAGCTGTTGTGTGTTTCCCGCATACAAACTCGCAGTAGTTGGCGAAACACTTACAGAAGCAACCGGAATTGCTGCAACAGTTATAGCAGATGTAGCGGTTTTATTTCCGTCAACTGTTTTAACCGTAATGGTTGTTGTACCTGCAGAAACTGCAGAAACCAATCCGGATGCATTTACGGTTGCAACCGCTGTGTTACTGGATGTCCAGGTTACGTTTTGGTTGGTAGCATTTGCCGGAGCAATAGTAGCATTTAATTGTTGTGTAGATCCTAAACCAACAGTTACTGTTGTCGGACTCACCGTTACGCCAGTTACGGCTACTGCTGCAACATTGGTATTGGTTAAAACAATATACTGAAAAGCATTAAAAGATTGTGTAGCCCCCGAAACCAATGTCACGGTAGCGCCGGTATAAGCATCTTTATACGTTCCTGCCAGTGCAGCCGGAATCACGAATGTTTTACTGGCATTTCTAAGATTGGTCATTACAATCACTTTCTCTGTCCCCAATGTTTTGGTAAAGGCACAAATATCATCACTCGCATAAGGTGTCATGGTACCACGTCTGATGGCGGCACTGCTATTTCTGAAGTTAAGTATCCTGGCAAATTCAGGTGTGGCAGCTGTATTGCTCCAGTTGATTTTTACACTTGTATAAGGCCACGGAATTACCTGATTGAAGGCTACCTCTTGTCCGCTGGTTAAAAAAGGAACTCCCTTCATATAACCTGAAACTAAGAAATTGGCAACCACTCCGGCATTACTTTTAAATACGGTAAAAGGAGCGGTATCACTATTGTTTTCTGAGTCATGATTTGCAGTCCATCTCACTTCTTGCTGATTGCCTGTTGCATAGGTATATTCCATGTCATTTGTAGTCTGGAATCTTGTAGAAACAGGGCCTCCGCCTGCCACATTTTTCAAGGCATCATAAAACCATTTGTCGCCAAAATTCATATCGAATCCGGCTTGAAAATTTTGTAGACGATCGCCTTCTGCAAGCATTAATAAATTATGAGAAGAGATGCCTCTTAAATTACTGATAATTTCTGTCCAGAAATCCAGGGGAGGATTGTTGGCAAAATCACAACGGTATCCATCGATATTTGCGGCAAAGATCCAATACCGCATGGCATCTTTTATGGCAGCCCTCAGGCCACTATTGTTAAGGTCCAGAGCCGCTATATCACCAAAATTGGCCAGCTGATTAATCGTTGTTCCGGTTCTTTGATAATATTCCGGGTGAGAAATAGTCCAGGGATGATCCCATGAGGTTCCGTTTACCGCAATATCCAGCATTACTGCCATACCTTTGGTATGCGCCGTGGCTACCAGATTACGCATATCGGTAAGCGTTCCGTATTCGGAGCCAACAGCTTTAAAGTCTTTGATACAATACGGAGAGTTTGTACTTCTTGAATCGGTTCCGTAAGGGTAAATCGGCATTAAATACAGTACATTGATTCCAAGTGACTTAATGCGGTCCAGATCGGAAGTAACTGCGGCTAAAGTTCCGGAAGCACTGTGCGGACGAATATGAACCTGGTAAATATTGGCATCTCTTGGGTCCGGTACTCCTGTGTAAGGTGTTCCGTACTGAGCAGGGTCCTGTGCATACACGGAACTTGCAAATAATAACAGAAAACAGACTAGTGTTTTCGTGATATGAAATAATCGATTGGTAATGTTGATTTTCATAATTTTAATTTTTTTGTATGCTTGTCAGCATCTCTAACTAAAATTCATTCTCACTTGCATTGGTTTTTTAAGTTGACAAACATTTTGTGGTTAATAGTTTTCAAGTAGTAAAAATTTTGATTTTTTTCCGCCACGAATGGCACGAATTTCCCCGAATTAAGGCTTTTTATAAATTTTAATAAATTAAAATTTGCGCTAATTCGTGCAATTCGTGGCAAAAAAACTTTTAATTACATAAGAGAGTATGTAATCTTATAACTTTTTCAATCCTTTTAATTCTGTAGGAGTTCCTTCTTTGATGCTAATGGCAACGCCACCGCCCGGAGCTAAATATTGTTTCAAAATTGTTTTTGAGGTTACGACAACTTTAGTTACGGTATAACTTTGCGGTTTCTCCTTCCAATTGGCTTCTTTTGCATCGGCATAAATGGTAGCAATAAATTTTTTGCCTGCAGGAAGATAATCGAAAGTAATGTTGGCCGTTCTGGCATTTTCATCGGTAATTCCGCCAATAAACCAGGCTTCTTTCCCTTTTGCTTTACGGGCAATGGTAATGTAATCTCCCGGTTCAGCTTCTAAAATATAACTGTTGTCCCAATCTACGGCAACATCTTTAATAAACTGAAAAGCATCTGGAAAACGTTCATAATTCCCCGGAATATCAGCAGCCATTTGCAACGGACTGTACATAGTCACATAATACGCCAATTGTTTCACCAAAGTAGTATTGACACGTTGTGAGCTTCCGGTTCCGTAATACGAAAGATCGGTTTGGAAAATCCCGGGCGTAAAATCCATAGGACCACCCATTAAACGGGTAAAAGGCAAAATCGTCGTATGATCCGGATTCAGTCCTCCCATAGATTCAAACTCAGTTCCACGAGCTGATTCCTGCGCGATCCAGTTTGGAAACGTACGGTTTAAACCTGTTGGCCGAACGGCTTCGTGGCTGTCGATCATGATTTTATAGTCGGCGGCACGTTTGGCTACATTGATGTAATGATTCACCATCCATTGTCCGTCATGGTGTTCGCCACGCGGAATAATCTTACCTACATAACCTGTTTTTACGGCATCGTAACCGTTGTCATTCATAAATTGAAAAGCACGATCTAAACGACGCTCGTAATTGGTTGCCGATCCTGAAGTTTCGTGGTGCATGATAATTTTCACTCCTTTAGAAGCGGCATAAGCATGAACCGCTTTTACATCAAAATCCGGGTAAGCGGTTACGTAATCAAAAACTTCTTCCTTCCAGTTGTTGATCCAGTCTTCCCATCCAATATTCCACCCTTCAATCAGGATCGCATCGAAACCGTTTTTAGAAGAAAAATCAATATATTCTTTTGCTCTTTCTGTGGTGGCCCCATGTTTTCCGTTAGGGGTTAATTTCGAAAAATCATCCGTTAATTTTACATTGTTTTCTTTTCCGAAAGCCCAGGTGCTTTTTCCGGCCACAAAATATTCCCACCAGATTCCGATATATTTTACCGGTTTTATCCAGGAAACATCCTTGTAACTTGTCGGATCGTTGAGGTTCAGAATTAATTTTGAAGCCAAAATTTCAGTTGCTTTATCACTTACTACAATAGTTCTCCACGGCGATTGCGCATCGGTCTGTATGTAACCTTTATTTCCCACCGCATCAGGTGCTAAATGACTGCGCATTTTATTAGTCGCAGCATCAACTTCAAGATACATGGCAGGATAATTGATTAAACCGGCTTCGTGAATGTTAATGTATAAACCATCATCAGATTTCATCATAGAGGGTGTCTGTACTGATAGTTCTTTTATGGGCCATTGTGAGTTGATGTCAATAGTAGCCTTTTTCATCAACGACGGAATTTCAGAAATTTTCGAAGTAGTGTATGCATATTCATTGGTATCATAATCTCCCGGGATCCAGAAAATTTTATGATTTCCGGCCAGGTTAAATTCAGAACGTTCTTCTTTAATCACAAAATAATTCAAATCATTTTGCTTTGGAAATTCGTATCTGAATCCTAAACCGTCATTGAATAATCTAAAACGGATTCGAATATATCTGTTGTTATTTTTCGCCTGGGATAAAGTCACAACCAGCTCATTGTAGTTATTGCGTATTGTCTTTTCTTCACCTAAAACAGGATTCCAAATATCATCAACTGAGGATTGTACTGTATTTGTGATGGTAAAACCATCGAGAAACGAAGGCAGATTTTGCAGTTCTAATCCCAAAGAACTTGGTTTAATAACTGGTTTTTGTTTATATGATAATTGGTAAGAAGGAATTCCGCCCTCTTTTACTTCAAATTTTAAAGAAAGGTTTTTGTCAGGAGAAGTGATCTCTTGTGCCTGAACCCATAGGGCATTGGCACAAACAAAAAGACATAAGGCAACTGTTTTGCTTAAAGAAACTTTAAGCAATGCTTTTTTGGATTGAAAATTCATTTTATTTAGTTTTTTGCAAATCTAATTGTATTTTTTAAAAATGCTTGTGTATTAATTTTTCAATATCAGATATTGATAAGGTAAAAGAGTTGTTTCACTGCCAAGAGTTACGGTTGCGCCCGAAAAAGCATCTTTCCATGTTCCTTTTAATGCAGGTGCGACCAAATATTTTGCGGAAGAATTGGTCAGGTTAGAAAGCACTAAAACTTTTTCAGCATCTTTTACCATAGTAAAGGCACTTATGGCATCACTGCTGTATCCTGTAAAAGTTCCTCTTTTTATAGCATTACTGCTATTTCTAAAGGCGATAATCTTTTTATATTCTGCAAGCATTTCTGTATCAGCAGCAGACCAGTCAATAGGAGTACGGGCGAAATAATTCAGTCTTTGTGCATATCCAATTTCCTGTCCGTTGTAAATCATCGGAACAGATTTTAGATAAGCCGTTACGACAAAACTCGCCAAAGATCCTTTTTTACCGCCAAAAAGCTCCAAAGGTGTTCCATCGGTAAGGTTAACATCATGATTGCTGGTGTATCGTACCACTTTGCTGTCAGGGCTGTAAATATTGGCATATTCAGTAGCGTTTGAATTTTGCAAAGTCGATGCAGAAAGATTTTCTTTGAAAACTTTTTCTAAAGCACTGAAAAAATTAAATCCAAAAGTATAATCAAACCCCGAAGTAAAATGACTTATTTTAGAACCTTCAGCCAACATTAATATCTTTTGATTTTTTTTGATGCTTCTTAATTTGGTGATGGCCTCTGTCCAGAATCCCGGAGCTACGAAATCGGCATAATCACATCTGAAACCATCTATGTTTGCGTTATAAATCCAGTACGACATCGCGTCGATCATGGCAGCTTTCATTTCAGCATTATTGAAATCCAACTGGGCAACATCCGTATAATTTGTTCCCGGTGGAATAATGATGTTTCCGTCACCATCTTTTTGGTACCAATTGGGGTGTTGTGTAATCCACGGATTATCCCAGGCAGTGTGATTCGCAACCCAGTCCAGCACAACAGCCATGTTTTTTTTATGCGCTTCTTCCACCAAAACCTGAAGATCTTGTAAAGTTCCAAAATCCGGATTTACCGCTTTATAATCCTGCACCGCATAAGGGGAACCCAATTCTCCTGAAGCTTTTACTTTTCCAACAGGATAAACAGGCATTAAATAGATCACATTTGCTCCAAGTTCCTGAATCTGTGAAAGTCTGTCCTGAACTCCTTTTAAAGTTCCGGCCTGACTAAAAGCTCGGATATTTACCTGATAAATAATGGCATCTTGTTTGTCCGGCATTTTTTCAAAGGCGGCACCATACTGTGTGTAGGGCGAAGGTGGTGTGGAATTGTCATCAGAAGAACTACACGAAATAAATGCCAGGGTAATTAGCAAAGTGTAAATGATGTTTATATTTGATTTCATAATTTAATTTTTAGTTTTTAATAAGTCTGGGAGTGTTTTAAGTTTTAAAACATTTTAAAGTAACCTGCCTTTCACGAATGAAAGACAGGTAATTACTCAACCAAACTAATTTAAATTTTAATTATTTTTTTGTTATGGTACAGATGGCAGTTGCCGGATAACCGGTAGTTGCGGGATCTGTCTCTACTATTTTAAACGTTACTTCGTAAGTTCCTGCTTCAGCAATACTATAAGCTCCTCCGTTATCAAGATTTACCGTATTTGTTGCAGCATCTGCCGGTCCGTAATTAATAGTCCAGTTATCATTCAATCTAAATTTTAATGCTCCCGGTAATAAATTGGTTGTAATTTTCCATGTTTTGGTTTGATGGTCATATGACATCGGAACAGAGTGATTCCATCCGTAATTGGCGTCACCAGCTGTTTGTTCAGCTGTTGCTGATGCAGGACCCACAATTCCCCATGCATATGGAGTAGCGGTCCATTTGAGTGTGTTTAAATTTACTTTCATCTGATATGATCCGGCAGCCGGCAGCAGAAAATCGGCATCACTCATGTTTTTCATATCAAAATTAGTTTCTCCTGCGCCATAAAACTGAGCCCAGTTTCTTTCCTTGTTTATTTTGAATTCACGCCCCTGTCCAACCGGAAGTGTCATGTAGCCCTGATAAACACCTTTTTGTATGGCAGTTAAAGCAGCAGCAGTTTCTATGCTCCAGCCCTGATAACTTCCCGGCATGTATATTTCGCCAAAAACAACACTTCTTTCATACGTAGTAATGGTTAAGGTAAGAGGATCCGAATACACTTTATGATCTAAGCTTGCTTCTACGCGAACCACTAATTTTCCTGTGAGTTCAGGTAAAAGTCCTAAGTCTGTGGCTATCTGGTTTAAATCTTTTCCAAGAATAGCTTTGCTTAAAACATCTTCACCCACTTCAATTCGTTTGGATTTTTGCCAGGCCGTTGGTCCGGTAATATCTGAAATGACATCAATTTGTAATGCATACGTTACCGCTGTACCAACAGGAAATTGTACTGCCGGCCATGAGAATAGCACGACAGAATCATCCGCAGTATCTTCTGTCAATACCAATGTGGTGGAAGAGGCTACAAGCGTACTTGGAAAAGTAACGGTTTTTAAGGTTGTAACCTGGGCAGATTCACTTTCACAGGAAGCACCCAAAAAAAGCAAGCTGCCTAATATGAATAATTTATTTATATATTTTTTCATGATAGTTTGTTTTTATTGCGGGTAGCCCGGATTTTGTTTTAGTGCTGTGTTAGCATTTATGGCAGCGGTTGGAATTGGGAACAATTTTCTGAAAGCAGGCGATGCAACTGTTCTGAATTCGTTGGGTAATAAAAATTTATTAAAACGAATCATGTCCTGTCTTCTGTGTCCTTCCCAGTTTAATTCAAAACCTCTTTCGTCATAAATGTTATCCAATGTCGGATTTGCATCCAGTGCATTAAGACCTGCACGTTGTCTGATCGCATCCACAAAAGGTTTCGCCGCTCCCGGATTACCTAAACGAACATTACATTCCGCCATCATTAAAATGATATCAGCGTACCTGTAGATGGGGAAATCATTAGAAGCCCCGCCTCCTGTATTTGCTCCGGCCGGATAAAATTTAACATTACGCACTCCGGCTTGCGGATCTGCTCCCGGAAGATCTATAGACTGAACATCTAAGGTATAATTAACACCTCCTGGCTGTTCACCGGCTAAAAACTGTTTTTTACGAATATCGGCATTGTCATATTTCAGGTAAAATTGTTTCGGAACGATAGTACCATTCCAACCGTTGTATTTAAGCGCAGTGATACCATGAGCACCATAAAGGCTCCTAACGGCATACACATTGCGGGATAAAACATCAATGGTGGCGTAAATCGATAAAATGGTTTCATCCTGAGGCGAAACATCACCAAATAATTCATAATACTTGTTTCCAAGTGGGCTTCCTGCATCAGCAGCACCGGAGTGAAGTGAAAATCCGCCTTCGCTTACTTTGTTACAAGCTGCTAAACACTCTGTCCATTTTGCTTCACCGGTATATACTTCCGCATTCAGGTACACTTTTGCCAGTACGGTATAAGCGGCCCATTTGTTGAATCTTCCGTAATATTCTCCTCCTTTGTTATTCGAAAGTAAATCGGCATTTTCGGTCAGTTCTTTTACAATAAAAGTATAGACTTCTTTACGGCTTGCCTGTGGAATTTTATCTGAAGCAATATTGTTGTCGGTATAAAAAGGAACATCTCCGAAATCATCAATCAGCAGATAATAGAAAAAAGCACGTGTTACTTTAGCTTCGGCAATTTTTGAAGGATCTGCATTTGCTTTTTCTAATAACGCTATTGCTAAATTGGCTTTGAAAATACATCTGTACAGCCAATTCCAGGTGTTGGTGATAATACCTTCACTTGGCAGCCAGGCGTGTTTATGCAAACGGGCAAAATCCTGTTGCCAGTTACCGTCATTTCTATGCGGAATAACCTGTTCGTCAGAGGACATGCAGTTCATATCATACCAGCCATTATCGGCTCCGGCATAGCCAACACCAGCATAGCCGTCTCTGGTAAATTCTCCCGGGATTTGGGCATAAATACTGGCAAGGAGACTATTGGTTCCTTCAGGAGTGCCGTAAAACTCATCTGCAGGATATTGATCGTATACTGTTTCACTAACATCAGTACAGCTAAACAGGGCAAGGAAAGAGATACTTCCTGCCAACAATATATTTTTAATTTTCATTTCTTGTACTATTTAAATTTTACAGTTAAACCAAATGCAATACTTCTGGTACGGGGATAAAATCCTTTGTCACCACCGAAATTCTGACCGCTTCCACTTACATCCAATTCCGGATCCATACCGGTATAATCCGTAATCAGGACTAAATTGTTCCCCGTAAGAGAAAGTCGGATCGACTCAAAATATTTATCCGTAAAACGGAAACTGTACCCTGCTGTAACATTATCCAGACGGATGAAAGAACCATCTTCTAACCATAAATCAGAACCGTAGGTAGAAGTAACAATTCCTTTGTCAACAGCACTGTCCAAAACATTTGATTTACCAACATTCTCCAGCATGCTAAGTCTTTGGCCAAGGGCATTGTAAATTTTATTTCCTCCTGAACCTCTCCATAACATAGAAACATCAAAATTCTTATATCGATAAGACGGGCTAAAAGCAAATGTATACGTTGGTAAAGCTGAACCTGCATAGTAACGGTCAGGGCTGTCGGCATTCTGATTGATCTCGCCTCCGCTTCCGTCACGATCTTCAACAGTCTCGGCTTTGTTACCGTCTACGCCTGTAGAATGCAGGATGTAAAAGGCTCCCACCGGTTTTCCTTTTACCAGGTAAGAGTTTGCAGCTCCCCAACCCACATAAGCTGTTGTTAAAGGCTCACCATTATAACTTCCACTTAAATTAAGCACTTCGTTTTTCGTAAAGGAAACATTCCCTCCTAGTGTAAGTGTGCTGTTTTCTGTTCGGATCACATCATACGCCAAAGAAACCTCTAAACCTTTATTTGAAATACTTCCTACGTTAGCTTTAATATAATTATAGTCATTCTTAACCTGAGACAGTGTATAGTCAAATAATAAATCATCTGTTCTGGAATCGTAAACATCTACCGTACCTCTTAATCTGTTGTCGAAAAGTCCAAAGTCAAGACCAATATTGGTTTGTTTTTTGGTTTCCCATCGCAAATCAGGATTAGCATTTTGTTTTGGACTGTAATTATTGATTTGTGAACCTCCAAAATAAGTTAATCCCGTTGGGCCCACTAACGCAATTGAGTTTTGGGGTCTAAGACCTTGCTGATTCCCTGTAACACCATATCCTACGCGCAATTTCAGTTCATTAAATAAATTTTGGTTGGCCATAAAAGACTCCTTGTTTATTTGCCAGGCTACAGATGCAGATGGAAAATCCCCCCATTTGTTATTGATACCAAATACAGATGAACCATCTCTTCTGAAACTTCCCGTAAATAAATAACGGTTAAGCAAAGAATAATTGACGCGCCCTAAAAACGACACTAAGGTTCGGTCATTTTTGTACGATGTTATATCATTAGGTGAAACTTTCGAAAGATCACCAAGCTGCAACGAATTGTACGTTGTTTTGTCACTGATGAAACCTTTTGCCTGTGCATAATTTCCCTGATAAGTCTGATTTTGCCATTCGTATAAGGCCAGTGCATTGATGTTGTGAATGCCAAAGGTTCTTTTATAGGTAAGACTGGCATTCGTTAATCTTTCATTTTGCTTTTCATTTCTAATGTTAGCATATCCTTTCTGATCAATTGCATAGGCATTTGTTGAGGCAGCGGGAAGATAATAACCATTCATGTTATTTGTTTTTCTCCAGCTTCCAAACCAGCTGGCTGTTAAACCTTTCGCTAAATCCAGATCAGCTTTCAGGCTTCCGAATAGGTTGTCTTCCTGTCTTTCATTCGTAACGGTTTGTGCCGCTGCATAAGGATTTAAATACTGAAACACATTTGGATCTGTAAAGTAACTTCCGTCAGGATTAAGAACAGGATCTGTTGGTCTCATTAAATAAGCATTGGTAATTAGATTTGAGGAGTAAGCAGCAGTTCCGATATCCCCAATGCTGTTATTCCCATTGATAATACCGTTGGTTAAATTAAAAGTCAGTTTTAATTTATCATCAAGCCCCGTTTGAGTGGCCTGAATTCGGCCTATGTATTTTTTATTATTCGAATTAATGACCACACCATCTTGTAAAATAGCCGTTACAGAAGCTCTGTAATTGAATTTGTCCGTTCCTCCACCGAATGCCAGCGTGTGTGTTTGTGTTATTCCGGTTTGTGTTAAAAGACCATACCAATCTGTATTTGAACCATGATTGGAGGAAGCCGGTGTACCTGTAGACTGAGCTGTTTGCCACCATTGGTCGGAATCTAACATATCCAGTTTTCTTGGAATAAAATCCAGTGATGTTGAGCCAATATATTCTATCGTTGTTTTTCCTGCCTTATTCTTTTTTGTCGTTACAATGATGACACCAGGAGCTCCTCTTGAACCGTAAACGGCAGTAGCAGAAGCATCTTTTAAAACATCAATACTTTCTATTTCACTTGGTGGAACCTGATTTAACAAATCCATATTTCCCTGAATTCCGTCTACTACGACCAAAGGATCATTTCCTCCACTTAGGGAGCCGATTCCTCTAATACGTACACTTGGCCCTGAACCCGGTTCACTTCCAACCTGGGTGATATTTACACCCGCTGCTTTTCCTGCAATCAGTTGTAATGGATTTACAATTGCGCCTTGGTTCATGTCTTTTGCAGCAATCGAAGATACGGCTCCCGTAACATCTTTTTTGGCTGTGGATCCATATCCAATTACTACTATTTCCTGTAAATCTGTTGTGTCGGGAAAAAGTTGAATATTAATTACTTTCTGGCTGGCAGTGACCTTTTTTTCTTTGTAACCCACAAAAGAAACGATGATTACAGCAGTATTGCTTTCAACAGTAAGCTGATATTTCCCGTCAAAATCGGTTACAAAACTATTTTTGGTTCCTTCTTCAAAAACGGTTGCGCCAGGCAAAGGCAAGCCATTTTCATCGGTAATGATTCCGGAAATGGTTTGTTTTTCATATCTGACAGTCTCTGTTTTTAGTTCCGGTTTTTTTAAAATAATCTGGGTGTCCCTAACTTTAAATTCGGTTGGAGTTCCTTTAAAAAGTTTATTTAAGACAATATCAATCGGTTGGTTTTTTACCGAAATAGTAATTACCCGATCCAAATCGATATCGCTCAGTTTATAAATAAATCTGAAATCTGTTTTCTGTTCGATGGTTTCAATAACCTTTTCGATTGTTGAATTGTTTAATTCTAAGGATACTTTTGTCTTTTGGGCATAAGTATTTCCCCGGATATTAAACATGGCGACCAAAATAAGTAGTGTAGTTAGTTTCAATTTTAGGTCATTTTGGAACACGCGGGATAAAAACCCGGTATTCTTTGATTTTTTTTTCATAATTTTGTTAATTGATTGTAGTTAATTCGTTATATTCAATCACTTAGTAAATCGGAAATTGTTCGCAGCTCTTTCCGATTTTTTTTATTCTCTTACTTTTAATTCTTTCTTTTTTGTCATTGGCTTGGTGGTTATTTAATTAGTATTTCATTGTTTTTTATGGTGTAATTAATGCCATGAATGTCATTAAAATAACTCATTACTTTTTCTATGGATTCCTCTTTAAAACTGGCATTGAATTTTTCGTTGGCCAGCTTTTCATTTTTGTTGATGATCGTTATATTATAGCGTCTTTCTAATTTTGTGATGATATTTTTGAAAGTCATATTTCTAAAGGTCAGGCCTCCATTTATCCATGAAGTGTAAATGTCTGTCAATACCGGTTTGGTAAAAATTTTGTCATTTCCTCTGTCAAAACTACCTTTGTAACCCGGCTTAAGGATGGTATTGATGTCGGCATTAAACGCTTCATTGGTACGGTACATTCCAACAGAGCCTTCAACAAGAACAACATCTGTCGATTCGTCTTCCGGATAATTGGAAACATTGAAGTGCGTTCCCAGAACGCGAACGTTCAGCTTGTCTGCATTTACAATAAAGGGATGTTTTTTATCTTTCGCGACATCAAAAAATGCCTCTCCTTCAAGAAAAACCTGTCTGTTCTCTCCGGCGATAAATTTCACCGGATATTTTAAAGTAGTTCCTGAGTTTAGGTGAACAAGAGTTCCGTCAGACAATTGCAATTGAAACTTTTTGCCGTAAGGAATTTTAATGGTGTTATACGATAGTTTTTCCGAATCAGAACCATTTTTATAAACCAATTTATCTCCACTTTGATTCCCAACAATATTTCCTTTTGAATCTCTTACTTGTACAGAATGATCTTCAGAAATAATCTGAACATTTCCATCTTCTAGTTGCAAAACAATATCGGTACTTTTAAAATCAAATTTATGTTCCGGTGTTTTTTCAAAAATGTTTTGTTTGTAAACAGCAAAACCAATTCCGAAAACAACCAATATCGAAGCAGCTATCGAAATGTACTTTCTGAAATTTGATTTCCCGGAAGAGATGCTGATCGTAGTTTCATTTTCTTTTGAGGCCTGAAGAATGTTCAGGAAAATGTCATCAGCTGTTTTTGGATTCATTTTCGGCATTTCGGTAAGCAGATTTTGAATATCCGCTACCGAAGGAAAATCATCCGTCAGTTTATTTTTTTTATAATAGGCAATTACCTCATTTGTTTCTTCGGGTGTACATTGGTTTAAAACAAATTTTTGTAAAAGACTTTTTATTTCAGAATTTGAATTCATTTCGAATTGGTTTTAGGTCCGGTTCTGATATAATACAGTTGAATAGAAGGGGAGTACTACTCAAACGTTGTAAATTTTTAAAATTTAACATTTTGTACGGAATAAAATCTCATAGAAAAGCCTGTGATGACTTGATTTTATTGACTTTTCAGGAATAAAAAATATTTCAAAAAAAAGCAAAAAAAAATCACCCGAAAGAGTGATTTAATTGGTTAACTGTGGTTTTTTGGTTTAGACAATTTCGTCATGAACCTGAAAAAAGACCCGCATCGATTCTAACGCTTTGCTCATCTGGTTCCTGACTGTATTTATAGAGATGCCGAGTTCCTGACTGATTTCTTCGTAACTCATACCTTTCTTTCGTGACATTTTAAAAATTTGCTTTCGCTTGGGTGGCAATTGATTCATGGCCTGCTTGCGGAGTTTTTTGCAATCCGCTTCCCGTATAGCATAATCTCCATATTCGTGTGATTTCTGGCTTTCATAAAAAATCTCTTCTTTGAGCAATACATCGTTTGCTGCTTTATTCAAGAAATTAAAGGCCTGATTTCGGGCAATGGTAAAAATATAAGCTTTAAAAGACAGTTCCGGATTTAAATTTTCCCGGTTCATCCAGACTTTCATAAAAACATCCTGAACATTTTCTTCAGCAGCTTCCTTCGATTTTAAAATACTAATGCTGTATCCATAGATATCCTGATAGTATAAATCAAAAAGGGTACGAAATGCTTTTTCGTTGCCGTTTTTAAGTTCACTGACCAATAATTTTTCGCTATGGTTGTTCGCTTCTAACATTAATTTAATTAGTCTTGTTTAATTCTAATTATATTATGACTCTAAATGGGTGGGTGTGATTGTTTGCTTGGTTAGCAAATATATAAAAATATTATTCTCAGCAAATTATAACTAAAAAAATTTATTTCTTAATTTTTGTTAGTTTTTTTATTAAATGAAGAATGAACCTTGGTAAGTCACTCTTTATAAGCAAGTGTCATTTTAACGCTTTTGAGTTTTGCAATTTAATCGTAAAAGATACTTTTGAGAATATTCTTATTTGTGTGTACTAAATAAAGGCGATCTAAAGTTTATAAACTTAAAAAATCCTTTTCTCTTTTAAACTTTAAAAGAGAAAAGGATTCTATGTTTTGGTAAATTTTGTGTTGTTTTAGCTTTTAGTTTTTCAGATCTTTAATAACTTTAAAGGCAACATCAACCTGATCTTCGCCAACCAGAATGGTGAATTCATTTGAAGTCGAAATGACCTCATTGATAATGATTCCCTCCCAGGCCAGACGCTGAAAAATAAAGTAATAAATACCCGGAACAACAATGTTTTCCTTAGGCAATTTTACAGTGATGGAAGCAAGATTATCTAATTTCTGAATTAGTTTTTCGCGCATAAAGTGTTTCTCAACCAAATGATTAACACTACTGCTTACTACAATATTAGTTTCATTTACACCGCGGGATGAGGTGTAAAAAATATCAGATAAAACATTAATATCAGAGATCAGATCTGCCTGTTTATTTAAAACAGTTTCTGAAGCTGCAAAAGTGTAATCCGTCAATTCTGAACGAACCGTAATCTCCCCAATGTTCTTAATGACTTTGTTGATTTTATGATTCAGTTTAAAATCTAATTCTTCTGTAAGCCGTTTAAGAGACATTACAACAGCGCCTTGTTTTACTTCTTTACCAAATTCACTTTCCAGTTCGTTCATAATGTTCCGGGACAAAGAAGTCAGATTGATAATTCCAAGGGATAACGCATTCAGTAAAAAGGGCTTTGTTTTAATGTAATTTTCTACAATGGAAGAAACGGTTTTCATAGCTTTTTTTTTTTTTTTTGTAACTTAATTGGTTGGTTTAGTTAACAGCACGATGTTATAAAACTGTGCAAATATAAATAAAAAAACAATTTGTTACAATTATAACAATAAAAAATTATGTTAAAAATGATAAAAAGCGTCCGTAAGATGTTCAATAGCAAATGATTCGTTGCTTTTTTGTATCGCAATGATGTCAAATCTTACTTCAAAATCTATTTCCCTATAGTTTATGTAGGCATTTACTGCTTTTACAAGTAGTTGAATTTTTTTAGGCTTGACAAAATCCTGCGGTAAACCAAAATCGATACTGGATCTGGTTTTGACCTCAATTATGGCCAGAATATTTTCTTTTTGGGCAATGATGTCAATTTCAGCCTTCTGAAAGGTCCAGTTGCGCTCCAGAATTTCATAACCGTTTTCCTGAAGGAAGGCTACGGCAAGTTCTTCTCCTTTTTTTCCGAGTTCATTGTGTTCTGCCATTTTTTTATTTTTTTAGTCTGGTTTGAGTCTCAGTTTTCAATCTCAGTTTGGGATTGATTTTTTTATGGGTATATTATAGTTGCACGCAAAGACGCAAAGTCGCAAAGTTCAAAATGAATTACTTTGCGACTTTGCGTCTTTACGGGATTTATATTGTGGTATTTAAAAGTCTTCCTTAATTCAAGGAAATTATTGGAGAAGTCTTATTTGATAAAAACAACAGTACTTCCGGACTCATTAACTTCTATGGTAACAGTACTTCCCATAATTAAAGCTCTGTTGTCCTGAATGTGACCGGCCGGGAAATTGAAAATTACCGGAATGTTGTATTTTTTGGTGACATCATCAACGATTTCGACAGCATTTTTACCCCACGGAAATTCGTTGTCTTTCATTTTGGTCATGGCTCCGACAACAATTCCTTTCAGGTTTTCGATACATCCGTTGCGTCTCAGATTCATCATCATACGATCGATATGATAAAGATATTCGTCTAAATCTTCAATAAATAAAATTTTATCCTTGCAATCTATGGCAGATTGGGATCCTAACAAACTGTAGAGTATGGATAAATTTCCGCCTACCAATTCACCGGTTGCTTTTCCGTAGCGATTCATTTTATCCGGCCCAACCGTATAGGAAAGAGGTTCACCAAATAAACCTGATTTCATAGAACTAACAGCTGCCGGAGTGGCACGCGGAATCGTTACCGGCATCACACCATGTATCGATTTATACCCCATCGTATTCAGATGGTTGTGCAAAACGGTAACGTCACTAAATCCAATAATCCATTTTGGATGTTGTCTGAATTTAGTAAAATCCAAAAGGTCAACCATTCTGACAGTTCCATATCCGCCGCGAACACACCAGATGGCTTTAATGTTTGGATTGTCCAATTGTTTTTGAAAATCAGCAGCACGTTGTTCGTCTGTCCCGGCCAATTGGTTAACGTCAAGACCAATAGTACTTCCAATTACAGCCTCTAAACCCCAGCTGTGCAGTAAATCGATGGTAGGTTTAAGATTGTCATCTATATTTTTTCTGGCTGTTGCCAAAATAGCTACAGTATCTCCTTTTTGTAAATAAGGCGGTGTTATCATATTTTGTTGGGATTGACAGGTGAATGATTGCAAAGCAAAAGTAAGAAATACGATTTTACAAATAGTAAAACGCTTCTTTATATGTGGAAAACAGCTCATTTTCATAGTATCTTTTGCTTAAAATTATAAATTATTTTTAAGATTTTGGCTAAAATTAACCGCCATATTGTTTTTGTAATTGACCCAAAAGAAGCATTAATCCTTTATCGGCCTCTTCAGATTGTACATTGGCAAAAATAATAAAAGCTTTATTAATAGCCGGACAAAGATACACTTTGGTTAAAAATGTTCCCGGATTTCCGTTATGAAAGGAATATTTTAACGTGCTTTTTTCTTTTGTTTCGGACTCCCATCCAAATGAAAATTCAGAAAAACCAAAATGCATGTTATTGAACTCTTCAGCGGTTAGTCGTTTAGATTTACCCAGCAGTCCGTTAAGCTGCAGTTGTGCAAACTTACAATAATCAGGTAAGCTAACATTGACATTTCCTGCTGATGAAAGCCAGTTTAGTTTGTAATTCAAAGCCGGTTTTTTAGGTTTTAAATTTTCATCATGACCCCAGGGCTGGTTTTTGTCTTTGAGATTGGGCTGACCGAAATCAAAAGCAATGTTTAACAACTTTCCCAATTCCTGTACCAAAGTTTCATAGGTTTTCCCGGTTGCCTTTTCAAGCATTAATCCTGCTGCAACATAACTCGGATTGGACCAATAGATTTCCTGTTTCTCTACAATCGGTTTTTGCTGAAAAAACCATTCTATAAATTGATAACGTTGTTGTTGATTGTTTCCTTTAATTTCTTTTTGAGTCGGGGTTTTATTTCCATAAGACCAGGTGTCAAGATTCGCTCTGAAAGTTAAAAAATCCTGCAGTGTAAAATCATAAGCGGCCGGATTGCTTTTTGATTTTAATTCCGGGTATAAATCGAAAAATTTAGTGTCCCATTTTATTTTTCCTTCTTTGACCAGAAGGGTTGCTATATAGCTTGTAACCGTCTTTGTCAGCGATCCTAAACGAAAGCGATCATCAATTTTTGCTTTATAAGAAGTATTGAAACGCTGATATCCTAAAGCCTGAATTTCCAACACAGAATCTGAAGAGACAACAGCATACGCCAATTCCGGAATTTTGTGTTTGATTCTGATACTGTCTGCAAATGAACTGTTTTTTTGCCCGTAAAAAGTAGTGAAAAAGCTAAGAGATAAGGCGAAAGCAAAGATTCTTTTCATTTTATGAAGCGTCAGATTTTGTAAGCAAGTTACAAGACATTTTCAGAGAAACAAAAATTAAAAACAAAAATAAATACGTATAAATTTCTTACAAATAATTAATTGATTAAATTGCGCCCTTTTAAATTGGTTAAATGTTATGCGTATTATTATCCGGTCATCTTTGTTTTTCTTTTTGGTACTATCATGTGCATTTGCCCAGCCGAAAAAGTATACGATACATACGGTTGCTTTTTATAATTTTGAAAATCTTTTTGACACGATCAACGACCCCGCAACAAATGACGATGAATGGACTCCGACCGGAATACAAAACTGGACGAATGAGAAATACCAGCAGAAATTAAAAAATATTGCCAGAGTTTTGGCTGAAATTGGAACACCTGAAAACACCAATGCGCCTGTTTTGATAGGAGGTTCTGAAATTGAAAACCGGAGCGTTCTCGAAGATTTGATCAGACAGCCAACATTGCAGCAGTACGATTATGGAATCATCCATTTTGATTCGCCGGACAAACGCGGAATCGATGTTGCCTTATTGTATCAGAAGAAATTTTTCAGGCCGACTTCCTTTTCGAATATTCCTCTAAATATTTATAAAAATCAGAAGATGGCAAAAGAAGAAGAACCGGAAGAAGAAAAATTGACGATATCTCAGGGCAATCGGGTTTTTACCAGAGACCAGCTTTTAATTACTGGATTTTTAGAAGAAGAAGAAATAAGTATAATTGTCAATCACTGGCCATCGCGTTCCGGAGGAGAAAAAACGTCATCGATATATCGGGAAGCAGCCGGAGCCTTAAACCGAAAAATTATCGATTCCCTGCAACAAATAAATCCCAATGCAAAAGTGATTTCAATGGGAGATTTTAATGATGGCCCTTATAACAAAAGTTTTAAAGTTGCTTTGGGAGCAAAAGCAAAAAAAGCGGAAGTGCCGGAATTTGGTATTTTTAACCCCTTTGAAGAAATGTTTACCAAAGGAATGGGAACGCTCGCCTTTAGGGATTCCTGGGATATTTTCGATCAGATTATACTCTCCGAATCTTTGATAAAGCGGGATTTCGATTCTTTCAAATTTTGGAAAGCGGGAATTTTCAACAGATCCTATCTCATTCAAACCTCAGGAAAATATAAAGGATATCCGTTACGGCATACTTTAACGGAAGTGGGTTTCAGTGATCACTTTCCGGTGTATTTATATCTTATTAAAGAAATGAAATGAGTCTCAGTTCTCAGTCTCAGTTTTCAGTTTTTCCGTGTAAACTGCGACTGTGACTAAAAACGGGTCTAAGTCTCGGTTTTTAAGCTGTAAACTGCGACTGCGACTGAAAACTTTTACCTAACTTAGCCTTTATATAAATTAAGGACACAAAATGGCAATAGCAAAACCTTTCAACCTCACCAAATGGATTGAAGAAAATCGTCAATTACTTAAACCACCAGTCGGAAACAAAAATCTTTACGTAGATTCAGGTGATTATATCGTCATGATTGTGGCAGGTCCAAACGCCAGAAAAGATTATCATTATAACGAAACCGAAGAGCTTTTTTATCAGTTAGAAGGAACTATTAAAGTAGTAATTCAGGAAGATGGAGAACGTAAAGAAATGACTTTAAATCCAGGTGACATGTACCTTCATCCGGCAAAAATCCCACATTCTCCGGTTCGTTCCGAAGGCTCTATAGGATTGGTGATCGAACGTAAACGTGCCGGAAAAGGATATACGGATGGTTTACTTTGGCATTGTGATCACTGCAATCATAAATTGTATGAAGTGCATTTTGAATTACACAATATCGAGAAAGATTTTCTCCCACATTTTGAACATTTTTATAATTCGGAAGAATTGAGAACTTGCAACAAGTGTGGAACCGTTATGGAATCTGACCCCAGATTTACGGCGAAGAAATAAGACATTCTTTCTAATCAAATCGAAGAGGTATTTCCTGAATTCTGAATTAATAATTTATTTTTAAGGAGCTGTTTCCCGCTATTCGTTTCAATCTTTTCCTGGCTAAAGAAGCCAGAAAAAGGATTTCCACTTCTATCGGGGCTATGGCACTCGTTTTCAAAATAAAAATCTGAGAATTTTAAAATCTGTGGCTAAAAAACTATAAATCAAAACGTTTTCCCTGCTCCGGATAAATAATCTTCAATCCCAAATCATTTTGATTTTTCAACTGTTCTTTAATTTTAATAATGTTTTTGGTCGGCGGTTTTAAATGGGTTACGATAATTTTAAAACCTTTCAAAGTATCTTTTCCGGCCAGTTCTTCCAAAGAATGAAGCTCTTTCATTAAATAATTCGGTGTTAAATGTCCAAATAAGAATTTATCAGGCTGTTCGTTCGGAAAAGAAACTTCAATAAAAATTCCTTTCAGTTGCTTGTTTTTAATTAGCGGTGCAATCGCTGTCCATAATTCCTTTAAATTAGTGCTTTTTTCTACTTCGTCCGGTCCGGTATCTCCCAGATATAAAGCGTAACTATCACCATTTCTGATTAGAAAAGCCGTGCTTTCAAAAGGATTAACATGACTTAACGGAAAAGCTTTTACGGTCATTGTCGTATTTGAAAGAGGAGTTTCTTCATTACTGTTTAAAGTTTGAAAATGATATTTTTTCAAAGGAAATCCAGGTCCCTGATCACCAAAATTAGCCCAGGTCTGATCGTTGAAGTAATGGTTCTCCATCATTTCCATACACTTCTTGGTAGCATAAACGGTCTTTGAAGAATCGGCAGGTGAATTAATAATCAAACCGGACACGTGGTCCAAATGCGCATGGGAAATCAAATACCCTTTGATGTATTTTCGCAGGACTTCGCTGGTGGAGATTTTGAATGTTTTCTTTTCGATCGCTTTTTCGATTCCGGCATTTATAGTTCCGGCATCGAGACAGATGTAGTCATTGGTTTTTGTTGGCGCTAACAAATAAGCGGAAAGGTTTTTTTCATCAATACCGCCTTTTACGCCCAAAGGAACAACCTGAAAAGAAGGTTGTTGTAGTTTTTGAGAAAAAGCGGAACCAGATAATAAAAGAAAACAGATCAGAAGTTTATTGAAAAATGTCATGTCTAAATAATTTTGTGATACAAATTTCATTAAATAATGGCAATAAATTACCACATACTTTTACAATTCCTGTTTAATAACCCTAAATTTACTTTGTTTTTAACAACATAATTAAATCAAAATTCAACTCGAAACAATATCTTTACAAAAAAAATATAACAATTTTAACTAAAAAAGTTACAATGACAACAATAGCATCACAATTTGGAATGAATGAGGCTCTGGAAAAATTGGGCATCAAAACGATAAATGAAGGAACATCTACAGGTTTAGAGAACTTTTCTTCGGGAGAAATCCTGGAAAGTTATTCACCTGTGGATGGAAAATTAATTGCTTCCGTAAAAACATCAACGGCTGAAGATTATGAAAAAGTAATGCAGTCGACAACAGCTGCTTTCAAAACTTTTAGATTAATTCCGGCTCCGCAGCGTGGTGAAATTGTGCGTCAGTTTGGAGAGAAATTACGTCAGAACAAAGAGGCGCTTGGTAAATTGGTTTCGTACGAAATGGGAAAATCACTTCAGGAAGGGTATGGGGAAGTACAGGAAATGATTGATATCTGCGACTTTGCAGTGGGTTTATCACGTCAGCTTCACGGATTGACCATGCATTCCGAAAGACCCGGACACCGTATGTATGAGCAATACCACTCTTTGGGAGTTGTTGGAATTATTTCCGCATTTAACTTTCCGGTTGCAGTCTGGGCGTGGAATACCGCTTTGGCCTGGATTTCAGGAGATGTCTGTGTTTGGAAACCTTCAGAGAAAACACCGCTCTGTGGAATTGCCTGTCAAAATATTATCGCGCAGGTGATCAAAGAAAATAGTTTGCCGGAAGGAATTTCATGTCTGATCAATGGCGATTACAAAATAGGAGAATTAATGACGGCTGATACCCGTATTCCATTGATTTCGGCTACAGGTTCAACCCGAATGGGAAAAATCGTGGCGCAAACTGTTGCAGGTCGTTTAGGAAAATCATTATTAGAATTAGGAGGAAATAATGCTATTATCGTTACTCCGGATGCTGATATCAAAATGACAGTTATCGGTGCCGTTTTTGGAGCTGTAGGAACTGCAGGACAACGTTGTACTTCAACAAGAAGGCTGATCATTCACGAAAGTATTTATGATAAAGTAAGAGATGCTCTGGTAGCCGCTTACAAACAATTAAGAATCGGAAATCCGCTTGACGAAAATAATCATGTCGGACCGCTAATTGATACCCATGCTGTAGCGATGTATGCACAGGCTCTGAATAAAGTAGTAGCTGAAGGCGGAAATATTCTTGTAGAAGGCGGAGTGCTTTCTGGAGAAGGTTACGAAAGTGGCTGTTATGTAAAACCGGCAATTGCAGAAGCTCAGAATTCATTTCAAATTGTGCAGCACGAAACGTTTGCCCCGGTTTTATATTTAGTAAAATATTCCGGAGAAGTAGAAAATGCAATTGATCTTCAAAACGGAGTAGCACAAGGATTATCATCGGCAATAATGACCAATAATTTACGCGAAGCAGAAAGATTTCTATCGGTTACAGGATCTGACTGTGGAATTGCCAATGTAAACATTGGAACTTCGGGAGCTGAAATCGGAGGCGCTTTTGGAGGAGAAAAAGAAACTGGAGGCGGTCGCGAATCAGGTTCGGATGCCTGGAAAATATACATGAGACGCCAGACCAATACGATCAATTACACTACCAGTCTGCCATTGGCGCAAGGAATTAAATTTGATTTGTAGTATTCTGATTTCAATACTAAAAAAGGCTTCCAAAAATTTTGGAAGCCTTTTTCTTTTTACTGTTTCTGAGGTGTTATTTCTTGATAATAGTTTGGGTAAAAGTGCCCTCTGATGTGTGTATTTTAGCAAAATAGGTTCCGGGACTTAAATTGCTTACATCGAGTGCTTCAGTGTTTTTCCCTGAAGTTTTAACTAAGGAAGCTGACATATTATAAATTTCAACTTTTTCTACAGATTGCCCTGAATTTGAAACATATAAAGTTTCCGAAACAGGATTCGGATATACTACAGTTTTTGCAGTTTCAGTTTGTTTGGCGTCATTTTGTGATACACGTAAAGTTCCACCGCTATAGGCTGTACTGATGTAAAATAAATTGGCTACCGATCCTTTGGTAATCGTATTTGTTCCGGCAGGAATTGATGTTGTTACTATTCCGGCAGCAGCAGTATACGATACATTATTTACTTTTATTGTTCCGGTAAAATTAGCATCAAAGACCAAAGTTAAAGTAGAAGCGGCCGTTGTAGTGTACGTGATAGAAGTACTGGATTCAATTTTTAAACGAGCTGTTAGTGTTAATCCGGCATAAGTTACGGATCCGGCCGTAGAGTTCATGTTTCCTGTAATGGAATAGAAAGAACTTGTTTTTCCCGATGTAGTAAAATTATGTATTTGATTTCCGGATGAACCTCCGCCAGTGGTAACGGTTATGGTTCCGGAACCTGTTGCCGGTGTGCCTGCAGTTCCGGTTGTGGCAATTGAATACGATACGGTTGCCGTTGGCGTTCCCGTAATTGTAATGGTTTTGGCTGTTATGTTTTTTACAAAGCTAAGACCGGATGCCGGCAGACCTGTTACAGTAGCATCTGTTGCATTACCGCCCCAGGTGAAAACAATGGAGCCAATTGCGGTACCGCTTGCTACAGTCTGGTTGTTATTGCTTGTTGAAGTCAGTGTTTGATTACCGGCTGCCGTAACCGTTATTGTCCCGGAACCTGTTGCTGGTGAACCCGAAGTCCCGGTTGTAGCAATTGAATACGATATTGTTGCGGTTGGTGTTCCCGTAATCGTAAGGGTTTTGGCCGTCGTATTTTTGACAAAACTGATTCCCGATGCAGGTAATCCTGTTACGGTTGCATCTGTAGCAGTTCCTCCCCAGGTAAATACGATTGCCCCTATAGCTGAACCGCTTGTTACGGATTGGTTATTATTAGAAGTTGAAGTCAGCGTCTGTGAGCCGGCTGGCGGATTCGATTCTCCCTGTACGGAAACTAATGTACTTGAATAATTAGTAAGTGCTGATTTTAGGGCTGAAATTACCAGAGACGATGTGTCATCTGTTGCATTATTAAAAGTCCATTTTAAATCACCACCGGAAACACGCCCGGAATATTGAACCGTTTTGGTTTTGGCAGCAGCAGGTTGTTCTACTGTTAAATTCTTTACATATAATGCTGCATTAGTATCAAAATTATTATAGGTATTGGCACCCGATTTTGATTTAACGGTACTGCTTACCACTTCACCTCTTGTAGTAGCTGCATAAGCATCAAAGTCTGTGGTTGAACTGATTTTACCGGAAATATTATAAAGTGGATTAGTATCTCCGTAAGCCACAAAACGCATATTGTTAGTAGCAATATCAGCATCAAAAGTATTATTGAAAGCTTTGATAGAACCTCCGGCTTCACCAGAAAATGTTCCCATCGTTCCGGCATTATTTACCTGATTGGCTTCGTCCCAGATATCAGTGCCCTGTAGTGAAGTCAGCATGGGATGTTTGCTGTTTCTGAAATAATTGCCTTCTACAAACAGTGAAGAACCTAAAGTAGAACCTGAACCATATTTGGCAACACCATCAAAATAATTGTTGTAGATGTGAGCAGAATAATAACGAACACGCGGATGACGTGAATCAGAGTGGTCAAACCAGTTGTGATGATAAGTAATGTATAAACCAGCCGTTGTTCCTTCGCTTAATCCTAATAAACTTGCTTTTCCATTATCCCAAAAGTGATTGTATGATAATGTAATGTAAGTTGATGTTTTATTATCTAAAGCACCATCACCTTTTATCTGATCGGCATCGCTACCGGCATCTCCGTAGAATAAATCGCAATTGTGTACCCAAACGTGATCATTATTTTGCTGCATTCCAACATTATCTCCGGCAGTACTGTTACAATTCATAAAACCGAGATTGCTGACTTCAATGTTTGAAGCTGCTTTGAGACGAACTCCCCAGCCATTGGCAACTGCATCAGTTCCAATACCTTCAAAAGTGACATAACTGGAAGCGTTATTGGCGTTTTCTATTACAATGTCACCTCCTTCCATCACGGTCAAATCAGTAATGTTTCCGATGAGACGGAAGATAAAGGGGCGTGTGTCCTGACCTTTTTTTATCGCGTACAATATATTTTGCAATCCGACACAAGGATTTGCGCTGGCTCCTGTAACATCAAGGGAAACCGTATTTTTGGTATTCTGCGTGATGTATACAATTACGGCATTGTCTTTTGGTGTTCCGTCAATTTTGTAACCTCCGGGAACCCTTCCGCTATCAAATGCAAATCCGTTACGATCCTGAGCTACAACAGTTAGATTGCCTGTTGTGCTGCCGCTTCCTTCGGTTCCGGAAATTACCGGTTTTACTTTCACGGTGTACGATCCTGCTTTAAGACCAGGTATGTCAGCACGGAAATAACTGCCATAACTTCTAATCAGCTGATTGTCTATTTTTTGATCGGTGATTCCCTGACCCGTATAGTATACATTGTAGCTTTGAGCATTGCTAACGGGTTGCCATTTTACAAAAGCTGATTCGAGCCATCCGGAAGATTCAGTAATTTGAACTTGTTGTGCCCATGTCTGAATTGCTAAGAGGAAAGCAGCCAGAAAAAGTAAGTTTTTTTTCATAGTGGTTAGTTTTTAAAGTTAGTAAATAATCAAAAGTGGTTTTTTGTGGTTTTTAGTATCAACTACAAATTTAAATTGTAATCGATTACACAAAAGTATATAAAATTTCGATATTCAAAATAAATTTAGGATAAAAAGACATTTATAATAAAAAAAACATATTTTGAATATGTTATATGTAATAAATTGCATTAATTGTAATTTATTACATATTTAAATAAATCTTTCGGAAGTATTATTTTTACTACACTTTTCAGATTTTACAAAATCATTATTACTGAAAAAATAATGTAAGAAATCAAAATGTGGCGAAATATTTAATCTTTTCAAATAAAAAGAAAAATACTGTTAAATTGATAAAGTTGTAAAGCGTTTTTTACATCAAAAATTAGTTTTTAAATCAATTTTGGACTAAAATGAATTTGTATATCATTCTAAAAATCGATTTTTGTAGAGGACTGAGTTATCTTTTTAAACAATAAAATAGAGATAGTATCACCGATTTAATTCAAATTGGATGAATTTATTCCGGTAACTGAAAAATAGAAGAAGGGAATTAATTTCAATTTTAAACGAAAAAAAGAGCCTTTTTGAATTTCAAAAAGGCTCTTTTTTATGAGAAGGAAGTAAAGAAATTAGTCTTTGCTTGATAGTTTTGAAAGTAATCTCAGGAATTCAATATACAACCAAACTAGTGTGATCACTAATCCCATTGCACCGTACCATTCCATAAATTTCGGCATTTTTTGTTGTACTCCTTTTTCGATTTGGTCGAAATCCAGAAATATATTTAAAGCCGCTATGATAATTACAAAAACGCTAATTCCAATACTCATTAAGGAATTTCCATGATGAACAGGAGTGAAGCTGGTAAACATGGATACTACCCATGAAATTAAGTAATACGTTGCAATGGCTAAGGTTGCAGCAATAACAACAGATCTAAATTGTTCCGTTACTTTTACGATTTTAAATTTGTATAATCCCAGACAAATTAAGAAAGTAACCAGAGTTGCTCCAACAGCATTGACTACGATTCCAGGATATCTGGCCTCAAAAATAGCAGAAATTCCTCCTATAAACAGACCTTCAAATAAGGCGTACCCTGGCGCTAAATAAGGAGAAGCCTGTGGTTTGAATGCAGAAATTACAACTAAAATAAGTCCAACAATAGCACCGCCAATTGTTGGCAGCATTACATTCATTCCGTTAAACGCCATCCACCACGTTATTATGGATGATCCGCATAAGATTAAAAATAAAATGGCGGTCTTATTAATAGTACCTGATAAAGTCATTTCCTGATTATAGTCAATAATCTGTGCGTGGTGTACTTCTTCAGCTTTTGAAACCGCATTTGATGAAAAACGCTTGTTGCTTAAAAAAGGATTTTTTGAATTGAAGTTCATAGTTCTAATACTTTTAATTGTAGTCAAATATATGGAGTTTTTTTGAAGTGGAATTGTTTCTGTATTTTTTTTAACATGATTTTTTCTTCTGAATAAAGTAATGCTAAAATAAAAAATCCATCAGCTCTCACTGATGGATTTTTATATATAAAGATTGAAATTTCTATTTCAGTAAATCTAAAACTAAAGAAGGAAATAATCCCAAAGCAATATTCAAAACAATAGAAATAATTGCAACAGCGTAAATAAGGAAAGGTTTTCCGGTGCGCACTTCATTTGGTTCTTTTGAGTACATGGCCAAAATTAGTTTGAAATAATAGCCAACACTAATAATGGAGTTGATTACTGCTACGATAACCAAGGCAATATATCCGCCCTGAATCGTTTGATTGAATAAAAACAACTTGGCAAAAAATCCGGAGAAGATCGGAATTCCGGCCATTGATAATAACGAACCTGTCAGTATAGCGGCTAATAAAGGATTTGTTTTCCCTAATCCGTGGAAGTTGGTGATGTCTTCGTTATCCTGATTTTTACAAACATATAAGATAACGCTGAAAGCAGCAATTCCGGCCAAAGCATAAGCAGCAGTATAATACAATAAAACACCTGCTGAAGTTGCAACGCTTAACAAAGTCATTAACATAAATCCTGCATGTGAGATTCCTGAGAATGCCAGCATACGTTTTACATTTACCTGACGCAATGCCATAATATTACCTACGGTCATAGAAGCCATCGATACGATTACAACAATTATTTCAAATGTTCCTAAGAGATCCTGATTTTCAAGTGACGGGATTAAATTTAATGCGCTTACTAATTTATATAAGGTTGCGATAGCAATAACTTTTGCCAAAGTACTCATTAAAGCTGTTGTTAATGCCGGAGAACCTTCATATACATCCGGTGCCCAAAAATGAAACGGTACAGCAGCCACTTTGAATAACATTCCGATGACCACCAAAACCATTCCGATTGGAAACCAGATTGGCAACTCTGCAGATAAAGAACTTTCATGTATTTCAACAACATCAAAGCTTCCCATTGCCCCGTAAATCAAACAAATTCCGAATAGAATAATTCCTGATGCGAATGAACCCATTAAGAAATACTTCATACCGGCTTCGTTACTTTTTAAGTTCAGACGATCACTTGCCGCAAGGATATATAAGGCGATGGATAAAATTTCAATTCCTAAGAAAAACATAGCTAAGTTTCCAAAAGACACCATCGCTACACCTCCTGCTAATAAAAATACTTTTATAGCAATAAAATCGGAGATTTTAGTTTGATGATTTTCATAAAAATTATGACTTAAGGCTACTAAGAAAATCGTCAGCACAATAAATAATGATGAAAAAGCAGTAGAGAATTTACTCACTTCAATCATGTTATTGTAATAACTTCCTGTCGAACCGAATTCATAAAAATTAAGTGCCAAAACTCCCAAAAGTCCAACAATTGTAAAAGGAACGATGGCTTTCCTTAAATTAAGAATTTCAAACAATAGGCAGAAAATACCCAATCCCGTTATAGCTATTAATGTATTCATTTTTGTTTTTTTGATTTAGGAAATCTAAAACCAATGATGCCCTAATTTATTTTTATTTAAAATATTAATTTTTATTGATAACGTTTAAAATCGTCTCTAAACTTGGTGTGATCAAATCTGTAATTGGCTTTGGATAAAATCCGAAGAAGATTAAAACCGCAATAATTACGACTAATGAAATTCCTTCATTAACAGAAACATCAGCAAATGTTTTTGAATTAGCATCTCCCAACATTACATTTTGAAACATCTTAAGCATATAATACGCTCCCAGGATAATAGTGGTTCCGCCTAAAACAGCGAACCATACATTTATCTGTGAAAGACTATATAAAACGGTGAATTCTCCAACAAAATTAAAAGTACTTGGCAACGCAACAGAGGCCAAAACCAAAATTAAAAACATTGACGTAAATTTTGGAGATTGGATACGAATACCGCCCAATTCAGAAATTTTCCTTGTTTCAAATCTTCTGAAGATAATTTCGGCAGCATAGAATAATCCGACTACAACAAAACCGTGAGCAATCATTTGCAGGACAGCGCCACGCAAACCGTCAAGAGTTAAGGTGTAAGTTCCTGCAGCAATTAATCCAACGTGAGCCAAAGAAGAATACGCTAATAATTTTTTAAGGTCTTTTTGTCTCAACGCTACAATAGAACCATAGATTACACCTGCAATTCCTAAAGCAATAAAAATATTCATATATTCTTTTGCTGCAAGGGGAGCAATTGGCAATTGCCAACGGATGACACTGTACAATCCCATTTTTAGCATGATCCCGGATAAAAGCATGGTTCCAACGGTTGGTGCTTTTTGGTATACGTTTGCCTGCCAGGTGTGGAAAGGAATAATCGGAATTTTAATTGCATACGCCAAAAAGAAAGCTAAGAAAATCCAAAGCTGTTCTGTTGGGGATAAATTCAGTTTATATAAGTCTTCGATTAGAAAACTTCCCGCTTTTTGATATAAATAAATGAAAGCAACTAACATAAACAGCGAACCGGCAAGTGTATAAATAAAGAATTTAACCACTGCTTTTCTGCGTTCCTCAGCATCTCCGTTACCCCAGATCAGCGCAATAAAATAAATTGGAATAAGGGATAATTCCCAGAAAATATAATATAATAAACCATCTGCAGCAAGGAAAGTTCCTGTCATTGCAAAGGCCATAAATAAAATTAAAGCATAAAAACCTTTCGCATTTTTATATTCATTTCCAAAAGAAGAGAATATAATAATTGGGGTTAAAGCCACAGTTAACAAAAGCATTGCAATCGCTAATCCGTCTGCATTTAAAGCAAATGAAATTTTAGGCTGTGTAATCCAGGCATTGATTAAGCTGATGTTTTCGCCCGCATTGAAATGGCTTAACAAAACCAGCGAACAGCCCAAAGCTGCTAAACTAAAGAACAAGGCTACTTTTGAAGCAAGTTTGTCACCAACAAAATAAGTGGCAAATGCACCAATTAAAAGAATAATTAATATAAGAGAAACGTTCATAGTTATAAAATTATTGAGCTAAAAATATATAGGAAATAATGGCACAAAGACCCAAAACAAAAGCGAAAAGATATAATCCGATACTTCCGTTTTGTAATTTTTTACCCTGAAAACCTATTTCATTTGTTACTTTACCCAGTCCGAAAACAAAGGCAGATAAACCGGTTTCGATATAATCCCTGAAAAATCGTGATAAAACATTTACAGAGCGTACAAATATCACATCATAAATTTCATCTACATAATATTTGTTATATAAAACCTTCGTTAATCCGGTAATATTTTCGTCAGATTCAGGAACATTATCCTGTTTAAAGTATTTGATGTAAGCAATTAAAATACCTAACAATCCGCCTGCGACAGCAATTCCCATCAGAGTGTACTCTGTTGTTCCTAAATGATGTTCTTCACCAGCTACTTTTGTGAAAAGTGGTGCTAAATAGTCGTTTAACCAACTGTTTCCAGGTAAGCTTATTAATCCGCCGAATGTAGCCAATAGTGCTAAAATCATTAAAGGGAAAGTAATTAAACCGTCACTTTCATGTAAATGATATTTTTGTTCTTCTGTTCCTCTAAATTCTTTAAAGAAGGTTAAGAACATTAATCGGAACATATAAAAAGCCGTCAAAATAGAAGCAATAGATCCAACGACGTACAGTGGAATACTGTGGTGGAAAGCCGTCATTAATATTTCATCTTTTGAGAAGAAACCGGAGAAAAACGGAACACCTGAAATTGCTAATGATGAAATCAACATCGTCCAGAATGTAACCGGCATTGCTTTACGCAAACCACCCATCTTACGCATATCCTGTTCTCCATGTAAACCATGAATTACAGAACCTGATCCTAAGAACAAACAAGCTTTAAAGAAAGCATGTGTGATTACGTGGAAAACGGCTACTTCGTAAGCACCAAATCCTAAGGCTAAAAACATTAAACCTAATTGGGAAACGGTAGAATAAGCCAATACTTTTTTGATATCGGTCTGAACCAAACCAATTGTTGCAGCAACCAATGAAGTCACAGCTCCAATTACAGCAATAACAGTCTGAACATCCGGCGCTAAGTCAAATACGAAATTTAACCTTGTTACCATAAAGATACCGGCTGTCACCATCGTAGCAGCGTGAATCAACGCAGATACCGGAGTTGGTCCTGCCATTGCATCCGGTAGCCAGGTGTATAACGGAATCTGCGCAGATTTACCACAAGCACCAATAAATAAACACAAAGCAGCTAATGAAAGCAATGGAATATTTAAGTTAGTTGCTCCGGCAATTGCAGTTTTTAAAGTGGCATAATCCAGAGTAGAGAACATGGAACCAAGAATAAACATTCCGATCAAAAGACCTAAATCTCCAATTCTGTTCATGATGAAAGCTTTCTTCGCAGCATCATTGTAATCCTGATTTTTATACCAGAATCCAATTAATAAGTACGAACAAAGTCCAACACCTTCCCAGCCAATAAATAAAACTAATAAGTTACTTCCCATTACAAGTGTAATCATGAAAAACACGAACAAGTTTAAATAAGAGAAAAACTTATGCATATTCTCATCATCGTGCATGTAGCTGATAGAATATAAATGAATCAGTGAGCCGATACCCGTTACAAAAAGTAACCAGAGTAAGGACAGCTGATCTAATAAAAATCCAAGATTAATATGAAGATTGCTAATCTGAATCCAGTCAAATAAGGTTACTTGAATGGCTTGTTTTGTTTGTGTAATCTCAGAGAAAAAGAAAAGTGTAACAGCAAACGAAACTACTACTGCAGCCGTTCCGATGATACCGGAAACTGTTTTGCCTAAGCTTTTTCCAAAGAAGACATTGATTAAAAATCCTAAAAAAGGAGCTAATACTAAAACTAAAGCTAAATTGGTATTCATTTCCATTTATCCTTTTAAATTTTTTAAATTATCGATACTAATCGAACCTAAATTTCTAAAGATCGAAACTAAAATAGCCAATCCTACTGCCACTTCAGCCGCAGCAACTGCCATCGAAAAGAAAACAAAAACTTGTCCTTGTGCATCCTGATGATAGGTTGAAAAAGCTACAAATAAAAGGTTAACCGCATTCAGCATGATTTCGATAGACATAAAAACGATAATAGCATTTCGTCTGTACAATACACCAAAAATACCAATACAGAAAAGTACAACACTTAAAAAGATGTAATTTTCAATACCTATTTGATTTAATATATTACCCATTATTTATTTAATTTTTCTTTTTTAGACAATAATACAGTTCCAATCATCGCTACCAAAAGCAAAATCGATGCAAATTCAAACGGAACCATATATTCGTTCAATAATATTTTACCCAGTACTTTTATCGATTGAAAATCTTCACCGGTAGAATCATATGCTCCAACAATCGGTTTCGAGTTTATGAAAATTGCGATTAATACAACGCAAATCAAGCAAAAAGAAACTATGGCGCCCAAACGTGTAATTCTGGGTCTGTGTACCTGATGGCGTTCGTTTAGATTCATTAACATGATCGTAAACAGGAACAAAATCATAATAGCCCCGGAATATACAATAAGATGTACGATAGCCAAAAATTGTGAATTTAATAATAAGTAATGACCAGCGATCGAAAAGAAACAAATTACTAAATAGATAGCACTGTGAATCGGGTTTCTGCTAAAGATGGTCAAAAAAGCGGTGATTACCGTAATAAACGCTAAGAAACAAAATATAATTTGTACAGTAGTTGCGTGTGCAAAATCAGGAATATGTATCATTTAGTTAGCATTATTAAGTTGGGCATTTTTGATTGCCACATCAAGAGGCATCACTAATCTGTCTTTTCCAAAAATGAAATCTTCTCTTTCGTAACTTGAAGGAACCAAAACTTTCGAAGTAGTCAGATAGATGGCATCTTTTGGACAAGCTTCCTCGCACAAACCACAGAAAATACAACGAAGCATGTTGATTTCATAAATCGATGCATATTTTTCTTCTCTGTACAAATGCTTTTCATCAGCTTTACGTTCAGCGGCTTTCATGGTGATGGCTTCAGCAGGACATGATAAAGCGCATAATCCACAAGCTGTACAGTTTTCACGACCTTGCTCATCACGTTTCAATTGGTGCTGACCGCGGTATACAGGACTCATTTCACGTACTTGTTCCGGATAATGGATCGTCACTTTTTTTCTGAATAAGTGCTTTACCGTAATAAATAATCCTTTTACAATCGCTACAAGATACAAACGTTCCAAAAAGGTCATCTCCTTATTGGAGACCATCTTTTTTCTACCTGATAATGATATAGTTTCTATTGACATTTTTTAACGTATGATTTATGATTTTCAAGTTGTGCTAAACAAATTCAAAATCTATTTTATTTTTATTTGAAGTTAATCCCGCTGCTATCAGGGTTGGGTTACTCCGTATTAAAAACCTAAAAAGGCTGCAATTTCACTTCTTAAAATAACAACTCCGGTAATCATGATATTAACGATCGAAAGCGGAATTAATATTTTCCATCCTAAATTCATCAACTGATCATATCTGAATCTTGGAATTGTCCAACGAACCCACATATAGAAAAAGATGAAAAAACATATTTTAACAAACAATACTGCAATTCCCAAAAGGTTAGCGGTATTAACGCCAACATTTTCTACCATCCATTGCATTCCCGGATAATTGTAACCTCCAAAAAACAATACAGATATAATAGTAGCTGAGATAAACATATTCGCATATTCAGCAAATAAGTAAAATCCCATTTTCATAGAGGAATATTCAGTATGATAACCCCCAATTAATTCAGATTCACATTCCGCCAAATCAAAAGGAGTTCTGTTGGTTTCTGCAAAAGCACAAATCAGGAAAATCAGGAAAGATAATGGTTGGTAAAATACATTCCAGTTCATTCCTGCCTGTTGCTCAGAGATTTCTTTTAAGCTTAAAGTTCCGGTCATCATCAATAAAGCAATCATCGATAATCCCATAGCCACTTCATAAGAGACCATTTGAGAGGCCGCACGAACAGCTCCCATCAAAGAGAATTTATTGTTCGAGGCCCATCCACCGATCATGATACCGTACACTCCAACAGAAACTACTCCGAAGAAATACAATAAACCAATATTGATATCCGTAGCCTGTAGAAGAACATCTCTTCCGAAAATATGCAGGCGATCTCCCCACGGAATTACGGCACTGGTCATTAAAGCAGTACTCATGGCAATTGCCGGACCCACAACAAATAAGAATTTGTTAGGTGTATTCGGGAAAAATTCTTCTTTGGAGAATAATTTCAAACCATCGGCAAGAGGCTGTAATAAACCTCCCCAACCTGCACGGTTAGGTCCGACACGGTCTTGTAAAAAAGCGGCCACTTTACGTTCAGCCCAGGTAGAATACATGGCCATAATCATTGTTACAGCAAAAACCACCACAATTACAACACTTTTTTCTATAATAAATGCACCATCTACCATCGTTAAGAGTTTTGGTTGTTAGTGTTTAACGGAATTTCAGCCATACTAATTTTTTTACGGTCAATATCTCTTCCTAAAAGGATATTTTTCTCTGTATCGATTTCTACTTTCTCTAATTTCTGAGTGTAGTTGTTTTGATTGATAACAGAATCTTTTTCAAATTCTCTTGGTCCTTCAATTGTCCAGTCGTTTACATTTTTGTGGTCGAAACGGCAAGAATTACAGATGAATTCTTCTACTTCATGATATTCGTCTTTACGACCTGTAACACGTTGAATTTCTCCTCCAAACATCCAAACCGTAGTTTTTCCACAACATCCCGGAGTAGTACATTCTCTGTGCGCATTGTAAGGTTTGTTGAACCAAACTCTCGATTTGAAACGGAAAGTCTTGTCAGTCAACGCCCCAACCGGGCAAACATCAATCATGTTTCCTGAGAATTCATTGTCGATCGCTTTAGAAATTCCGGTAGAAATATTAGCGTGGTCTCCACGATCTAATACCCCGTGAACTCTGTTGTCTGTAAGTTGATCTGCCACTTGCACACATCTTTGACATAAGATACAACGGTTCATATGCAGTTGAATATTCGGACCGATATCTTCCGGTTCAAATGTTCTTTTTTCTTCAATGAAACGTGATTTTGGATTTCCGTGCTCAAAACTTAAGTTTTGCAAATCGCACTCACCAGCCTGATCACAAACCGGGCAGTCTAATGGGTGATTGATCAATAAAAATTCAGTTACAGATTTGCGGGCTTCCGTTACTCTGTCTGAAGATTTACTGTTTACTTCCATTCCGTCCATACATCCTGTTACGCAAGATGCCATTAATTTTGGCATTGGTCTTGGGTCAGCTTCACTTCCTTTAGAAACTTCCACTAAACAACAACGACATTTACCGCCGCTGCCTTTTAATTTGGAGTAATAGCACATGGCTGGCGGAACTAAATCTCCTCCAATCATACGTGCAGCCTGCAGGATCGTTGTTCCTGGTTCTACGTCTATACTTTGACCGTCTATGGTTACCTTCATCTCTTTGTTTTGTTTTTTTAGTTTCAGGTTTAAAGTTTCACTGCCGATAGCTATCGGTATTGAAACTAAAAAAACTTGAAACTTGAAACTATTTTTAACTTTGACTATATTATTACTTTACCGCCTACTAAATGTTTCACTTGCGAAAAAGGTTCAGCAACAAAGTGATCTCTGTTTTTTATTTTTTCCGGGAAACGAACGTGATATTCAAATTCATCTCTAAAATGACGAATCGCGGCTGCTACCGGCCAGGAAGCTGCATCACCAAGTGGACAAATTGTGTTTCCTTCAATTTTGCTTTGAATGCTCCACAATAATTCGATATCCTCTTCACGGCCCTGACCGTTTTCGATTCTCCATAATATTTTTTCCAGCCATCCGGTTCCTTCACGGCAAGGTGTACATTGTCCGCAGGATTCGTGGTGATAGAAACGGGCAAAATTCCAGGTGTTTCTTACCACACAAGCCGTATCATTATACACGATAAATCCTCCTGAACCTAACATAGATCCGGTAGCAAAACCACCATCACTTAGAGATTCGTAAGTCATTAATCGGTCTTCACCGTTTGCTGTTTTAAAAATCAATTCAGCTGGTAAAATTGGCACAGAAGAACCTCCGGGAACAAACGCTTTCAAAGGTCTGCTCGAAGACATTCCGCCTAAATATTCATCAGAATTCATGAATTCATCTACACTTAAACCTAATTCAATTTCGTAAACTCCCGGATTTTTAATGTGTCCTGAAGCTGAGATTAATTTAGTTCCTGTTGAACGACCCACACCAATTTTGGCATAATCATCACCGGAATTGTTGATAATCCAAGGCACAGTGGCGATAGTCTCCACATTGTTTACCACTGTTGGATTGGCCCAAAGTCCCGAAACCGCCGGAAATGGTGGTTTGATACGAGGGTTTCCTCTTTTGCCTTCCAGTGACTCAATAAGTGCAGTTTCTTCTCCACAAATATAAGCTCCGGCTCCACAGTGAACATATAGTTCTAAATCGTAACCTGTTCCTAATATATTTTTTCCTAACCAACCGGCAGCCTTAGCTTCGGCGATCGCTCTTTCTAATATTTTGAAAACCCACATATATTCTCCACGAATGTAGATATACGAAAGGTTAGCGCCCAGGGCAAAACTTGAGGTAATCATTCCTTCGATCAAAAGGTGAGGAATAAATTCCATCAAATAACGATCTTTGAAAGTTCCCGGTTCAGACTCATCGGCATTACAAACCAAATGTCTTGGTTTTCCGGATTTTTTATCAATAAAACTCCATTTCATTCCGGCAGGGAAACCAGCTCCACCACGACCACGAAGTCCCGATTTTTTCACTTCTTCCACAACTTCGTCCGGAGTAAGTGTTTTCAAAGCTTTTTCTACAGAAGCATAACCACCGTTTTGGCGATAAACTTCATAGGTTTTAATACCCGGAACATTGATTTTGTCTAATAATATTTTTTGTGACATATTATTTATCGTGTAATATTATTTTATCGTCTCTGCAATCAGCGATTAACTGATCGATTTTTTCTTCTGTTAGTTTTTCTTTGTAGAAATCGCCTAACTGCATCATCGGAGCATATCCGCAAGCCCCTAAACATTCAACACCGGCAATGGTAAACATTCCGTCCGGAGTTGTTTCGCCCATTTTAATGCCTAATTTTTCAGAAGTATAATCCATTAAATTTTCGGCACCATTTAAACAACAACAAGAAGTCTGACAAAATTCGAACATGTATTTTCCAATTGGTTTTTGGTTGTACATGGTGTAAAAAGTAACCACTTCATAAACCTCAATGGGTTTGATGTGCAAAATTTCAGCAACTTTATCCTGTAATTCCGTACTCAACCAATTGTCATGAGCATCCTGGACTTCATGCAAAACAGGCAGCAAAGCTGATTTTCTTTTGTCTTCCGGATAATGACTGATCAATTCATTGATGCGGTTCATCAATGCTTCAGTCATGTTTATTTCTTGTTTGTAATGTTTACGCTCCATTTTTTATTTTAGATTTCGGATTTTAGATTTCGGATTTTTTCAAATCTTTGTCTATAATCTATATTCTGCAATCCTTTTTTAAGTTTTAGATTCTTCAATCCTGAATTTTTCAATTCTATGTAAGCCCAGATTTTCAATCTAAATTCTAAAGTCCGCAATCTCATTTTGCAATCTAAAATCTAAATTCTAAAATCGGCAATATTTCTACGCGTCTAATTCTCCGGCAATTACATTTAAACTGGACAGAATAACAATTGCATCTGATAGTAAAGCACCTTTGATCATTTCAGGATAGGCCTGATAATAAATAAAACAAGGTCTTCTGAAATGTAATCTGTATGGCGTTCTGCTTCCGTCTGTCACTAAATAAAATCCTAATTCTCCATTTCCTCCTTCAACAGGGTGGTAAATTTCTGCAACCGGTACAGGAACTTCTCCCATTACAATTTTAAAGTGATAGATTAATGATTCCATAGAAGCGTAAACATCTTCTTTTGGAGGAAGGTAATAATCCGGAACTTCTGCGTGATATTCGTTTCCGGCCGGCATTTTGTCCAAAGCCTGACGAATGATGCTTAAACTTTCGCGAACTTCGGCATTACGAACACAGAAACGGTCGTATGTGTCACCTGATTTTCCAACAGGAACAATAAAATCGAAATCTTCGTAAGACGAGTAAGGATGTGCAACACGAACGTCATAATCAACTCCGGCAGCACGTAAATTCGGACCTGTAAATCCGTAAGCCATTGCCTGCTCTGCTGAGATGGCACCTACGTTTACGGTTCTGTCAAGGAAAATTCTGTTTCTTTCGAATAGGTTTTCAAATTCTTGCCAGGCGACAGGAAATTCTTTTAAAAACACATCCAGTTTGCGGAAAGCTTCCGGTGACCAGTCTCTTTCGAAACCACCGATTCTTCCCATATTTGTTGTTAAACGGGCACCACAAATTTCTTCGTAGATTTCGTAAACTTTTTCTCTAAATTGAAAAACATATAAGAAACCGGTGTAAGCACCAGTATCAACACCCAGAATTGAATTACAGATTAAGTGATCGGTAATACGCGCCAATTCCATTACGATAACTCTTAGGTACTGGGCTCTTTTAGGAACTTCAATATTTAGTAGTTTTTCTAAAGTCATCCACCATCCCATGTTATTGATCGGGGAGGAACAATAGTTCATACGGTCTGTAAGAGGTGTAATTTGATAAAAAGGGCGATTTTCGGCGATTTTTTCGAAAGCTCTGTGGATGTAACCGATTGTTGGTTCAGCTTCAAGAATTCTCTCACCATCCATCAACAGGATATTTTGAAAAATACCGTGAGTGGCAGGGTGTGTCGGACCTAAATTCAAAACGGAAAGCTCGCTTCCGTCTTCGTTTAGTTTATCCTTAACTATTTTAGCATAGCGATGCTCTGGTGGTAATAATAGTTCTGACATTTTATAATGTTGAATTATTTATTTTTTAGCAATTTGTTGTTGTTCTTCCAAAGAATCTGTCATCCTTATCCGTTCTTCCACTGTCTTCCAGCGGGAATTCTTTTCGCATTGGAAAAGAGATCATTTCATCCATATTCAAAATACGTTTCAATTGCGGATGACCAATAAAGTTAACACCGAAGAAATCGTATGTTTCTCTTTCCATCCAGTTGGAGCTCAGAAAAATATTTGAAATCGTTTTTATTTCCGGTTTTTCGCCGTTTAGGTAAACTTTGATTCTGATACGTTTGTTTTCGTACCAGTTGTGTAAATGATATACGATTGCGAACTGACGATCCACTTCATTATCAGGGTAGTGAATACCGCATAAATCCGTTAAAAAGTGAAATCGTAAATCAGCATCATTTTTCAGGAAAAGAATCAAAGAAGTGATTTTATCAGCTGTTGTTTCCAGGGAAAAAATATCTCTTTCCTCTTGAAAGTTAAAAACACTTGCGTCAAATGTTTCTGTAAGTTTATCTTGAATCAGGGTATTTTCTAATGCCATTTTATGAAATATTATATGAAGCTAATAATTCCTGGTATTCAGGAGAACTTCTGCGTCTTACAGATTCGCTTCTTACTAATTCTTGTAGTTTCATTACACCGTCAACAATTTGTTCTGGTCTTGGAGGACATCCGGGAACATAAACGTCAACCGGAATAACTTTGTCAATTCCCTGTAAAACAGAATAAGTGTCAAAAATTCCGCCTGATGAAGCACAGGCTCCGACAGCAATTACCCAGCGTGGTTCAGCCATTTGTTCGTAAACCTGTCTTAAGATGGGTGCCATTTTTTTAGAAATAGTTCCCATAACCATTAACATATCAGCCTGACGGGGAGAGAAACTCACACGTTCGGAACCAAATCTTGCCAAATCATAATGGGAAGCCATTGTTGCCATAAACTCGATTCCGCAACAAGAAGTTGCGAACGGCAAAGGCCAAAGAGAATTCGCACGAGCCATACCTACAACATCATTTAGTTTTGTTGCGAAGAAACCTTCACCAACAACACCTTCAGGAGGGGCAACCATATTTACTTTTGAATCGCTCATTTTTATTTTAGATTTTAGATTTCAGATTTTAGATTTGGGTAAATCGTAAAAAATTAAAATCAAATTTTAATATCGTTAAATCTTCCATTTGAGAAATCTAAAACCTGAAATCTCAAATCATAAATTATTATTCCCAGTCTAAAGCTTTCTTTTTGATGATATAGAAAAAACCAACCAGAAGCAAAGCCATAAAAACAATCATTTTCAGCATTCCCTCAATACCTAATTCTTTAAAGTTTACTGCCCATGGATAAAGGAAAATTACCTCTACGTCAAACAATACGAAAAGAATGGCAACCAGAAAATATTTTACCGAAAAAGGAATACGGGCATTACCGACAGATTCGATACCGCATTCGAAATTCTTATCTTTCACCTCAGAGGTTCTTTTTGGACCTAATTTTCCGGAAATAATGATAGTTCCTACCACAAAACCAACAGCAAGAATAAGCTGCATTAAAATAGGAAGATAGCTGTATTGATCAGATTGCATAAACTTAGGGATTTTTACTTAAAAAATAAGCCACAAAGATAGCTTCCAACTCTGTAAATCACAAGCTAAAAAAGGATTTAAGTAGGGTCGTAAACATCGTTTATGCCTAATTTTTATTCATTATAAATAACTTTTGCTTTTTTTACTATTTTTTTAAGATTTGAGCAAAAAAAAACGTTTCGAAATAAATCGAAACGTTTTAAAACCATTCAGAGGCAAAAAAAATAAATTGCTATATTTTTCTTAGATTACTGCTACTTTAGCAGCAACTTTCCCTTTTCTTCCTTCTTCTTCTTCGTAGCTTACACGGTCTCCTTCGCGTAATTCTTCCGCGTTAATTCCTGAAGCGTGAACGAAGATATCTTTTCCTGTTTCTTCGTCTGTAATGAATCCATAACCTTTAGATTCATTGAAAAATTTTACTGTACCTGTACGCATTGTAATTGTAATAATAATTTATAATGAAGCAAATGTAATATATAAATTCATACAAAAGACAATAAGGTGTTAATTTTTTGTAAAAATTATTGATTTACAGTGTTTTTACTATTTATTTTGCGTCTCTTTTGATATGTCATTGTTTAAATTGGCAATCATTAAAGATATGTTAAAAAGTAGGAACTTTTTGACTTTATGGAGCGCTGAATTATGAAATAAAAGATGAAAATTCACCTCTAATTTTCTGTTTTCTATAATTTTTTCAGGCTAGCAATTTTATTCGTTCCGAATGAATTTATACCAAATTTACTTTTATGTGTAATTCTTTTAATTGAGCGTCATCAATTTTAGCCGGAGCATCAATCATTACATCACGTCCTGAATTGTTTTTTGGGAACGCGATAAAATCCCTAATCGTTTCCTGACCACCTAAAATAGCAACTAATCTGTCTAGTCCAAATGCTAATCCTCCGTGAGGCGGTGCTCCAAATTGGAAAGCATCCATCAAAAAGCCAAATTGTGCTTTTGCTTCTTCTTCGGTGAATCCTAAGTATTTAAACATTAATTGTTGTGTTGCTTTATCGTGAATACGAATAGATCCTCCACCAATTTCATTTCCGTTTAAGACCATATCGTAGGCATTGGCACGTACTTTACCGGGTTGTGTTTCCAATAAATGCATATCTTCCGGTTTAGGAGAGGTAAACGGATGGTGCATCGCATGGTAACGGCCGCTTTCTTCGTCTAATTCCAATAATGGGAAATCAACTACCCATAGCGGAGCGAATTCTTCCGGTTTACGCAATCCCAAACGGGTTGCTAATTCCATACGAAGAGCTGAAAGCTGTCCGCGGGTTTTATCAGCAGGACCTGAAAGTACAAAAATCATGTCTCCTGGTTTTGCACCTGTAATTTTTGCCCATTGTCCTAAATCATCCTGATCGTAAAATTTATCTACAGATGATTTGTAAGTTCCGTCGTCATTGCATTTTGAATACACCATTCCTGATGCACCCACTTGGGGACGTTTTACCCAGTCAATCAGTCCGTCAATTTCTTTACGGGTGTAGTTTCCTGCTCCGGGAACGGCGATACCCACTACTAATTCCGCAGCGTTAAATACCGGGAAATCTTTGTGTTGTGCAAATTCGTTCAGTTCTCCAAATTCCATTCCGAAACGAATGTCCGGTTTGTCATTTCCATATGTTTTCATGGCATAGTCGTAGGTAATTCTTGGAAATTTGTCTACTTCAATACCTTTAATTTCTTTTAGCAAGTGTCTTGTCAGTCCTTCAAAAACATTCAAAATATCTTCCTGCTCCACAAATGCCATTTCGCAATCGATTTGTGTAAACTCAGGCTGACGGTCTGCACGTAAGTCTTCGTCACGGAAACATTTCACGATCTGGAAATATTTATCCATTCCACCCACCATCAATAACTGTTTGAAAGTTTGCGGGGATTGTGGTAATGCATAAAACTGTCCTTCGTTCATACGGCTTGGAACCACGAAATCTCGCGCGCCTTCCGGAGTTGATTTGATCAGGTAAGGAGTTTCTACTTCACAGAAATCCAGATCAGATAAATATTTACGAACTTCCATTGCCACTTTGTGACGGAAAAGCAAACTGTTTTTTACCGGATTACGACGAATATCCAGGTAGCGGTATTTCATCCTGATATCTTCCCCGCCATCTGTTTCGTCTTCAATTGTAAACGGAGGTGTTAAGGCAGCATTTAAAATAGTTAATTCAGAAACTAAAATTTCGATATCACCGGTAGGAATATTTTTGTTTTTGGCTTCACGCTCAATAACAGTTCCTTTAACCTGAATTACAAATTCTCTTCCAAGCGTTTTTGCCAGTTCAAAAACAGTTTTATCAGAACGGCTCTCGTCGAAAATAAGTTGTGTGATTCCGTAACGGTCGCGTAAATCAACCCAGTTCATAAATCCTTTATCGCGTGATTTTTGAACCCAACCCGCTAGTGTAACTTCCGTATTAATATTTGAGGCGTTTAATTCGCCACAATTATGACTTCTATACATGATCAAAATTTTAGATTGCAAAAGTAAACACAAAATTCAAAATAATAGAGAAAAGTAGGCAACTAGATCGTGTTAAAATGAAATATTTTGTTAATTCGTAAATTTTGAAAGGAGAATTTATTTAGTTTTGAGTCACTATAAACAAAACTATATTAGATATGAGAAAACTTTTTGTTGCTGGTTTGTTGCTTTTTAGTGCCCTGAATGTAGTCGGGCAAGTCAAAAATCCAATCAAATTTACGGCTAAAATTACGAACCGAAACAGTGATACCTTAGTGATAAAAGGAGCTAATAATTTCAAACAAGTTATTCCGATTAATAAAAAAGAAGTTTTTGCTGCTACTTTTGAGGCTCCGAAAGGGTTTTATCGATTTTCTGACGGAGTAGAATCTTCTACCTTATTTTTGAAACCAGGTTCTGAAGTAAACCTGACCATGAATGCTAAAGAATTTGATGAAACAATTGTATATAAAGGAAAAGGAACAAATGAAAGTAATTTTTTAGCGCAGCAGGCTCTAAAAGACGAAAAATTTCAAAATGAAGCTTTCGCGAAAGAAGCGGCTGAATTTAAAACTTTATTAGCAGGGAAAACAAAAGCTGATTTGGACAATGTGGAGAAAGGTGATTTTGATCCTGAATTTAAAACAAATCTAAAAAAATCATTTGAGCAGTTTAATCAATACGCTGTACAGATGTATGAAAGTGCTGCTAAGATGAAGGGCTTTGTTGGAAAACCTTCGGCTGAATTTGACTATGAAAATCACAAGGGCGGAAAAACGAAACTTTCAGATCTAAAAGGAAAGTATGTGTACATTGATCTTTGGGCAACCTGGTGCGGACCCTGCAGAGCTGAAATTCCATTCCTGCAAAAAGTGGAAGAAAAATATCACGGGAAAAATATCGAGTTTGTCAGTATTTCTGTCGATGTACTAAAAGACCACGAAAAATGGAAAAAATTCGTAACCGATAAACAGCTGGGTGGAATCCAGTTATTTTCAGACAGCGACTGGAAATCTTCGTTTGTGACCAGTTATGATGTAACCGGAATTCCGAGATTTATTTTGATAGATCCTCAGGGTAATGTAGTGAGTGCTGATGCTGCCAGACCCTCTTCTCCAGAGCTTCAAACGCAGTTAGACTCGTTATTGAACTAATTTATTGATCAAATTTACAACGTTATCGTAAATTGAATATTTAGCTAAAACACCAGTAAAACCAGTGCCTCAGCACTGGTTTCTTTGTATGCTTCTGATTTCTAATGTTAATTTTTCATCCAATGTTACCAAATTGTTAACTAAAAGTTTTTTTAATGTAAACATTTGATTATATTTGGTAAAGATTTGATAACATTAAAACCTACAAGATATGAAAAAGTGTGTAATTTTAGTTGCAATATTGTTCTCTGGAATTTTAGTTGCACAAGAGAATAAACCAGAATTAGAAGCTGTTGGAAATACAGTGAAAGCTACTTATTACTATGATAATGGTAAAGTACAGCAAGAAGGCTTCTTTAAAGATGGTAAATTAGATGGAGTTTGGGTATCCTATGATGAAAAAGGAAATAAAGTTGCTGAGGGGGAATACACAAATGGATTGAAAACTGGAAAGTGGATTTTCTTTAATGAAAACAGCCTTTCTGAAGTTGCTTACGAAAACAGTAAAGTAAGTTCAGTTAAAAATTTACAAAAAAATGCTTTAGCAAATAGAAATTAAAATAATTTCAAATATAAAAAAGAACCGCTTTGATGAGCGGTTTTTTTTATGCCTTTTTTTTTCTGCAACAGACCTTGCTTTTCGGGTAATGTCTTTTATTTCGGGATGAAAAAAAATATACAGCCCGTAATGCTAACCATAAAAACAAATGGCCCGGATTATTTCAGGCCATGCTATAAAATTATTTTACTGCTGTGCTTTTGCTTTTTTTAATTTGAAAGAAACAAATAAGGTAATTGAAGCAAGTACCAACCAGAAGATATCGATAAAGAAAATTTGTGTGTGATCTGCTGCAAAAGTTTTCCAGAACCAATTCCCGGTACAAATACCATTGGCAATAGGAATTAAAAAGCCTAAAACACTTCCTGAAATCAGGCACCATTTATTGGTGAAGTTAATGTCTCTCTTTAACAGGAAGAATACAATTAATAACAGCCAGGTGATAAAATATACATTGTATATATTTGATTGGCTAAGCGGGTGAAAGACCTTATTTGCAATAAATGCTAATGCTGTAACCGGATACATGCTCAGGCAAACCGCCAGATAAATACGTACCACGGAATTATTAAAACGACGTTTTTTCTCCGGCATATTTTTCTTATCCCTCGCAACAAGCCAAATCATAACTCCGGATATAATTACATAGCAGGTAATAATACCAAGGACAAAACTGATTATCTTAAGGGCATATCCGCCATAATCGCCAAAGTGAATACGATATAAAACATTTTTTACCACATCCAGATATTTGTTGTCGGTTACGGGATCTTTTTTGGCTATGATTTTTCCGTCAGCGACTTTATAGATTATTTTACCGAATGCTGTAAATTTTTTGTCGTATGGCAGTTCTCCTTCAACGATAACGTGCATATTGGCATCCCCGTAATTCTGGATCTGGACACTGTAGATTTCAAAATCTTTCCAATTGCCTTTGGTTTTAGCTACGAGTTCATTTATACGAAAAGGATTGGCTAATTTTTTGTTTTCAAATTTAAATACAGGGTTATTGTATTCTAAATCATCATATAATTTGGTCTGATCTCCTTTATATAAAGCCATAACACTTGGTGCAACGATCAGAAGCTTGATCATAAAAAAGGCTCCGGTTACCGCATATACAAACTGGAAAGGCAAACCAATCATACCTAAAGCCGTATGCGAATCGGTCCATAAAGTTTTCAGCTTTTCTTTTGGTCTGAACGTATAAAAATTAGAAACAATTTTGTTCCAGTGCAGCAACACTCCGGTTACAATGGCAAATAAAAAAAATAAAGCCACAAAACCGGAAAGGTAATAGCCAACCGGATAAGGAACCTGTGCCAGAAAATGAAGTCTGTATAAGAATTCACCTAAGGAATACGATTCTTCGTAAGTTTGTGTTTTTAGATTTTTGGTATCTAAATAGAAGAACTGGCTTTCTTTTAGTTTGGCAGGAGCCAAAGTATCTTTGGTGCCTTCCATGTAAACATTTACACGCCTTTCGTTACTGGCTTTTGAAATCGAAATGGTTCTTCCGGCTAAATTGTATTTTTTATCTAAAGCAGTTAAGGTTGCGTCGTAGTTCAGCTCAATTTCTTTGGTCAGTGCAACAGACTCGCCGCGTTCCCAATTGATGATTTCATCCCTGAAAAAAGAAAAAGATCCGGCAAAGAAAATAATAAACAATACAACGCTTATTACGATTCCGCTTACGGTATGCGTATGAAAATAGATATTATAATTTCTGTTGTTCATGGATTATTTGGTAATAGGATTATAGGTTTGGCCGAGATAGATAATACCACAAAAAATCAGGGTAAGCAACAAATAGATTCCCCAGATTTTTAATCCGCTTTTTGCTAAAAAGGCTATGACCATTAAGGCAACCCAGAGAATAAATCCTGTAAAAGCCATTGTCATAATTATATTTACACGATTAAACCAGGAGGCCAGGGCCAGATGAAAACTCACAGAAACGAAATAGCCGCCCAGTATAGCAGCTGTTATTTTGGCAAAACGCTGTCCTTTTGATTGCGTCAGGTATTTAGGATTTGCAGGCATAATTAATAGTAATAAATTTCTATTAGACCGCTAAGGATAAAAAGTACAGCAACTGCTTTACTGTTGATGACTTTAAGCGGGGATAAGATAACAATTAAACTTCCAATTGTCATTAACTGAATGAAAAACAATAAAGTTCCCGTTCCCAGGGCTTTGGTAAAGAGTAATAATGAATACGCCAAAAGAAGTACGGCCAATCCTGAAATTTTGGTTGGTCCGGGGTTATTATTCATCCATTTTTCAAAACCATAATCATAAGAGAGTACGGCCTTTCTGGAAGTATAATACAACATATAAAAAGAGATAAAAACGAAAAGACTGGCTATTGTTATCATGATTTTATAAATTTATAAAACATCTTTCCGGTTGAAGGGAAAGATGTTTTTATGTTTATTTTGTTATTAGAATTTGTAAGTAAAGCTGGCAGCAATGCTTCTTGGATCTTTGGGATGAATAGTTGACCATCCATCATAGATTTCTTTATTTGCAATATTGTTAAGCTTTAATGTTACTCCAAATTTATCTGCACTGTAAAACAAAGAGGAGTTAAGAACGGTGTATTCAGGAATTGTAAAAGTTCCTGCTACATTTCTATTCATGATCATATTGTCACCCACATAATTTCCTCCAAAACCTACACCAAAACCTCTTAAGAAACCGTTTGTGATTTTGTAGCTGGCCCAAAGGTTTGCCAGGTTTCTAGGTCCTGCATTTTCAGATCTGCGGTTTACAAAATCCGCGTCTCCTTTTGTTAAAATGGCATCATTATAACTGTATCCAAAAACAATATTTAAACCGTTGATTGGGTTTGCAACAAATTCTGCTTCAAAACCTTTGTTCTTTTGAGCCCCATCCTGATATGTTGTCTGATTATTTGGTTGTTCCTTTGTTGGATCTGCGGGATCTACGTATGGTGTCTCTACTACATAAACCTGATCAATAACTTTAATGTCATAGTAGCTAAAAGTAGCGTAAAGTTTATCTTTAAAAAGATTCAATTTTGTTCCAAATTCAAACTGATCTGCATGTTCAGGATTAAACGTTAACGGTGTTACAATACTAGCCTGACGATTTTGACCCGGTGCAACATTAACAAATCCGTTCATGTAATTGGCGAAAACTGAAACTTTATCCAGAATTGGCTGGTACACTAATCCAAATTTTGGTGAAAAACCGGTTTGATTGTATCCGTCGTTTTTAGCATTCATAAAACGGTCAGCACGTAAACTTAACATAGCAGATAATGCCGGAGTAAAGTTGATTACATCAGAAACGTAAGCACTATACGTTTCCTGTTTCGTTTTATTATCGTTTCTAGGGCTGTTTCCAATAATTGCATCAGATCCGGCTTTTGTCAAATTTCCTGTATCACCATTACTTGGCCCGATACCCGGAATAGCATTGAAAGATGCTAGATCATCCCCGATATAAACATAACCATTTCCGAAATATCCTGTACTATGATCAGTCGCCGTTCTTTTAAAGTAATCAAAACCTACAACAATTCTATTTCTTATACTTCCAATTTTAAAATCACCGTTAAAATTTTGTTGAATATCAGTTGTTATATTTTGATTGTCCTGATCTGTAAAAAATCGGGCCAAAACAATTCCTTTCGTAATTGGGAAACTGCTTGTGCCTTCGTACAAATAAGTGTAGTTTCCTTTTGATCTTGCTGAACTGTTAGAAAATATAGTCTGTGAAGTCCATTGATCTGAAAGCTTATAATTCATCTGAGCCTGAATATTATAAGACGGTGTTTTCATCGTAAGCTCATTACTGGTGTACGAGCGTTTGTTGTCATATTTTAATTCATTAATATTATGAACTCTTAACGGAGCACCTCTGTCTAAAAACAACATTGTTGGGTTGGTAGATTCAGTACTCATAAACTCAGTATTAACCAGGAATGATAATCTGTCGTTTACTTCATAAGATAATGAAGGCGCTACAAAATAAGATTCTCTGAAACCAGCATCCTGAAAACTATTTTGTTTGTTGTAGGCTGAGTTTATTCTGAAATTTAAAGTTTTTTGCTCATTAAGAGGCGTATTCAAATCAGCAGTTACACGATTTAAACCATAGCTTCCTACCGTATAATTTACTTCTCCTCCAAAGGTTTTGTAAGGTCTTTTTGTAGTGGTATTGATTAAACCTCCGTAAGAGATTAAGCTGCTTCCGAACAAAGTTCCTGATGGGCCTCTGATAATTTCAATTCTGTCAATATTTGCAGGATCTAAACTTCCGTTTGTTAAACCTGGTAAACCATTTACCATTGTTGGCTGAACCGGGAAACCTCTTAAAGAATAATAGGCGGCTCCATCTCCGGCACGCCCTGTTGCGGCCCAAAGAGGTGTAATACCGGATGCATTTTTTAAAGCATCGTCAAAATTGGTAACGACCTGTTCTTTTAATAATTCTCCTGTAATCGTAGTGTATGATTGTGGATTTTCAAGATTTTTAAGCGGTAATCTTGATACTTGTGGATTTTCTTTACGGGCAAAATGATTTTTTTTACCGCCATTTACAACTACTTCTGTCAAGTCTTCTGAATTTGTAGAAATAGTAAAATTCTGAGTCAGGTTGTCTCCTTCATTAAGTACAATTGATTTTTCCTGTGTAATGTACCCAACTGAAGAAACTTTTAAAATATAAGTTCCGGGTCTGATGTTTTTTAAGGTGTAATTACCTTCCTCATCAGTAGTTGTTCCTGATTTTGTTCCTTTTAGAACAACAGAAATGTTTTCCGGTGACTCATTATTTTTTAAGGTAATCTGACCTTTTATAGTTGCTTTTTCCTGAGACCAGACTTTCGTGCCTGCTAACAAAATAAAACAGAAACTCAAAAGCAATATTGTAAATTTAGATTTCATTTTTATTTAGAATTGATTTTAATAGTGCAAATTTAGTTGTTGAATCCTAACCAAACAAGCTATTTTTATCTATTCTAAATAAAATATTTTTTAAAGGGTAAAATTTACGTTTGTTCAAAAAATTAACATCTTAAGCAAGATTTAAGCTAATATTAAGAAAAAAAAACCTGCTCAAATGATTGAACAGGTTTTGGTATGTTAAGAAAATTATTAAGAACTACAATTCTAAAGCACGTTTAGCATCACCATTCATTAATAATTCTAAAGGATTTTCTAACGCTTCTTTTACGGCAACTAAGAAACCAACAGACTCACGGCCATCGATAATTCTGTGGTCATAAGAAAGGGCAACGTACATCATTGGGTGAATTTCCACTTTACCATTTACAGCAATCGGACGCTCAATAATATTATGCATTCCTAAAATTCCTGATTGAGGAGGGTTGATAATTGGCGTACTTAACATACTTCCAAAAACACCGCCGTTTGTAATGGTAAAAGTTCCTCCGGTCATATCGTCAACAGTAATTTGACCGTCACGTGCTCTAAGCGCCAATCTTTTAATTTCAGCTTCAATTCCACGGAAAGTTAACAATTCAGCATTACGAACAACAGGAACCATTAATCCTTTTGGTCCGGAAACTGCGATCGAGATATCAGCAAAATCATATGCAATTTTATAATCACCATCCATCATTGAATTCACATCCGGATACAATTGTAATGCTCTTGTAACTGCTTTTGTAAAGAAAGACATAAAACCTAAACCAAGTCCGCCATGTTTTGCTTTGAATGCATCTTTGTACTCATTACGAATCTGGTTGATCGGCGTCATGTTAACTTCATTGAAAGTCGTTAACATGGCTGTTTCGTTTTTAGCGGCAACTAAACGCTCGGCTACCTTACGACGCAACATTGATAATTTTGTACGCTCACTTCCACGGCTTCCTCCGGTTGGAGTTCCCATAGAAGGTACTGCGTTTACAGCATCATCTTTTGTAATTCTTCCGTCTTTACCAGTTCCTGAAATTGTTGACGGCGCTATATTTTTTTCGTCTAATATTTTTCTTGCTGCCGGAGATGGAGTTCCCGAGGCATAACTTGTAGCTGCCGGAGCTTGAACCGGAGCTGGTTTTGGCGTCTCAGCTTTTACTTCTGCTTTAGGTGCTTCAGCTTTGGCTTCCGTTTTTGGAGCTTCTGCTGCCGGAGCATCACCTCCGGGTTTTACGCCATCAGTATCAATTAAACAAACTACAGCTCCTACAGCAACTGCATCACCTTCTTCTGCTTTAAGCGTAATAATTCCGCTCATTTCAGCCGGTAGTTCAAGAGTTGCTTTGTCTGAATCAACTTCGGCAATAGCCTGATCTTTTTCTACATAATCTCCGTCTTTTACTAACCAAGTTGCAATTTCAACTTCTTTTATTGATTCCCCTGGTGATGGGACTTTCATTTCTAAAATCATCTTTTGTAATTTTATATGTTAACTAATTGTTGTATGACATGTAAGGAAGCAATTTTAAAAACACTTCTCCTTTTGCTGTTAATTTGGTGTATTTTTCTATCGAGTTTTTAATGATGCTTTCGTATTCCTGGGCACCTTCTTTTAAATCGACATCTGTTGCAATATATTCTTTATTTTCTGAAATTGATTTTAAGATTGCAGCCTTCTTTTTTTCAAATTTCTTGGGTGTTTTGTAATTTCCCGGATTAGGATTAAAGGGCACTAATGCTACTGCTGCTTTTATAAACCCCATTTGACCTTCGGAATCAATTATATAAACTTTTCCGGGATCAAGTTCTGCATTAATAAAGTCTGTATTTTCCGAACGGGACCAAAAGACATGCTTGCCTGGTTCACATTCGTAAACCAAATATTTGCCGTAGTTGAATTTACCTAAATATTTTTCTCCATCGAAATATTTAAAATTTATTAAAGCTCCCGCTCCTGTAGATCTCACGAAGTAAACGATTGCTTTCCCTTCACTTGGTTTTTTTAATTCCTGTGAATAACCTGTAATCCATACTATTGCAAAAAACAGAATTAGTATTTTTTTCATAACCTATCTGAATAAATTTTTATCGAATACCATTCTGATCGCATCTGCATGACGACGTTTTGCTCTTGTATAACTTCCTGCTGCCGGGGCTGCGTAAGCTTTTAGTGAAGCTAATCTCCATTTTACAAGATCAAAGTTCATTAACATAAAGCTGTAGGCTCCCATGTTTTTAGGCTCTTCCTGTGCCCACACATAATCGTCGGCATTTGGATATTGTGCAATAATTTCTTTTAACTGTTCTGTTGGTAATGGGAACAATTGCTCAATACGAACAACCGCAACGTCATTTCTTCCGTTGTTTTCTCTTTCGGCAACAATGTCGTAGTAGAATTTACCGGTACAGAAAACTAATGTTTTTACCTCTTTCTTGTTTACTGTTGCATCGTCTATTGTTTCCTGGAAACTTCCATTTGCCAATTCTTCTACTGTAGAAACGCATCTTGGATCACGTAATAAACTTTTTGGAGAGAAAACTACCAAAGGTTTACGGAAATTCGTTTTCATTTGTCTTCTTAACAAGTGGAAAAAGTTGGCAGGCGTAGTACAATCTGCAACGTACATATTTTGTCTTGCACAAAGCTGTAAGTAACGCTCCATTCTGGCAGAAGAGTGTTCTGCTCCCTGACCTTCATAACCGTGAGGTAATAATAAAACAATACCGTTTTGATTGTTCCATTTATCTTCACCACAGGAAATGTACTGGTCAATCATAATTTGGGCTCCGTTAGAGAAATCTCCAAATTGTGCTTCCCAGATGGTCAGTGCTTTTGGATTAGTCAAGGCATATCCGTAATCAAAACCAAGAACTCCATATTCAGATAAAAGGGAATTGAATACTCCGAATTTTCCTTTTTTGTTTTCGATAGCGTCCAGTAAAATTACTTCTTCTTCAGAATCTTCTACTTTAACAACAGCATGACGGTGAGAGAAGGTACCGCGTTCTACGTCCTGACCAGAAATACGGATATCGAATCCTTCCGTCAAAAGAGAACCGTAGGCCAATGCTTCGGCAGTTCCCCAGTCAATAGTGTTATTATCGTATCCGGTTTTTCTATCCGTAACAATTTTAGTTATTTTGTTGATGAACTTCTTATCTGATGGCAGCGTTGAGATGGTGTTTATAATAGAATCCAGGCCATTTTTATCAAAAGTAGTGTCCACTTTCTGAAGCATTTGGGTATCAGTTACCTGAACAAATCCTTCCCATTCGTTTTTCATGAATGGTGTTATAATCGTCAAATCTTTTTTACGGGAAGCTTCTAAATTCTCCTCCATATTCGATTTGTATTCTTTTTCCAAGGCGTTTACATAAGTTGCATCAATCACACCATCAGACAATAATTTCTCTGCATAGATGTCTCTTGGATTCTTATGTTTTGCGATGATTTTATATAAAACCGGTTGTGTAAAACGAGGCTCATCACCTTCGTTGTGACCGTATTTTCTGTATCCTAATAAGTCAATAAATACATCACGGCCAAATTCCATTCTGTAATCTAATGCAAATGAAACTGCGTGAACAACGGCTTCAGCATCATCGGCATTTACGTGTAATACCGGTGAAAGTGTAACTTTGGCAACGTCTGTACAATAAGTAGAAGAACGTGCGTCTAAGTAATTGGTCGTAAATCCAACCTGATTGTTGATGACAATATGAATAGTTCCTCCGGTTTTGTATCCGTCAAGCTGTGCCATTTGAATAATTTCATACAAAATACCCTGACCTGCGATTGCAGCATCACCGTGAACGGCAATAGGTAATACTTTTGAGAAATCATCAGCGTAATATTTATCTTGTTTTGCGCGGGTAATACCTTCAATTACGGCTCCAACTGTTTCTAAGTGAGAGGGGTTTGGTGCTAAATTGATATTGATATTTTTTCCTGTTCTTGTTTTCTTGTCAGCAGTAAGTCCTAAGTGGTATTTTACGTCACCATCAAAGTATTCCTGATCGTAATCTTTACCGTCAAATTCACCAAAGATATCCTGAGTAGATTTACCAAAGATATTGGCTAAAACGTTCAGACGGCCCCGGTGTGCCATTCCCATTACAAATTGTTCAACCCCTTTTTCGGCAGCTTTTTCGATTAAAGCGTCAAGAGCCGGGATAATGGTTTCTCCACCTTCTAATGAAAATCTCTTCTGACCTACATATTTGGTATGTAAAAAGTTTTCGAAAGAAACGGCCTCGTTTAATTTTTCTAAGATGATTTTCTTTTCATCACCGGAAAAGTTAGGCTGGTTTACATTTACAGCTAATTTATCCTGAATCCATTTTACAACGCCTGGGTTTCGAATGTACATGTATTCAATACCAATATGCTGGCAGTAAATAGATTGCAGACGCGTTATAATGTCCTGTAAAGAACACGGTGCTACTCCGATCACTTTAGCAGCATCAAAAATAGTAGATAGATCAGCATTGGACAGACCAAAATTTTCAATATCCAGATTAGGAGATGAAATTCTACGATCACGAACCGGGTTTGTTTTGGTAAACAAATGTCCACGGGTACGGTATCCGTCAATTAACTTTAATACATTAAATTCTTTTTGTAACTTTTCAGAAACCTGACTGTAATCTGTGTTGTTCGAGGCAAATTCAACGATTTGTTGAACAGGATTTTCGTCATTATAAGTTGTCATTCCAAAGTCAAAACCCTGAAAAAAGCTTCTCCAGCTTGGCTCAACGCTATCCGGATTTACTAAATATTGATCGTATAATTGTGCGAAAAACTCTGTATGCGCTGCATTTAAAAATGAAAACCTATCCATAATATTAGTGAATATACTTTTTGTTAAATAGAATGGCAAAAGTACAACAATCGCATTTATTTAAATCCTTTTTTTACGTACTTTTACGTAAAAATTTGTTAAAACTAGAGATAACCATGAAGGAAAATCATTTTTCAATCGTTTTCAAATCATTTTTTGTGATTTTGATGTTCTTGTTTTCAAATCTGGCTGTTAGTCAGACACAACAAAACTATGTCATAGATAACAACCCTGATTTTTGGGACAGGGTTCAGTTTGGCGGTGGTCTTGGTTTAGGGATTGGTTCGGGTTATACAGATATTTCTGTCATGCCAAGCGCTATTTATAATATTAATGAAATCGTAGCCGTTGGTGTCGGTTTGCAATTTGGCTATTTATCTTCCAAAAACTACTATAGTTCTTTTGTTTACGGCGGAAGCATCGTTGGATTGGTGAATCCGATTCCGGAGATTCAGCTCTCTGCCGAATTAGAACAGGTGCGTGTAAACACAGATTATGAATCGAATAATTTCAGGCCTGCATTTTCTGATAATTACTGGAATACTGCCCTTTATTTGGGAGCAGGTTACCGAACCGGAAGTGTTACCGTTGGAGCGCGTTATGATGTTTTGTTTGATCCGGACAGAAGCCTTTACGGATCCGGGTTTATGCCTTTTGTGAGGGTTTATTTTTGATTTAGAGGTGCAGAGGTTCTGAGATGCAGAGGTTCTAAGGTTTTGAATTGTGAAAAATAGATTAAATGAATTATTATACTTATTGGTCTATTTCTGACTTGCCTACAAATTCTATAAAGTCGTTTGAGGTTTTTCTTTGGATTACCCTTTTATCTATTATTTTATGGGTTATTATCAAGCGATATAAAAAACAAAATGGAGATTATGAAAAATTAATATTATTGTGGACCACAGGAATAATTTTTCTATTCTCTTTTACTGTTTTTTCTTATTTGAAATTTTTCACAAAAGAGACTACGGAAGAAAGAATTCAAAATTATCTAAAATCATCCCATATTTTAACTGTTGAAGGCTTAATTTCAGATTTCGAAAGTATAAAACCAGCAAATAGAAGAGGAAGAGTTACAATTGAAAGTTTCGTTGTCGATTCTGTTGAATTTGAATACGATGACGCATTGCTTGGTCGTTTTAATCGTTTTAGTAAAACGAATAATCGTGTTTTTAAAAATGGTCTGTCGGTAAAAATTACTTATGGAAAAACAAAGCATGAAATTTTAAAAGTCGAAATTGCTAAATGACATTTCCGAAAAAAAACTTAGCACCTTAGAACCTCAGTAACTCAGAACCTTTCATCTACTCATACTGATAAATAGTTACATAAGCACCATCGTCAACTTTTATTAAATATCCGTCGACATCATAAAAATACTTATAGGATTGTGACATTGATAATGACCCGTTATCTATTATTTTTTGTTCAATAATATGTAAATAGGGATTTGGTACCGTTTGCCCCAGCAATGTAGAAAAAGTGGTTGCTATTTTGTAATAAGGTTCGTTGTTGTAAATGCCGGCTTTAGTCTTATCGTATTTTGTGATTACCACTCTGCCGTTCGGGATTTCTCCTGAGCCAGTAACTTCGTATCTGGTTTCTTTCACTTCATCATTTGTATATTCAAAAACAGAGGCATTCAATTGTCCTTGGCGATGTATAACGCGACCTTCGGTGTCGTAGGTGTATTTCGTTACATATCCATCTTTTGAAACTTGAGTTATTAATCCGTTTTCATAGGTATATGGAGTGTTGCTGTTTATAACGTTACCATCGCTATCGTATTCATAGGATGATTCAATTCCTGATTCTCCCATTGATCCGGGAGCTCTTACGACGCTTATTTGTGTCAGCTGGCCTGAGGCATTGTAGGAATAGGTTCTTATGTCACCTTTTGGTGTGTTTGTATTCAGGGCATCTTCTTCTGAAGAATATAAATTGTCAGTTGCTGAAAAATCAGAGGAAGGATCTGTTATGTATTTGCTTTTTTCATATTCAACCGACTTTATGACGCGTTTTACAACTTTGGTTTTTCCACTTACGGAAGCTTTGTTGATGTTTCTTATGGCAGCTTTAAGCAATGAAGATTGTGGCAATACAGGTTTGGCAGGCTGCGTAATCGTTGCATTTATAGTTGTCGTAAGGCCTTTGCTGTCTGTAATAGTAAAAGTGTAATTTTTCGCAGTCAGACCCGTTTGTGATGGAGTTATGGTGTAGGGAGGTGTGCCTCCGGTTGGTTTTATAGTAACAGATCCTGTGTTGCCATTATACACTGCTACGTTTACTTGTGTAAATGTTGCAGATAAAGGAATAATTTCAGCAGCTGGTGTTTCCGGAGATGTGTCTTGTGAACACGAAAATAGAACTGACAGAAATATAAAAAGTAATAGTTTTTTCATAAGTTTATAAATGTGTTACAAATATGGCTGATTTTTTTTAATCAATAGTTATTCCGAAACCAAACTTTCTGCCATTCTCTTTTTAAAATCAAAAAAGAAACCTGTTCGGCAAGAATCACCAAATCGGATCCGTCCAGTTTTTTTATTTCGCTTTCGGAGACGTCAATGATGTAAAGGAGATTCAGATATTCGGCAAATTTATACTGAATCATACGGTAGATTTTTTCGTGCAGCTGAATTTTTAGTTCTTCAGGAGAAATACTCAGGGGAAAATCTATTCCTTCATTGGCCAGATTAAAATCTTTGTTAATCTGCTCAATCAGTTTGAGATACAAAGCTTCGGACTGAGCTTCAACTAATAGCGAATCTGCGTTTTTTGGGGCTACAAACATTGATTTTTATTTTAGGTTGCTGATTTATGATTGTAGATTTCTATCTGAAAATTGCACGGAATATTAAACCGTTCTTCCCATCAGATTTTCTCCAAAGGTTTTCAGGATTTTCTTTTTTTCTTCAGAAATGGCCATTTTTTCCAGTGTTTCAAAAGCTTTCAGGGTATACATTTCTATCGCTTCCTGTGTTGCTTTTGAGGCTCCTGATTCGTTAAAAATAGCTTTTGCAGTTTCAATTTTAGCTGAATTGTCCTCCAGTTGTAAATGAAATAAATTTTCCAGTTGTAAGGCTTTGTCAGGATTAGAAAACTCTAATGATTTCAGATATAAATAAGTTTTTTTATTTTCTATAATATCACCGCCCACTTGTTTTCCAAAAGTTTCCGGATCCCCAAAGGCATCCAGGTAATCATCCTGAAGCTGAAAAGCTAGTCCCAGATTAAGTCCGAAATCATAAATTAAATCAGCTTCCTTTTCAGAAGTCTCCGCTACAATAGCGCCCATTTTCATGGCAGCAGCGACTAAAACGGCTGTTTTGTATTCGATCATTTTCAGGTATTCCGGAATGGTAACATTGGTTCTTTCTTCAAAATCAACATCCCATTGCTGGCCTTCGCAAACTTCCAGGGCCGTTTTGCTGAACAATTTTGCGAGGTCCCTGAAAACGGCAGGTTCGTATTGCTCAAAATATTGATACGCCAGGATTAGCATGGCGTCACCGGATAAAATTCCGGTATTGATGTTCCATTTTTCATGCACGGTTACTTTTCCTCTTCGCAAAGGGGCGTCGTCCATAATATCATCGTGAACTAAAGAAAAGTTATGAAAAACTTCTACTGCCATTGCCGCAGGAAGGGCTTTTTTATAATCGGTATTAAAAACTTCTGCCGACATTAATGTTAGTACCGGACGCATCCGTTTTCCGCCAAGACCTAAAATGTATTCCATAGGTTCATAAAGATTTTTTGGCTCTTTATTGATGCTCTGGCTTTTTAAATAACTAATAAAGAAATCCTGGTACTGACTAATATCGTGCATAAAGTGAAATTCTGATTTACGAAGCTCAAAGATACAATTCAATTATGAATATTGGTCGCTAAATTTTAAAAGGAATTGTGCGGTAAAAATTGATTTACGGACTGCTCATTTATAAGATGTTAAAAGTTTTTTTGAAAAAACTTGGAAACTTTCTTGGTGTTTAGAGTTTCCTGTTTATATTTGCATTTTTATTTGGAAACCCGCAACACTGAAAAAGTTTCCATGAAAAAGTTTGAGTGATTAATAAACTCAGTAAAATCAGATATTTATGAGAACAACATGGACCATTGATTCTAGCCAGTCAGATGTTTTAATTAAAATGAGACATTCGATAATTGCCTATTTAGGAGGAACTGAAAATAAATTTGACGGTTATGTGAATATTGAAGACAATGAAATTGAAGATGCTTCTGTTGAATTTTCTTTAGATATAAACAACAAATATGACAGCTTTCAGCAAATTGACACGCATTTGCAGCTGAATGACCTGTTTAATGTAAATGAGCATCCAATCATTAGTTTTAAATCAACTTCATTTCAGAAGGTCAATAACAACATCAATTTTTTTAAGGGAGACCTGACGATAAAAGATGTGACTAAGGTTGTAGAACTGGATGCTGAGTTTATTGGTATTAATTCTTATGATGGTAAAAAGAAGGTGGCTTTTGAAATCACCGGAAATATCAAAAGACAGGACTTTGGCTTAGATTATAATTCCTTTAACCATAATGGAGGTCTGGCATTAGGAAAAGATATGAAACTTATTGCGAATTTAGAATTCTGCATATAATTCTTACAATGACCAAATTAATATAAAATTATTACAAATATAATGGAAACTGTTTTTAGCCAATAAAGTTTCCGATTTATATTTGTAATGCAATTTGAAAATTAACATGAAAGAGAAAATTATATCAAAAGCAAGTGAATTATTTTTAAAGCTTGGTTTTAAGAGTGTTACAATGGATGATATCGCAGGAGAAATGTGTATTTCGAAAAAAACGATTTACAAGTACTTCTGTAATAAAGAAGTTTTGATTGAAGAAAGTACATCGGCAGTTCACAAGCAGGTACATGAAGTCATTGATTCTGTTGTAGCCAAAAATTACAATGCCATTCACGAGAATTTTGAAATTAGAGAAATGTTTCGCGATATGTTTAAAAATGCAACCGATACTTCGCCTCTTTATCAGTTAAAAAAACACTATCCTGACATTTATCAAAATATAATGACTCACGAAATAGACCAGTGCAATCATTATTTTACAGATAATATTTTAAAAGGTATTCGTGAGAATCTGTATAGACCGGAGCTGAATATAGACTTGTATGTGAAATTTTATTACACTTTAATTTTTCATATTAATGAAACTACGGTTTCGGAAAGAGAAGCACAAAAAATAGAATTAGAAGCACTCGAATACCATACAAGAGCTATGGCAACCGAAAAAGGAATACTGGAATTAGAAAAACAACTTAAAAAAATTACTATTTAATCATCAATCTATGAAAAGAATAATTCTTATATTTTTGTGTTCTATTGGCTTAAGTGTCAGTGCACAAGTTAAAACACTAACCTTAAAAGATGCTCTTACCTACGCGCTTCAGAACAAAGCCGATGCTAAGAAATCGAAATTAGAGGTTGAAAACAGCGAGTATAAAATTCAGGAAGTACGCTCAAGAGCATTACCTCAAATTTCTGCAAACGGAAACCTAACCTACAATCCGGTTATCCAGACAACAGTAATTGACGGAGCAGGTTTTGGTGCTCCGGGAACAACAATTCAGGCAGCATTTGGTCAAAAATGGACTTCAACTGCGGGTGTTTCTTTAACTCAGGCCATCTTTGATCAGTCTGTTTTTACAGGTTTAAAAGCAGCAAAATCAACACGTGAGTTTTATCAGATCAACAATCAATTAACAGAAGAACAGGTTATTGAAAGAGTGGCAAACAACTACTATTCTGTATTTGTACAAAAAGAAAGATTGACATTATTAGACAGCAATTACGTCAACACAACTAAAGTCCGTGATATCGTAAAAGGGCAGTTTGATAATGGTCTGGCTAAAAAAATTGACCTGGACCGTATTGTGGTTAAGATGTCAAATATTGACACGGAACGCCAGCAGATTAAAAACCAGATTACCTTACAGGAAAATGCGTTGAAGTTTTATATGGGTATGCCTATTGAAACTGAGATCGATATGCCAAAAGAAGAATTTGAAGTTATTCCAGCCGCTTTAACAGAACAGGCTAATGTGGAAAACAGAACAGAATACCTGCTTCTGAAAAAACAGGAAGAACTTTTAGTGTACAACAAGAAAGCCGTTGAAGCAGGATATTACCCTACACTTTCATTAACAGCAGGTTACAATTATATTGGTCAGGGACCTGAATTTCCCTGGTTTGCAAAACCAAAAGACGGGGTGTACTGGTCAGATTACTCTGCAATCGGATTAAACTTACATGTACCAATCTTCACAGGTTTCGGAACCCGTGCCAAAGTAAGACAGGCAGATGTTCAGATCAGATCACTTCAGGAAGATATGAAAGACACGAAACTTTCTCTTGATCTGGATTACAGAAATGCCATCGCTCAGATTGACGATAATCTTGTAACGATCGAGAATCAAAAAGAAAACATGCGACTGGCTAAAGAAATTTTAGACAATACCAAAAACAATTATCTTCAGGGATTAGCATCATTAACAGATTTATTAGATTCTGAAAATGCATCACTGGAAGCACAAAACAATTATACCAGAGCTGTCCTGAATTATAAAATCGCAGAGGTAGCATTAATCAAATCAAAAGGCGAACTAAAAACTCTTATTAAATAACTAGAAACAAAATGAAGAAAACTATTATAACTATCGTAATCATAATTGCAGCATTAGGTGTAATTGGATATGTCTTAAATAATAATAAGAAGGAAAATAAGGCGAAAACAGATATTGTTGCCGAGAAAAACGCAGCAGTCTCCGTAAAAGTAGCCGCCGTAAAAACAGAAGAAATTTCATTGAGTTTTGTGGCAAACGGAAACTTTGAACCGATTCAGGAATTAACTTTCTCTGCTGAAAAATCAGGAAAAGTAATCAGCGTTCTGGCCAAAGAAGGAGATTACGTAAGAGTAGGACAGACTTTATTGACCGTGAGAGGTGATGTAATTAATGTGAGCGCGCAACAGGCACAAGCCGTTTATCAAAATGCAAAAGCAGATTATGCACGATATGAAAATGCTTTCAAAACAGGCGGAGTTACAAAACAACAATTGGATCAGGCAAAATTAGCCTTAACAAATGCGCAGTCCAGCCTGACACAAGCCAATATTAATGTGGGTGATACTAAAGTAAAAGCACCAATAAACGGATTTATCAATAAAAAATATATTGAACCAGGATCTATTTTAGCAGGAATGCCGGCAACAGCATTGTTTGATATTGTAAATGTTTCTAAATTAAAATTGAAAGTTACCGTAAACGAAAGCCAGGTGGCCAGTTTAAAATTAGGAAACACCGTAAACATTACAGCAAGTGTATATCCTGATAAAACTTTTTCCGGAAAAATTACTTTTATTGCTGCAAAAGCAGACGAAAGCTTAAACTTTCCTGTTGAAATTGAAATCGCAAACAACTCAGATAATGATTTGAAAGCAGGTATGTACGGAACAGCAAACTTTGGCTCAAAACAACAAAAACAAAATCTGATGGTTGTACCGCGTAATGCTTTCGTAGGAAGTGTGAGCAGTAACGAAATCTTTGTAGTTGAAAAAGGGATCGCAAAATTAAGAAAAGTAACTGCCGGAAGAATTTTAGGAGATCAGGTAGAAATCATCAATGGATTATCTGATGGAGAAACTGTAATTGTTACAGGTCAGATTAACTTACAAGACGGTAATACAGTAGAAATTATTAAATAATTTAAAGCATTAAGCAATACGCCATAAGCATTAAGCTTATTGCCTAAAGCCTACAGCCTAAAGCAAAATATATGAAATTAGCCGAAATATCCATAAAACGTCCGTCGTTAGTAATCGTATTGTTTACGATTCTGATTCTTGGTGGATTGTTCAGTTACAGCCAGTTAGGTTATGAGCTGATCCCTAAATTTGAACAAAACGTTATTACAATTTCTACTGTTTATCCCGGAGCTTCTCCGAGTGAGGTAGAAAACACGGTAACCAAAAAAATTGAAGATGCGATTGCGTCCTTAGAGAACGTTAAAAAAATTGACTCGAAGTCGTACGAAAGTTTGTCTATTGTTTCGATTACACTGACCTCAAATGCGAAGGTCGATTTCTCCCTGAATGATGCACAGCGTAAAATAAATGCGATAATTTCCGATTTGCCTGATGATGTAAAAACGCCGGCGCTGACCAAATTCTCGCTGAGTGATTTACCAATTATGACGCTTGGTGCCAACGGAAAAATGGACGAAGCAGCTTTTTATGACTTAATTGACAAAAAAATTGCACCTATTTTATCCCGTGTGCAGGGTGTGGCTCAGGTAAATATTATTGGTGGATCGGAACGTGAAATTCAGGTGAATCTTGATGCTGTAAAAATGCAGGGTTACGGATTATCTGTTCCGCAGGTACAACAAACTATTCTGACTTCCAATCTGGATTTCCCAACCGGAAACATCCAGACCCGTGATCAGAAAATATTAATTCGTTTAGCGGGTAAATATAAAAATGTTACAGAATTAAGAAACTTAGTAGTTTCGTCTCAAAACGGAATTCAGGTTCGTTTAAGTGATATTGCAGATGTTCAGGACACTCAGAAAATTGCTGAGAAAATATCACGTGTAGATCAAAAAAGTGCTATCGTTTTACAAATTGTAAAACAATCTGATGCCAATGCGGTGGCCGTAAGTGAGCAGTTGCTGAAAACAATCGCAATTCTTGAAAAAGATTATGAAAAAAACCACTTAAAATTAGAAGTTGCAAAAGACAGTACCATCTTTACGCTTGAAGCGGCAGATTCTGTAGTTCACGATTTATTGATCGCGGTAGTGCTGGTGGCTCTTGTAATGTTGTTCTTCCTGCACAGTATTAGAAACTCTCTGATTGTAATGGTTTCTATTCCGGCATCCCTGATTGCTACTTTTATTGGTATTTATTTAATGGGGTATACCCTGAACTTAATGAGTTTATTGGGGTTATCTCTGGTCGTCGGTATTCTGGTCGATGATGCGATTGTGGTCCTCGAGAATATTTACCGACATATGGAGATGGGTAAAAGCAGGATTCGGGCATCCTATGACGGAACCGCTGAAATTGGAGGAACGGTAACTTCGATTACATTGGTAATTGTGGTAGTGTTCCTGCCTATTGCAATGAGTTCCGGTTTAGTTTCTAATATTATTACACAATTTTGTGTTACGGTAATTATTTCAACTTTATTATCACTTTTAGCTTCATTTACTATTATCCCATGGTTATCATCCCGTTATGGTAAACTGGAACACATTGAAGGAAAAAATTTATTCGGAAGAATTATTCTTGGTTTCGAAAGCTATCTAACACGTTTCACCAACTGGATTTCTGAATTGTTAACCTGGTGTCTGGACAATTATGGCAAAACAATTGTTTTGGTACTAATCTTGTTCTTTGGATCAATCTTCGGATTGGGAGGCTTTATTGGAGGAGAATTTTTCGCATCTTCTGATAGTGGTGAGTTCTTAGTTCAGATCGAAATGCCAAAAGATGCTTCGTTAGAACAAACCAACTTCATGACGCAAAAAGCCGAAGCCTATTTAAAATCTCAGGAATATGTGCACAGCCAGATTACAACGGTAGGACAAACCAGTGAAGGTTTTGGAGCATCGCAGGCTACAGCTTACAAAGCAGAGATTGACGTAAAAATGATTGAACAAAAAGATCGTACAGATGATGCCAATGTCTATGCTGCTAAAATAAAACGTAAGCTTGAAAAAGTATTGGTTGGAGCAAAAGTAAAAACAGTTCCCGTAGGTATCTTAGGTACTGCTGAAGATGCTACCTTAGGATTAATTGTAACAGGACCTTCTACAGAAAGTGCTATGGCATTTGCTAAATTAGCAGAAGCTGAACTGCGCACGATTCCCGGAACAACAGAGATTAAATTAACTGTTGAAGACGGAAATCCAGAGGTAAATGTTAAAGTAGACCGTGATAAAATGGCCGCTTTAGGATTAACACTTCAAACCGTTGGTTTAACCATGCAGACTGCATTTAGCGGAAATACAGATGGTAAATACAGAGCCGGAGAATACGAGTACGATATCAACATCCGATACAATGCCTTCGACAGAAAAAGTATTACGGATGTGAGTAGTTTGATTTTCATCAATGCTTCAGGACAACAAATTAAATTATCGCAGTTTGCTGATATTACAGAAGGTTCAGGACCTAGCCAGTTAGAGCGAAGAGATAAATCTGCTTCGGTAACGGTAAAAGGGCAAAATGTTGGGGTTCCATCCGGAACAATTGTAACACAATGGCAGGCAAAATTAGACAAACTGAAAAAACCGGCTGGTGTAAACTATATCTGGGGTGGTGACCAGGAGAACCAATCGGAAGGATTTGGTACTTTAGGAATTGCTTTATTAGCCGCTATTATTTTGGTATACCTGGTAATGGTGAGTTTGTATGACAGTTTCGTTCACCCGTTTGTGGTATTGTTTGCAATTCCATTATCGTTTATCGGTGCTTTATTAGCATTAGCCCTGACGAATAACTCCTTGAATATTTTTACCATTTTAGGGATCATCATGTTGATTGGTCTGGTGTGTAAGAATGCGATCATGCTTGTCGATTATACCAATCAGCGAAGAGCTGCCGGAGAATCAATCAGAACAGCGTTAATTCAGGCAAATCACGCTCGTTTGCGTCCGATTTTGATGACAACAATTGCGATGGTATTCGGTATGTTCCCAATTGCATTAGCATCCGGAGCCGGAGCGGAATGGAAAAATGGTTTGGCGTGGGTAATTATCGGAGGATTGATTTCTTCGTTATTCCTGACCCTGATTGTTGTTCCTGTAATCTACCAGATCATGGAAGGAATCATCCGCAGATTATCTAAAGGAGAAAAAATCGATTACGAAGCTGAAATGGTGGCTGATTATGAGCACAAAGAATTAAGCGAAGACGGTTTTAATCCGAAACATACACACTAAATAGTTTTAATTTTCAATATTGAAGTTCCAGATCCCAGGAGAGGAATTTCAAAAAATCCAAAATCCCAGATTCCTTAAATTGGAATTTGGGATTTTTTTTATTGTTAATTAAAAAAGATGTTTATTTGTATCACCTTATATTATAAAGTTTATGCTACAAAAAGATAAGTCTGCGGCGATTGGTTTTATTTTCATAACCATGTTAATTGATATTACCGGATGGGGGATTATTATACCCGTAATTCCAAAATTAATAGAAGAATTAATTCATGGCGATATCAGCGAAGCGGCAAAAATAGGTGGCTGGCTGACTTTTGCTTATGCCATAACCCAATTTGTGTTTGCACCTGTAATTGGTAACCTGAGTGATAAATACGGGAGAAGGCCCATTATCCTAATTTCACTTTTCGGATTTTCATTAGATTATCTTTTGCTGGCTTTTGCTCCTACAATCTTATGGTTGTTTATAGGAAGAATTATTGCAGGAGTAACCGGAGCGAGTATTACAACAGCATCGGCTTATATTGCTGATGTCAGCACACCCGAAAACAGGGCCAAAAACTTTGGTCTGATTGGGGCAGCTTTTGGATTAGGATTTATCATAGGGCCGGTTATTGGCGGTTTATTGGGACAATATGGCTCAAGAGTTCCTTTTTATGCAGCAGCAATTTTGTGCATGGTCAATTTTTTATATGGATTTTTCATTTTACCCGAATCCCTGAAAAAAGAAAACCGCAGGCCCTTTAATTGGAAAAGGGCAAATCCTGTTGGCGCTATTCTCGGACTGAAAAAGCACCCAACACTGATCGGATTAATTTCGGCGATATTCCTATTGTACGTTGGATCACATGCAGTTCAAAGCAATTGGAGCTTCTTTACCATTTATCAGTTTAACTGGGACGAACGAATGATCGGAATCTCCTTAGGAATAATTGGTTTATTGGTGGGAGTTGTACAGGGAGGTCTGGTTCGCTGGATCAATCCAAAATTAGGAAACGAAAAAAGTATTTATATCGGATTGGCCTTGTATACTATCGGAATGTTGCTGTTTGCCTTTGCAACAGAAAGCTGGATGATGTTTGTATTTTTAATTCCGTATTGTCTTGGCGGAATTGCCGGACCAGCATTACAATCTGTTGTAGCCAGTAAAGTATCGCCTAGCGAGCAGGGAGAAATTCAGGGAACCTTAACGAGTTTAATGAGTGCGTCTGCGATTATTGGGCCGCCAATGATGGCAAACACCTTTTACTTTTTTACCCATGATGATGCCCCTTTTAAATTTGCCGGATCACCTTTTATTTTAGGAGGTATTTTGATATTGCTGAGTACTGTAGTGGCTTATTTTTCATTAAAAAAACATGCAGTTTCCAATACAGAAAGTAAGGAATAAATTTTTTTATTGCAGATAGACATAATGATTGTAATAATCAATAATGGCTTTTCCTTCAAGCAAAACATCAGCACCGATAATACCGTGTACTGCTTTTGCCTTGTAGGACTTTAAAGCCTCATTGACATGGGAAAGATCAAAAATGACTAAATTGAAATCGGTATTTTTCCAGCTTCCGAGCTGTAAATGATTGTGCGAAGAAATCTGCGTTTCCATGCCCGTTGCGCCAGCACCGGAAGCTTTGGTTTTAGACTTTTTGGCGGATAATTCAAAATACCCAATACTTTCAAAACCAATACAGGTATTGGAAGCGCCGGTATCTAAAATGAAATTTCCTGAAACACCATTGATCTTTGCCTTAATTAATAAATGCTGGGTTTTGGTAATCTTAAATTTTACTTTTCGGTATTTTTCTTTTTTAAGGACTTTATGAAGATCTTCCATTTCTGATAAGGATTGAAAATCAAAAATAAACCAATTAGAGTCAAAATACTAATGATATATACGATATAATGAGAAGATTTTTCAGCCGGGGCAATACTCCCGTAATAGACAAAGGCACTCCAGTAATAAGGTGATTTCTTGGCATTGGGAATATTCGGGTCTTGTAGGAAATCACGTTTAGCCCTGGCATTTGCTTCAAAATAAGAGTGATCCTTTTTGAGGTTGGTATAAAAATCATCCATAAAAACAGAAGTCGTAAAATCGTTTACTTTCCATAATGAAAATAATAAATTTTGCGCGCCGGCAAACTGAAAACCTCTTGCAACACTCATGGCGCCCTCTGCTTTGTATAATTTTCCTATTCCGGTTTCACAAGCACTTAAAACCACCAAATCCGGATTGATATGAAGGTTGTACAATTCAGAGTACAGGATTTCCTGATCGTAGAATTTAATGCTTGCCGGAGTTTCCAAATCACCGGAAGAAGCGTGTGTACTCAGATGTAAAATCGAATAATGCAGTGCATTCTTTTTAAAATTAGAAAAAGTAGCCGCCTTGTTTTCGAAAAACTGACCGTCGAAATTCTTCTTTATAGACTGTAATTCATTCCTGGAAAAAGTCAGGGCAAAATCGGTATTTTCGAAAATAGGAAAAATTCCAAGAACCGTTTTTTTAGTTTTGGAAAATGGAACTGAATTCAAATAAAAAGAAACAGAATTGTTATACGCCACATTAAAATCATTTACCAGATAATGCATTTTAGCAAAATTAGTCGTAGTGGATTCTTTTGTGATTAAAGCTTCAAAAGGCAGAAAACTCAAAATGCCATCCGGAATAATGATGAGTTTTTTGTACTTTGCGGAGGAAGGAATTTTTAGGTTTTTATAAATGCGGCTCCCAAGACGATTGTAATTTTGTGGATTATCAGTAATCGCATTCGGATCATTAAAAAAACGGATAAATTCCATCAGGCTGGTAAAACCGGTGCCTTCAAGGGAAATATAATAAAGGTGAATTGTATTGTTTTCAACCGTAAAATTATAAATGCAATCCGAGCCCAGAAAATACTCTACTAGTACCGCATGATCCTGTTCTGATTTGTCATATAATTGCTGCAGATCAAAATCATGGACGGTTTCTTTGTTTTCACTCTTGCTTTTTTTAAGAAGCAGCATCAGCTCATTTTGTTTTTTTATGGCTTCATTGATTTTAGAAATATTGGCCCGTTCCAGCTTTTGCTGTTCTTTTATTATAACGGTATTCCAATTCTGAAGCTGTTGCAGCATAAGTTTTTCTTCTCTGGATCGATTGGCATTGTTATTTAAATGGCTTTTTAAAACCACCGATTTGGTTTGTTCCGAAAGCAGAAAGGCGCTTTCGATATAAGCTGTCTTTTTCTCTTTTTCATAAAGGGAATAATAAATCGAAAGACACTTTTCGGTTCGGTTTCGATTTCGGATTTGCGTCACGATTTTAGAATTTTCATACACCAGAAGCGACTGAAACAATTCTTCAATATGAAACGAAAGGGCAAAACTTTTCAACGCATTTTTGGGTTGGTTTTTCGTCAGGTATAACGCTGCCTGTAAATCTAAAGCGTCCAATAAAACCGTTTCCGCATAAAGTGAATTCTGATTGGGCAGTATACTTTTGGAATCCGTATAATCCGGAAGGAGTGTTTTAAAAACACTAATAATATTTTGGTTGGCCTCTTTTATGTTTGCCTGTCTGAAAGAAAGAAAAGCAGCTTCATAATACAATTGTGCTTTTTTGCGGGGTTCCTGAGCGGAAGTTTTACGGAACGCTGTTTTGGCTTTCTCAAAATAGTCCGAAGCGTTGGCCAGATCATTTTGTTCTATTTTTAGTTTGGCTAAATTTCGATACGAATTAGATAAAGTCTCTGCTTGCGAAGGATCCTTTTTTAATAGTAAAACGGCTTTGAGAAAAGCACTTTCGGCCTTCTCAAAAGCAGTTGTTTTCCCTAAAAAACTTTTGGTCGTCAGGAAATAATTAGCACCTAAATTGTTTAATAAAATACCTTTTTGAGTTGGAGTTAACTTTTCGGTTTGAATTGTATTTTCAAGTAAATCAATTGCTTTGTAAAGATTTCCCGTGTTTTGATACACATTCGATAAATTAAGAATTGCCGCTACTTTCTGAGGTTCATTTTTCTCCTGATCGGCAATGAAGTAATACTGTTTGATGGTATTTTCGGCATTGTCATAATCACCGAGAAGGGTATACAGATTGCCTAAAGGTTTCAGGCAGTATTCGATAATATCGTAGCCTTTAAAATGATGTTTTTGGTACAACAGCCAGGCTTTTTCGTAGCTTTTAATTGCTTTTTCCAACTGCCCAAATTGATTTTCATAATACGCTTTATTGCAATTTAAAACCACAATGGCCAGCAAGGCCTCTTTGGTTTTGGGCTTTGGGTTTTTCCAGAATTGTGTTTCTGTATTCGTTAAATTTTGCAGCGCTTTCGCCGAAGGGTTCGTAACAAAAACATCAATCGCGTGATATATTTGATCTTCCTGATGCTGTCCCAAAACATTAAGATTTACAAAAAGCAGGAGTAAACCATATAAGTGATGTAAGTTCATATAAAAGTTGCTTTGTTTGGCTCACCAAATAAACCATGAAAGTTAAATAACTTAAGATTATAATTCGTTTGAAATTTATAAAACGAAAAACTTAAATGTACTTACATAACTAGGGTGAAAAACATCAAAATTTCCAGATTCCGTAAAACTGAAAATAATTGAAATTCTGTTCGAAATTAATCACATATCGCGCCCCCAGACTCGGACCGATTCTCGCCGCACCAACCGTCAGATCGAATAACAATCCGGTTTTAAAATCTGCAAAGGAACTTTTGACCGCATTAGAAGCAGTTCTGGTGTTGATTATAAATTTTTCTGAATCACCTTCAAAAGATTCAATTTTTATAGTTTGATTTTGCTCTTGGGAAACATTGAAATTGGCCTGCAAACCGGCACCAACTCCGATGTAATTATTGATATTGTACCGAATCAGCACCGGTACCTCCCAATTCACACTTTTATTTTCCGTACTTGTAGTAGTACGTTGCCGTTGTTTTACGCCATTCGGATTTACAACCACTTCATCAATTACGTTAGTGGCACTATCGTATTTATTGACACTGTTCAGCCATTCCGCCTGCCAGTAAAAGCGATACGATTTAAATGGTGAAATCGTCGCGCCCACAAAATAACTGGTCGAATTTTCTAAATCCGGATATAAATTGTAACCTGCTTTTGCCCCGATGGAGATTCCCGGTAAAAATCGGGTAGTCGCATAATTGGTAATGATAGGTTCGTTTTTGTCGAAAATGATGGCAGTCCGGCTTCGGGTTTTTACTTTATGGAAATCCTCGGCAAACTTCATGGAATATTTTACGAACCCTTTTGTACTGTCTTTTTCGTGTACATTTTTTTGCTCGCTTCCCGGTAAATAGATATTTTTAAACGTAAAAAAGATCTGGTTCTTTTTAATGATCGTATCTAAACAACTTACGGTGGGTTCCTCGTCTTTCGGGCAAATCGGACATTTGGGATACATATCTTCGATCTGAAATGTTTTCTTGTCAAACATGTCCGGAACATCCGTTTCAAGTCGAATCATTCTTGCCGGTCCTTCACCATTGTTTTGGAAACGGGTTTTGAAATTTACCCTTTTAAAACGTACTAGCCTGTAATTCATAAAACTTCCGTTAGAACCCATTTTGTTGGGATCATGAGACGTTACAATTTCCATCTCGAGGTTTTTTATCTTATGGTTTTTATAACTTCGGCTGGGAACAAAAATTCCGCGCATGGTGACCGTTGCGCTGGTATCTTTGATCATTTCGGGCGTTGTTTTGAAAGTGTAAAAAAGGTTACGGGTTTCCCCGGGATTGGCATCATCAAATTCCAGGACAGAAACATTATGATAGGTTTTGTTGGCGTCTGCTAATGAAGCATCGAGATCTTCCTCGGTAGTGGTATTCCTGTATTTTTTGATTTTGAAAGTATTTTCGGCAGCAGCCAGGTATGATTTAGTATCGTCCAGATCGTCAACGGCAGCGACCGTATTTTCTTTTACTTCTCTTTCATTGGCATACGTCCTGAAATCAACTAATTCGAAATTATTGTTTTTGAATTGTTTCTCGTTATAGAACAAATACAGTTTACCGCTGGACACATAATTTTCCAGATTTTGGTAACTCACTACAACTACCATTTCCTGATCCGGAATGGGGTCGCAGTTTTTTAAGATCGCAAATCCGTTTTGGTCTGCTATCGATGCGATGTCTTTATAATTTGTATCGGTGATCTCATTTACAGCGACCTTTTTCGGCCGTGTAGCCGGAGGTTTTCCGTTGTCGTAATTGTTGGTTACGGCAAGTCGTGTGGTATAATTCCCTTTGGTTTTATAGACATGTTTCGGCTCCGCTTCTTTACTGTAATGGCCGTCTCCCAGTTCCCATAAATACGAATAACTTGGTTTTGGTGCCCCCGCAATCGGAATTAGTGGCGGCGTCTCGGGTTTATAGGTAACGGCATTTCCGTTTTGGATAAAAACAATATGGGCTCTTCGGGTTATGGTGTCTTTTACTTTGGTTTGCGAGAAAGAGATTATAGAAAATAGAAGAAAGAAAATAGATGATAGTGGTTTCATAACTAGATACTTTTTTAGCCCTGCTAATAGTGGAAATCCTTTTTTGCCGGCCCCTATAGCTATCGGGAGGCATAAAAGATTGTAACGGATAGCAGGATTAGCTTCTGAAAATCATCAGAATTATTTTGAAAACTGGATTAAATGTAAAAAAAAGTGATGAGCAAATCACCACTTTTTCTTAAAAAGTATTTTGTAAGTTACTGAATAGCATTAACTGCCGCTATCAGTTGAGCTTCTGTGCCGACTGTTGTTTCAGCAAGTGTGAAAGTATAAATGTCTCCGGCAGCCACTGTCACCCCTTTGATTGCGTAACGCCATTGACCATTATCTTCGGTTGCAAAAATCACGTGGCAAGCCAGTCCAATCGGGATTTGTCCGTAGTGTTCGCTAAATAATCCTGCTGCTGTATAAGTATCCAATTTAGCCAGTGCGTTTGTTCCTTCACCATCATAAGACAAATAAACCGCACTGTTGTTGTTGTCGAAACCTTCCGGAACGTCTACGAGAATAGTTGTTTTTGGTCTTGGATCGCTGTAAAAACGGTCCACGTTCGTCCATCCAAAATTTCCAAAAGTCACATAATAATTGTTTCCTTCCCCCTGTACACCGCCTTTTCCGTTACCGCCATCTGCACCGGCTTTCGCTTCTCTCCAGGCCAGTTCTCCGGCTTCATTGATAGCACCTGTCCATAAGGTCATCGCGTTGTCTACACCATCGGTTAAAGTTGCGGGAACTAACATATTCATATAACAGGAAGTTTGAAGTTCAACACCGCCCTGGGTAGCTTTGATGAAAAATTCACCACCGGAAATCAATAAGTTTTTCTTTCCGTCTGCAGTAATTCCCATGGTTGGTTTGTTGGTAATCAGCATATTTCCTTTGTCAAAAAGCTCGATATATTCGATATTTACGGCTCCGGTTACAGGAGTTCCGTTTTTGGTTAAACAGTCTCCGTTGATGTTTACTTTTACCCCTTTTGCAGAAGTGAAACTCACCACTCCGTTTCCTGCCGTTACAGTAAAGTTCTGCGTGTTTCTTTTAATTCCTTTTTCGGTGATTCCTTTGAAAGCTGCCGAAGTTGGAGGCAGGATTGAATCGTTGGTGTTGTCGCCATCGCTGTTGTCACAGCTTACCAATGTCGTTATAGCGAATAATAATAGTCCGATTGTTTTAAAATTTGTTTTCATGATATTCAGTTTTAATAGTTATTTAATAATATATGTCTACTGCGGGGAAATTGTTACCCCTGTTTTTTAATTTATTTCAGGTTTATAGAAGCAGATCAATTGCGGTGAAATTTTGTTACCCTTCTTTTTTATTTTTTTTTGCATTTTATTTCGAAAGGCACTTTTCTTCAAAAACATTTCCATCTTCATCCAATGCGACCAGGATTTCTTTCTTTCGTGAAAGTGATACGATCAAATAAATCCAGACGATCGACCAGAGACCCAATGTGATCACCGTAAGAAATAAATGAAAGGGATGATTGATTTCTTTTTTCTCTTTGGATAAAACCGCATAAGGCAATTTTTCATTATGTTCGATAATTACAAAACCGTTTCGTTTTTTTGCCAAAAGCATTTTGTGAAAACGATCCAGATTTTTTTCGTTTATAAGGGGATAACTTTCCATTTCTCTTAATTTTTTGAATTGTTTTAAAAGATTCCTGTTTCGTTATATCCATCTGATTTTAGAATTGTTACCCTTGTTTTTAAAATTATTTTCAGATTCTTTTTACATTAGCTTTTTAAAAAGCTGTTTTATGGCCAAAACTAAAATTCATTCCGACCAAAAATATATCGAAGGACTTGCTGCCAATAATTCGATTATAATTCAGGAGATTTATAAAAAGTTTGTTCCGAAAGTTGTTTACTATATCAGGAACAATTCCGGTAATCAGGATCAGGCGCAGGATGTTGTTCAGGAAGTAATGATACTGCTGTTCAATCAGGCCAAAGCCAATACGCTGGAACTGACCTGTCCGTTTGATGCTTATTTTTTCCTGTTGTGCAAAAGGAAGTGGCTGAATGAATTGAAAAAAACAGCCAATAAAGGGGTAACAATTAATGAAGATGCGGGATCTATAAGTGAATCTGCTCATGAATTGGTAGAGCAAACCGAAGAATTTAATGAAAAACAACAACTTTTTGATACCATGTTCCAGAAATTAGGAGACAAATGTCAGGAGTTATTAAAGCTGAGTTTTGAAATTAAATCGATGGAAGAAGTCGCTGAAAAGCTCAATGTAACCTATGGATATGTCCGTAAAAAGAAATCGTTATGCATTGGCCAGTTGACGCAGTGGATTCAGGAAACCAAAAACTTTAAATCTCTAAAAAATAATTAGTCATGAACGAAGAACGCTATATATTATTCGATCAATACCTGGAGGGCGAACTGACTATTGATGAAAAAGCGAATTTTGAAAAACAAATAGCCGATGATCCGCAATTTGCTGCGGAATTTGCCGCTTTCAGAACCGCACAACAGCAATTGGAAAATAAATTCGGAATAGCAGCAGAAAGAGAAGCGTTCAAAGAAAATCTGATGAAGATCTCGGACAAACATTTCCATAAAGACAAATCAAAAGTAATTGCCTTAAAACCGTGGAATTATGCGGTTGCAGCTTCTGTAGTGATTTTGATTGGATTGTTCTTTTTTAATTATAGCAAAAATCCGGTTTATGAAGATTTCAGTCAGCACGAACAGGCTTATTTTACCGAAAGAGGAAATGCAAACACCACTTTAAAACAGGCGGAAACTGCTTTTAACGCGCACAACTATAAAGCTGCAATTCCGCTTTTCGAGAAAATCCTTAAGGAATCAAAAACACCTGAAATTCAGCTTTTTTATGGCATTTCTTTACTGGAAGAAAACCAGTATACAAAAGCGAAAGCTGTTTTTGAAGCGCTAAGAGCAGGAACATCAGTATACAAAGATAAAGCCACCTGGAATCTTGCTTTATGCAAATTGAAACAAAAAGATTATGCCGGCTGCAAAAAAATCCTGCTTACCATTCCGCAGGATTATGAAGATAATGTAGAAGTACAGCTATTATTAAAAGATTTAGAATAAACGGGTCAATATATGGTTTTTCATTTCGAAAGCGAGGAATTTCTTTAAAGGGATTCCTCGCTTTTATTTTGAGATTTATTTGTCTTCCCCACGAGAAAAGGATCCACAAAAAACAAACCATCCATAAACCAGGAAAAATCCGTGCAAATCCGCGTTTTCACAAAGTGAATCCGTATCATCCGCGTACCATTTCCCGCCCTCACCATTCCAATTGGAAAGTTTTTAATATTGTCGTAATTTTGGCTTCTTAAAAATAAGTCCCATTGAGCGCAACAACCATTATTACCGATACACACACCCATTTATACTCAGAAGAATTTGATCAGGACCGCGATGAAATGATCCGTAGAGCCCTAAATGCAGGAGTAACCCGTTTTTTTATTCCCGCAATTGATGCTGCCGCAACGCAGTCTATGTATGATCTCGAAAAAAATTATCCTGAGAATGTATTTTTGATGATGGGTCTGCATCCCACTTACGTGAAAGAAAATTACCTGGACGAGTTGCAACATGTTGAAACCGAATTGGCCAAAAGGAAATTTTATGCCGTTGGTGAAATCGGAATTGATCTGTATTGGGACAAAACACATCTGGCAGAGCAGCAATTTGCTTTTAGGAAACAAATTCAGTTAGCGAAACAGTATAAACTGCCCATCGTAATCCATTGCCGTGAAGCTTTCAATGAGATTTTTGAAATTCTGGAAGAAGAAAAATCAGAAGACCTGTTTGGAATTTTCCATTGTTTTACCGGAACACACGAACAGGCTTTACAGGCCATATCCTATAATATGAAACTCGGAATCGGTGGTGTGGCGACTTTTAAAAACGGAAAAATAGATCAGTTCCTAAACCAGATCGATTTAAAACATATTGTTCTCGAAACCGATTCGCCCTATTTAGCTCCAATTCCGTATCGCGGAAAGCGAAATGAAAGCAGTTATATTGTAAATGTAGTAGCAAAACTAGCCGATATTTATGATGTTTCCGAAGAGGAAATAGCAGCGATTACCACCCAGAACTCACAAGACGTTTTTGGTATTTAACCCACAACTTACAATACTTTAATTTTTTTTTTGTTCTTTTGCCCCACTAAAATAGAAATGTAATGCAGAGATTTGATGCCATTCGACCGTTTTATGATTCAGAAATAAATGAAGCACTTCATGATGTTGTCAATCATCCGATGATGAAAGCCATGATGAATTTTACTTTTCCGGAATTAGAAGATGATGCTTGGAAAGATCAGCTTAAGAAAACACATTCGATTCGTGATTTTCAATGTAATTTTATTTATCATACCATTCAAAAAGTGCTGGAGAGAAGCTCTGAAGGACTTACCACTTCAGGTTTTGATAAACTGGAAAAAAATACTTCTTACTTATTTGTATCCAATCACCGTGATATTTTATTAGATACTACCCTGCTAAATGTTTGTTTATTCGAACATGGCCTGGTAATGACAGCATCTGCAATTGGAGATAATCTGGTTAAAAAAGCATTCTTAAGCACCTTAGCAAAACTGAATAGGAACTTTTTGGTTTTGAGAGGTTTAACACCAAGGGAAATGCTGCATAGTTCTAAATTATTAGCAGAATATATGGGGCAGCTATTGCTTCGTGAAAATCGTTCGGTTTGGATTGCCCAAAGAGAAGGCCGCACCAAAGACGGAAATGACGAAACAAATCCCGGCGTGCTGAAAATGATCGGAATGGGTTCTGATGAAGCCAATCTGATGGATTATTTCAGGAAAATAAAAATCGTTCCGGTTTCTATTTCATACGAGTACGACCCAACCGATGTGCTGAAAATGCCACAATTAATGGCAGAAGCAAACAACGAAGTTTATATCAAAGAAAAAAACGAAGATTTCATGACCATTTTAAGTGGTATTATGGGAACTAAAAAAAGAATACATATTTCTGTCGGTGATGTTCTAAACACGGAAATTGATCAGATTGTAGCAGAGAATGACAATGCCAACAAACAAATTCAGGCTTTGGCGCAGGTAATTGATGATTCTATTTTGAAAAATTACCAATTATGGCCGACTAATTTTATCGCCTACGATATCTTAAACGGAACCAATAAGTTTGCACATTTATACAAAGAAAATGAAAAGTCGCTTTTTGAGCGTCGTTTAGAAATGCGAATCGGAAGTGATAATCCCGTGACCAGACAAGGATTTTTATCCATGTATGCGAATCCGGTGGTCAATAAATTAAAATATCAGGATGTCATTTAAGGCTAAAATACTTTTAATTTATACCGGAGGAACTATCGGTATGAGCAAGGATTTTGAGACAGGAGCGCTCAAAGCCTTCAATTTTAGTAAATTATTGCAAAAAATTCCCGAGTTAAAACAACTGGATTGCGAAATCGAAACGGTTTCATTTGAAAACCCAATCGATTCTTCGAACATGAATCCGGAGATGTGGGCAAAAATGGCCACAATTATCGAGGAAAATTATATCGCTTTTGACGGTTTTGTAGTGTTGCACGGCTCAGATACCATGTCTTATTCTGCTTCAGCACTGAGCTTTATGCTCGAGAATTTAACTAAACCTGTAATCTTTACAGGATCGCAACTGCCAATAGGGGATTTGCGTACCGACGCTAAAGAAAACCTGATTACAGCCATTCAGATTGCTTCCTTGCAGGAGAATAATAAACCGGTAATCCATGAAGTTTGTTTGTATTTTGAATACAAATTATACCGCGGAAACCGCACTTCTAAGGTAAATGCAGAACATTTCAGGGCTTTTACGGCACCCAATTATCCTGAATTGGTAGAATCAGGCGTTCACCTTAAATTAAATTCCCATTTATTCCTTCCCGTAAAAACCGATGCGAAATTATTGGTGCACAAAAATCTGGACAATCATGTGGCCATTGTAAAAATGTTTCCGGGAATGAGCGAAATTGTTTTGGGATCGATCCTGTCAACACCCAACTTAAAAGGAATTGTTCTGGAAACCTACGGTTCCGGAAATGCCCCGACCGAAGAATGGTTTTTAAACCTGATTCAAAAAGCAATTCAATCCGGTCTGCACATCGTAAATGTGACGCAATGTTCCGGCGGAAGCGTCAATATGGGACAATACGAGACCAGTACAGCACTTAAAGAATTAGGGGTAATTTCAGGTAAAGACATCACAACCGAAGCGGCCATTACAAAACTGATGTATTTGTTAGGTCATCCAATAGAAGCGAAAAACTTCAAAACCGTTTTTGAAACTTCTTTACGCGGGGAGATTTCATTATAAAAAAACAATATTTTAAATTCCAAATTCCAAAACTGATCACTCAAAGTTTGTCATTTCGAGGAACGAGAAATCTTCGTTAGAATCGCTACACCGTTTTGCATCTTCGGAAATGGATATGGTTGCGGAGATTTACCTCATCTGTTTGTTATCAATCAGGTTTCAAAATGAAAGTTTGCGAATAATTGGAATTTGGAATTTATTTAGATAGCTAAAAGAATTGGAATTTATCAATCCTTATAAGGTACCGTACAAGTTTCTAAATCCTCTTCAACAGCCTTGTGATTTTTATAATACACATAAACAATCACCGAAAGAAGACAGATGATACCCTGAATTGCCACCGTAGTTCGTACACCAAGGGAGTGAGAAAGATACCCAATAATCAAGCTTCCCACAGGAATCATGCCCTGATACGCCATGAGGTAGTAACTAATACTTCTGGATCGCATATTGATAGCACTTTGCGTCTGAATATAAATATTGATCGATGAAGTTTGTCCCATCATTCCGAGACCGCTCAGCGTCATGCAAATAAGCGCAATGGTCAGACTGTTAGAAACCGCCAGTATAATAATGCTGAAGCCCAGCAATAAACTCGAAGCAATCATTATTTTATTCATGTTTTTGGATGATTTGAGGTTGGCAAGATAAATTGCGGAGAGCACAGAACCAATCCCTGCGGAACTTTCGAACCAGCTAAAAGTTTGGGCATTTCCACTAAAGATATCTTTGGCAAAAACAGGCATAAGCGTATTGAAAGAAATGACAAATAAACTACTGCACATTAACATCAGCAGCATTCGGGCCATTTCCGTTTCTTTTTTAACATAGTCAAGGCCTTCTATCAGATCGTCCAGCATTTTAAGCTTGTGCTCTGCCTTGATATGCGGTGTGATTTTCATCAATAGCAATGAAATCAGAACCGGAATATAACTAATGAAATTTCCAATAAAACAAATGTCTTCACCATACTGGTGCAGAATAATTCCGGCCAGGGCTGGACCGGCAATTCGGGCGAAGTTGTTCAGCGTTGAATTAAGAGCTACCGCATTGGGTAAATCCTCTTTGTTATTGACAATATCAATCATCATGGTTTGTCGGCAGGTCATGTCAAAAGCATTGATAATGCCCTGAATAAGGCTGAGCGCCAGTATAAAGTTGATGTTGTATATTTTCAGATAAATAAGCAAAGCCAGTGCACCCGCCTGAAGCATGGCCAGCGATTGTAAAATCATCATAGAGCGGTGTCTGTCGTAACGGCCAATAATACTTCCGGCCACAGGCGCTAAAAATAAGGAAGGAATCATACTCAGAAAAGTAGCCAGCCCCAGTAAGAAAACAGATCCGGTGATGCTGTAAACCATCCAGCTGACCGCAGTTTTCTGCATCCATGTACCAATAACCGAAACCGACTGACCGTAAAAGAATAATTTGAAGTTTTTTGATTTTAACGCCTTAAACATAATCCTTGCTATTTTTTTACAAAGTTCGGGATTATGATTTCATTAGAAAAATTAATAATTTTACTGATAATAAGTAGTAAAACTTATCGATATGGAAATCTATCAACTACAGTATTTTATTAAGACGGCTGAGGTACTTCATTTTACAAAAGCCGCCGAGCTGTGTTTTGTCACACAATCCGGATTATCGCAACAGATCAAAAAACTCGAAGAAGAACTCGGAATGCCTTTGTTTATCCGGATCGGGAAAAAAGTACAGCTTACCGAAGCCGGCTCCGTTTTTCTGATTCATGCCAAACAGGTCATCGAAAAGGTACAAAACGGAAAGCAGGCCATTGACGATTTAAACGAAATGATTGGCGGTGAACTTCGGGTAGGCGTAACCTATATTTTCGGACTTTTGATTTTGCCGGTGATCAATTCCTTTGCAAAAAGATATCAAAACCTCAAAATTGTAGTCGAGTATGGCACAACAGAAGCCCTGGAACAAAAATTAATGAACAACGAATTGGATTTGGTGCTTGTGATTTCGTCGCACGACATCGGGCTTCCGATCCAGAAAGTACCTTTGTTTACTTCGCATATGGTCATGGCGGTGTCAAAATCACATCCTTTGGCAGTTCTAGATAAAATTGCCTTTAAGAAAATAGAAGAAATTCAGCTTATTTTACCGGGAAAAGGCTCCAATTCCAGGGAATTTGTAGAAGGACTGTTTCTAAAACACAACATGAAACCCAAAATCGCCATAGAGTTAAATTCCATTCACGCTTTGCTGCAAATGGTAGAGAACAGTGACTGGGCGACGATAGTGGCAGAAAAAGCCTTAAAAGGCTGGGATAACCTCAAATCGATTCAGATTACGGGAGTTCCGACCAAAAGAGATTCGTTTATGCTGACGATTGGCGGTTACCAGAAAAAGGCCGTAAAACTGTTTATGGAAGAGTTTCGAAAAAGCATCTAAAGAATATTGGATTTTACTTTTGTAAGTCATTTTTTTTTGTGTTATTTGCAAACCGAAATAGAGAGGTGTCCGAGTGGTTGAAGGAGCTAGCCTGGAAAGCTAGTATATGGGTAACTGTATCGAGGGTTCGAATCCCTTCCTCTCTGCAAAATTAGAAACCCTTGTGAAGTTTAATTCACAAGGGTTTTTTTATGGAATGGGTTTTTTTATCTGGTTAATGCGTAAAATCAACATTTAGGTACATTTAACATTGCTATAAAGACAAAAGCCACTCCGATATGGAATGGCTTTTTATTTTGATTGCGTTCACGAGCGGGACGCTCGCCAGCTGGGGGAATTTTTAATTGCTCATCTGTTAAAGAATTTCCTAATTCTTTTGATCATATTGCAACTTATACCATATACCTGTCTCGAGATCTCTCCAACGAAATGAAGAATAAAATTCTAGTGCTTCAGATATTGGAACATTACCTACCAACGCCCATTTTTTCATTTTTAATCCGGATTCTATTAAGGTATAAAAACAAAAACTGTATCCGGAATCTACAATTTCATTCAAATTATGGGTTTCTTTATTTTGATTAAAAACCCAAATTAAATTGTCTCCTAAATAAAATGGATCAGTATAGAAATATTGAAAATATCTCACTTCTTTTTCATCTATAATTTTATAAATATTCCCTGATATCAATGCTTTTTTAATCATTTAAATCCTAATTTCTTACCATATTCGTCCCTTGTAAATAACCAAGGCTATTAAAAAAAAGACTTTAAAGAGTCTTTTTGTATCGTAATTCCAAAAGGATCATGAGTTATTTTAAAAATATTTTTATTTATATCTATTCCTAAAAAATCGCCATCTTCCAGATCTTTTAGGTGATAGTAAGTCTTCCCATCAAGCGGAACTTCATATATCTCTGAAACATTTAATAAATCTACCTCCTCTTGTGTAAACAGAGATTTAATTTTATCAAAATCTTTATTTTCGTAAAAAGATCTGTATGCCGAAGCAACATTGATTTTGTTTGGATCAGGATTAAAGTTGAGAATATCGTGAATTGAATATCCCAATATTAAATTAAAACCCAGATCAATGCTAAGACTTTTATATTGATTAGTTGTTTTGTCAAATACCTCAATTCCTTTGATGATTGATATTTGTTCGTTCTTCTTTTCAAATTTATTAAGTAATGCAATATTTAATTTGAAGCTTATATAATCCGGAATATTTTTATCAAATCTTACGGATTCAATTATCCCCTCTGCTATTTGTTTTTCAAAACTATAATATTCAGTACCAAGCAGCCTAAATATATTTTGAAATAACTCTTTTTCCCATCCCTTTAAATGGATTTTTTCTTTTCTTTTAAAAAAATTAAACATACTGCTGTTTTTATTTTAGCAAAAATTAGTAAGCTCTCTAAAAGTATTTACCTTAACTGAAAAAACATCCTCTCTTTTTGTGTGTACGCTCTCTGTCATATTATTAAGAAGTCAACAATTTTGGTTTTATAATTGTTTAAATATTTTGAGAATAGTAATCATATTTCTCAATCGTATCTTTCACTAAGGAATTGGCTTTCAATTTGGAGAAAAATTCTTCTTTGTTATAAATCTTTATCACCTTGTACGGATCATGTATTAAAAGATAGCAATTTCCCGCGATATCAACTGCAAGAACATCACCATTCTCAATATTATCGATATAGAAGAAAATACCATCCTGAAGCTTTATTGAATAAGTGTGATTGATCTTTTGCTCAAATTCTTCTTTCTCATTACTGTTAAAATTTGATTGTTTTAAAAAATCTTTTAACTCTTTATTTTCAAAGTGTTTTTCATTTATTTCTGAAATATCAAATTTAGTAAAATCAAAATCAGAGAATTCTATACTTTCAACATTAAATCCTCCCAAATAACCGGACAAAATATTTAAATTAATCGAAACGAAATCCTCTTATAGCTTGTTCCAAATTTTAATATTTTGCAAAATAAAAAAATGGGGTAATTTTTTGTTTATAAAAGTAGGTTCTAATTTTGCATTGAGCAAAAAAGTATAACTATCCTTAAATCCTAATACATTTTCTTTAAAAGCAATTAAAAAATCATCATTTATTTGGGGTAGCAAATAATGATACTTTCGAGGTAAGATCGTTATGAGACTTTTAAAAAAGTGTAATTCAATTTTTGTTACCGGATATTTTTTTTTCTTCTTTTTAAAAAAATTAAACATATTATTTTCAAGTTAAATTGCAGTATGGTTTACTCACTGAGTTTCTTACAATATTATTTCTGAACTTTTCAGCTTTGAAATTTTCTTGTCTTCTTTATTTATCTCGATACGCTTTAAAAGTTCTTCCCTGTTTGATATTGTTTTCTGTAATTCCTGAAGCCATTGATCTGCCTCTACACCAAATACTCTAAAGTGGTTTACGTCCCAAGCTCTTTTACTAATTTCTTCTAATATATTATGAGCTTCATTTACTCCAGTAATTAAAGCTATTTCGAATTTTATTTCCTGAAGTAAAGCCTGCAGGTAAGAGTTTGGGGCGGCACTCAATGGCGGTGTTTTAGCATATTCATCTAATACTGATAGTATTTCTTTTAAAGAAATATTTCTGTCGAAAAGCAATGGAGTTTGTTTCTTCACACTTTCTATCACGTCACTAAAAAAAACCTCGTGTCTTTCATAGGGTATATCAAATTCAAATCCTTTTTTGTTTTTGAAATTCTTTAAAATAATGGGATAATCAAGACATGCTTTTACATCCTTTTTCCAAAGTGGGTATATTACAAAATATGGGCTGTAATTGTCCTTAAATGGAGATTTTATCAATTCTATTCCTAAAATACAACAACCAACTATTTTATATAATTTATTTTGTGCAAATGCTGAAAGTTGAGGAAAAACAAGTAGCCATTCCTCAGTAATCTTCTTTTTTATTGTTTTGTCTATTGCCATTTTATAGTTGCATTATATAAAAATCCTTTTAATCGATCACAGAAGATTTTATTTTGAATATCTTAAATAGCATGATTTTATTGCTCAACGAATGCCATGCCATGGTAAACTTATTACTCGTACCAGATTACAATATTATTTCTGAACTTTTCAGCTTTGCAATTTTCTTATCCAACTTATTAGTTTCTATCTGCCTTAAAAATTCTTCCCGATGATTTACTTTTTCTTGTAAACTTTGAAACCACAAATCAAATTTTCCATACCAAATTTCAAACATCTGCATATTCCAACTCATACTTATCTGTTGAATCTGAGTTAAAATATTTTCAACTTGAGCTTGATTACCTGTGTACAAAGCTATATAAAATTTCAATTCAAATAATTTTGCTTGCTGCGCTGAATTTGTTTTTACTAACATGTCATTAAAGCGATTATCTACTAATTCAAACAATGATTTCAATGTAACATTTTCATTCAACGAGATGATTATTTGTTTTTTTAGACATTCAATTGCTTCGTTGAAATAAATACTGTGTCTTAAATAAGGTATATCTAATTGTAGCCCTTTATTATTTTCAATTGCAAAATAAATAGATGGGATATTTAAACATTCTTTCAAATTACTTTTCCATAATGGATATACAACAAAATGTGGTCTATATTCCTCAGAATGTGGAAGTTTTATTAATTCTATCCCTAAAACACAACAACCAACTATTTTATACAATTTGTTTTGTGCAAATGCTGAAAGTTGAGGAACAGCATTTAGCCATTCCTCAGTAATCTTCTTTTTTATTGTTTTCTCTATTGCCACAATTAGAATGATTTATTTAGAGAAATTAAAATAAGTTTTCACCTTTTAATTTGTCCCTAGTTTCTAAGACTTTTTGCCTTAGTTCATCAATACTTGAAAAAGCTTTAGAATCTAAAATATGATCTTCTTCATATTGAGAAAACCTACTTGTAACTTTACTTAGCTCTGAGAAAATATATTTTTCATTGTGTGTAAATGTACTATTGTCAATTTCTAAATCATACGAATAGTAATATTCATCACAAAAAGTTGACTCATTAATTTTTCCCAATATATATTCATCAATTAGCCAATACAATCTTCTTTTATCATTTTTTCTATACATATGATTATCCTTATTTTGTTTTAACATAATTACAAATGCCATATTGAATTTCTTGCTTTATCATAAAGAACGTCAAGGCTGTATACTTTGCCTTTTTTGAATATTTATCCACTTTTGTGCAAAACCTATTTTAGGACAAGATACTCTCAATTGTTTCATCAATCATCTCAATACTCGAAGGATTATGTATTATTTTGTAAATATTTTTTTTAAGGTCAATCCCAATAAAATTGCCGTCTTCCAGATCTTTAATATGAAAATACTCCCTGTTATTTATAAAAACAGAATAAACTTCTGAAGGGTTTAAAATCATTTTTTCTTTTTCACTAAGAAGATTTTCTATTTTTTGATAATCAACAATTCCAAAAAAAGTTTTCCTGAAACCTGTTACGTCAATTTTGTTAGTGTCAATGTCATATTTTTTATTTCCACCTAATGAGTAGCCATTGATTGTACCGCTTGACACATAAATTTCGTAAGGTAAATAACTTAATGTTTTTCTATCATAAACTTTTATGTTACAAAGTTTAAAATCCCTTTCATTTTCTCTATCGTATTTTTTCAAAACATTAGAATTAAAAGTAAATGCAACATATCCAGGGATATCACTAGCATCTATTAATACTCCTCTGAATAATCCATCATTTATTTGATTAATCAAATGTGAATATGGAAATGGAAGTTTCACTAGTACATTTTGAAGTAATTTAATTTCTTCATCCTTTATTTTTGTTCTTTTAAATATTCCAAACATAGTTAATTAATTAAAATTTAGTAAACCAATTATATTTTGCAAACCATCCAACTTCCGGTTTTATACCAGCACGCAAAAAGTTATAGCGATAAGAATCAATAAGTGAGTGTTGAATAGTATTAACTTTCCATACATTTATTCTATTATTGACCATCCACATTGGTATATCATATGCACGTTGAAACCTTTGGGTTAAAAACACATGATGAAACTCTGTACTTATTCTTTGTGTTCCCGTTGAAGTTGAAATTTTTGTTAGTGTTTCCGTACCACCTCTAGCAATTTTGTATTGTTCAAAAGTTTTACCTCCTGTTAAAATGCTTTTTACTGAAGTCTTAGCTTCTGTAAGCAGTGCTCTTTCCCCTACATTTACTAAAACACCACCGACTTTCGTCATAGGAATTGCAGTAACAATTTTCATATTGGCATCAAATCCTGATAACTCATTACCATATCGGTCCGTGCCATTGACATTTCCTTTTATTCCATCCCAGGCAAGCGCTATCGGATTAAATTGATCTACTTCGTAAACAAATCTACTAAAATAATCTAAAAGGCTGCCGCTGCCATCGCCACCATAATATTGTCCACTTCCGGTAGTTTTTACGTTTACGTATTTACTCACATTAGGCTGCGGTGCCGGATTAGGATTATCATTCCCTTTATTTCTCCCCAAAAACCTATCCCTGCTTCTGCGCCAGCTATTAAAATTTAAGTTTTTCCTTGCCCACTTTGTTATGCCCGTATCACGTCCAAATTCTCCTAAATCGGTACTGGTTGCTGAACCACCACTTCCAGTGTTTACTCCCGGTGATCCTGTACAAATATCACAGGAAGCATTACCACTAGGATCCGTATACAACAATGGGTTGTTTAACACATAACCATATTGGTTGTAATTTTGCGTATTGGTAGGATCCTGTATATAATTGTCTGCCTGTAAAAATCGGTGCAGCAGCGGGTCATATAACCTTGCATTCATGTTAATCAGCCCCACACTCTGCAAATGCTCATGACCCGTATACCCTCTGTCCAGAACGGTTAATCCGTTTAGCGTATTGCCGGCGCCATCCTGTACTTTTATAATTGTACCCCAGGCATCAAACAATCGTTTTTCGACTACGGTAGCATTGGCATCTGTTATGGCCATAATACTGCCCTGATAATCCCGGTGTAAATATAAATAATTTTGTGTTGTTCCGTCACTCTTCACTGCAATCGGTGCCGTGTAGCCATCCCCGCCAATGTAAGTAACAAATTCAGATGTTCCCGTTACTTTGTTTTCCTTGATTTCCATTGTTCCATCGGCAGAATAATGTTTGCGCAAAGGCCTAAGCAGTTTGTCGGCAAAGCCGCCGTAATACATGGTGCTTCTCTGGTTGTCATCGTTATAGGTAAAACTTATTTTATCGACATTGGTTTCTTCGATCTGTAAGGGGCTTTTAAAAGCATTGTAGGTAACATTTAAACTCCTTACAGTTGAAGCAGGATCACTCGTTTTACGTATTTCAACATCGTCGTACCAGATATTTCCTAATCCGTTGTTGTCTAAACGCAGGCGTAATTTTTTAACATTTGCCGGGACTAAAAAGGTACCCGTGATTTGTGTCCATGCGCCTTTGGTATTGTTTACCGTATTTACCTGCGTTACTGTATTTGCCCCATCTTTCATGTACAGGAATATTTCTGCCTGCGGATTGTCACTGTAAAACCAGGTCGAATAGGTATATTGAGTGGGCGCAGCATTGCTGATATCTATCCATTTATCCGAGAAAACGTATTGCTCTGTCGTCGTTGTATTGGCTAATTTTAAGGTGTTTTTTCCAACTGCATGCCCGGCTTTTGTACCATCATAACTGAAAAAGTTTGTATTAGGATACTTTTCAGTACCCCAACCTGTTTTGTTCTCCATGGCATCATTAAAAATACCTTCTCTGTTGGCATAATAGCCGGTGGCTTCCGGATTAAGCGTTATAGCCGTATTTTGGTATTTTTTAATCGGGTCATAAGAATAGGCGCCCAGATTGTTTCCGGTTATTTTCCCCGAAGCATCATAGGTCTGGGTTTCCTCCACCCCTTGTAGATTGGTAAACTTTTGCAGTCTGTTGATTGCATCATATTTAAAAGATTCTGTATAGTTGGCAAAAGAACTGTTAATTCTGCTGTCCAAATTATCCGTATTCTTATCAAATGCAGTCGTAAGGGTCAGAATATTAGCTGTCGGGGCTGTTGTTTTATCATGTTGTATTTTTGATAAATACCCATCATCATTATTATAGATATTGGTCATTTTTATACCATTACCGATCACATTTTCTACTATCTGCCCATTGGCATTAAGGGTATTGGTTTGCCAAAGCACTTTATTTAGTGCATCCTGGATTTGATATAAATCTCCATTTTTATATACATTTTTTGTGGTTACAGTACTTGATTTATTAGAACCTGCTACTAATGCTGTTTTAGTTTCGGTAGCCACCCTCCCTAAAGCATCATAGGTAAAAGATCTGGTAAATTTGGTCACATTTTCCTTATCCTCCACAATAGATTCTACTCTTTTAAAAGTGTCATACGTTATAGTAGTTGTAGTTTTATTGGTACCTGCAGGTTCATTATTATCAATGTAAACAATGGTCAGGGGCAATATACCACTATAGGTATAGTTGGTTTCACTATCTGTCCCGCCGCCTTTTATTGTTTTTTTAGTTGGTTTCCCATTAGTATCACGGGTTATGGTCGTTACTACATTGCCATTTTGTGAGGTTTCTTTGGTGAGCTCCCCATAGTCATTATATGCATAGGTAAACGTTCCGGCCGATGGGTCTTTTAGTTTTGTTTTTCGTCCCCAGCCATCTTGCTCTATATCTATACTTATATTATTGTAAGTGGTTTGCTTCAAATTTCCATTGGCGAAGTATTTATACGTAATATCACCTCCTAAAGTTTCATTAGTTGTGGTAATATTACCGGCTGCATCCGCTGTAAATTTCTTGATTTTTGAACCATCTGTTGTCGTAGTCGTAAGTCCTGAATAAGCTGTCGATACCGTTCTGTTATTAAACAGAATACTTTGTACGGGCTGGCTGTACATGTCAAATTTAGTTTCATTCCATTGCAATGGTGTAGTACCAAAGTACGGCTCACTTACCTTATAATTTCGGTCAAAAATATCGTATAAGTACGATACATAAGAAAACGTTCCGTTGATATCCTTACTTCCGGATCTTATCTTTCGTCCTAAATCGTCAAACATTTCTTCAGAAGCACTGCCGTCTAAAGCATCCGGTGTTGCGGTAACAATTGTTTTTTCAGCATTTTTTGTATAAGCAAATGAAGTCGTTTTGTTTAGCCAGTCATCTTTTGCCGTTAGTCTTTTAAACCACGAATCAATGGTATAAGAAGAAGAACCATACGGGTTAGTTTCTTTTTTTAATGCCCCATTTTCAAAGTAATAATCAAAGGTTGACACTAAATTATCATTATCGGTAATTTTTATGACATACCTTCCTGAAGGATCATATTCGTAAAAAGTAGACCTTGATTGTACCGGAACCTGAGACGTTATTGTTTTTTGGATAACGTTACCATTGAGATCGTAACGCGTACCCTCTGATACGGTAGAGGTACCTATGGCACTTCTGTCAACATTTGAAAGCAATTGACTCGTTGCATCATACGTGTAGCTCTCATTGCTGGTCATAGTATGCCCATCGGCCACTACGGTGCTGCTGCTGCTTGTAGGTCTTCCTACTATATAAGGAGCTGCAACTGTTTGATAAGCCGTAGTTGTAGTAACTGTTTTAGCAAGGGTGCCTCCCTCACTCACAGACGATTTAGAGGAAGTTATATTATTATAGGCGTCGTATTGTATATCAGTAGTCTCACTATTGGTATTGCTATTGTTTATAGTGCTAAACTGTTTTACATTTAAAGTTTTTAATTTGAAAACTTTATTTGGCTGTACCGGATTTACTGCTGTTTCATAGGTCGTTAACGATCTTGAAACAAAATCGGACGGAGTTGCACCACCATAAGGGTAATACATATAAGGCACTTTAAAACTTTCAGTATTAGCGCCTCTAAGCAGGTCAACATCACTACTAACAACATTAGAGAAAAGTGCTGTCGAATCATCGTGCCAGTCTGTTTGGTTTACAGATCGGAAACCCATAAATCCAAGACCATTTAAATTTGAAACAGCGCCATAATACGAAAACAATTTCTTTTTATAAACGTCTTTGCTTCTCATTTCAATTTTTGACACGACAAATAAATTAGGGTTAATTTTTATGTCTAAATTGGGATACGATGCTATATAGTTATTCGTAGGCGTATAAATTTTGTTGTAAAAAGCAAGTCCGGAATATTTTGAATCTAAAGGAATATAGGTTAGCATTTCCTGAACCCCATTTCCTGTTGTGATTTTTTTTAACAGGTTATTTTTTTTAACATTATAACTGTCAGAAGCAAAAAAGTGAATTTTATTTTGGTTGACAAATGCAATTTCTAAAGTGTTGTTTAATTGATTAACGCCGCTTTGCTGATTTTTTATAGTTTGTGGTAAATACAAAGGAAGTGCATAAATATTGATATCAGGCTGATATCCCGTATTTACAATTTTATAATCTGTAAAGTCACCTCTGTCATTTATAGCACAAAACAGCGAAATTGCTCCTGAAGTATCGGCCTGATCTCTTATACTTGTGATTCTAATAATGTCTGTCCTGTCATCATTATTAAAATCTGTAGTAATATAATTGTAGGTATTATAGGAATCATTGGCTACAAACAAAAAGGGTACATATTTTCCTCTTTTAAAAGTCCGGCTCCTGTTGAATTATAGCTATACCAATAATTTCCGTATTCCTTTGGGATCATAAAATCCGACTTTCCATCTCCGTTATAATCTCCTATTAAAATGGGTTTGGCAGTATCAATGCCAGTATCCGTAAACTGCGTAAGCAATTCAAATTGTTTACTATCATTTAAGGAATACACTTTGACTTTTCCTAAATCAAAAACATAGATGTCCGATTTTCCATCGCCGTTAAAATCAGCTACATAAGTTACGCTGTTTATTGAAACACCTAATCTTCCGGCCCTGGTGGTAAAGTTTGCAGCAAGACGCCTGTCCATATCTACAAAATACGTATAACCTAAATACGTAGAGGTTGAAGGCAGAGGTTCGCCATAGATATCGCAAGGTCCCAGATACGAATAGGTATAATTTAATTCAATGGCGGCGATATCAGTCAGTCCGTCACCGTTAAAATCACCACTGATGAAGCGTTTAGGAAGCGATACTGTTGTCGCTATACGGGGCGTATTCGCTTTAATACAGCTTAAAGGGCTCTCAGAGTAATAGGTAAACTGGGGAAACGTATAGGTTTTCTGATATTGAGCATATATTCCAGTGGCACTTTTGGCATAGGTAGTAAAAACATTTCCCTGCACCAGAGTCCATCCCTGTGGCATAACTTTACCACCGCTGCTTAAAAACGTACTGGATAAAATCTCATCAAAGGCTCCGCTATTATAGGGCGCCCCTATATTTACATCTCCTGATTCTATATTAATAAAGGGCCAGAATTTTTTCTTTGCATCAGGACCTGTAGTCGGATATAATAAAAAATCCATTTTTCCGTCCTCATCAAAATCTCCGGAGACCGTTGCAGCGTTGAGGCTGTTAATGTTTCCTACGCTTGTTGTGGTGCTGATGGGAATATAGGTAATCTCACCTGGTGCTTTTGCTTCATATTCGAAAACGGTAGGATTATAACTTTTGGTATTATCGCCGCTCTTTTCGACAATTTCCTTTATTCTACCAAATGATTGATATGTTAAAGCATAATTTCGATAGCCAACTCCATTTCCAATGACTTTAATGCCCGTTAAATTTTTATCCCTTTTTATATTTGTACCAGCGATATAGTAATTTTCAGGGATATACCTTGGTTCATAAGTAAATTGTATTTCGTTTATGGGAGTCGCAATTCCGCGTGTACCATATTTTACAGATTCTAAAATCAGTGAATTACTGGATATTGAATATTTATAGTTTATACGTACCCCCTGGGCATTTTCCCAATACGTAATCGCCCACTCTGCTACAGATCTGGAATCTGCAGAATTACCATATAATTCTTTACTGCCATCCGGATACTCAACAAGAAAATACTCTGGGCCATAATTAGCTCCGCTAGGATGTACACCATAAGAGGTTACTCTTACATTTGAATAATATTCTGTTTCGTAAACTGTCCCATTACCACCATAGGCAGCGGTGCTGTCTTTTCTTATAAGGCGTTGTCCATTTAAGGCAAAACGATCCAGGGCATCAAAGTCTACCCCGTCAATTGTACCATCGTGCAACTTTGTAGAAGGTATTCTGGTAATAGAAGAAACACCCGAAATATCCCATCCGCTGGCCGCTGTTCCTGTTAATCCTTTTTGACTGTTATAACTTAGACCTATTTCCGGCTCTACGCCATTTATACCCGGAGGAACGGCTATCGGTATAGTATAATTGGCATTACCGGTTAAAGAAACGGTTAATTGCCCTTCGGTTGTACCTACTTCTGTAGAAGTGGTCTGAGCTGAAATATAAAAGCTAAAACTTAAAAATAAAATGGAAAAGTAAAATTGTTTCATCTCTTATTGCTTAATGATTTTGATTGTTTTCTGATCTCCGTTGCTATAAAACAGGGAAACAATGTACACGCCCACAGAATAGTTCTGGAAAGGAATATTTTGCTCATTACTGCCCTTTTTGTTCTCGTAGGATTTTACTATCTGCCCGTTCATCCCGGAGACTTGTATGGATTGCACAAAATTTTCATTCGTCAGTTCCCATTTTAAATACAATTCTTCTTTAACGGGATTAGGGTAATACGAAATAACATCTTCGGATGAAAATTTAAGAAGATCCTCTTCTTTGATGGCTTCAATTTCCTTAACATTCTTTCCGGCTGGTGGCGGGCAGTTTAAACATAATTCGCGAACTGTTTGATTCCCAGTTACAGGATCATAGGAAAACTTAATTTTGTCTTGTGCTTGAGACACATAAAAAGTTCCAAACAATAAAAGGATCAGCATATTTTCCATAAAGAGGTTACCAGATTTAAATTATGATATGAAAGAAAAATGGCGCAAACATAATCTTTTTTTTTCTTACGATCCTTACGGAAAACCACATTTAGGCTATTATAATAACATAAAATAGATTATAGTAAAAAGTAGGAATTTTAGAAGGGCGGTATTTTGTTACTTGTCAGGAAAAATAAAGAAATAATCCAATTCAGTATATTGGGAAGGAGATCACACTAGCATAAAAGTAACGAAGAAACAATAATTTTAGTAGGTTATAAATCTTTAATTTTCCTGACAATATGACAAAAAAAGACCAAATCTACCCAAAATCTACAATAAAGTTCACGTATAGGAGTGACGGAGCGGTGACGGAGGAGTGACGGTAACGTGACGGAGAAATGACGTATGAAAAATACAATGTCAAACTGTCAGAATTAAGAAGGAAATCCATGTTTTTTAAACAAAAAAAGAGACCCGAATTAGGATCTCTATATAGCATTATTTATGTTTTGTAAAAGGTTTATTTTCTCCTTTAATAATTTCTCCAAATATTCATTTTTGTCTTTTTCAGCCTGTACCAAACGTTCGTAGAGTTCAACAACTTTGTCTAAAGGATTAAAATTGCAATGATTAGACTGTGGTGCTACAACACTACCATTAATTTCGTTGTCATAAAAATTATTAAAATAGTTAAAAACACCTTCTTCAGAAAAGTTTTTAATGGCTTCCACACTTACACCCAAAGCCTTTGCTACTTCAATTAACTTTTCTTCGTCAATCGTCGCACTGTTCTCGATAATCGAAACGGCCTGTTGGTTGGTACCTAAAGCTTGTGCCAGTGCCTCCTGCTTCATGTCTTTAAGTTCACGAATTCGGCTGATTTTTCGGCCTATGTGATTTGGTTTTGTTGCTGTGCTCATAATTCAAAGATATTAAAATTCTTTAAGATATAGATTTTAGTAAAAACAGGCTTATTTTGTAAGATATGCTTTTCAATTTTATACAAAAGTACTGTTTTTTACAGAAATACAGCGCCTCAGAAACATTAAAATTGTATTTGAAAACAGTATAGCGATGACGCTTTTTAAATCTTATTTTTATGTTAAAATTATTAAATAAATTATTCTATATTTGGATCCTTTTGTTACCTAAATAACTGTAATGGATTTACCTCCTTATTCGCCGGGATTGCATAAACTGGTTACTTTACATGTCGATAAACCTCAGAAACTAACCGATAGTCAGGGCTTTGTCGATGCTACCAATCTCATTTTAGAGCGCTATTTTCTGGAGAAAGTAGGTGTGGTGGTGCATAATTTTGAAAACAACAGTTTTACCATTTCATTCTGTTTAAAAGAATCCCATATCTGCATCCATACCTGGCCGGAATACAGCCAGCTGACGCTTGATGTTTATTTGTGCAATTACCTGCAGGACAATTCGCAAAAGGTAAAAGAGGTTATGGCCGATTATGTGGCTTATTTTGAGGGGACTATTATAAAAGATTTTGAAATTAATCGTTAAGCAGATATGAAAGTTCCTTGTTACGATTGTAATACTGTTACCGAATTAGAGGTTGGTTTTAAGGTAGTCAGCTTTGTCTGCCCGAAGTGTCATAGTTTGTATCTGACACACGAAGACGGTGAACTGAGACGAAGATCTAAGTTTAAATCTGATGTAGATAATTTTGCTTTTACTATTGGGAATAAAGGATTCCTGAAAGGAGAGGAATATACCGTTACGGGTATGATCGTCAAAAAAGTATATCCGGATTATTTCTGGAAAGAATATATTCTGGTCAATAAAAGGAATGAATTTGTGTACCTTTCTGAAGTCAACGGGCATTGGATTTTTCTGAAAGAAATAGAAGAGGAGTATGATGTAAGGGAACATCCTCAGGCATTAGATTATAACGAGCAGGAGTTTAAACTCTACGAATACAGTGATGTTGCAATCGAAACAGCAGCCGGTTTTTTCGATTTTGAAGTGCCCAATACGTGGATTCATATGGTGGAGTATATCCAGCCTCCGCTTATGATTTCTATTGAAAAGATGAATAAGGTGCAGACCACTTATCTGGGAGAATACATTAGTAAAGGAGAAATTAAAAAAGCGTTTCCGAATAGTATTTTAAGACTTAAGACGGGTGTAAGTGTGGTGCAGCCTTTTTATTTTGACGTTACGAATACGGCCATTGTTTTTTGTTTTTTCGCTTTGTTAATCATCTGTTCGAACTGGTATATTTATAAAGATCAGACCGAACAGAATGTATTTTATAAGGAGATAGCCTTTGACAGTAACAATACTAAAGAAATAATAAGCGCGCCCTTTGAGCTAAAAGGAGGCTCCGCACCCTTAAGCATATGGGTTTCGACAGAAGTCGATAATTCGTGGGCCAATGTTGATGTGGCTTTGGTGGATGAAAAAACGAGTGAAGAAATTCACGCCAACAAAGATATCGAGTATTATTCGGGCTATGAAGACGGAGAAAGCTGGACGGAGGGCGGCCAGACCCAGGAGTTTAATATCTGCGGTATAAAAGAAGGCAAATACCACCTTTTGATTACCTCACAAAAAGCACCGGAAGATACCCGTAATAACGTCATGAAAGTTAAAGTGGTCTGGAATCAGCCCTCGAGCCGAAATGTATGGCTGGTTATTATTTTTATGATCGTTATTCTTGTCGTTATCAGGTTTGCCAGATTAAGTTATGAGAAAAGAAGATGGGAAGACAGTCATTACTCTCCGTATAGCGAATAAACAGTATGAAAAATATAATCGATTTTATAAAAAATAATATAACAGCAGCCCTGATAGGACTGTTTTGCTTTGGGGTCTATTTGTATTTTGCCTATTCGGGAAACCGGATCTGCGATTGCGAATCGACAGAGAGCTATACTACAGCAGGAAACAGAAGTTCAATAAACCGTTTTTATCATAAATAAATCTTTAAACTATGGATTTAATACATTACCAACCCGTTGTCAATTCGATTCTTTTTTCATTTCTGGGAATCATTATTTTATTAGCCGCCTATTTTGTAATTGAGAAAATTACGCCGGAAAACACCTGGAAAGAAGTAGTAGAGAAAAACAATGTTGCCGTTGCCATTGTCCTCGCAGCTTTTATCATTGGAATCTCGATGATTATTAGTGCCGCAATTCATGGGTAAAAAGTTTATCAAGTTTGAATTTTTATTGCTTTTTGCCGTTTTTATAATTGCGACCTGCGGGCTTGTTTACGAGCTTGTTGCCGGAACGCTCGCCAGTTACTTATTAGGGGATTCTGTAAAACAATTTTCATTTATCATTGGTGTATACCTGTTTTCGATGGGTATAGGCTCTTTCTTTTCTAAGTTTTTCAATAAAAACCTGCTGAATACTTTCGTAGAAATCGAAATATTGGTTGGATTAATCGGAGGTTTAAGTTCCGTAATTTTATTTTTGTTGTTTGAGAGCGTAGGCTCGTTTCAGCTCATCTTGTACCTGCTTGTTTTTGTAACCGGTTTTTTGGTCGGATTAGAAATTCCGCTACTAATGAACATCCTGAAAGATAAAGTCGAGTTTAAGGATTTGGTTTCGAATGTTTTTACTTTCGATTATATTGGGGCTTTATTAGCGTCTATACTTTTTCCATTAATTCTGGTTCCGAAACTTGGAATCATGGGAACTTCATTGTTCTTCGGAATGATCAATATCAGCATTGCGATTGTATTGTGTTTTCTTTTGAAATCAGAATTAAAAAGAAGTTATTTTTTAAAAGTAAAAGCTATTTTTTCGTTCCTTTTATTATTGACGGTTTTTATATTTTCAGAAAATATTTTATCGTATTCAGAAGGGAAATTATACGGCGAAAATATTATTTATACCCACTCAACTCCTTATCAGAGAATCGTTTTAACACATAATAAGAGCGATTACAGGCTTTATCTCAACAACAACCTGCAGTTTAGTTCTGCAGACGAATACCGGTACCACGAAGCCCTCGTTCATCCTGTAATGTCAATTGCCAAAAACGTCAGCCATGTTTTGGTTTTGGGTGGCGGAGACGGTTTGGCAGTGCGTGAAATTTTAAAATATAAAAACGTAAAAACAGTTACCCTCGTCGATCTGGATCAGGGAATGACCAAATTGTTTGAGACGAATAAAGTACTGACAGACCTGAACGGGAATTCCCTAAACAATCCCAAAGTTACCGTAATCAATACTGACGCTTACATCTGGGCAAAAAGCTGCAAAGTAAAATTTGATGTGGCGATTATCGATTTTCCGGATCCATCTAATTATAGTTTGGGAAAATTATATTCCCTAAACTTTTACCAGACCGTTCAGCGCATTCTGCAGCCTGATGCGGCAGTGGTAATACAAACGACATCGCCTTATTTTGCACCAAAATCATTTTGGTGTATCAATAAAACCGTAATGGCCGTTTTTCCTCAGGTAGATGCTTATCATGCTTATGTTCCTTCTTTTGGGGAATGGGGATTTACAATTGCAATTAATGGTTTTAATACCACTTTTAACACCGTAAACAGACAGGCGTCAGGATTGAAATTTTACAATTATCAGTTTGACCGGTACAATTATTTTACGAAAGATATGATTTCAAATGAAATTGAAATCAATCGTTTAGATAACCAAATTTTAGTGCGCTATTTTGATGAAGAATGGTGAAAATTACAATAGTTCGAGACGAAGTTTTGTAAAAGGAATTGCGGCTTCGCTGCTTCTGGTTCCGTTTTTGCAGTTTTGTACCGATAAAATAGCGGTTTTAATGATTCGTTTATCCGGAACAAAGCATCTTTTGGGACATCGGTTATGGATTAAGGATTTTCCGGAAATAACTTCTCATATACAAACTTCTTATCTTATTGTCGGAGGCGGTATTTCGGGATTGAGTGCAGCACGTCAGCTTACGAAAAAAGGCATTTCTGATTTTATTCTGGTGGAACTGGAAGACCATCTTGGAGGAAATTCCTCCAACGGAGAAAACCAATATTCCAAATATCCGCTGGGTGCGCATTATCTGCCGTTGCCTAATTTTCAGGACAAAGAATTACTGCATTTTCTGGAAGAAGAAAAAATCATTCTGGGTTATGATACCAAAGGTCTTCCTGTTTTCGATGAACTCCAGCTTACTTTTGCCCCCGATGAACGTTTGTTTTACAAAAACAGCTGGCAGGAAGGTGTCGTTCCCAAAGAAGGAAATACCGCTGCCGAAGATGCAGAACTGAAAACCTTTTTCAAGCAAATGGATTTTTACAGGAGTGCAAAAGGAGAGGACGGGAAGTACTTATTTGATATTCCGCTTGCTCTTTCTTCTGCCGATGAAATAACCAGGGCTTTAGATCAAATAACAATGAAAGAATGGTTTGAAAGAAACAATTTCAAATCAGAACCTCTATTTAATTATATCGATTATTGCTGCAAGGATGATTTCGGATTGGGAATTGAATATGTTTCAGCCTGGGCGGGAATTCATTATTTCGCCGGAAGAAAACAGGATTCATCTTCAGATAAAAAAGACAGCGTATTAACCTGGCCCGAAGGAAATGCGAGACTGGCAACACACCTCAAGAAATACACGAAGGACAAAGTGTTAAAAAATCATTTGGTTTTTGATCTTAAAATCGAAAACAATAAAGTTATTGCCAAAACTTTCGATGATCATAAAAAAAGGACTGTAGCAATTATTGCCGATAAAGTAATCATGGCGACACCTCAATTTGTCAATCAATACATCATCAAAGACAGAAAAGAGTTTACGAAAGAGTTTCATTATACGCCGTGGCTTTTGGCAACGCTTGTAGTTTCTGATCTGGCAGATAATTTCAGTTTTCCACTATCCTGGGACAATATTATTTACGGATCAAAAGGATTAGGTTATGTATACGACCAGCATCAGTCTGTAAGTCAGTTACAGACCAAAAAAGTAATCACCTATTATTACAGTTTTTCTGGTCCGGATCTTAAAAAAACCAGAAAGGAAATTTATAAAAAGAAAACCGAATATTGGAAACAAATGGTTTTTGACGACCTGAAAATGGCGCATCCGGATATTGAAAGTGTTACCGAAGAAATGAATGTTTTTGTATTAGGACACGGAATGATTAGTCCGGTGCCGGGTTTTATCTTTGGCGAAGCAAAAAAACAGGCGTCCAAAAACATAGAGAAATTAATCTATTTTGCCCACACCGATCTGTCCGGTATTTCTATTTTTGAAGAAGCTTTCCATCACGGAATTAATATTGTAAATCAGATTTTAGATGACACAACCCTGGATTCATAAATCGAAAACCGATTTCCTTTTTATAATCGGACCTTCCTTTTTCGTGCTGGCCTTTATTTTTCTTTTTCAGGATTTTATTACCAGAATCGAGGAGCAGTATTCGTTTTACACCTGGCTTTTTTTAATCGTTTTTATAGATGTGGCACATGTTTATGCAACGCTGTTTAAAACTTATTTTGTAAGGAAAGAATTCGAAAAGAAGAAAAAACTGCTGACGATTTTACCCTTGATCTGTTTCTCTGTTGGTTTTGTTCTTTTTGCTTTTGGCAGTATGGTGTTCTGGTCCTTTCTGGCGTATGTGGCCGTTTATCATTTTATCAGACAGCAATATGGCTTTATGCGCCTGTATGCAAGACAAGAAAAGAAAACAAAAAGATCTGTTTTTATAGATAATCTTACCATTTATGCCGCAACCGGATACCCGATGTTATACTGGTTTTTATCCTCGCCAAGAAAGTTTAACTGGTTTGTAGAAAACGAATTTTTTCGTTTTCATAACGAAACGATTCTAACCATTTTACTCTGGATTTATATCGTAATTTTAAGCACGTATGCAATTTATACTTTGTATACGAGTATTAAAAACCACTTTTTTAATATTCCTAAAAACAGCATTATTTTAGGAACGGCATTGTCCTGGTATTTCGGCATTGTTTATTTTAATGACGATCTGATCTTTACATTGCTAAATGTAATCACGCACGGAATTCCCTATATGGCGCTGGTTTACTTTAAGGAAATCGATAGCAAAACCGATTCAGAATTGGGCGTTCTGCGTTATTTAAAAGAGTATAAAGGCATTTTTATTTATGCAGTGATCCTCTTAGTTATTGCTTCTACGGAAGAATTTCTTTGGGAAGTTTTGGTCTGGAATGAAAATATTTCTTTTGCAGCTATTAATTTTTCGGGTTGGGAATTTTTAGCGGTTCCCTTGCTGAGTGTTCCGCAATTTACACATTATCTGCTGGACGGATTTATATGGAAATCCGGAAAGCGTTAATCCTGAATTTTTTTTGCTATTCCCCTAATACCGGAATGTAAATATCAAATCTTGCGCCTTTATTGATCTCGCTTGTTGTGGTAATGATTCCATTATGGTTTTGGACAATTTTCTTTACAATGGCAAGACCAATCCCTGTTCCTTCATATTCCGAATTGGTATGCAGACATTGAAAAAGTTCAAAAATCCGGTCTTTAAATTGTGGGTCAAATCCAATGCCGTTATCGCTGATACTGATATGGGCATAATATCCACTTTTGGATTGATTTCTGTCTTTTAATTTTGGGAATTCGATATGGTTTTTAATAATGATATGAGGAGGAAAACCCGGTCTGGAAAATTTAAGGGAATTGCAAATAAGATTTTTTAAAAGCTCTTTAAACTGAAGCGGAATAACAGTAGCGTTACCCAGAACAGAAACTTCGACAATGGCTTTTTTTTCTGCAATATCATCTTTAAGATCCAGAAGTACTTTTTGTACGCTCGTATTTAGGTTGGTATCTACAAATTTTTTGTCGGTCGAATTGGTTTGGGAATACGTAAGCAGATCATTTAAAAGTGTCTGCAGGCGGGCAGCTGCAATTTCAGTACGTTTAAAATAATATTGTCCTTTTGTTGATAGATTCTGGTGTTCGTCAGTAAGAATACGATTGGAGAAAACCTGAATTTTTCGCAGAGGTTCTTGTAAATGATGGCTGGAAATGTACGTAAAAGAGTCGAGCTCCTTGTTCGCGATCAGTAATGCAGCAGCCTGTTTTTCCTTTTCTTCATTCTGAAAAGCCAGTTCCGTATTGGCAAGTATAAGTTCGGCAGCGCGCTGTTCTTTTTCTTTGTTTTGAAAAGTAAGTTCGATGTTAGCGATTAAAAGTTCGGTAGCACGTTTTTCTTTTTCCTTGTTCTGGAAAGCCAGTTCGCTATTGGCAATAACGAGTTCAGCAGCGCGTTTTTCTTTTTCTTTATTCTGGAAAGCCAGTTCGCTATTGGCAATAACGAGTTCAGCAGCACGTTTTTCTTTTTCTCTGTTTTGAAAAGCCAGTTCTTTATTGGCCACAATCAATTCGGCAGCACGTTTTTCCTTTTCTTCATTTTGATAGGTAAGTTCGATATTCGCAATCAGTAATTCGGCAGCACGTTTTTCTTTTTCTTTGTTTTGGAAAGCCAGTTCCCGGTTGGCGATAACCAGTTCAGCAGCGCGTTTTTCTTTTTCTTTATTCTGAAAAGCCAATTCGTTATTGGCAATAACGAGCTCTGCAGCACGTTTTTCTTTTTCTTTATTCTGAAAAGCCAGTTCCGTATTGGCAATAACCAATTCAGCGGCGCGTTTGCCACGATCTTCTATTTGCTGAGCGAGTTTTTTATTAGCCAGAATTAATTCTGCCGGATGGTTGGTCTTTTCTTCAGAGAGAAGTGCAAGATCTGTAAAAGTGGTATTGGGCTGTGTTGGGTTCATAGTTTATCCTGCAATTGCCAAAGGTAGTTTAACTAAATTTAATCTATTGATTTTTAGAATAATATAAATAATTGTTACAGTAGGAGATTCTAAAATGCCAGTTAAAAAATAAAGAGAACTTTTGGTACAGAATGTTAATACGGTGTGCTTTAAAAAAAAGAAAGGTAAAAATCTTTTATAAAAAGGTTCTAATTATAATTTAACTATCTAATATTGTACTTCAATTAAAATAAGAAAATATGTATCAATATTATTTTCGTCCGGGGTACCAATCAGAAGAACTTTTGATTGATATTTTTGATGGAGCTGAAAAGGAAACCTTTTTTCCGGATTTTATGACTGCAATCAAAGAAATAAAGCCAAAAATGATTGATATTCTGGATTTATGGATGAATGATGAGGTGCTGATGACCATAGATTCCGAAGCAGGAAAATTTACGGTTTCAAAAGATATTTGGGGCTTTGCTTTTATTATGACCGATCATAATCAGGAGGGATTATATCGGATCAATTCGATTTTAGAGCAGTCGGAACAGTTTGAAAAAATCGATGTTGATTTTGAAAATTATAAATAGCGTAAGATTTTTGAAACTTAAAAAGCAAAACCCTTATGGAAAATTCCGCAAGGGTTTTGCTTTTTTGAATGAAGCGGCTTTTTAAAGTTTAATTTCGAACAAGCTAAAAGAACCTTCTTTGTAATGTTCCGGTAATTCTGCCGTCCATTCGATAACGCTGATGCCTTTGTAGTCAAAACCGCAGCTGGTGTAATATTTGTTTATTCTCTCGTTGCCACTATGCGTGTCAAGTCGGATATACGTTTTTCCGTTTTCTTTGGCATATGTCTTAACCCATTCAATGATTTTCTTCACATAAGAACGTCCTCTGAATTTTGGATTCGTAGCAATACGATGAATATAGACGGCAGGGTCTGCAGCCGCTTCTTTCCAGATAATCAAATCGTTGAAGGTAAGCACAAAAGTACAGGCAATTTCGTCTTCTTCCCTGATTATAAAATGTCTATTCTCTTCAATCTCCTTTTCGATCAGTGATTTTTCAAAGCCTCTCCAGCTCTTTATGTTGACCGTTTTTTGGTAAGCGGTAGCCTCATTATAAATATCGAAAACGGCATCGATATCTTCCTTTGTAGTTTTAAGAAATTCCATTATTTGTATTTATGCTGTAGATGAATCTATACCAAAGATAGATTTTTAAGAGCCGAAAGACTTTAAGATTTTTGGTTTTAACTCTTTTTTTCTTCACTGCTGAGCCAAGCTACTTTTTGTTCTGATTCGTGATTTTGTCCAATAATATCCCGGTATAATGATGGTCTTCTTGCTTTTATATAACGGTTTCCTCCGGCCTGAATGCATTTTTCAGGAGTAATCGTCGCTGTGGCAAAAGAGTCGTCAAAAGAGCGGCATTCGGTAAGGATATCACCAAAAGGATCAATAATCATAGCGCATCCGTTTTTCAACTGGTCGTCATCCATGCCGATAGGGTTTGAAAAGACGGCATAAATAGCATTGTCATAAGCCCTTGCCGGTAACCATTTTATTAACCAGTCACGGCCTTTCATGCCGTCAAATTCCATTCGTAAAGAGGTCGGGTCGGTTTCCCGGTTTTTCCAAAGCTCGGGAGCAACAAAGCCGGCACCTGGACGGGTAGAAGGAGTGCACATGGTCACGTGTGGCATAAAAATAATCTGGGCTCCCAAAAGAGCTGTGGCACGTACATTTTCGATTATGTTATTGTCATAACAAATCAGGATTCCACATTTCCAACCGCCGATTTCAAAAATGCAATAACGATCTCCCGGAGTGAGATGCGGATTTATAAACGGATGAAGCTTTCGATATTTCGCAACTAAACCATTTTTGTCGATACAAACATAAGCCTTAAATAAAGTATCATTTTTATCTTTTTCAAAAAGTCCTGCCAATACAACAATGTTATTATTTTTGGCTATTTCAATAAGCTTTAAAATACTGTTCCCTTCCGGAATAATTTCTGCTACATCAAGCAGTTGTTCTTTAGATAAATGCCGGGCAAAAGTATATCCTGTTACAGAACATTCGTGAAACGCAATTACATCACAGCCTTCACTGGATGCTTTCTGCGAAAGTTTTTCGATTACGGACAAATTGTAGTTTTTGTCACCACTTCTGTTTTCAAACTGGGCAGTAGCTATTTTTAGATTTTTCATTTGGTGAATAATTAATGATAGATCAAAAATAGCAGTAGCGGCAATTTAGAAATTGTATAAAACCGACATTTACATGGTGTTTTTTGGAAAAGTTTCGATGAAATTGTTCGTTAGTTTTCCGGTATTGTGCAGATACTCCCGCGGTGTTATTCCCGTATGTTTTTTAAATTCCCGTATTAAATGTGACTGATCCGAAAAACCTGCGTCATACGAAATTGATGTGAGAGAGATGTTCCCGGTTTTGTTTTTAAGAAGACTTAAAAAATGTTGCAATTTTATAATGGTAGCAAATTTCTTTGGGTTTAATCCGATACCTTCCGTAAATTTTCTTTCGATATGTCTTTCCGTATAACCTGTGTAAGCGACTAATTGACTTAGAGAAAACTTACCCTTGTTTTTGAGGATAAAATCTAAGGAAGCATTTGTGATCAATTGGTTTGTTTGTGGTTTTTTTGCTTCAATCCTTCTGAAAAAATGATTTAACAGCTGTAATCGATTCTTAATTGTTACTTGTTCGGCTAATTTTTCCTCAAGTTCTAAACCTGCACTGCCAAATATACCATCAATAGTAATAATAGCATCCCGAAATTCACTGCCGGAAACTCCTAATAGCTGGTTTATGCCATTAGGTTGAAAAACGACAATAACAATCAGTATTTCGTTGTCTGAATAAATATTTTTAAAACCGTTTGGTTGTCCGTAAAAAAAAGAGCCAGGCAGGTAATTTCGTGTTTCAGAGTTATTTAATCCAGCTATAAGTTTGCTTTTTTGTGAAAATACAATTCCGGTATTGCCGTCAGAAAAAAAGCGGAGTTGCTGAGCCGTATTTCCTTTGTTTTCTAAAAAAAGATAATGCTTGATATAAGCTGATAATTCCTTCGGAGGTAAAACTTGCATAGTCTGTATGGTTGTTAACCTATGTATAGGTACAGTGAAGTAAAATTAAATATATTTTCCGGGAATTCTTTTTAATTTTTTAGACAATCTGATTTCTCAGGCCTGAACACCTTCAAAAAAACTGATATTTGTCTTAATCTGATAGAATTATGTCTTTTACGGACTATTTGCTTTTTTGCGGTGCTTTACTTTTGTGCTATAAAGCAACAATATGGAAGATCTGAATAAAATGGAAATTATTCGTGACAATCGGGTTTCAAGATTGTTATGGTTTGTTCTTGGAGCTATTTCCTCTTTTTTGATAAGTTTACTATTTTAAGTTTCTTATAAAAAATAACAGCAGAACAAAATATTAATTTTGAAGTGCTATTTTTACTTTAGGCAACATTCTTTCCGTGAATAACGTATAAGCACTTTCCGAGGGGTGCAGGCCGTCTCCGGCCACCAGACCTGGATTAAGGAGTCCCTGACGTGTAATGTCAGTTATCGAAACAAAAACAACATTGTTATTGCTGCAGTAGTTCTCCGCAAACATATTGTACTTGTTTATATCTGCACTTATTTTTTCACCCTGACCTTGCATCTGGATTTTGCCAAATGGGGTGTAGGCGTAATCCGGAATAGAAAGTACAATTACATTTTTTTTATCGCCTTTGGCTAAAGAAATAGCCTTGGTAACTAACTCAGGAAATTCTTTTTCATAGATCGAAAAATTTCTGCCCTGATATTGATTATTTACGCCTATTAGTAAAGTGACCAGATCATAATTAGATTTAGGGTTCTGTGCGTTTATTTCTGAAATTAAATTAGTAGTGGTCCACCCGGTTGCAGCAATTACATTTAGTGAAATGCTGTTTTGAGGATAAAGGGCTTTCAGGCTTGCTTTGAGTTGTTCGGGATACCTGCAGGTTTCACAGACACTTTGGCCTATTGTATAACTGTCTCCTAAAGCCAGATAATTAATTGAAGTTACTACAGTAGCAGGTGTTGTCGTTGTAGGTGGTACAACAGTAAAATTGTTTTGGGAAGGCATTTCATCAGAGCTGCAACTCATAAGAAAAATAGAAAATAAAACAATAACTATTTGTTTGAACTCTGTTGTCATAATTTGTTTAAATTAAGTTGGGCCATTCTAAACAAATAGTTACGTTAAATACGCAGTTTTGGTTTTACACCATTTCTGCTTTCATTACTATTTCTTCTTCGATGGCATTCCAAAGACCGATTCTTTTTTCTAATGCCAAAATTGAAATATCTTCAACATCTTTCCATTTTTGGGCATCTTCTTCGCAAAGATCAGTGATCATTTGCATGGCCATTGGTCCGTGCTCGTCTGCATCGAGTTCGATATGTCTTTCAAAATAATAAAGCAGTTTGCTTAAATCGGTTTCAGGCAGGTTTTTCTGGAAGTTTTTCAGGATTTCAGTAAACATACCCGGAATCAGATCTTCTCTTCCGAAAGTAAAGGCAGCAGCAATTTCGTGTGGTTTTCCTTGTTCGATAACTCTGAAGGTAAAATCTAAAAAGGATTTTACATCAGGGTGAAGTGCACTTTGTTTGATCGCAACAAAAATGTTATGAAGCGAATGTACTTCAGACAAAAAAGTATTGATTCCGGTGGTATCTGCTCCGCAATCTTCCATTGCTTCCAGATACATCTCGTAATGACTTTGTCTTCTTCCGTCTATCGTTAAATCAGTTTCTTCGGCTAGCACAATTTCATTGATTAAATATCTTGTTTCAGGATTTTTGGTCGCAAACCAAGGTGTTGTAGTACAGGTAAGTTTAGCTTGTAACGCCTTTAATAATGACATAAAATCCCAAACAGCAAAAACATGGTTTTCTAAAAAACTATGTAAATCATCTATACTTTGTATTTTATTATATAAAGAATGTTGTAAAAGCTGGTCTTTTTGAGGTTGGATGCTATTATTTATACTTTCAATATTCATTTTAATAAATTTTGAAGCAAAGATAAAAAGCTTCTCGGTAAGAAGAAGCTTTTTTATATTGATTTTGTATATATTTTAATAGACGGTTACGATTTAAATGCTGGAATTCCAGTTACATCCATTCCCGTAATTAATAAATGAATATCATGGGTTCCTTCATACGTAATGACACTTTCGAGATTCATCATGTGGCGCATAATAGAATATTCGCCTGTAATTCCCATTCCACCCAGCATTTGCCTGGCTTCACGTGCGATATGAATGGCCATATCTACATTATTTCTTTTGGCCATTGAAATCTGTGCCGTTGTTGCTTTTCCTTCATTTCTCAAAACGCCTAAACGCCAGGTTAACAATTGCGCTTTTGTGATTTCGGTAATCATTTCGGCTAATTTCTTTTGTTGTAATTGAGTTCCTGCAATTGGTTTTCCAAACTGAATTCGTTCTTTGGCATAGCGCAGCGCAGTATCGTAACAATCCATTGCTGCTCCGATTGCTCCCCATGCAATTCCGTATCTCGCTGAATCGAGACAGCCAAGTGGTGCGCCCAAACCGGATTTATTTGGCAAAAGGTTTTCCTTGGGAACTTTTACATTATCGAAAATTAATTCTCCTGTTGATGAAGCACGAAGTGACCATTTATTATGTGTTTCGGGAGTAGAAAAGCCTTCCATACCGCGTTCTACAATTAAGCCGTGAATTCTGCCCGTTTCATCTTTAGCCCAGACTACTGCAATATCAGCAAAAGGAGCATTCGAAATCCACATCTTGGCACCGTTTAAAAGATAATGATCCCCCATATCTTTAAAATTGGTGATCATACTTCCCGGATCAGAACCGTGATCAGGTTCTGTAAGGCCAAAACAACCCATAAATTCACCGGTTGCCAATTTCGGCAGGTATTTCATTCTTTGTTCTTCGTTTCCGTATTTCCAAATCGGGTACATTACCAAGGAAGATTGTACAGATGAAGTCGATCGTACACCGGAATCCCCGCGTTCAATCTCCTGCATGATTAAGCCATAAGAAATCTGGTCTAATCCTGCTCCGCCATATTCTTCAGGAATATAAGGTCCAAAACCACCAATTTCCCCAAGCCCTTTAATAATTTGTTTAGGAAATTCTGCTTTTTGCGCATATTCTTCTATAATAGGAGAAACTTCTCTTTTTACCCATGCACGTGCTGAGTCGCGAACCAATTTATGCTCGTCTGTCAATAAATCGTCAAGGTTATAATAATCTGGGGCTTGAAATAAGTCTGGTTTCATCTTTAGTTAGTTTTACAAAACAAATTTACGCAATAAAAATATAACAAAACAAAGGTAATTTGTTATATTTTAATAACATCTGATAAAAATAAATAAGAATAAGACGAAGTAATTTTAGTTTATTGGTTTTTTATAAACTATTTTTGAGTCCAAAAACAATATAAATGAGGCTGATCATCTCTTTTTTACTTTTTTTTGTCCTGAATAATTCTTTTGCACAACAAAAGAAAGAATTAACGGAACAAGAATATTTGCTCCTGCAGGATAAAATACGTTTAAATCTTAACGCAAATAGAGATAGTGCTGCAGTCTACGCTTATAAAATGGCAAAGTCTGACAATAATAAGCATATGGCTTTTGCAAATGTTGCATTGGCGTACTTATTTCAGTTAAAAGATCATACCGCAAAATCTAAAGAAAAATATAACCAGGCATTTCAATATTTAGATAAAATGCCGGAGTCCAGAGAAAAAATTCAGCTTAAATCTTATCTCTACAATTATGGCGGATTAATAGAGGCTGCAAAAGGTAATTATAGTGCTGCTCTTGAAAATTATCAGAAAGGAATGAAAATTTCTGTTCAGATAGAAGACATTATCCAGATTGTAAAATTCAAAAGTAATATTGCTTTTATTAATGATGCAATTGGCAATTATCAATTGGCTATCAAGAACTTAAAGCAAATCAATGATTTTATAGACAAAAATGAAAGTTTCTATACCAAAGAGCAATTTCATACCATAAAGAGTAATAATAATCTTACTCTGGCAGGTTCGTACGAAAGTTGGTACATGAAAAACCAGAATCAGACAACACTACTTGATTCGGCAGCTTATTTTTATAAAAAGACAGTTTCGTATTCTCAAAATTTACCAATGAACAATATCTCTGCTAAAATAAGCTTAGGGAATGTTTATTATATGAAAAATGATTTTAAGAATGCTGAAAAGACCTACTATAACATTATATTTTTTGCGCAGCAAAATAATTTTAACAGAGAGTATAAAATTGCCACTTATAATCTGGGTAATCTGTATTATGAAATAAAAAAGTATGACAGGGCACTGGTTTTTTTCAAAAAGGTAGATTCTGTTTCCATGGTAGATAATAGAAAAGATGAAAGCTTTTTAAAGTCAAATTACTATCAGGCAAAAATTTATAACATTAAGAAGGAACCTGAATTGGCTTTCAAGCATTCAAAAATCTATTTGGATAATTATGAGAAATCAGAGGCAAAATTAAACAATGAGGCTTTAGAGGTTAATTATAAATTGGGAACCGGTGATTTGAGTAATGAGATGGTTACTATTCAGAAAAAATATGAAAATGACGTTCTTTTGAATAAAGCGCTGAAGATTTTTTATGTTTTACTGGTGATAGGAATTGTCTTTTTGCTGATTAAAAACATCAGAGACAAAAATAAGGCGCATAAAAAAATGAATGCGTTGATTGAAGAATTTAAAGCGAATCTGGAGAAGAAAGAGAATCCTCAGCCCGAAATTGCTGTGATAGAGCAGGAAGAAGATGTATTGCTTAAGAAAGAAAATGCTAATTTGAGTATTGATGAAGCGAAAGAAAATAAAATCGTAGAAAAATTGCTGGCATTAGAAAATAAACTCGAATACTTAAATGCTGATTTTACGTTGTCTTATGTTGCTAAAAAAATAAAAACGAATACAACTTATTTATCCTATGTTGTAAATAAAAGATTTGGAAAATCTTTTGGCGAATATTCGAATGAGCTTAAAATTAATTATGTAATCAATGAGATGATTAGCAATCATATGTATCGCAAATACTCTACTCAGGCTATTGCAGAAAGTGTAGGGTTTAAAAATGCAGTGTCTTTTGCGAAATCATTTCGCAAAAGAACTGGAGTATCTCCAGCTCAGTTTGCGAATAATATTTAATTCGTTTTCAATAATTTTTTCAGGAGACCTTATCCGTTTCCATTTCCTCCGGTGCCGGTGCCTCCCCCGCCTCTGATAGGGTCTTTTCCATCTACGGGATCTTCTCCGCCTGTTGGATCACCACCCCAAACCATTTTTTGTTGTGTTTTATTTATTTTATCAGCTTTGAAATCTTCGAATTTTAGTTTTTTACTTTTCATAATAATTATTTATTAAAGTTATTCTTTTTTATCTGTTTAATTAAAATTTATCCATTTCCGTTAGTTGTCCCCGGACCGCGAACCGGATCTTTTTCTTCCTCAGGAATATTTCCTCCGAGTACAATTTTTTGCTGATTTTTAGATAATTTTTCTACTTCAAAATCTTCGAATTTTAATTTTTTTTTTGTCATGTTTTTGAGTGTTATGGTTTAACTTTTTCAAAACTAGACAAAAAGCAAAACCCTTAATCGAGAATTGGCTTTTTGGGATTTTATGAGCTGTAAAATAGATTTAATAAATTGAAAAACAGTGATTTATGTATTTTATTCAGGCTGGTATAATTTATAAATTGTATGTGCTATAATTAATAAAAAGTATATACAAAGGCATTTTTTTCAAATAAAAACCACAATATTTGCATCGTAGTTATGATTTAAACGCCACAAAAAGATGTTAAAACTGGTTCAGAAATTTCTTCTAATTAACAAGTACTCGGATATAAAAAATGAGTTCAAAGATTTGTTTCTTTCTCATCCAAATTATCCAAGTTTGTTTGCGATAACAGATTCATTGGATTTGTTGTCTGTGGAGAATGCAGCAGTGCGTGTTTCGAAAGAACAGATTGAAAATTTACCATCTAATTTTTTAGCATATTTTAAAGAAGAACTTACTTTAGTTGAAAGAGCAAATGATTATGTTCGCATCGAAACTATAAAAAAAGGAAGTGAAAAAATATCTTATGATAGTTTTCTCTTAGACTGGAATGGTGTAATTGTAGCAATTGAACCGAACAGTATAGTTGGAAGAGAAGGCTTCAAGGATCAATATAAAAATGTAAAATATTATGTTCCGTTATTTCTTTTAATTGGATTATCATTTTTTTACAATAGTTATAATTTTTTCAGTGCTGTATTTTTAATGACATCACTTTTAGGATTATTTGTTAGTATTTTAATTGTTCAGGAAAAATTAGGTTTAAAAAGTGCGATTATTTCAAAGATTTGTAATCTTACCCCTAATGCTTCTTGTAACTCCGTTCTTAATTTTGATGGATCCGGCAGAAAATGGGTTGGTTTTTCAGACTTGCCTTTGATTTTTTTTAGTTCAAGTTTTTTGGCAATCTTGCTTCAGCCATCAAATTCGTCAATTTTTATTGGTTTTTTGAGCTTATTGGCAATTCCGGTTGTTGTAACATCAATCTGGATACAAAAATTTGAAATTCAAAAATGGTGTGTAATGTGCCTGGCAGTTTCAGCTTTGATCTTGGTACAAAGTATAATTTGGTTTGCATCAGATTTTTTTACGCTGAGTTTTAGTTTTGGTAGTGTTTTCCCGTTCTTATTCTCACTGGTTTTTTTAGTAACATTCTGGATGGCTTTAAAACCTATTATTAAAAATATATTAAATGTAGATGGTGACTTAAAAGAGTTGAAAAAATTTAAAAGAAATTTTTCATTATTAAATTTTCTGTCGAAAAAGGTACCATATACATTAGGATTTGAGGATCTGAGAGGATTGAATTTTGGAAACAGAAATGCAGTAATAAAGTTGTCTGTAATAATAAGTCCAAGTTGTGGACATTGTCACAAGACATTTCAGGAAGCATTTGATCTGGTTTTAAGATTTCCCGATAAGATATTCCTAAATGTATTGTTTAATGTTAACCCTGAAAATATAGATAACCCTTATAAGATTGTTGTCGAAAGACTTTTAACCATAAACAGGGCTACTCCGGGGAAAACTGTAGAAGCAATCTCAGATTGGCACATTAAAAAAATTGGGCTTAAAAAATGGTTGAAAAAATGGCATACAGAACCTGTAAGCATGTTGATAAACCAGGAGATACAAAAACAATATGAATGGTGCTCTAAAAACAATTTTAACTATACACCTGTTAAGATTGTAAATGAGAAAATATTTCCTAACGAATATGAACTAAACGAATTGAAATATTTTTTAAATGATTTCGTAGAGGAGAAAGAAATTGAAGTTTTAGAAAAGACAGCATAAATAGAGAGTATAGACCTGAGCTTCAATGTCTTTAAATAGTTGGAGTATTAACTCACAAAACTTAAAGTTATGTTAAAGAAAATCCTAAACCTTGAAGGAGCTAAAGAGCTTACAAAAGAGGAAAAAAAAGTTATTAAAGGAGGTCTTGCATGTTACGAAGACGGAACATGTCCTAAAGGATCAATTTGTGAATATAATTCCTGGCGTTGTATACGCCCATAATTTGATTTTACAGTTTTAGTACGCAAAAAATAAAGCCTTATTTAAAATTTAGTCATGTTTTTTTTGAATTTGTAGGCGCCTGATCGTGGAACATCGGGCAAATATCCCCACATTGATGATTGGTGTTGGGATTCTCAGGATAATTGGTCACTTGGTTGGTTTTATTTGGTTAGGACTAACCAGTGTACCATCTCCTAGAGAAATTGGTAGTACTAAAATGTATTTAATATAAAAGAGAGTGTAAACTCTCTTTTTTTTTGCAGCAGAATAAAACCGTAGTAAAAATACTATAATTGAATTGTTTAAAAACTTCATAAAGCCTAAACGTTTTAAATTGAGAATATTAAAATGTCTAAGAGAACTTTTGAATTAGTAAGAAGTTCAGGAATGAAATATTCATTAATCGGGACTAATCAAAAAATAATCTTACTTAAATAAATATTTAACATCAGACAAAATTCAAATTATGAAAAAACTAAAAAACCTAAACGGAGTTGAAATTTTAACTGCAAATCAGCAAAAAGAAATTAAAGGAGGAATTGATCAATATCATTGTTATGCCCCTATTTCTAAAGATCAATGTACTGCAGTTGGTGGAAAATGGAATACGATCCAGAATATGTGTATTCTTGAGATAGGATCAGAACTATGCGGGTAGTTATTTATTAACTATAAAATAGTAAAAGCAGAGAGGAAATTGTTCCTGTCTGCTTTTTTTAGTTCATAATAATTATTTTTCTTTAAATAGCGCTGGTAATAGAAATAAAACTAGTGTAACAAATTGATATACAAAGGATTGATTTGTTTTTGCGAAATTGTTAAAAATAAATTGAATTAAATTTTAAATCTAACATATTATAGTGAGAACCTTCTTTTTTTAAGAATTTTTGTATAATATTGCTATTACATTAAATCAATTTAGAATTGAAAAAATTCACCAATTACAAACAAGCAGATTATAAAGATTGTGGCCCAACGTGTTTAAAGATCATTGCAAAACACTACGGCAAGACAATCCATATTCAGGAGTTGAGAGATCATAGTGAAACGACTCGTGAAGGAAGTAATTTGCTTTTTCTGAGCGATGCCGCTGAGAAAATTGGTTTCAGGACTTTAGGGGTTAAGTTAAGTCCGGAAAGGCTGGAGGAAGCTCCTTTGCCTTGTGTTTTGCATTGGAATCAGAATCATTATGTAGTACTTTACAAAATAAAAAAAGGTATTTATTATATCTCGGATCCGGCTTTTGGTTTAATTGAATATAATAAAGAAGATTTTATTAAATTTTGGATAGGAAACAATGCTGACGAATCTACTCAGGAAGGAATTGCATTGTTGATAGAAGCTACTCCAAAATTCTTTCAGACCGATTTTGACAGAGAAGATAATAATAGTTTTGGATTCGGATTGCTGTCACAATATGTATTGCGATACAAATCATTTTTAATTCAATTAAGTATCGGGTTACTGGCGAGTAGTTTGTTGCAATTGATTTTCCCTTTTTTAACCCAGAGTATTGTTGATATTGGAATACAAAACCAAAATATTCATTTTATTTATCTGATTCTTTTTGCGCAATTGTTTCTTTTTGCCGGAAGAACAGGTTTAGAGCTTATCCGAAGCTGGATATTACTTCATCTTTCTACGCGAATAAACATTTCGTTGATCTCAGACTTCTTTATTAAGCTAATGAACCTGCCGATCTCCTTCTTTGATGTCCGCATGACGGGAGATATAATGCAGCGTATCAATGATCACCGAAGAATAGAACGAATTTTGACTACGTCATCCTTAAATGTTTTATTCTCTGTAATCAATATGTTCGTTATGGGAGGTGTTTTAGCCTACTTTAATCTCAAGATATTTTTTGTGTTTTTTGCAGGAAGTGTTCTTTATTTCGTGTGGATCACCCTATTTCTGAAACGAAGAGAAATTCTCGATTACAAACGTTTTGCCGAAGTATCTCAGGAGCAAAGTAAAGTAATGGAGCTTATTAACGGAATGCAGGAAATAAAGCTTCATAATGCCGAAAAACAAAAGCGTTGGGGTTGGGAGTATGTACAGGCAAGATTATTCCGGGTTTCAATAAAAGGGCTGATTTTAGAGCAGACGCAAACTATTGGGTCTTCTGTAATAAATGAGCTTAAGAATATTTTTATCATATTCCTGTCTGCAAAATTGGTTATTGACGGTTCCATTACACTGGGTATGATGCTGGCGATAAGTTCAATTGTAGGGAGTTTAAATGGGCCGATTACACAACTTATTGAGTTTGTCCGGGAGCTTCAGGATGCTAAAATTTCATTGGCAAGATTGTCTGAAATTCATGATAAAGAAGATGAAACACAGCAGGAAGTGCATCAAACCAGTGATGTTCCTTTTGATGCGGATATAGAAATAAAAAATCTATCCTACCGTTATTTGGGATCCGATATTCCGGTATTAGATGATCTGAGTTTAATAATTCCGGCGAATAAGGTTACAGCTATTGTTGGCGTGAGTGGAAGCGGGAAAACAACTTTAATGAAATTACTCCTTAAGTTTTATGAACCGGAAAAAGGGGAGGTTAACATAGGCACTACACAATTGAAGAATATTTCTCAAAAAGCATGGAGAGGCAATATAGGGGCTGTCATGCAGGAGGGTTTTATTTTTAGCGATACGATTGCAAATAATATTGCTATTGGCGTTGATAAAGTAGATAAAGAACGATTGATTTATGCAGCCGACGTAGCGAATATAAAAGAGTATGTAAGTAGTTTGCCGCTAGGGTATAATACAAAAATAGGGGCTGAAGGTGTAGGGATGAGTACAGGCCAGAAACAACGATTGCTTATCGCGCGAGCAGTTTATAAAAACCCGGAAATCCTGTTTTTTGATGAAGCCACTTCTGCTTTAGATGCTAATAATGAGAAAGAAATTATGCGAAAACTGGATATTTTCTTCAAGGATAAAACGGTAGTTGTAATTGCACACCGGTTAAGTACGGTAATGAATGCGGATCAGATTGTAGTTTTAGATAAAGGAAAAATCATTGAAATTGGAAGTCATTCGGCTTTAGTAGAACAAAAAGGGAATTATTTTGAATTGGTTCGAAATCAATTGCAATTAGGAAATTAATCATGGCAGAAGATAATACTACATTCGAATTAAGAAGTGAAGAAGTTCAGGACATTCTCACCAAAGTACCACATTGGATGATACGCTGGGGGACGGTTTTGATATTTACCATACTTTTTATGCTGTTTTTTGTGTCCTGGTTTATTAAATATCCGGATGTTGTAAATACCGAAATTGTTATTACGACCAATATTCCACCGGAAAAAATAGTTTCTAAGACATCCGGACGTATAGAGGCAATATTGGTTAAAGATAAATCTGTAGTAAAAAAAAATATGATTTTGGCTATCATTGAAAATACGGCCAACTATAAAGATGTCTTTTTGCTAAAAAGTATTGTTGAAGGCTACAGTATCAATGATTCAAAAAAAGCTTTTCCATTTGCTTTACTGAAAAATGCGCAATTAGGAGAAATTGAAAGCGCTTATGCTGTTTTCCAAAAAGATTATCAGGCGCAGGAATTAAATAAAAATTTGCAGCCATTTGAAGTCGAGAACAGAGCGCAGAATTCAGAAAACATTCAAATTAAGGAGCGATTGGAGATTTTGCAGCAACAGAAAGTAATCAACGAAAGTGAATTACAGCTTCAGAAGAATGAGGTCGCCCGTTTTGAAACATTATTCAATAAAGGAATCGTTTCAACTCAGGAAATGGAAGCTAAAAAGCTAAATTATCTCCAGGCTCAGAAGAATTACAGAAGCCTGTTGTCGTCTATTTCCCAATTAAGATCATCATTGATTGATAATACCAAATCAAGTCAGAGCTCTCACATAAACAGTACTAAAGAAGAAGTTAATCTGGGAAGAAATATGGCGCAGTCCTTTTATCAGTTAAAAAAAGTGATAAAAGACTGGGAACTCAATTATGCTTTAAAATCATCGATTAGTGGTGTTATTACTTTTTTACAAGTATGGACAGAGAATCAAACCATCAATTCAGGAGATAATGTTTTTTCGATAATTCCGGATGCGAAAAATGGATTTGTAGGCAAGGTAAAAGCACCGGCTCTAAATTCAGGTAAAATAAAAGTAGGACAAAAAGTGAATATCAGACTGGCCAATTTTCCTGATCGTGAATTCGGCGTTTTATATGGTAAAATTCAGAATATTTCCCTGGTTCCGGATAAAGACGGTAACTTACTGTTAGACGTTGCCCTGCCAAACGGATTAGAGACTTCTTATAAAAAACAAATCATATTCCAGCAGGAAATGAAGGGAAGCGCTGAAATCGTAACCGAAGACTTGCGATTGCTCGAAAGGATTTTATATCAGTTTAAAAATATTTTTGAGCAGGTTTAGTAGTAACAGAGTACTTTTAATCTCACTTGTACTAATTCAGAACGTTTGATTCTTAGTTTTAATTTAACAAAATAACCCAAAAATGTTTTTAATAAATCTCTTATTTCCTTCCGTTTAAGAGATCAATATTTACCTTTATGAGATTAGTTTTACATAATCGCCTTAATGATTGTTTGGTTATGTACTCATTAATATTTTATGTCATTTAAATTTTTCAACTCCCCCGTTGAATGGCTCTTTTTTCTATAATTCTAAAATGAATTAAGATATTCTTGCGCAAGAGTAGACATAAGACTCAAGTGTCTTAAAATGATTGAGTTATTAACAAATCTATAAATTTTAAATTATGTTAAAAAAAGTTTTAAACTTACAAGGGGTTAAAAAGTTAACTGACAAAGAGCAAAAATCAATAAAAGGAGGAGATTGGAGTTATTCTGATAAAACTGGCTATTGTGTGAATCCAAGTCCGACATGTGGAGGAGTTTATCCGGTGCAATATCCTGGAAGCTGGTGTTGTCAAAGATAATTATATAATTAAGATAGAGAGGGAGCGAAGCTTTCTCTCTATATAAGAATTAAAATTTTAAATAAAAATCCTTAGTCAATTCAATATATTCAGGAGTGTAATTGTGTCTTTCGATTTCGATAACTAATTGATCGATTTCAATTTCTGCTTTTTCGTTTCTGCTAAAAGCCAATAAACTACGCTTGATACTTGAGGTTGGAGTTCCTTTTACACGTGTAATCTTTAGGGGGTACAATTCAGATTCTCTAGCCAGGGCGATAAAACTTTGTTCTTCTTTGTAAGGAAGAATTAAAGCAAAGATTCCATTTTCAGAAAGCAATAGATCCGCAGCTTCTACTAATTCTTCAAAAGGCATGGCGTCTTGAAAACGAGCCAGATCACGCTGTTCATTTTCTGTTTTATAATCTTCAGAATAAAAAGGAGGGTTCGAAACGATTAAATCGTATTCGTCTTCAGGTTCTTCAATAAATTCATCTAAGCCTGCATGATAGCAAAATAAGCGATCGCCCCAGGGAGAACTTTCGAAATTTTCAACAGCCTGTTCATAGGCGTCTTCGTCAATTTCCAAAGCATCGATTTGTTCGGCATGAGTTCGCTGAGCGAGCATTAAAGCAATAATCCCGGTTCCGGCACCAATGTCTAAAACGCTAAATGGATTATTTGCTATTGGAGCCCAGGCGCCTAATAAAACACCATCGGTTCCGACTTTCATAGCGGTTTTATCTTGTTGGATAGAGAATTGCTTGAATTTAAACATATAAAGATAGAAAATTCCAATTTTTAAAAATTCCAAATTCCAAGAGAAGACTATAAATTCCAAAATGAAATTCCAAATTCAAATTGGTAAAAGTAAATTCCTGATGATTTGTACTGCAAAAATAAGATTAAAATCCTAATTAATTATTTTGATGTTTTGGTGATTATTGCCGATAGAATTTTTCGTAATTCTTCTACTTCGAATAATAAAGAATCAGAAATTATTTTTTGATCAGGATTTAATTCATTTAATAAGCGTAGCCAAAATTTAGATTCCTTAGCTTCCTTTCGGGAAATTTTTAATCTAAATAATAAATCCTTATTTCCCAATTTTTCGTTAGCTTCAATATAATTAGCTCCTACCGAACCAGATGATCTTATTAATTGTTTACCATCTTCAATATTTGATATCGTTTTTGGTAGGGTTCGAATGTAAAGTCTACATTCCTTTGCAAACAGAAAAGTTCTTTCTTCTAAATCGTAAGGTTTGTTCATGAATTAAATTCCAAATTCCAACGTTGGAATGTAAAATTATAAAAAAAGCATCAATAAAAGAAAGTTTTTTCTTTCAAAAATAGATTTATTGCAAAATAAGAATCAACCTTTTAAGTTTGGAATTTGAAATATCATTCCAAGGCTTCGGGTTGTAATTTAACCTTTAGGTTGTAATTTGGAATTTAAAGAATTTGGAATTTAAAACTACAAGTACATCTCAACCAATCCTTCCGGAAGGTTCATGATCACTTTTTTATTCTCACGATCGATTTTCACTAAAAAATGATCAATCATCGGAATCAGCATTTCAACTTCACCGTTTAAAACTTCAAAAAGAGGCTGTGCAGTAGTATCGTTTACAGCAGCAATTTTTCCAAATACTCCTAAACGCTGGTCTTCGATTTCAAAACCGATTACCTCGTGAAAATAAAATTTGTTACCAGAAAGTTTAGGTAACATATTTAAAGGAAGATAAATAGCATTTCCCATAATGGCATCTGCATCTTCTTCGGTGTTCATATCTTCAAAACGAATTCTAAGAAAATCGTTTTTATGCAATGAACTTTTTTCAATAAAAAAAGGAACCAGATGTTTGTTGCATTCAACAAACACTGATTCCAGATTTTCGTATAACTCAGGTTCGTCCGTGTCTAAATAAGCCAGAACTTCTCCTTTGAAACTAAATTTTTTAGCGATTTTACCTAAATAAAAACAATCTTCTTTACGCATTATCGCTAACTAAAATTATGCTTCAGTTGTTTCGTTATTTTCTTCAGCAGCAGGAGCTTCAGTTTCTTCAGTTGATGCTTCAACTTCAGCAACTTCTTCTTCTTCAACTGCAGGATTTGCAGCAGCAATAGCATCAGCTTCAGCCTGAGCTGCAGCAGCTAAACGTTTAGCGTTAACTTCTTGTTCTGCTTTAAAAGCTTTAGCTCTGGCATCAGCTTGCGCTTTTGTTAAACCTTCTTTTTTAGCATCAACTTTTCCAGCTTTAGCATCTAACCAGGCAGATAATTTAGCATCAGCTTGCTCTTGAGTTAAAGCACCTTTACGAATACCTCCATCAAGGTGGTGTTTCAATAAAGCACCTTTGTAAGAAAGAATTGCTCTTGCAGTATCAGTAGGTTGTGCACCATTGTGCAACCATTTTACGGCACTATCAATGTTTAGTTCGATAGTTGCAGGGTTTGTGTTTGGATTGTAAGTACCGATTTTCTCTAAGTATTTACCATCTCTTTTTGAGCGTGCATCTGCAGCTACAACCCAGTAAAAAGGTTTTTGTTTTTTACCGTGTCTTTGTAATCTAATTTTTACTGACATAATCTTATGATTAAATTTTGAGGTACTCGACCTCTGTTAATTAAGGGCGCAAAGATATAATTTTTTTCTTAATTCTACGTTCGAAATTATATTAAATGTCCCAATGGTAAATTATTCCTAATTTTTATTGTTTTTTGGACTTGTTTTTTAATTATTTCTCTTAAATGAAATACTTTTGCGCTAAATTTATTTTACATGAAAAAATATTTCTGTTTTCTTTCATTAATTTTTTCGCTTTCCTCTTGTACAGAAGAGGTGAAATTCAATAATCCGGCGTTTCAAGGTTTAAAAGACAATGTTTTTTGGCTCGCTCAAATTTCTGAGGCTCAAATTGCCCTGGATGATAAAGTAACACTTAAAGGAACGATGGGCTCTGAACAGGTACTGCTTAATTTAGCATCTTCAGAGGAAAAGACCTATTTCCTTGGAGTTGATAATGTAACAAGGGCATCTTACTATTATGAGATTGGCTCAGATGTTTTTTTGTTTAGTACCGGACCAAATATTGGAGAAGGTCAAATAACAATTACAGAATATAATATTGAAAATAAAACCATTTCAGGAACATTTAAATTTAAGGCAGTAAATTCAAATGCAGCCGAAAATGAAAAAACGAATGTAAGTTTTACTGAAGGAGTTTTTTACAAGGTTCCGGTCACTCCCAGCAGCAGTTTCGAAAATTAATTAAATTTTAATTATTTAATTTTTCTAAAATAACGGTGTCAAAATCAAAATAAAAACATAAATAAACTAATATATAGTAGATTAGAGAAAAATAAGATTACATTTGCTACATTATTATAAATAAGTACATATGAACATTTTTGTTGGAAGTCTTCCATTCAGTATTGAGGAAGCAGATTTAAGAGAGTCTTTCGAGGCTTATGGAGCAGTAGATTCAGTTAAGATCATTACTGATAAATTTACAGGAAGAAGCAAAGGTTTTGGTTTTGTTGAGATGCCAAACGATGCTGAAGCTCAAAAAGCAATTGATGAATTGAACGGAGCTACTGTTCAAGGTCGTGCAATTGTGGTTAATAAATCTGAACCGAAACCAGAAGGCGAAAGAAGAAGCTTCAACAATAACAGTCGCGGTGGAGATTCACGCGGAGGTTATGGTGGAGGAAACAGCCGTGGTGGAAATGACCGTGGTGGTAACAGAGGAGGATATTAATATTTTTTTCTAAAATATATAAAAGGGATCAATGTAAATTGATCCCTTTTTTTATGTTTAATAGTTTTTGTTTCAGGTTTCAAGTTTCAGGTTTTCGACTTGAAACTTGAAACCTGAAACAAAAATTACCTATAAGTTCGCTACAAGCCAATCTCCAACTTCGCTGGTTTTGTATGTTTTTGCACCTTTAGCTGCTAAGTCTTCCGTAACAAAACCTTGTTCCAAAGATTTATTTACAACCGTTCTGATGGCTTCAGCTTCTTCTTTTAATCCAAAAGCATCTTCGAACATCATGGCTGCAGATAAAATAGTCGCCAACGGATTAGCAATATTTAATCCAGTTGCCTGTGGGTAAGATCCGTGGATAGGTTCATACAAAGAAGTATGTTCTCCAACAGAAGCAGAAGGCATTAATCCCATTGAGCCTGAAATTACCGAAGCTTCATCTGTTAATATATCTCCAAACAAGTTTTCTGTAATCAATACATCATATGAATTTGGCCATTGAACCAAACGCATTGCCACTGCATCTACAAATTCATAGGAAACCGTAACTTCCGGATACTCTTTTTCCATTGCCTGAACGGTTTCTCTCCATAAACGGGAAGTTTCCAAAACGTTTGCTTTGTCAACACAACATAATTTTTTGCTGCGTGTCATCGCCAATTCGAAACCTTTTTTAGCCAAACGCTGTACTTCGGCTCTGGTGTAAACGCAATTGTCGAAAGCAGTTTCTCCGCCGTCTCTTCTTCCTTTTTCTCCAAAGTAGATTCCGCCTGTTAATTCTCTTAAGAAAACCAAATCCGTTCCTTCGATTCTTTCTCTTTTTAAAGGAGAATTATCAATTAAAGAGGGAAAAGTAAAAGTTGGACGAACATTTGCGAACAAACCTAATTTTTTACGCATCAACAATAAACCTTGTTCCGGACGAACTGGTGCGCTTGGATCGTTATCATATTTGGGGTGACCGATTGCTCCAAACAAAACGGCATCGGCAGCCATACAAATTTCATGTGTTTCATCCGGGTAAGGAACCCCAACGGCATCAATAGCACAAGCTCCGGTAAGAGCTGGTGTCCAGGTTATTTCGTGATTGAATTTTTTCGCAATAGCATCAGATACTTTTACAGCTTCATTTATTACCTCAGGACCAATTCCGTCTCCTGCTAAAAGGGCTATGTTAAATTTCATTATTTTTAGTATTTATTGTTTTAAGGTTCAAAGTGGCAAAGGTTCAAAGGCTCAAAGTTTAAAAGCACTAAAGATTAAAAAACCTTTGTGCCTTTAATCGGTAATCACATTCAGCATTTTTTGGGTTGCAATAATGGCTGCAACCGTCTGGTCTGAGTCTAATCCTCTGGTTTTAAATTCTTTTCCGTTGTTTACCCAGGTAATGATCGTTTCGCATAGGGCGTCGGAACTGCTTCCGGGCGGAATTCGAACGGCGTAATCGATCAGTTTTGGTAATGTTAATTTCTTTTGTTTGTAGATTTTAGACAGCGCATTCATGAAAGCATCAAACTGACCGTCGCCCTGAGCATTTTCTTCGATAACTTCGTCATCAATTTTTAATAGCAAGGTGGTTGACGGGCGCATTCCTTTTGAGTGTACTAATATATAGGACTCAATCGTAATTTTATCCTGATAGGTATGACTGTCCAACACATCGGAAATGATATAGGGAAGATCTTCTTTGGTGACCGTTTCTTTTTTGTCGCCCAGTTCGATGATTCTTTGTGTTACTAATTTTAAGTCTTCCTGATTTAGTTTTAAGCCCAGCTCCTGAAGATTTTTCTCAATATTAGCTTTTCCTGATGTCTTTCCGAGCGCGTATTTTCTTTTTCTTCCAAAACGTTCCGGAAGTAAATCATTAAAATATAAGTTGTTTTTATTGTCGCCATCGGCATGAATTCCGGCAGTTTGTGTAAAAACATTATCGCCTACAATGGGTTTATTGGCAGGAATTCGGTACCCGGTAAAAGTCTCGACCAGTTTGCTCACTGAATACAAGGAGGTTTCTTTTATATTGATACTCACTTCTGGCATGTAATCGTTTATTACGGCCACGGTACTTTCCAGAGGAGCATTACCGGCGCGTTCTCCCATTCCGTTTACGGTCACGTGTAAACCGTTAATGCCGGCTTTTACAGCTTCCATAACATTAGCAACACTTAAATCGTAATCATTGTGGGCATGAAAATCAAAATGGATTTTTGGATATCTCGCTGTAATTTTGGAGATAAATTCAAAAGCCTGCGACGGAATCAATACGCCCAGCGTATCCGGAAGTAAAATTCTTTTTACGGGCTGCTGCGTTAAAAAATCTAAATATTGAAAAACATATTCAGGAGAATTACGCATTCCGTTGCTCCAGTCTTCGAGATACACATTGGTTTCTATATTGTTTTCTTTCGCTAAAGCGATCGCCTGTGCAATTTCGGAAAAATGCTGCTCCGGTATTTTTTTTAACTGATGGGTGAGGTGATTTAAAGAGCCTTTGGTTAATAAATTCTGAACTTTTGCACCTGATTTTTTCATCCATTCAATAGATAAACCCCCATCTACAAAGGTAAGCACTTCGATTCGGTTGGTGTATCCTTTCTCTTCAGCCCAGGTCATGATGCCTTTTACGCCCTGAAATTCACCTTCGCTCACACGTGCAGAAGCAATTTCGATTCTATCAATATTTAATTCTTCCAACAATAATTGTGCAATGGTCAGTTTTTCTGCAGCAGAAAAAGATACTCCGGAGGTTTGTTCACCATCACGAAGCGTTGTATCCATTATTTCAATTTTTCTTTTTTCCATATTGATATTCTATATTTCTAAAAATGAAATTATAGTAGTTTTGTGTTTTTCTCTTCTTTAATTTAGAAAGACCCGACAGGTTTTTGGAATCTGTCGGGTCTAAATAGAGTGAACAAGATTTTTTTAGTACGGAAGTTTATCGGCGAAAGCCACAATGTCTTCTTTAATATTTTGTAAATAATCAATGTCATCAAAGCCATTAACCATATTATTCTTTTTGTATCCGTTAATAGCAAAAGACTCTTGTTGACCTGTCGCTAATAAAGTAATGGTTTGATTGGGCAAGTTAATTTCTAATTGGGTATTAGGATCAGCTTCGATAGCTTTGAAAATGGTATCGGCAAATTCAGGGCTAACCTGAACCGGTAAAACGCCAATATTCAAACAGTTTCCTTTAAAGATATCTGCAAAGAAACTTGAAACAACAGCGCGAAATCCATAATCATAAACTGCCCAGGCAGCATGCTCTCTGGAAGACCCTGAGCCAAAGTTTTTTCCTCCAACAAGAATTTTTCCGCTATAAGTGGAGTCGTTCAAAACGAAATCAGCTTTTGGAGAGTCATCACCGTTATATCTCCAGTCCCTAAAAAGATTGTCTCCAAAACCTTCCCGTTTTGTAGCTTTCAGGAAACGAGCCGGAATAATTTGATCTGTATCTACGTTTTCAATTGGCAGCGGCACTGCACTGCTGGTAAGTATATTAAATTTATCGTATGCCATTTTTTTTTGCTTTAGGCTGTAGGCTGTAAGCTTTAGGCTTTTCTCTACAGCAATGTTTTTGTATTGATTTTTCAGCTTAAAGCCTAATGCTTAAAGCGTATAGCGAGAATTAAAATAAGTCTCTTGGGTCTGTAAGTTTACCTGTAACAGCGGCAGCGGCAGCCATAATTGGGCTTGCTAATAATGTTCTTGAGCCAGGACCCTGGCGACCTTCAAAGTTTCGGTTTGAAGTACTTACCGCATATTTTCCGGCAGGAACTTTATCATCGTTCATGGCTAAACATGCTGAGCACCCAGGCTGACGTAATACAAAACCGGCTTCAGTTAAAATATCCAATAAACCTTCTTCTTTAATCTGAGTTTCAACAACATGAGAACCGGGAACTAACCAGGCGGTAACATTATCTGCTTTTTTTCTTCCTTTAACAATTTCTGTAAAAGCTCTGAAATCTTCAATACGTCCGTTTGTACAGCTTCCTAAGAAAACATAATCAATTGGTTTTCCAATCATGACATCGTCTTCTTCGAAACCCATGTAGGCTAAAGATTTTTTATAGGTTTCCTCACCGCCTTCAACCTGATTGGCGTTCGGAATATGTTTAGAGATACCAATTCCCATTCCAGGGTTGGTACCATAAGTAATCATTGGTTCAATGTCTGAAGCTTTGATGTTTAGTTCGGCATCAAAAACAGCATCATCATCCGTTTTTAAAGTTTTCCAGTATTCAACTGCTTTGGTCCATGCTTCACCTTTTGGAGCGTATAATCTTCCTTCAAGGAAATCAAAAGTAGTCTGGTCCGGAGCGATCATTCCGCCGCGGGCACCCATTTCGATACTTAGGTTACAAACCGTCATACGGCCTTCCATAGTCATATTTTCAAAAACATCTCCGGCGTATTCAACAAAATATCCTGTACCTCCGGAAGTAGTCAATTGCGCAATAATATAAAGTGCGACGTCTTTTGGACCAACACCTTTGCTCAGTTCGCCATTTACGTTGATACGCATTTTCTTTGGTTTTGGCTGCATGATACACTGCGTAGAAAGTACCATCTCCACCTCAGAAGTTCCGATACCAAAAGCAATTGCTCCAAAGGCACCGTGAGTAGACGTGTGGGAATCCCCACAAACAATAGTGGCACCCGGCAAAGTAATTCCGTTTTCAGGACCCACTACGTGCACAATTCCATTTTTAATGTGACCTAATCCCCAGTGCGAAATTCCGTATTCGGCAGCATTATCTTCAAGGGCTTTAAGCTGATTGGCAGATAAAGCATCCTCCACTGGTAAATGTTGGTTTATGGTTGGTGTATTGTGATCGGCAGTTGCAAAAGTACGTTCCGGGTATAAAACCTTTACGTCTCTGGCTTTTAATCCTAAAAAAGCAACGGGACTTGTAACTTCATGAATGAAATGACGGTCAATAAAAAATACATCCGGTCCATCTTCAATTTTACGCACTACATGTGAATCCCATACTTTGTCAAATAATGTCTTACTCATTTTTTATTTTTTTTAATTGTAATTTCTAACCACAGCAATTTCCTGCTCATTATAATAGAAAAACAAAAGTAAAAAAAGATACAAGGGCGTCAATTTCAATATTTCATTATATACGATACCCAAACTGGAATACAAATTGTAATTGGCATTTATGCGCTTGGATTTTATCGAAAAAGGAATAGAAAATTGAATTTATTTTTCTTTTTCTGCTTAAAATATTTCTTGTTGTTTTTTGTTTTGATAGTTTGCAAAATTATCTTAAAATCACTACTAAACAGCATGTTTTGGTTGAAAAAATGCAACAAATTTGCCAAAAGTAGTAATGATTATCAGTTTTGATTTGTTTTTTGAATCTGTTGCCTGTAGGGTTTTGAAGGCTTAAAACAACAATCTTTAAAGATTTTTATTATTCTGAAATTTACCAAAATACTACGACATCCAAGAAGTATATTTTTATGAAAATTTATGATTTTTAAATGTGTTTTTAGAGTTGAATGAAGTTAATTTCAAAATTCTACTGACAGAATTTGAAATTTTTATCTTTTTAAAGAAAAATGACCTTTTTGAATTTGTCCGTCGCTAAATTTTATTTGAAACCAATAATCATCAGATAGTTGAGGAATACTGTTATACATCCCATCCCATGAAGGATGATTTTTAGTTAGTTCCTTTAAAAGTTTACCATATCTGTTAAAAATAAATATCGAATAGTCTTTCTCAGTTGAACCAAGTAATTGCCATGTATCATTATAACTATCTCCATTTGGAGTGAAAAATTTAGGATAATTGAGCAAGGATATTTTTTCTTCAAGAAATCCGCAGCCATTTAATTCTCTAACAAAAACAGTGTAATCTCCACCCGATAGATTGTTGAATATGTTTTCTTTTTGATATGAAGAACCGTCCAATGAGTATTCATATTGCAGGCCTGTATTTATTATAATTTCAAGACTACTGTTATCATTAAAATTATTTGTTTTAATCTGATAATTTGAAATATTAGAAACTGTTTTGATTGTAACTGTTATTTCAGCAGAATCTGTACCGCAATTTCCATTGTCTATTTTGTAGACATACGTTCCGGCTTTGTCCTGTAATGGATTAAATAATCCATCTACGCCTGATAAATTTGGAATCCAAAAACCACCGCGGTCCGGATTTCCTTTTAATTTGTCAAATAAATCTATAGAATTGCTGTTAATGCAAATAGAAACACTGCTGTTTTCGCCGGCATTTTGTATTTTAAAAATATTTACATTAACTTCAGCAATGCTGTTTTCGCATATTCCATTTGTTATTGTGTATTTGTAAATTCCCTCGGCATCTTTATTTGGGTCAAATATTCCATTTCCGCTTGATAAAGTCGGACTCCAGGTTCCGCTATTATTTGGAGAACCTTTTAAGCTATTAAATAAGTCTATTGGCTGACTATCTTTACAAATAGCTAAAGTTCCATTTTCTCCTGCGCTAAGATACGGAGTGATATTTATTTCTATTTCTGCACTAACATTGCTGCATTTCTCATTTGAAACCGTATAAACATATATTCCCGGTATATCTTTTTTAGGATCAAAAACACCTGTTCCACTAGATAAGACAGGATTCCATGTGCCTCCACTATCTGGTAAACCTTTTAAGATTGTAAATAAATCTATAGGGCTATTATTCACACAAACAGATAATTGATTGTTTTTACCTGCATTTGGTAATTTTTCAATATTCACTGTTATTTCGGAAGTGTCACTTGGGCAAGATTGATTAGTTAAAGTGTATTTGTAAACGCCGGCAGAATCTTTTTTAGGATCAAAAACACCAGTCCCGCTTGATAATGTAGGAGTCCATATTCCTCCGGCATCAGGTCTTCCTTTTAAAACAGTAAAGAGGTCTACAGCCCCGCTATTGATACAAATAGACAAATGGTTGTCTTCTCCGGTATTCGGTAACAATCCGGTAAAAACCTCTACTTGAGAGCTTTTAGTGCCGCATCTGCCATTAGTAACGATATAGGTATAAACTCCAGGCGCATCTGTTGCGGGATTAAAAATTCCGTTTCCCGTGGGTAAAACAGGATTCCATATTCCTCCTCTGTTTGGAGTTTCAGTTAAATAATTAAATAAATCTACAGGACTTTCACTAGTGCAAATATGTAAAAGCCCATTTTTACCGGCACTTAGTATATTAGTAATTTGAAAATCAAAAACACCATCGTTATTGTCGTCTAAAGGAGTAGTATAGCCGTTTACAACGGATGTAACAAGTCCGTTTGCATCAACGCTGTATGGTAAATTTCCTAAAAAACCATCTCCATCATTATCTTCAAAACCAGCTTCAATGACATCGAAACAGCCATCGTTATCGCTATCTAAATCTCGTAAGTCTGAAAATCCGTCTCCATCACTATCTCTGTTTTGGATTCCATTATTTTCTACGATATCCAGAATACCATCATTATCATCGTCAAGATCAACATCGTCAAGAATACCATCTCTGTCAAAATCTGGAATGCATTCTTGTTCTACTTCACTTTTATTGCTACATTTTGATGGATTTCCCATAATTTCTGTGAGGCCATTTTTGAGAGGTGAGGATAATAAATTACAAATAGCAGAACAATCGGTAAGGGATAGATTATAATTGATTTTGATTGATACATCATTTGATGAATAGTACTCTCCTACCCTTATTAAAGATTGAAGTCCTTCCAGTGTTTTTAAAGACGGATTGCCTCCAATAAGAAGAGCTCCAGATTCGGCTAAATTTTTTAATCCTTTAATGTTTTCTAGTTTTTCATTAATTCCAATATCTATAACTCCGGCTATTGATTTAAGATTATTCATGCCTTCAATTGACTCCAGACTGCTGTTATGTCTTATCATGAACCATCCGCCAATCGATTTTAATTTGTTAAAACCAGGTAGTTTAATTATTTCTGTTTCTGTAATTTCAAATCCTCCACCTATAATTTCTAAGTTCTCAAAGTCTGGAATTGTTTTTAATATTGGAGATCTAAAACCGGAAGGTGATATTTGAAAAAATCTGTTGATTTTCTTTAAATTTTTAAATCCATCAATAGAGACTAAGGAAGGAGAAGCAATTTTAAAATCGTTACCAATTGTTTCTAAAGTATTAAAGCTATTAATATTCTCCAAAACGGATGCGTAGGTATTTGTTATTGAAAGATCTCCACCGATTATTTTTAATGAATTAAAACTGGGAACCTGAGTTAAGCGTGAGTTATCGCTTAATATTAAGTTGCTGGTAATTTCAATTAGTTTATCAAAACCGGTAATCGTTTGTAAGCTCGGCTCGTAGATTTGAAAGTCTCCTTTGATAATTTCCAAATTTTCAAAAGCGTTAATTGTTTCTAATGGATTTCGGCTATTTTGATAAATATTCAAACTCCCGTTTATTGATTTTATTTTACTGAATCCAATTAAGTTTTTAATTAATGTGTTTGTAATTATTAAATTCCCACCAACAAATTCTAAATCTAAAAAATTAGAAACGTCAGTAATCTTATAAGAATTAACCATTAAATCACCTTCAATACTTTTAATTGAAGTGAGTTTTGAAATGTCGCTGACATCTCCGGAAATGTATAAATTTCCTGAGATAACTTCGCAATTGGGATATGAAGAAACAAAATTGTTAACATCTGACTGCTGAATGAACGCAATATTCCCTGATGGGCACTGAGAAAAAAGAAAGTGTGAAAAAAAGAAGGAGAATAAAAAAAGTAGTTTTTTTAACATGCAAAGTTTTCTTATAGTTGCCAAATATAATTTAATAATTTGAAGTTGTAATTTTTTATTGTACTAAGAGTTTTTTTTAATTAATCAATAAATTTCCGAAGCTACTTTTGTTAACAACTTTCGCCTCGTTATTTCTCCAAAAAAAGTGTAAATTTGAACTCCCTCCATTTTCTATAAGGCAATTTTTTATAATCCATATAATCAGATATTTATATGGGGAAGATTGGAATTTAATTTTTGCTATTTAAACTTATGTATTTAATATTCGATACCGAAACAACCGGATTACCAAAACGCTGGGATGCTCCCATAACCGATTCTGATAACTGGCCTCGCTGTATACAGATCGCATGGCAGCTGCATGACGAAATGGGGCAATTGATCGAACATCAGGATTATTTGGTAAAACCGGACGGATTCAACATTCCATATGATGCAGAACGTATTCACGGAATCTCGACTGAGCTTGCAGAAGCCGATGGAATTACGCTGGCCGAAGTTTTGGAGAAATTCAATATTGTTTTAGGCAAAACCAAATTTATTGTCGGACAGAATTTAGGTTTCGACGTTAACATTATGGGAGCCGAATTCCATAGATTGGGAGTTGATTCTCCAATGGCTTCAATGCCGGTTCTGGATACTTGTACAGAGGTTACTGCTTCTTTACTGCAGCTTCCCGGAGGTCGTGGAGGAAGGTTTAAGTTACCAACCCTGACAGAATTACATAGTTATCTTTTTAATAAACCGTTTGCAGAAGCACACAACGCAACTGCCGACGTTGAGGCAACTACGCGTTGTTTCCTGGAATTAATAAGAAGAGAGGTTTTTACCAAAGAAGAACTGGATGTTCCGAAGGATTATTTTAAGGAATTCCAAAATAGAAACCCACAAGAATTTCCGTTAATTGGTCTGAAACACATCAACTTAAAAGCAGCATCTGATAAAATCAGGGAGCAATTAAGAGCTTTAGAATCAGATGATAAACAAACGGTAGTTTCAGATTCTGACAGAGCAGATTTTAAAGCGGCAAAATATGCGCATTTACACAATCACACCCAGTTTTCGGTTTTACAATCTACTATAGGAATTGCCAATATTGTTTCGGCTACAGCCAAAAACGGAATGCCGGCCGTGGCAATGACCGATACAGGAAACATGATGGGGGCTTTTCACTTTGTGAGCGCTGTTATGAATCACAACAAAGCAGCTTCTGCGAAAAATAAAGCTTTGGCTGAAGCTGGAGAAGAGCCAACAGAAACGGAGATGAAACCAATCGTGGGTTGTGAATTTAATGTTTGCGACAACCATTTGGATAAAAGTAAAAAAGACAACGGTAATCAGGTTGTATTGCTTGCTAAAAACAAAAACGGTTATCATAATCTGGCCAAAATGTCGTCGATTGCGTTTACGGACGGATTTTATTATGTTCCGAGAATTGACCGCGCGATCGTAGAAAAATATAAAGAGGATATCATGGTTTTGTCCGGGAATTTATACGGAGAAATCCAGAGTAAAATCCTGAACGTCGGTGAAAATCAGGCCGAAGAAGCCTTAATTTGGTGGAAAGAGCAATTTGGCGATGACTTTTATCTTGAAGTCATGCGCCACAATCAGGAAGATGAGAATCGTGTCAATAAAACCCTGATTGAATTTTCTCAGAAGCACAATGTCAAGTTAATTGCCACAAACAATACCTATTATTTAAATAAAGAAGATGCCAATGCACACGACATTTTATTGTGTGTAAAAGACGGAGAAAAACAGGCGACACCAATTGGCCGTGGTCGTGGCTATCGTTACGGATTACCCAATCAGGAATATTATTTTAAGTCGCAGGAAGAGATGAAAAAGCTCTTTGCCGATTTGCCGGATGCGATTATCAATATTCAGGAAATTGTCGATAAGGTGGAGATTTACTCGCTTTATCGCGATGTATTGCTTCCGAAATTTGATATTCCGGAGGAATTTGTTGTTCCTGAAGATGAAGCGGATGGCGGTGTAAGAGGAGAGAATAAATACCTTCGACACCTTACTATGGTAGGTGCAAAAAAACGATATGGAGAAATTACGGAATCTATTCAGGAACGTTTGGATTTTGAGTTACTGACCATTTCGAATTCCGGATATCCGGGTTACTTTTTGATTGTACAGGATTTCATTGCCGAAGCCCGAAATATGGACGTTTCGGTAGGGCCGGGACGTGGATCTGCAGCGGGATCTGCCGTAGCCTATTGTTTAGGAATTACGAATATTGACCCGATTAAGTACGATTTGCTTTTTGAGCGTTTCCTGAATCCGGATCGTGTGTCCATGCCCGATATTGATATCGATTTTGATGATGAAGGCCGTGGACGCGTTATGGATTATGTAATCAATAAATACGGTAAAAATCAGGTGGCGCAAATTATTACCTATGGTAAAATGGCCACCAAGTCAGCGATTCGTGATACGGCTCGTGTACTGGATTTACCATTGTTTGAAGCCGATAGAATTGCAAAACTGATTCCGGCGATGATGCCTTCAAAATGGAATCTGGCACGTTTTATTTCTGAAAACGAAGATGAGGTTAAAAAAGCCCTTCGTTCGGATGAGTTTGATAATGTAAAAGAATTAATCGCCATTGCCAATGAAGATGATTTGGCAGGAGAAACCATTCAACAGGCAAAAATTCTGGAGGGATCGATGCGAAATACCGGAATTCACGCCTGTGGTGTAATTATTACGCCATCGGATATTACAAATTTCGTTCCCGTTACCACCGCAAAAGATTCTGATTTATATGTAACGCAGTTTGATAACTCGGTTGCAGAAAGTGCTGGATTACTAAAAATGGACTTCCTGGGTCTGAAGACCCTTACCTTAATAAAAGATACCGTTAAACTGGTAAAATATAGAAACGGAATTGATTTGGATCCGGATACATTTCCGATTGATGATGTTGAGACGTATGCGCTTTTCCAAAGAGGAGAAACAGTTGGAATCTTCCAGTACGAGTCGCCCGGAATGCAGAAATACATGAAGGACCTGAAGCCGACGGTTTTCGGAGATTTAATTGCCATGAACGCCTTGTATCGTCCGGGACCTTTAGAATATATTCCGTCTTTCGTAAGAAGAAAGAATGGGGAAGAAGAAATCAAATACGATTTAGATGCCTGTGAGGAATATCTGGGAGAAACCTACGGAATTACCGTTTACCAGGAGCAGGTAATGCTTTTGTCGCAATCGCTGGCTGACTTTACAAAAGGTGAAGCTGACGTTTTGCGTAAGGCGATGGGTAAGAAACAAAAAGACGTTCTGGATAAAATGAAACCTAAATTTGTGGAGCAGGCTGCAAAAAAAGGCCATGATGCAAAAATTCTGGAGAAAATCTGGAAAGACTGGGAAGCCTTTGCGAGTTACGCCTTTAACAAATCGCACTCGACTTGTTATGCCTGGATTGCGTATCAGACGGCTTATTTAAAAGCACATTATCCGGCAGAATATATGGCTGCGGTTCTTTCGAATAATATGAATGATATCAAACAAGTATCCTTTTTTATGGAAGAATGCAAACGAATGGGATTACAGGTTTTAGGGCCAGATGTAAACGAGTCGTTTTATAAATTCACCGTAAATGACGAATATGCGGTACGTTTTGGAATGGGTGCTATAAAAGGCGTCGGGTCCGGAGCTGTGGCAACAATTGTAGAGAATAGAAAAGAAGGGAAATATAAATCGATTTTTGATTTGGCGAAGCGTATCGATTTGCGTGCGGCCAATAAAAAAGCGATTGAAAATCTGGCTTTGGCCGGTGGTTTCGATTCGTTTGAAGGAACAACAAGAGCCCAATATTTTCATGATGATGGTGACGGAATTACCTTTTATGAAAAAGCAATTCGTTACGGATCTAAGTTTCAGGAAAATGAAAATTCATCGCAGGTAAGTTTGTTCGGGGAATCAAGTGAAGTTCAGATTGCCGAGCCTGTCGTTCCTCCATGTGAAGACTGGAGCACGATGGAAAAACTGGCCAAGGAAAAAGAAGTGGTTGGAATTTATATTTCCGGACATCCGCTGGACGATTTTAGATTTGAAATGAAATACTTCTGCAATGCCCGATTGGAAGCGCTAAAAAGTATGAATGAATATGTAGGTAAAAATCTAAATTTTGCCGGAATCATAAATAATGTGCAGCATCGTGTTGCTAAGAATGGAAAAGGCTGGGCTGTATTTAATTTAGAAGGATATGATGAAAGTTATGAGTTTAAGATTTTTGGCGAGGAATACTTAAAGTTTCGCCATTTCCTGATTCAGAATAATTTTGCTTTCCTTAAAATAGTAATAAAAGATGGCTGGGTAAATCATGATACCGGTAAAAAATCGGATCCGAGAATGCAGTTTGTTGAGATCAGGCAATTGCAGGATATTCTGGAAGCCTTTGCCAAAAAATTGGTTTTATTGCTGAACATTAAAGACCTGCAAACTGAATTTATTCATAAACTGAGCCATTTATTTAATGAGAATAAAGGAGATAATACTGTGACTTTTGAAATCATGGAATTAGAAAATATAAAACGTTTGGTTGCGGTTGAAACTCCAACTGATTTTGAAGGAACTGATGATGCTGTTTTTGAACAAGAAAACGATAGTGACGATACCCCGCTGGAAGAAACTAAAATTCAGGAAGTAAATGAAGTTGAAGAAATTAAGGTCGTGACCAAATTAACGATGCCAAGTCGCCGATTAAAGATTAAAATTTCGACAGAACTATTACAGGAATTAGAGAAAATGCAGGTAAATTTCAAGTTGAATTAAATTTTAACAGTTAAAATTTAAAAGGATGCGTTTTTTTTTAGTTAAAAATATGCATGCATAATACTTTTTTAGTAATATTGCTCCAAATTACAACGATTTCGCTACAAGTCTAACGAAGCAAACTGTAAGATTGTGTTAAAATAATCTAAGTTTGTATAAATTAATTAAATCAGAATTATGAAAAAGAACCTATTTTTATTAGGATTATTAGTTTGCTCTATGGCCACAATGGCGCAAACAGAAAAAGCAGACAAACCAGAAAGCTGGTATTTTAAATTGGGAGGGTCATATTTTAACCAAACGGCTTCAACTGAATTTCCAGTTGTTGGAGGTCAATTGCCAAACAGAGATGTTTATGCAGGTACTTTAGCAAATAATAAATTAGTATCCAGAGAAAGTGTTACCGGGTCTTTTGGACAAGGTTTCAGAAGTGGAATTACAGCAGGTTATAGATTTTCTGCACGTTTAGGGGTTGAGATGGCAGCAAACTATTATGTTAGTAATGAAAAGACTATGTCTCAAACAACAAATAGACTTATTTCATACAATCCAGCTAACAGTCCGGCAGCTACATACGTAAGTTTTACCGCAGAAGGAGAAATTAAAGCTTTTGATTTAGCTCCGGCAATTGTAATGTTTTTAGGTGAATCTCATGGATTTGAACCTTATACTAAAGTTGGAATTATTGTTCCGATTCATGGTACATTAGATATTAAAACAGATAGACAATACACTACGTTTGTAGGTGCTAATCAGGTTGCTTCAACAGATGCATATTCAAAAGATGTAGTTAAGCCAAATCCAACACTTGGATTTATGGCTTCGTTAGGGACTTCTTATAAGTTAGGAAAACATATTTCTGCTTTCGCAGAATTAGAATACCGTAACTTTACTGTACATGGGAAAACTAAAGAAACAGAAGTATATACTGAAAATGGTGTAGATAAATTAAATACTACAACAAACTTTAGAGTAGCTTCTTATTCTGCAACTCATACTAAATATGTTGATCATTTAGATGGAAGCTCTAATAATAAAGATTATAATCCAACAGGATATGATTCTACTAAACCAATGAACGAACTAAGTTCTTACGTTGGAATTTCAGGTTTAGGTTTGACTTTAGGTCTTAAATACAGCTTGTAATTTTATAAAGTTTATAGTTTTTAGCAAAAAGAGGATATTCATTTCGAATATCCTCTTTTTGCTTTTACTAATATTATTGAAATTTCAAATCTTTAAAATTCCAAATTCCAAGTTTTATTTCTTGTGATTTCTTTATTCTATTTCGAATTTCGAATTTCCTTCAGCACTTCATCAATAACCCAGGTTGTTCTTGCTGCTGAGGTTCCTTTTGAAGGAGAAACTCCTTCGTTACCTAAAAGTTCTGCAACAACCGTTTCGATAAAAGGCTGCTGAATGTGAAGTGGATTTTCGATCGTAATACTTTCTTGTTCACCATTTGTATATTGAATAAGTATTGGATCATTTCCGAAAGTTGAAAAAGAGATTTTTCCCTTATCACCTACGATGTCAGTATTGTCATAACGCTCAAAACTCGCAAAATTCCATAAACCGGTTCCGTGAATTCCGTTTTCGAATAAAAACGACATCGAAACCGAATCTTCTGCAGGATACGCTTGAAGCTGAGAACTTGCATGCCCGCGAACGGATTGAATTGGCCCCAATACAAAATCCAGAAAATCCAGAGTGTGGCACGCTAAATCGACAAATATTCCACCGCCTGAAATGTGTGGCAAAACGGTCCAGGGCAAATTGATTTCATCATCGTAACGTTCTTCAAAAGGATGATATAAAACGCAATTTACATGTCTTACAGCTCCTATTTTCCCTTGGTCGATTAACTCTTTTATTTTTAGGAATCGGGGTAAGCTTCTTCTGTAATAAGCGACAAATAAAGGGACATTGTGCTCTTTGCAAACGCTTATCATTTCGTTGCATTCTTCAAACGTGAGCGCCATCGGTTTTTCTACATAAACCGGTTTTCCGGCTTTGGCGCACAAAATTGTATATTCTTTATGAGAGGATGGAGGAGTAGCAATATAAACGGCATCGACTTCGGGATCGTTAATTAAATCTACGGCATTCGAATACCATCTTGCCACATTATGGCGTTTGGCGTAATCTTCGGCAAGGGCAGCGTCTCTGCGCATTACGGCTACTAAGGCTGAGTTTGGAGTTTTCTGGAAAGCAGGTCCGCTTTTTACTTCGGTTACATTACCACAGCCTATAATTCCCCATTTTACAATTTTCATTTTTCTGGTTTTTTAGTTATTTCAAATTTAAAAAAAGGTTTCCCACTAATGGCACGAATTTTCGCGAATTATTTATTTTGTAGCTGAGTAAAAAAATTCAGTTGCTCATGCATGAATTATTTTTTCTCGCAGATCTTGCAGATTTAGCAGATTCTGTTGGGAAAAAATCCGCTAAATCTGCAAGATCTGCGGGAGTAAATTATAATAAAAATTCAAAAAGAATAGCCACGATTTACACATTCCCATGGAATTTAAATTCGTGAAAATTGGTGTAATTCGTGGCTAAAAAAAACTAAGCTTTATTTACTTTTTGGGTAAAGCCGTAAATCCCATATTGTAAAGCGTGAATGCCTGAATGTCTACATTTTCCTGAATGGTGGCCGCAACAGATTTTCCTGCTCCATGACCTGCTTTTACATCAATACGGATTAAAACAGGATTGTCTCCGGTTTGTTTTTCCTGTAATTCGGCAGCAAATTTAAAACTGTGCGCAGGAACAACACGATCATCATGGTCTCCTGTAGTTACCATAGTTGCCGGATAATGAACTCCTTTTTTAACGTTTTGAACCGGTGAGTATCCTTTTAGGTATTCAAACATTTCTTTGCTGTCCTGAGCAGTTCCGTAGTCAAAAGCCCAACCCGCTCCGGCAGTAAAAGCGTTATAACGCAACATGTCCATAACCCCAACAGCCGGTAAAGCTACTTTCATCAAATCAGGACGCTGAGTCATAGTGGCGCCTACTAATAATCCTCCGTTTGAACCTCCGCGAATGGCTAAGAAATCGGATGAAGTATATTTTTGGGCAATCAGATATTCAGCAGCAGCAATGAAATCATCAAATACATTTTGCTTTTTCAGCTTCGTTCCTGCATCATGCCATTTTTTACCGTATTCGCCTCCGCCTCTTAAATTGGCAACAGCGTATACGCCTCCGTTTTCCATCCAGACTGCATTTGCAATGCTGAAACCTGGCGTCAGGCTAATATTAAATCCACCATAACCGTAAAGAATCGTTGGGTTTTTACCGTCTAATTTTAATCCCTTTTTATAGGTAATAATCATGGGTATTTTTGTGCCGTCTTTTGAAGTGTAGAAAACCTGTTTTGATTCGTAATCCTCGCTTTTAAAGTCTACTACCGGTTTTTGATAAATTTCTGATTTTCCGGATTTAGGATCAAAAGAAAAGATAGTTCCCGGAGTGGTATAATTGGTAAAGCTGTAGTAAAGAACCTTTTCTTCCTTTTTTCCTCCAAATCCTCCGGCAGTTCCAACAGCAGGAAGTTTGATTTCACGAACTAATTTTCCGTTATAATCATATTGTAATACTAATGAAACAGCATCTTTGGTATAATTCGCAAAGAAATATCCTGAACCGGTTGAGGGAGCTAAAACATTTTCAGTTTCTTTAATGAAATCTTTCCAGTTTTCCGGTTTCGGGTTACTGACATCTACGGTAACAATTCGTTTGTTAGGCGCGCCTAAATCAGTATCAATAAACAATTTACCGCCTTCATTTTCAATAATCTGATTGTCGCTGTTAAAGTTGTCAACAATAGTAACAATCGGACTGTCCGGTTTGGATAAATCTTTAATGTACAATTCGTTTCCGTAAGTAGAATTTGCTGCCGAGATAATCAGGTATCGATCATCTTCTGTAACAGAACCACCAACATATCTTCTTTTCTGCTCTGCTCCAAAAATTATTTTATCGTCTTTTTGTGAAGTTCCTAATTTGTGGAAATACAGCTTATGCTGATCTGTTTTGGCAGATAATTCGCTTCCTTTCGGTTTATCATAGCTGGAATAGTAAAAACCTTCATTTCCTAACCAGGAAACACCGCTAAATTTCACATCGACAATGGTGTCTTCTAAAACTTTTTTCGAAACAGCATCAACGATAATAACTTTTCTCCAGTCGCTTCCTCCTTCAGAAATGGAATACGCTGCTTTTGATCCGTCTTTAGAGAAATTTAAACCGCCAAGAGAAGTAGTTCCGTCTTTCGAAAAAGTATTGGGATCTAAAAAGATTTCATCTTTACCCTTTTCTCCTTTTCTATAAATCACAGATTGATTCTGAAGTCCGTTATTTTTAGAATAGGATGTGAATTTTCCTTCTGTAAACGGAGCGCCTATTTTCTCGAAATTCCAAAGTTTTTCCATTCGTTTTTTAAGCGCTTCGCGAAATGGAATTTTATCTAAATAACCGTAAGTCACTTCATTTTCAGCCTTTACCCAAGCTCCTGTTTCGATTGATTTATCATCTTCAAGCCAGCGATACGGATCATTTACTTTGGTCTCGAAGTACGTATCGATTGTTTCTCCTTTTTTGGTTTCGGGATATTTAATTTTATTTTGTCCGAATGAAATTCCTGCAGTAGTAATAGCCATTATAAGAATTGTTTTTTTCATCGTTAAGGTTTATGGTTGTAACAAAAATAGCACTTTTTGTGTGAGGATTAAAAAATTAACCGCAAAGAACGCCAACTAATATCGCAAGGTTCGCAAAGTTTTATTTTAAACTTTGCGAACCTTGCGAAAAATACTTGCGAACCTTGCGGTTAAGAAAAAATTACAAGTTGAAATTAACTCCCAGAACAATGTTTCTTCCAATATTGGGAACACCGTCTGTTTTTAATCTGGAGAGATGTGCAATGTATTTTTTATCGAATAAATTATTTCCATTCAGGTTGATGTCGAAAGCGGTTTTCCCTAGCTTAACCGTTCCTCCAAAACCTAAATTTACTAATGTATACCCTTTTGAAGCAGTCTCAAAACCACTCACATTATCCTGATCAAAAGTAGACGAAACGTTCAGGGATGCAAATCCTTCCTCCAGCCAATTTTTGATTTTGAACTCCGTTCTAAGCGTATTATTCCAGTTATTAGCCGGAATTAAAGGCAAATAATCCTTATTGTCTTTTTTACCGGTTACCGTTTCAAAACTGGTTTCAAAATGCAGCCAGTCCAGCGGGTGCGGGTGGAAGTGAAATCCAACTTCACCACCGTACAGTTTGGCATTGTCCTGAATATAGGCAAAAACATCATTGTCTTCTAAGGTTTGCCCTGTTGGAGAAGTGTAGATATAGTTGTTTATATGATTGTAAAATCCGTTGATGAAAAACTCAAAATGCGAATTTTTATATTCCAGATTCAAATCCGTCTGAACGTTTTGCTCGGTTTTTAAAGCCGCGTTTCCAATCTCTTATCTGTTGGTTCCTTCATGCACACCATTTGAAGTTAATTCAGCTAAGTTTGGTGCTCTGAATCCGGTGGCCACATTTAAGCGAAGCGTCAGGGGCTCAGCCAGTTTTGTTTTGTAGCCTAATGAAGCATTAAAACTGTCAAACGAGCGGTCTAAAGCCTGAAAATAACCTTCTTCGTCCACAATTCCGTGAGCCTCAGAGCTTACGTTTCGATTGTCAAAACGCAATCCGGCCTGGATAACACTATTGTTCCATTCGTAATTGGCAGTTCCAAAAACGCCAAAATCATTGGTAGTGGCATCCGGAATCAAATATTCTTCACCTGAATTGGTATTCGTCTGATGCATTCCCTGTACGCCAAGAATGGTTTCAATTTTACCAAATTTCGGGAAATGATATTTTACATTATAATTCAAAGTGTTCAGCTTCATGTGTAAAGACGCAACATTACTGTCTTCAAATTCACTTCGGTCATTGGAAATATAACCCAAATCAACATCTAATTTCGAATTTTCAAAAAAGATCACATTGTTTAAACTCAATAAGTGATTGAAAATTCCCTGTCTCGGAAATTGTGTGTCTTTACTTGAAGATTGTTCCGCGATTCCGTCTTCCGGAATACCAATATCCAATTTATTGTAATTGTATCGTAATACACTGGAGAAATTGGAGTTACTGTACCCGATTCCGGTTTTAAAATCAGTTTCGTTGTAACGTGAATTGGTCACGCGGTCTCCGTCGGCAATTTTATAATCGGAATGTGTGTTGAAACTTCCGCGGGCTAAAAATTTCCAGTTGTCTGTAGACGTTTTTAGTCCAATAGATGAATTACTTCCCTGTGTATTGGTAAAGTATTTTTGACTGAAATTGGCTTTAAACGTATTCGCATCAGCAAATTTTTCAGGATTAAAGTATAAAACCCCGCCCAAAGCATCCGATCCGTACAATAAAGAAGCTGGGCCTTTAATGACTTCAACGCTTTCGATTCCGGCATCATTTAAACCTAATCCATGTTCGTCTCCAAACTGTTGATTTTCGATACGAACACCCTGGGAATACACCAAAACACGATTACCGCTAAGACCTCTGATGACCGGTTTCCCGATAGAAGTTCCAGTTGAAATCTGAGAAACTCCGGGAATGGTTGCCAGACCTTCGATTAAAGTTGAGGTTCCTTTTTGCTGTAATGTTTTGATGCTTTCATGTTCCACTTTCATTACGTTTTGCGATTGCAGTTTATTGAAAGGCGTAGATACAATTACTTCATCCATCTCAAAGATAGACTCCGGTAATGTGACGTCCAGCGTATTCTCTTTTAGTAGTTTGGCAATCGTTTTGTTTTGCGTGGTGTAGCCGACAAAAGTAAAAGAAAGGCGTAAACTTCCGTTTGGAAGATTCGTAAATTCATATTTTCCGTTGACGTCAGTGGTGGTGCCTTTATGTAATTCCGGAGCATAAACAGAGACTCCCGGCATTGGCTGGTTTTGAAGATCGGATACGGTTCCGGACACGGAATTTTGAGCTGAAAGCAGCCCTGAAAACCCTAAAATAAGGGCTAATATCATTTTTTTCATTTGAAAATGATGCTATAGTTAAATGGATTTTTCTTTTAAAATAAACACCAAAATAATAGTAGAGTCTGCCGATCCTGATACTGTCAGGATGGGGAAACCCAATGCTTTTTTGAATGTAACTTAAAAGATTTTTGATTTTATTTCGATGTTTCGAAATTTAAGCAACTATAGCTTTTGGAGGACCGCGCAATAAATAAGCACTTTCTGAAAATGGAAATATTTTTTCTGAAAGAGCAAAGAAATAAGGTATTTCCTTGTTGGAAGCAGGAAACTGAAATGAAAATTCTTCCGGAACTAAGTAGCTTCCAAAAGAAAAATGGCACACATAACAAAGATCATAATTATGATGCTCATGGGTGATCTCGCCACTTGGGTCGCTATAATCGTGATGGCACTGTTTCTCTGAAAGTTGTTTTACAATATGCTCATAACTGTGTATCGACTGAAACAATATTGAGAACAATACTGTCAGGGCCAAAGAAACACTTAATATGAGCTGCTTTTTCTTCATTCTATGCAAAGGTATAAAAGAGCAGTCAAAAATGGAGCAATTTTTTTAAATTCTATTGTTGATTCATTAAAACAAGTGCAGGAAATCGTTTTATTTTTAAAGAAAAAGAGAATTATTGCTTTATAATCGGCTCTTGAGCCGGCATTATATTATATTTGTAAGTGAAATAAATCATCTTCAAAAAACGTTTACTTGAAAAACTCTTTAAAATCAAAATACGATATGAGATTACTTTTTAGCTGTTTATTTTTAGTGTCGTTTTTTAATGTTTTTTCTCAGGAAGAAACAAAACCTAAAATAGAGCCAATCGTTAAAATCGATTCGTTGTACCGTGAAGATCAGTTTTACTTTTCTGTTACCTACAATCTTTTTGCCAATATTCCTCCCGGCCTTAAACAGGATAAATTTTCAGTGGGACTTTCAGCGGGTTTTTTGCGGGATATGCCGATTAATAAAAAGAGAACCCTTGCGATTGCGACAGGACTTGGTTTAAGTTATCAGAATTTCTTTCAGAATTTTACTATTTCCAAAGATGGTCAGGGAGAATTAGTGTATAATGTAAATGATTATAATGAGATTGTTTCCAATCGATACAGGCAATATTTGATAGACCTTCCTATAGAATTCCGCTGGAGAAACTCAACGTATGAAAGTTATAAATTTTGGAGAGTTTACGGAGGAGTTAAAGTTAGTTATGCTTTTTCTACTAAATCTGCTGTAGATGATGGAGAGACGACTTACAAAATCAGCAATAATCCGGATATAAATAAACTGCAATACGGGACGTATCTTGCAGCAGGATACAATACCTGGAATGTTTATATTTATTACGGATTAAATCCATTGTTTAAATCCTCAGTTAAAACGATTTCCGGCCAGAATGTAAACATTCAGACCATCAATGCCGGTTTGATTTTCTATATTCTATAACCACAAATACAGGAATAAAATCTGGGGAAGGGTCCCGGCCAAAAGACCAATAAGTAATTCTTTATTGGTATGAGCTTCCATTTCCAGTCGTGATGATGCTACTGCTCCTGTTAAGAGTACTGCTAAAGCTGTCCAATACGGATTTTGCATTTGCAGATGAATGTTTAGCCCGATAATAAAAACAGTGAGTCCGCTAATCGCCAGCAGGTGGAGGCTTGCTTTTATTTTAAAAAGAGAAAGTACCAGTGCTAAAATAGTACTGAATAACGCTCCAAGAAAAAAGAAATGAAGTTCAGGATAACGGGTGATAATAATACTTCTTTTTACCAGTAAAATGTATAAAAAGCATTGTAAGATAAGCGGAATTCTGCGCTGGGAAGTTTCGGGAACCATGACCGATTTTATATGTCCGGTGGAGCGCAGTAACAGGAAAAACAATACCGGTACTAAAACCGTTATGATCAGAATTTGAAATAAAACATAATATTTTTCCCTGTTCGTAAAAATATCCTCTTTGCAGAACAGATAAAATAAAGTAGCATACACCGATATAAAAATCGGATGCAGGATGTAAGAAAACAGGGGCAGGATTTTTTTCAAAACAAGGTAATTTGAGGTGTTAAACAAATATAATAAAATAAAGTTTTTTGCTGCGAATTTCATAAGTTTTCACAGGTCAAATTATTTTAAGGACATTTTTTTTGCCGTAAGCAATCCTTATATTTTTAAGAGAATCACAACTCTTTTCTGTCTTTAATGTTTTAAATTTGACAAAAAGATTTTTAAATGAGCATAGACTTAAAAAACCTGATTCCTGTTCTTCAGGCTGAATGGATTGGTTTCAATACAGCTACTTTTGTAGATCATGTTTCGATCGACAGCCGTTCCTTACAAAACGGATCAAAAACTTTGTTTATTGCACTGTCGGGTGTAAATAATGATGCTCATTTGTATATTCCCGAACTTATCGAAAAAGGCGTTCAGAATTTTGTCGTGCAGTATATACCTGAAAATTCCAAGGGAAAAGCCAATTTCCTGGTGGTAAAAAATAGTCTGAATGCCCTACAGCAATTTGCGGCTTATTACAGGGATTTATTCCATTTTCCTATTATCGGATTAACCGGGAGCAACGGCAAAACGATCGTAAAAGAATGGCTTAATTTTTTATTGAGCCCCGATTACAATATTATCAGGAGTCCTAAAAGTTACAACTCGCAGGTTGGAGTTCCATTATCTGTAATTGCCATTAATGAAAAACATAATCTGGGAATTTTTGAAGCCGGGATTTCTATGGTTAATGAAATGACCCATCTGGAGCAAATCATCAAACCGAATATTGGCGTTTTAACCAATATTGGCTCAGCTCACGATGAAGGGTTTCAGAGTTTAGAACAAAAGATCAGCGAGAAACTCCAGCTTTTCAAAAGGGCAGCAGTAATTATCTATCAAAAAAGTGAACTTGTTGATGGATGTCTGGCTTCTTTTTTGAAAGAAAATCAATTACAGGACAGAGTACTTTTTTCATGGAGTTTCACCGATAAAACGGCAGATGTTTTTATTCTTAAAAAAGAGAGTAAAAACGATAAGACAATTATTCAGTATCAATATCAAAACGGGATTTTTGATTTAGAAATTCCTTTTCAGGATTCTGCTTCTATCGAAAATGGTATTTCCTGTTTGTTGGTTTTGCTGTATTTCAAATATGACGCTGCAACAATTCAAAATCGAATGCAGTTGTTATATCCGGTAGAAATGCGCCTTGAAGTAAAAAACGGAATTAATAATTGCAGTATTATTGATGATAGTTACAGTTCCGATTTTCAATCCCTCAAAATTGCTCTGGATTTTCTGGAAAGCCAGAATAAGAATGCTTCTAAAACGGTTATCTTATCCGATATTTTTCAAAGCGGATTTTCAAACGAAGAATTGTATTCGAAAGTAGCACAATTAATCACCGATAATAAAGTAAACCGTGTAATTGGAATTGGAAATACGATTTCATCCTTCTCAGATAAATTTTCAAATGCTGTAATGTTTCAGACCACAGCCGATTTTATAGCCAGTTTTGAAAGCCTGAATTTTGCCAATGAAACCATTCTGATAAAAGGAGCAAGATCCTTTCAGTTTGAAGAAATTGTGACCCTGCTGGAAGAGAAAACACATGAAACGATTCTTGAAATTAACCTCAATTCCATCAGTCATAACCTGAATTTCTTTAAAGCCAAATTAGCGTCTCAGGTAAAAATGATGGTGATGGTCAAGGCTTTTGGCTACGGGAACGGAGGTTTGGAAATTGCAAAATTATTAGAATATCATAAAGTAGATTATTTGGGTGTGGCTTTCGCCGATGAAGGAATCTCGCTTAGAAATGGCGGAATCCAATTACCGATTATGGTTTTGAATCCGGAATCGACAAGTTTTCCGTCAATTATTCAATACCAGTTGGAACCTGAAATTTACAGTGTAAAAGGATTGAATGCGTTTCTGAAGATTGCCCGCGAAAAAAATCTGAAAGATTATCCTATTCATATAAAACTTGATACAGGAATGCATCGTTTGGGTTTTGAAGAAAATACGATAGATGAATTAATTGCCACTTTAAAAGGAAATTCAACCGTTCGCATACAAAGTATCTTGTCGCATCTGGCAACCAGTGATGATATGAATCATTATGAATTTGTGCTTTCCCAAGTCCGGTTATTTGAAAGATTATCGTCTAAATTAATGTCGGAATTAGATATAAATCCGATCCGTCATATCCTCAATACCTCTGGAATCAGTAATTTTCCTGATGCCCAATATAATATGGTGCGTCTTGGAATTGGTTTGTACGGCGTTTCAAACGATCCTCTGGAACAGAAATACCTGGAAAATGTGGGGACTTTAAAATCGATTATCTCACAGGTCCGTACCATTCCGGCAGGAGACAGCGTTGGGTATGGCCGTCGTTTCATGGCACAGAAAGAAACTAAAATTGCAACCATCCCGATTGGTTATGCCGATGGAATTTCGAGGTTATGGGGAAATCAGGTCGGTTATGTAAATATTAAAAACCAAAAAGCACCCATTGTTGGCAGTATCTGTATGGACATGCTGATGGTGGATGTAAGTGAAATGGATTGCAAAGAAGGAGATTCAGTTGTTATTTTTGGAGAAAATCCAACCGTAACGGAGATTGCAGACGCTTTAAAAACAATACCATACGAAATTTTAACGAGTATTTCGCAACGGGTGAAGCGCGTTTTTTTCAGATAGATTTCAGCAACTTTAGAGAAAATTACGTATTTTCGGTATCAATTAATCATTAAATAAAGAGAGAATTATGGGAATGTTTTCAGAATTTAAGGAATTTGCAATGAAAGGCAACGTAGTCGATTTGGCTGTCGGGGTTATAATTGGAGCTGCTTTTGGAAAAATTGTAAGCTCATTAATTGAGAATGTTATTACACCATTTATATTGAAGCCTGCTTTAGATGCTGCGCATCTGTCTACCATAGAAGAACTGACAGCTTTTGGAGGAGTCAAGTACGGTTTGTTTCTTTCGGCAGTCATTAACTTTGTAATTGTTGCCTTTGTTTTATTCCTGATTATTAAAGGAATAAATAATATTAAAAAGAAAGATGTTCCGCCACCACCTCCGGCTGGTCCAACTCAGGAAGAGTTATTGATCCAGATTAGAGATCTTTTGAAAAATAAACAATAATATATATACCGCTACACTAAGTCTAACTTAACCGTTCCTTAATTGGGACGGTTTTTTTATTTTTGTTTGTTTTGTAACATTTTGTTATTTTTTGTGAATGACCTTGTTTTGATTTTTATTATGTATACTTTTGCATTGTAATTTAGATTAATTCATACTAAAAATATAAAAATGAGAATAGCGGTTGTAGGCGCCACTGGTATGGTTGGCGAAGTAATGCTGAAAGTTTTAGCGGAAAGAAATTTTCCTGTTACAGAATTGATTCCTGTTGCTTCTGAGAAATCAATTGGAAAAGAAATTGAATATAAAGGTCAAAAATATAAAGTTGTAGGATTGCAAACCGCTGTAGATATGAAAGCTGATATAGCAGTTTTTTCCGCAGGAGGAGATACTTCATTAGAATGGGCTCCAAAATTTGCAGCTGCCGGAACGACAGTAATCGACAATTCTTCTGCCTGGAGAATGGATCCGACCAAAAAATTGATTGTTCCGGAAATCAATGCCTCATCCTTAACAAAAGAAGATAAAATTATTGCGAATCCAAATTGCTCAACTATTCAGATGGTATTGGCATTGGCACCTTTGCATAAAAAATACAATATCAGAAGAATTATTGTTTCTACTTACCAATCCATCACCGGAACAGGTGTAAAAGCAGTAAGACAGTTAGAAAATGAATACGCGGGAATTCAGGGAGAAATGGCGTATAAATACCCAATTCACAGAAATGCGATTCCACATTGTGACAGTTTTGAAGACAACGGATACACGAAAGAAGAAATGAAATTAGTTCGTGAGACTCAAAAAATCCTTGGCGACAATACCATCAGAGTTACGGCTACTGCAGTACGTGTGCCAGTTGTTGGCGGTCACAGTGAGGCTGTAAACGTGGAGTTCACCAATGATTTTGATGTAAACGAAGTACGTGAAATTTTACACCATACCGATGGCGTAACGGTTCAGGATAATATAGACACCTTTACATACCCAATGCCTCTGTATGCAGAAGGAAAAAATGATGTTTTTGTTGGAAGAATCCGTCGTGACGAAAGCCAGGAAAACACCCTAAACATGTGGATTGTTGCTGATAACCTTAGAAAAGGTGCTGCAACAAACACCATTCAAATCGCTGAATATTTAATTCAGGCAGGTTTGGTATAAAACCGGAGATTAAAGAAAATTGTTATAAAGAGAAAGCCGTAATTGCAGTAATGTAATTGCGGTTTTTTTTGTTTTTATAAATGTCTTATTTTGTTAGTTTTATGTCTTTTACGAGGTGTTGAATTTATTATTTATAGTTAGTTTTGTGTTTTATAAACTAATAAAAGATGGCAAAGTACGATGATTCCTCCTGGCATTACGGAGGAGATTACCCAGATGATTTACCTCAAGAAAATGCTTCAACTCATATAGGCATGTTTTTAACCTGGTGTATAGATAATAATCTTTTGTCTGAGGAGCAATTGGAAGATTCAGAAGAGGATATTATTGCGGTAAAAAACAGAGAACTTACAGGAGCTGAATTTCTAATCAACAATTGCGACGAAAAATTTACCGATTACGATCTTAATGATTTAGGAAATGAATTTGCCAAAGCCTATTATGCCGAAGAAGAATCAAATTTTGCTAAAATTTATGGCAGTTATAGTGATGATTATGGAGATCATTTTGATCAGGAAGCAGAAAAGAAAGGTTTTGAATACGAATCTTTTTATCATGTAGAAAATACCTGGGAGAATTACAATTCATTGAAACCAGTAATAGAGAAACGTTGGCGGCAATATTCCAGAAAATAATAACTAAAAAGAAAAATATGGGTTCATTTTTTAATAAGAAAAACATCAAGACAGAAATTCCAAATTGGGCTTCATTTTTTGAAAACTCTGAATATTCTACATTCATATATGAAATTGAAAATTATTTTAGAAAACTAAATATTGTAATTGAAATTTTCGATGGAATTATACTTGTAACTGAAAATGATTTTGGATTTAGTAATTTAGGACTGAGCAATGTTGCGCAAAATTGTAAACAAGATAAACCAAAAAATTATAAGGATATAATTAAGAATCACTTCGATTCATTGATAGCAGCAAATAAATTTGAAATAGAATTTGAAAAAATTACAGATAACTTTGAGGAAGTTAAAAAGTATATTGGAATAAGATTATACAACGAAGAATACATTGATTATGTTGGAAAAGAGTTTGCAATTGGAAAAGAGTTTGAAGGAGATATTTATTCTATGCTTGTATTTGATTTTCCGCATAGCATTGTAAATATAAAACCTGAACAAATAAATAAATGGGGAAAATCTATAGATGAACTTTTTGAAATTGGACTGCAGAATATTAAAGACAAATATCCACTAACAATAACAAAAGAAAATTTTAATGTTTTTGACATTTGGTTTGCAAATTCTGAGCATTTTTTTACACCAAATATAGTCTTTGATTTAGAAAATCGAAAAGAACTAACAGGAAGTAAAGGTTTGTTAATTGGAATTCCGCACAGACATTCCGCAATAATTTATCCAATTGAGAATTTAGAAGTCATAAAAGCAATAAATGGAATTTTTCCTGCAATTTACAATATGAATGTAGAAGGTCCGGGTTCACTAAGTAATAAAGTTTTTTGGTATATTGACGGAACTTTCACTGAAATTCCATACAAAATGGAAGATGGGAAATTGCAATTATTTCCGCCAGATAATTTTCTGAAATTATTAAATGAACTAACTTGATAAATATAATTACTGCCACCAACAGCTACTACAACGGATTTGGGCAATTGGCTTTATGGAAAGTTGGTTTTGTATTTAGGATGATTTGGCAAATCTGAAGAATGGGTTTAATTTAGTCCCAAACCCGTTGTAGTACCAGAACGATATAAGCAATGGAAAAAATATAAAGATTGAAAATAAAATCTTTATTTATTAAAACCTGTTGGGTTTAAATGTATAAAAAAATCCAAATTCGAATAGTACACTCAGTACTATTGGAATTTGGATTTTTAAAATATTGGAATTTACTATTTAATATTCCGGTGCCAGTTCTAACTCCAGCCCTTCTAATTCTGTTGTAATTGGAATCTGACAGCCTAAGCGACTGTTAGATTTAACATAAAACGCTTCCGACAGCATGGCTTCTTCTTCATCTCCCATTTCCGGTAATGCAACATCATTCAGAACATAACACTGGCAGGAAGCACACATTGCCATTCCTCCGCAGGTTCCTTCAACAGGAAGTTCGTATGCTTTGCACAACTCCATTATATTCATTGCCATATCAGTTGGAGCCTGTAATTCGTGTATAACTCCTTCTCGATCTTTAATCTTTATTAATACATCCATTTTAATTGGTGGAATTTTTTTTAGGATTTGAAAACGTGAACAAATCCTTCATCTTTAAATTAACTGTTAGGTTTTAAACTAAAAGCATATTCTCTTCTGTCGTTCTCTTTTAAATGCATTTTTACGCCAAGCATGGTTCCTTCTTTTTCTAACAATGTAATTACAGCAATTACGGAGTAATAATCTTTGTCAGATTGAAAAATTAAAGTCCCTTCATAAGTTGAATTAACAACTCCTTGTTTATCTGTTGTTACAGAAAGTTTTCTTGGATGTGAAAATTCGGCTGCGCTGTAAGTTGCTTTATTCGCAAATTTAGCTTTTCCTTCACAGAAGTCGTATAAAAAATCGTAGTTACCAATTCTTAATGCTCCTTCTTCTGTACTGGAATTCGTCGAAAACACAATTTGTCCGGCATATGTAAAATCAGACCATTCTTCTGATTCATTTACCCAGGCTTTATCAACTATTAGGGTTTTAGGACTTTGCGCGTAGTTCGCGCAAACAAAGAATAATAATAAAATTAAAGTGTAATAATTTCTCATAGATTAAAGCTTAAGGGTTATGTCACAAATTTAAGTTAATTATGTAACAATAAAGCAATATAATCTCTTAAAACTTTATATTATTTTTTGTTAAAATCGCAAAAACAAGCATTTTTTTGAATGTTTTTTTAGATTTTACAATCAAAAACACCTTAAGGCCTATTATTCTTGTTAATTCAACTGTGTAGTAACGTGCAAAAAAATATTTTCGCGTTACATGATATTGACTACAGTTTCAATCTGTGGTGCATATTTTTTTATCGTCGTTTCAACGCCTGCTTTTAGAGTCATTTGGTTTACACTACAGCTAATGCATGCCCCTTCAAGACGAACTTTTACATGTTTGTCATCGTCAATAGAAATGAGTGTAATGTCTCCTCCATCAGAATTTAAAAAAGGTCTGATTTCGTCCAGAGCCAATAATACGTTGCTTGTTAATTCTTCTGTTGTCATAATTTAATGTGTCAATTAGAGAATGTGTCAATTAGAAAATTATCTAATTATCTCATTATCTCAATTATCTAATTTTTCTTTACTGCTGAACAACCTGCCATAGTTGTAATTTTAATGGCTTCCGTAACTGGTAAACTATCATTTCTGTTTACTACTTCCTGTACCACATTTCGGGTAATTTCTTCAAAAACAGTTTCAATTAGAGAAGCTGTCTGCAAAGCTGCCGGGCGGCCATAATCTCCCGCTTCACGAATAGACTGTACAATTGGTACTTCTCCAAGAAAAGGAACATCTAAATCTTCAGCCAGGTTTTTAGCCCCTTCTTGTCCAAAGATGTAATATTTATTATCAGGTAATTCTTCTGGTGTAAAGTACGCCATATTTTCTATAATCCCTAAAACCGGAACATTGATGTTATCCTGCATAAACATGGCCACACCTTTTTTAGCATCAGCGAGAGCAACAGCTTGTGGTGTACTTACGACTACAGCTCCTGTAATTGGTAACGATTGCATGATCGAAAGGTGAATATCTCCCGTTCCCGGAGGTAAATCGATTAACATAAAATCCAATTCTCCCCAGTCTGCATCAAAAATCATTTGGTTTAATGCTTTTGCAGCCATTGGGCCTCTCCAGATTACAGCCTGACTTGGAGCTGTAAAGAATCCGATAGAAAGTATTTTTATTTCATAGCTTTCAACCGGTTTCATTTTCGACTTTCCGTCAACGGTAATGGAAATTGGTTTTTCATTCTCAACATCAAACATAATTGGCATCGACGGGCCGTAAATATCAGCATCAAGAATACCAACTGCAAATCCCATTTTTGCGAGTGTTACAGCCAGATTTGCAGTAACTGTAGACTTTCCTACACCACCTTTACCGGAAGCAACGGCGATTATATTTTTAATTCCCGGAATTGCACGACCTTTAATTTCGTTTTTCTCAGGAGTTTCAACTTTAATATTTACTTTAATTTTTGCTTCAGGAGATACAAGTTCATGAATGGTTTTCCTGATATCGTCTTCTGCTCTTTTTTTAATGTGCATCGCAGGAGTATGAAGTACTAAATCTACCACAACTTCATCGCCAAAAGTAATTACATTGGCAACGGCGCCACTTTCAACCATATTTTTTCCTTCTCCCGCTATAGTAATTGTTTCTAGAGCTTTAAGAATTTCTTTTCTGTCTAATTTCATTTTTAACGTAGTATTTTTCTATTGAGTGAAATTAATTTAAAAACTGTTTTTATTTAAACTGATTTCAGACTGCAAAGATAACGGATTATGTTCGGATTTTACCCTTTTTGCATCGCATTTGTTGATATGGGGATTATTCAAAATTATACCGTTCAAATCTAGGTTTAGAAGTTTTTTATGGGAAATATTTTTTTGCTGCAATGTCTGCAAGGCATCTTGAAATAAAATAACATGAATTTTAATACAGTTTTGTCTTTTTGCTATTCTTCAAATTATTATCTTTGAATTGCCTCAATTTTTGATTTCCAATGTTTTAAAAACGATGTGAAAGTATATTGTGGTTCTCCTGTATTCTTTCGCTAATTTTTATATGATTTATTTATAACTTTTTAAATAATAAATTTATGCGAAATTTTATTTACTCTTCGTTAATTATTGCGGTTAGCTTTTTTGTTTTTTCTTTTAAGCCGCTGGAAACTAATGAAATTAAATCAAAAAGGACTTTTGAAAATTCAGTTATCATTAAAAATAAGGTCTCGCCTGTGACATTGGATAGTGTTGCTTTGAATCAGTTTTTTAAAAAATATTCCAAACTTAAAAAGTATAAAAATGATGTTTCGGATATTTATAAAAAGCGAGGGTTCAAATCCATTTGGTACGGTGAAAAAAACATCACAGAATTTGGTCATTTACTGTATCAAAAAGTAAATGTTTTAAAAGATCAGGGAATCGAAAAGGTGATGCCTTATAAAGACGATATAGATGCGATTTTTAACGAAAGTTCGACTGAAAAACCATCTCAAACCGAAACGGAGCTGCTGCTCACCAATATGTATGTTTTTTACGCCAGTAATGTTTATTCTGGCGTTGATCCGGCAACTTTAAAGAAAATCGGATGGTTTTGCCAACCAAGACCATTTCGTATGCCAGAATATTAGATTCGCTTATTGTAGATTCAAGTCGCTTAAATGAAGACGATAATCTATTATTCAGTCAGTATTATAAACTTCAGGCAGCCTTAAAAAAATACCGGAAAATAGAGACCGATCAGTTGTGGCAGCCCATTACGATTGATGCTGCGACGTACAAAGATTTAAAACCTTTTGATATATCCAATACGGTGAAGGACATAAGACAGCGTTTGTTTGTTGTGGGCGATCTGGCACAGGATTCTAAAAGTGATGTATACGACGAAGAACTTATGGCGGGCGTTTTAAATTATAAGAAAAGATATGGCCTGAAGCTGAACTACACCCTAACCAAAGAACATATTGATCAGATGAATGAGCCGATTTCCAAAAGAATAAAAACCATCATGCTCAACATGGAGCGCTGCAGATGGATACCGGCCAAACTGACAAAAGCAGAAGAATATATTATGGTTAATATTCCTTCGTTCAGGCTGATTTATTTCAAAGACGGAAAATATGATTTTACATCTGATATTTTTGTGGGTACCAGAATGACCGAAACAGTAATTTTTAGTGGAGATATGGATCGAATTGTCTTTAGTCCGTATTGGTATGTGCCGACCAGTATCATTCAAAATGAATTAAAACTTCAGATGGCCAGCGATAAAAATTACCTGGCAGAACACAATATGGAATGGAACGGGGGGCGTGTGCGACAAAAACCGGGTCCAAAAAATTCTCTCGGACTCGTTAAGTTTATGTTTCCGAACCCCAATGATATTTACCTTCATGATACACCCGCAAAAAGTTTGTTCGACTTCGAAAAACGTACTTTCAGTCATGGCTGTATCAACGTAAAAGAAGCAAAAGGACTGGCACTTGCGATTCTGAAAAATGATCCCGACTGGCCGGCAGATAAAATTGATACTGCTATGAGTGGCGAAAAAGAAACCACCTGCATGCTGAAAAAGAAAATCCCGATTTACATTGGTTATTTTACTTCATGGGTAAATGATGACGGCGAAATTAGCTTCTTTCCGGATGTTTACGAACGCGATGAAAGTCTGGATAAACTGCTGTATTCAGATTCAGTTAGTATGAAATAGTTTTCAGTCTCAGTTCTCAGTCACAGTTTTCAGGTAAAAACTGTAACTGAAAACTGAAAACTGCGACTGGATACCGCGACTGAAAACTCAAAACCAAACTATTCGTATTTTAAATATTTCAGGATGTCTATTTTAGTGACCTGATACGCTTTGGTTAAAACAATTAATAGCGTCAGGACCAATAAAGAGACTAAAGCAATACTAAACGGAACAAAAGAAATTCCGATTCTGAAAGCAAAATTTTCAAGCCATTTTTGCAGTAAGATGTAAGCCGGAACAATTCCGATCACAAATCCCATCAGGCAAAAAATAACGTATTGTCTCGATAATTCTTTCAATAAGATATCGGTTTCTGCGCCCAGTGTTTTTCTGATCGCAATTTCTTTTAATCTTCTTTCCATCGAAAAGGAGGCCAGAGCAAACAACCCGAAAATGGCAATTACAATAACCACAAGATTTAAAATAAAAAATAAGTTTTTTTGTTTCACTTGTTCCTCATAAGTTTTGGCAAAACCCTTATTTACAAATTCATAATCAAAAGGATAATCAGGATTTACGTTTTTATTCCAGTAGGCTTTTAAACTGGCTATTGTTTCTGTTAAATTAGTAGGGGAGACTTTTACGTAAACATTGTCAAAATTATTCCATTTTAAAGTTTTAATATTGATAAAAACCATAGGCGGCACTTTACTTTGAAATCCCGTAATGTGAAAATCCTTTACAATTCCCACAACTTTAAACTTTAAATTTTCTTTTTCATTTCCCCAGCCAGAACTTATTATAGTATTGATTGGGTTTTTTAACCCTAATTTTTTTGCCAGAGTTTCGTTAATCAGCCAGTTGTCAATAGTGTCTGAAGCGAATTTTGGCGACAAATTTCGACCTTCGACAATCTTAATTTTCATCATTTCCAAAAAGCCAAAATCCATTTCAACATTTCGGGGTTGTACAAATACACCGTTGTGTGTAAAGCCTGAACTTGAATTGGTACTGTTCCCAAAAGAACCTGCAAAAGTAGATACATCTTGAACCCCTGATAATTTAAGAAGTTCTTGTTTGGTTGTCAGGTATTTTTCTATTCTTTTGTTTCTGTCTGCCGATTTAAAGGGAATTCGAATGACCTGATCACCACTAAAACCGAGGTCTTTATTCATCATGTAGGAAACCTGTGAGTTGACAATTAGAGCACCGATGATAAAAAAAGCTGCAATACCAAATTGGAAAATCAACATAGAGTTTCGAATCCAAATGCCGCTTTTGCTTCTGGAAAAATTACCTTTTAAAACTTTCAAGGTTTCAAAATTGGATATATAAATGGCTGGGAATATACCCGAGAGAACGATTACTAATCCAAATATAAAAATAAGTTGCAGGTAAAATTCACCACCATTCATGGTCAACGACTTTTTGAGGAAGTTGTTGTAATAGGGTAAAGAAAGTTCGACTATCGCCAGTGCAAAAAGAATGGATAAGGTTACAATAATGGCTGTTTCAAATATAAATTGTGTAATAATTTGCGTTTTGCTTGCTCCTACGATTTTACGAACCCCCACTTCTTTGGCACGTTTAATTGCAGAGGCAGTGGCTAAATTGATATAGTTGACAAGTGATAAAATTAAAATCAAAATAGACAAACCAACCATGATATAAAGCAATTGCAGATTGCCTTTTCCTTCAGGGAAATTATGACTACTAGAAGTTTTTGTTCCATGTAAGCGTGCTTGATCCAGTTGATCCAAAATCACTGTGATCTCGCCATTTTCCTTTACGTATTGTTCAGGTGTTTGACCATTTGCTTTGGCATCTTTTAAAGTTCGATTGACATAGTTTACATTTTGCATCTTCTTTAAAACGGCCTCCATATTAGCTCCTTTTTTGGTTTTAATCATTAAAGTGTAATTGAAGTTTCCCCAGCTATTTAGATCACCCTCGCGCAATAGACCGCCAAAGACATAGTTGGGTTCAATAGAAGAAGGTCTGATGATTTTGTAAACTGATTTTATGACATAAGGTTTGTTGTCGTTGATTAGAATTTTGCCAATAGGATCTTCATTCTTGAAAATTAGTTTTGCTTCATCTTCCGAAATGGCGACACTATTCCTTTCTTTAAGTATATCTTTTTTGGCTCCCTTTACAATGGGAAATGGAAAGGTGCCAAAGAAATCGTAATCGGCGACGATTATTTTTTTACCCATCCATTTTTGATTTTGATACTTGATAATATCTTCATAATACCAACCATCATAAAAGCAAATGGATTCGATCTCAGGAATAGTGGCTTTACAGGTGAGGCCAAATGGAATTGAGCTTGATGCCCAAATATCGCCAGTTGCTCCAATTTTATTCAGGACCTGATAAGAGTTTTCCTTTTCGGGATTCCACTGATCGTAAGCATTTTCGTTATTCCAGTATAAAATAGCGAAAATAACGCCTGCAATACCGATACTTAACCCTAAGACATTTAAAAAGGAAAACAGTTTGTTTTGCTTTAAATGATAAACAAATATTTTAAACCAGTTGCGGATCATCTTTTTATTTCTTTAAAATTAGTTCGGTCAAAGTCGGAACAGCAACCTCATTTTTACTTTCGAAAGACATCATTTTGCAAACAAATCCCACCAGAATTAAGAGTGCAGTTACAATAAATTTGATCATTTTACTTGTTATTTAGCGTCCATAAAAACATCTACATTTCTCTGATTGAAGCGTTCAGAGAAGATCACCCCGTCTTTCATATGAATCGTTTTCTGCGAAAAGGAAGCATCGTAATCGGAGTGGGTAACCATCAGGATTGTTGCACCTTTAGCGTGCAAATCGGTTAAAAGTTCCATTACTTCATTACCGTTTTTACTGTCCAGGTTTCCGGTTGGCTCATCGGCAAGAATAATTTTGGGATCGTTTACCAAAGCCCTTGCCACCGCAACCCTTTGTTGCTGACCTCCAGAAAGTTGTTGCGGAAAGTGTTTCAGACGATGTGAGATATTTAATTTTTCGGCAATTTCTTCAATTTTTTGTTTTCTCTCCGATGCTTTGACATTGTTGTAAAGCAAAGGCAGTTCAATATTATCATAAACCGAAAGCTCATCGATAAGGTTGAAATTCTGAAAAATGAATCCGATATTTTCTTTACGCACACGTGACCTTCCTTTCTCTTTTAAGCCGATCATTTCCTGATCCAGTAATTTATAACTTCCGTCACTACCGCTGTCCAAAAGCCCTATTATATTGAGTAAAGTCGATTTCCCACAGCCCGAAGGCCCCATAATCGTTAAAAAATCACCTTTTTTAATTTCTAAGTTAATTCCGCTTAAGGCAGCTGTTTCTACTTCTTCGGTTCTGAAAACTTTGGTTAAATTTTGAATGGTTATCATATTTTTAAAGTATTAGGTGTTGTTGATTGTTTTTTTTGATTGATGATTGAAACTTTTATGAATTATAAATTATGAGTTGTAAATTGTGACTGCGACTTGTGACTGCAAACTATCACTCAGAACTAATAGAAAGCTCTTCAATATCCTTATAATCTGAATAGGAAGAAGTAATTACAGATTCGCCTTCTTTTAATCCTTCAAGAACTTCGTAGTACGAAGGATTCTCGCGGCCTAATTTTATAGTTCTTCTTTCAGCTTTATTTCCTTTTACTACAAAAATCCATTTCCCGGCGGTTTCCTGATTGAAACTTCCTTTCTGAACGACAAGAGTTTTGTTTTTCTCGGATAAAATCAGTTTCACGCCGAAGCTTAATCCGTCTTGTAAAACGATATTTTCTTTAGAAGTAAATGCCAGTTCAACCGTAAAATGACCGCTTTTTACTTCGGGAATTACTTTGGTTACCAGAACTTCAAGGTTTCTACCTTTAAATTCTACCTGACCTTTCAGGCCTTCCCTTAATTTCTCCAGATAAAATTCATCTACTTCTGCGATCAGTTTGTATCCTTTTTTAGAATCTATTTTTCCGATACTTTCCCCGGCCTGAAATGTTTTTCCCAATACCGGTTCAAAAGAAGTTAATCTTCCGGATTCGGGAGCCGTGATCAAAAAGTTATTTTTGTTGTTTCTCAGAATCTCCAGACTTTTTTCCATGGTTTGTATGGAGCGGTTAATTTGTGAAATCTGAACCTGATTGCTTTGTTTTTCTTTTTGAATACTTTGGTGAATGGTTCTTTTTCGTTCTTCCTGAAAACGAAGGCCTTCCTTAAAAGTATTCCAGTCATTTTTCGAAATCACATCTTTATCAAACAATTTCGAGTTCATGTCGTACAGTCTTTTGGCATCATTATAATCATGTTCGATCAAAACCAGATCTTTGTTGAGGTTCAGTTCCTGATTTCTAATGTTCAGTTTGCCTGAATTCAGATTGTTGATTTGCTCGATAATGGCCGTTTCCTGCGTCAGATAATTAAGTTCGGTGTTCGGATTGTACAAACGCGCCAAAGATTGTCCTTTGGTCACCATTGCCCCATTTTCTACAAAAATTTCTTTTACAGAACCGCCTTCAGTTACATTGACAAGCATCACGTTCAAAGGTTCTACTTTGGCCTGGAAAACAACAAAGTCTTCAAAAAAAGCTCTTTCGACTTTTTGAACGGTCAATTCATCAGCTTTTACATTCAGGCTTCTTTTAGTGCTGAACGAAAAAAAGACAACTGCTGCCAAAGCTAAAAAAACACCAATTAGTATTGTGAGGTTTCTAAATTTTCTATTTTTACGAGGAATTACCGTATCCATTTTTTAAATAATTTGCTGATAATCAATAGGTAAATATTGTGCCACAAAAAGTATTATTTGTAAAGCATTGATTTTAAAGAGACTTTAAATACCATCAAAAAAAGGAGTGTTCGATAATGAACAGTTGACCGTTCGGAACCGAACAAAAACAAATGACATGCGAAAGAAACTAGCTCAAATATTAGTCGTTGATGATCAGGAAGAAATTCTTTTTTCGGCAAAAATGATTCTGAAAAAACATTTTGAAACCATTTTTACGGCAAATAGCCCCAAAAAAATCATTTCAATTCTGAATGAAAATGAAATTAATGTGGTTTTATTAGACATGAATTACCGGATAGGTTTTGAGGACGGGCGCGAAGGAATTCACTGGCTGAAAGAAATCAAAACACTTTCGCCGCAAACCGTTGTGATTTTAATGACAGCTTTTGGAAAAATTGATACCGCTGTTGAAGGGATCAAAATAGGTGCTTTTGATTATGTCCTGAAACCCTGGCACAACGAAAAATTACTCGAAACCATTGATAAAGCAGTCTCTGAAAGTCGAAAAAACACCAAAAAGACAGCAGCTGAAAAAGAGGACAAAAAATATTTTGTGGGTACTTCGGCTAAAATAAAACAAGCCTATTCGATGGCTGAAAAAGTAGCCCGAACAGAGGCGAATGTTTTGATTTTGGGAGAAAACGGAACCGGAAAATATGTTTTTGCCGAGTTTATCCATTTAAATTCAGAACGAAAGAAACAGCCTTTTGTACATGTAGATTTAGGTTCACTAAGTGACAGTCTGTTCGAAAGTGAGCTTTTTGGCTACGCAAAAGGGGCTTTTACAGATGCCAAGACCGATACACCCGGAAGATTCGAAATGGCTGCTGAGGGAACCATTTTTCTGGATGAAATTGGAAATATACCGCTTCATCTTCAGGCAAAATTATTGCATGTTTTGCAGACCAGAACCGTAACACGTTTGGGAGAAAGCAAGCCAAGACCTTTAAACGTACGCATTATTGCAGCAACGAACAGCGACATTAAAGCGGAAGTGAAAAACAAAAACTTTAGAGAAGATTTACTTTACAGGATCAACACGATGGAAATTTCCCTGCCATCACTTCGCGAACGAAAGGACGATATTGTTCCGATGGCGGATTTTATTTTAGATCAGATTGCAGCCAAATACAATCATCAGAACTGGCATTTTGAAGCCAATGTTGGGCCTTACTTAGAGAAGTATCCCTGGAAAGGAAACATTCGTGAGATGGAAAATAAAATCGAGCGCGCTTTGATTCTGGCAGATAATAATACCATTACTGTAACCGATCTGGATATTCTGGATTTCGAGGATTTTCAGGAAAACGACGATAACCCATTATCGGAACTGGAGAAAAATGCAATTGAAAAAGCATTATTCAAACATAACGGAAACATTAGCAAAGCAGCTGAGGAGTTAGGTTTGTCAAGAGCCGCTTTGTACCGAAGAATTGAAAAATACGATTTGAAAAACACATAGATGCAGAGTGGTAAATAGTTTATTCTCTCGCAGATTTTGGAGATTTAGCAGATCAATTAGCTTTAGAAACTTTAAACTTTCAATCAGTGAGAATCTGCTCAATCTGCCAAATCTGCGGGAACCAATATTAAGAAACAATTTAAAAGATTAGAATGATGAACAGTTTTTTACTCTCGTAGATTTTGGAGATTTAGCAGATCAATTAGCTTTAGAAACTTTAAACTTTCAATCAGTGAGAATCTGCTCAATCTGCCAAATCTGCAGGAAACCATTTTAATAAATCATGTGAAATCCCTTAATCTGTGGCCCTAAAAAAAATAAAATAATGAAAAACCTGAAATTCTACAATGCTTTGTTTTTAAGAATACTGTGTATCATGGTATTGTTTTTCTTTTGCGTTTTTCTGATTTACAAGGGACTTCATTACAATGCCATTTTGGTTGGCTTTTTTGTGGTTATATTAGTATCGGAGATGTATTTCTCGATCAGGAATCAGTTATTGTTTTACGATAAAACCCTGCTTTCGATATTGAAGAATGATTTTTCGACCAATTTTCCGGAAGAGAATAAAAAAGACAGCTATCAGACTTTATACCTTTTATACGAGACACTGAAAAATCAAAAACAGGAGCAGACTTCCAAAGAACTGATCTATCGTTCTATTTTGAACAGTATAGACAGCGCCGCTTTAATTCTGGAAAAGGAAAACGATGAATGGCATATTTTTTTAATGAACGATTGTTTTTCAAACCTGTTTAAAGTCCCAAAAGTCAGTCATTGGAAATACCTTAAAAATTATCTGCCATCACTTTGTGCTGAAATTGAGAAAGTTGGTTTTGCCGAATTAAAATCAGCTATTTCCATAAAAATTGAAGAACAGGATTTGCAGACTTTTATGCTGCAGACCTCCCTTACAAAAACATACAATAAAGAATATTTCATCATTTTACTGGACAGTATACAGCGTGTCATTGAGAAAAAAGAAAAAGAAGCCTGGATCAATCTGATGAAAATTATTTCGCATGAATTAATGAATTCCCTGACGCCAATACGCGCGCTTTCACAAAACTTACTGCACATTGTAGATCAGGAACAACTCGGGGAAGAAGATTTTGAAGATATCAAAAGCAGTATTTCAACGATCATAAACAGGAGTGACCATTTACAGGTTTTTGTAGAAAATTACCGAAAACTGGCCATGCTTCCCACACCCACAAAAGTAATGACGCCAATCAATGCGCTTTTTGACGATTGCATGCGAATCATGAGTCCGATTCTGAAAGCGGAGCAAATTGAACTGATCAACGAAATTAATAGTTCAAGATCGATTCTGATTGACAAAAACCAGATGGAACAGGTGATTATCAATTTAATTACCAATAGCGTTTATGCGTTGAAAGAAAAAAGCGAAAAGAAAATGTTTTTGTCGAGTTATACCGAAAATAACCGCTTTTTTATCACCATTTCAGACAACGGAAAAGGAATCGACAATGAAATCAGGGACAAAGTATTTCTCCCGTTTTTTACTACCAGAAAAGACGGTGCCGGAATTGGGCTAACGCTTTCTAAAAACATCATAGAAGCACACGGCGGCTACTTAAGCTACCAGACCGATGAAGACCGGACGAGTTTTGTGATTTGTTTGATTTAACTCTTGAACTTTTCTACCATATAAGTGATTATAAGTTCATTTAAGTTTTGGCTTAAAAACGTTTCAGAAATTTTACGAAGTAGCGTCTGCATATTTTACACATCAGCATAACATCCCTGTTATATGAACTTATAATCACTTATATGGTAAAATTAAAATATCTAAAGCTCAATTTGAGGTGTCCAAAAGTGTTTTTCGAGATCTATGATCTGATTGTTGACTACCTCAATACCTTCGCTTTCCAGAAGCTGCTGCATTAAGTTGGTTCCGTCAAAATGATGTTTTCCGGTAAGAAGTCCTTTTCGGTTGACAACCCGGTGAGCGGGAATATCTTCCCTATTGTGACAGGCATTCATTGCCCACCCCACCATTCTTGCAGAACGAGCTGTTCCCAATGCCTTTGCAATAGCACCATACGAAGTTACTTTTCCGTACGGAATTTGTCTGGCAACAGCGTAAACTCTTTCAAAAAAATTATCTTCAGCCATAGGTTGATTTTTTTCCTGCCACTCGATAGCTATAGTGATAAAAAGATAAAAATGATTTCTAATTAAAATAATCTGCTAAATCTCCAAAATCTGCGTGAAAAATATTCATCACAACAAGAATCATTTTAATCCTGTAATCTGTAGCAGGTGTATTTTTACCCGAAATAGTAATTCAGAATATTAAAAAGCGTTACAATAGCAATCAAACCGGTAATGCTTCCAATAATCGTATTCATGTTTCGCATCAGATAATCGGTTTTCTTTTCTATTCTTCCAAAGAAACCAATGTAGCTGTACAAAGCAGCAAATGAACCCACAACTGATCCGAGAACAAAAGTAAAAATGACATTGTTTTCAAAGGCAAAAAGATGATAAGAAGCCAGCGTTACACTGACTACCACATAATACGGAATCGGGAAGAAATTCAAACCCGAAAGCAGCATCCCAAGAAAGAAACGGCTTTTTTTACTGCTCTTTTTAATCTTCGATTTTTTGGCTTTCGGTTCCTTGGCGATAAACAAAAAGTAAATCGTCAGAATAGAAAAAATCGCAAACCCGACTTCACGTAACAAAGTAACAACGTCCGGTCTGTTATCGATCACCTGAGCAAATAATACCGCTAAAGATACCTGAAAAAGAATAACCAGAACAGCACCAATAACAAACCACAAAGCATTCTTTTTCCCTTCTTTCACGTTTATTTTAGCTGCCGTCATGTTAATTAAACCGGGAGGAATAATTCCGATGAAAGCGGCAATGAAACCTGAAAGTAATGGAGTAAGTATCGCCATTCAGTTAATTGATGGGTTAATATTTGTTTTTAAAACTAAATTAATCTTTAATTTTAAAACGAATATACGTAATTGCCTTATTAATTTCTAAATATTGTTTCTCGTAAAAAGTTTGGAAAGCAGTTACTTCTTCCGGACTTCCTTCGTTGGTATACACATTATGGTTAGCGTATAAAACTTCGTGTCCTTCTCCGTGAAGCAAACCTAAGGTATAACCGTGCATAAATTCACTGTCGGTTTTCAGGTTTACAACACCGTCTTTTTTGAGGATTTTTTTGTACAGTTTCAGGAACTCAGAATTGGTCATTCTGTGTTTCGTTCTTTTGTATTTAATTTGCGGATCCGGAAAAGTAATCCAGATTTCATCCACTTCATTTTCTGTAAAAATATGATCGATCAGTTCAATTTGAGTTCGGATAAAAGCAACATTATGCAGTCCTGTTTCTACAGCAGTTTTGGCACCTCTCCAGAAACGCGCTCCTTTAATATCAATTCCGATAAAATTTTTGTTGGGATATTTTTCGGCTAATCCAACAGAATATTCTCCTTTTCCACAGCCTAATTCCAAAACTAACGGATTGTCATTTTTAAAGAAATCAGTATTCCATTTTCCTCTTAAGGGCATTAAATTGCCTACCACTTCTTCTCTGGTTGGTTGAAAAACGTTTTCAAATGTTTCGTTTTCCCTGAATCTCTTAAGTTTATTTTTACTTCCCACTTTTACAAAAATTTTCAGCAAAATTAAGGAATATAAACGAATGAATTAGAGTGGTTTTGTTTTTTGCCACGAATTACACGAATTTGCACGAATTTTTTATGCGTAATGATATTTTTTTTTACCACGAATTACACGAATTCGCACTAATTTTTTCGCGTGTGCTGCTTAAATTAATTCGTGCAAATTCTTGTAATTCGTGGCAAACTATATTTTAATTATAATTCGTGGCAAACCAAATTTTTAATGGTATTGTGTTTCCGGTACGGCTAACATTTTAGGATCTAATGTCTCATCGTGTTGTGATAAATCCAGACCGATGTGTTCGGATTCTTCAGAAACACGCAGCGGAATAATAAAGTTAGTTACTTTGAATAAGAAATAAGCTCCGAAAAAAGTAAAGATCGAAACCAGCACCAAAGCCATCATATGATGACCAAATACACTCCAGCCACCGTGCAGTAAACTTGCCTTTTCGCCATGAGCAAAAATCGCGGTAAGGATCATTCCCATAATTCCGCCCACACCGTGACAGGCAAAAACGTCAAGCGTATCATCAAATCTTCTGGAGAAACTACAGTTCACCACATAATTGGAAACCAAAGCCGTTACAAATCCGAAAAACATACTTTCCGGAACCGAAACATAACCTGCTGCGGGTGTTATGGCCACCAGGCCTACCACAGCTCCGATACAGGCGCCGAGAGCCGACACTTTTCTACCGTTCATTCGGTCAAAGAAAACCCAGGTTAACATCGCTGCAGCCGATGAGGTAGTCGTTGTTGCAAAAGCCATGGCAGCGGTTCCGTTGGCCGCAAGTGCAGAACCCGCATTAAACCCGAACCAGCCGAACCATAACATTCCGGTTCCTAATAAGACAAACGGAATATTGGTCGGGATATGTAAACTGTTTTTTCTTTTCCCTAAAACAAGCACTCCGGCCAAAGCAGCAAAACCGGAACTCATATGTACTACGGTTCCTCCTGCAAAATCTTTCACGCCAAAATAACTGCCCAGAACCCCTGTCGGATACCAAACGGCGTGGCATAAAGGCGCATAGATGAAAATCGTAAACAAACTGATGAAAATTAAATACGATATAAAACGAACGCGTTCTGCAAATGAACCTGTAATAATCGCCGGAGCAATAATGGCAAATTTCATCTGGAACAAAGCGAATAACATAAACGGAATCGTGCTGGCTAATTTTTTATGCGGAAGAACGCCCACATAATCCATAAAAGCAAAAGTGGTCGGGTTACCAAAGAAACTGTAAAAATGCGCTCCTGAGCCAAAACCTACCGGATCTCCAAAAGCCAGACTGAAACCCACGGTAACCCATAAAAGCGTTACGACACCCAGGCAGATAAAACTTTGCAGCATGGTCGAGATTACATTTTTCTTACCGACCATTCCGCCGTAAAAAAACGATAATCCCGGTGTCATAATCAAAACCAGACAGCAGGAGGTAAGCATCCAGGCAACATCAGCAGGAACAATGTGGTCTGTAGTTCCAAATTCAGACAGTACGTAATTGTTTTCGGTAACCGTAGGCCAAAATGCACCTGTAATACAAACAATACTTATAATAATAAAGGAAATGATCCAGCGTTTTTCTATTTTCATTTTTCAGATACTTTATTTAAACCCTATTTTTTTTGGGGTCAAAGTTAAAAAAAAATAAATATTCAGCTTTTTAGGGCTGATAAAATAGAGGGCAGGGCTTTATTTTAGTCAATTTTGTAAAATTCAATACCTTTTTTTGATAGTATGCTATTTTCGGGATTAAAAAAACAGGCTTACTTGATAAATATGTTATAATTAAATCGATATTCGGTTTTGTAAAGCACTCAAAAAGTTAGGATTATAATAACAATCCCTGAATTTGTTTATTTTTTCTGAAGCTTTGCGATAAGGGCACCTTCAATGGGTGCTTTTATTTTGGTCACCGCATCAGCTTCTTCGTTCGGAACGGTCATCGATAAAACATAATGTTGAATTTTCCATTCTTTACCCACTTTCACCAAAACACCCGATCCGCGACAGATTTTCATTTGTGTATTGAGCAATTCATCAAACCACGCTATTTTCCCTGTTTTATCAAAAAAGATATGGCGTTCTAAAGCCGTAAAATTCCAGGTAGTTCCTTTGTCAAAAAAAGGCTTCGCCCAGGTTTTAAAATCCGGTTTGGTCCAGTTTTCTGTGGCATCTGTTCCGATATAAATAGCATCATCGGCGAAAGCATTAAAATAAGCCTCAAACTTTACCTCGGCAGCTGCTTTGTGCCAGTGGTCTAAAGTATTGTTGATGTTTTCTTTTTCAGCATTTTGTGCATGGGCAAAAGTCGCAACGAATAATAAAAGGAGAAGTGATTTTTTCATAATGGGTTTGTTTTGGTTTTAAAGTTAGTAAATATATTTAACCGCAAGGATCGCAATGAAAAAAGCGCGATCCCGATAGCTATCGGGAGCAAAGTTTTTAATCTTTGCGAACTTTGCGTAAATCTTAGCGCTCCTTGCGGTTAAAAACACAGTATTCACAACTTAAATGAACTTACATCCCTTATATGGTTTATCCCGCTACAATGTTAATCTTAGCGTGCTTTGCGTTAATCTTAGCGCTCCTTGCGTTTAAACAACTCAAAACTTAAATGAACTTATATCCCTTATAGGGTTTATTTAGTATATTTGAGAGCTCTTAAATAATACAGTTATGAATTCGAAAATCATTATAAGCTCCTTAGTCCTTTCTTCTTTGGTTTTAGTATCCTGCAAGAAGGAACTGGAACCACAGGAAAATACACCAACCTCTGAATTGGTAAAATTAGGATTGATAAAAGACACCACCAAAGTCAATACAGCTGCGGCAGCACCTGCGCCAGTTACAAACCCGAATACCGTTATGAACGCCACCGGAGGAATAAATCCGGCACACGGACAACCCGGCCACCGATGTGATATTGCGGTTGGCGCGCCATTAAATTCGGCTCCGACACAAACACAAACGCAGACCACGACTACTCAGACCGCACAAACCATGCAGGTCAATCCGGGCAAGCAGGTGGTTACGACCACAATGGCAGCACCGGTGAAAGTAGCTAAGGGAATGAATCCATCGCACGGGCAACCGGGACATAGATGTGATATTCCTGTTGGAGCACCGCTGAATTCTCCGAAAGCGAGTACAACCGCAACAACTTCGGCTCCTTCGCAAGGCGGAACGTTTTCTGAAAAAATCACCGTAACACCACCGACGGCAAATAGTACAGTTCCGGCATTGCTGAGTACAGAAACAGGCAATAAGGTAGCAGAAGGGATGAATCCCGCACACGGACAACCCGGACATCGTTGCGATATTGCGGTAGGTCAGCCGTTACCAAAATCATAAACACAAAAAAACCGAATACAAATCGTATTCGGTTTTTTGTTGCTACAAATTAGCAATACTGCTATTGGTAGAGTGGTAAACTATATAAATTAATACTCTTTCATTTTTTCGAAAGTCGTAGTAAGTGATTTTTTTGCTTTGGCCAGCGCACCAATGAAAGCTTTTTCAAGTGTATCGGAGTGGTCTGTTACAGTTAAGGGTTGTAAATTGGCTACACGAACTTCAATCACACATTTTTTATCGTTTAAGCTGAATTTCTCTCCGTTTTCATCTCCAAAATGTACTTCAACGCGGGTAATTTTTTCTTCAAAACGAGTTAAGCCTTTTTCTAATTCTTCAGAAAAGTAAGTCGCTAATCTTTCGTGTCCTTCAATGTTTTTGTCTGTATTAATTTGAATCTTCATAGGGTTTATATTTAATGATTGTTTCTCAAAGCTATCTTAATTAGATTGAAAAGCCAAGTGAGTTAATAAAACATTATGAAAATAATGACCCAATTTTATCATTTCGACGAAGGAGAAATCACATCACAAACTCCACAGCAATAGGTAAATGTAAATTGTAAGAATTTATCGCATATTTTTTTGTATTGATTCGTGGTGGTTCCCATCTTTTTTGGTATCTTCGCAGTCCTAAACGTTAAAAAATGAACTTGATTAAACTTTTGCCCGTGTGGTATGGTGGCGGTATTGGAAACAACCGCAACGCTTTTAACGGCGTAGGACACCTAAGCTATGCGGGCTTCATATTCCTAACCGTTAAATTATGAGTACCAACACCTTTTCAAAAGAAACCGAATTGAGGTTAAATGATTTCTTCACCCATTCAATTGATCCGGAGAGCATGGCCAAAACCATCAGACACGTCAATTATCTGCTTGCTCTTGGCGTCATGCGCGACCATGAACCGCTGCATTCAGATAAAAGAAGTCTCGAAGTTTGCTTTTATTGGATGAACGAATTAGCCGAAATCCTAAATCCTTATCTGGATGTTGACTGATTAAAAAACCGAAAAAGCCACTGTATTAGTGGCTTTTTTTTGTTTAAAGCCGATTTATTTTGAAAAAAAATCTGTTGTAAAATTTCTGTTGTAAAAAAAACTCCAACAAAATATTTTCAACAGTTTTGTTGTAAAAGTTTTGTTGGAAAAAAAAAGTACAACAGAAGTTTTACAACAAATTTGTTGTACAAATGAAATCAAAAAAGAAAAATACAACAGAGAAAAGCCACTCTAATAGTAGCTTTCTCTTATACGCTTATTTGTTTGTTGAAAATTGTGTCTAAATGATATTCGAGAAATTCTTTTCGGGGAGAATATTTTTGAGCTACAATGATTTTTTGATTTTCAAGAGAAGTAAAATATTTATTGTAGAACTCGCTTTCTTTTTTCTTTTTAATTGTGTCGGAGAATATTATCTCATGATTTGTGTTGATTCCGATTAATCCTGTATCAAAAGCTTTGTCGTAAAGAGCGGAAAAACAAATTCCATTCTCCGGGTTTAATCGATGTTCTTCATTTTTTGACCAAGGAATAATATGGCTTGCTAACAAAAGTTCAGGAATGTCAATACCTGTAATTGCACATTTATTATTATAGTTAGATAAAACCATTTGCCTAAAAACAGATTGATTAACTCTTGTTTTTACTGCCCGAATGATATCTTGTCCTTTGAGGTCTTTTAAATCGAAAAGTAGGTCTTCATATTTATTTTCAATTGAAGTATTCTCTTTTTGTGCAAGAATTTGCTCGCTTAAAAATATTAATTCTTCTTTGTTATTGAAAAATTCATTCCAGATTGGTTGAACTTGATTCATTCCGTTTTTTAAACCTACTACACCTCTATCAATATGAAAAGGATCAACACTGGCAAAATTTGCTAATCTCATTGCGATGGAACTAGGTGTCCTCTCTAGTATTTCAGCAAGTTTTTTAACTTCTGGAGTGGTTTTACTCACCTTAGCGTAAGGAAGTTTCAGGTATAAATTAAAAGCAAGAATAAGTTCTTCTTTTGTCCAAAGTCTTAGTGGTGGCATTTTTGTTTTTGGATTGGTTATATCAAATATAATGAAATAAGTGATTTTGTATTCCTATGAATGTTAAGGAAGACTGTCTGTACTTGAAATAAAAAGGTTTATTGATTGTGAAGTACGGTTAGGAGGTGTTAAAAGTAAAATTGGTAAGAAAAAACCATTAGTGTATTAAATAATCATTATATTTCCATATCAAAAATAAACTTTAATGCATCCTTTAAGTCTTTTCTCTATAGATAATATTGTTCCCGGAGGAAGTACTAAGCCTCTTTATATAACCGCTATCGATAAACAGCAAAACTCTAATGACTATGTTATGAAGCTGTTTAAACACGATTATGTTGAACAGAATTTTTCTGTAGCAAAAGAAATTTTAATAGTGGAATTAGCTAAAAAATTTGGTTTATCCGTTCCGGATTATGATATAATACAGATAGATGATTCTAATCTAATCCCGTTTTATAACCAGCAAGAAATAGATAAATTGCATAAAGGGTATAAGTTTTGTAGTAAGATTACTGGTCATTATGCAATATTCAATCCTAATTCAATTTCATTAAATTTTTTAAAAGAATATGAAGTCGCAAATATTTTTGCTTTTGACGTTTTAACTCTTAATGCTGACAGAGGCGGATTTAGAAAAAAATCAAATATTTTAATAAATGACAAAGATTTAGTGATTATAGATCACGAATTAACACTGCCGTTCATTAACAATAATATTGAGAATCCAAATTATTATAATTACATAATGCATTACCAATATAAACAACACGTTCTAATGAAATTTCTCAAAAATTACAGGACAAAGGGTTTATTTGTAGAGTTTTGCGAAATGTTAAAATATTTGAATGTTGGAAGTTTAAATCATACATTTGACCAACTTTCAGATTATAATATCCCATATGGTAATAAACAAGATATTTTAAATTATCTTCTTTGGGCAAAAAGCAAAACAGAATTTTTCGAAAAACATTTAAATAGTATAATCGTATGACAACCAAACATTATACATACAGCATTTTAAAATATAAACACTCTCCACTACTGGACGAGAGTATCAATATTGGTGTGCTTATATTTTTTGAAGAGACAAAGCGGTTTCATTTTAATTATTCTAAAAATCTTAGTAGAATAAAATATATATACCCTAATGTTCCTGAAAAAACCATACGGGAATATCTTAAACAGATAGATCGAAAGTTAACTCAATTCAATTTGGACTTTGGTTTTTTTACTGACAATGAATTAGAAAATTTATCAGATTTTATTTCAAAATATGTGCTTCCAATTGATGGAACAATTTTGCAATTTTCTGCTTTTAGAAGAGGATTGCAAAATAATTTCAGTGAGTCAGTTATTGAAAATACGATTGTAAAAAAGCATATAATAGAGGATATTAGGCTTAACAATAATCAGCCACAAGAACCAAAACTAGTTTCTACTTTGTTTCAAAATCTAAAAGAATTTGGGCTAAATGACATATCGTATAAACCTGATATTTTCCAGCAAGACTATACTTTAATTAATAAGTTGGGGACAGAATTTAAATTTGATTTAGCTTGGCAGAATGGTACCTATAATCTTGTGAAATCTATAGGTTTTGATTTAAAAGGTTCTAAAAGTATTGCTGATAAAGCTTATAAGTATTTTGGACAATTTTACGATTTAGAGAATGAAGCTCAGGAAAAAAAACTTAGATATGATTTATTAGTTGGTAAACCAACTCAAAAAGCATTATTTAAAGAGTATGACCATGCTCTAGAGTTACTTAAAAAAAATAATCATGTTGAAGTTATCGAAGAACAAGACTTAAAAAAGTATTCTGTAAAAGTCATTAATGCTATATCTGAACATTTAGAAAATTAAATCATTTTTATACAATTTATAGTTTCCAATATATCTATTTAAGGTGTTTTTTTACTTAGTTTCAGTTGCGAACTAGAATCACTCATTATAGATCAAATAAATTAAGATAGAAAACAGGAAAAATCGGGAAATAATTTTATGCCCTATGACCCTGCTGAGAATTACAAATTCCTACTTCCCCTTCTTCCCCCACTTAATTTTCATTTTCCCTTCATCGTCAACAGCCGTTAAATGCAGGACAAGACCACGCTCGCGAACCGCATCGCGTTCGGCCTGGGTGGCGAGGTTGATGTCGTTTTTGGAGTTTCGGAGTGGGATGGTGAGGGCGAGATTGGTGCCACGGCCAAAGGAATAAATACCTTCGGCATCGAGGTTTAGAACGCTCGAACTAATCGTGAAATCATTGACATCAACTTGCTCTCCGCGTAATTTAAGATTGCCCGATAAGTCGCTAAACGTTATATTCCTGACATCGCGAAACGGAAAAGCAAACTTTCCGATTTTTACAATAGGTTCGAATTCCAGCAAAGCGCCCTGTTTGACGTTGAAAGTCAGATTGCCGTGCATAGAATTGGTAATCAATCCGCCATTGCTGTTGATGAGACCCGTTACATTGGCCTGACTGCTGAGTTTTCCTTTGATATTGTTGGGATTAAAAGACGTAACGCCGAAGTTGTTGAACGAGCGTAAAAAACTCGCAATATCCACGCGATTGACCTGCGCGTCAGCACTAAAAGCGAAGTTTTTTCCGCTGGGCTGTACTTCGCTGTTAAACGTGATACTTCCGCCGGACGTTTGCAGCGAACCGTTTTTGATCACCAATTTCGAATCGACCATCTGGATGGTTGCAGTGGTATTCGTCGCCGTCAGTTTATTGTAATTGATTTTGTCGGCTTTGATGTCGATTACGACCAGACATTTATCGATTACGGTTCTTAGATGATTGGAGATTGTGGTTCGTTTGGTGGTTTTCGCAGCGGTTTTCTTTTTCTGGGAAGTAGCCAGAACACCCAAAAATTGCTTGAGATCGATGTTAGGGCAATAGATTTTCCAGTTGACAACCATTCTTTCGGGAGCATCATAATAGAGGTTCAGGAAATTGTCTATTTTTCCTTCTATGAAAACGGTGCTTTTTTTGTGTTTGTAAGCAATCTGTTTAATGAGCAGGGCTTTCTCTGTAAAATCGAGATGGATGTTGGTATTAACAGCCTGAATATCTTTTGGAATATAATGGAAAGAGGCGTTGTCGACGTCTATTTTGCCTATAAAACGTGGTTTTGTAATGTACAGATCGACAATGTCAAACTGAAATTTCAGGTTGGCTTTGGCGTGACCGGATGTAAACTGAATCCATTTGTCGTTGCTGATTTCGTTGAGTCTTTCTACCTCAAAGTCAGAACTTACGTTTCCGGTGGCGACAGGTTTTTCGAGATTGTTAATCGACAATTGCGGAATCGCAAGCGGAATATTTTCATATTCACCCACAAATCGGGTCAGAATAATCGCCGAATTGGCGTCGTTGAAACCTTCTTTGGGTTTGAAATTATTGGTAAAAATACCTTTGAAATTACAGTTTTTAATCTGTCCGTCGGGAATACTCAATTCGTTGTCTTTTATAATCGCCTGAACGACAATCTTCGGATCGCCTTCGGCATTAAAATCACCTCTGATGTCGCAATTTACATCAATAGGTTTGCTCAAATTGAATCGGTTTAGCTTCGAGCTGATGTTTGCAGATAAGACATTCGAAGCATTTTGCCATAAGATTGTAGTTCCGATATTGATTCCGAACAAGGCATTGCCCTGAGCTAAATTAAAAAACGCGGTGATGTCAAAAGCGTCCTTTCCGATTTTTAAATTTCGGGTTACGACATCTATTTTTTCTTTTTCGGAAGAGTAGGAAACATTAAAAGTTCCTTTTAGGTTTTTCTCCTTGGCAAAACTGCCATGTTTGGTATTAAAAGCCAGGCTTTTGATCTGAGTATCCAGAAACACATCGGTTTGCCAGTCGCTTCCGTCGTAATCTACTTCGGTTTTTAGGCTGGCAATATCAAAATCAAATAATTTATGCCCCAGTCGATTGTCCAGAATAAAATGTACATCGTTGAGGTCAACCTGATCTATGGTGGTTTCGGTATCGGATTTCTCTTCGGGTGCTTTTTTCTTTTTGGGTTTAAAGATATTAGCGTTCGAATATCCGTTTTCGGCTTTATAAACGTAAATATCGGCGTCGTTAATGAGGATTTTATGAATGTTGATTTCGTTTTGGAGTAAACTCCAGATGTTGAGACGGGCTTCGATTTCCCGGGCTTTTAAAAGAGTGTGTTGGTGTGTTTTCCATTGCTTGTCCTTAAGTTCAACGTCTTTTAAAGCCAGGGTAAAATTCGGAAAACCAACTAAAAATTTATATTGAAAATCACCAACATGAAATTCGCCATTAATGTTTTCGTTTATTTTAGTGTTTATTTTAGCGATGATTTCAGTCTTGTTCCGGTTGAAATAGAAAGACAGACTTCCGGCCAGAATAAGAACCAGTACAACGCATCCTGCAACGAAAAAGCCAAACCGTCTGGCGTATTTTCGAAAACCTGCCGATTGTAAAAAGTTTTTTATGTGTAGTAAAAGTGCTTTCATATAAACTGATTTTCAGGATTACTAAAGATACAGTAAAAATGTATGAAATTCCTAAAAACATGTACTTCAGACGGCTATAGGACAAAACTTACAAATAAGAATTTTAGTATTAATATAATTAATGACAATACGTTTATAATGAAAACTAATTTGGTTATGGCGTTTGATTGATTTAAAATTTCTAAATTTGTACTCAGTTAAGGAACTAATTAAAAATGCTCCCGAAAAGAAATTAACGGGATAAACTTTAAATAAAATTATTATGGCATTAGCAATAACAGATGCTACTTTTGACGAAGTAGTTTTGAAATCAGATAAACCAGTAATGGTAGATTTTTGGGCAGCATGGTGCGGTCCTTGTAGAATGGTTGGTCCGATCATTGATCAGATTAGCGAAGAATACGCAGGTAAAGTAGTTGTTGGTAAGGTAGATGTAGATGCTAACCAGGAATTCGCTGCAAAATATGGTGTGCGTAACATACCAACCGTTTTGGTTTTTCATAACGGTGAAGTAGTAGGAAAACAAGTAGGAGTTGCTCCGAAACAAACCTACGCAGATAGTTTAGACGCTTTGTTGTAATCGTAAGATTATAATTTATATAAAAAAGGTTTGGCGAAAGTCAAGCCTTTTTTATGTTTAAAAGGTTTTTTTTTGCCACAGATTACAGGATTAAAAAGATTTTTCTAATCTGTGAAAATCCTGTAATCTGTGGCAACATTTTCAAGCAAAATCAAAATAATTAATTCGCGGAAATTCGTGCCATTCGTGGCAAACTTTATTTTAAGAATTTAATTGTAAAAGTAGTGCCGGAATTGGGTTTTGAAGTTACTTCGATTTTACAATTAATAGCCGTGGCGAGATCGCGGATGAGGTGTAATCCCAATCCGGATTTGATTCCGATAACTTCGGAGTCGTCGTATAAAGCTTTAAATTGTTCCTGAGTTCCGCCGGGACCGTTATCGGTAATGGAAAGACAGGTTTGGTTGTTTTCTTTCCGGGCTTTCCAGATTATTTTTCCGTCGGGAGTTTTGTCCAGAGCTTTTATGGCGTTTCCGGTCAGGTTTCGGATAATGGTTTTCAGGTAATTTTCATCGGTATCTAAAATGATGTTTTCGGGATCTTCAAATGAAATTGCTACGGTTTCAATTCCCGAGAAATGTCTTTGCGTTTCATCAAATAAAACCGAAATCGGTGTTTTCTGCAGATGAGGTTTAAAGTTTTCCATCTGTCCTTTACTCCACAATAAAATATCTTCCATTGACGATAATAAATTCTCGGCCCCGCTAATAACTTTGGTTTGCATTCGTAAAGCAGTGGCTTCATCAATGAGTTCCGGACTTTCTTTCTGAAGGTGCAGGAAGTGAATTAAATTCGAAACCGGGCTTCGTAAATCGTGGTTCAGAATACTGAAAAAACGTGCTTTTATTTTATTGGCTTCATCTAATTCCTGATTCAAAACCTGTAATTTCTGATTGGTTTTCTTGCGGTTCTGGCTTTGTTTGAATAATAATAATCCGATAATGGCGACTGATGCCAGTCCGAAAATTAAAAATAAAAGCTGCTTTTTGGTTTCTTCAATCTGAATGTTTTTGATTGTATTTTGTGCTGACAAGCTTTTTATTTCCTGCTTTTTGGTTTTGTTCTGGTAACTTGCTTCGGCATTGGCAATACTTTGTTTGGCCGATTCCTGCATCATCTCGTCGTTATGTTTACTGTAGATTTCGTTATAGTAGAATGCTTCTTTCCAAAGTCCCAGTGCGGCATAACTCTGAGATAGTTTTTTATTGATATTTACAAACGATTCTTTATCGTATGTCAGCGCATTTTCCGAAGCTTTTTTTAAGGTTTCGATGGCCTTTTTGTATTCTCCTTTTTCATATAAAACTCTTCCCATTATGGCGTTTGCTTCCATAGTGATATCTTCATCATTCGATTTTTGTGCCAGGATAACGGCTTTTTTCGCATAACCTAATGCGGTATTTATTTTGCCTTCGTTAGCATAATATTCAGATACGCTTCGGTTGGCAAAACTTAAATTAAGAAATAGGGAATCTTTTTTAGAAGGGAATGTATATGTTAGACGGTAATATTTTTGAATGCTATCGAGGTTTTTTAAAGGAACAAAACACTGCAGGTAATAGTTACAGGAAAAAGCACTGACATATGGAGAAGTCTTTATATAGGGCTGGGCATAATTTAGATATTCAAGGGCTTTATTGTATTGTTTCATTTTAGTGTAGGCAGCTGCAATCTGACTGTAAGAAACGCCGATGGTCTCATCGTTGGCCACCGTTTTTCTGAGCAGTTTTTTGTAATTAATCGCTTTGAGCTGATAACTGATAAAGGTTTCATACTGGGCATTGTCCAGATAATATTCGCCCAGGCTTCCGTAAAGAACAGATTTGGTATAGCTGCTTTTTGTAGTGTCCAGCACTTGTTTGATGTGTGCTATTAATTGTTTTCGTTTTGAAGTTTCATTAAGGGCGTAATACGCATAACTGAGGCGCATCAAGGCTGAGGTTTCGTTTTTAAGATGTCGGGCCTTTTGTGCAAATTTTAAGGCAAGTTCATAATTAACGCAGGCTTGCTTGTTCTGATTGTTATTGAATTCGTAAGCGTTTCCTTTTAAGAAATAAAACCTTGATTGGTACGCGGGATGATCTTTAGAAAGTACAATTCCTTTTTGTGCGGCGATAAGCAGTCTGGGATAATCTTCGGAATCTAAAAACACATTGGTATATTTTAGCCAGACTTTTAGTTTTTCGTTTGTGGTTTTATATCGGGACAAATTCGGTTCTTGTTGTGCAAAAACAGAAAGGGTTATAAAAAACAGCAATAAAAAACCGGCCTTTTTCATCTAAATGAGGTTTAGATTTTCTTTATAACTTCTTCCCACAGGAATGGAAATGTTATTGTTTAAAATAATTTCCGTCGAATTCATTTTATGGATAAACTGTTTCTGAACGGCATAACTTCTGTGAATCCTGATGAAGGACTGAAAATGATCTTCTTTTAAAAGATTGCCGATACTCGATAAAACACAATGTCTCTTTTTTTCTGTAATCACCAGGGTGTAATCTTTAAGGGCTTCCAGATATAAAATTTCGTGTAGTTTGACTTTGGTCTGTTCGTGGCCTTCTTTGATGTAAATGGTATCGCCGCCAATACTGGCTTCAAAAAGAGATGCTTTCAGTTTAATTTCCATAAACTCTTCGATACGACTTACTGTTTGCGCGAAGCGATCGAGTTTTAATGGTTTTACAATAAAATCCAGCGTTTCTATTTGAAAACTTTCTACAGCATGTTCCGGATGTGCGGTTATAAAAATACAAACCGGAATTTCGAGTGCTTTTTTTCTAAACTCAATTCCGTTTAAGCCCGGCATATCGATATCCAGAAATAAGATGTCTACTTTTTGTTTTTCGATAAACGGAAGCGCTTCATCAGCCGATTCAAAAACACCTAAAATATCCAGAATCGGAAACTTTTTGGCAAACGATACTACCGTAAGTCTGTCTATTTCGTCGTCGTCAATAATAATGCAGGTGTATGTTTTATTCATTTAATTCGATTTTATGTCGTCTGTCTATTTAAAATGTCGTCTGTCTATTAGCTGTTTTTCCGCCTGTTTTAATCCCGCAAATTTGCTTTGTAATTAAGTCATCAGACACAAAGAAACGTTCTTTTAGAATCATTTGACTTTTACAAAAATAATGTTATTGAATTAAATAAGAATCATTTAGCCAAATTTAAACCAAAATTATTATGAAAACTTTAAAAACTATTTTTACACTTTTAATAGTTGCTATTTCTACCCTATCCTGCAGCAGTGATGATGGAACGGACGGAGTTGATGGACTTCCGGGAGCAGACGGGGCAACCGGAACAGCCAATGTTATTTACAGTGCGTGGATCACAGCACCAACGGCAGTTGCAGAAACCATTGACGGTACTTCGGGAATGTCTACGAGTATCAACGCACCCCAACTATCAGAAGATATTCTTGCAAAAGGAACCATATTGGTTTATATGTCTTTCGGGGCAGGAAACTATCCATTACCTTATACCTCAACAGCAGGAGGATTTGCTAACACCATTACAGCTATCTCAACGGCAAAGAAAATCAAATTGTTCCGATTTAGACATGACGCAGGAGGAACTGTCAATCTTCCAACATCACTTAGCTGGCGTTATATCCTGATTCCGGGAGGTGTTGCTGCTGCAACCGCAAAAACGGCACAACCGGATTATTCTAAAATGAATTACGAGGAAGTTTGTGCACGTTTTAATATTCAGCCTTAATTTTTGAGAAACAGATTAATACAGCATAAAACAATCCAATAAATAAAACCAGTTAAATTAAATCATTATGAAAACTTTAAAAACACTTTTCTTCCTCTTATCAATTGCGCTTATAACATTTTCATGCAGCAGCGATGACGATAAACCGGAACCAATTAAATATGCCGAAGAAAATCCTTTAGATGCTTATATGGCAGGTTCAGGATTCAGCCAAAAAGCGGTTGATGTAAAAAACTCAGGAATCTACGAATATGGTTTTAGCTTTAAACCAACGGTAACGGGAAAAATAAACGCTTTAGTGGTAAAAATTCCGGATGTAAACCCAACTTTGAGAATTACAGTATGGGATGCGGCTACGAAAACGGTTATAAAATCTGAAGTTATAAATGTAGCAACAGCCAATGTTACCGTCGAAAAAGCGATCACTCCGATTGCCTTGACGAAAGATAAAGAATATTTTTTTACTGTAAACAGCGACGACTGGATCAACAGAACCAAAACAGATGGATCAGCAGCGACTTATCCGATTGTAGCCGGAAACATAACCATTACAGGATATGCGTATATCTCAAGTACAGCTGCAGAAACTATTTTCCCGACAAATGCGCGTAATACCTACTATGCAGGAGATATGAGCTTTAAATTTCAACGAACTGAATAATTTTTATTTTGGATGATTTGAATTAGTTAAAAAGGTTTGGCGTCAGTCAGGCCTTTTTTTATTTTTAAATGATTTAATCTTTTAATACATTTGAAAGATGAAGATCGAATCGGAAATAGAGAAAGTATCCAGTTTTCAGCATCTTGAAATGCTGGCGAATCAGGTGGTGGAAGGATTTATATCGGGCATGCACAAGAGTCCGTTTCATGGGTTCTCGGCTGAATTTGCAGAGCATAAAGTCTATAATGCCGGAGAAAGCACCAAACATATCGATTGGAAACTGTTTGCCAAAACCGATCGGTTGTATACCAAACGTTTTGAGGAAGAAACCAATTTAAGGTGTCACCTTATTGTAGATAACTCGTCGTCGATGCATTATCCGGAACTAAAATCAAATCAGCCTTTTTACGAAAAGAAGATTGGATTTGCTGTTTTGGCTTCGGCAGTCTTAATGAATATTTTGAAGAAACAGCGCGATGCCGTTGGTTTGAGTGTATTCTCGGATACGTACGAATATTATGCTCCCGAAAAAGGAAGCGATCGTCACCACAGAATGCTGCTCAATAAATTAGAACAATTGTTAGAACAGCCAAAAGTCAAAAAAAGCACCGATACCATAACTTATTTGCATCAGATTGCCGAAAAAATGCATCGTCGCTCGATGATTATTCTGTTTACAGACATGCTGCAGTCGGAAGAGGATGAAAAGCTGTTTAATGCCTTGCAGCATTTAAAACACAATAAGCATAAAGTGGTGCTGTTTCATGTTATTGACGATAAAACGGAGCTGAAATTCGATTTTGATAATACACCAAGAAAGTTTATCGACTTAGAATCAGGTGAAGAAGTGTCGATTTTTGCCGATAATGTAATAGAGGAATATGAAAAAAGGGCTGAAGAGTATTTTAAAAGATTGGCTTTGATCTGTGCAAAGAACCAGATTAAGTACGTTCCGGTCAATGTGGGAGATAGTTTTGAAAAAATATTGACTACATATTTAGTTGAAAAACAAAACTTTGGCTAAGGATTTAAAAATTTATTCGATTTTTTTTAGCAAAACACTTGCAGAAATGAAATTCTGTACTATCTTTGCAACCGCAATAACGCAGAGGTTTGGTAGTTCAGTTGGTTAGAATACATGCCTGTCACGCATGGGGTCGCGGGTTCGAGTCCCGTCCAGACCGCAATATTGGGAGAAGCCTTTCTTAACGGAAAGGCTTTTTTGCCCAAATACGGTATCTAAGATTAGTTGTGTTGTTTGCTACGAATTTGTAACTCGTAGCTGGTTTAGTAGTTAGACCAATGAAAAGCTTTCCACTTTTGTGGATGGCTTTTTTGATTTAGGGCATATAGATAAATGCAAATTCCAATCCGAAGCCTCGGAATAAAATTCCAAATTCCAAATTTTTTAGTCGAAAAAAAATGCAATCCGGATAGCTATCGGGATCAAAGTTTTTTTAAGTTTTGCTCCCGATAGCTATCGGGATTGCGCTTTTAACCTTGCGCACTTTGCGCTTAAATGCAGTTTTTTTACTCTCTAAAATTGAAATTCTGGATTTTAAAAGATTGGAATTTAGTTCATTAAAAATTTCTCAATTTTAATTCATAAAAACCCTTGCAAAATCAAAGTTCTATTGTATTTTTGCAGTCACAATAACGCAGTTGGTTTGGTAGTTCAGTTGGTTAGAATACATGCCTGTCACGCATGGGGTCGCGGGTTCGAGTCCCGTCCAGACCGCAATATTGGAAGAAGCCTTTCTTAACGGAAAGGCTTTTTTGTTTTAGAACACTTTCTAAAATAAATTCCAATATTTAAATTGCTTCGCCTGTTCGCTAGCGCTCGAGTCCAAATTCCAATACTACTATAATGTCTTATTGGAATTTGGAATTTTTTATTTGGATTTTAATTTGCCTACATTTATATATCGCAAGAAAGATATTCAATTACTTCAATGGAACAATCCACTCATAAAGTAGACCAGTATTACATCAAAAAAGTAGATGCCGATCAAAAAAGTATTTACTGTCATCATGATGTGATGGGTGAATTGTTTGTTCCGACGCACAAACATGATAAAGCACAAATGCTCTATGCCGAAGGTGATGTGGTGTTTGTGACTACCGAAACCAAAACGTATTTTTTGCCGGCGCGACATTTTATCTGGATTCCGAGTGGAGTGGAGCATAGCATTCATCCCAAATCTGAAAATGTAATGATGCGAAATCTGTATTTTCCGGTTGAAAAAGACGAAGATTCTTTTTACCAAAACGAAGGGATTTATCCGGTCAATAATCTGCTGCTTCAAATGATGCTTTTCACGAATCAGTGGAATGGTGATCTAAAGAAAGATTCTCCCAATTTTGTGATAGCCAAAGCGATCAAAGCCATCTTACCTCAAATATGCCTGACGAATCTGCCTCTTGAATTACCACAGCCCAAAGATGCCCGCCTGGGTAAAATACTCCGTTATGTAGAGAATAATTTAGGAGAGACGATTCTGTTTGCAGCTGTTGCACATGAATTTGGTTACAGCGAACGCTCTTTGTATCGCTTGTTTCAGAAAGATCTTAACATGTCCTTCATTCAATATTACACCATCAGAAGGATTTTGAAAGCAATTGAACTATTATTGGAAAGAAAACTTTCTGTAAAAGAAGTTGCCCAGGAAGTCGGTTACAGCAGCGTACCAACGTTTAGTAATACCTTTTTTAAAATCCTCGGGCAACGGCCTTCCGATTACTTAAACGGAGAAGATGTTTTAAAAAGCCGATAAATTTATTTCTCCCGCAGATTTAGCAGATCAGGCAGATAAAAATAAATCTGCTCAATCTCCTAAATCTGCGAGAAAACATTTTTTAGACAAATACCTTCAGATTTATTTCTCCCGCAGATTTAGCAGTTTATTCTAAAAAAAGAAATCTGCCTGATCTGCAAAATCTGCGAGAAAACTCTTTTGCTTGGTAATGTATTAATTTTGAATATCTTAATAAAACGTTTTCGGAAATTACAATTTTAACATTTGTCCGAAATGAATACGTTATTGACTTTTTAGAATTATCAGTCACCAAAAAAATGCAGGAACTTTGCATTATAAAAATTATTTATAAATTCATGTTCCTTAAAACAACAAATTCTACAGCAGATTGTTTTCGCAAAATCGTGTGGCTATTTCTAATAGTAGTAACATTCAATAGTTTACAAGCGCAGGAAATTCATTCGGTTTCTTTAAGTGAAGCGGTAAAACTGGCTAAAGAAAACAATAAAAAAATCCTCAGATCTCAATTGGAGACAACGCTCTCCGAGCAAAACATCAAAGAAAGAAAAGAACTCCGTTTACCGGATATCGAATTAAACGGTGAATATTCCAGAATTACCAATATTACGGAATTCAAAGGAAGCGGTTTTTTAAATGGCAAAGAAGTGACCAAGGCAATTCCTGAAATTTATCAGGTGAATTCAACCTTTAAAATGCCAATCTACGCCGGAAATAAGATTAACAACGCCATTAAAATGGCCAGCCAGGAAAATGAAATTGCCAAAATAAAAACAGAAAAGGCCGAAAATGATATCGGGCTCGAAGTGGTGGCCAATTACCTGGCGATTTATAAAATGCTGGAACTTCAGAAGATTTTCGAGGAAAACATTAAGGAAGAAAAAAGCCGGTTAAAAGAAGTCGCGTCACTGCAAAAGCACGGAACTGTCACCAAAAATGAAGTCATCAGAGCCGAATTGCAGCTTTCGGACCGTGAATTGAGCGCGCTGACAAATTCCAAAAACATAAAAATCGCACTCCATGAGCTGAAAACTTTGATTCAGCTTCCGGAAGCCGAAGAAATTGCAATCGATACCACGGCTAGTCTTGATGAAATGAAGGGTTTGGACCCTTATGATTTTTATTTGAATAAAGCTTTTCAGAATGAGGAAATGAGAATGGCGAGCCAGGAACTGAACATCAAAAAAACGGAACTGAAGCTGGTCAAAGGGAATTATCTCCCGACTGTAAACTTTTTTGGGAATTATGGTTTTTACTATCCCAACTACAAATTTTTTCCACCGAATCCGTATTTGTACACTTTGGGACAAGTGGGTATCGAAGCGCATTTTGATATTTCGGCTTTGTATAAAAACAAAACCAAAGTACAGCAGGCGAATACGAAAATTGAATGGCAGCAGATGCAGTCCGAAATTATAAAAGATGAAATTCAGGATAAGCTGTTTAAGGAACATACCCAATATCAGGAAATCCTTGAAAAATTTGTGGTGGTCGATAAAGCCCTCGATCTGGCGAATGAAAATTACCGAATCGTAAAACTGAAATACCTCAATCAACTGGTTTTAATCACTGAAATGGTCGATGCTGATAACGCGTTACTACAGGCAAAATACAACAAGATCTCGACCCGACTGGATGCTGTTCTGAAACATTATGAATTGCTGCATACTGCGGGGATAATGCCGGAGGAGATTTAGGGTTGAAGTTAGAATTTAGAATTTAGAAGAAAGAAGCTAGAAGAAAGAAGTTAGAAAATAGAAAAGATATAGAGTTTATGGTTAAGATAAAAAATGAAACTAGGAGAAACAGGACGTTTCATATATTAATAACGATTATTGCCTGCGTATTGGTGGTAAGCGGGATCGTTTTAGGGATTTGGTTTTATGTGTTCAACAGAAACCATGAGGAAACCAATGATGCTCAGGTGGAGCAATACGTGACGCCAATCATGTCGCGTATTACGGGTTATGTGCAGGAAGTTCGTTTTGAAGAAAATCAGTTTGTGCACAAGGGTGATACTTTGGTGGTGATTGACAACAGGGAATACAAATCGAAACTGAATGTTGCCCTGGCCGATGTACAAAGTGCGAAGCAGAGCAGTGTCGTAGCCGAGAAAAATGTGACGACAACAGCAAGTTCTACTGCCATTGGAGAATCGCAGCTGGCAGCCGCTAAAACCAATCTCTGGAAGACAAAATTAGAATACGACCGATACAAAGCGTTGGTGCAAGACGAAGCGGCAACTTCGCAGCAATTAGAGAAAGTAAAAGCCGATTACGAGTCGGCACAGGCCCATTTTCAGGAAATGCGGGATCGAATCCAGTCTTCTCATTTAAACACTTCTCAGGCGCAGGCAAATGTTCCTGCGACGCAAACGAATATTGCATCCAAACAAGCAGTGGCCGACAATGCGGCATTGTTTCTTTCGTACACGGTAATCACGGCGCCTTATGACGGATGGGTGGGCAAAAGAACGTTGCAGCCCGGACAAATGGTCAAAGAAGGGCAATCGTTACTTTCGATCGTAAGCAAAGAAAAATGGATCACGGCCAATTTTAAAGAAACACAACTGCAATATTTAACCGTGGGTCAGGAAGTTAAAATTCAGGCGGATGCTTTAAACGATAAGGAATTTACAGGAATTATTACCTCGTTGTCACCTGCAAGCGGGGCGCGTTTTTCGCTGTTGCCTCCCGATAACGCCACGGGAAACTTTGTGAAAATCGAACAAAGGATTCCGGTGCGAATTCAACTAAAAGACACCGACAAACAAGCTGACTTTTTAAGAGCCGGAATGAACATTACCGTTATTGCGCAGCACAACTAAAATGGAAGATAAAAGTATTTTTAAATCCTGGGTTCCCAACTGGGCGATCATCATCATCTTGTTTGTATGTTTATTGCATTCTATGATTTTGCTAGGGGTTTACAGTTCGAACGTGGCCTACGCAGCAAGTTTTCTGGACATTGAAGCAGAAGATTTGCAGTTTTCCATGTGTGTAACCTATGGAACTTTGTTGGCTACAATCCTGATCGAAAGCCGGTTTTCGAATTACTTTCCTGCGAAAACGTACCTGATAGCGCTCTATATTTTGATAGCCGTCACCATAATTTCGTCGGGTTATGTAACCAATTTTGCGCTTTTTATCATGTTGAGGATAGCCGAAGGAATCCTGATGGCTTTGCCGGTGATGATCCTGAGACAATTACTGGTTGAACGTTTTAAGTCTAAAAATGCCATTATTATTGGTTTTTCCTTTTATTACGGATCACTTTTGCTCGCAACGCCTTTTATTATGAACATTGCGGTTTGGTTTCTGGATCATTACGATTGGAAATACATGCTGTACGTTTCCGGAATGCTTCAGCTGATTAATGTTTTTCTGATTCTGGTTACCTTCAGAAGTCATAGAATCACCAAGAAAATCCCTTTGTATCAGGTTGATTTGCTGAGTTATGTTTTGGTTTTGACTTCGATTTTAAGCGGGGCTTTCTTTTTTGTCTATGCCGAAAAGAAATATTGGTTTGAATCTTCGCAATTGATTTTGGCTTTGATTATTTGCCTCATTACAGGCGGATTGTTTATTTTCAGACAATTGCTGGTCAAACGCCCAAGTTTTGATTTTGAGGTTTTCAGGTATGCCAATTTAAGAACAGGATTTCTGTTGTTTTTTATTTTCTACATCGCCAGAGCCACTTTGAGTCTTTGTCACAGCGCGATGTTCAGCATCTGGAACTGGGATCCTTCCCGAGTGGCCGGAGTACAATACATCAACGGACTCGGAAATGTAATCGGGCTGATTCTGGCCGCATTTTTCCTGATGAAATCCATGGCGACCAAATACATTTTTATGATTGGTTTTACGCTTTTGGCGGTGTTTCATTTTTGGTTTACGTTTCTGTTTGTGTCCGATGTTTCATTGTCAGATATCGTGATTCCGTATATTTTACAGGGAATTGCCGTTGGTGTTTTATTTGTGCCACTGGTTTTGTTTACCGTTTCTGCAGTTCCTGCGAAAATGATGACTTCTTCCGGAATTGTCGGCGTTTCAGGACGTTTCTGGGGAAGCACGATTGGTTTTTGCATCATGCAGAACGCACAGGTATTTTTGAATAAAAAGCACTTTTTAAAACTCAGTCAGTTTGTAACAGGCGATAATCCTCAGGCGCAGGAAACCATTGCTAAAACAGCCCAGAGTTTCGCGGCAAAAGGATATTCGCTTGACGATTCTAATACACTGGCGCTAAAAAAAGTCTTTAGCTCCGTTGCCAGACAAGCGACTTTATTATCGAATATGGAAATCTACACCGTGGTAGGATATGGTTTATTGATTTTGGTTGTTTTGATTGGATTAAATCAGCATTTGAGACAAACCCTGAACGTATTTAAAACCAAAGTTTGGATTGGTTAAAAAATCAAAATGATATAAAATAAAAAATCCTTTAAGTTCAATTAAAGGATTTTTTTGTTTTCTAATTCCAGATTTCATTCATGGCTGTTAGTATAATCGGTTTGCCGTCGGTAACGACAATCGTATGTTCGTGTTGTACCATAAAACCGCCTTTGTTGCCGACCATTGTCCAGCCGTCCTGCAGCGTTTCGGCATAGGTTGAGGTTGTAGCAATGAAGGTTTCAATCGCAACCACAGAATTTTTCTTAAATCGGGTCAGATTAAATTTATCCCTGTAATTGGCTATTTCGTGCGGGGCTTCGTGAAGGCTTCTCCCAATTCCGTGGCCGGTTAGGTTTTTAATCACTTTGTAACCTCTTTTTTGGCTTCGGTTTCCATGATAAAACCAATGTCAGAAATGCGGACACCGCCTTTTATATTGTGTATGGCTTTGTGTAAAATTTGTTTCGAAGCCTCAATAAGTTTTTCGTGTTGGTTAACATCGGCACCAATCACAAACGAGCCTCCGTTATCGGACCAAAACCCGCCTAATTCTGCCGAAACATCAATATTAATCAGATCCCCTTCCGCAAGAATTCTTGTATCGGATGGAATGCCGTGACAAAATTCATTGTTCACGCTAATGCAAGTCCAGCCCGGAAAACCGTACGTTAGATACGGAGCCGATTTAGCGCCCATTTCATTAAGTATTTGCCCGCCATAATCGTCTAATTCTTTGGTAGACATTCCCGGCTTCGCAAATTCTCTCATTTTTTTTAAAGTGAAAGCAACAGCGTCACTGGCTTTTTGCATTCCAACTAATTCTGATTCTGTTGTAATTGACATAATTTTTCTTTTTATGAGAAAGTATTCAAAGATAAAAGTTTTATTATTCTTCTACCAATTCAATATCCATTGTATTGATGAGGTTGTTTTCGAAAGTATAAATATGCTTAACACTTCCGTCAAACATTAATTTGTCTTCCAGATCTTTTACAATTTGATGCACCACAACTTCCAGACTTCCATTTGGTCTTTCGTTAAATTCAGTTGGATATACTTTCGGATTAATTTCTTTCCATTGTCTGGTCCAGTAGGCGTTTATTTCGTCATGACCGCTAATGTAGCCGCCTTCCCAGGCCTTTGACCATTGTACATTAGGCTGCATGGTTTCAAGAGCTGCCTGTATGTTTCTGTCGTTGAAAGCTCCGTATGCCTTTTCGATTATCTTTTGAAATTCTGTTGCCATAATTTTTGATTAAGAGTTTTTATTTCCAGAAGAAATCCTGATAAAAGCTTAAAGATATCTATAATAAATGAATAGCCTCAAGTTTTAACTGGAGGTTTTTTACGTTTGGAAGGAAAGGCTTTAGCCGAAATTTATTTATTTTTAATCTTCAAAAACACTTCTTTTCTAAACCAATTTTCATCTTCTTGAGTTTCAAAAACTCGTTTTGGAAAATAGAAACATTGACCTTTTGAAATGTATAAAAGATAAAGACCTTTCAGTTCTAAAACTTTTATGAAACTTCCTATGGCAATTGTGCCTTCAGAGACTTCTCCCATGTTAGAAATTATTTTGTCCTTGAAAATTTCATATTGCGTTTCTTTGAAAAAAATCTCGTTTTCCTTTGAATTTGCAAATCTCCAATATTGAAATACTGTAACTAGCAGAAAAAGAAACCCAAAGGCAATCATAAAAATATCAGTAGAATCTTTCTGATCCTTAAATAAAAATGCTACCGAAAGGAATAATATAAAAGAATACAGCCACCATCGTTTTTTTAATAAAATTCTAATAATGAAGAAGAAATATTCTTTTTTTGTGAGATGGAATTTTTTGGTTTTAATCATTGAGGTTGGTGAAAATTAGTTTTGAAGGTTTTTATTTTATAGAAAAATCAAATAATTCTTTAGGTTCAACATCTAGCGCATTTGCGATTTTTACAAGAGTTTTTACACTTGTGTTTATTTTTGCAACTTCTATTCGGGATATTTGAGATTTGGTAATACCGCAATCATTAGCTAAATCTTTTTGAGATATGCCTTTCTTTTCACGTAGCTGTCTAACGTGAATGCCAAAATTTATTAGAAAAGTTTCTTCTGAAATATTCATAGTCCAAAAGTCCTAAGATTTATTTTCTAGTTGTAGGCAAATATGCCTACAATTTGTTATATTTGAAAAATCAAAAAATAAGATTATGACTACAGAAAACCTTTCAAAATAAGTTGAAAACCGACTAACCGAATTTTTCAGCAACACGATTGACCCGAAAGATATGGCAAAGACCATACGACAAGTGAATTATACGCTTTCTCTATGTACAATGAGTGGATGCGAAACAGTACAACCTGAATTAAACCATCTTGAAAGTAATTTTTATTGGCTGCATAGACTGGCAGAAGTTTTAGACCCTTATCTGGATGTGGAGTGAGCGAGTTTTGAAGGATATGGAAAACCGTAAAATAAAATCATCGCTATAAATTAGTTTTGGATTATTAATTAAAACCATAACTAAGATGAAATGCAGCAACTGCGGAAAACAAACATCGTTTATTGGTAAAGTCTGTCACTGGTGCAATAACGACAAATCAAAAGATCAGAGAACCAACTGCGTGATACTGATTATATCCATAATTGCGGTTGTTATTATATGGACGTGGTTTTGAAAAATTGGATTTTCGTTCCTCGAAATGACAAACCGCCTAAAAACAAAAAAGCTTCTGATTTCTCAGAAGCTTTTTTCAGTGCGGATAATAGTTTGACAACTTTCTTAATTTGTAAGAATTTAAAAATCACTAAAATCGAAAAATTTACAATAAAATTAATGCTTAACAAATTATTATCTTACAAATTAAATTAACTACAATTAAATAAAATTCAAATAAATTAAGAAGTTTTCGGCAATATTTCGGCAAAAAGTTATATTTGTTCTTTAATTTATTTTTATGAGAGTCTTATTTTTTATCGTCAAAGGTAAAAACGAAATATGTAGTATTCACGTTCGATTTGCCGATAGCAATAGATTTGATAAAAAAACCACAACAGGACTAACTGTAAATTTTAAAGACTGGAGCGAAAAAAAAAGCCAAGTTAAAATAATCGCTTCTAACGAACAAAAAGACTTTACAAATACAAAATTACGTGAAATCAAAGATTATCTAATTGAGCAGTATAATTTTGACTACAACATGCAAAAACACATTGGCAATACTTGGCTAAAAGATAAAATTAAAGAATTTTTTGGAAGAGCAGATAAAAACGAACTGTATAAAATTTACTTTATTGATTGGATACAAAAATTTATTGACGAAAGCCCTACAAGATTATACCAAGGACAACCAGTAAAAAAAAGAACAATACAGCACTACGTAACTACAAAATACAAGCTAGATAATTACGAAAAACATTTTAATACGAAATTACGTTTTCAGGATGTTGGATTAGAATTTTACCGAAACTTTTTATTTTACTGCCAAAATATTGAAAAAATAAATAACAACACCATTGGCGGTTATATTACCAATATAAAAAAATGGTGTAAAATTATCGACATTGAAGGGTTGCCTATAAATCCACAATACCGACACTCAGAATTTTCGACAATTTCAAATAAAACAAAAGATATTTATTTGACAGAAAAAGAAATTGACGCTGTTTTTAAGCATGATTTTAGCAATTCTGAAAGATTAGACAATGTAAGAGATAATTTTATAATTGGACTGCGTACAGGCTTGCGAATTTCAGATTTTATGCAGCTAAAAAAAATCAATATTATCGATGGAAATATTGAAATTGAAACTGCCAAAACTTCCCATCCAGTTGTAATACCATTGCACCAACAAATCAAAGAAATTCTACTAAAAAGAGACGAAAATTTACCCAATCAAATTTCGGACGCAAAATTCAACGAATATGTAAAAGAAGTTTGCAAAGAAGTTGGATTTACCCAAATGGTCGAGGGAGCAAAAATGATCAACAAAAAAGACGATAAAGATTTTTTTCCAAACATTGCAATAATTTCCAAAAACAAGAACCGAAAAGAGATCGGAATATACCCTAAATACGAACTTATTACATCACATACATGCAGACGCTCTTTTGCTTCTAATTTGTACGGAAAATTGCCAAATATGACTATAATGTCCATAACCGGACACAAAACAGAAGCACAATTTTTGAAATACATAAAAATTACTTCAGCAGAAAATGCAATGAAATTAAAAGAGCATTGGGATAAAGAGAAGTTAAAATAATTTAACAAAAAATTAACTATTTCACATAAAATATATTTTAAAATCACATGTGTCTGATTATCAGATTTATATGAAATATTTTAAAAATGGAATAACAGAAATTATTAGATTTTTTTGTAAAAATATAGTTTTTTGTAAAAATCTATAAATAAGAATCTTAATCGTATTTAACCAGATTGAAAGCGGACTAAAAGCGGATTGAAAGCGGACTAAATACCTATTAATCAATAGTTTAATTCAGATTAATTAAGTTTGTTAAAATTAATCAATCATCAATCAAAAAACGATTAAGTTATGACAAACGTACTACAACTGGAAAACACGAACGCCCTTGATTTCAAAAATGAAATTGTAAAAGAGGTTGTTGCTGCTCTTAAAGGTTTTGCAAACACTTTGCAACCCGACAATGAAAAACTACTAACGAGAGAGGAAACCGCTAAAATGTTATCGGTTTCGCTTGTAACCTTGTGGGACTGGACACGAAAAGACCTTATTCCTGCTTATAGAATTGGGAACAAAGTTCGCTACAAAAAAAGTGAAGTTTCTGAAGCTTTAAAGAAAATGAATAAATTTTCGTCTTAATCTGTTTCAATTGAAAAATTTTGTATGTTTGTCGTGAAACCGCATATCAGAGAGCAATCTCGAAAAACTTTATCGACAATAACGAAGCACCCCATGGGTAGCAATTCCGAAAGGATTGTACTTCATTCTCTGAATGTGGTTTCAACCCTAAAGGGTGTTTCGCCTATACAAAACTTTTTTCTTATGAAACCAGAAAAAACACCGTACGAAATTCTTAAAGCGAATTACGATTCTTTAAAAGACAGGCTCGACATTCTCTCTGAACTTAAAAACCTTTACAAACAAGACTTAGACCTGAAAGAAAAGGAACTTTATTTGTATAAGCAGGGAACGCCATCTTTTATAGAGCATTCCCATATTGATTTTGAAAAGGCAAAGATTTATGTAGAGCCCGATTTTTCAGAGTTGCAAATGCTTAATTAAAAATTTTGCAAAGGATTTGCAAAACCTTTGCAAAACCTTTGCAACAAAATTTGCAATCAAATAAATCATTAAAATGTAGATTTTTTTTAAGTTCCTGGACAAGCTCCGGATCAGATCTTAGCAAAATAAATCTACTTTTTAAATGCTTAAAGCATTACAATAATCACTTTAAATTTAACAAATAAGCCATTGCAACGGTTATTGCAATGGCTTATAAATTTTTCAATATTATGACAACTAATATTTTACGCAAAGATATAATTTTACAACATACTACGTCTGAAAATATTTATCTAAAATTTTTAAATCTTACTGAATTTCCAAAAGGTAATATTTCAAGCCCTTTTTCAGAAGATAAAAACGCATCGTTCAAGCTTTACAAAAATGGGTCTTTCAAGTGTTTCACTTCGGGGAAACAAGGAAAAGATGTTTTTCAATTCGTAGCTTACTTAAACAACTTGGATAATAAAGCCCAATTCAATGAAGTTTTAAAAATTGTTGCAATGGAAATGAATTTACCATTGCAACATCTTGGCAATGGTATTGCAACGAACGTTGCAACAAACATTGCAGGTTATAAAAAAGATGTGAGCGCAAGTAAAACAATTACATTAGCGAATTCCTCACAAGCTTTAGAAGAACCGTTGCAACATTCTCGCAATGATATTGCAACTTTTGTTGCAACAGAAAAAACACCATCAAAATTAACCGTATCAGTTAGAGAATTTAAGGAATTAGATTTAGCATACTGGAAAAATTTAGGTGTAGAAATAGCTGTGCTGGACACGTATAAAGTAAAATCTATTTCAAACTATAATTGGCCTGATAAAAAACCAATTTACACAAAAAATGAAACGGTTGCATTTGCTTACGAATTGGAGGGGATTTACAAAGTTTATGTTCCAGAACAAACAGTTTTTGGAATTAAAAAAAATGTTATTCCACATATTCCCGATAGTGTTTTTGGTTTGGAACAATTGGGAACAGAAAAAAAGGCGATTATTATAATTTGTGAAGGAGAAAAAGATACAATAATAGCTACTTCGAGAGGCTTTAACGCTGTTACTTTTGGAGCGTGCAACATTAGACCTAAAAAAGAAATCATAAAAATTTTACAATCAAAATGCAATCAATTATTTATTTGTTACGATACTGATGATTCGGGAATAAATGGAATGAATGATATTGTGAAAAATCACCCCGAAATCACCCCGATCTACTTACCAAAGAACGAAGCTATTAAAGGTTACGATCTTACCGATTATTTCCAAGAACACACCGCCCAGGATTTTCAAAAAATCATCGATTTAGCAGTAAAAAATAAAGCTGAAGTACAGCCAAAAAAATATAGCGAATATCAGTTCCCAGATGAAATAAAAGAACCAATTGAAAAATACATCAAGGACATAGAAAAATATAGAATGTTTATGGCAGACAATCAAATTTGGATTATGCAGGGAGATATAAAAAAGAATTTCAAATGTGTTTCCAATTTTGTTGTTAAAATCATTCAACATATGCAGGACGAAAAATTTCCAATGAAACTTATCAAAATTAGAAATGTATATAAACAAGAAAAAATATTTGATGTTCTTTCAGACAAATTAAACACCCCGCAAAAATTTGATGACATAGTTACTTCACATGGAAATTACCTTTGGTCAGGAACTCCAAAGGATTTCCACACGTTAAAAACTTATCTGTTTGATAAAATGGGGAACGGAAAGAAAATTGATTGCTTAGGATGGCAAAAAGAAGGGGATTTTTGGATATGGAATAATAAAGTAAATCTTTGTGATGGGAATCAAATCGAAATAGATGAAAACGGTATTTTTAAGCATAAAAACATTTCCTATTATGTTCCATCAGCAAACAAAGTTTACAAAGAAAATGCGTTTAAATATGAAACTCAAAAAAGAGTTTGCATAAAAATTGCGAATGTTCCAATCGAGACCTATTTATCTAAAATGTTCGAGGTTCACGGAATAAACTCAATATCAGCAATGCTTTTTACTATTTCGAGCATATTTCAAGATATAATAGAAGAGGAGATAAAAGGTTTTCCTATATTGTTTCTTCATGGAGAAACATCATCAGGGAAAGACCAGTTAGCAAACTGTTGTCAAAGCTTCTTTGGGAAACCGCAATCCGCAATAAATGTTGAGGGAGGTGTGTCAACTGCAAAAGCTCACATTAGGGAACTGGCTCAATTTTCAAATATAATTTCCCAATTTTCCGAATACAAAAACGGAGATAAGCAATTAGATGGAATGCTTAAAGGTATTTGGGATAGAAACGGGTATAAAAGAGGGACTTTAGAAAGTAACTCAAGTACTGAAACAATTCCTATCCTGTCGTCTTTGATTTTAACCGGAAACCATTCGCCCGATGACAAAGCATTGATTAGTCGTTTGCTTTGGATAGATATGAGCAAAAACGTTTTTACGGACGAGGAAAGGCAAAAATATAACGAACTTCACGATATGACTGAAAAGGGAATTAGTTCCTTTACTAACGACTTATTGCAGTATCGTAGCGTATTCAAAGATAGTTTTAAATCTAAATTTAGACTATACAAAACAAGTATAGAGGCTCAAATGCCCCCAAGTTCTCCCAGCCGAATATCTACTAATTTTGGTGTTTTGGGGGCTACTTACGAAATTTTCAAAGATTTTATAATATTCCCTTTTTCCTATAAAGAATTGATACGTCATTTTGTAAAAATAAGTGAGGTTCAAATGAATAAATTCAATTCTGCAAGTGTTACAAACAAATGGTGGGATTCCTTTTTAGCGTGTATAAAAAGTAACGGTGACAATAAACTGGAATTTGATAGAGATATAAAAGTGGAGGGCGATAATTTGTATTTTAATTTTTCAAATACTTACACAAAAATACAAAGACAATGGCACAATCAATACAAAGAATCCATACCAAGTAAAATGACAATGCAAGAATCTTTAAAAAAGGAAAGTTTCTTTGTTGAAGTGAAAAGTAGTTACCGATTCAGAACTGGAAAGGACGGCTCTAATACGTCTGCCTATGTCGTGGCTTTTAAAAAACTAAGCATTTATGAAGAGATAAACGAGCAAATTGTTTTTACAAATACACTGCCATAGGGCAGTAAAATAAAAAAGTGCTGTTTTTATCCCTTTTTATCCTATTTTTTTGAAAAATGCTTTTTTGGTTTCCAACAGTTCCAACAAACTCATTTATGTATGCTAACTTATTTATATATAGTATTTTATGTTAAAAAATAATTAAAAAAAATGTTGGAAAAGGTGTTGGAACGTGTTGGAACGTGTTGGAACGTGTTGGAACTGATTTTGACTTTCCAACACGTTCCAACAGTTGTAAGGTATTAAATATTTGATTTACAAGCTTGTAGGTGCTGTTGGAACGTTGGAAAGCGAAAATGACGATTTAAGTTTTTTTGATTTTATTTTTACTGTTAAAAAATGTAGATTTTTTTCAATCAGATCCGTGCCAGCATTTTGTCCAGGAATCAAAATAAATCTACATTTAAAAATTATTGTAAAAAAATACTTAGATTATTTTTTTAAACGATCAAAAAGTATACTTTTGGTTCTCGAAAGAAAAAACTGTAATAAATGGGGATTTATAACAAGACTTGCGGGTAGCTGTAGCTGGAATAGTTGTAGTAAATCTTATGTTTTAATAAGCGAAGAAACAAATCCGCCATAAAAAAAAGATTTAATAATTATTACGGAAAAACCGTAACTCATTTTATTAAGTTATCCCGATCATTGCGAAGTCAATTTTTTTAAATGACATTTTAAAACAATTATTAATTATAAATTTTAAATCACTTTTATGAAAAAATTAGAATTAAATCAGATGGAAAACCTTACAGGTGGAGGTCCAGGAAGACAATGTCTTATGATGGGTGTTGGAGTAGCGTTTTTAGCCGCAGCAACGGGTGTTGGCGGAGCTTTAGGTGCAGTTTTTGCCGGTGGCGCTATTGGCGGATACTTTCAAGCAGCTAGTTCAGGTTGCTTTTAAATTAAAATAGAATTATAAACACATGATGAGTAACACAAATTATGCAATTATTTTTATAGTCTTTTTTAATGTTTTTATATCAACTATATTAATACTAAATAGATACAATTTTATTTCCTTAGCCGATATTTGGTTTGGACTCATGTTAAATTTATTATTTATTTGGAACATCTTATTGTTATATCTTTTAATAAAAAAAATAAAAAATGAAAAAATTAGATAGAAAAAAATTAGAAAACTTAAAAGGAGGAACACTTTCATCAGCGCCAGGCTGCGGCACGATTGGTATCCTATTGATTTTTACAAGTGTTGGTTATGGTGGAAGCACTCCTTTCTGGAATGGCATGGCTAGCTCTTGTTGGAATAGTTAAATTTTAATAAAACTTTTTTAAATAATTCACTAATTTCTTTTTAGTGAATTATTTAACAATATTAAAATAAAATTTAAAGAATTTAGGCTTAAATAATCCGTCAACAACACTTTATTAGTAATAAGTTATTTTACAAAATTAGTTTAGAAATTAATAATATTTTAATTTCATGATTTTTATATCCTACATCAGATTAATTTTAGATGTTATGGATTTGTTTTTAATAAGCTACTTCACAATTTTATAGAGCAATAACAATAAAGTTTCTATTTTTCAACTCGTCAAATTTGTATTTTATGAAATCTCCATTTATAAAATGGTTAGTCCTTTCTATTGTCTTAATTCTTACCACTGAAATTTTTAAAAAAATAATCCATTTTGATGATTTGGTTTATAATTCACTTTCAGAACAACTTACTTCTCAGCAAGTTGAAAACTTCTTAGGCTTTCAAAAAAAATGGCAATGGGTTGGGTATATATTCATTCCCATTTTTCTATTAATCAAAACTTCTATAATTGCTACAATCGTTTATATTGGTTTATTTTTCTTTAATAAAAATTTTAACTTCAAATCTCTTTGGAATATTACCCTTAAAGCGGAATTTGTTTTTTTACTCGTTCCTATTTTTAAAACGATTTGGTTTTATTTTTTCCAACCTAATTATAATTTACAAGATATTCAAAATTTCTATCCGCTCTGTGCATTAAATATAGTGGGTTATAAAGATTTGGAAACTTGGTTTGTTTATCCGTTTCAAACCCTTAATTTATTTGAGCTTGCATATATTATTTATCTAGGATATCAAATTGGTCAACTAACGGGTACTAACACAGATCGGGGTTTAAAATTGGTTGCTTATAGTTATGTGCCTGCATTATTACTTTGGGTAGTAACAATAATGTTTTTTACACTAAATTATTCTTGAAATGCTAAGACTAAAAAAAATATTACTAATATCTTACTTCATCGTGATTATTGCACACATCATTGGGTATGTTTTTTACAATGAAAGTCTTTTTTCTTTGGTATTAGGATTACTGTCAATGGGAGCGATGATTTTGGTTGTAATACTATATAAAGAAGAAAAAAAATGAAACGATTTTTAAAAATAGTTTTTCCGATCGTATTTGCATGTTTTATTTGCTTTTTGGGTTATTTGATAATTACAAAAATAAATCGAAAAAAGGAATCAGCAGAAAACATCAAAACCATTCCTAAATTTTCATATAAAGATGTAAACGGAGGTTTTTTTACCAATCAGGATATAAAAATAAATACTCCAACTTTGTTTATTTACTTTAATACTGAATGTGAATATTGCAACGAAGAGACTAAAATGATAAAAGAGAATAAAGAAAAATTCCAAAACGTCCAACTCATTTTTGTGTCGTTTGAAAAACCGGAACTTATCAAAACATTTGCCACAAAACACCAACTTACTTCTCATGTTAATATTCATTTTTTATACGATAACAAAGTTACTTTTGCTACTACATTTGATGTTAATTCATTGCCTTGTTTAGTTTTATACGATAAAGATCAAAAACTAATAGAAAAAATAAAAGGGCAAACCAAAATCGAAATTCTTCTAAAAAAACTGACTTCTCAATAAAGCCTAATGAACCTAAAACATATTGAAAATACACATACGCTACAACTAGACCAATCAGATTGTGGCGTTGCTTGTTTAGTGAGCATCATAAGATTTTATCAAGGCAATAATACTCTTGAAAAAATTCGTGAATTAAGTGGTACAACCAAGCAAGGCACTACGATGTTAGGTTTGTATCAGGCTGCAAATAAATTAGGCTTTACTGCTGAGGGTTGCGAAGCCGATATTCAAGCACTTATCGACCACAAACAACCTTTAATCTTACTTGCTTTAATTGAAAATCAACTCAATCATTATATAGTTTGCTATACTTATGACGAAACAAAAGGCTTTCTAATTGGTGATCCGGGAAAAGGTGTCCTTTATTTGTCCATAACTGAATTGGAAAAAATTTGGGTTTCAAAAACCTGTCTTACTCTCGAACCAAATAAAACTTTTATCAAAGAAAAAACAGAGAAAAACGCTCAAATAAAATGGTTTTTAGAAATCCTGAAAGAAGATTATAAACTTTTATGGATTAGTATTTTATTAGGTGTTTTTATTGCTGGTTTAGGAATGGCAATGTCCCTATTTTCCCAAAAACTAATTGACGATATTTTGCCCTCTCACAATATCAAAAAATTAATTTCAGGTATTGGTTTGTTGACTATTTTATTACTAGCAAGAGTAGCATTAGCTGTTTTGAGAGAATTCTTTTTATTACAGCAATCTAAAGATTTCAATAACAGAATCAATAATCAATTTTTCTCTTCACTTTTGCATTTACCTAAAACGTTTTTTGATACTAGAAAAATTGGAGAATTAGTCGCTCGTTTAAACGACACACAACGCGTACAGAACGTTATAAAAACACTCACAAGTTCTTTAGTAATTGATATTTTAATTTCTGTTATTTCATTGGGCTTTTTGTTTAGCTATTCCCTGAAATTAGGTTTTATTTCTTTATTGAGCTTACCAATTTATTTTTTTATTATTTACAAGAATAACAAAAAAATAATCTACTTGCAAAAAGAGGTTATGCAAAGCTATGCCATAAATGAAAGTAATTACATCAATACCATACAAGGAATTTCGACTATCAAAAACGACAACAAACAAGAAATATTCAGTGAAACAAATAACCTTATATTTGCCAATTTTCAAGAAAGAATATTTAATCTCGGAAAAATAAATATTACTCTTTCATGGCAATCAGGTATGGCAAGCGTTCTGTTTTTAATTGTAGTTCTAATTTATGCTTCCATACAAGTTTCTAATAACGAAATGAAACTGGGGGAATTAATGGCAATTTTAGGAATCACCGGATCATTATTACCATCTATTGCAAACCTCGCATTGGTTGCAATCCCAATTAATGAGGCAAAAATCGCTTTTATTCGAATGTATGAATTTGCATCAATCGAAAAAGAGGAAAAAGAAGGTTTTGAAATTTCAGGAATTGAACAAATATCTATTCAAAATCTTTCATTTCATTTTGCAGGGAGGAGTGAATTGTTCAATAATGTTAATATAGAAATTAGGAAGGGAAAATTTATTGCTATAGTTGGAGAAAGCGGTAGTGGCAAAAGTACCGTCGGTCAGATATTACAGCGGTTTAACACTTATGAAGAAGGGAATATTATTATTAATAATCAATATGAACTTTCTGAAATAAATTTAGATAACTATAGAAATTTAATAGGTGTCATTCCTCAGGAAATAACAATTTTTAACGGTAATGTAGTAGATAATATTTTACTTGGGAGTAAATCCGCGCCTGAAACTTTAATCGATTTCATTGAAAATTATGGTTTTGATGTTTACTTTAATCAATTTCCACAAGGATTAGCTACAATTTTAGGGGAAGAAGGGATTAATTTATCTGGTGGACAAAAGCAGATTATTGCTTTAGCAAGAGTGCTTTACAAAAAACCACAGTTCTTAATACTTGACGAAGCTACTTCGGCCATGGATAGAAACACAGAAAATTTTACGATGACATTATTTCAAAAAATAAAACCAAATTGCGCTATATTTTTTATTTCACACCGTTTAAATATGCTTAAAAATGTAGCAGATACCATTTACATATTAGAAGATCAAACGATTTCTATATCAGGAAATCATCAGGAATTAATCGAAACTGATAATTTTTATAGTAATTATTTTAAACCCCAGTTTATTTAGCTTAGACGTTGCTTTTTAAGAGAGTTTAAGTAATTGATTAGGGAAGTGTATCGCTTAGACATTATATTGCCTTAAAATTACTTTTCGGTCAAAATAAACAATTGATAAGAATTAACTATTTTCTAATTGTATTAAAAACTGAATTTTCGGCAAATTTTCGGCAAATTTTCAAAGAAAAAACCCTTAAAATGTTGATTTTAAGGGTTTTGCAATTTTAATAAGTGCGGATAATAGGACTCGAACCTACACGCCTTGCGGCACCAGATCCTAAGTCTGGCATGTCTACCAATTTCACCATATCCGCTCAATTGTGGGTGCAAAGATAAACATAACTTCTAAATTTCAAAGCATTTTTGCAAAAAAATATTTATTCTCTTTTTTGTATTTTTGAAATTCTATAAAAATAATTGAAATGGAAAATATAAAGTCTTACGTTCAACAACATAAAGATCGCTTTATCAGTGAGTTGATCGAATTATTAAAAATTCCGTCGGTAAGTGCCGACACTGCTTACTCGCAAGATGTTATTGATACAGCCGAAGCTGTAAAGGAAAGTTTATCAAAAGCAGGCTGTGATTTAGTCGAAATTTGCGATACTCCGGGTTATCCGATTATCTATGGAGAGAAAATAATCGACCCTAATTTACCAACCGTTCTGGTTTACGGACATTATGATGTGCAGCCGCCGGATCCAATCGAATTATGGACATCACCACCTTTTGAACCCGTAATCAAAAACACGGAAATTCATCCCGAAGGTGCTATTTTTGCCCGTGGAGCCTGCGACGACAAAGGTCAGATGTACATGCACGTAAAAGCTTTAGAGCTAATGGTGCAAACCAATACATTGCCTTGTAACGTAAAATTCATGATTGAAGGCGAAGAAGAAGTAGGTTCGGCAAGTTTGGCCTGGTTCGTAGAACGCAATCAGGAAAAACTAAAAAACGACGTAATCCTAATTTCAGATACCGGAATGATTTCTAACCAACAACCGTCGATCACGACAGGTTTACGTGGTTTGAGTTATGTTGAGGTAGAAGTTACAGGTCCGAATCGTGATTTACATTCCGGTTTATACGGTGGAGCAGTGGCGAATCCGATTAACGTTCTTGCAAAAATGATCGCTTCGCTTCATGATGAAGACAATCATATTACGATTCCGGGTTTCTACGATAAAGTTCAGGAATTATCTACTGAAGAAAGAGCTGAAATGGCAAAAGCGCCGTTCAGTTTAGAAAAATATAAAAATGCCTTAGCGCTAAACGATGTTTATGGCGAAAAAGGATATGTAACCAACGAACGCAACTCGATTCGTCCAACGTTAGACGTAAACGGAATCTGGGGCGGATATCAGGGTGAAGGTGCCAAAACAGTTATTGCGAGCAAAGCTTTCGCTAAAATCTCGATGCGTTTGGTTCCAAATCAGGACTGGGAAGAAATCACAGCACTTTTCTCTAAACATTTCGAGAGTATTGCTCCGGCCGGGGTTACCGTAAAAGTGACACCGCACCACGGAGGTCAGGGTTATGTAACGCCAATTGACAGTATTGGATATCAGGCGGCAAACAAAGCGTATACAGAAACGTTTGGAGTTCCGGCAATTCCGGTTCGTTCTGGTGGAAGTATTCCGATTGTAGCCTTGTTCGAAAAAGAACTGAAAAGCAAAACGATCCTCATGGGCTTCGGATTGGACAGTGACGCGATTCACTCGCCAAACGAGCATTTCGGAATCTTTAATTACTTAAAAGGAATTGAAACGATTCCGTTGTTTTACAAGTATTTTGTAGAGCTTTCGAAGTAGGTTTTTTTGAAAAAGGTTCAAAGGAACAGAGGTACAAAGGTGCAAAGGTTTTGACACCGTATGTGTTTTAGATTATAGAGACTCCGGCTTTTAGTCGGAGTTTTTTTTGTTCTTAATCTTGGGGGTGTAATGATTTGGATAAAGCCATTTCTTCTCCTCTATTGTAAACCCGAGCTAAAGCTGGAGCCTATTGAAAAACCTCTGCGCCTTTACTTCTCAAAAAAACCTTTGTTCCTTTGAGCCTCTGCCTCTTTGCACCTGCCTACTGAACCTCAAAAGAAAACCTCAGAACCTTAGCAACTTAGCTCCTCAGAACCTTTTTTCTAAAAATTTCTTGCACATTAAAAATTAATCTCTACATTTGTAGAGTAGCAACTATAGATGTAGAGCAAAAATGAGAGATAAATTACTTTTTATATTAGTTCTGTTTTTATGGTTTGGATGTAAAGCACCGCTGATCAATCAGAAAGTTGACAAGAAGAAAGAAGGAAAATGGGTCGATGTTTATGTGCACGACAGTATTCAATACAAATCATTTGAATATTACAAACACGATCAACCGGTAAAAAAGTGGAAATCTTACATTAACGGAAAAATTCGCAAAACTGAAAAATATAAAAATGGAATTTGTACCGTCAAAAATTATTATGAAAACGGAAAATTAGAATCGAAAGGAAAAACTAAAATCGAAGTTAATTCAACAGAAACACATTGGTTTTATTTTGGAGACTGGAAATTTTATTCGGATAAAGGAAAATTAACGGAAATCAAAAAGTACAGTGATGGTGAATAAAGAGCATAGATTATAGAATATAGATTATAGAAGCAAGAAGCAAGACATGGAATAAAAATTATCTAATCGATTTAATCTGTGGCAAAAAAACTCAAAAACTTAGTAACTCAGAACCTTAGAACCTCAAAAAAAAATGCAGCTATCAAACTCAGAAGAACAATTAATGGAGCATTTGTGGAAGCTTGAAAAAGCTTTTATGAAAGATTTGCTTGAAGCGTATCCCGATCCAAAGCCGGCGACCACGACAGTCGCAACTTTACTAAAACGAATGATCGATAAGAAATTTGTTGCGTATAATGAATTCGGGAACTCGAGGGAATATTACCCTTTGGTCGAAAAGACGGTTTATTTTTCCAAACACGTCAACGGACTGATTAGTAATTTTTTTAATAATTCGGCATCGCAGTTTGCTTCGTTTTTTACCACCGAAACCAATCTTAGCACTTCTGAATTGGAAGAACTCAGAAAAATAATCGATTCGCAAATTCAAAAAAAGAAAAAATGACAGACTTTCTTATCAAATCAACGATCGCATTGTGTGTGCTTCTGGGGGCTTACTATTTGCTTTTAGAAAAGGAAAAATTTCATCAATTCAATAGATTTTTCCTGCTTGGTAGTCTTGTAATTTCGTTTGTACTGCCCTTTGTTACGATCGAAATTATAAAAGAAGTGGCAGATGTCGCAAATACAAATGTTGTGGTTCCGGGGAAAATTACCGCCAATATAGTAGCGGAGAAAACTTCAATTTATGTTATTCTTGGCTGGTTTTTATACGGAATAGTAACGACAGTTTTATTTTTCAGATTTGTAAACAATTTATATAAACTAATTAAAAAAACAAAATCCGGTGTTGTAATAAAACACCAAAAGGCAACCTTGGTTTTACTAAAAGAACAAACGCTGCCGTATACATTTCTCAATACTATTTTCATAAATGAAGAAGAGTTTCAAAACAATAAAATTGAAACCGAATTATTTACGCACGAGCTCATTCACGTTAATCAGAAGCATTCTCTTGATGTTTTATTGATAGAAATAATTAAAACTGTTTTTTGGTTCCATCCAATATTCATTTTCTATAAAAAAGCAATACAACTTAATCACGAATTTCTTGCGGATGAAAAAGTTGTAAAATCACATAACAATGTTTCGTTTTACCAGAATTTATTACTGGAAAAAGCGAATCATAATCCGATCTATTACCTGGCCAGTAATTTGAACTATTCTGTAACTAAAAAAAGATTAATTATGATGACAACCACAACCTCTGCTTCAAGAGGATTTTTTAAAAAGACAATTCTTTTGCCATTATTAACCGGACTGGTATATTTTTTATGTACTAAGACGGTGGCACAGGAAGCAAAAATCAAATCAACTTCAAATAAAGAAACTGATAAAAAGGCGAGTGCTTTGGATGCTTATTATGATAAGACCACTTTTAAAATAAAAGATGATAAAGGGATTGTAGTGGCTGAGAAAAAATATAAAGACCTTAGCCCGACCGAAAAGAAAGTAGTGCCAAATTTGTTTGAGGGAGTAAAATTTCCTGCGACCAAAGAGGAAATTGATTCAAAGCTCGAAAAGGGTGGTCCCGAATCTGTAGAAATCGATGTGTATGACCCGAAAAATCAAAAAGTAAAAAAAGAGGAAGGTGCAATTTATAAGACAAGTGATTTAACTGAAAATCCAAGTTACCCGGGAGGAATTGAGCTGTTTTATAAGTTCATTGGTCAGAATTATAAAATGCCAGTGACACCAGCAGATGTCAAATTAAAGGGAAGAGTTTATATCACTTTTATTGTAGAAAAAGACGGTGCTTTGTCTGATTTTAAGTTATTAAGGGATATTGGCTACGGAACAGGTGACGAAGCTATCAGAGTGCTTAAGTTATGTCCGAACTGGCTGCCGGGAAAAGTTAACGGAGAGCCGGTTGCTACGATGTACAGTTTGCCAATCACAATCCAGGCTCACGAGTAATTATAAAAAAAAATCCGCTTCTAAAGTTTAGAAGCGGATAAAATTAAAAACTAAAAAAATTCTCAAAAAAAATAAATAAATCAGAACTAAAATAAGTCCGGATTATATCCAAAATAAGGCATGGTTTGTTCGTTAAAAACGACACCATACTCTTCTAATTCTTTTAAAATAGGTACATAAACCTCTTTGTTTATAGGAAGTTGCACGCCCGGGGTTGTAATTTTTCCATTCAGAATCAATAAAGTAGCCATTGCAACCGGTAACCCAACGGTTTTTGCCATCGCGGTATACGTCTGATCGTCTCCAATACAGACCATTTTAGAATCGATTTGCTTTTTCTCGCCGTTTATTTCGTATCCGAATTTGTGATACATTACAATCATGTCTTTATCATCAGGTTCTAATGTCCAGCTGTCGGAAAGTATTTTTTCTAATATCTGAGCAGGAGTTGCATTCGACAAATTCACTTTTTTGTCAGGATTAAATAAATCCAGTTCCAAAAGTTTGTCCCACATAATATCGTCCTGATCAATTTTTAAGATCAATCGGGTCTTGATTTCAACAGAATCTGTTGGATGATACGGTAAAAAAGAATTCACAAACTGGCGGTAACTCATGTTTTCAGAATCTTCCATAACATAACTGTCATCGGTCATTCCAAGCTGCACAAACATATTCCAGGCTTTAGAATAACCCACTCTTCTGATGGTTCCTCTGTATAAAGTCAGGATATCATCCAATCCGTAAATAGAACGGTATTTTAACGAGTCACGATTAGAGTACGCTTCGAATTTTCCGTAACCTTCCACTTCAAGAAATTCAGTTCTTCGGAATAAATTGCAATACGGAATATATTTATAAGTGCCTTCCTGAACAAACTTGGCGGCGCCGCCCTGTCCTGCTAAAACTACATTCCGGGGTGCCCAGGTAAATTTATAATTCCATAAATTATTGTCGGATTCGGGAGCAACTAATCCACCGCAAAAAGATTCAAAAAGCAGCATTTTACCGCCTTTTACCCTGATTTCATCAATAACTTTCATGGCGCTCATATGGTCGATTCCGGGGTCAAGACCGATTTCGTTCATAAAAATCAGGTTGTTTTCTTTGGCTTCTTCATCTAGCGCCTGCATGGCATCACTTATATACGAAGCCGTTACGAGGTGTTTCCTGAATTGAATACAATCTTTGGCTATCTCAATGTGTAAATGTGCCGGAAGCATTGAGATTACAATGGATGCCTTTTCTATTGCCTCTTTTCTTTCTGCAATATTAAATATATCTAAAGCTATTGGAGTGGCATTCGGGTGTTGCTGCGTTTTTTTTTCGGCCAGGGCCAAAGACAAATCGGCTACAATAAGATGTAAATTTTCACTCTCTGATTTTGAGAGTAAATAACGTATCAGTGAAGAGGCAGAACGACCGGCTCCAATAATTAAAATGCTTCTCATGTTTTATATTTATAACACAAATATATTAAAATGTTATAAATATAACATTCAGAATATTCAAAAAAAATGATTTATTTTTAATTTTAAGAATAAAACGAACAAATTCCCTTTACTGCAAAAGATTTTTGAAAAGAGAAAAGTTTTTTGAATGGTTTGAAGTATTTTTGTTTAAATATTGAAAAACATAGAAAACATGAAAAGAAAAATTGTTTTGACAGGTGCATTTATCGGGATGTTAGCTATTATTTTGGGAGCTTTCGGAGCCCATCTTCTTAAAAAATGGTTATCGGTTGAACAATTAAATACTTTTGAAGTTGGCGTCCGTTATCAGATGTATCATGCTTTTTTTCTGTTTTTTCTTTCCACCAGAAAAGACATTGCTGAAAAAACCTTAAAGACCATCTATAGTCTGGCGGTTGCAGGTGTGGTTCTGTTTAGCGGGTCAATCTATTTATTAGTGACAAAAGAATACACAGTTTTTGACTCAAAAATTATCGTATTCGCAACACCTTTAGGAGGATTTCTATTAATTCTTGCATGGTTGGTATTATTTGCTACTATTTTGAGGAAAAAATCATAAAATCCCGAATAAAAAATTTTATCTAAAAATTAATCTTTAATTTTGTCTCATAAATAACATATAAGATTGCTTATGTGAATTTTTATTGGTTTTTATCTCTATTGATAAAAAATATAACAATTCATGTTTTAAGTATAAAAGCTTAGGAATCAAAGTAATTATGTTTGTTCACTAAAAAAAGAAACACACACAACAACAAAATTTATGGACACTAACACACTTTTCACGCAATCGATTTCGTTAAAAGAACTGGGAATTGAAAATGCAACAGTTCGCTATCAATTATCAGCAGATGAATTGCATGCGATTACTTTGCAGTCAGGCCAAGGTGTGGAGAACTCTACGGGAGCATTGGCAATTAATACGGGCGAATTTACAGGACGTTCTCCACAGGATCGTTTTATTGTAAAAGACAGTATTACAGAAGATAAAGTTTGGTGGGGAAATGTAAACATTCCATTTTCGCCGGAAGCTTTTGAAAAGTTATATAATAAAGTAACTCAGTTTTTATCTCATAAAGAAGTATTTGTCAGAGACTCTTACGTTTGCTCTGACGCCAATTACAGATTAAATGTTCGTGTAGTAACTGAAACGGCATGGTCTAATTTGTTTTGTTACAATATGTTTTTAAGACCGGAAGATTCAGAATTAGCCAACTTTACTCCGGAATGGACGGTAATTTGTGCACCAAGTTTTATGGCAGATCCTGCGGTAGACGGAACACGTCAGTCTAATTTTGCTATTTTGGATTTTACCAGAAAAATTGCCCTTGTCGGTGGAACAGGTTACACAGGAGAAATGAAAAAAGGAATTTTTTCTGCTTTAAATTTCATTTTGCCGGTTTTCAAAAATACACTACCAATGCACTGCAGCGCCAATGTTGGTGAAGCAGGTGATACTGCCATTTTCTTCGGATTATCCGGAACAGGAAAAACAACTTTATCTGCAGATCCTGATCGTAAATTAATTGGTGATGATGAACACGGATGGACTGCGGAAAATACTGTTTTCAATTTTGAAGGGGGTTGCTACGCAAAAGTTATTAACCTGACAGAAGAAAACGAACCGGACATTTTCAGAGCGATCAAAAAAGGAGCACTTTTAGAAAATGTGGTTTTCAAAGCAGGAACAAACGAAGTGGATTATGATGATGTATCCATTACTCAAAATACGCGTGTTAGTTACCCTATAACACATATCGATAATATTCAGCCGGGATCTATAGGACATAACCCTAAAAATATATTCTTCTTAACGGCAGATTCTTTTGGAATTTTGCCTCCAATCTCAAAACTGACTCCGGGTCAGGCTGCTTACCATTTTATCTCCGGATATACGGCAAAAGTCGCCGGAACTGAAGCAGGAGTTACAGAACCACAACCTAATTTCTCCGCTTGTTTTGGAGCGCCATTCATGCCTTTGCACCCAACTCGTTATGCAGAAATGCTGACTAAAAAGATGAAAGATGCAGATGTAAAAGTATGGTTGATTAATACGGGCTGGACTGGTGGTGCTTACGGAACCGGAACCCGTATGAAATTGAAATATACACGTGCCATGATTACTGCAGCACTTAACGGTGAACTGGACAATGTAGAATTTAAAAACCATGCCGTTTTTGGAATTGCAAAACCACAAAGCTGTCCTAATGTTCCAAGCGAGATTTTGAATCCTAGAAATACTTGGGAAGACAAAGATTTATACGATAAAAAAGCAATTGAATTAGCTCAGAAATTCAAAGCTAATTTTGCCAAATTTGAAGAATTTGCCAATGCCGAAATTTTGGCCGGCGCACCGATTACAGAATAAGGAAATTACTAATTCAAACCAGAAAAAGCTGTTCGTTATGAACAGCTTTTTTTATGTCTTGTTTTTAGTCTCAGTCTCAGTTTTCAGTCGCAGTTTTCAGTCCTCGGTAAGAAACTGAAAACTGCATACCGCCACTGTGACTGAACTCTGCGACTGCGACTCAAAACTACTTCTTATCGATACGTGCCTGAATCAAATCCCAGGAATAATACTGAAAAACCATTCCGTTGCTCATGGCTACGAAAAGCCCATTTTTATAATTTCCACCTAAATTAATGCTGGTTACATCGGCTCCGTCGCATTCGATTGTGGACGTTGGAATTTCTGCCAGCAGCGGATAATTATTTGGATTTCCCTTTACACCTTCTCTCGGATACACCATAAAGGTATTGGCCTGTTGGTTGGATACTAAAATGTAACCAGTAGAATCTGTTTTTTTGTAGATGGCGATTCCTTCATTATCGGCTTTGAAACCTGTTTTTCCAAAAAGTGCTATTTCCTTATTATCATTTAAAGCAGGATCAGCTTTGTATTTCCTGATTCCGAATTGTTCGTCACAATATAAAATGGTTCCTAGTTCATTATCGACAGCAATTGCTTCAATTTCTTTCTTTCCGCTATAGGCCCCAAATTTTCGAACTACTTTTGCAGTTGCCACTTTTCCGGCACCGGAAAGTTCGTACTGCCATAAATAACTTCCTGAAGGCCCTGATTTTCTTCCCACAATTGCAAAAATCTTTTTATCGTCCGGGCGTGTGTACAATGCAATTCCCATTGGGTCGCGTAATTCTTCACCTTCAAAAACAGGAATTCCCCCATTGTCAATGGGTTCTAAATCAGGTAAACTGAAAATCCTGATTTTGTTGCTTTCGCGTTCTGTAGTAACAGCAATATCTGTTTTTTTTCCGTCAATTAATAAGCCGTAAGCGATATCAACATTATTGGGTCTTTTTAATGGAATTGATTTTTTTAGAATTTTTCCATTCAAATCAAAAGCGTACAAACCACCATCAGTGTCTTTATCGGTTCCTATAATTATACTTTTTGAAGGATCTGTAGGGTGAATCCAGATAGAGGGATCATCTGTATCGTGAGGTAAAGCTGCTGTAAGGGCTGTTGGTTTTACGGCATTTTTAGCAATCGGAGCTAATTTGTCGTCTTTACAGGCGATTAATAAAAACCCTAAAAGTAAAAATAAGAGTATTGATTTATTTTTCATTTGGTTTAGTAGTTTAATGCAATTAGACAGAGCTATTAAGCCCTGTCTAATTTAAGAATTTTATAAATTGATTATTACAAGTCGAATTTCAATCCAAAATTATATCTGGCCTGGTAATATTCTGCTTGTTTGGTATGCGCTTCAACACCTTGGTAATAGCGCAATGGCTGGTTGGTTAAATTATTGGCTTCTGCAAAAAGACGAAGTTTTGGTGTGATTTTGAAAGAAGCATTGGCGTCAACAAAAAGTTGTTTATCGTAATAGCTGTCTTTGTAAGATTCTGAACCTAATTCATCTAAATAATCTGAAGTAAAGTTGGTCGAAACTCTGGCAGAGAATCTTTTGTTCTCCCAAGATAAAGATCCGTTAAACATATGAGGAGTGGTACCCGGAAGACTGATGTTGTTTCTTTCGTTTCCGTCTTCATCAGCAATTCCTTTTGCCTTAGATTTGGTGTAAGTATAGTTCAGATAGATTCCAAATCCTTTTAAAAATTTCCCTGGCAAGAAATCCAACTGACGCTGAAAAGCAACCTCAAAACCATAAACATCAACCGTGTCCCCATTTCTTGATTGTACAAATGACCAGTTTTCACCTGCCGGAATCGGATTTGCCTGATTTGGGAAATCAGCAGCAAATTTTGCATCCGTATATTGGTTGTCGCTGTAATTGTAAATGAAATCATTTAATCTTTTGTAGAAAACACCTCCTGAAATTAATCCGACAGATTTGAAATAATTTTCTGCCATGAAATCATAGTTATACGAATACGTTACGTCAAGGTCCGGATTTCCGGCTGTAATTTCTTTATCGGCTGCAATATTATTAACGTAAGGAGCCAGGGCGTAATAGTTTGGTCTTGCTAAAGCGGTTGTAGCAGCAGCTCTTAAAACTAAATCTTTTGTAGCATTATATTGGAAAGAGATGCTTGGCAATACGTTCGTGTATGAATTGGTAGTATTGATTTTACTTTCTAGTTCTTCTTCATCTAAGACACGATTTCCGGTATAATCGATATGCGTATTTTCAACACGGAAACCCAATACCATTGATAGTTTGTCATTGAAATCCTGATCCCATCTTACATAGGCAGCATAAATATTTTCTTTGGCATTATAGTTTACTGCCAAATATTCGGCAGCGTCAGCTTCTTTATCAAATAAAGTTGCGTTATTCAAGTCAAGACTTCCTAAGAAACCGGCAGAAGCAAAGGTTCCCGGAACATATTTGCTGCCCGGATTAAAATTTTTACCATCAAAATAACTTGTTGAAACATCAGATAATAATTCCATTCCATCGCCTGTTGGTTCGTACGAATAGAAAATATTATCTCTCTTTTTTTCTTTTAAACGAAGTCTAAGTCCTGTTCTAAGTCTTCCTTTTTGAGAAGGAATAATGGTGAATGGAAAACGGATGTTTACTTTAGCTCCAAATTCACTTTCGCTGGTATCATCGGTATTTTCTGTTACCGAATCAAATTTGAAATCCTCTACAGATTCTCCGGTTGTAGTTAGTAAAGGAAATCTCAGATCAGATAAATCTTCACTGATTTCCAAACCTTTCTGACGGTATTCAATATAACGTTCACCCGGACGGTATTCTCTCGCTTTGGCGTAATTCGCCGACCAGTCTAAATCTAATTTCGAATTGATTAAATGCTCTCCCCGAATAGAATAATTCTGAACACGCTGATCTTCTAATCTTCTGTTTTTGTTTCTGCTGTTATCAACTCCGCCTTTTGTCTGGCGTTTTACACGACCTTCAAAACCGGTAATGGTTTCACCATTGTAAATCGGTTCGATATCATCGTAAGTCGTTCTGAAACGATTTTCTCTGTCATCTCTCCAGTTATAAATAGCATTGGCGAAAATGGTATTGTTTTCATCAAATTTGTAATCTAAAGCAACAGATCCACTGCGGCGAATACGTTGTACATCGTACTTTCTAACTTCTGATGCCTGTAAATATTCATTTCCGAACTCATCTTTTACCCATTCGTTTTCAATGTTGTCAGAACCGTAATCTACATTGTTGTAAGATCCACTGAAAACAGCACCTAATTTATTATCAAAAAAACGATTTCCGTATACTAAACCTGCGGTGTAGCTTGCTTTTTCACGTATAGGCAAATAACCTCCTGCAAGAGTAGCAGAGATTCTTTCGCCGTTTGGAGTGGCTCTGGTAATTAAATTTACAGAACCTCCAATAGCATCTGCATCCATGTCTGAAGTCAGGGTTTTATTCACTTCGATAGTCGAAATCATATCCGATGGAATCAAATCCATTTGTACATTTCTGTTATCTCCTTCTGCAGACGGAATTCTGTCGCCATTTAGCGTAACAGAGTTCAAAGAAGGAGCCAAACCTCTAATAATAATATTACGTGCTTCGCCCTGATCATTTTGCATGGTGATTCCCGGAACACGTTTTAAAGCGTCACCCACGTTAGCATCGGGAAAACGACCTACCTGATCAGAGGAGATTACGTTTCCGATATTTTTATTGTTTTTTTGTTGATTTAGGGCTTTGGCCTGACCTTTTAAGATATCTCCGACAACAACTTCATTTAATTCGGTTCCTGAAGCTTTAAGAACAAAATCAAGTACATTGTTTTTACCTTGTTCTACAGTTATTTCATGCGTTATTGAAGTGTAACCAATATATTTTACTAAAACCTGATAAGTACCTACATTTATATTAAGCAATTCAAATCGCCCATTATAATCTGAAACAGTGTATTTGTTTTCGCCTACAATCTGAATCATTGCTCCCGGTAACGGGAGTTTGTCATCGGCATCTAATACCTTTCCGGATATTATCGCCTTTTGAGCATAACCGGACATGGTTAATAAAAAGAGTGTTACTACTAAATAAAAATTCTTCATTGTGTTTTTTGGTTTATTTTAATTGCGAAACTAAAACCTAAGTATTATTAAACTTGTTGAAAAAAATTAACATAGTGTTATGATTTGTGACCTGAATTACAAAAGGATTAATGTTTAAATAACATTTAATAAACATCATTTTGAAGTGGTCTAAGTAAAAACAAATCAACTATTTGCGTGAGAATCAAAATTTTGGCGCTAAATTTGCCCTATCACACGAGCCCGAAGGGCGAACTGACGAAGTAATCATCAATCAAAAATCATCAATCATGTTAAAACAATTTTTTATCCTTTGTTCAGGAGTCGACCGAGACTTGCTGGACGGTTGTTCAGAAGGGGAACAAACCAAATATGTGGGTATCGGCGCAACTGTTTTTTTTACTGCAGTTATGGCTTTCCTGGCCAGTGCTTACGCGCTTTTTACTGTTTTTGACTCCATTTATCCGGCTTTAATCTTCGGATTTGTCTGGAGTTTGCTAATCTTCAATTTAGATCGGTTTATCGTTTCGACGATTAAAAAAAGAGATCGTTTTTTAGATGAATTTCTTCAGGCTACACCGCGAATTCTTTTGGCGGTTATTATTGCCATCGTAATTTCGAAGCCATTGGAGATTAAAATTTTCGAAAAAGAAATCAATACTGTTTTATTGAAAGAAAAAAATGAAATGGAACTGGCCAACAAAAAACAGGTTGGCAATTATTTCAAATCAGATTTAGACAAGAATAAGGCGGAGATTACGGCTTTGAAAAATGATATTCTGAAAAAAGAGAAGGAAGTAAATGCCTTATATTCGACTTACATCACAGAAGCTGAAGGAACTGCAGGAACTAAGAAATTGGGAAAAGGCCCTGTTTATAAAGAAAAACGCGAAAAACACGACGCTTCCCTAAAAGAATTTGCAACGCTAAAGGCAGCTAACGAAGCAAAAATAGCTGAGAAAGAAAAAACAGGAAAACAGCTTCAGTCCGATTTAGATAAAAAAGTATCGCAAACACAACCCATCATAGAAGGTTTTGATGGTTTAATGGCGAGAATTAATGCTTTGGATAAATTGCCATGGCTGCCGTCATTCTTTATTATGTTGTTGTTTCTGGCGATAGAAACCTCTCCGATTATTGCCAAATTACTTGCTCCTAAAGGCGAATTTGATTTCAAGCAGGAAGAAGCCGAAACTGCTATGAAAGCTACTTTATCGCAGAATAAATACCAACGTGATTTATTGGTTAAAACCAGTGCAGAAATGCACGACAGAGTTTACTCGGATATAGCCGAAGATAAAAGCCTGTATGATCTGCAACGTAAAAATGCAAAAGAGTTACTGGAATTGCAATCTAATAGTTTTGTAGAAAAACAGAAAGCTACTTTGTAAAATTAACCGCAAGGAGCGCAAAGTTTATAAAAGAAAAAACCATCCTGTGAGATGGTTTTTTTATGCTTTTTCTTCGTGTGATTTGCGTAAAACTTTGATTTCCTTGCGGTTAAACACTACATGTAACTCAATATTTCTTTTTTGAATGTATCGTATTCACCTTGCATGATTAAACCGTTGTCGAGTAATTTTTTGTAATTCTGTAGTTTATCAAAAAGCTCTTCCTTGGATAATTCGCTTAATTTACGATCTCCGGTCGGAGCCTGAGGCTGAATTGGCTCAAAAGTCTCCGTGTAAGATGGCGTAACAGCCGGCATAATTTCTGCAAAACTGGTTACTTCTTCCGTTTCCACTTCTTCGATTTCGTCTTCTGTTTCAAATTCTTCTTCTTCCTGAACCGCTTCTGTTACAGGAGTTGCAGCAGTTGGGTTTTTTAATATATCCAGTTGTTCTTTAGCATAAGTAAAAATTTTACGAGCCTGAATTTTTGGAATATAATCTATCGAAGCCTGAATATCGGTTTTCGTAGAAAAAGAGAACTCTGAACCTAAAATGTTTTCTTTTACAAAAGTACCCACGATTTCATCCCAGGTGTAATCTGTAAAGTCCATTGAAAGACCTAAATTTTTAGGTTTACAAATAATAATTCTTTTGTTTGTTAATACAATACTATCAGGAAAAACAGTTATTGCTGGTTTTTTCTGAACCGCGATGTATCCGATTTCTTCACCTTTCATCAATAAATCATTGAGTTTCGAAGTGATTTTTTCAATCGCCTTTGGATCTTGTTCTTCGTTTAAAAACTTTTTAAATTGTTCTTTCATGGGGTATAAGTTGCTAAGTTTTTTTTCCTACGATGCAAATGTAATGCCTAATTTTCTAATTCAATAATTTCATTTTGAATTTTCTTTGTCAAACTTTTGAAAACCAGTTCATATGAATGATCAATTAATTCTTTTACGAATTTCGCTGGCAGATTTCCGTTTAGTGCAATTGTATTCCAGTGTACCTTACTCATATGAAATCCGGGTTTTATCTCTTCGTATTCTGCCCTTAGCTCCTGTGCACGTTCGGGATCGCATTTTAAATTTACGGACGGTTCGCTTTTTTCCCATTGCGATAAGGAGGATAAGGCAAACATTTTTCCGCCAACTTTAAAAACTAAAGTATCTTCATCAAACGGGAAATGTTCAGTCACTCCTTTTTTCGAAAGACAATATTCGTAAAACGTTTCTAAATTCATATCATTGTTTATTTACCTATTTCACCTAAATGGGTGTATTTAAATCCTTTTTCATACTTTAATCCATAACCAAATATTCGGTCCATTGCAGCATGCGAAAATAAAATAACGCCAACAAGCTGCAGCAATTCTATTTTTAAATAACAACCTGCTAAATACAGCAAAACGGAAAGCCCTTTATGATGAAATAGATTGTAGGAATAAGCACCAATTTTAGTATTCAGAATATAACCGAGCATCGAAAAATCCGGTGCTAAAATTAAGACCAAAAACCACCACCACTGATAATTTAAGAGACTGAATAAATAAATCCCAAAAATAAATAAGCCTAATTCTTCCAGTTTGATTATTGTTTTCATAGTAATTTCTTTTCCATCATTTTTTCAGGATGTTCCAATGCCTTAAACCCAAATTTCTCATATAAAAAATGTGCATCTGTTGTGGCTAATCTCCAGATTTTAATATCTTTCAGAACGGGTTCACTCATCATCTTTTCGATTAAGACAGAAGAGTAACCTTTGCCGCGATGTTCTTCGGTAATAAAAACATCCATCACATATCCGAAAACCACATAATCCGTAATCACGCGTGCAAAACCAATCTGTTTATCATTTAAATAAATTCCAAAACAAACCGAAGAATCAATAGTAGTCTGCACTTCTTCGATTGTTCGTGCCGCAGTCCAGTAAATATCTTTTAAAAAAGTTTGAATAAACGGAACATCAAGTTTGTTTTTATCTGTCGAAACGGTAATCTGATTCATGATTTGTTGCAGTACTATAGTTTTTAGGTGGTGTTACATTTTAATTTTCTCGTCAATTTTTTCAACTGGCTTTCTAATAAACCCCGGAGCATCAAAACGATAGCCAAAATACAATAATCCGTAGACTTTGTCATTAGAAATAATAGTAGATTTATCTTCGTTATACGAACTGTTGCTAAAGTTTAAGCTTGCTCCGCAAAGTATGCGATCGCTGTTATAGCCCACTTTTATACCGCCTTCAAGGTTTCGGGTTAAGTAAGTATGTTTCTCGATAGTTGTGACACCGGAATCAGTACTCTTGTCCTTTAAAAATTTTACGCCAAGCGATGGGGATAAATTGGGTGCAATATAAAACCTTTTCCCAATGATGAAATTATAATAATATCCCGCAGCCAATCGAACATCAAATTCTTTTTGTTTACCGTCAAGATCATCTGTTTTTGATTTAATGGTGTTGTAGGTGTAAATTAAGGAAGGAATAAAGCTTCCTGCGCTCTTTTTTTGCCATTCGGTAAGCGAGGTAATACTTTTTAGTGAAAATTTTGGGTTAAAAAGATAAGATGTTGACATTCCGTATTGTATTGTTTTAAAATCCGGAAACTGAAGATACGGATCTTTTCCCTCTACCCAGCCAGGTGAAAAATCAGACATATTGGAGACGTAATAACCTTTTGTTTTACTGAATTGGACTGTCTGAAGCCATCTTCCTAAAAAGAAGCGAAAATTGTAATCTGAAAATGAAGATTTTCCTTTTAAATTTTCATCTTTATTACCGCCAAAAAACTTCGGGTAGAATCCGTAACTAAATCCGATAAATTTATAATCGATATTTAAGAATAGCTTGTAGCTGTTGTTGGTCTCTAAATCTAAATTAGTCCCCTTTTTATTATTTAAAAAATAATTGTCACTTTGCGTGCTTACGTTTGCCCGAACCATTATTTTATCCGGATAATAAATAAAATTGGCCGTGTCTTTTTGTGGCTTGTTTTGGCTGAATATGCTGCTAAAAGAGAAAATAAAAACCGGAAGAAAAAGATAGGACCAAATTGCACGGTGACCGGTTCGTTTCAGGTTTGGTTTCTTTGCTGGTTTCATTTTTTAATATTTTTTTGCAGGTTCAAAACTACAAGTTAAAATTAGAATCAAAAAAATAGTACAGAATATAAAATTGGTTTACTCGGACTGGCATCATTTTCAAATGATGCAATTTGTAAATTTAGCAAATAGTTTCCATCTGCAATTTCATTGGGAACAAAAATCATTTCGGTAATTGTAGCGTTTAAACGCGCATCAGAATTTAAGTGTAAGGTGTCTTTTACGTTCCAGAATGCTTTATGAGCCAGGAGTTTTCCTTCGTCGTGTTCTTTGTCTACACTTGGCAAATCGATTAATAAATGCTGAATTTCGCTTTCGCGGATGAAAATTGCAGCTTCTTCAGATACATAAGGAGGATTGGTATTCGAATATTTTCTGGATTTTTTCTCTTTTTGATTCGGAATTGTTCTGATAATTAAAGCTTCAGTTTTAGCACTGGAAGTCCATGCATTTATCGCTTTTTCAACCTGATTTTTTGTAATAACCAAATCATCTCCCAATTTTTCAGGTTCAATGGTGATTAGTTGTGCAACAAAGAAAAACTGTTTCAGTGCTTGATTGATACTGTAAAAATTATTGGTAATATGTCCCAGGCATTCCGTGTGTGTGCCATGTCCGTGCGGATTGAAAAAGATATTGTTAAAATTGGTCGAAGATTTTCCTTCCGAAACTTTCCCGATCCATTCGCCAAAAACGACAGGTTCAATGGTTGGTTTTTCAATGTACCAGGCAATCGGATTTTCGTCTGTATTCGTTAACGGAATCGAGATGTCGATTGGTTTTGACAAGTCTATTTCGAAGTTGTTTATTTTTGCTAGCATAAGGGCACACGGATTTTACGGATATTCTAACGCGGATTTTACGGATTTTTTCAATCGGCGTTGCTGGCATCCGTTTTATCAGCGTTCTAATTTTTATTCTTCCAAATTTAAGTAAAACAGATCACTTGCGATTCCATCGGTTAAAAATTTTCCTTTTGCGGTTGGCTTTAGAATATTATTTTCAATAAAAACTAAATCGTCATTAAGAAATTTCTGCGTTTGTTTGTTCAGATATTCCAGATATTCAGATCCGAATTCATTTTCAATTCTGTCCAGCGAAATGCCCCAGATGGTTCGTAATCCTGTCATAATATATTCATTATAACGATCTGATTTTGATAGAATTTCAGTTTCAATTGGCAATACATTTTTCTGAATCGATTTGAGATAAAGTGAATTATTGGCAATATTCCATCCTCTTTTTTCACCATCATAACTGTGAGCAGAAGGCCCGGCTCCAATATATTTTTTGCCCAGCCAATAAGCGGAATTGTTTTTAGAAAAGTGATTCTCTTTTCCGAAATTCGATAATTCGTAATGAATGAAACCCTTTTTTTCAAGTGTTTCCACCAAAATCATAAAATGATTGGAAGCCACTTCATCTTGCGGTTCGGCAATCTTTCCGGTATCGATAAGTTTTCTTAAAGCTGTTTTTGGTTCCACTGTTAAGGCATAACTTGATATGTGCGGAATGCCGAAACTCAATGCCGTTTCAATATTCTGCCTCCACATTTCGTCGCTCATTCCCGGGATTCCATAAATTAAATCCAGTGAAATATTGTCGAAATATTTTGTCGCTTCTGTCAGACAATTGATGGCTTCCGCGCTGTTATGAGCCCGATTCATCATCTTTAAATCTTCTTCATAAAAAGACTGAATTCCAATACTTAGCCGATTTATGGGACTTTTAGATAATTCAAAAATTCTTTCTTTCGACAAATCATCAGGATTGGCTTCAAGCGTTATTTCCGGGTTTTCAGAAACCCTGTAATTCTCATAAATCGTATCAATCAGAAGCTGCAGTTCTGAATTTTCCAAAACCGAAGGAGTTCCTCCGCCAAAATAAATGGTTTCAACGATTTCATTTTCAAACTCACTTTTGCGCATCCCGATTTCTTTGGCAATAGCCAAAACCATCTGTTCTTTCTTCTTCATAGAAGTCGAAAAATGAAAATCGCAATAATGGCAAGCCTGTTTGCAAAATGGTATGTGGATGTAGATTCCGCTCATTTTTTTTAATTAGATAATTTGTCAATTAGAAAATTAGATAATGAGATCGCTATACGAATAAGAATTAACAAATTGGAAAATTAAAAGATACGCAATAAAGTAATTATCTAATTTTCTAATTGGCAAATTTTCTCATTTACGGATTTTGTCTTCATTCTGTTTCACAAAAGCATCCCAACCGGTATAACTTTTTCCGGCAACTATTTTTCCGGAGTTAAAGAAATGACAAACTGCAGCGGCCAAACCATCAGTTGAATCGAGATTTTTAGGTAATTCTTTTAAGCCTAAAAGCTGTTGCAGCATTTTGGCAACTTGTTCTTTACTGGCATTTCCGTTTCCGGTAATGGCCATTTTGATCTTTTTGGGTTCGTATTCCGTAATCGGAATATCTCTCGAAAGTCCCGCTGCCATTGCAACGCCTTGCGCACGGCCTAACTTCAGCATCGATTGCACGTTTTTCCCAAAGAAAGGCGCTTCGATGGCAATTTCGTCCGGATGATGTGTTTCGATTAATTCTATAGTACGGTCAAAAATAATTTTAAGCTTCTGGTAATGATTGTCATATTTAGAAAGCTGCAACTCGTTAAGCTGCAGAAATTCCATTTTTTTATTGATGACTTTAATCAATCCAAAACCCATAATGGTTGTTCCGGGGTCAATGCCTAATATGATGCGTTCTTTTGTCAAGTTTTTTGTTTCAGGTTTGAAGTTTCAGGTTGAAAGTTTTAAAAAAGGAATATAATTCATTTTCTAATTTTAAAATTGCCACATTTTCAAATTGATTACTTTTGCAGCATGATTTCAATTCCTCACAAAGCTAAACAATTCCTTGTTCTTCTGGCCAAACTTTTGATTGTTGGAGGTGCTTTTTATTTTATTTACGATCAGCTGGCGCACAACGATAAACTCGACTGGCAGAAATTTATTATTTTGTTTCGCAAAAATCAATCTGTATCAGGAATTGCCTTTATTTTGCTTTTAAGTGTTTTGAATCGTTATTTTGAGATTTTGAAGTGGCAGAATCTGGCCAGGGTAATTCACGAAATTTCAATAGGAGAAGCTACAAAACAAGTACTTGCCGCTCTGACAGCCGGAATTTTTACACCAAATGGAGTAGGAGAGTACGCCGGAAAAGCATTGTTTTATCCCAAATCGGAAGCAAAGAAAGTGGTTTTCCTGAATCTGATCTGCAACGGAATCCAGATGATTCTGACGGTGATTTTTGGTGTTTTCGGATTGCTGTATTTTAATGCGAAATACAATGTAATTACAACCAAAACCGTTGTCATTTTATTTGCCGTTTTCTTTTTGTTTTTTGCAATTTTATTTTCATTGAAAAAGATTAAAATCAAAGGGTATTCGATAGAAAAACTGCTTCATAAAATCAATGAAATTCCAAAGTCAGTTCATCAGAAAAATATATTTTTAGGCATTTGCCGTTACCTGGTTTTTTCACATCAATATTACTTTTTGTTTTTGGCTTTTGATGTAGAGTTGCCCTATTTTACACTAATCGCAACTATTGCGGTAGTTTATTTTTTGGCTTCATCGTTGCCGACTTTTCAGTTTTTGGACTTTGCAGTCAAAGGAAGTGTGGCTATTTATTTCTTCGGAATTTTAGGTGTTAACGAATGGATTGTCGTTTTTATTTCTACTTTAATGTGGTTTTTAAATGTTGTTTTACCGGTAATTTTGGGAAGTTATTATGTTTTGAATTTTAAAACGAAAGCTGTAAAATGAGTCTGGCCTTGTTCCTCCTGTTACAAATTTACATCATTACTATTGGCTTGTTGATTTATGGTTTTTTCAAAATAAAAAAATACCGGAAAAATAATTTAGATCCCCAGACGAGTTTTACGATTATTGTTCCCTTTCGAAATGAAGCTCATAATTTGCCTCATCTTTTGAAGAGTTTCACTGAACTTAATTATCCGGTTGATTTATTGGATGTGATTTTGGTTGATGATGAATCAACGGAAAAATTTCAGCTTTCAGCTTTTAAATTCCAAATTAAGATAATTGACAATATCAGGGTTTCAAAATCTCCTAAAAAAGATGCCATTGCTACAGCAATGAAGCACGTAAAAACAGATTGGGTTATTACGACCGATGCTGATTGTATTGTTCCTGAAAATTGGCTGCTGACTTTTGATAACTACATTCAGGAAAATGAAGTTTCAATGCTTGCAGGCCCTGTTACTTATGATTGCGAGAATTCGTTTTTGCATCATTTTCAGCAGTTAGATCTTACGAGTCTGCAAGGTGCTACCATTGGAAGTTTTGGAGTACAAAAAGCTTTTATGTGCAACGGGGCAAATTTTGCCTATAAAAAATCATTGTTTGAAAAGATCAATGGTTTCGAGGGAAATAATGCAATTGCAAGCGGAGATGACGTTTTTTTACTCCAAAAAGTTGCAAATTTAAATCAAAATCTGGTTCATTATCTAAAAGCAGAAGAAGCGATTGTTCATACAAAACCAACTCAGGACTGGGAATCGCTATTTTACCAAAGAGTGCGTTGGGCAGCGAAAACAAGTTCTTACGAAAGTTTATTCGGAAAAATTTTAGGACTGATTGTTTTCTTTGCAAATCTTAGTTTTGTAATCGGAACTGTATTTTTGTTTTTCGGAATCTGGTCGTGGCAACTTTTAACTTTATTGGTGGGTTTAAAGTTTATAATTGATTTTGGACTGCTTTACATCACCAATCAATTTTTAACGAACAAACGAATTAAGTATTTAGTTTTGAGTAGTTTGTTCTATCCTTTTTTCAGTTCGGCGGTTGCTTTGTATAGTTTGTTTGGCTCCTACAACTGGAAGGGACGAAGTTTTAAAGTTTAGTTTTTTATTTCAGAAAAAGCTATTCATGTTCGCTAAAACAGAACTTACGCATTCAAATCTTTCTAAAATTTACTTCATACTTTTTTCTGTGATAATGACAGGAAGAATAAACTGGGTTTTTACCGGAACTCCGCGTTTGATCGCAGGATTTACTTTTGGAAAATCAACCAGGCGCGCATGCAGGATGCTGTCGATCTTAATGGTGTCATAAGCGACCGAATCTTTTGGAAATTGGGGTTCGAATTTCATTGTGGCGTTAGGAAACACCGTTACTTTTACCTCAATAGTATCGAGTTCGGGATAAAGAATAGAAAGAGAATCTACATCTAATTTTTCCTGGATTAGTTGTGCCATTTTTTCGAAAAAGCATTGCTGACGCTGTTTTTTAGCTGCTATTTTTTCGCAATCGGCAACAGATGGAAATTCATCTACTTCTTTCCAGTTAATTGATTTCAGTTCTTTTTGTAGTAATTCTTTTTCAGACGGAACCTGCTTCTCAAAATATTGACAAGAATTGAAAAATAGTACGACTAAAAAAAGAGGGAAATGCTTCAAGATTTTGATGTTGAATGGAACTAAATTAATTATGGTATAAAAATACAATTATTTTTTTTTAGAAGCTTTGTATTACAGATATTCTTCGTAGCTTTCTAAAAGACATTGTTGTTTTAAATTGCAGTTTCATTTTGTTAAATAAAAAAATATTCTTTTTCGTATGGATATAGTATTGTTAGTACTTGGTTTTGTGTGCATGATTGTTGGAATATTCGGTAGTTTTATGCCGGTTTTGCCGGGATTATCCAGTTGTTGGGTGGGCCTGTTACTGTTATACTTAACGAAAGCAGTTGAAAATAATTATTGGGTATTAGGGATTACACTTTTAATAACAGTTATCATTACGATTCTGGATTATGTAATTCCGGCCAAAGGAACTAAGAAATTTGGCGGGAGTTCCTACGGAGTCTGGGGCACCAATATCGGTTTGATAGTCGGAATTCTTTCCCCAATTCCTTTTGGTGTGATTATCGGTCCTTTTGCAGGGGCTTTTATAGGGGAGCTTATTTATGATTCTAAAAATCACCGCAGGGCGTTAAAAGCGGCAACAGGATCCTTACTCGGATTTCTCGCTTCCAGTTTTGTTAATTTTCTTTTTTGTATCATTTTTCTCGGTATTTTTATCAGTATAGTGTGGCAAAACCGAAGTGGATTGTTTTAAATTTTTGCTCCGGGTTTAAGCTTTTTCTTATTTTTTTATTTTTTGTGAAAAATATTTTAATTTTCTTTCGTTTTTTTTTATTTGTTTTTGATAACGAAAGGGTTATGTTCATTGAGACTTTTTGAATTTGGTGTTGAATACGTCATAATTGCTTAGGGAAATTTTTAACTTATCTTTTGGAAATGTTAAAATATTTTATATTTTTATCCTGATAAACGATTAAAAGCCCCACTTTATCGGTTATTTTGAATGGATTTAAATAAATTTCTAAAAAATTAAATATTATGACTCCAAACCTACAAATTGAACTTAGACGTTTTATATCTTCCAATGTTGTTTCAAAGCTGAATAAATTTTATTTTGAAAATGATGCCCTTTTAATAAAAGGAATTGATGTTTCAATAGGTACAGTTCTAATGGGCTTGTACAATAAATCAGAGGAGTCAGGTTTTTATAAAGAAATTGTTTCATTAATTGGCGAAAATTCAACCTTTTATGGTGAAGTTGATTTTACTTCCGGAAGAATTTTATCAGTAGATGATTGTTATCGTGAAGAGGGAAATGATTTATTAAAAGAAATTTTCACCAACAAAAAGGGAAGAATTTCTGAGATGATTTCAAATGAAGTCGGAATCAAAAGTGAGACAGCAAGAGAAATTTTAAATTTTTCAGCACTACTGGTCGTTTCGTATCTTAAAAATAATATCCAGCTTTTAGACAGTTTAAAACTGTTATTGGAAGAACAGAAAAGAGATATCTTAAATAGTATTCACCCTGGAATCAAAATTATACTTGGCTTTTCGTGTTACGAATCAGTAGATGATAAAAATCAGGCCAATTTAGGAAGATCAATCTTTACACTTTTTGGTCACAATTTCTTTTAATATTTTCAAAATATTCTTAAAATAAAAAATCCCATTTTACAGCAGTAAAACAGGATTTATATGGATTGTCTGAAATCGTTTTATTAAACGTTTTTCAAGTTTATGACTTCCTGATCCGTTAGAAAACGCCAGTTACCACGTGGTAAATTCTTTTTGGTAAGACCGGCAAATGAAACACGATCTATACGCAAAACATCATAATCAAAGTTTTCGAAAATTGCACGAACCACCTTTACATTCGATGAACGTAATTTAAGACCCACTTCACTTTTTGCTTCTTTTTCAATATAGCTGATTTCCTCAACAAAAACGCGGTGTCCGTCAAGAACCAGACCTTTGCTGATTTTTTCTAAATCTTCAAATTTTAGATTTTTATCTAAAGAAACCTGATAGATTTTAGATGATTTCTGACTTGGTAAAGTAAATTTACGAATCATATCCGTATCGTTTGTAAACAACAACAAACCAGTTGTGTTTTTGTCCATTCTCCCAATTGGAGCAATCTTAGCGGTAGTAGAGCCACGAACTAATTCCAGAACATTACGATATTCCTGACCTTCATCTAAGGCAGTTGTAAAGTTTTTAGGTTTGTTCAACAAGATGTATTCTTTCTTTTCCGGAGTCAGAACAACACCGTCAAAGTTTACAACATCATTTAATTTTACTAAATATCCCATTTCAGTAACCGGTACACCATTCACTTTGACATTTCCGGACTGAATGTATATATCGGCATCACGACGCGAGCATACACCAGAATTTGAGATGTACTTGTTCAGACGAATTTCGTCAGCAGCTTTTTGCCTTTTTGGCGCCTGATTCTGTTTTTTAAGTTTTTGTGCCGCTTCTTCTTCAGCTGCTTTCACAGCAGGTTTCACTTTTTTCGGCCCTTGAGCACGCTTTTGCATGGCAGGTTTTGGCTTGTTAGAGTTTGATCTGGAGCTATTTGGTCTCGATCCGCCTCTGTCTTTATTGCCTTCCTTATTGTTCATATAATTCTGTAATTTGTGCAAAGATAGTTTATTCTTGCTAAATAATCCTAAGTTCATTGTCCTTAGATTAATAGCTGTTATTTTTTGGGCTTATTTACAGAGAGATTGACAAAGAATTCGACAGAGATTCGCAAAGGAATATATTTAATTTTTGTGCAGTTTTGTTTGAATTTTGAGAATCTGTGTGAATAATAATTAAGATTTCAACAGCAAACTCTTTCCGTGCCACAAAACACTTGGATTGATTAAAACAATGCAGAAAACTCCGGAGACAATCAGGAATTTCAATACGTTGTGCAGCAGTAAATATTGCCCTTTTGAGTTTGATTTCCAAAGATATAAAAGAAAAAAAAGCATTACCACAAAACAGATATAAAAATAAATATCCATAAAACCCACATCGTAAATGTTAATCAGGATATAAACGGGTAAAATCGTCAAAAAGGTTAAAACCGTAATGATTTGTTTTGAAGTGGTTTCGTTATATATTATGGGAATCGTTTTGTAATTGTTTACCAGATCACCTTTCAGATTCTCCAGATCTTTTATCATTTCGCGAATCAAAAGCAATAAAAATAAGAACATGGCATGTGCGGAAATTACCGCGAAATGACTCATGTGATCTTCGATTTCTTCGAAAGATATTTTGTTATAGAAATATAATAAGATGGCAAAAAAAGGAATTACAGCGAGTAATGCAGCGGTTAAATTACCAATAATCGGATATTTTTTTATCTTATGGGAGTAGAACCAAATTAAGAAAATATAAAGAGAAAAGAATAAAAAAGCACGCCAGGAAACGATTAGAGCCATTAGTACAGCGATAAAATTCAGAGTAAAATATACCGATAATTTAGTCTTCTGACTCACCAATCTATCCAGCATAGATTTGTTTGGCCTGTTGATTAGATCTTTCTGACTGTCGTAAAAATTATTGATAATATATCCCGAAGCAATAGTAATGGCAGAAGCAAAGACAATTAACAATAAATTGAAATCGAGTAAAATATCCAAAGCTCTTTTTTCGGGAGCCAATATGAAAATTGCCGATAAATACTGCGCTAAAACGATAATAGGAATGTTATAACCTCTCACCACAGAGAACAAACTAATAACTTTCATCGCTAAAATTTTATTCTTTCTGCTTAACATTTTGGGTTAACGGGTTATTTTTTAATAAAATAAATCAGACAAAGTAACAAAATAAAAAAAGGGAATAATGAGCTACACTCTCTATAGTAACGTCTAATTGGAGGGAAAATTATAATTTAAAATTGATAAACAACTTCCAGTTTGTAATCTTTCAGCGAAACTTTAGCACGCTCCAAATCTTCTGTAAAACCAAGAATATAACCACCGCCTCCGGAACCACAAAGTTTTAAGTAATAGTCGTTTGTGTCAATTCCGTTTTGCCAGATGCCATGAAATTGCTCTGGAATCATAGGTTTGAAATTGTTTAAGACAACCTTAGATAATTTTTTAGTGTTGGAAAATAAAGACTTCATGTCTCCATGTAAAAAGTTCTCGACGCAGGCATCTGTATATTTTACAAATTGGTTTTTAAGCATTGCACGGAAACCTTTGTCTTTCAGGTTTTCCATAAAGATGTTCACCATCGGAGCCGTTTCACCAACAATTCCTGAATCTAATAAAAACACAGCACCTTTTCCGTCAAAACTTTGAGTCGGAATTCCGGTTGCTTCAATATTGTCTTTAGAATTGATTAGAATAGGAATACTCAAATAACTGTTTAAAGGATCCAATCCTGAACTTTTCCCGTGGAAAAAACTCTCCATTTGAGAAAATATATTTTTTAACTGTAATAGTTTTTCACGGGTTAAATTCTCTAAAACCGTAATTTTTTGATGCGCATATTTATCATAAATTGCGGCAACAAGCGCACCGCTGCTTCCAACGCCATATCCTTGCGGGATACTTGAATCGAAATACATGCCGGTTTCAACATCATTTTTTAGGGAAGTCAAATCAAAAGTAACCAGTTCCGGTTGTGCTGTTTGTAAAGTTTCCAGATAAGTTACAAAACGTTTCAGGCTTAAGTTTGATGCAATCGCTTCTGCCGAAGGTTCTTCGGTTTTCTTCAAAGCACCATTGTAAAAATTATAAGGGATAGAAAGTCCTTTAGAGTCGCGGATGATTCCGTATTCTCCAAAGAGTAATATTTTTGAGTAAAATAAGGGTCCTTTCATGTTTATTTTATGTCTTTCTTTATTTTATTTGGGTCTTGTCGTGTGTCAAAAATGATATAAATTCTAATTTCATTTGAACCAAAACTATACAAGAGACTTGACTGTTTTGTTATAACACATTTTCGATATTTTTTATTTACTGATGATTTTGGGAAAATTTCAGGATTCATACTTATTATTGAAATTGCTTTATGAAATTTCACTAAATATATTTCTTTCGATTTTTTCGACCATCTGGCTTCAATAAAACTTAAAATAGTATTTAAATTCTTTTCAGCTGTTTTTGAAAAATTTACTTTAAGATTCACTACCTGTATTTTTTCATCACATCTTCATAACTGGTAAATTCTCCTCTTTCAAATTCTAATTCACTTTGAGCTACATCTGCTCTTTGTTCATCAGTCAAATCATCCCACCAATCTTTTTTCATCTCAGTCAACATTTTTTTGACTGCTTTAATGATTAAGGGATCATTTGTTTCTTCCAGTATTTTAATCACTTTAAGCTTTTCTAATTCAATGTCCATAATCAAAATTTTAACTAAAGATACGTAAAATTATAATGCAATTGCGCCGTCTCCAATCTGATCACAAATGTACTGACCATTCTGGCAAAATACAACTAATTCGTCCTGAATAAATTGAAGTACTTTTTCGCTAACGTTTTCGGGATATAAAACATGAACATTTGCTCCGGCATCCAGCGTAAAGCAAACCGGAATTTGTGTTTCATTCCTGAATTTCCAAATGGCATTTATGATTTGCAATGTATTTGGTTTCATTAAAATATAATACGGCATTGATGTCATCATCATTGCATGCAAAGTCAAAGCTTCGCTTTCAACCACTTTTATGAATTCTTCTAAATTACCACTTTCAAAAATCGAAATTAACTGGTCCAGATTTTCGTGCGCCTGAGCAAAACGTCTTTCGGCATAAGGATGGTTGTGCATCAAATCGTGTCCAACTGTGCTGGAAACCTGTTTTTCTCCTTTATCCACCAATAAAATCGTATCCTGATACTTCTTGAAATTATCATGAATGGTATGCGGAAATTCAACGCCAAATAAATCTGAACTTCCTTCAATATTCGCCTGTTTCCCCCAAACCACAACATTTCCTTTTACACTTCTGCAGGCACTTCCGGAGCCTAAACGGGCTAAAAAAGATGCTTTTTGAAAAAAATATTCATCACTCATCTCGGGATTTAATACTTTTTCCAAACTCATAAAATTCATTGCCAATGCAGACATTCCTGAGGCGGAAGAAGCAATTCCGGAGCTATGTGGAAACGTATTTTGGGTATCGATTGTAAAATGATAATCTTTTAAAAAAGGCAAATAAATTTCAATTCGTTCTAAAAACTTCTGAATTTTCGGTTTGAAATCTTCTTTCGGTTTTCCTTCAAAAAGTAAATCAAATGAAAAAATAGCTGTTGTCTCACTCAGTGGAGCCGAAGTATATCGCTTCGAAAAGCCTAACTTCGTAATGGTCTTGCAATTGCTTAAAGTAAAACTAACCGATGGATTTGCGGGAATCTGGTTGTCTTTTTTTCCCCAGTATTTCACTAATGCAATATTGCTGGGAGCACTCCATTCAAAGTTTCCGTTTTCGATAGTCGAAGTATATTTTTTTGGAATAAAATCAGTTGCTGTAAACATGAATTATAAAATTTTGGCAAAGATAGTTTTTAAAATATTTCACCATATAAGTTATATAAGAAAATGTAAGTCAAACTGAATCTAACTTGTATAACAATTTTATAAACAGTGTTTTTTGAATCAAAAATAAAAATGCACGTCAAACTAAGACTTAGCACTAAAATGAACTTACATAACTTATATGGTTTAACCTTTCTTTTGATTATTTTTGACTAAAAATTAAATAAAATGAACAAAATAGCCAAAATCGCAATTGCTCTGGTAGTTTGTCTGATGGTAGGATATTCGGCAAGTATGGTTACAAGACCGAGTGTTGAAACTTGGTATCCAACAATTATAAAGCCAGTTTTTAATCCGCCCAATTGGATTTTTATGCCGGTTTGGACGTTGCTTTATGTCTTTATGGCGGTTGCTGCAGGATTGGTTTGGGATAAAATAAAAGAACAGAATGCAGAAGTTAAAAAAGCATTAGGCTTCTTTGTGGTTCAGTTAATATTGAATGCCCTCTGGTCCTATCTTTTCTTCGGATTAAAAAACCCAATGCTGGCTTTAATCGAAATTGCAATTTTATGGCTTATGATTTACGAAACGTATTTAAAGTTCCTCAAAATCAATAAAACGGCGGGATATCTGCTGATTCCGTATATGGCCTGGGTAAGTTTCGCCGCAATTCTGAATGCGAGTATCTGGTGGCTGAACAGGTGATTTTTTTAGTCTCAGTCTCAGTTTTTAGTCTCGGCTTTCAGTTTTTTGAACATTTCATTTTTAGCATAAAGGAAATCCATTGTAGTTAATACGTTATTGTGTTCTAAAATAGTTTTAGATCTTGGGTCAGCGTCACAAAATTCGATAAATAACTCTTTTTCTTCGGGTTTTAATTTTAAATCTCGGGTAAAAAAATCTGAAGGAATCGACGCTGCTATAAGTTTTTTGAAATCAGTTTGCGAAGTTTTCTTTTTGAGCCCTTCCTTATCGTTTTTAAATAAATTTAAAAGCCCTGTTCCTATTCTGGTAAAGTCCATACCGTTTGTAATAGTTCCGTTATATACGCCGGTATATTTTTGCAGCGAACTGACATCTTTGGTAAATTTTATGGTATCAATATCGTGTTGGGAGATCTTTATTTTATCAAATTTTATCGCTGTAACGACTACTTCATCCAGTTCCTCAGGTTTTGTAATCATATTAACGAGAATGTTATTCTGATCAATCTCTTCCTGAGTAAGTTTCAATCTTTTGAAAAAATAGTCTTTTGAAAAAAAGAGCAAACTGTCTTTAGCCCTTACAAGAATCGAAAACTCTCCTAAATCATTTGTTCTCGTACTAGTTTTGGCTGTTTTGTTTATAACTTCTACTTTATTAAGCGGATTATTATTGAAAATAACTTTTCCGTGAACCAATTTTTCGGTTTGAGAAATAGAGAGCTGATACGTGAAAAAGGAAATTGTGGTAAGTAATTTTACTTTCATTTAGTGGTATTTAGTTGAAGGTAAAATTATTAGAATTGTCTTAATGAAAACTTAGCAAAGACGTAAAGTCTTGTTAATTTGGTTTTTGTTGTAGTTTACAGTCCCAGTCCCAGTCTCAGTTTACAGTTTTCAAGATTACGACTGAAAACTGTAAACTGGGACTGAAAACTGCTACTTTCCCCTCCGTATGATCCGTTTAAATTTCATTCTCTTATATAGAATTAGCCAAAATAAATCCGCTTGTCCAGGCATTCTGGAAATTAAACCCTCCCGTAATCGCATCAATATTGACTATTTCTCCGGCGAAATAAAGGTTTTGATGTAATTTGCTTTCCATGGTTTTAAAGTTGATTTCCTTTAAATCTATACCACCGGCAGTTACAAATTCTTCCTTGAAGGTGCTTTTTCCGTTGACCTGAAATTTTGCTTTTGTTAATTGGGAAGCTAAATTCTGCAATTGAATTTTAGATAAATCTGCCCATTTTGTTTCTGCTTCAATTTCGGAAGCGAGCACTAAACTTTCCCATAAACGATTCGGAAAGTCGAAAGGGGATTTTTTCGAAACTGCTTTTTTAGCGTGCTCCTGTTTTAAGTCTTTCAGGATTTTTTCTGCATCTTCGGTATCAACATCATTCAGCCAGTTGACGAAAATGGTAAACTGGTAATTTTTGTCGTATAAAATTCGTGCGCCCCAGGCAGAAAGTTTCAAAATTGCCGGACCGCTCATTCCCCAATGCGTAATTAACAAAGGTCCGGTTGATTCCAATTTGGTGTCTTTTACGTTTACGGTAACTTGTGCCGCAACGCCGGGTAATTCTTTAATGCGGGGATCTTTGATGTTGAAAGTAAAAAGGGAAGGAACCGGGCTTACAATTGCGTGGCCCTGCGCCTGAAGCATCTCCCAAATTTTAGGATTGCTTCCCGTGGCCAGCACTAATTTTTCAGTGGCATAATTTTCATCCTGAGTGTCGATTTTCCAATGATTTTCGGCTTTAAAAATGGACTGTACACTTTGTCCCGTCAAGACTTTAATGCCAAGTTTTCCGGTTGCTTCCAGAAAACAATCAATGATGGTTTGCGAAGAATTGGAAACCGGAAACATTCGGCCATCGTCTTCGATTTTTAATTCAACACCGTGTTTTTCGAACCATTCAATCGTATCACCGGAGCAAAACTGATGAAAAGGACCTCGAAGTTCTTTTTCACCACGCGGATAAAACTTAACCAATTCATTCGGTTCAAAACAAGCGTGTGTTACGTTGCACCTTCCGCCGCCAGAAACACGAACTTTAGAAAGTACTTCTTTGCCTCTTTCTAAAATAGCAATTTTCAGTTTCGGATTTTTCTCTGCAATATTAATGGCAGTAAAAAAACCTGCAGCGCCTCCGCCAACGATGATTATGTCGAAATTTTTGATCATATTTTATTTTTTGCAACGAATTGCACGAATTAGCACTAATTTTTATATGCCACAGATTACACAGATTTTGAAATCATTGTAATCTTTTATCCCAATATTTATCGGCAATGGCTAGATTTTTAATTTTATATTTTGTCCGGAAAATCAGTTATGATTCCGTCAACGTTATAACTTTTTATTTTTTGAATGTCTTCTTCAATATTAACGGTCCACGGTAAAACGAGAAATCCTTTTTTCTGCATTTCGCGAACATTTTCCGGATTCAGTAAATGGTAATACGGATGAATGGCGCGTGCTTTTATAAACTCAGCGAAAGCCAAAGCCAAATCAAGATTGGTTTCCGCTAAAACACCAATCGGAATTTTTGAATCTAAGTTGTGTACTTCCTGCAAAGCATTCCAGTCAAAACTTGAGACGATAAAATGCTCATACTTCCAGTTTTTTTCGGAAACATATTCATCGATTAAAGCAACAAGTTTTGTTAAAGCAGCTGCATTTTTCAGTTCGATATTGATCAGGCATTTTTTATTTACCAAATCAAAAACTTCTTTTAAAGTCGGAATTTCGTACTGACCGTCAATTAAAAATGATTTCAATTCGGGCAAAGACAGCGTATTTACAAACCCTTTTCCGTTAGTCATTTTGTCGATGGTTTCGTCGTGAATAACGATGATATGTCCGTCGGAGCTTAAGTGAACGTCGAGTTCTATTCCGTCAGCATTTAAATTTAATGCTTTCTGAAAGGCTTTTAAAGTGTTCTCAGGTTCGTAAGCTTTGGCACCTCGATGTGCTATTTTCAGCATGTCTAAAAAGTTTAACCGCAAAGGTCGCAAAGTTTTGCGCAAAGCACGCAAGGATTGTATAAAAAAGTTAGCCACTGAGTACACAGATTTACACAGATTTCGAAATCCTTTTTAATCCTTTAATCTGTGGCTGAAAAAATCTTTTCCGAGAGTTATCGGAATAAAAAAATTAAAATGTTTTTTGGTTCACGCAGATTTTGCAGATCAAGCAGATTTATTTAGAATCAAACATGCATTTATTTTTTAAATGCACCTTATCTGCAAAATCTGCGAGCGAAAAATTCCAGCACTAGATTTTAAGAAATCGTTTTGGCAACTAAGCAGGCTCCAATAAAACGAGTCCGAATTCAGAATCAATGAATGCTTTTCCGTTTTGAACTGTTGTTTCTTTTCCGGAAAAAGCATCTTTTAGTGGGGTACCGTCTTTAAAAATGGAGTCGACAGGAAGTTCTTTTAAACCAATTCCTAAATCTAACCCAATTACAACTTCATCTGTATAATTTCCATTCGTATAACTTCTCGAGAAAATATAGGGTTTTGCCGAAATCAGGTGGTGTATTCCTGCGCCCACTGCCGGATGATTTCTACGGAATTGACCCAGTTTTTGCCAATGCCAGAGTATTTTTTGTGTCTCGGAATTATTTTGAATATCATCCCAGTTCATGAAAGATCGTAAAGTAGCATCGCCTTCTGTACCTTCAATAACCAGTGAGCGACCTGATTCATCACCATAGTACACCTGAGACATTCCGGGCGAAAGCAATAATTTGGTTCCGGATTCGAACGTTCTGTTTCGATGCGCATCAAAAGGAGTGGGGTCATCGTGAGAGGATACATAATTTAATACACTATACCCTTTTAATTCATTTTGAAGTTTCTCCGAATATTTCGAAAAGATAAATTCATAATCGTTTTGGGCATCTAACTTAAACTCAAAATTAATCATGCAGTGAAAACCATGCTTAAAATAATTTACTTTTCTATCTCCAAAATCATAATCCTGACCACCGCTTATGGCATAACCGTACACTTCGGCAATGGTATAAAATGGGTTTTGATCTAAAACCTCTGAAGGATGATTTTTTTTCCAGATTTCAAAAGCGTAGTCACATTCTTTTCTGAAATCAACCCAGACAATTTCTTCGGTATGTTTTACGGTGTCGGCTCTGTAACCGTCAATTCCGAATTCCAGGATATAATCCGTGAGCCATTTTATAATGTAATATTTTGGTGTTCGGGGATATTTTGTTCTTTCGAAAAATTCATTTAAGGAAGTAACTTCTTTTTCATAACGGCCTTCATTTTTCCATTTTTTGATTAAAAAAGAAGGCAGCGCTACTTCCTGATTACTTTCGGTTCTGACGTCCGGAAGATTATCGACCAAAGTACACATGGTGGTATTTTCGAATGATTTGTAATCGCAGACCACTCCTGTTCTTACCCAGTCTTCCGGCCAAATGGGATCTTCGGGAGTTACCGGACCTGTATGATTGATAACGCCGTCCAGTACAATTCGGATGCCTTTTGCGTGCGCTTTTTTAACGAGATTGGCCAAATCTTCTTTGGTTCCGAAATTTGGATCTAAAGCCGTCCAGTCTCTTGCCCAATAACCGTGAAAGCCATAACTCAGCCCCGTTCCTTCGTCAACGCCATCGTGAATTTGTTCTACAATCGGCGTAAGCCAAATGGCATTTATGCCTAACAGCTCAAAATAACCTTCGTCGATTTTCTTCGTAATTCCGATAATATCCCCACCTTCAAAACCACGTAATTTCCCCGGAGTTTTGGTTCGGTTGTAATTTAAATCGTTAGCAGGATTTCCGTTATAAAAACGATCGGTAAGTAAAAAATAAACATTTGCCCCTTCCCAGATGAAAGGTATTTTTGAAGTATTGTCTTTATTCATTAAAACTAATTTTAAGCCATAAATATTAAAGATAAAGAAAGGAAAGTATAAAATTTAAAAAAATGCCACAGATTACAAGATTAAAATGATTTTTTAAAATCTGAGTTAATCTTGTAATCTGTGGCAGAAAATATTGCGAACCTTGCGATTGCCCTTGCTGACTTTCCGGTTAAACGTTTTTATTCCAATTCTAAAATAACAGCCGATTTAGGTTCTAAAGTGATTTCAGTAGCTAAATCGAATGTTTTTCCGGTAAGAATATCTTTTCCTGATTTAAAGTTTTTAATATTTTCTTTAAAACGATTTGTCTTAATTGTCTGCTCTTTTGCATTGTTATTGAAAACAACCATTACGGTTTTAACATCAGTGTATCTGAAATAAACATACGTATTGTTTTCCGGAATATAATGGGTCATTTTGCCGAAGTGAACAGCTTCATTTGATTTTCTCCAAGTGAATAATTTGGATGTAAAATCGAAAAATTTAGCCTGTTCCGCAGTTCTCCCTGCCGCGGTTAAAGCATTGTTTTTATCGCCGGCCCATCCGCCCGGAAAATCCTGGCGAATGTCTGCATCGCCGCTTTTGCCTTTATCACCGCCCATTCCAATTTCTGAACCGTAATACAATTGCGGAATTCCACGAACGGTAGCCAGTAAGGTCATGACCAGTTTGTATTTCGTGAAGTCATATTTGTAGGTATGATTGATACGATCTGTATCGTGATTTTCGGCAAAAACCATAATACTGTTCGGGTTTGGATATAAATAATCTAAAGCAAAATTGTTATAGAATTTAATCATGCCGTTATCCCAATTCGCTTCATTGTCATTAAAAGCAGAACCAATCTGATCCTGCAAAGTAAAGTCCATCACGCTTGGCAAATTGGAATTGTAATTTTCGATTGCACCAATTTTGCTGTCTTTTTGCCAATACGATAAATTCGCCTGATTGTGCATCCAGATTTCACCTACAATATTAAAATTCGGGTATTCGGTGGTAATTGCTTTTGCCCAATTGGCCATCGCGGTAGCATCAGAATAATTGTAAGTGTCAACTCTGAATCCGTCAAGATTGGCAAATTCAATCCACCAAATGGCGTTTTGCGTCAGGTATTTTGCAACGAGAGGATTTCTTAGATTCAAATCCGGCATTGAAGGAACAAACCATCCGTCAACACAAATTTCCTGATCTAATTTTGAGGCATGAATATCGGTAATTACTTCACGTCTGTGATGGGTTTGGGTGTAGTTTTCGAATTGATTGATCCACGATTTTGTTGGTAAATCTTTGATCATCCAATGTGTAATTCCCCAGTGATTGGTTACATAATCCATCACCAGTTTCATGTCTTTTTTATGCATTTCTGCTGATAGACGCGCATAATCTTCATTCGTTCCGTAGCGCGGATCAATTTTGTAAACGTCAGATTGTCCGTAAGTATGATACGAATGCTGTTTGTCGTTGTCTTCACATAAAGGAGTGCTCCAGATTGTTGTGGCACCCAAAGAAGAAATGTAATCCAGATTTTTGATGATTCCTTCGATATCGCCTCCGTGACGTCCACCCGGTTCAGCGCGGTTTGCTTTTTCGGTTAAGACAGCATCACTGTCGTTTTTAGGGTTTCCATTAGCAAAACGATCCGGCATGATCAGGTAAATCATGTCTGATGCATCGTAACTTTTTCTGTCGGCCGAATTGGCTCTTCTTTCCTTAAGCGAATATTTTTGTGTAAAAGCGACTTTGTTTTTCAATTTAAAGGAAAAAACCAATTCAGAAGCTTTGCTGTTTTGTGTATCGATCGTAACGAAAAGGTAGTTTGGATTTTCTGTTTTTTCGACATTTTTGATCGTCACATTGTTCGAAACCGAAGCGTCGTATTGCGCTATATTTTTTCCGTAGAACATAATTTGTACTTCAGGATTTTTCATGCCTGCGTACCAAAATGGAGGCTCCACTTTCTGGATTTGTGCTTTCGCGGAAGCAGAAATTAAAAGAACCATTAAGGCTAAAGTATAAATAGGAGTGGTTTGAAATAGTGTTTTTAGGTTTTTCATAGTAAAATAGAATTGAAACTATATAAGAAATGTAAGAACATTTAAGAAAAAAACTGGGGAATTTCTATTTAAATGGACTTACATTCTTATATGGTTAATTAAATTATTTATTTTCAATTATGCTGATCGCATAACCTCCGCCAGGAACGGATAACTGAGATAATTTTGATTTATTGGTTACAGCAATTTTTTTGATGGTGTAAGCCTGCGGATTTGTTTTGTAATGTGCATCCTTAGCATCAGCATAGATTGTTGCGGTGTATTTTTTACCTTTTTCAAGGAAAATGAAATTGATGTTTGAGGTACGGGAAGTTTCTCCGTTTACATTTCCAACGAACCAGTTGTTAGTTCCTTTTGCTTTACGGGCAACGGTAATAAAATCGCCTGGTTCAGCCTCAATGTATTTACTTTCAGACCAGTCTACCGCTACATCCTTAATAAATTGGAAGGCATCCGGAAAACGGTTGTAATTCCCAGGTGTATCAGCTGCCATTTGCAATGGGCTGTACATCGTAACGTATAATGCCAATTGGTTTGCAATGGTACTATTCACGTGCGATTTGTTGTCAGGATTCATTTTACTGATATCCATTTCGAAGATTCCCGGCGTATAATCCATTGGTCCGCCAATTAAACGTGTAAATGGTAAAACTGTAACATGGTTTGGTTTAGAACCTCCAAAAGCCTGGTATTCTGTTCCTCTTGCTGCTTCATTTCCAATTAAGTTCGGGTATGTTCTGCAGATTCCGGTTGGACGAACTGCTTCGTGAGCGTTCACCATAATTTTATAATCAGCTGCTTTTTCGATGGCATATTGATAGTGGTTTACAATCCATTGATCGTAATGGTTTTCACCGCGAGGCAAAATATCTCCAACGTATCCGCTTTTTACAGCATCGTATCCGTTGTCTTTCATGAATTGGTAAGCTTTGTCCATGTGACGTTCGTAGTTACGAACAGAACCTGAAGTTTCATGGTGCATGATCATTTTGATTCCTTTCGATTTTGCATATTCGTGCAAACCTTTCACGTCAAAATCCGGGTAAGGCGTTACGAAATCAAAAACATAATCTTTAGAGTGACCAAACCAGTCTTCCCAGCCTTCGTTCCAGCCTTCCACCAAAACAGCATCAAAACCATTTGCAGCAGCAAAATCAATGTATTTTTTTACGTTGGCATTATTGGCGCCGTGCGTTCCACTTGGTTTTGCTTTAGAGAAATCAGAAACGCCCAATTGTACGGTTGGAAAATCGTTAGTATACGACCAGGAGCTTTTTCCTGTAATCATTTCCCACCAGACACCAACATATTTTACAGGTTTAATCCAGGAAGTATCGTCAATTTTAGAAGGATCGTTTAGGTTTAAAGTCATTTTGGATGCTAAGATTTCTCTCGCGTCATCACTTACCATAATCGTTCTCCAGGGCGAGTGGCTTGGTGCCTGCATATACCCTTTGTCTCCTTTTGCATCCGGCGTTAACCAGGATTCGAAGATCATGTTTTTGTCATTTAAATTCAAATGCATACAGGAATAGTTGATCAGTGCCGCTTCGTGCAGGTTGATATAAATTCCATCGCTTGTTTTAAGCATCAGGGAAGTCTGAACTCCGGTTGGTGAAAAGTTTTTTTGCGAAACATTTGCGGTAAAAGCTTTTTCAGACAAACCTCTGATCTCAGATAATTTAGATTTGGTGTAATCGTATTCCTGGGTGTCGTAATCTCCCGGAATCCAGAAAGCCGTGTGGTCGCCCGCCATTGCAAATTGAGTTCTTTCTTCTTTGATTACGAAATAGGTAAGGTTCTTTTGTGTTGGAAATTCATATCTGAATCCTAAACCATCATCAAACAAACGGAAACGAATCACGATTTGACGATCTGTTTCTTTTTGGTTTAAAGTAACGGCCAATTCATTATAATGATTTCTAATTTGGTCCACTTCTCCCCAAACCGGTTTCCAGGTTTCGTCGAAAGTTGTTGTCTTAGAATCGGTGATCGTAAAATCATTCAATAAAGATTTTTTGTCGTCTTTAAGTTCAAGACCTAATTTACTGGTTTTTACAACTTCTTTATTTTTGTATTTTAAATTATAAGTCGGAGTTCCGTCATTCTGAAGCGAAAATTCCATTACGAACTTTCCTTCGGGTGATTTTAATTGCTGTGCATTTGCAATGGAGCTAAATGCAAACAAGAGTAAACTTGCGAAAAATAAGTTTTTCATGTTTTTTAGTTTTTAAAGTATTGTAATTTAATTAATTTGAACAAGTTGTTTATGGGCAACTACAGATTTTCCATTTACTATAATTGTTAAATCCTGATCTCCGTCTACTGTAAAAGTCGTTTCATTATGATTGACAGCAACTTTCAGAATTTGATTTCTAAAGTTTATTTTAAAAGAATATCCTTTCCATTCTTTTGGAATTTTCGGGGAAAAATGAAGCTGGTCATTTGTAACACGCATTCCGCCAAAACCTTCCACGATACTCATCCAGGTTCCGGCCATAGAGGTGATGTGACAGCCTTCTTCCACTTCCTTGTTGTAATCGTCTAAGTCTAAACGGGAAGTTCTTAAATAGAACGTATACGCCATGTCCATTTTGTCTAATGCAGCAGCCTGAATCGAGTGCACGCAAGGCGAAAGCGAACTTTCATGAACCGTAAAAGATTCGTAAAACTCAAAATTACGTTTTAATTCTTCCTTAGAGAAATGACTTTCGAAGAAATAAAAACATTGCAGTACATCGGCTTGTTTGATATAAGGCGAACGTAAAACGCGATCCCATGACCATTTTTGATTGATTGGACGCTGAGAACGATCCAGATCTTTGACAGGAACTAAATCCTTGTCTAAGAAACCGTCTTGCTGCAAATAAACTCCTAATTCCTTAGAGGTTGGGAAATACATATTGTCAGCCACTTTTTTCCATTCCTGAATTTCAGCAGCCGAAAGAGTTACTTTTTCTATAATGCGTTTGTGGTCTAAAGGATATTCTGAAGCCACTTTTTTAATTTGTTCTGTGGCATAATCAATACACCATTTTGCAATATAATTGGTGTAGAAATTATTGTTGATGTTGTTTTCGTATTCGTTTGGACCTGTAACGCCCAGAATCACATATTGGTTTTTGTCTTTAGAAAAAGAAGCTCTCTGGTGCCAGAAACGCGCAATTCCGATTAAAACTTCCAAGCCTTTTTCAGGGATATACGAGTAATCTCCGGTATAACGGTAATAATTGAAAATAGCAAAAGCGATCGCACCATTTCTGTGGATTTCTTCGTGTGTGATTTCCCATTCGTTATGGCATTCTTCCCCATTCATGGTCACCATCGGGTAAAGTGCAGCGCCATTTTTGAAACCTAAATTATCCCTGGCATTTTCAATTGCCTTGTCTAATTGATTGAAACGGTACGTTAATAAATTACGGGCAACCTGCTGATCTTTCGTCGCCATGTAAAACGGAATACAATACGCTTCAGTGTCCCAATAAGTAGATCCGCCGTATTTTTCTCCGGTGAAACCTTTTGGTCCAATGTTCAATCGGCTGTCTTTTCCTAAATACGTCTGGTTTAACTGGAAGATGTTAAAACGAATTCCCTGTTGCGCTTTTACGTCGCCATCAATCGTAATATCTGACATTTCCCAAATTTTACTCCAGGCGTCAATTTGATTTTGAAATAAAGTATCGTATCCTAAATGTAAGGCTGCTTTAATAACTTTTTCGGCAGCGGTTAACGTATTTTCATGATTTAAAGAAACCGTGTAGCCACCAATTTTCTGAATGGAGGAGGTTTGGCCTTTTGCGATAATAGTCCCGTATGTATACTGAACCCTGTCGGTTGTTGAATCGATTGTTGAAGGGGAAATGTTTACATTTTCTCCGTTTGCAAAAATCGTATTGTGCATGTAAGTCGTAACTTTAAAATGCGTTTTAAAAGTCTGCGCGGTTACAAAAGCTTCATTGGTACCTTTTTTAACTTCTAATGGCTCCCAGAATTTTTCTTCCCAGTTCGCATCTTCATTCGTTACGCCGGCATCAACATAAGGTTTGTAGACAATTTTGGCATCTTTGTTTAAAGGGGTAATATCAAATTTGATTACACCTGTCTCATCCAGGTCTAAAGAAAGAAAACGACGAACGTTTACGGCGATTTCAGTTCCGTTTTTCATCACGGCTTCAAAAGAACGATTGTACCATCCTTCTTTCATATTCAGTTCCCTGCGGAAATTTCTAACTTCGGTACATTGGTGTAAATCCAGGTTTTCTTCGTTGATTTCAACGTCAATTCCAATCCAGTTTGGTGCATTTAATACTTTTGCAAAATATTTCGGGTAGCCATTTTTCCACCAGCCCACTTTGGTTTTGTCCGGATAATAAATTCCGGCAATGTAACTTCCCTGAAAAGTTTCACCGGAATAGGTTTCTTCAAAATTGGCACGTTGTCCCATAGCACCGTTTCCGATACTAAAAAGGCTTTCCGACGATTTTACTCTTTCAGAGTCAAATCCTTCTTCTATGATGGACCAATTGTCTGGTTTTATATAATCTTGATTCATTTTTTCTTTAATTAGATAATAGGATAATTAGAAAATGTGTCAATTAGAAATTATTTTCCTATTGAATTTTTTAATTGTTTTATCCTTTAATTGATGTTGTTTTACTTTTTATAATTATATAATTGTCTTAATCATTAATTGCGTCATTCTCTCATTTTCTAATTGACACATTTTCTAATTGATTAGTTTCTCAATAAACGCTGTGCTTATTTGAGTGAAATCTTTAAAAATATAATCAGCTTCATGTAAAATTGTTTCCTCACCAATTCCTACACTAACCATTTCTCCTATGTTTGCTGCCTGAATTCCGGCAACTGAATCTTCGAACACTATTGCATTTTCGGGTTCAATGTTTAATAATTGCGCCGCTTTTAAGAAAACTTCCGGATCCGGTTTGGCATTGGTGACGTCATTTCCGTCTACAATAACATCGAAATACGAAAGAATTCCGGTTTTTTCAAGGATTGGTCTGGCATTTTTACTCGCAGATCCCAACGCAATTCCCTGATTTTTTTCTTTTAATAGTTGCAGAATTTTAAAAACTCCCGGAAGAATCTCGCTTTCGTCCATGTCAACTAAATAAGATAAGTAATCTTCATTTTTCTGAATCAGCCATTTGTCTTTGTCTTCCTGTGAAGCCTGAACATTTCCTAATTCAAGAATTATATCTAACGAACGTACACGACTTACCCCTTTTAGTAATTCGTTGTTTTCGTGTGTGAAATTTATATTCAATGCCTGTGCGATTTTCTGCCAGGCCAAAAAGTGGTATTTAGCGGTATCAACGATCACTCCGTCCAGATCGAAGATGAATGCTTTTTTGTTATTCATGAATTTCAATTTTAGTTCTGTTATTTACTCTCAGCGTTAATAATCCGGCGAATATCATCGATACACCCCCAATAATCAGAGCGTAAATAGGTTCATTGTGAAAGAATTGTTTGATTACAAATCCTAAAATGGTAGCAGCAACAATTTGCGGGATTACCACAAAAAAGTTAAAAACACCCATATAATAGCCCATTTTGGCTGCCGGCAAAGCCCCGGACAACATGGCATATGGCATAGATAAAATACTGGCCCATGCGATACCCACACCTAACATTGGCAGAATAAGCATTTGTTTATCACCGATGAAATAAATTGAAATTAAACCAACACCTCCAGAGCATAATGCCAGTAAATGTGTTGCTCTAATACCTACTTTTTTCGCAATAATAGGCAATAAGAAAGCAACTGCTGCTGCAATTCCGTTGTAAACGGTGAATAATACCGAAACCCAGTCGGCAGCATCGTTGTATACTTTAGAAGTCGTATCTGTTGTGCCAAAAATATGTTGTGTAACCGCTTGTGTAGTATAGATCCACATAGAAAAAAGGGCAAACCAGGAGAAAAACTGAACCCAGGCTAATTTTTTCATGGTAGCCGGCATATTCAGTAAATCCGTCATGATAATGGTAAAACCATTGTGCACTTTTTGGGTTCTTAACTGAGAAGCAATGATGAACAAAATTCCCATGAACACAAGTCCGATAAACAGAATGTATAGTTCTTTTGCTAGGCTGTTTTCAAAAATCAGAAAAGAAACCAGTCCTCCGATAATCGTTAAGAGCGCTCCCAGTGATAATTGTTTTTTGATGTTAGAAACCGATTCTGTTTCGGGATTCAGGATTACATTTTCTTTATCCTTTTTGCTTTCGGCTTCAAATGCCTCCAGCTGTTCAGGGGTATATTCTGTTGTTTTAAAAACAGTCCATAAAACAGAAAGCAGAAAAACAACTCCGCCAATATAAAAAGACCATTTTACCGAATCCGGAATAATTCCTTCCGCAGCCGTATTGCTTACTCCAAAAACATTGGTAAAAAGATAGGGTAAAACAGAACCGACGACAGCACCTGTTCCTATGAAAAAACTTTGCATGGCAAAACCGAGTGTACGTTGTTTTTCGGGTAAATTGTCACCAACAAAAGCGCGGAAAGGCTCCATTGAAACATTTATCGAAGCATCCATGATCCATAAAGTTCCTGCGGCAATCCATAAAGTTGGTGAGTTGGGCATTATGAATAGCGCAATCGAAGACAGAATGGCTCCAATTAAAAAATAGGGGCGGCGTCTGCCTAAACGAGTCCAGGTTCTGTCGCTGAAATAACCAATAACGGGTTGGATAATTAATCCTGAAACCGGGGCCGCAATCCATAATATTGGGATTTCGTCAATTTTAGCGCCAAGGGTTTCAAAAATTCTTGAAGTATTTGCGTTTTGCAGTGCAAAACCAAACTGTATTCCCAAGAAACCGAAACTCATGTTCCAAATTTCCCAGAAACTTAATTTACGCTTTTCCATTATCGTAATTAAAAAATTAATCAGACGATAAGCGCTTTGCTTATCAAAACTTACTTATTATTTCGAAGTAAAAGTAAAAGCTTTGAGCAGGCGTAAAAGTATTAATTATTTTTTAAAATAGCCTAACAAAAAAGCCATAAATATTATTTACGGCTTTAGAAAAGGTTGATTTTAAGATTTTTAGTCAGTAGATTCTCTTTTTATCAAATGGGTTTCGATAACCTCGGTAGTATAATTTTCGTTTTCTTCGTCGTCGTCATCGTGTTCGGCTTCCAGTCTTTCGATCAGCATTTTAGCCGCTTTATTTCCCATTTTTTCACCGCTCTGGCTCACTGTCGTGATACTTGGAGTCGAGTATTTAGAGATAATTCCGTCTGTAAAAGCAATGACGGCCAGATCTTCCGGCACTTTAAGTCCCATTTTACTGGCTGTTTTGATGATGGTAACGGCAAAAAGCTCGTTTACAGCAAAAACGGCATCAAATGCCCTGTCGTGTAATAGCTGACTGATGGTGATTTCGCAGGTATCGACATCTTCAATTTTAATAATTAAATCTTCATTAAAAGGTAATCCGTTGTCCAGTAAGGCTTTTTCGTAACCGTCAGTACGTAATTTCCCCACACTTACATAGTCAACAGTTGTTACCAGGGCGATCTTTTTTCGGCCATTATCGATTAAACTCTGAACGGCTTCGTAGGCAGCAGCTTTATCATCTATAATTACTTTGTCGCATAAAATATCATTGGTCACACGATCGAACATGACCACCGGCATTCCCTGATTGATCACTTCGGTAATATGGTGAAAATCGCCTTTGTACTGGGTTTCTTTAGAAAGAGACATGATAAAACCATCGATACTTCCGTTGGCCAGCATTTCCATATTCAGGACCTCTTTGTCAAAAGAATCATCCGATAAACAAATCACAACACTGTAGCCATTTTCGTTGGCCACCTGTTCGATTCCGTTGATTACGGTAGAGAAAAAATAATGTACAATTTCCGGAATGATAATACCAATACTTTTGGTTTTTCGATTTTTTAAACTAAGGGCAATATTGTTAGGCTTGTAATTGTAAAACTTTGCAAAAGCCTGCACTTTTAAGCGTGTTTCTTCGCCGATTTCAAGACTGTTTCGCAATGATTTTGAGACAGTTGAAATCGATACGTCAAGTTCCCTTGCAATCTGTTTTAGTGTTATTTTACGTTTCATATGATAAATTGAAAAAAATCTAATTATTAATAAAGGTATCTAATATTTCTATAATTGATAATTTTTGACTTAAAAGATTACAAAAAATAGAAAGTTTTCAACACTATCACGTTTTCGTAACCTTATAAAAATTGTAAGTCGTTGAGCATGTTAATAAATTCCTAATTTTGAAATTCGAAGTAAAATTAAAAACTTAACTAACAATCACAAACTCAAACTAATTTAAACAAAAAGTATGAAAACAATTTACAAAAAGTTGTTATTTTTATTCCTGCTGTTGCCCTTTACTGTGTTAGCTCAAAACACTTTAAGCGGAACTGTTGTTGATAAGGCGACAGGACAGCCGATACCGGGAGTAAATGTAAATGTACAAGGTGCTCCAAGTGGTGCATCAACCGGATTTGACGGGATTTACCAGCTGTCAAATGTTAAAACTGGTAACAAAATTGTGGTATCTTTTATTGGATACACAACGCAAACGATTGATTTCAACGGACAAAAAACACTAAATGTTTCTTTAGAGGAAGATACCAATCAACTTAAGGAAGTTGTGGTACAAGTAGGTTATGGTACTGTTAAGAAAAAAGACGCGACAGGATCTGTATCTCAAATTTCTGCTAAAGAATTTAATAAAGGAATTAACGTAACTCCGGAAAGTTTAATCAGCGGGCGTATTTCAGGTGTAAATGTTGTTGGAGGAGGTGCTCCGGGAGCCAAAGCGGATATTAGAATTCGTGGAGGATCTTCATTAAATGCTTCTAATGAGCCTTTAATCGTTTTAGACGGACTTCCTTTAAGCAACGCGGTTCCAAGTGGAGCTACAAGTATTTTGTCTACAATTGATCCTAATGATATTGAGTCATTTACAGTTCTTAAAGATGCTTCTGCTGCTGCCATCTACGGATCAAGAGCTGCAAATGGTGTAATTGTTATTACCACTAAAAAAGGATCAAAAGGTGCTGTAAAAGTGAATTTCAGTTCTCAGATTGGGGTAAATACAGTAGCCAATACAGTTGATGTAATGAGTGCTGATCAATACCGTGAACTGGTAAAGACAAAAGGTACTCCGGCTCAACAAGCGTTATTGGGTACTGCCAATACAAACTGGCAAGATGAAATTTTCCATACTGCCTTAACAACAAACAACAATATCTCTGTAAGTGGTTCTTTATTCAATAAATTACCGGTACGTTTATCTGTTGGAAATGTTGATAATCCTGGAATCCTAAGAAACACTTCTTTTGAAAGAACTACGACATCGTTATCGTTAAATCCGGTTTTATTTGATAATCACTTAAAAATTGACATTAGCGGAAATTTATCTTTTGGTAAAAATCAATTTCAGGACGAAGGTGCTGTTATCGGAAGTGCTATCGGATTTGATCCAACGCAGTCCGTTTACGAAGCAGGTTCCCGTTACGGAGGTTATTTCGAATGGTTAGAGCCTACAGGAAATTTACCATTATTGCCGGCAAGAAACCCTGTGGCAAGATTAAACCAGGATAACAGAAGAGCAACTTCTACAAGAAAATGGGGTAATGTAAGATTAGATTATAAACTGCATTTCTTTGAAGATTTAAGAGCTGTTGTTGAAGCAGGTATTGACAGATTTGACAGTAGCGGATTTACTGAAGTAAGTACTCAAAGTGCTTTAGGATATCAGCCAAAAGCGTTTAGTGATCCTGCTTACGTAAATTTAGGAAACTATTCAAGCTATACGGATGCACTTCAAAACAAAAACTTAAATGCTTATTTTAATTATACTAAAGATTTAGGAAAAATTAAAATTGATGCGACTGCAGGTTATAACTACCAGTTGTTCCAAAAAGAAAAGTATTCTTCTGGTGAGACAAGACAGCCAAATCCAAATGAGGATGTTGCTACGGATCCGGATGTTAACTTACAATCTTTCTTCGGACGTTTGAATTTAGGGTATGACAGCAGATATTTACTTACTTTAAATTACAGAAGAGACGGAACTTCCCGTTTTTCTGAAGATAATAGATGGGGTAACTTCGCAGGGGGTGCTTTTGCATGGAACCTGTCTGAGGAAGCTTTCTTAAAAGATAATGCTACTTTTTCAACTGTAAAATTAAGAGTTGGTTACGGTACAACAGGTCAGCAGGATATTTCTGCTCAGTACGATTATTTACGAAGAGTAACTTTAGGAACCATAAATTCTCAGTATGTTTTTGGTAATACTGTTTATTCTACTGCGAGACCTGAAGGATATAACGAAAATATCAAATGGGAAGAATTGGCTGAGATGAACGTAGGTATTGATTACGGACTCTTCAACGACAGAGTTACAGGATCTATTAACTATTTCGATAAAAAATCAACCGATTTATTAGCAGATATTGCAGTTCCTGATGGTGCCAACCTAAGAAACCAGGGTTTCTTTAATATTGGTAGCGTAAGAACAAAAGGGGTTGAGTTTAGTATTGCTTCTGATATTGTTAAAACGGATGATCTGACTTGGAATGTAGCATTCAATACGACTTACATTGACCAGAATATTTCTGAATTAGGAATTACAGTTCCGGGTTTTCAGGGCTATTTAGCCGGAGATAATATCGCTGGTGGAAATGGAAATAAAATCCTGATTAACTCAGTAGGATATGCGCCAAATTCATTCTTTGTATACGAGCAGTTATATGATGCCAATAAGAGACCAATTGCAGGAGCTTATGTGGATAGAAATGCTGATGGCAAAATTGATGCGGGTGACCGTTACAGAGCTGGTAAAACAGCGCCGGATTACACTTTTGGTTTGTTCTCTACTTTAAACTACAAAAAGTTTGATTTTACAATGAACTGGAGAGCAAGTGTAGGAAACAAAATTTTTGATAACGTAAGTTCTAACTTAGGGTATTCTGATGCAGGATTAAGAAGACAAACAGATTTATCTAATGTAAGCTCCGATTACTACAATACCGGATTTACTTTTGAAGATAACGGAACATCACGTTATTTGTCTGATTATTTTGTAAAAGATGCTTCTTTTATCAAATTAGATAACGTTACACTTGGATATACTTTTGATAAAACAATCATCAAAAGTGCTTCTTTAAGATTTACAGCAGGTGTTCAGAATGTTTTCATTCTAACGAAATATGAAGGTTTAGATCCTGAAAAATTCAACGGAATTGATAATAATGTTTACCCAAGAGCGAGAACTTTCCTGTTTGGAGTAAATGCCAATTTCTAATAGTAGCGTGAAAATCAAAAATTTAAAAACAAACAAAATGAAAATATCATTTAAATATATATCTTATTTTTTCCTATTCGTTTTAGGATTAAGTATGACGCTTACTTCGTGTACGGACGATTTAAACGTGACGCCAAAGGATGATGACGAATTTTTATCTGAGACCTTTTTTCAGGATCCGGCATCTTACAAACAAGTACTGGCAAAATTGTACGCAGGTTTGTATGTAGGTGGAAATGATGGTGATGGTGATGCTTCTCAGCCAGGAAAAAACCCTGATATTGCAGGACTTGGAGGTGATTTTAGCAGTTACTTAAGATTACTTTTCGTAACACAGGAATTTTCTACAGATGAAGCAATTATTGCCTGGGCTGATGGTACTTTGCCAACTCTTAATTCTCAGACATGGGCTCCGGCAAATGAATTTCTGGAAGGAACTTTCTCAAGAGCGTTTTATCACATTAGTGTTGCCAATGAGTTTTTAAGACAAACTACTGATGATAAATTAACAGCAAGAGGCGTTGATGCAAACCTGAAAGCTGATATCGCTAAATTTAGAGCTGAGGCTCGTTTCTTAAGAGCTTTCTCTTATTATAATTTAATGGATTTGTTCGGAAATGTGCCAATTACTACAGAAAATGATCCTGTTGGATTCTTTTATCCGGTACAAAAATCAAGAGCGGAAGTTTTTGCTTTTATTGAATCTGAATTGAAAGACCTGGACAATAGTTTAGTAGCTTCAAAACAAAATGAATATGGAAGAGTTGATAAAACGGCAGCTAAATTTTTATTGGCACAGATTTATTTAAATTCTAAAGTCTATACAGGAGTAGAAAGAAATAATGAGGCTGCAACATTATGCAGTGAAGTTATTAATTCAGGATATACTTTTGCAGATGTTCCTTACCGTTTTTTATTCTCTGCTGATAATAACAGAAATGGTGCTCAAAGCGAATTTATATTTCCAATTGTTGGAGATGGTAACGCCATTAGAGCAACTGGTGGAGGAATGAGTTTTATCATGCACGCTTCTATCGGAGGTAGCATGGATGCTGCTTCAAGAGGTATGGATGGTGGATGGCAGGGAATCAGAACTCGTAGAGAGTTTGTAAATCTTTTCCCTGACGAAACCGGAACCGGAGATAAAAGAGGTACATTTTATACAGCTGGTCAGTCAAAAGACATTAATAATGTTGGAACTTTTACAGACGGTTATGCTGTAACAAAGTACATCAACAAAAATTCTGATGGTACTGCTGCTCAAAGAAATGATATCCCGGATATTGATTTCCCAATGTTCAGACTAACGGATGCGTATTTAATGTATGCTGAGGCAACTGTAAGAGGAGCATCAACAGGAAATATTAATACTGCTTTAGGATATATCAACCAAATTAGAACAAGAGCTGGTGCGCAAACTATTACAACGGCTCAGTTAACACTTGATTTCCTATTAGATGAAAGAGGAAGAGAGTTGTTTTGGGAATGCCACAGAAGAACTGATTTGATTCGTTTTGGAAAATTCACAGGCGGATCTAAAATCTGGCAATGGAAAGGTGGTTCTGTAAATGGTAATGCTACTGAGTCTTACAGAGATTTAATGCCAATTCCTGCAAGAAACATTCAGGCAAATCCAACCTTGAAGCAAAATCCGCAATACTAACATCTTATAAAATATTAAAATGAAAAATAGTTATAAAATTTTAATCGCATTTATTGGTGTATTGCTGGTTTCATGTAATGCTGATGATGTAGAAAACAGACCTGTTGTTGATGCAGGAACAGCTCCTGTATTATTAACACCATTAACTGGTTTTAGTATCGTGCTCTCAAAAGAAACCGGGAAAGATATTGCTACAACAGTAACCTGGAATAAAGCAACCTACACGGGACAGCAAACCGTAGTAAATTATACTATTCAAATTGCAAAAGCGGGAACTAATTTTGCCAGTCCAAGTACGGTAAGTAATACTACAGCGAATTCAAAAGAATTGACTGTTGAAGAATTAAATTCTGCAGTACTTAATGGAGGTTTTACGCCATATCAGTCGAATGATGTTGATGTTCGTATTAAATCTGTTGTAGGAGCCACAGGTCTTCCTCAATATTCTAATGCATTTACAATTAAAGTAACACCTTATGCTGCCTGGGCTAACTGGGGTCTAATTGGTTCTGCAACTCCTAATGGATGGAATGATCCGGACACGGATTTAAATTATGATTTGGCTACTAAAAAATATTCTTATGTAGGACCATTAATAGTAGGAGAAATTAAGTTTAGATTAGATGATGGCTGGGCTGTTAATTACGGAGATGATGGTAATGACAAGAAATTAGATGCCGGAGGTGCTAATATTCCAATCACATCAGCTGGTAATTATACTGTTATCGTTGATATCGCTAATAAAGAATACACTATTCAGAAAAACTAATAATTTTTGAAATAGTAAAAGGGCTGTCTCAGGATGGCCCTTTTTTAATATAACTAACCAATCAACCACATTATGAAAAAAACTTTACACTTATTTTTCCTTTTGCTGTCGACGGCTATTTTTGCACAACAGCAAACAGTTACGTACTCCATAAATCCGTCAACTTTTGAGGATACCACTTCTATTACCATAACAATTAATGGTTCCAGTATTAATGAAAGTACCTGGAGTGTTACCGGTAATGCACTATACCTTTGGTCATGGTCCTATAATGTAAACGATGCCGCTCAAATGGACTCTCCTTCGAACGGTTCCTGGACAGTTTCAAACGAAGCCAGTAAATTCACTTATAATGCCGGAACAGATACCTATACCAAAACTTTTGTCCCGTCTGTATATTTTAATAGAAGCGGAATCGGCAGGATGGGCTTTCTGGTTAAAGCAAAAGACGGATCAGGAGGAAAACAATCTCAGGATATTCTGGTTGAAGTAGGTTCCTTTCAGGCCACTTTAACTGCTCCGACCGAAAATAGCGCCAGCGTTATTGCCTCAGGTTCCAATTTTACTATTTCAGCAACAAATACAAATGGTGCTGCAAGTTACACCCTGAAAGCAAACGGAACGACAATCAATACGAATGCAGGTACATCGGCTTATTCGTATTCTCATACTAATATCAGCAATAATCAGAGCTATGAATTAAGTATCGTTCAGGGAGCAACAACTATTGTTAAAAAGTTCTCTGTAATTGTAAATCCAAATACAATTTCAGCAGCAATGCCGGCAGGTTTAGCAGATGGAATTAATTATAATGCTGGCGATGCTACAAAAGCGACCTTGGTTCTGGATGCACCTCTAAAAGACTTTGTTTACGTTGCGGGAAGTTTTAATAACTGGCAGCCTTCATCGGCCTATGCCATGAAAAAAGATCCGGCTTCAGGGAAGTTCTGGCTGGAAATTACAGGTTTGGTTTCCGGAGTAAACAATACCTATCAATATTGGGTGGTTGATGCAACACCGCTTGCTAATTCGCCGTCATTGGTAAAAACAGCTGATCCATATTCTACTTTGGTGTTATCGCCGTATGATGATGCTGGAATTCCTTCAGCTTCATATCCGAATATGCCGGTTTATCCGACAGGTCAAAATTTTGAAGTTACGGTGCTTAAAACGGGTCAGACACCTTATAATTGGCAAGTAACTAATTTTACAAAACCGGAGAAAGACAAATTGGTCGTATATGAAGTTTTGGTTCGTGATTTTGATGCTGCCAGAAACTACCAAAGTTTGATTGACAAAATAGATTATTTTAAAAATCTTAAAATAAATGCGATCGAATTAATGCCGGTAATGGAATTTGAAGGCAACGAAAGCTGGGGTTACAATACCTCCTTTCACATGGCTTTGGATAAGTTTTACGGGACCTCAGATAAATTAAAAGAGCTGATCGATTTATGTCACCAAAACGGAATAGCGGTTATTCTGGATGTAGCTTTAAATCATGCCTTCGGAAGAAATCCGATGGTAAGAATGTGGATGAACGATCCGGACGGAGATGGTTTTGGTTCGCCAACAACCGAAAATCCATATTTTAATACGGTGGCCAAACATACTTACAGTGTTGGGGAAGACTTTAATCATCAGTCACTAAAAACTCAAAACTATGTAGATCGCGTCATCAAACAATGGATTCAGGAATATAAAATTGACGGATTCCGATGGGATTTAACCAAAGGATTTACACAAGCTTGTACTGCCAGTGATGAATCTTGTACAAACGGTTATCAGCAGGATCGGGTCGATGTTTTGAGAAAATATGCCGATTATTCCTGGAGCCTGGATCCTACACATTACACGATTTTCGAACACTTAGGTTCTGATTCAGAAGAACAGCAATGGGCCAATTACAGAATCACCGAAACACCAAGTAAAGGAATCATGATGTGGGGCAAAATGACAGATCCGTACAATGAATTGTCAATGGGATATGGTGGTAATATTTCAAGAATGACAAGCGGTAGTCATGGTTTTACGGCAAATCGATTAATGGGTTACGCAGAAAGCCATGATGAAGAGCGTTTGATGTATAAAAATGTACAATACGGAGCTTCCAACGGAACTTATAATGTTAAAAACTTAAATACAGCCTTATCAAGAATGTCTGCTATTGGAGCTGTTTCTTTATTGGTTCCGGGTCCAAAAATGATCTGGCATTTTGGAGAATTAGGATGGGATGATTCTATTTTCACCTGTCAGAATGGTTCGGTAAATGATTCCTCAGGAACCATTTCGGGAGATTGTAAATTAGACACCAAACCACAGCCTCAATGGGTTGAGAATTGGCTGGGTGATTCAAACAGAAATAAAATCTATAACGATTGGGCTAAAATGATTACGCTAAAAACTACGGAACCGGTATTTTTGGGAATACCGACAATTGCTAATGCAAGTTCATCAAGTGTCAACATAAAAATCACCAATGCAAATTTAGCGGCAACGCAATTAAAAGATGTATTGATTCTGGCCAACTTTGGACTTACGGCTCAAAATGTTGCTACAGGTTTCCAATACACAGGAACCTGGTATAATTTAATGGATAATACCAGTATGAATGTTACAGATGCTGCAGCTCCAATAAATATTCCGGCGGGAGAATACCGAATTTACGGTAACAAACAGGCAAGTTTAGCAATAGCTGATTTTGAAAAAGGGAATACGGTAAATCTTTATCCAAATCCGGTTTCAGATTATTTTACTTTAAATGTAAGTACAGCAAAAGTTCAGATTTACTCCGTTTCGGGTCAATTGGTAAAAAGTTTTGTAACGAATGGAAATGCAGATTTTCAGTTTTCGGTAACAGATCTGGAAACAGGATTGTATCTTGTTAAAGCAGTTGATGAAAACAATAAAACACAAGTGATGAAATTCATCAAAAAATAATAGTTTGTTAGTAATGTAAAAGGGCTGTCTGTAAATAGACAGCCTTTTTATTTTTGTGCTTTTGCTGCTTTATTTCTTTTCGTTGTATTCTCCAATAACGGCAAAATAACCAAAAGTTCCCAATCCCAGAACAATTAAAGGAGTTAGGATAAAAAGGATTATAATCCCGAATACAAGATCATCTTGTTTGTCTGACAGCAGTTTTGGTAAACCGAATTCAAAAACGCAAAAATACGCAGCTGCAATTGCCAGTATCACCCATAGAACACCTAAAGCCTGTTTGATTGTATTCATTTTATTAAATTTAAAGGTGATTAGTTTTGTTTTTATTATCAATGTAAATCATTCCAATTATAAAGCATACCGAAGCAATAATAATAGGATACCATAATCCCTCCAGATAAAAATCAGCTTTTCCTGTTTCTTTGGCATGTGTTACAAAATAAGTGGATATTGCAGGAAGCAAACCTCCAAAAATTCCATTTCCAACATGATAAGGCAAAGACATTGACGTATATCTGATTTTGGCAGGAAACATTTCTACCAAAAATGCTGCAATCGGTCCGTATACCATAGTAACAAATAAAACCTGAATAAAAACCAGTAAAATCAAGGCCCACTCATCATTAGAATTAATAGTGATGGAGACGTTGGTCTGGGCTTCTTTCTTATTGTTAAAAGTCGTTCTTTTTTCTACATACGAAGTTCCGTCAGTGTAGGTTTTTGAAATTGTGGTAATTACATCATTATTTTTTGTTGTTGCCGTATTTTGAGTTCTTTTTTCTACAATTTCAGTTTTGGTACTTACATCTGTAGTGGTATGCATTGTTTTATAAATAGGCCTGTACAATAAAATGGCAAGCAGCATTCCGCCCATCATAATGTATTTTCGTCCGATCTTGTCGCTCAGCCACCCGAAAACAATAAAAAACGGAGTCCCTAATAATAAAGCAATTCCAAGTAGTTGATCAACTTGCGAGGAATCGATGTTCATTACTGTTTTCATGAAGCTCATGGCATAGAATTGTCCGGTGTACCAAACCACACCCTGTCCCATGGTAGCGCCAAATAAGGCCAGTAATACAAACTTCAGGTTGTATCGATTGCCAAAACTTTCTTTTAAAGGATTTTTACTTGTAGTACCTTCTTTTTTTGCTTTTGCAAAAACAGGAGATTCGTCCATGTTTTTTCGAATCAGATAGGAGACTCCAACCATAACAATAGAAACCCAAAACGGTACGCGCCATCCCCAGGAATCAAAGTCTTCAGCTGACAGCACATTTTTTGTGGCTAATATGACCATCAAAGAAATAAACAAACCTACAGTTGCAGTGGTCTGAATCCAGGAGGTCCAATATCCTTTTTGTCCCTGGGGAGCATGCTCGGCAACATAAGTGGCTGCTCCGCCATATTCTCCGCCAAGAGCAAGTCCTTGCAGTAAACGCAGGATAAGTACCAGTAACGGTGCTAAAAAGCCTATCGTTTCATAACTGGGAATACAGCCGATTAAGAAAGTTGAGCCACCCATTAATAATAAGGTAGCCATAAAAGTATATTTGCGGCCAATGATATCTCCAAGCCTTCCAAAGAATAAAGCACCAAACGGGCGAACCACAAATCCTGCCGCAAAAGTGGCTAAAGTAGATAAAAAAGCTGCAGTCGGATTATCAGTCGGAAAGAATTTGGTGGAGATTACGACGGCCAGACTTCCAAAAATATAGAAATCATACCATTCTATCATTGTTCCCATTGAGGAGGCCGAAATTACTTTCCAAATGCCTTTTGTAGAGTTTTTACTCATAAATTGTCTTGTGTTTTTAATAACAAATAAAACCATAAGGTATCATTTAACGAATATATGAGATATTTTTTTATTTAGTTAATACTTTTTTAACAAAAACGCATTAATTCAAAACAAGTGTGTTTTTAACAGTAATAAACCTTGTTAAAATGTATAGATAGGAAGTAAAATATGATTTTAAACGCAAAGACACAACGAAAAAACGCAAAGGTTCACAAAGCATAAGCTAAACTTAGCTCCCGATAGCTATCGGGATTGCGTAAATCTTAACGCTCATTGCGGTAAAACTTTCAGAAAAGTATTAAAAACAAAAAACCCGAATCCCGAAGTCTCGGCACTATTCGGGTTTTAACGGTGGTGCCTCCAATCCCGACGCTTCGGGAGAATCAGGGACAAATTATGATTTTCTTTTAGAAAGAATATCTTTTAAAATAGAAGGATCATTAATTACTTTATTATTAAAGATTTTGCTTTTCATTCGTTTAATGAATTTTTCCAAATAAACAGCTTCTTCCTTATCGATGCATTCGAAAGTTAAAACGATTTTCCAGTCATTTGCTATTTTGGTAAAAGAATTTGAATAGTAATGGTTTATATGTTTTGAAATTCTGTTTTCTATATTATTGGTTTCTCCAATATAAAACTTTTGGGAAGAATCGGAATAGAGAATATATAAGTAATGCATTTGTTGAAAAATATTAAAAACAAAAAACCCGAATATTTCTATTCGGGTTTTAACGGTGGTGCCTCCAGGGATCGAACCAGGGACACATGGATTTTCAGTCCATTGCTCTACCATCTGAGCTAAGGCACCGTGCTGATTGCGGGTGCAAAGATAGAATCATTTTTCGTTTATCCAAAACATTTTTTAAAAAAAATCAATTCGTATCTTTGCATTTATAAAAAAGTAAACATGATTTTAACTGTTGATGTTGGTAATACCAGAATTAAAGCTGCTGTCTTTGAGGGAAGTACTGTTGTTGAAAATTTTGTTTTCGAGAAAAATGAGCTTGAAAAAAAAATTAAAAAAATTTTAAAAAAATTTCAAAATTGTTCCGATTTGGTCGTTGCTTCGGTCGGAAATATCGAAAAACAGTCTTTTTTGGCTTTCGAAAAGGAACTCAATATTCATTTTTTAACGCATGAAGATGTTTTTCCCTTCAACAATAAATATGCAACCCCAAAAACGTTAGGAATTGACAGGATGGTTTTGGCTGCCGGTGCCACTTTACAGTTTCCAAAACAAAACAGATTAGTAATCGATGCCGGAACTTGCATTACCTACGATTTTATCGACGAAAAGGATAATTATCTGGGCGGAGCAATTTCTCCGGGTTTGCGATTGCGTTATGAAGCTTTGCATAATTTCACGGCCAGACTGCCTTTGCTGACTCTGGAATCGCCGGAACACTATATAGGAAATTCCACAAAAGAGGCGATACACTCTGGTGTTGTGAATGGTTTCGTCTATGAGATTGATGGTTTTATCGATGAATATCGGGCAAACTTTTCAAATTTTATAATAATTTTAACGGGTGGCGATGCAGATTTTTTGGCTAAACGATTAAAAAATACCATATTTGCCAATTCAAATTTCCTTTTGGAAAGTTTGAGCCAAACATTTCAATATAAAATCGACAATGATTAAAAAAATTATAATAAGTACCTGTTTACTTATATCGTTCGTTTCATTCGCGCAACAAGGTACTGCTTCACCATATTCCTTCTACGGAATTGGAGATGTAAAGTTCAAAGGAACTCTTGAATTCAGATCTATGGCAGGTGTTGCGGTAGAACAGGATAGTATACATTTGAATATTGAAAATCCGGCAAGTTATGCCAGTTTGGGGCAAACGACTTTTTCTGTAGGTGGGACTTTTGGAACTTCTAAGATAAAAACAGAAGGTGAAACTTCAAAAGCACAAAGAACAACTTTTGATTATTTGGCAGTGGGAATTCCTATGGGGAAATTTGGTGCAGCGTTTGGTCTGGTTCCTTTGTCGGCTGTAGGATACAGAATTGCAAATGATAATACAGATGTTCCTGCAGGGGTAAGCAGTCAATTGGAAGGAAAAGGAGGCGTTAATAAAGTGTTTTTTGGTTTAGGATATAAAATTACGCCTAAATGGAACATTGGAGCAGATGTGCAATATGATTTTGGTAAAATTACAACCACCAGTATAGAGCTGGTAACAGACGTTCAAAATGCGACCAGAGAAGAAAATATTTCTAAAATATCCGGCGCTACTTTTAACATTGGTACCATGTATCAAACGAAGATTTATAAAAAAATGAATTTATATACGAGTTTGAGTTACAATTTTTCCGGTAATTTAAATTCAGATAATACCAGAACTGTCCAGGTTGACGGTGATGCAGATTCTTATACTTATCCTGTTGTTGCAACAGAATTGAAATTGCCCAGTAAATTTACGATTGGCGCCGGTGTCGGAGAAGCCAGAAAATGGTTGATTGGTACTACTTTGGCTTTTCAAGGAGATGGAAAACTTAACAATCACTACAATACAGTAGACAATGTGCGTTACGAAAATTATGCAAAATATGCTATTGGAGGTTATTATATTCCTAATTACACCTCTTTTTCAAGTTACTTTAGCAGAATCACATACAGAGCAGGTCTTAAATATGAAAAAATTGGTTTAGTAATAAATAATGAATCAGTTAATGATGTTGGGATGAGTTTAGGTGCAGGTTTGCCGATTACAGGATCTTTTTCCAATGTGAATTTTGGAGTTGAGTTTGGTAAAAAAGGAACTACCTCTTCAGGTTTGGTTAAGGAAAATTATCTGAACTTTAGCATAGGTTTTTCTTTCAACGATAAATGGTTCGTGAAAAGTAAATTCAACTAAGCAGAACTTAATGTTTTTTTAAGCTCATTACAATTTACTACATTTGGCAAATGAATTTACCAAAGAAATATATAATAACCATTGTCACAGTTCTAGCTGTGACAATGTTTTTTGGGTGCGAAAGTAATTTTAAAGAAGTTCAGAAAATTAACTTCTCAGAGTTTGTTCCCGGAAGTGACGCAGATACTGTTAATATAAAATACACAGATTCCGGACGCATAACCGGAGTACTGATCAGTTCAAAAATGCTGGATTATTCTAATCTTGACTTCCCGTTTACAGAATTCCCAAAAGGTATTGATGTCACCTTATATGATAAAAAACAAAAGCGTACTTTTATAAGATCGAATTATGCTGTTTCGTACAAAGAAACCGGAATTATCGACCTGCAGGGAAAAGTAAAAATCACTTCAGAAACAGGTCAGATGCTTGAAACAGAACAGTTGTATTTTGATCAGAAGAACGAATGGTTCTATACGGAAAGAAAATTTAAGCTTACCGATGCAAAAGGAGTTTCTTACGGGCAGGGAATAGATTTTAGTAAAGACTTTAAAGTGATCAATTCACAGCGAATAACAGGCGAATTAGAAGCCGAAGAATAAAAACACAGATTATGGGTTACTTAAAATATACACAATACGTTTACATATTGTTTGCGGTTTTTTTTATTTATGATGGAATTATAAAGCTAAATGAAGGAAATGATACTTCAACTTTAAGTTTCATAATTGCCTTCTTAGCCGTTTTTATGTTTTTCTTCAGAAGAAAATATGCTAAGAAGTTTGACGATCGTAACAAAAAACAATAAAAAATGGAGATTAGTATTATAATACTATGTTTAATACTATCAGCCTTTTTTTCAGGAATGGAAATAGCTTTTATTTCCTCGAACAAAATTTATCTTGAAATAGAAAAAAAACAAGACAATTTTGTTTCCCAAATCCTGACCAGACTTACCGAGAATCCTTCCAAATTTATTGCCGCAATGCTTATTGGTAACAATGTTGCATTGGTTGTTTACGGATTTTTTATGGGTGATCTTATTCTGGCTCAGATCCCTAAATTTGGATACCATTTTTCGGATCTTACAAGTTTATTGATTCAGACCGCTATTTCTACCTTTATAGTTTTAATAACAGCAGAGTTTTTTCCGAAAGTTTTTTTTCAGATTTATGCCAATTCATTAATTAGGATTTTTGCCATTCCGGCCTATCTCTTTTACCGTTTATTTTACTATATCTCCACTTTCTTTATCTGGATTTCGGATTTTATTTTAAGGAAATTTTTCAAAACAGAAGGAGATCAGGTGCAGTTGTATTTTAGTAAAATAGAACTGGGTAATTATATCACAGAGCAGATGAGCTCTGTTGAAGACAATGAAGAAGTGGATTCCGAAATTCAGATTTTTCAGAATGCTTTGGAATTTTCAGGTGTAAAAGCGCGTGATATTATGACGCCCCGTACAGAAATTGTCGATATAGATTTATTTGACAGCGTTGCGGAGCTTAAGGATTTGTTTGTAGAAACCGGCTATTCTAAAATTGTAGTGAGTCAAAACTCGCTCGATGATATTGTGGGCTACGTGCATTCTTTTGACTTGTTCAAAAAGCCGAAAACAATTAAATCTGTTTTAATGACAGTTGAGTTTGTTCCGGAAACTATTTCGATAAAAGACGCCTTGAACCTGCTGATCAAAAAAAGAAAAAATGTAGCTGTTGTACTCGATGAACACGGAGGAACTTCGGGCATAATAACCATTGAGGATATTGTAGAAGAGCTTTTTGGTGAAATAGAAGATGAACACGACTTAGACGAAGAACTGATAGAGCAGGAGTTAGGAGAAGGCAAATATCTATTTTCGACCCGCCTGGATGTGGAGTATTTGAATGAAGTCTATAAATTGGGTATTCCTGAAGAAGATTCCTACGGGACTTTAGGAGGTTTTATTGTGAATTCAACAAAAGAAATTCCGCAAATAGGGGAAGAAATCGTTATTGGCCGCTACTATTTTGTGATACAGGAAGCGACAAACAAGAAAATTGAATTAGTAAAAATGACTATAAAAGAGTAATTTTTTTAGTAATTAAAAAAAAATGTGCAAAATAAAACACTAGTTGTATTGTTATTAACTAGATAATTGTATTTTCGCAAACTGAATATAAAAATTAACGACAATAAAAATGGCAGTTTTAGCAAAAATCAGACAGCGTTCCGCTTTATTAATAGGAGTTATTGCACTTGCATTATTTGCATTTATAATACAAGATCTATTCACTAGAGGGACTTTCGGTCAAAGTTCAAAAGATGTGGGAAGCATCGATGGAAAAGATATTTCATTTGAAGACTTTAGAGTTAAAGTTAGTAATGTTGAAAAAAGCGGGCAAGGAATTTCTTCTACTGAAGCTGCAAACAGAGTTTGGGATCAGGAAGTTTCAATCGCTTTATTGTCATCTCAATTTGATAAATTAGGATTAAGAGTAGGTGAAAAACACCTGTTGGAGGTTTTAAAAGCAGATCCGAATATTGGTAAAAATCCAATGTTCCTGAATGCAGCCGGTATGTTTGATATCGCTAAATTCAAGGAGTACTTTAAAACAAATCCTGAAGCAGCACAATATATTTCTGAGAAAGAAAAAGACGCTACATTAAATGCAAAATTTCAAATCTACAATACATTAGTAAAATCAGCACTTTATACAACGGCTAGTGAAGGAAAACTGAAATATGAAATGGAAGCGAACAAAGTAAACTTTGCTTATGCTGCCGCATTGTATTCTTCAATTAAAGACAGTGAAGTGAAAATTTCTGATTCGGATATTGTGGATTACATGAAGAAAAACGAGAAGAAATTCAAAGCAGATGAAACTCGTGAGATTCAATATGTTTTAGTGGAAGACAAAGCGTCAAAAGAAGACGAAGCTGAAATCAAAGCTAAAATCACTGCATTATTATCCGGAAGTGTTGTTTACAATGCAAAAACTGGTAAAAATGATACTTTGCCGGGTTTCAGAAATGCAACTAACATTGCTGAATTTGTAAACTCAAATTCTGATATTCCTTATGATTCTACTTACGTGGCTAAAAATAATTTGCCTGCAGTTGACGCTGATAAATTATTCAGTTTAGCTCCTGGTGAAATCTACGGACCTTATGTTTATGGTAAATACTATTGCATTTCTAAATCTCAGGGATTTAAAGCAGGAGTTAACGCAAAAGCAAGTCACATCTTAATTGGATATACAGGGTCTCAGACTCCAAACACAAAAGAAAAAAGAACTAAAGAAGAAGCTAAAGCAAAAGCAGAAGAAATTCTGGCTCAGGTTAAGGCTAATCCGGATAGTTTTATGATGCTGGCTTTTACAAGCTCTGATGATTCATCTGCACAACAAGGTGGTGATTTAGGATATTTTGGTCCAAACCAAATGGTAAAACCATTCAATGATTTCGTATTCAGTAACGGAATTGGTAAAATTGGTTTAGTTGAAACTCCTTTCGGATTTCATATTATCAAAATCACGGATAAACAAGACGGAATTCGTTTAGCGACTATTGCTCAGAAAATTGAGCCTTCTGAAGCTACTTCTGATAAAGTATTTACTTTGGCTACCAAATTTGAAATGGAAGCTGCTGATAAAGATTTTGCTGCTACAGCAAAAGAATTAGGTTTAAAAATTGCTGCACCTGTAACGGCAAAAGCAATGGATGAAGCGTTTGGTCATCTGGGAAACCAACGTAACATTGTAAGATGGGCATTTGACAAAGAAACAAACAAAGGGGATGTAAAAAGATTTGAGCTGGCTAATATTGGGCACGTAATTGCACAATACAAAAGCGAAAACAAATCAGGTTTAGTATCTGTAAGTTTGGCAAGACCTTATGTAGAGTCAATCTTAAAAAACAAGAAAAAAGCAGAAATGCTAAAAGCTAAAATGACAGGTTCAACCCTTGAGGCAATTGCTAAAAGTGCTGGTGTTGCTGTTCAGCAAGCTGCTAACGTAACTATGGACAATCCGGTTCTTCCTGGAGGAGTAGGACAAGAGCCAAAAGTTGTAGGTAATGCATTTGCTTTAACTGCAAATAAACTTTCTGCTCCAATTGAAGGAAATACAGGTGTTTATGTGGTTAAAAATATTAGTGTAGTAAAAGCTCCGGCGATTGCTAATCATGCTGAATATGTTGCAAAAGTAAAAGCGCAAAGTGCATCTGATGCAAGCAGAATTTTACCAGCGTTAAAAAACAATGCAAAAATTGAAGATAACAGATTACAATTTAACTACTAGTTTTTAATGTAGTAGTTAAAATAAAATAGATAGCCCGAAATGTTCTTTTGAATGTTTCGGGCTTTTTTATTTCTATTTATTTGAGGGTTTTCATTTGTAATACTTATCACTCAATTTTTATTTAATTATATAGGAATAATAGAAATACAATCTAAAAAATTTGGGTTTTTCAAAATATTAATGTTAATTTGTCTGAATTTTTGTTTTAGCAAATGGTCTAAAATATTAAACAGGTTCAATAAATAAAAGAGACTATGACGAACAAATACTTTAATAATCAAGTGTTTAATGATTTTTATGTTTAAGTTATTTAAAAAGAAACCCAGAGTATATTCCAAAATTGAAAATCATATTTTTGGAATCATCACTGAACTATTAAAAGTGGGTAGTACCGACATTAATTGTGATGAATTGGGAGGGAAGTATTATTTAAGCAACGAAGAACAACACTTTAAAGTAACTATACTAGGACACGATAATGTAATCAGATTGACAAACACTCGTGATTCTGTTGCTGAAAAATACGACAAGATTTTTGTGGAGGATGTTTTAAAAGCTGTAAAAGAAGAAAAACACCGGAGAATGGAAGTAGTCTACGATTCTATAACCAACAGTATAGAAAAGATGGCAGAGCGTTTACATAATACGCTTATTGAGTCCAATTCCTCTGTTGATCCGAATGAGCAGGAAAACCAGATAGTCCGGCGACTCGAGACGAAACATGTTAAAAACAAAAAAGTAAATTATTAAAAGGCTTTTTATTTTAAAATAGAAATGATTTACCTACAAAATCATCTCATTATACGAAAGAATAGTTTCATAGCCCCTTGAAACGAAATAGTCCTTCGGATTTTCTTTCGAAATTGCCATTATAAAATCGCCCCCCCAGGCTCCAAGACTCTTAACGACACCATTAAAATCAGGAAAAGCAATCTCTTTTATAGTTTGTATTTCTAAGATCGTACTTAAATGAATTTCATGTTTCTCGATAGCAGAAGCAAATTCCTTTATTGTCTTAGCATTGATAACAGCAGCTGTGATTTTATCATTCGTCGCAATATTTTGTGCTAAATGCTCATTTTTGTTATTATAATAAGCATTGATCGCGGCTTTACTGCTTTGTTTTTTATTAAGATAGACAAAGTGAATATGATCTTTAAATTCAGGATTAAAATTAATAAGGTCTACCGTTGGGGAATTTTGATCCAGACGATATACAATAGGAGTATTGTTTTGTGCGCAGGCAATGTCATAACCACTACCGCCAAAGCTGTTTTTAAGCAATGTAAAAGCGTCAATTTTACTCCATTGTGCAATATTGTTCAACAAAGTAGAGGAAGTTCCCAGCCCCCAGTTTTTTGGAAATGTAAGTGCTGTACTTACCTTATAACCTTCTGAGGAATCAATAAAATCAGGATTCAGAAGATAAGCTTCATGTAAAATATTGATTAAGGTCTTTTTTACATTTTCGACTTTAGGGCCGTCATTGTTTATAATCTCAGTAAAAGTAATCGTGTCTTCAAACCAGACCTGATGATCAAAATCAAAACTTTTCCATTGAATCTGGTGTTCAGAATCGTCCTCCACGATTAAATTCTGACCAAATTTCGTTGGTAATGCAAGCGCTTCAGCACCATCTAAAACGAGATATTCGCCTGTTATTAAAAGTTTTCCGTTACTGTAATAGGTTGTCTTCATGCTTCAATTTTAAAATATATTCCAATTCCGAAGCCTCAGGATAAATTTCAAATTCCAATAATTGGGATTTGGAATTTATTCAGAAGCTATACTACTTGGAATTTTTATTTATTTTCTTAGATTTTCAATAAATTCAACCACCGCGCTGTGAGAAATCACATTTTTCTTAAAATGAGTTTTAATCGAATGACGCTCGTCTTCGGTAGCTTCAAATTGATTAATGATGTTGTTCAGGTGCATTTTCATGTGTCCTTCCTGAATTCCGGTTGTAGTCAGCGATCGTAAAGCGGCAAAGTTTTGAGCCAGTCCGGCAACCGCAACAATTTGCATTAATTCTTCAGCTGAAGGTTTTTCCAGTATCTCTAAACATAGTTTTACCAAAGGATGCAAAGAAGTTAATCCGCCTACAGTACCTAAAGCTAATGGAATTTCAAGCCAGAAGGTAAAAATTCCGTTTTCGATTTTAGCATGTGATAAACTTGCATATTGACCATTTTTTGCTGCATAGGCATGGACACCGGCTTCTACAGCCCTAAAGTCATTTCCGGTTGCAAGAATGACAGCGTCGACGCCATTCATGATGCCTTTATTGTGGGTTACTGCCCTGAACGGCTCGACTTCGGCAATTTGAACGGCTTGTACAAATCGTTCCGCAAAATCCTGTGGATTTGCAATATCTTTTTCGCTTAAATCTTCAACAGGACAGGAAACTTCGGCTCTTACAATGCAGTTTGGTACATAATTAGACAGAATACTCATGATTACATTTAGGTGTTCATTTTCATCAAATGCATCACAGTTCTGAAACTCCTCTTTTAAGGTTGATGCAAATTGCTCGAGACAAGAGTTAATGAAGTTAGCTCCCATGCTGTCTTTGGTTTCAAAAGTGGCATGAAGCTGAAAATAATGTTCCAGTAAGTTTCGTTTGTCTTTGAGCTGAATATCAAGAATTCCGCCGCCGCGTTGTTGCATGTTTTTAGTAATGCTTTGCGTATTGGAGAAAAACAACGGTTTTATCTGATCGAAGAACGATTGTAATTTTTGCCCGTCTCCGTTGAAAGTAAAATGAACCTGACCAATTTTTTGCGTATCTATTACAGTTGCTTTAAATCCGCCTCGGGTTGCCCAGTATTTTGCCGATTTTGAAGCAGCTGCCACCACGGAACTTTCTTCAATTGCCATTGGAATTGTTTTGTACTTTCCGTTTATCAGAAAATTAGGAGCAACTCCCAATGGTATATATAAATTGGTAATGGTGTTTTCTATGAATTCATCGTGCAGTTGCTGGAGCTTGTCGTCTGAATTCCAGTAATTTCCTATTATTTTAAGCGCCTCATCAGGAGTGGAAAAATAGGTTTCTGCAATCCAGTTTACTTTTTCTTTTTTGGATAATTTCGAAAATCCGGCAACGGCGTTGTTCATTCTCAGTATATTAAATAGTAATGTTGCCGCAAATATACCAATTCTGGGGTTTTGTTTGCAATCTATTTGAAAATTGAAAACTACGCAATCGTTATTTTTTTTAACATTTAACACTTGAAATGTGTATTATGTTTATTTTTTTTACTAAAATTGGGCTCTTTTTTATATTTAAAATAATTCTAATGAATGCAAGTAAAATTACTGTAATATTTTTGTTATTAGTTGGTACCGTTTTTGGGCAACAAAAAATCACTGTTGAGAATATTTATGGCGGAACTTTCCGGGCCAAAGGAATGGATGAACTACAGTCCCTGAAAAATACAGATCAGTGTACAGTATTGAATGTTGATCAGGCCAGCCGGAGCATGCAAATTGATTTATATGATTTTGCAACGCTGAAAAAAGTATCCAATCTAATTGATACCAAAAATCATAAGGAACTTGCAGACGGAATTGACAGTTATACTTTTGATGCTTCAGAAAAAAAGATTTTAATTGCCTGCAACTCCGATAAAATTTTCCGTCACTCTTTTACTGCCAACTACTTTTTATACGATATTGCTTCAAAGTCATTAACGAAACTGTTTGACTTTAAGATTCAGGAGCCAACTTTTTCTCCTGATGGAACCAAAATTGCTTACGCCAGAGAGAATAACTTATACATTTACGACGTAGCTTCAAAAAAAGCAACGGCTGTTACAACTGACGGCAAGAAAAATGCGATCATCAACGGTATTACGGACTGGGTTTATGAAGAAGAATTTGCTTTTGTAAAGGCATTCGACTGGAGTAAAGACAGTAAAAAATTAGCTTATATCCGTTTTGACGAAAGCGCCGTTCCGGAATTCTCCATGTCAATGTTTCATAAAGATTTATATCCGACCATTGAGACTTTTAAATATCCGAAAGCGGGAGAAAAAAATTCAGTAGTTTCATTACATATTTATGATGCTGCAGGAAATGCCACTAAAAAAGTTGATTTAGGAAACTACAATGATTTTTATATTGCCAGATTACAGTGGACAAACGATGCCAATACATTATCAGCTCAGGTGCTAAACCGCCACCAGGATAATTTAGATTTGTTATTTGTCGATGGAACAACGGCTGCTGCAAAAGTAGTTTTGAATGAAAAGGACAAAGCTTATGTAGATGTTACGGATAATCTGACTTTCCTGAAAGACAACAGTTTTATCTGGACAAGCGAAAAAGACGGTTTTAATCATATATACGTGTATGATAAAAACGGAAAATTAAAAAATCAGGTTACAAAAGGAAACTGGGAAGTAACTTCGTACTACGGTTTTGACGAAAAAACTAAAACTATTTTCTATCAGTCTACTGAAAATGGTTCAATCAACAGAGATATTTATCGTATCGCTTTAGACGGAAAAAACAAAGTGCGTTTGTCTAAAAATACCGGAACCAATGCGGCGACCTTAAGTCCAAACTTCCAGTTTTATATTAATACGTTTTCCAGCGCATCTCAGCCAACCACTTATACTTTAAACGAAGCAAAAACGGGTAAAGAAATTCAGGTTATCGAAAACAATCAGGCGCTTGCTGATAAACTGAAAGGATATAATCTTCCTGCTAAAGAATTCTTTGTTCTAAAAACGGCTAAAGGAAACGAGCTAAATGCGTGGATTTTAAAACCAAAAGATTTTGACGCTTCAAAAAAATATCCTGTTTTCATGTACCAATATTCTGGTCCGGGATCTCAACAGGTAAACAATGACTGGAATAATACAGATGATTATTGGTTTTTATCTCTTACACAACAAGGTTATATCGTAGTTTGTGTGGATGGTAGAGGAACCGGTTTTAAAGGTGCTGATTTCAAAAAAGTAACTCAGAAAGAATTAGGGAAATACGAGGTAGAAGATCAGATTGATGCTGCGAAAGTAATTGGCGCTTATCCGTATGTGGATGCTTCAAGAATAGGAATCTTCGGTTGGAGTTATGGAGGTTTTATGGCTTCGAATTGTATCTTCCAGGGGAACGATGTTTTCAAAATGGCAATCGCGGTTGCTCCGGTAACCAACTGGCGTTTTTATGACAGCGTTTATACAGAAAGATACATGCAGACACCTCAGGAAAATGCAAGCGGTTACGATCAGAATTCTCCAATAAATCATGTTGATAAACTAAAAGGTAAATTTTTATTGATTCACGGATCCGGTGATGACAACGTTCATGTGCAAAATTCAATGCAAATGATGGAAGCGTTAATTCAGGCGAATAAACAATTTGATTCTCAGATATATCCGGACAAAAACCACGGTATTTATGGTGGCAAGACCAGAATTCAGCTTTATAATAAAATGACTAACTTTATCAAAGAAAATTTATAATCTAAATCTTATTAACCTTAAAATAATGAATAATATGGGAGAAACTAAAGTAAAAACCGGGCATCCAAAAGGGCTTTGGGTATTGTTTGGAACGGAGATGTGGGAGCGATTCAACTTTTATGGAATGCGAGCTTTATTAACTTTATTTCTTGTGAATTCATTATTGATGAAGGAAGAAGAGGCGTCTTTGATTTATGGAGGTTTCCTTGGACTTTGTTACCTGACTCCAATGTTGGGTGGTTTTGTTGCAGATCGTTTTTTAGGGAACAGGAATTGTATCTTATTAGGCGGATTATTAATGGCAACCGGACAAATGTTATTGTTTACCAGCGGTAGTGTTTTTGAGAGTAATTTACCTTTGGCCAAAAGCATCATGTATTGTGGTTTGGGAGTTATTGTTTTTGGTAACGGATTCTTTAAACCCAACATTTCAAGTATGGTTGGGAGTTTGTATCCTAAACAGGAAAAAACAAAGCTGGATACTGCTTTTACTATTTTCTACATGGGAATTAACATTGGGGCTTTCTTAGGGCAGTCTATTTGTCCATTATTGGGAGATGTTAAAGATTCTGGTGGAATTAGAGATATTCACGCTTTTAGATGGGGATTTATGGCAGCTTCCGGAGCGATGCTTATCGGAACAGTTCTTTTCTATTTTTTGAAAAATAAATATGTGGTTTCTCCGGAAGGAAGACCTTTAGGGGGTTTGCCTTCTAAAAATGTCGCGGAAGATTTTGAAGAAGGAGAAGCTCAAAAGGCTAATTTTTCAGGTAAAGCCTTAACTATTGCAGGGATTGCATTTATAGCATTAGGATTGTTTTTTCATTATGTTGTAGGTCAGAATTTAATTTATACTTTGATTTACTCCAGCGGATTGTCATTGGCCGGATTAATTATTTCCGATACTTCTTTGACAAAAATAGAAAGAGACAGAATTATTGTAATTTATATCGTTTCATTCTTTATTATTTTCTTCTGGGCGGCCTTTGAGCAGGCTGGTTCTTCATTGACGTTTATTGCAGATAATCAGACAGACAGACATTTCTTTGGTTGGCAAATGCCTCCGTCAATGGTTCAGATTTTTAACGGACTGTTTGTGGTAGTAATGGCTGTACCGTTCAGTATTTTATGGGATTCTTTAAGAGCCAATAACAGAGAACCAATCTCACCGGTTAAGCTGGCTGTTGGTTTGGTCATAATTTCTGTGAGTTTCTTTATGATTGCAACTCAGGTTTCCTATATCGGAACTTCTGGTTTGTTATTGGTAAAATGGCTTATTTTATTATACTTTTTAAATACGTGTGCTGAGTTGTGTTTATCTCCAATTGGTTTATCATTAGTAGGTAAATTATCTCCAAAGCGTTTCGCTTCATTGTTATACGGGGTTTTCTTCCTTTCTAATGCATCAGGTTATGCCTTAGGAGGAACTTTAGGATCTATTTTGCCTGCAACAGGTGATAAATTTGAAAAAGCAAAAGAATTAGGAATCGATCTTCAGGCAGTTTTAGATAACAAAGTAACACCAACAGCAGAACAATTAGCTTTGTTGGACCAACATCAGATTAGTGCACACAATCACTTTTTTGCTGGATTTGAAATTCATAACTTATATGAGTTTTTTATGGTGTTTGTTGTTCTTACAGGTATTGCTGCAATTGTATTGTTTGCTTTGACTCCGTTTTTGAAAAAAATGATGCATGGAGTTAGATAAAATGGAGAAAACAATAACATTAGAAGAAATTCAGAATTTTAAGGGCAATTATCCGAAACAATTGTGGTATTTGTTTTTTGTTGAAATGTGGGAACGTTTCTGTTTTTACGGAATGCGTGGAGTGCTTACGTTTTTTATGGTAGATCAGCTTTTATTGAAAGATGAACATGCTAATTTGCAATATGGTGCTATCCAGGCTTTTGTATATGCTTTTACTTTTATCGGAGGTATTTTTGCAGATAAAGTTTTAGGGTTTAAAAAATCATTGTTCTTTGGTGGGATCGTTATGATCCTCGGGAATCTTTTGATTGCCTTTTCGCCACAAACTATGTTTTATTACGGTATCGCATTTTCTATTATTGGAACCGGTTTCTTTAAACCAAATGTTTCTTCAATGGTAGGGGAGTTGTATCACGAAGATGATAACAGAAGAGACGCAGGTTACGGAATGTTTTATGCCGGGATAAATGTGGGAGGCCTTTTAGGAGGTGCCTTATGTATTTATCTGGGTAAATATTATTCCTGGCAATTGTGCTTTTTATCTGCGGCCATCGTAATGTTTTTAGGTTTAGTTACCTTTTTATTCACTAAAAAATACTTAGGCCCAATTGGAGATTCTCCGTTGTTAAATTTAGAGCCTGGTAAGAGAAGAATCCGCGAAATAGCGGTCTATGCATTATCAATTTTAAGTTTACCGTTTATTTTTATAATGGTAAAAAATACGGATTATACCGATTATTTCATGTACACAATCGGTATAGTGGCCGTTCTTTACTTTACATATGAACTGATTAAGTTAGGGGATGTAAAATTGCAGAAAAAGCTATTTGCAGCCTTTTTGTTTGTGTTCTTTTATTTATTGTTTAATGCAATCTATGAGCAAAGCGGTGGTTCGTTATCACTTTTTGCCAAAGATAACTTAAGTAATAAGCTGTTGTTTTTTACCATTGATCCTAATGTCGTAAACAATAGTTCGAATACATTCTTTGTGGTCGTGTTAAGCCCGCTTATTGGTCTGTTGTGGATTTGGCTTGGGAAGAAAAGAATTGAGCCTAATACCTTAATTAAATTCGGAATTGGGTTTTTATTTTTGGGAGCTTCTTTTTATATTTTTTACCTAACGAAGTTCTTCGCAAATTCTGAAGGTATTGCCTCTTTAAACGTGTTTACTTTTGCTTATTTAATAACGACTATCGGGGAGCTTTGTTTAGGACCAATCGGAATGTCGATTATCACGAAGTTATCTCCAAAAAGATTATTTGGTATGATGATGGGATTATGGTTTTTAGCCAGTGCGTTTGGACAATTATTCGCAGGAAAGCTGGGTGCTGAAATATCCAGATCGAATACAGGTGATACTTTGCTTTCTAAATTGCAATCTTACACAGAAGGATATTATCAACTGGCTATTTATTCGGTTTTTGCCGGAGTAATTTTAATTGCAATTTCGCCAATTATTAGAAAATTAATGCAAGAAGTAAAATAGACGACATTTTACAATTCAAATTTTGTTTAGATTTGTAAAAAATTAAAACGATCATGAAAAAAATATTTTTAGTAGCCTTATTTATAGTAGGTGCTTTTACCTCACAGGCACAGGAATTAAAATGGTATACTGATGTCAAAGAAGCGATTACAATAAGTAATAAGGAAAACAAACCAATGCTGTTGTTTTTTACAGGAAGCGACTGGTGTGGCTGGTGTATCCGATTGCAAAACGAGGTTTTAAAAACACCTGAGTTTACAAAATGGGCCAGCGATAATGTCATTTTAGTTGAGTTAGACTATCCGAGAAGAACACCTCAGGCTCCGGAGTTAAAAAGTCAGAACAACGAATTGCAGCAAGCTTTCGGCATACAAGGTTTTCCAACCATTTATTTTACAAGTGCAGAAGCCAAAGACGGAAAGGTTAATTTCAAAGGCCTTGGTCAGACAGGATATGTTGCCGGAGGGCCATCTGCCTGGTTAGCAGTTGCTGACGGAATCGTTCATCCAAAGAAATCTTAAAAAGAATAATTACTCATAAATTTTTGTAAAACTCCTTACGGTAACGTAAGGAGTTTTTTTTGTTTAGTAAGAAAAAGTATCCACTTGTATTTGTGTAATTATTATTTTAATATTTAATTGTAATAAAAAAAACAAATAGTGCATTTTTTGTATTAATAAAAATTGGAAAATTAAAATATTATGTTAATTTCGTTATGCTAATCTAACCAAAACCAAACGATATGACCAAAAAAATACTTATCCTACTCTTTTTTTTAGGTTCATTTTTAATGCAGTCCCAAAATTTAGTCTGGCGAACTAATATGACCGATGCAATTGCAATAAGTAATGAACAAAGAAAACCCATGCTGATTTTATTCACCGCCTCAGGTGTGCCGGATAATCTTCAAAATGAAATTTTTAAAACACCTGATTTTGCTGTCTGGTCAAGGGACAACGTTATCCTCGTGAAATTGGATTTATCGGATATTAATGCATCTGATAGCGACAAAGAGCAAAACCTCAGATTAAAAAATGCTTTTGGTGTTGTAGATTTACCGGAGGTATGTTATGCCAGCGCCTCCATCAGGAAGAACAAAACCACTTTTAGTGCATTAGGAAAAATCGCTTACAAACCTGGCGGTGCCCGATCATGGATTTCAGAATCAGATGCTATTTTGCATCCCAGTGAATAAATAAAATTTAAATTAAGTTTCTTAGTTTAATTTGTAGAATCCCTTTTTGCTGCTAAGTAAAAAGGGATATTTTTTTACAATTAAAAAATAGCAGCTGAACTATTGCTATTTAAAACTCTGATTTTTTTTATTATGTGAAATATTTATCGTTTTAATAATAAATATCGTTTTACTTCATGTTTATTTGGTTTTTAGTGATAATATTTATTGTTTTTTATGTTCATTATGTTAATTTAGTTTTTATTTGTTAACTTAATTGACTGAACTTTATGAATAGAAAACTACTTATCCTACTATTTTTTTTAGTTACATTTCTGATGAAGGCGCAGAATGGAGTTTGGACCACAAACGTGACTGATGCAATTGCACTGAGTAATGAACAAAGAAAACCACTGCTAATTTTATTTACCGGAACAGGTGCCTCTGAAAGTATCCAGAGAGAGGTTTTTAATACGATCGAATTTCAGAACTGGTCCCGTAAAAAAGTGATATTAGTAAAACTGGATCTATCTGCTGAGACTTCAAGCGAGATAAAAGAGCAAAGTATTAAGTTAAAAAATGCTTTTAATATTATCGATTTACCGGAAGTGTGTTTTGCCTTCGCTAACACCAGGAATGGTAAAACAATGTTTCAGGCACTTGGAAAATTATCCTATAAAAATGAAGGAGCAAGGTCCTGGATATCGGAATCTGAATTGATTTTAAATCCGTCTGAATAGACCTGCCTATATATTAATTTCCTAGTTTAATTTGTAGAATCCCATTTCGCCTGTTGCGTGAAATGGGATTCTTTTTTTTGAACAACTGGTTTTCCAATAGTTCTGAATTGAATAAGAATTTGATGCATCAGCAACTATTATTTTTGGTTTCAGATCAAGTAAGACACGATCTAAATTGATCTTCGGAGACTGTGTAAGGATCAAAATGTCAGGAGAGCTGTTTCTCTTATAAACACCACTACTGTCAATCAAAAGTATTTTTTTACTGTTAAAAAAGAAGGTGTTTTTAATTTTTTGTATGTCGTGTAATGATTCAGTATTTCCAATTATAGAAAGGGCTTTACTATTTTTTTTCAAATCCTCATTTGTAAAAAGCAGCATTTTTTTTCCGTTTCTTTCTGTGATAATCGTTTTTTTCTTTACGTTATAAACAATCAGTTCCTGTTTTTCTTCCAGATCTTTTTTTGTCATAATGAAGGACAACTGAACAAGAATAACAGAAATAAAAATCGCCATTACTTTAGGGTAAGTTGGTTTTTTAAACCAAAAAATGATAGCTATAGTCAACAAATAGAAAGTGATTAAGTAATAAAAATTGAAACTAATATCACGAATTACAAAATATTCCATTGAAGCTATAGTATGGGTAATCAGGTTTAGGATATAAATACTTTTTTCAAAAATCTGAATTAAGAAAACGGGACAACTGAAAAACGCAGAAATTAGCATGACCACAATTCCGGTTATCATTGTAAATGATAAAACAGGGAGGATGAGAATGTTGGTTACAAAAAACAAACAAGGAAATTGGTGAAAGTAATACAAACAAACAGGAAATGTTCCGATCTGAGCGGCAAAAGAAACGGTTAAAGCTTCCCAGATGTAAGTCGAAATTTTGTTTTTGGGTTTCCATATTTCTTTAAGCAAGGGCTGTATCCAGAGAATCGAAAAGAGGGCAATATAACTTAATTGAAAACCGGCATCAAACAAAAAGTAGGGCTCGAATAATAAAATCAGCAGAATTGAAATTAGTAAAGTATGGTAAATATTGCTGCCTCTTCTCAAATGATTTCCAATTGCCAGAAAGGAGAACATGACAACAGAACGCAAAACCGGAGGTGAAAGTCCCGAGATAATCCCGAAAAGGCTTAGTGAAATCAAAATGGCGATTAATTTTATAAACGAACCTTTTCTGGTATTGGATATTGGTTTTAAAATAAACAGTATAAACAACATAATAAAGCCCACATGAAGTCCGGAAACAGATAAGATATGTGTTGCTCCCGAATATTGATAATCCTTAAGGATATCAGATGAAATTTCCTGACGTTGGCCTAAAATCAACCCCATTGCAACATTCATTTCAGTTTTATTGAAATGTGCTTTTTCAAGATTGCGGATTATTCGTGAGTTTAGCCTTGCAGCATAAAACCAAACATTCTTTCTAATTTTTTTACTGACCTCTATTTCAGCTTTAGAAAGATAGACCTGAGCATATATTTGTTTATTTGCCAGATATTTACCATAATCAAATTGATTGGGATTTTTTGGCGCAGTTGTGTGTTGTAAAGTTACTTTTGCCTGAATGATATTTCCAATAATAAGCGTATTACGGAGATTGTCTTTTTTAATATTTACAATAATTTTTCCTGTATACGTGTTGCTTTCAATATGGTTTAAAAGAGCGACATATCGATCATTATAACTATTGCTTTTTAATTGTTCCATCAAAGTAAAAGAAATGTTTTGCTCATTTTCGAACGCTTTTTTGCAATGAATATAATTCGATTGCTGAAGGGAGTCTGTGTGCAATAATAAGGTAATAATCCCAAGCCAGAATGAAATAAGACAGGTGCTTATTCCGAAAAAAAGGAGTAGTTTTTTGTTTTTTCCAGATAGGAAATAGAGCATTAAAAAAAGAATTGCCGTGATTATTATCGTCGCAACAGCAAGGAAAATTGTGGGTTGCCAATAATAACAAACCAATATGCCAATTATAAAACAAATTGTGATTTTAGCCAACGGGAAATCTAATACTTTCATGGTCTAAAAGTATTAAAATTTTGTAAGAAAAATAATATTTTATTGAAAAATAATTATTCGATTACCTGTTGATCTGAACAAACGAATTTTGGTAATACGGTTCTTTGGTTGATGACACGTTGGTCGGGCAGGGATCAGTTATTCGTTGTCCATTTCGTCGTAGCGGTAATCCTCTTTTGACTTCAATTTATAATGCTCTCTATTGAACTTATAATATTGCTGTGAAATTGAATTGATTCTCTACCTACGGGTATTTTGTCAATGAGAGTGGTTATTGAATCTCCATTGTGGTCGTATATTTTATTTCGTATCGGGTTTTTAAAGTAATGATGTGGGTAGGTGTCCATCTCATTTTTTTCTAGATTTCTGATTTTTGCAAAATAGCCTTTCTTCCAACATGAGGTGTCAGTAATTATCGGCGGTAGTAATAAGTTGTGTTTGTTTAACGATGTGTTTTCATCAAGCAATGGTGTGAAATTGTTGTATATATATATAAGGATGGCATTTTTAAATGGACCAACATCTATCTTTCCTAGGGAAACCATGCCATACCCAAAGCGCCCATCACTTAGGGAGAAATAAAAAACATCACCTTCCTTCGGCCATTCTTTATGCTTTTTATTTACTGGAATTACTGTTATTTTTTCCGCCATCTTATATTGGTCTCATAGTTCTTAAGCTATTTCTTACCACACTAAACAACGTTGAATATAGTTTTCTTTTGTGGCTGATGCTATTTATTTTGTTTTAAAAGTGTGGATTATTATAAATGAGCACGTTTTCTCTGATACTTCCATTGTCTAAAAGTATTAAAATTTTGTAAGAAAAAATACCATTTTATTGGAAAATAATTATTCGATAACCCTGTTGATCTGAACAAATGAATTTTGGTAATACGGTTCTTTAGTCGAGGAAATTATAACGCCCTTTGAAGTTGAAGAATGTATAAATTTTATTTCACTGCCCGTTTTTTCCGTAATAAGCCCAACGTGATTGATTTGTTTGCTTTTGTTGGTTTTAAAGAAAATCAGGTCTCCTTTTTGGGCATCATCAAAGGGTATCACTTTTCCAATTTTTGCTTGCTCGTAGGAACTTCTCGGCATTGTAATATTTTCAGTCTGAAAAGTAGTGAAAACTAATCCTGAGCAATCAAAGCCGCTTTTAGTTGTGCCTCCGGCTTTGTATCGCACCCCGAGATTAGATGTTGCTACATCAATTAAATGCTTTACCGTATTTTTGCTTTCCCGTGTCGATTCGTTTTTAACTACTGCTGAACCTGATTTGCAGAAAGAAAGCATGCTGGCAAAAAGGATTAAAACGAGTAATTTGTTCAAAATGAATTCTTTTAAAGTTGTTTTAAATCAGCAACAATAAGTTTTGCGGTTTTTTTACTCGCACCAACCCCGCCCAGTTTCTGCTCTAAAATATCATAATTTTTCAGCAGTTTTTCACGATAAGCAGGCTCCAGTAATTTTTGTAATTCTTCTTTAATGCGTTTGGTAGTACAGTCGCTCTGAATTAATTCGGTTACAACTTCCTGATCCATAATTAAATTGACAAGTGAAATGTATTTTAATGTAATAATACGCTTTGCAATCTGATAGGAAATGTTACTTCCTTTATAACAAACCACTTCCGGAACTTTAAACAAAGCCGTTTCTAAAGTTGCAGTACCTGATGTAACCAGAGCCGCAGTTGAGGATCGAAGTAAATCGTATGTTTTATTCGAAATAAATTTGATGTTTTTATTGGTGATAAATTGCTGGTAAAATTCGAAATCCTGACTTGGGGCACCTGCAATTACAAATTGATACTCCTGAAAATCATCTACAACACTCAGCATTACGCTCAGCATTTTGGTAATTTCCTGCTGACGGCTTCCCGGCAAAACGGCAATGATTGGTTTTTCGCTCAAATGATTTTCTTTTCTAAAAACAGCTTCATCAAAAGCAGGCTGATTCTGGATAGCATCAATTAAGGGATGTCCCACAAAATCTACCGGAAAATGATGTTTGTCTTCATAAAAACTTTTCTCAAAAGGTAAAATGACAAACATTTTGTTGACATCTTGTTTAATGGCCTTGATTCTGCTTTCTTTCCAGGCCCATATTTGCGGAGAAATATAATAATGGGTTTTGTAATTAAGAGCTTTGGCCCATTTTGCAATACGCATATTAAAACCCGGGTAGTCAATGAAAATAAGAACATCAGGTTGGAAAGCAGTAATGTCTTTTTTGCAAAAAGTAATATTTGATAAAATGGTTTTTAAGTTAAAAATAACTTCAATAAAACCCATAAAAGCCAATTCACGATAGTGTTTTACTAAAGTTCCGCCTGCCTTTTGCATTAAATCGCCGCCCCAAAATCTAATCTCAGCCTGAGGATCTTCTTCATACAGCGCTTTCATTAAATTAGAACCATGCAGATCTCCGGAGGCTTCACCAGCTATTATATAGTATTTCATATTCGTATTTTTGAGAATGTGTTCTTTTTTCAACACAACTAATTTTTTGCAAGGCAAAGATAAGATTTAAATAAACAAAGTAGAAATTGCCAGAACAATCACAGCTAAGATAACACCGCGAGCCATAAATTCTTTGTCCTTTTTTAAGAGAATAGCAAAAACGGCAAGGTCCAAAATAGTTCCTAAAGTGATTATTTTTCCCAAATAACCATGTTCTCGTATAGTTTGAATCCCTGTTGCAATGTCAAACTGAGTAAAAAACGTAATAAATAAATAACTTCCTAAAAGAGAAGTAAAAATGCCGACAATAAACCCAATGAGTAAATCTTTTTTATTCATTTAAATTCCAGGTGTTAAGTTGTTGTATCGTATGGTGAGCGGTTAAGTCAAATTGTACAGGAACTACTGAGATGTATCCGTTTTCCAATGCCCATTCGTCAGTGTCTTCCCCTTTGTCTTCGTTTACAAATTTTCCGGTCAGCCAGTAATAGTCTTTGCCGAAAGGGGTTTGTCTTTTGTCAAATTTTTGGGCATAATAAGCTTTCGCCTGACGACAAATCTTGATTCCTTTGATTTCATTTTCCTTTAATTTTGGAAAATTGACATTTAGAACAATTCCTTTGGGAAGTTTGTTTTCAAGGGTTTCCAGGGTAATTTTTTTTATAAAAGATTTGATGGGTTCAAAATCCGCATTCCAGTCATAATCCAATAAAGAAAATCCGATGGCAGGAATTCCTTCAATTCCGGCCTCCACTGCGGCACTCATTGTTCCGGAATAAATTACGTTTATAGAAGAATTGGAACCGTGATTAACTCCGGAAACACAAATATCCGGTTTTCTTTTCAGGATTTCATTTACGGCCAGTTTAACGCAGTCCACCGGAGTTCCGGAACAGCTATATTCTGCAATAGGGTCATTTTCTCCGGAAATTTTATCCAGATACAGCGTATTGTTGATAGTAATGGCATGACCCATTGCACTTTGAGGTTTGTCGGGTGCAACCACAATCACTTCTCCAATTGTTTCCATCACACTTATCAAAGCTCTGATTCCCGGAGCGAGAATACCATCATCGTTGGTGACTAATATAAGTGGTTTTTCTTGTTTCATGTTGCAGGTATTTGGCAGTTAAAAGGATAAGAAAAGCAAATGTAGTGACAGAATTTCTTAGAATAATAACAAATAAAATAAAATTTGTCAACTAAATAAAAGTTAACTTTGGGAAGTGAAACATTTTTATATCTTTAACAAAAAATTATAGTGAACTTGGCTTAACTGGCATAGTTTTTACCGTAACTTAGATTAAAAAATTGATGAATGCTATTATTAAATTTATGAAAAGAAATTATAAAATACTTATAGCCGTATTATGCTTGTCGTTGACCTTATTTGCTTTCAAAATAAATGCAGATAACACAGTTGATCCGGACCCAAACAGAGATAAAACACTGTTAGAATTACTTGCTTTTGTGATTGAAAAAGGACATTATAGTCCGGCAGAAATTAACGATGAGTTTTCTAAGGGAATTTTCAAAGACTATATCGATGCACTGGATCCTTCCAAAAGATTCTTCCTGCAATCTGATATTGATGAGTTCAAGCAATATGAACTGATGCTGGATGACCAGTTTTTGAATAAAGACCTTACTTTTTTCAATCTTACCTATACAAGATTGATGAAGCGTATGGAAGAAAGCAAAAAACGCTACAAAACTATTTTAGCCCAGCCCTTCAACTACAATGTTGATGAGACCTTCAATGCGGACTATGAGCATTTACCGTATGCTAAAAATGCTGTTGAAATCAATGAAAGATGGAGAAAGCAAATTAAACTTTCTACCCTTTCTTCTCTGGTAACAAAACAAAAATTAGAAGAAGATAAAAAGAAAACAGATCCTGCTTACAAAGCAAAATCTTTTGAAACCTTGGAAAAGGAAACACGTGAGAGTTCTTTAAAATCTTTGGATGATAATTTCAGCCTTATCAAGGACTTAAACAAAGAAGATTGGTTTTCTGTGTATGTAAATTCTATTATGACACGTTTTGATCCGCATACAAGTTATTTTGCTCCGGAAGAAAAAGACCGTTTTGATGTGAACATCAGTGGAAAACTAGAAGGTATCGGAGCGAGACTGACCAAGAAAAATGACTTTACCCAGATAGATGAATTGATTTCAGGCGGACCTGCCTGGAAAGGAAAACAACTGGAATCCGGCGATTTAATTTTGAAAGTAGCACAAGGAAACGAAGAGCCTGTAGATGTTGTAGGTATGCGTCTGGATGATGTTGTGAAGAAAATTAAAGGACATAAAGGTACTGAAGTTAAACTTACAGTTAAAAAAGTAGATGGAAGTATCAAAGTTATTTCTATTATAAGAGACGTAGTCGAAATAGAAGAAACATATGCCAAATCCAGTATTGTTGAGAAAAACGGATTGAAATACGGGGTGATTTATTTGCCTAAATTTTATATCGATTTTGAAAATAAAGATGGCCGTGATGCCGGAAAAGATATTGCTCTGGAAGTGGAAAGACTTAAAAAAGAAGATATCAACGGAATTGTACTTGACGTTCGTGACGATGGAGGAGGATCTTTATCTACAGTTGTTGATATTGCCGGTTTATTTATCGAAGAAGGACCAATTGTTCAGGTAAAATCTGCAGGTAAAAAGAAAGAAGTTCTATACGATAAAGATAAAAAAATCGAGTGGGATGGACCGTTAGTAATCATGGTAAACAGTTTCTCAGCTTCTGCATCGGAAATTTTGGCTGCCGCAATTCAGGATTACAAACGTGGTGTTATTATCGGAAGTAAACAAACTTACGGAAAAGGAACGGTACAAAACGTACTTGATTTAAATCAGTTTGTTCGTAACACAAGTTATGGCGATTTAGGTGCTTTGAAAATTACCGGACAAAAGTTTTACAGAATTAATGGAGGTTCAACTCAATTAGAAGGTGTTCACAGTGATGTTGTTATGCCGGATCGTTATGCTTACCTGAAAATGGGAGAGCGTGATATTGATAACGCAATGCCTTGGGATAAAATTGACCCTGCTGATTACAGCACGTGGACTTCAAATGAAAAATTCAATCAGGCTATCGCAAACAGTACAAGCAGAATTGCTCAAAATGCTCAATTTAAATTAATTGAAGACAACGCAAAATGGATTGATGTTAAGAGCAAAGAGAATACATACAGCCTGAATATTACAAGCTTTAAAGCAACGCAGGAACAGGTTGAAAATGAAGGTAAAAAATACAAACCTATTTCAGATTATAAAAACAATCTGGTATTTAAATCCTTGCCTTATGAAGAGCTTGAGATTAAAAATGATGCCACTTTAAAAGAGAAAAGAGAAGCCTGGCACCAGGCATTGTCAAAAGATGTTTATGTAGAAGAAGCCTTAAATGTTTTAGATGATTTACAAACTAAAGCCTCTATGGTTAAAAATAATTCTTCAAAAATTAAAAAAGATAAATTAGTAAAATCTTAATTTTTCTGAAAATTAATTTGTTATTGAAACGCTCCGAAAGTTTATATTTACGGAGCGTTTTTTTTATGTATTTTAAGTATAAGAATATGAAAAAATTTATTGTTTTGTGTTTGATAAGTTTTGTGTTTCTTTCCTGTAAAAATGAAGTAGAAATAAAAAAGCAGATGATAGAAGAGCAGCCTCATTTTTCTTCTAATGAAAATAGCCCTGATTCATTGTATACGACTGCTTATCTGCCAACATCTACAACCAGACAAATTGTAACTCATAAGTATTATACACTCTCTTATAATGAAAAATTTGAGCAGGCAGAATGGGTTGCTTACGAATTAAAGAAAGAATATTTGAAAAACGGAAATTATAAGCGTCCGTATTTCATTGAAGATCCAAAAGTAACAACAGGTTCTGCCGATTGGAGAAATTATAAAAAATCAGGATATGACAAAGGGCATCTTTGCCCTGCCGGAGATATGGAGTTTGATGTAGGTGCCTATAATGATACTTTTTACACCTCAAATATTTCACCTCAGAAACATGATTTTAATAGCGGAATCTGGAATAGAATAGAGCAGAAGACGCGTTATTGGGCTGGAAAGTACAATGATATTTATGTGGTAACAGGAGGCATTTTGAAAGATTCAGATAAAAAAATAGGAACAGAAAAAGTTGCTGTTCCTGGATATTTTTACAAAATCATTCTGGCAAAATCGGGAAACCAACACAAAGCCATTGCATTTTTAGTTCCCAATGAAGATAGTAATAAGTCGCTTTACGATTTTGTAGTTCCTATCGAAACTATTGAAAACAAGACCGGAATTGATTTTTTTCCAAATTTAAAAAATTTAAAAAGCAGTCATGACTTTTAAGTCAGCAATAGTTGCTGTAGGGTTTTCGGCTTTAAAGACAAAGCTTCCGGCAACCAGAACATCTGCTCCGGCTTCTACTAATTGTTTTGCGTTTTTATTGGTTACACCGCCATCAATTTCAATAAGTGTCGAAGCATTTTTGCGCGTAATCAACTCTTTTAGTTTTTTTACTTTGGCATAGGTATTTTCAATAAAGGATTGTCCTCCAAAGCCAGGGTTAACACTCATTATACAAACAAGATCAATATCGTTGATCACATCTTCTAATAAATCAATATTGGTATGAGGATTAATGGCTACTCCGGCTTTCATCCCTTCAGCCTTAATTGCCTGTAATGTTCTGTGTAAGTGTGTGCAGGCTTCATAATGTACTGTTAGGTTGTTGGCACCCAAATCCGCAAAATTTTTAATGTAACGATCAGGATCAACGATCATCAAATGTACATCGATAGTCTTTTTGGTGTGTCTGGAAATAGCCTCTAAAACAGGCATTCCAAAAGAAATATTTGGAACAAAAACACCATCCATAATATCGATATGAAACCAGTCAGCCTCACTGTTATTAATCATTTCGATGTCGCGTTGTAAATTGGCAAAATCGGCAGCAAGAACTGAAGGAGCAATAAGTGTATTTTTCATTGTGTAGTGGTGTGTTGTTTTTTACAAAGATAAATTTTTTATGATTTACAGTAAAATTTAACCGCAAAGCACGCAAATTTTTTTTGTCTTCTAAGATTTTTTTAAAAAAGAAAAGTTCACAAAGCTTTGTGCGATATGCTTTTTAAAATAAAAAGCAGAAAACCTTGCGAACCTTGCGTAAATCCCTTGCGTGCTTTGCGTTTAAAAAATAAAATAAAAAACTCCGGTAATCAGCCGGAGTTTCAATCATCAATCAAAAAACGAACAGTCAATCAAACTGTTGTTTACTATAAAATTCCAGGTTAAAAAATCCAAATTCCAATTTTGAGTTGGAATTTGGGATTTAAATAATGGAATTTAGGCTTTTTATCCTAAATAAGTTTTAAGGATTTTACTTCTTGAAGTATGTTTTAATCTGCGGATTGCTTTTTCTTTAATCTGACGCACACGCTCACGTGTTAAGTCGAAAGTTTCTCCAATTTCTTCTAATGTCATTGGGTGCTGATCGCCAAGACCAAAATACAAACGAACTACATCTGCCTCTCTTGGAGTTAATGTTTCTAACGAACGCTCGATTTCAGTACGTAATGATTCGTGAATTAATTCTCTGTCAGGATTTGGAGATTCTCCGGAACGTAAAACGTCATAAAGATTAGAGTCTTCACCTTCAACAAGAGGTGCATCCATAGATAAGTGACGGCCAGAGTTTTTCATAGACTCTTTTACATCATTTACGGTCATGTCAAGTTCTTTTGCAATTTCCTCAGCAGAAGGCGGACGCTCGTTAGATTGCTCTAGTAAAGCGTACATCTTGTTGATTTTATTGATAGAACCAATTTTGTTTAATGGTAAACGTACGATACGTGATTGTTCTGCCAGAGCCTGAAGGATCGATTGACGAATCCACCAAACTGCGTAAGAGATAAATTTGAAACCACGCGTTTCATCAAAACGCTGAGCCGCTTTAATTAGACCTAAGTTTCCTTCGTTAATTAAATCAGGAAGAGTTAATCCTTGATTTTGATATTGTTTTGCCACAGAAACTACGAAACGTAGGTTGGCTTTTGTTAATTTTTCTAAAGCTCTTTGATCACCGGCCTTTATTCTTTGTGCTAATTCTACCTCTTCATCAGCGGTAATCAGGTCAACTTTTCCGATTTCTTGTAGATATTTATCTAACGATGCAGTTTCACGATTGGTTACCTGCTTGGTGATTTTAAGTTGTCTCATGTTGTTGTCTCCCTATTTTTTAAAGTGTACAAATAGTTATACGTAAGAAGTGGAGAAAAAGTTACAACGAACTGAAAAATATTTTTAAAATTTATAACTAACCCCGGATTGAAGTGAGAAACTATGCGGTTTAGCATCGCCGCTTTCTTTGAAAGTGCTCAAATAATATTTAAAGAGAGGATTTATGTCCAGACTAAATTTGGCATTTAGTTTATAGCTTATTCCTATTCCTAAATTGTATGAAAAATTGATTCCTGAAATATTTTTTGCTTCGCCTATGTTTTGCATAGCAACTTTTTCAGATTTTAAGGAAAGCTGGTTTTTGTCTGAAATTAAGAAGCTAAATCCCGTAAAGGCTTCCATTCCGATTTTACTTTCATCTTTTTTGAAAGCATATACAAATTCTATTGGAAGTTCATAATACGATAGCTTTTGTACTAAGTCAACTTCATTTGAACCGGTAAAAGTTTGTTTTATATTGATCTCAGACTTTAATTCGATATTGTTATAATTCGGGATTAGTTCATCTTTATCCAGTCGGGTTGAAGTTTTTAAATTTATTTTAGAAAATCCTGCCCGAAAACCGATTTTGTCGTACATGGTTTTTACATAGACACCATAATGTGAAGTGACCGGGTGCTTTGTCGCTAAATTATCCATAGACGGATCGATCATCGATGCGCTGTTTAAAGATCCGGAAATAGCCGGACCGTAAAAAACTGAGACACTCAACTCCGGATCTGATTCTTTGTTTTCAGTATTGTAAACTGTTTTTTTATACTCTCTTTTTGGAGTTGTGTCTTTCTTTAATTTGAGACTGTCCATTTTTGCAATGGTATCGATTTTTGCTTCAATTACTCTTGGAGTGCTTACGGTTTTTTGTGTTGCAGCATCTTTTTCCGGGCTTTTGTTTTTAGGAATCTCGGTGGCAAGCGGTTTATAGACAACTTTTTTGGAGTGCTTTGTGCTATGAGTTTTGGTCTTTTTTTTTGACTTTGTTTCTGTAGTTTTGTTTTTTTTTATCAATAGTTTGTTTTCGGTAGCTTTTGGCTGGATCGTTTTTTTAAGGGTTCCTGATTTTATTAGTTTTGTGGTTACTTGTTCTTTCTTAAGAATGACTTTGTATTTTTTTACGACTTCGTATTCTTCGTACTCATTTGTAGAAGTTACCAGTTTGCTGGATTCCTTGATTAGTTTTACACTTTTAGTTTTTTTAACTCTGGTAACGATATCTGATCCTGATTTTTGCAGTTTTGGATTTGATTTCTGATTTTGTTTTTGATCTGATACAAGATTGGTTTTTTGGCTAGGAGCTTTCGCTGTCGTTTCCTGTTTTGCCTGATTATCCGATTTTTGAGTTTTATCCTGGAAATCTGAATTAAAATAAAATAGTGTACAAAAAAGTACAGCAATGATTACGCCCGGAATTATCCAGGATAATATTCTTTTGTTTCTTTTTTTATTAAGATCGGTTTCAATCTTAGACCATACAAATTCACTTGGATTTTTATCTAAATCAGCTAACTTGTCTTTTATTTTTTTTCCTATTTCAGTTCTATTTTCCATTTTTTCGCTTAGAATAATAAAATGTGCTTTTTGATTTAATTTTTTCTTTCAAAATTTGTTTTGCTCTGTGTAAGTTTGATTTTGAAGTACTTTCAGATATGGATAACATCGTTGCGATCTCCTGATGTGAGTAATCATCCAGTTCATATAAATTGAAAACCAAACGATATTGGTGAGGGAGTTCCTGAATAAAAGATAAGATGGTTTCAAGAGGCAGATCAATTTCAGTTTCATTTACAGTATGGTCTTCAGGGTAATCATCTTTGATAGCAGTCAGGGTATATGATTGCTTGTACCTTGTTATTGCCTTGTTGATGGTAATTCTTTTAATCCAGCCCTCAAAACTTCCATTTCCTTTATAATTTTTTATATTGGTAAAGATTTCAATAAAAGAGTCGTGAAGATTGTCCTCTGCTTCTGCGTCATTCGGGCAATACTTCAGACTTAACACAAAAAGAGTCTTTTTATACATTTCGTATAATGCTTCTTGTGCTTTTCTGTTTTGTTTGCAACAGTCTTTTATGAGTTGGTCTAAATTCAAATTTTATTTTTTATTCTAACTTCCGGTTTATAATTAATAGTATTAAAATAATAAAAAGGTTGCGTTGTGAAATAGAAAATAAATAAAACCCTTGCTCTTAAGTTTAGAAACAAGGGTTTTTAGGACCAAAAACGGGTGTTATTTTTTAATTTACAGTTGAATCTTTTACTTCAAAAGTTTCTTTTAAAGAGACAGGAATTCCTTCATTTGTAAATCCTTCCACGTTTATTTCGTATTTTCCTGCAACATCAGAGGTGAAAAATGAAATTATGTTTTCTTTGTTTTCTAAAGTTAATTCCGGCTGCCAAAGTAATTGATATCTGTAATCCGGAATTCTTTCGTATTTGCTTTTATCTGTATAATCTTCCTTGAAGGCAATAATTTTATTCTGAGGTCTTTGAATTTCAGTTCTTAGAATATAACTGCCATTTGCTGACGTTACGTAATCCGTATTTTTAGTAGTGAAATTGATAACACCATTAAACGCTTTTGGTCCATAAAAATAGACGCCCGGAACAATACTGACTTTATAGATATTTTCTGTTTTATAAGTAAATAATTCATTTACATTCTGAATTAAAAGCCCGTCAACTAATACCAAAGCAGGTTCCGAAAAATATTCCAGGTCGTAATTGATGTCTCTAAGATTTAAAGAATAATTATTGTCTTTTTCACGATAGTACATTTCTTTTACAACCTCTGTAATTGTTTCTTTTAGAGTAGGGAATTTGGTGTAGTCACCCAATAGGTATTCTTTCGCCAACGGATGATAAAACGGAAAACTACCGGAGTTAGTCGCAACACTGTCTTTTTTCAGCGAGTAATACGAATTTTCTATCTGATTTGCAATTGACCTTTGTTCGATAGCGTCTTTGTAATCAGAAGTCAGGGATAGCTCATCATTAGTTTTTAAGTCAGACAAATTGTATCCTGTATTTTTATCGATTTCTATTTTATAATCGTTTTTATCATTTTCTAATACCTGAACAACAACATTAGAATAGTTTGGATTTTTATCCAGAATAAAGTTGAACCTTCCCAATTGATTGGTTTGAACAATTTTAAAAGCAAATTCTTTACCTGGTATAGATAAAGCCACATTTTTATGGTTTACCTCTTTAGGATCTTTATTGTTTGTAATGGTTCCGGAAATAATTTCGCCTCTAAGCTCAGGAAGGAATTTGATCGAATCATTTATTCTGTTTGTTACTTCATTAGTAGAGTTGAATTTTACAAACTCTGAAGCGTTCAATTGTTTTTTAGCAGGCAAATTATCAATTTTCTTTACAGAAAGAGAAAAACTTCCTTTTTTGATTTCAGGAGTTAACGATTTTATTTTTAACTGAACCAGTTCTCTTTCCTGAAATGTGTTTTTATCTAATGCTATTGCGAAATTTTTATCCTTAATTTGATTTTCTGCAAGAGATGCACTCCCTAATGCTTTTGTTTCCTGGCTCTGGGAGTTATAATTTTTATTTGGATTAGATTTTTTAGCCGCTAAATAAGGATTTATCACTAAAAGATCCGTTTTAGAAGTTTTAAAATCATTTTTATTCAACATCCATTTGGTGTAGGCAATAAGTGTATAGTTGCCTGTTTCAATTGTGGTCGGAATGAAAAATTCGCCCTGTCCTTTTCCGTTATCCAGATAAATTTTATTGGTAAAAACAACCTGATTGTCACTGTTGATAAGATCAACGTAAGCAATTTTGCTGATTTTGCTCAAAGCATTATTGGCCGGATTGGTACAATACAATTTGCAATGCAGTGTCTCTCCGGTAATTAATGTTGTGTTGTTTAAGTGAACAAATATATTTTCAGTCGTAGCTGTACTAATAGCTTCATTTTTGTTTAATGAACTATTTTGGGCAACAGCAAAAGTATTTATTGCTATTACCATTATTGTGCTGGTTATTCGTTTTAATCTATCCAAAATAAAGGTTTAATGTTAGATGAAATTTTAGTACAGTCACCACAAGGTGCAGGAGTAAAAACATAGGTTGTGTTATTATTAAGAGCGGCAAAAAACACATACTCTCTTCCGGCCCCTGTAACTATAGAATATATTTGCGGTCCTCTGCAGAACTTGTCCGTAAAGCAGTTCGCTAAGGATAGTGTCTGACTGCAATCTGCAATAAATGGCGGGTAGGGATCATCTTTAAAGATATCCCTGAAATTAAAAAAGATTCTTTTTGATGAAACGGATGAGACTTCAAAATAGCCAATAATTTTCTCGTCGGAATTATCATTTGATTTTAAATTACCATAATTAAACCCCGGCTGAACCTGAGATAAAAGACTTGCCGATGTTGAAAGGTTTTTTAAGGTTTTGTAATAGGTGTAAGAGGCTAAATTCTGCACATATTCCCGCACTATAATGCTGTATCGCTCATAAAGGATCGGACTTTTTATATCTATAAAACGTATTGGCAGATTGATTCGGTCTTCACTAAGGCCTACGTTACTAATTAACATTAAATCATCTGATTTTTTTGTGGTGAAACAGACTCTTGATTCGCCGTTATCTCTGGGAACAGTAAGATAAGTGAAGTCCGGACCCGGATTACTGGGGTCTAAGATCAGTTTATTGGGTTTCCAATCCGGAGAGACTATTTTATAAGTTTCATCATATTCAAATCTGTAGAATTGTGATTTTGAACTTGGATCATAGCTGGTTACGACTATTTGTACCCCTTTTTGCCCATCGATTGTTTCGATCTTTGGTTCCACCTGAACTTCAGTGACAGGCGTTAAAGTTTCAGCTTCAGACGAGTATGATTTCCCATCTTTTGTTGTAATATTCAGTTGATATGATTTCCCGGGAATCGCCTGAAAAGGACTGTTCGACACATAAAGCCCTGAGAATTCTTCAAATTCAAATTCATAGCTGTTGTTGTCACTATCTGTTACGTACACAATTGCTCCTTTTTCAGGAGCAGGTCCGTTTTCTTCAAGACGATAGGATCGGGTGATTTTAATTTCCTGCTTTTTTAATTCATTTGTAAGGATTGCCTGAACAACAGGTATGCTTTCAAAAGTATTGGTTTGAAAGGCATATTGCTCGGTACAACTAGCCATAAAAAGGCAGAAAAGCACCAAAGCAATTGTTCGGTATAAAAAATTAATATGTTGAATTATAAATTTCATAAATAGATTAATTTGTAGTCTCATTTTTTCTTGATGACCTATTTTGTGTAACAACTAATCTGTATGTTGTTGGTTAATATTATTATTTTTTAATCGATCCAAAATAAAGGTCTGATGTTAGATGAAATTTGAGTACAATCACCACAGGGTGATGGAACAAATATGATATTTTCCATATAATTCTGAGATCCGTAAAAAATAAACTCTCGGCCTAATCCGGTAACTATCGAATATATTTTTGGTCCGCCGCAACCGACATTCCAGCAATTCGATAATTCCAGTGGTGCGCAACTGAAAAAAAATGGAGGATGCTGATCTGTTATAAAGATATCCCTGAAATTGAAAAATATTCTTTTTGATGAAATTGATGATACCTCAAAAAAACCAATTATCTTCTCATCGGGATCATCATTTGATTTTAAATTACCATAATTAAACCCTGGCTGTACTTGCGAAAGGAGACTTGCAGAAGTAGAAAGATTTTTCAGTGTTTTATAATAAGTATAAGAGGCCAAATTCTGAACATATTGACGGACTATAATGCTGTAACGCTGCATAATAATCGGATCCTTGATGTTTATGAAGCGTATGGGTAAATTGATACGATCTTCGCTAAGTCCCACATTGCTTATTAACATTAAATCGTCTGATTTTTTTGTGGTATAACATATTCTTGATTCGCCATTATTTCTTGGAACAGTAAGGAAAGTATATTCCGGACCCGGGTTGCTTGGGTCTACAATAAGTTTGTTCGGTTTCCAGTCGGGAGCGACTACTTTGTAGGTTTCGTCATATTCGAATCTGTAGAATTGTGATTTTGAACTTGGGTCATTACTGGTGACCCTTATTTGTACTCCTTTTTCTCCGTCGACTGTTTCGATTTTTGGCTCTACATTAATTTCACTAACAGGAGTCAAAGTTTCCATTGCAGACGAATATGATTTTCCCTCTTTGGTGGTGAAATTCAATTGATAGGATCGCCCGGGAACTGCCTGAAAAGGATTGTTTGAAACGTAAAGACCGGAGAAATCTTCAAATTCAAATTCATAGTTATTGTTTTCGCTATCGGTTACGTACACAGTAGCTCCTTTTTCAGGAGTTGGTCCGTTTTCCTCAAGACGATAAGATCTGGTAATCTTAATTTCCTGTTTTTTTAATTCATTTGTAATGTTTGCCTGGACAACAAGCATGCTCTCAAAGGTATTGGTTTGAAAAGCATATTGCTCTGTACAGCTGCCCATAGAAAGGCAAAAAAGTACTAAAACAATTGCTTGATAAAGAAGGCTACTATGTCGAATTGTAAATTTCATTTAATGATTACTAAAATTTGACATTATAAGTTATAGTTGGAATAGGCACCGAAAATATAGACGTTTTATAGGCTTTTATCTCACCATTTGTCGTTACAAAAAAGATAGAATATGGATTGTTTCTTCCTAACACGTTATAGATTGATATATTCCAGAAGCTGTGTGACAGCTTTTTAATTTTATGATTTCCTTCGATATTGAAACCAACATCTAATCGATAATAATCGGGGATTCTAAATTTATTCCTGTCACTATATAGGGTATATTCTAAACCGTTGTATACATAGCTTCCTATAGGATAGGTAATGGGTCTTCCGGATTGGTATACAAAATTACTCGAAAGACTGTATCTTTTTGTGAATTTATAATTTAATACAGCACTCACTTCATGTGGTTTGTCAAAATTTGTTGGAAAATAATGACCATTGTTTACTTTTTCTTCTGTAAACTGACTGTCTGACTTAATAAAAGTACGTGCATACGTATAACCTAGCCAGCCATTAAGCTTGCCTGTGTTTTTTTTGATTAAAAACTCAACTCCGTAAGCTTTTCCTTCTCCCTGAAGCAGTTGTGTTTCAGGATTTTTATTCAATAACAATTCTGCACCAACTTTATAGTCTAATAAATTGTCGGATTTTTTATAATAGCCTTCCAGGCTAAGTTCATATTTGTCATCGTCTAAATTTTTATAAAGGCCCAGTGAAAATTGCTGTGCTTTCTGAGGTGCTATATTTAAATCAGATAACTTCCAGGCATCAGTAGGCGATTGTGTAGTGTTACTGGTTAATAAGTGAATGTATTGATACGTTTTGTCATAGCTGGCTTTTACAGAGAAATCGTCTGTAAATAAATAACGTGCTGCAATTCGGGGTTCAAATCCACCATAGGTTTTAATAGCTTCATTTTTCTTGTAATATTGAGAACCTATTACCGTATTGTCGTTAATAGGAGCGTTGCTTTGGTAAATTCTTTCGGTGGCTTCACCCAGTGCTGAGTAACTAGAATAACGTAAACCTAAAGTGATCAGTAGTTTTTCGGTGATATTATAATTGTCTGCAAAATAAACCGCTGATTCTAATGCCTTCTCGCCGTCTATGTTTACTGCAATTAATGTAGCATCTTCTGGTTTTTTGGGATGCAGATATCCGGGATCAACATTATAAAGTTTACTGGAGACACCGTAATTAAAAGCGTGCTTTTTATTTAAGGTATAATTCCCATTTAGTATAACCTGCGTTTCATTTAGTTTATAGCCATAATCAAACGAATTTATTCCTCCGTTGTCATAGTCAATGTTGAATTTATATTCACTATTGGTAAATATAAGATCTGCTTTGCTTTTAGCATTGAAGGAATGATTCCATTTTAATGAAACCAGTGCGTTACTGTATTTATAGACAGAATCCGAAGAAATACTAAAACGATCTTTACTGTAATATAAGGTTGTCTCAATATTGTTATTGGTGTTTATTTTGTGATTGTATTTTAGGATTCCATCAAAAAATGAGGCTTCACTGTTTTTTAAAGATTCGTCTTTCAATCGTTTTAAAATCCATTCAGAATAGGTTCCTCTGATACCGACTAATAAACTTGATTTGTTTTTTACTATTGGTGTACTTATCGAAAGATTACTTGTTACAGATCCGATTCCTCCTTCACCGGAGAATTTTTCAGGATTGCCATTTTTTGTGGTAATGTCAAAGACAGAAGATAATCTTCCTCCAAATCTTGCCGGGATACTCCCTTTGTAAATGTCTACTTTGCTGGTGGTGTAGGGATTAACAGCAGAGAAAAAACCCAGGAAATGTGAGGTATTGTATAAAACGGCATTGTCTAAAAGGATTAGATTCTGGTCATCTTTTCCTCCACGCACATTAAATCCTGCAGAACCTTCCCCTGTAGTTTTTATTCCGGGTAAAGTAGTGGCAACTCTAAAAATATCACGTTCCCCAAGAACCAGCGGAATATTTTTTATTCCTTCGACATCTATACTGGAAACCCCGGCTACGGCAGTTTTTACATTTCGATTCGCGTTCTTATTGATCACTACTTCGTCCAGCTCATTGATGCTTTCATAAAGAGTGACATCCAGTTTGCCATCGTCATAGACCATAATTGGTTGTGTGTCTTTCTTATGGTTAATAGATTCTATCTCCAGATAATTGAGACCATACGGAACTTCAATTTTGTAATATCCCTGTTCGTTAGTGGTTGTGCTGATATTTTTATCACGCACTTTAATAGTCACATTAGAAAGAGTTTTTTTAGTTTTTCATTCTTTATGATGCCGGATAAGGAGTATGATTTTAATTCTTCTCCCTTTTTCTCTTTACCAATGTAGGTTATGCCATTATTGGTAGTATTTTGTTTTTTTGTATCGAGTTGTTGGTGAAATAAGGGTTTTGTTGTGCTTTTGTTTTCTGCAATAACGGTTTTTGCAGGTACAGGTTCAAAATAATTACTAGGTAAGGAACTGTGGATTATACTATTTTTTGTCAGTATTATTTTTTTATCGGTAATGAAATAATTCAGGGTCGTTTTTTCGAAAATAGTGCTAAGTACTTCTTCCAGTGAAGCATCGGTGTAAGTTCCGTTTATGACAACAGCTTCAGATTTGATCCAGTTTTCATCAAAATAAAATCGGTAGCCCGCCACTTTTTCAAGACTTTCTATTGCTGTTTTTAAGTCAGCATTTTTAAATTCAATGGATATATTGTTCTTTTTTTCCTGACTAAACGATAATGTAAAAGCTAATAAAAATAGGGCTAATATAATTTTTCTCATTTTTTTAATTGACTTCATTAGGGATAAGACTGTTGATTTCTTTGATTAAATTTTCAATAAAAACTTTCTTATCGGATTCTTCTAATTGAATGTTAGAGTTGTAGTATTTTTTTATTTCGCTTTTATACTGAGGAAAAATTTCAATAATGTCACTTCTTGAACTTATTTTATAGTAGGCATCTTTGTACTTTAAGACATATTCATTTTTTTCTTTAAATTCATCAGAACTACTCTGATTGGTTCCGTCAGAAATTGCTCTGGTATCAATAACTTTTGTCCTGTTTTTATGGTGTTTGATATAAAGTGTATTGTTTTTGGAGAAAATAATTTCCTGATAATAACCATTCATGTAAGCCGGGCTTGCTGGGTTATTAAAATTTATATTAATAAATTTTTTGTTGTTAAGAGTAAACCAGGCTGTTTCCTCTTTAATCAGATTGATACCCAAATAATCGTATTCACCATTAGCCTTCAATACTATGATGTCATTATTGATGTCATATTTAAGATCCAGATTATAGTAATTCTGACCTTGGTATTTAAGATCTCCGGTGCTGTAGTTATTAGAGAAATAATAACTATGACTTTTATCGAGAGTCCTGTATAGATTAACATGGCGGGGGCCATTATACAGTTCTAAGTTTTGTTTGCCAACAGTTTTGTCAAACCAGTTGTATAAAGAAGCAGTATTGCTTGTCTGGCTGTGTATGGTGTAGATGTTTAAGAATAAGCCAAATAAAATAAGGAAAATAGATTTATTTTGATAATTTTTCAAAATATTGTGTGGTTTTGATGATTTGTTTTGATGATTTCAAAAGTATTAAAAAAATGTTACACGCTACACGAAAATCTGTTAAAATGTAATAAAAACACTAATATTTAAAACGAAAAACCCCAATTCAAATAAATGAATTGGGGTTTTCTATGAATAAACCTTTAGTAAACTAAGATCTGATTACTCTTTTTTGTCCTCACGCGGAGGTCTTTGTAAAAGTGCTTTTCTGGACACTTTTTCTTTTCTGGTTTTAGGATCAAGACCTAAGTATTTCACTTCAAAAACATCTCCCATGTTTACAACATCGGTAACATTTTCAGTACGTTCCCAGGCTAGCTCAGATACGTGAAGCAATACCTCATTTCCTGGCGCAGCAGTATATTCTACTACGGCTCCAAAATCAAGCATTTTAATTACTTTAACCTCATAAGCTTCGCCCATTTGCGGTTTGAAAGTAATAGATTGAATTTTAGCCAATACAGCTTCAATTCCGGCAGGATCTGTACCTAAGATTTCGATAACACCTTCTTCGTTTACTTCGTTGATCACGATAGTTGTTCCCGTGGCTTTTTGTAATTCCTGAATTACTTTTCCACCAGGTCCGATTAATGCTCCAATAAAGTTTCCAGGAATAGTTCTGGTGATGATTTTTGGAGAATGCGCTTTAACATCTGCATTTGGTTTTGCAAGAGTTTCAAGTAATTTTCCTAAAATATGTAAACGTCCGTCACGAGCCTGAGCCAAAGCCTGCTCCATGATTTCGTATTTCAATCCGTCAATTTTGATGTCCATCTGACAAGCTGTAATACCTTCAGAAGTTCCGGTTACTTTGAAATCCATATCTCCTAAATGATCTTCATCACCTAAAATATCAGATAAAACAGCAAAACGATCACCATCAGTAATCAATCCCATTGCAATTCCTGAAACCGGACGAATCATTTGAATACCGGCATCCATTAAAGCTAATGTTCCCGCACAAACGGTAGCCATAGAAGAGGAACCATTTGATTCCAATACTTCAGAAACAACTCTGATAGTATACGGATTTTCAGCAGGGATCATGTTTTTCAATGCTCTTTGTGCCAGGTTTCCGTGTCCAACTTCTCTTCTTGAAGTTCCTCTTAACGGACGAGCTTCTCCTGTAGAAAATGGTGGAAAGTTATAGTGTAGATAGAATTTTTCTTCTCCTTGTTCAGATGGGGAATCAATTTGGTTTGCTTCTCTGGATGTTCCTAAAGTTGCTGTTGCCAAAGCCTGAGTTTCTCCACGTGTAAATAATGCAGAACCGTGAACAGATGGTAAGTAATCTACTTCACACCAGATTGGTCTGATTTCTGTAGTTTTTCTTCCGTCAAGACGGGTTCCTAAATCTAAAGTTACATTACGAACCGCTTCTTTATTGGTTTTGTAGAAATATTTAGAAACTAAATCTCCATTTTCTGCCAATTCTTCTTCAGTAAATAAGGCTTTCACTTCTTCTTTTACGGCATCAAATGCAGCAGAACGTTCGTGTTTAGCTGAACCTTTACTTGCAATAGCGTAAATTTTATCGTAAGCCGCTGCTTTTACTTTTGCGTAAATAGCATCGTCTGTTTTTTCAGTTTCATAAGTACGAACTTCTTTTTTTCCAAACGCAGTTGCCAGTCTTTCCTGAGCTGCAATTTGTACTTTAATATGTTCGTGAGCAAATTTAATTGCTTCTAACATTTCAGCTTCTGAGATTTCTTTCATTTCTCCTTCTACCATTGCGATAGAATCAGTTGAAGCTCCAATCATCATATCAATATCAGATAATTCTAATTGTGCACGGGATGGATTGATGATAAATTTACCGTCAATTCTTCCAACTCTGGCTTCAGAAATTAAAGTTTCAAAAGGAATGTCAGACAAAGCAAGTGCTGCCGAAGCGGCTAATCCTGCTAATGCATCAGGCATAACTTCATCGTCATGAGACATAAGCTGAATCATAACCTGAACTTCTGCGTGATAATCACTTGGGAAAAGCGGACGTAAAACACGGTCAACTAATCTCATTGTTAATACTTCGCTATCACTAGGACGAGCTTCTCTTTTGAAGAAACCACCAGGGAAACGACCTGCTGCTGCAAATTTTTCACGGTAATCTACCGTTAATGGTAAAAAGTCAATACCAGGACTTGCTTTTCTTGATGATACAACTGTTCCTAAAATAACAGTTTTACCAATTCTTACTACTACAGAACCATCAGCTTGTTTTGCTAAACGTCCTGTCTCGATTGTGATGTTTCTGCCATCACCTAAATCGATTTTTTCTACAAATAATTGTGGAATCATAAATTTTTTCCTTATTGGTTATACAATGGGTTTTAGTTGTGTTGTAGTTGTTGTGTGTAGTTGTTGTTTCTAAAACCCAATGAAAAACCAAACTTTTTTCTAATAAAATGCTTGTAATAAATATATTCTGTAAAAAACAAAAAGAGGCACTTTCGCACCTCTTTTCTATATTGATTATTTTCTGATATTCAATACTTTGATAATCTCACGATATCTGTTGATCTCTTTCTTTTTCAAGTAATCCAACAAAGATCTTCTTTTACCTACTAGTAGTACAAGAGAACGCTCAGTGTTGTAATCGTGACGATTTTTTTTCAAGTGCTCAGTTAAGTGTGAAATTCTGTAAGTGAACAATGCAATTTGAGCTTCTGCTTTTCCAGTGTTTGTTGCTTCACCGTGTTGTGCAAAAATCTCTTCTTTTTTTTCTTTAGTTAAATACATTCCAATATTATTTAATGATTTTTATGTATGTCATACATCTTTTGTAAGACGGGTGCAAAATTACATTTTTTTTCCGAAAAAATAAATTTATAGACTGAAAAATTTAAAGTTTCAATAAATTAGGTTAAAAAATACCATTCTGGTAATTCTTGAGACCTGTAATTTCTAAAATAAAGTAGCAACTTCCTGATTTACAAATTCTAAAAATCTTTCGTCAGCTTCTGTAAACGGATCAATAACGTGACTGTCAATATCAATCTGACCTATGTTTTGTCCGTTAACAAATAAAGGAACAACGATTTCAGACTTCACGGTAAAACTGCAGGCAATATAATTGTCTTGTGCAGCAACATCCGGCACCACAAAATTGGCATTGCTTTCTGCAACCTGACCACATATTCCTTTCCCAAAAGGAATCACGGTGTGATCGGTTTCTGCTCCTACATAAGGACCTAAATGCAGCGTTTTGTTTTCGTGATTCGCAAAATAAAATCCAACCCAATTGTAATATTCAACGTTTTCGTTTAATAATTGGCAGACAGATAATAATTTTTCGTCTCTAACCGTATTGGTATCAGCTATAATAGCGCTTATCTTTGGTTGTAATTCCTGAAATGTCATAATGCAAAATTTTATGCAAAAGTATTTAATACTGAATTTAAAAAATACATAAATTTGTTAAAAATTTCACTTGAAAAAATATTTACTTCAATTTAAACCCTTTCTGATTTTTATAGGCACTTTTTTCGCTGCTTATATCGGATTGACGGTTATTTATAAACTTTACTTAAACAGTTTTCATGCAAATGATATTGACGGAATAACCACAATGATTGGTCATAATGTAGATCAGCTGATGCAGTTGTTTAATGAAAACACTAAAATTGCCAAAAGTCTTTCAGGTCCTTACTTAGAAGTTCGGTACAATAATAAGTTTACCATTATAATTGTAGAAGGATGTAATGCTGTAAGCGTTATGATTCTGTTTGTTTCCTTTGTAATAGCATTTTCCGGAAAGTTTAAGACGACTTTGCTTTTTATTCTGTTTGGTGTTTTTCTGATTTATGTTATGAATGTTATCCGAATTGGATTATTGACAGTGTTGTTATTTCATTTTCGGGAGAAAGAACATATTCTCCATGGAGTCCTTTTTCCGTTAATAATCTACGGATTGGTTTTTGGTTTATGGGTTTTTTGGGTCAACAAATTTTCAAAATATGCTAAATAAAATAAAAGATCATAAAGGTAAAATCATACTTGCGGTTTTTATCGTGGTCGGTTTTGGTATAATAAGAGCTTTTGAAAAGACCTTGTTTTACGACCCTTTTTTGGTTTATTTTGATTCTGATTTTAAAGGATTGCCTTTCCCCAAAGTTGATGTTTTTAAACTTTTTTGGGGACTTTTACTGCGGTATTTTCTAAACACGGTTTTATCTCTCCTGCTTATTTATGTACTGTTTCAGGATTTAGTAATTCTTAAATTTAGTACCTTTTTGTACGGTTGTTTTCTGGTGGTTCTTTTCGGGGTGTTTTTTGTGATTTTGGAATATTTTGCCGATGGGAGCTGGTTGCTTTTTTACGTTAGAAGATTTATCATTCAGCCCATTTTTGTATTGCTGTTTATTCCTGCCTTTTATTATCAGATGCAGGGTTTCAAAAAATAACATTTTATTATATTTTTTTCAGGGTCTTTTGAATATTTTTGCAATTATGAATTTAAAGAAGTGCACCGGATTATTTTTAGCGTTCCTTTTGTTGGTTTCCAACATTGGGTTTGCTTTTGATGTGCATTATTGTGGAGGAAAAATTGCTTCCGTTTCTTTAAATACCACAGCTTCGGTTTCTCCTGAAAAGAAATGTTGCGGATCGTCTGAGAAAAAATCATCCTGTTGTAAAGATAAAGTAGTTCATTTCGAAAAAAAATCGGATAATGCCACTTTTAAGTTATTCTTTTTTCAGCTTGCTTTTCCGGCTGTACTTCAGGAATTCCAGCCAATTGCTTTTCTGGCCATTCCAAATTTTAAAAGCAATCAGATCATTTCGTACTATTCAGATGCGAATGCACCCCCCTTATTTAAATTATACAGTCAATATATTTTTTACGCCTGATTTTAATGTTTAAGATCAAGCCTTTTCTAGGCTTGTATTGTACTGTTTTGTGTTTCCCGAAAACTTCAAAAACAGAATTTTCTAAATAATTAAAATCATTTTTATGCAAAAAAACATCATGCTTTTTGTGATGGTTTTGCTTTCCGTTTCTGTGTTTTCGCAAGAAGATCTGGAAGAAGTAAAAATTACAAAAAAGCAAAAAGGAATCAAAAAATCCTATACTGTTACCGCCAACACAACACTTATTACAAGCAAAGAATTGCTAAAAGCCGCTTGCTGTAACCTTGCCGAAAGTTTCGAGACCAATCCGTCTATAGATGTTAATTTTTCTGATGCTTTAACGGGAACCAAACAAATAAAAATGCTGGGCTTAACGAGTCCGTACTTAATGATTACAGAAGAGAATATTCCGTCAGTCCGCGGAGCTTCCCAGGCCTACGGCTTATCGTTTACCCCGGGAACCTGGATCGAAAGTGTGCAGATTACCAAAGGCGCCGGAAGTGTTATCAATGGTTATGAAAGTATTTCAGGACAAATTAATACAGAGCTTTTAAAACCGCTAAGTGACATTCCGTTTTTTCTAAACGCTTACGGGTCTACGGATTCCCGTTTTGAACTGAATACACATTTCAATAAAAAATTATCCGATAAATGGGCAACCAGCCTGTTTCTGCACGGAAATACCCGTGTTGCAAAGAACGACATGAATAACGACGGTTTTCTGGATAATCCGTTAGGGAAACAAATCAATATACTGAATCGTTATCAATATTATAACCCGGAAAGCGGTCTGGTAAGTTTTATCAATTTCAGGTATATGAATGATAAAAAGCAAACCGGTGAAGTAAATTTTGATAAAGACAGGGACAGAGGAACAACTAATTACTGGGGTTCCGAAATCAACACGGAGCGTTTTGAAGTTTCCACAAAAATTGGATATGTTTTTAAGGATATGCCGTATCAGAGTATTGGTTTTCAAAATGCTTTCAACAGCCACAATCAGGAATCGTACTTTGGTTTAAACCAATACAACATCAGGCAAAACAGTTATTATTCGAATTTGATTTTCAATTCCATTATCAACAATACGATGCATAAATTCACAACAGGTCTGAATTTTTCGTACGACCAGTATCAGGAGTTTGTAAATGTGAATGATTACAGCAGAATCGATAATTCGGTTGGGGCATTTTTTGAATACACCTATGATAACACCGATAACTTCAGTTTGATTTTAGGCGGAAGAGTCGATAATCATAACAGATTAGGCTTTTTTGTAACACCGCGTCTGCATCTGAGATACAATCCGTGGAAAGATGGCGTGCTTCGTTTTTCAGCAGGAAGAGGAAAGCGTTCCGCTAATATCTTTGCCGAAAACCAGCAGCTTTTTGCCAGTTCAAGAACTTTTTCAATTTTAGATACGAACGGAAAAATTTACGGATTAAATCCGGAGATAGCCTGGAATTACGGTTTAAGTTTTTCCCAGAAGTTTAAATTGTTTGGTAAAAATGCAGAAACGGGATTTGATTTGTATCGTACGGATTTTCAAAACCAGGCCGTTGTTGATTTGATGCAAAGTCCTCAGGAAGCTTTGTTCTATAACCTTAAAGGAAGTTCATTTGCAAATAGTCTGCAGGTGGAGTTCAATTATGAATTGGTTCATAATCTGAATTTGAGAACCGCTTATAAATATTATGACATTCAGACCGATTATCTAAGAGGAACTTTCCAACGGCCTTTGCAGGCAAAACACCGTTTTTTAGGAAATCTGGAATATGAAACCAATATGAATAACGACAAACAATGGAAGTTTGATTACACCTTTAATTGGTCGGGAAAACAGCAATTGCCCTATACAGCATCAAATCCTGCAGCAGATCAGTTTCCTGATTTTTCGCCTTCTTACGCTGTTATGAATGCACAGGTTACCAGAGTTTTTTCTCTGGTATTTGAAGTTTATATTGGCGGGGAAAACATTGGGAATTACAAGCAGGAAAAAGCAATTTTAGGAGCCAGCGATCCTTTTGGGCCTAATTTTGATGCTTCTATAGCTTACGCACCCATTTTTGGTCAAATGTATTACGCAGGATTGCGATTTAAAATAAAATAAAAAGCAAAAATCAATATCAAAAATCAATAACAATAAATACTACTAAAATGAAAAACTTAATTTTAATTGTACTGGTAACTTTTTTAGGATTTTCAGCCCAGGCGCAGACTAAAAAGAACAAGAATCTAAAATACGCTACAGAAGTAAATGGTAATTGCGAGCAATGTAAGAAACGTATCGAAAAAGCTGCTTTTGGTGTGCCGGGCGTAAAGACGGCTAACTGGGATATGAGTTCGCACCAGCTTACCGTAATTCTGAATGAAGAAAAGTCTTCTCCGGAAGATTTAAATAAAGCAATCGCAAAGGTTGGACATGATACCAAAGACATAAAAGCAACTCAGGCAGATTATGATAATTTGCACACTTGCTGCAAGTATCAAAGAGAATAATTTTTAGAGCCCGGGTTTGAACCCGGGCTTTTTTGAATCGTTAATTTATCTTTAAAATACCGCATTTTATTGTGGTTGAAGTAAATTATTGTTACTTTCACGAACTTATAAATATAACCAAACGCATTTATGAATAATTTCGACTGGACTCAATTAATTAACCCTGAATTTTATATTACGTTAAGTGTCGGAGGATTTCAGATTGGGTTATATATTGTTTTGTTTATCGTATTCGCTGAGACAGGACTTTTTGCAGGTTTTTTTCTGCCTGGAGATAGTTTGCTTTTTTTAGCGGGTATTTATAGTCGTGATTTGATTCAGAATGTAGTGCATATTCCAAGCGATTTTATCAACGTATTTTTGCTTTCAACTTTGGTTGCGGTGATGGGAGTTTTGGGTAATATGACAGGATATTGGTTTGGAGCCAAAAGCGGATATTACTTGTTTAAAAAAGAAGATTCATTCTGGTTCAAAAAGAAATACTTATTACAATCAAAAGATTTCTTTGAGAAGTATGGAGGTAAAGCAATTATCTATGCCCGCTTTCTTCCAATCTTAAGAACTTTTGCTCCAATTATAGCCGGAATAGTTTCTATGGATAAAAAGAAATTTATGTTTTATAATATCCTGAGTTCATTTCTTTGGTCATTCTTATTGATCTTTTCAGGACACTACTTATATGGCGTTTTTCTAGAACAAGGTATAGATTTAAAAGAACATATCGAGTACATTATTATTATCATTGTAATCATCTCTACATTCCCGGTTTTACTTAAATTCTTAAAGAAAAGACCAAGCGAAAAAATATAAGTATAGTAACATAACATACATAAAAAAGTCCGAAGCTTAAAACTTCGGACTTTTTTTATGTTTTAGAATGACTTATTAAATTTAAAATGAGTTTTTTAAGGTAGTTTGTTTGTTACAGGATAACGAACGAGCTGTTTTTTTAGTTTAAGAACTTAATTAATTCTTTTGTTATTTCTTCGGAATTGGATTTTGGAATTTTAAACTATTGGACTTTTTAATTACCATTCATTAACCTTATTAGCATCCATTTTTAAGAAAATAAACAGTAAAATAGTAAATCCCCAGAGTCCGGAACCACCGTATGAAAAGAAAGGCAATGGCACTCCAATCGTTGGGAAAATCCCTGCAACCATAGCAATGTTTACAAAAAAGTGCGTGAATAAAATTCCGGCCACACAATAACCATATACCCGGCTGAATTTTGTCTTTTGTCTTTCGGCCAAATAGATGACTCTTAATAACAATCCGACAAAAAGGGAAATAACCACTAATGATCCGAGAAAACCCCATTCTTCACCAACAGTCGTAAAGATATAATCCGTATGCTGTTCGGGTACAAAACCACCTTTGGTCTGAGTTCCTTCCAGGAAACCTTTTCCCATCCATCCACCGGATCCAATTGCAATTTCAGATTGATTTGTGTTGTATCCGATACCTTTCATATCGACACTTTTTCCTAAAAGGATATTGAAACGGTCTCTATGGTGTTGTTTGAAAACATTGTCAAATACATAATCAACAGAAAGAACAAAGCCTGAAATGATGGCCAGTAAGATCGTACTTAAAAGAAGGTTTCGATCAACGACCCTTCCCTTAAAATAGATAATGGTTAATACTGCCAGAGAGATTAAAATTACGACATAAGGTTCCAGAACAAGTGTTAAAACAAAGAGTAATATAGCTAAAAATCCCGTCCATACATACCATGCCGGTAATCCTTCCCTAAACAAAACCACGATGAAAATACTATAAATCAAAGCACTACCCGGGTCGGGTTGTGGTAAGATCAGAAGAACCGGTAAAAAGACAATGGCTAAAGCCTGAATTTGTCTGTTGGTCTCTTTTAGGTTAATCTGACTGTCACTCAGGTATTTTGCCAGTGCCAGTGAAGTTGCAGCTTTTGCAAACTCCGAAGGCTGTATCGTAAAACTTCCAATAGCATACCAGCATCTTTGTCCGGCAATTGTTTTTCCAAAAAGAAACAAACCTGCCAATGACAGTAAGGATACCCCAAAAATAATACTGGCGTATTTTTCATAAAATTTACCATCTACAAAAAGAACAATAAAAATTAAAGGAATTGTACAGGCAATAAAAATCAATTGCTTTTCATAAGTACCATCAGTAGATAATAATGAGGAAGAATAGATGTTCAGCCACCCCAATACAACAAGTGCAGCGTAGATAATAACACTTATCCAGTCAATATTATTTTTTACACTTTGATTTTTCATTTGAAATAATCTTTGTTAGTTTTCTTTTGTTGTGTCTACTGTAGTTCTTTTTATCTCTGTTTTCGGAGTTACTGTTTTTGCAGCTGCTGCAGTTTTTGGAACAATAATCTTAGCTTTTAAAACGGAATCTTTTGGTGTAGATTCAATTAAACTTGCCGGATTGATTCCTCCAACTTTTGCATATTCACTAACTAAGCTCTTATTTAAAACCCGAATTTCTAAATCAGTTCTTGAGATTTTTCTTCTCAGATATTTTTCAACCATTAAACTGGCAATTGGCCCTGCAACAGTTGCTCCAAAACCTCCATTTTCAATCATAATCGCGATTGCGATTTTAGGATTGTCTTTTGGTGCAAAAGCCACAAAAATAGAGTGATCTTTTAGCTTTGTTCTCACACCATCGATTTTGGCATAGTTTTCAGCGGTTCCTGTTTTTCCGCAAATATCGATTCCTTCAACTCTTAAAGCGTAAGCAGTTCCTTTATTATATACATCAAACAAACCACTTATGACCGGAGGAAAATACTTTTTGTCAATTGTAGTTTCGTGTTTGGTTGTAAATTTCGCGTCTATTTTTTTACCTTCAATTTTTTTAATAATATGAGGCGTATAGTAATATCCCTGATTGGCAACAGTCGCCATCATATTGGCTAATTGAATAGGAGTCATTAAAACTTCTCCCTGCCCAATTGCGTTTGATACAATCGTGGTGCTTCTCCAGCCGCCGTTGGGATATATTTTTTTGTATGTTTTTGAAGTCGGAATATTTCCTTTTTTACCGGTTGGTAAATCGTATCCCATAAACTGGCCTAATCCAAAACTTTTTACGTGATTGCTCCATACATCCACCGCTTCTGCCGGGTTTTTGTATTTATTAATGGTTAGCATATAAGACTGAGCAAAATAAGTATTACAGGAATTGTAAATTCCGTTATGTAACTGGTGCGGGCCAAAACCGTGACATTTCATAAAACGACCTCTACCATAACTGAAACCGTGATGGCACATAAAAGTAGTTTGTTCGTTAATGACACCTTCCTGAAGAGCAACCAATCCGGTTAGGATTTTAAATGGAGATCCCGGAGGATATTCCGCTAAAAGACCTCTGTCGTATAAAGGTTTTGCAATAGAATCATGATATAAAATCGTATAGTTTTTAGATCGTTGTCTTCCCACCAAAATACCAGGATCATAAGAAGGAGCGGTAACTAATGCCAAAATTTCACCTGTTTTAGGTTCAATGGCAACAATTCCACCTCTTTTATTGATCATTAATTCTTCACCATATTTTTGAAGTTCAGCATCAATAGTCAGATTAATGTCTTCTCCGGCTACAGCGATAGTGTCGTATTTGCCTTCTTTATAAGAACCAATTTCTCTATTATATTTGTCTTTCTGGATGTATTTTACACCTTTTATTCCGCGTAAAACTTCTTCGTAGCTTTCTTCAACACCTTGTCTTCCAATTAAGTCACCACTATTGTAATAAGGGTTTTTAGCAATTAATTTTTCATTTACCTGTAGAATAGAACCAAAAATATTGGCGCCATAATCTACTTCATAATCACGAAGAGAACGTTTCTGGAAATAAAAGCCTTCGTATTTCCTGATTTTTTCCTGAAAAGCGGCAAATTCAGATTTGTTTAATTGCGATAGAAAAACAGAAGGTAATCTCGGACTGTATACTTTCGCTTTTGCAATTCTCTTTTCATAATCTTCTCTGGTAATATTGAGCAATGCGCAAAATTCGTCAATATTAAGGTTTTCCTTGATTTCTCTCGGGATTACCATGATGTCATAAGAAGCCTGATTGGCAACTAATAACTTTCCGTTTCGGTCATAAATATAGCCTCTTTCCGGATAGTCATACTGCTTCTTGATTGCATTATTATCAGATTTTAACTTAAAAGAATCGTCTATAATTTGCAAATAAAATACCCTCATCACAAGCAGAGATGCTGCGATAATAATTAAAGAGGGCAGCAGAATTTTTCTCATCGTTTATTGGGCTTAATAAGATATATTATTATGATTGAAACAATTATGGTAAATATGGAACTGAATAAAGTTCGAAGTAAAACGTCACCAATGAATTTAAATTGAAAAGCTTCAAATGTAAAAAGTATAATGTGATGCAGGATCACGGATACTAAAATAAAAGAGAATCTTTCCGGTGTTAAGGATTCGTTTAGTTTTATAGTTTGATATTCATAACTCAGTCCAAATGAAAATTTGAAAATATAGGGCCTGTAATACGCTAAAATGACACAGGCCGTAGCATGAATTCCGCCCGAATTACAAAACATATCCATGGTGAGTCCAAGTAAAAAACTGGAGATAATCAAACCGGATCTGTTACTGTTTACAGGATAAAGAATGATATACAACAGGTATGGAAAAGGACTTATGTATCCCAGGAAATTCATATTATTGAAAATAACAATCTGAATTGCCAGTAACACAATAAATCGAAAAATATTGACTAACAAAGCGCTATTCATCGTTTTCCTTTTTTTCTAAATTAATAAGTTCTTCTCTGTCCTTACTCTTAATGACATATACATGTCCTAAGTTTGTCATGTCGTTAAAAAGTTTAACGTCTATAACATAATAGCTGGTACCTGTTTTAACGTATATTTTTTCGACTGTACCAATATTAATTCCTTCCGGAAAAATTACGGACTGCCCACCTGTAACAATTGTATCGCCTTTTCTAATAGAAGCTAATCTTGGAACATCTTCAAGCTGCACAAATCCTGTGCTTTTTCCGCTCCATGTTAATGAACCAAAATGATTTGACTTTTTTAGTTTTGCATTAATGTGCGATTTCATATTCAGAATACTAACTACGGTAGAATAGTTTTTTGATGTATTGTCTACCACACCAATAATTCCTAGACTATTGATAACTCCCATATCCTGTTTCATTCCTTCTTTTGCACCGGAGTTTAAAGTGATATAGTTTTCGTGTGTATTGTAGGAGTTGTGAATAACTTTCGAAACAATAATATCAGCAGGTTTTACGCCTTTAATACTGTCTGCCAAAGGTATTTTTGTGGTATCTTCTTTATTGAATAAAAGACTTTTTAATCTTGCGTTTTCAAGTACCAGTTCGTCGTTTTGTGTTCTCAGGTTCAAATATTCGTTTACGCGATTAATTCTTTCATAAACACCTCCGCTTAAAAAATTTGCTGAACTGATTACTCTGCTTCTATGGTACGAATGAGATTGAATTGTGAGAGCCAACGAAATACCTAAAAGCAGCAAAAACAGCAATCGATTACTGTTTCTTATAATGAAATTAAAAATTTGCTGCATTTCTTGTTCGGTTATTTTGTTTCAGGATATGCTATTGGGTTCAAATTTTATTGGAGTCAAATGATTCAATCTGACTCCAATAAAAATATTTTGATTGTTATTATGAATCTTATTTTATTAAGATGCTTTTGAATTTTGCAATGTTTTTAAGTGCCATTCCGGTTCCGCGAACAACGGCTCTTAACGGATCTTCAGCAATATAAACAGGTAAATCTGTTTTTTGGGAAATACGTTTGTCCAGACCTCTTAACATCGATCCTCCACCGGCTAAATAAATACCTGTGTTGTAGATATCGGCTGCTAATTCAGGAGGAGTTTGCGATAACGTTTCCATTACGGCATCTTCTATACGTTGAATCGATTTGTCTAATGCTTTGGCAATTTCACGGTAAGAAACATCAACTTGTTTTGGTTTACCCGTAAGTAAATCTCTACCCTGAACAGACATGTCTTCAGGAGGACCATCTAAATCTTCGATAGCAGCTCCAATCTGAATTTTTATTTTCTCGGCAGTACTTTCTCCAACAAAAAGGTTGTGTTGTGTACGCATGTAATAAACAATATCGTTAGTGAAAACGTCACCTGCAATTTTTACAGATTTATCACATACAATTCCGCCTAATGCAATAACCGCGATTTCAGTTGTTCCACCACCAATATCAACAATCATGTTTCCTTTAGGCTGCATGATATCGATACCAATACCAATTGCTGCTGCCATTGGTTCATGAATCAGGTAAACTTCTTTTCCGTTTACTCTTTCACAAGATTCTTTTACGGCACGCATTTCAACCTCAGTAATTCCGGAAGGAATACATACTACCATTCTTAGCGCTGGAGTAAACATTCTTTTTTTCAATGCCGGAATACTTTTAATGAACATATTGATCATTTTTTCCGAAGCATCAAAATCGGCAATTACACCGTCCTTCAAAGGCCTTATGGTTTTGATATTTTCATGCGTTTTACCTTGCATCATATTGGCTTCCTTACCAACAGCAATGATTTTGCCTGATATTCGATCACGTGCAACGATTGACGGACTATCAATAACAACTTTATCATTATGTATGATTAAAGTGTTTGCGGTACCAAGGTCTATCGCAATATCCTCGGTCATGAAATCAAAAAATCCCATAAGTTTTTTAGGGGTTTAAAATGTTATAAATTATTTTGAACAAAGTTAAACAAATTAATGTTTAAAATGACGTGTTCCTGTAAATACCATTGCAAGATTATTTTCGTTGCAATAATTTATGCTTAATTCGTCTTTTATTGATCCTCCCGGCTGAATAACAGCGGTTATTCCTGCTTTTTTGGCTAATTCAACACAATCCGGAAACGGGAAAAATGCATCGCTCGCCATTGAAGCTCCTGTCAGATCAAAACCGAAAGCTTTTGCCTTGTCAATTGCCTGCATTAAAGCATCAACTCTTGACGTCTGACCTGTTCCTGACGAAATTAATGTTCCGTTTTTAGCAAACACAATCGTATTTGATTTGGTGTTCTTGCAAATTTTTGAAGCAAATATTAAATCTTCTACTTCCTGAGCAGTCGGCTCGGTAATAGTAACGGTCTTTAAATGCTCTTTAGTATCCGTAATATTATTTCTGTCCTGAATTAACAAACCGTTAAGACATGTTCTCACTTGTCTTGAAGGTAATTCCACTTCATTCTGAACCAATATAATCCTGTTTTTCTTTTCCTGTAAAACCGTAATGGCCTCATCATCATAACTTGGAGCGATGACAACCTCACAGAACAATTTATTGATTTCCTGGGCTGTAGCCAAATCAATTTTAACATTTGAAATCAAAACTCCGCCAAACGCAGAAGTAGGATCACAAGCCAGCGCCGCTAAGTAAGCCTCACTGATTGTTTTTCTTGAAGCTAAACCACAAGCATTGTTATGTTTTAAAATAGCGAAAGTAGGCCCGTCTGTTTTAAACTCATTAATTAAGTTTACCGCAGCATCTACATCCAGCAGGTTGTTGTAAGATAACTCTTTTCCGTGGACTTTTTTGAACATGGCATCAAAATCTCCAAAAAAGAATCCTTTTTGGTGTGGATTTTCTCCATAACGTAAAATCTGACCGTTGTCAATACTTTCTTTATAGATCGTTTCATCTGTATTGAAGTAATTAAAAATCGCACCATCATAATGAGAAGAAACGTGGAATGCTTTTGTAGCAAACAATCTTCTGTTTTCAAGTGTTGTTGCTCCGTTTTGTTCTGTAATCAAATCCAATAGCAAGCTGTATTCATTTACTGAAGCTACAATTACAGTGTCTTTAAAGTTTTTTGCACCGGCACGGATTAAGGAGATTCCGCCAATATCAATTTTTTCAATAATATCCTGTTCGCTTGCACCTGAGGCAACCGTTTTTTCAAACGGGTACAAATCAACAATCACTAAGTCAATCTGAGGAATATCAAATTCCTTCATTTGCTGAACATCACTTTCGTTATCCTGGCGGTTTAAAATTCCGCCAAAAATTTTCGGGTGTAACGTTTTTACTCTTCCGCCAAGAATTTCAGGAAAAGAAGTGATATCCTCAACCGGAACTACAGGAATGCCTAAGTTTTTAATAAAATCTTCCGTTCCTCCGGTCGAATAAAGTGTTACGTTTTGTTCGTGTAATTTTCTAACGATTGGCTCAAGTCCGTCTTTCGAAAAAACAGATATTAAGGCCGATTGTATTGTTTTAGTTGTGCTCATTGTGTAGTTATGATTTTCAGACTGCAAAAGTAGTTTTTTTAAATATTATTTTAAAGAAAATTAATGTAACATTATGGTAAAAAAATCTACTGATGAGTAAGTTAAGTTTTGTTAGGTTTTTTATTTTAAATTATTGAATTTTACTTTATTGAAAAATACGAAAATATGATTGTTTATCTAAGGTTGCTGAAAGAAAGTTTAAGCTTTGCCATAAATGCTTTACGGAATAATAAATTGCGTACATTATTGTCATTGCTTGGTGTAACAATTGGTATTTTTTCGATTATTGCGGTACTCGCCGCGGTTGATTCTTTAGACCGTAAAATTTCTAAAGATCTGAGCAGCTTAGATAAAAATACGATTTATTTGATGAAGTATTGTTTTGGGCCTTCCGAAATTCCCCAATGGAAAAGAGAACAGTTCCCAAATGTGAAATACGATGAATACATTGCTTTAAAAAACTCACTCAACAATACACAACAAGTCGGTTATCAGCTTTTTGTCAATCATGAAAGTTTAAAATACGATTCTAAAACCGTTGCCGATGTAAATATTGTCCCGTCTTCTTTTGAAATGGTCGATATTGATGGGTTAAGTTTTGATAAAGGACGATTCTACAACGAATCGGAATCGAATTCAGGAACCGCCGTTATTGTTTTGGGATATGAAATTGCAGACGGCCTTTTTGGCACCATAGATCCTATTGGAAAAAATATTAGACTTTACGGACAGCGTTTTACCGTAATCGGAGTGATAGCGAAACAAGGTGCAGGCTTTTTTGGTGACAGTAATGATACTTCAGTGTATTTACCGGCCAATTTTTTACGCCGAATGTATGGCGACAGCGATTCGATGACCCCGGTAATTGTTTTGAAACCGGTTAAAGGCGTTGACATGGATGCTTACAAAGCCGAAATAGCACAAAAAATAAGAGGGATCCGTGGGATGAAAGCAGGAGAAATGGACAACTTTTTTATTAATGTACTTTCCGGGTTTACCGATTTTATTGATGGAATTTTAGGACAGATGAATGTAGTGGGCTGGATTATCAGTGGATTTTCGCTGCTGGTGGGCGGTTTTGGAATTGCGAATATCATGTTTGTTTCGGTAAAAGAACGCACGAATCTTATCGGAATCCAGAAATCATTAGGAGCCAAAAACAAATTTATATTATTCCAGTTTTTGTTTGAAGCCATTATTCTGTCTGTAATCGGAGGAATAATTGGTTTGCTGATGGTTTGGGGAATCTCCCTTTTATTGACCAAATTATTAGATTTTGAATTCGTTTTAAGTTTCGGAAATATAGTTTTAGGAACAAGCTTAGCCGCGCTTATCGGATTGATTTCGGGAATTCTGCCGGCAATTTCAGCAGCAAATCTGGATCCGGTTGAGGCCATCAGAACCGGAATGTAAAATTCAAATACTCAAAAAAACATCTTTTTTGCCCCTTCAAATTTTATTTTGATGGAGAATTTATTGTAATTTTAATAGCTTAATTAAAATACGATAACATGATACCAGTAAAAGCTTATGCTGCATTTGATGCCGAAAATCCGTTAAAACCCTATACGTTTGAAAGAAAAGAAGTTGGTGCTCATCAGGTTCAGATAGAAATCTTGTACAGTGGTGTTTGCCACTCCGATATTCATACTGCAAAAGGGGAATGGGGACCTGTAAATTACCCCTTAGTTCCAGGACACGAAATTGTGGGCCGAATTGTTGCTGTTGGTAGCGAAGTTTCAAAATTTAAAGTGGGGGAATTAGCCGGAATAGGCTGTTTTGTAGATTCCTGCAGAATCTGTCCGAGCTGTCAGGCAGGCGAGGAGCAGTTTTGTGATGAAGGAATGACGCAAACTTACAATAGTGTAGAACGAGGAACTGATATTCCGACAAGAGGCGGCTATTCGACCAGTATTATTGTCGACGAAAATTACACCCTTCACGTTTCTGAAAAATTAGATTTAAAAGGAGTGGCACCTTTATTATGCGCCGGAATTACTACTTATTCACCGCTGCGTTATTTAAAAGTAGGCAAGGGGCATAAAGTTGGCGTTTTAGGTTTAGGTGGTTTGGGACATATGGCCGTAAAATTTGCGGTTTCATTTGGTGCCGAAGTGACCATGTTAAGCCATTCTCCGTTTAAAGAAGCCGATGCTAAAAAATTAGGGGCACATCATTTTGCCCTGACTTCAAATCCGGAAACTATGGAATCATTAGCGAGCAGCTTCGATTTTATTTTAAATACCGTTTCGGCGAAACACGATCATAATGCGTATCTGAATTTACTGAAAACAAACGGAACGATGATTGTCGTGGGAGCACCTCCTGCACCTGCAGAAATTCCTGTTTTTACGTTAATCATGAAAAGAAGAAGCATCATCGGAAGTTTGATTGGCGGAATCAAAGAAACGCAGGAAATGTTAGATTACTGTGCCGAACACAATATTACTTCAGATGTTGAAATCATCGATATGGCGTACATTAATGAAGCTTACGAGCGCATGAACAAAAGCGATGTGAAATATCGTTTTGTGATTGATATGGCTTCTTTGAAGTAGGTACAAAGGGACAGAGTTGCAAAGGGTCAGAGGTTTTTGCTGGGTAAACTTTATGTTTCTTTTGAAATGTAATAAGAAGTTTAAGAGAAACGATGTATTTTTTAGCGAAAGAATGTATCCTATTGAATAATAAATTTAAAATTTAAAAAACCGAAGATCATTCTTCGGTTTTTTTTGATTAAATTGTATGGTCCTGAAATATAGGGCTGGGAAATTTGACAATAAAGTCAGATCCTGTTACTGGTATTTGTACAGGAAAACGGCCTATTTTTCTTTTGTATTATTTTATTACAAATGTTAGAGGAGAGAAATAATTAGATAATTTTGGGAAACTGACAATTTAAATTAAGGAAAAAAATGAGCTTTATACTAAAACCTGTCGATGTTGTTGAGTCTATTTCCAGACAAGATTTTAAGAAGAACTATTTAGATAAAAAAAAGCCTTTAATTATAAAAGGATTGACAAAAGACTGGCCGGCAAGAGAAAAATGGTCCACGGATTATTTTAAGGAAATTGCAGGGGATATTGAAGTCAAACTAGTGGACAACTCCAAAGCAGATCCCAAAAAAGTAATCAATGCCTCGATTGCCACGATGAAATTCGGTGATTATCTGGATCTGATAAAAAGAGAGCCAACACAGCTGCGTATTTTTTTCTTCAATCTTTTTAAACACAAACCCGAATTGGTCAATGATGTCAAAATTCCAAAAGAATTAATGGGAGGCTTTATAGAAAGTATGCCTGCCATGTTTTTTGGAGGCTCCCAGGCCATTACATTTTTACATTATGACATCGATTTGCCTCATCTTTTCCACACGCATTTTGGAGGCAGAAAACACATTATCCTGTTTGACTACAAATGGAAAAAAAGGCTTTACTGTGTGCCCAATACAACCTACGCTTTAGAGGATTATGACGTTTCCAATCCGGACTTCGAAAAATTTCCCGCGCTGAAAGGCGTCGAAGGGTATGAAGTTTTCCTGGAACACGGAGATACCTTGTTCATGCCTACCGGAATGTGGCACTGGATGCGGTATATTGATGGCTCTTTTTCGCTGAGTCTTCGCGCATGGGACAGCTCGATAACCCGCAAAATGGCCAGTGTCTGGAGTCTGTTCCTGCATGGCGCGGTAGATAGTGCTATAAAAATAGTTTTTAGGGAACGTTATGCGCTATGGCGTGAAAAATTAGCCTTTACCATAGCCGAAAAAGAATTAAAAAGGGGCAGGCCTAAAAAATAGTTACTCTTAAAAAGTATCATCTTCTCAAAAGACAAAACTGAAAAAATCCCGTGAAAAATTTTCCACGGGATTTTTTTATGAAAAGGAACAGGTTTCGAAAAACCTTATTTTCCTTTGAGCAGTTTTTCTAAATATTCAATTTTATCTTTTTCAGACTGAACCAAACGTTCGTACAGCTTTCTGTTTTCATCTACCATTTCCATCATTTTGTCTAGCGGGTTGAATGAACAATGACTAGGATTGAATATTCCATTCATACCATTGCTGGTACTATTGTCGTAAAAATTATTGAAATAGCTAATCATATTTTCTTCTGTAAAGTTTTTTATGGCTTCCACACTTACACCAAGTGCTTTTGCTACTTCGATAAGTCTTTCTTCGTCTATGGTCTCACTATTTTCTATGGAAGATACCGTTTGTTGGGAAGTTCCCAAAGCTTGTGCGAGGGCTTCCTGTTTCATGTCTTTCAGTTCACGAATACGGCTGATTTTTCTGCCTATATGATTTGGTTTTATTGCTGTGCTCATAATTCAAAGATATTTATATTGCTTTAAAAAAAACAGATTTTGGTAAAAAACAGTTTTGCTTTTGTAAGTTACCCTTTCTGGTTCGTTTTGGGGGTAAAACGATTACTTACGGTGCACCAGGCAAAAATACAATTTTTCAGGGATTAATTGATGAAGTAGTATGTATTGTGTTTTATTGTTGTTGAAAGTTTAATAGTAATTTTTATTTTTCAACAAGGCTGTTGTAAACTAATTGTTGTATTTTTTTTTACAACAGAAATTTTACAACAAAAGTGTTGTAAATAAATTGTTGTAATTTTTTTTACAACAAAAAAATTACAACAGAAATTTTGAAACAGAAACTGTGACAAACTAATTTTGATTTTTGTTTAGTCACGGGAATTATTTGATTATTCAATGGATATCAGACTGCTTCTGTCAACCATTTTTACTTCTGCTACTCTTACTTTATGATGAGAAAGATATTCATAATCGATTAAGTATATTTTCTTCTTTTCTAAAAGCAGTTTTTCACTTTCACGAAACCCTAATGTTTTAAGAAAATTATAATTGACCGTAATGTCTTTTCTTTTCCTCAGAAATGAGTGTTTGACAAACTTCACTTCCGGAGTAATTCTGTAATGATTAACCAGAGTTAAATCCTGTCTTATTTTTGTGTTGTCAGCATCAAAAACAAAAGAGTAATTGTAATTATCTCTGTTTACAATGTTGTTTGACTCTTTCATTTGATTCCCATTATCGTATTTGAAATAAACATATAGGGTATCTGATTCTTTTATCTTTTTAATGTCCTGTCCATTTGATTTAAAAGGCAGACAGAATAAAACACTTAAAACGAAATAGAAGAAAGTGCTGTTTTGAAAGGTAAAGGCTGATATCGGTTTAGTATTTGGCATTTTACTTATTCAATAGGATTAATATTATAGTCATTTACCTTAACTTCTTTAAGCTTTATTGAAAACCATCCAGTATCATTATCATCTATGAGATAAATCTTTTTTTTGCTCAATAGCAATTTTTTAGCGTCCTGATAACTGAGCATGTTAATTAGAAAATCGTAATTAATCAAAATGCTTTTATGTTTTTTTAGAAATGATTTTTTTTCTTTTTTCTCCTCAGCAACATACGGATTATGGTACAGCATTATATGGGTATGTTTGTAATATTCATTAAAAACAAAGATATAGTCGCCATATCCCTTCGATTGAGGCATATATATTTGCTTGTACTGATTTTGCTTAAAAAAAATATAAACAGTATCTGCTTTTTTTAAAGTATCATAATCCTGACTATAAATCGTTCCGGATATATTTATCATAAGTAATGTAATTATTGCTTTCATGACATATGATTTTTATTAAGTTAACTTCTCCAATACGTATAGTTTTTTGAACAATTGGAAGTCATCATTCCCCAATAGGACAGTAATTCAATAGAAACACACTATATAAAACAACTTTCCTTTTTTTCTTTTCGGTAAGATCAATGATATAGAACGTTTGTGATCGCGATAATAATTCGCAAACAATATATTCTTCTGTGAAATTTTTGAGAAAGTCTAAATCAATTATATCTTTTTGATGTTTTTTTAAAAAGGATTTATTTTCAATTCTCGTATCAATTCTTAAAAAACCTTTTTCTGTCATTGAATTTTTACGATCTGGTTTACTAAATATTAATTGTTCAGTTCGATTTTCTTTTTTCGAATTTAAAGACAAGGTATATTCTCTGAAATTATCAGAATATACTTTTTTTTCCTGATTTTTTCCTTTTGTAAATGCCACGTAAACCGTATCAAGCGTTTTTATGTGATTAATATCCTGACAAAAAGCAAAAGTGGAAACAAAAAATAAAAGAATTATAGTTTTCATATTAATTTATTATTTATCTAATTCATTATGGCCGTATTCAATATATTTTGTTAATAATTTCCATTGATCTGATCCTGTAGGGAAATTATTTTTGAAATAAACTGTTTTTTCTAATCCTTTTAGACTTAAAAATTTATAATATTCACTCCAAATCCATGGGGTTGATGTCAAAGGAGTTTGAGTAGGATGCATTGTAATTTGTGTATCTAAAACATTTCTGCCGGCTGTTGTCGTAACTAAATCTCTTATTTGTGAAAGTATCTTTTGCATTGTGGGTATCATTTTTTCCGCCATGAAATTATGTTGCTCATCGGTTGTTGGGTAAATTTTATCTATAACCGTTTCAATATCCATACCGATTGTAGAATTTTTAGATTTGACAAAAAGAAACGCATGAATGCATTCGTGCAAAATGGTTTTAGCATTTTTAATTCTGATTTGACTGAAATCTGTCCCTTTGTTGAAAATTTTCTTATTTATTTTTATTATATAATTATCTGTGCCAGCTATTTTGGAAGTATTTGCGTTTACTTCTTTTTTAGTTGGATCATCATTTTCATAAACTTTTTCTGCAATTTCAAATTTCACATTAAATCGCTTACTTTCCGCAAACATATCAATAAATAGTTTTTTAAATTCCGGAGATTTCGTCAAAGCATCATAAACTTCAAGAAACTTTTTCCCTTCAGTAGTCGCGTTTGTAATAGCCAGTATATCAATATTCATCGGTGAATTTACAGAGGCGGTAAAATTAATCTTTAAACCGGGATTCGCTACCATCGCCGCTATTATTTGCGTCGTAAGCGCTTTCGCCGCAGCATTAGTATTCTGATCCAGGTAATTTTTTACTTCCGTAGCAATATTATCATTGTTGAACAAAAAGGTTAATTGTTCAAAATTAAGTGTATTTCCTAATAATACGTTGATGTCATTGGCCAGTATCGGCACCTCACAATCTACAGACTGACAGGAAGGAGGTAAAGAAATTCCGGTATCTACCGGGGCACCGCCACCGCTTCCCGGTGTGCTGCTGCGACCGCCTCCGGCACCACTTTGGTCTCCGCCTGTGCCACCTCCTGCTACACCTTCTCCGCAAGAATCGGTTAGGTAGGCTACAACCTGATACGTCGAGTACGGCAGAGAACCTTTGCCCTCGCAGTTAGCTGCTTCAGAAGCTCCGGAATGGTTCCCGCTGTAACACTTATGCGCGGTTTCGATTACCATATATTCATAGGTGTTTTCACAGGCAGATTTTGAAGTCAGGTTGTTAAACGAAAAGGTTTCGCTGTTTACGGCTTTAAACCCTGTTACTTTAAAGTTTTTATGCTCACTGGCGATCCCGTCAGGAAAGAAATAGGTGATGATGTAGGCTTTGTATTCTTCCTCGTTAAAGCCTTTTGTCAGGATTAGATTTTCAATTGTGTTGCTGGCAGGGGAATAATTGTTTCGCTCGATGTAAAACGTAAACGACTCTTTGGCTTTTTCCTCGTTTTTTACATAGGTAAGCCTGTCTGTAAAGATTTTAAAATCTAAAGCCTGAACGGTTCTTTTGGAGATTGTTTTTTGAGTACCTGAATTCGTTATCGCATTAAAAAGCGATTCTTTCGATTTAAGAAACTCATAATTTTTATGAAGCATTAATATACTTTTCTTATCGGAGTTTTCTATTATTTCTGACTCGCTGCTGCAGCCTGAAAGACTTAATACAATGGCAAATACCACTGTTTTAATAAACGGGATGAAGTTTTTGGTTGGCATATAGTTAGTTTTATAAATTACAAATTAGGCTTTATAGGGGTATATAGGTGGCTAATTTATAAAAAAAAAGCTACAAATAAAATGTAGCTTTAATTTTTTTTACAAAAAAGAAACCCGACAGTTTTAAGGCTGTCGGGTTGGGTATTTTAGAAGTTTTTAGAAACTATCTGATGTTATTATTTTGAATTAAATCGATATACAAGTTGATCTTATCCTTTAAATCTTTTCTTGGCGTAATAAAGTCAAGGAAACCGTGTTCTAAAAGAAACTCGGCGGTTTGAAAACCTTCCGGTAAATCTTTTCCTGTAGTATCACGAACCACACGCGGACCTGCAAAACCAATTAAAGCACCCGGCTCAGAAATATTAATATCTCCCAACATGGCGTAAGAGGCAGTAGTTCCTCCCGTTGTAGGATCTGTACATAAAGAGATATACGGTAATCCTGCTTCTGCAAGCTGTGCCAGTTTTACAGAGGTTTTAGCCAACTGCATTAACGAATAAGCCGCTTCCATCATACGGGCTCCTCCTGATTTTGAAATCATGACAAAAGGCAAATTGTTTTTGATCGCGTGATTAATTCCTCTTGCGATTTTCTCCCCTACAACAGCTCCCATAGATCCACCAATAAAGGCGAAATCCATACAGCAGATTACCAGTTCTTTTCCTTTAGATTTTCCCACTCCGGTACGCACAGCGTCTTTAAGATGGGTTTTCTCCATTACATCTTTCAGCCTTTCTGCATATTTTTTTGTATCCACAAAATGCAGGGGATCTTTAGAAGTCATGTTTTTATCTAATTCAACAAACTCATTGTTGTCAAATAAAATCTCAAAGTAGGTTGCGCTTCCAATTCTAACGTGAAAATCATCTTCAGGACTAACAAATAAGTTTCTTGCTAATTCGTCAGCATCAATAATTTTTCCGGTCGGAGATTTGTACCACAATCCTTTCGGAACGTCCATCTTATCTTCAGTAGCGGTCGTAATCCCTTTTTCCTGTCTTTTAAACCAAGCCATATTTATTGTTTTTGTTGTTTCAGGTTTAAAGTTTAAAGTTGCGAAACCTGAAACCTGAAACTTTAAACTTTTACTTATAGTGTATTCACATTGTTTAAGTCTGCAAAAGCCTGCTCCAATCTTGTATTGAATGTTACTTCGCTTTCACGTACCCATCTTCTTGGGTCATAATATTTTTTGTTAGGAGCTTCAGCACCTTCCGGGTTACCGATTTGTGTTTTTAAATAGTCAATGTTTTTAACCATATAATCACGAATTCCTTCTGTATATGCAAATTGTAAATCAGTATCAATATTCATTTTGATTACTCCGTAGCTAATTCCTTCTCTGATTTCTTCCAATGTAGAACCTGAACCTCCGTGGAAAACGAAATCTACCGGATTATGACCCGTGTTGAATTTGTTCTGAACGAAATCCTGAGAATTTTTTAAGATTTTCGGAGTCAATTTTACGTTTCCTGGTTTGTAAACCCCGTGAACGTTACCAAAAGCTGCTGCAATTGTAAATTTAGGGCTTATTTTAGATAATTCTTCGTAAGCATAAGCTACTTCTTCCGGTTGTGTATATAATTTTGAGCTGTCAACATCAGAGTTGTCAACGCCATCTTCTTCTCCACCTGTAATTCCAAGCTCGATTTCCAATGTCATTCCCATTTTGCTCATTCTTGCCAAATATTCTTTACAGATCTCGATGTTTTCTTCGATTGGCTCCTCAGACAAATCGATCATGTGAGAACTGAATAATGGTTTTCCTGTTTCTGCAAAATGTTTTTCAGAAGCATCTAATAAACCATCAATCCAAGGCAATAATTTTTTGGCACAGTGGTCAGTGTGTAAAATTACAGTTGCTCCGTAAGCTTCTGCCAAAGTATGAATATGTTTTGCTCCTGCGATTCCACCAGCGATAGCTGATTTTTCACCTGCATTAGATAAACCTTTACCAGCGTTAAATTGTGCTCCACCGTTTGAAAATTGAATGATAACCGGTGCATTAAGTTTCGCTGCAGTTTCAAGAACTCCATTAATAGTACTTGATCCCGTAACATTTACTGCCGGAAGTGCAAATCCTTTTTCTTTCGCATAATTAAAAATCTCCTGAACCTGATCTCCTGTAGCTACTCCTGGTTTGATATTGTGTGCCATTGTAATTTTTTTATAGTTGTTTTTAGTTTTTAGGTTGCAAAAATAAGAATTAATTAGCATTAGAACGGATAATTTATTCCAAAATTTAAAACCGAGTGACCAAAATTGTATTCTCTGAACCAACGATTTCCTTCGTCATGCGCCGGATTATAGGTCTTGAAGCCTAAATCTAAACGAATAACAAAGAAGCTTAAATCGTAACGTAATCCAAATCCGGAACCCAAAGCAATTTCAGCTAAATCGTTTACGCCAGAGAATTTTGCTTTCTCATCGATGACATTATCGAGCACATTCCAGATATTTCCGGCATCTGCAAAGATAGCTCCTTTTACATCTCCAAATACCTTAAATCGAAATTCGGCACTAAGTGCAATTTTCATATTGGCCTCATTAAAGTCGTTGGAAGCATTGGTAGTTCCGGGACCTAATGAATACGGCTGCCAGGCACGATTATCATTTGAACCTCCGGAATAATAACTTCGGGAGAACGGAATATAATCTGAATTTCCAAATGGAATCGCGATTCCGAAAAAGCTCCTTACGGCTATTACTTTTTCTTTTCCAAAATCCCAGTGCTTGATGTAATCAAATTCGGTTTTTATATATTCTGAATATTCTAAGTTGAATATTTCGTAATTACCACTGATGTTTTTTGGCAACTTAGCAATGTTTGAAACCGCTGTCAGTAAGGTACCTGCAGATTCTATTTTTGTTTTAAACTGATAAAAAGTATTGTCCGCCAGATCTTTTTTGGTTGTTTTGGTGAACGTATAACTGGTGGCCAGAATAAAATCATTCTCGGTCAGACGAACTCTTCGTTCTTCAATACTTTCAACTTGTTTGTAGTCCGGACTGCCGGGTGTTAGCAAAGTTCGTCCATTTATAACATCATCGGTGAAACCTGCGGTTCCTTTTGTGATGATCAGATTATTACTGGTGTCCAGATTTTCAGCTTTTGTGTTGTAAGTGCTGGCGATATTATTCAGTTCGTTATACGAAGAAGTATACACATTGAAGTAATTGTCCGGATTTAAGTTGCGTACAAATTGAGCATTCAGCAATTCGAGTTTGGCAGTGTTGCTTCGCTTTGGAGACCAATTGTAAGCAAGTCCTCCCGTGAAATTTTCTTTATCAAGACCAATGTTCCTTTGTTTAGAGAAACCGGCAGAGATACTTGTGGAGGGAATCATTCTTTTCGGAATAATTTTTTCGGTTCCGAAAGGCAATAAGATTCTCGGAAAATTTAATTTCATATCCAGACCATATTCTGAAACATTAAAGAAATTATTGTTCGGATTGGCCATGTCTTTTGAGGATCCAATATTTACGCGCGCGGAAATCTCTAAAGTTTCAGCCCTGTTAAAAACGTTACGGATAGTCTCGGAAACACTGGCTCCGATTCCAAAATCCTGAATATTGGAATGGGTAAAATCTAAAGTCGCACCGAAACTGTATTTTTTTCTGGGAGTTAAAAAAACATTCGCAATCAGCGATTCTCCCAATGGGTCGCGTTTGTCCACTTCATATTGTATCGACGGATAATTAAAAATCTTCAGATTGTTTAAGTATCGTGTCGAAAGCGTTGTTCTGGTGTCTGAAAACGTACTTCCTTTTGAAATAAAAACAGCATCTGTAATGGCGCGCGGTTTGTATTTTAATTTTTTATAACTGTACAGGTTAAAGTTGTTGTACGTCGTACTGTCTTTGATCGGAGTTTTTGAATTGGCCGGTGAATAATCTGTATAGATGTTTACATCACTTATTTTATATATTTTAAAGGGCTCTGTTCTGCTGGAATCTCTTTCCTGGATATTATTGTTGTTGATGATTAAATTAACGTCAGCTTTGTTTTTTTTACCAATCGTATCAATGTCATAAGTTACATAGGTAGGCTGGAAGAAATACGCACCGTGATTTCTGAAATAAGTAGTGATACGGTTTTTCTCATCCTCAAAATCCGAAGTTTTATATTGACTTCCCGATTTCAATAAGGAAGGTTCTTTATTGGTTTTATATAACGAATCTAAGGCCGGAGTCATAATACTTGTTCTGATGGAATCCAGAAGAAAAGCCGGGCCTGTGGTGATATTATAATTGACTTTAGCTTTTTTGCGCCCTACGCTGTCAATATTATAATCGGTTTTTACATTAAAATAACCATTGTTGAAATAGTAAAATTTCAAACGCAGCAAAGATTTTTTTGTTTTTGTCGTATCAATAATAACCGGTGGTTCTCCGGTACTTTTCAAAAATTCGTGAATTCCTTTGTATAAAAAAGACTGTCCAAGACGGTCGACTTGTTTTGCAGATAATATTTTTGCCTGTCGCTCATATAAGCCCGGATTGTTTTTAAATTTTGCCTGATACGTAGAATCCGGATTTAAGTTGGCTAAGTTGTATAAATTCAGACGTAATTTGTATCCCAGTAAAGTACCATTTGGTTTTTGGTACATTTGGTTGGAAGCAGTTTCATCATTGGTAGACTTTCCATTTACAAGAATAGTGTTTTTAGTAAGAAGGCTTTTTCCGTCCGGAACTCTTTTTACAGCATTACAAGCGCAAATAAGTATTGCTATTAGAATAAATGCTAGTATTTTTGTGGAATTCTTTTTCAAGTGATATTAAATATTTAATTCAAAAGTACATTATTTTATGGTTAGTAAAAACCAAATCAAGCTTATATCCGGTTTACATCAAAAAAAGCAACGCTTAGCAAATCAATTATTTTTTGCCGAAGGGGTAAAAGTAATTCAGGAACTCTTGCAATCCAACTTTGAATTAGAACATTTATACACCACACAAAATGATTTTGAGGCCGTTCAGCCTTCAAAACGTACGCTTATTAATGAGCAGGAACTTAAAAAGATAAGTGCTTTAGCAACTCCGAATTCGTGTTTAGCGGTTTTCAAAATGCCTTCTGAAAATAAAATTACCGATACCGGTTTAATTCTGGCGCTGGACGACATTCGTGATCCCGGAAATTTAGGGACCATATTACGTCTTTGCGACTGGTTTGGTATTAAGCAGATTATCTGCTCTAAAGAAACCGTTGATATTTACAATCCGAAAGTAGTACAAGCTACGATGGGTTCTATCACCAGGGTAAATGTAAATTATGTCGATATGAAAACGTTTATCACGCAAACAAAGTTGCCTGTTTTTGGAACTTTTATGGACGGAGAAAACATTTATCAATCCAATTTGCCACAAGACGGGATCATTATCATGGGTAATGAAGCCAATGGTATTTCTGAAGAGATTGAAAAAACGGTTACAAGCCGACTCACAATTCCAAGATTCGGTGAACTGCAAAAAACGGAAAGTTTAAACGTAGCCACCGCAACAGCAATTATTCTTAGTGAATTTAAACGAAATAGTTAGGGTTTTGTTTTAATGAAAAGTAAAATTTATTAAAATCGCTCTCGATTTCATGGAATCAATGTTATCCGTCCATGGACTTGGGCCATTAGCCGGATTATCCCTGATTAATTCGTCAGTGATACCAAACATTCCTCTGATAGAAGGAGAGAAAATAAAATACTCTGAGAAAATATCAATTCCAAAACCAAGTTCATAAGCCGCAGTCCAGGGTTTTACCCTAAATTTCTGATCATGATTATCATCTACAGATTTTGAATTACTCGAAAGGTTTAATGTAGTTGACATCCCTCCCACTAAATAGGGGCGAATATTTCCGGTACGTAAAGCAGAAAATTTCAGTAATAGAGGAAAGTGAATGTAGGTACTGCTTACCTCTCGCAAATAATCAGCCTGCTTTTCAAGCGGATAATATAAATCACGTTTTGTATAATACAAACCAGGTTCAAAACGCAGGTTGATATATTCCTGCAATCTTAAATCGGCTACAACCCCAACATTAAAACCGGTTGTTTTTTTTACCTGAATATCCTGCTGTACCTTGTTTTTGTAATCAAATTTAAAGTCGAAACTATTAAAACCTAAATAATAACCAAAATACAGGCGTTGTTTTTGCCAGTTTTCGAGATTAATAATAGGGTCTTTGCTAAACATATTTTTAGCAAATTGCGAATATCCTTTTGTCGTTAAGACTAATAAAATTAAGATTACTGTTTTTTTCATACTATTTTTTAGAAGCAGAATAAATGGTTGCAACTCCAAAAGTTTGAGGCATAGCCACAACATCTATAAACCCAATTTTTCGTAAAATATTGTTCAGGGCCTCTCCATACGGAAAAGCAGCAGCAGATTCGGACAAATATCCGTAAGCTGAATTATCTTTTGAAAACAGTTTTCCTATTAATGGAAGTATATTTTTGGTGTAAAAACGATATCCTTGTTTGTAAGGTGTTTTGTCCGGAACCGAAGTTTCAAGAATTACAAATACACCGTTTGGTTTCAAAACCCTTAAGATTTCACCAAAACCTTTTTCAAGGGTTTCAAAGTTCCGAACTCCAAAACTAACGGTTATGGCATCAAAATAATTATCTTCAAAAGGGATGTTTTCAGAATCGCCTAAAACCAACTCAATAACATTCGATAATTTTTTTTCGTCTACTTTCTTTTTTCCAACTTCAAGCATTCCTGCCGAAATATCCAGACCAATAATTTTTTCTGCATTCGTCTGTGCCATTAAAATAGCTAAATCGCCGGTTCCTGTTGCAATATCAAGTATAATTTTTGGTTTTGTGTCAGAAACTATTTTCAATACCTTTTTTCTCCACTTAATATCAATACCAAATGAAATTACACGGTTTAAATTATCATAGTTCCCGGAAATCGTGTCAAACATCTGGGCAACTTGTTCTTTTTTGCCTAATGTAGAGTTTTTATACGGAGTTATTTTTTCAGACATTTTTTTTATTTACGCAAATATAATACAAATCTTCTTTAACTGTAATTCAGTTTTTTAATTTGTAAATCAAATGTTTTTACAAACAGCTATTTTTTGCTGAAGATTCTTTTTTTGACCCATCCCTAAAAGGGGGTATTTTAAAAAAATCACGGTAAGTGGGTATTGTATATGTAGGATTTTATAGTCAATTTTGTCATATGATAATGTTTAAGATTTTTACGGATTGCTGGTGATTAGTGACTTAAACCGAATGAATGCCTCTGCGCTGGCTGTAGTTTGTTCTTGTAGTAGTTTTTTAAATATTGTTTTGGTTGACAATATTCAATTTTAAAGCGCAATACGTTCTTAGGATTAATTTGTTTTTGGAAATTTTAATTTTCTAGCCTTTAACGCCTTCGTGGTATTTGGTAGTAAAGGCTTTTTTGAGATTTGCTCTCAGAAAATAATAATAATGTTATAACAATCCCGTCAGGTAATTGTTGTTCCTATCCAATGCTACTCTTGAAAAGTCCAAAACCAGAAATCAATTTTTGCCAAAAACATCCTCAATTGAGGATGTTTTTTTTATTTCTTAATGTAAGTGGAGCTTGTAATTGGTGTTTTATCTTAAATTTATGAAATGAGGTTTCTGTGAAAATTCTAATTCATTTTAATGATTTAATTAATAGAAATATTTTATTGTTTGTGTAGTATCAGAGGCTCCGTCACTCTTTGAGGTTTTCATTTCTGTTGCGTAACCGTTTGCGTCATATGTAAAAGCATAAGTTGATATGATAGATGTGGAATTGTTGTCTGAAAATGTTACAATAGTTTGTTTAACTAAATTATTAATAGAAGTTGAACTGTAATCTAGTAATAGTTTCAGTCCTAGGATATTTTTATTAAAAGAATTTTTAGAATCATATTCGCTTATTGTTAAGCCTTCAGGACTATTATAATAGAAACTTTCAGTTTTTATTAAATTACCATCTTTAAAAGTGTATTTTCCTGTACTACCCTCTTCTTCTTCTGATCCTGTTGATACTTGAATGAGATATTTTTTGTAAGATATCGTACCGTCCTGATTATGAGTGTATTTTATTTTTAAATTTTTACTAGAAGGGGATTTATATAAAACTGATTCTAGCTTTCCGCTAGAGTAACTATAGTCTCTAGTTGTAGTTATCATTCCTTTAGTATTAATGTCTTCTATTTTTGTGATTAGATCTCCAGTATATGTGTAATTTGATTTGTTTCCATTTGAGTCACTAAAGCTTACGATTCTATTTCCATTGTAAATATTTTCTCCCGTGTAAATCGTCTTACCATCTTTAGTAATAACATATTTTAGTAATAAGGGTATATGTGCTTGATTAAGTGAATCAGTATCATTGTCGCTGGAACAAGATGTTAATATTGCTATAATTGCACTTAATAAATAAAGTAATTTTTTCATGATATTTTTTAGTTTTTAATCGGAGGCTAAATTAAATAATTCCGCAAAGGAACCAAGTAGCTAAAACAAAAAGATAGAATACTTGTGAAAAATATGTTTATGAGATAAAATTAAACGATACCAAAGAAAATGAGCAGCTAAATTTAAATTTTGAAAAATGAGTATTCTAAATGATATTTTATTAAAAACTTTAAAAGGAAATTATTTTCTAATGTAAGTTTCATAGGTATAATCGTATTGATGTTTTTCATCTTTGAGATTCGTCTCAGCCTCCACCAACTGCCATTCGTTTTTGTTGATTTTCGGAAAAAATGTATCAGCCTCAAAAGTATGATGTACTTTGGTTATTTCAATGATGTCGGCATATGGGAGACCTAAATTATAAATTTCACCTCCGCCAATAATATAGGAATCTTCCTCTGCAGGGCATGCCGCAAGTGCTTTTTCAATACTGTCCACAACAATGCAGCCTTCCGGATTATAATCTTTTTGACGGGTTATAATCACGTGGGTCCGGTTTGGTAAGGGTTTTGGGAAACTTTCAAAAGTCTTTCTTCCCATTATAATATAATGGTTTGTAGTTAATGCTTTGAATCTCCTGAAGTCATTTGGCAAATGCCAGACCAATTCATTGTTTTTTCCAAGGGCATTGTTTTCGGCAACGGCTGCTATCATTATAATCATGGTATGCTGAACTAAATTTTATTTTCGGTATTCTCTTCTATTCTTGATTCTAATTGGCTTATCCTTTTTTGCTGCAAGGCAACAAGTCGGTCAATTTGCTCTCTTTCCCAGTTTTTATTCATAAATCTATCCGTAATATAAACTTTTATAAAATGAAGGATAAAAATAAAAAACCATATTGTGATCGCCCAGATACACCAATTTTGAGTAGTGTCGGTAACGGTAACGCTGTTGGTGTTAGTAGTACCAAATCCAAAAAATCGATTCGCAATAAATAAAAATAAACTGCCTAAAAGAAACAGCACAAAATGAAAATACAATATTTTCTTTTGTCTGATCCTCCTTCTGGCATATTCATATTGCTCGTGCACTTCTTTTTCCATAAGATTTCAAAAATAATGAGATTATAAAGTTAGAATTTATTTTGAAAGCACAATATTTTGAGCACAGAATATTTGCTTTTAAATGCGCTAAGAATCTGAAATTCAAAATTTAAGCGGGAATTAATTATGAATGCGGCTAAAAATAGTTGTGCTTTTTGCTATTATCACAAATCGTTTATCCGAGTGTAGAATCTTCCTGTTAATTTGCGTAATTTAGTTCTATCAATCTAAAAATTAAATGGTTATGGCTTTAAAAAAACAATTTGTGAAAACGAAACCAGTTTGTAAAGTTACGTTTTCAATAGATGCTAAAGATGCCAGTGCGGCAGCTGTAGTTGGAGACTTTAACAACTGGAACGCTCAGGAAGGAACTTTAAGTAAGTTGAAAAACGGAACTTTTAAAGCGACCTATGACCTGGTTAAAGATGCGATTTACGAGTTTAAATACGTAATTGACGGAACTTATGTGAATGAACCGGAAGCCGATTCCTATAAATGGAATGATTTTGCCGGAAGTGAAAATAGTGTATTGGTAGTATAAAAAAATCCGCCTTAAAGCGGATTTTATATTTATACAGCAACACTTCCTTTTATACCAGCGTGTGGCTCATAATCTAAAAGTGTAAAATCATTATAATCGAAATCAAAAATGTTTTTAATCTCCGGATTTAAAATCATTTTTGGTAATGGTTTTGGTTCACGGGTCAATTGTAATTCTAATTGCTCAAAATGGTTGTTGTAAATATGTGCATCTCCAAAAGTGTGAATGAATTCACCGTATTCCAAATCGCAAACCTGTGCAATCATAATGGTTAAAAGCGCATAAGAAGCAATGTTGAATGGAACTCCCAAAAAGATATCAGCACTTCGTTGGTACAACTGGCACGATAATTTTCCTTTTGTTTCCCCTTTTTCCGTATCAGGACTCGTCACGTAAAACTGAAAAAAGGCATGGCAGGGAGGCAATGCGGCTTTGTTGTTGGCTACATTTTCTTCAAATGATTTTTTGGTATCCGGTAAAACCGAAGGGTTCCATGCAGAAACGAGCATTCTCCTGCTGTTCGGATTTGTTTTTAATTCTGTTATTAATTCAGAAATCTGGTCGATTTCCTCGCTGTTCCAGTTACGCCACTGATGTCCGTAAACAGGTCCCAGATCTCCGTTTGAATCTGCCCACGCATCCCAGATTTTCACTCCGTTTTCCTGAAGATAAGCAATATTGGTATCTCCTTTTAAAAACCAAAGCAATTCGTAGATTATGGATTTTAAGTGTAATTTTTTGGTTGTAACCATTGGGAAACCTTCACTTAAATCAAAACGCATCTGGTATCCAAAAACACTCTTTGTTCCTGTTCCTGTGCGGTCTCCTTTTTGACAACCGTTTTCTAAAACATGTTGTACCAAGTCTAAGTATTGCTTCATGATTGCTTTAAGCTTTGGGCTTTAAGCTTTAGGGTTTTTCCTAATGCTTGCAGCTTGTTTTTAATATTTTGTGCTTTAGCTTATAGCGTAAAGCTCATGGCTTTCAGCCTTAAAATTATCTTTTTGAGATCTCGTCTCTGATTTTCGCTGCTTTTTCATAGTCTTCCTGAGAGACTGCCTGATCTAAAAGATCGTTTAGTTCCTGTAAGCTGTGTTTTGCGTAGACATCGCCGGACTGATTACTTTCTTCTTCACGTCCGAAAGTCTCCGGATTTGATAGTACATCATCTATTTCCTGCGCTCCCTGATCCGTCTCTGCAGAATTTGATTTTAAATAAATTCCCGCTTTATCCAAAATGTTTTTATAGGTAAAAATAGGAGCATTAAAACGCAACGCTAAAGCAATAGCGTCAGAGGTTCTGGCATCGATGATTTCTTCGATTTTATCCCTTTCACAAATTAAACTGGAATAAAAAACACCATCGACCAGTTTGTGGATGATAACCTGTTTTACAACAATGTCAAATCTTTCCGCGAAATTTTTAAATAAATCGTGTGTTAACGGGCGGGGCGGTTTTATTTCTTTTTCTAAGGCGATAGCAATCGACTGGGCTTCAAAAGCACCAATAACAATCGGAAGTTTTCTTTCGCCGTCAACTTCATTCAAAATAAGGGCATAAGCGCCATTTTGAGTTTGACTGTATGAAATTCCTTTTATGGATAGTTTTACTAGACTCATATATGTGGGTAAAAAAGGGCAATTAATGCCTCATTTTAATACTTTTTTTGATTGGAAAATAAAGGTGCAATTTTAATCAAAAAATATGGAACAAAAAAGCTACCTAAAACAAAGATACGATTATCTTATTTTTAGGCAGCTATATTTTTACAGAGAATTTTATTTCTAAGAATGTTGTGCTTTAAAGGCTTTTAATTTCTCAATTAATTGCGGTACAATTTCAAAAGCATCTCCAACAACTCCATAATCGGCAACTTTAAAGAAAGGTGCTTCAGGATCACTGTTGATTACTACTTTTACTTTTGAAGAGTTAATACCCGCAATATGCTGGATCGCTCCTGAGATTCCGATTGCAATGTAAAGATTGGTTGCCACTGGCTTTCCTGTTTGTCCAACGTGCTCGCTGTGAGGTCTCCATCCTAAATCGGAAACCGGTTTAGAGCAGGCAGTTGCAGCGCCTAAAACAGCCGCTAAATCTTCTACCAATCCCCAGTTTTCCGGACCTTTTAGTCCACGTCCGCCGGAAACTACTACATCAGCATCAGCGATAGAAACTTTTCCGGATACTTTTTCTACAGATTCTACTTTTACACCAAAGTCGTTATCACCGATTGCAGGGTTAAAATCTTCTTCGGTTGCAGATCCTGCACTTTCAAAAATTCCGTAAGAGTTTTTAGCAAGACCAAGAACTTTTACATCCGTATCGATTTGTGTAATATTGAACGCTTTGTTGGAGAAAGCATTTCTCTTTACCTGAAAGGGTGAAGTGCTTACCGGTAAACCAACCACATTTGAAGCAAAACCAGCTTCCAATGATACGGCTACTAACGAAGAAAGGTAGATGCTGTCTGTTGTAGACGAAAGTAAAACTACTTTTGTTCCTTCTTTCTGAGCTGCTTGTTTGATTACATCAGCGTAAGCTTTAGCCGTAAAACCAGCTAACTTATCGTTGTTTACTTTTAGAACTTTATCAACTCCGTATTTTGATAATTCGCTTACGTCGTTGGTATTTATAGTTAAAGCTGTAACAGTTGTTCCAAGTGATTCGGCTACTTTTTTAGCGTAAGAAGCTAATTCAAAAGCAACTTTTTTAAATTTTCCTTCTGCAGATTCTGCGTATATTAATATTGACATGATTTTTTTGTTTAAAAGTTTGAAGTTTAAGTTTTCAGGTTCTAAGACTGAAAACTGCGACTGAAAACTGATTACTAGATTACTTTCGCTTCGTTGTGTAATAAATTAACTAACTCATCTAAATTATCAGGAGAAACTAATTTTACGGCTGATTTAGGAGCTGGTTTTTCAAATTTTACTGCTTTTGTATTTAGAGGAGCATCAACCGGCTCAAGAATAGTAAGCGCTTTTGTTCTTGCGGTCATAATTCCTCTCATGTTCGGAATACGTAAATCTTTTTCTTCAACAAGACCTTTCTGACCTCCGATAATCAAAGGTAAAGTAGTGCTTACTGTTTCTTTTCCACCATCAATTTCACGAACCGCTTTTACGTTATTTCCGTCAACAGTTACACTGGTGCAAGAGTTTAAAAAGTTAGAACCTAAAATTCCTGCAATCATTCCCGGAACCATTCCGCCATTATAATCTAAAGATTCTTTTCCTGCAATTACTAAATCGTAACCACCGGTTTTAATTACTTCAGCCAATTGTTTTGCAACAAAAAAACCATCAGTTGGATTTCCATTTACGCGAATAGCTTCATTTGCACCAATTGCAAGTGCTTTACGTAAAGTTGGCTCTGTATCAGGACCTCCAACATTTACTACGGTTACAGTAGCACCTTGTTGCTCCTGGAACCAGATGGCACGTGTTAAACCAAACTCGTCATTAGGATTAATTACATATTGTACACCATTCGTATCGAATTCTGAATCACCATTTGAGAAGTTAATTTTTGAAGTAGTATCAGGCACATGGCTGATGCAAACTAATATTTTCATAAGTATATATTTTATATTTATAATATTCTTTTACAAATTTAGAAATTAAAATCGGAATAATATACTATGCGTGCATAATATTTTTTAAAAACTATTACGTTTTCGAAGATTATGAAATTTTGATGGACTTTCAACCGAAAACAAAAATGAAAATGTATTCATTTCAACTGATTCTTAGGAATTTTGCAATGTGGAACATGTTTGCGATTACTCCATTACACCTGGTTATTATCTTTTGCGATTGTTTTGGTTCAGAAGAAGTAATTCGCTACTCTTTAAAAAGGAAACCAATAAACCGAAGCTTGTCTGAAAAAGAGCAGGAGGACAATATAAGGACTATTATATCGATTTCGTAAATAGCACAATCTATTTTTAAAAGTTAAAACCTAAAGGGATAGGGAAGTTAGTGTGATTTTAAATTCAATTTATGCTTTTAAGTTATTTAAAATATTTATTTTTGCTCTTCAGAAAATTCAACATACAATATAAATATGAGAACAATACAATTTAGAGAGGCCATTTGCGAAGCGATGAGCGAAGAAATGCGTCACGATGAATCCATATATTTAATGGGCGAAGAAGTTGCAGAATATAACGGGGCTTACAAAGCTTCAAAAGGAATGCTTGCTGAGTTTGGCGAAAAAAGAGTAATCGATACTCCGATTGCAGAGCTTGGTTTTACAGGAATCGCAGTAGGATCAGCTATGAATGGTTGTCGTCCTATCGTAGAATATATGACTTTCAACTTCTGTTTAGTTGGTATTGATCAAATTATAAATAACGCTGCTAAAATGCGTCAGATGACTGGTGGACAATTTAATGTGCCTATCGTTTTCCGCGGACCAACTGCTTCTGCAGGACAATTAGGAGCAACGCACTCTCAGGCTTTAGAAAACTGGTTTGCCAACACTCCGGGTCTTAAAGTTGTAGTGCCTTCAACTCCTTATGATGCAAAAGGACTTTTAAAATCAGCTATTCGTGATAATGATCCTGTAATTTTTATGGAATCTGAGCAAATGTATGGTGACAAAGGTGAAGTGCCGGACGGAGAATACACAATTCCGTTAGGAGTTGCTGATGTGAAACGTGAAGGAAAAGATGTTACTATTGTTTCTTTCGGAAAAATCATCAAAGAAGCTTTTATTGCTGCTGATGAATTAGCGAAAGAAGGAATTTCATGTGAAATTATCGATTTAAGAACAGTTCGTCCTATGGATAAAGATGCTATTCTTACTTCTGTTAAAAAAACAAACCGTTTAGTAATTTTAGAAGAAGCCTGGCCATTTGCAAGTATTTCTTCTGAAATCACCTATATTGTTCAGGAACAGGCTTTTGATTTTCTTGATGCGCCAATTCAGCGTATTACAACTGCTGATACTCCTGCACCTTACTCTCCTGTTTTACTAAAAGACTGGTTGCCAAACGCAGCTGATGTAGTAAAAGCAGTAAAAAAAGTAATGTACAAATAGTTCAATAAACAATACTTATAAAACTTCATCAGTCATATTAATTGATGAAGTTTTTTTTTTTGCCGGATTATGAAAAGAATAATTTTACTTAGCCTCTTTTTTGTATTTGCATTTGCAAATAGGGTTACTGCACAAACAAAAGTGAGTGGAATTGTTTTGGATAAATCCAATCAGCCGATTCCCTTTGCTAATGTGGTTTTTAAAGGCTCCAATACAGGAATTGTATCGAATGAGGACGGGCGTTTTTATCTGGAATCACCTACTACTTATACCGCTTTACTGGTTACCTCTGCAGGATTTTCAGATAAGGAAGTTCCTCTGGAAAAAGCGGTGAATTATGATTTTAAAATTGTTTTAGGCGAAGCCGAGGCATTGAATGAAGTTGTTATTTTTACCGGAAAAACATCAAAGAAAAACAATCCTGCCTTAGATATTTTGAGGAAAATATGGGAGCGAAAGCGTAAAAACGGTTTGTACCAGTTCAATCAATATCAAATGCAGAAGTACGAAAAAGTCGAATTCGATATGAATACGATTGACAGTGCTTTCATGAAAAATAAACTCTTCAAAGGAATGGAGTTTGTATTTGATCATGTTGATACTTCTGATGTTACCGGAAAAACATATCTGCCAATTTTCATTAACGAATCTGTGTATGATGTTTATGGTGACAATAAACTTAAAAAGACCAAAGAGAATATCACAGGAAGTAAAACATCCGGATTTAATGGAAACCAGCAAATTCTGGCTTTCGTAAAAGATCTTTACTCAGATTATAATATTTACGACAATCACCTTAAATTCTTCGATAAAAGTTTTACAAGCCCGCTTTCAAGAACAGGAATTGATGTTTATAATTATGTATTGAAAGACAGTGCGTTTATTGACAAAAAATGGTGTTATAACATTGTATTTTATCCAAGACGTAAAAACGAATTGACCTTTAAAGGAGATTTTTGGGTCAACGATACCACTTTTGCCATCAAGAAAATAAATATGGGTGTTACTAAAAGCGCCAATATCAACTGGGTAAAAGATATTTATATTGAGCAGGAGTTTGATGTAGAAAATGACTCTGTTTTTCTATTGACACGTGATTATATGATGTCTGATTTTGCTCTGAATAAAAAAGAAAAATCAAAAGGAGTTTACGGTAAGCGAACGACACTGTTCAGAAATCATAAATTTAATATCCCGAAACCGGAAAAATTTTATAAAGAAGAAGTCAATTTTATTGATAACGCAGTCTATGACCGACCGCCTGAATTTTGGGAGGAGAACCGTTTCGAAAAACTAAACAAAGACGAAGCAGGCATTTACAAGATGCTTGATACGCTGCAAACGGTAAAAAAGTTTAAGCAGCTGTACAGTCTGGTTTCTATTTTGGGAAGTGGTTATGTCGAATTTAAAAACTTTGATTACGGGCCTATTTTTTCCACATTTGGTTATAATGAGGTAGAAGGTTTGCGTTTGCGCGTAGGCGGTCGTACGTATTTTGGTCCAAATGATCCGTGGCGTTTACAAGCCTACACCGCTTATGGGTTTGATGATCATAAATTCAAATACGGAGCATCCGGAAAATGGATGGTCGATAAGCAAAAACGCGTTATTATCTCCGGAGGAAACAGGCGTGACATTGAACAGATTGGCGCGAGTTTAACGACAACAAATGATATTTTAGGGCGAAGTTTTGCTTCTTCTGCCTTATTTACAACGGGAAGTAACGGAAAACTAACCAATATTAATCTGAGCAATGTTTCTGTAGAAATGGAGCCAATTAAAAACTTTGTTGTGCAGGCTGGTATTTCCTACCGTACACTGGCATCGGCATCGCCAACGTTTAGTTTAGATTATTATACAACGCTGCCAACTACAGCAAACCCTTCAGGAGTCGTAGCAAGTGAGGTAAAACAGTTTGAAGCCAATGTTCAGTTTGAACTTATGCCGAAACGAAAAACAATTGGTTTTGGAGTAGAACGCGATTTGGTAGACAGTCCGTTCAGTCATTTCTTCGTTAATTTCAGTTATGGTCTTAAAGGAGTTATGGACAGCGATTTTGCTTACGAAAAAATACAGTTGTTTTATAAACAGCCTATTGTTATCGGACCACTAGGAAGATCAAATATTATTCTTGAAACAGGAAAAACTTTTGGGACTATTCCGTTAGGGTTAATGAGCGTAATTCCGGGAAACCAGACTTATTTTACGATAGAAAATACCTTTAGTAACCTAAATTTCTACGAGTTCATTACAGATCAATATACTACCTTACAATGGAACCATGATTTTGGAGGAAGATTATTCGCCAGAATTCCATTTATGAGAAAACTAAACTGGAGAGAGTTTGTGGGGGTAAAAGGAGTTTATGGAACCATTTCTAATGCCAACAGAGCAATAAATGCATCAGACCAGCCTTATGTGGCACCGGAAAATGTATACTGGGAATATAACGCAGGAATCGGAAATATCTTCAAAGTATTCCGAATTGATTTCTCCTGGAGAGGCAGTTATTTAAATAATCCTGATGCGAATAAATTTGCAGTAAAAGGATCTTTCGGGTTCTATTTTTAATATTTAGATTAAAATAATCTCACAAAAAAACGCCAGGTTGCCAGGTTTTATTTCTTGCATCCTGGCGTTTTTTGTTTATTTCTAATTAACGATAGGAGTTTAGATTATTTTACAAGGATTTGGCGGATTACACGGATTAACGCAGGTTATATATTTTAAGATAGAATTCGTTAAATCTGCGTACAAAAAACTTGGCGTCTTTGCGTCCTTACGCGATTAATTTAAAAACAGATTAATTTCTCGCAGATTGGGCAGATCTTTTTTATTGCTGTTTCTAATTTTTTTTATTTTTATTTTAAGCATTAAGTAATTAAAAATCTGCGTCATCTGCCCAATCTGCGAGCAAAAAAACTTTCCGTTTCTGCGTGATTTTTATTTAATTTTGGAGAAGATTTACACAACTTATGCAGGAAGCCATCGATTTTCTTTCCGGTAAAAATCCAATATTTCAGGAAATCATAACGAAATACGGATTACCACAAATTCCAAAACGTCCACAGGGTTTTGAAACTTTGGTGTTGCTAATACTCGAGCAGCAGGTTTCCATTGATTCGGCGAAAGCCACATTCTTAAAAATAAAAGCTTACACAACCTGCAATCCGGAAAACATGGCAATTCTTTCAGACGAAGCATTTAGAAGCCTTGGTGTAAGCCGTCAAAAAACAAAATATATTAAAATCTTAGCTGATGCCGTTCTGAACAAAGAACTGGATATTGAAAGCTTAGCGACAAAATCAGCACAACAAGTCAGGGAAGAACTCATTAAATTAAAGGGAATAGGCAACTGGACGATTGATATTTACCTGATGTTTTGTCTTCAGGAGCCGGATTTGATTCCGCTTGGGGATATTGCAGTCATCAATACCATCAAAGAATTACTGGATATTCACGACAAAGCAGAAATGGAAATTCATGCAGAACAATGGAGTCCGTATCGCTCTTATGCAACCTATTTGCTTTGGCATTATTACTTAAATAAGCGAAATCGTAAAATTACCTATTAAATGCTTGTTTTTTAAAAGGTAATGCAGATAATTTAACCTGTTTTTTTATTGTAAAAATAGATTCTTTAGTTACTTTTGCAACCGAAATTAAAGATATAATAAAAAACAAAAATGACCGCAGACAAACTAACAACTTTCGATGTATTAATCGAAATACCAAGAGGAAGCAGAAATAAATACGAGTACGATTTTGAAATTAAAAGAATGCGTTTTGACAGAATGTTATTCTCCTCAATGATGTACCCGGCTGATTACGGATTTATTCCGGAAACTTTAGCTCTTGACGGTGACCCTCTTGATGTATTGGTTTTGGTAAATGAACCAACTTTTCCAGGATGTGTTATGGAAGTAAAACCAATTGGTGTTTTCCACATGGCAGATGATAAAGGACCGGACGAAAAAATTATTTGTGTACCAGTTTCAGATCCAATCTGGAATTCATTGACTGATTTGTCAGATATGAATCCACACTTGGTAAAAGAAATCGAGCACTTCTTTCAGGTTTACAAAGATCTTGAAAACAAAAAAGTTGATGTTGAAGGTTGGGGAGACGTAAACGAAGCATTTGCGATTATTGCTGAATGTACAAAGCGTTTTAACGATATTGAAAACAAACCAGAGGGATTATTTAGTATTAAATAATTTTAAGCCTCTTATTTTATAAAAAAAGCAATACTCCGTCAGGAGTATTGCTTTTTTGTTTAAATTCGTTTTAGTTAGTTTATTGACTATTAACCAAAACCATTAAAATATTATGAATGCATTTATGATTTACTTGCCAATTGTTATGGCAATTATAGGATTACTTTTCATGGGAATAAAAAGGACTTGGGTTTTAAAACAAGATGCCGGAGACGGCAAAATGAAGGAGATTTCAGATCACATTTACGAAGGGGCTCTCGCCTTTCTAAAAGCAGAATATCGATTGTTGACTTTTTTCGTAATTGCGGCCAGTGTAGTTTTAGCAGGAATTTCCTTTATTGTTCCCACCACACATATTTTAATAGTAGTAGCGTTCATCTTTGGCGCTTTTTTTTCGGCGTTAGCGGGAAATATGGGAATGAAAATTGCGACAAAAACGAATGTCAGAACAACGCAGGCAGCCCGCACCAGTTTACCACAAGCTTTAAAAGTTTCTTTTGGAGGCGGAACAGTTATGGGTCTTGGTGTTGCAGGTTTAGCTGTTTTAGGATTGACGGGTTTCTTTATTGTTTTCTATCAAATCTTCATGAATGGTGTCTGGACTTCATCTGAAGATATGACTAAAGTTCTGGAAACATTAGCCGGATTTTCTCTTGGCGCGGAATCAATCGCTTTGTTTGCGAGAGTTGGCGGTGGGATTTATACGAAAGCTGCCGATGTTGGAGCTGATTTAGTGGGTAAAGTTGAAGCCGGAATTCCTGAAGATGATCCCCGTAATCCGGCAACAATTGCAGATAACGTTGGAGATAATGTTGGAGACGTTGCAGGTATGGGAGCCGATTTGTTTGGGTCGTATGTAGCAACAGTTTTAGCTGCGATGGTTTTAGGAAACTATGTCATTAAAGATATGGGAGGAAATATCCAGGATGCTTTTGGAGGAATTGGTCCCATTTTATTGCCAATGGCAATTGCCGGTTTCGGAATTTTATTTTCGATTATCGGAACTACACTGGTAAAAATATCAGATGACAATGCCAAAGAAGCACAAGTGCAAAAAGCATTAAATATAGGAAACTGGGTTTCGATTGTTTTAACAGCAATTGCCTGTTTCTTTTTGGTCAGACATATGCTGCCTGAAGTAATGACAATGGAATTTTTTGGAGAAGGAGCACAACAAATTTCTTCAATGCGTGTTTTTTACGCGACATTGGTAGGTTTGGTAGTGGGCGGAGCAATTTCATCAGTTACGGAATATTATACAGGATTGGGGACAAAACCGGTTATGGCTATTGTTCAGAAATCCTCAACAGGAGCAGGGACCAATGTTATTGCAGGTTTAGCGACCGGAATGATTTCCACTTTTCCAACCGTATTACTATTCGCAGCGGCAATCTGGATTTCTTATGCTTTAGCAGGTTTTTATGGTGTGGCTTTAGCAGCTTCGGCAATGATGGCCACTACGGCAATGCAGTTAGCGATTGATGCTTTCGGACCAATTTCAGATAATGCGGGAGGAATTGCAGAAATGAGCGAATTACCAAAAGAAGTTCGTACCAGAACAGATATTTTAGATTCAGTAGGAAATACAACAGCAGCAACCGGAAAAGGATTTGCGATTGCCTCTGCAGCGTTAACTTCCCTGGCCTTATTTGCTGCGTATGTAACCTTTACAGGAATTGACGGAATCAATATTTTCAAAGCGCCTGTTTTAGCCATGTTATTTGTCGGTGGAATGATTCCTGTAGTTTTCTCCGCTTTGGCGATGAATTCTGTAGGGAAAGCAGCGATGGATATGGTGTACGAAGTTCGTCGTCAGTTTAAGGAGATTCCGGGAATTATGGAAGGAACCGGCAAACCGGAATACGGAAAATGTGTTGAAATTTCAACAAAAGCAGCTTTACGCGAAATGATGCTGCCGGGAATTCTGACAATTGGTTTTCCGATTGCAATTGTATTGTTAGGAAAATTGGTTTACGCAGACAATAATCAGTTAATCGCTGAAATGTTAGGAGGATATATGGCCGGAGTTACCGTTTCCGGTGTACTTTGGGCCGTTTTTCAGAACAATGCCGGAGGTGCCTGGGACAATGCTAAAAAATCTTTTGAAGCAGGTGTCCTGATCAATGGTGAAATGACGTACAAAGGTTCAGATGCACACAAAGCAGCTGTAACGGGTGATACTGTTGGAGATCCGTTTAAAGATACATCAGGACCGTCAATGAACATTTTGATCAAATTGACGTGTTTGATTGGTTTGGTAATTGCACCTATTTTAGGGGAAGGTCATTCTGCTTCGGCTATGACTGAAAAAGCTTCCTGCTGTGCCAAAACCGAAATGCATGCAGGTGGTGTTTCCAAATGTGGAGATTTGTCCGGAATGACAAAGGAAGAGTGTATTAAAATGTGCAAAGAAAAAGGCTGTACCGCTGAAGAAACGGCAAAATGCCTGGCGCATTACAATGCAAACGGGAAATACATACACCAAAAAACAGATTGTTTCGACACCACGAAATATGAAAAAAACCGTCTTGAGGTTAATCTATCTACGGTAAATGGCGTTACGGTCGGAACCGTAACCAAAACGGAAAACGGTAAAACAACAACTGAAGTGTTTGAAGGTACTGAAGCTGAAGTAAAAGCAAAAATAGAAGCTGCAAAATAAATTGCTGCTAATTTTCAATAAAAAAATGCCTCTAAGTTTTAGAGGCATTTTTTTATTGATCTTGATTGGGTTCTGGAATTGGATAATGAATTTCCTCATATTTTTCGATGAGAGTTACTAATTCTTCTAATTCCTTTGATTCATTAGTGTCAGGCTTAGCATCAAAAATAGCATTCACTCTTTCTAATGCCAGATCATACTCTTTTTCTGTTCTAATGGCGTTGATCTTCATTTTACCAATTTTTAAAATTAGGCATAAATATAAGAAATTCGTTACAATTTAAGAACTTTGTCAAAATTAAAATTTTTAGATAATGTCCTTAAAAACAAGAATGCCCCTTAAAATTTTTAAGGGGCATTCTTTATTTCGTATAAACTGGTGTTTCTAAAACAATCCGTTCAATTCGGCATCAATTCTGTTAATGATGTTTCCTAAGTCTTCCGGATTATCCACAAAATTGATATTGTCAACATCAATAATCAGGAGTTTTCCTTTGGCATACGTCTGAATCCAGGCTTCGTATCTTTCGTTCAGTCGGCTCAGATATTCGATTGAAATGGAATTTTCGTACTCACGTCCGCGTTTATGAATCTGACCCACCAGATTCGGAATGGAGCTTCTTAAATAAATTAATAAATCCGGAGCTTTCACCAAAGATTCCATCAATTCGAATAAAGAAGTATAATTTTCGAAATCACGACTTGTCATCAATCCCATCGAATATAAGTTGGGAGCAAAAATATGGGCGTCTTCGTAAATGGTTCTGTCCTGAACGATTTTCTTTCCGCTTTCACGAATCTGCAGCACCTGACGGAAACGACTATTCAGGAAATAAATCTGTAAATTAAAGGACCAACGCTCCATTTGATGATAGAAATCGTCCAGATATGGGTTATCAACTACATCTTCATAATGAGGTTCCCATTTAAAATGCTTCGCTAATAATTTAGTTAAAGTTGTTTTTCCTGCGCCTATATTTCCTGCTATTGCTATGTGCATTACGGTGTTACGATTTTATAATTTGTGATTTCTTTAGATGTAAAAATAGATAAAATTTGGTCTTTGTAACAGAATTTATCAAAGGTTTTTTCTAAAATTTCTATTTGAGAAATTGTATTTGAATTTGTATCAGAAATGTCTTTAAAAAACAAAAAATCACCTTTGCTGAAAATATATTGATGGGTGTTCATAATTTCTATTGTGTCAAAATCAGGTATTTTCCCTAAAGCGGTTGTTTTTCCAAAAATGTCACACGCGAACCAGTTGTTTTTCCTGTCAATCCAATAAAAAGTATTAAAATCGGTTTGATAATATTTAATGGTTTCTGTGAGAGGAGTAGATACTGTTTTGTATTCATTTTTCAGATAATCAAAAAGCCCAATCTGCTGGTTTAAGGAATTATAAATCCACAGTTGATTTTGTGTCGACATACCAATAAACGTAACGACGATTGGGATATTGTTTTGAGAAAAATTAATCTCTGTAATTTTATTCAATTGATTGTCTAGTAAGACAACGCTATTAAAGTCTTCATAAAATAATACGATTTTAAGCGGGTTTTGCAAATCGACTTTAGTGATATTTCCGAGGGAAACACTTTTATATTCAAATGTTTCATTTTCTTTGACTTTACTGAAAACATTGTTTTTGATCAGATAGCAATATCCAAAAGAATCATATCCCAAAAAAACATCTGCATCAGTCTTAAGATGAGAAATAATGTCAGTTTTTGTTTTTTGATTTTGTGCAAAAGCAACCAGGGAGCAACAGGCAATAAAAAGAATAAATAAAAAATGTCGCACCGTTCTGCTCATGATATTTGGATTTGTAAACAGCCAAATTACAAAAACTATAATAGAAATCGTTAAAGCAGACAGGATTTTGCCTTTAAACCTTTATGATTTCTAACGGTCTAATTAATAGTTCATTCTGTAGACAGCTTACAGGTGTTTATATATTTAATTTTCACCTTTTTAAAATTAATGATACATTTGAATGTACGTTTGTAATATTATCTAACTTTATATAAAAACCAATGAAAAATATATCCTATTATTTATTTTTGATGCTTGCTTTTACCCAATTGCACGCACAGAAAGATTTTCAGGGAATGGCTGTTTACGAGTCAAAAACCCAGGCACCTAAAATTGAAGGAATGAGAGGAGGAAACCGGGATATTACACCCGAAATGCAAAAAAACATAGAAGAGCGAATGAAAAAAATGCTCGAAAAAACCTTTATCTTAAACTTTGATAAATCAGCTTCTGTTTATAAAGAAGAAGAAAAGCTGGAAGCTCCCGGACAGCAAGGCGGCGGAATGCGTGTCATGATGAATTCTTTCATGGGAGGCGGAGGAACTTTTTATAAGGATGTAAAAACAAAATCCTATACAGTTGATAAAGAGTTTATGGGGAAAGAATTCCTGGTAATAGATTCTTTACCCAAGTTAAACTGGAAACTGGAACCTGAAACCAAACAAATTGGCGGTTATACCTGTTATAGAGCAACGGCTGTGAAAGAAGCCAGTAAAACGGATTTTAGAAATTTCAGGCCTAAAAATAACGACGAAAAAAAGCCTGAAGATAAAAAGGACGACGTAAAAAAGACTTCCGGAGAAACGAAAACCAATTTCGAAGATAATTTCGAAATGCCAAAAGAAATTATAGTAACAGCCTGGTATTCGCCGGAAATTCCCGTAAACCAGGGGCCGGAAAATTACTGGGGATTACCAGGTCTGATTTTGGAAGTAAATGATGGAAGAACAACCATTTTATGTTCTAAAATTGTTTTGAACGCTAAAGACAAAGTAACCATAAAAGCATCCACAAAAGGTAAAGTAGTTTCTCAAAAAGAATATGATGAAACAGTAATTAAAAAAATGGAGGAATTCAGGGAGATGAACCGCGGACGCGCCGGAGGACCTCCAATGATGGGAGGAAGATAAAAATATTCTTTCCGTAAATTACTTATTCTAATTTTATCTTAATGAACAAAATACTTTGTTTCTGCGCCTTTTTATTTACCAGTATTTCATTTTCTCAAAGCGTTCGTCTTGATGGTTTTATTCAGGACGAGCAGAAAAATCCGTTGGAAATGGCCAATATTATGGCTGTCAATTCGGTAACAAAAGCAATGGATTCCTACGGGATTACCAACGATAAAGGCAAGTTTCAGTTAACGCTGAAACCCAATAGTTCTTATGTTATTAAGGTAAGTTACCTTGGAATGAAATCGAAGGAAATTGCCATTGCGACACAAACCGTAAATATGGTGCAGAATATTGTAATGGATGGCTCCGGAATTGAACTCGAAGGCGTTGAAATTGTGCGCGAAATGCCCGTTTCCATAAAAGGAGATACCATTGTATACAATGCCGATTCTTTTAAATCCGGAACAGAAAAGAAACTGGAAGATATTCTTAAAAAACTGCCGGGTGTTGAGGTAAATGCCGACGGAGAAATAGAAGTAGAAGGCAAGAAAGTCACGAAATTAATGGTGGAAGGCAAAGATTTTTTTGACGGAGATACCAAATTGGGCGTCAAAAATATTCCTGCGGATGCCATTGATAAAGTGCAGGTTTTACGAAATTATAACGAAGTCGGAGCTTTGAAAGGCCTGGAAAATGATCAGGACAATGTTGCGATGAATATTAAACTGAAAGAAGGTAAAAAGAACTTTTGGTTTGGTGATATGACAGCAGGAACCGGCGTTGGAGAACTGGACAGCCGGTATATTATTAATCCGAAATTGTTTTATTACAGTCCGAAATACAGCATTAACGTAATCACCAATTTTAATAATATCGGAGAATTACCACTTACGGCCCAGGACTATTTTAAGTTCAGCGGAGGGTTTAAGAATATGATGAAAAAAGGCGGCAGTAATTTTAATGTTTCATCAAATGATTTGGGTATTTCGATTTTAAGAAACAATCGCGCTAAAGAAATTGAAACGAAATTTGGTGCTACCAATTTTGCCTATTCCGTTACCAAAGAATGGAATATCAGCGGCTTTGGAATACTTTCTTCCTCAAAAACAGATCTGGAAACGAAATCACAGACTACGATTTTAGACTCCAGAGATCAGCAAAAGCGAGACGAAGTAACCCATCAGAAAAATGATTTGGGACTTTTTAAATTAACTTCCAGTTATAAACCCAATACAAAACTCCAGTTTGATTATGATATCCTGACTAAATTATCTAAACAGGATGAAGATACTGACCTGCTGCGCGAATCGGTTGTAAATACTATTGCTGCGACAGAAACAATTTTAACCCGTAAAAAACAGGATCCAACTTCAGTCAATCAGAATTTGAGTTTGTATTATACGCAAAGCGATAAAAATATTTTTGCCTTTGAAATGCAGCATTTGTATCAGGAAGAAAATCCATTCTATAACGCGAACCTGCAATCCCGCCCCTTTGTTTTGTCAGGTTATGATCCAAATCAGACCAGAAATGATCTGAATCAGGATCGTTTTGTGAAAACCAACAAAATAGATGCTAAGCTGGATTATTACTATATGGTTACGCCCAAAAGTAATGTCAATATTACTTTCGGGAATACCTATTCGTATCAGGATTTTAACTCCCATATTTTTCAAATGTTAGATAACGGAGCTAAAAATGACCTGAACAATGCCGAAAATAACAATCAGGTAAACTACAATTTTAATGATGTATTCCTTGGATTCCACTATAAAATTTTAGCCGGAAAATTCACCCTGACACCCGGTGTTAGTGTGCATTCGTACGGAATGAAAAATACGCAGTCAGGGACCGGTTATTCGCAAAATTTCACAAAAGTACTGCCGGACTTTTTTGCTTTATACCAAATCAAAAAATCAGAATCGTTAACGTACAATTTTTCATTATCCAATGATTTTACCGATATTAACCAATTGGCTGCGGGTTATGTAATATCCGACTACAGCAGTTTGTTTCGCGGAGATCGTTCCTTGGAAAATGCGACTTCGCAGGTACATTCCCTGCGGTATTTTAAATACAATATGTTCAATTTTGAAAATATTTTTGCAAACGCCACCTACACTAAAAAAATAGATGCCATAAAAACGAAAGCAGATTTTACAGGAATCAATCAGTCTTCTACGCCTTATAATTCTAACCTTGCCGATGAAACTTTTTCAGGGATGGGAAATTACGGGCGATCCTTTTTAAAGAATTATAAAGCTTCTGTAAATGCCAGTTTAAATTGGTCTAAATTCAATAATATCCAAAATAATCAATCGGCTACGACGGAGAGTTTTAGTCAAAGTTATACCATAAAAGCTTCAACAAATTATAAGAACCTGCCGAACATCGAATTTGGATATAATGCCTTAATCAATCAATACAGCGGTTCGACATTCTATACAGACAAACCTTTTGCACGATTAGATTATTACTTTTTGGAAAGCTTTTCATTTGTTTCCGAATATGAGTTTTATCATTATTATAATTCAGGCAAAACGGTCGATAATGAATATGATTTTTTAAGTGCCAGTTTAATTTATCAGAAAAAAGACAGCAAGTGGGAATATAAAATTGCGGCGACAAATCTCTTAAATACAAGGTATCTTAACGATGACAGCTTTTCTCAGTTTTCTACAAGAGTGTCACAATACACTGTACAGCCACGTTACATCATTTTTTCGATGAAATACAACTTATAGTATTTTGATTACTAAAAATTAAAAATTAGTTGCTTCATTTGTGATCAGAATCAAATATCTTTGTGCTTAGTATTAACAACCAAAAAAGGTAAGCATGCGCAATTTTATATGGAGTTTCTTCGCGTTTTTTTGTTTAATATCTGTTTCTTTTTCTCAAACAAATAGTATTGAAAAAGGGACTTATATCTCAACAAACAAAGGACAAAAAATCAAGTTAAATTTATTGGACAATAATAAGTACGAGCTGGTGTTTTATTCCGGTGAATACAAGATCAAAGGAGATTCGTTATTGTTTTCTCAGGAGGTAAAAACAGATGATTCTTTTAACCTTGAGTTTAAGAATGATAAAAAAGCAAAAAAAATTAAGATTAAATTTTTAGAACCGTCTTATTATTCATTTTATATAGGTACCCAAAAAGGTTCTGAGCCAGTTCAGTATCAGAAAGTTTCAGACATTAAAACAAAAGTAGATCCCGATTGGATAAATCCGGATTTAGAATTCGAAATTGACCGAACTGATTATTTGTATTTGGTTTATGAAGGATATGATACAGAATCTAAGCTTTATAAATATGCTTTGCCAAAAGATGTTTCAGAGGTGACTATTAAATATGAGCTTGATGTTTTAGGGGATTTAAACATTACAGGGATCTTTGATAAGAAAACCAATGAACTTAAAATTTCAGAACAGAAAGGAAAAAATCCATTGGTGTTTTTAAATGAAAAAGAAACTCCGGCGGTTACAGCTTCAAAAGTTGCAGCAATTGAAAAACAAACTATTTCAAACTGGACTTATCCAGGGAAAGAAGTTGTAGTAGCAGATGATTACGGTGTAGCAGTTGACAGCTCAGTAGTTACTGTTGACAGTGCTTATGCTTCTCCTAAAATTAATTTTAAATTTAAAATTGAGAACAGCTTAAAAGAAGCAATTGCTGCAACTAAAAATGCAAAGACAAAATTTCTTGTGGTTTATACGGATAGTAAAAATCCATCTGCAAAAGCTGATTTTGATGCTTTTGTAAAAGAGCAGGAAGTACAGGTGGGTTACAATATGTTTGATGTTTATGATCCTCAGTATGATATCTTTAATTATTATCTGGCTACTGCCGATGATAAAAAATGGCTTAAGGCAAATAAAATTAATGACAACCCGAGTGTCATTGTTTTAAATGGAGAAGGAGATGTACTGACAAGTGCAAAATCTACTTTAAACGATCAAAAAGCCAAATTCAATTACTATGATGATTTTTGTAAAAAAGTACAGCGTGTGAATGCTTTTAATACTTTTAATAAAGTAGTGAAAAATAAAAAAGCAACAGATGCAGATCTGATTGCTGCATTTAACAGGGCTGCAGTCCTTGAATTGCCATATGATTACGAAGCCGATTATGAGGTGGCTGTTGCGGCAGAAAATAATACAGCCGATTTTAAACTGCCAAAAGCGGCTTTAGATAAAAAGGAAGTTTTGCAGACCTGGAAAAAATTGATAGAAGCCCATCAGAAAGATACAAAACCTAACATGCTTCTGGTAGAAACAATTTTGAAAGAAATTAAAAACCAGGGCTTTTCTAAACAGTTTTTCAAAGAAGACAGAGTGTTAAATGATACCGATTTTCTTTCTATAGATTATTTGATCAAACATTATGATGCTATTGAAAAAGCCAGATCAGAAGTTGTTGATGCAGCTGCACCGGCTGTAAGCGTTACGAACTTAAGCGGTGATATTTCATCTGCCTTGCAAATAAACAGTTATGTTTCGCAGGAAGGTGTTGAAGGAACGGCAAATCAGGATAAGATAATTTCAATCTATAAAAAGTTAATTGCAATCGGAAAAGGCGGGTTTGAATGTTATAAAAATTATTTTGCTTACCTGAGTCAGGATAGTGATGAAAGTGCAGATAATACTGCTTTCTTAAAAGAATTCAATACTTATTTTAATACCTATTTATCTACGGAGAAAGGAAATGTAATCGAGACCTTAGATCAGTTGTTTGCAACAATCGATGCTAATTCCGAGTATTCTTATAACGGATGGAATTCATTTAAAGAATACCATTCTAATTTAGCCAATACAGCAGCCTGGTCTGTGGTAGAGAAACCTGCAAATGCAGCTTTTATGAAATCGGCCATTGTATGGTCAGAATACAGCCTGGCTGTGACGAAAAACAATCCGTATTATTTAGATACGCTGGCACAGCTGTATTACAAAGACGGACAAAAAGAGAAAGCAATCGAATTACAGAAAAAAGCATTGCAATATTCCGCTACGGTTTATGAGCCGGAAACATTAAACGACATGAAAGCAGTACTGGAAAAAATGCAAAACGGAACGTATTAAAAACAGAACCGATTAAAAATAAAAGCCCGATTTCTAATTTCTAGAAATCGGGCTTTTTTATGTTTAAAAGTAAAAAAATGTCAAACAATCTAACAATCCAATAATCTAAGACAGTCTAAAAATCTAAGACAGCCTTATTTATTCTGACTTATTAGCTCTTTTACTTCTGTAGAGTTGTTATTTTTAATTTCGCTTTATTTATTTAATCGTAACTTCGAATAACTTCCTGGACACTTTCTGGTAAGGAATTAATGCTTGGAAAGTCTCCCCAATGATTGTGTTTCCTTAAGATTTTTGCTGCCATTTCTGCCGATATAAATTTTGTGGGAATGTATTTCAAATCATAAGGATTATTTTTAAAAACAGCATCTGCAATGGCCTGAGTGTATTTTTTTTCAGGAATATCGTCACCAGAAATTTCGCTAAATTTTTTCGAAAGTTCGTTCAATATTAATTTTTCATCCCAGAATATTTCCCAACAATCCTCTTTTAATGTTGGGCGATCGAAATGTTCCCTAAAATTCACACCATGTTTATGGGCTAATGGAGCAAATACATCAGAATCAATATTTTTATTAGCATGATTAAATACAATTTCATCAATGTATTTACCAGGAAGAGTATCGATAGCCATAGGATTAATATCGATAGCTTTGCATATCATTTCGGGACCGTAATATAGTGATGGAATATTATAGTTTCTATCACGAGAATAGGCCACTGCTGTAAGGTACATTTGTTCATCACGATAGCAGTCCGGAACATGACGTATAGCAAAGGAATTATATTTAACGGCTCTGAGGCATAAATCATAATCCAGTAAACCTTGTGGCAATTCGTTCAAACTGCCGGTAGCAGAGACCGCCCAATTACACAATTCATAATCCCATAGTTTTTTCGGAATGTATTGAGGGTTAGAAAACCTGCCTTTTGATTTTAATAAAACTTCTTTGGTGATGCAATTTTTGGGAATATAACCAATGTTATGAATACCCTGTTCCAGCAATGCTTCGATAATCTCGGTTGTTCTAAGTAAGTCTTTAGGGAAATATTTGGCATCTCCAACATAGCTTTGAGGGGAAGTCTCTTTTATTACCTTAAGACAAATATCCAGAGTTCTAAACTCTTCAGGTACTTTGTTAAGTTGGCCATAACCTGTTTCTTCTAAAAAATGTGCCCAATAGTCGGCATCTTTAATAACCTCTCCTGTTTCAATCTCCTCATCAAGCCAGTCTAGTTTAGTAGCTGTCGGGTAATAAAAATCGATGTTACGGTGTGTTTGATAATTTGCTTCTAAAGTTTTGTTTGCTTTTTTAGCCAATTCATGGTATTTGTGTTCATTTTGGGTATCTCCAAAATGGTGGTATACCAGGCCCATGAGCCAATTAGAAGTAGGGTGATCATGTTTTAATTTCAATGCAATATCAAGATCAGCTTTTGCTTTATCCCAATCTTCTTTCAGAATATAAGCTTCTGCACGTACACGATGAGAAAAGTGTAGCATATCATTTCCATTGTTTATAGAATAATCAGCCCATTTTAAGGCTTCGTCTACTTGGCGGAGACGTACTCTTGCAAGAGCAGTAAAATCTGCCGCGTCATTTTTGAAAATTCCAAATTCTTCCGGAAAGAGATTGGCTGCTTTGTCATAATAAGGGATGGCTTGCTCATAAGCTCCAAGATTAAAAAGTAATCTTCCTGCGTCATACCAGAAAGTATAGTAGGCTGGCGATAATTTTAACTGTTGTTTGAGTATCGCAAAAGCTTCTTTGTAGCGCTCTAAGCGTTCATATTCTACGGCTTGTTGTTCAAGAAGTAAGGAATTAGCATCAAAGCCCTCTATAAATATGCTTTCGCCTTTTTGCAGGGTTTCATCCAGGCGATCAAAATTAAATATTTCACTGTCATCGTCACTGTCATAAATTGGATTTAATAATTCAGGTTTTACGGCAAAAATTACACTAAAGCTGAAAAAACAAAAGTTTTTTAAAGTCATCTCTTCATAATCGTCTTCGTCACATACAATAAAAACAATGGCGTCACGATTTAATGTAATATTAGATAAATCATAATACCAGGAAAAGATATAGGGGGTTTCAATCTTTAATTTAGAGGTGCTCCTTAATGCTTCATCATCATCGGCTGAAAAAGTAACATAATAACGGGCGATAATTTTTCCTTTCACTCTAAAAGATTCAGCACTAGAGAGCGAGTCGCAATAAAGGTTACCGCTCACCCATAATTTATTATAGCCGGTGTAAAAATGTCCTTCAAGAGTAAGATTGCCTTTTACTGCAATGTTAAAATTATAGTTTTCTTTTTTTAAGGCTTTAAGCTGACTTTCAGAAAGAGTGATATCCCCTTCAAAATACAGCATATCAGGATCTTCTGTATCATCTTCATCTTCGTCATCTTCATCGTCATAAAGATAATATCGGGATTCTGGCGGAAGTTTAGGCATTTTTTTTTCTATCTCACTTGCAGAGAGAATTTGGTGCAGAGGTAATTCTATATCACTCATTTTAAATCAATTACATTGGTTTTTTCTTTTGCGAATGTAATTCTACAGTACAAGAGAATTTGTAACGTTGAAATAAGCGGCACAACGCTGAAATAATTGGTGTAGTGGTGAGATAATTGGTCGTTGGCAGTGAAGCTAAAAGGGTACTGTTTATAGCGATTCGACCTTTCTTTTTAGGCAAAATAAAAGCCCGATTTCTAATTTCCAGAAATCGGGCCTTTTTATGTTTAAGAGTAAAGATTGTCAAAAAATTGTCAAAAAATCCAACAATCTAAAATCTAAAAATCTAAGACAGTCTAAGAATATAAGACAGTCTAATAATCTAAATTTACAATCCAAATTCAGCTTTTACTTTATCTACGAAATCAAGTTTTTCCCAGGTAAATAATTCAACAGTAACTGTTTTTACATGTCCTCCCGGAGCAGAAAAAGTTTTAGTTACCACTTCCGGTTGACGTCCCATGTGTCCGTAAGCAGCAGTTTCGCTATAAATAGGGTTTCTTAATTTCAAACGCTGCTCAATAAAGTAAGGGCGCATATCAAAGATAGCCTCTACTTTTTTAGCGATTTCACCGTTTGTTAGGTTTACTTTAGAAGTTCCGTAAGTATCAATAAAGATTCCCATTGGTTCAGCCACACCAATTGCATAAGAAACCTGTACTAAGATTTCGTCAGCAACACCTGCAGCCACTAAGTTTTTAGCGATATGACGTGTAGCATAAGCAGCACTTCTGTCTACTTTACTCGGGTCTTTTCCGGAGAAAGCACCACCACCGTGAGCACCTTTTCCACCGTATGTATCAACAATGATTTTTCTTCCTGTTAAACCAGTATCTCCGTGAGGTCCTCCAATTACGAATTTTCCTGTCGGGTTAATGTGATACTGAATTTTATCATTGAATAAATGAGCGTGAGCCGGATTTTTGGCAATGATTCTCGGAATCAAAATCTCGATAATATCTTTTTTGATTTTAGCCAGCATGGTAGCTTCTTCCTCAAAATCATCGTGTTGAGTTGAAATTACAATCGCATCAATACGAGTTGGTTTATTGTCATCACTATATTCTAGAGTAACCTGAGATTTTGCATCAGGACGTAAATAAGTGATTTCTTTGTTTTCGCGTCTTAAGATCGCAAGTTCCTGTAATAGTTTATGAGATAAATCAAGTGCCAGTGGCATGTAATTTTCTGTTTCGTTAGTTGCGTAACCAAACATCATTCCCTGATCTCCTGCACCTTGTTCTTCTGGCTTCGCTCTGTCAACACCCTGATTAATATCGGCAGATTGTTCGTGAATGGCCGAAAGAATTCCACAAGAATTCGCTTCAAACATGTATTCACTTTTAGTGTAACCGATTTTACGGATTACATCACGAGCAATTTGCTGAACATCAAGATAGGTATTCGATTTTACCTCACCGGCCAAAATTACCTGACCCGTTGTCACTAAAGTTTCACATGCTACTTTTGAATTAGCATCAAATGCCAGAAAGTTGTCAATTAATGCATCCGAAATTTGATCTGCAACTTTGTCTGGATGCCCTTCACTAACAGATTCTGACGTAAATAAATAAGCCATAATAATTTATTAAATTAAAATTAAGCGAGGTAAAATTGCTAAAAAAGGCTAAAGGAGAGTTTCTGCTTTAGCATTTTTTACTACTGAAATAAAAACATTTCAGTATTCATAACGAACCATTTCATTATGAAGAGGTTGCAATCAGTTCAAATTTTTCCTCTGTATTCGAGTGCAAAGTTATAAAACCATTTTGATTTGCAAATTAAAGTTATGTTTTTTTTATTTTATTAAATATAAATTTAACATATCATACTAATTTGATAGGGTAATAGAAATATTTTTGATTTTTCTTTGGCGGTTCCAAAAAAAGTTATCAAATTTGCCCAATCAAAAGAAAAGAAAATATGAAATCAATCTCTAAAAACATGTCTTGTATGATGCCGGAAGCTTCCGCAGAGATACTATTGTAGATTATTTTTAAGATATAAAACAAGAACCTCTGCCAGCTGCAGAGGTTTTTTTTGCTCTAAACTGAAATAAATTAACAATTAAATCCAATTATAAATCAGAATAATTATATCCAAATTAAATAAGATGAAAAATAAATTACTAGTACTTTTTGGCTTAGCTACCTTCTCCGGATTGTACGCTCAGGACAGTAAAACAGAAACGGATAGTTTGCAGAACAACGAATTGTCTGAAGTGACAATCGTAGGTTCCAGAAGTAAAAACAGGGTAAAAACAGATGTGCCTGTTCCTGTTGATATATTCAACATTTCAGAAATAACCAAAGGTGCCCCGCAAACAAGCGTGACGCAAATATTAAATTATGTAGCACCCTCTTTCACCAGTAATCCAACTTCTACTGCAGATGGAACAGATCACGTTGATCCGGCACAATTAAGAGGTTTGGGACCGGATCAGGTTTTAATTCTGGTCAACGGGAAAAGAAGGCATACCAGTGCTTTGGTAAATATAAACGGATCTCCGGGAAGAGGTTCCGTGGGTACGGATTTAAATGAAATTCCATCGTATGCGATCGAGCGAATTGAAGTTTTAAGAGACGGGGCTGCCGCACAATATGGTTCAGATGCCATTGCCGGAGTCATCAATATTGTACTGAAAAAGAATGCAAAATATGTTTCAGGCGATATCCAGTACGGAGCTAATCTGTCCTCCGGTTCCAACAATTTTGAAGGCGGAAGTGACGGGCAATCTTTGCAATTGGATTTAAATTACGGAACCTCTTTGGGTAAAGCAGGAAGTTACCTGAATTTTACGGGAAGTGCCGTTACCAGACAGGCAACAAGCCGCGCCGGAATCAGGAATAATGCTATTTTTAATGCGTACAATGCTGTTGAAAACAGAGCGGCTCAGAACGGAGTTCAGGTGAATTCCTTGTTCAGCAATATTAATACGACGCCCAATTCGGCTCAGATTATAAGTACTTTGCAGCAATATGCCCCACAGGTTAGCTATTTTACACCGGCACAGCAAACGGCTATTGCTTCTGCATCTACAATTGCTCAGATTCAGACGGCTTTAAATTTTGATGTTACCAATAACGAACTTAATTACAGAGGTCAGCAAAGAAGCGATTATAATATGAGCGTTGGTCAGTCAGAACTGGCTACAGGACAATTGTATTATAATGGAAAATATCCTTTAACAGATCTGACATCCCTTTATTCTTTTGGGGGAGTTTCCTATAGAAACGGAAAATCGTATGCTTTCAACAGGCTTCCAAACGGTTCCGGAACTTTCACGCAAGTGTATTCCAACGGATTTTTGCCGGAAATAGAATCAGACATTTTAGACGCTTCTGCGGCAGTAGGAATCACTACTCAGTTATTCGGATTTGATACGGATATCAGTTCAAACCTTGGAACAAACTCTTTTAAATATGGTGTAAACAATACCATAAATGCAACGTTAGGAACGGCATCACCCACTAGTTTTGATGCCGGTAAGGTTTCGTTTTTGCAAAGTACCACTAACCTGGATTTTACCAAAAAACTGGATGTACTGAAGGGTTTAAATGTTGCTTTTGGAGGCGAATTCAGATACGAAAATTATCAGATAAAAGCCGGAGAACAAGCCTCTTACGGATTGTACGACGTAAACGGAAATTTTGTTTCCGGAGCATTGCCAACGACTTCACCCTTAATTGTGACCGATTTTTTTGGAAACAAGCGTGGCGCAGGAGCACAGGGATTTTCAGGTTTTCAGCCCGCGGATGCTAAAGAAAAAGACAGGAAAAGTGTTGCCGCTTATGTCGATTTAGAACTAAACCCGACAGAAAACTGGCTTTTAAACGGAGCAGTACGTTTTGAGAACTATTCAGATTTTGGAAATACGGTGATTTTTAAATTAGCGTCTCTTTTAAAATTAAATGATTTTATCAATTGGAGAGTTTCAGGCCAAACCGGATTCAGAGCGCCATCGCTGCAGCAAAAATATTTCGAAACCAGTTCTACTCAGTTTATTAATGGTTCCCCTTATCAGGTAGGTTATTTTACAAATGACTCTGATGCGGCAAAAAGTATCGGTGTGGAAAATTTAAAACCGGAAAAATCCAAAAGCGTCAGTACAGGATTTACATTCAAAATTCCATCGGCCAATATTACGATTGCTACTGATGCTTATTTCACAAGAATCGACGACAGAGTAGTTTTAACGGGTCAGTATTCAAGACCAACAGACGCACAAATCGGAGGGGCAACATCACCAGAGCAGGCAGAAGCCTTAACATTATTTCAGGAAGCCTTTGATTTAAAAGGTGTGGAAAGAGCTTCTTTCTGGACCAACGGAATCAACTCTGAAACAAAGGGAGTAGATGTCGTGATTTCTCAGAAATATGATGTAATTCAGGATTTCACTATTAGAAACGATTTTGCAATCAGTTATAATGAAACCAAAAGAGTAGGCGATTTAAATGTTCCGCAATCTATCATTAATGCCGGCGGAGAACCTTTTAAATATTCCTTTTTTCCGGAGTCCAGCAGAGTGTATCTGGAAGAAGCAATTCCGAAATTGAAAGCCAATTTAACAACGACTTTCAATATTAAAAAACTGGATATTTATTTAAGAAACAGTTATTTCGGAAAAGTAACAGATCCGGGAGCGACAGATGCGAACTTAGATGGGTTTTCTTCCGTGTACGAGCATCCGGAATACAGCGCAAAAATTGTAACTGATTTATCTTTCGGATATCAGATCAGTGAAAAATTCAGAGTGACGCTTGGTGTTAATAATATAGGTGATGTTTATCCGGACAGAAATAATCCGTCAACACCGGCCTTTACAAACACAACCCCAACATTGTCACCGGCTCCGAGTACAGATTTAACGAATGCCAATCAGTTTGCATACTCCAGAGCGGTCTCACAATTCGGATTAAATGGAAGATTTGGTTTCGCGCGTTTGAGTTTTAAATTTTAAATGAAAAAAAACCTTTCAGATCAAAATCAGCGAAAGCCTGATCTGAAAAGGGTTTGCAAAGAATTTCAGAAGAATTTTCAACGCTGATTTCTTTTTTAAATGTTAAATTATATATTTCTGCTTGGTAGTTACAAAATAGTTATTATATTTACTCTATCAAATTAGTAGAACTAAAAAAATTAAGTGTTTTTAAATTAATACAATTTTACAAGATGAAAACAATTGCAGACAAAAGAATGATATGTTGTATGATGCGTAAATGCGCCCCGATCTGCTGTTGCCAAAAGTGAAAGATAAATCTTTGTTATAGTTAAAACTATAAACCCTTTTGGTCAGCCAGCCAAAAGGGTTTTTTATTTCAACATTTTTTAAAAAAAAATATAATCATGAAAACAACAAATAAATATTCAGGAACTATACAGTGGTTGTCTGATGCAGAGTCTCAAAGCAGCATCATTTCGATAGCAGGTACACAAACAGAAAAAAAGCCACGCAGGCAAGATTCTTCTTTAAGAAGCCCGAAGTCAGTACTGTTTCAAATTTATGAACTTGGAGAAAAAAAACTTTCCAATTAAAATAAGCCAATCACAATTCAACATACTATTTAACAATATAAAAAATAAGAAATCATGAGCACACCAAAATTTGCAACAAACGCACTACACGCAGGACACGATGTTACTAAAAACGGGGGAACAAGAGCAGTGCCCATTTATCAGACATCTTCTTATGTCTTTAACAATTCAGATCATGCAGCCAATTTATTTGGTCTTGCCGAAGCCGGATTTATCTACACCCGATTAAACAATCCGACAAATGATATTCTGGAACAACGACTGGCAGCGCTAGAAGGTGGAATTGCAGCTGTTGTTACCGCTTCCGGCGCATCGGCAATTGCAACCACTTTCCTGACTTTGCTGAAAGCAGGCGATCATATTGTAGCATCAAATAGCTTGTATGGCGGAACATATAACTTATTGAAAGTGACTTTGCCGAGATTAGGAATCACAACAACTTTTGTGGATCCGTCTGATGCAAAAAACTTCACCAGAGCAGCAAAAGAAAACACAAGAGCTTTCTTTGTAGAATCCTTAGGGAATCCAAAATTAGATGTATTGGATCTTAAATCGATTTCGGCAGAAGCCAAAGCCTTCAAAGTGCCTTTTATTGTAGACAATACAGTTGCTACTCCTTATTTATTGAAACCAATCGAATACGGAGCAAATATCGTAATTCACTCCTTAACCAAATATATTTCAGGAAACGGAACTTCATTAGGAGGTGCTATCATTGATGCCGGAACTTTTGACTGGTCCAACGGAAAATTTCCTGAATTTACGGAACCTTCAGCAGGATATCATGGTTTGGTGTACCATGAAGCTCTGGGAAATGCAGCTTTCATTGCAAAAGCAAGAATAGAAGGTTTACGTGATTTTGGTTCTGCTTTGAGTCCGTTCAATGCCTTTCAGATCATTCAGGGATTAGAAACATTGCCAATCCGAATTAAGAAACACAGCGAAAATGCTTTGGCTCTGGCCGAATGGCTAGAGAAACAGGAAGAAGTAGTCTGGGTAAATTATCCGGGTCTGAAATCAAACAAATATTTTGATCTGGCCCAGAAATATCTTCCTGAGGGACAAAGCGGAATTATCACTTTCGGATTAAAAGGCGGTTTTGATGCCGCTAAAAAAGTGGTGGACGAAACTAAATTATTCTCTCTTCTGGCGAATATCGGCGATACCAAATCACTGATTATTCATCCGGCAAGCACCACACATCAGCAATTGACAGATGCGGAACAACTGGAAACAGGAGTTTATAAAGATTTGGTTCGTCTTTCTGTCGGAATCGAGGATATCGAGGATTTAATTGCCGATCTGCAAACTGTTTTCGCAAGCGTTACGCAATCGCAATACAGCATTAAAAATTAGGTTTTTTTGTTTTTTGTTTGAAAAATTGCCTTTAGCAATGTGAGTTTTGCTAGAGGTGATTTTTTATGAAAAACGTTCATTATAAAGGTTTTAAAAATAAAATTTTAAACCATAAGTATTATAAGTTCATTTAAAATTGGGCTTGCTTTACTTAACTGAACTTATAATAGTTATGTAGTTTACTTAACCTAAAAATGGTTTTTAAAAATTAAAATTATGTCAAAGCTTAGAATAAATATTATCCTTTTTGGAATTGGTAATATCGGGAGCACTTTAATCAATCAGATTATCGAAAGTCAGGAGTTTTTTCTTCAGAACAGAAACATTGATTTTCATTTTCCGATTATCACCAATTCAACCGTTGCTTTTTTCGAGAAAGAAGGCGTAGGATATGCATGGGAAACCAATTTTGTTCAACTGGCAGTGCCTTTTAGAGTCGAGGATATTGTTGAATTTGCCAAAGAAAATGAATTCGAAAACTTAATTGCCGTTGATGCCACAGCGAGTGATGAATTGATCAGTCATTATAACACCTTAATTCAGAACGGTTTTAATATTGTTGCGGTAAATAAAAAAGCCAATACTTTACCAATCGAACTTTATAAAGAAATAAGGCAGAATCTGAAAAAGTACGATAAAGAGTTTTTGTATGAAACTTCGGTTGATACCGGATTTCCGGTTTTACAGACGCTAAGGGACTTGTATTCTTCAGGAGAAAAAATCACTAAGATAAGAGGCGTTTTTTCAGACAACCTGAGTTATGTCTTTAATCGGTTTTCGTCAGATGAAACATCTTTTTCTTCAATCTTAAAAGATGCCACTCTTTTAGGTTTCATGCGTTCTACTTTCAAGGAAGATTTATCGGGAAATGATACGGCAAGAAAATTATTGATCTTAACGAGGGAAATTGGAAAAGATTTTGAGCTTTCTGACATTAAAATCAATTCATTGATAAAAGAAGAATACCTGGAGAAAAACGGTACGCTGAATAAAGAAGCGATTGACAGATCCTTCAAGATTGCCAAAATTACCCAGGCTGATAATCATGTGCTTCGATATGTGGGGGAATTTGATGTTCAGAAAAACACGCTTGAAGTGAAATTGGTCTCCGAACCGGTCACATCGGCCATAGGACAATTAAAAGGTTCTGACACGATTTTTGAAATCTTCACACAGTCTTACGCGGACGTCCCGATTGTAATCAAAAGTGCATCAGCTTGTAAGCAGGCAATCTCCCGCGGAATTATTAGTGACATTTTGAAAGTAGCAGAGAAGATTAAAAATAAAGAAGCAGTTTGGCTGTAAAGTATTCTTAATGAGTAAATAAGAAAAAAAAGTTCTTTGATAAACTGATTTGAGAAGATAAATTAGAAAGACAAAAGTGTTTAATTGTAGGTTTTAACTTAGTTATATTAAAATTATTTTTTTGTAAGATGTTTTTTAACGTTAAAAGAGTGTTTTTTAACGTTTTTTGTAATTAAATTCTTCATTTTTATTTGTGTAGTCAAAATAATATTTGCATATTTGTTAAACCCAAAAGCTACTAAATCAAATGAATTTAAATGTCTACAAAATGTTTTGTGCCATTTCGGTTAAAACCGTTGGGAAGTCTATTGCTTAAAATTGTAAAACAATAAAAATATAGCAAAGCCTCCCGAAATTTTTGAGAGGCTTTTTAAATTTATACAGATGCAGAAATTTTTTAAAATAACAAATAATTCACAGATGAATAAGTCCCTACAGATGAACAAGATGTTTAGCGTCGCACGTATTTGTGCATGCGTCTGTTGATACTAAAAGAATATACAAGTTGTAAAAAACTTAAACCCTTTTGGTATTGTGACCCAAAAGGGTTTTTTTATTCCTTTTGGCGGGGTAACAATTAAATAAACAAATAATAAAGATAAAACGATAACTTACTTAAACTTAAATACTATGAGCACATTAAACTACCTGACAAAGAAATTTTCTGCATTGAAAAACCTGAGAGAAAAAAGAAACAATCCGCCGCCGCCGGTAAATGAATTGGCTCATCCAAGCTTCGGAATTACGGAAACAGATAAAAACGCAGAAAAAAAAGCACCAAATTCATTATTGTTTTTGATGTATTCTAAAGAAAATGAAACACTTTTCATTTAAATCGAAAAGCATCATCAGATAGGGGTAATCCTGCTTAATTTTACTGGGCGCAACGTTCGGTGATTTTTTGCGTACCATAATTTTAGATTGAATTATATTCAGGAATTTGAAGAATCAATTCAGATAAATTTGCTTGTTTAAGAAAATAGTAGTTAATTTGCACCGTTAAGTTCAGACACGTATTGAAATGTTATAAAGAAAGGACGAGGGATTAGACCCGATGAATCCTTAGCAACCCTTCGTTAATTCGAAGAAGGTGCTGCATTCTACCACGCCCAAACGTGGAAAGATAACAACAAGAATTTGTCTGGTTCCGTCCAGACTTTCTTTCTAATATTTCCTCATACAAATCAATAATACAACAGATTTGAAATTGGAAAATATACCAAACCCTATAGACATTCAAAATTTCACCACAGAAAATGGTGCGGTTTACCATTCGTTACCCTTAAGTTTTACCATTGCCGGCTTGTCTTTACACAGCGCACCCGTTGTTTTGGTTAATCATGCCCTGACAGGAAATGCTGAGGTTACCGGTGAAAATGGATGGTGGAATGACTTAATCGGACCTGATAAAACCATAGATACTAATCTTTACACGGTATTAGCATTTAATGTTCCGGGTAATGGAGCTGATTCCTTTATCGTTGAAAAGTATCAGGATTTTACCACCAGGGATGTTGCCGCAATTTTTATAAAAGGACTTGAATTTCTAAAAATAGAGCAGGTGCATACCATCATCGGAGGTTCCGTGGGAGGTGGAATTGCCTGGGAAATGCTGGCACTTGAACCTGACATTACTCAAAATTTAATACCGATTGCAACAGACTGGAAATCGACAGACTGGATGATTGCGAATTGTTATTTACAGGAACAAATCCTGAACAATTCCTCAAGACCCATAGAAGATGCCCGAATTCATGCGATGCTGTGTTACAGGTCTCCGGAATCCTTCAAAGAAAAATTTCAACGCACTGTCAATACCAGCCTTTCAATCTTTAATATAGAAAGCTGGCTGGCACATCACGGAGAAAAATTGCAAAAGAGATACCAATTATCATCCTATAAACTGATGAATCAATTGCTCAAAACCATAGATATTACCAGAAACAGTGCCGATTTTGAGACATTGTTGTCTAAAACAAATGCTGATATTCATATTATCGGAATCAATTCAGATTTGTTTTTTACGGCAAAAGAAAATCGGGAAACGTATCAGGAATTAAAAAAAATCAAAGACAATGTTTATTACAGCGAAATAGATTCCGTACACGGACATGACGCTTTCTTAATCGAGTACAAACAATTAGACCATTTACTTGCCGATATTTTTAAGGCAGAAACAATAAAAAGATAAAATGAAAATATTAAAATTTGGCGGCAAATCACTATCAAACGGAGAAGGACTTAACAAAGTTGTTTCGATTATTACAGATAAAATAAATCAGGGCGAGAAAATTGCCGTTGTGGTTTCTGCCCGCGGAAATGCTACTGATGAATTAGAAGATATTTTAACAATTGCCTCTAAAAACGGAAATTACAAGCCGTTATTAGAAAGTTTTAAAACCTATCAGATTTCAGATTATCCACAGGTTGATTTTTCGGAAGAATTTAATGTGCTGGATAAACTTTTTGAAGGAGTCAGCCTAATTGGTGATTACAGTAACAAAATCAAAGATCAGATTTTATCTAAAGGTGAATTGCTTTCGGCTAAATTACTGACTGCAATTCTGATTGAAAAAGGGATTCCTGCCAATTTTGTAGACACCAGGGAATTGCTGAAAACAGATTCCAAATTTGGTGATGCACAGCCTTTAGAACAGCTTTCCAAGAAAAATGTGGTCAATTATTTCAAACAGCATAACGGAGAAACCGTAAATATTGTAACTGGATTTATTGGTTCAAACAACAATAACGATACCACCACTTTAGGAAGAAACGGAAGTAATTATACGGCTTCGTTAATTGCTAATTATTTAAATGCCGAAGAGCTTCAGAACTTCACACACGTTGACGGAATTTACACCGCAAACCCGGATTTGGTTGCCGATGCAAAAAAAATCGAATATTTGTCTTTCAACGAAGCAAACGAGCTCGCTAATTTCGGAGCAACAATTCTTCATGCAAAAACGATAATTCCGTTACTGGAGAAAAATATTCCGCTACGAATTTTAAATACGTTTAATCACGAAAACAGAGGTACATTAATCACTTCTGATGCTACGAAAGAAGGAATTAAAACACTTTCTGTTCTTGAAAATGTTTCGCTGGTAAATCTTGAAGGCCGCGGATTATTGGGGAAAGCAGGTGTTGATGCCCGAATTTTTAAAGTAATGGGCGATCATAATATCAGTGTAAGTATCATTTCTCAGGGTTCTTCAGAAAGAGGAATCGGTCTGGTTGTGGCCACTGATAAAGCTACATTGGCAATGGTTGAATTAGAAAAAGAGTTCGAAAATGACTTTTATTCCAAAGACGTAAATCAAATTACGGTAACTGACAACGTTTCGGTTATTTCGATTATCGGACAGGATTTAAGTACTTTTCATAAACCGTATACCGCTTTAATCAAAAATAAAATTGTTCCAATCCTCTTCAACAACACCGTTACCGGTAAAAACGTGAGTTTGGTGGTTAAGAAATCAGAATTGAACAGAGCGCTAAGTGTAATTCACGGAGAAATTTTCGGAGTTTCCAAAAAAATAAATATTGCGATTTTTGGTCATGGATTAGTGGGTGGAACTTTAATCAATCAGATATTAGAATCAACCACAGCGATTGAAAAACGAAAAGGAATTAAACTTAATGTTTTCGCCATTGCCAATTCCAAAAAAGTAATTTTAAACAAAAAAGGCGTAACTTCAGATTGGAAAAATGAGATTCAGAATAACGGAATTGCTTACACTATAAAAGATGTGATTGCCTTTGCAGATGAGCACCATTTAGAAAACTTAATTGCAATTGATAATACGGCAAGTGCCACTTTTGTAGAAAATTATATTTCACTGATTGAAAGCAGTTTTGACCTGATTTCATCCAATAAAGTGGCGAATACACTAAGCTATGGTTTCTATAAGGAACTGAGAAAATCTTTGTCGGAAAATCAAAAAAATTATCTCTATGAAACCAATGTTGGCGCAGGATTGCCTTTAATTGATACCATAAAACTATTACACCTTTCCGGTGAAAATATTACGAAAATAAAAGGAGTTTTCTCCGGAACCCTGAGTTACTTATTCAATAATTTCTCTGCAAAAGACGCTTCGTTTAGCCAGATTTTACAGGAAGCAATTGATAATGGTTATACAGAACCGGATCCGCGTGAAGATTTATGCGGAAATGACGTAGGAAGAAAATTATTGATTTTGGCAAGGGAACTGGATTTACAAAATGAGTTTGAAGAAATCTCAATTCAGAACCTGATTCCGGAACATTTAAGAGACGGAAATGTTTCCGATTTCCTGACTAAACTAAAAGAATTCGATCCAATTTACGAAAAGATAAAAGCGGATCAAAAACCAAATCACGTATTACGATATATCGGAGAATTGTCAGGTGATTTACAAAATGACAAAGGAATTCTGGAGGTAAAATTAGTTTCAGTTCCTTCAGATACCGCTTTAGGCGGATTGAAAGGTTCTGATTCGTTTTTCGAAATCTACACAGAATCGTACGGAGACCGACCAATCGTAATTCAGGGAGCCGGTGCAGGTTCTGCGGTTACAGCGAGAGGTGTTTTCGGAGATATTTTGAGATTATCGGACAAGGAGTAGTGATTTTAGATTTCTACAGTTGAGAAGTTAAAGTAAATTTTAAAAATTAAAAAAATAAAGAATTTGAAATTTTCAAATTCTCCATGCCCCAAATAAATAAACCTAAAAAAATAATGAAAAAAATCTATCTCCTTTTATGTCTGATATCTTTTACGATGCAGGCAAAATATTATGAAGCTGTTTTAACTTTTGAAAACGGAACGGTTAAAAAAGGATTTGCAGAGCTCGTTGAAATAAATAGTTCTAAAGTTAAATTCAGGCTTACTGAAAAGGGAGATACAGAGAAAATTTTGAGTGAAGAGCTTAAAAAAGTCGAGTATGTGGATAAGGATGGGAATAAATATCAGGCAGAAAGATTATTTGTTCTTCAGGACAAAGGAGAGAAAGGCGTTAAGAAAAGCAGTGATAAATCCTGGTTGTACGTAATTTATGCTAATGGCATTAAACTTACGGTAGACGCACTTCAATCCACTTTCAGGTATAATGCCGTTAACGGTACTTCAACGGGATCCGGAGGAGGTACAATGCTTTATATGGGAAAGGAAAAAGAGGATGGTGTTTATTTTGTCTATATGTTGTCGGCAATGATGTCTGTAAATGTAGGAATGGATAAAGCGGTAAGAAATATTTCAAGCCTTCAGTTTAAAGATTGTCCGGCTTTTTTAGAAGCTGTAAATGCTGAAAATTTCAAAAAAAATACTTTAGCCAATCGTATTATTGAGCTTTATGAAAAAAGCAATTGTAATAAAAAAGAAGTAGTTAAAGCTAAACCGCAGGAAACAAAAGTAAAAGCTAAAACAAAAGCTAAAACAAAAGCTAAAAAGAAATAGCACATTTCCAAAGTTAAAATATTCCTGAGTTCCCATTTTGGAATTCAAAAAACAAAAACACAACAAAAAACAAAAAAATGAAAGTAACCTTAAACAGAGTAAATGATGCATTTCATTTTAAATTAAAAAATGAACGGGGTCATGTAGTTGATGTGGACAGCAGAGCCGAATTTGGAGGAAGCGATTTAGGCGCAAGTCCTATGGAGCTTGTTTTAATGGGCGTTGCAGGATGCAGTGCTATCGATATGATTTCGATTTTAAAAAAACAACGTCAGGAAATAACTTCTTTTAATGCTGAGGTAGAAGGACTTCGTGTTCAGATCGACGAAGCAAAACCTTTTAAGGAAATCAATGTGGTTTTCTACTTAGAAGGTGACATCAATCCGGAAAAGGCACATCGTGCTGCACAGCTTTCTTTTGAGAGATACTGTTCGGTAGCCAAAACGGTTGAACCTACAGCTACAATAAAATACAAAGTTGTACTGAATGATACAGAATTAGGGAATTAGTCAATTAGAGAATTAGATAATTCTCAAATAATGAAAATTCGCATCAAATTCCTTAGTGAATCTTTGTGAAATTTAAAAAGTGATGATTTGTGCTGCTTAGTGCAATTCGTGTTAAACAAAAAAAAAATGAACGAACAAGAATTTGGTTTTGAAACACAGGCCATAAGAACACAATTAGAAAGATCTCAGTATCTGGAGCATTCGGTGCCCTTATACTTATCGTCAAGCTTTGTATTTGAAGATGCAGAAGATATGAGAGCTTCTTTTACAGAAGAAAAAGAAAGAAATATTTACAGCCGTTTCAGCAACCCGAATACGACTGAATTTGTAGATAAAATATGCAAAATGGAAGGTGCCGAAGCCGGATATGCCTTTGCTACCGGAATGGCAGCCGTTTATTCCACTTTTGCAGCCTTGCTAAATGCAGGCGATCATATTGTATCTGCGAGCAGTGTTTTTGGTTCGACTCATGCGTTGTTTATGACGTATTTCCCAAAATGGAATATCGAAACTTCGTATTTTGAGATCAACAAACCGGAAACGATAGAGAGTTTCATTAAGCCTAATACTAAAATATTATACGCGGAGTCCCCTACAAATCCCGGTGTAGATATAATTGATCTGCAATTGTTGGGAGACATTGCCAAAAAACACAATCTGATTTTAATTATTGATAACTGTTTTGCAACACCTTATCTGCAGCAGCCAATTAAGTTTGGAGCGCATTTGGTAGTGCATTCAGCAACCAAATTAATTGACGGTCAGGGTCGTGTTTTAGGCGGAGTGACAGTAGGAAGCGAAGATTTGATCCGACAGATTTATTTATTTTCAAGAAATACAGGTCCGGCTTTGTCTCCGTTTAATGCGTGGATTTTATCTAAAAGTTTGGAAACGCTCGCCATTCGCGTAGAAAAACACTGCGAGAACGCCTTAAAAGTCGCTGAATTTTTAGAAGCACATCCGAATGTGAACAGCGTAAAATATCCGTTTTTGAAATCGCATCCCCAATATGAAATCGCCAAAAAACAGATGCTTTTAGGTGGAAATATCATTGCGTTTGAAATCAAAGGCGGCATAGAAGCAGGACGAAAGTTTTTAGATAAAATAAAACTCTGCTCGCTTTCTGCTAATATTGGAGATACCCGATCAATTGTTACGCACCCGGCTTCAACAACACACAGTAAGTTGTCAGAAGAAGATCAGCTGGCAGTTGGGATTACACAAGGTCTGGTGCGTGTTTCCGTAGGTTTGGAAACCGTAAAAGATGTAATTGCCGATTTAAAACAGGCGCTTTCTTAAATAAATTTTAGACTTTAGATTTCTGATTTTAGATTGTTGGAAACCCATAAAGCAAATTATAAATAACGATTTTTGACTGTAATTTTATTACTGTTAAAAATCGTTATTCTATTTTGTAATTGTTTGGCTAAAAAGTATATTTTTGTTTGGACTAAAATTTAAATACTATTAATAATCATAAACTTAAAACCAAACATGAGTAACTCTACCTACATTCTTGATGACAAATTATTAGTTTCAGGCGGGCAAAGATTTCTTAATTATCTCTTGGATAATATTTTTATTTTAGCGTTAATCTTTCTTCTAGCTGCTTTTTTAGGATTTTTCGGAAGTCTTTTAGGGTTGAACGGATTAGTTGACTGGATGGGTAATATTGGTGATTTAGAAGGAAGAATACTTTTTATTCTTTTCACGATTATTTATTACACCGTTACCGAAGGTTTGTTTGGAAGATCTTTGGCTAAACTAATCACAGGTACAATTGTAGTTGATGAAAATGGTGAAAAACCTGATTTTGGGACTATTCTTAAAAGAAGTTTATGCAGAATAATTCCTTTTGACGGGCTTTCGTTTTTAGGAAGTTCAGGAAGAGGATGGCATGATTCAATGTCTGATACTTATGTAGTGAATAAAAAAGCTTTAGATGAAGAAGTGAAAATATTTCATGAATTTAACTTAATTGGAGTTCAGGAAATAGAATCATAAATCAAAAATAAAGAAGTAATTTGATAGGTAAAGTAGAATTTAAATTCATTTTGTTAGTATTCTCATATAAAAAGCATATTTTTGTTATTTAAAAATATATCGTGTGATTGATTTAGATAAAATCTAAAATCAACACTCTAAAATCTAAAATATTTAAAAGTGCTTTCAAAGAAAACAAAATACGGAATCAAAGCTTTAACTTATTTGGCAAGACGCGAGAATAACGAACCTGTGCAAATTGCTGAAATTGCAAAAAGCGAACATATTTCAATTAAATTCCTGGAAAGTATTTTGTTATTGCTTAGAAACTCTGGTTTTCTGGGTGCTAAAAAAGGAAAAGGCGGTGGTTATTACTTAATCAAAGATCCGAAAGAGATCAGTATGGCCAAAGTGTACCGTATTCTGGAAGGTCCGATTGCATTGCTTCCGTGTGCAAGCCACAATTTTTATGAAAAATGCGATGATTGCGATGATGAGTCAACCTGCGCAGCAAGACGTTTAATGACTGAGGTTAGGGATAATACACTTAAAATACTGGAAAGTAATTCGTTGGCAGATATTGCTTTCTAAGATTCATAAAGCTTTTCTAAGAAATAAAAATAAAAAGATTTAAAAAATCAATTTATAGCCTACCATAAACAACATTACTGCAATAGCGTTTCTGAGGAATAAATCAGGAACTTTTCCACTTAGCATGCTTCCGATGTAAATTCCGGGCAGAGAACCCAATAATAATTGTCCAAGTAAAAGTAAATCCAGATTTCCCATTGAGGCATGCCCTATTCCTGCCACAAGTGTTAAGGGTACAGCGTGCGCGATTTCAGTTCCTACTAATTTAGGAGTAGGCAGCAGCGGATACAGGAAAAATAAAGTCACTGTTCCTAATGCACCCGCACCAATCGAAGTCAGCGTTACCGTAGCGCCTAATAGTACACCAATGGCAACAGTCAGTACATTCTGAGTAGTACTCTCTTTGTGAAATCTGTCGCCGGCATGTTTTTTAGAAAACTTCATAATTCTATTCTTAAACAAAATCGCCACAGAAGTAAAAAGCAATGCCCAGCCTAAACTGTATTTAATCAAAGCATTTAGGGTTGTAATATCAGTCTTGATACTTTCTAATATCCATAAAGTAATTAAGGCAGCCGGAACACTTCCGAGAGAAAGCCAGCCTGTGATCTTCCAGTTAATATTGCTTTTTTTATTATGGACATATACACCGCCCATTTTGGTAAAAGCGGCATACAATAAATCAGTGCCAACTGCGGTCGTAGGAGGAATGTTGAACCACAATAAAATCGGAGTCATCAGAGAACCGCCGCCCACACCAGTCAATCCTACTATAAAACCCACGAATAAACCCGCGATTACAAGTCCTATTTGAAAATCCATAAATAAAAATTTTGCCAAAAATAACAACTAATTCACTATAATCCTATCGATTTTATAGACATTATATGAAGTATTACGTAAATATTTTGCTAAGCCTGTGTTTTTTAGTTCGTTAATAGGCTATGTGATTCTGAATGGTTATCAAATTTATAAAGAAAAGTAAGTTTTATTTTAAATGTTTGAGATTCAGCTCTTTTTTGAATTAAAAAATCCAAATATTATTTTGTTATTTACAAATAAATACTATTTTTGCATAGTAATCTACTAAGCCGATAGGGTAATAGATTAAAAAAAGACATTTCAAAAAAAATATGGAGAAAGGATTGGAAATAAACGCAGTTGAAGTAAAGTCTGAAGTTTCTTTAAAAGAGAGATTATGGATTATCATTCCGGTTGTATTATTAATTGGTTTATTGATAACACTGGGTTATAATCATTATTCGGAATTTACCTGGAATGGATTTGTAGCAGGATTTAATCAGGAGCTTTTGGTTTTTTTCTTAATTGGTGTTTTTGCCCAATTGGTAGACGGTACTTTAGGAATGGGTTACGGAGCAACTTCCACTTCATTTTTACTGGCTTACGGAGTTCCGCCGGTTGTGAGCAGCACTGCGGTTCACGTGTCTGAAATGTTTACAACGGGAGCATCAGCACTTTCACATCACCGATTTGGGAACATCAATAAAAAGCTGGTAAAACATTTGTTGATTCCGGGAGTTTTAGGTTCCATAACAGGAGCGTATTTATTGGCAGATGTCATTAATGGTGATGTTATCAAGCCTTTTATTGCCGTTTACATGATTATTTTGGCTGTTATCATTATCAAAAAGGCCCTGAAAAAAAACATTATAAAAAAGAAAACTAAAAAATTAAGTGTTTTAGCTGTTTTTGGAGGTTTTATGGATTCGGTTGGCGGTGGTGGCTGGGGGCCAATTGTGACTTCAACATTATTAGGAAGAGGAAGAAATCCGAGATACACCATTGGTTCGGTAAATGCAGCAGAGTTTGCGATTTCATTTGCAAGTGGTATCACTTTCATGCTCTTTGGCGGAATCCACGGATGGCAGGTGATTATCGGTTTGATTTTGGGAGGCGTAATTTCGGCACCATTAGCCGCATTTTTAGTAAATAAAATCAAAAGAAAACCAATGATGATTGCGGTTGGAATACTAATCATTTTATTGAGTTTAAAAACATTATCTAAATTATTATAAAATAAGTTTAGAAGGGAAAGAAAATATGAGTGCGACAGTTACAGAATCATTATTAGAAAAAACAAAAGACTTTACACTGGAAGAAACATTGGCTTTTTTGGCTGATGAATATCCGGGGAAAGTAATTTTTTCAACTTCATTTGGACAGGAAGATCAGGTAATTACTGATTTTATCTTTAAAAATGATTTGGCAATCACGGTTTTTACCTTGGATACCGGAAGATTATTTCAGGAAACATATGATGTTTTTCACAGAACATTAAAAAAGTATAAAAAACAGATTGAGGTTTATTTTCCGGAAGCAGCAGCGGTAGAAAATTTACTTCAGACCAAAGGCCCGAACAGTTTTTATGATTCGGTTGAAAACAGAAAAGAATGCTGCTTTATCCGAAAAGTCGTTCCGCTAAGAAAAGCTTTATCCGGAAATGCAGTCTGGATTACGGGTTTAAGAGCCGAGCAATCCGAAAACAGACATGATTTAAATCTGTTTGAATATGACGGAGGTTTTGAAATCATAAAATTCAATCCGCTATTAAAATGGAGTTTAGAAGAAGTAGAAAATCATCTGAAAGAATTTAATGTTCCGCAGAATGCTTTGCACAAAGAAGGTTTTGTAAGCATTGGATGTGCGCCTTGTACAAGAGCAATTTTTCCCGGAGAAGATATCAGAGCCGGAAGATGGTGGTGGGAATCCAGTCATAAGGAATGTGGTTTGCATGGGGCTAAGAAAGACTAGGTAGAAGCAAGAAGCTAGAGGTAAGACTTGGTTCTGGAGAATAGAACAAAGAGTAAAGAATCAAGAATTAAGATTGGAGCAACGGATTTTTAACCTGTTGAACAAAAAGAAACAAAAAAACAGAATAACGAGAGTTTAAGATTTTAGACAAGGTAAAATAACCTGAAACCTGAAACCTGAAACCTGAAACAAAAAAACACAATGAGTTCAGTATTAAAAACAAACGCTTTAGAGAGTGAAGCCATATACATTTTCAGAGAAGTAATTTCACAGTTTGACAAACCGGTTTTACTTTTTTCGGGAGGAAAAGATTCTATAACATTAGTTCGTTTGGCGCAAAAAGCTTTTTTTCCTGCAAAGATTCCGTTTCCTCTTTTACACGTTGATACGGGACACAATTTTCCTGAAACTATTGCTTTCAGAGATAAATTGGTAGAAGAATTAGGGCTAGAGCTGATCGTTCGTAATGTTCAGGATGCTATTGATGAAGGAAAAGTAGTGGAAGAAACCGGAAAATATTCCAGTAGAAACAGCTTACAGACGATCACACTTTTAGATGCCATCGAAGAATTTAAGTTTGATGCCTGTATCGGTGGTGCGCGTCGTGATGAAGAAAAAGCAAGAGCAAAAGAGCGTATTTTTTCAGTTCGTGATGATTTCGGTCAGTGGGACGAAAAAAATCAACGTCCGGAGTTATTTGATATTTTGAATGGAAAAATAGAAAATGGTCAGAACGTTCGTGTTTTTCCAATTTCAAACTGGACAGAGTTAGACGTCTGGAGCTATATTGAGAAAGAGCACATCGAAATTCCATCCATCTATTTTTCACATAAAAGAAAGGTTTTTTTGAGAGACGGTTTAATCTGGTCACATTCTCCTTTTGTGTACCAGGAAGAAGACGAACAAATCGAAGAACGAATTGTTCGCTTCAGAACCGTTGGAGATATGACTTGTACTGCCGCAGTAGATTCTTATGCCGCAACCATTCAGGAAGTAGTAGGGGAAATCAGAACTTCAACCATTTCTGAAAGAGGTGCCAGAATTGATGATAAGCGTTCTGAAGCCGCAATGGAAAAGAGAAAACAACAAGGATACTTTTAATTCAATTAAAAATTTAGAATTAAAAATTAAAATCAAAAACATACAGCTTTAAAATTTGTTAGAGTATTTCAAAAACTTGAAACATTAAACTTGAAACATATTTTTTAAACCTGAAACAAAATACAAGAATGGAAGTTTTAAAAATAGCAACAGCAGGAAGTGTAGATGACGGAAAAAGTACTTTGATCGGAAGATTATTGTACGATACAAAATCATTGACTACGGATAAGATTGAAGCAATCGAAAAAAGCAGCAAACAAAAAGGATACGATTATCTTGATTTCTCATTGGCAACAGATGGTTTGGTAGCCGAAAGGGAACAGGGAATCACGATTGATGTAGCGCATATTTATTTTTCGACTGCAAAGAAAAGTTACATCATTGCCGATACTCCGGGTCATGTGGAATATACCAGAAACATGGTTACGGGAGCTTCAACTTCTCAGGTTTCTATTATTTTGATCGATGCCAGAAAAGGGGTAATTGAGCAAACTTACCGTCACTTTTTTATCAATAATTTATTGAGAGTAAAAGAGGTGATTGTAGCGATCAACAAAATGGATTTAGTGGATTATTCGGAAGAAGTTTTCAATAAAATCAAAGCCGATTTCCAGGCATTAAACGCTAAAAGTACTTTCAAAGAACAAAACGTAAGTTACATTCCGTTAAGTGCGATTAACGGTGGAAATGTAGTCGATAAATCAGAAAACATGACCTGGTACGACGGTCAGACGGTTCTGGAACATTTAGAAGGATTGCATTCTTCGGATGTTTTTGAAGCCGGAAAAGCCCGTTTCCCGGTTCAGACTGTAATTCGTCCTAAAACACAGGAATATCATGATTTTAGAGGATATGCCGGAAAACTGTACGGTAATTCAATAAAAGTAGGAGATGCGGTTACAGTTTTACCTTCTTTAACAGAATCGAAAGTATCTAAAATTCACTTTTTCGATAAAACATTTGATGAAGCCGTTGCAGGTTCTTCCATCACCATCGAATTAGAAAATGATATCAATGTGACAAGAGGCGATATGATTGTAAAGTCATCAGAGCTTCCAAAAATTGACAAAGAAATCAGCACAACCGTCTGTTGGATGGACAGTAAAAAACTGGTTGCCGGTACCAAATATATTGTACAGCACAATACCAACTCCGTTTTGGCGAAAGTGGAAAGTATCAAGAATACGATCTCAACGGACTATTCCGGAACCAAAGAAGCAACACAATTAGCGATCAACGAAATTGGAGAAGTAACGATCAAATTAAGCAAGCCTTTATATTTTGATGCCTACAACGACAATAAATCAAACGGAGCGTTTATCTTAATTGACACCGCAACAAACACCACAGCAGGAGTGGGATTTATTAGATAGTTTCACTGCTGTAAGCAATAAGCTTTAGGCGGTAAGCTTTTAGCAAAAAATGTATAACACGGTACGCAAGAAAGCCTACAGCTTATTGCTTAAAGCCTAAAGCATTAAAAAGAAATGGAAAGTTTTAGAACAGAAATAGAAAATCCGATAGTTCAGAAAGAGATTATCGATCTTGAAAAAAAGATTCACTTATTCCGTGGAGGAAAAATTGATGATGAGCGTTTTCGTAGTCTTCGTTTAGCGCGAGGCATTTACGGTCAGCGTCAGGAAGGTGTACAAATGATTCGTATTAAATTGCCATACGGTAAAGTGACGAGCGAACAATTGGTGCGTATTACCAAAGTTTCTGATGAATATTCAACAGGACGTTTGCACATTACAACCCGTCAGGACATTCAGATTCACTACGTAAGTTTAGACAGAACTCCGGAACTTTGGGCAAATCTGGCTAAAGACGATATTACGTTACGTGAAGCATGCGGAAACACCGTTAGAAATATTACAGGAAGCGAACTGGCAGGTGTAGACGTAAACGAACCGTTTGACGTTTCGCCTTATGCACACGGACTTTTTCAATACCTATTGAGAAATCCAATTTGTCAGGAAATGGGACGTAAGTTTAAAATTTCGTTCTCATCATCAGAAGAAGATACCGCTTTGAGTTATTTACACGATTTAGGATTTATTCCTAAAATTGTAAATGGTGAAAAAGGTTTTAAAATCATGTTCGGGGGAGGTTTAGGTTCACAGCCGGCCCATGCGGAATTACTTTCAGAGTTTGTTCCCGTAAACCAGATTATTCCAACAGCAGAAGGAATCATCCGTATTTTCGACCGATATGGCGAGCGTGCCAAAAGAATGAAAGCTCGTATGAAGTTCCTGATCAAAGAAATGGGAAGAGATGTTTTCCTTGATTTGGTTGAAAAAGAGAAAAAAGCAATTGCTTTTGAAACGTACGAAATTGATACAACTGCTTTTGATGGCCCGATTCCGGAACCATTATTAGAAGTGCCGCAAGTTACAATCGAAGATACAGCAGCTTATGAAGCATGGAAAGAATCGAATGTAATCGCACAGAAACAAGCAGGTTATTACGCGATCGGAATTAAAGTTTTATTAGGGGATTTCTATACCGATAAAGCGAGATTATTAGCCGATTTAATTAAAAATTACGCGGCAAACGAATTGCGTTTTTCATTGCGTCAAAATATTGTAATCCGTCACGTAAAAGAAGAGAATCTTCCTTTCTTTTATCAGGAATTAGCCAAATTGGACTTTGTTCATTTAGGGTATAATTCGACAGCGGATATTACAGCTTGTCCGGGTACTGATACTTGTAATTTGGGGATTGCAAGTAGTACCGGTATAGCTGAAGAATTAGAAAGAGTAATCAATGCAGAATATCCTCAGTACAAAAACAACCGTGAAATTGAAATCAAGATCAGTGGTTGTATGAATGCCTGCGGACAACACAATATGTCGGCAATTGGTTTTCAGGGAATGTCTATCAACTCAGGAAAGCTGGTAGCGCCGGCATTACAGGTTTTATTAGGCGGAGGGAAATTAGGAAACGGAGCAGGACGTTTTGCCGACAAAGTGATTAAAATTCCAAGCCGAAGAGGACCGGATGCATTGCGTACCATTTTAAATGATTTTGATGCGAATGCAAACGGAGAAAAATTCCTGAATTATTACGATCTTAAAGGGGAGAAATATTTCTATGAAATTTTAAAACCTTTTGCAGATATAACCAATTTAACCGAAGCTGATTTTATTGATTGGGGAAATGCTGATAACTATGTAAAAGCAGTTGGCGTAGGAGAATGTGCCGGAGTTGTCATAGATTTGGTTGCTACTTTATTGTTAGAAGCCAAAGATAAACTGACTTTCGCTCATGAATCATTCGACGAAGGAAAATGGTCAGATGCTATTTATCATGCTTACGCCGGATTTGTAAATGGTGCAAAAGCATTATTACTTTCAGAAAATGAAAAAACAAACCATCACGCCGGAATTGTTGATTTGTTTGATACTGTTTTTATTACAAGTTCAAAAATAAAATTGCCAACAACATTTGTAGAGGTATCAGATAAAAGTAATGGAGCGGTTACTTCTAAAGATTTGTCGCCTGCATCATTTAGAGAATTAGTATATCAAATCAATCAAAATGAACCTTCAGAAGTATTTGCAAAACAATACATTCAACAGGGAATTTCATTTTTTGATACCATAGAAAAATACAGAGCCCAGGAATTAGCAAATGCTTAACATTAAACCAAAAGTAACTTTAGTTGGCGCAGGTCCCGGCGATCCGGATTTGCTTACGCTCAAAGCGGTAAAAGCGCTGGCTGAGGCAAATGTGGTTTTGTACGATGCCCTGGCCAATAACGAAATATTAGCACACGCTCCCAAAAATGCCATCAAAATTTTTGTAGGAAAAAAAATAGGAAACCACGCGTACACGCAGGATCAAATCAATCAGCTGATTGTTGATAATGCTTTAACGTACGGAAATGTAGTGCGTTTAAAAGGCGGAGATCCGTTTATTTTCGGACGTGGAAGCGAAGAAATAGAATTTGTTGAAAGTTTTGGAATCCCGACAGTTGTCGTTCCCGGAATTTCTTCTGTAGTTGCCGTTCCGGCGAGTCAGGGAATTTCGATTACAAAAAGAGGTGTTTCAGAAAGTTTCTGGGCCATTACAGGCACCACTTCCGACAGGAAATTATCCTCAGATGTAGCTTTGGCAGCACAATCCTCTGCGACAGTGGTCATTTTGATGGGAATGCACAAATTGCCTCAAATTGTCGATTTGTTTCAAAAGGAAGGCAAAGGAAATTTACCCGTAGCGATTATTCAAAACGGAACCACAACGGAAGAAAAAGTTGGTATTGGAAGAGTAGATTCGATTTTGGATATAGTAAAAAAACAGCAATTAAGTTCCCCGGCGATTATTGTTTTGGGAGAAGTGGTACGGGAAAGCAATAAATTAAAAGGGTTTTACGAAGAATTTCTATCACAGGAAATCGTTCGGTAAAATAAAAATCATCTAATTTTGATTGGATGAAAATAAATTAAAATGGAACAAAACGAATTATATCCCATATTCCTAAAACTTCACCATCTGAACGTGTTGATTGTGGGCGGAGGAAACGTTGGATTAGAAAAACTTTCTTTTTTGTTGAAGTCGAGTCCAAATGCCAATGTTGAGGTTGTAGCGCCTGACTTTCATTTAGAAATTAAAGTTTTAGCCGAAAAGCACCCGTCAATTAGGTTAACGGAAGCTAAGTTTAAGAAAAGAATGCTCAAAAAGCGTCACATGGTAATCGCTTGTACCGATGATTTAAAAGTCAATAAAAGAGTATACGACCTATCGCGAAAGCGTTATTTGATTTGTAATATTGCCGACACGCCGGATTTATGTGATTATTATTTAGGCGGAATCGTCACCAAAGGAAATGTAAAAATCGCAATTTCAACCAACGGAAAATCACCTACAACCGCCAAAAGATTGCGGGAGTTTTTCGAAGAAGTGATTCCGGAAGATATCAATCAAATGGTTGAAAACCTCAATGAATACAGAAAAACACTGAAAGGTGATTTTGAAGAAAAGGTGAAAAGAATGAACGAAATCACGGCTTCATTAAAAAATAAAGAGTAAAAAATTGCACAAAGAAATCAATGACTTAAATCATTGTCAGAAGAATAAATTATTCGTTTCTTTGTATTATTAAGAATGATTATAAACAACAAGCATAATGATTAAAACAGATATACTTATAATTGGAGCAGGACCAACAGGTTTATTTGCCGTTTTTGAGGCAGGATTATTAAAATTAAAATGTCATATTTTGGATGCTTTACCACAAGCAGGCGGACAACTTTCAGAATTGTACCCGAAAAAACCGATTTATGATATTCCCGGATTCCCGGAAGTTTTAGCAGGAGATTTAATTGATAACCTTCAGGAACAAATTAAACAGTTTGAGCCAGGTTATACTTTAGGAGAGCGTGCTGAAACGATCGAAAAACAAGAAGACGGAAGTTTTATTGTAACCTCAAATAAAGGAACTAAATTTCATGCACCGGTTATTGCTATCGCCGGAGGTTTGGGAAGTTTTGAGCCCCGTAAGCCACTTATTGAAGATATCGAATTTTATGAAGATAAAGGAGTAAAATACTTCATCAAAAATCCGGAGAAATTCAGGGACAAAAGAGTAGTAATTGCCGGAGGAGGAGATTCAGCTTTAGACTGGAGTATTTTCCTTTCTAACGTAGCTTCAGAGGTAACCTTAATTCATAGAAGAAATGAATTCAGAGGAGCTTTAGATTCTGTAGAAAAAGTACAGGAACTAAAAACAGCCGGAAAAATTAAATTGATCACTCCTGCAGAAGTAATCGGAATCAATGGTGCTGAGCATGTTGAGTCTTTAGATATCGAAGAAAACGGAGCACACCGTAAAATCGAAACGGATTTCTTTATTCCGCTTTTCGGATTAACGCCTAAATTAGGTCCAATCGCAGACTGGGGATTAGATATCGAGAAAAATGCCATTAAAGTAAACAACGCATTAGATTACCAGACTAACATTCCTGGAATCTTCGCTATTGGAGACGTGAATACGTATCCCGGAAAATTAAAATTGATTCTTTGCGGATTCCACGAAGCCACTTTAATGTGTCAGGCGGCCTACCAAATCATCAATCCCGGAAAAAAATATGTATTGAAATATACCACAGTTTCAGGTGTCGACGGTTTCGACGGAACTCGTAAAGAAGCGCCAAAAGCGGTTGTTAAGGCGATTGTTTAAGACGCTAAGATACTAAGGATCTAAGATTTTTATATAGAAAGCTCAAACTTATGGTTTGGGCTTTTCGTTTTTTTAAACATTGATGCTTTTGGGAAAGAGCATAAACATGGCCAGTGGTTTCAACCACTGGAGCGTAATGCATATCAAAATGCCTTGTCACGTTGCATAATCACGATCCGTCTTCCACGGTTGAAACCGTGCGCTATATTTAAAAAAACATACCCCAAATTTTAACCTTAGACACTTAGTACCCCAGCCCCTGAGAGTCTGAAAAAAAAACTTGCAAGTAGCAATGCTATTTCATACCTTTGCACTGTTCTTAAAATTATTGAAAGTTATCACGAAAGGCGGAGGGAAAGACCCAATGAAACCTTAGCAACCCTTTATCATAAAGAAGGTGCTACATTCTACTTTATACTATTCTTAGTATTAAAGATAGATAACACAAATACATAAACGTATTTCTCAAAACTCTTCCTGACAACCATACAATATTATTTTACTGAATTCAGTATCATGAGCGAAGCATTGGCGCATTTTTGCCGTCAATTGTTTACTCTTTTAAACCTGACGGTTTTTAAAAACCCTTCAGGTTTAATTTCGGAATTATAATTTAAAAAAAAACTTAGCCTCTAAGCACCTTAGCGTCTTAGCAGCTAAAAGATAAAAAATATGTCAATAAAAATTCAGGAAGCAATTAAAAAAAATATCCTAATCCTTGACGGGGCAATGGGAACCATGTTGCAGCGCTATAACTTCTCCGAAGAAGATTTTCGTGGCGAGCGTTTCAAAGATTTCCCGCATCCGTTAAAAGGAAATAACGATTTACTATCCATAACACAACCACAGGCAATTCGCGATGTTCACGCCGCTTATTACGAAGCCGGCGCAGACATTGTAGAAACCAATACTTTTTCAGGAACGACGATTGGTATGGCCGATTACTTCCTGGAAGGCCTGGTTTATGAATTAAACTATGAATCAGCTAAGCTTGCCCGTGAAGTAGCCGACGAATTCACCGCTAAAAACCCGGACAAACCCCGTTTCGTAGCCGGTTCAATCGGACCAACGAACAGAACGGCAAGTATGTCGCCCGATGTAAACGACCCGGGTTACAGGGCCGTAACGTTCGATGATCTGCGAATTGCCTACAAACAACAAGTAGAAGCCTTAATGGATGGTGGCTGCGATTTACTTTTAGTAGAAACCATCTTTGACACTTTAAATGCCAAAGCAGCACTTTTCGCGATCGAAGAAGTAAAAGACGAACGTAATATGGATATCCCAATCATGGTTTCGGGAACCATTACCGATGCTTCCGGAAGAACGCTTTCCGGGCAAACGGTAGAAGCTTTTTTGATTTCAGTATCGCATATTCCGTTATTAAGTGTGGGATTCAATTGCGCTCTTGGAGCCGATTTATTGAAGCCCTATTTAAAAACATTATCGCAACATACACAGTTTAATGTTTCGGCACATCCAAACGCAGGTTTACCCAACGCATTCGGACAATACGATGAAACACCGGAACAAACTCAGGCTTTCATCAAAGAATATTTAGACGATAATTTAATCAATATCATTGGGGGTTGTTGCGGAACAACTCCGGATCATATTCGATTGATCGCTGAGGTTGCGAAAGATTATAAACCGAGAGTAGCGCCAATATTGGTATAAAATAAACCGTTAAGTTTTTGCCACAGATTTCACGAATTAAACGGATTTTATCGGAAACGCATAAAAAAAATCTGCAATAATCCTTTAATCTGTGGCAAGAAAGAAATAGCTGAAATTAGAGGAATTCGTGGCAAACATTTTATCATAAGTTAATAAAACAAACTGTTAAATTTTTACCACAGATTAAACGGATTTTTACCGGACATGCACACGAAAAAGACCTACAACGTTTTGAAAACCTTGCAGGAATAAAAATAAAAAACTCAGAACCTAAGCAACTTAGGACCTTAGTAACTTTAAAAAAAATGGCAGAAAAAAGAAGAGACCTTGTATTAGCAGGATTAGAACCCTTAATTATTACACCCGAAAGTGTTTTTGTAAACATTGGCGAGCGTACGAATGTAACAGGTTCAAGAAAATTCCTTCGCCTAATCAAGGAAGAGAAATATGACGAGGCACTTGATATTGCAAGACAGCAGGTAGAAGGAGGAGCGCAGATTATCGATATTAATATGGATGAGGGAATGCTTGATGGTGTTCAGGCAATGACAAAATTCCTGAATTTAATTGCATCAGAACCCGACATTTCGAGAGTGCCGATTATGATCGACAGCTCGAAATGGGAAATCATCGAAGCAGGTCTAAAAGTAGTACAGGGAAAAAGTGTTGTCAACTCGATCTCTTTGAAAGAAGGCGAAGAAGCCTTTATTCACCACGCCAAATTAATCAAACGTTATGGAGCGGCGGCTATTATCATGGCTTTCGACGAAGTAGGTCAGGCCGATAATTTTGATCGTAGGGTTGAAATCTGTCAGCGATCGTATGATATTCTGGTTGATAAAGTTGGTTTCCCTCCACAGGATATTATTTTCGATTTGAATATTTTCCCCGTTGCCACCGGAATGGAAGAACATCGCCTGAATGCGCTGGACTTTTTCAGAGGGACAAAATGGGTTCGTGATAACTTGCCACATGCACACATTAGTGGTGGCGTAAGTAACGTTTCGTTTTCTTTCAGAGGAAATGATACCGTTCGTGAAGCAATGCATTCCGTATTTTTATACCACGCGATTCAGAACGGAATGACAATGGGAATTGTAAATCCGGAAATGCTTTCGATTTATGATGATATTCCAAAAGACTTATTAGAGCACGTTGAAGATGTGATCCTGAACAGACGCGACGATGCGACGGAACGACTTCTGGATTTTGCTGAAAACGTAAAAGGCGAAGTAAAATCAGATGAAAAAGCGATTCAGGAATGGCGTTTAGGAACCGTTCAGGAGCGTATCACGCATTCCCTGGTAAAAGGAGTTGATGCTTTTATAGAAATTGATGTAGAAGAAGCACGTTTAGCCGCAACAAAACCAATTGAAGTGATCGAAATCAATTTGATGACGGGAATGAATGTTGTAGGAGATTTATTCGGAAGCGGAAAAATGTTCCTGCCTCAGGTAGTGAAATCCGCACGTGTAATGAAAAAAGCCGTAGCGTATTTGTTACCGTATATTGAAGCCAGCAAACAAGCAGGCGATAAACAAGGAAACGGAAAAATCCTGATGGCAACCGTAAAAGGTGACGTTCATGATATTGGAAAAAATATTGTTTCGGTAGTTTTGGCCTGTAACAATTACGAGATTGTAGATCTGGGTGTAATGGTACCTCCCGAAAAAATTATTGCTGCGGCGATTGAACACAACGTAGACATAATCGGTTTAAGCGGATTGATTACACCTTCGCTTGACGAAATGGTCTATCTGGCCAAAGAACTGGACAAACAAGGAATTAAAATCCCGATTATGATTGGTGGAGCAACCACTTCGCGCGCGCACACCGCCGTGAAAATTGCACCGCAATACAGCGAAACGGTAATTCACGTCAACGATGCTTCCAGAGCTGTTACTGTGGCAGGAAATCTGTTAGATCATAACCGTAAAATATATGCAAGCGATATTCGGGCAGATTACGATGCGTTTAGAGAAACGTTTTTAAACCGTTCGAGAGATAAAAACTTCCTGACGATTGAACAAGCGCGTAAAAATAAATTACAATTGGACTGGGATGAATACACGCCAACCAAACCAAAAGTAATTGGAAAACAAATTGTTGAAGTAGAACTGGACGTTTTGGTTCCGTATATCGACTGGACGCCATTTTTCAGAACCTGGGAATTGTTTGGTAAATATCCGGCCATTTTAACGGATGAGGTTGTCGGTAAAGAAGCAACATCCCTTTTTGCTGATGCTCAGGCAATGCTGAAAGTGATTCTGGCAGAGAAAAAATTATCCGCAAAAGGAATTTACGGTATTTTCCCGGCAAACCAGATTGATGATGACGATATCGAATTGCGTGATGAAAACGGAAAAGTACTGGAGAAATTTTTAACACTTCGTCAGCAGTCACAAAAAACAAAAGGGGCGCCAAACATCGCTTTGTCCGATTTTATTTTACCAAAAGATTCAGGAATTACAGATTACATAGGCGCTTTTTGTGTGACAACCGGTTTTGGTGTAGACGAATGGGCAGCCGAATTTGAAAAAGACCTTGATGATTACAATTCGATTATGGTAAAAGCATTAGCCGATCGTTTTGCGGAGGCTTTCGCCGAATATTTACATGAAAAAGTACGTCAGGATTTCTGGGGTTATGATGCTGAAGAATCGCTTTCGACAGAAGATCTGATTGAAGAAAATTACAAAGGAATCCGTCCGGCGCCAGGATATCCCGCCTGTCCGGATCACTTAGAGAAACCAACAATCTGGAAACTCTTAAATGTAGACAAAGAAATTGGAGTAACCTTAACCGAAAGTATGGCGATGTGGCCCGCTTCATCAGTTTCGGGATATTATTTCGGAAATCCAAAAAGCAAGTACTTCGGACTCGGAAAAATAAAAGAAGATCAGGTGGTCGATTACGCCAAACGACGCAATGTTCCCACAGATTACGCGATGAAATGGTTAAATCCTAATATAGCAGATTAAAATAGTTTCACGTTTATTTAGTTTCAGGTTTCAGGTTATTCAAATCAACCTGAAACCTGAAACGTGAAACAAAAAAGAATATTTGATTTACGTTTTTTGATTCAGATTTTTTACACAAACAACTCAAAACTCATAATTCATAACTCATAACTTAAAGAATGAAAGTAACAGAACATATAGAAAATGCCAAAGGAAATACATTATTCTCATTTGAAATTATTCCGCCTCAAAAGGGGAAAAGCATTCAGGAATTATACGACAATATCGATCCGTTAATGGAGTTTAAACCACCATTTATTGATGTAACCACTTCACGCGAAGAATATATCTACATCGACAAAGGCAACGGATTATTAGATAAAAAACTGACTCGTATGCGTCCGGGAACGCTTGGAATTTGCGCTTCTATAAAACATAAATACAATGTAGATACCGTACCTCACGTGCTTTGTGGAGGTTTCACCAAAGAAGAAACGGAATATCTTCTGGTAGACTGTAATTACTTAGGAATTGATAATATCATGGCTTTGCGTGGTGATGCCATGAAAGACGAACAATATTTTATCCCAAAAGCAGGAGGGAATGATTATGCAATCGATTTGGTAAAACAAATCAGCTTACTGAATCAGGGAAAATACCTGCATGAAGTAATGGATATCGATAATAAAGCTGATTTCTGTATTGGGGTTGCGGGTTATCCGGAGAAACATTTAGAATCGCCATCGCTTCAGTCGGATTTAAAAAGACTGAAAGAAAAAGTAGATGCCGGAGCTGATTATGTGGTAACGCAAATGTTTTTCGACAATACAAAGTATTTTGAATTTGTAGCAAAAGCGAGAGAAATGGGAATTACGGTGCCGATCATTCCGGGAATTAAACCCATCGCTGTTAAAAGGCATTTACAGATTTTACCACAGATTTTCCGAATAGATTTACCTGAAGATTTAATTCATGAAGTCGATAAATGCAAAGATAATGCAGCGATAAAACAAGTCGGGATTGAGTGGGCAATTCAGCAGTCCTTAGAATTAAAAGCGGCCGGAGTTCCGGTATTGCATTATTATTCAATGGGGAAATCAGAGAATATTCGCCAGATTGCGAGTCGTATTTTTTAAGGTCATTGCGAGGAACGAAGCAATCTCATAAAGCATATCTTTAGTGCTTATTTTAGTGTGGTTGCTTCGTTCTTCGGAATGACTTCAAGATTGGAATTTGGAATTTTTTATTTGGAATTTAAAATTAAGTTTATGAAAAAAGAAGAATTACAAGCAATCGCGGCACAACTAAAACATCCCACAGGAGAAAAGGGAATTGAAATGGCCAACATGATGCATGAAACCAACATCAATATGACACGTCATTCGATTCAGAATCTCAATATTGCCGCAGAAAATAAAATTCTGGAACTAGGTCATGGAAACGCGTCCCATCTGGAATTTGTAATGCAGCAAGCCGAAAAATTAACCTATTACGGACTCGAAATGTCTGAGTTAATGTTTCAGGAAGCAAGACAGATCAACCGGGATTATGTTTCCCAAAAACAGGCTTTCTTTTCGCTTTATGATGGTAATGCCATTCCTTTTCAGGATTCATTTTTTGATAAGATTTTCACCGTAAATACCATTTATTTTTGGCAGGAGCCTGAAAAATTTCTTTTGGAAATTTACCGGATTTTAAAACCGGATGGCAATTTCTGCTTAACATTTGCAGAGGAAAATTTCATGAAGCAGCTTCCGTTTACAGCATACGAATTTACCCTTTACAGCACCGAAAAAGTACAGCTGTTAATCGAAAAAACAGCTTTCAAAATTGTTTATACGGAAACCTTAACCGAAAAAGTAAAAAGCAAAATGGGCGAATTGGTGGACAGGGCTTTTACAACTATTGTATTAGAAAAATAACAAAAAAACAGCGTCTTCGTTTTAGTGCTCTTTTTTTAAGTAATTTAATTGATTTTTTATTTCACATTTCTATTTCTGAATCCTAATACTTTTTTAAAATTATGGAAGTTAAAAAAATCAATTTTCTAAAAAGCTACAGCAGCATTTTACTGCTTTTAGGCGGTATCATTACAGGAAGTATCTTAGGGTTATTATTTGGTAAAGGCGTTGAGGTAATCAAACCGCTTGGAGATATTTTTTTGAATTTACTTTTTACGGCAATTATTCCACTTATTTTCTTTACAATTTCTTCCTCCATTGCCAATCTGGAGAAAACCGAAAAATTAGGAAAATTGTTTGCCATTATGATGCTTGTTTTTCTCGGAACTGTTCTGATATCAGCAATCATTATGATTTTGGCGGTTTATCTCTTTCCGATTCATCAAAGTATTATAATTTCTAAAATTCCTCTGGAGAACGTTCAATCCGGAAGTATTGGAGAACAAATAGCACAATTACTGACCGTAAATGATTTCTTCGAATTATTGTCCCGAAAAAGTATGCTGGCGCTTATTATTTTTTCTTTCTTAATCGGCTTCGCCAGTTTGCAGTCCGGAGAAAAAGGCAGCAGTTTCAGAAGTTTTCTGGATTCCGGAAATGAAGTTATGAAACAATTGCTGAATATGATTATGAAGCTGGCACCAATAGGTCTTGGGGCGTATTTTGCCTATCAGGTAGGCGTTTTTGGCCCGCAGTTGTTTGGGGTTTATGCAAAACCCTTAGGTATTTATTACGGGGCATGTATCTTTTACTTTTTTACTTTTTTCAGCATATACGCTCTTATAGCGGGAGGGAAACGCGCATTTGTTGTGTTTTGGAGTAATAATATCACTCCGGCTTTAACGGCTGTCGGAACCTGCAGCAGCATTGCCACAATCCCGGCAAATCTCGAAGCAGCAGAAAAAATGAACATCCCGAATCATGTCCGGAATTTAGTGATTCCGCTTGGTGCGCCATTGCACAAAGATGGTTCAAGTATGTCCTCCATTCTGAAAATTACGGTTCTTTTCGCCATGTTCGGAAAAGATTTTACAGAGCCGAGTACCATTCTGTTGGCATTAGGAATTACGGTTATTGTTTCTATTGTAGAAGGCGGAATACCAAATGGAGGTTATATCGGCGAGGTTCTGGCCATTACAGTTTACGGCCTGCCCATGGAACAGGCGCTTCCGGTAGCAATGATTCTGGGAACTCTGGTAGATCCGATTGCAACCTTATTAAACGTAAACGGCGATTTAATCTGCTCCATGATGATTTCCAGGTTTTCCGAGAAAACCAAGTGGTAATAAATAGTCTTCAATTTCTATCTTTTTTATAATTAAAAATCAGTGTTAATCCGCTTAATCTGCACTATGCGCCCGCTAATTTCTTTAGCGATTGATTAAGCACATAAAATAATATATAATGAATTCGGTACTTCAGCAAGATCTTAATGATTTAGAAAATATACTTGAAAAAACAAAACAACAGGGATTAGGTTTTCTTAATAATCTTGAAAATAGTCCAACATCGAACAAAGAAACGATTGATCCGACGCGTGCCTTAAATGAATTAGGCTTAGGATCTCTGGCAGCTTTAAAAGAATTTAACGAGAGAATGGCGCCATTGTTGGTTGCTTCACCGGGACCACGATACTGGGGATTTGTAACCGGAGGATCGACTCCGGCATCGATTGTCGGAGACTGGCTGGCTTCTGTTTATGACCAGAACACGCAGGCGATCAAAGCACAAGGCGGAGTTTCAGCATTAATTGAATTTGAAACGATCAATCTGTTGTTACAATTGTTTGATCTGCCCAAAACATTTTTAGGTGGATTTGTAACAGGAGCCACGATGTCTAATTTTACCTGTCTGGGAGTTGCAAGACAATGGTTCGGAGCGCAATTTGGAAAAGATTTTGCTAAGAACGGAATTTCTGAAACCCTAAATATTTTAACAGCAACACCGCATTCTTCGGCTGTAAAATCATTAGCGATGCTGGGAATTGGAAGCCAGAATTATACTGTTATTAAAACTATAGAAGGAAATAGGGAAGCTATTGATATTGTTGATTTAGAAGAAAAAATAAAAGCATTAAACGGGAAGCCTTTTATTTTAATTTCAAGTGCAGGAACAGTAAATACAGCAGATTTTGATGATTTTAAAGCGATTTCAAAACTAAAGGGGAAATACAATTTCTGGTGGCATATTGATGCAGCTTTTGGAGGTTTTGCAGCCGTTTCAGATAAATTTAAACATTTGGTGGATGGCTGGGAAAACGCAGACAGTATCACAATTGATTGTCATAAATGGCTCAACGTACCTTATGAAAGTGCTTTTTATCTGGTAAAAAACGATCATGTGAATTTGCAGATTGAAACTTTCCAGAACTCGAATGCACCCTATTTGGGAAATCCGCTGGAGAATTTCAATTATTTGAATGTATTACCGGAAAATTCAAGACGTCTGAGGGCTTTGCCGGTTTGGTTTTCTTTATTGGCGTACGGGAAAGAAGGTTTTTGTGATATTGTAGAAAACAGCGTGCATCTGGCATTACATTTCGGAAATGCGCTTATTGAAGACGGTCATTTTGAACTTTTAGCACCGATTCGTCTTAATAATGTTTGTTTTACCTTGAAAGGCAATCACAATCAAGAAAAAGTTGCTTCGTTTCTGACACATTTAAATGATAGCGGAAAAGTGTTTATGACCCCAACAGTTTATCAAAACAAAAAAGGAATCAGAGCTTCGTTTGTCAATTGGAGAACCTCTGAAAAAGATATTAAAATGGTAATAGAAGAAATGAAAGCAATTATTTCGGAGTTAAATTTATAATTAAAACAAAAAATAATTTTAAAAAGAAGGCCAGTTTATTTTAAACTAGCCTTCTTTTTATGAGTACTCAAAACTGCTCCCTGAGACTGAGACTGTAAACTAATCCTGCGACTGCAAACTTATTTAGTAATCTCCCTAAACACCGCTTCCAGGTTTTTATTTTTCTGATTTAACTGAAGTGTTTTTAAACCATTTTCGTTAGCAAAATCAAAAATAGCCGGACGCATGTCTTTTTCAGTAACAAAAGTAAGTTCCCAGGTCATATCGTGCGTATTTTTATAAGAACTTATGTTTTCCAGTTTGGCCAGTAACTGTTCTTCTACCTGATAATCGAATTCTACTTCTATAATTTGTTCTTTGTTTTCGGAAATTAACTTATCCAGTTTTTTATCGGCCACAATTTGTCCTTTGTCAATAATTATGACACGATCACAGATGGCTTCCACTTCCTGCATGATGTGAGTTGACAGAAAAACGGTCTTATCTTTTCCAACATTTTTAATTACATTTCGGATTTCCATTAACTGATTCGGATCCAGACCGGTAGTCGGTTCGTCCAAAATCAAAACATCGGGATTGTGCAGTAAAGCATTGGCCAATCCAACACGTTGACGGTATCCTTTAGACAGTTGACCTATCTTTTTATGACTTTCAGCTGACAGGCCTGTCAGTTGAATTACTTCTTCGATTCTTGCTTTTTCAACATGGTAAACATCGGCATTAAAAGCCAAATACTCACGAACATACAAATCCAGATACAAGGGATTATGCTCCGGTAAATACCCGATAGAAAGTTGTACCGCTTTAGTGTCTGTCATGACATCATGACCATTTACAAGGGCTGAGCCGCCATCGGCAAGTAAATAAGTAGTCAAAATTTTCATCAAAGTTGATTTTCCGGCACCGTTCGGACCAAGAAATCCAACGATTTCACCTTTCTCAATTTTAAATGAAATTTCATTAAGGGCTTTTTGTGCTCCGTAACTTTTTGATATACTGTTTACTTCTATCGACATAACTTTTTATTTACTGCAAAAGTAAACAGAAATATGCTCGATTGCTAGAAATTGTGTTTCAAAGAACTCTTAAAAAAAATATAAATTCCCAGGTACGACGGCATTGTTATTGTTAAACCAATGCTAAAATTAAAATAAATTCAAAATGAAAAAAATTCTAGTGATGGCTGCATTGGCTATCTGCAGTTTTGCAAATGCTCAAAAAGGAACAATCTTAGTTGGTGGTAATATCGGATATACTTCTGATAAAACAGAATACCAATTTGGGGAAGAAAAAACAAGCACATTCAGTTTTTCTCCAAAAGTAGGTTACCAATTTCATGACAACTGGACTGTTGGAGGTGAATTTACAGTAGCTTCATCGAATGATGACAACGGTACAAGAGAAATAAAAAATAATGGTTTCAAAGCAGGTGCATTTGTTCGTTACTCAGTGCCATTGAGCCAGACTTTTTCTGTTTTTGCAGATATGGGAGCTGGTTTCCAAAATTTAAAATCTAAAGTATACGGTCCTGGAAATGCTTTCTCAAAATCTAAAGCAGATGGTATGTATGTTGGTGTAACTCCGGCTCTTTTCATTAATATGAAAGATGGTTTCGGATTAAACTTCAGTATTGGTGGTTTAGGATACGAAACTTTAAGCTACGATAATAACGGTGCTGATGTTAGTAGTTTTTACTTCAACTTTGGACAAACATTTAATATTGGAGTTTCAAAAAACTTCTAATCTTAAATTAAGTTAATAGTAATGAAAGCACTCCAATGGAGTGCTTTTTTTGTGTTTTAACATTTTTAACGCATCCTCTTTTTAACAAATTGTTAATTAATTGCAGAACTTAAATCGTGGTATTTTTGTTGTTTAGTGTATGTGAAATCTTAATAAATATCACATATGAAAAAAATGCTACTTATTCTTGCATTAGCTACTACTAGCTTTGCAAATGCTCAAAAGGGAACAATTTTAGTTGGAGGAAACATTGGATATTCTTCTGAAAATGCTAATCACGAACTCAGTGAGAGAAAGTCGAATTCGTTTAGTTTTTCTCCAAAAGTGGGTTATCAGTTTCATGATAACTGGACAGTTGGGGGCGAATTTGGATTGTATTCATCAAAATTTGTTGCAGACGAATCAGAATCGAAAGATGATAATTTCAAATTAGGAGCATTTGTGCGTTATTCGGTTCCGTTGAGCGAAACTTTTTCTGTATTCGCTGATTTAGGGGCGGGCTTCCAAAAGCAAAAGCAAAAAAATTATACTAATGGATTGGGTACTTCAACGAGTAAAGCAGATGGTATTTACGCAGGCATCACTCCGGCTCTTTTTATTAATATGAAAAAAGGTTTTGGGTTAAACTTTAGTATTGGAGGTTTAGGATATGAAACATTAACTTTTGATACAAGTGATACTGATGTTAATAAATTCTACTTCAATTTTGGTAAAACAGTTAACATTGGAGTTTCTAAAAACTTCTAATCTTAAATTAAGTTAACAGTAATGAAAGCACTCCGATGGAGTGCTTTTTTGTTTCTGGTTAAAGTGTTTTGAAAATTAAGTTTTCCTATCCTGTAATTATTTATTTAACGTGAATGTTTATTAAATAATTTAGTAACAATACATATCAGGCATTATCTACTTTTGAAACTGTTGCAAAAAGTAAAAAAAAATAATTTTGTCACATTTTCTGTTGCAAAATAAAAATAAAATTTATTTGTAACAAAATCTGTGATACATTGAAAATTGAAATAAATTTTAGTAAAGTGCTCTGGAAAATGTTTAACGCTTGACAAATAATTTACTTAAAAAAATGCCAACATAAGTGAAGCCGAAACAAATCATAACTACAAGATTTTCGACTTCACCGTTGACACTAAAAAACAAAATTATCTAAATAAAAGGCATTACTTATACAGCACTTTCTACTGCAGCTCTCATTTCCTGGGCAGCAGCTACCATCTCGATAAGTGCTTTTTTGGTTTCATCCCAATGACGTGTTTTTAAACCACAATCCGGATTTACCCAAAGCTGGTCGGTTGGAATAACATTAGCCGCTTTTTCAAGCAGTTTTACCATTTCTTCACTTGACGGAACACGTGGGGAGTGAATATCATAAACTCCCGGTCCGATCTCGTTTGGATATTTAAAATCGGCAAAGGCATCTAAAAGTTCCATTTGCGAACGCGAACATTCGATCGTGATCACGTCGGCATCCATGTCGGCAATATTTTGAATAATATCATTGAATTCGCTATAGCACATATGGGTATGGATCTGCGTATCATCCTTTACACCGCTTGCCGAAATTCGGAACGCTTTTACAGCCCAATCCAGATAAGCAGCCCATTCTTCTTTTCGTAAAGGCAGGCCTTCGCGAATAGCAGGCTCATCAATCTGAATGATTTTGATTCCGGCTTTTTCTAAATCCACCACTTCATCACGAATCGCCAAAGCAATCTGCGTACAGGTTTCAGAACGCGGCTGATCGTTACGAACAAAGGACCACTGTAAGATGGTTACCGGTCCGGTAAGCATTCCTTTTACCCATTTTGGCGTCAGGGATTGCGCATATTGGGACCATTTTACCGTCATTGGGTTTGGTCTAGACACATCACCATAAATAACCGGAGGTTTCACGCAACGGCTGCCGTAACTTTGTACCCATCCGTTTTTTGTAAACGTAAAACCGGCAAGTTGTTCTCCGAAATATTCCACCATGTCATTGCGTTCAAACTCACCATGAACCAGGACATCAATACCGGTTTCTTCCTGGAAACGAATAGTTGCTTCGGTTTCTTTTTCGATTAAGTCGTTGTATTGCTCCGCTGTTAATTCTCCTTTTTTAAATTTGGCTCTCCAGCTTCGTACTTCTGCGGTCTGTGGGAAAGAACCAATCGTTGTGGTTGGGAACAAAGGAAGATTTAAAGCCTCAATCTGGCTTTTTCTTCGGGTTGCAAAAGTGCTTTTTCGTTTGTCGTCAGAAACGGAAATACCGGCAACACGATTTTTTACGTCGCTATTATGAATTAATTTTGAAGTCTTACGATTTTCATTGGCAACCGTATTTTCTTCAAATGCAGCGGAAGTTGTAGGATCAGTTTCCTTAGAAGCAAATTGTTTCAACGCTACAATTTCCTGGATTTTTTGTTTGGCAAAAGCCAGCCATTGCTTGATTTCGGATGTCAGGGTGGCATCATTGGTTTCCAGATCCAGATCACACGGACTGTGGATTAAAGAACAGGAAGGTCCCACCAATATTCTTTTTTCACCCAAGGCATCCGTTGCTTTTTGGATAAGGCTTAAGGAATTTTTGAAATCATTTTTCCATATATTTCTTCCGTCCACAACTCCAAGGGAAAGATTTACGTTTGGATTCAATTGTCCGGATTCTAAAATATCATCTAATTGCGATGGACAACGTACCAAATCCAGGTGTAAGGTGTCAACTGGTAAAGCCAGAGCCGTGGCCAGATTTTCTCCGAAACAATCGAAGTAATTGGCCAGAATGATTTTAATTTTTGGAAAACGGATATTAATTTCATGATACACCTCCGTGAAAGTCTTACGCTCTTTGTCGGTTAGGTTTAAAGCCAGAAAAGGTTCGTCTAACTGAATGTATTCGACATTTTCGGCTTGCAGTTTTTCGAAAATTTCAAAATAAACAGGAAGCAATTCGTCGATCAGATCAATTCGGTGAAAACCTTCTTCTTTTTCCTTTCCTAAAAGCAAATAAGAAACAGGTCCGATTAAAACCGGTTTTGTGGCAATTCCTAAAGTATTGGCTTCTTTGAATTCGGTAATTATTTTTTCTGAAAACAGCGTAAACTTTTGGTTTTTTGTAAATTCAGGAACAATATAATGATAGTTGGTGTCAAACCATTTGGTCATTTCCATCGCGACAACATCCTGTCCGTTTCTTTGTGCCCCTCTTGCCATGGCGAAATACAAATCTATGGCCGAATTTGATTTGGCAAAATCAGCGTAACGCTCCGGAATGGCTCCCACTGCCAAAGTTAAATCAAGCACCTGATCATAAAAAGAGAAATCATTAGACGGTATTAAATCTATTCCGGCTTCAGCCTGTAATTGCCAGTTGGTACGGCGAATGTCTTTTCCGGTTTGGAGGAGTTCGTCAATCGAAATTTTTCCTCCCCAGTACAATTCACTGGCTTTTTTAAGTTCTCTGTTACTGCCAATTCTTGGATACCCTAAGTTGTTTGTTTTCATTTTGATTCAGTATTTTTTACTGAACAAATGTATTGTATTAGATTATAATACTTAAATTTGCTTCTTATTTCAGTAAATTGTGTTTTTAGAATCTGTTTTTAAAGATTATATTACTGATGAATTCTTTAAAAAGAACCTTTAGCCGTAAAAATTACTATGGAAAACCTCGATAAAACCGATTTGCAGATCCTGAAGCACCTTCAGGAGAACTCCAATATCAACACAAAAGATCTTGCCGCAAAATTATTCCTGACCGTTACGCCGGTTTATGAGCGTATCAAAAGACTGGAACGTGACGGATACATTACCAAATACGTGGCACTTTTAGACAAGAAAAAAATGAATCGCGGGATGACGGTCTTTTGTAATGTCCGCTTAAAAGAGCACGCCAAAAACGTAGGAAGCAATTTTGTGAAAGATATTGTGGCACTTCCCGAAATTATTGAATGTTACAATATTGCCGGGGATTATGATTTTATGCTCAAGATTCTGGTACAGGATATGACTAGTTATCAGGATTTTGTAATGAATAAATTATCGACCATCGAAAATATCGGAAACACCAACAGTATTTTTGTAATGGGCGAAATCAAACATAGTACGGCATTGGAGTTTTAATAGCAGGAAGGTCTTTGAAGAAATTCCCAAAATAAACGTATTTTTGGAGTTCCATCTAAAAATCTAAAATCACCAATCTGAAATTAAAATGAACTGGGAACAACTTTTATCTCTTAAAAAGCAAGGCGACACAGACAAAAGATTACGTATAGAACAAGACGATACCCGATTGGGTTTTGAGGTAGATTATGACCGTATTATCTTTTCGTCAGCCTTTAGATCCTTGCAGGATAAAACGCAGGTGATTCCACTTTCTAAAACAGATTTCGTGCATACAAGACTTACCCACAGTTTAGAAGTTTCAGTGGTTGGGCGTTCTCTGGGACGTTTGGTTGGCAAAAAAATCATCGAAAAATATCCCTATCTAAAAGAAGTCCATGGCTATCATATGAATGATTTTGGAGCCATCGTAGCCGCTGCATCCCTGGCGCATGATATCGGAAACCCGCCTTTTGGACATTCCGGAGAGAAAGCTATTGGTGAATATTTTTCGATAGGAAACGGAAAACAGTATAAAAAAGAATTAACAGATAAGCAGTGGCAGGATTTAATTGATTTTGAAGGAAATGCAAACGGATTTTCAGTACTGACAGCGAGCCGTCCCGGAATTGAAGGGGGTTTAAGAATTTCATACGCAACTTTAGGTGCTTTTATGAAATATCCGAAAGAGAGTTTGCCTAAAAAACCAACGCAAAATATTGCTGATAAAAAATATGGTTTTTTCCAGACCGATAAAGCTTTTTTTGAAGAAGTAGCCAAAGACATGGGAATGATCGCCAATAAATCAGGAGATGACATTGGTTTTGAAAGACATCCCTTGGCGTATTTGGTTGAAGCAGCAGATGATATTTGTTACACCATCATAGATTTTGAAGACGGAATAAATTTGGGTCTGGTGTCTGAAGATTATGCTTTGGAATATCTGATTAAACTCGTAAAAGACAATATTGGTGTAGCGAAATATAAATTGCTGGAGACCAAAGAAGATCGAATTAGTTATTTGCGTGCCTTAGCAATTGGTGCCTTAATTAGTGATGCCGTTGATGTTTTTATCGAAAACGAAGAAGCAATCCTGGCCGGGAAATTTCCTTTCGCTTTAACAGATAAAAGCAAATACAAAGCCCAAATGGATGATATTATCAAATTAAGTGTTGAAAAAATCTATCAGAGCCGCGAAGTAATCGAGAAAGAAATTGTCGGTTATCAGATCATCCAGACTTTACTGGATAAATTCATTATTGCTTTCAATAACAAATATGAAGGAAAAGCATCCAATTATGATAAATTGCTTTTGAAAATGCTGCCGGAAAAACACCATTTGGAGAAAACGAATTTATACGAGCGTTTGCTTCATATCTGTCACTATGTTTCACTTTTAACAGACGGAAATGCGTTGGAATTATTCGAAATGATTAACGGAAGAAAACCGAATTAATTATTGAAAAGCGTAAACAAGACCTACACCTAAAACCTGTCTCAGCTGTGCTCTTGGCCCGTCATTTACCTGACTTGTTGCTCCGGTTGTCGGGTCAACAACATCTTTTTTAGTTTTGATATCATCGTCATATACCAGATGAATCCCGATATTGGCTTTTACATAAGCATTTACAACAAGGTCCAGACGCGTGTCGTAATCCACATCGACGTTTCCAAATCTGTTCAGGTAATCGGTATATAAACTTAGTCTGTTTTCGTAAAAAATGTTTTTGAAAATTTCACTTTTCATGTAGCCTGTAAGCAGAATACCAAACTCCGCTTTTACTTTTTGTCCCTGTTCAATTAGAATAGTATTGGTAGGATCAAGAGGGCCTGTGGCATAAACAGCTTTTTTAACACCAAATGCTCCCTGGTCTGCCAGATATTGATCTAAAACCAAGGTAGTCTTTAAAGTGATTGGGGAGAAATAGAAAGTCCTGTTTTTGGCTTTATTTGAATTCTCAGCTCCGGCTCCTAAAAAGATATAAGCAGGTGCAAACGGTCTCGATATGGCAATGTCCCTGTTCGGATAATTGTAACCATCTGTAAACTGAGTGCTGAAATTATATTTGGCAGAATAATACCAGTTTGAAGTCGTGTCTTTTCTGAATCCGTAAGTGGAGTTGAAAATAAGGGCGTCGTCCGTTTTTCTAAGCTCCGTACCATCCTGTTTATTTAAGCCGTACTTAACAATTAATTCGTTAAACCATTTATGATTTCCTTTTGCGTAGGTTCTTGCAAATTCTCCCTTAAACAAACCTGAAATAGAACTTGTTCCCCCCGCACTCCAGTTGACGAAAGCAATTTCGGAGATGTCAAAACCAAGCTGGTTTTTTTTAGTCCAGTTGGAAGGAGCTTCAGGAATCTGATTCGGTTCTAAAGTGGTTTTAATAATACTCTGGGCAGAAATAGTAACGGTAAAAGTAAAAAGGAATAGTAAGAGAGTGAATCGAAATAATTTCATTAGGCTTGACTTTTGATTTTTTTTGGCTTCGCAAAATAATTCTTTTCAATGGTTTGAAAAAAGTTTTGATAAATTTTTAACGTCAATTTTGCACAATTGTTGTAATTGCAGGACAGTTCCATGCTCCATAAATGCATCAGGAATCCCTAAAATCTGCACTGGATTACTGAAGTTATTTGCTGCTGCAAATTCTAAAACAGCGCTGCCGAAACCGCCATTTATTGTTCCGTCTTCAATAGTAATAAGCGTATCGAAAGTAGTAAATATTTCTTGTAGTAAATTGATATCTAATGGTTTAACGAATGGGAAGTCGTAATGCGCAATTGTATCGGGATTCAAACATTCGTTTAAGGCGGCGATCACATTATTGCCAATAGTTCCGGTCGATAAAACGGCTGTTTTCGTTCCCTTTTTCAGGCAATTTGCCTTCCCGATTTTAACATTTTCATAATGTCCGAAATTTTCTACTTCCCACCGAGGCAGGACGCCTCTTCCTCTCGGATATCGGATCGCGATCGGATGATGTAAGCCTAATTGTGCGGTATAAAGTATGTTTTGCAGTGCAATTTCATTAATAGGAGCGTAAATAATCAGGTTCGGGATGCATCGCAAATACGCAATATCAAAAACCCCGTGATGGGTTGCACCATCTTCACCCACCAGGCCGGCGCGGTCCAGACAGAAAATTACGGGTAAGTCTTGAAGCGCCACATCATGAATCACCTGATCGTAGGCACGCTGTAAAAAGGTCGAGTAAATGTTACAATAAACAATCATGCCCTGAGTCGCCATTCCGGCAGCAAGCGTTACCGCATGTTGTTCCGCAATTCCAACGTCAAAAGCCCGCTCGGGAATTTCGTCCATCATAAACTTCAGGGAACTGCCTGATGGCATTGCCGGTGTAATTCCGATGATTTTTTCGTTTTTTCTGGCTAAATCTAAAATCGTTAAACCAAAAACATCCTGATATTTAGGCGGTAAATTTTCTTCAGATTTCAAATGGATTTCTCCTGTCGAAGCATCAAATTTTCCGGGCGCATGATATTTCACCTGATCTTCTTCAGCCTGTTGCAGGCCTTTTCCTTTTGTGGTTACGATGTGAAGAAATTTGGGGCCTTTTATATGCTTTAAGCGATTCAGTTCTTTTATAAGACCAATCAAATCATGTCCGTCAATCGGCCCGGAATAATCAAAATTCAGCGATTTGATCATGTTGTTTTTCTTCGGATTCTTTCCCTCTTTTACAGCAGTAAGGTACTTTTTAAGAGCGCCCACGCTTGGATCAATACCAATCGCATTGTCGTTAAGAATGACCAGTAAATTGGCATCCGTAACTCCGGCATGATTTAAACCTTCAAAAGCCATTCCGGATGCTATGGAAGCATCACCGATAACGGCAATATGCTGTTTGTTGGTTTCGCCTTTTAGCTGCGAGGCAATCGCCATTCCCAAAGCGGCAGAAATAGAAGTAGAGGAATGTCCTACACCAAAAGTATCATAAATGCTTTCGCTTCTTTTAGGGAAACCGGAAATACCGCCTAGTTGTCTGTTGGTGTCGAAATTTTCTCGTCTTTCGGTCAGAATTTTGTGTCCGTAAGCCTGATGTCCCACATCCCAAACCAATAAATCTTCCGGTGTATTAAAAACATAATGCAAAGCAATTGTCAATTCTACCACACCTAAACTGGCACCCAAATGCCCTTCTTTTACCGAAACAATGTCAATGATAAAATCACGTAATTCCTTCGCTAATTGTGGTAATTGCGTTTCGTCAAGTAAACGTAAATCGGCCGGATTGCTTATGTTGGAGAGTAAATTGCTTTTCATTTTTTTGTAAAAAACAAATTTACGGTTTTAAATTTAATTTTATTACTCAGTTATTGCTCCGAATGTTTATTCCAGCGTTATTGGTAAAGAATATTGCATTTTTATTTTTTTTCCATTTGATTCTCCCGGCTGCCATTTTGGGCATAATTTTAAAACCCGGATTACTTCCTTTTTTATGGTCTGATCCATACCGGGTGCGGATTCCAGATAAGTTAAAGAACCGTCTTTTTCAACGGCAAAAGAAATTCTGAATTTGTTGTTTGTAGCATTTACGTTTTCGGGATTTTTAAATTCTTTTCCGAAAAAGTTATAAAATGCTTCAATGCCACCCGGAAATTCCGCATTGGTTTGCATTACTGCACCAGTAACAAATGCAGATTCCTCTTCCTGACCTTCATTTGAAGATTTTACTTTATTTTTAGTCGGTTTGGTACAATCTTTAGTTACTGGTTTTACAAATTTTACCTGATCTACTTTTGGCGGGGGAGGCGGTGGAAGAGTATGTTCTGAAGGGTCCTTGGGAGGTAATGCTATTCCAACCGTTACATGGTTTTCGGGGGTTTCTTCTTTATCAACGACTTCTACCTTGTTTATCTTTTTCTTATTGCCCTCTTTATCCGCACAGCTAAACAAAGTAGTTCCCATCGCAATAAATAAAGCAAGCAAAAACATTTTATGATACTGTGTCTGAGTATATAAAACACGGCTTGGAATCTGAATAGAGATTGTGTCTAATTGTGTGTTTTTAAACCTGTCGCAAATACTTTTATTTGGGTTTGAAATAAAATAATGCTGAATTTCATCCGGAAGCATTGTAGTGAAATCCACAACAGTTTTTGTGCAGCTTAAACAAAATTTTCCATTGCCTTTTGGAGTCATTTTATCCCAGTTTTCATGACAGGGTTCCGGAACAGTGATTTTATGTTTTTTATCCATCATTTAATTATATTGGTAAAATGTAAGTTGATCGAACAATACGATTGTTTAATTTTCCCGGAATCCATTTTGGGGACCTTTGTAAAACTCCAATAGCTTCTTCTCCGTTTTTTTGAGATGTGTTTTTAATGATATTAAAATTACTTAAGCTGCCGTCTTTTTCTATAATAAACAATATTTTCCCTTGCGATTTTTCAGTTTTGTCTGAAGGAGTATAGTTTTTAGAAAAGAAAGCAAGAAATTTTTTCATTCCAATTTCCGGAACAGGCAAAACATCTAAATCCTTTGAATTATATATTACATTATACTTAAAAGTTCCTTGTTCAATAGAATTACGAGGAACTACAATGCCAAGTGTAAATGCTTCGCGAGTTTTTGGTTTGTTTATTTTTTTAGATTCGATTTCATGTCCATAACAGGAGGAAATCGTCTCTTCATCTTGATTTTGCTCTGTATTGTCAACAATTTCGATTTTATCAATTCTATTTTTGTTACCCTCCTTATCGGCACAGCTAAACAAAGTAGTTCCCATCGCAATAAATAAAGCAAGCAAAAACATTTTATGGTATTGTGTCTGAGTATATAAAATACGGCTTGGAATCTGAATAGAGATTGGATCCAATTGGGATTCCTTAAACCTGCCGCAAACGCTGTTACTTTGATTCTGAATAAAAAAATGCTGAATTTCATCCGGAAGCATTGTAGTGAAATCCACAACAGTTTTTGTGCAGCTTAAACAAAATCTTCCATTGTCTTTTGGAGTCATTTTATCCCAGTTTTCATGACAGGGTTCCGGAACAGTGATTTTATGTTTTGTATCCATTATTTGAAATATCAGTGTTTAAATGTAATAAAAAAATATAAAGTAAAAATGTACTTTTCAACGATGATAAATCCTTTTCTCATATTTGATTCAAACCTTCAAGTATAGGAATTTACATAAAATGAGGCGATTATTTCGGTTAATCGCCTCAAAAAATGATTATATTTGAGGCGATTAATTTAATTAAATGCCTCATGAGTTACAATTGGCAATTACCGGATTGGGAAAATTTTGTATATGATGCTACCGTAATAGATGCATTATGTATTGAATTTGCATTGGAAACAGGAGAACTAAAAGGCCTTGTTGATTCTTTATCAACTGTAATTCAGCAGGAAACTATTTTACAATTTATGATTTCGGAAGCTATCAAAACTTCTGAAATTGAAGGTGAGTTTTTTAGTCGGCAGGATATCATGTCTTCGATTAAGAAAAATTTAGGTATTGCTGATGTTTTTGGTCATATTAGGGATAAAAATGCTCTTGGCGTTGGAAAATTGATGGTTACGGTAAGGAATTCCTATTCGGATCAATTAAATGAATTTTCGATCAAAGAATGGCATTATATGCTGATGGAATATTCAAAACATGTTAGTCCTGGGAATTATAGAACCGGACAAGAACCTATGCAAATTGTTTCCGGTAGTTATGGTAAGGAAATTATTCATTTCGAAGCTCCGCCATCCAGTCAGGTACCAGCTGAAATGAAAAAATTTATTCAATGGTACAATGATTTTGAAGTAAAATCAAGCGATATTAAAAAAGCATTAATTAAAACTGCTATTTCTCATTTGTATTTTGAAAGCATTCATCCTTTTGAAGATGGGAATGGCAGAATTGGCAGGGCTATAGCTGAAAAATGTCTGTCGGAATCTTTGGATCGCCCAGTTTTGATGAGTATCTCAAGTACAATTGAAAAAAACAAAAAACAGTATTACCAATCTTTAAAACAAGCGCAGCGAACCCTGGAAATTACAGATTGGATTTTTTATTTTTCTGCTTTAATTTTAGAATCTCAAAAAAACGCAAAACAAATTGTACTTTTTACATTAAGCAAAAGCAAATTCACAGATCAGTTTAAAGATAAAATGAATGAGAGACAAACCAAAGTTGTTCTGAAAATGTTCGAAAATGGTGTTGCTGGTTTTGTGGGCGGCATGACGGCAATAAAATACATATCTATTACTAAAACATCAAGGGCAACAGCAACAAGAGATTTACAGGATTTGAAAGAAAAAAATATTTTGACAGCAAAGGGAGAAGGTAGAAGTCGATCTTATGATTTGAACTTATCAGCCAAAGAAACAATTGATAGTTAAAATTTTGCTGGTACTTTCTCGTTTTTAAGTCGGGAAAATTACTTCAAAAATGTACTTTTGCAATTATGATAAATCCCTTCACCGACGAGTACTTTATGAAAAAAGCTTTGCAGGAAGCTGAAATGGCTTTTGATAAAGGCGAAATTCCTGTTGGAGCCATAATTGTCGTTGCCGATAAAGTGATTGCCAGAAGTCACAATCTCACCGAGTTATTAAATGATGTTACGGCTCATGCCGAAATGCAGGCGATTACTGCCGCGGCTAATTTCTTAGGTGGAAAATACCTTAAGGATTGTACTTTATATGTCACACTCGAACCTTGTCAGATGTGTGCAGGAGCTTTGTACTGGAGCCAGATCTCGAAAATTGTTTTTGGTGCGAGGGATGAGCAACGCGGTTTTATGACCATGGGAACCAAATTACATCCTAAAACTACCGTTGTTTCCGGAATCATGGCCAATGAAGCGGCTGATTTAATGAAACGTTTTTTTATAGAAAGGCGTAAATAATTGATCATTTTTCAGTGCAAAAAAAATAATTCATTACACTGAATTTTCCTCTTAAAGATTTCAAAAAATATTCTACATTTACTACAATATATTTGACATTTCGATAGTTATGCTCTTTACCTGTCAAATGTTAAAACGTTCTGTCATTTTCTATAATTTGTAACCTTATAACTCTAAATAAAAGTGAAAGCAAAAGGATTAGTTCTCGTGTTTTGTGTGTTTTTTATTTTTCAATCTTGCGGTAGAAAATCAGCTGCCGATTTTAATTCCGATTTTTCATTATTCAAAGAGTACATAAGTAGTTTTACGGGTGGAATTGTCCCTTCAGATTCGGACATACGCGTCGTTTTGGCTTTCGAAAAAAAAGAATGGAAAGTCAATGAGGTTTTAGATGACGATTTATTTGATATTTCACCAAGTGTGAATGGAAAAGTAGTGGCGCTTTCGGGCAATACTATTGCTTTTATTCCGGAGAAAAAATTAAAGCCGGGAACAGAGTATCAGGTTACGCTGAACTTAGACAAACTGATTACGCTTCCCAAACAAAAAGAGAAAGAGCTTTCGAAATTTAATTTTACGGTTAAAACCATAAAACAGGATTTCACGATCAATACGCTCGATATTCAATCCCACAGTAAAGAATATCAGTACCTGAACTGCGTTTTGAAAACAGCAGATGATATCGATTCCGAGACGGCTCAAAAATTAATCTTAGCCAGTCAGAAAGGAAATCAGCTTAAAATTAAATTTGATAAAAACGTAAAATCAGGAAAAGAATTCAAATTTATCATTGACAGTATCCAGCGTTTTGATGAGCCAAGTGAACTTGAAATCGCTTATGACGGGAATGATTTTGATATTGACCAAAAAGGAAAAATTGACTTTCCGATTACGTCCATAAATGAATTTAAAGTTATAAAAGTCGATGTTCCAGACGAAAATAATCAGTCCGTTTTAATCAATTTTTCAGAACCTTTAGAGAAAGGCCAGGATTTCAAAGGTCTGGTCGCCATTCAGAACACCAATAATTTAAAATTTTCGACGCAGGGAAATGTGCTGAAAGTTTATTTCAGTAATGAGAAACCCGCACCGGAAGTGGTTCACGAAGTAGTAGTAGAAGAACCGGTTGCAACAGTTACGGTAGATTCGGCAAGCGTTACGGTTGATAGTGCAGCAGTCGCAACACCGGAAGAAACGGTCGAAGCAGAACCGGAAGTGGTGGAAGAAGAAGCCACACCGGAGCAAAATATAACGGGCGAATTGTTGCTTGAAGTTTTTCAGGGAATAGAAAGTCAGTATGGCCAGAAAATGAAGGAGAGTTATTCTCAGAAAATTTCTTTCGACCAGATAAAACCCAATGTCCGATTTGTAAAAAACGGAACGATTCTGCCAAGTTCCAATAATCTGAAACTGAATTTTGAAGCTGCAAATCTGAGTGCCGTGGACGTAAAAGTGTACAAAATCTATAAAAATAACATTCTGCAGTTTCTTCAGAATAATGAATTAAAAGGATCTCAAAATTTAAAACGTGTTTCTCAGCCCGTTGCCAAAACGACCATTAATCTTAAAGAAAATACGTTGGTTAATTTAAGCAAATGGAACACTTTTGCCTTAGACTTATCTAAAATTATTAAACCAGAACCGGGAGCGATTTACCGCGTAGAATTCTCTTATAAAAAGAAATATTCTCTATACAAATGTGAAACATCAGAAGAAGATTCCAATCAAAATGAGGAAGAAGAAGAAGTGGATGAAGATGATGTGAATTATAGCGAGAATCCTTATGATGACTACTATTACGACGATTATCAGTGGAGAGAAAGCCAGGATCCTTGTACAGGTTCCTATTATTACAATGCCCGAATTGCAACCAATATTTTAGCTTCCGATTTAGGGGTAATTGCCAAAAGAGGAGAGAATAAATCGTATTTGTTTGCCGTAAATAATATCATTACAACCGAACCGGTTTCGAACGCACGTGTTGATTTATACACCTATCAGCAGCAAAAAATTGCAACTGCATCGACCAGCAGTGAAGGTATTGCCACCTTCCAGATCCATAAATTCGCCTATTTTGCAATCGTTACTTTAGGAGATCAGTCAACTTATGTAAAGCTTGATGACGGGAATTCATTATCCGTAAGTAATTTTGATGTAGCCGGAGAAACGCTTCAGAAAGGGCTGAAAGGATTTATTTATGGAGAACGTGGCGTTTGGCGTCCGGGAGATAATTTGTACTTGTCTTTTATCTTGAATGATGCTTCGAATAAATTGCCAAAAGCTCACCCGATAAAATTCAGGCTAACCGATCCAAACGGAAAAGTATCCTATCAGACCGTTCAGAAATCGAATGAATTAAATCATTATGCGTTTATCGTGCCGACAGATCCCGATGCACCAACAGGAAGCTGGGAAGCAATGGTAAGTGTTGGGGGAGCAAAATTTTATAAAAACATAAAGATTGAAACGATAAAACCCAATCGTTTAAAAATCAAGAATAGTTTCCAGAGAACCATATTGTCTTCGTCATATCCAAACACCAGTAATCTTGAAGTGACGTGGCTTCATGGCGCCATCGCTAAAAATCTGAATGTAGAAATGCAGGCTAAATTCTCTGAACAGAAAACCACTTTCAAAGGATATGACAAATATACCTTTGATGACCTCGTTCGCAGATTCAGTACCGAAGAAGTGAATGTTTTTTCCGGAAAATTAGACGCAAACGGAAAAGCATCGGTCAATATTAATCCAAAGTTACAAGGACAGGCACCCGGAATGCTGAGAGCTTCTTTCATTACAAAAGTATACGAAGAAGGCGGGGATTTCAGTATGGATGCAATGGCTACGACCTATTCTCCGTACAAAACATATGTGGGCGTAAAAGCACCGGAAGTCAACAAATACGGAATGCTGGAAACCAGAACAAACAATCGTTTTGATATTGTAACCGTTGATGAAAACGGAAGACCAAAATCGGTAAGGGATCTGGAAGTAAAAGTTTATAAAGTAGAATGGCGCTGGTGGTGGGATGCTTCAAGTGATAACTTATCCAATTACAATTCATCCGAAGCTACAACTTCTTATAAAACCTTTAAAGTAAACACCGATTCATCAGGGAAGGGAAGTATTCAGTTTGCCTTAACCGATGAAGAGTGGGGACGCTATATGATTCGTGTTTCTGATGAAACCGGAGGGCATGCAACAGCACTAACCGTAAATATAGATTGGCCAATCTGGTCCGGAAAAACGAGGAATACAGATGCTTCAACAGCCAATATGCTTGTTTTTTCTACAGATAAAAAAGACTATGCCGTAGGCGAGAAAGCACAGATTTCTTTCCCTTCAAGTGCAGGCGGACGTGCTTTGGTTTCTGTCGAAAATGGATCAAAAGTAGTACAGACACTTTGGGTAGAAACCAAAAAAGGAGAAACAAAAGTTGAAATTCCGATTACGGCGGCAATGGCTCCAAATGTTTATTTCAATATTACACTTTTGCAACCGCACGCCTCGACTAAAAATGATTCTCCGATTCGTATGTACGGAATTGTTCCGATTGGAGTAGTCGATAAAAATACAAAACTGGAACCAACGATTACCATGTCGGATGTTTTAAGACCGGAACAATCATTCCCTGTAAAAGTGAGTGAGAAGTCAGGTAAAGAAATGACATATACCATTGCCATAGTCGATGAAGGATTATTGGATTTAACCCGATTTAAAACACCAAATGCCTGGGATAGTTTTTACGTTCGCGAAGCCTTAGGTGTAAAAACCTGGGATGTCTACGATGATGTGATTGGCGCTTACGGCGGAAAAGTAAATCAGATTTTCAGTATTGGTGGAGATCAGGATTTAGGCGGAGGAAAGGCTAAGAAAGCCAATCGTTTTAAACCGGTTGTAATTTATCTGGGCCCCTTCAAACTGGAAAAAGGACAGACCAAAACCCATCAGGTTACGTTACCAAAATATATAGGATCAGTACGAACAATGGTTGTTGCGGGTGATGCTGCAACAAGCGCTTATGGAAGTGTAGAAAAAGCAACTCCGGTTCGCAGTCCGTTAATGGTGCTGGCTTCGTTGCCAAGAAAAATTTCACCATCAGAAAAAGTGACCATTCCGGTTACGGTTTTCGCAACGGAGAAAAATATTAAAAATGTAAAACTTCAGATTAAAACCAGCAAAGGGCTACAGGTAATCGGAAGTGCTGCTCAAAATGTAACTTTTACACAGCCGGATGAGAAAATGGCATATTTCAATCTTGCAGTAGGAAGCCTGACCGGAATTGCAAAAGTGCAGATTATCGCCACCTCCGGAAAAGAAAAATCATCTTATGAGGTCGAGATTGATATGACCAATCCGAATCCGGTTACAAATACCTACACAGATGTGATTTTAGCACCCGGCAGTTCTAAAACGATTTACTGGAAAACCTTCGGTGTTTCGGGAAGTAACAAAGCCAAGCTGGAAGTTTCTTCTATGCCGACCATTAATCTGAATGGAAGATTGCAATATCTGATTCAATACCCGCATGGTTGTGTAGAGCAAACGACTTCAGCTGTTTTTCCGCAATTGTTTTTGAGTGATGTAGCAGATATTGATGCCACGCGCCAACAGCTTATTCAAAAGAATGTAACGGCAGGAATCACAAGATTAGGAGGTTTTCAGTTGCCAAACGGCGGACTTGCTTACTGGCAGGGAAATACGATTGCAGACGATTGGGGAACTTCGTATGCCGGACATTTTATAATAGAAGCAGAGAAAAAAGGATATGTTTTACCGATTAATTTCAAGTCAAAATGGATCTCCTATCAGCAAAAAGAAGCCAAAAAATGGCGTTTTGAACCACGATACGGGAATGATATGGCACAGGCGTATCGTTTGTATACATTGGCTCTGGCAGGTTCTCCCGATTTGTCTTCCATGAACAGATTACGCGAAACAACCGGAATTTCAAACGAAAGTAAATTGCGTCTGGCAGCGGCTTATGTGCTGGCAGGACAAAAAAGCGCCGGATTGACCTTGTTATTGCACAGTAAAATCGATGATACTTCAAGTGATTATAATTATTACTATTATGGTTCAGGTGACAGGAACAGAGCCATGGCTTTGGAAACATTATTGTTGTTAAACCAAAAAGAAAATTCCTTCCTGATGGCTACAAAACTGGCCAAAAATATGGCAAGTGACCAATGGATGAGTACCCAGACTACTGCTTATTGTTTGTATGCCATGTCGAAATTCTCACTCCATAACGGCCCTAAAGGAATTGATCTTCAGTTTAGCAAAGACGGAAAAGCGCAGACTATAAAAACCGCTAAAACCGTTGCAGACCGAAACCTGGTGGTGAAATCGGGAGCCAATAGTATCACTTTAAAAAACAATAAAAAGAATACGATTTATGTTCGTGTGTTAAATACCGGAATCCTTCCTATTGGTCAGGAAAATGCGGTAGAAAATAATCTTTCGGCCAGAATTGTTTTCCGAAACAGAAAAGGCAGCGTAATTGAGGTGTCGAAAATTGCTCAGGGAACGGAGTTCGTTGCTGAGGTAACTATTAAAAATCTGAAGAATGAATACGTTCAAAATGTAGCTTTGTCGCAGATTTTACCATCCGGTTTCGAAATTGTAAACACCCGTTTTACGGATTACGGTGAAGCAACAAATAATACAGCTGATTATATTGATATCCGTGATGACAGGACGAATTTCTATTTTGGACTGAAAGCCGGAGAAACTAAAACGTTCAAAATTTTACTGAATGCCTCTTATCTTGGAACTTATTATTTGCCGGGACTGCAATGTGAAGCGATGTACGATCATACTTTCCTGGCCAGAACCAAAGGATTTTGGGTTCAGGTGGTGAAATAAAGTTTCACGCAGATTTTGGAGATCTGGCAGATAAAAAAAATCTGCAAAATCTGCAAAATCTGCGTGAAAAAAACTTTATAAACTTTGCAAATAACCTCGCGTTCCTTGCAGTTAAATTACGATTAAACTTTGAAAAATAAATTAATTGCGTTCTCGCAACGCATTATAAACTGGATAAAAAAGAATAAAATAAAATCAGCAATTGCATTTCTGCTCTTGCTGATTTATTATTTCTCCCTACCCCGAACTTTATTTAAGGAACCCTATTCCACAGTGATTGAAAGTAAAGAAGGAGAATTATTAGGGGCGAAAATTGCCCGGGACGGACAATGGCGTTTTCCGGCGCAGGACAGTGTTCCGGACAAGTTCAAAAAATGTATTGTTTATTTTGAAGACGAATATTTCTATAAACATCCGGGTTTTAATCCGGTTGCAATGGTCAATGCGATCCGGCAAAACAGAAAAGCCGGAAAAGTAGTTCGCGGAGGAAGTACATTGACGCAACAAGTCATAAGGTTATCCAGAAAAGGAAAGGGGAGAACTTATTTTGAAAAAATCATAGAACTTATTCTCGCAACCAGATTGGAATTAGGCTATTCTAAAAATGAAATTTTGGAATTATATGCCGCTCACGCTCCTTTTGGCGGAAATGTTGTCGGACTCGAAATGGCGGCATGGCGCTATTTTGGCGTACAATCGAATCAGTTGTCATGGGCTGAAAGTGCAACTTTGGCCGTTTTGCCCAATGCACCGAGTTTAATTTATCCGGGAAAAAATCAAATAAGGTTATTACAAAAACGCAATCGTCTGTTACTAAAACTAAATCAGGAAGGTATAATCGATCAACAGACGTATGAACTTTCCATAGACGAGCCTTTACCCCAAAAGCCTTATGATTTGCCCCAAATCGCACCTCACTTATTAGAACGTGTGGCAAAAAATGAAGAAGGAATGCGGGTAAAAACAACATTGGATTTTACGCTGCAAAACAGGGTCAATCAAATTGCGAAATATTATTACAATCAATACAGGCAAAATGAAGTCAGCAATCTGGCGATTCTGGTCATTGATGTTCAGAATAGAAATGTCATCAGTTATGTTGGAAATGCTCCGACTGATGGTGATCACCAGAAAGATGTTGACATTATCGACGCGCCAAGAAGTACAGGAAGCATTCTTAAACCTTTATTATACGCAGCTATGCTGGATGATGGCGAACTGCTGCCCAACACTTTAGTGGCCGATGTCCCTACGCAGATTGCAGGATATACTCCCCAGAATTTTAATCTGACTTTTGATGGCGCTGTTCCGGCACATCGTGCCCTGTCACGTTCCTTAAATATTCCGGCCGTATTGATGCTGCAGGATTTTGGTGTGAATAAGTTTTACGAAGAACTTCAGAAATTTCAGTTGAGTGACATTGATAAATCGCCGGACCACTATGGATTGTCGCTTATTTTGGGAGGTGCCGAAAGTAATTTATGGGATTTATGCAGGACGTATTCCAATTTATCTTCCACGGTCAATTATTTTAATAAAAGCCACGGAAAATACAGAACCAAAGAATTTACACAACTTAATTATAAGAATGACTTTCAGCCTGATTTTGGATCAGAAAGCGAACAGAAAAATATCTTGGGTGCCGGATCAATCTGGCTTACGTATAATGCAATGGAAGAAGTAAACCGCCCGGAAGGCGATGAAGCCTGGAAATTTTACGACAGTTCACTTAAAATTGCCTGGAAAACAGGTACCAGCTTTGGTAATCGTGATGCCTGGGCTATCGGAACAAATTCCAGATATGTAGTGGGAGTCTGGGTCGGAAATGCAACCGGTGAGGGAAGACCAACATTAACAGGAGTGACGAGCGCAGCGCCAATTTTATTTGATGTTTTTAATTTATTGCCAAGACAAAGATGGTTTGGGATTCCGTATGAAGATTTAAATGAAGTTGAGGTCTGCAGCCTAAGCGGGCATCTGGCAAAAGAAGGCTGCCCCAAAATAAAACAATGGGTCACTAAAAAAGGAAAAACAACAACTGTATGCCCGTATCATAGAACAGTCCATCTGGATCTGACACAGCAATTTCAGGTAAACAGCAGTTGTGAAAGTGTTGAAAATATAGTGACAAAAAACTGGTTCATATTGCCTCCGGTCATGGCCTGGTATTACAAAAGCAAACATATTGAATATGTACCGTTGCCTCCTTTTAAAGAAGATTGTATGGGGACACAGACAGTTGCTATGGATTTTATTTATCCGAAAACGAATAGTAAAATTTATTTAACGAAGGATTTTAACAGCGAAGTACAGCCGGTAATTTTTAAAATTGCTTATGCACAGAGAGAAAAACAATTGTTCTGGTATGTAGATCATGTGTACAAAGGCGTTACCAAAGTGTTTCACGAAAAGCCAATTATAATGAACGCCGGATTTCATAACATCACGGTTGTGGATGAATCCGGTAATGAAATTAGCAGAAAAGTAGAAATTGTAAGGGAATAATACTCTTGTCAGGCTGAGCGGAGTCGAAGCCGCTCTTAGGTATTAAGCCTTCGACTCCGCTCAGGGTGACAATTGAATAATAGTTTTTATTCGTGTTCATTCGTGCAATTCGTGGCAAAAAAGGCAAAAAAAAGACATAAAAAAACCGCTACTCTTTCGGGAAGCGGTTTTTTAATTTATTCTGAAATAACATTTCCTTTTTTATCATAGAAATGGTATTCTAAGTACGTGTAAGCGTCACGAGGTATGATTTTCACCCATTTCTTATGTTCAAAAAACCATTTTGAACGTAATGATGGAAAACCTTTACTGAGGTATGCAGCCACAAACGGATGTACATTAAGCACAACACTTTTGTGGATTTTTAAAATTCTTTCTAAATCAGATGCGATTTTATCAATGATTAAAATTGGCGCTTCAATTTCGCCATGTTCATTGTTTGGATCTTCTTCTCTAGTTTTAATATTTACTTCTGGTCTTACGCGTTGTCTGGTAATCTGGACTAAACCAAATTTACTAGGCGGTAAGATTTTATGCTTTGCTTTATCGTCGCTCATTTCTTCTCGCAAGAAGTCGAACAGGACTTTCCTGTTTTCGGGATTAGACATATCGATAAAATCAACTACGATTATTCCGCCCATATCACGCAGACGAAGTTGTCTGGCAATTTCAGCGGCAGCAATCATATTTACTTCCATGGCAGTATCTTCCTGATTAGTCGCCTTATTCGAACGGTTTCCGCTGTTTACGTCTATAACGTGAAGAGCTTCAGTATGTTCTATAATAAGATAAGCGCCTTTACTCATCGAAACTGTTCTTCCAAATGAAGTTTTGATTTGTCTCTCTATATTGTATTTCTCAAAAATTGGAGTATCATTTGATTGATAAAACTTAACAATCGATTGTTTTGAAGGTGCAATTTCCTGCAGATATTCCTTCGTTTGCTGGAACAACTCTTCATCATCTATCTGAATACCACTGAAGGTATCATTAAATACATCTCTTAATATTGAAGAAGCTCTGTTAAGTTCTCCTAATACTTTTGATGGATGATGAGCAGTTGGTAATTTTTTACACATTGCAGTCCATCTGCTAAGCAGGTTCTGCAAATCTTTTTCTAATTCGGCTACGTTTTTGCCTTCGGCTACTGTGCGAACAATAACACCAAATCCTTTAGGTTTGATCGATAACACAAGTCTTTTTAGACGATCCTTTTCCTTTTTGTCTTCTATTTTTTGAGAAATAGAAACACGGTCAGAAAACGGAACGAGAACAATAAATCTTCCTGCCAGTGAAAGCTCAGCGCTTATCCTTGGACCTTTGGTAGATATAGGTTCTTTTACGACTTGTACTAAAACAGATTGATTGGCACTTAAAATATCAGTAATGATGCCATCTTTGTCAATCTCTTTTTCAAACTGAAAGGTTTTTAGGGAGAAATCTTTTATTTTACCTGCGCTTACAAGTTTTATGAATTTCAGTTGGGAAGCTAAGTTAGGTCCTAAATCGTGATAATGTAAAAAAGCGTCTTTTTCGAAGCCTACATTTACAAAAGCAGCATTAAGTCCGGCAACTGGTTTTCTGATTTTGGCAATAAAAATATCACCAACCTGAAAGTTGCTTTTCTCTTCTTCCTTGTGTAATTCAATTAGTTTTCCATCTTTTAATAAGGCAAAATCTACGGCTTCAGAACTAGATCTAATGATTAATTCTTTATTCACACTGTAAATTTTTATCCAGACTTTTAGTTTCAGGTTTTTAAGTTCCAAGTTTCAGGTTTCACAACTCATAACTCACAACTTATAACTCATAACTGAATTGTAAGGATGGATTAAACAATATTTTTTAACAGGTATTGAACCCGGGGGAATTTTAGTAAGCAGTTTTCGGTATCAGTGGCAGTTTAAGCTGCGGACTGTGACTTTGGACTGAGACTAAATTCCAATTTCAATGAACGGTTAAAAAGAAAAAAGTAGTTTAAAACTACTTTTTCTTTTTGTGACGGTTAGCTCTCGCTCTTTTTTTTCTTTTGTGAGTAGCTACCTTATGTCTCTTTCTTTTTTTACCACTTGGCATATCGTGTCGATTTTATGATTAATTAATAGTATTATTTTGCTTCGTTGTTTGTTTTAACTCCCTCTACAAATACTTTTGCAGGTTTAAAAGCAGGAATGTTGTGTGCTGGAATTTTGATAGTGGTGTTTTTAGAAATGTTTCTACCTGTTTTTTCAGCTCTGGTTTTTACGATGAAACTTCCAAAACCTCTTAGGTAAACATTGTCTCCAGTTTCTAATGAAGTTTTAACTTCTTCCATAAAAGTTTCTACTGTTGCCTGAACATCTCCTTTTTCAAGACCAAGTTTCTCTGAAATTTTCGCTACGATATCTGCTTTCGTCATTTTCTTTCCTATTTAATTTTATAAATGGTGTACTATTTTTTTGAGTTTGCAAATATAGGAATTAAAAAAATAATTAATCAAGCTAATTCGTTAAATTTTAATTACATAAACATTTACTTTTGTATTCTAAGTATTTTGCGATGAATTTTCATAACATATTGATAAATTGGTATTTACAAAACAAACGTGATTTGCCATGGCGAAAAACGGCTAATCCTTACCTAATTTGGCTCTCAGAAATTATGCTGCAACAGACAAGAGTTGCGCAGGGAATGCCGTATTTTTTTTCTTTTACGAAGGAATTTCCTACTGTATTTGATTTGGCAAATGCTGATGAAGAGCAGGTTTTGAAACTTTGGCAGGGTTTAGGGTATTATTCCCGTGCCAGAAATTTGCATAAAACGGCTCAATATGTGGCAAATGAGCTGAATGGCGTTTTTCCTCCTGGTTATAATGAGTTGCTAAAACTAAAAGGTGTTGGCGAATATACGGCTGCTGCAATCGCTTCTTTCTCCTATAATGAAGCAGTGCCTGTTGTTGATGGAAATGTATTTCGGGTACTTTCTCGTTATTTTGATATAGAATCTGATATTGCATCGCCTGCCACAAAAAAAGAGTTTACGGAGCTTGCCAGGGAATTAATGCCAAAAGATAACCCGGCGATTTTCAATCAGGCGATTATGGAGTTTGGTGCTTTGCAGTGCGTACCTAAAAGTCCCAACTGTACTATTTGTGTTTTTAATGCCAGCTGTCTCGCACTGCAAAAGAAGAAAGTAAATGTATTGCCCGTAAAATCCAAAAAGATAAAAGTCACCAATCGGTTCTTTAATTATTTGATCATGGAAGATGTTTTGGGGAATACTTTAATTCAAAAAAGAACAGCAAAAGGGATCTGGCACAATTTATATGAATTTCCTCTTTTAGAGACTAAGGAAATTGCCGACTTTGATTTTGTTTCAAAAGCGATTCAAAATGACCTGTTTTCCGCCTATACAATAATAGGTCTAGAAGAATGTAGTGATGAGACGGTAATTCATAAACTGTCCCATCAGCATTTACATATCCAGTTTTGGAAAATTAAAATTAAGGAAATAATCGAAAATGGTATTAATGCTAACAATTTGAAAACATTTCCCTTTCCGATTGTGATATATAATTTTATTGAAAAGCAGGAAATAAATTGCTAAAAAAATGTATCTTTGGGATAAATACCACAAATAAACCATGAACGGAACATTAAATAAAGTGATGCTCATTGGCCATTTGGGCGATGATGTAAAAATGCATTATTTTGATGGAGGAAACTGCATCGGACGTTTTCAGCTGGCTACAAATGAAATTTACATCAATAAAACTACAAACGAAAAAATAACTTCGACGGAATGGCATAATCTCGTCGTGCGCAATAAAGCGGCTGAAATTTGCGAAAAATATCTTTCTAAAGGAGATAAAATATATATTGAAGGACGTATAAAATCACGTCAGTGGCAAGCTGAAGACGGCACCACAAAATATACTACAGAAATTCAGGTCACGGAATTTACTTTCCTGACAACCAAAAAAGAAACTACAATACAGAAGCCAAATACCGATTCAGAATCCGTAAAAAACACTAACTTTGAAGCGACTAACGAAGACTTGCCTATAAATGACTTGCCTTTTTGATTGTTTAACTAATTTTTTTCAGTTTGGACCCGGAGCCCAGTTTACTTTTTAGTACAAATTTAGACATCAATTTAATCATTGGTTTTGTCGGAATATTTATTTTGCTGTTTTTATCAGCAATTGTTTCAGGTGCCGAAGTGGCACTTTTTTCTTTGTCACAAAAAGATATTGACGACACACTTCAGGAAAATCTTTCAAAAGGAAAAATCATTTCTAATCTTTTAGATAAACCCAAAAAACTTTTAGCAACGCTTTTAGTAGCCAATAACTTTCTAAATATCGGAGTCGTTATTCTGTTCTCCTTTATAGGACAGAATATTTTTGCTAATGTACAATCGCCGGCTTTTAAATTTATCTTAGAAGTGATCCTGGTGACTTTTTTAATTTTGTTGTTTGGAGAAGTTTTACCAAAAGTATATGCCAGCCGAAACAATATAAAATTTGCAAAATGGGTAGCCTATCCCGTTGCTTTTCTGGATAAATTACTTTCACCTGTAAGCTTGCCCATGCGCAGTCTTACCTTATATTTGCAAAATAAATTAGGAAAACAAAAGAATAATTTTTCGATAAATCAGTTGTCACAGGCTTTAGAGCTTACGGATTCCGAAGGAACTTCAAGTGAAGAACAAAAAATATTGGAAGGAATCGTTTCTTTTGGAAATACAGATACAAAGCAGGTTATGAGTCCAAGGATTGATATTTTTGCTTTGGAAATTTCAGAGGCATTTGAAACGATTTGTCCGAAGATAGTCGAAAAGGGCTTTTCGAGAATTCCGGTTTACAAAGACAATATTGATCAGATTGAAGGCGTTCTGTTTGTGAAGGATTTATTGCCTCATATCGATAAAAAAGAATTTGACTGGACCTCATTAATAAGAGATGCTTTTTTTGTTCCCGAGAATAAAAAACTGGATAATTTACTAAAAGATTTTCAGAGCCTTAAAAGTCATTTGGCAATTGTAGTGGATGAATATGGCGGAACATCGGGATTGGTTTCTTTAGAGGATGTTATTGAAGAAATTGTCGGGGATATCAGTGATGAATTTGATGATGAGAATTTAAACTTCTCGCAAATAGACGAAAAAAACTTTCTGTTTGAAGGAAAAATTAACATGAAAGATTTTTACAGGATTGTTGAAGTCGATGAAGATGTTTTTGAATCCCGCAAGGGGGAAGCAGAAACCTTAGCCGGTTTTATATTGGAAATCCTGGGTAACTTCCCTAAAAAAGATCAGAAAGTAACGTTTGAAAACTGTGTCTTTACAATCGAAGCAGTGGACAAAAAACGCATAAAACAAATAAAAGTAACATTAGAATAAAATGCTTAAAAAAATAATTTCAACATTGACAATTTTACTGATTTTTACAATTATAAGTTGCAAAAATGAGGTATTACCTAAGCCGTCCAGTTACTTGCGTTTAGATTATCCGGAAGCTAAATATGTGAATTTTGAAAATAATTGTCCGTTTACTTTTGAAATGAATGAAGGCGCTGTAATAAAAGGAGAAAAGAATTGTGGATTTGCAATTACGTATCCGAAAATGAAAGCGACTATATACCTAACGTATAAACCGGTCAATAATAATATTGAGAAATTATTAAAAGATGCGCAGAAGTTAACTTACGAACATGTTATAAAAGCAGATGATATTTTAGAACAGCCGTATTTAAACCCCGAAAAAAAAGTGTACGGAATGTTTTATCAGGTCGATGGAAACGCTGCTACCAACTCACAATTTTATGTGACAGACAGTACAAAACATTTTATAACGGGATCGGTTTATTTTTATGCCAAGCCTAATTTTGATTCTATTATGCCGGCCGCGAGTTATATTAAAAATGACATGCGACAACTGATGGAAACCCTGAAGTGGAAATAATATTTAAAAGAAAAAGCATTCACCGCAAGATGAATGCTTTTTTTTAGCAGTATAAAGAAAATTATTCTTTAATTATTTTCATTCCGTAAGATCCTTTTTCTGTTTGTATTTTAACTACGTAAATTCCTTTCACTAAAGACTCAATGTTGTAAGTGTCATCAGTCAGGAATGATTTATAGACAGATCTGCCCAACAAATCAAATATTTCTAATGCAAGGACAGTTTCCTCTCCCGAAACAGAAAATTTATTTTTGACCGGATTAGGAAACAGATTTATTTTTTGTGCAGATGATTTTGTGGGGATAGCAGTATTCAAAGTGTTTGAAGAGCCAAAATACTTTGCATACACACTGTTGCTGCTGTTATTATTGTTGTTATTACTGCTATAAACAACTATTGGAACATTTTTATTATTGACTACTATCAGAGGTCTGTATATTGGATTTTGAGAAAACTCAGCTGTGCCTACCAGTTCCCAGGATGTCCCGTTAAATTTCCGAACGGTACTTTTCTTGCTGTTATTCCCCTGATCACAATAGAATATATAAGGGGCATTATTGTGGTCTATGGCTATAGATTTTTCTTCGCCTTTACAAAACCCTGCGTCTCCTACTATTTCCCAGGATGCTCCATTAAATTTTTGAATGGTATTCCATTCACTCAAATAACTGGAAGCATGCAATATATATGGAGTATCATTAGAATCGATTGCAAGTATTCCGGGAAAGTTATAATTTTTTCCTGAGCCCACCGTTACCCATGCGTTGTCTTTGAATTTCTTAATTGAGCCAAGGTTCTCAAAATTCTCGCTATCCTTATAACAGACATAAGGTACGTTGTTGTTATCAATAGCAATAGAACTTACAAATGTATCAGAATAAGATCCGGATGAATACCCCAAAGTTCCAACAGGTACCCAGTTTTTACCGTTATATTTTTGAACCACCGCATCATAAAGACCTGCACTTTTAAATTGCGTGTAAGCAACATAAGGTATGTTGTTATGGTCAATAGCGATATTTAAATTTCCGGCAAGCTCCGGTGAAAATCCAGCAGTATCTAATAGTTCCCATGAGGTACCGTTAAATTTCTGAACCGTGCATTTTCCATTGGAGTAAGATGTGCCTTCTTTATAAGCAACATATGGTATATTATTGTTGTCAATGGCTATAGAAATAAGATTAACCTGCCCGATAGAAAAGCCGGCTTTTCCAACAATTTCCCAGGTTTTCCCATTGTATTTCTGAACCGTACATTTCTCTAATTTTTTTTGGTCCGAATAGGCGACATAAGTAACATTATTGTGGTCTATCGCGCTTGAAATAATTTCTACAAGAGGCCCTTCTTCAGAAATTCCTCTCGGTCCAACTTCCTCCCAGTTTATACCATTAAATTTCCTTACAGTTCTGTTGTCATTCTTTCCTGCATCTTTGTATACTACATAAGGTACATTATTATCGTCTAAGGCCATTGAAATATTTTCTACTGATCCATAGGAAAATCCTAATGGACCAACAGGATTCCAGTTGGTCCCATTAAATTTTTGAATTGTAATTTTAGAAGAATTTGCGTAGTCTTTATAGGCAACATATGGTATATTGTTTTTGTCTATTTTAATAACAGGTGAGGCCTGTCCATTAGAGAATCCTGCTTTCCCTACTAGCTCCCATGATTTCCCATTAAACTTCTGAACCGTGCTGCCATATGAATTTTCAACATCTAAATAGGAAACGTAAGGAGTATTATTACTGTCTATAGCCAGCGAGACATCACCGGCAACACCTTCTGAAAATCCGGAACTTCCTAATATTTCCCAAGAACTACCGTTAAATTTCTGAACAATACTTTTATATCCGCCGACGGCCCCGCTATTGTTATATGCTATGTAAGGTATATTATTATTATCTATGGCAATTGAACTACTGTAGTTGTCGCCGCTACCTTCAGAAAATCGGGCTAAACCTACCAGCTCCCAATCGCTGCCATTGTATTTTTGTACGGTAAGTTTGTTGGTATAATCGGTTGTTTTTTTGCCACTGTATATTACGTAAGGGACATTATTGTTGTCTATAACAATAGAAATGTATTCTGCTGATCCAATAGAAAAACCTTCGTTGCCAACTGGTATCCAGTTAGTTCCGTTAAATTTCTGAACAATAATTTTAGAATTTAAGTTATTTTTGTAAGCAACGTATGGAATATTATTCTGATCCACGGCAATTGAAATATCATCTACACTTCCCGGAGAAAATCCTTGTATTCCAACCAGCTCCCAGGATACTCCGTTAAATTTCTGCACCGTACCTTTTCCATCAGCCCAATCATCTTTATAGGCAACGTAAGACAGCTTGTTTTTGCCTATTGCCAAATGTGTTTTTGAAGCCTTTAAAAAAGCATTACGGTTCAGGTCGTTGGTATTCATAGGTTGCCAGCTGTCCTGAGCATACGTAAAATTTAAACAGAAAATGTAAAAGATAAAATGTAGAAGTCTTTTCATAGAAAAAGGTTTGATTTTAAAACAAATATAGAAACAATCGGTTGGGATTGTTTTATTTTTTATGATGAAAATTCAGTTTAAAGTATAATTTTCTGTTTTGATAATTGATCCGGGACCCGGCTATTCTGTCTTTTAAAAATAGGGCATAAAAAAAGCGTCCAAATGCGGACGCTTTTTTTATGTAAAATGGTTTTGATTATGATTTCATATTCGAAACTTTGTAGGTCTTTCCGTCTCCGGTCTCCTGAACAATTTTTGTTAGGTTTTCAGGGTTTTGAATGGTTTTGTCAAAAGTTACAGTGGCTGTTTTTTTGTCAAAATCAACAGCTGCTTTTTCAACTCCTTCCAGATTGGATAATTCTTCTTCTATTGTTTTTGCACATCCAACAGCACAGGTCATTCCTTCGATAGTAAAACTTGCAGTCTGCAGATTTTCGGGAGCGATTACTACAGGTTCTTTAGCTTTTTTTACTTCAGCTGTGTTTGGTATTATTTTTTCAGATTCTGTTTTTTTGCATCCGGCTAACACTAAAGCTGCAATTGCCGCGGCAGTTATGACTTTTGTAAATTTCATTATATATGATTTTAAGTTGCTATTAACTTTCCTGCAAAATTAATAAAAAACGGAAGGTCAGTTCATAAAAATAGTACAAATTTGCAGTCTAAAATATGTTTTATGGATACAAAACAGTTAAAGTGGATTTACTTGTTTGTGCTTTCACTAATTTGGGGAAGCTCTTTTATCTTAATTAAAAGGGGATTGGTAGGATTAACGGCGATTCAGGTTGGTTCGTTCCGGATTATTTTCGCTTCTCTTTTTTTGCTTATCGTTGGATTTAATAGTCTAAAGAAGATTTCGCGTCAGCAATGGAAATTTATTGCTTTAACCTCTCTTTTCGGAACCTTTATGCCAGCCTATCTTTTTGCTATTGCAGAAACGGAAGTAGATAGTTCCATAGTAGCCATTTTAAATTCACTTACGCCCTTAAATACATTGGTTTTAGGGACAATTGCTTTTGGAATCCAATTTCAGAAAAGACAGATTCTGGGAGTTTTTATTGGCTTAATAGGTTGTTTACTGCTGGTTTTGAGTGGCGCTTCCACACATCCCGGTCAAAACTATTACTATGTAATTTTAGTCGTAATCGCAACGATTTGTTATGCTTTGAATGTCAATTTGATTAAGAAATATTTATCCGATTTAAATTCATTAAGCATAACAACCGGAAATTTCGCTGTTTTGCTTTTACCGGCTTTGCTTATTTTAAGTACAACAGATATTACACAGAGAATAAATTTAGAAGTTACACAGCATTCGATTTTGTTTGTGCTGATTTTAGGAGTTTTAGGAACAGGAATTGCAAATGTTATTTTCTTTAAATTAATACAAATGTCATCACCTGTGTTTGCAACATCGGTAACCTATCTGATTCCGATCGTAGCCTTCTTCTGGGGATTATTAGATAATGAAATGCTCACGCCAATACAATTCTTCGGAGCCTTTATTATCTTAATCGGAGTGTATTTGTCCGCAAAAAAATAAATATTTTAATGTTACGCTGAGCGAAGTCGAAGCGCTCACTAATTGGAACGGCGCTTCGACTTCGCTCAGCGTGACAAAAAATATATAAAAAAAAGCTTTGCCAAAGTTTTGAACTCTGACAAAGCTTTTAAAATTCTTAGCACCTTAGAGACTCAGTATCTCAGTAACTTTCTTAAAGAAAATCTGCTTCCGAAACTCCTTCGTTGATTTTGATGTCCGACATTTTGATGTCTAACTCAAAGCCTGCATTCTGAATTATATTGAAAGGAACTTTTACTCCTTTTACGTCTTTATAATCATTGAAATAGGTAGTTTGCGTAGTAGATTGTCCGCTTTGTTCTTTTACTTTAAGTTTGGCAACCTTCAGGCCTGATTTTACATCATAATAATAAACGGTTTTGCCGTCTTTTATGGAATAAGCATCATGACCATTTATAGATTCTATTGCGTCAACTTTTAGATCCGTTCTTTTACTTAGGCGTAATTCTTCAAAAGGAGTAGCGCTTGCTTTCATTTCGGCTAAATCATCACCTTCTAAGTTTTTACGTTGTCCTTGTTGTTCGATATAAGCACCTTTTTCGTTTACGACTTGTTTCATTAAGGGCATGCTTCCCATATTAAGCGAAATCATCATTTTTCCATTAGAGTCTAATTTAGAAGTAAAACTCAACGGAGAAGGAGCTTGCGGGATTGTTGTTGTACCAGTCATAGCCAGTGTTTTGGCTGCGGAAACTGCTTTTTCGCCACCAATTGCTTTGATATAATTGTCGAAAACCGTTTTTGCTGTAATTCCTGCAGGAGCTTCTTTTTTGGTAACCGGTTTTTCAATTGGATTTCCGTATTTGTCAAAATAGAAAATGGGAATCTGAAGTTTTTCTAAGCCGGCAATTACTTCAGAGCCTTTTCCGGCAATTACGATACGCATATTATCCAACAGAAAATATTTGTTGGCTACACGGTAAATATCGTCTGCAGTTACACTGTTTATAGTCTGAATATATTTTTCGTAGAAATCGGCAGGAAGTTTTTCCGTCTCAATGTTTAAGGCATAACGGGCAACTGTTTGCGGTTTTTCAACCTGCATTACAAATCTTCCAATGTAACCTGCTTTTACATTTTTCAGAACATCCTCAGCGACTTTTTCAGTTCTGATTCTTTTTATTTCTTTTACAAATTCAACTACAGCGCTATCCGTAACGGCATTTCTTACAGCAGATGAAGCTCTGAATTTAGTGGTGTACTTTCCGGCTCCAATGTTTGAGCTTGCTCCGTAAGTCCAGGCGTGTTGTTCGCGTAAATTCATATTCAGGTAACTGTTGAAATCACCTCCGAGAATTTGGTTTGCAATTACGGCAGAGAAAAAATCAGGATCGCTCATTTTTAAGTTCACAGTATTCACCAATGAAATCTCTGACTGAACGGCATTCGGAACATCAACAAAATCAATTTGAAGTTTTGAAACGTTTTCCGGATTTGGATATGTGTTTTTTGGAGTAGCTTGCTTTTTCCATCCGCCGAAAAGTTTTTCGACAGTTGCTTTGGTTTCTTTGAACTTAACATCACCAATTATAACCAGATACGCGTTTTCAGGCACAAAATAAGTAGCATAATTAGCCTGAACATCAGCAAGAGTTACATTTTTTAAGGTTTCTTCAGAAATATATTCCCCTGCAGGATGGTTTTTTCCAAAGGCCAGAACGTCTACAACGCGATTTGCAATCGCAGGAACGCTTTTTTCCTCTGCCTTAAGTCCTTCTGATAATTTTGCTTTTTCCTTGTCGAATTCTGTTTGTGTAAAATTAGGCTGTAAAGCACCTTCGGCTAAAAGTTCTAAAACACGCCCTGAATATTTTGAAAGGGAGCTGGCAGAAGCACCGCTGGAACTAAAGTTGATGTTTGCACCATAAAAATCAATTTCTTCATTGAAGGCTTGTTTGGTGGTTTTTTTCGTGCCATTTCCGATTAAACTGCTGGTTAGTTCATCAACACCTTTTTTATTTCCTTCAGTAAATGGGGCATTGTCTAAGGTAAGGTTGAAACTAACTCTTGGTAATTTATGGTTTTCAACTACCAAAACTTTCATGCCGTTTGCCAAAACAAAAGTTTGTGGTTTTTTGATATTGACAACTGGTGAGTTTCCGGGTTTTGGCTGTGGACGATCTTGTGCTTGCATAATTCCAGTTAGGAATAAAAGGATTAAAACGGTATGTATTTTTTTCATGATTCGATTTTCTTAGTTTTCAACTTTTTTTGAAGGAACATAATCTAAAATTAAACGCTGATTTGGGTTTAAATACTTTTTGGCAACTTCTCTGATTTCTTCTCTTGTTATAGAGTGATAGAGGTCGATTTCAGTATTAATAAGATTTACGTCTCCATAAAGTAAATAAAAAGAGGCTAAATTTTCAGCAATTCCTTCAACGCTTGCATTTGCATTGACAAAATTATTATCGAATTTGTTTTGTAGTTTTTCATAATCTTTTTCAGAAATCAAATCGGTTTGGATTTTTACAATCTCTTCGTCCATTTCTTTTAAGATATCTGCCGTCGTGTGAGTTCCCATTGGTAAACCATACAAAATATACATTCCGTAATCTTCCTGGCTAAAACCTACTGCACCAATTTGAAGGGCCATTTTTTTATCATCAACGATTTTCTTGTACAATTTCGAGCTTTTTCCGTCACTTAAATAAGAAGAGATTAAATCTAAAACTCTGGCGTCTCTTGTTTTCATTGATGGTGTTCTGTAAGCGGCCACCACCATTGGGATCTGGATGTTCGGATCCTCGTAAGTTGCTTTTATGGTTTCGGTAATAGGTGCTTCTGTAAAGGTTTGTTTTTTTACTTCTTCTCCTTTTGGAATCGGACCGAAATATTTCTGAATCCATTCTTTGGTTTTGCTCTTGTCAAAATCTCCGGCAACAACCAGAACGGCATTGTTCGGTGTGTAGAATTTTTTATTAAATGCCTGAAACTCTTCAAGGGTTGCAGCATCCAGATCTTTCATGGAACCAATTGTTGTCCAGCGATACGGATGGTTTTTGAACATGTTTTTCTTTACTTCCGGAAGAATATTTCCGTATGGCTGATTGTCGTAACGCATTCTTTTTTCTTCTTTTACGACTTCATTTTGTGTCTCAACACCAATTTTGTTGATTATAGGATGCATCAATCGCTCCGATTCCAGCCATAAACCTAATTCGAGGCTATTGGAAGGGAAGACTTCGTAATAATACGTTCTGTCGTCAGAAGTGTTGGCATTGTTTACACCGCCATTTGCCGTAACGATTTTCATCCATTCGCCACGTTTTATATTTTCAGTTCCTTCAAATAATAAATGTTCAAAGAAGTGCGCAAAACCCGTTCGGTCAGGACGCTCATCTTTTGATCCTACATGATACATAACAGAAGTAATAACTACCGGAGCAGAAGGGTCGTTGTGCAGAATAACGTGCATGCCGTTATCTAAATTGTATTCTTCAAAAGCTACTTTTTGGGCATGAGCTACTCCGCCGAGCATTAGTGCAGCGCTTAACATCATTATCGAATTTTTCATAAAGATTAATAATTTTAATTACCTAATAGTTAATAGGTAGCTAAGAGTTAATATTAGTTACATCAAAAATACCTTTTTTTTTATTACTAAATAATAATTGCTTTAAAATTTTATACTATTTTACTTATAAAAATGAAATACGCAGTAATAAAATGCCCTGACAGACAGCCTTTAGGAAGATAAAAATATTTTTGAAATAAGAGATTGCACAGTAAATTATTAATTGTATATTTGCAACCTTAAAAATCAATAAATCAATTTGGTATGTATGCAATCGTAGAGATAGCAGGGCAACAATTTAAAGTAAGCAAAGACTTAAAGGTTTATGTTAACCGTTTGGCTAACGAAGAAGGTTCAAGTATTTCATTTGACAAAGTTCTTTTATTAGACGATAATGGTAATGTAACTTTAGGCGCCCCAGCTATAGAAGGTGCTTCAGTAGAAGCTAAAGTGTTACAACACTTAAAAGGAGATAAAGTAATCGTTTTCAAAAAGAAAAGAAGAAAAGGTTACAAAAAGAGAAATGGTCACAGACAATATCTTACTCAAATTGTAATTGAAGGTATTACTGCAGCAGGAGGAACTAAAAAAGCAGCAGCTAAAAAAGCGGTTGTAGCAGAAGATGCTCCGGCAACTGAAGTTGAAGCAGCTCCAAAAGCAAAAAAAGCAGCAGCTCCAAAAGCAAAAAAAGAAGCTACTAAAGAATAATAACAATATTTAAACTCATACGTCATGGCTCACAAGAAAGGTGTCGGTAGTTCGAAGAATGGTAGAGAATCAGAATCAAAACGTCTAGGCGTTAAGATTTTTGGTGGACAAGCTGCTATTGCTGGGAACATCATCGTTAGACAAAGAGGTTCAAAACATAATCCAGGTGAAAATGTTTACATCAGTAAAGATCACACACTACACGCAAGAGTAGCTGGAGTTGTTAAGTTCCAAAAGAAAAGAGATAACAAATCTTATGTATCTATCCTTCCATTCGAAGCATAATCATTAGATTACTTATTACAAAACCCGTTCTGAAGAGAGCGGGTTTTTTGTTTTTATGACTTAACCATATAAGTTATATAAGAAAATTTAAGTTTTGTTATTTGTTTAAAGTATGGGTAATTGTATTTATTTTTTGATATTTCAACCGAAAGGAGAAATCTGTTTCTTTTTTTCAAATACACATAAAGCGTTTTATCATTGGAATTTGGAATTTTAATTTTTTCCATTGTATTATTTGTATTTTTGGCTGGATTAATCTACTCCAATTTTGAAAAAAATAGTTATTTTTTTATTTCTTTTCTGCTCAGGCTTATTTGCAAAAGAAATTAATCCTACGGAACAAATCGTATCCTTAAATGATACCCAAAAAAAGATTTTATATGAATTTGCTGTTTTACAAAAAGGCGGTGCTGATGCTAATGCCTATTGGAAGCTGCATAAGAATCAGTTTTCAGGAGTTAATGATACCGTAAGAAATCAGCTGGCGAATGAAATCTATACCAATTCGCATATTGTTTATATTCCTGCAAAAGATTCCGCGGTTCAATTATGGATACAAACACAGTCCATGACAAATTGGATGTTGTATCTGGCGGCATTTATCGCAATATGTGCCATAATAGGTTTATTGCGTAATTATTGGGGTGTTCTTCTAAATATACTTATAAAACAATTCGCACCCTTGTTCATGTTTTTATTTTCAGCAGTAATTTTGACTTATGAATTACTATTAATAGGTATTGCCTGTGTTGTTGGGGGCTGTTTTATAGACGAAATGACATTACGTACTGTTGTAATCCATACAGGTTTCTTTTTATTGTGGAGTCAGTCCACGGCACTTTTTACCCGGAAATATTTAGTTAGTAAGTATATTTTTGAAATAAAAAATAATTTCTGGGCAACTGATAAATGGGAAACGGTAAAAACGATTTGTCTTCCTGCCCTAATTGTTACCGGTGCTCTTTTATTTGTATTGTATAAAGTTCCGTCTGATGTTTTGTATAACTATGAGATCGTTATCTCTGTTATGGCTGTCATCTGTGCTTTGCCGTTTTGGCGTACCCTGGAAAAATACATTTCTCCAATCCTGATCCCTTTTAAGGATACGTATGTGGAAAGAAGTGTTTACTCACTAGCTGCTTGTGTTCTTATAGCTTTGTTTATTGATGGTTTTCTTATCGGTCAGCATAACACGGTTTTTTCATATGTGATAACTGCCCTGACCAGTTTGCTGATTATTTCATTTTTGATTTTATCGCTTAAACATAATTTCAAACACAATTATAAGAATTACTATTATTTGCAATTGATTACATTTCTTTTTCTTTCGGCTTCTTTGTTTTATAGCTTTTATACGCATTCAACCGAGGTCATCTGGGCCTCTTTACTTGGAATGAGCGTCTATATTGTGATCAAATATTGGGAGATCCCCACCTTTTTTATTAGCTGGAAAAGAGGTAAAACAGTGACTTGGGGATTTTTAGGAATGGCAGTCTTGCTGTGGATATTGGCAAAAGGAATTTTGTACGTGAGTGAAATATTGTATGGGGGTTAAGGTATTTTCGATAAAAAAAACTTGCTTCTTATGAAACAGGTTGTGTTAATTTTTCGAAATGTGTTTTTGGATGTATTTTTCTAAATCTTTTCCCTCGAAAGCTTTATGGTCAATTTCAAAATATACTTCATTTTCATAACTTTGCTTTAAAGTAATTGTAATGCTATTGCCATTTGCTTCTTCAACATAAATGTCAAGCCATTTTTTAGGTCTGATATTTTCAATATATTTTGCGTTTGCAGAATTTACAATTTTGCAAAAATCACTAATTCCATTTTTGTCAAGTGAAATAGAATATTTTTTATAGAAGTCATATTCGTTTTTATTCCATGTCCAGCTTCCATCGCCATTATGTATATTGTTTATCATATTTACATTTAGGTTTGCCCTTTCAGAAGTGTCAAAAGAATCTTTTTTATAGTAGAACAGATTAAAAAATGCCCATATAAAACCTAGGTTTGCAATTACAATTATTAAAATAAGTCTTTTTCTTTTATCCATTTTTTGTTGGTGAGAATGTATTTGTAATCTCACAAGAAAGTTTTTAAATTGGAATTTGGAATTTTTGCTATTGGAATTTTGCTATTCAATATCCTTAGTTTCCTCAAGATCCTCTGTTTTTCTTCCCACTTTTACTTTTGGAGCATTCTGAGTTCCGGTAACGGTTAATGGAATTCCGAATATTCCAAGCGGAGGAAGGCCTAAACGCATTTTTAAGTTTAATTTTCCGTCTAAACTTGTTGTTCCTTCAATTCTGGGTCTGAAGCCGGCAAACTTAAATTTAAACCGTTCAACAGTCATGATATTATTTTTGATAGTTGTTTTGATTTCTACTTTGGAAAGATCCGGATTTTTCATTGCTTCAGAACTTGTCTCTTTACTTACGGCATTGAACATTTTCAGGCCTCTCACTTTAACATCTTTCACCGAAAGTGTTCCACCGCCCACAAGGGAGGGATAAACGGGTTCCATATTTCCGGTTAATCTTCCTTTAAGCTGATAATCTAATGAAACAATTCCCTGTGCTTTTTCTGCCGCACTGGCCATTTTTCGGAACACTTCAATTTCATTATAAGCTCTTTTGATATCAAAATCAGTTGCTTTAATTCCGTAATTAAAGTTGGCTTTTTGAGGAGTTACAGCCTGATAATTCGCATTCATGGTCACTTTGCAGCCAATTAAATTAAAACCGGTATTTTGCATACTGAGTTTTCCTTTCTTCATTTTTAAACTCCCGACAGCATTTTGAAGGTTTAGTTTGTCGAAACTTACTTTTTGTGCATTGGCCAATAATTGCAAATCCAGATTAGCCGGGATTATAATTACGCCCGTTTCTTTTGCTGCTGTTTTTGTTGCTTCAGGTTTTGTCTGCGCTTCCGTTACAGTTGTATTTGCAGCTGTATTGGACATAAATTCATCAACATTGATATATCTTGCTGAAACTTTAAAAGAGCCTCTTAAAACCCCCGTGTTGGTAGTTACGAAGTTGAAAACGTTTTGCATGTAGCCATTCATTGTAAAATCAGACTGTCCGTAAGCAGCCAGAAAATTATTGAACGACATTTTATCCTGATTGATTTTAAAGATACCTTCTTTGATAATGAACTTTTTAGGTAAATATTCGGAAACGATCCCGATATTTCTGAGTTCAAGCGTTCCTTTGTTGTATAGTTTGCTGTAATTTCCTTTTTCAGCATCGCTTTGTTTGCCTTTCAGAACCAAATCTGCTTTTACAGAACCATCCAGATCAAGTCCTTTTTGAGAAAAGACTTTATATATTTTATTGACATCCAGTTCGCCATTTGCTTTAATATCATAATTTAAATCATCAAAATTGCTCAGGTCAGCCTGTACAAAAACAGGTTTTCCTTCAAAAGTAAACTGAGCCGGTTTTAGATTGACTTTTAGATCCTGGAAAGTTCCTTTCTGATTCTCAATTTTAGATTTTACCACAATATTGGTAATGGGATTGGGGTAATATTTGGTTTTCAAATAACCGTTTGTCAAATCGATTACTCCTTTTGTGACAGGAAAAAGTTTGTTTTTCTGATCAAATTTACCGTTGGCTTTAACATCGCTGATTAAAATTCCTTTCAGTTCTACATCAGGGATTCCCAAAGCTTTGTTTAGTTTTTCAAGATTAATTCTCGCTCTAAATTCAGCATTGATATCCGGTGTGGTCATGCCTTTCATGTAGAATTTAGATTTAAGATAATCTTTGCCTACATTCAGAGATAAATTCTTCGCATCCACAATTAAAAGCTCCGGATTTAAAGAAGGTACTTTTGTTTTTACTTCCAGATTTAAGTTGGAAACCGGGAAAGCACTTTTGTTATAATTCACAAATCCGTTGTCTAATTTTAAATCTAAATTCAGATCAGGAGCTATGTTTTGGGAAGCGATATAATTGCCTTTTACAGTTAGAAGTAAGTTCGTGTTTCCTTTTAATTCAGTCTTGGAAAGCCAGGTAATATACTTGGGAGGAAAAGCGGTAAAAACATCATACAGTTTGCTGTTGTCGGATTTCAGAACAAGATCCATGTTGTAGCCATCTTTCAGGAAATCGAATTTCCCTTTAAAATCGACCAGAAGCTGATTGATTTTCAGGTTATTTTGCTCAAAAAAGAACGATAAAGAGTTTACGTTTACTTTGGTGATCAAATCAGCATCAATCTGTTTGTTCATCAGATAAGGTTCATTTTCATAAACGATATTTAATTTTTCAATTTTTGCTTTTGAATACAAATCAAAGACGGCTTTGTCCAGATTTCCTTTTCCTAAGTAATTAAAACCAAAAGCATCAAAATGAACCTTTGTAGATTTATCGTCATAAATAATTTTACTGTTCAGAATCTCGATTCGTTCCAGTTTTAATGCGGTCTCAGTAGTATCTTTTGAGGTAGAAGCCTTTGATGTTGACTTGTAAACGTTGTAATTCGCTTCTCCGTTCGAATTCACTTTTACATTAATAAACGAGTCAGATAAATAAATCTGGTCAATTTTTACCGATTTGCTAAAAATAAGACTCGCGACATTGATTCCAAAAGAGATTTCTTTGGCCGTGATAAATTTTTCATTTTTATACGGTGCCGATCCGTTTAGTTTTAAGTCGTTTAAAGTCAGGGTTAGGGAAGGGAAGTGGTGAAAAAAAGAAACAGAGACATCAGAATAATTCAATTCGGCACTCAGTCTTTCGTTTGCCGTTTTTTTAATCTGCTCTTTGATCTGATCTGCAAAGAGAATTGGGGTTAAAAACAATAATCCTAAAATAACAGCAAACGTTATTCCGACGTATTTCATTATTTTGAATACGATCGATCTGGACTTATTTTTTTGCATAACAAAAATTGTTAGGATTAGATTTTATAAAAAGAATAGTAAAAACGAATGAATTATCCGTGAACGGTCTCACTCTTGCCATAATTGGTAATAATGGAACCTTCAAACTCAATCCATTCTTTCCAACGTTTATCAATATCTATATTGTCTTTATATTTTCGGGCAAATCCTAAAAAAGTAGTGTAATGACCTGCTTCAGAAATCATCAGGTCACGATAAAATGCAGCCAGTTCTTCGTCTTTTATATTTTCGGAAAGGACTTTAAAACGCTCACAGCTTCTGGCTTCAATCATAGCCGAAAACAGGAGGCGATCACAAAGCGCATCTTTACGGCTTCCGTCTTTTTTCATAAATTTAAAAAGTTCATTTACATAATGATCTTTTCTTTCGCGCCCCAGTGTCAGGCCTCTTTTTTTGATTAGGTCGTGAACCATTTGCAGATGCTCTAATTCTTCTCTGGCAATAACCAGCATTTCGGTTACTAATTCCTCTAATTCAGAGTTGTAGGTAACTAAACTAATGGCATTTGAAGCTGCTTTTTGCTCACACCAGGCATGATCAGTCAGAATTTCTTCGATATTCGACTCAACGATATTTACCCAGCGGGGGTCTGTGGCTAATTTTAATCCTAACATAATTTTATTGAAAAATTGAATACTGCAAAATTAGTCTTTTTTACAACCGAAAATCAGGAAACATCGTGTTATTACGCCCAAAAAAGCATTATTTTGCAGGTTCAAAGAATTAAAATGAGTCAGATAAAAAAACTTTTAATTATTGGTTTTGTGTGGCCGGAACCCAATTCGTCTGCGGCGGGTGGCAGAATGATGCAGTTGATTTCGGTCTTCAAAAAAAATGGATTTGAAATTACATTTGCAAGTGCGGCCCTGGACAGCGATTTTATGGTGGATCTGGCTTCTTTTGGAATTGAAAAAAAAGCCATTGCACTCAATAATTCCAGTTTTGATGATTTTGTGATTGAATTAAATCCGGATGTCGTTTTATTTGATCGTTTTATGATTGAAGAACAATTTGGCTGGAGAGTTGCTGAAAACTGCCCGAACGCCATACGATTACTGGACACCGAAGATTTACATTGCCTGAGAGCAGCCAGACAAAAAGCTTTTAGGGAAAACATAACTTTTGAATTGAACGATCTCCTGTCTGAAGAAGTTGCAAAAAGGGAAATCGCCAGTATTCTGAGATGTGATGTTTCGTTTATTATTTCGGAATTCGAAATGAAAATTTTGAACGATGTTTTTAAAGTTGATTCGAAAATATTGTTTTATCTTCCTTTTTTGGTTGCTGAAATGACTCAAAATGAACTGACGAATTTACCTTTATTCGAAGATCGGGAGCATTTTGTCTTTATTGGAAATTTCCTTCACGAGCCTAACTGGAATACGGTACAGTACCTAAAAGAAACTATTTGGCCTTTCATAAAAAAAGACTTTCCGGAAGCCGTTTTGCGGGTTTACGGTGCTTATCCGTCGCAAAAAGTATTGCAGTTGCATCAGCCTAAAAATGGTTTTTTTATAATGGGAAGAGCTGCTGACGCTAACGAAATTGTAAAAAAGGCCAGAGTTGTTCTGGCACCAATTCGTTTTGGAGCCGGTTTAAAAGGAAAGTTATTAGAAGCCATGCAATGCGGAACACCAAGTATAACAACAGAAACAGGGGCAGAAGCCATGCATGCCGATTTACCCTGGAATGGATTTATTACAAATGATACAGCGCTTTTTGCAAAACAAGCGATCGAATTATATAACAATGAAATACTTTGGAAACAAGCGCAGCAAAACGGAATCGAAATTATAAATCAATGTTATCAGAAAAGCAGCTTTGATACAGCATTGATTGATAAAATTAATTCCCTGATGGCTGATTCAGAAAATCATCGTCTTCATAATTTTATGGGAAGCCTGCTGCAGCATCATACTTTAAAAAGTACCAAATACATGGCAAAGTGGATTGAAGCAAAAAATAAAAACTAAACCATTCTTCCAAACCCTACTGTTTCACGATACACTTGCGGCGAGACGTCGGCATTGGTTTTAAAGAATCTGCTAAAATAATGTTCATCATCGTAACCTAATTCGTAAGCGATTTCTTTCACGGTTTTGTTGGTCATATACAATTCTCTTTTGGCTTCAATGATTATTCTTTCTGCGATAAGATCCGTGAGTGTTTTGTTGAAATAATTTTTAGATAATTTGGCTAAAGCTTTCGGCGAAATATTAAGCATTTCGGCATAATGCCCGGCTGAATGCTTGGTCTTGAAATGATCTTCGATTGCATCTTTAAGATTTTGAAGGATAAAAGGTTCTTTGGAATCCGGTGTTGATTTTAATTCTTCCAGTTGCTCTCTTTTCAGGCGTGAAGCGGTAATAAGGAATATTTTCAGGTACGAAATCAGTAATTCATATTGCGCTAATTCCGCATTCTGAATCTCTGTTTTCATTTGATCAATGACCATTTGTAAAGTTATTTTTGCCTGATCGGTTATAGAGGTAAAAGGAGGCTGATAAACGTTATTAAACAAAACGCCGTTGCAGGAAACTTCTTTTTGATGCATATGAATGCAATAAAAATCAGGATGAAAATTGATCGCAATCCCCTGAATATCTCCTTTTGTGCAAATCATAAAAGGCTGATAGGGCGAAAAAGCAAGCAGCGAATCTTTCTCAAACTGATGTTCGGCAAAATCAGCTTTTACCTTACCGCTGCCTTTGGTAATCCAGATTAAAGAGAAATAATTATTGCGCTGTAAATGATCAAAATGGCTGTTGTCATCAAACCAAAGTAGTTTGAATGCCAGATTGCCATTTTGAGGATTTATTAAAGTAAAAACATTCTGATGCGCCATGGCTTCACTATTTTATAATGTACGATCGGATTCTTCTATGGCCAAATCGTTAATGCTGGCATATCGTTTTTGCATATAGCCATTTTCATCAAACTCCCATAGTTCATTTCCGTAACTTCTAAACCATTGACCTGAATGATCCTGCCATTCATATTCAAATCGAACAGCCATTCTGTTTTCCTTGAAACCCCACAACTCTTTTTTAAGTTTGTAATGCAGTTCCTTTTGCCATTTTTGGGTTAAAAACGCTTTTACTTCCTCACGTCCATTAATAAAATCGGTTCTGTTTCTCCATTCCGTATCGATGGTATAGGCTAAAGCTACTTTTTCCGGATCTTTTGTATTCCACGCATCTTCTGCAATTTGTACTTTTTGCAGTGCGGTTTCCATTGTAAATGGTGGTAAAGGATGTCTTGGTGTTTCCATTATTTTTTTTATACTAAGATAGTCATGAAATGAATCATGACTATCTTTAGGGATTGTTATTTTTTGTAATTAGTTCTGTAATGCTAAACTTTGAACTGCCGGAAAATCAATTTCTGTATTGGCAGTATTATTGAAATAGTTGGTCAGGATATTTAACGCTACGTGACCAACAGTTTCAGCTAATTCAGCATCAGAAACTCCTGCATCTTTTACGTTGTTTACATCTACATCATTTACTAAACCATTTTTGCTGACCAAAGTTTTAGCAAATTGTAGAATCGCTTCCGTTTTTGCATCTGTTGAGTTTCCTGTTCTTGCAGCGTGTAAAACGGCTGGGTCAGCTTTTACCAGTTTTTCTCCGATAAAAGTGTGGGCGGCCAGGCAATAATCACAAGCGTTTTCTTCTGAAATAGCTAAAGCTAAAAGTTCACCGGTTTTTGCACTTAATTTACCGTGGCTCAAAGCGCCGCTTAAGTTTAAATACCCTTCTAATACCGCCGGGGAATTCCCCATTGTTCGCATCATGTTGGGAACAACTCCTAATTTAGCCTGTACAGCGTTGAATAAATCTTTTGTTTTACCTGTTACTTCTTCCGGGTTTAATGCTGTTAATCGTATCATCTTATTTAATTTTTAATGTTATTATTGGTTGTTGTCTTTTGACATTACAAAGATGCGACGATCACAGTTTTTACAGCATGGAGAATGTACGCTATGTGATGGACAATTTTCCCACAGGAGTTTTTTTATAAAAAAATCCCCGATTACGACGTGTAACCGGGGATTTTAATGTTGAGTCTCAGTCACAGTATTCAGTCTCAGTATTCAGTGAAACTGCAAACTGAGACCGCGACTGCAAACTGTGACTGTGACTGAGACTGTGACTGAGACTGAAAACTGAGACTGAAAACTACTTCAAAACGCCTTCAACCGCCTGAACAGTTGTAGCATGGTAACCTGATTTTGCTTTTTCGAAAATCTTTTTCGCCCAGTCTTTTCCAGGAGATGTTTTTACCAATTCTTTATACAGTGTCATTAAAGAACCTGTTCGGCTCGTTCCGATCATAAATTGTTCGATTGCAGGATAAGCAACGGTATAATGACTGCGGATGGAAGGAACAAACCACTGACGTTTGATAACGAAGTTCCCGCCTTTGGTGAAATTGAATTCCGCATCAATTTCCGCCATTTCTTTCGGAGTGACATCTTCGGGTAAATAATCTATGAAATGCTGTTTTTCTGTTGTTGATTTTATCTTTTGGCTTAAACCTTTCACTCCGGTGGTTCTCCAGCTTTTCTGGATAGCGTCGATTGCTGCGAAGTCTTCCGAAACGGATGGAGTAATGTTCGAAGGGATTCCCGGTTCGTAAATCCATTCGTCTGCTTTTATTTTATCAGCAAGCGCTTTGTCGCCTTTGATAAGGTTTTCATTCAGATATTTAATAAAATCTTCTGTTGTTATGGATCTGAAAGCATGCGCGTTAAAATAATTTTTGATGAAAACATCGAATTTCTCGCGACCTACAGCGTTTTCAATCACTTTAAGAAAATTATATCCTTTTACATAAGGCACTTCGCTGATTCCGTCATCCGGATTTCTTCCTTTCAAATCTACTTTAAGACGCGTGTCCGGATTTGTTTTTCCATACTCCTCGATATTGTCATCTAATACTTTGCGAGTCAGAACATCCTGCATTTTAGCCTCTTTTACGCCAAAAATTTCTTCTCCGATTCGGTGTTCCACATAAGTGGTAAAACCTTCGTTTAACCAAATATCATCCCAGGTGGCATTAGTCACTAGGTTACCGCTCCAGCTGTGTCCTAATTCGTGTGCCAGTAAGCTTGTCAGCGAACGGTCTCCTGCAATAACTCCCGGTGTTAAGAATGTCAGGTTTGGATTTTCCATTCCTCCGTAAGGAAAGCTTGGAGGCAAAACCAATACATCATAACGTCCCCAACGATAAGGCCCGTATAATTTTTCGGCAGCGACTACCATTTTTCCCAGCTCAGCAAATTCCCAGGCTGCTTTTTTAAGTACAGAAGGTTCTGCGTAAACACCAGTCCTGTTGTCAATAGATTGAAATTCAATGTCTCCAACAGCTATTGCCATTAAATAAGAAGGAATTGCTTTGTCTTGTTTGAACGTGTAAACACCTGTATCGTTCTTTTTCTCCGGATTTACAGAGGCACTCATGACAGCCAGTAAATCTTTGGGAACCGTAACTTTTGCGTTATACGTAAAACGAACACCCGGAGAATCCTGACATGGAATCCAGGTACGGGACCAGATGCTTTCGCCTTGAGAAAAAAGAAACGGTTTCTTTTTGTCTGCGGTTTGCTGCGGATTTAGCCACTGTAATGCCACTGCATCTTTGGTAGTGCTATAGTAGATGTTGACTTTGGTCGTATTGGGTTCGATTGTGATATGAAGTGGTTTTCCGTGGAACTCAACTTCAGATCCCAGTTCGAATTTGGTTTCTTTCTCGTCATCACCCAAAGTTACTTTTGTAATCGTAAGCGTGTTTTCATCGAAAATGATTTCATTTCCTTTGCTGATATTGTCAATCTGCCAGGAAGCTTTTCCTGAAATGGTCTGTGTGTCAAAATCAACTTTGATATCAAGATCTAAGTGTTTTACAACAGCTAGATCTGGTTTGGAGAAAGTATGTTCGTCTGTAACGATTTTCGTTTCTTTTTCATTTTCTTTGGTGGTTTCTTTTTTCTGGCAGGCTAGTGCAGCCATAAATAAAGTGAGGAGAACTATTTTTTTCATAGGTTAAAAGTTGAATTATGAATCTAAATTAAATAAAAAATCCCGTTTTGAAAGTTCAAAACGGGATTTTAATATAAATTGCCTTCGACTTCACTCAGGCTGACATGGAAATTATGCCAACATGGTTACCGGGCTTTCGATGTATTGTTTTAGTGTCTGTAAAAATTGTGCTCCGGTTGCACCGTCAATTGTTCTGTGGTCACAAGCCAATGATAACATCATGGTGTTTCCTACTACAATCTGACCGTTTTTAACTACTGGTTTTTCTACAATTGCACCTACAGAAAGGATAGCAGAATTCGGTTGGTTGATAATTGAATTGAATTCAGTAATACCAAACATTCCAAGGTTAGAAACGGTAAAAGTGCTTCCTTCCATTTCCTGTGGTCCTAATTTTTTGTTTTTAGCTCTTCCGGCCAAATCTCTTACTGAAGCACCAATTTGCGACAAACTCATAGCATCTGTAAATTTCAATACAGGAACTACCAATCCGTCTTCAACAGCTACAGCAACTCCAATATTTACGTGGTGGTTGATGATGATGGCATCTTCTTTCCACTGAGAGTTGATTTTTGGATGTTTTTTCAAGGCTAAAGCACAAGCTTTAATTACCATATCGTTAAAAGATACTTTTGTATCCGGAACTGTATTGATTGTTGCTCTCGCGGCCATTGCATCATCCATGCTTACTTCGATCACTAAGTTGTAGTGAGGTGCTGTAAATAAAGATTCTGCTAAACGTTTTGCGATGATTTTACGCATTTGAGAGTTTTTGATCTCTTCTGTGAAAACTTCTCCGGCAGGAACAAATACTTTTGGAGCAGCAGGTGCAGCAGTTTCCGCTTTTGGTGCGGCAGCAGTTGCGTTTGCAGCAGGTTGTCCCTGAGCAGCTGGAGTAAAGTTTTCGATATCGCTTTTTACGATACGTCCGTTTTCTCCTGAACCTTTAACCTGAGTTAACTGGATTCCTTTGTCAGAAGCGATTTTTTTAGCTAGTGGTGAAGCTAAAATTCTTCCTCCATTTGATGAAGTATCAGCTACAGCTTCAGTTGCTTTTTCAGCAGCAGGAGCCGCTTTTTCTTCAGTTGCAGGAGCAGTTGCAGTTCCTCCGGCAGTATAATTGTCAGCAATTCCTGAAATGTCAGTTCCTGCAGGCCCGATGATCGCTAATAAGCTGTCAACAGGAGCTGTATTTCCTTCTTGAATTCCGATGTATAATAATGTTCCGGCATTGAAAGACTCAAACTCCATAGTCGCTTTGTCTGTTTCAATTTCAGCTAAAATATCACCTTCAGCAACAGCATCACCTTCTTTTTTCAACCAGGTTGCTACCGTTCCTTCCGTCATGGTATCGCTCAAACGCGGCATAGTTACCACTACAACCCCTTTTGGTAATTCAGTTGCAGCTTTTGCAGCAGGAGCTTCTGTTTTTGTTTCTGCAGCAGCAGGAGCAGCTTCCGCTTTTGGTTCCGAAGCTTCGGAACTGGCAGCAGGAGCGTCGCCACCGGCTAAAAGAGCAGAAATATCTTCTCCTTCGTTACCAATGATCGCTAATAAGGAATCAACAGGGGCAGTTTCTCCAGCCTGAATTCCAATATGTAAAAGAGTTCCTTCGTTGAAAGACTCAAATTCCATTGTTGCTTTATCTGTTTCAATTTCAGCAAGGATATCACCTTCACTGATTTTGTCGCCTACTTTTTTTAACCAAGTCGCTACCGTTCCTTCCGTCATAGTATCGCTCAAACGAGGCATTGTTACTTTTATCGCCATAATATATTATAGTTTATGAGGGGTGAATGGATAGTCTTCTTGTGCGTATACTACATCGTATAATTGTTGCAATTCAGGATATGGAGATTCTTCAGCGAATTTCACACATTCTTCAACCAAATCTTTCACTCTTTGGTCAATTGCTTCGATTTCTTGTTCTGTAGCATATTTTTGATCCATGATTACATCTAAAACCTGAGTAATCGGGTCAATTTTTTTGTATTCTTCAACTTCTTCTTTCGAACGGTATAATTGTGCATCAGACATAGAGTGTCCTCTGTAACGGTACGTTTTCATTTCAAGGAAAGTTGGTCCGTCTCCACGACGGGCTCTGTCAATAGCTTCTGTCATTGCTTCAGCTACTTTCACAGGATTCATTCCGTCAACTGGTCCGCAAGGCATTTCATATCCTAAACCAAGTTTCCAGATGTCAGTATGATTGGCAGTTCTTTCAACAGAAGTTCCCATCGCATAACCGTTGTTTTCAACGATAAATACAACTGGTAATTTCCATAGCATAGCCATGTTAAAAGCTTCGTGTAAAGATCCTTGTCTTGCTGCTCCATCACCAAAATAAGTCATGGTAACACCACCGGTTTCAAAATATTTATCAGCAAAAGCTAAACCAGCTCCTACCGGAATTTGTCCACCTACGATTCCGTGTCCTCCGTAAAAACGGTGTTCTTTAGAGAAAATGTGCATAGAACCTCCCATACCTTTAGAAGTTCCTGTTGCTTTTCCTAAAAGCTCAGCCATTACACGTCTAGGATCAACTCCCATACCAATTGGCTGAACGTGGTTTCTGTAAGCAGTAATCATTTTATCTTTAGTCAGGTCCATAGCGTGCAAAGCACCCGCTAATACAGCTTCCTGTCCATTATATAAGTGTAGAAAACCTCTAACTTTTTGTTGAATGTATAATGCTGCAAGTTTGTCTTCAAACTTTCTCCAAAGCAGCATGTCTTCGTACCACTTTAAATATACTTCTTTTGTAACTTCTTTCATCTGAATTCTTTCTTTTGCTAAAGTTGTTTGTGTTATCAATTGTTGCCTATAACGCAAAATAGTTTCCTCCCACAAATTTGCGCCCGAAAGGTCGGGATGCAAAAATAAGACATTCCGTTTAAGAACTAAAATTTAAAAGCTACTTTTTGGCCTTTTTTTACAAGAACTTTTTATCGAACATAAAAGGGAGCAGATTTTTTAGGGAAGCAGATTTATAAATGTCACCAATTTCACCCATAAAATAGATTTCTATAGGGGTGTCCTGTTTAATTTCATATTCTGCAATTGATTGTCTGCAAGACCCGCACGGCGGAATGGGTGCTGTGGTCTGGTTGGTGTCGGAAGCTGCGGTTATGGCCATTTTTAGAATTTTGGCCTCCGGGTACTTGCTTCCTGCATAAAATATGGCAGTTCTTTCGGCACATAACCCTGATGGATAAGCGGCGTTTTCCTGATTAGAACCTGAAATTATTTCCCCGTTATCTAAAAGTAAAGCGGCTCCAACCTTAAATTGTGAATAGGGGGCGTAAGCTTTTTTGCGAATTTCGACTGCTTCAGTCATTAAATCCTGAACATCTTTCGGGAGTTCGTTTAAGGAATCGTATGCCGTAAATGATGATGTAACACTAATTTCTTTCATTCTTTTTAAGGGAAAAAAAATCCAAATTCCTATAAAGTAGAAATTTGGATTGTAATTATTCTTTTATTTATTTCGTCTAGTAAACTTCGTATTTGTCGCCAAAGTTAAAGGTTAAAGAAAAACGAAGTGTGTTTTCTAACGGATTTTTAACTTTTGATGACGAAAATAAGTAAGAAACGTCAACTTTTACTACATTGTATTTAAATCCGGCTCCCAGAGAGAAAAACTGACGGGCTCCTTTTTCAGGGCTTTCGTGGAAATAACCTGCTCGTACTGCAAATGAATCCTGATACATATATTCTGCTCCTAAGCTATAAGTGATTTCTTTTAATTCTTCACTAAAACCGCCCGGTGCATCTCCAAAAGATTTAAAGATTCCCGAAGCCCAGCCTGTTTCATTGTATTTGTTGTAGCTAATTGAGTTTGCTTCTTCCTGGGTAATGTCGTCAGGATCTGTAAAATCCCCGTCTCCATTGGTGTCAACAGGAGTACCTGGTCCCGGAGGAGTTGGTACTAAAAGTTTTGTAAATTCAAGACTTACTCCAACTTTGTTGTAATCATCAAGGATAAAATCAAAACCTCCACCCACTCTTAAGTTGGCCGGTAAAAAATTGGCACTTAAATCGTCATTGTCATAACTTATTTTGGGACCTACATTCTGAATGTTAAAACCACCTCTCCATCTTCCGTTGAAGCTGTTATAGGCAATTTCTTCTGACTGATAAAATCCTGCCACGTCTACTGCAAAAGAACCCGCCGCTGAGGCATCAGTATCTTCTGAAGCAACTTTTAAATTAGAACGGATATACCTTGCCGCAACTGCCATCGAGAATTCATCACTCAATTTCAAAGAGTAAGAACCGTCTAAAGCAAATTCGTTTGGAGATACAATATTTGGAATATCATTAGGATCTCTCCTTAATTCAATGTCACCAAAACCAAAATAACGGATGCTACCCGCGAAGGCACTTCTTTCGTTGATCTTGTTGTAATAGGTTACTTGTCCAAGGGAAATGTCGTTGGCTAAGTCTGTTAAATAAGGAGTGTAACTAACGGAGAAACCTTGCTTATCGACTGAAAAGGCGTATTTGGCAGGATTCCATTGTTGTGAGTATGCATCGGCTGATGTTGCAACACCCTGATCTGCCAAACCGGCTGCTCTGGCATCTGCTGCTACTAATAAAAATGGGACTCCGGTGGTAATGGGTACGATGTCCTGAGCTTTTGCGTATGAAATAACGAGAAAACAAATTAAGAAGAGTGCTGTTTTTTTCATTTATGGGAACTAAATATGTTTATGGTACAAATATATATATTTTTATAAGATGACAAGCTTTTCGTACTTTTCTGCCTTTTTATTAGTTAAATTAGACCTTACGGTAAGTTTGTAAATATAAACTCCCTTTCCGATTCGGTCTCCAAAATCATCTTTTCCGTCCCAGGTGATCTCTCTTGATAAAAACCCTTCTGTTGTAATGATTTGATTTTTAGTCCATACCACTTTTCCGGTAATGGTCATTACCTGAACCTGAACATCCAGCGGTTCATAGGGCCTGTTGTGCGAAAACCAAAATTGGGTATAGGTTGAAAACGGATTTGGATAATTAAGAACGTGTGAAAGGGTCAGAGATTCATCTCCTGCCACTATAAATTGTATTTCGCTTGTCACAGGGTTGTTGTAAACGTCCCATGCCGTAAAACTTATAGTGTGTATTCCTGCTTTTAAATTTCTTAACGGGAAACGCAAGTTTCCGTTAGTGTAATCGTCTAATTTAGTTTGATAATAATCGTTTAATATATAAGGATTACTAACATCTCCATCTAAAATCGCTACAATATCATGACCAATTCCACTAGCGGTATTTATACCATTTTCATCTTCTAAAAAAGCCAATAAGAAGGGGGAACTATTTGTAATTCCACCCGAAACAAAAGTTTCGTCGTTCATATATAACTTAACTTTCGGACTTATATTGTCCTGAGGTGCATTTTCATTTATTCCGCCGATTTTAATGGTGGTATTGTAGCCGGATTGATTTTCCAGAAGACTCTCTTTCTTGGAGTAGAAACTAATTCGGCCGTTATCAACCGGGATTCTGATATCTCTTGGTACAATAAAACTGAATTCAAACTGACCATTTTTTATAGAGGCATTTCCTCTGAAGATTGTCTCTCCAAGAGTTTTGAAAGACATTGCAGGGCTAAGGCCATCGTTGTTTAATGTTGTAGATGTAATGGATTTGTCAAAAATAGCCGTGAACAATTCTCCGTTATAACTGCTTAACAAAGAGTTGTTTTCATCGGTAATTTCCCCGGTAATTTTAATTTTAGACAGTGACTTAAAGTCGGATATGGGCTGTGAAATAACAACATCATTTACTTTTGTTAAATTAATTCTGGGTTTTGGAATGGCCAGCATCAAAGCAGGATCTCCCAGGTAAAAGATAACATTGCTGGAAGAACTTGGTTTTTCATTTTTAGAAATTCGAAGCGTTTCAGCAATTGTTGTATATTGATTTGATCCGTACGCGAGTAAGTTTTTGCTTAGGCTGTCGTTGAAGTTTTCAGCGTTATATTGTCCGATAGAACGAATCGTGGTCAGCATGGAGATTGCACCGCCTTTCGGATTCCAGAAAGTATATTCGCCTGCAGTTGGCCTGGTAGGATCGTCAAATCGGGAGAACTCACAGGTAATGGTGATAAATAAGGGATATTTGTATTGATTGTTCAGGTTTTGGCCGTCGGTTTTCTCCCAAATTCGTTCACTTGCCAAACCGTCTTCTCCTCCGTGACCTAAATAATTGAATACTAACGCGCCTTTTTCAAAAGCATTAAATAAATCTGTTCTTGCCTTCGGGTATCTGGACCCGCCCGAAGACGCTTCCTGCGTGTAGGCGTCAAGGATAATTTTATCAATATTGAAAAAAGGTTTTTCTGTGGCTATCATATCTGCCAGACTGTTTTGTCTGGATTGTAAACTGGCGTCAGAATCTTTATCGGAATCATCACTTATTAAAACAAAGTTGTTTCTCCAGTTTCCGTACGATTTGTCATTGTGGTATTCTAAAACTTTGTTGACCATTTCCTGAGCCTGAGTAGTACTTGAAACCAGCATTCTTCCAACGGCAATGTCGATTCCCTTGGCAAAAGAAGTCAGGTTTCCTTCGTTGGAATCCATCAGTCCGAAAAAATCATCGGAAGCAAATGAGGCTTCTCCAATTGTATTGCTTACTAAGGATTGATATATAGGTACAATATTGTTGTTGTTTTGGGTACGGTTTTTATAATCAAATGAGGCGTCACCAAATAAATTCAGGTATTTTATTTTTTTATCTGTTGAAGAAGCGTTGTCGTATATGTATTTGATGCAGTTTCTGATAGCCGCAATATCCTGCTTTCCGGAGGAGAATTCCTGGTAGATATTTTCCAATGCAATTACTTTTACGTTTAAATTAGAATACGTACGATGAAAATTGGCCAGATTCTCCGCCTGGGAAAGCAGAAATCTTGGGGAAACAATTACGTAATCAATATCCTGAAATGTGTTTTGTGCATTTTTGAAGAGTGTTCCTTTTAAATTCTGATTGGCAATTTTAGACTGATTTTCTTTTAACGGACTGTAGTAATCTGCCGGATCAATTGCGATGTATTTTCGGATTTCTCCCAAAGAAGCCTTGAAACTGAAATTTGCCTGACCTGTATTTTCAATTTTTGATACATTATATAGGTCAGTAAGGTCCCAGATTTGCGTGATACCCGTTGCGTTGCCAATGGTATAATTGACTGTTCCTGGTGTTGAACCGGCCAGGTCATATTGAAATTTAAATTGTTTGCCAGTTCCTAACAGTTTCCTTTTGGCAACTAAATTGATATAATCCAGATATCCTTTCGATCCCGGAACACCGTTATTATTGTATACCAATTTTATTTTTACATTTTCAGCACCTGAAAAAGAAGTGTTAGCAGGAAGTTTGTTATCGCTGAATTTTACTTCGGAATTCGATTCTAAGGGTGCGAAATTAAGAGTGCTGATGTTTTGTCCGTTTGCAGAAACTGTAAACGTAGTAGCGGTGTAGGCTGCTGAAACGGCATTTAATTCTATTTTTATAGGAGTTGTCACTTCAAGGTTAGGAAAACTAAAATCGAATTCCTGCTCTGTATCAATATCAAAAGCCTCTCCAAACCATTGACGCCCCGTGTGAGCAATATTTATTTTGTCAATTTCATGGTATTGATAGTCGTCGTAAGTATTTAATTCGAGCGTGCTGTTGCTTGTGGGTTGATTTAGGGTTGCAATCCTTTTTCCGTCTCCGCCTGCGATTGTTATATAATAGTACGATTTTGTATCGAATATATTAATGTTGGTCTGGCTTTCTGTATTCCAGTTGTCAATTCCTTCACCATAAAAAAGAATATAATCGTCATTGTTAAAAGCTCCGTCACTTTCTCCAATAACCTGAATGGCATTTTCGGTTAAATCATCAGGATAATAGATATTGTTGGCAAGCGGAAGCATTTTACCGCCATTTCCGTAAATTTTGATTCTTTTTGGATCAGCTTTGTCGGCATCAAATCCCAAACTTTGTAAAAAGGACTTTGAAATTTTGTAAACACCTGATTTTTCGATATAAAATCGATACCAATCTCCCGATGACAAAACCGAATTGTGGATTTCATTTGATTTCTGAAAAGAAGAAGCGTTGCTGCTTTTTGATGCTGAGTTGTTTATGGAATAGGAAAAGGATCTTACACGTTTGTAGCCATTTCCGTCCTTTATAATTGGACTAAGAGAAATAAAAGCTTGCGTTTTATCTCTTGCCAAAGCGATTTCCAGCGCTTCATTTAGTTTGGAAGGTATGTTTTTAAGTGTTAAATCTCCAAGCTCTGTAATTGAAATTGTTTCATAAGTGATGTTGGTAATTTGAAGAGAACTGCCGTTTGAGTAGCTTGATTCGGCTAAGCTAAGTAGCAATGTTATGCTTTTTTTAGTAGTATCCAGTCGAAAAGCGTCTCCTGAAAAGTAGGGGATAACAATTCTATTGTCGCCGAAACCCGTCTCCTTTTTACTTTGCCAATCTAGCGTAAAGCTCCCATTTATCTGGGAAAATGAAGCAAATGAAATGAAAAACAGATATAGAAAAAAGGTTTGTTTCATAGACTGAAAAATCGAAATTAAATTTAAAATATTTTAGTAAGTAAAAATATAGTATTTCATGTTATAGTAAATAATAAAAAGTATATTTTTGCGTTCGTAACTATAGGTTATTTTCTGGTAAAAAACGGCTAAATAAAATTATGAGAACAGATGTTGCTAATTAAATGTTAATTATTATATTGCAGCACCTAAATTTATCACCTAAGAATGAGTATGAAAGTAAACAAAATTGTAGTCTTGCAATTAATGATGTCAATTGTATTGATGTTGGGCACGGCTAGTTGTAGCAAAAAATCGAGTTCCAGTCACGCTTCCAGAGCAACTGGTTGGGATGTAGATAGTCAGAATGGAACTTCTGCCAGAAATGCAGGGAAAAAACAACAGGCTGGTCCTGGTTTGGTTTTTGTTGAAGGAGGTACGTTTACTATGGGTAAAGTACAGGATGATGTTATGCACGATTGGAATAACACTCCAACTCAACAACACGTTCAATCATTCTACATGGATGAAACTGAAGTTACGAACGGTATGTATTTAGAATACCTGGAGTGGCTTAAAAAAGTTTTCCCTCCGACAGAAGAAAATTACAAAAATATTTATGAAGGAGCATCTCCTGATACATTAGTATGGAGAAATCGTTTAGGATACAACGAAACGATGACAAACAACTACTTAAGACATCCTTCTTATGCTAACTACCCTGTAGTTGGTGTTAACTGGATTCAGGCAGTTGAATTTAGTAAATGGAGAACAGACCGTGTAAACGAAGCTGTTTTAGAAAAAGAAGGATATATTAAAAAAGGTGCAAAAACACAAGATGTTAGTGCAGAAAGTTTGTTTAATACTGAGGCTTATGTTGCTTCTCCATCTACTACTTATGGTGGTAATGAAGAATTGGTATTAAAGAAAAATCCTAACGGAAGAAGACCAAAAGCTGGTAAAGACGGTGTAGTTCCAGATGAGAAAAATGTGTACGCACAACGTTCTTCCGGTGTTATCTTACCGGAATACAGACTTCCTACTGAAGCAGAATGGGAGTACGCTGCTGCTGCTGATGTTGGACAAAGAGAATACAATATATATAAAGGACAAAAGAAATACCCTTGGTCCGGAGATTATACACGTTCTTCTAAACGTAAAAACAAAGGAGATCAATTGGCTAACTTTAAGCAAGGTAACGGTGATTACGGTGGAATTGCTGGCTGGTCAGATGATGGAGCAGATATTACAAACTCTGTAAAAAGTTACGCGCCAAATGATTTCGGTCTATATGATATGGCAGGTAACGTTGCAGAATGGGTAGCTGACGTTTACAGACCTATTATTGATAATGAAGCGAATGATTTTAACTATTATAGAGGAAATCAATATGCTAAAAACAAAATTGGTAAAGATGGTAAACTTGAAATTATCACTAAAGAAAATATCAAATACGATACTTTAAGTAATGGTAAAGTTGTAGCAAGAAATCTTCCGGGAGAAATTGCTCAGGTTCCTGTTGACGAAAATGAAACCTATTTGAGAACTAATTTCAGTACAAGCGACAATATCAACTATAGAGATGGTGATAAACAATCATCTAAATATTTTGACTTTGGAGATTCTGAAGCTGGAGCAAAAGCAGATCAAAACATGTACAATTCTCCTAAACACAATATCACTACAGATAGTTTAGGTAAAATGGTAAGAAAATACGACAACTCTAGTAAACGTACTACTTTAATCGATGATAAAGTTAGAGTTTACAAAGGCGGATCCTGGAGAGACAGAGCTTACTGGTTAGATCCGGCTCAAAGAAGATATTTCCCTCAGGATATGGCAACAGATTACATCGGATTCAGATGTGCAATGTCAAGAGTAGGTTCAAAAGCTGAAAAAAGAAAGTCACCTAGAAACTAGGTTTTAGAAAATTTCAATAAAAAAAATTCCAAATTCCAAAAGCTGAATCTTCAGTACGGAATTTGGAATTTTTTTATTCTTTTTTTTCTATTTTTATCATAATAAAAAATTTTACAAATGAATATTCAGGACATTCATAATTTATTTTTGCAATGTAAATCGGTTTCAATAGATACAAGAAAAATTGAAACCAATTCTATGTTTTTTGCCATAAAAGGCGAAAACTTTGATGCAAACACTTTTGCAAAACAGGCGCTTGATTTAGGTGCTTTATTTGTTGTTATTGACAATGCTTCTTATTTTATTGATGAAAGAACAGTATTGGTTGAAAATAGCCTGGAGACCTTACAGGAACTAGCAAGCTTTCACCGTACTTATTTAAATCTGCCTGTTGTTGCATTGACCGGAAGTAATGGTAAAACAACAACCAAGGAACTTATAAATGTCGTTTTATCTAAAAAGTTTAAGACTAAAGCTACTATCGGTAATTTGAATAATCATATCGGGGTTCCGTTAACTTTGTTGTCTTTTACAAAAGATACCCAGATCGGAATTGTTGAAATGGGAGCCAATCATAAAAAAGAGATTGAGTTCCTATGTGAAATAGCGCAGCCGGATTACGGTTATATCACAAACTTTGGCAAGGCACACTTAGAAGGTTTTGGAGGTGTTGAAGGTGTTATACAAGGAAAAAGCGAAATGTATAAGTATCTTGCGGAGCATGATAAAACGGTTTTTGTAAATCTTGAAGATCCTATTCAGGTAGAGAAATCCAAAGAGATCAAACGTTTTACCTTTGGAATTAAAAAGAATGAAGCAAATGTTAGAATCAATACTATAGAAGCGAATCCTTTTGTGGTTATAGAATATGAAGAGTTTGTTGTTAATTCTAATTTAATAGGACTTTATAACGCAAATAACATCAATGCGGCAGTTGCAATAGGTATTTATTTTAATGTTGGAAATAACGATATTAAAGCGGCGATTGAAAGTTACACGCCAGATAATAACAGATCTCAGTTATTAAAAAAGGGAACCAATCAGATTATATTGGACGCTTACAACGCAAATCCAAGTAGTATGGCTGTTGCAATTGCTAATTTTATACAATTGGACAATTCTAAGAAAATAATGATATTAGGGGATATGTTTGAACTTGGAAACGAAAGCAGCCAGGAGCACAAAATTATTGTTGATTCAGTAATCGGTCAAAATCAATCGGTTTGTTATTTGATCGGAAAAGATTTCTACGCACACAGAATTTCTAATGAAAATGTTTTTTTCTTTGAGACTTTTGATGCTTTTGCAGATTACTTAAAGACGATTAAATTTAACGACAATACAATTCTAATAAAAGGCTCCCGAGGAATGGCATTAGAACGTACATTAGAATATATCTAAATAAATCAAGCAAAAACGCCATCAATGTTGATGGCGTTTTTGCTTGATTTATATGCTCATTAAAAACCCGATAAGATTTTCCTTTTTATTCAGGCCAAGTTTTTTTCTTAGACGATACCTTGCTAATTCGACACCTCCTGTTGAAATATTCATGATTTCGGCGATTTCCTTTGTTGACATATTCATTAAAAGATAAGTAGATAAATCCAGTTCCCGGGGCGAAATGGTTGGGTATTTTTCTTTTAATCTTTTCAAAAATTCAAAGTGTACGTTTTTAATGTGCTTCTCTAAATCTTTCCAGCTTTTATCGGTGTTAACCTCTTTGACGATACTTTTGTGCAGCTTGTTAAATTCAAATTTTGTGGAATCATCCAAAGTATTGGTGTCTATGTCCTTTATTTTTTGAATGATGCCGTTCAAAACCTTGTTCTTTTTTACAACCTGAAGCGAATTACTGACCAGCTCTTTGTCTTTCGCAAGAATCTTTATCTGAAGTTTGTCGCTTTTTAATCTTTCGATTTCTTTTTCCAGCTCATGTTGTTCGTGTCTGATTTTGGACTCTTTTTCCAGATACAATCTTCTCTGTTCGATGGTTTCGTAATATTTGTTCTTTCTGATTTTAAGTTTGACCCGATCCGAAGTGATATAGACCCCGGCAAGAATTAGGAAAAAATAAGTTAAATAAGCTAGAAAATGCCTGTACCAGGGTGGTGAAATGGTAAAATTAATTTCTGAAGCTTCCGATTCTACACCATAGCTGTTTTTTGCCTTGATTTGCATTTTGTAATTCCCTTCTCTTAAATTTGTGTACTCTTTTACAGAAGTAGTAGACCAATTACGCCAGTTTTCTTCAAATGGTTCTAATTTGTACGAGTATGTTACGTTTTCCTGATTTTCATAAGTTGGGGACGAAAAAGTGAATTTTACGTGATTCGAGTTGTATGGAATTGTCAGGTCTGTTAATTGTTTTTCGAGATTTCCTGTTATAATTGTATCACTTGTGGAGGAAAAGCTTTCAAAAAAGACTTTTGGTGTTGTGATGAAATTATTCGATATTTTAGAATCATAATGGGCCAGTCCATTCGTCAGGCCGATGAAAATGTTATTAGGGTCAATTGTATTAACAGAAATATAATTGTTTACTAAATTACCTGTCAGGTTAGAAAACGGAGCGTTTTGGCTATTATAAGTTCCGTTTTTCATTTTTAACAGAACCCCAATAGATTCGTTATAAGAATACCATAAATTACTATTACTGTCTTCTATTAAGGTGTTTATAGGTGGGATTTTTTGAAACAAATTGGTTAATTTTTTGTCTTCAAAAAAGTTCTCCTGTTCATCACTATATCTGTAAAAATGGTTTTTGGTTTGAAAATATACTTTGTTGTTTATCGATTGTAAACTTCCTATTCCCTTATAGGAAGGTGAAATTTGCATGTGTTTTTTGATATAGTCAAATCTTTTCAGATCTTCAGATAATTTCATTTGATACAAGTAAGGCTCTTTTTTTAACCACAAATAATTGTTATCCAGCTCAATTTCGAAAGTATTCGTTGTTTCATCAAATCCACTTACCTGATTAATGAAATTAATTTCATTTGATGAATTCTTAAAGATTGAAAATCCATTATAACTTTCCCCGATAATATAACCGGGATGACTGGGAATTGTTTTGAAACCGAAATAACCCCTAGTGTCTAATATTTTCAAAACTTTATTTTGATTTATTACCAATGCTCCGCTATTGCTTGCGCAGAGAAGAGTGTTGTTTAATACCTGAATATTCCAGGCTTGTGCAATTGTTCCTTCAACGCGCGTGAAAGGTTCGTCTTTAAAAGGAGTTGTCCAGGAATGGTAAAACAGCCCCTGATTAGTTGCTACGTATAAATTTTTGTTGAAAATTACGGAAGCGTAGACAGTGCCTATATTATAACTGTAGTCGAAAAAGGTAAAGGGTGAGTTTTGATTTATAAACGTAATTCCATTATCGAGGCCTAGCCATAAGTTGTTTTTGTTGTCAACAAATGACGTTAGAATAGTATTGTTCTGCAGCCCCTTTTGCCGGTTGAGATGCTGGATTATTTTTCCGTTTAAATCACAAATAATTATGCCATTAAGAACGGAGTTCAGAACAATGAATTTATTTTTTATGATCGAGCCGCCAAGGGAGGTATTTTTCAGGATAAAAGTATTGGCTTCCGTGTTCCAGGATTTAACGCTGTTGTAGTCGTAAATAAAAAGCCCCTTTTCTAATGTTGCAAAGAGTATCTTATTATTGGGTAATGGAAACATGGCCCATATTTCTTTATCGTTTAAGGACGTAGTGCCTTTCAGTGCAATCAGTTTTTGATCTTTGTATTCCAGAATACCTAAAACTTTATCCTGAAAATAAAGGTGTTTATTTATAATAAAAGAAAATTGAAATTTATTAGGAGCATTTATAACAATGAGCTTGTTATTCCTGTAAAAAAAGACTTTTGTAAAAGATTGAAATATTACTTCTCCTTTATATATATGTATTCTCCAGATTAAATTGATATTTCTGCTGTCTTTTTTGCTGACTAAGTCAGAAAGGGAATGGTATTTTAACTTTCCTTTTTCATCACTTTTAAAAAATCCAAATTCATTATTTCCTCCAACATAAATTTTTCCCGAACCATCAATTTTGAGACTTCGGATTGCTGTATTATTTGGAAGGGAATATTTGTTCCAGGTTGAACCGTCAAATTGGATTAATCCACTATTGTTTGCAAAGTAGACATTACCATTTTTATCCTGATCAATATTCCAGTTTTGAGTGCCTCCCTTATAGTCGGATCGCTTATAGTTCTTAATTGCGGGTAGCCCGATGTTTTTTACTTGGGAAAAAATAGTAAAAGGCACGATAGAAAAGAGAAAAAGAGAAATATATGTATTTATGAATTTCATAATTTTAAATCGGTATTTTTATTAGTAATGTTTTATAATCTACTTTTTTTCTGATTATTGCAGATGCTTTATTGTGTTTTATTTGAAAAATTTCGAATAATAGCGAAAATAATTCATTTTCATTAAATGTAGTGTTTATTTTATTTAGTTAACAATTCTATAACAATATAAATTTATTGTTAAAATGGTAATTATCAAATAATTAAAAATATATTGATGTGTTTTTGTAATGTGTAAATTTATCTTTTGATGTGTTTTTGTAATGAATTTTAATTATAAATAGTAAAAATTTAACTTTATTATTGCATCAAATTACTAATTAATTAACCAAAATTTTTAGAAAAATGAAATTAACAAAATTACTTATTTTTTGTTTTTCATCTCTATTGTTTTCAGTTATCGCAATGGCACAAGATGTTACGGTAAATGGAATTATAAATGATGAAAGTGGCTTACCCGTCCCAGGGGCAACAATCTTAATTAAAGGTACAAATAAGGCAACCGCCTCTGACTTTGATGGAAAGTTTCAAATCAATGTTCCGTCAAATGGTACTTTAACAGTTAGTTTTGTAGGTTATAATACAGTACAGGAAGCTGTAAACGGAAGAACTAAAATTGAAATCAGATTAAAGGCTGAATCTCAAAGTTTAAATGAAGTAGTAGTCGTAGGATACGGTACACAAAAGAAAAGTGTAGTAACAGGTGCTATTTCCAGCGTTAAAGCAAAAGCTTTGGAGAATCTTCCGGTAACCAGAATCGAGCAATCTTTGCAAGGTAGAGTTTCCGGAGTTTCTATTGCAGCAAATGCAGGACAGCCGGGATCTGCTTCTACGATCCGTATTCGTGGTTTTACTACTTTAAACAATAACGATCCTTTATGGGTAGTGGATGGTGTTATCGTTGATAACGGCGGTATAGGATACCTGAACCAGTCTGATATCGAATCTATTGAGGTACTTAAAGATGGTGCTTCAGGTGCTATTTATGGTTCTCGTGCAGCTGCAGGAGTTATCTTGGTAACTACTAAAAAAGGTAAATCGGGTAGTATTTCAGTAAACTATAGTGGTTATGCAGGTACTTCGCAAGCTTCTAACAAAATTGATTTACTTAATGCATCTCAGTATGTAACTATTATGAATGAGGCGTACACAAATGGAGGTAAACCAGCACCTTATTCAACTGCAACAAATTACGGAAAAGGGACAAACTGGCAAGACGCAATATTTAATAATAGTGCACAACGTTATTCTCACGAATTAAGTTTTAGTGGAGGAAATGAAAATTCTACATTTTATATGTCATTTGGTTTATTAGATCAGGAAGGTATTGTAACAACTGATATTTCTCACTACACCAGAAAAAATATCCGTTTAAACTCGAACCATAAATTAGGGAAGTATATTAAAATTGGTCAGACGTTAGGATACTCTAACGAAAAAACAATTGGTATTGGTAATACGAATGACGAATTTGGTGGTCCATTGGCATCTGCAATCAATTTAGATCCATTGACTCCAATTATTGAGACCAATCCAAACCAGCCAATTTATCAAAATAATCCTAATGCTCTTAAAGATGCAAATGGTAATTATTATGGTATTTCTACTATTGTAACTCAGGAAAATACAAATCCACTAGCTTACACTCAAACCAGATTAGGTAACAATGATTTTTCTGATAATTTCGTTGGTAACATATTTGTTGAAGCAGAAATTTTACCTGGATTAAAATTCAGATCTACTGCGGGTGGTAAATTAGCCTACTACGGATCAGATAATTTTACTCCGGTGTTTTTCCTTAACGGAGCTACAAAGAGAGATAAAAACGAATTATTCAGATCGTATAAAAAATCATTCAGCTGGAACTGGGAGAATACTTTAAACTACACTAAAAAATTTGGTGATCATAATTTTAGTGTGTTAGTAGGAAAAGGTACTTATATAGATAATATTACTTCAGGTAATGATGTTACTTTTCAGGGGGTTCCTGCAACAACACATGATGAGGCTTCATTTAATGTAGAAATTCCGATTACTGATAAAATTGCGAATGCATATGGTTCTCAAGCAGATGAGCATAGAGTAGAATCTTTATTCGGAAGATTAAACTATGATTACAAAGAAAAATACATTTTTACAGGTATTATTCGTCGTGATGGATCTACCAAATTCGGACCAAATCATAGTTACGGAACTTTCCCTTCAGTATCTTTAGGATGGGTGCCATCAAAAGAAGGTTTTTGGAAAGAAAATAACGTTATAAGCAACTTAAAAATTAGAGGAGGTTACGGGGTAACAGGAAATGATTCTTCTCCTGATTTTTTATTCATTTCAACTATTGGTATCAAAAGAAACTATACTATTGGAGGAACACCAACTCCAGGACAAAGTCCAAATGCGATTCCTAACCCTGATTTGAAATGGGAAGAAACAAAACAAGCAAACGTTGGATTTGAGACTACCTTATTTCAGGATTTCAATTTAAGCGTAGATTTCTTCAACAAAAAAACGGAAGGGATTATCATGCCAGTGCCAAACCCTGGATATGTAGGAGCAACCGGAGATACTTATGCCAATTTAGGCAGTATGGAGAATAAAGGGCTTGATATTGAGTTAGGTTACAGAAAAAAAATAGGTGGATTAAACCTTGCTGTAAATGGTAATTTCTCTTACATCAAAAATGAAATAACGTTCCTTGATGAAGGTACTCTTTTTGTTGGAGGAAAGGAAACTGTACAATCAAGTTCTTATGAAATTAACAGAACTCAGGTTGGACAAGCTTACAATTCATTTTACGGATTCAAAACAAATGGGATTTTTCAATCTCAGGCAGAAGTTAATGCTTACACAAGTTCAGGAGGTACTGTAATACAGCCTAATGCTAAGCCAGGAGATTTCCGTTGGAAAGACTTAAATGACGATGGTGTTATTGATGGAAATGATAGAACTTTCTTAGGAACTTCTTTACCTAAATACACCTACGGTTTTACATTAAATCTGGATTATAAAGGATTTGACTTGTTAGTATTTGGTCAGGGTGCCGGAGGAAATAAAATTTATCAGGGATTAAGAAGATTAGATATCATAAATGCAAATTACTCAACTGACGTTTTAAACCGTTGGACAGCACCGGGATCTACAAACAGTTATCCTAGAGTTACGACAGATGATACCAACAAAAACTTTAGTAATCCATCTGATTTTAATTTGGAAAAAGGAGACTTCTTTAGATTCAAAACAATTCAACTTGGATATTCATTACCAAAAGAATGGATACAAAGTATTGCATTACAGAGAGTTAGATTGTACCTGACAGGAGAAAATCTGTTCACAATCACTAAATATAGTGGTTTTGATCCGGAAATTGGAGGGCCAACTGCGGCTGGCCAGGATAATGTACAAGGAGTTGACAGAGGATATTATCCTCAGGCAAAATCGTACATGTTAGGAGTTAATTTGCAATTTTAATTAAAAAATAAAATATTATGAAACTTATAAGTTTTAAAATGTCGTTCATCGCATTAGGAGTGTTAGTGACACTTGGAGCGTGCGATACCGATGAAAAATTAGAAGTAAAAGGAGATGGAGTTGTATTTGAGGAGGATTTTTACAGAAACGAAACAGAAGCGTATTCCGGTTTAGTTGCTGCTTATGATAAAGTAGGCAAATTTGCAGGATCTATGGAAACTGCACCATTGTTATTTTTAAATTCAGCATCAGATGATTTTTATGCGGGAGGTGGAAACTCTGGTGATCAGCCAGGTCTTCAGGTGGCATCAAATTACACTGTGACCCCTAGTAATATTCCGCCTGCAATCTGGGCAAATTATTACCAAGGTGTTTTTAGATGTAATGTTATGATTCAAAAACTTCCTGCCGTTCCTATGGATGCTGCTAAAAAAGCAAGATTTATGAGTGAAGTAAAAGCATTACGTGCTTATTATTATTTTGATCTTGTAAGAATGTTCAAAAATGTTCCCTTAATATTAGCACCACTTACTAAGGACGAGGTTCACAATGTTTTGCAGGCAAAACCTCAGGATGTGTATTTGCAAATCGAAAAGGATTTAAACGAGGCTATCGCAGATTTACCTGTTACGGTGGCAGCAAATGAGTCAGGACGTTTAACAAAAGGTGCAGCAACAGCACTATTAGGAAAAGTGTACTTATATGATAACAAAAAAGCTGAAGCCGCTGTTCAATTAGAAAAAGTAAACGGTACTCCTGGTGGTACAAGTAGTTTTGGTTATAAGTTGATGCCGACTTTCGCTTCACTATGGAATCACGCTAATAAATTTAACACAGAATCTATTTTTGAAATTGCTTACTCTGACAAATCGAATGCGGACTGGGGTAATTTTGAAACAGGAAATGACGAAGGAAATGTGGCTGCACAGTTAATGGGAATGAGAGATTATTCCAGAACTGCGGCAGGAAAGGCGGCAGATTTGCCTGATTACATTAACGGATGGGGTTTCATGGTTGTTACAACAGATTTAGCTAATGCATTAAAAACAGACCCTCGCTTTGCATCTACAATATTTGATGCCAATGCAGAAAAAGCTGCAGGCCGCATAACTTTTACAGATAGTTATAATGAAACAGGATACCATTTTATAAAGTATGCAGCCGTAAACAAAGATATTACAGCAACAAATCCTTTCTTAAATTTTGCTATCAATACTTATGTGATTCGTTTGGCTGATACTTATTTGTTAGAAGCAGAAGCTTTAGGAGGAACCGGGCCAAGAGCTCAGGCACTTCTGGATGCTGTTAGAAATAGAGTTGGATTAGGACCTGTTCCGGTTTCTTTAGATGCTATTTACGCAGAAAGAAGACTGGAACTTGCAGGAGAAGGACACCGTTGGTATGATTTAGTAAGAACAGGTCAGGCAGCTGCTAAACTTGCTTTTAAAGGATTTATACCAAATAAAAATGAAGCTTTCCCAATTCCATATACTGAATTCAACAACACTAAAATGGAACAGAATGATGGATATATTCAAAATTAATATAAAGAGTTGAAAAAAAAAACAGCTGTTTTTGTCAGCTGTTTTTAAAAGAAATCTCAATTTATGTTAATATAAGTTAAGTTTAAGTTTGGTTGTAAATAGCCCATAATCATTATGAGTATGGGCTATTTTTTAATCAGGACGGCTAAAGATTTGACTAGGAAATTCAAAAGCTATTAAATTATTTAAAACATATTCAATGAAAAAATTTGGCTTTATTATTACTTGTTTATGTTTTTCATTATCTGTTTTTCCACAGCAGAAAAACCAAAAGCAACAACAAAAATTTACCACTACCAATAAAAAAATTACTGTTTACACTACAGCAGCTAATACAAAATTAAGGTTAACCCCTACAGATAATTTAGATTTTACCGCATCAAAACAGCCAATAGAGACAGAGATATCTATTTTTGTTGAACCATCAAAACGTTTTCAGAGTTTTCTGGGAATCGGAGGTGCCATTACGGATGCAAGTGCCGAAATTTTCGCCAAATTATCAAAAGAAAAACAAACGGAATTTTTAAATGCCTATTACGATACACAAAAAGGAATCGGATATTCATTGCTAAGAACAACTATTCAAAGTTCTGATTTTAGCAGCGGAAGTTATTCCTATATTGAAGAAGGAGATAAAGATTTAAAAACATTTTCGATTGATCATGACCGTAAATATCGCATTCCGATGATCAAGGAAGCCATTAAAACCGCAGGTGGAAAATTAACGACCTATGCCACACCGTGGTCGCCAAACGCTTTCATGAAAAATAATAAAAATGTACTAAAAGGAGGGAAATTACTACCTGAATATTTTCAGTCCTGGGCTAATTTCTATTCAAAATTTATAAAAGCATACAACAAAGAGGGAATTCCAATTTGGGCAACATCCGTTCAAAATGAGCCAATGGCTACTCAAACCTGGGAATCTTGTTTGTATACTGCTGATGAAGAAAGAGACTTCCTGAAGAATTTTCTTGGCCCAACATTAAAAAAGGACGGACTGGGGAATGTAAAAATAATTGCATGGGACCATAACCGTGATTTAATGGTGCAAAGAGCCAATGTTATTTTCTCTGACCCGGAAGCTTCCAAATATGTTTGGGGAATTGGTTTTCACTGGTATGAAACCTGGACAGGTGCTCAGCCCATGTTTGACAATGTTGCAAGAGTACACGAAGCATATCCGGACAAAAAGCTTCTTTTTACAGAAGGTTGTGTCGAAAAATTTGATGCGGCAAAATACCAGTTCTGGCCAAATGCGGAAAGATACGGGACTTCTATGATTAATGATTTTAATAATGGAACTGTTGGCTGGACAGACTGGAACATACTTCTGGACCAGTTTGGAGGACCCAATCACGTAGGTAATTTTTGCTTTGCGCCTGTACACGCAGACACCACTACCGGTGAGTTGATCTATACTCCGTCGTACTATTATATTGGTCATTTTTCGAAATTTATTCGCCCTGATGCAGTGAGAGTGAGTACATCTGTAAGCCGCAGTTATCTTTCAAGCACTTCTTTTTTGAATAAGGATGGAAAAATGGCGACCGTAGTAATGAATAATACAGATAATGAGATTACCTACAATTTTATAATTGCAACTGAGCAGGCAATTGTAAAAATTCCATCACACGCGATACAAACGCTTGTGTATTAGTATTTTTTGAGTTAGTTAGAGGGTTAATGTGATCATCCATTTTAACCCTCATTTTTTAATTAAATAAATTGTTTTTCTGAAAGTACATGAAACCTATAAACAGAATTTTAATAGCACCATTACTCGTTCTGCAATTAAGCTGTTCTTCATCCAGAATTGTGGACAATTCTACTGTTTCTGCATCAAAATCAAATAAAAAGATAGAAGTTTATACGACAGCCGAAAATACCAGTTTAAGATTGTCTTTGTCCGGTAATTTTATCTTAAATCCAACTTCACAACAAACAAGGTCAATACATTCAATTGCGATTGACAGTAAAAAAACCGATCAGACTTTTCTCGGGATAGGCGGAGCCATTACAGATGCAAGCGCTGAAGTTTTTGCTAAATTATCACCCAAAAAACAACAGGAATTTTTAACCGCTTACTATGATAAAAATAAAGGAATTGGGTATTCTTTAGCCAGAACCAACATTCATAGTTGCGATTTTAGCAGCGAAAGTTATACGTATATTGAAGAAGGTGACAAAGACCTGAAAACCTTCAATATTGATCACGATAGAAAATACCGAATTCCATTACTTAAAAGAGCAATTGAAACTGCCGGCGGGAACTTAACTTTATTTGTTAGTCCGTGGAGTCCCCCAGCTTTCATGAAAGACAATAATGATATTTTGCACGGCGGCGTTTTATTGCCTGAATTTGCACAATCCTGGGCCAATTATTATTCCAAATTTATAAAAGCGTACGAAAAAGAAGGGATCCCGGTTTGGGGATTAACCATTCAGAATGAACCCATGGCGAGTCAGAGATGGGAATCCTGTATTTATACTCCGGAAGCCGAAAGAGATTTTCTGAAAAACTTTCTTGGGCCAACATTACAAAAGGACGGGCTGGGTTCTAAAAATATTATTATCTGGGATCACAACCGTGGAGATATGCTGGAAAAAAGAGCCAGTCTTGTTTTCTCAGATCCCGAAGTTTCAAAATATGCATGGGGAATCGGATTTCACTGGTATGAAACATGGAACGGCGGAACTCCGAAATTTGAATCAGTTGGGAAGGTTCATGAAGCTTTTCCAAATAAAAATTTACTTTTTACAGAAGGTTGTATTGAAAAATTTGATGCCTCAAAGTTTCAGTTTTGGGGAAATGCCGAACGTTACGGAATCAATATGATCAATGATTTTAATAATGGAACGACAGGCTGGACAGACTGGAATATTCTTTTGGACCAAAACGGAGGCCCAAATCATGTTGGCAATTTCTGTTTCGCACCCCTTCATGCAGACACCACAAAAGACGAATTAATCTATACACCAATGTATTATTATATCGGTCACTTATCAAAATTTATTCAACCGGGAGCCAAAAGAATAAGCAATTCCACAAGTGATAAAAGTTTATTAAGCACTTCTTTTTTGAATACAAACGGAAAAACGGCAACAATTGTGATGAATGCATCTGACAAAGAAGTGGTGTATGAAATCATAATTGATTCTTTCAAAAATACAATTACAATACCAGCACATGCGATGCAGACTCTGGTCTATTAGAGTTTTTTAATACGATATTAATATAAAAAGATAAAATGAAAAATACAAAGTTTCTAGTGATTGCCTTCCTGTTTTGCGGAGCAACATGGAGCCAGGAAGTCAAAAAGACAAGATCAGAAATAGACGCTAAAGTTTCTGAGTTATTATCTAAAATGACACTTGAAGAAAAAGTGGGGCAAATGACGCAGATTACGGTGACTATTTTTGAAGATCCTAAAAAACCGGGCTATTTTGATGCCGCTAAATTAAAGCAGGGAATTCAGGACTATCATATAGGTTCTATTTTAAATGTACCCAATCCGGGAGCGCCAACTTTACAAAGATGGCAGGAAACAATGACGGCTATTACCAATGAAGCGAATAAATCAAGACTTAAAATTCCGATTTTGTACGGTATTGATGCGATACACGGCGCAAGTTATACGGCTGGAGCGACATTATTTCCGCAACAAATTGGTTTAGCAGCAACTTTTAATACAGCGTTAGTGAAACGCGGTGCCGAAATTTCGGCTTACGAAACCAGAGCCTCCTCCATTCCATGGGTTTTTTCTCCGGATTTAGATTTTCCAAGAAACCCGGCCTGGTCCAGAATGTGGGAATCATTTGGTGAAGACGCCTATTTGTCTTCCAGAATGGCTGTTGCATTAGTAGATGGTTTTGAGGGAGGTAACGTAGGTTCAAAATATAGTGTGGCTTCCTGTATGAAACACTACATCGGTTACGGAAGCACAACCACCGGAAAAGACAGAACGCCAAGTATTATCCCGGAACGCACTTTAAGACAATATGATTTGACCATTTATCAGGCTGCCATAAAAGCAGGTGCTAAAAGTGTAATGGTAAGTTCAGGTGAAATTAACGGAACTCCGGTACACGCAAGTAAACATTTAATTACAGATATTCTTAAAAACGAATTAGGTTTTGAAGGAGTTGTGGTAACAGACTGGAAAGACATTATTTATCTGAACACCAGACATAAAGTTGCCGAAACCAAAAGAGATGCCGTTCGTATCGCGGTTATGGACGGAATCGATATGAGTATGGTACCGGAAGAATTTACTTTTTATACAGATCTGGTAGATTTAGTTAAAAAAGGAGAAGTTCCAATGTCCCGTATTGATGATGCCGTAACCAGAATTCTGAGAATGAAATTCGAACTGAATTTATTTCAGAATACGGTAGCAAATTTAAAAGACTATCCAAAGTTTGGTTCTGCCGAACATATTCAGGAAGCCTATAAAACAGCTGCCGAATCGATTACTTTATTAAAAAATAAGGATGCCGTTTTACCTTTAAACAAAAGCGAAAAAATCCTTGTAACAGGAGCAACTGCCAACAGTATGAAAAACCTCAACGGAGGTTGGTCTTACACCTGGCAAGGTGAAAATGCAGACACCTATGCGGCTGAAAAATTAACGATTTTAGAAGCTTTCCAGACAAAACTGGGCAAAGAAAATGTATTGTATACCCCCGGAGCCGATATTGAAAAAGAGGATGATGCCGAAATTCAAAAAGCCGTAGAACTTGCCAAAAGTGCTTCGAAAATTGTGCTTTGCCTTGGAGAAAAAAATTATACTGAAACTCCCGGGGATATCAGCAATATTTTTATGAGTAAATCCCAGGTAAAATTAGCACTGGCCTTAGCCAAAGTAAACAAGCCGATTATTTTAGTTTTGAATGAAGGAAGACCAAGACTGATTAGTGATTTCGAAGATAAAATGAGTGCTGTAGTACAATGTTATTTGCCCGGTAATGAAGGTGCAAGAGCAATAGTTGATATTTTATACGGAGACGTAAATCCAAGCGGAAAATTGCCTTACAATTACCCAAGATATCCAAATTCATTAGAAAAATACAACAGAAAATACACAGAAAGTTTAGCTGACGAAGAGCAGAATAATGATGCGAAATACGAAAAAAGCTATTCCCCGCAATTTGAATTTGGAAGCGGATTATCGTATACGACTTTCAATTATTCCAATTTAAAAATCGACAAAACCGAAATTAACAATACAGATCAAATAAATATTACGGTTGATGTCACAAACGCAGGGAAAAGAGCCGGTAAAGAAGCTGTTTTATTGTATCTGTCGGATAATTTCGCTTCCATAACACCGGAAGTGAAGGCATTAAAAAGATTTGATAAAATCAGTTTAGAGCCAAACGAAACCAAAACAGTGAAGTTTACCTTAAATCAAAAAGACCTGCAATTTGTGAATGAAGATCTAAAGTGGATTTCGGAAAAAGGCACTTTTACCGTTCAGATAGACAACCTTAAAAAGGATTTTTTGCTGAAATAAAAAAGATTAAAATAGCGTAAAATACATAAAACATCTTTCTGAAAGGAAAGATGTTTTTATACGAAAATCAAAAAAACAAAGGCGTTATCATAAGGAAGCAATAATGAAAAAAACAATTCTAATAGTACAACTCTTATGCTCAATTGCGACTTTCGGGCAGGGTTTTTTGCATAGGGAAGGACAGAAAATTGTAGACGGAACCGGAAAGAATATAATTCTAAGAGGTTTAGGTACAGGAGGCTGGATGGTACAGGAAGGATATATGCTGCAAACGCAGCCCTTTGCCAGTCCTCAATATGTGATTAAGCAAAAAATTCAGGACGTCATTGGAGAGCAGGGCACAAAAGAATTTTATGCAGCCTACAAAGCAAACGGAATCACCAAAAGAGATGTCGATTCGCTGGCGGCCTGGGGATTCAATTCGATTCGTCTGCCCATGCACTACAACCTCTACACACCTGCCATTGAAGCAGAAAAAAATGATGAAATAACTTGGATCGAAGAAGGTTTTACAATGACCGATAATTTGCTGAAATGGTGTGCAGAGAACAAAATGTACCTTATTTTAGATTTACATGCAGCTCCGGGCGGACAGGGAAATGACGCTGCCATTTCAGATTTTGATACTACAAAACCATCTCTTTGGGAAAGTGAAGCCAATCAGAAAAAGATGATTGCCCTTTGGAAAAAACTGGCTTCCCGTTACAGGGATAATCCGTGGATTGGCGCTTATGATATTATTAATGAACCCAACTGGAATTTTACCGGAACGAATAAAAATGGCTGTGATGAAAATTCAAACGGACACTTAAGAGATTTAATGGTAGCCGTTACAAAAGCAATTCGGGAAGTCGATACCAATCACTTGATTTTTATTGAAGGAAACTGCTGGGGTAATAATTACAACGGAATTTTTCCTTTATGGGATGAAAACATGGCACTGAGTTTTCATAAATACTGGAATTACAACACCACCGCATCGATTCAGAAAATGCTGGATTACCGAACACAATATAACGTTCCGATCTGGCTTGGAGAAAGCGGGGAAAATTCGAATGTGTGGTTTAAAGACGCTCTTTCCCTGGTCGAAAGCAATAATATCGGCTGGGCGTTCTGGCCCATGAAAAAGATCGAAAATATTGCAGGAGTAACTTCGGTTACCAAAATTCCGGAGTACGATGTTTTATTGAAATACTGGAAAGACGGCGTAGAAAAACCATCCGTAGATTTTGCTAAAAAGACGCTAATGAAAATAGCAGACAATTACAAAATGGAAAACGTGACCGTTAAACCCGATGTAATCGATGCCATGTTCAGACAGGTACAGACGAAGGATACAAAACCGTATAAGAAAAATGCAGTTCCCGGAAGAATTGCGGCAACACACTACGATTTAGGAACTAATGAATATGCTTATTCAGATAAAGATTTCGTGAATTACAGAGTGGAAACAGGAAAATTTGACGAATGGAATAAAGGAAATTCGATGCGAAATGACGGAGTTGATATTTTACCCTGTAAAGACATGGATTCCAACGGCTATCAGGTATCCTTTATTGAAGATGGAGAATGGCTGCAATACACGGTTGAAGTTGCCAGACAAAACAGATACAATATAGCAATTCGCTATTCAGGGGACAAGGCAGAAGGAAAACTTCATTTAGAAATAGAAAACGGAAAGAAAACCAATATCATTTCACTTCCGTCAACCGGAGGAAATGACAATTGGAAAACCCTTATTTTGCCCGGAGTAGAATTGAGTGCAGGAACACAAAAAGTTAAGGTAGTATTTGATAAAGGCGGCTTTAATTTGAATTATCTGGAGTTTTCTAAGAATAAAATATAATTTCAGAAAAGAAACTGTAATCATGTCGCAAAGAATTTTTTTTAGTTAAGATGTTGTTTTGTAATTGTTTGTGAAGTAATAAAAATTGTATTTGTGGTATTTAACATTGCGTTTTATTTTATTTGTAAGATTTTATCTTTAATTATAACTTGTAAATTAGTAATATTGTAGTATTATTACATTAAATTATTAATTTAAATCTTAAAAGATGAAATTCACAAAATCACTTATTTTTTCCATTACGTCCTTGTTGTTTTCGCTTATTGCGATGGCTCAGGATGTTACCGTGAGTGGTAGGATAAAGGACGAAAGAGGAATGCCTGTTTCAAATGCTATTGTTTCATTAAAAGGGACAACCAGATCGACAATATCAGATATGGATGGAAATTTTCAATTAAAAACACCATCAAACGGGGTTATAATTGTGAGTTATGTTGGATATGTTACGGTTAATGAAATGGTAAATGACCGGATAAAAATAGATTTTCAATTAGAACCTGAATTACAATCACTAAAAGAAGTGGTCATAAATGTAGGTTACGGTTCTCAAAAGAAAAGCAAACTTACCACCGCCGTTTCTACCGTAAGGGCAGATGCCTTTGCAGACAGACCCATATATTCTGTGGCGCAGGCCTTGCAGGGAAATGCAGCAGGAATTACAGTAACTCAGCCTTCCGGTAAACCCGGATCAGGTTTAGATGTCAGGATTAGAGGTTTGAATTCGATTAATTCAGGAAATAACCCCCTGTATGTTATTGACGGAATACAAACGACCAATATTGAAGGTATAAACACAGATGATATCGTAGATATGCAAATACTTAAAGACGCTTCCGCAACCGCCATTTATGGTGTCAATGGAGCATCAGGAGTAATAATTATTACCACAAAAAGAGGAAAAGCAAACAAAAATATATTTGAGTTTAACTCCTTTGTTGGTATTTCTAACGTCGTAAAAAATATTGACGTATTAAATTTAGGACAATACAAAACAATGTTATCAGAAATCAATCCTTCCTATCTTTCCAATGCAAATAATCCCCGTTATGAAGGGATCAATACCAATTGGGCAGATCAGGTGTTGGATACCGGAGTAGATCAGAATTATAATTTTTCGTATGCTGGAGGAACAGATAATCTGAGAATATACGGAGCTTTGGGGTACCAGAATACAAATGGAGTCATCAGTCCATCGGAATACAAAAGACTTTCAGGAAAATTAAATGTAGACGCTAATCTTACCGGATGGCTGAAACTTAACGCCAGTCTTAATGTGATCAATTCCGATTTAAGTAATATTGGCGATAATAATAGTGTAGGTCAGGGTGGGGCTGTAATGAGTCTGTTTGTAACTCCGGCTTTTATGCCGACTTATGGTTCTGAGTTAAAAGTAAGGGATAAAGATGCTTCAGGGAATTATACTGATGGTTACAAAGAGGGGCAATTTGCTAAAAATCCCTATCAATCCGCGTGGGAAAATCCGGTTTCGTTATTGGCGAGACAAAATATTTCGAATGTAAACAGAGTTTTAAGCAATCTCGGATTCGAAGCGACCCTTTTAAAAGATCTGGTTTGGAAAACCAATTTATCAACCGACATAAAAATACAGGAAGATAAATATTTTGTAGATGCCTATCGCTCTTCAGCCGGTCGTGTAAACGATAACGATAGTACGGTAGATAAAGGATATGGAAATGTAACCAATAGCCAAAATGTAAATATCAATTTTGAAAATACGCTGGGATATAAAATTTCAAAAGATAAAAACGATTTAAACTTACTTTTTGGAAATTCTGTGCAAAAAAATAAAGAAGACTGGGCCAGAATTTCAGGAAGAGGATTTGATACTGCTGTACGAAGTTTCGAAACTAACGAAGCAAAAATAATAACCGAAAACCAGGTCAGAGAAAAAGAAATAACAAACGCATCTTTTTTCGGACGTGCGATTTACACCTTTGATAATAAATATATTCTATCCGGAGTTTTTAGGGCTAGTGGTGTTTCGCAATTGAGTAAAGATAACAAATGGGGCTATTTTCCCGGTGTTTCTGCAGCGTGGATTATCTCTAACGAAAATTTCCTAAAAGAAAATAAGGTTGTAAATCAATTAAAAATCCGTGGAGGTTGGGGACAGACCGGTAATGTATCCGGAATTCCGGCCTACTCATCATATGATTTAAATTATACAGACCCTATTAACGGAGGCACTTCATTAGATCAGATTGGAAACAGCGATTTAAGATGGGAAACCAATACCGACATTAATATTGGACTCGATTTAGCCATTTTAAATAACAGAATCAAATTTACGACCGACGTTTACAAAAAGAATACTAAAAATTTACTTCAGGTAATTTATTTTCCGGGATTCAGTCAGCCGTACTTTTATAATGTAGGAGAAATCGAAAATAAAGGGGTAGAATTCTCTATCGATACACAAAATTTTAAAGGAGATTTTAAATGGAATACCAATTTTAATATTTCTTTTAATACCAATGTAATAAACAAATTAGGACTTCAGAAAACACTTGATTTACAGACGCTGACTTCGGTCGGAGAAAAAGTAGTCCGCCTGGAAGAAGGAAGGTCGCTGGGAACTTTTTACGGTTACAAAGTAGATAAAGTAGATGCGGCAACAGGGGCATTATTGTACAAAGATACTAACGGAGATGGCCAGGTAACCCCTGACGACAGAACGGAAATAGGCAATGCAATGCCAGATTATGTTTTCGGATTGACTAACAGCTTTTCTTATAAAGGAGCGTATTTAGATGTACTGGTTACAGGTTCACAGGGTAACGACGTTTACAACGCATCCCGAATGGACTTAACCCTGATGAGTGATTTTAAAAACCAATCTACAGAAGTATTAAACAGATGGACGACTCCGGGACAAGTGACCAATACGCCCAGAGCAAATGATCCTAATGCATTGCATGTTTCCGACAGATTTGTAGAAGACGGTTCTTATGTGCGTATAAAAGCCGTGACAATAGGATATAAATTCACAAAACAAATTTTAGGACTTAATAGTCTTAGTATATATACAACGGCACAAAACCTGTACACTTTTACAAAATACAAGGGTTTTGATCCGGAAGTAGGTGCCTTTAATGATAATAAAGGAGTTACTCCCGGTATCGATTTAGGAACATACCCTCAGGTAAAAACCTTTGTTTTTGGTATAAAAGCAAGCTTCTAGCCGATTGTTAATTATAAAAAGAAATTAAGATGAAAAATACAATAAAAAATATAATTCTTATCATTAGTGCTTTCACAGTGCTAAGTTTAAGTTCATGCTCTGATTATTTAAATACAGAGCCTACTACAGAAACAACGGTTGAAAGTACAGGAAAAGTAATTGCAACCGCAGCGGAGGCAGAAAGCAGAATGACCTCTGTTTATGCAAGTTTTGGAGGAGAGTACTGGCAGCTGGATTATTTTTTCAACGGAGATGCCCAAACCGATAATGCATACGCAGGATCGGATAATACGCAAAATTTTCAGCAGGACGAATATCGTATTTTATCAACAAATACAAATGTCAGCAGAGATTGGGGATATATTTATGATAATATCAATAAGTGTAATTTTATTTTGAATTATATCGATGAGCCAAAAGATTTACCGGCAGCCAGAAAGGAAGAAATGATAGGAGAAGCATCTTTGGTAAGAGCTTTAAATTTATTTCATGCGGTTCAGTTATGGGGAGATGTGCCTATTGCGACAAAAGCAGTTGTAAATGTAAATCAGGATAATTTTGAGGAGGTCTATCCGCAATTATATCCTACACGCAAGCCCAAACAAGAAGTGTATGCAGCCATTATTGCAGATTGCGAAACAGCCATACAAAAAGCGCCTGCGTCAACGAATAAATTCAGAGCAAATAAAGGTGCTGCAAATGCGCTTTTAGCAAAAGTTTACGCGACTAAAGACAATCCCGACTGGGCAAAAGTAAAACAATATAGCGATGCTGTAATCACAGGAGCTTATACGCTTTTGCCGAATTACGAAAATCTTTTTGATACGGCACACGAAGGAAATTCAGAATCTATCTGGGAAGCGAATGGAGAAGGTTGGGGATCTCCAGTTGGAGCATGGGGAACCTCCATGTTTTATGGAACAGACTGGAAGAAATTCATGACACCGTCGAATGATTTAATCCAGACCTTTACAAATGAAGGAGATGTCGTTAGAAAAAAATCATCTGTAATCGTAAAAGAGGTAAGCTGGACCGATAACTACTGGACATCTGCAGGCTATCCGTTTGCCTACAAAATGCGAATTACAGACGGCAAACAAAATTTTTACATTCTAAGATTAGCGGATATTATTCTCTTAAAAGCTGAAGCATTGGCACAAACCGGAGATAATGCAGGAGCAATGACATTAGTCAATCAGGTAAGAGCAAGAGTTGGTTTACCAAAAGTTAGTGCCGCCAGTCAGGGAGATGCATTAGATTTAATTCTTAAAGAAAGAAAAATGGAACTTGCTTTCGAAGGACATCGCTGGTTTGATTTAAAAAGAACGGCTAAGGCAATTGAGATTCTTTCGAAACAAAAAGACGACAAAGGGGCTATTTTACCATACGCGGGAAACCTGAATCAGGACAGATTGCTGTGGCCAATTCCACAAACTAAAAAAGATGCAAATCCTAATTTAATCCAGAATCCGGGTTATTAAGAGGAATAAAAAACAGCCTGCCATCATTTTAGAGGGTAAGCTGTTTTAAGGTTTCAAAAATAGAATAAAAGGTATTAGAAAATATTTAATTGAAGGGTAAGAAGATATAATTAACATAAATTTCAAACATTGTTTTTTTATTAAGGCCAATGAAATGGTAGCTTTACAGGACTAAAATTTTTTTAAAATGAAAAAGAGAAACATTGTTATTATAGTGCTGGTATTGCTTTTGGTAAGTAATTCATTTTATGGTCAGAACTTAAAAATTATGACCTATAATATCCGTTTGGATGTAGCTTCAGACGGAGAAAATGCATGGTCCAACCGAAAAGATTTTTTTACGTCTCAAATACAATTTTACAGTCCCGATATTTTTGGAGTACAGGAAGCACTGCCCAATCAGGTGGCTGACATCGCTACGGCTTTACCGGAGTATAACAAATTTGGTATTGGAAGAGAAAGTGAAGGAAAAGGTGAAGCTTGTACCATTTATTATAAAAAAAACCGCTTTCAGTTACAGGAATCTAATACATTCTGGTTGTCAGAAACACCAACTGTAGTATCAAAAGGCTGGGATGCAGCTTGTAACAGGGTTTGTACGTACGGTCTTTTTAAAGATATAAAAAGCAAAAAGATATTTTGGGTTTTTAATGTACACCTCGATCATATGGGGAATGAAGCAAGAGTGAAGGGTGTGCAGCTAATTCTGTCTAAAATAAAAGAAATTAATTTAAAAAAATATCCCGTTTTTTTAATGGGAGATTTTAATTCGGAACCTGATACACCGCAGATTGTAGAAATAAAAAAAGCAATGGATGACACCAGGGCTGTCTCAAAAGAAAAGCCGTTCGGACCTTCAGGAACGTTCAATGGATTCCAATACGAGAAACCGGTAACATTATTAATAGATTACATTTTTGTTTCTAAAAATAGCGGACTTAAAATTCAAAAACACGCAGTTTTAAGTGATTCTAAAGATTTAAAATATCCGTCGGATCATTTACCTGTGTTAATAGAAATAGATTAAAATGAAAAACATCAACAAAAAACTACAGATTTTACTTTTGCTGCTGTTTATTGCAGTTCAGGTAAAATGTGGAATTTCAAAACAATCAGTGGCCAGTTCCGGTAAAGCGGAAGCGTGGATTACAACTACAGATGAATCCTCTAAACTGCAAAAGCAAAATGATTTGGTTTTTAATACCGAAATCAATTCAAACCAAACGATCGAAGTCAATCCGGCTCAAAAATTTCAGACCATTGAAGGTTTTGGGTTTTCACTGACGGGAGGAAGTGCGCAGGCTATTTTAAAACTGGATAAAGCCAAAAAAGAAGCCCTGCTTCAGGAATTATTTTCCAACAAAAAAGACGCTATCGGATTGAGTTATCTGCGCATTAGTATTGGAGCTTCTGATTTGAATGAAAGAGTTTTTTCGTATGATGACAGGCCGGAAGGCCAAACCGATTTAAAACTGGAACACTTTAATCTTGGCCCGGATCTACAAGATGTGGTGCCGCTTTTGAAAGAAATTTTAGCCATAAATCCAAAGATAAAAATTATGGGTTCTCCGTGGTCTCCACCCGTCTGGATGAAAGACAACGGAAGCTCAAAAGGAGGAAGTTTACAGCCACAATATTATCAGGCTTATGTGGAATATTTTCTAAAATACATTCAGGCAATGAAATCGCACGGCATTGTGATTGATGCCATAACACCTCAAAACGAACCATTGCATCCCGGGAATAATCCAAGTATGTATATGACGGCTTTGCAGCAGGCAGAATTTATTAAATCGAATTTAGGTCCCACTTTTGCGAAAGCAAAAATCAAAACCAAAATCGTAGTTTACGATCACAATTGCAACAAACCGGAATATCCTTTGGCGATATTAAATGATCCAAAAGCACTGCCTTTTGTTGCCGGTTCCGCATTCCATTTATACGAAGGCGATATCAGTGCGCTTTCAAAAGTTCATGATGCTTTTCCCGACAAAGACGTATATTTTACAGAACAATACACCGGATCCGGAAGTAGTTTCGAATCGGATTTGAAGTGGAGCGTAAAAAATGTAGTAATCGGTTCTATGCGTAACTGGAGCGTCAATGCACTTTCCTGGGGACTGGCAAATGACGAATATTACAAACCCTTTACACCAGGTGGCTGTTCTACTTGTAAAGGCGCTTTAATGATCGATCAAAACCAAAACATAAAAAGGGAAGTCGGCTATTATATTATTGCCCATGCATCCAAATTTGTTCCGGAAGGATCGGTTAGAATTGGAAGTAATAATAGGGGTAATCTATACAATGTCGCTTTCAAAACGCCATACGGACAAATAGTTCTGGTAGTAGAAAATGATGGAACGGCAGCAGAAACATTTAATATCAAATATAACCAAAAACAAATTTCCACTACTTTAAACGCTGGTGCAGTCGCCACTTACGTTTGGTAACTAAAATTAAATTCATGAAAAAAAATGCCACATTCCTCTTGCTGATGGTTTCGCTCTTTGCGACAGCCCAACAAGAAACAATAGACCAGAAAGTAAATGGCCTGTTGAAAAAAATGACCATTGAAGAAAAAATTGGCCAGCTTAATCAGTATACAGGAGATAACTCTGCAACGGGGCCAATTACCATCAATCCCAATAAGCAAGCCGAGATAAAAGCAGGTTTGGTTGGTTCGATGTTAAATATCATCGGAACAAAATACACACGACAATATCAGGAACTGGCGATGCAGTCGCGTCTTAAAATTCCATTGTTATTTGGTCAGGATGTTATTCATGGATACAAAACCACTTTTCCAATTCCGTTGGCCGAAGCGGCAAGCTGGGATTTAGGGGCAATAGAGCTGGCTGCCAGAGTTGCAGCTACAGAAGCTGCAGCAAGTGGAATTCACTGGACCTTTGCACCAATGGTAGACATCGGGCGTGATCCGCGTTGGGGAAGAGTTATGGAAGGAGCAGGGGAAGATACTTATTTAGGTTCTAAAATTGCTTACGCGAGAGTAAAAGGTTTTCAGGGAAATAAATTGGGAGATTTAAATTCGGTTATGGCTTGTGTAAAACACTTTGCAGCGTATGGCGCCGCTACTGGCGGAAGGGATTACAACTCTGTTGACATGAGTGAAAGAATGTTGTTCGAGACGTATTTGCCTCCTTTCAAAGCTGCTTTAGACGCAGGAGCGGCAACATTTATGAATTCATTTAATGATGTAAACGGAATTCCGGCTACAGGAAATGCTCATTTGCAACGTGATATCTTAAAAGGAAAATGGAACTTTCAGGGGTTTGTAGTCTCAGATTGGGGATCTATCGGAGAAATGGTGGCGCACGGTTATTCGAAAGACCTGAAAGCCGCAGCTCTATCTGCAATTACAGCAGGAAGTGATATGGATATGGAAAGTAATGCATACCGTTACAATTTAGCTGAACTGGTAAAAGAAGGAAAAGTTTCTGTTGATCTGATTGATGATGCGGTAAAACGTATTTTGCGTAAAAAATTCGAATTGGGATTATTTGAAGATCCATACCGATATTCAGATGAAAAAAGAGCTGAGAAAGCGCTGAATAATCCCGAAAACAGAAAAGCAGCCAGAGAAGTAGCAGAAAAAAGTATTGTTTTGTTAAAGAATGATAATGAAACATTACCACTGTCTAAAAACCTTAAAACAATTGCTTTCATTGGCCCAATGGTCAAGGAATACAAAGCCAATATGGGTTTTTGGTCCGTTGAATTACCGGATGTAGATTACGAAAAATGGGTAGTTTCCCAATGGGATGGTTTGCAGAATAAAGTAGGTAAAAATACAAAATTGCTTTACGCCAAAGGCTGTGAGGTTGATGGGGACAATAAAGAGGGTTTTGCAGAAGCAGTTGCAACCGCAAAGCAGGCGGATGTAGTTATCCTGAGTATTGGTGAAAGACGTGATATGAGCGGCGAAGCCAAAAGCCGAAGTGATCTGCACTTGCCGGGTGTTCAGGAAGATTTGGTAAAAGCAATTCAGGCAACAGGAAAACCGGTTATCGTTTTGGTAAATGCAGGAAGACCGCTTATTTTTAACTGGACAGCAGACAATGTTCCGGCAATTGTATACACTTGGTGGCTGGGAACAGAAGCAGGGAATGCTATTGCCGATGTTTTATTTGGGGATTACAATCCTTCCGGAAAGTTGCCAATGACTTTTCCAAGAGAAGTAGGGCAAATCCCAATTTATTACAATCACTTCAGCACCGGCAGACCACCTGCGGATGAAAATTCAAAAGGTTATGTTTCTTCTTATATTGATTTGAAAAATTCGCCTAAATTTCCTTTTGGATATGGATTGAGTTATACTAAATTCAACTATACTGATTTGAAATTATCTTCCACTAAAATAAAAAGTAATGAAACAATCAAAGTTTCTTTTCAATTGTCAAATGTTGGAAAAGTGGCAGGTGAAGAAGTGGTTCAATTGTATTTAAAAGATAAATTCGGGTCTGTAGTGCGACCAGTTTTAGAACTGCGAGATTTTCAAAAAGTAAAATTAAATGCGGGAGAATCAAAAACAATCGAATTTACAATCGACAAAGAGAAACTTTCTTTTTACAACGACAAATTAGAATGGATTGCGGAACCGGGAGATTTTGAAGTCATGATTGGATCTTCATCAGCAGATATTAAACTTAAATCGGATTTTGAATTAAATTAAAATCATAAATTAAAAAAAGCGGAGTAGTAAATACTCCGCTTTTTTTATTTAAAAAAGATTAGTAAAGCCCAAAGTAGCTTATAAAGAGTAGCTTACAAAGATGTAAAACTATGTCGGTAACGATTTGGTAATGGTGCTTACTGCACTTGCTTTCATCTGATTACCTTGTAAATCATTAATGCAAATGTAATAAATAAAGGGCAAAATACTGATGTATTTTGCCCTTTTCGTCTTTACCTTTCAACGTAAATATCAATAAAAATCTCCCCACTGTGGTGAACCTGTGGGATTGGTTTCGATATTTTTTCCAAATTTTGGCATACCAAAACAGTAGATGATGCTCTGAAAATATAGTGAGAACTTCTAAAAGATTTATGCTATGGAAATCGTATTGAGCAAAATACTAGCGCAAATTCAGCATCGGGAAGACAAACTCTCTTCCCAAATGATGCCAACGGCGGAAGAGGCTTACCAAATGACCCTATTCCTTAGAGAAATGCTGTGTACTGTAAAATCGGAAGTTTTAAAAACAGGTTTTAAAGATGAACAGCAGGAGATTGAATTTTTCAGGAATATTAAACCGCAAATTTTAGGGAAGCTCATTTATTATAATAAAGTATTCCGCATCGAAACTACTTGCCCTGTGAGCACAGGCAAAATACATCAAAACTTTTACGAAAACCTGTTAAAAAATCTAAAATCGGAATATAAGGAAAGTATTTGCAATGAGGATTTTTACAGGTACTACCGTGCAGGAAGGACAGATCGTGACCAGATTTATTTCAGGCTCGGACAAATCAATTACCACGATGGATTAAAGAGTGGCGTATTTGAAATTGACCTTAGTTTTTCAACCTATTATGATAACAAGATCGCCTATATTATAGCGAACGAATTACTCTATACTTATATGCTCACCAAAATCAACCCAGAAGAAAACCCAGATACAATTTTGCAAAATGTAGATGCAAACAAAGACATTTCGTGGACCAATTCTCAAAATGCACTTATCGAACTGATCTACGCCCTTTATGCTTCAAATTCTATTGCCTACGGGAAAATAGGTATCCGAAAATTGGCTTTGATATTTCAGGTGTTATTTCGAACACCGTTAAATGATATACATCACTCTTTCCACCGGATGAAAACAAGGGCAGGTTCGCGAACGGCCTTTTTAGACCAGCTCAAAATATCCCTCGAAGAATATATGGATAAAGACATTTAGCAGTTTTTACAACAATCTAAAAGCAGTACCCAAAACGTACTGCTTTTTCTTTGCCCATATATGCCAATTGGCAAATACTCTCAAAACTCCATTACAAAACAAGTTAAATACTCCAAAAACCTTATTAAACAAGGGTTTCCTCGAATCGCAAAAATCTTCAAAAAACCGCCAAACCAATTGGCAAGGATTGGCAGACAAACTCTGCCACCCTTGCCAACTTTGCATAGTGAACTTTGAAAAGCTATGCAATGAAAATAATAACGATTGAAGAAGAAGCGTGGCAACGGCTAAACAGCCGTATCAATGACATTGCCGAATATCTTAAAAAACAGGAAGATAGAAGCTACGATGACCTGTGGATTAATAACCACGAGGTCTGTCAATACCTGCACATCAGCGAGAAAACGCTGTGGCGTATGCGTACCAAAGGTGAGATAGCCTATTCAAAAATCTACGGTCAGTATTTCTATACCATTAGATCAATAAAGGATATGCTTAATGCCAATGCAGTACAGAGCAGTGATGAGTTTGTACAGGAGCTTATGGCAAAAGGCAAAAACTACATCGAAAAAGGCAGAAAGCTGAATTCGAACAAAAAATAATAAGAACCCTTAAAAGCATATTCCTATGAATATTGATAGAATGGAATTTTTGGCGTGGATGGAACGCCTGATGGGTCGCCTCGATATGCTGGGCGATAATATAAACGACCTGCACAAGAAACGCAGCAGTATAGACGGCGAAGAATTGCTGGATAACCAGGATTTGCTCCAAATGCTAAAAATCAGCAACCGTTCCCTGCAACGGTATCGCTCAATCGGTAAACTGCCCTATTACACCATAAGTGGAAAACTGTATTACAAGTTATCCGATGTTCATCAATTTATACGTGAAAGTTTCAACCCGCCAACAACTAAACTGAACGCCAATAAGTGACAAATACTTCCTTTGAATGCCACTTAATGTGATGTAGTAAGTACTTCATTTACTTTCGGCATCGAACCCTAAAAATATGAAATTATGAGCGATGACACTACAAATAAACAGGTAAAGCTAGAACAATTATCGGACATATTGTTGGTGCTGGATAAAGAAAAAATGAAAATCCAAGCCGTAAAAAGTATCGACAAAAACGGAAAAATGGAAACCGTTGAGCCCACAAAAAAGAACCAAAGCGAATTTATGCGGGTGGACAAACAAGGCGATTTCATTTCTAATTTCTTCTCTAATTTTTACAGTCAGTTGAAAGACCCTACCAAATTTACATTCTTCAAAGTACCAGCCGATAAAGCCTTAGAAAAAGCAAAAGAATTCCAGAAGCAGGTAGATAATCCCACACCAGAGGGCGAAAAACAAATGAAAAAAGACGAAGTGAAAGTTGAGCCTGAACATAAACAAGAAAATCAAAAAAATATGGAAACAACACAAAAAGCACCGGAAAATAACGAGTACCGCTACAAACCGGAACAGATAGATTGGGAAACAATGAACAATCTGGGATTAGGCAAAGAACGCCTTGAAAAAATGAACATACTTGAACCATTATTGAAAGGTTTTAAAACCAATGAACTTGTACCTGTAAGTCTCAATCTCGGCACCGCCGTTACCCGAATGGATGCCCGTCTTTCTTTGCAACATAATGATGAAGGTCAGGTAGTGGTCGCCATTCACGGTATCCGTAAAGAACCAAACTTAAATTTTGAATTTTTTGGACACAAGTTTACTGATGAAGACAAAAAGAATTTGCTTGAAAGCGGAAATATGGGGCGTGTGGTCTAACCCTGCGTGTTGGATTGCTTCCTCGCTTGTCGGGTATTGCTCCACGATTTGCCCCAAACCGTGCCACGCTTTTTGTTGTACGCTAAAGAATGAATAACGTCCTGTTCTCTCGTTGAAATTAATGTTGTGTGCCATAATGCTAAAATTTTGCTATTAAAAAATGATTGAATACTCGTTATTAAAATGGTAGGTCATCCTCTGTTCCCTGTGCTGTAGCCGTGTTGTTTTCGGCTTGTGCAGTAGCCTGTACGGTTTCTGCTCTTTTGCCACCTCCGTGCAGTTTGATTTGTGAGGTATGGAAATTCAGCCCTGCGTGTGCTTCTCCGTCACTGCCTGTCCACGCTCGTGCGGTTACCCTTCCCGATAATTCTACCAGTGTGCCTTTGGTCAAGATTTTGGCAACATTGGGCGTTATCCAGTAGGAGCAATCAAAATAGGTTGTCTGCTCTATGCGTTCGCCCTGTTTATTGCGGTAGGTGTCGTTGGTGGCTACTGAAAAGTTTACTACCTGTTTTTGCTGTGACGTTGTGCGTACTTCCGCATCCCTTGTCAATCTTCCTGTGATGTTCATAATTTTCGATTTTTAGTTATTGAATTTTTGCTTTATTTTTTTGATTTGATTTATTCGGTAATGAGAGGAGGTGCTGAAGTTTCGTTTCTCTTTTACCATTTCCAATGCTGTATTTTTCCATTCCTGACATTTTTTTTATTCGTTTAAAGAGCCGGAGTATGCTTTGTTTCGTTTCACGAGCATAAAAAGGTAGTGTTTAGCAGCAGCAAGGTTTTGCCAAAAAATACGACCCGAATGGGTGGAGATTTTTTGGCGAACCCGCAGGGCCTGACCTTGCTGCTGTGTTAAGAACACGGAAATACCTTTGCTCTTGAAATGGGACAAAACAGCATACTGGCTCTTGGATAAAAACCTATGTGGAAGCCAATGGAAAAAGCATTGGGAAATGGTCTGTGTGAGTACAAAACCAGCATTTACCTGGCAGAATTTTTAAACATTTTTAAGTGTAAGTGGTTATAAAAGCCACCAAAACGATATCGAAAAATAGTGCTTGGGGTTTGCGCTGGATTTTTCGATATTGGTTTTTGGGTATTTCCATCCAAAGCTCTTTTATGCGGAGGTTGAGGAAAGGGGATAAAAGTGCTTTGGGGATTAATTATGGGTATAAAAAAAGCAGGACGGTTAAATCCTGCTTACTAAATCTTCCCTAAAAACAATAAAATCTATCCAACCACCAGTTCTTCTTTGGTAGCCAAAAAAGCACGTTCCATAGATTGGAATTTATGCGATACCAAATCCATATCCTTGCTGATTTTCTGGCTGGTAATTTTAGCATAAATCTGTGTGGTAGAAATATTTTTATGCCCCATCATTTTGCTGAGGCTTTCAAGGGGCACACCTTCCGTAAGGAACATCGTTCCAAATGTATGCCTTGCAGTATGAAATGTCACTTTTTGCTCTGTTGTAATTTCAACTTCCTGGATTAGCTTATCAATATAGCTATTGCAGATTTTATTGGTTGGTACAGGGAAAATAAAATCATTTCGGGTAATCCCTGCATATTTTTCGATCAGTTTCTTTGGTATCTCCATTAATCTCACATTTGAAGCAACATCAGATTTTTGCCTACGGCTTATGATCCACTGATGGCCATCAAAGAAAGATTGGATATTGCTCTTCTTTAGTTTTTTGATATCAATATATGATAATCCGGTGAAGCAACTAAAAATGAAAAGGTCTTTTACAAGCTCGTACTTAACATTTGTAGGGGTATGAAAAAGAAGGGCTTCCACGTGTTCTTTCAATAAATAGCTTCTATCATTTTCCTTCATAGAGATCTCGTAGTCTTCAAATGGATTTTTTCTTATGAGCCCATTCTTGATTGCAATTTCTGCCACACGGTACAAAGGCATCGTATACACCCAAACGGTATTATGCGCACAGCCTTTATCCACCCGCAAAAACAAATCAAATTCCCGGATAAAGTCGCAGGTCAATTCCCTGAATGCCATATCATCCCTGTAATATCGACAGGTAATAAACTCTTTGAGGTGGTTATAGACAATTTTATATTTGTAATACGTGCTTTGAGATCGTTCTCCTTGGGAAACCATCTTCTCGAAGTCTTCGTTGTTTTTCTTAAAGACATTTAGCAGAGAGTCTTCCATAACACCAACGCCTAAAAACGAAAGTTTTACTTTTTGTGCAGTTGCGAAGCCTTCATCTTTGAGCATATCTTCATAAATCTTATTGATACGCACACGTAATCTATCCAATTTCTGGTTGGTGCTTAATGCCAGGCTACTTTTGCCTAAAACACGGCCGTGTTTTAAATCCCAACTATCGGGATCAATTTCAAGTTTAGTTGCAAATGTTTTAGGAACTCCGTCGATGGTAATTCGCCCCATAACCGGTACGTTACCGTTCTTTTTCGGTTCATTTTTCTTCAAGTAAAGCAATAACTTGAAGGTGGATCTTTTTACTGTCTCCATAACTCAATTGTTTAATGTTTAAAATTAACTATCAATGAGTTACAAGGAACCATGAAAATAAATGCAAAAGACTGAATTATAGTTATTTATCCTATTCATCACCAAGCTAAATTGGTAATGATTTAGTAACCTAACCTTGTCTTTTTTAGCCCAAAACCTATCGTACACCGACCTCCAACCTTGGACTACAATTATATAAACTACTGTGTTGCAACGGTTTTATCCGTTTTGCTTATTTTTGCTTTTTACTAATCTTTTTTATTAAAAAGAATTGATTCTTAGTTAAAATGTTTTTTGAAATTGAATTTCAATTTATTCATAAAACCATCTTCTATAATATCAACGCCGATTCCAAAATTACTGTCCGCAACTTCGTGATGTGCACTTCTGAAATCTTCAAAGTCTTTTTCCGGAATTTCTAAATTAACTAAAGGTTTATAGTCAATAAAGATGGTTCCTCCGTTTTTATTGATTTTTTTTCGGCTTACAAAATCAAAATACGGATTATTGATTGTGCTTTCCTGTATCGTAAATTTTTCTGTTACATCTATTTTCTGATCCGTGAAAAGAGAAATTTCATATCTTTCATTGTCGAAATTGTGCCAGAAAGTAATGTCTTTGTGTATAAAATCCCTGGCGCTGTTCTTCACGATATTACGATCGAAATACATTAAAAAACGGTTGTTTTTAGCATCTGTAAAATACGGATTTTCGATAGTTGTTTTGTATTCAATCTTAAATTCATTGCTTTTTTTGTCATCACTGACAATTTCAATTACAGCGTCTTTAAATATATTTCTAAGATCAGTTCCGTTTCGGTCATTATTGTAGTTCAGCGTATAAAAGAAAAAATTATTCCAGCTGTCTATAATTTCTCTTTTGTTTGTGTTTTTAAAGTATTTACGCATATTATTGGCGCGGTTTCCTTTGTAGATGGTCGTTAATTTGAGTTTGCCAATAGTATTTTCAACAGAGAGTTCTGATTTTTCATCAACGGCATAATACGAAAAACGATGAGGTGGTTTAATCTGTAATTCCAGATTTGGTTTAACCTCCAGATAATGCATGAAATAGATAAAGCCACGGTTCTCGATCAATCCAAATTCATCGCGGGTCGTTGCATCAACAAAATAACTTTCGCCTTTATAACTGATTTTTACAATTACATGGTTAAAAGTCAGTAAAGACGGCAAATAATACTTCATATAGAAGTCGGTACTAAAATTGACCAAAATAATGGAGGAATCAATCCCAATGTAATCTAAAATAACTTTCAGTAAAACCGATTTTGCTTTGCAATCTCCCTGCTTATTCTCATAAGTAACAGCGGGTTCCTGCGGTTTGTGACCGTTCATTTCATCGGCATTGTAGATATAATTAATGTGGTTTTGCACATATTCGATCGCATATTGAAGCTGTTCGTCTTTATCAGTAATTGCATCAAGCTTTTCAACCAGGTTGGGAGCAAATTCAGTTACTGAAGATTTGGCAAAAATAGCCTCATAAATAGGAGAAATATAATTCGAAAATTCTTTCCAGCTGCCTTCTGTCGCAAAATCTATAAATGGTGAAACTTCCCTGTTGGTATCAACAAAATTGATGTAATTATCTTCTTCAATTACAAATTGATCACCTTTTTTTAAATAGTTAATTTCCGGTTCCAGCACATTTCCGTCCTCATCTCTGAAAAAGGTTTTTTTGTACGCAATTGTTTTTTCACGATCGTTTTTAAAAGTGAATTTATACTTTCCGTAAGCCCAATAACTATCCGGACCTACCCAAACATATTTAGAGAATTCTTTGCGTAAAAAATCTCGCTCCGTAAAAATTTTAATCCTTGAATCTTCCATAATTAAAATGTCATAAAGACGAAGATCTTTTATGGTAAGATTGATTTTTTTGTTGCTGCTCAAAACACCTCCGCCACTTAGGTTTTCACTGTCCAGTATTTTAATTTTAGTATCCGGAATTTTATCTACTAAAACACCATCTCTCAAAACGCTGATTCTGTGTATCACATAAGTTTCGTTTTCCTCCAGCACGACATCCACTACAGAAGCTCTTTCTAAATTGGAAGGTTCGTTTAAGGTATAGGCTAAACAAGCATATTCGCTGTTTTCGTTGTCAGCGGTATAATAAATTTTATCTAAAAAATAGCAGTAATCACGTCCTTCATCTGCTTGTTTCTGAGAAAATTCAGATTCCTTGATAAAGTCAACAAGCTGAGCATCATTAATATTGCTTGCCCATTGTTCCGGTTTTTGAATTTTGTAATTTTCTGATTGAATGGCTTGTTCCATAGTAAGGCTTTTATTTGAGTACGTAAAATCTTTCGTCTCTAACAAAAATATAGAATTTTACTAATATGTAACAGAGCCAGATTGATTATTGAGGTAAGTTTTATTTTCTTACAATAAATAAGCTGTAATTTGAATTTAAAGAAAATTTATCTTCAATAATTTAAAGAAATTTGCAAAGGATTGAGAAAATTGCAAAGCGCATTTCGACTAAAAACAGAAATAGCCTTAATCCTGAAAAGTGTAATCGCCAAACAGTTGTTTTGAAGTAAAAGCAAGGATTGCCAGATGGAAAACAAATTGAAACTGAAAATTATTTCAGGACAATATTTATAAAATCCATCGCTCCGATTCCTTTGTACGAGGCGTACAGTGCTTTGTCAAAAGCTTCACGTTTTGCTTTTTTATCTTTGGCTTCAGTTTCAATAATCATTTCATTGAAAATTCTTTCCTGCTCTTCACTATACTTTAAAGAAGCCTCTAAAAGATACGTTTTTGACACAAATCCGAATGACGTCCAGATTTTAGTTGTAATTTTTTTATTTATATTTTTTAGCGCATTGGTAATCATATCTCCTGCATTAACTTTTTATAGTTTTCAATTTTGTGTAAGAAAATACAAATATAGTATTATTTGTAATATTATTCTTTCTTTTAAATAAAAATAATAACATTTTTTATCATGTGTGTTATTTTGACGCAATGTACTTATTTTTTCAATTCAATTGTAATTTTAAGTCAAAATTGTGATTCACACACTTTTCTGTTTTTTTTAAGAAAATGGGTACTCATAAACAGTGATTTGTAAAAAAATATTTTCTTTTATAAAAATGGCTTAAATTGCAGGTTTGTTTGAAGGAACGAATAGTGAATTAATAAAATATAAATGTTGAAAGGAATACTATTGAACAGCGAAAATTACCAGCCGGGCCTTTCTATTGACTGTGTTATTTTTGGGTTTCATGACAATCAGCTTAAAGTGCTGCTGATTAAAACCCCGTATGAAAATAAATGGTCTTTACCCGGTGGATTTGTTCCCCTTAATCAGGATATTGACACTGCTGCCGTTACTGTTTTAAATGAACGAACGGGAATGCAGGGAATTTTTTTAAGGCAATTTGCCACTTTTGGAAGGGTAAAACGGAACGATCAACATTTTGGAAATGCAGTATTAGATTATTTTAAAATCCCCGAGGAAGCAGGAAAATGGTTCACCCAGCGATTCGTAACCATTGGCTATTACGCCTTAGTAGATTTTCTAAAAGCAGTACCACAAAAAGGAAATAATCAGGAAATCATAGAATGGATTGATCATAAAGAGGTTCCCGAACTTATCTTAGACCACAAAGAGATTCTCGATAAGGCTTTAGACACTCTTCGGACTGAGCTCAATTTAATGCCGGTTGGATATAATTTATTGCCCGAAAAATTTACGATTCCGGAACTGCAGAAATTGTATGAAACCATTTTAGATAAAAAACTCGACAGAAGAAATTTTCTCCGAAAAATAACCAACATCGGAATTCTCAATAAGCTGGACGAAAAGAAAAGCAACGTAGCACACAAAGCACCGAATCTGTACACTTTTGATAAAGAAAAATACGAAGAAGTCCTTAAAAACGGTTTGAATCAGGGTTGGTGAGGATAAAAGTTTAATTTAAACGAAACGATTATGGTAACTATTGAAACATTCAGAACGTTAGCGTTAGCTTTTTCGGAAGTAACTGAAGAACCCCATTTTGAGAAGACTTCCTTCCGGATAAAGAAAAAAATATTTGCCACAATTGACGAGAAAAATAACAGAGGCATTTTTAAATTGAACGAAATTGATCAATCTGTATTTTGCGCGTCAAGCGAAATGATTTTTTACCCAATTCCAAACAAATGGGGAAAACAAGGCTGGACTTTTGTAGATTTAGCCAAAGTTCCCGTTGAAATGTTTCAGGATGCTCTGTTGCTTTCCTACAATACAGTAGCATTCGGTAAAAAATAGATTCCTTATTATTTACGAATTAAGATTTACTGACTTTTTTATACAATAATAGTCCTGAAAGTAAGATTAATTCTGGGTTTTACAGTTGTTTTTGTTGGAGGTAAACGATGCAGCCAATGTGTTTGAGTGGTGTCTTTCATAACCAGTAAACTGCCGTGTTCGAGAATTAAAGAAACGACTTCCTTGGTTTCTTTATGTTTGAACGCAAATTTGCGCTCAGCACCAAAACTTACGGAAGCGATGGCTCCGTTTTTCTTTAAATCCTTTTCGGCGTCGCTGTGCCATGCCATTCCCTCATCACCGCTATGATACAAATTGAGCAAACACGAATTGAATGTTTCGCCTGTTTTTTCTTCAATTACGGCTTTAAGCTCCAATAACTCATTTGTCCACGGAATGGCTTTTTTTGTGGTTTTAGAATAAGTATATTCAAATTCCTGATCTCCGTACCAGGCAACTTTTCTTTTGGTTAAAATTAATTTTCCAAAGATAATCGCTTCGTCATTTTTCCATTCGATTGTATTTAACAAGATATCACGATAGAAATTAGCTTTTTCTTTCTCAAAAAGTTTTCCGTAATAATTTACGGTTCCGTCTTGGGGTAATAAATTGGTGTTTTCGTTTATTTCAGGATTAAATAAGTCCATTTTTCCATTTTTGATATTCGGTTTTCATGCAATGCCCGCAAGGTCTGAAACCGTTTTTTTTAGCTTCTTCTTCGGAACAAAAGAAAACCCGGTTTCGCGTTTCATTCTTTTGCCGGAAGAACATTTCAGTGTTCCGTAAATTTTTAGCTTTTGGTTTCCACCAAAGCAAATCTCGGCATTTTTAATTTTATGGTGTAATTCGGAGTCTAAAATTTTAGAATGTTGAATCATTTTTTTTAAGGTGCAAAGGCCCAAAGTAACAAAGGTTCAGAGGTTTTGGGATATGTTCAAAAAACTTTGTACCTCAGAACCTCTGTGCCTTTGTACCTCTCAATTAAGATAACGCATCATGAAAAATAATACCAAGTGTATGTCGTTCACCACTATGGATCTCGCTGACACCGTGCTTCATATTTACACGATAATAACCTTTTGTTCCTTTTACGGGGCGGAAATTTGTTGTAAAAATCAGCATATCCCCTTTTTTAGGTTTCAGAACAATCGCTTTAGACTGTGCTCGCGGCGTTTGTTGCGTCAGAACAAATTCACCACCTGTAAAATCTTTGTCAGGTTCGTTCAGGAAAAGCACCGTTTGAATCGGAAAATAAACATCACCGTATAAATCCTGATGCAAAGTATTAAAGCCACCCCGGCCATACTTTAAAATTAAAACAGTCGCTTTTAGCTGTTCGTTTTTATGGCATTGTTCCAGGAGTTCTTCATGGGTTTTAGGGAAAATAGTGTTTATATTTAACGCTTTCATCCAAGCATTTCCAATCGGAGCCAATTTAGGATAAACCGATGATCGGATATCCTGAATCAAATCGGGCAATGGATAATTGAAGTATTTATATTCGCCTAAACCAAATCGATAGCGTTCCATAACAACCGTTTTTCGATATAAATGGGGATGAGAATAAGCTTCTTTCAAAGTTTCACATTGTTCGTCATCAAGAAGATTGGAAACAATTGAAAACCCATTTTCATGCATAGATTCAGTGATGCTTTCCCAATTGAGAGAAGCAATTTTTGATGGTATATTTTGCATTTTTAAAATGTTGCTATTTCACAAAAGAGAGCAGACAGTTCTTCCGGCTGGCTAAAAAAAGGAGAATGGCTGGTTGGCATACTGTACACTTTTTCGCAAATAGTTTCGGTGTACATTTTTCTTTGAATAAAAGGTGTTACAGCTTTATCTTCCGTACATTCTATATAAAATCGCGGAACACTGCCGTATTTTTCTTCCGATAATGCTAAAGGCGTAATTCCTGAAGCTACAGGTTCATGGCTTAATAATAATTTTGCCAGCTGCGTTATAGAATCATCACAATCATGATAAAGACCCTCTTTGTATATTTCCGCTTGTAAAGTATGCGCATTTAACTCCGGGTATCGCGTTACATAAGGTTTTAATACACCATTTGTATCCTGAGCGGAATATTCGCTTTGCGTTTTGCCGTCCGGAATTAAATAAGCAGCCAGGTAAATCAATTTTTCTATTTTTTCAGATCGATATTCTGCAGCTTGCGAAATCATAATTCCGTTTTTGCTGTGGCCAACAAGAATTACTTTTTCATCTAAAGTATCAATTAAATTGCAAATTTTATCTACTGAAGTTTTTAATGTAACCTCTTGAACAGGTGTTTTGTCTCTTCCCATTCCCGGCAAATCTATGGCGATTGCTTTATGTTCTCTGCTTTCTAAAACCGGAATTACTTTGTGCCAATTCCAGGCGCTATGCCACGAGCCATGAATTAAAATAAATGTTTTCATTTCTGTACTTTTTGTTATTGATGAGACAAAAGTAGCGTTGAAACCAAGAAGATAAAATCTGTTTCTTGCTCTGTTATAAACCAATTTGAGCGCCTTCCCAACCAATAATAGCCGTTTTTCGGGTATTACCCCACATATAACCGCCAAAGGTTCCTGAAGACTGAATAACGCGATGACAGGGAATTAAAAAGGCTACCGGATTGCTGCCAATGGCAGTTCCTACGGCTCTTGAGGCATTTGGTTTTTCGATTTGTTGTGCAATCGAACCATAAGTAGAAAGCTGTCCCATTGGAATTTTAAGCAGGGTTTCCCAAACTTTCAACTGAAAATCGGTTCCTTTTAAATGCAGTTTTATTTCAGACAATTTACTCCAGTCGTTTTGGAAAATAAATAAGGCATTTTGCTGTACTAAATCTAGTTTTCGGACAAATGTCGCGTTCGGAAATTTGTGTTTTAAATCTTCCAATCCGATGGTTTCATTTTCTGCGAAAGCCATAAAACAAACTCCCTTTTCAGTTGAAGCCACGATGATATTCCCAAACGGACTTTCGGCAAAACTATAATTAATGAAAAGGTTTTTACCGCCGTTTTTATATTCTGCCGGTGTCATTCCTTCGATGTTTACAAATAAATCATGTAAGCGACTGGTGCCCGACAGACCTGTTTCGTAGGCTGTATCAAATAAAGTCGCCTGCTGGTTTTCTTTCAGGATTTTCTTGGCATGTTCGACACTGATATACTGCAAAAATTTCTTCGGACTTGTTCCTGCCCATTCCGTAAACAAACGCTGAAAGTGAAAAGGGCTTAGATGTACTTTTTCGGCAACGGCATCAAGATTCGGCTGTTCGCGAAAATTGGCTTTGATATAATCGATCGCATCTGCAATCCGGTTATAATTGATATTTTTCTGTGTATCCATTTTAGTTCCATTTTATAATACAAATATCAATAGGTTTTTGCAGTAATAAAATCCGAAACTTGCGGTGTTCTGTTTTTGAGTTTTAATATACTAAAAATTACTTCAGGTTGTTTTTTGCAGCTGAAATACTGATCAGTTTATATCCCTTATCAGTTCTTAAAAACTCAAAATGATCTTGTCCTGAATCTAATTTATTCTTTGGCGAGATCACGATATTTTTCACCGGATATATCCATTCTTTAGGTTCATTGCAATTGTTGAAATAAGTTTCGAATTCGCTTGTGTCGAAAATAAACCTGTTTAAGCCATCAGTTGAAATAAAATACTCGCAATTTTTTGAGGTAAGTTCCTGAAGTTTAGTTTTTATAAATTTATAATTTTGATTGATAAATTTAGTTTTCGATTCCTTAGTCCAGCCATTCGGCTCTTTCCAGTAGGTTATGGTATCAAAAAAATGCTGTAGTAAATTGTCTTTGGATAAATCAGAAAGCAAATTCGCTTTCAGCCACAATTTGAATTCCTTGTCAAAATTGACAAACGAATAGTATTCGCCATCAATGCCACGAAAATATTCCCTGACTTCCTCTTTACCCGGTTCTTTTGATTTTTGTAAAGAATAAAAATTCAGCTCGTCATTATATCCGAAATTTTCAATTAGGATTTTATTATTCGTATTGATGAGATATTCTTTTCCGCCAGCCCAGCTAAAATGGCCATCTCCGCCGGGATCTTTTATCTTTTCAGCGCCTTTAAGCGCGATAATCATTCCGTTTCGAACTTTTGTTAAAGCACTGTATTCTGCCGGAATTATGATTTTCCCTTCACCATTAAACAAACCCATTTGGTCTGTCCTTGGATCTTTAAAGCGTATAAAACCTTCGTTTTCGCAATCAAAACCATTGTCGTAAACATACATACTGTCACGTCCGACTATTTTTCCGTTTTTGGTAATATAATAACTTTTCCACGTATCTTTTACATCTTCAGCTACCGCAATAATAGCATCAAATTTATGGGCTATAGTTAAACTCATAAATTTAGGTTCTATTTTGATATTGCCTTTTTGATCTTTAAAACCTATATGGGTGGTGTCTTTATCCCAAAATGAAATCCAGCTGTCTTTATTTTGTGCAAACAGACCGCAGTTTAAAGAAAGAAATATATAAACCAAAATAGTTTGTTTCATGAAGGATTATTTAAGTTTTATCAGTTCCAAGCTGATTTTCTTTTGCTTCTTCGAAGCAATCAGAACATAATATTTTAAAATCGGCTAAGGTTTCAAAAGCATCATTCCATTCTTCACCATTCTCTAATAACCATTTTTCACAATCTCCGCACCATGCAATTTGCGGGAGATCATCTTCTGCCTCTGAAAAGAAAAAGCCAACCTTTTCTTTTTGGTCTAAAGCAATTGCAATATGAATACAAGAGAAAGACATTTCTTTTGTTCCATGTTGCTCACATATAACTTTTTCGATCATGTTATTGATATTCAATTATCAAAAAGACAATTTAAGAATTTAGTTTTTCTCTTTCTCTTTTCTTTCTTTTTCTTCTCTTTTAAGTCTTTTCTCCTCTTCGTGTTTTTGGGCTAGTTCTTCTTTTTCTGCTTTAGAAGTTTCGATTTTCTTTTGAAAATCCTGAATTTTTTTTGAACTCAACTCTATTTTGCCATTTGTTTTGCTTAATTTTTCTTCAGACTTTGCAATTTGCTTTTTAGACTTTTCGATGTCTTTTTGAAGATCACTATTGTTATCTTTTGAATTGTTTTCAAGATTGGCTAATTCTCCTTTTTTCGATTTTAAATCGGTTTCTATTTCTAGTAACTTGGTTTGTGATTTTTTTAGTTTTCTTTCTTCATTTGCCAGTTTATCTTCAGTAGTTTGAATGTTAGTAAGCATGCGGGACATATCGCGCTGTTGTTGTTGCTGTTGCAGAAACATTTGGTTTTGCTGTCTAAACATTGCGTTATTAACCTGCATCTGTCTTTGCATATTAGATTGAGCATTAGTAAAAAATGGCAAGAGCATTAGTAATATTAAAATCAGGCGTGTTCTCATAACTTGGTTTTATAACTTGGATTTGAGTTTCAAATGTAAAACTTAAATTCTAACAACTGTATAGAATATCTGGTTAAATGCGCTGTTTTTACAATGGGAGTACTTAAAAAAACAAAACCCGACAGGTTTTTAAATCTGTCGGGTTTGAAAGACTAATAATCGTCGGACCTTCTTAATTTAGCTTCTTCTATTGATTTTTCAAAAGCTTCTACTTTTTTTGTTTCTACTTCTAGTTCAATTTTTGCTTTATTTAGTTCATCCTGAGATTTAGCGATTTGCTTTTTATATTTTTCAATGCTTTTTTGATGATTGGGATTGTCGCTGTTTTCTGTTGCATTTTCAAGATTCCGTAATTCTTCCTGTTTCGCTTTTATATCTAATTCTTTTTCCCATGTTTTTCGTGCCAATTTGATTAGTTTTTGCTCTTTTAAAACTAGTTTTGATTGTGCATTCTGTATTCGGTTTTGAGAAATTGGTTTCATGGTGGGCAGTTGTACTAACTGTGGCGGCTTTTCGTTTGTTGATGAAAAAGGAGAGCCCTGTCTAAATTGCCCTGCGGACGGATTAAAGTTTTGTGCATTTGTAAAAAGCGGTAATGTTATGATTATCATTGTAATGAGGAATGTTCTCATGTTTTGGTTTTAGATTTGGTTTTGTTGGTCAAAAATATGTTTATATTTTAAAAAGACGTAAAATATCTATTTAATTTTAAGGTTCTGATGACCGTTTGCGTGAGGGATAGAAGTAGGCTGCCGAAGCAGCACGGATAGCCCGACAGCATTTAAGAAAAGGCCTTATAAGCGCAAAGAGAATTTGGCCTTTTTTGAAATGGTGGCACGCCCCAACATACTTTTAGATCTAAGATTTTAAAAACAAAACCCGACAGGTTTTAAAACCTGTCGGGTTTGAATATGAATTAAAAATCTAATCCCGAAGTTTCGGGACTTCAATCTTAAATCTAATTGATTTAGTATCTGTAGTACTCTGGTTTGAATGGACCTTCAACCGGAACACCAATATAAGCAGCCTGATCGTCACGTAAAGTTTCCAATTCAACGCCTAATTTAGCTAAGTGTAAAGCAGCCACTTTTTCATCTAAATGTTTTGGTAACATATAAACGTCATTGTTATAAGCAGCGCTGTTTTTCCATAATTCGATTTGAGCCAGAGTCTGGTTAGTAAATGAATTACTCATTACAAAACTTGGGTGACCTGTAGCACAACCAAGGTTTACCAAACGGCCTTCAGCCAAAATGATGATATCTTTTCCGGCGATAGTATATTTGTCAACCTGAGGTTTGATTTCGATTTTAGATGCACCGTGGTTTTTGTTTAACCAGGCCATATCGATTTCGTTATCAAAGTGTCCGATGTTACAAACAACAGTTTTGTCTTTCATTTGCTCGAAATGACTTCCAAGAACGATATCTTTATTTCCTGTAGTTGTAATGATGATATCAGCATTAGCAATTACAGTATTTAATTTTTTAACTTCATAACCGTCCATTGCAGCCTGTAAAGCACAAATTGGATCGATTTCAGTAACCGTTACAATAGATCCCGCACCTCTGAAAGAAGCAGCAGTTCCTTTTCCAACATCACCGTATCCGCAAACGATCACTCTTTTTCCGGCTAACATTAAGTCAGTTGCGCGACGTACAGCATCTACAGCAGATTCTTTACAACCGTATTTGTTATCAAATTTAGATTTAGTAACAGAATCGTTAATGTTGATTGCAGGCATTGGTAAAGTTCCGGCTTTAACTCTTTCGTAAAGTCTGTGAACACCAGTTGTAGTTTCTTCAGACAATCCTTTGATTCCAGGAACCAATTCCGGGAAACGGTCAATAACCATGTTAGTTAAATCTCCACCGTCATCCAAAATCATGTTCAATGGTTTTCTGTCTTCACCAAAGAATAATGTTTGCTCAATACACCAGTCAAATGACTCTTCGTCAAGACCTTTCCAGGCATACACCTGAATTCCGGCAGCAGCAATAGCAGCAGCAGCCTGATCCTGAGTAGAGAAAATGTTACAAGAAGACCAGGTAACTTCAGCACCAAGAGCAATTAAAGTTTCGATCAAAACTGCAGTCTGAATCGTCATGTGTAAACATCCGGCGATACGAGCACCTGCAAGAGGTTGTTCGTCTTTATATTCAGCACGAAGCGCCATTAAACCTGGCATTTCAGCTTCAGCCAGTTCAATTTCTTTTCTTCCCCAAGCCGCTAGAGAAATGTCTTTTACTTTGAAAGCCACAAAAGGCGTAGTTGTAGTACTCATTTATAGTATATTTGTATTGTAAAATTTTTGCAAATTTACGTAATAACTTTAGAATTTTTACTATTTTATGTAAGAATTGTGAAATGTTTAATTTCTTAATCTTTAGAACATTAGTTTGTAAAATGTTTTTAACCGTATAAGTGATCTAAGTTCATTTAAAAAAGGCTCTCTATAACAAACTTAATTGCTAATTGCTTAAATTTACTAATACATTTTTTCAGACAACAAATTATATTTACTAACATCACTTATATGGTTTAAACCACGAAGCCATAATTCATAATTACAAAAGCATGCCTTTATTTCAGACCATACAGTTTAACGAAACCACTAAAATTTTAATTTGGGAAACAACGGAATCTTTTGAGGAGTTAACAAATAAAGTTGTTTTAAAAGAAAAAACGCAGCAAAGGCTGAACGGAATGAAATCCCAAATGCATCAGCGTGCTTTTCTGAGCGTTCGGATGCTGATTCAGGAAATGGGTTTTACGGATCATGATTTGCATTATGACGAGTTTGGAAAACCCTATTTCGATTGCCATAATTATATTTCTATTACACATTCGTATCATTTTGCAGCGATCATCATCAGTCATGAAACGGTTGGAATCGATATGGAATTACAACGGGAAAAAATTATTCGCATCGCCGATAAATTTACTGATTTCGAATGCGATTACTTAAAACCGGATCCAATTGAAGAATATGTAAAAAAACTCACTGTAATATGGGGAGCTAAAGAAGCCATTTTTAAAATCAGAAACGAAAAAGGCATTAGCTTTAAACATCATATTAAGGTTGAAGATTTCTCTTTAAACAAAAACCAGACAGAAGCGAGCCTTCATTTTGATGATCTCATTAAAGATTTTGATGTGCATTATAAAGAAATCAAATCGGATAATTTTGAAGGAAAGTTTACTTTGGTGTATGCTTTTGAGAAGTGATTTTTGAGTCAAAGTTTTCAGTAAAAAAACGCCAAAGTGAGTCTTTGCGAGGAACGAAGCAATCTCAACAGAAATTCCAAAAAGAATTGTCAATGCTTTTCAATTGATGAGTTTGAATTCCCATTCCTCAGAATGACAAAAAAACCAATAAATTTTATTGTTTGGAGAAATTCTCCACCATTTTTTTACGATGCTCAAACATACTTACAAACAGAAAAGTTCCCATTTTTCTGGCGCGTCTTTTTAGTGTTTCGACATTTTCGCCTTCAAAGTGTTCTTCTAAAGTCTGAAACCAATAGTTAAGCCAGATTCCAAATTCATTTGAGGTGATTTTTCCATCAAAACGTGCATCAACTTCATTGTGTACTTCATGTGGATTGCCTTTGTATTTTTTTACGGAAAATAAATTCGTTTCCCAAAAATCGGTTAGCTTTTCCAGATGTGCATCCCAATCCTGGATTATTGTATTAAAATAAGAGCCGATTTCTTCATCGGCTCTTATCTTAGCATAAAACTGATGTACTAAAAAAGAAACATCAGCTCTGTTTTCTATTTGTTTTTTCACAGAATAAAATTATTTAAAACAATTAATGATACACTTAAAAATGCACTTAGAATTAAAAGATTAAAAACGATTTTGTGTTTCATTTGTGCCAATATTGAAGTATTTACAAAAATACAGGCTAAGACAACAATTGCCAGTTGCGTCATTTGAAGAATAGAAGTTCCATTTGCCAGAACGTACATTGCGGCAGCGCCTCCTAAACAGCTCTGTCCAATTACAGCCATTGCAGCAGAACCCATATAACTTTTATTGAAATTTTCGAATGTTGTTTGATATAGTGTCATGATATTGAGATTTTTATACCACAAAGATACGCTCGCAATACCGCTGCGTTTTATGACTTAAATCATAAAACAAGAACTTTTTTATCGGTATACTTTTCTGTTAATAATCTTCAATTCGCCTTTTTTTTCTAAAGCTTTTATAGCTCTAATCACAGTTTCCACGCGTAAACCGGTTAAATCTCCAATTTGCTGTCTGGTAAAATTGATCAGAAATCCGTTGGCATCCTTCTTAAAATTAAAATAGGAAATTCCGTGATCAATTAATTTTAAAACGCGATGTTCGGGTTCATGCGTAGAAATTTCGGCAGCCATAACCGATTTGTAATACAATCGCTGGGCTAAATTTTCGATTATTTTAATGCTTATTGCCGGGTTCTCCTCCAGTAATTTCATGAAGTTTGACCTGAGAAGGCAAAGAATCTGGGATTCTTCAACAGCCACAGCACTTGCAGGATATTTTTGATTTAAGAATAATGGGGGTTCTCCAAAAGATTGCTCTTTGTAGAAAATTCCCTGAATAAATTCGCGTCCGTCATCATTGTAATTGTTCATTTTGATTTCACCTGACACAATCTGATAATAATGGGTTGGTAGTTTTCCTTCTTCAAAAACAGTTGCTGTTTTTTCGTAAAATTTCTTTGAGGCACCATATTTTTCTAAAAGATCGGCAGTAATCATAATTTGTTTCTTAGGTTGTCAAAAGCGTTACGCAAATATAATTCATTCAAAATAGTTCTTGTGCATTAAAAAACTTTTACTTTTACGCCCGATTATGAGACAAAAAATACCGAATATTTACCAGCAAATTATCCAGGCCAAGATTGATGGGCGAAAACTGCTTGCTATTCTTTTGGATCCGGATAAAATTGTTTGGGAAAATTTAGAGGCCCTTTTGTTTAAAATAAACCAATCACCTGCATCTCACATTTTTGTTGGTGGAAGTATTGTCCAGACTACCATTTTAGAAGAATTAATGACGGAATTAAGAAAAAAAACAAAGTTGCCCATTGTTATATTCCCTGGTGATCCGTCACAAATTTCAGCTCAGGCTGATGCTATTTTGTTCTTATCTTTATTGTCTGGCCGAAACGCTGATTACCTGATAGAATATCAGGTTCAGGCAGCACCAATTTTGAAGAAAACAAACCTCGAAGTCCTGTCAACAGGATATATTTTAATAGAAAGCGGCAATGAAACAGCTGTAGCCAGAGTGAGCAAAACACAACCTCTGGACCGTAAGGATCTTGATCTGGTTTTGGCAACGGCACAGGCTGGCGAAATGCTAGGAAATAAATTACTATATCTGGAAGCCGGAAGTGGAGCAAAACAAGCTGTTCCCTTGGAAATGATTGCGTTAATTGCGCAAAATATTGAAATTCCGATAATTGTTGGCGGAGGAATTGTAGATTTGCAGGGAATTCAAAAAGCATATAATGCAGGTGCAGATTTAGTAGTCATCGGAACTGCTTTTGAGAATAACAGCCGCTTTTTTGAAGCATAAAGAGTACACAACAATCCAAATAACCTGCTATAATGATTGATTTTTTTCTCGACAGTTATAAAAATGCTCCTTTATGGCATATTGCTCTGGAGTTTCTGGTTTTTGTCTGCGGAATTTTAAGTGTCTGGTTTGCGAAGAAAGAAAATATTTGGGTATATCCAACCGGTTTAGTTGCTACGGTAATTTCGGTGTACCTTTTATACATTGCCGGATATATTGGTGATATGATTATAAATGCATATTTTTCTATCATGAGTATTTACGGCTGGTATGTTTGGGCAAAAGGCGGAACAGTTGAAGAAAACCTGCCTATTACACGAACTAATTTTAATGAAAAAATAATCGGGATTATACTGTTCTTTGTAACTGTTTTTGTAGTCTTCGGGATTTATAAATATTTTGATTACGAAATCAAAAACGACAATTATGTTGATATGATTTCGTCAGGAATATTTTTTGCAGGAATGTGGTACATGGCCAGAAAAAAAATCGAAAACTGGACACTTTGGATTATTGGTGATATTATTGTAGTGCCTCTTTACGCTTATCGTGGGCTGGGGATGCTGTCACTACAGTATTTAATTTTTACAATTTTGGCTATTTCAGCTTATTTAGAATGGAGAAAAATCTTAGACAGCAAAAAACAGCTATCATAAAAATTGCTTTGTTTGGCCCTGAAAGTACAGGTAAAACAACATTGGCAAAACAACTTGCAGCATATTACGAAACCGAATGGGTTCCGGAATTTGCGCGTGATTATTTGCAGGAAAAATGGGAAGAGAATCAGCATATATGTGTAGTTGATGATATGATGCCGATTGCTTACGGACAGGTTGCATTAGAAAATCAAAAACTTTCTTCGGCAAAGAAATATTTGTTTTGTGATACCAATCTCATGGTCACCAAAGTTTTTTCCGAAATGTATTACGGGCTTTGCGATCCGCTTCTGAACGAAGCTGCACTTGAACATGATTATGATTTGTTTTTTCTTACCGATATAGATGTGCCCTGGGAAAAAGATGATATCAGAGATACTCCTGACGGAAGGGAAACGGTGTTTTCCGTCTTTAAACAAACCTTAATCAATGCCAAAAAGCCATTCATTACCCTGTCGGGAAATAAAGAAAATCGTTTGGCAAAGGCAACCGCTATTATCAATACTCTTACGATAGCCAAAGAAAAAGGTTTCTCATCTGCCGATTTTGTTGAGATTTATGAACATGGAATTCCTTTTGAAAAAATAGTAAAACAATTAGAGATTTTTAAAAATGGAATTGCAAAGAGTAATTTAATAAGTCCGGCAACTATTAACAACGGAATTTTAAGCCTGACAGAAAGCGATTTTGAACAAAAAGCTGCTTTTTTTGATCTTCAGAAGGAAAGTTTAAAACTGAAGAAATTTGTTCCGGCTTCGGGAGCTGCCAGCAGAATGTTTAAGTTTTTAACTGCTTTTCTGAACGATTTCGATATTCAGACAGAAACTATCAATGCCTATATCAATAGAAAAAAAGACAGCAATTTGTCTATTTTCATTGTAGCGATGGATAAATTTCCGTTTTTTGAAGCTTTAGATAAAAAACTCAGAGAAGTATATCCTGATTTTGAAACTCTGGATAGGGATTATAAAAATTACTATTTTATAAAATTGCTTTTATCACCTGATTCCTTTGACTTTGCAAACAAGCCAAAAGCAGTTTTGCCATTTCATCAGTATAAAACGCATATTGCCATTCCGATTGAAGAGCATTTAAACGAATGTGTGCATTACGCTACGGCAAATCAAATTTCGAATTTGCATTTTACCGTATCGGAAGCGCATCAAAGCCTGTTTGAAAAAGCCGTTGAGGTTGTTAAAGAAAAAGTAGAAAAGGATTCCGGTACGCTGATAAATATCGGTTACTCCTATCAAAATAAAAGCACAGATTCCATCACTGTTGATGCTAAAAATAAAATTGTACGAGATAAAGAAGAATCATTGATTTTCAGACCTGGCGGACATGGTGCCTTGATTGAAAATTTAAATGAACTGGATGCGGATATTATCTTTATAAAAAATATTGACAATGTAATTCAGAATCATATTGATAAAATTACGCTCTATAAAAAAGCTTTAGCCGGGATTTTAATCGAAATTCAGAAAAAAATCTTCGGTTACATGAACGCCATTGAAAGGCAGGAAATCCAGGAAGATCATATCGACGAGATTGTTCGTTTTTTGACTAAAAAGCTTAATATTCAAATGACTAAAGATTTTAATAAGTTTACTTTCGAGAATAAAATTATTAAAATTAAAGGACTATTGAACAGGCCAATCAGAGTTTGCGGCATGGTTAAAAATGAAGGAGAGCCAGGTGGAGGACCGTTTTGGGTGATGAATGAGAAAGGGAAAATTTCGCTTCAGATTGTAGAAACATCGCAAGTCGATTTAACTAATCAAAAGCAACTCGGAATCTTATCGGCAGCTACACATTTTAATCCGGTAGATTTAGTTTGCGGAATAAAGAATTATAAAAACACAAAATTCGATCTGAATGAATTTGTTGACTCCAAAGCAGGTTTTATCGTAGAAAAAAGTGTTGACGGAAAAACGGTAAAGAGTTATGAATTACCGGGATTATGGAATGGTGCAATGGCAAATTGGCTAACTATTTTTGTAGCGGTTCCGCTGATAACTTTTAATCCTGTAAAGACAGTAAACGATTTGTTAAAACCAGCACATCAGCCACAATAATGGATACCGAAAAAATCATATCAGAATTAAGTTTTAAGGCCGTTAGAAGCAGTGGAGCAGGAGGGCAAAATGTAAACAAAGTATCTTCAAAAGTGGTATTGACTTTTGATCTGAATACTTCTCAGGCTTTATCTGACGAGGAAAAATTGCTTTTACTAACCAATATTTCATCACGCTTAACTTCTGAAAATATCTTAATTTTAAATTGTGACGAAGACAGAAGTCAGATTAAAAACAAAGATATTGTTGTAAAACGTTTTCTGGAAATCATCAAAAAAGGATTATTTGTTCCAAAAATTCGTAAAGCAACCAAGATCCCAAAATCGGTGATTAAAAAACGAATCAAGGACAAAAAGAATATTTCTGAGATAAAACAATCCCGCAGAAAACCTGATTTAGATTAGTTTTCGTAGTTATCATTTATGATTACAAATAAGTGTTTGCTTGTATAGACTTAGGTTTGATTTCCAAAACTTTGCGTTAAAAAATGGCAGAGTTACCAAAAAATGGTAACTTTATCAAAAAAATCAATTTTATGGGAAAGAACACATCCATATCTTTAGGCAATCATTTCGAAAGTTTTATTGAATCGAGTGTCTCCGAAGGTAGATTCAATAATGCAAGTGAAGTAATAAGAGCCGGACTTAGACTTTTAGAAGAAGAAGAAACTCGTGTAACGGCTTTGAGAAATGCGATACACGACGGATTTGAAAGCGGAAGGGCAGTAAATTTTGATCCGGAAAAACATTTAAAACATTTAAAAGCCAGAAATAAATAATGGCTGAATTTTTTCTAACAAACAAAGCTGTTGAAGATTTAACCGATATTTGGGATTATACTGTCGAAACCTGGTCTGAAAATCAAGCGGAGCATTACTATCTTTTGCTTATAGATTCTTGCAAAGAGTTAGCTGAAAAACCAGCAAGAGGAAAATCGTACGATACAGTTGAGAAAAATGTTTTCGGGTATAAAACAGGTCAGCATATTATTTTCTACAGAATACTTTCAGAGAATGAAATAGAAATTGCAAGGATTCTTCACGGTATGATGGATTTAAAAAGTAAAATCTGAGAAGGCACAAAAAAAAATACTTAACATATTGCTAGTAATTGTTGCAGAAAGTAGGGTTTTCAAAATTCCTCAATATATACAAGCTATCCAAACTATAGAATTCTTGTTGCTTTTTTCTGATTGATATTGATTTTTGTAATTGCCTTTTGTAATTTGTAATTTTCATTTTTTGGAGTTTAACTTTTTAACACTACATTTGCCTCGTCTCAAAGGGGTGCTCTAAATAACGAGCTGAGATCATACCCAAAGAACCTGAGCGAGTAATGTCGCTAAGGGAAAAAACGACAAATTTTAGCGTGTATACTTTACTTTGTCGTGAAACAATTTTATTAATTTAACAAAAAGAATAATTCCCCCTTTTATTCGTAATTTTTTACGGATGAAATCTATTATTAAAAGTACTGAGGTACTAAGTTACAAAGGTTCTAAGGTTCAAAATGTAGCCGGAACCAAATCTATTTTCTATTTTCTATTTTCTGTTTTCACAACTCTTTTTTCTTTTGCGCAGGAACAAGATTCAACCAAAGTCAACAAGCTTGATGATGTGTTAGTTTCAGCTGTTCGTGTTACTACAAAAACACCGGTTTCCTTTAGTAATATGGACAAAAAGGAAATTAAATTCAGAAATCTGGGTCAGGATATTCCAATTCTTATGAATTATTTACCGTCGGTAGTTACAACTTCTGATGCCGGAAATGGTATGGGATATACCGGGATACGCGTACGTGGAAGCGATGCTACAAGGGTTAATGTTACGATTAATGGAATTCCGTACAATGATGCAGAAAGTCAGGGTACGTTTTGGGTAAATATGCCTGATTTTGCTTCTTCAGTCGAGAGCCTTCAATTACAGCGTGGTGTTGGGACTTCAACTAACGGATCCGGAGCTTTTGGGGCGAGTTTAAACATGTTGACCGATAATTACGCTTCTAAACCTACCGGTGAAATTTCAAATTCTTACGGGAGTTTCAATTCCCGTAAACATACCGTAAAGTTTAGTACAGGTTTGTTAAACGATCATTTTGAAATTGCCGGACGGTTGTCTGCATTAAAATCTGATGGCTATGTTGACCGGGCAAGTTCTGATTTAAAATCCTATTTCCTGCAGGCCACCTATGTAGGTAAAAACACTTTGATTAAAGCCTTGGTTTTTGGAGGAACAGAAAAAACATACCAGTCCTGGAACGGAATTGATGCCGAAACATTAAACGATAACCGCACTTACAATTCGGCAGGAAAGTTTACCGATGAGGCTGGCAATATTCGATTTTATGATAACGAAACGGATAACTACAAACAAGATCATTACCAATTGCATTGGAGCGAATCGTTTTCTGATAAATGGAGTACGAATCTGGCTCTGCATTATACAAAGGGGCTTGGCTATTACGAAAATTATAAATTTGATGAACCTGTTGAAGGCTATGGAGCAATCCTGCCGACTAAAATGGTTGAAAATAGTAATGGAGAATTGGTTCCGGGAACCGATTTAATTCGTCAGAAATGGCTGGACAATGATTTTTACGGAACGACTTTCTCTGTAAAATATAAAGATGAAAAACTGGATGTTATTTTTGGCGGAGGCTGGAATAAATATGAAGGAGATCATTTCGGAAAAGTAATCTGGGCCAGAAATGCTTCACAAACAGAGCTGGGAGATCATTATTATGACGATTTTTCAACAAAGACAGATGGGAATATTTTCGCAAAGGCAAATTATCAATTCACCGAAAAATTAAGTTTCTACGGAGATTTACAATACAGAAGGGTAACGTATAAAGCGAATAGTTATGAAACAGGTATTGTAGATGATGCATTTAATTTCTTTAATCCAAAAGCAGGATTAAATTATGAAATCAACAAAAAAAACACTTTATATTTCTCTTACGCAAGAGCCAATCGTGAACCAAACAGAACAGATTACGAAGGAGGGAATGTAAAACCGGAGAAATTAAACGATTTTGAATTAGGCTGGAGGTTCAATTCCGAGAAATTTCAATTGAATTCGAATTTCTACTATATGGGCTACAAAGATCAGTTGATTCTAACAGGAAGATTAGACGATGTTGGTTCTCCGATTCGTTCTAATAGCGAAAAAAGCTATCGTTTAGGTCTTGAAGTTGATGCTACAATTGTGCTTTCGGAAAAAATAATACTGCGTCCTAACTTTACTTTAAGCAATAATAAAAATGTAGATCTGGCTGTTGAAGGGCAGAATTACGGAACAAAAGACATCGCTTATTCTCCGTCGGTTATTGCGGGAAATATTATTGTCTATAGTCCGATTGAGAGCTTGCATCTTTCCTTATTGCAGAAATTTGTCGGGGAACAATACATGAATAATATCGAATTACCGGAAGCTAAACTGGCTGATTATTTTGTAAATGATTTGAATGTATCTTATGAAATAAAACCAAAAACAGTATTCAAATCCATTATGGTAACGGGTTTGCTAAATAACTTTTTAGACAAACAATATGTTTCAAACGGAGCCATGTATGATGTGTATCCGTACTATTACCCTCAGGCCGGAATTAATTTCCTTCTGGGATTGACGTTGAAATTCTAATATATTCTAAAATAAAAAAGCCTGAAAATTTAAAACTTTCAGGCTTTTTTTATTAGTTATAAACGCGAATTACCAATCCGGCAACGTCTACTTTATATTGTTTTAGCGGATATTCTTTTCCTCCGAGACCGGTAAATAAACTATATTCTGTTTTATCACAGGAACAAACAGCATTAATGCCTTTAATTGTCATTGCAACGCAGGAAGATAATTCCTGATTTGGACATGCTGCATCGAAAGCAGTATAACCACTGCCGGTATTAAAAATAATAATCCCTTTTGCTCCAAAACCAGATACGATAACGCCATTGCTTGCATATTTAAGATCTGAATAAGCGGGCAGACTCATATTTACAGATAAATTTACAGTATAATTGGGTATGTAAGGATTATTATTACTACGTTCCTTATCGCTACAAGATAAAAACAGCGAAGTTAATACGATGAAGAGCCAGATTTTTTTCATTATTTTAATATGAATTAGTGAAACAAAATTAAATTATTTAGATTTGAATTCTATATGATTAACATATAATTATGTACTATAAAAAATAATAGTATATTTGTAATAAGAAATCCCGTCCTGATGGGATTTTTTGTATTTATATAAACGATGAAGTTATGAGTAAAGTATCTTATTATACAGCAGAAGGATTAAAAAAATTAAAAGATGAGTTGGAGCATTTAAAAAGTGTAATGCGTCCAAAGGCATCTCAGGATATAGCGGAAGCAAGAGACAAAGGTGATTTATCTGAAAATGCAGAATATGATGCAGCTAAAGAAGCTCAGGGATTATTAGAAATGAGAATTGCTAAGATGGAAGAAGTATATTCAAACGCCAGATTAATAGACGAATCACAATTAGATGTTTCTAAAGCATTGGTACTTTCGAATGTTAAAATCAAGAACCAAAGCAACGGAATGGAAATGAAATATACATTGGTTGCAGAAAGTGAAGCAGATCTTAAAACCGGAAAAATCTCGGTAACGTCTCCTATTGGGAAAGGTTTACTGGGGAAATCGGTTGGAGAAGTAGCTGAAATCACGGTGCCAAACGGAGTTTTGAAATTCGAAATCCTTGAAATTTCAAGGGACTAAGTCATTGCGAGGAACCAAGCAATCTCACTATTAAGATTTTTAAAAATAAACCATGTCAACAATATTTACCAAAATAGTCAACGGAGAAATCCCGGCATATAAAATCGCTGAAGACGATAATTATCTTGCTTTTTTAGACGTAAATCCAAATGCAAAAGGGCATACGCTTTGTATTCCAAAACAGGAAATCAATAAGATTTTTGATATGGATGACGAACTTTATTTGGGGTTAATGCAATTTTCTAAGAAAATAGCAATTGCTTTAGAAAAAACAGTTCCCTGCAAAAGAGTCGGAATGGCTGTTGTAGGTCTGGAAGTTCCTCATGCACACGTACATTTAATTCCGTTGAATGAAATGGATGAAATGCGTTTTCAAAATAAAGTATCACTTTCTAAAGAAGAATTTGAAGCGCTGGCCAAAAGTATTCAGGCGAATTTATAATTCGTTTACAAACCTATTTCAAAGTGCAGTAAAATTATTTTTGCTGCACTTTTTTATTTAACTGAATCTGAAAAGTAGTGCCTTTTCCTATTTCAGAATGCAAAACTTTTATCTTTCCGTTATGGTATTCCTCCACAATTCTTTTCGTTAGCGAAAGTCCGAGTCCCCAGCCGCGTTTTTTGGTGGTGTAACCGGGCTCAAAGATGGTTTTGAACTGATTCTTCGGAATTCCCGTACCCGAATCTTTTACAATGATTTTTATATGGTGTGTATCCTGTTCAATCTTAAGGTCCAGGGTGCCTTTTCCTTTCATGGCATCAATTGCATTTTTCACCAGATTCTCTATGGTCCAGCTGTGTAATATTGGATTGATCATCACAAAAATCGCTTCTTTCGGAACATGATGCGAAAAAGCAACCTGTTTAGAAAAACGGGATTGTAAATACTCATAACTATTCAAGGTCTCGGTAACGATATCATGAAGCTCCAGTACCGGAACAGATCCGATTTTCGAAAAACGATCCGTAATGGTCTGCAGGCGGTCCACATCTTTTTCGATCTCTACAGTGATCGACTGATCGATTTCCTCCGTTTTTAAAATTTCAATCCAGCCAATTAACGAAGACAACGGAGTACCGATCTGATGTGCGGTTTCTTTTGCCATTCCCGCCCAAAGTTTATTTTGAATCGCCATTTTGGTGCTTTTGTAAAAATTATAGATCAAAGCGCCAAACAAAAAGATAATCAGCAATAAAGCAATCGGATAATATTTAAGTTTATTCAGTAAGGCCGAATTGCCATAATACAGTTTCTGATATTTTCCGGGAGCGTATTCAAAAACGATTGGTTCGTTTTCGTTTTGCAGGCTGTTCAAAAAAGACAGTGATTTTTTTTCGTCCAGTAAGATGGCTTCAGGAACATTCCGAGCCGTTAGAATCTTGTCGTACATCGTCAGGATTACCGGAATAGAAGTGTTATTGCTGGAAATCTGAAGTGGAAGTTCCAGATCCGTATTCTCATCAGCGTTAATTAAAGCAATCTGTGCGTTCGCCAGTAACTTCATTTTTATCCTTTCTTCATTTTTGAAAATTTGAAAAAAGGTATAAGTATTCCAGAGAATCAGGGAAATGATTAAAAAGGAGATGCTGATAATAACCCAACGGGTAGTATTTCTTCGGTCAGAAAAAAACATATCTTAAATTTTGAGGTATAAATATAACGAAATAAACACATTTAATATTTCGTGAGCTGCGAAAGATTTTTGTTTTTAAGTCTAAAACTATTTCTTAGTCAGTAACGATTTCTATACTTTTGTAGTTACCGAAAAGAGATTCGGTTAAAAAGGAAAATATGATCAGCATTAACCCAAAAGAAATTCCGACCGCAAAATTGCATGGTTATCTGCAGAGTGCCGTCGGACCGAGACCTATTGCTTTTGCAAGTACAATTAATGCAAAAGGAATTCCGAATTTGTCACCGTTCAGTTTCTTTAATGTGTTTAGTGCCAATCCGCCAATCCTGATTTTTTCGCCTGCACGACGCGTCCGGGACAATACGGTCAAACATACTCTGATCAATGCCGAAGCGACCCGTGAAGTAGTAATCAATGTGGTTAATTATGATTTGGTACAGCAGACTTCTTTAGCCAGTACCGAATACGGAGAGGGTGTAAATGAATTTATCAAGGCAGGTTTAACACAAATCCCTTCAGATCTGGTAAAGCCTTATCGCGTAAAAGAATCTCCGGTACAATTTGAGTGTAAAATCACGCAGATTATTCCGTTGGGAACCGAAGGAGGAGCTGGAAACCTTATTCTTTGCGAAGTCGTAAAAATCCACATTCACGAGGCTGTTCTGGATGAAAATGGAGCCATCGACCAACATAAAATTGATTTGGTTTCGAGATTGGGAAATAATTGGTATTCAAGGTCAAACCTGGGACTTTTTGAAGTGCCAAAACCACTTACAACCTTAGGGGTTGGAGTAGACGTGATTCCGAATTTTATCAGGGAAAGTCACGTTTTTGACGGAAATGATCTCGGAAAACTAGGAAATATTGAGGCCTTGCCTACAAAGGAAGAAGTTAGTATATTTGTGAAAGAAAATTTTTCAGTCAAAGGAGTTCTAAGCTCCGATGATCAGGAAAAAATACATTTAGAGGCCAAGAAGTATCTCAACAATGATGATATTGTATCCGCCTGGAAAGTGCTTTTAGCAAAAAAATAAGAAAAGAATCAATAATTAATATAAACGAAGATGGAAGTTACAGGAAAAGTAAAAGTGGTTAACCCGGAGCAACAAGTTAGTGCCTCATTCAAAAAAAGAGAATTAGTTGTTACTACTGATGAACAATATCCACAACATATTTTAATCGAATTTACACAAGATAAATGCGATTTGTTAAGTAGCTATAAGCAAGGAGAGGCAGTAAAAGTTTCTATCAATTTAAGAGGAAGAGAATGGGTTAATCCACAAGGAGAAACCAGATATTTCAATAGTATTCAAGGTTGGAGAATTGAAAGAGCAGGTGCTGAAGCTCCTTCACAAGCTCCGCCAATGCCTGCTGCAGAAGCTTTTGCTCCGGCTACAAACGTAAACGACGACGAACCGGATGATTTGCCGTTCTAAAAGTTTAAATTACAAAAATTATAAATTCCAAATTCCAAATCAATAACGTATTTGGAATTTGGAATTTTGTTTTTGCATATAGTTTGTGTCATTTCGACCGAAGGGAGAAATCACATAAAAGTTGGAATTTGGAATTTCAATATTGGAACTTCCCTTTTAATTTTATTGGAATTTTTTTTAAAATGTATTATTTATCCAAAGAGTTGTTTTTTCCTCCAGTTTCAGAAACCGATGAAGAAGGAATTCTAGCTATTGGCGGCGATTTGAGTCCGGAACGTTTGCAATTAGCATACAAAAGCGGTATTTTTCCGTGGTTTAACGAAGGAGAGCCCATTCTTTGGTGGTCACCGGATCCCAGAATGGTTTTGTTTTTGGATGAATTGAATGTGTCCAAAAGCATGCGGAATATTTTGAATAGAAATCAGTTTAAAGTTAGCTTTAATCAAAATTTCAAGGAGGTGATTTCGAATTGCCAGAAAATAAAACGGAGCGATCAGGACGGAACGTGGATTTCCAATGAAATGATTGAGGCATACTGCAAGCTTCACGAAAGCGGAATCGCAAAATCGGTTGAGGTTTGGCAGGACGAAGTTTTAGTTGGAGGTTTGTACGGAATTGATCTGGGAAATGTTTTCTGCGGAGAAAGTATGTTCTCAAAAGTATCCAATGCCTCAAAAGTAGCTTTTATTGCTTTGGTTGAGTATTTAAGAAAAAATAATTATAAACTTTTGGATTGTCAGGTTTATAATCCGCATTTGGAAAGTTTAGGCTGTTGCGAAATTGACCGCTCAGCATTTATGTCTATTTTAAAAAGTGAGTAAGATGAGTACAATTCATGTGGTAAAAGAAATTTATATTTATCCGGTAAAAAGCCTGGCCGGAATTAGCTGCCAGGAAGCTCTGGCAGAAGAAATGGGTTTCGAAAACGATCGAAGATGGATGTTACTTGATGCTGAAAATCAAATGATAACACAACGGGAACACCGGATCATGAGCCAGTTTTATCCGCAGATTTCAGATGGAAAAATCAGCATTGTTTTTCGGGACCATAAACATGAATTTTCAATAGACGAGCATTTAAGCATTCCAATCGAAACGACGGTCTGGGAGGATAAAAGCGAAGTTGTTGAAGTGAATAAAACAACTTCAGAATGGTTTAGCAAACATTTAGGTTTTGAGTGTAAGTTGGTCAAAATCATGAAAATTGGAGGCCGTAAACATGAAAGCTCAAGGCTCAAAGAAATCTTCAACGTTAGCCTTGCGGATGGCTATCCTTATTTATTGGTGGGATCAGAAAGCCTGGATTTTTTAAATGAAAAATTAAAAGATAAAATCACTGTTTTAAGATTTCGCCCGAACATTGTCATCACATCGAAAAAGGCTCATGAAGAAGATGACTTTGATACTTTTAAAATCGGAGAAGTTCAATTTAAAAATGTAAAACCCTGCGGAAGATGTATTATGGTCAATAACGATCCGCAGAATGGAAATCTGAAAAAGGAACCTTTAAAAACTTTAAGCACATATAGAAAAGTAGAAAATTCAGTTTTCTTCGGAACTAATATTGTAAGTTTAAATTCAGGAATTATAAGGGTTGGTGATCCAATTGTTTTTTAGAAATTCAATTTGGTAAAACTCCAGTTTAAGGTATTAAAAAGTACCAATTCATTTTTTAAAGAAGGTAATTCCAGGATTACTTTTAAAGTTTCGTGTGCCATCATAGTACCGATAATTCCAGGTAAAGTTCCCAGAACTCCGTTCATATTACAATTTGAAACATCTTTGGGATCGGGCATTTCAGGAAACAAATCACGTAAATTTTTGCTTCCGTTATGATTGAAAACAGCAAGTTGTCCTTCAAATTTTAAAATGCTTCCGTATACCAGTGTTTTCTTTAAACTAACACAAGTATCGTTCACTAAATAACGGGTTTTGAAATTATCGGAACCATCAATAATAATGTCATAATACTGAATAAGCTCAGAGGCGTTTTCCGGAGTTATTTTCTCTTCAATAGCGATAACCTGAATTAACGGATTTAGTTTCTCCAACACTTTTTTGGCAGTCGAAGCTTTGGGCAGACCAATCTCATTTTCGGTATATAAAATCTGACGGTGAAGATTATGAATTTCGATGGTGTCAAAATCTACGATACCTATTGTTCCGACTCCTGCGGTTGATAAATATTGTAAAACCGGACAGCCCAATCCGCCCGCACCAATAACCAATACTCTTGCTTTTTTGATTTTGCCCTGTCCTTCATCTCCAATTTCAGGAAGTATAGTTTGTCTGTTGTAGCGTAAAAATTCTTGTATAATGCTCATTTTAAAGGGAAATGTGGGGTTGTGAAAAGTGAGATGTGAAATGTGAAAAGTTAGATGTATCTAAATTTTGATAGAGGGATTAAATGTTCGGTCCCAATCTTTCCAGACGGGTTCGTAACCGGAATTTTTGATGATTTCCGCGATTTCTTTGGCGGAACGTTCATCACTGATTTCAAATTGTTCCAGTGATTGCGGATCAACTACATAACCACCCGGATTCGTTTTAGAACCGGCACTCATACTCGTTGTCCCAATCGGAATAATATTATTTCTGAATTTTTCGTTTTCACGTGTAGAAATTGAAATCTCCAGATCTTCATTCCACAAACGGTACGCACAGATCAGCTGTGTTAAATCTTTATCATCCATAATAAAATTAGGTTCGATAATGCCTTCGGCGGGACGTAATCTCGGAAATGAAACGGAATATTTGGTTTGCCAGTATTTCTTCTGAAGGTAGTCGATATGTAAGGCATTAAAAAAACTATCCGTTCGCCAGTCTTCCAGCCCTAACAAAACACCCAAGCCCATTTTGTGAATCCCAGCGGTTCCTATTCTGTCGGGAGTTTCCAGACGAAAATCAAAATTTGATTTTTTGCCTTTGGTATGGTACTTTTTATACACTTCCTGATGATAGGTTTCCTGATAAACCAAAATCGAATAAACACCCGCTTCATGCAGACGCTCGTATTCTTCTGTTGAAAGGGGCTGAACTTCTGCCGAAATAATCGAAAATTGTTCTTTGATCTGGGCAATTGCATTCAGGAAATAATTAATATTAACGGTATAGTTAGCCTCGCCCGTAACCAGTAAAACATGGTCAAAACCCGCTGCTTTTAAAGCTTGGGTTTCCAGCTTAATTTCTTCGTCAGAGAGCGTTTTTCGCTTGATTTTATTATCGAGACTAAAGCCACAATAGGTACAGATGTTCTGGCATTCATTGCTTAAATACAAAGGCGCATACATCTGAATTGTTTTACCAAAGCGTTTCTTCGTCAGCTCGTGGCACTCTTGGGCCATTCGTTCCAGATAAGGTTGTGCCGCGGGTGAAATCAAAGCTAAAAAATCATCCAGATTCCGTTTGTTTTTTGCCAAAGAAAGTTCTACCTCTTTTGATGAGGTTTGATATATTTTAGATTGAATGGAATCCCAGTCATACTGGCCAAAAACCGATTTAAATGTTTTCATTGGGCTTGTTTTTTTTTCTCGCAGATTTGGCAGATTGAGCAGATTAAATTTTGTTTACTACTCGATGTTTATTGTCTAGAATATTGATACAATTAAAATTGACTAATAATCCCAATTTTTTATTTGTTAGTTTTAAATAAGTATTTAATTGTTTAAAATGAAGAGATTTTAATTCTTCAACTGATTTCAACTCAACAATTACTTTGTTCTCAACTAGTAAATCCAATCGGAAGCTAATATCTAATTCTACATCAGCATATCTAACGGGTAAATTAATTTGTTTAGTTGTGCTTAATCCATCTTTATTTAATTGATAATATAGAGCGTTTTCGTAAACTGATTCTAATAGTCCAGGGCCTAATGTGTTGTATACTGTAAAAATAGCTCCTCTTACTTTATATGAAATTTCATTTTCTGACATAATTATGATTTGAATTTTTAAATCAAATATAACGAAATTTCTTACTTTTTTATTTGAAAATGTTTTCTCGCAGATTTGGCAGATTTATTTGAATTTAAACGTGTCAAAAATAATCTGCGCAATCTGCCAAATCTACGAGAGAGACCAAAAATCAGTCATATAAAAAAGACGTCAAAGGACTAGAAGCAATGGCATGATTTTGTTGATTTGCAAGTTTAGCCTCAAAAGCCTTTCTCCCGGCGATTACAGCTTCTTTAAAAGCTTCCGCCATTAACTTCGGATTTCCGGCGACAGCAATTGCTGTATTGACCAAAACAGCATCAGCACCTAATTCCATTGCTTTTGCAGCATCAGACGGAGAGCCAATTCCCGCATCAATAATGACAGGAACATTGCTTTGCTCGATGATTATTTCGAGGAAATCGATAGTTTTGAGTCCTTTATTACTGCCAATTGGAGACCCTAAAGGCATTACGGCTGCAGTTCCGGCGTTTTCTAAATGTTTGCACAAAACAGGATCGGCATGAATGTAGGGAAGAACAATGAAACCTAGTTTTGCTAATTCTTCTGTTGCTTTTAAAGTTTCAATTGCATCCGGCATGAGGTATTTGGGATCCGGATGTATTTCAAGTTTCAACCAGTTTGTTTCTAATGCTTCGCGGGCTAATTGAGCGGCAAAAATGGCTTCTTTGGCGTTTCTTGCGCCCGATGTGTTGGGTAACAGATTAATTCCCAGATGTTTCAAATGTGCTAAAATAGCATCCGTTTCGGTTTCTAAATCAATTCGTTTTAAGGCAACCGTTACCAATTCGCTTTGAGAAGCCAAAATTGCTTCTTCCATTTCTAAATTAGAACCAAACTTTCCGGTTCCTAAAAACAGGCGTGAGGTTAAGGTTTTATCACCAATTTTAAATGACGACGTTTGCATATAATTTTTCGTTTAATTGTTGAATGAGTTTTTCTTTCTGATCAGTTTTGGTAAGTATTCCGGAAACAGCAATTCCATGGAGTCCAATTTCCATCAGTTGATCGATATCTTCAGAGGTCACTCCGCCAATGGCATAAACCGGAATGTCAAGGTGGTTTTCTTTTAATTTTTGAAGAATTGCATGATACCCTTCAAAACCTAAAATCGGACTTAATTTTTCTTTTGTTGTTGTAAAGCGCAGTGGCCCTAATCCAATATAATCACAACCATTTTCAATATGATTTTGAATATCGTCGAATGTATTGGCAGTAGCCCCGATTATTTTGGTATTTCCCAGAATGGCTCTCGCTTCTTCAATTTTAGTATCAAGGAGACCTAAATGCACACCATCTGCGGCAATTTGCTGTGCCAGATATACATTGTCGTTTACAATGAAGCTAGCAAGGTATTCTTCACATAAAAATTTTACTGCTTCCGCTAATGCAAAACAGTTTTTAGCGCTTTGATTTTTGAAACGCATCTGAATCCAGTCGCAGCCACTGTCCAGTGCGTCATGAATATTGTACAACTGCTTTTCAATTGTATTTCCCTGCGAAATGTATTGTAGTTTATGGTACATAATGATAGCCAATTAAAGTTGGTGTTGAACTCAGGTATTTTTCTATGTAAATTTTAGCGTTTTTACAAGCCTCTTCGTGGGTCTGATTTAAGGCAAGATTTGAGGCAATTGCTGCCGATAGCACACAGCCTGAACCATGTTTTTCGAAGCATTTTTTTTCAGAAGGCAGTAATGCTATTATTTCATCTTTCAGAAACAGATAATCGGTTCCGGTTTTCGCTTCGTTATGTCCTCCTTTTACTAAAACAGCTGTTGGTATTTCGTTTTTATTCTGAAAATCTTCCGATAAAAAGTCCGGAAATAATAGCGCTGCTTCCTTGTAATTGGGTGTAATCAGATCAATTTGGGATAAGATTTTATAAAGATTCAAATCAGCTGTGATTTTAAGGAACTCAAATTGAGTTGTTGATTTTAAAACCGGGTCCCAGACAATTTTTGTGGTTGAAGAGGCAAGTTTTATGGCTGAAACAATTCGGCTTAAATAATTTAAATCCGGAGTAATTCCGATTTTCACGGCTTTGATTTTATAGTTTTGAAATAAGGTCTCCACAGACCGGATAACAAAACTTAAATCAGTCCATTGAATGTCATAAAACTGATTTTCGGTCTGAAGTGTATTCGCTGTCGAAATGGCAAAACCGCTGACCTGATGCTGCTCGAAAGTTTTAATATCAGCTAAAACTCCTGCACCACCGGTCGGGTCAAAACCTGCTATAGAGAGTGCGTATGGACGATTTTCTGGCATAATTTAAATTGGGTTACAGGATTTTTATGATTCCAGATCGCTCCTAAAAGGGCAATGTCATCAAAGCCGTTTTTAAGTACTTTTTGAATGTTTTCTGGATGAATTCCACCTAAGGCAACAATTTTTGTTTTGAAATTTGTTCTTGATTTCAAAGCTTCAAAAAGATCAGTTTCGGATGCATAATTTTGTTTCGAAATACTTTTAAAAACAGGACTTAAAAAAGCATATTCAAAATTCGGATTCAATGCATTAAAAGCTTCAATTGAATGCACAGAAGTTGAAATTATTTTGTTCTCTGATGAAATTTCCGAAGCCTTTTTTCTTTCTTTTTCGGAAAAATGAATCCTGTCAATTCCAAAATCTGCTGCAATTTGATGGTGATTGTGTAATACCAATTTAGATCTGAACTCCTGTTTGATCTGATGAATGAATTTTGCCATTTCAATTTCAGAAAATTCAGGTTTTCGAACATGAAATAGACCTAATCCTTCCTCAAAAAGAGAATGGATCAGGTTGATTTCATTTGCAATAGCAGAAGGATTGGTAATAACAATCATAGCCTGATTTTTTTCTTTAATCTTTACTGTTTTCTTTCTCAGATATAAATCTCTTTCCCCTGCTCAATAAACTCTTCTGATTTTTCCTGCATACCTTTTTCGGCAGCAGCAACGTCACGGATTTCCTGAGAGATTTTCATGGAGCAGAATTTCGGACCGCACATCGAGCAGAAATGTGCAATTTTAGCACCCTCGGCCGGAAGTGTTTCATCGTGAAATTCTCTTGCCGTATCCGGATCCAGCGATAAATTAAACTGATCTTCCCAACGGAATTCAAAACGGGCTTTACTTAAAGCATTATCACGATACTGAGCACCCGGATGTCCTTTGGCAAGGTCTGCGGCATGTGCCGAAATTTTATAGGTGATGACACCGTCTTTTACATCTTTTTTATTGGGCAGGCCTAAATGCTCTTTTGGAGTCACGTAACAAAGCATTGCACAGCCGTACCATCCAATCATAGCTGCTCCGATTGCAGAGGTAATATGATCGTATCCCGGCGCAATATCTGTTGTTAACGGGCCGAGTGTGTAAAACGGAGCTTCATTACAATGTTCTAATTGTTTGTCCATATTTTCTTTAATCATGTGCATGGGCACGTGACCCGGACCTTCTATGAAAACCTGTACATCATGTTTCCAGGCAATCTTAGCTAATTCTCCAAGTGTTTCCAATTCCGCAAATTGCGCAGCATCATTGGCATCGGCAATAGAACCCGGACGCAAACCGTCTCCAAGGGAAAAAGCGACATCGTATTGTTTCATGATTTCGCAGATTTCCTCAAAATGGGTGTATAAAAAATTCTCTTTATGATGAAACAGACACCACTTTGCCATAATCGATCCTCCGCGGGAAACAATTCCGGTAACGCGATCGGCAGTTAAGTGAATGTAACGCAATAAAACGCCGGCATGAATCGTGAAATAAGAAACGCCTTGTTCTGCCTGTTCGATTAAGGTATCGCGGAAAACTTCCCAGGTTAAATCTTCGGCGATGCCTTTTACTTTTTCCAAAGCCTGATAAATGGGCACCGTTCCGATGGGTACGGGGGAGTTGCGGATAATCCATTCTCTGGTTTCATGAATGTTTTTTCCTGTCGATAAATCCATGATGGTGTCTGCTCCCCAACGGCAGGCCCAAACGGCTTTTTCGACCTCTTCTTCGATGCTTGAGGTCACAGCGCTATTGCCAATGTTCGCATTTATTTTTACAAGGAAATTGCGGCCCACAATCATGGGTTCGCTTTCAGGGTGATTGATATTATTTGGAATAATAGCGCGTCCGATAGCCACTTCACTGCGGACAAATTCCGGCGTAATTTTACTTTTGGGTGTATTTGCTCCAAAACTATGACCTGCATGCTGGCATTGCATGGCTTTGGTTTGTTCGTTTAAAAGTTCAATTCGCTGATTTTCTCGAATTGCAATATATTCCATTTCAGGAGTAATAATTCCTTGTTTGGCATAATAAAGCTGGGTGACATTAGCCCCTTTTTTTGCTCTTTTTGGCTGATGCAGGTATTCGAATCTTAAATGATCAAGATTCTCATCTTTTAAACGCATTTGCCCGTAATCGGAAGTTATTTCAGATAAAATTTCTACATCTTTTCGGTCTAAAATCCATTCTTCTCTTAATCGGGGCAACCCTTTTCGAATGTCGATTGTGATGTTTGGATCTGTGTAAGCACCCGATGTGTCGTAAATAGTTACAGGCGGATTTTTTTCTGTCCCGCCGTTTGAAAGCCTTGTGTCGCTTAAAATTACTTCACGCATTGCCACTTTTATCGGATGTATTTCTCCGCTGATGTATATTTTTTGAGAATTTGGAAAGGGTGTTCTGGATATTTGTTCTTCGTTAGTCATAGCTTTTTTATGTAAGAGGTGTGTTGTGAAATGTGAAAGGATTTGTTATAAAGTAAAATTGGAATTTAGAATTTATCCTAAACCCTCAAGATTGGAATTTAACTTTTATCCACCCTGCGTTGCTGAAATAATTAGAATCTCGTCTGTTTCCTGAATAAGGTGTGAATTCCAGTGTAGTTTTGGAATTACGGTGCTGTTGACCGCCACGGCGATTCCGTTTTGTTTGTTTGGAATTTCGAGATCGAGCAATGACTGAACGCTAAGTGTTTCAGCATTGAATTTTTTGATTTGTTGGTTGATTTTTAGTTCCATTCCTTTTGAGTTTAGTATATAATAATACTTTAGGAATGGCTACAATTGCGCACAAAAATGCGCGAAGAAGTCATCTTACTTTTCCCTACGCTAGTATGAACTAGATCAGGTTCAGAGGGTAAAATCTCAGCCTGCAATGTTGCAGACACCCCTAAAGTGTGAAGCAAATGTAAGGAAAAAAAGTTTTCAGTCGCAGTTTTTAGCCGCAGTTTTCAGATTTTCATAAAACTTAAAACTGGAAACCCGCAAAGAGACTGAAACTGCGACTGAGAAAGGGGACTTGCAAACAGACTGAAAACTGCGACTGAAAACAGTCTACTAAGTCCTCGTCCAGCAGTCCTCAACGTGATCGTTGACCATGCCCGTAGCCTGCATATGAGCATAAATAACCGTTGAACCTACGAATTTGAAGCCTCTTTTTTTTAAATCTTTACTGATTTCATCGGAGAGTGGAGTAGTAGCAGGAACATCCTTTGATGTCTTCGGATTGTTTATGATTGGTTTTCCATTGGTGAATTTCCAGATATAGTCAGAGAAACTTCCAAATTCTTCCTGTATTTTTAGAAAGGCCTGCGCGTTTGAAATGGTAGCTCGAATCTTAAGCCTGTTGCGGATAATTCCGGTATCGAGTAATAAAGATTCAATTTTATCTTCCGGATAATGGGCTATTTTTTTATAATCGAAATCATCAAAAGCAGTCCTGAAATTTTCTCTTTTATTTAAAATGGTAATCCAGCTCAAACCTGCCTGAAAAGTTTCCAGAATTAAAAATTCGAATAATGAAGCATCGTCATATACCGGAACGCCCCATTCTTCGTCATGGTATTTTTTGTATAAATCACTGGCGGAACACCAGCTGCATCGAATAGGCTCCATTTTTTATTTCAAATATAAAGAATCTCAATTAGTAAGTTTGAGATTTATACATCTATTTTGTAGCTGCTATAAGTTGTAATTTAAAACTTTCAAGTTTGATCAGGTAAAAGATTATAAAAATTAAGATCCAGCTTATAAAAGTTAGATATATATTCGTTAAATTATGGTTCAATACTTCAGCATATTGACAAAAAAAGCCAAAAAACACGGTTAGTACAAAATTATACACAAAGGCATTTTTCAAACTCATTGTAATAACTCCTGTTAAAAAATTCCAGCTAACAAGCTGATCGCTTATTTTAAGTTTCCCCGGACTCGATAAATCAATAATAACATTTTGTGAAAATTCAAGATTTACAGTTATCAAATTTTGTTTTACGGTGTACTTGTAATTGTACTTTTCTAAAAAAATAATTATTTCGTCAGAGTTCATTTCGTGTCTTTTTTTAATTATGTATAAAGCTTCATTACCAAATAAAGGACACGCGAAACCTTTAAGCACTAGTCTTTAACCAGGTTTTTGTTTCTCTATTATTTTCCAATTTGCCAGCTATATCCTTTTACGCCCGGAATATAAGCAGAACGGCCAATTATAACCAGTTCATTATAAATCTTCTTGTCGTATTTGATGCCAATTGCAGTCCCTGAAGTGTATAGTTTATTGGCTTTAAAGGTGATTTTCATCAGGCCGTCTCTGAATTTAGCATCGGAAATCTTTTCTACCAACCATGTCGAACGCCATTTTACGGCAATTTCATCATCGTCGGTTTTTGTAATACTTTTTACAAGTTTAACAGCTTCTTCCGGAATTTCAAATTTTTGAGTGAGTTCCTCCTGAGTTAAAGTCTGTCCAATTTTGCTTCCGTAAAGTATTTTGCGCAAATTAACGAACGTCATCAGGGTTTTATTTGCCTCTTCACTAAGATCTAATTTAGGACTGTTTGCTATAATCTGTTGGTTTTTAATTTGCGGCTCAAAATCATGTTCTGCTTTTACTGAAAAAATATTCTTTTTTTCAGCAAGAGCTCTTTTTTTGGAATTTGAAATAAGTGTAGTTTTCGGTGTTGCTTTTTTTAAGATTTTTACCGGAGCAGGGTTTAATTTATTGACCGGATAAACGGTTTCTTGTTTAGCCTGTTTTTTTGCATCGTCACCACAGCCTGTAAAAAAACAGGCTATTGAAAGGAGTAAGATGGCAATTATCTTTTTCATAACTACAAGGTACGCTTAATCTTTAACAGAAGAATCCTCTTTCAAATATTTTTTGATTAAATGATGCCCCAGATAAATTAACGGAGTTAATAAAATGGCGACTGACAGTTTAAAAACATAACCCGTTAAGGCTGAAGAAATAAAAGTGTCAAAATTGATTTTTCCCGGTAGCCAGAAAGCAATTCCGAGAACAATAAACGAATCAAATAATTGAGAGACTACGGTAGATCCGGTAGTTCTCAGCCATATTTTTTTTTCACCTGTGCGTCTTTTAAAAAACCAAAAGATCCATACATCTATAAGCTGAGAGGCCATAAAGGCAATAAGACTTCCGACAATAATCCACATACTTTGTCCGAAAACGGCGAGAAATTGTTCATCATTTACCGGGCTGATGCCTTTTGCCGCGGGAATTACGATAGCCATAAATAAGATTAGAAAGGCATAAGCGATCAGACAAGCTGTTATAAAAGAAAGTTTTTTAACTCCCTTTTCTCCAAAATACTCATTGATTAAATCGGTTGTAAGAAAAACGATAGGCCAGGGCAGAATTCCGATACTCATTACAAATGGCCCAATTTGAATTAATTTTCCTCCAATTAATTCAGCTACTACAGCATTAGTGATAAAAATTCCTGCAAGAATAACAAAGACAATTTCTTTTTTGGTTTTGAACATATCTTTTTGTGATTGAAGTTTCAAATTTAAGTTTTTTCTTTATAACATAAAACAGTTTGAATTTAAATTAAATAATTAGCTGATTTAAGAATACTGAAAGTTAAATTTTTCTATTCAATGGCGTTTTTTAGTTATTTTTGAGAAACTAACAAAATTCATTTAGATCAAGTAAATTAATGATAATGAAAAAAATAATAGGAATTTTTCTTATGGGTACAACTTTTTTTGCGTCACACGCACAAACCAATTCTGAGAATCCGCTGCTTAAAAAATGGGTCGGCCCTTATGGAGGCGTTCCTGCTTTTAATGAGTATAAAGTATCAGATTTTAAACCGGCAATTGAGTTCGGAATTCAGGAAAAACTTAACGAAGTAGATGCTATTGCCAATAATCCAAAAGCTCCGACTTTTGACAATACGATAGCGGCTTTGGAGCTTTCCGGAAAAACAATTACAAGAATTGCTACAGTTTACGGAATTTACAGATCAAATTTAAGCAGTCCGGAGTTTAATGCCGTAGATACGGAAATGTCTCCTAAATTTTCTGAATTCAATGATAAGATCAATCAGAATAAAAAGCTTTTCGAAAGGATCGAAACGTTATATAATTCAAAAGAAAGTAAAAAACTTACGAGTGAACAACAACGCTTAATTTGGTTGTATTATACAGAATTCGTTCGTGAAGGAGCAAAATTAAATAATGCCGATAAAGAAAAAGTAGCTGAAATCAATAAGCAGCTGGCGACACTTTTTACGAAATTCAGTCAAAATTTGCTGGCAGAAGAACATGATCAGTATGTGGAATTAAAGACTGAAGCCGATTTCGACGGCCTTCCTGCTGAAGTGAAAAATGCAGCAATTGCAGAAGCGAAAGAGAGAAAATTAGGCGTAATGGGATGTGTTGCCAATACGCGTTCTTCAATCGAACCTTTTTTGACTTTTTCCAATCGTAGGGATTTGCGCGAAAAGGCTTTTAATATTTTTGTGAAACGAGGTGATAACGGAAATGCGAATGATAATAATGCCACTTTAGTCTCTATTTTGCAATTACGTACGGAAAAAGCCAAAATACTTGGTTTCCCTTCATTCGCTCATTGGAGTTTGTCAAATAAAATGGCAAAAGAACCACAGAAAACAATGGCACTAATGGAATCTGTCTGGACTCCGGCTGTAGAAAAAGTACATCAGGATGTTGCTGAAATGCAAAAAATTGTGGATGCGGAAGGCGGTACATTTAAAATTCAGCCTTGGGATTATCGTTTCTATGCTGAAAAAGTAAGGAAAGCAAAGTATGATTTAGACCAAAATGAGGTGAAGCCTTATTTGCAATTAGAAAACCTGCGCGAAGGAATGTTTTGGGTTGCGGGTGAATTATTCAATTTAAATTTTAAACAAATTACAAATGTTCCGGTATATCATCCGGATGTGCGTGTTTGGGAGGTAAGTAATAAGCTAACCGGTAAAGTGGTAGGATTGTGGTATTTTGATCCTTATGCACGTACAGGAAAGCGTTCCGGCGCATGGATGAATTCTTACAGGGATCAGCAAAAACTGGATGGTGACGTGCTGACGATTGTTTCTAACAATTGCAATTTTATTAAAGGCACTGCAAATGAGCCTATTTTAATTTCATGGGAGGATGCTACAACACTATTTCATGAATTTGGGCATGCGCTTCATAGTTTGTGCTCCAATGTAACCTATCCTAGTTTATCCGGCACATCGGTAGCCAGGGATTATGTAGAGTTTCCTTCTCAGTTGTTAGAGCATTGGCTGGCTACTCCTGAAGTTTTGAATAAATTTGCCTTGCATTACAAAACGAATCAGCCTTTGCCGCATGCATTGGTGGAAAGAATTGAAAGAGCAGCCAACTTTGGTGAAGGATTCTCTACTGTAGAAACTATTTCAAGTTCTTTAATAGATATGAAGCTTCATTTGACTACGACAGCTATTGATCCTCATAAATTTGAAAAAGAAACATTAGATGCGCTACATATGCCTTCTGAGATTGTAATGCGCCACAGAATTCCACAATTTGGACATATTTTTTCGAGTGATGGATATGCAGCCGGATACTATAGTTATTTATGGGCTGACGTTATAAATGCAGATGCCTACGAAGCTTTCCTTGAAGGAAAAGGCCCTTATGACAAAGAAGTAGCCAAACGTCTTTATGATACTGTATTTAGCGTTGGAAACACGATTGATCAGGAAAAAGCATATGAGAACTTCAGAGGAAGAGCCCCTAAGTCTGATGCTTTAATGCGTGCGAGAAACTTTCCGATCGTAGAGAAGAAAAACTAAGAGCCTGAAATCAGCAAATAAAAAAGCCCGAATAAATAAATATTCGGGCTTTTTATATTGAAATAATAATATATTAACCTAAAGTAACTCTTTTGAAACCTGAAATTTCAACGTTGAATCCTTTAACATAATCACTAACTTTTTTACTGTCATCTTTGATGAAGTTTTGATCTAGTAAGGCTTTCTCCTGGTCTAAAGTAGTATTGTCAGAGATGAAACGTTGCACTTTTCCTGGGATAATTTTGTCCCAAATTTGCTCTGGTTTACCTTCAGCTTTTAATTCCGCTTTAGCATCTTCTTCAGCTTGTTTTAAAACTTCTTCCGTTAATTGAGAGAAAGAAATATATTTAGGAACATTTTTTAAAGTTTTTCCTAAACGTTTTGCTTCTTCATTATCCTTTTCGATTACAGCAATACGAGCAGCAAGTTCAGATTCAACGAAAGCAGGATCAAAATCTTTGTAAGATAATGTATCAGCTCCCATAGAAGCAACTTGCATAGAAACATCTTTAGTTAAAACGTCAGCGTTAGGAACTGCAGCAGAAATTGCAGTTAATGCAGCAATTTTGTTAACGTGAACATAAGATCCAACAAAAGCACCTTCTAAGATTTCAAAACCACCGATTTCGATTTTTTCTCCGATAACTCCAGTTTGCTCAATTAATTTTTCAGCAACAGTAATTCCGTTGAAATCTGAAGCTAAGAATTCTTCTTTAGAAGAGAAATTGATAGCTTTTTCTACTAATTCTTTAGCCAAAGTTACGAAAGCCTCATTTTTACCTACGAAATCAGTTTCGCAGTTTAAAGTAATGATAGCTCCTTTAGTATTGTCAGCATTGATAAAAGAAACAGCAGCTCCTTCAGAAGACTCACGGTCAGAACGGTTAGCAGCAACTTTTTGTCCTTTTTCTCTAAGGACTTGAATAGCTTTATCGAAATCTCCATCAGCCTCAACTAAAGCTTTTTTACAGTCCATCATTCCGGCACCTGTAGTTTGTCTTAATTTATTTACATCTGCAGCAGTAATTGTTGCCATAATATTTTGAATTTTAATGTTAAAAGTAAAAATTCCATCTTTTAAATCCCAAACTCCAATTTTATTAAATTATCAACATAATGTTTTTAATTTTTTTTTTTTGGATTTTGGAATTTAAAATTTGGAATTTAAATTGTTATTTATTCTTCAGTTGCAGGAGCAGCAGCTTCAACAGCCGGTGCAGCTTCAACAGCTGGTGCAGCCTCTACAGCAGGAGCAGCTTCAACAGCAGCTTCTTCAGTAAAAACTTCAGTTTCTTTGTCAGAACCTCTGTCAGAAAGACCTTCGATTACAGCAGCAGTTACTAAAGATAAAATTTTGTCAATTGATTTAGAAGCATCATCATTTGCAGGAATAACGTAATCAACCTCTCTTGGGTCAGAATTCGTATCAACCATTGCGAAAACTGGAATGTTTAATTTTTGTGCTTCTTTTATTGCGATATGTTCAGCTTTGATATCTACTACGAACAATGCTGCAGGTAGTCTAGACATATCAGCGATTGAACCTAAGTTTTTCTCTAATTTAGCACGTAGACGATCAACTTGCAAACGCTCTTTTTTAGAAAGAGTCATGAAAGTACCATCTTTCTTCATTTTATCAATAGAAGACATTTTTTTAACTGCCTTTCTGATAGTTACGAAGTTAGTTAGCATTCCACCAGGCCATCTTTCAGTGATATAAGGCATGTTTGCAGCTTTTGCTTTTTCAGCAACGATGTCTTTTGCTTGTTTTTTGGTAGCTACGAATAATATTTTTCTACCTGATGCAGCGATTTTTTTCAAAGCTTCATTAGCTTCTTCAATTTTAGCTGCAGTTTTATATAGATTGATAATGTGTATACCATTACGCTCCATATAAATGTAAGGAGCCATGTTTGGATCCCATTTTCTAGTCATGTGTCCAAAGTGAACACCTGCTTCTAGTAAGTCTTTAACTTCTATTTTGTTTGCCATTTTTGTACTAGTTTACGTTCTGTTGATTAGCAATGTATAAATGGCGGTTTCCCAGGCTTTATACATTTAGATGCTAAACTATTTCCTACCTCGGTAGGAGAGCAACAACAACTGTGTTTTTTAATTTCAATAAATAATTGATCATGTCTTGTCCTAATTGAACAAGACAAGTAATATTAACGTTTAGAGAATTGGAATCTCTTACGAGCTTTCTTCTGACCGAATTTCTTACGTTCAACCATTCTTGGATCTCTTGTTAATAAACCTTCTGGTTTAAGGATAGCTCTGTTTTCAGCATTTACTTCACACATAACACGTGCTAATGCCATTCTTACAGCTTCTGCCTGACCAGTTGAACCACCTCCGTAAACGTTTACTTTTACATCAAAGTTGTTTACATTTTCTGTCATAGACATTGGTTGTAAAACTTTGTATTGTAAAGTTGCAGTTGGAAAGTAAGTTGCGAATTCTTTTTTGTTTACAGTGATTTTTCCTGTTCCTTCAGAAACATATACACGTGCAACAGCGGTTTTTCTTCTACCGATTTTGTGAATAACTCCCATTACTTAAGATCGTTTAGGTTAACAGTTCTAGGTTTTTGAGCTCCTTGTTTGTGCTCAGATCCTACAACAACATTTAGATTTCTAAAAAGTTCAGCCCCTAATTTGTTTTTAGGTAACATTCCTTTTACAGCTTTCTCTACTAGTAATGCAGGGTTTTTAGATTGCAATACTTTAGCAGTTAAAGTTCTTTGTCCTCCTGGGTAACCTGTATGACGCATGTAAATTTTGTCATTCATTTTTGTACCTGTAAGGTTAATTTTTTCTGAGTTGATAACAATTACGTTATCTCCACAGTCAACGTGCGGTGTGTAACTTGGCTTGTACTTACCTCTTAAGATCATTGCAACCTTTGAAGCAAGACGACCTAAGTTATGACCTTCAGCGTCAACAACAATCCACTCTTTCGTTACAGTGGCTTTGCTAGCTGAAATTGTCTTGTAGCTTAATGCGTCCATAATATTATTTTAATTAAACATTCCATCCCCAATAAAGGGGATGCAAAAGTACAATTAATTATTTTAAAACCAAATACCTTAAATGATTATTTTAACTGCTGATTTTCAGGAGTTATTTTTTCATCTAAAACAATAAAAAAACCATCTTTACAAAATGAAGTAAAGATGGTTTATAAAAGACTTATAAAAAAATAATTTACACTATAAATATATTGGCTATGTCTACAACTTGTTGTGTAGTAAGTGGTTCGTCATAAGCTTCAGATCCGGCGGCAGCTCCAAATAAGGTTGCAGTATTATATCCTGCCTGCATGGTAAGTCCTTCACCATCATATACGGCTTGTGTAGCTGCTGGCATTCCGGTACCTCTGTCGCTATTAGAAATCCATCCTTTTAAACCACGCAGTCTTCGTACTTCAGAGGCATGACGTGCTTCAACAGAATGTATTTGTAATGCTGCGGTTAGTAAAGCCGGAGCCGAAATCAGGTTTGCGGCCTGACCTTTGTAGGCTCTTACACCTGTATCTTCAAATGCCTGGGCTAAAGCCAAAAATGTCTGATAATTTCCAAAAGGATCAAAAGCACCGCCAACCGTAAAGTCGAAAGTTGGTTTCGGAACAAAGTTAGCACTCGAGGTGCCTCCTAATCCGGCAATTAGAAATTTTACGTGATCGGCTTCATGATCTGCTATTTGCTGAAAAACTTTTAAATCGCGACCACCATTTTCTGATGCCGGAATAACTCCTGAATCTAATGCCATCGCATAAAATTCGTTTTCCAGATATTCTAATGTCAGTGCAAATTGCAAAGCTCCGATTGGTGTTGCCGGAGTGGCGGTTATATCTTGTGCCATTGCTTTATTTGCTAACGCTGATAAACCAAAGGGAATGGATGCAAATGCTAAATTTTTTCCAAGATTTCCAAATTGTGTAAAACTGTCTCTTCTTGAACCTGTGCTGGCCATAATACCTTCATTAGTAAATGACTCTATAAATTTTAATATATTCATAATTTCTAGTTTTTAAAGTGCATTAATATTAAGGTAAAAATTGAGCTGTAAATTGTGTTGTAATAAATCCACCTGCAATGGCCAATATTTTAGACGGATCTTTTGCATCATCCAATCCGGTAGTCATATTTACGATATCATCGCCTGCAAAATCCTTAGAATTAGGATTGATTAAACTTCTGATTGCAGAGGCATGTCTTGCTTCTACGGAAACAATTTTCCCGGCTAATAATAGATAATCGGGACTTTTGATCAGTTTTCCGGCACCATTGTAAGCAGCTACACCAGTATCTTCAAGAGCTTTAGCAGTTGCAAGAACATCAGTACGGCTGTTAAAGTTTAATGCACCATAATTAAAGGCAAGTGTCGGCAATAGTTGAGAACTCGGGTCCGGTAGTCCGCCGCTCAAAGCAGCCTTAAAGAAATCTCTGTGCACGACTTCATGATGATATAAGTCGGTAAGTACTTGTTTCTCGATCTCATTAAAAGTGGCATTGAAATTTGAAGCATTTACCACCTTAGTATAAAAGTCAGCTTCTAATTGTTCTAAAGCATACGCATATGTTAAAACGCCAAAATCTCCGGCACCTAAGTCAAATTTTCCATTTCTGATTCCCGGTAACATATTATCTACAACTGGGTCGTCATTATCATTATCACTACACCCGGCCATAAGTAACCCCGCACCAACAACAGTCAGTCCGCTAAGTTTGAGAAAATTCCTTCTGTTGTTCAATGAAGTGTCAACCTCATGAATTTTTACTTCGTTTTTCATAATTAAATTTTTTAAGGTTATTAATAGCAAATCATAATTATCTGTAAATAAGTATTAACGAAATTTTAAAGAGTGCGGTTTTAGGAGTTTGTAAAAAATTTGATACTTATTTCCTACTTAAAGGTAGATTAAATTTTGTAATAAAATTCTGTTTTTAAATATGGTAATCTTCTGATAATCTGTAAAGTGCCTTTGTTTCCAGGGGTTTTAGTAACTGTGATTCTGAAGAAGAGTGCGTAATTACTTATGAAATTGATGTATTTACAGGAGAGCTTTATAAATATTGAGTTTAAAACAGATCGTTGTATTTTCTTTTTTTAACATAAATATTTATTATAAGTAAGTTTTTACATCGTAATTTAATAGAAATCACTTATGGCTTTTAAGAAATAAACTTCTGATTCTTCATGTTTTTTTTTAAATCATTATAAAATAAGAAATGAATCTACTTTATAATTTCACTCAGCTTTTATTTGGTTTTTGTTGTAATTTCACTAATTCTACTATATTTGTACTAATTCCATAAATTATGATAGAATGAAAGCTAAAGCAACTTTAAAACAAATCGCGAAAGAACTTAATGTTTCTGTATCAACAGTTTCTAAAGCGCTTAATGATAGCCCTGAAATCAGTGAGCAGACTAAAATAAAAATTAAAGAGTATGCTAAACTAAAAAATTACAAACCAAACGTTATTGGTCTGAATTTGAAGAATCGTAAAACAAAAACAATTGGAGTTATTATACCTAATATATTAAATTCCTTTTTTGCGAAGGTTTTTAGCGGTATCGAAAAAGTAGCAGACAAAAAAGGATATAACGTAATTACCTGTATTTCTAATGAGTCTTTGGAAAAAGAAATTCATACACTTGAAATGCTTAGTAACGGAACTATCGACGGTTTTATATTGTCCGTTTCGGAAGAAGCACAAAAACTACAGGAATACAACCATTTCTCGGCGATTATAAATGACGGAACTCCTATTGTAATGTTTGACAGAATTGCAGATGAAGTAGAATGTGACAAGGTTGTAGTTGATGATTTTGATTCGGCTTTAAATTCAACTCAGCATTTAATCAATATAGGATGTAAAAATATTGCCTTAATCTCTTCAGTTGATAATCTGAGTGTTGGAAAATTAAGAGCCGATGGATATTTGAAAGCTCTAAGAGATAATAATATTCCGGTAAACGAAAAGATCATTCTTCGTACCGATTCTGAAGAGGATATGAAAGCTAAAATTGATGCGATTTTTGATAACAACAAAATTGACGGAATTTTTGCTTTGGATGAAAATGATTCTGTTGCCGCCCTAAGGGTTGGATTGAAAAAAGGATACAGAGTTCCCGAAGATTTATCGATCATTGGTTTTGCTGATGGAATTTTGGCTTCAAGACGTCTGTCACCAAGTTTAACTACAGTAAGTCAGCACGGAATTGAGATTGGAGAAGTCGCTGCCAAAAGATTAATCAAAAGACTGGAAGAAAACGAAGAAGAAACTTCGGATTACGAAACAATCGTTATTAAGACGGTATTGAAAGAACGAGAATCTACTCGGAAATTATAGTTCAAAAAAAAGAGATACATAAAAAAAGACTGTTCCAAAAGGACAGTCTTTTTTTATTGTGTCATTTCGACGGAGGAGAAATCACAAGATTGTGTTTCTTTTACCCGGAAATCTAAAATCTGTAGTCTAAATCTAAAATAAAATTAATGCGCCTCCAGCCAGTCTTTACCCATTCCTAATTCCACTTCTAAAGGAACGGCCATTTTAAAAGCATTTTCCATTTCGTGTTTGATCATGGGCTGGATTTTTTCAAGTTCATCGTTGTGAACATCGAACACAAGCTCATCATGTACCTGAAGCAGCATTTTTGATTTCCAGTTTTCTTCTTTTAATTTTTTATGAATGTTGATCATGGCAATTTTAATGACATCTGCAGCACTTCCCTGAATAGGGGCATTTACAGCATTTCGTTCAGCGGCACTTCTCACCACTGTATTTGCCGAATTGATATCTTTCAGATAACGACGACGTCCTAAAATAGTCTGTACATATCCTTTTTCGCGGGCAAACTCAATTTGGTCCGAAATATAAGATTTCAATCGTGGGTATGTTTTATAATAAGCCTCAATTAAAGCGGCACTTTCGCTGCGTGATAATGAAGTTTGGTTGCTCAGTCCAAAGGCAGAAACGCCGTAGATAATTCCGAAGTTTACGGTTTTGGCATTGCTTCTTTGTTCGCGGGAAACTTCTTCTAACGGAACATCAAATACTTTTGCGGCAGTTGCTTTGTGAATGTCTTCTCCGTTTTGGAAAGCAGCAATCATATTTTCTTCTCCGCTTAGAGCCGCAATAATTCGCAATTCAATTTGAGAGTAATCGGCAGAAATCAACGTATGGTTTTCATCTCTTGCGACAAATGCCTTACGAATCTGACGGCCTCTTTCGGTACGGATCGGGATATTCTGTAAGTTCGGATTATTAGAACTCAAACGGCCCGTAGCGGCAACGGTTTGCATATAATCGGTATGAACACGTAATGTTTTTTTGTCTACCTGTTCCGGTAAAGCCAAAATATAAGTGCTCTGTAATTTTACCATCTGACGCCAGTCCAGGATCTCTTTTACAATTGGATTGTCGTTGGCCAAATACGTTAAAACTTCTTCGCCGGTCGCGTACTGACCCGTTTTGGTTTTCTTTTGTTTGGCGCCTCCTATTTTCATTTTATCAAATAAGACATCACCCAATTGTTTTGGCGAGGCCAGATTAAATTTCTCTCCGGCACTTTCATAAATTTTTTGCTCCAGAGATTTAATTTCAACATCCATTTCTTTAGACATGGCACTTAAAAATTCAACATCCAGACGAATTCCTTCGGTTTCCATAGCAGCCAGAACACTTACTAACGGAATTTCGATTTCATCAAATAACTTTTTAGTTTCTGTTTTGTCTAATTCTGTTGTGAAAATTTCTTTTAACTGCAAAGTGATATCAGCATCTTCGGCAGCATATTCTTTGATTTCTTCAAGCGCAACATCGCGCATGGAAAGTTGATTTTTGCCTTTTTTACCAATTAAGGTTTCAATTGATTTGGGCGAATATTTCAAATAAGTCTCTGCTAAAATATCCATATTATGACGCATATCCGGATTAATCAGATAATGCGCAATCATAGTATCGAAAAGCTTTCCTTTTACAGTAACGCCGTAATTAGAAAGAATTTTTAAATCGTATTTTAAATTCTGACCAATTTTTTCGATGTTTTCATTTTCAAAAAACGGAATAAATTTGTTGATTAAAGTTTGAGCTTCTTCCTGACTTTCCGGAAACGGAACATAATATCCTTTTCCTTTTTCATACGAAAAAGAAATCCCAACCAACTCCGCATGTAACGCATCTAAACCTGTCGTTTCGGTATCGAAGCAAACAGAAGGCTGTTTTTGTAAATTTTGCAAAAGTAATTTGACGCCCAAATCGCCTTCAACAGCCTGATAGGAGTGAGGGGTATTTTCTAATGTAGTATAGAAAGAAGTTCTTGCGGTTTCAGGATTTTCATCTGAAGTTGCACTTCCGAAAAGATCAAACTGATCTTCGTTTTTAGGTTGTGGTTTTTTGTATAATTTGGCATCAGGGGCTTCATTTGCAGTTGAAGTGCCGCCTGTTTTAAACAAATTATCAAATTGTTCTGCCATTCTTCTGAATTCAAGTTCCTGAAAAATAGCATCTGTTTTTTCGATATCGGGACGCGTTAACTCGTAATCCGTTTCATTAAAAACAACATCGCAGTCTATAATAATGGTAGCCAGTTTTTTAGAAAGGATTCCTTTCTCTTTATTGGCTTCGATGTTTTCTTTCATTTTTCCTTTCAGCAAATGCGTATTGGCCAAAAGATTCTCCATTGATCCGAATTCTTTCAGGAATTTCTTTGCGGTCACTTCTCCAACACCCGGCAGTCCCGGAATGTTATCGACCGCATCACCCATCATTCCGAGAAAATCAATCACCTGCTCCGGTCTTTCAATTTCAAACTTGGCCAAAACTTCGGGAACACCCCAGATTTCAATTCCGTTACCCATTCGGGCCGGTTTATACATGAAAATATTTTCAGAAACCAATTGTGCAAAATCCTTATCAGGCGTAACCATGTAGACTTTGTAATTTTCTTTTTCGGCCTGTTTTGCAATGGTACCAATTAAATCATCGGCCTCACAACCATTAGATTCAATAATTGGAATGTGCATTGCGCTTAATAAACTCTGAATATAGGGAATCGCAATTTTTATAGCCTCCGGAGTTTCGTCACGATTGGCTTTATATTCGGTATACATTTCTGTTCGCACATGACTTCCGCCTTTGTCAAAAGCAACCGCCAGATGATCCGGTTTTTCTCTTTTGATGACATCCAGAAGGGAATTCATAAAGCCCATAATGGCAGATGTATCCATTCCTTTGGAGTTAATCCTTGGATTTTTTATGAAAGCATAATAACCACGGAATATTAGTGCATAAGCATCAAGAAGAAAAAGACGTTTTTGAGTTGACATAAAAAAAATATTAGTCTGTAAAAATAAACAATTGGGTCCTTAAAAATTAGAGTAACAGGATTTTTTTTTAGCGATATAAGTTATATAAGTTCATTTTAGTGAAGGCGTAATTCGGCGTGTTTAAAACATTACGCATATTCATAAAGATTAAATGAACTTACATAACTTACATGGTCGAAAATGCCTCGAATGGACTAATAAGTTAATCTGAAGTTAAAATTTCTAAGAGGTATGTTTTCTTCATTTGGTCTTCATTTTACAGGAGTAAATTTGATCTGTAATTAAAAAGGTTATTAATTTTAAATTGTAGAAATCATGAGAAATTTTTTAATGTTATTCGTAGCAGTTTTAGGAACTACAGCAATGGTACATGCATTTCCGGCTTTAAAAGTTGGTCCTGTAAAAGAAGTTAAAGCAACTCCCGTAAAAGAGGTTAAAGCTACAAAACATCCCAGAAAAAAATCTGATAAAAAAGCAAAATCAGATAAAAAAGAAGCTCCAAAATCAGAAGCCTCAGCAATGAAAAAATAAGAGTTGTTTTTGTTTTGCTGTCGAAGGATTGTAAGGGGAGCAAAACAGAAAGGATAATTATGGAGAAAGCTGATAAAGAAATTTATCAGCTTTTTTTTTGATTCGTTAATTTTTTAATAACAGGCAACAGGGCTTTTTATAATTGCCTAATTTTAGTTGCGCTTAGAATTTGTGTATATGAATATTTTAATTGTTGAAGATAATAAGGAACTTGCTGCAGAAGTGTATGATTTTTTATGCAACACGGGTTATGTGTGCAAGATTACTCATAATTGCAGTGATGCTTTAGAAGAGGTAAACAGTAATGATTATGATGCCATGCTACTCGATCTTGGCCTGCCTGATGGTGATGGTTTTGAGGTTTTGAGGGCTGTTCGGAAAACCAAATCAAAGATTGCTGTCATTGTCATTACAGCTCGTGGCGAATTAGACGACAGAATTAATGGTTTGCATCTTGGCGCCGATGATTATCTCACAAAACCGTTTGCCTTAACCGAATTGAGTGCCCGTTTGTTTGCGGTTATTCGCAGAATGCATGGTTTTACATTGAATGACCTGGTAGTTCATGGCTTCTCCCTGCAATTGCAGGACTATAAGGTAAGCTACAATGCTATTCCTGTTAATCTGACCAAAAAAGAGTTTGATATTTTTCAGTATTTGGTGCTGAATAAAAATCGGGTGATTACCCGGCTGCAATTAACCGAGCATATTTGGGGTGATATTCTGGAAGTGAATTCAGATTCTAATTTTATAGATGTTCATGTTCGGAATCTTCGAAAAAAGTTAGACAAACATACCGATATCGGCTGGTTTGAAACAGTCAGAAATGTCGGCTATCGAATTAATGAGTAAAATAAGATATTGTGAAGATAAAACACCAATTGGCGATTTTTAATGCACTGACAAGATTGTTGGTTATTTTGGTTTTATGGTTAATGTTGCCCATTTTGGTCGAAAATGTAGTTTACAGGCATATTAATAATGGATTGCTGGAGAAAAAGAAAAAATTTATTGACCATTTAAATCAAAATGAGATTAATGATTTTATCGAAAATCCCGGTGATTCAACCGAAACGTATTCGCAATTTTCCACGCTTCACAGTGAGTTTCTGGTACTTTCGAAAGTTCCCGTAAAGCCTCGTCAAAAAGAAACCACTTTTAGTAATGACTATCGGATTATTGAGGGGGAAGAGAATGAGTACAGAATTCTCCAATATCATTTCACCTATGAAAAGGAAGGATATCAACTCGAAATTGGCAGTGATCTTAGCGAAGTAAACGACCTCACATTTATCATCAGGTTATTTATTATTATTGTTTTGGTGATTATTCTTCTGGTTACATTTCTGGCTGATACAGTTTATATTGAATATCTGCTGAAACCTTTTTATAAAATAATTGATACTAAAATTCGACGGGTCAATGAACCCGAAACTTTCGATCATACGCCAATAAAAGCAAAATCACGGGATTTCAGGGAACTTGATTTGGTTTTAAATCAGATGATGGATCGTATCGGAGAGCTTTTTAAAAAAGAAAAACAATTTATCTCCAACGTTTCGCACGAACTTCTTACACCAATCGCTTTACTCAAAAACAAGCTGGAAAATTTATTGCAGAATGATTCCTTAGATGATACTGCGGTTGATAAAATTGCGAGCTCCCTGAAGACATTGGACATGTTGAAAAAAATTATCAATAACCTGCTGTTGATTTCCCGAATCGAAAACAATCAGTATACAACCGAAGAAGAGATTCATTTCTATGAAATTATAACAGACATGCAGGAAGATCTTCAGGACAGAATTGAAGATAAAGAAATTGAGTTTTCGAATACAATGCAACATGATTTTAGTTTTAAAGGAAATAAAACACTGATTCATATTCTTATTTACAACCTGATTACAAATGCAATTAAATACAATTATCAAAAAGGAAAAATCACAATTACTGACGGATTTCTAAACCGACACTATTTTATTGCTATCGAAGATTCAGGAATCGGCATGGATTCTTCTCAAATTGAAAAGATATTTAACCGGTTTGCCCGAATCAATTCAGATCAGGACGGGCAAGGCCTCGGACTTGCTATCGCAGATAGTATTGCTAATTTTCATCATATAGAAATTAAGGTTACCTCAGGAATTAACGAAGGAACAACATTTCTGCTTTTGTTCCCGGAAACTGCAAAAACTTAATTTAAAGTTAATTTTTTTTAACACGGCAAATCTTCATTTCATCTTCATTTACTGATTCTATCTTTGGCTTATAAATAATCAAATAATAATAATTTATAAAATTCAAAGTCATGAAAAAATTAGTAATGTTAGCAGTAGCAGTTTTAGGAACAACAGCAATGGTAAACGCTCAGACAACTCCGGCACAAACAACTCCGGTAAAAGAAGCAAAAGCTCCTAAAAAAGAGAAAAAGGCAGAGAAAAAAGCTAAGAAAGCGGAGGTTAAAGCAGAAGCAGCTAAAGCAGAAACAAAAAAATAAAAAGTAATTTTTATTTGGTTTCATAGCTTTTGGTTTGGCTGTTAAATAATGAGTAAAGATAATTTTGAGCAGAGAGAAAGGCTGGTAAAGAAATTTATCAGCCTTTTGATTTATATTTGAGTTAAATTTTTGATAATAAAAAGCAATAAAAAATTCATTCTTTGTTACTTTGCTTAAAACTATAACTAATGATCGTTCGTTTTATAATTCTATGTGCTCTTTTTTTATTTATTGAGTTTTATTCTTACCAGGCCTTTCGAACTTTAATCAAATTAAGGTGGGTTTTGGTTAGTTATCAAATTATAAGTGTACTGCTTTTAATTTTTATCATCTATTCTTTTTCGCAGGTTGATCGCTCCGTTGGACAGACGAGACAGTTTATGTTTACTACTGGCCTGATGCTTATGGTTTATGTGCCTAAAATTGTCCTGACACTAATTATGTTTGGTGAAGATATTTTTAGAGCCGGAGCAGGAATAGTAAATTATTTTGTATACAATTCAAGTGGTTCAGAAGCTATTCCGTCAAGGCGAAAATTCATCAGTCAGATTGGTTTAGGATTGGCTGCGGTTCCTTTTCTTTCCTTAATTTACGGAATTTTTGAAGGGAAGTATAATTTTAAAGTAATTAAACAGACCATATTTTTTCCGGACCTTCCGGATGCCTTTGATGGTTTTAAAATCACTCAGATTTCGGATGTTCACAGTGGAAGTTTTGATAATCCGGAGAAAATCAATTATGCTATTGACCTGATCAATCAGCAGGAATCAGATATGATTTTGTTTACAGGAGATATTGTAAATACACATGCAAAAGAAATGCATCCCTGGTTAGCGTCTTTCAACAGAATAAAAGACTACAAATACGGAAAATTTTCAGTTTTAGGAAACCATGATTACGGTGAATATGTTACCTGGCCATCGGAAACGCAAAAAGAAGAAAATTTTCAGGACATCAAAAAATTATACGGTCAGATTGGTTTTAATTTATTGCTAAATGAGCATACTTACATCCAAAAAGGCGACGATAAAATTGCATTGATCGGAGTAGAGAACTGGGGGCAGAATTTTAAAAAAGCCGGAGATTTGAATAAAGCATCTCAAAATGTAGCTCAGGATGATTTTAAAGTCTTAATGAGTCATGATCCAAGCCATTGGGAATATGAAATTAAAAACCATCCTAAAAACTTTCATCTGACGTTGTCCGGACATACACACGGAATGCAGTTTGGTATTGAAATACCGGGCTATTTTAAATGGAGTATTGCACAATATATTTACAAACAATGGGCTGGACTATATGAAGAGTTTGGCCGATATGTATATGTGAACCGTGGTTTTGGTTTTCATGCCTATCCGGGAAGGGTTGGTATTATGCCGGAGATAACGGTCATTGAACTAAAAAAAGGGAAGAATGTGGCTTAATTCGTTAAAAATGCTACATTTGTATTAAACTATCTCTTTTTAATAGATTAAAAGAATTAAATTTTTGGTTTTATGTCAAAATTTGGAGAACTTATAAATGCTCAGGTTCCGGTGTTAATTGATTTTTATACTGATTGGAACGAATCATCTGTGTCAATGCATCCTGTTATCAAGGATGTGGCTGCTGCACTTGGCGATAAGGCCAAAGTCATTAAAATTGATGTAGATAAAAACCAGGAACTTGCTGAAGCCTTGCGTATAAAGGGACTTCCTACCTTAATGATTTACAAAGAAGGACAAATGATCTGGAGACAGTCAGGAGAACTCGATGCCAATACAATAATCGGAATTGTTCAGGATCAATTTAACTTATAATAAAAGATTCCGGATATTATTTTAGTGAATAATATCAAAAGCAAATCCATTTTCTTTTAGGAAATGCAGTGTTTTAGGTAAGGCAAATTTTAAATTTTGTGATGCTTTTACACTGTCATGAAAAACAATAACACTTCCTGATTTTACATTTTTAGTAACGTTTTCAAGACATTTTTCAGGGGTAATACTCTGATCGAAATCAGCACTTAACACATCCCACATTACTATTTTATAGCCTAAATTTCTTAAAATCTTAGATTGCTCTTTTTTTATCTTCCCGTAAGGAGGACGAAAGATCAGCGGATTTAAGTTTTTTTCTTCATTCAGGACGGTAGCGCAATTTTTTACATTTTCAATATAATCGTTGGTTTTACTTTTCCATCCGTTAATATGGTTCATGGTATGATTTCCGATAGAATGACCTTCGGTAATCAGTTTTTCAAATAAGGAAGAATTCGCTTTTATGTTTTTTCCGATACAAAAAAAGGTAGCTTTTGCATCAAATTTTTTCAATTCAGATAAAACCCAGTCCGTAATTTCGGGCGTTGGGCCATCATCAAAAGTGAGGTATATTTTCTTTTCATTGTTCGGGATATCCCAACAATATTTAGAAAATACCCTTTTAATGAATGTGTTAGTTTTTACCCAATAGAAGCTCATTTTTCAAAAATGATTTAGTGATATGTAAAAATAAAAAATGTAGCGCTATTTATCTAACAGCGCTACATTTTTTTAATTGCAAAGTTTTTCGTATTTTATTCCTTTTCTCTTCCAAAGCGTTCGAAAACATTTACATAAGTATTAAAAGTTACTTTATGTTTTTCATAGAACGCGTTGTCGTTGTTGTCTTTCATTACTTCCAATAAGCTTCTGTAACGCTCAATTTCAGTAATAATATCAATGGCTAAGTCAGTTTGGTCAGAAGCGCTTAAAGTTGCGTAATAATTTAGTTCTTCTTTGTATTTCTGAACCAGTTTATTCAGCAGATCCTGTGCTTTTGCTTTTTCTCCCACTTTATAGTATCCTCCGGCAAAAGGTTCAACTAATGAATAATATCCGAATTTGTCCAGAGGCATTTTTGTCATGGCTAAATTGATAACGTTTTTAGCTTTGTCAATTTTACCTTCTTCAATAAGCTGATTCATTAAACGAGACAGATTGGTACGGTAGGTGATACTGTTTCTTCTTGTTTCAGGATCGTGATATATGGTATTGCTGTCACTGTTACCCCAGTCCCATTTCATTACAATATTGTACATTTTATCGGCATCAATTTGCCCCATGTCCATTGGTCCGCCGTCTTTTGATGGCGTGTTTTTGACAGGAACTAATTTGTAAACCATTCCATCCAGTTGTAAATAGTCTTTCAGCCATAAATAATCTTCGTCATCAAAAGCACCTCCGCTAAAGTAGATCGGTCTCTTCCAGTTATTGTTTGCCAGTATGTCCAGCATCATTAAGCGGTTTTTATATAACGCGCTTCCCTTAATGTTAATGTCCATATAAGGAACAATAGAATCATTGTATTTTGGGTTGACCACTTTGTTTTTAATAATTAAAGCTTTGTCAACAGTAACCCTGATTTTATTAGTTGGGTAAAAATGAATGGTTTGTCCATTTTGTAGACCTACAGTTGATTTTGGATTTTTAATAAAACTGATAAAGTCATTAATGTTCCAACGCGTTTCTATTTTTGGAATGTGAGCCACATAATCCAGTTTGTCACCCACATATTCGGCATGTGTAAATGATATTGGCAGTGGTTCAGATTCGTACGATTTGGCTTTCATCTGATCAATGTACCAGTCCGTCATAAAAAGGCTTGTATTTACGATTTTTACATCTGTTCGCACCCCTTCGATTTCCTGGGCATACCACAACGGGAACGTATCATTGTCTCCAATGGTAAATAATATAGCATCCTTATCACATGAAGTTAAATACGCTTTTGCCATTGCTACAGCAGTATATTTACCGGATCTGTCATGATCGTCCCAGTTCTGAGAAGCCATTAAAACAGGAGCTGCCAGTAAACTTGCGGCTATAATGATCGGGCCGGCAAGCTTAGGTGCAATGTATTTCTGTATGCTTTCGTATAAAGAATATACGCCAAATCCTATCCAGATCGCAAATACATAAAAGGAGCCTACAAGGGCATAATCTCTTTCACGAGGTTCGAAAGGTCTTTCGTTCAGGTAAATTTTCAGGGCAATTCCGGTGAATAGGAATAAGGCTAAAAGGACATAAAAACTTTTAAGGTCTTTGTTAGCGTGATACATAAGTCCGATCAGTCCTAAAATAAAAGGTAAGAAGAAATAAACGTTTCTTCCTTTGTTATTTAGTACATCCGAAGGTAAATTGTCCTGAGAACCAAGGTGTAAGGAGTCCAATTGTTTGATTCCACTAATCCAGTTTCCGTCTAGATTATCGTATTTCCCCTGAATGTCGTTTTGACGTCCGACAAAGTTCCACATCAGGTATCTCCAGTACATATATCCAAATTGGTATTCGAACATAAAACTAAAGTTGTCTACTGCAGATGGTTTTTCAATAATTAGATAATCACCATAACTTTTCAGGAATTTGGTGTAACCTTCGTTGTCAATTTGTTTTTGAGCATACGCTTTTCTGAATTCAGAAACTGTTTTTTCTACTTCATTGCGCAATTGGGCAGTAGCTTTATTGTATTCGTCTTCGCTTAACTGACTGGCGTCGATTCCGTATTTCGCCAAATCATCTTCGTAAGGATAATTTGGATTTATTTTGAAACTCGGAGGATTTGTAAAACTGATATAGTTCTGAATGTGACTTGTTTCAGTACTCCACATTCTTGGAAGAATGGTTTTTTGATTGTCATCTGTATTTTGTTCCGCGTTTTTATAATTGTTGGTAATAATGTATTTACCGGTTTTATAATCTCTTTCGTAGTTTGGATTTTTGTCCAAATAAGGTGTTTTAGCATCCAGACCAGCAAAAACTTCAGTATACTGAGGCCCGTAAAACAATGGATTTACACCATATTGTTCACGGTTGTAATACGCTAAAACCTCTGTAGCATCCGATGGTTTGTTTTCATTAATTACCGTATTGGCATTAGCACGTACCGGCAACATCATCCAGGTTGAGAAACCTATTAAAATAAATAAGACACAAAGAATGATAGTGTTGTAGAAAACAAGCCCTTTTTGTCTGGTGTATTTTAATCCGAAATAAAAGAAAGCGATAAACAGTAAAAGCACAAAAATGGTTCCTGAATTAAAAGGTAATCCCATGCTGTTTACCATGAAAATTTCCGTTTTTCCAAAGAAAGCCATTGTTAAGGGTAAAAGTAATTTGAAGATAAACAACAAAACACCGATAACAACAACATTGGCTATTAGAAAGTTTTTGATTGTAACTTTTTCGTAGTGTTTAAAATAGTATAAAAATCCTATTGAAGGAATTGTAAGCAAAGCCATGAAGTGAACTCCAAACGAAAGACCGATAACAAGTGAAATCACCAATAACCATTTGTTTCCTGTTGGTTTGTCCATGTCTTGTTCCCAACGAAGTCCAAGCCAGAAAAGTAAGGCAATTAATAAAGAAGCCATTGCGTAAACTTCGGCTTCAACGGCATTAAACCAGAAACTGTCTGAAAAAGTAAAGGCCAAAGCTCCGACAAAAGAACTTCCTAAGATGACAATTGAATTATTTTGATCGATTTCAGCAAAACGAGCTATAATTTTTTTCAAAATCATAGAAGAAGACCAAAACAGAAACAGAATCGTAAAGGCACTTGAGAAAACAGACATCATATTTACCATTACGGCTACATGCTGATTGTCTATGGCAAACATGGCAAAGAAAGCGCCCATCATTTGAAATAAAGGAGCTCCGGGCGGGTGACCAACTTCCAATTTGGCCGCTGTAGCAATATATTCGCCACAATCCCAAAAGCTCATTGTAGGTTCAACAGTTAGTGTATAAGTAATTAAAGCGATTGCAAATGCAAACCAACCAATAATTGTATTCCATTTATTGAAATTGAATTGTGCCATATTTAGATGTTAAAATTTTGTTTGTTTTCTATCCTACAAAGAAAATGTTTTTTTGCGTAAAGAATAGGGCATTAACAAAAAATTCTACAAAAGTATTTAGTATGAGTAATATATTGTTTGTGAAATACTTGCGTGAAGATTGCGGATTTTTAAGGAGATAAAATGAAAAAAAATCATTTTTTTTTATCAAAAAGTTTGTGCAAACTAAAAAAAGCTTTAAATTTGCACTCGCTTAACAGCACTGCTGGTCTATGGTGTAATGGTAACACAACTGTTTTTGGTGCAGTCTTTCAAGGTTCGAGTCCTTGTAGACCAACATAAAAGCCTCTCAATCGAGAGGCTTTTTTTATGCGCTAAAAAATTTGCGCAAACTAAAAAAAAGATTTAAGTTTGCACTCGCTTAACAGCATTGCTGGTCTATGGTGTAATGGTAACACAACTGTTTTTGGTGCAGTCTTTCAAGGTTCGAGTCCTTGTAGACCAACATAAAAGCCTCTCAACTGAGAGGCTTTTTTTATGGAATAAAGTTTTTTTAAATAAATTCCAATTTTTAAAATTCCAATTTCTGGATATTCTTCATGAATTTAATACGTTTTATTTCAATTTTAGGTGTTTTTAAGAGGTGGTGTTATCTGCGTAATGTTTTTTAATTTACACAGTTTGGAATTTGAAATTTTAAAATTTGGAATTTGATAAAGAAGACGGAACCACTCCGAATTTCTTTTTAAATGAAAATGAAAAATGTGATAAGTCTTCAAAACCAACATTAATATAAACCTCAGAAGGTGCTTTTCCTTTTTCCTTAATAAGATAATACGCTTCCTGAAGTCTCTTGTCCAGAAGCCAGTGTCGGGGTGTTTCCTGAAAAACTTTCTGAAAATCCCTTTTAAAAGTCGCTAAACTTCTTCCGGTGAGATACGCAAAACGATTTAAGTGTACATTAAAATGAAAGTTTCTGTTCATAAAAGCTTCCAGGTCAATTTTCCCGGGTTCGTTGAAGTCAAATAAAATATCTTTAAGTTCGGGGTTTACTTTGAGTAGAAGATGAACCGCTTCTTTGATTTTTAAATTAAATAAAACTTCATTGTTTTCCTGTTCAACTTCCAGATAAGACAGGAGCGAAGTCATAAAAGATTGGTAAAGCGGATGTGGATTTAAGGAAATTATTGCAGCTTCCTGAGGTTTCTTTTCAATTTTAAATTGATATTCCTGATAGATTTCACGCAGAATTTCCTGATCCAGAAACAACGATATGACTTTAAATTCACCTCCTTCCGGCGGAATTTTCACAAACTTGGCCAAATGATTTCTTTTACTGATCCGAAAATCACCTGGTTTGGAGTGATAGGATTTTTTTCCGTCAGCAGCAATCATTTCGCCTGATATCTGATAGCTGAACACATGTTCGGGTATAAAATGTTCTCCTTCGCGACTACGCGCATAATAACAGGAGTATAAAATTTTGGGTTTTGTATTTGCTTTGATGGATGACATACCGTAAAGTTACTAAAAAGACACAGAGAATTTAGGTTGTAAAATTTTCTGTGTCTGAAATTATTATTTTCTGATTAATGTTTTGGGTTCTAAATAAGCCTCTAAGCCTAAAATTCCGAATTCCCTGCCAATTCCGGATTGTTTGAATCCGCCAAAAGGAGCCATCGGATCGTGGCTGAGTATATTAACCTGAACACGTCCTGCATTTATTTGTGAAGCAACGCTGTACGCTCTGTCCTCATTTTCAGAACTTACATAAGCTTGTAATCCGTAAGTCGTATCGTTGGCGATTTCGATGGCTTCTTCTTCTGTTTTATAAGTGATAATAGATAAAACAGGTCCAAAAATTTCTTCCCTTGCAATTCTCATCTGATTATTTACATGTATAAAAACGGTTGGTTTTACAAAGTTGCCGCTTTCTAATCCTTCAGGTTTTCCTAATCCGCCAATCAGTATTTCAGCGCCTTCATCAATCCCGATCTGGATGTAATTTTGTACGCGTTCGTATTGCTTTTTACTAACCATCGGGCCTACGGCAGTAGTTTCGTTTTTCGGATCTCCAACAATTGTTTTTGATACCACAGCTTTCACTAATTTTTTTACCTCTTCTAATTTATTTTCAGGTACTAATAAACGCGTTCCTGCAATACAAGCCTGCCCGTTGTTCATAAAAGCCGCAGCTATTGCCATCGGAATTGCTTTTGATAAATCGGCATCGTCAAGAATAATATTCGGTGATTTTCCGCCTAGTTCCAATGTAATGCGTTTCATGGTGTTAACGGATTCTTTGGCAATCAATTTTCCCACAACAGTAGAGCCGGTAAATGAAATTTTTGCAATATCAGGATTACGGCTAATCTCTGCACCAACAACTTCGCCAAGTCCGTTCACTATATTAAACACACCTTTTGGTAATCCGGCTTCGTGAAAGCATTCCAGGATCAATTGGGTTTGCTGGGCGCTCATTTCACTTGGTTTAATTACTGCTGTACAGCCCGCAGCAATTGCAGTTGCTAATTTTCCGCAAATAAAACCGTTGCTCGAGTTCCACGGAATAATAATCCCTACGACGCCAACAGGAGCCATTTGAACTTCAGATTCACCCATTGTTTTGTTGAAAGAATAAGTGTTTAGAAGTTTGATTGCCGAAGCAAAACTATTTAGCATGTACTGGTAGCTGACTGTGGCAAATTGAAAAGTCCCGCCGTATTCTTCAATTGTAATATCAATAAACTCCTGTTTCCTTTTTTCGATGGAAGCCTGCAGATTTTGTAAATACGTAATTCTTTCTGCTGTATTAGTTTTAGAGAAAGTTTTGAAGGCTTTTTTTGCTGCGTCTATTGCTGCAAGGGTATCTTCATTGTTTCCTAGAACTACTTCGCCTAGTTTTTTATTGGTAGTGGGGCTAATAAGATCAAAACGATCTTTTCCTTTTGGTGTTACAAACTCTCCGTTGATGTAAATCTTGTCAATTGTTCTCATGTTGTTTTTTATTTATGATTTTATTTGACAAAGGTCGGCAGGAATGTAAGAGTCGGCTTTGTTGAAAAGCTCAATGTAACTTTGTTTAAAAGCTCATGTTTTGATTGGGTAGGTAATAAAAAAAAGCCCCTCAGACGAGAAGCTTTAGGATAGTAAATAGGAGATTTTATTTAAATTTTAAAAGTAATCACCGGTTTTATAGCGTGATTTACCAAGCCTTCGCTGATGCTTCCGTTAAAAAAATGAGCAAATCCCGTTCTTCCGTGTGTGCACATTCCAATAATGTCCGCATTTATGGAATTGGAGAAGTTTATAATTCCCTTTTCGATATTAGTGTCATTGTAAATATGAGTAGAATAGTTGGTCAGATTGAATTCCGCAACAAATTCATTCATGGCTTTTTCGCTCGTATGGGTAGGTTTAAAACTATTGGGTGTGCAAATAGTAACTAAATGTATTTTTGAGTCGAAGAATTTAGTGAAGTTTAGAAATTTTTCGAACGGTTTTTTGGTTTCATCTGAAAAATCTGACGCAAAAACAATATTTTCCGGATTGAAATTAGAAATGTCTTTTTTGACCACTAAAACCGGAATTTCTGAATTTCGAACTACTTTTTCAGTAGTCGATCCTATCAGTAATTCCTCGACACCCGAAGAGCCGTGTGACCCCATTACGATTAAATCTATTTCGTAATCTTTGCTTACTTGTGCGATGCCGTGTATCGGTTTGTCCATTTTTACGATTTCAGTCACGGGAACTCCGTCCAGATAAGGTCTGGCAGAAACTTCGTCAAGCATTTCGTTGGCTTTTTTCATGAAAAGCATAGTTTCCGGAATGCTTGCGCCTCCTGTAATGGCGTCATTCATTTGATGTGGCAGTTCGAGCATGTGTAAAATGATGATTTCAGAATCATTTCTTTTGGCAATTTGAGCAGCAACTTTTAAGGCGTCTTCAGCGTGTTCTGAAAAGTCAGTAGGGAGTAGAATTCGTTTCATAATTTTCGGGATTAAATAATGTGAATTTCCTTTGTTTTAATGCTTACATAAAGATAAGAAATATTTTCTTCGCCATCTATTTATTTTGATTTATAAAAAAAACACTATATTTGCACCGTTATTTATTAAAATCTAAATAATGAGGGGACTAAGTGTCCCCTCTTTTTATAAAATTATGACATTTAAAGAAAAAGTAAACACATTAATTACAGAAGCTCTTCTGGAAAAGCCATCGATCTTTTTGATTGATTTGTCTATTTCGGATTCTTTTAAAATTAGTGTAGGTTTAGACGGAGATAATGGAGTGGCGTTGCAGGATTGTATCGATATTAGTCGTGCAATCGAGAATAATCTGGATCGTGAAGAACAGGATTTTTCGCTTGAAGTAGCATCGGTTGGAGTAGGATCTCCTTTGAAATTGACCAGACAATACATTAAAAATATTGGTAGAACGTTGATTGTTACTACAAATACTGAAAAAATTGAAGCAGAATTAGTGGAAGCTAACGATGTTTTTATAATTTTGTCTTGGAAAGCAAGAGAACCGAAAAAAGTAGGAAAAGGAAAAGAAACAGTTCAAAAAGAGCAACAAATACCTTATACAGAAATTAAAGAGGCAATTGTTACAGTAACATTTTAATTAAAGAATTCGCATGGAAAATTTAGCATTAATCGATTCATTCTCAGAGTTTAAAGATAATAAACTTATTGATCGTGTAACGCTTATGGCAATTTTAGAGGACGTGTTTAGAAATGCATTGAAGAAAAAATACGGTTCTGATGATAACTTCGATATTATTATAAATCCTGATAAAGGAGATATGGAAATCTGGAGAAGGAGAGTAATCGTTGCTGATGAAGATCTGGATTTTGAAAACGAAGAGATTACCCTGACTGAAGCCAGAATGATTGAAGCGGATTTTGAAATTGGTGAAGAAGTTTCCGAAGAAGTTAAATTGATAGATTTAGGAAGAAGAGCTATTTTGGCCTTGCGTCAAAACTTAATTTCTAAAATTCATGAACACGATAATACGAATCTTTATAAGCAATTTAAAGATATTATTGGCGATATTTACACCGCAGAAGTACATCACGTACGTCCAAGAGTTGTTATTTTAGTTGATGATGAAGGAAATGAGATTGTGCTTCCAAAGGAAAAACAAATTCCATCTGACTTTTTCCGTAAAGGAGATAATGTTCGTGGAATCATTGAAAGCGTTGAATTAAAAGGAAATAAACCTCAGATTATTATGTCCAGAACTTCTGAAAAGTTCCTGGAGAAATTATTTGAACAAGAAATTCCTGAAGTATTTGATGGTTTAATTACAGTTAAAAATGTAGTTCGTATTCCGGGTGAAAAAGCGAAAGTAGCGGTAGATTCTTATGATGACAGAATTGATCCTGTTGGAGCTTGTGTTGGTATGAAAGGATCCCGTATTCACGGAATTGTTCGTGAGTTAGGAAACGAAAATATCGATGTAATCAATTATACAAGTAATATTCAATTGTTTATTACAAGAGCATTAAGCCCTGCAAAAGTTTCTTCTATCAAAATTGATGAGGAAAATAAAAGAGCTGAAGTTTTCCTGAAATTAGAAGAGGTTTCTAAAGCTATTGGTAGAGGTGGTCATAATATAAAATTAGCGGGTCAGCTGACAGGTTACGAATTAGATGTTATTCGTGAAGGAGATGTTGCTGGCGCAACTGCAGATGAAGACGATGTTGAATTAACAGAGTTCTCAGATGAAATCGAAGACTGGGTAATAGAAGAATTTGCTAAAATAGGGTTAGATACTGCAAAAAGTATTTTAAAACAAGAAGTAGAAGACTTAGTAAGAAGAACAGATTTAGAAGAGGAAACTATTCTTGATGTGATGAAAATACTAAAAGAAGAGTTTGATAGTTAGTTATCTGCTCTAACAACACAACGAAAAAGGTAATAATAAAAAGGTTATATGTCTGAAGAGAGAGTAATAAGAATAAACAAGGTTTTAAGGGAATTAAATATTTCGTTAGAAAGAGCTGTTGATTATCTAAAAGATAAGGGAATTGCTATTGACGCAAATCCGAATGCAAAAATTTCTGATAGCGAATTTAATATCCTACAAAGCCAATTTGCGGGCGATAAGGGGAATAAGGAAGCTTCTAAAGAGGTAGGAGAAGAGAAAAGAAAAGAGAAAGAAGCATTACGTGTAGAACGTGAGAAAGAAATTGAGGACAAACGCAGACAAGACGAAGAGCGCCAAAAACAACAAGAAGTTATAAAAGCGAAAGCTGTTGTTACAGGGCCTGTTCAGGTTGGTAAAATAGATTTAAATCCAAAGAAACCCGAGAAGCCTGCGGCTGTTGCTACTCCTGTAGAGGAGCCAGTGAAAGCTGAAGAACCTAAGGTTGTTGCTGCTACTCCAGCTCAAGAGGAAAAACCTGTTCAAAAAGAAGTAGTACAGCCTGAGCCAGTAGCTCCTGTAGTTACCGAGAACAAAGTTGAAAAACCTATTATTACAGAGAAAAAAGAAGTAAAAGTGAATCCCGAAACTTCGGGACCAAAAGTAGCTCAGGAACCGGTTGTATCAACTGATCCTTCAACTGCAGAAGAGACGATCACTACTCAATATCAAAAGTTATCAGGAACGACACTTACAGGTCAGACAATTGATTTATCTCAGTTTAACAAACCTAAGAAAAAGAAAGAAGATCCTAAGATAACTCCAAATAAACCGGGAGCTCCGGGTGCAGGAAATAACGCTAACAAAAATAAGCGTAAAAGAATTGCTCCTAAACCAGGAACGCCGGGGGCGCCAAAACCTGCTACAGGTAATGCGCCGGGAACACCAAATCCTAATAAAATTACACCAAATACCGGTGGTGGAGGCTTTAATGCTAACAGAAGCGCAAGACCTGGTTTTGTAAAAGGAAACCGTCCTGCTATTGTTGCTAAAGTTGAGCCTACTGAAGAGGAAGTAAAAAACCAAATTAGAGAGACTCTTGAAAAACTTCAGGGTAAAGGTGGAAAATCAAAAGCGGCTAAATACAGAAGAGATAAAAGAGATACACACCGTCAGAAATCTGATGAGGAGCAAAGAGCCATTGATGAAGGAAGTAAAACTATTAAAGTTACAGAATTCGTTACTGTTGGTGAAATTGCAATCATGATGGATGTGCCGATTACTAAAGTAATTGGAACTTGTATGTCTCTTGGTATCATGGTAACCATGAACCAGCGTTTAGATGCTGAAACCTTAACGATTGTAGCTGATGAATTTGGTTACGAAGTTGAGTTCATAACAGTTGATATCGAAGAAGCTATTGAGGTAGTTGCCGACAGAGAAGAAGATTTAGTAGTTAGAGCACCAATTGTTACTGTAATGGGTCACGTCGATCACGGTAAAACATCTTTACTGGATTATATCCGTAAAGAAAATGTTATCGCTGGTGAGTCCGGAGGTATTACACAGCACATTGGAGCATACGGGGTAACTTTAGATAATGGTCAGAAAATCGCATTCTTAGATACACCAGGTCACGAGGCGTTTACCGCGATGCGTGCACGTGGAGCTCAGGTTACCGATATTGCTATTATTGTTGTTGCTGCGGATGATGATATCATGCCACAAACAAAAGAAGCCATTTCTCACGCACAAGCTGCAGGAGTGCCAATTATATTTGCAATCAATAAAATTGATAAACCAAATGCTAATGTTGAGAAAATCAAAGAGCGTTTGGCTGGTATGAATTTACTTGTTGAAGACTGGGGTGGAAAAATTCAGTCACACGATATTTCTGCAAAAGTGGGAACAGGAGTAAAAGAATTATTAGAAAAAGTTTTATTAGAAGCTGAAATTTTAGATTTAAAATCTAATCCAAACAAAGCAGCTCAGGGAACAGTTGTTGAGGCGTTTTTGGATAAAGGAAAAGGATATGTGTCAACAATTTTAGTTCAACACGGAACTTTAAAAGTTGGGGATTATATGTTAGCTGGTAAACATCATGGTAAAATTAAAGCCATGCATGATGAAAGAGGGCATATCGTTATAGAAGCCGGTCCTTCAACTCCTGTATCGGTTTTAGGTTTAGACGGAGCTGCTACTGCAGGGGATAAGTTCAATGTATTTGAAGATGAAAAAGAAGCAAAACAAATTGCATCTAAACGTTCTCAATTAATGCGTGAACAATCTGTACGTACACAAAGACATATTACGCTGGACGAAATTGGTCGTCGTATTGCTCTTGGACAGTTTAAAGAATTGAACGTAATCCTTAAAGGGGACGTTGATGGATCTGTTGAAGCATTATCAGATTCGTTCTCTAAACTTTCTACAGAAGAAATTCAGATTAATATTATCCATAAAGGTGTTGGAGCAATTACCGAAACTGACGTTATGTTGGCTTCTGCTTCTGATGCAATTATCATTGGATTTAACGTTCGTCCTGCCGGAAATGCAAGACAATTGGCAGATAAGGAAGAAATCGATATCCGTTACTATTCTATTATCTACGCTGCTATCGATGACTTAAAAGATGCGATGGAAGGAATGTTGGCTCCGGAGATGAAAGAAGAAATTTTAGGAACTGCTGAAATCCGTGAGATTTTCAAAATTTCTAAAGTAGGTTCTATTGCAGGATGTATGGTTATGGATGGTAAAATTATGAGAACTTCTAAAATTAGAGTTATCAGAGAAGGAGTAGTAGTGCATACAGGTGAACTTGTAGCATTGAAACGTTTCAAAGATGACGTGAGAGAAGTTGCTAAAGGTTACGATTGTGGTATTCAGATTAAAGGTTACAATGACATTGAAGAAAGAGATGTTATTGAAGCCTACCACGAAGTTGCTATCAAAAAGAAATTGAAATAAAATTCAATAATTATATTTTAAAGTCCCAGCTTTTGTTGGGACTTTTTTTGTTCTTATATTTTTGTGCCAGATCATTATTTTCAAATGCAGGAATATTTTTATTTATTTCAAATTTTAATATTATTTTTGATTAAAATTATTTGACTATGAAACGATTAATATATACAGTACTTCTTTTTGTAAGTATTTCTACTTTGTCCTTTTCCCAAGAAGCCGTAGAGAAAAAATCTCCGCCGGAAGGGAATGCTTTAGTGGGAGATTATTATGGAGCCGATGTTTCTAAAGTATCTGAAAATAAAGCGATCCCGGTTGATAAGCTGGAAAGCGGATTAAAGGATTCGAAAAGGATAGAAAATGTTGCCGTAAAAGGAGTGGTAACCGACGTTTGTGAAAAAAGAGGATGCTGGCTCACAATTAAAACAGAAGGAGGGAATCCATTTTTTGTTAAAATGAAGGATTATGCTTTTTTTGTGCCGACAGCTTTAAAAGGGAAAAATGTTGTTTTAGAAGGTGTCGCCGAGAAAAATATCACCTCCGTTGAAGAGCTAAAGCATTATGCAAAAGATGCTAAAAAACCGCAATCAGAAATAGATGCCATTACAGCACCAAAAGAAGAGATTCGATTTGTAGCTGATGGAATTAAAGTGGTAAACTAAGGATTGCTGCAATTTCAAATGAAATAATTACCGATGAAGTCTCAATGAAAGTTGAGGCTTTTTTTGTTTAGTAGTACTCTAACTTGTTTTAGGGCTTAAAATACCTGAATTCATTTTTATAAGTTTTTTCTTTTTATTTTAAAATTAACATATGAAAAATCTTATTTATTTTGAAAATATTTATATTTACAAAAAACAATAAATTGAGATGAAGATGAAAAAGCCAGCCAAACCATTCTTAAAAATTAGTTTTATCTTAGTGATAACATTTTTTATGTTTAATTGTAGTGATGAGCCTCTTGATTCTAGCGCTGTAACAACCGAATTAGACTTTCAATCAGCCAAACTGGAAACATTGCCTCTGAAAAAATCGTTTGATTTCTTTAATGAATTAAATAATGAACAATTAAACAAAAAAGCAGTAGATACTAATATTGATCTAAAAATAGATTTGTCCTCTTTAGAATAAGTGGATGTAACAGATACAGATGCTAAATTAAATATTGCAACTGCTACGACTGGATTGGAAGGAGTAGAGACAGAAATTTTGCAAATCAAAATAGATGGAGAAGTGCAGACAGTTTTGTTCCACCGCATATCTGAAAGCAGAAAAGCTTCTGTGACTGCCAGGGCTCCCAATGATAATGGGGAATTTACGGGTCGTATCTATTCTACTAATTTAAGAGGTGCTTAGTGGTTTTAAATTGGAGAAGGGAATTGTTACGCGTGTAAATATTCCTTCGGCTTATATTAAGGATCCTGTTCCATTAAAAGAGGTTGTTGTTAAAAACACCCACATAGCACCCGTAACAAATGATGCTTATACAAGGATGAATTATCAGTTTGTGCGAACGCAAAAACAATGGTTCTGCAATGGGTATTGCTTATGCCGCTTATTTCGGGAAACAATATATAAAAGCATTTGATGATAAGATTGATGATTCTAAATTGCCTCCGTGTTTGAAGAAAATTCTTAATGATCTAAAAAAGATGGGGGCTAGTCCTGGGAATATGATTGCTAAATTTACAGGTGATCCCTGGTCTGCAAATTATAATTGGACAATGGAGCAAGGAAAAACGAGTCCAGACGTTCCGGCACATACATTAGCTAATTCTTATAATGCAAATACAGGTATTAAAACGGTCTTTGATGTTGTGTCCTATACTAATGCAACAGAGTTGTCTTGGGCAAAAACAATGCTTCATGAATCAATTCATTCTTATTTGACAACCTATTATATACGTAATCACAAAGATATGGCAGCAACCTATCCTCAAATGCTTGAAGAATGGGGTAAGAGTACTTTTAACAAAGCGCAACATGAAGAAATAGCTAGAACCCTTATAAATTCAATTAGCGTTGCTTTAGAAAATTATGGCATTGATAAAGGGTATAAATTAGATAAGCAGTTTTATCAGGATATGGCTTGGGGTGGTCTTGAAGAAACGGATGAATTTAAGAAATTACCCGAGGCAGATAGGAAAAGAATATCTAATACTCTTCAAATTGAGTTAAGTGGATATGATGATTTGGGTAAAGTTAAACCACAAAAAGGAATAAAAACGGGTTGTTAATTTGTTTCATTATGAAAATAAATAAATTTATTGTTTTAATGTTTTCCTGCTTTTTTTTTATAAGTGGAGGGTCTTTTGCACAAAAGAAATTAATTCCAAATAATAACAAGGGAGGGTACAATTTAGTTGTAAGTGAGGAAAAATTAAAAAATGATGATGCTCATTATGTCACAATACGGGGACATGTTTATGATTTAAAAACTGAGAAACCTTTGAGTGTTGCAAAATTGATAGTAGGTTGTTTTGAATTTATGACGACAGATCAAGGAGAATATTCGTTTAAAACTAGAAATCAAGAGGATGAGTTTTTTTATGTAGAGGTTTTTGCTTTTCTGTATCGACCTGTCGAGACAAACTATATTAATATCTATAATAAAAAGGAAGTAATAATAGATTTTTATTTAGCCGAAGACGATAGGCCATTCCTCGAGTGTTCGGCAATAGGAGGGGAAACACACAAGCGAAAGCAGGAAGAACTTAATAATTTAAAATAATACTATTTTTAATCTAATCAATACAAAAAAAAGCAACTCCTGAATAGAGTTGCTTTTTTTTATGATTCGCTATAATTTGTTCAGTGATTACTTGCCAGGTTTCAATAAAAAAACACTTTTATATTTCTTTTTGATTTCAGCTAAGTTTCTCTCCGCTTCGATTCTGGTTTTAAAATTACCTACAAGTACTTTGTAGTTTGGCGTGTTGAAAATTATAGTGCCGTCAATTGTGTAAAACTCTCTTTTAAAATCGGTTAGCGTTTTTTTGGCTTCATCGCTTTTTCCGCTAAAAATTTGAATTCTGTAAGTGTCATTTGTACTTATTGATGTGTTAATTTTACGTTTGTCATTCAGTAATTGCTCAAATTTAGGATCTTGATTTAGTGTTAAATTTTGGTCCTGAGCATTAATATTATAAGCTAAAGTTAGCATTGCTAATGTTAAGAAAACTCTTTTAGTGGGGGTTAAAATTCTCATAATGTGATGGTTTTTATGCAAAAATAGTATTTAAAGTTTATATTGAAAATTTCAATATTATTTAGAATTGATATAAATTGATATTTAAGAGTATTTTAAGGTTTTGAGAATAGTTCATAAGTCGTATTTTTGTGCAAGTTTTAAAAGAAGGTGTTCGGTTTTTATTGTTTTAATACAGAAAAAATCATACCAAAAATTAGTAGATAATTTTATACTATATGAAAAAGGTGGGTAACCATAATTCGATCTCAAGAAAATTATTACTTAGCTTATCGCTAACGTTAATTTTCTCCCTAACTTCATTTGCTCAAGATGCTGCTGCTCCTGCAGCGCCTGAAGCTGCTGCTCCGGCTGCAACTGCAGGTGGTGATCCAGTAAAAGGAAAGGAACTTTTTAATGCAAATTGCGCTGCATGTCACAAATTAGATGCAAAATCAACAGGTCCTGCTTTAAGAGGAGTTGCTGCTAAGCATGAAATGGCTTGGATCTACAAGTGGGTGCACAACAGTTCTGAAGTAATTAAGTCAGGTGACGCTGTTGCAGTTAAATTATTTGAAGAAAACAATAAGTCTGTTATGACTGCTTTTCCTCAATTATCAACAGGTGATATTGATAATATTATCGCTTATACTTCTGAAGTAAAAGCTGAGCCTGCTGTAGTTGCCGGTGGTGCTGCTACTCCTCCTGGAACAAACGTTGAAAGTGGAAGTATTTCTAACAATATCATTTTAGGGGCTCTTGCTCTTGTAATGGCTATTTTAGTGGTAATGTTGTTCATGGTGAACAAAGTATTAACTAAGGTTGCTGGTAATAATGGTATTGTAGTCGCTCCTAAAGAGGCCAGAACACCAATTTGGAAAGCGTTTGCCAGAAATCAATTCCTGGTATTAGTGACTTCTATATTCTTGCTTTTGGCTAGTGGTTATTTTGTATATGGATTTTTAATGCAAGTAGGTGTGGATCAGAATTATGAGCCAATTCAGCCAATTCATTATTCTCACAAAATTCACGCTGGTGATAACGAGATCAATTGTAAATATTGTCACTCTGCTGCTCGTGTTAGTAAAAATGCTGGTATTCCTTCTTTGAATGTTTGTATGAACTGTCATAAAAATATTTCTGAAGTTGCTGAAACTACGGCTACTCCTGAGTACAGCAAAGCGTTTTACGATGCTCAGATCCAAAAACTATATGATGCGGTTGGTTGGGATAAGACCAAACAAGCTTATACAGGAAAAACGCAGCCGGTAAAATGGGTTCGTATTCATAATCTTCCTGATTTTGTTTACTTCAATCACTCTCAGCACGTTTCTGTTGCAGGTGTTGAATGTCAGACTTGTCACGGTCCGGTACAGGAATTTGAGATCATGAAGCAATATTCTAAATTAACAATGGGATGGTGTATTGATTGCCATAGAAAAACCGATGTTAAGATGGAAGGAAATGCATATTACGATAAAATTCATGCTGAACTTTCTAAAAAATACGGTGTAGAAAAATTGACTGCAGCGCAAATGGGAGGTTTAGAATGCGGTAAATGCCACTATTAATCGAATTATTAAGATTTTAATATTTATATACAATGTCATCAAACAAAAAATACTGGAAAAGTGTTGAGGAACTAGAAAATAGTTCTATTGTTGAGGCGCTTAGAAATAACGAATTTGTTGAAGAAATTCCTACTGATGAATTTTTAGGAAACGCAGATGCATTAGCTTCATCTGGAACTTCACGTCGTGACTTTTTAAAGTACGTAGGGTTTAGTACTGCAGCCGTAACGCTTGCAGCTTGCGAGGGCCCTGTTCACAAGTCTATACCTTATGTGTTGCAACCAGAACAAATCATTCCTGGTGTTGCTGATTATTATGCAACTACTGTTTTTGATGGTTTTGATTTTGCTAACCTTTTGGTGAAAACCCGTGAAGGTCGTCCAATTAAAATTGATAACAATACTATTTCCGGAGCTAAGTTTTCAGCCAATGCGAGAATTCATGCGTCTATCCTGTCTTTATATGACAGTATGCGTTTGAAAGAACCTAAATTGGATGGAAAAAATAGTAGCTGGTCTGCTGTTGATTTGAAAATTAAATCAAGTATTGCTGATGCAAAGGCAAAAGGTGGGCAAGTTGTATTGTTGACTAATACTTTAGCGAGTCCGTCTACTGAAAAACTGATTGGTGAATTTATCGCTAAAAATCCAAATGCTAAGCATGTGGTTTATGATGCAGTATCTTCTTCAGATGCTTTAGATGCATTTCAAACAGTATATGGTGAAAGAGCTTTAGTTGATTATGATTTTTCAAAAGCATCTTTAATCGTTTCTGTTGGTGCTGATTTCTTAGGAGACTGGCAAGGTGGAGGATATGATTCAGGATATGCAAAAGGACGTATTCCTCAAAACGGAAAAATGTCCCGCCATTTCCAGTTTGAATCAAACATGACTTTATCCGGAGCTGCTGCTGATAAGCGTATTCCTATGACAGGGGCTGATCAGAAGCAAGTTTTGGTTCAAATATATAATATCGTTGCAGGTGCTTCTGTTCCGGTTTCTTTGGAAGCTAAATTTAAAACAGAAGCTGTTAAAGCTGCTCAGCAATTAAAAGCTGCTGGATCAAAAGGAGTTTTAGTATCTGGAATTGAAGATAAAAATGCTCAGTTGTTAGTTTTGGCTATCAACCAGGCATTAGCCAGTGAGGCTTTTACTACTGTTGGAACAAGACAGATTAGAAAAGGTTCTAATGCGGTTGTTGCTCAATTGGTAAAAGATATGAATGCTGGCAGTGTTCATACTTTGATCATGAGTGGTGTTAACCCGGTTTATACATTAGCGGATTCTGCTTCTTTTGAAGCTGGATTGAAAAAAGTAAAAACATCAGTTGCATTTTCTTTAAAAGAAGATGAAACTGCATCAGTTACTACGATTGCTGCTCCTGTTGCTCACTATTTAGAGGCTTGGGGTGATGTTGAGATAACAAAAGGAACTTATAGTTTAACACAACCAACTATCCGTCCTATATTTAATACAAAACAATTTCAAGACGTTTTATTATCGTTAAACGGAATTCCTGGAACTTTCTATGATTATATCAAAGCTAATGCTGCTGGTATTACTGTAGGTTCTTCATGGAATAAAGTTTTACATGATGGTGTTTTTGTAGCTGGATCAGCTGCATTGGCAGGTGGAGCTGTTGATTATGCTGCTGCTGCAAACGCAGTTTCAAAATCAAAATCAGCTGGTGATTTCGAATTAGTATTATATACTAAAACAGGTTTAGGTGACGGACAACAAGCAAACAACCCTTGGTTGCAAGAGTTTCCGGATCCAATCACAAGAGTATCATGGGATAACTATGTTACTGTTTCGAATGCTGATGCTAAGAAATTGGGTTTAACAAATGAAATTGTTGCTAACGGAGGTTTAAATGGTAGTTATGCTACTATTACAATAGCTGATGGTACTAAGTTAGAAAACGTGCCGGTAATTGTTCAGCCAGGACAAGCTGTTGGTACACTTGGTTTAGCTGTTGGTTACGGTCGTAAAGCTGCTTTGAAAGAAGAAATGCAGGTAGGTTTAAATGCTTACGCTTTATATAAAAACTTTAATAGTGTTCAGGCTGTTTCTTCTATTGTGAAAGCAAATGGAGTACACGAGTTTGCTTGTGTTCAGGGTCAGAAAACTTTAATGGGTAGAGGAGATATTATTAAGGAAACTACTCTTGAAGTATTTAATTCTAAAGATGCTGAACATTGGAATCCACAACCAATGGTGTCTTTGGATCACCAGGAAGTAGAAGCTACAACGGTTGATTTATGGGAGTCATTTGATCGTTCTACAGGACATCACTTTAATCTTTCAATTGACTTAAATGCTTGTACAGGATGTGGAGCATGTGTTATTGCTTGTCATGCTGAAAACAATGTACCTGTCGTAGGGAAAGCTGAAGTAAGAAGAAGCCGCGATATGCACTGGTTGCGTATTGACAGATATTATTCTTCTGAAAGTACTTTTGAAGTTGATAATGAAAGAAAAGAGAATATTGCTGGTTTATCTAGTTCATTGTCTACTTTTAATGAAATGGAAAAAGCGGGAGATAATCCTCAGGTTGCTTTCCAGCCAGTAATGTGTCAACACTGTAATCACGCACCTTGTGAAACAGTTTGTCCGGTTGCTGCAACCTCTCACGGTCGTGAGGGTCAAAACCATATGGCATACAACAGATGTGTTGGTACTCGTTATTGTGCAAACAACTGTCCGTATAAAGTACGTCGTTTTAACTGGTTCTTGTATAACAAAAACAGTGAGTTCGATTATCACATGAATGATGATTTAGGTCGTATGGTATTAAATCCAGACGTAAATGTTCGTTCTCGTGGTGTTATGGAAAAATGTTCTATGTGTATTCAAATGACACAAGCTACAAAATTGAAAGCGAAAAATGAAGGACGTCCGGTTGTTGATGGTGAATTCCAGACAGCTTGTTCCAGCGCTTGTTCTTCTGGAGCAATGATATTTGGAGATGTTAATGATAAAGAAAGTAAAGTGGCTAAATTAGCTGCTGATGAAAGATCATACCATTTGTTAGAGCATGTTGGAACAAAACCTAATGTGGTTTACCATGTTAAAGTTAGAAATACGTAGTACAAAGAATTATTAATTAAGAAACAATATAAAGGATTATGTCGTCTCATTACGAAGCACCCATTAGAAAACCTTTAGTTATAGGTGATAAATCTTATCACGACGTAACAGTAGATGTAGCTGCGCCTGTTGAAGGTAAAGCAAATAAACATTGGTGGATTGTATTTTCAATCGCATTAACGGCCTTCCTTTGGGGACTGGGTTGTATTATTTACACTGTATCTACCGGTATCGGAACATGGGGATTAAATAAAACAGTTGGTTGGGCCTGGGATATCACTAACTTCGTTTGGTGGGTAGGTATTGGTCACGCAGGAACATTGATCTCTGCGGTATTATTACTTTTCCGTCAGCGTTGGAGAATGGCTATTAACCGTTCTGCAGAAGCTATGACTATTTTCTCAGTAGTTCAGGCAGGTTTATTTCCAATTATTCACATGGGCCGTCCATGGTTAGCATACTGGGTTTTACCTATTCCAAATCAGTTTGGATCTTTATGGGTAAACTTTAACTCACCGCTACTTTGGGACGTATTCGCAATTTCAACGTATCTTTCAGTGTCACTGGTTTTCTGGTGGACTGGTTTACTACCTGACTTTGCAATGCTGCGTGACAGAGCAATAACACCTTTCAATAAAAGAGTATATTCGATCCTGAGTTTTGGATGGAGCGGTAGAGCAAAAGACTGGCAACGTTTTGAAGAAGTATCTTTAGTACTTGCAGGTTTAGCTACTCCACTTGTACTTTCTGTGCATACTATTGTATCGATGGACTTTGCTACTTCTGTAATTCCGGGATGGCATACAACAATTTTCCCTCCGTACTTCGTTGCCGGAGCGGTATTCTCAGGATTTGCAATGGTAAATACATTGTTGATTATCATGAGAAAAGTTTCTAACCTTGAAGCTTATATCACACTTCAACATATCGAATTGATGAACATTGTAATTATGATTACGGGTTCTATTGTTGGTGTTGCTTATATCACTGAGTTATTCGTGGCTTGGTATTCAGGTGTAGAATACGAGCAATATGCTTTCTTAAACAGAGCTACCGGACCTTACTGGTGGGCATATTGGTCAATGATGACTTGTAACGTTTTCTCTCCACAATTTATGTGGTTCAAGAAATTAAGAACAAGTATCATGTTCTCATTTATTATTTCGATTGTAGTAAACATCGGAATGTGGTTCGAAAGATTCGTAATTATCGTTACTTCTTTACATAGAGATTATCTTCCGTCTTCATGGACAATGTTCTCACCAACATTTGTTGACATTGGAATTTTCATCGGAACAATTGGTTTCTTTTTCGTATTGTTTTTATTGTACTCAAGAACATTCCCTGTAATTGCTCAGGCGGAGGTAAAAACAATTTTGAAAGGAACAGGAGATAATTACATTAGAGAAAGAGCAAATAAAGATTCACATCATGAGTAATAAAGTAATATACGCCATTTATAATGACGATGATATTTTGATGGATGCAGTAAAGAAAACCAGAGCTGCGCATCATCATATTGAAGAAGTTTTTACTCCATTCCCAGTTCACGGATTGGATAAAGCTATGGGATTAGCACCAACAAGATTAGCAATTTGTGCATTTTTGTATGGATGTGTTGGTATCTCTGTTGCGACAACCATGATGAGTTACATTATGATTCATGACTGGCCACAGGATATTGGTGGAAAACCAAGTTTCAGTTTCATTCAGAATATGCCTGCATTCGTGCCAATTATGTTTGAAATGACTGTGTTTTTTGCTGCTCACTTAATGGTAATCACTTTTTATATGAGAAGTAGATTATGGCCGTTTAAAGAAGCTGAAAATCCTGATGTAAGAACAACAGATGACCATTTTTTAATGGAAGTTGCCGTAAACGATAACGAGGCAGAACTAGTTTCTTTCTTCGAAGGTACAGGAGCAGTTGAAGTTAAAGTAATTGAAAAGAATTAATTGTAGCTATGAAAAGGATATATAAAATAACACTTTTAGTTGGTATAACTATTTTAGTTTCATCTTGCCACAATAATTCGGCACCAAACTATCAGTATTTCCCTAATATGTATGAGTCTGTAGGTTATGAAACCTATTCAGAGGCAAAAATATTTAAAGGAGGAAAAGAAGGACAGCTTCCTGTAGAAGGAACTATTAACAGAGGTTTTGAGCCTTATGAATATGAAAATTCAACTGCTGGTTATGAATTGGCTAAAGCTAATCTAAAATCACCTTTGGATTCTATCGAGAGAAACTCAGGCAAAGGAAAAGAACTTTTCGAAATTTATTGTATCAGTTGCCATGGTGCAGCTGGAAACGGTAAAGGTAAATTGGTTGAAAGAGAAAAATTTCTTGGAGTACCTAGCTACAAAGACAGAGAAATCACTGAAGGAAGTATCTTTCACGTTGAAACTTATGGTTTAAATGCAATGGGTTCACATGCAAATCAATTAAGTGCCCACGAACGTTGGTTAGTTGCTGACTATGTTCTAAAACTAAAAAGCCAATTATAATTGTTGAACAAACTGATCGTAATAGATATGTATACATTTTCAAGTAAATTAAAAACTTTTTCTATCATCCTAATGGCCGTTGGTATATTAGGAATTGGATATGGTTTTTTAAGTGCGCCTAAAGATATTCAAGAAGTTGAAAAAATACTAGCTGCAGATGCACATGGTTCTCATGGTGCGGCGCATGAAGCTACTGCTGGGGCTTCTCACAAAGAAGCAGGTCATCATGAAGCTGCAGAAGCTTCTCATGAATCACACGAAGGTGGTGAGCATGCAAAAGTAAGTGTTGCCGATGAGCATGAAAAACATTTAGAACATGTATTGCACCAATTGCAAAATAAGCCTTGGTCTGCCTTATATGTTGCCTGTATTTTTTTCTTACTGCTTTCTATGGGAACTTTAGCATTTTATGCTATTCAACAAGTTGCCCAGGCAGGTTGGTCTCCGGTTTTGTTTAGAGTTATGCAGGGAATCACAGCTTATTTGCCAGTTGGTTCTGTTATTTTCTTTATCATATTAATTCTTTGTGGATTACATTTTAATCACATATTTGTATGGTTAGACAAAGGAATTACAGATCCTACAAGTGCAAATTATGATGAAATTATTGCTGGTAAAGCGGGTTATTTAAATTTTTATTTCTGGATTATCAGAGCTGCTATATTTTTAATAGGATGGAACTTATATCGTTATCAATCCAGAAAAAATTGTTTGGCTCAGGATGATGCTAAGGATGATCTATACTACAAAAAGAACTTCAAGTTAACTGCTGGGTTCTTAGTATTCTTTATTGTATCTGAATCTATTATGTCCTGGGATTGGATTATGTCTATTGACCCACACTGGTTCAGTACTTTGTTCGGATGGTATGTATTTGCTTCTTTCTTTGTAAGTGGTATTACTACTATAGCATTAGTTACTGTGTACTTAAAGTCAAAAGGATATTTAGAATATGTGAATACAAGCCATATACATGATTTAGCTAAATTTATGTTTGGTATAAGTGTTTTCTGGACTTATTTATGGTTCTCTCAATTTATGTTGATCTGGTATGCTAATATTCCTGAAGAAGTAACCTATTTTATAACAAGAATTCAGTTGTATAACTTACCATTCTTTGGAGCTGTAGTTATGAACTTTGTTTTCCCATTATTAATATTAATCAATACAGACTTTAAACGTCTTAGCTGGGTTATTGTAATGGCTGGTATTGTTATCTTATTAGGTCACTATGTAGATTTCTTTAATATGATTATGCCTGGTACAGTTGGAGATAAATGGTTTATTGGAATTCCTGAAATTGCATCTATACTTTTCTTCTTAGGTTTGTTTATTTTTGTAGTGTTTACTGCATTAACTAAAGCTCCTTTGTTAGCAAAAAGAAATCCTTTCATTGAAGAAAGTAAACATTTTCATTATTAATATTTAAAGAAGTAAACAGATGACAAGTTTGTTGGTAATTATAGTTTTAGTTTTATTAGCAGTTGCATTATGGCAATTGACCAAGATATTTGATCTTACTCAAGTGGGGTCTTCTTCGGACGATTCTCAGGTTGCATCAGATAATGATAATAATATTCAGGGATATATTATGTTCGGCTTTCTGGCATTCATATATATATTCACGATTTACGGCTTACTAAAATGGGGTGGTTTAGCACTTCATACTCCGGCGTCAGAGCATGGTCTTTTAGTAGATAATTTGATGAATATTACCTGGGTTTTAATTTTTGTAGTACAATTTATTACGCAAGGTTTATTATACTGGTTTTCTTTTAAAAATAGAGGTCATAAAGACAGAAAAGCGCTATTCTTTGCTGATAGCAGCAAATTAGAAGCAATCTGGAGTATTATTCCATCTGTTGTTTTGGCTTGTTTAATTCTTTACGGATTATATGCATGGAACAATATTATGTTCGTTGATAAAGATGAAGATGTTATCGAAATAGAATTATATGCGCAACAATTTAAATGGACTGCAAGATATGCCGGACAAGACAATGTTCTTGGAAAAGCCAATGTTCGTTTAATTGAAGGTGTTAATACATTAGGAGTTGACATGTCAGATCCTAATGCTCAGGATGATATCGTAGTTTCAGAATTGCATATCCCAAAAGGTAAAAAAATACATTTCAAAATGCGTTCTCAGGATGTATTGCACTCTGCTTACATGCCTCACTTTAGAGCACAAATGAACTGTGTTCCCGGGATGGTTACTGAGTTTGCTTTTATTCCAACTTACACAACTGCTGAATACAGAGAGTTGCCATTTATGATTGAAAAGGTGGCAAACATCAATAAACTTAGAGCTGAAAAAAGTGTAGAGTTGGTTGCTAAAGGCGGAACATCTTTAGATCCTTATACATTTGATTATTTATTATTATGTAATAAAATTTGTGGAGCTTCTCATTACAACATGCAAATGAAAGTAGTTGTTGATTCTCCGGAAGATTATAAAAAATGGTTAAGCGAAAAAACTACGTTAACTCAGGATATTAAGGCTGCAGCTGCTGCTGAAAAACCTGCTGAGGGAGTAAAAGCACCAACTACAGATAGTACAGCTAAAGATACAGTAAAAGCAGTTATTGATACCGTTAAAGCTGTTGTAGCTAAAGTGGCTATGAAATAATATTTATTAAGAAAATTTAAAGTATACATATATGTCAGCAGAAGCACACGATCACGGACACGAACACGATCACGAGCACGAACATCACCATAAAGACACTTTCATTACCAAATATATATTTAGTATTGATCACAAAATGATTGCTAAGCAGTACTTGATTACTGGTATCATCATGGGGATTATTGGTATTGTAATGTCATTACTTTTTAGAATGCAATTAGCATGGCCTGAAGAATCTTTTAAAATATTTAATGTTTTATTAGGGGATAAATTTGCACCCGATGGTGTAATGGCTAATGATATTTATCTGGCTTTAGTTACAATTCACGGTACTATAATGGTATTCTTTGTACTTACAGCCGGTTTGAGCGGAACTTTTAGTAATTTACTTATTCCACTTCAGATTGGAGCGCGAGATATGGCTTCCGGATTCATGAATATGATTTCGTACTGGTTATTTTTCCTGTCTGCTGTAATTATGTTGTCTTCTTTATTTGTTGAAGCTGGACCAGCATCTGCAGGTTGGACAATTTATCCTCCTTTAAGTGCATTGCCACAGGCAATTCCGGGATCAGGAACAGGTATGACTTTATGGTTAGTTTCAATGGCTATATTTATTGCATCTTCATTAATGGGATCATTAAACTACATTGTAACAGTTATTAACTTAAGAACTAAAGGAATGTCTATGACCAGACTTCCATTAACAATCTGGACATTTTTCGTAACAGCTATTATTGGTGTTATCTCGTTTCCGGTTTTATTATCAGCTGCATTATTATTGATTTTCGATAGAAGTTTTGGTACTTCATTCTTCTTGTCTGATATTTATATTGCAGGAGAGGTTTTACATTACCAAGGTGGTTCTCCGGTTTTGTTTGAACACTTATTCTGGTTCTTAGGACACCCTGAAGTTTATATCGTAATCTTACCAGCGATGGGACTTGTTTCTGAAATTATGGCTACGAACTCTCGTAAACCAATTTTTGGATATAGAGCGATGATTATGTCAGTTCTTGCAATTGCCTTTTTATCTACAATTGTTTGGGGTCACCATATGTTTATTTCGGGTATGAATCCTTTCTTGGGATCTGTATTTACCTTTACAACATTATTGATTGCAATTCCTTCTGCTGTAAAAGCGTTTAACTGGATTACAACTTTATGGAAAGGTAACTTACAATTCAACCCTGCAATGTTATTTTCTATCGGAATGGTTTCTACTTTCATCACTGGAGGTTTAACCGGAATCATCTTAGGAGATAGTACACTGGATATTAACGTTCACGATACATACTTTGTTATTGCTCACTTTCACTTAGTAATGGGTATCTCTGCACTTTACGGAATGTTTGCTGGTATTTACCACTGGTTCCCTAAAATGTACGGAAGAATGTTAAACAAAAACTTAGGTTATATTCACTTTTGGGTAACAGCAGTTTGTGCTTACGGAGTTTTCTTCCCAATGCACTTTATCGGATTAGCTGGTTTGCCAAGACGTTATTATACAAATACAAACTTCCCATTATTTGATGATTTACAAAATGTAAATGTTTTAATTACAACATTTGCTCTTGTAGGAGGTGCTTTCCAATTAGTATTTTTGTACAACTTCTTTAGTAGTATTTTCTACGGTAAGAAAGCAGTACAGAATCCATGGAAATCTACAACATTAGAATGGACAACTCCGGTAGAACATATCCACGGGAACTGGCCAGGTGAGATTCCTCATGTATACCGTTGGCCGTATGACTACAGTAACCCAAATCACGACGTTGATTTTGTACCGCAAAATGTACCAATGAAAGAAGGTGAAGAAGTTTTACACCACTAAAAATATTTTAAAAGACTGTCCGAAACGACAGTCTTTTTTTTAGCTATAAATTTCAATATCTTAAATTTCAAATTCCAGCCATGTTCATCATAGCATTGAAATTTGGAATTTAAGATATTGGAATTTTCATTTTTTTATTTAGAATTTAACTGTTTTACAAACTGATTACTTTATCTATCTTTGTAAAATGAATGAGAACCTAGATCCCACTACAAACGGATATAATCCAGAAGAATTAGATCTTGAAAAAAAATTGCGTCCGCTGTCATTTGATGATTTTGCAGGGCAGGATCAAGTTTTAGAGAATTTAAAAGTTTTTGTGGCTGCGGCCAATCAGCGTGGCGAAGCACTTGATCATACCCTTTTTCACGGGCCTCCCGGACTGGGGAAAACAACTTTAGCTAATATTTTAGCAAATGAACTTGAAGTTGGAATTAAAATTACTTCAGGCCCTGTTTTAGACAAACCAGGGGATTTGGCAGGTTTACTTACCAATCTGGATGAAAGGGATGTTCTGTTCATCGATGAGATTCATCGTTTGAGCCCCATTGTGGAAGAGTATTTATATTCGGCAATGGAAGATTTCAAAATTGATATTATGATCGAATCCGGCCCAAATGCCAGAACAGTTCAGATCAATTTAAATCCTTTTACCTTAATTGGAGCAACAACCCGTTCCGGATTATTGACTGCACCTATGCGTGCGCGTTTCGGAATTTCATCCCGTTTACAATATTATACCACCGAACTTTTAACGACTATTGTGGAAAGAAGTTCTTCTATTCTAAAAATGCCCATTTCTTTGGATGCTGCTATTGAAATTGCAGGAAGAAGTCGCGGAACACCTCGTATTGCCAATGCTTTATTAAGAAGAGTTCGTGATTTTGCACAAATAAAAGGAAATGGTACCATTGATTTAGAAATTGCGCGTTATGCTTTGAAAGCACTTAATGTAGATGCGCATGGACTTGATGAAATGGACAATAAAATTCTGCTTACTATTATTAATAAGTTCAAGGGCGGACCAGTTGGATTGTCTACTTTGGCAACTGCTGTCTCTGAAAGCAGCGAAACCATCGAAGAAGTCTATGAGCCTTTCCTGATTCAGGAAGGTTTTATTATGCGTACACCCCGTGGGCGTGAGGTAACAGACAAGGCTTATAAACACTTAGGAAAAATAAATACAAATATTCAGGGAGGACTGTTTTAATTCATTCAAAATGTCTGAGAATAATAAATATAATTATCCTGCAAAACTTTCAATATCCCGATTTTTTTTGGATTCTGAAGGGGTTCGTAAAAATCCTATCCCGTTTCACAGAAGGTATTTTGATAAATTGGGTGATTCCTTTTCTATTAGAATTGGAAGAACAAAACATATCATTTTATCCAGGGATAATGACGTTGCCCAATATATATTACAGAAGAATCAAAAGAATTATCATAAGTCTAAATTTCAGTCTGTTTATCTTTCGAAATATTTAGGGAAAGGACTTTTAACTGTTGATGGCGATTTTTGGTTAAAACAAAGACGACTTATTCAACCTGCCTTTCATAAACAAAAGATGAATCAGCTGGTTGAGAATATGCAGCAAACGATCGTTTTGGAGCTAAATGGTTTAGTAGAAGAAAGTGTTGTTGATCTTTTTCCTCTAATGAGTGAACTGGCTTTTAATGTGGTGGCTAAATCATTATTTCAGTTTTCTATAGCGGAAGAGAAATTGAATCGGATTAAATTTATTATTGAAGAAGTACAAAACTTTTTAATCAAGGAAATCAGACTTCCGCATAAAGCCTGGTGGTTCTCGCTAAGTGGTCAGGTAAAAAAACATCTGGAACTTGCCGCGGAAAATAACAGCATAATTCAGGAAATTATCGAAGAAAGAATTACTTCAAAGAATGAAGTTAATGATTTGCTGAATATGCTTCTGGAAACACGATACGAGGATAGTGGAGAGGGCATGTCTATAGGTCAATTGATAGATGAAATTAAAATTCTTTTTATCGCCGGACATGAGACGACAGCAAATGCGCTTACTTTTACACTGCATCTTTTAGGAAATGATTCCGCTGTTCAGCAAAAGGTATTGGATGAAATTATAAAAATTCAGTCAGAAACGGACGATGTTGTAGAACAGCTTCAGAAAATGACTTATACAAATGCTGTTTTAAATGAGTCTATGCGCCTCTATCCCCCGGCCTGGATTACAGATCGCCAAAATGTACAGGACGACAACCTTGGACAATTCAATATAAAAAGAGGAACCTTGATTGGAGTCTCTTTCTATGAGCTGCACAGAAATCCTAAATATTGGGAAAATCCGGATGCGTTTAATCCGGAGCGATTTCTCGGAGAACAAAGAAAACATTCTATGCAATATTTTTATCCTTTTGGAGCCGGACCCAGAATGTGTATCGGTGCAGGATTTGCTATTTATGAGATGTGTCTGGCAATTTCTCATATTGTTAAAAACTACAAAGTTGTTTCGGTTGAAAATACGGTTGATTTTAATCCGTTAATCACTTTAAAACCTGTAGGTGTTAAAGTCATTTTTTACAGGAGATAATGATTAATTCTAAAGAAACATATTCTAAATTTATAAAAGCAGAAGCCAAAAGACTTGGGTTTTTATCCTGTGGGATATCAAAAGCAGGATTTCTGGAACAAGAAGCCCCTCGATTGGAAAACTGGCTGAAAAATAACAGAAATGGTCAGATGGCTTACATGGAAAACCATTTTGATAAAAGATTAGATCCAACATTGTTGGTTGATGATGCAAAAAGTGTCGTCTCGCTTTTGCTTAATTACTTTCCCGGAGAAACTCAAAATCAGGAGAGTTTCAAAATTTCAAAATATGCTTACGGACAAGATTACCATACTGTTATAAAAGACAAACTAAAAGAGTTTCTTTTCTCCATACAGGAAAATATAGGTGAGGTTTCCGGTCGTGCATTTGTTGACTCAGCGCCCGTTCTTGATAAGGCCTGGGCAGCAAAAAGTGGTTTAGGATGGATTGGTAAAAACAGTAATCTGCTGACTCAAAAAGTAGGATCGTTTTATTTTATAGCCGAACTTATTCTGGATTTGGATTTAGAATACGACTTTGCCACAACAGATCATTGCGGTTCCTGTACGGCTTGCATTGATGCCTGTCCGACACAGGCAATAGTTGCTCCCTATGTTGTAGACGGAAGTAAATGTATTTCTTATTATACGATTGAACTTAAAGAAAATATCCCAACAGAAATGAAGGGAAAATTTGATGAGTGGGCTTTTGGCTGCGATACCTGCCAGGATGTTTGTCCATGGAACCGGTTCTCAAAACCTCATGCAGAACCCTTATTTAATCCAAATCCCGAATTGCTTTCTTTCTCAAAGAAAGACTGGATTGAAATTACTGAAGAAACTTTTCGGGCAGTCTTTAAGAATTCCCCTATCAAAAGAACAAAGTTTGATGGTCTAAAACGCAATATTAAATTTCTGCAGTAAGGTTAATTCTATGTTTTATCTTACCTTAAATTTTTAAAATTCATTCTTCCCTTTTTATAAGAATTATTAATTTTTATCTCAAACATAATTATTTTTCAAAAGTAAGTATTTGTCTACTTTTAAATAATTAACATGTTGATAGCTAATTATTTGTATTTTATATTGAGTTTTATTTTTTTGAAAAAAATTTACGTTTTTGTCGGATAAATATGTAAGAATGTCAAATATCAGCAATATTTTAATAGTTTTTGAGCCTTTGGTTATCAAATCATTACTTTTTCGCTATTTAAATGTGAATATCGACTCACAAAAGGTGTATTTCAACGACTTTATGGGTAGTTTGTCGACGAATGTATTTAGTATTGAGCACTTTACATATTTTCGCGGCACCAAAACTACTAATTTAATCCTAGACAGTATTATTTAGTCTTGAAACTATTTAACCTTATGGTCCACATGCGATGTTATTCTACTAAAAATTCTGAAACGACTTTTGTTGGATTTTTAGAAACCAATTCTTCCCTTTTATCGTATGTGTTCTATATTTTGAAAACTAAGTTAGTTTATTTGGTTTCTGATATTTCTATTTCACAAATAATAGTTGTCTATGCGTAATTTTACTTTTAAAAAGATTAGTTTATTTAAATTAATCTCATTTTTAGTTTTTTTCTTTTTTATAAATTTTAATGCTTCTGCTCAGTTTTATACAAAACATTATATCGCGCCGGCACCCTGGCAGTACTTTAGTAAAGCGAATGAAATTGTAATCGCAACAAATTCTGTTGCAGAAATAAATATAACGGTAGCGAAAAGTGATGGCACTTTTATAACTTCACTGAAGGCTAAAAAAGGGACGCCGGCTGTTTACAGATTTCCGCTTTTAGCAAAAAATCTTCCAATGAATGCCTTAGACACTGTACTTACAGGTGCGGGATTAATTGTAACTGCAGATGGACCAGTAGCTATAAATCTACGAAATATTGCTTCGGATGATTATTCCAATGGTGATAATGTTGATGCTAATATAAAAGGAAATGCAGCACTTACAAGCTTTGGAGATGCAGGGATTGGAGTCCGTTTTCGAATAGGTTATTACAGAGATGGTTCATTGGGAACTTTTAGCACCTTTGGAGATCAAAGGCCAATCTATAGTATTATGGCTACCGTTGATAATACATCTGTAAAGATAGATAACGTTGTTAAAGCGACATTAAATGCGGGACAAAGTTATTTGTTTAAGGCTCCAATGGGAACTTTAGTAGAATCTTCAAATCCATCAGTGATGAATACATCGGCTGCTATAGATGTACCGGGTGGTTGTGGAGATGGCGCTTTTAATCAAATTCCTCCTGAATCCGTTTTGGGAACTGAATATTTTCTGGAACGAGGAACGGGAAATAATACAGCAGAACAGACCACTGTAGTAGCTACAAAAGATGATACAAAGGTAACAATAGAAGGTTATTCAGCTACCGGAGCACTTATATCTACAACTACTCAGACTCTGGCACAGGCAGGGAAGTTTTATACTTTTGTAAATGGTGTTCCCGGCACAAGTTTTACGGCATCTCATATTGTTGCCGATAAGAGGGTTGCGGTTTATTCAGGGACTGCACAAAATTGTGAAGTTGATATTTCAACAATTGCACCAGTATCAGAATGTGGAGGATCTAATTTTATAGAAACAACCAAATTTAAAAATTATGCTTCAAATAATTTAGATTATTTTGGGTACATCCTTTTACGAAGTGCTACCGAAGTTGTAACAGTAAATGGTACTAATATTGCAAGTATCTCTGGTGTTGCAGCCCGTTATCAGATAGGTTCAACAGGCTGGTATTTAATAAACTTTAATAGTGTGCAAATTGGAAGTCCGGAAGTACTTTCTATTGCAAGTAATGCTAAACTTACCGTTTCGATAGTACAACAAGCAGGAGGATTCTCAATGGCAGGATTTTTCTCGAGTTTTGCTGCTCTGCCTGACGATCCTACTATGGCGTATGTTTCTGGAGGAGGATGTACTAATAACACAGCAACGCTAACAACTCCTTCCGGTTTTGCACCCTATCAATGGTATTATAATGGCACAGCAATTTCTGGTGCAAATTCAGATACATATATAGCTACCAAAACAGGTTCTTATGCAGTAGCTTCCACTTTAGCCTGTGGTGTTCAAACGCAGTCTAAACCGGTTTCAGTTACTTTATGTACAGATTTGGGAGTTACAAAAACGGTTGATAATGCAACACCATGTGTAGGCTCTAATGTAGAATTTACAGTTACTTTAAGCAATTTAGGGGTTAATAATGCCACAGGCGTTTCTATAAACGATTTGCTTCCTACGGGATATACTTATGTAAGTTCAGTAGCCTCAATTGGAAATTATAATTCAACAACCGGGGTATGGAGTATTGGAGATGTTGATGGAGGAGTTAGCCGAACATTAAAAATTACCGCAAAAGTAAACGCTACCGGAGTTTATAACAATACGGCAGCATTACCAAATTCTACAGTAGATAGTAATTCGGCCAATAATTCGGCAAGTGTTTCAACAACCCCTAAGCCATTACCAGTAGCGCTTTCCCTAACAGGAAGTACCATCTGTATTCCTGCATCAGGAGGGACTATTACATCCACAACGTCAGTTAATAATGTAAATTATCAATTATACAATTCAGCGAATACCGCTGTTCAGGCAGTAAAAGCAGGAACAGGATCTGGCCTTACCTGGTCAGGTCTTTCTGCAGGTACAGGTTATTATGTGATTGCGACTAATGCTGGAATGTGTACAATTACCAGTAATGTTGTTGCTGTTGTATCAGATACCCAAAAACCGACAATCACTTGTCCTTCGAATGTTACAAAAACAACAGATGCCAATTCATGTACTGCAACGGGAGTTGTTTTAGGAACCCCAACGACAGCAGACAATTGTGGAGTGGCTTCGGTTACGAATAACGCACCGACCTCATACCCAATCGGAGTGACAACGGTAACGTGGACTGTTACGGATAATTCAGGAAACACCCAAACGTGTACCCAGACTGTAACCGTAACCGATACCCAAAAACCGACAATCACTTGTCCTTCGAATGTTACAAAAACAACAGATGCCAATTCATGTACTGCAACGGGAGTTACACTAGGAACCCCAACGACAGCAGACAATTGTGGAGTTGCTTCGGTAACCAATAACGCACCGACTTCATACCCAATCGGAGTAACAACGGTAACGTGGACTGTTACGGATAATTCAGGAAACACCCAAACATGTACCCAGACCGTAACGATAACCGATACCCAAAAACCAACAATCACTTGTCCTTCGAATGTTACAAAAACAACAGATGCCAATTCATGTACTGCAACGGGAGTTACACTAGGAACCCCAACGACAGCAGACAA
>NZ_SLWA01000001.1:0-95792 GCF_004345565.1 Flavobacterium circumlabens | reverse complement strand
ATTGTGGAGTGGCTTCGGTTACGAACAATGCACCAACTTCTTATCCAATTGGAGTAACAACGGTAACGTGGACTGTTACGGATAATTCAGGAAACACGCAAACGTGTAACCAGACTGTAACGATAACCGATACCCAAAAACCAACGATTACTTGTCCTTCGAATGTTACAAAAACAACAGATGCCAATTCATGTACTGCAACGGGAGTTGTTTTGGGAACCCCAATGACAGCAGACAATTGTGGAGTGGCTTCGGTTACGAACGATGCACCAAATTCTTATCCAATTGGAGTAACAACGGTAACGTGGACTGTTACGGATAATTCTGGAAATACAGAAAGTTGTACACAGAATGTAAATATCATAGGGCCAATTCTAGCTAAAGATGATAACGTAACTTCATTTAATGGCTATTCAGGAGGAACGGCTGTTTCGAATGTTTTGAGTAATGACCTTCTGAATTGTAATGCTGTCAATGGAAATGATGTTACTATTACATTAGCAAGTAGCTTACCTTCTGTTTTAAGTTTTAATACAAATACAGGATCAGTAGTAGTTAAGCCAAATACTCCAGTAGGAACTTATACATTTAATTATACAATTTGTGAAAATTTAAATTCTTCAAATTGTAGTACCGCTACAGTTTCGATTTCAGTATCAGCTCCATCAATCGACGCCGTTGCAGAAAACCTGGGTTCCATTAACGGAAGTGCAGGAGGGACCACAACAATTTCATTAATAGCAAGTGACACTGTAAACGGAACCCAAGCCGTAATTGGAACAAATCCGGGAGAAGTAAAACTAACCGTAACAACTCCAATACCAGCAGGACTTACGATCAATACAAATGGTACCGTAGCAGTTTCTGCCAATACAGCAGCAGGAATTTATAATTTAGAATACACTATCTGTGAAATCAATAATCTAGATAACTGCGATACGGTAACTTCAACAGTTGTAGTGACAGCACCAGGAATCGATGCGGTTGCAGAAAACTTAGGCTCGATCAATGGAAACTCAGGAGGAACCACAGCAGTTTCATTAATAGCAAGTGACACCGTAAACGCAGCACAAGCCGTAATCGGAACGAATCCCGGAGACGTAAAATTAACCGTAACAACTCCGATACCAGCAGGACTTACGATCAATAGCAATGGTACCGTAACCGTTGCCGCTAATGCAGCAGCAGGAAGCTACAATTTAGAATACACGATTTGTGAAATCAATAATCCGGGGAACTGTGATACCGCAACTTCAACAGTTGTAGTGACAGCACCAGGAATCGATGCCGTTGCAGACAATCTTGGATCCATAAACGGAAACTCAGGAGGAACCACAGCAGTTTCCTTAATAGCCAGTGACACCGTAAACGGAGCACAAGCCGTTATCGGAACAAATCCCGGAGATGTAAAACTAACGGTAACTACTCCAATACCGGCAGGCCTTACGATCAATACAAATGGTACCGTAACAGTTTCTGCCAATACAGCAGCAGGAACTTATAATTTAGAATACACGATTTGTGAAATCAACAATCCGGGCAACTGTGATACAGCAACTTCAACAGTTGTAGTGACAGCACCGGGAATCGATGCTGTTGCAGAAAACCTTGGTTCGATCAACGGAAATGCAGGAGGTACGACAACAGTTTCATTAATCGCAGGGGACACCGTAAACGGAACACAAGCCGTAATCGGAACAAACCCTGGAGACGTAAAATTAACCGTAACGACTCCAATACCGGCAGGCCTTACGATCAATACAAACGGTACAGTAACAGTTGCCGCTAATACAGTTGCAGGAAGTTACAATTTAGAATATACCATCTGTGAGATTAACAATCCAGGCAACTGCGATACTGCAACTTCAACAATTGTCGTGACAGCAGGAATATTGGTAGCCAATTTAGATACAGTTCCGGCAACACTTAGTTCAAATACGCCAACGACACTCCTAAATGTTTTTGACAATGACACTAAAAATGGAGCAGCTTTAATTCCATCAGACGTAAAACTAACGGTGACTACAGCAGATCCAAAAGGATATTTGACAGTAGACATCAATGGAAACGCGATATTAGGAGCCAACGCTCCGGCAGGAACTTACGAACTCACGTATGAAATCTGTGAGTTGTTAAACCCAACAAACTGTAGTTCAAACCAAGTAAAAGTTACGATTACAGCACCAGGAATCGATGCGGTTGCAGAAAACTTAGGCTCGATCAATGGAAATGCAGGAGGCACCACAACAGTTTCCTTAATCGCAGGTGACACCGTAAACGGAACACAAGCCGTAATCGGAACCAACGCTGGAGAAGTAAAACTAACCGTAACAACTCCAATCCCGGCAGGACTTACTATCAATTCAAACGGTACCGTAACAGTTGCCGCTAATACAGTTGCAGGAACTTATAATTTAGAATACACGATTTGTGAAATCAATAATCCGGGGAACTGTGATACCGCAACTTCAACAGTTGTAGTGACAGCACCAGGAATTGATGCTGTTGCAGAAAACCTTGGTTCGATCAATGGAAATGCAGGCGGAACAACGACAGTTTCCTTAATAGCAGGTGATACAGTAAACGGAGCACAGGCCGTAATTGGAACAAATCCCGGAGAAGTAAAATTAACCGTAACGACTCCAATACCGGCAGGACTTACGATCAATACAAACGGTACAGTAACAGTTTCAGCTAATACAGTTGCAGGAAGTTACAATTTAGAATACACGATTTGTGAAATCAATAATCCGGGGAACTGTGATACCGCAACTTCAACAGTGGTTGTAACAGCAGGAATATTGGTAGCGAATTTAGATGCCGTTCCTTCAACCCTTAGTTCAAATACGCCAACGACACTCCTAAATGTTTTTGACAATGACACTAAAAACGGAGCAGCAGTAATCGCATCAGAAGTAAAACTAACGGTGACTACGGCAGATCCAAAAGGATACTTGACAGTAGACACCAATGGAAACGCGATATTAGGAGCCAATGCTCCGGCAGGAACTTACGAACTGACGTATGAAATCTGTGAGTTGTTAAACCCAACAAATTGTAGTTCAAACCAAGTTAAAGTTACGATTACAGCACCAGGAATCGACGCAGTTGCAGAAAACTTAGGCTCGATCAATGGAAACTCAGGAGGAACCACAGCAGTTTCCTTAATAGCCAGTGACACCGTAAACGGAGCACAAGCCGTTATCGGAACAAATCCCGGAGAAGTAAAATTAACCGTAACGACTCCAATACCGGCAGGACTGACCATCAATACAAACGGTACAGTAACAGTTTCTGCCAACACAGCAGCAGGAACTTATAATTTAGAATACACGATTTGTGAAATCAATAATCCGGGCAACTGTGATACAGCAACTTCAACAGTTGTAGTGACAGCTCCATCAATCGATGCGGTTGCAGAAAACTTAGGCTCGATCAGCGGAAATGCAGGTGGAACAACAGCAGTTTCCTTAATAGCCAGTGACACCGTAAACGGAGCACAAGCCGTAATCGGAACCAACCCTGGAGACGTAAAATTAACCCTAACGACTCCGATACCAGCAGGCCTGACCATCAATACAAATGGTACTGTAACAGTTTCAGCTAATACAGTTGCAGGAAGTTACAATTTAGAATACACGATTTGTGAAATCAATAATCCGGGCAACTGTGATACAGCAACTTCAACAGTTGTAGTGACAGCTCCATCAATCGATGCTGTTGCAGAAAACCTTGGTTCGATCAGCGGAAATGTAGGTGGAACAACAGCAGTTTCTTTAATAGCAAGTGACACCGTAAACGGAACACAAGCCGTAATCGGAACCAACCCTGGAGACGTAAAATTAACCGTAACGACTCCAATACCGGCAGGACTGACCATCAATACAAACGGTACAGTAACAGTTTCTGCCAACACAGCAGCAGGAACTTATAATTTAGAATACACGATTTGTGAAATCAATAATCCGGGCAACTGTGATACAGCAACTTCAACAGTTGTAGTGACAGCTCCATCAATCGATGCGGTTGCAGAAAACTCAGGCTCGATCAGCGGAAATGCAGGTGGCACCACAACAGTCTCTTTAATAGCAAGTGACACCGTAAACGGAACACAAGCCGTAATCGGAACCAACCCTGGAGACGTAAAATTAACCGTAACGACTCCAATACCGGCAGGACTGACCATCAATACAAACGGTACAGTAACAGTTTCTGCCAACACAGCAGCAGGAACTTATAATTTAGAATACACGATTTGTGAAATCAATAATCCGGGCAACTGCGATACAGCAACTTCAACAGTTGTAGTGACAGCTCCATCAATCGATGCTGTTGCAGAAAACCTTGGTTCGATCAACGGAAATGCAGGAGGTACGACAACAGTTTCCTTAATCGCAGGTGACACCGTAAACGGAACACAAGCCGTAATCGGAACCAACCCTGGAGAGGTAAAATTAACCGTAACAACTCCAATACCGGCAGGACTTACGATCAATTCAAACGGTACCGTAACAGTTGCCGCTAATACAATTGAAGGAAGTTACAATTTAGAATATACCATCTGTGAGATTAACAATCCGGAGAATTGCGATACTGCGACTTCAACGATTGTGGTAACAGCAGCAACTTTGGTGGCGAACTTAGATGCCGTTCCTTCAACCATTAGTTCCAATGCGCCAAAGACACTCATAAATGTTTTTGCGAATGACACTAAAAACGGAGCAGCAGTAATCCCATCAGAAGTAAAACTGACCGTGACGACGGCTGATCCAAAAGGATATTTGACAGTAGACATCAATGGAAATGCCATAGTAGGAGCCAACGCTCCGGCAGGAACTTACGAACTGACGTATGAAATCTGTGAGTTGTTAAACCCAACAAACTGTAGTTCAAACCAAGTACAAGTAAACATTAGCGCACCAGCAATCGATGCGGTTGCAGAAAACTTAGGCTCGATCAACGGAAATGCAGGAGGTACAACAACAATTTCTTTAATAGCGAGTGATACCGTAAACGGAACACAAGCCGTAATCGGAACCAACGCTGGAGAAGTAAAACTAACCGTAACAACTCCAATCCCGGCAGGACTTACAATCAATAGCAATGGTAGCGTAACAGTTGCCGCTAATACAGTTGCAGGAACTTATAATTTAGAATACACGATTTGTGAGATTAATAATCCGGGGAACTGTGATACCGCAACTTCAACAATTGTCGTAACGGCAGGAATATTGGTAGCTAATTTAGATGCCGTTCCTTCAACCCTTAGTTCCAATGCACCAAAAACACTTATAAATGTTTTTGACAATGACACTAAAAATGGAGCAGCTTTAATTCCATCAGACGTAAAACTAACGGTGACTACAGCAGATCCAAAAGGATTGTTGACAGTAGACACCAATGGAAACGCGATATTAGGAGCCAACGCTCCGGCAGGAACTTACGAACTGACGTATGAAATCTGTGAGTTGTTAAACCCAACAAACTGTAGTTCAAACCAAGTACAAGTAAACATTAGCGCACCAGCAATCGATGCGGTTGCAGAAAACTTAGGCTCGATCAACGGAAATGCAGGAGGTACAACAACAATTTCTTTAATAGCGAGTGATACCGTAAACGGAACACAAGCCGTAATCGGAACCAACGCTGGAGAAGTAAAACTAACCGTAACAACTCCAATCCCGGCAGGACTTACTATCAATTCAAACGGTACCGTAACAGTTGCCGCTAATACAGTTGCAGGAACTTATAATTTAGAATACACGATTTGTGAAATCAATAATCCGGGGAACTGTGATACCGCAACTTCAACAGTGGTTGTAACAGCAGGAATATTGGTAGCGAATTTAGATGCCGTTCCTTCAACCCTTAGTTCGAATACACCAAAGACACTCCTAAATGTTTTTGACAATGACACTAAAAACGGAACAGCAGTAGTTCCATCAGAAGTAAAACTAACGTTGACTACGGCCGACCCAAAAGGATATTTGACAGTAGACACCAATGGAAACGCGATATTAGGAGCCAATGCTCCGGCAGGAACTTACGAACTGACGTATGAAATCTGTGAGTTGTTAAACCCAACAAACTGCAGTTCAAACCAAGTAAAAGTTACGATTAGCGCACCGGGAATCGATGCGGTTGCAGAAAACTTAGGCTCGATCAGCGGAAATGCAGGAGGAACCACAGCAGTTTCTTTAATAGCCAGTGACACCGTAAACGGAGCACAAGCCGTAATCGGAACCAACCCTGGAGATGTAAAACTAACGGTAACGACGCCAATACCAACAGGACTGACCATCAATACAAACGGTACAGTAACAGTTGCAGTTAATACAGTTGCAGGAAGTTACAACTTAGAATACACGATTTGTGAAATCAATAATCCGGGCAACTGCGATACCGCAACTTCAACAATTGTCGTGATAGCAGGAATATTGGTAGCGAATTTAGATGCCGTTCCTTCAACCCTTAGTTCAAATACGCCAACGACACTCCTAAATGTTTTTGACAATGACACTAAAAACGGAACAGCAGTAGTTCCATCAGAAGTAAAACTGACGGTGACTACAGCCGATCCAAAAGGATATTTGACAGTAGACACCAATGGAAATGCGATATTAGGCGCCAACGCTCCGGCAGGAACTTACGAACTTACTTATCAAATCTGTGAGTTGTTAAACCCAAAAAACTGTAGTTCAAACCAAGTGCAAGTAACAATCACAGCACCGGGAATTGACGCGGTTGCAGAAAACCTGGGATCGATCAATGGAAACTCAGGTGGAAGCACAACAGTTTCCTTGATTGCAAGTGATACTGTAAACGCAGTGCAAGCTGTAATCGGAACAAACCCTGGAGACGTAAAATTAAACGTAAGCACTCCGATACCAGCAGGACTTACGATCAATACAAACGGAACCGTAACAGTTGCGGCCAACACACCAGCAGGAAGTTACAATTTAGAATATACCATCTGTGAGATTAATAATCCGGGTAACTGTGATACGGCAATTTCAACAATCATAGTAACAACAGAAGCCTTGGTAGCCAATGATGATATCGTGGCATCTGTAGTTGGGGCAAATCAGCCAAAAAATCTTTTGAATATTTTTTCAAATGATACTAAAAATGGTTTCCCTGTAGTAGCTGCCGAAATGAATCTGACCGAAACAATCCCGGATCCGACTGGATTTGTCAAACTAAACCCTGACGGAACAGTGGTATTAAGCGCCAATACACCAGCAGGAACGTATGAGATAACCTATCAGATCTGTGAGAAATTAAATCCGACAAATTGCAGTACAGCTTCTATCAAAGTGACAGTGATTGCACCAACGGCTATAATTCAGGCCAAAGATGACATGGCCGGACCGATAGATGCGAGCAAAGGAGTAAATACCTCATTGAACATATTCGATAACGATACCCTAAACGGAACAGCTGTAAATCCTGCAATTGTGGTTTTAACTACGGTGACTCCTAACACAAACCTGATTTTAAATGCTAACGGGTCTGTTGACCTAACAGTAGGAACTCCATCAGGAACATATCATTTAACGTATCAGATTTGTGAAGCGTCCAATCCGTCTAATTGCAGTCAGGCAGTTGTAACGATTACGGTATTGAATACCACTAGTCCGATAAATCCAACAGCACCGATTGTGGCCAATGATGATGCAGAAGTAGCTGTTGACGGGATAAATGGTGCTCTTGAATTTGTAAATGTTCTGGATAATGATTTACTAAACGGAACGGCAATTAATCCAACAGATGTAATCATAACCAAGACTTCAGCAAGTCCTAATTTTGAATTGAATGCAGATGGAACCGTAAACGTACTTCCAAATACTCCGGGCGGACAATATACCGTAACGTATCAGATTTGTGAAAAGGTAAGTGCTACCAATTGCAGTTCTGCAACATTGCATGTTTTTGTTGAATTTCCGGCGATTGCGATTATTAAAACGGGAATATTTAATGATGAAAATGCCAGCGGATTTGCCAATGCAGGAGAAACCATCACCTATAAGTTTAAGATAACCAATACAGGTAACGTTCCATTAAAAGGGATTACCGTTCGTGATCCTTTACCGGGTATCGAAGTCTCAGGCCAGGCAATTGATCTGGATGTCAACGAAACAGATGAAAACACTTTCACAGCGCAGTATAAGATAAAACAGTCTGATATCAATCTTGGAAGTGTAAGCAATCAGGCAACCGCACAAGGAGTTAGTGCCAGAGGAGTTGTGGTTGAGGATAAATCGGACAACGAAGACAATCTGGGAGATAAGCCTACAGTGTTAGCGTTAAATGGTTGTATGATTGAACCTTTAAAAGCATTCTCTCCAAACGGAGACAGTAAAAACACCAGATTCTACATTCGTGGAATCGAATGTTATCCTGAGAATACAGTTGAAATCTACAACCGTTGGGGTGTTTTGGTTTATGATGCTGATCATTACAACAATGAAGACAGAGTATTCAAAGGATTCTCAGAAGGCCGCGCCACCGTTAAACAATCAGACGGATTACCGGTAGGAACCTATTTCTACATTTTAAAATATAAAGACAGTGCCTCAAATTCACACGAATTAAGCGGTTACCTGTATATGAATAAATAAAAAAATATAAACGGTTTGGCTAATCGCTGAACTGTTTTTAAAGCTTACTAAATGAAAAAGTTAATTTTGGTTTTTATGTTTATCTCAGCGGTGTGTTCGGCACAACAGGATTCTCAATTTACGCAATACATGTACAACACGATCGAAATAAATCCGGCTTACGCAGGTTCCCGTGGCGTATTGAGCGTTTTTGGATTGTATCGTACACAGTGGGTGGGTCTGGACGGAGCGCCGGAAACCAGCACATTTTCGGTAAATACACCCTTAAACAACAGTAATTTGGGTCTGGGAGTTTCTTTGGTAAACGATAAAATCGGACCTACCAATGAAAATACCTTATCGGCCGATTTGTCTTATAGTATTCAAACATCTGAATCCTTTAAGCTTTCGTTCGGAATAAAAGGAACTGCAAACCTTTTTAATCTTGACGCAAGCAAATTGACTTATGAAGATCAGAACGATCCGCAATTTCAGGATTTAAGCAACAAAATTACGCCAAATGTAGGAGCAGGGGTTTATTGGCATTCCGATAAAATGTATCTGGGATTGTCTGTTCCGAATTTTTTAGAAACCAAACGTTACGACGATAATGATACTGCTATTTTTAAGGAGAAAATAAATTATTATTTCATGGCAGGTTATGTTTTTGATTTAGATCGTCTCGAATATATTAAATTCAAACCGGCAATATTGACAAAAATGGTGGAAGGAGCTCCACTGCAGGTTGATGTTTCGGGTAATTTTATGTTTAATGATAAGTTTGTGGTTGGCGTTGCCTATCGCTGGAGTGCATCGTTAAGTGCCATGGCCGGTTTTCAGGTGACCAAAGGCATGTACATTGGTTATGGATATGATCATGAAACGACTCAGTTAAGAAAATACAATTCGGGATCACATGAGATTTTCCTTCGTTTTGACTTTTTCAATAATTATAACAAACTGACCTCACCAAGATTCTTTTAATTGACTAAATATGAAAATTAAAAACTTAGCTTACTCCTTTTTGTTTTTCTGCTTTTTATTCAATGCGAATGCTCAGACGGGAAGTATCAAAAAAGCGGATAAAAAATACGATAGTTACGCTTACGCAGATGCCGCAAAAGCATACGAAAAGCTAATTAAAAAAGGATACAAAGACGAGCGAATATTACAAAGACTTGCTAATTCCTACTATTTTACAGGCGATTTACAGCAAGCGTTACAATATTACGATGAGTTATTTTTATTGAATGATACTCAGGATGCCGATTACGTATTCCGGTATTCCCAATGTTTGAAAGCGGACGGGAATTATACGAAATCAGATCAGGTTTTAGAAAAATTCAGTCAAAAAGCACCCTCAGATCAGAGAGCCATTTTATTTAGCAGAAACAGAAATTATTTAGAAGATATTAAAACCAATTCAGGCCGTTTTGAAATTGCCGATGCCGGAATTAATTCGAAAGATTCCGATTACGGAAGCACGGTTTTAAATGATAAATTAGTCTTTACCTCCGCCAGGGATACCGGGTCGATCGTAAAGAAAAGTTTTAAGTGGACGAATAAATCAATTTCGACTTTATATGCAGTTGAAATGATGCCCGACGGCAGTATTGGAGAAACGATGTTTTTTCACAAAAAGAATTTAAGCACCAATTTAAATCAGTCGACACCCGTTTTTACAAAAGACGGAAGAACGATGTATTTTACCCGAAATAATTCTGTAAACGGAAAAAGAAGAGAAAATGAAAACAAAGTTTCTTTTTTAAAACTTTACAAAGCCTCTCTTGTCAATGAAGAGTGGATCAATGTTGAAGAACTTCCTTTTAATAGCGATCAGTACAGTGTGGCGCATCCCGCACTAAGTGTTGATGAAAAAACATTGTATTTTACATCAGATATGCCGGGAACTCTCGGTCAGTCAGATTTATTTAAGGTAAGTATTCTGGCCAATGGAACTTTTGGCAAGCCCGAAAATTTAGGTTCGGAAATCAACACCGAAGGAAGAGAAACATTTCCGTTTGTCTCGGCTGATAATGAACTTTATTTTGCCAGCGACGGCCGTCCGGGTCTTGGAGGACTGGATGTGTTTGTTTCCAGAATAAATAAAGAAGGGACTTTCGAAGAAGTTCAAAACGTTGGAGAGCCCATAAACAGCAGGCAGGACGATTTTGCTTTTGTCATAAACAGTAAAAACAGAAACGGATTCTTTTCCTCCAACAGAGAAGGCGGTCACGGATTGGATGATGTATATCGTTTTACCGAAATTCGAAAACTGATCTGTGAGCAGGAATTATCAGGTACGATTACAGATGCCGAAACGAAAGAAAATCTTTCGGGAGTCGCTTTGATTTTGTTCGATGAAACACGTCAGAATTCTCTGGAAGCGGTTTCGGATCAGCATGGAAATTATGTTTTTCCGAATGTAAAATGCGGTAAAAAGTATTTTATCAAAACATCCAAAACCGATTATGAGATCAAGGAAGCTCCGATAAGCATAAAAAAAGAATCCGGAAAAACCACCTTTATGATCGCGCTGGAAAAGAAGGCCAAACCTATAGTTGCCAAAACGATCGAAGTTAAAAAAATCAAGATCAATGCCGTAACGCTCAAACCTATCGCGGTTGGAACAGATTTGGCGAAATTGCTCAATATCCCGATGAACTTTTTCGATTTGGGAAAAGCCACGATCAAAAAAACATCAGAACCGCAATTGCAGAAACTGGTAGATGTGCTGAAACAATATCCGACCATCAAGCTCGATATCCGTTCGCATACCGACAGCCGACAATCTGCTTCGAATAATATGATCCTTTCCGAAAAAAGAGCACAATCGACCAAAGACTGGCTGGTTCAGAAAGGAATTGACGGCAGCCGACTGGCCCCAAAAGGATTCGGGGAAACGCAATTGGTCAACAAATGTGCCGACGGTGTAAAATGTACCGAAAAGCAACACCAGCAAAACAGACGAAGCGAATTTATTATTACGAATTTATAATTTCATTTTTATTTATTTAAATCCCTTTTCTAAATTTTAGAAAAGGGATTTTTTAGTTATAGCCTGAACGCATTCCACACCTTTAGTTCGTTCAGTTTGTCATTCGATGAAGGAGACTCGAGCGATAGCGAACAGACGAAGTAAATCTGCACAAGCAACGCTACAAAGTATTTCGTCCAGCTTGTCATTTCGACGAAGGAGAAATCTTCACAAGTAACTCTACAAAGTTATTTCTAAGCTTTGTGGAATTTTGTCGCGAAGATTTCTCCTTCGTCGAAATGACAAAAATGACAAAAATGACAAAAATGACAAAAATGACGCTAATGCTGAAAAAGAGGAATAATGCGGCAATAGAATAAAACTTTTCAATATTTATTAAGGAGTGTTTTAAGAATCTGCAAAACACATTTTATTAATTTCATCGAATACCTCAAATTCATCCAAAGGAAACATTTCCAACACCATTTCTAAAATCAGCATCACATTAATAGCAGAGTGTTGGTCTGTCTCCGAAATTTTATGTTCTTGTTGTTCCAATGCCAAAATACACATTTTTAGCATATTGGTGATCGTAGAGCCAAGCTCGTAATAATTCTGTAAACTGATTTGTGTCGTGTATTTTCCTTTTGTATCCGCAGAAGGATTTTGAGTGTTGAAATAACGGGCAGTTAAGTCTCTTAGATACGCTACGTTTTTAATTTCATTTGTTTCCATGATAATTTTTTTTATACATTATTATTAAGATCTAAAGATTAGCATCTTATTTTCCTACAAGTCAAACTTAATAAATTGTAGGAAAAAAGAACGAGACATATATGTCCTGTTGATAACTAATGCAATTTGCATCTTCTAGTTATTAATTCCAACATACGATAATATGTTGTTTAAATTATTCGAAATAAATTTATAAATGACTGAAAGTCTGAGCTTTTCGCAAAAAAGTCTTAAAAATCCTTCCTTTTTTTAAAGTAAAATTCTCAAAACTTGAAATAAAACGTATTATGTTTAAAATGAATACGTTAAGTTTTAAAAAATCGATTTCGTTGTTGTGTGTATGCAATTTTTTTTAACTTTATAGAACTAAAATTTTTCAGATATGACTGTAGATCAAATACTAAACGCAAAAGGGAAAAATGTTTATTCAGTGCGTTCAACAACAACGGTTTATGACGCGTTGAAAGTAATGGGAGAAAAAAACATAGGAGCAATTCTGGTGATAGACGGATCCGATTTAAAAGGAATATTATCCGAAAGAGATTATGCACGAAAAATTGTCCTGAAAGACAAATCTTCAAAAGAAACATTTGTACATGAAATTATGGAAAGCACGGTTTTCTCGGTAAAACTTTCCAACAATATCGAAGACTGTATGGAACTCATGAGCACCAAACGTATCCGACATTTACCGGTTTTAGAAAACGGAATCGTCGTTGGAATCATCTCCATAAGTGATGTGGTGAAGGCCATTATCGAAATTCAAAAAGATACCATTCATCATTTAAATTCTTATATTTCACAGTAAGTAAATTCTAAAAAATAAGCTTTAAAAAATAGTCCGGATTCTGCCGGACTATTTTTTTGTCAGGGCTGCAATTGTTATTTTAACAAAAGAAAGCGACAAAAATATGCCATTTTAAATGAAGACTTATATCTTTGTAAGCTAGAATAAAAGCTAAAAACAATGAATAAAGACAGTAAAAGAGAAGAGGCATTATTATATCATTCCAAGCCTACTCCGGGAAAAATTCAGGTAGTTCCAACAAAGAAATATGCGACACAAAGAGACTTATCTCTGGCATACTCTCCGGGAGTTGCAGAGCCATGTTTAGAAATTGCAAAAAATATTGACGACGTATATAAATATACAGCAAAAGGAAATCTGGTTGCTGTAATTTCAAACGGTACAGCTGTTTTAGGACTTGGAGATATTGGTCCTGAAGCTTCAAAACCCGTAATGGAAGGAAAAGGTTTGTTGTTTAAAATATTCTCTGATATTGATGTTTTTGATATCGAAATCGGAACCAAGGATATTGAAGAATTTATCCAGACGGTAAAAAATATTGCCCCAACTTTTGGAGGAATCAATCTGGAAGATATTAAAGCCCCGGAATCTTTTGAAATCGAAAGAAGACTGGTAGAAGAATTAGATATTCCGGTAATGCACGACGATCAGCATGGTACGGCTATTATTTCTTCGGCAGCTTTAATCAACGCATTAGAATTGGCAGGAAAAAAAGCAGAAGATGTAAAAGTAGTAGTTTCCGGTGCAGGTTCGGCTGCAATCGCGTGTACGGACTTATATGTTTTACTGGGCGTAAAAGTAGAGAATATTCGAATGTTTAATAGTAAAGGACTTTTAACAAAAGACAATCCTTCATTATCAGAATTACAATTGAAATATGCCGTAGACGGTGCTAAGATTGAATTATCAGAAGCCATAAAAGGAGCTGATGTTTTCATCGGATTATCGTCAGGAGATATTCTTTCGCCTGAAATGTTACTAAGCATGAATGACAATCCGATTGTTTTTGCAATGGCAAATCCAAATCCGGAAATCGATTATAACTTAGCTACAGAAACCCGTAAAGATGTTATTATGGCTACGGGCCGTTCTGATTTTCCTAACCAGGTAAATAACGTTTTAGGTTTTCCTTATATTTTTAGGGGAGCATTAGACGTAAGAGCTACAAAAATTAACGAAGCGATGAAAATGGCTGCTGTAAAAGCATTGGCTATTTTAGCAAAAGAACCCGTTCCGGAGCAGGTAAATGTAGCTTACGGAGCAACAAAATTAGGTTTCGGAAGAGATTATATCATTCCTAAACCATTCGATCCAAGGTTGATTACGATTGTAGCACCAGCGGTTGCAAAAGCAGCAATGGAATCTGGAGTGGCCAAAAATCCTATTACAGACTGGGCAGCCTATGAAGATGTGCTTCGCGAACGTATGGGGAACGATAATAAAATGGTTCGTTTGATGACAAACCGTGCGAAAATGGATCCAAAACGAATTGTTTTTGCAGAGGCAGATCAGTTAAATGTCTTAAAAGCAGCTCAGATTGTTTATGAGGACGGAATTGGTTTTCCAATTTTATTAGGAAATAAAGATGCTATCTTAGAGCTTAAAGCTGAATTGGGCTTTGATGCTGAATTGGAAATCATTGATCCTAAAACAAACGAAGAAGAAGGAAGAAGAAACAGATTTGCCACTTCGTACTGGGAAACCAGAGACAGAAGAGGTGTTTCGCTGCTTGATGCGCAAAAATTCATGCGCGAAAGAAACTACTTTGCCGCCATGATGGTCAATGAAGGTGAAGCAGATGCTTTGGTTACAGGTCATACCAGAAGTTACCCAAGTGTGGTAAAACCAATGTTACAATTAATTGAAAAAGCGCACGGAGCCTCACTGGTTGCAACAGCAAACATGATGCTGACTTCCCGTGGGCCAATGTTTTTATCCGATACAGCAATCAATATTAATCCGTCTGCAGAAGATTTGGTTAATATTGCCATTATGACGGCAAAAACAGCCAAAATGTTTGGTGTTGAACCCGTTATTGCAATGGTTTCATTCTCAAACTTCGGTTCTTCAACAAGTCCTGGGGCTTCAAAAGTAAGAGAAGCAGTAGCATATTTACATAAAAATCATCCGGATCTAATTGTCGATGGAGAAATTCAGGCCGATTTTGCCCTAAACCAGGAGATGCTTGCAGAGAAATTTCCATTCTCTAAATTAGCCGGTAAAAAGGTAAATACCCTGATTTTTCCAAACTTAGAATCAGCGAATATTACGTATAAATTATTAAAAGAATTGTACAAAGTAAATTCAATTGGTCCAATCATGATGGGAATGGGTAAGCCAGTCCACATTTTCCAATTGGGAGCAAGCGTTGAAGAGATGGTTAATATGGCTGCTATTGCAGTTATTGACGCTCAGGAAAAAGAAAATAAAAAAAATAAACTGGCTAAATAGTAAAGACAATAAGGATCAAATAATATTGTCTTATTTTTATTGCATTTTTGTTATATTTGAGCCTAATAAATTACACTATGATAGCACATTTGCAGGGGAAATTGGTTGAAAAGAATCCAACAGACGTCATAATTGACTGTGGCGGAGTTGGTTATCAGGTAAATATATCTTTACATACCTTTTCATTAATTCCCAATGCTGAAAATATAAAACTGTATACGCATCTTCAAATCAAAGAAGATGCGCATACTTTATTTGGTTTTGCAGAAAAATCAGAACGCGAAATTTTCAGAATGCTATTGTCTGTTTCGGGTATCGGAGCCAGTATTGCAAGAACAATGTTATCTTCGATAGAACCCCGACAAATTATAAACGCCATTGCCTCTGGAGATGTGGGTGTTATTCAGTCTATAAAAGGGATTGGAAGCAAAACAGCACAGAGAGTTATACTTGATTTAAAAGAAAAAGTGTTAAAGTTATACGATTTGGATGAAGTTTCAGTAGTTCAGAACAATACAAACCGAGATGAAGCGTTATCTGCTTTGGAAGTTTTAGGTTTTGTTCGTAAAACTTCAGAAAAAGTAGTCGAAAAAATCGTAAAAGAAGATCCGGAAGCAACTGTCGAAACGATCATTAAAAAAGCATTAAAAAGCTTATAAACTCAATTTATATAAACGAATTGTATGCGTAAAATTTGTATTTTTTTACTGGTTTTATTTTGCGGTAATGTTTTGCGGGCGCAAGTAAATCCAGCAGTTCAAGATACAACAAAAACTCAGTATTCCGTAGGGGCACTAGAGTTGGAAAACCCACCCAGTATACTTTCGGCTTATAAATACGATCCTGTTACAGACCGGTATATTTATACGAAGTCGGTAGATGGTTTTTCTATCGATTATCCTATTGTTTTAACACCTAAAGAATATGAAGCTTTAGTGCTGAAAGAATCCAGAAGAGATTATTTCAGAAAAAAATCAGATGCAATTGACGGTAAAAAATTAGGAAGCGAAGCCGCCAAAAAGGATTTGCTGCCGAGGTATTACATTAATTCAAGTCTTTTCGAAAGTATCTTTGGAAGCAATACCATTGACGTAAAGCCCACAGGATCTGTTGAAATGGATTTAGGAATTCGATATACCAAGCAGGACAATCCGTCTTTCTCTCCCAGAAACCGATCTAATCTGACTTTTGATTTTGATCAGCGAATAAGTATGAGTCTGATGGGGAAAGTGGGTACCCGGTTAGAGGTAAATGCCAATTATGATACCCAGTCAACGTTTGCTTTCCAGAATTTATTTAAACTGGCCTACACCCCTTCTGAAGATGATATCATTCAAAAAGTTGAGGTGGGTAATGTCAGTATGCCGCTTAACAGTACCTTAATCAGAGGGGCTCAAAGTTTATTTGGGGTAAAAACCCAATTGCAATTTGGAAAGACGACTATTACCGGAGTTTTTTCAGAACAGAAGTCTCAGACCAAAAGTATAGTTGCAGAAGGTGGCGGTACCGTTCAGAATTTTGACCTGTACGCTTTAGACTATGATAATGACCGACATTTCTTCCTTTCGCAATACTTCAGAAACAAATACGATGCTTCGTTAAGGAAATATCCTTTTATAGACAGTCGTGTTCAGATTACAAGACTGGAAGTTTGGGTAACAAACAAACAAAACCGGGTAAGCACAACCGGTAATAACTTAAGAAACATTATTGCACTTCAGGATTTAGGGGAAGCCCAAATTACCGGAATTCCGGATAATGAAGTTGTGGTTATAAATCCTACTACAGGTTTTTTTGTTGCAGGCATCGATTCACCGACTGATAATAAGAATAACAAATACGATCCGGCAACAATAGGTAACGGTGGTTTTCTGAATCAGAATATTAGAGAAATCGTAACGGCAAAAAATGGCTTTACTTCTGTAACAGCCAGTGAAGGAACCGATTATTCTGTACTTGAAAACGCCCGAAAATTAACCAGCAACGAATATACATTTAATCCGCAATTAGGATATATTTCCCTGCAACAGCGTTTGGCAAACGATGAAATTTTAGCAGTAGCTTTCGAATACACGGTTGGAGATAAAATATACCAGGTAGGAGAGTTTGGTAGTGATGGTGTTGACGGAACGGTAGTAAATGGTAATAACACTTCGAATCAGACTATTATCACGCAAAGTTTAATTTTGAAAATGCTGAAAAGCAGTTTGACAAACGTAAACAATCCGGTTTGGGATTTGATGATGAAAAACGTGTATCAGATTCCTCAGGCTTACCAGATAAAACCGGATGACTTCAGACTGAATATTCTCTATACAGATCCGTCTCCAATCAATTATATTACGGCTGTTCCCGGAAGTAATTTTCCGGATGATAATCCTGCTAATCCTGATCCGAATAATTATTATATTACAAAAACACCATTATTGAATGTGTTTAACTTAGACCAGTTAAATTACAACAATGATCCGCAAAAGGGTGGTGATGGATTCTTCGATTATATTCCCGGTATAACCGTTGATGCCCAAAACGGACGAATTATTTTTACAACCAAAGAACCTTTTGGAGAGCTTTTGTTTAAGAAATTACAAACGGGTGGCGTAGAAGATTATAATAACACGACTACCTACAACGTAAATCAGCAGAAATACGTGTTTAGAAACATGTATAAAAGTACACAGTCCGGCGCTTTGCAGGATAGTGATAAAAATAAGTTCTTATTACGCGGAAAATACAAATCTTCAGGGAATAATGGTATACCCATTGGTGCCTTTAATGTTCCGCAGGGATCTGTTGTAGTAACGGCAGCCGGAAGGGTGCTGGTAGAAGGAATTGACTATAGTGTCGATTATCAATTAGGAAGAGTTCAGATTCTGGATCCTTCGCTTCAGGCATCCAATACGCCAATTGAAGTTTCTTTAGAAAACAATTCCATTTTCGGACAGCAAACCCGAAGATTTATGGGGTTGAATGTAGAACATAAAATCTCTGATAATTTTGTTGTGGGCGGAACTTTCCTGAAAATGACAGAAAGGCCTTTTACCCAAAAATCAAGTTATGGTCAGGAATCCGTAAACAATACGATTTTCGGTTTTAACGGAAACTATGCAACCGAAGTTCCTTTTTTGACCCGATTAGCAAACAAACTGCCGAATATCGATACAGACGTTCCGTCTAATCTTTCGATACGCGGTGAAGTTGCTTTTTTAAAACCAGATGCTCCAAAAGCAAGTGATTTTGAAGGAGAAGCAACCATTTATGTGGATGATTTTGAAGGCTCGCAATCTACAATCGATATGCGTTCTGCTTATGCGTGGAGTTTAGCCTCAACACCATTTATAAATTCGATAAACGACGCTACTTTTAATGCGAATTCCAATACACTAAGTTATGGACATAAAAGAGCAAAACTGGCATGGTACACCATAGATCCTGTTTTCTTTTCTTCAAAACCGTCCGGAATTTCAAATGACGATTTGTCTTTAAATACCACAAGAAGGGTTTACAGCAAAGAGTTATACCCCAATACCGATATTGCACAGGGTCAGATTCAGGTTATTAACACACTTGATTTAAGTTATTACCCATCTGAAAGAGGACCTTATAATAATAATCAAAATTTTAATACAGAGCCGGCAACGTCCAATTTTGGAGGTATAATGCGATCTTTAAATTCAACCAATTTTGAGCAGGGCAATGTAGAGTATGTACAATTCTGGGTACTGGATCCTTATGTAGGTGCGGGCCAGGCACAACAAAATAACAAGGGAAAAATCTACTTTAACTTAGGTGAAGTTTCCGAAGATGTCTTAAAAGACGGAAGAAAACAATACGAAAACGGATTAGGTCCGGATCAGGTAAAGGTCAATCCGCAACCGCTTTGGGGAGACGTTCCGGCTTCGCAATCGTTGATTTATGCATTCGATACCAATGCGGATAACCGTAAAAATCAGGATGTTGGTTTGGATGGTTTGCCGGATGCCAGTGAAGGTGCGATTTATAATAATTACGCCGGAGAAGAAGATCCTGCAGCAGACAACTATAAATATTACTTAAATACAGAAGGAGGCGTACAGGAGCGCTATAAAAGATATAATGGTGTTGATGGTAACTCTGCCGTTAGTATAGACGACCCGAATAGGGGTGCGACTACTTTACCGGATGTAGAAGATATTAATCGGGACAACACGATGAATACAATCAATGCGTATTATGAATATAGCATTGATATCAAACCCGGAATGGCTATAGGTCAAAACTACATTACAGATATTCGTGACGTGAGTAATATTGAATTGCCAAACGGAAGTACAACGACTGCAAGATGGATCCAGTTTAAAATCCCGGTTTCCCAACCTCAAAATACGATTGGGAATATCACAGATTTCAGATCGATCCGATTCATGCGTATGTTCATGACTGGTTTTAATGAACAAATGACCGTACGTTTTGGAGCATTGGATTTGGTAAGAGGCGAGTGGAGAAGATATACAGGAACCCTTGATGCAAATGATACGGATCTTACGAATGACAATACAGATTTTGATGTGCTGGCTGTCAATGTTCAGGAGAATGATACAAAATTACCTGTAAATTATGTAGCTCCTCCCGGTGTACAAAGGGAACAATTGTACAATAATAATACGGTGATCAATCAGAACGAACAATCATTGGCTTTACGGGTTTCCGGTGGCGGATTGGAATATAAGGATTCAAGAGCTGTTTTTAAAAATGTAAGCGTTGATATGCGTCAGTACAAAAAACTGAAAATGTTTTTGCATGCAGAATCATTGCCGAATGAGACTGAATTGCAGGATGATGAAATGGCAGCATTTATTCGTTTTGGAAATGACTTTACACAAAACTATTATCAGATCGAAATTCCTTTAAAAGTAACCAGACCGGAAGGCTCAGGCAGGGTAAGCGCTGAGAAGGTCTGGCCGGAAGAAAATGATATTGATCTGGCACTTGACTTGTTAACCAAAATGAAAATTAAAGCCATGCCTCTTGATATTAATTCAAATAAAAGAGATATCAACGGTGTTTATTATCCGGATGATGATAGTGACTTAACAGCATCCGGAGGTGACGGAGACAGCAGATTGAGATTAGGGATAAAAGGAAACCCTAATTTTGGTTTGGTGCGAACCCTGATGATTGGAGTAAAAAACAGGGAAGAGCGTCGGGATGTTAAAGGTGAAGTCTGGTTTAACGAACTTCGTATAGCCGATTTAGAGAATAAAGGCGGAATGGCCGCAATACTGAGCGTTGATACCAATATGGCTGATTTTGCAACCATTTCTGCAACGGGACGTAAAAGTACAATTGGTTTCGGATCACTTGAAGAAGGTGCAAACGAAAGAGACAGAGAAGACATTCAGCAATATAATATTGTAACCAATTGGAATTTAGGGAAATTATTGCCTCCGAAATGGGGAATCAATCTGCCGTTTAATTATGCGATCGGAGAAGAAGTAATTACACCCGAATATGATCCTTTTAATCAGGATATAAAATTAGAACAGCTGCTGAGAGAAACGACTGACGAGAATGAGAAAGAGAATATCAGAACCCGTGCCGTTGATTATACAAAACGAAAAAGCATCAACTTTATCGGAGTAAGAAAAGACAGGGCTCCCGAGCAAAAACAACATGTATATGATGTTGAAAATTTCACCTTTTCACAATCCTACAATCAGGTAGAACGTCACGATTATGAAGTGGCTGATTATAACGACGAACAATCGAATACAGCAGTAAATTATGCCTATACTTTTCAGCCTAAAGAAGTAGTTCCGTTTAAGAAAACCCAATTCATGAAAAAAAGTGAATATTGGAAAATATTAAGTGATTTCAATGTCAATTATCTGCCGTCTAACGTAACCTTTAATACGAATATCATAAGACAAAGTAATCGTCAGCAATTTAGGGATGTAGATGTTGCAGGAATCGAAATTGATCCGCTTTACAGAAGAAATTTTGCGTTCAATTATCAGTATGGTTTTGGTTATAACCTGACAAAATCATTAAAGCTGAATTACACGGCGGCCTCCAATAATATTGTTAGAAACTTTCTAAACGACGATAACTCACCAAAAGAAGATTTTAATATCTGGGATGATTACTGGGATATCGGAACACCGAATCAGCACGTGCAGCAATTGATATTGAATTATGATATTCCGATCAATAAAATTCCGGTTTTAAGTTTTGTGAAAGCAAATTATTCTTATACGGCAGATTACAGCTGGCAGCGTTCATCAACAGCTTTTTCTCAATATGTGGAGGAAAATCCGGATGGATCATCAACGGAATATAATCTGGGAAATACAATTCAGAATGCCAATTCAAATACATTAACAACAACCTTTAATATGGGTATGTTGTACAAGTATTTAGGTTTGACACCGGGAGGTAAAAAACCGGCAAAACCTAAAACAGCAGCACCGCCAAAACCCGGAGAGAAAATTGTAAATACGACAAAACCGGTTACGGCCAGCAGACCCTTTTATGATGGCCTGATTGGGGTATTGACCAGTGTTAAAAATATTCAGGTGAATTATACGGTAAATAACGGAACTGTATTACCCGGATACACGCCGGGCGTTGGTTTCTTTGGAACGTCAAGACCAACATTAGGTTTTGTTTTCGGAAGCCAGGATGATGTGCGTTTTGAAGCCGCTAAAAATGGATGGCTGACCGATTATCAGGAGTTCAACCAGAACTTTACACAAGTAACCAACAAGACTCTGAAAGTAACCGCCAATGTCGATTTGTTTCCTGATTTCAAGATTGATCTGGCGATGGACAGATCGTATTCTGAAAATTCATCAGAACAATATAGTGTTGATCAGGACGATCTTGAATACAAACCGCTGTCGCGCTACACGTACGGAATGTTCTCTATTTCAACAATGTTAATTGGAACGTCTTTCTCTACCAGTAACGAAACACAATCTGCTGCATTCGATGATTTTAGAAACAATCGTCTGATAATTGCGAACAGACTGGCTGAAGATCATTACGGGTCAGGGAATCCAATACCGAGATATGATGTTAATGATGTTCCGGCGCCGCCAGTAAATCCGGCAGATGAGGATCCGTTTAAAAAACAAAGGGAGTTGTATGCCTCTAATCAGGGATATCCGATAGGTTTCGGAAAAAGTAATCAGGCCGTATTATTGCCTGCATTTTTAGCGGCTTACTCCGGAAAAGATGCCTCAAATTCCTCAACGGATATTTTCAGAAGTTTTCCAATTCCAAACTGGAGCATTAAGTACAATGGACTGATGCGCTATAAATACTTTAAAGATAAATTCAAACGTTTCTCTTTACAGCATAATTACAGGGCTTCCTATACAATCAATCAGTTTAGGTCCAATTTTGATTATTATGAAAAACCGGAAGGACAGGATATAAATGGCAATTTCTTTAATAAAACGATCATGTCAAATGTCAATTTGGTAGAGCAGTTCAGTCCGCTTATCAGAGTAGATTTTGAATTGAAAAGTTCTTTGAGAGTCCTTACGGAAATCAAAAAAGACAGAGCGCTATCCATGAGTTTTGACAATAATTTATTGACGGAAGTAAAAGGGATGGAATATATAATAGGGCTGGGTTACCGTTTTAAAGATGTTATTTTCTCGACAAGACTTGCCGATAATCCGACAGGAATTATTAAGAGTGATATCAATATAAAAGCAGATTTCTCTTTAAGGAACAACGAAACATTAGTGCGCTATCTGGATTATGACAACAATCAGCTGGCTGCCGGACAAAATATCTGGTCGCTGAAAATGACAGCGGATTATGCGTTTAGTAAAAACTTAACAGCCATATTCTATTACGATCATTCGTTCTCGAAAGCCGTAATTTCAACCTCATTTCCATTGACTAATATTCGATCCGGATTTACACTTCGATATAATTTCGGAAATTAATTTTGAGTTTCTAAAGGAGATTTCATTGGAAGATTATTACATTTGTGGCTTAAATATTCAATTATCAATTTTCAAATACAACTATTATGAGCATACCGGCAAATTTAAAGTACACAAAAGATCACGAATGGGTTAGCATCGAAGGAGACGTTGCAACTGTAGGAATTACTCATTTTGCTCAAAAAGAGTTAGGAGACATCGTGTATGTTGAAGTAGAAACTTTAGATCAGACACTTGATAAAGATGAGGTTTTTGGAACTGTTGAAGCTGTAAAAACAGTTTCTGATTTGTTCTTGCCTTTGACAGGAGAAATCATTGCTTTTAATGATAGTTTGGAAAGTGCACCTGAAACGGTAAACTCTGATCCTTACGGAGCTGGATGGATGATCAAAATAAAAATCGCTGATGCATCAGAAATTGATTCTCTTTTGTCTGATGAAGCTTATAAACAACTAATCGGTGCCTAAACAACTATTACTTTGCTGGGCAATAATCTGTTCGGGAGTTATAACGTATTTCTGTCTCACAGATTCAAGTAACATTCCTGCAGTAAGTTTTCCAAGCATAGATAAAATTGTACATTTCTGTTTTCATTTCGGATTTACAATTTCCTGGATTTTGTTTTTCAAAAAAGAATTAAAAGGCAAAGAAGCGGATGATTTTAAAGCCTATCTCGTTTCGTTTATATTTTCGGTTTTTTTCGGAATTACGATAGAAATTCTGCAAAGTGTTTTTACGACCACCAGGGCAGCAGATGTCACAGACATTTTAGCCAATACAATTGGAGGTACAACCGCAATTTTTACAGCCATAGCTTTTAAAAAGCAAATCAATAAAATATAAGAAAATAAAGACCCGCTTCGGTGGGTTTTTTGTTGCCCGAAAATCAAGCGCAATAAACAGTATTTTTTTCTGAATTTTAAATGTATTTTTGTCGCCGGTGCTATGTAATTTCAAAATCATGAATGTTAAGCAATATTTAGATGCTACTTACTTAAAAACTGCTTCACAAGCCGGGCTTTCTGAAGCCGAAAATCTTGTTGTGGTTAAAGAAGCGATTGCTGAGGCAATTGCAGAAAGTTTTAAGCTCATTATGATTCGGCCCGAATATGTTGCTCTGGCGAAAGAATTAATTACGAAGGCCAATTCGGCTTTGCTTATTGGTACCGTTATCGATTTTCCGGAAGGTAAATCAAATCTGGAAACAAAAATAAAAGAAGCCAACGAAGCGATTGAAAATGGCGCTGATGATCTTGATTTTGTTTGCAATTACGAAGCTTTTAAAAATGGCGACACTACTCTGGTGAAGGAAGAAATCCTGATCGGAACACAAATCGGACTGGCACATAATAAAACCGTAAAATGGATTATTGAAGTCGCCGCTTTGAGTGATAAAGAAATTATTCAGCTTTCTGCTTTGATAAAAAATGTTGTAATGTCAAATTTTAAAGAAGAAAATTACAGTGCTGTATTTGTAAAATCATCAACCGGATTTTTTAAGAAAAAAGATAATTTGCCAAATGGAGCCACGATCCCTGCTATTATTATGATGTTGGAAAATGCATCACCTTTGCCGGTAAAAGCGGCCGGTGGCGTGCGATCTTACGATGAAGCCATAGAAATGATCCGTTTAGGTGTAAAACGCATCGGAACTTCCGCAGCAAAGGCAATTGCTAACGGAGAAAATACCTCAAATCAATATTAAATGAAAACCCAAACCTACGTGAATAAGATTTTTTTATCTTTTATTCTTACATTATCATCCTTATTTGCTTTTTCGCAGGAAAATAACAACTCCTCCATTGCACCTGCTTTTACATCGGAACAATTCCCTGTTTTTCCTAATTGTGAAAATTTGCAATCCAAAAAACTGGAAAATTGTTTTTACAAAGAAGTTCAGGATTTTGTCTTTCATAATTTTGAAGTTCCCCAGCATCTGAAACAGTCAGATTATAAAGGAGAAGTGAAAGTTCTTTTTGAAGTGGACGAAAAAGGAGAGTTCAAAGTGATTTATGTAAATGCAGCAGACGAACTATTGGTTCAGGAGTCAAAACGTGTTTTTGGTAAATTCCCTAAAGTAAAGCCATCCACTTATAATGGACAGCCAACATATTCCAAATACACCATTACAATAAACATACCTTTAAAAAGTGCTGATCAGATTGCAGAAGAAGCGCTGGCAGCGGCTCAGATTTTAAAACCGTTAGAAAAGCCAATGACGGAACTGGATAGTATTGTATATAAAAAATACAATAACCCGGAATTCGAAAGTCATCTGAATATCCCGTTTTCTCATAGCTATTATGCACAGTTTGATGGAGCCATGAATCAGGTAGGCAGTAATAATCATACCGCTTCCAAACCTTATAAGTATGCTGAGGTTTCAAAATATTACAATTTAAAAGCGGTAAATGAATCGCTTCAGAAAAAAACATCCGGCTGGTTAGGAAGGAAATTCTGGAATGAGAATCTGGTTCAGATTCAGGGAGAAGATTATTGGCTGGCCTTAAATCCTATTCTTGATTTACAAATGGGTAAAGCATCCGATATTGATCCGTCTACTTATGTGAATACGCGAGCGCTGAATTTCAGAGGAGGTTTAGGGAAACAGATTAATTTTACCACCACAATTTTTGAAAGCCAGGGACGATTTGCAGGTTATTTTAATGATTATGCAGAATCGATAAAACCTTCAGGAGGAAATCCTGCGATTGTACCCGGAATCGGAATTGCCAAAAGATTTAAAACAGACGCTTACGATTTTCCTTTAGCGGAAGCCAATATTACGTATGCTCCAAGCAAGTTTTTTGATTTGCAATTAGGATATGGCCGAAATTTTATCGGAGATGGATATCGTTCACTGATTGAAAGTGACGGAGCGAACCCGTATCCGTATTTTAAAATTAATACAAACTTCTGGAAAATTAAATATACCAACACCTATATGTGGCTTAAAGATGTTCGCCCCGATGTAACAGTCGAAAGAACATATGCGACAAAATTTATGGCCAATCATTATCTGAGCTGGAATGTTTCGAATAAACTGAATTTAGGCTTTTTTGAATCCGTTGTCTGGGCAGATACCAATAACAGAGGTTTTGATGTTAATTTCGTGAATCCGATTATTTTTTATCGTACTGTTGAATTTACATCGTCTTCCAAAAGTGGTAATGCGCTTTTAGCGATTACTTCAAAATACAAGTGGAACAATCAGGTTAATTTATACGGTCAGCTTTTGATTGACGAATTTTCATTCGGAGATGTAAAAGCGGGCGATAACAGCTGGAAAAATAAAATCGGATATCAAATTGGTGCCAAATACTTTAATGCGTTTAAAGTAAAGGATTTGTTGTTGCAGGTCGAATACAATCATGTACGTCCGTATGTGTATTCGCATAGTGTGCCACTTACTAATTATGCGCATAATAATCAAAGCATGGGGCATCAATGGGGAGGAAATTTTGAAGAGCTTGTAGCAATCGGGCGTTACCATACAGGACGTTATTATGCCGATGCCAAATTTACTGTGGGCACCAGAGGTTTGGATTTTGATACAGCAGAAGACAGCTTTAATTACGGTGGAAACATTTATAAAGATTATGACGAAAAACGTCCGTACGACAAAGGAGTAAAAGTAGGTCAGGGTAATAAAACAAGTATTTTTATTGCAGATATTCAGGCAGGTTATTTAATAAACCCAATGACCAATCTGAAATTCTTCGGAAGTTTTATTTACAGGAATTTTGATCCTACACAGGAAACGGCAACTACTTTTAAGCAAAGTACCACCTGGTTTACGATAGGACTTCGTTCTGATATCTTTAACTGGTATTTTGATTACTAGGATATTTAATAAGATTTTTCGAAATGATTGTGTTAAAAATCTGCAAGTCCTTATTTTGTAAAGGTTTTATTGAAAAAAATCTAATTTTATAGGTTCTGATTCTATAATCAATTTGTACATTTGCACCACTCAAAAAAAATATTCAAACAATCACCATATTGAGCGCTACTAAAAATACATTTTCATTAAAATCAATATTTCTCGATTTCAAAGAAATCACTAAAGCGGGTTTAGCCATTAGTGTTTTGTTTTCTTCTATTGCGGGATATTTGTTAGGTGTAAATGCTGAACACCCTTTTAGCTGGAGTGTTCTGGCAGTACTGTCAATTGGCGGTTATTGCATGGTCGGTGCATCAAACGCTTTTAATCAGGTAATTGAAAAAGATATAGATGCGTTAATGGATCGTACCAAAAACCGTCCGGTTCCTTCGGGGCGTATGTCTTCAAAAATGGCTTTGGCTGTAGCAAGTTTGCTCACCATAATCGGGATATCGTTGCTGTACACCATAAATGCAAAATCGGCAATGTTTGCCGCGATTTCAATTTTTTTATACACAAGCGTATATACACCTTTAAAAACGGTAACTTCGTTATCTGTTTTTGTAGGGGCTTTTCCGGGGGCAATTCCTTTTATGTTAGGATGGGTTGCTGCAACAGGAGATTTCGGTATAGAAGCCGGAACTTTATTTTTGATTCAGTTTTTCTGGCAATTTCCGCATTTTTGGGCAATTGGCTGGTTTTTATACGAAGACTATGAGAAAGCAGGTATCTTTATGCTTCCGACAGGAAAAAAAGATAAAGGAACCGCGATGCAGATTATGTTGTATACCATTTGGCTGATAATCGCTTCTTTATTACCCGTTTTAGGATATACAGGGCAATTGTTTATTACGCCAATTGCTGCGATTTTAGTGTTTTTGCTGGGATTTTGGATGTTGTTTTATGCCGTACGACTGTATCAGCTGCGCACAGCAAAAGCTGCAAGAACATTGATGTTGGTCAGTGTGTCGTATATTTCATTATTACAAATTGTATATATAGTAGATAAATTTTTAAGATAGGTTATGGAAATGACAATGAAAATAAGCGAAGAACAGGTGACGAAAGCAAAATCGGCAAAACTGATTTTGTTGTTCGCGATGGTCAGTATGACCATGATGTTTGCGGGACTTACAAGTGCCTTTGTGGTGAGTAAATCCAGAGCAGACTGGTTGAAGAATTTCGAGCTGCCGTCAGCATTTTATTACAGTACGGTGGTGATTATGGCTTGCAGTGTGACTTTTTATCTGGCTAAAAAAGCAATTCAGAAAGATAACAGAAGCGCCACTACAACATTGCTTTTGGGAACATTGGCTTTAGGGATTTTATTTGTAGTTTTACAGTTTGCTGGTTTTGGGCAAATCGTAAAAAGCGGTTATTATTTTACAGGAGAAGGTAGTTCTATTACTACAACTTTTCTTTATGTGGTAACGGTTACGCACTTATTACACTTGGCTGGAGGGTTGATTTCACTTTTAATTATAATTTATAATCATTTTAAACAAAAATACAATTCGACTCAAACTCTTGGTATAGAACTAGGTGCGATGTATTGGCACTTTTTGGATTTATTATGGGTATATTTATTTTTATTTTTATATTTCTTTAAATAAGAAAAAAACGTAAATTTGGGAACTTTTTAACGAATATCTTTTATGGAAGCGACAGTTACTACTGCAAATAACGAAGAAAAAACTTGGGGAGGCGGAGATATCCAGCCATTAGGAGCAAGTTATGGTAAAATGATGATGTGGTTTTTTATCGTATCTGATGCCCTGACATTCTCTGGATTCCTTGCTGCTTATGGTTTTTCTAGATTTAAATTTATTGAAACATGGCCTTTGGCTGATGAAGTGTTTACTCACTTCCCATTTATGCACGGCGTTTCGGCTCCGATGTATTATGTAGCCTTAATGACTTTTATTTTGATTTTCTCCTCTGTAACGATGGTTTTGGCTGTTGATGCAGGTCATCAATTGAAAAAAACAAAAGTTGCAATTTACATGTTCTTAACTATTATTGGAGGTATCATTTTCGTTGGATCACAAGCCTGGGAATGGAAAAACTTCATTAAAGGGGAATATGGCGCAGTAGAAACAAAAGGAGGAAGCCTGTTGCAGTTTGTGGATAAAGAAGGTAAAAGAGTAGCTCTTGAAGAGTTTGCTGTAAAATTACCGGAACAAAGAGTAGCCCTTACAAGAGCAGAAGGTATGTGGTTTATGGAAGATGCAGAGTCAACACCAACTTATTCAGTTGCTGAGATTCAGGCAGGTTTTAAAGCGCACCCCGATTTGTTAATCAGAACAGAGAATCTTACTGCGAAAAAGAAAAAAACAGTTTTGACAAGAGCAGAATCTGAATCTCGTCTAAACGATGCAAAATATGTAGTAGAAGGAGCAAACTTAACCAGAAACGAATACGGAAGTAAATTATTTGCTGATTTCTTTTTCTTCATTACAGGATTCCACGGTTTCCACGTATTTTCAGGGATCATTATTAACATCATTATTTTCTTTAATGTGTTGGTTGGAACTTACGAAAAAAGAAGAAGTTACGAAATGGTAGAGAAAGTGGGTTTATACTGGCACTTTGTCGATTTAGTTTGGGTATTTGTATTTACAGTTTTCTACTTAGTTTAATTTTAGATTTTAATTATTATGTCACACGAGCACGTATCAAATACAAAAAGAATCTGGTTTGTTTTTGCATTATTGTCTGCAGTAACTACAGTAGAAGTGATTTTAGGTATTATTAAGCCTGAAAGTTTAGAATTTAATCATTTTTTAGGTTTGAACTTATTGAACTGGATATTTTATATCTTAACAATATTCAAAGCATATTATATTGTATGGGCATTCATGCACATGGAAGGTGAAAAAAGCAGCCTTAGATGGTCTGTTGTATCACCAGTTATTTTCCTGGTATTATATTTATTGTTTATTCTGTTGACAGAAGGACATTATATTTATGGGGTTTTTAAAGATTCTACTATTAAATGGAATTTTTAACATGATATTAATTCGAAAAGAGGCTCCGTTTTGCGGAGCTTTTTTTATTTTTGTACCTCAATAACTTCTACCGAAATAATGAAAAAAAATATCGTTCTCTTCGTACTTTTTGTTTTGCCAATCGTTGCCTATTTGTTTTTTGCATCCGGAGTAAATAGTTTTACAAAGCTCCCCGTCATAACACCTAAGATTGCTGATTTTGGCAATTGGAAATCTTTAGACGGCAAAAAAGTATCCCTGGATAAAAAGATAACGGTTTTGGGTTTTTCAGGTGCTGATATTTTAAACAATCGTGGTAATTATTTCAATTTAAATGAAAAGATTTATAAACGGTACCATGGTTTTGAAGATCTTCAGTTTGTGGTGCTTTGTCCGTTAGGGACAGAAAAAGAAGCTCAGAAACTCGTAGATGCATTAAAGCCCTTTACAGATGTCTCAGGGTGGAATTTTATTTTCGCTTCACCTGATGAAATCAAAACCTTTTATAAGCAGCTAAATTTAAAAGGAAAGCTGAACGATGATTTAGGAACCTCCTATGTTTATATCATTGACAAAGAAAGAAATTTAAGAGGCAGAAAAGAGAAAAAGGACTATAAGGAAGGATATGATACTTTTCATCCGTCTGAGTTGAGCAATGAGATGCTGGATGATTTTAAAATTATTCTGTATGAATATCGTGCTGCCCTTAAAAAGAATCACAATGCTACTAAACAACTTTAAATTTCAATCATAATGTTTAAAAACAAATCATATATCGGAATTTCATTTATCATTTTAATCTTCGGAATTTACGCTATTCCAAAAATAGTAGACAGAGTAAAAAATGGAGAAGTGGTAAAAGGAAACCGTCTGGACAATGTTGGCCTTAAAAGTTCAAAATCAGATACCAAATTACTGACAATTGGTCCGGCACCTAAATTTGAACTGACCAATCAGGATAACCTTAAAGTCTCAAATGAAACGTATAAAGGAAAAGTATACGTATTGGAGTTTTTCTTTACTACCTGTCCTTCTATTTGTCCAAAGATGAATTTGAGCATGCTGGAAATAGAAAAAACCTTTTTTGGAAATCCTAACTTTGGAATCGTTTCCATTACGATCGATCCGGGACATGATACACCACAAATTCTGAAAGACCACGCTAAATTATTGGGTGTAAAATCTTCCAATTGGAATTTCCTGACGGGTGATAAAGCTACCATTATGGATTTGTCAAATAAAGGATTTAATCTGTATGCCGGAGAGAACGCTAAAGTTAACGGTGGTTTTGAGCATTCCGGTTTATTTGCTTTAATCGATAAAGATGGAAATATTCGTTGTCGTAAAGATGATTTCGGAAATCCGATTTTATATTACGACGGATTAGATAAAAAAGGAGTTAGAGATATTCAGGAAGACATTAAAATATTATTAGCAGAATAAAATGGAAGATCAGTCATTAGAAAAAAAGTTTAGCAAATTTATCGTTGCAGTATCCATTGTGATTCCGCTTGTAGTTGCTATTTTATTTGGGGTTAAATTAAAGGATTTGGGAATACAGGTAGAACCTCTTTCGTTCCTGCCTCCAATTTACGCTGCTACAAACGGTGTTACGGCTATTGTTTTGGTTTGGGCTGTATTGGCTATTAAAAAAGGAAAACGTAAACTTCACGAGCGCTTAATGACTTTTGCCATTGCATTGTCGGTTGCATTTTTGGTAATGTATGTAGCGTACCATATGACTTCTGATTCTACTAAATTTGGTGGTGAAGGCGCAATACGTTATGTGTATTTCTTTATTTTAATTACTCATATTTTATTGTCAGTTGCAATCATTCCATTGGTATTGATTTCATATGTAAGGGCTTTGTCCCAGAGTTTTGACAGACATAAAAAAATAGCTAAAATAACATTTCCGCTTTGGTTGTACGTTGCTGTAACCGGTGTCGTAGTATACCTAATGATCTCTCCTTATTATGTTTAAAATGGAAAATAGAATAAAGAATAAAGAAAATAGGATGGCAAATAGAAATAGATTCGTGAATTTTTTCTCAACGAAATGCTTCTATTTTCTTATCTCTGTTTTCTTTTCTCTGAGCGCAAACGCCCAATGTGCGATGTGTCGTGCTGCTTTGGCAGGTGACAGTAACATTAAAAAAGCAGAGGCTGTAAACGACGGAATTGTTTACCTGATGGTAATTCCCTATTTATTGGTTGGCGTAATTGGAATCCTTATCTACAGAATGTACCAGTCAAAAAAGAAAAAGGCAGAATAAATATTCTGCCTTTTTTTTGTTCCTTATTTTAATCCGTCAACCGATACATTTACCGTTCCGTTTATTTTGATGAAAGCGATAATCGCCTGATTGGTGAGCTGAATTTTATCAAATTGGATATCTTCCATTTTTCCGTTTACAAAAACACCCGGCATAGGAGAGTAGTTTTTAAGATAGGCAGCCATGCTTTTTTTACCTTCTTCTAAGTTAGGCTGTATCGAATAACGACAGCTTTCTTCCATTTTTCTTAGTATCAATCCTTGAGCGAGCCAGCTTGCGGTGCGCATTAATTTACTTTTAGTGTCTAATACATAATCTAATTTGTCAAAATAGATCTCTTTGGTTTGTGGGTTGTATTGTGGAAATCCGTTCAGGTAAATGGTTCCGTTTATGGATCCTAAAACATCCAGGGCAATTACCATTTTGTCGTTTTTATGCCAGATGGCTACATTTTTTACGGTAATCTTTTTACTGCCCGATCCAAATTCCTGACCGGCAAAATTTTTGGTCATGATTTTAGAAGCGTCCATATAAGTCGAAATGGCGGCAATATTCGCAGAAATCTGATTTGGAATTTTGGCTACGGGTTTCAAAACAATTTTGCTGGCATTAAATTTAGATTCAGGCTGTTTACCAACGATGGTTTCCATGTTACATTTCATCCCCATATCCAGTAAAAACTGATCGTTTTTAAGTTTGGCACTCGTAGAATAAACTTCGACAGGAACAATTCGTAACCAGCTTTCGTAAGTATCACTCATTTGAAAAGGCGTACATATTTTTTCTAAAGCGGCTAAGACATTCGGTTTAAAATCCATCGATTTCTCAATAGCATCATCTATGCTTTTTTCAATTTTGGATTTAAAAATGGAAATCGCCGGATTTACTAAATAAGTGATAGGAAGGCTTTTTCCAAAAACCATCATCGTCGGGCTCTCATTCCAGTCCAGCGATTTGAATTCGGTTTTGGTGTTTAACTTCCAGTTAGTCAGCGCTACTTCACTTGATAATGTGATCACTCCGTTTAAATTAAATTCGCGGACATCATAAAGTTCAATCCCCAGTTTTTTGGTGCCGATCCTGTATTTAACAGTTGCTTTTAGAGGCAGAATCGTTTTTATCTTTTTATCCGGATTGGCAGGATCATTTTGAATTTTTATTGGAGCCAGTTTCCAGATTTTCATTTCAATATCATCATCTTCGATATTGTTGTCTTCATAAATTAAACCATTTAAAATTGAATTCGTCTGGTTTTCAATATCATTAAGCTTAACCGTGATCGGTAAGTTTATAAAAGAGGGATTACTATCGTAAACCAGCGGACTTGCATCGTCCGGCTCCGGTTTTAAAGTTTCTAATTTCTGGGAGGTAGAACAGCTTGTAACGGCTGTAAGTACTGTAAATAAAGAGATAATGGACAAAAACTTCATCGTTGGGATTTTTTTTATTGATGCAAAATTAAGAAAAGAATTATATTATCTTAAAAAGTGTAACAATTGATAAGGAATTGAGTCTTATTGTAATAACTAAACGGAATTATTAACGTTTTCTTATGGTAAATTACTTATAAAAAATGTTATTATTGTTTTTAAATTTAACAATCCATGATCGAAATCAAAGATTTGCACAAGTCCTATAAAATGGGAAGTTCACAATTACATGTGTTAAAAGGGATTAATTTTAATATCGCAGAAGGGGAACTGGTAGCGATTATGGGTTCTTCGGGATCCGGTAAGTCCACACTTCTTAATATTTTGGGAATTCTTGATGAGGCCGATTCAGGGAGTTATATTTTAGATAAAACACCAATAAAAAACCTGAACGAAACGATAGCTTCAAAATATCGTAATAAATTTTTAGGATTCGTTTTTCAGTCTTTCAATTTAATCAATTACAAAACCGCACTTGACAACGTTGCTATGCCCTTGTATTATCAGGGAGTAAAAAGAAAAGAACGTTACGATATAGCGATGAAATATTTGGAGAAAGTGGGTTTAGGATCGCATTCACACCACTTGCCAAATGAACTCTCCGGAGGTCAGAAACAACGTGTTGCTATTGCGAGAGCATTGGCTTCCAACCCAAAAGTATTGTTAGCAGATGAGCCAACAGGAGCTTTAGATACCAAAACTTCCTATGAAGTAATGGAACTTATTCAGGGAATTAACGATGAAGGTAAAACAATCCTGATCGTTACCCATGAGCCGGATATTGCCGCAATGTGCAAAAGAAATGTGGTCCTTAAAGACGGATTAATTATCGACGATAAAATGGTAGAACAAGTTAGAGCTACATCTTATGTTTAATATTGAACGCTGGCAGGAAATATTTGAAGCCATTTCGAAAAACAGGTTAAGAACTTTTCTGACCGGGATTTCTGTAGCTTCGGGAATTTTTATTTTGGTGATATTGCTGGGCGCCGGTAAAGGACTTCAGAACGGGATTGAAAAACAATTCGAGCGTGATGCATCTGGACTTATTCAGGTTTGGTCAGGAACAACAACTAAAGAATACAAGGGTTTAAATCCAGGCAGGCAAATTCAGTTTAGGAATAGTGATTATTCTCAGTCTGTTCAAAAATTTGAAGATAAACTGGATTTAAGATCTGCTTCATATGACTTCTGGGGTGCTTCATTTACGTATGGAAAAGAATCAGGAAGTTATCAATACAAAGGAGTAGATCCTGATTATGCTGCAGTTGAGAATATTACTATTGTTCAAGGAAGATTTTTGAATAGTAATGATTTGGCGCACAATGAAAAAGTTGCTGCTATTGGAATGAAAATAAAGACAGATTTATTTAAAGAAAAAGATCCTTTGGGTAAGGAAGTTTCGATCAACAATGTAAATTTTAAAGTAGTAGGTGTTTTTACAGATCCGGGAGGAGAAAGAGAAGAAGCAAGGGCTTATTTGCCTAAAACCACTGTACAAAGAGCATATGGTGGAGGAGACAAGATAAGCAATCTTTTTTTTACCTTAAAAAAGACAGATAATTATGATGAAGCTTTAGCTCAATCTGAGAAATTTACCAGTGATTTAAAAGCATTACTGCAAAGTAAAAACATGGTAGCTCCTGATGATGACGGTGGAATAAATGCTTATAATTCAGTTAAAGATGTGAAACAATTTTATGATTTAAATCTCTATATCAGATTGTTTTTTTGGTGGGTTGGTATTTGTACCATTATTGCCGGAGTTGTGGGAGTAAGTAACATTATGCTGATTATAGTTAAAGAAAGAACAAAAGAAATTGGAATTAGAAAAGCCCTGGGAGCTTCTCCATTTTCTATTATTTCGATGATATTGCACGAGTCCATTTTTATAACCACCATTGCTGGTTTTGTTGGGTTGCTGGCAAGTTTATTATTGCTGGAATTTGTTGGACCAATGGTGCAGAGTGAATATTTCCAGAATCCTGAAGTAGATTTCAATGTGGCATTATCGACACTTATTTTACTTGTATTTGCAGGTGCGCTGGCAGGATTTTTTCCTGCGTACAGAGCCGCCAAAATAAGACCTATTGTAGCACTTAGAGACGAATAATTATGTTTAAGAAAGATAATTGGGATGAGATTTTACAAGCTTTAACAGCGAATGTTTTCAGGACAGCGTTAACTGCTTTTGGTGTGTTTTGGGGTATATTTATTTTGGTAATATTACTGGCAGCCGCTAACGGTTTGGAAAATGGTATCAGAAAAGGTTTTGATGGATTTGCCACAAATACCATGTTTATGTGGAGTCAAACAACTTCAAAAGCCTATAAAGGATTGCCTAAAACCCGTAAGTATAATTTTAGAAATAGTGATGTAGCGGCTTTAAAAGCGGCTTTGCCGGATTTGTTATATGTTTCTCCAAGAAATCAATTAGGAGATTTTAATGGATCCAATAATGTGGTTCGCGGTACAAAGACGTCTGCATTTACAATATATGGTGATTATCCGGAGCTCGTCAAACAGCAACCGATGGATATCATTAAAGGTCGCTTTGTAAATCAACAGGATATTCTTGAAAAACGAAAGGTTGCCGTGATAGGGAAAGGGGTTATTTCTGAATTGTATGGAAAAGAGGAGGACGCTATTGGTACTTATGTAAAAATCAACGGAATTAATTTTATGGTTGTTGGGGTTTATAATTTTAAACAGCAAGGAGGAAATGCAGAACAGGAACAAAAAAATATATTTATTCCGTTTACCACTTTTCAACAAGCGTTTAATTATGGAGACAAAGTGGGCTGGATGGCACTTACTGCAAAAGATGAGGCTTCTATAACCGATTTAAAACCTAAAATTTTAGAGATTATTAAATCACTTCATTCTGTCAATCCGGCAGATGAGAGGGCCGTTGGAAATTTTGATTTGTATGACCAATTCAATAAAGTTCGAAGTTTATTCTCTATTTTAAAAATCATTGCTTATTTTGTAGGAACTTTGGTGCTGATTTCCGGTGTTATCGGAATTTCGAATATTATGCTAATTGTAGTTAAAGAGCGTACAAGAGAGATCGGAATCCGAAGAGCTTTGGGAGCTACTCCTGCAGCAATTCGAGGTCAGATTTTGTCAGAGTCTATCTTTCTGACCATTATTTCAGGAATGTTTGGTATTGCTGTCGCAACCGGGGTTATAGCAATTTTAAATATAGTATTAGATTCGATGCCGCCCGGAAGTAATACCATGTTTGCAAATCCAACTGTAGATTTAGGAGTTGTATTTGTTGCTTTGTTAATATTAGTAGGATCTGGTTTGTTAGCAGGATTTATTCCGGCGCAGACCGCAATTAATGTAAAGCCTATTGATGCTTTGCGAACAGAATAGAATTATCAATCAAAAAATAATCGATTAAACCAAAAACAAATGAAAAAAGGAGTAACAGTAACTATTTTAATTTTTATTGCTGTAGTTTTCTTTGGCGCATTATATTATTTATACGCTAAAAATCAGGAGTCACCAATTGTCTTCAAAACTGAAAAAGCAGAAATTAAAACGATTGTAAAAAATACTATTGCCACCGGTAATATTCAGCCCGACGAAGAGGTTCTAATCAAGCCAAACATTTCGGGAATTATCGAGGAAGTGTATATCAAGGCAGGTGAAAAAATCAAGGCAGGTGATATGATTGCAAAAATCAGGGTTGTGGCCAATGTCTCTAATGTAAGCAGCACGCAAAATCAGGTGCAAACCGCTAAAATTGCTTTAGATAATCAGGAGAAAATTTACAAAAGACAAAAAACGTTGTTCGATAAAGATGTTATTTCGGCCAACGATTTTGATGCTGCACAACTGGCTTATACCCAGGCTAAGCAAAATTATTCAGCAGCAAGACAAAGTTTGGATATCGTAAAAACAGGAACAACAACTTCTTTAGGAAGTTATGCCAATACCCTAATTCGTTCAACGGTAAACGGAATGGTTTTAGCAGTTCCGGTAAAAGTAGGAAATCAGGTGATTGAAAGTAATAATTTTAATGAAGGAACTACAATTGCAAGTGTTGCCGATGTGGGAAGAATGATTTTTGTTGGAAAAATTGACGAATCTGAGGTTGGTAAAATCAAAGAAAGAATGCCGATTGAAATTACAGTGGGTGCTATTGAAAACAAAAAATTTGACGCAGTTTTAACAGATATAGCTCCAAAAGGCGTAGTAGAAAATGGTGCGATTCAGTTTGAAATAAAAGCTTCTTTAGAAAACAGGGATGCAACTTTTATCAGAGCCGGCTTAAGTGCCAATGCTTCCATTATTTTAGAAAAAGCGGATAAAGTGCTGGCCATAAAAGAATCGCTGGTTCAATTTGACAAGAAAACACAAAAACCTTATGTTGAAATTGAAACTGCTCCTCAGAAATTTCAAAGAAAAGATCTAGTTTTGGGAGTGAGTGACGGAATATATGTTCAGGTGAAAAGCGGGATCAAAAAATCAGATAAAATCAAAATCTGGAATCAGGGTTTGATTACTGAAGGTGAGAAAAAATAATCCGAACGCAAAAAAGAGGTTTTGCAGTTTTAAAAAATGTTAAATTTGTGCAGTATCTTTACTGTGCTTCATTCAAAATATATGAAAATAAATAAATATAATAGTCTTGTTTTTGCTGTGTTGTTTGGGTTTGGTTTATCAGGCCAGGCACAGACAAAACAATGGACATTAGAAGAATGTGTTCGTTATGCATTGGATAATAATATAACGATAAAATTATCAGAACTAGATGTAAAAAATGCGGTAATTGATAAAAGAGGGGCATTAGGAAGTTACCTTCCATCAGTAAACGGAAATGCTTCCCACTCCTGGAATATTGGTTTGAACGTTAACCCGGTTACCAATATTGCGACCACCCAAACCACCCAATATTCTTCATTAGGAGTGAATGCAGGTGTTGATATATATAAAGGATTGCAAAATCAAAATACGTACAGAAGAGCGAAGCTTTCTATTATCTCGTCACAATATCAATTGGTTAAAATGCAGGAAGATGTCTCCTTAAATGTAGCCAATGCGTTTCTGGAAATTCTTTTTAACAAAGAAAATTTAAAAGTAAAAAAAGAACAGCTTTCTATTGATCAGAAACGTTTGGCCCGTTCTGAAGAAATGGTCAATGCAGGAACAATTCCGCGTGGTGATTTATTTGATTTAAAAGCTACTAATGCAACAGATCAGCAGGCAATTATTGTGGCTGAAAATAGTTTGTTGATTTCTAAATTAAGCTTGGCCCAGTTGTTACAATTAAAAGATTTTACAGATTTTGATGTAATTGATGATACGAATGCTAAAGATGAAAACGGCATCCTTTTGCAAAGTCCGGATGATATATACAACAAAGCCAAAGAAATAAGAACAGATTTAAAAATAGCACAAACCAATCTGGAAATTGCCGAAAAAAATGTTTCGATTGCAAAAGGAGCTTATCAGCCTACACTTAAAGGATTTTATCAATTTAGTACCAGTGCCAGTTACAGTGACAGAACCGGATTAGATGCAAACGGTAACCCGATTACTTTTGGCCCGGATCCTATTTTTACCCAATTTAGCGATAATAAAGGTCATAATTTTGGATTTCAATTAAATGTTCCAATTTTTAATGGGTTCTCTGCCAAAAATAATGTGGAGCGTAATAAAGTAAGTTTTGAAAAATCTAAAATAGATTTAGAGCAAAAAAGTTTAGATTTGCAGCGTAATGTTTACACCGCTTTTACAGATGCTAAAGGAGCTTTAAATACTTATGAATCTTCAACGGTAACTTTAGAGGCAAGACAGCAGGCATATAATTATGCGAAAGAAAAATACGATGTAGGTTTAATGAACTCATTTGATTTTACACAAGCACAAACGTTGTTAACCAATGCGCAGTCAGATGTTATAAGAACGAAATACGATTATATTTTTAAAATTAAAATACTTGAATTCTACTTTGGAATTCCAATTATTCCAATTATCACAAAATAATTTACTATGTCAAAAAAAACAATTTATTTCTTAGTGGGTGGTGCAATAATTTTTATTGCCATTTTAATTGGTCTTTCGAAATCGGGAGCAATAGGAAATAAGGATGAAGGAAAAGAAGTAGAAATTTCTAAAGTAACAGCTTCAACTATTGTTGAGACCGTTTCTGCAACAGGAAAAATTCAACCTGAAATTGAAGTAAAAATCTCACCGGAAGTTTCGGGTGAGATTATTTTGTTAAATGTAAAAGAAGGTCAGGTAGTTAAAAAAGGAGATTTATTAGTTAAAATAAATCCTGATTTATATACCTCAAGCTATAACCGTTCCGTATCCAATCTGTCTGGAACAAAGGCAGGTTTAACACAATCTGATGCATCTTATAAAGAGGCAAAAGCAAATTACGACCGAAATAAAACCTTGTATGATAAAGGTGTTATTTCAAAGTCAGATTGGGATAAAGCAATTGCTTCTTTTGAAGTCGCTAAAGCAACGAAACAAAATGCCTATTTTACAGTTCAAAGTGCTGCTGCATCTGTAAATGAAGCAAAAGACAACTTAGGGAGAACTACCATTTATGCTCCTGCTGACGGAACTATTTCTGTATTGAATGTAGAGCTTGGCGAACGAGTTTTAGGAACGCAACAAATGGCAGGAACAGAGTTGTTGAGAGTAGCAAACCTTAACAATATGGAAGTTGAAGTTGATGTAAATGAAAATGATATCGTAAAAATTAAAATTGGAGACGAAGCAAATGTTGAAGTTGATGCTTATTTAAAGAAAAAATTTAAAGGAATCGTAACCAGTATTTCCAACTCTGCAAGCAGTACATTAACATCAGATCAGGTAACAAATTTCAAGGTTAAGGTTAGAATTTTAAAAGAATCTTATCAGGATTTACTAGAAGGCAAGCCAGATACATATTCGCCTTTCAGACCTGGAATGACGGCAACAGTTGATATTATTACAAAAACAAAATCGAATGTTTTGGCAGTGCCAATTAGTTCTGTTGTTGTAAAATCCGATACCACAGCGGTAAAAGATTTTAAAGTAGAAGATCCTGGTGAAGATAAAAAAGCAGCACCAAAAAGCGATAAAAAATTCGAATGTGTGTTTGTGAAATCAGGAAATAAAGCCAAAATCAGAATTATCAAAACGGGTATTCAGGATGATACCAATATAGAAGTAATGTCTGGCTTGAAAGCTGGTGATGTCGTAATTACCGGACCTTACACAACGGTTTCCAAGGATTTGAATTCCGGAGATAAAGTAAAGCTTAAAAAGGCAGATTCGGCTAAGAAATAATTCAATCAGAATATGATTATTGCACTTAGCTGCGGACCTACTCAAGAAATACTTTTCAGCCTTTTTGGAGGTTTTATCGGGGCAGCGATATTTGTTGTATACGCGCACTATAAAATGTACAAAACAAAATATTACAGCGAAGAATATGTTTGTTTTTCCGTAGGCAGAAAGCTGTTCATCTATTTAGGATTTTTAATCGTAAATTTATGTTTGGCTACTCTCTTATTTTGGATATTTACATTTGCTTTGACTTTTGTCTTTACGTAATTTTTTAATTTTAAATATAAACATATTGTCTCTTATTCTCAATATCGAAACGGCTACGAAAAATTGTTCTGTGTCAATTGCAAAAAATGGTGAAACCATTTTATGTAAAGAAATTGCTGAAGAAGGTTATTCACACGCCGAAAAATTACATGTTTTTATTGAAGAAGTACTTGAAGAATCAGGGACTTCCGTACATGATTTGGCAGCAATAGCCGTAAGCCAGGGGCCGGGATCTTATACCGGCTTGCGAATTGGCGTTTCTGCAGCAAAAGGGCTGTGTTTTGCATTAAGTATCCCATTGATTGCGGTAGACACCTTACTGACTTTGGCCTCTCAGGCTAAAATTTCAGATGGAAAAATCATTCCAATGCTGGATGCGAGAAGAATGGAAGTATACAGTGCCGTTTTTAGCGCGGGATTAGAAACCGAAAGACCCGTTCAGGCAGAAGTGATAGATGAAAATTCGTTTCAGGATATTACTGAAACTGTTTATTTTGTTGGCGATTGTGCCGAAAAATGCAAGCCAGTCCTGACTAAGGAGAATTTTGTTTTTTTAGAAGACATCAAATACCCTTCAGCAGCAGCAATGAGTAAAATTAGTTATGATAAATACAAAATAAACGACACCGCAGATGTCGCTTATTTTGAACCTTATTACCTGAAAGATTTTATCATGACTACGCCAGCTAAAAAATAGTAAAAGTATTTTATTTTTGAAGCGTGTACGGCTGAATCGCAATCCCCGCTTCATCTAATGCAGTTTTGCAATTTTCCAGGGTCTGAGCAAAAACAACTCCGAAATTTTCGTTTTTAGCCCATGGACGTAAAGAAAATTCAATAGAACTCGCAGTTAAATTTTTAACGAAAACCTCAGGTGCGGGATTTTTAAGTACTTTAGGATTGGTGTTTAAAACATTCAAAAGCACTTCCTTTGCTTTTTTAATATCTGAATCGTACGAAATAGCAAAAGTTAAATCAGCTCTTCTTTCTCCCTGCATCGAATAATTAATAATCGTTCCGTTTGACAATGCGCCGTTAGGTACAAACACAGTTTGATTGTTGGCGGTCAGCATTTTAGTTACGAAAATCTGAATCTCAACTACAGTGGCTACAACGCCCTGAGCCTCAATTGTGTCTCCCACTTTAAAAGGTTTGAAAACGATAATTAACATTCCGCCCGCAAAATTAGAAAGCGAACCTTGCAGAGATAAACCAACGGCAAGTCCCATTGCTCCTAAAATGGCAACAAATGATGATGTTTCTATTCCTAATTTTGAAATGAAAGTAACAAACAATAAAATTCGGAGTGCCCATATCAGGATGTCCGAAAGAAATTTTGTTAAAGTAGGATCTAAATTTCTTTGTACCATTACCTTCGTAATGAGCCTGTTTATTAATCTGATGGCGTAGATACCAACAAATAAAATAATAAAGGCAGAAACTAGTTTAAGAGAATAATCAACTAATACGTCAGCATATTTCGTGACGTAATTGCTAAACTGATTTGGATCAAGGTTCATGTTTTTTCGAATAAAAAAACCTTCTCAAAAGAGAAGGCGTATTAATGCTGCAAATATAGATATATTTATTTTATAAGAAAAAATCAATCCTTATTCCTTAGGAGGAATAGTATCAATAATTTCGTCTGTTGCAGTTGTTGTTATTTCACGGGTATCTACTACCGTTTCAGGGATTATAGTTTTAGTCTCGCCGGAAACTTCGCTTGTTTTTTCTTTTACAGAATCGATTACATCACTTATTGATTCTGAGGCTTTTTCTACATATTCACTCACTGTTTCTTTTGCCTGATGTGCGTATTCAGCCGCACTTTCAAGGATTGGTTCTGAGGCTTCTTTGGCTTTTGCAATAGTCTCTTCAGCAAAAGCTTCTGCTTTGTCGATATAAGGAGCAGCGGCTTCTTTAGCGTGATCAAAAGTGGTTTCTGCCTGATTGGCCAAATCTGTAGCTGAATCTTTGGCTGAGCCAAATAAATTCTTAAAGAATGAAGATAATCCCATAGTTTCTGGTTTTTGATTAGTTTATATTACAATATTAACTATTTCTACAGAATTTATAGTATTATAAGCAGAATAATTTACTGAAAATTAGGGAGATATGATTTTATAAAAAAAGCGCCTTAATAAAAGGCGCTTCCGTTTTTTTATGCTGCTTTTTTTATGCATTTATCGCTTCTACTTTAATAGCTTCATCGTTCAGCATGCTTTTCAGCATATTTTCAATACCGCTTTTAAGCGTAAAAGTAGAAGAGGGGCAACCACTGCAGGCACCCTGCAAAATTACTTTTACGGTTTTGTCATTTTCATTATAAGAATCAAAAGCAATATTTCCTCCGTCAGCTGCTACTGCCGGTTTTACATATTCTTCCAGGATGTTAATGATTTGTTGGGAAGTCACGTCTAATTTGTCAAAAGCTTCATCTTTGGTGATATCATTTTTTGTTGCAACTTCAATTAAAGTTTCATCCAGAACAGTTCCTCCGTTTTCGATAAACTGTTTGATAAAAGTTCTGACTTCAAGTGTGATTTCCTGCCAGTCATTAATGTCATATTTGGTTACGGAGATGTAGTTCTCATCTATAAAAACCTCTTTCACGTATGGAAATTTAAACAATTCTTTTGCCAATGGAGAAGAAGCGGTCTGATCGATATTTTTATATTCTACAGCGTTTCTGGTCAGCATTCTGCTTACAACAAATTTTAGTGCAGAAGGATTTGGAGTTGATTCACCATAAACGGTAATCGGTTGCTTTTTTGCAGCGTTTTCGTCGATTTTTATAATAACGCCGCCTTTGTCTACAAATGCTTCAATTTGTTCTGCAACGGCATCTTTTACGTCATCCCATTCTACGATACTATATCTTTCAATAGCAATAAAATTACCGGAGATATACACTGTTTTTACAAACGGAAGATAGAACAATTGCTGCGCCAGGGGTGAAGCTTGTGCTTCATCGATATTTTTAAATTCAAAATTTTGATTCTGAGTAATGAAATCCTCAAACTCAAACTTTAAAATAGTTGGATTTTGAGTTTCTTTTATAGTGATTTTTGTCATGAGCTGTATTTTTTGGCAAATTTAGTAAAGTTATTTTCTACTAATACCTATATTTGGTTTTTTAATAAAATAATTAAGACTCTTTTCAAATTAATCGTATTAAAATAGAAGAGTCAAAAATATATTTAAACAAAATTGCCTTTATGGAATTTAGAATCAAGGTTTTATTTATTTTTTTGGTTACCTCTTTATACACTTATTCACAAGAAGGCATTCCGGTTTATTCAGACTATTTATCCGATAATTATTATCTAATCCATCCTTCTATGGCGGGAGCGGCCAATTGTGCAAAAATACGATTGACAGCCAGAAAGCAATGGTTTGGACAGGAAGATGCGCCTTCTCTTCAGACGTTAAGTTTTAATGGAAGGATAGGAGAGCGTTCCGGAGCCGGAATTATTGTCTTTAATGATAAAAATGGATACCATTCGCAAAAGGGACTGAAGCTTACTTATGCACACCATATTATGTTTTCAAGAGATGAAGTTGATTTGAATCAGCTTTCCTTTGGTATCAGCGGCGGAGTAATTCAGAGTCAGTTAGACGAAACGCAATTTGGGACTACTTTTGATCCCGTTGTCTTCGGATCTATTCAGAAAGATTCTTATTTCAATGTCGATTTTGGAGCATCGTATAATTATTTGAACTTTTATGCGCATGCTACTGTTCAGGGTGTTTTAGAAACCAGAAGGGAATTATATACAGAGTATGAAAGTAATAATTTGAGAAAGTATCTCCTGAGTGCGGGATATGTTTTTGGTAAAAGAGAAAGTATGACATGGGAACCTTCCGTTTTATTTCAGCTGTTTGATGAGACGAAGGAAAAATCAATAGATGTAAATTTAAAGGCCTATAAAAATATGGATTTCGGAAGCTTATGGGCTGCCTTATCGTACAGACGAAGTTTTGATGGCGCACAATACAGTGCCGGAAGCGGGGTTGCTTCTCAAAAATTACAATATATTACACCTATTATAGGTTTAAATTATAAAAATTTCATGTTTGCTTATACGTATTCTCAAGTTACGGGAGATGTGAAATTTGATACCGGGGGTTATCATCAGATTACTTTAGGAATCAATTTGTTTTGTAAAAAGGAACGTTACGATTGTAATTGTCCTGCTATTAATTAAAATCTTTTGTTATGTTAATTAAATCTGTAAACGGAAAATCTCCATCCATTCCTGAGGATTGTTATGTGGCCGAAAATGCAACTATTGTTGGAGACGTTACTTTTGGAGATTCCTGCAGCGTTTGGTTTAATGCTGTTATACGCGGTGATGTGCATTTCATTAAAATCGGAAACAAAGTCAATATTCAGGATGGTGCCGTTATTCACTGTACCTACCAAAAACATCCGACTATTATAGGGAATAATGTTTCGATAGGTCATAATGCAATTGTTCATGGCTGCACGGTTCACGATAATGTTTTAATCGGAATGGGAGCGATTGTAATGGATAACTGTGTCATAGAAAGCAATTCTATCATTGCAGCAGGAGCCGTTTTAACACAAAATACGGTTGTCACTTCAGGAAGCATTTATGCAGGCGTTCCGGCAAAAAAAGTAAAAGAGATTGATCAGTCTGATTTCGCGGGAGAAATCGAGCGTATTTCTAACAATTATGTCATGTATTCGGGCTGGTTTAAAAACGAACAATAAATTATAAAGAAATTTATAAAATCCAAAAAATAAATTCCAAATTCCAATCTTGACGTATTGGGATTTGGAATTTATTTTTTAAGATTATAAATTGATCTTTTCGAAAAAAGCAGTTTTATAGCTTTCACTAATCGGAATTCTTTTATCACTAATCAGGACTTTATTTTTCTGAATTGATTTTACATGTTTTATGTTAATGATATAAGATCTGTGAATTCTTGAAAACCCTTTACTAGAAAGTAAATTTTCTAATTTGATTAAACTGATTAAGGTCAGTGTAAATTTATTATCTGTCGTATAAATTTTTACGTAATCTTTCAGCCCCTCGATAAATAAGATCTCCGAAAAATTCATTTTTACATTTTCGTATTCTGCTCTCACGAACATAAAATCCTGTTCTGATTCCGGAGTTGTAGTGGTTTCAGCAATGGTTTGAAGTGCGGCCGCCGGATTTAAAATCTGTTGTGCTCTTACGACTGATTTTAAAAAGCGGTGAAAAGGAATTGGCTTTACCAAATAATCAACAGCACCAAGATTGAAGCCTTCAACAGCATAATCGGAATAGGCAGTAGTAAAAATAATCAGAGGTTTTTTTTCGATTGTATTCAGAAATTCAATTCCCGAGAAATGCGGCATCTGAATGTCTAAAAAAATTAAATCGACATTGTTCTGATTGATAAAAGAAACAGCATCGATGGCATTGTTGAACGTACTAACCAATTCGAGCGAATCTATCTTTCTCACAAAATCTTCTAATAATTCAACCGCTAACGGTTCATCGTCTATAATTACACATTTCATCTGTTGGAAATTAGATTCTTAAATTTGTTTTGGTGCTCAAAAGTAGTTTGAAACCCCTAAAATAAGTTTTAAAGTTTTCATAAAAAACGTTTTACGGCTTAAATTACCCGCTTACAATAATAGTTTTGCTTAATGTATAACCATCTGTTAAATTGCCTGTTAGGGTGGCTAATTCATTTGCCAGGCTATCGGAAAACACATTGTCTTTTGTGTTTGATGTGTCGGCCTGACCATGAGAAGCATAATTGGTACTTGAATATACGGCACTGGAAACATTTTCAGGAAATGCAATTTGAGTGACCAATAAGGAAGTGCCGCTGCTTGTTAAAACTTCAACATGTATATGTGGTGCCCTGCCCTGATACCAGCCCGGAAAAATCGAAAGAAAAGAGGCTTCACCTTTAGAATCTGTCGTTTGTCTGCCTCTCAGAAAATGAACTGATGTATAATCTGTTTGCTGCATTGTAGTTCCTCCATATTCCGAATAGTTCCCGTCTTTATCGCAATGCCAGACATCAACCAAAACGCCCGCTAGGGGCAAGCAGTTATTATTTTTGCTTTCGATCGTTAAATTAATAAGAAGGGCGATTCCGATTCGATCCGATTTGATGTTTTCTAAAACTAACTGACTTGGCGTTTTAATAGGGAAAGGGCCTTTGGTTTCAGAAGGGGAAACGGTACAGGTTCCATCATCGGAAGCGTTGATATCAGTGTTGTTATTGTCATCTTTAGAACAGGATTCTAATAATTTGGCAGCGGTTGCTAATGAAGCAATTCCTAAAATACCACTTCGGATAAACTTTTTTCTGTCCATAACGTTCTTAATTTATTGCGGTTTGAATACTGTCTAATTTTAAATTTAAATGTACACGATAGAATTTACTGTCCTGATTGATGGTAAGTTCATGTGCATTTGGATAAAGTAAGTCCAGGCGACTTTGAATATTCACTAATCCGATTCCTGAATTTTCAGGGTCTTTGACATAATGTTCGATCGTGTTTTCGATCCAGAAATCAAGGTTGTTGTCTAATATGAAAATTTTGATTTTTACATGGGCGGCACCTTTATAATCCGTACCATATTTAAAAGCATTTTCTACAAAAGAAATCAGCAGCAAAGGTTCAATAAACTGATGACGGGTATCGCCATGGACATTTATAACAATGTCCTCAATGTTGTTAAGCCTGAGTTTTTGCAATTCGATGTAATTCTGAATGTAGTTGATTTCTTTTTCTAAAGCCACCGTTTGATTGTCTGTTTCATACAGCATATACCGCATTAATTCAGATAATGTCACGATGGCATCAGGGACCAAATCAGATTTCTTGTGTGCCAGGGAATAGATACTGTTCAATGAATTGAATAAGAAGTGCGGATTGGTTTGTTTTCGCAAATAAATCAATTCAGTATTAGTTCTATGGGTTTCGGCAATTAATTTGTTTTGCTGGTTGTTGTAAAATTCAGTTAATGTTCGGATAATAGCACTAATAGTAATGATCAAAATATAAAAAAGAGAAGGGCCAATCTTGAAAAATAAAGGCTGCCTTGCCATCACCGCCCTAACGGAGTGGCCTTTTAAATATAACCTCACACTTTCGGGAGGAGGTGCCATTCTGAGTGGTGGTCTTGCCGGCCTAAATTCAGGCATGAAATAATTCATCCTTATAATCATAAAAAGGACGATTAGAGCTAAAACAAAAACAAAATAAAGCCAGTATTTTTTTTCTAACAGCAGGACAGGAACCAAATAAAAATAATTCAGATAAAACAAAACAATACCGGTAAACCACTGTACATAAAAATCATTATTGATAGTAAACGGACTTTCGTAAAACTGGATCAATGACGTCAATATAAAGAAGACCCATATAATAACATGGAACAGGATTTTGTTTGAGCTGGTATTTTTTATGGCACCTATATTCATTTAGAATTTTATTTTTAATAAAATTAAATCATTTTTAGTTACCGTTGGCGATATGTTTCGGCTGAGTTTTTTTTCGACCAGATTGGCGACCTTAAGGGCATCTTCTTCTGTCGAAAAGCTTTTAGAATCGCTTATTACCGGAATAATAGATTGCCTGATGATCATTTTATCTTTGTAAGCAATAGAATATCCCCAGCCTGAGGCTGTTTTAAAAGTTTCACTTTTTAATTTATTGCTTTTGGTACAGGCTGCCAGTTGTGCAACAAGTAAAATCAATAACAAATTCTTCCGGCTGTTGCACCGGAAGAATCTTTTGGTATTAATTGTCATCATCATTTTGTTCCTCTAAAGGTTTAAATTCCCAGTCATCATCGTAATAAGTCGAGCCTATTCTTCCTAACATATAGAAACTGCGGCTGTTGATCGTAAAACCAACGGCATCTGTTCTTGAGGCCCCTTCCATAGAAGTTCTTTCCGTCCAAAGATCAGTTGACGGACTATATTCCCAAATGGTACTCAGGCCTTCTCCACCTACAATATACCCTAATCCATTCAAAGCAAAACCCGATGCATTAGAACGAACAATAGAATAATCATCGTTGTAAGAGTCATCGTCGTCCTCATCCTTGTCGATATCTCTTTTTCGGGTCCAGACATCGGTAGCCGGATTAAATTCCCAAAAGTCTTCCTGATAAACGCCGTTGTTGATTCCGGTGGCTAGATACGCCTTGTCATCAATTACAAATACAGCTGCATTACGTCTTTTATTTCCGCTAAATCCGTTCATCAGAGACCATGTATTGGTCTGATCGTCATATCGGTAGAAATCTTTTAAATAATTTCCGTCATAACCTGTTCCAAAATATGCTTTTCCACCTGCCTGAAAACCGACAGCAGCATATCTTGCCGTACCTGCGAAATCCGCTTTTTGGGTCCAGCTATTGCCTGAAGGGTCGTATTGATAAAAATCTTTCAGTTTGTTCGTTCCGTCATAGCCAAGACCAACATATCCTTTCCCGTTTAGCGTAAAACTTGAGGCAGAACTTCTTCCAATACCTGTGAAATCTGCTTTTTGTTCCCAATAATCACCGTTTGAGTTATAAGCCCATAAATCTTTTAAATATTCATCCCCGGTATATCCGGTAGCCACATACGCATAGTCTCCAATAACAAAACTGCTTGCACTGGATCTTGCAGGGCCATCAAAGGATGATTTTTTTATCCAGTTTCCAATTAAATCGTCATCGTCGTCGTCGTTACTACAGCTTATAAAAAACAGGCTGGAAAGCAGTGCCGCGAATAATATTCCTTTTTTTAGATTATTCATAGTGTATTAAATTTATTTATTGTTTGTATTTGATCCCAATTCCTAAAATGTATCCCTTACCCGTATTAAAATCATAGACTTTATGATTGTCGTCGTCGATAAGATTGTATTTTTTATTAAAATCATATCCGGCCTTCAGGTTTATAAACCAGTTTTTATCGACATTTCTTTCATATTCCAATGCAGACGTAATTTGCGACATAGTAACTTTAGAAGCATTGTCAGTAGTAGCAATCAAATGATCCAGATGGTAAAAGCTGCCGTTAAAAGTATTTGTCAGGCTGAACGTATTTCGAATATTATTAGAATAAGAGAGTCTGGAATCCGGAAATCCGATCAGTAAAGCACTTTTATCGTTTACAGCATAAAGTAACGACAGCGTAGGAATGAATTTAGGAGATCCAAAAATGGTTGTTCTTGCAGCTCCAACATTGATACTAGTTTTTGAATTCAGCTGCTGCCTGATTTCAAGACTTCCTAAAACCGAAAAATCAGAAGCGTCAAGGTTTTGCTGAAAATTAACCGTAGGGGTAACCGCAACATTTAGTTTTGTTGTACTGGAAAAGTCATGCGTGATTTCAAATTTGTTTTGAAGCCGGTTAAAATTGTCCAGACTTTCAAAGGACTTAAAACTCCCTAATTCATAATTTACTTTCAAATTCGTGTATGCTAATGTATTGGTTACGGTAATAGCCGTACTGATTTTTTTATGGAATGACAGTACAGCATTTGTTTCATTAAAATCAATTTTTGCTGTTGGTTCTGTTTTGACATTGATTGCTGCAGAAAAATTTTCCTGAGCTTTCACATTATAAAATGAAATCAAAAAAAGTGAACCTATTAAAAGCCTTATTTTCATTACTTAAATTATTGGCTCAAAAGTAGGTGCCTAATGTTTTTAAAAAAAAGAAGATATATGTATGGCACTTTTTGATAGACTAAACAGCCTTTTTTATGGCTGAATGATCTATTTGTTAGTATAAACCTATTATAGATGTTTTTTCGCTTTTTATAGTACAAAAAGGCCTGCCTGTATATGTTATAGTGTGATGCAGAAGAGCAGCATTTATATTTGTTCAAAAATCTGATTATGCACAAGTTTATATTAATGTTGTTTTTTGCCTTTACACTATTTTCATGCGGAACAGATACGGATGCAGGAGAGTTTGTAGTAGGGTCGGATTATCTGACCGTAAATAATAAAGTAATTTTAATTGATACGGTTACGGTAGAAATGTCAACGATCAATTTTGACTCACTTGTTACTTCAGGTCAAAGCAGGATTCTGGTAGGAAATTATACAGATCCCGTTTTCGGAAAAGTACAATCGGATAGTTATTTCCAATTAGAATCGGATGTATATGCTCTGCCAAGTCCGGGATCTGATACAGAAGCGGTGAATTATGTTTTTGATTCGATTTCCATGATTTTAAAGTATAATAATTATTTTTATGGAGATACGACTAAAGTGCAGACATTTGATATTCATCGGGTACTTCAGAAAATAAAGCCCAATACAGATGATTATAATTTTTATAATAACTCGACTTTAAGTTACAGTGCGGCAAGTTTAGGCTCTGTCTCCTACAAACCGAGGCCTGTTGAAAAAGATTCCATTAACATAAAAATGGATCCCGTTTTTGGATCGGAAATTTTTCAAAGAATAAAAAAGAGGGAAATCACTGATTTTACGAGTTTTACGGAATACTTAAAAGGTTTGGTTCTGGTGCCATCCGGTTCTGATTCTGCCAGTATTATTGGTTTTAACCCAAGTACAAGTGTGGTCAGGATGTATTACTCCAAATACCAGAGCACCGACGAAAAATCGTTGTACATAGATTTTGTAATTACCGATACAGGAAAACAATTTAATTCCATTTCATTAGATAAATCCGGCACCATACTTCAGAGTCTGCCCATTTCAAGCAGTAAGCTCTCCAGTTCCCTAACCAACAGGCAGGGATTTATACAATCAGGAACCGGAGTAGCCTGCAGAATCGATTTTCCAAACATCAAACAGCTGAAATATATTGCAGATAAAGGAGCAATTGTTGACGCCGAATTGATTTTAAAACCGGTTAATAATTCCTTTTCAGAGCAATATCCACTGGCCGATTCGATTCAGGTACATGTCGCTGATAATCTGAACAGAATTAGCGGTGACTTATTGGATCCTGCTGGATATTCAGTGTATGGCATATTGAATAAGAAAAGTGACGAGTTTAATGAAAATATGGGATACTCATTTCGTATTGGAAATTTTCTGCAAAGGGAAATACTGAAACAATCGGCCTCAAGATCTTCTTTGATTTTAACATTACCCGGAATTAATAAAGCTGTAAACAGAATTGTTTTAGGTGACCAAAAACATTTGAACAATAAAATCCAGCTGAAAATTTATTACATCACTTATTAAATGAAAAATAAAATAGTTTTTTTTAGTTGCTTCATTTTAATGTCGCTAAGCTCGTTTTCTCAAAGTATTTCAAGTTCGCCTTATTCTTTATATGGTGTAGGCAGTTTGTATGATTCAGATTTTGGTTCCATTCCTTCTATAGGGTCATCAGGAATAGCTTTGCCATCCGATAATTTTATCAATAATCTCAATCCTGCTTCTTTAGGATATATGCCTTTAAATCATTTTATGTTTGATCTTGGCGGAAAAGCTATAGCGACTACTTATCAGAGTGGCTCAAAATCAGAAAAGAGAAATAATTTTCAGTTCTCGCATATTGCTTTTGCTTTTCCGGTAACTAAAAAATCCGGATTTAGTGCCGCTTTGAGACCTTATTCGAGTGCCTCATTTAAAATTTCTAACTTAAAATTGCCTATCGAAAATAGTCAGGAATCCTATTATTTAACCGCGGCAGGCTCCGGAGGATTAAATAATTTTGATTTTTCATACGGCTACCGATTAGGAAATAAACTTGCGCTAGGTCTTTCTGCCACCTGGTTATTTGGAAACACTACCGACGAAAGGAGTTACCTGATTTCAAATTCGCTTACAACAATCAATAAAGAAACAAGTTATCATGGAGTGCGTGCAACTCTGGGAGCTCAGTACAAAATTGATTCTACTCTTACTATTGCTTCCACTTTTAAAGCGCCCAGTAGGGTAAGGGCGTCCAAGGTGCAGAGTGCCGAAAGTGTAACTGGTGGAATTGAAACTATTTTTGAATATAACCAAGCTTCTGATACCGATGATTATTATTTGCCTTTAGAAATTGGTATAGGAATCAGCAAACGTTTCAAAAATAATTTGAACATGACTTTGGATTATGAAAAAAGTCTTTGGAATGATACGAATCAATCGGAGTTATTCGGGGATTTTGTGAATCAGGACAGGTTTGCATTAGGATTTACCTTTAAATCAAAAAAAGATACCCGAAAGTACTGGGATAAAATTCAGTATTCAGCAGGTGCAAATTTTGATACCGGTTATCTTGAAGTCGATGGCAAAAGAGTCAATAACGCAGCCCTGTCTGTCGGACTTTCATTGCCAATAGAAAATACCTTTTCGGCTTTGAATATCTCGTACTCTTACGGGCAAAAAGGGAGCGTCTCAGATAATCTGATAAAAGAAAATTACCATAAAATATCGCTTAATCTATCTCTGGATGGAATTTGGTTTGTCAAGCGAAAATTCGAATAGGGATTTAAAAATCCTTTTCTATAACGGTATATTTATTTTCGAGAATAGAGTTTAAAACAGCAGAATCTGAATTGACATAAAAAACAGGTTCACTTTCTTCTGCATCCGAAAGGCCGGCTATTTCACGCAGTACATTTTGTGTCTGACGTGCAACAGCTTCTCCGGAATCAATAATCTGAATATGCTCAGGAAGGATTTTTTTAATCTGCGGAATCAGGTACGGATAATGACTGCAGCCTAAAACCAGGTAATCAATATTAGCCTCTATCATTGGCCGCAGATAGGTTTCCAATAATTGAGTCATTTCCGGTGAATAAAGATTACCGTCTTCAATAAGCTGAACCAGTCCATGACCTACCTGTTCAATTATTGTAGTGTTCTGAAACATTTCGGCAGTTTTGTTGAATAACTCACTGTTTAATGTTCCTTTTGTAGCCAGAATGCCGATCACTTGTGTTTTTGAGTTAGTAGCGGCAGGTTTTATGGCAGGTTCAATTCCTATAAAAGGGATGTCATACTCTTCACGAAGCTCACGAATAGCATTTGTGGTAGCTGTATTGCAGGCCACGACAATTATTTTACAATTGTTTTCGATTAAAAAATCAACATTTTTTCTGCTTAAATCAACAATTTCTTCTTTGGTCCTTTGACCATAAGGAGCATTTTTGCTGTCTGCCAGATAGATTGTTTTTTCGTTAGGAAGCAGTTCGTGAATGGCGCTCCAGATGGAAGTTCCTCCAATGCCGGAATCAAAAACGCCTATAGGATTATTATTCGTCATAAGACAAAGTTACATATTTCTTAGTTGCTCTACAATCCCGATTTTAAATAAAATACGATTTAAGCAGGAATAAAATACCATTGTAAAATTTGGTTTTAAAGATGTAAACAGCGTGAAAATTTCAGGTACAACATAATTTTAAAAAGCAGAGTGATGAGCTAATTTCAAGTAAAAAAAGTTGAGGTTTACGGTGAAATTCTGCTGATGATAATTAAAAGAAATAAAAAACGGCTCAAACTTAAAAAGTTGAGCCGTTTTTTATAATAAGAATGTTTCTCTTAGAATCCTAAGTCTTTCTTTACATCAGCAGTGATGTTTGGACCATCAGCTAATAAAAGTGTAGAACCGTCTAAAACATATTGGAAACCTTTCGCTTTTCCAACTTTTTGGATAGAAGCTCTTACTTTTTCCATTAATGGTTTTACGATATCAGTTTCTTTTTGTTGAAGTTCTTTTTGAGCATTGTCTCTGTAGTCAACAATTCTTTTTTGCATGTCCTGAACTTCTTTAGAACGGTCACCGTTTACAGCTTCAGTTACAGTAGCAGCTTCAGCTTCATACTTTTTAATTTTTACCTGATATTCATCAACCATTTTTTTGTATTCAGTATCATATGTACCACTTAATTTTTGCAGTTGATTTTGAGCGTCAAGCATTGCAGGCATTTTCGACATAATCTCGCTAACATCAACATGAGCTACCTTAGCCTGTGCGTTCATTGAGTTACTCGCTCCTAAAATTAACATAGCAGCAATTAGTAAAGTTTTGATTTGTTTCATCATTTTTAAAATATTAATTAATTATTGGTCGTATTTGTTTTTTGTGTTTCAGCTTCTTTTGCTTTTTTAGCCGCTTCTCTTTCTTCTAAAATTTTCTTTTTCCTCTCTTCCAATTCCTTTTTACGCTGCTCGAAAAGTTTTTGTCTTTCTTCTGCTTTACTTGGAGTAGCAGCTGCCGGCTCTCCGGTTGTTGTTTTTGGTTCTGTGGCCTCACCCGGTTTAGCAGTGGTGCCATCTGTTTTAGCAGGTTCAGAAACCGTGCCATTTTTTTTGGCTTCTCTTTCTGCCGCTATTGCTTTTCTCTTATCGTCGTATTCTTTTTTCTTTGCTTCCTGTTCGAGTTTTCTGTCCTCGATTAATTTTTCCCTGGCCGCTTTTCTGTCATCTAATACTTTCTGCCTGTCTTTCATTGCAGGATTTTCATCAATGGCATTTTCAATATTTTCTTTTGCCTCCTGCTGTTTCAATTGTTTTTTAGTCAATTGTTCCCGTTTATCGGTTCTGTTTAAGACACGTATCACCTGATCGCTGATGTCAAACCTTTTATTACTGAAAAGCATTGTCAAATCTGCAGATTTATCAAAAACAAAATCATAATTTTTAGCTTCTGCAATATCCTGAACCGCTGTAAAAACCTGATCCTGAATTGGTTTTGCCAAAGCCATTTTATGACGAATTAAATTTCCATCAGCCCCAAATTGCTTTTGCTGATAATCTAACATTTCTGTTTCCAGAAATTTAATCTCCGTTTCTCTTTCGTCAATCAGCTCTTTGGTCAATAATGCTTTTTCAGCTTTAAGACTTTCCTTAAGCGTATTGATTTCTAATTTTTTGCCTTCAATTTCTTGTTTCCATTTTTGAGCTTTTAACTCTAATTGTGCTGTTGCTTCTTTATAGTCAGAGACATTTTCTAAGATATATTCCATATCTATGTAACCAATCCTTGTCGATCTTGTCTGTGCCTGACTTGTATTAGCTACAATCAAGGCTAAAAATATAAATAAAAATTGTCTTCTCATAACATAACTTTATTTGATGATTTTTAACCAAACGTTAATTCTCTAAAATTGTTGTCCAATGATAAAGTGTGTTTCCCAACCATTTGCTTTATTCGTAACAGATCCTGGTAAAGCATCGAAACCATAACCGAAATCAATACCCAATAATCCAAATGCAGGCATAAATACACGTAAACCAACACCCGCTGAACGGTTCAGGTCAAATGGATTGTAATCCTTGAACGTTGGATAGGATGAACCTGCTTCTAAAAACGTCAGGGCATAAATAGACGCTGATGATTTTAACGTAATTGGATAACGTAACTCCATTGAGAATTTATTATAAATTGTTGCCCCAATTTGCTGCCCGTATCTCGAATCTGTTTTGTCTTCAATAATTGGTGTCAATGAATTGTTTGGATAACCTCTCAACTGAATAGTCTCTCTACCATCCATTGAATAGTTGGCCATACCGTCACCACCTAAATAGAAACGCTCGAATGGTACTACACCTCTTGACTGATCATAAGCCCCTAAGAAACCAAATTCGGTCAGTGTTCTTAAAACTAATTTACCATATACTTTTGTGTACCAGTCTGCTTTGAATTTAACTTTATAATATTCTAACCAGTTGTATTTTTTCTGATCTACTTTAGCAGGATCTGCTGCTGCCTCCTGATACGTATTTACTTTATTTCCGTTTGCATCAAGATAATCCCCTTTTCTGATCACTATACCGTTTGCATCACCTTGTGTGGCATCTGCTTCAGCGGTTCTTTTATATTCTTTCTGGTCACCCAGTTTTGAATAATCAATACCATTAAATAATGAATACGGAGGGGTAACTTTTGCAGAAATACTAAACTCCGACCCATAAGTTGGGAATATCGGGTTAACCCCTTTATTACTTCTTGAAAGTCCGATAGTGTACGCTAAATTTCTTGACGCTCCATTACCAAAGGTAAACAATCCTGTATTATAATTGTTCAGGTCATAATGCTGATAACTTATCGATTGTGATAATACGAAGTAATCATCCGGCACGGTAAGTCTTTTAGCTAAACCAACCTGTAAGGTTAAGATGTTAAAACTCTTGCTTTTATCTACGTCTCTTGTAACATAATTGTTTAAGTATTGTTTACTGTACGATATAGAAGAACTAAATTGAACCGGTTTTTTTCCTCCAAACCATGGTTCCGAGAACGATACACTATACGTTTGAAAGTAGGTACTTCCTTGTAAACGAAGTGAAACTTTTTGACCATCTCCCATAGGTAATGGTTTGTATGATTCTTTATTGAATATATTCCTTGCAGAAAAATTATTGAACGAAAGTCCCAAAGTTCCAATGAAACCGCCACCGCCGTAACCTCCCTGAAGTTCAACCTGACTGGATCCTTTTTCAACAACATTGTATTCGATGTCAACAGTTCCTGCACCGGCATCTACATTTTTGAATTTCGGATCGATTGCTTCAGGATCAAAGAATCCTAATTGTCCAATTTCACGAATTGTTCTTACTAATTGCTCTTTACTGTATTTTTCACCTGGTTTGGTTCTTAACTCACGGTAAATAACATGATCATTTGTTTTGTCGTTTCCAACAACCGTTATCTTATTGAAATAGGCAATTGGCCCTTCAGTAACTCTAATTTCAAAGTCAATGGTATCATTTACTGTTTTTACTTCGACAGCATTGATGTTCGAGAATAAATAACCGTTGTTTTGATATAAATTGGTAATATCTTCTGCATCCGGTTTTGATTTATCTGCAATTCTTTTTTCAAGAAGGACACCGTTGTAAACTTCTCCTTTTTTAATACCTAAATAACGATTCAGTAACTGGTCAGAGTAAACCGTATTTCCTAAAAATTTAATATTTCCGAAGTAGTATTTATTGCCTTCTTCCATTTTAATTTTAATGGCAAGCATGTTTTTTTCCTTGTTGTAAGTAACAGAATCATAAATAATACGGGCATCTCGATATCCTTTTTCCTTATAAGTCGCAATTACTTTTTCTAAGTCAGTTTTGTATTTTTCAGGAATGAATTTGGAAGATTTTAAAACACGAAATACGTTTTTTTGCTTCGTATCCTTCATGGCTGCTCTTAGCTTGTTATCAGTAAGTTGCGTATTGCCTATGAAATCGATACTGCTGATTTTTACCTTGTCACCTTTGTCTACCCTGACAAGCATATTCACCTGATTTCCTGCAGTTGTATCCGGAGTAGTTGTTATGGTTACTTTGGTGTTGTAAAAGCCATCTTTTTTGTATTTATTCTCGATGTAATTTTTGGTGGTTGTAATTAAGTTTTCGTTTACAATTTTACTTTTCGTTAAATTGTTATCCTTAATCAGTCCTTCTACTTTACTCTTTTTGATACCAACAAATTTAACTTCATTTAGTTTCGGAAGCTCAACAATATCAAGGTCTAAGTAAACACTGTCATTCTCGACTCTGTTTACATAAAAAGCAATTTCATCAAAAAGGCCAAGTTTGCCTAATTTTTTAATCGCGCTACTAATTTCTTCTCCCGGAACAGTTATTTCCTGTCCTTTCTGAAGACCGGAAAAAGTAACAACAGTTTGCTCATTGAAGCTTATTTTACCAACAACAGAGACTTTAGCAAGAATATATTTTTTTCCCTGATCAAAAGGAACTTTTTCTTGTGCTTTTATTTGTGAAAAACTACCCAAAACAAGTAGGGTAAGGACTATTTTTATTCTTTTTTGTAACACTAAAAAATTATTTAATTTGTTCACTGGTTTTTCCAAATCTACGTTCTCTTTTTTGATAACTAATAATAGCCTCATATAAATCTTGATCTTTAAAGTCTGGCCACAACACATTAGTAAAATATAATTCTGCATAGGCAATCTGCCACAGCAAAAAGTTACTTATTCTATGTTCTCCACTGGTTCGTATTAATAAATCTACGTCTGGTAAATTTTGCGTGTAAAGATGCTCATTTATAATTGAATCGTCAATAGTGTCTATTGAAATTATATTATTTTTAACTTTATCACTGATGATTCTCACGGCATTTACCAATTCTTCGCGTGATCCGTAACTTAAAGCCAGAGTTAGCGTAAGACGTGTATTGTTTTTTGTTTTCTCGATAACATCCAAAAGCTCTTTTTGAGCCGATTTGGGTAATTTGTCAAGATTTCCAATTGCGTTAAGTTTGATGTTGTTTTTCTGTAAAGTAACCAGTTCTTTTTTTAAGGAATTGATTAGGATTTTCATCAAAGCTTCGACTTCGAGTTTTGGGCGATTCCAGTTTTCTGTTGAAAAAGCATATAGGGTTAAATACTCTATGCCAAGCTTAGCACAAGTGGTAATCGTTTTTTTTACAGATTTTGTTCCATTTTCATGGCCAAAGGCTCTTAAAAAACCTTGTTGTTTTGCCCAACGACCGTTTCCGTCCATGATAATGGCCAGATGTTTGGGTAAATTTGTTTGATCTATAGAGTCTAGTAAGTTCATTTTATTATTCTGCGCAATAGCAAGGTTTTTGTCCAAAGGTATAAGTTAAAGTGATACCTGAAAAGACATACCAGTCATTATTATTTAAATTTCCAAAACGTAAGACGGCTAAATTTCCATTGTCCGGATTGCTTCCGTCAATATTATCCGTAAACGTGTAGCGTGCACCAACTTCAGCTCCTAAAACTAAATGAGGAGTTACATTCGATTTTATTCCTAATATAATAGGTATAGCAAAAGAATTCGAATTTTTATCCTTTATAGTCTGTCCTCCCAATACGTGTAATTCATCATAAGTAAAGAAACTTAAACCTGAATATATATAAGGTGTAATTTTCGGATGATAATCATGAAGATTAAAATCGAAAAAATTAAATTCTAAGCCGGCAGAAAGCTCCTTAATATTATTTTTAAATTTATAACCTCTTCTGCTTCGTCCTGTTTCTTCCGAATCAAGATCGTTTCCGATAACACTTGATTGTGTGTAAGAGAAGCGATACGCATGACGGGGGCTTCTGTTCCACTTATACAAAATACCAAAGGCCGGCTTGTCAGGAGAAACATATGATGTATTCCCTACGTCACCTACAAAGTTACTTCCGCCAAGAAAAACACCGATCTCATTGATTTGAGCGTTCAGTGTGATGAAGGGGAAAAAACATAACAATAAATTAAAAATTTTCTTCATTTAATTAAAAATTGCGTGCAAATATAATAATTATCAATACGAATCAACGTTTGTTTAGTTAAATGTGCTTTTTTTTCAATTTACATTATGATTTTGAGACATTTAATGAAGATTCGATACAGGCAGAACGGGAAAAAGTGCTATAATCGTATAGCAGTGAATCAGAAAAAAGATTAATTTCTCTTATCTTCTCCCCAAAGCAATTTGTTTCTTAAGGTTTTCAGGAAAGTTTCGCCCGGAATCTCAACCATTTTTATTTTAAAATCCGTTTTTTTAATCGTCAGGATGGATTCGTTTTTTACAGAAGAAATTCTGGAGTCCAGTGAAACCAAATACTGGTCTTCTCTTCCCGAAACGCGAAGTTTTACTTCTGTATCATCCGGAATAACAAGTGGTCTTGCGGTTAAATTATGAGGGGCAATTGGCGTGATGACCAGGCTTTTTACATCAGGCGTTAATAACGGGCCTCCGCAGCTTAAGGAGTATCCCGTAGATCCTGTTGGTGTTGAGATAATTAAGCCGTCAGCCCAGTAAGAATTTAAATATTCGTTGTTCAGGTACGTTTCTACAGTAATCATCGAAGTGGTGTCTTTTCTGCTTACAGTTACCTCGTTCATCGCAAAATTCATCTCTGCAATAGCGTCATTTTCCGGCTCACAAGTTAAACTCAATAAGGTTCTTTCTGATGTAGTGTAGTTTTTGTCAATTACGAATTGTAAAAAAATATCAATATTTTCTTTTTGTACGGTAGCCAGAAAACCAAGTCTTCCTGCATTAATTCCTAAAATAGGAACGCCTGAATTACGAACCAGCGTGGCCGCTCTCAAAATAGTTCCGTCACCGCCAATACTAATCAACATTTCAAAGCTATCATCTAAGGAGGTGCTCGGTGAAAAAGTATCGTAGTCATTTTTAACGAGTTGCTTTTCATAAAGCATTTTCAGGAAATTTTCTTCAATTACCATTTCAACATTATTCGAATGGAAAAACGAGAAAATATCTTTTATGATAGGCTCGGTACTGTTTTGATAATATTGTCCGTAAATGGCTACTTTCATTTTTTGCAGTTAGATAATGAGTCAATTGGATAATTGGATAATGTGTCGTTCATTCAGGAATTATTCAATTGACTCATTATCTAATTTTCTAATTTTATATATTAAGGTATTTGTCTAAATAATCAGAGCGCTCTTTTAAGCTGTTGATATAGGTATCTTCCTGATGTTCAGAGACAATTTCGTAATTATATCTTCTGAAAGTCTGAATGATTTCGTTCATGGCGCCCAATCCGATTTTGACGGTAATCTGAACGTTTTCCATATCAGCTTCGGAGATAAAACAGCCTAAAATTTTGCCGTTATTGCTTTCTACAATCTGCGTTATCTGGCTCATGGAATAGTCAACAATCCCTTTTTGAACGATAATGATGCCGCCTTGTTCTTTTAAAAATGGAGTGTCCTTAAAAAACTTCATAATATCTTCCATTTCGTAATAGCCGATATAGCTGTTATTTTCGTCCAGAACAGGAATAGTATTGGTATGATTTTTAGCAAAAACTTCTAAAAGATCTAGCCAGATCATAGATTTTCGTGCAAAAAAACGTTCTAAGGTATATTTGTAATCGATAGCTTTCTTGTCTGTATCAAAAGTTTCAACATCATCGGCCGCGATGCTTCCGATGAAAATGCCATCTTCTAAAACCGGAAAATGTGAAAAACTTACGTCGGCAAAAAAGTCCTGAACCGACGCTATCGTTTCCTGGCTGTCGATTGCTCGAAAATCGTTTGTGATATAGTTGGTAATTTCTGTCATAAATCAGTTGTAGATATTTAACGCAAAATAATCAAAAAATAGCAAAAACTGCTACGTTTTACTTTGTATTTTTGTGGTAACAAATATAATGTTACTAGAATTAATTATCTATTTATATGACAAAATTAAGTGTAAATATCAATAAAATTGCAACACTGAGAAATGCGCGTGGTGGAAATGTTCCTGATTTGTTGAAAGTAGCAACAGATATCCAGAATTTTGGAGGACAGGGAATCACGATTCATCCACGTCCGGATGAACGTCATATTCGTTATCAGGATGCTCGTGATTTAAAAGCCATCGTGCATACCGAATACAATATAGAGGGAAATCCGCAGCATAATTTTATCGATCTGGTTTTAGAATGCAAGCCGACACAGGTTACATTGGTTCCGGATGCCATAGGAGCTATTACATCTTCTGCAGGTTGGGATACCCTGAAAAATCAATCTTATTTAAGTGAAGTTATCCGGGAATTTCAGCGTAACGGAATCCGAACTTCGATTTTTGTTGATCCGGTTTTAGAAATGATTGAAGGAGCAAAAAAAACCGGCACCGAAAGAATCGAATTATATACGGAAGCTTTTGCACACGAATATGACCTGGGAAATAAAAACGGAATTGATCCTTATGTGAAAGCGGCGGAATTAGCAAACGAATTAGGCTTGGGAATTAATGCAGGTCATGATTTAAGTCTGGATAATATTCAGTTTTTTAAACAAAATATTCCGGGATTATTAGAGGTTTCTATCGGGCATGCTTTAATTTCAGAGGCCCTTTATCTGGGTCTGGATAATGTGGTGAATATGTACCTGCAAAAACTAAAATAAATCTAAAATTAAAACAATTATAACCTGATGTAATTGGGTTATAATTGTTTACTTTCGCGCTTTTCTTATTAAAATGAAGTGTTGAAATCTATAATTTTCTTTTTCTTATGCTGCCTTTCCGGTTTGTTTGCGCAAACAAAGGCTGTAATAACCGGAAATATAAAATCTTCTGAAAATGAAAATTTGGGAGGGATAAATATTTCCTTTACAGTAAATAATCTTCACTATTCCACCATAACCGATACGCTGGGTCATTTTTCGGAAAGCATTGTTTTAGGGAAAATAAAAATGACCGTCAACCCGGCAGGTTACATCCAAAAAGACCTTTTTTTCGATCTTGTAAAAGATACTGTAATTTCAATTGTTCTGGAAAAAGATATTTCTTTTTTAAAAGAAGTGGTAATTGATAATGATAATAAAAAGGGCATTAAAACCTTATCAGGCGGCAAATTAGTCTTTAATCTAAAAGAATTATCATCTGTACCCACACTTTTGGGAACCACAGATATTATTAAACTGCTGCAATTAACACCGGGAGTACAAAACTCAGGTGACGCCAACGGATATTTATATGTCAGGGGAGGAGATCCCGGGCACAATGCGATATTGTATGATGGAACTCCGGTTTATGGAATGTCACATTTATTGGGTGTTTTTCCTTTTTATAATACCGATCATATTAAAGAAGTTGAATTTGATAAGTCGAGTTCCAATGCAAAATATGGCGGAAGACTTAGTTCTACTACGTTATTGGTTCCGTTTAAAAAAGTGCCTTCAGAATTTGCGGTGCAGGGAAATCTAGGAATCTTAGCTTCTCAGTTAACACTGTCTGTTCCATTAACCGGAAAGTCCGGGTTTTATATTTCCGGAAGAAAAACATATATAGATGAAGTTGTTGGGCCCTTTATAAAAGCAGGTTCCGAAAATAATGATGTCCAGGATATGAAATACGGATTTTCAGACGCGAATATGACTTTTGTATCTCGGCTTTCTGAAAAAAACCTTTTTTCTGTTGCTGCATTCGTTAGTGGTGATGAGTTGAAAATTAAGGATGATAATCTTATTTTAAAAACAAATTTAAAGTGGAGCAACTTTACCGTTTCTCCTACTCTGGCAACTACGATTTCTCCTGATGTAAATATGACCAATTCGGTTTATTTTAGTCACTATTCAAATGATTTGCAGATGGAGCAGGCCACAATTCAGTTTGGGGTTTCGTCTTATGTAAAGGATTTTGGATTTAACAATTCAGTTCGTTATTCCTTTAAAAATATTGTATTTGAATCAGGTTTACAATATGTTTATCATAATTTACAGCCTCAAAAAGTGAATGTTGAAAACCTGACCGATGCAAATAATAGTACCCGGAATAATAAAATTAATGCTAATGAAGCAGCGGTCTTTACGACGATAAAACCAAAGTTGACGGATCATTTAAATGCCGAGTTAGGTCTTCGAATCAATTATTATACTTCCGGCAAAGTAGATTCCTATCTTCATTTTCAGCCTCGTGTTCTGTTGAATTATATAGCGAATGACCGCTATTCTTTTTATGCCTCCTACAACAGACAATATCAGTATTTAAGTTTGATCACTACTTCAAGCGTTGGGATTCCGACAGATTTTTGGATTGCCAGTTCAAACGGAATAAAACCACAATCTTCAAATGAGTTTTCGGTTGGTTCTGCTCAGAATATTTCGAAAAATATAGTTTCCTCTTTTGGAGGGTTTTACCGCTCTATGAAAGATTTACTCGAATACCCTTACGGCGTAACGCAGTTTAATGAAACTACTACTCTTGAAAATGATTTGCTGAGAGGAAAAGGAAAAGCCTATGGTCTTGAAATGATGTTGCGAAAAAACAACGGAAAACTGAATGGCTGGCTGAGTTACACATTAAGCTGGTCGGATCGGAATTTTGACGGACTCAATAATGGGAATACTTATTTTGCAAAATACGACCGACGCCATAATCTTTCTTTGGTTGGGATGTACGACTTAAATGCAAAATGGAATTTTGGCCTGACTCAGATATTCAGTTCAGGCAGTCGTTTTACAATGCCGACCTCTTGGTATTTTGTAAATAATAATCCTGTCAAGGAATATTCAGAATATAATAACGCGCAGATGCCCAATTATATTCGGACAGATCTTTCGGTCAATTACTTTTTCCTAAAAACAAATAAGAAAGAAAGCGCACTTAATTTTTCAATTTACAATACTTTTAATATAGAAAATCCGGTTTATGTAGTACTCAATGTTCAGGTCAACGAGGATAAGAGCAGTGTGATTGTAAAACAGGAAAAAAAGGTTTTATATCGAATATTGCCTTCCATAAGCTGGAGGTTTAAATTTTAACAAATGAAAAAAGGTTTTTTATTGCTTTTGGTGGTACTGACAATAAGTTGTTCGGGTGATGATTTTGTTAAACAAGATAATGTGGAGTCTAAAATTGTAGTCGAAGGCTGGATTGAGGAAGGCGATTTTGCGCAGGTTTTCTTATCGAGCAGCATTCCTGTTACAAATGTTATTGATTCGGCCAATGTTTTAAATCACGTGATACGATCAGCCAAAATCACAATTTCTGACGGGCAGACTTCTGAAGTTTTAAGAGTAAAAAATGATAAAGACAGAATACCTCCCTTTGTCTATTTTGGCTCCACGTTAAAAGGCGAGGCAGGAAAAGAGTATTCGTTAAAAATAGAATATTTAAATCGTATAGTAGAAGCAAAAACAACAATACCAAAAAGTGTCACGCTAAAAAGCGCAGCGTATGTAAAAAAGAATCCGGCTGATACAACAGGTTATGTTTTTGTGAAATTTGATGATCCTGTGGCAGAAAAGAATTATTATCAGGTGGCTACAAAAATCGATGGAAAAGAAGCCATTTTTGTTCCGGCATTTTACGGAAATTTAGATGATAGAAACTTTCAGGAAGCATCGGTTTCAATGCAGGTTAACAGAGGCGTTTTGCTTTTTCCGAGAGCCAAATTCACTCCTTACTTTGCAGACGGAGATGTAATTTTTGTAAAATTAAGAACTCAAAACAAAGATGCCTTAGATTTCTGGAACAGCTGGCAAAATGAGATTGTCAACAGCAAAAATCCAATTTATCCTTCTAATACCAGTTTGAAATCGAATATAAAGGGAGGTATTGGTATTTGGGCCGGATACGGACACAGCACCATAATAGTTAAAACACCTTCAAAAAAATAAGAGCCGATTTGAATATTTCAAATCGGCTCTCTGTAAAATGGTATCGCTTATTACTTTTTAAAAGATTTTGCGAAATCCTCGAATTTAGTTTCTAAATTTTCAAATCCTGATGAGAAGTAAACACTCATTGCTACTTCGGTATTGTCATTGAATTTTAAATAAGAGATCTCATCATAATACTGTTGTGTAAATGATTCCCCTTGACCTGATTGCCAATACTCATATTCAGCATTCCAAACCGGTAAGTTAAAATTATAGGCATGTCCTTTTTCTTCATGTTGAACGATATCGGCTATCTTAGTTCCGTCTTTTTTAGAAACTAAAATTAATTTCATGTTTTTATTGAAATTAGCAGCAGTACCTGCAGCATATTTCTGATTGTAGGTATTAATAGCAGTATAATACGCTTTAAAGTCACTGTTAGCTTTTTCGTAATCAGGATGAACAGGATACGTTACGCTTTTAGCTAATGCAATATCATCAGCTGCTGCGGTAGCAAGATCCATTTCGGTAACAATGATAAAATTATCCATTATTTTGATCAGACCATTTGCTTTTCCTTTATAAGCTGCAATTTCATCGTTGTCAATCAGAGCATCAATTTGTGCTGTGCTGCCCGAATTAAATTCAATTAAATTTTTTCCGTTAAAAGTAAAAGCAGCTTTTGCAGTTGTTTCAGTTCCTTTTTTACCACTCATTTCCCAAGTGTATCCATCGTTTAAAGTTACTTTATACGTGAATTCTTCCGGAGATTTGTTTACAGTTGAATATTTGGCAGTTGAAGCCAGAGTTGCAGACTGAGTACCGTCGATTGTTAAAACAGCATCTACAGAAGTCGGTAAAAAGAACCAGTCATTTATAGATTCAGTATAGCTTCCTTGTCCTGTTTCAGGATTGTAAACCCATTGGCTGTAAGTATCTATGTTTTTAAATTTTATGTCAGAAGACGTGCTTTTAGAAGATAATACAGCGTTGTTTGCCGTTTGTGATTCCTTAGCAGGAAAAACGAATTTCAATTCAGTCGTTGAAGCTGTTTTTGTCCAGTTTTTCTGTGCGTTATTCCAGGTATAGATCCCATAAACTCCTGAAATGTTTAAAACTTCTTCCACTCCATTGTCCGTTTTTCCATCAAAAAGATCAATGTGTTTCAGGCTGAATAAACGACCTAAATTTTGTATGGCCTCAATTGCTCCGGAAGTTTTTGATTTGTCTAGCTGAACTAACATTTCATTGGCTTCTACTTCTAGTTTTGTTTTTTGTTCAGTAGGTGTTAATTTAGAGTAAGGCTGTTTAACGATATTTGCAATCTGTTCAGCCAGAGTTTGCTCTGTTTCCGGTGTGATTTCGTCGTTACTGTCATCGCTGGAACAAGAGATTGCAAGCTGTGAAAGAACTAAAGACATTAAAACAATTTTTTTAATCATGATCAAGGTTTAAATTAATTAAATAAATCAAAGGATTTGGTTTGATTTTTAAAGCCGCAAGGTACTATTATGGATTTATTTTTCTATACGGGAACCCGTAAAAATGTAAACTTTTTTTTAATAATTTAAGTCTAAAGTTGTTGGTCAGGATATTATTCTGCAATAAATTGATAAATAAGTTTTTTACCTTTGTAATATTTAAAACAAACGATAAATGTTATACTCAAAAATAGAAGGTGAAGGAAAGCCATTCATCATCATGCACGGTTTTCTTGGAATGTCAGATAATTGGAAAACACTTGCCGCACAATATGCAGAAGCAGGTTTTCAGGTTCATGTTTTAGATTTGCGAAACCATGGGCGTAGTTTTCATTCGGATGAATTTACATATGAAGCCATGGCAAAAGACGTATTCGAGTATTGTCAGGCCAATCAATTAAATAAGATAGATATACTGGGGCATTCGATGGGCGGAAAAGTAGCGATGCTTTTTGCAACGACTTATCCTGAAATAGCAGATAAGTTAATTGTGGCAGATATTGGTCCGAAGTTTTACAAACAGCACCATCAGGATATTTTGGCAGGCCTTAATGCTGTTGATTTTTCGGTAAAACCAAGCCGTAATGATGTTGAGGAAATTGTAGCACAATATGTTCCTGATTTTGGAACCCGTCAGTTTTTACTAAAGAATTTATATTGGCAGGAACCGGGACAATTGGCATTCCGCTTTAATTTGGCCGTTTTTAATAATAATCTGGACGAAATTGGAAAACCTCTGGCAGACAATTTAGTTTTCAATCAGCCAACATTGTTTATCCGCGGTGGAAATTCCGGATATATCTTAGATTCGGATTTTGATGCGATACGCCAGCATTTTCCGGATGTGAAGTTCGAAACCATTCCAAATGCGGGACACTGGCTTCATGCCGAAAATCCTAAAATGTTTTTTGAATTAACTACTGCGTTTTTAAAAGAATAATTAATTTAGTTTTTTTGCCACAGATTATAAGGATTGGCGTGATTTTTTTCAAAATGCTTAAATCTTAATCTGAGAAGATCCTTATAATCTGTGGCAAAAATAACAATGCAGTGGTGGATAATTATAAAATTCATTACATTTATTGAAACTTTAAATCAAAAAAATATGAAATTATTACTAAGACTCCTCGTTACAGCAGCTTTAGTTTTGTTAATCGCTAATGTATTGTCAGGCGTTCACGTTGCCAGTTTTGGTACAGCTGTAATTGTTGCAGTGGTTTTAGGATTGCTTAATATTTTTATAAAACCAATATTAGTTATCCTGACATTGCCGGTAACAGTTATTACGCTGGGCTTATTTTTATTAGTAATTAATGCAATCATTATTTTGCTTTGTACCCATATTGTTGGAGGTTTTGCGGTTGATTCATTCTGGACAGCATTAATATTTAGTGTTATATTGTCTGTACTTCAGTCTATTACTTATAAAATAGTAGGGGACGATAAATAAATCAAAATTAAAAACGGGAGAAAAACTCCTTCAAATACAATAGATTAAAAACTTGGTTGGGTTGCAAAAATTTTATAATTTTGCAACCCAATTTTATTATGTAAATTAAAGAAGAAGATGGATATTAAAAGAATAGCAACAGACGCTGTGAATGAAACGATTGTAATGACAGTTGTTCACATGGATTATAAAGGTCAGGTAGCAAAAAGAATAAACGAAAAAATGCCTTTGGCTACCGTTAAGGGTTTTAGAAAAGGTCAGGTACCTAAAGACCTTGTTGAAAAACAATACGGAAAAGCGATTAAACAGGAAGAAGTAAAAAAAGTAGTTGATTTGGCTTTAGAGCGTTTTGTTCAGTCTGAAAGATTAAATCTTTTGGGAACTCCTCTTGCAAAAGAAAACGAAAACTTTGACTGGGATGCTGAAGAACTAACTTTCGAATACGAAATTGGTTTAGTGCCAAACTTCGAAATTAATTTAGAAGCTAAAAATGATATCGTAAAATATATCGTTACGGCTGATGATAAATTAATCGACGGACAAGTAGAGCGTATCCAGAAACAATTCGGGAAACCAATTCCACAAGAAGTGGTTGCTGCAGATTCTGATTTGACAGGAACTTTCTCAAACGAAGAAAACGGTATCAACAATACCACTACAATTTCAGTTACTACATTCAACAAAAAAGCAGGTGATCAATTCATCGGTAAAAAAGTGGGAGATGTAGTTAAAGTAAGTACTAAAGGTTTATTCGAAGATGATCACCAATTAATGGATTACCTAAAAGTAGGTCATGATGATGTTCACGGTTTAGATATCGAAGTAGACTTTACTATCGAAGCAATCAACGGTGCTGAATTGGCAGAATTAAACCAAGAGTTATTCGATAAACTTTTTGGAGAAGGAAAAGTAGCTTCTCTTGAAGATTTGAAAGCTAAAATTAAAGAAGATGCTGAAGCTCAGTTCGCGCAACAGGCAGATCAGAAATTATTATTAGACGTTCAGGACTTCCTGATCGAAAGTACTAAATTTGATTTACCGGCTGCATTCCTTAAAAAATGGCTGCAAACGGTTGGAGAGAAAAAACTTTCTGCAGAAGAAGCTGAAGTTGAATACGCAAGATCTGAAAAAGGATTACGTTTTCAATTAATCGAAGGAAAAGCAATGGCGCAGAGTAATATCCAGATTACATTTGAAGACCTGAAAGCTTTTACATCAAAATCAATCAGACAACAAATGGCTCAATTTGGACAAACAAATCCAACTGATGAAGAAGTACAGGGAATCGTGGCCAGAGTTTTATCTAATCAGGAAGAAGTAAAAAGACTTTCTGAGCAGGTTGTAGCTGAAAAATTGTTAGAGGTGTTTAAAGAAAAAGCAAATCCAACAACGAAAGAAGTAACTTACGACGAATTTATTGCTGCGTCTTACGGAGAATAATTTCTAAAAAAATAAGTATATTTGAGCGTCAGGAGATTTTTTTCCTGACGCTCATTTTTTTGTTTTTATTTTTTATTTCAGGTTTCAGGTTTCAAGTTTTTATTGGAACGCACGTGAAGAAACCTGAAACTTGAAACCTGAAACTTTTAAAACAAAAATAAGACAAATTGACATCCTTTAGAAAGAGGTATAACCTTTGATGGGGAATGTATAGACATAACGTAAAACTTAGAACACTTAAAATATGAACTACGGTAAAGAATTCAAAAAATTTGCTACAAAGCACCAGGGAGTAAACGCAATGTACTATGACAAAATCGTAGCTGCAATGAACCCGACTAATATGACTCCATATATTATCGAAGAGCGTCAGTTGAATATTTCTCAATTAGACGTGTTTTCAAGATTAATGATGGACAGAATTATCTTCTTAGGAACAGGTATTGACGATCAGATCGCGAATATCGTTCAGGCACAATTACTTTTCTTGGAAAGTGCTGATGCTTCAAAAGATATTCAGATTTATTTAAACTCTCCGGGAGGAAGTGTTTACGCAGGATTAGGAATTTATGACACCATGCAATACATCAAACCGGATGTAGCGACAATCTGCACCGGAATGGCAGCTTCTATGGGAGCCGTTTTATTATGTGCAGGTGCTGCAGGAAAACGTTCCGCTTTACCACATTCAAGAGTAATGATTCACCAGCCATCAGGAGGAGCTCAGGGAGTTGCAACTGACATGGAAATCAACTTACGCGAAATGTTGAAACTGAAAGATGAATTATACAACATCATTTCACAACATTCAGGACAATCTTTTGAAAGAGTGCACAAAGACAGTGAACGTGATTACTGGATGAAAGCTGACGAAGCTAAAGAGTACGGAATGATTGATGAAGTGTTGAGAAGAGGATAATTTTTTAAGGTTCAAAGTTGCAAAGGGACTAAGGTCCTGAGGTTTCTAATTTGTCACTTTGAAATTTAAAGAAAGAATGTAAAAAAATAAAAAGTTAAGAGGTTGCTAAGTTTTTAAGGTTGTATTGATAAATCTTAGAAACTTAGTAACTTTGCAGCTTAGTAACTAAAAAAGAATGGCTAAAGTAGTATTAGAATGTTCGTTTTGTGGAAGGAAAAAGCCAGAAACCAATTTATTGATTGCAGGCATCAATGCACATATATGTGATAAGTGTATTGAGCAGGCACACGGAATTGTATTAGAAGAATTAAAATCAAGTGGAAGCTCAAAACTGGTTGGGGACTTAATTTTAAAGAAACCAAAAGAAATCAGGGCTTTCTTAGATCAATATGTTATTGGTCAGGATCAGACTAAAAAAGTAATGTCAGTGGCGGTTTACAATCACTACAAACGTTTGATGCAACAGCAACTAGACGACGAAGTAGAGATTGAGAAAAGTAACATCATTATGGTGGGTCAGACCGGAACTGGAAAAACACTGGTAGCAAAAACAATCGCCAAAATGTTAGACGTTCCTTTGGCCATTGTAGATGCGACTGTATTGACAGAAGCCGGATATGTGGGAGAAGATGTCGAAAGTATTTTGACTCGTTTACTTCAGGCAGCCGATTACGATGTAGCCAAAGCAGAAAGAGGAATCGTTTTTATTGATGAAATTGATAAAATCGCCCGTAAGAGCGATAATCCATCCATTACACGTGACGTTTCCGGAGAAGGAGTACAGCAGGCATTGTTGAAATTATTAGAAGGAACTGTTGTAAACGTACCACCAAAAGGAGGACGTAAACACCCGGACCAGAAATTTGTTGAGGTTAATACTCAGAATATTTTGTTTATTGCCGGTGGTGCTTTTGATGGAGTAGAACGTATTATTTCTAAACGTTTAAACCGTCAGGCAGTGGGTTATTCTACTTCTAAAAATGTAGACAACATAGACAAAGACAATTTATTGCAATACATCATCCCGAAAGATATCAAAGATTTCGGACTGATTCCGGAGATTATTGGTCGTTTGCCGGTTCTTACGCACATGGATCCTTTAGACAGAGAAACTTTGCGTGCGATCTTAACGCAGCCGAAAAATGCCTTAATCAAACAATATCAGAAGTTATTTTTGATGGATGAAGTAGAATTCAGCATTACGGATGAAGCTTTAGATTTTATTGTAGACAAAGCCCTGGAATACAAACTAGGAGCTCGTGGATTGCGTTCCTTATGTGAAGCAATCTTAACAGATGCCATGTACGAATTACCAAGTTCAGACGATAAAGTACTGACAATCGATAAAGATTATGCAAAACATACTTTAAATAAAAACTTGTTGAAGCGTATGGAAATTGCTTCTTAATTAGCAATTGATTTTAATATTTAAAACCTGTTCATTTATTTGAACAGGTTTTTTTATTATCCCTTTATTTTTCCCGATGCGGTTCCTTACTTTTGTAAGTACTAAAATTTTAAATGATGAATGAAACGATTAAAGACTTAGACCGGAGTGTACTTCTATGGCAAGTCATAAACATTATTGGATTGCTTTTAATTATCTATCTGATATACCTACTAATTAAATTTTTAAGAAAGAAGACTAAATCAAATAATTAAATCATAATCCCGGCTTATCGCTGGGATTTATTTATTGCACTCTAAATTTCTCTCTATATTCAATCGGTTTCATGCCAACCATTTTATAGAATACTTTTCTAAATGCTTTCGGATCATTATATCCCGTTTTTTCAATGATTTCAGAAATAGAAAGCTGGGTTTGTTCCAGGTATTTTTTAGAACTTTCGACTCTGATATTTTGTAAATATTCTATTGGGGGAATTCCGGTAACCTGTTTAAAACGTCTCGTCATATTTCGGGTACTGGTCGGAATGTCTTTAGTGATTTCTTCTAATTTTTCGATGGTACTGTACTGATTCTCTATTTTTTGCTGCAACATGGCTACCAAAGTATCATTGTGTAAATGATTGGGTCTGAAAGTGCTGAAATAACTCTGTTTGTAACGGTTTAAATCAATAGAGAAAATCTTGGCGATCTGAACGGCAATTTCATTTCCGCAATATTTCTGCACCAATAGAATCAGTAAATGAAAGGTGGAGGTCGATCCGCCACTGGTGTAAAGACTTCCATCGGCGGTTAAAGTTTCTTCTGATTTTAATTTAACGAGTGGAAATGCTTTCGTAAAAGCGCTGCAGGCATCAACGTGGGTGGTGGCCAGTTTTTCATTTAATAAACCCGAAGCCGCAAATAAAAAGGCACCCGTACAAAAACTGGCCAATTCAGCTCCGGCCTTATGTTGTTTCTGCAACCATGGAATAAATTTTTTGTTCTTTGCAATCATCTCACTCATATCATCTGTGGTGAAAGCCGGAATCAAAATCAAATCCAGTTCCAGATTGGAAGTTTCTATTGAATTGACCGTATATCCAAATAATTGTTCCTGATTCATCTGTTCTGACGATTGAAAAACCATAATGTCAAAGGGTTTTTCAGCTCCTTTATACAATTTATTAGCCGTTTCAAAAACTTCTAAAATTGCTGCAATGCTTAGTAATTTATAGTCATGCGGCACAATTAAACCTGTTTTTTTGCTCATGGTTCTTCTTTTTTGGGAAATTAAATTCCTTACAAAAATATAAAATTTGTCTTAAATGACCCTAAAGTTGACTTCTATTGTAGTATTATGCTTTTTGTAATATTTTACATTTGTTTTAAATAATTTGTAATTTTATAGATATGGAAACAAAAATATTCTTAAATCTTCCTGTAAAAGATTTAAATCGTTCAATCGCATTTTTCACTCAACTGGGCTTTTCATTCAATTCAAAATTTACAAATGAGAAAGGAACTTGTCTGGTGATTGGCGAAAATATAAATGCAGTGCTTTTGGTTGAAGAGTTTTACCAAACTTTTACCCATAAAGAAATTTGCAATACGGACACGACCAGCGAGGTACTGATTTCAATTTCACTTGAAACTCGTGATAAGGTTGATGAAATGATTGCAAAGGTGATTAAAGCCGGGGGCTCAGAATACAGGACGACAAAAGATTATGGCTGGATGTATCAACGTACTTTTCTGGATACAGACGGACATCATTGGGAAATTTTCTTTATGGATGAAAGTCAGATTCCGGAAATGAGTTAATGATAAGCTATAAACAGCGTTAAAAATATAAAGATGATAACAGTGCAAAACACGATTAAGGCATCCATCGATACCGTTTGGAATTTCTGGATCTTGCCGGAACATATTATCAATTGGAATATACCTTCACCAGACTGGCATAATCCGTATGCGGAAAATGATTTAAAAGTGGGAGGAAAATTCAAATACACCATGGGAACAAAAGACGGCAGCATGGGGTTTGATTTTGAGGGGACCTACACTAAAGTTGAAAAGCATGCATTGATAGCATATAAACTTCTGGATAACAGAACAGGAACAGTTTGTTTTGAAATTGAGGGCAACAATGTGAAAATTTCTGAAACATTTGAACCTGAAAAAGACAATTCGGATGCAATGCAGGAGCAATTTTTAAAAGGAGTTATGGCTAATTTTAAAAATTATGTTGAAAGTTTTTAAACAACAAGTATAAAAAATAGTAATCTTAAATAAATATAGAATGATCAAAGTACAAAACACAATCAATGCGGCAATAGAGAAAGTTTGGGAATTCTGGACACTACCGGAACATATTACAAAATGGAGTTTCGCTTCACCGGACTGGCATACGCCTTATGCAGAAAATGATTTAAGAGAAGGAGGAAAATTCAAATCGACTATGGCAGCAAAAGACGGCAGTATGAGTTTTGATTTTGAAGGGGAATATACTTTAATAAAGCAAAATGAAGCCATAGAATATGTAATGGCCGATGGCCGTAAGGTCGAAATTAGTTTTGAAGCAACTCCAAACGGAGTAGAAGTAATAGAAAGTTTTGATCCCGAAACACAAAATCCGGAAGAAATGCAGCGCTGTGGCTGGCAGGCGATTCTGGATAATTTTAAAAGTTATGTAGAAAAAAATTAGTTTTTTGAAAGTTCAAAGTGACAAAGGTTTATTTTCTTTTGGAAACATTGAATTGGAATAAAAACACGCAGAGACTTTGCAAGAGATAAATTTCTCGGGTAAAGTTTAATTATCTTATTTAACTTACAGGGTTTATTAATTTAAAAAGAAATAAAATGGCGAAACAAATCTGGTTGAATCTGCCCGTTAAAAATGTGGCAAAAGCGAAAGACTTTTTTTGGAAAATAGGTTTTTCTTTTAATGAACAGCACGACACACCCAACTCAACTTGTATGTTGGTAGGCGAAGGAAATTTTGTAGTAATGCTTTTTGAAGACACTTTGTTTGAAAGCTTTTCTAAAAACAAAATTACAGATACGCAATCAAGTTCAGAAGTCCTGATTTCGATTGATGCTGAAAGTGCAGCAGAAGTAGATGAATTGATGGAGAAAGTAACAAAAGCCGGTGGTACTGTTTTTGCGCCTCCTGCCGAAAGTCAGGGCTGGATGTATGGTGCTGCTTTTGCCGATTTAGACGGACATCGCTGGAATGTTTTATATATGGATTTTAGCAAATTACCCCAAGAAAATTAAAGATGCAAACAGTGAGAGAACTAGCGGAGGAGATATGTGGATAGAGTAGAGAGAATAGAATATAGAAACAACAAAAAACAAAATAGTATGGCAGCAATAAATCCTTATTTGCTTTTTAACGGGAATTGTGAAGAAGCATTCTTATTTTATAAATCAGTTTTTGGAGGTGAATTTCCGTATATCGGCAAGTTCAAAGACATACCGGAAGAAGATGATAGCAACAAAATGGCTGAAGAAGACGGAAACAGAATTATGCATGTTTCCCTGCCAATTGGTAATACAATTCTAATGGGAAGTGACAGTCATCCAAAATTTGGAAATCTGCGTATTGGCGATAATTTTTCAATTTCCATCAATACAGATAGCAGAGAAGAGGCAGACAAAATCTTCAACGGACTTTCAGCTGGAGGTGAAGTCGAAATGCCTATGAATGATACCTTTTGGGGCGCTTATTTCGGAATGTTTAAAGACAAGTTTGGTGTAGGCTGGATGGTAAATTTTGACGAGAAACAGCCAAATGCCTAACGGATAAAGTTAAGTTATTGTAATAGCGGAACATAATTGTTAAATTACTTGAAAAAGCACATCATTATGTGCTTTTTCTTTTCAAAAAAACAAAGATTATTCTTTTTTATCAATAATAGATTGCCGATTTTTGTCGCTTCTTAATCAATAAAGAAAAAATGACAATAGAAGATAAAGAGATTATTTTATTAAAAGTTTCAGGTCACGATAAACCCGGAGTTACAGCTGGTTTGACAGCAGTATTGGCAACTTATGATGCCGTTATTCTAGATATAGGCCAGGCCGACATTCACGATACGCTTTCTTTAGGGATTTTATTTGAAATTGAAGCCGGTTCAAGTTCAGGACCCGTTTTAAAAGACTTATTGTTTAAAGCGTATGAATTGGAAATTAAAGTAAAATTTATTCCGATTTCTGTTGAAGATTACGAAACCTGGGTAAAATCACAATCAAGACAACGATACATTATTAATATTTTGGGAGAGAAGTTAGCAGCTTCACAACTGGCTGCAGTAACTAAAATATTATCCGACCAAAATTTAAATATTGATTCCATTATAAGATTAACAGGCAGAACTTCTATCATCGAAATAGAAGAAAATCCGCGTTCTTGCATACAATTGTCGGTAACCGGTGAAATTGTAAATAAGATCGTGATGACAGCCAGTTTTATGCATATCTCAAGAACGTTGGATGTAGATATTTCTTTTCAGGAAGATAATATCTACAGAAGAAACAGGCGTCTGGTTTGTTTTGATATGGATTCTACACTGATCCAGACCGAAGTAATTGACGAATTAGCCGAATTGAACGGAGTAGGCGAACAGGTAAGAGCAATTACCGAACTGGCCATGAATGGTGAAATTGATTTCAATGAAAGCTTTAAACAACGCATGGCTTTGTTAGAAGGTTTAAGTGAAGATGTTTTGCGCTCAGTTGCTGAAAAATTACCCATAACAAAAGGAGCGCACCGTTTGATGAAAGCCTTAAAATATTACGGGTACAAAACCGCCATCCTATCCGGAGGATTCACCTATTTTGGAGAATATCTGCAAAAAGAATTAGGTATCGACTACGTTCACGCCAATCAATTAGAAATTAAAGACGGTAAGTTAACCGGGAAATATATTGGTGATATCATTGACGGTCAGAAGAAAGCAGAACATTTAAAAGCTATTGCGGACAAAGAAGGCATTCATATCAACCAGACAATAGCTGTTGGTGACGGAGCCAACGATTTGCCGATGTTAAACTTAGCCGGTTTAGGAATTGCTTTCCATGCCAAACAAAAAGTAAAGGAGAGCGCTTCAACTTCTATCTCAAGTTTGGGTCTTGATGGTGTTTTGTACTTATTAGGATATCACGACAGGTATATTGATATGATGTAATAAAACGACTGTCAACCTGAGCGAAGTCGAAGGCTTATGAAACGAAAAGAACTTCAACTTCGCCTGAGAGAAATTTATAATAAAAAGAAAAACCTTAGTTCAGAACCTGAATTAAGGTTTTTTTATGGGCATGACCCGCAGAAAAAGCGGGTCGGGCTATCCGTTCCAATCTTTTTTGCTCCCGAATCCTCGGGACAAAAAAGGATTTCCACTGCTATCCCTCATGCGATCAGTATCTATTACAGCTTTCGTTTCATTTCGACGAAGGAGAAATCTATGTTGTTATTAGCAGAAAATGATTTAATTTATCTCAAAAGTAAAATCTACTTTTGTTCTAACATGATATCCTTCGTGTTCACCACAGAGCCATTTAGGAGATTTTTCTAGTACTTTCTTGAGTATTTTTCCTGTTTTGATTCCATCATCTTTTATAATCTTAATAGTAGTTATTGAACCATCCATTTCAACAATAAAAGTAGCGAGTACTTGTCCCTTAGTATTTTTATCAATATTTGCCTTTTTGAAATTCGCTTTTATATATTCAAGAAATTTTTCTTTTCCACCAGGAAATTCTGGTTTTACTTGAACTGTTTCAAACCCGTAGAGCTCCTTTTGAACGGGGCTTAATGGCTCAATATTTTGAGATATTAGGTTTTGAGTAAACAGGATAATAAAAAATAGTATGTACTTTTTCATTTTAAAATATAAATCAGTTAATCACAGAGAATAAGTGAAGTGATCTTTGAACTACATCTCCTTCAACTGCTCCAGGTAATCTCTCTGATTCGAAAGCCTCGGAATCTTATGTTGTCCTCCTAATTTGTCTCTTTCTTTAAGCCAGTCGTAAAATAAATTCTCACGTGCCACATTAATCACCAAAGGATTTAAAGTCATATTGTTGTGACGTTTGGCTTCATAATCGGAGTTTAAAGTTTGGAGTGTTTCGTCCAGAACTTTCTGGAAAAGACCTACGTCAGCAGGTTTTTTCTTGAATTCGATCATCCATTCGTGGGCACCTTTTTCCTTGTCCTGCATAAAAATAGGAGCAACCGTATAATCTATTACTTCCGTCTGGGTCAGCTGGCAGGCTTTAGCAATAGCCTGATCGGTATTTTCGACCATTAGTTCTTCACCAAATACATTAATATGATGTTTGGTTCTTCCCGTTACGCGAATTCGGTAAGGGTTTAAAGAAGTAAAACGAACCGTGTCTCCAATTAAATAGCGCCATAAACCGGAATTAGTGGTGATCACAATAGCATAGTTTTTATTCAGTTCAACATCAGCCAGACGAATCACTTTTTGGTTAGGAGTTCCAAAAGTATCCATTGAAATGAATTCGTAGAAAATTCCATAATCCAGCATCAATAATAAATCACTTGAATTATTCAGATCCTGAATCGCAAAAAAGCCTTCTGATGCATTGTATATTTCGTAATATTTGAAATCTTTGCTGGGCAGGATTTTTTTATATTGTTCTTTGTAGGGTGAAAAGCTTACGCCTCCATGAAAATAAACTTCAAGATTGGGCCAGATTTCCAGTAAACTTTCTTTTCCGGTATTTTCCAGAACTTTATTCATCAGTACCAGCATCCACGAAGGAACTCCGGCAAAGCTGGTTACATTTTCGTTTTTTGTTTCATTGATAATAGCCGCAATTTTAGCTTCCCACTCACTCATTAGGGAAGTTTTATTACTTGGCGTGCTGCTGAATTCAGCCCAGATAGGCATGTTTTCAATCAAAATGGCAGAAAGATCCCCAAAGAAAGTATTATTGTTTTCGTAAATCTGAGAGCTTCCGCCTAAGCGAAGACTTTTTCCTAAAAACAATTCAGAGTCCTCATTATTGTTCAGGTATAAACAAAGTAAATCTTTACTTCCCTTATAATGACAATCTTCCAGAGCCTCGGTGCTTACCGGTATAAATTTACTTTTGGCATTCGTAGTTCCGCTTGATTTAGCAAACCATTTAATTGGAGTTTCCCAAAAAACGCCCTGTTCACCCTGACGCGTTCGTTCAATCAGAGGTTGTAATTCTTCATAAGTAGCGATCGGCACTCTTTCAGTAAAAGTCTGATAGGAGTTGATAGATGAAAATTCATATTGTTTCCCAATAATCGTGTTTTCAGAAGCTGTCAGTAAGTTATGCAGCAATTCTTCCTGAACTTCATTCGGGTATTTTAAAAAGAGCTCTATTTGATGAATTCTTTGTTTCAGAACCCAGGATGCAAACGAGTTGATTATTGATAAGGGCATGGGAATTTTAGATTTTAGATTTTAGATTTCCAATTTGGATTAAAAACAGGAAATTTAAAATTTGAATATCGATATACAAATATTAACTTTGGCGTTGTATCAAAAATAGTGTTTTTTTACAAAAAACAATTTATTTAAAGGAAAGATTACGTTTCAAAATTTAAACTTTCAAAAATGAAATTTAACTTTCGGAAGTAATCTGAAATCAAAAATCAGCAATTCAAAAATCTAATGACATACCAGGGAGTACTTACAAAAATGCAGACAGAAATCGGAAATCCTATACAGTATTACCTGGTTTTTGAGGATAGCTTTCTCAATATGAATCAATTATTGAATAAAGAAATTGAAATCAATTTTGTGGGTTACCAATGTTTGAATTGCAATAAAAAAAAGAAAATATTCAGACAGGGTTTTTGTTATGATTGCTTTTACTCCAGCCCGGCCGTTGGCGACTGGATTATGAGACCCGAATTGAGTACAGCGCATTTAGGAATTGCAGATCGTGATCTGGATTATGAACAAAAAGTGCAATTGCAGCCTCATATTGTCTATTTAGCAGCAGCGAGTGAAATAAAAGTAGGGGTAACACGCAAAACACAGGTTCCGACCCGTTGGATTGATCAGGGTGCCAGTCAGGCAATCGCAATTGTTGAGGTTCCCAATCGATATTTGGCAGGAATCACCGAGGTTGCCTTAAAAAGTCATTATACGGATAAAACCAATTGGCGAAAAATGCTTCAGAATGGAACGGAGACTTTTGATTTAATTAAAGAAAAAGAAAAAGTCGAAAGTTTAATTCCCGCGGAAGCCCGCGAATATTTTTACAGTCAAAAGAATGATTTATATGAATTGCAGTATCCGGTTTTGAATTTTCCGCCAAAAGTGGCGAGTCTGAACCTTGATAAAACGCCATCCTTTATTGGAAAATTAACAGGAATTAAAGGGCAGTATTTAATTTTTGAAAACGGAACGGTTTTTAATGTTCGCAGTTCAGAAGGGTATGTTGTTACTATAAACGTCTAGGTTTATTCCTTAACCGTCTACTGTTATTTGGTAACGGTATATTGTTTTCCTGTTTATATAATGGTTTTAGTATTTTTAAATTTCTTTCAAAAAGTTGAAAATGTGAATGTTGGAACATTCGGTTACAATTTTGTAATAATTACTTATTGAAAGAATTTAATTTTAGAAAAAAAAAGGGACTAGTTTTGAGTTAGTTCAATCTTTCGATTTTTTTAAAATTTAAATGAAGATTTAATAATTCTAAGCGATTTAATAAGATGGGTGTTTTAAAAAAAATAAATGTTTTTAGGCGTAGTGTAATGCGCAATCTTACTAAGAATATTGGGAAAGCAAATTTTCAGAGGGATATTGTTTTGGTGGATAAAAATGATATTAAAAGAGTTTTAATCTGCAGACCAAATGGAAGATTAGGAAACTTATTATTGATTACACCGCTCGTTCAGGAAGTAACAGAAATATTTCCAAATTGTAAAGTCGATTTATTTGTTAAGGGAACATTAGCTCCAATAATTTTTGAGAATTACGAGAATATTGATAAGGTGATTGACTTGCCCAAAAAACCCTTCAAAAATTTACTAAAATATTTTAATGTCTGGATTTCAATAAAAAGACGGAAATATGATATTGCAATCAATGTAGATCAGAATTCTTCTTCCGGACGTTTAGCAGTCCAGTTTTCTAATGCTAAGTATAAATTTTTTGGAGACTCAGACGGAGAAACTCAAATTGTAAAAAGCGATTATGATCATATTGCAAAATATCCGGTTTATAACTTCAGAAACTATCTGACAAAATTAGGATTTCCGAAAAGCAACAAAATAATAGCTCCCTTAGATCTCAAATTAAGTTTATCGGAGTTCGCAGAAGGGAAAAAGACGCTGAATAGAGTAACAAAGAACAACTCAAGAAGAACCATCTGCTTATTTACCTATGCGACAGGAACAAAATGTCTGCCGGAAATATGGTGGGAAGATTTCTATAAAGCAATAAAAAAGGAATATGCCGACTATAATATAATTGAAGTTTTACCCATCGAAAATGTGTCGCAAATTGCTTTTCAGGCCCCATCATTTTATAGTAAAGATATTAGGGAAATAGGCGCATTAATAGCCAATACGGATATTTTTATAGGAGCTGACAGCGGAATGATGCATTTGGCAAGTTCCGTGCAGACGCCGACAGTTGGCTTGTTTTCGGTATCGGAACTTAAAAAATACGAACCATATGATAATTGCAGTATCGGAGTGAATATCATCAAGCGTTCAAAAAAAGATTATTTCAAAATACTCAATAAAATACTCAATAACGGAAAACTGAAAATATATTCAAAAGCAGTTTAAAATAAAAAAGGTCAATCTAAACAGATTGACCTTTTTTTTGTTTTGCCTTATTTTATTATTTTTTCTTCTTAAACAAACCGTTCAATAGATCGCTTGCTTTTTTGGTAGCGTCCTGAGTATTTTTTTCTTTCTCAGTTGCTGCAGCTTTCGTTGTATCTTTTGCTTTTGTGTTTTTGTTAATTAAATCCGTAAGGGCCGACGTACCTTTTTGAGTCAGCTTCTCTTTTTGCTGATTCACTAACTGAGTCGTTAAACTGCTAACGGCGCTTTTCATATCCGTTGTTATTTTTGGATTAGAAAAATTACCTGTAATCATTGCATTGACTGGAATATTATCCAGTTTTGCCGCATCTGCAGGCGACATTTTAGCAATTAATGCATTAGCCTGAGTTCCTAAATATTTAGCCGGAACATCTAATTTTAAGTTGTAATTCATCGTTTGATCAAAACCGTGCGTTCCGCCAACTGTAATTTTGATATCCTGATATTTGATGTCAAATGGTTTTACATTTACTTTTCCGTTATCAAATGTCACTGCCATTTTCAAATCATTTAAGTTTAGCTTGCTGGCATCAAGGAACTTGATGTTGGACGTTAAAGAATTTAATACAGTCGAATTTTTACTGTTTAAGGTAGTCGAAAGCAATTGGCCCAATAAATCTCCCGAAAGTGATTTTAAGTCCGGAGTTAATTCCTTGGCGTCTAAATTTCCGTTTAATTTGATAGTGGAATTCAATTTTCCGTTGATAATTCCGGCCAGTGGAGCGATTTTTTTCATCATGTCCAATTGCGTAAAAGTCTGTGCAATATCAACCTGATTAAACCCTAAATTCATATTAAAAGTGGGCACTTTTTCTTTTGTAGAAACGGTTCCTGTTAAGCCGATGGATCCACCAAAAATAGAAGTTTTAAAGTTTTCTAAAGTTGCTTTTTCATCCTTAACAATTAATTTCCCGGATACATCTTTTAGTTTTAAATTATCATATAAAACGGTTGTTGCCTTTGCATTTATCGTACAATTCAAAAACGCGGGAATCTTCATGGCTTCCGATGGTTTCGCTTCCGTTTTAGTTGTTGCAGGTTCACCTGAAGTCATGAAATCATCAACGGCCAATTGGTTTGAACTCATATTAAAGTTTCCTTTTAGCTCTTGTTTTTTGAACATGAATCCGTAGAAATTTTCCAGTACTCCATTAATGCTGATATCACTTTTTCCTGTAGTAGCATCAAATTGTTTCAGATTGATTCTGCTTGGATTGAACTCTACCAAAGCCGTGCTGATGTTCATTGATTTGTTGTTTTCATCGGTATATTTAAATCCGGATAAACTCATTGTTCCGGCATTTTTGATGTTTTCATACTGGCTTTTTTCTACAGAAGCCATATCGAAATTAGTCGTTACATCGGCTTTCAGAATACCGACCAAAGGTTTGTCAATCTTGATCGGATACGCTTTGGAAAGATTAGCAAGATTAATTGTTCCTTTTAAGGCAGCGTCTACAATTGGATTTGCGGTGATGTTTTTCACATTCGCTTTAGCGCTGAAAACATCCTGGTCAATTCTGAAAGATAGTTTGTCTAAATTAACGTAGGTGTCATTCAGAATACCGGTTTCATTAATAATTTTAGTGTCAATTACAATATTCTGAACGGACTTTGGTAAGTTCGGATATTGAAACGAAGCATTGTTTGATGCAATTGCAATGTTGAATTTTGGTACAGTGGTATCTGTTAATTCTCCTTTTGCAAAACCTGTTACCGTAAAATCTCCTGTTGTTTTTACACCGTCTAAACCTGAAGCATAAGCGGAAGGAATCAAGCCTAAGAAATTGGTAAAGGATGAAGTAGGAGTTTTAAATTTCAAATCATAAATCTGACCAGCTTCCACCATCTGAATGAATCCGTCAAATTCTAATGGCAATTGGTTGATTAAAGCTTTGTTTTCTTTAAAAGTATATTTGCTTTTTTCTAAATCAATTCCCAGGACAGCGTCTAAAGTCAGGGATATATTTTTCATGTAATTGATCTTATCCATATCCAAAGAAACTTTAGCTGTGGATTTGGTCACTAAATCAAGTTTTGAATTGGTAAAATCCCCGGTTCCTTCGTGATTTAAACTGTCAATGACCATTCTGATTTTAGAACCCTGATCGATATATCTGAAAGTGAAATTCTCAATCTTATAGTTTTGAATTTTTAAAGCAAGCGGTTTACCGGCTTCTTCTTTTTCTGTTTTTTCTTTATCCTTCAAAGCAATATCAAAGTTTCCTACACCGTCTTTATTAAAAATGATATTGATCAGACCATTTTCAGAGGTTATCCCCTGAATGTTCAAAGGTTCGTCTTTTCCTTTAAAAAGTTCTTTAATGCTCATATTTAGGTTTAATTTACCTAACGAAACCAAAGTATCTCCTTCAAAAGGGGCCTTGTTGATGATCACTAATTTGTCAATTGCAACCGTAGCGTTAGGAAAGTTTTTAAACAAACTTAAATCGGCATCTGCAAAACTCACTTTGGCATCTACACTTTCGTTAATAGCTTCTGAAATTTTCGCTTTTATCTGATCTTTAAAAAAATAAGGAATGGCGAAGAGTGCGGCAATAAATACCACGAGGACGATGGCTGTGATTTTTAAAATTTTCTTTAACATAATTAATTATAGATTTGAGGATTAAGGTTCTTAATTGGAATGCTATTCTTGCAAAAATAGACTTTTATAGTGGAGTTTATTTCAAAATTATTATAAAAAACAATAGCCTGCCTTAGATCGAATTTCGATTATGGCAAGCTATCAAAAAAAAATAAATTAATTTTCTATGTTTTTAAAACTTTATGAAAGTGCTATTTTTTATTTTGTATGGTTTTGTAATTTTCGGCTAAAATAGAGAAGAGTATAGCTAAAGGATGTTAAGTGTAAATTAACTTTTGGTTAATTAAAATGAAAAAATCCGCCTGAGAAGGACTCAGACGGATTTAGGTTATGTGTTTTGCTTTTTATTGAATGTTTAATCCGTAAGGTAACATTGCCTGAACTCCTTTTTGATTTTGAAGTCTTTTTACCTGTTCAAGAATCATATAGTTTTCTTCACCGATTTCTTCTTTAATAAAAGCCTCTTTGGATTTTGCAAAAGGTAAATTCGATAATACATCGTTAAATGATTTTTCGTATTCCGGATAATTCTGAGTACTGTATGTTTTTATTTTGGCTATTCTGGCAGCTTCCGCAATGGCATCATTTAGTCCTCCGATTTTGTCCACCAAACCAATTTTTATAGCTTCAGAACCCGACCACACTCTTCCTTGTGCAATGGCATCAACTTGTGCAAAAGTCATTTTTCGGCCTTGGGCTACATGTGTGACAAAAATTTTATAGATGTTTTCTACACTCTCTAAGGTAAAGGCTTTAAATTTCTCGTCAATTGGTACAAACGGACTGTAGTTTGCTGAATTTTCGTGTGTTTTAACCTGTTCAGTATTGATCCCTAACTTATTCGCTAGAGGGGAGAAGTTAGGCAACACTCCGAAAACTCCGATCGAACCGGTTATGGTATTGCTTTCCGCGAAAATTTTATTGGCATTACAAGCAATATAATACCCGCCTGAAGCAGCATAATTACCCATAGAAACCACAACAGGTTTTGCTTTTTTGGTAATTTCAATTTCTCTCCAGATCAAATCAGAAGTCAGTGCGCTTCCGCCCGGGCTGTCGATTCTTAAAACAATAGCTTTTACGTCTTCATTTTTTCGGGCTTCCTGTAAAGAACGGCGCATGGCACCTTCGCCAATTACAGTTACATCGCCTTCACCACTTTGAATTTCGCCCTGAGCGTAAATAACAGCAATCTGATCACTTGAGGTATTCGTCAGTGCTGTTGTGATATTATTCTGAGTGTAATCCAGGATTGAAATTTTATTGTAATCCTCATCATCTGCAACTTTTAATTTCTTTTTGATAGCGTTGTGATAAACGTCCTCATAAGCAACTATGTCAACCAAATGCTGTGCTTTTGCCATTTCAGGAGTTCGGGCTAATAAACCGTCTGCGATTTCGTTTAGTTTCGCTAAAGGAATATTTCGGCTTTTCGAAATATCATTCGAAACAGTGGACCAGATTGAATTCAGAAGAGCCGTAATCTGCTCCCTATTGGCGTCGCTCATTTTATTTTCTAAAAAGGGCTCGACAGCACTTTTGTATTTTCCATGACGAATCACTTCCATATGGATACCGGATTTATCCTGAAAATCTTTAAAGAACATGATTTCAGACGAAAGTCCTTTGAAATCAAGATCTCCGGCAGGGTTTAAATAAACCGTGTTGGCAACAGAGTTTAAATAATATTCTTTTTGCGAATACGTATTAGCATAAGCCCAGACAAATTTGCCTGATTTTTTGAATTTTTCAAGCGCGTTTCTTAAATCTTTATATTGTGCTAAACCTAAGGAAGACTGGTCATTTAAAATAGAAATTCCTTTAATGTTACTATCCGTTTCGGCAGCTTCAATGGCATTAATCACATCGGTTAAACCAACTCCTTTTTGGTCCGAAAAGACCGTTACCCAGGGATCTTTATATTTTCCGGCGTAATCATTTTTGATTTTTTTCAGATCTAATTCTATAACAGAATCACCTTTAACGGAAACAGTATCCTCTCCTCCAAAAATAGCACCGATAAGAATTACTCCAAAAAAGAATAACATAATGAATACAAAAATACCAATCACTGTGGCAACTACATTTCCTAGAAATTTCATAAATATATTTTTTTAATAAGTATTAAAAAAGGCTGGTTTGTTACAAATATAATTGAAAATATCACATTTATTCTTCTGATAAACAAGATTGTTTTTGGAATAGAATACTTTTTCAAAGTGAACTTCAGATGAAAAATACTATTTTTTCCCCTTATCTAAAAATAGTATCTATTAAAATAATGTAATTAATTCTAAAATAGTTTTAGTTAATTTGCATTTATTATGAAATCACAGCATCAGGTCGTATTAGCAATAGGCAGTAATCAGGGAAATCGGTTAGCAAACATCGAAAGTTGTATTCAGCTTATACATCAGGAAGTGGGAACTGTAATTAAGGTTTCGAAGCTTTACGAAACGCCTGCCTGGGGTTTTGAGAGTGATGCTTTTTATAATTGTGCGCTTATAATACACACCAACTTTTCGGCACAAAAAATACTGAATCAGGTTTTAAAAGTCGAAAAACAATTAGGACGAATCCGTTTGAATCAGGAAGGATATCAATCCCGTCTCATTGATGTCGATCTGATTGTTTTTGATAACGAAATTATTAAATCTGAAAAACTGGAAATTCCGCATCCGTTAATGCAAAACAGGAAATTTGTATTACTGCCGATGCAGGATCTTAAATTAGACTGGAAACATCCTGTATTTCAGAAAACCATATCCGAGCTAATTGCAATTACACCCGATGACAGTCTTTGTACCGTTGTACAGGAGTTGAAAAATCCGCTGCAGGAAATTCCGCTGGAGAAGTTTAATTATATCGCCTTCGAAGGAAATATTGGAGCCGGAAAAACGACTTTGGCACATAAAATTGCAGAAGATTTTAATGCTAAAACAGTTTTGGAACGTTTTGCAGACAATCCGTTTTTACCTAAATTTTATAAAGATCAAAACCGATATGCCTTTCCGCTGGAAATGTCCTTTCTGGCCGACAGATACCAGCAATTATCAGACGATTTAGCGCAGTTTGATTTGTTTAAAGATTTCATAGTAGCCGATTACCATATTTTCAAATCATTGATTTTTGCTAAAATCACTCTGGCAGAAGACGAATATCGTTTGTACAGAAACTTGTTTGATATTATTTATAAAGAAATGCAAAAGCCTGATTTGTATGTTTATCTGTATCAAAATACAGCAAGATTGCTGGAGAATATAAAACGACGCGGGCGTGCTTACGAGCAGAATATATCGGCAGAATATTTAGATAAAATCAATGTTGGATATTTAGATTATATCAAATCCCAGACCGACCTCAATGTTTTGATTATTGACGTTTCTGATCGTGATTTTGTCAAAAAACATGAAGATTATCTTTTCATCCTGAATGAAATTAAAAAGAAAATGGTGTAATTGATTTTTATCTTTTCAATGTAAAATGACCTCTTAAAACAGGTTTTGTATTGTCTATCTTTAAGGCATACCAATAATCGGAAGCGGGAAGAGGAATGCTGTTGAAATTTCCATCCCAGCTCATTTTTGAGGCATTTAATTCTATCAGGAGCTTTCCGTACCGGTCAAAAATAGTCACTTGCGCCTGAGGATAGTTTTCTATTCCGTTTACTTCCCAGACATCATTAAAAGTATCATTGTTTGGGGTGAAAAAAGCAGGGAAAACCAGAATAATAAAATCTTGTGTTGTTCCTTCACATCCGTTTTTCTCTTTGATATAAGCCGTTTGCAATCCGGCTGGTATATCATAAAAGGTATTGGAATCCTGAAAATTAAACCCGTCAACAGAATATTCATAATACTCTTCTTCTCTGGTCAGAAAAATAGTAGCAGTGGTTCCGTTTGTTTCTATACGGTCAATTTTCGGGATCGGGTGTTCCTGAACTGTTATAGTCTTTGTACTTGGGCAGCTTTCAGGGGCTGGACTCTTCACTTCAACCGTGTAAGTTCCGCCTGTAGTTGCTTTGATGGTCTGGGTTGTGGCGCCGGTAGACCATGCATAGTCCATTCCGGCAATTCCCGCATCCAAAACGACCTCGCGACCCTGACATAACGGAATATCTTTCTCATCTGTAACCGCAGGAGGGATGTAAATAACAATGTCAACAGGGATACGGGTACTATTTATACAGCCGTTGTTTGAAGCTTCAGCATAATACGTAGTGTTTGCTGTAATAGCGGGTGTAGAAAAGGTATTGCCTGTCCCAATACTGGTGTTTGCAGTGGCAGTGCTAAACCAGCTTATGGTACCAATATTGGAGCTGGCTTGTAAAGTAACACTCCCTGGACCGCATCTGGCTACAATTGGATCGGTGGTAGTCGGGATATCCGGAGTTGGATTTACAGTAAAAGTAACAGCTTTTCTTTTGATTTCACAGCCCGGATCTGCATAGTAAATAGTGTTGGAATTTAAAATTGGAGTCGTAAAACTGCTTCCTGTTCCTAATGTTGTTCCGCCTGTAGGAACATCGTACCAATTAATGGTTATTCCGGTTGTTGGTGTTGTCGTTATGGTGAAACTTCCCGAATCACAAACTGGATTCGGAATAAGAGGCTGGACTTCCGGAATGGTAATTTTGGTACTGGCTGCAATTTTTAAAGGCGATTCACCCGGCATTCCTCCATACTCTACTACAAATCCTTTCGGTTGATAGGGGTCGCCGGAATTTAATGATCCTGTATTTGATAAATCGTTCCATGAGCCCTTAATACCTATTCCCGGTTGCGTTATATGGGCATAATCCTCATCTCCCTGGTTGTTAGGTTCGCCGTTATTCCAGAAAGTATAGTTCATTACGGTGCCTGCTTCCGGTCCGGTTACCCATTTCCAGGTACCTTCGGTTTCGGCATCGCTGCCTCCAATCCAACCGGTTCCTGAAGCCTGTTCTCCAATTAACTGTGCTTCATCTGCAGCTAAAATAGTGGCTAAATAACCCTTAAGCCCATAATAAGTACTTGTTTCGGCAGCCGTTTTTGCAGCAGTCCAGGTAATACCGATACTGGGAATAAATAAATAATAATGTTGTGTAGAAGGCAGGTAATTGGCCTGACCAATAGTAATAGAAAAAGTTCTGGTCCCGGAAGCAGTAGCTGATAAATTTGAAAAAACAACATCCCTTACAGCTGCTTCAAAATCCGAATAGGAAACATCAACTCCAGTCGGACTCGATAATTTTAATTTCCCGGCAGTAGCATCCCAGTTGGTTACAATTGACGGATGGGATGCCGGATTTGAAAGTTCAAGTTGGTCTAAACCGCCGGAATATCCCGATGAAACCTGAATGTAAACGGCTTGTGTTCCTGTTTCGGCAGCATCGTGATTGATTGTGATACCTGTAACGATATTTAGTGTGGTTTGAGGGCAGTATATCTGGTCTCCTGACGCTATAAGAACGGGTGGATCAATAGCTGCCAGGTTTCCTTTCGCAGATTTTGTGGTGTCAATTATAGCATGTGCGATATTTTTGTTAAAAATATTTATTTTTCCTCGCGCATGTGATGAATAAAAAATGAAAACAAAAAATATTATAGATATTGTTGCAAAACTGATATTTTTCATTTTATAAAAGTATCAATTTTATAACGATAAAAAAATATATTTCTATTGAGGCCAGTTTAACTTCTGAAACAAATCCCAAACCACAATTCCGGCACTTACAGAAATATTTAAGGAATGTTTGGTGCCTAATTGCGGAATTTCGATACAGCCATCACAAATAGCAACTGCTTCCTGTGCAACACCATAAACTTCATTTCCGAAAACCAATGCGTATTTTTGATCTTTGACTACTTTAAAATCCTGAAGAAAAACAGCACTTTCGACTTGTTCAATCGCAAGTGTTAAGACGTTTTCTTTTTTAAGGTTCTCGATAACCTCCAATACATTTTCATGGTGTTCCCAGGCTACAGTTTCGGTAGCGCCAAGAGCTGTTTTATGAATTTCTTTATTGGGAGGAGTAGCTGTAATACCACACAAGATTATTTTTTCAATCAAAAAAGCATCTGCAGTTCTAAAGACAGATCCAATATTGTGTAAACTGCGAATATCATCCAATACTAAAATCAGAGGAGTTTTTTCGGATTCTTTAAAATCTTCAATCGATTTTCGTTCCAGTTCACTATTTTCAAGTTTTCTCATTAGGGTTGAATTCAGGTCATAAAAAAAGCTTCCAAAGATAAGGAAGCTCTTTCAATTATTTTAGATTGTTTTTCAGATTAGCTTTTTACTGGATCTGGTAAAACAGTACCTTTAATAGTAAGTACTTTTGTTGGTTGTCCTTCAGCATTAGAAGTAACAGTTACTGTTTTAGTAAAAGCACCAACTCTGTCAGTAGCATATTTTACGCCAATAATACCTTTAGCACCCGGAGCGATTGGCTCTTTTGGAGTAGTTGGTACAGTACAACCACAAGATCCCTGAGTGTTAGTGATGATAAGTGGTTTAGTTCCGTTGTTTACAAAAACAAATTCACGTTTCCCGTCAGCATTGTGAGCGATAGTACCGTAGTCAATTGTTTCAGTTTCGAAAGCCATTCCTGCTCCTTCAACTTTAGCTACTTTAGAAGTTGCTTTTTTAGTACTTTGAGCATTAGAAGCTGTAATTCCAACTACAGCAAGCATAGCAAATAAAATTATTTTTTTCATCTTTTATAGAGTCTTTTTTAATTATGAACAAATCTATGTAAAAATCTTATATCTGGGCTTAAAAAAATCTTAAAATATTTTAATTTTTGCAGCTCTTCAATATTCCTTCAAAATAGTATAAATTCGCTGTCATAAATTGATCATTTAAAATATAATAATTTGGCAGCGAAAGAGAAAGTGGTGAAGGAAACACCTTTAATGAAACAGTACAATGAAATCAAGAGAAAATATCCTGATGCATGTTTGCTTTTCAGAGTAGGTGATTTTTATGAAACCTTTGGAGAAGACGCCATTAGAGCTTCTAAAATTCTGGGCATAACATTGACAAAAAGAGGAGCGGGTTCTGAAACCGAAACGGCTTTGGCGGGTTTCCCCCATCATTCTATTAATACGTATTTGCCAAAATTAGTAAAGGCAGGACTTCGTGTAGCAATATGTGATCAGCTGGAAGATCCTAAAATGACCAAAACAATCGTTAAACGCGGTGTTACAGAGCTTGTAACTCCGGGGGTTTCTTTAAATGATGAGGTTTTGCAGTCCAAAACAAATAACTTTTTGGCCTCTGTTTATTTTGCTAAAAATAATATAGGGATTTCCTTCCTGGATGTTTCCACTGGAGAGTTTTTAACCGCTCAGGGAAATGCGGAATATATCGATAAATTATTGCAGAACTTTAATCCAAGTGAAGTTCTTGTTCCGAAGAACAATAAAGGTGATTTCAAAGACACTTTCGGAGATGATTTTCATAGTTTTTATCTGGAAGACTGGATTTACAAAGAAGATTATGCATTAGAAACTTTAACCAAACATTTCCAGGCAGTTTCCCTGAAAGGTTTTGGTATTGAGGAACTGAAAGAAGGAGTTGTAGCTTCCGGTGCTATTTTGTATTATTTATCCGAAACACAGCATAATCGTGTCCAGCATATTACGACAATTCAGCGTATTGCCGAAGATGCCTATGTCTGGATGGACCGTTTTACCATTCGAAATCTGGAATTGTATCACAGTTATAATCCGAATGCCGTTACGCTTTTAGATGTAATTGACAGAACACTTTCCCCAATGGGAGGCCGTTTGTTAAAACGTTGGCTTGCCCTGCCGCTCAAAGACAGTACTAAAATAAAAGGCCGTCATGATGTAGTTTCCTATTTGAAATCAAATCTAGAGGTTTTACATAATATTCAATACCAGATCAAGCAAATTTCAGATCTGGAACGCCTGATTTCTAAAATTGCGACAGGAAAAATTTCACCTCGCGAAATTGTGTATCTGAAAGAGTCATTAGATGCTATTATTCCAATTAAAACCCTGGCGCTGGAAAGTCCGCAGGAAGCCGTAAAAGTTATTGGGGATAGCCTTCATTCCTGTGATTTGTTAAGAGAGAAAATCAAAACAACTTTAAACCAGGATGCTCCGGTAGCCATTTCAAAAGGAAATGCAATTGCAAAAGGAATCAGTGAGGAATTAGATGATTTGCGTGCTATTTCGACATCCGGAAAAGAATATTTGGAAGGAATTGAAAAAAGAGAGTCCGAGCGAACCGGAATATCTTCTTTGAAAATTTCTTTTAATAATGTTTTCGGCTATTATATCGAAGTTCGAAATACACATAAAGATAAAGTGCCAACAGAATGGATTCGTAAACAGACGCTGGTAAATGCAGAACGTTATATTACGGAAGAATTAAAAGAATACGAAACCAAGATTTTAGGAGCTGAAGAGAAAATCTACAAAATTGAGACAGATCTTTTTGAGCAATTAGTAGCCTGGATTGCCACTTATATCAAGCCGGTTCAGATGAATGCGTATTTGGTAGCGCAATTAGACTGCTTGTGTTCGTTTACGCAACTGGCTGTAGAAAATCAATATGTATGTCCCGAAATAGATGAAACTTTTGAACTGGAAATCAAAAACGGAAGACATCCCGTAATTGAGAAACAATTACCGGTTGGTACTCCTTATATTGCCAATGATGTTTTTCTGGACAGGGAAACGCAACAGCTTATTATGATTACAGGACCCAACATGTCCGGTAAGTCGGCTATTCTGAGACAAACCGCTTTAATTGTGTTATTGGCTCAAATGGGAAGTTTTGTTCCTGCTGACAGCGTCAGAATGGGAATCGTGGATAAGATCTTTACCAGAGTAGGAGCTTCAGATAATATTTCGATGGGAGAGTCTACTTTTATGGTCGAAATGAATGAAACGGCTTCTATTTTGAATAATATCTCAGATCGAAGTCTGGTTTTACTGGACGAGATCGGAAGAGGGACCAGTACCTATGACGGAATATCGATTGCCTGGGCTATTGCTGAATTTTTGCACGAGCATCCCTCAAAACCAAAAACATTGTTTGCAACGCATTATCACGAGTTAAATGAAATGACCGAATCGTTGCCGAGAATCCAGAATTATAATGTTGCCGTAAAAGAATTAAAAGATACGGTTCTGTTTATTCGTAAACTCGTAAAAGGCGGAAGTGCCCATAGTTTTGGAATTCATGTCGCAAAAATGGCCGGAATGCCTCAAATTGTAATTTTGAAAGCGCAGAAGTTATTGAAGAAATTAGAGAAGAATCATTCGAGTGATGCTCTAAACGGAATAAAATCAGCTAATGATGAAATGCAAATGAGCTTCTTTAATCTGGATGATCCGCTGTTAGAAGAGATAAAAGAAGAGATTATGAGTCTTGATATAAACGCGATCACCCCAGTGGAGGCACTAATGAAGCTGAATGAGATCAAAAGAATGCTGGTAAAGAAATAATTTTCATATTTAAAGTTTAGGTTATCAGAAGGTTATAAAATAAGTGTAATTTTTTTTCAAAAAACGCTTGTATAACTCAATAAATGTCTTAAATTTGCAACCGCAATACAGAACAAATCAAGTGTTGCGGTTCTTACTAGAATTTGAAACGCGAAAATAGCTCAGTTGGTAGAGCGCGACCTTGCCAAGGTCGAGGTCGCGGGTTCGAGCCCCGTTTTTCGCTCAAAACCATATAATGCTCGGATGGTGAAATTGGTAGACACGCTGGACTTAAAATCCAGTGAACAGCAATGTTCGTGCGGGTTCAAGTCCCGCTCTGAGTACTAAAGCCTCTTCTTTTGAAGAGGCTTTTTTTATGGCGTAAACCCGCGCAGTTTAAAATAAATTTGCGAAGTAAATTTATTTTAAAGAATCTAAGAATCTAAGAATCTAAGAATCTAAGAATCTAAGAATCTAAGAATCTAAGAATCTAAGAATCTAAGAATCTAAGAATCTAAGAATCTAAGAATCTAA